>CAWIZO010000001.1:0-408701 GCA_963840665.1 Terriglobia bacterium
GCATGGAAGAGGTCGTCGGTTCGATCCCGACCAGGTCCACCAAATATTCTTCCGTTCAACTCCCCTAGTCTGCTATGAATGTTGCTTCCATGGAGAACAGGATTCTTCAGGTTGCCTCCACTTTCACCAGCGCTCCGATCGGTAAAACTCTAAGACCTTTGGTGGTTGATGCTGGCGTCGCCGACGATTTGCGGTTTGCGCAGTACGCGCAGATGACCGAGGCGATGCTCGGGTTAGGCGCTGATTCCTCCGAGGTCATCGGCACGCTCGTCTTGGTGCGCGTGGAAGACTGGTTGCGCGACGATGTCAAAGTGCCAGGATTTGCGTTTTCTCCAGAAGTCGCTGAGAAATTTCGCCAAAAACTGCGAGCGCGCGTGGATGAGTTCGCCGGCCAACTGGCTGCGCTGGCGAGTCGTGGGAAGCCTGTGTGGTTTCTAGCGTGTGCGTCCGACGGCTGGATCGCCGACAAATACAAACTTGAGAGCTTGTGCCGGACCCATACCAACCTCCTTGGGGTTCGGGCTCGGGGTGTGAAACAGCTCACAGTGATTGCCTGGCCGACTTCATGGCCTGCGGATCCCAATGATCGCAGTGCAGACCGGCTGGGGCAGATTCCCTATACGCCGGAAGCCTTTCAGCGACTCGGTGAAATTTTGGGGCAACAAGTAGCTCGAGGTTCTGAAACAAAGACTCGAGCTGATTCGTTCGGGGGCGCTAGGGGACCGACGGAGTTGGCCGCTTACCTGGCCGGACTTAAGGTCCACGTTCGTTTCAGGCCAGTGGAGAAGAGCGACCGAGCGCACCTGGATCGCTTGCTTCGCACCGCCGCGGCATTCTCGTTGACGGGAGAGAAGCCCGATCTCTCCGATGCCGAGGTCGACGCTGTGCTCGATCCCGGCAGATCCCTGTTGATATCGGTCTCCGACCGCCTCTCCGATCACGGGCCGTCTGGTCTGGTTGCATACCGCGTGGAAGGCGAATCTTTGCTGGTCGACGCGATGGCTTTGAGCTGCCCTGTATTGGGGAAGCAGGTGGAATACGCAATGGCGGCGGCACTGGCCCAGTTGGCATCCAGCAGCGGGCTGAAGCGAGTGATATTCGAATACCGTTCATCCGGACGGAACCAGCCGACTCTCAGCTTTCTTCAGTCCCTGGGCGATGCCGAGTCCGATGGCCGGCACGTTCTGCCGGTCGATCAGATGGAAGCCAGGATCCGAAGCGTCGCCCCCGCCCCCGGAGCATGGACACTTGAGTTACCGTCGTACCTTCCCCCCTCGACCGGAGAGTAATAGAATGAGTACTCCCCCGTCGGAAGAGATCGGCTTGGCCCACATTGCGCGCAATAATTGAGGGCTAAACACAAAGTCGGCGAGCAGTTAGGGTCAGGATCGCGCCAGAAGTGTCCGCCACCTGAGACGCCATGTTGAGTCCGCAGTCCGATAAGTCGTCGCCCGCACCGCCAAGCCCTGTCGTGGTTTATGGCGCCGATCACAATGCCGACTGGCAAAGTGAAAAGTTAAAAGCCGGCCTTCGCCTTTTGGGGGACGTCGTCGACGCCGGTCAGACCGAACCCAGACCCGACAACTACGTCGATATCAGTTCGCGAGTATGCACGCTGACGCTGTTTCACAACGGCATTGGCGTCATTATCTGCGGCACTGGGATTGGCGTTTCCATCGTTGCCAATAAACATCGCGGCATCTACGCTGCCCGCTGCGTAAGTACGGTCGATGCGAATGATTGCAAAGTGATCAACAATGCGAACGTGCTCTGCCTATCGGCCAAGACCGATGTCGAAGAGAACGTGCGCATCATTGAGGAATTCTTTGCCACGCGGTTTGAAGCGATCGATCGCCGTATGGACCGCGTTCGCCGCATCGCCCGAGTTGAGAGCCAGAACTTCCTGCCCACCGGGGTTCCGGTCCAGATCGCGCTCCTGTGGCACGGCAGCCAGGGAGACACCGCCGTGATGACGCAATACCTGAGTCCGACCGGGGCATTCCTGGCGTGTGATCCCAATCTTCTTCCCGAGGGGCCGATCTCGCTGACGCTGTCGGAGCGAGGGCTCTTCAAAGTGAATGCGCACGTGGTGAAACGGGACGCCGCCGGAGTGGCTGTGGAATTCACGAGCGGCCCAGAGGAGTTTTACCAGGCCTTGTCCCGAATTCTCGCCAAGTGATCCAAAACGAAAGGTGCGAATGACTGTTCAAGAACTTTACGCTGCGGTTTCTCCCATTGCTGTGCAGGTTTTGCAGATTCCGCAATTTGACAGCTCGGTGACCATGAACTCGACTCCTGAATGGGATTCGCTCAGCCACGTGCAACTGCTCAGCGCGGTTGAGAAGAAGTTCGGCATCGAAATCAGGGCGGATGAAGCTTTCAAACTTACTTCCGCCGACAAGCTTGTGCATTATCTGCACGAGACGTTAAAGGGGAAGCAATGAACGTCTCCGCGTTGACACTACTACCCCACCAGCAGGCGAGCCGTCCGGTAAACCTGCCATACGCCAATTTTCACGAGTTGCTGAAAGCCCGGACACAAGCGGCTCCTTCGCGGGAGTTTCTGGTTTTTCCCGAGAGTGATCGTAAATATACGTACCAGCAATTTTATGAATTGAGTCTGGCCGCGTCCGATTGGTTGATTGCCGACGCGGGAACGACGACTTGCATCATCTTCCGCAACACGCCCGAGTTTCTCGCCATATTCTTCGGAGCAGTCGCCCTCGGGATGACGGTTGTGCCTATCAATCCAGATCTGGCAGCGCCCGAGATTCGCTTCATCATCGACAATAGCGACGCTTCGACGGTCTTCTATGATCCTGAGTTAAAGAACAAACTCACGCCGATGGCTGCCGAGATGCGCGATGTGCGATTTCAGCCGCTGGGAGACGTTGCCGAGTTGCCGCGAGTCAATGTCGCCCAGGCGGAAGCGCGGTTGCCGAAAGTCGATCCGACTACGCCTGCGGCCATCATCTATACGTCCGGAACCACCGGTTATCCCAAGGGCGTGGTGCTGAGCCACATGAATTTTCTGGTCGACGGCATGGGCATGGCGGAGTGGTTCCATTTCAGCCCGGAAACGCGCAGCCTGTGCATTCTTCCGCTCTTCCACAACAACGGACTGGTGGTCTCGCTCACCACTACGCTGTGGGGTGGCGGATCGATTGTCATGGTCGATCCCAAGGCTAGCCTTAGGTCTTTCTGGGCGCTGGTGCAGCGCTACAACGCAACTTTCACCAGCGTGATGCCTTCGATTCTCGCTGCCATTCTGGCGATGGGATTCGATGGGCGCCCCGGACTGCTAAAGGGAATTATCTGCGGGGGCCAGCTTCTGCCCTTAAGCCTGGCACAGAAATTCGAAGCACGATTCGGCGTTCCCATCTTTGAAGGCTTCGGCTCAACGGAAGCCACGTCTTATTCCTGCTTTAACGCATTTCCCGCGGACAAGCGCAAGCTGGGATCGGTTGGAACCGTTCTGCCCATCAGCGATATGAAAGTGGTCGATGACAACGACGCTGAACTCGCGGACGGAGCTGAAGGCGAAATCTGTATTCGCGGCGCCAACGTTGCGATTGGTTATCACAAACTTCCCGACCTACAGGCTCATCGCTTCCGCAACGGCTGGTATCACAGCGGCGACTTCGGACTGCGTGAAAAAGACGGGCACTACTACTTCCGTAGCCGCAAAGACGATCTCATCGTCAAAGGCGGAGAAAAGATCTATCCGGCGGAAATCGAAAACGTGCTTTCGAAACATCCCAATGTCACCGAATCAGCCGTGATCGGCGTTGACGACGCGATCCTAGGTCAGGAAATATGTGCGTTCGCTCGCCTGAAAGACGCGAACGCTACTACCGAATCTGATCTGCTGAAGTTCTGTGCGCAGTCTCTGGCACGGTTCAAGCAGCCTAAGCGCGTGGTCGTGATCAACCGTCTCGAAGACATGCCTGAATTGCCCAAGGGACCGACAAAAAAAATCCTTTACCGCGTGCTGCGCGACTACTACCTGCGCCGGCTCTCAAATAGCGAGGATCCCGAGAACTTGAAGTGGGTGCTCGGTTCGCAAGGGGCAGGCTAACCCCATGCAGAACATCGAACTCACCATCGTCGCCGAGAACGCCGACGAGAAAGCTCTGCACAAGTTCGTAGATGATCTGCAGCGCTTGAAAGATTTGCCGACATCGAAGATTGACGTCGTCCGCCGGTCACCTACTGCGCTTGAATTGAAGATTCGATATCCGTTGATAATCTTCGATCACAGCGTCAATCAATTTCTAGCAGTGCTGTTTGGCGAGATCCCCTTCATGCGCGCGTTCGGACAAGCGCGCTTTGAAGAACTCGATCTTCCCGAAGAGGTTTACAGCTGGTTCGGTGGACCAGCCTTCGGCGCATCCGCAGTGCTCGAAAGATTTGGCGCCGCTCGGCCTCCTTTGCTTATCGCCATCCTGAAGCCGTCGCTCGATCTGGACGCGACCCTCGAAACTTTTGAGGCTCGCATCGCCGGACCGCTGGCAGGAGGCTTTCACGCGGCGAAAGACGACGAGATGCAGGGAGACTTCCGCAACCTGCCACTCGAAACGCGCCTAGGGTTGGCGTCTAGAAATCGGCGCTATATTCCCGCCGTCAATCTCGATGACGTGAACGCCTTTCGCGAAGTTTTGAACCGTTCCGAGATCGGTATGGTGATGACCAATCCGACGATCATGGGTTTCCCGACGCTGAATCAGCTCAGGAAAACCACGCGTGTGCCGATCCTTGGACATTTGTCGATGCAGGGAATCTACGCGACTTGTTTCACTCACCGTATCTACGCCTCGCTTCACCGTCTGTTCGGCACCGACGCGTTCATCAGTCCGATCGGAAACACACACTACTACCGCGCCACCAAAGAAGACGAAGCTGAGATGGTGAACACTTTCACCTCAGAATTGCCGATCGCGAAAACCTTGCCGATGCTGACCGGAGGCGGAAGCATGGAGAACCTGGCGACCATCATGGCGCCTTATGAAGCCAGCAAGGCGCCTTACGGCATCGTGCTAGGCGGACTGATTTTCAACTCGCAGAGACCTCCGAACGAAATGGCGCGTGCCGTGGTTCAGAAGGTCGCGGCGGTTCACAGCGGACGGTAGCCATCCCGTGGCTTCCGTCGTGACATAGCGAAGGCTCTTCGGACGAACCATGACGTTGCCCGGTGATTTGGATAAGAAGATCGCGGAACTCAGCCCGGCGAAGCGGGCACTTCTGGATCGCCTGCGCAAGAAAGGTGCCGGCGCTGCGCCTCCTCCCATCACGGCGCGTCCCAAAGATGCCACGATTCCGCTTTCCTTTGCGCAACAGCGTTTGTGGTTCATCTATGAATTAGATCCGACAAATACCTTGTACAACGTTCCCCGCGCTTTGTGTCTCAAGGGCGCTCTTGACCAAGCTGCGCTGCGGGAGAGTCTGAACCAGATTGTGAACCGTCACGAAGTCTTGCGGACTACATTCGCGATGACGGCTAATGGTCCGGAACAGATTGTTACCCCGCAACTGATCATTCCGCTGCCTGAAACGGATTTAAGCGCCACGCCGTTCAATGAGCAGGAAGAGGCGTTGCGAGGCCTGGCTCTTCAAGACGTCAAGAAGCCTTTCGATCTCGCAAACGGGCCCGTTCTCCGGGCGCGGCTCTTCCGATTGGGCGATCAAGATCACGTCTTGCTGATCGTGCTGCACCACATCGTGAGCGATGGATGGACCGGCGGAATTGTCTTTGACGAACTGGGCGCTCTTTACAACGCGATCGCCGGGAAGAAGTCGTCGCCTCTCACCAATCCAGAGTTGCAGTATGCCGATTATGCGATCTGGCAGCGCAACTGGCTGCGGGGTGAAGTGCTCGAGGGCCAGCTTGCTTACTGGCGAGCGCAGCTCAAAGAGACAGCCACAGAATTAATCTTGCCTGCGGACCACGCCCGGCCCCCGCTGCCGAGCTATCGCGGATCAACCGAAGCGATTTTGCTTGGCGACACGTCGGAGAAGATCAAAGCCTTTAGCCATGGAAAAGGCACCACCGTCTTCGTGACCATGCTGGCAGCGTTAAAGATTCTTCTGTTCCGTTGGACGCAACAGTCCGACCTCGTGGTTGGAACTATCACCGCCAACCGCAATCAGATTGAGACCGAGCACATGCTCGGGTGCTTCATGAATTTTCTTGCGCTGCGTTCCCAATTTTCTGACAACCGAACTTGCGCAGAGATCCTGGAACAAGAGAAGCGTACAGTGCTGCAGGCGTATGCTCACCAGGAATGTCCGTTCGATAAGCTGATCGAAGAGATCAATCCGGAACGTAAGTTAAACGTAAACCCTCTGTACAACGTCAGTTTCCAGTTCCAGAATTTCCGTCCTTTGGAGTTCGCTGGCGGTTCTCTTGGTGCTCGCTTCGTTGATCTAAAAACCGACGTCGCCTTCCTCGATCTCAGATTTATTGGAGAAGAGACACCCGAAGGTCTTCGCCTGGAATGCGAATTCAGCACCGATCTATTCGAGCGCGAGACGATCAAGTTTCTACTGAATGATTACGTAACCACGATCGAGAGATTCATCGCGCATCCGGAAGCAACGTTAGCTTCTTTTGCGCTGTCGCCTGCCCTTGAAGAGAAAGCCGCGCGCGCAAGAAAGCTGCAACAGAAGCACATCATCGCTGTTGCAGGAACCTTTACCGCGGAGCCTCTGCAGGAGTCGCTTGCCTTCTGGATGCAAGAACTGGGCGTCAATGCCGCGATCAAGTTCGCGCCCTATAACCAGGTATTCCAGCAGTTGCTGAATCCGTCCAGCCTTTTAGCAACGAATCACGAGGGCGTCAATGTCGTTCTAATTCGCGCGCAGGACTTCATCACTTCCGAAGGGGGAGGCGCCGAGCAGAACGTGCGCGAGTTCCGAGCCGCGGTTGAAAAGTCTACAAACTCCCAAGTCTCTCCGTTATTGGTTTGTTTGTGTCCTTCTTCAGCCTCCGCAAATGCGACCAAGATCGAAACCTTGTTGGTCTCTGAACTGTCAGATGTCGCCGGCGTCCATCTCATCACGCCTGCGGACGTTCAGGCGAAGTATCCGGTCGAGAACTACGAAGACCAGTACAGCAACAAACTCGGACGCATTCCCTATACCAGCGAATTCTTTGCCGCATTAGGAACGTCGATCGCGCGCAAGATTCGCTCGTGGCAGAGCGAGCCATATCAGGTAATTGTGCTTGGGATGGGTAACGATCCGGTCGATCGAACTCTTCAGGAATTCGTGGCCGCGCAAAGCGACGCGGGAATGCTGCTTTGCCTGGCTAGCGGGCGTAACGAAGATGATGTCTTCGCCGTATTCGATCCGGCAATGCCGCTGCGTCGCGAGCATTTTGTAGCTGCCAGCACCTCGCAAAAATCAGCGGGCGAGGGCCTCAAAGCGCTCGCGGAAGAGTTGCAGATTGGACTCGAGGGGTTCATCTACATCGATAGCAATGCCGCCAACTGCTCCGAGGCGCAGGCGACCTGTCCCGAGGTACTCTCGCTCCTTATTCCGCACGACCGCGCCCTGATTTCCGGCTTCCTCAATCATGTTTGGGCCTTCGACCGCGCAGACACCATGGGGCTAGAGAGAACTTGGAGCGTTCCTGTATCTGGCGCCGTGACCAACCGAATCGCGAACGAGTTTCGTGATGTTTCCCGAATTACTCTGGCGATCGAGTCGACAAAGAAACGCGCACGGTCCAACAGTGACTCTTTCGTGGCTCCGAGGACGCAGATCGAAGAACTCCTCGCGGGCATATGGGAGCGGTTGCTGCATGTCGACAAAGTGGGCATTCACGATGACTTCTTTGCGCTCGGCGGACACTCGTTGCTGGCGACACAGTTGCTCGCCCGACTCCGCCAGCAATTCCGCGTTGAGCTTCCGTTGCGCTCTATCTTCGAAACTCCAACGGTTGTGGGCCTGGCCGCTTTAGTCGAGGAGCAAGTGTGCGCCGGTAATGGCTTGAGTATTCCGTCGATCCAGCCCGTTGCACGCAACCGCCGCTTGCCGCTTTCTTTCGCGCAGCAGCGCCTCTGGTTCCTTGATCAATTGGAGCCGGGAAATACGACGTTCAACTTGCCTCAACTGTTTCGCATGAAGGGCTCATTGAACGCCGATGTGCTGGCTCAGAGCCTGAACGAGATTGTCAGACGGCACGAAGCCTTGCGTACCGCGTTTGCGGTAGAAGACAACGAGCCGTACCAGGTCATTAAGCCGGAACTCAAAATTGATCTGCCGCTCGTGGATTTAACTCGCTTGCCAGAAGGGGATCGTCCCGCCGAGGCGCAACGCCTCGTGATGCAAGAAGCGCAGAGTGTATTTGACCTGAAGGCGGGGCCGGTTGTTCGCGCAAAATTATTTCGGCTGAATGGTTCTGAACACTGGCTATTGCTCAACACGCATCACATCGCTTCCGATCGTTGGTCGATGGGATTGTTCTCGGAAGAACTGGCGGTGTTGTACAGAGCGTTTGCCGACGGCCGGCGATCTCCTTTGCCGGAACTCGCCGTTCAATACGCTGACTATGCCGTCTGGCAACGCGACTGGCTTCAAGGGGAAGCGCTGCAAAAACAGCTGGGCTACTGGGAGGAACAGTTGCGTGGCGCTCCTGCATTACTTGAACTCCCCACCGATAATCCCCGGCCTCCGGTTCCGAGCTACCGCGGCGCGATCCGGACCTTGGTGTTGCCTTCGGAGTTGGTAGCGAAATGTTCTGATCTCTGCCGACGAGAAGGCGTTACGCAGTTCATGCTGCTGCTCGCGTCTTTCGACGCGCTGCTGTTCCGCTACACGGGACAAGAAGATATCGTCATTGGATCGCCCATCGCCAACCGCACGCGAGCGGAAGTCGAACCGATCATCGGATTCTTCATCAACACGCTGGCTCTGCGGGCGCGTCTCTCTGGCGATCAAAGGTTTTCTCAATTGCTCTCGCAGGTACGCGCCACGGCGCTGGAAGGTTACGCTCATCAGGACCTTCCCTTCGAGAGGCTCGTCGAGGGACTGCGCCTGGAACGCAGCTTGAGTTATAACCCGGTTTTTCAAGTAATGTTTGCCCTGCAAAACGCGCCCATGCAGGCGCTGGAGCTGCCGGGCATACGTTTGGAACGCTCCCCCATTTTCACCGGCACATCGATGTTCGATATGTCGTGGTACGCGATCGAAGTTGCCGAAGGTTTGTTGCTCAGAGCGGAATACAGTACGGATTTGTTCGACGCTTCGACGATCGACCGCATGCTCGAACACTTCCGCAACATCATGGAAGCCGTTGTTGCAGACCCCCAGCTCGCGTTGAGCCGAATTCCTTTGCAAAACCTCGCCGAGCGCACGCAGATTCTTGTCGACCGCAATGCGACCGATGCTCCGTTCGCTGACCAGTGCATTCACTTACTGTTTGAAAAGCAAGTCGACAAAACACCAGACAGAATCGCGATTACCTTTGGAGATCAGCAACTCACTTATGCGCAACTGAACGGGCGATCAAATCAGTTGGCGCACTTTCTTAGAAAGCTGGGAGTCGGTCCTGACGTGCTCGTAGGCTTGTGCGTCGAGAGGTCTCTCGAAATGGTGGTAGGTCTTTTGGGAATTCTGAAAGCGGGCGGAGCGTATATCCCGCTCGATCCAGCGTATCCCAAAGACCGCATCAGCTACATCCTTGAAGACGCTCATGCGTCTGTGCTCCTTACTGATCAGCCTCTTTCCGATGCGTTCTGCGATGGCAACGCGAAGCTCGTTACGCTCGATTCCGACTGGAGTCAGATCGCTACGGAAAGCGAAGGGAATCCCGCGGCCGTAACCAGCACTCATCATCTCGCGTACGTCATCTACACATCTGGCTCGACGGGAAAACCAAAGGGAGTGCAACTCGAACATCGCAGTGTTGCCAATTTTCTCCAGAGCATGCGTCACGAACCGGGGATGAACGCTGACGATGTGCTGCTTGCGGTGACCACACTGTCCTTTGACATTGCGGGCTTGGAAATTTTCTTACCTCTGACGACTGGCGCGCGCGTTGTCATTGCCAGCCGCGAAGAGACTATTGACGGACGGCTGCTTCTCGAACGCATGCAGCAATGCGGAGCCTCGGTAATGCAGGCCACACCCGCCACTTGGCGCATGCTCCTCGACGCCGGCTGGAGTCGTGGTCCGAAGCTGAAGATTCTCTGTGGCGGCGAGGCGTTTCCTCGCGAACTAGCCGACCAGATCCTGCCGCGGTGTTCCTCCCTCTGGAATATGTACGGGCCGACCGAGACAACCATCTGGTCTTCGGTCCTCAAAGTCGAGGAAGGCGGTATAGGCACCGTTTCGATCGGACGTCCCATTGCAAATACGCAGATGTACATACTCGACCGCCATATGGAAGCCGTACCCGACGGAGTTGCCGGCGAGCTCTACATCGGCGGTGACGGCCTGGCGCGTGGATACTTCAACCGGCCTGAATTGACGGTAGAGAAGTTTGTTCCTGATCCCTTCCGTCGCAAGCCGGGCGCGCGTCTTTATCGAACGGGGGACCTGGCGCGTTATCTGCCCGATGGCACCATCGCGTTCCTGGGCCGGTCGGACTTCCAGGTGAAGCTCCGGGGACATCGCATCGAACTGGGCGAGATCGAAGCGGCACTTACCCAAGACTCTAAGATTCGCCAGGCAGTGGTCGCAGTTCGCGAAGACAAACCCGGTGACCAACGCCTGGTCGCGTACGTGGTCGGCGAAGCGGTTGATGCCACCGATCTCAAAAACCATCTTCGTGAAAGTTTGCCCGACTACATGATTCCCTCGTTGTTCGTGACGCTGGAGTCCCTGCCACTCACCCCTAACGGCAAGATCGATCGAAAAGCGCTACCCGTCCCCGAATATCAGCGCGATGCGAGCGCGGACTTTGTCGGGCCGGAAACTCCGTTGGAACAGACTCTCGCAGACGTTTTCTGTCAGGTCCTTCATGTCGATCGGGTTGGCACGACTGATGACTTTTTCGCGCTGGGTGGCCATTCTTTGCTGGCGACACAGGTCATTTCGCGAATTCGACAAACTCTCCAGATTGAATTGCCGCTGCGAACGATTTTTGAGGCTCCGACGATCGCGGGGCTCGCAGCGCGAATCGAGAAGCTGCAAAGTTCAGTCGGTACTTCCAAAGCCAGTACCATTCCACTAGCAGACCGCAACCAGCCATTGCCGCTTTCGTTTGCCCAGCAGCGTCTCTGGTTCCTGGACCAACTGGAACCCGATAACCCGCTGTACAACATTCCATGGTCGTTGCGTCTTAGCGGATCTCTGAACGCTGTAGCTCTCGAACGCAGTATCCATGCGCTTATGGAGCGTCACGAGACGCTGCGAACGACATTTGCCACCGTCAAAGACAAACCGGTGCAAGTGATCACCGCGCAACTGCGCTTGCCGTTGTCAATCGTGGATCTCAGTGCTCTCTCAGCGGAGGAACAGCGGGCAGAAGTAGAACGCTTCGTTCAAACCGAGGCGAAGCGGGCCTTCGACCTGAAGAACGGCCCGTTGCTCAGAGCCAAACTGCTCCGCCTCGCTGGGCAAGAGCACGTTCTGCTGCTGAATATTCATCACATCGTTTCCGATCGTTGGTCAATGGGCGTACTTTCGAAAGAACTGGCGTCGCTGTATGCCGCAGAAGCAGAAGGCAAGGCTTCGACGCTGCCTGAACTGCCGATCCAATATGCTGACTTTTCGGTCTGGCAGCGGCAATGGCTGGACAGCGGCATTCTCGAAAAACAACTCGATTACTGGAAACAGCAGTTGAAAGATGCACCTCCGGTCCTTGAGTTGCCGACCGATCGTCCTCGTCGCCCGGTGGAAACGTTTCGCGGCGCGGTGCGAATGATTGATATTCCTCGTGCCACGTCTGAGAGTCTCAACGCGCTCTGCCGGACGCACGGCGCGACGCTCTTCATGGCGCTGCTTGCCGGATTTCAAGTGCTGCTCTCACGCTACAGCGGACAACATGACATCGTAGTAGGTACGCCAGTTGCTGGACGTAATCGCGCGGAAATCGAAGGCCTAATCGGCTTCTTCGCGAATACGTTGGCGATGCGGCTTCGGCTCTCAGATGATCCTAACTTCGAAACCCTGCTTGCTCGCGCGAAAGAAGCTGCGCTAAGCGCATACGCCAACCAGGATGTTCCCTTCGAGAAATTGGTCGAAGAACTTCGCCCCGGACGCAGCCTCAGCCACAACCCGCTAGTGCAGGTATTTTTCGTTCTGCAGAATGCTCCGCTTGAAACTCTGCAACTCGCGGGATTGAGTATCGCCACGATCGAGACCGACACGAAGACGGCGAAGGGCGATCTCTTCTTCTCACTCGTGGAGACGCCTTCAGGTCTGCGCGGGCGGATGGAGTACAACACGGACCTGTACGACGAGGCGACGATAGGGCGCATGCTGGAGCACTACCAGGTGCTGCTCGAAGCCGCGGTGGCGAATCCCGCGTTGCCTGTCTCCGAGTTGCCGCTGCTGACTCGCGGCGAGCGCCAGCAGTTGCTGGGGGATTGGAACGCCACCGACTTCGACTACCCGCGCGAACTTTGTCTGCACGAGTTGTTCGAGCAGCAAGTCGAGCGTGCGCCTGACGCGGTTGCTTGCGTGCATGATGGCCAGTCGCTGACCTACGCCGAACTGAATCGGCGCGCGAACCAGCTGGCACACTTCCTTAAGCAGCGCGGCGTTGGTCCCGGACAGCGCATTGGCCTGTTCGTCGAGCGCTCGCTGATGATGATGGTCGGCCTGCTCGGCATTCAGAAGTCGGGCGCGGCTTACGTGCCGCTTGATCCGTCATACCCGGCAGAACGTCTCCGTCTGACTCTCGACGATGCGCAAGTGCCGGTGCTTTTGACCCAGCAGTCATTGTCATCATCCATGCCAGAACATCAGGCCGAAGTGGTCTGCCTCGATTCTGACTGGGACAAGATTGCCGCGCACAGCCCGGCCAATCCCAAGAGCGGCGCCACGCCGGAAGACCTGGTTTATGTGATCTTCACCTCGGGCTCCACAGGGCGTCCCAAGGGCGTGCAGGTGCCGCACCGCGCCGTGGTCAACCTGATGACGTTCATGGCCTCCGAGCTGCGCATGGGGCCCGACGATGTTTTCCCGGCGCTGGCCTCGTTTGCCTTCGACATGTGCATTCCCGAGCTCTATCTGGCGCTGGTCTCGGGCGGACGTGTCATCATCGGTGACCGCCATCTGGCGGCCAACGGAGAGGCTCTGGCCGAGGTATTGCGTGCGACCGGTGCGACCATCGTACATGCCACGCCGACTACCTGGAACCTGCTGCTGGAAGCGGGATTCACGGGCAAAGGCCTGAAGCGGGTGATTGGCGCCGAAGCCCTGCCCAGAGAGCTCTGCACGCGCCTGCTCGAAGCCGATGCCTCGCTCTACAACTTCTACGGACCGACGGAAACCACGGTCTGGTCGGCCTTCCATCACTTCCGCTCGCCTGCAGAGCCGATCGTGGTCGGACGGCCGCTGGCGAATACGCAGATCTACGTCCTCGACACGCATGGACAGCCGGTGCCGGTCGGCGTGCCGGGAGAGATTCATATCGCGGGCGACGGCGTGACCTGCGGCTACCTGAATCGTCCGGAGCTGACGGCGGAAAAGTTTGTTGCCGATCCTTTCTCGCAAAACTCAAACGCGAAGATATACCGCACGGGCGATCTCGGCCGCTTTCTGCCCGACGGACGCATCGAGTTCGAAGGCCGCATCGACAACCAGGTCAAGGTTCGCGGCTACCGCATCGAGTTGGGCGAGATCGAGACGGTGCTGGGACAACATCCTTCAGTCCAGGAATGTGTGGTGATTGCGCGGGAAGACGTGCCCGGGGACAAACGGCTGGTGGGCTACGTAGTGCCGGCGGCAGGCCAGTCACCGAACGTGACCGAGCTTCGCTCCTGGGTGAAGGAGCGGGTGCCGGAGTACATGACGCCGGTGGCCTTCGTCACGCTGGAGCGTTTCCCGTTGTCGCCGAACGGCAAGGTGGACCGCAAGCACCTGCCTGCTCCGGACTACGTGCGGCCCGACCTGGGACGCGCGTATCTCGAAGCGCGCACCCCGGCGGAAGAAGTGATTGCAGGCATCTGGGCCGAGGTGCTGAAGCTTGATCAGGTTGGCATCGAAGATGACTTCTTCGAACTGGGTGGACACTCGCTGCTGGCGACGCAGGTAGTCTCGCGCATCCGGCAGGCGTTTCAGGTGGAGTTGCCGCTGCGGGCCATGTTCGAAGCCCCGACGGTGGCCGGACTGGCGGAGCGCACGGAAGCCTTGCAGCGCCAGAAACAAGGCTTGCAGTCACCGCCGATGACACGGGTGTCGCGCGACGAGCCCTTGCCACTGTCGTTCGCGCAGCAGAGGCTGTGGTTTCTCGATCAACTGGAGCCGAACAATCCGCTCTACAACGTGCCGCACATCGTGCGCCTGCGGGGAACGCTGCACGCCACGGTCCTCGAAAAGACGCTGAACGAAATCGTGCGCCGCCATGAAACCTTGCGGACGCGCTTTGACGCGATCGATGACCAACCGGTGCAAGTGATCGCCCCCACGCTGACACTACCGCTCGCGATCACCGACCTCACTTCCTTGCCTGAGACCGAGCGTGAAGCCGAAGCTCGTAAACGGGCGATGGAGGAAGTGAAGACGCCGTTCAACCTGGCGACGGGACCGCTGCTCAGAGCCTCGCTGATCAAACTTGCCGACGACGATCATGTGCTGATCCTGAACACACACCACATCATCAGCGACCGCTGGTCGCTGGGCGTGCTGTCGCAGGAACTGGCAGCGTTATACGAAGCGTATCTGGCGGACAGGCCTTCACCTCTCGCAGAACTTCCGATCCAGTATGCCGACTACGCGGTCTGGCAGCGCCAGTATCTTTCGGGAGACACGCTCGATCAGCAACTCGAATACTGGAAACAACAGTTGTCCGGCGCTCCTCCCACTCTCGACTTACCCGCCGACCGGCCAAGACAGGCGATCGAGAATTTCTGGGGCGGAGTCTACAAACAGCCGTTACCTGAAGATCTCGTCAAAGACTTGCGTCTCTTAAGCCGCCGTCAAAGCGCGACGTTCTTCATGACGCTGCTAGCGGCTTTCCAGACGTTGCTGGCGCGCTGGTCAGGACAGGACGACGTCGTTGTTGGCACTGATCTTGCCAATCGCACGCAAGTTGACACCGAAAAGTTGATTGGATTCTTCGTGAATGTTCTGCCCATACGGTCGCATTTCTCCAACGACGCCAGCTTCGAAGAGATCCTTAAACAGGTGCGAGAAGCATCGCTGGGTGCGTTCGCGCATCAAGATTTACCTTTCGACAAGTTGGTTGAAGAACTTCGTCCCGAGCGCAGCCTGACGCACAATCCGCTGGTGCAGGTTTTGTTCGTCATGCAAAACACGCCGCAGACGGTAAAGGAATTCGGCGGATTGAAATTGGGGCCACTTGGGGTGAGCAGCACGTCGCGCTTTGATCTGGTGTTGTTTATCAACGATCCGGACGGCACACCCTACGCCACTTGGATGTACAACCCGAATCTGTTCGATGAAGCGACGATCGTGCGAGTGGCCGGTCTCTACAGGGTACTGCTGACGGCGGTTGCGACCGATCCTGGAACAAGACTAGATGCGTTGCGGGAAATTCTCGCTAACGCGGAGAACCAGCAACGTCAGGCCGAGCAAAAGAACTTCGAAGAGACCAGCCTGCAGAAGCTGCGCAACGTGAGGCGGAAAGCCGTCACCAGATTCGAGTAAGAGACCCCTCTTAATCCCTTCTTACCACAGGCGACAAGGATCCTTGTTCACCATCGCGCTGTCTGCCTTGCAGTGATACGCTGCGGCGAACCCGTGCATGTTGCCGACGACCCCGTTTACTCGCCACTTGCCCGGAGAATGGGGGTCCGAGCGAGCGAGAACGTGCGCGGTCTTATCCGTGACATTCATGCATCGCCACTGAGACCATCCCAGAAAGAAGCGTTGCTTAGGAGTGAAACCGTCGATGCCGTGCACATCGCTTTCCTGTCGGCTTTCAAATGCTTTGTAGGCGAGTTGCAACCCACCATTGTCCGCGATATTTTCCCCCAGCGTCAGTTCACCGTCTACCTTGACATTATCAACCGCTGTGTACTGAGAGTATTGCTTCACGAAGCATGCGGCGCGCTGAGTGTAATTTGCTCCATCTTGCGATGTCCACCAGTCGCGCATATTTCCTTCGCCGTCAAACAAGTGCCCCTTGTCGTCGAACGCGTGACTGAGTTCGTGTCCAATCACGCCTCCGGCAAGGCCGTAGTTGACCGCCTCATCCATGCGAGGATCGAAAAAAGGGGGCTGCAGAATTCCCGCGGTGAACACAACGACGTTCAGCGGGTTGTCGTGATATCCCTCCACTCCCTGCGGAAGCTCGTAGAATTCGTTGCGATCAACCGGTTGCCCGATTTTCGCCAATTGCCGCTTGAATTCGAATCGCTCTCCGCGAAGCGCATTGCCGAGAGCATCGCCCCGTTTCACCTCCAGCAGGGAATAGTCGCGCCAATGGTCGGGATAACCGATCATGACTCGCAGAAGATCTAATTTTCTGGTTGCCTCCCGCTTAGTCACGTCGCTCATCCATGACAGGTCGGCAAAATCCGTCCTCATCGCTTTCCGTAATTGATCGACCATCACGAGGACGCGCTGCCGGGTCTCGACAGGCAAGTAAAGTTCGACGTAGCGTTTGCCGATGGCCTCTCCTAAGTCGCGCCCGGTCAAATCGTCGCATTGTTTGCTGCGCGGCTCCTGGACCTTCACGCCGCGCAGATCTGCCCGATAAAAATCGAATTCCGATTCGCGAAATCGCGAAGGAAGCGCCGGAGTCGCCACCCGAACGAGTTCCCATTGGAAGTAGTTCTTCCATGCCGACAATGAAGTGTTCTCGATCAGCGTGTTCAAGGTTTCCATGTAAGACGGGACCGCCACGTTCAAGATTCCGTTAGGCTTGTAACCGATTGCGCTGAAATATTCCGTCCACGGAAAAGTGGGTGCGAGTTGCGCGAGCTGGGCCGGGAGCATCTCGTGATACCAGGCCTTGCGATCGCGACGCGCCGTAGGCGACAAGGACGCCGTTGCTAGCGCTGTTTCAATCTGAAGCACATCGTCGGCTGCGGCTGAACCCTGAGTGGTGGATTTTCCTAGCAACGCGAAGATCTGCTCCAGATGCGCGTGATAAGCCTTTTTCGCATTTGCAGAATCCGGCTCGCTCGAAGTGTAGTAGCCCGGCTCGGGCAGGTTGAGTTGACTCTGATCGATATATGCGATGACCTGGGTCGCATCGCCCAAGCGCTGGTCGGGAGTAAAAGTGAATAAAGCGTCGCTCCCCAATTCGTGCAAGTGTGCTACTTCGCTGGCCAAATCGTTGCGGTCACGAATCGCTCCGATTCGCTCCAGTTCCGGGCGGATCGGGTCGAGATTCTTCCATTCGATGGACTTTTCGTCCATGCAAGAGGAATAGTAGTCGCCAATCTTTTGCTCGTGTGCTGAGCGCTTGACTGCGGGATCGGACGCTTTCTCAAGGATTTGCCGAATGCGTTGATCGTTAAGCTCGCGCATCTGCTCGAAGACTGCCCAATAGGACCGGTCGGCGGGAATCGGGTTCCGTGCCAGCCAGCCCCCACAGGCGAATTGGTAGAAATCCGCACAAGGATCGGTAGATCTATCAAGCGCATTGATGTCGAACTTGAGAGCAGGGCCAGGGCCGGACTGAGCCGGTGCGTCGAAAGAGAGGATGTAAGTTAAGAGCAACAGAGTAAGGACGGCGCGTCGCATCTGCTATGCCTCGCAACCAGCTTACGATAGACTGCGCCGCAGGTCTTTCACGGGCTTCACATTCTTGCACGGAATTCGCATCGTGGTGTTTTCGTTCGACGAAACGCGGCCGGCGTCATCCCCGTGTGGGCTTTGAACATACGGGTGAGATGGGCCTGACTGCTAAATCCGGCTTGAGCGGCAAGGTCACAAAGACTCAGATCTTCCTTGCGCAGTTGCTCGCAACAGAAGTCGATTTTTCGCCTGCGAGCGTATTCCCCGATCGTAGAGCCAAAGTGACAGCGAAAGGCCCGCGCCATGTGGCCAATGTGAACTCCAGCTTCAATCGCCAGCGTTTCCAGTTTCGGCAAACTGGCGAAGTCGCCATCGACGCGATCACGGAGCCTTTGAAGCCAAAGCGGAGGGCGCTTTTCGACGAAGGCGGAGCGTTGCATTTCGCACGCGAGTTCCATGACGAGGGCTTCGAGGGCTAGTGGCGACAAGTCATCAGCCAGCACAAGCTCTCGTCTGACCCGTGCTGAAAAATCGCAATGGTTCGGCATGTGCTTGGGCCCAGCGATACTTCCCACAACTGCCGCAATTGGTTCCAGCCACGATGCCGGCATTTCCACCATCAAACAATGCGCTCCGGCTTTGCCGATTCTGTCCCTGTGGATTTCTCCTGCCGGACGATAAAGAACATCTCCCCGGCCGCAGTCGAAATGCTTGCGCGAAAATTCTTCCCTGTAACCTCCGCGAAACACCGAAGTGAAGCTTGCGGTTTCGTGCCAGTGGAAAGGAGTCTCAAAAGACGGGCCGTAGTAAGACTCAGCGACGATCAGCGAACCCATCTGATGTACTGACCTCAACTCTCCAAAGTGCGCTCCGGGGGCGAGTACCTGACGATCGTTGCGTCCAGCATTCTGAAGCATAGCCAAATCATCATTTGGCCGGTCGCGGCCGTCAAACTCTTTTTGCGGACCCGTATGCTTTTTACAACTGTTTACAACAACTTGACATTGTGGAGGTGACATCCGCCCGAGTGCGGCGTCTATATTTGTAGATCGCAGAGAAACTGGAAGAGGATCATATGTTTAGCGTGGGTGTGGATCGCAGCGAAGATGTAGTCGTGTTGCAGTGCCGGGGAAGGATGGTGCGCGGAGATGCCACGCACATACTCCGCGACGCTGTTACCAGCCAGCGGAACACGAGAATCATAGTGCTTGATCTCTCGGACTTGCAGGCCCTCGACGGCGGCGGATTGGGAACGCTCGTTTTCCTTTATTGCTGGACAACCGACAACGGCATTCAGTTGAAGCTGGTGAATCCCTCGCACATGGTTCGCGAAATGCTGGAGCGCACCCGGCTGAGTGCTTTATTCGAAGTCTCAACGGTAGATGAAGCGCTGACAATCCTTCGCAGTCCAGACTATTACCACCGCGAATGCGCGATTGCGTCCTGAGAGAGTCGCTTACGGTTTGATTTCGATAGGAGTGCCGTCGGGCACGGCATTCCAGATTTCATCCATCTCCTGATCGGTGACCGCGATGCAGCCGTCGGTCCAATCCTGGGTGCGGTGCGTCGCTCCTAGCCACCCGAAGCCATTCGGCAGTCCATGCACCATGAGGTCGCCGCCGGGAGAGACTCCCGACTTCCGGGCACGTTCTCGGTCTTCTTCGCTGGGATAAGAAATGTGAATCGACCGGTAGTACTTGCTCTTAGGATTGCGGCGATCGAGGATGTAGCTTCCCTCAGGAGTCTTGTGGTCACCTTCCACGCGTTTGGGGCCGATAGGATCGCCGCCGAGCGCGACCTTGTATATCTTCAGTACCTTGTCGCCGCTGATCAGGGTCAGCGTTCTTTCTTTCTTCATGACAATCACACGGTCGGCTCGGGCATCCGCAGGGAGCCTGTCATCGACCGTTCCAGCCATCACGAAAAGCAGCACCAAAAACGCAAACAAATGTTTGGCCACCAAGCGGATTATAGACGCGGGGCGGTGCTAGGCTGAAAAGGTGAATGTCTTAAGAGCCATGCTCAAAGCAGTATTGCTGTTTGTGTTGTTATCGGGCGCGATGGTTTTGGCGCAAACGGCTCACGGGGCCAAACCCTGGTCGGTCCTTTGGCAGCCCAGTCAATTCGTCAATGGCTCCCCAGTGTTGTTTCGCGTAACCGCGCCAGTGACGTTGCAATCGCTCTCCGGAACCTGGTTAGGCCACCAGGTGTATTTTTCTTTCGATGCCGACGGCAAAACCTGGTTCGGCGTTGCGGGGATCAGCCTGGAGACACCCCCCGGACAGTACTCTCTGGCTCTGACCGGGACGTCGTCCAAAGGCACGCCACTCACTTTTGAGCGAAAGCTAATGGTCGGGAAGGCAAAGTATCCAAGCGTGGCAGTGAAAGTTGCCAAGAAATTCACCGAGCCAGATTCGGAGCAGATCAAGGAAATCAATCAGGACAAGACCATCAAAGAAGATGCGTTTAAGCATTTCAATCCCGACCGCCTGTGGACCAGCGAATTTCGTCCGCCCGTGAATGCTCCCGTGTCTGACGTCTTCGGCACGGGCCGTACGTTCAACGGAAAAGTGCAAAGCCGTCATCAAGGACTCGACTATGCGGTTCCTTCCGGAACGCCGGTGACGGCAGTGAATCGCGGGACTGTCTTGCTCGCTCGTCCGCTCTACTTCGAGGGTAATTGCGTCGTTATCGACCACGGCCAGGGATTACTCAGCCTCTATATGCATATGTCGGAATTCAAGGTAAAGGAAGGCGAGCAAGTTTCGCGCGGCCAAGAGTTAGGACTGAGCGGAGGCACGGGGCGCGCCACCGGTCCGCATTTGCATATCGCCGTCCGCTGGCAGGGAACTTATCTGAATCCTGCGACGCTACTGACCTTGAAGATCCCTTAGAGCCTTTGTCCCATCGCCTTGCCGCTGCGTGGGCTTGGGCTTGATCGCAATGAATCCCGCAAATCGAGATTGCGAATCAGGCGGTGCAGATAATTGGGATGAACACCCAGCAGTCGCGCCGCATCGGTAAAGCTACCCTTGGCATCTTCTAGCGCATTGAGGATCAACTGCTTCTTCAGATCCTTCACGGCTGTATGGTACTTGGCCGCTGAGACTCCCTCCGGAGGATCCTTCTCCAAGAAAGATTCCGGCAGGTCCTCTGGCTGCAATTCTTCGGAAACACTCAGCACCAGCGCGCGCTCCATCGCGTTTTCCAGTTCGCGCACGTTGCCCGGCCACTCATGATTCACCAGGCAAGCCATCGTGGCTGGAGCGATTCGTTTCGGCCTGATCTTGCATTTCTTCGTGTACTTCTGCACGAAGTATTCCGCCAGCATCGGGATGTCTTCGCGACGCTCGCGTAAGGGAGGCATCTCGAGCGCGACGACATTCAGCCGGTAATAGAGATCCTGGCGAAACGTCCCTGCTTTCACCGCCTCTTCCAGGTCTCTATTGGTAGCTGCAATCAAGCGGATGTCGACCGAAATAGGCCGTGTCCCACCCACGCGCTCAAACTCGCGCTCCTGCAGAACGCGCAACAGTTTCACCTGCAGCAACGGAGCCATCTCCCCAATCTCATCGAGGAAGACCACCCCGTGGTTTGCGACTTCGAGCCGACCCTTTTTCTGCGTGACCGCTCCGGTGAATGATCCTTTTTCGTGACCAAAAAGTTCGCTTTCCAGCAAGCCTTCAGGGATGGCCGCACAGTTAATCGTCACAAACGGCTTGTCTGACCGAGGACTGCTTCGGTGAACGGCGCGCGCGACCAGTTCTTTTCCCGTCCCACTCTCGCCCTGGATGAGCACCGTAGCATCGGTTCGAGCCACGCGCGAGAGAAACTGGTATACCTCCTTCATCCGCGGGCTCTCTCCGACCATGTTGTGTTCGAGATTGATTTCGGTAGTGAGCCGCAGGTTCTCCTGCTCCAGCCACTGCAAACGTCGGGCGTTGTCGAGCGCTACCGAAGAAATGCTCGCGATCCCCGCGATGAGCTGCATATGCTCTTCGTCGAATCGCCCCGCAGCGCTAGTGGTGTCCAGATAAATACAGCCGATGACTTTCTCGAACAGGGTCAGAGGGACGCACAACAGCGAGCGAACATTGGAGTTCACCAGGCTGTCTACGCTCTTCAGGCCGCCGCTGCTGGGCACATCCGCGCCGAGAATCGCCACCCCTTGCTCCACGACTCTTCGTGTGATGGTGCGGCTGACTGGCACGGGTTGCGTATTCGATAAACGCCTGTGGCGTGCAAAAACTGAGGCGAAGCGATCTCCATCCTGAGGATCGAGCAAAATCACCGCGCGTTCGGCCGGAGCAACTTCAAAAATGAGACTTAAAATCTTGCCCTGCAGCTCTTCAAAGTCGCGGATCGAGTGCACTACCCGGCTGACTTTCAATAATGCCGCCAGGTTTCTTCCCACCCGCGAGGCGGTGGGGAGTTCACTTAACAGCCGGTCCGGTTGCAGATAGAGGACATCCTGCGGACGGAGCTGAGCCGTCGCATGGGTCAAACTATCTTCGAATTCAACGACCCCGGAAGATGGCTCTTCGGCTTCTTCCTGCACCAGAAAGACGAAGACAGAATCGCCCGCGGACACCTGGTCGCCGTGCTGCAGCCCCGATTCCTTAATCGCGATCCCATTGACGAACGTGCCGTTACGACTTTCGAGATCACGAATCGAATAGCGGTCACCCGTGCGCATGATCACGCAATGCTTGCGAGACAAGGACGGATCGCTGATCGACAATAGATTGGCCGGATCACGTCCGACCGGAACTTCCGCGCTGGACAGGGCGAAACTGGAGTCTTTCAATGGCCCTGCGATCACTAGCAACCTTGGATTCACTTACGTCCTCGCCCCTGATCCCCCGAATGTGTTTAGCACACCACGGGATTCAATGCATAAGATTTATGGACATTGTCCAATATCCGAACAGATAGCACTCTATCCGATCAGATAGTGATTTGGGTGGTTTTGGGAATGCACTTTCTAACTAACAGACTCAAAGACGCCTGAAAATTCAGAAGGTTAGCTATCCTCAGCGCATTGGCGACACACGTGCTTTTCCATCAGTGAGCTGAACTGGCAAAAGCGATGGGGGAAGCGCTTTCAGCAGTTTCGCTGGCTCGCTCATCGGGAATCTGGGGGACCCCCTCATCAGATTCCCGATTTTTTTGCATAACTTGTTACCCGGCCGCCGCCGCAGGCTGTAAGTACCCAGGCGCTGATCCATCCTGAACCGCAATCCCATCCCGGAAGGTGACCGTCCTTCCAGAAATCGCTGGAACCCGTTCGCCGGGAACCAGAATCCCCACCAAATTCAAAGGATCGGCGGCGGAGATAGTGATGGTTTCGCCTGTGAGAGGCATCTTCCGCGTAGCACGCAACGACTCGACCGCAACCGGCAGCGCGAACTGCTCGCCGACGAACCCGTCGACGAAACGGCCGCCACGAATCTCGCCTCGATCCTCCAGGCGCCGAAATCCCATCTGCATCTCGCGCCACTTAGGCAGATTCGTCTCGCGTGCGAGCAGATCGCGGAAGACGATGCCGTAGCGTTTCAGAAGCATCCAGCAGGTGGCTTCCACCGCGCGGTTGTGATTGGAGGCTGGATCGGTATAGAGCAGTGCCCAGCGTCCGGAACTATGGCGCGGCCGAGATGTGCGTCCGCTTCCTTGGCCGGCCCGTCGCTTGGGATCGATGAGAGCGCGCAGATTGTCGAAGCCGTCGGCGGTCACCACTCCGCCCGCCACAAGCTCCCAGAGAGCCGTTTCTACTTCCGCTTTGAGCTTGCCCGTACCCCGCACTATGTCGGCAAAAAACGAGGCTCCGCGCTGTTTCAGGAAGTCGAGTACCTGCCGTGCTCCCGGGCTTAGCCCTCGCGATTCAGGCTGCTCCGTCGACGGATGGTGCGGCGTCATCCAGTCCGCTTCTTCGCGTACAAAGAAAGTAATAGGAGCCACGCTGGTGGGAATCACCCGGCGCTTGCCTGCCGAGGAGTCTTCCAACGTCGCCGGATGTGGAGAGAGCCGCCCCCAACCCACCGCTCCGGTTAGACACAGCTGGTCGAGCCATTGTGGATCGTAGTTGAGGATTCGCCGACTGAGTACTTGCCGCTCCCACGCATTCGCAGGAATTTCAAATCCCTGCATCTGGCGCAGCACCTCGAGCGTCGCCCGTTCGCCTTCGACTTGTGCTCCCGCAGCCACATGCTGCCAGCGCAATAGCCATAGCATGAATTGTGCCGCGGTGACTGGCTCAATCTGCTTGCGAAGCGTTGCCACGGTAAGCCGGTGAATTCGCGCCAGAAGCCGCCGTTCGCACCACTCGGTTTCGTGTGGCGCGGGCGCCCCCGCCCGCGAGGCGTTGCCGGTGAAGTTCCCTCGCAGGATGCTTCCGCTGGACTCCATCCGCAGCAAGGCCTTGTCAATCTCGGAAGCCGGCAATGCCAAAAGCTCGCTCAACCCACTGGATGTAGCTGGGCCCAGATGATGCATCCATCCACTGACAAGCGTGAACAAAGCCTCGTCGTAAGAGGTAAGCCCCTCCTCGATTGTTGGCAAAAGCTGATCAAATTGCGCGCTGGGAAAAAGAATTTGAAAACCCTGCATGCGCTCTGTTGCCACCCAATAACGTCGCTCGCCAACGGCTGCAATCGCAGCCCGTCCGTGCTCCCGCAATCTCTCGAAAAAGAATTCCCAGGCGGGGTCCGTTTGGGTGCCGGCGCCTTCGCCCGTCCCGAGCGAAGCTCGACCCTCCGAGGGTAGCGCCACCAGCGTATGCAGCACATCGTGCAACTCGTCCGCGTCGCGAACGTCGGGCCACGCCTCCTCCCGCACCTGCGCAATCGCCGCTGGATCAAGCTTCCCAACTTCCTCCAGCACCGACTCGGGCAGCATCCGCCGCATCTCTACCGCGCGTGCCCTGCGCTCTTCCAGCGGAGCATCGTCAAGATAGGCATACGGATTCGCGTTCAGAATTTCGTGCGAGAACTGCGAAGGCACCGGCGTGTCGACAGCTATACAGCGAATCTTGCCCGAGGCCATTCGCGCCAGCAGGTCTTTCAACCCGTCCAGATCCATCGCCTCGGTCAGGACATCTTTCATGACTTCTTTGACCAAAGGATGATCGGGAATCTTAATGTCGCCCTCGATGTTTTCCTGGCAAGCCGCCACGTCGGGGAACACTGAGGCTAGAAGATCATCCGAGCGCATGCGTTGAATTTGCGGAGGAACTTTCTTTCCGCCCTGGAACCGCAGCAAGGCCAGCGCCCTGTTCGCATCCCAGCGCCAGCGGGTGCCAAAGATGGGCGAGGCCAGGGCGGCCTGCTCAAGGATTTCCTGCACCGTCTCTACCGCCAGGAAATGAAACACATCGGCGAGAGGGAAGCTGTGTTGCTCGGCGAGCGCAATGTTGAGACCGTTATCGGTGGCAGCCGCCTGTAACTCAAAATTGAATCCGCGGCAGAATCGCTTGCGCAGCGCCAGTCCCCAGGCCTTGTTAATTCGCCCGCCGAACGGCGCATGGATCACCAATTGCATCCCACCGCCTTCGTCGAAGAATCGCTCGGCGATGATAGTGTCCTGGGTCGGCACCGCCCCCAACACTGCGCGCCCCTGCAGAACGTATTCCACTGCCTGCTCGGCTCCGGGATCGTCGAGGCCGCATTTTTCTTTCAGCCACGCGACCGTCTCGGCTACTTGCGGAATTGCCTGCGAGATGCCGATGGGCGAGATGTTCGCCAGCCGGTCGCTGATCTCCTGCCGCAAATCGCCCACACCGAAAGACAGTTCCTGCGTGCGCGCGGGAGCTTCGCCCAACCAGAAGGGAACACTCGGCGGCGCGCCATGCGCATCTTCCACCAGCACGCGTCCCGATTTTCCTTCCACTCGGCGAATGCGCCACGAGGTGTTGCCCAGCAGAACGATGTCTCCTGCATTGCTCTCGACCGCGAAGTCTTCATCGAGAGTTCCAATGACGGTGCCTTCCGGCTCGGCAACGACATTGAACAGAGCGGTTTCTGGAATCGCCCCGCCGCTGGTGATCGCCGCCAACCGGCTCCCGCGCCGCGCTCTCAGTCGGCGGTTGATCCGGTCACGATGGATGTACGCCCCATAGCGCCCTCGCCTCGACGCAATTCCTTCCGACAACATCTCAAGAATGGAGTTGTAAGTCTCGCGGGTCAGGTTGCGATACGGATAAGCCCGCCGCACCAGCGCAAATAACTCGTCCTCATCCCACCCCGAATCCTCGTTCTCCGCAGCGCTTGCGTCCCGCTGGCCACCCGAAGCTGATCCGGCTGCAGCGCAAGCCGCCACAATCTGCTGCGCCAGAATGTCGAGTGGCGACTCCGGAATCATCAACCGATCGAGTTCTCCATGCTTAATCGCCCGCACCAGAGCCGCGCATTCCAGTAATTCATCGCGGGTGGTGCTGAAGAGTCGCCCCTTGGGAATCGCGCCTCGCCAGTGTCCTGAGCGCCCTACTCTCTGGAGCGCCACAGCGATCGCGCGCGGAGAGCTAATCTGGACCACCAGGTCTACTGTTCCGATATCTATTCCCAGCTCAAGAGAAGCAGTGGCGACCAGGACTTTCACTTCTCCATCTTTCAATTTTTTTTCGGCGTTCAGGCGCAACTTGCGTGACAGGCTGCCATGGTGCGCGGCGACGTTGTCTTCCCCGAGTCGCTCTCCCAAGTGATGCGCCACGCGCTCTGCCAGCCGCCGCGTGTTCACGAACACCAGTGTCGAGCGGTGCTGCTCGACCAGTTCTACCAGTCGGTTGTAAATCTCATCCCACATCTCGTTGGTGGCGATGGGGCCGAGCGCGCTTCCGGGAACCTCGATGGCAAGGTCAAGTTTCCGCTTGTGTCCGACATCAATAATGACCGGGTCCGGACGTCCGTTGCCAGTCAGAAAGTGTGCGACTTCTTCAATGGGCTTCTGCGTGGCCGAAAGGCCAATGCGTACCGGTGGCTGATGGGTCAGCGCTTCTAACCGTTCGAGCGAAAGAGTGAGGTGAGCGCCGCGCTTGTCATCAGCGACGGCGTGAATTTCGTCGACGATGACTGTCTCGACATCTCGCAAGATCGCCCGGCTTCGTTCCGCTGTCAGCAGAATGTACAACGACTCCGGCGTGGTCACTAAGATGTGCGGAGGCCGCTTGAGCATGGCGCGCCGCTCATGCATCAGCGTGTCGCCTGTGCGTACCGCCGTGCGAATTTCCGGCATCAGCAAGCCGCGCTCGCCAGCCATCTGCAGAATTTCGCCTAGGGGCACTTCCAGATTTTTCTGGATGTCGTTGCCCAGAGCTTTCAGCGGGGAGACGTAGAGAACTTCGGTGCGGTCCTGCAAATTCCCAGCAAGCGCCTTGCGCACCAAGCGATCGATGCAAGCCAGAAAGGCTGCCAGCGTCTTACCCGAGCCGGTGGGCGCCGAGATCAATGTAGTGCGGCCCGCCAGAATATGGGGCCAACCTTGCTCTTGCGGTTCGGTAGGAGTTCCAAAACGCCGGACAAACCACTCCCGCACAAGTGGGTGAGCCCAATCTAGAGAGGAAAACGGGAGGGACATCGCACCCTCTATTTTATCGAGGAAGCCGAAGTTTCGCAAATTGTTCGCCTGTAAATTCTTTAAGCCAAAAGTTCTCAGGTTTTCCTCAGTCAGAGAGAAATGGACTTCGAAAGAGCCAGTTGAATAAACCTTGCCAACTGGCTCAGGCGCTGAGTGCTCTTTACACTGGCTGCAAAATTTCTGGTTTGTCATGAATCTTGACAGCCGTTCCTTTTTCCACACAGCACGCCATCGTGTAACCAACCTTTAAAGAAATATTCAACTGCGGTTCACCTCGCTGCCGCCGGAAAGCACGAGCCTGAAGCCTCGTTTGGGGACAAACACAGGAAAATTTTTAACCGGAGGAAGCATGATGCAATCTGGAAGTGCTTATCGAGCCTTCTGGCAGAAGATGGGGCTGGGAGCGGCGATGCTGTCAACGCTGGCGAATCTAGTTGTGCCAGCGGCTGCTGAAAACAAGCCTCTCAAGGCCAGGGACACCGCCACCGCCACGCCCATCCAACACGTCATCGTCATCGTAGGAGAGAACCGCACCTTCGATCACTTGTTCGCCACCTACCAACCTTCCAACGGCCAGACCGTCTTCGAACTTGCTTTCCAAAGGCATCGTCAACGCAGATGGAACCGCGGGACCAAATTTCAGCCTAGCTGCTCAAGACAATGCCAAGGTATTCGGCATCTACCAGCTGGCTCCGCAGCTCAAGAACCCGTGGAAGCTGCTGCCTCCTGAAAACACGCAGGGAACGCCGACCAGTCCCAGCGATGCGCATCCCGCGCCCTTTCAAACCATCGCGGCTGCGCAACAGGCTGAACCCGGCTTGCTGGCGAGCGACTACGTTCTGTTGACGACTGGCGCCAGCGGACTCGCGCAAGGCGTGGTCGATACTCGCCTGAAGAATGTCTACAACCTGGCGAATGGACCTTTCCAGCTTACTCCCGATATCGGTTACGACGACTACGCCGGCAGCCCGGTGCATCGCTTCTATCAGATGTGGCAGCAGGCCGATTGCAATGCGAAGAATGCGACCACCAGCAATCCCAGCGGTTGCTTGCAAGATCTGTTTCCGTATGTCGAAGTGTCCATCGGCGCGGGCAGCAATGGTCTGCCGCGACCCAGCGGGTTCAACTTTGAATCCACCGCGGAAGGCGCCATCTCCATGGGCTTTTACAACATGGCTCAGGGGGATGTGTCCTACTTCAAGTCGCTGGCCGACACCTACGCCATCTCCGACAACTATCACCAGCCGGTGATGGGCGGAACTGGCGCCAAGCAGCTTTATGCTCGGCTCGGGCGACGCGGTTTGGTACAGCGATGGCAACGGCAATGTAGCCACTCCTCCCAGCAACGAGATCGAGAATCCTAATCCGCAGCAGTTGACCAATAACTATTACACCCAGGACGGATACGGCGGCGGCACCTACAGCAATTGCTCCGACAGCACGCAGCCGGGCGTAAAGAATGTGGTGACGTACCTCAACTCGTTGCCTTACAAGCCCAATCCGAATTGCGCTCCCAGCACGTATTACCTGCTGAACAACTACGCTCCCGGCTACTACGGCGATGGCAGCGTGGACACTGGCGAGTTCACCATTCCTCCCGCAGTGGTTCCCACGATTGCCGACTCACTCAACGTGGCAAACGTTTCGTGGAAGTACTACGGTGATGGATGGAACCTCTACACGCAGGATCCAACGTACTCGAACCCCTACAACGCCTACTGCGACATCTGCAACTTCACGCAGTATGAAACCTCGATCATGACCAACTCGACGTTGCGTCAGGACAACGAGAAAGATGTCACCGATCTGTACAACGACATCTACAACGGCACCCTGCCCGCGGTTTCCTACGTGAAGCCCTCGGGCTTCGTGGATGGTCACCCGGCTTCGTCGAAGTTCGATCTGTTCGAAGCTTTCACCAAGAAGATCATCACCGAAGTGCAGGCCAATCCTGCTCTCTATGCGACGACGGCGATCTTCATTACGGTCGATGAAGGTGGCGGCTACTACGACTCCGGATACATTCAGCCGCTCGATTTCTTCGGCGATGGCACCCGCATTCCGTTGCTTGTGGTTTCTCCCTTTTCGACGGGTGGAACGATCTCGCACAGTTATGCGGACCACGTTTCTATCCTGAAGTTCATCGAATTCAACTGGGGCCTGTCGCCGATCTCCGGCCGCAGCCGCGACAACTTGCCTAATCCAGTAGTCGGATCGGATCCCTATGTGCCGACCAACAGCCCGGCCATAAGCAATCTGACCGACCTGTTCAACTTCGGTGGCGCGAAACCGAAACACTAGGCTCGGACCGCCAGCCCAATCGGCCTCCGCTGGGAATTTTCAAAACCCGGCGGAGGCCGATTTCTTTTGCGGATGAATGGCTTCCGCCGCAGGAGCGGGCATCGAACGCGGGATCCGTATCCCCCGTGTAAAATCCCTGCATGTCGAAGAAGCGCGCCAAGAAGATCAAATTACTACTGTTCGATGTGGATGGTGTTCTGACCGACGGCAAACTCTACATCTTTCCCGCTCCCGCCGGAGTTCAACAATCGACCCAGGAACACGCCGCCAAGCACGGTGGCAAAGGCGGATTCGGCTTGCTCAGCCACGACTATCTTGAAGCCAAAGGCTTTCATGCGCATGATGGCACTTCGATTTCTCTCGCCCGTCTCGCCGGAATCAAGACCGGACTTATCACCAAGCGCATCTCCGAAACCGTCGCCCTCCGCGCCCGCGATCTAAAACTCGAACACGTGCATCAGGGCATTCAAGACAAGTTGACGGTCTTTCTCGAAATCTTGAAGCAGGAGAAGTTGCGCCCCGCAGAAGCCGCGTTCGTGGGTGACGATGTCATCGATCTCCCCGTCATGCGTAATTGCGGTTTGGCAATCGCGGTCAAAAACGCCCGCAAAGAAGTGAAAGACGAAGCCCATTACGTCACTCCGCACGCTGGAGGGGACGGCGCCCTCCGCGATGCGGTCGAATACGTCCTGAAAGCGCAAGGAAAATTCAAGAAGGTTGTAGACGAATACATCGGCGAAAGAAGTCCGAAAGGTATCTAACGCGCCGTTTTTCAGAAACTCTTTGTGGAGGCCGGCTTACCCGGTCCCAACAGAGCCTTTCCGGGAAAAACTCCCGGCACAATCTTGCTCTCATCAACTACTAAGGTCCCAGCGACGACCAAATAATGAACGCCTACGCTCGGCTCCATCGGCTTGGCGAAAGTGGAACCGTCGTGAATCGTCTTGGCGTCGAAGATCACAATGTCGGCGTCGGCACCTTCCTGCAGTCTACCTTTCTGTCTGCCCTGAGGCGTCGAGCGTTCCAGCACTTGCGCCGGCATGAACGACATTTTGCGGATCGCATCCATGAGCGTGATGCTGCCTTTCTCTCTTACATACTGCGCCAGCACGCGCGAATAGGTTCCAGCGTTCCGCGGATGCCCTTCGGCCCCGTCACTGGCGATCATCACCAGTGGATGCGGAATTACCTTGTCTACCATTTCCTGCGTGTTTGAGAACATCAACACCAACTGCGTCTTGCTCGAGTTGTGCAGCTCGTCGAAGTGTTCTTTCGTAAGGTGCTCTCCCGTTTCCGGAAGCACCAACTTGTCATAGCTGATGCCGAATTTGTCTTGCCAGCCGGGATTGAACAAAGCCGAGTTGATGGAAGTCATTCCAGCAATATAGGGATACGCCTCGGTCGTCACGTCGAGGCCCCGGGCGCGCGCTCCCTCAACCAGCGACAAACATTCCAGCGCGTCCCGGGTACAACTGCTGTTGATATGAACGATGTGTAATGAGGCGCCGCTGATCGCTGCCGCTCCGATCACTTCACTGATCGATTCGATGGCAGATCCGGGCTCGATGCGTCCCGAACTGCGAACGTGGGTATAAACAGGTACTTTGCGCTCTGCGGCAAGACGGAACATATCAATCACTTCAAGCCGAGTGCCCCCGGTGTGTATTGAATTCCCATGCCGACTGCCAAGGCCCGAGCATCGAGCTCTGAGCGCAGTCGTTGTCTAATTTGATCGATCTGTTCAGGAGTCGCGGCCTGATCGGTGGCCGGTCCGCTCTTCGGCAGAATCTCGGGTACGCCCGGGTGAGTCTTGCTGGGTCCGGGCGGCAACGGTGCGCCGAACACCAGAGCCCGCGCTGCCGCGTGGCTGGCGGCTGTGCCGTAGTGAATTAGAGAGCGCCCCTCTTTGTCCTTTAGGAATTCTGCTACGTCGGGCGCGCCGATCTCGAGTTCCAGCGCGGTGGTAACCCCATCGAGCGCTTTCACGCGCTGGCTTTCCATGTCCTGGCCGTGCTGGTGTAAGTCGATAAAGCCGGGCGCAACCACCAGCCCGTCGGCACGAAGAACGCGATTACCCTTCAGGACATCGGAGGAGATGCGCGCGATTTTCCCATCGCGAATGCCAACGTTGCGGATGGCGTCGAGGCCGGTTTCAGGATCCATCACGCGCCCGCCCTCGATCACCAGATCAAATTGCTGTGCAGCAACGGAGATGGCGAACAAGAGCAGACAGGCGAAGAGGATTAGCTTGCGCATCGTCTCCCTCCAAGAGCGACTCATCATACACGCGAGCCGATGAAGGGGAAGCGCGAACAAAAGCCGTGAGAGGAAGGTGCGATTCCGAGCGGAAAGCCGAGGTCTGAAGTCCGAGGTCCGAAACTAAAAACCCACCGGTTGTCTGCTTGGGGCGTGCTCGGGTCGACAACCGATGGGTTCTACCGTTTCTCCTTACTCACCCTGTTGTTTTCAGGAGTTATTTGTAATCGTAAACCCAACCTCCCTAAAAATGTTTCGCTTCTTACAAATTTTTTTTGGGGGCGGCTAACCTGTTGTCTATGCTAGCTTTATTCCGGTATCCCCAGCGGCCGCGAAGCCATCAGCGCGGTGAATCGGGGGTCCTTGCGCATTCCTGCGAACTCCTGATCCTTATAAACCTCGTCGATTCCCTTGTAGCCGTCCTCCATCGCCTTGCGCAACGCTTCGAGGCAACGGTCGTTATCGCCTGCCTTGGCCCAGAGCTTGGCCAGCACGTAATCCCAGCGCGCCCGGTCATCGGGAGACGCGATGTGGCCGGCTACCCCATTCTTCGAAACGCGATCGAACACGTCTGGATCAAGTTGCACCGCGTGGCTGTATGCCGCCATCGCTTCCTCAAATTGCTTCTTTGCGAAATACGCGGTGCCGAGATTGCTGTAGAACGAAGCGGAATCTTGCGTGATCTTGATCGCCTTCTGATACAAGCTGATCGCCTTGGAATACTTTTTGTCGTGATAATAGATCACGCCAAGATTGTTGTAGGCGTTGTCGTAGTTGCGATCCTTCTTGATTGATCGCTCGAAATACTGCTTGGCTTCGTCGAAATGATGCATCTGCAATTCGGCGATGCCCGCCTTGTTGTAGAGCCGCGCGTTGTTCGAATCTTTCTTAAGCGCGGCGCGATAGAAGTCGACGGCATCCAGATAGTACTTGCTGGCGCGCAACTCGTCGCCTCGCTGTTCGAGAGCTTCGGTGCTCGACGCCTTATCGGGAGCCTCTGCCACGCGCATCTGCGGCAAGCCCACCTGCACTTGTTCTGATTGAGAGACTTCAGCCTGCAGACGCAGGCCACAGAGAAGAAACAGAGCCAACGTGCCAACCACGTAGATACGACGCATACCCGGCACCTCCTGCAGACGCTCGGGACAAAATCGTTCGGCTTGCTTTCCCAACCGCCGCGGCCGTCTAGTGGGGGCCGTTTCCGCTGTTGTCCGGCGGTGGGGACGGCGGGTTAGACGGTTTGTCGTCTTTAAAGATACCTACAAACTTGCCGAGAATCCCCTTCTTTTTTTTGCTTCCGTCCGGATTCGTTTCCTGCCCCTGGCTCACCTGATTCTGACCCGGCTGCGCCTGATTTTGACCGGCCTGTCCCGGGTTTTGCCCCGCCTGCGGCGGAGGAAGTACCTTGTCGCCACCCAAGCCGAAAATCTTTGAGAAGAATCCCCGGACGCCATTGGGTTGGTCGCAGGTCTGGTTCGGCTCGGTGCCGGCGATGAACGCCGCGGTGTAAGTCTCAGGACAGGCTGGAGTTGCGAGCAGGTTCGTGGCCTTGTCGAGTTGCACGTCAACTACACCGGTGGGCTGGGAGAAGGGCTTCACATCCGAATATTGCGGCAGAGTCACGGCTTTCTTCATGAACTCAGCCCAGATTGGGGCTGCGGTCTGAGCGCCGCTTAGCCGGATATCGCTGTAGTCGTCGTACCCAACCCAGACGATACATAACAAGTTGCTGGTGTATCCGGCGAACCATCCATCATGCGATGTGCCGGTTTTTCCCGCCGCAGGTGCCGTGAACCCGCGCGCTCGCACTGGAAACGCGGTGCCAAAATTCAGCACGCCTTCCATCATGTTGGTCATGACGTAGGCCACCCGCGGATCGAGCACTTCGCGCTTGTCGGGCTTGAGGTCCATCACTACATCGCCATTCGCGTTGCGCACCGAATTCACCCACTGCGGCGCGATGCGCGTGCCATCGTTTGCGAACACTGTATAGGCCGCTGCCATGTCGACTGGCGTAGCGTCGTAGGCGCCCAGCGCCATGGCGGGAGTCGCTTTCACCGAAGCGATTCCTGCCTGTTTCGCCAGGTCCGCGACCTTGTCATAGCCCACTTCTTCCGCAAGTTTCACCGTCGCATTGTTCAGCGACAGGGCGAGCGCGTAGCGGGCCGTGACGTCGCCGTGATACTCCTCTTTGTAATTCCGCGGTTCGTAAATCTGGTCGCCGTATGCGAATGTCGTCGGCGCATCGGTGACCAGCGACGCTGGCGTAAACACTGGATTGCCGCCGTTGATCCCCGTATTCATCGCGGCCGCATAAACAAACGGCTTGAAGATCGATCCTGTAGGACGCTTTGCCACCGCGTGATCCAGTTGGCTGACGCCGTAATTTCGTCCTCCAACCAGGGCCAGCACTTCTCCGGTATGCGGATTCATCGCGACCAGCGCGACCTGCGCCTGCGGGCCGGGCTGTACCGTCGTCTCGTACTTTCCCTTTGCCGACCTTCACCTTCTTGGTCCGCATCTTGGTGATCTGGTCATCCACCAGCTTGATGCCGGCCTCCACCGCCTGCGCGGCGGCCTTTTGCAATTCCGGATCAAGCGTGGTGTAGATGCGGTACTGCTGATCGTTCATCTCGCGCTCGTTCAGCTTGTTGACCAGCGTGTCGCGCACCAGATCGACGAAGTAAGGCGCATCGCTGGCCTCCACATTCGGCGGAGCCAGCTTCAACGGAGTCGCTTTCGCTTTCTCCGCATCTGCCTTGGTGATGGCGTGGGTCTCGAACATGCTGTCGAGCACCAGGTTGCGCCGCTCGAGAGCACGTTCCGGATGGCGGTAAGGAGACAGCGCGCTCGGCGCCTGAATGATTCCCGCAATCAACGCCGCTTCCGGCAGAGTGATGTCTTTCAGATTCTTATTGAAGTAGGCGTGCGAAGCCTCGGCGAACCCGCTGATGGTGAATGAGCCGCGCTGTCCCAAATCCACCCGGTTCGCGTAGAACGCGAAGATCTGCTGCTTGGTGAATTTCTGTTCCAGCTCCATGGCGATAACCATCTCGGCCATCTTCCGCGTGACCTTCTTCTCGGGACTCAGAAAGAAGGCGCGTGACAATTGCATGGTGATGGTCGAACCGCCCTGCTCATGTCGCTGGTGAGTGAAGTCGATCCACGCCGCTTCCGCCAGTCGGACAAAATTCACTCCGCTGTGCTCGAAGAACCGGCGGTCCTCGATGGCCGTAACCGCATCCACCATCACTTTGGGAATCTGGTCGTAAGTCACGACTTCGCGCTTGGAGCGCTGCCCGGCGTCAAACAATGACGTGATCAGCTCCGGCTCAAGCTCGTAGGCGTCGAGCGAACCGGAGTTTCCGGTGATACTCGCGATCTTGCCGCCCTGAAACACGATACGCGCCGGCTCCGGGCTGTGATACGAATCGGGCCCGGGCTTTACTTCAATGCCGCCGCTGATCAGGTGGAAGCTGCCCATCGGGGCCTGGGTGTCATGGTCGCTGTATCCTGCACGCCGCAACTGCGCTTCGACATCGCGCGCGTCCATCTTCTCTCCCACACGCACGGTCGGAGGGATGGAATAGATCTTGGCCGAGTTGCTGAAGATCTGTCCTCTGAACTTCTCGTCGATGATGCGATCGTACTTGACGTAGAAATACGACAGGGTGCCGCCGATGAGGACAGCGAGCGTGATGAAGGCGAGAAGCGCAACCCGAATGACCGGGTCGCGGGGAAGGACCTTCTTCCCGCCGCTTTTTCTGCTTTTCGGGATCTTTAGTTTAATGGCCACAAATGTATGGACGGATTCCCTCTACGCTTAGACGGCCGCGCATGCCCCCGCCGTTATCCGCACGCACAAATTCTCTTCGCACGATTCGAGAGAACCTTGTCCCGTGCCTTCAGAAAGGGATTACCGCTATTTTAACCTCTGCCGAGTGGCTTTGCTTCGTGGCCAAAAAGGTACGCCGACCTCCGCCCTAATCGGCGGAGGCCGGCCAGTTCCAAAATCGCTAACACGCGCTTAGTCTGTGACAGCGAACGGATAATCTGAAACCACCAAGCTCGGGCCCATGCTGAGCGCTCCCGTCGACGGGTTGGCCAGAATCACCGTCAGACCCGAGGCCGTGGCGCAGAACATCTCGCCGCCACTTTGCTCGAACTTGCATTGAGTCGCCGCAGGCAGAGTCGTGAATGGCGACCCCGGCAATGCGGTCAGATTGCCTGTGGTCGAATCGAGCTGATAACCCTCAATCGCCGCAATGGTTGTGGTGCCGGGAACGTTTCCGGTAATGTAAACAAATTTCCCATTTGGGCTGATGGCAAAATCAAACGGCGCGCTCACCGTTGCGAAGGGCGACCCAGCTACCGGGGTGGGTACGCCGGTCGTTTGATCGATTGAGAAGACATAAATGTGTTGGTCCGTTCCCGTTCCGCTCGAATTCGAATCCTGCACCGCTTGAACTCCCAAGAGGAAGTTGCCGCTCGAGTCCGCATGCAACTGCGCCACGCCCAGGTTGAACGGGGCTCCAACCATTTCTGTCAGCGTTCCAGACGAGTCAAAAGTGAAACCGTCCATTGGAGTGGCAAAATTCAACTGTCCGGCGTAAAGAAAGCGCCCTTTTCCGTCTACCGCCAGGCTGTCAGCGGAAAACAAGCGAAACGCATCCGTAAAAGGCGAAAAGGGCGACTGGGTGAGCGATCCATCCGAGTTAATTTGAAAGCTGGTGATCGAGCCTGTGCCTTCGGCGCCGACAAACAGGAAGCGGCCCATGGGATCGGCCACTGCAGTATCGGCGGTTGCGCCTGTCGGCGTAAGCAAAAACGGACTTCCCGTGATGTTCGTGAGGGCTCCGGTCGAATGATCGAGAGCCAGAGCTTGTACCCCGGGGAGATCGCCGAAGGGCAAGTAGACGTACTTGCCATTCACCGTAGTCATATCGTCGATGGTGGTGCCCGCCAGTGCCGGGGGCGTAACGCTGGTCACCGCGGTAAATGTTCCGTTCGTACTGTAGTTCGCCGTCTGTACGCCGGAACCCAGATAAAAGGCATAGGCCGCAACTGGTCCGCCGCCATTTACTCCCGAGCCGCACACCGTGCCACCCGTGTTGACCGATCCGCCTCCGCTGCCGCCACTAGAGGTCAAGCTGGTCGTAGGACACCCGCCCTTTCCGCAGCCCAACAGGAACATGCCGGCCACAAGGGCGCAAACCGCAAACAGCACTCGGGTAGTCGAGGTCATTCTCATCTCCAAATGGCGCACTCACTGTGCCGGTACTCAGGCAAATCTCTCAGGAGGAACGTCTTGCGTCATGTTAGGGGGTTACCGAAACACCGCACAAGGTTACGAACGTAAGTGGAGAGTGACAGCCCGGATGACATGCGCTGCTAGGCCCTTAGTTTCGCGCCGCAGCTTTCTTTTAGAACGGGCTCTTATTTCTGGTGGAGGGATCGAACTGCAGATCCAGAGGATATCCCGGCAGATCGACGTGAACCGTGTATTGCGTTTCAATGATCAGCGAGCCCTGGCCCACCGCTCCCATGCGATGCACCTTGATCTGTTCCCGGGTCACGGGAATCTCGAGATCCTGGGCTTTCTTGAATACTTCATCGCGAATATCGCTTTCGGGCCTGGTGTTATAGGTGTTGATCATGGCCTCGGTCTTGACGGCATCTTCGAACTGGTAGTTAGACATGTAAGGGGGAATAAGCTCCGCCCCCAAATACACGCAAGCCACAATCACAAAAATCCCGACAATCATTTTCATCGAACCCATAACGCGCTCCCGCTTCGAGGCGCGCTACAGGGACTGCTTAATGCGCAGGCCTTAGCCGCTGCTCGAAGTATTCCGTAATTGAGGCGATGCTAGCATCCTGCATTTCGCGGGTCGAGCGTTGAACGACTTCGACAGTACCTTCGGTAACTTTCTTGCCGACGGTAACACGAAAGGGTATGCCCACCAGGTCAGCATCTTTAAACTTCACCCCTGGCCTTTCGTCACGATCATCCAGAAGTACTTCAAATCCCGCCGCTTCCAGCCGCTTGGTGATGTCCAGAGAGGCGTTCATCAAAGACTCGTCCTTGACATTCGTGGGAGTCACCACGATCTCAAACGGCGCAATCTGGGGCGGTAGCCAGAAACCGTTCTCATCATTCGACTGTTCGACCAGCGCGGTGAGAATGCGCTCGATGCCGATTCCATAGCTCCCCATGATGGGAGTCACTTCTTTGCCGTTACGATCGAGTACGCGTGCGCCCATCGACTCGGTGTACTTGTAACCCAGCTTGAAGATGTGTCCGATCTCAACCGCCGTGTCTATGCGAAGCGGTCCGCCGCAGTTGGGACAATCCTCGCCCGCCGCCACGCTGCGCAGGTCGGCGTACAGCGTCGGCTGAAAGTCGCGGCCCGGCGTCAGATTCTTGAAGTGATACTCCTCTTTGTTGGCGCCACCGACGAGGTTAGTGCGACCCTCCAAAGCCTTGTCGACTACCAGAACCGGTTTCTCGGAGTCTTTTAAGTCTTTGGCCCACTCGATTCCAGTTGCGCCCAGGTATCCTGCGGGAGTTCCGAAGAACTGCTTGATCTCTTCCTCCTGCATGGGACGCGGCTCTTTCCCGCCGACTGCTGTTGCAAACTTAGCCTCATTCAGTTGATGATCGCCGCGCATCAGGGCCACGATGGCTCGAAGTTTTACTTTGCGAGTCTTGGCGTCGGTTTCTTCGATCATGTAGGCAAGGGTTTTGATGTTGTTCTTCGAAGACGTTCCCAGAAATTTGGAAACATCTTCAATCGTCTTCATCCCCGGAGTATGCACTTCGAGCGGCTTACCGTCGCCCTCCGACGGAAGATTGTCGACAGCGGCCAGCTTTGAGGTCGCTTTCTCCATGTTCGCCGCATAGCTGCAGCTTTCGCAGCTTACGATCTGATCTTCGCCCGCGGGCGTGCGCACCATAAACTCGTGCGATTGCGATCCGCCCATGGCTCCTGAATGTGCCTCGACCACCATGTACTTCAATCCGCAGCGGTCGAAGATGCGGCAGTAGGTGTCGTAGTGTTTGAGATAAGACACATCGAGCCCCGCCGCGTCGATATCGAACGAGTACGCGTCTTTCATGGTGAACTGCCGCACCCGCAGCAATCCTCCCTTCGGCCGCGCCTCATCACGGAACTTAGTCTGAATCTGGTACCAGATCTGCGGCAGCTGTTTGTAGCTGCGCAATTCTTTCCGCGCGATCTCGGTCATGACTTCTTCGTGCGTCATGCCCAGACACAGATCGGCGCCCTTGCGATCTTTCAACCGGAACATGTTGTCGCCCATGATGGCCCATCGTCCGCTGGCTTCCCAAATCTCTCGCGGATTCAGGGCGGGGAGAAAGAACTCCTGCCCAATCTTGTCCATTTCCTCGCGGACGATGCCCATAATCTTGTTAAGCGACCGCTGTCCGAGGAAGAGATAAGAGTAAATCCCGGCGGCCAGCTGGCGGATGTATCCAGACCGCACCAGGAATTTGTGACTGGCGACCTCGGCATCCGCCGGGGCCTCACGAAGAGTGGGAATAAAGAGTTCAGACCAACGATGCATAGGGTTTTGAGTACCTTGTACCGAGTACCGAGCGACACAAGAGAAGCCCGCACTCGGAAGGGAATTCTTGATTGTAAATGATGAAGAGAGCTCACGCGGGATAGCCGCCTCGGGTATCCAGCGAACAAAGCGGGCGTGTGTCAACCGGGTATTGGGTACTAGGTACTGCTCAACTGCTTCAGAATCTCTTTCCCCAACTTCTGCGTCTCACCGAAAAACTTCTGGTACTCGACAAACAGCCGGTTCATCTCCAGCGATTTGTCGGCAGTGAGTTTCTTGCGCAGAATCATGTCCCGCACGTGCACGGGATTGGGCAGGGTGGCTTCTTCGGTCAACTCTTCCAGCGCGGTCGTGGGATCGTAGTGATACATGGATACACCATTTTGTAATTTGGTAATCGGGTAATTTGGAAAATTACAAAATTGCCCGGTTACAAAATTGCAAAATCTCCTACATCATCTCTGTCCCCCAGAGATCGTGCAGGTGCACAATTCCCGAAAGCTTCCCATCTCCATCGACCACCACCAGCGAAGTAATCTTCTTCTCTTCCATCAACGCCAGTGCAGTGGCCGCAAACTCGCTTCCCGCAATCGTCTGCGGACTTTTGATCATGCACTCAGCGGCCGTGAGGTCGAGCACGTCCTTGCCTCGCTGTTCGAGCAACCGCCGCAGGTCTCCGTCGCTGATCACGCCCATCAACTTGGTTCCATCCACGACTGTCGTGATGCCAAGCTTCTTGCGCGACATCTCGTAGATCACATCCGGCATCTTCGTCTTCGTACCGACGCGCGGGATCGCATCTCCACCATGCATCAGCGATTCGACTCGCGCCAGGCGTTTTCCCAGCTTTCCTCCGGGATGCAGGTTGGCGAAATCTTCTTCTTTAAATCCGCGCTTCGCCGATAGAGTCATCGCCAGCGCATCGCCCAGCGCCAGCATAGTCGTGGTGGACGCCGTCGGCGCCAACCCCAACGTGCACGCTTCTTTGTCGACAGAACAATCCAGCGCCACATCCGCCGCCGCCGCCAAGGTAGAGAGTTTAGCTCGTGTGGAGCGGGCGCCCCCGCCCGCTGGCTTTAGCCGCTGAGTTTTACTGCACACAGCGTCCCCGGTCAAACTGATCAAACGCACCCGCAGCCTCTTGATCGTCGCCAGCAACCGCAGAATCTCTTCGGTTTCTCCACTCGCCGAAAGAGCCATCACCACATCGCCGCGCACCACCATACCTAGGTCGCCGTGCACCGCTTCCACGGGATGCATATAAAGCGCGGGCGTCCCGGTTGAATTCAGCGTAGCCGCAATCTTGCGCGCAATCAGCCCACTCTTGCCCATGCCAGTGACGACGACTCTCCCGCTGCAGTCATGAATCAGTTCAACCGCACGAGCGAAACTCTTCGCCATCGGACCGGCAATGCGATCAGCCAGCGCCCGCAAAGCGTCCGCTTCAATGCGGACCACATTCTCGCCAATGTTCTTCATGGAATGAAGGATGGTAGCACGTGGTCGTTAGTCGGCAGTCGTTGGTCGCGAGCAAAGTGGTTTGCTGACGACTGAAGACCGACGACTGACGACTGCCTAAAAATGATCATCGATAATTCGCACCGGCGTGCCCAATCCTTTGGCCTGGATGATCTTGTCCCACGGCCCGCCCTGCCAGTTATCTTTCTTCTTCTCCGCTAAAATCCACGGCGGCAGCGTGATCAGCAGATTGCGAGCGATGGACTGCACATAAGGTTCATACAATGATCGCAATTTGGCCAACTTCTCATCCGCATAATCATCCGTCCGCAAACGCAGGCCGTTGGCCGCCAGCGTCTCGCGCATTCGCTTCTGCTCTTCCGGCGTCAATCGCTCATAGGCATGCGGGTCGTAGTGCGCATTCACCACCTGGGCCAGATCGACCGCCGCGTGCCGCGCCATGGCAAACGTCAACTTGGCCTGGTCAGGACGAATACCGTCAATCCCTGCCAGTATCAGCGACGTGATGTCGAGCATCACCGTCAATGCTCCGAGCCACGACTGGTTGCTGTGTTGCGAACGAAAGAAACTCAGCACCGGATACGAAAGATGATTTGCCAGTAAATCTGCCGACCATCGCTCCCAGTCGCGAAATATTTGATCGAGTACCAACTGGTCGGGACAGCAGCCTAGCCGGTTCAACAACTCGGTTGCCGTGGGAGGTGATCCCGCTCGCGAATCGAGCATCGAGATTTCCAATTCGCGCACCGAAAACGCCTGGTAGATCACCGGGAGATATCCAATCACGACGCCCAAAAATGCGAAACCCATGCCCGCTTCGAACACCGCCAGCGCTCGCGCCGGCCCATTGGCGGGAACAATGTCGCCGTACCCAAGCGTGAAGAACGTTTCTCCACTGTGATAGAGCAGCAAGCCGAACGTGATCGGTTCGCCCCCGGTCTTGATGTGTTCGCCTACGCCGTACTGCAGCATGGCGAACCCCAGGATCAATCCGCAGGCCCAGAACACCAGCAGCAAGATGACCGACAACGGCCCAAAGTAACTGAGGAAGGTTTCTCTCCGGTTTGGCGACTGAATGCGCCGCGCGAGTTTCAGCCACGGCACCCAGGTATTGCGATAAAACCACGCGGTCAACCGGAAGTGCCGCGTTACCCTTCGCGGCAAGACGATGGTCTCAAACGCGTCCAGCAGGACGAGAAAAATGATTACCACGCCGAGGATGGCCAGAAAAATCATCGTGTTGCAACGTCAGATGAGATAGGGATGTTAGCAGATCCAGCGTCTACTTCAGCGTGTCGCTACGGTAAAGCTGCGATCGCACCGCGGTGTAAGTGAACACGATTGAGCGTCCGTCGGGTGTGATGCCAGGCGGCGCATTCATCGGCATCAATCCGATTTGTTCTTTCGGCTTGATCGTCTGCCAGAGCTCATGATTGCCGGTCTGCAAGTCTACGCGGTAAATCTCGATGCCACCCTGCACCTGGGCAAAGGCGAAGACGTGTTGGGAATCCGAAGCCCACGCGAAAGCAAGCTCGTCCTTGTTCAACTTTTCGCTGACAGGAATTTCTCTGCCGCCCTCCTGGCCCAGCATTTTAATCGACGGCTTTCCGTCCACGACCGCGATATACGACTTCCCATCAGGAGCGATAAATGGCCAGTCCCTTCCATCCATCAGAAATTTTGGCGGACTGCCGCTGGAGTCAGCGATATAAAGGCCCGGCCCGTGCGCGGACTCATTTCCTCGCATGACCACGTGCTGGTCGTCGCCGTAGAAATGCCCCCAGGATGGCTGGAAACCGTCCCAGTGCATCACGCGCGGCTGGCCCGCGCCCACCGGGACGATCTGTACCCTGGCGGCGGAATCCCCGGGCATCACAACCATTGCCCATTTTCCATCCGGGCTGATGTCGGTGCCGAACCCGCCCGAGCCAATGCGTGTGGCCGGAGATCCATCACTTTTCCTGACATACACGCTATAACCGTTGCCCGAGTTTCCTGACTCGTCGGTGAAGAGAATCAGGCTGCCATCATCGGAAACCCGTGGGCCGTAGCTGAAGTCGAGCCAGGTCAGGTCGCGCTCCGCGTCCGAGCCGTGTTCCACCAGCGACATGCCCACGTGCCGATCACCCGAAACCATCAGACTGCGGCCGTTCGCCGCGGTATCGAGAATCATCGTCGAGGATGTCCCGCAATACATCGTCCGGGTCTTTGCCGACAGGGTGCTCGCATAAATGCAATATTGCGGACCTGACGGCGACCCCGAATACCAGACTTCCTTGCCCGAAGGCGACCAGGTCAGCCCTTCCAACGATTCCCATCCGGATGAGAGCGTCGTGACGTGGCCAGCGGTATCTACCACAATGACGTCACCCCGGTCATCACTGGCGCCGCCGGGGTGACGGAAAAGGGCAATCTGTTTTCCATCGGGAGAAACTCGCAGATCGCTAAGCCAGTTATCGACCGCGAGCAAAGTCTTGCCGATGGGATATTGCACTCGCCACATCCCTTTATCCCGATCGAGAACCGCCAGGTTGTTCCCGTCAGGAGACCAGTCGGCGTCATACACGTTGTCGAGCAATTCCCGCGGCGCTCCGCCGCCCAGGGGCGCGGTCGCCAAGGTTCCATGGGACTGAAAATGAACAAGGCGGTCAGGCCGCACCAGTACTGCAATCTGGCCTTGTTTCGAGATCGAAAGCAGCAATGCCCCGTGAAGTCCCGCTGAAACTGGCTCGGGATATTCGTCGCGGATCACGTAAGTGTCAGCCGCCTCGCCGTTGAGCAGGCCGCTGTATACCACGGACTTTCCGTCGGGCGCAAAGCGTCCGCGGATCACGTTGCCACGATGAAATGAAACTTGTTCGAAAGTTGGCACCGGGTTCGCAGATGGGCGCAGAGACCAGGCGATGGCGGCGCCGGCGGCAAGCGCGAGTGCGGCAAGTCCCCCAATTGCTGCCCATCGCGGTGCAGCCGGCTTGGTCTGTATCGCTGGCTGCGCTCCTGTCTTCGAAGTACTCGTGCCGCTCAATGCATCGAGGGCGAACGCCAGATCTTTTGCTGATTGGAAGCGCTGCTCGGGCCGCTTCTCAAGACAACGCCGGATAATGCGCTCCAACCCCGGCGACACCGGATGCGTCATCTCGCTCAGTTCCGGCGGATCTTCTTTCAGAATGGCGGTCATGGTTTCCGCGGCGGTGTCGCGGCGGAAGGCTCGCTGCCCGGAAACCATTTCGTACAAGACTGCGCCGAAGGCAAAAATATCGGTGCGCGAATCCACTGTGGCGCCGCGAACTTGCTCCGGCGCCATGTATCCCGCAGTGCCCATCACCATTCCGGCTTGGGTGGGCGATTCCTCAATCGTTGCCGAAGTGGCTCCGATATCGCTGGTCGCGGAAGGCCACTTCGCCAGGCCAAAGTCAAGAATCTTGACTCGTCCTTCTTTGGTGATAAAGATGTTTTCCGGCTTCAGATCACGGTGGACGATGCCCTTATCATGCGCAGCCGACAATCCCTGCGCGATCTGCATTCCATAGTCGGAAGCTTTTCGCGCGGAGAGCGGTCCAGTGAGCAACTCCGCGCGCAAGCTGTTGCCGTCGAGAAGCTCGGACACGATGAACGGCATGCCGTTCTGCTCGCCGATATCGTGGATTGCCAAAATATTTGGGTGATTGAGCGCGGCGACGGCACGCGCTTCCTGCTCGAAGCGGCGCAACCGGTCGGCGTCGCGGACGAACGACTCGGGAAGAATTTTGAGCGCTACGTCTCGACCCAGGCGGGTGTCGCGCGCGCGATACACCTCTCCCATGCCGCCCGCGCCAATCGCGGAGACAATTTCATAAGGTCCGAAACGCGTGCCAGAGGAGAGAGCCATCGGTGCGCCATTATATATGTTGCTTCGGCGGGATAAGATGAGCCAATGATCTGGCGCTATCTCATTGAGGGTCCCTGGCTTGTCTTCGTCGTCTACTGGACGATCGGCATGCTGAAAACTCGCCGCACGGTGCAGACCGAGACGTCCGCGTGGCGCTATGGAATCCTGTTGCTGGAAGTTTTGGGATTTGTCCTTATCTTCAGCAACGCTTGGAGTGTCGAGCTCGCGCCGCTCAACCGCGCCGTGGTGCCGGAAAGTTACGCTCTCGCAGTCTCGGGCGTGGTGCTCACGTGGATCGGCATTGCCATCGCTCTGTGGGCGCGCTGGCATCTGGGACAGAATTGGAGCGCCCGCATCACTCTGAAAGAAGATCATGAATTGATCCGCACCGGCCCCTATCGATTTTTTCGCCATCCCATTTATTCCGGCATCGACCTGGCCGCAATCGGCGGAGCGCTCGCGATTAATCGCTGGCGCGGCGTGCTGGGGGTGATTCTGATCATTGTCGGCTATTGGATCAAAGCGAAGAGGGAAGAACGAATGCTCTCAGCGCAGTTTGGACAGTCCTTCGAAGAGCATTGCCGCAATACGGGGTTCTTGCTGCCCAAATTCTAGCTACGGCGTGATGTGTGCCACTCTCACTGCTGCGTGCACCGCCTGCAATTCTTTCAACACACCACGCAACTCTCGCGAGTCGAGGGCGTTCGCTCCGTCGCTCTTGGCTTCTTTGGGATTGTCGTGCACTTCCATGAACACGCCGTCGACTCCCGCCGCCACTGCCGCCCGCGCCAGCACCGGGATGAACTCAGGCTGCCCGCCGCTTGCCGCGGGACGATCTTCGTCTCCATGCGAGGCTGACGGCAATTGCACCGAGTGCGTCGCATCGAACACCACGGGCGCGAACTTCCGCATGATGGCCAGCGACCGCATATCGACCACCAGGTTGTTGTAGCCGAAACTCGATCCCCGTTCGGTGAGGAACACGCGGTCATTCCCGGCGTCGTGGCATTTCTCGATGGCATGTTTCATGTCCCACGGAGAAACGAACTGGCCCTTCTTGATGTTCACTACGCGTTCGCTCATCGCCGCCGCGACAACCAAGTCGGTCTGCCGGCAGAGAAATGCCGGAATTTGTAGAACGTCCGCGACTTCCGCCACCTTCGGAACGTCCGCCACTTCATGCACGTCGGTCAGCACCGGCACATGCACTTCATCTTTCACTTTTTTCAGGATGCGCAGGCCTTCGGTCAGCCCCGGCCCGCGAAAACTGCGGATCGAAGTCCGGTTCGCCTTGTCGTACGAAGCCTTAAAAATGAAAGGGAAGTTCAGCGAGCGCGTGATGCCCTTGATGACCTCAGCCATGAACAAGGCATGCTTCTCGCTCTCAATCACGCACGGCCCCGCAATGAGGAACAAACCACCATCCCCGATGCGAATGCCTTCGACTTGGAAGGAAACGGACATGTCACTTTATTCATGGTCATCCCGAGCGCAGCGAGGGGATGAATTCACGTTTGAAGTGCAACAGAGTGTTCCAAGAATACCTCGTTGGGAGTTTTGAAGCCGAGGCATTTTCTGGGGGTATCGTTGTAGCGTTCGAGGCAGAGGGCGAGGCGCTGGGCGGGCAGGTCGTCGAGGTCGGTGTTTCTAGGCAACAGGCGGCGCAAACGGCCAATCGCGTTTTCGATGCCGCCCTTCTGCCAGGGCGAGTGGGTGTCGCAGAACCAGGTCTGGATGCCAAACCGTCGGCTCAGGAGATAGTGTTTGCTGAACTCCGCTCCGTTGTCGAAGGTCATGGATTGACATACGCGCGCGGGCAGCGCTTCCAGCAGGGTGCTGAGATTGTCGGCGACCGACTGCGCCGTTCTCGTGTTCTGCCGCATCAGCAGGGCGCGCCGCGATCGGCGTTCCTGCATCACCAGCAGGAACTGTCCCGGTTTGCGGAAGCTCATGAGGTCGGCCTCCCAATCGCCCGTGCGCGTTCTGGTCTCCACCACCGCCGGACGATCATGGATGGAAACCCTCTCCAATATCGACGCCGTCGACCAGCGGCCATTGGGCAGACGGTTTCCGCGACGGTATTTTTGCCGAGGCAGCCAGCGATGCAGAGTTTCGTTGAAGGACCAACTGCGCCAATAAATGTAACGGTAGATGGATTCGTAGCTGATGCGGTCGCTGCCCGGCAACTGGGCCATGCGCCCGGCAATCTGCTCCGGCGACCATCCGGCAGCGAGATGCTGCAACACTTTCTCCCGAAGTTCGGGCTGACGTTCCAGCTTGTGGGCCCGACCGCGGGCATGACGACGCAGCATCAGCCGCTGCGCGCGCTCGGGATCGTAGCCCCCCGGCCACTGCTTAGAGACCTTGCTGTTGCGCTTCAGTTCACGACTAATGGTCGCCGCGCTCCTCCCCAGAGTGGCGGCGATGCAGCGCAGAGATTTACCGTTTGCATGCAGACGGTAAATCTCAATCCGCTCCCTGAGCACCAACTGCTCATATCTTCTCTTTTCCATCGCAACACCTTTGTACGGTGTTGCACTTGATTCGTGAACTCATGGGGATCTGCAGTCTGCCGGTGGCCAGGTCTACTGCAGATTCCTCGCTTCGCTCGGAACGAAAAAATAACTATCTTTTCCCGACCTTCTCCGGTCGGTGGAACAACTCGATCTCCGCCGCGGCCTTCTCGGCGCGCCGCTTCAGTCCGTGCTCATACGCCGCGCCGACGAACGCCTTGAACAACGGATGCGGCTCGAGCGGCTTCGACTTGAACTCGGGATGGAACTGGCAGCCAATAAAATGCGGATGATCCGGCAACTCCACCATCTCGACGTACGTTCCATCGGGGGTTGAGCCTGAAATCCGCAATCCGCCGGCCGTCAGCGTCTCTTCGTACTCGCGGTTGAACTCGTAGCGGTGTCGGTGGCGCTCGCTTATTTCGGTCTGTCCGTAAATCCGATGAGCCAGAGTGCCCGGCTCAATCTTGCAGGTCCATGCCCCTAACCTCATGGTCCCGCCCAGTTCTTCCACGCCCCGCAACTCGCGCAGCTTGTAAATCACGCGATGCGGCGTCGCCGGATCGAATTCACTCGAATTCGCGTCCGCCAATCCGCACACATTGCGGGCAAACTCGATGCACGCGGTCTGCATACCCAGGCAAATTCCAAAATAAGGAACCTTCTTCTCGCGCGCATAACGGATCGCGATCAGCATCCCCTCGATCCCGCGCTTGCCGAACCCGCCCGGGACCAGCAGTCCGTCGTAATCCGCCAACTGCTCTTCGTACGTTTTGTCTCCGGTCTCAAGGCCCTCGGCCTCCACCCAATTCAAATTGAGTTTCAGATTGTGAGCCAGCGCTCCATGTACCAGCGCCTCTTTCAGCGACTTGTACGAATCTTCGTACTCGACATATTTCCCAACGATGCCGATCGTCACTTCGGCCTTCGGGTTATAAACCCGGTGCACGATCTCCTCCCACGCTTTCAGGTCGCGGTCCTTCGCCTCAAGCCGTAGATGCTTGAGCGCCAGCGTGTCGACGCCTTCATGCGAAAACACGACCGGAACTTCGTAGATCGACGCTACATCTTTCGCCGTGATCACCGCCTCTTCTTCCACGTTGCAGAAGAGCGCGATTTTCCCCTTGATGTCTTTCGAGAGAAAGCGGTCCGTCCGGCACAACAAAATATCCGGCTGAATTCCGATGCTCAGCAGCTCTTTCACCGAGTGCTGCGTCGGCTTGGTCTTCAACTCCTGCGCTGCGGCAATAAATGGCACCAGCGTGACGTGCATAAACAAAGTGTGATCGCGTCCCAGTTCCTGGCGCATCTGGCGGATGGCTTCCATGAACGGCAAGGACTCGATGTCACCGACCGTGCCACCGATCTCGACGATGGCTACGTCTACATCCTGCGCAACTTTCTTCATCGCCGACTTGATTTCGTTGGTGACGTGCGGAATCACCTGCACCGTCTTGCCTAGATAGTCTCCGCGCCGCTCCTTGGCGATGATCTGCTCGTAAATTCTTCCGGTGGTCCAGTTGTTATCGCGAGAGAGCTTGGCGTGGGTGAAGCGTTCGTAGTGTCCAAGATCGAGATCGGTCTCGGCGCCGTCGTCAGTGACGAAGACTTCTCCGTGCTGAAAGGGAGACATGGTCCCTGGATCGACATTCAAATAAGGGTCAAACTTCATCAGGTTGACCTTCAGCCCACGGCTTTCCAGCAGGCAGCCAATGGAGGCCGCCGCCAGTCCTTTGCCCAGTGAAGACACCACGCCGCCAGTTACAAAGATGTACTTCGCCGACATCTGTTCCTCGCTCTAAATTGTCTTGGAATTTTGTGCAGGCTGGTGTGCACAATTGATTATGTCAGAAAAGTTCAGAGTTGGGAACAGTGGAAAAACTGACTCTAATTTGTCATCAATCTGATGATCTTGTGCCATCCCGAGCGAAGTGAGGCGAAGCTGAACGCAGTCGAGGGACCCCGCGTGGGCTGGCGGTGCAAGAGATTTTCGCAAGGCATACCTACAACGGAGCCTTACGTGCCCTGATCCATTGCCAACTCCATCACTTGGCCCAAAAAGCGCGAACTCGCGTACTCAATATGCAGAACCCGTCGTGGAGTATCCTCACGCGACTTGGACGAGGCATGAACTAATAGCGGTCGCATCGCGAGCACTCCTCCTGAAGACACCAAGCATTCAGCCGCCGAATTTTTCTCAGCGAGCTCCTGTATCGCATCGTCGCTCAGCACGCCCCGACAGTGAGTGCCCGGCAGTACCCGCAACGGACCATTTTCCGCAGTCGAATCGTCTAGATGAATCCGCAGCGCCAGAATCTGGGCAAGCGCGTTTGCCGGCGCATGCGCGTAGGTGACGCCTTCCTTTATGGACCACGGCCCCCATCCCTGAACATCGCTACGTTCCCGCAGGGGAAGCGCTGTGTCTTGGTGCCAAACTACCAGCCAGTTTGCCTCGGGAGACTTGTCGAACAGCGTCGCGCTGAAAGGGAATGCTTCCGCACCCAGAATTTGACGCCCAATTTCCAGCAGTCGTGAATCTCCAGCCAATTCCCTGAATGCAGGATGTCTGAGCGCGTGACGCACTCCTGCTCGGCTGCGCGGAAGCGGTGCCGCTTCGAACCCCTTTAGCAAGTCGGCGACATTTCGCCGTGACAGAAAATCCTGCACAATGGCAAACCCATCGCGTTCAACAGTCACTTGCATCGTTGCTCCCACGGATTAAGATTGTACCGACCTCATGCTCGACGCCACTCTCCGCCTCCACGTCTATCGCTACATGCTCCGCCACGAACGCGCCCCGTCGGTTGCCGAAATCGCCATGGCGCTGAAAGCCTCGCTAAAAGATAGTCGCGCCGCGCTCGCCCGCCTCAGCGAATCGCATGCTTTCATGTTGCAAGATAACGGAGAGCTTTGGCGCGCCGCCCCCTTCTCCGCGGTACCCACGCCGTTCCCAGTCACAATTGGCAAGAAATCCTGGTATGGCAACTGCATCTGGGACGCACTCGGCATCTCCGCCATGCTCGCAAAAGATGCCGACATCGACTCCACTTGCGCCTGCTGCAATCTCGCCATGCCGCTCCATGTCCGGAACGGCAAGTTGAAAGAAAAGTCTGGGATCGTCCACTTTGCCGTCCCCGCCCGCCGCTGGTATGAAGATGTAGTCTTCACCTGACGAACCATGCTCCTGTTCCGGTCGGAACCTCATATCGATCGCTGGTGCCAGCAGTGGAATCGTGCTCGCGGCGGCACCATGACACTCGGCCAGTGTTGGCAGCTCGCCCGCGAATGGTACGCCGACCGCCTCAGCCCAGAGTGGCGTCCCAAAACCGCCGACGAGGCTCAGGCCGCCTTCACCCGCATCGGGTTGACCGGAGAATTCTGGAAGCTTTCGCGGTAAACTGGCGGCAGTAAGCCGCATCTAAGAACCATGCGCCGGATTTCGCTCATCCTCGCAGCCTTTTTGCTCTTCCTGCCTGCTCTCGTCCACGCTCAACAGCTCGCCAAGCGCCTCATCCTCAAAGACGGTTCCTACCAGCTGATCACGAAATACGAAGTCGAGGGAAACCGTGTGCGTTACCTCAGCGCCGAGCGCAACGAGTGGGAGGAAGTTCCCAACGACCTGGTCGATTGGAAAGCGACTGAAGCGTTCGAAAAAGATCGTGCCGCAGGCAAGCCCGCACCCGAAGCCGTCGAACTCGACAAAGAGCTCGCTGCCGAGCGCGCCGCCGAAGAAGCCAACTCACCGCTCGTTGCTCTTGGGCTGCATCTGCCGGACGACGGCGGCGTCCAGCTACTCGATACGTTTCAGGGACAGCCTCAACTCGTCGAACTCGATCAGAACGGCGGCGAAGTCAACAAAAACACGAAGGGCAACATTCTGCGCGCGGCCATCAATCCCATCGCCAGCTCCAAGCGCACCATCGAGCTTCCCGGACAGCACGCGAAAAATCAGTCGCATGCTGCCTTGCCTTCCATCTACGTGAACATCGAGTCCGGCGGCGCTGCGCCCGACATGGGTTCCGGCCATCTCAAAGACGACCGCCCCGCCGAGCCTGAACTGCCGTGGGATCGCTTCAAGATCGTCCGCATGCAGGCCAAGGGCGACAAGCGCATTGTTGGAGACGTTAAGACCGCGATCTATGGCAAGAGCAAGCAGGAAGGAAACTTCGTCGATACCAACTCGCAGCAACTCACCGGAGGCTGGGTGAAAGTCACCCCTAAGACTCCGCTCGACCCGGGCGAATATGCGCTGGTAGAAGAGTTGGGAAAAGAAGGCATTAATCTCTACGTCTGGGATTTCGGCGTAAACCCGAACGCCCCCGCCAACCAGGTGGTCACGAAACCTGACGCCTCGGCTCCAACTCCCACCACGGAAAAACCCAAACCCCTGGAAAAACGCCGGTAGCTAAAACAACGCACGCGGCGACGGACGCCTTCCCTGAGAGGCCTCTACGGAAGTTCTCCGCGTTCTCTGCGGTCAAAAGCTCTTGATGTTGAGGGAATTTACCGCAAATCAGAATAATGCTTCACGCCCGACGTTTTCTTGGCCTTCGCCGCTGCCGGGCGCTTGTTGAAACGAATCACGTAATCCTTGGCCACAATATCTTCCTCGGGATTATGCTCGCGCCGCGACTTCGCCTTGACCGCAAGCTTCGGCTCCGGCGCGATAGGCTTGATCTTCTGAGGCTCGATCACGGGCGTAGCCGCGCTCGCCGTTGCCGGCAATACCATCGATTCGCTCGCAGGCTGCGTGGCAGGCGCGAACTTTCGCACCGTCGATCCCAGAACCAGCACCGACACGGCCGCCACCGCGGCCATGGCTCCCACCGTCGCGGTCTTCCTGAATAATCTCTGATTCGCGGCCAGCCCCTTGCCCCAGAGCGCAATGTTTTTGCCTATCTCAGCCCACAAAGGGGCAATTGCATTCCCCGCAGTTTGCACGGGAGGCATTTTCGGCACTTGCGAAAGAATAGCCAGCACTTCCGATGGCTTCGGCGCTTCTTTCGTCGGAGAAGGTTCGGGAACGACTACGACCGGAGGCTCGAGTTCCGAAGCCGCTAGCATCGGCGGTTCTTCCAGCGCCACCGGATCCTCCAACTTTTCTTCGACCACCTGTGCCGGATCCGCGGCCTTCATCGCAACTACGGGAGCCAGAGGAGTTGCCGGCCGCGAGAACAACGGGATCACCTGCATCGACCGCTGGCCCTCGGTCAACGCTCCCGGAGCCACAAAGACACACAAATCCTGCGCATCGGGGATGTTTTCTGCGTGGTGCAAAGCTGCTTCCGGATCGCACTCTTCGAGAATCACTTCGAGATCGACGGGATCGGCAGAAATTTTGTCGCGAGAGACAATCTCAACCACAAAGCCGCGCGTACGCAAATCCTCAGCCAGGGAATGAGCGTCTTCCACAGCGAGTGTCTTGATTCTTGCCGACGGCATTCGGGCCCCTAAATCGACAGCAACGGTGAGAAGGCTGGTTAAGGGAAAACGGGCAAGCGCCCGTCCCTCCGGCGTTACCGCCGGATGCCTAAGTTTACTGCAATCCCAAGTCCAGAGCCAGAATTCTCTAAGAGGTTAACTACTTGCTAAACAGGCGGATTCTAAAACCGCGAAACCACAGGAAAGCTGGGTGCCCCATCTTTGCCACGCCTTTGCGGCAAAGGTGGGACAGTAGCAAAAACCACCCTATCTTCCACCGAGCGGGGCGAAACTCGCGAAGCGAAGTTTTGAGGGGTCCTGAAGCCTGCCGCCCGACGCTCGATGCCTACTTATACCCCTCCATCACTTTCGCCGCCCGATGCAGCGCCGCCGCCAGTTCCGCGATCTGCTGCTGCGTCCGTTCCAGATCATGCTTGTCGATGGCTTCATTCACTCCCGGAATCACCACCGCCGCGTACCCCGTATACATTCCCGGAGCATAGATCGCATGGCGGTACCACGGACGGTTCGGCAGTCCCTCGGGAATTAGGAGCGCCCGCTCGGTTTCGAGCAGGGCCGCATTCAACTTCGCCGGGTCACTCGGAGGATTTCTCTCCTTCCCCAGAATCTTCGTGCCTGCCTCTTCGAAATGCTTCGCCGCCTCCGTGGCCTCCTTGAATGAAGGAGCCTTATCCCCAAAGCCGATCACCGCCTTCTTTTGCGCGGCATCAATGTAGAGCATGATTTCTTTTCCGTATTCTTCGTAGTCGTAAGGAAGTACGTCGGCGTCGGCCATGCGAATCGCTTCCAGGCCGTAAATACGAGCCATTTCCTGCTCGTAAATGAAATCTGGATCGCCGAACCTCTTGAACCAGTTGAAATTGTCGAAGACGGAGTGATACACGCCATACGATCCGCTGGAACTCACATCCGTCGAAGGCACGCCGAGGTGTTGAAGAAACACCGTGTAATCCGATCCGCTCCCCAAATCCCCCACAGGAGCATCGGACTTGGCTTGCGCCACCGGAACTCTTCGGCTGTCTCCAATCGCCTCCGCCGGGCCCTTATCTTCCATACCCGGCTGGCTGGCTTTCATCCACACCTCGTACACCGTTCCGCCCTTCGGACTCTGCACCGCTTTCGCAATATCACGAATGAATTGCTTCAGGCTCGGTACCGACGACGCGCCAAATTTCGAACCTGACACGGCCACGTCCATGTTGAAGTACGCAGGAGAATTTTCCAGTTCCTTGGCATACTGCTCGCCCCACTCCGTCGATCCCATCAAACCAAACTCTTCCGCATCCCAACTAGCGAAGATCATGGTGCGCTTGGGCTTCCATCCCGACTTCAGCAATTCGCCAACGCCGTGCACGCTCTCGAGCATCGCTGCAGTGCCGCTATTGGGATCGACTGCTCCGTAAACCCAGGCATCACGATGATTGCCCGCCACCACCCACTCATCGGGAAGTTGACTTCCGCGCACGCGCCCGATCACATCCCACACCGTTCGATACTGATAATCCTGCTTCAAGTGCATCTTCACTCTTATCGGCCCCGGGCCAACGTGATAAGTGAAGGGAAGCGAACCCTGCCAGTCCCGCGGTGAATCAGGGCCGCCAAGATGTTGAAGAATCGGCCACGCATCGCCATACGAAACGGGCGTAGTCGGAATTTTTGGCATTTGCGCCGATTGATCGGGCGGTGTGCGCTTCGAATCCGGCAAATCGGGCACCGATGCAATGCCCGGCGTGGTCGGATCTCCTGCGAATTCAAACATGTAGCCTATGGATCCGCGTTGCACGCCAGTATCGGGCCGCCAGGGCCCTTGCGGATACTTGTCTCCGCGCCGCCAGCCGTCGTCGGCGGGGTCAGAATAAATAATCACGCCGGCGGCTCCATGCTCTTGTGCCACGAAGGCTTTCACTCCACGGAAGTTCTGGCCATAGCGCACCAGGACAATTTTTCCGCGCACATCGATTTTCATCTCCTCTAACTTCTTGAAATCATCGGGCGTGCCGTAGTTCGCGTACACCACATCGGCCTCAACGTCGCCCGAAGGAGACATGCCGTTGTAAGGCATCACCACCCGCGCATCATCCTGAAAAGGATCGTCTTCCACACGCTCGCGGGTTGGACCATGCATCTTCACATCGGCCGGAGCGGTCACATCAACGCTGATTTCAACGGGATAGTTGATCCAGATCTTGTATTCGACAATTTGTGTATCGAGGCCGGCATCGCGAAACTTCTGCGCGACATAATCCGCCGTCGCCTTGTCTTCCACCGATCCTGCAATATGAGGCGCTTGCGTCAAGATGCGCAGATGCGCTTCTGCCAGCTTCGGATCGGGCACCGCAAGAAACTTAGCCTCGTCTTTTAACTCGTCGGAAGAATTGCGGAAACCAAAGAGGGTGGAATCTTTCATGTCAGGGCTGGCGCCTTGTACTGCGCTGGAAAAGAAGAAGATCGCAACCAGAAAAACCGGGATCAGAGATTTCATCGGGCTCCTAAGGGGTTCATTTATAAACTTTGTAAAGCCGCCAGAGTCTCTTCAACATCAGGCTTCTGGTCGACGGAATAAATTCGTTTGTAACGCACTCTCCCAATCTGATCGATGAGAAACACGGCGCGCTCGCTGGCACCGCGAAACGGATCGCTCTTTCGCAACACGCCATATTGCTCGCACACCTGTCCATGCGGCCAGAAATCGCTGCACAGAAAATAATCGAAGGGCCCGATGTCGCGCTCCCATGAAGTGATGTTCATGATGGAATCGACTGTGATGCCAACCACTTCCGCGTTATGCGCCTTGAACTTCTCACGCTCCACCTGGTAGGCAATCATCTGCTCGGCGCTGACCTTCTCCCAGTTCGAAGGATAGAAGGCGAGCACGAGATTCTGCGTCTTGCTTTGTTCGCGCAGATGGAAGCGTTGCTTCACGCCTCCGATGAGAACGGGGAGATCGAAATCGGGAGCCAGATCGCCACAGTCGAGCAAGTCAGAATCCTCGAAAATCTTCCCGTTTTGGGACAGGAAGAGAGATTTTACTCCTTCGCCGCGGAAACGAGCCGGAAGCAGTCGGCAGGAGGATTGGGGAAGAACAATTACTTCCGGATTTGCCCGGTGCCGATTACTTCGTATTTTGTGGAGGTTAGCTCGGCGAGAGCGAAGGGGCCGCGAGCGTGGAGCTTTTGGGTGCTGATTCCCATTTCGGCGCCGAAACCGAACTCGGCGCCATCGGTGAACCGCGTCGAGGCATTCCAGTAGACGGCGGCGGAATCGACCTGGCGCAGAAATTGGCGAGCATTGGCTTCGTCGCTGGTCACGATCGAATCGGAATGTTTCGTCGAATATTGATTGATGTGCGCGATGGCATCTTTGAGGTTCGGTATGACACGCACCGCCATGCAGAGGCGCAGATATTCCTGTCCCCAATCACCTTCCTGCGCAGGGATGACGTGCGCACCATTGGCAAGGCGGCGAGTCAGGTCGTCTCCGCGCACTTCAACTCCAGCATCGACAAGCTTCTTCACGATACGGGGAACATAGTCGGCCGCAATCGCTTCGTGCACCAGAAGTTTTTCGGCGGCGTTGCAGACGGATGGACGCTGCGTCTTGGCGTTGATCACGATGTCGTCAGCCATTTCGAGATCGGCCGATTCATCGACAAAGACGTGACAGTTTCCCGCGCCGGTCTCGATCACCGGAACGGTTGCGTTGCCGGCGACGTAGGAAATAAGCTCCGGACCTCCACGGGGAATGAGCACATCCACCAATCCGCGAGCCTTGATCAATTCTTGCGTTGACTCGCGCGTGCTGGCGTCGAGCAGTTCGACTGCGCCTTCGGGCAAACCGGGGACACCAGTCAGAATTTCGACCAGACGCTGGTTGCTGCGCTGAGCTTCTTTGCCTCCGCGCAAGACGATGGCGTTACCCGTCTTAATCGCGAGCGCGACAGTGTCGACTGTAACATTCGGGCGCGACTCGTAAATGATGCCAATCACACCCAGAGGCACTCGTAGTTTGCGAATTCGCAGACCGTTGGGGCGTTTGAACTCCGCCAAGGTCTCGTTGATGGGGTCAGGAAGATTGGCGATATCTCGGACGCCGCGCGACATCTCGCGAACCCGCCCATGATCGAGAGTAAGGCGCTCGCGCATGGCTCCTTCGAGGCCGGAAGATTCGACATCGGCGCGATTGGCTTCGAGAATCGATTTGGCTCCGGCTTCAAGGGCATCGGCCATGACCAGCAGGATGGCATTCTTCTGCGTGGTCGAGAGTTGCGCAAGCTGCGGGGCCGCGCTTTTGGCGCGGTCGAGTTTCTCGCGGGTGGTAAGAGTGCTCATCGCGGTGATGGCTGTCACGAAGACTGTCTCTGGGGAGGGAAGTACGTTCCGATCTTGCGTTCGATCGCCCAGGGGATGGCGTGCGTGTGGCGTCCGTTGACGATGGCCACGTGCACTCCTGCTTCGCTGGCAGTTTTGGCAGCGCGTATTTTAGATCGCATTCCCCCCGTGCCGAGTTTTCCGTGGCCGTTGCATAAAGCTTCCATGTCGGGGGTGAATTTGCGGACGGTCCGCATCAGCTTGCTGCGCTTGCCGTTAGGGACATAGAAGCCGTCGACATCGGTCAGCAACAGCAGCCAATCGGCCTTGACGGCGGTGGCCAAAAGCGCGCTGAGTTCGTCATTATCGCCGAAAGCTCCCACCAGTTCGCGGACGGAAACGCTGTCATTTTCGTTGACAACCGGGACGACGCCGAGCTTCAAAAGCTGGTGCAGGGCGTTCTGCAGATTCTTATAGCGCACAGGAGAAGTGAAATCGTCGCTCGAGAGCAGCAGTTGCGCGACAACTTTTTTGCCGAAGAAGAGCTGCTCATAGGTGTGCATCAGCAGGCTTTGGCCGACAGCGGCACAGGCTTGCATCAGGGGCACGCTGGAGGGTTTCTCGCCTAGGCCGAGGTTCGACATCCCGGAAGCGATGGCGCCGGAAGAGACGATCAGATACTCGTGGTGCGAGAGATCGAGCTGGTCAACGAGCGCGCGCATGCGGTTGGTGTCGATGCGTCCACCGGGCGCGATCAGGCTGGTGCCCACTTTGACGACGAGGCGCATGGGGAGAGGATAGCAATTTCTGAGCCAAAAGATGCGGTCGCCGGTGGCCGGTCGCGGGTTGCAGGATTAGCCGCGTGGCAGGCACGCGTATGGCCGCGCGCCGGATCCCTCCTGCTTCGCTTCGCTCAGCGTCAGTGACGTCGAACTCCAGGAAGTGTAGACGCACATTAAGTGCAAAAGATTTCATGAAGCGGCGCCTACCGTCCCATGGAGGGGACTCGGCGCGTTTTTGGCTTGTCTCGCGCACTGACGTGCCGGGCTGGCGTCTGGCCTCGCTTCGCGACTGAGCGGGGGTCGCCCGGTCCGCAGGATGCGGCTCCGCGATAAACTGGGAGCATGCCTACCTCGGACGCCACCCAGCGCTTTTCTTCTCGTGTCGATAACTATGTTCGCTACCGACCTGGATATCCTGCGGAAGTTCTTGATCTCCTCAAAAAAGAGTGTGGCCTGACGTCGGAAAGTGTCGTTGCTGACATCGCTTCGGGCACTGGCATTTGGACGCGATGGTTGCTGTCGAATGGCAATGCGGTGTTTGGAGTGGAACCGAATGCGGAGATGCGCAAGGCGGGCGACGAGTTCTTGAAGAGCTATCCACGATTCACGAGCGTCGCGGGAACGGCGGAGGAGACGAACCTTCCAGATCATAGCGTCGACATAGTGACGGCGGCGCAGGCGGCGCACTGGTTTGATCCTTCGCGGGCGCGAGCGGAGTTTGTGCGGATTCTGAAACCTGGCGGCTGGGTGGTCTTGCTGTGGAACGAGCGGTTGACAGACTCGACGCCGTTCCTGCGAGCGTATGAACATCTCCTGCTTGAGTTCGGGACCGATTACAAAGAAGTGCGGCATGAGCGGACGACCGCGGAAATCAGCGATTTCTTCGCGCCGGCGGCTTACCAGGAAAGAGTCTTCAAGTTCGAGCAGCATTTTGACTACGAAGGGATCGAAGGGCGGTTGTTATCTTCCTCGTATACACCGCAGCCTGGGCAGAAGAATTACGAGCCGATGCTCGGGGAAATGCGTAAAGTTTTTGATGAGCATCAGGTGAACGGAGAGATCGTGTTGGAGTACGACACGCGGGTGTTCTACGGGATTTTAGATTGTTGATTTTTGATTATTGAATGAAAACCCCTCTTCACCGAAAAGTCCGCTAACGACGCGAAGAAAGCCAAAAGCTTTTCACCGCAGAGGGCGCTGAAGTTGCGCGGAGTAAGCAGAGAGGATCGCTGCTTCGGTTTTTCAATCGAAAATCAACAATCGAAAATCGGCAATTTCTTTGGAGGCTTTCTGGCTAAAGAGAAATCATTCCACATGTCTCCGGAAGAGTTTCGCCGCCATGGTCACGAGGTGATTGACTGGCTGGCGGATTACTTCGCGCGCATCGAATCTTTTCCTGTGCTTTCGCAGGCGAGGCCGGGAGAGATTCGAGCTTCATTGCCGAAGGATCCTCCGGCGCAGGGAGAAGCTTTTTCTGCGCTGCTGGCGGATGTCGAGAAAATTGTTTTGCCGGGCATCACGCACTGGCAGGCGCCGAACTTTTACGCGTACTTTCCCAGCAACGGATCGGGTCCGGCGGTTCTGGGCGATCTGTTGTCTTCGGGATTGGGCGTGCAGGGGATGTTGTGGGCGACGAGTCCGGCCTGCACGGAACTCGAAACGCACGTGATGGATTGGCTGGCGGGAATGCTTGACCTGCCGGAGAAATTCTTGTCGTCGTCGACCGGCGGCGGCGTGATTCAGGACACAGCCTCGAGTGCCTCTCTTTGTGCATTGCTGGCAGCACGGGAGCGGACAACGGGATTCGCATCGAACGAACGCGGCTGCGATGGGAAGTTAGTGGCTTACACGTCAAGCCAGGCGCATTCCTCGGTTGAGAAGGCGGTGAAGATCGCCGGGCTGGGAAGGGCGAACCTGCGACTGATTGCCGTCGATGAAAAGTTTGCCATGCGCGCGGATGAACTTGAGCGGCAGATCGCGCAGGATCGCCGTGCCGGATTGATTCCGTGTTTTGTGTGCGCGACGGTGGGAACCACTTCGTCGAACGCGATTGATCCGCTGCGAGAGATTGCGAGGATGTGCCGGGAAAATCATCTCTGGCTGCATGTGGATGCGGCCATGTCGGGAACGGCGGCGCTGTGTCCGGAGTTGAGGCACATTCATGACGGAGTCGAGTTCGCGGATAGTTACGAGTTCAATCCGCACAAGTGGATGTTCACGACTTTCGATTGCGATGCCTTCTGGGTGGCTGACCGCAAGGCATTGATCCAGGCGCTGAGCGTTTTGCCGGAGTATCTGAAGAACCAGGCGACGGAGTCGGGTGCGGTGTTCGATTATCGCGACTGGCAGATTCCACTGGGGCGGCGGTTCCGAGCGCTGAAGTTGTGGTTTGTGATCCGGCACTATGGGATCGAAGGACTGCAATATCATGTGCGCGAGCATGTGCGGTTGGCGCAGCAGTTCGCGCAGTGGGTGAGAGACGACGATCGATTTGAGGTGGTGGCGCCCGTGCCGCTGAATCTGATCTGTTTCCGGCTGAAGACCGGGGACGAGGCCAACCAGAAATTGATGGATAGGTTGAATGCGAGCGGGGATTTGTATCTGACACACACACGGTTGAATGACAAGTTTACCCTGCGGTTTTGTGTGGGACAGACGAACACTCAGGAACGGCACGTGGAGCGGGCTTGGGCGAGGATTCGGGGATAGTCGTCAGTCCTCGGTCTTCGGTCGTCAGCAAAACCCAAGTGGGACGGTTCCGCGCGAATCCCACCTTTGCCGCGAGAGGCGCGGCAAAGATGGGGCAGCTTTCTTCTAACTATTCCACCGCTAGGATGACGTGGCTGGCTTTGAAGGCGGCGAAGGCTTCATCCCCGGTTTTGAGTTGCAGTGCTTTAACACTGCCGTTAGTGATTATTGCGGTGAGAGGCGTGCCTCCATCAAGTTTCAAGATCACTTCGCTGTTGACCGCTCCTCGCTGAATACTGTCGATGACGCCCGGCATGATGTTACGTGTGCTGAGCCGGACATGCTCGAGGCCCTTCCCCAGGATGACCCAGCTGGCCTTGATCAGGGCGGTGGCTTTTGATCCGACTTTAAGGCCCAGCGCGGTGACGCTGCCGTTGGTGATGATGGCCACAATTCTCTCTCCCCGCTCAAGAGTCAGTTCGACTTCCGCATTCACTGCGCCGGGAATAAGGCGTGACACGGTGCCCGTAAAATCATTGCGTGCGCTCGTTTTCATGGGTCGCCAGCGTCTCCTTTCGGGTAAACGCTGACGATTTTATAGCAGAATTCAACGAGCACTGACACGTTGCATGACAATCCGCCTACTGATGCCGTGTGTTCGGTACCTCAACCCCACCGTCGATCTTCGGGATACCAAAGTGTCCGCCGAGATGCGAAAGGTCGAGCGGGCTGATGGAGCCTGAGACCACGAAGAAGTCGACCTCATTGGCTCGCGCCAGAAGGATGGCGACGTTGGTGATGGCGTTGTGGTCGAAACGTATCCAGAGATCGGTGACGCCCGAGCCTCCGTTCTTTTCATGGTTGTTCATTAGCTGTTTCCATCCAGCCGCGTGGTAATCGTCGTTCATGGCGCGGAAGGTCTCCGGGTCATACATTCCGGGCTCGGCATAGTGATAGCGGTGAACCGAGACTCCGCTGACCCCGGCGATGACGCGGCGCAGGTCCTCATTGTCCTGATCGAGCTTTGAGGCGATGATCAGCATCGAGTGGTCAAGGGTGAACTCGGTCTTGGAAGTAGCGTTCTGCCGGAGCGAATCGACCTCGCGGGGCATGAAATCCTGGTCTTGGGCTTGGGACAATCCGGCTGTGGAAATGACAATCAGTGTCGCAAGAACGATGTGGGAAAGCCGCATGGGGCACCTCTCTCAATTGCTGCGATGCGTCGTGGTACCCACTTTTAGTGGCCGGCTCTGTCAATTCGCAATGCACCGGGGGTAAATCGGAGATCACCGGGTAAAGCGATGAATGGATGGGAGATATTGGGGGAGATCAACCGCGGAATGGCGGTCAAAAATCCCCCCACCCTCCTGGTTGTTTCTTACGACGGACCCGCAATCACGCTCAGGGTCACGGAGTTCGAGTTGTAGTTCACCTGAAAGTGTTCGCTGGAGTTGATGCTGGTTCCGTTGACGGTAGAAAAGGTTCCGCTGACGGCGGTGCCTTTGAGGATCGTGAAAGTGCTGCCAATGGTGGGAACGAAGTTGTTGATCAGCTTGATGTTGAGAATTCCGTCGAGGGCGATTCCGTTCGAGACCGCCAACTGCGAGTACTGGGTGCCAACGGTGTTGCCACCAATGGCGACGTTGAGGTTTCCGGTGGTGGTCGTCTGCGAATAGCTTCCGTTGACGGTGAGCAGTCCGGACTTGCTGGTGGTATCGCCGACGGTCAGGTTTCCTCCGCTCAGGGTCACGGCGGCTGCTAGGGTGCCCTGGCCTTGCAGCGTGCCTCCTGAGACAGTGAGCCCCCGTGAGGCGGTGATGGTTCCGTCTACCGTGGACGTTCCAGCGGACTGATTGTAGTTGCTGGAGGTGAACGAAGAGGTCGCACCTACGGTCATCTTTCCCTTGTTGGTGAACTTCGCGGTGCTGGTGACGGCCGCTCCCGTCTGCAGCGAAAGCACACCCTTCGCCGCATTCAGGCTAAGGGCAGCGAGAGCATTGTTGCCACCGGTGTCTTCGATCGCCGCGCCCGCTCCGGTGAGAGTGAGATTGCTGTTGTTGGCGGTGATGGCGGCATTCAGAAATTCAAAGATCCCCATGATGTTGTAGATTCCACCCGAGATCATGCCCTTCGCGAAGTTGTTGAATGTACCGTTGACGATCAACATGCTGCCGGGATTCACCGTGAGCTTGCCTTTGTTAGTGAATCCAGTGATATCGGGCGTCACGGTCAGGGGAGTCGTGGAATTAGCGAGAAGGGTTCCGGTGTTGGTGATTGGCATGGGATTGGAATCGCCGATGTTGCCGGTGCCTTCGATGGTGCTGGCATTGGTGAGCGCCTCGCCGCTTCCAGTGAAGCAGGTGTTGGCGGTCATGACGAGCTTGCCCGATCCGGTAAAGGTGGTGGGCAACAGCAGAATGATGCAGTTGTTGCCGCCGAGGGTGATGGTTCCAGTATTGGCGATAGTGCCTTGCACGTTAAGGTTGTAGGGACTGGGCACAAGGAACATTCCCGTGTTGGTGGGAACGTTGACGGTGCCATCGAGCGTGCCGTCCTGACTCTGGATAGTGCCGGTGCCGACGGTTTTGAACGTGCCTCCGTTGACGATGCCGCCGTTGATGATGACGGTCGATCCGGTCTGCGCGGTGATATTGCCTCCGGTATTGTCGACGGTGTTTTCGATCTCAAGCGTGGCGCCGCCAGTGGCTTGAAGAGTGGCAGTGTTGACGGTGGGTGTGCCGCCGGTAAATTGCTGAGTCAGCGCGAGCGGATTGGAAACGTTGTCGGCCTGGATGGTCCCCTGATTGGTGAGATTCAGAGCGTAGATCGCGCCTTCTCCGTGGATCAGTTGCTGATTAATGAGCGTGTCGGTACCGTTGAGGCTGGTGAGTCCCTGGATTACGTTGCTAAGCAGAAGGTTTCCGGTGCCGGCGAGCGTAGCGGTTCCGCTGATATAGATCTTGCCCAGAACGTTGATCGTCCCGTTGTTGGTGGTGGTGCCTTCGAATGTGGGTGAGCCACTGGTCAGAACGGTCATGGTTCCAGTATTGGTGATGCCGTTCATCGCCGGAGTGATCAGGTTTAACGTTCCCGTGCCGACATTGGTGAAAGTGCCTCCGGTCCAGGTTCCGGAGTCGATGTTCACAGTGGAACCGCTGAGGGCTTTCACGGTGCCGCCGGTATTGGTGAAGGGGATCGTTTGGAACCCGGCGTCAAACTGGAGGGTGCTACCGCTGGAGGCTTCCATGGTGCCGGTATTGATGAGACCTCCGAGGCCGGTCAAGATGTCGAGCCGGCCGCCGCTCGACATGATGGTCTTTTGATTGGTGACGTCGATGCCGACAAAGTTTCCGAAGCCTTGAATGGTGTTGTCCATGTTGAGCAGGCGGGTCTCGCCGCCACCGCCTGGGCTGATGGTGGCATTGGTGCTGGCTAGCGAGATGGTGCCCCCGCCGCTCAGCGTCACAACGTTGCCGGCATTTCCCGCGATGTGCAAGCCGCCGAGTTGGGTGATAGTGATGGTGCCGGGATTCACCAGGCTGGTGCCGAAGATGTAGAGATAGGAAGTCGGGGTCGAAGGTGTGGCGATGGTCAGAGCGTCGCCGGAGACGAAGGTTGCGTTCAGGCACTCTCCCGCCGCATCGTCGGTGATGATCCCGCTCGGCAGAAAAGCGCAATCGTTCGAAGGGCCGGGAAGAAAGCCGAGCGACCAGTTGTTGACCCCGCTCCAATTGCCGGAGCCAGCGCTGAAAGTGTCGGTCTGGGCGTGAGCGGAAATGGCGGCGAGGCAGAACAGCAAAGCAAGCAGTGTCGAGAAATTTGCACGGCGCATGCGAGCCTCCGAGACGATCGAAAGTCAGAGGGGCCGAGGGTCACCGGATTCCTGAGTTCGTTGGGGAAGCCTTCGACAACGGAGTAAGAGGAAATGAACCTGGGGAGAAACGGTTGCCAGCGCGAATGAAGCCCTAAACGAATACTAATTGCGCGGAAGATTAGGCCTGCCGCGATAAGAAGTCAATAGGGACGTCGGACTCTGCGAAGGTACGACTAAGGGGCCTTGATCTCCCTGTTACAATCACGCTTCCCCCTAAATAAGTCGCATTCGTCTGCAAGCGGGAGGTGTGGCTTTGCGCTACTTCGCGTGCGTGCTACTGTTGATTAGTCTTGCGGTTCCCATGGTGGCCGAAGACCCGGCCGATGGTCCCACCAACGAGAAGGCGAAGAAATCCTACAAGCAGGCTCTTGATTTCCTAAAAGAGCGAAATGACGAGGCCGCGCTCGACAGTTTCAAAAAAGCCGACAAGCAGGACGACGGCCATTGCCGCTCATGCCAGCAGAAGATCGTCCGCTATGCAGTGCAGTTGCGCGATTGGAAGACTGCCGAAACTGCCGTGCAGGAAATGGTCACTGAGTCGCAAGGCGCGAAGGAAACCGCTTTGGCACACTACCAGTTGGGTCTCATTTTGCGTGACGAGGGCAAGAACAAGCATAAGGATGAGTGTTTTACCCGTGCGCACGACGAAATGACCAAGGCGCTAGCGGCAGCTTCGAATTTCCCCGACGCGTTCTTCTCCGACGGATTGATTCTTGCCGACCTGAAGCAGGACGATGCGGCGAAAAAACAGTTCCAGCAATTCGTGAGCATGCGCCCGGCTGATGATCCCCTCCGCCAGCGGGCGCTGCGGTACATTGACGATCCCGAATTGGCGCGGGCGAGAATGGCTCCGGCATTTGCGGTCACGACGACCGACGGGCAGCGCGTATCGCTCGACGATCTGAAGGGGAAGGTGGTGCTGATCGATTTCTGGGCTACGTGGTGTCCTCCATGCCGCGAGGCTTTGCCGCATGTGCGAGAGATCGCGCGCAAGTTCAATGGCCAACCACTGGTGGTGCTGAGTGTGAGCCTCGACGACGATGAGCAGAAGTGGAAGGATTTCATGGCCAAGAACGAAATGACTTGGCCCCAGTATCGCGATGGCGGCTTCAACGGCCCGATCGCGACCATGTTCGGCGTGCACGTCATTCCGCAAACCTTCACGATTGATGCTGACGGCATCTTGCAGGATCAGCACATCGGGGATGCGTCGATCGAAGGCAAATTGAAGAAGTTGATCGCGCACGCCCAGGGGGCGAAGTAGCGGGTCACTTCTCAGTTTTCTTCGGATCGACCCACTGAAACAATGGCGCTCCCCATGCTCCGATCGCGAGCAAAGCTCCGAAGATGACAATGGCGTCAATGCTCTCGCGATTCTGGCGACCCCAGTAATCGAGCGCGTCGAGATTGAGCCAGAGGGCGAACTCATCGAGCGTGAGTGCGGCGCCAATCCCGTAACTCAGCGACAAGAGGCGGCTCATGAACAGAGAGGCGGGCGTGTCTCCTGTCCCCACTTCGGCGAGAGTGGCGTAGCCAGTGATCAGCAGCAACAGAATTCCCCAGACCAGGTGATGGATGTGACGTCCGCCCATCTCGACGTAGCCGAATGGCCCGATGTGATGCGTGATTGAGGCGACCAGCAGGCGCACGGCGACGAAGGTAATCAGGAAGCTGATGGAGGCGAAGAAGAGGCGGCGGCGCGGGCGGTCGGGAATGCGCTGGTGAATGATGTGCCCGAGTTCGGTGAGATGCAGCGTGAGCAGGATGATGGCAACGAGCAGAATGATGAAGATCAGAAGAATCCAGTCGCCGGCGATGTGCATGGGGCAAGTTTTTATCACACCCGCCGTCGTTGACGGAGTCGCAAGGCGCTCCTTATGATGGCCGGACCTTCGTCGTCCTTCGCTCAGGTCGGGATGATGTCTTCTAAAGAGAGAGACGGGAATCAAGAATGATTGTAGGAGCTTACGGGGTCAATGAGATTCTGCGAAGCCTGCCTTCGGCGGCGAGCGCGACCTTTCTGGCGCTGTTTCCGATTGTGAATCCGTTTGGTGGCGTGCCGATTTTTTATTCGCTTACCACCGACTTCGACAAACACGAGCGCGATCGCACGGCGCTCAAGACATCGCTGTATGTTGGGCTGATCCTCGTCTTCTTCTTATTCCTGGGACGTTTTGTTCTGAACTTTTTCGGTATTTCGCTGCCAGTGCTGAAAATTGCGGGTGGGCTGATCGTCGCCAATACCGCTTGGGGCATGGTGACGGCATCGAGCCGCATCACTCCGCTGGAAAGCGCAGAGGCCAGCACCAAAGAAGACATTTCGCTTACGCCGATGGCGATGCCGCTTCTGTCGGGACCGGGATCGATCGGCGTGGTCATGGGGCTCGCGGCACACACCGACTCCTACATGTCGTATTTCGGCATGATCATCGGGATCGCGGCGGTAGCGCTGAGTGTGTATCTGTTCCTGCGATTAGGCGGTCCGCTGGTTTCGCGGCTCGGCCCGGGAGCCACGGGCGCGATCAACCGCATCTTCGGATTTCTGATTCTGGCGATAGCCGTGCAATTGGTGTGGGATGGGATGGCGGACTTCAAATGATCGTGTGGCGCGGGCGCCCTCGCCCGCGTCTAGCCACGAGTTGTGGTCTTCATTGAGGCTGTAGCTTGTGCGGAAACCGTCTGCCCAATGGCCGCTGGTCGACGGCGTCGATATTGGAGAGGGTTTCCATCCATGATCGTCCGGCGGTGGTGGAGACCAGAACGCGCACGGGCGATTGGGAGGCCGACCTCATGAGCTTCCGCAAACCGGGACAGTTCCTGCTGGTGATGCAGGAACGCCGATCGCGGCGCGCCCTGCGATGCGGCAGAACACGAGAACGGCGCAGTCGGTCGCCGACAATCTCAGCACCCTGCTGGAAGCGCTGCCCGCGCGCGTATGTCAATCCATGACCTTCGATAACGGAGCGGAGTTCAGCAAACACTATCTCCTGAGCCGACGGTTTGGCATCCAGACCTGGTTCTGCGACACCCACTCGCCTGGCAGAAGGGCGGCATCGAAAACGCGATTGGCCGTTTGCGCCGCCTGTTGCCTAGAAACACCGACCTCGACGCCCTGCCCGCCCAGCGCCTCGCCCTCTGCCTCGAACGCTACAACGATACCCAGAAACCAAGACTGTAGGAAGGCGAGAATTCTTGATCCTGGTCAGACGCGGGCGAGGGCGCCCGCGCCACACAGACACAGCTACTTTAGAGTCACTAGTCTGTCGACCAGCTCCGAGTAGTCTTTCTTTTCCAACCCGTGGACTTGCTTGTTGTACTCGTCCACTTTGCTCGAATAGTTCATCGAGCAGAATTTCGGTCCGCACATGGAGCAGAAGGCGGCCGTCTTGTATCCTTCTTCGGGCAGGGTCTCGTCGTGCATGGAACGAGCGGTCTCGGGATCGAGCGAGAGCGCGAACTGCTTCTCCCAATCAAATTTGTAGCGAGCATAACTGAGCGCATCATCGCGATCCTGCGCGCCAGGACGTTTGCGCGCAATGTCGGCGGCGTGGGCGGCGATCTTGTAAGCGATGATGCCATCTTTCACATCTTTTTCATTGGGCAATCCGAGATGCTCTTTGGGGGTGACGTAGCAGAGCATGGCGGCGCCGTGCCATCCGATCATGGCCGCGCCGATGGCGCTGGTGATGTGATCGTAGCCGGGAGCGATGTCGGTGACCAGCGGGCCGAGCGTGTAGAACGGAGCTTCGAAGCAGAGCTCTTTTTCCTTGTCGACCTGCTCTTTGATCTTGTCGAGGGGGACGTGGCCGGGACCTTCGATCATGACCTGGACGTCATGCTTCCAGGCTTTCTGCGTGAGTTCTCCCAAGGTGGCGAGTTCGGCGAACTGGGCTTCGTCGCTGGCGTCGGCGATGCATCCGGGACGCAGGCCATCTCCGAGAGAGAAGCTGACGTCGTGCTTGGCGAAGATTTTGCAGATGTCGTCGAAGCACTCGTAGAGAAAATTCTGTTTGTGGTGATGCGCCATCCACTGAGCGAGAATCGCGCCGCCGCGGCTGACGATACCCGTGATGCGCTTCGACACCATCGGCAGATATTGAATCAGCACGCCGGCGTGGATGGTCATGTAATCCACGCCCTGCTCGGCCTGCTCTTCGATCACTTCGAGCATCACGCTAGCAGTGAGATCTTCAATGCGCTTCACGCGCGAGATGGCTTCGTAGATGGGCACGGTGCCGATGGGCACAGGCGAGTGGCGCAGGATGGCTTCGCGAATCTCGTGAATGTTGCCGCCGGTCGAGAGATCCATCACGGTATCAGCGCCGTAGTGCACCGACGTGTGCAGCTTCTTGAGTTCTTCGTTGATCTCGGAGGTGACGGCCGAGTTGCCGATGTTGGAGTTGATCTTGCAAAGAGAAGCTACGCCAATAGCCATCGGCTCGAGTTCCGGATGGTTGATGTTCGCGGGGATGATCATGCGTCCGCGGGCGACTTCGTCGCGCACCAGTTCCGGAGAGAGCTTCTCCTTGTGTGCGACGTATTGCATTTCGTCGGTGAGGACTCCCTGGCGGGCGTAATGCATCTGCGAAAAGTTGCCGTCGCGGTTCTCGGACTTTCGGCGCGCAAGCCAGTCTGCGCGTGGCTGGGGAACAGAATGTCCGTTATTGCCATTCGTGGAAGTCATGATTGCAGGCACCTCACCCGGGGATTCTAGAAAACTTGATTATACGCTGGGCTGAAGCCAGGAGAACCCACCACAGAGGCACAGAGACACAGAGAAAACCCAAAGAATAGAAAACCAGAATCCCCTGGGCATCACCATATGTTCGTCGCCTGACTTTCAAGAAATTCTCCGACCTTGGTGTTTTTTTTTGAACGGTTTTCTCTGTGTCTCTGTGCCTCTGTGGTGAGGGCCTTTCCGCCTTGCCGTGAGCTTGCTTCCAGCCTAGAATTTCGGGTTCGGGAAATGAGGTCATCATGCGTGACTGCCGCCTGCTATACGTATGCCTGCTTCTGTCCATTGCCGCGTTTGCTCAGAACACACCGCCTGCTTCCGGATTCAGCATCGACAACATCGATAAAACGTTCGACCCCTGCGTCGATTTCTTCCAGTACGCCTGCGGCAACTGGTTAAAGAAAGCTGAGATTCCTGCCGACCTGCCGCGCTGGGGAAGTTTTGCTGAATTGCACGAGCGTAATCAGGCGGAACTGCGCGACATCCTCGACAAGTCTGCGGTGGTCACACCGAACCGGCACGCCATCGATCAGAAGATCGGCGATTTTTATTCGTCATGCATGGATGAAAAGGCCGCGAACGCGGCGGGCATTAGCGCGATCAAGCCATTGCTCGATGGCATCGGCGCGGTGCAGAACAAAGCTTCTCTCATGGATCTTATTGCGCACATGCGCATGGTGGGGGCGGGTGCGCTCTTTCAATTTTCTTCGGCTCCAGACCTGCACAATGCCGACGAAGTGATCGCTTCGATCGATCAGGGCGGCCTCACACTTCCTGACAGGAATTACTACATACAAACTGACGCCAAGATGGTCGAGATGCGCCAGCACTTCGTCGATTACGCGACGCTGGTGTTTACGCTGGCGGGTCAGGCTCCGAAACAGGCCGCCGATTCGGCCCAGACAGTGCTCCGCATCGAGACCTCGCTCGCCAAGGCCTCGATGGACCGCGCCGCGCGTCGCGATCCCAAGAACCGCGATCACAAAATGACAAAAGATCAGGCCATCGCGCTCGCGCCCAATTTTTCTCTGAACCGCTACTTCACCGATACGGGCGCGCCAGCCTTCACCGATTTGAACGTGGTGAATCCTGATTTCTTCAAGGAAGTAAACAGCGTGCTGGAAACAGAATCACTCGATGCGCTTAAGACTTATGCGGCATGGCGAGTGCTCGACACGGCGGCTCCCTGGCTGTCGCAGCCTTTCGTCGACGCCAATTTCAAGATGCAGCAGCAATTGACCGGGCAGTCACAGATTCAGGATCGCTGGAAGCGCTGCGTCGATCTCACCGACCACTCGCTGGGAGAGGCGTTGGGCCAGCGTTACGTCGAGACCAATTTCAGTCCGGAAGAAAAACAGCGCATGGTCAAGATGGTGAATGCGCTTGAGAAATCGCTTGATGAAGACATACAGACGCTGCCCTGGATGTCAGATGAAACCAAGAAGCAGGCCAAGGTGAAACTGGCGGCAATCCGCAACAAGATTGCCTATCCCGACGCTTGGCGCGACTACACACTGTTGACGGTCGAGCGCGGCGACCTTATTGGAAATTTCGCGCGAGCCAACGAATTTGAGGCCAAGCGCCAGCTCGCGAAAATCGGCAAACCACTCGACCGCAAAGAGTGGGGCATGACTCCGCCGACCGTTAACGCCTATTACAGCGGCCCGTATAACGAAATCGTGTTTCCCGCGGGAATTTTGCAGCCTCCATTTTTCGATAAGAGTATGGACGACGCCGTCAACTTCGGCGGGATCGGCGTGGTCATTGGACACGAACTCACCCACGGCTTCGATGATTCCGGGCGCAAGTTCGATCCGCAAGGCAACTTGCGGGACTGGTGGACCGAGCAGGACGGAAAAGAATTCGAGAAGCGCGTGAGTTGCGTGGCCGACGAATACGGCAGCTTCATCGCCGTCGATGACTTGAAGTTAAACGGACGACTGACGCTTGGCGAAAACACGGCCGACAACGGAGGAGCGCGCATCGCCCTCGCCGCATTGCGCGAGATGATCGCTGCCGATCCGAGTGGAAAAGCCGCGCAGAAGATCGATGGCTACACTCCGGAGCAGCGTTTCTTCCTCGGATTCGGACGGGTCTGGTGCGAGAAGCAGCGGCCTGAGTTTGCGCGCACGCGCGTGCAGACCGATCCGCACTCTCCAGGAAAGTATCGTGTCGATGGTGTAGTGCAGAACATGCCGGAGTTCCAGCAAACGTGGAGTTGCAAAGCCGGCCAGCCGATGGTGCGGGAGAACGCATGCAGGGTTTGGTGATAGAGGATTGATAGAGCACGGGGTCATCGCCCGTCCAGCGGCATCGGATTCGTATCAGGGCACGCCTTCAGGCGTGCCGCACAACGCCCTCCACCGACCTCCTTCAGGCGCTGTGCAGCGGCTAAAGCCGTGTTGATAATGATCCGGAAATGGTATGGCTGAAGCCATACCCTGATACGAGTCGAGCCATTCGCTGATACGAATCTTCTCGAAAAATTGTCCGGCCAACCCGGTGTGCTTCGTATCAGGGCACGCCGTTAGGCGCGGAGCTCACTTAAATCCTTTCCGGCGTTTTTCGCTGTAGCGGTGCAAAGCATCTTCGATGACAGGGTAGGCTTCTGCCGCGGGACGAATTTCGTCGACTTCCACCGCTTTGCCTTCCAACAGCTTGTAATCCTGAAAGAAGCGGCGCAGCATGATCAGCCGGTGCGGCGGCATCTCGCTGGCCTCATGATAGCTATTGAATTCAGGGTCTTCCGTAGCGACAGCGATAATCTTGTGGTCTTTCTTTCCGCTGTCGATCATGGTCATCAAGCCGATCGCGCGCGCGTGAATGATGGTCAGCGGCACTACCGTTTCCTGGCAGAGCACTAGCACGTCGAGTGGGTCGTCGTCTTCGGCGAAAGTCTGCGGAATGAAGCCGTAGTTCGCGGGATAGTAGACCGCGGAGTAGAGAATGCGATCGAGCTTGATCAAGCCGCTGGCCTTATCGAGTTCATATTTCACGCTCGAGCCGAAGGGGATCTCGATCACGGTCTGGAACTCGTTGGGAAGCTTGTCGCCGGGAGTGACGTCGTGCCAGGGATGGATCATAGGAATTCAGAATATCAATCCGGAAGAGCAATTGAGAAATTGTGCGGCCGTCGCCGGGATCGACTCTAGGGCCGCGTCGCATTGGCAGCGAAAATGCTACTAAGAACCCTGGAACGCCTGTGCCTGGAGGAATATGCCGCGGGTGGACCCTTGGACAGCTTGACCCCCTGTCCGTGGAGAGAATAAAGTTTAGAGGTTGGGTGAGGTGCTATGTCCAGCGAAAGCAGCAAATATCTCAAGTTCGGCGGGGCGACGCTGCTGATCCTGGTGTCGCTGGGCTACCTGGCGTACACCGGCGTGCAGGAAAGCAAGAGCTATTACGTGACCATCCAGGAACTTCAGGGGATGGGCAATACCGCGTATACCAAGCGGCTGCGCGTCGCCGGAAATGTGCAACCGGGATCGATTAAGCGCACAGGCACCCACGTGGAATTCATCCTGGTGGAAAAAGACCGGACACTCAACGTCGATTACAACGGAACCGAAGCGCCCCCGGACACTTTCAAAGACAATTCGCAGGCTCTTGCGGAAGGCAGCTTCGGACGCGATGGCGTCTTCCACGCCAAGCAATTGCAGGCCAAGTGTGCGTCTAAGTACGCTCCCGCCCCTGGTGCCACGACCCCGGGGACTGAGCAACCCAAGAGCATGACGGAGCTGCAAGCCCCCGCAATGAAGTAGCGCCGGCGTCCCGCCGGCCCAAGGGAACCATTTCAAGGGATTCGTATCGTGGCACGCCTTCAGGCGTGCCGAACAGGCGCAAACATGAAACCGCCTTTAGGCGCTGAGGGCGGCGGCTAAAGCCGCTCGCGGGATCCGTTATTTACGGTATGGCTGAAGCCATACCCTGATACGATTCGTTCCCGTTGGTACCAGGCATCTCCGTGGCCGGCGGGACGCCGGCGCTACTTTGCTAACGCTTCTGCGTGGTATCTTTCCTTCGAGTGGGCGATCCCATCATCGTCGTTAGCAATCTCATCAAACAATTCGGACGTTTTGCCGCCTTGCGCGGCGTGAGCGCAAGCTTCGACGCGGGACGTCTGTACGCCATCCTCGGCGACAACGGAGCAGGGAAGACCACGTTGCTTCGAGCGCTTGCTGGGCTCACTCCTTCCACCCGCGGAACTATTTCCATGCTGGGTTCGACCAGGTTGCGCGACGTTTGCCGCGAAGTGGGATATATGGCGCATCCGTCGTTGCTTTACGACGAGATGAGCGGCATGGAGAACCTGATTTATTTTGCCAAGCTCTATGGGATCCTGAGTGAAGACCGTTGCGCGGAGGTGATTCGCGCGGTGGCGCTTGATCCCGAGCTAGAGCGTCCGGTGGGGCAGTACTCGCAGGGCATGCGGCAGAGAATGTCGCTGGCGCGGGCGCTGCTGCATGATCCCAAAATTCTGCTGCTCGATGAACCATTTTCGAATGTCGACCTGCGCTCAGCCCGCGAGATGGTAGGGCTGTTGGCGAAGATGCGCGACGCGGGGAAGACGATCTTTGTTGTGACCCATCAAGCTGCCCTGCTGGAAGGCGCGGCCGACGAATTTGTGTGGATGGAGTACGGACAGATTGTTTCTAGAACAGCTCACTTCGAGCCGGTGGAGGCGCGATGAGCACCATCCCTCCCGGAATCACGCGGGCGACGCTAATCAAAGATTTGCGCCTCGAGTGGCGCTCGAAAGACGCCATCAACTCGATGTTGTTTTTCGCGCTGCTGGTGGTGGTGGTGTTCAGTTTTTCGTTCGATCCCGACGCAGAAGAGTCGCGCCAAATCGCGGGAGGGCTGGTCTGGGTGGCGTTCTTATTCGCCTCGGTGGTGGCGTTGAACCAGACGTGGGCGCGCGAAATACGCAATCAGGTGATGGACGCTTACCGGGTCTCTCCCGCCCCCGCGAATTCGTTGTTCCTGGCGAAGGCGTTGGGGAATTTCATCTTCGTGTGCGTGCTTGAAGCTTTGATGACGCCACTGTTCATCATTTTTTACAAACTGCGCGCGCTTGGTCCTGCGTGGGAGCTGATTCCGGTGGCTGCGCTCGGCACGTGGGCGCTAGTCGTGAATGGCACATTTTTTGCAGCCATGTCGTTGCGAACGCGCAGCCGGGAAATCATGCTGCCGCTTTTGCTGTTCCCGATCTCGATTCCGGCCATCCTCGCGATGGTTAACGCGACGTCGGCGATTCTGCTGGGCGGAGAAGGTCCGGATGTGTCGGCGAAATTCTGGATTGTATTGCTCGCTTCCTACGATGTGGTGTTTACTACGGGCTGCCTGCTATTGTTCGAAACGGTGCTGAACGCCGAATGAAAAAGCTCTTTCCCCTCTTCGCGGTACTGACGGCGGCGCTGCTGAGCTACGCGCTTTATCTGGCGCTGGTGGTTGCTCCAACCGAGCAGACGATGGGCGATGTGCAGCGCATCTTCTACTACCACGTGCCCTCAGCCTGGACAGCCTTCTTGCTGTTCTTCATCAACTTTGTGGCTTCGGTGCAGTACCTGGTGCGGCCGCGTCCCTTCGCCGACCGGCTGGCCAAATGGGTGGTCATCGCGATTGGCATCGGCGCCTGCATCGGGGCGTTTGTCTTCCCCTTGCCAGAGGGAGTTGAACCCGGCTCGGTCGCAACGACTGGCCTTGCGATCACGGGCATTTATTTCCTGATCCGCAAATGTTTTTCCGAGCAGGGAACCGATGCGCTGGCCGTGACCACCGCCGAGGTCGGCGTAGTTTTTTGTACGGTCGTTCTGATAACTGGACCGTTGTGGGCACGCCCAGTGTGGGGCATCTGGTGGACGTGGGATGTCCGTCTCACCTCGACGTTGGTCCTGTGGCTGATTTATGTCAGCTACCTGATGCTGCGGCGATTTTCGAGCAGCGGGCAAACACGCGATTCTGGCGGCCTCGCTCAGCGTCTTCGGCGCGCTCGATGTGCCGCTGGTTTATTTCTCTATCTGGATCTTCCGCACCCAGCATCCCCAGCCTGTGATCGGTGGCGGAGGATCGATCGATCCCCGCATGCTGCACGTGCTGCTGATCAACTGGCTGGCGTTCCTCTGCTTCGCCTATCTGGTTTGCTGGTCGCGCTATCGGTTGGAGATCGTGAAGCGCGAAGTCGAAGAATCTCAGGCTATGCAGGACTTGCTGGAACCTCGGGGGACGCGATGAACTTTCTCTACGCCGCGTATGCCGCAACCTGGATTATTCACGTCGGCTATCTGACCACATTGGTCCGCCGCTACTCCCGCCTGAAACGTGAAATCGAAGACCTGAAGAAGAAGTGAAAGGCAGTCGTTAGTCGGTGGTCATTGGTCGTTGGCCAACACCTCACGACTAATGACTAACGACCAGATTCAATTCCCAAATCTGAGAAAATCCGGCCCCGGCTGCGATCGCAGAAATTCGTACTCCTCAATCATGGCGGCAACGCCGTTGCGAGACGCAGGCAGAGCCTCAACCCGAATCACGCGCGCCACAAAACGCACCCGCACCGAGTCCGTCAAGGTGACATGGGGCGGAAAGGTGAGAGTGACGTCGATGCGCGCCCCCGGCTCAACCGGACGATCGAGGTAAAAGTAGACTCCCCGGGCGCTGACATTCTGGGTTTCGGTAAACAGTTCTTCCGAGCCCGTCTCGGAGACTTTAACGGCAGCCGGCAAGCGCATATCGAAACGCCGGATGGTGCGCCGTTCCTGCGGCGGTTGATGCATTCCGATCTCGCTTCCTATAAGCATTTCACGCCAAACAGAACTGCACCCGCCTGCCTCTCGAAAGGCAGTGAAAATTCCCACACTGATCGGGCTACGATTTTCGACCAGACTACCGCCTCGCGTGCCGTTTGCAACCCCAAAAATCGTAAGGAACTATTTCTGTTACTAACGCCGGTGTGTCACCCCGCAATAGAGAGGGGAGGGCAAGGGGAGGAAACTTGAAGTGGAGGAGAGCCTAAGCTTCCGCGTGAATACAGCAATCGTACTGCCAAGTGCGGACAGAGAGGAAAGACTCACGCTCTAACCTGAAATGAGCGACTTGCGACGTGTTCCGCTTGTCAGAAATGGCCGTGAGATGAAACAATTTGCCGAAAAGCTGAGTTTGCACTTCGCAGTCGGTGATTCCGACCCACAATCGTGCCGCGGCATCTTTTGCGCTCACGCTCCGCATCTGAGCAGGACAGAGTGGAAGTGTGCCCAGCTTGACAGTCGATTCATCAGATGTTTAAGTAAGGACTTAATTTTTCGCCCATTTCTGAACGACAGAAACGCGAGCTGCCGCGCCCGTGTGCGAGGTGGCCTGTTGTTTGTCTGCTGTTTCTTTTTCCTCTTCATGGATTGGGAAACTCGGAGGAGCTTGTGAGATTGATCGGTTCTGGGTTGGCTCGATATGGTTCGCGGATTCGCGTCGGAATTGTTCTGACGTCGCTGGTGGTGGCCGGAGCGCTTGCCCTTAGATTCGACACGAGCGCGCCCCGTCAGGCCGCCAGTCACGAGATCGCCGCCCCATTCGCCTGGCAACCCACCGCTGCCGCCGCCAAACAGGCGCGCGCCCACTTCGGCCAGCTTCCCATGGTTTTCGAACCCAACCAGGGACAGACCGATCCCCAGGTCAAATTCCTCGTACATGGCAGCAATTACGGGCTCTTCCTTACCGCGAAAGAAGCCGTTCTCGCCCTCCATAAATCGCCGAAAGAAGTTTCCGTGCTCCGCATGGCCCTTGCCCATGCCAACGCGAATGCACAGGTCCAGGGCGCCGACAAGCTGCCCGGCAAGAGCAATTATCTGATCGGGAACGATCCCACCAAGTGGCACCGGAACATTCCTCAATTCGCCAAAGTTCGGTATCAGGATCTCTATCCGGGCATCGATCTCGTTTACTACGGAAATCAGGGACGCCTCGAGTATGACCTGGAAGTCGCCCCCAACGCTGACCCGCATCAGGTCGCGGTGCAATTCCCCGGCACCCGCAAGTTAAGCCTGAGCCAGCATGGTGAAGTGGTGATCGCGACGGGCGACGGCGATGTGCGCCTGCAGGCTCCGAAGATCTATCAGAGGATTGGTGACGAGCGGCGCCCGGTCGAGGGACACTTCGTGCTGCGCAGCGCTAACGAAGTCGGCTTCGAAATCGGAGACTATGACCGCAGCCGCGCATTGGTGATCGATCCTGTCCTGGTCTACTCCACTTATCTTGGCGGCACCGGCGCCGAAGCTTGCTCCGCCATCACTGGCACTGGCGTTCCGCAGTCGCGCTGCCCTGCCATCGCCGTAGATGCCGCGGCCAGCGCCTACATCGCGGGATCGACCACGTCGACGAATTTCCCGGTGGTACCGGTTGACACTTGCCCGCCGACGAATACGCCTCACGCGGTTCAGTGTGCTCTTGCTGGTACCGCCAACGTCTACGTGACGAAGCTGGATTCCACCGGATCGGCGATCCTCTACTCCACCTATATCGGCGGCAACGGAGTCGATCTCCCCGGGGGAATCGCGATCGACGCTTCGTTTAACGTCGACATCACCGGCACCACCACATCCAGCAACTTTCCGACTTTCCTTGGATTTCAGAACACGCCCGTATCGGCTGGGTCACACGTCTTCGTGACGCAACTGCTGAACGGTGGCACGATGCTGAACTATTCCACCTACCTGTCAGGAAATGGAACGGAAACTGGCACCGGTATCGCGATCGACTACCGCTCTCATGTGGTCTACGTCACCGGCACGACCAGTTCGAGCAACTTTCCAGTGTTTCCGAATCCCGGAGCCTTTCAGACCGCGCCAAAAGCCACCAATCAGTTTTTCCTTACGAGCATTGACACCACGCTGGCGGGGAATCTGAGCCTGCTCTATTCGACGTACCTCGGCGGCAGTTCGCCATCCACTGGAGTCGCTCAGGGCGGCGGCATCGCGGTAGATATCAATAGCACCACTCCCGGCGTCTACATCACTGGCGGAACCGACTTTGTCGATATGCCGGCGACGAACTCCTTCCAGCCGTACAAGGCCGCCAAAGACGTCTTCCTCGCGAAGTTCACTTTCTTCCCCAAGCAGATCAACAGCACGCCGACGCTGACTTACCTGACCTACCTCGGTGGCAGCGGCGACGACGTCGGCATGGGCGTAGCGGTCGACAATTCGTTTATCGCATACGTCGTTGGTTCCACGACCTCGACCGACTTCGGACAGCCAACAACGACGGGCACTCCGGCATTCCAAGGGACCAACGGGGGCGGCACCGATGCCTTCGTGGCCAAAGTGCAGCCTTGCACTGTCAGTTGCTCGGCTACCAGCACAGTGCAGTTGCTCTATTTCACCTACCTGGGCGGATCGGGTATGGATGTCGGAACCGATATCGCCGTCGACGGCGTCCAGGGAGCGCGCATTACGGGCTACACGAATTCGCCGAACTTGCCCATCATCAACCCGCTCCCGACTTTCGGTTCCGCGCTCAACGGTGGAATGGACGCTTTTGTTGCTCGAATCGACACCACCGCTACTTCGGCGACCGCGACCAGTTATTCGTCCAGCTACCTTGGCGGCGCCGGCAACGATGCAGGAACTGGCATCGCGGTAGACCCAACGAGCAATGTTTACGTCGGGGGCGAGACGGCTTCTTCGAATTTCCCGACCGTGACTCCGCTGCAAAGTGCGCTCTCCGGCGCGAGCGACGCATTCATCAGCAAGATAGGTCCAAAGGTAAGTTTCACAATGATGGCACAGGGTCCCGCCCCCGGGACCGGTGTCGGTAACCAAGTCTCGTTCGTTTACACCATCACCAATACTGGCGACGCGGTCTCCGGCGTAACCTTCACCGACTTCGTGCCCGTTTCCGGTGCCACCTTTGCTGGAACCAGTTCCAACGCCTGCGGCGGAGTTTCCTCCGGCGCCGTGACCTGCAACCTGGGTACGCTGAACTCAAACAGCATTACCACCATTAGCGTCAATCTGATCCCCACAGTTCCCGGCGCGCTTAGCAATAGCGCCCAGCTGACGACCGCAGCCACCAGTGGAATTGTGGCCAGCGCCAGCTCTAGCGCGTCGGTCAACGATTTCGCCGTTTCCATCAGTCCGGCCAGCCAGACGGTTCCTGCGGGATTGCCAGCCGTCTACGCGGTCATGGTCAGCACCATTCCGCAGAACCAGCCGATCAATACCAGCATCTCGGTGGCAGTTGGTTCAGGACTGCCTTCCGGATCGACTACCAACCTCAGCACCAATCCGATTCCCAGCTTGTCGACCGGAAGTGCAACCACTACGTTGACCATTGGCACCACCATGCGCACGACGACCATCACCGAGAAGTTGGGGCGCGTAGGGCCGACCTACGCCTCATGGCTGCCCATCTCAGGATTGGCGCTCCTCGGTCTGGGGATCGGCGGCAAGATTTCGCGCCGCAGAAAATGGCTCGCAGGATTGTGCGTAGCCGCAGTGCTGGTGATGATCGGACTGCAAGCCGGATGTGGATCGAGCAATCAGACCTCCGTCACCAGCGGTACCCCCGCAGGCACCTACACTCTGACCGTGACGGCGACATCAGGAAGCATTGCTCACGCCACATCGTTCACCCTGGTCGTGCAGTAATGCAGGTGCGCTAAAAAATAGTAAATAAAAAATAAATGTCATCCTGAGCGCGGCGAAACTCGCGAAGCGAGTTTCTCGGAGCCGAAGAACCCCGCGTCTCTACCCTCTTCACACCGCCGCAGGGAATTCTCTCTGTAGCGTTCTACAGATTACCGGGAGAATGCCTCGACACACCTATCGCACTGCCCACGATCGCTGGATCCTTCGACTCCGTGATTGATCGCTTCGCGCTCAATCTCTGCGCTCAGGACGACAATCCTAATTTTTGTCGTCCCCTCAGCTCGGGATTCCCCCGGTTGAATTTCCCCTCCAGTTTGTGTAAGTTGAATGGCCTCACTAGGACCCGTGCGCAGTTGGAAAAATAACAAAATAGAGAATCTTAAGAGGAGACGTTTCATGAAGAAGTTTCTGGTACTGGGCCTCGCCTTGAGCTTTGCGCTGCCGGGTTTTGCACAAAAGAAAGAAAACGAGCGTTTGGAGGAATCGGCCACCGTCCTGAAGGAAATTCTAGGCATGCCCGAAGGCATTCCGCAGGATCTGCTGGATAAGGCTGTTTGTGTCGTGGTGTATCCGTCGGTGAAGAAGGCGGCATTCATCGTAGGTGGCAGCTACGGTCGTGGAGTGATTACCTGCCGTTCCGGCCAGAACCTTGAAGGCCGCTGGAGCGCGCCCGCCATGTTTGCCTTGGAAGGCGGCAGCTTCGGCTTCCAGATCGGCGGACAGGCTACTGACTTCGTCCTGCTCATCATGAATGACTCGGGAGCCAACTCGGTGATGTCGAGCAAGGTAAAGCTCGGTGCCGATGCGTCAGCCGCGGCGGGTCCCAAAGGACGCGACACCTCGGCAGAAACCGACGTCGTCATGAAGGCGGAAATCCTGTCATACTCGCGCGCCCAGGGACTCTTTGCAGGTGTCTCGCTCGAGGGTTCGACCATGCGGTCTGACGATGGCGCGAACAAGGCGCTCTATGGCAAGGACCTGAGTGCGAAAGAGATCGTGCGCGAAGGTAAAGTAGCCGTGCCAGCCGCCGCCAAGCCCCTGTTGGCCGAACTGGAAAAAGCGTCACCCAAGCACATCAACAAGTAGGCTATCACTCTGATAAACAGCAAAAGGGCGCGATGCACTCGCGCCCTTCATTCAACAATCAAAAATCAAAAATCAACAATGAAATCTATGCGCCCGCCGACAGCCGGTGATGGCTCTTGGTCTGCGCGATCCCATACTGGCGGATCTTATACAGCAGTGCCTTGTAGCTGATCTTCAGTAAAGCCGCGGCTTGTTTGCGGTTCCAGTTGGTTTCTTCCAGAGCGCGGGTGATGGCTTCGGCTTCCGCTTCGTCCTTCGCGCTACGGGCCAGCGACTTCAGTCCACCCTCCCCTTCGCCAGTGCCGTGGGTTGCGCCGTCGACACGCGCGCCAGTGCCGTCGCTCTTAGGATGCAGTTCCTGGATAGCCAGCTTATCGTCGCCCAGAATCAGATAACGCTTGATGAAGTTGCTCAACTCGCGCAGATTGCCCGGCCACGGATAATCGAGGCACGCCTGCATCATCGTCGGCGACATCGGCAACGGCGAACGTGCGTAGTGCTCTGACATGCGCGACATGAAGTGCTTCAGAAGAATAGGAACTTCTTCCTTGCGCTCGCGCAACGGTGGCAACGAGAGGGTGAACGCGTTCAACCGGTAGTACAAGTCCTCGCGCAGACGCTTGTTTGCCAGGGCTTCGGGAATGTTGATGTTGGTGGCGGCCAGAATGCGCACGTCCACTTTGATAACCGACCGGCTGCCGAGGCGCGAGAATTGCTGGTCCTGCAAAACGTGCAGGAGTTTCGCTTGGAGCAGCGGAGGCATCTCGCCGATCTCATCGAGCAGAATCGTTCCCTTGTTGCACAGTTCGAACTTGCCCGGCTTCGGGTGTGTGGCCCCGGTGAAGGCTCCCGCTTCGTAGCCGAACAATTCGCTCTCGAGCAGGTCAGCGGGAACCGCTGCGCAGTTCACTTTGAGGAACGTCCGATGCGCGCGCGGCGACAGCTTGTGAATCAATCGCGCCAGAACTTCTTTTCCGGTACCGCTCTCGCCGAGCAACAGCACGGGAATGTCGACGTTCGCGACCAGCGCAGCCTGCGAGCGGATCTTGCGCATCGCGGGACTGGCTGCGACGAAGAACACATCGTCGCAAAGCTCTTCCACTTCTCCTGGATAGTTCTGCTGGTTCGTCCCCAGGCACTGATCGATCACCGCATCGAGTTCCGCTTTTTGAAACGGCTTGGTGATGTAATCCTGCGCTCCAAGGCGGATCGCCTGCACCACTTTGCGGGTGTCGCTCACGCAAGAGAGCATGACGACCTTTACGCCGGGAGACATCTGTCGCAATTGCTCTAGGGTCTGCAAGCCGTCGATGCCAGGCATCAAAAGATCAAGCAACACTAAATCCGGCTGCATGCCTTTCTGCACGCGCTCCAGCGCTTCTTCTCCCGTGCTCGCGGTTTCGACTTTGTGATCGTCTACTTCCAACAAGGTACGGATGTAGCGCAGCATTCCCGGTTCGTCATCGACCAGCAAAATGTTGGCCGTATCGCTCATTTGTTTTTCCCTTTAGTGGCCGTGCTGAGCGGTGGTTTCAGGGGAAGGATAAATGAAAATTTGCAGCCCGCCCCAAGCTCGCTCTCTACCCAAATTTTACCGCCCATACCGTTCACCAGGCGGCGCGCAATGGCCAAACCCAAGCCCATGCCGTCCGTTTGATTCTCGTTCTGTGGCAGACGAAAGAAATCGTCGAATACTTCAATATGGTACTCCGCCGGAATGCCCGGTCCCGTATCAGAGACACTGACTTTTACCGAGTTCGGTTGCGCCATCGGCTGGCGGCGCCGTTCGCTCGGAATCTCCGGTTTACTCACAGTGCGGCGTTCCCACATGTAAGGCTCGGCATGCAACCAAACCGTGCCGCCGCCGGGAGTGAACTTTGATGCATTCTCCAGCAGGTTCGAAATCACACGCTGCACTTTCGGAGCGTCGAAGCAAAATGCCGCCAGCTTGTCGTTCGCCAGAAAATAGAGCGCCAGCCCCTTCTCTTGAAAGCGGCTTGACCATAATCGGCAGACTTCCGACAGACACGCGTTCATGTCGCCGTCGATGTACTGCATTTTCATCTCGCCGGTTTCAAGCACGCTGAAGCTTAGAAAGTCCTGGATGAAATGTTGCAGCCGATGACCGCTCGAGCGCATATCGCGCAAGACTTCGCGCTGCCGTTCGTTGAGCGATCCAAGCTTCTCACTTTGCAGTAGTTCCACGTATCCGTTGAGGATCGCCAACGGTGTTTTCAAGTCGTGCGCTGCCGACGCCAAGGCATTGGTCGTGCGCAGAAACCGTTCTCTCAGTTGGGTGTATTCCTGCAGCAGATTGTGGCTGCATTCAGGATCGGGGCAAGTGCCTGAGTTTTCAGGACACAATTCCGCTCCTGTTGCCGCCTTCGCCTGCGGTAAACACGAATTTTCTGGCACAGTCGCCATAGCTGGAAACTCGTGGTTTGATGGCGCGGGGAGGGGACCGATCAACCCATCGGTCAAGATGATTGCTATTGCGGTGATGGTAAGACACGCAGGGTGGTGTGTCAACGGAAAATGCCATCAATTTGTCACTCAAGGGAAAAAGCTTGCAGTTGTAACGGGTTCAGTTTTCTGGATTAAGCAGAAGTCACCGGCGTAGAAAAAGCGAATCCCGTATCGGCAAGTGTCTGCGTCTGTACGGGTGTTCTCTCGAACTCGCACTAGAGGGCCCCGGTGCCACACCATACCGTCTTTAGCACTGGAGGAGTTTGGCCCCTAAGGTGCGGTAACGAGAGGGTTAATTCTTGTTCCCCGAGGGCAAATTGAACCGACGGAAGCTGGAAGCTGAACGACGGAGCTGGCCACGTTTGCCGCTGGCAATCCCCGTATTTGTCCGCAGCCGCGACGAGAAGGGCAAAGAGTTCCTGGAGTTTGCCACCGCGCTCAACATTAGCGCGGGCGGTGCGCTGGTTGCCGTGCGCCGCTCATTGCCGCTCTCCGCGCAGGTTTTGCTTGAGATCCCGAGCGCCCCTCTCGCTACCACCAATTCCTTTCCCAAAGCTTCGCGCAATTTGCGTGCCCGTACGATGCGAGTAACCCACGCGGAAGGTTACCACCTGGTCGGCCTTAAATTCTCCCGCCCCCTCCTGCACCACAGTACCAACTCCCACACGGTACGAAGGAAAGTTGCTTCTTCGGTGTGAAAATGTTTTCATCTGGTCTAACCGGTCTATGAGCCGGACTTCCACGGTCCATTAAGCTTCTGTTCGGTACTTACAAATTCCTGTAAGCGGCTCATAGAACATGGCTTAAGTGTGATTTGCGGGGGGTCGACCTGCCCCCGCCCAGTTTGGTGCTCGGGGTGCACTGGCTAGGGTCGGGTTTTAGGAGAAGATAGGCCACACGATGCCCACAATCACGAGTCCCGTCAGTTCCCTGGTGCAGTCCCTCGGTGAGATTCCACCCGAGTCTATTGTCTTTGGTCGGTCTGATGCGATGCAGTCCTTGCGCGAGCGCCTCGACAAGGTTGCCAGCGCCAACGTTCCGGTACTGATTCAGGGCGAAAGTGGCACGGGTAAAGACATTATTGCCCGCATGATCCACGGCTTCTCTCCTTGGAAGACGGGCCCATTCGTAAAAGTAAACTGCCCCGCAATTCCTGGAACGCTGCTCGAGAGCGAACTATTTGGATACGAAAAAGGTGCATTCACAGGCGCCTACGGCTCCAAGCCAGGTCGCGTGGAAATGGCACACCGCGGCACTCTGTTTCTCGACGAAATCTCGGAACTGGATTTGGCGTTACAGTCGAAACTCCTGCAGTTGCTGCAGGATGGCCAGTTTTGCCGTATTGGTGCGCAGGAAGATAAGCGCGTGGAAGTTCGCGTCGTCTGCGCCACCAACCGTCAGCTTGAAGTTGAGATTGAAAGCGGCACATTCCGCCAGGATTTGTTCTACCGCATTAACGTCGTGAATTTGCGCATGCCGGCGTTGCGCGAGCGCCGGGGAGATATTCAGGATCTGGTTACCTACTTCCTAGAGTATTACAACCGCAAGTACAACTGCCGCGCCAAGGCGATTTCGCCCGATTTAATGCGGGTTCTCGAGAAGTATCACTGGCCCGGAAACATCCGTGAGCTCGAGAACCTGGTCAAGCGTTACGTCATTCTCGGAAACGAGGATGTTATCTCGAGCGATCTGGTAGCGAGGGAGCAGGAGTATTTCAATCCCGACATCAATCTCGACGGCCCTATCTCGTTGAAGAAGCTCACCCGGCAAGCCGTGCGGGAGCTAGAGCGCAAGGTCATCCTGAAAGTCCTGCAAGCCAACCACTGGAACCGCAAACAGGCGGCGCGGGCTTTGAGCATCAGCTACCGCGCCTTGCTCTATAAGATTCGGGATGCAGGCTTACCGCCAAACCGCTCCACGCGGCGCCGTCCGGAGGCGATCGTGAATCAGGACGTAGCCGCTGACTAAACTCGAAGCGCTTACAACTGTTAGCTTTTTCAACAAAAATTGACCCTTTGGGTCAATTTTTTCTTCCTGTATCGTCATACATGTCAGCAACTTATATCCATTTCTCGAAAGTTTTGGTCCTGTTTTGCTGGCGGATGTGGAAGAAACTTGACACTTTTTGTCAGCGAAAACAAGTGTCGTATAAGTGTGCAGAACCTTGCGGCACTCCTGGCCACGAGTTAATAGTTTCAGTTTAGACACCTTTTGATTCAGCATGTTACAAAAGTGACGCTTTGGTATCAGGGGTGCTTTTACACAGGCGTTACCGAGCGAGCGATTGCTCGACACTTCATTGTCGGATTCCCCCCCGGCCAGAGTGGACACAGTAACCTTCCTAGGAGGCAGTAAAGAGTATGGGCAAGAAAATTCTGTTACTCGCGGTTCTGGCACTGGCGCTTCCGATCGCGGCCTTTGCCAACAGCGGTGTGGACTTTACAAATAGTGGCGGCACCCTGTCGGGCACGAACAGCGGACTTTCGCTGAGCGGCTCGATCCTGGCTGCTGTCAACGGGCTCAACGGGGGCGGGCTGATCACTGGTAATTTGGGTAGTGTCACCTTCTCGACCGGAGCACTGACGAGCGGATCGCTGCAAATGGGCGGCACGTTCGCGGCTGGCGGTAGCTTCAGCGTTGTCGGAAACGGCAGCAATGGCATCCCGAACGGCACTCTGTTCTCGGGTACGTTCAGCGGACCGGTGACCTGGCAACTTGTAACTCTGGCCAACGGAACTCACAACTACATCCTGACCGGCGTGCTGACTGGCACGACCATGAGCGGATTCTCGACCAACGGCGTAACTGTCCAGCTGACGATCAACACGGGTAAGGGCTTCTTCAACGGCTCGACCACGATCTCCAGCGGCGACACCAACATCGTCGTTCCCGAGCCGGGCACACTGTCCCTGCTAGGTACTGGTCTGATCAGCCTGGCTGGTGCGGTTCGTCGCAAGCTGAAGGCGTAGTCCGGTTCTGTTTCTGTATCTCGTTTCTTCTCTTCTTCCTACCCTGCCGCACACGCGGCAGGGTTTTTCTTTTGCGTGGTCTTTGACCAAACACCGCCACGAAATCTGGTAGTGTTTCGCGCATGGAAAAACCGGCGCTGATTGTCATCGACATGCTCCAGGATTTTTTGGAAAGCTGGGAGCCGGCCCGAAAACAACGACTGGTATGTTCGATCAATGAACTCGCGGGCCTTATGCGAAGCCGCGGGCACGACGTTCTCTGGGTTCGACAGGAGTTCGAGCCAGACCTGCGCGATGCCTTCCCGGAGATGCGAACCAAGGAAATACGAAAGACGATTCGCGGGACGCCTGGCTGCCAGATGCTTACGGAGCTCGACGTCTTACCGTCCGATCCCGTTATCATCAAGAAACGGTACAGTGCATTCTTTGGCACGAATCTTGACGAGGCCCTGGCGCTCCTCCGGCCTGACACGATCATCTTGGCCGGGATCAACACGCATGCGTGTATCCGGACAACCGCCATCGATGCCTACCAGCGAGATTGGCGTGTGGTACTTGCCTCAGACTGCATCGACTCCTACGATCGGGAGCATCACGAAATCTCGCTCAGATATATGAAAAACAAGCTGGCGGCGGTGATGAGCAACGAAGAGCTTCTGTCACTGCTCTAATGACCACTCAGGAGGCTGGCGATGCGATTCCGACCGTGGACTTTGACTCTCTTACTATTGAGCGTGGGAGGGGTGGCGCAGGTCCGAACCGCGGTGAAACCGAAGGTGGAAGATCAGCAGAAGTTCGCCGCGGAAATGGAAAAGCTTCGGGACACCTGGGTGCAGGAGTACAACGCAGGGCACGCCGATCAAGTCGCCGCGCTCTATGCTCCCGACGCAGTCCTGATGCGTTTTGATGGCTCGGTGCACGGGCGCGATTCGATTCTCGCCGAGTTTCAAAGATCAATCCGGGGCGGCGCCCACGGATACTCGGTGAACAGCCTGCACTCGGAACGCTCAGGAGATCTGGGCTACGACACCGGAGCCTACAATGTCACGCTGCGTGACCGGGTCGTAGAAGGGAATTATCTGGTGGTGGTCAAGAATATGAACGGACAGTGGCTGATCGTGGCGCACTCGAGCGTGCCGAATCCGGCCACGCCATAGCAAAAAAATCCCCGCCCCGTCACAAAAAGCGCGACAAGGACGGGGTACTCTTCAGAGCGGTAACGTCTAGGAAAGCACCAACTCGGCGCTATGGTCGTTTTCGGTGAGTTCGATGCCCCAGGTTTCTCCTCCACCAATCGCTTCGACGCCGACCTGATATTCCGAACTGCCTTCCAGTTGCCTCACCCACACCACGCGACATTGAAAGCGCCGCTGACGGTATTGGATGGTGACGGTCTCTCCCATCTTGAGCAAATTGCGAATCGCGCCCAGGCGTGCGCCGAATGGAGTGATGTCGAGCGTATGCGCCAATTCATTGACGCTGTTGTTTGAGACGTCTTTCGTCCAGATCTTCAACGGCAATACCATCTTGATGCGTTTGTGGCGACGTTTTCCGTCCATAGTCAACCCGATTTCTGGATGCCTTCTGCGGGCACCGTAGAGTCGATCGCTTTGCAGGTAGATGGTGCAGGCTGGCTGCCAGTGCGAAGTTACCGGAGTGGGGGTGAGAAGCGGCATAGAATCAATGTCTTACGGAGGTCTCGCGGGGATGCTGGCGGAACGGCGACATGAGAACGTCAAAGTAGCGGGTTGAGTGACAAATTGTGTCATACGGCGCTCAGGCTCTTTGTCCGGACTTCAACGCGGTAGCAAACCGGATTGAACAGATGATGATCGCCCACGAGCGCTACGGAGATGTCGCCTAATTTCTGAGAGGCAAGATTCATGCCTTGACCAATCGCGACACCAAAGACCGTGACGTGGGTCGAAGCTGGAATATAGGAGTGCTGGGTTTTGGCGTTGCGTTTATGTACCCTGACAAGACATTGTGTACCGTCTGGGCTGGATGCCTTTTTATCCACGACGCTTCCGGCTTGTAAGACCCGGATTGCATACAACATGAGTTGAAAGCCGCCTGACCAAATGTCTCAGATCAGAAGAGTCAAGCTAGCCGCGATTCAAGCAATAAAGAAGGCTGGAGGATTCGAACGGTTAGCGAATAGCCGCTGGCGTCAGGAGCGGTTGTTGATCCTCTGTTATCACGGCATCTCTCTCGAAGACGAGACATGTGGAGACCCAGCACTCTAGTATCTCTGCAAATATGTTGGAAGACCGTTTGCAAGCAATCAATGCGATGGGGTGTTCTGTCCTGCCTCTCGGCGAAGCTTTGAACTTATTGCGCACTGGTAATCTTCCGCCCGCAGCGTGGTGATTACATTTGACGATGGCACCTACGATTTCTACAAGCAGGCATGGCCACTTCTCCAGAGATACAACTTTCCGGCCACGGTGTATCAAACCACCTACTATTCTGACCGGCAAATGCCCATTTTTAACCTGATGTGTTCTTACATGTTATGGAAGAGGCGCCGAATTCCGCTGCAGCCCGTGGAGGAGTTAGGCATTCACGAGCCTGTGGACCTCAGCACAGAAGCCGGCCGGTTCCATGTGGTGAGCGGGTTGGTCGTGCTGTCGGAGCGCGAGAAGCTTAGTGGTCAGCAGAAGAACGATCTCGCACGGAGACTGGCTGACACTCTCGGGATTGATTTGCTTCGTTGTGTAGTAAACGTGTCTTGCACCTGATGAATCCGGGTGAAGTGGCAGAAGTGGGAAAAAGCGGTATTGACGTACAACTGCACGGCCATCGGCATCGCACCCCGCGTGACGAAACGTCCTTCCGCCAGGAAATCAACGAGAATCGTGAAAGGATTCAAGCACTCATCGGACGGAAGGAGCCAATTCTGCTACCCAAGCGCGCTTACCGCCCGGAATTTGCTGGTTGGCTGAAAAAGAACATATAGTTTCGGCCACGACGTGCGATGCCGGGCTCGTACATAGAAATGACGACCGTTTCCGGCTTCCGAGATTCCTGGACACTTCGCTGCGGACCGAAATCAGTTCGAAAGCTGGCTAAGCGGAGCGGGGTCTTTGATAGCGATGCACAGGAGCGCGTCGCCGCGATACATCCGCGAATGAGTTCAGTGTTCGATCAAACAAGAGAGGTTTAGGCGCTGGCCACCGGGTTGCGAACCGTTAAATTGCTTTGATAAGCGGGGAGTGGGTAAAACTGGGATAAGCGGTAAGCCACAGATGTCTGACATGAATCGTCCAGTTCTAATCCTGGGGATCGAGCCGCGCATTTCGGTTTCTATCGCGCGTTGCCTTCACCGCCACCAAATAACGGTCGATCTTGCGTCCGTTTCCCCTTCTGCACCTCGCATAAGGTCCACCGCTCTCCGTAATTTTGAAAGTCTGCCGGGCGCGGACTCCCAAGGCTTTTATGAGTCGATAGCCGCGCTCATCTCTAAGCGTGGATATGACATGTTGATTCCGGCAACGGATGCAGCTTTGCTCGCCATTGGAAAACACGACGCGAAGCTGCGCGAATTGCTCTAGGTGGCATGCCCACCCGCTTCGATTGTCGGTCGCCTCCTCGACAAGAGCCTTACCCTGGAGGCGGCAACGGAAGTAGGAATCCAGGTCCCGCGAACGGTTCGGCTCATGGAGTCCTCCGCACTCGGGACACTGTCGGAACAATTGAAGTTCCCCATCGTCGCGAAGCCTTATAACAAGAACTGCGTCAGTGATTTCAAGGTGAGGCATTTTCAGAGCCCACAGGCGTTGCAAGAGGCCTTCGGTGACCATTGCGAGCCAGGCGAGATTTTGCTTCAGGAGTTCGCGCCCGGCGAAGGAGTCGGCATAGAGACGTTAATGCATCATGGGGAGCCAATAGCCATTTTTCAGCATCGTCGCCTGAAAGAAGTTCCGAGCACCGGTGGTGCGGCGGCCGTTGCGGTTTCCGAAACACCTGACCTTGGCTTGGTTGAACAGGCCATTGCACTACTGCGCGCACTGCAATGGGAAGGCGTGGCGATGGTTGAGTTTCGCCAGGATCGCGCGCAAGGTCGCAGCGCTTTGATGGAGGTGAATGGCCGCTATTGGGGAACAATAGAACTACCCATCCACCTGGGGGTCGAATTTCCCTGGTACGAATGGCAGATTGCGCACGATCAAAGACCAACTCCTCCCAATTCCTATTCTGTGGGAGCACGCTGGCGATGGACGGCAGGCTACCTTCGGCGTTGGCATGCATGTTTCCCTCCGTGGCCAAGCGAGCGATCAAACATCCCCGACTTCTGCGAGACCTGCTACCCTCGGTTCGCGATCTGAGCCCGATGAGTCACGACGCACTATGGCAGGTATTCGATCCATTGCCGGCCATCTCGGAGCTGTTTCACAAGGCAGGGAGGCCTCTAAATCGGATATGCGCTTTATCGCTAAAAGAATCTTTCCTGGAAAACTGGAAGGAAGGGTTTCCGCAGCGAAGATACTCGATAACCGGGAGGGCGAATGACGAGGGTATTCGAACTATCGGTGAAGCCACGCGGGTGCTTCTCGGCAGAAAGCCTGCAGGACGGGGGCTGACTGTATTCGATGACGATGTGTTCATCGTTTCCTATCCGCGCTCGGGCACACGTGGCTAAGATTTCTAGTGGGAAATCTGGTCCGCCAAAATGAGCCCGTCACGTTCGCCAATCTCAGTCTGGATTCCGGAGATCTATATGTTTCCGGATCGGATTCTGCGCGCCCTCCCACGTCCTCGTATCCTGAAGAGCCACGAATGCTTCGATCCACGCTATAAAAGGATCATCTATGTTGTGCGTGACCCAAGGGATGTCGCAGTTTCTTACTACCATTATGCGATTAAGCGGAAAAAGCTCGCTGACAGCTATCCCTTAAGGAAGTTCGTTACCCGTTTTCTCAATGCTGAGTTCGATGTCGATTGGAAGTGGAGTGCCTCATGGAGCGATCACGTCATGAGCTGGACATGCCTGCGGCGCAATCATGACGGATTTCTCCTGCTTCGCTACGAGGACCTTTACAAGAACCCGAACAGGTGGTTTCTCGAATCGCTGCATTTCTAGCTCGACGCTACGCCCGAGAGAGTGGCACGCGCAATCCAGTTGAGTTTGCGGAGTGATGGTCTCTAAAAGAGTCAAGGGCAAGCCTGGAAACTGACAAAGGATACGCGCCAAGATAAACCGTTCATCAGGGCAGCCAAGTCTGGCCAATGGCATACCGAGCTTCCTGCGTCTTCGGTCGCTCAAATCGAATCGGCTTGGGGCGCGCTCATGACAGACATGGGATATCAACTGAGTGAAGCGGAAACTACACAACCTCTTCGGGCGGGACGATAACCTCGCAGGTCATGCGGTGCGTTTGTAGCGTAGATTCAGGTTATGCAAGGTCTGCCAGGCTTCTCTCGGGAGGGTTCTTCTTAGCCACTCTTTCCCTGCATGAGCAAAGGTGTGGCCCTGAATGTAGGCAGCGCCCAGGCTAAAGGGCCTAGCGAATGTTAGATCGAGGTAGTGTCTGACTTCAGCTCCCCATCGTTCTTTATATCCAAGCTCTCCCCCAAGAAAGTCATAAGTTCGTATGCCTTGGTGGATCAGTTCACGAATGACGTGTCCCCGGAGAACAAATCCAACACGGTCGGAAGCGCGCTGGGGGTCATTTCCTTCCTGCAATTGGAACACGGTGCGGCCGTGTCGAAATGCAAACTGCACGGAGGCAATTTCGCCATCCAATTCCAATACCCAGATGTCGAGCAGATTGCGAGGCAGAAGCAAATGGCTGACTTCGTAATAGAAGTCCCTTCTCTCGCGTGATCCGAAACTGCCAGGTTCCCCTGCCGATGTCCAACGTGCTTGGTGAAGTTTGAAAAGTGCTTCCAGACATCGTGGGAGTTGCTCTTCTCGCGTGCAACGATAAACGTTTACTGCATAACGTTTTTCAAGCCTGCGCGAATAACGTGTCAGGTTCTTGCGGTCCTCGCTCGAGAGTCGTCCCAAGTATTCGTCCCATGCTTCAGGAAGCGGGATGGCCGACGCAGGCCGCTCTTTCACGGCAAAGGTCCACTTATTCTTCTTCAGCAATCGCAGAAGTGCGTCAGCTCCCGGCGACTGGGTGGGCAAGGTGTGCAGATCAGCATAAATCCCACGTCTTCCGCTGAGAATCGAGGTAATTCAAGAAGGTCGCTGCAAATTCTTGTTCAAAACCTGGGCGAACGGGTAGATCGAGGTTGTCGGAATCGAAGCTTCCGTCTCCCAGGAGCCGCAATAACGTGAGTGGAGCCGTGTTGCCGACTCGCACGGAGGCAACCGCGAGAGGTGCTAAGGCGAGCAAACGGGATGCCTGGTCGAAGAAGCCCAGAACGAGTAATCTCTGCTCCTTCCCGATAGTTTGCCACCAAGGAATTAGCCAATCAGGTGTCGAGAAAGTGGTTGCTTGCGGATAGTAGCGGAGCAAATCCTGCCAGGGATCCTCAACGGCCTGCAGTTCCTTGAAGTTCTGATAGGTACGAATCTCCACGTTGTCCTCCTCGAAGCATTCTTCGTGCTCGTTCTAAAACCGCCCATAGAGCTACCAAGTTTCGAGATCTCACTTAGGAGGTAAGGTCCGGGAAGGAGTGCGGACCTGGAAATGGACTGGAATGTTCACTGTCGCCCTATGCTCAAAACACCCCTTGATAGAAACCCACACGAAGCCACACTCGTCAGCCGTGAGCCAAAGCCAGGCGAGAGGTTCCAAGGGGCAAGATACGCCTTGCGCGAGGAAGCCTATGACAGCGCAATGGGATTGTCAAGCAATCACGCGATATTATCCCTTCCGGAGGCCCTTCTCGTCCAAATAGCCGTGTCAGTTTCGCGTGCTATCATTTTTTAGTGAGGCAGCAATCATGAAGATCCCGCGTGTTTTTCAGCGCGTGCCTATTTGTCTTTTCTTCTGTGTCGCGTTCGTTACACCAGTGCTTCGTGCCCAGTCCAATGCCGGCAGTGCTGTGGAAAAGTCAGGTTTTGACGGACCAGCCGAACTGCCGCGCGTCTACGTGAAGAGCTCTCTTGCGGATACGCCGTCTCCCGGAAAGGCGTTGGAGGTCAAGGAGGGTGACAACCTTCAGGAAGCCCTCAACCGCGCCGCTTGCGGAGACATCGTCCGTTTACAAGCGGGAGCTGAGTTCCGAGGAACGTTCCGCCTCCCGGCGAAGCAGTGTGATGATGCGCACTGGATCACGATTCGCACCAGCGCGGCCGATTCGGATCTTCCTGCGGAAGGCTCTCGCATTTTCCCATGCTATGCCGGCGTCGAAAGTCTAGCCGATCGCCCTGCGTTCAAGTGCACATCAAATAAGAACGTGATGGCGAAAATCGCGTTCGCCGCCAAGGGCGGCAGCGGACCGATCGAACTGCAGCGGCGCAAACCACTATCGCTTTATAGGATCGAAATCACCCGTCAGCCAGGAGGCATTGTTTACAACCTGGTTTCGACGGAAAAGGCTGGAGCAGCCGATCACATCATCTTCGACCGGGTTTGGATGCATGGGACCGAGGCCGACGAAACCACGCGCGGCATCATGCTCTCAGGAGTTACTTACGCCGCAGTTGTTGACTCGTACTTCAATGACTTCAAGTGTGTTGCGATTACAGGAGCATGTGTTGAGGCGCAGGACATCGCAGGCGGACTAGGGCCCAGACCGCAAGGTTCCTACAAAATTGTGAACAATTTCCTCGAGGCCGCCAGCCAAAGCGTCTTCTTCGGAGGCGGCGGCGCCGCTGTCACGCCAGCCGACATTGAGATCCGGCACAATTATTTGTACAAGCCGCCCAGTTGGCGGCCAGGGCATCCTCAGTTCGTCGGCGCTCCGAATGGCAGGCCCTATATCGTCAAGAATCTCTTTGAACTGAAAAATGCGCAGCGCGTTCTGTTCGAAGGCAATGTGCTGGAAAACTCCTGGGGTGGCTTCACACAGACTGGCTTCGGCATCGTGCTGACGCCCAAGAATCAGGGAGAGAACACGTGCCCCGTCTGCCAGGTGACGGATGTCACGATTCGCTATTGCAGGATGAGTCACGTCGCCAGCGGCTTTCAGGTCGGGAACGGCCTATCAGATGCGGGAGCCGCGCCTAAGGCGGGTGAACGTTACAGCATTCACGACATTGTGATCGATGACATCCAAGGCAACGCGGCCAAGGGATTTGGAATTCTGGCTCAGATATCCCAAGGCTCTTCGTCAAAGACGATCGGCGACGTTCCCATCCCGACGCTCCGCGATTTGAAAATGGATCACATCACAGCGTTCCCGCCGGACGGTCTTCTGGTGCTCGGAGGCCCGTTGAGCGGCGAACGGATGACCGGCTTTTCGTTTACGAATAACCTGGTGACAGTTGGTCAACGCCCCATAGGTTCGACGGGCGGCGGACCGCAGAGAAACTGTGCCGCCGCTGGCCGAGGGCCTGAATCCATTCTTCAGACTTGCTTCGTGAACTACAGCTTCACGAACAACGCTCTGGTGGATGCGGGCGGCGGCTGGCCTAAGGGAAATATTTCCGTAAAGAACCTCAAAGACGCGCACTTTGTCGATTACCTCTCGGGAAACGGCGGCGACTATCATCTCGCGTCCGGAAGTCCGTTGAAAAATGCCTCTTCGGACCATCGTGATGTCGGCGCCGACCTTGACGCCATTAACCGAGCCATAGACGGTTCCCGTTAGGGACATCTATTTCTTCGTCGGATCTGGCGTGCGTCTCGATTTAGTCGATACAACGCTATCTGCGATTGCGGGAACGTGCCAGACGCCGCCACCGTAAGTGTTGACGTAGATTTTGTCAGGATCGGTGGGATCGGGTGTCACGCGGTGTCCCCATTTGAAGTTGTATCCGCGAATACGTTGCCAGCTAGCGCCAGCATCGGCGGAGCGCCAAGCGGAGGATTCGAATCCCGCGGCGTACATGACCCTGGGATTGCGTGGGTCAACGGTGACATCGTAGATGTGCTGATCTTTCGCGAGCACATTGCGCCACGTCTTCCCACCGTCTACAGAAGAGTAGATGCCGCCGCCTTGGGCCTGCGGCGGAGTGCTGCGCGCCCAGGCGGCGAGCAATAAATGTCTGGGATCACGTGGGTCGGCGGCGATTCCGTCAGGGCCGTTGACTCCCGCGGGTAACGTGATCTTCGTCCAGTGCTCGGCGCCATCCGCAGATTTATAGAGCGCACCGTCGCCCGCGTTGCCGATGCTGCCGTCATCACTGCGGCGCGCAACAATCAGATAGAGCGCACCTGCGGCGTCGCGAGTCATGCGCCATACCAGCGGTTCGGCGGCTTCAATTCCGGTATTCTTCAAGACCCAAGTCTTTCCGCCATCATTGGACTTGTAGACGCCGCGTCCCAGAGCGGTGACGTAGAGCACTCTGGCGCTGGCGGGGCTGCTGGGATCGAGAAGGATGAACGTCGCTGCACTGGGCGGCATTCCTGTGCTCGATGATTGCCAGGTCTTGCCGCCGTCCTCGCTGATCACGACTCCGCCGTCATAGGTGGAGGGCGCGCGATGCTGCCAGACTTTCGGACGCGGCAAATCGTGAACTTTGCTCATCACAGCCCAAAGGCGTCCGTGAACTTCAGGGTCGAATACCATCCAATACGTTGTGTTGCGCCACGCGGCCGGAACGCCTGCGGTAGCACTGGTCCAACTCGCGCCGCCGTTTTCGCTGCGGAACAATCCGATGTCGGTGTAAGAAACGAAAATGTGTTTGGGATCGAAGGGATCGAAATGCACGCCGTAGTTGGTGGTGGCTTCGAGGCCGCGGCCGGTGAAGGACCCGTCGGGAAGGCGGGTAGAGTAGATCGCATCCCAATTCTTGCCGCCGTCCTCGGTGAGCAGGACGCGTCCGTAGTCGGTCGAGTAGACGATGTTGGGATCGGTGGCGGCGACGGCGAGGCCGATGGGATCTCTCTGCGTATCCCGGGCCGAACAAAGGGGAGATCCAGGCGTCGTGCAGATTAGCGGCCGAGTCGGTCGATTCTTTCCAAATCGAATCCCACGTGCGTCCCCGATCCGTGGTGCGAGCAACACCGAAGAATTTCTTCTTGAATCCCGGAAAGCCTTCTTCGAGATCACTGTAGGAAACGTAAAGGACATCCGGATTGTTCGGGCTGGCGGCAAGCGTGCGGACCTTGGCAGGGCCGGGGAGAGAGAGAGGCTTCCAGGTGTTGGCTCTGTCTTCCGACACAAACAAAGTCGACGAAGTTGCGGCGTAGAACGTAGCAAAGCCAGACTCAGGAAATGATCCGGAGACCGCCAGCAGGGAAGACATTCCGCCGGGCAAGGAAATGTTCTTCCAGCGAGGCGAAGCGTTCAGATCACGACGGAGTGTGCCGGCTACGACGAAGTTTTCTCCAAAGGCGTAAATGTCGTGCCGATTGTCGGCGTAAAGAGTTTTCACCACGCCGGGAGCGGTCGTCAGGATCCCACGTCCTGCCTGAATCCGACGAGACGCGAATCTGGGAATCATCGCCTTGTCGAAAGCCAGCATAGAGAAATTTGGTATTCGTCGGATCGACCGCGAGCGCGGTGATCTCTCCCATGGGCGAACCAGAGGTGAGGAGAGTTTCTCCTGCGTGATCGTTGGCCATGGATACGCCGGACACGATTTTCGGATCGGGATAGATCAACTGCCAGGTATGCGCGTCGTCCGTGCTGCGCCAGAGCCCGATGGTCTGTGCGTAGATGACGCTGGCATCGTGAGGATCGAAGACGAAAAAGCGAATGCGTCCGCGGAGATTGAACATGCGCCACGATTGTCCGGCATCGTCAGAGATGTAAGCGCCCGTCATGTCGCAAGAAACCAGAACGCGCTTAGGATCGCTGGGGCTGATGGTGGGGAGGAAAAGTGCGCCTCCACCGCCGGGGCCGATGGTTTGCCAACGAGGGGATGCTTCCTGCGCAGCGACAGTCAAAGAAAGCCACAGAAACCCTGCCATCGCAACGGTCAGGCGCAATGACGCTCTGATCATGGAACCGAGGCTAGCACTTTTCTTGGATAATTCTCTTCCAGGGGAACTCGATGGAATCGCCTATGACAACTCCGGGTGGGTTTCGGAGGCAGCAGGATTGGAGGCGAGTCGTTTCTTTGCGAAAGGCATGACGTCAGAAACGTTCGGGCCATGCCTCCAAGTGCGATTGGCGATTCGAGATCGGTTCTTGGTTCGCAAGAATTGCAGATAGATTTCGCCGCGCTGCAGCAAAGACAACTTCGCAGGATCCCAATTTTCCGCAAATTTAGCGAACATCGGCTCTCGCGCAATCCGGGCTAAAACCAGCAACAGCAAGCGGTTTAGACAATGATAGTTCGGAGGACATAGATATGCCCGATTCCCGTACCAACTCCATCGATTCTTGAAGTCCCAAAGAGGAAGCACATGTTTCAGGCCCGCGATGCCTTGCTTGAATAATCGTTCAACCGCAGGATTTCGAGTTCAATGGCGAGATCATACAAACCTAGAAGGGATCTCAGAAAGCCGTCCATTATTCCGGGAGCGGGCACACCAGGTTTTTCGGTGTAGAGGAAATACCCATCAATGGGGACCCGGATGCCTTGCCGGTCATAGTCGAGCTCAAAAATAACGGAAGAGCGCTTGAGCAATTCCAGCAAGCGAGGTTCGCGCGTCACCCGCCAGCCACGGACCAGAGCGCTGATCACGAAGCCGGTAGTATTTGCGGAAAGCCATGGAGCTTTAAGAAAAACTGGTCCTTCCCGATAGTCAAAATCGTTTGTCCAAACCGCCGCGCCGTCGGCGCGAATGGTCGCGTGCTTTTCAAGCCATCCCACTTGCTTCAAGAAGATGTCCAGGCATTGCTGATTCCTGGTTCGGAGGTAGTGTCCTAAATTTGTCAGGCCGTAGCACGCGATGTAATCGGGTCTGTAGACGGTGCCAGTGATTCGCTCCCACTCGCGCGGAATGCCGTTCGAGTCCATTCTCATCGCTTTCCAGGGAGGGAATCACTGTAGAGGTAGTAGCTCAGAGAATCCTTGGGACCGGCTTCCGGAACTATTCTGACAGGGTAATCAAAGCGAAACTTCATCACCTCGCAATAAAGGGTGCTTGCAGCGTACTTCCAAGAGGCGACGGGCATAGCAATCTCAGGCGGGAACAGGGCTCTGTTTTAGTCTGCAGTCGGTAAATATTAGGCCGGAATATGGCCCGGTGAGCCGCCCCCAGTCCAAAGTTGTGGGAGTATATCGCAAGAATAGGGGGAAACTCAACGTCAGCGGCTAAGCTAGCAACGCACGACCTTATCGCTCTTAATGCCTTTGGTGGCGTTGCGAGTGTCGACCACCAGTTGCGATTCTTTGACGATGCTTGCGGGTAGTCGTAGTCGGAATGATCGGTCACGATCAGCGCGCAATCGTATTGGCCAAGATTTTCCAGCGGCGCGCACTTCATCTGCAGATCGTACTTACGTCCTTTGCCGACGGTCGGAAAGTAGGGATCGTTGTAGCTGACCTGGGCGCCTTCTTTCTGCAGCAATTCGATGATGGTCAGCGCTGGCGATTCCCGCAAATCGTCGATATCCTTTTTGTAGGCCACGCCCAGAACCAACACCTTCGCGATCCGTTCAGCGCTTTCTTCTGCTGGTTCAGCGCTTTCACTACAGTTCCAGCACGTGGTACGGCATATTGCATGTTGATCTCGCCCGCCAGTTCGATAAAGCGAGTGCGGAAGTCCCACTCTTTCGCCTTCCAGGAAAGATAAAAAGGATCGACCGGAATGCAGTGTCCGCCCAGCCCCGGCCCCGGATAAAACGGATGAAATCCGAAAGGCTTGGTCGAGGCCGCCGCGATCACTTCCCAGATATCGATTCCCATGCGCAGCGACAACAACTTCAATTCATTGACCAGCGCAATATTCACGCAGCGATAAATGTTTTCCAGCAGCTTGGTCATCTCCGCCGCCGCCGGCGATGACACTGGCACCACGCGGTTGAAAATCGTGCCATACAGCGCCGCCGACAGTTCCGAAGCCTGGGTATCGAGTCCGCCCACCACCTTCGGAATATCGCGCCGGGCGACCGCTGGTATTGCCGGGATCTTCGCGCTCCGGCGAAAAGGCAACATAAAATCCCTGCTGATCGTCTTTCCCGCGGACCGCTTTCAACCCGTACTTATTGCCTTTTTCGAGAATCGGCACCAGCACTTCTTCCGTCGTCCCGGGGTAGGTCGTGCTCTCGAGAATCACCAGACTGCCCCGCCCGCAGATACGGCGCAATGGACTTCGCAGTGTCCGTGATGTAACTGAGATCGGGCTCATGATATTCGTTCAGCGGCGTAGGAACGCAGATGATGATCGGCATCCATTTCCGTGAGTGCGCGAAAAATCAGATGTCGCTTCGAATCCATGTTGCTTGGCTTGCGCAATTTCCTCAGCCGGAATGCGGACAATGTAGGTCCCACCCGTCGCTCAGCGTCTTGATCTTGCGCTCGTCGATGTCGAAGCCGGTGACGGGAACTTCTGCTCGGTGTAGAACAGGGTCCAGCGGCAGACCGACATAGCCAAGCCCGATAATCGCCACTCGTGCCTCGGCGCTTTTCGATCTTGCTCTTCGGTGCAGAAAAGATTGGCTGGAACCGACGGTGTCGTCATGATGAGATGGTTAAGGCCCCAGAATTCTAGCATGCTGCAAACGGCAGTCCGGAGGAACGGAGATTACTTTGGTCAGCGTGCAAACCAGCAGAAATGAGTTTTCAGCACTCCTGTACTTCCGTGTCCTTAAGGTTTGCATCCCCGGGTGATCTAGGGCATCCGCCTCCAGTTAGTACGTTCCAGGACGTAGGTAAATTTCGAAGTAGGGACATAATGTCTCAAGATTCCCAGCTTCTCCCCTGCCCGGGTCTCCCGGCGCCTTTCGCTTGTCGCTTTCTTTTTTCTCGCTCTTTGAGCGGTTTGTGCAATACAACGAATCCTTGTGCAAGAACCAGCCCGCAACTGCACTACCAGTCAATTCGGCCAGTATGACGGTCCGGCAGAGTTGCCGCTGGTGTACGTGCTGAGCGCCTTGTCCGACACACCGGCACCGGGAAGAAAACCACCGTGAACGCGGGCGGCGACTTGCAGTCAGCGATCAACGCCGCAGCTGCGGCGACACGCTGATGCTGCAGGCGGGCGCCACGTTTACCGGAAACTATAATTTCCCCAACAAGAGTTGTGACAACCAGCATTGGATCATTGTGCGCACCGCATCGGCAGATTCCACTCTGCCGCCCGAAGGAACACGGATTACGCCGTGTTATGCGGGAGTGGCGTCTTTACCAGGAAGGCCATCGCTGAATTGCAAATCGACAAAGAACGTCATGGCGAAGCTGGTGTCAAAGGTCACGGCAACGGCTCCGGTCACGTTCGCTTCGAGCGCGAGCCACTACCGCTTGCTGGGGTTGGAAATCACACGCCCCGTAGGCGGAGGCATTGCCTATGCCTTGATCAGCATGACCTCGAATAGCGCGAACGACCACCTGGTGTTCGACCGTCTGTGGCTGCACGGAACGGCGCAGGACGAAACGCAAAAAGGCGTGTCGCTGTTCTCCAGCACCAACCTGGCCGTGGTCGATTCCTACTTCACGGACTTCCACTGCATTTCCATCAGCGGCGCTTGCACCGACGGTATTGCGATTGCTGGCGGCAACGGCGATCTGTCCATGGGCCCCTACAAGTTTGATGACAACTTCCTGGAGGCGTCGGGCGAGGGTATCCTGCTGGGCGGGTCAGAAGCGACTCAGACACCCGGTGATATCGAGGTCCGCTACAACCACTTCTTCAAGCCGCTGACCTGGCTTAAGGGTCAGGAGGGTTATGTGGGTGGAAGCAACGGCAATCCGTTCATCGTGAAGAATCACTTCGAGTTAAAGAATGCGCAGCGGGTGTTATTCGAAGGCAACATTCTGGAATACAGTTGGGGAGGTTTTTCCCAAGTAGGATTTTCAGTCCTCCTGACCCCTAAAAATCAGGCTAGCGGAAGTCTGAATGTTTGCCCGCTCTGCCAGGTGACGGATGTGACGGTGCGTTACAGCACGATCAGTCACGTCGGTTCGGGACTGCAGGTAGCCAACGGGTTGTCGAGCAACAACGGCGCCCCCTTGGCCGGCGAGCGCTATAGCATTCACGACATCACGGTGGATGATATCAACCCGACTTTGTACGCGGGTACCGGAGTCCTGGCGCAGGTCTCGATGGGCGTCGGAGCGCCGGTGCTGCAGGATGTGTTGTTCAACCACATCACCGGATTTCCCTATGACGAAGTATTGAATGTGGGTGACGACACATCGAGTCCGAAGATGGCCAACTTCACCTTCAATAACAGCATCGTGACTGCCGGGCTCTATCCGGTGTGGTCCACGGGAGGCACGACCAACTGCGCCTTCTCCGACAAGCCAATCACAACGCTTCCCGCTTGCTTCAATCCCTGGTACTTCACGAATAACGCGATCGTTGCTCTCCCCAAAAACACGCCCATCAACGATTGGCCGACAGGAAACTTCTTTCCCGCCAATATGACGGCGGTTGGTTTCACCAAATACAACAACGGGAGCGGCGGGAACTATCAACTGCTTCCCACCAGTCCCTATAAAAATGCCGGGACCGATGGGTTGGACCTGGGAGCGAACATCACCATGATCAACTCGCTGACGAAGAACGTCTACTAAGGACACACGAATTCGGTTCGCTGGACGATCGCGAATCTTTTCGAGTGGAGTTGCGGGGTCAGCGTGAATTTCACGCTGGCCCCGGTTGACACATGACGTTGGACTAGCGACAATATTTCAACGCCGCTCGTGATCTGTGCCTTCCACTGAGACTTTGCAGTTGGCTTTCTAGTGAACTGGTCCAGATTTCTTCTCTCATCTTAAGTACTCTTTGAGGCCCCCATGCGATGGCGCGAAGTTGTGCGTGGATCAGTCGAGGCGTTAAAAGCGGTCAATCTTTCTTCCTGTCGACTGGCACTGCAAAAACCGGAATACTTACGAGAATATCTTTCGTTCTGTGTCCGCAAATATGACGAACTGGTCGGGCGAGGACTGCCAACGCGCAGTGTGCTGAAGGAGTTAGCGCCTTCCGATCTTGACCTTGTGCGTGTGCCCGCTCGCTTTCAAACAGGAGGAGGTACGGAACCGCGCGAAATCCTGACACTGGCGGCGGTGACGCGACTGCTGCGGCCCAAGCGCGTCTTCGAGATCGGTACCTTTAACGGCCGTACCACCGCCATCTTCATTTTGAATTCGCCCGCGGAGACCGAGATCTACACCTTGGATCTCCCGCCTGAGGGAAACCGTCTCCATGGGTACCTTTCGACCGACATCGATCTGGTAAAGGATCGGCGTCCCGAAGACTTTCTGACCAGGGCGGGGCTGTCAGGCCGTTACCAGCAGATTTATTGCGATTCGATGCAGTTTGATCCCGAGCCTTTCCGCGACACGATCGAGCTTGGATTTATCGACGGCGCCCATGCGGAGGAATTCGTTCGCAACGACACCATGAAAATGGCGGTGATGATGTCGCGCCGTGGATATGTCTTCTGGCACGACTACGGAGGTCGCGGCTCTTTTCAACCGCTGTCGAAGTATTTGGAGTCGCTGCCGATCGAGATCTACCGAGTCCCGAGGACCTCACTGGCCTGGACTACGGCTGCGGAAATTAAGAAGCTCGCGCCCCGGCCCGCGGAGTCTAATCTTCTCGAAGATATGAAGTTGCGAGCAGGCTGAGACCTTCCGCCGCTTTTACGACTTCAACTGCGAGAGAGCTTTCCTCACATCGGCCGCAGACGAGTAGTTAGGGTTGATCTTCAGCACCCGCTCCAGATGTTGGCGAGCCAATGCGGGCTGGTCATCTTTTTCGTAGGCTAGGCCCAGGTGGTAGTGCACCGTGGGATCGTCGGGGGCTTTGTTCTTCTCCGCCAGCTTGAGCGATTCCTGGAAGAGATCGATGGCTGATTTGTACGCGCCCTTCTGGTAGTAAACCCACCCCAAGGTATCGGCGGCGTTCGGAGAATCGGGCATGCCGCGGCGTCCCGTCTGCGCGAGCGACAGGGCGACGTCGACGTTGCCTCCGCTCTGCAACAGGACGTAAGCCAGGTTATTCGAAGCCAACGGATTGTCGGGCTTCAGGTCGAGCGCCTTCTGGTAAGCGGCTTTGGCGTTCGTCCAATCCTGCTTCGATTCGTACAACTCTCCCAGCAAGATGTAGAAGCTGATCTCGCGAGGATTGTCCTGGATCGACTTCTGATAGGTTGCGATCGCCTGATCGGTCGATCCGTTGGCCACCTGCACTTGGCCCAACTTCAGCAGCGCGTCGGAATTACTTTTGTCGAGTTCGGCAGCTTTACGGAAGGCGGCTTCGGCGCCGGCGTTGTCTTTCTTGTTCTGGAAGAGTGCGGTGCCCAGCAGATCGTAGAATCCGCTGTTGTTTGGGACCTTGGCGATTTGGGCGTTCGCGGCAGCGACTGCTTTGTCGAACTGCTTTTCGGCGATATAGCTGTTCATCAGCCCACTCAGCGAGTCCGTGGACGTCGGATCTTTGTCGAGTCCGGTCTGGTAGGCCTTTTCGGCCTCCGCATACTGTTTTTGCGTCAGGCGCAGGTTGCCCAATTGCACATAGCCGACGGCGCTTTGCGGGGAAATCTGTATGGCGTGGTTCGCATCCTGCTCGGCTTGAGGGAACTGTTTGCGGTTGATGAAGGAAACAGCACGCAGAGCGTACCCGTCGGGGGAACCGGGTTGTAGCGCGATGATCTGTGTGGCGCTCTGCTCAAGCGACTCCATATCGCCCTTACGCAGAGCGACAGCGGCCAGCGCGCGATGAGCCTCGGACAAGTCGGGACGCAAGCGGATTGCGTTGCGCCATTCGTTTTCAGCGCGGGCCAGATCGCCTAACTGATCGAATGCGATTCCGAGATGGTAGTGAGCGATGCCGTTATCAGGATCATTCTTCAGCGCGTTCTGCAACGTGTTGGTGGCGTCGTTGAGCTGACCCTGGCGAATCTGGATCTGGCCGCGGAAAATCATGGCCTCGGTATCGTTGGCATTCGCTTTCAGAATCTCGTCATTGAGCTTGCCGGCATCGTCGAGACTGTTCTTCAGGATGAGCAGCTGAATGTAGTTCTTCTTGGCTTGCAGATCCTTGGGATGATCTTGGTAGATCGATGCGTATTCTGCGGTGGCTTTATCGATGTCGCCGATCGCGAAATAGAAGTCGCCCAACATGCGATAGCCAACGGGATCGTCCGACAGATCTCTCTTCACCTGCTTCAGGAAATCTTCAGCTTCGGTTTTCTTCCCCTGCGCCATGTAGAGCCGGGCGAGCGCGGCGCGCGGATCGGGATTCTTTGGCTCGATCTCAATCGCGTGCTTGAAAGTCTGCTCCGCCTCCGGATAGCGGCTCCGAGCTTGGTAGTAGCTCCCCAATGCGAGCTGGCCGTTCATCGCCTTGGGGTTGATCTCTACTGCTTTTTTGAAATCGGCTTCCGCGGTGTCGGGCTGGTTACCGCGCATGTAGAGCAGGCCGAGATTCAAGTATGACTCGTAAAGCTCAGGGCCGAGAGCGATCGCCTTCTGCATCTCCTGAATCGCGGCGGGAAGCTCGTCTTGCGCAGCCAGCAAATTGGCAACAGCGACGTGCGTCTGAGGGTTATCCGGCTGCTTCGAAATCAGGAGATCGGTTTGTTCTTTTGCCTGCTTCAGATCGCGTCCGGCGATGAGCAGGTTGGCGAGATCGATGTGGGCTTGGTAATTGTCGGGCTGTAATTCGAGCGTGCGGCCGAGTTCCTGGTAAGCGCGTGTCCATTCCTGCAGTTTCAAATAGGTGAGAGCGAGTTTGTAATGGCCGTCGCCGAAACGCGGATCGACTTGCACGGCATTGCTGAACTGGATCGCGGCCTCGCGGTACTTGCCCTTGTCGAAATAGCGTTGACCGCTCTCCATGTACTTCTGTTTGCGCACATTGGGATCGCGAGAGCAACCAACGGTTACGGTCGCGATCAGTCCGAGAATGATGATCAGACGAACGACTACAGAATGCTTCATTTCCAATTCTCCCAATGTGTCAGCAGGCTAAGCTCCATCTTAATATGCGCCCCGCTGATTTACGTTACTGCGATGTTAGCGCCACTCGAAAGTTACCGCCGTCATGTCCGGAATGGAAATCGTCGGTGGAAACAAGAAAAGGTCAACGGGGGACATAACGATCAATGATCGGACTAAGGTTTCCGGCAAGCGACGTGAGCCGCTGCTCGGCGGCGTCAATGGTTTCCCCCGGCGGGAGGGGAGTCGTTACGCGAATCAGCGAACCGTCACTGCGGTTCAGGCGCATCGAATCGGTCACCAGATAGAACTTGGCCCAATATTCGCTGGCCACGGCCCGGTCGTGCGCCAGATACCAGTAGAGAACCAGCATCCGGTCCTCGCCCTTGGCGATCACATAGCGGTTGGCGGGGAACGACGAGTGTCCCGGTAATGAGAGCGTGACCCGACTCGACTCCACCGGAGACCAGCCGGCTCCCGGTAGACAATTCTTCGGCGAGTGGATGCTATCGCCGCTGCGCTGGCTGGGGAAATACGCGACAAACAAATCCACGTAGGACTGTGAGGGAGCGGGTTCGCGGTAGACCCGCAACAGGAAATCTCCGGCGCCCAGGATATCGAGAATCTCCTGCGGAATGGTGATGTCGGTGCCAGTCCATGCTCCTAATTGATGAGGAAGAGACGTCAGCGGTTCGCGCTGAGGCACCGTCTCAATTGAGCTGCGTGCGTGCAAGAACAACGCTGTGGCCACGAGCAATACGGCGGCTGAAAGAAAGCGCCAGTAAGATTTCATGCGACTTTCTCTCTCGCAGGCCATACCAGCAACAAAAGGTGATGCAGAAGGAAGAGTAGGCCAAGCGAAACGACAAAGATTAACCAACCGGAAAAGGCGTGGAAGAACCCTTCCGCCTTATCGGGGTCCCAGTACTGCACCAGCAGTCCAGTGCCGACGATGCGTAGGCTGTTGGCGACGACGGCGATGGGGATCGACGCTAACGCAAGCAGGGTGCGCATCCAGTTGCGGGGTTCCATCAGATAACCGTAAATGACAGCAAGCGTCCCCAGCGAAAGAAGTGAGCGGATTCCGCTGCACGCTTGCGCTACCTCGAGCGGCATAGCTGGCAGGTTGATGATATTGCCCTCACGGAGAACCGGCACTCCCGCCAGCGGCAACACATTCGCGGCGACCTTCGAGGCGAGGATCTGCAACGGGAACGTGATCTGATTAAAGATGATTGCCGGGATCGGAATCATCAGGAACAGAAAGGCCCAGGGAAACAGCACAACGCGAAAGTAGTTCCAGCCGAGAAAGAAAATCACGAGTCCGGCGATCACCACCAAGAAAGAGACGCGAGAGAAAAAGCTCGGCGCCAAGTGATCCTACGACGAGCACCGCCAAACCCAGAACCGTAATCGGAAGTCCCGAGACAGAAGGCCTTCGTGACAAGCTCAGCAGATGCGCGCGATCCTGCCAAAGAACATAGAGGGAGAATGCCGGCACAAAAAAGCCGTGGGAGAAATTCGGGTCCGTCCACCACTGATTCGCAAGCCGGCTGAGGATAGGGAAATACAGCCACCCGACCAGCAGGGCGAGCACGATCCCCTGCCAGAAAGCAGGACGCTTGTCGACAGAGCTCGCAGGCTCAGGCAGGGTCACGACTTCAGCAGTATGGCTCACAGGCAAAAGTTAGGAGGATGTTTTGAGCATATGCGAACTTGATTCCGGGCGCAATGATCGCATTGCAGACCGCGGTAACCTACTGAGAGGGGAAATTGTTTCCAATTCCCGGCTTTTGTCTGGAATCGAATCGGACGGAGCAGAAATGGTATAAGTTTTCCCATTCAGCTCTGGTCTGCCGGTCATCAGGTCGTCCCCTTTATGCCCGCTATGTCCAATATTGGTAGCGAGTTGCGGGAAAGGTTACCTTTCCTAGCCGGAAGTAACTGGGATATGGTTACCCCAGAAAGGGTAAAAGTTTTCCACTTTCTGCCCTATTGGTATAGGTTAGAGGCTGCAGCCACGTGGCGTTGGATCCCCTCGGATGGATCCTAAACAGCTGATAATATGTGACTTGCTCACTCTCTGAGGAAAGTTAGGGAAGATGGTACTGACCTTGCTTCTAGACTGTCTTCACGGTACTTCGCCATCGACTTCCCCCCGAGCGCGACAAGGCTAATCATGGAATCAGACCTGTTGAACCATAGCGATCCCGATGTTTCGGCAAGTGACAGCAAAGAGAGGCTTTTCCTGCCCGGGATAAGTCCGAGCATGATGCCGGTGGAGGTCGTAGTCCGGGAGTTGGCGCAGAACCAAGTTCCGGTATTGCTGCTGGCGGAGGCGGGGGCCGGCAAACGTACGGTGGCCCGGCGCATCCATGAAGCTTCGGCGCGCCGCGATGAGGGCTTCCGAATGGTGCTTTGCTCGGAGCTCAGCCCCGAAGTGTTCGACGACCACGGGGTGGAAGCGCTGTTTAGTCGAGGGACGGTATATCTGGAAGAGATTAGTGACTTAGGTACCACCTCCCAGGTCAAGTTGCTGGAAGCGCTCCCCAAAACAGACGAGAATCGGAACAGTGCTAAGCGCGCTCGCTTGATTTGCGGAACCTCGCGCGATCTGGAAGCCGAGGTTCGCTCTGGGCGATTCCGCGAGGATCTCTACTATCGGATCAGCGGAGTGTGTTTGCGTGTGCCGCCCTTGCGTCTGCGCCGGGAAGATGTTCCGTTGTTGATGGAATTTTTTCTGGCGAAGTACGCGCGAGATTTTCGGCGGCCGAAACCGTTGTTGAGCGTAGAGACGCTGCAGTTGTTTCTCGATTACGGGTGGCCGGGAAACGTGCGTGAACTGGAAGATGCGGCCAAGGCAATTGTGGCTCTTGGGGACGAGGCATTGGCCATGGGCGGGCTCCGCGCCATGCTGGTGAAGTCGGAGCGTGGCAATGGGGGATCGGTTTCCCTGAAGCAGGCAGCACGAGCCGCCTCGCGGGAAGCGGAAAAAGAACTAATTCTAAGAGTGCTGACTCGCACTCGCTGGAATCGCCGGCGAGCCGCGCAGGAATTACAGATCAGCTATAAGGCCCTGCTCTACAAATTGAAACAAATTGGGTACGGGGAATATGGCGCCTCGTAAACATACCCAGGAGAAGCGAATGAAAAAGCTGGCAGTGATGACCGGGTTGTTGCTTGCGCTGATGACCACACCGGTCTGGGCGCAGGACAACATGAACGGAAAAGACAAGAAACCGAATGCGCCCATGGGCGGGGCCAAGGATGCCGCTGCGGTGGCCGGACCCGATTACATCATCGGTCCGGATGACGTTCTTCATGTCTCGGTGTGGAAAGAAACCGATCTCACCAGCACTCTTCCGGTGCGACCGGACGGCAAGATCTCTATGCCGCTTCTCGACGACGTGCAGGCGGCGGGCTTGACGCCGATGCAACTCGCGAACTCGCTGACCGAGAAACTGAAAAAATTCATGGCGGATCCGCGCGTGACGGTGGTGGTCACGGCGATGAACAGCCAGAAAGTCTATATCCTGGGCGAAGTCACACACACCGGAGCGATGGCGCTGACACCGAACATGACAGTACTGCAGGCGATTGCCAGCGCCGGCTTCACGCAGTTTGCCAACACCAAAGGAATTTACGTGCTGCGCACCGAAAACGGCAAGCAGCAGAAACTTCCCTTTAATTACAAGCAAGTGGTGAAAGGCGAGGCCATGGACCAGAACGTCCTGTTGCGGCCTGGCGACACCATTGTGGTCCCGTAAGGAAAGACTTAATGAAACTTCGTGACTACATTTGCGTTTTTGTGTTCGTAGCGCTGGCGTTGGCCACAGTTGCCGCCCAGGACAGCGGTCAGCAGCCTCCTGACAGCGGAACTCCATCGCCGGGCGCTCCGGCGCCGGCCTTTGGACAGACGGGCGCTACACCGCAACAGAATGTGGATAACCCCCCGATTTCGGGATTAGATCTTCCCAACCTTGATCCGAATGCGTCCTCGCGCAGCTTTTTCATTCCTGGCGTCCATGCGAGCCAGGCGCTCGACACCAATATCGGCAGTCAGGTGGGTGCCGGGGCTGTTCAAGGAGTGACCCGCGCCCTGGGAAGTCTGGCTTTACAAAAGCTCTGGAGCCGTTACGACGTCGGCCTGCAGTATGTTGGCGGCGGAGCCTACTACGGCGGCCAGCACATCGGTTGGACGCAGTTCCACAGTCTCGATGGAGATCAACGTTATCTGTGGCGCACCGGGCAATTTGCCTTGCGTGACTCGTTTAGTTACTTGCCGGAAGGCGCGTTCGGATACGGCGCTTATGGCGGAAGCGGCGCGCTTGGCGGCGTGGGCGGTTTAGGCGGCGGTGGCGGCGGCATCACCGGTGTAGGCCTCGGAGGCGGATCTGGCGCACTTTTCGGTGGAGCTGGTGCTCTGGGTTCTCTGGGCCAGGCCCCCCGCATCAACAACGTATCCATTGCCGACATTACGCAGTCGATTTCGCCGCGCTCGTCGCTCACTTTAGGCGGATCTTTCGGCTTGGTGCATTTCAACAGCGGCACCAATACAACGATTGTGAACGGAACGACGGTCACGTTTTTCAACAGCCAACAGGTTGGCGGACAAGCCGGGTACAACTACCAGATTAATCGCAGCGATCAAGTAGGCCTGCTGTACGCCTATCAATCGTTTCACTTTCCGACGTCGATTTCGGGCGATTTTCGCACCCATGTTTTCCACATCCTTTACGGACATCGGATCTCGGGCAGAATGGATTTGGTGCTCGGCGGAGGGCCGCAGCTTACGGATGTCAACCGACCAGCGACCTCGACATCCCTTGCCTCATCGAACAGCACCCTTTCAGCAAGCGGACAGGCAATGTTTCGCTACCGCTTCACTCTAACCAACCTCACAGCAAGTTACAACCGCTACAACTCCAGCGGATCCGGGTTTTATGGAGGGGCGAAGACCAACTTGTTCCGCCTGACGGCGAGCCGTCCGTTTGGCCGCAACTGGTCCGGCACGGCGGATGTTGGTTACACGACGAATTCGCGGATCCTTCCGGCCAGCACCGGAGGCGTCGCGGGGCAGTCATTCAGTTACCTGTACTTCGGTGGATCGCTGCACCGCCAGTTCGGACGCGAGTTCAGCGGCTTCGTCAGTTACATCTTCAACAACTTGGGCTTTGATTCGTCGTTTTGCGGAAATGCTCCTTCCTGCAACCGCACTTCGCGGCGGCAAGTGGCGCTACTCGGAATTGATTGGACACCCCATCCGATCCGGCTTGACTGATTTTTTTGCGGCCGTTCCCAAGGGAGTGGCCAGAACGGGAATAGCATGATTGAGAATCGCGACTTAACGATGGACGATTATCTGGCGATGTTGCGCCGGCGGATGAAGGTCATCCTGATTCCGACGCTGCTGGCGCCATTGGCTGGTTTCCTGATCTCTTACGCCTTTCCTCCCAAGTACACCTCGCAGTCACTGGTGTTGGTGGAAGAGCAGAAGGTGCCGGATAACTACGTCAAGTCGGTGGTCACCGAAGACATTACCCAGCGCATTGCGACCATGCAGCAGCAGGTGCTGAGCCGCAACCGGTTGCAGCCCATGATCGCGAATCTGCAATTGACCAAGAAGGGCAAGAGCGTCGATGACATCATTGATGACATCCGCGCCAACCTCACCGTCGAACCGGTGCAACCCGATATCACCGCCTCGACCAAGAAGAAGCCCGGACAAGGCACCGACTTGCCCGGCTTTTACGTGAACTACACTGCCGACAACCCGCACGACGCGCAGCAGATTTGCAGCCAGCTCACTTCCATGTTGCTGGAAGAGAACCTGAAGATCCGCGAAGGCGTGTGCCCAGGGCACGACGGAATTCCTTACCGGCCAGTTGGAGAGCGCCAAGAAGAATCTGGATGATCAGGACTCCAAACTGGCGACTTTCAAGAAGCAGTACATGGGCCAACTCCCGGGCGACGAAGAGAACAATCTCAAGCTGCTGATGGGACTGAACTCGCAACTTGATTCCAACACCCAGACCCTGAACCGGGCGCAGCAGGACAAAACCTATGCCGAGTCCTTGCTGGCGCAGCAGGTGGCAGCCTGGAAATCTTCTCAGAACGCGACCAATCCGCAGACTCTGCAGCAGCAACTGGCGGCGCTGCAAAGCCAGTTGATCACTCTCCAGGCGCGTTACACCGACGACTATCCGGATGTGATCAAGACCAAGGCCGACATTGCCGAGGTCAAGAAGAAGCTCGATGAAATGAATGCGGCCGCCGCGAAGCCTTCGACCGACACCAACGATAAGGTTGGCCTGGCAGAGCCTCCTGAGGTAAGAACGCTGCGTTTGCAGATTCACCAGTACGACGCCGCGATCGAGCAGGCGACCCGGGAGCAGAATCGCATCAAGGCGCAAATCGGACTGTACGAAGGGCGCGTAGCGCTCAGTCCCGGGGTGGAAGAGCAGTACAAGGCTCTGACCCGCGACTACGACACGGCGCAGAAGTTCTACAACGACCTTCTGGCCAAGAAGAGCGAATCGGAGATGCAGACCGACATGGAACGCCGGCAACAGGGCGAACAGATGCGGTTGCTGAATCCGGCGAGTTTGCCCGATTCTCCGAGCTTTCCGGTGCGCTGGATGTTTGCGGCCGGCGGCGCGGGCGCCGGGCTGGTCATCGGCCTCGCTCTGGCGATGTGGCTGGAACTGCGCGACAAATCGATTCGCACCGAACAGGATGTGATCGCGATTCTGGAGTTGCCGACGCTGGTCTCGGTGCCGTGGATTGGCGCGCAGCCGCAACGGAGTCGACGGCAAACACTGCACCCGAAGACAAGCGAGGAAAAGGTAGAGGTCTAAGACCCCATGTACAAGGAATTCTTCGGACTGCGAGCGAATCCGTTTAACGTCAACCCGGACCCGCGTTATCTGTTTCTGACGCGGCATACCGAGGAGGCGTTAGCTTGCCTGACCTATGGCATCCAGAGCCGCAAAGGCTTTGTGCTGCTGACGGGTGAGGTGGGAACGGGAAAGACCACGCTCATCAACAAGTTACTGGAGTGGCTGCGCTTGCAGCAGGTGGCCACGGCTTTTGTTTTCAACTCGAAGATGAACGTCCCCCAGTTCCTCGACTACATGATGGCGGACTTTGGTATTCCCTGCGAATCGCGGGCGAAGAGCCAGATCCTGCTGCGGCTTTACAACTGGCTGCTCGATCGTTACCGGGCCGGTGAAACTGCGGTGCTGATTGTCGACGAGGCGCAGAACCTCTCGGACGAAGTGCTGGAAGAGATTCGCATGATGACGAATCTGGAAACCTTCACCGAAAAGCTGCTGCAGATCGTTCTGGTCGGCCAGCCCGAACTTGAGCAGAAGCTGAAGCAACCGCATCTGCGGCAGTTGCGCCAGCGGCTCACGCTTCGGGCTAAGACGCATCCGCTGTCGCTCGAGGAGACCAAAGCCTACATTGCCCAGAGGTTGAGAATCGCGGGCTCCAACGGCCAGCAGATTTTCGATCCCGAAGCGCTGGTGGCGATTCACCGCTACTCCAATGGAATCCCGCGCGTAGTGAATTTGGTTTGCGAACACTGCCTGGTGAGTTCGTTCGTCGATCAGCAGAAAGTGATTATGCCCAGTGTAGTGGATACCGTGGCCCGGGATTTCGATTTGAGCGACAGCACATCGTCGGCGGCCATGACCGTGGCTCCGCCGGTGTCGTCGTCCAACGACAAGTTCGATTTAGTGGAAGCACTGAAAACGCTAGCAACTCTCGCTGACCGGCTGCGCCAGTCAGAACAAGACCTCCCCAAGGAAAGGAAACTATGAGCAGAATTCACGAAGCACTGAAGAGGGCCGAACAGGAGCGGAGTGCAGGCCAGGGGGGGCAGCCGGATCTTCCGGTTTCCGCCAGCACTGCGGTCGCGGGCGATCCGATGGCCGCGCCGCCGTCCGCCGTCGTCGAGCACGCGCCTGTCATGCAGGCAGGCATGCCGGTCATGGGCACGCCTTTCACTTTTGACACGCTGCTGGCCCGCTGCTCGCAGATGAACTGGACTCCGGACCTGAAGACCATGTTGTTCTTCAACTCCGAGGAGCAGGGATTCGGCACAGAAGAATTCCGCACGCTGCGCTCGCGCCTCTACCAGATGCGGGAGCGGCAGCCTCTGAAGAAGATTCTCGTCACCAGTTCGCTGCCCAAGGAAGGCAAGTCTTTCGTGGCGGCGAACCTGGCGCAGGTCATGGTGCGCCAACATGGACGCCGTGCACTGCTGATCGACGGCGACCTGCGCGGCGCGCGTCTGCACTCGGCGCTCGGCACTTCCGCAACACCCGGCCTCGCGGAATACCTGATGGGCGAAGCCGATGAGTTCTCGATCATTCAGCGTGGGCCGATGGAGAACCTGTTCTTCATTCCTTCGGGGCGCGCCATCTCGAATCCGGCGGAATTGGTTGCCAACGGCCGCCTCAAGTTCCTTATGAACCGCGTCGAATCGCTGTTTGACTGGATCGTGCTTGATTCGCCGCCGGCAGTTCCGGTGTCGGACGCCAGCCTCCTGGCCAACTATTGCGATGGTGTGTTGATGGTGGTGCGCTCGAATGCGACCCCCTTCGATATCGCCCGCAAAGCGCGCCAGGAATTCCGCGACACGCACCTGGTTGGAGTGGTGCTGAACGGCATCGATTCCGACTCTGCTTCCTACACTCGTTATTACTACGGAGCCTACGGAAAACCCGATGGCCGCGGAGAACGGCAGAGGTAACGCTTGATCCGCCTCTTCAATGTTTATTACCCGGTCCGCACCTTGATCCTTCTGGTGGGGGAGGCCCTGATTGTCTGGACCTCGTTCCTGCTGGGGACGGTCCTCCAATTTCGCGAGGACAGCTACCTGGTATTGAACTTTGAATACGGCTACTACAAGATCCTGGTGGTGACGCTCGTGGTGCTGGTGTTCTCGCACTGGTTCGATCTCTACGAACCTTCCAGCGTTAACGCACGGTGGGATCAGGTTTTCCGGCTGTTGCTGGTGTTGGGTCTCGTGGCTCTGGCCCTGGCGGCGTTGGGTTACGTATTCCCGCGCTTCCTTCCCGGCAAGAATTCTGCGCTGGCTGGGCTCGTCATTCTTACGGTCGCTCTCTTTGGTTGGCGCACGGCGTATTCCTGGCTTTCGCAGCAGCCTTATTTGCGGGAGCGGGTCTATGTGATTGGCACGGGAGATCGGGCGCAACGATTGGTGCAGGGCTTACGGGCACGGTCGGAACTGGGAATCGAAGTGGTCGGGTGGAGCGGCAACATCGACGGAGCGGTGACCCGCGAAGCGATCGCGTCGCACCTGCTGGACTGCGTTGCGGGACAGAATATTCATCGCGTGATCGTCGCGATGCCCGATCGGCGCGGCACGCTTCCGGTACAGGAACTGCTGCATCTCCGGCTGGACGGAGCCAAGATCGAAGAGGCCACCTCGTGGCTCGAGAAAATGTCGGGCCGCATCGAAGTGGAGAATCTCTACCCCAGCTGGCTGGTGTTCGCCGACGGATTCCGCTTCAGTGCTGGCTTCATGATGATGAAGCGCGCGCTGTCCTCGCTAGCGGCGTTTGTGCTGCTGGTGGTCGTGCTTCCCGTCATTCCTTTTGTGTGTTTGGCGATCAAGCTCGATTCGTCCGGCCCCATTCTTTACCGGCAGAAACGCGTGGGACGAGGCGGCGTGACCTTCTACTGCTTCAAGTTCCGCACCATGCGTCAGGATGCTGAAGCCGATACGGGTCCGACCTGGGCGGGCGACAACGATCCGCGCATCACTCGTGCGGGAAAATTTCTGCGCACTTCGCGGCTGGATGAAATCCCGCAGTTGTGGAATGTGTTCAAGGGAGATATGGCATTTGTCGGACCGCGTCCCGAGCGGCCGGAGTTTGTCGAGTGGCTGACGCGCGAGCTTCCTTACTACCCCGTGCGTCACGTGGTGCGTCCGGGAATCACGGGCTGGGCGCAGGTTCGCTACAAGTACGGAAACACCGTGGAAGATGCCAAAGAGAAATTGCAGTACGACCTTTACTACATCAAAAACGCCTCGATCGGATTGGACCTGCTGATCATGTTCCAGACGGTCAAGATCGTCCTGTTGGGGCGAGGCGCGCAATGACATGGGTGTTCTGGGGGGGCGCTGCCATCGTTTTTTACGCCTACGTGGGGTACGCGGGCTGGTTGTGGATTCGCGGCCGGCAAAAAGCCAAGCCCGTGATGCGCGGGGCTTTTGAGCCGGAGATTTCGATCGTGATGGTGGTACGCAACGAGGCCAAGATTCTGGAGCGCAAGTTAAGGAATCTCCAGGACCTCCATTATCCCGAGGATCGCGTCGAGGTGGTCGTAGTTTCCGACGGATCGAACGATGGTACGAACGAAATTTTGTCGAAGTACAAGCAAAACTCGCGGGTGCGCAGCATTCTAAGTCCCGAGGCGCGGGGCAAGGCTTCGGGCCTGAACGAGGCCATCGCGGCAGCGCGAGGAGAGATTGTGGTGTTTAACGACGCGCGGCAGAAGATTGAGCCCGATGCCATGCAATTGCTCATGGAAAATTTCGCCGACAGCACGGTGGGCTGCGTCAGCGGAGAACTGATGTTGGGCGATCCGGATTCCGGCGAAGCCGCGAAGGGCATGGGACTGTACTGGAAATTCGAGAAGAAAATTCGCGAGATGGAGTCGGCATTCGGGATCGGTAGTGGGCGCAACCGGAGCGATCTACGCAGTGCGCCGGGAGTTGCTGGTCACGGTGCCGACCGAGACCATTCTCGACGATGTGTACATCCCGATGAACGTCGTGCGGCAGGGATATCGCGTGGTGTTCGATCCACGGGTGCATGCCTGGGATGTGGCCGATCAGGGTACCGAGCGTGAGTTCAACCGCAAGGTGCGGACGCTGAGCGGAAACTACCAGCTTCTGCAACTGGCGCCGTGGATTTTGAGCGGATCGAATCCTCTGCGTTTTGAATTCATCAGCCACAAACTGATGAGGTTGATTGTGCCGTTTGCTCTCGCGGCGACGCTGGTGGCCTCGATGGTGCTGAACCATCCTATCTATCGACTGGCACTGGTTCTGCAACTTGCGTTTTATGCGCTGAGTTTTCTGGTGGTCGCGCAGATGAAGAGCGGACTGCTGGCTCGTATGGCCGACGCGGCTTTTACGTTCGTGGTTTTGAATACGGCTGCAGTGGTGGCGTTCATTAATTTTGTTACGGGACGAAAGGCCGCATGGAACCGGTAATCTCAAGCGGCGGAAGGAATAATCGGGTGGCCACAGTAGCGACCAGCGGAACCAAAGGCACGAACGATAGGGGATGGATCCCAGCGGGGCTGAAGGACCGCAAGAGCGTCGCCTACTATCGCGATGGCCGTGTTCGCGTTCCTGTACTACATGCGCCCACAGGACTTGATCCCAGGACTTGAAACCCTGCCTCTGGAAAAGATCGGCGGCGGCATCGCATTCTTGGCATTGCTTTTTGGGGCGCGTCCCAAAGACGCGCCACGGTCTGCCGCTGGAATTGAAAGTTCTGTTGCGCTGGAAGCGCAAATGATACTTTCCATCCCCTTCGCCTACTGGCGTGGCGGAGCGTTTGACGCCGGTCTTCACCAAGTTTTCCAAGGGAGTTATTGTCGCGTTGCTGATTGGGCTGATTATCTCCAAGCTCTATGAGATCCGAAAGCTGCTCTATATTCAGGCGGCCTCGGTAGCGGGCGTTGCCGCGGCCTCGGTGCTTTCCCACAAGACCTACGGCGGTCGTCTATATGGAATCCAGAAGGGCATTCTGGAAAACCCCAACGACCTGGCGATCGCCATCGCCATTAACTTTCCGTTGTGCGTGGCCTTCATGTTTGGCGCCAAAGGAGGATTCCGAAAAGTACTCTGGGCGGTCGGCATGGTCTTCATGATGTACTGCGTGCTCATCACCTACTCCCGCAGCGGCATGATCGCTTTGGTCATTACCTGTGTGATTTGTCTTTGGGAGTATGGCGTCAAGCAGAAGCGAACACTCTTGCTCTTCGGTGCCGGAGCTATTCGGCGTGGTGGCATTCGGCGTTGCGCTAATGACACCACACTTCATCGCCGCGGATGTTCAAGAGCCTGGTGCAGGGCAACATTTCGGGATCGGGCGATCTAGGATCCTGGAAGCTCGCGAGAACCCTGCTGAAGCAAAGTATCTCGATGGCGTTCCATCATCCCCTGTTCGGCGTGGGTCCAGGAAACTTCCCGGTGGTTACCGGCGAATGGCGTGTCGCGCACAACAGCTATACGGAACTGGCGGCGGAGGCGGGATTTCCAGCGCTTGTTTCTGTTCGTAGCGATGCTGTATACCAGCTTCCGCAAGGTGAACAAAATTAGAGACTTACCGGGCTACGCCGCGGACGAAAACATTCGTCTGTGGACCAGTGCTCTGTGGGCGAGCCTGGCCGCCTACATGATTGGTTCCATGTTTGCTTCGACTGAGTACAACTTGTTCCCTTATTTCATGGTGGGCTACGTGTGCGCGCTGTATCGAATTGCCAGCAAGCCGGTGGGGGCGCCGGCACCGAAAACAAATGGTGGAAGGTATGGAGAAAGCAGAGTTCCAACAACCCGTAAACGCGAATATGCCTGGAGTCGATAGGGAAGTCCTGAATATCTTGCGCTGCCTGTCTTGCCGAGGTGGTCTGCGGGAAGAGCACGATTCCTTAGTTTGTGCCGGGTGCGGTCATCGATATCCGCTGGTGGACGGCGTTTATCGTTTCGTCGACACGCAACACTATGCGGGAAGCTTTGGCTTCCAGTGGCACGTTCACGCCAAGACGCAACTGGATACCGAGGAGAGTCAGCGTTCGGAGAGCGCCTTCCGGCGGCGTACCGGCTTTCGCCCCGAGGATCTTGCCGGCAAGCTGGTGCTCGACGTGGGTTGCGGTATGGGACGCTTCGCCGAAGTGGCGACGCGCTGGGGCGCTCACGTGGTAGGCATCGATCTCAGCCTGGCGGCTGAAGTTGCGGCAAGGAATCTAGCCGAGCGCACTGCTACGATTTTCCAGGCAGACGTCTTCAAATTGCCTTTTGCCCCGGAGAGTTTCGACTACATCTACAGCATCGGCGTGCTGCATCACACTCCGGATTGCGAGAAGGCATTCAAGAGTCTGCCGGGGCTGCTGAAGCCAGGTGGGCGGATTGCCATCTGGCTCTACAGCAGCTACAACGCCTGGTACAAGATGAGCGACGTCTACCGCAAGGTCGACGCGGCGCATGTCTCCGAAGCTACTGCATCGCCTGTGTTACGGGGCGATTCCGCTTTACGGAATTCACCAGGTGCTGCGAAAGATTCCGCGGGTCGGGCGCCCCATGAGCGGAGCACTGGCGTACGTGATTCCCATGTCGTTCAACCGCGATCCGCAATGGCGTGTGCTCGACACCTTCGACTGGTACTCGCCGTGGTACCAATCCAAGCACACTTACGAAGAAGTTTTCCGCTGGTTTGAAAGTTGCGGACTCGAAGACCTGCGAGTGATCGAACAGCCGATCGCGGTCCAGGGACGCAGACCAGCCGCAGTTGGACAGCCTCTACGGGACCATGAGCAGGAGGTCGAGCAGTGTGTGGGATAGCCGGGATGGTCGCGCAGGCGAAGATCAAAGCGTCGACGCATCGCAAGTGCGGCGCGATGTGCCAGACCATTGTTCACCGCGGTCCGGACGATGAGGGCATTTATGCCCGCGGCCCAGTCGGACTGGGCATGCGGCGCCTGAGCATCATCGATCTGGCTGGCGGCAAACAGCCCATTCACAACGAAGACAAGAGTGTCTGGGTCGTCTTCAACGGAGAAATCTACAACTTTCCGGAACTGCGGCGCGAACTCGAAAGCCGCGGGCACCAGTTCTACACCCATACCGATACCGAAGTGATCGTCCATCTTTATGAAGAGATGGGTGCCGACTGCGTGAAGAAACTGCGCGGCATGTTTGCCATTGCTTTGTACGACGAGCGCAAGCAGTCGTTGCTGCTGGCGCGCGACCGTCTGGGCAAGAAGCCGCTGCACTATGCTCTGCACGAAGGGCGGCTGTTGTTCGGATCGGAAATCAAGACCATACTGGCGGTCGCTCCGGAATTGGCGGAGATCAATCCGGAAGGCGCTGCTGCAGTATTTCTATTTCGGATACATTCCCGATCCGCACACCGCCTTTCAGCAGCATTCACAAACTGCCTCCCGGACACTTGATGGAATATGCCAACGGCGAAGATGAAGATTCGCCAATACTGGGATGTGCCGGAGTACGGCACGCATCCGCCGAAATCGCGAAGAGGAATGTCTGGAGCGAGCTGGAGCGGCGATTGGAAGAAGCGGTGCGCATCCGCCTGATCAGCGATGTGCCGCTGGGAGCGCTGCTGAGCGGAGGAGTGGATTCCTCGATCATCGTCGCGCTGATGGCGCGGGCCAGTTCGGGCCGGTAAAGACTTTTTCCATCGGTTTTCGGGCAGAGCAGTTCAACGAAGCGGAATATGCGCGCCTGGTCGCGCGAGCGTTTGGCACGGAGCATCACGAACTGATTGCTCGATCCGAATATTGGAAGAGACGCTCGACTTATCTCTCGCGAATGATGGAAGAGCCGTTCGGCGATTCCTCCATGCTGCCGACTTATTACGTTTGCCGCATGGCGCGGCAGCACGTGACGGTGGCGCTGTCCGGCGATGGCGGAGACGAGTTGTTCGCGGGATATGACCGCTATATCGTGGCGATGGAGCGGCAGCAAGTTCGATCGCCTGCCGATTGGCTGGGGCGGATTTATCGCGAATCGAGTTCACGGCTTGTTCCCGGCGGAATGTACGGGAAGAATCTGGCGTGGAATGCGTCGCTGAACGACGCGAGATCGCTACCTCGACGGAATGTTCGTTCTTTCCCGCGCTGCATCGCGAGCGGGGCTTGTTCACCGACGAATTTCTGCAAGCGCGCAGCAGTCTGCCGGATCCGCTGGCGCAGTGGCAGCGATACTACGATGACGCTCCGGCCAATGATCCGTTAAGCCGTTTGCTTTACCTCGACACCAAGACCTATCTGGCGGCCGACATTTTGACCAAGGTGGATCGAATGAGCATGGCGACTTCGCTCGAAGTGCGCGTGCCCATGCTCGATCACGAATTTGTGGAATGGGTCGGCGGCTCTTGCCGATGGAGTGGAAGTTTCGTGGCGGCACCCGCAAATATATTCTGAAAAAACTGGCGGAGCGACTTGGAATTCCTTCGGCGCTGCTGCATCGCAGAAAGCAGGGCTTTCCAGATGCCGCTGGTGGAGTGGATGACGGAACGAATGTCGAAGGAGCAATTCTCTGCGCGTGTTGCTCGAGCCGCGCACCTTGCAGCGCGGATATTTCAAGCCAGAGGCGGTGCAGATCGCTCGTGGATGAGCATGTGCGCGGGCGGCGAAATCGTTCGGGATTGCTGTGGCGGATGCTGGTGCTGGAACTGTGGCACAGGAACTTTATGGAGTCACCGGACCAATGGGCGCGTCGAACACGCGACGCGCCGGATATTTTTGCGGTCGAAACAAAGCAGTCTTCGCAGCAGGAGGACGGCAGTGATGTCTGCAGCAGCGAGAAGCAGCACCAACTGAAGCGAGGTCACTGAATATTCTTACTGATGCAGAGCGTAGAAACAACCATGAAGCGCTGAGCACCCAGAACGGTCAGCATCCCGCAGCAAAGCGCCAGTGTTCGTGCTCGGTTGCGGGCGGTCGGGGACGACGTTGCTGTATCACATGCTGCTGTCCTCGGGAAATTTTGCGGTCTATCGCACGGAATCGAATGTCATCAATCTGCTGGAGCCGCGATTCGGCGATCTCAGCGTGGCGAGAAACAAACGCCGCCTGTTGGACGCCTGGTATGACAGACTCGTCTCTACACTTTATCGGAATTGGAAAAGGATCCGCTCGAAGAGCGGGTGATGGCGGAGTGCAGGAATGGCGGCGATTTTCTGCGCATCATCATGGAGCAGATGGCCCGCAAACAAGGCGTGGAGCGCTGGGCCGACACCACTCCGGAGCACCTGCTGCACCTGCATCGCATCAAAGAGACGATTCCCAACGCGCTGATTATTCATATCATTCGCGATGGGCGTGATGTGGCGCTTTCTACCGAAAAGCAGGGCTATATCCGCCGCTTGCCCTGGGATAGGACGCCAGTCGGTCTATGGTTGCGGGCGTGTATTGGGAGTGGATGGTGAACAAGGGCCGCAAAGATGGGCGCGATCTCGGCGCCGATTATACGGAAGTGCGTTTCGAAGAACTCGTCGGAAGCCCGCAGGAAACCTTGGCGCGACTGGGATCATTTATCGATCATGATCTGGATTACGATCGCATCCAGAAAGTAGGAATCGGTTCGGTCAGCGCTCCCAACACTTCGTTCGAAGGAGGCTTCGTCGGAAAAATTCAATCCCGCCGGGCGCTGGAAAACAGGTTACACTCCCGAGAATCTCGCGATGTTTGAAGGGCTTGGTCGGCGGAACATTGAAAGAACTGGGATACGAATTGGCGGCGCAGCGATCGGCAGCGCTCGGATCGCGCCAGCCTGAAGCGCATGCGAGCCACTTACCGCAAATATTTCGACAGCAAACTTTATCTGAAGGCGAAGACACCGCTGGGACAAATTGCTGGTCACGCGCGACCTGTCGTGGATCTAGATCTACCTTCGGCGGAGTCGGAACGTCTAATCCATCGTTTTCGCCCGTCAATTCCTCGATAAAAATCAAATACTGCCTGCACATTGCTTTCGTCGGTGCCGCGATCTGCTTTCCGGCTCGCCCGTGGGTTGTGCCAGCATTTCTTCGATCGCCTGCAGAAGCGCCTGCAAGATTTGACTTGGGAATCAAGTGGACGCCGTCTGGCCGCATGCCGTTGTCGCTGGCGATTACCGGTGTGCCCAGATGAAGTGCTTCGCGAACCGAGACTGCATCCCCGTCAAAAAGCGTAGTGCGCAGCATCACGTCGGCCTGCGAAATCGCAGCCATGGTGATGGCGTGCGGAACATCGCCACAAAGCAGGATGTGTTCGGCATAAGTGCAGGCATGCGATTTTGCCGCGCAGATCCTGCTTCCAGGCTTCCCGATCCAATTAACAACAATCCGGCTGACGGAAACTTTTGCCGGACTTGTCCCAGGACTTCGATCTGCAGAGGAAGATCGTACTCGGGTTCCAGCAGGCCGACTGAAATCAACACAGGATTGTGCTCGTTGAAAAAGGAGGTAGAGCGTTCCGGCAAGGTCGGGCAGTTTTCTTCGGGTCAGAAAAGAATGCGGGTAGATTAAGCGCGTGCGCTCTGGGGCAACACCCAGGCGCTGAAAAAAACTGATGATCTCCGGATTCACGCCGATCAGGCCGTCGAAGCGGCGAAGCACAAAACCGGCAAAAGAATTGCGTGCTGTCGTCTTGCCTTCGGCGGAGAGGGATAACCTCCGGAATGAAATGTCATCACCGACTTCGATCTGCGCATGGGCGTACAGACAAGAGCCAGACTGAGGAGCCTGCGGCTGAGCATTCCTCCGACATGAAGGTGGAGGACGTCGTAATCCAATCGCAGCAGAAGTTGAATCAGGCCGCCGGCAGATTTGGGATAGTAGACCTCGTCGGAATCAGGCTTTCGGTGCCGCGTGATGTTGATCACCGCGCAGGGCACGCCGTGACGGCGGAGAAAAGTGCGGATCGCCACCAGGTTGCTCTGCACTCCGCCATGCGGCGGCGGATAAGGACCTAGCTGAAGCACTCTCATCGGGGCGGCGCAGCGAGAAAATCTTCGATGTCGATGGGGACGGGCTTGTGCTCTCGCGCTGACTGCAGCATGCATAGACAGCCGAGAGTGGAGCGCACGCCGTCGCGCACCGTGATGTCAGGCGACTTTGCCTTGCTTCAGCGCGGCAAAAAAAGCCCGCATCTGCGCTTCATAGCCTTTTTCGGCAAACCAGCTCGAATTCTTTCGGATCATGCCGGTTCGCACAACGGATTGCTTGAAGTCCTCGGCGCAAGCCCCGACTCCGCTGGCGAAAACTTCCACGCGTTCGCCGCCCGAAGTCCGGCTTCCAACGGTGCAATAGGTTAAATTGGCGATGGAGCCATCGGCAAAGCGAAACGCGGCAACAAGATTATTTTCTCCGATAGGATCCTTCTTGTCCGGTGGGAAGCGAGTAAGCCGAGACTTCGACCGGCTCGGAATCGAGCAGCCAGTACATCAAATCTACGAAGTGACATGCTTCGCCAAGAATGGCGCCGCCGACTGGCAGGGTCGGCCATCCAGTAGGAGCCGGAAATTCCCGGCGAATTAATGCGGCAATTCAAAACCGCCGGACCGGTTCGCTTCGCCAGTTGTTTCTTCAGCGCAAGATAAGTCGGCGCGTAGCGGCGGTTGAATCCGACGGTAAGTTGCTTTCCGGTTTCTTCCACCGCTCTAGACAGTTCACGGCACTCCTCTTGCGTGAGTGCCATCGGCTTTTCGACGAAGACGTGCTTGCCCGCACGCAGTGCGGCGAGAGCCTGCGCAGCGTGTTGCTGATTGCGGCTTACGATCACGACTGCCTGGATTTCCGGATCCTTCAGAATTTCGCGTAGTCACTGGCGCAATAATCCGCGCCGAATCGCAGGGCATAACTCTTGCCCGCGCGCTCCGCTGGAGGAATGAATAGCGCGCAGCCGCACTCCTGGGGTTTTCTTGAGATTCGGCAAGTGAGCCCAGCGCGCCAGATTTCCTGCACCCACCAGAGCGACGCCGATTGCCGAGGTTGCGCTGGCATGACCATTCACTTCGACGCGCCGTTTCGGTTGAAACTCTGCCAGGGGCTGAGGCTAAATCGGCAGCCGGATATTTCACCAGCACAGCCAGGCTGTTCGTGGAAGCATCCATGATGGTTTCGTACGCCTTGGCCGCGTCTTCCAGCGGGAAGCGGTGCGTGATCAGCGGATCGATCTGGATGCGGCCCTGCGATACGAGCCGCAGAAACTCTTCCATGTTGCGGTTTTCTGTCCAGCGAACGTAGGGCAACGGATAATCCTGTCCCTGCAGTTCGTAGGCTGGATCATAACTTCCGGGTCCGTAGGCGCGCGCCATGAATACTTGAATCTCTTTCAGGTAAGTTTCATACCAGGGAAAATTCAGTTCGACGGCGCCGACATCCACGATGCGGCCCCGATCGCGGCAGATGTCAACTGCGATCCGGCACGGCGCATCCGATTTCGCGGCGGCGGCAATGATTACGCAATCCACGCCCATGGCCGTTGGTGAGTGAGCGAATCTGCGCGGACAACTCTGAACTTCCCACCAGCGCCGCATCTGCGCCCAGTTGGCGCGCCAGTTCCACACGATCCGGCTTGAGATCGGTGGCGATAATGAATCCGCCCTGCAGGCGCGCCAACTGGGCAATCAATTGACCGACCAGCCCGAGCCCGATGACGGCGACTTTATCTCCGAGGGAAATATTGGCGATGCGCACTCCGTTGATAGCGATGCTTCCAAGAGTTGTGAAGCAGGCATGATCGAACGAGACATTTTCCGGGACTCTCGCGACCAGGTTGCGGCCAACGCGAACGGTTTCTCCGTGGCCCGTTCCTTCGCCGCCGTAGGCAACCCGGTCTCCAACTTCGATTCCGGTGACAGTGGGATGCTTCTCCGCCACCAAACCCGCACCCGCATAACCCAGCACCGCATACTCGCTGAACTTCGCCTTCACTTCGGCGAAGGTCTTCATCGGACCCTGGGACTTCAGCACACTCCAGATTTTTCCCAGTTGAGAAGGATTGTCGGCGACTGCTTTCAGAACTCCTTCCTGGTGAATGCTGGCAGTTTCCGTCCCGCTACTGATCAGCGAATAAATCGGACGGATCAGGACGTGATGCGGGCTGACAACCGGGTCGGGAACCTCGTCGACGACAATATCTTTTAGCCCTTTTCGGAGAATCTGCTTCATTGATACAGACACTGAGCCGACCGTCTTCACAAGAGTACCAGAGCTTTATTGAACTCCGGCAGTGGCCGCGTTGATGGCATCAATATCGGCACCCGGGTCTCTATTATCGCTGGCAGCGCCTTTAAACCGGCTATTGGAGCTGAGGTGGTAATCGCCGCCTTTGCCACCGCTGAAATTGACGAAGCCGACATCCTCGGCCTTCTTCACCGTGGTATTGCCCTTCGGCCAACCGCTGCCGTCGATGAGGATGTTGTGTTGCACGGTGGAATCGGCAAAGCAATCTTTCAACATACCTTCCGCGCCCTTAAGCTTGTATTGATACGAGCAATTCTGCGGACCACCGCCCGTACCGACAATCTGGTTCTCGCCGGCGCTCACTATGCTGTTGGTGAAATAGAAATGAAACATTTTTTCTTCGTTGGTGGGACCACCCATGATGAATACTGCATCGGGCGGAAAGGCAGTAATGTGGTCCATCTTCACATCATGAAGAATAGGCTTGGCCATCGAAACTTGAGCAAATGCCCCGAATCCCCTGACGGGTTTGCCAATGATGTCATCTACAACGATGTCATGGATGCTGTAGCGTTCCCCAGCCTTCGAAGCGCCACCTGCGTCAGAAATTCCGTTGCCCACTTGAAGGCCGCTTCCCACATGGCTGATGCGAGACAGGCGAACCGTCACGTCCGTGACCACGCAATCGGGGCAAACGGCCTGGTTGTTGTTTCCGGTCTGGTTCTTTGGAGTTAGTAATAGTCCGAAACCAGTTTGGGTAAAGCCACCCCAAGTGTTCTCGAGGATGTTTCCTTCGAATAAAACGCGTTGCGCATTCTTAAGTTCGAAGAGATTCTTCACGATGAAGGGACGTCCATTCGCCGCACCAATGAACTGTGCATTGCCCGGCATCCAATTCAACGGCTTGAACATGTAGTTGTGACGCACTTCAATGTCAGACGGTGTAGCAGTCGCGGGGCCGCCACCGAAGAGAATGCTCTCTCCAGCCGCTTCCAAGAAATTATTGACAATCTTGTATGGGCCCATGGGAAGCGTGCCGTTGCCTCCAGCAATAGCCTGGGAGTCAGTACAGGCGCCGCTGATTGCAGTGCAGTGGAAATCGGAGAAGAATGAATCGACGACGGCCACGTATTTGCTGCCCCCTAGCGCTATTCCTCGCGTAGTTTCATCCTGAGTAACGCCATGCATCCAGACGCGGTCGAAAACGAGATGGTCGGCTGCAGCGCCTTTGTCAGGAGACGCGAGGTTATAGATGACCAGACCCGGTGCATCTCGAGTGATCTCAAGTCCAATAAAACGGTAGTGGTTGGCACCGTCGAGAAACGTAAACGGTCCACTCACCTTTCCAGTGTAGACAACCTTGGCCATCACTTTCGTCGGAGCACCTGAGCACTGGAAGGGTCTTCCTGGCAGAGAAGCAACGCCCGCGTAGCAAGGAGAGATACGCGTACCTTCGGGCGGAAGTTTGTTGTCGGGGGCGCTGGTGCGAATCACAATCCAGTGGGCGTCGTCACACTTGGGAGCCGGCAACCGGAAGTCGCCCCCGAAGGTTCCACCAGCCTGTAATTCAACGGTGTCGCCGCAAGTGGCGCGGTCTAGGACGCTTTGTAGGTTGTCTCCTTCTTTTACCTCGATCTTGTGTCCGGGGGCCGGAGTATCAGCCAACGTGCTCTTGACATATTCGCGAGGAAGCTCGGCAGGACCGTCGAACTTGTCTGGGGCCGCGGACCGTGCCTGGCAGAAGTCTGTAAATACAAGAAAACAAACAACAAAAGTAATAGAACATGCAGAAAGAGCAAACTTTAGGACTTTCATGGACTTGAGACCGTTAGGGGATGATACCACGCAAGACAAAGCCGGCAAGCGAGGCTTGCCGGCCCAAAGACAGCGAGGCTAGGGGGAAACTTAATAAACATTAGCAATCGAGCTTAGGATCGCGTCGATGTCGGCTCCCAGATCCTTGCCGTCGGTTCCGGCATTCCTGTAAGGGCTGGTTGCCGCTAAGTGATAGTCGCCACCGTTGCCGTTGTTGTAGTTCACGAATTGGACGGCCGCGGCATTGACCGGGAAGAAGTTCCCAGCCGGCCACGACGACGATGGGTAGTTTGACCCCGGTGCGATAACCGCATTGCTTAAGGAGCTGGAGTTGGCAAAGCACGCCTTAAAGGTGGTAATAGGCACATCATGGAATGCGCAGTTCGTGCTTCCACCCGTCGACCAGACCGGGTAGGTGCCTGCGTTGCCGATGTTGTTGGTAAAGATGAAATTCGCCATGAGCGGATTCACGTTGGTGTCGTCGCCCACATTCAATAGTTCACTGGGTGCGAATCCGGTGATGTGGTTGATCGTCACGTTCTGGAACACCGGGGTTCCGTCTCCCATGGAGACTTGGAATAGAACACCGCTGCCAACATAAGTTGTTGCATTAATGTCATCGATGGTTACGTCGTGAATGCTGTAGCGCTCGCCGTCCAGCGGGGCCCCGCCCGTTCCAGACAAGCCATTGGCGACCTGCATTCCAGCACCCACGTGACTCATGGTGTTGTAACGTACCGTCACATCGGTGACCTTGCAGAGCGGGCACAAGTTGGCCGTACCGCTCGTTTGATTTTTCGGGGTCAGCAAGACGGAAAATCCCACCTGAGAATATCCTCCCCAGGTGTTCTCCATGATGTTGCCTTCCAGAAGCACACGCTGTGCATTCTTCAGTTCGAAGTGATTTTTCACGATGAAGGTTCACGCCGATGTATCCCGGTTGATCCTGAGAGCCAGGTGAGCGGCTTGAACATGTGGTTGCGAGCGACCTCGATGTCGGCTGGGGTGATGGTGGCACCATCTCCGCCGAACAGAATGGATTCCGCGGAGGCCTCCAGAAAGTTGTCGTCGATCTTGTAAGGACCTTGCGCGAGGTTGCCCAGTCCGCCGCTAATGGCTTGCGCGTCGGTGCAAGCGCCGGTAATGGAAATGCAGTGAAAGTCGTTGAAGTAGGAATCGACAACCGCAACGTTGGTGCTTCCGCCGAGTGCGATGCCGCGGGTGGTTTCATCAGTAGCGGTGCCGTGCATCCATACCCGGTCAAAAATGATGTGGTCGGTTGGCCCGCCATTCTGCATCATGGCCAGGTTGTAGATGACCAAGCCGCCGACATTGCGCGTGATCTCGAGACCGAGCAAGCGGTAGTGATTGGCCCCGGTCGCGAACATGATTGGGCCCGAACCGGTGGTCGAACCCATCACCAATTTAGGCATGACGACTGCTGTGGACGGGCAGCTGTAGGCTGGACGCCCCGGCAAAGAAGCGACTCCCGCATAACACGGGCTGATGCGCGTTCCCTCCGGCGGCAGACTGGAGTCAGGAGCGGCTGTCCGCACGATGATCCAGTGATTGTCGTCGCAAGACTTCGCCGGGAAGGTATAGACGCCGGTGAACGTCGCGCCCGCCTGCAGCTCGATCGTGTCTCCGCAATTGGCAGCGTTCAACGCGCCCTGGAGATCGCCGCCTGCGTTCACCGTGGTTACGATTCCGGGAGCCGGTGTATCGGCGAGCGAACTCTGCACATAAACCAGAGGCAACTGAGCCGGCCCATCATAGGTGCCGGAGCTCTGCGTCGAAACTGGAATCGCTAATGCCTGAGTGGCGGTACTCGAGGATGAGTCCTTTACCTGAACCGTGAACTGGAAGGTTCCCGATTGTGACGGCGTTCCTGTGATCGCTCCAGTGGAACTGCTGAGCAGCAGCCCGCCAGGAAGTGCGCCCGTAGACAAGCTCCACGTATAAGGAATCTTGCCTCCGGTGGCCCCCAGCGTCGCCGAGTACGCGTTCCCCGTCGTGCCTGCTGGCAACGTCGTTGTGGTCACGCTCAATCCTCCGCTTGTGCCAGCAGGAGTAACAGAAATGGTTGCCGATCCTTTGGCTGTGGGATCTGCGGTGCTGGTTGCAGTCACCGTCACCACCGTGGCGGCGCTAACCGTGGGCGCGGTAAACAGTCCAGTCGTCGAAATCTGGCCGGAGGATGCGGACCACGTCACTCCGGTGTTGGAAGTGTCGCGCACGGCAGCGGTGAATTGTTGCGTCGATCCCGAGGTCATGTAAGCACTGGCCGGAGAAACCGTCACGCTGACGGTGCCGCCCGTTCCTTTGACCACGGTCACCGTAAAGCGGTGGTCGCCGTAGTCGCCCTTCGCATCGCTGGCCGAAACCGAAAACAGGTAGCTGCCGACAGTGAGGGCCGTTCCGCTGATGGTTCCGGTGTTCGGATCGAGCGAGAGCCCCGCTGGCATCGTTCCATAGACGATCCCAAATTGATAGGGAGCGATGCCGCCCGTTACTTGAACCGTGCTCGCATAGGCGAGTCCGATCGTCGCCGCAGGCATTGACCCAGAGACCGTCAAGTGGCCCGCGACCTGCGTATTGCCCGGTTCCTTCGAGTTCTTGATGGTTGTGCCGGACTGTTGAGCAGAGGCGCCTTGCGCCAACCCGCAGGAACTCGCCAGCAACGTCAACGTAAAGATCGCGGCGATAAGTACGACGGTTGACGTTTTGGAAGCGAGTGAAGAGGCTTTCCGGTTGGTGGCTGTGAACCCTGCGGTTAAGGGGGACATGAAACCATCCTCGTGACGAGATCTTGGGGACTATCGTTCGTCCTTGATGGCACTTTAGTGGGGGCTACCAGAAGGGGACAGATACCGATGGGTCAATGACCTACACGTAGGTACATGACCCCAGGGGAGTGCCGAACTGTGTACCTGTCACTTGTCGTTTGCGGAGGGATGGAACTTGGAATTACTTGTTCAGAATCGTGGCGCGTAACTTGTCGTAAGCGGTGTTTCCCAGAAAGCGTTTCGCCAGGCCTCGCACTTGCTCTCGCAGTTGCATCTGGCGCAGGCCTTGTCCCTGGCAGAGGTTGCGGAAGTCGGCCATTCCGAAGCCGCGCATGATGGCCACGCGTGTCAGCGAGAAGCGATCGGAGGTAGAGGTGTTTCGCCCCACGCGACTGGTAGCGACCGAGAGATAGCCGGACTGTTTCGCGGTCTCGACCACCTGCGGACTCCAACGTCCGCCCGGACACGAGAAGTGATCGACCTTGCGCCCAATCATCTCTTCCAGCTGAGATTTCGAATCCGCGAGCTCCCGCTTGAGATGGGCGGGTCCCAGTTCGTCCAGATAGGGATGCGTCAACGAATGACTTCCGATTTCGAAACCCAAGTCGCTCAATTCCCGGACCTGGCCGGGGAGCAAGTAGCCGCGCGTGCCCAGAAATCCCGTTGTGACGTAGAAAGTCGCGTTGAAGCCCGCATCGCGCAGAATGGGAGCGGCGGTAAGTAGATCAGTCTCGCAGCCGTCATCGAAAGTAAGAACGATTCCGTCGCGGTCCGCGGAGAAGCTTTGCGTCGCGTTCCACACGGGAAGGCCCGATTCGCGAAGAAACTTGATTTGGCTGCGGAAGTCAGCTGCGGGCACGATGTAACGCACATAACCCGGCTCAGACTGGCAAAGTTGACGCTTGGGCAGTTCCAGCTCGTGGTACATCAGAAACAGATTTCCGGCTGACATCAGAAAATTCTCCGCAGGTGGGCCTTGAGCGATTGCGGTACGGGAATGCCAAGGCGATCCAGCGCGCCTTTTGCGTTCTTGAGGAACTGCCACATGGAGTAGGAGCGGTCGTGCGCTTTGCCGAATTCGGCGAGCAATTCCGCGGAAACGAATCCGCTCGAGGGCAATTCCAGCTCACCTTTCGATCCGCGGAAGGCGCCGCGACCGAGCGCGTTGATGACATTTGCGTCATCGTTCGTAGCGCAATCTGCTTCGATGAATAATCCGCGAAATTGTTTTTTCCAGTGTAGGTCTTGGCCGTAGAAGGCATGCATGCCGGGCTGGCGTTGCTGCACCCGGTTGAGCATGGCGAAGGTTTCCGGTCGCGGCGCGTACCGCCCGTCGTACTTGGAGTTCCAGGTTTCGATTCCTTGCGGCAGAGTCTCAAAGCCCTCGATCCACTCGAAGAATTCATCCTTGGGATGTGCGATGACGGAAACCGCTCCCTGACTATCAATGTGGCGAATCACTTCCTGAGGATCGGTGGCACTGGCGAGTTTGGTCGCGCCATAGCCGAGGATGTGCATGCGACGCTCGCATCCATATTCGAGGCCTGCGACAAAGCGAAACTTTGCGTCGGAGCGGGCATGGCATTCTTCGACGTAAGCGGGCAAAGTGGTGGAGTCGAGATGCTCCGCATGATCGGTCATGCAGACGAACGAGCAGCCGTCGGCGAGATAGATCTCGCGCAACTCGGCCAGCGTGAATTCGCCATCCGAGTAAGTGCTGTGTACGTGGAGAGCGCCCTTCAACATCGGTGTATCTATCTCCCGCCAGCGGTATTCCACAGCCGCTGCGCGAAGTTGATCCAGTCGCCGAGCTCCGGCATTGGATCGTCGAGAGTGAAGTTGTCGTGCAGCGTGCCCGGTACCGGCATCAGCTCGGCCGCGAGCGTCTGCAATTTCCCGGGATATGTTCGAGGATAACCGACTGGCGCGCCTTTCCACACTTCAATCAGGTGACGAAGGTCGCCCAGAAACCACCGGCAGCGCAGCCCAACTCGGTAATCGAGAACCGGCGCGATATCGCCATGCTCAGCCATCTGGGCGAGAAGGGCAGGGAATTCGACTCCGGCATAACAGGCCAACGCCAGCGAATGCCACATGCGTCCGTTGACTTCCATGAACACTGGCGGCTTGCCGGGCTCATGACGAAACTCGACCATGGCGGCACCGTGCCAATTCAGGGATCGCAACATCGCAAGTCCGGCCTGACGGATTTCGGGCTCCGGCTTCACGCTTTCTCGTAGGGCGCTGCCCGAGCCCGTGGGATAGACGTCGCGAATGCGGCGATGGGCAAATTCAGCGCGCAACTCTCCTTGATGCAGAAGAGCGAAGTAACCGGCTCCGTCTCCATCGACGAATTGCTGGACGAGCACCACGCTCGACCGCTGGCTGATGTCGGCGTAGGCAGCCATGAATTCTGTTTGATTGCTCGCGTAACGCGGACGTCCTGTGGTTCGAACTGACTTGCCAGAAAGCTCTTCCGAACTACGCGGCTTGAGTACCACCGGATAAGGCAAGGTCGGAGCGGCCTGCGCAGCTTCTTCGGGCTTTGAGATCACGACGGTTGTGGGAACCTTGATTCCGAGAGAGCATGCGAGGCGCGTGGTTTCGTCTTTATCGCAGGCGCGCAGCAGATCACGGTGCGAAGGAAGCACCGTCAATGCTTTTGCGGCCATGAATTGCTCTCGTTGCTCGGAAATCGGCAGTGTCGTCGCTTCGGTCATAGGGAGGATGAGAGTGCCCGGCTGCTCGCTCGCCTTCTTGATTAGAGCGGTGACGAAGGCCTCTGCGCCATCCTGGGGCTGCGGATACTGAAATGTGCCTTTCGAGTGCCGCGACCATCCAGCCTTTGACCACGAAGAAGATTCGCCAACTAAGACTTCATGCCCGGCGCGCGATAACGAGCGGACGGACGCGACCGCCTGGTTCTGATTGCCATCGAGCACCAGAACTCTCATGGCCTCACCGCTGACGCGGCTTTCTGCTTGCTTTGATTTCCGCTGCAGCAGCTTTGCAATACTTCCGCGAAACGCCTCGCGATGTGCGACCAGTCGTATTGAGCGGCGAGTTTGGCGGCGGCATCTTCGTAGCGGCGGCGTAGAGCCGGATCCCGCAACAGATAGAGAATTCCGGTGGCGAAGCTCTGGGCGTTGTCGGCGAGCATCAGGTCGCGCCCATGCTGCACGTCGAGTCCTTCGGCTCCGATAGAAGTGGAAACCATCGCTTTGCCCATCGCCATAGCTTCGAAGATCTTGAGGCGTGTGCCTCCGCCGATCCTCAGCGGAACTACGACGACCGTGGCATCGCGCAAATGATCGGAGACGGACGGCACGGTTCCTGTTACGACTACTGTGTCTGATGCGAGGCGCTGCACTCGACCCGAAGGGCTGCGGCCGACGATCTCGAAGCGGGCTGACGGGAATTCGGCTAAAACGTTGGGCCAAACTTCGCGGCAGAAGTATTCAACGGCCTCCACGTTCGGCTCCCAATCCATCGATCCGGTGAAAACGACAGCGGGTGGATCTGCCGGGGCGGACGCGACCCTCTGATACTTGCTGGTATCGACTCCGGTGGGCACGACGCTGATTGGACAAGAGTGCGTCCATTTCGAGCATCTGACTGCGGTCATGTTCTGAGACCGCGATGACGTAATCAAATTTCGCAAGGGCCTCGCGTTCGTAGCGCGCCATCTTCCTGGCCTCGATGCGGTATGAAAGCTTGCGCACAGGATTGGTTTCGCCGTCGGCCATGCGCTGCCAGAGGGACGATTCCACATTGTGCTGGAACAGAACCACGGGCACCGGACTCTTCTCGGGAAAATTCAGCGATGCTGAGAGGAAATCGCAGACCGCAACGTCGCAACGGCGTTGCTGAAGCACTTTTGAAACGCTCTGCCGCACTTGTGGATCGGTGAACTTCGACACCGCGTAAGGAGCGCCAGCGGGCAGGTGCAAAAGATAGTCGATCGATTGGCGCAAGAGTAGATTCAGGAGCTGCCGTATAAATCATTTCGGCGCCCGGAAGTTGCCGAACGATATCTGCCTCGTATGCGGGATCTTTCTTCCCGCCGTAGTAGGAGAGCAGCGTGACCTCATCCGTCTTCGCTAGTTGCACCGAGAATATTGTAGGAACGGATTTTGCCGCCGGTGTCGACGGGCAGAAGTTTTCCGGCTTTGACCCAGAGGATCTTCATGACAGCAGCGTTTACCAGCAGATCCCTTCGTACTTGTCGACTCCACCGAGGCGGCGTTTCTTTTCCAGGTTCACCAGATCAATCACGACCTGACCTGGTTTGAGGCTGCGGCGCAGAGCTTCGCGATCAACCCGCGAGTTCCGATGACGACGACTTCGGCGTCTTTCACGACCTCTTCCAGATTAGCCGACGAGAAGGGAGCCGATGTGCGGAATCACGTCCTCGATGTACTGGCGGTTCGATCCGATCAGGCGTCCGAGCGAGACGTTGTCATCCCAGATCTGAATCTGGCGTCCTTCGCCGAGCAGACGCTTCACCAGTTGCACTTGCGGGCTCTCCCGCAGATCGTCGGTGGCCGCCTTAAAGCTCAATCCCAGCATCGCGATTTTCTTCTTGCCGGTTTCGAGAACCATTTCGACCGCGCGTTCCAAATGCTCATCGTTGCTCGGCAGAATGGATTCAAAAAGCGGAAGCTTAAGATCGAGTTCTTTGGCGCGGTAGTTGAGCGCGCGCACATCTTTCGGCAAGCACGAGCCGCCAAAAGCGAAGCCCGGCTTCAGATAACTCGGCGAGATGTTGAGCTTGGTGTCAGCAGTAAAGATCTCAACTACCGATTCGGCGTCTACGCCGAGCTGCTTGGCCAGCGTTCCGACTTCGTTGGCGAAAGAAACTTTCACCGCATGCCAGGCGTTACAGACATACTTGGTCATTTCCGCCGATCGGAAGGAAGTCTCAAACATGTGTCCGGGAGCCCAGGCATAGAGCTCGCGCAACATCGCGCTATGGGACGGATCCGCGGCGCCGATGATCGTCATGGCCGGTTCAAGAAAGTCGGCAACTGCCGTTCCTTCGCGCATGAATTCCGGATTCACGCACACTCCGAAATCCTTGCCGATTTTTTTGCCGCTGGCTTTTTCGAGCGCGGGCACGACGATGGTCTCCGCGGTTCCAGGCAGCACCGTGCTGCGCAACACGACCAGGTGAAACGTATTTTTCTTTTTGAGCGCATTGCCAATCTCGCGGCAGACCGGCTCGATGTGTCCAAGATCGAGCTTGCCATTCCGCAGACTTGGAGTGCCGACGCAAAGAAACGAAATGTCGGTCTTCAACACCGCTTCTTCCGAGTTGCTGGTGGCATGCAAGCCGGCAAGCCTTGTGGCATTCCTCCACCAACTCGGTAACGCGCGGTTCGACGATCGGGACTGCGCCCCGCCTCCATGGCCTCGACCTTTCCGGCCGACAGGTCGACTCCGATGACAGAATTGCCCTTATGCGCCAGACAGGCGGCAGTGACTGTTCCAACGTAACCAAGACCAAACACGCTAATAGACCGACTCATGCGAAACTCTTATCCTCGGAAGGAGTTATTTTTGCGATACGAGTTTAAGGGCAACTGAAGGGCCGCGAATCCTCGAGAAATCCGGCTCTCAAAGTTCATATTAGACATTTGTTTTCAATTATTTGGAACGTTACTAACGTTTTCACCGCAATGGCTCTCGCGCTAGGGTCTTTGCAATGCAAAAGCTTACACTTCGGACTCGCCCTTTTGTGCGTCCGCAGATCGTAAAGACAGTTAATATTTAACATGAAGGCTGGCTTCTGGATAAAGTCCCATCGAGGGACTTCCAACAAAGCCATTATAATCATACGGATACGTAGGATATGGTGGTCGCGTCGCAAGATCCCAAACCCGGCTTCGATGAAGGAAACGCCTGCGGGGCGCCGCCCTCGGTGCGGCGTCGAGTGTTCTATCTTCTCGACTCACTGAATGTCGGCGGCACCGAGACTCAGGCAGTCGAATTGGCGCGGCGGATGGATCCTTCCCACTACGAAGTCACTCTTGGATGCCTGCTGGCGCAAGGGCCGCTGCTTGAGAAGTTGCAGGGAACGGAGGTTCGCATTGAAGAGTTTCATCCCAGCGGGGGCATCGATTCGGTGGGAGGCGTTTATCAGTTACTCCGCCTGACGGCTTTCCTGCGGCGCGGACGTTTTGACGTGGTCCATACCCACGATCTGTGGTCGAACCTGATGGGCATTCCTGCAGCGCGGATGGCTGGAATTCCGGCGATCATTTCCAGTCGGCGTGACCTGGGCCATTTGGACTGGTACGAATCGGGACGGCGTGTGTGGTTGCGGCGCATACAGAATCTCTCGAGCGTGGTTTTAGCGAATGCAAATCCGATTCGAGATTCTCTGATCGCCGATGACGGTTTCGCGCCCGAAAAAGTCCGCGTTATTCACAATGGGGTTGATGTGGAGAGATTTGCCGGACTCGCCGAAAATCGCGAACACATGTTTCCGGGATCGAGCAATCAGAAGTTGATCGTTCAGTCGGCAACATGCACAGCGATATCAAGGGGCATCCGTGGTTGATTGCGGCGGCGCCCCAGGTAGTGTCGGAGTTTCCTTCCATACGTTTCGTCTTTGCGGGAGATGGAGCGCAACGCGCCGAGTTTGAGCGGCAGGTTGCCGAGCTGGGCCTTCAGGGGAAATTCTTGTTTCTGGGAAGGCGCGACGATGTTCCACAAATCCTTCGTAACTGCGATATCGCGGTTTTGCCGTCTAAAGCAGAAGGCCTACCCAATGCGGTGCTGGAATACATGTGTGCGGGTTTGCCCACGATCGCCAGCACGGTTGGAGGTAATGGCGAGATCGTACGCGATGGAGTCACAGGGTTGTTGGTGCCCGCCCAAGATTCTGACGCTCTCGCAAACGCGCTGCTGCGGATATTGAAGGATCCTGAATTGGCGAAGAGACTAGCCAAGGACGGCCGGCAATACGTGGTCGAAAACTTCAGTTTTGAACGGCTGGTCCGCGAAGTCGACGAGATGTACACAGGGTTGCTGCGGCGAAAGGGCGCCACGAACTGCATCATGCTCGCGATTCACACTCCGTGGAGCGATCGCTGGAAGAGGCTGACTTCCATGAGCCGGGCAGAGTTCGCCGACCGCCTCCGGCAACAGATGATGGTGCGAGCCGACGCTTTGCGCTATCGCGCGGGATTTGCCTTTGGCGAGACAGTCATGCCCAGCGGGCAGGCCACCGCGCGATTCTTTTTTTCTCCCGCGTCTGTTCTCGAACTCTCCAAGGTGCTGAAAAAGCGCTTGCCGCAAGAAGCGGACGCCATTCTGAAAAGTGCTCCCCGTATTTGCGATCACCGTTTCGATCTGCTCGGCTACGAAGATTTGCATTACGGCTCACAGATCGATTGGCACAGTGACCTGGTCCACAAAAAAACTGCGCCGCGCAAGCCATGGTTCCAGATTCACTATCTGGATTCTGAGCAAGTGGGGGACAGCAAGGTCACTTGGGAACTGAATCGCCATCAGCATTTTGTGACCTTGGCAAAAGCATACCGCCTTAGTGGCGAAGAGCGTTTCGCGCGAGAGATTTTCGATCAGTGGCGTCATTGGCACGCCGAGAATCCTTATCCCGTTGGAATCAACTGGGCCAGCAGTTTGGAAGTAGCTTTCCGCTCGCTCTCCTGGATATGGACGTACTTCTTATTAAGCGACGCCCCGGTGATGCCCGCTGGATTCCGGCACGAATGGCTGCGCGCTCTCGCCATCAGCGGGCGGCACATTGAGTGCTACCTGTCTACATACTTCTCGCCGAACACGCATTTGTTAGGAGAAGCGGTCGCGCTCTTTTTTATCGGGACGCTATGTCCGGAAGTGCCTTCGGCGAGACGCTGGCGGGACTTGGGATGGAAGATCGTCACGCACGAGATGCAACGGCAGGTACAGGCGGACGGCCTGCATTTTGAGCAATCCACCTACTACCACGTGTACGCTCTCGATTTCTTTTTGCACGCGGCTATTCTGGGCAATATCAATGAGATGCCTATGCCAGCGGGCTTCGACGCTGCGCTCGAGCGCATGCTCGATGCATTGCGTTTGTTGACCCGCGCCGGCACCGCGCCGCGATTTGGTGACGACGATGGCGGCCGACTGTTTGACGCTCGTCGCAACCGGCCCGAGCAAATGACCGATCCACTGGCCACCGGTGCGGTGCTTTTCGGTAGGGGTGATTTTAAGTCTGTCGCGGGGGGGCTGCGGGAAGAGAGCTTGTGGCTTCTGGGAGAACAGGGGATGGATGAGTTCGACAGGCTGCCGGCGAAAGCGGTCGACCTCGATTCGACAGCACTGCAAGCTGGGGGTCTCTATTTTATGACCGGTGCGGACCGGCAACTCGTTGTCGACGCTGGCGCGCAAGGCGCGGCGACTGCGGGTCATGGTCACGCCGATGGTTTGAGTGTCTGCGTGAACGCGAAAGGACGGCCTCTACTTCTCGATCCCGGCGCTTGCGAATACGTTGGGGAGGAGCGGCGTTTATTTCGCAGTACGCGGTTTCACAACACGCTTACCGTGGATGGTCAGGGACAAGCGCAGCCGAAGGGGCCGTTTTCCTGGACTCGTCTTCCACGGGTGCGATCAGAAGGTTGGATTACAGGGCAAACTTTTGACCTCTTCGTCGGCAGCCACGACGGCTATTGGCCAACGGTGCACCGGCGCTGGGTGTTCTCGTTGAAGTCCGATTTTTGGCTGGTGCGCGACCTGGTTCTGGGCGAGGGTGAACATGCGGTCGACATCAACTGGCATCTAAGCCCCGATTTGATGGAAAAGGGCGATGCATTTCTCGATCATAAGGGCCAAAACGGCCTGCAGATCCTTGGTGTAGAAGGCCACAGTTGGCGGCGGGAAGTCCGCCAGGGTTGGTGGTCTCCCGTGTATGGCAAGAAAGAACCCGCCCCAGTTCTACACTTCGGTACTGTGGCCAGGCTTCCGGTGGAATTTGTAACCTTGTTGACGCCGGTCCCGGCTGCGCCACGACAAGTGGGCAAGCTGAACGTGTTCGCCGCGAGAACCGAGAAAGCACTCGCCTATCGTTACGAAACTGCGGATCAAACCCATATGATGGTCTTTGCTGGACGACAAAGGCCGTGGACAGTAGCAGAGTGGGAGAGCGATGCTGAATTCCTGTACTGGGGCCAGCAGCGATTGAAGGGCGAGGGAAATCTGATTCTTTGTAATGGAAGCCATCTCGACGCCCGTGGCAAGCGAATGATTTCAGCTTCTTCAGCGATATTGCGTTGCGAAGTGAAGGCGGCTGGGCAAAGCGTCGAATTCTTCTCTTCGGACGAAAATGTGACCGTGATGAAAGATGCAATTCGGACGATGTGGCCGGAGCCGGACCATGCGTCGAACGTACCGGTCTCCGAGGGGACGATTTCTTAGTATGTGTGGAATCTGCGGAATGTTTTATCCCGATGCTCGAGAGCGCGCCGACCGTGGCGCGCTGGCCACGATGAACGCGCAGATCGTCCATCGTGGTCCGGACGATGACGGCTTCTTCGTCGAAGCAAACGTGGGTTTGGCGATGCGCCGGCTAAGCATCATTGACGTCAAGACCGGCCACCAGCCGCTGACCAACGAAGACGAGAGAATCTGGATCGTCTACAACGGCGAGATCTACAACCACCAGCAACTGCGTGCCGACCTCGAAGCCAAAGGACATCGTTACCGCACCAAAAGCGACACCGAAACCATCGTGCACTTGTACGAAGAGTACGGGCCCGACTGCGTACAACATCTTCGCGGGATGTTTGCATTTGCGATCTGGGACCGCAGGGTGCGAAAACTCTTTGTGGCCCGCGACCGGCTGGGAATCAAGCCACTCTATTACCTCTTTGATGAAAAAAAATTTCTCTTCGGTTCCGAGATCAAGACGATTCTGGCTTACCCGGGCGTAAGAGCCGAGTTCAATCCGGCGACGATCGCCGAATATCTTGCCTTCGGTTATGTCTCAGGCGAGGCCACAATGTTCCGGGGTATCAAGAAGCTGTTGCCGGGACATACGCTCGAACTGAACGAGCGCGGCGAGTTGAACATCCAGCCTTATTGGGACATGCCTTTCGGTGAAGCCGGAGAGCGTCGCTCTCGCGAGTACTACGTCAAGACCTATCGCGAACTGCTCGAGCAATGCGTGGAAAGCCACTTGATGAGCGATGTCCCCCTGGGCGTTTTTCTCAGCGGTGGCCTTGATTCCAGCGCAGTCGCGGCGTTAACCACGAAGATCCGCAAAGAGCCGATTGAGACTTTTGCTGTCGGATACGGCGAGGATGCATTCAGCGAACTACCGTATGCCCGGCAGGTTGCAGACCACATCTCATCGAAACATCACGAAGTCCGGCTAAGCCGTGAGGAGTTCTTCGACAATCTCCCTCGGCTGATCTGGCACGAAGACGAACCGATTGTTTGGCCGTCGAGCATTTCGCTCTATTCAGTCGCGCGGCTGGCGCGTGAGCGGGTGACCGTGGTGCTGACGGGAGAAGGCAGCGATGAAACCCTTGCTGGGTACACCCGTTATGCGTGGACCTTGATGAATTCGCGGATGGATGGCTTCTATCGCTCCGTCACTCCAGCGTTTCTGCGCAACCTGGTGCGAAAAGGAATAGCTGCCGGTCCTTTGGGAGCGACGCTACATCGCAAGCTGGAGCACACTTTCCTGGTGCGAGATGGAGCTTCATGGCCATCGTTTTATTTCGACAACTTCTATTCGGCATTCTCCGAGCAAGAAGAAGCTGATCTTCTCACCGACTCGGCGCGGCAGGCGGCACAGAATGCCTATGCTGGATGCATGGCCTACTGGGAACACTCTTCCGGGGATTTGTTGCACCGGCTTCTTTATACCGACATCAAGACTTATCTCGTCGAATTGCTGATGAAGCAGGACCAGATGAGCATGGCGGCTTCAATTGAAAGCCGAGTGCCCTTCCTTGACCATATTCTCGTCGAATTCACAGCCAGCATTCCGGCCGAATATTCGATCAAGGGACTGGCTGGAAAACATATTCTGAAGGAAGCGGTCGAGGACCTGTTGCCACACTCGATCATTTACCGCAAGAAGATGGGATTCCCGACGCCATGGGCCTACTGGCTCGCGGGTCCGCAGTTGAATGACCTGGAAAGCATGCTGCTCGAACCGCGGGCGTTGGAGCGGAACCTATTCAAACCCGAGTCGATCAAGCGCCTTTTCGCGGAACATCGTGCGCGCCGCCGCGATCACGGGAACCGCATCTGGCGTCTGCTGAATCTTGAAACCTGGATGCGGGTTTTCATGGATGGCGAAATTCCGGCGCAAGACGGCCTACAGCAGAAACTGGGCAGTATCGCTGCGCCTTCCGGCATGGGCGCTTCCATCGGCTGACCCGACCCTAAGAAACATGCAGAAATATATTCGACGAACTGCGCTGCAACTACTGCGAAGCACCGGAGTGTTTCGCCTGGTACGGAACAGCCAGTGGCGCCAGCACAAATTATTGATCCTCTGCTACCACGGTGTTGCGCAAGAGGACGAACACCAGTGGCGCCCCGGTCTCTACATGCATCCGAAGGTGCTAGAGCAGCGGCTCCAGATTCTCAAAGACGGGCGTTACAACGTTGTGGGATTGGGCGAGGGCCTGCAGAGTCTTCGCGAACGCTGCCTCCCGGCGCGCAGTGTGGCCATTACCTTCGACGATGGTTGTTACGATTTCTACACGCAAGCTTATCCGCTGCTAAAGCGCTATGGCTTTCCGGTGACGGTGTATCAAACCACCTACTACAGTGACTATCAGAAGCCCATTTTTAACTTGATTTGCTCCTACATCCTCTGGCAACGGCGCGGCACCGTGGTGGAGAAGGGTGCCGAACTTGACCTGGAGCAGCCCATGGACTTGCGCACTGAATCCAGTCGCCACCAAATCGTTTTCAGACTGGTGAAACGTTCCGAGGCAGAAGGGCTGACGGGGGTTCAGAAAAACGAAATCGCGGCAAAATTGGCGGGTCTTTTAGGGATTGATTACGCGCGATTGGCGGCGAAGCGAATTCTGCAACTGATGACGGCGGCAGAAATTGCTGAGTTGGCGCGCGCAGGCGTGGACTTTCAATTACACACGCACCGGCATCGCACTCCAGAAGACGAGATGTCGTTTAAGAAAGAAATTGAAGATAACCGAAAGCGGCTGCGCGAGATTCTCGGTAGAGATATGACGCACTTCTGTTATCCCAGCGGGGTCTATAAATCCAGTTTTCTCGACTGGTTGAAGGAAGAGAAAGTAGTTTCAGCCACGACCTGCGATGCCGGGCTGGCGTCGGAAGACAGCGATCCTTTGCTGTTGCCGAGGTTGGTGGATACTTCTGCGCGCAGTGGATTGGAGTTTGAAAGCTGGTTGAACGGCGTGGGTTCGATATTGGCGCTGCGCAAGGCCGCTTCGCAGCGTTACGTTCCCCACCAGGACTAAAAGTTATGCTGGGCGAACCGCTCCTGCAGGCAAATGGCTACTAACCCGAGCAAGCAACTCTTCGCGCAGATTGGGCCCGCAGGCGAGAAGTCCAGAGAGTAAAGGGTTCTTCTGATTTCCTCGTAATGGCGCGTTGTCGAGAGTGCGTACATAGCCGCCCGCGCTATCCACCAACGCTGCACCGGCCGCGACATCCCATTCGTTCTTCGGCGTGAGTGTGAAAGTGACGTCCGCCAATCCAGCTGATACTAGCGCCAACTTATACGCGACTGATCCCATCGGACGCACCTTGAAAGACGGATTGTCGAAGGCTTTCCACTCGCCGCGTTTTACTTCACTGCGGCTGGCGAGGATGAGAGCTCCGTCGAGACTGGTCTTCTGGCTTGGTTTTGCGGGCTTTCCGTTGTAAGTGACTCCGCAATCGACGGCTCCTAGAAACATCTCGTTCGTGACCGGATTGCAAATTCCCCCCGCGACAGGACGGCCGTCTTCGACCATGCCGATGGAGACACAGAACTCGGGAATACCGGCGACGAATTCGCGCGTTCCGTCGAGGGGATCAACCACCCAGACGCGGCGCTTGTCGAGGCGCGACAAGTCGTCGACGCTCTCTTCCGAGAGCCAACCTTCGCCGTCGCGCAGTAACTCCTTGCGCAGGACGGCGTCGACGGATTTGTCAGCTTCGGTGACAGGATCGTGTCCGGCTTTATATTCAGCTTCAATGCCGCCGGCGGTGAAACGGTTGAGCACTACGCGGGCAGCTTCCAGGGCAGACTGGATGCGCTGCAAGATATCGGCATAAGAAGAATTGGTCATGAATGATGTCTCGAAGAAGGTCACGCCAGAAGCATGCGCGCCCCGGTCGCCAGCAGCACTGTGCACAGTATACGTCGCAGCCAGAGGACGGGAACGCGGGTACTGAGCTGCGAACCCAGCAAACCGCCAGGGATGGATCCAATCAGGAGGGCGGCGACGAGGTGCAGATCGATATTTCCCATTCTCCAGTGCAGGAGGCTGGTGACGCCAGTGAGCGCGACCGCGTGGACGATATCGGTCCCCACCATGACTTTCGGAGGGAAACTATAAAAGAGAAGCAGAAGCATCATGATGATGCTGCCCGAACCGACCGACGTCATTCCCACAAGGAATCCGGCAACGAGACCAATGACCGACATGCCCAAGAAAGATTTCATGGTGGGGGCGCGGTTCGCCATGTGATCTTCGATACGGGTCTGGAACAGCAACAGCGTCGGAATACAGAGAAGAAGAATTCCAACGGCGGACGTTATAAAGGAGTTCACGCCACTGCCGTAGACGTCGCGCAGATGTTTCAAAAAGCTGACGCCCAGGATTGAACCCGGAATGCTGCCGACGGCGAGCGCGAGAACGACCTTGCGCCGGACCGTGCCCTTGCTGAGGTGAACCCAGCTCGATCCGATTTTGGTGACGAAGTTAAAGAGGGCATCGGAACCGACGGCGATAATCGGAGGAATTCTGAGGCCAAAAATTAAAAGGGGCAGCAATAGTACGCCGCCCCCTAATCCCGTAAGGCCGATTAAGGTACCCACCACAAAACCGATCAAGATTTTGATCGCAAAATCCATGGCAGAGTTTTCAAAATCTCCTTAGCCGGTTCCCGGACTGCTTACGCCTGGTCTTTGGCGCCGATGAAGCCTTCCCGCTCAAGATGCAGAATGATCTCTTGCGCAGCTTCTTCGGGTGAGAGTTCGCCAGTGTTGATCACCACTTCGGCGTCCTTGGGCTCCTCGTACGGATCAGAGATGCCCGTGAACTCCTTGAGGATACCGGCGCGCGCCTTGGCATAAAGTCCCTTGCGGTCGCGTTGTTCGCAGACATCGACCGAAGTGGCGATATGCACCAGGATGAAACCTCCGTGCGGCTCGATCATTTCGCGCACCGCCTTCCTGGTTGCATCGTAGGGAGCGATCGGAGCGCAAATGGCAATGCCACCGTTCTTCGTGATTTCGGAAGCCACGTAGCCGATGCGGCGAATGTTGATGTCGCGGTGCTCTTTCGAGAAACCGAGTTCCGAGGAGAGATGCTTGCGGACAAGATCTCCGTCAAGAATCGTGACCGGGCGGCCGCCCGTTTCCAGGAACTTGGTAAGCAGTACGTTGGCGATGGTCGACTTGCCCGATCCCGAAAGACCGGTGAAAAAGATGGTTAGGCCCTGCCTGTGGCGCGGCGGGAAACTTCGACGGAGTTCCTTGACGACCTCGGGATAGGTAAACCATCCCGGGATGTCTCCGCCTTCGTTGAGGCGTCGGCGAAGTTCGGTGCCGGAGATGTTCAGGACGCGCGATCCGTTCTTGACTTCGTTATCGGGAATGTAGCGGTCTTCGTCTTCGAGGTACACCATCATGTTGAAGGGCACCATGGTGACGCCGATATCCGCTTCGTGCTTTTTGAACAATTCCTGCGCATCGTAAGGACCGTAGAAGGGCTTGCCGTTGGTGTCGTTGCCGGGGCCGGCATGATCGCGTCCGACGATGAAGTGCGAAACGCCGTGGTTCTTGCGAATCAGAGCGTGCCAGATGGCCTCACGCGGTCCGCCCATACGCATGGCGAGGGGCAGCAACGAAAGCTTCGCGGTTCCCTGTGGATACTTCGAAATCAGCAACTGGTAGCAGCGCACGCGGGTGAAGTAATCCACGTCTCCGGGCTTGGTCATGCCGACCGAAGGATGAATCAGGAGATTCGCTTCTACCTGCTTCGCCGCGCGGAACGTCAGTTCCTGGTGAGCGCGGTGCATAGGGTTGCGAGTCTGGAAAGCCACCACTTTGCGCCAGCCCAGACGGGCGAGTTCAGTTCGTAGTTCAGCCGGAGTCAAGCGCAGTCCGCGGAAATCGTAGTGGGAAGGCGCTTGCAGTCCTTCGATCTTGCCGCCCACATACCAGGGATTGCCACGATTCAACAGGTAGTCGACGCCGGGATGCGCAGCGCTGGTGGTTCCGAAAACTGATTCGGCTTCCGCTTTGCGGTCGGGTTGCCAGACGTCTTCCACGTGGAGGACAGCCAGCATCACGCCCTCGGGATCGCGTAACGCAACCTTGCTTCCCGGTGCGAGAGTCTTCGCGAACGCCTCGGTGACATCGAGGGTTATCGGCATGGGCCAGATGACTCCGCTGGCCAAGCGCATGTTTTTGCAAACACCTTCGTAATCGGCGCGGGTCATGAAGCCGCGGAGAGGCGAGAATCCGCCGTTCATGAGCAATTCCAGATCGCAAACCTGGCGGCCGGTCAGGTCCCAAGAGGGCCATTCCTTCGAGTGGGCTTTCAGTTCGGCAGCCCGTTCAGGTTGAGCAATGAGATTAACTAGTTCTCCGCCGTGCGGCGCAATGAGATGGCTTGTGGAAGCAGTCAAATCCGTGAACCTCCCAGGTTCGTGTATTTCTTCTTGCCTACTTGGGCCTGGATTTTATTTCCAGACAACCAGAATATGACGGGTATCGCGCTTGCAGAAACTGAGGGGAAGACGATGCCCCAAAGCTTTCTCTGCCAGAGTACTACTGGCGCATAGTTGGACAAAAGTCCTAATGAACCAATCTTTTTGCATTAAAAACCATTGCAATTTACTTGCCTTCGCGCGGGCCTTTCTTCTTTTCTAGAGTAAAGGAAATAAAGGCTATAAGAGTTATCAACATTCCCCGTCAAGACTCTAGAAGGCCGGTGTGCAAATGTTTGCGATAAAGATGCTGTTCGATCTGCAAGCTATTGTCTACGCCTTTGAGAGTTCCCGGATTACGTTGGTTTCGCTCCATGGGTGGGTCTTGCGGCGTTTTGGTCGTCTCCTATGTATATTTGTTTCAATGAGTTACTGGACCTGCCCTGGCACATGCGACGATCTGGTCCTGGGGTAGAATCAAAGAGACTCCAACCGCCGCCGAGCATGAGCAAGAACTGGATAAAAAAGGGTCTCCTGACCAGCCGGGCCATGAGCATGGCTGGGAAGCTGAAAGGGCCGAGCGCCGCGATTCTGATGTACCACTCAGTCATGGACGATCCCTCGCGGGAAAGCCAAACGCTGGGTGGCATCATCCATTCGACAGCTGTGTTCACGCGGCAGATGGAACTGCTGGCTCGGGAGTTTGTCCCCATCAGTCTCGACGACTTGCTCAGCGCACTTGCCGATGGCCGCCCGCTTCGTCCCCGCTCCGTGGTCGTCACCTTCGATGACGGGTACACCGATAATCTTGAAGTAGCAGTTCCCATCTTGAACGGCGTCGGAGTACCGGCGACTTTTTACATTACCGTTGACTGCGTGGAAACCCGCAGCCTGCCTTGGCCCAGCCGCTTGCGATACGCCTTCTATACTACCAAAAAAGCATCGTGGAACGATACAAATGGAATCATCTGGCCGCTCAGCGATTTTGGGGAGCGCGACCGCGCTTTTCTGAGCGCGTCCGACCGTTGTGCTCAACTGGCGGGAGAGCCGCAGTTCGCGTTTGTCCACGAAGTGGAAAAGGATCTGGGCGCGGCGCCTCCCCAGCCGTCGCAGCGGTTGATGATGACGTGGGATCAGGTCCGTGATCTGGCGAAGAGCGGCCACATCGTCGGGTCGCACACCTTGACGCATCCCAACATGGCGTACGTCGATGCGAGTTCTGCTAAGAGAGAGTTGGCGGATTCCAAGCGACAACTGGAGACAGTTCTACAAAATCCGGTTGTCCATTTTTCTTATCCGTGCCCGGCGCTCTCGCCACACTGGAACAAAAGCACACGAAAAATGAGCGAAGACGTGGGATACCGAACCGCAGTGACTACGGTCGGCGGGCCTGTCACGCAACAGGATGATTTGCTGTCACTGCACCGGGTACGACCCAGCAAAGACCTAGACGGGCTTCATTGGAATCTCGAATGCACGTTCCTGGGACGGGCGATGTGAGCGATCGATGCGCGGCGAGGCAAGACGTTGGCTAGAGTCCTCGTGCTCGACGGCCATGCCGCGGCTGCTCTGGCTTTCACGCGCTCCCTGGGACGGGCGGGACACTGGGTAGCAGTCGGCGCGAATCAGGGAATTTTTGCTGCCGCGAAGCTGTCGAAGTACTGCCGCCTGAGTTTTGAGTATCCGGTTTCGACGGCAGATACCGCTGCGTTTGCCGCTTCGGTCGCGGAGTTCGCTACGGCGAACCAGATCGATCTGATTGTTCCTGTCACGGACTGGACCACTCTTCCCCTGGCTCACCATCGTGAGCAGATCAGTTTTCCGTGCCCGGTGGCACTGCCGAGTCCGAGCGCGCTGAACCTGGCGTCCGACAAGTACCGTACAGTCGAGTTAGCCAGGTCGTTAGACATTCCCGTGCCATCCACCTGGCTGATCTCATCTCCGCAGGAGATTGAAACGCTGCCAGAGTTGGCTTTCCCGGTGGTAGTCAAAGATCGCTTTTCAGTGCGATGGGTGGACAACGAGGCCGTCTTTGGCTCGGTGGCATACGCCTACTCGCGAGAAGAGTTGGAGACCCGAACTGCAGATCGCCTGAAAGCCGCGGGGGATGTGCTCATTCAGGAATTTGTGAGAGGAACCGGGATTGGGTTCTCCTGCTTCTCGTTGGATGGGGAAGCGCGAATTCCGTTTCAGTGGCAGCGAATTCGCGAAACCGATCCGCGCGGATCGGGCAGCAGTGCGCGCCAGTCGGTTGCGATCGATCCCGCTACCGCGGAGTGGAGCACAAAGCTGATTCGGGCCGCGGGATTCGACGGCATCGCCATGGTCGAATACAAGCAGGAAGCCGGCAGCGGCCGGAGCATTTTGATGGAGATCAATGGCCGACCCTGGGGGTCGATTCAGTTGGCGATCGCAAGCGGCGTGGATTATCCGCGGTATGTGGTTGACTGGTGGTTGTCGAACACGAAACCGCCGAAGGATTTACCTTTCAAAGAAGCGATCACGTGCCGGCGCTTGGCCGGCGAGTTAACGCATCTCGAGAACTTGCGTCGGGGAACACCCTCGGGCTGGCCGGTGCCGTATCCCAGCCTCTGGGGCAGTTTGATGAAGATCGCAATTCCGTGGTATCCCGGCCTTCGCTATGACGATTTCGCGGGCGGCGATTTTCGACCGGGCGTGGCGGAGATTTCGAACTGGTTTCGCGTCCGGCGGAAGAAATGAGTTAACGGTTCGTAGAAGCGCTGTGATGCAGAGGAGAGTTTCCCACTGGGGTTGAGGCGACAAGTTCATAGCCGAGTTCGTTCATCGTCGCTCCCCACGCAGATTCGATCATCGATACAGCTTTTTGAGAGAGAGTCGACTTCCATCCGCCGGACTTAGCGGAACGAACGAATGGTTTGTCGAGCCGGGTCTTCTCGGTTAAAACCCATTTGTCGCCCTGCTCTTTTTCGAGTGCCCGCATGCGGTCAGGAGTGCTCAAATCGACGGCGCGCTGGATTTTCTCCTGGCTGGCATCAATTTGCCGAAAGGAACATTGGCGAAGGAAATCGGCGACCCGCAGGAGTTGTCCCTGGGGATCAGCTTTCATGTCTTCATAGCGAAGCGTCAGAAAAGTCGGCAGCCCCTGGCGGAGGGTCAGCCAACTGACAACGCTATCCTGCCAGCATCCCCAGCGGCTATCGAATTCGGCGGCGATGAAGCGCGGGATGAAATCATCCATCGCGTAGTCTTCCGGAATGTTTCCCGCCTTAACGTTGTGGTGATAGAACGACACAGCTACATCGCGCGGATCGCGGACAATATAGATGACTCGCTTGTAGTGCGGCTGGAAACACTCGTGGCTTTTCAGGATTCGAGGCCGCTCAAGCGCACGCATTTTGTGATCAGCGTTGAAATAGATTTCCGGAATTCGCGACTCGATATTTACGAAGGTGGTGGGTTCGTCCTGGTAAATCAGATTGCTGATGAGGAAGCGCGTCCAGGTATTTCCGGAGCGAGGATAGGAGACGACGAATACGTCGTCAGGAAACACGGTGAGATTCCGCCCAGCCAACTGCCGTCCGGTGAGGACGCGTCCGGCATGGCTTAACACTCGGCCTACGCGATCGATACCGTCTTTTGGTGTTCTCATGAAGTCACCGATAGTTGGCTAAGGCCGAATCCTGCGCACCCTGTCCGGACACCGTCGTCAGAGGATACCCGAGAGTTCGCATCAGCCCTCCCCATTCAGCTTCAAGTTGAGTCACTGCTGCCGGCGGCATCTCTGATTTCCATCCACCGGCGCGTGCTTTGCGAACGAAGGGTTTGTCTTGACGGGACTCTTTGGTCAACTGCCAGTCTTTGGATTGCGTTTTTTCCATCTCGCGCATTTTATCAGCGGAGCTCAGGTTGACGGCGCGCGCGATCCGCTCGGAAGTGGCGCTGACTCCCAGAAAGTCCGCGGCCTTATGCAGTTCGCGAGCGGCGTCATCCAACATGTCTTCGTAGCGCAGCAGCAGAAACTTGCGATTGTGCTGCATGGCCAGCCAACTCGCCACGTTGTCATGCCACGAGCCCCAGCGCGGATCTGCCAACAGGCCGGAACCAAATGTGCCGCTCATGAACAAGGGGACAAACTCTTGTATCGGGCAGCTGTCGGGAAGGAGTTTGACCTTGATGGAGTAGTGGTAGGCGGAGACCGTGACGTCCCGGGGATCGCGAACGATGTAGATGACCTTGCGGTAGCGCGGGTCAAAACAGTCGTGGCTCTTGAAGATGCGCGGCAGGCGCAACAGTTGGCGATCAGAGAAGATGTAAATCGACGGAATGCGCGATTCCACGTTGCGGAACGTGACCGGTTCGTCCTCGTAGATCAGGTTGCCCAGCAGAAATCGAGTCCAGGTGTTGCCGGACTTGGGATAAGAGACGATGAACAAGTCATCGGGAAACACGGTCATCTGGCGCCCCGCAGGCTTGCGGTGAAGCAGGAAATCCCGCGTCGTCTTCAGGTGAGCGACAGCCTGCCGAATTCGTTGAACAGAATTCATCGTATTCTTTCCGGCGTCACGGCCGGACGCAACTGGCTCAACCGATTGCTCCGGCGCTGTGGGCGGTCGCCAAATGGTCGACTGGCCATAGGCTCTTCACCAGATTGTGAACGCAGGTATTCAACACGCCGTAGCAGCGGCGAACTTCGTCCTCGCCGCCGAAATAGGGGTCGTCGATCTCGCGATAGCGTTGTGCGCCTTCGGCGTACGCGCTCATCATGAAGATCTTGCGCTCGGCGTCGGGAAAGCGCGCCAGTAATTCTGCCTTGTTCTGGAAATCCATGGCGAAGATAGCGTCCGCCTTATTCGCGAGTTCGTCAGTCATTAATTGCGCGCGGTGATGATCGAGCGAGAGTCCGAGTTCGCGGCCCACCTGTTGCGCGCGAGGATGGGCTTCGCGGCCTGCCAGGGCATGCATACCGGCAGAACAGGCGTCGATGTCCTCCTGCCCGTGTTCGACCAAAGCGCGCTTGAACATTCGCTCCGCCATCGGACTGCGCATGATGTTGCCATGACACACGAAGACGAACGAGCGGGCTCCGGTGGGCACGGTGCGGCGATTTTCGAGAGCGATGCCCATAGCGTCAGCGGCGCGCAGGCGCGCGTAAATGGGCCCTGCCTGGGGCCCCAGCCGATGATAAATGCCGCGATCTTGCATCAAGCGGCGAGGAACCAACTTCTTCACCAGCCACTTGCCGTCAGCTGCGGCCCAGCGGCCTAGCGTGTCCGCGAATTCGGAGAGCGCAGGACGCGGGTCAGTCCATGACCACAACGCATCTTTGATCGCCGGCGAGAAATCGAGCGGGACGTCGATCAGAGTCCGTGCTTTCGAGATTGCGGGTCCAATTTTGCTCGACCTTGTGGTCATCACGCCATGCAGGCGGTCTATATATCCCGCAGTCCAGCGCCAGCGCGTCCCCACGCGATAGGACTCGGGAATTTCGGGATGGATGTTGTGAGCGATCTCCCACGCGTAGCGTGGAAAATCGAGGCCGGCAAGAATGGGGAGCGAAGAGGTGCCCCAGAAGCGTCCATTGACTTCCATGAGGGCGACGCGTCCGGTTTTGCGCTCGTAGCGGAATTCGACCATGGCCGGGCCTTCCCACTCCATGGCGCGAAGCAAGTCGAAAGACGCCTGCGCCAGCGCAGGTTCAACTTCTTCTGCAATGGCCATGACCGCGACGCCTCCGGTGGCGGGCGCTTCTTTCAAACGGCGATGTTGAAAAGTGACCAGCGCGATTCCCTGGTGCATGAGCATCTCGATGCCCACGCCTACGCCGGGGCAATATTCCTGCACCAACATGGGGCCATTTTGATTCGCAGTCACAAACGCAACTAGTTCGGGGCCGTTCTGGCAATACGCTACTTTGAAGCTTTGCGCTCGACGTTCGGCGGGCTTGACCACCACGGGAAACGGTAGCTTTCCGGCAAAGGCTTCAAGATCTTGAGGGCTCGATACCGTGCACGAGAATGGAACTTTGAGTCCGCAGCGATCGGCGATTGCCAGCGTTTCAGCTTTGTTCAATACCCGGTCGACGACTTGCGGCGGAGGGCATCCGGGATGCGTAAGCTTCTTCAGCAGGAAGTGATGCTTGGCAACGAGCGCCAGAGATGTGTCGCTCGTCGGAATCAGCATATCGATGTTTCGGTTCTTAATGAGGTCGCAAAGCGCCTGAATGAGTTGAGGATCCTTGTGCGGCAAGCGGTGGGAAGCGCGAATTGCTTTGGAACGGAGTGGGCGCTCTCCGTCGAGGAAGAAGGCAACTTCGACGGGAACATCGATCCGGTGAAGAGAGCGCGCGATTGCGACTGCGATCCGCGGCGCCGCGCCCAGAACCAACACCGGGTTGTGTTTCAAGTTCGCGTTCATCTCACTTTGTTAAACATGCTGTTCGTAGGTTTCCACCAGCTCTACTGCTTCTGCCTCATCTACCATACTGCGTGAAACCTCACGCACCTGCCAAGCCCTGCGCGTCCATATAGCCCAGGCAAGGCCGACACCGTAAACTGCCATACTCACCACGAGTTGTATCAATAACTGTGTGTAGTGATGAGCAAACCAGCGATGCCGCATAAGGAGCAACACGGCCGCCATCGGCGCGGTCAGGGCCAGCGGCAACAAAAAAGCATCGCGCAAATAGGAGGTCAGACGCAGCTTCAGCAGGCGGCACAAGTGATGCGGGAGGAAGAACAGCATGGTGCAAGTGAGCGGCAGCGCCGTGCCGATCGCATCCCCCATAATGCCGTAGGGACGGACCAGGGCAATACTCAGCACCAGGTTCGCGATTCCCTCAGCCAGGGTTACCAGTGCCAACGTCTTATGCTTCGCCATCCCGTAGAGGATGCGTCCTGAGGCCGACTGCGCCAGCATGAGGGTGGAGGGAATCAGCAGCACCAGCAGGACGGGATAGCTGGTGGCGACATACTTAACGCCAACCCACGCCTCAATGACCGATTTGCCAAGGATGATCAGAATCGCGGTGATGGGAAAGATGATCAGCGCGCACGCGCGATTGCCGGCGATGAAGATTCTTTGCAGGCCTTTGAGGTCTCCGGTCGCATCCGATTGGCTCGACATGGGGACGAAAATCTGCGCCAGGCTGCTCACGACTTCGCTGGCGTAGTCGACCAGACGCGATCCGATAGCGAAGTAAGTAATCGCTGCCGACGAGAGAAAGCTTCCGATCACCACCGCGTCAGTCTTGAAGCGTAACCGGCCCGCCACGATGATCATGAAGGTCGTGCCGCCATAGTTGGCAATTTTCTTGAGCGTGCCGCGATCTACGTAGGCGCGTCGAAACTGCAGCGGCAGCAGGTGAAAGACAAATCCAGCGTTGATCGACGCCGTCAGCAACGGAAGTCCGACGGTAATGAGGGCCACGGTCAGCAGTCCTCCGCCATGCCTGAGAGCGATCACGATCAACAGGGCCCGCAGCAGGATAGAGGTCGTGCTGGTGAAATTTAAAACATAGAAGCGCTGCAGGCCTTCGAGGATTCCGCCGAAGACTCCCATGGGGAAGCCCAGGGCAACGGAAGCGCCGACCATCAGAAACAGCCAACGAGCCGTGTGGAGGAAATCTGGGGGAACCCGAAAGATTGAACCTACGAAGAACGCGCCGACTCCGGTGAGCAGCAGGCACAACAGGCCGACTGCGCTATAACTGATCATCGCCGTGTTGATCAGGCGGTTCAATTGCTCATGATCGTCGACAGCAGAGTATTTCGCGACATAGCGAACAATCGAGGAACGAATTCCCAGGTCGAACAGGCCGTAGTAGCCGGTAACGGAAAAGATCAACACCCAAAGGCCGAAAGCCTCGTCTCCCAGCCGGTGAAGAATATAAGGAGAAATGAAAATTCCCACGAGAACGTTGATCCCCAGCGCAAACCAACTGGAGCCCACATTCTTGAGGATTTCGATTTTGGAAAACTTCTTCATGACGTGCGGGGCCTGACTACCGTGTCACCTCGGTCGCTCCGTCGAGTTCGACTGCTGCTGCGGCGATGAATTCGGGCGCGATCGTCAGATTCTCGAGTTGCCAGCGTTGCGCGTCAGACGCATCGGGCCGTGTGGCGACCAGGGCCGCGGTGTCGTCCAACGAAACATCAAACTGATGCAGGGGATGCGACAGTCCTTCTCCCAGAGCCTTAATGTAGGCTTCTTTGCGGGTCCAGATACGGAAGAACGATTCGTGTCGCCGGTCCCCTCGAACTTCGCGAAGCGCCGCGCGTTCGAAGGGCGAGAAAAATCGTTCGGCGATCTCGTCGGCTCGAAAATCCGATCGACGGCGCTCAATGTCCACGCCGATGCGATGGCCGCGCGTGAAACCAAAGATGGCCATACCTTCGGTGTGAGAAAGATTGAATTCCAGCTCTTGGCCCTCTCCCAGACCCGGCTTGTCGTATTTCGAGTACTGAAATGCGACCTCGCGAGGAGAAATTCCTAGATAGCTTCCGAGCAGGGAACGCAGAGTTCCACGCGTCAGTTCGTATTGCGCGCGATGTTTTTCGAAACGAAAGCGAGAGGCTCGCTCAAGCTCATCCGAGGAGAGATGATCGCGTAGGCACTGCGCGGAGATCGCGCCTCCCAAGTGCAAAGTCCAGATATGAACTTCGTGGCCACCCAAGCAGGGCGCAGCCGAACCGGGATCGAACTCACGGATCGTGAACTCCACAGCTCGCTCGGCCGCCGCTGCCATCTACTGCGTCCTTTCGATGGCGGCCCCATCGTCCGGATCATTGTCGTTCCCGTTGTTCACTGCGTGCCCGTTCGATTGAGCCACACGATTCACGCAGGTTGCGAGTTTCTCGCCCAGGATCCGGACATAGGGCTCGCGCAGAATCTCCAGGTGATGGAAGTCGATTTCGTGAATCTCAACGCCACCTTCGCTGCGCGCGCCCCAACCCATTTGCGGATCGTCGACGTAGTAGAAGGGCTGCTTGGGGCGTTTGAATAATGCGACAGGAGCCCGGAAGCGTCGGGGCGTGAAGTTCTCGGGCCAATAAGCTTCGCGCCAATCGGTGCGCGGAGCCGTCTTGCCGGTCGCCGCTTCGACTTTGTTGCGCGCAGTTCGCTTATAAGCCTGTAACTGTTCACTCAAGCTAAGCTTCCGCAAAGAACGCAGGCGCTGCTGATAATAGAAGAGACGCCAGCGCCATGGGTCTTGGGAATGCTGCAAAACCCAGGTGTCGAAAATTGCAAACAATCCGACTTTCTGCCCTTGCGCTTCCAACTCGAGAACCATTCGCTCGGCAATCTGTACGCCTTCGCACATGCCGCCAATGCAGTAAGGTCCCTGCGGCTGAACGGCGCGCATCGCGGCGATGTACTCCTGTGAGAGTTGCCGTAGTTCGTCTTCAGTAAAAGGACGCCGTTCGACCACGGGAGTGTGTCCTTGCAGCTTGTAGAGAGGTTGGTCTACGCCCATGTGACGCGCTAGGAGCGCATATCCCAGGCTCTCGACGCCGGGCGAGGCTACCGCGAAGAACGGCAGTCCGCCATTACCCGCCTGAATTTCCATGACGACTGGATCAGGATTGGATTCAGAGCCCTCACGCAGCACCTGCGCCAGAGATTCAACGGTCGCGCCGCGGAATAAAGCGGAGAGCGGAATCTCGCGGCCAGCGACTTTTTCGACTTCTGCCAACAAACGCGCGGCCAGCAACGAATGTCCGCCGAGATCGAAGAAGTTGTCGGTAACGCCCACGGTCGGAATGCCCAGCACCTTCTGCCAGATTTTCACCAGCATCAATTCGAGCTGATCGCGCGCAGCCACCGATCCCTGGCTTTGTATCTGCGACCAGTCGGGCGAAGGCAGAGCCCTACGATTTACTTTTCCGTTGGGAGTAAGCGGCAGTGTACCTAGCTTAACGAACAGTCCCGGCACCATGTACTCGGGCAAGCTCCCTCTTAAGTGCTCGCGAAGATCCGCTGTGACCACGTCTTGTCCCGGCTTGGGCACGACATAGCCGACCAGTCGCTTATCGCCAGGTCGATCTTCACGCACAATGACGACGCCCTGCTGAACGGAAGGATGCTGCAGAAGTACTGCTTCAATCTCTCCTAGTTCGATGCGGAAGCCGCGGACTTTTACCTGGAAGTCGGCGCGCCCGAGAAACTGGATGTTGCCGTCGGTTAGATACTTCGCCAAATCTCCCGTGCGATAAATCCGCTCTCCGGGCCGGAAGGGATCGGCGAGAAATTTTTCCGCGGTCAGTTCGGGGCGCTGCCAGTAGCCTCTCGCCACGCCCTCGCCACCGATGTAGAGTTCGCCCGGCACGCCGATCGGCACCGGCCGATTCTGCGCGTCGAGAACATACACGGTAGTGTTGGCAATGGGATGCCCGATGGGCGCCGTATTGGCGAGCGTGCTGTTGACGCGGTAGACAGAAGACCAAACCGTCGTCTCCGTGGGACCGTACATGTTCCACAATTCGGCGCAACGCGAGAGCAGTTGGTCCGCTAGATCAGAGGGGAGCGCTTCGCCGCCGCAGAGTGCTTTCAGTTGCGGGCTACCCTTCCATCCCGTTTCTATCAACATGCGCCAGGTGGCGGGAGTGGCCTGAAGTACGGTGATGCCGGAGTTCTCGAGCATCCCGACCAGCGCCTTGCCGTCGGACGCCTGATCACGCGTGGCTAGAACGATGCGGGCTCCGGTGATCAGCGGCAGATAAAGCTCAAGCCCAGCAATATCGAAGGATAGAGTGGTTACCGCGAGCAATGTGTCTTCCGCTTTCAGCCCTGGCTCCTTCGCCATGCTGATGAGGAAGTTGGTCAAATTGCGATGCTCGATCTGCACGCCCTTCGGCTTGCCGGTCGACCCTGACGTGTAGAGCACGTACGCAAGATTCGCGGGAGTCGCAATCGGCGGCGGATTCACGGCACTCTCTTGCGCGATCACGGGCCAATCGGCGTCCACGTATACCGATTGAGCGGAATGTTCAGGCAGCGTTTCCGCCAAACTCTTCTGCGTCAAGAGAAGAGGAGCTTGGGCGTTTTCCAAAATAAATCCGATGCGGTCTTTCGGATAGGAAGGATCGAGCGGAACATAAGCAGCTCCCGCCTTGAGAATGCCGAGAACGCCGGCCACCATGTCGAGCGAACGCTCTAGATAAATTCCAACTAGAACATCAGGTCCAGCGCCGGCTTTTCGCAGATAGTTCGCGATCTGGTTGGCCCGCTCATTCAACTCGCGGTATGTAAGCGTTTGCTCCTGACATTCGACCGCCACAGCGTTCGGAGTCTTACTCGCCTGCTGCTCGAAAAGGCTGGTCACGCATCGTTCGCGAGGATAATCGGCGTACGTGCGGTTGAACTCAAGCAGAAGTTTGTTCTCTTCCGCATCGGTCAGAAGAGGTAGGTCCGCGATGTGCTGCTCAGGATCGGCGGCGATCGCGTCGAGCAATCGCCGGAAATGTCCCATCATGCGGATGACGGTAGCCTCGTCGAACAAATCTGTGTTGTAACCAAACGTGGCCTTCAGCCCATTACGCCTTTCCACCAGCGTGACCGACAGATCGAATTTCTCGCTTGCACCCTCCGCTTGGAAGGGAACCGGAGTCAGGCCGGGCATCTTCCATTCTTCGCGGGGCAGGTTTTGCAGTGCGAACAGAACCTGGAACAAAGGATTGCGGCTCAGATCGCGTTCCGGCTTGAGGTCCTCCACCAGGCGCTCGAATGGAACCTCCTGGTGCGCGTAAGCCCCCATCGCGGTCTTCTTTACCCGCTGCAAAAGCTCCGCAAAACGTGGGTTGCCGGATACATCAGCGCGAAGCACCAGCGTATTTACAAACAGTCCTATCAGCTTTTCGGTCTCGGGACGACTCCTTCCCGCGATCGGCGTGCCGACGACCAGATCATCCTGTCCGCTATAGCGCTGCAACAGCACGTTGAATGCGGCAAACAACGTCATGAACGGTGTGACCCCGTAGCGCTGGCTGATTTGCTGCAAGCGCTGCAGCAGGGGCAATTCAAAAACAACGGTCCGGCTGCGTCCGCGGAAGGTCTGCATCGGGGGACGAGGGCGGTCGGCGGGAAGTTCGATGCTCGCCGGAGCCCCCGCCAGTTCCTGCCTCCAATAACTCAATTCCTGTTCGAGGGCGGGGCCTTGTAAAGCCTGGCGTTGCCACGCGGCGAAATCCGCGTATTGAATGGTCAACTCCGGAAGGTCACAGGTTTGGTTTCGCACTTTGGCTTGGTAATACGCCGCCATTTCGTGCAGGAATGTGCCCGCAGACCATCCATCAAACACAATGTGGTGCACGGTCATCAGCAGAACGAAATCCCGCTCCCCTAGACGCAATAGTTTGATGCGAAGCAGCGGGCCGTGGGTGAAATCAAAGGGCTTGCGCGCCTCTTCCGCTGCCAGACGCAACGCACGTTCTTCGCGCTCCGGCGCAGGTCTGCCGCTAATGTCGATGACCGTCAGGTCAAGGTGACTGGGAGGCTGCACTCGTTGCACCGGCTCGCCATCTTCGCTGTGGATCTCGGTTCGTAAGACCTCATGCCGGAGCACGACCTCGTTGATTGCATATTCGAGAGCTGCGATATCGAGCAATCCATTCAAACGCAGGCTGATCGGGATGTTGTAAGCGGCGCTGCCCGGCTCCAAACGATCGAGGACCCAAAGCCGTTGTTGCGCGAACGATAACGGAAACGAAGACTGCGGGCCCTGGGGGATTCGTGGAAGCTGGGGGATGATTGATTCCAAAACTCCACTGTCTTGCTGATTTGCCATTCCTAGTTCCTTAGCCAACTGGAAGATCGTTGGATGCTCAAACAGGCTGCGCAAAGGTAGACGTGCCCCGAGCGTTTTCTGAATTCGCGAAACTACCTGCGTGGCGAGCAGGGAGTGGCCTCCGAGTTCGAAGAAATTCGAATGGATGCCAATCGGTGAAGCGTGCAAAACTTCTTCCCAAATCCCGGCGATCGCCTTCTCGATCACGGTTTGGGGTGCGACAAAATCTTCGGCGGAACTGCGTTCCGGAGCGGGTAAGGCCTGCCGGTTGATCTTGCCATTCGGCGTCAGAGGCAACGCTTCCAGCGTGACGAACGCCCCAGGCACCATGTACTCAGGCAATCCCTGTTTCAGGAACGACCGCAAATCGGCGGCCGTCGGCTCTTGCCCCGGTTTCAGGACCACATATCCTACCAGCCGCTTATCGCCTGGAACGTCTTCGCGGACGATTACAACTCCTTGTTGAACGGATGAATGTTGCGCGAGAACGGCTTCAATTTCTCCAAGTTCAATGCGGAATCCCCGCACTTTTACCTGGAAGTCCGTTCGTCCCAGATATTGAACACTGCCGTCGGGAAGAAAGCGCGCCAGGTCTCCGGTCTTGTAGATGCGTGCGTTGTCCTCTGCGTGGAAAGGATCGGCAATGAACCTTTCCGACGTCAGTTCAGGGCGATGGAAATACCCTCGAGCCAAGCCGTCTCCGCCGATATAAAGTTCCCCTACCGCGCCCATGGGTACCGGTTGCCGCCGTGCATCGAGGATGTACAGCGCGGTGTTGGCCATGGGACGACCAATCGGGGCAATCGAGGCCAGAGGAGATTTCACCCAGTATAACGTGGACCAGATGGTGGTCTCCGTGGGCCCATACATATTCCAGAGCTGACGGCAACGCGGCAACAATTGGTTCGCAAGATCGGGAGGCAACGCCTCACCACCGCACAACGCCGTTAGCGTCGGTGTTCCGGACCAGCCAGCGTCGATCAGCATTCGCCAGGTCGCCGGTGTTGCCTGCATCAGGGTTGCATTGGATGTGTTCAGGAGTTGCAGCAGTTGCTCGCCGTCGGCTGCCTCGTCGCGCGAGGCCAGTACGACCTTTGCTCCGGTGATCAGGGGGAGGTAGAGCTCGAGGCCGGCAATATCAAAAGAGAGAGTGGTGACGGCGAGCAGAGTATCTTGCTCCGTGAGCCCGGGTTCCCCCCGCATGCTAGTCAGGAAATTTACCAGGCTGCGATGCTCGATCTGCACACCCTTGGGCTGGCCAGTCGAACCTGAGGTGTACAGAACGTAAGCCAGATTGCGAGGACTCGCAGGGATGTCGAAATCCGTGGCGTCTTCGCCGCTGATCGCCTCCCAATCTTTGTCGAGTGAAATGGTTCGCGCGGAATGATGCGGCAAGGTCGCGAGCAGAGACGATTGCGTGATCAGAAGCGGGGACTTCGCATCTTCAAGAATGTAGGCGATGCGGTCTCTCGGATAGGTAGGATCGAGTGGAACGTAAGCGCCTCCCGCTTTCAGAATCCCGAGCAGCGCGACCATCATGTCGATGGACCGCTCGACACAAAGTCCGACTAGTATTTCAGGGCCGATTCCCTGCTTTTGCAGATAGCGCGCCAACTGGTTCGAGCGCGTGTTCAGCTCGGAATAGCTGATCTCCTGTTTTCCGCAAACGACGGCAATTTGTGCCGGCTGTCTCTTCACCTGTTCACCGAAAAGCGCAGGGAGCGTGGTCTGCGGATATTCCCTCGCCGTCGCATTCCAGTCGGCCAGCATCTGCCGGCGTTCTGCGCCGCTGAGCATTGGCAATTCAGAAACAGTCTGCTCAGGATCGGCGATTACGCTTTCGAGCAGAATCTGGAAGTGCTCGACGAATCGGTCGATGGTCACGGCATCAAACAGGTCGGTGTTGTACTCGAAGGCTGCGCGCAATCCGTCAGGTCGTTCGGAGAGGATCAGTGTCAGGTCGAATTTCGAAGTACCGCTTGTCACAGGAAAAGGATCGACAGTGAGACCGGCCATCTTCTGTCCGGCCGTCGGCAGATTCTGCAAAATCATCATCACCTGGAACAGCGGGTTCCGGCTGAGATCGCGCACGGGGGCCAATTCCTCGACTAGTTTTTCGAAAGGCAATTCCTGGTGCGCATAGGCGCCCATCGCTGTGTCACGGACCGTGCGTAGCAGTTCGCTGAACCTGGGATTGTCGGAAACGTCGGTTCGTAGCACCAGCGTGTTGACGAAGAATCCAATCTGCTTCTCGATTTCCGCACGGTTGCGTCCCGCAATCGGGGAACCGACAACGATGTCCGTTTGACCAGAATGTCGCGCTAGCAACACGTCAAACGCGGCGAGCAGAGTCATGTAGAAGGTGACGCCGTGCTTCTGGCTCAGCTGTTTCAGGCCGTTCACGATCGTCTTCGGCAGGAGCACGGCTTTCTGCGCGCCGTGAAAAGTTTGAATCGCCTGTCTGGGCCGGTCGGTGGGTAAGTCGAGAGTGGGAGGAGCGCCGGCGAGTTGCTGTTTCCAGTAGTCGAGTTGCTGATCGAGCGTGTCTCCCGAAAGATACTGGCGCTGCCAGACCGCGTAGTCGGCATACTGGATCGGAAGTTCTGCGAGAGGTGAAGGCCTGTCCGCCAGATACGCTTCGTATAACGCTGCCAGTTCCTGCGACAGCACGCCCAGCGACCAGCGGTCGCTGATGATGTGGTGTGTGTTCAGGATCAGAACATGATCGTCGTCGGCAAGTTTGATCAGCGAGGCTCTGAGCAGCGGTCCCGTCGCCAGGTTGAACGGCGTCTTCACTTCCTCCATCGCCCGTTTACGAGCTTCGGCTTCACGCTCGGTCTCAGGCAAGGAAGTGAGGTCGGTGATCGCGAGCGGTAGTGTCAGCGTGGGGGCGATCACTTGCACCGGTTGGTCATCGATCGCGTCAAAGCGCGTCCGCAAGGTTTCATGGCGGCGCACGATTTCGTTCAGCGTCTTTTCGAGGACCGTGGCGTGCAGCGTTCCCCGCAGGCGCACGATGTGCGGCACGTTGTAGAGCGGATTGTTCGGCTCCAGTTGATCGAGAAACCACAGCCTCTGCTGCGCGAACGACAGTGGCAAGGGCTCGTCGCGCGACACCCGTGTCATCGGCGGTGACTGCAAGCCTTGTTTCTGGCGCTGCAAGGCTCCCGTGCGCTCCGCTAGTCCTGCGACCGTCGGGGCTTCGAACATGGCCCGCAGCGGCAACTCCACCTGAAACGCCTGCCGAATGCGCGAGACTACCTGCGTCGCCAGCAGCGAGTGTCCACCCAGTTCGAAGAAGTCATCTTCGATGCCAACCTGATCAAGCTTCAGCACCTCGGCCCAGATGCCTGCAATCACTTCTTCCGCCGGGGTGCGCGCTTCGAGATACGCGCGTCCCAGGTCGGGCCGCACGTAGTCCGGAGCAGGCAGGTGCTTGCGGTCCACCTTGCCGTTCGGCGACAACGGGAAACGCTCCAGCGTGACGAAGGCCACCGGCGTCATGTACTCCGGCACCCGCTCCTTCACCCAGGAGCGAAGCTCGGTCACGTTCGGTGACTGGCCTGCCGCCGGCACTACGTAGCCCACCAGCCGTTTGTCCCCGGGCACGTCTTCCCGCGCAATCACCACACATTCCTGGACTGAAGGATGTTGTCCCAGCACCGTCTCGATCTCGCCCAACTCGATGCGGTAGCCGCGAACCTTGACCTGGTTGTCGATGCGGCCTTCGAACTCGATGCGTCCGTCGGGCAGAAAGCGGCCGAGATCGCCCGTGCGGTACATCTTCGCGTTTGAGTTTTGCGAGAAAGGATCGGCAACAAACTTTTCCGCCGTCAGCTCCGGACGATTCAGGTAGCCGCAGGTCACGCCGTCGCCCGCGATATGAATCTCTCCCGGCACGCCGACCGGCACCGGCTGTCCATGCGTGTCGAGGACGTAGATCTGCGTATTCGCCAGCGGCCGTCCGACCACGATCGGCTCTGCAGGCGAGCGGAAGTGATGGAAGGCCGACCAGACCGTGGTTTCCGTCGGTCCGTAGAAGTTGTAGAGCGAGGCATCGGCTTCGAGCAGGCGCGTGCAGAGCTCTCTGGGCAGGGCTTCGGCGCCAATCACCCGCTTCAGGCCTTTGCCCGTGAATCCCGCTTCCAGCAGCAGGTTCCAGGTAGTCGGCGTGGCATGTACGATGGTCGCACCGGTCGCACGCAATACTTCGGCCAGAGCCTCTCCGTTGGCCGCCAGATGGCGGTCACCGATGATGACACGTCCGCCCGAGACCAGCGCCAGATAGAGCTCGGGAATGCACATGTCGAAGGCAAACGAGGCCAGCGCCGGGAAAACATCGTCGGGCCCCATGCGCAGCTCGGAGGCCATGAACGTCATCAGGTTGACCACGGCGCGGTGCGGCACCTGCACGCCCTTGGGACGCCCTGTGGAGCCCGAGGTGAAGATCACATAAACCAGGTCTTCCGGCGTGGCGCCGCTCTTGGGATTGGCCGGGCTGTGCGCGGCAATCTTGTCCCAGTCAGAATCGAGGCAGACCACTTCGGCCTGATGTTCTGGCATGGATGATGACAATGACTGCTGGGTCAAAAGCACCGGCACTTGCGCATCGTCGAGAGTCAGACGGAGACGTTCTGCCGGGTATGACGGATCAAGCGGCACGTAAGCCGCGCCCGACTTCTGAATGCCGAGCAGGCCGACCATCATCATCAGCGAGCGCTCGACGAACAGGCCAATGCGCTGTCCGGGACCAACGCCGCGCTGCTTAAGGAAGTGTGCCAGCTGGTTCGCGCGCCGATTCAGTTCGGCGTAGGTCAGCGACTGGCCATCATGCACGCAAGCAACCGCGTCAGGCGCACGCTCGACTTGCTGCTCGAACAACTCGTGCAGACAAAGTTCGCGCGGGTAGTCGAAGTCGGTGGCGTTCCAATCCCCCAGCAACTGCTGGCGCTCGCCGCGAGTCAGCAGCGGCAACTCGGAGACAGGCAACGCGGGATTCGCCACCGCGGCTTCGAGCAGCACCTGGTAGTGCTCCAGCATGCGCCCTATCGTCGCCTCGTCGTACAGGTCCGTGTTGTACTCCATCCGCCCGCGCAGGCCTGAGGGCGTTTCCACGAGAAACAGCGAGAGATCAAATTTCGCGGTACTACCACCAACTTCCAATGGCTCCAACTGGAGCCCTGCCAGCTCGAAGGCTTGTCGCGGCGCATTCTGTAGAGAGAACAAAACTTGGAAAAGCGGATTGTGGCTTAGGCTCCGTTCAGGACGAAGTTCCTCGACTAGTTTCTCGAAGGGAATATCCTGATGCGCATACGCTCCCAACGCGGATTCCTTCACCCGCGAAAGGAGATCTCCGAATGGCACGCTAGCCGGAACCTTTGTGCGCAGCACCAGCGTGTTGGCGAAAAATCCGATCAACCCTTCGATTTCGGCGCGATTGCGGTTGGCAATCGGAGTTCCCACCAGAATGTCTTCTTGCCCGCTGTAGCGCGACAGCAGTGTCTGGAATGCGGCGAGCAGTACCATGAACGGCGTCACGTTCTGCTGACGGCTGAGTTGATTCAATCGTTCGGTGAGCTCTAGAGGAAGCGCGAGCGATTTGACCGCGCCGCGGAAACTCTGCACCGCGGGGCGAGGGCGGTCGGTCGGCAAATCGAGACTCGCCGGCGCTCCCGCCAGTTGCGTCTTCCAATACGCTAACTGCTTGTCAAGGTTCTTGCCTTGGAAATGCCGGCGCTGCCATACCGCATAGTCCGCGTACTGCAACGGGAGTTCAGCTAGCGGAGACGGTTTTCCGTCGCGAAAGGCTTCATAGAGCGACGCCAGTTCCTGCACAAAAATGCGCCGCGACCAGCCGTCAAAAATAATGTGGTGCAACGTAAGCAGAAGAACGTGCTCATCTTCCGCCGATTGCAGCAACCGTGCCCGCACCAGAGGACCGTTTTTCAAATCCAATGGCTGCTGCGCCTCGTGCGCCGCCATGGTTTGTGCTTCGTTGGCGGCATCCGCATGTGAACGAAGATCGACAACCGGCATCGGGACAGAGCGAGCCGCGCACACCTTCTGGACCGGCTCACCGTGCTCTTCCGCAAATACTGTGCGCAGGATTTCATGCCGGCGAACAATCTCGCTCAAGCTGTGCTCGAGAGCCTTCACTTCGAGCTGTCCCTTGATCTGAATCGACCACGCGACATTATAAGAAGCGGAATCGGGTTGCAGCTGATCGAGGAACCAGAGACGCTGTTGCGCGAAGGTGACAGGAAACACGTAGACCTGTTCCGCGTTCACGTCCGAAGCGCCCGGCGCCATTTTTGTTCCGTACTGACTGTCGCTTTTCATTTGTACAAAACAGCCTTCAATTTCTGTTTCGTGAGCAGTCTTCTATGCGTGAACCCCGGTGGCCTGATCGAGTTGCGTGCCATCGATCATGTCCCCCAGGGCGACGACGATTTTCCGCGGCCCTACATATGGATCGCGGGCATGGGCGACGAGCATGTTGTCGAGGCTGATCATGTCGCCCTGCTGCCACTGGAAACGGACAGCATTTTTCTCATACACCTCGCCGACATGGTCCATGACTGAGTCTTCAATCGGAGAGCCGTCGCCGTAAAAGACGTGGCGCGGCAAGTCGTCGCGCTTGAAGATCGACAGCAGCGACTGCCGGACCTCCGGCTCCAGGCAGTGCACGTGATGCAATTGCACCTGGTTGAAGAACGACATATCTCCGGTGACCGGATGTCTCAACACCGCCCGGCACTTCTGGCGAATACGCAATTCATCTTTGCCATGCCACTCGCAAGTCATGCCCGCCTGTCGGCAAGAATTTTCAACGATCGACTTGTCTTCGGTTCCGAAGAAACGCTGCCAGCTCACGTCCAGGCCCTCTGAGAAATTGCGCAGATAGGTCAATCCTTGTTGCTCGAACTTCTGCCGCACCTTGGGATCGAGCCCTTGATAAACCTTGCGGCAGTCAACCACCGGCGTTGCCCCGCCTTCGTTGGCCACGGTGACGCAAAAGAAATTGATCTTGCTGGGCCAGCGGCTCATGTGCGAGCTCTCGTTGTGGTAAAGAATCGACTTGTCCTCTGGGTAGGGAGTCGAAGTGTAGACCTTTCCCGCTACGCCTTCGCGGGGCAGGTCTCCGTACTCGGAGTAGAGTTCGCGGCAAATGGAGCCGGCCACGCGCTCAAAATCTTGAGGGTTCTTCAGGCCAAAGCCGCGGAATAAGACGCCTCCGTGTTGCCCAAGCTTCTGCTCGATGTAGTCACGATTGGTGCGCGCCCAGTCAACCAGATCGACCTGGTCGGCAGCGGGCTCCATCACCAGCGGCAAAGCTTGCTCGCCGAACTGGCTTTCTTTCACAGGATTGAAATTAGCAAGATCGACAGCCTTGCGGCGGATCGCTCCTAAACTCTTTTTCGGTGAACTCGCAGTTTTATCCACAGCTATCTCCTTCGAATCTTTAATTGCCCGCCCGGCCCGTCGGACCCGCAGCAGCCACCCGGCTTTCGCCCGATCTAGTCTCATTCTTTTCCGCTATTGTTTTCGCCATGCAAGCGTCAAGTTGCGCTGCGAGCAATCCCACGAGCGGTTCGTTCATGATGTCGCGGCGGGAACGCAAACCGCCGCTGCCAATTTCGTAGTTCTCCAGGGCCTCGGCCAGGCCTTCCCAACCCATGTTGGGATCCTCTTCATAAAGCCCGCGTCCGCGAAACAAGGTGATTGTTCCTGCATACGGCCTCGGCGCGTACGTGGATTCCGTCGCGTTGATCATGCGTACCACGTAGATAGTTCGCAGCGACTGTGGAATCGGAAGTCCGAGGGTAAGGAAAAGTTCGCATGTCCCCATATGGAGGCGGGACCGCAGCGAACGGACCAGCGCCCGGTATCGCCAGCGCAGTGCGTCGATGAGCGGGAAGCGGGTATGAGTCACGGGTTCCAAGGGAACAGCCTTGCTCTCACGATGGGGAACCAGGCGATGGAAGCGAAGCGGCGCGCTGAACATGGCAACCAGAGCCGATTTCTCTCCTTGCTGCCGAAGCTGCTGGGCCATTTCAAAAGCGACCAAACCGCCGAAACAGTAGCCTCCGAGAAAGTATGGACCCGCCGGTTGTACCTTGCGGATTTCCGATAGGTAGTGCGTCGCCATCTGCTCGACGGTGGTGCGACTCACGCGGCGTCCATCGAGGCCCTCGGGTTCCAAACCGTAGAAAGGTTGATCAAATCCCATTTCGCGCGACAGCCGGTGCAGAAATAGAGTGCTTCCCGCTCCGCCGTGCACGCAGAAGAATGGAGGCTTCGAACCCAGCGGCTGAATCGTCACCAGCGACAAGTACGCAGGCTTAGAAGAAGCGTCGCGCAGTTCCTGCGCGAGTTTCTCGATAGTAGGAGCCCGGAACAGAGTCGCCAAAGGCAGGTCGTGACCGAACGCGTGCGAAATCTTGGTGAAGAGCCGGGCCGCCAGCAATGAGCGTCCACCAAGATCGAAGAAGCTGGTCTTAACGCCGATTGGGCGAATGCCCAGCGTCTCTTCCCATAGTGTCGCCAGCTTCAACTCCACCGGATCGCGGGGCGCGACATAATTCGCGTCGGAAGCAAAGTCCGTAGCTTTCGGTGCTGGCAGAGACTTCCGGTCAACTTTGCCGTTCGGCGTCAATGGCAGCGTGGCCAGTGGGACGACCGCCGAAGGAATCATGTAATCCGGCAATTGCTTGCGGGCATGCTCGCGCAACTCCGCCGAACTCACGGTGCTTTCCGTATCGCAAACCACGTAAGCCACCAGCCGCTTGTCGCCGGAACTCTCTTCGCGCGCCACAACCACGGAGCGCAGAACATCTGCATGCTGATCAAGGACGGCCTCAATTTCTCCCAACTCGATGCGGAAGCCCCGAATCTTTACTTGATGATCGAGGCGTCCCAGATATTCGACGTTGCCGTCTTCGCGAAATCGCGCCAGATCTCCCGTGCGGTACATACGAGCTTGCGGGACAGTGCTGAATGGATCGGACACAAACTTCTCTGTCGTCAGTTCCGGACGCTCGAAATATCCGCGCGCCAGCCCTTCGCCTCCGATGTAAAGCTCGCCCTCACTGCCGACGGGAACCGGTTGCCGCGTGTCATCCAGAACGTAGAACGTGGTGTTGGCGATGGGCCGTCCGATGGGGAGAATGCGCCCTTCATCTCCTTGCACCCGATACACCGACGACCAGATTGTGGTCTCGGTCGGGCCATACATGTTCCAGACTTCGCCGCAGCGTGCCACTAGTTCGTGGGCCAATTCCGCAGGCAAGGCTTCTCCGCCAACCAGAACTTTCAGATTCGAGTCCCCGCGCCAGCCTGATTCAAACAAGAGCCGCCATGTCGCCGGAGTCGCCTGAATCACGGTGGCCTTCGACTTCTTGATCAGCTCCGATAACAGGCGTCCGTCATAGGTGGCTTCTCGCGGAGCAATCACAATCCGCCCACCCGAAAGCAGCGGCAGATACATTTCGAGTCCAGCGATGTCGAACGATAAGGTGGTCACCGCCACCAACACATCTTCCTGCGCAAAACCCGGCTGCCTTTGCATCGAGCAGAGAAAATTCACCACGCTGCGATGCTCGAGCTGCACACCCTTCGGCTTCCCCGTCGAGCCCGACGTGTAGATCACATAAGCCAGATTGCGTGAAGTTACATCCGCGGCCTCCGCGTCCGCGCTTTGCTCTTCAAGCGCTTTCCACTGCGGATCGAGGCAAATCGTTTTGGCGGAGGTGGGCAACTGCTTCAACAGCTCAGCCTGCGTAATCAACAGACGCACATGAGCGTCGTCAAGCACGTGCTGAATTCGGTCCCGGGGATAAGCGGGATCCAGAGGAACGTACGCTCCTCCAGCTTTGAGGATTCCCAACAAAGCCACAACCATTTCAAGCGATCGCTCGAGGCAAACGCCGATGAGAGTCTCGCGGCCAACGCCCTGCTGCTGCAGAAGGCGAGCCAGTTGGTTCGCGCGCAGATTTAGCTCTGCGTAGCTGAGCGACCGGTCCCCAAATTCAACCGCGATCACCTGAGGTGTACGCTGCGCCTGGGCCTCAAGGAGCTGGTGGAGGCACGCATCCCGAGGGTAATCCGCCTCGGTGCGGTTCCACCCGACGAGCGTCTGCCCCAAAGCGCACCCCTGTTCGGTCTCCGCCATATGGCCAGATCGGTTCACGTTTGGGGTAAAAATGTGCATTTTCTCTGCCAATGTGCCAGCGGCGCCGGAACCTTCCGGCAGTATGACTCACGGACAAACTTCCTGAATTCTTTAACTTAAAAGACGTTGAGCCTGTTGGTTCATCGGCGGGGGAGCCGATAGGTGCAAAGTTTTGCAACTTTCAGGCGGACCGTCCGGACGAGGAATTTTCTAGCCGAGGGGAGGGGACAGGGTCCGATTATCCGATTATACGTCGCTTGTACTAATCACTCTCCCGTCTTTGCCATCTGGGGCGTCTGTAAATCGGTTCTAGGAACTCCGCGCGCGGTAGGCTTCGCGGGCCACCGGAACGATGGCGGGTTCGGCGCTTTCGGACCCATCCTGCTGGGCCGCTTCGATCGCCTGAGCCAATCCACTAATCGTTGGTTTTTCGAACAGGATGCGCATGGCCAGTTCGACATGAAACTTCTCGCGAATGCGCGAAACAATCTGTGTCGCCATCAGGGAATGTCCGCCGAGATCGAAGAAATTGTCTTCGATGCTGACCCGGTCCCGGCGCAAAACCTCAGCCCAGATGGAGGCGACGAGTTCTTCGGTAGGGGTTCGGGGAGCGACGTAGGCTTTGCTCTGTGCCTGTTCGGGTTCGGGCAGCGCCTGGCGGTCGATCTTGCCATTCGCATTCAGCGGCAGCTTCGCCATCAGCATCAGCGCCGAGGGAACCATGTACTCCGGCAATTGCTCTTTCAAGTAAGTGCGCAGGCTTTCGCTGGTGAGATTGGCATCGCGAGCGACGATGTAGCCCAGCAATCGTTTCTCGCCGCGCTCGTCCGGACGCGCCAGCACGACTGCCTGCTTTACTCCTGCATGTTGCGCCAGCACCGCTTCGATTTCCCCCAGTTCGATGCGGAAGCCACGAATCTTGACCTGATCGTCGGCGCGTCCCAAAAACTCCACGTTGCCGTTCTTGAGATAGCGCGCCAGATCGCCCGTGCGGTACATGCGAGCGTTCGACTCTTGTGAGAATGGATTCGGTACAAAGCGTTCCGCCGTGCGCTCCGGCTGGTTCAGATAGCCAGAGGTGACGCCCGCTCCAGCAATGTAGAGTTCCCCAATCACGCCTTCCGGAACAGGCTCCAGATGCTGGTCGAGGATGTAGACCTGCGTGTTGGCAATCGGCCGTCCGATGGGAAGGCTCGCGGCGGAACTGTGTTTCCAGTCGTAGTCCTTCAGCCGCAGGGTGAGCGAGCCCACCGTGGTTTCGGTCGGCCCATAGTGATTGAAAATTTCGCAGGCCGGGCTGAGTTCGAGAATCTTCTCGACCAGCTTCGGCGTCAGCGTCTCGCCCCCGGTCAGTAGATACTTGCGCGGCAGAATCTGTTTCGCCTGCGAAGAGTGCAGCAGGGCTTCCAGATGCGAAGGCACAATCTTCAGCACGTCGATGGGATGGGTCTGCGTATAACTCGCCAGCCGCTCGGGATCGGTCGAAACTTCGTGGGCGATCACATGCAGGCATCCGCCAGAAATCATCGAGGGATAAATGCAGGTGTTGCCGAGATCGGCGGCGATGGTCGAAACCGTAGCGAAACTGAGGCCTTCGGGATGCTTGTCGAGTTCGAGCCGCTGCGTGATGAAGTGGCTGTAGTTGACCAGATTGCGGTGGCGGACGCCGACTCCCTTGGGCACTCCGGTCGAACCCGAGGTGTAGATCACATAGACGAGGTTGTCGGGCGTCGTCTTGCTGTCAGGATTCGTGACTGGCTGCTGAAGCCCAGAGCTTCTCATCGCGGTCGAGGCACAGCGTCTTGCCTTGAGAACTCGGGCATCTGGGCGAGCAGCTTGTTCTCGGTAATGAGCGCGACCGCTCCCGAGAGTTGCTGTGCCAGACGCGGCTTGGGGTTATCGGGATTGAGAGCGACGTACGCGCCACCAGCTTTGAGAATGGCGAGCAGAGCCACCATCATTGCAGCCGAACGATCGACGCACAGGCCGACGAGCGAATCGGGAGCAACGCCGAGCGTGCGCAGATAGTGAGCCAACTGGTTTGCTTGTTCGTTCCACTGGCGATAAGTCAGTTGCTGCTCGCCGGAAACCAGAGCCATACGATCGGGCGTACGCGCGGCCTGCGCTTCGAAGAGCTGGTGCAGGCAGCGATCCTGAGGATAAGCAGCCGCGGTCTGATTCCAGTCGAGGAGCAGTTGGCGGCGTTCGGACTCGGGCAGCAGAGGCAGACGGCTGACCACAGTCTCAGGCGCGGCCACCGCTGCAGCCAGCAAACTCTGGAAGTATCCGGCAACGCGCTCGATGGCAGCCTGCTCGAAGCGAGCGGAATCGTAATGCAACTCCAGCGTCAATCCCGCTTCACCGCGCACCGCTAACAGTTTCAGCTTGAAGCGCTCAAGTGGGGTTGTGGCGCGCTCTATTCGAAACGTGACGTTCTTGAAAGTCTGAGCGGGAGAGAGTTCCCGATACTCAAAGCCCACCGGCAACTCGATTTCTCCCGGCGCATAGTGTTCCTGCCACTCCGTTGCCTGCTTGACCGCGTCGCTGGCCGATTGGAGCACTTCGGAAAAGCGGAACTCGCCGTCAAATCTGGCTGGCACCGGGAGAGTCTTTCCGATGAAGCCCATCGCGTCCTGCAACTCTTCGTATTCGCGTCCATCGAAGAACACGCCAAGCGCAAAACTTGCATTGCCCGTGAGTCGCCACACCAGCGATTGCCAACCGCTCAATAAGACATTTCCCACCGGGGTATCGTGCTTAGCCGCGATGGACTCGGTTTGCTTCAACAGTGCGGCATCGAGCCGTAAAGTCACGCATCCGTCGGTACCAGACTCTTGCGTGGGATTGCGAATTTCTTTCGGGAACGCGAGCGAATCCGCAACTGCAAACTTCGTCCAGGCCTCTTTTGCTTTTTGCGCAGCTTCGTCTCCAGACTCGAGCAGTTCGCTCTGCCACTGCGCAAACTGGACATATCGCAAGGGCTCTGAATTCAGCTTTCCAACTTCGTCGGCATAGACTGCGCCGATTTCCTGAACCAGATTCTGCATAGAACGGAAGTCGCTCGACAGCGCGGGCAAACTCAGAATCAGCGTCCAGCGGCTGTCCGAGAGTCGCACCAGAGTCGCATGCACGACCGGCCCCTCTTCAAGATTCGCGCTGGCAGTCTGTGCTGTGCGAACGATTTCCGCGATTTGTTTCTCGGCAGTGCCGCTCCGAAGATCGATGCTCTGCCACGCCGGCTCCAGATTTTCCTGGACTACCTGGAAGGGAACCTTCATCCCCGACTGCCGCACAAATACGGTCCGCAAAATTTCATGCCGCGCGATCACCGTCCGCAACGCCCCGCGCAGATCGGCTTCTTGCAGTGCGCCATCGATCTCGACCGCGCAGACCGCATTCTGTTGCTGCGGCCACGACCAGACATATTTCTGCTGCGGGGAAAGCCAGAAGCCCGCAGTCGACTGCTTTTCCATCTGCTTCTACTCCTTCTTGCCTGTCAGGCTCGCCGCTTTGGGCTCGATGGTCATCAATTTCTTCAGCTGCGATTGCTTGCGCTCTTTCTTTTCTGCTTCCGATTTCTGCCGCTCTTGCTCGGTCAGGAAATCGAGCGCCGTCAGCCGGCTGTCCGGTTGCGCGAGAGCATTGCCCAGTAAAGTTTCGAACTGTTTAGCGACTCGCAAAATCGTGCTGCGGTCGAAGAGGTCCGTACTGTAAAGCCAGTCACCGCTCAGCCCCCGCTCACTCTCGACCATGAAGACCGCAAGATCAAACTTCGAACGCGTGATCGGCGTGGGGAAAGGAGATAGCTTCAGGCCCGTTAACTCCTGCTTCTGGCGCGGAGTATTCTGCATCACGAACAGTGCCTGCACCAGCGGATTGTGTCCCAGGCTGCGCTCCGGCTGCAGCTCTTCCACCAGTTTGTCGAACGGCATGTCCTGGTGTGCGTAGGCGCCCAGCGCCACTTCCCGCACTCGGCCCAGCAAATCGCGGAATGTCGGATTCCCCGAGAGATCGGTCCGCACCGCCAGAAGATTGATGAAGAATCCCATCATCTTCTCGGTGTCGGTCGTCGTGCGATTGGCTACGTCAGTACCGAGAACGATCTGTTCCTGGCCTGAGTAGCGCGAGAGTAAAGTCTGAAAGCCCGCCAGCAGCGTCATGAATAAAGTGACGCCTTCGGCTTGGCTGAATTTCTTCAGCGATGCTGCAACATCGGGCGACAACGGAATCGATTCGAACGCTCCCTGGAACGTCCGCACCTCAGAGCGCGGCCGGTCCGTGGGCAGATCGAGCAGTGGAGGTGCTCCCGCAAGCTGCTTCTTCCAGTAACTAATTTGTTTTTCGAGGATTGCTCCCTGAAACCAGTTGCGCTGCCAAGCTGCATAGTCGGCATACTGCACAACCAATTCCGGAAGCGGTGACGGCTTACCGCTCGAGAATGCCTCGTACAACGTGCACAGCTCGGAAAGCGCAATCGCCGCCGACCAGGCATCGCTCACGATGTGATGCATGGTGAGCAGCAGAATGTGATCTTCGTCCGACAATCGCAGCAGGCGCGCACGCACCAGCGGACCCTTCGACAAATCGAAGGGCCGTTGGGCTTCTTCGATCCCGAGCCGCCGGGCTTCCGTCTCGCGCTGCGCTTCTGGATGCGACGTCAGATCGTCGGGTCGAAGAACAATCGTGACCGACGGCGCGATAATTTGCACCGGATGCCCGTCTTTCACCGCGAAAGTCGTGCGTTGCGACTCGTGCCTGCGGAGAATCTCGTTGATCGCTTTCTCGAGAGCGCCGACATTCAGCTTACCTTTCATCCGCAACGTGCGAGGAATGTTGTATAGAGGATTGTTCGGCTCCAGTTGATCGAGCACCCACAACCGTTGCTGCGCGAAGGAAAGCGGCAATGCTTGCTCGCGCGAGACCCGAACAATGGGAGGAGTCGCCAATCCGTCTTCCTTGCGGCGCACTTCGTCGATCTGCTCCGCGAGGTCAGCCACGGTCGAATGTTCGAACAGCATTCGCAACGGCAGTTCAATATTCAGCGCTCGTCGCATCCGAGAGATGACTTGTGTAGCCAGCAGGGAATGTCCGCCAATGCGGAAGAAGTCTTCGTATGCGCCAACTTGCGGCAGCCGCAAAACCTCAGCCCAGATGGAGGCGACGAGTTCTTCGGTAGGGGTTCGGGGAGCGACGTAGGCTTTGCTCTGTGCCTGTTCGGGTTCGGGCAGCGCCTGGCGGTCGATCTTGCCATTCGCATTCAGCGGCAGCTTCGCCATCAGCATCAGCGCCGAGGGAACCATGTACTCCGGCAATTGCTCTTTCAAGTAAGTGCGCAGGCTTTCGCTGGTGAGATTGGCATCGCGAGCGACGATGTAGCCCAGCAATCGTTTCTCGCCGCGCTCGTCCGGACGCGCCAGCACGACTGCCTGCTTTACTCCTGCATGTTGCGCCAGCACCGCTTCGATTTCCCCCAGTTCGATGCGGAAGCCACGAATCTTGACCTGATCGTCGGCGCGTCCCAAAAACTCCACGTTGCCGTTCTTGAGATAGCGCGCCAGATCGCCCGTGCGGTACATGCGAGCGTTCGACTCTTGTGAGAATGGATTCGGTACAAAGCGTTCCGCCGTGCGCTCCGGCTGGTTCAGATAGCCAGAGGTGACGCCCGCTCCAGCAATGTAGAGTTCCCCAATCACGCCTTCCGGAACAGGCTCCAGATGCTGGTCGAGGATGTAGACCTGCGTGTTGGCAATCGGCCGTCCGATGGGAAGGCTCGCGGCGGAACTGTGTTTCCAGTCGTAGTCCTTCAGCCGCAGGGTGAGCGAGCCCACCGTGGTTTCGGTCGGCCCATAGTGATTGAAAATTTCGCAGGCCGGGCTGAGTTCGAGAATCTTCTCGACCAGCTTCGGCGTCAGCGTCTCGCCGCCGGTCAATAAATACTTGCGCGGCAGAAGCTGTTTCGCCTGCGAAGAATACAGCAGGGCTTCGAGATGCGAAGGCACAATCTTCAGCACGTCGATGGGATGGGTCTGCGTATAACTCGCCAGCCGCTCGGGATCGGTCGAAACTTCGTGGGCGATCACATGCAGGCATCCGCCAGAAATCATCGAGGGATAAATGCAGGTGTTGCCGAGATCGGCGGCGATGGTCGAAACCGTAGCGACACTGAGGCCTTCGGGATGCTTGTCGAGTTCGAGCCGCTGCGTGATGAAGTGGCTGTAGTTCACCAGATTGCGGTGGCGGACTCCAACTCCCTTGGGCACTCCGGTCGAACCCGAGGTGTAGATCACATAGACGAGGTTGTCGGGCGTCGTCTTGCTGTCAGGATTCGTGACTGACTGCTGAGCCCAGAGCTTCTCATCGCGGTCGAGGCACAGTGTCTTGCCTGAGAACTCGGGCATCTGGGCGAGCAGCTTGTTCTCGGTAATGAGCGCGACCGCTCCCGAGAGTTGCTGTGCCAGACGCGGCTTGGGGTTATCGGGATTGAGAGCGACGTACGCGCCACCAGCTTTGAGAATGGCGAGCAGAGCCACCATCATTGCAGCCGAGCGATCGACGCACAGGCCGACCAGCGCATCGGGAGCAACGCCGAGTGTCCGCAGATAGTGAGCCAACTGGTTTGCTTGTTCGTTCCACTGGCGATAAGTCAGTTGCTGCTCGCCGGAAACCAGAGCCATACGATCGGGCGTACGCGCGGCCTGCGCTTCGAAGAGCTGGTGCAGGCAGCGATCCTGAGGATAAGCAGCCGCGGTCTGATTCCAGTCGACGAGCAGTTGATGGCGTTCGGACTCAGGGAGCAGAGGCAGACGGCTGACCACAGTCTCAGGCGCGGCCACCGCTGCAGCCAGCAAACTCTGGAAGTATCCGGCAACGCGCTCGATGGCAGCCTGCTCGAAGCGAGCGGAATCGTAATGCAACTCCAGCGTCAATCCCGCTTCACTGCGCACCGCCAACAGCTTCAGCTTGAAGCGCTCCAGTGCGGCAGTGAAGCTTGCGAACGAGAAAGAAACATCGCCGTACGATTTCTTGCCGGGAGACTCGCAGTACTCGAATTCCAGTGGCAAGATCAGGCTTGCCGGATCGGGCAAGCCTTCCACCTTGTTCCAGGCGAAACTCTCCTGCCACTTGCCCGCTTCGCTCAGAGATCGTTGCGTTTGCTGCAGGACCGCGTCGAAAGGTCGATCTGCCTTGATCAGAATCTGTACCGGAAGCGTCTTCGCAAAAATGCCGAGCGCGTCTTCGAGTTCCTGATACTTGCGCCCATCGAAGGCGCATCCCATCGTGATCGCTTCGCGCCCCGTCAGCCGCGCAAAAAGTAAAGTCCAGCACGCTACCAGAAAATCCTGGGGAAGTACTCCCTGCTTCTTACAGGCGCCTTCAAGTTGCCGCAAGGCCTTGGAATCCAAAAGAAATGAGCAGACCTGCGGGATAAACCTCTCCGCCGTAGCCTTGTTTTCGAAGGGAAGTGAAAGCGATGCTACTTCCGCGAGATCGAGTCCGCGCAACGAATCGCGCCAGAAATCGCGCCCAGCACGCGTATCCTCCGATTCCAGCAGTTCGTTCTGCCATTCGACCACATCCGCATACTGCATCGGATCTTCGCCAGCAATCGTGCCGGCACACGCAGCGCCCAGTTCCGCAACCAGGTTGTGGAAGCTGCGAATATCCGCGCATAACAGCGGCATACTCAAGATCAGGACCGAGCGGCTCCCCGAGAGCTCCACCAGCTGCGCCTTGAGAGTCGGTCCGTTTTCAAGATCAAACTGCGATCGACTTGCCTCGTCTTTCAAACCTTCCCAGCCGGTTGAATTCGCCGTACTCCACCCAGGCTCGACCATTTCCCGAATCACCTGGAAAGGTGTCTTCAATCCCGCTTGACGATGAAAGACCGTACGCAGAATCTCGTGACGCCGAACCACGCGGTCCAGGGCGCTACGCAAGCGCGACGCTTCGACTGGACCTTCAATCGTAACCGCGCACACCGCGGCGCCGGCGCAGCCCTTGCTGGTTTGCTGGTGCGCCCACACTCGTTCCTGTTGTGCGGACAGTCGAAATCCTGCTGTCACACTATTTTCCATCCCCGATCCCCGAGCCTCGAAGGGTACGTGCTTGTCATTCTCCCAAGCTTCCGCCGTTTCATGCATGTTACTTTCGTGATCACAGTGCGTCTGTGACGCATCAACCCATGCACCGCACAACTGTTGCGTGAAGGACTTCCAGCCCCGGGGGAGTGGGGTGGCGATTCTGAATCTCCTAATGCCCGATGGGAACTCTCGGGGCGAACGGGGCCTATTTCGGGGAAGAACATAGGGCTGGATGCAATCGCGAGTCCATCATTCAGCAGCCTTGGCACCAGTAAGCTTATTAAAATCAATAACATGAAACTCACTCATCAGTCTCAAAAGTGAAAATATTTGCACTTTGTTTGATCGATTTTGGCAAAATTGCTCCAAGCGATTACCTAATAAGTCCGAGCCGCAACGGTGAAGGGCGTCGTTAAGAAGGGAATTGTTTCCCGGTTACACGGAATCAGGCGTCCGCCGCCTGCTCCAGATACCAGCGGTGTTTCAGCACAAAAGCGCCGGTCGGAGGCACCTTGCCGGTCCCGTAGTAATCCGATTCGATCACGGTAATCTGGGCCGCATCGTTGATCAAATCCGCCTCGGCGTTTCCGATGTCGAGCCACAACCGGAGGGTGTAGTCGCCCGGCATTAATGTGAGGCTGGGAATGTCGCAGCTGAAAACTTGGGGACCGAAGCGCTCCTCGCTCGAGCGATTCGGTTCGAGCATGCTGTGCGCGGTGAAGATGCGCTGCCCGAAAATGTTGTTGAAGCCGAGGCCGAGATTGAAACTTGCTGTGGGCGTAGGCAGATCGAAGTACACACGCACTTTCAGGCGCGCGCCCATCTGTAGCCCTTCCACCAGCGGCCGATCACCTTCGGTATAGAACTCAATTTTCTTGAGAAATTTCCCGCCCATCGAACGGCGGTCGGACGCTCCGCTGAGATCGACGATGTGTCCGTCGGCATTCAGCGCGCCCGCCAGGCTGTTCAGGTAGCGGTGAACTGCGTCTTTCGACGTTCCGTCAAAAACCAGCTTGCCTTTTTCGAGCACCACACCGCGCCGGCAAAGATTCTCGACCGCGGCCATGTTGTGCGAGACGAACAGCACGGTGCGTCCGCCCCGGCTGACTTCGTTCATCTTTCCCAGACATTTTTTCTGAAACGATACGTCGCCGACAGCCAGCACTTCGTCAACGATCAGAATCTCGGGATTCAAATGTGCCGCAACCGCGAATGCCAGCCGCACATACATGCCGCTTGAGTAATGTTTGACCGGAGTGTCGAGAAACTTCTCGACTTCGGCGAAAGCGACAATCTCGTCGAACTTGGAAACAATCTCGGTCTTCCGCATGCCGAGGATCGCGCCGTTAAGAAAAATATTCTCGCGCCCGGTCAACTCCGGATGGAATCCCGTGCCCACTTCGAGCAGGCTAGCCATCCGTCCGCGGACCTTGATGAACCCATCGGTGGGATCGGTGATGCGCGAGATTACTTTCAGCAGGGTGCTCTTGCCTGCGCCATTGCGCCCGATGATGCCGACGACTTCACCTTCGGCTACATCGAAGCTGATGTCGCGCAGCGCCCAGAAACGCTCGTCTTTTGCGGGTTGTTCTTTTTCGCCTGAGCTGCTGAGAGCTCGAACTGGCGCTGCAATCGTCCGCTGCATCAGCTCGCGAAACGTTTCTGTCTTTTGAAAGGCCCGGCCCAGCCGGTATTCTTTCGACACGTTTTTGATTTCGAGGATGGGCGCCATATCAGATGATGTCGGCGAAACGGCGCTCCATTCGCCGGAAAATAAAGAGTCCAGAAACAAAGAGGAGCATGCTCACGCCGAGAGAGACTCCCATCACCTGCCACGAGGCGTCGCTTCCCAGCAGGCAATGGCGGAAGCCAAGCACTACGCCTGCCATGGGATTCAATCCCATTAGCAATTGCCATTTCTGCGGAATGTAGCGAATGGGATAAATCACCGGCGTCACGAAAATTCCCATCTGGATCATGAAGGGCACAGCGTACTTCACGTCACGGAAGCTGACATTCAGCGCCGAAAGAATCAACCCGATCCCCGAGGCCGAAAATACCGCCGCCAGAATGAAGATCGGCAGCAGGAAGACGTTAGTCGTCAGCGGCCAGCGGTAATAGATCATCAGCACGCCCAGCAGCATGAGGCTGAAACACAGATCCAGCAGCAACGCTCCGGCCGCTCCCAGGGGAATGAACACGCGCGGAAAATAAACTTTCGACACCAGTTGCTGGTTGGTGACCAGGCTGTTGCTCGATTGCGAGACGGCCGTGGAGAAAAATGTCCAGGGCGCCAGACCCGCGAATGCGAACAGCGGATACGGCGGCCCATCGCTCTTCACTCCAGCCATGCGATTGAAGACGAAGGTGAAGATCGCCATGGCAATCAGCGGCTGCAATACCGCCCAAAGCCCGCCCAGCAAGGTTTGCCGATATCGGATCTTGATATCGCGCCACACCAGGAATGCCAGCAGTTCGCGGTAGAGATAAATCTCTTTGAAATCCACCGGTTGCCAGCCCTTGCGGGGCCGAATCGTCAATTCAAAAGTAGATGCCATGAATTCTCTTAGGAGTGCGACCCGCCCTGCGAGCCATCGGGCTGCGAGTCTGCCGACAGCAACCGCTCGGCTTCCTCATCCGAAACGCCGTCCAGTTCCTGCAACAAGCGCGCCATCTCTTCTTCTTCGCTTTCGGCCGCGGGACACTGTCCGAGTTTCTCCGCCAAGCCGCCAACGGTCGGGCTCTCCAGAAAACTGTGCAGAGGCATCTGCACTTTGAAAGTGCTGCGGATGCGCGAGATGATCTGCGTCGCCAGCAGCGAGTGTCCGCCCAACTCGAAGAAGTTGTCAGTCACACCTACCCTATCCATCTTGAGCACTTCCTGCCAGATACCAACCAGCTTCTCTTCGTCGGGATTCCGCGGAGCAACAAATTTGTGTTCCACCGGCGTTTGCTGCTCGGGTGAAGGCAACGCCTTGAGATCGACTTTACCGTTCGCGGTGAGTGGGATCTCGTCGACTCGAACGAAGGCTGAAGGCACCATGTATTCCGGCAATTGTTCGGTCAGAGATCGCCGCAAATCTTCCGGCGCGAGCGCTTGTGCCGACACGAAGTAAGCGGCTAGACGCTTCTCTCCGCTGGGATCGTCATAAGGGACGATGGCCGTCTGACGGATTCCCGCATGCTTGCGCAGCGCCGCTTCAATCTCTGCCGGCTCCACGCGGAACCCGCGAATCTTCACCTGATGATCGATGCGTCCCAGGAACTCAATGTTCCCGTCCGGAAGAAATCGTGCCAGATCGCCTGTGCGGTATAGGCGCTCGGCCGGGTCCTTCGAAAATGGATTCGCAATGAACCGCTCCGCCGTTTGGTCCGGCTGATTCAGATATCCTTGCGCGAGTCCTGCTCCGCCGATACAAAGTTCGCCCGCGACGCCGACCGGAACCGGTTGCAGATGGCGGTCGACGATATAGACCTCGTCATTCGCAATGGGTTTGCCGATGGGAACCGTCGCGGGCGTCCATGCTTTCACATCGTTCTCAGCCACCGCGAAGGTGCAGCAGCCGACCGTCGCTTCTGTCGGTCCGTAGTGATTTAGCACCGCGCACTTGCCCGCTGCGCGAATACGCTCGATCAAATGCCAGCTCGAAGCCTCTCCGCCCAATACCAGATGCTTGCGCGGAAGGACCGCCGCTCCCTCGGGAGCATTCAACAATGTGCTCAAGTGCGACGGCGTGATTTTCAACACGTCGATAGGATGTTTGGCGACATACGCCGCAAACAGATTCGCGGCCATCGCCATCTCGAATCCGATGACGTGCAGGCAGCCGCCGGAAATCAGGGCAGGGAAGACGCAGGTGTTGCCCAGGTCCGCGCTGATGGTCGATACCGTCGCGCAATGTAGCCCTTGATTTGCCTGCTCCAATTGCAAACGCCGCCGGATGAGGTGGCTGTAATTCACCAGATTCCGGTGACGCACTGCGACGCCCTTCGGCACTCCGGTCGATCCCGACGTGTAGATCACATAGACCAGGTCTTCCGGACTGTTCATCATCTGCGGATTCACGCGCGGTTCATGCTGAAATAACGAAGCGTCGCGGTCGAGGCAGATGACCTTTCCCTCGAATTCGGGAAGATTCTCTATGAGACTTTTCTGCGTGAGGATGACGGGAGCTTTCGTTTCCGCGAGCTGGTGCGCCAATCGCGCCTTGGGATTATCCGGCACCAGCGGCACGTAGCATCCCCCCGCTTTGAGAATGCCCAGCAGTCCGATGATCATCTCTGCCGAGCGTTCCACGCAGAGTCCGACGGCGGTATTCTTTCCGACGTTGTTCTTTCGCAAGTAATGCGCCAGTTGGTTCGCCCGCGAATTCAACTGCGCGTAAGAAAATTCCTGCTCGCCGCAGCGCAATGCAGGACGGTTCGGGTAACGCGTCGCTTGCTGCTCGAACAATTCGTGAATGCATTTGCCGCTGGGAAAGTCGGCTTTCGTCTGGTTGAAGGCCGAGAGGACTTGCTGGCGTTCCTTCGCGTCCATCGCCGGGAGCGATGACACGGCCTCATTCGGATTCGCCACTGCTGCGGCCAGCATCGTGGCAAAGCGCCGGGCCAGAGTTTCCACCACGTCGCGCCGTATCCGCGCAGGATCGAAAACTAGTTCTGCTTGCCAATTTCCGGAGTCCACTAGGCATCGCAATTCCAATTGAAATCCATTCACGTAGCTGCGCTGCTGGAAGACCGAGACTGTCACGGCGCCAGCGGATTTCGCGGATGTTTTCTCTTCGGTGCTGAAGCCCACTGGCAACGATTCTGCATCATCGAGCGTGAAGTAATCCTGGCGCGAGACGGCTTCCGATCGCGCCTGCCCGGTCTGTGTCATCAATTCCGTCAGCGTCGGATCAGCATCGAAGTTCGCATAGACGGGAAGCGCCTTGGAAAATACTCCGAAGGCTGCTTCGAGTTCCTCATGGCTGCGACCGTTGCTGACAAATCCCACGACCACTTCGGCTTGTCCCGTCATCCGCCAGAGAAAGGTTTGCCAGCAGGAGAGCAGAAAGTCCGCGGCATCGACGGCTCCTTGCAGGAAGCTCGCAACCTGGTCCTCTACGGCGATCGCGACCGTTTCGGCCTGAAATTCGCCCCCAGCTTCGGGCTTCTTCGCAAAGGGCAAAGACAATGCGGGAATCTGTGCGGCTTTGTATCCGGCCCAGTATTCCTTGCCCGCATTTGATTCTTCGTCGTCCTTTTGTTGCAGTTCGTTCTGCCATTCAGAGTAGTCGGCATACTGCAGCGGGTCCGCTCCCTCGGGCGCTTCTTCCCCGTAAAACCGCACCAGTTCCGCAACCAGATTCTTCAATGTGGTGGGATCGGCGCAAAGCGCAGGCAACGTCAAGACGAGAATGCCGTGATGAGCGGGCAGAATTGCGAGAAAAGCGTGCAACATACCGCTGTCGGCGCCAAGATCCAGTTTCGCCGCCGTCAATACCGGAATCAGCCGAGATTCGAGTTCGGCCGGTGCAACCGTCCGCAGATCAACTTGTTCCCACTTGGGCTCGGCATTGCTATGAACAACCTGCAAACCGAACTTCAATCCCGACGGACGCAGGAATCCAGTCCGCAGAATCTCGTGCCGCTCCACTACTTTTTTTAAGGCAGCCCGCAGCTTCTCGCTGTCGAACGGTCCTTCCAGACCCACAGCGATCTGCGAGGCCAGCGGCTGGCCTTTCTCCTGCAAATGCCAGATGCGTTTCTGCTGCGGCGATAACTGGAAACCGACAGGTTCCTGCATATGCGCTAATCTACTCCTGATGGCTCACCGGTCAGTGACCACCGACACCAATCCCTGCTCGGGTGCCTACGTGTTTTTCTCACAAATCGATATACCGGACACCATTACTTTGGTTTCTGCCGCGAGGGATGCGGCTGCCGTAAGCTGACAGTTTAAGCCAGTTTCGAAGCGGAGATGTTGTTATGAGTGGGGCGGCTGGAGCACAACCCGAAACCGAACCGGTTCTGGAACGGCGCAAGCCCCACGATCCCCGCTTGATCTCGTTCACCCAGCGCCGCTTATGGTATCTCGACCAACTGACTCCGGGCTCAGGCGTTTACAACGTTCCTTACGTCAGCCGGATCAGCGGCCCGCTAAATATTGAAGCCTTTCACCAGGCCTTGAACGCTCTGGTAGGGCGCCACGAGTGTCTGCGCACTGTCTTCCTTGCCCCTGGAGGAAATCCTGTCCCTGTCGTTTTGAAGAAGTGGAACGTCGAGTTCAAACAATACGATCTGCGGCATCTGCAGGGAACGGAACAGGACGCCGAAGCCGACCGCATTGTGAAGGTCGAAGCATCCCGTCCCTTCAACTTCGCCCGTGACCTGATGCTGCGCGCCGCGCTGATTCGACTTGCGGAAGACGAATTCTTGCTCGTCCACGTCGCCCATCACATCGCCACCGAATTCGGTTCGACGCAGATCATGTATCAGGAGCTGTCGCCGCTTTATGCTGGCTTTGTTGCAGGTAGCCCTGTGACGCTGCCCGAGCCCCGCATCCAATACAGCGATTTCGCGCTCTGGCAGAACCGTTACTTGCAAGGGGAACGCCTCGAAGAGCTGACGGCCTACTGGAAGCAACACCTCACTGGCGCGGCCCAACTGAATCTGCCAACCGACCGCCCTCGTCCCGCGATCGCCAGTCTTCGCGGCACTCGCTATCCCATGGTGCTTTCGCCGCAACAGTTCAAGGACATCTCCACACTAAGCAAGGCCAGCAACACCACCCCTTTCCGCGGCACGTGCGCGGCTTTCAATGTTTTTCTTAAGTGCTGGTCTGGGCAGGACGACATCTCCATCGGGTCGCCCGTGTCCCCAAAGTCCAGTCGCCGCCTCGAAGGCGCGATCGGATTCTTCGTGAATACGCTGGTTTTACGGAGCGATCTCTCGGGAGATCCGACCTTCCGCGAGCTGATGCAGCGCGTCGATAAAGTTGTGCAAGGCGCAATCGACCACGCGGATCTGACGTTCGACAAGCTGGTCGAGGCCTTGAAGCCACCGCGCGAAGGCTCGCGCATGCCGCTATTCCAGGTAAACTTTCGCATCCTGAAAGCGGCGGTCCCGGCGCTCGAGCTGAAAGATTTGAAAATCACGCCACCGCGATTCGTCGACACGGGAACCGCGAAGTTCGACCTCGCCATGGAACTGGAAGCGGCAACCGGACAAACCGGCTTCTTCGAATACAGCACCGATCTCTTCGATCAGGCAACAATCGCGCAAATGGCAAAGGATTTTGAAGCTGTATTGATGGCTTTGATGGCAGAGCCGGACGTGCCACTCTCAAAGCTTGTGGCAGTAAGCGGGATTAGCCAGCGTGTGCGGGAACGCCGACGAAACTAGGAAGATGGACTATTCGGAGCTTCTGGAGCAGCCCCACGTCGCGCCGTCTCCGCGTACTGCCCCTCTGCGACTGGCACGGTGACAGAATATTTCAGCAGACACCAGAGAGCGCGCACGCCATCTTTCCAGCCAATCTTCTTGCCTTCTTCGTAGGTTCTGCCCCAGTAGCTGATACCTACTTCATAGATGCGCAGCCGCCGCTTTGCCACTTTGACAGTGATCTCGGGTTCAAATCCGAAGCGGTCTTCTTCGATGGGAATCGACTGAATGATTTCGCGGCGAAACACCTTGTAGCAGGTCTCCATGTCGCTAAGGTTGACGTTGGTCACGCAGTTGGAAAGCAGCGTGAGCGCACGATTGCCCACCGAGTGCCAGAAATACAAAACGCGATGTGGTGCTCCGCCCAGAAATCGAGAGCCGAATACGACATCTGCCTTGCCTTGCAATAGAGGCTCAAGGAGCGCGTGATAATCCGAAGGATCGTATTCCAGATCCGCGTCCTGAATGATTACGTAATCGCCGGTGGCCTCCTGAATTCCCCTCCGCAGCGCCGCGCCCTTTCCCATATTGTGCGGCTGCAGAAAAACCTGCATCTGGGGATGGCGCGCCTGAAGTTCCGCCAGGATTTCCCGCGAGCCGTCTTGGGAACCGTCATCGACGCACACCAACTCAATGTCGATCTCGACCGCGAGAACACGCTCCACAACGTCACGCAGCGTGTTGCGCTCGTTGTATACGGGCATGACGACGGACAGTTTCATGGGTTGAATTCAGGCTAGTGTAAGGCAAATCCGCGAAATTTGTTGCGATGCCTGCGTATGTGCAAACTTTTGCGCTTGCCGACGCGGTTTACTCTTAATGAAACCGTCGTAACCTTATTCCTTCCAACAGTTAGAGGCGGTCCCCAAGTCGGACTTTGGCAGGTCTATTGCATTAGTAATCACGAGAAACCGGATAACTTGGCCATTCTTCTCCCCTTTTATGGCCGATCCGCAAAAAGGGGCTTTTCCCGAATGGCTTTGAACCACCATCGTGTCGCACAAAAGCTTGCGCTGACCGCTCTTTTCCTGCTGCTTGCGACTTGTTTTGTAGGTTCCGCTCACGCGCAAGGCGTTCATACCACTCTGCGATCGCAGGCGAATCCCTACGGGTTTTATCAGAGCTATGCCGGAGTTTGGGGAGACGGCAACTTCGCCTACATCGGCTCCGAGCGGCGCAATGGCGTTTTGATCTACGACATCACCAATCCTGACGCGCCGGTGCTCGCCTCTTATTACGGGCAGAGCGGCCCCATCGACATGGAGGACATCAAGGTTCAGAACGGGCTCGGATTCTTCGCCGACAACATGGGCAGCGGTCTGCACATTGTGGACGTTTCCAATCCCTACGCTCCTGCATTGATTACGCAGATCACTTCCGCGAATGGCGGATACGACAACACCCACAAAGTCGCGATCTGGCAGAATTTTGTTTTCATCCCGCAGAACCTGACTGCCCCCGCTCTAATCAAAGTCTTTGATGTCACCAATCCTGCGCTTCCCGTCCTGAAAACAACCATCACGGCCACTGATCCGCAGTGGGTGAACGACATCGATATTCAGACCAACTCTGCTGGCGAAACGTTGATGTATACGGCCGGCTGGGGAGGGAAGTGCGATATCTGGGATATCACCAACATCGCCACCGAATCTCCCGTTCTTCTGGGAACATTCAGCGTCGGCATCGACGGCAGCAGCGCGTCCGCCACCGCGGATGGAAACTATCTCGCATACACCACCAAGAATCCGAATGGCACTTCTTTCCTGACAATTTACAACATCAGCAATCCTACGAGCGTTACCGTCGCTTCGACGTTAACCATGAGCGCTCTCGGCATCGATGCGGTCTCACCGCACGATCCGAAAATCATGGGCAACTTGCTTTACGTTTCCTGGTATCAGGCAGGCACACTGATTTTTGACATCACCAATCCAAACGCTCCTGTGTTCGTCGGCAGTTATGACACTTGGCCCGGCGCAGTCAATGCCGGACAGCTCGACGGCAACTGGGGCGTCTATCCCTACCTCGGACAAGATCGCGTGTTGCTGAGCGATCGCAACACCGGTCTTTACATCGTTGACGCGACAGGAGTGAATTCGAGCGCCGCGCTCTACAACTTCAAACTCAATCCCACTTCCGTCGTGGGCGGCGCGAATTCGATTGGGACCGTGTATCTCGTCGGAATAGCTCCTTCTGGAGGCGCCGTCGCCAATCTCTCGAGCAACAGTTCGCTGGCAGTGGTTCCACCCACGGTGACTGTTCCCGCCGGAGCTACCAGCGCCCCGGCCACCGTAACCACCAGCGGCGTGTCCACCAAAACCACCGCGAATCTCACGGCATCATTCGGTGGATCAAACATCACTGCTGTACTCACCCTTACGCAGGAAATTCCCAAGACCCTAACATTTAGTCCGACGTCACTCGTGGGAGGCTTGACCACGACTGGAACGCTCACTCTCGGCGCTCCTACGATTTCTGACACCAGCGTACCTCTGACGGTTGTCAGCGGAGCTTCGGCGGTAGCGTCCATTCCCGCTTCCGTAACAATTCCCGCAGGCAGTTCGACTGCGACCTTCAGCGTTGTGACCAACGCAGTCACCATCTCGACCACGGTCAAGATCTCCGCAGCCCTCAATGGCGCCACGGTGACGAACACCTTCACCGTGACGCCGAACGTACTCAGTTCCCTGAAATTTTCCCCGACGTCGGTCATCGCCGGAGCCACCAGCACTGGTACCGTGACTCTCACCGCTCCTGCTGTGTCAAATGTCTCGGTGACACTGACCGTTACCAGCGGAAATTCGGGTGTTAGCTCAATCCCCTCATCGGTAACGGTACTCGCGGGTTCTTCGACTGCGAACTTCTCTCTGGTAACCGCAAACGTTTCTACGAAGACAACAGTTTCGGTTTCGGCCATCTCCAATGGGACCACGAAAACCGCGACCCTCACCGTTACGGCCAATACGCCGAGCACGCTGAAGTTTTCTCCAACCTCGGTGATCGCGGGCGCGAGCAGCACTGGTACTGTGACCCTGGTAGCCGCCGCCGCTGCCGACATCCCAGTCACTCTCACCGTCACCAGCGGAAACTCCGCCGTGAGTTCAATCCCGGCGTCGGTCACGGTTCCCGCGGGTTCTACGACTGCAACCTTCACCCTGGTTACCGCCAACGTCTCAGCTAAGACGACGGTGCAAATATCAGCCGCAGCAAATGGCGTGACCAAGGCCGCATCACTGACGGTGACCGCCAATACTCCCACCGCATTCAGCTTCTCTCCCACTTCAATCATCGGAGGCGGGAGCAGCACCGGCACTGTGACTCTGGCCGCGGTCGCAGCCGCTGACATCTCCGTCACTTTGACCGTGACCAGCGGAAGCTCGGCAGTCAACTCAATCCCCGCGTCAGTCACCGTTCCTGCGGGATCGACTAGCGCAACCTTCACTCTGGTGACCAACGGTGTCTCGTCCAAAACCACCGTTTCGGTTTCGGCCGCCGCTAATGGCGTCACTAAGACGGCGTCCCTGACGGTGACCGCGAATACTCCGACGTTGTTGGTTCTAAGCCCCGGCTCTGTTGCGGGCGGATCCTCCGTCATCGCCACCGTTACGTTTGGTCAGATTCTCGCCAGCAATACGGTCGTCACTCTGACGATTGTGACCGGAGGTTCTGCCATGGCCCCGATGCCACGCACATTCACGATTCCCGCCGGAAGTTCAAGCGGAAGTCTGAATCTGCTGACGAATCAGGTTTCTTCCACGACTTATGTTCAACTTTCTGCTGCTGCGAACGGCGGAAGCACGGCAGGAATTTTGACCGTCCAATAATTCTCCAGCCAACCGCCTCGACAGGCTCACATGGCCGGTGTGATAGCAATACCGGGAAAAGTGTAATTACTTCCCCTTGCCCCCCAGGTTGCGGCAATTTTGTCCTAAGGTGTTCGCCTTAGTGCACAGTAACGCTCTCGTCACGAAATTGTCGCCCAGCATTTAACTTTCTTTTCCGCGCCTAGTGGGATTGCACAAGTATGCACCCCTAGCGGCTGTCGCCCATCATGGCTGCATTCCTCGCCTGTGGAAATTGTTGTTCAATGATCACAGCATTCCACTGTGAAACTTGGCAGTGTGAATGCTATGAATTTCGGGAGAAGCGAACAGCCGTCTCTCACAGTTCATATATAAATGGCTAGTTGTACAGCCAGCCGTAGGTTTACTCCTGCGCGGAATGGTCGGCGGCGCCACCGTCACATTGGGGGGGAAACGAGCATGAAGGAGAAGCCTGTCCGCCTGGGTCCGCGTGAACAACAGATTGCGGAACTACTGCTTCAAGGTTGTGACAATACGGAAATCGCTCGTCAGTTGAAAATGGCGAAGCGTACAGTGAAAGCCCATTTCAATCGTCTTTTTTTGCGGTTTGGTATTAGCGGTGGAATCAAGCGGGTCAAACTCGCAACCCTTTTATATCGGAGGCAGCTATGTTCGGAAGCGAGCGTTACGGGAAGCGCATTCCCAGCGAACGAGAACAGCGAGTCATCGAACTTGTCGCCCAGGGACTCAAAAACCGTGAAGTCGCCGATGCCATTGGAACCACGGAGCACGTCGTTAAAAACTATCTACGCGTCATCTACGACAAACTCGGGCTCTGGAACCGGGTCGAGCTCGCCCTCTGGTACGAAGCTCGGCGACACGAAAGCGCTGCCCACGCCTGAAGTCATGGAGCTCTGGGAGCGCAGTATCCTCAACCTCGATCCGCACACGATTCGCGGACGCCATCCAATCGAGCAGTAGAAGTTGATTTTGGTCGCTGGTCAGCGGCAGCCGCTGGACTCAAGCTGCCGGAGTTTCTCGCCGGCGCTCGGCTCGCCCTTTTGTGCCGCGGCGGTGAGCAGCAGCCGGGCCTGCGCGCAGCTCTTTGCGACGCCGTCTCCGCTCATGTAGAGGTTCGCGAGCAGAACGTCCGCGGTCGTGTTTTGCTTGGCGACAGCTTTCCATAGCCACTTCGCGGCTTCGGCAGGATCGCGCGTTCCGTGCTTTCCTTCCAGATATCCTTGGGCCAGGTTCAGTTCCTGCGCCCCGCCTTCGACAGCCGAGTTTGTGTGTCCGGCAAGTTCCGTATCTTGCCGCGGAGGATTGCTCACCACTCGCGCAGTCCGAATTGCATCCGCTGTGGCGCCCGAGGGCTCCACACGCGCGTTCTTCGCGGCAGCGGGCTCGCTAGGCGCCACCGCCCGTGGCGGCGTTGACACTGTCGTCGCAGGAGCGGGCGTCACCGCTTCCGTTGTCTGCGCAGTCTGCACAGGAGCAGCCGTCGCTGCTGGCGCGTTCGTCGCAGGACGGTTTGCCACCCATTGCAGCGTCCCAAACGCCCCTGCCACCAGCACCACTGCAATCAGAATGTACTTCCACTTCCCCGAAGACTCTTCTTCGGGATCAGCCAAACGGCTCAGGCTTTTTTCACGCAGCCATTGCAGGTCGCTCTCTTCCGTCTCTCGCGGAGTCGTAAATGCGGGCTCTGGTTCGCGACGGACTTCAACGGGAGGCATGACCGTGTGCGGTGCTTCCGGCACGGACGCATCCGCGGCTCGGAGTGGAGATCCGCACAATCCGCAAAATCTCTGGTCGAGTTCGTTCGGCTGCTGACAGTTCTTACAAATCAGACGGGGCACCACGGGGTTCACCGAAGGAATATTTTGCTGCAGCCGCGGCGGACGAGGATCGGTCTCCGATTCGAGTTCCCGCAGCAGATCCACCACCGCTTGTTCCCGCTTTTCTGGCGGACTGGTGAAATAAACTTGTGCCCAGCGCCCCAGATTCTTCCCCAGCGTTGGATTCTGCAGGGGATTCAATTCCGGGTTGGGTAACTCAAGCTTTTTGCCTTTGTCCCAAGGCTCCGACACAGTGCTCTCCCCACATAGCGATCACCTTCATTGCACTCCGGGTCTTTCCAGTTGTCAAACCCCAGATGGGCAAAAATTTTGCTGTAGGAACCTGGAATTTACTAGTCGCAGGGACGGCGGGAGGCGGGTTCGAACTGATCCTGTTGGGCTTCCCGCTGCGTGCTGAACTTGCCACGCTCGGTCTTGCCATACAGGTCAGCCCCCGGACAGTAATAAAGAGCAGTGCGCTCATCTTCCCAAACCCGGGTATCGGGATTCCCGTGATAGGCCGGTGACGGAGGTGGCTCCGCTAGGCCGAGTTCGACCAATGTTTTTTCGAAAAGGCTTAATTGCGGAGGTGCAGGATATTTTCCACGACGTGCGGCGCTAACCGGATCTGAGTGCGATCCCCAGCCCGCAATTACCGCGAACAGCAGAACCGCCGCGGTCGCCAGATACAGATTCGCACGGTGCTTCGCCAGCCAAATTCTCCTGGGAGGCGTACTTAAGGAATCCAACCATCGTCGCGTCTGCGAAGCGGAACTCCACGGCGATGCCGTGACGGCTGCGGTCTTTTCTGCGGCTGGAAGAACAGTGGCGCTGCCTGCCGAAACCGCCTCTAGGGCGGACTCATCTTCTTTCGATTCCGCTAGAGCGGCGTCTGCCGATTCCTTGCGTTCGAGTTCTTCCGCCGCTTCATTCTTTCGAATGTCAGCCGCCTGTTTCAAATGCCACAACGAAGCCCACTTGCTCTGCAAATCACCACTGGCTGCGTCTTCACTGGGACGCGGAGAGCCGCACAGCCCGCAATATGATTCTTCCTCTTCCAACTGATGTCCGCATCCGCGGCATACCACCGGGGCATCCCGCACTACAGCGGGCTCGATCGTTGGAGTCCCCTCTCCGGGGTCCTGTGCTTCCCCAGGCTCCACGGCGATGCGCTGCAGTTGCGGTTTGATTTTCTCCAGCGCCTCGATCATCGTGGCGCGCTCACTGGCCAGCGCCTGTTTCCATTCCAGTTCGGCTGATCTTGCGATCGCGTCCGCCCATAGGCCTGTCATCAGCTGGCAGGTGCGAACATCCTGCTCTTGAAATCCGTTCTTGTTGGTGAAGCGAAGCTCAACCACTCCTGCGACTTTCCCATCGTGCAATGCTGGCACCGCAATGAACGACTGCACGCCCGCTTGACGGCACAGTTCCGCGGGAAGACGGCGATCTCTTTGCGCATCCAGTGACTGAACCGCCTGTCCTCGCGTCAGACAGTGGGCCGAGAGACTGGCCGCCGCCGCGATCGGCATGCCCCCGTCATCGGAAGCAATTCCGGTTGCCGAGTGGTAGATGAGTTCGTCTTCCTTCAGCAGTCCGACCGCTGCACCGTCGGCACCGGTAAATTTCTGCACGCGGCCGGCGATCAGCGACGCTGCCGACTGCAGATCAATCTGGTGGGTCTGAATCAGACTCTGAATTTCCACCAGGTCGGAGAGCGCTTCGGTGTAATCGGGGCGCGGTGGCTTGGGGTGCAGTTGTTCGTTCTGCTCTTGCAGAACATAGGCCGCCGACAGCAACTGTTGGAACGTTTCACGGTCCAGCACAGGCTTGTCCTGCGTGGTCGTCCCATTTTGCTTCACGTCGGCTGGCACGGCGCAACCCCCGGGCTGATGGCCCAATGTCCCCCATTGTAGTGCAATTCGTCAACCAATTTCCCGCAGAGTGATCTGCAGGCTATTGATACTGAAAGCTTTGCGGTTAGAGCGGAACTGTTGGGGAGGCGCCCCTCCCCCCGGTGTGCAATAGTTTGCACCTTTGCGGTCGATCTCCTGCCGCAGATAACCAGCGAGAGTTTAGGGAGCAACCGGGGAAAGCTCGTCCATCTTCGCCTCGCCAGTCTTCTCGTGACTGAGGTAGTAGTGAACCGCGGGAGTGATCACGAGCGACAGCACCATCGATACCAGAATGCCTCCGATGACTGCGATGGCCAGAGGTTGTAGCATCTGCGATCCAGCGCCAATCGCGAATGCCAGCGGCAACATACCTGCGATCGTCGCCAATGCCGTCATCACAATGGGACGCAAGCGGCGTCGGCTGGCTTGCAGCATCGCATCCTCTGCCGACAAACCAAGCTTGCGGAATTTCTGATCTGCATCGAGCAGCAGAATACCGTTCTTCGCCACAATGCCCACCACCATGATGATGCCCATGAACGACGACACGTTGAATGTTGTGCGAGTGATCACCAGGGCGATAAACACGCCGGAGGTTGAAAGCAGCGCCGAAGCCAGAATCGCCAGAGGCGCCGCGAACGATCCGAACTCGAACAACAGGACGATGAATACCAGCACAATCGCGAGGACAAACACCGACACCAGATCGCGGAACGATTTCTGCTGTTGTTGATAGATGCCGCCGTACTCGATGCGAATACTTGCTGGCATATGCAGCCCTTCGATCGCCTTTTGCACCGCGGCGACCCCAGTTCCCAGGTCAACGCCTTCCAGCCGCGCGGTAATCGAAACGTTGCGCTGCAGATTCTCTCTGCGGATTTCTGTCTGCGGAGGCAGTTCAGTGATCGTCGCCAGCGCTCCCAGTGTCGCCGTGTGCCCACTGGCGCTGGTCAGCAGCGTATTCTTCATCGCATCGAGTGAAATGCGATTTCCTGCGGGAAAGCGCACGCGGACTGTATAAGGCCGATCATTCGAGATCACCGGCGTGGCCGCCGGTTCGCCCTCAAGAATCGCTGCCGCATCGGTCGCCACTTCTTCAGGAGTGAATCCGGCGCGCGCCGCGACGCTTGGATCTACCTGAAAATTGACTGCCGGCCCGCTGATTGTGTTCTCGATGCCATTCAGCACGTCGACGACGCCGTTGACCTTGCCTATGCTGTCGCCAACCTTGACCGCCCAGGTTTGGAGTAGCGCCGCATTTTCCGAGAACAGCTTGATCTGGACCGGCTCCGGCTCGCTGGTCAAATCGCCGATCATGTCCTGAAGCACCTGCACGAATTCGACCTTCGCCGCCGGCTCCTGCGCCGCGACTTTCCCGCGGATATCTTCGATAATTTCATCAATGCCGCGATCGCGATCCTTCTTCAGTTTGACCAGGATGTCTCCGCGATTGGCTTCCGTCACCGCGGCGAGTCCCAGCTCTAATCCAGTGCGCCGCGACGTGCTCTCCACTTCCGGCACGGCGTTGATAATATGCTCCATATCGCTGACGATGCGATTGGTTTCCTGCAGCGACGTTCCTGCAGGAGTGTAGTAGTCGAGCGTGAAGCCGCCCTCATCCATCTCGGGCATCAGGTCAGAGCCCGAATATTGATAGCAGAAGTAAGACACCACGATCAGCACGACACTCAGCCCTGCCAGCCACAACGGTTTCTCCAGCGCACGCCGCAACCAGCGTTGATGGAAGTCCACAATCCGGCGGAAAAACTTTCCCAGCGATGCCTCTTCCACCGCCAGCAGCCGGTCGACCGACTCATTCTCGGGTGCCGATCCATTCACCTCAGCGCCTTTTTTCTCGTGAATGAAGTATTGGCTGAGATTCGGCGTCCAGGTTAGCGCCAGCGCCAAAGAAGTGAAGAGCGACACCGCCATAGTCACGGCGAGCGCACGGAAGAACGTCCCAGTCACGCCCGCGATGGTGATCAGCGGCAGGAAAACCACCACCGGCGTTACCGTCGATCCCACCAGCGGAACCGTAATTTCCTTCAGGGCGCTGTGAACCGCCTCAAACCGATCTTGACCCGCGTCACGATGCAGAACGATGTTCTCTACCACTACGATGGCATCATCGATGACTAACCCGACGGCCGCTGCCAGTCCACCCAGCGTCATCAAGTTGAAGCTCTGCCCCAGCAGCTTGAGCGCGATGAAGGTCACCGCGACCGTTACCGGAATCACTAGTCCCGCCACGACCGAGGTTCCCCAATCCCGCAGGAACACCACTAGAATGATCGACGCGAGAATCAGTCCCAGCAGAATCGCATCGCGCACGCTCTTGATCGAGTCATTGACGATGATCGATTGATCGTAGAACGGCTTGATTTCAACTCCCGGCGGCAACGTCTTCTGCAGCTCTGCCACTTGCTGGTGAACTTCGTCCGCCACCTGAACGGTATTGCTGTCCGGCTGCCGGTTGATATTCAGTAGCACCGCCGGCTTTCCATCCGCCGTAACAATTGTGTAGACGGGCTTTGTGCCGGGCGTCACCGCGGCTACATCGCCCACGCGCACAGGAATTCCCGCCTGCGTGGTCTTGATCACCGTCGCCGCAATTTCTTCCGGCGTTCGCACCTGCCCACTGATCAGTCCCAGTACCAACTCATGATTCTGTTCGAACAGCCCCGGAGAATCGATCAGGTTCGTGCGCCGCATCGTCTCCAGAATGTCAGGAACCGTGACATTGGCGATGAGCAGCTTCGCGGGATCGGGGATGATGTGAAATTCCGGCTCCTGCCCGCCTTGAATGACGACCGTCGACACTCCATCCAGCCGGTTCAACCTCGGCTTGATTTCATACGTCGCCATCTCCCACAGCTTGGTCTGTGGCACATTATCCGAGGTCAGGCTATAACCAATAATCGGAAAGCTGGCGAACGTCATACGGTGCGCCACCACCGTCGCCGTCGGCGGCAATTCGTTCTGCACGCGCGCCAACTCAGCGTTCACATATTGAAGTGTCTGGAACATGTCCATGTCCCAGCTGAAGAACAAATCGATTTCCGCCGACCCGCGGCTGGTGATCGACCGCACTTCCTGCAGCCCGGGAACGCTATTCACCGCCTCTTCCAGAGGACGAGTAATGGTCACCATCATCTGGTCGATCGGCATCACTCCGTTATCGACGGCGATCAACACGCGCGGAAAATTAGTCGTGGGAAATACCGACACCGGGATCGTGAACGCGAGGTAAATCCCCGCAGCCGCCAGGGTCAGGATCACGAAGATGATCGGCTTCGAGTAGCGCGAGAACCAAAATGAGGACGCGTCGTGCTTCAACCTGGTCCTCCTGCCTGCCTCGTAAGAAGATTTGCCGAGCGCATGGGTGCTTGTGAGCGGTTATTTCTTGTCATTATCCTTGTCATCCCCGCTCTTGCCCGCATCTGGCTTCGCGCCGCTCTTGTCGTCAGTGCCTTTATCCGCAATCTGAACTTTGATCTTCGTGTTGTCGGGCAGACCATACGACCCCGAAGCGACAACGCGATCCCCCGCCTTCAATCCGTCCACGATCTGAACTTGATCGCCCTGCCGAATTCCCACCTTCACCGGCGTCTGGTGCGCCTTGTCGTCCTTATCGACGAGCATCACCGTGGTCGCGCCATCGTCTCCTGTCAACAGCGCGATCGCCGGAATGGCCAGCGCATCCGGCACCGTCTGCGCCGTCATCGAAACCTGAACGCTCGTCCCCGGCTTCAACTTTTCTTTCGTGTTCTTGGCTTGCACCCACACTTCTACGGTCGTGCTGTTCGGATCAAGCGCCGGACTGATGATCGTCACCTTGCCCTCGAACGGCTCTTCTTCCCCCGGCGCCGTGAGCGTTGCCTTGTCGCCCACCTTCAGCGCCGCTGCCTCCGGTTGCGGAATATGTGCCTTGGCAATCACCTGCGAAATGTCCATCACCGTGAGCAGCGGCATGCCTGCCGCCGCCATCTCTCCCGGATACAGCGGACGATCGGCAATCACTCCATTGATCGGACTGTGAATCTCGGAATATCCCAGCTGCGCAGCCGCCCCCTGATACTTCCCCTTCGCTGATGTCAATTGTCCTGCGGCTGACTTCAACGTTTGCTGCTTCTCCACCGCCATCATCGCGTCTAAGTGCTTCTGCGCGATTTCATATTGATTCTTGGCATTGGTGAAATCGACGCCCGCCTGGTCCAGATCCTTGCGTGGCAGGGCGCCTTCTTTGAACAGTTCCTGACGGCTGTTGTAAACCTTTTCCTCGGCGTCATACATGCGCTTGGCCGCGTCTACGTCCAGCTGTGCTTTTTGAATGTCGGCAGGTAGACTGGCCGCCGTCGTAGTCTCGTATGCAGCCTGCGCCTGTTCGTAGTCGCCGCGATTCTGTTCCGCCGCCGCCGACAAATCACGGTTCTCGAGCACCGCCAGCAGTTGTCCCGCCTTCACGTGGCTGGCTCGCTGAATGTAATATTTCTCCACTGGAGCGCTGATCTTCGGCGTGATCGCTGACTGCTGCAAGGGATAAAGAATCGCCTGCGCCACAACGGTTCTCTGGAGCGGAGTCTTTTCGACCGTCGCGACTTGTACGGGGACCACCGGCTCTTTCTCAACCGGTTCTTTCGAGCAACCGGTGAAGGACGTAGCCAGAGCCGAGGTGAGAACCAGAAGCCCGAAGCCAGAAGCCCGCAGCCGGGTCTGACGACTGACGACTGAAGACTGACGACTGATTTCCATTAGAAGTTTCCTGTCAACGTTTGCAGTGTGGCGAGCGCCACCCGGAAACGTGCCTGCCCGTCATTGAAAGCATTCCTTGCTTGTGTCAACGTATTCTGCGCATCCACCACTTCGAGCACCGTGGCTTCGCCGCCCTGGTACCGCATGGTCGTGAGCCGCAAGCTGTCGGCCGCAAGCTCCGCCGATTGGTTCAGCGACTCCAATTCCTGCCGCGACGTTTGCGCTTCCTCGTAAAAGTTGTGCAGCTTCGCCAGCAACTCGCGCTGCGTGGCACTCAATTCTACGCGCGCCTGATCGCGCCTCAAGGTCGCCTGTTTGAGCTTGCTCCGGTTCGATCCCCAATTCCATACCGGGAGCTGCAAGGTTGCGATCGCTGAATATCCCAGGTTGTGAAATTCCGCTCCCGTAACCGGATCGAATTGACGGGTCGCAAAGTGCGTGGCGTCGATACCGTAAAAATAATCCATGCTCAACGAGGGTAGAAATCCATTCCACGCTCCCGTGACTTCATCTTTCGAAGCTCGCAAAGTTTCTACCGCCGCCCGCAGCTCTGGATTCTTGTTTGCCGCAGCAGTTTGTATCTCCTGAAATGCCGGTAGCGCTTCCGGCAACTGCAAGTCGTCGACGACAGTAAAATTCTCGGTGAAGTCGGGGAACACCAGCACCGACAGCTCCAGACGGCTGCGGTTCATCTCCAGTTGCGCCTCCTGCAAATCACGATGTTGTTGCTGCTGCTGAATCTGTGCCTTGATTACGTCCGAGTGCGCCACTTCGCCGCCTCGTTCCAGCTTCTGGCTGATATCGAGAAAGCGCTGCGCCTCGGAGTCGGCCCGTTGCGCGGTCGCATACTTTCTTTCCGCCACCGCGAACCCGTAGTATGCCTGAACCACTGTCACAACCAACCCGCGCGCCGCAATTTCCGCTCGCGCCTTCGCGGCCGCCTCCAAGGCTTGCGTACGGCGGAAGTCCGCGAAGTTCTGCAGCGATACATCCTGATGCACATTGCCCTGGCTGACATATTCATGCACGCTGTTGTTGGCGATGTAGCGCACGAACCCCACTCCGTTGCCCTCTGTGTAAAGGAACGAGGTGTTGTAATTCACGTTCGGCAGCAGCGCCGCGCGGCTCTGCACCTTGTCTTCTTTGGCGACGCCATAGTCTGTGACCGCAGAGTGGTAATCGGGATTGATTTTCTTGGCCCGCTCCAAGGCATCCTGCAACGTCAAAGTCAGGGGAGCGTTGTCCGTGGGCTGCCCGCCCGAGACCGTGTTCTGGCTGTTGGTTTGCGCCCAAGCGCCACCGCTCAGAGCCACCGCCAGGATCCCGGCACAAAGCGGAAACGATCGCTGGCGTGTCATCGAAAGTGTCGAAAACAGAGGTTTCATATGCTCACCAAGGACCCCAACCGAAAGGTATTTTGAAGTACAGCAGATTAAGTAAACCTGAACCGCCTCATCGCCTTCAAACGCTGTAAATGCGGCTCTTTCCAACTACCCGTAGCGGGCGGAGGTCGTCATCTGCCCGCTTGCGCAGATGGACTTACGAATCCCCTCCTGGAAGCTCCACTGTCATGCGCGTCCCCACCCCGGGTTCGCTGTCCACCGCGATTCCGCCACCATAGGCCTCTACCAGAGCTTTCGCGATCGCCAGTCCGAGTCCAAATCCTCCGGTGGCGCGGGCGCGCGAGGGTCTCCGCGATAAAACCGTTCGAACACATACGGCAGATCCGCCTTCGGAATGCCCACTCCATGATCTTGAAAAACACCCGCGCCGGACCACCGTTATTCTTCGCCACCGTGACTTCCACCGAGGCTCCCTCGGGGCTGTAGCGCACCGCGTTCTCCAGCAGATTGATCCAGACCAACTGTAAGTCCTCCGGGTCGGCGCGAAACATCACGGGGCCATTCGTGAAAATTGCAGCTTCGTATTCCGCGTTTCCGCCGAGCGGACGAATTCGCTCTACCGCCTCTTCGCAGGTTGCACCCAGATTCACCACTGGCAATCGCGCCGCAGCGCCCCATGTGCCCATTGCTCCGCGCGCGCAAGGCGCAACATCCATTGCAGAAGCCGTTCCAGTCGCTCCAGATCTTCCAAGCTCTGCTCCACGCCGCGACGATATTCGTCCGAGCTGCGTGGACGGTGCAATAACGACTGCAATGTCGATTTCAAAACTGCGACCGGAGTCTTCAATTCGTGCGCCGCGTTTCCCAGGAACTCCCTTTGCTGCGTAAACGAGTGCTCCAGTCGCGCCAGCATGGTGGTCATCGATTCGGTCAGCGGACGCAGTTCCGAAATCTGCTCTGCATCCTCCGGCACGTGCAGTTCCCACTGATTGGCCGAAACGAGTGACGCCTGCGTCGCCAATTCCTGCAGCGGCAGCAGTCCGCGGCGAATGCCCCATAGTGAAAGCAGGCCCGTGATCACCAGCAACAACAGGCTCGCGCCGGCGATGAACACTCCTGCTTCGCGTACCTGCTGCCGCAAATGCGCGGTCGGGGCCGCATACACCACCGTCAACGTAACGTCCGGGAGGTCCGCTTCGCGATCCAGAATCGGAACGCGCGTCAGGCGAACTGCCCGATAGCGAACGTGCCCATACTTGAATTTCCAGTAGCGCTCACCCGTCGGTGGGACTTCCAGACCGGCAGGCCAATTCTTCGATCGAGTAAGAAGCCCCGCCGTTCTCGGTCCAAACCGCGAACAGGTCGGGATGTCCGGATCCAGCGAATCCGGCACTAGGCGTTGGTCGAAGTACACTTTCCCGCTGTCGTCTTCTGCGTAGCGCACCAGCGCCGCGATGCTGGTTGCGCGCGACTGTATGCCCGTATCAAGTGTAGAAAGCAAACGCCGGTTGGTGTAATAAACCCCGGCGAGCAACAATCCTGCCGCCAGCAAAGCTTGCGACAAGATGACGGTTGCGATCAGTCGCCTTTGAATGGAACTTCGCAGCATTCCTTAATCCTGTAGGACGTAACCCTGTCCTCTGAGCGTATGAATCAACTGCCGCGCGGATCCATCATTCAGCTTGCGCCGCAACCCGGAAATATAGACCTCAATCACATTGCTGAACTTTTCCCAGTTGTAGTCGTAAAGATGTTCGAGCAACTCCGTCTTCGACACCACCGCCCTCGGACGGTGCGCCAGATACTCCAACACGCGATACTCCATCGCGGTAAGCGTGATCGGCCGTCCGCCTCGCTCCACCGTGCGATTTACCGTATTCAACTGCAAGTCTCCAATCACCAAGACTGGGGAGGGCTGACCTTTGCCGCGCCGGATCAAGGCCTTGGTGCGCGCCAGCAATTCTCCCAGATCAAACGGCTTGGTCAGATAGTCATCCGCACCCGCATTGAGCAAGGCAACGACTGACTCTTTATCGTCGCGCGCCGTTACCACCAGCACGGGCGTGTGCTGCCCAAGCTTTCGGATGCGTTTCAACAATTCCATGCCGTCCATTCCCGGCAGCATCAGGTCCAGGAGTAAGAGATCGTAGACGTTCGATTCCGCCAGGAACAATCCTTCTTGGCCATCGGGCGCGATATCGACGGCATAACCCGCGCTCTCGCGCAAGCTCAGCGCGATGTTCTCCGCTAACCGGGTCTCGTCTTCAACAATCAATACGCGCATGGCAGCCTATCCAGTTACTCACGGTCTACCTTAACCCGCCCTGAATCCGTTTGAAAGTAGAGGAGTTGAGCCACGAAACCCATAACGGGACTTCGAGTCCCATTCCTGAAGCCCGGTTACGCAGGGTCGGCTACGTGGTCCATCTCCAAACGTAAGCATTGATTCACTTTTCCCGCAGGCGAAGCTTTGGCGAAACACTTGCTTCTCCTTGGGACGTGCCTAAGCGGCATCGAGGCGAGGGAAGAACGATGACCAGTCTTAACGAAATCAAAATTACTCAGCGCGATGAGCAAGTTCTCAAACTGCTGGTGCAAGGCTGCAGCAATAAGGAAATCGCAACCCAACTCAATATCAGCCCGCGCACCGTCAAACAACATCTCCGCACGCTTTTTCTGCGCGCCGGAATCACCGATGGCCGCAAGCGGGTCAAATTGGCGACAGCCATGTTCATGAAGGAGCAAACAGAATCATGCAACCACGTGATCGGTTAACCGCAAAAGAAGTGCAAGTCGCAACCTTGGTCTGGGAAGGTCTTACCAACCGCGAGATCGCCGACGTGATTGGTACTACCGAGCAGGTCGTCAAGAATTACTTGCGCAACACCTTTGACAAGCTTGGGGTATGGAGCCGTCTCGAACTCGCTCTTTACATCGCCGCTCACGGCGGCCCGAGCTGGACTGAAGAAATCGGCCTAACTCAGGCGGCAGTGTCACTTGCAGGCTAAAGATACTCCGTGTCCCCGCTCATCGGGTCGGGTTATCCACAGGCGTTGAAGTGAGCTGTGTCACATGCTTCAAGGTTACAGCCATGTTAAAAACTGCAACAGTTGCCAGATTGAATTCGTCTTGACGCAGCTCACGAAGTAAGTTGCACCATTTTCGTGACAGAGCGCTGTGGACGACCCGCATGTCGTTGAATTCACGGGACCTCGCCGCGAGGGTTAGATGTTGACGAAGGCCCGCGCTGAGGGTAAACACGCGTTCGTCGTTTTCTTTGCGAGGGGCTCGCTGATCTGGCCGCGATTGATTGCATGGGCAGCGTAGTCCAGAACCTTGCGTTGAGATTGTTCCCCCTATGTTATCCGCTCAAACGAATGCGCCTGGCGTCACCATTCTGATTGTCGATGATTCCCCAGACATGCGACGCTACCTCCGTGTTTTGTTGGAGCTTGATCGCTATCAAGTCGAAACCGCGGAGGATGGCATAGAAGCCCTTCGGCGTCTCAAAGAAGGATGCCTTCCTGACGTCGTTCTCCTCGATCTGCAGATGCCGCGTTTAAATGGACTGCGCACCCTGCATCGCATCCGCAAACACCATCCCGATTTGAAAGTCATTATTTGTTCCGCGGAAGAGGATCCCCGCAAGTTGCGCCTCGCCGAAATGCTGGGTGCCAACGCCTACGTCAGCAAGCCGGTTCGCCACCTTTATCTCTCAGCAGCCGTCGAGCGTTGCCTGGGAGAGCAACCATCTGCTCACCCATCGCATGCCAGCATCATCACGCTCCCCACTCCAACTGAGGCAGTGTCCCGAGACGCGAATGGAGGCACCTCAAGCAATAACGCAAACGCGCACCACCTCTTGCCAAGTGAGATGGCGAAGGAACAAACGCCATCGTCCGTCCAGTCGCGAAGCACCGTGAGACTTGGCGAGGCGGCGACAGATATTAGCCCCAGACATAAGTCCGGATTGGCGCAAGAGATCGATCCGCGTTCCATTCAGGAGACGGCTCTCCCTACATTGGCAACCTAGTGATGCTCTGCAGAAATTGCCTGAGCCGTGCCGTATCTTCAGGGGCGATTTCGCTGAATTCGATCCCTACTCCAAACCCCGGCCGGCTGCTCACCACTTTTCCTTTGACGATAAGCTTTTCGTCTCTTACCCACAGAACGATCTTGAGCTTCATCCCCTCTTTCAGGGGCATGGGCATTTCGACGAAGCATCCGCCGAGGCTCAGATCGGACGCCTTCCCCCAAACCTTTGTGCTGTCGCCCTCGGGATAGAGTTCCACCGAATTCACGCACTTCAGCCGCGGATGCTTCCGCCGTTCACTGCCTTTGGAGTGTCGGCCATATTCGTCTAAACCTGGCGCTGGGAGGGGAAAGTCCCAGAAAGGTTTTTCGGGAGCGACATTCTGCAACCCCACTTGGCCCTCAGCGGGTGTTCCGGCCCCTCCCGTCCACTTCACGCAGAATCTGCCCTTGATTGTGCCGTAAGCCAATCCGACGATTTCTCCCGACTTGATCTTCGCCCGCAGGCCGGAAAGCTTCGCGCCCTCTCGGCTGACATTCACGGTCGAAACATTCTCTGAGAAGGGACGTCCGGCGGCATCTGTCCCAAAAATGCGGACGGGGACCGTGAGGTCTTTCCGTGGTTCCCGGCGTTGACCCATACACTTCGGCAACTTCCTTTCGCAGGATACGTTCGGGGCCCGAAGTAACGAGATGGTACCGCAGGTGGGGAACGCCACACCAGTGATCACCAACATCCCTGCGCCAAAGTGGGTAAAACGCTGCAAAAGCTTGCACGCAGGCCGCGATCTGGGCATAGAGCCGTCTGCAAATTGATGTACCGCAATGACTTGCTATGACCTGCTCGGTATTCGAATTGCATTTCCCAACACCGTGGTCCCAGCACCCTCGGCCCTTGCCTTTGCCGAGTGCGGAAAATCCGCGAGGTAGGCAATGGCTTACAAAGAAACGTTTTGGATGGCATGCGACTCAACCGAGCAACTCCGCGCTGAGTACGGACCATTCCACACCCGGGCCGAAGCTGAAACCGAAGCGCGCAAGCTTGGCTTCGGATACCTTCTCCGCTACGAGCACCTCATCGGCGATAACGAGGACATTCAGGAAGTTCGCTGCATTTTCATCGAGTTGCCCCAGACTGCCGGACCCCGCCTGGTGCGCAAACTTCACACCCGCTGCGCCTCTTGCGGAGAATCGGCGGTTCACGATGAGCACTGGCGCGCCGAAGTTTGGGCCGATATTCACGAATTCGAGCACACCCGCCACCGCGTTCGCTTGTTCGAACAAACTCGCGCCGAAGGACTGAAGGAAATCGGCGACTGGCGCGACACCTGCGCCTGATGCCTTGATCAACTCCTCCGGGTGTAACTCTTCGTCCATTTCTGCTATAAATCCCTGCTGAAAGCCTATGACACTCGTCCTCTCGCTGATTTTGTCGCTCATCCCTTTGCTTGGTGTTGTTTGGATTGCGCTTTACGGCTCACTCACCACCGTCGACGGTCTCTTCATGGCGCTGATCCTGCTGGCGATGTCAGGCATCCTGATCCTGAACGCACTGCTCGAGCTGAAGAACAAGTTTCGTCCTTCGACCAGCGGATCTGCCAGTGTTTCGCGCGGTGGCGGAGGGCTCGTTCCCGGGCTGATTCAGCGCGGGCGCGTCGCCAGCGTGCAGTTCTTTGAAGCTCATGTCGGCCAGCCAAATAAGTCGATTGTCATGCTCGAGAGCGCGCCCAACGCCTCGCACATGGTTGTGGTTGAAGGCGATGTCCGCAACGCGCTGCCCGTGGGCCAAAAAGTAGAGATGACCCTGCGCAAGGACGGCACGTCCAACGTTCTGGTGAATGTGAACTACGCCTGAGTTGGCTCACTGCCCCGTTACCAACGTAATCTCGCACCGCGTTTGCTCGTTTCCCGGCGGCTCTCAGCATTAGAAAATTGTCTATTGATCCGGAAGCGTGTGTCCGGAGGGAGCCCATGCCAGGCAGTTCGGACGATCAGGCTGTACAACCGTCGATGTTGGCGCGCGCCGAAGAAATTCAACGGCAGATTCAGGACCTGTCGGGCCGCGATCTGCAACTGTGGTCGATCGGCGCACTGGTGATCCTGGTCCTGACGGGAGGGTTGCTCTCGATTCTGCTTCCCAACGTAATGTGGGCTCAGCGCGTCATTCGCATCGAGCACAGCTACCTGCCGCAGCTTTTCTTCGGACTCGTCAGCCTGATTCTGCTTTGCAACATCTATCTGTTGGGACAAAAGCTCACACTGAATGCCACGCGGCGAGCATTGATTCGTGAACTGGTGTTGAATGAGCGCCTAGAGAATCTTTCGCTGATCGATCCTCTGACGCAGTTACTCAACAAACGCGCGGTGAACGAGCTGGTGCCGATTGAGGTTGCGCGAGCCAATCGCTTGGGCAGCAACCTAACCTTCATGGCCATCGATCTTGATGGATTCAAAGCCGTCAACGCGAAATTTGGATCGATCGAGGGAGACCGCGTGCTCCTCGATTTCTCGAAGATCCTGAAGACGGTCTTCCGCGGAGGCGACATCGTCTTCCGCCAGGGTGGCGACGAATTCCTGATCGTGATGCCGGAAACTAGCGAGCAACAGGCTGACTATCCGGTAGAGCGGCTGTTGCGCGGCGTCGAGCAATGGAACCTGACCCACAAGAAGAGCTACGAAATGGCCTTCACTTACGGACTTTCAGCCTATGTAACCGGCGCCGACTACGGCGACGCGCTTCGCGTGGTCGATCGCAAGATGTATCAGAAGCGGCACAATCTGGTGCCGGTGTTCTAATCCCCACATTCTTTTGCGTGCAGCTTCGGAAACGATGAGTGCCCTATCCTTGTCGCGTTTTTTGCGACAAGGGTGGGAATCGATGAACCCAGGTTTTGTCCGCAGCTTTTCAATGGAGAGCGCCCCGCCCGTGGATCCTTTTTTGCGAGAAGGGTGGGAATCGATGAACTCGGCTCATGCAATAATTCCGGCGATGACCCAAGCCTTACGCGTCGCGGTTTTATGTTTTCTTTTAGTTCAGATCTCCAATACCGCGCGAACAAACGCCTCCGACGTGCCACCCTGGAAAGCCGATCATCACATCCATCTCGGATCCGTTGAACTCTGCTGGTTAGTTGGAGAATGCCTGCCTTCGAATCATCCACCAGCGGTGTATGCCTCCGACGCTGTCCACGCTCTCGACGAGGCGCATGTTTCGAAGGGTGTCATTCTCTCTTGCGCTTACCTCTACGGGTTGCGATCGCTTCATCTCACTCCTAGTGAAATTGCTGCGGGAACGCGGCGCGAGAACGAGTTTACGGCCGCGGAAGTAGCGAAGTATCCCGCGCGCCTAGTCGGATTTCTGTCGGCCGATCCCTTGCAGGAGTCTGCCGTCGACGAGATTCGCCACTGGCGGGGCAGTCATGAGCTCATCGGACTGAAGCTGCACTTCACCGCATCCGCCGTGCACATGAAGAACGCCGCCGAGCGCCGCAAAGTCGCTGCCGTGGTTGCCGAAGCCGCCGCAGAGCATCTCCCCATCGTCATTCATATCGGAGGAGGAGCCTTCAACGCCTCCGATACCGAACTCTTCATTCGAGAGGTGTTGCCGAGCGCTGGAGACTCATGGGTACAAATCGCGCACGCCGGCGGAGGCCTGCCCCTTCACGATGGAAATCACGTGGCGGTGCTGCGCACCTTCGCCGATCACATCGCACAAGACGATCCGCGCACCCGGCACGTGCTGTTCGATCTCTCGTACGTGCCCGCCCCGCGTGAAAGCTCTGCGGCGTTGACTGAGCAAATCCGTCGCATCGGAATGAAACGTTTTCTTTTCGGATCGGACTACAACGTCCTAACCCCCGAGCAAGAAATCAAGAGTCTCGGCAAGCTGGGATTGACGAAAGAAGAGTGGGACATGTTGAGAGAGAATTGTGCGCCGTGGGCGTGCTGAATGTCAAAAAACGCGAACTTGGGTAGAGCCCAAAATCGGCGTGAACCCCTGGGGCACCTTCTTGTAATTGACCTGCGCTCGCGTCCGACCTAACATTTGCGCCATGCGTGAACCTGCGGTTGTGGCCATTCTCGAACCATCCGAGAAAAGTCGCGCAACCATGCCGGCCTACAAGGTGCTCTATGACGGGCAGTGCGAGATTTGCCAGGCTTGCGTGTCGTGGCTAAAAGTTCTGGATCGCGAAGGCAAGACAGATTGCCTGCCCATCGGCGCAGAAGTCTTACCCACTGTAGACTCTCGATTGAATATGGAGGAGTGCCTGCGGCAGTTGCACGTCGTCACCCCCGAGGGAGACATTCGCGTCGGCTGGGACGCGGTGGCATGTCTGGCGCGGTTGTTTCCATCTACTTGGCTGGTTGGCGCGACGGGCCGGCGATTTCCCTTTAGCTACCTGGGAAGACTGCTCTACGGATTCGTTGCCAGGAACCGATATTCGCTCAGTAAATGTCGCGGCGGCGCATGCCAGGTTGCAAAACCGGAGGTGGTGCGGAGGCGAGCACAACTGGGTGCGTTTTGGTCGTGTTACACGCTGGGATTTTTCATCCGGTTGCCGCTCGTCCTGTGGGCGGGCATGCGGGCTGCGGCGCAACGGACGACCCTGTTCGCCCGAACCTATCACCACCGGCTCGATCTTCTGGATGGCAAGCTGACAATTCTTTTTCTAAATGGCATGTTGCCCAACACCGTTCCGCTCCTGTTCGGGGAATTATTCACTGCAGTACTTTACGACGGAGTCGCAATCGATCCCGGCTCGCCCAAGATGCGACGGTCGCTAGCTCGGCATCTTCGGCAGCGAAAACCGAAAATCACGAAAATCATAGCCACGCATGCGCACGAAGAACATATCGGAAATCTCAATTGGTTATCCGAGGTCACCGACGCTCCCGTTTACGCCTCGGAGATGACTGCCCGGTTCCTGACCCCGTTCAAGAAGCTTCCGTGGGTGCGCGCCCTGATCATCGGACAGCCTCCAAATCTGAAGCAGCCATATCAACTGTTAGGCGACAGCGTCGATACCGAATCCGGCACCTTGCAGGTTATCGCGACGCCTGGCCATTGCGATGACCATGTCGTTCTATACGATCCTAACGAGAAACTGTTGTTGGCGGGCGACGCCTTCATGGGGAGTTATTTTGCGACCCCCAACCCTGACGTGGACAGCCGAAAGTGGCTAGTAAGTCTCGAACGATTGGTGGAACTCGACATCGAGATTCTGGTCGAGGGGCACGGTCACATTCACACATTGCGCGGGGACATTCCCGATTTAGCCGGGGTGGTGATCCGGCAGGATCCGAAAGTTGCCATATCGCAGAAGTTGGAGTATTTGCGTTGGTTGCGAGAACAAATCGAAGCTGGGTTTCAGGAAGGGCTTCCGGTGTGCGTCATCGAAGCAAGTTGTTTTCCGTGGGGAAGGCGTACTTCGTGGGAGAGTTGTGCCACCGATGAATGTATCCGGCTGCTGAGCCTCGGACATTTTTCTCGCACGGAATTGGTGCGCAGTTTCGTCCGCACGAACGGCGACCAGCTTCCTACAGTTTACGAAGTCCGCATGTCTGGAGAGTGACTCTTCTCAGCCGTATGAAATGCACGAAATTGCGAGCGGTGGTCCAGAGGTGTAGGAATCGTGCGAGCACAATTGAGAGGAGAGCGTGACTTGCCTGACAGCCGTTCCGCTTCGGCGGAGTCCAAGACAGGGAAACGACAAAAACCTGAGCCGCCCTCCTACTGGTCTGACCTCGCCAACATATACCAAGAACAAGAAAACCTCTATCAGGTTTTTTCCGCAGGGTTGATCGAAGGAATTGCCTAGACAATGGAGCCTTGTCCGTCCAAGACCAATTGGCAGCTGTCCCCGCCACCGAAGGGGTTCGTTGTTCCTTGCCGATTTTGTGTCGATGCACGCGGACGCGGGCGTCCGCGCCACATGGGTTTGCTAGGTTTTCGCCGCTAGCCCTTCGGCTGCGGCGCTATCTAATAGCCAGACTACGCGTCCATCGGTGGGATGGACCTGGGCCGAGGGCAAGTCCTTGCGATTCCCTCCTAAGATCTGACGGACCATCGGCTCCTTGTCCGCGCCGCTGGCAAGAAACGTGACACAAGCGGCGTTGTTCAGGACCGGAAAGGTGAACGTTATGCGGTAGGTCTTGAACTTTTCCACCCAGTTGGCAACGACCAGACGATGCATCTCCCGGGCGGCGGCAGAACCGGGGAACAGGGAAGCGGTGTGTCCGTCGGGTCCCATGCCGAGGAAGATCAGATCGAAGCGGGGAAACTCTCCTGGCTTCAGGCCAAAGAATTTCTGGATGGTCTGCTCGTATTCGAGGGCGGCGGCCTCGGCGTCTTTGACCTCGGTGCGCACGCGAAAGACATTTTCCGCCGGGACGCGGGCCTTCGAGAGCAGAGCCTCGTTTACCATCCGGTAATTGCTCTCGGGGTCGTCGGGAGCTACGTCGCGTTCGTCGCCGAAAAAGAGATAAATTTTCTCCCAGGGAATCTCAGGCATAGTCGACAGCAAGGCGTAAAGGTTCTTGGGAGTGGATCCGCCGGAGAGCGCGACGGTGCACTTGCCTCGGGCCTCGATCGCGGCCTTCGCCAAGGTGAGGAACTCCTGGGCCGCGGATTGAAAGAGAGCCGGGGGATCGGGGAAGGTGTGAATTTCAGTCGGCATACCTAATGAAGATGTAGTGTCCGGTCTAAGAGACTCGTTTTTTGGGGTGTTGGTGCGGGCATTCGTGGGCCCTCTCCGTCTCGCCCGGTCCAGGAAAACCGGCTACGTCCCCGATCTTACCAAGGCGCAGCGGGCGGCCCCTAACAACGCCGTCTTGTCATTGGTGATGACACGCACCGGCATCGATTCCATCAGGGTCTGCATTCTGCCTTTGGCCACGAACGACTGCATGAAGAGCGGTCCGGCCAGCTTCGCGAGTAACTTTGGAGCGATGCCACCGCCGAGGTAGACGCCTCCGGTGGCCATGAGTTTGAGCGCGAGATTCCCAGCTTCAGCAGCGTAGAGCGAGACGAACAGATCGACCGCCTGCTCGCACAGCCCGCATTTCCCCGACAGAGCGGCTTTCGAGATGCAAGCTGCGGGATCGGATTGCAGCATTTCGTCGGCGAGCCATTGAGGCTCTTCGCCGCGTCCCGTATCCCGCAAAAACTGGTAGAGATTCACAAGGCCGGGGCCGGAAACGGCGCGCTCATAGCTGACATGGCCGAAGCGGATTTGTAGATGCCGCAGCAGATCAAGTTCGAGTTGGTTACGAGGCGCGAAATCGGCGTGGCCACCCTCGCAGGCGAAGACCTGATGCTGCGTGCCATCCCAGTACATGCCAGCCTCGCCAAGTCCGGTGCCTGCGGAAATCACCGCCTGATTGCCTACAGGATTTCCCTTCACCTTGTTGAGCGTAACCACATCAGACTCTGCCAGGATCGGGATACCCCAGGCGTTGGCCTCGAGATCGTTGATCAGCATCGCCTTCTTGATTTTCAATTCGTCGGCGAGGTGCGAGGAGTCGATGACCCAGGGGAGGTTCGAAGTTTCGACCTTGCCGTTGCGCACGGGCCCGGCGACACCGAAGCACGCGGCATCGGCGCGCACATTTGTAGTGTCAACGAACTTGGTGACGATCTGATCGAGGCCTGAATATTCGCGGCTAGGGAAGACCGAGGCGGACACCAGGCGGAAATCGCCGTTCACAACATCGAAGAACGCCAGCCTTGCATTGGTGCCTCCGATGTCGCCTGCCAATATCATTTCTCGAAATTCCTCCAGTGGCGCCCATCCCGTTCCAACAATTCTTCCGACTCGCGCGGTCCCCAGGTGCCGGCGGCATAATTGGGAAAATTGCGCGGAGGCAGCGCTCTCCAAACATCGAGCGCCGGGGAAACCACGCACCATCCAGCTTCGACCATATCGGCGCGCTGAAACAGCGTCTGATCTCCGATCATACAGTCATGGAGTAAACGCTCGTATCCGGTGCTGGGTTGCTGCCCAAAGTAGTCAACGTATTCGAAGTTCATGTCGACCGCGCCCAGGCGCATGACCGGGCCGGGGACCTTGGCGGCGAAGCGCAACGAGATGCCCTCCTCGGGCTGGATGTGCAAGACCAGTTGGTTGGGCATGAGGTTCTCAACCGGAGTGTCACGAAACAGGACAAATGGCGCGCGCCGGAACTGAATCACGATATGCGTGTTGCGCACCGGCATGCGCTTGCCAGTGCGGAGATAAAAGGGAACATCAGCCCAGCGCCAGTTATCGATCAGCAGTTTCATGGCGACGAAGGTTTCGGTTCGCGAATCAGCCGGGACGCCAGTCTCGGCGCGATAGGCTGGCACGCTTTGCCCCCCGCAAGTGCCCTCGCCGTATTGACCGCGCACCGTGCGCGTAAGCACTTCTTCCGTGCTGATGGGCTGGATGGCATGCAGAATCTTTGCTTGCTCGTCACGCACAGAGTCGGCATGGAACGAAATCGGCGGTTCCATCGCAGTCAGGCTGATGAGCTGCATGATGTGGTTGGGCACCATGTCGCGCAAGGCGCCAGCTTGATCGTAATATCCGCCACGCTGTTCGACGCCGACAGTTTCAGCTACTGAGATCTGCACATGATCGATGTATCGACGGTTCCAGATGGGTTCGAAGATTCCGTTGGCGAAGCGGAACGCCAAAATGTTCTGGACCGTTTCTTTCCCCAGATAGTGATCGATGCGGTAAATCTGTTTTTCGTTGACGACGCGCAGCAATTGGGTATTCAGTGATCGAGCGGAGTCGAGATCCCTCCCAAAAGGCTTCTCGATAATGACGCGGCGCCAGTGCTGATTGTTTTCTTCCATCAGGCCGTTGGCAGCGAGTTGCTCGACGATCGGTCCGAAGAAGTCGGCCGAAGTGGCGAGATAGAAAAAATAGTTTCCGTGCGTGGAGTGGTCGCGGTCGACTTGCGCGAGCAAGTCTTTCAGCTTGGGATAGACGCTCTTATCATCGAAATCGGCGGTGACATATTCGAGGCGGCGGAGGAACCACTCGGTCAGGTCGGGATCAAGATTGCGGCCCGACGAATTCCTTGAGATCATCAGAAACCTTTTTGCGAAAATCATCGGTCGTCATCGTGTTGTGAGCGACGCCGACGATGGCAAATTCGCGGGAGAGCAACTCATACTTCGCCAGATTGTAGAGCGCGGGGACCAGTTTGCGACGGGTCAGATCGCCGGTCGCTCCAAAAATCACCATGACACAAGGGTCGCCAGGCTTGCCGATTCTTTGCGACTCTGCGACGGGCGTCACCTCTGCTTGAACCATGCTGCTTCCTCTCGTATGCGTGCGACGGAGATTTTACGCTGTCTTCTTTTGCAGGGTTCCCGGTTCGATATGACCGCCAAATTTTTGTCGCATGGCGGAGAGAACTTTCTCCGCAAAAGTATGCTCCTGACGAGAACGGAAGCGCACGAAGAGCGCTGCCGAGAGAACGTCGACCGGAACCGCTTCTTCGATCGCCGCCTGAATGGTCCAACGACCTTCGCCGGAGTCTTGCACGAAGCCGCTGTACTCCGAAAGCGTGGGATTCTCCGCCAGCGCCATCGCGGTCAAGTCAAGCAGCCATGAACTGATGACGCTGCCGCGGCGCCATACTTCGGTGATGTCGGGCAAGTTCAGGTCGTAGCGATGTTCTTCGGGTAGTTCTTTGCTGGTCGCGTTGCGGAAGATGTCGAGGCCTTCTGCGTAGGCTTGCATGATGCCGTACTCGATGCCGTTGTGCACCATCTTCACGAAGTGTCCCGCGCCCGAGGGGCCGCAATAAACATAACCTTCTTCGGCGGTGCCGGGCATTTTTTCGCGCCCCGGCGTTCGGGGAATGTCGCCGCGTCCGGGTGCCAGCGTTTTGAAGATGGGATCGAGTTGCTGCACGACATCTTTAGGACCGCCGATCATCATGCAGTATCCGCGCTCAAGTCCCCAAACGCCGCCGCTGGTGCCGACGTCGAGATAGTGAATGCCTTTGGCTTTGAGTTCTGTGGAGCGGCGGACATCATCTTTATAATAAGAATTGCCGCCGTCGATGAGGATGTCGCCAGGTTGCATTTTCTGCGCGAGAGCTTGCACAGTCTTCTCGGTGGGATCGCCGGCAGGGACCATGAGCCAGACGATTTTCGGCTTGCCCAGTTTGCTAACGAAGTCATCGAGCCCCGACGAGGCGATCGCGCCTTCGCCAGCCATGTGCTTGACGTTGTCGGCGCTCAAGTCGGTGACCACGACTTCGTGGTCTCCACGCATCAGGCGGCGCGTCATGTTCGCGCCCATCCTTCCGAGACCCACCATTCCTAAACGCATCGGCTGCTCCTTGCTATTGCGAGAGACGGGCACGGACGCCCGTCCTCCATTATGAATGTTTGTTGCTTGAAATCAGCTTAGTGCTTGTTTGAACGCTGCTGCCAGCTTTGCCAGGTCCGACTTCAGGTCTTCGCCGAGGTGCACTCGCAAAGCGCGGCGTCCGCGATCGGCGAGAACCTGGAAGTCGCCCCGAGCCTGTGCTGCCTTTACCACGCCGAAGGTGTATTTCTGCTCGGGAACTTGCAGATCGGCGGGGTCATCACACGTGACTTGCAGGAACACGCCGCTATTGGGACCACCCTTGTACGCTTGTCCCGTTGAATGCAGAAAGCGCGGACCGAATCCCAGGCAAGTAGCGTTCTTCTTTTTGTCGCGAAGCGTGTTCCGCAGATCCTGCAAGATCGCTTCGTGGGCTTCGTTCATCTCGATGTAGCCGAGCAGAGCGAAGTAGTCTCCTGTGCCCAGGCGCTTGAGATGAGCGCGCAGGTATCCGACAAGAGTTTTGTCGTTGCCTGCCGCTTTCGCGAGGGCGTCGGCATTCTTCGGATCGGTGAACAGTTTGATCCCTTGATCTTCGAGCACGGGCGACTCCGCGGGAAGGGAACCGTTCTTCTCGTATTGCGTGGTGAGCTCGCGTGTGACGATTTTGCTGGCTTCGACGTCTGGCTGATTGAAGGCGTTAATGCCGATGATCGATCCTGCAACCGCAGTAGCGATTTCCCAGCGGAAAAATTCCTGACCGAGATCATAAGTGTCGGCGATGGCGATGCGAACCACCGGATGTCCGGCTTTTTCGAGCGCGGCTACTTTTGCGTCTTGCGCCGCGTCGGGCCCGGTTTCCAATCGCACATATGCGAAGACGCGATCGTTTCCGTAAACGTCGGGCGCTCCAGTCGCTTCTTTGTCGACGGGGATAATGCCCTTACCTTGCTTTCCGGTCGATTCGGCGAGGAGCTGTTCAAGCCATGCACCAAGATCGGAGATACCGGGCGAGGCAATAATCGTGACTTTGTCGCGACCATTCTTCGCGGCGGTTCCGAGAATCGTGCCGAGTACGACTCCGGGATTTTCTGCGACCGGAACATTGGCGGCACACGCTTTCACCATCTCTTCCGTGCGATTGAGGAACTTCGGCGTGTCAACGCCCATCAGCGACGCGGGCGCCATGCCGAAATTCGAGAGCGCGGAGTAGCGGCCGCCGATGCTGGGCAGTCCATGGAAGATATGGAGAAAGTGATCGCCCTGTGCGACCTGCTCCATCTTCGATCCGGGGTCGGTAACCGCGATAAAGCGGCTGCCAGCTTTGTCGGCGCCGATGGTGTCTTTCACGCGCTGATAGAAATACTGTTTGAAGATGTTGGGCTCGAGGGTGGTGCCGGACTTGCTCGAAACCACGAACAGCGTTTTTGCCAAATCAATCTTGTTTTCGAAAGTCTTGATCTGCGCCGGGTCGGTGGAGTCGAGCACGTGCAGTTCGGGGAAGCCCGCGACTTTCCCGTAGGTCATGCGCAGCACTTCCGGACACAGGCTCGATCCGCCCATGCCCAGCAGCAAAATGCTGGTGCAGCCTGAAGACTTGGCTTCGGCGGCGAGATCGCGGAAGACTTTTTCGTTTGCGATCTGCTCTTCGGTGACGCCGAGCCATCCCAGCCATTGCGCTTCGTCAGTGTTGGTCCAGAGGGAAGCGTCGTGCTGCCACAGGCGGCGGACTTTTCCATTCGCGCGCCAGTCGTTGATTGCCGTTTTTACCTCTCCTGCCAGCGTATCCGGCAAAGCATGCTGCTGGCGGCTAACTTTTGGGCTTGTATCTGATTTTGAATTCTTTTCGACCGCTTCCAGCAATTTGTCGAAGGCGTCGGCAAAAAGCTTTACGCCATCGTCGGTGAGTTTGTCGGTGACCTCGTCCATCGAGATACCGAGCTTGGCGACGGTCTCCATCGTCTTGTGAGCATCCTCGACATTTTCAGTGAGGGTCACACGCGGGCTGCCGTGATCCCGGAAAGCATCGAGCGTCGCCGGAGGGATGGTGTTGACCGTGTCCGGACCGATGAGTTCTTGCACGTAAAGCACGTCGCTATAAGCAGGATTCTTGGTGCTGGTGCTGGCCCAGAGCACGCGCTGAGTTTGAGCGCCCTTGGCGGCAAGTTTTTTCCAGCGCTCGGTCCCAAAGATCGCGAGGTATTTCTGATACGTCTCTTTGCCGTTGGCGACAGCTACTTTGCCGAGAATGCTCTTTAGAGCTTCCTGCTGGGTAGGATCTTTCTCAGCCTTCAGTCGCTCGCCAACGATCTTGTCGATTGAGGAATCGATGCGGCTGATGAAGAAGCTGGCCACGCTGGCAATCTTGCTGACGTCGCCGCCGTTTTTTGCCAACTGCTCGACTCCGGCGATATAGGCCTCGGCAACTTTCTCGTAGACCTTCTGCGAGAACAGCAGAGTCACATTGACGTTGATGCCTTCACTGATCAGTTGCTGGAATGCTGGAATGCCTTCCGTCGTTCCGGGCACTTTGATCATCACGTTTTCGCGGCCGACTTCTTTCCACAGGCGGCGCGCTTCTGCCAGCGTGCCCTGGGTATCGCGAGCGAGATAAGGAGAGACTTCGAGGCTGACGTATCCGTCGCGGCGCTTGGTGCTGTCATACACCGGGCGCAGCATGTCGGCGGCATCCTGAATGTCGCGGATGGCGAGGATTTCAAAGCGCCCCTTGGCGTCGAGATCGGTGCGCGACTTCAGTGACTTCAGAAGATCGTCGTAGTCGTTGCTGTCGGCGATCGCTTTCTCGAAAATCGATGGGATTCGAAGTAATTCCGCGCAGCCCGTCTTCATCGATCAAGCGTTGAGGTCGCCGCTGGTGATCAGATTGCGGCGGATGTAATCCAGCCAAACCGACTGGCCGAATTTCTGCAGGTCTTTTAAGTGGTTGACGCCCTTTGCGGTTCTCGAGAACTCCAGTAGGCTGCATAAACTCTCCTTCAAAAAGCGTCTGCCAGGTTTCACTGACGACTGAAGACCGGTGACTGACAACCGGTTACCGTGATTTTTCCATAGCTTCCCGGGCCGCCGGGACGACATGTTCCTGGGTGAAGCCAAATTTCTTGAGCAAATCTTTCAGCGGAGCCGAGGCTCCAAAGCTTCGCATGCCGATTGAGATTCCGGTTGGCCCGACATATTGCGACCATCCGAGGACGGCGGCCATCTCGACCGAAACCCTCGCCTTCACATCCGCGAGGCAGAACCTCTTCTTTGTAGTCCTCGTCCTGCTGTTCGAAAAGATCCCACGAAGGCATGCTGACCACACGCGCTTTCACGCCTTCCTTCGTGAGTTGTTCGTAAGCCGCCACGCACAGCGAAACTTCGCTGCCCGTGCCCATCAGGATCACCTCGGGTTTTCCGCCGGGAGCGTCAGCCAGAATGTACGCGCCCTTCGCCACTCCCGAAGCGGGAGCGTACTTGGTGCGGTCGAAAGTGGGCAGCGGCTGGCGTGTCAGCACCAGCGCCGATGGCTCATGGCGAAGTTGCATGATCACCTTCCACGCCTCCACCACTTCGTTCGCATCCCCGGGACGCATCAGCATCAACCCGGGAATTGCGCGCAACGAAGCCAACTGTTCAATCGGCTGATGGGTTGGACCATCTTCGCCAAGTCCGATCGAGTCGTGCGTGTAGATGTAAATGGGCGGAATTTCCATGATGGCGCCCAGACGAATCGTGGGACGCATGTAATCGCTGAAGTTGAAAAAGGTCGCGCTGAAGGGACGCAGTTTCGAGAGCGCCATGCCATTCACGATCGAGCCCATGGCGTGCTCGCGGACTCCGAAATGAAAGTTGCGGCCACCGTAGCTGCCCGCTTGGAAATCACCTGCACCGTCGAACTTCAAGTTCGTCTTGTTGGAAGTAGCGAGGTCGGCGGAACCGCCCACGAGCCACGGCACGTTCTGCGCGAGCACATTCAGAACTTTGCCCGAACTTTCTCGCGTCGCAATGCCTTTGGCATCGGCAGGGAAGGTCGGCAGGTTCTTGTCCCATCCGTTCGGCAGTTCACGATGTTGCATGCGGTAAATCTGATCGGCAAGATCGGCAAACTTCTTCTCGTATTCCCCGAACAGCTTCATCCATTCTTCACGCAGCGCATGGCCCCGTTTGCCGATGCCCTCGCGGAAGTTTTCCCGCACTCCATCAGGCACGAGGAATTTCGCATCTTCCGGCCAGCCGTAGTTCTTCTTTACCAGCTTGACTTCGTCTTCGCCCAAGGGTTCGCCGTGGGCGGCGTTACTGTCCTGCTTGTGCGGAGAACCGTAGCCGATATGAGTGTTGACGATGATCAGCGTCGGCCGGTCTTTCGTGTCGATGAACGTGTTGTAAGCTGCCGCCAGAGCCGGAAGATCGTTGGCGTCGAGCACGTGGGTAACGTTCCAACCGTAGGCGGCGAATCGGGTCGCCACATCTTCCGAAAAGGACCATTCCGCCGGGCCATCGAGCGTAATGCGGTTGCTGTCGTAGATCCAGCAGAGATTCGGAAGTTTCAAATGTCCGGCGAGTGACGCCGCTTCGCACCCGACGCCTTCCATCATGTCGCCATCGCCGCAGATGGCATACACGTTGTAGTTGAACATCTCGAAGCCCGGCCGGTTGTAGTGCTCGGCCAGCCACTTTCCGGCGATTGCCATGCCCACGCTGTTGCCAATCCCTTGGCCGAGCGGGCCGGTCGTGGTTTCGACCCCTGAAGTGATGTGGTATTCGGGATGTCCGGGCGTGTTGCTGTCGAGTTGGCGGAAATGTTTCAGGTCATCGAGCGTGACCGACACTTCGCCCAAACGTTCGTACTTCGCATTCACCGCGCGCACGCCCGCGAGGTGGAGTAGCGCGTACAGAAGGGCTGACGCGTGACCATTCGAAAGCACAAATCGGTCGCGGTTTGGCCAAATCGGATCTTCGGGATCGAACCGCAGGAACTGCTGCCACAAAGTGTAGGCGACTGGAGCGAGTGCCATCGGCGCGCCCGGGTGTCCCGAGTTCGCTTGTTGGACGGCGTCGATCGCCAGCGTGCGGATGGTGTTGATGCTTAGAAGGTCGAGTTGCTTGCTGCTGAGCACGGTTTGCTCACTTGCCACCATGGCGTCTCCCTTTTGACGACGTGCCGCCGTTTGGTTCGTATGGTCTCACGAGGTGGATCGTTCAAAGCACGTTTCGGATTACCCGAGAAATTCCAGTGATTGGAAGTTTATCAATTTCTTGGTCCACGTGCTTTGCGGAGCAGGAATTGATTCGATTTTGGCGAGAGAATCCCGTCCTCTATATTTGGATGATGAGAGGCGGCAGGAGATTCAGAGCTGGGCGGAATTCAGGTGATAACTGTAGGCGAGTCTAGCGCTTCATTTGCGCGAGATATCCGTTCTGACTGCGGTAGCCTTTGGTAGTTGTTTCGACGAACTTCAGGAACTGGCGTAAGGTCTCGCGTGACACCGGATCCATTTCTTCAAATCTGACGCGCACGCCAAAGCATGGGCTGCTCTTAGTCACGATTCCGTTCAGAATCATGCCCTTGACCCAGAGCTTGCCATTCGCCACCCACAAACCGATCTCAGCGTTCACGCCGGTAGGGACGGGCGAAGCGGTTTCAACGAAACATCCGCCCATGCTGGTATTCGAAAGATTGCCCCAGATGGGGGTGGTCGTGCCATCCAACTTCAGTTCGACGGCGACGAAACACTTCATGCGCGGAAACTGACGGCGATCTTCTCCCCAGGACGGAGTAAAGATGTCAGGCTCAAAAGGTGGAGCGGGCGCAGGATAGCTAGGGACGGCCTGAACCGTTTGGGCTGCTGAGGATGTTGTCGAGGTACCCGCGGCAGCTGCCAAGGTAGCTTTGCCGCCTTTGATCTTCCGCATGGCTTCGAGTAACGCTTCATCGCGCTTGTCGGCTGGAGCTTCGCGATAAGCTTGCAACAGCGTCCCCAGATGGCTAATTAGATCGGGATCGGCTAAAAGCTTGGTCCAGTCCGCGCCGACAGCAGTCGTTTTTTCATCGCCCATGGGGTGAAGACACTCCCTCAAAGTCCCGGACACTCGTCTTCAGTAGAGTGACGGAAGCGGGCCAGAGGGACAAGATGACCATGGTTACTGTCTTCAGTAACGCTGCATCCGGTTACCAGGGTCAGGAGAGAATTTCCTAACTTGTTGAGACTACGGTAGGGGAGCAGCGGGTCTTGCCCCTTTGCAACTGGCAAGCACCGCGATCACGCTCAGGCCGCTCACAGCCAGAGGAAACCAAACCTGAGCAAGCCAGGGTTGCGGAATCAGAAAGAGGATATCCATTTCTTTCAAGGTAGTGGGCCAGCGCACAGTCGCCCATAATCCTCCATAATAAGCGGCGTCCCAAAGCGCGAAGATCCAGAGAAAAATCCCCCACCGCTCCCGCGATCGCGTTGCACTCAGAAGGGAAACGGCAAGAATGATAACCAGAGTCGCGCCCTCGCGCATGACTTCGATGGTCAGCAGACTTTGCGGGAACTGGTTTAGAGATTGAACTTGCTGGTAAGCCACTGGGGCCATGCGTTGAACGTCCGCCAGAGTGCCGTGATAGGCCGGGAGCAAGCCGATTGCGGCCCGCAGGTAGACGACGACGGCGGCTTCGACAAATCCAAATCCCCCTGCGAAAAGCGCAGCGTACACCAGTTGGTGCCAGGAGAGCTGCAGACGATTGCGGCGCCAGATTCCGTAGGCAAGAAACGGCACAACCCAGAGCAGGTTGACCCACCAGGGCTGTGCGCGGAGCTGAAACTTCTCACCCACACAAGAATTCTAGTCGTTTCGCCGGCGGCGGACGGTACAGGGTTCTATGTAGAGAACGCGGCCTGATCTTTCGAATCAGGCCGCATTGTCAGTCCTCAAAGCTTCTCGCGCCGCCCTTCAAGCGATTGGTGACGACTTGCGTCCACACCCACTTGATGACGCGGGCATCGTTATAGCAGTAGCCCAGATTATGATTGAGCGTCGAGAAGCAGTGCCGCTGACAAGTCTTTTTCATCGCCTGCAACTGCGGCTGTTCGAACTTCGCGTTATCGATGTTGCCCCAATCGAAGGTCGATGAATACATCGGAAAACAGGGCGCTACCGTGCCATCCGTGCGGATGATCACGTTATTCTGACCCGCTCGGCAATTCCAGTCGGCGAACTGAAGATTCCCCTCGGCGTCCTGCACGATTCCTGGCGTAGAAGACAGTTTCTCCGCGATGTTGCCGTTGTTCCCAGTGCCGTCGCCATACCACCCGTATTGTTTCAAGTCCAGGCCCGACGACATGCGGACGAACGCCTTCATCTCCTGCAGACGTTGTACCGAGTTCACCATCTGATATCCAGCTTTGTTTTTCTCGATGATCCAGTCAATCAGGCTATCCACTTCACGCCAGTCCTGTGGACGGATGTACGTCGGATTGTCGTAGAGATGCTTGAAGTGATCGTCTTGCTCGAGCATGGGAGTTTCGTTGATGTGGTAGTCGGTCGCCAGACGATGCGCGTGGGCGTACTCGGTTAGTCTCTTCACGTCTTCGTGGTTGTTGCGACAGATGTTGATGTTGAAGAAGACCATGTATCCGTACACATATTGCTTGCGCATCAGATACTCGAGATGTTTCTGGCCGGGGACAAACGCTTTGGGCAGGCTGGGCTTCTCGTCCCAGGCATCGAGCGCGAAGTTAAAGATCGCCACTCCAGCGTCGGCCAACCTATCGGCAACATCGGGGCGCAGCAAACGTCCATTAGTGCCGACGTAAAGCCAGAAACCCTTTTTTGCGGCGTAGTAAACAATTTTGTGGGCAACATCAGGGCGCAGCAGTGGTTCGCCACCCATCAGCGCGAGTACACGGCAGCCGTGGTCATGCAGCCAGTCGATGGAGCGCTTGGCGACATCCTCGGTCATGCCCTTGACCTTGTTATTGAAAGCCCAGCAATACCAGCAGTCGAGGTTGCATTTGTAATCAACGAAAAGATAGGCGGTGATTGGGTGGAACTCGCCGGGCATCACACGGGAGCGCATGTAGGGAAGCAGCCAGCCGCGGACCTTTCTCCAGACCTGCGCGCTGGTCCAGTCTCGTTTCTCGGGTGTGATGCTAGGCCCAGGATCGTTCAGCAGTTCGGGATACTGTGGGAAGACCGGCTCGGGCAGAATGGCTCCCTTGGGCTCGGCGGGAGACGGTCCGGAGGAAGTGGAGTTTACAAGAAGGTTGTGGATGTCGACGTCGATGCGAAATTTTGCGGGCGCTGCGCTTGCCATTGCCTTTCTACTCCGAATTTTGGAATTTTCAGGTAATGCAGATGTCTTTCCCACAGAGGTGGTTTCACATTTCTCAAGGACAACCTTAATAACCGAGACCTATCGTCTTGTACGCAAGCGTACTTAGTGAAAAAGATTGCACACTGCTTAGTTAAAATTTTCATCGATTTAACACTTTTCTGCTGAAGCTGTGCTTTAATGCCAAGGCGTGGCTTCGTCTCATCACAGGACATCAAAAATATGAAGCGTGTCGCTTGGATTCTTCCACTCCTTTTTGTTGCTGTGTGTAGCGCTCAAACCTCCAAGAACAATCAGGCAAAGACGCCAGGCACTTTCCGCGGTTCGCCTTACATTGTTGGTCGCATCAGCACTCCTACTAGCACCACACCCGAAGCCGAGGAAGTCAATGCTATCGATCCCAACAACTCGACGAACGTGGTTGGAGTGATCACGGATTATTCGATCCGTAATGTCAACGAGGGAACGACCAAGTATGTCGTAACCACCAATGCCGGAGGAACGTGGACGCAGAACTTCGTCCCGCTTGCCGGCACGTTCCCCACGACCAGCGACGGAGTACAGTGGCTTGATAATCGCGATCCAGCGGTCGCTATCGACCGGCTGGGGAATGTTTTTGTAGCCGGTGTTTATGAATTGTTAGCGACCTCCAAAGATGGCACACCGAAGCCCGGGGTTCCACGTCCGCATCCGCCCGCGGGAATTTACACTTGTCAAGCTACTCTGCCTTCAGTCGTACTGACAGCGGCGAGTTGCCATCCCGTCTTCACCAATCCGACGTCGCCCAATCCCTTTTCGGAAGACAAGCCCTGTGTGGTGACTGACAATAGTTCGTCAGCGACCGCCGGCAATGTCTACGTGGCGTGGTTGCACTTCGTGGGCTGCCAGGGAGCAACCTGCCAGACCAAGTACATCGTGTTTTCGCACTCGTCCGACCACGGAGTAACCTGGTCATCCCCGTTGCAATTGAGCAAGCTTAATGCTGATGTCGAATGGCCGCAGGCGATGGTTGGCAACGATGGAACGATTTACGTTTCGTGGCAGACTTTGAGCAGCGGAAATCTAGCCCAGCACTGGCTGGCGACCTCGACCAATGGCGGTTTAACCTTTGGAACTCCTCAAGCCATTACTCCGACCTATCAGGATCTGGTCTTCAACTCTACCTATCGGAAAAACAGTGGACCGAACATCGCCATAAGTTCCGTAGCGGGCGCTGAATACGTGTACGACGTTTACGCGCAACAGATAGGGTCGCAAACGCAAATTGTTTACGTTCGTTCGAACCAACCCAAGGGACTTGGGGGCTTTACGTCACCCGTCCCAATGAACGACTCACAAGCCGGGCAGCGTGTGTTTCCGGCGGCAACGGTCGATAACAACGGAACGCTTCACGTGGCATGGTTCGACACCCGCAACTCTCCCGTCGTTTCGAAATACGACATTTATGCGACATACAGCACCGATCTGGGAGCCACTTTCGCGCCCAACGCACGGGTGACTCCGGCCCTCATCACGGCTGGTAAGTTCATCGGAGACTATGCCGGCATCGTTGCCGAGCCCACTAGCGGGGTTGCTCATCCGGTTTGGACCAGTGGCGGTCTCAACAATGGAAAACTGCAAACCAGCACTCTGACTGTTCCGTAAGCGGGGTGGGATAGGCGTCCGCAAGAAGTTGCACACCGCTCCCCCAGCCTTAATTCCAGAGGCTTTCAGGGTTGTTCCCGAAGCCTTTGGACTCTTGCTTCTCCACTCGTATCTAGATAGTCTTTCGCGGATTAAAACCGGGCAGTGTTTGCATCGGCGAACCCCTCCGCCGTGCGCATGCGGCACAAATCAAAGCCCCAGGAGTTTGTCGCTATGCGAGCACTGTGCCGCAGATTTGCGCTTAGTTCGCGCTGCCGGTCACTGGTCCTACTGTATCTGACTGTGATCGTTACCACAGCAACGGTCGCTCAAGTGAATGCGGTCTACGTGGAAAGCAACGTAGGCAAGACCAAGAACCACAACTCGGTCTATGCGTTTTCCAACGACGGAACCGGAAAACTGACAGCCATCACTGGTTCACCTTATCTCACCAACGGCACAGGCGTTTTCAGCGCTGTCTCTTCGGGGGCTCCCGGATTTCAGGCCGACCAGGAGATCGTCGTGAACCCCTCCGAAAATTTATTGTTCGCGGTTAACGGAGATTCCAACACCATTTCCGCGTTCAAGATTAACGGCGACGGCAGCCTTACCCTCTCCGCGACCTCGCCATCGAACGGGCAGGATCCGGTAAGCGTCGGCTTTGACGGCACCAGCATTGCAGGCCCGCAAATGACGGTCGTCAATCAGGCGGCCGACCCGAGACAGACTGGGGGCATTCCCAACGCCACCAGCTTTCTGGTGAACAACACCAGTGGCGCTTTGACACCTGTAGCGAGTTCCACCATCACACTACCGACTGGATCGCTACCTGCCGACGCTGTCGTCAGTCCCAGCGGCAAGTTTGTTTTTCTGGTGCAGTTCATGGGCGGAGGTCTGCTGAGTTCCTACACCGTGGGTAGTTCTGGGCTGCTCACACTGAACAACACCGAAGTTCCGTCGCGCGGTACGACTTTCCTGGGAGCTGCCGTTCACCCGAAACAGCGGGTTATCTATGTTGGTATGCCGGCCGTGAATATGTTCGGCGTTTATACCTACAGTACTGCTGGCACCATGGCGTTCGGCAAGGTGATCGTCAATCCGGGAACCCAGATTTGCTGGATGACCACCGATACCAAGGGAACTCGCCTTTACACTTCCGAAGCGGGTTCTAATACAGTCACGGTCTATGACATCAGTGGGGCGAATTTCATAAAGCCGCTTCAACTTCAGCATCTCACGCTGCTAGCGGGCGGGAATGCGACCAACTTGAAGCTCGACCCGACCGGAGCCTTCCTTTATGTGCTGGGTCTCAACGAAACCGGCACAACGGGAAATTTCCTGCACGTGCTGAACGTGAGCAGCGCGGATGGAACGCTGACCGAAACCTTGACTCCGCTCTCCATTCCAGTGCCGGCGGGCGAAATTCCGCAAGGTTTGGCTGTGGTCATGAAGTAAGCGCCGCGTGCGAACGACTCCAAATGCGAAAAGAATGCCCCTCCACCTCGGAGGGCATTCTTTTCGAATCCAAAAAGTGTTCCATGACCGTACACGATTCGTGCGCGTGCGATGTTGGGGGGAGGCTGGCCAGAATCCATATAGGTTCAGTGCAAGTTTTTTCACAGAGTCTTCCTTCCAGCTAGCCATGGGGTGACAAACTGACGTACTGTGTATGCCTCTTTCTCACCCTTCGACCGGATCGACCTCAGGAGCATAACCATCCACCCACCTGTCTGCTCAAGGCAGATGTCAGCAGCGGTAGCAGTTGAAATAAAGGAGGCAAGAAAAATGACTACTCCAAGAACCGGCCACGGACTTCTGCGCTTGGCCTCAATCGCTTGTTTGTTCGCCCTGCTGTGCGCTCTTAGCACAACCACGTTCGCCCAACAGAATCTCGTCTACATCGACGGCAACATCACTACCAGCGGACAGAACGCGGTAATCGGTCTGGTGAATGACGGCACCGGGCACCTTACACCTCTTCCAGGTTCTCCCTTTCTTACCGGTGGCACCGGTGTTGGACCGGGTGCGGGAGGAACGGATGAAACCTGGGACTCCGATCAGGAAGTTATAGTCAACCCCGAGGGTACCTTGCTTTTCGCCGTGAACGGCGACAGTAATAATTTCGCGGTCTTCAATCTGAAATCCGACGGGACGCTGTCGGCGATTGCGGGGTCGCCATTCGCTTCGGGCGGCTCTCAGCCCGCAAGTTTCGGATACAAGGACAACGCGCTCGGCGCTGGGACTTCGATGATGGTAGTGGTCAACAAGGCTGCCGATCCCCTGCAGGCGACCACGGCACCAAGCTACACCACCTTCAGCGTGAATTCCGCTGGTGTCCCCACCCTGAATGCGGGCTCGAGCTTCACGATCGCCACGGGAGCTGCACCGGGACAGGCCATCATTCGACGTGGCGCGCCCACTGGATTCTTCGGCGTTGAATTCATGGCCGGGAAGATCTCTTCCTACAAAGTGAATCGCACCGGAATCCTGAGCACGACCAATTCTCTGACCGTGCCGGGACCGAAGCCGGTGGATGTGGGCGCTGTGCTGCACCCGACGGTCAAAGGTTTGTACCTGGCTCTGCCTGGTGATGCGCAGATTGCCGTGTACAGCTATAACTCCACTGGAACTTTGAAGTTCCTGAACACCGTTGCCAACCAGGGCGTCTCGGTCTGCTGGCTCACCGTGAACGCCGCTGGGACCCGTCTCTATAGCTCCGAGCCGATGTCGGGCACCATCAGCGTGTACGACCTCACCAACCCCAAATTGCCGGTTCAACTGCAGCACATCTCGTTGATGGGAACTGCGCCCGTTCCGGCCCACATGCGCCTCGATCCAACCGGAGCCTTCCTTTACGTGCTTGACCGAACCGGGATCTTGCACGTACTCAACGTAAACTCCGACGGCACAGTCACCGAGAACCTGACTCCTTTCAGCCTCGGCCTGCCAACCGGCACCGTCCCATTGGGACTCGCCGTTCTCATGAAGTAGATTCCTTTCCATCTAGCGCCCGGACCGAAAGGTTCGGGCGTTTTTATTCTAGGCCAATCCTGCGACTGAATCGTTTTAATGGTTGACAGCCTCTGCCGCGTCATAATTCAATACGCGGGAATGTCTTCCCCTACCACGGGCACAACTACTTCTGCTTCTGCGGCGCCGCGCCTTCGGCGCTCCCTTACTCTTTGGGACCTCATTCTCTACGGCGTCATCGTCATCCAGCCAGTGGCTCCGATGTCGGTGTTTGGCGTGCTGAGCGACCGCGGCCGTGGCCATGTGGTCACCGCCATCCTGATTGCCATGGTTGGCATGCTGTTTACCGCCATCAGCTACGGGCGTATGGCGCGCGCGTATCCCAGCGCAGGGTCGGCGTTCACCTATGTCGGGCAAGAGATCAATCCCGCTCTCGGCTACGTCACGGGATGGAGCATGGTGATGGATTACATGCTTAATCCCATGATCTGCATTATCTGGATCAGCCAGCAAGCGCATGTGTTTGCACCTGGGGTTTCTTATAGTGCCTGGGCCATATTCTTCGCGGCGGTCTTCACCTGGTTGAACATTCAAGGAGTCAAGACGTCGGCGCGTGTGAACTCGGCATTGGCAGCGGGGATGGGAATCGTGATCGCGATCTTCTTTGTGGCGGCCGCGCGCTATATCTTCGGACATCCGCACGACGGCGCGGCTTTCTTTACACGGCCGTTCTACGATCCGCAATCGTGGGATACCAGGGCTGTGCTAGGAGGCACGTCGATTGCGGTCCTTACCTATATTGGATTCGACGGCATCTCGACCCTGTCAGAAGAGGCGGAGAACCCGCGACGAAATATTCTGCTGGCGACTGTGCTGACGTGTCTGGTGATCGGTATTCTTTCAGCGGTTCAGGTCTATGCCGCACAGTTGATATGGCCGGCGACGCAGCCGTTTCCCAACCTCGACACAGCGTTTACGTTCGTTGCCGGGCGCGCCTGGGTTCCGCTATTCGCCATCGTCGGATTCACTCTGGTGGTTGCCAATTTCGGCTCAGGCATGGGCGCCCAACTGGGCGCGGCTCGCTTGCTCTACGGCATGGGACGCAGCAGCGCGTTGCCCAAGTCTTTTTTCGGAGCGGTCGATCCCAAGCGGCATGTCCCGCGCAACAATGTGCTTTTTGTGGCGGTGATCGCACTCGGCGGCGCGCTCCTGGTGAGCCTAGGCATTTTCAGTTATGGCCTGGGCGCGGAGATGCTGAATTTCGGCGCGCTCATTGCTTTCATGGGCGTGAACGTCGCAGCATTCCTTCGATATTTTGTGAAGGGCGAGAGGAAATTCTCAAACTTTTTTCCGCCCGTGGCAGGCTTTTTTATCTGCCTGATGCTGTGGCTTAATCTGAGCAGACACGCGTGGATTGTCGGCTCCATCTGGATGGCTATCGGCATCGCTTTCGGCGCCTGGAAGACTCATGGATTCAAAGGCAACCTGATTGACTTCGAATTGCCGCCAGAAGAGTAGTCGTTAGTCCGGCACCGTGAAGTACTTGCTCGGTGTCACTCCCAACGCCTTCTTGAACATGGCAATGAACGCGCTGGGCGTGCTGTAACCGGCCTCCATGGCGGCGTGCGTGATCTTTTCTCCGGCTGCAAGAAGCTCAAGCGAATGCAGTAATCGCATCTGCTGCCGCCACTTGCCCAAGGTGATTCCAGTTTCTTCGCGGAAGAGTCTCTCGATGGTTCTCTTGCTGCGCCCGCCTCGGAGCAGAGCCTCTCCGTCGGATAGTAGTTGCTTGGATCCTTCGCCATGAGCTCTGCCGCCTTTAATGCGCGGCTGTCTGTTGGGCGGGACAGTTGCAAGGGAATAGCCTCGACCGTCTCCAATTGATCGATCAGCAGATCGATCAGAGGTGCCTGCGACTTTTGCCGTCGCGAAAGCGAGGGCAGGCGGCAGGCTTGAAGAATCAGTCCCCGCAACAGGGCAGACACATTGACCACTCTGCACTCACGCGGCAGGCCACGAACCAGGCGAGCCCTGAAATATACCGTCCTCATCGAGACCGCGCCGGAGATCACGATGCTGTGCGGTGTTTTAGCCGGAATCCAAACTGCCCGCTGCGCCGGCACGACCCATGTTCCTTCCCTGGTCTTGACGGTCATCACCCCGCGACAGGCATAGACCAGCTGATCTTCCGGGTGAAGGTGCTCGGGGATAAGGTGAGCGTCCGCAAGATCGAAACTCAAGGCCGTTACCGGCGAGGGTAAAGCGGGGCACATCTCGCACCGCTGTCGCATTTTCGACATACACTGTCACACTATCGAAAGAATGCCGGGCGCGCAATCGGTATGGTAATCACATCAGGGAGGACACATGTTAGGAGAACTGAATCCCACAGCCTTCGTTCCTACCAGAAATGCCGACAAGGCTAAGGTCTTCTACGAAAGCGTACTGGGTTTGCGCTTTATCAAAGATGACGGTTTCGCGTTGCTCATGGAATCGAACGGCGTAAAGGTCAGGATCGCGAGAGTCCCCGAGTACACGCCGGCACAGTTCACTATCCTGGGATGGGAAGTTTCCGGCATCGAGAACGTGATTGACGGGCTGCAGAAAAAGGGCGCGCACTTCGAGAAATTCGGTTTCTTCGAGCAAGACTCCCGCGGCATCTGGACCGCGCCCAACGGAGACAAGGTGGCGTGGTTCAAAGATCCTGATGGAAACATACTGAGCGTGTCACAACACGTCTAGTGATCTGCGAGCAGCGGCGATTTGTTTTTCCAGAAAGTTATCTTTATTAGGTGACGTTCCAGCCAACTATTTCCACCACCGGCTTCGCCGTTCCCAATTCTGCCGCGCGGTAGGTCGCCGTCACATCGCGCTTCTCGCCGGGCAAAAGAGAAATGTAGTTGTCCTGCCAAATCACCGGCAGAATCTCTTCCCCGCCGGCTTTGTTCACTTTCATCCGCACAAAGAATGCCAGGCTCTTGCTGGGATTTTCGAGTGTCACGTGCGTGATTTCGTCTGGGCCTCTACTTTCACTTCTGCTCGTTACATTCAACTTCACTTTGGGTAATTGCGAGAGCGCCGAGTAATCCGCGTAAGACGCTGTCGGAGTTGTCCACCAGTTCGATTTGTCCCAATCGAGCGTCTCAGGCTTCGACGACAGCCAGTAGAAATTCGATCCCACCAGTTTGCCGCTCGCATCTTGCAGACGCAGAACCAGGAAATATGTTGGGCTCAGCTCCAGGATATCAGGAAGCGACAAAACCTTGTTTGTGCTATCGGCCGCGGCTTCGACGTCGACTTCTTTCGAGAACTTTTCCGTCATGTCGAGGTTGAGAATCTTCACAGTCAGCTTCAATCCCTTGGCGTCTTGGTATTGGCTGCTGACCAGCCAGACAGAATGGTCGTCGTAACCATAGATCGGATGCAGCGGTTCCATGGCCTTCTTTGCGCCGAAGTACGTACCGCCGGGCCGCAAATAATAGTCGTACAGATGCCAGATCATCGAAGGCCAGGCGTTGTTCAACATCCATTGGACCACGCCGGTCGAGGTGTATTTATTCCGGCTGTAAGCTTCGTACATCGCGCGAATGCCTTCGTATCCCTGAAGCTGCGACTTAAAAGCGTAGTCTTCGACACTCGTCGAGGTCCCGTAACGCGCATTCAGAGCCTCGGTGAAGACATGAACGTCTTTGAACACGCCGCCGCCCGCATGAAAATTCCATACGTCGTCGATCGGCCATAAGTGTTCTTTGGGAATCATGGCGCGAATACTTTCGATCGGAGGCACCGCCGGACCGGGACTGGTTTCGGAGTTGAACCCGTAAGCGCCGCCGCATCCGCCGGGATTGCAGTCGTGCTTGTCGCTGGGAACGTCTTTCAGCCAGTAGGAAGGCGCGACATATTCATACGGCCCGGTCATCTTCACGCCGCTGTCGCCCGTGACCGCCGCAGTCTTCGCGGTCGCCGAAGACACGACCGGATTCGGCCATAGCAGCTCTTTTTCGATGTCGAGGTACATCTGTTCCACATCGGGCGGCGGGGGATTATCGCTGCCATTCATCCACATCACCAGGCTGGGATGGCTGCGAAGGCGGTACATCTGATCGCGCAGGGAAGCCTTCGCAATCTCGAAGTCCTGTGGCTTCCACCTGCCCCAGTGCTCCCAGTGATCGCAGCAGCACCAGCCGGCGATCAGCAAGATCCCCTTCCGATCGGCGAGATCGAAAAATTCCTGAGTCTCGAGCTTGCCCTCAAGCCGAACCGTGTTGAGTCCCATATCTTGCACGTAATTCAGTTCGTCTTCCATGCGCTGTGAGCTCTCGCGCAGCATCATGTCAGGAGACCAACCGCCGCCACGAATCAGGATCTTCTTGCCGTTAATGGTAATGACACGCCGGTCGGTCGCAGTCAACTCTGAGTTGATCTCGCGAATGCCGAAGGAACTCTGGCTGTGATCGGAAACTGCGCCGTCGATCTCAAACTGCAGATTCAACTCGTGTAGCTCCGGCTTGCCCATCTGCGCTGGCCACCACAAGCGAGGGTTGGCCACGTTCAACTGGGGAAACCTTGCCGGATCGAAGGTCACGTCTTTCGACTCGCCAGGACCAAGTTCGACGTCCTGCGAGAATTCGATCTTCTCGATCCGTCCCTTCAACGTGCCTTTCACTGCATGGTTCGCCGCGTTCTTCACGAGTGTTGAGACAGTCAGATGCGCCTGATCGTTTGCCGGCGAATCGACTTTCGAAACCACCGTGGGATAACGCACGGCGACCGGACCGCTGGTCGTAACTTCCACACCGCGCCACAGGCCCATATTTTTGTCGGGAGGAGCGGGATTCCAATCGACGAATGTGATGGCAAGATCAGTCTCTGTCGGCGCCCACACTTCGACCGCTAGAACGTTTGCCTTTCCTGGTTGCGCCGCCGCCGTGATGTCGAACTCATAAGTCCGCCAGGCCCCGGCAACGTTTTCTTCGCGTGCGACGGCTTTGCCGTTCAGCCAGATGTTGGCGCGATAGTTCAGGCCTTTGAACTTCAGCCAGATGGTCTTTCCCGCGAGATCCGCCGGCAACGTGAACTCTTTGCGGTACCACCACGGCACCGCGAACGGACTGTCGGGCTGCATCGAGAAGTTCGAGAAATTCCCTCCGATGGGATAGCTCACCCCCGGCAGGGAACGCAGGTTCATGCCGTACATCGGGTCTGGATAGACCTTCGCCTTAACGAGCGCCGCGGCCACCGTGGTCGGAACGCTGACGGCGTACCAGTCTTTCGGCTGATACTTAGGGGTCGAAATCTCTTCGCCCGAGCTGGTCGACCCTGGCCGAAGACTGCAGCGCCCAGCCATCACGCAAAACAATCGCGGCGCGGTTTTCCTGTGCATTCAGGAGGCAAGAACCTAGCAGAAGGCAAAGTCCCGTGAGGCCGATCTTTTTCATTCGGGAAGACCCTGAGATGGATTTAGAGAAACGATTCAATGGCCGATTGTACGCGAATTCGTGCAACGCACAAGCGTAAGCCTGCTAGGACCGACCCGTCGAGCGACCGGGTCTGACCGGCTAGTTTATAATGATGGATTCTGCCTGTTAACTCTGGAGCGATAAGAACATGATTCGATTTTTGCAGACCCCTGGCCCGGTGAAGAAGATCATCCTCAGCACTATTCTTCTGGTGTTTTGCGGAGCCATGGTGATCACGCTGATCCCCGGCGGACTCGGCAACGGCCTCAGCTTCGGTGGCGGCCCCGGCGTTGGCGTCGTAGCCAAGGTTGGCACGGAAGAAGTTACCCGAGTCGAGGTGGAACGCCAAGCCAAGCAAATGCTGCAACAGCAATTTCCGCGGGGCAGCGCCATGGCCTCGCAGTTGCTCCCTTACTTCGCCAACCAGGCGGTGCAGCAGTTGATTATGCAAAAGGCGGTGCTCAGTGAAGCGCAGCGCATGGGGTTGCGCGCCACCGACGAAGAGTTGCGCGACGAGTTGCAGCATGGCCGCTACGCCGCTACTTTTTTCCCCAACGGCAGCTTTGTGGGCCAAGACGCCTACGAAGAGCGGCTACGGCAAGCGAATCTGACGGTTCCGCTGTTTGAAGAGGGCGTAAAGGATCAGATCCTGTTCGACAAGTTGCGCGGCCTGATCGCCGGCGGCGCGACCGTGACCGACGCCGAGATCCGTCAGGAATTCCAAAAGCGCAACACCAAGGTGAAGTTCGATTACGCCGTCCTCAAAAAGGACGATCTGCTCAAGTCCATCAGTCCCAACGAAACCGAGTTAAAGGCTTTCTACGAGCAGAACAAAGCGACCTATGCGAACTCGATTCCCGAGAAGCGCAAGATCAGCTATGTGCTAGTGGAGAACGCCAGGCTGGCGTCTGAGGCGCAGGTCTCCGACTCAGAAATCCAGAGCTACTACGATCAGCACCGCGACGAGTTCCGCGTTCCCGAGCAAGTAAACGTTCGCCAGATTCTGATCAAGAGTCCTCTGCCAGGTCCTGACGGCAAGGTCGATCCGAAAGGTTTGGACGCGGCGCGCCAGAAGGCCGATGACGTTCTGAAACAACTCAAGGCTGGAGGCAAGTTCGAGGATCTGGCGAAGAAGGACTCGGAAGATTCCAGCGCCAAGGACGGCGGCTCCGTAGGATGGGTCAAGCGCGGCGGCTTCCCGGTTCCGGACGTCGAGAAGGCTGCATTCTCGCTTCCCAAGGGCGGCACCAGTGACGTCATCAATGCGGGCTATGCGTTTGTCATTCTTCATGTCGACGACAAGCAGGATGCTCACGCCAAGACGCTCGCCGAAGTGAAGGGCGACATCGAGCCCATCCTGAAACAGCAGAAGGCCGCGCGCGCCGCCGAGAGCGAGGCCAACACATTGGTCAATACGGCTCGCACTGGTGGCCTCGACAAGGCTGCGGCATCAAAGGGACTGCAAGTCGTGAATACCGACTTCATCGCGCGCAACGACGCTCTGCCGGGCATTGGCTCTTCGCAGCCTTTCACCGAAGCGGTGTTCAGCGCGAAAGAGAAAGCTCCCGCCGACCTTGTGCAACTGCCACAGGGCTACGCGATCTACGAAGTCGACGCAGTGAAGCCACCACAAACGCCCACCTTCGACGACATTCGCGGTCGCGTGGAAACCGAATTCAAGAACCAGCGTGTGGCCACTTTGCTCACGCAGAAGACGCAAGAGCTCTCGGATCGCGCCAAGGCCTCGCACGACTTGAAGAAGGCCGCCAAAGAACTGGGCGCCACCATGAAGACCAGCGATCTGGTTCTGCCCGACGGACAGGTTCCTGATATCGGTTCGATGACGGGCGGCGGCTCGGTCGCCTTTACTATGAAGGCTGGCGACATAAGCGGCCCCATCGACAACGGCAACACCGGCGTGGTCCTCGCGGTGACTGACAAACAAGAGCCTACCGATCAGGATTTTGCCGCCAAGCGAGACCAGATTCGTGACTCGCTGCTGCAGAAAAAACAGGACGATCTGTTCGCCTTGTTCGTGGGGAATCTCAAAGACCAGATGCAGAAGTCGGGGAAGATCAAGATCAATGATGAAGAGATGAAGCAACTCACCCGCGGCGCGCCCGGAGGCGACGAAGGCGAATAAGCAGTGAGTTCAAAGTTGAGCAGGCATGCCATTTCCCCGCGCCACTGGAATTCTGCTGCATCCCAGTTCTCTGCCGTCGCGCGGAGGCATCGGCGACTTTGGTCCAGCCGCCTACGAGTTTGTTGATTTCCTGGCCTCAGCCAAGCAAGGTTTGTGGCAGGTCCTTCCGCTCGGTCCGCCTTCGATTGGAAATTCCCCTTACTCTTCCATTTCGGCGTTCGCCGGCAACCCTCTTTTCGTAAGTCTTGAGCGCCTGACGGAGCGTGGCTGGCTCGATGGCGCACGCCTGGCCGCCACCACCGGCAACGCCGATTGTGTCGACTACGCCGCAGCGTACTCCTTCAAGACTCCTTTGCTCGCCGAGGCCGCCCACAATTTTCTCGCCAATGCTTCCGGCACTCCACGCAACCGCTTTGAAAGCTTCCGCGCTGAAAATTCCTGGTGGTTGCAGGATTTCGCCCTCTTCGATGCCCTGCGCGAACGCTACCAGCAGAAGCCCTGGAACGAGTGGCCCAACGAGTTAGCCCGCCGCGAGCCAAAAGCACTGGAACAGGCCCGTGTCGAACTCGCCGACGAGATCTCCGTGCGCGAAGCCGTGCAGTTCTTCTTTGAAGAGCAGTGGCACGCTCTGCGCTTCGCCTGCGCGCAGAAATCAATTCGCGTCGTAGGCGATATTGCTATTTTTGTTGCTTACGACAGCGCGGACGTCTGGGCCCATCGCGACCTCTTCCGCCTGCGCGACGATCTCAATCCCGACGTCGTTTCCGGCGTGCCTCCTGACGCGTTCAGCGCTACCGGACAGCGTTGGGGAAACCCGCTTTATAACTGGGATGCCATTCGCGCGCAAGGCTTCCAGTGGTGGATTCAGCGCCTGCGCTGGGCCGCGCACACGTGCGACTACATCCGCCTCGATCACTTTCGCGGCTTCGAACAGTTCTGGGAGATTCCCGCCAACGAACCCACCGCGATCAACGGCCGCTGGGTCGATGGCCCGAAAGATGAACTCTTCGATCGCCTGCGCGACGCGCTCGGCGGCCTGCCCTTCTTTGCCGAGGATCTCGGATACATCACGCCCGAAGTGCACGCGCTGCGCGAGCGTCACAACATTCCTGGGCTCGCCGTCCTGCAATTTGGTTTTAGCGATCTCGGAGCCCATGTCTACCTGCCGCATCGCCTGACTCGCGATCGCGTGGTCTACACCGGCACGCACGACAACAACACCACGCTGGGATGGTGGGCCGACGCCCCCGAGCATGAGCGTCACGCGGTCGAAGCCTACGTGGGACCTTGTCCCGATGGCGTGAACTGGGCGTTCATTCGGATGGCGCAAGCTTCGGTGGCAGATCTCGCTGTCATTCCCGTACAGGATATTCTCGGACTGGGCGCCGAAGCCCGTCTCAACAAGCCCAGTGTTGCTGATGGAAATTTTCTCTGGCGCTTGCGCCCCGGAACGCTGACTCAAGCCATGAGCGAGCGCCTGGCCCGCTTAGCCGAAATCACCGACCGAATTCCTCAACCGCTACCAGTGCCACCATCACAAGAGTTCGCAGCGTAGCGCCGGCGTCTCGCCGGCCACGGTGCGGTGTAGGGAGGAGGGTAATGGAAACCTGCCTGACCGAAAGGGAACGCTTTGACGTCGAGAGTACCGTAAAGACTTATTGGCAGTTATGTGAGAGGGGGACCATTCTCGCAGGCGTATGCTGAGAGCTTTCCCCTCACTCGCTTAGTGCTCGCATCGATCCACTCAAAGAGACATTCGTTTTCCCTGCGTTCGTTGAGGTCGGGCCTGATTTGTCGGGCCAGGCGTTCTTTGCCCTTGTTTGCCAGTTGATTCAGTCGGTTAATGAGTTTGATCGAATTTCGATATTGAACACAGCGCTGAGCAGTGGAGAGATCGCCCACCGACTCTGAGATGGCGGCCAGTCGCTGCAGTGAGGCGGGGCTGTCCGACGCCGATACAACCGCCTTGTCGCGGAAGATGACCGCTTGCTTTAGTACTCCTCAGCACGCCCGCTCTCCACCCTTGCTCTCTTGAGGTATAGCCCCGAGATGTGTTGATAGATCCAACCACTTATGAAACTATCGGGACTCTTGTCCGCCCACGCTGCCCCAACGCTTACAGCATCGTCATAGCGGCCGTGCTTCTCATACTTGGTCATCGTCTTCAGCACGCATGCGGTGCTTGAATCCGCAGACCAGCACATTGACTCTTTCAGGTCTCGAGTTAGCACGCTTAACGCTGAATCGTCGTTTCGCAATGACACTGCCACCCACACGATAAAAACGGCGGAGAAAAGAATGGCACTGCGGAGAATCCAGGATTTTGTATGCATGCGATTCAAGAAAGGTCCCGTTCGTATCGTATGGCAGCGCTACGCCCCGATCCACGTTACTTTTGACGGCACACTGTCGACGGACGAATAGCCAGCTTGCAGGAGGGAAGTCGAAGGCTCCAGCCGCAAAAGAGCGTTACTGCTCTGAGGTGCCGGCCACTGCGAACGTAGCGGCAACCCACTCGGCCAACCTGCATCTTAAACTCTGCCGCGGCAGCCGCCGCGTTTGTGGGAGGACGTATGCAAAGTGTAGTGGGAGTTTTTGGCAATCAGACCGTAGCCCAACAAGCGATAGACATCCTGGCAAGTCGAGGTGTCGATCGCGACTCGCTTACGTTCGCCAGCATGCAATTGTTGACCCCCGACGAGAGCGCAGACCGGGAATTGCAGGAGATCCCTACGACCGATGCAGAAAGTGATGGAATGGGCACCAGCGTAGGTGCGGTCGTTGGAGGGAGCATTGGAGCGAGCGCTGGGTTGGCGGGAGGCGCGGCTGTTGCCAGTCTTCTGGTCCCGGGTGTCGGCACGATTTTTGCCATTGGATTGGGCGCAGCGGCATTGTTGGGGATAGGAGGAGCGGCTGCGGGCGCGACCGCAGGTAGAGAGGCGGAGCACGCGCTCGATATCGGCGTTCCTAAGGACGACCTGCGCTTATATCACGACCTGCTGCGACGCGGCCGCTCCTTGGTCATCGCGAACGTCGAGAGCGATGATCAGGCTTCGGTTGTGAAAGAAGTGCTCCGAGCGGAAGGGGCAGAAGATATCGACGCAGCACGTAGTGAACTACGCCGGACGGCATAGCAAATTTTTAGAAAGAGGATATTCGTTACTGTCCCCCAATCTTTGCCCGAATTGTGAACCCCATGTTACAAACGAGGAAGAAGTTTCGCGCACGACTCCGATTCGTGTATATGACTGAGTGGGGAATCTTCCGTGACCGATCCGATCATCCAGGCGCGTGCCGTCGAAAAGTTCTATACCCAACCGGATGGCAATCGCATCCAGGTCATCGCCCCCACTGATCTCGAAATCGTTCCTGGCAAAATCGTTGCGCTGCTCGGCCCCTCAGGCTCGGGGAAATCCACGCTGTTGCGCATGTTGACCGGGCTGTCGCCGACCTCCTCGGGACAGGTTCTTTGGCACGGCCAGCCCATCGACGGACACATGCCTAACGTCGCGATTGTCTTCCAAAGCTTCGCGCTCTTTCCCTGGTTGAATGTTCTTGAGAATGTCGAAGCCCCGCTCGAAGCCCGCGGCATGAGCGCCATTGAACGTCGCAAGCGCGCCTTGAAGATGATCGATACGGTCGGTCTCGACGGCTTTGAGAGTGCCTATCCCAAAGAACTTTCCGGAGGCATGAAGCAGCGCGTCGGCTTCGCCCGTGCGCTCGTGGTCGAACCCGAAGTCCTATTCATGGACGAGCCTTTCTCCGCGCTCGACGTCCTCACCGCCGAGAATCTGCGCAGTGAACTGCTCGAACTGTGGCTCAGCAAGAAGATTCCCACGACGTCGATTTTTATCGTGACCCACAACATCGAAGAGTCCGTTCTGCTGGCCGATCGCGTAATCGTCCTGGGGAAAAATCCCGGGCGCATCCGCTCCGATTTTGAAATTACTATTCCACAATATCGCGATCGGAAAGCGCCACGGTTCGTGGACTATGTCGACTACATTTACAAAGTCATGACGCAGCCCGACGTCGAGCACACATTGCCGACCACGGGACAGGTCCCGGTCGCAACCCGCGTCAAACAGAAATACCAGATGCTGCCCCACGCCCGGCCGGGTGGAATTGCCGGACTGATGGAGCTTCTGCACGACCACGGCGGCAAGGAAGATCTGTATAGCCTCTCCGAGCAACTCTCGATGGATGTTGACGACCTGCTTCCCATCGTCGAAGCTTCGGTCCTGCTCGGCTTCGCTAGTCTCAAGGAAGGCGAGGTCGAGATCAATCCTGAGGGCGTAGCCTTCGCCGATGCCGACATTCTCACCCGGAAAGTGCTTTTCCGTGATGCCGCACTCCGCCATATTGCGATTCTGCAGTCGATCGACAACGTGCTTCACGCCAAGTCCGATCACTCGATTCCCGAAGAATTCTTCCACGACATTCTCGACGAGCATTTCAGTCAAGATGAGGTCGAGCGCCAACTCGACACCGCCATGAACTGGGGACGTTACGCCGAGATCTTCGATTATGACGCGGAAAAGGGAAGGCTCGTGCTGGCGGAACACACCCCTGAACCGCACCCGGCGGCCACGCACCCATGAAACGCAGCGAAAGTCTCGGCGGATTCTCTCCTTACCGCTTGTGGTCGTTGCTGCCGCGCTTCGAAGTCTCGCATCTCCCCGACCTGCTAATGTTCGCGGCGGCGATTGCCATTTTCTACGGCATCCTCCTCGTCGGCCGAACCTGGCTCGGGCCCTTCACACCGGTTGTCGAAATCTCGCGCAGCCCTTGGGCGCTGCCGATGTATGCCGGCTTCTCGCTGCTGCGCATTAGCGCTGCTTACTTTCTTAGCCTCGCTTTCACCCTTATCTACGGCTACGTTGCTGCCTACAATCCGAAGGCCGAGCGCTTCATGATTCCGTTGCTCGACGTGCTGCAATCGATTCCGGTACTGAGTTTTCTGCCCGGCGTCATGCTCGCGATGGTCGCGCTTTTTCCCAGCCGCCAGCTTGGCGTCGAACTCGGCGCCATCCTGCTTATCTTCACCGGACAAGTCTGGAACATGGCTTTCAGCTTTTACGCTTCGCTGAAGAGCATTCCACGAGACATGCGCGAAGCCGCCCGCATCTACGGATTCAGTTGGTGGCAGCGCTTCACCGAAGTCGAGCTGCCCTACGCAGCGATCGGACTGGTCTGGAACTCGATGATGTCGGTCGCCGGCGGATGGTTCTTCCTCATGGCGTGCGAAATGTTCGTGCTGGGCTCGCGCGATTTTCGCCTGCCGGGACTTGGTTCTTATTTGCAAACAGCCGCCAGCGCCGGAGATACGCGCTCCATTCTGTGGGGAGTGGCGACGATGATCGCGGTGATTGTGCTGCTCGATCAATTCGTGTGGCGTCCGGTGATCGCCTGGGCGGAGAAATTCAAAGTCGAACAAGTCGAGGCGCAGGATCTCCCTCGCTCGTGGGTGCTCGACTGGTTGCAACGTTCGCGAGGACTGGCCCTGCTGCGCAAGCGTGCTCTGCGTCCCATGCGCGAGTCTTTGATGATGCGTTTCGCCAAGCGCCACATGACCAAACCGACGGAAGAAGCGCCCAGCCCCGCGAAGATGTGGTTCTTGCGCATCTTGGGTGTGGCTCTGCTCGGCTTCATTCTTTACGCAGTTGTCCGGGTCATCATGTTGCTGACCGGACTCACTCACATCGAGATGAACCAGCTTGGCGTGGGTCTGATCGCCACGTTCCTCCGCGTCGCCGTAGCTTTGGTCATTGGCGCGGCGTGGACCATCCCCGTCGGGGTCTGGATCGGTTTCAATCCGCGCCTCGCCCGCATCGCGCAGCCTCTGGCGCAAATCGCCGCATCGGTCCCGGCCACGGCTTTGTTTCCTGTTGTCCTGCTGATTCTGATTCGTCTCGGCGGCGGGCTCGGCGTCGGCTCGATCGTCCTGCTGTTGTTGGGGACGCAGTGGTACATCCTCTTCAACGTGATTGCCGGGGCGATCGCCATCCCCACCGACCTGAAAGAAGCCTGCACCGTCTGTGGTATTCACGGATTCGAACGCTGGAAGAAGCTCATCCTGCCAGGAATATTTCCCTATCTGGTCACAGGCATGGTGACGGCCTCCGGAGGCGCCTGGAATGCCAGCATCGTCGCCGAGTATTTTCAATTCAAAGGACAAACGTATACGACGACAGGTTTGGGCGCTCTCATCAGCCGTGCGACAGATCAAGGCAACTTCGATCTGCTGATCGCCTCGACCATCGTGATGGCCGCCACAGTAGTTACCGTAAATCGATTAATCTGGAGAAAGATGTACCGCCTGGCCGAAACTCGTTTCCGCCTGGAAGGCTAACGCGAAATCCACCACAGAGTCACAGAGAAAAACTAAGAATTGAAAAACCAAAAGGTTCCGTCTTTTGCCATCATTGCTGAAAATCCGAATAGCCGTGTTTTTCCCTTTAGGTTTTCTCTGTGACTCTGTGTCTCTGTGGTGAGAACAAAAAAGCCGGGATCCGAAGATCCCGGCTGCAGTTGGTGGTTGCCCGGATAAACTTATGTAGCGCGGGCATTGCTGCCCGCGAACCTCTGATCCCAATATCGGCTGCCCGTAAGAATCCTTTAGGCGCTTCTCCGCGGACGCATCGTCAAATCCCTGACTTGCGTCAGAATGCTCGACATCTGCATGCCATTCAGCTCGGCCACGAACGGCAGCAGTTCCGCGACAAACGGATCTTGCATGAGTTCGCGCACTTCTTCCTGACGAGTGCGCTCGCCACCGCTCAAGAGTTCAGGCACACTCACCTCCAGTGCTCGCGCCAGCCGTTCCAGTGAGGAAAGGGTAGGGGTCGCTTTTTCATTCTCAATTTTGGAGACGTAGGTTCGCGGCACCGACATGCGCGTCGCGAGTTGTCGCTGGCTCAGGCCGTTGCGCAGGCGCAGTTGGCGGATCGACGACGCCAGGTTCAAATGGCCTCGTCCGGTGCCTGGCACCGGCATCATCTGCGGCAGTGGTGTCGGCGCAGCCGCAACCGGTTCGTCCTCATCCAACGAACCATGGCACCGGCGACAAAGATTGTTAGTGGTGCGAAATTGGACCAGCAGGCAGCGGTCGCATCGGACGACTTCCCTGGAGTCTACCGGGGCAAGTGTTGTAGCCATCGAGATTGGGAGCGTGCCAGAGCGGGCAGGCCCTGAAATCTATACAAGATTTCAATCTGCAGCGTAATGTGCGGGATACGGCCTGTGGATGTCAAGTAAAATCAAACATCATCTACAGCGGAAGCTGTAGCCATCCTTAGAAAACAGGGAAGAACCATGACAGATCGCGATGCGGCGTGGGGGTTACTAACTGAGTTCACCCAATCGGAAAGTTTGCGGAAACATGCGCTCGCTGTCGAAGCCTGCATGCGGGCCTATGCCCGTAAATCGGGAGCGGATGAAAATCTCTGGGGCGTCGTCGGATTGCTCCACGATTTCGATTACGACAAGTATCCCAGCCGCGAAGAGCATCCCTATAAGGGAAATAAAATTCTGAAAGAGCGGGGATACTCCGACGAAATCCGCCAAGCCATCATGTCGCACGCCGAATACACCGGCGTGCCTCGCGATCACGCCCATGGAAAAGACTCTCTTTGCCTGTGACGAACTTGCCGGATTTCTGACCGCCTGTTCGCTGGTGAAGCCAGGCAAGTCGCTCGCCGAAGTCGAGGCCAAGTCGGTGAAGAAGAAGATGAAAGACAAAGCCTTCGCCCGAAGCGTAAATCGCGACGACATCGTTAACGGCGCTGCTGACATGGGGGTGGACCTGGAGGAACACATTGCTTTTTGCATCGAAGCGATGAAAGGAATCGCAGGGGAATTGGGGTTGGACGGTAGCGCCGCGAGAGCCTCATAGCTGCGTGGCGAATGTGTCGTGTGAGTACGGATGGCACCTATGGTGAAACAGGCGAAGAACTGCAGGCAAAGAATTTCCTGGGATACCTGACGAGTAGACCCGACCGTTTCTTACCTTTTCCGCTGACCACCTCGACCGAGAGCTCTGAACCCTCCTTCAGTGCCTCGGGACGCAAAAGATCAATGCGATAGAACGCGGCAGTTTGTGCGATGAGCATTGCAGTTTGTCCCGCGATGCGATCCTTGATCTTATCGTTGAAGCTGTATTGCGGCAGGTTGGCCCACGATAGTGAATCGCGAGACGCTTCTCCGAATAAGAGGCCGCCTGTGTTCGCCACCATGTCTCCCAAGTCTCGCTTCCCCGTCGACTCTTCGTCGATCGGACTATGTTCCGCGAGCAAGAACGTATAGAGCCGCACGTGATTCCTCAAGAGCTGAGATTGAAGCTCCCTCGTCGTCGTGATCTTGCTATCGTTCTCCCCGCCATCGGTGATGGCATAAATAATATCGCCTTCATGGTGGGTATCGAGTAGATGGTTGGCCGCCGCAATAGCATCGCGTAGCGCCGTCTTACCATGGGGTCCCGAGCGCTGCTTGGGATCGATGCTGTCGAGCCAACTCAGCATCGCGGAACGGCTTTGGTCGAACGGAAAAGTCTTGTAAACGGTGTTGGAGAAGGCGATGAGCGCAATCGGGACCGCTGGGGCGGGAACCGAAAGCACTTCTTGCACAGCTGCTCGCGTGATCTCCCACTTTTCATGGCTGCCAGACGATCCGCCCATGCTGCCGCTGGTATCGAGCACCACCACCATTCGGCTGGGCTGCACTTTGTAGATGACCTCCTTTAGCTCCACGACCTTCCTGCCTACTTTTACCTCAAAGTTGCTCTTGTCGAGACTGTCTTGGGGTTTTCCATGGAGGTCGACCACACTGACAAGGATCGGCTCGGGGGTGCACGGCTCATTCGTCGGAGTTTGCTGCGCAGGACAGAAGGGCACTAGCGAGAGGAAGAACAACGGCAGATACTTGGTAGCCGATAACATGGGCGACCTAACTTAACATCACCAAAGGCAGATGAAAAGTCAGGAATCAGTTATGCGGCTATGATGGAAGGGTTTCCGCGAGCTACCTCAGGGCCTCCGCCACCTTCCCGCTGGCAATCAAATCGCTGATCTTCGCGAAGTCCTGATACATCACCCGGTCTTTGTCCATGGTCGGACACACCGATCGGATCGCCGCGTGGGCCGCCTGGCACCGCTTGGAAGTTTTGAGTGGAGCAAGAAAGTCGAGCGCCTGCGCGGCCGCCATGGCTTCAATCGCCATCGCGTTGCGTGTGTTCTGAACGATACGCGTCAACTTGAGTGCCGCTCCCATTCCCATGGAAACAAAATCTTCTTTGTTGCCCGAGGTGGTAATTGAATCCACCGACGCCGGATGCGCCAGCACTTTATTCTCACTGGCCAGGGCGGCAGCTGTGACCTGAGGCATCATGAATCCCGAATTCAGGCCCGCACCGGCTGCGAGAAACGGCGGCAAGCCTTCGTTCAATGACGGATTCACCAGTCGCTCCAATCTTCTTTCGGAAATCCCCGCCAGCGCGCTTAGTGCTATCCCGAGAAAATCTAGAGCGAACGCCACCGGCTCGCCGTGAAAATTTCCGCCCGAGATCACGTCGCCTTCGCCGTCTGCAATCTTGGGATTCTTCACAAACACCAGCGGGTTATCGACGGCAGAGTTGAGTTCTGTCTCCATCACAGCGCGGCAATGCGCCAGCGTGTCACGCACCGCGCCGTGTACCTGCGGCATGCAGCGGAGCGAATACGCATCCTGCACTCGTCCGCAATCGCGATGCGACTCGCGAATCTGGCTGCCCTCGAGCATCTTGCGCAGGTTCGCCGCCGTCTTTAACTGCCCGGCATGCGGACGCGCTTTATGAATGCGCTCATCAAACGCCACATCCGTTCCCCGCAAAGCGTCGCAGACCATCGCACCAATCACATCGGCCGAATCAACGAGTGTTTCGGCCGCCAGCAGCGCGAGAATTCCCACTGCCAGCATCCCCTGCGTGCCGTTGATCAGAGAAATCGCCTCTTTCGCTTCGAGGACCAGTGGCTTCACCTGCGCAGAGCGCAAAGCATTCGCTGTGGGAATTCGCGCGCCCTTTTCATCCAGGCACTCGCCTTCGCCGATCAGCGCTAGTGCCAGATGCGCAAGGGGAGCCAAGTCGCCACTCGCACCTACGCTGCCTTGCGACGGCACCATGGGAGTGACACCACGGTTCAGCATCTCGCAGATGGTGTCGATGACAATCGCGCGCACACCAGAGCAGCCCTTGGAAAGAGAATTGGCGCGCAACAACATCATTGCCCGAGTCTCGGGAATCGAAAGCGGATCTCCCACGCCCACGGAATGCGAGCGCACCAGATTGACTTGCAATTCGCGAATCTGTGGACCCGCAATCTTGACGTCGCTGAGTTTGCCGACGCCGGTGGTAATGGCATAAGAGATCTTGTCATTAGCGACCAGCTTGTCGACCACGGTGCGGGCCCGGTTGACGGCCTCACGCGCCTCGGCCAACAGCAGCACGGGACGCCGCTCAAGGGCCACTTCCCGCACCGCCTCCAGCGTCAAATCGTTTCCGTTAATGTGCAAAGCTTGCAAAGGAACTCCAAGTAAAGGTCGCAGGCCGCCGGTCATCGGTCGCCGGCCACCTGCGACCGGAAACCCGCGACCGATGACTTCTATCTTCCCGCAGCGCTCCGGAAAATCGCCATGTACTTTTCCGGGATCGCAGTAATCTTCATCTCGCGATCGATCACGATGTGCGTGGTTTCGCCCTCAGCCAGCAGCGTATTATCTTCCGCCCGCAGCAACTCGTAGCCGAAATGCACCATGGATTCGCGCGCGTTCTTCAAATGCGTGCGCACAACGACTTCATCATCATACTTCGCGGGAGCCTTGTAGCGGCAGCGCGCATCCACGACCGCGATGAAGAATCCGTGCTCGCGCTCCATATCGCGATACGTCAGGCCCAATTGCCGCATGAACTCGACTCGCCCCACCTCGAACCAGATGAAGTGATTCGAGTGATAGACGACACCCATCTGATCGGTTTCGGCATAACGCACTCGCACCCGTGTCTCGCTAATCACCCGGGCGCTCACTGCCCGCTCCAGCGCGGCTTGCGCTTCTCGAGAAACGACGAAACCCCTTCGCGGAAATCGGCGGTCGTGCGAATGCGCGCATTTTCTTCAATCGCCGCCGCAAATTGCTCGTCGAGTTGCTTGTCGAGATATCCGTTGATCAGCTTCTTGGTGACGCGCAGCGACGTAGGACTGTTCTCGGTGATTTGCCCCGCCAATTCGCGAGCCCGCGCCATTAGTTGCTCGGGAACGACTACTTCATTCACTAATCCGTAACGATGCGCCTCGGCCGCATCGAAAAGACGCCCGGTAAGAAGCAGGTCGCGCGCAATTTTATGTCCCACTTGCCAGACCAGAATCGCAGACACAATCGCCGGAACAAATCCGATACGCACTTCGGTATAGCCGAACTTTGCTTCGGGAACAGCGAGAGTGAAGTCGCACATCGCGGCGATACCCGTACCTCCGGCAATCGCCGCGCCGTTCACCGCCGCAATCGTCGGCTGGGGGAATTCGTAAATCCGCCGGAAGAGCTGCGCCATCCGCGCCGAGTCTTTCAGATTCTCGTCATGCGTCTTGCCGAGCAAAGACTTGAGTTCGTCAAGATCCATGCCGGCGCAAAACGCCTTACCAGCGCCGGTGATGATAACGACCTGCGACGCCGAGCGCTCGATCTCATCCAGCACCGCAAGCAACTCGCTCACCAACGCGAAGCTGATCGCATTGCGCTTGTCGGGACGGTTGAGCGTGATAAGCGCGATGCTCTGTTCAAACGCTAGTTCGAGAGTCTGATATCCCATTTCTAATTTGTCATCCTGGAAAGCTGAGGTCCGAGGTCTGCCGTCCGAGGTCCGCGCTCAGTCCGCTGCCGTCGCGCCCGCGTACCGCGCCCCCATCTGCGCCGTGATTTTCAGCAGCGTATCCAGCGGCTTCAGCGGCGGCAACTCCGCTCCGCGCTCCTGCAGAACTTTCAACACCGTCTCGGTTGGAATATTCCCAACCAGTGCATCCTGCGCAAACGGACAACCGCCAAGTCCTCCGAGCGCCGAATCAAACCTCCGGCAGCCCGCGTCATACGCTGCCAGAACCTTCTCCGCCGCCTGCTCAGGACGGCTGTGCAGATGTACGCCGATTTCAAGATAGTCGAACTTCGCGAGCACCGTGCCCACCAACTCGCGAACTTGCGCGGCGCTCGCCATGCCTACCGTGTCGGCGAGCGAAATCATCTTCACACCGTACGACTCGAGCAGATCGATAGCATCGACCACCTCTCCGGCATTCCACGGATCCCCATACGGATTGCCGAACGCCATCGAAATATAAACAACCGTATCGAGTCCGCCCTCTTCTCCCTTGTTCTTGATCTTCTCCAGTTCGTCGATTGCTTCATCGAGCGTCTGCCGCTGGTTGTTCTGCAGGAAAGTAGGCGACACCGAGTAGGGAAATCCCAGCGTCCGCACGGCGTTCGTATTGATCGCCCGCTGCGCGCCCTTCTCGTTAACCACGATACCGATGACCTCGACATCGTCCGGCGGATCAAGCTCTTTCAACACTTCTTCCGAATCCGCCATCTGCGGCACGGCTTTCGGAGACACAAAAGATGCCGCATCGATATGCTTGAAACCCGCGTTGATCAAGGCTTTCAGATACTCGACTTTGATGTCGGCGGGAATCTGCCCCTTCAACCCCTGCCACGCATCGCGCGGACATTCAATTAACTTCACAGCACTTAGCATTTAGCACTTAGCCTTTAGCCAAACCTGACCGTAGTAACTCTTGTCGTCCTGAAACAAGCGAAGGATCCACTTTCTCTATCTTTAAATCCGCGTTCATCCGCGTAAATGCGTGGCCAAGAAGTTAGGTTTGCAGCACTCCAACCTTAAACTCAGCCACGTCGGGATTCAGCGCCGCCGCCTCAAGCGCCTGCGTGATCGCATCCCGCGTCTCGACAGGATCGATAATCTTGTCGATCCACAATCTGGCCGCTCCGTACCGCGGGTCAGTCTGCTCGTCGTAGGTTCTTTTGGTCGACTCGTACAGCTCTTTCTTCTCTTCATCGCTAAGCTTCTTACCGCCGCGTTCCAATTGCTTCACCTTGATTTCGACCAATGTCCCCGCCGCCGAGTCACCGCTCATGACCGCGTAGCGTGCCGTCGGCCAGGCAAACATAAATCGCGGATCGTACGCTTTCCCGCACATGGCATAGTGTCCTGCGCCAAACGATCCGCCGACGATCACCGTGATCTTCGGCACGACAGAATTCGATACCGCGTTCACCATCTTCGCTCCTGCTTTGATGATGCCCGACCACTCGGCGTCGCGTCCCACCATGAACCCGTTCACATCATGAAAGAAGATCAGCGGAATCAGGTTCTGGTTGCAGTCCATAATGAAGCGAGCCGCTTTTTCCGCCGACTCCGTATAAATCACGCCGCCGAACTCAACTCGCTTGTGGCCTTCGTGGTCGGTCTGCTGCGCGTGCAGCTTCTGGTTGGCGACAATGCCGACGGCAAATCCGCCAATGCGCGCATAGCCACAAAGTATCGTCTTGCCATACTCAGCCTTGTATTCATCGAAGCGGCTGCCGTCCACAATGCGTGCCAGCACTTCTTTCATGTCATAAGGACGCGCCGGCGATGAATCGTAAATCCCGTAAATTTCTTCCGCGGCGAATGCCGGAGCATCGGGCTTCTTGCGGTCCCAGGGAGAGAGCCTGCGGTATCCCCACTTCTCGACAATTGCGCGAATGCGGGCCAGACACGCTTCATCATTCGGTTCGCGGAAGTCCACCGTCCCGCTGATCGCCGAATGCATGGCCGCACCGCCCAGTTCTTCCGAGGTATATTTCTGCCCGATGGCCGCCTGCACCAATGCTGGGCCGGCGAGAAAAAGCCCGCTGCCATCGGTCATCAGCACGTGATCGCACATGACGGGAAGATACCCACCACCCGCCACGCACATGCCCATAATGGCCGCGATCTGCGAAATGCCCATCGCCGACATCACAGCGTTGTTGCGAAACACGCGCCCAAAATCATCGGTATCGGGAAAGACATCTTCCTGCAAGGGAAGAAACACTCCGGCAGAATCGACCAGGTAAATCGTAGGAACGCGGTTCTCGATCGCGATATTCTGCGCGCGAATCACTTTCTTCGACGTCATGGGGAAAAACGCCCCCGCCTTCACCGTGGCGTCATTGGCAATAATCATGACCAGCCGCGTGTGGATTCGCGCCAGGCCAGTGATCACGCCCGCCGAAGCCGCCCCGCCCCATTCTTCGTACATGCCATAGGCCGCATACATCCCCAGCTCAAAGAAGCTGCCAGGATCGACCAGCCGCTGAATGCGTTCGCGCGCGGTCAGCCGCCCCTTGGAGTGCTGGCTCTCGATCGCCTTCTGCCCTCCGCCTTCGCAAATCTTTTCGCCTTCATTGCGCACCTGCGAAACCAGGTCAGCTAGAAAGCGCATGTTGGCCTCAAAGCGCGCGGAAGTGGGGTCCACCTTGGAGGTTAGTACGGTGGAAGTCGAAGGAGCGAGAGTCTCGGTACGGTCAGCCATGGGTCGTAATCCGCAAACAGACTACGGTATATCAGCCGTGTAGAAAGGCGCAAACGGCAAACCAGCACACAGACACAGAGGCCAAAAGAATATAGCCATTGTCATTCCGACCGAAGGGAGGAATGTGCAGTTTTCCAGCCTCGAAGATTTCTGTTACCCTGCGTCTCTGTGGTGAATACGTTCTGCGGCTTCGGCCAAGGGATCCTCTACCACCGCGTCCACCAGTCCGATGCGCCAAGCCTCGACTGCATGAATCTTCTCCGCTGCCACAAACATTTCGAGCGCCTTAGCTTTCCCCACCAACCGCGGCAGCCGCTGCGTTCCGCCCCAACCGGTGATCAATCCCAGCGCCGCCCCGCGATGTCCAAAGACGGCATGAGGCGAAGCAATCCGGCCATGACACGCCAACGCCAGATCCAGCCCGCCACCCATGCAATAACCATGAATTGCCGCATACGCGGGAGCAGGGAAGTTCTCAATCGCATTCATCAGAGCCTGCCCCATCTTCGAGAACTCATACGCCGCAGGACCGGTTAGCGCGGCGATCTCGCGCAAATCCGCCCCGGCAGAAAAGAATTTGGGATTCCCCGTGATCACCAGAGGCCGCGCCTCGGCAGCCATCTCAGACACTGCTTCCGTCAGCGCAAGCACACACGCCCGCGTCAGCCGGTTGGTTGGGTCCTCCGAATACAACTGCAGCACGCGAAGGTTTCCGAGAGTCTCTATCTGATAGAAACGCATGTGCTCTAGAGCTTTTAGCTTTTAGCTCTTAGCCCTTAGCAAAACCGGAAAGCTAGGTGCTAACGGCTAAGGGCTGCGTTCGATCCACCGCTCCAACCGGCAGCCATCCTCTTCCAACAAAAATGTCCCCACCCCAAAACATTCACCGAAGATGCGATGTGACACGGGATCTCTGGCTGCCCTTGTGATCCATTGTTCGCCCACCCGATATTGTGCCGCTGTGAACCACCGCTGCGGTAGCACTTCCACTAGCCCGGCATGCGGATAAAACACAAACAGCGCAAACGCGGGATCATCGTTGCTCATGGCTTTGTAGCTGGTCGGAACAATCAACTCCTCGACGGTCGCCAGCTCCGGAGGAACTTCGATCTTGTGGGTTCCTTCTCCCAGGCCCAGGGGCACTTCGAAATCCGCAACCGGTTCCGTGTGCGCGTAAATGCGGTCGGCCGATTGTTTGAACCATCCCGCAATCTCTGCCAAGTCAAACGCCTTTAGCGTATCCGGATCAAAGCACGTCAGCCGCAAGCCACGGCCCTCAGGACACCAAACTCCCAAATTCGATGGCGGCACCAGAAAGGGACGGCAATACGTATTTAACGCCAGCCGTGGCTTCGAAGGCTCCTGCTCCAACGCCAGCGTGACCACATAAGGCAGCGGCCCTTCATCGCCTTGATGAGTCCAGACGAACCGTTGCCCAGCGACCGAAGTCAGTGGAGGGAATGTTTTCCAATACCATGAAGAAGGGCCAATTGTCTTGGAAAGAATATCGCGAAGAAGAGAAGCGTTGATTTCTGACATCAGCCGGCTGCCGGAACGCCGCGCGGCTTCACGTTGCTGCGAATAAATTGGACAATGTTGTCCATCGCCGTGCCCGGCTGAAAAATTGCGGCCACGCCGCCCTTCTTGAGAGCCTCTACATCCTGATCCGGGATAATGCCGCCCACCAGCACCAGCACGTCGTCCATCTTGTTCTGCTTCAGCAGGTCCATGACTCGCGGAACGATCGCATTGTGCGCACCCGACAGAATCGACAACCCGATCACGTGCACATCTTCCTGCAGCGCGGCATTGACGATCATCTCCGGCGTTTGCCGCAACCCGGTGTAAATCACTTCCATCCCAGCATCGCGTAGCGCACGCGCAATCACCTTGGCTCCGCGATCATGCCCGTCTAGTCCGGGCTTGGCCACCAGCACGCGAATTTTCGCTTCGTCCGCCATGGATCAATTTAACCACAAAGGACACCAAGGGTCACGAACCAAGCAGAAACCAAAAGACATAGCAGGACCGCCGTGGGAAATCAGCTTACGGGAGGTTTCTCCGCGTCCTCTGCGCATCCTCAGCGAACTTTGCGGTAAAAGCTTTGTCTTTCTTGGAACACAGCCATCACAGCGTCTTGATATCCAAACTCCGCCACAAATACCAACAGGCCACACTGCGATACGGCTCCCAGCACTTCGCGATCTTCTCCATCTGCGCTGGTTTCGGAAGCTTGCGCTTGCGGTAATGTTTGCGCATCGCCATCTGAATCCCTAAATCCCCCGTGGGCAGCACATTCGGACGCCTCAGCGAGAACATCAGAAACATGTGCGCTGTCCAGCGCCCGATGCCCTTGATCTTGGTTAATTGCTCGATAACTTCTTCATCCGACATCTCGCCAAAATGCGCGAACTGCACTTCGCCCGATTTCGTCTTCTCCGCCAGATCGCGCAGATAGCTGAGTTTCTGCTTCGACAATCCCGCCCCGCGCATCTGCGCTTCCGACAATTTCAGGATGCCCTCGGGCGCCAGCGGGCAATCCAGTCAGATCGGTCAGCCGCTTGAAGATGGTCGCCGCCGCCTTGCCGTGCAACTGCTGGTACACAATCGCCTCGGCCAGGCTGGCAAACGCCGGATCGTCGTAGTTCATCCGGTAGGCCCCCACCTGGGCAATAATCAAGGCGAGTACCGGATCACACTTTTTAAGATGAAGAATGGCTTTCCGCATGACTCAAATAGCGCTTGCCCCGATGCTCTACTTCTCCTGCTCCCCCCGCGCATGGCAAAAACTCCCCTGCACCTCGGTCGCAACCCACATGACGTGCTCCCAATGTCCGCCAAATCTTTTCAGATAGTCAAACTTCTGGAGTCGCACCAGCAACATCTGCATGCCGTCCGGAGACGACCATCCGCACTCGGCGCTCTGTCCGTCGTCAAACACCGTCGGATTCCCGCATCGATCCACCAAATGCGCTCCCGCCGGAAGCAGTCCCCACTGCTTGTATGCGTCGTCGACCGCATTGCGGCTGGTCGCGCGCAACTCCAGCCGCCAGGAATCGTGCCCCATCGTCACCGACTGCTGCAAATCTTTTGCGGCCTGCCTATCCTCTTGCCAGCGCCAATCGCGCGATTCGCACTTCACCGGCTCTGACACCGCCCTCGGAGCGAATGCCGGCACCGCCTGGCAACTTTCCCGCGTCACCGTTGTCTTCGGATCCGGAGCCTTCTTGTCCGACGACACGACGGTATCCACCGTGTACGAAGTCAGCAAGTCTGGCGTAATCCAGCTCCCGTTTCCATTAGACGCACCTTGCGAGCCATCGTCTCCCCAATGTTTCGCGATCGTCGAAAAAACCTTCGTCGGATCGCTTGCCAGCGCACTTGCCTGTTCCGCCGAGGGAGCCCACGACTCCGTCGAACACTGAAACTGTCCGCCCACCGGAGCCTGCGTGCGCTCGCTGGCCACAACCGACACCTGCTCAATCACCAGCAGATGACAGCAGTCTCCATGACCGAATCCCACAAAAGTCTTTTGTCCCGAAGCTCGCCCCGGTTCCACGCCCGCAAAAAATCTTCCCGTAAACGTCGCAGTCACTCGGTAGTAGTGACACGCCGGCCCGACGCACGCCCTCAGATCAGGCAGCAGCAGCCGTTGCAACATGATCTTCTGCGCGAACTGGTCGTAGTCCGCGTTCTTGATGAGCGCCGCCGCCTGAATAAACCTGTGACCCACCTCCGCCCCAGCATCCGTCTTCTGATCTCCATATTGCAGCCATACCCGCCGCGCTTGCGCTCCGCACGAGTCCACTTGCAAACTGAAGTCCTCAAAGTCACGGTTCGCCTCTCCATGCACACGAATGCGCTGCCCGTCATATGAGCTCGCATTGCGCGTCAGATCACAAAGGGAAACTTCTCGCGGAGGCAATTCAAGAGAAACCTGTCCATACGCCAGCCCGGCGGCCAGCCCGACGAACAAAAACGAATTTCGCAGGACGAAAAAGAAAGCCAGATCCGTACGCCCCATGAATAAATTCATTGTAAATCGAGAAAGGCAAGCCGGGTGTTCCACCTTGTTGTTCTTTGCCAGGGCTCGTCCGGAGCGCAGCCGAAGGGGCGGGATTCAATGACCCATTCCTCGCGAGTTTTCGCTGACGACCGACGGCTGACGACTGGCTACTTCGGCAACTGAAACCCAATCTTCTTCTGCGGCCCCTCCGGAGGCGTCATCATCTCTTTGATCGCATCAATCAAATCCTGGATCGCCGTATCATGCGTCTCCAGCCGTTTCTCCAGTTCGTCGATTTTCGATGCCAATTGCCGATTATTGGCCAGCATCTCGCGCAAGCGCACGAACGCCCGCACCACGAAAACGCTCATTTCCACGGCCTTTGGCGAGTTCAGCACCGTCGCCACCATAATGGCCCCGTGCTCGGTAAAGGCGTAAGGTAGATGGCGCCTGCCGCCGTGCCCTGAACTTGAGGTTGCAATTTGCAACCTCAAGATTTCGTCCTCTTTCGCAGTCAGCCGGAACATGAAGTCCGCGGGAAACCGTTCTTGGTTTCGCTGTACTTGCTGATTGAGCCGTTTCACTGTAACTCCATATAGCTCGGCCAAATCGCTGTCAAGAATCACCTTCTGCTGCCGGAGCACGAGAATTCGCGACTCCACCGGAATGGTCAGGGCCTTTGTCTTGGGCATACTTTTCCGAGTCTACCCGACCGCCCCCAACTTGAGGTCGCAAATTGCGACCACAAACTTGAGGTCACAATTTGTGACCTCAAAACCAGTCTCTGGATTCCACAACCGCCTTCGTGTTTTACTCGATCCCTTGATCCGTCTTTTGAAACTTGTCATTCCGACCGGAGGCGACAGCCGAATGGGAGGAATCTGCTTTCTTCCAATCCGAACCGAAAGGCCCTCATGATCACCATCGTCTCCGGTCTCCCCCGCTCCGGCACTTCGCTCATGATGCAAATGCTCACCGCCGGAGGCATGTCTCCCGTCTCCGACGGTGAACGTCGCGCGGACATCGACAATCCCAAGGGATACCTCGAATGGGAGCGCATCAAGCAGCTCCCCAAAGACCCTACCCTCATCAACGACGCCGAAGGCAAAGTCGTCAAAGTCATTTCGCAACTGCTACTCTCGCTGCCCACAGGACACGACTACCGCGTCATCTTCATGCAGCGCCCGCTTCCCGAAGTCATGGCCTCGCAGGATGAAATGCTGCGCCGCCGTGGCACCTACGACGGATCGATCGATCCCAGCGCCATCGTGAACGCCTTCCGCGACCACCTCTACAAAGTTCATAGCTGGCTCAGCAGTCAGGCCAATATCGCCGTCATGCGCCTCCCCTATCACGACGTTCTGAACCAAGCCAAAGAAACCTCAGAGAAAATCAAAGAATTCCTGGGAGTGCCGCTCAACGTCGAAGCCATGACCCAACAGGTCGACCAATCCCTCTACCGGCAACGCAAAAAATAAAACACGTAGCCTCGGCTGTCGGCACGCGAAGCGAGCAGGTTTTTCGCCGGCACCATCATCACCGAGGGTGCACCATCCTTGTCGCGCACTTTGCGACAAGGGTGGGAGGCAAGACACTCAACCCCGAGTCCCCTCAAGTTTTTGCCGATATCTTTCCCGTCGTGGGCAGCAAGACCCTAAACCAATCCCTTCTTGTCGCACTCTCGCCCCGGGTATAGAATCTGGCGGTTTTTGGCAGTCCGTCCGCATCCCCCTAGGAGGCTCGCCATGAAACACGTATCTCTCAGCGTCCGAATATTCGTCTTGATCCTTATCACCTCGTGCCTGGCCTTCGCCGGAAACTTCCTCGCCCCGGTGAACTATCAAACCAATCCCTATCCCACGGGAATGGTCACCGGCGACTTCAACCATGACGGCATACCCGACCTCGCCATGACCGTCTGTGGAGACGTGAACTGCGCGACCACCGGATCCGTGCAAGTGCTCTTCGGGAAGGGCGACGGTACTTTTATTCTTGGCAACGTGTATATCGCTGGTCCGATTGGCACCACTGCCGACACCATGGCCTCGGGCGACTTCAACAATGACGGCACTCCCGATGTGGTCGTCGTCAACAATGGCATCAACAAATTCGGAGACGTCAGCGTCCTGCTCGCCGACGGCAAGGGAGGCTTCCTCGCTCCGGTTTCCTATCCTGTCATCGGTTCCACGCCAGTCTGGGTCCAGGTCGGCGACTTCAACGGCGATCACACACTCGATCTCGCCGTGTCCGTCACTACGACCAACTCGGTTTCCATTCTGCTGGGAAATGGCGATGGAACGTTTCAGCCGGCGGTGAGCTATGCCGTCGAGTCCGGTCCCCAAGGCATCGCCGTCGGAGACCTCAACGGTGACGGCAAGGTAGACATCGTTGCTGCCAACCAGTGCGGCGTCGATCCCAACTGCCGCTTGGGCACGATTTCCGTGCTGCTCGGCAACGGCGACGGCACCTTTCAGAAGGAACTAAGCTTCCCCGGTGGATTTTTCCCGTTGTCAGTGGCCATCACTGATTTCAACGGAGACGGGCACCTCGATGTAGCCGTCGCTGACGCCTGTGGCACCGACCCTACGTGCACTTCCAACGGGACCGTTGGAATTCTTTTGGGAAATGGCGATGGAACTCTACAACCGCTCGCCAGCTATACCGCGACCGCGGGCCTCATCGTCCGGCTGGTCTCGGGCGACTTCAACGGCGATCACCATCCGGACGTGGTCGCCATGAGTTCCCAGGGACCAAACCTCACCGTCTTTCTGGGAAACGGTGACGGAACTCTTGGTCCGGGGACAAACTACGTCACCAGCCTGGTCCCGATCTGGGCGGTCGTGGGAGATTTCAATCGCGACCATGCTCAGGATCTGGCAATTGCTAATGAGTTTTCTACCGACATCAGCATCTTGCTCAACGGCGGGGGCACCCAGGTCGTCCTCACCAGCGCGCCCAATCCCTCGAAGGCTCACCAGTCAGTAACTTTCACCGCGACCGTGACCGCCACTTCGCCCGGGCTCCCCACGCCCAGCGGTACGGTAACGTTTGTCAGTAAGTCACGAACCCTGGGCACCGCGCCCTTGGTCGCGGGCGTAGCCACGATCACACGCTCGAACTTGCCACCTGGACAACACCCGATTCGCGCCAACTATTCCGGCGACACCCAATTCAATCCCAACGTCTCGGCGACCATCACCCAAACCGTCATGCCATAGGAATGGGCGTTCCTCATCCCTGGCGAATTGTTTGCGCTAAGGGTGAGAAGCGCCGGCGCTAATCCAACGAGGAGTGCCCCATTCTTGTCGCGCAGTTTGCGACAGGAGTGGGAGGCAAGACACTAAACCTCAAATCGGCTGCTTTCTCAACTAGGATGGCACAGACTTCGCCGAAAATTTCGGAATTCTGGATTCTTCGGTTTACGAAACTTCCATCATGCAGGACGTAGACTATCTCAGCGCCGGAACCAACGATGTGAACGCCGTACCCGGCGAGAAACTCCATCCCTCGGGAGCTCTTCTGTACGTCCCGCAAAACAATGGCTTCGATATTTACGACTCGCATCACGGGCACATCGCGCGGCGGGTGGTTCTTCCCCTGCAGGTGCCGGCCACATTCGATGCCTTGGCTATGGACCAGACCGGATCGGAAGTATTTCTGATTTCTTCCAGCGGCTTCACCGTTGTCGATGTCGCCGATTTACCACTGAGCCTCGGTTCCGCAGTACCGGCTCAGGGCCTTGCCGGTGGCGGAGTTTCGGTGAAATTGCGCGGCAGTGGGTTCCAGAACGGAGCGACCGTGATGTTCGGGAGCGCGAGCGCAACCGCAACCGTGTCCTTCGTCGACAGCTTAACGTCGCAGGTGACAACACCGTCTTTACCGCCAGGCGCGGCGAGAATCACAATCACCAACCCGGACGGAACAACATACTCGCTCGACAATGCCTACACCGCAAACTAGATGGGGATCCCCAGACTTCATCGGTGCCGAAGCTTCAAGCGTCAATCGTCAATCGAAAATCCCTACGTAATGCTCACTTCCGTATAAGTCCCGTACACCTCGCGCAGCGCTTCGCAAATCTCACCGACAGTTGCGTAGGCCCGCACCGCGTCAATAATGTACGGCATGGTGTTCGCGGGAGAAATCTCTCCATTCGTCCCCGCGCGCGGTTCCTGCGCTGCTGCTTTTTTCAATGCCTCCAGAGTGCGATTCACTTCTTCCTGCGAACGCCGCGCGCGCAGAGCTTTCAGTTTCACCGTCTGCTGACGCGCCACGCTTTCATCGATATACAAAATGTGCGGAGACCCTTCTTCAATCACAAACTCATTCACGCCCACGGTAATCTTTTCGTTGGCTTCGGCGGCACGCTGATATTGATACGAGGCTTCGGCAATTTCTTTCTGCGGATATCCGCGCTCAATCGCCTTGACCATTCCTCCCATAGCGTCAAGCTTGTCGAAGTAATCGAATGCACCTTTTTCCATGTCGAGCGTGAATTTTTCCAGGAAATACGACCCGCCCAGCGGATCGACTGTCTGCGTTACGCCTGACTCATATGCGATGATCTGCTGCGTGCGCAACGCGATGCGGGCCGCCTCTTCCGTCGGCAGCGCCAGCGCTTCGTCGTAGGAATCCGTATGCAGCGACTGCGTCCCGCCCAGAACCGCCGCAAGTGCCTGAATTGCCACGCGCGCGATATTGTTCATCGGTTGCTGTGCAGGAAGCGATACGCCTGCAGTCTGGGTATGGAAGCGCAGCAGCCAGGTGCGCTGGTTCTTGGCCTTAAACCTATCTTTCATTAGGCGATACCAGATCTTGCGTGCGGCGCGGTACTTGGCAATCTCTTCAAAGAAGTCGTTGTGTGCGTTGAAGAAGAAACTTAACCGTGGACCGAACTCATCAACATCGAGTCCGCGGCGGCGCGCCCACTCGACATACTCGACGCCGTCATAAACCGTAAACGCTAATTCCTGCAATGCGGTCGAGCCGGCTTCGCGAATGTGGTATCCGGAAATCGAAATGGTGTTGAAGCGCGGCGTATAGAGCGATCCAAACTCAAACGTATCAATCACCAGCCGCATCGAAGGCGCTGGCGGATAGATGTATTCCTTCTGCGCAATGTATTCCTTCAGAATGTCGTTCTGAATCGTTCCCGAAATCTTCTTCCACGACGCGCCCTGCTTCTCAGCGACGACCAAGTACATCGCCCACAACACCGAGGCAGGAGAATTAATCGTCATCGAGACCGTGGTCTTCTCCAAGTCGATGCCGTTAAAAAGGATTTCCATGTCCTCAAGCGAGTCGATGGCGACGCCGCACTTTCCCACCTCGCCTTCGCTGGCCGCATGATCGGAGTCGTATCCCATCAATGTCGGCAAATCGAATGCCACTGACAATCCGCTGCCGCCGTGTTCGAGCAAGTATTTGTAACGCTGGTTGGTTTCTTCCGGAGAAGCGAAGCCTGAGAACTGCCGCATCGTATACAACTTGCCGCGATATCCGGTGGAGTGAATGCCGCGCGTGAACGGAGGCTGTCCGGGATATCCGAGATATTCTTCGTACTTCCAGTCTTCGGGAAGATCAGCTTGGGTATAAAGGCGATTGATGGGGACACCCGACAGCGTGGTGTAGCGAGCGTTGCCGTGCTCGTCGACGTTGACGCCGGTCGGCGCGCCGATCGCCTTCTCGGGATTTTTCTCGAGCGTCGGCGCTAAAGTCTTCTCCGCCCATTCTTTTTCGCTGGCCGAAGGATGGCGTCCCTCAAACACATCTGCGATCGGACTATCGGCAACAATATGTTTCGGCTTATCCGGCATGCTCACCCCACGTGAACCCTTCATGATAAGGCATTTGGGAAGGGTTCACCATACTGGCGGAGGAACAACCCGCGTTCATTTCCGGCGTGAGAGTTCCCACGCCTTGGCGTATTTCCACGAAACATAGATCGAATGGTAGAGGTGCAGCAGCAGGCCCTCGCGTCCGTCGAGGAAGCCTAGGCGGAAGATGTAGTTGTAGACGAACGTGGCGATGGGACGGACGACGATGTCGATGACGCCGAAGCCGCGGTATCCCTTGGCGACGGCCATCTCGGCGCCCAGCGTCGAGTAGCGGTTCATGTGCTCGATGTAGTTGGAGAGGGTTGGGTAGGCGTGATGGAGGAGCGCATGCGAAAGCTTGTTCGCAGGCCAGCCGATGGAAACATCTTCGTGCACCGGGCGATCTTCGAAGGCTCCGGCGCCGCGGCGGAACAGGCGCAGCTTGCGGTCGGGGAAGAAGCCTCCGTGGCGCATCCAGCGGCCGAGAAAGAAATTCTTGCGCGGGATCATGTATCCGAATGCGAACCGGTCGTAAGAAACGCCAGTGATGTGATGCGAGTGAACGATTTCTCGCAGGCGGTCGTCGGCATTCTGGCTGATGCCCTGGGCGGTGTCGCGGCGGAACTGCTCGGCGATGACTTCGCGAATCTCGGTCGCAAGCGCGGCTTCGACTTCTTCGTCGGCATCGAGGCTGAGAACCCAGTCTCCTGAAGCTTTCGCCAGCGCGGAGTTCTTCTGCGCGGCAAAACCCTTCCAGTCTTCCATGAAAACCTTCGCTCCGAAGGATCTTGCGATTTCTACGGTGCGGTCCGTGGAGCCGGAGTCCACGACGATGATTTCGCCTTGATTGTCTTCGACCAGTGGTTTCAAGCTGGCGAGGGTGCGGCCAAGGTTGGCTTCCTCGTTGAAGGTGATGATAACGACCGAGAGGCTCACTGGCGGCTCCTCGGTCGTGCGGGCAAGAAGCGAGGGGAGCTTTGCTTCGCCGGCGCGTCCGTCCGTACACGAGCTCTTAAGGAGGACGAGTTCACGCCGACGAGGATAGCTGGTTTGGCCCTCCCGGGGAATTGCTGGGTGGTTTCCTGCTGGCCTCCGTCGCTTTCATGGAAAAGATGTTTGTTATCAATGCGATATCTTTAAGTTATTGATAACAAAGAGAGGTAATTTTTAAATAAAATCGCGATTTGGCTATCTGGACGTTGTCCAGGATGTGGGTTCTTGCCACCCGGGAGGCTCAAGGGTCGAACTTCGAGGGTCTGGATGGCCCTGAGCGTCATCCGCGGATCTGCGACGCACCTCAGGGCTCCCTGTGCGATAGTAAGCTTTTAGTTATAGTTGTCCCGATTTGGGAAATAATTTGTTATCAGGGTGGTCGAAGATCGTCCCAATGGCTTGTTGCGCTGCGCGCCCGATCCTTCGCCCTGTTCGGACTCAGGATGACGTCAAGTGGGGAGTAGATACTGACGTCATCCCGAAGCGGAGCGAGGGATCTTGCGTGCAGCGCATGAAAACTTGCCCCTGCGCGCCAGGGCCTTCGCCCATCGGGCACAGGATGGCGTCATGGAAACTCTGGGCCACGCTGCGGCGAGGGTGCCGGCCCCACACTGGCTTCACGGCAGGTTCCCTTTCGGCGGTTCCGGTTGCGGGGGTGGCGTGGTCTGGCCCGGTTGCGGGGGCATGACTGATTGCACGTCCGAACGTGGAGCGATGAAGGGCACATTCGGTTGGTGTTCGACCAGGCCTTTTTGGGCGTCGGCCATCACGATTCCAGTGTGATCGAGCAACAATCCCGTAGCACGATCGAGTTCCACTTGTGATTTTTCGTACGCGGCCATGGCCGAGACGAGATTCGATTCGATCTGCGTCAGCGTGCTTTGATCCTGCAGCACTGTCGTAGAAGTCGAAACTCCAGCAGCGAGTTTTTTCTGTTCGGCATCGAGCGTCTGGCGCGCTAGGTCAACCGCGGCCTGGGCGGAGTCCACGGCGGCGCGGTTCTGCTCCACGTCGAATTGTGCGTTGCGCACTTCGATGCGCACCTGATTCTCAAGCTGCTGCAAGCGCACCTGGGCCTGGCGGTATTCGAGTTCCGAGCGCACCTGGTTGGCCTGCGCGGTGCGATTGCGCAGAGGAATATTCAGCGAGAGTCCCACGCCTTTATCGGGGGCGACCGACGTCACGAGCTGATTCAACGTCGAGCCGTAACCGACCGGGCCTCCATTGCGGAAGGGCGGAGCAGCTCTGGTTTTGTCATAGCAAAAGCTGTTGTTGGTGGTACCGGGAGGGCAAATCGTGACCAATGGGTTGACGTCTCCGCCAATCCCATTGCCGCCGTAATAAGCGAACAGATTCAGCGTGGGCAGCATGGCATTGCGAACGGCTTTGTTGTTGAGATCGCGGCTGCTCAAGTCGATGCGCGATTCCGAGAGTTCGGCGCGATGCTGCAAGCCATCGTTGATCAGATCCTGAATAGGGACGACCGGCTCCTGATCGGGCAGCTTGATATCAGACGTCGGTATGACGTGAGCGCCGCCGAGCACTGGGTCTTCGAGATTGCGGCTTAGCGCGTTTTTCATCAGCAGCTCCTGCAACTCAAGATTGGTGCGGGCCAAGGTCAATTGCTGCTGATCGGTGGCGACCACCGCCTGCGCGCTGACGACCTGGATGGGCGGCAGAGTTCCGAACTGCACCTGCCGTCTGTTGTCGGCGAGGGTGCGCTGGGCGAAGGCCAGGGCCTCTTGCTGCACCCGAACGTTTTCGTAGGCGTAGACCAGATCCCAGTACAGATTTTCGATCTGGTCGACGGTGGTGATCACTTGCAGGCGGAAGGCGACGTCAGAGATCTCGCGATTGTTTTTGGCGATGCGGATGAAGCGCGTGTTGGGCAGGAATCCGAAGCCCTGCAGCAATTGCTGGGTGACGCGGAATTGGAATCCCGAGGAGATGAACGGCGAATATGTCGTCGTCGGATTGTTGCTAGTGATGTGAGAGTTGTTAAATCCTCCCGTGATGTTGGTGCCCCAGTGCAAGCCCTGGGAGTAGGCGAAGCTGGCGGTTCCGGTGTTGGTGTTGACGATGCCGGTAGGCACGGGGCTGAAGATGCTGGTGGATTCGGTGAAAGAACGGTCCATTTGCACGGTGCCGGTGATGATGGGATCGAAGCTGGTGATGGGCGATCCGATACCGAGGGTGGAAGAGACGAGGCCGTTGGTTCCGGTGCCGACGCCGCCCGCGGCGATGCTGGTACCTCCCGTGCCCGAACCCACGACGCCGCTGAGGCCGCCAGTGCCGCCACCCGGTGTGTTCTGAACGACCCCGGTATTGACGCCGAGAATATTGGAGCCGGCTTCGGCGCGCAGGATATCGGTGTCGGCGATATTGAGGTTGTAGCGTGCGAGCACCAGGTCGAGATTGTTTTCAAGCGCGAGAGCGACCGCGTCGTTCAGCGAGAGCAGGATGTTTCCGTCCTTCAGCAGTTGCTCCATGCGCGTGGTATTGACGAGGTTGGGCGGAGGAACATGCTCGGGCCGGTAGGGCGCGACGATGGTGGGGAATTGCGGACGCGGCTTGGAGTAGTCCTGGGTGACGTATCCCTGAGCGGTGGGCGCGGAGTTGGGCGCCGGCTGCGGCGTCTGCGGCAGGGGCGCGTTCTGCGCCGAACCGGCGACGGCGAAGATCGCGATGAATGCGATCAGTTTGGAATAAGAAGAGAGCATGGTCGTTCTCCTTGCAAAAGATTGCTGGGCAATCTTGATCTTCGAGTTTGACATTGGATGCGAAGCAAAGATTTTGGATATCAAAGTGATTCAGTATTGCGAAACCGTGCGCTTGCCCAACCGCTCACCTGCCGGGCTAACCTCTGGCGTCGCTTCGCGACTCAGTTCCCGTGCGCCTAAAGGCATCATTCTGATTCTCCAGAGTGCTTCCTCTGCGCGCCAGATCCTGCGCCTATCGGGCTCAGGATGACGTCGTTGCGATGGGAAGCCTCCTCGGGTCGTTCCCGCTCAGTGCACACACTGACGTCATCCCGAAGCGAAGCGACGGATCTGGCGTGTGCGCACGCATGCCCTCTTGCTACTGCGCGCCCGATCCTTCGCCCTGCCGGGCTCAGCATGACCTGTTCAAAAGGGGCACGCCTGTTTTGAATCGCCCCCACACCTAAGAGTAGCGGCTCGGGACGAACTTTATGGACGGAACATTGTAAAGATTTGTTTGGGGATTGCTGAAGCAATGCCTCGTTCCTTCGCAGACCGAGTGAGGGAACGAGGCACGCATTTAAGGCTGTTACTGCTGGGGTTGTGGCGGGGGTTGGGATTGGTCGGGTTGCTTGGGCATCATTTCCTGCATTACCTGTCCAGGTTGCGGGGGCATCACGGACTCGGGGTTTTGCCGGGGCTCGACGTAAGGTACGGCGGGCTTGTGGTTCACTTGGCCTCGCACGGCTTCGTCCATCATGATGCCGGCGTGATCGAGCAAGAGGCCCGTGGCCCGGTCGAGTTCGACGCGCGACTTTACGTAGGCCGCTTGTGCCGAGACCAGGTTCGACTGGGCGGTGGCGAGTCCAGATTCGTTTTGCAGCACCAAGGTGGAGGTCGAAGCGCCGAGATTGAATTTCTTTTGCTCGGCGTCGAGAGACTGCTGGGCCAGTGCGACTGCGGCGCGGGCCGCTTGCACAGCGGCGCGGTTCTGCTGCACCGAGAATTGCGCGTTGCGCACTTCGATGCGCACCCGGTTTTCAATTTGTTGCAGAAGCATTTCTGCCTGGCGATATTCGAGTTGCGAACGCACCTGCAAGGATTGCGAAAAGCGGTTGCGGATGGGGATGTTCAGAGTCGCACCCAGACCTTTATCAGGAGCAGTGGAATTAACGAGTTGGTTCACGGTGCTGCCGTACCCAACAGGATTGATCGGGGGAAACGTTTGCCCGCCAAACGAGGGATTGAAACCCGAGCAGAAGCCTTGTTTCTGCAGGTCCGGGGTCTGGTTCGTGCACAGGTTTGAGGGGTTTTGCGCGCCGCCCAGGCCGTTCCCGTCGTAGTAAGCGAATACGTCGAGGCTGGGCAGCATGGCATTGCGGATGGCCTTGACGTTGATCTCGCGGTTCTTGAGATCGATGCGCGACTCGGCCAGTTCGGCGCGATGCGAGAGTGCTTCGTTCACCAGGTCCTGCGTGGGAACGATGGCCTCCTGTTCAGGAAAGTGCATGGTGGAAGTAGGAATCACTTCAGCGTCCGCTAGCGTGGGATCCTCGAGATTCCGGCTGAGGGCATTTTTCATCAGCAACTGTTGCAGATCCAGATTGGTTTGCGCTTGAATCAGGCTCTGCTGGTCGGTGGCGACGGTGTTCTGCGCGCGCACGACTTCGATTGGAGCGAGGGTTCCGATCTGCACCTGGCGCTGGTTATCGGAAAGAGTTTTTTGCGAGAACGCGAGTTCTTCCTGCTTCACGCGCACGTTTTCATAAGCGAAAACGAGGTCCCAATACATGTTTTCGATCTGGTCGACCGTGGTGATGATCTGCAGCCGGAAGGCGACGTCAGAAATCTCGCGATTGTTTTTGGTCAAGCGGATCAAGCGCGTGTTGGGGAGAAAGCCAAATCCCTGCAGCACGTGCTGGGTGAGCCTGAACTGAAAGCCGGAGGTTAGCAGCGGGCTGGCGTTGGTAAACGGGTTGTTCGTGGTGATGCGGGTATTGGTGAATCCGACCAGCAGGTTGGTGCCGGATTGGAATCCCTGGTTGTAGTTGAAGTTGTAGGTGTTGGTGTTCTGAGTGGTGACCGGGATGCTGAACGAACTGCTGGAAAGAAGATTGTTGCGATCGAACTGCACGCGTGCCGCTGACGATGGGATCGAAGCTGGTAATCAACGAACCTTGCCAAGAGTGGAGCTCACCAGACCGTTGGTACCAGCGCCAATGCCGCCGGGAGCAGCGGTCGTTCCGCCAGGGCCTGAGCCTACGCTACCTCCCAGACCGCCTACACCGCCGCCGGGAGTGTTCTGCACAATGCCTTGATTGGCGCCGAGGAAGGTATTGGCTCCGGCTCTGGTGCGCAGAAATCGGTGTCGGCAATATTCAGGTTGTAGCGGGCGATGCCGATGTCGAGATTGTTCTCCAGCGCCAGCGCGACGGCGTCATCCATTGAGAGAATGAGTTTGCCGTCACGCAGCAGCTCGCTCAATGCGCGGCGTATTACTCAGGATCGGGCGGCGCGACGTGCTGCGGCAGTGTAGGGCGCGATGGAGTTGGGAAAAGTGCGAGCGCGGCTTGGAGTAATCGACGAGTACGAACTGTTGCGTTGTGGCGGCGAGGCGGCGGGCTGGGGCGGATCGGGCGTAGCTGTTGCGCCGAACCTGGCCGGACACCAAACTGGCCAGCGTAATGGCAGCGGCCACAGCCGAGCGGACGGAATTCAAACGAGACAAAGGCATTCGTTTATCTCCATGGATAAAGGCTGCTGGTGAAGAAGAGCAAAAGCTTCTCCAGTCAACGACTGTTACGCAAAATCGGACGCCGAGGTTTCACATTTTTCGAGTTTCCAGACTAAAGAAAGCTGCTTTCAGCGAGGATCCCGCGCGAGAAATAAAATAGTATATCTGACGGAACATTCTCGCCTTGCACTCCAAGAACACGTCCGCGGTTGTGAGACAGATGCCGTAAAAGGCCTCGGATGAGCACCTCTGTCGGGCGACTCGAAACAATTGTCATGCGCAATATCAAAGTAGTTCTGGCTTATGATGGCTCGGACTTTTCAGGCTGGCAGGTGCAGCCCTTCGCGGCCACTATTCAAGGCGCACTGGCCTGGGCTATTGGACGAGTGACGGGCGAAAAGGTCTTGCCCCAGGGATCAGGACGAACCGATGCCGGCGTTCATGCTCTGGCCAAGTGGCCACATTTGCGATGGAATCACCGATCCCGGCGGAAAACTTGGGGAAAGCGCTCAATGATATTCTGCCGGCTTCGATTCGGGTGCTGGAAGCCGTCGAAGCTCCCGACCAATTTCATGCCCGCAAATCGGCCCGTGCCAAGACCTATCGCTACCGCATGTATCGCGGTGCGATTTGTCCCCCTTTCTGGCTCGCTACGTGTGGCACCATCCATATTCGCTGAACGAGGACGCGATGAAGCAGGGCGCAGGGTTATTCGTGGGCGAGCGCGATTTCACCTCGTTTGCGGCGGTGGATCCGGAGCGCGGAGCAAGAAGAAGCTTCGAATGTGCGAGAAGTGTTCTGCTCGAGTTGGGAGCGGCAGGGTGAGGAATTGATCTACACCATCCATGGGAACGGATTTCTCCACCACATGGTGAGGAACCTGGTGGGAACGTTTGTGCTGGTGGGCAAGGGCACATTGACAGCCTTCGGATATGAGCCGAGAATCTTGGCGGCTCGCAATCGTTCAGCGGCGGGAGCCACTGCGCCGGCAAGTGGACTGTATTTGGTCGGAAGTAGAGATTACTGGAATACGGGTCCTCGATCGTGATGGCGCGCGCAAATTACGGTCGGCCGCGTAGACTTTCCTAGACAATCGACAATCGTAACTTCTAGACATGACGACCGAACTTCAAATCGCGGTGCGAATTTGCGTCCGTCAATCCCGCGACAGGCGAGACTTTGCGTGAATGCGCGTGCGCCTCGGAGCCCGAAGTGCAGGCGGCTGTTGCCCGGGCCCACGCAGCGCAGCCCTCGTGGAACGAGATCGGGTGCAAGGCGTCGCACTGCCATCCTGCGTGAATTCCAGCGGCATCTGCACGAGAAGAAATCCGACATTGCTCGGCTGATCACGCGAGAGGCTGGCAAGCCCTATGTCGAGGCTCTGCTGACGGAGGTCCAGGTGGTCCTCGATGCCGCCCGCTTCTGCATCGAAAATGCCTACGGCTTTCTGCGCGAAGAGCGGATTCCGCACGGCAATCTCGCGATGAAGACAAAGAGGGGCAGCATCGTCCGCGAACCTTACGGCGTGATTGGAATCATTTCACCCTGGAATTATCCTTTTTCGATTCCCGCCACTGAGAGCATGGCTGCGCTGGTGACAGGAAATGCTGTGGTGCTGAAGCCATCGGAACTCACCTCGTTGGTGCGCGCTGGAACTCGCGTCGTTACTGCACAAGGCCGGTGTGCCGCGAGGATGTGTTTCAAGTCGTGGTCGGCGATGGGGCGACCGGCGCGGCTTTGGTCGACTCTGGCGATCGACAAGCTGGTTTTCACGGGAAGCGTGCCGACGGGCAGGAGCATCGCACAGGCCGCGGCGGCGCGATTGCTTCCGGTGACTCTGGAGTTGGGCGGGAAAGATCCCATGCTGGTGCTGACGACGCGGACATCGAAGTCGCGTCGAGTGGCGCAGTGTGGGGTGCGTTCGTCAATGCCGGACAGGCGTGTCTGTCGGTCGAGCGCTGTTACGTGCATCGCAGTCTATGTGCGAGCCGTTCCTGCAAGCTTGCGTGCGCAAAGCCGAAGCAACTTCGCGTCGGCAATGGCATGGATCCGGAAACCGAATGGGGCCGTTGATCCACGAGACGTCAATTCCGCAACGTGGAACTGCAAGTGGAGGACGCCCGGCCCATGGCGCGCGAGTTCTGACTGGTGGTGTTCGACTTTCTCGAACTGGGCCCGAATTTTTATGCGCCCACGGTGTTGGCTGACGTCACCCATGAAATGCGCATCATGCGCGAGGAAACGTTTGGGCCTGTTCTCCCGGTCATGCCGTTTGATAGTGACGACGAGGCCGTCCGGCTGGCCAATGACTCCGAATATGGTTTGGCGGCCAGCGTGTGGACTCGGGATCGCGCCCGAGGAGAAGCGCTTGCCAGCCGTATCCAGGCGGGGACCGTGATGGTGAACGACACGGTTTCATGCTTCGGCATCAGCGAGGCTCCGCATGGCGGCGTGAAAGCCAGCGGCATTGGGCCGCACCCATGGGCGGTTTGGCCTGGAAGAAATGGTGCGAGTCAAGTATGTCGATTCCGATCGCATGCCGTCCATGAAGAAAGTCTGGTGGTACGGGTACGGGGAAAAATTCACCCGGCAGATGGAAGGGTTTTCTCGATATGCAGTTTGCGGGCGCTGGGCCACGAAGTTGCAGGGGCGCTAAAAGCGGCGGGAGTTCTGGGGAAGAGTAAACGGTGACGCAGACCTTTCCCATTGATGACGTCATCCCGAAAGCCAGCGGTTTTTGCTGGCTGAGGGATCTGGCGCGGACTAGCAAATAATCGAGCGCACCGGCAATGCACGCCAGATCGTTCGTCCTGTCGGGCTCAGGATGACGGCAATCTAGAAAGGGAAAAATGACTACATGTACATCAGATTCAGGCCGTGAATTGTTCCGGCATGCTTTGGCGGCTTTGGCATATCGGGCGGGAAAAGCTTTGCGCGATGCTCCGGAGTCTTTCGCCGGATTTGCTGCGGGCGACGGCGGTCGCACGGCATCGCAGATTCTTGCTCATCTCGGCGACTTGATGGAGTGGGCTTTGTCGATGGCCGAGGGCAGCCAGAAATGGAACGACTCGAAACCGCTGGACTGGAAGAAAGAAGTCGAGCGGTTCTTCGGGTCGCTGAAGGCGTTCGACGACTACGTGGGTTCGGCGAAAGAGATTCACGCTCCACTCGAGAAACTGTTGCAGGGTCCAGTAGCCGATGCGTTGACGCACGTGGGGCAGTTGGCCATGATGCGGCGCATGGCTGGGGCCGCTATGCGTGGGGAGAATTATTTCGCGGCGGAGATGGTCGTTGGGCGCGTGGGGATCGAGCAAGCGGCGCCGAAGCGGTCGTTCTAACGGGCGCGTATCGGATTCCAGAACATCAAGGTGAGGAATAAACATATTTATCGAATACCCGCCCGGATGAGTCGAAACGAACCGCATAGTATTCTGGAATCAGGGGCGCAAATGGGCTTGCGTACAGGTACTCTGACGAACAATGGGATGCGGGACTTCCGAAGGACGTGCCGCAAGCCTCGGCTCTCCAAGGTGTGCCGAGACGTTGGGCAGTGTCAGCTTCTGAGGCTCCCATCGGCAATTCGTTAAACCTTTTTTCCAGTCGGTTTTCGCGAAGCAGAGAGATTCCTAACCAAAAGATGGACAATGAAACCAAGCCTAGAACGATTGCAGAAACCTTTGGTGATCGCATTCAAACCATATTATCGAGCTTGATGGGCGCTCATCCCAGATGACCTTCGTACAGCCTCCGTTTGCGAGGGACGAAGCTCCGGCGCTTCTTGTAAAATAACTGTGCTAGACATCAATCCGGCGGCGCGGTTGCCGCAGCGATGAGGATCAACTCTTTGGCTACTACTTCGACTCTTCCCAATCACAAAGTCAAAATGAAGAAGGTGGGACAGCGGGCTTGTAACGAGAAAGACGCGAAGGGCAAATTCTGCGGCGGGCATTTGAAGCGCTGGTACTACTCCACCGATGTCGAGGAGGAGAAGTGCGGCGACGCCCAGAAGGCCTGGGGCAAAGATGCCGAGGTGTATCGCTGCGAGAATTGCAAGACGCTGTATTTGCCCAACCCTGAAGATGTGAGCGGGATGAATGTCGCGGGGAAGGGGCAGATTTCGCAGTTTGGGTTGACATTGCCGGGGAAATAGAAAGCAGATCCTTCGGCGCAAAAAGCGCGCCTCAGGATGACAAGCAAGGTTGAGATAAATCGTGAACGTATCGGAATTGATATACGACTGGAACCGGATTCATCCGCAGTCTTTGCGGCCGGCGGGACACGTGTTGTTGAACGACGAAACTTTGCGCGACGGGTTGCAGTCGCCTTCGGTGCGCGATCCTTCGATCCACGAAAAAATTGAAATTCTGCATTTGATGGAAGCGCTGGGGATCAACGCGCTCGACCTCGGTTTGCCCGGAGCGGGGCCGCGAGCGGTCGAACATGTGACCGCGCTGGCGCGCGAGATCGTCAATCATGGGATGAAGATTCAGGCGAACTGCGCGGCGCGGACACATGAGAACGATATTCGTCCCATTGCCGAGATCGTGCAGAAGACCGGGTTGCGGATCGAAGCGGCGACGTTTATCGGGTCGAGCCCGATCCGGCGTTACACGGAAAATTGGACCGACGATTTTCTGCTCGAGACCACCGAGAAGGCCGTGAAGTACGCGGTGTCGCTGGGTCTTGATGTGATGTACGTGACCGAAGACACGTCGCGCTGCGATCCCGAGATGGTGAAGCGGTTGTACCGCACGGCGATCAATCACGGGGCGCGGGCGATTGTGATTTGCGATACGGCGGGACATGCCACGCCGATGGGGGCATTTGCGCTGGTGCGCTTCGTGATGGACGAGGTCGTCAAACCATCAGGCGTGAAAGTACGCGTCGACTGGCATGGGCATTGTGATCGCGGCTTGGCCATCGCCAATTCGATGGCGGCGTTGGTGGCGGGGGCAGATTGCGTGCATGCCTGTGCTCTCGGAGTCGGCGAGCGCGTCGGCAATGCGCAGATGGATCAGATGCTGGTGAACCTGAAACTCATGGGCATTCCGCCGTGGGAACATCAGGATCTGACCAAGCTCAAAGAATATTGTCAGGCGGTGTCGCGCGCGACCGGTGTGCCGATCCCCGCAAATTACCCTGTCGTTGGAGAAGATGCGTTCCGCACCGCAACTGGAGTGCACGCGGCGGCAGTCATCAAGGCCTATCGCAAGAACGATCTGGAACTCGCGAACACGGTTTATTCCGGCGTGCCTTCGCATGTGTTTGGGTTGCAGCAAATCATCGACGTAGGTCCGATGAGTGGAAAATCAAACGTCCACTTCTGGCTGGAGAGGCACGGGTTCACCATCACCGACGAATTGGTAGACCGGATCTACAAACTGGCGAAGGAATCGGACCACACGTTGAGCGAAGCCGAAATTCTGGGGTGTGTGCACGCTACGTCTTCGGCAGATTGAAGATCCTCACATCTTTAAGATGACGTCGTCCCGAAGCGAAGCGAGGGAATCTGGCGTGTGCCGTATAGACTCTAGCCACTCCCGCGCCAGATCCTTCGCCCTCTCGTGCTCAGGATGACCTCGTTGACGTGGGAATCTGTCTCCGCGTGACGTCTGGAATTCAGAACTTCACCTTCGCGGTAACTGTTACCGCCCTGCCGTAATCGCTGGTCCCGTCAAAGCTAATCCCAAGTTCCGGCAAGCCGTTGTAAGATGACGAATTAATCCCATGGCCCTCAGTTCGCGCGCGGACGTGTCGGAATCGTTTCCTTCGGTGCAGCAGGAGATTACGCGGCTCTCGGCGTTGCCCGAGATTCGCTCGGCGTTCGCCTGGTTGCGCGCGCAAGAGTCGCAATTTGCGCACTGGCAACTGGAGGCGGCGCGGGTTCCCGCGCCTCCATTTGGCGAGACTGCGCGGGGGCAATGGTTGCAGCAGCAGTTCATCGAACTGGGGCTGGAAGAAGTTCGCATTGATGATGTCGGCAATGTCTTCGGCGTGCGCCGCGGATTGGGTAAGCGCTATGTCTCGCTAAGCGCGCACATGGATACGGTATTTCCAGCGGGCACGCCCATGAATATCCGGCAGCAGGGAAGCCGGTTGTATGGGCCGGGCGTTTCCGACAATGGCGCGGGATTGACGGCGATGCTGGCCACGGCAGCGGTGCTGCGTGCGGCGAAGATTACGCATCACCTCCCAATTTTATTTATCGGAAACGTTGGCGAAGAGGGAGAAGGCGATCTGCGCGGGATGCGGCACATCTTCTCGAACGAGAACAAAGACAATATTGTCTACAGCATGGTGCTCGATGGAGCAGGCGCCGACACGATTGTGGCGGAGGCTTTGGGCAGCCGGCGTTTTGAAGTGATCGTGCGCGGGCCGGGGGGACATTCGTGGAGCGATTTCGGAACTCCCAATCCGATTCTGGTGCTGGCGCGGGCGATTCAGGAGTTTGCGCATACTCCCGTGCCAGCGACTCCGAAGACGACGTTCAATATCGGTGTGATCCGCGGCGGGACTTCGGTGAATTCGATTCCCGAGTCTGCGAGCATGCGGGTGGATATCCGCTCAACCTCGATGGCGGAGATGGAAAGGCTGGAGCAGATTCTGCGCTCGGCACTCGATCATGCGATTGAGGACGAGAGCGTGATGGTGGAGCGGAAGGCGACGACGCAGCGGCGTCCTTTTGGCTTGAGTTGCGAGATTGTGGTGATTGGGAATCGTCCCGCCGGCGAGCTCGATAACAATGCGCGCATCCTGCATGTGATTCGTGCGGTCGATTCGCACCTGGGGAATGTGGCGCAGGTGCAACGAGCGTCGACCGATGCCAACATTCCTCTATCGCTGGGACGGGAAGCGATTGCGATTGGAGGGGGCGGCACCGGCGGCGGAGCGCATACCTTGCAAGAGTGGTTTGACTGTAGCGGACGCGAGTTGGGGCTGAAACGGATCCTTTTATCGGTGCTCGCGCTCGCAGGAGTGAGCGCATGAAGATCAGAATGGACGGGGATCGGAGTATCCCACTTTTGCAAAAACCGCAAAGGTTGGGCACCCTCACGTTCTTAATTAGTCTGATTTGTTTGTTGATGGGGATGACGATGGCGCAGGAGCAGCCGGCGAAGCCTAAGGCTGACACCATTTTTGTTCACGGCAACATTTATACCGGGCTTCCCATCGCTTCGGCATTCGCGTCGACCCGGCGCGCCGAGGCTATGGCGGTGCGCGGTGACCGCATTCTGGCTGTCGGCAAGACCGACGAGATCATGAAGTTCAAAGGGCCCGAGACCGAGGTAGTGAATCTCGATGGCCACTTTGTGATGCCCGGCTTCAACGATGCGCACTTGCATCTGGCATCCGCGGGATTCGAGCGGCAGACGGTGAATCTTGTGGGGACCAAGTCGCTGGAGGAGTTTCGCGATCGTATTCGCGCGCGGGTGGTGAAGGCTGCGCCGGGAGAATGGATTCTGGGCGCGGGATGGGATCAAACTTTGTGGCCGGTGAAGGAGTTGCCGAGCCGCTGGGATGTGGATGAGGTCACCAGTGATCATCCGGTGTTTCTGCAGCGCGTGGATGGACATATCGCGGTCGCGAACACGCGCGCTTTGCAACTGGCGAGTGTCACCTTGGCGAGCCATGATCCGGATGGCGGACATATCGACCGCGATTCGACCGGACAGCCCACGGGAATTTTGCGCGAGACGGCGCGCGAGGCCGTGCAGGTGGTGATCCCCAAGCCGACGCACGATCAGCGGCGGCAGGCCATTGAGGCGGCGCTGCGGGATGTGGCGCAGAATGGAGTGACCTCCATCCAGGATTTTTCTACTTGGGAAGATTTTCTGGTTTATGAAGAGATTCAGCGCGATGGCAAGTTGACCGCGCGAATCTCGGAGTGGCTCGATTTCAGCGATCCCGTGGAGACGCTCGAAGCGCACCGGGCGGCGCATTCGCAATCCGACAACATGCTGCACACTGGCATGCTGAAGGGGTTTATGGATGGATCGCTGGGATCGCATACGGCGGCATTGATGGAGCCGTACGCCGATGATCCCAAGAATTCAGGCCTGCCGCAGTATGAGCAGGCGAAGCTGAACGAAATGACGAAGGCGCGGATCGAAGCCGGTTTCCAGATGGGCTTCCACGCCATCGGAGATAAAGGCGTACAGATGGCGCTCGATGCGTATGCGCTCGCGGAGAAAGACGCGAAAGAAAAGAAGATCAAAGCAGCTAACGGCGGAGATGACTACCGCTTGCGGATTGAGCATGCGCAGGTGACGACTCCGTTGCAGATTGCGAAGTTCAAAGAGTTGAAGGTGATTGCCTCGATGCAGCCGAGCCATGTGCTCACTGATATGAATTGGGCTGTCGAGCGGTTGGGCGAGAAGCGGGCGGTGCACTCCTATGCGTGGGCCGACTTTCTGAAGAAGGGCGTGCCGCTAGCGTTTGGGACGGATTATCCCGTAGAGCCGGTTTCACCGTTTCGCGGACTTTATGCGGCCGTGACGCGGACCAGCGAAGACGGTAAGAAGCAGTATTTCCCAGACGAAAAGCTGACCATGGAGCAGGCGATTGCGGCTTATACGACCGGGTCCGCGTTCGCCGAATTTCAGGAGAAAGAAAAGGGATTGATTGAGCCTGGGATGCTGGCGGACTTCGTAGTGCTTGATCACGATGTTACGTCTCTCGCTTTTCCTAAGATTCCCGAGACCAAGGTTCTGCGGACTGTGGTCGGGGGAAAGACCGTTTACGAGGCCAAGTAAAAGCCCTTGACCGCCGAGTTCGCTGAGAACGGCCGCGGAGATCGCGGAAAAGCTTTTAACCGCGAAGGGCGCAAGGATCGTAAAGGGACACACCGCAGGGGAAGGTCGAGTCTTCTTGGCTGCCTTTGCGTACTTTGCGGTTGATGGCTTTCCCGCAACACTTTTCCTGCCGATTGCGTCTAAGAATCAGGCGTCTGTCCTGCCGATACGATGAGCCCCAGCGAACGGGTATAATCTTCAGAGCGTTGATAGATCCGGAGGAAGTTTTATATGGACGAGCGCGGAAGCGCTTTTTGGGTGCGTTTGAAGGCCAATCGCCTCGCGTACTCCCTTACGATTCTGGCCACATTGGCCGTCGGAATTCTGATTGGAACGGTGGTTTCCCAGGGTGTGAAAGGGCAGGAGAGCAAGAAGGGGTCTGATGCGACTCCGCTGACCGTGCCCTCCCCGCAAGTTCTTTCAAATCAGTTCTCGCAGATTGCCAAGCAACTCGAACCGAGCGTCGTCAACATCAATACTGAGTCGATGATCAAGAATCCGCACCGCAACCGGCGCGGGCCTGGCGGTGATGACGACGATCAGGGCGGTGGTGGAACTCCGTTTGACGATTTCTTTGACCGCTTCTTTGGCGGACAGGGTGGGCAAGGCGGGCAGGGCGGTTCGATCCGCGAGCGCTCGCTGGGATCGGGCGTAATTGTCGATCCCAAGGGCTATATTCTCACCAACCGGCACGTGATTGAGAAGGCAGACCGCATTCGCGTGAAGTTGCAGGACGACCCTCCGGGCGCGGTGGGACACGACGCTAAGGTGATTGGATCGGATCAGGAAACTGATCTGGCGGTGATCAAGATCGATGTCGACAAGCCTCTGCCGATCGCCCGTCTGGGGAATTCAGACAGCATGCAGGTGGGCGACTGGGTGTTGGCGATTGGCAGTCCGTTTGGATTGCAGGAGACCGTGACGGCTGGCATCGTTTCAGCGAAGGGCCGCGACATCGTACCCAACCGGCAGTTTCAATCGTTCATTCAGACGGATGCAGCGATCAATCCCGGCAACTCTGGCGGACCGCTGGTGAATATGGCCGGCGAAGTGATCGGCATCAATACCGCGATTTTGACCGACACGAACGCGTATGCCGGCGTGGGTTTCGCGATGCCTTCGCTCACCATTCGCGATGTCTATAACCAGCTGATTGGTCCCGATCATCGCGTGGAGCGCGGTTCGATCGGCATTATGTTCAACGCGCAAGAGAATCCTGCGATCGCGCGCGTGTATGGAAGTGGCAGCGGAGTAACGATTTCCGATGTGACTCCAGGCAGCCCTGCGGAACAGGCAGGATTGAAAGTCGGCGATACGATTGTTTCCGTCGACAACAAGCCGGTGAAGAACGGCAGCGAACTTGTGGCTGACATCGCCGCGCGCAAGCCGGGATCGAAAGTCACGATCGGCTACATCCGCAATGGCAAGAAGCAGGATGCCTCGGTCACGGTGGCTGATCGCGCGAAGCTGTTTGCCGCGCGGTTGGGCGACGATCAGGAAAATAGCGATCAGGGCGGCCCGAAAGAGAGCAAACTTGGACTGACAGTGAAGGCTCTCACGCAAGACATGGCCGACAAGCTCGACGTTCCGGCCGGGAAAGGCGTGATTGTCGCGGACGTGAAAGCAGGGTCGTTCGCCGACGACGTAGGCCTGACTCGCGGCGACATTATTCTCGAAATCAACAAGGCCCCCGTGAACAGCGAAGACGAGTACAACCGCGTGACGTCCGCGATGAAGAGCGGGCAGGACGTGGTCTTCCTGGTACGCCAGCGGGGCACCGGACGGCAGGACGGAACCATCTTCCTGGCGGGTACACTTCCGTAACCATAAAACCACACCTATGGGGACTGGCATCGAAATCAGGAATGGACGATGATTTCGATGTCAGGCCTTGTTTCGGACGCGACGGATGTTGTATGATCGCGCCCTTTGCTGGTAGGCGAGTCGCCGTAACTGACACGAAATTAAGCAGATAACGATTGGCGATTAAAGGCTCAAAAACGGTGAAGTTGATTGGAGCGGGTTGCGCCCTCTTATTGGGTTGCGCTCTGGCTCTGGGCCAGACCACCGCGACGACGCCTAAGAAGACTACCCACAAGTCTTCGAGCCATAAGAAGGCCGCGAGTTCGGCTTCGGCCAAGGGCAAGCATTCCAAAAAAAATGCCAGTTGGAAGCGAAAAGGACAGCAGAAGATCGATCCGCAGCGCGCGCGGGAAATTCAGGAAGCGCTGATTCGCCAGAATTACATGAAAGGCGAGGCCTCCGGTGCGTGGGATGATACCTCGCAAAAGGCCATGGAAAAGTTCCAGGCCGACAATGGCTGGCAAAGCAAAATGGTTCCCGACTCCCGGGCACTGATCAAGCTGGGCCTGGGGCCTGATCACCAGCATCTTCTGAATCCGGAAAGCGCGATGACCACGGCGCCGCCCGTCTCCAATCCGATTGAACCAAAGAGCGACGTCCCTCCGCAGAAGTAGTCGTCAGTCTTCGATAATTAAATTAGCTTTTCATTACCGGATCGGGGAAGTAGGGTAGCGGTTTTCCCTCGACCACTGCGCGGGGATTGGCATCCACCAGCGCTTCGGCGAGGTCTTCTCCATACTGTTCGGCAACGGCTTTACGGGCGCGTGAGAGGATCGGTTTGCGGTGTTCGGTGTCATGACCGTCGCTCGCGAGAATGTGGACGGCGTCACGGTCCATGAGCCACTTGGCGGCGCGGGTAACGCGCTCTCCCCAGGAACCGGTAAGGGCAGAAGCTGTCATCTGCACTACGCATCCCTGCTCGGCCCACTGCAACACTCGCTGCGGAGTCTGCTGCAGAATCGGATTGCGTTCGGGGTGCGTGAGAATCGGAGTGATGCCTTTGTCTCCCAACTGGGTGAAGCATTCGTTGATCTGCTGCGGCACGCTGTAGTTGCTCAGTTCGACCAGCAGATAGTGACTGCCCTCGATGGTGTAGCGATCTGGGTGGACAAGCACATCCTGCAGATTGTCGTAAGAGAGATGAAAGTCGCATCCCAGGCTGATTTTCAGAGCATCGCCGACCAGTCCGCGGAGATGTGCGACCAGGCTCTGCAGATATTCGCGGTCGTAGTGGTAGCGCTCGTTGGCATGAGGCGTGACTACGGTGTGCTCGATGCCGTCGGCTGCGGCCATGCGGCACATGGCCTGCGAGGTTTCCCAGTTCTTGGGGCCGTCGTCTACTTCAGGGAGGATGTGGCAGTGGATATCAATCACAGGAGCTGGGACGATTTAAGCAGATTCGGGGGGAAAGAAAAAGCTTATAACCGCAAAGGACGGAAAGAACGCAAAGGCTTCGCGAACTTCGCGTTCTTTGCGGTTAACGGTTCTTGCCGTATCGCTCCTGCATGAACTCGGCGATCCCAGCGTAGGCGGTGGTCAGCGTCTTCTCGTCCGGCAGGAAAACGATGCGGAAGTGCTTGGTGCCGGGTTTTTGTCCAAAGCCCGAGCCGTGGACGACGAGCACATGCTTTTGCAGCAGCAGTTCTTTCACGAAAACATCGTCGCCCTCGGGGATGTCGAGCTTGGGATAGGCGTAGAAGGCTCCACGCGGGGCGACGCAGCTTACACGCGGAGTCGAGTTGCACCATTTCACTGTGAGATCGCGGCGGGATCGCAGCTTCTTCGTGACTTGGATCAGATGATCCTGCGGTCCTTCGAGTGCACGCTGGATCGCGTACTGTTCGGGATGATTCGCGCACAAGCGTGCCCGCAATAACTTGTTTACTCCTTCGACGTATGGCTTTACGACGGCCGCATCGCCGCTGATGATGCCCCAGCCGATGCGCCATCCCGGAGCGAGGTAATTTTTCGACAAGCCTCCGAAGGTGACGACCGGAACATCGGGAGCGACAGCGGCCAGCGAGACGTGCTGGTCTTCATCCATGATCAGCTTGTCGTAGATTTCATCGGCGAAGATGACCAGGTGGTGGCGGCGCGCGAGTTCGGCAACGTCTTCGAGCATCTTGCGGGTGCAAACCGATCCCGTGGGATTGTTGGGATTGATCAGGACAATGCCGCGGGTGCGCGAGGTGATCTTGCGCTTGATGTCGTCGAGGTCGGGTTGCCATCCATCTTCTTCGTTCAGGTAGTAAGTGTTCAGTCCAATATCCAGCTTCGCCAGAACCGCCGAATAAAGCGGATAGTCGGGGCAAGGTGTCAGCACGTCTTCGCCAGGGTTGAGCAGCGCGGTCAGGCAAACATCGACGCTCTCGCTGACCCCCGAAGTGACGAACACATCCTGAATGTTGGTGATGCCTTTGCGCGCAGCCTCGCCGCGAATCGCGTCGAGAGCTGATTTGATGCCGGAAGAGGGAGCGTATCCATTCTTACCGTCACGCATGGCCTTGTAGACGGCCTCGATCAGGTGCGCCGGGGTCTGGAAGTCGAAGTTGAGGGGATCGCCGATGTTGAGCGGCAGAATCTTGTGTCCCTGCTTGACGACTTCGTCGGCCACGCACGCTAGGTCGCGGATGGCGTAGCGAACATTTTCCAGGCGAGAAGCGGCGGTAATTTCACGGGATTGGGTGAGCGGCATGGATAACTCCAGCTAGATTCTACCGAAGGCCGAGGACAATCACCACAGAGGCGTCTTTCGACTCCGCTCAGACCAGGATGACCAGAAAGAACTCCTCAGCGCGCAATGAGGATAATTAACTTCCGCATCGGCGCCGGCATTTGCGGAGCGAATTCGCGAAAGAGATTTCCAGCAGCAGAGATTCCGAAGCGAACTGTGGCTCGTTGACCTGCATGCGTCACATTATTAAAGCCGGCCGGGAGGTATGCGTTGCCGACAAATCCGCCCGCTGCGGCCCCTACAAAATTCGAGAAGGCGGGCATGCGATGCCCGGAATCGGACCGGTCCACAAAGGCGAAGCCGATCGCGTGAAAACTCCTGGCAAGAATGTTGTGGCTGCTCGACGGAATATAGCGCGGATCTTCCCGGGTAATGATTCCGGTTACGAAGCGCGCGGTCTGAAAGCTGACACGTTCCGTGACTGCGTCCCCGTAGTTCCTGCCGAAAGCTTCGGCACCTTGCCTCCATTCCAGCGGATACTGGGTCGCGCCTTTGCCCGGAGGATTCGCCATCCGCAGACCGGCACGAAAGGCAGGTGCGGTGAGTGCGCTGGGATTGAAGTAGGTTTCAGTCAGGTAGTAATGAAATTTGTTGTCCACACCAAATCCAGTTTGCGCGCGCGGTGGGCTGACGGACGGAACGATGTCAGACGCGTCCTGACCAGTCTGGTAAGTTGGCGCCTCTGGAAGCGGTATCGCGGAGTCCTGCCCGAAAGCGCGAACCGCTGGAACTATCAACAGAGCGAGCAGGGAAAGGGAAAGCGCGTTCTTCATAGTTCCTCCTAACGGGACAAAATCTGGATTGCCGAACTCAGCACTTGAGTTCTCTTGTATCTGCGCGCGGCGACGATCCCCGCGGAAATGGTGACGGCGGCGAATAGAGCGGCACCAACTGCGAGCGTCTCGCCGTCAGGATGAATTACGGATTGCCCGCGCAATGCCTGCCAGAGGAGCAGCAAGACCAAGCCGAGATAAGTCGACCCAACGGTGAAAACCAGAGTCAGCCGATCGCTGGCGGTCAGTCGCGCGAGCGCGCCTCTGCGGCGGGCTAACAACCAACCCAGTAGCGGCAGGATTTGCAGGGCATGCAGGCCGGCAAAGTGGGCGGCTCGCAGATCGCCTCCGATGGTGCTCCATCCGAGGATGGGCAGGCCCGGACCTCCGTCGGTGACTCCTACGCTATGCGCCCCGACGATGAGCGGGCGGTGGCCACTGGCCATTGCGGCGGCTTGCTCAGGAGTGGGCGTCACCATGAAAAACGCCGCAGCCATCCCAACTGCCGAGATGAGCACTCCCAGGCGCAGCGACCATGCGAAAGCCCAGTCGGGCATTCGCTGCCGCAAGAGCAGGATCGCGAGCAGCAGATTCATCGTCCACACCAGCACGATGAACGAACCCATCGCGAACCAGAGAAAAGAATCGAATGGCGTCGATACGTTGAAGTGGCTGGTCGTGCCGCGCGCCGCCTGCGTGATGATGGCAATCATCTCGACGGTGATGCTGACGACCGTGACGTTGGCTGCGAGACGTACCAGCCGAGGATGGTTCTCGACAAAGCCAAGCAGCCAGACGAAGGTGAAGCAATAAGTGCTCACTGAGATGGCGAACTTGGCGGGCTTGAGCCAGGCCGGAGCGCCCGTGATGACGCGGGGATCCACGAATATGCCAATCAGGGTGGCGAGAAACGTCACCAGCATCACACTAGCTAGGACCGTCAACGGAGGATTGATAGCCCATGCGCGTTGCAGGGCGCGCCGTACCCCTTCGACCGGGTGAAGAGACGGATTTGTCACGGCCAATGACCCGCTCGCTTTCTCTTGGTTCGCTGCTCTCGCGCGGACGGCGAAGTAGGACAGAAAGCCGACGGGCCCCAGCATCAGTGTCAGGAAAAGAACCGGAGCCATGAGCCACGGGCTGACGCCGCGCTCCCGGCTGTCGAGATAAACCCAACGTCCCACGAACAGGTCGAAGGCTAGAAAGTGCACCCACGCGATGGTTGCGCCCGCCGGAGTGCCGAGCAGCGCCGCCATGCCGCGGAGTGTCGGCTGCGAAACCGCAGGCCAAATTTCACCCAGACGGGGGAAGACGAGGGCCGCATACATGGCCGACGGGACGAGGATGACGAGCGGCGATCGCAAAAGCCGCGCAGTCCACCGCCAGCGGGGCAGCAGAATGATGAGCGCCCAGAAGGGCAGCACCAGAAGGTTGCTGAGCCGAAAAAGTAAATCCACAGGGGCCTCCTCATCAGGCTATGTTGCTCGTGTCAACATCGTAATATTCTGATGTTGCGCTTGTCAACATAGTTGCAAGGGAATTTTGCTGGAAGCTGTGGAATGTTGTCCGTGTCAACACCGCAACGTATAATCGTCGCGGACCATGCCGAAAAAGCCCTACCACCACGGACATTTGCAGGAAGTCTTGTTGCAGGCGGCCATCCGGTTGATCGGCGAGGTCGGGCCGGCCGGCTTTACCTTGCGGGAAGTTGCGCGGCGAGCGGGGGTCTCTCACAACGCTCCCTACCGACACTTTCCCGATCGGGAGAGTCTACTGGCGGCGGTGGCAGCGCAGGGATTTCGGGAACTGACCCTGGCGATGCGTGAGGCTTCCAAAGACGAGTCAGGCGCACTCGAAAAATTGAAACGTGCCGGCTTGGCCTACATCGAATTCGCCTTGCGCAGACCCGAACATTTCGCGGTCATGTTCGACTCGCCCATCCCCAAGGACAAGACTCAGGGCTCCGCAGAAGCCGGAGAAGAAGCGTTCGGGACATTGGTCGCGCTAGTCAAAGGCGCACAGGACGAAGAGCAATTGTCAGCCGGTGATACTGTTCAGTTAGCGCTTCTCGCCTGGACAATGGTCCACGGCATCGCCAAGCTCGCGACCGCCAAGCGGCTTCCCTACAAATCCAAAGCGGATATTCTCAACTTCGCAAGGTTTGTGATTCATGAATCGCTGCCCGTGCGCGGCGTTTAGCGGGTATCTGTTTCTCTGAAATCAGCGGACACCTGGCCCCCGTAATGTTTCACGACGATCGCGGCGACCCGCGCAATCGTGTCGTGCAGCGATGCGGTCGAACCGCGGTGATGGCCGGTGAAGACAACCAAAACAATCGGTTGGTCTTTCACCCAAAGAACACCAGCATCATTGGCGATGAAAGGTTGTCCATCTCCCGTCTTGTGAGCGATGCGAATGTTCTCGAGATAGCGGGGAAAGCGGTCGTTCACCTGTTGCTTCTCCATGATACCCAGGATGAGATCGCTGGCGCTTTTCGAAACCAGCTTTCCTGTCGCCATCATTTCCAGAAGGTGTCCAATGTCGCGCGTGGTGCTGTGACCGAAGTAAATACCGGCGTCATAGATCGTATGTCCGAACGCGTCCCCGACTTGCTGATCGGTGAATTTGTTGAAGGGAAAATTCACGGTCTGGTCGCCACTGGCATGCTTGTAAGCGGGATCGAGCGTGCCGAGCCAAGTGCGATCCCAATCGAGATCCGAGAATTGAATCGACGTGTCCGCCAAGCCGAGACTATGCGCGTAGGCGGTAACGTTGTCGCGCCCGACTTTGTCGCCAAGCGCATCGGTGGCTTCGTTGTCACTGATGATGATCATCAGGGTAAGCAGGTCTCTCACCGTCGGAGTCAGTCCTGGGTCCAGTGTGTAGAGAACGCCGGAGGGCAGGCGTTCGTTGGCGGCCGTAAGCGGAATGCGATCGGACAGGGAGAATTTGCCCTGCTCCACCTGGTGCATGAGTTCGGCAGCGATGGCCAGCTTGATCACACTGAAGGTTTCGAAGACCTTGTCAGAGTCGACCATGACCTCATCACCGGTAGAGAGATTTTTCATGTAGATGGACATATCTCCGGGGAAGGGTCTGCGAATCTGTTCCAGTTGAGCCCGCAGTGCGGTGAGCGAGCGCGCGTCAGAGGTGGGGGCTTGGGACCAGAGGCAGGGAGCGGCGACGCAGAGAAAGATGAGAGCGAACAGATGCCTTCGCGGGATCATGGTTCGTTATCGTAGAACAAACGCGGATCGGAGGGGGCAAGCTTTAACGGGGATCGGAGGAAAGAACCTCTAAATATTCAGGTTCTACGTAGATGCTTTCCATGTAGCTTTCCACTCCCACGACTTCTCCAACGTCGAGTTGAATCAGGGGATAGGGCAGTCCTTCGACATTCTGGAATCCCTGCACGGTGAACGTCTTGCCCAGGCACTTCCTGAACAAAGAGAGGGTGCTGAATTCCTGATCGTCCTTTGCGTCAGGGGGAATACCGGTCAATCGGACTATGTCGCCGATGCGCATGAAGCGGCGGGTGTCGTCCGCTAAAGCGGACTCGAGTCGATATTATCGCGTACTCCGCACTTACGTGCGGGGCTAATATCTACCGTCGCTTCGCGACTCCGAGGTACGGCAGAACACAAGGTCCCTCGACGCGCCGGATCAGTTGCTGCGCAACCGATCCGGCTTGCTCGGGATGACAAAGTATTCTTAGCCAGCGACCGGCGACCAGCCACCGTCTTGGCCAACGACCAACGACGAACGACCAACGACGGTTTTACTCCCCCGTATCAATCTGCGCTCGCTGCAGCTTGTCGGAATAATCCACGTAGATCGACTTCCACTCGGTGTAGAAATCAATCGCACCGATACCGCCTTCGCGGTGGCCGTTTCCGGTGGCCTTCACTCCGCCGAAGGGCAGATGTACTTCCGCGCCGATCGTCGGAGCATTGATATACGTGATGCCAGCGTACAGATCGCGCATGGCGACGAACGCTTTGTTCACGTCTTTGGTATAAAGCGCTGACGACAATCCGTACTCGATGTTGTTAGCGATCTCGATGGCGTCTTCGAGGCCGTCACACGGGATGATCGAAACCACCGGTCCGAAGATTTCTTCCTGGGCGATGCGCATCTTCGGATCGACATCCACAAACACCGTCGGTTCGAGGAACCATCCGTGTTGATAGTCGCCCTTGTCGAGGCGGTTGCCGCCAGTCTTCAGCTTCGCGCCTTCGGCTTTCCCGATTTCGACATAGCTGAGGTCGGTCTTGAGCTGAGCTTCGTTGACCGCGGGACCCATGTCGACGCTCTCGTCGAGTCCATTGCCGACTTTGAGAGCTTTGGCGCGTTCCACGTAACGCGAGACGAACTCGCTATAGACGCCCTTCTGCACGATGATGCGGCTGGTCGCGGTGCAGCGTTGTCCAGTGGTGCCGAAGCCGCCCCAGAGTCCGCCTTCGATGGCGAGATCGAGATTCGCATCATCGAGCACGATCATGGGATTCTTGCCGCCGAGTTCGAGGGAGCAATGCTTGAAGGTCTTCGCGGCCGTGGTGCCGACGATGCGGCCGACTTCGGTTGATCCGGTGAGCGAGATGGCCTTCACATCCGGATGCTCCATCAGGGGGCCACCGACTTTCGATCCGAATCCCGCGACGATGTTCACTACGCCACGAGGCACGCCAGCGTCAGCCAGGGTGCGCACCAAGTTGAAGGTTGAGAGCGGAGTATCCTGCGCAGGCTTGATCACGCAAGTGTTTCCGCAGACGATGGCGGGCAGCAGCTTCCACGAGGGAATCGCCATGGGGAAATTCCACGGCGTAATCATGCCGCAGACGCCGAGCGGAGTACGCACCGCCATCGCAAACTTGTTGGGGAGCTCTGAAGGCGTCGTCGGCCCAAACATGCGGCGCCCCTCTCCGGCCATGTAGTAAGCCGTGTCGATGGCTTCCTGGGTATCGCCGCGAGTCTCTTTCAGAACCTTGCCCATCTCGCGCGTCATGTCGCGGGAGTATTCTTCCTTGCGCTCGAGCAGCATTTCTCCGGCGCGATAGACGATCTCGGCGCGCTTGGGAGCGGGAACCAGACGCCACTTGGCGAAGGCGCGCTTGGCGGCTTCGACGGCAGCATCAACGTCTGCCTTGCCGGATTTCTGGAAGATGCCGACCACATCACGGGTGTCGGCGGGATTGCGGTTTTCGAAGGTTTCTCCGGTCGAGGCTTCCACCCACTCGCCGTCGATGAAATTGTTGTAGACCTTGGTGCGGGTCGCGCCGCCGACAGAGCTCGGCTTCGTCATAGTATCGGTTGCCATATATGAGTTCTCCTGGGAAAGTCGGAACTCTCTATGGTACAGAGGGGCTTGAGCAGGCGGCAAGTGAGGGGCCTGCGGAGATCGGACAGCCAAGTCAGCTCTCTCCACATGGAACTGCTCCATTACCTCCGTAATCTTCTTGCGCGTGACCCAAGTTAATCAACCGCTACTTCTCAGTTAAGCTTGTGATAGTGTTGAAATTACCCCATATTCTCTAGTTTGGCTGGAGCCAGTGGTCTCGGTCTCTTCAAACAGCAAGCCCGGAATCCACATTGCGTGGAAGACTGTCACCTACCGCAGCGTAGTGCTGATGGTGGTCGCGGTCCTGTTGGCGATCTTCGTCAGCATGCACTTCGCTTTCCCGCAGTTCACCGACGCCGGCATCAAGGCGGCGGAGAACCTGGGGTCGCGAGCTCTGGAAGCCGTTGCGGGAGCGGCCGGCACTCCGGTGAAGTCGAGCGCCATGAACTCCCAGCAAGCGCACATCACCGCGCTGGATGGCACGGTTCGGGTCAAGAAGTCGAGCAGCAATAGTTGGGTCACGGCCGATTATAGTGTGCCTCTCGAGAAGGGTGATGTCATCCAAACCGGCTCCGAGGGCATGGCTAAGATCGTCTTTAACGACGGGACGAATTACACCGTCAAACAGGACTCGCTGATCGTCATCGAAGAGAACTCGGCCAACGAGCAACAGCAAACGAATGTAGCAGTTGCAGTGAGCACGGGCACGGTGGACTTGACCACGGCAACGTACTCCCAGGGATCGAAATCGCAGGTGATTGTCGGCGGGGCCACGGCTTCGCTGGCTCCTGAGAGCGCGGCCATGGTGCACAACGATCCTAAGGCCGACCAGCACGAGATCCTGGTGAAAAAAGGCTCAGGCGACGTCGTGCGTAACGGAGAAACGGTTCGCCTGTCGGACTGGGAAAAAGTAAGCTTCGAGGGCAAAGAGCCTAAGATGGAGAAAGAAAAGGAGATCGGTCCGCCAACGCCGATTTCTCCGGCCAACATGATGCCCATTTTTGTAGCGGGAGATCCCAAGCCGATCGAGTTTTCCTGGACCAAGATGCCGAACGCCGTGGGCTACCGGCTGCGGATTTCGAAGAACCCGTACTTCTCGTCGATGATCGTCGATCGCAAGGTGGGTACAGCCGATGTCGAGGTCTCAGGCCTGGCGCAGGGCGCTTATTACTGGCTGGTGCAATCCTACGATGTTGAAGGGAAAGAGTCAGTGGAGAGCGAGAAGAACCGCTTCACCTTGATTCCCAAGGGGAAGGATTCTGACGCTATCAGTCTCGACGTAGATCCCTTCATTCAGCATGGTCACGTGATCGAGTTGACCGGGAAGACCGAAATTGGAGCCCGGGTGATGGTGAACGGCAGGGAAGTGCCGGTCGTGGGGACCGATGGCAGCTTTCATTTCTTCACTTCACCGTTGCCCCAGGGAGAAAACGTGATCACGGTCACGGCGCAGGACTCCAAGGGCGGCGTAAATACGCAGCAGAAGAAAGTTGTGATTCAGTGAGGGCAGGACTCGGAGCAGGACAACCGAAGTGCAAGAACCTTCGTGCGCGGCAGGGACCGATCATGTCTCATAGAATAAAGATCGTCTCGACTGTCACAGGGCCATGGTTAGACCGGGCACGTCCCGGAAACTGACAGTCTCAAGAGAGAGAAGTTTTCGTATGTCATCAAACGGATTTCACTCCAACGCGTCACGCATGCACAACCTGCGGTCGCTGTTTAGTATTTTCTCGAGCGACCTGGCTATCGATCTCGGCACCGCCAACACTCTGGTCTATGCGCGCGGCAAAGGCATTGTGGTCAACGAACCTTCGATCGTCGCCATCAACAAGAACACCGGCGAAGTCGAAGCCGTGGGCAAAGAAGCGAAAGAGATGCTGGGCCGCACCCCAGGCAACATCGTCGCCATCAAGCCGATGAAAGACGGCGTGATCGCCGACTTCAAAGTCACCGAAAAGATGTTGAACTATTTCATCCAGAAGGCGCACAACCGCAAGATGCTGGTGCATCCGCGCATCGTGATTGGTGTCCCCTCGGAAATTACCCAGGTGGAAAAGCGCGCAGTCATGGATAGTGCCTATCGCGCCAAGGCGAGCGAAGTTCACCTAGTGGAACAAGCCATGGTCGCTGCGATCGGCGCGGGACTTCCCATCACTGAGCCCAGCGGCAACATGGTGGTCGATATCGGCGGCGGCACCACTGACATCGCCGTGATTTCTTTGAGTGGCATCGTGTATTCGCGTTCCGTGCGCATGGCCGGAAATCAGATGGATGAAGCCATCATGAATTACCTGAAGCGGAAATATAACCTGCTGATCGGCGAGCGCACCGGAGAGCAGATCAAAATTGAGATTGGCAGCGCTTATCCGCTCGACAAGCCGCTGACCATGGAAATCAAAGGCCGCAACCTGATCGAAGGCGTTCCCAAGACGATCACAGTCGATGACAGCGAAATCCGCGAAGCCTTGAGCGAATGTGTTTCGACCATCATGAACGCCATTCGCGTCGCTCTCGAACGTACGCCTCCCGAACTTTCCGCCGACATCAGCGACCGTGGCATCGTGTTGACTGGAGGCGGTGCCCTGCTCAAGAATCTGGATAAGCGCATCCGCGAAGAAACCGGGCTGCCGGTTTCGATCGCCGACGACCCGCTGTGCAGCGTGGTGCTAGGCACGGGCAAAATGCTCTCCGACTTCAAGTTGCTCAGAAAGATTTCGATCGAATAGGTCGGTTTCGAATACCGAGTACCGAGTACCGAGACAAGGCTTCTAAGGATTCGTTTCCGTCATGGCGGCCAGAACACAATTTGCTCCCGGGAGCGCATCGCGCGCGATGCTACAGCCCGATTCTCAAAACTTGGGGCTGGGTACTCGGTACTCGGTACTCGGTACTCAAAACTGAAGTATGGAATCCGTATTCGGCCGCTACCGTAACCTGACCATCCTGGTAGGAGTGTTGTTCCTGCAGGTGCTCGGACTCGCGGTCCAGATCAAGCGCAACGTCGAGAACGAACCCACGCGCCTCATCCGCGTCTGGACGGTCAGCACTGTCTCTCCCTTTGAAAAGGCCATCGTCTGGGTCCAGACGAGTAGCAGCAATCTTTGGCACAACTACTTCTACCTGCGCGGCGTGCGCCAGGAAAATCGCGACCTGAAAGCCGAGATCGAGCGCCTGCGCATCGAGCAAGTGCGCATGAGCGAAGACGCTGGACAGGCCCGGCGCCTGCAAACTCTCCTCGGCTTCAAAGAACAATTTATCTCCCAAACCAAAGCGGCCCAGGTCATCGGATCGAGCGGCAGCGAGCAGTCGCGCTCCATCTACATCGATAAAGGATGGCGCGACGGCATCCGCCCTGATATGGCGGTCATTACCGCTGACGGAGTCGTAGGCAAAGTCCTTCGCGTCTTCGGACAGAAGCCGCTCGAAGCGTCTACGTCGGAAGTGCTGCTGATCAACGATCAGAGCAGCGGTGTCGGCGCGATTCTCGAGAAGTCGCGGCTGCAGGGCATTCTTGCGCGGCTCGGCTGCGGGCGAGGTCGTCCTCGAAAAAGTGATGGCCGATGAACAGGTACAGCCCGGCGAACGCGTGTTGACTAGCGGCGGCGACCAGATTTTTCCCAAAGGACTGCCGGTAGGCACGGTGATGAAATCGGTGGCCGGTTCTGACTTGTTCCTCAATATCAAAGTGAAACCCGCCGCGAATCTGAGCAAGCTCGAAGAAGTGCTGGTCATCACCAAGATGGAAGACAAATCTCCGGCGATGACCGAAAACAGTAACATGCGCGCCGTCGATATCCTGGCACAGCGCTTGCCGTCGGTGCCCGACAAGCCCGCAGAGGATCCCACCAAGACCGGGCGTTCCGGCCGCGGGAACACAGCCTCCCGCCAAGCCTGATGGCGCAACGAAACCCAATACAGTTTCTGCTGGCTCACAAACCGTACCGAAACCCGGCACAACCGCTCCGCCTCTGGTGAAGCCGGTCAACGATCAGAAAACCGCCCCGCTGGTGAAGCCCGCAACCACGAACGATTCGACAACGCCGGTCGCCAAGCCCAAGGTTGTTCCGCCGCCCCCGCAGACTGACCCGTCGCAGCCGCCTCCGTCGGAGGACAAGCCTCAATAGCGTGCCCATCACTTACACATCGCAGGAACAGGTAGAGGTTTACCGGTTCGGCATTCCGACGGCGATCCTCGTCCCGCTGCTGGCGCTGTTTCTGCAGGCGTTTCTGCCGCTGCGTCTTCATTTCTTTTCCATCTTCGATCTGCCGTTGTTAGTGGTCATCTTCTTCGCCGTAGCGCGCCGCAGCCAGGTCAGCGGTATGTTGACCGGCGCAGTGATAGGACTGCTGCAAGACTCACTTACTCACCGTCCGATTGGCGTCTACGGGATTTCGAAAACCGTAGTGGGATACGCCGCCTCTTCGCTCGGCGTAAAGATCGACGTCGAAAATGCCGGCACACGCTTCTTAGTAACACTCTTCTTTTACGTGATTCACGAAATCATCTACTTCTCGGTCGCCCGCTGGCTGCTCAGCTTGACCCTGCAATGGAGTTGGCAACACGAACTCACGTCGGCGCTGGCAAACGCAGTGCTCGCGGTTGTGCTGTTTGCGGGGTTGGATAGGCTGAAACAACGGGCGTAAACCCGGACCTCGGACCTCGGACCTCGGACTTCAGACCTCGGACTTCAGACCTCGGGGTTAGGGATCAAGCTTCGGGCTGCGCCTACTAGGCCTGTCTAGATTTCCTCCGTCTCTAATTTCGTAACGTCATCCCGAGCGCAGCGAGGGATCTGGCGTGCAGTGCCGATAAACCAGAGTTGGACGTGCTGCGCGCCGGATCCTTCGCCCTATCGGGCTCAGGATGACGTTGGGGACGGAGAGGTTTCTGCTTCCCAACAATTTCGCGGAGCTTGACGCCCGACGCCTAAACCCTAGCGCCAATCCCCAACACTTCCTTCCACGGGCAGGGCTCATCTTTGAACTTCTGCACCGCGGCTTGGCCGTTGCGGATCCAGACTACTTTGAACTTGGCCTGGCGTTGATTTTGCTCGACGAATAAGCCATCTCCACAGCGCAGCGGGTATTCGATCCCGGTGATAAGGGCTCCGCTGACGCTGAGGCTGCGGGCAATCGCGTCCTGGGCGAACAGTTCGCCGTGGGCGTCTACTCCCGCGATGCGTGCCCGGACCTCGGTCGGTATGCGGAGTTCTCGTCGGCGCTCCATTCCTACGAGGATGAACCAAACCGCCGTCAGCTTCAGTGACACGGGGTCTGCGAAACAAATTCCCGATTACGAAAGTCATGCCCAGCCCATTCGTGTCCCGATTCTGCAAACCTTTCCCGCACTTATGCGGGGTACAATGAGCTTTACTTCCCGAAAGGAAATTTCGACCTCGGAAGCGAATCAAGCGACGGGGAGAAGTCCCGACGCCTGAAGCCCGAGGTCCGAAGTCCGATTTCCGATGTTCGGTCGCGACGAAAAAGTTTCGCCCATCCGCTTAACCGCGGTGCAGTACATCATCCTGGTCATCTTTCTGATTCTGGCCTACGGATTATGGCGGCTGCAGGTGGTGCAGAGCGACTTCTACGCCTCGCTGGCGGAAAAAAACCGCGTGCGCAATGTCCCGATCCTCGCGCCGCGCGGCAAGATTCTCGACCGCGAAGGCCGGATGATCGTCGATAACTATCCTTCATTCACAGCGCTGCTGTTGCGCGACTCCACGCGTGACTTAATGGCGGACTCTGACCTGATTGCTCATGGACTGCATATCGATCCCGATGAGATGCGCGAGCGCATCCGCAAGTTCGCATCCATGCCGCAGTATCAGCCGATCTACTTAAAAGACGACATCACGCCCGATGAGCTGGCGTTCATCGAATCGCACAAGAACGAATTGCCGGAGCTTGAAACCATCATGGCGCACCGGCGTTTGTATCCGCGCAATGGGTTCATGGCGCACTTGATCGGATACGTCGGCGAAGTCAGCGAGCAAATGCTGAACCAGCCACGCTGGGAGTTCAACAATCCGGGCGACGTGGTGGGACAGTCGGGCGTCGAGCTGCAGTACAACGACATCCTGATGGGCAAGAACGGATTCCGCCGCGCCATCGTGAACAGCAAAGGCAAAGAAGTCGGGCGTTTGGATGAGACTCCCGCGGCCCCTGGCAAACAGCTCAAGCTAACCGTCGATCTTGATTTACAGATTGCCGCCGAGCAGGCGCTCGAAGGGAAGAATGGAGCGGTCGTCGCGATGGATCCGCGCAACGGTGAAATTCTGGCCATGGTGAGTCGGCCGACTTTCGATCCGAACGACTTCGCCGTGCACATCTCGAAAGATGAGTGGAACAATCTCGTCAACGATGAGAATCACCCGCTGCTGAACAAAGCCATTCAGGCGCAACTCGCTCCGGGATCGGTGTTCAAAATCATCATGGCGACTGCAGGCATGCAGGAAGGCATTGCCGAAGACATGCACGTAACCTGCAACGGTGGAGCGACGTTCTACGGGCGTTACTTCAAATGCTGGGTGCTCGCCGAACACCGTACCCATGGGGTGGTCGATATCAGCAAAGCGATTTATCAATCGTGCGACGTCTTCTTTTATACGCTCGCTGAAAAGCTGGGCATCGACCGCATTGCCAAGTGGGCGACCATGTTGGGCCTGGGACAGAAGACGGGCATTGATCTGCCTCAGGAAGTCACGGGCGTGATGCCGTCGGAAGAGTGGAAGATCCGCAACTTCAAACAGAAGTGGTACGCAGGAGAGACGATTTCTGTTGGCATCGGGCAAGGTGCCGTGGCCACGACGCCGATTCAGTTGGCGCGCGCGATTGGCGGCATCGCCAGCGGCGGAGTGCTGTACCGGCCGCATGTCGCATTTCCCGAGCAGTTGCCGCCGGGCAACATTGTCCCTATCGCAAAAGATAACGGAGAAGTGAAAGTCGAAATCGATCCCAAAAGCTGGGAGATCATCACCGACGCGATGGCGAACGTTGTCTCTCCGCTAGGAACTGCCAACAGCGCGCACTTGCAAGGCATTGATTTTGCCGGCAAGACGGGAAGCGCGCAGACTATTTCGAACGCGTTGAAAGCGAAGATCGCCAACGGCAAAACGAAATTCAAAGACAACGGCTGGTTTGTCGGAGTAGAGCCACGCAGAAATCCCGAGATTGTGGTCTGCGCACTCTTAGAAGAAGGCGAGCACGGATACCTTGCTGCCCGCGTTGCTTCACAAGTAATTAAGGCGTATGTAGAAAAACAGCGCCGGCAACCGACGAAGATGGCGGTGAACAACGGTAAGGTCGAGATTGGCGCCGTCTGGAACGCGGCCAACGCCGAGGGCGAACAAGAGACGCTGCATGGTGGGCGGATGCTGGTTGAAGTTAAAAAACGGCAAGCCCCGCTGGCAACGGCAGCGCCAGTGAATTAGTGCCGAGGATCAAAAGATTGAACCGCAAAGGACGCGAAGAAGAGCCGAGAGAACGCAAAGAAAAACTGTTTCAGAGCGGATTTCGCATAAGGGCATAAGGTAAAGAGCGTTTTGACCAACGACCAACGACCAACGACCAGCGACGCGTTTAAGCTGACGACCGACGACTGAAGACTGACGACCGATGTCCAGATACGTATCATTTCGCGACTTCGACTGGGTGCTGTTCATCTTTGTGCTGCTCATTTGCGGCGTGGGAGTGGTTCAGATTCATAGCGCTACCGAGCACACCAAGTTCGCCGGGGCGCACATCAAGCAGATCTATTGGGTGGTTGGCGGCGTCGCTGCCATGTTTCTGGTGAGCCTGATCAATTACCAGGCAGTGCTTGATCAAGTCCACTGGATGTACATTGCGTCGATCGCATCGCTCGTGTCAGTAATGATCTTTGGACAGAAGTACTTAGGGGCGCGGCGCTGGATCAAATTGCCCGGCGGACAGCACTTCCAACCGTCGGAATGGGTGAAGTTGATCCTGATTCTCGCGGTGGCGAAGTATTTCGCGGATTTGCACCAGAAGGAATTGTCGTGGCCCGACTTCTTCAAAGCCGGGGCGATCGTCGGCGTTCCCATGCTTATGGTGTTGAGGCAGCCCGACTTAGGTACGGCCTTAACCTACCTTCCTATCGCCATCATGGGCTTATTTCTCGGTGGATTGCACTGGAAGCAGGCGGCGATTGTGATCCTTGCAGGAGGATTGATGATGCCGCTGGCCTGGCATGTTTTGAAGCCCTACCAGCGCGAGCGGCTGGTGAGTTTCATGGAGCCGGAAGCGGACAGTCAGGGTTCCGGCTATCAGGTGATTCAGTCTTTAATTGCAGTAGGTTCGGGAGGGATCTGGGGTAGTGCAGAGGGGTCGCAAACGCACCTGGCTTTTCTTCCGGTGCCGCAAACCGATTTTATTTTCGCGGCGTTATCAGAAGAGCATGGTTTTGTGGGCGCGCTGGGAGTATTGCTGTTATACTTCATCGTGCTGATGCGTTTGACCCAGAACGCTCAAACAGCGCCCGACCGCGCTGGAACGTTCGTGGTGATGGGTGTGGTAGCTGTGCTTAGCTTCCACATACTGGTCAACGTCGGCATGGTGGTCGGTTTTATGCCGGTCACGGGAATTCCCCTGCCATTAATGAGTTACGGCGGGTCTTCGGTCCTGTTCATGTTTCTAGCGCTGGGCATTGTCATGAATGTCCGAATGCGCCGTTTCGTGAATTAGCAGGAGGAAGAAGGCAGGGAGGCTGGCCGCTCTTGCCATACGCGGCTAAACCAAGATTACGATCACCCTCGCGTAAAGAGGGTATTTACCGGCTGAGGCAACGGAGGCCGGACAGGATTGAAGCTAAGGCGTTAACGGGCGGGTAACGGCCCCCTTGGATCCAGAAGGATCGAGAGAGCGGTCACAAACCTCGTTGAGCGCAAACTGCGATAAGTGGAAAAGATTCCTAAGCTTGTACGACGAAGCAGGTCGCGGAGGGAACTCCGAGGCCCCAGTCGTGCCCTACCCGGGCGAGCTATCGCTGGCGTCAGTCCTTCCTGTCTCGCACTGCCTCCGATCCGGTGAATTCCGCGGCCGTGGAACGGCCCGGAACCGGAGTTTCAATGACAAGAGAATTGTTTGTGTCTTCTACCCCGCATGAAACCAAAGTGGGGTTGGTTGAAGACGACCTGCTCGCAGAAATCTACCTCGAGCGCGAAAACGAATACACCCTGGCAGGATCCATCTACAAAGGACGCGTAACCCGCGTGCTTCCCGGCATGCAGTCGGCGTTCGTGGACATCGGCCTAGAACGAGACGCTTTCCTCTACGTTTCTGACTTCATGGAAGTGGAAGAAGGCGATGAAGTCGAGGAGATTCCCACCAACCGGCCCGTTACGACGGAGCCAAGATCAGAACCAAGATCAGAACAAAGAACGGAACAAAGATCCGAACGACCGCAACCGACGGCGCAGCCAGTTGCAACGGCGGGCTCACCTCTGGTCATCGAAGGACCGGACTTTCCGGAGGAAGGCGAAGCCCAGACGGAAGAGCAAGCCGAAGCAGCGGCGGGAAATACGGAAAACGGCGGAGAGCAGCAGGAAGGGCGTGGAGGAAACTGGCGCAATCGCCGGCGACGTCGCGGACGCCGCGGCGAGCGCATGCCCGAGTCGAAGTTTGCGCGTCCCGCAGAACCGCAGCGCGATGCTGCGCGCAATGAGCGCAACGACCGTCCTGAACGAAATGAACGGCCCGAGCGGAGCGAGCGGCCAGAACGGAATGACCGCAGTGATCGTGGAGACCGCGGAGACTACGGACCGCCGCCGGGATACCAGCCGATCCTGTTGCCGGGAGAATCGATTTCGAAGTACGCGCGAATGGCGCAGAAGTCGGCCGCGCCAGCGGCTTACGGGTCACAAGGACAAGCGACAGGAACCCAGCCCGCGCGGATTCCTTCGGTAGCCGAGAATTTTCCCGAAGATGAACCCTTGTTCTCAAAGACTGAAACTCAAGCCTCAGCGGTAGCTCCCGTGGTCGACAGTCGCCGAGATTTGCCAGCCACGTCCAAAGCGCATGAGGAAACGCGCGACGATTCGTGGGATCGTGAGCAGAAGCGGCTTCACGAGATGAATGTCGCCGCCGTTTTCGGCGGAAGCGAGGTCACCGAAGATGACGACGATCAGACGGAAGAGATACTGACCGCGATTCCTGAGATCTCTGATCAGGCGCCGGCCGCGCCCGCAGCCTCCGCCGGCTCCGCCGGAACCATGGAAGAAGAGGAGATCGAAGAGGAAGAAGCCGATCTCGCAAACTATTCCGAAGAGATCGAAGAAGACGACGCATTCGAGGAGTTGGAAGAAGAGACGCATGCCGCCGGGGATTTCCAGGATCATCCGACTCATGAGATCGCAGCGTCCGCGGAGCCGGTAGTCGAAGGAATCGCGCCAACAGAGCCACTCGCAGAAGGAGTCGAATTAGACGAGGCTGCTGCCGAAGCGGCCGCGGAAGAAGAAGAGGACGCTGAGATCGAGGAAGCGCAGGCTGAAGCCGAAGCGTTGCTCGACGCGGAAGCGCGAGGCAACGGATCGGTCGATGCCCGCGTAGAAGTACGAGCGCCGGCAGCGACTGCGGGCTACACGCAGCGCGCACCGCGTCCTGGCTTCGATCGTCGAGGCGGAGGAGGACAGCGCGGACGCCGCGGTGGACGCCGCTTCCAGCGCCAGCGCGCACCGCAACCGGTGCCGCAAATTAGCGATCTGCTGAAAGAAGGACAGGAAGTGCTGGTCCAGATTGCCAAGGAACCGATTGGCAAGAAGGGCGCACGCATCACCAGCCACATCGCGTTGCCGGGACGCTTCCTGGTCTACATGCCGACGGTGAATCACACCGGGGTGTCGCGCAAGATTTCTTCGGAAGAAGAACGGCAGCGGCTGAAGCGCATCATCCTCAGCGAGCGCGAGAATGGGCACGGCGGGTTCATCGTGCGCACCGCCGCGCAAGGAGCCAACGAAGAAGAGCTGCGAGCGGATATCCGCTTCCTGAAAGGGTTGTGGAACGAAATCAAGAGCCGTTCCGAAAATGGCAAGGCTCCGGCGCTGATCTATCACGATCTGAACGTGGTTGAACGCGTGTTGCGCGATCAGGTCACTTCAGACTTCTCTGCCATCTGGGTCGACAACGAGCAGGAGTACGAGCGCATTCTGCGCTTCGCCAACCGCTTCCAGCCGGCGCTGGTACGGCGAGTAAAGCTCTACACCAAAGAGACTCCGTTATTCGAGCAGTTCGGGTTGAGGGATGAAATTGATAAAGCACTCAAGTCGAAAGTTTGGCTGAAGAGCGGTGGATACATCGTGATCAACCAGACCGAAGCGCTGGTGGCGATCGACGTCAACACCGGAAAGTATGTCGGCAAGACTTCGCGCCTCGAAGACACGATCGTCAAAACCAACGTGGATGCCATCAAGGAAATCGTGCGGCAGATACGGCTGCGCGATCTGGGCGGCATCATCATCATCGACTTCATTGACATGGACGAGCGGCGCAACCGCCAGAAAGTCATGCAGGCTCTCGAAGAGGCGCTGCGCAGCGATCGGGCTCCGTCGAAGGTTCTGCAGTTTAACGACTTCGGACTGGTGGCGATCACCCGCAAACGCGTGAAGCAGTCACTCGAGCGCACGATCGGATCGCCGTGTCCGTATTGCCAGTCCACCGGCTTCGTGAAGTCGGTGACCACCGTCTGTAACGAAATCTATCTCGAGATGCGGAAGATCGCGAAGCATCTGGAACACTCGGATGTGATGTTACGCGTGAATCCGGAAGTAGCCAAGGTGCTCAAAGCCAACAATGGCAAGGCCTTGATCGAGATGGAAGAAATGACCAAGAAAACCGTGATCGTGAAGAGCGATCCGGCGCTGCATCAGGAGCAGTTTGATATCACTTAGCTGTCAGCTATCAGCTGTCAGCTTTCAGTAAGGCCGGGCTTCGTGCCCGGCTTTTGCTTTTGGGTTTGACGGAGAGGAACATCCAAATCACAACCGCAGAGGACGCCGAGGACGCAGGGAGTTACTTAACAAAAAATCTCTGCGTCCCCTGCGTCCTCTGCGGTCTTTCATTATTCCTCATCCCGAGCGCAGCGAGGGGATCTGGCGGGGGCAAGGATGGGCCCTCCGCACAAGATCCTTTCGCCGCTTAATTGCTCAGGACGACATCGCAAGGAATAGACGTGCGTCAGTGCCAGATGTCACTACGGTTCGTAGACAGCGCTGCCGTAGCCTTGCTGGCGGGCGGCATCCTGCATCTCGGATAGCTTTTTCTGCGCGGTGTCGAGTTGTCCCTTCATCTGTTCGACTTCCTGCTGTTTTTGTTTCTGGCGCTCGTTCCATTCGACGCATCCGGCAACGCAGTTACCCGGCGCGAACTGGATGGACTTGTTCAGCTCGTCCATATTTTTCTGCAGCGAATCGACCACGCTCTTCTGCGCTTGAATCTTCGATTTCCACTCGTCGGCGGATAATTTTCCCTGTGACGCGGGCGCGGCAGAGTCAGAATCCACATGATTTTTGGTTTCGGACGCGGACGAAGTCATGTCGGAAGTGGTTTGCTCCGGCATTTCGTCTTCGGTGATGACTCGAGCGGGCTTGGTTGCGGCAGGCTTCGCCTGAGCGTCGCTACTCTGCGTGTCTTTCGCCTGTTGTTTCTTCTGCCGCGCCTGACGCGCGACGTCGCCCAACGAGGGCTGGTCTTGCGTGTATCCGGTGGCAACGAGCAGCGCGGTGCCGGCGAGCACGAGAACGCAGGTTCGAACTTGGTTGTGCATGAGAACTCCCTTGTGGACGTTTGAGGGAGGCGGCCAGGGAAAGGATATCCGGGAAGGCCCAGGGGGCCGAGGTTACGTTAGTGCAAGGGCTGTGGGGGCAGTGGTGAGCGAAATTGCCCGCTGACAACAGTTGTCTCGTCGTCAAGTTCAAGTTGCAGTAAACTCTGCAACATGGTCGGCTACCGCAGAACCCATCGCTATCCCTACGGAACGCCGTTCCCGCTCATTCTGCTCGGCATTGCGACGGCTGTTCTCCTGCTCTCTTGGGTGTTTCTCGTTCCCGGCCATTGGCCTCGCGCCATCGGTATCATTGCCGTTTTTCTTGTACTTACCTTTATCAATGCGAAACTGCACACACGTTATGAGCACACCGGGCAGGCTGTGCGAATTCCGCGATCGAGAGTCGTTACTCGGTTTCCTCATCGCTTACCCGTCCCGATGCTGGCGGCTCGCTTAGCATTCTTTCTCACGGTCACAACGATGGTCGTATTCGATGTGGCTCCGATTGCTGATTCGAAGGCGAGAATCGGAATTATCGCGTGTGTATTCAGTTTGATTGGTATCGCTGTTCTAAACCTTGTACTCGAACGTCACTATAGTAAACACTGGGGTCGCTAAGAAAGTGGATGTGTCGAGTAATAGGAAAGCTCATGCGTGACGAGTTACGTGTCGGCGGTGTCAGTTGGCGATAAATCCCTACCACCCTCACTTGGAGGTTTCGATTGGAAAATCCTAAACTGGGCGTTCCGCGTTCGCCTGAGCGAATGACGGTGCAAGGTGTTTATTTCCTAGGGGAACAGGACGGGCCGTCCGAGCAAGAATTAAAGAACAAACTGGGAATCCTCTTTGGTCAACTCCGGCTGGTGAACATCGCATATTTGGCGGTGGTTCGATACGGTGAAGCGGTATCGCCGAATGTTGCGTTGTGCGTTCGCGGTCAGCCCGGCCAGAATCGGATGTTTGCGGAACGTGTCGGTAGGGTTTTTGCCGCAATTTTCGGTAGCCATGAACACCTTGATGTGATTTGGCTAACGCCGGACCAGGAGACCAGTCTCGCAAAAGTGTGTCGTCACTTCTACAAAGCAAGGTGACCTTCCTTATCTCCGTAGGAGTGTCAATTGATAAAACATCCTCTATTACAATCGTTATACTTCGGTGCATGCATCACGCCTCTGTTAGTCCCGCGCCTTCCTCGCTCGTCTCACCCCCTGCTGGTTTTTTCTGAATCCCGGGGAAATTCTTGCCTTTGAGGTCCGTGCATGAAACGAACGCTGCTGGTGGTGTCTTTGTTGATCCTCGCGTTGTTTGCGGTTGTTCTGGGCATGATTCGTGTCAAACCGGTCGAGGCTCAAGTTCCCGCCGACTGGCCGCAGTGGGGGCGCACGGCGCAGCATAGCGGCTTCAGTCCTGTCGCGGGACAGAGTCCGAACAACCAGCTTGCCGATATCACGTTCGATCCGTTTGTGACGCAGGAGCAGGCTGAATCGGGCGGAGACTTATTGGCCCACTATCAGGCACCGTTGGTGGATGGCAGCAGCGTTTTCATCGAATACAAGACTGGGACTTATGTTTCCTGCCAACCGCCGGGGTCGGGCAAGCCGTTTCCTTGCGGTCCAGACGACTGGAACGCTGAGATCTGGAATAAGCGCGCTTTCACATGGCAAGGAACGTCGCTGGTGGAGTCGTGGAACTTTCAGAGCGATTGGAAGCCCGAACCGAACGGTGCGCTCGGCGGCTGGGAGCCAGTATTTCATGCCGCGCTCGGCGAAGGTTTTGTCTATGTACCGGGATTTGCGGGCTCGATCTACAAACTGAACGAAGCGGACGGCACGCAAGTAGCGCAGTACAAGCCCTTCTCGACCGACGATCCTAATACGTATGTCTCGGGCCCTTTGACCATCGATCCGCGAGGAAACATCTACTACAACATCGTGAAGTTCAATCCGGCGAATCCCTGGGGAAGCAACGTGCTCGGCGCGTGGCTCGTGAAAGTCAGCCCGCAGGGTGTGGTTCACACGGTGAGCTACAAGACGCTGGTGCCGGGAGCGCCGACCACTTGCGGAGGGCGTCCGTGTGGATCGCAGCGGCCTGGCATCAACGCCGCGCCTGCGGTTTCGGCCGATGGCAAAACCGTCTACACGGTCAGTGCCGGGCACTTCGCTCCGGACTTCGGCTACATGGTCGCGGTGAATAGCAACCTGACGCCGAAGTGGCAGACGGCGATACATGGACTGGTTAGCGGCGCCGATCCCCTGGTGTCCGATCAATCTTCCTCGACGCCAAGCGTATTTCCGGATGGCAGTGTGGCCTACGGAACTCTTGATTTCAACGATTCGCGCGGTTATCTGCTGAAGTTCGACTCCACGGGAAAATATCTTACCAACTTCGATTTCGGATGGGATTCGACGCCGGCATCATTTTCGTCCGGCGGATCGTACTTCGTGGTGATCAAAGACAATCATTACGGCAGCGGCCCGTACTATGTCACGGAACTTGACTCGAACCTGAAGAGGGTCTGGAGCTTCAAGAGTCCGACAAACTTCGAATGGTGTGTGAACGCTCCGGCGGTTGATTCCACGGGCACGGTCTACGCCAACAGTGAAGATGGCAATGTGTACGTCATCAATCCGGATGGAACGCTGAAGGGGAAGATCTTCCTGCGCAAGGCGATTGGCGCGGCGTACACTCCGGTGGCGTTGGGTCGGGATGGTAAGATCTACACCGAAAATGACGGCGACATGTTTGTGATCGGCCAGTAAAGCTGGCGGCCGTCATCATTCCAGTGCGGAGTGGCGTCAATGGCGACCGCGAGCATCATCATTTTAAGTAAGCAAGGAACTCTTCCTCCGTCACTACGGTGAATGGGACTGCGGTAACTCTTTTTTCATATACGTTGCCCGGTGGCTCTCTGGGAACAAATGACGAAATCTGGGTGCAGACGGCGTTCAAGCACACCACTGGAAGCACCAGCACCGCTTACAGCTTCGCTTTTGGACCAACATCGGTTGTCGTGAATACCTCGGCGGGAGCGGGGACTTCGGGGTGGGATGTTCACGTCAGCAACTTCGGGGCGACGAATTCGCAGGTCTGGTACCAGCCTCCGGGAAGCAATGCCAATGTGTTTCTGGGCCCTGGAGCGGGTGCGACCAGCGCGGTGGATACGACCCAGAACGTCACCATCGCCATCACCGCGAAAGCGGCGAGCAATACCGACAAGATCACGCCGGAATATTTCGCGGTGTACTTGATACGGCACGGATAGTTCTATGGCGTGCTGTTCACAATTCCAGTGGCTATTGGAGTTCGCGTTCGTCGCAGACGTCTGATCCAGGTGATCAATTTGACGGCTCCGATAGCTGGAAAGAGCAGAAACAGCACTCCGGAGAATATGTCGAACCAGCTAAAGCGAAATTTTGAGTAGACGGTGTAGATGGGTTGCAGATTCGGTTCGATGCCAAGGCCGCGTGCGCTCTGACAAAGCCCTTCGTAGCTCTGAAATTTCGTTCGTCGACCCAGTTGCGTGTCCAACAGGAAGTAGCCGTCGATTTGGTTCTTGTCGTCGCCGAGATGTTCAAAAGATTTACTGTCAGTCGCTCCTAGAATGTAACGATCCGCGACTTGAAGACTCCTGACCCCGGCAACAGCATCGTCTCGTTCTCCAACAGCGGATTCAGGCTGTGTCTTGGGGTTATACACCCAGCCCTGATCAGTAACATCAATCATCATGATCTGATATCCATTGGGAAGCGGAGCATGCCAGGTATCGCCCAGCCCCAGATCGCGATGCAATAGGCCTTCGTTGACGACGGCTTGAAACACGAACACTGCTGAACCCCAACCGAGACAGAGAAAAGGGAAGGTGCTGGCGGCGATGATGACGGCGCGGCGGCCCCTGGTCACGCCCTTTGTGAGCCAAGCAGCAGTGCATCCGAATATCGCCGCAGCAACACTAGCCACGACAATACCAACGGCGGCCCAAAGGGAGAGAACGATGGGTAATCCCATGTCGGGTGAAGTTTAGCGACGGTGCTGCCTTGGTGCAACGACACGATTCTTGGCCTTTAGCGATGGGCGCCGCAGTTCCTAATCGTCGCGAACAAAGCAGCGCCGCCGGGAAAGATCCCAGCGGCGCATTAACATCCCATAGTGAAGGCCGGCGAGACGCCGGCGCTACTTCTAGTTCTCCCCGCCTGAGGCGCTTGATCCCCACATGGCGGATGATCCCCACATGGCGCTTGAGCCCCACATCGCGCTTCCGGCCCAGACGGTATTGAATCCGTTCTCAGTGTTCGATCCCCACATAGCGGAAGAACCCCACATCGCGCTTGATCCCCACATCGCGGAGTTCGACGTCACGAACTGTGAGTTGCCCCAGACCGCCGAGCTTCCCCACATGGCCGAAGTTCCCCAGACTGCTGAAGGATCGTTCGACATGTAGACGTTGCCGGTGGTCGGATCGTAATTAGCCGTGGGCGACATGGCGCTGCCCTTTGCCACATCGGTGCTGGCCATCGCCGTTTCCAGGTCGACATATCCGGCGCCGATGGTGAAGATGTCGTACTGATCGGTGTAGGTGACGCCGGAGGTCGGATCGGTCGTACTGCTGGTTGCCGGGAATGACTTCCAGGCGGTCTTCATCAGGCGAGCCTTCACCTGATCAGGCGTCAGGCTCGGACTCTTCTGAAGCAGGTCGGCGACCGCTCCGCTGAGAACGCCAGCGGCCATGCTGGTGCCGCTCAGGGTGAAGTACGCCGACGAAGAAGCGTTGCTGCCTCCATTCACGTAGAAGCTGTAAGGGACGCGGTTTGCCGGATACGCGTTGTAGAGCGTGCCAGCTTCTTCCGTCGAGACCAAAAGATTGCCGGGGGCGACGATGTCGGGTTTCACGATGTGGTCGATCGCGGTTGGTCCCTTCGAACTGTAGCTGGCGATAAGATCGTCCACTCGGGTCGGCGTGCCCATCGTCTTCATCGCGCCGACGGTGATCACGTAGGGATCGTTGCCGGGCGAAGTCACGGTGGCGTAGCCGTTCGTGGGCTGGTAGCGTCCGTTATTTCCGGCGGCGACCACCACCACGATTCCAGCCTTCCACGCGGCTTCTACGGCCTGGCAGACCGGATCGAGCTTATAGCTCTCATAGACCGGACGGCCGAGCGACAGATTCATTACACGAATATTGAAGAGCGGCTTCAGCGCGATCGCCGTATTGATGGCGGCGATCACTTCGCTGTCGGTGCCAGCGCCGTTTTGGTCGAGCACGCGCAAGTTAATCAGGTTCGCATTCGGCGCGATGCCTTTGAAGGCTTTCGAATACTTCGATCCTGTGGAACTGGCGCCGTCGCCGGCAATTAGCCCCGCGATGTGCGTGCCGTGTCCGTACTGGTCGGTCGCGCTCAGGGTTCCGGGAACAAAGCTCTGACTCCAGACGACGCGCGACAGGCCGAGGAATCCGCCGTTCAAGTCGGGATGGCTGGCGACGCCGCTATCAATCAGGGCGATGCCGATGCCAGATCCCGTGTAGCCCGACTGCCACGCAGTTTCCGCATTGATAGCCGGGGCGGCATTGCTCAACGTCGGAGCTTGAGCGCGATCAAGACTGATGTAGCGCACGTTGCTCTGGTTCGACAGCAGCAGGGCATTCGTCAGCGGAATGTCGGCTACCACCGCATTCACCACCGGCAGTTGGCTGACAATTGAGCCTAGCAGGCCGAGCAGATTCTTGAGGTCGAGCAGGCTAGGCGCCTGGTTGTACTGCACGACGACCCGGACCGTCCCCGAGGTCTTCGTCAACAAATCGGGAGACAGCTTGGTGTTGTCAGCGCTGGCCAGCGTCACGGCCGCCATCACGAAAACTATGAGCCACTTTCTCATCGCGAACATTCTCCCGAGGCCATAACTGGCCTGCTATGGGTGCAAAGTGAGGGAGGCACACGGGTATTAGGGCACGTCTTTGGCCGAAAGGAAGTACTGATAAATCAGTAAGATACGCCTCCGATTCCCGAAACGGGAAGGACAAGTTGTCCGGACAAGCTGGTCCTGACGAGGACAGAGTGTCCGCCCGGCTGAACTGATAGAAGTGAGGTGTCCGGCGGCCTTGGGCAGCGCGTATGTAGCTGGAAGAAAAAGGCTAAACGAAGGTAACCCACCATTTCCGTTTTGGCCGGACAAAGCCTCGGGCGTCGGGGAAAATCTAAGGGAATGTCACGATCCATGACAAGGCGACAGGGCGCCAACTTGTTTATTGCTGCCATGGCATTGGCGGCGGCAGGTTGCTTTGTACTGGCATTTCTGCACTGGCAATCGAGCGACCCTCTCAAGTTCGCGTGCTACCTGCTGGTGGCGCTGCTGGCGTCCTCTCTGAAAATAAAACTGCCCGGCATCAACGGGACGATGTCAGTGAATTTCCTGTTCATCCTGCTGGGCGTTTTGGAATTGAGTTTCGCGGAAACTCTGGTAATCGGTTTCGCTGCGGTGCTGGTGCAATGCTACTGGAGATCATCACGGCGAATGCAGCCAGTGCATGTGATCTTCAATCTTTCGCAGTTGCCGGTGGGAACCGCGGTCTCGTACTGGATCTATAAGTTCGCGACTACCCGTTTGCTGCACGGACCGGGACCGCTGGCGTTGCTGATTGTCGCCATCACCTATTTCCTGTTCAACACGCTGGCGATGGCCGTCATTATCCGGCTGACTGAGAACAAGCCGATCATGAGGGTTTGGTCGGAGTGCTACTTCTGGTCGTTCCCCTACTACCTGGTGGGCGCGGCGATTGTGGGAGTGGTCAATTTTCTGAACCGGCAGATCGGATGGCAAGCGTCGTTGCTCGTATTGCCGCCAGTGTATTTGATGTATCGCTCGTATCGTCTCTATCTGGAGAAGCTTGAGGACGAGAAGCGGCACGCGGAGCAAGTCTCGAGCCTGCACTTGCAGACCATTGAAGCGCTCGCGCTAGCGATCGAAGCCAAGGATCATACGACGCACGAGCATCTGCAGAGAGTTCGCATCTACGCCATTGAAGTCGCTAAAGAACTGGGATTGAACGATGGCGAGATCGAAGCGCTGCAAGCGGCGTCAGTGCTGCACGACATCGGCAAACTGGCGGTTCCCGAGCACATCATCTCGAAGCCGGGGAAGCTCACACCGGAAGAATTCGAGAAGATGAAGATCCATCCCATTATTGGCGCGGAGATTCTGGAGCAAGTCGACTTTCCGTACCCCGTGGTGCCGATCGTGCGAGCACATCACGAGAAATTCGATGGAAGCGGCTATCCCTATGGACTCAAGGGGGACGAGATCCCGATCGGCGCGCGTATTTTAGCGGCGGTTGATTGCCTGGACGCACTGGCGTCCGATCGCCAGTACCGGCGGGCGTTGCCGCTGAATGAAGCCATGGGCCGGGTGGCGCAAGAGGCAGGCACCAGCTTCGATCCGAAAGTTGTGGCGATCCTGCAGCGGCGGTATGTGGAATTGGAGAAGCTGGCGCATTCGCAGCCTGCGAAGGCTCCGGCGAAGTTATCGACGGATGTGAAGGTGGAACGGGGATTGGCTCCGGCCGCAGGGTTCGCGGAATCGGAAGCTCCAGTGCAAACCATCGAGCCGCGCGGAGATTTCCTATCCAGCATTGCGGCCGCGCGTCAGGAGGCGCAACTCCTGTTTGAGATGAGCCATGAAATGGGCACGTCGTTAAGTCTCGACGATACGCTGTCGATGCTGTCGGTGAGACTGAAGCGTCTCGTGCCACATGACTCGATGGCAGTGTATGTCCAAAAGGGCGATACGTTGACGCCCGAGTATGTGAGCGGAGATAACTTCCGCTTGTTTTCGTCGCTGAGAATTCCCATCGGCCAAGGCTTGTCGGGATGGGTGGCGCAGAACAAGAAGCCGATCTTGAATGGAAATCCTTCGGTCGAGCCGGGATATTTGAATGATCCCACCAAGTACAGCACGCTGCGTTCGGCGCTGGCTGTGCCTCTGGAAGGAGTCGCGGGCGTTGTGGCAGTGCTGGCGCTTTACCGCGCGCCGGCGGACGCCTTTACACGAGACCACTTGCGAGTGTTGCAGGTCATTGCGTCAAAGCTCGGCTTTGCCGTTGAGAATGCTTTGAAATACCGCGTGGCGGAAGATTCGGCGACTACCGATTTCCTGACTGGCCTTCCTAACGCGCGTTCGTTGTTCATGCATTTGGATGGAGAAATCGCGCGCTGCCAGCGCTCCGGCGGAACGTTGGCCATTTTTGTTTCCGACTTGAATGGATTCAAGCAGGTAAACGATCGGTTCGGACACTTGCAGGGAAACAAGCTCTTGCAGATGTTTGCCGCAGCGCTGAAGACATTCTGCCGCGAATATGATTACTCGGCGCGCATGGGCGGGGACGAGTTCGTGATCGTGGCACCTGGCCTTGGGAATGAGGCTACCTCCGAGATGGTGGAGAGGTTGCACTCGATGGTCTCGCAGGTTGGTCGAGAGATTTGCGGCGCAGACTTGGTTTCGATCAGCATTGGCCAAGCGTTTTATCCTGCCGACGGTGATGGCGCGGAAGAGTTGCTGGCGGAGGCCGACCGTAGGATGTATGCCGCGAAGAGCGCGCACTATGCGTTAGGGCGCACGACGGTGACGAAAGTTGATTAGAAGTCGGGGTTTTAAGCTCCGAGGACCCGGACAGCCTGCTGGGAACGCTCGCGAAGCTTGCCGAGTGAAGCCTCAACGGCCTCCGCGAATTCCATCCCATTATGCTGGTGGGCGAGCGCAATCAGGCGCTCTGCTTGCTCCGCCAGTGTGCGGGCCACTTCCAGCAGCACGATCAAAGAATCGGCGTGAAGCTTCCACAACGAGGTGGAGTTTTCATTCCGTTTGAGTTCTTCGAGTTCGGTGGTCACGCGGCCGAACACTGCCACCAGCCGCAGCAGAGCGCGAGCCGTGCCGGCGCGCAGGCTCTTCTCTTCCAGATAGTCCGCGCAATACGCCTCGACCTCGGCTGGAGTCAGCGTGAGGTTAAAGAAACGCATGGGGACGATCTGCCGGAATTTGGGATCGGCGACGCGCACAAACACGCGAATCGATTCCTCCACCTTGCGCACCTTGGTTTCTTCCATGGAAATCTGAGCGGGAGTTACGGCGGCGCGCAGGGCTTCGACATCGATTTCAGGACGCCGGGCAAGAGCGGGTGCTGCTGCTGCGCCGCCGCGTCCGGTTCTGACGGGCGGTACCAGCGTGGGACGGGCGGTGCGCCGGATCGGAGGACGCCGCTCGAGCGCTTTCTTCAGCTTCGAGACACGATGGAATTTATCGAGCGCCGTACCGTAGTCCGACTTGAGCAGATCGCTCTCTTTGAGCGAAGCTACATGCTCGACGGTGACGTCTACGCCATCCACATTGCCGAGAATGCTGCCGCCTTGTTCCTCCAGGGCCTGCGCGAAGTTCTTGATCTCGGAAGCTGCGACATGGAAGAGTTCGTCGAACTTCTTTCCAAAGGCTGCGTTGTAGGGAGCGATGGTTGCGAGGACACTCGGGTGGTAGAACGACATATCGAGCAAATGCTTCAGTTCGCGCACGCGTCCGATGATGCCGGAGTCGAGAAGGGCATTGAGATCCGTGAAAGCCTCTGCTTCCTCTCGTAACGGATCGAAGCGGCGCAAAATCTGCACATGCTCGTCAGACAGGCAGGGTACGTCGCTATCAGCGAGAATCTCGATCAAGGCGATTTCGAACGGCGACAAGGGTAGCGAACCGTCGAGGCCATACCCGCGCCGCTCCCATTGTCCGGGCACCCGGGGATGGCAATAAAGGAACGTGGCCACGAGATCGGTTTTGTCACGATTGGTGTCACTAGACTCCTTGCGTCGCACCAGGTAGCGCAGCATCGCTTCGGCGATTTCGGGATCGGTCTCGGTAGTCAGAGCGCAGCGCAGCATCGCCGGCGTAATGGCCATATCGAGCAGCGTCAGCCACCGCCTCATGCGAGTCAGGGTGATGTGGACATCGCCGTCGTTCTCCTGCAGGGAGATGGCTTCAAGTCCTTGTGGCACAGGGACTTCCCCTTCAAGTGGGGTCTGCAGGAGCTTCTCATAGAAGCCCTGGACAGTGGCCAGAATGGCAAGTTCCCACTTCGGATCCTCGACCAATCGCTACTCCTGCGGATGATCCCCAGCGACGCGTAAAAAAGGGTGTATCCCTAAGTAAAGACCAACATTAGGAGTTGCACAAGACTCTCCGAAGACAGGACACCAAAGTCACCAACACCGGTGGGAGGAATCCAAGCCGCCGCGCCGGAGTCTCGGGGAGGAGATGTTCGCGACGCAGCGGCGTTGGGCTCACTTCTGTTGCGGGAGCAGTATAGTGCGGAATTACAAGTATGTCTATAGAGATGATTGTTAGTCGAAAACCACGGTCTTGTTTCCATATAGCAGGACGCGGTTTTCGATATGCCAGCGTACCCCGCGGGAGAGAACCACTTTCTCCAGATCGCGGCCCTTCTGCAGCAGGTCGTCGAGCGAGTCGCGGTGAGAGATGCGGATAACATCCTGCTCAATGATGGGACCGTCGTCGAGCACTTCGGTGACGTAGTGACTGGTCGCTCCGATCAGTTTCACGCCGCGGGCGAAGGCTTGGTGGTAGGGCTTGGCTCCGATGAAGGCAGGCAGGAACGAGTGGTGAATGTTGATGATGCGGTGAGGGTAGGCGGCTACGAACTCACTCGAAAGAATTTGCATGTAGCGGGCCAGCACGATGAAGTCGGGAGCGTGTTGGCGGAGTAGCTCAAGAATCTTCTGTTCGGCTTCACGCTTGTTGTCTTTCGGCACGGTGACCGTGAAGTAAGGAATGCGGTAGAAATCGGCGACGGGCTGGTTATCGGGGTGGTTCGAGATGATGACGGGAATCTCGCAGGCGAGTTCTCCGCTTTTGTGACGGTAAAGCAGGTCGACTAAGCAGTGATCATATTTCGAAACCAGAATCGCCATCTTCGGACGGTGGTTCGATTGGGCTAGGCGCCAGGTCATTTCGAACTTCTCGGCGATCGGCAAAAAATGCTTGCTGAAATCGGCAAGAGGGATGTCGAAGTCCGCGGGATCGAACTCAACGCGCATCAGGAAAAGATTGGAATCTTCGTCGGCGTGTTCGTCCGCGTGCAGGATGTTGCCATTGTGGCGAAAGATAAAGTCAGAGATGCTGGCGACCACGCCTCTGCGGTCGGGGCAGGCGATGAGCAGGATGGCGGAATTCTTCATGGTAGCTTCGCCATCTTGGCGGCTCTTTGTTTCTGCCAACAATTTATCGTGGCGACGGGACGCCGGCGCTACTTTTTCAAGTCTTTTAGGATTTCTTTAGCCGCGTTGGCCCCCGAGCCGCCGGTTAATCCTACGCCGGGATGGGTTCCTGATCCGCACAAATAAAGATTCTTGATCGGCGTGCTATAGCGCGCCCAGTCGAGCAGCGGACGCATGGTGAAGAACTGATCGAGCGCGAGTTCGCCGTGGAAGATCTGTCCGCCAGTGAGTCCGTAGGTGTCTTCGAGATCCTGCGGGGTGATGATCTGGTGGCTCAGAATCAACTCAGGCAGGTTCGGCGCGTATTGGGTGAGAGTCTTGACGACAGTGTCCCCGAGTGCGACGCGCTGGCTCTCCCAATCGCCGCCCTTGAGTTTGTAAGGCGCGTATTGCATATAGATCGACATCACGTGCTTGCCGGCCGGCGCAAGCGAAGGATCGGCGATCGACGGCATGGCGACTTCAAGATAAGGCTGGCGAGAGAAGTTGCCGTACTTCGATTCGTCGAAGGCGCGTTCGAGGTAGTCGATCTCGGGACCAATGTGGATGCGCCCGCTGAGCATGTCGCCGCTTGCTCCGCTGAGAGCAGAGAAGTTGGGAAGTCCGGTAAGCGCGAGATTCACTTTCGCCACCGTGCCTGGCATGCGGTAGTGCTGGAGCTTCATCACGAAGTCGGGGGTGAGGTGAATCGGATCGACCAGTTTCAGCAGCGTGCGCTTCGGGTCGGCATTGGAGATGATGGCCTTGCCAACGATCTCTTCTCCAGTCGAAAGCACGACGCTGGTTGCTGCGCCGTCTTTCACACGGATTTCGATGACTTCGGCGCCGCTGCGAATTTCTGCGCCAGCCTGCGTGGAGGCCGCGACCATCGCTTGCGTGATCGATCCCATCCCGCCGACCGCGAAATTCGCCGAACCAGTTGGATGACTGTCTCCCGCAGCGCGCAGCAAGAGAACCAAGCTGCTACCGGCAGACCATGGACCTAGGAACGTTCCGAAAATGCCACGGGCGGCGATAGTAGCGCGCAGCAATTCGGTCTCAAAGTACTCGGCTACAAGATCGGCGACCGCCATAGGTCCCCAGCGCAGAAGGCGGTACATATCTTTCTTGCCTAGCTTGCGAATGGCGCGTCCGGTCTGCAGCATGCCCCAGAGATCGCCTTTGCTGGGTTCATCGATATTCGGTGGCGCGAGCGCAAGTGCCTCGCCAATCACTTTGCCGATCTTCGCAAGCGACTCCTGGAACTCCACGTAGCGCGTCGCATCTTTCTTCGAAAACTTGCCGATTTCTTCGGCGGCTTTGCGAACGTCGTTATAAAGAACAAGGGCGCGGCCGTCGGGAGAAAGGGAAACGGTGCTGACATCGGGCGTGATCAGTTTCAGGCCGTGACGCTCGAGCTGCATGTCACGAAGGATGTCAGGACGAATAGGTCCCGCAGTGTGAGCGAGGATCGAACCTTTGAAGCCAGGATGAAATTCTTCGGTGACGGCTGCGCCGCCGGGCTGACCGCGGCGTTCTAGGACAAGTGGTTTGAACCCTGCTTTGGCGAGATAGAAAGCGGTGACCAGCCCGTTGTGACCGCCACCAATGATGACGACATCGCGCGTGTCTGCCATGGTCTAGGCCGCTCCCTTGACGTCTTTGAGAATTTCGAGGGCTGCGAGGCGTCCGTTGGCGCCCATGATGCCGCCGCCCGGGATGCGTGGCCGATCCACACATGTAAAGGTTCTTGATGGGAGTACGGTATTGCGCCCAGCCCGGGACCGGACGCAGAAAAAAGAGTTGTTCGAGCGAGAGTTCGCCCTGAAAGATGTTGCCTTCCGTCAATCCAAATTCGCGCTCCAGATCGAGTGGAGTCACGACTTGCTTGTGCAGGATGATGTTCTTAATGTTCGGCGCGTATTCAGAGATCGTGTCGATCACGTTATTGCCGAAGGCTTCTTTCTGGTCGTCCCAATTCAAACCCGCGCGCAGTTTGTAAGGCGCGTATTGCACGAAACACGACATGATGTGTTTTCCCGGAGGAGCGACCGAGGGATCGGTCAGCGTGGGAATGACCATGTCTATGTAAGGACGACGGGAGAAATTTCCGTACTTGGCATCGTCGTAAGCGCGTTCCATGTATTCGACGCTCGGTGAGATGGAAATCGCTCCGCGCAGATGAGCGCCGGGGCCGGGCATGCATTTGAAATCCGGAAGAGCATCGAGCGCGAGATTTACTTTTCCCGAAGAGCCGCGGAACTTGTAGCGGCGAATCTCGTCGAGGAAGTCTGTGGGAAGATTGCCATCTTCGATGAAGCGAGTGAAGGTGAGACGAGGGTCCACGCTCGATGAGACGACGTTGGCGAAAATTTCATCACCGTTCTCGAGAACCACTCCCTTGGCGCGTCCGTTTTTAACGATGATTTTTCCGATTGGCGCTTTGGTGCGTATCTCGACACCGGCTTCGCGAGCGGCATCGGCGATCGCGTTCGAGATCGCGCCGGTGCCTCCGCGAGAGAATCCCCAGGATCGGAAGGCTCCGTCAATCTCTCCCATGTAGTGGTGGAGCAGAACGTATGCCGTGCCCGGCGAACGTACGCCGAGAAAAGTGCCGATGATTCCTGAAGCCGACATCGTTGCTTTGAGCACATCGGTCTCGAACCATTGATCCAGGAAATCGATGGCGCTCATGGTCATCAACTGCACCTGGTTGTACTTGTCTTCGCTGGTCATGCCCTGGAAGCGGCGTCCGATGAACAGCAGCTTCATCAGTTCTTTCGGATTCAAAGTCGCGGGATCGGGCGGCACCATGCTCAGAATCGGCTTCACGAAGCGGCACATGGCCTGCATCGCCTTGCCGAATTCGTCGTAGGCCTCGGCGTCGAGCTTAGAGTGGCGGGCAATCTCGCGATGCGTCTTGCCGTGATCATTCACGCGCCAGAGATAGTCTCCGTTGGGCATGGGCGTAAAAGTGCCGTCGAGGGGAAGAATCTCAAGGCCGTGACGGGGAAGATCTAGGTCGCGAATGATCTCCGGCCGGAGAAGCGAGACGACATAAGAGCAGACTGAGAACTTAAAGCCTGGGAAGACTTCTTCAGTGACCGCAGCGCCGCCGAGCACGTAACGGCGCTCGAGCACGAGTACTTTCTTTCCGGCGCGGGCGAGATAGGCGGCGTTGACGAGGCCGTTGTGGCCTCCGCCGATGACGATGACATCGTATGAGTTAGCCATATTAGCTCTTAGCCTTTAGCTGTTAGCGCTTAGCTCTTGCCGGAAGAACGCACCACCGTACATATCAGGCGATCAGAGGCCGCTTGGAAGAACTGCCCAACGCAGAATGTCGGTCGACAATGAGGTCGTCATGAATTCTGAACTGAAGTGACTCGTCATTCTACCTAGAAGGCCGCATTTTGTCTCGAAGATTGCGTATGCGCTGACTTGCAGTCAAGTTGCTGAGGAGTGGCGCGGCTGCATATAATCCGCTTGCGGCGGGATGCAGCCGAGCTGCGTCTGCCATTTTTCTCCAGGAGCCAACCGTGCCCGTCGGAACCGCATTTCACGAGAGAACCTTTCCCCTCTGCACCAGCCTCAACTACCGCGAATGGTCGGGCTACTACACTGTCAGCGTGTATGAGGTGCATCACGAGCACGAATACAACGCCATCCGCAATGCTTGCGCGTTGATCGACATCTCGCCGCTCTACAAATACTTGATCAGCGGCAAGGACGCGACCAAGCTGGTGAATCGTGTCATCACTCGTGACATCAACAAGGTGAAGGTTGGGCAGGTGATCTATTGCTGCTGGTGCGATGAGCAGGGGAAGGTGATCGACGACGGTACCATCACGCGGCTCGAACAGAACAAGTATCGCTGGACGGCCGCCGATCCCAGCCTGCGCTGGTTCAAGCAAAACGGCTTGAACATGGATGTGCAGATCGAAGACATATCCGAGAAGGTAGCGGCTCTAGCGCTGCAGGGACCGACCTCCGCGAAGCTGTTGAAGGCCGTAGCCGAAGCGGATATCGCGAATCTGAAGTATTTCCGCATGACATCGGGGAAGATTGCCGGCGTGCCTGTAGACATCTCGCGCACGGGATACACCGGCGATCTGGGCTATGAAGTCTGGATCCCGTGGAACGACGCTGTCAAAGTTTGGGACGCGCTGATGACGACCGGCAAACAATTCGATATCCACGCGGCCGGAATGCTGGCGTTGGACGTGGCGCGCGTCGAGGCAGGACTGCTGCTGATCGAAGTGGATTACACGAGTTCCAAGAAAGCGCTGATTCCTTCGCAGAAATTCTCTCCATTTGAGTTGGGATTCGGGAAGATGGTGCATCTGGATAAAGAGAATTTCGTTGGCAAGACTGCTCTTGCGGGAGATGCGAAGCACGGCCTGCCGCGACAACTGGTCGGACTGGAACTCGACTGGACGGAAGTTGAAGAACGCTACGACAAGTTCGGACTCTCGCCGGCGGCGCCTACGCAAGCGTCACGCGTGCATGTGCCTGTCTATGTCGGAGACAAGCAAGTGGGCAAGGCAACGACCACTGCGTGGTCTCCAGTGCTCAAGAAGTTGATCGCGCTCGCCAGCGTTGAGATGGCGCACTCGAAGATTGGAAACAAACTGCAGATGGAAATCACGGTCGAGTCGATGCGCCAGAAGGTCACGGCGAAGATCGTGAAGATTCCATTCTTTAATCCGGAGCGCAAGACGGCTGTTCCGGTTTAACCAACACCTGCCACGGCGGCTCCGTCACAGAGAGGGCAAGTCTTTGCTCTTTTGTTCGGCGTGGTCCAGTTCGTTTGTGAGTTGAGCTTTAAGTCCTCGAGTTGCACTTTCAAGCTCGGCTTTTGCGCGCGCGACCTGGCCCAACACTTTTTGCATCTGCTTCGGGCCCAATACCAGAAATCCCAGCGCAAGCATGAGTATCAATCCGCCAAAGCCCACGGTTCACCCCTGATCCTTGTTCTGGTTGACAGCGACCGTTTTTTCTTCCTCTTTCATCGCAGACTTGAATCCGCGAATGCCGTCTCCGATTCCTTTACCCAGTTCAGGCAATTTCTTTGGCCCGAAGACAAGCAGAGCGATTCCAAAGATCACCAACAGGTGCATCGGTTGAAACAGTCCTTCCAGCATAGTTGCTCCTTCACTTAGTGAATACCCAATCGTGACAAATGCGGGCGCCACACAATCAGGTGCGAACGCCCGCCTCACTTCGTTACTGTCCGCCTCGGATTGCAGCGTCTGCGTCTTCGGCGAGTTCGCGCAAGAAGGCGAAGAACGCCGGTGACTGGCCGATGAAGAGTCCGTCAGCAGTCAACGCTTTCACTGCCCCCATGGCCGCTCCCTGTGTGGCCGTAGGGCGAATGATCGAACATGCCGGAAGCTGTCTGCTGAGGAACGCGGTCGGTTCGGGCATGATCAAGTTTGTCTGAAAGTCCTCGCCACCGAACGGAGGAGAATTCAGATCGGGGAACGTGACCGTGACGCCAGTGACGGGATCGACGACATTCGTCAGCGTCGGAGCGTTCCCAGCTTTGTCGTGCCAGGTCTGGAAGTGTGCGATTTCGACTCCGCCAATGCTGAGCACAATGCGCAACACTTCGACGTTGGTTACGCGCTGTGCGAGCATGGGATAAAGGCTGGTTCCACCTTGCTCGATGAAGGCGAAGTGAAAACCGGCAGTGTTGACGATTGCCTGGAAGAAATCGGCATGGTTCGCGTCCTCATCGGTTCGCGGAATTGCCGGATGCTGGTTCACTGCCAACGTCGGGATGGCCTGCGGGAACGTGTCGCCAAGATCGGGATTGCCCGTACGGCTGCGGTAACGAGTCCACCAGGAAGTGTCGACCGAGAGTTGCATCAGGTTAGTCAGGCGTCCAAATTGATTCGCGCCCGAGGCTTTACTGCTGGGCAACGTGCGGAACTGATCGAGGTTGACTCCCTTTGCGCCTTTCGACTCAAGGTACGCGTTGATGAAGACCTCGTGAGTCAGTTCGTCTTCCGTGTTGTCATGAATGTATTGGGACATGTCGCCGTCAAGCGGCAACAGGTCTTGCATGTAGAGCGAATTGCCTCCGGTAGGCTTCGCGGGATAGCCGGGAATCAACTTGCTGGCGAGGGTGGAGACTTCGTCGTCCTGCACGCCACCAAGTTCCTGATATTGCAGCCAGAGATCGCTTTCGATGATCTCGGCAGCCGCGAGAAACCTGAGAATGGCCGCGTCGCCCTTGGTGATTTTGCTCGAACCGTGCGTGTCGGCTTTCAAGTCTGTGGTCAGCAACGCGCCGGCAGACAAGGCCGCGCCTGCCATGCCAATGCCCTTCAGGAAGGAGCGGCGCTCAAAATTGCGTTGCAACTGCGCAGTGAGGTCCTCCGTTTCCGGACTGGATGGCAGAGTAGGAGAGAGTTCTTCCTTTTTCATACTTCAGGTACTCCATTTCTTCTAAGGGTTGGTCCGCGATCGCCTTGTGCCACGGCGATCCGCAGTAAAGACAGGCTAGAGTGCTATCGCTTCGCTTGTGTTTGCTGGGTGTAAAAGGGTTGTCTTTTGTTGATGACGGGGCGCAACAGAACGTAAGAGGAATGCTTCGTCAGGACAAATGCTTCGCTGTAGCCGGTGGGAGGACGACGCTACTTTTTTCTCTTTCCCGACCAGTAGAGCCATGCACCGATGGCAAGCAAGACAATCGATCCTCCGACTACTTTCAATATTGCCAGGGGTTTATTGGGTTCGTCGGGTTGAGGGACCGAGGAAAGGACGATGGTGAGCGTAGTGGTGATGAATCCGATCACAGCGACCAGCTTCGCGACTGGCCGCCCTCCCGGTACACGCATCACTTCTGGTCCGGCGGGTTGGCCTTGTAACTTGAACATTGCGGCGAAGACGTAGAGATAGGGGATGAAATAAGTGATGACCGTCATGGCCGCCATCACGTCGTAGGCACCCTTCACGCTGGTTCCAGCTTGCCCCAGAAAAATGAAGATGGCGCCGATCACGCCTTGCACCAGCAGCGCCATCCACGGTGTTTTCCAGCGGCGGTGCAGCGCGCCGAAGATCGGAGGCAAAAAGCGGTCGAGACCGGCGACAAAAGGTAGACGCGCCACAGCCGCGATATAGGCTCCGCAAGCGCCAATGTTGCTAAGCGCGATCAGAAAGGCGGCTATTGGAATCACCGCGCCATAACCAATGCGGCTGGCGGTTTTGGCGACGGCTTGCATCAGGCCCTGGAGGTTGCTTACCTCCGATGCAGGCAAAGCAAGCAGCACTCCGACCGTGCCAATGATGTAGCAGAAAGCGACGGTGAGGCCGGCAAAAAACAATGCCCAGGGAATGATGCGGCGAGCATTCTTGATCTCCTCACCCATGAACGACGCGGTCTCGGCGCCACCGAAAGCAAAAAACAATAGCGGCCAGAACATAACGATATCGTTAAAGTGTGTGCTGGGAGTCATGCTGTGAATGCTGAACACATTCGCCGAACCGAAACGGTGATAGGCGATGAGTCCCATGACAACCACAATCACCGCGGGAATCCACATCGCGACCGCGCCGACATTGTGCAACCACTTGCCTACGTCCAGGCCCACAACATTCATCAATGTGGCAACGGTCAAGGTGATCAGAGAGAAGACGATGTAGAAGGTCGGGTTGTTCGACAAATGTCCCCACTCCGCCTGCCGCATGTAGATCACGTTGCTGGCGGCGAAATAAAGAACGGCGGGAAAGTAAGGAAGATTGCTGGTCCAATACGTCCAGGCTGACATGAAGCCTGAGAAGTCTCCGAAAGCGTGCTTCGACCAGACGTACAGTCCCCCTTCGTTGGGGTAACGCGAAGAGAGTTCTATCACCGAGAGGGCGAGCGGTGTGTAGAACAGCAGCCACGCGGCGATCCAGATGACAATAGAACTTGGCCCTGCGGCGGCTGCTGTGGCAATCCAGCGCAGGCTGACGCCGGTAACCACGTAGAAAAGAACCAGGTCCCGAAATCCCATGACGCGTTTCGGCTTGTTGGGATCTTCGGCTTCGGCGATCGACACACCGGGCGCGAGCAGGTTGGATTGTTCTGGCGGCTCGGCCGGTAATTTGGGTTCAGGCAATCGTATGTCCTGAAAGGCAGCCACAGATAACATTGCCGGAGCATCAGAGCAAGGGAATTCTTCGCGCCGTCAGGTGATGTCGGGATAGTTGGAAGAAAAGAAGTCGGGGCGAGCGATGAATTTGTCGTAGCACTCAGTGCAGAGCCAGTCGCGGCCGTTGGTGTATCCGGTGGCGTGGTCGGGAGCGTCTTTAGAAGCGAAGAGCTCCCAGCGGCAGAGATTACAGTAGATCTTTCTTCCACCCGCGCTTGAGCAGATCAAAGTCCTGAGAGTCTTCCAGGTTTCCCACGTCAAATGAGATAGTGCCCGTGGCGCGATGAATCGCAACGTCGCGTGGCTTCCACACACGCTTCTGCCAGTGCCAGGGAATTTCGCAGAGAGCTTTGACAGCACGGCGAATGTAGTCGGCGTTTCGGGGCTGGCCGTGAATTTCGATGGTTTCGAGGAAAGCAGGCCGATAGCCACGCGGACCGAAGCGATGAGCGTGGGTGGAACTCGCTTGGATAGCAGGAGGAAGTTTTGATGGTTCTTCCCGTAGCTTCCCAACTTCAAGCCCATGGTCGTGCAGAAGTTCCGCCGCGAAACCCTTTTTCTCCCGCAACAGCCCTAGCAATAAATGTTCGGGGCCGATATGACGACTCCCGGCGCGGTCCGCTTCTTCGGCAGCATAAGCAAGGACGCGCTTGGATTCGATGGTGAGTGGAAGATCTACCGAAGTTGGGGTTGGTTTCGTGCCCGCCGAGTGTCCTTCAATTTCCCGACGCACGCTGTCCACCTGCGTAGCAGAGAACCATCGCGCGGTGAAACTCTTCTCCTCGCGAAAAAAGCCTAACAGGATGTGCTCGGTTTCAATGTAGGGCGAGCCGAGTTGGCTGGCTTCGTATCGAGAAAAGAAGACTACGCGTCGAGCTTTCTCGGTGTAGCGCTCAAACATAGAGACTCCGCAGGGCCTTCGGCCGTCCCTCCGGGACTTGATCGGACTCTATCAGCCTACCCGGCGTTGAAACGCCAGGCTATTCGCAATCGTCCCTCCGGGACTGACTCAGTCCACTCCTGTGGCTTTACTGCTTGCCCGTTTCCAATACAAATATCCCGGCACTCCGGCCAGCACAATCGTCGTTCCCCAGAATGCTTCCGTTGGCCGCGTAATGATTGTATTCAGAGTCCAGGCTGCGCCGATCAGAACATAGATCGCCGGGAGAATTGGATAGCCGGTGCAGCGATAAGGACGAGGAATGTCGGGACGCTTCCAACGCAGAATGAACATGCCGATCACTGTCAGAGTGTAGGACAGCACCATGCCGTAGATGACGTAAGTGTAGAGCTGGTCGTAGCGTCCACTGACCGTGAGAACAGCGGCCCAGATGCTTTGTCCGATCAGGCTGAATGCCGGCGTGCGCCATTTGGGATGAACCTCCGCCATGCTCTGGAAGAAGACTCCATCCTTCGCCATCGCGAAATACACGCGTGCGCCTGAGAGCACGCAGCTAGCCATGGCTCCGAAGCAGCAGACCGCGATCATGGCCGAGAGCCAAGCCCCGGCTGCCGGAGAAAATAGCGCGACCGCGGCGGCGTGGGCGATGGTCTCGTGCTTGGCCACTTCCGTGAGCGGCATGGCATAGACGTAGGTCATGTTCATGGCGACGTAGATGGCGCCCACCACCAGAACTCCGAGGACCATAGCGAGCGGAACGTTGCGCCTGGGATTTTTGACCTCTCCCGCAACCCAGGTAATGTAGACCCATCCGTCATAGGCCCAGAACACTGCGATCAGGCCGACGCCAAATGCCGACAATAACTGCCCGGGAGTCAGGCCCATGGAGATGCCTCCCGCCGCGCTCGCGCTGAAGTGCGACCAGTCGCCTTTGCCGATGGCGAATCCCAAGATCACGAACGCCGCCATGGCGACGAACTTGGCCCAAGTCGCGACGTTCTGCAGCAATGCTCCCCAGCGCAGTCCGGCCACGTTGATCCACGTAACGATTACGATGAAGATTAGCGCCAGAACATGAGCGCGAGTGACCACAATTCCAGCGACTGAGAGGACCACGTGCTCCTGCGAAACGCCAGGTATGATGCCGCCCAAATAGACTGCCGACGCGACCGAGAGCGCGGCGATGGTGCCACCATTTGCGACGCTGAAGAGCATCCAGCCGTAGAGGAAGGCTGGCAGATCCCCGTACGCCTCGCGGAGATAGACATATTGTCCGCCGGAGTCGGGAAACATGGAGCCGAGTTCAGCGAAGGCAAAGCAGGCGCACAGAGAGATGAGCCCTCCCAACACCCAGACGAGCAGGAACCAGACGGGGTGGGGCAGAGGTCCGGCGATGTCTTTCGCGGTCAGAAAAATCGAAGAACCGATAATGCCGCTAACCAGCAGCAGAACCGAGTCGAGAAGTGTCAGCCCACGGACCAAATCCGTGGTCGGCTCCGACTGGGTTACGGGAACGGGGGTGGTCGCTGTTTCCATGGCTTAACCCATCCCCAGTTCGTCAGGAGACTCGAGCGGCGTGCCACAGCGGCGGCAGATGACGGCGGAACAGTCTCCGCAGGTGAGCGGATCACCGACTTCTTCGGCGCAGTTTGGGCAATAGAGCGGCTCGGGCTTGGGACGGGGCTGCGGAGGTTGAGCCATTCGGATGGCAAATGTAGCATATCTAGGCAATCCCAAGGAGATTCTGCTTGTCCGACAAACCACTGACTCCCGATGAGAGGCTGAAGCAGGAATTTAATCGCTGGGCTGACGAAGGTGAAGGCGAAAAGATGGAGCGCCATCACCTGGACATCACCGAGAAGACGATGCGGCTGATGGACCTGCGTCCTGGCGAGCGCGTGCTTGATTTGGGTTGTGGCTCGGGCTGGGCTACACGGCTGCTTGCCCGCATGGTGGGAGACGGACCAGAAGGCTTTGGCCAAGTGGTCGGCGTGGACGTGTCGGATGAGATGATCCGGCAAGCGCGTGAGACCTCGAAGGATTTCGAAAACATTCTGTACGTGTGGGGATCGGCGCAGCAAATTCCGTGGGAGGAGAACTACTTCGATAAAGTTCTCTCGGTCGAGTCGTTTTACTACTACGCCGATCAGGACCGCGCTCTGACGGAATTATTCCGGGTGATGGCGCCGCGAGGGCGGCTGTTCATCCTGATCAATCTCTACAAAGACAATGTTTACTCGCTGCAGTGGGTCGACAAGCTGAAAGTGCCGGTGCACGTGCGGTCGGAGGCGGAGTATATCGAGCTGCTGAAGAAGCATGCCTTCGAAAATGTCGAAGCGCGGCGTATTCCGGATGACACGCCGACTCCCGATGACTACAAGACGAAGTCATTTCATAGCCTCGACGACTTGAAGGCGTTCAAAAGAATGGGAGCGCTGCTGCTGATGGCTTCGAAGCCGGATTTGCGGACGCCCGCGCCGGGGTATTCGATCTATTAGCCGTTAGCACTTGGCACTTGGCATTTAGCCAGGAGGGTACTGTACCGCTGCACGCCAGATCCCTCCCGCTTCGCTTCGCTCAGCGTCGGGATGACGTCGAGCTGTTTCTACAGGTTGTCATCGTCTTCGTCTTTGTCCCGATCGGAGGCGCGCTCTTCCCCGAGATTGCGCGCCGGGCTGATTGCGCGATTATCGTTGGCGTGGCGAATCTCGATTCTTCCATTCACATTGCGCATCTCGATGCGCGTGCCGCCTCCGCCAAGTTCTCCGTGAAGATCATGGCCAACGTAACGACGATCGTGAGTCGCCAGTCCGAAGTCGTTTTCGATTCCGCCATGAACCGTCGAAGCTTCAATCTCGGCCTTAGCATCGGAAGGCAACGTCAACTGCAGGCTGCCATTCACAGAACTCAATTCCACCGGCGAATTGGGCAGCCGCGCGAAATCGGCATCAAGCCGCCCGTTAATGGTGGAGAGTTTTTCGCGGCCGGAAAGTTGTTTTGCCTGCAGATGCCCGTTGATGGATGAAGCCCGTACTTCGCCGTCTACGCCCGCGATATCCAGCGAACCGTTGATGAGCTTGACCTCGTCGAGGCGAACGGACCGCGGCACCATCAGGGTGTATTCGACAGTTGCAGGGTTGTCGACGTCATCGTCGGTAAAAGTCTGCGTGCGATCAGGGTATTCGGTGTGGATAGAGACGTAGTCGCTTCCCGCGCTTATCTGAATCTTGGCTTCGTCGAGGCGCTCTTTTGTTCCCGCATATTTCACGGCATCCACTTTCACCTGGTTGTTGTCCCACCCAGCGATGTGAACCGCGCCGTTAATGTTGGAGAGGTCGATGCGTCCGCCCGCGGAGAGCGTGTAGGTCTGATGAAATTCTTCGGTGTAGGCGCCGCGATGATCGGAGGCGTTGCTTTGCGCGACCATAAATAACAACGCGCAAAAGGTTCCTAATGTGGCGCCCAGCCAAGTGGCGAGTCTGCGTTGGCGGTTCATAGATCCTCCGTTCGTCATGGCTTGGACGGGACAGCGAGGAAATCGTGAGCGCTAGAGCAGAATCAGGCCCATGCGGATGCCCAAGGTGACCGCTTCTGTGCGCGAGGAGGCGTTCAATTTGTCGAGGATGGAGCTGATATGAAACTTCACCGTGTGATCGGAAATCCCCAGCTTGACCGCCATTTCACGGTTACCGAGTCCTTCTGCCAGCATGCGCAGGACTTCGATTTCCCGAGCCGTCAGGCCATCAGCGACCTCGGTTTCCTGATCGGAGGGCATCCGTATCTTCGCGACTAATTCCTGCATGATCTCGTGATCGAGCAAGACTAGGCCCGCATGGGCTGCCCGCATGGCGGTGACGACATCTTCCATGTCAGCGTCGCGGGGGAGGATGGCTTTGACTCCGGAACGCAATGCCTGGGCAGTCCATGTCGCGTCGGGTTCGTCGATTAGAACAACGATCGGAGTACCTATCACGGGGTCCAGGGATTGAACGGGCTCTGCATCTAGCAAGATCACATCTGGATCGAGGTCGCGAACGTGCTGAACCAGACTGCGCGTACTTTGCAGGCTACCGACGAGCGTCAACGCGGCTGTATTCCGAACGAGAGTTTCGAGCCCGGCCCGACGAACGCCGGAGGCAGCCGCCAACAGCACACGAATGCCGCTGCCTCCGTTGCGCTTGCTCATTGCGAATTACCTCGCAGGACGCTCTCCCAACGTGAGCGACACGTCGGCGGGAGATCCTCCGCGAAGCACCGTGGCTTTGATCGTTTCTCCAATTTTCGCCGTGGCCAGCAGGTCCCGAATATTGTCGGTATCGAGAGCGGGCTTGCCTTGTAATTCGACGATCACATCGCCCAGAACGATTCCGGCTTTCTCTGCCGGTCCCGAGGGCTCAACGTGCAGCACCATCAGGCCTCCGTTGGCCGGAGTCTTCAACTTGCCACGAAGAACCTCTGACAACGCGACGGGCTGCATGGCGATCCCAAGATACGGACGCGCGATGTGTCCCTTCTGCAGAAGTTCGTCGACCGTCCGGTTGACAGTCGAGACGGGGATGGCGACGGCGCGTCCGCGGCCGAGACCGTTGGTATTAACGCCGAGCACCTTGCCTTCGACGCTCACCAAAGGACCGCCGGAGAAGCCGGGGTAGAGATCGAGAGCGAGCCGGATGTTCTGATCTACCTTTCCGCCCCGCCAAGTCCGATATTCACCACTGAGTCCGCCGACGATTCCATAGCTCGCAACGAGACTCGCGTTTCGAGTGCGTCCCAAGGCGAGCACCAGGTTCGCGAGTTTCAGCGCCGACGGGTCACCGAATTGAGGAATGTCGACAGCAACGTCTTCATCGAGCTTCAAAACAGCCAGATCGGTTCCGGGATCGCGACCTGCAAGTCTTGCTGAGACGCGTTTGCCGTCGGGTAACAGCACACCTAGATCTTCTTCACGGCGAACCGTGTGATCGGCGGTGACAATGACACCCTTGCGCCAGTGAATCCCGCTCGAAGGCAGCCGGTGCCGGGCACGCACCGTGACTACCGAAGAGCCCGCCTTCTCAGCCGCAGCCGAGAGTCCTTGCGAAAAATCAGACAGTACAGACATTTCATTCTCCTAATTGAACAACAAGGCAATCATGCGCGCGCTGAGAAGATCGCGAATCTGCGGAATGGGTAGGGAAGACCTCGCCAAATGGCTAGGCCGTTCGTTTCTTGATTTCAGCCTGCGATACGGCGAAGACGATCAAGATCGCGAGCTCGGGTTCGATGGGATGACGATAGCGAGGGTGAGGGAAGACCACGTAATAAATCGCCGGGTAGCAGAGAATCAGCCAGAGAAAAAGGCACGCACCCGGTCGCCGCTGGCGCAAGGCGAGGTAGAGTCCCATAAACGCGAATAGGGACGAAGCCAAGAAAAGTGAGTTCTTTACCTCCGGCGGAGGAAACACCGACAGCTTGGGAATGCCTGCCCAGTAGTAAACAAACCTCTTAAAGCTGACGAAACCGAAGCGGGCCAGATCGTCTTTAATCCAGGCGACCGCTTCCTGCTTGCGTGCTTTCACATAAGCGATCTCGCCCAGCTGCCGGTAACGCCGCATCTCGTAGACGTTCTGTGTCGGGTGAAGATATTCCTGCCAGGTGCCATCGGCGCCGGGGCCATTGCCGATTCGCAGTTCAGCGCCGAAGTTCGAACGAAGAAAGATGAATTGTCCAAATGTTCGATCATTGCGAAGGAGCCAGGGCGTGATGCAGGCGATAAAGACAATCGAAGCAAGAACTACTCCGCCGAAAGAACGCTTGCCGAGTTTCCAGCGGCGGTACCAGATATAGAGCCCGGACGCAGGCAGGAACGCGAGCAGCGACGTGTTGGTCAGAGCGGCCACGCCCCAGAGCAGGCCGAATCCGAACCAGGGCTGCCAGCCTTCTTTCTCTTCCATCACCAATGCCAACCAAAATAAAAGCGCCAAGAGTAGAGCGGCGAGGCTGGTTTCCCACACCCAACGCGTACACCAGTACGTGACATTGGGAAGCAGCGCCCACAGCCATGCGGTCCAAACTGCCGTCGTCTCGTTGAAGCATCGGCGCGCGATGAGGAAAATGGGAACACAAGTCAGCGCAGAAAAAATGCTGTTGATCGTCAGCAGGATGAGCGCTGAGGCATGCGTGTAGATGCCCGTCAGTTTGAAGACGCCGGCAATCAGAAATGGATAAAGCGGAGGCTCCCACGCGGTTGGTCCAGTTGCCTCGTTGAATGGATTCGAGAAGCCTTGTCCTAGTGCGAGCGACCGTCCGATGCGTCCCATCTCCCAACCGAAACTAAAATTGTCGTCGAGGGTCTTGAATTTGTAGGTATGGCCGATGACGATGATGCCCATACGGAGTGCAACTGCCAGAAGCACCATCCAGAAGAAGGAAGTGCGCGCCCCTATCCACCAGCGGCGGAAGGGACTCTGAGATGTCATGATCGCGGCGTCAGCCATGCAGAAGGTTCAGTGTACCGGATTGCGAATGTAAGACGTGTAGGGACGGACACTCCTCCGTCTGGCAGTTCAGTGGTTTTCTAATACAAGTTTGAAGGTCTGATACTCTATCTCGCCAAACAGCACGAAACGCACCTGCCGGATCGTGCTCCGGGGATGCAACTTCTCATACTCCCGCACCGCGCCGATCATGACTTCCGCACATTCATCAATCGGGAAAGCCGCGACTCCGGTTGCCAGAGCAGGGAAAGCGATACTTTCGAGCCTCAACTCCTCCGCGCGCAGCAAGCTATTGCGCATCGCATCGCCAATGATGGCCGCGCTCGAGAGCGATCCTTCGCGTTTGGGCACGCGCGCATCCTCGGGACGGTATCCCATCGCGGCCGCGTGAATCACATACCTGTTCGGCAAGCGTCCTGCCGTGGTCACCGCTGCCTCGCCTAGCTTGATCGGACCCTTGGCTCGGCCTTCGCGGTCGATCTCACTGCCTCCGCGACGACGGATTGCGCCCGCCACTCCGGATCCTAGGATCAAATCCGTATTCGCCGCATTCACGATCGCGTCGACATCGGGCTGCTGCGTGATATCGCCCAGGACAATTTCGATTCGCATAAGAAAACTTCGGCGAATATTTTAGAGCAGAACCCAGCAGGAAAGTTAGGGCTTGGAAGGATCGGGTTTGGGCACGTTGGTGGTGAACTTCGTGCTGAAGAACTCTTCAATGATATTGGCCGCTCCGGTGGCTCCGATCCCGATGAGCGCTGTCTCAAAGGTCAATGTCGCTCCTCGGCGATCGCTCGCCGGGTAGTACAGGTTTGAAATGCCACCTGCGGCAAGGCTTCCTAAAATAGCCGAATAATTCGTTTGCCACCGTCCATTGTCGCCTTTGCAGATTACGGAATTCGCCAATGCGTACCAAAGTCGTGAACGCTTGGTGCCGGTACCTTTGTAGAAATAGCGTGGATCCTGTTTTAGCAGCGAGGGCAGAACGGCGCCGCCGATAAACGTCCCCGCAGTCAGATCGGCATACGAGGCACCATAACGCTTGCCATACCCCTGGGCTCCTTGGCCGTATCCGCTAAAGGCATTTTGCGACTGCTGGATTCCAGCAATCGCCCCGACGATTCCGAACGTCACCGGATCGGTGGTTGTTTTCCAGGCAAGTTTAAACTTCTGTTTCGGGGTCAAAGGCGCTGCGTTGGGCACATACGTGATGTAGAAATTCGGGATGACCCCCAACACTCGCTGCTTCTCTTGAACTTTGATCTCCTCTTCCGCGATCTCAGGCGTGCTCAGCCCGACCTTCACCTCGGTCATCGCGGTTGCGACGGGCAGAGTGATCTGGGGGACAGTCAAGGTTTGTCCCGATTGCAGGGTCGCAGATGCAATCTGCGTTTCGAATCCCGCTGCCGTCACCGTGAGTTGGAACGAGCCCGCCGCGACCGCGGCGAAGGAAAATTGTCCGTCGTTGCCCGAGACAGCTTCGGATCCAATGGCTTCACCCTTGCGAGTGAGTTTCACGTGGGCTCCACCCACGACAGCTCCTGTGCTATCGACCACGGTTCCGCTAATGCTGCCTGATGCCGGGACGCCAGCAGGCGAGGTCTGAGCCAAGGACGGGAGGCAGAGAATCACGCAGAGCCATAACAAGCCCCAGACGCTACGGCGCAGACGCCTCTGGCCGGAAGATGCCTTCCCAAGATCGTTTCTTGTAGAGTTCACGCGTACCTACTTTATAGCCTTCCCCGATTAAGCCAGCAAGAGCGGTTCGCGCGGCACGGTTACCGCCGGTTTGACACGCTCTCAAGCCCGACCTAGACTGAAGGGCTTCATCGCTGGGGGACTCTTCATGGGTTGGATGCAGAATAAGTTCGAAAAAAACTTCCTAATTACCACGGTGGACTACGTCTTCAACTGGGCGCGAAAATCGGCGGTTTGGCCGATGACCTTTGGCTTGGCGTGTTGTGCGATCGAGATGATCGCGTCGTCGACCGCGCGCTTTGATATCGCGCGCTTTGGTTCAGAAGTATTTCGTCCCAGCCCGCGGCAGAGCGACCTGATGATTGTGGCAGGAACCGTGACGTTGAAGATGGCCCCGGTGGTGAAGCGGATTTATGACCAGATGCCTGACCCGAAATGGGTGATTTCGATGGGCGCTTGCTCGTCGGTTGGAGGCCCATTCAATACCTATGCGGTGTTGCAGGGCGTCGACAAGATTGTTCCCACGGACGTGTACGTGATCGGATGTCCGTCCGCGTCCCGAGAATCTCTTCTACGCGCTGCTCAAACTGCAGGACAAGATCGACCAGATGTCACTGGCGAAAAAGCCCACCGCTGTTCGCCTCGATCCCAACATGGTTGAGAACTTCAAGCGCCAGGTGATGATTGCGCAGACACTGCAGCCGAAGTAGCTGTCAGCACTCAGCATTCAGCATTCAGCCAAACCCGGATTCTTGCGGGCTAAGTGCCAAGAAGCTGCGTGCGAGGAAGGGCCGCCGTTGTCGGCGGCCAAAATAGCGGTGAATTAGGGTGGAAAACGAGGACGATTCGATTCAGTCATAGCCCATCTGCCGCCCCGCAGATTATCGAATCAGCAAGAGCCCGAGCAAAGCAACCACACAAAATGTAGCGAGTGCGATTACCGTGATTCGGTCACTGCCTTCGAATTTTTTCCAGGACTTGAGCATTGGCTGAATCCCTTGTTGTGAGCCCAGTTTGCGTCAAGATGCCCTGGGGCACAATGGCTACATTGTGGCGTTACCGGTGTAACCCCACCTTTGGGCCAGATACGGGGCTACATGCATGATTGATAACGACTGCATAAAGACGACGTAGTAAGCTGCGGGAAGCATCGAGGGCTTTTGGTGCGATGAGTCCCGTAACACATTTTCTAACCGGGTGGGTGCTGGCAAATACCACGGCCCTGAACCGTCGGGACCGGGCGCTGGTGACTCTTGCCGGCGTCGTTCCTGATGTGGACGGGCTAGGAGCAATTGCCGACCTGCCCACGCGGGGATCGGAGCACCCGCTGGACTGGTTCGCGCGTTATCACCACTCGCTGCACAATCTCGGCTTCGCATTGCTGGTCGGTGTTGTAGCCTATGCGCTGGGCCATCAGCGAGGAAAGGTCGCAGCCCTCGCCTTCGTGAGTTTTCATTTGCACCTCTTGGAAGACGTTCTCGGAGCCCGCGGTCCCGACGGCTACCAATGGCCTATCCCCTATCTCATGCCGTTTTCAAGAAGTCTGCAGATTATGTGGCATGGACAATGGGCGCTCAACGCGTGGCCCAATTTCGCCATCACTCTTGCTCTTCTGTTCATAACTTTCTATCTGGCATGGCAGCGCGGTTACTCGCCATTGGAGATGATCTCATTGAGGGCAGATGCAATTTTTGTGGATGCGCTGCGAAGGCGGTTTCCACGACCGTCGATCGTAATGTAAATTCACCTCATCACCGGGATGGGGCAGCAGATCGATTTGGCTCGCGCCCGAGGTGGGAGGCATGATTTTCCTAGAAGTAGTTGCGGGAATGGCTCTGGCTTTGTTCGTCATGTTGGTGTGGGTCGGTATTCGGATCAAGAGGACGACAACCGCAAAACTTGAAGGCTGCACGATCAAGATTCGTCAGGACAGGGACACCACATGGATCGTGTACCGTGAGCCGTCCGGAGATACGGTCACGGTTGAGGCTTATTGGGCTAGCCGAAAAAATCCGAGGAAAATGCGCGTGGAGTTCCCATCCACACTATGCTTCGCGGAGGCGCCGCCCCCGCCATCCTCGGGCGATATTGCACAATTGAATGTTCCTGAGAAACGTTCCTCGCCGCCGCCGCTGTCCGAATCGAAAGTTGCCGAGATAAGGGAGCGAATTTCGCAAGGGCTTACACAGCTAAAGATCTCGCATGATTTCGTCCGTCCACAATTTTCGGTTGGACCAGTATCGAAGACGGCAAAGAGATCGACCACGGCACCGACGGCGTAGTTCAGGATTAGATCCCTAGGTAATTCAGAAAGCCTCTTGGAGTATTGTCAAACTCCGGGAATACCTGTCCCATATTCTTATTCCCCAAGTGCGAGTAGACCGCCTCCCCCAGCACCCTCCGGAAGTCGGTCGTCACCGCCAGATCACGCCCTTCATAAAGTTGCGACTGATCCAGTCCGGGCCAGCGTCCGTAAACTTTGCCGCCTTTTACTGGCCCTCCCATGACAAACATCACGTTGGCATGGCCATGATCGGTGCCGCGATTGCCGTTCTCGCGGGCCGTGCGTCCAAACTCAGACATCGTGACAACGACTGTGTCTTCGCGGAGGTCGCCCAGGTCGGTCCAGAAAGCTCCGAGCGATTGCGAGAATTCGCGAAGCACGTTGGCGATTTGCCCGTCGGTGCTGCCTTCGTTGACGTGATGATCCCAGCCTCCGATGTCGGCGAACGCGACTTGCACTCCCAGGTTAGCTTTAATGAGTTGGGCGAGCTGCTTGAGGCTGTCACCGAAGCGTCCGCGTGGATAGTCGGCGCCAGGTGCGGGAGTGTATTTTGCCGGATCTGCTGACTTCAACATCTTCACCGCGTCGAATGTTTCCTGCCCGGTGCCATGGAGAACGGAATCGACCGAGTGTGCGTACATAGCTTCAAACGTATTTGAGATCGGCGTGGCGTTGGGGCCGCGCCCGCCAACTCCGAAATCGTTGATGTTGTTCAACGCCACCGCGGGTTCCGAGCCGGAAAGAATGCGCGGCAGGGATGGCCCCATCGCGATCGCCCGGAACGAAGATTTGTTCACCGGGTCGGGCAGGGAATGCAGGCAGCGATTCAACCATCCGTCATCGGTGGCCTTTACGCCCGGTGTGCCCGATTCCATGAAGTCCTGCGCGTCGAAATGCGAGCGCGTCGGATCGGGAGACCCGGCTGCATGCACGATGGCAAGGTGCTTCTGCTGCCAAAGCGGCTGGAAGGCTGACATCGAAGGATGCAGTCCAAAGAACCCGTCAAGATCGATGACCGATTTGCGCGGAATATTGATCGACGGACGCATCGCGTAATATGCCTGCTCTCCGTGAGGCACGACAATGTTCAAGCCATCAGCCGCGCCGCGCTGGAAGATGACGACCAGACGCTTATTTTGCGCCCGCGACCGATTCCGCACCTTGCGCGGCGCGAGTGAGGAACAAAGGAATCGCGGCAGTGCCGACGACCGCCAAACCGCTGTTACGAAGAAAAACGCGACGAGTAATGGACATAAGAACCCTGCTCTCAGCCGTCAGCTATCAGCTTTCAGTAAAGCCTACCTTCTTTGAAACTCTGGTGATCCTAGCAGCAGCCCCGCGATTCCACCTATGTTCGGTGCGCGTGCCGGATCATCTAATTTTCGCTGGCTGACCTTCGGATCTTCCAGCCGCGAAGCGATTGTGTCGTGCGTTTGTTTCGAGACTTCGCCTGCTAGAAGATCATTCTCCAGCATCGCAAGGCTCTGTGTTGGCTCCTGAGGCGTCACGGACGATGCCAGCATTCGACTGGTATCGACCGCTGTGCCCTTCACCTTGCCTGCGGTCAGAGCCATCGCGAAATTCATCCGGCCGAGAAGCGCTGCCGAATTCACCCAGGCATCAGCCTTGCTCGAATACCCCGTCGGCGGCTGCATTCCGTACAGCGGCATCCCAAGATTCTGCAACTGGCGCGCGAGCGGCATGGGGTCGGTTACATTTGCTCCGCTGGCACGCAGTGCCGAGACCACAAATTCCAGCGGCGTTTTTACCTTGGCACGATACGTATCTTCCGACCAGAACTCGGGCGACTTCAGCATAGTTTTCAGAACTTCGCTGATGTTGCCGTCTTTCTTCAGAAACGTCTGCGTCATGCGATCGACCAGGGCCGGGGGCGGATTGTCGGATACGAACCGTACCGCCAGCTTTGTACAGACGAACTTGGCAGTGGAAGGATGGTGCGCCAGAATGTGCAGCACCTCCGTGCCTTCTTTTTCGCCATTTGATTTGATGCGATGTCCGAGGACGGTTTTGTCTCCCGGTTCATGCATTCGCTCTTCGAAAGTGAAGCCTCCGCCTTGCTTGGGTTGCTTTAGTGTCCATCCGGTGAAGACTCGGGCAACTTCGGTGACGTCTTTTTGCGTGTAGCCGCCGCTGACGCCCAGAGTGTGTAGCTCCATCAACTCGCGCCCGTAGTTCTCGTTCAAGCCATTGCGCTTGCCTTTTGCCTGCTTGGTCGAAGGATTTTTCTGGTTATAAACTCGCCGCCAATTCTTGTTGGCCTTCTTCGGGATGCCATTGGCAACATCGGAATTCGGACCCACGCTCAGCCAGTTGTCGAGGTAAAACAGCATGGCCGGACTCTGGGCGGTTGCTTTCAGCAGGTCTTCGAATTTCCCCAGCGCATTGGGGCGAATCACGTCGCGTTCATAACTTGTCAGCAGATAGCGATCCGCACCTTTGCCGATGAAGACGTTGAAATGGTTGAACCAGAAATCGGTCATCACTTCCTGCAACTGGCGCTCGCTGTAGGTGGCGCGCAATAATTTACCGGAGACCAGTTCATCGCTTACCACCGCTTGCGGATTGTTCATGGCTTCCAAGGTTTCTTTCTGTTGCGGAGCCATACCCTCCATGAATTCATCGCGCTTGTTGCCTTTCAACGATGCAGAGAGAGCCCGTTGTTCTTCGGCCGGCATCTTGAGAAATGCTTTCATGCGTTGGTCGGGAGGCAGATCGAGGAGCTCTTGTGCTTTTGCGTCGGCCGCCAAGCGGTCTTCGCGGCGGCGGGCAATTTCTTCGTCGCTTATTTTCGGTTGTTGACTGCTCGCGTCAGTGTCGGGATTGGCTGCGTCAGCCTTCTTCTCTTGTTTGATCTCGATGCGCTGCAGTTGCGCTTCGTAAATCGCGCGCTTCATCGGGTCGGAAGGCATGGACTGTTTGCCTTGCTCGATCGCTTTAATCACCTGGGAGGAGGGAAGTTCTCGGCGATCTCTCGCGTGTCCATCCGCAGAGTGCGATAGGGGGCGAGCTTGGCATCGAGAGCGCTGTCATCAATCTTGCCAGGATGAAGTTGCTCATCGATCCACTTATCAATCCCTGTCGCCAAAACACGGTCAACGTCACCTGGTCGCGGACCAAACGTCAACCTGTTCAGCACATGCAAGGCTCGATGCTGATCCGTCATTTGCGACTCGGGGATGAACTTCTTGGTCCCGAGCGCAAACTGAGCAATTGTCAGGGAAGCGAGCAGAAATCCGAGGGCGACTTTTCGACGTCTTGACCGCATGGATACCCCGCTGCCAGCCGAGGGAGGTCCTGTAAGTATGAACCCAAAATCGGGGGAAAGTTGCTCGAAAGGCAGCCTTCACCTGTCAGCCGTCAGTAAACCCTAAAGCACTGTGAGAATGGGTCTTACTGAGAGCTGATGGCTGAAAGCTCAGGTCAGAAACAATCGTCCATGGCTCATTTTATGCTGCAGATTTGCCGCCAGTTGATCGATATCACCAGGAGCTATATCGACAGGGCGATTGAGCAGGGGAGTGCGGTTGCTGCCCACGGCGTCGCGACGCACTTGCACCAGTAGCGCTTGCACCGCATTTGGATCGAATTTCTGAGGCGCAAGGCGCACGATCTCGCTCAAAGTGCTGCCCACAGAGATGGGGTCGCGATAAGGACGTTCGCTGGTCATGGCATCAAACGTGTCAGCGAGACCGATGATGCGGACTCCCATGGGCACGTCGTCCGTTCCGAGGCCGTCGGGATATCCGGAACCGTCAGCGCGCTCGTGATGCCAGCGCACGATCTCAGGGATGCGTGGCCAGGGAAACTGAACCCCGCTCACGATCTGATGTCCCACCACAGTGTGATCGGCCATCTCCCGAAACTCATCAGGGTCGAGCACGGTCGGCTTGCTGAACAAGCGCTTGTCGACGGCAACTTTTCCGATGTCATGCAAGTATCCGGCAGACCGAAGCGCGGCGACGTCTCCGGGCTCCATCCCCATGGCCTCACCCATTGCGGCTGCGTATCGTCCCACGCGGATCGAGTGTCCGTGAATATTTACGTGCTTCACGTCGATGGCGGCGGCAAAAGCTTCGAGCGCGGTGTCATAAAAACCGTGCAGGGAAGCGAGCAGGCGGAGATTCTCTGACACGCGTTGTGACAGCGTCTGACTCAGAGTGTGATTCTGAATCGCGAGCGCTACGTAGTTGCACAACAGATCGAGCGCCTCGAGTTCTTCGCCATCGTAGGGCGCATCGCCTTCGCGCGATCCCAGAGCAACCACGCCAACCAGTTTGCCTGCCACTTTCAATGGGGCCAGGCAACGGAACAATTCGGGCGCGACATTTCCGTTCGAAGTCAAAAATGTTTCATAGGCTCCGTGGACAAGAATTACCGGACCGCGCGCGGTTGTCAAAGCATGCACATGTTTCGGTAAGAGTGGAATGACGGCGGGGTCGGGCATGAGCGCGAAGCCGTCGGAGGCAATGGAGGTCAGCAGAGAGGGCTTATCAACAAAAGTGAACAGCACGGCCTCGCAAGCGCCTGAGGCTTGTAATACAGCCGAGACCATGGCACGCGCGGTTTGGGAAAACTCACGCTCAGCCGTCATCTCAGGACCGAGGTCGGAGAGTGCCTCCACGGTCCGCAAGAGCCGCCGGAAATTGTTTTTCTGCACTGCCACGCTGGATGCGAGCAGAAAACCAGAGCAGGTAGAGGGTAACACGTCAAATCGGGGCGGAAAGCCGAGCGCTGTTAGCTAGAAATGTTCCTTGAGCGCCGCAAAATTCTGAACGGTGACCAGTCGCTGCGGTGGTCGCGCCTCTGACACTTCTTCGTGTTCCAGAATCCAGGTGTTCCCGTGCGGAACGAACACTGCGTTCAATCCCGCAGCTAGCGCGGGATTGATATCAGACTTGGGACTGTTTCCGATCATCCAGGTAGAGCGACTAGACAGTCCGTGCTTGGAAACAATGCTCTCGTAAGTCGGCGCATCTTTCTCGGGAACAATTTCGATCGCGGAGAAATATTCTTTCAGCCCAGAGCGTTCGACCTTCCCAGTCTGTTCGATTATCGCCCCCTTTGTCATCAGGATCAGTCGATGACGGCTTTTCAGGTGCTGCAGGGTTTCGTCCACGCCGTTTATGACTTCGACAGGATGTTCGGCAATGGTATGCGCGAATCCATGAATGGTCTCATGCAGCGCGGGAGTGAGCGGCTCGACCGCCAATCTTTCGAATGTCTGCACCAGAGCGTGAGCGAAGCTGTGCAGGCCGTACCCGTGGGTCACGATGGACTCGCGTTCCACGTCATTGAGAACCTCGCGTACCTGCTCTGGGGAAAACTCATGGTGATTGAGAAAAGAAATAAAGCCGGAAATCGCGCGCTCGAAATAAATGTTGTTCTCCCACAGCGTGTCGTCAGCGTCGATGAGCAGTGTTTGTGGGGACGAGAAACTCATGCTCAACATAATATCCGCGAACTGTGTCATTGCGCGATATGCACGCCAAAATCGTTATTCTGAAAACCTCTCTGTTAGAATCAACGCAATGAATATTTGGACTTCGTGGGCTCCCCTGTTGACCATTCTTCTTATGGTTCCTCTTTCGTCAGCTCAGAAAAATCAGCGAACAATGTCAGGCAGCGCGGCGAAAGGAGCAGTCACCTCCGGACTGAAGGTCGCGCCCAACCTTTCCGAGCGTTTGGCCAAGTGGCGCCGCGTCCGTATGCCATTTGACTCGAAGGGGCTGAGCCCAAGAGAAGTGAAGATGGTGAACAAACTGGTAGACGCTTCGATCTATCTTGAAGACATTTTCTGGCGTCAAAGTGATCCTGAAGGATTGGCGCTCTACCAGTCGTTGGCGGCGAGCACCAGTGCAAAAGATGAGATGCTGCGAAAATATCTCTGGATCAATGGATCGCGATACGACCTGTTGGACGAGAACAAGCCCTTCGTCGGAACTGCGCCCATGTACCCGGGGAGAGGATTTTATCCGCACGGCTTGACGCAGCAGCAGATTGAAGACTACGTCAAACAGCATCCTGAGAAAAAAGATGAGATTTACAGTTCCACCACTGTTGTGCGATGGCAGAACGATCAACTGGTCGGCCTCCCTTATCACATTGCTTATCGCTCGTTCCTCGAGCCCGCCGCCAAGGCTCTACGCGAGGCTGCCGAGCTCAGCAGCGATCCGGCATTCGCCAATTTCCTTAAGCTACGGGCAGACGCATTGCTGACCGACGACTATTTCAAGAGCGACCTCGCGTGGGTCGATCTCAAGAATCCCAAGTTCGATGTCATTCTCGCTCCGTACGAAACTTATCTCGATGGTTTGCTCGGAGTGAAAGGCTCTTACGGCGCCGCAGTGCTGATCCGTAATCAGGAAGAGAGCAAGAAGCTCGAGTTGTTCGAGAAGTACGTGCCCGAGATTCAGGATGCGCTACCGCTGGCGCCGGAAGACCGTCCTTCGAAGCGTGGCTTAGAGACTCCGATGGAAGTAATGGACGCTCCTTACCGCGCGGGCGATTTGCGCCACGGCTATCAAGCAGTCGCCGACAATCTGCCAAACGATCCGCGCGTGCACGAGCAGAAGGGAAGCAAGAAAATCTTCTTCAAGAATTTCATGGACGCGCGCGTGAACTACGTTATCGTTCCGCTGGCTCAGTATGTGATGCGTCCCGAACAGGCTGCAAAAGTTACGGGAGAAGGCTACCTTCTGGGGACGATCATGCACGAGATGGCGCATGGATTAGGGCCGGCGTTTGCACGCACTTCGTCAGGAAAAGTCAGCATCCGGGAAGCGATTGGCCCAGCATTTAGCGGTTTAGAAGAAGCCAAGGCCGATACTGTGGGGATGTTTGGCTTGAAGTGGATGGTCGATCACGGCGCGATTCCCAAAGAAAAGCTCGAGGAGTTCTATGCGTCGTATGTTGGCGGACTTTTCCGCACAGCGCGCTTTGGGACCGGCGAGGCTCACGGCCAGGCAGAGATGATGGAATTCAACTATCTCGTAGAGCGCGGCGCATTGAAGCGGGAAGCGTCAGGAAAATATGCGATTGACTACGCCGCCATGCCCGGCGCGCTCGCAGACTTGGCGAAAGAGCTTCTCGACATCGAAGCGAAAGGCGATCGACAGCGCGCTGAAGACTGGTTTAAGAAATACGATGTCATGCCTGAGGAGTTGAAGGCGTCTCTGAAGGCCGCGTCCAGCGTGCCGGTGGACGTCGATCCGATCTTCTCTTTCAAAGAACGAGTGCGGTAAGAGCTACTGCTTCCGGTAAAGTTCTTCGCGCTTGAACACTAGGATGTCTTTACCGCGAACGTGTTCGATGGCGACGACTTCACGGGCCATGGCGCCCGGGGTGGTTGTCCGCTTTAGGCGCCAAGTCTCAGTTAGGTCTCCGGCGCTCGAGCGTTGGCGGACCACAAGAACCTTCCCCTCCCAGCGAGCCGAGATCGATCCAGTCGGAATCGCTTGTTCCTTTTCACCAGGAGTGACGCTGTAGGACTCGTTCGTGTGCCCGTCCGCGTATTCAGCGACGTCCGTAAAGACAAAGCGCGTACCTTCCCGGGCGATCGTCAAGGTTGCGATGCCCGATCGCGTCAACTGCTGCTTGGATTGCTGCGAGGCTAGCTTCCACGTCCCGGTCAGATCCGGAGGTGCGGGTTCACCGCCGAAAGCGGCGCGCGAGAGTAGTACCGCAACGATCAGCAGGGAAGAAAAGCGCATACCGCGAAAACTATTCTACGAAATCGACTTTCGCTTCAAAGGGAATGATGCCGGCCTTGTGTCCCATATCGAGCAGTCGCCGCACAGCTTCACGGCCGTCGGGCCCGTAGTCGAGCGTGCGCTCGTTCACATACATGCCAACGAACTTGTCGGCGAGCTGCGTATCGAGGTCGCGGGCAAACTGCATCGCATAGGCGAGTGCTTCCTCGCGATGATCCAAACCGTATTGAATGCTCTCGCGCAAAGCTCCGCCAACACTCGACATCAATTCGGGGCCGAGACTTCGCCGGATCGCGTTCCCACCCAAAGGAAGCGGCAGTCCGGTCACCTGGTGCCACCATTTTCCGAGGTCGACGATTCGATACAGCCCCGACTTCGCGTAGGTGAGCTGGCCCTCGTGGATGATCAGTCCCGCTTCGTACTTGCCTTCGAGCACCTGCGGAATGATCTGATCGAACGGCACAACCTCGGTTTCAATCCCAGGCGCGAAGAGTTTCAGCGCCAAGTACGCGGTCGTCAGCGTTCCCGGGACAGCAATTCGCTTCCTCTTGATGTCATCGAGCGAGAACGCCCGCGGTGGAGATGATCATCGGGCCATAGGCGTCGCCAACACTGCCTCCACTGGAGAGCAGCGCATAGGTATTCTGGATATAGGGATAGGCGTGAAACGAAATCGCCGTGACATCGTACGTGCCGTTGCCTTCCCGGGCTTTGCGGTTCAGAGTCTCGATATCGCAAAGTGTGTGCGTAAAACGCAGCCCGGGGACACGAACTTTGTTCGTGGCCAATCCGTAAAACATGAACGCGTCGTCGGAATCGGGGCTGTGCGCGATGGAAATTTCGCGCACTTGCGAACTGGTGGACGATGAAATTTCCGGAGACGCCGTATCCATCCTGCTCATGAACTAAACCTTTCGCGCACGCTGCCAGCCGGAAACAATTCCCGAGGCCAGCATGATCTTGATGATTTCTCCGAATACGAACCAATAAAGTCCGAATTTAAGGGTGGTGGCAAGCGAATGGGTCAGAACAAACAGCCAGGAAAGCCCACCCACAAACAACAGAACCTCGGCCAGCGTCGAGGCGATCGCGGCTCGAGCGAAAGTTCGCTTACCGTTTTCAAAGACCCATCCCGCAAGAGCGGCAACAAACGGATAAGCCAGCAAGAAACCCCCAGTCGGACCGAGCAACTGGGCGATCCCCCCGGGTCCGGCCGGGTTGAATACCGGCATCCCTGATGCGCCCTCGATCAAATACAACACCAGCGCCGCGAAAGCGCGACGGGGGCCCAGGGCCAAGGCCGACCAACAGTACGCCGAAATTCTGCAGGGTCAAGGGAACTGGAGTAAATGGCAGCGGCAATGTCACGCGAGCGCACAGCGCGACGAACAGGCTGGCGCCTACAACAAGTGAAATCTGACGGACAACTTCAAATGCGGGATGATGACTATCAAGTGCCTGAACATTCAGTCTAGCCATATAAACCTCCAACCGAACTAGGAAGATCCGCCCGAGTCTTGATCGTGCTCAAGGCTCTCCTGGGAAGCAGCATCAGGCTTCATGTGGCGGCGAACACGAAGAAAGAACGCGATTCCCACCCAGAACACGAGTCCCGTGCTCACGGCCAGGATCAGAAACCACCAGATCATCCGCACGATGCTCTAGCATACCAAATGACTCGCGGCGCGCGGTGACGTACGACACATTAGGGATGGGAAGCCATCTCATGCTCGACTTCGTCGGCCGTATGAGGAAGCGTGGCCGTCAGGTTGATCAGTTTCCCGTCGGTGTCCACATAAAGGATGTCTTCGATGCGAACGCCGAGCTTTTCCTCCGGAATATAAATCCCGGGTTCGATGGTGAAGACCGTTCCCGGCCCGAGAGCGACGTCATAGTCCCCCTCATCGTGAACGTTGAGTCCGACGTAGTGCGACAAGCCGTGAATGAAGTATTTTCCCAGTGGCTGCCCGTGTATATCTTTGCCGTGCGTGTTGATGTAGTTGTAGGCAACATCGTAGAGAGAGTCCTGCATATTGCGGCGCAGTCGCGATTTGCCTGACTGGAACGCTGCCATCGCCGCCTGTTGTGCTCCTAGCACGATGTTGTAGATCTCCCGCTGCCGATCGGTGAATTTACCCGAGGCGGGAAGGGTGCGCGTGATGTCTGAGGCGTACATGGAATATTCGCCGGCGGCATCGATCACGACCAGATCCCCAGACTGGATCGTCCCATCGTCGTCCGAGTAGTGTAGAACCGTTGAGTTGATGCCCGATCCCACGATCGGTGCGTATGATGGACGCTCACAGCCGCGCTTGCCCCACTCGTATTGCAACAGCGCGGAGACCTCCCGCTCGGTGATTCCTGGCTTCATCGCGTGCGTGGCCGCTAATTGTGCGGCGATCGACGCATTCGTGGCTTTGCGGATGAGTTCGATCTCGCCGGAATCTTTGTACATTCTCAAAGTTGCGAGCACAGGGCGCACATCCTGGTAGAAAACTGCCAAGGGGAAGGCGTTCGCACGTTTCAGCCAGTCCAACGGAATGGAAGAGATGGAATTCTGGCCAGACGCGGGAACGTCGGTGAACACCGTCGCGCGGCCTTGCGGGAATAAATGGACTAGTTCCGTCCGCAGGTTGTCCAGCACTTCGACGCGATCGAATCCGGTGATCTTTGAAGCATCTGGATTCTCAGGACCCAGCTTTGCCCCGGTCCATTTTTCCTGAGAGACGTTGTGTGCAGGAAGAAAGAGAATCTCGGTATAAGGACGAGCCGGCGTCTGATCTTTCCCGGGCACGGCAGCAGCAATCACCAGGGCTGCGCCGGGTTCTTTCCACCCAGTGAGATAGAAGAAGTTGTCGTCCTGGCGAAAACCGTAGAGATCATCTGGCCCATCGGCTTCCACGGGAGCGAACAGCAGCACCACTCCTCCGGTGGTCTTTGCAGCCAGCGCCTGGCGGCGTGCGCGATAGTCGGCGTTCGGCTGACGATCGAGAGCAAGACTGAATTGCGGGAGCAGCAACAGCAGCACGACGACCAACTTGCGCATGCTTAAACTCCGACAGGAAATGGCTTGGTGTGATTTTCCGTGCTCAGCGAAAGCCCGCTGAATCTACCCTGCAGCAGCGACATCAGGCCCGTATACCAATATCCGACGACGAACAGAAGCAGGAACGGCACCGTGAGGAAGTTTTCGTTAACGATCGCGTAATACACAGTCAGCGCGAAGTAGGTGCCGATCAGCAACTCAACCCACGGAACCCATCCCAGGCGCTTGCGGTACTTGGCCGCAGCCACTTTGTCTTTCTTGCTTTCGACGCGATACTTCGGAGTGCGCGCGAACGCCGTCTGCTTTCCGACCAGCGCTTCGAGGACGGCACCCGTATTAGTGACCGTCAACCCGATTCCCAGCGCCATCAGGAAAGGCAAGTACAGCAGTGCCCGGAACCACTTCCCGGGAAACAGTTCGCGCTGCGAAACCAGATAAAAGCTGGAAATCGAGAACGTCGACGCGATGAACAGCGGCAGATCAATGTAGAGCATCTGAAACCATCCCTGGTAAAAGCGGATGATCATTGCCGGCAGCAGCAGCACGGAAAGCACGATCATCAAGGGATAGCTGATGTTCGCCGTCAGGTGATACCACGCTTCCAGCTTCACGTGGAATGGCTGATCGCTCTTCAGCACGCGCGGAAGGATCTTCTTTCCCGTCTGCACCAAACCCTTTGCCCAGCGCGCCTGCTGCGTCTTGAAAGCCGTCATCTCGACCGGCAGCTCCGCGGGACACTCGACATCCTGCAGATAAATAAACTTCCATCCCTTCAATTGCGCGCGATAAGAGAGATCGGTGTCTTCAGTGAGCGTGTCATGCTGCCAGCCTCCGGCTTCCTCAATCGCGGCCCGCCTCCACATTCCCGCCGTGCCGTTGAAGTTGAAGAAGACGTTGCTGCGCGCGCGTCCCGAATGTTCGAGCACGAAGTGCCCATCTAGAAGGATGGCCTCGACTTCGGTGAGGAAGGAGTAGTTTCGGTTGATGTGCGTCCAGCGTGTTTGCACCATGCCGATCTTCGGATCGGTGAAGTGGTGGATCGTTCGCAGTAAAAAGTCTTCTGGAGGAACGAAGTCGGCATCGAAAATCGCGATGAACTCGCCCTTCGAGGTCTTCATCCCTTCCCGTAGTGCACCGGCTTTAAATCCCTCGCGATTGGTGCGGTGATGGTAGGAGATGGGAAACCCCTTGGCCGCGTAGTGCTCGACCAGCCCGCGCGCGACCGCGACAGTCTCGTCGGTCGAATCATCCAGGACCTGAATGTCCAATTTATCGAGCGGATACTGCAACCGGCAGATCGCCTCCAGCAGCCGCTCGATCACAAATTGCTCATTAAAAATTGGAAGCTGAACCGTCACTCGCGGCAACTCGTCGAAACGCTTAGTTGGCTCGGTCGTCCGGTTCTTTTTGTTCTTGTAATAGAGGTACACCAGCACATACCGGTGCATGCCGTACGACGCCAGCAGAATCAGGACGATGAAGTAGGGAATCAGCAGCGCCGTGTCGAAGGTATTCGCGTGGTAAAGCCCCTGGAAGGTCTTGTCGAGAAAATGCTGGCGGAGATACTGTCCCAGGCCGCGCGAAGCCGCAAACAAGGCATAGGACGGAATGAACGGGCTACTCAGCGGCGCTCTCCTCGGAACCAGTCAGGACGGGCAGTGTAAACAGTCATTGTAACCGAAGAGGCGCAGCTCACGGCGCCCCTGGATTCGTCGATATCATCTTCATCTGCAACGTCTTGCGTCCGTTTTCCTCCAGCCGAACGTTTTCGCTCGAGCTTTCGTACGGCTTCAGATATGTCGGATCGAAATAGGCTCCTTCCTCAACGCTCTCGAAAGCGAAGACGGCGTAGCTGCCGGGAGTTAAGCCGGCCAGGCTGAAGTGTCCATGCTGGTCTGTCACCGCTTTCTCGTACAGGTCGAGCCTACCGCTGAGATCGCCGGAGGGAACCGCGACCACGATTGCGTTGGCTGCCGGATGACCTTCACCGTCGACCACAGTTCCGTCCAGTTTGGCGGCGCCAGTCCCGATCAGGAGATTGATCGAATAAGTTCCTCCGCCACCGAGCGTCAAACCGGCATTAGTGACGTCCGTCGATCCAGCTTTCACCGATTTCAGGAAGAAGTCTGTCATCTTCACTGTGCCCTCAACCAGAACGGTGTAGCTTCCGGCGGGGACGTTCTTCAATTCGAACGTGCCGTCACGTTTGACCTGAGCCAGCGTGGGAGAGCCGTCCTCTGTTCCCCCGAACATGCCCGCGGAGTCACGGTCGCTGGATCGAAGCAAGACAAGCAACGACGAGAAATCCAACGCGTGATTCGCGTCCACATGAATCTGTCCCCGCACCTGGCTTGCCGCCAGAGGGACAATCCGCAAATCGCTGACGTCATGATTCGTGACGTCAAGTGGTTGGTAGAAAGTCTGGGTGGCACCGACACTGCCAATGACGGCGGCCAGCGTGTAGGAGCCCGGTGCTACGTGCGACATCTCGAACTTGCCATCTTTGTCGACCTGCGCCGCCGTGTATTCATTGTTCGAGTCTTTCGGCCGCAGCACCAGGAAGGCGCCAGCGCCAGTCCGAGCCGCAAAGTTCACAATCGTCCCCCGAACGTGAAACGTCGGGCTGCGAACCAGATTGAAATTCACCGGAGTCTCATCGCCAGCCCTCAGTTCGAGGAACGCTGCCTGGCTTCGGTCCGTCGTTCCGGGATAAAAAGTCGGAACGTAAGCAGTCTCCGGCTTCTTCGTCCCGGCGTTAGGATCGGGCGCCGCGGCGAGATTCGAGAAATCGGGCGTGGGACTCGCAACCACGAGGTACCGCCCCGGAAGCAGATCCGGAACCCGGTATTCACCCAGATCGTTAGTTGTACCCGAGGCCGCGGTCTCCAGGTGACGCTTCCCCAAAGTGTACGCATCGCGCATGACCGACACGTCGGTGCGCGCGATGGGATCGCCATCTTCGTCGATCACCGTTCCGACGACCACCGCTGCAGGAAGCATGCGCAGTACGACATCGGTAATGTCTTTTCCCGGATCGAAGGAAAGCGCTGTACCAGGGGCGCGGCGGTTTCGTTTGTCGATCTCCACCAGCCCGGTGTGCTCGACGAATGCGCGATAACGTCCCGCGCGAATTCCCTCAATCTTGAAATGCCCATCGACGTCGGTAGTGCCAGTGTAGCTGGTGCTTTCTTCCTCCTGGCGCTCTGCAATCAGTTGCACTTCGGCCTTCTTCACCGGCGTCCCGCCCGGATCCTTTACCACTTGCCCTTCGAGCGTGGAGCTCGGAGGTTCTTTAGCTGTTGAGGTGGTCTGTCCCCATGAGGGCAACGTGATCGAAAGCAAGAGAACCAGCACAATTCCCAGGCGACACCATCGCGCTCCCGCTCCTCTGTCATGCCGAGCGGAGCAAGGCCGAGCCGCGCGGAGTCGACAGGCCCCGTGTTCGCTTGCGGTAGGTGAGACGCTAAGAGGCATTTCTTAAGAGGGGGTAGGAACGATCCTATTTTACCGATGTGGGGCGAACGAGATTTTTCGTAATCGAGAAAGACTCAAATCGGGTTGTCTTTCAGGACTCCAGAAGTGATACTTAAGCTGACCTTGACGGGGTGCTGTAAGCATCCACATAGCGGCCTCAACTTTTCGAGGCCGATTTCGTCTACCCGGGGATCAGTTCAAGAAATATTGCCGGTACAACGTATCCCGCTGCGCTGGCCTAAACCCTGCATCGCGAATAATCCTGCGCAACTCTTCTTCGGTTGTGCAATTGGTCACACCCGCTGCTCGTACCACATTCTCTTCCAGCATCACCGAACCCACATCGTTTCCACCGAAGCGCAAGCCCATCTGGCAGACCTTCAGTCCTTGCGTCACCCAACTCGATTGCACGTTGAGGAAGTTGGAAAGATAGAGCCGCGCAATCGCCAGGGTCTTCAGATATTCAACCGCCGTAGCTTCATCCCAATGACGCCCGCCGAGTGCGGTATTGGCAGGCTGGAAACTCCATGGGATAAATGCGGTGAAGCCGCCCGTCTCTTCCTGCAACTCATAGAGCTTCTGGAAGTGGTTTATGCGGTTTTCGTAGTTCTCGCCCACTCCGAACATCATGGTCGCAGTGGTGCGCATACCGAGTTGGTGTGCGGTGCGGTGTACCTTCAGCCAATCTTCGGTCAGGCACTTCAGGCGCGCGATCTTATACCGGACCTCATCGTCTAGAATCTCCGCTCCGCCTCCGGGAATCGAATCAAGCCCGGCATCGCGCAGGCGTGCAATCGTGTCGCGAATCGAAAGCTCGCTGTACTCGGCGATCGCAATGATCTCTGACGCCGAATAGCAGTGCAGATGAACCTTCGGAAAGCGCTGCCGGATGCCGCGAAGCATGTGCTCATGCCAATCGATCTTCAAATCGGGATGCAGTCCGCCCTGCATCAGCACACCTGTGCCGCCCAGTTCCACCGTCTCGCGAATCTTGTCGTAGATGGTCTCGAACTCCAGGATGTATCCCTCTTTCGCCGCCGGTCCCTTCAGCGGACGATAGAAGGCGCAGAAGGTGCAGTATTCGGTGCAGAAATTGGTGTAGTTGATATTGCGATCGATGATGTAAGTGACTACGCCTTCGGGATGCAGCTTGCGCCGCACAGCATCGGCTTCCATGCCAATGCCAATGAGATCATCGGAGCGGTAGAGATCGAGAGCTTGCTGTTTGGTCAGGGACATAGGCAATCACAATGGCCTGTAACAATTCTAACGGAGGGGGGCGGGATGCTCCAAACCTGCTGTTTACGCCCTCGCCGTGGCTCGGTAGCGCAAATACTGAGACAAGGCAATCACTCCGCCCATTACCGACAGGGCGATCAGGATAAACAACGCCGGCTTGTAATACTTCGAGAAGAACCGGGTGATCGCGGTCCCATAGAGTACTCCCAGTCCCGCCAGGATCGTGAAGCGAATCCCCCGTCCCAGGGCCAGGGCCCCGAGGAATTTCTTTCTCGAATACTGCATAGCGCCGGCTGCCAACAAGAACGGCACGATGGGAAATGGAGGCGGCAAAATGGCCGGAACGGCGACTGCCCAGAATCCCCAACGCTCAAAACGCTTATAGACTTTCCCGATGCGCCGCCTCCCGAATCGTTTTTCCAAGGCGCCCTTGCCGCCCTTTTGCGCCAAGCGATAAGTAATGTAGCCGCCAAGCACTGCGCCCGCAGTGGCCATTCCTGCGTAGTAGAACCACAGGCTGCGGTTGTGGGCCGCTAACCAGACCGTCAACACGTCCACGCTGCCCGGCATCGGGATCACCGAATTGTCGGCGATCCCCAACGCAATCAGGCCCGGCCCTCCCAAGTGGTGAAGCCGCTTCGATAGGGAAGTCGCCGCAATCAGACGTACCGGTATCCACATGTGACGGTTTTAGAGACTCACTTTCCGATCGAAGTGGTACCAGTAAAGAACATTTCTACGTCGCGACCGCTTTGGCCGCATGTGCGAAGCGCAACGCCGGAGCCGCAGGTAGAGCCCCGCACTCTGCCGCGTACCGGTAGAAAAACTGCATACCCTCAAGGCAAGCGGAGTCGAGGGAGTAATGAATGTTCTCCGTAAGATAGCTTTTGACCGACGCTTCACTTAATTCGAGCCGCGGTCCCCATTCTTTTGCAATGAGCTCGACATTCGCGGGAAGCAGTCCATGATCGCGGGATTTCTGGAAGATCGTCGCGAGATCTAGAGATGCGCCCGCATCTTTCATCGCTGCCTGCCGCACCGCCCAGAAGGCAAACACAAACGGTTTTCCGGTGAAGCGAATCCATTCTTCCGCCAGATCGTAAGTCACGTATTGTGACCGGTCGATCTTGAGCGCGGGGTCCCCAATCACCAGGCCAGCATCGTGCGTTTCCAGCATGGTGTCGATCACAGGCGCCATTGGCGTGAACTGCCGCTCTCCGCCCCACCAGCGCGCGAACAGTACCTTGGTCAACGCCACCGAGGTCATCGAAGAAGTGTCGAGCGCGACAGTTTTAATTCTCTCGATAGGCAGCTTGCTGACCAGCAGAATCGATCGCACTGGACGGCGGGAAGCGATCGCCACTCCCGGCAGAATCGCTAAATCCGGGACGCTGGTGTAGGCCGCTGCGGGGATGATGCCGATGTCTGCTGTCTCGCTGCGCAGGGCCTCGGCGCATTGGGACGGCAGCGTATAGGAGATCTCAAAATCGCGCCCAGCATCGCCGTGCTCAAAGTCCCACATCAGCGGTGCTGTATTCAGGTACGAAATCGCGGAAATCCTAAGGCGTTGCATGTTGTTCGATTCTAACAAAGCCATGTGTCGGCTTCCCTTGACACGGTTTTGCCCGCCTGCCACAGTCCGCGGTTGGGCATTCTTGGAGGTTTTGTGGCGCAGACGATAGCGACATCGCTTGAAACGGGCTCAGGACATGCTTTGGAATGGCTGGCTCTGGCCGTGACTCCGGGACTCGGTGCAGGCCGCGCCCGCCGCCTAGTCGAATATTTCGGAGGAATCGAAGCCCTTTTCCACGCCTCCTTGACTGAACTCGAAGCAACCGGAATTCAGACTGTTTCCGCACAATCATTGGGCACGGGACGCTCGCTAGAGCTGGCGAACGATGAAATCGCGAAAGCCTCAGGCGCGCAGGTCAATGTGGTCTCACTCGATGACCCGGCTTACCCGTCGCAACTCAAGCAGATTTACGACCCTCCCCTGGTCCTCTATGTGCGCGGCAGCGTCCCCGTGATTGCGCAACCCGGAATCGCCCTTGTTGGCACCCGCCATCCCACTCCCTACGGCACTGGCATGGCCGAGCGTCTGGCCTGCGATCTGGCGGCGCGCGGATTGGTGATTTTCAGCGGCCTCGCTCGCGGCGTCGATACCGCGGGACATCGCGGCGCGATCGCTGGAAAAGGAAAGACGGTCGCCGTCTTTGGCACGGGAGTTGACCAGATCTATCCCAAGGAGAATTCGCGTCTAGCGGAAAACATTTTGGCGTTGGGCGGAGCGTTGATTTCAGAATTCCCCATGAACACTTTTCCGGCACCCCAGAACTTTCCGATTCGTAATCGGATTATCAGTGGCATCTCGATCGGCGTCCTGGTCGTTGAGGCGGCTGAGTACAGCGGAACGCGAATCACTTCGCGCTGTGCGCTCGAGCAAAATCGTGAGGTCTTTGCGGTTCCTGGCAACGTCACCACGAAGAACGCGTGGGGTCCCAACACCTTGATAAAGCAGGGTGCTAAGCTGGTTGCGACGTGGGAAGACGTTTGGGAAGAACTGCCTACCGACATCCGGCTTGCACTCGAGCCTAAGACCGGAGATGAATCTTCTGCTGGGCAAACGGCATCTCTTTTTCAGGAACCGGAACTGGCGCCGCACGAAAAGAAGATTTTTGCAATCCTCAAAGCGGACGAATCCACCCACATTGATGAGATTGTTGAACGCCTGGAGCCGACGCTCTCGTCGTCAGAAATCTTTGCGGCCTTGTTCGAACTGGAGCTGGCAGGAAAAGTGAAGCAGCTGCCGGGGAAGAATTTCGTAAAAAGCTTTTGAGGAAGCTGTCAGCTATCAGCTTTCAGCAAAGCCGAGGTATTTCATGCAGGACTTCAGAAATCTTAAGGTCTGGGATAAGGCGCATCATTTGACCCTCGATATTTACAAATCGAGTTCGATTTTCCCGTCTGATGAGAGATACGGGTTAACCAGTCAGATGCGCAGAGCATCTGCCTCCATCGGAGCGAACATAGCCGAAGGTTGCTGCCGCAAGGGAGACTGTGAGATGGGACGGTTTCTCCAGATCGCCATGGGTTCTGCAAGCGAACTTGAGTATCACCTGCTGCTAGCGCGTGACCTAACGATCTTGAAATCACCGGAATATACCCGCCTTTCAGGTGAAGTTGCGGAAGTAAAACGAATGCTGGCATCGCTAATCCAAAAGCTGAGAGCTGACAGCTGAAAGCTGAGAGCAGCGGTCGTGGCTTGTTGCCACGACCGCATTCGTGCTAGCTTCGAAACCATTATTTGATCGACCGAGGGAACATTGTCTAAAGGTTTAGTCATTGTAGAGTCGCCAGCCAAGGCGAAAACGATCCAAAAATATCTGGGGAAGGGCTTCACCGTCGAGGCTTCGCTCGGCCATGTGAAAGACCTGCCTAAGAGCACGCTGGGCGTCGATATCGATAATCATTTCAATACCGAGTACATCGTCATCCCCGGCAAAGAGAAAGTTCTCACGAAGCTGAAGAAGCTGGCGCTTTCAGCCGACAACATTTATCTAGCGCCTGACCCGGACCGTGAAGGCGAGGCCATCGCGTGGCATTTGGCTGAGGAGCTGGGGAACGACTCCAAAGGTAAGAAGAAAAAGAAGGCGGACGACGGCAGCGACCGCATTCGTCGCGTCACCTTCAATGAAATTACGCAGCGCGCTGTCCGTGAAGCTTTCGAGCATCCCCGCGACATCGATCAAAATCTCGTGGACGCGCAGCAAGCTCGTCGTGTCCTCGACCGCTTGGTGGGATATCAGGTTTCGCCCTTACTTTGGGACAAAGTCCGCCGTGGTCTTTCCGCCGGACGTGTGCAGACCGTCGCTCTCCGCCTGATCGTCGAACGCGAGCGCGAAATCAAAGCCTTCGAAAAGGTTGAGTACTGGACCATCGACGCGCACCTCGCCGGGCCTAAGCCTCCCGCATTCGACGCGCGTTTCCTGGGTAAAGGCGAAGAAAAGGTCGAGGTTCATAACGCAGAAGAAGCGGAGCAGATCCGTGCCGCTCTCGAAAAAGCCGATTGGCTGGTTCGCAGCGTCGATAAAAAAGAACGCCGCCGGAATGCTACTCCGCCGTTTACTACTAGCAAGCTGCAACAGGACTCTTCCCGCAAGCTGCGTTTCAGCGTGAAGCGCACCATGATGATTGCGCAGCGCCTTTATGAAGGCGTCGAGCTCGGGCGAAGAAGGCCTGGTCGGCCTCATTACTTATATGCGTACCGATTCCACTCGCGTTTCCAACGAAGCGCTAGCCGAAGTGCGCGACTACATCAAAACCCAATACGGCGACCAGTATCTGCCAGAGGCGCCCAACACTTTCAAGTCGAAGAAAGGTGCGCAGGAAGCGCACGAAGCAATTCGTCCGACGTCGGCGATGCGCCATCCCGATCAGATCAAGCAGTACTTAAAAGAAGATGAATACAAGGTTTATAAGCTGATCTGGCAGCGCTTTATCGCGTCACAGATCATGCCCGCGGTCTTCGATCAGACTACCGTCGACATCGACGCGAAATCTGGTTCCGACGTGTTCTGGTTCCGCGTGACCGGTTCCGTGATGAAGTTCGACGGCTTCCTCAAGGTCTACGAAGAATCGAAAGAAGGCAAAGACGAAGAGGACGAAGAACTTAAACACAAGCTGCCTGCACTCGAAGCAGGACAGAAGCTCACGCTCCGCGAACTGAAGCCCGAACAGCATTTCACCGAGCCGCCACCACGGTACAACGAAGCCTCGCTGGTCAAGGAACTCGAAGAGCGCGGCATCGGACGTCCATCGACGTATTCGGCGATTCTGAGCACCATCCAGGAGCGCCAATACGTTCAGAAGCTGGGTGGGAAATTTGTGCCCACGGAGATCGGCCTGGTCGTTACCGATCTTCTCGTCGAGAACTTCCGTGACATTTTCGACGTGCAGTACACCGCGCGCCTGGAAGAAGAGCTTGACGAAATCGAAGAAGGTAAGGAGACGTGGACTGACGCGCTCGCCGAGTTCTACAAAAAGTTCCTGAAGGATCTCAAATACGCTGAGAAGCACATGGAAAACATCAAGCGTATGGAGAAGCCGACGGACGAAAAGTGTGAGCGCTGCGGCTCGCCGCTGGTCATCAAGTGGGGCAAGCACGGTTCCTTCTACGCCTGCAGCACCTACGACAAGGAAAATCCGGATAGTTGCACCTTCACTAAGGAAAATCCCATTAACCTGCCCGACCTCGACTCGGCCGACATGCAGGAGACCACGCAGGAGGAATACTGCGAGAACTGCGGCCGGGTGATGGTCCTGAAGCGCGGACGTTTCGGCCAATTCATGGCCTGCACCGGATACCCCGATTGCAAGACCACGCGGCGGCTTGATCAGGGCAAGAAGGTTCCAGACATTCCGCTCGATGAGCCTTGCCCGAAGTGCGGACGCAATCTGATGATCCGTCACGGGCGCTACGGTGAATTCACGGCCTGCAGCGGATATCCCGAGTGCAAGTATGTAAAGCAGAACTTCATCGGCGTGAAGTGTCCGCTATGTAGTGAGGGGGACCTCGTCGAGAAGCGCGCTCGCAAGGGGAACACTTTCTACGGCTGCTCGAACTACCCGAAGTGCAAGTTCACTTCGGCGAACAAGCCGATTCCCGAAAAGTGCCCGAGCTGCGGGCACGAGTATCTGGTCGAGAAGATGTTGAAGTCGGGTCCGGTGATTGCTTGTCCGAACAAGGAATGCGAGTACGAGCGCGCAGCCCCGGGAGAAGCCGCAGCAGCGGGCTAACGTACCCTCGCGAATATTTTGCACCCATTCTCGGTTCGAGTGACTCTGATCGGCCGTAGTGTCTCTGTTTTTCCCCGGAACCAAATTCAAAATTTTCCTGGAGGACCTTATGTCCGAGAAGCCGACAACCGCCGATGCCGAGCTGATCCTCAAGATGTATGACCTTCGCCGCGAACCTGAAATGCGCAAAGCCCGCAACTGGCTGTTGACGCAATTCTGGCCCAACGGTGCCGATGATGTGGTGAAACTTGCCAGCGGTCTGGGCACGCAGGAAAACGCGTGGATGCGGCAAGTCACCGGCTACTGGGAACTGATGGCCTCAATGGCCGATCGCGGCGTCGTCAATCAGGAGATGTTTCTTGAGCCGAGCTTCAGCGGCGAAATGTTCTTCATGTTCGCGAAGATTCGATCGTTCTTGCCGGAACTTCGCGAAAAACTTCAGGCTCCCACCATGTTTCGTCACGTTGAGAGCTTGATTAAGAGTTCCAAGAGCGCGCAGGATTTCCTGGCTGCAACCGAAGTTCGCGTAGCCAATCGGAAGAAAGCCATGGCCGAAGCCGCCAAGGCATAACAAAAAGCGGTCGCGGGTCGCCGGTGGCTGGTCGCGCAAATGACATTCGTGCTTGCGGCCAGCCAACTGCGACCGGCGACCGGTTCTAAGAGATGTATTCCTTGATGTATTCGTCTTTCGACGCGGCTAGATCCTTCGCGTCCCCATCGAAGATGATTTTTCCGTCCCGCAGAATCAGGAAGCTCATGTGAACTTCTCCGCGCTCGCCCTTGGGGAGCGGTTGCATCTTGTTCGTGGTGCGGTCGAAATAGTGCGTCGCCATGATGAAGGCATCCTGCAAGCGGTGCGTCACCATCAACGAACTCGTCTTGTAGACATCGCGTTGCTTCACAATCAATTCGACGATCGTGGTCGACGTGACGGGATCAAGCCCCCCGGTGGGTGAATCGTAAAGCAAGACCTCGGGCTGAGTAATAATCGCGCGGGCAATCGCGACGCGCCGCCGCATGCCTCCGGACAACTCTGAAGGGAACAGATCGACCGTGTGTTCGAGTTCCACGAAACTCAACACCTCGCGCACCCGTTTTTCGATTTCCGCCTCGGGTACGTCGCCCTCTTCCATCAAACGGTAGGCCACGTTCTCACGCACGGTGAGCGAATCGAACAGAGCGCTCTCCTGGAAGACGATCCCCACGCGCCGCCGCAACTCGAACAGTTGGTCCTCGTTCATTTGGGTAATGTCTTCGCCGAGCACAATGATGCGGCCGCTATCGGGTTTGAGCAGGCCCAGAGCCAGTTTCAGGATGGTGCTCTTTCCCGATCCTGCGACGCCGAACAGGGCTTTGGTTTCACCACGGGGAAGATGGAAGGAGATTCCATCGAGCACCCTATTGTCTTCGAACGACATGCAGACGTCCTCGAAGACGATGACGTTGTTCGAAGCGGAGGTGCCGCTCGCCGCTGGCGCTTCCACTGGCAGAGAGGGGGTCGACATGCTTAGGATCCCAGAACCACCATCAGGAATCGGGTAACGAAGACGTCCACCGCGATGATCAGAATCATCGATGCCACCACGGCTTCAGTGGTCGCTCGCCCCACACCCTGCGTGCCGCCCTTCGTCGACAGTCCGTAGTAGCAGCCGATGGTCGCGACGATGAACCCGAAAACGATGGGCTTCGCCAGTCCCATGAACACATCGGAGTACACCAGAGTCTGCCAGGCGTTGCTCCAGTACTCGTGAGAGTCAAGGCCCAGCAACAAGCTGGCGACGAAACTACCGCCCAGCAGCCCCATAAAGTCGCCCAGGATGGTGAGGAAGAACAGCATGACCACGGTCGCGACCACGCGAGGAGTAACCAGTTTCTTTGCAGGATCGGTGCCCAGAGCGCGCATGGCGTCAATTTGCTCGGTCACGATCATCGACCCCAGTTCGCTGGCCATCCCCGAGGCGTTGCGTCCGGCAACCACCAAGCCCGCCAGAACCGGACCCAGTTCGCGCACGATGCCGATGGAAACCAGTTGTCCGACAACGGTCTCGGCGCCAAACCTGCTCAACGTGGTTGCGCTATTGAGCGCCAGTGCCGCCCCCGTAAAGAAGACCGACGCAAGTACGATCGGCAACGAGCCAAAACCGATCAGGTCGGCTTGCTGCATTGTGTCGGCAATATACAAGGGACGGCGAAACAGGTTGGCAACCGATTGCGCCGCCAGCATGGAATACTCCTGGATGGACGCAACCTTGTTCTTCGCAAACTCAATTGGGGAAGTGAATTGGATTGTGAGATCGCCGTCTGCCATCCGTCGCTCCGCTGCAACTCATCGCAATATAACAGAAAGCTTTCAGCCGTCAGCCGTCAGCTTTCAGAAAGTGACTGCGGCCGCAGCGGTGACTGTCGGAAGGGATTCGCCGAAGGTCGGCCTCTCTGTGAGATTGACATGGAGATTCCGATGCCGGTAGTGCCGACGCCGATGTTAAAGTCAAGAACATGCTCGCCGTGCAGCGGGAGAGAGCAAGAATGCAACCACCGCAACGTTGACAAGTATAACCGTTACAATCGGTCCCATGGGCACCCCTCGTTCATGAAGAAAGATTCCCACTGTGTAATACGCGATAGCAGCGGCACACAGAATCACAGTTGCGATAACTCCACTTCGTCGAAGCCTGAATAGTTGGAGGCAAGCAACGGGTCCATCCGTGAGAACGATGAGCCAAACGGCAACGGTCATCTTTCCCAACGCACTAAGCCGCACGAACGGTCCCAGCCCGTGGTTGAAAGCAAACCCAAAAATCTGCAACAGCGTCAAGAAAATGGCGATCCCAACGGAAAGGGAGACGATTCTCAATACGATCTTCATATGGTCTAGGTACCAGGCGGGCATTGTCTCCGCTCGACGGACAGGCGATTGTAACCAAGCGATAGAATCAACGCGTGTGAGGTCTGCGCAGGAATCCAAGAATTCGTCGCCTAGAGCCTAGCGCCCAGAGGCCGCCTACTCCCGCGTCTTCTTCTTGATCTCGATATTCAACCGCTTGATTTTCTGATTCAGGGTGGAAAGCGGCACGTGGAAGCGTTCCGCGGCCTCGGTCTGGTTCCAGCCGCACTTGTCGAGCATGTCGATGATGATGTGTCGCTCGCATTCTTCCATGATGTCGAAGAGCGATGCGTCCGCGCGATGCTCGAGGATCGGGAAGGCCGTTCCGCGTCCTGCGATCTGGTCGGGAAGCAAGTCCATTCCGATGTCCGGGCCCGAGGAGAGCACCACTGCGCGTTCCATCACATTTTCGAGTTCGCGCACATTGCCGGGCCAGGAGTAGGCCAGAAGAGGCCTTAAAGCCTCAGTAGTAATGCGCCGGCGCGAGCGTTCGTTCTCTTGCGAGTATTTATCGAGGAAGAAATCCACCAGCAGCGGAATATCTTCTTTCCGCTGGCGCAGCGGAGGCAGATCAATCGTGATGACATTCAGCCGGTAGAACAGATCCTCGCGAAACTTGCCATCTTTCACTTGCTGTCGCAGATCCACATTGGTCGCGGCGATAATGCGCACATCAACTTGCAATTCGTGGACGCCGCCCAGGTGCATGAACTTGCGGTCTTGCAGCACGCGGAGGATCTTGCTCTGCGTGTCCATGCTCATGGTGCCAATCTCGTCAAGAAACAGCGTTCCGCGGTCGGCAATCTCGAACAGGCCCTTCTTCGACGCTATAGCGCTGGTGAACGCTCCCTTCACATGCCCGAAGAGAGTCGATTCGAGCAAGTCGGGAGGCATCGACCCCGTATTCACCGGAACAAACGGACGATCCTTACGCGGCGAATTCAGATGAACGGCTTTCGCAATCAGCTCTTTTCCCGTCCCGCTCTCGCCTTGCAGAAGAATGGTGGAGCGGCTCGGCGCGACTTGCGCCACCAGATCAAAAATCTTCAGCATCGGTTCGCTCTTGCCCACGATGCTCTCGAAGTTGTAGCGCTGCTTCAGAGCGCGCTTGAGTTGTACATTCTCTTCTTCCGCCTTGTGACGAGCTACCGCCGCCCGCACGTCCGCGAGCAGTTTCTCGTTGTCCCAGGGCTTCTGAATGAAATTTACTGCCCCGGCCTGCATCGCCTTCACGGCGTTTTCGACGGTGCCGTAAGCGGTGATCATGATGACCGACAGCTCTGAGTCCAGACGATGAAGGTCGCTCAGCAGATCAAGTCCATTGCGGTCTGGCAAAGCCAAGTCGAGAAGCACCAGGTCGAAGCTTCGTTCCCCAATCCTCGCCAACCCTTCGTCGGCCGTGCCGGCGCACTCGACGCTGTAGCCTTCCATCTCCAGAAGCGTCTGCAGCGATTCGCGAATCGCTACCTCGTCGTCGATGATTAACACCGATCCCAACGTGGATGCCGGCGAATCGTTCAAGTTCCTTTGGGGGATCACTGCAGCTTCAGACATTTACAGCCTTCCTGGTCAGGGGGAAATCGAGATAGAACGTCGTGCCTTCGCCCGGACGGCTCTCCACGCGAATCTTTCCCGCATGCTCTTGGATGATGCCGTAGGTCACCGAGAGGCCCAGGCCGGTGCCCCTATTTTGCTGGCCCTGCGGAGCCGTCTTAGTGGTGAAGAACGGATCATAGATGCGGGCAATGTGCTCCTGCGCGATTCCAGTGCCGGTGTCAGACACCGTGACACTCACGCCCTCGCCGTTTGATGTCGAAACGCGCAAGGTTCCGCCGTTGGCCATCGCATCCCGTGCATTCAAGAACAAGTTCAAAAAGACTTGTTGCAGTCGTCCGGCATTCCCATGGATCAGCGGCAGGTGATCGCACAACTCGTCCTGCAGTTTGATCTTTGTGGTCTTAAACTGGTGTTCGAGCAGCGCCAGCGTATCCCCAATAATCTTGTTCACGTCCACTTCGGTGAACTCAGTTCCGCTGGTGCGCGAGAAGTTCAGCAGGTTGTTGACGATTTCTGACGCACGGAAGGTCTGCCGCGTGATCTTCTCCATCAACCCGCTCTTCTGCGGATCACCCTGCAACTGCTTCGACAGCATCTGCGCGTAAGAGGAAATCACAGCCAGGGGAGTGTTCACTTCATGCGCGACTCCCGCCGCCAGCAATCCGATCGACGACAGTTTGTCGGCCTGCGACAATTGCGACTCCAGTTCCATGCGCTCGGTGATGTCATCCATGATGATCAGCCGCCCGATCACGTTGAACTTTTTCGTGACCAGCGGCGCGATGGCGACATTCACGATGCGGCCTTCGCCGGTCGGCGTTCCGAGCCGGAACTTGTAGAGATTGTGAATCCCGGGATTCTGCCGCACCCGGTAAAACTCTTCGACGAACGCCGCAGGAAATACTTCGCTCAACGGACGGGTCAAAGCTTGCCATCTCGGTAGCGCGTACATCACTTCCATCTGCGAGTTCCAAGACTCGATGCGATCCGCCAAGTCAACCGCCAGCACGCCGACGTTGATCGACTCGACGATGTTCTCGTTGAAGTCTTTCAATCGCTCGTACTGCTGGACTTTCTGTTCGAGCGACGCATATAGCCGCGCATTTTGGATCGCAATTCCGAGGTACCCAGCGAGAGTTTCGAGCAACTCGACGTCTTCGCTGGTGAGGAAGTCGCCTTCAATCGTCTTGCCCAGCCCCAGCACGGCAATCACGCGCTTCTGCGCCCGGCAGGGGATGTAGTAATTCAGATCAAGCCTGCCGATCGCTTCCTGTGCATTGCGATCTTCCCGCGGAACCTGATGAGTATTGTCGAAGAACAGATGCCCGGCTTCCATCTCAGGACGCGGCGCACTCAAGAAACTCAGGTCCATTCCAGCGGTCTGCGACATGCCGAATGACTTCGCCAGCACGAAGCGATGTGGAGGCTCGCTCGCCGAAAGGAATACCGCCATCCGATCGACCAGCAATGTACGCGACAGCCGGTCGACCAGGGAACTCAGCATCTTGTCGAGGTCGGTTTCCGAACTCAGTTCACGTCCGAATTCAATCAGCGTCTGCCGGTAGTCATATCCGCTGCGATAGAAGAACTGATCGACTCGTGCCTGAATCCATTTGCGCACCGGGTCGAACAACAGCGCCGTGACCACGATGGCGAGCATCAAGCCATACGGCCCCGAACTCGGAATCTGCGTATGCACCAGTTCGGCCACCGCCGCGATCATCGCGAAATACGCGCCCGCAATGGCTCCCGCCGCAAGCGTATAAACCATGCCGCGCTTGAAGATCAGGTCCACATCCATCAAGCGGTAGCGGAAGATGGCGTATCCGAACGTCAGCGGCAGCAAGCCCAGCGACAACACCGAAACCTTCATCGCCGTGGTCGGCAGCCATTCGGCGATATAGGGAATCACGTAAAACGCGGTGAACGGTGCGATCGCCAGAATGGTTCCGCGCGTCACCCACTTCAACTGCTGGCGCAGAATTGGAGTTCCTGCCCGGCGGTAGCTGTCCCACAGAATCCCAGCCGCCGCGATGAAAAATATCGCCAGATACGCCATCTGCAGGCGGTCGAGATTCCAGCGCAGTCTTTCGCTCGCTTTCAGATTCTGCAGCGCGAACAAATAAATACTGAACATCAGAAGCCCGGGCAGGTAAATCAGCGGAATCGCCCAGTTGTGTTTGCGAACAAAGTTGCGTTTTTCAGGGAAGGTCAGCACGAAGTGTAAGAACAGTGCTGGCTGCAAGAGCCACGCGACTTCATTGCCCCAGAAGATCACCCAGTCGAAGCCGTTGAACTTGCCCGTGTAATGGAATGTGTAGAACACAAACGACACGAGGCAGAACACGTAGAAGTGCGTTGAGCCGGGCGCAGTCCAGCGCCGCAGCAGCACGTAAATGCCGATCCCCAGATAGATCAGCGCTATGAAGCGCAACCAGCTGTAGAGCGATTTATCGGTGGGAACCGGAATCACCACCGCATCGAGCTGGACCGAATTGCGAATTACCGAATACGTTGTCTTCGACCACGCGCCTGAGCGGTAGAGTTCACGCGTCAGTGCGCCCATGTCTGGCACGTCCTGCTGGTTGACCGCGGTCAGACGGTCCCCCGGGCGAATGCCGCCCTTGTCGCCGGGCCCCATGGGTTCTACGCGATCGGCGACCAGCTTTCCGTCGTGCTCCACCCACCAAATGCCGTCACTCGGAACTGGGAAGTCGCGTTCCTTCTGGAAATTAACCCAGGCAAGATAGGCAGCGGCGACCGTTAACAGGGCCAGCAGCACGGCAGTAAAACGAATTTGAAAGTCCCTGTTCATCGGCTGGCCGGGAGGGTCCGGCAATCGCAGCAAACTACCCCGAACAGAGTTCTGCACGTTCCGTGCCACGGCCAGAGACATAAGGGAGACTGCCAAATCAACGCAAAGAAAAGACTTGCAAGATTATAGTGCTGGTAAGACCGCGCGGCTACGGATTTTAGAAGCTTTCTGTGGGATTTAGTAACTGCTTAAGCCTGATGACCTTAGGGATGAAACATCTACAGCGGCGCACCGTGTGTGAACTTCGGGCTGGATTGCAATCCGGCAACTTTTCGCATGCAAGAGTTTGCAGCAGCCAAGCCAGACGCCCCGGCCTTCGGTAGAATTGATTCCATTCCTATGTCCAACACCGAAGAAATCATCCAGCGCGAACGTCAGTTTTTGCTCCAAACCTACAGCCGTTACCCGGTCGTAATGAGCCGCGGCAAGGGCGTCTTCCTCTACGATCTCGATGGGAAGAAGTATCTCGATTTCGTCGCCGGCCTTGGCGTGAATGCCCTCGGCCATGCCCATCCCCGCGTCGTGAAGACCATTCGCGAACAGGCTGCCAAAGTCATTCACCTCTCGAACCTCTACTACAACGAATACCAGGGACGCCTCGCTGAAAAACTTTGCCAGCTCTCAGGACTGCAGCGCGCCTTCTTTTCGAACAGCGGAACTGAAGCCATCGAGGGTTCTATCAAACTCGCGCGCCTCGCCGGGCACCGTGCCGGAGGCGAAGCCAAGTCGAAAGCTCGTTGCCCTCGAAGGCTCGTATCACGGGCGCACCTTCGGCTCCCTCTCGCTCACCGGACAAGACAAATACCGCAAGGGATTCGAACCGCTCCTCGATGACGTGAAGTTTGTCCCGCAGAACGATCTCGAAGCGCTGCGCTCAGCCGTTAGCGCCGAAACTTGCGCGATCGTGCTCGAACCTATTTTCGGCGAAGGCGGAGTTCGCGAATGTTCCGTCGAGTTTCTGCAGGAATGCCGCCGCCTCGCCGATCAGCATAAAGCGGCTCTGATCTTCGACGAGATTCAATGCGGATTGGGACGCACGGGAAACCTCTTCGCCTTCCAGACTTTCGGAGTGACTCCAGACATCGTCGCCATTGCCAAGCCGATCGCCGCGGGCATTCCGCTCGGAGCATTCCTTGCGAAAGAAGAATTCTCCTCGGCTATCTCTGCGGGACAACACGGCACCACTTTCGGCGGAGGCCCGCTCGCCTGCCGCGTTGCCCTCGAATACCTGGCAATCATCGAAGAAGAGAAGCTGCTTGAGAACGTCAACCGTGTCGGCGGATATCTGCAGCAACAGTTGCAAGAATTAGTCGGGAAATATGCCGCGGTCCAGGAAACCCGCGGTCGTGGCCTGATTCAAGGTTTGCAGCTCAACATCCCCGCTCGTCCTATTGTCGAGCAAGGTCTCGCGCAGGGAGTCCTCTTCAACAGCACACAAGACACAGTTGTGCGCTTCCTCCCGCCGTTTTTGCTCGAAGAAAAGCACGTCGACAAGGGCATCCGCGTTCTCAAGAAACTGTTAGGAAAAAAGAAGTCGAAAGCAGCGGTAGCGTAGTCGTTCGTATCAGGGTATGGCTTCAGCCATACCGGCTAGAGACAAGAATGGATCGGCTTTAGCCGCTGCGCAGCGCCTGAAGGCGCCCACGAGACGAGTCAAGTCGGCATGCCTGAAGGCATGCCCTGATACGAATCAGCGTCCACAAAAAAGAGGGAAGCCGAAGCTCCCCTCGAGAAGCGACAGAGGCGATATCAATTACATAGACTCCAGCGACACAAGAAAAGTTGTCTGCGGACCGCAAGAAAGCCCGTGAAAATCGAAGCGAAGACCGCTGAACAGAAAACCCCGGCAATCGAAGAGAGTTACGTCTCATTCGATGGCGCCCGCATGCGCTACCTGCGCGCCGGCTCCGGGCCGCCTCTGATTCTGGTTCACGGCCTCATGGGCCACTCGTTCTCGTGGCGCTACGCCATGCCGGTCTTCGCCCAAAGGTTCACTGTCTACGCGGTTGATCTGCTCGGCGCAGGCTACTCCGATCGTCCTGTCATCGACCAGACCTTGCGCGCAAACGCCCAGCGCCTGCTGCGCTTCCTCGACGAGATCGGCGCCCGCTCCTGCATCCTTCTGGGTTCCTCACGCGGTGGAGGCATTGTGATGCGCGCCGCCGCCCTCGCTCCTGAACGCATCGAGCGAATGATTCTGGTCTCGCCGATCAACCCCTGGTCTCCGCACGGGAAGCGTATTGCGCCGCTGTTGAGCCATGCGTTGATCGCACCTTGGTTTTCTAGCGTGGCGCCAAGAGTGAAGCCCCTGCACAGATTCATGTTGCGGCGCCTCTATGGCGATCCAAGCCGCATAGTGCCTGGAACCATCGAAGGGTATGCTGGCCCCTACGATCGCGCAAAATCATTCGCCCAAGAGGTCCGCATCCTGAGCACTTGGAACCAGGATCTCGAAGAACTGCACTCGGTCCTGCCATGTATCGCCCACATCCCGACGCTGTTACTGTGGGGCAATCGCGATGCCGCCGTCTCTCCCGCCTCTGCCGAACCCCTGCGAAAAAATTTCACCAACTGCCAATTCGTTATGATGGATGGCGTCGGCCACATCCCTTACGAGGAAGTGCCCGACGAGTTCAATCGCATCGTTAACGATTTTCTGGTGTCTCCCCGGAAGTGAAACCGCGCTTCTGATAATCTCCAGTAAAGCCATCTCGATCCCGTACTCCTCATGATCCAATCCATCTTCGATGCCATCCGTGGACACCTCGCCGATCATGGCTATTGGACGGTCGCCATCGCGCTCATGCTTGAAAACATCGGCGTGCCCGTCCCGGGAGAGACCATTCTCTTGCTTGCAAGCTTCCTGGCTTACTCCGAACATCGGCTCTCGTTGCCTTACATCATTCTGGTGGGTGTGCTCGCCGCGACCTTCGGCGACAACGTCGGCTTCCTGATCGGACATCACGGCGGACGTCCGCTGCTCGACCGCTATAGCAGTTTCTTCCGCATCAAGCCCGAGACCGTGACTCGCGGCGAAGAACTCTTCGAGCATTACGGCGCGTGGACGATTCTCGTGGCCCGGTTCATCGCCGGCCTGCGCATTCTCGCCGGACCGCTCGCCGGAGTCCTGCGCATGCACTGGCGCAAATTCGCCCTCTTCAATTTTCTCGGAGCCGCGCTTTGGGTCACCACGATCTCTACTATCGGATACTTCTTCGGGAAGCATTGGGACAAACTCCTCGCCGTCATGAAGGATGTCAACCTGATGCTCTTCGCCGTGGCGGTCGTGGTGGGAGTGATTTATTGGATTAAACGCCATCGCAAGTCGTGAGGGCTCCCATGCCAACCTCTAGCCACAATACCGACGCGAAAGTCTCACGCTTCTGGCACCCACCCTTGTGGAAGTGGGGCGTCGTTCTGGTACTCCTCGCCTTCTCAGTCTTCCTGTTTTTCCGCAAGCCCGGTGCGGTCAAGGTGGAGCTGCTTCCTTTTACCGATACTCCGCCGGCGTGGAACGGTTCATACCCTTATCTTGTAATCTCTCCAGTGGATTCTAGATCGGGTCAAATCAAGTTCAAGACCTCCATCCTGCTGATCGAGCCGACTGTCCATCATGATTCTCCGGTGAACGAATTTCAGGTCGACCTTCATTCGGGAATGTTTGTGCTCCGGCAAACGGATCTCTTCATCGCCGACATCATGCCTCTCTCACTGACTCGCACTTACCGGGTATGGGATTCATGGAGTCGAGCCTTTGGCGCAGGAGCCAACCATCCTTATGACATTTGCCCCACCGGCACGCGGCGTCCCTACACCTACATGCAGCTGAACCTTGAGGACGACCGCCCCATGTATATGCGTCGAATTTCCAAAGGCACTGGTTACGAAGACGCTGTGTTCCGGCACGAGCAGACATCCTCGGAGTTCTACGGTGCGCAGGTCGCATGGAATGGCGACGGTTGGACCATGAAGTTTCTCGATGGCAGCCGCTTCCTGTTCCCCGAGGCCTACTACTCGAAGAACTATGCGCAGGGCGCTGCTTACGATATGCAGGACGCAGCCGGTCATCACATTCAATTAAAACGGGACGCAAAGCGAAATTTACAGAAATTGATTTCTCCATCAGGACGCACCATCAGCTTCAAGTACGACGACGCAGACCGAATCATCGAAGCCGCAGACGATGCCGGGATCTTTCGTAAATATGCCTACGACTCCACAGGACACTTGGAAACAGTGGCGGACGCCACGCACGCCCTTTATCGCTTCGGGTACGAGCCGGGTCTGCATCTTTCTGGCTACGATCCCTATTTGATGACTGCCATTTACGATCACAAGGGAAGAGAGTCGCTGAGGAATATCTACAACGAGAGCGATGGAGGCAGAATTTCAGAACAGAGGCTGGCAAATGGCGATGTCTACCGTTACAAATACATTCTGGTAAAGCGCAACGTCGTGGAAACCATCGTGGATGGCCCCATGGGACAAAGAAGGTTTTTCTTCCAGAACGGCATTTTGAGAAGAGAAGAGTAGCGCGAGCATTTCGTAAGCCTTGATGACCCCGGTCACATTGCCCCCACGCTTTCCCCGATGCTACCCTCGCTTTAGTAACTCCCATGTCGGCCTCAGCCCAATCGGTTCCCGCGAAGCCGTTGCTCATCCAGCGATTCGCCCATCTGATGCACGTCGATATCCCTGAGATCTGGCTGCGCTTCCTGCTCGCGTTGGTGGGACTTTGCCTGGCATTTGCGGCGGCATTGTTCTCGACGGTTTCCCGCGAATCCGGGAATCTGTGGGCGACGCTGGTCTTGGCATCGGCCGCGCTGGTGCTGGCAACGCTAGTCGGACTCACCACCGTCCCTTATCTCGCGCGCCGCGTCGCCGCTGCCCGCATTCGCGATGCCTTCGATTACGACGTCACGCGCGCCGGAATTATTTACGTGCTGGTCGTGCTGATGATCGGCATTGCCGCGCTCAACACCGGCAACAATCTGCTCTACATCGTTGTGGCTGCGATGCTGGCCGCGATTCTGGTTTCGGGTGTCGCGTCGGCACTGGTGTTGCGCGATCTGGAACTCGACGTCCGCCTGCCCGAGCACGTGTTTGCCGGACGCGCTACCCAGGCTCGCTTTCTGGTCAAAAACTCCGGCCGCTGGCTGCCGTCGTTTTCCGTGAATGTCATTGCTTCAAAGAAGGGACGCGACACCAAGCACTGGCGCTTGTCCCCCGCCACGTTTCACTGGCCTCCGGGACGTCCTAAGGAAAAGCAATGGTTGCATCTACCCGACCGCCAACTGCGTCGCGTGGCTGACACGAAGGCTCCAGGCATCTTTCAGGGAGCCGCCTATTTCCCCTACATTCCCGCCGCCACAGAGTTGGCCGCCGAACTCGAATTGAAGTTTGATCGCCGCGGGCGTTATCGCGAAGAAAGCTTCGGCCTTTCCACTCGCTTCCCATTTGCCTTTCTCGCCAAGACACGGCGCGTCCCGCTGCGGCGCGAGATCATCGTCTATCCTCCGGTCGAGCCGACTGATGAATACTTCGAAATCTTGCCCATGATTACCGGCGAGTTCGAAACCTTTGCCCGCGGACGCGGTTACGATCTCTATCGCATTCGCGAATACCTGCCCGAGGATTCCGCCCGCCATGTGGACTGGAAGGCCACAGCGAAATCGGGATCGCTGAAAGTCCGCGAATTCAGCCGCGAAGACGAGCGCAAGCTGCGCATCGTCTTCGACAATCCCGCGCCCGGAACCGTTTCGGAAAGAGCCTACGAAGATGCTGTCGCCCTCGCGGCCTCGCTGGGATGGCACTTCAGCGCCGGAAATACCGAGGTGTCCTACGTCGCCCCCGGCTATGAGGGAGGCGACGACATCTACCACTTCCTCGCTCATCTAGCCTTGGTGACGCCCCACGCCGCCCACTCCGTGATCGACAATCTGAACGTTTCCGAGGACTACAACATCATCCTCACAGCGCGCCCCCGTGGCTCGGTTCCCACCGCCCTCTGGAACTGCTCGTATTTCGTCTTTATCGGGGACTCTCAGAAAAGCTAGGAGCCCGCAAAGCTGCCTGGAATCAGAGGCTTCGCAAACGACCAACGACGAACGACCAACGACTGCAGTCCTACAGTCCTTTCCGTATACCCCCATTTTTCTTGCTTCCGTGCCCCGGTTTTCGTCATATACTCAGCGCCGCTGCGCCTTTTCGGGAGTTGGGGTGAAAATTGGGCCCCGGGGGTGTGAAATGTCCATTTTCGACCTGATCAAGAATCAGGAAACTTACCGCGCCGAGGCCGAGCAAACCGTGCTCGAGGTCGCGAGGGCAATGGTCGATCGCAACATCGGCGCGGTGCCGATTCTACGCGACGGTCTGCTGATCGGGATCTTCTCCGAACGCGATCTGCTCAAGCGCGTCGTTGCCGAGGGCCGCGATCCTCGGGTCACGCTGCTATACGAAGTTATGACTGAGGATCCCCTGACGGTCTGTCCCGGCGAAGATCCTGGTACCTGCCTTCACCTGATGCGGCGTCACGGATTCCGTCATCTTCCCGTCTGCGAAGGCAAGCAGTTGCGCGGAATTATCTCGCTGCGCGATCTGCTCCTGCACGACATCGACGAAAAAGACGGCGAAGTGCGGATGATGCGCGCCTACATCCAGGCTTGCCCGGAAATGTAGGTTCTCGTTTTCGCGAGGCTCCCCCTTCCCAGAACCCTGGGGAAATCCCCATCTACTGACGCCCCTGCAGGTAACGTTACTTCCGGTTACTTCAGTACATTGACCATTGGTTGGGTGGTGCTTAATCTTCACAGTTGGGAACGGATTTCGAGGGTGTAGTCTGTCGACCAGCCGTCCCTGTGTCTGGGAAAACAGAGGATGAATCCGAAACTCGACTTTGCTTTTAACGCGCTTTGGATTGCCCATCCGGTGCTGGAGTGCATGGTGGTGGGCGCCTTGTACTGGCGCAAACTTCATCGCTCATTTCCCGTGTTTTTCGCGTACGTTCTTTCGCAGATCGCCGTCTTCTCCATCGTTTTCCCCCTCTACCTTTACGGCAATTATTCAATCTTCTTTTACGTGTATGCGGCCACGATTGGTATCAGCGCTGCCATCGGTTTTAAGGTCATCTACGAAGTTTTCCTCGACGTCTTCCGTCCGTACCACACGTTGAAGGATCTGGGCTCAGTGTTGTTCATGTGGGCTGGACTGGTGATGCTACTCGTAGCGGGAGTGGTAGCGGCGTCGAGTGCGAGCAACGAGCAAGGTCCTCTCTGGCAAGCCGTGATGACCGGACAGCGCTGCGTGCGTGTCATCCAAGTAGGCCTGATTATGTTCCTGCTGGTCTTCTCGAAATATCTGGGAGTCTCACGGCGGCAACATAGTTTTGGCATCGCCCTCGGTTTCGGATTTTTTGCCAGTGTTGAACTCATGCTGGTCGCCCTGCGCGCCGGGGGATACGTCACCGAGAACGTTGCAAGCATGGCCAACATGGCTGCCTACAACTGCACCATTCTGATTTGGCTGAGCTATGTTGTTTCGAAGAGTCCGGCGCGAGAAGTTTCTGGAACAGTACTGATGTCGCAGCGCTGGGACCAGAGTCTTACCGACTTACAGCATCCGGTCGCACCCGATTCTCTGATCCCTATGTTTGAGGGAATGGTCGATCGCGCCCTTTCGCGAACTCACAACGATCCCGCCGTTGAAGAGGCGGGGCAGTTGGTATCTCGCATGTCGGCAATCTCAGAAAGCCCCGAACCGCTTTTTCTGCCGCACAACCTTTCTTCCAAGCTTTAAGTCATACCCTTGTCTGGATTTTGGACGTCCTCCCGCTTTCGTTCCCAAACTGAAAAAACTTAAAAATCTATTGAGAATCCTGCAGAAAAGGCTGTTTTCTCACTCTGAGTCACATTCAGTTAGACGATAAATTCAAGGTTTTTGAAAAACTATGTCTGGACTCCTACAGTGCTCACTGTATAATTCCGGCCCGTGAGGGTTTCCGCTCCCAGGGGACCCGCACTTTAAGGAGAAAGTCCATGAAACGTGCGGTCAGGATGTTGATCCTGATGGTAGGTTTGGTTTGCACGTATGTGGCGGTTTCGACTCCGATGTTTGCTGCAGCGGATGGCGGACCGATTCTGTGCAACCCAAAGACAGGCTGCCCGAAATAGGCAGCTTTACCGCAGTGAAGTACTCGCCGCTCGAACGCGGCCTAGAGACCCAGTTGGGCTGACAGTTGCGAAGTGCAACGTCAGCCCTCTTTTTTTGCGCAGAATTATTGAAGCTGAAGTACTGAGCTCCATAGGAGCGATTGCTAATAGCCGGGAAAGCTTACGCGACTCGGCGCCTCGCTCCCAATTCCAGCTGTAACTCCTCCGGATTCCCCACCGGCGGCTGACAAGCGAAATTCGAACACACCACCGCCGCCGACTTTCCTTCTTTCACAACCGGCAACTGAGGAATGCTTTCCGCAAGAGCAGGTGGGAGATTTTCGGACACGGCTTTGTTCGCCTCGAGTTTCAGCACTGACTTGTTCAAAGCGAACGGAGCGACCGCAGCGCGATAAAGCTGTTCTGCTATAGCGTCGTCCCCTAACACCACCACTTGCGTATGCGGCTGCGAAAACTCGACGGCTGCGATGCCATAAGTGGCGGCAAACAAACCATACTGGCCCGCCATCCCGGCTAGCACTTCCAGCGTCTGGTCAGCTTTGTCGCGATAACTCGCGTCATTGGTGTACGCGTGCATTCGCGTCAGCGCGATGGCAGCCGCGGAATTTCCTGCCGGCGTCGGGGAATCCTGAAACGGCTTACGCCGTGTGCCCAGTACTCCTAACGTCTTCTCGGTTTTTTCTGTATCGAAAAAGCCGCCAGCTATCGGATCGAAGAAACCAGCAATCATTTTGTCAGCGATGCGCTGCGCAAAGTGAAAGTAACTCAAGTCTGCCGTCGCTTCATAGGCGTCGAGGCAGGCAATCACGCTGAACGCATAGTCATCGAGCACGCCATCAATTTCACGGAACTCGGCAGCTGCGTCCGAATACGCCATCACGTGGAGCAGTTTCCGCCCTCGCCACGCTTCCGACAGAATCCGGTCCAGCGAGCGCAGCGCAAAATGCCTTGCATCCGCGAGATCCAGCACTTTGGCCGCTTCTAGATAAGCCGATACACACAACGCATTCCACCCGACATACATCGTCTTGTCCACGTAGGGTGTGGCACGCTGCAAACGTGCCGCGTACATTTTCTTCTTCGCCGAGTCGAGTAACTCCTGCAACCGGGCCAGAGGAAGATTCAGCCGCTTCGCTATTTCCTCAAGCGAGGCGCGAACGTAGAGCACATTTTTCGCCGGGTTATGATGCATCTCGCCGACTTCGTTGATGTCGTAATAAAGTGTGGCCACGCTGGCTTCTTCTTCGGTCAGTACGGCTTTAGCTTCTTCGAGTGTCCAGGTAAAGTAATCGCCGTCGTCGTCCATCGAGTAATCGGCATCCTGCGATGCGTAGAACCCGGCATTCTTGCGGTCGCTGAGCCATTCATCCATCCAGCGAATGATGTCCCGCGCTACATCAGCAAAAAATTCTGAACCCGTTGCCTGGTAACCGTGCACATAGTTCTTCAGCAATTCCGAGTTGTCATACGACATCTTCTCGAAATGTGGTACTACCCAGCGCTCGTCGACCGAGTAGCGATGAAATCCCCCGGCTAACTGGTCATACATACCGCCGCGCGCCATCTTCTCAAGCGTGAATACAAATGCGTTTCGCAGCTCCTCATTTCCCGTTCGCACATATTGATCGATGATTAACTCGAGCATCCCCGGATGGGGAAATTTCGGCGCACTCCCGAAGCCTCCGTTCTTGTCATCAAACATTCCCATCGCAGACTTGACGATTGCGTCGATTACCGACGGCGAAAACGTCGCATTGCGTCCCGCGAACGACTCGGCCTGTCCGATCGCACTCTCCACCATCTTCGCCTGATCGACAACTTCAGCATTCTTCTGGTGATAGGCGTCGGAAATCGACAACAGCACCCGCTTGAAACTTGGGCGCCCGTAGTGATCCTCAGGAGGGAAGTACGTTCCGCCATAAAACGGCTTGCCATCGGGAGTGAGAAACGCTGTAAGCGGCCATCCGCCCTGCCCGCTGATCGCACTCACCGCCGCTTGGTAGCGGCTGTCGATATCCGGACGCTCATCGCGATCGACCTTCACCGCGATAAAACGTCCGTTCACGATCTGCGCGATCTCAGGACTGTCATACGATTCACGATCCATGACATGGCACCAGTGGCACCACACCGCACCGATATCGAGCAGAATGGGTTTGTTCTCGCGCGCCGCCGTGGCAAACGCTTCCTCGCCCCATTCATGCCACCGAATGGGCTGATGCATGGCAGAACGCAAGTAGGAGGAAGACGCCTTGGAGAGGGAATTGAGGGAGGCAGTCATCCCTTAAGTGTAACGCGGGTCACGGTCGCGGGTCGCCGGTGGCAGGTGGCCACAAAAATTGTTCGTGTGGGGCGGGCGCCCTCGCCCGCCAGTCGCGGAGCGACGGCAGATAGGCACAATTTATCCGTTTTTCTCACGGACGGGCCGTCAGGTGATTTTTCCGGCGACCAGTCACCGGCCACCCGCGACCTAAGACGTCAGCCGTCGCGCAATTCCGACATACAACTCCACCGCATCGCTTAACTGCTTCTTCTCCACATACTCGCCCTCGGTATGCGCCACATGAATCGACCCCGGACCAACCAGCAGCGGTTGTCCCCAATTGCTGAGCGCAGGAATGTCCGTGGTAAATGCAGCCACCATGGTCGGCAAACCATCCGGAGCCTGCAACCTTGCAAATGGAATTTCCAAAGTGAACTCAACACGAGCCAAGTCTCCAACAGTTGCCACGATCTCGCGCCGCAACTCATTCGATGGACCCACCAGCCGATAAAGCAGTTGCGCCTGCGCCCGATCAGGAATCACGTTCGGTGCGCGTCCGCCTTCGATCAACCCGATGTTCAGCGTGCAAGGACCGATCCCCGGCTCGCTCGGCAACTTCATCGCCCGCAACCGCGTCAATGCCTCGATCAATTTATCGATCGCCGACTCGCCGAGCTCGGGATACGCCGAATGCGCCATCCGTCCCGACGCAATCACTTCGACTCGCAGCGCTCCCTTCGACGCCAGCGCAACTTGGTTCTCGGTAGGCTCGCCATTCACCATAAATTTAGAACCGTAGGCTTGTTCGTTCGCAACTTTCGCGCCCAGGCTATCGCGCTCTTCGCCCACTAGAAACAGAAGTCCGACATGAATGCCTTCGGCACGTAGTCGCAGAGCCGCTGCCGTCTGAACTGCGATAATCCCCTTGGCATCGCAAGAGCCGCGTCCGTAGACTCGCCCTTCATCCTCGCGCGAAGGAATGAACGGAGGTACCGTATCCATGTGAGTGGAGAAAACAACCGCGGGCTTCGGCTGCTCAGGCCAAGTTGCCCACACATTGTATCGCGACCCTTCCACCGTCACTTTCCGTGACTCGAATCCAAGGCGGCTCAACTCCCGCTGTAAGAAATCCCCAACAGGGCCCTCGTTCCCGGTAATCGATTCAATATCGACAAGTTGACGGGTGAAGGCGACGACGTCCATGCGGAGAAGAATAGCACTCAGCAATCAGCACTCAGCATTCAGCCATGACATGTTCGTTCAGGGGACGTGAGAACTGGCTGATTTCTGAATGCTGACTGCTGAGTGCTTATAATTACTTCGTGCCCGTCCAGAACTCCGCAATCCGATCCCTCTTCCTCGAAGGCCCCGCAGGACGCCTTGAAGCTCTGCTCAATGCCGGCGATGACAAAGCCACACATGCCGCGCTGGTCTGCCATCCTCACCCGGTTTTCGGCGGAACCCTTCACAACAAGGTCGTCTTCCACACCATGAAAGCCCTGAACGGCTTCGGATTCCCTGTGCTGCGCTTCAACTTTCGCGGCGCCGGACTGAGCGAGGGGGAGCACGACCACGGAAGCGGCGAGCGCGAAGACGTGATGACGGCCCTGAACTGGCTCGATCACGAATTTCACCTCCCGCTGATCTTCGCCGGATTCTCTTTCGGCGCCGCTGTCGGTCTCCCCGTCGCTTGCCCCGACGAGCGCGTGAAAGCCATGATCGGTCTCGGCCTGCCCGTCGCGCCCATCGATGATCGCGCCTACAACTTCGATTTCCTGCGCACGTGCGCCAAGCCAAAGCTGTTTGTGAGCGGCACCCGCGATCAATTCGGATCGCCCGCCCAATTGCGTCAACTGGTGAACACTGTCGCCGAGCCCAAGCAACTCGTCCTCGTCGAAGCCGCCGATCATTTCTTCGAAGGTCGCCTGAAAGAGCTACGCGACGCCATCGAGACCTGGGTGGGAAGCCTGTAGATCTGTATCAGGGTATGGCTTCAGCCATACCGTACGAGCCATTTATGAATCCGGCTTTAGCCGCTGTGCCGCAGCGCCTAAAGGCGATCAAATGCTTCCACGAAATGGCATCGCTGAAGCGATGCCCTGATACGAACCAGGTTTTCGGATCATGAAACCTGTCGAAGAGGGAGACTAACGCCCACAAGCTCCTTCTATAATCCTCCGCGATGCCTCCTGATCGTGAACGCCTCGCCCTCGACATGCGGGTTACCGCCCGCCATCTTTTTGAACGCGCCCTCTCCGAAACCGGCATCGACCGCGCCTTCCAGCGTCACGTCGAGTGCGAGCGTGGAGTCCTCCGCGTCGCTGAAGATCTCTTCGACTTGAATTCCTACAGTCGCGTGTTCGTGATTTCCATCGGCAAAGCCGGACACACTCTGGTCAACGCCCTCGAAATGCAGGCCGGCAGCCGCTTCGAAGGCATCATCGCCAGTTCCGTCGCGCCTCTGACTCAGCTGCGCGGCTTTCGCTACTTCCAGGGCGGACATCCCACTCCCAACGAAGAATCCATTCGCGCCGCTGAAGCCATGCTGAAAGCCCTCAACGCGCAGACTGCTTCTTCACTGGTGATTTTCATGATCAGCGGCGGCGGTTCTTCCATGGCCGAAAAACCGCTCGACGACGAAATCTCTCTCGCCGATCTGATTGCCACTTACAAGATCCTGGTTCACTCCGGCGCTCCGATCGCCGAGATCAACGCGATTCGCAAGCATCTCTCGGCCGTGAAAGGGGACGCCTCGCCCGCGCCGCTCATCCCGCGCAGCAAGTGTCATTGCTCGTGTCAGATGTCCCCGACAACATGCTCGACGCCCTTGCCTCGGGACCCACCATGCCCGATTCCACCAGCGTCGAAGACTGCTATTCGCTCGCGGCGAAGTACGACATGCTCCCGCAATTCCCTGCATCGGTGCGCGAGTTGTTCCAGCGCCGCGCTCTGGAGGAAACTCCCAAGTCCGATGATCCTGCTTTTCACCGCTCGCGCTGGTGGTCGATTCTGTCGAACGCCTCTCTAGTCGAATCCGCCAGAGCGATCGCCCTCGACCAGGGATTCACCGTAACCGTCGACAATTCCTGCGATGACTGGGACTACGAAGCAGCCGCTAACTACCTGCTGAACCGCTTGCGTGAACTGAAGAAAGAATCAGAACGCGTCTGTTTGCTCTCGGGCGGAGAAGTAACGATGAAGGTCACAAACGGTGGTGTGGGCGGACGCAACCAGCAATTCGCCCTCGCCTGCGCCACAAAAATCGCAGGAAAAGAAATCACAGTGCTAAGTGCCGGAAGCGACGGCATCGACGGCAACAGTCAAGCTGCCGGAGCGGTCGCCGACGGCACTACGCTCGACCGCGCCAAAGCCAAGAGCATCAGCGCCCAGGCTCATCTGGAAACTTTCAACGCATTTCCGTTCTTCGAAGCATTGGGTGACGCGGTCATCACCGGTCCCACCGGCAACAACCTGCGCGACCTGAGAATACTGCTAAGTTATTAGAACGTCTTATGGACAATGACGAAAAAGGTCGCGAAATCGCGAAGCTGATTGATCTAGTGAAAAAACGCTTCGGAGCGCTCCCTTATCCCGGAAATCATGTCATTTTGCACCCAGAGTTTGTGAAGGAGCGATGGGAAACGATCAGCGACGAAAAACTCGAGAGGAACTTCGACGAGCTTCCCATACTGTCTGACGAAGGATTTCAGTATTTTCTTCCGGCTTATCTTCTCTACTCGTTGAAGCATTTCAACGATCGTTCCCAAGTATTCCAATTCACGGTCTACACACTGAGTCCACGGAATCAAGCCGCAGATATGGCAGAGTGGCAAAAACATCGCTTCGCAACGTTCACAGCAGAACAGATGGATGTCATCTACAAATTTCTTGAACTCGTCCTGGCCGATGAAGACTTGTACAACTATCACAAGATCGTGGAACGGGGTCTGCCGCGTCTGAAAAACTACAGATCCGAGCCTTGATGACCCATCATTTGCCCACCAGCAAAAAATGCCCCGGCCTTGCGCGAAATCGCGGAGGAACGAGGCACCCAAAGTAAATAGGATTTCCAGCCACCGAAGACCGGCGACCCGCGACCGGGGTTTCTACGCCGTCTTCTGCATCTTCTCGGCGGCCTTGCCAAAGGCCTCAGCTTGCGCCTCCTCCATCTCTTCCGGCGTCATGATCTTGATTCGCGAACCCAGCGACCACAGATGCCCAAAGGGATCGGTAAACTGCCCGTAGCGGTCGCCCCAGAACTGATCCATCAGAGGCATCTTCACTTTCCCGCCTGCTCCAACCGCTTTCTCCCAGGCCTTGTCTACATTCTCGACATACACATGAAGGCTAACGGATGTTCCGCCAGATTGTGGACCTAGCGATCCAAATTCCGGGAACTCATCGGCCAGCATCAGCTTCGAGTCGCCGATCTGCAGCAGGGCATGCATAATCTTGCCGCCCGGTCCGGCATGTTTGCCCAGCAACTGCGCGCCCAGCGCCTTCTGATAAAACTCGATGGCCTGTTCTGCGCCCTTCACAACAAGATGAGGAGTGAGAGTATGGAAACCTTCTGGAATGGGGGTAACTTTTTCCGTCATAGGAATCTCCTTTGCAGACGGAAATTCTAGCCCAGGCGGTGGGAAAAGTTGTGAAATCGAGGTTAAAAAAAGCGGGTCACGCCTTCTTGCAGAACCACCACCCGGTCTTCGATTCCGGCGGCTTTTGCTTCTTTGTCCAGCAGTTGCAAAGGCTCTTCCATCGGTTCATGCGACAGCCGGAAAGTTCCATAGTGCATGGGCACCATCCAGCGCGCATTCAGGTCGAGAAACGCCCGCGTCGCGTCCGCCGGATCGGCATGCACATTACGAAACGTTTCCGGATTGTATGCGCCGATCGGCAGCAGCGCGACTTGCGGAGACAAACGCTGCCCGATCTCCTTGAATCCCGAGAAATACGCCGTGTCGCCCGCGTGATACACCGAGTGTTTCTGATCGCGGATGACATATCCGCCATATCCGCGATGCGAATCTTTAATAATGCGAGCTCCCCAATGCCGCGAAGGCACGTGGGTTACGGTTAAGGCGCGATGTTTGTAACTGTTCCACCAGTCGAGTTCGACGACATCACTGAATCCGAGATCAGAGACCAGGTCAAAAACATGATGCGGCACCACAATCGCGGGTGCCGATCCCTTGCGCCGCTTGGTCAATTGCACAATCGCCCGCAGCGAAGGACGGTGCAAGTGATCGAAGTGCGCATGCGTCACCAGAACTAGATCGATCGGCGGCAGATCGCGCAGATTCACGCCCGGCTGGCGCAGCCGCTTCAGCACAAACAGCCAGCGAGCAAAATTCGGATCGATCATCACATTCTGTCCGCCCATCTGCAGCAGAAAACTGGCATGCCCGATGAACGTCAATCCCAACTCGCCGTTCGCCGCCAGTCTGGGCTTGTAGCTCTCACCGGTACGTGGCGTGACCACTGAACGCCGCACCAACCGCCCAAACTGTTGCGCGCGTTTCCGCAGCGCCGGATTTTTCAGAGTCGAGTTGATCATCGAGGGCCGCATGAATGCACTCCGCGCGGAAGCAATTCCCGCTCCCCGGTGCAAAGGATTCTGTAATGACGGAAGTGGTACCACTATTCTAGAACAATCTCCTCCGAGATTGCTTGACCGTCCGGATACACGTCAGTTCTAATCGCATGTAGCACTTAGGAGAGATTGCCGACATGCGGGTTGCATTCTTAGGTTTAGGAATTATGGGCCGTCCCATGGCGGCCAACCTGGTCAAAGCCGGACACGACGTCACCGTCTGGAACCGCACCCCCGGCAAAGACGTCGAGGGCGCAAAGACTGCCGCCTCTCCTGCCGAAGCCGCTCGCGGCGCTGAAGTCGTCTGGATGTGCGTATCTGACACCAAGGCGGTTGAGAATCTTCTCTTCGGTCCCGGGGGCGCGGAAAATTCCCTGGCTCATGGCATGGTCATCATTGATTCCAGTACCATCTCCCCCGCAGCCACGCTGAAATTTGCCGAACGCGTGCGCGCGAAAGGCGTCTCGTACGTCGACGCTCCCGTCACCGGATCAAAAATCGGCGCCGAAGGCGGCACCCTGATCTTCATCGTCGGCGGAGACGAAGCCGTCGTCGAAAAACTCAAACCGTTGTTCAACGCCACCGGCAAAGCCGTCTTCCGCATGGGGGACACCAGTAAAGGCCAAGCTGCGAAGCTTGCGATGAATCTGCAAATCGCCATGATTTACGAAGGCTTCGCGGAAGCTTTGACCCTCGCGGCGAAACTAGGTGTGAGCGCCGAGACCATGATGCCGCTGATTCAAGCCTCGATGGTGAAATCAGGAGTGGTCGAATACAAAGCCCCGTTCGTCCTCAAGCGCGACTTCTCACCGAACTTTCCGCTGCGCCTGATGTACAAAGACATTAAGCTTGCGTTAGACGCGGCCCGCGAAGCCCGGGTAAAACTGCCCGGCCTCGAGACCGTCGAAGAAATCTACGAAGTCGCCGTCGAAGACGGACACCAAGACCTCGATTACGCCGCCACGATAACGCTCCTGGAAAAATGGGCCGGAGTCGAAGTCAAAGGCGCGTAAAAAGCCACGAAGACTTCTCTGCGTTCTCCGCGGCCGTTCTCAGCGAACTCTGCGGTTTAAGGTTTTGGTTGTGACTTTCTGGTTACCACCGTAATGCCCCGTCACGCCTCTATTACACAACTATTACACGCCGCCTGCTTCAATCTTGATAGCGTAAGAATCCAATTCAGTAGATCGTCCATGGGGAAATTAAATGCAACTGGAAGCGCTCGAGCGCAAGGCCGCCGCCAAAAACGAAATCAACTGGGTCACCGCTTCTTTCATGCTCCTGTTTCACATTGGAGCCGTCGCCGCACTCTTCTTTTTCAGTTGGAAAGCACTCTTCACGTTAATTTTCCTCTGGTGGGTTGCCGGTAGCCTCGGCATCGGCATGGGCTACCATCGCCTGCTGACGCATCGCGGATACAAAACTCCCAAGTGGGTCGAATATTTCCTGACGGTCTGCGCCACGCTCGCGCTCGAAGGCGGACCGATTTTCTGGGTTGCCACGCATCGCATTCATCATCGCTACTCTGATCACGAAGGCGATCCGCATTCCCCGATCGATGGCAAATGGTGGGCGCACATGGGATGGATTCTCATGGGCAAGTCCATGCACCACGACACCACCACGCTGGCCAAGTATGTCCCAGATCTCGCCAAAGATAAATTCCACGTCTGGATCACGAAATATCATTACGTCCCCATGATCGTGCTCGGCCTCGTGCTGCTCGCGATCGGCGGACTGCCGCTGCTGCTCTGGGGAGTCTTCCTGCGCACGGTTGTGCTGCTGCACTGCACCTGGCTGGTGAACTCGGCCACACACTCTTGGGGCACGCGCCGTTTCGTGACTCGCGATCTCTCGACCAACAGCTGGTGGGTCGCCCTTCTTACCTATGGAGAAGGCTGGCACAACAATCACCACGCCCATCCCGTCTCAGCCCGTCACGGCCTGCGCTGGTACGAAATCGACATGAACTGGTACGGCATCTGGACGCTGAAAAAGCTCGGCCTCGCCAAGAACATCTACTCCGTAAAGCTCTCAGAACTCGAAAACCAGAGCGAGCCCGCCGCCGAAGAAATGCCCGAGCCCGAGCTGGCCTCGGTCTAAGCAACATGATTCTTAATCTCAAGCGTAGTCGAGGGACCTTGCGGTTGTTGCGTAGGAGCAGGGGACTGCATAGCCTACCTTTCTGCCCGTTGACACTCACCCTGCGACCGCCTACCCTGAAAATCGCATGGAAGTAAACCTCACTCCCGATCAGAAGGCGTTCATCCGCCAGGCCATTGAAAGCGGACGCCTCCACCGCGAGGAAGACGCTGTCCAAGAAGCGCTTTCCCTCTGGGAAGAGCGAGAGCGTAGCCGCGCGGAAATCCTCACCGCCGTGGATGCGGCAGAGGCTTCCATCGCACGAGGGGAAGGCCGTGCGATCACCCAGGATTCCGTACGGGAGTTGGCCGACGAAGTAAAGCAGCGTGGTCGCCGCCGCCTCGCTGCCGAACAATCGTCCCAACGCTGATGTCTCACCGTGTCGCACCTCAAGCTGAAGCTGACCTCGATCACATTTGGTATTACGTCGCTAAGGAAAGTGGCAGCGTTGAGATAGCTGATCGGCTGATCGATTCCATCACTGAGCGTTTCTACCTGCTTTCTCGCCACCCCCACATCGGACGCCACCGCGATGACGATTTGCGCCCCGGCCTTCGCAGTTTCCCCGTGGGCGAATATGTCATCATTTACCGTGTCGAAGACAACGACGTACTGATCCTGCATGTGTATCGGGGTAATCGGGATATCGAGGCGTTTTTGCGGCAGTAATGGATCGAATATTCCTCAGTTCAGGTTAGCGCCCAGACCCGGGGCGCGAATCTGGGGCATTCGGCTCACTTCGCGTAGAACCATTCGGACATGCTGTCCTCATCTTTTCTTCTGACCTGGTACCCAACCTCAAGGTCAGATCGCCGAGGAGGGGTCAAGCCTCTGTAGTGTGCTTGTGATGTTACGGTTTCATATAGCTGATCCCAGTAACCAAGAGGAAATTCTAGCGCGATGCTGTTATCGTTCCATCGACGTATCACGCCCGCAAATTTGATGTAATTCGAGGGGTCTAGGTTCCCGAACAGCTTGTCCGGCCCCACGATTCCTCCGGGTCCATAGTCTCCGATCTGCGCCGAAAGCTTTACACGAATGTGCAAGTAAACGTCTGGCGAGATCGAGCCAAAGTGCTGCCCGGTAATCACCCCGTTTGTGTTTATTCTTGGTGCCGAAATAATCACAGGACGAATCAATGGTTGATCTGGTGGATTTGCAGGTGATCCTTGAGCTTGCCCAGTCCTTAATGCGGGGATGACTGCGGGAGAGGGAGGCACGGCTGCATTCTTTCTTTCATTCAAGCTTTTTGTAAATGCGGCAAGCTGCTCGCTCGTGATCTGATGTTGAGGATGAGCATTGTTGTAATCAATGATCGCGGTTGTCACGTCGCCCTTCATTTCGTTTTTTAGGTCAGCCATTTCTTGCCTGTGTTGCTCATCCTCGGTGCTTAGAACCCAAAAGCTCTCTCCCAGCCAAAGAAGTGTCAGTGTTATAAATAATCCCTGCCACAATCTTTTTTCCGATGCTGTTTCACTACTCCTCGCTGCCAAGTAATTCCCTGCCCAAGCCATGACGATCGGAATCGCAACATTCGCTCCATACTTCGCTAAGAACGTCCACGAGTAGCTGAGGCCATAATGCAATCTCATAAACCCAATCGTAACCACGAGAATGAGCGCGACATACAAAAACCGCAATCGCGTTATCCTCGCCAGGACGAGGCCCACCGCTATGGTTGCAACATCGAATATTTTGATTACGAGAGGCAGACGCACACCTCAAGAACTATTTTCCTTACACTTGTGCCAAAGACTCGGCTGTTTTCCAGATGGAGAGTTTACTCCTCACAGAAGGCGAGTGCCCTCCACGGCACAGAACGCGAATGATGGGCTGCCCGCGACCTACTTCGTTGCGTGAATATAACGCTCCAGAGTCGCTCGAAATTCGTCAGCCTCTCCCGCACCGAATGCACGGTTAGGAAAGACAACGAAATTCCAGTGTGATATGAAAAGCAGGAAAATCTCATTCGACTCGAGGAAACGAACGAAGCCGTTCCACCTTACGAGCCCGTCAGAGAAGGGTGTGATGATGCGGATTCCTTGTTCTGAAACTTCGGCCGTGAAGTCATGTTTGAAGCGGTGGTCTTTTTGATATAGGCGGCGGAAATAGCGGCGTAAGGCGAATCCACAGTACAACAGATAAAAACCGATTAGGAATTCGACGATGACTAGCGGGACGTTTGGCTGAGGTATGAAGACCAGATAGAGAACTTGTTCCAGCACCACGATACCTCCTAACCAAGGGAGCACGCGACGACTGACCCTCCGATATCGAGGCAGCTCGTTGGCAATGAAAAGATCACGAGCTTCCATGTAATCCTTCTCGCTGATGCGATAGGTAATCTTCATAGGTGGGCATAACATTTTACACGGGAGTTCGTGGGTTTTAAGCCGTTCTATGCTCCTCGTCGTGCGCTAAAATCCCTTCATGCGCATCACCAGCCGACGCAAGGCCATCGCCTTCTTCCTTACCCTGGGAGTCGGTCTGGCCGCTGTTGCCGTTGCCGTCGGCATGGGATGGGTCATCCTCAACTGGCAAGAAGGCATCAAGGTCTTCCTCGGCGTCATCTTTTTCGGCGCCATCATCGCCGGCATCATTCTCAACACTATCTTTCTTGTCCGCGAAATTCGCCGCAACGAGCAGCACGACAGCTTCATCAACGCGGTCACGCACGAACTGAAGACGCCTATCGCGTCGATTCGCCTCTACCTGCAAACCCTGCAACGCCGCGACGTGGACGAAGCCAAGCGCAAAGAGTTTTACCGCCTCATGCTCGACGACACCGACCGCCTTCTCGGTACTGTCGAGCAGGTCCTCAAGGCCGGACACGCGGGCCTCAAGAAGACTCCGCTCATGCGCTCCAACTTCGATTTCGGAGACCTTGTCCAGGACTGCGTCGACGCCGCCCGTACCAGCCATCACCTGCAGGCCGAGGCCTTGCGCTTCGAGCGCGCCACCAACGGTACGGGCCCCGACATTCTCGGAGATCCCGAAGAACTCCGAACCGCCATCTCGAACGTGCTCGAAAACGCCATCAAGTATTCAGGAGAAAAAGTCGACGTAGCCGTCCGCGTGGAGTTGCCTGACGAGAAGCATGTGCTCATGCGCGTTCGTGATCAGGGAGTAGGAATTCCCGAGCCCGAGCTGAAGCGCATCTTCAAACGTTTCTACCGCGTCCCCAATCGCGCCGTCTCGAGCGTGAAGGGAACTGGGCTCGGCCTCTTCATCGTCCGCGCCATCGCCAAGAAGCACGGCGGACGCGTCTTCGCCGAAAGCCCCGGCGAAGGGCACGGCACCACGGTGGTCATGGAACTTCCCCGGAGCGCCCCATGAGTCGCGTGCTCATCGTCGAAGACGAGGCCCACCTCGCCAAGGGCCTGCGCTTCAACCTCGAAGCCGAAGGCCACTCCGTCGAAGTCGCGGGAGACGGCGAAAGCGCGCTCGACCTGCTTCTGGGAAAGCGTCAGGAATTCGATGCCGTTGTGCTCGATGTGATGCTGCCCGGCAAAAATGGATTTGAAGTCGCTAGCGCCTTGAGAGCCGCCAAACAATTTGTTCCGGTCCTCATGCTGACTGCGCGCGGACGTCCCGAAGACGTGCTACAGGGTTTCGCCTCGGGTGCCGACGACTATCTCCCCAAGCCGTTCGAACTTGCGATCCTGCTCGCGCGTTTGCAAGGCTTGTTACGCCGCCGCGAGTGGGCGCGCCACGCCCCCGAACCCGCAAAGACCGAAGCCGAAACCGCCGACTACGACACCTTCACCTTCGACGGACGCACCGTCGACTTCGGCAAACTCGAAATCCGTCAGAACGGTGAAAGCATTCAACTCACATTGATGGAAGCCGAACTCCTCCGCCACCTGATCAAAAACAACAATCGCATCGTCTCCCGCAAATCCATCCTCGAAGAAGTCTGGGGCCTCCACGAAGACACCGACACCCGCGCCATCGACAACTTCATAGTCCGCCTGCGCCGCTACATCGAACCCAATCCTGCCAAACCAGTTCACCTGTTGACAGTAAGAGGCGTGGGCTACCGCTTCATCGCCGAACCCGCGTCTGACCACGAGCAATAACCCCAATCGTCACCAGCCCTCAAACGGGACGTCATCCCGAAGCGAAGCGAGGGATCTAGCGCGCACAACCAGCGAGCCCTGTCGGGCTGAGGATGACCTCAAAAATGAAAGGGAGTTCCTACTGGTGCGACGTCGAAGCACCCTGCGCCAGCTCGCGCAGCATCCCGACAAATCCCGCCGCGGCCTGCTCATCGGCCAGGGAATCCAGGGGAATCGTCGCCTGCAGATGCGGAGAATCGGGACGGAACCTTACCGCCAACAATTTATGTCCGCGGGAGGTCATCAGAGTATTGACCACGGGCGACAGCTCCTGCGTCCATTGCGTCCGCGTGGTCAGCACCACCGGCCCCGGACGCGTAATGGTCCACTCGCGTGAACTATCGTTGTGAGTGTCTTTGTGGGTAATCCAGCGATGCCGGAACACTTCCAGACGGAAGTTGGGAGCGCAATCTAGATCCGCTTCAAACGTCAGTGTTTCCTTCTGTTTGCGGTAAATGCTAAACAACCACTGGAAGGGAACCGGGCGCGGCAGCAAGCGCACTGTAACCCGCGCATTATCGAACCAATGCGCCACAAATTTAAGCTGTACTTGAAGTCTTGACGATCCCCGCCAGTGGGTTTCGATCACGCGTCCGCGGCCCGAGCAAGCCGACTCTACCCAGCGTAGCGCCGCCGCGGCTTTCTTGTGGTTATAGCGCAGGAAGCAGGCATACCAGACCCCCAACATCCCGCCTACGCAAAGCGCGTCAATAAGGACTATACGCCCCACAAGCTCCTCTGATGCGAATACTACGACTCAGGGTGCAATTCCGGCAACCTTTTCGTATGCGATTCTTTCGCCCTCTCTAAGTCCTGCGGCTTCAATCGAAATGCGGCCTCTGTTCATTTTCTGCAGCTACAATGTCCCGGTGAAATTTCACTTGCGGGACTTCCAGGCTAAAGATTTCGACACACTGTGGAAAATCGACCAGGTGTGCTTCGCCCCCGGCATTGCCTATTCCCGGATGGAGTTGAAGTTTTACATGAAGCGTCGCGGATCGTTCACGCTGGTCGCCGAAACTGAGGACGCCTCGTCGGTCGCGGGATTCATAGTCGCCGAAGCTGGACGAAAGAACATTGGACACATCATCACCATCGACGTTCTGCCCGAAGCCCGCCGCTTTCGCGTCGGCTCCGAGCTGCTCAAGGGCGTCGAAGCGCACCTCCTCGCAGCCGGATGTCGCGGCGTCGTCCTCGAAACCGCCGTCGACAATACCGCCGCTCTCGCCTTCTACAAACGCCACGGCTACTTCGTAGTCAAAACAGTGCCTAACTATTATTCGAATGGAGTCGACGCCTTCCTCCTGCAGAAAGATTTGTCAGTCCCAAAGCCTGACGACTGAAGCCGGGGTCCAGAGCCGCTAGAATGTCTCGATGAAAATCGCCATCCAGGGAGAACTCGGTTCCTTCAGCGACGAAGCCGCCCGTCGTATGGTTCCCGAATGCACGGTCGTCCCCTGCGCTCGCTCTGCCGAGGTTTTTGATCGCGTCGAAAATGGCACCGTCCACGCCGCAGTCATCCCTATCGAAAACTCTCTTGCCGGATCGGTCGCCGAACACTTCGATGTGCTGTTCGCTCGTGACGTTTTCGTCCAACGCGAATTTCAGTTGCGCATTATCCACAACCTGATCGCTCCCGCAGGCGTGAAGCGCTCCGCCATTCGCCGTGCTTATTCCCATCCCGTGGCCCTCGACCAATGCCGTGACTTTTTCAAGCGCAATCCCGGGATCGAAGCCACTCCTTTTTACGATACCGCCGGAAGCGTGAAGCACGTAATCGAGCAGAATCTGCCAGACGCCGCCGGCATCGCCAGCCGGCGCGCTGCCGGAGTTTACGGAGGCAAAATCCTCGCCGCTGGCATTGAAGATGACAAATGCAACTTCACCCGCTTCTTCCTGATCCGCAGAACCCGCCGCATCCTTCCCGGCGCTAACAAAACGTCCATCGCCTTCCGCCTGAAAAACGTCGCCGGAGCTTTGCATCAGGCCCTCGCCGCCTTCGCCACCCGCAACGTCAGCCTAAGCAAAATCGAATCCCGCCCCATGCGCGGACGCCCATGGGAATACGTCTTCTACGCGGACTATCTCCACGGCCACGACAGACTGGCGCAATCGTTACTCGAAGACCTGAACCGCACCGCCGACTTCGTAAAAATTCTGGGCATTTATCCGAAAGCTTTGTGAGATCCGAATATCAGCTCAAACCAAAACCGCGGAAGACGCGGAGGACGCACAGGGTTTTTCGCCAAAACCCGGCGTCCTCAGCGTCCTCTGCGGTTTTCATTTGCCGAAGTCTGAAGTCCGAGGTCTGAGGTACGCCCTATGCAAACTCCTGCATCTTGACTTCCCGCCTGCCCGAAACCATAATCCCGCGACCTGCTGTTAGGAAACGCAGCCCCCGGCAAGTCTTCATGTTTGTCGGATTCCTGCTCGATGGAGAACACTCCATGAAACGCCGCCGCTCGTATTCCCGCATCACCGCGACCCTCACCGCCAACCTCGAGAACAGACTTCTTTCCTATTCAACCGCCGCCGCCGCTGCGGGTGTAAGTCTGCTTGCCCTCGTCCAGCCTTCGGAAGCCAAGGTCGTTTTCACTCCCACCAATCAGACGATCGCGAGGAATGTCACCTACACCCTCGACTTAAACAACGACGGCATCGGTGATTTCACGATTTCCAACTTCGGCAATGACTTTGACATCGGCATTCGCAACACCAATGGTTCTTCCTACACGAGCGTATTTATGCGCGCCTATGCGCTCGGGAAAAGCAATCGGGTGTGGGGTACCCTAGGCTTTCAATCCGCCCTTGCCAAAGGCGTCTCGCTGAGCTCGAAAGGAAAGTTCAACCAGAACGGCGGCCTCATGGGGCATGTCTCCTCCCATAACTTTGGCCCGGTCTACAATGGGCCATGGGCGCCCGACGGTGCCACTGTCAGTAACAAGTTTGTTGGCTTCAAGTTTGTGATCAGTGGACAGGTGCACTACGGCTGGGCGCGTTTCACCGTAAGAATGCGCAACGCGGAAAACGGCGGCGCCGGCCATGCCCTCCTTACCGGATACGCGTACGAGACCGTCGCCAACAAGCCGATCGTCACCGGCCAAACCACCGGGCCCGACGTCGAAACCACGCCTCCAGCCACTCTCGGCCACCTCGCCGCTGGCGCCCCGCGGCGTTAGGGGTTCAGCCTGCAGGCTCCAGGCCTTAGGCGTCAGGCTGAATGCGGGGCAGAGTTCCGCCAATCCTCCGGCAATGGGACGTGGCTAATTACCAAATGCTGAGTGCTAAGTGCTAAGTTCACCCATCACATCCGCCTGTGAGCAGGCACACGGCATCTCTGCCCCTCAGGTCTTACCCTGAAACCAGCGTGGTCGAAAGGGAGGAACTTATGCGTATCTTCAAATTGATTGCCGTGGTCGCGTTGTGCGTGCTTGGCGCCAGCCTGCTGCTCCAGGCCGGACAGAACAGCATGGGTGTTGCTGATACCCGTCAAATCAAGTTCGATAGCCCCATGTGGATCGGCAGCACGTTGCTGCCGGCCGGCGAATACAAAGTGCTGCACACCATGGACGGCAATAATCACATCATGGTGTTCAAGCAAATGAATGCCAAACAGACCCCAGTTGAGGTCAAGGTGAAATGCTCGCTGGTCCCGCTCGCCGCCAAAGCCGACCAGTCGCAACAGATCTACGTGCTGAATGCCGCTAATGAGCGCGTCCTGCACGAGCTGGTTTTCCGCGGAGACACCGCCAAACACGTCTTCGTAGACTAGGAGCAGACCTTAGCCCTCGAACCTCAGACCATGGGCTCAAAAACATCGGGTGCCCCCTCCGCGCCTTTTGCGGAGGGGCCGGGCGTTCCTGAAACCAAAACCGCAGGGCAACACCTGGGGAGCAGAGGATCGTGAGATTTCCTCTCCATCGCTCGGCGTCCTCCACGGTTTTTATTTCTAATCTTTGGTACCTTTCGAGGACCCGAAAAGTACAAAATCATCTTTCTCCACAGGCGCTTAAGGACTAGAATCCATCGTTCTACGGCGAACCCATCCGCCGCTTGCATCTTTATAGGCCCCTGCGTCATCAAAACTTGAGCGAAACACACTCAAGGAGACATATGGCAGAGAAGTCGCGCTCCGAGCGCCCCATAAAAGCCAAGGAACAGCCGCCGCTGCCGGAAGAAGAAAAAGACCGGTCTTTACCGATCCTTCCCGTGCGCGACACGGTTCTTTTCCCCCACGCCGTCCTTCCGTTGACGGTAGGCCGGGAAAGCTCCGTGCAGTTGATAAATTCCCTGGGCGAGGACAAAACTATTGTTGTAGTCGCGCAGCGCGAAGCGCGCGTCGACTCCCCGCAGCCGAGCGACTTGTATACCGTCGGCACTTTGGCCGTCGTGCACAAAGTCGTCAAGATGCCCAATCAGAGCCTTTTCGTATTTGCCGAAGGCCTGGAGCGGGTGCGGCTGACCGAGTTTGCGCAACTCACGCCGTTTATGCGCGCCCGCGTCGATTCCGTTCCTGAGGCGATTCCGCCCAAGAGTTCGGAAGTCGAGGCCCTGCAGCGCAACGTCCTAACCCTTTTCCAGCAGATTGTTGCCGGCTCGCCGACTCTGTCGGACGAGCTTTCCACCGTGGCCATGAACATCGAAGAGCCCGGCCGCCTGGTGGATTTCATAGCGTCCTCATTACCGTCTTTATCCACTGCCGATAAGCAGGACACGCTCGAAACCACGGATGTCCGCGTGCGCCTCGAGAAAATCAACCAGCACCTTGCCAAGGAACTGGAAGTCCAGCAGTTACGCAACAAGATCCAGTCCGAAGTCCAGGACCGCGTGCAGCAGACGCAGCGCGAATATTATTTGCGCGAGCAGATGAAGGCCATCCAGAAAGAACTGGGTGAGCAGGATGAAGGCGCGCGCGATTCCGAAGACCTGCGTCAGAAGATCGAACAGGCCGGCATGCCCGACGAAGTGAAGAAAGAAGCCCTGAAAGAGTTAGGACGTCTTTCACGTATGTCGCCCATGGCTGCCGATTACGGAGTCACGCGTAACTACATTGAATGGCTGGCGGTTTTGCCTTGGTCGAAGACCTCCGGCGGAGACGTTGACATCGTTAAAGCGAAAGAAGTTCTCGATACCGACCACTATGACTTGAAGAAAGTCAAAGATCGTATTCTCGATTATCTTTCCGTGCGCCGTCTGAAGCCGACGATGAAAGGTCCAATTCTTTGTTTTGTTGGACCTCCGGGTGTCGGCAAGACTTCATTGGGCAAGTCGATCGCGCGAGCCTTAGGACGCAAATTTGTCCGCATCTCGCTCGGCGGAGTGCACGACGAAGCCGAAATTCGCGGACACCGTCGCACTTACATCGGCGCGTTGCCGGGACAAATTATTCAAGGCATTCGCCGCGCGGAAACCAAAGATCCCGTGTTCATGCTCGACGAAATCGACAAAGTCGGACGTGATTTCCGCGGCGATCCAGGCTCCGCACTACTCGAAGCGCTTGATCCGGAGCAGAATTCGACCTTCCGCGACAACTACCTCGACGTGCCGTTCGATCTGTCGAAGGTGTTGTTCATCACTACGGCAAACATGCTTGACCCCATTGCTGAGCCTTTGCGCGACCGCATGGAGATCATTGAACTGCAAGGCTATACCGAGGAAGAGAAGGTTCACATCGCCTTCCAGTACCTGATTCCGCGGCAGATTGAAGAAAACGGAATCACCGCCGATCAGATTGATTTTCCGGAAGCGGCGATTCGCTCGATCATTCGCCACTACACGCGCGAAGCGGGCGTTCGCAACCTCGAACGCACCATTGGCACGATCTGCCGCAAGCAGGCGCGGCGCATCGCCGAAGGCAAGAACGACAAGCTGGTGGTTACGGATGCTGTCATCCAGGAATTTCTGGGTGGAATCAAAATCCGCAGCGAAGGCGAAATTGCCGAACGCACCAAGCGCGCAGGCGTAGTCGTTGGTTTGGCATGGACCCCTTCTGGCGGCGACATTCTCTTCGTCGAAGCCAGCACCATGAAGGGCAAAGGCGGATTCACCATCACCGGCCAGATTCAGGACGTGATGCGCGAATCGATGCAAGCCGGATTGAGCTGGGTGCGCTCGAATGCGGACCAGTTGGGCATTCCCGAAGACTTCTTCGAGAAGCATGACATCCACATTCACGTGCCGGCGGGTGCGATTCCGAAAGACGGGCCATCGGCTGGTGTGACCATCGTGACTGCGCTGGTCTCGCTGCTGACGAACCGTCCTGTGCGTCCGTTGCTGGCAATGACTGGAGAAATCACGTTGAGCGGTAACGTGTTGCCGATCGGCGGAGTGAAAGAAAAAGTGCTCGCCGCTAAGCGTGCCGGAGTGCAAACGGTGATCTTGCCGGCGGAAAACAAAACCAACGTCGAGGAAGACTTGACTCCGGAACAACTGGAGAACGTCGAGATCCACTACGTGACCACGGTCAACGAGGTGCTAGCCCTGGCGCTGCCTTCGTCGACGCGTGAAGCAAAGCGCGACGAGGAAGTGCGCGAGAAGGTGCTGACTGAGCAACCGGTCGCGTAAGTCGAAAACACCAAAACCGCAGAGGAACGCCGAGGACGCAAAGGGGAATTAGAAAACCCATTGCGTCCTCGACATTTTATGCGCCTACAAACCAGAATCGCGGGGGACGCAGGGCTTTTGAAATAATTCCTCTGTGTCCCCAGCGTCCTCTGCGGTTTTCATTTCGGTTTTGGAAGGCTGCCGTTATCTCGGCACGGGTGTGGCTGTCGGACCAATTGTGTATATCATTTAGCTATTTTGCGATTTGGACGCGATTACAGCCCTTCGAAAACTCCGGATGGCCTTCGGGTCGTCCAAGGCTACACGCGTCGTGCTGGAGCCTTCCAGGCGCAAGCAATGGGCATTCTACGCGAGGGTTTGACCCAGTTTTCGAGACTAAAAACGGGGTCAATGAGGAATCAACGACTTAGCTCGAAGCTGTCAAGCCTTTACGAGCAGTTCAGCAGCACCGAGACTCCTGCGTCGCTGCCTCCCGCGTTGAAGGGAAACAGCAGATCCGTTTTGCCATCGTTGTTGAAGTCGCCAACCTGCGGTATGCCGGGGTCGTTGCCAACACTTGTGTATTGCACGGAAAAATTCTTGTTTCCATTGTTCACGGCAATACCCAGGGAGCCCGTATAGATCCCGGCGACCAGATCCTTCCGACCGTTCCCGAAGATGTCGATCGCAGCCACAGAGCCGGGAGGAAGGAACATAGAGATCGAACTTGGTCCGGTGAGAGTGCCGCTGCCGGTTCCGTAGAAGACGTCGAGGCCCGCCGTTGCGGGTGCGACCACATCGAGGTTGCCGTCTCCATCGACGTCCGCCAAGGCTATACCGCTGGGCTTTTGGTTCGTTCCATCGGTATAGGTCACGCCATTTTGGAAGGTGCCATCACCATTCCCCAGAAGTACCGTGAGGACTTGGTTGGCGCCAGTTGCATCACCGCCGAGTGTAACCACATCGAGTTTGCCATCGTGATTCAGATCGGCCGCTGAAAGGGCGGGCGTGTAATAGGGCAACGTTGTGACTACGATTGGCGCTTGCAACGAACCGTCGCCATTGCCGAGCAGCAACTCCACGTCGGCAGCATGACTGAAGTCTTGCCCGGTCGTTACCGCCACATCGAGTTTTCCATCCCCATTGAAATCGCCGATCACAAGCCGATCGACTTTACGGGCCGTCTGCACGTTGTGAGGACTCCCGAACGTTCCATCGCCGTTACCAAGAAGAACTCCCACGATGCCAGCCTTTCCTGCATGTGCCAGGAATCCGATGGCGAGGTCGGGATTACCGTCTCCGTTGAAATCGCCCGCCCCGATGGCATACGCGGTGCCGGGACCGGGATAGGCTTTCACCGGAATAAACGTGCCATCTCCCTTCCCCAGGTACGACTCGGTGAGGAGGTGGTTGCCAATCGTGCTCTGGGCGAGAAGGGCCAGATCGAGTTTGCCATCACGATTGGAATCCAGGATGGCGGCGGCCCCGGGAACAGTGGTGGTGATTCCGGTGGGGTTAAAGCACACGGTTTGCGCAGCCATGGACACGCTCACTAGGAGCAGGGGCACAAAAGCGAAGAGAAGGCGTTTCATCCGGAACCTCCGGGACACTTTGCGAACCTTTCGAGTTCTACGAGCAGTTCAGCAACACCCCTACCCGCGCGTCACCCGAGTACAAGATCAGGATGTCGGTTTTGCCGTCATTGTTGAAGTCTGCGGCGTAGACGTAGTAATTCGTGCCGAGCACCGTGTAAGCCTGCGAAGTGAAGCTGCCCGCGCCATTGTTGATGGATATATCGATTTGAGGCGCTCCGGAACCGTCACTGGTCACCAGGTCCTGCGAGCCGTTGCCGAAAATGTCGAGGGCTGCGATCGAGAGGGGACTGGTTGGGGTCGACACCGATGTCGGCCCGGTGAGCGTCCCGGTGCCCGTTCCGAAAAAGATGTCCATCCCCGCGCCTCCGGGAACCGCGACATCGAGGTTGCCGTCTCCATTGAGATCGGCGATCGCGATGGTTTGTGCGACTGTGAGCGACGCGGCCGTATAAGTTGCCGGCGACTGGAAGGTGCCATTGCCATTGCCGAGCAGAACGGTCACTACCTGGCTGTTGTTGTTGGTGTTCCCACCATCGGAGATGAGGTCGAGTTTGCCGTCAGCGTTCAAGTCGGCGACCGAAAGCGCGGTGGTGTACCAGCGAAGCGAAGTGACCACCGTTGGAGCTTTCAGCGTCCCATCGCCATTGCCGAGCAATAGTTCGATGTCATCGGGAGTGCTGGCGTAGGGTCCTGTGGTAACCGCAACGTCGAGTTTGCCATCTCCGTTGAAATCGCCCGCGACGATCGCAACGGCTGGCTCCGTCGTACTGATCTGATGCACATTGCCGAAAGTTCCGTCCCCATTACCTAAAAGAATCGCGACGACGCCTGCCGTGTTCGATACGTTGAAGGCGATGGCGAGATCGACGTTGCCATCTCCATTGAAATCGCCCGCCGCCAAGGCCTCGGGAGTTGGCGGCCCGTGGTAGGCTTTTACCTTCGAGAACCCGCCGCTTCCGTTCCCCAGAAGAGAATCGATGTTGAGGGCAAAGCCTTGAGTCGCGGATGCAATCAGTCCCACATCAAGTTTGCCATCATGATTCGAATCGAAGATGACGGCCTTGCTGGGATTTCCGGTTTTGGTATCGAATTCATTGAAGCATACGGTTTGCGCGGACATGGCTATGCTCACGCACGACAGGAAAACACAAGCAAGGATGCGTTTCACCAGGGCCTCCAGATGACGGGAAGTAAATGAGGCAGTGCAAAGCTGCTGAACTCCAGGGCAGTGACGCCGCCACAGTTTGCATAGGAACCCTGAGATGTTCAAGCAAAAAGAAGTCTCCGTTCACGGTTCGTGACGAACGACTCAGGACTTTCGGCCCCGTCAGGCGGTTTTGCGTTCGATCGCTGCGGCGAGGCGCAGCCGCGCCAGGCGCGCTAGTTCCTCCAACAACTGGCGGATCAGCTTTTTAGAATTCTCGTCGATCAAGTTGCCCTGCGCGTCGAAGCGCTCTTGAGCCTTCGCGATCATTACCTCGGGCTGGTTGACCGTGTACATGTTGAGGAACACGAACATCTGCCGCAGATGATATTGCGCGCGTGCGCCGCCAAAGACGCCGCCCGAGGCGCTCATAATCGCAACAGGTTTGCCGCTCCAGGCGCTGTCGCCATAAGGACGCGAGGCCCAGTCGATCGCATTCTTGAAAACGCCGGGCACCGAATAGTTGTATTCCGGCGTAACGAACAGCACCGCGTCGGTGGCGCGGATGGCCGCTTTCATTTCTGTGACAACGGCAGGAGGAGTCTTCTCGAGATCCTGATTGAAGAGCGGGAGCTCGCCGAGCTTGTCCCAGATTTCAATCTTCACGCCTTCAGGTGCGAGTTGTTGTGCGGCGCGCAAGGCGGCGCGGTTGTAGGAATCCTTACGCAGGCTGCCGGCCAGGCCAAAAATTTTCATTCATTCCTCCATGGACTGCGGAATTCGATTCGGAGAGGCCGCAAACAGTTGCAATTTTCCGCCGGGATTGAGTTTCCGGGAAGGGCACGAGTTTCACTCGTGCCACAGACCGACCCGATAGGGGCGCGCTTTAGCGACTGAGGTACGCTTTCACGAACGTTCACCTCAGGCGCAAACGGCACGGCTGAAGTCGCGCCCTTCCCCATTCATCGAATCCCCCCAAAAAAACAGACGTCATCCCGAGCGGAGCGAGGGGATGAATTCACGTTTGAAGTGCAACAGAGTGTTCCAAGAATACCTCGTTGGGAGTTTTGAAGCCGAGGCATTTTCTGGGGGTATCGTTGTAGCGTTCGAGGCAGAGGGCGAGGCGCTGGGCGGGCAGGTCGTCGAGGTCGGTGTTTCTAGGCAACAGGCGGCGCAAACGGCCAATCGCGTTTTCGATGCCGCCCTTCTGCCAGGGCGAGTGGGTGTCGCAGAACCAGGTCTGGATGCCAAACCGTCGGCTCAGGAGATAGTGTTTGCTGAACTCCGCTCCGTTGTCGAAGGTCATGGATTGACATACGCGCGCGGGCAGCGCTTCCAGCAGGGTGCTGAGATTGTCGGCGACCGACTGCGCCGTTCTCGTGTTCTGCCGCATCAGCAGGGCGCGCCGCGATCGGCGTTCCTGCATCACCAGCAGGAACTGTCCCGGTTTGCGGAAGCTCATGAGGTCGGCCTCCCAATCGCCCGTGCGCGTTCTGGTCTCCACCACCGCCGGACGATCATGGATGGAAACCCTCTCCAATATCGACGCCGTCGACCAGCGGCCATTGGGCAGACGGTTTCCGCGACGGTATTTTTGCCGAGGCAGCCAGCGATGCAGAGTTTCGTTGAAGGACCAACTGCGCCAATAAATGTAACGGTAGATGGATTCGTAGCTGATGCGGTCGCTGCCCGGCAACTGGGCCATGCGCCCGGCAATCTGCTCCGGCGACCATCCGGCAGCGAGATGCTGCAACACTTTCTCCCGAAGTTCGGGCTGACGTTCCAGCTTGTGGGCCCGACCGCGGGCATGACGACGCAGCATCAGCCGCTGCGCGCGCTCGGGATCGTAGCCCCCCGGCCACTGCTTAGAGACCTTGCTGTTGCGCTTCAGTTCACGACTAATGGTCGCCGCGCTCCTCCCCAGAGTGGCGGCGATGCAGCGCAGAGATTTACCGTTTGCATGCAGACGGTAAATCTCAATCCGCTCCCTGAGCACCAACTGCTCATATCTTCTCTTTTCCATCGCAACACCTTTGTACGGTGTTGCACTTGATTCGTGAACTCATGGGGATCTGGCGTGCAGTGCCTGGCAACGAGGATCGAACTATCCGCGCCAGATCCTTCGCCCTTTCGGGCTCAGGATGACGACAATGTAGTGTGAGCGTCTATGCGTGGCCGGCGCTGGTCAGGGCCTCGATGGCTTCATCAAGCGTCTTGAATTGCAGGAAAAGGGAATCGACTCGGGTGACTTCGAAGACTTTTGCCACGCGTTTGTTGACGCCGACGAGCGCTACGCGGCGTCCCGCTTTGTGGCGCGAGACAAAGGTGCTGACCAGTGTGCCCAGCCCGGCGGAGTCGATGTAAGGTACGTCGGTGAAGTCGAGAATCATGGTGAGCGCGTCTTCTCCGCGCACCGCATTCTGGAACGGCGATAGCGTCTGTGTCGTCAGTGGACCCTTCAGGCGGAGTACACCCTGACCCGGTCCAGCAAGCCGTTCGATGGTCAGGGGTTCGGACAGCATCGGCACATTGTAGGGCACGATGGTGGGCAGGGCAACGGGCAGGAACCAGACGGTCGCGGGTCGCTGGTCGCAGGTCGCGGACTCTTGCCACCAGCGACCGGCGACCTGCCACCGTTTTCATTTCTTTCGTTTCCAGACAGAACGCACGATAGACTAGTGTCGACCATGCGCGTGCGCGTCTTATTTTTCGGGATGTTGAAAGAGTGGGCAGGGAAGAGCGATGACTCGCTTGAGCTCCCCGAAGGCTCGACCCTGGGCGATGTGGTGCAGCATTACGAAACATGCATTCCGCGGATGAAGGACTTTGCCTCCTCGATTGCCATGTCGGTAAATCAGGAGTACGCCGGTCCAGAATCCAGACTCAAGTCGGGCGATGAAGTGGGTTTGCTTCCCCCGGTCAGCGGCGGTGCCGGGCGCGCCAGCATCGTTCGTGACAAGATCGACTGCGAAGCAATCTTGCAGAGCGTCAAGCGACCGGACGATGGTGCGGCCGTTTTGTTCGACGGCGTGGTCAGGAACAATACCCGCGGACGGCGTACGCTTTACCTCGATTACGAAGCCTATGAAGAGATGGCCTTGAAGCAGATGGAAGGATTGGCGGAGCAGGCCATCCAACAATTTGGGGTGCGGGATGCGCGCATTGTCCATCGGCTGGGCCGGCTGCAGATTGGCGAGACCAGTGTGTTGATCGTGGTGGCTTCGGCGCACCGGGCGGCGGCCTTCGATGCCTGCCGCTGGGTCATTGATACCTTGAAACGCACAGTGCCCATCTGGAAGAAGGAGTATTTCGAAGATGGAGCGGTTTGGGCCGACGGTGAAGCTTTTCCCGCGGAGATTCCTCGGGCCGAAGGCATTTCCACGGAAAAGTCTGCATCTAAGTGATTTGTTTCCCGATGAAAGCCCTGGTTTTTTTCTTGATGTTCACGGGGACGGTTCTGTGCCCGGCGCAGGCGCCGAGGCCTGTGCCGAAGCCTCCGTCAGGACCCGCAGCTGAGGACACCAATAGCACAATCAAGGTTAACGTCAAGCTGGTCAGTGTTTTCACGACGGTCACCGATGGGCACGGCGCTCCTGTCCCCAATCTTCTGAAAGACAATTTCCACGTTTTCGAAGATGGACGCGAGCAGAAGATCGCGGTCTTCGATAAAGAGTCGGCCATCCCCTTGTCGATCGTGATGGCGATCGATACCAGCCTGAGTACCAAGAAAGATCTTCCCCTGGAGCTGAGTTCGGCGCGCCGATTTGCCCACGCCATTCTGCGTCCGGTGGACGCCTTGTGCCTCTACCAGTTCAGCGAGATTGTGGAAGAGGTCACGCCCTTCACCAGCGATCTGAAGCGGATTGACACCGGCATCAACCATGTACGGCAAGGATCGGCCACGGCGCTGTACGACGCGCTGTATCTCGGCTCGCGTGCGCTGGAGACCCAGCAGGGAAGAAAAGTGATGGTGGTGATCACCGACGGCGGAGATACGGTGAGCCGGGTGGACTACAAAGAAGCGCTTCGAGCCGCACAGGAGGCCGAGGCTATCGTCTATAGCGTCATTATTGTGCCGATTGAGGCGAGCGCGGGGCGCGATACCGGCGGCGAACATGCGCTGATCCAGTTGTCGGAAGACACGGGCGGCAAATATTTCTATGCCGATTCGATCGCGCAGCTCGATACAGCCTTTCAGAAGATCAGCGACGAGCTGCGAACACAGTACTTGCTGGGTTATTACCCGTCGCAAAGACTTTCGGAATCGGACTACCGGCGGATTGAAGTGAAGGTCGATGGGATGCCCGAGGATTCGGGATATAGGGTGCATCACCGGACCGGGTATTACACTTCGAAGTCGCATTGAGGGCACTGGTTTTTGATGAGGTCGGGAAATGAAAACCGCCGAGGACGCTGAGCACGCCGAGGTTATTGGGAAAGAGTCCTGATTCCACGGGGTCCCCTGCGTCCTCTGCGGTTGTTCATTTAGGAAGCCCTCACTTCGCTTCGAGGCGTCCGTTGCCATACGAGTCGCGGCTACGTATAGAATGTTGGCTCTAACAATCTTGGACAGTCTAAAGTTCGGGCAGCGGATCGAACCGGTTGGTCTGAGTCCCCTGTTCAGTTGAGAGACTATGCGCGCTCCCTGCCGGGAGACTGGGAATGGAGTGCGCCGCGGAAAGGGAATGATTTTGAATCCTGCTCTTCGATTTCTTATGAGAACGCGGTTCTTTCTAATACTCGCTTTCCTGAGCGCATTATTTCTGGCGCAACCCATCTTGGCACAGACGACCCTCGCGACGGGCAGCATCCAGGGCAGGATCACCGATCCGCGGGGCGGCGCGCTGAACGCCGTCAAAATCACGTTTACCAGTGAGGCCACCGGCGCGGTTCGCGAGCGCAGCACCAATCCTTCGGGCCTCTACACTTCCGGCGCGCTCATTCCCGGCTACTACGACGTCAAGCTGGAAGCCAAGGGCTTCCAGACGGAACAGGCAACGATTCTGGTGCAGGTTGGTATCACGCGTGGGCTCGACGTGAAGCTGTTCGTGCGGGCCGAGAACAAGGTGCCCATTCCCCAAACCGATGTCCAGATTTATGGCGAGCAGCCTACCGTCCAGGGAGTGATCACGGCGGCGCAGATCAATGGCTTGCCGGTGAATGGACGCAACTTCTCGCAGTTGGCAACACTCGAGCCCGGGGTGCAGATCCAGGATGGAAGCCTTTTGTCGGCGACCAAGAACGGCACGACTGCCGTTTCGTTCGGCAGCCGGTGGGGAAGGTCGGGGCTGGTTTCGGTCGACGGGATTGAAGTGGGCGACGAAAAAGCGGGCGGAAGCACGCAGAACATCCCGCTGAGCGCGATTCGCGAATTCAATATGCAGCAGTCGTTTCTCGATCCCTCGACCGAGTTGACTGGAGCCGGCACGGTGAATGTGGTCACGCGCGCAGGAAGCAAGGAGTATCACGGGCAGGCGTTCTACCTGTTGCGCGATCACGATTTCGCGGCAGCGTTGCCCGGGGGCAAAGACAATTCTTTTCAGAAGAATCAGTTTGGGGGAAGCTTTGGCGGTGCGCTCATTCAAGACAAGCTTTTCTTCTTCGTTGCTGCCGAGCGGATACACCAGAACCTGACGATGCCGGTGCTGCCAAACGCGCCTTTCACACAATTGGCGGGCAACTATAGCGCTCCCATGCGCCAGACCGATGGCAGCGGGCGACTGGATTGGCTGATCAAGCCGAACAACTACCGATTCTTCTACCGCTTTTCGTACGACGGCAATCGCGCAACGTTTGCCACTCTTCCCACCAGCTTTCAGCCGGTCACCAACGTGAGTTCGACTCCCACCCAGACTTTGGGGTTGGACTTCACGACCGGCGTTTACACGCACAGCCTGCGCTTCGGATACATGAAGTTTCACGATCACGTTGCCGATGCGCTAACGGGGAGCAGCGTTTTCAATCCCGCGCCGCAGTTGGAACTGGCGATTGGCAACGATCCGAGCTGCCGCACTCCGGGCGTCGATCAGTTCTGTTCGGGGCCAAGTCCTCTGGCGCCACAGGTAGCCATCCAGTCGAATAAAGAGGTTAAGTGGGACGTGGGCCGGGTGTATCGCGGCCACCTGGTGCGATTTGGCGTGGGCTACAACCGCGTTCAGGTGGGCGGATATTCAAGTTTTCTGGGAGCGGCTCCGGCTGTGAATGCGCTGGCTGGGACCGATCCGAATCCACTCGACTACCTTGCGCAGAATGTGATTCTGGGGAATGGGCAAGGATTCGCATCGGAGAGGTCGGCATTCGGATATCCGGGCGGAGGATTTGGACCCGACAACCGGTTGCTTGCATACGTGGGCGACTCGTGGAAGCTGCGGCACAACATCACGCTGAACTATGCCTTGCGCTACCAGCGCGATACGGCAAGAACGGATAGCGATCTGGCGGCGGTCTCGACGCTCAATCAGTACGGGCCGGGGTTCGGCAATCCTGTAAGGCAGGCCAACATGAATTTTGGTCCGCAAGCGGGCATTGCGTGGGATCCGACGGGCAATGGGAAGACGGTGGTTCGTGGCGGCGTTGGCTTGTTCTACGAAAACAATTTGTGGAACAACCTGGCGTTCGATCGCGCCGCGCGCGTGACGAATGGGCAATTCGGATTGACGCAGCAGGCTTGCATCAACGGTGTGGCGCAGACGTTCACGCTGCCCGGCACCAGCACTCCGGTCACGCCGACTTTCTGCGGACAGCCAGTCGGCGCCGTGGAGTCGCAGATCGCGCTGCTGCAACAGCAGTATCAGGCGGCGACGTCGAACAATGCGGGAGCTGGTAATCCGGGATACATCGGGAACTCGCTGACTTCGACGATCAATGGGACGCGTACGGCTCCATTGTTTCCGCAATATCAGACTCCGCGGACGACGCAGATCAACGTCGGCGCGCAGCATGAGTTACGGCCGGGAACGGTGATCAGCATCGACTATCTGCATACCGTGGAGACGCACACGCTGCTGGGTGTGGATGTGAACCACGTGGGCGATGCGCGCTACCTGAACACGCAGAACGCGCTGAATGCGATTACGGCAACGCTGGCGGCGAACGCTCCCGGTTGCTTGCCTGCGGGTGGAATTGTGGCGGGCGCAGTTTCGCAGACGGCGATAAGTTGCTATCTGTCGCAGGTGCCCAATGCCAGCATCGGAGACTTCGCGGCCAATGGGTTGGATTCGGGGAACTCGTTTTGTGGTGGCGCGCCGTGTCCGAACGCGGCGTTTCCCGGAGTGAATCCGAATCTTGGCACCAACCAGATGCTGTTTCCCAGCGGACGTTCGACATACAGCGCCCTGCAGATCAAGTTCAACCAGAACATTGCGCGTCCGGGCAAGATGGTCAGCGCCATCAATATGGTGGCGGTGTATACGCTGTCGAAGCTGCAGTCGACCGCGCAGGACAGCGACTACGTGAACGCGGCGACGGATAATGTTCAACCCACGGCGTTCTTTGGACCTAACGCGCTCGATCGCAAGCATCAGCTTTCGTTCGGAACTGTGCTGCAGCTTCCGTTTTCGCTGCATTTGAGTCTGATGTCGCACTTCTATAGCGCACTGCCCTCGAACCTGCTATTGCCGACGACCGGCACGCCGGGAGGAATTTTTGTCACCGATGTGACTGGCGACGGGTCGGGCGATGGCAGTGTGGTGTATCCGTTGGGCGATCCGGTGCCGGGAACGAATCTGGGTGCTCTTGGCGGAACCTCGTACGGCAGCAACATCAATAACACGATTCAGCTTTATAACGCACATTTGGGAGCAACTCCGGCGGGAGCAGCGCTGATTCGGGCGAACATCTTTAACTTTGGCCAGTTGTCAGCGCTGAAAGGCGTAGAGCAGCCGTTGAACGCGGCGCCCATGGGACAGCAGGGGTTGAGCCCGCTGCGCAGCACCGACATCACCCTGGACTGGGATTACCGGGTGCGTGAGCGCTTCGTGATCACACCGAGCGTTTCGATCTTCAATGTATTCAACTTCGCGAATTTCGACGGAGCGAACAATCCGCTATCGCCGATTCTTAATACTTCGGGAAACGCGAATGCGGGCGCGTTGAACAGCACCACGTTTGCACAGCGTAATGCGGACAGGATTGGGCTGGGGAGCGGCGTGTTCAGCCTGGGGTCTCCGCGAGTGATTGAGTTCGGGTTGCGGGTAAGGTTCTAAAGGCGGCACCTGCGATCCGTTGACGTCATCGGGAAGACCCGTCAGCAGGCTGAAAAGCGCCGGCTTTCGGGATAACTTCAATGAATGGATGCGATATCCGCCCGCCCCTTCTTGTGCAATTTCTGAAAACTTCCCACGTGTAAAATGCCTGCATGCCTTTTCACGGACAGGGAATGCCCGCTGCTATGCGTAAAGGACGCTCGGTTCCGCCTGAGGAAACCTCGGAGGAAGCCGCGTACCTGAAATTGCTTGGGGAAAAACAGAAGCCCGTCAGCATCAAGTTGTCGGACGGCGAAGTAGTGCGAGGATGGATCGAGTACTACGACAAGAATATGGTGCGGCTGACGCGGGAAGACCAGCCTAATCTTTTCATCTTCAAGCACGAGATCATGTACATCGCCGAGGATGGCGCGAAGCGCAAGTAGTTGCCTTGTGTTCTCTGCGTACTCCGCGAATCCTCCGTGATCTCTGCGTTTAAAAGCTTTTGAACGCAGAGGACGCAAAGAAGTGCCTCGGAGATCGCGAAGAAAAGCATTCTCTGATGACCATGCATAACAATTCCGGCGAGTTTGTTCCCGCGATGTCTGATATTGCGCGCGAGGCTGGGGTGTTGCTGATGGAGTACTTTCATCAGCACGTGAAGATCGAATACAAGGGCGAGGCCGACCTGGTCACGGTTGCTGACAGGAAATCGGAGGCGCTTATCCTGGAGCGTCTGCGCGCTCGCTGGCCCTCCCACGATGTCGTAGGGGAAGAGGGCGCGAGCATCGAGACTGGCAGCGATTACCGCTGGTACATCGATCCGCTCGACGGGACCACGAACTTCGCGCACGGTTTCCCAGTGTTCTGCATTTCGATGGCGCTCGAATACAAGGGCCAGCGCATCGCCGGACTGGTGTACGATCCGACGCGTCCGGAGCTGTTTTCGGCGGAGCGGGGAAGCGGCGCTTTCCTGAATGGCGAACGCATCCACGTATCGAAGACCGCGAAGCTAGCGGAGTGCCTGGTGGCGACCGGATTTCCCAGCCACAAGCGCCACAAGAATCCCAACATTTTTTTCTATCATCAGATCACGTTGCGGACTCACGGTGTAAGACGCGCCGGGTCTGCAGCGCTAGATCTGGCTTCGGTTGCGGCTGGACGCTTCGACGGGTTCTGGGAGTTCAATCTGAATCCTTGGGACACGGCAGCCGGAGTACTGCTTGTGCAGGAAGCTGGCGGCATGGTGAGCGATTTCCACGGCGGCGAGTTTCAGCTCAACAGCCGCGAGACCGTCGCCACCAACGGCATCGTGCATGACGCATTGCTGAGTGAGTTCGAGGCTGTATTTGCCGGGCGCGGGTTGGAGCCTTTGCCCGATCCGCGGGCGTTCCGGTGACAAGAAAGGCTTTAACCGCAAAGAGCGCAAAGGGCGCTAAGTCATGAAACGAGCATTTATAGTTGCCTGCTTGATTCTTGTTGCCAGCCTGGCTTCGGCTCAGAAGGCTGTCGATCCTGGTTACCAGGCTTCGGTCGAAAAGTGGAAAGTCGAAATGGCCGAGGACCTGAAGCAGAATTGGCTGCCTCTGGCAGGACTGTTCTGGCTGAAGCCCGGCGAGAATACCTTCGGATCAGATTCGGGGAACGCGTTTGTGCTCCCGAAGAATTCCTCGCCTGCACGCGGCGGCAGCTTCGTGCTGCAAGACAAAGACGTGACCGTCAAGTTCGCGTCGGGCGTGACGGCCACGATCAACGGCAAACCCGCCACCACCGCAGAACTGGACGCGGATGCGTCGGGGCCTCCGAGCGTGATCGAACTTGGAACCTTGCGGATGCACGTGATTCGACGCGGGGAGCGAATCGGAATACGGGTAAAAGATCTGGATAGCCCCGCGGTAAAGAACTATCGCGGCGCGGACTTTTTTCCGCTAAATCCGGTGTACAAGATCACGGCCACCTGGATTCCCGCGGATGGCAAGAAGACCGTCGACGTCCCGAATGTGCTTGGTGACATCACGCCCACGCCCGTAGCCGGGGAAGCCCGCTTCAAAATCAATGGCCAGGAAGTGACTCTGCAGGCGCTGGGCGGCGATCCCAAAGAAGGGCTGTTTTTCATCTTCAAAGATCTGACCAGCAAGACCGACACTTATCCGCCCGGAAGATTTCTACAAACCGAGGCCGTCGCGAACGGGACGGTCGTGCTCGATTTCAATGAGGCCTATAACCCTCCGTGTGCTGTGACGCCTTATGCGACGTGTCCGCTGCCCCCGAAAGAGAATCAGCTGGCGGTGGCGATTCCGGCAGGCGAGAAGTATGTGCGAAGTCATTAGAGCGGACTTCGGACCTAGGACCTCGGACCTCGGCCTTCAGACCTATAAAGGCGCTGACCTCGCCTCCCGCAGCGCTAAAAGGCGATTCTTATTGATTCTTTGCGGCACGCCTGAAGGCGTGCCCTGATCCAGTCTTGGATTTTTCAACTAGGGTCTTACCCGCGTCCTCTGCGTCCCCTGCGGTTTTCATTCGCAATTAACCAAAACCGCAGAGGGCGCAAAGGGCGATACAATAGCTGTAGTGGGGATCGGCATGCGCCTTCGTCGGCGCCTCCCTTAATTTCACACAGGGTTCTCTCGTGAACAATTCATTGCTTGACCGGAAGATTGAAAAGCGTCCTGAGCAGGTGCGGCTCAAGGGGCGCATCTTGTTTTTGACCGAGGATCCGGCGCTGATTCGCCGGCAACTGGCGGGCGAAGACTTGCCTTGGGACACCAAGAATCCGGCAAATAATCCCAAGCTGCGCGATGACATTTCGACCGACGAAATCACCCCGGCGCATCATCTGCTTTTACTTCGATCAGACCCTAGGCGAGATTCCTTACCTTGGGTTGAAGTGCGGGAACGAAATGCCCATCCAGCGCGGAGATGTGAAGCGCGGCGGTTTCGTTGCTGCGGTCAGCGGGAAGCGACGCGGCAAGGGATCGAGCCGCGAGCAGTCTCCTTATGCCGAGATGTGCGCTGGCATCCAGGTCGTGATCGCCGAGAATATCGAGCGCATTTACAAGCAGAATTGCCAGAACCTGGGCGTGCTGACCTCGACGAATTTTTCGCTGATCGATCAAGCATTCGCGCGGGCGAAGAGATTCCTCTCTCCGAATTCACGCAGGGTGAAGATGAGATCACTCGGCAAGTGATCGAGTACGGCGGGCTGTTCCCGTTCAACGTGGCGCGCATGCAGAAAAAGGTGTTTCTGCCGGCGATCCAGACCGCAAGCAAGCGTCCGATGACCGCTGGCGGAGAAGATTTTCGCGCAGCACATGGTCGGCGGCCGATGGGAAGGTCGGAGTCGAAGCCGTAAAGCCCGGAGACAGCGGGATTCACGCGCGTCGATCTGCGCTTCAGCCACGAATATGTCACGCCGATGGCGGCGATTTTCTACGAGCAGTTTGTGGGCAAAGACGTGCCGGTGAACGATCGCATCGAGCATCCGGTTCTTCCGCGATCACCTGACATTTCTGGACGAAGTGATTTCGGAAGAGAAAAGAAAGATGGGTCTGCTCGACCTGGCGACGCAGCTCAAGTTGAAGCAGCAGGATTTCGCGCAAGGCGCAGGGCATCCAGCTGCACGGCGAATTGAAGGATCGCAAGGGCTCGGAGGGCATCTGCCATTCGGTGATGCTCGAATCGCTACGCCCTGCCCGGGCAGGTGAATGTGGGCTCGGACTCGCACACTCCGCACGTGGGCGCGATCGGATGCGTGGCCTTTGGCATTGGCACGACCGATGTCTTCAATTCGTGGATCACGAAAGATGTTCGCGTGAAAGTGCCGGAGTCGGTGAAGATCGTCATTCGCGGCAAGAAGCAGGCCGAACGTGACCGCGAAAGATTTCATCCTGAAGATTCTCGCGCTCGATTACGTGCGTAGCGGCAAGGCGCTGGCCAAGGTGATGGAGTATTCCGGCGAGGCCGTCGAAGCCTTGAGCGTGGACGAGCGCGCCACCATGACGAACATGGCGGCCGAGATCGGCGGCTTCACCGGCATCGTCGCGCCGGACAAGAAGGCGGTCGATTTTCTGGTGGAACGGCGTGGCATGAAGCGTGACCAGGCGGAGGCGATGATCGCCGGACTGCAGAGCGACCCGGACGCCGAATATGCCCAAGTGATCGAACTGGATGCGGCCGAGATTACGCCGATGGTGGCGACGCCGGGCGATCCGGGAAATGGCAAGTTCATCCGCGATCTGAATACGCCGGTCCCGGTCGAATTGGCTTACGGCGGCACCTGCACCGCGGGCAAGAACGAAGACATGGACATGTACGCTGCCGTGCTGGCCGACGCGCTGAAACAAGGCAAGCGAGTTGCCGACTCGGTGAAGTTCTACATCCAGTTCGGGTCGCAGGAGACGCGCGAATACTGCGTGCGCAAGGGCTATCTCGAAATTTTCCAGAAGGCCGGGGCGCACGTGATCGAGCCCAGTTGCGGGGCGTGCATCAATGCCGGGCCGGGGGTTTCGACGCGTCCGGATCAGATTGTGATCAGCGCGCAGAACCGCAATTTTCCCGGGCGCAGCGGGCCGGGGCAGATGTATCTGGCGAGCTCCGCTGACAGTGGCGGCGAGCGCGGTGGCCGGGTATATCGTGGAGTATCAGCCGAGTGCGGAGCGGGAACTGGTCGGGGCGTAGCTTCGACGTCATCCCGAATCCGGCGCATGTCAGCCGATCGAGGCATCGGCGCGGATCAGAGCATACCTTGCCCGCGCCAGATCACTCGCTTCACCTGGGGATGACGTCCGTTGGTGAATTACAGCGGGCTTTCACGGCAGGATGCTGTACGGTGAGAGGCATTCTTGCTAGAATGTGCGGTTCTTACGAGTTCCGCAGTACGTTTAGGGAGACAAACAACTCATGGCATACGTGATTGCAGAACCCTGCATCGGGACGAAAGACACCGCCTGCGTGGATGCTTGCCCGGTGGATTGCATCCATCCTAAGAAGGACGAAGGAGCGTACGCCACCGAAGAGATGCTCTACATCGATCCCGGTAGAGTGCATCGACTGCGGCGCCTGCGTGCCGGTTTGCCCGGTGTCGGCGATTTTCGCGCTCGACGATCTGCCGGAAAAATGGAAGGCGTTCACGGAGCGCAATGCGAAGTATTACGGACGGTAGCTGTCAGCTGTCAGCTATCAGCTCTCAGTGCAAGATCAGAGGCGCACGTGGCGGGTTTCCGCCGTGCGCCTTTTTTATTGCGCGTTCTTTCGCCGCTGCACGATTGCGATTTCGTTCACACGGCTTGCGCTGCGGGCTTTATCCTTACGCCGCTAAGCGGCTGAAGAAGCTAACGTTAGCTAATAAGTTAAATCTGAGCTAAGTAGCTGCAAAAGCTGACAGCTGAATAGGCTGAGGCGATAGCTGACAGCGCTTTCCCATGGCGCTGAAGGAATCGGAAGCGATCGTTTGCGGACGTATCCCTTGCGCGAGGCGGATCTGCTGGTGACCCTGTTCACGCGGCAGGAGGGAAGGTGCGCGGGGTGGCGCGCTCGGCGAAGAAATCGAAGAGGCGCTTCGGCGGCGCGCTGGAGCCGCTGACCTACGTCAGGCGCTCTACGACGACACAGCGAGCGGCAGGAACTGGCGCGGCTGGATTCCTGCGAAGTGATCGATTCGCCGATGGCGACGGAGGTGACTTATCCGCGGGCGGTGGCCTTGGCGCATGTAGCCGAGTTGCTCGACGAGTTGCTGCCCGATCGCGAAGCCAACGACGCGGTCTTCCGGCTGGCGTTTTCGGTGTGCGCAGGTCTGCGCGGGCCCGAAATCTGGATGCCGGTCACGTACTTCGATGTTTGGATGACGCGGCTGATGGGCTATCTGCCCGATCTTTCCGAGTGCATTGTGTGTGGGCGGAGCTTGAACGGCAGCCGGGCATTCTTTCACGTACTGGCTGATGGACTGATGTGCGGGGAAGACAAGCGGCTGGCTTCATCAGAGATTTCGGCCGAATCGCGCGGGCTGGCGGCGCAGATGTTTCGCGCTCCGGTGGAAATTTCGCGGGCGCAGCCTGGCCAAAGGAGCTAGGAGCGGACCTGCGCAAGTTTCTGATGCAGATCTTGCAGCGGCACATCGAGAAGAAGCTAGTGACGGCGGGGATGCTGGAGAAGATCGGCATCTTAGCATTTGGCCCCTAAACCGTTGGGCTGAGCTGACGATCCATCCCGGACCGGCTAAATGCCAAGTGCTAAGTGCTAACGGCTGGGAGTTGCTGACGTCCCCCCGCTCCTGTCCATTACAAGTCAGCTGATTAACCCTGAGCTCCCAAACAATACAGTGAATCCAGCCAAACCCAATCCGCTGACCTTTCAGGAACTGATCCTGCGCCTGCAGACGTTCTGGGCTGAGCGTGGATGCGTGTTGCAGCAGCCTTACGACGTCGAGGTCGGCGCGGGAACCATGGCGCCCGAGACGTTTCTTGCGGGTGCTCGGGCCGAAGCCGTACAAGGTCGCGTATGTGCAGCCTTCGCGGCGTCCGGCCGATGGGCGTTATGGCGAGAATCCGAACCGGCTTTTCAAGCACACCCAGCTGCAGGTGATTCTGAAGCCTCCGCCGGAGAACGTGCAGGAGCTTTATCTGGAGTCGCTGGGCGCGATCGGCATCGATCTGCGCCAGCACGACATCAAGTTCGAAGAAGACAACTGGGAGTCGCCGACGCTGGGCGCGTGGGGCATTGGGTGGCAGGTGATGCTCGACGGTCTCGAGATCACGCAGTTCACCTACTTCCAGCAGTGCGGCGGAGTGGATCTGGATCCGATCTCGGCCGAGTTGACCTACGGGCTCGAGCGCATCGCGGCGTTTCTGCAGGATGTGGATCAGCATTTATGACATCGTGTGGGCGCGCGATCCGGTCACCGGGACGTGCCATGACCTACGGCGATGTGCGGCTGGCGGATGAGTTGCAGTTCTCCGTCTACAACTTCGAATTGGCCGACGTGGAGAAGACCTGGAAGCATTTCGAGCTGTATGAGGCGGAGTGCAAGGCGCTGCTGGAGAAGTATGCGGAGAGCCAGAAAGCCGCGAAACGACGAGACGCGCTGGGTTCGACAAGAGACGATTTCCCGTTGCTTGCCGCCTACGATCTCTGCCTGAAATGCTCGCATCTGTTCAACATTCTTGATGCTCGCGGCGCGATTTCGGTGACGGAGCGTGTGGGCGTGATTGCCCGCGTGCGGGCGCTGGCGGTGGGCATTGCGAAAGCTTGGGTGGACCAGCAGGCGCCGGCACGCGAACCCAAAGACGAGGCTGAACCCGCCGCCGGAAAAAAGCCGGAGAATGAAGAAGGAAAAGATGGCAGCCGGTCGGTTCCTAGCGTCCATTGCACGGCTGGTTGTGACGGTGCTCACATTCGCTTCAGGTTCTATTCTGCGAAGATAGGGTGTCTTCCGCATGCCTGACTTTCTGCTCGAGATCGGTTGCGAAGAAATTCCCGCGCGCATGATTGACGCCGCGCAGGCGGATCTGCGCGACGCGTGTCGGCGAACTGCTGGACGCGCGAGGTCGCTCGGCAGCACGGACAGTCTCTGCCTTGACTACGCCTCGCCGGCTTGCGGTGATGCGCGCCGGATGTCGGCCATCACAACCGGATGTGACCGAGCAGGTCACCGGTCCGTCGGTGAGCGTCGCCTATCAAAGATGGACAACCGACTCCGGCAGCGCACGCCTTCGCCAAGAAGGCGGGCGTCGATGTATCGCAATTGCGCGCGTCACCACCCCGAAGGGCGAATACCTGTCCGCCCAAGTCACGAAAAATGGACGGACGGCGCAGCCGAGATCCTGCCGAAGCTCTGCCCAAGGAAATCACGGCGATTTACTGGCCCAAGAACATGTATTGGCGCAAGCCGGGTGAAAAATTCGTGCGTCCGGTGCGCTGGCTGGTGGCGATGCTCGACGGGCAGGTGATTCCGCTGGAGTTTGATGGCGTCCGCGCGGGAAACACTTCGCGCGGGCATCGAATTATTGGCGGATCGGCGCAGTCGCAGATTCCCAGGCCGGCGCGGCCTACGTCGAAGCGCTTAGCAGGCCAAGGTCTTGGGCCGTGCAGGAGCGCGAACATCAGATTCGCAAAGCGCTCGATGCCGCCACGCGCACCATTGCCGGAGCGCGCTGGCGGGAAGATAAAGCGCTGCTCGACACAGTCGTGAACCTCACGGAATTTCCTTCGGTAATCCTGGGAAGCTTTGAACCGGAATTTCTCGAGCTGCCGGAAGAAGTGTCTGGTCACCGTGATGCGCGACCACCAGAAGTATTTCGCGGTTGAAGATGCGCAAGGTAAGCTGCTCCCGCATTTTCTTGCGGTGCTGAACACCGACGGCGATCCGCAAGGCATCATCCGCCACGGCCACGAGCGCGTGCTGCGCGCGCGTTTCAACGATGCGCGCTTCTTCTGGCAGACGGATCAAAAGCAATCGCTGCGCGAGCGCGTCGAACTGGCTCAGGAACGTGACTTTCCAGAAAGACCTGGGAAGCTATTACGAAAAGACCATGCGCATGCAGCGGCTGTGCAGTTGGCTGTGCGAGATCGTAAGGCAGGGCGGGATGGCGATTCGGCCGGGGGTAGTGCATAAGGCCGCGTGCCTCGCGAAAGCCGACCTCACCACCGAACTGGTGAAAGAGTTCACCGAGTTGCAGGGAATTGTCGGTGGACTTGTACGCACGCGTGCAGCAACTTGATCGCGACCTGCCCGAGACGCACGCGGCGCGGTCGCCGACGCGATCTACGATCAGTACAGGCCCGCATCGATGGAAGATTCGGTTCCGCGCACGGTGGAAGGAGCGGTGCTCTCGATCGCGGACAAAGCTGACAGCATCGCCGGAATGTTCGCGCTTGGGTCTGATTCCCAGCGGCTCGAAAGATCCTTTTGCGTTGCGCCGACAGGCCAACGGCATCGTGAAAATCGATCGCGGAACACAAGCTTGCCCATTCTGCTGAGCCGACTCTTTGATGACGCGCGCGAGGCCTATCGCGGATCCGAGGCGGAGAAGAAGTTCTCGGCGAAGGTTGAATTTCCGAAAGGCGGTGCAGCGTTCTTCCGAGAGCGGTTGGAGTTTTATCTCCGCGAAGTCGCTGGGCTTTCGCTACGACGTGGTGAATGCGGTGCTGGCCGTGGGGGCGGAGATGTGGTGGACGCTGTCGCGCGGGCGCGAGGCGGTGCCAGGTCGGCGTTCAGCCGGGATTTCGAGTCATTACTCATCGCATTCAAACGGATGAAGAACATACTTCGCAGGCAAGCGGACAGGAACTTGCAATGGCCCGGTTCCGGATCGAGCGCAGATTGCTACACGAAGAAGCGAAAGAGAACTCGCTCGAAGCGATTCGCGAGTCAGCAGGGGCTCGTGGATGCTGCTCTGCGTAGTAAGCGCGATTACGAGAGCGCACTTGCTCGAGATTGCCAAGCTTCGTCCCGCGATCGATGTTTTTCGACGAGTCATGGTGATGGTGGACGATGATGCTGCGGTCAAACCGTCGCTTGCGCTTGCTGCAGAGTTTCTATGAACGAATTTTCGACCATCGCCGATTTTTCCGAAATCGTCACCGAAGGCAAAGAGCGAAACACCGAATCTCAACTGCTCGGGATGACCCCACATTTATGAATGGCCGGCGGGACGCCGGCGCTACGAAATTACACGTAAAGGACTCATAATCATGGCGACAACACACTCCCCGAAACGGAAATCGAGAAAAGCACAAGAAACCGACCAACTAAGTACGTTTATTTCTTCGGCGGCGGCAAGGCCGATGGCAACGGCAAGATGAAAGACGTGCTCGGCGGCAAGGGCGCCGGACTGGCCGAGATGACCAACGCCGGGCTTCCCGTGCCTCCCGGATTCACGATCCAGACCGAGGCTTGCCGCGAGTACATGCGCAACGCAAGTTTCGGACGAAGTCGACCGCCAGATGGATGAGGCGCTGAAGCATCTGGAACAGTTGCAGGGACAAAAGCTCGGCAAGGGCGAGAATCCGCTTGCTGGTGAGCGTGCGCTCGGGCGCAAAGTTCTCCATGCCGGGCATGATGGATACCATCCTCAACCTCGGCCTGAACGACGAGAGCGTCGAAGCGCTGGCCAAGCGCAGCAACAATCCACGCTTCGCCTACGACTCCTATCGCCGCCTGATTCAGATGTTCGGCAACGTCGTGCTCGAAATCGAGAAGGCAGCATTCGACGAAGTGTTCGATGCCAAGAAGAAACAGAGGAAAGCCAAGCTCGATACCGATCTCGACGCCAAGGCTTTGAAAGAAGTCATCGAAGAGTACAAGAAAGTTGTCAGGAAACACGCCAAGCGCGAGTTCCCTCAGGATCCGCACGAGCAACTGGTGATGGCGAGAGATGCGGTGTTCCGCTCATGGCAGAACGACCGTGCCAAGCACTATCGCCGCATCAACAACATCTCCGACGATCTCGGCACCGCGGTCAACGTGCAGGCGATGGTCTATCGGCAACCTGGGCGAGACCAGCGGCACCGGCGTCGGCTTCACGCGCAATCCCGCAACGGCAACAAAGAGTTTTACGGCGAATTCCTGCTCAATGCGCAGGGCGAAGATGTGGTTTCGGGCGTACGCACGCCCGTGCACATTCTCGAACTCGAGAAAATCATGCCCGATGTCTACAACCAGCTGCGCGAGATCACCACGCGTCTCGAGAAACACTACAAAGACATGCAGGATTTCGAGTTCACCATCCAGGATGGCAAGCTCTACATGCTGCAAACCCGCAACGGCAAGCGTACCGGACTCGCCGCCGTCCGCGTGGCGTTGCAGATGGTGGACGAGGGACTGATCACGAAGGATGAGGCCATCTTCCGTGTTGATCCCAACCAACTCTACGACTTCCTGGTTCCGCGTCTAGATGAAAAAGGAAAAGTGGAAGTCTTGGCCAAAGGCCTTCCCGCTTCGCCGGGCGCGGCCGTCGGACAGATCGTGTTCACCGCTGATGAAGCCGTCGAAAAAGCCGGACACGGCAAGAACGTGCCGGTGATTCTGGTGCGCTCTGAGACTACTCCCGAAGACATTCACGGCATGGAAGTGGCCAAGGGCATTCTGACTTCGCGAGGTGGCATGACCAGTCACGCCGCCGTAGTCACCCGCGGTATGGGCAAGTGCTGCGTGGCAGGTGCGGGCGACATCGAAGTCAACGAGAAGGCTGGCGAAATGCGCGTGAAGGGCGAAGTCTTCAAAGAAGGAGACTGGATTTCGCTCGACGGCACCACCGGCCGCGTGATCAAAGGCCGTCTGAATACGCTTCCGCCTTCGCCGGACGATCCGGAAATGCTGAAGTTCATGGCGTGGGCCGATCCGTTATCGCACCATTGGCGTGCGCGCCAATGCCGACATTCCGCGCGATGCTATTCAGGCGCGGGCGTTTGGAGCTGAGGGCATCGGCCTCTGCCGCACCGAGCACATGTTCTTTGCCGAAGATCGTCTACCGCACATGCGGGCGATGATTCTCGCGAACAACGAGAAAGACCGCCGCACCGCGCTGAAGAAGTTGCTGCCCATGCAGCGCAAAGACTTCATCGGCGTCTTCAAAGCAATGGACGGCTTTCCGGTCACGATTCGTACCCTCGATCCTCCACTGCACGAGTTCCTGCCGCGCCGCGAAGATCTCATGGTCGAAATCGCCGTGCTCGAAGCCACCAAGCCGAAGTCCCCGAAGCTGAAAGAACTGAAGAAACTACTCGCTCGCGTCGAACAACTTCACGAAATCAATCCCATGCTCGGCCATCGCGGCTGCCGCCTCGGCATCACCTATCCCGAGATCACCGAGATGCAGGCGCGCGCCATCTTCGAAGCCGCAGTTGCAGTATCGAAAGATGGAGTGAAGGTCTATCCCGAAGTGATGATTCCGCTCACCGCCACCTTGAAAGAAATGGCGAACCAGGCGGCGATCGTGCGCCGGGTGGCTGACGAAGTCTTCGCCGAGAAAGAGCATCACGTCGACTACCTCGTCGGCACGATGATCGAGTTGCCGCGTGCTGCTTTAGTGGCCGATGAGATCGCGAAAGAAGCCGAGTTCTTCTCCTTCGGCACCAACGATCTCACCCAGACCACCATGGGCATTTCGCGCGACGACTTCAACAAAGTCCTGCCCACTTACCTCGAGCAGGGCATCCTGAAGCAAGACCCGTTTGCGGTTCTCGATCGCGAGGGCGTCGGACAACTGGTGCGCATGGCAACGGAACGCGGCCGCAAGACGCGTCCTAAACTGAAAGTAGGAATCTGCGGCGAGCACGGCGGAGAGCCGTCGTCGGTCGAATTCTGCTACCAGGTGGGATTGAACTACGTGTCGTGCTCGCCGTTCCGCGTGCTCACGGCGCGCTTGGCTGCGGCGCAAGCAGCGGCAGCGACAAGTTGAAAGTGGAAGGTGGACGGACGAAATGAAAACCGCAGGGGACGCAGAGGACGCGGGGGACCAGTAGAAAAAGTCTGATCCAAGGAGTTCTCTGTGTCCTCCCTGCGGTTTTGGTTTAGGAAGTTGTCAGCAAACAAAAACTGCAGGGGGCGCGGGGATTAGTTGAAGAGAACCTTGTATGGACATCGATCGGATCACGGGCACGATCATCAGTTCTGCGATGAAGGTTCATACTGCCCTGGGGCCGGGAATGCTGGAGAGCGTCTACGAGAAATGCTTGAAGCACGAATTGAAGAAAATGGGTCTTGCCGTCGAATCTCAGGTATGGCTACCGGTGCTCTACGATGGTGAAGAAATTGAGGGCGGTACAAGATCGACCTTCTGGTAGAACACCAGGTGATTGTGGAACTAAGAGTCGTCGAACGTGTTCTTGAGATTCACAAAGCTCAGGTGCTTTCCTATTTGAAACTCGCGAACAAGCGCGTCGGCCTGCTGATCAACTTCAATGTAGTGCATCTAAGAGACGGGATCCGTCGAATGGTGAATGACTACAAGTCCTCGGCGTCCCCAGCGTCCTCTGCGGTTTTGGTTTGAATCACTGAACTTTCTGCAGTCGCCCCATCAACTTCTGGGCGAGATTTTCTTCCGACTCCGACCACAGCAAGCGCCCGCTTGCCCCTGATTTCTTCTCTACGCTGCTCGTGAAATCCACGAGCTTCTGCACGTTCTGCCGCACGTGTTCTTCGTTCTCTGGTGTCAAACGCACGCCTTCTTGCAGAAAGGGCGAATCGAGGCCGAAATCTACTTGAATGTGCCCGTCCTCCTTATAAGTTCCATCGTCGAACTCGGTGCCGTGCACGATGAACTTCACTTGCGACGGTTGCAGCACCCATTCCTTCTTGTCCTCGACAAACATCCAAAGATCCCAGTGGGCATCGAACACGTAGGCGTAATCGTCGTGCAACAAGTCGGATGCGATCAGTACGGCCGCTTCAGGAGTGATTCCCGGACGAAAGCGTTCTTCAAAGATGGTGGCTTCGTCCCACGAGACGGGATGCATTGCCAGATAAGTAATTCCCGGTTTCGTAGAGGAAAAGGGAAACTGCCGCATGACGCCCAGCACGTGGGGAAGCATTTCTTCGCGCTCGAAGTCGGAAAACCAGAGGCTTAAATAAAGAGGATCGGGCATCGCTGGAGACTTAAATTGCAATATCATCAGATCATTGTAGATGCTCGCCTCGGCGAGAACGATGCGAACGACGACCGCCGTAACAAGGCTTGCGGAGCTTTGACAGTCGAGAGTAGCGCTGCTAACATCAAAGATTCAAACGAGATGCCTGCCTTTTGATCGTC
>CAWIZO010000002.1:0-445770 GCA_963840665.1 Terriglobia bacterium
TGGCGATCGGCACCTTCCATCACGTCTTCATAGGAGTGAAAGAGCGTTCGCCAGTCCTCCTGTTGCGCACTACCGGCCAGCAATTCGGATAACTGTTGCGTCTGCTCGCGAAGTATTGAAAGCTTTTCGGGCGACGACGAGGCAGAGGTCGCACTCCGTAATCGAAGCTGACGGCTGATGCGCCGCGTGCGCGATGCTTCCCGGACCAGATCAATGTAAGTTGCGAGATTCTCTGGAAGGGCATCGTCAATGAGCCCCGCGATATATGCGCAGCCGCCGCAACTGTCTAACTGATCTGTGCTGCTCAGTTCAGCTGGGAGAGTGATGAACTAGGTCAGCCGGCCGATGCGCCTCGAACATGGTTGCCATGAGAGCGAAGATTACTCGATGGCTGTCGAGGCCGAAGTCTTCAGCGCTTAGCCCCTCAGTGTGAGGCCAAAAGATCATTCTGAAGTAGATCAAGCCCAAGAGCGCACGTTCGGAGTGTGCAGATGAGTCAGAATGGGATGTCTTCATCCGTCACCTTTAGGCCGTGAATGTTTGTTGTCGCGGGCTGTGATTTTGGCTGGTCCTTCTCCTCTGCCTCGATGGTGTCGGCCACGATCTCGACGGCCTGTCGCTTGCTTCCGTCTTTTGCAGTCCGGCGGCGATCGCGTAGCTTCCCAAAGATTTCGACACGGGCGCCCTTGAGGGCGGTTGTGAATTGTGCCAAGAGACGATACTGAACCATTGAGTCGGCCAGTCCCGCTCCCGTCTTTACGTTTCCCGCCGTCATGCGCCAACCGAAAGCGGAATGGGCCCTTGCCGGATTTTTCAGGGTCAGTTCCAACCCTGCCGGTTATGTGCACTTCATTGGCCAGCTTCATGCTTCGCGCCTCCTTCGCGGTGACGCGCGAGCCATGATTCGAGAGCTTGGCTACCCCATTCGAAGCGAACGTATCGCCCGAACTGCAAATGAGGGATTTGCTCAGCAGTGGAAGTCCGCGATCGCACCTTGCTGCGCACCCACGACTCTGGAACTTTTCCAACGCTTCGCCAATTCGGGGGCGTCGATAATTTCGGCTGTCATCGTCGCGCCGCCTTAACCTTCCGCCTTGGCTTATCATCCACGACTAGTTTCAATAGCTCTGATTTTCGGATTAGCCTCGGTCTCCGATCTTGCAGCCTTGCAACTTGCCGTCGCAGAGCCAGCGACGCAACGTCTGCAGGAGAAAGTTTTGCCATTGCGGCCGCTTCATCGACGGTCAGAAATACCTGATCGCTTGCGTTGTCCGCGTCCGGTGCACTCATATCGCCCTCCAGACACACTAATACCTTGACAAGCACGCTAATGCAGTGATCGTAATACTGCTAGTTACGAATAAAGCGTCGGTTACGGGAGAAAGGGATGAAAGGTTATGGCAAGCGGGTCGAGCGGCTCGAGCGGGAATTAGCCGCGGCCCAGATTCAGTGCAACCCGGCAGTGTTCGCAGTCTTCATTCAAATGCGGCGCATCACGGCGAATCCCGCTCTGGCAAAGGAGAATCTTCCGAAGGTAAACAAGGGCTTGCCTGTGCTGGAGCACCTAGATCCGATTTCTGGGCCCCGCCGATACCTGAAGTTCAGTCCGAAGCGCCGGACCTGGGTGTTGATCGCTCCTCTCGCCTGGCGTGCACTCGAAACGATTGTTGAATCTGCGAATGAAGGGATGCTGGATCGGTTTCGTCAGTGTCTCTCGTGTGAGCAGTGGTTCTACGCGGCCAAGAAGCACCAGCTTCATTGCTCTGTGAGGTGTCGTCAAAAGCGCCACGCGAGTTCCAAGGAATATAAACGCGATCGCGCAGCATACATGCGGAATTATAGGAAGGAGCGAAGGGAAGAACAGGAACGTGAGGAAAAGAGGTTTAGGGAGGAAATGGAACGTAGGGGATATCGGGGTGTAAACAAGAAACGAAGGAGGCTTCGATGAGCCAAAAAGGTCAAATCGTTAAGATTAGCGATCGTTGGTATGTCCGTTATCGAGAGCGCCGGAATGTTGGCGGGACTGTCGAGATAAAACGCATCTCCCATTGCCTCGGTCCGGTCACTACGCGCGGCAAGCGTCCTCCCGCGGATATCAAGGGCATAGCCGCAGAGCATATGGCCACAGTGAACGGTGGGAGGATTCCGGCGGCACGCTTATCACCATCGGAGATTTCGTCGAGAATGTGTATCTCCCTTGGATAAAGGAACACAAACGCCCGAGCACAGCCAAGGGCTACAACGACATTTGGGAAGATCACCTTGAACCGCAGTGCGCTGAGGTCTGGATGAAGAACGTGCGCACGTTTCATGTTCAGGGATGGCTGAACTCGATCTCAGAAAAGCGGCTGAGTCGGAACAGCCTGAAGCACATCAAGAGCGTGATCAGTGCCATATTCAAGCTGGCAAAACAGCTCGACTATTTTCAGAGTGAGAATCCGGCAAAAGATACAGCTGTCAGTCCGTCAGCCGCAGAGCCAGAAGAAACCTACGCCTACAGCCTGGGAGGAAATTAACTCGACTTCTCGCGCACATCCCTGAACCTGCAACGACCGCCTTCGCGGTCGCTGCGTTCTCAGGCTTGCGGAGCGGGGAAATCGAAGGCTTGCGTGGGAGGATTATCGCGACAATGCAATCCACGTTTCGCGCTCGATTTGGAACGGCCACGAAACCGACCCAAAGACGCGCAAGAGCCGCGCTCCTGTTCCGGTAATCCGGCAACTTGCGGCGCGTCTAGAAATGCGTCGCTTAGGTTCTAAGAATGCTCAGTCCGGCCCGATGTTTTCCACCGGCAAGGGTACTCCGCAGAATATGAACAATCTGCTTCGTCGGCTCATTCTCCCGGCCCTCAACCGCTGCGAAAAGTGTCGCAAACCGGAAGGCGAGTGCGACCAGAAGATCGCTCACAAGTACGAACGGGATGCTTCCCTTCCGAGTGGCACGGCTGGCACGCCTGCCGCGCGGCCTTGGTAGCAACCTCTATCGCTTGGGCGTCCCTGACATGGTGATTCAGCGAATACTGCGACACGCGAACGTGAGCACTACGACCGGCTATTACATCAAGACCGCAGCGGGCGACGTGCGCGACGCGATGGAAAAACTGGAAAATAGCATCCCCGAATCGGAGTTGGACATCGTTTGGACATCTCAGCAGAGCGACGCAAAGCCCATATGATTGAAAAATATGGTAGCCCCGGGGTGATTCGAACACCCGACCAACGGTTTAGGAAACCGCTGCTCTGTCCATCTGAGCTACGGGGCCACGGCGACCTAGCCTGATTATCTCATGTCAATTTAGCGAAGGAGGAGCAACGGTATCCTCACGAAGATCCGGTGAGCCGCCGGTCGACTCGGCAGAAATTTATCGTAGGCAACTGGCAAAACTGTCAGGGGACAGCAGAACGGCATCCCCCGTAAGCTGTCTCAGCAGAGAAGATATTTCGGATAAAACTTTCGCTCTTAACACGTCGCGGGCTCATAGCCAGTACACGGAGAATACATGCGCAGAAATCGAACAGTGCCCCTTACATTCATGCTTCTATTCTGCACGATTGCCATTTCCCCGGTCGGAGCCCAGTTGGTTCCCAACAATCGCAGGCTCATCGTCGATCGGGCAATTTACGGAATGAGCGGCAAAGGTTCGGACGTCACTAACCGCGTCCGCAGCCTGGTGCGTAACGACTCCCTCGATTTTAAAGTGAACAATTCCAATCTTGGCGGGGATCCGAACCAGGGGACGAAAAAGACACTCAAGCTTTCTTATACCTACCTGGGACGCAAACAATCGAGAACCTTCAACGAGGGCGCTCAGTGCCGCGTCCCCTAGACTCATTAGACTCCGGCCCACCACCAAACTCTCAGGGTGGTCAACGGCGAACTTGAAGGAATGAGCCCTTCGCTGTCTTGCCCGCTCCAACCTTCACGTCGTCGCTGGCCCCGGTAACTACATCCCCCGTATCAGGACGATCGTGCTCCTGGGAGGAAAGACGCGCCGCCGGTAGAGCACCCAGTCCCGCACCGTAGTATTGAGCGATCGCTCGTCGCTCAGTTTCTGTCAGATCGCCCGCGATGGTTCGCATCGGCATGTTGATGTCGTTGCTGCGGTCGGCATGCGCGAAAGCCTCCAACTGAGCGAAGATGTAATCTCCATTCTGAGTGGTCAGCGACGGCGCCCCGCGGACGTGGGCCACCGGACCGTGACACGCCTGGCAAGGAGGAACGCCCCGCTCCCCATCGCCCAGCGTCACCAATCGTGCCGCGATGCTGACATTCTGCGGCGCCGATATCCTCTGCGGAAAGCTGCGATTGTCCTGGGGATCGGCCGAGTCCGGCAGCATCGAGTAATAGGCCGCGAGGTCGGCGGAATCCTGTTCCGTCAGAACTCCGGCAATTGTCTGCATGATGGGCGAAACCCGTTTGCCGGAGCGGAAGTCTTCGAGTTGCTTCCAAAAAGCCAGGCGATCCATGGCCGCCAGGTTGGGGACGGGAGCGTCTGCACTGAAGCCTTCTTCCCCGTGACAATGCTCGCAGCGGCGAGAGATTAACAACCCACGCAAAGCATCTCCGCCGGACGCCGCGGCAATGGTGTCCTCGGTCCACGCGACATTCGACGGGACGCGAACTGGCGGCTCCGCCGAATTCGCAAAGTAAGCGGCGCACAGCATCAGCGGAAACCCGAGACACGCCGCTGAGGCGAGCACCCAAAGTCCGCCATTAATGCGCATCACAGTTCACCCTCTCGGCGGGGCCCAGTTCACGAAACTGATCCCGCGGAATCACTCTCAGATGGGCCCTCATGGCGTAGTGTCCGGCTCCACAGAACTCGTGACAAGGCATCGCGTAATCACCCGCCTGGGAAAATTGCAGCTTCTGTTCGGTCACGGAGCCCGGCACAACTTTCACTGTATAGCTTGTGCCCTCCACCGTAAGGGCGTGCGCCGCGTCGGCGCTCACCATGCGGACACGAACGGGAACTCCCGCCGGCACCACCACGCATTGCGGAACGAACACATATTGCTGCGCAACTATGCGGACCAGCACAGATCCGTCGGACTGCTCCGCCGAACCAAGATTGCTCTCCACAAATTCGCCTTTTAGATGAAGAGTGGCCGGATCGATACTTCCACGGTCAAGAAATTTCCATACCGGCACATCCACCATGTACGGAAAGCGAACAACAATCAAGATGAGCGCGACGGGCACCACGAACAGCCACCATCGCAGTTTCGACGAACGCATCCAACCCCCACAAGGCGGCTTTTTCGGAAGACCGCTCCATTGTCGAGCCTAAGCACAAACGCCCGCAAGCAGGGAACGTCAGCCGCCACTAAGTAGAGTCTCTAACGGGGCTCAACGTTGCGCTGTTTTTTCGGCTGCGAGGCGCTCTTTCACCTGGTTGGCTAATTCTTTGATCTGTTCGTCGGAAATCTGAATCCTTCCATCCAGCACCACATTCAGATTTCCCGTCCCCGCATCTTTGAACTGAGCGTTCTCGATAGTGGCGTAGTCCTGCACGGCGGGAGGGAGCGTCGCTTTGAAGTTGGTCCCTTTCTGCATCGCCTTCAATAATGAATCGCGGATCTTCTCCCGCAACTGATTGCCCAACGAACCCGAGCGCAAAAGATCTCCGAGCGTGCCATCGGCCTCGATCCGGCCCACGTCTGGCACTAATTTCAGTGTGCGTGCCTCATCGATCTCGGGCGTCAGTTTCACCTCGACCATGGCATTGCCGCCGATCAGCTTGTTTGGACGCTCTTTCCCCAGAATCTTCATGCACTTCCAGCGTTCAAAATGAAGTTGCGAAACCACCACGCTGGAAGGTGTCTGCGGCGTCAGCGTGGCATGTTGAATGTCAATATGATCTCCGCAGCGATCCTCGCGGTTGAGCGCGGCGCGCAAGATCATGGTGATGTTCTGCTGCAGATCAGATAGATCGGCGACCATCTCCAGTTTGAACACATTTTCGCCGCGCGGCGCCGTAACCTGCGAAATAATCCCCGATGCGGTGATCGCCACGGGCTGATTTTCGATATCCACCGAGGTTTTTACTGGCGGAATCTTGAACGTCAGCTTTTGCGCAAGCAGTGGCGCCACCAAAACAGCAATCACGAAAGACAAAGTAAGGAGACCGAACGCAATAACCCTGATTCGATTCATAGAAGGTTTTCAGAAACTCCCGCGAGTTGGGGGATGGGCCGAGGCGCGCACCGCTCCGCAGGAATTCTTTCTATTTTCTGGAATGGATGCTGGCAGATTGGCGCAAGATGCTGTGCGCTCTAGATTTCACAAATCTCGACAAAGCTTTACGAAGTTTTTACATTCGCGAAGCAGATTCATATTAGGGGGCGCCGGGCTTGCCTCTAGGCGCTAAACCTCTTATCCGCCCGCGTGCAGGGCTTCGCGCCTTCTCTCCCCCGTTCGCAGGTAGGCCATATAAGCAACGACAATCAGATTGATCACCAGAATCGCAACCCGAATCCAATTCGGCTTGTGAATCAGATCCCACAACTCAAACGGAACGTAGAGCGCGCCCGATACCAACGCCAACCATTCCGCCCATGCCCGCTCGCGCCACAATCCATAAGCCTCGACGAATCGCAATACTGAATAGGCCCCGGCCACCATCGCAATCGACAACAGGTTGGTATCGGTTACTCGATCCGCCCAATCGAGGAAGACGCGCGCGTAGTGGCGATCAGGATTGATGCGCAGCAGGTAAAGAAGACTGTCGGCGATGCCCCATACATCTTTATGAATGAGCGAGAGCACTCCGAATCCCGCCAGCAGAACCGCTAATCCCTTGGCCAGTTCGAGCGAAGCCACCGCCCGCAGAGCCCGCAACTGCCGCGTATGCCGCCGCTCTTCCCCGGAATGCGTCAATGTATCCATCGAATAACCACTTTGTCGTAGAGACGCATCTCACCTGCGTCTCTTTGGAATTTATGAAACTGTGGAGAGAGAGCGGCCTTCGGCCGCTGACGTTCATCCCCGCCCCGGCTGCAAAATCAACTGTTCTGCCTCTGTGAATAATCGCCCGCGAATCAGGAACGTGCTCACCAGCGACGTAATTCCCGAGGCCGCAAAAATCATCGCCAAAACCACAAACTGGTAAATCGCAGCGTACACGGGACGCGCCCCCGACAACATCATCCCGGCCATCAATCCAGGAATCCACACAATTCCTAACGACCGTAGCGAATCAATCGCGGGAATCAAACTCGCCTCATACGACGCTTGGACATACGGCGCAAGACTGCTCTTCGCTTCTGCTCCCAACGCCAGTGCGGTCTCGATCTCTCCCACATGCGCCAGCACGTCTCCGCGCAACCGGTTCAAGGCCAGCCCGTTTGTATTCATAGCATTCGCGATCAACATGCTGCCCACCGGAACCAGTGCCGTGATTTCGGTATCGATCACTCCCAACCAGGTCATCAACGCGATCACCGACCCCGCGCCGCACGCAATCGACCACGCGGAAATCTGAAACGCTCCCGGCATGCCTTTCGCCCTTCTCGCCGAAGTCGCGCCCGCTGCCACAATCATTGCGATTAACAGGAAGATCGCCGTCCACCGCGGAGCCCGCAACAGGATCAGCAAAATCGATCCCACCGCGATGATCTGCACCAATCCGCGCACCATCGCGATCAGCGCATCGCTTTCCAGATGAATTCCGCGCTTGCGCGCCAGCAGGATCACCACCATTGCCGCCAGTGCCGCGGCCGCCGATTGCGCGAGTCCAAGCTGAAGTTGATCGTGAAAGAACCACTTAAGCACTGAGCACCTCCCGCACCGCGCCTTCGCGGACAAGCCGTCCCGCTTCCATCACTAGCGCGCGCTCCGCCAGCCGCCGTGCCTGCGCCACGTCGTGAGTCACTATCACGCAGGTGAGTTTCTGATCGCGCACAATTTCCTGCAGCAAAGCCTCGACGTCCAGTTTGGATGCCTCATCCAGCGCTGAAGTCGGTTCGTCCAGCAGAAGAACCAGCGGAGAATTCGCCAGCGTGCGCGCCACCGAAACCCGCTGCGCCTCTCCGCCAGAAAGATTCGCCACATTTCGTGTTGCGTAACCTTTCAGGCCAACGCGGTCGAGCAAATCTTCCACTGCTTCGGCGGACAGCGTCTCTGCCCGTTGTGCGGGGCCAAAACGCAGGTTCTGGGCAACCGTCCCCGGAAAAAGAAAAGGACGCTGCGTCACCATGCCCAACTTGCGCCGCAACTCCTGCGGGTCAATCTGTTTGTAATCGACGCCTTCGACATAAACCGTTCCGCTGGTCGGCTCATCCAGGCGGTTCAGCAAGCGCAACAGCGAACTCTTCCCCGCTCCACTCGGACCGACGATGGCGACAACTTCTCCGCTTCGCACCTGAAAGGTCGCGTCCGCGACCAGCACTTTGTCGCCGACCACGCGTCCCAGATGTTCGGCGCGAAGGATGGGGTTGTCGGAGGTTGATGAGGCTGTCACCGGAGATTATCGGCCCTGGGACCGCACACTGGCACGCAGCTCGTCCACAATCTCGCGCGAGGCTTTCAGGGCGGCGGCGTGCTGATCCGGTTCGAAGGAAATGGCTCCCACCCGTGCGTGTCCCCCTCCGCCCCAACGCTCGCAAATCTTCGCCAAGTTTACGGTCGGTTCGACGGGAGCCCAAGGATTCGATCCCACGGAAACTTTTACCCGGAACGTGCTCTGGCTTAATCCCACGCTATAGATGCTCTCGGGATGCAGGTAATACGGCACGAACTTGTTGTAGCCCTCGAGGTCATGATCGGTGACATCGAAAAAGATGGTGCCATCTTTGCATTCGGTTCTTTCGCGCATGATCGCAATCGACCGCTGATGCCGCTCCAGTAATGGGGGTAGCAAAGGCGCCACAAACGGCTCTTCCAACACCCCGCTCAGGGGCTTATACGCCAGCACAGGAATCAATTGAGGCAGGAATTTCGGGTCCTGGGTCGACTCGATCACCATGGTCAGCTTCATCGCCGGAGCCTTCATCTCCACCGCGGTCTTTGCATCCGGATACATCGCCCCGTCGATTAGATCGGTCCAGTGCACCAGGTCCGTGACCGGCTTGCGATCAAAGCCGAATCTCTGCTCGGCGATCATCGCAATGAAGCTGGTGCATGATTTGAAGTCGGGATCGTAAAATTTCCGGTTGCTCTGATCCTGCTCGAAGTGCGCGGCATCAGCGGGGTTCAAGAACGCGCTCTCGTGATGATCAAACCACCAGGTAATCTTCGGCGAGCTTGAATATTTGAAGTCGACGATGGCGTTCTCGTCTCCGGTGAAATCGTTTTCGTTGAAAAGCGCCCCCGCGCGATGCAGCAAGCCGGAGTACATGAACTCCACTTCGCCGCGAATGCGCTCCTTGTAGAAACGGGAGAAAAGCGCCGCCGAACAAGCCCCATCGAAGCAGCGGTCGTGATAAAAGACCCGAACCTTCAAATTCGTCCCCTTCATGGACTGGCGCTAGACAGGTCGCGCCAACCGAAAAAGTAAAAGTAGATAGGAATGACATCCCGGAAGGTTTCTGTCAAGGAGAGACAATACAAAGAGACGACAAAAAATATATTGAGGCAGCCACCTTGGCCGCCACCGAGAGCTTACGTAGCGATGGACGCCTCGTCCGCCGCGTGGAATGCTCCGAGCGAATCTACCAGCTCACATCGCCGAAGCCTGCTTCTCCGCCAGATCGCCGATAAACGGCAATTTCCACATTTGTCCCTGATTAGCTTTGAGTAGCAGGATGATCCACAGCGCCAGTCCGCCCAACATAACTACCGGCCAGACAAATAGCGTGAGCCAACCCAGTACCGGAATCGCGGCAACAATGCTGAGCGCGATTCCCAGCGCAATCCAGGCCACTGTCACGAAGATGCATTGGAACGAATGGAAGCGGATAAACTTGCTGCGGTTATAAGGCGCAACCAGTAGAAAAACGATCGCAGGAATAATCGTCACGTACGCCAGCATTCCGGCGACATTTTCGCTCATCCCTCCCGCCTGCACGGCGGTGGTAGCTCCCCCCGGTGAACCCGCGGCATGGGCCGCGCATAGTGTCGTTCCATCCGCTACCTGCGTACCACAAACGCTGCAAAAGGCCATGACATCCCTCCAAGCGAACTCTCGACCCGGAGCCTGAACATAACCCGACAGAAACGCCCCCCTGCCCGATGCCGCGCAAGGTATCAGAATCACCCTGTCAACGCAAATGATTTGCAAGATCGGAAAAAGGGGATTATGGCGCTGAGCCCGGAAGATCAGATGAAACGAGCGAGATCTTGTGCCGTTTTTCCCGAAGTAGTGTGCAGAACGTCAAGACGACTCCACCGCCGCATTCGATCAGGACGAAACTGAAAAAGCGACCGCCGCGAGCGTCGGCGGGGGCCAAACGACTCATCAGGTTGATTTGCAGAATGAACCCTGCCGCCGCCCCGAACATTAGCGACATTTGGATGAACAGCCTTTTACTGTTCCTCGGAAGCCTACAGGCACGGCGAGCGTTCAGATACAAACATCCCCAAACCGTCAAGCCAACCAAAACCACCAGCGCCCGGCAGAATTCCACCGCGTTCGTTGACGAAAGCACGGATTCTCAACCCTTCCGATGCTCCAAGAAATTAAGCGGGATCCGCCTGCCGCTTGGCCAATTCCCCGATCCACGGCAACTCAAACAACTCCCCTTGCAGCGCCTTCACCATCAACACCAGCCACAGAATCAACCATCCCACTGCCAGAATGACGGAAGCAAAAATTACCAGTACCTTCCCCATCATGGTGAACAGCAGAGCGAAGATGACCAGCGTCGCTGCCGCCACCAGAATCGATTGCCAGGCGTGGAAGCGGATGAAACGGTTCTTACGGAAAGGATCACGGAGCAGAAAAAAAATCGCAGGAATGACGAACAGATAAGCCAGCGCCCCCGCCACGCGATCAGGAATGCCTCCAGTCTTACCCAGCACGGGCTTCGCCTCTGCCACGGGAGTTCCGCACGCCGGACAATAGCCTCCGACCTCCGGCAGCGCTTCACCGCACTCCGCACACAGACTCGTCATGGTCCCCATTACACCACCGCGCGCCGGTTGTTTTTCTTGCGGCAATCTTCGCAAATTCCGTAAATCTGAAACGTATGGCGCGTGGTCTCGTAGTGATGCTTGCGCCCGATCTCTTGTTCCAGTTCGCCCACCTCGGGAGAGAAAAACTCCACCGAACTGCCGCACTCCGTGCACACCATATGGTGATGGCTTCTCCGATTGTACTGGTGTTCGTATCGCGTAATGCCGTCATGGAATGCCACCTCGCTCGCCAGCCCGCACTCGACCAGCAGCTTGAGCGTGCGGTAGACGGTAGTGACTCCGATCTTCGCGTCTTTTTTCTTCACCAGCTGATGAAGTTCGTCGGTCGACAGATGCTCACGCGTCTCCAGAAACGTTCGCAGAATCGTGTCCCGCTGCTCGGTATGTTTCAAGCCCACGCGCTTCAGATGGCGGTGCAGGATCGCCTGCGCCTCCAGAATCATCTCCCGCGAAATACTGGGCTGATCGTCAATCCGTTTCTGCAGCATAAAGTAACGCCGTCGAGTAGCGCCGGCGTTCCGCCGGCCACGATGCATCAAGTTCCCCACAGCATCATACTGGCCGACCCCAAAACCCGCCAACTGGCCCAGTCCCCTCCCCGGACTCTGCGGCAGTTCTCCACGAATTCTGCGGTTTAAGATTTTGCCTTCCTCAGACTAACCCGACAATGCAATTGTGCTCCCCCACGTCCTCGCCCTAGAATCGAGCTTTCAAACCATATGTCCACGTTTCCGACCGTCGCCGCTCCGCGCCGCATCTCCCTGTTCCTTCGAATTCTCATTTGGCTTGTTGCGGTTATCGTTCTTCTGATTGCCATCGCCGCCGCCATCTTCTATTTCATGGCTCGCTCAACCTTGCCACAACTCGACGGAGCCCTTACGGTCCCGGGCCTCTCCGCGCCTGTGACCGTTACCCGCGACAATCACGGCATCCCGACCATCGAAGCCGCCAATCTGGACGACCTGTTTTTCGCCCAGGGATACGTCACCGCTCAAGACCGCCTCTGGCAAATGGACGGCATGCGCCGTTACGCCTCCGGAGAACTCGCCGAAATCCTCGGCCCCGACCTGCTGAAGAGCGACAAGGAACAGCGCATCCTCGGCCTGCGCGCAGCCGCCCGCAAGACTCTCGAATCCTTCTCGCCCGAAAATCGCGCCCGCTTTGAAGATTACGCTCGTGGCGTCAATGCCTATATCGAGTCACATCGCGATCATTTGCCGCTCGAATTTCGCGTTCTGCGCTACACCCCGAAACCATGGCTGTCGGAAGATTCCACGGTAATCGGCGCCCAGATGGTCAAGGATCTCAACCATGATCCCAGCCTGCTGTCGCGCGAGAAGATTCTCGACAAACTCGGGCCTGATCTAGCCAACGACCTCTATCCGAACTCTTCGATGCACGATCACCCGCCGACCGCCGTGCGTCCCAATCTCGAAGGCAATTCAAATTCGGACGAAGATGAAGACGAAGACGCGCCGCCCTCAAGTTCCGTCACACGCAATGACACTCCGTCCTACGCCGACCCCTTCGTTGTCGGCTCCAACGATTGGGTTGTCTCCGGCGCTCACACGGTCAGCGGCAAGCCTCTCCTCTCCGACGACATGCACCTCGGCCACCAGATGCCGAACCTCTGGTTCGAAGCCCATTTGCGCAGCGGCAACTATGACGTCGCCGGCGTAACGCTTCCGGGTATACCTTTCGTTTTGGTTGGACACAATCAGCGCATCGCCTGGGGATTCACCAATGTCGGTGAAACCGTCGAAGACGTCTACATCGAAACTTTCAATAACGACGGAAAGTACAAAACTCCCAACGGATGGCAAGACCCTCAGCACCGCCAAGAAGTGATCCACGTCAAGGGCCAACCCGATGTCACGGTCGATGTCACCATTACCCGCCACGGACCCATCGTTAGCGACCTGATTTCCGGGGAGAAACGCAAACTGGCTCTCCGCTGGACACTCTACGAAGGCGTTCGCAACCCCTTTTTCAACGTGAACTCTGCCCAGAACTGGGATGAATTCTGCCGCGCCTTCTCTGAATTCGACGCCCCGGGACAGAACGTTGTCTACGCCGACGTTGACGGCAACATCGGTTACCACGCCACTGGAAAGGTTCCCATCCGCGCCAAAGGCGACGGCAGCTATCCCGCGGATGGCAGCACTAACGACTACGAGTGGACCGGCTACATCCCCTTCGAAAAGCTGCCGAACATCTATAACCCACCCTCAGGCGTCATCGGCACGGCGAACGGACGCATCGCTCTCGATGGTTATCCGTATTCCATCAGCGCCCAGTGGGAAGCCCCGTGGCGCACCGATCGCATTTATCGCGTGCTGCAATCGGGGAAGAAATTCGCTCCGGCCGACATGCTGGCCCTCCAGACCGATATCTATTCCTCGTTCGACCGTTACGCCGCCGAGCGCTTCGTCTACGCCGTCGATCACGCGAAGAACGCCACACGCAAAGCCAAACAGGCCGCCGACATTCTGCGCTCATGGGACGGCCGCATGAGCGCTGACTCCGCCGCTCCCACTATCGAAGCTCGCACCCGTGTTCAGCTCACGCGCATGCTACTTGAACCCAAGCTGGGTGCGTCCGGAAATGATCCCGAAGCACTAAGTTGGAAGAGTTATCGCTGGGCACAAAGCTCCGTCTGGATTGAAAGCGTGATGCTCCATCAACCTAAACGCTGGTTGCCCGACAACTATGCCAGCTACGACGATCTTCTGGCCGCCGCCGTCGACGCCGCTGCCACGCGCAACGACGCGCCCGACGATTTGAATGCCTGGAAGTGGGGCCCCTACAATCCGGTCGAGATTCAGCACCCCATCTTCGGCAATATCCCTTTTATTCAAAGCTGGGCGGGCCCCGGCACCCAGCCTCAGTCTGGCAGTGGATACACGGTCAAGGCCGTTTCCCGCAATCACGGACCGTCCGAGCGCATGACGGTCGACCTCTCGAACCTCGATCAATCAACTCTGAATCTGGTGACGGGCGAAGCTGGAAACCTCTTCAGCCCTTATTACATGGATCAATGGAAGGCCTGGTACGACGGCACGACATTCCCCTGGCCCTTCACCAAAGCGGCCGAAGAGAAAATCCGCGCCCATCAACTAACGCTGCAACCGAAAAAATAGAGAACGCTCTAGAAAGGACGCCGGCGACCGGGTCCTACGGATCCACCAACTTCACATCCATCGCCATCCCAGTAATTACTATCGGCGTAGTCAACTGTTCCAGCTGATCTGTAGTGGTGAGATAAACGTAAAACACTCCACCCTCGCAGACGTACACCACATCTCGCCCGGTAATCGGGGCGATCCCCGTGACATCGCCCTGCGCTGGAGGCACAACCACACCGGTCGTGGCCATATTGAATATACTCAGACATCCGCGCACCCCAAGCGCCGCGCTGCAATTCTTCGAACCTACATAGACACGCCCGTTCGACGCCATCTCTATCCGGTTGTGATAGCCGTCGGCAATCGTATAGCTGTTCGTCACCACAGGAGTTCCCGTACTCACATCCACCAGCGTCAAAACCCCGCACTTAGCAACTGCCGTGCCTGAGGGACACGGGTTTCCCGGCGGCGTCCCTGCCACGTACAGTGTGCTCCCATTCAACATTCCGTAGGTCGCTGCCGGCACCGGTACGGTCGCCGTAATCGTGTTCGTCGTCAGATCCAAAACCGAGATCGACGCTGCGGTTCCGTTGCACTCCGCCCCGCAATTGAAAATGTAAGCGGTGGTGTCGTCACTGCTGAACACACCCCACACGGGGTTATCGAAGCCGCCCACAAATGTCCGCGGATCGGTGTTGGTCCCAATCAGACTCGGCGCAATCACAACCACACTGGTGGAATTATCTCCAAAAGCCAGCACACGATTGCCGTTGTGGCTGATGTTGACATACCTTGCGCTGGGCACAGGCACGTTTGCCAGAATCGATGCCGCCGACAGATTCAGAACGATAATGCCTCCTGGCGGTCCCTGGGGATTTATCTGCGGTGCCGTCGGCACCGCAATGTAACCGGTCCCGTTGTCTGCTCCGACAACCATGCTTTCCGTCGGACCCGGAATTGGCACCGAAGGTAAATTCATTCCGTTCGAACCAACGGCCGCAGCCTCGCGAGCATTTTCCACGAGAGAGATCGAATTAGTCCCGCTGTCGAATACCATCGTGAACGCCAGGTTTGGGGATTCGGTCATCAACCCCGGCCCCTGAATACCCGATAGGTTCACCAGAAAGGCCGACTGCAGATCCTGCGTCGCATCGATAATATTCAGAACGGGTCCGCCTCCGCCGCCAGGCAACGGATGCAGCGGGTTGGATACAAACGCCCGGAAGGTCAATCCGCTAGTCTGCATGCTATTGGGGCCCGACCCGCCGTTGCAGGAAAGCATTCCCGTGCACGCAAGAAAGATGAGAGCAACTCTAATCGCAACTCGATTCAAGCCCGGGACTCCAGGAGTATGAGAGACAGAGATTTAGATGCGAATTGGGGATTATAGCAGAGGCGTCGCCAGACAATTTTTCAGCTCCGGGACTTTTCACACCTCCTCCGCACGGTGCTCCATCAGTCAGTTACAGTGCACGCCTACGCCGGGCTCCCGCTCTACCCAACACGTTTAAAGAAGTCCTCCGCATGCGCAGCATCAACTGGCACTCGCCTAACTTGCCTTTCCTGATACCAAAGCCCAGGCATCGCGAGTCTAAATCCTCGAGATTTCGCGCTCCGAGAGGATTCCCGTGCCGCCAAGAACTCTGCTGTACCTTCTGCTTTCTGTTTCTTTCAGCGCGATTGCCCACGGCCAGGCGCCGCCTGCGCCAGACGTCGACACGGCTACGCACCTCCGCTCGGAAATTGCCAGAATTGAGCAGGCTAAACCCAGCGTCGCCGATCAAGGAGCCTTACTCTTCCTACTGGCCAAGCAGTTCGTCCAACTCGGCGACACGGCAAAAGCGCTCTCCCTGCTCAAACAATGTGTCGCTCTCGATGAAGGCTTTGATCCCGCCGGTTCGCAGATATTGCGGCTATTGAGGTCATCCCCGGAATTCAACGCGTTAGTTGAAGACGTTCACCGCCGCCACGCGGCCGTGCAGCGCGCGCGCATCGCTTACACCATCACCGAAACTGACCTCTTCCCTGAAGGTCTCGCAGTCGACCCTGCCCGGCATCTCTTTTACATGGGTAGTTCGCATCGCAAGAAAATTGTGATCATCGACGATAAGGGGAAGGTCTCAGATTTCGTGAAGCCAGATCTCTACAATTTGCTGGGCCTCGGAGGAATCAAGATCGACTCCGTCGACCATAGCGTCTGGGCAGCCAGCGACAATGATCACGATTCTGAGTTGCTACACTTCGACGAACAGGGAAAGTTGCTCGAGCGATTTTCGCCGCCGGGAGCGCCACCCCATGTTTTGAACGATCTCGTTCTGCGCGGCTCCCAGGACATCTATGTGACCGACACCTTGGCGCAGCACGTATACCGCTTCGACCGCCGCGAGCACACGTTCACGCCGCTGGTCTTGCACCGCGCTCTGTTTTATCCGAATGGGATCGCGCTGACACCGGATGAACGGACGCTTTACATCGCGGACCTCATGGGAGTCATCCGGCTTGATTTGACATCTAGCATGACAACCGAGGTCGACCCCGGCCCCCACAACACGCTCGCCGGAAACGATGGATTGTATTGGTACAAGAACAGCCTTCTGGGTATTCAGTAGGGAACTGGCAGCTTTCGCGTCATGCGATGGCGTCTCTCTTCTGATGGACGCCGCGTCGCTTCCAGCGAAGTTCTCGAGTACCGCTCCGCCCTGCTGAGCGATCCGAGCACCGGCGCCGTTTACGATGGGAAGTTCTACTTTATGGCGAATACCGGGATGGACAATCTCCAGGACGACAAAATCATCGACAGCAAAAAACTCGAACCTGTTCGGATCGCCGTCATCCCTCTCGACTAACTCGCGATGACTTCCTCCTCCCTGCGCCACACGGCCAAGCCCCGCGCGCCCTGGGCTAGCACTCCGAGGCTCGCCGCTTCCGGCGGCTGCGAGAGCAGGTTGTCACCAACCGCGACTTCCGTCAGCCCTTTCGTCTGGCCGGTCGTGATCTGTTTATTCGCGATCGTCTCGTAGGCAAAGCCCGCCAGCGTCACCTGATATTGGCAGCCAATATCGCTTGCCGCCAGCCTCACATTGAGTCGCGCCCACCCATAATGCGGCTGCCCGTTAATCACGAATTTAAGCCCGACATACTTGTTGGTGGCATGCAAGAATTGCCCCGACTGGTGGGACGCAAATCCGCCGGAACCTTCGCAAACGATCAGGTCTGGGGTAACAAGAGGGGGTACGAAGGTGTTCTTCGAACTCACCGTGACGCCAGCACCCAAAGCCGCAACGAAAGAAGGCGGATTCGTCGCTTCGACGACCTGGTTCGCAGACACCGCTCCGTAGATCCCTACCGCACCTCCGCTTGGATGGATGCTGCCGGTATTTCGTATGATCCCGGCCCGGAAGCTGGTGTGATACGAATCCGTGAGCGTGAAATCGGTCACGCCGTCCCCGTTCAGATCAATGCGAAATATGCCGCCCGACTGAATCGTCTGGTGGACCGATGTGAACACGATTTTGGCTTCGGCCGGCTGCGTCAGTGCCAGCAGGCTCACTCCCGCAGCCCCGGCAGCGACGGCATATGCCATCAAAGAATTTTCCAGGCTCTGCTGAACATTAGCTGCATTGCCAGAAAGCTGCTTCGGCGAGGGTCTGCGAGGCATGGCTGGAACTCCTTCAACACGATCTACTGGGAGCCAGGGGAAATGGTTCCGCGAACGGGCGGATTATGCTTCCCTCTTCCACCCGAGTCAAGATGCAGGAGTTTGCACTATGTTTCGCACGAAGCGATTGCTACGCGCTGGCCCTGCGCATAGTCAAAGCCCGCGGCAATCTTGTATTCTCAATGCCAATGCCTGCTGACCTGCTAGCCCGGCTCAAGAAGTCTCCCGTCCTCTGCGACGGCGCCATGGGAACCCTGCTCTACTCCAAGGGAATCTTCATCAATCGCTCATACGACGAGCTCAACGTCTCTCAACCCGAACTAATTCGCGGAATCCATCACGAATACTTGCAGGCTGGCGCGGAAATCATTGAAACCAACACCTTCGGCGGCAACTGCTTTCGCCTCGCGCGCCACTCCATGGCCGATAAAGTCCGTGATATCAACCTCGCCGGAGCGCGCGTCGCCAAAGAAGCCGCCAAGAGCTTTGACGTATGGGTCGCCGGTTCGGTAGGTCCCCTTGGCATCCGGATTGAACCACTGGGCAAAACTTCGTTCGCGGAGGCCCGCGCCGCCTTCCGAGATCAGATCGCCGCGCTCCTCGAAGGTGGAGTCGACCTGTTGATTCTAGAGACCTTTGGCTACGTCGAGGAGATTCATCAGGCTATGCTCGCGGCCCGCGACGTGAGTTCGACCATTCCTATCGTTGCGCAAGTTACAGTTGACGAAGAAGGCAACTGTCTTGACGGATCAACGCCCGAAACATTCACTCCGCGTCTCGAAGAATGGGGAGCCGACGTCATCGGATGCAATTGCAGCGTCGGTCCCGTCGACATGCTCGAAGCCATCGAAAGCGTTCGAGCATTGACCACTCTTCCGCTCGCCGCCCAACCCAACGCCGGTATTCCCCGCTCGGTCGAAGGACGCAATATCTACCTTTGTTCTCCGGAATATATGGCTAGCTACGCGCGCAAGTTTGTCGCCGCCGGAGTTCGCCTGGTCGGAGGATGTTGCGGAACCACGCCCGATCACATACGCGTGATGAAGTCCGCGCTGCGCGTCGCTGAAGCGCGCGCGAAAACAGCTTCCGGTACTGCTTCAGAGCATCAAACCAAAGTTGTTGTGTCCCCGACAGTTGCTCTCGATCAACGGTCCGGTTTGGGAAGCAAGATCGCGCGCGGCGAATTCGTCACCATGGTTGAGATCGTTCCTCCCAAGGGAACCGACATTCGCAAAGAGCTTGAGGGTGCACGATTTGTGAAATCTGTCGGAGTTGATGCTATCAATATTCCCGACAGCCCGCGAGCATCGGCTCGCATGAGTAACCAGGCGTTGAGTTTGTTGGTGCAGCAGGAAGTTGGCATCGAAGCCATTCTTCACTACACATGTCGCGATAGAAATGTGCTTGGTATTCAATCAGATTTGCTGGGTGCCTCTGCCACCGGCATTCGCAATCTCATCTGCATCACGGGCGATCCGCCGAAGATGGGAAATTATCCCGACGCCACCGCGGTGTTCGATGTGGATGCCATCGGCCTCGTTAACATCGTCCATAACCTCAATCGTGGACAGGACATCGGCGGAAATCCTATCGGACAAGGTACAGCTTTCGTCATCGGTGTCGGCGCCAATCCCGGCATCACCGATCTTGACGAAGAAGTCCGCCGCTTTGCCTACAAAGTCGAAGCCGGCGCGGAATACGCCGTCACCCAACCCGTCTTCGATCTGCGCCTGCTCGAGACTTTCCTCAAACGCATCAAACATTGTCGAATTCCCGTGGTTGCAGGCATTTGGCCGCTGGTGAGTGTCCGCAACGCAGAATTTATGAAGAACGAATTGCGGGTTTCCGTTCCTGATTCAATTCTTGAGCGTATGGCCGCCGCCAAAACGCCCGAACATGCGAAAGAAGAAGGAATTGCGATCGCCCGCGAAATGCTGATCGCCGTCCGCGACATGGTGCAGGGCGCGCAAATCAGCGCCCCGCTGGGAAAATATTCGGCAGCGGTGGATGTGCTCGAGGCGTTGGGAAGAAACGGAGCCGCTTCCGCATAACAAAGTTTCGTCATACTGACACCGAGCAACAATTTTCACTGGACTTTCCGTCCATTCAGGTGCATCTAATTAGAGATAGGAGCAAGCCCCTTTGCCGAAATTTGAAGAGTGTCTTGAGCGGCTGGAAAAAATTGTCCAGGAACTCGAGAAAGGCGAAGTGCCCCTTGAAAAATCGTTAACCCTTTTCGAGGAGGGAATGCAGCTCTCCGCCGCCTGCCGCAAAGAACTCGATGAAGCGGAAGGTAAAGTTGAGATCCTGCTGAAAAATAACGGCAAGCTTCAGGCTGAACCCTTCGAGCCCCAGGCCGAGAAAACGCCCGGCCGGAAATAAGGCGTCGTCGCTTCAAGTTGAACGCCCGCGGACGCAATCACCTCCCTCAGTGACGGCTTTCGCGGCCTAAACCCGCCCATGACGACGGTGAAATTCGGGGTGAATTTATGCAGTTTTCCAGTGTTGTCCTCTTGCAAAGCGATACCAGAATCGCTCACTCGCTCGTGACTTCCCTATCGAGCTCATACTTTACGGTGCACACCGTTCGTTCCCTCGACGATTTACGCACCAGCATGGTGAAACATCATACCGATGTGGCGATTCTCGATCTGGAGGTCGCTTCACTCAAGGCGCTGCAACGCTTGTGCCGAGAATTTCCTCGAACTTCGGTAGTGGGCACGCACCGCTTGGCTAACGAAGAACTATGGGCATCGGCGCTAAGAGCCGGAGCGGTCGACGTTTGTCCGGCCGACGACGCCAACGCGGTGCTCGCAGCCGCCCTACGCAATACAGTTCCCTTGCACAAAGCGGCCGCATAAGAGGCCTTACCGCAAAGTCCGCGGAGAACCGCCGCAGAGGGCGTAGAGAAGAAACTCGAGAAGCCCTTCTCCGTGTTCTCTGCGGCAATTCTTTGCGCTCTCTGCGGTTAAAGACTTTTGCTACTTCTTTAACCCACTGTCATACATCGCACCATAAGACAAATATTGCTCAATCGCGTCTTTGGGATAACTGATCTCGACGCCCGACGATTTTTGCGTCAAAGTCGAGTTGATACCCGCCCAATACACCGGGATCCCCAACTTCGTGTACCGCGCCACGATCTGATCACGCACCGCGGGATCGAAGTGCACGCCATACTGATCGACCAGCGCTTTAATGGCCGCGTAGTCCCCTTCGCCCTTAATGCGCATTAACTCCGCCAGCAGCATCCCGACGCCCTGCCGCATCTTCTGATAGTCCTCAACTTCGATGTAGGTTTTGCCTTCACGATCAAATTGCTTAATCGATCCCGGCACTTTGTCGCGGATGTAGTTCACAATTAACTGGCGGTCTCGCTCGTGATCTTCCTCGATAGTGTCGCCCTTCAGGATGCGCCGCAACTGCAGCAGCGGAGCCATCACAGCGTTGTCATACATGGCCTTGGCGACTTCGTCCTGGTGATCGATGAGCCCCAGTTCTTTCAATTTTGGATCCCACACATTCCATAGCCCCATGAGATCAGCACGAGCTTCTTCGAGAGTCGAAAAATATTCCTTCAGATAAGGTGTCGCTCCGCCCTTCAGACGATCGCTCAATTTTCCGGAGCCGTGTCCGATGACCTCATGCAGCGCGGTGAGAATGTCTTGTGCCTCGTCGCTATATTTGTCGAGCCGCTCGGCGATTTCCGGCGTGGCCGCAAACTCTTTGTGTGCTGACTTGCCGACGGCATTGTTGATGGCGCGAGTGCTGCTGGTGAATAGAAAATTCTTGCTGCCGTATTTTTCGTGGATTTCATTCTCGTTGGGCAGGTTGTCTCCAATGGTGGTGACGTGAAAGTCTCCTGTCTCGATCAACGTCTCAATCGCCTTCACCACCGGAGGTTTGAACGCCTGCTTCTTGTATTGGTCAGCCCACGGCGCTTTGGCTTCGAAGTAAGCGGCATTCTGTCCTAAAGAGATCATCGTGTCAGTCAGAGGCTTATCGGTTACGCTGACAAAACTCTGCGAACTGCCTTTGGCGCCGCGCGCGTCGCGATAGATCTCGATAAATCCATTGGCGAAGTCGACGGTGGCATCGTTCTGCACCCAGTCGGTGCCGAATTGCAGCCAGTCTTTGTAGTCTCCAGTCTGATAAAAGCGAATGAGTTCGCCAATGACTTTGGCTTGCTCGGGATCAGCAAACTGCTGCGCCTTCGCGAGATATTCATTCGTGCGCTTCAGGTAAGTGGCATACAAGCCGGGAGCGATGCTGCCGTCCGGCGTGCCGGCGCGGTAAATCTCTTCGCGCAACTTTCCGTCCGCACCGCGCACCACGCGCGAATTCAGCGGATACATGTCGTGAAAGTCTTTGAGATCGCCAAGGCTGAGACCCGGATAAAACGTGTTCGAACTGGCCTGCACGATGTCGAGTCCGCCTTGCGGGCTCTTAGCGGTGATCATGGGCTCGAAAGTCGGATCGAAGATCGAGCGGCGCAATTCGTCGAGTTCGCTCACCAGCTCCTTCGGAGTCGCGAGCGGAGGCAAGTCTGCGTATGCGGTTTTGAAACCTCCGGCAGCCTGCGCCGCCAGCGCCGCGCGCTTTAATTGTTCAAAGCTGAATTCAGGCAAGAACTTCTGCGAGGTGGTTTCGTTGTGGTTTCCGCGATTTGCCCAGAACAGTTTGGCATAATCGGCGATCTTCTCTTGCTCCTTCGGATTCATGTGATCCGAATGCGCAATGATTTCTTCCAGCATTCGCTTCTGCCTCAATCCGAAGCTCGAGAACTGGTCGTAGATGATGGGATCGACCGCAATGGAAGCCTGCGTCAACCAGTAAGCCAGTTGCTGCTGCTGCGGAGTCAGCGACTTGAAGCTGTTGGCATCGACACGAATAAATCCGGTGTTGTCCACGCGATCGACCAGCGAACTCTGCGCCAGGCAGAGCGCAGAAAGAAACAGAAGAGGAAGAACAACGATTCGATAAAGACGCACAATTGCCTCCAGGCAAAAAGCAGGAATGAGAACTGGACATGGTACTGAATAGGAAGGGTTTGGGGAAGGACAGGCGAACGGAGGGGCGGGACTCACATAAAATCAAATACATGATAAGTCTCGGATCGCATGGCGTTTATGAATGGCTGGTCACCGACCATGACATTGATCTCTTGCACATCTGCCCCGAAATCGCGATCGGGAAATATATTGCCATCACCTCCATCGATAGCGGAGTCTTCGTCCCTGCCGAAGATGAGACGGCCTCCGGTTGGGAGAGCCGAGGCAATATCGCCTACAGCCCGAAAGTTGCGCATATTGAGAGTCTGCCGCGGGAGGGGTACGACGAATGGTACATCTTCGCTAATCCGTTCGACCTAGGCACTAGCCGTCTAGCGGAGAATGTTTTTGAAGTACCGATAGAGCCCGGACATGTGAACGTATTCGTGAACTATGGGGGCTTTGCCTTAGGGGGACCTGAAGAGAAGGCCCTCGCTGACCTGTTCTGGCAACAGATCGAGTGGATTCGCCCGGAGTCCTACATAGCTGACGGGCACTTGCTGAACTTCGTGACCGCGAACAAGATTGTCTTCGCCAAAATTCGTGATGCGGTTAGGTCTCTCCGCTAGTCCAAACGAACGTCTCTATCAACGGCCCTCGCGCACTCGCAGAATCATGTGCTTCTCATCCACATACTGCGTGCCGACCTTTAGCGCGCGCGGCTCAATTCCGAACGCCTCGAACCCGAATTTGCGATAGAGGCGGCGCGCGCTTTCCTGCCCCGTCGCCACGGCGAGAAAGATCTGCTCGAGAGACGGATCGGCACTCGCCCGCTGCAAAAGTTCAGCGATGAGCTTCGCTCCCACGCCCTTGCCACGATGGGACGCATCCACATAGACGCCGTAGATTCTGCCCTTGTGCCGATCCTTTAGACCCTTTTCACGAATGTAGGTGGCCATGCCTATCATTTCGCCGTGCTCGAAAGCTCCGAGAGTGAAGTCGGGCCGCATCTCGCGCAACCGGGTGGCGAACGATTCAACCGTGGTTGCCTGATGCTCTTCGGCTGCTTTTCCGAAGGCTAACGGCTCCATCTGCAGAGACTTGAGTCTCAAATTCCAATACGCTGTCGCGTCCTTCTCATCCAGCACGCGAATTTCCATGCATTTTAGTTTGGCGGATTTGTAAGAAACACGCAAAGCGTAGCGCTTCGGCGAGACATTTTCTCGCGGATGACGGTTTCCCTCTCCCCTTCGCGCATTGCGGAGTGGAAGCCCTGTATCCCGCCATACCGACAGGAGATTTTTATGAAGAACCAACTCGCGTCGCGCATCTGCGTTCTAGGCGTCATCATGATTGCCGCCATTGCGACCCAGGCGCAAACCTATACTCCGCTTTATACCTATCCCGAGACCGACCTCAACACTACCGGCATCATTGCGCCCGGCATCATGTCGCAAGGACAAGACGGCCTGCTCTACACCACCAACGAGTCCAACGGAACCACCAACGCGGGCACGGTCTTCAAAATGTCCCTCACCGGAGCGCCTACCACTCTCTACAATTTCTGTTCGCAGACCGGATGCACCGATGGCAGCTTTCCCTACGGCGGAGTGACCTTGGGCTTCGATGGCAGCCTTCACGGCACCACGCACACCGGAGGCGCTAGCGCCGCGGGCACCGTTTTCAAGATGACTCCCGCCGGAAAGCTCACCACGCAGTGGAGCTTCGACAACCTCACCGATGAGAGCGTGCCCTACTATCCGCTGCTTCAGGGGCAGGACGGAAACTTCTACGGCGTTTCCTATGGCGAATACAACGGCCAGTATGGAGCGTTCTTCAAAGTCTCCGCTACCGGAACCTATACGAATCTTGCCGATTTCAACTACACTAACGGAGCTCTGCCCGACCTGCCGGTGCAAGGCACCGACGGCAACTTCTACGGCACGGCTCAACTGGGCGGCAGCAATGCCTTGGGAACGATTTACAAAGCGACAGCGACGGGTGCAATCACCGTGCTGCATAATTTCACCGGATATCCTGCCGATGGAAGCCTTCCCGTGGGCCAAATGGTGCAGGCATACGATGGAAACTTCTACGGAGTGACCTACGAAGGTGGACTCTACAACCAGGGAACGGTCTTCAAGATCACGTCCAAAGGCGTCTACACCCTGCTGCACAGCTTCCACTACGCATCGCCCTCGTTCGACGGAGCCTTTCCCCTCGCCGGACTCACCCTCGGCAACGACGGCAACCTTTACGGCGTAACCCAGCTGGGCGGAGCGAACCTGGACGCCGGAACCATCTTCGAAATCACCACTGCCGGAGTTGAGACCGTCATCCACAACTTCTGCTCGGTGACGGGCTGCATTGACGGTTTCTATCCGCAAGTTCCGCTCGTGCAACATACCAACGGAACGTTCTACGGCAGCACGTCGGGCAACTCTCTAGGCGGCGGAGTCTTCTACAGCTTCAATACTGGCCTGCCCGCGTTTACAAATTTGCTGAACTGGAAGAACAAAGTTGGAAAGTCCATCGGATTTCTGGGACAAGGCCTCACCGGCACGACGAAGGTTTCGTTCAACGGCGTTTCGGCCACCTTCAAAGTAGTGTCGGACACTTACCTCACGGCGACGGTTCCCAGTGGAACCACCGCAGGCTTTGTCACAATAACGACTCCAAGCGGGACGCTGAAGAGCAACCGCAAGTTTCTGGTGATTCCCGCGCTGCTCAGCTTTACTCCCAGCAGCGGGACGGTAGGCACTCCAGTGACGATCACGGGGACAAGTTTCACCGGCGCGAGCAAAGTAGCCTTTGGAGGAGTAAGCGCCACGACGTTCACCGTCAACTCAGATACACAGATCACGGCGACAGTCCCCACGGGAGCATTGACGGGGAAAATTCAGGTGACGACACCCGGAGGCGTTGCAACGAGCGCGACGAACTTCACCGTAACACCCTAAAACCTCTGTCACCCTGAGCGGAGCGAGTGTTGCGCCAAGCGCAGCACTCGCGGAGCCGAAGGACCTCGACGCCGTTCGACTTCGCTCAGGACGACAGTCTCCGGGAAGCAACGCGCGTAGCTCTAGTAGCATCGTTTGATGATGCTAAAACGCCTCGCCTTCACGCTTCTGCTACTCATCTCCACCCTATTCGCCCAGAACACCCGTCCCCGCGCGTCCGACCTCGGCATCAAGGTCGGCGTTCTTCCAGCCGGGCCGCTCGATGCCATCACCGACGTCGCCGGCGTTGCGGTCGGCCATACGACCATCGTTCGCGGAGATGACATTCGGACAGGTGTGACTGCGATCGTGCCGCATCCCGGAAATCTGTATCGCGAAAAAGTTCCGGGCGCGATTTTCATTGGCAATGCCTTTGGGAAATTGGTCGGCTCGACCCAGGTGGAGGAACTCGGCGACATCGAAACCCCTATCCTGCTGACCTCGACCACCAGTGTGCCGCGCGTCGCCGATGCGCTGATCACGTACATGCTCGCGCTGCCGGGCAACGAAGATGTGCTGTCGATCAATCCAGTCGTCGGCGAAACCAACGATGGATTCCTCAGCGACATTCGCGGCCGTCACATCACACCCGATGACGTGTTCAACGCTATCAAGAGCGCTAAAGGCGGCCCAGTCGAAGAAGGCGCGGTGGGCGCGGGCACCGGCACTGTCGCGTTCGGTTGGAAGGGCGGCATCGGGACCGCTTCTCGTCGCCTTCCGGCCAAGCTCGGCGGATACACTGTGGGCGTGCTAGTACAAACGAATTACGGCGGCATATTACAGATCGCCGGCGCTCCCGTGGGACAGGAGCTGGGCCAATACTATCTCCGCGAAGAAGTGCAGCAGCCCGGTGCCGTGAAAGACAAAGGCAACGGATCGGTAATGATCGTGATCGCCACCGATGCCCCGATGGAAGCGCGTAACTTGAAGCGCCTGGCGGCCAGAGCATGGCTAGGCATCGCTCGCACCGGAAGCTCCGCCTCGAACGGGAGCGGAGACTATGCCATTGCCTTCTCAACGGCCCCAGAAGTACGCGAACACTCGCAAGATAAAGCTCCGACACGTCACATTGAAGTCGTTACCAATGACTTCATCTCTCCGTTATTCGAAGCCGTCATCGAGGCCACCGAAGAAGCCGTCTACAACTCCATGTTCCGCGCCACCACCGCGACATCGCACGGACACACGGTTGAAGCTTTGCCCATCGACAAAACAATGGAGATATTGAAGAAGTACGGCGCCACTAAGTGAGATTTTTCCTCTGTCATCTTGAGCGGAGCGAAGGCCCCCACGGACCACTGGGCCTGTAGAGTAAATCGACGTCTATGCGCTCGAAGATTCGTCTACGCTTTTTCTCGCTGTGCATTTTATTTCTGTGCTGCCAATTTTCTCTGGGACAACAACCGGGAGACACTACCCACCCTCCGCCGGACGGACCAAACGTACAATCGACCAAGGGCTTCTTCTCCCGCTGGGCCGAGTTCTATCGGCAAGACTGGTCGGGAACGGCTCCTTCCTCTCCCACTCCAGCACGCCGAGGACTTCCCTCTCCGCTTGACTCTCCGCCATTCCCCAACGCGGATTGGTCCTACGGCGGCTCTCCCGTGATCGGCGAGCCCGACACCAACAGCTATCCCTTGATGACCGCGATCAACGGCGCGAAGAGCCGAACCAAGATTTACGGATGGGTCGATCCGACACTGAACTTCGGCACTTCGTCCCGCACCAATGCACCCGAAGCCAACGACGTGTACGCAAATCGATTTCAGATGAACCAACTCGTCCTGTATGCCGAACGCCTGCCAGATTCCGTGCAGCGTGATCACATCGATTGGGGATACCACCTGACCGCCCTGTACGGCACGGATTATCGCTTTACCACTGCCAAGGGTTATGGGAACAGCCAGTTGCTGGATGACCATCACCAGTATGGTTTCGATCCTGCGCTTGAATATGTCGACGTCTACATCCCCCAGGTCGCGGACGGGTTGAATCTGCGATTCGGCCGCTTCATCTCGGTGCCCGGCATCGAAGCCCAGCTCGCTCCGAACAATTACATCTTCAGCCACTCCCTGCTTTACGCGATTGACCCGTTCACCGATACGGGCGTCATGGCGACGATTAAGTTGAACGATCAGTGGCTGGTGCAACTCGGCCTTACTGGCGGACACGATGTCGCCTTATGGACGCCCGACGCCAAGCCTTCAGGAACCGCTTGTCTCAGCTACACCACCCACACCGTAAACAATAACTTTTACGTTTGTGCCAACGGCATCAACGACGGGAAATACGCCTACAACAATCTGCAGCAGTTTGACGCAACCTGGTACCACAAGTTCTCGAAGACTGTGCATATGGCAACCGAGAGCTGGTACATGTATGAGCGTGACGTTCCCGCCATCGGAGGCAAGATTCAACCGGAGAAGGGCGCGAACCCCGCTTACTGCTTGCCCGGTGAACAGCGCTGCACCGCTCCCGAATATGCGGTGGTGAATTTCCTGCAGAAGCAGCTCTCGCCGCATGACTTCGCGTCGTTTCGTAGCGACTTTCTCAATGACAAAAAAGGACAGCGCACCGGCTACGCGACGCGTTACTCAGAGAACACGATCATGTGGTGCCATTGGATTGGCACTACGATCCAGATTCGTCCCGAACTTCGTTTCGAACGCGCATGGGATCGCAAAGCCTACGATGGCGGACGAAGCCACAATCAACTCACCGTGGCCAGCGATCTGATCTTTCATTTTTGAGCGACATCTAACAACCTCTGTCACCCTGAGCGCAAGCAAGTGTTGTGCAAAGCGCAGCACTCGCGGAGTCGAAGGGGCCCTATGGAGATGGTAGTGGCGGGGAGCCGCAAGAAATTTCTACAACAATTCGTGCAAATTCCCTGCGACGACAATCCCACAACAGGCAGTCGCGGGGTCCTTCGACTTCGTGATTGCTCCGCTTCGCGAGCAATCCTACGCTCAGGATGACAGGGCTCCGTAGTTACGGCTTCTCTCGCTCCGTCAGAAACTTATCCCGGCATTGCTTCGCTTCCGCCAACAGCGCCGGATACTGCGGCGACTTGCGAAATTCCGCCAGCAGCGGGTCCATCTGCAGATAGTCGTAGGCACAGAATCCGCCTTGGATCGCCGCCTTCGCGACCCGCGCTGTGAAATCATTTCCCATACAGTGATTGAATAGCCCCGCCTGGCTGAACTTCGGCTCGGGATCTTTGAAGGTCATGATCTCTTTTTCCGCCTGGTCTAAAATCTGTTTTGCATCCGGCGGAGGCGGCGTCGTGTAACACGCCTGGAGGGCCCCCGTGTGGAAGAACGTACTCGGGGTCATACGACGCACTTGATCGAGCGCCTGATCCGTCTTCCCTTCCCGAAACAGAAGGCCCGCTTCTAAATTGATCGCGAACTCAGAGCCGCTATCGAGCCTCGCGAACTCGCGGGCACGTTCATTCTGTCCGGTAAGAATGAAGATGCTCGAGCAAGAGCGAAACTGATAATTCCCCGGATCAAGGCGCACTGCCGTGTCGCACTCTTGCGCCGCCTCTTTGCTTAAACTCGCGTAGCGCAGCACATACGACAGGGTGAAGTGCGCGAAGCCGCTTTGCGGATGCTTCTCGACCATCGCCTTGGCTTCGCGATACGCCTGCGCCAACCGGCCCGCATCGGCATCAAGGCTGACGATTTGTTGCTCGGCATCCTCGAGATTCGGATCGAGCGACAGCGCCCGCCGCAATGCCGGCTCCGTGCGCAACATGGTTCCCGTCGCTCCCGGCGCATACTCTTCTTCGTAGTAATAACGTTTGCCTAGCGCCGACCATGCCGGAGCGTAGCTGGGGTCGAGTCCCACGGACCGCTCAAGCATGCGAATCGCGTCGCGATTCGGATCTCCGTCATGCGCGAGCGCGACGCTACGCAGATATAAGTCATAGGCTTCTTCGTTTGTGGGACGAGTTCCGTTCTCCGCTTCGCTCGACGCCCCCAGCGCGGGAATCAGCCCCTGCCGTACTCGCGAAGTAATCTGATCGCGCATGGCCACCAGATCGGCGGAGGGAAGACTCAACGTCTCTTGCCACAACACGCGGTTGTCGCCGACATCCACCGCTTGCAGCGTGAGGTCGAGGCTGTCGCGAATCTTCTGGTAGTGTCCAGTGACAATGCGGCCGACGTGCATGTCTTTGCCCGCCTGCTGCAGGTCAACGTCGCCATTCGCATATTTTCCCGTGGTGGCAAAAGGACGAATCGACAAGCTGCGCACCGCACTCAACGTAGTCGCAACTTCGTCGGGCAAGGCCATGCGCAGGAAGTCCGTATCTTTGTCGGAGGCAAGATTCTGGAAGGGCAGGACTGCAATCGTGACTGGACCGGCTGCGGTTTTCTTCGCTTCGGGTGATCCTGATCCGTGCCATCGCCAGGCAATGAGTCCGGCAACGACCAGCAGCACCGCTGCGATCGCCGCCCACATCCAAGGCGTGGCCGACTTCGAAGTAGGAACCGCGACGGGCATGTTTCGGGACGAAGACGACGTACCCGTGTCCCGGCGCGCGCGCGAAAGATCGGCGCGCATCTCCGACGCATGCTGGTAGCGCACTTCGCGATCCTTCTCTAATGCCTTCTCGATCACCCGTTCGAGCTCAGTGGGAATCTGCGGATTCAGACGCGCCGGAGGAGCCGGAGCGCCGTGCAGCACTTCATCGAAAATCGCTCCCGACGTCTCGCCCTTGAAAGGCAACTGGCCAGTCGCCATCTCGTAGAGCACGATGCCAAAAGAAAACAGGTCAGTGCGTGAATCAATTGGCTTGCCCAGTACTTGCTCGGGAGACATGTACGACACCGTGCCGAGCGTCGATCCCGGGCTGGTCAGGTGCTCGTTCTCGGTTATCGTGTTCGCTGCGGCAATGCTGCTCGCCGACCCGCCGCGTTCTTCCACCTTGGCCAGGCCGAAATCTAGAATCTTGGCGTGTCCTCGCTTGGTGACAAAAATATTGGCAGGCTTGATGTCGCGATGGATGATGCCGGCAGCGTGCGCCGCGTCGAGAGCGTCGGCAATCTCGATACCCAATCCGAGCTGCGTCTCGGTCTCCATGGGGCGTCCCATGACGGCGTGCTTCAGCGTCGTGCCTTCGAGATACTCCATGGCGATGAAGCGCTTGCCATCACTCTCGCCGATCTCATAAATAGTGCAGATGTTGGGATGGTTCAGCGCCGAAGCCGCCCGCGCCTCGCGCCGGAACCGCTCCAGCGCGGCGGGATCCTGCGAAACCGAGTCGGGAAGAAACTTCAAGGCAACAAAGCGGCCAAGCGTGAGATCTTCAGCCTTGTAAACCACACCCATGCCCCCACCGCCGAGCTTTTCGACGATGCGGTAATGCGAAATATTCTGGCCAATCATGGGCTCAGGAATCTTAGGGGCCGCCGAGAGCGGAAGTCAATGAAACGGAAACAAGCCGCTCGAATCCGTGGCTCGCTTGAAGTTCCCGAGGGGGCCGAACCAAAACCGCAGGGGACGCAGAGGACGCAGGGGTTCAACTTGAAAAACTCCGCGTCCCCGGCGTCCTCAGCGGTTTTCATTTTCCCGACTATTAGAATCCGCGACAATCGGCGCGAATCCGTGTCTGGAAAGATAGCGCTTCTCGGTACTCGGTACTAGGTACTGGGTACCGCTTGTTATACTCACCTCTTCATGCTGAAAGAGACACTCGAACAAGGACGTCTTGCGGCCGATGCGGCGCTGGAGCGGTTGATTCCGGCCGCGACCGACCATCCCACGTCGATTCATAAGGCCATGCGGCACAGCGTCTTCGCCGGAGGCAAGCGCCTGCGTCCCATTCTTTGCATGGAAACTGGACGCATGGTGGCCGGTTCCCTTCCCGCCGGAATCGAAGACGTCGGTGCCGCGCTCGAAATGCTTCACACGTATTCGTTGATTCACGACGACTTGCCAGCGCTCGATAACGACGATCTGCGGCGTGGGCGTCCTACATGCCACAAAGTGTTTGGAGAGGCCATCGCGATTCTTGCCGGAGACGCGTTGCAGACGCAGGCCTATGAAGTGCTAGCGATGGTGAAGTGTCCGGCGGAAGCGCGGGTGCGCATCATCGAAGAGATCGCACGCGGCACCGGCACTGTCGACGGCATGATTGGCGGGCAGGTCGCCGATCTCGAAGCGGAACACACCAAGCCCGATCTCAAGATGCTCGAATACATTCACCGGGCGAAGACGGCGGCGTTGATTACCGCAAGCGTGGTCAGTGGAGGCCTTTACGCCCGAGGCCATGACGACGCCGTCGGCAAGTTACGAACATTCGGGCAATCGATTGGCCTGGCGTTCCAGATTATCGACGACGTGCTCGACGTGACTCAGACTTCCCAACAGTTGGGCAAGACTGCAGGAAAAGACATGGCGGCTGAGAAAGTCACATATCCGGCATTGTTCGGCATCGACGAGTCGATTAAGAGAGCCGATGCGCTGGTCGAGAATGGTTGCGCCGCGCTTTCCAGTTTCGGAGAACGCGCCGAGACGCTCAAGTCGCTGGCGCATTTCCTTGTGGAGAGAAAAAAGTAAGTCAACCTGCCCTTCGCGACGTCATCCTCAGGCCGCCGAAGGATCTGGCGCGCAGTGGCAGCGACTTCGGCACCCCACGCCAGATCCCTCCCTGTTCGCTTCGCTCACAGTCGGGATGACGTCTCTCAGAGGATGGCGGATCTGTTCCCGTTTTCGTTCGCTTCTGGCTAAGTTATTGAAAAACACTCAGGCTCGCTCCAAACCCTAAAACGAGGGTCGAGGCGTCGCACAGAATGCCATGTAAATGCCCCTGGGAGGATCCCAGGACGACGTCGAGGTTCCGGGTAGGCTTGGAGGTCATCCGGGGCGATTCGATGCTCCCAGATCGCCTCCTGGACGACGGTAATCTTAAAGCTATTACTAATTGGTCCGACCATCAGACTGTGATACAAATCACTAGGCGATGGAGTTCGCCACAACCGCCCGAGGCGACGACGTAGCCGCTTCCGGCCGATGACTCCTACCACTTCTCTTGAGGAGAACTCCGTCGTGTACGACCTTCTAATCATCTCGCTGGGCGCGATTGTAGGCGCCAACGCCCGTTACTTCCTCAGTCGCTTTGCCGTCAAAGAGTTAGGCCCGGTCTTCCCTTACGGAACCCTGATCATCAACGTGTTCGGCAGCATGGTGGTCGGCTTTTTCGTGATCTGGACGACGGAGCGCGTACTGGCAGATCCGCGCTGGCGGTTGCTGCTAGTGGTTGGATTCTGCGGATCGTTTACGACATTTTCCAGTTACGCGTTTGAAAGCATGTCGTTTTTCGATCGCGGCCAGTGGATGCTAATGTTCGCCAATATTCTGAGCAACAACTTGCTTTGTTTAGGATCGGCGCTCGCAGGGATGGCGCTGGCGCGCGCGGTGTAAGAAAAAGGATTTTAGGAAGGATAAGACCTGGATCGAGCGCTTCCCAACAGCGGCTAAAGCCGATCCAGTCGATGGTTCCTTGACGGTATGGCTGAAGCCATACCCTGATACGCACGTGCCTGTGATTCTTGAAACTGCGCGATTGCGATTGCGGCCCTACGCTGAGGCAGACGTGTCTGAGCTTGTGCCATTGATTGGCACGCGCGAGGTTGCGGCCACGACGTTGCGCATTCCACATCCCTACACCGAGCAGGATGCGCGGGCCTTCATTGCTGGATCGCTCGATCCGGGAAAGCTCTGGCTGGCTATCACCTTGCGTTCCGATGGGCGGCAGATTGGCGGGATCGGGTTGCGTGTCGACGAGCACCATCGGCACGCCGAACTCGGATACTGGCTCGGCGTCCCTTACTGGGGAAAGGGTTATGCGACCGAAGCTGGGCGCGAAATGGTGCGTTATGGATTTGAAGATCTGAAACTGCACCGCATTTTTGCTTCGCACTTCGGGCATAACCCGGCGTCGGGAAAGATTTTGTTGAAGTTGGGAATGAAGCACGAAGGATGTCAACGCGAACATCTGCTCAAGTGGGATCAATTCGTCGACTCGGTTTTGTACGGCATGTCACAGCAAGAGTGGAAAGAACGAGCGTAAAATGCCGGATGTCATGGCGGTACAAGTCACGATCTATCTGACCGACGGCGACCAGTGGCATCACCGGCCGCTGCACATGGAGATTCTTAACTACCTCCGCAAAGAGAACGTGTACGCGGCGACCGCCACCCATTCGGTAGCGGGATTTCTGGGGCGGCATCGCGTGGAATCAAGCCACCTGGTCGACGCAGGGGGAAGGATGCCCGTGATTGTCACCTTCGTTGATACGGACGAACACGTGAACCGCGTGCTACCCACGTTGAAAGAGATGGCGGCCCACCGGTTGATCGTGCGAGAGAATGTGGTTTTGGAGCAGGGAAATCTGGAGTAGGGATTCCTCACGAGCGGGACTCTGACCTTCCCGACTACTTTTCGGGATCTCGAAAGTGGGACGGGCCTTTTCTCTTGGTCTGACGCGGGGGAGGGCGCCCGCGCCATATTCCGGACAAATAAAAATGCCTCCGGTTTTCCGGAGGCATTTTCGGCTTCAACTTAATTATTGGTGCCGGCCGTTATGCTTGGCGTTGTAGATGCGCTTGGACTCAACATTCTGCTGGTGGTTGAGTTTCTGCTTGTCAGCCTGGGTCAATGTGCCGCCGTTCTGCTGACGCATGTTGCGGGCTTCGTGGTTGATGTTCGACTCTTGTTTTTCGAGTTTCGAAGCTTCTCCCGGCGTCAGGCTGCCGTTCTGGACGCCGTTGGCGATGCGATCCTGCTGGTTCTCGGCGCGTTGTCCGCCGACGGTCTTCGGATCGGTGTTCGTGGTCTGAGCGTCATGCTTCTGGTTGTAGATTTCGCGCGAGAGATGGTTTTCCTGGTTGGTCACTTTCTCTTTTTCGGCGGGGGTCAGCTTGCCGCCGTTGTCTTCGCGCATATCTTTCACTTCATTGTTCAGCTTGTTTTCCTGACCTTCGATGTGCGAAGCCTCGTTGGGGGTCAGTTCCCCGCTCTTAATTCCGTTGGCGATACGGTCCTGCTGATTTTTATCGCGCTGTTGAATAGTCGTCGGCTTCTGTTGCGTAGGCGGAACGGGCGCCGGTGTGGTCGCGGGTGTCGCCGTCTGCGCCGCCGCGGGCAGAATCAGAGCCGCCAGCGCCGCGCTCAGGAACGCGCTCTTCAATTGGATCGTCATTATTCTCTCCTGTGGTTCTCGAAACTTGGCCTTGCGTGACTACGTGCTTACCCGGAACTCTGCGGTTCCGTCGGTCACTCACTGCAAACCCAATGGTAATGGAAATGTTGCGCTGGAAAACCGGAATCGGCAATAAGGCCTTTGATACCTAGCAATTACCAAAGTACAGACTCTCTAACTCCATGATTACAAACCGACTTCGAGGCGCGATCGCGGATCGAGGAAATCCCTTAAGGCATCGCCGATAAAATTGAACGATAGCACGGCCAGCATAACGGCGGCTGCTGGGAAAAGTACCAGGTGAGGGGCGTCGAACAGGTGAGCGCGTCCGTCGTTGAGCATGGCGCCCCAGCTCGCGGTGGGCGGAGGAACTCCCAATCCGAGAAAGCTCATGGTGGCCTCGGCGAGGATGGCTCCGGCCATGCCGATCGCGGCCTGCACGATGACCGGCTGAATAATGTTGGGCAGAATGTGACGCACGATCACGCGTAGATCGCTGGCGCCGAGGGCGCGGGCGGCTTCGACGAATTCGCGCTCGCGGGCGGCAAGGACCTGCCCGCGGACGAGACGCGCATATCCGACCCATCCGCCGAGGGAAAGTGCGAAAACCAGATTGAAGATGCCGGGCCCGCGGAAAGCCACGAAGGCAATGGCGAGCAGAATTCCTGGGAACGAAAGGAACGCGTTCATCAGGACAACGTTGACGAAGCGGTCGATGCCGCCGCCGTAGTAGCCGGCAATCGATCCGATGATGAGTCCGAGAGCGAGCGAGAGGGCGACAACACAAGTTCCGACCAGCATGGAGATACGTGAACCGTAGATGAGGCGGGAAAGAATGTCGCGTCCAACTTCGTCAGTGCCGCACCAGTGTGCGGCAGAAGGCGGCGATAGGCGAGTGGGCAAGTCGATGTGAGCGGGGTCTTGGGGCGCAATCCAGGGTGCGAATAACGCACATATTACGAAAAAAACGACCAGCACCACACCGGTTGCGGCCAATGGGTTGTGGCGGGCGGCGCGACGGAACGAGATGGCAGCTGTCGACAATGCGAGAAAGGTTCAGCAACCTGCCATCAGGCGGACTTGGACCGGCCGGAGTCGGAACTCTTGGCCAGCACTTTGTCGACAGCTCCCTCGACCATGGTCATGAAAGAAGCTTCGGCTGCGGTACCAGAGGATCCGAGCAACGCAATGTTCCAATCCTCGAACTGCGGTTGAGTGACCACCGCGCGCGGGGCCGGACTGGCGAGGCGAACGTATCCGATCCACAGCATGGTAATGCAGTTATAAGCCAGGCTGTTAATGAGGCTGACCATCGCGTTGTAGCGGGCGCCGTAGCGGCTTAGAACGCTCACGAGAATCAATTCAATGCAAGCGAATATGCCGAAGCCGAGGGCGATACCGAAAACCTGGCGGCGCCAGATGGAGCGCACATAGCGGGAAAGGGCGACCAATAAGAAGACTAGCCCGCACTGCATCAGGCGCATGGTGCGGTCGAAGGTGAAGACGGCGGTAATGATGCGGTCCGCGTTCGTGTGCCGGGTCGAGGTAGCGACCACCACCGCGATCAGAAACAGCAGAACGCAGGCCCAGCGGAACAGCAGCGTGCCGAGTTTCTGGAAGCCCGCGTAGTTCCCGAAGAGCTGGCGCCAGATTTCATCCATCACCATGAGCGCGAGGAAGACGCTGATCGCGTTCAGTGCCCAGTAAACATCGAAATACTCAAGCGGGCCGTAGCGGTAAACCACTGAGAGACAGGCCGATTTGAGCAACTGGAACAGGATGTAGGAGAAAAACAGGGGGAAAGTCAAACGCAGCTTGCGCCGGATCATCAACGCAAGCAGCGTAATTTGCAAAACCGGTCCCAGAATCCAACTAACGTATGCTGAGATTGTCATGGCGCTCGCGAATGGTCCGATTCGCGAGAGCATACCTCTCCTGCGGCGCGGGTGCAAGAGGTATCTCGGCCCGTCCAGAAACCAGAATCAGAATGGAAAAGTCGTCAGTTGTCGGCTGGTGGACAAACTCTATTTCTGCACGCCGGCATGGGATCTGTGCCGTCGGCGTAAAGCACCGCCTTTACTGAGTTGGGGTTATTTACATCGGAGGCCGTCGTGCGCCCGTTGGTGATTGCACAGAACGTGCCTGCCAAAGCGAGGGCCGTCAGTACAACTTGCAAGGTCTTATTCATGGGGGAAACCTTCCAAGCGCTTGGTAGCGCAGCCGAAGTATAGGCCGAGAATAGGAATTTGCAAGCCTGTGGATATCTCGGAAAGCCAAGGCAGCCACGGATCTCCGCTGATTTTCACGGATTTCGAATTCTCGAAAATGAAAATCTTGAAAGCGGCTACGGATTCACGCGGATTGTCGCGGATTTTGAACCTTTGAAAATGAAAACCGTGGAGGACACTGTGGTTTTTCAAGTTGAGACCCTGCGTCCTCTGCGCCCCGGCGGCTTTGGTTTGCTTTACTCATACTCGCCTTCCCTGTTTGAAAATCCGTGAGAATCCGCGACATCCGTGGCCGCTGGATTTTCCTGTTGCGTTACCCCATTTTTTTGCTAAATTAATTTCCCCTTTCGCTTTTTTCGCCGCTGTAAAAGCGCGCCGGCCTCAGTGTCTTCAAACAACGAGGAGCCTCCTTCGTGACAACAAAAGAGTGGACAGATCGTTTTCCAGAAGCGTTGCTGCAGGATGAACGCATCCTCAGCAGCCGCGAGAAAGAATTGCTCGCGAATGTGCTTCGCCAAGCGCGGAGCGTAGACCAGGTTCCGGGGAACAAGGTCGCTGAGACGATGGCCCGTGCTATCGGCGAAACCGTGATGCAGCGCGCCTGCATGGTTCTGGGGGAAGGAATTCTGAGAGGATTGGAGAGCCGGACGTCCGAGTCGGTGGAATTCCGGCTGGGCACGGGGCCGCTGCCGGTGCCGTCGCCACCATCTCCACAGAAGCCGGGGCCTCGCCCGCCCAGTCCCGATCCGCCGGTAAACCCGAACGCTTATTCAATACGGCGAAATGAAAATGCCGTCGCCCCATTCGTGGGACCGCATCCCCCCAAAGGCATTGCCGCGTCGGAAGAGGACCGTAACGCCTCGCAAAGTGTCGGAGTGATGGAGTTGGAAGAGCATCTTCCGGCGAATTGCGTAATCTTTGAAGAATTTCTGGCCCCTGCGGATCTCGATGCGCTGATGCGGTACACGCTTGAACACCAGTCGGACTTTCGCGTCAGCCAGGTACTTTCGCCCGGCGTGAAGGGCGGACAGGTCGATCACGAGCACCGCCGTTCTCTCGTGTTTTCGGAACCCGGCGAGATCATCCGGACGCTGGTCGATCGCGTGAAGGCCTGCCTGCCGCGCGTACTGCCGAAGTTGGGAACTCGTCCGTTCAACGTCGCAGGCGAAGAGGCGCAAATCACGGCCAGCAATCACGGCGATTTCTTCCGCTGGCATTCCGACAATGCGCAAGAGGAGATCGCGAGCCGCGAGATCACCTTTGTGTATTTCTTCCACCGCGAGCCCAAACGTTTTCACGGCGGAGAGTTGCGCATCTACGATTCCGAGCGGCGCGAAGGCGTCTATGTGCCCTCGGGCGACTACCGGGCCGTTGTACCGCGGCAGAACCAGATCGTATTCTTCCGCAGTTCTTTGGCCCACGAAATCACTCCGGTGGAGTGTCTCTCGGAAGAATTCGGCGACAGCCGCTTCACGGTGAACGGATGGTTTCACCGATAGACGACACGCCCTGGCTGGCGTGGATGGAAAAACTCATGGCGAACTCCGCCGCCGTGCCGGAGGCGGAGTTGCCTGCCTCGCTCTTCTATTGCCAATTGGAGAAGCAACCCGATCACCTGGTGCCGCAGTACGCCCTTGCGGCGGGGCGTCAGGACCGAGAGGATCTCTCCCTCAATCCTGATTGTCTATTCACGGAAAGTGGTGAATTGCCTTCGCGGCTATCAGAAAATACCTCTTCCACGGAAAAACTCGCTCTGCACGGTCCCGTGGCGTGGGTTCCGCATCTGGCGACCCGACAGTTCCAGCCTTTCTGGCTCAGCCACGAGTTGCGCGGTCGGCTCGAGGATCTCCGGTCTGGCAAAGGATCGTCTTCCGACATTTCCCCCGATGCGTGGGCGGCGCTGGCCACCGCTGGAGTGTTGGTAAAGCCAAGCGACGCCGTGGCGGAAAGCCGGCGCTGGACCGAGACTCTCGCAAGAGCGGCCCGAGAGTTCCAGGAGCGTGAATACGTCCCCGTCTCGGGACTGATTCACCCTTTTCATGTTGCAGCGCTGCGCCGGTACTACCGGCACCGTGTGCGCACCGGAGGCATGGTGCTGGGAGACGGCCAGAGTTCGCGGCGATATGTCGCGCACAACGACGGCGTCGCGCGATTCTTTCATCGTCAGTTGACGTCCGCGATGTCCGCCGTTGCGGGCGAAGCGGTGAAACCTTCGTACGTCTACGTGGCGTCGTACCAGGGCGGAGCCAAGCTCGATGTGCATACAGACCGCCTGCAGTGCGAGTTCAGCGTTACGTTTTGCCTCGACTATGCGCCTGAGCCGCAATTGGCGACTCCGTGGCCGTTGAAGTTGCATACCAAGTCAGGAATCGTGACGGTGTACCAGGCCATCGGCGATGCCCTGCTCTACCGCGGACGAACGGTGCCGCACTCGCGAGATACGCTGCGCCAGGGACAGACCTCGACGTCGATCTTTTTTCACTATGTGAGGGAGGGGTTCTCGGGGACGCTGGATTAGAAATTCAAAGTCGGCCACGGATCTTCGCGGATTGTCACGGATTCCAAGGTCGAACCAAAACCGCAGAGGACGCTGAGGCCGCGGTAGTTTTTTGTGATTACCCCCGCGTGCTCAGGGGTTTTCATTTCAAAAATCGGCGGAAATCCGCGTAAATCCGTGGCGCTTTGAAGTTCCCGAGATAGAGGAACCAAAACCGCAGAGGACGCTGAGGGCGCAGGGGGGTATTTTCAAAAGACCTCTGCGTCCTCGGCGTCCCCCGCGGTTTTCATTTCCGCACTTTTCTTACTTCAATCCTGAGATCACGTAGAGAACGGAGAACGTCTGGTAGTAGCTGTAGGCGAAGGCTGACCCTTGAAGGTTGGTGACGACGGGAGCGATGGAGACGACGCCGGCGGGGTCGGCGGGGATCAGGTCGCGGACGGGAGTCATCTTTCCTGACAAGATTTCACAGCGGTAGACCTTCAGCGGCATATCGCCCACGCGGTAGACGTAGATGGCTTTGCTGTCCTCCGCCCACTGGGCCACGCTGTAATTCTCTGGAACGGAAACCTGGATGGGCGGAGCGCCAGTGAGCGAATATACGGTCAGGCCGTGACTCGAACTGGTACCACCCACTACGTAATTCCCGTCGGGAGAGACCAGCGAAGCATGCGCGCCCTCTGGAGTCAGCGGTTTCGGCGCGCCTCCGGAGAGGCTAACCAGATAGGTCCTGCCGAGATGACCCCGCTCGCGGCCGTTGACGACAATCTGATTTCCGTCAGGAAGAAAGTGGGCCGAGCCGGACTCGAGCCTCTCCAGTCCGGGCAAAGGAATTTCCCGAGGCTGGCCTGGGCCGACCGGAAGAAGCCGCACGTGATCAAGAGCATCGGGAGAAATCGCGATCGCCCACTTTCCGTCGGGAGACAAGCCGCCGACGCCGCCATCGCCCAGACGGATGGGCGGCGAACCATCAATTTTGCGAATGCCGACGGCGTAGTCGCTCCCCGCAGGTTCGCTGCTCTCCTCGAACAGCACCCATTGGCCGTCGCGGGAGATGTCTTTGGCGATAGTCCAGTTGTACCAGGTCAGGTCCTGCACCTTGTTGGGGTCGTTGCCACTCCAGTCCATGGCAACACGCTCGTTATCGAAGCTGGCGACAATGCGGCCGTCGGCAGCGACGTCTTGCAGCGTGAGACCTCCGGCGGCGGTGAGAATTTTGCGGAGACGTCCGGAAGGGGTGACGCCGCGCAGCGAGCGGTCGTAGCCGCGCTCGGCGGCGGTAAACCAGATCTCGCTTCCGTTAGGCGACCAGGCCAGGCCGTCCTCGGAGCCGTAGTCGGGAGTCAGCGTAGTCTTGTGGCCATCCAGATCGACCATCGCGACCGAGCCGCGATCGTCGTAGCGGGTGGGGTGATCCATGAAGGCGATCTTCTGACCGTCGGGCGAGAAGCGAATGTAGCTGATGTCGCCCGAAGTTTCGTAGAGCACCTTGCCGATAGGAAATTCAAGACGAATCTTGCCGTTGGCGTGGTGGACGACGGCAAGTTCATCCTTTGCATTCCAGTCTGCCCAGCGCACATCTTGCTCGATTTCGCGAGGAGCTCCGCCGGCGAGCGGGGTGCGGGCGAGAGTTCCGTTAATAAAGTCGAGACGGGAGCCGTGTTGGCCGCGAACCACAATGGCAAGTTCATTGTTGTGCGACAGACCGAGCATGTCGCCGGAAGCGATGCCCAGCGGCCGCGATTGCGGAGCGTCGGCTAGCGTGGTGTAAATCTCGAGAGGGCGGCCGCTCCAGGAAGCGCCGTAGAGGATGTTGCGTCCATCGGGCGTAAAGCGGGCGGAATAGATGGTGCCTCGCTCAAAACTCAGGCGCAGATAATTTGGGTTTTCGGTGGGACGTAACTTGCTTCCAAGAAGAACTCCCAACGCAGCGACCACGGCGGCGCCAACCAGCCAGGGCAGCCACTTCTTGAGACGCGAAGGCTTGGGGCGAAAAGTAGACGTCTTGGTGGTCGGCTCAGAAACCGTAGTCAAGGCGAAGGCTAAGTCGCGCGCCGATTGAAACCGGTTGTCGAGCTCTTTCTCCAGACAGTGACGAATGATGTTTTCGAAAGCGGGAGGAACGTTTTGCCCGGTAACGACCATCTCAGGCGGTTCTTCCTTCAAGACCGCGGTGATGGTATCGACTTCGGTTTCTCCGGCGAAGGCGCGATGTCCCGCCAGCATTTCGTAAAGGATGGCGCCGAAGCTGAAGATGTCGCTGCGCGAGTCGACCGACTTTCCGCGAAGCTGCTCGGGCGACATGTAAGCGACCGTCCCCAGCACCGAACCCGACTTGGTCTGGGTGGTCATATTCGCCACCGAGCGATCTTCGGTCGCATTTTCGGGTAAGGTCAGTTTGGCAATGCCGAAGTCGAGGATCTTGACGCGTCCATCTTTGGTGATGAAAAGGTTCTCGGGCTTGAGATCGCGATGAACGATTCTTTTATCGTGGGCGGCGACCAGGCCATGAGCGATTTGAACGCCATAGTCCGCAGCCTGGCGCGCGTTGAGCGGGCCTTCGAACAATTTCTGGCGGAGGGTCTGCCCCTCGAGCAACTCCGAGACGATGTAAGGCGCGCCTTCGTGGAATCCGATGTCGTAGATGGCGACGATGTTGGGATGGTTGAGGGCAGCGGCGGCGCGCGCCTCCTGCTCAAAACGCCGCAAACGATCCTGATCGTGGGCAAAGGAAGGCTTCAGGAGTTTGAGGGCAACGTTACGCGCCAGGCGCTCATCGCGCGCGCGGTAGACTTCCCCCATTCCTCCCGACCCGATTTTTTCCAGTACCTGGTAATGCCCCAGCGTTTGGCCAGTCATCGCGAAAGGGGGGAGCAATGCGAGGGCATAGTAGGTCTCACACTGACTCAAGTCAAGCCGTAGAAAGGTTCGGGAGCTGGTGCCGCGCAACTTCCGCCGCCGGCGGGGTTTGATGATGGAGCGTGCGCGGGAACCGGCGCGCGCTCGTCGGCCAGCGGACCGACCTGTTATAGTACTTTGGCACATCCATAAAACTGGAGACTTCAGAATCCTGATGACAGCCCGCCGTCCAGGTTTTTCCTATCGTGCCACCGCCATCTTTATTTTCTTGTTTCTAGCGCCGCTGGTGACGGCGTCGCACGCGCAGAGCCAACAGGTTTCGCGCTATGACGTCTTTACTGGATTTTCTTACATGCGCTTTGACAGCCAGAGTATCGGGTTTGTGAACCAGTCGAATTTATTCGGCGGCGAGCTCGAGGGGGCGTTCAACATCACCCGCAAATACGGAATTGTGCTGGGTGGCAGCGCGAATTTCGGCAACGAAATCAAGCTGTACAACTTCCTGATCGGCCCGCAATACAACTACCGCCGGAACAACGACACGTTCTTTGTCCGCGGATTGTTCGGCAAAGACCGCGATCAGGTGTCGGCGGCGGGCGGAAAAACCAGCATCGGTCTGAGCTACGGTGGCGGTGTGGGGTATGACCGGCACTACGGCCCGCGCTTCGACCTGCGCGTGATCGAAATCGATTACTTGAATGCCCACAGCTACAGAGCGACGCAGAAAAACGTTCGCGTGTCGACGGGCCTCATTTTCCACTTTGGTGGGAAGTAGCGACCGCGCCATGATTCGCCATACTGGAAAGTGCGTCCCCAACGATTTCATTTCTCATGGAAAGGGTTCATTGATGCCAACCAAAGGACTGTCACGGCTGGCGATAGCCTTCGTGCTGGCGTTATCTCTGGCCGCCTGCAGCAATAACACCGCTACCCATCCCGCCTATGTGACGCTGCCCACCATCAATCAGGTGCTGGCGTACCGGGTCGACAACAAGACCGGCCAGCTGAAGAAGACCTTCGGAGGAACGTTCAATACCGGAATGTCGCCGTTGTCGGTGGCCGTACATCCCTCGCGCCATTTCGTGTATGTGGCCAACTCGGGGGAGAACGACATTTCGCTGTATACCGTCGACTCCAATTCCGGCGCCCTGCGCGAGGTTCTGCCTAGAACTACCACCGCACTGAATCCGACTAACCTGGCGATGGATCCCAGCGGAAATTTCCTGTACGTGGTGAATCGGGGCATAAACGGAGTTTCGTCGTTTTCCATCAGCGGCAATGGCACGCTGTCGCCGGTCGCGGGCACGCCGGTCGCGGCAGGCTTTGGGCCGTCAAACATCGCAGTGACACCCTCGGGAAAATTTGTCTACGTTCCCAACGCCAACTCGACTTCCGTCTCCGCATACGCCGTCACCAACGGAGGGCTGCAGCCGATTACGGGATCTCCCTTCCTCCTGGGCAATGGTCCGCAGGCCATCGCGATTGATCCTGCTGAGCACTTCGTTTACATCACCAACGCAGCCGACAGCACCATCTCCGTCTTGTCGATCGATCCGACAACCGGAGCGTTGGCCAATATCGTGGGCTCTCCGTTCCCCGTGATGCAGATCAACAACAACGGATCAGCCACGGGCCCGGTGTCGATCGCGATTCATCCCTCGGGCACTCTGCTGTACGTGGCGAACCAGATAAGCGGCAACATATCGTTCTATTCCCTGGCTTCGACCGGAGTCCCGACGGAGCTCACCAACTCTCCTTATGGCAGCGGCCATGGGACGAGTTATGTCGTTGCCGATCCCTTGGGGAATTTTCTGTTTGTCGTTAACCAGACCAATAACACAATCTCGGTGGATGACATCAACACGGTCGACGGCACCCTGACGCTCGAGACCCTGGTGCCAACCGGACATGGCGCCACGCAAATGGTTGTGACGCCCTAGATGGCGCGACTCGCCTATGATTCGCTTCGGCATCGTCGGCTTTGGACTGCACGCGGTACGAAGACTGATGCCGGGTTTCGCACTGGCGAAGAATTCCCGCGTTACTGCCCTTTCACGACGCGACCTTGAGAAAGCTCGCGAGTCGGCCCGCCAATATGAAATCCCTCTAGCGTTTGATTCCGCGGAATCGCTTTGCCGATCTGCCGAAGTAGACGCAGTTCTGGTCACGACTCCCAACGCCCTGCACCTTGATGATGTCCTGTTAGCTCTGAAATGCGGCAAGCCGGTGCTGTGTGAAAAGCCTATGGGCATGGATGCAGATGAGTGCCGGCAGATGGTTGAGGCTGCGCGCGACGCGGAACTGCTGCTGGGGGTGGCGCAGGTGTTTCGCTTCGAAAACAGCACAGCTCGATTGCGGGAGCGCATAGCTGCCGGACAAATTGGACGCCCGGTATTTGCCCGGTCCGAATTTTCCTATCCGGGGCGCAACCACGCGCGCACCTGGATCAATGACGCCGCGGTCGCCGGAGGCGGACCGATTGCGGACGTCGGCGTCCACGCCGTCGATGCGTTGCGATTCATTTTGCAGGATGAAGTGGTTCAGGTTAGTGCGCAGGGTACGCGTGATGGTGCTTCCGGTGATGTGGAAGCCGCGGCGGCGCTGGTGCTGGGGTTCTCTCGCGGAACGCTGGGTGCAGTGCTGGTTTCGACGCGCGCGGAATATCGCACTCCGCTCGAGATTGTCGGAGAGTCTGGCTCGCTTCGAGCTGACGACGGGTTGAACGTGGAGCGTCCCATCACGATTGAACTCCGTAAGAACGGAGCGGTGGTGGAGAGCGAGACGGTCTCGAATAAGCTTGCATATGCGGCGCAAGTGGACGCATTCGCCGATGCGCTCGAAGGGAAAGCGGCATTCCCGGTGCCGGGGGAAGAGGGATGGCAGAATCAGGAGATTCTGGATGCAGCCTATCGAAGCCTGAAAAGCGGGAAGAACGAGAGCGTGAGAAAACTTTTCTAATGTCGCTACGCGACTCGGCGGCCGAGAGCGCCCGCCCCATAAGAGAAAACCCTACTTATACTTCACCAGTGTCATAAAACCGAAATCCATGTGGAGTTGCTGGTGGCAGTGCAGCAGCGTATCTCCCGGATTGTCGGCGGTGAAATCCACTTCGACCGACTTGTAGGGATCGACCATCACCACGTCTTTCAGAATTCCTGCTGTCGGTTTGCCTGCAACTTTCGTCAGCTCGAAACTGTGGCGGTGCAGGTGCATGGGATGAGCATCGTCACTCTGGTTATTGAACATCAGGCGGTAGCGCTTCCCCGCCTCAACTAATAGCGGATCGGTTTTGGGAAACGATTTGCCGTTGATGGTCCAGCGGTTGAAGCCGCCGTGCCCGCCGGGAATCTTCTTGATCAGTAGTTCAAACTGGCCATCGGGAGCCGCAGTCTTTGCCTGATTTCCGAAGATCGTATAGTCCCACGCGGTGTCTTTCTGCGGCGTCCACTTCGGCGCGACTTTCTGGTTGGCATATTCGATGACTACGCCGAAGCCGTGTTTGCGGTCGTCATCGTCGGTGGTGCCCATGATCCAAACGCCGGGAGCGTTCATGTTGACGATGGCGTCGACACGCTCGGCAGGTCCGACTTGCAGCACGGAAACGGTTTGCGGCGTCGGCACAGGATTGCCGTCGAGAGCAACAACTTGAAACGAGTGTCCGCCGAGCGCGACATTCACGGTTTCCGTGGCGCTGGCGTTGAGCAGGTGAAACAGAACGCGCTGGCCTTCCTTCACGCGAACCGGCTCGCCGTGTCCGAGAGCTTTGTCGTTGAAGGAGAAGGAGCGGTATCCGATTTCGAGACCGTTGTTGGGCGGAGGTGGCGCGCCTCCGATGTCTTCGCCCATGGCCGTGAAGAATGGCTCCCACTGATGCATCGCGAGAAACACTTCCTGATCGTACTGGCCGGGATCATTCTTGGGCTCAATGTAGACAAATCCAAACTGCCCGGTGAACAGGCTGCGCTGCAGATTCTTTCCCGAGAACGCATGGCTGTGATACCAGCGGAAGCCGGCTGGCTTGGGAGTAAAGCTGTAGCGATGATGCCCGCCCGCGGGAATCATCGGACTTCCCTCTTCGACCGCGCCGTCGGCCACGGAAGAAATCATCTGCCCGTGCCAGTGGACAATTTCCGGGTGGTCGGTCTGGTTAAAGACATCAACCGTGACAGGCACTCCTTCTTTCATCCGCAACAGCGGGCCGGGAACTTGACCGTTGTAGCCGATCGTGTGCAGCGTCTTGCCTTTGGCGATTTCAAAAGAAGTCGGCACAATGCGGAGAATGAAATCAGCCTTGTCCGCCGGTGCAGAATTCTGACCGAACGACGGAAGAGCGCGACTGACGCCAGCTCCACAAACGGCGATTGCAGTAGATTGAAGAAACTTGCGGCGGGAGAGAGGGGAAAGCTTGCGCGGGATCATAAAGCCAATATAACTCGCGATTCTGTTCGACAAACAAGGTGAATTTGACGCCCCCTTGACCTCGTTCCCTTCCCAGCGTAGCCTCGCCTGCGGTTCCCCGGCCCCCATTTCGAAGGAGGCAATCCATGGTCTCGCTCTCCGCTCTCTGGCTTCCCATTGTTCTATCGGCGGTCATCGTGTTCATCGCCAGTTCCATCATGCACGTAGTTTTGAAGTACCACCAAAGCGACTGCAAACAAATTCCCGACGAAGCCAATGTACTCGCCACTCTCCGCAAAGCGGTGTTGCAGCGTGGTTACTACATGTTCCCTTACTGCACCCACAAGGATATGAAGTCGCCCGAGACGATGGAGAAATTCAAGCAAGGGCCGGTCGGAATTCTGACGGTTTTTCCCAGCGGCCCTCCGGCAATGCCGAAGTTTCTGGGATTGTGGTTTGGCTACTGCCTGATCATCGGATTCTTTGTCGCTTATCTCGCGGCCCACACAGTTGCACCCGGAGCGAATTATTTGGAAGTGTTTCGCGTCGTCGGCACGGCTGCATTTCTCGCCTATGGGCTCGGCCAATTCAGCAATGGAATTTGGAAAGGCCAGCCGTGGGGCATGACGATCAAAGAAGTGATGGACGGGCTCGTCTACGGATTGCTGACCGCGGGAACGTTCGGATGGCTGTGGCCGCGCTGAGTATCAGGCGATGCGTTCCGGGATCACTGCGAATTAGCTTGCTGGTTCGCGGCTGAACTGGTGTCAGATAGGGGGATCTGGCTCACCGGAGTTTGTGCGGGTCCCTTCTCCGCCGGGCGCGGAGGATATCCCTGGGCCTCGACGATAGCCCAGTGCCATTCCTGATCTGGAGTTGGGGGAGTGCTCAGTGCCTCACGGAAGACGGTCGTGCTGTCGGGAGCGGCCGCACCTTTGATGTGGTAAAGCACGGTCGTGTCGGAGCGCTTCTCTTCGGGAGGCGGCGTGGTTCCCGGCAGTGGCGTAGCCGCAGCGGTAATAATTCTGGCGGGGCCTGCATAGGCTTCCCCGCCTTCGCCTAGGCGCAGGATCGTCAGTCCTATCGTAATTTCCTTCAGACTCCATCCGCTGCCGTTGTGCACCGAGACCTCGAGAGTGTCGCCATTGATGATGGCCGGACCGTCGAGCTTGGCGAGGTCGTCAGCAGGCAAATCGCGCGAGGCGTAGGGATCGGAGATCAGCGCGGTTGCGTTCGCGTTGAACGACAGGCTGCAAGTGACGTCAGGCGATGACGAAACCTGAAACTTCTTTCCCAGCGCATCGAACGAAAAACTCAGACTGTGCGGAGGGCGATGGCTGGCGACGTCGTCCATCACCGCGGTGAGGTTGTCATTGTCAATGACAGGCTTAGTCGGCGCCGGAAGGTTCGCGGCATCTTTCTTCTGGCGCAGAGTTCGGGCCAGGTCTCCCAGAGAGACGTTGTTGGGGTCATCACTTTGCGCGCAGGCCGGCAACGCAACCGCCATCAACACGACTGCCGCGAAGATGATTTTTGTCTTCATCAATGACGCAAGGCAGAAAACCGCCTAAGAAGATTCTAGTCAGTGGGAGGTAACCGGAAAGGGGGTTACCAGAAACGTAGGTACTAGTCCTTTGGAAAGAGTGACAGGATTGGTTCCCGAAGAAGTGATTGGGCGTGCGGGATGAAGTAGCACGCAACGGGGCTCCGCACGCCCAAAGATGACCGTTTTCTTACAGCAGGCCAGAAATGCGAAAACGCGCCACCGGATCTGCTACCGGAACCGGTTGTCGCTTAAAAATCCAGCGAGCCACCGCGAACCCGATCGCCGCATAGCAAACATGAACCAGTTTCATAGCCCACCCCCGCTACACTGCCCTAGCGCCACAGGGGAGACGAACCGGACCGATGCAACACGATTACGGTAGCAAGGGACGGGAGACCGGACAATCCACTAACGTGCCATACGAGTGGCACGAAAGTCAGGCACCAGTACCGTTACGGGCATGGGAAAAGGAGTTACTTTTCTTCCTCCCCGCCCGCCGCGACCCGCCCCGATGCCGGAACCACAATCGCCTGTATGTTCTGTCCTGCCATCATCTTCTGGAAAGAAGCCAGGTCGGTGTGTTGCAATTCCTGCCAATGGGCGAGGTAATCATCGGCCTGTTTCTTCAATTTTTCATATTGCTGGTATTCCGACTCGGTGGGAGCCGAATCGGTGGAATCGCCCACCGCCAACGCGAGGAACGCCAGCCTGCTGTCGACCCTCTGGGGATAGACCAGTGAGTCCTCGTTGGCCTTGATCTTCAGTTGCACGAGGTTGTCGCGTACAGCGAGCATTTTCTGATCAAGATCCCCGGCCGCGGTTAGCACGGACTTGTTGGGATCGGTATCCGGGAGACGCTTCTTCAGGCCGTTGACCTGGGCACGCACGTCCTGGATTTGATTGACGGTCTCATAGACGCGGCTTAGCTCATCGCGAATCTGCAGCAGCAGATCGAACTGCTTCTGCAGATCAGCCTGCGAGACATTGACGCGCGGATCAAGTTTCACTTCGAAGGGCGCTGTCTGGCTCTTGCCGTCCGCGGTCAGGCGCACCTGATATTTTCCCGGTACGACCAGCGGCCCAAGCGCCCCGTCCTTGTATTCCCACAAATAATAATCGGGCACGTGGGCGGCACTCTCGTAGCGCATATCCCATAGGAACCGATTTAGACCGGCTTCAGCCTTGATCTGCTTTTCCGGCTTCTTGTCGTCGGGATCGAGCGGCTCATCCAGTTCCGTCAGTTTGTTGCTGGAATACTTGCGAATCACGCTGCCGGAAGCGTCGAGAATCTCGATGGACACCTCTCCCTTTGGCGCTTCTTTCAAAGAGTAGTAAATCACCGCGCCGGGCGGAGGATTTTCCCCTACCAGGATGGGCTTGGGCACATCGTCGGCGAAATGCAAGCGCGTCGCGGTGGCCGGCGCATAGAGATGTACTTCCTGCTGCGGGAGGTCGTCTTTGAACTGGCGTAACGGAGAAACGTCATCGAGAATCCAGAACGACCGGCCATGCGTGGCGAGAACCAGGTCATCGTTCTTGACCACGAGGTCGTGTACCGGTGTTGTTGGCAGATTCAGTTGCAGGGAACGCCAATCGGCTCCATCGTTGAACGAAACGTAGACGCCTTTTTCTGTTCCTGCATAAAGAAGCCCGCGACGTTTGGAATCTTCTCTCACTGCGCGAACGAATGTATCGTCCGCGATTCCCTTCGTGATCTTCGTCCAGGTCTTGCCGTAGTCGCTGGTCTTGTAGACGTAAGGATGATAGTCATCGAGTTGATGGCGATCGACGGCAACATAAGCCGTTCCGGCATCGTGCGGAGAAGCGTCGATCAGGCTGATGCGGCTCCAGTCCGGCAGATCTTTCGGAGTAACGTTCGTCCAGTTTTGGCCGCCGTCGCGAGTGAGCTGAATCAATCCGTCATCGGTTCCGGCCCAGATCAGATCTTTCGCGACCGGCGATTCGGCTACTGCAAAGATCGTGTCGTAATATTCGGTGCCCGTGTCATCAATCGTGATCGATCCACCGGACGCCTGCTGCTTGCTTTTGTCATTGCGCGTGAGATCAGGACTGATCGCTACCCAATGCACTCCGCCGTCGGTGGTCTTAAACAATTTTTCTCCGGCGTGGTAAAGCGTGTCGGGATCGTCGGGCGAAATCACAATGGGCGCCGTCCACTGAAAACGATGCTCTAGATTGGCGGCCCCGCCGCCGTCGGTCAGATCGGGATAGACCGTAACTTCCTTCACCTGGCCAGTACGCTTGTCGAAGCGCGTGATCTTGCCCTCGTAGTCTCCCGCATAAACGATATTAGGATCCGGAGGATAAGGTGCAATCCACCCCGCTTCGCCTCCACCGACGGCATACCAGTCGGGAGCATCGATGAATCCGTTATCGCTGCGGGTGGCGATGCCGATCGTGCTGTTGTCTTGCTGCGCGCCGTAGACGTGGTACGGCGTGCGGGTGTCGGCGATGACGTGATAGAACTGCGCGGTCGGCTGGTTGTCCTGACGGCTCCAGGTCTTTCCTCCGTCGAGTGTCACGGTCACTCCGCCGTCGTTCGAGGCAATCATGCGGCGCGGATTCTTAGGATCGATCCATAGGCCGTGATTGTCTCCGTGCGGGACTTTGACCTTATTGAAGGTGCGGCCACCGTCGGTTGATCTATAGAAATCCACATTCAGCACATAGACCGTGTCCGCATCTTGCGGGTCAGCGATGATGTGCATGTAGTACCAGGCGCGCTGGCGGAAAGAATGATCGTCATCAACCAGTTGCCAGGTTTCACCGCTATCGTCGGAGCGATAGATGCCGCCTTCGGCAGCTTCAATTAGCGCGTAGACGCGATCGGAATTCGCGGCCACAGAAAGCCCGATGCGGCCGTACGGTCCTTTGGGAAGTCCGTGCTCTTGAAGCTGCTTCCATGTGGTTCCACCATCGGTCGAGCGATAGATGCCGCTACCGGGGCCGCCACTGGCAAAACCCCACGGAGTGCGCCGTGCCTGCCATAACGACGCGTACAAGATGTTTGAGTTATGAGGATCGAAAGCGACATCGATCCCGCCCGTGTTCTCGTCTTTGTAGAGAACTTTCTCCCAGGTCTTCCCGCCGTCGCTGGTACGGAAGATGCCGCGCTCGGAGTTCGGCCCGAAAGGATGCCCGAGGGCCGCAACATAGACGATGTCAGGATTTGCCGGATTGACGATGACTCGCCCGATCGACCGCGTATCGCGCAGGCCGACGTTCTTCCAGGTCTTGCCACCATCGAGCGATTTGTAGACGCCGTCCCCATGGGAGATGTTTCCACGAATACAGGCCTCACCCGTCCCCACGTACACGATATTGGGATCGGACGCAGACACCGCGAGGCTGCCGATCGACGACACATCTTGCTTATCGAAGATGGGCGTCCAGGTCATGGCGCCATCGGTCGATTTCCAGACGCCTCCGCCGGTCGCGCCGAAGTAGTAGGTGGTCGGATCACCGGCGATGCCCGAAGCTGTCAGGGATCGGCCGCCGCGGAACGGACCAATCGCGCGGTACTTCATCCCTTTGAAAGTCGGATCTTCGTTGGTCTTCTTCGATGTGTCGTCCTCGTGGGCGGCGACCGGCTGAGCGGCAACCTTTCCAGTTCTTTCGGTTTTGTCCTTCTGGGCCAGGGATAAGGTCGCCGTCGTCGCAAGCAGCGCTGCGGCAAGCAGGCAGGCTGCACGGCGCACCGTCAATTCGGTGCCGTCCATAGGTTTCATCTCCAGGGAAAAATGGGGTTTCATTTATGTTATCGCAGGAAACCTATTGCGGCAGATTATTCTGCCGCGAACGCCGACACGACCTGCGGTCATATTTGCCCGGGCTATTTCTTTTTCTTGTCCTTGGCGGATTCTTTGCCGCCCAATAGCTCGGCGCGGGCTTCGAGCAGTTCTTTGAGCTTGTCGCCTTCGACGACGGGGTAGTGCAAATCAAGTTGCTCAAGAGCATCAACCACGGCGGCGGCAACTATGACGCGCGTAAACCACTTGTTGTCGGCAGGAACCACGTACCAGGGCGCCCGCTTGGTGGCGGTGTGGCGAATCATTTCTTCGTATGCGTTGTGGTACTCGTCCCAGTAGCGGCGCTCGCGCACGTCGGCCGCGGAGAATTTCCAGTTCTTCTCCGGCTGATCGAGGCGGGCCAGGAAGCGCTTCTTCTGCTCCTTCTTTGAGAGGTGCAGGAAAAACTTGCGAGGGACAATTCCGTTGCGCGAAAGATAGCGCTCGTACTCACACATGTCCTGGTAACGCTCTTTCCAGATGTTATCGGTGACCAGGGTTGGCGGCAGTTGCTGGCTCTTCAGGATTTCCGGATGCACTTTCACCACCAGCACTTCCTCGTAGTAAGAGCGGTTAAATATACCGATCGTTCCGCGCCGGGGCATGCGGCGCTGGGCGCGCCACAGGTAGTCGTGATCCAGTTCCTCGTGCGAGGGAGTTTTGAATGAAGACACATCACATCCCTGAGGATTGACCCCCGACATCACGTGCTTCACGATGCCGTCTTTTCCTGCAGCGTCGATCGCCTGAATGATGAGCAGCAGCGCCCACCAGTCCTGGGCGTAGAGCTTGTCCTGCAACTCAGCCATCCTGGCGATGCCTTTGACCAGGAGTTCCTTGGCTTCGTCTTCGGACTTCAATTTTCCCGTGTCGGCAGGATCGAAGTCTTTGAGACGAAAGTTTTCTCCGTCTTCGATGCAGTATGGCTTCACCAGCTTGCTCGCCCAACTCATACGGTCCCCCGGAAGACTTGCAGTCTACAACGATGCCATACCTATCGGCTGCAAGAATTGCGCCCGATCGAAACAAGCTGACACCCCGCTCTTCACGCTGCCTTGTGTGCTAGGCGGCCGTTCTACGTTCCGAAAATCTGAAATTTCACAACCTGTTAAAAAATCCGCCAGCCCGTCATGCAAATTGTCAGGGTAGGCATAAAGCCACTTCAATCAAAGGAGCTCTACCGTGAAAAAGATCTGGTTGTATCTGTTGGGCGCTGCCCTGCTGGCCGGAGCCTTGACGAACCCGCCGAAGATGTTGGCGGATGGAGGCCCAAATCCAAACTGTCAGGGAATGATGTGCAAACCGTAGTCATGTGCATAATTCTTAAGGATTGAAGGCCTGGAAGGTTGCGGGGCTGTGGAAAATAAGTTGTGGCCGGTCCGGGGTGAGCGGTATAGTGCGCAGAAGCGCACTATGCACTCGCACTCCCTACTTTGGCACTATCTTTGGGTCGCCCCGCGCCTCTTCCAGGTCGCCATTGTTGCTACGATGATGCGACGTAAGCTGCATCGGGAATTCCCGGTTTTTTTCGCATATACCTTGTGGGAAGCGGTTCTAGGATTAACGCAGTTCACGCTCGATCACATTTCCAGCGTTACGCCGCTGCAATACTGGCAGGTCCACTGGTTTGGCTTGTGTGTCAGCACTGCTCTGCGCTTCGCACTGATCTGGGAAATTTTTTCTCACGTCTTTCAGCCCTATCCCGCTCTGTGGGAACTTGGGAAACTGGTGATTCGTTGGGCGGGAGCCGTCCTGCTCGTCGTCGCGGTCGCGGTAGCCGTTTACTCGCCCTCACCCCAAGGGCTTTGGGTTCTCTCGGGCGTCTACGTGGCTGACCGCACCATTAGCATTATTCAATGTGGCCTTGTGCTCTTCCTGTTCCTGTTCTCTTCGTATTTTGGGCTATCCTGGCGAAGCTATGTTTTTGGCATCGCCACTGGAGTAGGTATTTACGCGACCGAGCAACTGGTGGCGTCGACCATCTGGTTTCAGAGCTCACCCTACAGCCCGACGGATATTTTCTCATTCGTGACCATGGCCACCTTCCATTGCTGCGTCCTGATCTGGTTCTTCTATCTGGTGAGCCACGAACCCGTTCGCCGTCCGGTGGGAGAGATACCGCACAACGATCTCGAAGTGTGGGACCGCGAACTCGGCCGCCTGCTGCACGGTTGAGCCGAGATCACTTTGCGGGTTGCGCCTTCAGATCTTCCGCGCTGCCGCTGCCGCTTATTTTCACTTTGCCTTCGTGATCGGACGCATCGATGACCTGGCGGGCGATGCGATCGTCGATCTCTGAAGCCTGATCCAGTTCAACCGGGTAGCGAATCACCACATCAACTCCAGTGGGCGTGAGCTTCAGACGGCTCTCGGGATCCAGATCGCGCACAGAATATCCGGTCAGTGTGTTTTGCATCTTGGCGTGTTCGGATTGCATGCGATCTTTGTAATCGACAAACACCGCCTTCACCGCGGTCAACATGCGTTCCTCCACCTGGCGGTAGTTGCTGTCCGGGGGAAGTGTCAGAGTGATCTCGTGCCAGACGAATTTGGTTCCGGGCACCGGCTTGAACATCCCGGCATTCGCCTGAAACACGACCGAGTTAGAAAAAACCACGGCTCTCCCGGTAGGCTTCGCGCCTTCGCCGAGCTCCATCAAGTGAATGCGCACCAACCCGATGTCTATGACATCGCCGGTCACTCCTGCAATCTGAACACGGTCTCCGACCCGAACGCCGTACTTGCCAATGAGGAAGAAGTATCCCGCGACTGAAAGAATCACATTCTGCAAAGCTACTGCGACCCCGGCCGTCAACAATCCGGCGAACGTGGCCAGCGAACCCAACTCGCTGGCGAAGGTCACCGTGATGATCACGACGATCAGGAACCACAATACGATCCGGCGCAGAAGCAGGAACTGGTAGCGCCGCCGGACATCGTGGATATAGCGGAACGTCGCACGCCGCCAAAGTTCCGCCAGAAAGAAAACAATGCCGAGAATGGCGGCCAGCCCGCCCAGGCGCCATAGCAAGCTCTTCAGCTGGGCGGTGTACTCTGCCGTCACAGCTCCCCGCCAATTCGCCAGATTGTGTTGATAAAGATCGAGCAGGATACTCTGCTTCGCCAGCGGCAAGACACCGGCCGAGAGTTTCTTGAAAGCCGCGGTCAACGAATCGAGTTGCTTCTTTTGCTGCGCCAGCACCGCGGGATCCTGCGAGTCTGGCTCATTCGTCAGTGCGTCTCCCTCGCGGATCAGGTCTTTCATCTCAGCGACCAGCGGAGCTCGCATCGCCTTGGACGCCTGGCCGAGCGAGTCCGTCGACTTGATGGCGTCGCTGAGGCTCTGCATTTTGCGTCGCGAAGCAAAGATTTGGGAGATGAGTCCGAAGATTCCCGAGGGTTCCGCGCTCGCCGCCGCAGGAACCGTGACTGGAGTGGTTCGGCTGGCCACAGCTTCCGTCGCCGGGGACTTCGCGTTTGCAGCGGGCACGGATCGCGCCAACTCCTCCACTTGTGCCAGCAGAGAGCCGGCGCTGGCGCCGCCCGCTCCTCCGGCGAACTGGAGCATGGTCTCGATCGTGTCACGGCGCGCGGTTGCCAGATCGAGCTCGCTTTGAGTTTCCGCGACGGTCGACTCCAGCATTTGCCGCTTCTTCCCCGTGGCGGTTTCCAACTGATGCTTGAACGAATCGACTTCAGCCTGACGCGCCTTTACCTGCTGGTCAGCGGCATTCAAATACTGCAAAAGGGATTGGTACCGCGACGGACTGCTCGAGTCGGAGCTGGAATTCGCGCTGCCGGCAGCCGCAGTCTGAGCCAGCGCCTGCGCACGGGTGCGGGCAAACTCAAAAGAAAGCTGCACAACCTGGTCCGCCATTTGGCGGTTATCGTTCAGGAAGATCACATCGCTAGGCTGATTTGCCAGCGCCTGCTGCGCTCCTAGTTGCCGGTACCAAAGGATGGTCCGATTCAGGAAGGTGATGACATCCGTGGGTCCGCCCGTGGAATCGTCAGCGAGCACCGGGGCAAAGGCTCCCAGCAGCAGAAAACACCCCATGCCGACGAGCAGCCAGCGCGAAATCAGTTTTTTGGTTATCACTCTTTGCATTCTCGCCGCCCGGACCCGGCACGCGCAACTCTCGCTGGGACACCTGTCCCCTTGACCCTCAGTTTAGTAGCGCGAGCGCGTCCACACGTTGTCTGGAGGAATGCAGTGCGGCCGGCGGAGTTTTGTTAGCTCCACCGGCCGAAAGCTATTTCATGACCGTCGCCAACCCAATGGGATAGTTCCCGAAGGGGACGGGAATAACGGTGGGAGTGATGGTTTCGCTCAGAGTTCCGTCCGAGGCCACGTTGAAGACGTGCAGCGACGATTCCGCCGTCTCGTTGGAAATAGCGTAGAGAAACTGTCCCGTCGGGTCGAAGCGCAGGTTGGTCACACCGCTCCCCGTAATTGTGAAGGTGAGAGTGATGTGCTGCAGTTGCTCGGGCAACAGCGGATTCGTCAGGTCATAGACCGTGATCGAGTTGCTCATGCTTTCTCCCGAATACAGCCGGGTACCGGCGGCGTTGATCGCCAGCCAGCAGGGCAACTCTCCAGGATTCGCCACTGTGGTCTGGAAGCTCATCAAGCCAGTGCCTGGAGCGTAGCTGTAAACCGCGATCTGGCTGTCGGCCGGCAAGGCCGCATAGAGAATCGCCTTCGTAGGATGCACCACCTCGCCCAGAAACAAGCTGCCCGGATTCGGCGTGGTCACCGAACTAATCAAATTCAATGTGCCGCTCGCGCGAATGCGGTAGGAAAAGATGGTGGACGGCACCGGGGGTGGAGGGCTTCCACCCGCGAATTGCATTCCGAAGAACAGGTGCTGCAACGCGATGGCAGCTTGGGAAGGCGAAGCCCCCGTTGTCAGCGTCACCTGCGATCCGGTGTTGTGCGTTAGCGTCCCGTCCGAGGCCACGGTGAAGGTTTGAAAATTCGGTTTCTTGGGATTGGTTTGAGTCGGATCGCTCGACTTATTGACCGCCACCAGAAATCCCACTCCATTGCCCAGCGCGCCATCGAACAAACCCAGACTAGCCGGCTGCGTTCCGCCGGAAGTGGAAGGAGAACCTGGGATCATCGTCAGGCTTCCGTCGGAATTAATGTCGAACACGGCGATGGTATTGCTGAATCCGTTCACGGTGAATAGCAGGGTGCCAGCATTATTGATGATGACTTGCTGGTCGTCGTCGGTCTGCAGACCGAGCGCCGTTCCCGGCGCAGGGGCCGAACCGGTGCCCGCAGTCAGGTAAGGCGAACCGGGCAAAGGCGTCAGGTTGCCGGCGCCGTCATTACCGTATCCGTAAACCACATTGCCGTTGCTGACGGTCCCGATGTTCCCGTTCACATAAACAGCATTCACTTGAGCTGTGAGAAAGTTTGCGGCCAACAAAACGAATGTGGCCAGGGCAAGAGAGAAAGAGTTCGCGCTCCAAGCGCGCTTCGCGCAGAGAAGTTCCTTCATGTCGCCTCCAAGCAGAAATATCCAGTTTCCCCGAGTTAACTGGACGCCGAGCGCGAGATGGGAAGGGGGCGCGACACGGGACCAGAGGACCCGAAGTCTGACGCCATCAGCGCCCCATGTCAAGAGAAGGAAGTCCTGCTGCGGACATTTTTGATGACTAGATCGCTTACATCTTGGCTGCGAGCACATCCACTTTTTCAATCGCTGGGGGCTGCGCTAACAACTCGGGAGCCTTCGCCATCAGCGCTGCAGCTACTTGTCCGCTGAGATGCGCCTGGCGGCCAGCCTCGTCCGGAAAGGCGTCATAGATACCAAAGGTGGTGGGACCCATGCGCAGCGCAAACCAAACCGTGGTTCCCGGCTCTTGCTGCACAATTGCCAAACCGCTCTTCAGAAAAGCCTCTACTTGCGCTTCTTTCCCCGGCTTCGCTTCCAACCGTACCAACAGTGCAGTTTTGACCATTGCGTTTCTCCTTGATGAATTACAAATTGTCGTTCTGTTTGGATGCGCGAGAGGGCGAGAAGGAGCAGGCGCGGTCGCTACCATGTCGAAGGACGCAGTCCGCCGATGGAGTACGCTGTAGACCAAGGAGAGGGTGCCGGAGGGCCAGTCCGCATCCGCAGTCTTCCCAGGAATCCGGACTGCAGGATGCTAAGGAAAATGGTTTGAGTTACCGGTGCACAGATAGGAGGCGTGCCTATTTTGATTGTGCAATTTCAACTCTCCGATTCAGCGCGCGGCCGTTAGCGGAGGAGTTGTCCGCCACTGGACGGCTTGCACCGTAGCCTTGCGGCGCTAACCTATCTTCAGCCACCGCCTGCGCCGTCAGCCAGGTGACAACCGAGGCGGCGCGGGCCTCGGAGAGCTTCTGATTGTGCCCCGCGTCCCCTTGATTGTCCGTATGTCCCGAGATGATCCAGCGCGACTGCGGATGATTGTTCATCAGCCCAAGTATCGCTTGCAGCGCGGGCGCGCTGTCGGGCCGCAGTTTGGCGGAATCGGTATCGAAATGGATTCCATAAATTGTGGCTGAGCCAGTTTCGGCAATCGATTTCTCTAAGGCAGCGGTGCCTTCCTGGTGCGGGTGCAGTTGCAATTCAGCGGAGCCCTTTTGTCCGGTCGCCAAATCTACGGCAACGGAGTTCTCGTCATATCCGGGCGCACTCGCGGTTGCCGTTACCAGGCCGGCGGGTAATCCCTGCAAAGTGCACTGGCCCTTCTGGTCGGTGGTGGCGGATACCAGCGAGGCGCTGACGGTCGCCCCGGGAATTGGAAGATGTTTATCAGCGTCCAACACCGTGGCGTCAATGGAAACCTGGTACTTGAAGTTGTGCGGATTCACCAGAACGCGGACGAAGTCAATGGCGTAACCATCCGGAGTGTGGGTTGTGGGATCGTCGATCAACAACTTGACCGTGCCTGATTTCAACAGCGGCCAGTACTCAGGCAGAAGATACAGTGTGATCAACTTGCCGATCGGCCCACTCTGGTCGAGCGAATTAATGGCTGATTCAAAAGAAGGAATGCGCGTACCGTTCAGCGAAACCTGAAAATGCGAGCGCAAGAGCGGCGCCTGAAAATCATCGACGAAAATCTGCACCAACACGACGTCGATTTTCGACGGGAGATCTCCAACCGCAAGAGTGATTGGCACCGGCATACTTTCCTCGCGACCCTTGCAATCGGAACGAGACATTTTCTGGATGTAGTTGTAGCATCCGTTCACGATGCCGCTATAGCCATCTCCTTGTATGGTGAGGTGATCCGCCGGAGTGACGACCGAGCCGATCAAAATTCGTTTTATTCCGTCGGGCGCTCCCTGATAAGGATGAGGGAACGGGTGGGGGGGAGACGAATTGCCGGAAAACGGATCGAAATCCTTGGGCCAGCCAAAGCCAAAATTGTTCACGGCGCCAGTACGAACCAACAAGTCGGCTTCCGCTCCGCCTACTGTGCGCTCGCTCTCCTCGGCCATGCCCGGCAGCGATGCGGAAGGTAGTGCGGGGTTTGGGCCAGGAGGCGGCGCTGGGACGGAGGCTGCCCTGCCTGGTTGAACCCCGGCCCCAGAACGGACCTCAGACATTTTTTTCATTCCCTCTGACTTGTACTCCGCTTGGGCCACCTCCGCTTTCTTTTTCACTTTGTACCCGATATAGAAGCAGCTTCCCATCACCAGCATGGTTGCGAGCGCGATGAATGCCAGCGCGGCAATGACGATCTTCACGAAGAGATTTCCGGAACGATTTTCTGTCGCAGGTGTTGTGCCAGGAATAGCGCCGCTCTCCGATACGCTGCCGGTCGAGGAAGAACGCGCAATGGGAACAGGAATCGCAGCAGGGGCCGACGGGTCCACTCTTGCCCCACAGGCGACGCAAAACGTGTTGCCCGGCTGAAGCGAAGCGCCACAGCCTGAGCAATGACGCGTCGCAATCTCGGAAACCGCAGGCTGATTCTGCCTCGCGCCACAGGAAACACAGAACGCCTGGCCCTCCGCGAGAGAAGCACCACAGTTTGTACAGTTGGCGTTCATCTTGTCAGTCTCCTTCAGTCAATGATTCGACAACCTGTAACCTGGGACTTGCGCCGCAACCAGAAACATCTATTTCTTCGTGATGGTTCCTTCGTAATGCGTCTTGGTGGTCTTGCTATCGTTGTCGACTTGCTCGTCGTCAATCTCGTATTGCAAAACGCAGTTGACATCCTTAAGGACCCAAGCAGTTCCCGTGATGTTGTAGTCCTTCACCTGACGGAGGAATTCGGCTGCCTTTTCCATTTGGCTCTCATGAGTCGTGTCTATCGCGTACTTGATCGTGTCGTAACCATTGACTTGCTCCGTGCCAACTCGCGTGACCGGAGGTTTAAAGATGAATAGTCCCCAGGGCGTTCCTCCTTGCGCCATGCTGTTCGGGCCAATCCGCCAAAGCGATTGATCAGAGCGCGGGTAATGAGTGGTCTGCGTGCTCTCGGCGAATCCTTCGCGAATAGGAATTGGCGTCCCGGTTTTCGCCAGGTCTTTATTGAGGTCCCGATCGACATAATTCGCTGGATGCCGCTCAGCTGAATGTCAGGTCAAAGCTGTCATCGGATAGGTCGGCTTCAAAGTCTTTCGAGGACCCATCGCTGTGCGTTTCTTTGTTCGAGAAATGGAGTGGCTGTGCTGGTGGAGGTCCCTGGGTGAACGTTTGTACGCAGTAAGATCCTCCATCGAACTGGCGTTCCAAGGGGTTATCCGTTCGCGTGAGCACCGGATTTGCTGGTTCTCGCTGTCCCTCAGACTCGACGCGGATTTCGATGTGCACCCTCCTGAAGCAAGCAGCAAGCACCCAATCAACAACATGACGCCTAAGGCCCGCAACTCAGATTCATTTTTGTCCTCTTGCATAAATCCTCCGCATGGAAAGTGATTTGCGGTTTTGATTAGCCCACTCGCTTGGCGGCGATCGCTCCGATGAACGGAATGCGGAACTCGCGATGGCTGTAGGCCTGGTACATCAGGTAGAGCCAGAAAACGAAGAATCCTAGAGAGAGCACCAAGCCCAGAGGCGCTAAAACTCCGCCCATCCAGAGCGTGATACTCATCAGAATATTTACCGCGATATTCCACGCGATGCTAAACACAATGCAGGCGACGCTAAAGAAGATGGACTGCATCGCGTGAAACCGCACGAAGCGATCGCGTTTGTAAGGTTCGAGAACAAGGAAAATGATCCCTGTAATGAAACCGAGCACATACGCGAGCGCTGCCGCTACATTGGAGGTGAGTCCGCTGGATGCAGACTGCAGATTCATACCTGCCGATGGCACGGCTGCAACCTGACCGCCCGCCGCTGCCGGTTGTGCTAAGGCAACCGCTTGCGGTCCGGCGCCGACTTGCTTGCCGCAACCGGCGCAAAATGCGCTTCCTTCGACGACCGTTGCACCACACTGTCCACAAAACGCCATGGTGAGCCTCCTCATTTATTGAACCGGTTCATCGTGCAATCCATTCTGGCGGCTGGAAATCTCACAATTTCGCGAGAACATCCGGCGCCAGCGCCTGCTAAGCTCCGCCGCAGATCTTCTACTGCGCATCGTCCGAGATCTGAAAGGTCCAGATGGCGTCGAACATCAGGCCATCTCCTTGCGCACGCGCAACGTCTCCGCCGGAGAATTTCTTTTCTTTTGATATCGGACGAAGAACGACACCGTACTCTCCCGGCAACAATTCGGAGTTGGCTGCAATCTTGTATTCTCCAGGTCCAAGCTTTTGCGGCGTGCTGGCAACGCGCTCCTCCAGAAAGTGCGAATACATTTCCCAATCGGCGGCCGGACTGGAGCGCACGTCTTCTTTGCCCTGGGTTGCGCCGGCGATGCGGCAAGTGTTCTGTGCCGGTGTCAGCTTCACGATGGCCGGCTCGTAATCGTCGGGAGTGATTCCCGCGGTGCGCGCGAAGTCGACAACGAATGTTGGCGTACTGCTCTTCAAAACGTTGGTGGATGCGGGGCCCGGAACGCCCCACACGTAGGTCACAGTCGGCGTACGGTGCGACATCATCCCCGAGAAGATACTTCCCGCCTGCTCCACGGCCGAGCCTCCGATGCCGGAATTCATGTGGCTCGCGGCGCTGAATGTGGCCGTGTTGACTCCGGATTGCATTGCTTGGGTTACCGCAGAATCCCCCGCCAGGCTCTTCATGGAAGACGGTTTGGTCTTCGTCTCAGCAAGTTGTGTTTTCTCGAGTTTCAACTCTTGCGAAGAGTTTCCTTGAGTTACCGTTACGCGCGGCATTCGCGACTTAGTGGCTGACGTAGTACCGCTATCGGCGGAAGGCGCGTTCTCGCTGCCTTGGGGAGGCCGCGGGACGGTCGCGCTTGCCGATCCTTTAGCGGACGCCGCCATGATCGCGTCCATTTCACCCGGCGTCACTCCGGCCTTGTGCAATGCAATCAGCCCATCCGGAGAAACATCAAACTTCGCGGGTCGCGACTGAATGGAAGAGACAACCACAGACTCCGGTAATCCGCCTTTCACCATCTTGATCACGTCCGCGTTCGTCAGCGGCTGTTGCGCTTGTGCACGGAGCGTCGGACCACCCCACCCAGAAAGAAGCAAGCAGACAGTCGCCAACATTCCAGCGCTTTTCACTCTCATAAGTCCTCCGTTCAGAGACTCGGCATCGAGAACCAGGTTCTCCCAGTACTGCGGCCTACGGCCCCGGCTGTCCGGTGAACGGATCGATGCCACGCGGCCCAATGACCCACACTTGCAGCGCGTAGTAAGAGGCGGTCAGGTTCTGATAGTTCACCCAGGGAGCAGGTGGCAAAACACCCGAACAAGTCGTAGTGGAGGGCCAAACCCGAATATTGTTCGGGTTAGTTCGGTCCCAGTCCCAATGCCAGGTCCCGAAATTCTGTTTGTAAGTGATGACGTAGGGGCAACTTACGCCGTACGTGTTTACTTGGAACGAGTCTGTCGTCCATCCTGCCGAGAGCTTGCTGAAATCGTAGTAATCGCTCTGCCCTGTAGGATCGAACTTCGCTCCGTCATAGAACCGACTTACATATGAAGTTGCGGCACTGGGGCCAGGTCCGGGAAGAGACGAGGCCGGCGAGGAATACTGCGGAGACAACGTCTTGAAGCCAGTGGTGAGCGTTAGCAATTGAGTCCAGGAGGACGGAATCGTGCTCAGCGGCACAGCCTGGCGAAACGCGTAGAACTTGCATCCTGGCTTCTGGATTTGTTGTCCGTCATTCCGCTGAACGACAAGAGTGATGTTGCTCAGATCCGGATAGCCACTGATCGACTCATCCAACGAGATGGCGATGGAGTTGTCGCTCCAGAACTTAACCGTGAAATTCCCCTGGAACGAACCCGCTCCGTAGATGTACACCTTCTCGTTTGCGCCAGGGTTGCCGAACGAGCAACCGGTAATGGTGTACAGGTTGTATTGGTCAATGGGAGTGAACGTGGCCGGACCTGCATTGCCACTCACGCTGATAATCCGGAAAGTGGGATCGTTTACGCAAGCAAGCGCCGCGCCGTTGAAGTAGTGGAGCTGATTGATCGAAGCCAGATTACTCGGTGATCCACCAGTCCCGCTTTTCGAACCACCGCCGGTTCCACCCTGTGGCTGACTGGAAGGGACGACGTTTGAGGGCTGAGATAGAGCCGCTTGGGAAACGTTGCCTGGGCCACTGGAGCCTCCGGCCGACATGAGCTGAGACTGCCCTCCCGGTGCTCCAGCCTGGGGACGGAGCGAAAGTTTCATCTGGGAGAGCTCGCCATTCGCAGCGCTTGTTTGTTGCTGCAGAACTGCAATGGCGGCAGCATTGAAACGAACCGCACCCGGGTTCTTTATCTGCGGACCGACCTGGGCAGGACCGAGCTTCGCCAGCAAAGCGGGATCGATAGCCGCGGGCTTGCCGGTTGCGGCGCTTGCTGCTCCGGCCGGCGCGCTACCGGAAGCGCCGGAGTTGCCATTGCCTGCCTGCATTGTTCCCAGGATTGCCTGGTTGACTCCCGCGCGATGAAGAGAGCTCAACCCCTGGGGCGAGAGATCGAATTGTGTGGGACTCGATTGAATGGAAGTGACGATGGTCGACTGTGGAACGCCTGCTTTGACCATCTTGATGACGTCAGCGTTGGTGAGTGGATGGGCTGGGGTTTGTTGCGGAGTCGATTGCGTTGTGTTGCCTTCACTCTGTGTTGGCGCGGACGTATGATTGCCCAACAAGCCGCCGCTGCCTCCCGATTGCGAGTTCGGTGTCCCGCCGTTCGCAAGCATTCCCTGATTCGGCGTGCTCGAAAGCATTCCCGTTGGCCTGCTGGAGTTTTCCGGCGCAGACCCGGAGCCACCGCCGGCGCTTCCCAATACGTGCGCAGCTGGTTGCAGCACGAAGTTCACGTCATACGCCATGTTCTGGCATGATCCCCAATGCGCGGTCAGGTCCGACGCAGTTGGGTTCGTGATCCGCGGAAGCATGTTGCACTGGCCGTTGATGATCTTGATGGGGCTGAGTATCGCAACTTGAGGCGTTGCGTATGGAGAGAACGCCGATGGCTGAGTGACACTGAGCGTAACTTGGAGATCAGGGCCGACCGGCACGCGACCATACCCGTAAGTGCACACGTCGTAGACGTTGACCTTGCCACCGACGAGGAATTCTTTGACCTGTCCGACATACTTGAAGCTATTGCTGACCGTCGCCATTGGGGTGTATGCCGTCAAAGGCCCACCGGAGGAACTTCCGACGCTTACCGTAACGGCCAACCCGCTGCAGCTCGAACCCGGAACGTGCGAGATGCCGTTGGCGTCCCAATAGATAAAGCCTTCGACGGTGCCGGCGCCAGGCGCCTCGAGAATCGGCGGTGACGCTTTTGTGCCAGGAAGCTGCTTTTGCGGTGGCTCCTGTGGAGATCCGGGACGTTGCACAGCGGGGGCAGTCAGTTTCGTCGGGGGCGCCACCGTTCCGGGCACCGACTGCGCCCATGCAGCTATGTTGAGCAGGGCTGCTGCGAGAAAAACTCCAATGGTTCTGGTCCGCATATCCGTTCCACCTCCGGAACTGCGGCATGGATATCGCGGACGGCTTGGAAGGTCAAAGGAACTGAGGCTGATATAGGACTGACTTGCTAAGTGTTCTTCTCTAAAGGAGTTGTGAAGGCGGCTGACCCGTGCCCGCTGAGGAAATGAGAGCGGTTGATGAGGTGAGGAAGGCTCAATGTCCGAGCTTGTTGGCCGCCACGACGGTTCCTGGCGGCGTCATGGCCCGCTCCGCGTGCCGGGCGAGAAGTTCGAAGCCGCGCCCGCGCGTCTCTGAGGCCAGAACATTAAGCTGTTTGCGACCTGATATGGGATCGATCTTCGACTCCAATTCGGCCAGAGCGAGCCGTGCGTCGCACTCGAAACCGTAATAGCCAAATCTCTTCGCGGTTGCGATAGCAATGTGCAATTGGGCGTGAGCAGCGGCAATGTTTGTTTCTCGTCCGGCGGCCGCCATTTCCACTCGCGCATTCTGAATTGCTAAAGGTAAGTTCAAGGTAGGGTCGGAACCGCCGTGGTTGAGCTCGGCGGCATGCACGATCGCCTTACGCGCCTCGTCCACCTTGCCTTGCATCAGTAGCGCACGGCTGAGCACGGTGTAGGCGCTAACCGTGTCCGGGTCGGCCTTTTCTTTTTCAAACTCCGCGATGGCAGTGTGCAGCAATGGTTCCGACCGATCAAGCTGCCCTTCCTCCAGCGCAAGATCTGCAAGTTCTTCCTGGGTTTCCGCAACGCCTTCTGATTGTCCGATCTTCTGCAGCATGGCGAGCCCTTCGTCGAACTGCTTGTGCGCTCCGGGAAGATCACCCTCGGCCTTCAGGATCTCGCCGAGCATATTGACGGCAGCCGCCAAATATTGATAGGCACCCTCGTTGGGGCGCATGGCATCGATTGCTCGCTGGGCATATTCGTGGGCGTCTCGAACGTGGCCAAGCGCCAAATCCACGTCGCTCAACCGATATAGAACGTAGCCCGGCAAGCCGTGATCCAGCGAATCCTGGATTTCCAGAGCTTGTTGGTACATCTTTGCCGCACCGGTCAGATCGCCGCGAACGTAGAGGATATCCCCGATGTTCCCAATTGCGGCTGCGGTGAGTGCCTTGTCTCCCGCTTGTTCAAAATGAAACTCTGCTTGTCGATATAGTTGTTCAGCACGATCGGGTTTGCCACTGTTGGCAACATCGATCGCCATATTGTTTAGAACCGACCCGGTTTTTAAGTGCTCACCCAGTTGCAGCAGAATGTTCAGTGCCTTCTGATAGGTGGCGATCGCCTCCTGCAAATGCCCCTCGGAGCCTTCACGGTCGCCGATCAAACGAATCGCATCCGCCGCTCCCAAACGGTTTCCCGCAGCCATAAAGATGTTGTATGCGTCTTCGCAGGCAGGCGGCCCCTGGTCGGGATGATCGCTATAGAGCAGATTTCGGCATTCATCTTTTCGCGCCTGGGCGTAGATCATCTTCTTGCCTTGCGCAGAAGCTTTCTGCATTGCGCTTCGAATGAGCAGGAGCCTTGCCGGATTGTTCTGCGTGGTCTGAACTTCAGCCAGGTCAATGCGGGGATCGTTTGACGCGGGCGGGGGCAATGCCCGCAGCTGCGAGATCGTGTATGACGCCTGACTGGTGCGGCCACTTGCAATCTGCGCACCGGCTAAAAGCAGCCCGTACTCCACGCTGTCTGGGAACATCTCAAATAATGCGCGATAGGTCGATGCGGCCTTCTCGTGGTCGGCAATGCTTTCGTAGTAGTCGCCTTCCACCAGCATGCGGGAGGAAGGTGGCAGGTCAGCGGAAAGATCGAGGGCCTTTTTGGCTTCTTCCTTGCGTTGCTGTTCGTAACCCAGTTGGCTCCAGGCGCGCCCCAGCATCAGATGGACAAGCGAAAATTTTGGATCAGCTTTGCTGGCTTGCGTAAGCAGGTCTTTCGCCGCTTGCCAATCGAACTCACGCAGCTTGTCCAGTCCGCGCGCGTAAAATTTTGCGGCATCGCGATCCAAGGGCAGCGATGCGAGCACGCCACCCTCGTTCGCACTATCAAGGCTCGGCACGTCTAGCCGGTCGCGCAGTTTGTCGCCAGCCCGGGAAACGATGTGGAAAATGTCTTGGGCGCTGCCAATCTCGGCGATCTCTGTCAGAATTTCGCCAGTCCTTGCGTCCTGCAGCCGCACATCGAGCCGCAGGCGTCCGCGATCTGCTGCTCCCACAATCGCGTAAGAACCGAGCACCAGATAATCGCTGCTCAGCGAGCCGCCGATTCGTGAAGTCGTTTTTTGATCGAGAGTGTCGGTTTCCGACCACGGCGATGACAGGCGGAGGTTAGCCACGTCCTCTCCGGAAACCAGGCGCAGCTTTTCACCGCCGGCCAACTCGGTGCTTAACATCTCTGAGAATGCGGTGGCCAGCCATGCGTCGTCAGCCCGTCCGGAGACATTGTGAAAACCCAAAACCGCGAGCGACTTGCGGAGCTGAACTGGCGGTATTGATTGTGCAGTAGCGGCGGCTGCCTGCGAAATGGATCGCTTTCCGCGCCATAGAAACCACCCGGCGAGAACAACAGCGATCATCGCAACTGTGAGGATTCCGTATTTACGGTAGAGAGGTCGGGGTGCAGTAAGCGGAATCGTTTTGCCTGCATCCCCGATCGCAGTCTCCGAAGCTGGCGCCACGACTGGGTTGGCGAGCGGAATTGGTTCCGGCCTGATCGCCGACACTGGAGCGATGAATCGGTATCCGCGCCTCGGCACTGTCTCAATAAAACGGGGATTCTCCGAATCGTCATCGATCGCTGCCCGCAGCTTCTTGAGGATGACGTTCAGGCTGCCATCGAAATCGACGTAGGTACCCTCAGGCCACAGCTTCTGGCGCAACTCTTCGCGGGTAACGATCTCTCCGGGGCGATCTAGCAGCAGAATAAGGACGCGAAAGGGCTGATCCTGGATTTTGACGCGCACGCCATTACGCGTCAGCCTGCTGCCGGCAGCATCTGCTTCAAACAGGCCGAAACGAAAGATGTTTGCGGAGAGCGCGGCGCGTTCCATGGGCCCCGTCCACGAAAATTGGCTGGAATCATAGCACGACCGTTTCGGCGCGTCAGTAAGTCTCGCAATGCACTCAATCAAAAAGTGTTATCAGGTCAGGAAGGAATCAGGCCCAGTTCCTTTGACGTTGTCCCCAGAGGGGTGGATTCTTCCCGTGCTGAAACTCAAACCTGCAAAACAGCGCAGGACCGAAAAAGCTATCAAGGAGAAATTCCATGCGAGCAATTTGTGTTGTGCTGCTTCTGACCATCGCCACGGCGGTTTGGGCCGCCGACAAAGCTCAACCCTTCAATGTTAAGACCGGCCTATGGGAAACCACGGCCACCAAAACAATGAGCGGCGGAATGCCAATTCCCGACTCGGTTTTAGCCAAGTTGACCCCCGAGCAGCGTGCCCGAATGGAAGAGCGGATTAAGGCTAGTTCCGGCGAGAAAACCACGACAACAACAACCAGGGGGTGCGTGACCAAAGACGACCTGGAGAAAGTTCCGAAGTTCGGTCTCGACCCACGAGCTTGTACGTACGACCTTGTGAGTTCCACCGGGACTAAGGCCGAAATCCACGCAGTGTGCGACCTGCAAGGTTTCAAGGGCAGCGGGACGTTTCATGTTGAAGCTCTCAACATGGAAAGCACTAAAGGTACGTACCAGGCGACCGCGACCGGCAACGGCCAAACCCTGAACATCAATACGACCTTTACTTCGAAGTGGATCGGGTCCACTTGCACAAAAGAGTAGCGATCAATGCCGCTAGTGTCGCCGCGCAAAGTCGCATCCTGCCGCCACCGTCAGGGGCGACCAGCATTGCGGTTCGAAAAATCAATTTTCAGAGGAATGAGGAATGAAGATGAACAGAATCGAAAGATTGCTTTTTACGCTCATGGCCTGGATGATCATTGCCATCGTCGCCCACGCTGGCGTGCTCGCGCAGAACCAGAAGAAAGTACCCAACCATTCGAATTCGGCGGCGGCGCCACGGCCGGTTGCGACGGCCACGACCGACACCACATCAAGTACTTTAGTGTTGCCCATCTTCGGGAGTGGCACCACCAATTTCATTCCGCTGTGGACGGGGCGGGTAACAATTGGCAACTCCCTGCTATCGCAAACGTCTGTCGGGCTGAATGTGGCCGGATCGGTAAGCGCGACGTCGTTCGCTGGCAACGGCGCTGCGTTGATCAACGTGAATGCCCTGACTTTGCAGGGCCTTTCCCCTACCAACTTCGCGCAGACGGGAGCGACCAACACCTTCACCGGCGATCAGACATTCAACGGCAATCTGAATGTCAGTGGCTTCTTCAACAGCGCGCTCAGCCTGCAGGGCGGGTTAATGGATTCTTTAGGTGAGGAAGGCGCAAACGTCAACGGCGGCTTTCAGGGAGATGCCAATTTTCCTGGGAACAGCATCGCGCCGGGAGTCATAGGGGCCACCATCGCAGGCGGCGGCGGCGCTTACGATCAGAGTACCGCTCCACAACCTCAGGTACGAAAGCAAAGGCCGCGGCGTGGACAGAAGGCCGAGTCCGAAGCGCTGTCACCAGAAACACAATCACCGCCGACAGGGATCACGTCCGGCGCCAACGTGATTGCGATCGTATCGAACTGGGCAACGATCGGAGGCGGACTAAAAAATACGGCGAGCGCTTCTTTTGCTACGGTGGAGGGTGGGTACTTGAATACGGCGAGCGGCATAGCGGCAACGGTGAGCGGCGGGGAATTCAATACGGCGTCGGGCGATCAGTCTTTCGTTGGCAGTGGATATCAGAACAGTGCGAGCGGTAATCAATCCACGGTTGCCGGAGGATCTGGCAATAACGCTCAGGCCCCTGATGCCACAATTGGCGGTGGAACAGGTAACGTTGCAGCTAGTGAGTACGACACAGTGGGCGGCGGACAAGCAAACTACGCAGGCACCGCGGGTAGTCAGAACTTCTATGGCAATACCGTCGCAGGTGGTGATTTCAATACAGCCAACAACATAGGTGCTACCGTCGGTGGCGGAGATGTGAATACGGCCACCGGCCAGGACTCAACCGTTCCAGGAGGAACGGGAAACTCCGCCATGGGTCAAGCAAGTTTCGCAGCCGGTTTCGACGCGACCGCGAACTACGCGGGTAGCTTTGTCTGGAGCTCGAATGGGGGGACTCAGGACACTGGCCCTAACCAATTTGTGGCCTCAGCCCCTGGCGGATTTTACTTCTACACTTCCCCGAACAGCAGTACGGGCGCAACCCTTCCCAGTGGTTCCGGTTCCTGGTCTTCGCTCAGCGACCGAAACGTGAAAGCCAATTTCTCGGCGATCGATGGCCAGACTCTGTTAGTCAAGCTGGCGGCGATGCCCATCGGAACATGGAACTACAAGGCTCAAGCTTCTGCCATCCGCCACATGGGACCCACGGCGCAGGACTTCCACGCCGCGTTTAACCTCGGAGAAGACGATCAACACATCTCGAATATCGATTCCGAAGGCGTGGCTCTCGCGGGCCTCCAGACTCTGTACAAGCTCAATCTGGAAAAGGACGGAAAAATCAATGACTTGACACAGGCGCTCACCGAGAAATCGCGACAGATTGAAGATCTCGAGCACCGCCTGTCTCGACTGGAAACGCTGGCGGAACAATCTCGGCCCGCTTCGATATCAGCAGGGTCCGAATGAGGTTTCGGTAACCGACAAGAGAACGTTCATGGAACGATCAACTCCAGCAGTGGTTCCCCTGGAACCACTGCCGGAGACGCGACATCGGGATCGCCGCTGCTGACCGCAGCCTAAATAGCTACCCTCCGAGTAAGACGCAGGGCGAACCTTCTACTTCGCCTTGGGGACTGCAGGCAACAGCGAGAAAGTATAGTGCGCGTTCGCTGCGCGCTCCGCATTCACCAAGATACGGTACGTCCCCGTGGACGGCAGAGTCACTGGGCCAAAGCTCGAGCAGTTAATCGCTCCTGTGATCCCTGCTTGCGCCGGGTTTTGCAGTTCAAACGACACAGGCGGCCCATCGCAGGGACCGGCCTTCACCGAAATCGTTTCTCCCGCACGCGCTGAGAATGCATACGCCTGCTTTTCTCCGAGCTTCGCAATGACACCCGCCCCCTTAGCCGGATTGTCCGGCGACACGGTGTCGCCAATCTTGATCTGGTATTGATCGAACATGGTCGTGAGCAGCGAGAACGAATAGCGTGCGGAAGAGCCGCGATCTGGATTCACCAGGATCCGATACGTCCCAGTCGACGGCAATGGCGTCGGTCCAAAGTCACCACACGCGCTCCCGCCGACGATTGCCTGGTCCGCAGCATTCCGCAATTCGAAGCTGACCGGATCACCCTCGCAGTGTTCGACTTTCACATAGAGGATGGTGCCGGCGGTTCCGTCGAAGGAATACGCCTGTCTCTCTCCTAAACGGCTGATGCTTCCCGCCCCTGCTGCCGGATGATCCGGAGAAACGGTATCCCCAACCTTAATTGAATATTGCTCGAAGCTCGTGGGGAGCAATGCGAAATTGAATTTCGCAGGTGCTTGGTCGGCGTGCACAATGAGACGATAGGTGCCCGTCGACGCCAGAGTCTGCGGTCCGAAGTCTCCGCAGCCGCCTCGACCTCCAATCAGCTCGTTGGCGGGATTCCGCAGATCGAATACCACGCCGGCCCCTTCGCAGGCGCTGGCTCGCAGATAAATGATCGAGCCCCCATTGGCCGAGAAGGCATACGACTGGATCTCGCCAGCTGCGCTTATTTTGCCCATACCCGGCGCCGCGTGGTCGGGTGACACCGTGTCTCCTATCTTGATCGTGAACTGATCAGGTTTCGAAGGCGGCGAACTTGCCGACTCGTAGGATGACCCTTCAGCCGATCCGGACGCAGGCACCAAGTGAATGCCAACCGATGCCGTAGAAAACGCGGGCATGCCTGTAATGCCAACATCCAGAATGCAATCGTGGAGAAGCGGTTCGGTTCTCACCCCCATCGCGCGGCAAATTGATTCCGCTTTCGCGCGTTCCGGCGGAGGGATTGCTTCCACAGAAGTCCGCTTCGGCGGGAAGTTCAAGTCCGTGAACTTGGCGGTACTCTCGCCTGGCCAGTAGTGGAAGAGCGACTCGGATGGCTTGATGCGCCAAGTGTTGCCGAAGTCCTGGTAGAGTTTGTTCGCGAAATCAAGATCAGTACGGATCAATGTGCGGCCATCTCGAGAAGTGATTCTCGCCGGGGCACCGTCCGCCGTGCCCAGCAGACCTGCAAAGTTCGTCCCCGCAGGACTCGGATAGAACGTGTAGTTCAAAAGGCCTGCAACGCGAGTGATGGCGAGACGACCGCCATCGGGGCAAGTGATGACCACTTGTGCTCCGTGGCGTTGCACTTTGCCGCCGTGTGGCAAGCGCCGCTCTACCTCGAGCTCACTGATAGGCGCGCCGTTGAGCATCAGGAACGAAGGCTCTTTCATGTACACGCCGACTCGGTCGCCGTTCACATTCGCTGCGACGGCACTCGTGATAGCAACGGCTTCGGCAGAAAGAGGCTCTTGCCGCACCTGGATGGCATACTTGCCATCGCGTGAGGCCGCGATTAGAAATTCTCCTGCCATCTGAAAATCGAAATGCACACCAGAGATCGTGTGGAGATGTGGCTCTCCGTTGCCACCGCCGCCACCGCCGGGGCCTCCGCCGCCGGGACCGCCGCCGCCAGGACCACCAGGGCTGCCCGGCGGGGATCCGCCGGGGCCACCCGGACCGGAACCGCCGGGACCGGAACCGCCCGGAGGGCCCGTGGGTCCTGATCCTCCCCCGCCTCCACCTCCTCCGTTGCCTCCGCCGCCACCAGAGCCCGGTCCATTGCCGCCACCCGAGCCGTTCAGCGGCACCAGTTTTACAGGCGGGGGGTTGAAGCATTGGCCCGAACCTGACGGATCCAGACAGTAGCCAGGCGGGAGACCGCTTCCGCCCGGTGAACTCGAGTTTGGTGGGAAGAGATGCTGGTATAAGTTCATGGCTAGAGTTGCGCCGCCATACGTCTGGAGGGCGCCAATAGCTAAGGGAATCCCGAGCACGACCCCCGCATTGGCAGCAGCAATCGCCGGGGGGAAGAACAGGAACGGGACAAACAGTCCTGAAGGATCGGAGAGATTCACGGGATCTCCGACGGCGTAGCGGTAAAGATTGCTGTCCCCGCCATTGAAGCGTATAGGATCCGCTGCGGTCCAAACGCCGGCCACGGGATCATAGTCGCGTGCGCCGAAGTGGACCAAACCCGTGTCGATATCGCGCAAGCCGCCAGCAAACCCAATCGGGATGAATCCCGGAGCAGTGTCGCGCGTGATGTTACCCCAGGCGTCGTACGTGATCTCTTCAGCAATGGCGCCATTGCGCGAATCGATAACCAGGCGAGGGCTGCCAATCGCATCCGTGAGCACGCGGTAAGTCACGCCACCGTGGTCGACCAGAACCAGGTGACCGCGATCGTCGTATCCGAAACGAGCCGTGACTTTTCCAGATGCGTCAGTTTCCGCTGCAATCAAGCCGTCGGGCCGATACAGATATTCGGCGACAACTTTGCCGTCAACCTCGCGTCCAACTCGCCGCCCCTCAGCATCGACCGAGTAACGAATCTTGCGATCATCCGGCTGACTGACCTGCCGCAGCGCGCCCAAGTCGTCATATACAAACGAGGTCGCATGCTGGCCCTGTGTAACACCTGTAAGCGTTCCATCGGGCTTCCACGTGTACTGGCGGGCACCGAGATTCTTCACTCGGTCCCGGTCATCGTAGCTGGCTTCCTCTTTCTGACCCGCCCGAATAACCCGGATGCGGTTGCCCGCCGGATCGTAGTTGTTGATTTCGGCGGCGCGTCCATCCACGCGCACCGATGCCAAGCGATCTGCACGATCATAGGAGTACTCAGTTGTGATGCTCTTGCGCTGGGCGGTGCTCTCAGTGACAACTTTGATCCGACCGAAAGAGTCGCGCGTGTAGCGCACATCGAACAGCACTTTCCCTGCTGCGGTCGTGCTCGCATGGATCAGCCGGTTATTTTCATCGAATTGTTGTTGGGTTTCGACCACTCCGAGCGCAGTCTTGGTTATCAGTCCGGTTGCCGGGTCGCGCGTTAGAGAAAGCGGACCAACTTCGGTGAGATTTCCTGCGGGATCGTACGCGAGATTCAGATTGCTGCAGCCGTTCACAGATTCGCGAATGGCTCGCCCGTTCGCATCGAGAGCAATGGAAACCGAGCCATTGACTGGACCACTCCACGTCAGACCGGTTTGTGTGGCGCCCGTGTATCGATAGCTTGTGCTTACGCCACTGGGGTCCAAGGCCTGGATGATCAACCCTGAATTCGAATCGTAGGAGATGCTGCGTTTGCCTTGATCAAAGCTCAGACTTGTAACCTGTCCGGCGGAATCGTAGTCGTAAGTGATTGAGCGGTTGCCTGGCGCCGAAATTGTGCTCAACCGCCCATCTTTGTCATACCCACTGACCTCAACCGAGGCATCTTCCGGAACCATTGGAGGAGCGAATCCGGTGGCGCGACCAGCTGGACTCAATCCAAAAGTGAAATTCAAACCGCCGGGTGGCTGGATCTGATTGATCCGTCCAGTAAAATCGTAGCCAACGACTACCGTCGAGCCGTCTCCCGCAGCTGCGGAGATCGTTCTGCCTGCTTTGTCTATCGTAGTTTTTTCGACGGTACCATCAGCGCGTGTGGTGACGATCTCTCCGCGGTCAGGGTCGTAGGCATAGCGGGTCGTATTAGCAAGCTTGCCAGTTCCGATTGTCTCGCTCACCCTGCGCCCTTCCGTGTTGTATGTGTACGAAACTGGCGCTACTCCCGGAAGAGAACCGCTTAGCAGACGTCCGTTTCCGTCATATTGGAAAACGGCTCGCCGGCCGCTTGGATCTACGAGTTGAATGGTGCGTTGAGCCGCGTCGAAGTTTTGAGTCCACAACTGTCCGTTGATCGTGGTAGTCACTGAACCTGTAAGGACATATGGGAATCCCCCGCTGCGCCTGCAGCGCGTCCTTGACCTCTTGCCGCGAATTGACGCCATCGGGCCTGGTCTCAACAATCGGAGTAAGTACAGGGGAAGCCATACCCCAGACCGGACTGGCAATCACGCCGATGGTCCACGCCGTACCGTCAGCAAGCTTCAGCGTGCGATTGCCTTGAGAGTCGCTCATTTGAATGGTTTGCGTTCCATCGGGCTTGATGAAGGTTCTCCGGATACCTCCGCTTGCCGACTCTGCGCGGTATGTCCACCGCCGTCCGAGCGCGGTAGTAACGTCAACCTCCACGCTGTTACCGGACGCTTTGCGTTCGTACCGCTGAGTCACTCCATCCGCGTCGGTTACGGTCGCCAGTTGTCCCGACGAGTCGTAGGTGAACTGTTGAACGCCGCCCCCCGGATCGGTTTCGCTTTCGACGAGCCCGGCCGAATTCCAACCGATGCGGGTTGTTTCGCCCGCCGGATTACGAATGCCAATCAGACGCCCACTGCCGTCGAGACTGAGAGCAGTTTCTCCTTGGTCAATGCCGGCTAAACTTTGTGCTTGCCCCTCAGAATTTCGCTTGACCGAGACATGCACAGGCTCGCTGTCCACCGATCCATCGACGGAAGAGAGCCTTCCCGCAGCGTCGTATTTGATTGTGACTAGTTCCATTCCCAATCGGCCGTCCACGGTTCGGATGTGATGCCAGCCGGAGTCGAAGACGTACGCCTTTGTACCGTCGTACGTCGGAACGGCGTGTTCGCCGGACGGAAGGGAGACGCCTTCAGCGAAGCGCCATGAACCGTCTCCATCGATAAGGATGTGATTCGCTGGATCGTAGCGCTGGACAAGGTTGATCGACCATCCGCCCAATCCGAGAGACGAGGCGTCCCAGATCGAGGGCCGGCTTGGGCCACTTTTCCACTCACTCGAGTAGGTGAGGGAAAGGCTCGTATCTGAAACTGGAACGGAAAGAAACGCCGTCTGCTGGATGCACGCCACGAATCCGGCTGGATCACAAGGTTCGAGCTGCAAACCCGACGAACCGGGAACCGGCTGCGATTTTCGGCATCCGCCTAAGGTAAGCAGCAGTAGCAATGCACCAAGATTTTTTCTCATGCGAAGACTCCTAAACCACAGGCACGTTGTCTCCTCGCGAACCAGCCTCAAAGTGGATTGAGAAGTCACTCCGATCCGCGGGTGTCGCATGAATAGCGCTAAGGCCAGGTGCAGTCAAAGGAAGTGTGAGTGATCTGCGAGTGACTAGCTAAGTGGCTCGAAATCAATCACCTGCTGATGGGGATGACCGGCAACCCCCAGCTTTAGCTGGGGATCCGGCAGCACAGATATTGGATCTCTATCATTGCCGACCGTGGCGGACTCATCTTCAGCTCGATGGCCTCAAAACGAGGCGATGTCTGGCCCCGACTGTCAGGGTCTGGCTTAGAGCAGCCAGTCGAAACAAGCGGCAATTCCAACAAAATTGCGCGTGTTACAGTAGGTTACAAATCCCCCGCCCGGGTGGCGAAACTGGCAGACGCACGGGACTTAAAATCCCGGGTCCTTAACAGGACGTATCGGTTCGATTCCGATCCCGGGCACCATGTTTACAACAGCTTAGTTGACATTTACTGCCACCATCTTTCCAGTCGATTCTGCCGCGGTGGCAGTTATGGTGGCACTTGGTTGACAAAGTTTTTCGAGTGCTCCGGTGCGATGCTGCGGACTCAGGTGCGCGTAACGCATGGTCATCGTAATCGATTTGTGCCCCATCAACTCCTGCACCGTCCTGATATCCGCTCCCGCCATCACTAAACGACTCGCGAAGGTATGGCGCAAGGCATGCCACGTGAAATCTTCGAGTTTCGCCGCCCGCGCGGCTTCAGTAAACCAGCGCGGTTTGACGTTCGGGAACAATCGTCCGGCCCCGATGCTCCGGCCGTGCAGCATACGTAGCGAGGCCAGAGCCGGGTGTTCAGGTGTACAAAGCGCGATTTACCGTTCTTCGAAGTTTGCAGCCGAATTGTGCCCGCGTCGAAGTCGACGTCATTCCATTCGGGGGAGAACTGTTCGCCCCGGCGCATGCCGGTCATCAGCGCAATCTTGAACTCTGGCAAGTGCTTTGCGTAGGACTTCTGAATCACAGAGCGCAGAGCAGTATCTTCGACGTCGGACAAGTAGCGCACCCGCCCATTGTCTTCCTTGGATTGGCGAACCAGTCGAGCAGGATTCGTCCTGATCTTGCCATCCTCTTCCGCGAGTCGATAGGTCAGCTTCAGCAATGCAAGATGTCGATTCCTTGTCGCGAGCGACCACTTGTCGGCTTTCGAGTCCAGCCATTTCTGAATCTCGCCGCGGGTAATGTCTTCAGCCTGGCGGTTGCCGAACTCTTCCATCAGATGCTTCATTCGCTGGACGTCATGATCGTAACTGCGCTTGTTGGCCTTCGAGTACGCCTTCGCGCGCTCACCCGTTGAGGTTCGAAATACTCGGTTGCGATACTTGGCCAACTTCGTGAGCACAGCGCGCATACCAAAGAAGATTAGGTACCCACCGGCACGCCTCACCGATCACCGTAAGAATATGAGGTCGCGCCGCCTTTCGCGCAGGCGGAATTTTGTCCCCGGCCGAAAGCGCTGCACGACAACTTGTGGTTAAAAGCCGTTCCCGAGCTTTCACGATAGTCAGTTTTTGAGGCGACTGTCAGATTCAACGAACGGCATTATCGTGTGAGAGCTGGAATCCCGGCGCTGGTAAGGCGATCTCCTATCCTGGAGACGAACTTCGGCGCGTGGCCTTTTATGATTTGCAGGATGCAGGGCTCGAATTCGTGGAACAGGCTGACCCCGGCGTCGCTGCCGATCGTCGAACCGAAATTGTTGAAGGGCTCCGACGCGGATCGCGCCCAATAAGGACGATGAGCAGTGTGTACAACGACGGAAGTTAGCACACCAAGAAAATACGTGGCGTTGAGCCGCTTGCGTCCCGAGTTGTCTCGAGTGATAAAAATGCCAGACGCTGCATCGGTGGCCCGACCCAAAAAGCTGCTGCTGGTCGAGGGATGATACTGCAGATTCGGGTTGAGCAATGAGGGATAAAGATACTTATCGAAAAAGGAATTCGATTTTTGTTTAGAGGCTCCCGCTTCATAGGTCGCCGTGAGATTAGCCCGCAACCTGGTGGGGGCCGCTTGTGCCAGCTCTGGTCCACGCGTTAAGGGTGCGCTAACGCCAACTACGGCAAGTGCGGAAGGCGAGCGAGCTCGGTCGAGGAACGGTCGAAACGGTTCAGCCTGTATCGAAGTCTGCGCCGACGGAGCATCGGGAAGAGATCTCACCGCAGGCAAATCCTGGCGCCGCTCTTCACGCGAGTTTGAACCCTCACGCTGAAGAGAGTCGGCAGACAAGTGTTCGCTCTGGCAAAACGCACCGCAGGCCACCAGTAGGAGAAGAGAAGCAACCCGGCTCGGTGTAATTAGGCTCACCATAGCTCAGTCCTGTACCGCAGCCAGCGGATTTCCAGTTCCTCGGCGATTCGACTGGAGGCACCATCCACATTAACGCTGCGCTTGCCATTCTTCTGAGCAAGACAGCTCATTGCGCCGGGAAGGGAGGCTGCCGGGGGATACAACTACCTTGATCTTCGAAAAGCATATGGGTCCCTTTCGCGCAGAGCGAAGGCCAACGCGATCTGAAAGAATTGAGGAGGTAGGAAGTAGATCTGGTTTCTTTAGCGCATCGGTCGGCTATGCGTCAGGCTAAACGCATCTTGACCAGTGACGCACGAGTCTCGCCGCCACCTTTGTCAGGCACGATAATCAGCTCGAGGACTCCAACGTCGACCAAGTCAACGGCGTAGTCTTCAATCTCTCGGACTCCGCCAGGTGAACTGAAATTCCACTGCTGTCGGACGATCTCCCGGAAAGGGCGTCCAAGCTGCGAAGCCCATCTCAAGACGAACTCCTGGGTGCGGAAGGCCTCGCTATCCTGAAACGCCAGCCAAATACGTTTAAGCCTTCGTGGGCTGTCGAAAATGAGGCGTATCGTCTGACTGCCGGCCTCAGACGCGCGCCAGCCACTCTTCTCATCACCCATGAGTGCAGATTCAATCGGATAATTCTGATCTTCCGATGACACTTCCACCGAAGCCGTGGCGTTCACGTCCAGCCAACCTTGATCCCATGCCGGAGCAATTTGCGGAACTCGAATGATCTGCTTGCGCATAGAACTGTCCTCGTCTTACAATACGTCTAACTATCAAGAACTACCTTGACGGCTGGCTCCGAGGCGTTTATCAGAGAGCCGCCTTCGTCGTCCATTCGCAGCCGCGCTTCTTCTTCCATTCGGCCCTCCGCGGACGACGCTGGAGGGCTAGGATTCTCGACTCTCCCCTTACCCCAGGAAATAGTCAGCAAGAAGGCGCTCTCTTCCAATGCCTCGAGATTGTGTAATACGCCACAATCCAGTACCAGCAGATCCCCAGCCGATACCGTTACATCCTGGTCCGGCAGGTGGACGCAGATCTTGCCCAGCATTTGATGAATAGAGACTCTGCCCTCGGCTCTGTGCTGGTCCATTTTTGTGTCGGCCTTCATGAGGATCAACACGATGCGAAAGTCTGGATATTTTGCGAGCGTCTTGGAACTACGCCCGGTTTCCCGCTCCCACGAGTCTTCTTGTCGGAGTGCCTGGATTTCCTGGAGTAAGTTGAATTGCAGTAGAGGCTGGCCCAACTGTGGCAGCCTGTTCAACACATTACTGACTTCTCCTGGCTGGCAAACGATGGTTGTAGTCATGGTCACTGCCTCCGTCCGGCTGCTTCTTGTGGACTCGCGCACTCACGAAGTCAGGCCGCGCTCTTTTTATCGGCTACTTGCCCGGAAGAGGCGGGCACCACATGACCGTCGCAGGTCTCAGCGTGCAGCTTTGCGGCCTCCGCTTCGTGATGGATTGCATGTTGGCTGTGCCCGTGGGCCAGGTATGCGTGGTGCGTGGCCTTCTCGTGCTCCTCGGCCTGGTTGTATTTTGCGGCTTCGTTGAAATGATAGGCTGCCCGCTCATGGTGGCGGGCAGCGTGATGGTAATGCTCCCAAGTCTTTGACACTCGGTTCTCCTTACAATCGGGACTCTGACGACCACACTCGCATGTCCACGGTGCGGGAACTCTCAGAGGCCTTCTTCAAACCGTGCTTCGGCGGCCACTCAATAAGTTAAAGACCAGAACAATCAAGCCCACGACTAGCAACAGGTGAATCAGGCTTCCGCCCACGTGCAAACTAAAACCAAGAAGCCACAAAATGACGAGAACAACGAACACTGTCCAAAGCATAACAACCTCCAAAGTCCAACCTAAACGCTCAGGCTGCCGGCTCCGCTTCTTCAGTCTGTGCATGCAGACGCCAGAAGACGAAGCCTGCAATCCGTGATCGTTTCGACGTTAGCAAATCACGGTTCAAACGTCTGAGCAATAATGCTCAAACGTTCTCTGAACTAACAATCATGTTGGTCGTTCTCGGCGGGCGGTTGATGAATGTCGGCGCTGACATTTGGTTTGGTGGGTAACTATCCTTTGAGATACCAATAGGTTCGCTCAATCTCTCTGGCAATAATATGCAGAACGGCTCAAGTCGCGAGGCTTCGCACACGAATTTCCCGGTACGATGGTTTTGGATTGGACTATCGGTGAAAAGCGGTAGAATAAAGGCGTCGTCGATCTAGGCAGTAAAGGGATACCTATGTCTCGTACTCGCCGACCCGACGGTTCCCCGGACAGAAGGCAGAACATTCACCGGGACCCCACCAACCCGAAACATCCAGCCAAGCTTGGCGCCATAAAACAGCGTGCAGTAGCCAAGAAGCCTCGTGATTTCGATCCTCAGGCGTTCCTCTCAACCATCGGCGAGGGCAGAAAGCTGGTCCTTTTCCAGAGGAAACAAGGCATCTTCACGCAAGGGGATACGGCTGATGCGGTTTTTTATGTCCAGACTGGCGAGGTAAAACTCACCGTTGTCTCGACGAGTGGCAAGGAGGCAACCATCGGGATACTCGGGGAAGGAGACTTCTTCGGAGAAGGTTCACTTGCGGGTCAGGCTGTGCGTATGTGTTCTGCCACCGCCATGACGGACTCGACTGTTCTGCGCGTCGAGAGGAAGGCGATGATGGAGACGCTTCATCGGGAACATGAACTTTCCGACATGTTCGTCGCTTACTTGCTGGCGCGGAACATTCGCTACGAAGCGGATCTGGTCGATCAGCTATTCAATTCGAGCGAAAAGAGGCTCGCTCGCATCCTTCTGCTGCTCGCCCATTTTGCCAAGGAAGGGAAGCCTGAAGCGGTCGTCCCCAAGATCAGTCAGGAGATGTTGGCGGAAATGATCGGCACGACCCGTTTCGCGGGTCAGCTTCTTCATGAACCGGTTCAGAAAGCTGGGATTCATTCACTATAACGGCGGGCTGCAAGTCCACAGCTCACTTCTGAACGTTGTTCTTCACGACTAGCATCGCCCTGCGGCTCGCGGCGCGTCGCCATGACCCCTCCAATTGAAGCCCTAAACTCGGCTTGGGCTGCAGGACGTCTCAAAAGGGATGCGTCAGGTCGCTCGCTTGACAGTTCTCCGGTATAAGACTAGGGTTGGCACTGAGGTGGTTGTCACCTTCTCCTCATTTCAGGTTCCCTGAACTAAGTCAGCCCATCTGAAGTTATCTTTCTTAGCAACCCAAACCTTTAGGAGGTTGCCCATGTTTGCACGCAATGTATCAATTCATTTGAAATCCAATATGCTTTCAGATTACACGCAAGCGTTTGAGAAGGAAGTCCTGCCTTTGCTTCGGAAACAGAACGGCTTCAAGGACGAAATCACATTGGCCGGTCCGGGCGGAGTCGATGTGACAGCAATTAGTTTGTGGGAAAACAAGAGCGATGCCGAAGCTTATAACACCAGCACCTATCCCCAAGTGTTGAAGACGATGGCGAGATTCATCGAAGGCACGCCGAAGGTTCAGACCTCTGACGTGGTCAACTCGACCTTCCACAAGATTACCGCCCATCATCTAGCGGCGTAACACTGCACGACTTTCTTGAAGGGAGGGCGGTGCAACACCGCCTTCCCCAGTTTATCCAGCGCCGGTATCCTTTGTTCCCAAATGCAGTACGTGTCTAAACTGACTCTGCCTTAGCTTTACTTCCCAATTACTTTTTCTATCTGACCGATCTTTTTTTGAGCTTTGCCAGCATTGTGTTCCGCTTTGCCTTCGGCCTCCAAGCCTCGATCGTTGGTGATTTTGCCTGCCGCCTCTTTGACTTTGCCCTTGACTTCATGAATAGTGCCTTTAAGCTCGTCCTTTGTACTCGGCTTCATCTGTTTCTCCCTGTCGTCTGAGTAATGTAGGTTGTGTGCGTTGCCCTCACAGCTTCAGTAATCGGTCAAAAAAGGAACGATAACGCTGCAGGGCAACCCGCAGACCTTCAGTTGACACGCTCTCGCCGCGGTCCCATTGCTTTTCCAGCCCCGATCGTTCGTTGCCGAATCCTTCTGCGAGTCGCTGCATGACCGCAGCTACCAGCTTGTCTGCGTCTTCGACCGTCTGCCGTGGCTCGTCTACGAAACCAGTCTGAAGCTTGCTCCAACGAGATCGGAAATCCAACATCTCCGGTTCTGAGAACAAGAGTATGGGCCCTGCAGCAACGGCGGTTTTGTCCATTGCGCCTGGATCTTGAGTCTTCACGAGCTTGGGTCCATCGTGCTCCGTTATGGCAACATAGGTCGCCACCTCGGCCGTCTTCAGTTCGCTTGCCTTCGTCTTCAGTTCAGCCACTTATGCCTCCTTTTTACTCTTGCTCATCTTTCCCAATCCGTAGAACGATACTTCTTGCCTGGGTCATCCCTTCGCCTGTGCTCCGCCGCTGAGAGCTGCGATTTGCAGGCGGAATTCTGTTCAACAATTTCTCACTTGCGATGGCTGGAAGTCTGTTCACAAAAGCTCAGACTGAGCTTTTCGGTACGAAGGAAAAAAGGCCGGACTCGTGTGAGTCCAGCCTGAACCTTACAGCATATTAACGCGGTCGTGAGGGTCCGAACGTTGGAGTTCCAACACTAACCCATGACCGCGTCTATCCGAGAGAGAAGAACTCCAGACTCAAATAAAATAACTGTTGACCTAATTCGAAACTGGTCAATTCTATACACACTTAAGAAAAAAGCCGGCCTAACCCACCGGAACGCAATGCCAAGCACTCCCCTCACAGCTCCCGCGCGGCCCGAGGCGGAAGGTCTTCGTTTTCCGTAGGGTTGGTGCACCTGGCGCACGACCTAGTCCGTACTACGCATATCTCCTCCCACGTTTGAAAGTGAGCACTGTTGAACAGTCTCATGATCATCAATCGCCTTAACATCGTTTTCTCTTCGAAAGGAAAATCGTGGCAACTGCCGAACTGGAACTCACCTCATCTGCTGCCAAGGTTGAAGGCAGCGAAACTGGCATGAAAGCGCTGGTCTATCACGGGGCCGGTAAGTATGCGTGGGAGGACAAGCCCCGTCCGACCATAAAGGACCCGTGCGATGCCATCGTACGGATTACCACATCGACCATTTGCGGAACTGATCTCCATATTTTAAGAGGAGATCTTCCCGTAGTAACCGACGGACGCATTCTCGGCCACGAAGGCGTTGGTGTCATCGAACAGGTCGGAAGCGCTGTCTCCGAGTTTCATGTTGGAGACAAGGTCATCATCTCCTGTGTGACTGCGTGCCTGAGGTGTGACCTCTGTAAACGTGCCATGTATTCCCATTGCCGTCGCGGCGGTTGGATTTTGGGCTACACCATCGATGGAACTCAGGCGGAGTACGTCCGCATTCCGCACGCCGATGGAAGTCTCTACGCTGTTCCTCCGGATGGAGACGAAGAAGCTCTCGTGATGCTGAGCGACATCTTGCCAACCGGCTTTGAGTGCGGCGTCCTGAACGGACAAGTGAAACCGGGAGACACCATCGCCATTGTGGGCGCGGGACCCGTGGGGCTTGCGGTTCTGCTGACCGCGCAATTCTATTCGCCCGCAGCGATCTTGATGATCGACTTGGACGACGCGCGCCTCGCGGTCGCCAAGACCTTCGGCGCAACCACGGTAATCAACAGCGCCGACGGACACGCCGTTCACCACGTGATGAAGTTAACTGAAGGAGCCGGCGTCGATGTGGCCATTGAGGCCGTAGGGATTCCAGCTACCTTCGATATCTGCCAGGCCATCGTCGGCGCCGGCGGTCGCATTGCAAACGTGGGCGTCCACGGCAAACCAGTGGAGTTGCACATGGAAAGACTCTGGGACCGCAACATATCGCTCACCACTCGCCTGGTCGACACGGTCACAACGCCAATGCTATTGAAGGTCGTGCGCTCAGGAAAATTAGACCCCACTAAGCTCGTGACTCATCGTTTCGCGATGGGCGACATTCTCAAGGCATATGACACTTTTGGCAACGCGGCGAAACAGAGCGCGCTCAAGGTGATTCTTACGAACGGCGTAGCTGGTTAACAAAATGCGCCGGCGCATAAGTAGCAAGTTTCGAGGAGACGTGCTAATGCAGGCAAACTCCGGGGCCTCTCGACTTCTTCTTCTCTCGGCCTTCGTTGTCTTCGTCCTCGCAGCCACTGCTCCTGGCCAGCAGGTTGTCGATAAGAGCGCTCCCACCACCAGTACATCGACGACTAGTGCGCCTTCGCCCGAGGTTTCCAAGTATGTGGGAGCGGAAACTTGCAAGACCTGTCACGAGGCGATCTATAACGGCTGGGAAAAAACGCCGCACTGGAAGACCACACTTAACAAGGAAGGTGGTCCCGCGAAACAAGGATGCGAGGGCTGCCATGGCCCGGGCGCGGACCATGTCGCGGCTGGCGGAGACAAGACCAAGATATACGCGTTCGGCGGACGATCACGACAAGAGACGAGTGCTCGCTGCCTGAGTTGCCACGGCGACAGTCATAAGCAGTCGCGTTTCGCGGAGTCCGCCCACGCCGGTAGCGACGTTGGCTGCCTCGATTGCCATTCCCCCCATCACGCTAAGGAAGAACAACACCTTCTCGTCCAGAATCAGCCGCAGTTGTGTTATGGATGCCATACCGAGGCCAAAGCGGATTTTGCCAAACCTTATCATCACCGGGTCAACGAGGGTTTAGTGCAATGCAACGACTGCCATAACCCTCATGGAACGGGAACACTGCGGCAGGTCCAGAACCTTCCGAGCGGAGATGCCGTCTGCTATAAGTGCCATGTCGACAAGCAAGGGCCCTTCGTTTACGAGCACGTGCCCGTGAAAACCGAAGGCTGCAGCAGTTGCCATACGCCCCACGGTTCAACCAATCCTCGACTCCTTAAGGTAAGCCTAGTGAACATGCTCTGTCTGCAGTGCCATACCTTCCCCACGCAGGGACCAATCGGACCAGCCCACAATCAATCGGCGAAATACCAGGCCTGCACCATGTGTCACACGCAGATTCACGGCTCCAACTTCAGCAATGTCTTTTTCAAGTGAGAGAATCGATGGCGTCGCATACAAAACTCGATCCGCATGCTGTCCTCGGAGACGAACCTGCCGGGCTGACGCGAATCACGAGAGCGCAATCATCGGGCATTCAGCTGATCCTCCGATGGCTGGTTTCAAGCTTGATTTTGTTGTCACCAGGAACGCTTCTTGCGCAATCTTCTAACCCTGGCCAGACTTCGCCCGCAGAGCAAGAAGGCATCTCCCGCGGCGGTTACCTGATTCACTCATCCGCTGAGATCGGCTTCCGCGTGAACGATGTGACCGGCAGCGGCGATATGTATGACACCTTGGTGAATCTGCATACCGGCCCGCGGTTCCTTGACCAGACACTTTCGATGCAATCGCTGGATCATCATGGCCTGTTCTTCGACAACCTTTACGTCAACAGCTTTGGGTGGGGAGGCGATCCCAATAATGCCTTGCGTCTGCGGGCGGATAAAAACAAATGGTTCAATCTGCAAGGCAGTTTCCGTCGCGATCAAAATTTCTTCGACTACGACTTGCTGGCGAATCCCTTGAATCCTCCAACCTCCACTCCGTCGATTCCGGTATTGAACTCGCCCCACGAGTTTGAGACGACCCGGCGCATGAGCGACGTCGACCTCACGCTGCTTCCGCAGTCCCGGCTGAGCTTTCGCCTGGGGTACTCGCATAACAATATGACGGGACCATCGTTCAGCAGCATCCACGAGGGTACGGACGCCCTGCTCTTTCAGCCGTGGAACACGACCATGAATGCGTACCGCATCGGGGTGGACTGGAAGATCCTGCCACACACGGTCCTCAGTTACGACCAGTTCCTCGACTACTACCGGGGAGACACCGACACGCGGCTGGCTTCCTCCGCGCCGGCGCTGCTGCCGGGGGGAGGGTCGGTGGAGTTAGGCTTGCCCATCGACACGGCGAACAACATACCCTGTGCCGTGAAGCCCCCTGCGACCTCCCTGATTGATTCCACTGGGACTCTGACGAACGTCACCTGCAACGCTTACTTCAGCTATCTTGCGAAACCAGCGAATTCGAACTTCCACACCCACGGAGCGGCTAAGTTTCCGTACCAACAACATTCAACGGGTGGACTTGAACGCATCTTTTTCCTATAGCTCTGCTGATTCGAAGACGCCATTGGATGAGTTGTTTGACGGTTTGTTAACGCGTACCGGCACTCGAGCGTTCTCCGGTACCGGATCAGCCGCAGCGCGCCGGATTTCCGACGTGCTGGATGTCGGAGCCACAGCTGTACCTCACGAAGCATCTGCGTCTGATCGAGAAATTCTATCTGTGGGCCTACCGCATTCCAGAGAACGCCAACTTTACCGAGGTCGATAGCGTGTGTACGGGATCGTGCAATTTGTTGACTCCGTTGAGCGCTACGGCTCCAGCGACGACAAACACGCTGACCCAGTCGTCATTCAATCAAACCTGGAAGACGAATCAGACCGAACTTGCCTGGGACATTTCAAAAAAGGTGGGAACCCGTATCGGATTCCGCTACGGTGATCGGGTCTTCGATCACTTCAATGATTTTCTACCCGGAGACGAAGACCATTTCGTGGTTCACGAGTACACAGCACTCCTCGGCTTCTGGGCAAAGCCCATTCATGCCTTGCGATTGAACTTCGATCTGGAACATACCAATTACGACAACGTGATCGTTCGCGTGGCTCCGCGCAAAGAATCACGGTACCGGTTCCAGACGGGCTACACTCCCCGGCCTTGGGCGGTGTTGAGCGGGTCCATCAACATTCTGCAGGATGCCAACGGCGACTCATTGACCAACTACGTCGCACACAACCAAAACTATGGACTGACCGCTTCGCTGGCGCCTAACGAGCGCTTCGGTCTGGATCTAGCATACAACTACAACAACGTGATCCAGAATGCCCTCATCTGCTTCAACGACACACCGCCGATCGGAGTGAACCTTCCCTTCGTCACCAACGCCGGTTCTTGTGCCGCGAACGATCCCGCCAATCCGTTGTTCGCCAACTCCTACTACACCAACCACACGAATTTCGGGATGAGTACGGTCAGGTTTAAGCCCGTGAAGCGAGTGACAGCCAATTTTGGCCTGAGTATTACCAGCGTGGACGGAAGCATACCGCAGTTCAACATTCTGCAACCTCTCGGGTCGTCACAATACAAGTACTACCAGCCGGTGGCCGGTCTAAGCGTCGCTTTCGGGCCGAAGCTGGCCTGGAATACGGGCTGGAATTACTACCAATACAACGAAGGGTCGTTCGTCGGGCCAACAGCGGCACGATATTTTCACGCTAACTCTCTGACCGAATCCCTGCGTTACGAATTCTGATGCGCTTACTCGAGCCACGACGAGCGTGTCGCCCGTCGTCGTCGTTTGACAATGCTTGCATAGAAGCCTAGCATTCTAATTGAGCAAGTATTTCTTCTTACTCTTTCAGGTTCCCTGAACTAAGTCAGCCCATCCTGAAGTCTTTCCTCTTAGCTTTCCCTCCGAAGGAGGAACCTCGTTATGACATCATTAACGCGCTGGGAGCCTTTGCGCGAGTTCTCCACAATGCAGGATCGCATGAACCGTATGAACCGTCTGTTCCGTGAGTCGTATAGCCCGGAAGCGCCGGAGGAAGCTTTGACGACTACCAACTTCGCACCGCCGGTCGACATTTACGAAGACGAGCACACCATTACTCTGAAGATGGAAGTGCCGGGCATCGATGAAAAAGACATTGATGTGCGCATCGAAAACAACATGCTCACGGTCCATGGAGAGCGCAAGATTGAGAAAGACGAGAAAGAAGAAAACTTCCGTCGCATCGAACGGCAATACGGAAGCTTCACGCGCTCGTTCACGCTGCCCAGTTCCGTGGATCCGGTGCAGGTGATCGCCCACTACGACCAGGGCGTATTGAAGATTAGCCTGCCCAAGAAGGCCGAATCGAAGCCGAAGCAGATCAAGATCAATGTCGGCAGCGAGAAGAACCTCGACTCCAAGTCTCACGGCAAAGCCGCATAGATCCGATTAAATAGTTGCCAAATCGCGGAATGGGAGGCAGCTGGTCTAGCCTCCCATTTTTTAATTCCATAACGAGAGAGAAGACATGAAAAACATCAAGTTTGTCGTAAGAGTAATCCGCGGTACTCGCGCCCCCGAATACGTGCAGCGGATCGATCGAGTTCCCATTCAGACGACACCCAACCGCAGGTTGGCGCTGATTATGGGGAAATTCACCGCCGAAGACGCTGCCAACTCAATCCAAACGTCAAAGTGCAGCTCTCAATTAGTCCCTGTAGCCAGCGCCTAAAATCCCGCCGCTGATCGTGCGATGGACTGCACTCTCGAACTGAGGTAGTGCCCGGGCACTTTATCAAAAGTTGGCAGTGACGCGTTCATTCTCTGTTGCGCTTGAAACTGGGGAGTACTGGTCTCTTGGCGCGCTCTTTGTCGGGCGGTTCGCCGGGTTGTGCAGGTGGCTCGCGATGTCTGCGGTGGCGGGCTGTTGAGTTCCCAGTCTCCTGAGCCGTGGTTGTTCCGTCGTCATCATGGAGAACGACATTGAGAAGTGAACTGTGGACATGGAGATTCTCGCCAACGTCGTAATTAATAAAGCCGAGCTTCCGAAATCGATTCATGAAGAAGCTGACTCGCGAACGAGTCGTTCCTACCATCTCTGCCAGAGTCTCCTGGCTGAGTCGTGGAACGGACATTTCGGACACGCCTTCTTTGCCGAATTGCGCCATCAAGAGAAGAACTCGAGCCAGCCTCTTTTCGCTGGAGTTGAAAAGCTGGTCGACCAAATCATCCTGATATCGTATGTTTCGCTTCAGCAGGTATTTGACGAAAGTCGCCGATAACTTAGGCTCGAGACTCATCGCCAGCATCATCGCTTTCCTTTCTATATGCAGCAGAACGCAGTCGGACATTGCAGTCGCGGAGGACATACGTAAAAGTTGGCCCGCAAGACCGCCTTCTCCAAAGAAATCGCCTTCGCCCAAAATGCCAAGAGTCGCTTCTTTTCCCCCTTCCGATACAACCGTGAGCCGCACCTTTCCAGTTTGAATGAAAAACAGTCCGTCCGTGGGATCGCCCTGAGCGAAGATAGGATCTTTCTTTTGAAAAGACAGCATCTCTCTCCCTCTCCCAATGGTGGAAAGAAAGGTGTGGGGATTGAAGTCAAGTCTTTTCTTTGCGCGGGTGATTTGATTTCTCAAGAAAACCGTCCGATACAAGGGGAAATCCGATCAGCATTAACTATGCGGGAAAAAAATGGATTTCCGATGGTCAGTAATGCTCACAGTGAGGCTGCTCTGAGACCTTGGACCGCGACACTGTACAGGTTCACCACTCCTTAATCTTATTGTTACGCCACTTCTTTTCTTTCAATCGGCAGCGGGGCCTGGACGAGTTCCTCGAACAATGAGCGGTAGTGGATCATGGCGGTTCTCAGATCTTCCGTGGTTGCTACGTCTTTCCCCACACGCAGCGCAATCTCATGCGCGGACCGGTAGTTCTCTACCACGCGGGGATGGTCGACCGAGATGTCGGCGGCGCGCTGATCAAAATCAGAAACGGGATAGCCGCGAGTCTTCATTAAAGAGGACACAAGGTCATCGGCTTCTGCAACTGCTCCCTTTGGGGAATCGACAAAACGAGACTGCACGGCTTCCCACCGTTGCGAAAAGCGTGCGTGCTCGGTCGGATCAAGATCGCGTAGCTTGAGCTTCTCCACCCGCTTCTCGCGATCCGCTAATTTCGCTTCTGCCTTTCTTTCTGACCCGTGCGTCAGTACAGCGCGATCGTATTCCGGCCCAAACTTCTGCTTCAGGTTCGCAGTGTCGCTCCTGCGTTTTCGTAAGTACATCCAGGCAAGCGCCGCGATGATCAGAATCACCACAGCGGCGAGCGCAATCAATTTCGGATCCATCAGATTCCGGTCCATTGAGACCTCCCCACGCACAAAACTCTTCTAAAGAGCCCCACTTCATTGCAGACGCTCCATCCACCGAAACGTCGACAATCGTCAGTATCAGCGTTTGTTCTGGGGAAAACTGGTCACAATTGCTCTGAATCATAGGAGAGCATGACACTTCGCTGGGCCCCTTTGGGCCAGCCGCGCCTCTGAAGGTTCCGCGCGTGGGCTATAGGCCCCTCCACGCCAACTGACGCCAATTCTTTTGCTTCTCGAATGTGGATGGAAAACGCCGTAGGTAGTTTCTGGGCGCGTCTACAAATGATCGCATCGACCCGCCCGCCAAATGATCGATCCACTCGGAAACGATCTAACGGGGATGACAACTGTCGGCTAGCCGGGGTTTCGGAAATTCCATAGGATTGCCGGCTCGATCTGCGCCAAATGGATCCATTGCAGAGAATTGACGTCTACTGGACAGAATGTGTCTTTGCGAGATGAGAGGCCCTAGTCGAGTTCATTGCCTCGATGACCGCCTTGGTGTTCTCGTCAAGCGGCTTGACATACATCGGTAGCACCTGGGTGCTGGAATGGCCGAGCATATGTGCCACGGTTAAGCTTGATGCTCGACACTCATTTGCCCGACCTGCGAATGTCGGGCGGAGATCGTAGATTCTGCGGTCTCACAGACCTGCAGCCTTAGCTGCCTTCTGCCAGGCTTTCTTGTAATCCGTGAGATGAGTTCCGGGAGTCCTTGGGCTGGCGAAGACGTAGTCGAGGAGTTCGTCAGATACCGGAAAGGCCAAGTCAGTCCGCGATCCACGCAAGTCAGACGCTGTGGACGTCGCCTATTTGCTGGCACGGAATATCCCATACGAAGAGGATTTGGTCGACCAGCTTTTCAATTCCAGTGAGAAAAGGCTAGCCCGGATGTTGCTATTGCTGGCTCATTTTGGCAAGGAAGGTAAGCAGGAACTTGTTATTCCCCGGATCAGTCAGGAAACTCTAGGGAGAGGTCGGCACAACTCGCTCGCGGGTTAGCTTTTTCATGAACAGGTTTAGGAAGTTAGAATTCATCGACTATGATGGCGGGGGTGGGTTGCAGGTTCACAGTTCGCTTCTCAACGTCGTGCTCCACGATTAGAATCGCGCTCCGAAAAATACGGGGCTTTACTTCGAGAGTCTGGGACCCGCTACAGGTCACCCTGGATCATCTACTGCTGCTATACTAAGCAGTGGGGTGGTTACCACCTTCTCCTCTTTCAGGTCTTCTGACCTAAGCCAGTCCATCTGAAGTTCTCCCACCTTAGGTGTTTCGCCAGAGAGCGGTGTACCCATGGCTTTTGAAGCGATTCTGGACGAAGTCGATCAACTCCACAACGTCAGCACTCGCCTTGAGGGATTGGCGGAACATCACACGCCCATAACAGAAGCACTGATGACGATTGCGGGAAGCGTTCGCAACACTGCCACTATCTTAGCGGTGTTGGTAGCAACCAGAAGTCCGAAGCCAATCTGAGAACAGCAGAAAAACTGCCCGCAGCAAGATCGTTGGAAAGAACTCTAGAACCGATTCTCGCTCAGGCGTGTTTGCGTTTTATTAGCGGCTCAATCTCGTGATTGATTTCAAATCTCACTGGCGCGCCACATGACTGGCATGTCGTTTGGTGTAACCCACCGTTCAGACTCATCGCTTGCAGTTTGTTTGGACGCAGGCACTTGGGACAAGGTGAGATTGCTCCGCTCTTCGTGCCAAGAGACAGCGCTGGGTATCTAATAGTCCCCCTTTTTGCAAGAAAGCGTCCGCTAGAATCCCCAAGGCCGAGGCATATTTAAATCGGAGATGATCAAATCAGGGAGGGACTTGCTGAGCGAGTGTAAGCCCTCTACTCCGTCCGTTGCCGTCAGAACTCCATAGCCTTCGCTTTCCAAAATCAGCCTCATCGTTTCGCGAATTGAAGGTTCGTCATCCACCACCAGGATGCGAAAGCGGAATTGCCCGATAGCCTTGGCTTCGGTAGACAGTGAGTTCTCATACGAAGGCGCTGCCTGTTCACCCGGAACAGCAAGGTGTGGCGGTTTCTGAATGGCTGATTTCGGCGAGACAGATTTGTCTGAAAGCTCTTTTGGCTTGCCAGGCATTGCACGCCCTCACTCCACTAAAGGAGGCTTGAGAGAAGCCAATCATGGGATGTCGTGTTCACGGCGGTTGTCTGCAATCTGCTTCGCGGACCGATACTCAAAAGGGCCAAGCGAAAGACTAGAAACCGTCGGCAGAGTGATCATTGGCGAAAAATCGCCATTTCACTCATTGACCCTCGCGAGCCAAACTGCTCTTATCCGAATCGAAAAACGGGCCGCAGCCGAGCAAAACGGTTCCGTGTCGTGCGGTCAGGACATCTCCGGGACACTAAAACCGCACGGATGGACGCACGAGCCATGGCCTGTTTAGGCGAGCAATTGCGTCTTAATATTTCGGATTGAGGAATCTGGCGGAGAGGGGGATTCGAACCCCCGGTACCGTGCGGTGGCAGTTTTGGTGGCAGTCGGTTTTGCATTTTCGTGCCACCTCGTGCATCCTCTCGCCAGTAATCCCGTGCTTCCCTCTTAGAGTTTTCAATGACTTGCAACTCCGTACGTTTTGGTGCGGGCGAAACTATCGGACTTAAAATCCCGGGTCCTTAACAGGACGTATCGGTTCGATTCCGATCCCGGGCACCAGTTTACGCCATCCTTTTCTACAATGTGTCATTTTGAGCGAGGTCGTTGCACGCGAGGCGCGCGACTACCCTCCTACGGATTACTCCGCTCACCGGTAGCCCGCCTGGCCATAAGCGCGACGCACAAAGCTCCCGCCGTCCGCTTATCGTGAAAGCTCGCAAATCCAATTTACCTCCCACGTCTTCCCGCCATCCGGCGAGAACGACTGTTCCATGCGCGAAGAGTTGGGAGAGATGTTCATCCAGACATAGCGTACGAGAATCGTCCACCCTTTGAAGTCTTCCTGATGGAAAAACTCGCCGCGATTGCCGGTAAACTGCCCTACCACCGGGGGCGAAGACAGAGTTCCGTTATCCAAGTCGACCAGATAGATACTCCACTGGTGCGTGGTGGGGTTATAGAGGCGGAGCGTCTGCGCCTTGATGCGGAGTTTCTTGTCAGTACTGGTTACATCGAACTCTTCAAAGTTCGCATTGCTGTCGAGAACTTTCTTATGGTTCGAGATGCCATCGTACTCGACCCAGGTGCTGGAGTTGTTGAGGCGGTCGGGGAGACGGCGGACATGAGCTTTCCAGTCGCCAATCAGGAAATCGAAGTCGTGAGAACCGTCCCGTTGGGGAAGATTGGCGGGATTCGATGTAGTTTGGGCGAAAACGGTGAGTGGAAAGACTGCGATGACAAGAAGCAGTGGTAGGCAGATCAGCTTCCTCATTTTCATTCTGTGCGTCCCTTCAACGATGATGCGGGCCATGTAACATATGGCCGAAAGCGAGGGCCCTGCAATCATTGACGACGCGAGCGAGGATTGGTCATCGGTCCGAGGCGGTATCGTCTAACAACCCTACCAAACGGGGCAGTTGTGAGGTTCAGAATTGTTGGGATTTAGCGTTCTTCGGTGGTTGTTTCGGAGGGTGTTCCAATAGCCGCGATTACGGCGGCTTGGGCTTCTAGAGCAGCCTTGGCTTCCTGGATATGCTCGGCAAGCGCAGCGCGCAGGTCAACAATGATTCTCTCAACATCCGATTCGTCCTTCGCAGCAATTGCCTCCCGACAAAGCGCAAGAATTCGGCCTTCGGTGTGAAGTATCACCTGTGGATTTTGCCAGATTTCCGTGCCGTGCGGGATACTGTGAACCCTGTACGGGCAAAGCCCCGCGATGAAACATTCGATGACTTTGTCGAGCAGCGTAGGGGTTGTCCTGTATTGTGCGACGGGGAATGTCCCGTTACTGTGGTAGGGCGCTGCTGGACGTCTGCCCATACGCGTAATGCCTCGTACGGAAGACACGATTCGCAGACTCTGCTTGGAGCTTCTTTCCAAGAGCGACGACGCGGAAGTTAGGCCGCTACTCGCCGAACTTCGGGAAGCATTGCGTCAGCACATCGAAAGCCTGCGCAAGCGTTTCGGGGGTTATCCAATCTTGGTGGAACGGCGCTCTCGAGAACACATCCCACCTCTCGATGAGCAAGGCCAGGAGAAACGGTGAACTAAACTACGGGAGAACTAAACTGGTAAGGTTTTTCTCGGAGTGGCGTTCGTAACATCCCATCGCGCTGCCGCTGTTCGCGCTCGTCCAATACGTCGAGTAGCTCTTCGATCCGGGTTAGAAACTTGTCCGGGTCCCGCTCAACCATCAGCTCTTCACACAGTTCTCTCCAGCGCTCTTTGGTTTCGCCTCGCAAGGTGTCACCTCCAAAGTAAGTGGCTTGCCCCACTAATCTTGACGAAACTGGCGTCGACAAGCGGCACCTCCAAAACCGCCTGAAAGAGGCATTTGAACGTAATTGAAGAAAGCAATTCTGACGCCAAATAGAGTGCCGGCACGAACTCATCTTGTGACAGACACTTGGGGAGCGCATCCGAACGGCTATGGAAAAGCTACAGGGTAAAGTTTGCTGTGCGGGCTGCGAGTTTCTCCGACTGTCCTGGGCTATCGCACACCGCCCTTTTTCTTCTCCGTTAATACAGTATTCCCTGTATTCCGTGTAACGAAGAATCATAAGTAATGTGATGTCGTACTGCTGCGGGCCAACCGCAGTGCGTCTTTGACGGATATCTGGCCATGAGCACAGGCGCATCCACCACTCAAGAGATAGATGAAAAGATCAACATCCTGATAGTCGACGACCAGCCGGGCAAGTTGCTGACCTATGAAGCCATGCTCAGTCAACTTGGAGAAAACCTGATCACGGCTCATTCGGGGATGGAAGCGCTGGAGCGTCTGCTGAAAACTGACATTGCCCTCGTGCTGATGGACGTGAGCATGCCCGGAATGGATGGTTTCGAGACTGCGCAGATGATCCACGCGCATCCACGCTTTCAAAACATCCCTATCGTCTTCGTCTCCGGGATTCACGTGACGGACCTGGACCGGCTAAAGGGATACCAACACGGAGCCGTCGATTACGTTTCCGTTCCCGTTGTTCCAGAATTGCTGCGGGCAAAAGTAAAGGTGTTTGCCGAATTGCATCGTAAGACACGCCAACTGGAAGTGCTCAACGCCCGCATGACCAGTTTGCAGGACGAAGAGCGGAGACGCATCGCACGCGAGTTGCACGATAGCGTTGGGCAACTGCTTGCAGCCATCGGTATGAACAGTGCTTCCGTGATTGAGGAGTCTCACAAGCTAAGCCCTGAGGCCGGCAAACGCCTCGCTGAAAACGCTGTGATGCTGGCAGAGGCCAGCAAAGAGATTCGTACGATTTCCCATCTGCTGCATCCTCCTTTGCTGGATGAAGCCGGTCTTGCATCTGCGCTTCGTTGCTACGTAGATGGATTCTCCCAACGCAGTAAGATCGACGCGAAGCTCGACATGCCGAATGAGTTTGCGGGTTTGTCGAAGGAGATGGAACTCTCCATCTTCCGGGTTGTGCAGGAGTGCCTCACAAATATTCATCGGCATGCCGGGAGTCCTACGGCTGGGATTCGCATCCTTCAAGAGGAAGCCTGCGTAAGGGTTGAGATCGAAGATGCTGGCAAGGGGATTCCTACCGAAGGCGAAGCCGCGTTCGGGTTATCGGCTCGCGCCGGCGTCGGACTTCGCGGAATGCGCGAACGCTTGCGGCACTTAGGTGGCGTTCTGCACATCCAATCAACTGGCTCCGGAACACGGGTGACGGCGATTTTGCCCGTTGTACGTGCCAGGGCCGCGCCTGCAGTCCAGGAAGTTGGCAGCGCGTTGCTCTGACCTGAGCACATAAGGGGCGGGCGAGCGTTCGGCTATTGTGGCATGATTTGTGCCAAGAGGCGCGAAATGGCGTCCGGCATTGCCAAAGCGTTGGTAAACGGAATCCTGTTTCTTTCGATGTACAGCTTTGTCGCCGCCTCTCCGTTGCTAGCCCAGTGCGGGATCCTGAATGTGATGGTGAAAGGTCAGGTCCAACATCCGCCTCGCGGTGGCGTCGTGCGCGTTCAACTTGTTTACTTAAAACATTCGAAGGAACAGAACGGCGAGTCGGGTGAAATCACACTCGACGGCGAATCATTCCGGATCCAGATTCCCTTCCTCACGCAAAGTAGCTCCCTGGTGCTTGGATTCGGCAAGTCTAAATGCGATCTGAAACCAAAAACCGTGGTCGTCACTCTGCTTGCAGGAGACCATGAGTATGAACGCGTTTCCTTAGATTGGACGAAGGACTTCGAAATGACCGATCCAACCGCATATACTTTGCGGACTCCGCTGATCCTGCATGGTGAGCCTTGAGTTGGGTGGGCGGCCACTTGACTCGATCTCGGTGAACGTTCCGTCTGTCCCCGCATTTCCTCCTAGAGATCGAGCGTGATCCAGGTTGGGGCGTGGTCGCTCGCGTTTTCCTGCCCGCGCGCCCATCGGTCGACACCGCCGTCCACGAGTCGATCTGACAAATTCGGTGAGAGCAGGAAGTGATCGAGTCGCATGCCTTTGTCCTTCTGCCACCGTTCAAATTTGTAATCCCAGAATGTCCAGAGCGGCCCGTCCGGATGTAGCTTCCGCAGGGCGTCGGTCCAGCCTTGATTCAGCAAACGCGCAAAGGCCTGCCGGCTCTCAGGTTGGATTAACGCGTTGTTATCCAGTGATCGAGTCGGATAGATGTCCTGCGGAGTCGGCACGACATTGTAGTCACCGGCCAGCACCACGGGTGCGCCGCTCGCCATGAGTTCGGCAGCGTGGGCAAGCAGGCGCTCAAACCAGGCCAACTTGTAATTGAATTTCGGTCCAGGCTGCGGATTCCCATTGGGGAGGTAGATAGAAGTGATCAGGACTCCCCGAACCGCCGCTTCAATGTAGCGAGCTTGATGATCTTCATGATTACGATCTTCATGATTACGATCTTGGGGATTTCCCGGCAAACTTGTGCGAGTCACCACGGGAGTGTGGTTTCGCGCGAGAATGGCCACGCCGTTCCAGGAGCGCTCCCCTTGCCAGACCGCTTCATACCCGAGAGCCCGAAGGGCATTCACGGGAAAGGCTCCCTGCTCTGCCTTGAGCTCCTGGAGACTCACTACGTCCGGTTCAGCTTTCACTAACCAGGCCAAGAGGTTGTCGAGCCGCTTATTGATGTTGTTAATGTTGTAGGTGGCGAGTTTCAGCGGGTGCCTTTCTGTACCTGTGTTTCAGGGTGTCCCCAAAAGGCTTCCGAGTTGCCGACCAACCGCTCGGAACCTCCACGCGACTGAGACCAAATCCAGCAAGAGTTATAATCCACTCGATTTCATGGCCCACGGAAAAACGCACGAACTGCAGTGGCCATACCCCGATCCGTGCCGAGACCGGACCTTCTCACCTCCACGCTTCATCCTGATGGCAACGATCTTTCTCTGCCTGATCGTCGGCAGCCTGCCTCTTTTCCTGCTCATGACAAGTAAGCCCTATGGATTGCAGGAGGCGTCTATCATCAGCTACACCCTTTTCGTTTTGTTCTTTACGTTTGCCAGAACAGGCAGTAGAGGGGGCCCTGATCTGCCTCCCTTCAGGTTCAAATGCCCAGCCGTGCGACCGCAGATTCCGCGTCTTCTTTGGCGTCACGCCGGCTTTCTCGTTGCGCTTTTCGTCCTTCAAACCGCGATGCTGGCGGCCCGTACCTACTTGCCTGAATGGTGGAACCTGAGGGACAGGAAGGGCTCTGCCCCTTTCGACCTCCTCCTTATGTTCGTGTGTCTCGGCCTCGGATACGCTCAGGTGTTCACAAACCGCTCGCTTCTCGAACGCGCACACCGGGAATTTGTTGCGTAAGGTGCAGGCCTACGAATGTACTCAACGTACGATCCAGGAAAAACCGTGGGATGGTGGTCGGTGCCGCTCTTGCACTGCGAAATCGTCCCGTAAGCCGGACACTCATTCACTCAGACCTTCTCTCAGGCTGCGACTCAGAATTCTGCGGGAAATTAAGACCTGTATGAAGAAGAGGGCGAGGACGGAGACAATAACGACGAATACATACAAAGGTCCAACCGGCCTGCCGTGTTCCGTAAACCAATAGCTCGGCAGGTGAGGCTTCATCGAAAACCACATGGTTTCTCCAAGAAAGATCAATATCAGAAACGCACAGTGGATCGCCAACAGAGGCGGGATCTGCTGCTGAACTTTCTTGTTGTGCAGGCTGTACTGTTCGAGTAGCCCTCTTGTAGGGAAAAAGACATACCAAAAAGCAAAGTATGTGTAGATGATTGCGGTTGCGACTTGCATCCCGAAGGCTCTTTCTTCAAGGATGATGAAGATACAGAGGCCTCCGAACGCTCCGACTAAGTAGGCGGCGAGTATTCCGAGCGTCATTGCAGGTGAAACTTGTGGCGCGCTTTCTCGGTCGTCCAATTGCTCAAACATTGAGACGCTCTAGCACTTCCAGACGGTGCCTCGTTCCTGGCTGGTGTCGGAATTTGTTTCTTGAACTCGAAAACGGCACCATTTTACTCCTTGCTCGCGGGGTGACATTGGGAAAGGCGTTTCTTAGGAGCTTGGCGTGGGAAAGCAAGCCTATATTCCCAGCTTAGGCCTACGAATAGATCCCAGGCGCCTCATGTCCAAGCTTCTGCACGTACTCAACGTACGACCCAGGATAAACAGTGGGATGGCGGTCCGTGCCGCTCTCGCCGCCCAGTTCCAGCACACGTGAGCCGAGACCGCGAAGGAACATGCGGTCATGCGATACGAAGATCATGGTGCCTTCAAAATCCTTCAGGGCGTCCACCAGCATTTCCTTGGTCGCAAGATCCAGGTGATTGGTCGGTTCGTCGAGCACCAGGAAGTTCGGCGGGTTGTAGAGCATGCGCGCGATGGCCAGCCGCGATTTTTCTCCGCCGGAGAGTGCGCGGATCTTCTTATCCACGTCTTCGCCGGAGAACTGGAATGCTCCCGCCAGGTTCCGCAACGACCCGATACTGTCCTGGGGAAAATCCTGTTGCAACTGTTCGGTGACGGTGAGATCGGAATTGAGCACGTCCAGAGATTGTTGCGCGAAGTAGCCCATATACAGGCTGGCGCCGAGCCGCACGCTTCCCGCATCTGGAGCACTGGCTCCGGCAATCATCTTGAGCAGCGTGGTCTTGCCCGCGCCGTTTCTTCCCATGACGGCCCAGCGTTCTCCGCGGCGGATGGTGAGATTGAATCCTTCGTAAATCACACGCGGGCCGTAACTCTTGTGCAGATTCTCAAGGACGGCCACCTGTTCGCCGGATCGCGGAGGGACACGAAAGTCGAATTTCACGACCTGCGCGTTTTTTCGGCAGTTCGATCTTCTCGATCTTGTCCAAGGCCTTGATTCGGCTCTGCACCTGGGCCGCTTTGGCCGCGTGCGTCCTGAAACGATCGATGAAGCGCTGCTCTTTGGCAAGCATGGACTGCTGCCGGGCAAATGCTGCCTGCTGATTGCTCTCTCGCACCGCCCGCTCGCGCTCGTAGAAGTCGTAGTCACCCGAGTAGGTGATGATTTCGCCGCCATCAATCTCTGCAATCTTTGAGACCAGACGATTCATGAACTCGCGGTCGTGCGAAGTCATGAGCAGCGCGCCAGGAAATGACTTGAGAAACTGCTCCAGCCAGATGATGGATTCGATGTCGAGATGGTTCGTCGGTTCGTCCATCAGCAATACATCCGGCATTCCGAGCAGGACGCGTGCCAGCGCAACCCGCATCTTCCATCCGCCGGAGAGAGCGCCCACGTCGCCGTCAATCTGATCGTCTTTGAATCCCAGACCGTGGAGCACTTCACGGGCTTGCGATTCGAGCGCGTAACCGCCTAAATGCTCGTACTCCTCCTGCACGTGACCGAAGCGATCAAGGATGCGGTCCATGTCATCAGCCTTGTCAGGGTCGGACATTTCCCGCTGCAAGGCTTCGAGCTCGTGGTGCAGATCGCCGACGCGTCCGCTGCCTGCGATCGCTTCATCCAGGACCGAACGGCCCTGCATTTCCTCGACGTCCTGGCGAAAGTAGCCGATCGTCAACTTCTTGGGGACAGAGACCGCGCCCTCGTCGGGAGTTTCCTCGCCGACCACCATCCGGAAGAGCGTTGTCTTGCCCGCCCCATTGGGACCGACCAGCCCAACTTTTTCGCCGGGATTCAACTGAAACGAAGCATCCACGAAGAGCAACTGCTTGCCATACTGCTTATTGATGTTTGAGAAAGAGATCATTTTGAAGGAGCAACTCGCGGCACGGTGCCTCTTCTAGTGTAGCCGCAGTGTGCCGGCAGAAATTGCCGGCCAACGCTTGGCACATTGGGGATCAGTGAACAGAAATCAGGGATCGCAAAATTCACACTTGACATTGACAGATAATCCACTACCATATGGTTGTGGATAAATTAGGTACAACGTTTGCGGCTTTGTCTGATCCAACCCGGCGGGCAATGATCGAACGACTCTCCCATGGGCCTGCCTCTGTGCATGGATTGACGGAACCGTTTGCACTCTCGCAGCAGATGATTTCAAAACATATTGCCTACCTGGTGCGGGCGCGGATTGTGATCAAGACGAAGCGTGGACGAGAGAGTGTGTGCACGCTTAGGCCAGCGGCGATCAAGACAGTCAGCGACTGGGCGATTAGCTATCGCCGATTCTGGGAAGAGAGTTTCGACAAACTGGATGTAGTTGTGAATCAAATGAAGAAAGAGGAGGTCAGAGATGACAAAAAACACGGTGAACGAAATAGAGCGGATGGTTGTCACAAGAGTTTTTGATGCCCCACGCGAATTGGTTTGGAAGGCGTGGACAGACCCGAAGTACGTGATGCAGTGGTGGGGGCCGAAGGGTTTTACTGCGCCCGTTTGCCAGATGGATTTTCGCGTGGGAGGAAAATCTCTCTTCTGCATGAGAACGCCGGATGGGCAGGAGTGCTGGAATGCGGTTGAATACCACGAGATTGTTCCCCACGAGAAGATCGTTTCCTCCATGTACTTTTCCGACTCGAAGGGAAACAAGGTTGAGCCTGCGGAATTAGGAATAGAACATGAGGCCATCGACGGTGCGTACGACGTGACCATCTTTGAGGATCTCGGAAACGGCCAGACGAAACTCACCTTCATTGGAAATGAACCCATGGAGAGCGCGAAAAATAGCGGTCAAATGGAGGGCTGGAACCAGATACTCGATAAAGTTGCCGCAGTTGTTACGAAGCTGGCGCAGGCGAAATAAGAAGTTGGAGTTTTGAGCGTTGACCACTCCACGTCTATTGTTTCTCGTAGACGTAAATCTCTTTGTGGTCGTTTGCTTCGTTAGTGAGAGTTCGACCTTCCGCCGCCAGTGTCCATGTATCGATGACAGGCTTGAGTCCCGTGACAACAACCGTAACGTTAGGGACTTTTATATCCAGCGTGGATTCGATGACAAGCACTGAGTCGTGCCAGCTCGCGCTCGAATTCAGTTGACCTGACGACGTGTTCACCGAAACGCGTTTCTTTCCATCCGGGGTGTAGGTTTCCGTCGACTTGTTGCCGTCGGTTTTGTAATGGAAAACAATTGCCGACTTCTTGTTTTCAATGACGATTGTCTGGGTCTTGATCGCGCTGTCCTTCGGGAGCGTGCTCTTTGCGACGTTGAGAACCCAAGTACCAGAGAAGTCGGGTGTCTCAGCAGCCGTTGCGAACACCGGGAACATCACAGCGATAACCAGCGTAATCGTGATTAGAAACTGACGCATGACACTGGCCTCTACTTTCGCGAGTGATTGTAATAGATTTCCCGGGCGGGAGCCCGTCCTTCAAACTGCAGAAGCGACCACAGCTGCGGGTGCCCGTCCTTCGCGTACTTTGCGAAGGGCGGGTTCGACAACGGCATACACAACGAATAACGAGCCCCTCGGCGGGGAGTGATCGACCACATAGAGGTATGCGCGCTGGAGTGGCCCTCGCTCGCGGACATCAACGTAGTCGGGGACGAGAAGAAGGCCTCTGTCATCAACCCCGCGGACACGGGCTTCAACTCCGCGTATCCCAACGTCTGCGATCTTCTCAAGAGCAAGTGGAACATCGACCACGAGAGGTCCGTTCTGATCGGGATGCGCGGGCGACCCTAGCTTCGGCCTTTGCCTGCTCGATCGCTCAGCACTTTGTTCACCGTCTTAGGGTGGCCGGAGAATATCCACTTGTCCGAGTCGGCCCGAGGCGCGTATGGCCTTGTTTAGCATCTCGCGCGAGTCCTCCTCGGTCGGAACCTTGATCTCTACTTCTTGGTCTGGCCCGGCTTTGATCTGCTCCTGCGTGCGGAAGTCCAAAGGGTACGCCGAGTCACTCGGGTTCACGCAGAGGTCGACGTCCACAGCCCCCTCGTAGTCGAACCTGTACCTGGCCCACTGGTGCACGGGTGTTAGCCTCGCGTGAGAAAGCTCGCCGTCGAACGAGATGACGGTGCCGAGCGGCCAGAATGTGAACTCCGCTACGACAGCCCTCCTGTATGTCGAAGCGAGGTCGATGTGCGCCGACACTCCTGTTGTTCTCGCTCCCCTCAGGTTCGAGGCGAAGAGGTATATGCCGATGTTGTCGGGGATCTGGTTGTTGGTTGGGTTCCTCACGAAGGGCGCCACCCAGTCGTTCGAGCGGACGAACCCTGGCCCGTTCGCGGTGACGAACTGCAGCATGACTTGCTTGAGGATGCGCAGCGGCCTCTTGACGCCGAGGATGGACGTCTTGTGGAAGTTGGGGATGTCCTGAATACGCTCGGCCACCGTTTTCACCAGGTCTATGTAGGCCCCGGCGTACTTGCTTCCATACCTGTTGTTGCAACTGGGACACAGGCTGTGGAAGCAGAGTCCCGCGCCGTAGCGAGAATGGGGCGAGAAAAAACAGGTTGCCGACTTCTGAACTTCGCTCGTCAACCTTGGCCAGCAGGAGGGGGCAGTCGTTGTACGCCTTCTTGGGAGGGATGTGCTCCCTGGTCAGCGGACCAAACTTGTTGCACAGCCAGCAGTGGCCTTGCGGGGCGGGCATGGTAACGAAAACTCCATGCCGTATCATAGCAGCTATGGAAGACAGCAAACTGCAGCAGCAAATCAAGAACGCCCAAGAGCTAGGTCAGGCGCTCGAAAACTTGGTCGTGAATGCTGGGGAGATCACGATCAAGACCAGAGGTAGCCCTCTGCTCATCGGCTTCTGGTCGCTGATCTTCGACTACCAGAAGGGCTTGACGAACCTGCTGCTGTGGAAGTTCTACGCCGCTGCCTTCGCGTTGTGGCGCCCGATGGTCGAGGCTACGCTGCGGTCGCACCTTGCCCTCATGCTTCCCGACGACGGCATCGAGAGACTATGGATCGACGACTACCGCGTGAACTTCAAGACCCTGCCAGCGCAGATAGACGAGAAATTCGGGCTGAACAAGACGTTCCAGAATTTCCTCCCCGAGCCCGTCAGGGAAGCGTTGCACAGCTACACGCACTCGGGCATCGTACCCCTGAGGAGGCGCTTCGACGGCACTGACGTCGCGGCGAACTACCCGGACGCCGAGATCCTCGCACTGATAAACACCACGGCCAGCGGCGTGTTCATGGTCACCTCCCTGGTCACTCGGCACTTCGGGTTCGACAAGCAGTGGGAGGAGGCGCAGAGGCTCTACGGGGAGTGGGGCGAGAAGAAGCAGGGAGAGGTCAGGCCTCCCGAGGGAGTCTAATCCTCCTTGTGGAGCCCTTACTCTAAGAATGCCGTCTCTCCCGCCAGTGGTGGTCCAGCCCTCACCACTGAATTCGTCCTGGAAAGACTACGAGATGCGAAAAGGGTTTACGAGAAAACCACAAAGGGACGAACCCGCGACGCCAGTCAAGAACTACATTACGCCGAGCGGGCTGGAGCGCCTCAAGGAGGAGCACCGGTTTCTGCTAACCAGGGAACGCCCGGCCGTGACGGAGGTGGTAGCGTGGGCCGCCAGCAACGGCGATCGCAGTGATAACGCCGACTATCGGTATGGCAAACGGCGGCTGCGGCAGATCGATGGGCGGATTCGCTTTCTCACGAAGCGAATCGAAGCCGCGGAAGTGGTGGACCCGGAAGCTCCGAGAGCGGGACAGGCGGCGACGAGGGCATTCTTCGGAGCGACCGTGCGCTATGCCAATGCCGCGGGAGCGGAGCGGGTGGTGAGCATCGTGGGCACAGACGAAATCGATCTCAACCGCAACCACATCAGTTGGGTGTCACCTCTGGGGCGTGCCTTGATGAAGTCGGCAGCGGGTGACAGCGTAGTCCTTCAATTGCCGGGCGGCACAGAAGACCTGACCGTGCTGGAAGTGTGTTACGAGCGCATTTCTATGGAACCGTTCCGTGAACCACCTGGATCCGAGGCCTCGGCAAAGGGACTCTCTCGCCGACGCTAAATCCACCTGACCAAGGCTAGCATGGAAAGGAGTCCGTCATTCAGGCGCTTTCGGCCGATGGCCAACGGAAATGGCAAACGGCGTTGCCCGCCGTGACCGCGAACAGTTATTCTTCGGCGGCTGGCTGATGATTTTTTCAGCTCACCCTTTCATTCGAAGCCTCAAATCCATGTCGTATTGCCGCTTCAAGTACATCAATGTTTATATCTTTTAGGGTTTTGAACTTAATGCAATATCCGCTCACGCTCGCCTTGCCTAGTGTTTTCCCATATGCTTTGGCTAAGTATGTCTTATCTTGGAGACCAAGGATGTAGACAGAGATTCCAGTTGTGTTTGCGCTCATGCCAATTTGAAAAAACTCTCTCGTTTTTCCACTAGCATATTTTATCGTGTGCAATCCATAACCTATCGTTGGGTTGCTGATAGTTTTATTTTTGCTGTCTTTACCGTCGTAGAACCATAATTTACACCCTGGTAACACTTGAAGTGTGAGCAGGTGCAACTCTTGCATGTTGCTACGTTTTGGTTCGGGTTGGCTGGTAATATAGTTTTTGATTTGTTCTTGTACGTTCATATAAACCTGCCTCCCATTTGACGGTTGTTCGTGGTGTAAAACAAAAGTTGTGGGCCATTTCCATGATTGTATTCCCGACGCTCGGATGTCCACCCGGCGAGCCGTTGCACAAAAGCCCTGCAAAGCCGACGAGAAATGTGGGGACCAGACGGGACGTTCCCCAACGCTTGAACTAAGCGACGATAGTGGTGGCCCATACGGCGGTACTATCCATATCCCAAATCAGAGATTCCTCCCCGCGAGTTTCTTTTCTACCTTCCCCGCTAACTCCCGCGTAACTGGCACTTCGATGCCGTGCCTTGCCGCGCCGCGCAGAATTGGTCCCGCGATGGCGCCTAGCTCTGGGGCTTTGCCTTGCTCTACGTCCTTTTGCATCGAACTGCGCATGTGGGGAGGGAGTTTCGACATGTTGGCGATTACTGCCTCGGGGTCGACCGTTGCACCTTCTTTTGTGGCTACCGCGCAGGCTTCGCGTACGCAACTGTAGACACTTTCCCGCGATGCCGGATCGGATAGGAATTCTCCGGTCATTTGTCCTGTCACCGTCGACACCAACGCCAGCGGTGCGAGGAATACCAGCTTGCTCCAGAGCAGCGTGGCCTCGTTGTCGGTGAAGCGGCAGGTGAATCCGCGGCGGGCGAAGTCGGCGATGGCGTCGCCGAGCAAGTGGCGCCCGCTGGAAGCCACGTTCAGGATGGCGAAGGGAGAGCGATGGATGATGTGTCCCGGGGCGACGCGTTCTGACTCAACCGCAATCGTCGCTGGAATCACGCGCTCGGCGCCATATTTCTCGCGCAGACGAGTGACGTGATCTATGCCATTGAGCAGTGGGACGATGCCGCGCACGCCGGTCGCGTCCGGAAACGAAGTCAGAGATTGTTCCAACTGCGTGGCCTTCACCGTAATCCAGACCACATCGGCGGGAGGAACCTTCGCCTCGTGGGCGACTGGGACGCGCAGGTTTCCGAATGGGCTTTCGAGTTGCAGTTCCGCGGGATAGTTCGCCATGGTCTCGGGGCGTCCCACGATGGTGACGGATTCGCCGGAATCGGCGAGGCAGGCGCCGATGAGCCCGCCGATGCCGCCGGGGCCTAAGATCACATGTCTCATGGAAAGGATTTTACAGGGAGAGTTGGAAACACACCTCAGGGGCTAAAGCCATCGAGTATTTGCGTTTGCACGGCACGATTGAAACTCGTGCCCTTCCCGCTCGCATATTTGCTTTCACATGGCATGGTGAGTCGCGCATAAAAGATGCATGCATCACAAACGAAGACGTTATCCCGACGCGAAGCGAGGGATCTGGCGACCAACATCCGTGGTTCGCGCCAGATCCTTCGGCCTTTCGACCTTCAGGATGACGTCAGGTTGAGAGTAATAAATGTCTACGCGTGCGAGGTGCGGGGAAAACCAAGCTTTTGACCGCAAAGTTCGCAAAGAACGGCCGCAAAGAACGCGAAGAAAGGCTTGTGCGACTCAGGACATCTGTTCGACGCACCCCATTAGACAGGTTCGGGGACGGCGCCGCGCTGTTTGCGCAGCTCGAGTTGAAAGGCTTCCACGCTGAGGGTGGATTTGGTCTGAAATAGTTCGACTAGAGGATCGTCAACGTCCAACTTGATAAAGGGAGCGGCGTTGCCCTCGGTTTCCAGCCCTTCGGGCTCGACCATCAAGTCAGGCAGTGCGCCGTTGCTTTTCATCAATCCCTGAATGAATTTTTCCACGTGCTCGCGCTGCTGCGTGGTCTTCTGGGTGAATTCGACGCCCATGCCGAGTTCGGGATGCATGACGCGAACCACGCCTTCGGCTTTGACCTCTAACTCGCCAACGCGCATGGAGAGCACGACCAAGGTTCGCACCGGAAAGGGCGATGTCATCTCGAGATAGCAGCCTCCCAGGCTGAGGTCAGTGAGCTTGCAGCTTACCGGGGGATCATCTTTTTCCGGCTCTGGCGAATGCTGGTTCAGCCAGGCCTTCAATTGGTCCCGCGCCTCGGGCGTCATGTCGACGAAGCGAATGCCGGCGTGCTGGCTCGATCCTTCCCATGCGATTTGCGCCTTGCATTCCATGGCAGTCTCGTGGCCGGGCAGCGTGAATTCGACGCGGATCGACGCGGTCTTTTGTCGCTTCGAGAGCTTAATGGCCATGCCACCTTCGCTCACGTCAGTGGTCGAAGTGCGTTGCTGTCCGGTGCCGTTGTCAAAGATCAGAGTCACGGGGAGTTCGACTGGAACGCGGCTGTTGCGGCGGCGCTCACGCTTCATAAGGGCACGGGCGGCGCGGAAACTGGCCTTGGCTCGCTCGGTCGAGATCGGCTTATAGAGAACGAAGTGCGCGCCCAGTTCGAAAGCGCTGGTAAGCGCGGTCGCGCCGTCGACCAAAGCAACCGCAATCGCGCGCTTGTTGCAAGGAGCGGAACGGGCGCTCCGCAGAATCAGGCCTGCGGATTCGGTGTCGGAACAATCGACGATGACTGCTTCGTATCGTTGGCGGGTGAGTTTGCGGACCGCCGCGTCGGTGGTCGAACAATGGTCGGCGCTGATCTCCAGATCGCTTAGCACGCGGCGCAATACGCGAACGATCTTTTCATCGGAGCAATACACCAACGACTGCAAACTCATAATGGGCCTTCAAAACCCGGCTCCGCCCGGGCGGAGCAACTACTTAGCGGCCAGCAGCCGCGTGATCGCTTTCGTCTTCTTCTCCATCCAAAAGGTGCGCTACGTTGCGGAGTTGTTCCGCGGCGTGCTGGAGCGCCTCAATCTGCTTCCCTAACTGTGCTTGTTCGGCCTGCTTCTTGCGGAGCACTTCATGGATATCTCTCACGATGCGGCCCTCCTATCTGGCACTCTAAGTACCCCCCCGCCCCCAGTCAACCCGCGAGGGTACGCGCCGGATTACGCCGGTAACTTGTTGCCTCGGGGAGCGCCTCCTACCATCAACAGCACAAAATAGCTGGCTCCGGAACTGAGCCCGAAACAGGCCAATTCTCAGCGCAGCTATGGGGTGTTCAGCATGCAGCTTGATGCCGTCGATCATGGATCGGTCACCGCGCGTTTTGGGACAACCTCGTCGTCGCGAGGATTTGAACATCTCTTGAGGCGCAGCATGCAGCGCCTGGGTGACGTCAATCGTGAGCTGTGGCTGCTGCTGTCGTTGTTTGCTTTAGCCGAGCTGCTCAACACACTGCTCGATTCTCACCGCATGTTGTTGGGCCTCTATACGTTGCCCACGCTGTTCTCGGCTTACGTCTTCGGACGCAGGCACGCGACCCTGACCGCGCTCGGTAGTGTTCTGTTGGTGGTGTTGATCACCTATTTCAATCCAACTTTGTTTGGAAGCCATCGCGCGGCGCTGCCGATTCCGGAGAAGTGGTTCGAAATCGTTGTTTGGGGCGGCATTCTGCTGGTGAACGCCTATGCCATGGGGACGCTCTACGAGCATAAGGAGCGGCACGTGCGCGAGCTGCGCAGCACGTACCAAGGCATCCTGATGATTCTGAGCCAGTTCATCTCCAAGGACAAATACACCCAGAACCACTCATTCCGAGTTTCGGTGTATGCCACACGAATCGCGGCGCAGATGGGCTTTTCCGCTGAAGAGGTTGAGGATGTGCGCGCCGCTGCCCTGTTGCATGACTTGGGAAAGCTCGAAGTCAGCCGCGAGATCCTGTACAAAGCGGCGAGCCTGACAGCCGAAGAGTTCGACCACGTCAAAAAACATGTGGATTACGGCGTCCAGATGCTGCAACCCGTCGGTGGGCCGCTAAGCCGTGTGATTCCCATCATTTTGGCCCATCACGACAAGTTCGACGGTAAGGGATACCATCCCAGCAAAGGCGAGGAAATTCCCCTGGCGGCTCGAATCCTTTCCGTGGCCGACGCTTATGACGCCATGACCAGTGATCGACCGTACCGCAAGGCAATGTCGACCTTTGAAGCGAAAGAAACAGTCCTGAAACTGGCAGGAACCGACTTCGATCCCAAAGTGGTGGAAGCATTCGCGGCTTGTTTCCGGCTAGGGTTAATGGAAGTCCCCGAGGTGATGGTTTAGCTGCCTTCTCCCGCTGGAAATACTGTACTTAACCAACAATCCAGAATCTGGAATCCATCTCCTGAAAATGAGAGTTGATTTAAAGTAATAGGTTTCAATTAGATAGACACGATCGAGCCTGCCGGGTCCGAAATTTTCTATTGACTTGCCGAGAAAGTACCCTTAGAATCTATGGTTTCCAGCTCACCTTTGGAAGTAAGCAGTAGGGGGCTTCGTTGTGCAATAGTTTGCGGGCTCCTTAAGAATCCATGGAAGAACTGTGGGAATCTAAGTAGTAGATGTAGCGGTATCCAGTTTGACGTTATCTCAAAGCACGACGAAGGACTAATTCATGGCTAAGCGACGTGGAAATCCGAACTGGGGTAAGCCGGAGCCGATCGGCCCGGTGATTCCCACGGTGACTGAATTCGAGCAGGTGGTGCGGGAATACAAGCTCTCGCCCGACCAGTATCTGCGCTCCACCCGTCTGCGGGAGTGGGCGCGGCGCAACAAGAATTCGAAGTACATCCCTGAGCCGTTGCTCGAAGCTTGGGGTTTTGAGATCGAATCGACTCTGTAACCGTCGAATTCGAGAGAACCAGGGTCGCCGGATTCGGCGGCCCTTTTGTTTTGTCCGCCCCAAGTTTTGCTTATATGCTTCCGGCTGTGAAATTACCTCACGGGCTGACCGGCCTGCTGATCGCCACCAGCTTCGCGGCTGGATTGAACCTGTACGCGACAGTGGCGACCCTGGGTTTGCTGGCGCATTACAACGTGCTGGTGCTTCCGCCCGGGCTCGATCTGCTGAACAACTGGTACATCATCGGTGCCAGCACTGCACTGTTTGCAGTTGAGTTCTTCGCCGACAAGATTCCCGCATTCGACTTGATCTGGAATGCCCTGCACACGTTCATCCGTGTTCCGGTGGCGGCGTTGATCGCCTATCGTGCAACGGCAGCTCTTTCGCCGGGAGAACAGCTTCTTGCAACCCTGGCGGGCGGGGCGATTGCGCTCGCGGCACACGGAGGCAAGACCGCTGTGCGTGCGGCGGTGACACCGTCTCCCGAGCCGATTTCGAATATGGCCTTGAGCTTCGGCGAAGACGCCTTCGCCATCTTTATCACCTGGTTTGCCACCCAGCATCCCTATATCGCGTCCGCTATCGTTTTGTTTTTAGTCGTGGTGATCGTTTTTCTAGTGCGATGGGTGGTGAAATCGTTGCGCGCCCTGTTCCGAGGGGCCGAGAATGAGTTAGTCCACCAGAGGCCGTAGGGCTTGCTACAATCCGCTTATGACGCCACATCCTGCATTTACCGACGTCCCCACTGCCATTGAAGAGATTCGCGCGGGCCGCATGGTGGTGGTTGTCGACGATGAAGACCGCGAAAACGAAGGCGATCTGACGCTAGCAGCGGAGAAGGTCACTCCCGAAGCGATTAATTTTATGGCCAAGTTCGGTCGCGGGCTGGTGTGTCTCGCCATGACCGAAGAGCGACTGGATCATCTGCGCATCGGGCCCATGACGACCGAGAACACGTCGAACTACGGAACAGCCTTCTGCGAGGCGATTGACGCGCGCGACGGCGTGACCACGGGAATTTCGGCTTACGACCGGTCGCGCACCATTCTGGTCGCCATCGATCCCGCGACACGGCCTTCAGACTTGGCGCGTCCGGGACACATCTTCCCATTGCGCGCCCGCAAAGGCGGAGTACTTGTGCGCGCGGGACAGACCGAGGCGTCGGTGGATCTGGCGCGGTTAGCCGGGTTGGTTCCCGCAGGAGTGATCTGCGAGATCATGCGCGACGACGGAACCATGGCGCGGGTGCCCGACCTGATTGAATTCTGTCGCGAACACAACATGAAGATGCTGACCGTGGCGGAACTCATTCGCTACCGCATGCAGCACGAGCGCTACGTGCATCGAGTGGGCGAGGCGCTTGTGGGAACTCCACACGGGGAATTCCGGCTGATCGCTTATGAGAGCGAAGTGGATGGTGGCGAATCGCATGTCGCCCTGGTGCGCGGCGATTTAGGTGGAGATGCGCCAGTCTTGGTCCGCATGCACTCGCACTGCCTGATGGGGGACGTTTTCGGATCGACGGCTTGCGAATGCCACGCGACCATCGAAGGTTCTCTTGAGGCGATTGCGCGCGAAGGCCGCGGCGCGCTCATCTATCTGCACCAGACATCCAAAGGCTTTTCCGCAGAGCGTCTGGGAGATCGAACTTTGCTTACTTTCCATCGCGACAAGGCTCTTCCCTCCTTGCCTGAGAGTGAAAGGAAGACACAGCGCGAGATCGGTATTGGCGCGCAGATTTTATCGGACTTGAATCTTGAAGCGGATCCGGTTGTTGACCAATCATCCGCGCAAGATCGCGGCGCTGGAAGGGTTCGAAATCGAAATTGTCGAGCAGGTGCCAATTGCGCCGCAGGTAAAAGCAAGCGGCAAGTGAGAAGGCGCGGTGTTTAAGGCCGTGAGTCTAGAACGGCTTGCGCGCCACGATCTCGTTATCGTTAATGAAGAACTGAGCGGAACACTGGTTTGATCCACAAATCACCGGCAGCAGCCCTGCCAGTTGTTTGCGCGTGATCAGACCCAAAGTCCCACAATCGGGACAGGAGAGCACGGCCCAATAAGGATCGTCTTTCTCTCCTACGTGCCCCGCATTTTCCAGCACGAAAATCGTGCCGGGCAGCATCTGTTCCGGAATCCACTCCGTCAGGACGTCGATTTCCGCGACCATGTTGCCTCCCCCAGAGACAATTCCCGCTTCTTATGATGCCTTTAGCTTCTTCAGCGTTCGCACTCTCGGCTCGTCAAATCGACTGCTTTTCTTTGCCGTACACAGAATCGATTGCACTCGACGCACCGTATCGCTAAGACAGACAGCCAGCACGGGTTGGCGGGAATTTTTCAGAATGTCGACGATCTGCTCCGCCGAGGTTTCCAGATAAAGATCTTTGCCGTCAATGAGGAGGTGGTAGGTAGAAGCGCCACTCACCGTCTCTGCCAGGCGCTTGCCGAATTCCCTCTGCAGAAACCGCATGACTTTGCGGACGCGCTGCAACGAGAATGCTCGCTTCCGCAATTCGCAAATCACGGCAACTTCCGTGACATCTTCTAGCGAATACAGGCGACGGCGGCCCGCGCGTTCGGGGACAACAATACCGCGCTCATCCCACCACTGCAGTTGCCGGGCGGTGATGCCGGTCAGCCCCATCACCTCGATTGATGTCCAACGTTTTGACATGCAAATGTTTAAAACATTTGAGATGCAAAATGTTTCAGCCATTCTAGGCGCGAGTTTGCCGCTGTCAATAACGGATTTTGGAAAACGGGGGTGACTAGGGGAGTTCCGGCTGAGGAAAACTCATCGGCCGCCGCCGACGAAGTGAACGATCTCCAGGCGGTCGCCCTCGGATAAGTTGGTCGCCGCCCATTGGTCGCGGGGAACGATTTCACGATTCAGTTCGATGGCAACACGGTCTTGCTTCATGCCGAGTTGTTCGATGAGCGCCGACAGCGCAAGTGGACTGGAAAATTCGCGGGGTTCTCCGTTGATGTGGAGGGTCATCGGCGCAATGAACCCTTGGATGGGACAGTTCCCACAGGTGAAAAATCGAAGAGCCATGTTCGCTGTTGCTCAGTCTCTGGCACGGTGACTCCACGAATCTGACTTACTCGCTCGATCGCTTCGGAAGGACTCGTTCCTTGTTTCACGAGCAATGCCGCCGCGATCATTCCCGACCGGCCGATTCCCTGACGGCAATGAATGGCTGCGTTGCGACCGTTCTCTAATTGTTTCCGTAGCTCTTCCAAGAAAGTCGCGGCGACAGGAGAAGACGCAGGGACTCCTCGGTCGGGGATGGGCAGATTCATGAAGCGGAGTCCGTGCCTCTTGGCAGATTCTGCTTCGCTTTCCAGGCCCAACTCCGGCAATTCTTCGTTCGTCAACAACGAAACAACCACATCGACGCCTTCGTTGCGCCAGCCTTCCATCTCGTCTTCGAGCCAATCGCCCCCTCGCGGGCGCGCGGAGATCGCAACCTTCCCTGGCCACGAAGAGTCGATCCAGTAGAGCTTAGGTCCCATATTCCTCAAGTGCCACTTTCATTATGCCTCAAAGCTCCTCGCGCGAGACGATCTCGCGCGGCAAGGAATCCACGTTAACGCCTCGACCGCGGAGAATCTTGATGCGGTGATGACCATCCAGGATCGTCCCGTCCAGGCGAACTTTCAGGCTGTCTTGCTGGTTCGGGAGCAACGAACGCGTCAGGGACTCGGTAGAAACTCGCTCGAATAGAGCAAGCTTTGGCTTACTGAGGGTTTCATCAGGATGCAACGGCTTTAGCGGCGGGAGCGTCGCAGACGACATGCAATCCTTCCCGGTACTTGAACCGCTCAGGCTTCGATCTTGCGCAGCCGGAACTTGCGCGTTGCCGTTCTTCCCGTGTAGCTGGCTTGGATCAGCACCGAAGCGTCGGGCAGTGAGGATTCATCTTGCTCGATGATCAGATCGGCGTTTCCGCCCGAGTCGGTCACGACCTGAGTGTAGAAAGGCGCAGCATCGGGGCGGGCGAAACGAACGGTCAGCCGGGCACCCTGCACTGCCGACCCGCCATCGGTCACCTGCAGGCGCATCATCAGATTACGATCGGAGTGAACGGACTCGGCGTTGAGCCAGCGTACATCCAGTTCTTTGATCGCCGCGAGCGCTTCGGGCGAATCGCGCTTATCAAGAACGCTGTCAAGTTTTCCATCGCGAATGGAATCGAGCACCATGCGATGCTGGTCGCGCAGAATCTGTTCTTTCTGCTGGTCGGTGAATCCGCCGCCGGCAACTTTGTCGGCGTAGGAAGTGGCGCGCTTGCCGATGCAGCGGCCGCGCACGAAGACCTGGGTTTGCAGCAGAAGCTCATTTTCGCGGGCTTCACTCTGCACGTGATAGACAGTGTCTTCGTGCTTAACGTCGGTGTTGAATCCAAAGATCATGCGTTTCCGTTCACGAATCGCGGCAAATGTTGCGCCGATGTTAAAAGCATACGAGAAAACTGGTCCGTTCGCTTGACACTGCCACGCGATGACTTCTAATCTAGAACGTTTAAGCCATCATACTTGGCGCGAATTATATATAGCTCTGCTATGCCCGACAATTACTTCGCCCGCTACCTGCCGTTATTGATTCACTTCCTGGTCACGGGAGTGATTGCGAGCGCGATTGTGCTGCTGTCGTGGCTGATCGGCTACCGCAAACCCACCCGCGCCAAAATGTCTCCCTATGAGTGCGGCATGACTCCGGTCGGCGATGCCCGGGAACGTTTCTCGGTCAAGTTCTACCTGGTCGCCATGTGCTTCATCATATTCGATGTGGAGGCTGTGTTTCTCTATCCCTGGGCCGTGATTCTCCGGGAACTGAAGATGTTCGGCTTTTTTGAGATGCTGGTGTACATCGTCATTGTACTGGTCGGCTTTTTTTATATCTGGAAAAAGGGTGTGCTGGACTGGGGCAAGAGCACTTCCGCGGCGCGAGGGGAAGTCTAGTGCCGCTGACGCCCATCATTACCGATTTAGAACAGCTTAAGGGACACCCGGCAATCGCATGCCTGCTGGCGGCGAATTCGGTTGTGGTTGAGGGGGTAAAGTTCGATCGCGAGGAAATGACGATCTGGGTGAACCGCGGTTCGATTCGCGATGCCTGCGCCCTGGTCCGCGAAGATCCGAATTGCCAATTCAACTATCTTTCCGATGTGACCTGCGTCGACTGGTATCCGCAGGAGCCGCGCTTTGAAGTTGTCTACCACCTGCTGTCGATCCCGAAAAAAGAGCGGGTTCGACTGAAAGTAAAACTTGAAGGCGACAGTCCCGCGCTGGAGTCGGTGACCTCAGTATGGCCGGGTGCGAATTATTTTGAACGCGAAGTGTTTGACCTGTTTGGCGTGCGCTTTACCGGACATCCTTACCTGCGAAGATTGCTGATGCCGGAAGACTGGGAAGGGCATCCACTACGTAAGGACTATCCCGTGGAAGGATACCGGTAAGCCATGGCGCACTTGAATCCTACGCTGACGATGGAGCCCGGGCAGGATCGCACCATGATCCTGAACATGGGGCCGCAGCACCCGTCGACGCATGGCGTGCTGCGCGTAATCCTTGAGATTGATGGCGAGACCATCGTCCGCATCATGCCCGACATCGGGTACCTGCATACCGGTATCGAGAAGACCTGCGAAGCCAAGTTCTACCAGCAGGTCGTGCCGCTTACCGATCGCATCGACTATCTCTGCCCGCTGACCAACAATCTTTGCTACGTGCTGGCGGTAGAAAAACTCTTAGGGCTGGAAATTCCGCCAAAAGCACAGTGGATGCGGGTGCTGCTGAACGAACTGACGCGAATCAACTCGCACCTGGTCTGGCTGGGCACGCACGCTATGGATATTGGCGCGCTGACGGTCTTCCTGTATTGCTTCCGCGAGCGTGAAGACGTTCTACGGTTATTCGAGATGGTCAGCGGCCAGCGCATGATGACTTCGTACTTCCGCGTGGGCGGATTGGCGCTCGAGCCGCCGATTGGATTCTTCGCCAAGGCGAAGGAGTTCGCCAACCGCTTCCCCGAGAAGGTCGACGAGTACGAGAATCTGCTGACTGGTAATCCCATCTGGGGGATGCGGACGAAAGGCGTAGCTAGGATCACGGCGGAAGACGCGATCGCGTTGGGAGCGAGTGGTCCGACACTGCGCGGCAGCGGTGTTGACATCGATCTGCGCCGCGATATGCCTTACTCAGGCTACGAGAATTTCAAGTTCAAAGTACCGGTCGCGCAGGAAGGCGACGTCTTCGCGCGCTACATGTGCCGAGTCCGCGAACTGCGCGAATCGATCGCAATCGTGCAGCAGGCGCTCGACGGCATGCCTGAAGGACCCATCAAAGCCGATGCACCAAAAGTGGTGCTCCCCGACCGCGAGAAGATGAAGACGCAGATGGAATCCCTCATCTATCACTTCAAGATTATTACGGAAGGCTTTGCCGTGCCTGAGGGCGAGGTCTACCAGGCCGTGGAGTCTCCGCGCGGGGAAATGGGCTATTACGTGGTCAGCGATGGGACGGCGAAACCTTATCGTGTGCATATGCGAGCTGCGTGCTTGGCGAATCTCCAACTACTTCCCAAGATGTGCGAGGGACGCCTGATCGCCGATGTAGTGGCTGCCATCGGGAGCATCGATATTGTGCTGGGAGAGATTGACCGGTAGGAAGATTTTGCAATTTGGTAATCGGGTAATTTGGCAATTTGAAGGCAAAAGAAATTACAAAATTACCCGATTACAAAATTACAAAATGAAGTTCTCTGACGAATTCGAATCGCGCTTCGCGGAGATGTTGAATCATTATCCGACCAAGCGCTCGGTGCTGGTCCCGACGCTGCTGTATGCGCAGGATGAAAGCGGATTTCTCAGCGATGAAGTCATCACTGAAATCGCCGGACGTCTCGGACTGACCGAACTCGATGTGCGCAACGTGATCAGCTACTACTCGATGCTGACCACCAAGCCGCGCGGAAAATACAACGTGCAGGTCTGCACCAATATCGCCTGCATGCTGAAAGGCGGCGAAGAACTTCTGCACCACTGCAGCAAGAGGTTGGGCATCGGACATAAAGGCACCACACCCGATGGGATGTTCACGCTGGAAGAAGTGGAGTGCATCGGCGGATGCAGTTGGGCTCCGGCCGTCCAGGTGAATTACGACTTCCACGAGAACCTGACCGTCGAGCAGATGGACAAGGTTCTGGATGAGTATAAGAAGAGATGATTTTGTGATTTGGTAATCGGGTAATTCGGCAATTTACGAAATCACCCGATTACAAAATTACAAAATGGCAAGCTTGGTTTCCCATCCCGATGAAATAAAGGTCGTCTCCCGGCGCTTTGGCTTGGGTGCGACCGACATCGACCGCTATCTGGAACTCGATGGCTACAAGGCGATCCAGAAGGCTCTGAAGATGGAGCCCGATGCGATTGTCAATGAAGTCAAGAATTCCGGCCTGCGCGGACGCGGCGGCGCAGGCTTCAACACCGGAATGAAGTGGTCGTTCGTCCCCAAGCAATCTCCCAAGCCCAAATATGTTTTGTGCAACGGAGATGAGAGTGAGCCTGGCACCTGCAAAGATCGGCTGATCTTCGAGCATGATCCCCACTCTGTCATCGAAGGTGTCATGATCGCCTCGCTGGCGGTGGGATCGCACACCGGGTACATCTACATCCGCGGCGAGTATCGCTACCTGTCAGTCATCATGCAGAAGGCGCTGCGCGATGCGTACGCAAAGGGGTTTCTCGGCAAGAACATTTTCGGCAGCGGATACGATCTAGACATCTTCTGGCACGGCGGCGCAGGCGCCTACGAAGTAGGCGAAGAATCTGCATTGATGGAATCGCTTGAAGGCAAGCGCGGTATTCCACGCATTCGACCTCCCTTCCCCGCGGTCGTCGGACTCTGGGGAGGCCCGACTGTCATCAATAATGCCGAGACGCTGGCCAGCGTTCCTCAGATCATGCTGAACGGGGCCGAGTGGTACGCGAATTTGGGAACTCCGAAAAATGGCGGCACGCGGCTGTTCTGCTTGAGCGGACATCTTGAACGTCCCGGCGTGTACGAACTGCCGATGGGTTACAACCTCAAAAAGATGATCTACGACGTTGGCGGCGGTATCCCCAACGGACGCGCTTTGAAGTGCGTGGTGCCAGGGGGATCCAGCACGCCCGCGTTGAAGCCGGAAGAGATTGATGTCGCGATGGATTTCGATTCCCTGGCGAAAGCGGGATCGATGCTGGGTTCGGGCGGCGTTGTCGTTCTTGACGACACAACGTGCATCGTCAAGTTCGCACTGCGCACAATCAAGTTCTACCAGCATGAAAGCTGCGGATGGTGCATCCCTTGCCGCGAGGGCACCGACTGGCTGAAGAAAACACTAACCCGTTTTCACCAGGGCGCAGGAGTAAAGAAAGACATCGACAACATTCAGTACCTGTCGGAAAACATGCTGGGCCGGACGTTTTGTCCGCTGGGCGATGCGGCCGCAATGCCGACGATCGCCTTCGTGAAAAAGTGGCGCAAAGAATTTGAAGATCACCTGGAAGGCAGGCCGTGTCCGTTTGAGACAGACGGAGCGGTGGAAGACCTTCCGGTGCTGTCGCACTAGAGTTTTGTAATTTGGTAATCGGGTAATTTTGCAATTTGGAACACCTCGATGCTGTCGAAGCAGGAACAGCTTCGCGATCGGACAAAAGCATTCGCAGTAAGACTGGTGCGGGTGTACAGGGCGTTGCCGTATCGAGGCGATGCACAGGTGCTTGGCAAGCAGTTGTTGCGCTGTGGACCACGGTTGCGGCGAATTATAGAGCAGCGTGCCGCGCAAGATCCAAAGCCGAATGGTCGCAAAGATTGGTATCGTTGTGGAAGAAGCAGATGAGACAGTGTTTTGGCTGGAAATGCTGCAGGATTGTGAGATCGTCCCTGCCAAGCGTTTGACGGAGTGGCTAGCAGAGGCACGCGAGTTGACCGCCCTGTTTACTGCATCGCGCCAAACGGCTAAAGCAGTACGTTAAATTGCAAAATTACCCGATTACAAGATTAGAAAATGCCTGACGTAAACATTACGGTCGACGGTAAGAAGGTCACGGCTCCTGCGGGAACGCTGCTGATCGAAGCCTGCAAAGCGGTTGGCATCGAAGTGCCATCGTTCTGCTACTACCCAAATCTATCTCTGCAGGGCGCTTGCCGCATGTGTCTGGTGAAAATCGAGAAGATGCCCAAGCTGCAGACGGCCTGCACTACCGTCATTGGCGAAGGCATGATTGTCACCACCGAAAGCGACGAGATTCGCCAGGCGCGGAAGTCGATGGTCGAGTTGCTTTTGGGAAATCATCCGCTGGATTGTCCTGTGTGCGATGCGGGCGGCGAATGCGAACTGCAGGACATGACGTTCTCCTACGGCGCCGCCGAATCGAAATACATCGAGCCCAAGAATCATCGCGAAGAGCAGCAGTGGTCGCCCGTGGTGTATTTCGACCGTCCGCGTTGCATTTTGTGCTACCGCTGCGTGCGGGTCTGCGGCGAGGGCATGGATGTGTGGGCGCTGGGCGTGCAGAACCGCGGCGTCTCCTCCATCATCGCGCCCAATAAAGAAGATCATCTGGAATGTGAAGAGTGCGGAATGTGTATCGACATCTGCCCAGTCGGCGCGTTGACATCGGGTGCCTATCGCTACAAGACGCGTCCCTGGGAGATGAATCACGTCGGAACGACGTGCACGCACTGTGCCGATGGATGCAAGACCACGCTGGGCGTGCGGCGGTCAGAGACTGGGATGCAGATCGTTCGCGGCGACAACCGCGACAAGAGCGGCATCAACGGTGACTTCCTGTGCATGAAGGGGCGTTACGGCTTCGACTTTGCCGATAGCGCCGAGCGTCTCACCAGTCCGCTGATCCGCAAAGACGGCCGCCTGACGCCCTCTACCTGGGAAGAAGCGTTTGCCCTGATCGGCAAGCGTTTCAAGGAAATCCGCGATCACGACGGTGGACAAGCGATTGGAGTAGTCGGCTCGACGCGCACGACCAACGAAGAGAACTACCTGCTACAGAAGTTCGCCCGCGTCGTGGTGGGTACGAATAATATCGACCATCATCGCACTGCCGACTTCCCTTCCCTCGCAGCGGCTCTCACGGGGAAGCCTGATGTCACGGCCTCGATGCGCGAGGTTTTCAACGCTCCAACGATTCTGCTGATCGGAAACAATCCGACCGAGCAGCATCCTTTATTGGCTTGGCAGATTCGCAACAATGTCCGACTGCACCGGGCGAAGCTGCACGTTATCAATTCCGAAGATATTAAGCTGCACCGGCAAGCGACGACCTTCACCCAGATTCCGCCCGGAACAGAAGCTGAAGTGGCCGCGTTTCTGAGCGGCAAGGATGTTGCCGCGACAGCGCTAGGCGGGACCACCGAGGCGTGGACTGCACTCCGCGACAAACTGCGCGGCGAAACCAATCTGATTGTCATCTTCGGATCCGAGATCCGCGGCGAAGCCGTTTCTTCTTTAGTCAGCTTCACCGCTGGAATTCAAGGCGCAAAGATCATCGCCCTCGCCGACTACGCAAACTCGCGCGGCGCCGCCGACATGGGCCTTTATCCCGATCTGCTTCCCGGTTACCATCGCGCGGAACATACCAGTCCGTTCCACGAAGAATGGAGTCGGGTTCCTCAGCAGAAGGGCTTGACTCTGCCGGAGATGATCGAGAGCGCGAAAGCTGGAAAACTGAAAGCTCTCTATGTGGTCGGCTCGAATCCTGTGGGTCGCGGAAGCATCGATCCCTTCGCTCTGTCAAACACCTTCGTCGTCGTGCAAGATATGTTCCTGACCGAAACTGCGGCGATTGCTGACGTAGTTTTGCCCGCAGCCAACGCTTACGAGAAGTCAGGCACATTCACCAATACCTGCGGCGATCTTCAGTTGGTGAAGAAGGCCGGCGAGGTTACCGACACCAAGACTGATTTCGAGATGATTGTCCGCATCGCCGATGCCATGGGCGTCGATGTCCACAAACTGGTGCCTTTCGGACGCGGCACTCGCGCGGACATGGGCCAATCGCGCGGAGCGCAATCTGGGGAAGCCGATCGCCATATTGTCTGGCTCGAAGCGCATGGCCTTGAGCCGAAGATGAGTCCGTTCGATCCGATGGCGATTCTCGATGAGATTCAGCGGTTGGTGCCCGGATATGACTTCTCTCGGGTAAATATTCTGTCGGGGAACGACGAGCACACGACTTTAACCAAGAGCGGACCGGGAGCCATGCAGGACCCGGCGCTGATTGTTCCAGCTAACGATACTCTGTTTACGTCTGGCACGCTGGGGCGTTACTCCAAAGCATTGAACTCGGTCATGGAAAGCCGTCCGCAAGAAACAACGGAAGTCGCGGCAGACTAGCAACTCGTAGCGCCGGATACAGGGGCGCTATCCCGATCATGGAAAGAAGATCGCATTGTTAAGCGTTGGAGTTTTTGTCCTCATCTCGATCGTGAAGATCGTGCTGGCAGTGTTCATTCTGCTGACTGCGGTCGCTTACACGGTTTGGCTCGAGCGCAAAGTCGTCGGCCACATGCAGAACCGGTGGGGACCTACGCGCGTCGGCCCATTCGGCTTGCTGCAACCTCTGGCCGATGGAGTGAAATTCCTATTTAAAGAAGACCTGACGCCGCCGCATGTTTACAAGCCGCTCTATATCGCGGCGCCGATGATTGCGGTGATCTTTGCGCTGACGTCGATCGCCGTCATTCCAATCGGAAACACGGTCACGATCGGCTCGATCACAACGCCGCTGCAGATCACTGACGTAAACATCGGACTTCTGATAGTGCTTGGCATCACGTCAGTCGGCGTCTACGGCGTGGCTCTTGCCGGATGGTCGTCGAACAACAAGTATTCCCTGCTCGGCGGACTGCGCGCGAGCGCTCAGATGATCAGCTATGAAGTATCGCTCGGACTGTCGCTGATCGGGGTGCTGATACTTTCCGGCAGCTTCAGCCTGCGAGACATTGTTGTGGCCCAGAGCGGACACTTCTGGGGATTCATTCCCAAGTGGAACATCTTTTACGGCGGACAGTTCGTCGCCTTCTTTATTTATCTGATGTCGGCCTATGCGGAAACCAACCGCATTCCGTTTGATTTGCCGGAAGCGGAAACTGAACTGGTAGCGGGATATCACACCGAATACAGCGCCATGAAGTTTGCCATGTTCTTCATGGCTGAATACGCGAACATGATTACAGTGGCCTGTCTGGCGTCGATCCTGTTTCTTGGCGGCTGGAATGGTTGGCTCTTTGGACCAGCGTGGTTCCAGATGATTCTGCCGGTAGGGTACTTTTTCCTGAGGGTCTTTGGCTTTCTTTTTCTTTACATTTGGGTTCGCGGAACCTTGCCACGGTTTCGCTATGACCAGTTAATGGCATTCGGATGGAAATTTCTGTTGCCGTTGGCCATTGCGAATCTGGTGATCACAGGATTGATTGTGGCGTTGAAATCGTAAGGCAGTTCTCGGTTCTCAGTTCCCAGTTCTCAGCAAAACATCGCATGGACTGGGAACTGAGAACCGGGAACTGAGAACTGAAATCATGCTTCATCTGATCATCTTTTTGGTTTTCGGAGCGGTCTGCGTGGCGGGGGCTGTGAACCTGCTAGTGCAGAGGCACCCCATTAACAGCGCGCTCTCGCTGATCGCCGTCATGGTGTCGTTAGCAGTCGAGTATCTGCTTTTGGGAGCGGAATTCGTTGCCGCCGTGCAGGTCATCATTTATGCCGGCGCGATTATGGTGTTGTTCGTCTTTGTCATCATGCTGCTCAATGCAGGCGAAGAGGAACGAACCGTGCGGCAGCAAGGTTGCCATGATTATCGGCATTCCCGGGATGCTGGTGGGCAGCGGACTGGTGGCATGGGTGTTGCTTGCCCGTTCGAATACGGCTTCGGTGGAAGTCGGGGCATTGTGGGGCGATCCCAAATCGATTTCGCGTCTGCTGTTCCACGACTTCCTATTGCCCTTTGAAGTCACTTCGGTGCTGGTGCTGATCGCCATCATGGGCGCAGTGGTTCTCGCGGCAAAGCCTGAGCAAGTGCAATCGCCAAGGAAGGAGGCCTGATGGTACCGCTGTCGTATTACCTGGTGCTGAGCGGAATTTTGTTCGCCTGCGGAGTCACGGGCTTCCTGATCAAACGCAATCTGATCACGATTTTCATGTCGATCGAATTCATGCTCAACGGAGTGAATCTGTCGTTCGTGGCGTTCGCCGCGCAGTGGCACGCGCTAAGCGGACAGGTCTTCGTCTTCTTTGTGATGGTCGTGGCGGCCGCGGAAGCTGCGGTGGGACTGGCTATCATCATCGCCGTCTATCGCAATCGCGAAACTTTGAACGTCGACCGGATCGATCTGCTCAAACTATGACGTCGAACCTTTATCTGTGGCTGATTCCGCTGCTGCCGCTGACCGGCGCCGCCATCAACGGTTTTTTCGGGAAGCGCTTCTCCCGACAGGCTGTCGTGGCCGTGGCGCTTACATTTTGCGGTGCGGCGTTCGCGATGGCGCTCAGCATCGCCGCGCGATTTTCTTCAATTGCCCTTCCCCACACGGAAACACTCGCCACATGGTTCCGCTCCGGCACCTTTCAAGTCGACTTTGCGTTTTACCTCGACCAGCTTTCTTTCGTCATGTTGCTGGTGGTCACGGGTGTCGGGTTCCTCATCCACATTTATTCCATCGGCTACATGTGGGAGGACGAGAGCTTCTACCGCTTTTTCACCTACTTGAATCTCTTCATGTTTTTCATGCTGACGCTGGTTCTGGCCAACAACTACCTGGTGATGTTCATTGGCTGGGAGGGCGTGGGCTTGGCGTCGTATCTGTTGATCGGGTTCTGGTTCGTGAAAGATTCCGCCGCGTCGGCGGGCAAGAAGGCATTCATCGTCAATCGCGTCGGTGACTTCGGTTTCCTGATTGCACTGTTCTTGCTGATCAAACATTTTGGCACTCTAAACTTTACCGACGTCTTCCAGAAGATCTCTCTTCTAAGCCCTGAAACCGCGGGTGCGGGATTACTGACTTCCATCGGATTGCTGCTCATGGTAGGCGCGGCGGGAAAGTCGGCACAGATTCCACTTTACGTCTGGCTGCCGGATGCGATGGAAGGCCCGACGCCAGTCTCTGCGTTGATCCACGCAGCGACCATGGTGACCGCGGGCGTCTATATGGTGTCGCGCTCGCATGTGATCTTCGAACGCGCGCCTGCGGCGATGACCGTGGTAGCGATTATCGGAACGCTGACGGCCTTGTTCGCAGCGACCATTGGCATCACGCAAACCGATATTAAGAAAGTTCTCGCGTACTCCACGGTCTCGCAACTCGGATATATGTTCATGGGCTGCGGCGTGGGCGCGTTCTCAATGGGCATCTTCCACCTGATGACCCATGCCTTCTTTAAAGGACTGCTATTCCTGGCGGCAGGATCGGTGATTCACGCCATCGGCGGTGAGCAGGATATGCGCAAGATGGGCGGCTTGCGTACCAAGATTCCGTGGACTTTCTGGACCATGACCGCCGGAACCTTCGCGATCGCGGGCTTCCCGCCACTAGCGGGATTCTTCAGCAAAGACGCCATTCTTTACAACGCTTTCAAAGCAAATTGGATTTATTGGGCCATCGGCGTCTTCACCGCGTTTCTCACTTCGTTCTACATGTTCCGCCAGTGGTTCCTCACGTTTTTTGGTGACTATCGCGGAGAAGAACACGATGATCACAGGCATGGCGAGCACGGACATGGCGGAGTACATGAGAGTCCAGCGGTAATGCTCGTCCCACTGGCGATTCTGGCGATTCTCTCTGTCTGCGGTGGATGGGTGGGAAGCGAGCGCTTCGACAAATTCCTCTCACCAGTCTTCCATGCGAACGCGGTGGTACAGGAAGCGCCTGCTCCGCACGAAGAGCAAGGGCCTTCGGAGGGTTTGCTGACGAGCGTGTCCATTGCCGTTGCGGTGCTGGGCTTCGGTCTGGCGTGGCTGCTTTACTCGAAGAATCCTGAGCTTCCCCAGAAGATCGCAGCTTCTCTTGGTGGCTTCTACCAGACGGTCTCGCACAAGTACTACATCGACGAAATCTATGCAGCCATCATTGTCCGGCCATTGGTCAACGGGTCGCGACGTATTTTGTGGCAGACAGTGGATCAAGGCGTGATCGATACGAGCGTGAACGAGACTGCAGATGGTGCTCGAGACGTTTCCGACGCGGTGCGGCACATGCAGTCCGGCAACCTTCGCTCGTACGCAGGATGGATCGCGGTCGGTGCGGCTGCCGTGATCGCCTACATGATCTGGATGGGAACCCGATGAACTCCCTCGATAGTTCGATCCTTTCGCTGGTGACGTTCATCCCGCTCGCCGGAGCGTTGTTGCTGGTGTTCATGCCCCGGCGCGACCGCGATATCAAGATCATTTCGCTCATAGTCACGATTTGTGCCTTCCTGGTATCGCTGCACTTGCCAGTTCATCTGGCTCGCTCGCATCCGGGATTTCAGTACGAGATCAACATCCCATGGATTCCGACTCCCAACATTCATTACCACATGGGAGTCGATGGCATTTCCGTCTGGCTGATCGTGCTGACGACATTCCTCACGCCGTTGTGCGTGCTGATTTCGTGGAATTCAATTCATGAGCGGGTGAAGGAATTCTTCATCATCCTGCTGATTCTCGAAACGGCGCTGATCGGCGTGTTCTGCGCGCTTGACCTGTTCCTCTTCTACTTCTTCTGGGAAGCAACGCTGATTCCGATGGCGCTGCTGATCGGTGTCTACGGACACGGGCGGCGCGTCTACGCGGCAGTGAAGTTCTTCATGTACACGATGATCGCTTCTGTTTTTATGCTGGCGGCGATCCTCTGGCTGTACGCGAAGGTCGGGACGTTCGATTTCGTCACCATTCAAAACGCGATTCAGAGCGGCCGTGTGGAAGGCTTTGCTGGTGCCGCGCACGTGGCTGTTCCTGGGCTTCTTCGTTGCCTTCGCCGTGAAAGTTCCGCTGTTCCCGGTGCACACGTGGCTGCCGGATGCACACGTCGAAGCACCGACTGCAGGTTCGGTCCTACTCGCTGGTGTCCTTCTGAAGATGGGCACGTACGGCATGTTGCGCTTCAACCTCGGACTCTTCCCTGAGCAGGCGCGACAGAATGCCAACTGGATCATGATCCTGGCGCTGATCGGCATCATCTACGGCGCGCTGGTCGCGATGGTGCAACCGAACATGAAGAAGCTGATCGCTTACTCTTCGATCAGCCACTTGGGTTTGTCGTCCTCGGCATTTTCAGCTTCACCCAGGCGGGGCTCGACGGTGCGATGTACGTGATGCTGGCTCATGGCATTTCGACCGGCGGCTTGTTCATGCTCTCCGGCATTCTCTACGAGCGTCGCCACACCTACGAGATCTCCGAGTTCGGCGGGCTGGCGACGCCCATGCCGCGTTACGCGGCGTTCTTCCTCTTCATCACGCTGGCTTCAGTAGGGCTCCCGCTGCTCAATGGCTTCATCGGAGAGTTCCTGGTGTTGAGCGGCGCATTCCGTGACCGCGCAATCTACGGAATTCTTGGCGCGACCGGAGTCATCTGGAGCGCCTGTTACCTGCTGTGGATGTATCAGCGAGTCTTCTTCGGGAAAGTAACCCACGAGGTCAACAATCATCTGCGTGACTTAAGCGCTCGCGAACAGATCGCGCTCTGGCCCGCCGCGGTTGTCGCCTTGATCATGGGTGTAGCGCCGCTGCTTTGGTTGAATGCGATCGATCCCGCAGTGAGCGCCGCGCTCGCACCATTTACGCAGCTGGCAGCCAAGGTGGTGGGACAGTGAACCCAGCCACGCTGCCTCAAGGCGTCGAATACATCCGCATCCTGCCCGAGATTGTGCTCACGGTGTTCGGCATGATCATTATGCTGCTTGATCCAATCATGGACGAGCACAGCAGCCAGAAAACTCTTGGGACAATCGCTTTGTTGGGCGCTATCGGGGCGATTGCCGCAACCATCTTTCAGGCGCAATATCCCGGCCCCGGCTTCTGGGGCATGATTCGTGTCGATTCCTTCAGCGTCTTCTTCCATTTTCTGATTGCCACCATCACCGCCGTCGTTATTCTTACGTCCTTCGAATACATGCAAGTGCAGAAGATTCGCGCCGGCGAATATTACGCCCTGATTCTGTTCGGCGCCGTGGGCATGAGCCTGATGTCATCGGCGGTGGAACTGGTGCTGATCTTCATCGCGCTGGAAATTTCTTCCATCTCCACGTATATCCTAGCGGGCTTTCGACGGCGCGCCGCCATCAGCAGCGAATCATCGATCAAATACTTCCTGTTAGGTTCATTTGCGACGGCATTCTTTCTCTACGGCGTAGCCCTGATGTTTGGCGCCACGGGTTCCACCAGCATCCTGGCCATTGCGCACGCAATGCAGATGGGTCAGCCGCCGGTCTTGGCCTACTTGGCTGTCGCGCTGATGTTCGTGGGATTGGGCTTCAAAGTCGCTGCTGCTCCCTTTCACATTTGGACGCCCGACGTCTACGAAGGCGCGCCCGCTCCCATCGTGGGATTGATGTCCACCGGACCGAAAGCTGCAGTGTTTGCGGTTTTGCTGCGCATTCTGTTTGAAGCGCACGCGCCTGGAACGCTGTGGCTGATCTGGATGGTGGCGGCCCTTTCGATGACACTCGGCAATGTTTGCGCACTGGTGCAAGACAACGTCAAGCGCCTGCTCGCCTACTCGTCAATCGCGCACGCAGGCTACTTGCTGGTCGCGTTTGCGGCTCTGCCTGACAATGGAATTCCCGCCGCGATGTTCTACGCCGCGTCGTATGCCGCCATGAACGTGGGGGCGTTTGCCGTGGTCAGCCATCTTGCCGGCGCGGGCGAACGCTACGTCACGCTCGAAGATTACGCCGGCCTTGGACGCCGTTCCCCGATTCTTGCCGCCACCCTCACGATCTTCCTGTTGTCGCTCATTGGTATTCCGATTACAGGGGGATTCCTCGCGAAGTTCTACGTGTTCAGCGCCGCCGTGCAGGCGAACCTCATCGGCCTGGTCGTAATCGGCGTCATCAACAGCGCGATCGGCTCTTATTATTATTTACGCGTGATTGTGATGATGTACATGAAAGAGCCGCGCGAAGAGGAAGCGATCTCCCCGATTCCGTTCAGCTTGGGCGCCGCACTGGCTATTAGCGTGGCTGCAACCATCTATCTCGGAGTCATGCCCGGGCGCGTTCTGGAATACGCGTCCCAGGCGGCATCTGGCTTAATGCGCTGAAAGGAAAATACAAATTTTGCCTTTCCGCCCGGCCCTCGCGGAGTTATCCTAGCCTCATCGGAATCGCGGGACCCCGCACCTGAAGTAATTCACAGATGGCATTTGACAAGGCTTCCCGCACCCGGCATCATTGTTGTCTCTCTCCACAAATCCCCCGTCTGGAGGTCGTATGGTTCAACTGATTCGCAGGATCTGGTCCGAAGAACAGGGTCAGGATATTGCGGAGTATGCGGTAATGCTGGCGGTGATCCTGGTTCTTGTAGTCGGAACGATACGGCTAATCGGGACGAACGCCAACAACGCCTTCTCCTCGGTCGCCAGTTCGATTCAGTAGCCCGGCGCTGTTGCAGGCGTTTCACCCTTGTGACTCTCGGTCATAGGCCGTCGAATGCTTCGGCCATTGCGCCTGAGATTCGATTCCCGTGTGCCTGCCGAGCAAGTCCTCCCTACTGCCCGGCAGGTACATAGACCCGGTCGGCGCTCACCAACTCTACGTTCGGAACTTCCGTCTGTAATTTGACTTGCTGAAAACCTGCCTTCTTTTCTGCTTGCGCCTGGAAGCTGAGCCAATACTGTCGTCCCAACCGGCTCGACAGATCGTCCAAATACGGACTAAACGACACCGGCGCGCCATTCCCAAGGTAGTAAGCCTCGCCACCGGTTTCATCGGCGATCTGTGACAGGTAGTTCTGTCCCCAATTGATGCGCCAGAAGCTGTGTCCATAATGCCCCACGCCCGGCATGTAGATCGCGAACACCACGACGCCCGCCTTCTGCGCCTGATCGATTGTCGAACTCACATAGGGATCATCAGGACCGCTTCCCCAATACCGATCGATTCCATCGGTGACCATCAGCACCTCGCGGGGAACTTTCGACTCCGGCCAGCGTTTGATCAAATCGCCCAACGAAAAATACGGACTGGCCGACGCTCCAGCATTTCCTATGGGCAGGCGCAGCGCCTTGGCTGCCAAGGCATGATCGGAAGTCAGGTTTTGAAGAACCATCGCCGTTCCATTCTGCATGTAGGCGACACCGATCTCCGTCGTGGCAGGCTGCGAAGTGATGAATTGCTTCAGATCTTCCAGTTGTGATCCGAGACTGGTATTCGATGAATCGTCGATCAGCAGAAATAGCTGAAGACCGGCGCGAGCGTCCTTGAGCGGCACCCAGTCCGTTACCTTGGCGCGCTCATGCTTCAAATAGACCATCACGTCGCGAGCGTCGATCATGGGAGCGGAAGATCCGTGACGCGGTTCGACGGTGACCACCATACTCACCGGAACGCCCGGCGCAGGGGCTGTTTCTTGCGCGACGACCAAAGTCGAAAGAAGTGTAATTACCGCCAATACCAAAGCTTTGGAGAAACGCATAGTCAACTCAACTTTCTTGCCGATTCCATCTAGGTCGGCGTAAATTCGCAGTTTCACACCAGGCCCGGTTGTCTCGTTCTAACAATTGGATTAGTTTTTAGCCGTTCCAGATTCAAGTGATGCGTACGTCCGCGGTTAGCTCGCTCATAGGCTCCCGGCAGTGACAACGTTCGGAGTCCCGGATTTCAGTTCGAGCATCGAGATCGCAGAAATACCTTTCGGGAGTAAAGCGGAATGAAGCTACGCAATCTTGGGAAGTCAGGTTTGCGAGTCTCGATCGTGGGCCTAGGCTGTAACAATTTTGGCTGGACGATCGACCTTGCGGGCACGCGCAAGGTCGTGCAAAAGGCCCTCGACCTCGGAGTCAACTTATTCGATACAGCCGACATCTACGGCAATCGCGGAGGCTCGGAAGAAATGCTGGGCCAGGCGCTGAGCGAGCACCGCAAAGATGTCATCATCGCCACCAAGTTCGGCATGGCCATGGACGATCGCGAGAAAAAGGGCGCCTCGCGTAGTTACATCCTCTCTTCGATCGAAGGCAGTCTGCGGCGGCTGAAGACCGATTGGATCGACCTCTACCAAATTCACACGCCTGACCCGCGCACTCCCATCGAAGAAACACTTCGCGCGCTTGATGATCTTGTCACTCAAGGGAAAGTTCGCTACATCGGCTGTTCGAACTTTGCTGCGTGGCAGACGGTCGAAGCGCAATGGACCGCCAACAGCCTGGGCCTTAACGCGTTCATCTCTTGTCAGAACGAATACAGCCTTCTGGTGCGCGACGTGGAGCGAGAACTCATTCCCGCGATGGAGGCCCATGGCTTGGGCATGCTGCCGTTCTTTCCCCTCGCCAGTGGATTCCTGACCGGCAAATACAATCGAGAATCGGCCATGCCGGAAGGGTCGCGTCTCAGCAGTAACAAGCGGCTTGCCGATCGCTACTTTACCGAGGCGAACTGGAACAAGGTCGAACAATTAATGGAGTTCTGCCACACCCACGGACACAGCCTGCTGGAGTTGGCCTTCTCATGGCTGCTGTCACGCCCCACAGTCTCAAGCGTGATCGCCGGAGCGACCAAGCCCGAACAGGTCGAACAGAACGTGAAGGCCACCGACTGGCAACTGACGGCGCAGGAGATTGCAGAAATCGATGCCATCACCGCGATGACGTAAAGATTGTTGAACGCGACTTTCCGCGTCGTACAGTGTTGTTGTCTTTAAGCCGGATCTCGCGCCACCTTTCCGGGCGCTGCTCTTCATCCGGCTCAGCACGATTCATCGGAGCATCACCAATGCGACGTCTGTTTACAGGTGCGGCGGTCTTCCTGTTCGCGTCTTTCTTACTGGCGTCCTGCGGTGGAGGTAGTTCTACACCGGTTGTGAAGCTTGGGATTTCGGTGAATGTTACGGCTTCCCCGGCAACCATCGACGTCACCCAAACTGCTAACCTCACCGCGACGGTGATGAATGACGCGACCGCCGCCGGAGTCACATGGATGGTTACTGGGGCGGGCAGTCTGAGCGCTCAGACCGCAAGCGCCGCGACCTACGTCGCCCCGACCAGTGGCAGCAGTGCTGTAACCGCAACCGTGACAGCGACTTCGAAAGCCGACATGACAAAGTTTATGTCGACTACGATCACCGTGAATCCGGTGCCGTCGATCACAACGACCACTTTGCCTGTGGCAAACGTAGGAGTCGCTTACAGCGGCACGATCACCGCAACCGGCGGCACTGCTCCGTACACGTGGTCCATCACCAGCGGATCTCTGCCTGGCGGGCTAAGCCTCGGCAGTAGTACGCAAGTCTCCACAGCGGTGACGGGAGATCCCACTACGCAGCAAACTTCGAGCTTCACGGTTCAGGTCAAGGATTCGGCCAGCCTCACCGCCTCGGCAAACTTGAGCATAACCGTGAACAGCAGCAGCACAATTCCTCCGAACCAACTCGGAACCGCGACCAGTGCGACGACCACCTGCCCACCCTCCACGGCGAATCCCCCGGTGACTGGCACCTGCGTCAATCTAACCGTCACCTGTCCGAATGTCCCCGTCTACACTCCAGTGCTGCTGAAGACCACCACCCCGAGCGGAGCGTCGAAGGGCACAGTTATCTTCACCACGGGTGGCGGCGGCAACCAACTTTACGAGGATCAGTTCACCTTTGGATCCACCTCGGTCAACGACGTGGTGGCCGGGGGATTCACGGCAGTGCAAACCAACTTTGTTTCCGGTACCGCAGGCTGGCTTACTGGCCCTGCTACTGACGGACCGCTCACGCTGGCTTGCCGCTGGGCCACCACCGCGCAATGGATTCACGACAATATCCTGCAAGCGAGCACCGCTTTTTGCGCCACTGGAAACAGCGCGGGTGGTGGCGCCATCGCTTATGCCCTGGCACGTTACGGCGAGGATTCCATTTTTAACTACGCGCAGCCCACCAGCGGACCTCCATTTAGCCGCATCGACCAGGGCTGCCTGTGCCTGGGAACCATGATCCAGAGCGCTTGCGTCGGTTTGCAGGATCCCTGCTACGGCAACAACGCCAACATGTTCCTCGATCCGGCCTACGGAAATAATCACTGCTCGAGTTCAGAAACTTCGCACGATATGACGGACGTGCCGCTTTGGCAGGCTGACAGCATTCTTTCGTCCGACAACAAGTCGCTGTTCAGTTACAGCACGCGCATTCACTTCATTTATGGTGATCTGGATACCGGCTCAGGAATCGCGGAAGGCGCGCTGTATCTGAATGCCATCAACAGCCAGCACGATTTTGAATGCATTGCAGATGCTCCGCACAGAATCGCCGACGTCCTTGATGGCGCGCAGGCCATTGCCAACGACCTGATCAATAATTGTCACTAGATTTGCGGGCGCAGGGGTAGAATGTCTGCCGGGCTTTGCATGGCCCGCAAAAGAAAAAGGGCCGGCATCTTCGGATGTCGGCTTTTTTACTGGGACTTCGCGAGCTTCTCCATCTCTTCTTTCGCCAACTTGAAACCCGTATTCCCCGCGGGAACGCCGGCGTAGACCGCCGTCTGCAGAAGCACTTCCTTAATGTCGCACGGTTCAAGTTCGTTGGCTAATCCGGTGCGAACGTGAAGAGAAAACTCTTCCCATCGCCCCATGCTGGCGGTGATGGCCAGCACCAGCAAGCGTCGGGTGCGGCGACTTAGACCGGGACGCGTCCAGATTGTTCCCCACGCGTAGCGCGTGATAAGGGCCTGAAAGTCGCGGTTGAAGTCGGTGGCAGCCGCTATCGAGCGATCGACGTGAGCGTCCCCGTGCATCGCCCGGCGCACGACGAAACCCGCCTCCAGTGGATCGGCGGCGGCATCTTGCGGCATCAGGAATTCCGCCAGCGCCTGGGTGAAAGAATGCGGGTGCTCGAGATTAGAGAGATGCGCCCCCGGCATACGAATCGCGCGAGCATTCGCAATCTCACGCGCCAGGATTTCGCCGTGGCCCGTCCACGGCGTTGAGACGTCGCTGTCACTGGAGATGACCAGCGTCGGAGCTTTGATCTTCGAAACCTCACCCGTGTAATCCATGTCGCGGAGCGCGGCACAGCATCCGGCATATCCGGCGGGATCGGTTCCGAGGAAAACCGCTCTCACGTCGGTAGCATGAAAATCACGCACGAGCGTGGCAGGCGAGAAGAAGCGCTGCATCACCATGTCGGCGATCGAGGCCATCCCGCCCTCTTGCACCGCGCGAATGCGCGTATCCCAGTTGGTCCGAGGTCCGAACTGGGGAGAGGTGTTGGCGAGAACGAGATGCGTCAGGCGATCGGGAGCATGCAGAGCGATCCACTGTCCGATCGCACCTCCCATCGAAAGCCCGCAAAAAGCAAACTTCTGGAATCCGGCTGCGTCCGCGATGGCAATGGCGTCTCGCCCCAGTTGGTCGATGGAATATTCGCCCTTCGGGGCGTCGGAGGCCCCGTGGCCGCGAACGTCATAACGCACAATCTGAAAATAGGGCGCGAGCGCTTCCACCTGCTGTCCCCACATCGCGTGGTCGGCCCCGATCGAGTGAGACAAGATCAGCGGCGGAGCACCGGCTTTACCCTCAAGGCGATAGAACAGCCGAGTATGGTCGACGGTCACGAAGGGCATAGTGCTTAGTCCTTTTCTTCGGTTTGATTCTCGATGAGGCGCGTGCGAAACTGCTCAGCTACTCCCAAATATTTCTCCGGAGTTTCCAGATCGCGCAGCGTAGCAGCGTCGAGATGGCGCGCGACCTCAGGCATCGTGCTCAGAATTTCCGCGAGGTGTTTCTGCTGAGCGACGCTCTGTCGAGTCGCATCTTCCAGCAATTTATGGGCGACGTCTCGACCCAGCTTCGCGCCTAACAACATCATCGCGCGCTCCGCGAAGATCACGCCACGAGTGGCGTCAATGTTGGCCCGCATTCGCGCCGGATCGACCGTCAATCCCTCGGCCACTTCCGCCATCGAAGCCACGGCCAGCCCGGTCGCCTGAATGACGTCGGCTACCGTCGGCCATTCCGCCTGCCAACCGCCTACACCGCGCTCGTGTTCCTGCACCATCGACGAAAGAAATGTTGCAACGAGCGGAGGCACACGCTGCGCCGCAGCGACGGTCACAGAACAGCCGATAGGATTCCGCTTGTGCGGCATGGTGGACGATCCGCCACGACCTTTGCCGCCAGGCTCGGCGACCTCCGCGACTTCGCCTTGCATAAGCAGAGAAATATCGCGCGCCATCTTTCCTAGCGAGCCAGTCAGAACTCCGCACGCGCAAACCAGTCGCGCCAGACGATCGCGGTGCGTGTGCCAGGGGGAATCCGGAAATCCGAGGCTAAGTTCTGCGGCGAGCGCATGTCCCACTTCAATTCCCTGTTCGCCAAGCGAAGCCAGTGTCCCACTGGCGCCGCCGAACTGCAGAATCAAAGCGTCGAAGAACGTTCCGCGCAGATTTTTTCGGCATCGCCGGATCGCCGCCAGCCATCCCGCAGCTTTCAATCCGAAGGTGACCGGAGGCGCTGCCTGCATCAGCGTGCGGCCAAGCATCACGCTGTCGGCGTTCTGTTCCGCAAGCCGCAGCAACGCGCCTTCCATCTGTTCAAGATCGCTCTCTAACAGCACTTGTGACTTCTTTAGGAGCAATACCAGAGCGGTATCGGCCACATCCTGGCTGGTCGCGCCCCAATGCACGAAGCCCGCGGCTTCAGGAGCACTCGCTCGCACTAGTTCTGTGAGCGCCTTTACGAGCGGGATGCCCGGAGTTCCGCCTCGCAGCGTCTGATTTGCCAACGCTGCGACGTCGAACGATTCAACACGAGCGGCTACCGCCAATTGCTTTCGCCGCCGCATCGGGCACGACTCCCACGCGCGCTCCGGCGCGCGCTAATCCCACTTCGAAAGCGAGCATGGCTTCCAGGACGGAGCGGTCGGAGAACACCTCCGACAACGCCTCCGTGGTTGCCAGGCTCTCAATCAATCTGACGGACATGCACACCTCATCGCCGCTCTGAACCCTGCAGACAGTAACACTATCAGGATAAGTGTGGACACGCGGCTTCCAGTGTCTACACGTCGAAAAAGACCGTCTCGCGCTCGCCTTGCAGATGAATCACGAAATTCCATTGACCAGGCTTCGACCGATCGGGTTGTGCCATCAATGTCTCGCGCCGCTCTTCCGGCACGAGCGCAAGCACCGGATCTTCCTCGTTCGCGGGGTCGCCCGCAAAATAAATTCGCGTCGGCAATCGCTTCAGCAGGCCACGCGCAAGGATTGATACGTTCAGATGCGGCGCCTGAAGCCGGTTATCGGGTCCGGGCACGCAGCCGGGCTTGACCGTCTCAAACTTCATTACCCCGGCTGCATCGCTTCCCATGCGGCCAAACCCTTCGAAGGCAGGGTCGAGCGCTTTCTCTTGCGTATCCTCAGGATGATGATACTTGCCTTCGGAGTTCGCTTGCCAAATCTCGAGCATCGCGTCTGGCACCGGGACGCCATCGCCATCGAGCACAGTGCACACCAGTGTTACTCGCTCGCCCCTTGCCGCAGGGCCGGCGATGCACTCCACCGATCGCGGATCGGTCAGGCCAAGATGAAAATACGGGCCAACTGTTTGGGAGCCGGTAGGAATCAATTTCATCTCAGTCCTCGAACAGAGTCCTTTCGCGGCCACGCAGAATGATGTCGAAACGGTAGCCGAGCGACCATTCCGGCCGCGTAGTCTCCCAGTCGAAACTAGAGATCAATCGCTGGCGCGCTCCTTCATCTGGTAAGGATTGAATGATCGGATCAAATGGAAGCAGCGGATCGCCGGGGAAATACATTTGCGTTACCAGGCGCGTAGCGAATGCCGGCCCGAAGAGCGAAAAGTGCAGATGCGCCGGACGCCAGGCGTTGTCATGATTCCTCCAGGGATAGGCCCCTGGCTTCACCGTAACGAATCGGTAGTGGCCCTTGTCGTCGGTCATCGCGCGCCCAGCGCCGGTGAAGTTCGGATCAATGGGAGCGCGGTGATCATCCCGGTTGTGAAAGTAACGTCCTGCAGCGTTCGCTTGCCACAACTCGATCAACGTGTTCGTTACCGGACGGCCATCACCATCTAGCACGCGGCCACTGACCGTGATTCGCTCACCCAGCGGATCGCCCGCGTGCTGGCGAGTCAGATCGTTGTCGGCTTCGCCGATCTTTTCGTGTCCGAAGACTGGACCCGTAATTTCCGATAGCGTGTGCGGCAGCAGGATCAGCGGCTTCGAAGGAGCGCGCCGCGCGGTCGCGCGATACCCGGGATATGCGTAATCGGGCTGGGTCCCTGGTTCCGTACGTCGATAAGAACGAATGACTGCAGGCTCGCGGTTCAGTTGGGTCACGCTTCTCCTAGGCGCGCGAAGAAGGAAATCATAATGCAGCGCTTTGGCTTTGTCATTGAGACAAAACTAAGTGCGGTTATCGCACACGACGCGCAAGAAAATCCGCTCCTGTGTGCGCAGAAGCGGATTCACTCGCGAACAAGATTGCATTTACACTCCCGTGTATTCGGGATCGTAACCGCTCATCAAGTGTCCGGCCGGAAGGATCTGGCGGACGGGAAGATCGTCTGCATACTTGGCCGTCTTGACCCAATGCCACGCATGCATGATTTCCTTCGGCTGAAAGTAGCGGATATCGGCCTGCATCAAAACCGTGGCGCCAGCGATATCGCCCATCAGTTCTTCCCACTTGCGAGCTCCGATCACGGCGACTCGCGCGATAGGGTCGCCGAACTTGCGCAGAAAACGCAACTCCTCCCAACGCGCCTTCCACTCCACGTCTTTAACGGCCGTCATATCGATGAGAATTCCGATGGGATGCTTATGAGCTTGCGCGATTTCGCGCTCGATCTGCGGCTCAATGGCTTTGACATCTTCTGCGGTTACGGCGCCACTGGCTTTGAAGCCGAATCCGCTCCCTCCGTCACCCCTTAGTATTTCAATCATCTGCAACTCCTCGTTTGATCCAGGAATGTCTCAAGGGCGAGGAGTTTAACATCAAACCGCCGACGGCCCAAAGGCCCCAAGCGTATTTCAGCGAGTCCCAGCGCCTTCACTCACTCGCGTCTGGTCGGTAATCCAGTTTACCTCCCAGGTCTTGCCTCCATCGTCGGAGAACGACTGCTCGAAGTGAGCCGAGTTCGGCGTGATCTCAGACCAAACGAATCGAACCAGGATCGCTCTGCCGTTGATGGGTTCCTGATCGTAGAACTCGCCGCGTCCGTTCTTGAACTCGCCGACCGTAGGAATTCCCAAAGCGCCAGCTTTGCTGGTCCCCCAATAAAGACTCCACTGGTGCGCGTCGGGATTGTAAAGACGCAGGGTCATCCCCTCGATATGCCCTGCCGAACCATCGGTCTCGAACTCCTCCAGATTTGCCTTGCCATTCCAGACCTTGCGGGTCACCGATGTGCCGTCAAATTCGACCCATGTGGTGGAACCAGTCAGCGGATGCAACAATTTCTTAAGGTGAATTTTCCAGGTACCGATTTCGAAATCAAAATCGTGCTGCCCATCGCGCGTCTCGCTCACGGCGGTCTTGTTGGCATCCGTCTGTCCAATCAACATGCACGGCCACAGCAGCAACGCTCCCAGCAACAAACATCGCTTCATCTTTTCTCCCTTCGAGAGTCTCGTCTCGCTCAACGAGAATCTCGCAGCCTGTGGTATTTTGGAACGACCACTTTCTATGTCACTTGTAATACCACTTAAGAGACGAGCTGGCCCCCTATTCCAGCAGGTCTATCTGGGCTTTCGTCAGGCGATTCTCTCGGGAGCCTTTCGTGGCGGAGACAAACTTCCATCCACGCGGGACGCGGCTGAGCAGTTGGGAGTCTCAAGAACTGTGGTGCTGCTGGCCTACGACCAATTGTTGGCCGAGGGCTATACGGTGGGCCGCGCAGGTTCGGGAACCTATGTTTCTCGCGAAATAGGAACGACGACCCAGTCGGCTCGTCCGGCGGATTCCGCGAAGCTGCATCTGTCGCGCTTCGGATCGTCCTCAGCCTCCGCCTGGGAGAAGATGAATTTCCCCCAGCGCCGCATGCCTTCCCTCCCCTACGATTTTGCATACGGCCGCAGTGATCTCGACACTTTTCCCTTTGAGATGTGGCGCCGCATTCTTCTGCGCTGTGCGCGAAAAGCTCCGGTCTGGGAACACGATTATGGTCCTGCGAGCGGGAATGCCGCCTTGCGCGAGGCCATCTGTAGCCATCTGCGCCGCTCTCGCGCCGTCGCTTGCGATCCCACGCAAGTACTGGTCGTCAACGGATCGCAGCAAGCACTGGACCTGATTGCCCGCGTGCTGATCGAAGTTGGCGATAGGGTTGCCATCGAAGATCCTTGCTACCAGGGCACCCGCGAAATTCTTCGCGCGGCCGGCGCTCGCTTATTTCCAGTAGCCCTCGATCGCGATGGCCTCGATCCATCTGATCTGCCGTCGACCACCCGCCTGGCTTTTGTCACACCCTCGCACCAGTTTCCGACGGGAACGATTCTTCCCCTGTCACGCCGCCTCGCCCTTCTCGACTGGGCTAAGCGCCGCAACGCGATTGTCATTGAAGATGACTACGACGGTGAGTTCCGTTACGAAGGCCAACCGCTTGAATCTCTGCAAGGTCTCGACCGGGAAGGCCGCGTCATTTATATCGGGACGTTTTCCCGGACGGTGTTTTCTTCGCTACGTATCGGTTATCTAATCGCTCCCAAGAGATTAGTGACGGCATTTACGGCCGCTAAGTGGCTCTGTGACCGGCACACAGCCACGTTGGAGCAGGAAACCCTGGCGCAATTTATCTCCAGCGGCTTGTATGAGCGTTCGTTGCGCCGCGTTCGAAGAAGAAATACAGCTCGCCGCCACGCGTTGCTTGACGCGATTCAAACTCACTTGCGCGATCGGGTTGAAGTGACCGGCAGCGGAGCAGGCGCCCACGTCGTGCTTTGGCCCAAGAAACGAACGGCGGAAGAATCTCTGATCAGAGATGCCGCGTCTAAGGGAGTCGGCGTCTACGGAATTTCTCCCTACTTCATGAAGAAACCGCGGCGAACCGGAATCATGCTCGGCTATTCGCGCATGAACGAAACCGCGATCGCCGAGGGCATCCGGCGATTGCGCGACATATTCTAGGATTTATTTCCGGAAGTTCGGCAAGGGCCGAATCTGGGGATCGCTCTCCAGCGCCTTCGATTCCCTGGACTCGAGAGTCACCTGGCGGTGGCGCGTAGCCTCCGCTGGATCGGTTCCTGCCTTCAGATCGGTGCTCTCAGAAAAGTAACGCCAGCCTTCGTGGTGATCCGTCGAATCCTGCGAATCTTCCCACTTTTTCACCGCGGCTTGCGCGTTTTGTTTGCCTCGAACCACTTCGACGACTCCATCCGAACGGTAGGTGCGGATGTTGTGCCGGATGATCGCGTAGCCTGTGTTGGTTTCGTCGCGTGTCAGAGAGAATCCATTCGTAGCGTGCCCAACGGGATCGGGAGCAAAAATCGAGGTCCGCCGAAGACGTACGATGCGGACCAAGGCACAGCTATGATGTTACGCGCAACTCGCACAATTGGCAATCAGTTCGGCGAGACTCGCTGCCAAGCACAACGGCTGTAGACCCATTGGTGCACTATATTGGTGCACTATAACGTTCGCTCGCGCTGCGATGCGCAAGCGTGCCTGGGGGAAACAGCGTATACTCAGGACACTTAACCTCGAAGCCACGCCAACCGAACACTTGCGCCTTCGCGATTGAGAGATCGAGAGGCGCGTTTTGCTTGTACTTTTGAGCTGCGCGAGAACCGGCTTTCATAGCTGTCGGAGACCTTCGTTTTGACCCGTGTGCTCACCATGATCGCGACCCTCACGCTGGCGGTTGCTGTGTTATTCCGCTCTCCGTCCGATTACCGGACGGCGGTTTGCGTCGTGGTTTCTTTGGCAACCGTCACGCTGGCTGTTCGCAGCCTGTTCGCCGGCAAACTTCTTTGGGCCTTACTCTTCTTAGTGACTCTAGGAATATTCACTCCATTCCAGTTAAGCCCGTTCTCCCCTTTTCTGGTATCCGTTCTTGACATGGCGACTCTGGCGTTGTTCGCCGCGGCGCTCTTGATGCTCACACCCCGGGTGATGATCGCATCTGGAAAGTCCTAGTTGTCCGGCAGTTCGTTGATCCACCCAAAATCGCACGGCAGGAGTTCACGATGTCTTCAATAAATGGTGACAAGTCCAGATTCAATCGGGAGCGCAAGCAAAAGATCTCTCGCCGGAAGCGAAACCGCGAATTGTTCGAGGGTGCAAAAGCGAAGCCAGCTTCAGTGAAACCTCCTGCCGCAGCGAAGCCCGAAACGGTGTCGGCATGACCGCCCCGGTTCTTGATTTGGCGGCATCTGTCCCCGCCCTCGCAGCGATCAAAAAGAAACGCGTGCTCCTGATCGACACTTCTTCGCGTAAGCGCGAGTTGCGGGCAGAGATCATGCGAAAGCTGGGCATTGAGGTCGACTGCGCTGCCGATATCGCGGAAGCCCGCTCCTGGTGGCGCGCGGACCTCTACAATCTGGTGCTTATCAATGTGCAGAGTGACATTGGCCTGCGGGACGACTTTTGTGGAGATGTTCGCAGCGCGATTCCTCCGCAACAACTTGCGTTCCTGGTTGGCAAGCCCGAGTACCTCGCGCATTCACCCAATGCAGACACAGAGTCTCCCGCCGATTTGGACCAGTCCCTGGTTGGCGATGTGAGAAAGGCGCTTTCCGCGGACTTGGGCGACATGCCTCAACGTTGGGGTATCCTTGAAGCGTCGCGGCGAATCTCGGCTGTCCGCTCCGCCTGCAGTGCTCGCACCAGTGCGATGCGTGAGCGGCCTGATCCACCACGAGACCTGGAAATGAGGCACGCGAAACGCGCCGCAGCTCCAACCCGTACGTTCGACGAACTACTTAGAGAGGAATTGCAATGAAGAACCTTTACGTTGGAAATCTACCGCACAACACCACCGAAGCTGAGCTGCGCAACGTGTTCGAGCCACACGGCGCGGTAGAAAAAGTCACCCTGGTCACTGATCGGGAGACGGGCCGGTCGCGCGGCTTCGGATTCGTGGAAATGACCGACGCCGGAGAGGCGGAAAAGGCTATCGCGGCCTTGAACGGAACCCAATTGGGTGGACGCGCCTTGACGATCAACGAAGCCAAGCCCAAGACGGATCGCCCCAAGGGCGGAGGCGGTGGACAACGTTTTGGCGGCGGTGGCGGAGGCCGTGGACGCGACGACTATCGTGGACATCCCCGTCAGCCACGCGAACCGCGCTGGTAATTTCTAGTGTGCGAAAACTATTCCGCCGGATACAGAGACATCTGCCGGCGATGACCAACCAACCTATGGAGACAAGGGCATGCCAAGAGGCCGATCAACTTTTACCAAGCGGCAAAAAGAACAGACTCGCCAACAGAAGCAACGCGACAAACTAGAGCGCAAGAACCAACGGAAACAAGAGAAGCCCGCTGAGGGCAGTCTCGACGAGATGGAAGAATTGCGGGAACACGCGGCGGCACAAGCCGCGCTGTTTGGGCTTGATTCAGAGGAAAACTAAGAACCGGGCCGCCGGAGCATGACGCTCCGGCGGCCCGATTTCGCAATCTAGACGAATACTTCTCCCGGCAAAGCCGTCAACGTCCGCGAAGCCAGCGTGTTTTGAATCGCTCTCCGCGGCTGTTCCAGCCCTTCCGTATCGATCTGTCTGCGTTCGATCTTCAACTTTAGAGCACGTTCGATCTGCCGTAATTCCAGGATTTCGGCCCCAGCTACAAGGCTGGAAGCGTGTCCCTGGCTCCCGGCCCGGCCGGTGCGGCCTACGCGATGGATGAAGTCCTCAGCCATCTTTGGCAAGTCATAGTTAATGACATGGGCAACATCGTCCACATGCAGACCGCGCGACGCGATGTCGGTTGCGACCAGCACCTGGACCCGGCCTTCCTGGAATCCTGCCAAAGCCGCGTTGCGCTGAGATTGCGAGCGGTCACCATGGATGATCCCCGCGCTGAAGCCATCACGCACCAGATCTCTCGCCAGCCTTTCGGCTCCCCGCTTGGTGCGGGTGAAGATCAGCGTTTGCCCCTTCTCTCCATAGAGCAAACTTCGCAGCACGCCGAGTTTTTCTCCGGGCCGTACTTCGTACGCTTTGAGCTGGACGCTCTCCGCCGGCTTGAGCACTGAGCCTAGTGCAACCCGCACAGGCTCCCTCATGTAGTCGTGAACCAAACCCGCGACCGATTGTTCCAGCGTCGCCGAAAAACAAAGAGTCTGTCGCTTCTGTGGAAGCACGGCAAGAATGCGCCGGATGGCCGGCAAGAATCCCATATCCAGCATGCGATCGGCTTCATCCAGTACAAGTACTTTGACGTGCCGCAGGTCGGCAAACTTGCGCGTCATCAGGTCCTGCAATCGTCCTGGGGTCGCGATGACTAAACCTGAGCCCGCCCGCAGGCCCTGAATCTGTGCCTTCTCGGAAACGCCGCCGATGACTAGCGCAGCCTTCGGCATGGTCCTGGTACGCAGTTGCTCGTATTGTTCGTGCACCTGCATCGCGAGTTCGCGCGTGGGCAGCAATACCAAGGCGACTGTGTGTCCGGCTGGTTCGGTCTGCAGAGTCTCGATGAGCGGAACGAGAAACGCCAGCGTCTTTCCGGTGCCCGTTTGGGCAGTACCAATGACATCTCGCCCTTCAAGGGCGGGGGGAATTGCACGTTCCTGGATGGGTGTAAGGTTAATGAATTGAGCTGCCTCCAGCTTCCGCTGCAATGCGGAAGATAAGGGCAGTTCGGTAAATGTGGTCATTCTAAGTGTTTCTTTCTGGAGGGGCTTGTTGTCACACACTCTGACACACGTCAAGAGTTGCCATGCCGCTCACATTTGATTATTGAGTTTCACGCAAAGAAACGGCGGGCAGGAAAGGCGGAGATGAATCTGGTCAAAATGCGTGACCACCGCGTCACGAGCAAACCGTGGCAAAAGCGTCCCAATTAGTATAACAGAGGAAGGCTGTAACCCACCGAGAGCTGGTACCCAAAGGGTCATCATCCTTCGCGCAACTCCCAGACAGTTCGAGATGTTTTTTAAAATCGGTCGTTCGACTGAAACTTTTCGCCGAGTGGCGAATCACCTCACCTATCGAACGTAGTAGTGTGTCGATTGAGCAATTTATTGCGCAATGCATGCATACGTCTGCATTGCGGGGGTATATTCGCCGCTTCCCCCTCCGCTCTATCTCACCCCAATATCCCCTAAACCCTTTGTTTGAATGACCTGCCGAGATCCATTAGGCTCAACATATCCACATGGATTCTGGCCTGTCATGTGCGACGAGAAATCTAACAACTTGGGTATTCACCTCCTTTTAGGAGAAAGCGCACATGTTCAGGACCCCCCGCAACGCGCCGGTAGCGGGCGTGTCCCCACAGAAGGCAACGACCGAAAAACCGCAAGTTCGGGCTCTCCGCACGTCTCCCCGCAACCGCCAGTGCTTGGGACTAGGAAAAATGGGCCTGAGGGTGTTGTGGGGTTTCGTAATGCTTCCGGTGGCGGCTCATGCCCAGCAGGACGTGTCGAAGTTCGATCCCGTGGACCACTACGGGTCGCGGTTCCTTGCCGTCCTGATCGTTGTTGGCATCGCACTGGTTCTTTACAGCCTTATTCGTTACCGGGGCCAGCCTGCGGGGCCGGTGTCTTGGGGAATTCTGGCTTTGGGCGCCGGTATCCTTCCCATCTTTGTTTCCAGCGCCGGGGGCCTACTGGTCGTCGAGAAGTCGCAGCGCGTGGGCTTGTGCAATTCCTGCCACCTGACCATGAAACCTTACGTCGATGACATGAAGGATCCCAAGAGCCAGAGCATGGCCGCTCTGCACTACAAAAACCGTTACATCCCCGACGACCAATGTTACGTCTGCCACACCTCCTACGGCATGTTCGGCACATTACAGGCTAAGAAAGAAGGGATCATTGATGTCGTCAAGTACTACACCCACACCTTCAGTGTGCCGGTGAAGATGCGCCATCCCTATTCCAACAACGACTGCCTGAAGTGCCACGGGGCATCGGCGAAATTCCTCGCCTCGCACAAGAAAGACCGCGAAGCCATGTTCGCCGACGAAGTGAGTTGCGGGCAGTGCCATGATGACGACAACCCGGCACACAACGTAGGGAACCTCTAGCGCCATGAACGAGCATCTCACCATGCCGACGGAAGTGAACGAGCCAGTTGCGGAAATGACCGGTGATATCGCGACGCCGTCGAAATCCGGTCACGGGGTCACCAAATGGCTCTTGGTGGGCGCCCAACTGCTCGCGTTGACCGCCTATGCCATGGGCATGGCGTTTCTGGTCAAAACCACTGCGGGGACCCTGGTTCTGTTCTCGCTTGTTGCTCCTCTCCTGGTTGCGCTCGCGGTTTTAACTCTCATTGGAGTCGCGATCCGCGAGTTTCGCCGGCGTCACGGCGTCTCCGCTTTCGAGATTTACGACACCGGACAGATCATCTTTCGCCAAGGCGAGTCCGGCGACTGCGCCTATTTCATCCAAAGCGGCGAAGTCGAGATGATCCGCCACGAAAACGGCTGCGAGTACGTCATCGCCAAGCTTTCGGAGGGCGAGTATTTCGGCGAGAAAGCGCTAATCAGTTCATCCCCCCGCACCGCTACTATTCGCGCGGCCACGCAGACCCGCGTCGGGGTGATCCGCAAGAGAAATTTTCTGACGATGATGGTTGTCATGCCAGCCACGCGGGACAGCGTTGCAAATAGGAGAATCAACACCCGGGCGAGAAAACACGCCCATTAGTTGGATTTACGAACTTGGGAGAACATGGGAAATGGGGAGACAGTTCGCGGGAGTGTTGGCAGTAATCCTGATTTGCACGGGTTTGTCCTTCGCCGGAGATTTAGCCGCCGGGAAAGTCGTCTACGAAAAGAAGTGCAAGATTTGTCACGGTGACAACGGGGAAGGCAATCCGGATGTCGCCAAGAAACTGAACGCCGAACAAAAACCTCTGTGGTCGGATGAGGTTCAGAAAAAAACCGACGCTGAATTCAAAAAGATGTTTACCGAGGGAATCGGCAAGATGAAGCCCCCCAAGAATGTCAGCGACACTGACATGGATAACGTCATCACGTTCGTTCGCACCATAAAAAAGCCGTAGTCAGTTCACTTCGCTCATGAAGGCGGAATGCACTATGCCGGTTCGATCCTATCTCGCGATTCTCCTCCTGGCGGCTTGTTGCGCCATTGAACTAGGGTGCGGTGCCATGCAGACACCCGTTACGGGTGTAACCAATCCCGTACAGTTCCAGCCACAAGCATTCAACCGGCCGGAAAACTGTTTGCCTTGCCATCAGCGCCAATTTAATGAACTCCGCCAGGCGGTTAAGGCGGGCTATCGCAATGCGAGTCCGCTCTTCAACGGTCTCGAATCGGCCGGAAACTTGATCAACGGTGGCTTGTTGCGGCCTGTCTACAGCGACAGCACCATCGTGCTCCCCGATGGCACCCCGCTCAATACCAATATGTTCAGCTCCCCCATCCTGACCGAGACCCGGCAGGTTCAGGCGGGCTTCTGCGTCACTTGCCACAATGCCGACATCATGATGATGGGCGAGAATCCACTCACACGAGAAGTTCCGGCGTTGCCGGGTGTGGGTTCTATGTTCGACCCCACCACCTTCCGCCCCTTGCGCGACTATCACATGGTCGATTCCAGCGGCAACCAGATCCTGCCGGCCACCATTGGAGGATATCCACCCGCCGGAGCCCTGCCATCGCTCGGCGCCGCCGGCGTCACCTGCGACTTTTGCCACGATCAGGATGGTCCCAACCTCAACCGCAGCTTCCAGCACGACGGCTTCGGCAATACCAGCATTTACTTGAACCAGAGCAAGGAAAAGGTCGGACCATTCCTGAATCCCGTGGGAGTGAAGGGCAACTTCCATGTCGCCAGCAACGACACCAACAAGATCGCTTTCCTGCGTGCTGGGGCCTTTTGCAATAGCTGTCATGACGTGCGCCTGCCGAATAACAATTTGACCTCGCACGAAGTCAACATCAATCCGGGCGGCTCGAACGTCCATGTCTTCCGCCTCGAGAACCTGAGTACCGAGTGGCAGATCGGCGCATACAACAGCACCAATAATCCTTTCGGCAAAGTAGTCCGTTGTCAGGATTGCCACATGTCGATGTTCCCCTACGCGGGCACGACCAGCTACCAAGTCGGGGACCTTACAATCACCAGCCCGACACCAGCTGTCTTCCCCACTGACTACGCCGCCGTACCCGGCGTCTCGACCGACCAGAACTATCCGCTGCAGAAACGTCCGGTGGTCACGCACTTCTTCACGGGCGTCGATGTACCGCTGCTTCCGGCCACGGAACTGCAAGCGCGTCTGGGAAGCACATATCCCGATCCCTACGCGAATTCGGTCGACACGCACGGTCTACCGGTCGCGCTGGCGGTTCGGCGCGACGATCTGTTGCAGGCCGCGACTCGCGTCAGTCTGGCCAAGAGCGACCCCAGCGTTGTAGCTGGCCAGTCGTTCCAGGTGAAAGTCGAGGCCGTCTCTCTCACTGGGCATCGTTTCCCCGCGGGATTCTCGCAAGAACGAACCGCATATATTCAGTTGAGCGTGACCGACGCCAACGGCTTCCTGCTCTACCAGTCAGGCTACGTGGTCGACAAACCGCATCCGAACACTGGCGAAACCGCACCCGACGGCAACCTGAATGACGAAGATATCGAACACGTTCATGCAGCGGTTGATCCGGGTAAGTACGCAGCTGGTGCCTACACGCCCGGCACCTCCACGAATGGCGGCAACAACATCGTCTTCGAACTAGGTCCTGACGACGGACCTGAACAGCGCGTTTTCGCAGGCGTCCCGGAAGGGCTGGTGCTGTTCCGCAACGAACTAACACACATCTTCCTGCCCTGCCCGTCGACGCCGACCAATCCTCCGTGCACCACAGATCTGGTGGGACGCACCGACGCGCAAGGAAACCAGATTCATGCTCAGACCGCGCACTTCGAGGAGACTTTCAACGCGGCTCTGGCGAACTCGGTCGATAACTTCCGCTCTCTGCAGCCGCTGAACCCTCGTACTTTCACTTACGTGATTCAGTTGCCGACGACGGCGGAACTCCAAGCCTTGGGTGTGACCCTGAAGGGCCCGCTGCAAGTGCATGCGCAGGTGAATTTCGAACACTTCCCGCCGTTGTTCCTGCGCTATCTGGCCCAGACCACTGGACCGAACGGCCCGACGGGAAACGGCCTCGGATTGGTAGATGAGCAGTTGATCGATGCTCAACTCAAAAACATTCAAAGCGTCAGTTCAGCCGACACCACTGTCAACCTGTTACCGTGAGAACTTTTATGACATCGAAACTACGACTGTTGATGCTGTCTTGGCTGCTCATGGGCGTTGCGGTTGCCCAGACCGGCGGCGTGTTCACGCCGGGCGAATTTCAAACCACCAATCCTTACTACTTGCTTCCGAATCCGTTTTATTTCGAAGGCAGAATCGATTGGAACCTGCTCGGCATTAGCCAGCCGACGAATGCGTGGGAGTATATGGAGCGCGGCATCCATTATCAGGATGACCTCGACGACACGCAGAGCGCCATCGCCGACTACGAGACGGCGCTGACGTTCAACAGCTTGCAGAACAACACCTGCCAGATCGTCACTGCGGCGACGCTGGTAAATGGTGCACTGCCCGCCACCCTCAATCCCGCACCTTGCATCTTTACGCTCCGGCTGCGATTGGGCTATCTGGAGCAGCAGTCGAATCCCACGCAAGCGATCTCGCTCTTTCAGGAAGTCCTGAAGATCGATCCCCTCAAGCTTGGCGTCAACACCCTGATTGCTGAAACCTACGTGGTCGAAGCGCAACAGACCACGGATCCTACGGCGCAACAACAGGCCTACACCAATGCGATTCAGGCCTACCAGGCGGAACTGGCATTATCGCCGGTAACCTCGGTCACCATCGCGTTCACGGGCGACCAGGCGAACAATGCGCACGTCCACTGGGCGCTGGCGCAGATCTACCAGACCTTGGGGCAAGTGAGCAGTGCGATCAGCGAACTGCAGTTTTACGTGCAGGCAACGCAGTGGCACAGCGACGTCTATCCCTGGCGGATTCAGTTGGCGAATAACTTGATCAAGACGTTGCAGTCGCAGAATCATTCCGGATCCTAAGGGACGAACTCAGGGGAAGCGTGCAAACGTTCTCTAGATTCTCAATGCAACTGGTGAACGTCTGCGCGCTGCTGCTCCTCGCGGCTGCCGCAAGCGCACAGCAATCCGCTCCTGCGGCGAACCTGCCGTCAGCGCCGAGCGAGAACATCGCCTCGGCGTGGTCCAGCGTCCTGCAGGATCCCACGGCGCCTCCTGTGGCCGATCCCCGGTTGAACGTCCCTCAGACCGCAGTCCAAACCTTCACCGCAGACGATTTCCTGAACCACGCCTTTTTCGAAACGCGCACCGAATACCGGCGGACCCAAACCTTCTTTTCCGGACAGAACACCATCACGAACGTCATCGACCAGCCGCCCGGCCAAGTCGTGAATCCCAACGGAATTCCCTACCCCGGCGCCTTCCAGCCCAGCACCAACAGCATGTTCAGCTTCTTGAACTGGGGCACGCGGGGTTGGTTGTCGGATCGCATCAATACCAACTTCGCCTTCCGCTATCAGCAAGACATCACCTCGGTAGATCCCGCTTCTCCCACAGTCGGCGTCTTGAACACGTTTTACGGGAACCGCGAGTTCCAGCTCTTGTCCGGATACGCCGATATCAACGGTAAGGCGGGCGATGGTTTCTTCTCCAATTCCACCCTTCGCGTAGGGCGTCAGGATGTCTACGGCGCCGAACTCGCCGACTTCGACGGCCTTTCGTTCACCCAAAACCGTCAGAACTTTTCTTACACGCTCTATGGGGGACGTCGCTTCACTTACTACTCGGATCCGGCACAGCGTGGGATCGGCGGAGGTAACTTCATCTTCCGGGTGGGCGGCGCTACCATCGAATACGACGCGCTGCTCTACGTAAAGCCGAGCCAGTCCTTGAGCTATCACCAGCAACTCCCTCATGGATGGCTTCTGAGCGGCGCCTTCCGCATGTTTGGCGGCTCTCCGACCGACGCATCGGTGAGTGGACTCTGGACTCCCGCCGATGGCAAGACCACGCTGCGCCTCACTTTCGAACAGCAAATCACTAACAACGATTACGTTTTCGATTACACGGACGTAGCCCGTGATCTCGATCCTCATAATCCATTGCAGCGTCTGAATCTCGGAGTCTTCTCTCCCCACAGCCAGGTGGTAGTCGACGCTCGCCGTGCCGTCAATAGCCATCTGCGGCTTGGCGGGAGCGTCTGGGTTCGGCGCCTCAACGACTCCAACAATCAAGGCGCCTTCGATACCTCGTTTCAGGATTACCGTGTGAACGCCCAATACTTTCCCGGAAGAAAGTTCACGGTGTTCGTTGATTATCACCAGCGTGATTCCGACCGCGTAAGCCCCAGAAGCCCCGCAACGTTCGACGACATCTCGGCAGTGGGTGAAACCAAGGTGCAGGATGTAAGTCTCGAGCTGGGTCGCAGCTTCGCCGAGGGCCGCGTAAGCGTGAAAGCGGGAGGCTTCTACCGCTTGCTGAACTATCAGGATAGTTTTTTCGTCATCAACCGTGCCCAGGATAAAGGTGTGCTGGGAAGCGCAACGTTAAAACTCGATCAGCGCACTCGCATGTTTATCGAGTACGATCTCGATACCGATTTTCCCGTCTACCGTCCGGATATTCAGAACACCCAGACCCTTCGGGTAGGAATGGCCTGGAAATACTAATGAACCCACTTCGCCGCCATCGTCTGAGTTTCCTCGCTGCAGTTTTGTGGCTGTCGAGCGCCGCCCTACCCGCCCAACAGATGCCCGCGCCGGCGCAGCCTGCGGCTCCTTCGCCTTCCAATCAGACTTTTCTGATGCACGCGGCCCACAAGAAAGCGAAACTCACCTGCGACGGCTGCCACGTCGCCGACAAGGATGGCTCGGTCGTCCTGAAACGCCCCGGACACGACGAGTGCACCGTCTGCCATCAGGAAGACTTCGACAAACCGAAAGCCTCGATGTGCGCCCCGTGCCACTCAACGTTTCCACCGAAAAACAACAGTGACCTGATCCCCTACCCGCTCTACGAGCGACAGCGCTCGATGCTCATTGAGTTCTCACACGCGAAGCACATTGATCCGCAGGGACGGATCGATCCCAAAACCCACTCGCGCGCCGACTGCTCGTTCTGTCACCAACTCGACTCCGAAGGCACATTCGCCACGTTCCCGACACACCCGCAGTGCGCCGCGTGCCATTCCAAAGCTGGAATGAAACCGCTGCTCAGCCCCAACTCGGTGACCGCCGACTGTCGCGGTTGCCATACGCCGGAAGAGACCGAGAATCCCAGCTATGCCAAAGAGCACCGCACGATTGCGGTCCAACAGATTTCTGGCCAATGGGAAAACATTAAGTTCTCGCACGCCGCGCATTTCAAAGTCCGCGATCAATACAACCTCGGTTGTACCACTTGTCACGATGACATCACCGCCAGCAGCACCCTCGGCAGCATGAACCTGCCGAAGATGATCGACTGTGTGGGCTGCCATGAGACGTCGAAAACGATTCCTGCGGCATACCGCATGTCGAACTGCCAGTCGTGCCACACCGACCACGAGTCTGGTCCTGCTCCGGCAAGTCACACGCAATACGTCCGGCCCGACTTCCATACCGAGAGTTTCCGGCAGCACCACGGAGCGGAAGCTTCCGCGCCTGGAGCAAAGTGTTTTGTCTGCCACGCGAACGTATCGCCCCAGGCAGGAGCGGTTCAGCAGTGCCAGTCTTGCCACCAGGTCATGCTTCCCATCTCGCATACTGGCCGCTGGAGAGACGACACGCATGGGAAATATGCTGCCATTGATCGGGAAAGCTGCTCTACCTGCCACGTCACCGATTTCTGCAGCCGTTGCCACAACGAGCTTCCGCGCACCCATATTCCGCTGCCCCCATTTAAAAACGGAGGCCATGCGAAGCTAGCCATGATCGACAAGCGCAGCTGTTTCGCCTGCCACACCTATCAAGACACGTGCGCAGAATGTCACGCCAACAAGATGCGGTGAGCATTAACCAAGGAGTAGGCGCCGTAATCCTGAAAGGTCACGCGTTCTCGGGTACCCCCGCGTGTTTCGAGGGGCAGATTCTTTAACGACATGATCTCAAGCACAGGGCAAAACGCAATCACCGCTGTAGACATCGTGCTGGAACCGGACTCAACCATGATCCAGCACGCGCAGACTGCGAATGCGGGGCTCCTCAAGAATTTCCCTAAGGGCTACGCGCTGGGCAATGAACACGCACCGCACATCTCGGTCATGGGAGGCTACGTCTATACGGCCAAGCTCGACGAACTGTACGCCGCCTCGGGGAAAGTGCTGGCCAGCGAGAAGGTGACGAGCTGGAAGTTGAAGGCGTTCAAGTACTACTACATACCAGTGAATGAGATTGGACTTGGCGGCATCGTGGTTGAGCCCGCCGCGGACCTGTACGGTCTCCCTGATTTTGTTAGTGCGCTGGAATCGGGCACCATGAGTCAGAGAAGTCCGACCTATCTTTGCGTGCGCAAGACAGGCGATAGATTCGTGAATCTCTTACGGAAAACCGCGTACCTTTATGTGTGCACGATACTCGGACTCTGCGCCCGAACCGCTCACTTGGGCCACTGCTTGAACATCTTCGTGACCGCTTTCTGCAACGTCTGCTGATTCTTATTGCCGTTGTTGTTCAGAGTATCTTGCGCGATTCCACGCCAGACCAAGCTTTGACCCTTCGCGTCGTAGAGGTCAACGACCAGCGTTCCCACAACATTTTGTTCCGGTGTGATCCCGCCCATCCCGCCACCGATCCCGCGCATGCCCCACGCAGTATAGGAGGTCTGCTGTTTCAGCCCACCGTTGGCGGTGACGATCACGTCGGGATTCTGATTTTCCTGTACCTTCTGGAGCCCCTTGCCCTGCAGTGCCGCGTCAATATCCTGTACCGCTACCTGCGCAAGAATTGAATCCTGGACCTTGTTGGCATTGTCGCCGCCCCAAGCGTAGTTGTGATACCCCGAAAAACTCTGGCTGTGGTTGTAGTTAACCGACACTTGTTGCCCTAAAGCAATCGTGGACGCGAGGCACATCAGCGTCGCGCACAACAGAAATTTTGTTCTCATAATCGACGCCCCTTTTTAATTCCGGATAGTCCTTGTCTCCCGTCAGACTTCAGGCTCCAGCTTTGGCGCCCAGCATCAAAGCGGCACAGACATTGGAGAGTTACGGCGAGCGGTTGGCCCTTTTTGCGTCTGCAGGTATCGGACAGTGTCTGCGCCGCGTCATCGACCACCTTCTGCAGCTAAGACGCGCCTGAATTCATACAGAACCAGGCGAGGATGATCTAATAAAGCCCTTAACTCGAGGTCATCCTACTGTCAAAACAACCAGTTCTGTGGTCCTTCGCGAAGGGTCGAAATGGCGCAGCCCGGAGGGAACAACTGGCTCATCGACGCTTCAGGTGCCGTCAACTCGTTTCGTGTAGCTTCGTCGCTGGCGACCTCCTGTGCGTACTGCTTCACCTTGTCTCCTCACGCTTGCACCAGCGCTGCCCCGAAAGTGACCATTGGACACCTCCTGAACTCGGCCAAGAACAAGGCATTTGCCTTGACAGTTGCGCACTGCAAGGCGCAGAGTTGTGGTCCGATTGAGTTCGGTTGACTCTGTAATCCCCCAGTCGAACGGCTCTTTCCAAGACCCGCGGCCATTTTTGAGCGCTCCAGAACTTCCCCTTGATGCTTCGTTGAATGGTGAAGGTAGCGGCTAACCCGCTACGGATCACGAATTATGCCTATGACAAGGAGAAACAAAATGAACGCCAAGCGCCAGATCGTCCTTTTAGCGGCGTTGATAGTGTTGATCGCCACGTGCGCGTTTTCTCAGACGCCTACCAGCGGTGCGATGCTCACTATCAGTGGGAACGTCGGCAGTGTCGCAGTCAGTCAGAACATCTACGATAGCCAGATCCATACGGGCAACGTCATTAGCGTCGGCGCGAACTGCAGCGCGGGAGACGCAATGTACAAAACCGATGCCTACGTGATGCAGGGCGGATCACCCACCGGATGCGATCCTGGCGATCCGTTTGAGACGAGTCAAGGAACTGGTGTCGCGACGATCAGCGGCACCGGATACAGTTTCACCGTCAATACGTTCTACACGTTTGGCCCGCAGTGCAATACCAACATGACCATTTGCGTGGGCACTTCCACGCCGCCTCCCACCGGTCCCGACACCGGTTTTCTGAGCATCACCAACAACAGCGGCTCCAACTTCACGGGAACTGTGACCCTCAGCGGCACTTCGATCACCAGTGGCGGGATCTATTGTCCGGCAAATGGCAGCGCCTCGGACACAATCAATGCAACATTGGCGAACGGTCAGTCCTGGGTGTTTGCGTTGTCGAACGACAGCAGCAACTGTGGCGGGTGGAACGCAGATCAGAAGCTGACACTGACAGCGGGACAAACCACCAAGTTCCCGTTCGGTAAGGATGCTTACGAGATTACACCCTTCAACAGTGCTAGCGGGGACCAACTGCTGGTCCGTCCTGTGCCGGTGCCGCAGAGCCTTTTCAGTCTGCCGCCGACCAGCCAATTCTTCGGACAGCAATGTATCCCATACGCTGACACCACCGCACCTGCCGGCGCTACGAATGGTCCCAACCCGGTTTGCGTCGAACTTCAGGTGACCTGTCCCACTTGCAGCGACGCCGGCAATTTCCTCTATACGGCACAGGCGGATTACATCGTTGACCCGGTCAGTCTTCCGAACGGAATCGGAGGACCCGCCTTCCTGGGCCAGCACGCAGTGAATTGTCCCACCAGTGGTTTCGACCTGAACATCTTCCTGTCGTACACGGCAGATCCGACAAAGGGTAGCGGCTCCGGAACCGGATCCTGCTATGTTGCCACTTTCAACCCAACCGCTCCGATCATTTCCAACGGCACCACAGTTTCTTCTTTTGTGGGATTCCAAACACCGGTGGTGGACACTGCCTTGAACGTCATCAAAGGTGGTTCCACCGTGCCGCTGATTTGGCAACAGTTCAACAGCCAGGGCAACGCGCTCACGAATCTGAGTTGGTGCCAGACACTCAACTCGGACGGTAAGACGTGCGCCACGGCGGGTGTTGTTGCACCGTGGGTATTCCTGGGACAGATTGGGATCAATTGCCAGACTGATCAAGAGACGACAAATGACACCGGCATATCTCCCAACGCTTCGGGATTCCAAAACTTCCTTAACGGGACATACCAATTCAATTGGAAGACTACGAAGGGCTCTGTCGGCTGTACGACAGTTGTGCTGCAGTATGACACCGGCCTGGTGGTGTTCCCTGCTAACTTCCAGTATCACTGATCGTCACAGGGGTGCAGGCTTCGGCCTGCACCCTCTCTTCATTTATTAGCGAGTCTTCCGATCAAGATTTAGAAGGTCGATTCCGATCGCGCCTAATGAAAATATGCTGGGCACGGTCGCAGGTTAGCGACTATTTTTTGTCGGCTTGGGCCCACCGAGACGCTTCGTCGTACATGGTCTTGAAGTCCCAACGTTGCAGGATGTTTTCCGCTCCAGGTTCCTTGCGCATCTCATCGAGTAGCTGTTGGGTCTCGCGATAGTGCTGCTGAGATTCTTGATTCCCTGACGCACGCAGACTGGCAGCCAATAAGTAGTGCGCCTTGGCACTGAGGGGTTTGAGGCCCAGCTTGTCCGCGCGCAGCAGAGTGCGTCTCAGTTCCTGTTGTGCCTGCGCGTTGTCGTGATTCTGGATCATAGCTTGGGCCATATAAATAGAGCACTCCAAGGAGATATGGGCCACTCCTTGCTCCTCGGCTTGCTGCATTAGCTGCCGCAGGCTGGCACTGACCTGCTGACCATGCCCATCCTCGACCGCGACTTTGGCCAGCTCGACCTTTGCTGTGAGGATTCTATCGGGTTCCTTGCTGCGGACGGCTGCCTGCAATGCCTGCTGATAGAGACCGCTCGCGGACTTGAAGTCGCCTCGGTAAAAGGCGGCGTCGCCCTGGAAGGTCAAAGTCTGCGCCATAAGGCCGTCGCTCTTCAGTTCGCGAGAAAGATTAAGCGCCTGCTCCAAATAGGGCTGCGATTCTTGCCCACGACCGCTGAGAATCAACGCCTCTCCATAGCTGCCGGAGATATCGGCCATCCAGTTCGTCTTGTCTTGTAGTGCCTGGAAGGTCTTGAGCGCGTCCTGCAGGGAGTTCAGCGCAGCCCCGAACCGTCCCTGGTAACCAAACATCACGCCCACGGTGTAGGACTCGATGGCAGCACCACGAGTGTCATTCATGCTGCGGCGTAAATCGAGCGCCCGCATGTACTGAGTGACTGCCTCGTCGTATTGTCCCATCCTTACCGATGTCTCGGCCAAATTGTGGATGCTCTCAACGATATCTTGGGGGATCTTCGATTTTTCGCGCAGTTGCAGCGCCTGCAGGTAGTAAGTACGTGCGTCTTCATACTGCGCTTTCTCGTAATAGACGGCGCCGATATTGTTCAGGCAGATTGCCTGCAAGCTCTCATTGCCGATATCGCGCTCCAGTTGCAATGCTTCCTTATATAGTTTGAGCGCTTGGTCATGATCGCCGCGATCATCGTAGAAATTGCCCATGTCGAGCAAGGTGTCGCCCAACCCGCGCTTGTCCCCAATTTCGCGGCGCACATCCAAAGCCTCCTGGTAGTGAGCCAGCGCATCTTTAGGCTTCCCTAGGGAGACTTCGACGACAGCCATCTCGTTCAGGCTGAACGCAATCCCGCGCTTTTCTCCAGTACGCCGGCGGATTGCCAGCGCCTCTTGAAAGTTGCGAAGCGCATCCTCCGGTTTGTTTAACATCCGGTACGCCACACCCATCAGGTGCAGACTGGCGCTGCGCTCTTCATCGTTGCCCAGCTGAACCGACAAACTTAGTGCGCGGGTGAGCGGCTCCAGACTGTCTTGCGCTTTGCCGCGTTTGATATCGATGCGACCCGTGGACACAATGGCCGAGATATCTTTCGGGTTCGACGTGATGAGCTTCTGGTAGTACTCGTTTGCTTTGGTAAAGTCTCCAGTATCTTCGTACAACCGGCCTAACGCGGATTGCACGTCGGCATCATCGGGCGAAACCTTCGCCAGATTTTCGTAGCCCTTTATCGCTTCGGGATAGTTATTCGCGACTTGGGCCGCGATCGCCGAAATCAAATATCTCTCTGACTGGGGCAAATTCTCGCTCAGAGCGACGGCCTTTTGGGCCGACTGCTCTGCCTCGCTGTCGTAACCCAGGTTGGCATAGGTCTGCGCCAATTTGGAGAAGGCCAAAGCGAACGAGGGATCCTCTTTGGTCGTCGCCTCGAATTGTTTTTGGGCATCGACGCTCTTGCCATCGCGCAGCAGCGTCACCCCCTGGTTGTAATCGCGGAGCGCCGTCAGCGATTTCGACGCAGGCTGGAAGGAGCTGGCTTGCAACTCCTTCACTACATCTTCCGGCACGCCGAGGTTCTTGCGGATCATGTCGGCAAGCTGGTCTACCCCGCCAGGAACATCTTTTTCGCTGGGCACTTCAATTTTCAGAGGAACCCGGCGATCGTGTTTCAGGTCTTGGAGTGTGGCGTCAATTCGAATCTGCTCGCCAAACTTGGCATACTGACCCCAGACCACCGTGTCGGATGTACTGAACTCTGCAATGCGGCGGAGCATGGTTGGATCGACGGCCACATTCCCCGTTACTTGAAGGTCGCTCAAGATCTGGTGTAACCGGTCGGGGGATACGGTCCGCAAGTGAGCCGACTGTCCAACGTCCGTGCTCAACATATCGGCCAGGCTGGGGCCGAGCCAATCCAAACTCGGGTCCCCGGAAGCATTGCGAAATGGCAGGATCGCCAACGACACTGCCGGCCCCGCGGAAACCGTCGGACTGCTCGGCTTGAACACTTTGTCGCGGAGCAAGAAACCACCGGCCGCCACCATGAGTACGGTTACCACGACCGCGATGAGAGGCCATGGGATGTCTCGCGCCCAGGGCCCCACGCCAGGAAAACGTAAAGAGGCCGCTGCCCCCTTGCCGCTCCAGTTGTCGAGGTCGGCAAGCACTTCAGCGGTGCTCTGATAACGCAATTTGGGATCACGTTCCAGGCATTTGGAGACGATGGTGCTGAGAGAACGGGGAATCGCAGCATCGTGGTCAGAAACCGGCACTGCGCGTGACTGGGTGCGCTTCAAAAGACTGGCCACTACACTGTCGGCCTGATACGGCATCTTGCCGGTGAGCAACTCGTAAAGAATCAGGCCCACGGTGAATATGTCGGATCGTGCATCCAGTTCCTTGGCCTGCGCCTGCTCGGGCGACATGTATTCCATCGTGCCCACCATCAGGCCCGTGCGCGTCATTCCATCACTCACAATCGAGCGGGCGAGACCAAAGTCCATGACCACTACGCGGCCCTGGGTATCGCGCATGATGTTGCCGGGTTTCAGATCGCGGTGAATGATGCCTTCGCGGTGAGCCGCTCCCAAGCCGGCGAAGACTTGCTCGGTGATGCTCACCGCTTCCTCTACCGGCAGCTTGCCCTGGCGATTCAGCAGATGACGAAGGTCTTCGCCCTCGACGTACTCCATGGTGATGAACTTGAAGCCTTCGGCGTCTCCCAGATCGTAGATCCGCACGACATTGCGGTGAGTGACCTTGCTCGATAGAAGAATTTCCTGCTTAAAACGTTGCAGGATGTCCGCGCTTGCCGCCAACTCAGGTCGAATCACCTTCAACGCCACAAGCCGGTTCAATTCGCGGTCCTGAGCTTTGTAGACCGCACCCATGCCGCCTTCCCCCAGCACTGCCAGGATTTCGTAACGCTGAGCCACCAACATTCCCGGGCCGAGCATGAATTGCGTGGCATAGGCCTGCGGCGTGGGAGTGCGTGAAACCACTGCCGGGCCGGTAATCACTTCGCCGCCGGAAACAGGGACCGCTTCTATCAACGTGGGCGAATCTGAATCTGAGGTGGGCGGTTGAAGATGAATTACGTTTAGCGGGGAGCAGGCGTCGAACAAAGTCGGTGAGTCCGAATTGTTTACGGAACGTTGCTCTGCCGAAGATGCCTGGCCTGTAGCAAGTCCTTCGTCCGAAGACGAGGGTTTCTTGTCAGCGTCGCTAGCGGAAACAGGTTTTTTCAGTGCCATCGCTGCAGCAGATCAAACTGGGGGGAGAGATGCAAAAACGACTACGTATGGGGTCGCGACAGAGTACCTCCCCATACTGGCCGCAAGTATACATCCGGGAATGGCGCAATGGGCCTGGAAATCGCTCGGATAGGGGGACCCCTGATTTTGCAGTTTTGGTGCTCACTCTTCGGTTTCTCAGCTCCATCCCGAGCAACCAGACCTGACGCCACCTCAGTTTAACCGGGAGTTGTACAGCGTCTTTCGAGTGCCGGTTCAGTACCGCACGTGCTTGTCGAGGGGAGTTCTGTGGCTGCTGGAATCTGCCATAATATCCCGCACGCTGCGGGTGTAGGACCTTCACCAGCAGCATCTTTTGGCGATGCTTTTTTCAGCGATTTGTATCGATAAAAACATTTTGGCGAGGAGACTCACTCATGAAACGCGTGACAGGCATTGGCGGAATCTTTTTTCAGTCAGAGAGTCCGGAACATTTGTATGGCTGGTACGAGAAGCATCTCGGCATTAAGCGCGAGCCGCACGGGCAGGGCGCTACATTTGAGTGGCGCGAGTTGCAGTCGCCGGACGGAAGCCAGCCGGGTGCAAAAGGGGCGACGGCTTGGTCGATCTTTCCGCGAAGCACGAAGTATTTTGGGTCGAGCAAAGCCAGCTTCATGGTGAACTATCGTGTGGATGATCTGGATGGGTTGCTGGAGGAGTTGAAGAAGGCAGGCGTCGAAATTGACCCGCATCGCGAGGACGCCGATTACGGACGGTTCGCGTGGATCATGGATCCCGATGGAAACCGAATTGAGTTGTGGGAAGCGCCGAAGGAGAATTGAACCGGGCGGGGGCACATTGCTTTTGTGCTGTATCTGGAGCGCCCGCTTCACGACAGGTCGATCCCGGTCTTCTGGAGGAGCGCTTCAGAAACTGGGAACGGGTCGGAAAGAGAGGAGGACGTTAGTTGACCCTTTTGCCTTCCCTGCGAGGAAAATGTTGGCCCTCAGCGACCTTGAGGGTCACAGCGTCATCCATAGGGCAGGTTTCAGTTGGGTTTCCAGCCCAGTAAGATTCGGCCATGCAACAGATCCTCACACACAAACCGTCGACACGCACATCCTCAAACACGGGTAGAAACTGGAAGTGGACCCAGCCATCCAGTTCACTCTCCGTGCCTGTTTGGATCAAAGTTTTATACCGTGAAGAGCCAATCATGAGTTGCGCAAGTGGCATGGAACTTGTTTTGAGTCCGTCGTCTAAGGTTTCTCATCAAACCGCTGCTCAAAGTTCTTCCGCGAGCGGTTGCCCTCGATTTTTATCGACCGATGTCATTGTCCTAAATCGGCTGGGATCGACCCCGCCAAAAGACACGGCATTGGCCGGCTGAAGCGGCGAAAGATCGCTCCTCGATAGTGGGAGCAGGGTGCAGGAGATGAGCATGATCAATGTCTCGAAACGCAGACTTCTAATTGGCGGACTCTTTTGCTTGATCGTGATTGGGCTGATCATCGGCGCTGTTCGCCCATCAAAGCATGCTTTGGGCGCGCCGCCGGGCGCCACGCCGGACGTCGAGGTGGTCAAGGTCCAGCAAGAAGATGTTCCGATTTACGGGGAGTGGATCGGCACTCTCGACGGACTAGTGAACGCCGACGTCAGGGCGCAGGTAACAGGATACCTGTCAAAACAAGGCTATCAGGAGGGCGCATTCGTCAAGCAAGGTCAGCTTCTTTTCCAGATTGACCCACGTCCGTTTCAGGCTGCGCTCGACCAAGCTCAAGGCCAACTAGCGCAGGCCAAGGCCGCTCTAGCAAATGCCCAGGCGGTGCAGCGCCGAACTGAACTTGATGTCGCCCGTTACACGCCCCTGGCGAAGGAGCAGGCGGCCAGCCAACAGGATCTCGACAATGCCGTGCAGAACAACTTTGCAGCAATCGCTAACGTGGAAACGGCGAAGGCGCAAATCAAGACTTACGAGGCCGCCGTTGAAACCGCGAAGATCAATTTAGAGTTCACGCGGCTTGTTGCCCCCATCGATGGCATCGCAGGACAAGCCCAGCTCCAAGTAGGGGCCCTGGTGACGCCAAACAGTGGCATAGTAACCTCGGTTTCGACCGTCGACCCTATCAAAGTCTATTTCACCGTCGGCGAACCTCAATATCTCGCATGGCGAAAACGGTTCCCCACGGAAACCAGTAGCGCGGCTGCCGGTAAGGCGCTACACCTCGAACTAATTTTGGCGGACGGCTCAACCTATCCCCACGAGGGCACTTTTTACTTTGCCGATCGCCAAGTCAATGAGAGCACTGGTGCAATTCGGATCGCAGGACTGTTTCCTAATCCTGGAAGCGTTCTGAGACCCGGAGGCTACGCAAAAGTTCGCGCAGTTATCTCGACCCAGCATGACGCGCTTCTTGTTCCGCAACGTTCGGTTTCAGAACTCCAGGGCGGTTACCAGGTTGCAGTGGTAGACACTGACAACAAGGTCAGCATTCGAACCGTCGCAGTCGGCGACCGTGTTGGCTCGCAGTGGATCATCGCGGACGGATTGAATCGCGGGGAACAAGTCGTCGCTGAAGGCGTACAAAAAGTGCGCACCGGCGCGCTCGTGAACCCCAAGCCGTTCGACACGGAAACCAAGGGAAAATAATCCCATGTCGAAGTTCTTCATAAACCGGCCCATCGTTGCGATAGTGATTTCCATCATTTTGGTGCTGGTGGGTACACTCACTATCCTGACTTTGCCGATCGCGCAGTTTCCCAACATCACGCCGCCGGAAATGCAAGTCCTCGCCACATACGTCGGAGCCGACGCGCAGACCCTGGAGCAAGCGGTTGCCACGCCCATTGAGCAGCAGATGAATGGGGTGGACAACATGAACTATATGTACTCGTTGAACGCCACCGGGAACTCGAATACCACTTTGATCGTGGACTTCGACGTAAAAACCGACCCGAATACAGACTTCATTTTGACGCAAGCGCGCGAGACTCAGGCCGCTTCTCAGCTTCCCCTCGACGTCACGAATTATGGAGTCACGGTTCGAAAGTCGGTCACCGCGCCGCTCATGCTCTTTGCCCTTTATTCACCGCGTGGAACGTATGATGCCGGGTTTCTGGCGAATTACGCATTTATCAATCTCGTCGATCCGATCACGCGATCACAGGGCATTGGAAACGTACAGGTCTTCGGTGCGGGCCAGTACGCGATGCGCCTCTGGGTGCGACCCGACCAGTTAGCCAAGCTCGGCATCACCGTTCCGGAAATCGTCAGCGCCATTCAGGCACAAAACACTGTGAACCCGGCGGGTAAGGCGGGTGGTGAGCCTGCGCCGAAAGGACAGGAATTTACCTACACGGTTCTCGCTCAGGGGCGTCTGCTGTCGCCGGAGGAATTTGGCAGTATCGTGGTTCGCGAAACTCCCGATGGCGGGATCGTTCGGGTGCGGGACGTGGCTCGAATCGAACTGGGATCACAGGACTACAGCATTGTAGGCCGTTTTAATGGGAAGCCGGGTGCCATCGTTGCCGTATACCAGTTGCCGGGCTCGAACGCAGTCGAAGCTGCCGATGGCGTAAAGAAGTTGATGGCGCAGATGAAGCAGAGCTTTCCGGAAGACGTGGACTATGCCATTGCGCTGGATACAACTCAAGCAGTCACGCAGGGCATGAAGGAAATTGTTCAAACTCTGTTGATCGCGCTCGTGCTCGTAATTCTCGTTGTCTACCTGTTCTTACAAGGGTGGCGTGCAACCCTGATTCCCCTCCTTGCCGTTCCCGTTTCTCTTGTCGGGACATTCGTACTGTTCCCTCTGTTCGGTTTTTCCATCAATACGCTTTCTCTTTTTGGTCTGGTGCTGGCCATTGGGCTGGTGGTCGACGACGCCATTGTTGTGGTCGAAGGCGTTGAGCGGCACATCGAAGAAGGGATGACGCCAAAGGCCGCCGCGCTGAAAGCAATGGAAGAGCTATCCGGCCCGGTCGTTGGTATCGCTCTGGTTCTCTCCGCCGTGTTCGTGCCTACGGCCTTTATTCCGGGTATCACTGGCAGGCTGTATCAACAGTTCGCGGTAACGATTGCGATCAGCGTGCTTCTCTCCGCGTTCAATGCTCTTACGCTAAGTCCTGCGCTGGCTGCGCTTCTACTTCGCCCGCGGCAGCCCAGCCGCGGCCTGTTGAGAAGATTCTTCGATTGGTTCAACCGCATGTTCGAGCGGGTCACAGATCAGTATGTCCGCTGGAGTGGAGTGCTGCTCCAGAAAACGTTCGTCATGATTGTGCTGCTCGCCGGTTTCAGCATCGCGGCGGGATTCTTCGCAAGTCGCGTACCCTCCAGTTTTCTGCCTGACGAGGATCAAGGTTACGCTTACATCAATTTGCAACTGCCAAACGGAGCTTCCTTGGAACGGACCACGCGAGTTGTGGCCGACGTCGAAAACATTCTGAAGAACACTCCAGGAGTTCAATACTCGACCAGCGTCGTGGGCTTCAGTTTGCTCAGTTTTGTTCGTACCAGCTACAACGCATTCTTCTTTGTGACCTTTAAGCCCTGGGATGATCGAAAGACTAGCGCTGAACAATTTCAAGCGATTAAGGCACATCTCAACCAGCAATTGAGTAAATTGCCCGCGGCAGTTGCTTTCAGCTTCTCCCCACCCGCAATTCCCGGCGTCGGTACATCGGGGGGATTCACATTTGTGCTCGAGGACCGCGCCGGCAACGACGTTCAGTTCCTCACAAAAAATCTCGCTACCTTCCTCGAGGCTGCAGGCAAGCGTCCGGAAATTGCCGGATTGAGCACGACTTTTCTGCCCAGCGCCCCCCAGCAATTTGTCGAGGTTGACCGCGACAAGGTGTTGAAGCAAGGTGTGAACCTGAACGATGTCTATCGCACGATTCAGGCTTTCATGGGCGGCTATTTCATCAATTATTTCAACCGCTTCGGTCGTCAGTGGCAGGTGTACATCGAGGCGGAAGGCGAGGATCGCGCCAAAGCAGAGAACGTCGGGCAATTCTATGTCCGCAATAATAAGGGAGAGAACGTCCCTCTATCGACCCTTACCACGGTGAAGCCGCGCCTCGGCCCGGAATTTACCATGCGCTTCAACGAGTATCGTTCCGCGCAGATTAACGGCAGCGCAGCACCCGGCTATAGCGCCGATCAGGCCAGCGCCGCTCTCGAAGACGTTTTCAAACAGACCATGCCGCGTGAGATGGGCTTCGACTACTCCGGGATGTCCTTTCAGGAGCAGAAGGCCCGGCAAGGTGTGCCAGCTTCCCTGATCTTCGGGCTTTCGTTGCTATTTGTTTTTCTGATTCTTGCCGCGCTCTACGAAAGCTGGTCACTGCCTTTCAGCGTGCTCCTCAGTACGCCCGTGGCGATCTTTGGAGCGTTTTTCATTCTGTGGCTTCGCCGCGTAATCCTGAGTGCGTTCCTGCCTCCTTTCATGGTTCAAATCGAGAGCGACATTTACTCGCAGATCGGCCTCATCATGCTGATCGGGCTCGCGGCCAAAAACGCGATTCTGATCGTGGAATTCGCCAAGGATCAGTATGAGCATGGGAAGTCGCTGTCGGACGCCGCACTTGAGGGCGCCAAGCTTCGGCTGCGGCCCATCCTGATGACTTCCTTCGCGTTCATTCTCGGCTGCGTCCCCCTATGGATTGCAAGCGGCGCAGGTTCGGTCGCGCGCCAGATCATGGGAACCACAGTTATTGGTGGAATGATCGCCGCCAGCGCAATCGGAATCTTTTTCGTGCCGGCCATTTTTTATGTGGTGGAAAAATGGTCCGGCGCCGGCAAGGAACCCGCTTCCGGGATCGTGCCGGCAGCGCCCAGCCCGGCGCCCGGAGACTGAGATCTGCGTTAGCACGAGGAGTGAGAAGAACAGTTGGAGCTGCGCACCATGAAGCTGACAAAATTGCTGACTGTGTTCTTGATGTGTGGCATGTTCGCCGGTTGCAAGGTCGGGCCCGATTACCGTCGGCCGTTCGTTCAGACTCCGACCACTTATCGTGAGTTGCAAGCAACTCCCCAGCTTCAGGCTCAGACCGCCTCTTATGCGGATCTACCATGGTGGCAAGTCTTTCAGGATCCGAAGTTGCAAGAGCTTATTCGCACCGCGCTCAAGCAAAACTACGATTTGCAAATTGCAACAGAACGAATCAACGCCGCTCGATCTGAGCTTGCGATCACACGCTCCAACCTGTTTCCTCAAGTCCAAGGCAACGGCAATTTCGCCGGCGGAAAAGAGTCCAATTTTCAGAGCAAGTTCAACTTCCTGACTTTAGCGGCGGATGCCACCTTCCAGGTGGATTTGTTCGGACGTTTGCGTCGCGCGACGGAAGCGGCACGCGCCCAGCTCCTCGCAACCGATGCCGCCAGGCAAACGGTCATACTGACCCTCGTCAGCGACGTCGCGAGCGACTACTTCGCACTCCTCGAACTTGACTTACAACTCCAAATCACGAATGAGACCGTCAAAACACAGGTCGATTCGGTCAAACTCACTACGCTGCGCCTTGAGCATGGTGTGGCCACCAAGCTCGATGTTCTCCAGGCTCAGCAGGTCCTCGACACCGCGAATGCACAGGTGCCTGACTTGGAGCGGCAAATCGCTCAAGAGGAAAACGCCATCAGTATTCTGTTGGGCAATTACCCGCAGGATGTGGGGCGGGGGCTTCCTCTAATCGAGCAACCCCTTCCGCCAGAAGTGCCGCCGGGATTGCCTTCTACAATCATCGAGCGCCGGCCCGACATTCGCGAGGCCGAACAGATCTTGATTGAGGCAAACGCCGAAATAGGAGTTGCCAAGGCCCAGTTCTTTCCGCAAATCGCACTGACCGGATCCGGCGGCGGAGCCTTTGGAAGAAGCAGCGTCTTCTCAAGCTTGATGAGCTCGCAGGTCGGAATCTGGTCTTATGGCGCCCAGGTGAGCCAGCCAATTTTTACGGGTGGCGCGTTGAAGGGCAATCTCCATCTGGCTGAATCGCAGGACCGGCAGGCTCTCATCACTTACCGACAAACCATTCAGCGTGCTTTCGGGGATGTTTCCGATGCATTAATCGGCTATCAGAAACTCCACCAAGTCCGGGTGGCGCAGGAGACCACGGTCAAGGACCTTCAGGACACAGTCGGCACGTCCCTCGTACGTTATCGCGGCGGTATTACTACCTATCTCGAAGTACTGGACGGACAGCGATCGCTCTATTCTGCAGAGCTCACGCTCGCGCAGGCGAGAGGCAACGAGTATCAGAGCCTCGTGCAACTTTATAGGGCACTTGGAGGGGGCTGGCAGCCATAGTCGCCAGGCCATCGACGAAAGCGCCGTGCAAGACACCTCTCCATTACAAGAGGGACGAAAGACCCTTCTTCTTTCGTTGCTGCTAGGGAACCTATTCGCGTACCGGGGGTTCACTGCACCGTGAGTGTCGCTGTGCCATTCACGCTTCCCGACGTCGCCGTGATCGTCACTACGCCCGGCGCGACTCCCGTCGCCAGTCCCTGCGTGCCGCTGGTGTTGCTCACCGTCGCATACGCTGTATTGGTCGACGACCAGATCGCGCTCGTCGTCAGATCCAGCGTCGTCTTGTCGCTGTATGTCCCCATCGCATGGAACTGCACCGCCGTCCCGCTCGCAATCGTATACGTCAGCGGCGTGACTGTGATCGACACCAGCGCCGGCGATTGCACCGTCAGCGTCGCCGTCGCCATCTGTCCCCCGTAGCTCGCCGTGATCGTCGTCTGCCCGTATCCCACCGATGTCGCCAACCCATTCGTCCCCACACTGTTGCTCACCGTCGCCACGCTCGTGGCCGACGAACTCCACGTCGCCGAGTTCGTCAGGAACTTCGTCGTCCCATCGCTGTACTGCCCGATCAAGATCAACTGCGCCGTCTGGCCCAGCACATTGGTCGAGATCACCGGACTGGCCGGACTGATCGTCACCGACTGCAACGTCGCCGAAGAAGTAGACACCGCTCCCGTCGTCGTCACTCCGTACGGGGAGGTGCCCGCCGTGAACGGTGAACCGCTCACCACCGTCAGCGCTCCCGTACCGCTGTTCAGCGTGTAGGCCTTCACCGTCCCAGGGCTGGTCGAGAGATCCGTCACGTATGCAAACTTGCCCGAAGCATCCACCGCGATTCCGTTCGGACTCCCACCCGTCGTAAACGGCGACCCCGTCACCGCCGTCAGCGCCCCGCTCACCCCGTCAATCGAAAACACCGTCACGTTGCCATTGCTGCTGTTGGCTGTCAGCAGGTAATGCCCGCTCGGCTCTACCGCCATCCCGTTCAAGTTAACGCAACACGAGCCCGTGTTGAACGGTGACCCCGTGATCGCCGTCAGCGCCCCCGTCGTCGCATTGATCGCGTACCCCTGCACCGTATTGCTGCTGCCCGCGTACAGGAACTGCCCTCCCGGCGCCATCGCCAGCGCCTGCACTCCGAACGCCGCTGCAAACGGCGACCCCGTCACTGCCGTCAGCACTCCCGTCTGCTGGTTGATGCTGTAGGCCGAGATGGTGTTTGACCCCGCATTGCCCACGTACAGGAACTTGCCCGTCGGATCGATCACGATCCCCTCCGGCCCGGTCCCACCCGTCAGGAACGGTGCTCCCGCAATCGGCGTCAGCCCTCCCGTCACCCCGTCAATCGTGAATCCATCTACGTTGCCCGCGTACTGACTTCCGTTGTTCAGGTACTGATTGGCCGCGTACAGAAACCGCCCGCTCGGATCCACTGCCACCCCGTACGTAGAGGTAAAACCGCTCTGATAACGCGGCGTCCCGCTGATCGGCGTCAGCTGCCCCGTCACGGGATCACTGGTATACCCGCTGACTTCTTCATATAGCGTCGCGGCATACACGAACCGCCCTGTGGGATCGGATGTCAATGAAACGGGATAGCTGGAACTCCCGAACGCGGAACCTGGCACTACTGTCAGCGCACCCGCGGCTTGATCAATCAGATACCCGGAAACAGTGTTGCTGCCTTCATTCGCCACGTACGCAAACCGCGGCGATCCTCCTCCGCTGCTCATCGCCACAGTCAGCAAGGCCGTGCCATTCACGCTCCCCGACGTCGCCGTGATCGTCACTACGCCCGGCGCGACTCCCGTCGCCAGTCCCTGCGTGCCGCTGGTGTTGCTCACCGTCGCATACGCTGTATTGGTCGACGACCAGATCGCGCTCGTCGTCAGATCCAGCGTCGTCTTGTCGCTGTATGTCCCCATCGCATGGAACTGCACCGCCGTCCCGCTCGCAATCGTATACGTCAGCGGCGTGACTGTGATCGACACCAGCGCCGGCGATTGCACCGTCAGCGTCGCCGTCGCCATCTGTCCCCCGTAGCTCGCCGTGATCGTCGTCTGCCCGTATCCCACCGATGTCGCCAACCCATTCGTCCCCACACTGTTGCTCACCGTCGCCACGCTCGTGGCCGACGAACTCCACGTCGCCGAGTTCGTCAGGAACTTCGTCGTCCCATCGCTGTACTGCCCGATCAAGATCAACTGCGCCGTCTGGCCCAGCACATTGGTCGAGATCACCGGACTGGCCGGACTGATCGTCACCGACTGCAACGTCGCCGAAGAAGTAGACACCGCTCCCGTCGTCGTCACTCCGTACGGGGAGGTGCCCGCCGTGAACGGTGAACCGCTCACCACCGTCAGCGCTCCCGTACCGCTGTTCAGCGTGTAGGCCTTCACCGTCCCAGGGCTGGTCGAGAGATCCGTCACGTATGCAAACTTGCCCGAAGCATCCACCGCGATTCCGTTCGGACTCCCACCCGTCGTAAACGGCGACCCCGTCACCGCCGTCAGCGCCCCGCTCACCCCGTCAATCGAAAACACCGTCACGTTGCCATTGCTGCTGTTGGCTGTCAGCAGGTAATGCCCGCTCGGCTCTACCGCCATCCCGTTCAAGTTAACGCAACACGAGCCCGTGTTGAACGGTGACCCCGTGATCGCCGTCAGCGCCCCCGTCGTCGCATTGATCGCGTACCCCTGCACCGTATTGCTGCTGCCCGCGTACAGGAACTGCCCTCCCGGCGCCATCGCCAGCGCCTGCACTCCGAACGCCGCTGCAAACGGCGACCCCGTCACTGCCGTCAGCACTCCCGTCTGCTGGTTGATGCTGTAGGCCGAGATGGTGTTTGACCCCGCATTGCCCACGTACAGGAACTTGCCCGTCGGATCGATCACGATCCCCTCCGGCCCGGTCCCACCCGTCAGGAACGGTGCTCCCGCAATCGGCGTCAGCCCTCCCGTCACCCCGTCAATCGTGAATCCATCTACGTTGCCCGCGTACTGACTTCCGTTGTTCAGGTACTGATTGGCCGCGTACAGAAACCGCCCGCTCGGATCCACTGCCACCCCGTACGTAGAGGTAAAACCGCTCTGATAACGCGGCGTCCCGCTGATCGGCGTCAGCTGCCCCGTCACGGGATCACTGGTATACCCGCTGACTTCTTCATATAGCGTCGCGGCATACACGAACCGCCCTGTGGGATCGGATGTCAATGAAACGGGATAGCTGGAACTCCCGAACGCGGAACCTGGCACTACTGTCAGCGCACCCGCGGCTTGATCAATCAGATACCCGGAAACAGTGTTGCTGCATTCATTCGCCACGTACGCAAACCGCGGCGATCCTCCTCCGCTGCTCATCGCCACAGTCAGCAAGGCCGTGCCACTCACGCTCCCCGACGTCGCCGTGATCGTCACCACACCAATCCCGAATGTCCGGGCCAGTCCGGTCGTATCCACAGTCGCGACCGTGTTATCGGACGACGACCAAGCGACGACATTACTTATGTTGCTCGTGGTCCCGTTGGTGTACATCCCGGTGGCTGTGAAGCGCACATAGGAACCAGAAGAAACGGTTGCCGAATTCGGAGTCACGGCGATTGATACCAAGCCTGGAGCGCTCACTGTCAGGTTAGTCGAACCAGTCAAGCCGGCGTACGTTGCACTGATGGTTGTACTACCCTGCGCGATCGTTGAGGCCAGACCGCCGGTACTAATCGTCGCAACTGCCGTGTTCGACGACGCCCACGTTGCGGAGTTCGTTACGTTTTGCGTGCTGGAATCGCTGTAGACGGCCGTCGCAGTGAACTGCTGAGACAATCCTTGAGACACTGACGGGTTCAGCGGAGAAATCTGAACACTCACAAGCGTGGGCGCGGTAACGCTCAGAGTCGTGTTGCCGCTTACCGTGCCAGAAGTGGCAGTGATGGTTGTTGATCCCTGTCCACCTGCAACGGCGCCGCCAGTCGCATTGATCGTTGCCACGGCAGTGTTCGAAGAGCTCCACAGGGCTGAAGTTGTCAGGTCAGCGGTGCTGTTATCACTGTACGTACCGGTAGCGGTGAACTGCAGGGCCGTTCCGAGGGCCACTATCGCGTTGGCGGGAGTAACTGCGATCGATATCAACTGCGCAGGGTTCACGGTCAACGTGGTGGATGTGGAGACAGACCCCATAGTGGCCGTAATAGTCGTTGAGCCGACGCCGGAACTGGCCGCCAATCCTTGTGAGCCGGTGGTGTTACTGATCACTGCCACCATTGCGGACGAACTGGTCCAGGTCACGTTCGTGGTTATGTCTTTCGTGCTCTGGTCGGTGAACGTGCCCATGGCGGCAAATTGCTGCGATCGCCCTAGAGCGATGGCGGGGTTTTGCGGCGTGATACTGATGCTGACCAACTGCGCGGGGGTGATTGTCAGCGAGGCGGTGCCAGAGACGCTCCCCGAATCTGCGGCTATGGTGACCGAGCCAACCGCCACGCTGGTAGCCAAGCCATTGGTTGGCGCTGCATTGCTGATCGTGGCCACAGTGCCGTCAGAAGAACTCCAGTGCACGGAAGCAGTCAGATCTTGGGTGCTGCCGTCCGTGTAGTTGCCGGTGGCCGTGAACTGTTGGGTTGTTCCCAACGGAATTGAGCTGCTGGCAGGCGCGATCGTGATCGAAACCAGCACCGCTGGTGTGATAGTCAGATTGGTTGTCCCGCTGACACTCCCGATCGAGGCGCCGATAATTGTAGAACCGGTTGCGACGCTCTGGGCGAGTCCGCTCGCATTAACCATCGCAATGCTCATGGCACTGGAAGTCCAGGTGACGGCATTCGTCAGATCCTTCGTAGTCGAGTCGGTGTAGGTTCCGACAGCCTTGAACTGTTGCGTGGTCCCTAGAGCGATGGATGGATTGGACGGAGTGATGGCGATCGACACCAGTGCGGCCGCGGTCACCGTCAAGGTGGTTGCCCCAGAGATTGAGCCCGAGGTCGCTGAGATCGTCGCTGTCCCGGTATTCACGCTGCTGGCGAGGCCGTTGGTTCCCAGAGTGTTGCTGATGCTCGCGATTGACGCATCTGAAGAACTCCAATGGACCGTTGTGGTGAGGTCCTGGGTCGAGTTATCCGTGAATGTTCCGGTTGCCATGAACTGCTGGCTTGTGCCAAGCGGAATCGAAGGAATTGCTGGCGTGATCGCTATCGAAACTAGTTGTGCTGGTGAAATCGTGAGCGAGGTGGATCCTGTCACTGAACCTGAGGTAGCCGAGATTGTAGTGGTGCCGACAGCGACACTCGTCGCCAGGCCCGTGTTGGAGATTTTGGCCGCACCGGTATTGGAAGAGCTCCACGTGGACGATGAAGTAAGGTTTTGCGTACTTCCATCACTGAATGTGCCCGTAGCTGTGAACGGCTGGGTTGTACCAAGCGCGATCGTGGAATTTGCTGGTGAAACCGCAATGGATTGCAGAGCTGCTGCCAGTATGGTTAGCGATGCCGTATTCGAAACGATCGATCCAGATGACGCTGTAACGTTCGTCATCCCTATCGCAGTGCTGGAAGCCAGTCCCGTTGTGGTGATGGTTGCGACCGAAGTATTCGATAGAGTCCAAATCACCGACCCGGATAGATCTTGTGTACTCCCGTCGGTAAACGTGCCAGTTGCAGCAAATTGCTGAGTAGTTCCGAGCGGAATCGAGGCGGTGGTTGGGGTCAACGAGATAGAGACGAGAGCCGCGGTGTTCACCGTCAGAGTTGCCTGTCCAGAGATAGAACCCGAAGATGCCGTAATGGTAGTCGTGCCCAGACTGTGTGAACTCGCGACGCCGGCCAATACAGTCGCAACTGCAGGGGCAGAGGAACTCCACGCTGCGGTTGCAGTCAGAATCTTGGTACTGCCGTCCGAGTATGTTCCGGTAGCTGTAAATTGCTGCGTCGTCCCTAGCGGAATAGAAGCACTTGATGGCGCAACTGCAATGGACACCAAGACCCGCGGCGTGACCGTCAGAGTCGTCTTCCCAGTAACTTTGGGGGCCACGGCAGAAATGGTCGTCGAACCAGTACGGATCGAAGTTCCTAGACCCGTCGAATTGATGGTTGCAACCGAAGTCTTGCTCGAACGCCAGGTGACGAGCTTTGTTAGGTTCTTAGTCGTTCCATTTGAGTAGGTGCCAGTCGCAGTGAACTGTACCGTCTGACCCTGCGATACAGAAGGATTCGCAGGTGTGACGGTGATCTTGACGAGAACTACAGGAACTGATGCCGTGTCGGCGCTATAAGAGTCTGGCTGTGCGGCGACATCGCCTTTACCGCTCACGAGTTCCTGCGCCATGGCCCCGTTTACAGCGAAGGGAGAGGCGGCGGTGGCTGAAGCGATGATTACGAAAACTAGAACGAGCGCGGCCAGAAGGTGCTTAGGGAAATTCCGTGAGGTGGACACATCAGCCGACCCACAAGTCATCGCTGCTCTCCGTCGGCAGTCCAAAACTCCAGCAGACTTGTCCTTGCAGCCGGCAACACTACTACCCGTATGCACTGCGACCGTAAGATCAAGTTTTGCTGGTGTTAGCTAGGGGTGGGCGACGGCATGATCCGATAGATCCGAGGATCCGTCAAGTGGAATTCTCGTTTCCTACAAAGCTATTATTCAAACAGAGGGAAGATGAGCCGAATAGCCAGAATTTAGATCACCCTATCGCCACTGATCTGAACGTTCTCCAATGGTGCTCCAGATATTGTGGAGGCTTCCTTATCAGCGACTTGCGAATGCATGGCGGTGTGACGAACCACACCGGACACGCCCGAGCCCGCTGGTACATTGCTATGGCTCACAGATCAACTCCTCATAGTCCACGATCTAATTGATCGAGTACCTCCCCGTCATGTTCGTTCAAAGTCTCTTCCGCTCTCGCGTCGGCGCCTGTAGGAGTTCCACCAGGATGCAAGACCCTTGATTCCACCCATTATGCCGAGGTTCCACTGTGAGTTTCCGAAACGAAGCACTACGGCCGACGCCGTCTATCTTCGCCTGATCATTCACTGCAACGAGCACAATTCTTGAAGAACAGGACATCGAGCGTGACGATGACGGCGATCATCGCCACCACGTAAGGCACCGCAATCATCGGTCTTGTCATTGGGATTTTCACCGGCGTTTGCGATCTGAGCTTCGTCATGCGGCTGCGGACCCCTAGTTAACGATGAAGTTGGTGGAACTGATAACGCTGCCACCTTTTGTCGTCACGACGATCTTGCCGGTCGCGGCTCCGGTGGGAACAGTCAAGGTAATTTCGGAATCGGAGACCACCGTGAACGACGCCGATATTTTGTCGATCGTCACCTTCGTGGTTTGAGTCAGGCCGGTGCCGTTGAATGTCACCAATGTTCCGACTGGGCCGCTCGGAGGCGTGAAGCTTTTGTAGGTGGGCGTGATCTTGTAGCTCGCGGTAGTGGACAGCACGGTCGTTCCAGTGGTGACGGTGACGTCGCCGGTTAGCGCGCCCGTCGGGACCGTAGCGAGAATGTAGGTGGTGCCGGTGAGTTTTGTGGTGGTGGCCTTTGTGCCCCCGAACTCAACGACAGACGTCGAGTTGAAACCCTGGCCCAGAATGCCGACCCGCGCGCCTTCTGCGCCGGACTTCACATTCACCAGGGAGATGAACGGGCCGTAGCCATTCGTCAGGCTGTAGAACGAGCCAACGCCAGTCCCGCCTTGCTGCGTCGTGCTGTAAAACGTGCCGTTGGTGGAAAGCAAGAGCGGAGCCTCAGGCTGACCGCAGTTTGAGCAAACGAGCGGGTAGAGATAAAGGTTCTCGTATACGCCCTTGGTGGTGATGTCGAAGAGTCCGGCTTGCGCGCAGCCCCCGCCGGCGCAATCCGTTGCGGCGCCATACAACAGGCCATCCGGCCCCTGCGTCAACGGCAACGTAGGATACGCGCCGTCGGTCTGATTCGGGAAGCTGTAAAGCACCGTCTCTTTGCCGCCGGCAGTGACTTCGAAAATGGTTCCTTCCTGCGCGCTGCCACCTGATTCGGTGGTTCCATAGAAGTCGCCATTGGAGCCCTGAATCAGATTGGTATACGGCTTTTTCGGCTGGCTTTACTTGATTCCAGCCCTTTTACTGGAGCAGGTGCTGTTTTACATGACAGCGTATTGGATATTCGGTCTGAAACCGCCCTTGCGCAAATTGACCTCATAGCGCCATCGTAGTCGGCATAACATATCAATAGCACTCAGCGACCAGCGGTCAAACGTGTAAACGCCGTTAGCGCCAGTTGATATTAACTTCCGGTTTGCCCGTCATCCATGAGTGTCTGAAATGGATTCCCATAAGCCGACTTACCGGGACTTATCCAGAAACTCATAATTTCGATAAATCAACGCCGCTCTAAGCCGCTGCAAATAACAGGGTTGAGTTTGGACTTTCGGTTGCAGGGCGTCTCAGCAGCAGTGGAGATCCTCCCGCGTCCGCATGGCTGAGCTGCCAGACTTCGGAATGTACACTGGAACCAAATTTTCGACTGCGGTTCCCAGCTCGAACGGGGCGAACTACGATCCGCGTGGCAGCGACATCGGCACGTCCACATGGTCTGAACCGTGGGATCGGCAGCCATGGGCAAGCTAAGCGTCGGGCCTTGAGTAGTTGCAGACACATCTTCGCAGAAAGGAACGAAAACGAGCATGATGCGATTTGCAAAGATCGAAAAGGTTGCAGCCAGGATTGCAGTGGGAGCGCTTGCCCTCGCGAGTTTGCTGAGCATGGCTGCGAGCACACAGGCACAGGATGGAGAGAGGCCCTATCCGACGATGCTCCAACTTTCGCAGTATTTAATGGACCGGGATGCGGCAATCGCGCTGGCGCGAAGCGCCGCTCCGAAGGGCATTTCAAAGGATGCGTCTGTTTTGGTGCTGACGCCCAAAGGCTGGGAAACAGCGGTCCAAGGTACGAACGGTTTTGTGTGCATGGCGGGGCCGTCATGGACGGCCAGCATTGACTTTTATGACGTCTGGAGTCCGAAGCAGAGAGGGGCGATTTGCCTCAATCCGGAGGCCGTGCGGTCGATTCTGCCGATATATCAAAAGCTGACGCAAATGACTCTGGCTGGAGTGACCTCGGTGAAAGAGCGCATCGCGGGGATTCAAGAGGCGTATGCAAAGAAGGAGATTCCGCCGGCGGAGCCGGGGGCAATGAGCTACATGATGTCCAAGGATGCATACCTCAGCCATCTGGGCCATACGCACAATTTATGCCACGTGATGTTCTTTCTGCCGATCAAAGACCCTGCTGAATTGGACGCCAATGATCCGAACTCACCCATTTCTTCTACGTCTATGTGGTTCCCGGACCCGGACAAACCGGACAGTCCACTGAACAAAGAGCTGCCGCCGCTGCGGACCGTCCCAATCGAAGTGCCGTATTGGTCGGATGGCACTCTGGCGTTCCATTAAATAAAGCCGTGTGGCGACAGCATCGATCCAGGAACGACCTCAGGTCCTGGTAAACGCGCTTGTGTGACGTGCGATCAACTCCTGACTTGTCGGCAATCCGGAAGTTAAGTGGAGTGGCCCTGCGTAAGGACGATCCGAATCCAGCTCGGACACGAATCGCTGGACGTAGCGCGCACCGAGTTCCGTGCCGATGGTTCGCACGTCGTTGGACTCGCTCGAATACTCCGGTCGAGCCGCGGGCGATTACTCGCAAGTAAGAAAAGCGCGACAATCCGGTCACGATTTCATCGGAAAGGCCGTCAGCGAAGGCGTTTAGTTCTGAGCTTGTCCCCGCGTACTTAATCGGCAACACGGCGACCCAGAAGCCTTCGTCGGCGCGGAGCGCCCCAGAATCACTGGCGGATATGGGTTACAGAACCGGGCTTGGCGTCTTCCTCTCCAATCTTCATGCCTGCCTTGTGCCAGCCCTCGAGCAGGCGCTCGCAGTACTCGGGGTCGAACCATTTCTCGGCAGTACCTTTTATGGTCGAGCAGATGTCGGGCCGCAGCCTGATAAGTTCTCGCAGAGCTTTGCCGGCGGATTCCCGGTCTCCGAGTTGGCCGTACACGGCGGCCATTAGAGCGTAGCGTCCCCAGTTGCCGGACGCCATGTCATTCTTGAGGACGAAGCTGAGGGCCGCTTGATAGTCGCCATTGCGGTAGGCATGGTTGAAGTTGGCATGCCAGTACCAGCCGGGATGGTTGGGATTGAGTTGCTTGGCGCGATCAGAGAGAGCGATTCCGCGTGCACCATCTCCGGCGTAAGTCAGAAACTCGCCGAGCAGAGCAAGTGAGTTGCCGTCTAGAGGGTTGAGTGCAATCGTGCGCTCAGCCTCATTGCGGAAGCTCTGGAATTCCTTTTGGAAGAACAGTGCTTGAGCCAGACTGAAATGAGCCAGCGGATTGGAGGGAGCGGCCTCGACTGCGCGTCGCGCTGCGGCAGTTCCGCTCGTCAGCGAATCAGCGTCAAGTTCGAATCCCTGCGCGTAGTCTTGAACGCACAAGAGCGCAAGCATGGCCCAAGCGTCTGCATACGTCGGAGCTTTCCGTAGGCCCGACTCTAGCCCGGAACGAGCAGCCGCTAAGTCTTCTGGCGTAACCCGCTCGAAGTAACCGAAGCTACGCAGCACGGCCTCGTAGGGAGTGAGTTGTTCGGGAGGTTTGCTGCGCACCGCTTCGCTCATGCTTCGCGGCAGGGCTCCGTTCATGTCGGCGATGGTGGAGACGATGCGGTGGGCAATATCATCCTGTAATTCGAAAACGGATTCCGGGCTGAAGGTGCGTTCGTAGTTCTCGGCCCAGAGGCGGGCGCCCGTAGTTGCATCCACCAGTTGAACTGCGAGGCGGAGCTTGGTTCCCGCCTGACGCAAAGAACCTTCCATGACATAGCGCGCCCCGAGTTCCTTGCCGATCACACGCACGTCGCCCGACTCGTCGGCAAGTTTCGCGGTCGAGCCGCGGGCGATTACTCGCAAGTAAGAGAAGCGCGACAATCCGGTCACGATTTCATCGGAAAGGCCGTCAGCGAAGGCGTTCAGTTCTGAGCTTGTCCCCGCGTACTTAATCGGCAGCACCGCGACCCAGAAGCCTTCCTCTTGAGAGGCACTGCGAGCGGAGCCCGAGTCGGAGGTCCTCGTCAGTTTGGAAGTTGCGGCTGAGCCATCAACCGCGATGTCCGCTTTGCGCAGGCCTTCTAGAAGTTGCTCTACCAGCTCCGGCTGCCACCATTTCTCGAGTTCCTCACGAGCCACTGCGGGAAAGTTTGGACGAATCGCCAGCAGCTCCCGCGCCGAATTGTGCGCGAGTTCCCGCTCGCCGAGTTGCCCGTAGGTCACGGCCAGCGCAAGTTCGTTGCGCCAGAAGCCGGGCATGTTGACTTTGAGGGCGAGCTCGAGAGCGCTCTCGTAGTCGCCCTTGCGGTAAGCCGCAAAGAAGGGTGGGAACCAATACCATCCGGGATGATTAGGGTTGAGGCTGCGGGCTTTCTCCATCAGCGCACAGCCGCGCTCCCAGTCTCCTGAGTAGGAGATCAGAAAACCCATGTAGGCCAGAGTGAATCCGTCCATGGGATTGAGTTCCATGGCACGTTGGGCGGCGCTTAGAAAAGCCTGTTTTTCCCGCCGAAAAAACAGCACAGAGGCCAGCGCATGATGAGCCAGGTGATTGGACGGCGCAGTGTCTACCGCGCGCCGCGCTGCGCTGAGGGCCCGTCCCAAGGGGTCTGGCCGAACGTTAAACCCATGGTTATTCTCTTCGCGATAGAGCATCGCGAGCATAGCCCAGCAATCGGCATTTCCGGGGGCTTGTTCCACGGCATGCTCGAGGGCGGAGCGGGCTCCCATGTGCTCCTCGGTGTTGACGTGTTTGAAGTAGGCGAAGGCGCGAAGGACGGCTTCGTAAGGGGTCAGCTGACTGGGGTCGCGGTTGCGCAGGGTCTCGCTCATGCTGTAGGCAAGTACGCCGTGCGTTTCCCCAACTGTGGAGACAATCCGAGGGACGAGTTCGTCCTGTAACTCGAAGAGCTGGTCAGGTTGGAAGGGGCGGTCGAAGGTCTCGGCCCACAGATGGGCGCCGGAAGTGGAATCGACCAACTGCACCGCCAGGCGCAGGCGGGACCCAGCCTGGCGAAGGCTGCCCTCCATCACATAGCGCGCGCCGAGTTGTTTGCCGGCGGTGCGGACGTCGGCAATTTCGTTGGCGTAACGCAAGGTGGAGCTGCGCGCGATCACGCGGAGATAAGAAAAGCGCGACAGGCCGGTGATAGTGTCTTCCGACAGGCCATCCGCTAGAGCTTTGAGATCCGTGTTACCACCCGTGTACTTGAAGGGCAACACCGCGACCCAGAAGCCTTCATCGGTTCGCGATGCGCCCGAGTCCGCACCGGTCACGCCGCGGGAGGTTGAGATCTGTGCCGCCGAAACCTTCTGAGACGAATGTCGCGCCAGATCCCGGAATTCATTACTGACGTCGCGCGCCGTCTGCACCCGATGTCGCGGATCCTTCTCCAGGCAGCGGCGAACTACGCGCGCCAGATCGCTGGGGAGGTCAGGGCGTGAATCGTTCACCGAAGGTGGACAATCGCGGAGAATGGACGATACCAACTCGGCCGAAGAGCTTCCATCAAAGGGGCGATGTCCTGTCGCCATCTCGTAGAGCAGGACGCCCATCGAAAAAATATCGGTGCGGTGATCGAGCGGGCGTCCGGAAGTCTGTTCCGGCGACATGTAAGCGGGAGTTCCCATGACCACACCCACTTGGGTTTGGCTCGCGGAGGTCATGGTGGCATCGCCCAGGTTCGAGGCGCGAACATCTTTTGCCAGTCCGAAGTCGAGCACCTTCACACGGCCTTCGTCGGAAACCATCACATTGGCAGGCTTCAAATCGCGATGCACTATGCCTTTTTCATGAGCTGCGGCAAGCGCGTCGCCCAGAGCGCCGGCAATCTCGACGATCTGTTCGAACCCGAGTCCGCCTTGCGGAATCAGCTGGTCCAGCGGTAGCCCTTCGACGAGCTGCATGGTGAGGAAATGAACGCCATCGCATTCCTCGACCGAATAAATGGTGACGATGTTGGGATGGTCGAGTTGGGCCAGTGTCTTTGCCTCGCGGCGAAAGCGCCCCAGGCGCTCGGGATCGTGTGCCATCTCGGCGGGCAGGACTTTGAGCGCTACGTCGCGGCCGAGTTTCGTGTCGGTGGCGCGATACACTTCGCCCATCCCACCCGCGCCAAGCGACGACTGGATTTGATAGGGACCGAGTTTGCTACCAGGGGTGAGCGCCATACGAGCGCGTAATTATAGCCTGCGCCGCAGGTTCCAGGGGATGCGACGATTTCGGGTGGTTTGTCGGCAACTCGGAAGTGACGGACCGCCATCTGGCAGGCAATATGCGGTAGTTGGCGAAAAATCTCGATTACGCTCATTGACATTCAAAAAGGCGAAACAAAAGCGCTAGCTTGTGCTAACGATTTATACAGTTGAGAGGTGCCCATGAGAATTTGGGACGGAAGACCCAGCGTCGGGCGCGATCTATCAATCAAGAATCGTAGTACCCAGCAGCCTAGCGGTTTTCCTTCCCCTCCCGTTCGGACATGAGGGCAGCTATTTTGCACTGCCCATCAACTGCTCTCCAAACGCGCAGGTAGGCCGTCGTGAAATCCCTGTGTTTGCCGTTGGCACGCTCGTCAAAAGTCAGGTGTTCCGTGCCGTATTCATATGCCATATCGCCGGATGGGGCAGCAACGACGCGATCCGGCCTAAGAGGAGTCGTCTTGGTGTTCTGGCGACTCTCTTCGACGGTCTTCATGGCGTTGTCGTGGGCGGCTTTCCCCACCACGGGCTGATCCAGCGCTCCAGTGAAATAATAAGCGTCCTCGGCCATTGCGTTCACATCGTGTCTGTCGATGAGTGACTTTACCGCGGTCTCAGTGCAGGGGCCGGTCTGTGAGAACGCCTGCGTCACAAAAAGCAACACCATCGCAACTGCCATAGCCAAGCGCATCGGTTCTTCCTTCCTGTAATGGCGCGGCACTTTAAACAAGAATCGCTGGGGAAGCAAGGACAAAGCAAAGCCACCCTAAGACCTCACGGGAATGGAGGTTAATACCCACGATGCTTGGCGAAACATCCCCTCTCTAACAATGTCGGCGGTGTCAAGCAGTTTTCGAGCACACGACTGCGTGCACTCATAGAAGAGCGCCATTTCGCTCTCGTTGAAGGTTTGCGCGTTTCCAACCTGGGCTCGCTTCTAATCGTTGGGGTCAGGAACTCAGTCCGACCCAGCCATCTCTTCGATCACTAACTGCGATCATGATTACTTGTTCAAACTCCCCGGCTTCGGGGAGCGGGATGCCCAATCATTACGTCGGTGATTACTGCACACCATCGCGATGTCCGGGCTCTCCCGCGTGCGAACCGAGCTTTTGCAACTGGCCGTAGTCGCAGCCCTGACGCCACATCCAGTACAGATGTACCGCCAGCTTCCGAGCCATCGCCACCTTCGCGATCTTTCTTCCTCGGCGCATGGCCAAGTGGAAGAACTTGCTGCGCCACTCCTGTTGGCTGCGTACCGTAACCTGCGCCGCTTCCACTAGCAGAAACCGAAGCAGCACGTTGCCTTGCTTACTGATGTGTCCCAGCCGGCGACGATCGCCGCTGGACTCTTCTGTCGGAACCAGTCCTACATAACTGGCGATTTGTTTCCCGCAGTGAAAACGTTCCGGCGTTCCGATCACCAACTCGAAGGCCAATGCCGTCAGCGGTCCCACTCCGGGATGGGTCGCCAAGCACCGCGCCACCGGACGCTTCTCCACTTCCTCTTCCAGCGCTCGAGTCAGTTGCTGGATCTTGGGCGTCAGTTGGTCGAGTAAGTCGAGCAGATCCTGTCGCCGTCGGCTGGCCCAGGGCGCCAGTGTGATCGATTCCAGTTCCTGTCGGCCGGCTGGCCGCCACAGCGCCTTCTTGCGTCGAAGACCTTCGTTGAGCGCGACCACATGCAACTGATTCATCACCCTTGTGCGCGTCTGCACCAAACGATGCCGATGCCACAGAAGCTGCCGCAGATCGCGATTCTCGGCGTCCGGCACCCAGATCCGCGGGAACCGCTCTTCCACCATCAGTCGCAGTAACAGTTGCGCGTCCTGCCGATCGGTCTTCTGCTTCCGCACTCGTTTCGTGCGAATCTCGGCGGCATCCCCGATCCACAACTCGAACTGCAAGTCGCACAGCAATCTCTCAAACCAGCGCGAGTGCCCGCTGGCTTCCATCCCCACCCGCGCACTCAAGTTCTTCTCTTTGAGTTCGCGATAGAACCTTTCGGCTTCTTCGCGATGAGCCAGACGACGTTCTTCTAACTCGCCCGTCTCCGTATTCACCAATGCAATTTGCTGGAAGCTCGGATGATAATCACACCCTATAATCAGCATGTTCGGCTCCTTTCCTCCGAGCCCTTTGGTTGGTTTGCGCCTCCAAAGTCTACTCGGGCCTGGGAGCCGACATTGTTATGGAATCATTACACTCAAAACCTCTTCCTCGGGTAGCCGGGGCCAATGAGTGGAATCGCTGTTTTCAGAAGTTGCCAACAAAAGACAGCGTTGACTCAATCGCAGAAAAAAGCCGCCCAGACATGGCGGCTTGGTTTTTCTAGTATTCTGACGATCCCAACACCCTATGCAAATGCGCTGCCTGCCATCCGCTAAGGCGTCCGGATAAATCCGTGCTCGATGTTCGCGGCATCCACGTAGATGCCGACGATGACACCGCCAGGATTTATCCCAGCCGCATCAGAGAAGGTGTCTCCAGGTGGGTCGAACGATGTAAAGACGCCATTGCTCAGCAGAAAAGCGTGTGTGACGTTCCCAGTATCGGTGTATGCCCCTATGATGTCACCCTCGGGGTTATTCCCCCCGGCAAACGTAAAGATAGCGCCCGGAAAGTCAATCGTGGTGAACGTCCCGTGATACCGCAAGTATCCGTGAGTCACGCCACCACTATCCGTGTAAGCACCGACGACTGCACCGGACGGGTTAACCGTGCTGGCAGTGCTGCTAACTGCTCCGGGTGGATCGAAGCTTGTGAAGGCGCCTTTCTTGGACACTACGAAGCTGTGGTTAGTGCTACTGTTGCCCGTAGTGCCGCAGGCAGGGTCGGAGCAGTAAAATCCGGACAACTCACCGGAGGGGTTGAGACCCGTGAGAGTGGTGCCGGCCGCACCTGGGAAGTCCAGCGTTGTGTATTTTCCCTTATCCAGAATGAAACCGTGGCTGACACGGCCTGAGTCGTTGAAGTCGCCCACGATGACCCCCTGCGGACTGATGAAGTTGGGAACCGTCAATGTGGAGCCCGGAGGATCGAACGACGTGAACACGCCCTTCTTCAAGACGAAACCATGAGTGACACCAGATGTGTCGGTGTAACCACCGATGTTCGTGCCCTCCGGATTGGGACCGCCGTTTAGAGTGGTGGCAATCGCGCCGGGGAAATCGATAGTCGTATACTGTTGCGCCGATGCAGTCGACAATGTTGCAAATGCAACACCGAGAGTGCAGATTACCAGACGTCGATGCAGCTCGGTCATGGGTCATCCTCCTCTTTAGTTCTTCTTTTTTGCTAATAGTTGGTACGGAGGGCTGTTCAGACGAGTAGTTGCGATACAGGTTGAAGCCCCCCAGTACTTCCTGGGATAGCTTTAATCAACTCTCTGACGCTTTTCGAAGGAACTGGCCAACGTCAAGAGAGGAATCGGCGGAAGTCTACACCCAGCACGGATCGTGTCAAGAAGAAAGGGGTGGAGTCGTTTCGCACTGGCTACGGTGAGGCCTGCCTCAAGAAAACCGACTGCCATCGAGTCAGCGCAACCGTCGCGACGTCTCGGTTACGCCCATTGGCCCCAGCACCCGGCTGGTTTGTGGGCAAAAAGGCGAACAGACGGCACAAGCTTGTGCTAGTTAGAAGTCGAGTGGCTTCGTTCGAAGCTTTAGGAGATCACTTGGCTCTCTGAATCTTCGCTAGTTCGGATGGGCTCGGACGGACGCCATCACTTGCCGGTTCGGGCGTCCCATACTGGCTTGCCTTTGTCATCGCGGAACATGAGCGTGTCCGTTCCCTTCACCAATTCTCGTGCAAGGATTACATCCAAGGTATCCTGCTTTACTTTTGAACCTGTGACCGCGATCTGGTCCCCTTTGCTAAAACTGATGCCCATTTCCTCCTGAAAGGGTTTGGGGCACACATAGATGTGGACCTTGTCATCTCCGTTCTTGATGATCAGTTCCGTAAAATCTTTTCTACTCCCTACAGACAGGAGGTTCACCTCGTCGATCACTCCCTTGGTTTTCATCTCCGTGTGAAGGTCATAAATCAGGAGGCCACCAGTTGGGGGCTGCGGTTTTTGCGAGAATCCGGACGTCGCAGACAAAATCACAAGGAATGGAACCAGGAGAACTACGTGGATGCTTCTGAGTGGCGAGATAATGCGTTTCAGACCGAGTGGCATGACTCCTCCTCGTGTTTACGGAGAAACCGATGCCAAGGCAACGCGCCGTCTAAGTTGGGCACGGCCTGAGAAACACGCATCGGTTTCCAGTCTTGCCCGAAAACTTCGCTACGATAAGGCCGTCAACTCGGTCGCTTCCTAGAAAGGCAGGAGAATCGTACACCTTCGGGGCTTCTCGGGCCAGTCCTATACTGCTTCACCGTCCACCGCGCTCAGCGTCCTTCCGCCCCTCCGAAACCAAATGATTAGTAGGATCTGATCATAGGAGTGACGGTAGAAATCGCGAAGCCCTCTGGTCTGATCGGCGATGCGCGCTAAAGGCGCATCTTGATATTTGACCAAAAGAAGATCCAGTCGCGCGAATGTCTTCCACACGAACGCCGATGTGATTATCTAAGCCAGGGTCTGCCGGAGGTATCCTGCCACGTCGCTAACGAAGCGATGAACCGACACTTCGGCGATGCGGTGGCCGACGATCGCGTTCATGGTTCTTCCCACGGCGCCGAAAGGTGGTTCGTAAACGCCGGAGAAATCTAACTGCGTTTCGGTCGAGGTCAGCGGGTACACGGAAAGCTCGCCCTTCATGATCGGAAACAATCCCGGCATGGTCGCAGCCTCCCATTCCAGCAGCAACCGCGTAGTGGGAGTTGCAGTGGCATCCCCGGTCTCTTCTTCAATGTTTTTAACGGAAATATTGACGTCGGTCTTCACTCCAATGCCGCCAAAGTCGACGTGCAGTTCCGCGGCAACCGATTGCGCTCGCGACGTAGCCGCCTTCGTAGCCGATTGGAACACAGTGAGTGCGTTCTGCTTCAACTCATCGCGGACACGGTCATAGGGACGGTTCACATAGTCGTAGCTGCGAATCTCACGTCCAGCACTCATCGTTCCGTCCAGCCTGGACGGCCAGTCTTCAAACTGGCAGTCACGAAAACTGTACCATAGCGTGCTCGCACCGGACCGTGCGGCGTCCGCGCTCTCGGGTTCACTGTGGGTCCACCGTCTACATGGTTCATCTTCCAAAAACAATGACAATGAATTTCGCTGTATTATGGCTCCGCCCGTTTTCAACCGCCCTCAGGCTGGCGTTTGATGGCGGAGGCGGGGTCAGTACGAACGCGTGGAGGCTCAATGTCCCAGATTGACGTCCCATTGTCTCGCGCAGGTTTCGGACAGACGCAGCGTGCCGACAACTGGTGGGTGCAGCCGCTGGTTGTCTTCGTCGGTTTGTCGGCATTCATCGCTTACTCCACGTGGGCTGCTCTGCAGGGGCAGCATTTCAGGTTCGGACCATATCTCTCACCGTTTTATTCACCTGAATTGTTTGGCCCCGCCCATGAGGCGTGGTTCGGTCCAAACCCGAGTTGGATGCCTGTGTGGGTCAGCGGGGCGCTGCTCATTCTGTGGGCGCCAGGCGGATTCAGAGTGACGTGCTACTACTATCGCGGGGCGTATTACAAGGCTTTTTGGGCTGATCCACCTTCCTGCACAGTGGGCGAACCGCGGAAGACATATCTTGGCGAACGATCGTTTCCTTTGATCCTGCAAAACGTCCACCGGTATTTCCTTTATCTGGCCCTGATATTTCTCGTAATTCTGGCGCGGGACGTGTGGGACGCGTTTTGGTTCGATGGCCGGTTTGGCATCGGCGTCGGCACTCTCGTCTTATTGACGAACCTGACGCTGCTGACCTCCTACACTCTCGGGTGCCACTCATTTCGTCATCTAGTCGGCGGTTTTCGTGATCGGTTGGCGAGAGCGCCTGCGCGCAAGCAAGTTTACGATTGTGTGAGTTGCCTGAACCGGCGCCACATGTTGTTTGCCTGGTGCAGCCTCTTCTCGGTAGCGTTTTCCGATTTGTATGTGCGGATGTGCTCGATGGGTATCTGGACGGATTGGAGGATCGTCTAGTGAGCGGGTACATCGCGCATGAGCACGACGTTCTGATCATCGGCGCCGGGGGCGCCGGTTTGCGGGCTGCCATCGAGGCCTCAGCTGCCGGTGTAAAGGTCGCGGTCATTTCGAAATCTCTTCTCGGCAAAGCGCACACCGTCATGGCCGAGGGCGGCGTAGCGGCGGCGATGGGGAATGTCGACGACCGGGACAGCTGGCGCGTTCACTTTGCTGACACCATGCGCGGCGGCCAATACCTGAGTAACTGGCGGATGGGGGAGTTGCATGCCAAGGAAGCTCCAGCGCGCGTGCTTGAACTGGAGGCGTGGGGCGCGCTTTTTGACCGCACAGCTGACGGCCGGATTCTGCAGCGGAATTTCGGCGGCCATCGGTATCCCCGCCTCGCGCATGTGGGCGACCGTACCGGCCTGGAGATGATCCGCACTCTTCAAGACCATGGAATCCATTTGGGTCTCGACGTCTTCATGGAACACACAGTGCTCACCCTGCTGAAGGACGGCGGTCGCATTGCGGGCGCGTTTGGATACGATCGCGAGCGCGGGCGATTTCACCTGTTCCGCGCCAAAGCCGTGGTGCTGGCGACGGGAGGAATTGGGAGGGCTTACAAGATTACCAGCAATAGTTGGGAATACACCGGCGATGGCCATTCCCTCGCCTACCATGCCGGTGCGGCGCTGATGGACATGGAATTTGTCCAGTTCCATCCGACGGGAATGATTTGGCCACCGAGCGTGCGCGGCATTCTGGTCACGGAAGGAGTGCGCGGCGAGGGAGGGGTGATGCGTAATCGGAATGGCGAAAGATTCATGTTCAAAGATATTCCTCCCCTGTACGCCAACTCGACCGCCGACACCGAAGAAGAAGGCTGGCGGTATACGCAGGGAGATAAGAACGCGAGACGCCCACCCGAGCTGCTGACCCGGGACCACGTGGCCCGCTGCATCCGGCGGGAGGTGCGAGAAGGGCGGGGCAGTCCGCACGGCGGTGTGTTTCTGGACATCGCCTGGATCAAGGAAAGAATTCCGAACGCGGCGGAGCATATAAAGAAGAAGCTGCCCAGCATGTATCACCAGTTCAAACAGCTTGCCGACATTGACATTACTCAGGAGCCGATGGAAGTGGGTCCTACAACCCACTACATGATGGGAGGCGTCAAGGTGGACGCTGATTCCCAAATGTCAACCGTGGCTGGCCTGTTCGCAGCGGGAGAGTGTGCTGCAGGCCTGCATGGCGCCAACCGGCTCGGCGGGAATTCACTTTCCGACTTATTAGTCTTCGGCCAGCGAGCCGGAGAGTACGCCGCGGCTTATGCAAAAGAGAACTCGTTGGGTGCGGTGAATACCGATCAGCTCGGATCAGCGGAAAAATGGGCTCTGCAGCCCTTCGAGCGCAAGGGCTCTGACAATCCCTACGCCGTACAACATGCATTGCAGGACTTGATGCAGGAACTGGTAGGGATCGTTCGTCAGGAACAGGAGATGCTGCAAGCGCTCGAGCGCATTCGAGAGTTGAAAACTGCCAGTGAGCGGGTCAGTGTGGATGGAAACCGGGAATACAACGCCGGCTGGCACACGGCGCTCGACCTGCAAAGCCTGCTGACCGTATCAGAAATTGTGACCCGTGCGGCGCTGGAGCGAAAAGAGAGTCGAGGGGCGCATTTCCGCGATGATTTTCCCGCCAAGGACGAGCAGTATGGCGGCTTCAACATCGTGGTGCGAAAAGGCGTCGGTGAAGAAATGCAGCTCACACGCGATCCCATTCCCCCAATGCGAGAGGATCTCCAGCAAATCATCCAGGAGATGAAGTGATGGCGATGGCGACTTTTCGGATCTGGCGCGGGGAAAAAGGCCAGGGCAAGTTCCAGGACTACACTGCCGAAGTCTCGGCGGGCATGGTGGTCCTCGACGCCGTCCATCAAATACAGGCGGAACAGGCCGGCGATCTCGCGGTTCGATGGAACTGCAAGGCGGGAAAATGCGGCTCGTGCTCAGCCGAAATCAATGGCATGCCCAAATTGATGTGCATGACGCGGCTGAACACGCTGCCGCTCGACAGGCCAGTGACCGTCGAACCCATGAAGGCATTTCCGCTCATAAGGGACTTGGTCACGGACGTATCGTGGAATTACGATGTAAAGAAGCGCATCCCCAAGTTCCAGCCGCGGCGGCCCGACGCGCCCGACGGCACTTGGCGTATTGCGCAAGAGGATGTCGAACGGGTGCAGGAGTTTCGAAAGTGCATCGAGTGCTATCTCTGTCAGGATGTCTGCCATGTCTTGCGCGACCATCACATGCACGAACAATTCATCGGCCCGCGATTTCTGGTGTATGCGGCCGCCCTCGAGATGCATCCGTTGGACGTAGGCGATCGGGTTGAAGATCTCAGAAAGCAATTCGGTGCGGGTCTCTGCAACATCACCAAGTGCTGTACTAAAGTTTGTCCTGAAAACATTACGATCACCGACAACGCGATCATTCCGCTCAAGGAGCGCATTGTGGATCGCTTCTTTGATCCGCTGTCGAAACTGTTCCGGGTATTCAGCAATTCGAAAAGATAGGAGTTGTTATGCATTTCGAGCTGAAGTCCATTTCCGAGCAGAGTATTCCCGAAGCGCTGACTAAGGTGGAGCGCTACAGACTGTTGAATGAACCCAGCCTGGCGGAGAGCATTTGCCTCGATATTCTAGCCATCGTCCCCGATCATCAGCAGGCTTTAATTTCTCTCTTGCTCGCGCGAACGGACCAATTCCACTCGCATGTGGATGCAAAAGCCGCACAGGAGGCTCTTGCACAAATTGAGGGCGATTACGAACGGGCTTACTACGAGGGCATCGTCTGGGAGCGTCTGGGGAACGCGCGCATCCGCCGCGGCGGCGCTGGAGCCGGCGCATCCGCATTTCACGCCCTGCGAGAAGCAATGGGTCACTATGAGAAAGCCATAAGTTTTGCGGTACCCGGTAACGACGACGCCATTCTGCGATGGAACACCTGTGCGCGTGTGATCATGCAGAACCCAGACGTCCGCCCATTGCCCGATGAGGATCTCGTACAGGCGTGGGTACAAGACGAAGCCGGTTCGAGGATCGCGGACGCTTAGCAGCGAACCCCAATCAGCCCACGCGCCATGATGCCACTACTGGATTGAACTCGCCGCCTGCGAGAACACAGTATTGGCATTGGAACCAATCAGTCGTATTGTGCCCACAACAAGGACGAGAATCACTGCCAGCATTACGGCGTACTCCGCTATGTCTTGGCCTTCGTCATTACTGATCCAGAATCGGGAGAGGAAGTACCACATAACCATCTCCTTTGGGTCGGGGCTTTATGAGGAGAGACGGAGTGATTGCCCCGGCGAGCGCCCTGATTGTGCTTCCCATGCTATGGCTTGTCAAGCCGGAGAGCCTGCTCGCAAGGTAAGGGCATTTTGGACCGCAAGAAAAGCTGAGCATCCCTGAATTCCTTGGGCCATATGGCAACGCTGATTCCAATGCAGAAAAAGATGGCAAAGGCTTCTCGACCTCTTCTTCGAAGGCATGAGTCAGTTGCTGAATCTTTGGCTTGGGCTGGTCGAGTACGTCGAGCGGATCCTGTCGCCGTCGGCTGGCCCAGGCGCCAGTCAGGAACTGGAATCGATCACACTAAACCGTATTGACAGGCTTTCCCCGCAAGAACAGAATGGATGCCACATTTTTCTCCTGCCCTTGGAATCTTCTCTAAACCTGTTGCAGGGGGCGGTTATGCGGTACATCAGTCTTTTGGTCGTCACACTGTTTGCCATCGGATGTGGCACCGGCGCCGGTCCTGGATTTCGCGGCCCCGGTAGTATCACCCAAACTTTCTCTCCACCCTCCATCGCTGCGCTAACGCCGAGCAGTGTCCCGGTCAACAGTGTGCCTTTCACGATGACCGTCAATGGCGAAAATTTTGGAACCGACGCGGTTGTGTTTTGGAACGGTGCACCCTTGTTCACCATCTTCGTGAACTCGAAGCAGCTGTTGGCCAACCTTCAAGAGACGAATTTGATGTTTGCCGGCTCAGTTCCTGTATACATCCGCACAGGGGGCTTAAACTCCAATACGGTCCAGTTCAACGTAACCTTCCAATAGTAGAGCGGCGTGACTTGTCTTTGGCAACGGGTGCGGTTGAGGGATCAGCCAAATTTAAAGGTGGTCCGATGATCGATTCGCATCTTCGCTGGCGATTCGCACCTGCCGGATTACCGTTTTCCGCTCTGGCTGCGAGTGAAGTTGTAGATCATTTCGGTATCCTTGCCGTTCTTGCGCCATGTCCAATGCTCGACAATTTGATCCGCACCGGTAAACTGCAGGACCAGTTTCTGTTCGTGGCCGATCGACGGATCAGGTAGGTTGGTAGCGCCCTGGAACGCGAAGATCAGTTCTTTGACCGCTGCCGAAGATGGTATGGCCCGCATGCGTGGCTGATTATTCGTCGGGCAGTAGTGAACGAGCGCGATTCCATCGCCGTCAGCCGTATACATCGTCAACATCTGTTCCATCCCTGACATTGTTAACGTCTCCATGACAGCGGTATTGCCCGCGACGAGTTCGAACTTGGTTTTAACCGTATTGCCGGCGTCGTCCTTTCCTTCCCACTCTCCTGCAAGAGCTTGAAGTTTATGAAAGGCGCTGGTCGCATAGTTCGGCGTTTCAGCCATCGAGAGCGGAACAAGAATGGCACCGAGCGCTAGGACTGCGGAAGCAACATTTCGGGTCATCGGAGCCCCCATCCTTTACGAGAGATTGTCACATCAATAGACTTGCGACTACCGGGTCAATGTTCGTCCACGAATGCAAAGTCGTGGCACATTGCATTTCGCGCATAGCATTTTTCGCACATCCAACGCCCGTTTGGGTCACAGTCCGAACAAAAAAATCTATTGGACATGTGCGCTTAGACGGTCTTTCGATCGCCCGGTAAGCAAAAGAGGGCGCGCCAGCCTGTCGTAATATCGCCGCTACACTCATCGACCTGCCGGGGGCCCCGCCACGTTTAATTCGGAAATGGACTTTCCGCGAATCGGTCTAAAATGAACCGCGAGCTGCTTTAACCAATTGGAGGGTGCTCCGATGGCACTAAGCTTTGAAAAGAACATTCGGCCCCTGTTTCGGGACAGCCCGGATGTCGACGGCATGAAAGACTACGGGCTCGACCTTTCCTCATACGAGGATGTGAAAGCGCACGCGGGCGCGATTCAAGCGCGCCTGGAAGATGGCAGCATGCCGTGTGATGGTCCATGGCTGCAAGAGCAATTGGATCTGTTCAAACAATGGATGGAAGAGGGCATGGCCCCCTAACCCGGCGTCCATGGACAAACGATCTCTCGACGTTTCAGGAAATCGCTGAAGGAGCAGCGCGACGCCTTGCACATCCGCTTGGTTCGCGTCAGTCGGCAGCATCCCGGTCCGGGTGCGTCCGAGGTCAAAGATGAAGGCGACCGGGCGAGTGCATCGGTGGCACAAGAGTTGACCGCCCTGGAACAGACTCAAGCTGAAAACCTGCTTCGAGCGTTGAACGCTGCACTCGATCCCATTGACTTGCACACCGAGTGATGGTGCGTTCTTTCTAAGGCCCAATGGCACTGACGTGAAAGTGCAAGACGAATTGCTCCGGCGCTCGAAGATCAGCACCACGCTTAACGTTTACACGCAGGCGGTGAGCAAGCAGAAACAGGGCGCACGGGTTGGTTGTTGGGCACTGCCGGCAGAGTGAGCGCAAAGTGAGCGGGGCTTATGACCGAAAGGGCTCGCGCCGACTGAAGAGGTTGGTTGCGGGGGGTGGATTTGAACCACCGACCTTTGGGTTATGAGGGAAAATCAGTCTCGGATGCTGTACAAACGCTGCAAGCTAAGTCCAAGAATATCCTCGCATGAGAGTTCTTCAATCTGTTTCCTTTTGCACCGTTTCGCACCCTTTTCACGGACAAAAAACGGACAATCTTTCGCGTTATGCAATGTGGGGCACCATAGGCCTGGGATTCACTCCCGTACTTGACGTTTTGAACAGGCGTCATATGCAGAGCTTATGACGACAGTGTCCACGGAGCGCAAGCACATAGCGCTCAGGAGCGGTTGTGGCCGATTCTTGGAAGAATTAGCAACCTTGCTCAAGCAGTGAGGTTCCGCGCTGCAGGACATTCCATAGTAACTTCTGCGGGATCAAACTCCCGCAGGGTCCCAGCTGCCTCCGGGACTTGTGCCGAGATCAACCCAGAAAGAAGATACGTCCCTGCTGCTTTATTTCGATCAGCAGATCGAGGATGCGATCGAGGGAGCTACGGTCGATGCGAGCGAGAATGGCGATCGATTATTCCAAATACTGCATTGTATAGTTCACGGCTCACCTCAGGCTGAACATGCGGTTGCGATGGAGGAACTGTCGGAGTCGAGTCCCAGCGTCGCCAAGTGCTTTCGGAGAGCGGGGGCAATCTGTGGATCTTTCAGGGCATAGGCCAGATTGGCCTGTAAAAATCCCAGCTTGCTTCCGGCATCGTAGTGCTCTCCGACGAAGCGATACGCGAACAAGGGGATAGAACTGGAGCAGGTCAGGAGCGCATCGGTGAGTTGCAACTTGCCAGCGAGCCCGGGCTGAGTCTGTTCGATGGCATGAAAGATGCCAGGCTGAAGAATATAGCGTCCGAAAATGCCATACCGTGAATGCGTATTTCCGGCGCGCGGCTTTTCAGTAAGTGAATGCACTCGCGAGGTGCGGCCCCCGCAACAACGGTCGCGCATCGGGATGAGATCCAGTATCCCGAAACGCTCGACCTCACACGCTTTCACCAGGCGCGCGGCGATCACACATCCTGGATGGCGCTGATAACAGCTCATCAATTGACCGATGCAGGGTTCTTCGGAGTCGATCACCGCGTCCGGAAGGATCACAGCGAACGGTTCGTCGGCCACCAGCGCACCCGCACTGCGAATTGCATCCGCCAATCCCAATGGGCCCTGCTGCCACGCGGTGCGGATCTCCGCCAGTTGCGAGATTCTGCGTATCGTCTCGGCATCTTCATGATAGCCGCATTGCGAAAGCGCTGTCTCTAGCGCAAGGTTGCGGTGGAAATGTTCCTGAAGTGCGTTTTTCCCCTTGCCGATGACGAGAATCACGATTTCGATTCCGCTTGCGACCGCCTCTTCTACGGCCAACTGAATCAGCGGCCGTCCCGCGACCGGCAACATCTCTTTTGGTATTACTTTGGTGGCCGGCAGGAATCGCCTTCCCATGCCTGCTGAGGGAATAACCACTTTACGAACTTGCGAGGATGAGTTCATAGGAGTTCTGTTCCTTGCGATGCGCAGTCTGCCCAGGCCGCCCAAAACAGGCTTGGGGATTGTGGCGCTCTCTGGGAGGCTTCCCCGAAGCACGACGTGAAGAAGAAGAAGATTGCGCAGCTATTTCGGCGCGGATCAACTGCACCGCCTCATAGAGGTTAGAAGCGATCAAGTCAGGACGCAGGCCCGACGGGTGAAGTCGTACGTATAAGCCATTTGCGATTGTAAGTTTCCGCTACCGTCAGTGACTGTTACCGAGGAGGGTCGATCGAGGATGCCATTTCCTAGTGTTGCGTAAGAAATCGACGTCTTCCGCGTTGGCGTGGTAATGCCAAAATCGTATTCGTTCTTCTTAGTGACCGGAGGTCCTCTGTAGAAAGTGTCCGTTTCGATTGCGAGCCACCATTTAGCGACCGGAAGACGGCAATCTCCGTGGGAGTGCTGATAGTGGATGCCGTTGCAGCAGCGCAATTGGTCGTGTTGCCGTTCTAGCAACTGGTCAGAGTCTCTAACGGAGTGCCGCCCGCTTTACCGGTATAAATCTGCCGCTGCGTCTCATATCCCCCGCCGAAATTTACGACGGTCTGGGTTACCCAGTGGATCTGTAATCGTGTTTGTGGAGGTCGACGGCTGACCGTAGGAGTCTAGCGTTAGCGTCCTGACATATTCCCAAGTACCGTCTGGGGTTTGGCGATTAAATCCGAAAGTGCTTCCGTCTGCGCAAAAAATACCTGTGTTGTTGAAACCGCCAATACGTATAGGAAATCGTTCCGCCAGTCGGCAGATGAACCGCTGCGATACGCCCGGTGAGATGCGAACTTCCCGTGGTTGTCGGCTCGTATACGAGCCCTCAGGCAAAGTAATTCGATCCATGAGTTGGAAGCTGGTCGAAGGGTAGTCGGCAATGCTCGGAAAATGCGGTTTGCAATGTATAGGCTATAAAGGACCGCGTCACGGGCCGCAGTATCCGGTAACTGTGAGGGCGACCGTCCCGAGAGTATCCGTGATGCTCGAAAGACTTCCACCTGGAGCAGTCGCGGTAATCTGATTACCGTTTGAGTCCGTTACGGTGTAGGTCCTGCAGAGGCGCCCCAATTCCCGGCGATGGAAGTAACAAGCGGCCGCTTTATCGTTTCGCCATTCGGAAGCGTAACCACAGCGGACGGGGTATCGGTAACAGCTATGGCTATGCCGGATCCGTCCGAAGCGCCTCCAATCGCCGAGGAACCGGGGACGAACTTGCAAGTACCGTCCGTATAGATGTTATCTGTTACCTTCAAATTACCAATATTATGATAGGTACCGTTCATATCCAGGAAGCTGCTAGAAAGCCACTCGTTATGCGGCTCCTGGTACCAGTTCTAGAAGAGGGTGCCTTGCACGGGAAGATTGTTCGTTCGCGGGTTTGTGCTTGATTCGTGACTGGAAGCCAGCTCAAATTCTACATCGCCCAAAGAAAGCCCGGCGAAATCGGGAATCGTGAAATCCGCTCCTGCCGCCATGAGTTTCTCCGCTGGCTGATGACTTAGAACGCCGACGCAGCGCAACCCCGCGGCCTTAGCGGCTGCAACTCCAGCCACCGCGTCCTCAAACGCCACAGCCGCTTGCGGCGCCACTCGCAAACCCTGGCAGGCTGCCCGATAAATATCAGGTGCCGGCTTGCCGAGCTTCACATCTTTGCCGGTTACGATCACGTCGAAATAGGATCGCAAACCGAGTTGCTCAAGCGTAAAGCGCGTACGACTCTCGCTGGCGGAAGTCGCTACCGCCATGCTCTTACGTTGACTCGCTACATGCTCGACAAACCCTACAAGCCCGGGAATCGCTTGCACCTCCCCAGCGGATTCCCGAAAAAAGAGATCCTTACGGTGGCCATACTCGTGAATCTGCTCGGGCGACAGCGGGCCCAGAAAGTGACATAAAATATCGGCGCGCTTGCGTCCGTCCAGAATGTAGTCTAATTCGCTCTCAGAAACGTCTTGCCCCAACAACTGCAGGAATTGCTGCCACGCCTTCCGATGTACCGGGTGGCTGTTAACGATGACTCCATCCATATCGAAGATGACCGCGTGAACAGTGCCGCCGTTGCTTTTCTTGAGAGGTTTCAAGATCCTACAATCCTGGCCAGGTTTCCTGCGCGTGCTGATAGGTTTCTGGCGTGCCGATGTCCACCAGGTAGTCCGAGATGCGGTGAGCCACCATTGATCCGCTCAAACGCGGCAGTAGATCGAACCCGATGTCGCAAGGCTCGCGTGCGGGAATCGCCGCAAGCACTTCCGCTGTAGCCACCATCAAACCCGAAAAAGCCAGATTGCTGGCGGGACGCGATGGCTTCTCCACAAACTCCTCCACCACGTCATCCTTCCCCAGCTTCACAATCCCGCACCTTTGCGGATTCGCCACGCGATAAACACCAAGCGTCGCCGCCGGTCTCTTCATCACGTGCGAGGCCAGCATCGACTGCAAGTTCGTGATCGTGAGCACGTCGGCATAAAACACCCAGAAAAGCTCCTCCTCCGCCACCCATTTGGCGTTCGCCCGCAGTGTCCCCGCACTTCCTAGCAGAGCTGGTTCCTCGACTACGTTTACTCGAATGCCGTTGCCATGCTCCTTCAGAAAGTCTCTTACCTGCGCCGCGTGCGAGTGAATATTTACCAGCACCTCGTGAATTCCCACTCGCCGGCACTGTTCCAGCCAGATTTCCAGCATGGGCGTGCCCTTGATTGGCAACAGGCACTTCGGTTGATGATCGGTCAGAGGACGAAGACGAGTGCCGTGTCCGGCAGCCAGCAGAAAGGCTTTCATCGATATACAGGGCTCGGAACAAAGGTCCAACGCGATCCCACGGCGTCATCGTTGTCGATAAACGGATCGTTGGCCAGAATTTGCGCGCCATTTCCATCGAGTGCGAACGCCATCTCCTGCACACCCTCGGCCGCCAGTGCCGTCCGTACCTCCACCTGAGCGTCCGGTTCGCAATAGAGAAGCAAGAAACCTCCGCCGCCCGCGCCCGTAATCTTCCCGCCCAGCGCCCCGCTATGTCGGGCTACTTGGTACAGCTTGTCGATGCGCGAACTGGAAATCTTCGCAGAGACTTTTTTCTTCGCGTTCCAAGCCTTGTCGAGCAGCTCGCCGAACTGGTGGAGGTCGGCTTTTTCCAGAGCTTCACGCATCTCTTGTGCCAGGCGGTAGACCTCATGCAACGCTTTGGTCGCAGGGCTTCCCTGGCTGCGAGTCGATTTCTCTTGATCTTCGAGAATCGTCCACGAGTGATGGGCCGAGCCAGTGAAGAAAAGCATCAGGTTCGACTGCAATTCCGCCAGCGTGTCGGCCCCAATGTCCAATGGTCTGACGTCAGTCGAGCCGTCGCGATGGAAGGTGATGTAATTCAGGCCTCCGAAAGCCGCTGCGAATTCATCCTGCTTTCCTACATGGCGGCCGAGAACATTGCGCGCAATGTGGAAGGCTCGCTCCGCCAGCTCTTGCTTCGAGAGATGCATTTGCAAGTAGCTAGTCACCGTCTTGAGCATGTTCACGCAGACGCTCGCCGACGATCCCAGCCCGGTGCCAGGCGGAATCTCCGACGCCAGAAAAAGATCAACAGAGATGTCGCTGCCCAACTCCTTCAGCACAGCCAGAGGAATCTCCAACCCGCTGCCCTTCACATTCATGGTGGCGATGTCGCGCCAGGTCTCGAAAATCCGCAAGTCCGATGAAATAACTTGAATCCGTCCATCCGAGCGTTTTCCCAGGATCGTATAAAAATATTTGTTGATGGCCATGCTCAACACTGCGCCACCAAACTGTTCGTAATAGGTCGGCAAATCAGTGCCTCCACCGGCGAAACTGATTCGCACAGGACTGCGAACGATAAGCAACGAAGTGACTCCTCAATAGTTATTTGTGACTGAGTTCGATGCTTAAGGAAGAATTGGTTTCTGTCACTGCTTTCTTCGATGAGACAAGTTGTGGCATGCGTCCCAACCGCCGGACTAGTGTCCAGACCGTCTGCAGCAGCAGCGAAACATCGGCGAGCAATGACGGATACAACAGATACTGCAAATCGAAACGCGTCTTGTCCTCTGAAGAACTCTCATCCCGCAAGCCGTGCACTTGCGCCAGTCCTGTCATGCCCGGCTTCACACTAAGGCGTCTCTGTTGCCAATCGGTGTAACGCTTGGCCCGATTGGGCGATTCCGGCCGAGGACCGACCAGGCTCATCTGACCGCGCAGCACATTCCAGAGCTGCGGCAGTTCCGTGACACTGAATTCTTCCAGCAACTGTTCAAAACGCGGAGCGTTCTTGTCTCGCCGTTCCACGTTCAACCGCAGCATAGGAAAAGGCTCGCCATGCTGGCCGGAACGCGTATCCCAACAGAATGCCTTGCCCTTCTTAAGCCGCAGCACAGCAGCCGCCGGCAACACGACCGGGAGAGCGAACGCCGAAAGCACCAGCCCCGCCGCCACGTCGACAAGTCGCTTGCATTGCAAGAACGATTGCGCCGGCGACGGATCCTCCAGCTGCAAGAGAGGCAGCCCGTCCAGGTCGAGCAGAACCGGCTTACTGAGATAGAGTTCGTAAGGCTGCGGCACCAAGCTTACGTGAATTCCCGCTTCGCGGCAGCGGCCCGTCAGCGTCATGATCTCCGCCGACGTGGGTTGAGACAGGGCCACGATCAACTCATCAACTTCTCGGGCCCGCAGAAAGTCCACAATCCCGAGTGTGCCAAGTTGCCTCGCGCTCTCACCCTTCGTGTCAAACAACCCCTCAGAATCGACAGGACCGTCATCGGGGAAAAGAAATCCCACAATTTCGCATAGCATCTCCGGATGCCGCTCGATCTTGTTTGCCAGCTCGCGTGCAATACTGCCCGACCCAACGACCACGATGCGCGACACATCTCCTAGCCTGCGCCGCGTGCGCAGATGTTGCGTCACGATATAGCGCAAGAAAAGAAATCCCACAAATAGAAACACGCTGAAGTAAACCAGCACCAACCGCGACACGTACCGGCGCGCCAGGTATGCCGTTGCCAGCAGTCCGCCCATGAGGCACAGAATGGCGAGCAACAGCCGCGAGGCTACCGCCGGAAACCGCCATCCGCCATGAAATCCTTCAAGATGGAAGCGGTGGAAGAGCAAACTCCACAACCCCAGGCTCGCCGCGAGGAAAGGAAGCAGCGCATAAAACGATTGTCGATCCTGAATCTCCCAGCGCACTCCATAACGCAGCCCGCCCGCGGCTAGAAATGAGACCAGCGCCCATAGCAGGTCGGCGGCGAGCATCCAGTTGGTGAGCCGTTTCGCAGTCATAGATTGTTCGAGTTATTGCCAATAGAACGAATCAGGCATAGAGCGCCGAGTGATCGCAGAGCTTTCTTCGAATCGAAGTGAACAGCGCGTGCGCGATCGAGAGATGCAGGTCTTCGATCACCTGCATGTTTTCGCTCGGCACAATCATACAAATGTCGCACAAGCTTCGAAGCATTCCTCCCTGAAAGCCCGTCAGGCCGATGTTGACCGCACCTGCTTTCCGAGCCACTCGCAACGCATTCAGCACGTTCGGAGAGTTTCCGCTTCCACTAATCGCGAATGCTATGTCACGTGGGCGCACGAAGTTTCTTAATTGTTCCGAAAAGATGTCTTCGTAGCGGGCATCGTTGGCCCACGCCGTTATCAAGGGCACGTTATCCGTGAAGGCAACCACCCGAAAGCGTTTGGGAGAGCCGTTGACTGAGCCTTTCCCCAGGTCGCACGCCAGATGCGAGGCGAGTGCCGCGCTGCCCCCGTTGCCGAACAAATACACTCCCCGGCCATTTTCGTGCGCCTGAACCAACACGTCGGCGACACGATCGATGACAGCATAAGGCAGCCGTTCCACGGTTTCGGCCAAGACCGAGAAGTACGATTGTGCATTGGTGATCGCATTCATAATTGGGCCCTCTTGCTCCTTCGGTTACGAAATCAATCTGCCGCCACCACCACACCTGCCGTGCGCATGTTGGAATAAGCATCAGGTATTTCGCGTGGGATTCCCCCGATGCTCTCTAACCACGCCACGAAGTCCTGGAAAATCATGGAAAGATCTCGATGAGGAGTCCAGCCAAGGCTGGCGAGCTTAGCTACGCTCGAAACGCTGTTGCGGTTGTCTCCCCGCCGGTATTCCCCGGGAATCTCAATCCCCGAAGCCGAACCAACTTTTTCCAAGACTGCATTTGCGTACTCCAGAACACTAGTGGATTTTCCGCTCCCCACGTTATAGGCATGGAAGTCCGCCGACGCATCCCGCATAACCAACATGTTCGCGTCGATTACGTCTTCGATGTGAACGAAATCACGAGTTTGCTGTCCATCTTCGTACACAATCAGGGGATGCCCTTGCATCGCCCGGCTGAAAAAGATGCGGCAGATGCCGGAGTATTGGTTGTAAAGAGACTGCCGCGGGCCCTGCGTAATCGAGTAGCGAAGCGCCACCGTTGGAATTTCATAGAGCCATCCCAAGCCGAGCGCAGTCTTTTCTTCCGCCAGTTTCGAAACCGCGTACTGGTTGTACGGATTCGTGACTTCTTCGGTCAGAAGCGATGCCTGCGCCGCCTCGCTGCAAAGCGGACACCGCACCTCCCAATTCTCCTTTGCGAGTTGTGCCCGGCTTCGCGGCGTTGCGTTGAAAAAGCCGTGCGCCCGACAAACATATTGACCCTCGCCATAAACGGCTTGTGACGATGCCACAACCACTTTCTTCACCGGAAGCCGGCAGCCCACGATCGTTTCAAACAGCAGGGCCGTCCCCACAGCGTTCACGTGCAAAAACCGCGAAAAATCCGGCATATAGTCCTGATACGCGGCCTGGTGAAATACGATGTCAATGTCTCTCAGAGCTAAGCGCATGGTGTCAGCATCGGTGACATCCCCATGAATGAAGTCAACCGCATTAGGCAGATATGGGGGACGCCCGTTGGGGTGGACTTTCGGATCGAGATTGTCGAGCACCCGTACTTGGAATCCGTCCGCCAGCAGACGATCCACCAGATGACCGCCGATGAAGCCCGCCCCACCTGTTACCAAAACACGCATCGAAATCCGTTCCTCCTGAGAGAGATAGTGGAATCGTTCTATTTGCCCGAACCTGCAAACACCACCCAGGCGGTCCGCAACAGAATCTTGAAATCGAACCATAGCGACCAGCAGCGAATATATTCCAGGTCTAGGGCCACCCATTCGTCAAAGTCCGATAGCTGGTTGCGTCCATTGATCTGCCACAAACACGTCATCCCCGGTGTCACCGCAAGTTTCTGCCGCTGGTACCCCGTAAAGCGGACATACTCCGTTACCAGCGGAGGCCGCGGCCCGACCAGGCTCATATCCCCTTTCAACACGCTGTAGAGCTGCGGCAATTCATCGAGGCTGTAACGCCTCATCCAGGCGCCCACCGGGGTGATTCTCGGGTCGTTGGTGATCTTGAAAACCGGACCCGACATTTCGTTCAGCTCTTCGAGCGTCGCTTTCATTTGATCCGCGTTCTCGACCATCGAACGAAATTTGTAACCCGTGAACGGCCTGCCGTTTTTGCCGACGACCTTCCAGGGATAGAAAACAGGTCCGCGCGACGTGAGCCGAACCATGAATCCCAGCATCAGAAGAAGCGGTGACAACACAACCAGCAGAAACCCCGCAACTATCAAGTCAATCACCCGTTTCGCAAAAACCTGCACAGGCTGCTGCCAGCTCTTCGAAGGCGCGAAAGAATCGCAGGTTTGGGGAGGTGCGGTCGACATGTTTAGTCCGTGCTTGAGGCTAGCGCCCGGCCCACGCGCTTTCCTTTTTGTAGAACCTGTTCGTAGACCAGAGCATGTTTTTCAACTACATCTTCCCAGCGATAGTGTTTCTGCGCGCGATGCAGCGCATGTGATCGATACTCGCTCACCAGCGCCGGATCATCCAGCAAGCGTTGCAACTGGGTTAGCAAATCGCGCTCGGCTTCTGAACCGCGATAACTGAAGCCGGCGTCGTCAATGACCTCCAGATTGGACGCCGTGTCGTTCACCAGGACACTGTTGCCAAAACCCATAGCCTCGACGAGCGCAGGATGAGTTCCGCCAACTTCATCTGGCAGCGCGAACAGGTACGCATTCTGTTGCAGCTGCGCATACCCGTCGCCATACACGCCGCCGGTGAAGATCACGCGCGGATCACGCGTCTCTTTCAATGTGCGAACGTACACTTTTTCCCAGGGATCGTCGCCGACGACTACTAGCTTCTTGTCGGTCGCAGACTGTTCAAATGCGCGAATTAAATGATGGACGTTGTTCTCCGGCACCAGGCGGCCAACAAATAGGACATATCCGCGCTTTTCCAGGCCGAAGCGTTGCAGGACGTCGAGACTCGGAGAGCGGTGTTCGCGCATTCCATAAACAATGCAGGCGGAATCCGCTGCGTATTCGTTCTGGTAATACTGCTGGACGTCCTTCGAGTCGGAAATCAGCCGGTCGCAGAATCGCACCGCCAGGCGTTCCGAGAATCGCAAATAGCGCCGCGCCAACGCGCCCCACTTGGCCCGCTGCCAGTCCGTGCCGTCGACCGAACACACGGTCTTCTTTCCCATCAATTTCGCAAGAGGAGCAAACAGCGTCGCGCCGGTGGTGAAGTAATGAACCACATCCACTGGGGAAAACATCGCGTGGAGTGTGGCAAGAAACGAGTGCACGATCGTGCTCAGGTTTTTCGAGCGTAGCGTCGGCAACGTAACCAGCCTGACACCCGCGTAATCGTTGCCCGAAATTCTACTCATGCCTTTGCGGTTGTAGACCACCACCTCATGACCGCCGTTCACCAGCCCACGCGAAATCTCATCCACCGCGGTTTCGAAGCCTCCAAAGTGGGCGGGAATCGCCTTGATGCCAATCATTGCAATCCGCATAAATTGAGTTGGAATAAGTAAGAAGGTCGATCAGAACTTTCGTGATGAAGTGAGGTCATGCGCGAAATCCGGCGATGCCTGCTCCATGAGCGATGTCCAATCAATCGCAGGCGAGAGCGCATGCGCGTCCATGTGCGTCGCGATCCCGGGAACTGGAACCCACAAACGCCGCTTCCGCCCAAACAGAATCTGCCGCCAGCCATGAATCCACGCCTTCGCCACAATCTTGGCGAGCCAACGATTCCTGCGAACATAGCCTGCCAGCTTCACAGGGTCCCAGATCGCCTCCTTGGTTAACGTCATCCACAGGCTCGCGTCAGAGTTCTTCTGGCCATACGAACGAAATATGTCCTCAGTCTGTTTCAGGATTTCGCGAGTCGTCAAAAACGTCAGGCAGGTCGAACTCGCCGTTCGCCAGTGTCGATCCCCCGACACTCGAAGCCACTTGCGGCGGTCGTGCAACTCCAGTGTGTAACAATCCAGATGATCGTACGGCGAGACGAAATCAACATCGTCATAGGTGCGAAGAAAGTCAGTCATCGCGCGGAACTGCTCGGCCAAATAGAAGTAATCATCTTCGGCGAAATAAACGAGTTCCGCGTCGCTCTGACCCAGAAGAATATCGATCTGCTTGTCGAAGGTCCCCAGGTTTCCGATGCCGTCGAGAGGAACCATCACCAATTGCGAATCGGAGAAATATCTCGAAAACAATTCCTGGTATTCCCGCGGACATCCATCCAGCAGCGCCCACACTTTCACTCGCAGATCGCCCAGCGATTCACGGAACGAGCGCAGACAGGCGTCCGCCAGCAACAACTTGTCATGACTCAACGGCAGGCCGAGCGCGGGCTTGGCAACCTTGGGATAAATTCGGTACGCGACCGCCAAATCGTAAGAGTGGGCCATCGCAATTACGCTCGGATCGGCTCGCCTTCGTCCAGGCCTTTTAGGGTAAACGCCGGTTTGCGCAGGGCGACCGCGTCAAGAAACCACCAGAAGAATGGAATCCACAGCGTGGTGATATAGGGAATGAGTGCGCCAAAGAGCGAAAACAAAACCGTTTGCATGAGCCACGCATAAATCACCACTCGAAAAACCGTGGGACCCGCCAACATCCATGCGTGCGTCCGTGCGACCACAATTCCCACCACAAACATTCCCACCAGAATTCCCAGCAGCCCGAAATCGGCGTACAACGGACCCAACAACGTGGCTGGCTGGCCGCCCCCTACAAAATCACTCCCCAGAATCTGTTTGAAAAACATGTCCGACATTTCATGATGCCCGGGAAGCAAAGTTCGCAACGCGTCAAAGGTCAACAATCCATTTTGGTAGGGGACGGTTCGCGGAATCACCCGAATTACTTCCTGCAGTGTCTCCACCGGCTGGCGGACATAGAGATATGCGTAGACCGCGGGAAAGATCGCGAGCTGCGCCGCATTGTCGCCCTTCAACGAGAGGCCGCCCTGCGACAAAGTTGCATCCCGCGTGTACCCGTAAAAACTAAGGCCCATGAAGATCACTACCGCGAGCAGTGCCAGCTTCAGAATGTGAAACTTCTTGTGCAGGTAATGGCGTGCAACCACAGCCGCGAGCACAGGGACGAACAGATATCCGCGGCTTCCCAGTGAAAGCAACATCAAACCGATCAGCCCGCACCCGAGCCACCCCAGTCGTCGGATCAGGCGACTATCCCTTCGCGTCCACAGTTGCGCGGTCACCAGAATCAAAATCGTCCACGAAGCCGTGAACAGCACCGCTTCAATCGCCCCATACTTCACGAGTTCCAGCCTGCGCTCGGCCGCGTCAGGGTCGAGTGCCACAATTCCCACTTGCGAAACGATGTAGAGGTATGACAGCAATGCTGCAGCCCCCAGCGTGCCCATCACTGGCCAAAAGCGCGCACTCTCCCACTCGTTGCGGAACGCAGGCCTCGGAGGCCGCCGCGCCGAGCCCCATCCCGTTAAAAGCACCCCCGCCAGGTAGCAAGCCAACCCGAGCCCGCTATATTCGAGAACCTTCGAATTGCGGTCATCGAAAAGTGTGAGGGATCCCAGTGCAAACCAAACCGTATACGCGATGGGGAAGGCAATCAGAGGCGAAAATAATTCCTGCCGTCCAAACCATCCCACCAGGCGCCTCATCAACAAAATGAAGATCAGACACACCCCGATCCCAGCCGCGCCCCACCCCACATCGCGCAATGCCTCCGGCCCCTCCCATGACGCAATGACCACGACAAGAAATACTAGGCCGGCAGAACAGGCCAGCAATATGCTCGTGGCTCCAGGAGAGCTGCGCAATTTACTGAATGGAAACATTGTCAGCCGGCACAGGATAAAGAAATCGTAGCCAGGGCAGCCGCACGTGCCGCAGCAACGGACGGCCCAAAGAAATGAAGAGCGCTGCCACCCATGTAAGATAAATCGCGAACCCAATCGCCGTGTTTGCCAATGAAGTACAAACCATGTACACGACAGCACACGCTGCCGTCAGCCCAAGCGTTCCAAAAATTCTTCCGGCATTGTGGCTCAGTACGTCTCGCAACTGAAATTCATTGACCACCCACCATGTCAACGCCGAGCCGACCATTGCCCACGCAAAATGGCTCAGCTGTCCGGTGCGCGCTCCAATTCCGAGCAATACCGCCGCCGCCGCAACCCCGGCAAGCGCTCCCCACAAAAACCGCCTTTGTTTGCGAACCACTCGGAAATAGCTGCTGTGCAGCACATGAATGCTCGCCGTAAACCCCGTGGCCAGCATCAGGATGCGAATGACCGGCAGACTCGCAACATACTGCGGCAGCCAGCGCTCAATGAGCCACTCGATCGGAAAAAACGTCGCCAGCCCTCCCGCCCAAAGCAGCAATAGAATTCTTTCTCCCATGAAATATGTCCGAATGCGCACCGCCACTGGAATGCCATCCGAAAGATAGGGGAAAAGGACTCGAGCCAGCGAGAGAATCATGTTGTACGTCAATCCCAGTGCGTTCGCCGCGAAGCTGTAAATCGCGAACTCTCGTATCGGAGACACTCGGCTCAACACCAAACGATCGAGCGAAAGTGCCACGGTTGCCAGCAGGTTTGCGCACACCACGCTCCATCCCATCGCAACGTAGGTGAATCCTTTTCCCCAGAAGTTGCGCGAGATCCCTCGACTTCCCGGTACCCGACGCCGCACAAACAGCCACAGACAAGCCGCGGCTACCAGGTTTGATAGCAGGCAAATCAGAATCAAGCTCCGCAAATCGAGGTGATGTGTTACGTGCAATGCCACCGCCGCCAGCAGCAGCAAAAAAGGCCCCAGGATGAGAAAGAAAGAAAAATGAGTGAACAATTTCAGCGCCTGTAGCGCGCACTGCCCGAGTACTGCCCAGTTCCACAGGATTGCATATGCCGCGATCGCCAACGTCAGCCACACATACAAACCGGACAATAGCAGCCCCACCGCCACAATCACCGGAACCAGAACAACAATCTGCTCGATGCCTAGAAACAATAGAGAACTGGAAAGCTCACTCCGCAATCGCGGACTCGGACGCGCCGCCCAGCGGAGAAGCAACCCGTCCAGAAATCCGAAGTGAAGCACTCCAGCGAAGCTGCCGTAAAGAAGAAACAGCCGGTAGTAGCCGTAATCATCCACGCTCAAAAACCGAGGCAGCACAAACGCCAACGCCCCGCTGCAAGCCAGGGCCAAAAGGTTCGCCATGGTGTGAATGACGGCATGACGAGTGAACTCCGCCCGCAAACTCTTCGCGGCGCTCCGGACATTCACGCCAACGGGCTGAATGTTCAGATCGGTGGCGATGCTCTCTGTGGGTTGTGTGCTCATGGAACGGCTAGCGTTGATAGGCGTAAATCATGACATCCTGAAATCGTTCGCGCTGGGCCAGAGGGAAGCCCGACGCGGCGATCTGATACTCAAAACCGGAATCCTCTAAGATGCGAAGGACCTGGCTCATGGACGAGGGCTCGCCGGGAATCTTATGGTGATATTCCACGATCATTTGTTTTATGCGGGTAATTTTTTCACTCTCCACTAGTTCGCGGAGTACGCGCAATTCAGCTCCCTCTACGTCGAGCTTGAGTAAATCGATATCCTCTTCTACGTACGATGACAAACGCCGCGCAGTCACTGAGGAAGATTCTCCGCTGCCGCGATTGCCATTGGTGCTCATCAATAAATTTCCAGGTGCAGCGGGGTCCGAGAAGAAGGGTATTTCGGTGTCCTCATCCCACAGTGCCACGTTGTGTGACGCGACGTTCTCAAGATGATTGGCGCCAATGTTCTGTCGCAAGAGACGACAAGTTGCGGCATCCGGCTCAAAGCACTGGATGCGCGCACTCGGAAAGATGAACTTGAAAAACAGCGTGGCCATGCCGAGATTCGCGCCACAATCGAGAATCACGGGCTCCGCATTCTGAGCTCGAAACCAATAGGTCTGCCGCACGAAAATCTCGCGGTACAGATATAGCAGCGTGGGACGATCAAAATATGAAATGCGGAATCCCACGAGGCGAGTCTCACCATCGCTCTTACTCGGTGCAGCCGATACTTTGCAGAAGTCTTTCCATATTCTGGCCCGGTGAGTCCACAGCTGCTGGCTGCGGGCAAGCTGAGCGCTGTCCCGCAAAAACAGAGCAGCGTCGTGCAGCCGCGAGTGAATGTGACGAGTCACTGCAGCATTCGCTGTCTTCGGGCAGGCCGTTGATGAAGAGGACATTTGTTTTCTCAATCCTAACCGCGGAAAGCGTTGAGTTCCGATTTGGGGCTGCAGAGCTCGCCTCGCCAGAAATTCAGTAGGTCTTCGAAGGTTTTGAAAAAGTGACCTGCTTTTCAGCCGCTCTCCTGCTCAATCTCAGGTCCGCGACCGGGGCCAGCATGCTCAACGGCTTGGTTTCAGAGCTTCAACGTACAGGCTCCCTGGCGCTCGATCAGGATTATCAATGCAGAACTCCGGCTGTCGAGACTCACCGAAGCTCATCTTCCGGACTTCGCCAAAACCATACCGGCTCAGCGCGAAGCGCAAGTTATCAAAGTCGTATGCATACTTATGTTCGAAGTATTGCCGGAATACCGCGTTAACGACTTCCATCTTCGTGTTGAATTTGGATCCAAAATGGACGTCGGAAAGATCGGGGCGCAGCGGCCGAATGCGGATTAAATCCTCCCATCCCTCGGTGCAGTATGCGCGCAGGTACTCCTCAGCGTCTGGCACCACAATCCGAATCACGCCGCCAGGCTCCAAGACTCGCCAGCACTCCGACAGGAACAGCGGCACTTCCTCCGTATAGTCGATGTGCTCAAAAAAATGCTCTGTGAAAATGAACTTCACGGAATCATCGGAAAAGGGTAAGTTTTTTCGGCAGTCGTAAACACAATTCACTCCCGGAAGGCTGTAGAAATCCAGATTGACCCAACCCGGCTTCCCGCACGCCCCACATCCAATGTTTAGTGGGAAATCTCGTTGATGTTTGTACCGTCGGCGGACACGCCAAGTCGCATTGGTAACTCTGCGGATCGCGGCACGCACTTCGGAGAGGAACGGATGATACGCATGCCGCGGGATAAAAGGAAAAGCCGCCATCGCCAATCGTTGAAACCCCTTCTTTCCCGCCAATCGTTGTGCAAAATTCGGATAGATATCCAGAGGAGCTGGACATTTGCGTTCCGCGCGGCCGACAGAGCCGCCTGACGTCTTCGGGTACACGCTCGATGGGGATGACATCAAAGGTTCCATACTCGCCTCGTTGCGTAAAGAGTATTCGCGGAATCAGCTTCGATCCCGAGCAGTCCTTGATAAACCCCGAGCGTCTTCTTGGCAGTCTTTTCCGGAGAGAAACCGGCAGCCCGTTTCAGTCCGGCTTGCTGCAGGCGCTCACGCAGAGTCGTGTCCGAAAGAGCGGATTGCATCGCCCGAGCCAGTTCGAATTCGTCGAGTGGATCGACCAGCAAAGCCGCATCCCCGGCAACCTCCTCCAGCGAAGACCCACGTGACGTGACCACCGGGACACCGCAGGCCATGGCCTCGATCACTGGTAATCCGAAGCCCTCGTAGAGCGACGGAAAAACGAAGAGGTCTGCAGCACTGTAAAAGTATGGAACGTGTTCATTCCGTACATATCCCGGCATGGCCACTGCTGGCTCCAGCTTCAATTCGCGAATGCACCGCAGCACCGGATCAAACAGTGAATCCGGCCGCCCGGCCAAAACGAGCTTGTGCGGCAAGCCCGCCCCGCGAACCATTGCAAACGCTTCCACCAAACGTCCCAGATTCTTTCGTGCCTGCAGTCGCCCCAAGTAGAGCACGAAAGGTCCAGCGATCCCGTATTCGCGTGCCAATAACTCTCTCGCCTCGTCGCGATCGCGCGGAAAGAAATCATTGCCCGGCCCAAGCGGCGTAACCGTGATCTTTTCATCCGGGATTCCGTAGGTGCAGGCGATATCTTGTTTGGAATATTCCGACACTGTGACGATGTGATCTGCCCGTTGCGCCGATGAGCGAATCAGGACCTTCGACCACAATCTCTGATAAATCGGAAACGCCTCTGGAAAATGCTCGTAGGTAATATCGAAGATCGCCGCCACGGTTTTGCACTTGAGCCCCGGCGGCACGATGAACTGCGCGTGAAACAGATCGACCCCATCGCGCTTCGCGGCCTTGGGCAGATCGAGCAAAATCCGGCGGTACGAACTGTTCGACACGATTGGCTGCACCTGAAAGTTGCCGGTCACGCTGCGTGACACTCCCTGCGCGCCTTGCTTCGTGCTGTAGAGACGGTATTCGTTCTCGCGGTCCACCGATGCAAGACCATTCATCAGGTACCGGTAGTATGTTTCGTTTCCGCCCTTGCCACTGCCCAGGCTGTGTACATCGATCCCAATTTTCATGAACGTGTTGGCGCGCTCAATTCCAGCATGTGAGCGTTCAAAGCTGAGCGATCCATGCGCATCGCATCCAAAAAACCGCTGCCAATCGCGCGCAGCGCACGCCAGTCTCTACGCGCCACCCGAAGCCCAACGTAAAACGCCACATGGCTCACAAGAAAACCCAGCAGAAACGTGGGCCACTGCCACCATCGCGCATGCTTGCGGCCCACCAGAAGCAGATTCCTGGTACTCAGGTACTGTCGCCGGAATTGACTGCCCCCGGCCACGCTGGTGCCTCCGTCGTAGTGCCAAACTCGTGCCCCTGGTGTGTAGCGCAAATCGCAGCCGCTGCGCCGAAACCGGATCGACCAGTCCACATCCTCGACATAAGCCCAGAACCGTTCGTCGAGCAAACCCACTTCTCGAACCGCGGATGCCCGCACTAACAGAGCGCATCCGGTCGCCTGCTTGATGGAGCGCGCCTGATCGTACTGACCTCGATCTTCTTCTTTCCATCCAACGTGACGCGAACGAGCAGTCCAAAGGCTGAAATCGGCTCCCGCATACCAGAACGTCCCCGGTCGATTCGCAAAATAGATCTTCGGACAGACTGCCGCGATCTTGGCATCCTTACGCATCGGCACCAGCATCTCTTCGATGCAATCGGGCGCGATGGTCGTATCGTTGTTGAGTAAAAGAATGAACTCCGCGCCGCGCGCCAGGGCATCTTCGATCCCGAGGTTATTCGGCCTGCAAAATCCCAGGTTTTCGTTTAATTGCAGAACACGAACCTCGGGAAATTCTCGAGCGACGTAGGCGACTGATCCATCTTGCGAAGCGTTATCCACCAGCAGAACGTCGAAATCCCGAAAGGTTTGGCGCCGCAGCGAATCGAAACAACCGTGAAGAAATTTCTTCCCATTCCAGTTCAAGACAATCACGGTGCAATGACCGGCCGTATTCACTGAGATTCCACAGTGCGGCTCGCTGGCCGAAACCATCTTGCCAGCCACGTCTGTTGCAATCTGCTGCTGTAGGGCTGAACGCGCGCGCCCACTCGGTCCAGTACTTCCTCTCCCAGTCGCTTACGTGGATCCTGCGGATCCATATGTTCCCAACCAGCGCTGGCCAGAATCCACGCCGATGCCATCGCAAACGCAAAAAGCGAACCAATGATAATGATCACCAGCCGTGGCGGGCTCGCCTTCTTCTCGGGAACCATCGCTTCGTCGAGAACCTTGACAGTCGGGAGTTCCTTCGCCTCTTGGATCTTCGCCATCTCATACTGCTGGGTCAGCATTTCGTAAACCGTTTCCTGGATCTTGGTCTCGCGATAGAGGTCCGCCCAGCGCACTCCCAGCAAAGGCAACTGCCGAATCGGCGGATAGAGCTGATCGCTCTTCTCCGTCCCCTTCGCTCCATCTGGGGACACCGGCGTGCTGTCGCCCCCCATCTTTTCCATCTGCCGCTTCAATTCGCCGATGCGCGCCTGCAGGCTGCGCACGCGCACATTGTTCGGCGTATAGATCTGTTCCAGCCCTTCGAGCTCAGACTGTGCCGCGATCAGCTGGCCTTGCAATGTCGCTCCGGCTTCGACCATGGCTTTCGCCTGCGCCGAAACATCGATGGTTGTGTTCTTGCTGGCATACTCGCTGAACTCCTGCGAAGCCGTGTCGAGCTTCTGCTTAACAATCTTCAGCCGGTCCTCAATGAAAATGCGCTCCCTCCGCGCCGACGAGGTGCTCAATTGGGCCATCATGCGGTCCAGTTCTTCCACGTAAGCCTGTCCCATCGCCGCTGCTCGCTTCGGGTCACGATCCGTGACCGCGATCGTAATGATCCCCGTCTTATGATCCTGGGAAATGTCGCTGAAGCGCGTCAGGTCTTTGCGCGCATCGTACATGTATTTATCCCAGTAGATCTTCTTCAAATCGAAACGGTCGATCAGCCGATCCTGCAGTGTGTCACTCTCAAGGACGCCGATGAAAGCGCCGCCCGGATCTTTGATCGACAACATGTCGCTCGCGAGCATTCCGAGGGCCGAACTCTTTCCCGCCATCGCCGCCATCATTGCCATCGGCGCGGCCGATTGGTTATCCGAAGGCATCAGCCTCGTAGTCGATTCGTATCGTTTCGGAATCAGAAACGCCAACAGCGCTGACGCGATCAGTCCGCGTACAGTCCAACGCACGAGAAAACGCCGCCGTCCCCAAAGCCTCCACGCCCATTCCATATCTTGATGCGCGGGCGGAACGTGCCCATTGTTCTGCGCGAAATCTTTGGAAACCGGCCCAACCTCGGTCGAGTGGCCGTTCATCGGCACCGTGTTTTGTCTGATTGGGTTCAAGAGAAGTCCTTAAGCGAAGCGCTGATCACTTTCGCCATTGAAAATGCGGGAAGAACGTCAACTGCAGCGACGCGGTCACGTTGCTCTGCGCCGTCGTGGCTAGCAGTGGAAACGCCCACCGTTCATACTGTACCGATCCGGTGAACGCCATCGATTGGCCCACCATGATGTCGCTGCGCACTGAAAAATCGTTCAGGTGTCCTCCTTCAAGAAACCGCTGATCCACCTGTTGATGTCGATATCCCAATTGCACCTTGGTGCGCGGCGAAATCCAGTACGTGGTCCACGCCTGCACGCCCGTTCCCGCCCGACCAATCCAGCTTCCGAGCAAGTACCCGTCGTTCGTATAGCCTGAACGGTAGCGCCGGTCGAAAAAGCTGAACCCCGGCGGGAACTCCGTCGTCAGTGGATCTTTGAGTCCTTCCACTCGCAAATCCAGCTTCGGAACCTTCGGAATGCGCGGCAGATAAATTCCCGGATTCAACACCGGGCGGCTCGAGGTGATCGGTGAGATTTCGTCTCCGACGAGAGAGTCGAGATAGACGGTCATCCAGTTCCGCAAGCCGGGCATGCGGTAATTGACATCGAACGCCGAAAATCGCTTTCCAGGATTTAGCGCAATGTTCGCCTTGTGCGAGTAGTACGTCTTCAGGAAATTTCCAATCGTGAATGGCAGCCCCGGCCCCCCAAAGACCGCGGTAATCCCCATCCCGATCTCAAGGTTTTCCGTGGGCCGGAAGCTGAGCTTGTCACCATGAATGAACGGTTGCGGATTGAATCCAGGCCCCTGCAGCATGGTTCCGTTGTAAATCCACTGTTGTCCCGAAAGTTGCCCGAGGAAGAACTCGCTTTGCGCCGGCCCCAGAAGACTCGAAATCAGCGGAATGCGAAACGAAGATGCGCTCTGCGCCTGGAACATCGCAATCGGACGCGAGTTGTCGCTGTAGAGCAGCGCCCCCGCCTGTCCTGGCCCCAGCCACTGCGCTTGCCTTCCATAAGAAAGCCGCAAATTCTTGAAGGTCACGCCAAACGATCCGTTCAGCAACAAGAAGCGATTGATTGTCCCGTGTCCATTCGGAACCCCCGGGGCCTGATCGAACTGGCCGTACGCCTGCAGTACGCTATTCGGAAACGATGCCATTGCCGGCGCGTGTTCTTCCTCGCCTTGCGCAGAGGCAAACAACGGTCCCGCCACCGCATACGCCGAAGCACCCGCAATCGAATTGAATCCCTGCGCGTAAGGGCGTCCGTAGTCGTCATAGATGGTCTGCGCAAAGTGATAGCCATCGGTCAGCGGAGTGCCGGAAATATTGGTGGCCCGCGCGTAAACCGAGTCAAGTTTGATGCCAACATTCGGCGCGCCATTCCAGCGTGCAATCTCGTCCCCGAACTCCTGCGCCAGCGTCTCGTAGATTCTCGTTCCTTCTCCGCCCTCCACTCCCGAATACCGTATAGTCTCGCCCGCTTCCTCTATCAATCGCGCACATTCCATGCGCGTCCAAGGACGCTGCCCCTGAAAATTCGTTTGCACCAATCCCAGTGCAGCTAGTCGGTCAAATAACGGATACACCCAGCTATCGGGAGGCACCGCCGGCGAGCCCATATCCTCGGGCTTGCGAGGTGCGTCATTCTCCTTTTTCTCTACCAACTCGCCCCACGCTGTACCGCCCACTTCCGGATCGTGATGTGCGCGGAAAATCTGCCGACCCAGGTACCACCCCAGCGCACTGCCCACCACGACATCGGAAGAAAAGTGCTGTTTGCCGGTCACGCGCGTCACTGTGATGGCGGAAGCGGCCCCGTATGCCAGAAATTTCGTGAGCGGTCCTGGATACTCATGCGCCACCACGCTCGCAATCGACCACGCGATCGCCGCGTGTTCCGAAGGAAACGAGGAACCGCCGTGAAGGAAGTTCCCATTCCCGTTCGCTTCATAAGGTCGTTGCCGCATGGTGATGGTCTTCAACAGATACGCGACCGCGGTGCTGTTCACGGCGGTCTCGCCGCTTAGAAAGCCAGTTTCCTGCAGGTGTTCGTTGTTCGTGATGTGGCCCAGCAGATATGCGCCCCCCGCTCCCGCAATCATCGAATACGCGGCATAGTCAGACAGGCTCTTGCTGAAAGACGCATGACTCGCCGGAACCTGCTTCGAAATCCAGCTGTCCTCCGCAATCAAAAAGCCGGTGAACGCGGCAAACGGCACAAACGTTTTTGCCCCGCCATGCGCGATGTCCTTGGAACTCAACAAGAACGTTTTCTGATCTTGCACCATGTGTTTCAGAAAGGGTTTGAGCAATCGGTTCTCGGGATCCTCACCCGGAGCCAATGTGCCGTCGGCCGTTTCCGGTTCGAAATGAAGCTTCCGAATGTCGAGTCTGGGTGCGGAAGAAGATGGCGGCGTTGAGGCCGACGCTGCGCCGTACTGTTGCGCCGTACTGCTTTGCGCAACAAACAACACCAACACCACCACAATCCAACCTGGAAGTATGCGTCGCATGGAGACCCGCCTCAGAAGCCTCGAGCCACCTGCACCGCGATTCCCACGGCCGAAACCAGTTGCGCCACCTGCAACGTGTTTCTCCACGTCGTGGTCCCGCCATACGCCTTCTCTGGGACCACCACCATGTCTCCGGGCTGCAACGCGGCATCGAGAGCTCCGCCGTGGAACATTCCCCCCTTGCCGCCCACCACCGAACCGTCGGCGCGAATGACAAAAATCGCCTGCCGGTTCGCCGTGTTCGTCGGACCACCCGCCTGCCGCAGATAGTACTGAGCGCTTCTCCCCGGCTTAAAGCTAATTCCTGTCGGATTGAACACCGCACCATTCACCATCACGAAGTTCGGACGCTTCGGAATGTAAAGCACATCTCCCGCGCGTACCTGAATGTCTGCTGGCGTGTTCACCCAGTTCTTCAGATTCGCTGAAATATGGATCACCAGCCGCCCATCCGGAGGCGTGTTCTCCAACTGATCGAGCGTCGACTTCCACTGCAGCAATGACGCTTCCTTCGCGAGCTTCGCGTCGGCATCAGGCTCCGGCATCAACTTCAGCGCAGCCCCTTCATCCTGCGTGCGGCGGATCAAGTCAGACCGGTCCTTCTGTTCAAACTCCTGTACTTGCTTGCGCGTTAGAATCGCTCCGTAGGGATACGCATCCGGACGCAATCCTCCCGCGCGCGCCAGCACTTGGCTCAGTCGCTCGCCGTTCTCGATCCCAAAAGTCCCGGGATGTTCTACCTCACCCGCAACCTGGATCGTGGCTCCCATATCGTTCCATCCCGTCAGCTGGCGGATGGTGAGCACATCCCCGTCGCGCAGACGATAGTCCGTGTCTGGATCGCCGCTGAGCGCTTTTCCGATCGCCACCGAGACATGTTCGCTGACAACTTTCGTGCCTTGCGCCACTTCATAGCGAGTGAGGTCAGCACTGACGGTATAAGCGCCGCGCTTCAGCCCTCCTGCCAACAACACAAGGGAAGCCGCCGACATGTTCTCGCCCAACAGATACTTGCCCGGCCGCGCTACCTGTCCTTCCACCATCACCGACGGCGGGTCCGACTTCGCCATGTCCTTCTGGATGAACACCCGGTCCTGTGGCTCCAGCGTAATATCGCTGTCCGCGTCCCCAGCCATCGCCTTCGCCAGGTTCACGTTGATGACTTCCAGTTTGCCGTTGGGTAATTTTCGGAACACCTGCGCATCCGAGAGTTTCGCGTCGGGCGTAGTGCCGCCGGCGAGAAACACAGCGTCGCGCAAATGAGTCACGCCATTGCTCAAATGGTCACCCGGATCCCGCACCTCTCCACTCACCGTGATCAGCGGAGGATTCTCAAAGTCATAGCGGCCGAAGACACGAACCGTGTCAAACGGTTTCAGCGCGATGTCCTGCTTGCCCTCCATCGCGTCGCCCAGATTAAAAGCAATCACTTCCGGCTGGTAATCCGGCGGATTCAAGCGCACGATTTCCGCATGCTGCCGCGAAGGCTCCGGCAAAACATCCTTGTATGACTGGATCACGTCGGTGATCTTCATCCCATCCCGATAGGCATACTTGCCCGGTTTGAAGACGTGACCTTCCACATACACCGTCTTCTGCGAGTAGGGAAGGATCGGAGAGATCTTGATCTTGTCTCCATCCTGTACTTGGAATTTGTCCAGCACCTCGGTCACCGCGCCCTGATTGTTCGTCTCAGGCAGATCCAGTCGTAACATCGACCGGTCCTGATGCGCCTGCAGGCGGTCTACGTCAATCTCGCGTAGTGTGCCGGTCGGTAACACTCCACCGCTCAACTCCAGCACATCCGACAAGCTTTTTTCGCCGTTCAATTCATAAATCGCCGGACGCCTCACCATGCCTTCCACCGTGATCTCAGGACCGAGCGGAGGCACCAGGATCGTGTCCCCGGGCTCCAGATGTTGCATGTTCGCGCGGACACCATGCAGCAACAGATCATACACATCGACCTGCTCCACCAGTTGATCACGCCGCATATGTTTCAAAATGCGCAACGAACCGCGCGACGTCGGTCCGCCCGCCGTGTAAACCGCATTCAGCGGCGTCGAAAGCGAACTCACGTCATACGCGCCGGGACGGTGCACGTCGCCCACCACGTACACTCTCACCGTCCGCAATCGCGACAACGACACGTCCGCCTGAATATCCCGGAACTGCGTGCGCAACACATTCTGCACCATGTGTTGCACATCGCCCAACGTGCGACCCGACACCTCTACCGTTCCGACTTCCGGCAATGCCACGCGCCCTTCGCGATCCACCACTCTCTGCAACCGCTGCGACACGCTGCCCCACAAATCAATGCTCAAGCCGTCTCCCGGACCCACTACGTACTCCGGTCCGGCCGGCAGATCCATCGGCAGTTGGTCGGAATTGCCGGTGCCGTTGCGAAAAATCGCCTCTCCAAAACGCTCCGGAGTAGGCGTGCGCGGACCATACTGGGAATACAGATCGTAGAGCGACGGCACGTCTGCATACGGATTCGAACGACGCCGAATCGCAGGATGGTCGTCGCGTTCCGGCAACTCTGGACCCTGCGTCCGCGTTTTGCTCTCCAGGCTCGCCTGCTGCAGCGGTTGATCGCCGCTGGTCTGCGGGATGTCGAAAATCGGACCGATCGAACTATTCAGAGCAGGTGAGAGTGACGACCCGCCACCCGAGTTCGCACCTCCCAAATTGCTCGGAATTGAGCCGCCGCCTCCGCTCGCGCCGATCAGCGCTGACAGCTGGTCGGGAGAAATGCGCGGCATCTGTCCGCCGCTCGCAGCCATCAAGTCGACGTAGCCCACGTTAGGATTCGCCGCTTGCGCCATCTCCAGTTGCCGCCTCGGATCGCTCGGAGCCTGAGGCGTCTGCTGAGGAATATTCGGCAATCCCGGTATCGGCGTAATCGGTAATGGCGACGCCCCCCCAGGCTGCGCTTGTTGATCGCGTTTCGACCAGTAAGCATCTTCCTGGCTTCCACCCTTGCTTTGGCTCTGCGACATGCCCGTCAACTGAGTCTGGCTTCGAATCGCGTCGCTCGTCCCGCGCCGCTCCATCTCTTCCCGCTCCCGGCTGTTTGGTTTGGCGCGAACGTAATACCGGTCTTCAATCTCCTGCGTAATCAAAGCTCGAATCGTATGATCTTCCCGCACCAGCTTGTAAACTGCATCATCATCCAGATCTTGCGGATCCAGCAGTCGTCCCTGGTCGTAAGCCTTCCGCACCAGCAACTTCTTCACTTCAAGCAGCAGGCCGGGTTCTTGGGTGAGGATGGTAATGATCTTGTCCGGCGACAGCGATACGAGCCTGTCAGCCTCATGCTGCGCACGCGAGTCGCTCTGTGGAATCGCACGCGTCCGTTCGGTGTAACTAGGCTCTTGCCCGAAAGCCACCCCGAAGCAAAGCAGTTCGGTCAGCAAACAAATCCACGATGATGCCCGCATCAACCACGCGGGAAGTAGCTGAGATTTCATGAGACCTCTGGGAGGGTAAGTAAGAACGAGTTGCGGTGCCGAGCCGGGACAGTTACCGCAGTACTTCAACATCGGCGGCATCTACTTCGAGCGCCACCGATCGCATGATCAGCTCAATTGCAATCACCACACGAAAAGAATCTTTCCGTCGTGTCAGGATTCCCTCGACCCCAGCCATGGCACCGTTACGTACGCGCACTCGACGTCCCGTCGTGAGGTAGGGATGCGGCGCCAACGCGGCATTCGCCTCCCTCCCGTTGCGCAATGCTTCAATGTCACTCTCCGGTAACGCTGCCGGCTTCCCCTGAAATGTCACAAACTGTACCACTCCCGGGAGCCGCAATACCTCCAGACGATTCTTCAACGCGATCCGCACAAACACGTAACTGGGAAACAAGGGCAGTTCCAGTTCCTTCCGGCGATCCTTCCATCGGCGAACCGATTTGTACGTTGGCAGAAAGCTCTCAATGCAATGATCATTCATCTGGCCCGCGACCCATTTCTCGTGCCGCGGGCTCGTATACGCCGCGTACCACCGCGCGTCCGCATAGTCCGACGGCAACTCCAGGGTCCGCGCGTCTCGAGTGCCCGATACATCAAGAATGCTTCCGCTGGACATAGCTTCGCCCCCTAACTTACATATACAAAAGTTAATAACTATCGCACATTCAACAACTTAGTTGACGCATTTGCGTTTTTCATCTGATGTGATGAAGGGGGCCGGAAGCAAGGTTTTGCTCCGCAGGGTCCCCAATAGACTTTCCTCCGACGTCGCAAAACGCTTCGAGCGCAGATCGACAAACGCCCAGTAGCACACACTGATGTTCTTGTCGGGCGCAATCGCCAAAACCCTCATCTGTGGATATCTCCCCAGGAGGAATCCACAAATGCCGGGACGCGACTCTGGCTCGTCCAAGGCGATAATCACAAAGTCGGGACGTACTCGTTCCACCAACTCCGTGATCTCGTCGTCAATTTGAGTTTCACCAACGATTTCGATGTCGGGTTGACCGGCCAGCGTGGCCAGTACTACGTCCCGCATCAATCGCGGCCGATTCGCAACTAACACTCTCACTTTTTGCACGGCCCGCTCCGTGTCCGCCAAGTATCTTCGCTTGGTACAAAAGATCGGTCCGGTCATACCTGGATCGCAAAGAGACATACACACACACCGCACAGTGAGGGAGAACGGAGAAAGTCAAGTTAGGATGACTGCGAACTCCAAGTTCGCCTTCCGTTCGGCTCATAGCGGCCAGAAACCGGACTGCCTCCGGGCGCCGCAGAGAAATCGGCAAGCGCCCTCGCTTAGATTGGCGAAGAGGTCCGAGCATTTGGTTGCACTCACTTCCACCTCAACTTACAGCTTCGCCACCTAGCTTACATGTGATATATGTGGTAAACAATTGTGTTACAAACACTTAACTTGCTTCTTGCCATTCCATGGCTAACATCCCGGATCCGCACGAACTGTCCGTTCACCAACTGCCCCTTTACTCCGCAGAGCATCCAGAATCCCTTCCTGGGAGCACTCGATCGTCGTCGATTGAACGTTGACCACCGCCCAAACGAATATGCTGCTGTTCCTCTCGGGCGCCAAAGCAATAATTCGCAAGTGTGGAAACCGACCCATCAAGTCAGCACATAGAGCGGGTCGTTCATCTAGCCTTCCGAGAGCCATGATCACAAAATCGGGCTGCGCTTCTTCCACCGCGCCTGCGATTTCTGCTTCGTCCCGGATCTCCCCGACGATCGTGATATCTGGTTGATCGGAAATAGTTGCCAGCACGAGTTCTCGCATCAGCTGGGGGCGATTCGCGACAAGCACTCGTATTTTTTCCACGACACGCTCCAAGTCAGCGGCACAAGTATCTCCGACCTAGCCACAATGATGTAAGGTTCAAAAATGATCTGTGGGGGTAGCTAACGGGATTGGTACGGAGACCAAGTACAGACATGGTCCTAAGTACTAAGATTGCTCTAAGATTCGTACCAAAACTGTACTAGTAAGGAAGTAAAGTTCGGCGAGCTGTTGACACAGCGATGCCGGTCGGCGAGTGGTGCAGCGCTTCCAGAGATTGCAAGATACACAGATTTCCCTATATTCTTAGCGAAGGGTACAACCTTGATCAAGTCGCAAGGTTGCGAAACATAAGTCGGCGCTCTCGCGCAGAGAGATTAGAGAGTCTGCTACACGCGACTTGCGCGGAATTATTTGCCATATTCCGGAAGGCTGTTTACACCGCCAGGCCTTGCGTGCGGCATATTTCTACTGCCGAGAGCCGGTCGTTGACTCCCACCTTACGCAACACGTTGTGTACATGATTGCGCACAGTCTGCTCTGCCAATTGCAACTCTTGCGCGATCTCTTTGTTGGTGAGGCCCCGGCCAACCAGCAGAACCAGTTGCTGTTCCCGGCTCGTCAGGCCGAGATTGAGTTTTACCCGCAGACTTGGCCCGTGACATCCTTGGCGTGCCATATACTGAAACAACGACGTACACAATTTCGGCGGACATACAGCTTCATGATTGGCAACGTTTCGAACCGCCGCCACCACGTCCAGAGCCGACGCTTCCTTGAGCAGATATCCCAACACTCCTTCCCGCACTGCCTGCAAGAAAGGTTGCTCATCCGCATCCATGCCGATTAGGACGACCATGGTTTCTGGTGCTCGATCGCGCACGTCGCGTACAAAATCCAGATATGGGAAGTCGGACGTCAGAGAATCCATTAACAGTACGTTGGGCTGAATCGCTGCAATCTCAGAGATGGCTTCTGGAGAGAACCTGTTGTAGGCAACCACTCTCAGATCACCCTTCTTGTCGAGGATTTTCGCTAGAGCTTCGCGCAGCAAACGGTTTTGTGCCAAAAGGAATACGGAGCAGACCTGAGCGGACGACACCATTCGTGACTCCAACGTAGCAAAGCGTTCTCTCTCAACCTCTTCCAAGAGTCAGACAACATTAAGAAAATTTATATCCCACGTTGATAAGACCGGTCTAGTCAAAAATCTTGTCACTCCTGAAATGGGAACGAACGGCTAACCGATGGTCCCTTCCTGACGATCAGGACCTTGCAAGTATCGGTGATTGGAGGATCAACGAACAGGTTCAATTAAGGCCCATCGAAGGGACTAGCAAAAGTACTCGGCAGGACGTTTGTCCGTCGGAGACTCAGGGTGATAGGCACCGGTCTAGTCAAAAATCTTGTCACTCCCAATTGGGAACGAACGGCTGACCGATGGTCCCTTCCTGACGATCAGGGCATTGCGAGTATCGGTAATTGGAGGATCAACGAACAGGTTCAATTAAGGCCCATCGAAGGACTACCACAGGTACTCGGCAGAACGTTTGGCCGTCGGAGACTCAGGGTTTTGCTGTAGGAACATCTCTGGCCCCTTTCTTGATATATAGGAAAAATAATAATCAACTACAGTTCCTGTGGGTTTAGAGTGCCAGCGTAGAGCTTGACTGAAGCACAGAAGCAAAGGTTAAACAAACTTGCGACGAATTCCGGAGGAAAGCTCTCGAGACACGCTAAATTTGGATGGAATCAGGGGTGAGCGTCGGAGGTCGCAGCTTGCTGAGTGGGGCCGCGTTCGGCGCAAAGGCAAGCCCGATACATGATTTTCTTGCTTCCTAGAAATCTTAAGTTCTTTCGATTGTTGCGGATGTTTGATCACTTGATTTCTAGAACGGATGTGAAATGAGCTAAACCGCCGCGTGGTCGGAACTTACGAGAAATAGCGGCTTAAAAGCGCGCGATTGTCGGGCGACCCGCGAGCGAGATCAGGAGGTTAGCAGCTAACTACCATGAAGAGAACGACGCAAAAACTTGATCGGCTGTCCGCCGAATGCCCGCGACACGGCAAAGTAAAAGTTGTGTGCCCAAGTGCGCGGGTAAGCTCGGGGGCAAGTCGCGCCGAGGGCGGGGATGGCGGCAGAAATTGGCGCGCGAACTGACTACTTCCCCACATCGGTTCTAGTATAAGAATGCTGTCGACTATCCCAGGCGTGACGCCGCGCAGCGCTTGCCGGAATGGATGCTTGGCGAAGGGTGATGCGCTAAGTCACAGACCAGTAAAAACCGCGCTTTCTGCTTCACTCTAAGTTGGCGTCGATCACCAACGCAATTCGCTCCAATGCCAGAGCATCAGCGTCGGGACTACGAATAGCACAGCGATAAAGACATAGTTCAGAATCGCCCACGGCATCAATGCCCGAGCGCCCATCATCCAGCCATAAGTGAATACGGCAAGGCAAAGGATCGCTGGTACAAACAGCAAAAGAACCGCCCACTTTTTTACCTTGAGCAATCCTGCTCCGATCCATAGGCCGCAACGCATGAATATACGGGCCCGGTTCCATCGGAGTAGTATGTATCGCCGGCGGGCTCGGTGACTGTTGTTATAAGATTCAACTGATGGGCGCTGTCTAGGGTCGCGGTTATTGACCAGCCGTCGTCACTTGTCCCGCCAGAAGACCATGGTCCCTCGTTGCACGTGGTCATCAGCACTCCATTGAAGGAGCGCGTCGTGTTCGTTGCATCGGTAAAATAAAAGTTCTCCAAAGTGTTTGCATGCGTTTTATTTAGGCACGTATTAGTGGGCAAGGCGTGGCCAACAGTACCGAGAGTTGTGGCAAGAGTCCAATCAGCTATAGGGCGAAAGCAGCGAGGTGCGTTCGCTATCGAGACATGACCGTCGTCCGGGATAGTCAACTTGTTCGCTGAATTAGCAGGAGAAATATCAGCGGCAGTCACTGATGTCAAGCGGAAATAAGGACAATTACTGTCCGGGGTTCAGACAGTAACCAAGATGGAAACGTATAAGATTAGAGTCATGGCTCCACTGTGTTGCTCCTTTGTGAAATGACGGCCTATTACCAACCGCTTGGGCAGAACCTTAAGTGCGATTGAAAGGAACAACAGGTTCGTCCGCCTGCCGTCGGGCGACTGGCTCCAAGGCCGGTGAATCAACAGCGGGTTTCGCCGGGGGAAAACGCAGAACAGGCACATGCAAAACCCTCGCGTGAAATGAAAACGGAATGTTAGTCGCGGACCTGCCAGGGAGTCGTTCGAGCCTTCAAGGACGCACGCCCAATTCGATTCCTACCATCGCTGCAAAATGCGGGTTTGTGGAACGAGACTCCAACCGACGATTCTGCGCTGGAGGCGCCCCGACTGCTATCAGGTCCTGGTATGGGCGTTTCTTGTCGTCCTTGCCCTCAGGAAACAAATGCCTCTGCGGAGTCTTCTTCTCGCGGTTAGCCTTCAGTTCCTCGGCGGTTTCTAGTTCGTCCAGTCGCTTGAGGAACAGAAGGTAGGTAATTTGCTCGATGACTTCCAGAGGATTGGCGATGCCGCCCGACCGGAAGGCATCCCAAATGCGGTCGATTTGATTGCGAATTTCGCCTGTGAGCATAAGTCTTCAGGACTGTCCGGCCTAATCTTAATCCACGAGCGACTAAGCTAGAGCTTGCAAATTATAGCTACGACCTAAGGCTATGGGAATCGATCCAATCCTTAGTTACAAATCTGGAAAGCGTGGGTTCGCGTCAGTGATCTCAAGTGACCAGCAGGGGGGAAAGTGAGGTATACTCGTTTTGCTGCCGCGCTACCTCCAGCAGGCTCCCCCATAGCGTTCGAGGAAACCTATTGAGCACGCCCAGGCCAGGCTCACCTCAAAGTCGCGGGATACCTCCGAGAATCTCCGATTCCCGACGCCAGGTGGTCGAGAGAGCCCGCCAATCCTGGATCCGCAAGCTAATCGACCTCTCCAGACGAAACAACTTACTCTATTTCCGGCCGTTGAAGACCGGCACGCTCGACTTATCCGAAGCCGACGCGGGAAAGATGGCCGAACTGTTATCGGGAGAGAGCGTCGCAGCGAGCAAGCTGCTTCCTTCAGTTCGTGATGAACAGGCGGCAAATACTCTTCGAGACATTGGCCGTCGAGCGCTGGCCAATGCGGAAGAAAAAGGTCTTAATACCCTGTTCTTGGCTCTCGGGATGGCGACATGGCCGGCCGTGGACGGAGGTCGGCCCGCCGAAGCTTCCGTATTGCTCGTGCCGGTGACGTTGGACGCCAAGAGCCATGGAACACAATCGGTTCACCTGATGAGAAATGGCGCCATCCAGGTCAACCTCGTTCTTCTGCATGTACTCGAAACACAATTTGGCGTCAGGGTCGTAGGGGACGATCTCGTCAGTCGCTTGCTGGGGGACGACGAGGGCGAGCCATTCGATCCTCAGCCCCTTTACGACGAACTCACAAAGCGCGCTGCCGACATCAATGGATTTGCGATAAAGCCCACCGCAATCCTTGGCAACTTTGCATTTCAGAAGATGGCCATGGTTAAGGATCTACAGGAACGCGCCGAGGAACTTGCTGCACATGAAATTGTTGCAGCCATAGCCGGCGACACTGACGCTCGATCGTCGGTCGGGGCCTCCCAGGTGGATGTCGACCCCAAGGACCTGGATCGGACGCCGCCAGAGAGCGAGTTCACAGTCCTCGATGCTGATTCCAGTCAACAGTGCGCCATCACCGGGGTTTTGGCTGGTCAGAGCACGGTCATTCATGGACCGCCGGGAACTGGGAAGAGCCAGACTATTGCGAACCTGATCACAAACCTCGCTGCAGCTGGTAAACGCGTGCTCTTCGTCGCAGAGAAGCGTGCTGCTCTCGACGTTGTGCAACGCCGATTGAACGATGTAGGACTGGCTCATCTGGCCATCGATCTACACGGTGCCGACCTATCTTCAAAGAAAGTCATGCAGCAGGTCGCTCGGACGCTGGAGATTGTGCGGTCCTCGGTCCCCGTGGATTGCGCGAAGACACATGCGCAGTTGATCGATAGACGGGGCCGTCTGAATGCGCATGTTCGGCGGATGCATGATCTACGCGAGCCAACGGGTAAGAGCATTTATGAAATGCAAGGCGTCCTGTTGCGGCTTAGCAATACAGCTGCTACACGCTGGAAGGGCGCGGAGCTCCTTCGTCTCACGCCAGTTATCGCGCAGCAGATCCATGACCTACTTGCAGAGGCTGGAGGCTTCGCACCTCTATTCTTGCGGATTGACCCATCACCATGGACCGGGGCTAACCTGCCGAATGGCGATGCTGTTCAACGTGCGCTGGATCTGATTCAACAACTGTCGGAGCACGTGCTTCCCGCATTCATGGCCTCACTACAAGAGCTGACGAGTAATGAAGGTCTCAAATGGCCAGTGTCGCTTGCCCAGGCAGCGGAGATTGCCGAATTGCTGCAAGCCATGCAGCAAACACTCCATCAGTACTCGGACGATCTGTACCAACAGGACTTTGATGTGCTTCTGCGTGATCTCTCACCCGGAAAAACTGGCGGAATCGCCGCCGCTTGGATTTGGTGCACCCAGAGCGCCTACCGGCGGGCGCGTCGGACTGCCATGCGACTGCGTAGGAGCCGGGACACAAACTCGGCCCAACTGTTCTCTGAACTGACGGAAGCAGCCATTCAACTCAGGAAATGGCAATCGCTGAGTTCCGGACCCTATATGGCCAATTCTGCTGAGAAAGCCGGCGCCCACCTTCAGTGTCTTAGAGACATGATTTCTGGTGTGAAGTCTTTGGCCGACATATTGCTATCGCGACATCTGATGCACCTCTCAATCGATGATTTCGCTGTCCTGGTTTGGGCTCTCATCAACGACAAGCAAACTCCATTTCTGATCCCGAAGCTCACCCAAATTGAGAATGACCTGGAGGAGGCGGGCGCAGGGAGCATGGTCGGCGAGATTCGGACCAAGAAGCCGAACGCACAGGAATGGCCGACGATGTTCGAGTTCGCTTGGGTAGCCTCAACGCTCGACGCGGCAAGCCAGCAGGATCCCGAGATTCGCGGCTTCAAAGGAATAACCCACAGTAGCTACGTAGACGATTTCACGCGATTGGACGAGGAACGCATTGCGCTGGCCGCCGATCGAGTTCGCCGCGCTCATGGTGAGCGTGCGATCGCTGCTATGAACGCACTGCCGGTTCAGCAGCAACTGATTCGAGGTGAAGCATCCAAGACCAGGCGACATCTTCCTCTACGGAAGGTTTTTGCCCAAGCCGCTGAAGTCCTGACCGCAGTCTGCCCATGCTGGATGGCCAGTCCTTTGTCGGTCAGCCAACTTTTAGACGGTGGGCGCCAATATTTCGATTTCGTCGTCTTCGATGAGGCCAGCCAGGTTCTGCCTGAGGATGCAGTCCCAGCAATTCTTCGTGGCCAAAGGGTGGTTGTCGCAGGGGATAACAAACAATTACCGCCGACTACATTTTTTGCGGCTGGCGACGATGAAGAATACGCTGCTGAGGAAGACGCGGGTGCCTCGGAGGGATTTGAGAGCCTGCTCGACATGATGATCCCCTTCGTTCGGCAATCCTACCTCGATTGGCACTATCGGAGCCGCGACGAGAGCCTCATCAATTTCTCAAACCATCACATCTACCAAGATCGTCTGGTCACATTTCCTGGACCTGGCGGCCCTCCTGCCATAAGTCATGTCGTAGTCACCCAAGAACTCGGGGTCGACGGTCAAGAAGAAAGCGCCGCAAAGGAAGTCCTCGAGGTTGTCTCACTGGTGATCGAGCACGCAAAAACCGTTCCGAGGACGAGCTTGGGCGTAATCACGATGGGTATTCGCCACATGAACCGGGTTCAGGCGGCGCTGGATCGCGAGCTTGAGCGGCACCCGGATCTGGGCGGTTTCTTCGACCCAAATCGCAGTGAGAGATTTTTCATTAAGAACCTCGAACGAGTCCAGGGAGACGAGCGGGACGCCATCATCATCAGCATTGGTTACGGCAAAGATCGGGCGGGGAACTTGCCGCTGCGGTTTGGTCCTCTCCTTTCTGAGGGAGGCAGGAGACGACTGAATGTGGCGGTCACCAGGGCTCGTCAGAAACTCACAGTGGTTTCGTCGTTTAGTCACAATGATATTGATCTCGCTCGCCTTCGCAAGGGAAGCGGCGTTGAACTACTGCGTGACTATTTGCAATATGCCGGCAGCCAAGGAAAGCTTCTCGGCGATGCTGAGGTTTCTGGTGTTCCACCGAACGATTTTGAGGCTGAAGTGTTCGATGTGCTCACCGGCCAAGGGCTGAAGCTGATTCCCCAGTTGGGTGCATCCCGGTTTCGAATTGATCTGGTGGCACAACATCCAGAGAAACCAGGAAGGTTTGTGCTCGCCATTGAATGTGACGGCGCGTCTTATCACTCCAGCTACACGGCCCGTGATCGAGATCGACTTAGGCAGCAGCAACTGGAAAATCTGGGATGGCGCTTTCACCGGATATGGTCCACCGATTGGTTTATGCGCAAGGAGGATGAGGTTAAACGAGTTCTCACTGCTTTCCGCGAAGCCGTCGATTTTGCAGATAAGCTAGATCACGTTGGCGCATCGAACCACAACGGCAATTCGCATTCAGTTTCAAATCCGACGAATCACTCTACGGGTCGCGGACCACGTCCTCCCGTACCGCCTCGGCCTAATATCGCCCAATACAGCTTAAGCGAGCTTCTTCGATTGGTTCAGTGGATTAACTCGGACGGGCAATTGCGCACAGACGAGGAGATTATCTCCGAAATGGTGTCAACGGTCGGATTCAACAGACGCGGAGTAAGGATTGACGCGGCCATTCGATATGCTGTGCAGACTTGGCGAACGGCGAAGGCGAACGCTCCTTAGCTCTTGGTACTCTTCCTACCCTGACCTCGCCCAGAAACACCTGTTTTTGGTCCCGAAGTTGGGAATGTGGGCGAAGATCACTCTCATCAGCGTATTTAGTGGTAGTAGGGAGATTTTGGGCAGGCAGCGTAAGCATTGCGAAATAGTCGGGTGGTTCATTGGGCCACCGCCCCCGATTAACTACAGCACACCTGCTCCGGCAATGCCTGCGGCACCCAGGAACTCCCGTTCGGCTCCCGCTGAAAAAAGTATTCGCGATTCCCTGCCCGCGCCCGTCACCGATCGGCGGTTCGATACAGAATCGCGCGCTGTCTGGCGGCTTCGGCTCACTGGATTCCGGGCGTTTCCTGCCGTCTCCGCCGAGCGCCGAGTCTCCGGCTACGGGGTCACTTCGAATACAACACCCGTTCCCGGAAACACGCCGCCGTAGTATGTAGTCCCGAACACGTCGCCAGCGCTGTCAACGACCACGCCCGAATAAGGATTGCCTCCGTCGTTCGCTGTCTCAAAGCTGTGCAGGATGCTCTCCTGCCAGACGGTTCCGGAGACAGGCGACAGTTCGAAGACAATTCCTGCACCACCCACGTTGTTGACAATCGACTGCCAGGTGGTGCCGTAAAGATTGCCCGCGGAGTCCAGAGCGAGAGGGCCGTAGGGATTAATGCCATCGTTCGTCAGCGAGAAACTGTGGATGACTTTCTCTCTCCACTTTCCCTGTATCTGCACCACCTCGAATACGGTTCCCGATCCCCCTGAACCACCGTAGAGCGTGGTGCCATAAAGGCGATTCGCGGAATCAATCACAAGTCCCGCGTAAGGTTCGAAACCATCTCCGGTAGCAGGGTTGAACTGGTGAAGAACGGACTCCACCCAGGTCCCCTCTTTCCTCCGTTTCAGGGCAAAGATGACACCGTGCTGGAAGGCGCCCCCATATTCCGTCGCGCCGTAGAAGATTCCTCCTGAATCCGTCACCAGTCCGCCGTAGGGAGCAGCGCCGTTTGTGTAATCGAAGAAAAAGATCACGTTCTCCTGCCAGGTGCCATTGGCTCCGGGCGTAAGCTCAAAAACGGTGCCCTCTCCAAGGTTCCCTCCCCCGTAGGTCGTTCCGTAGAGATTCCCCAGTTTGTCCAAAATGAGGTTGGCATAGGGACCGGTCCCATCGATACCGCCAGCCGTGAAGCTGTGCAGAACGGTTTCAGTCCAGGTCCCGTCGGAATTCGGCTGAACCCTGAACACCGTGCCGAGATTTGATACGCCGCCGATATTGGTCGTCCCATAGAGGTTCCCGGACGCGTCCATAACCAGGCTGGAGTAGGGACGAATGCCATCCTGGCCATCGAAATTGAAGCTATGGAGGACGGTCTCCGTCCACTGCCCGTTGGCACCCGGCGAGAGTTCGAATACGGAGCCGTAGTTATACGCTCCGCCGTAAACAGTCGTGCCATACAGGTTCCCCTTGCTGTCAAGGATCGGCCCGGCGTAGGGATTACCACCATCGGTGCCTCCGGTAAAGGTATACAGAATGCTCTCGGTCGCCGTCCCCCACACGGAATTGGAGAAAAAGAGTAATAACAGCAGCAAGGCACCTGAGACAGATCCACGCTTCATCGATGAGACCTCCAATTACGGAGGCGGATTATCGCATGTGAAGGAGCGGATGGGATAGAGAACTTACTCTCCTTGGCTGTATCTCGTGCTGGAACTCCCGTTCAGCGATGAAGGAACAATGCATCCTTCCGTGTGTTTTAACTTGACAACCAACGGGAACCCGGTAAGACTGCTTCGCTCGCGCTCCGTCCCCCAGGGATGCGGGGTATCTCCCGTTGGTGCCGGCTGACCGAAGCAGCCGCTCCCGAGGAAGACTTATGCGCCATTTTGCACTTACCGCCAGCAGCTCGCTTCTATTTCTGTTCTTTCTTGCCTTTCCCGTAGCAGCAATGGCCGGCAATGTGATTCATGTTCCGGCGGACCAACCTACAATCCAGGCTGGCATCAATGCCGCAGTAAATGGAGATACCGTCCTGGTCTCTCCAGGTACCTACAAGGAAAGCGTCAACTTCAGCGGCAAGGCCATCACGGTCCAGAGTGCCAGCGGAGCCGCCGTGACCCTCATAGACGGCCAGCAATTGGGGGTGGTCGTCACTTTTAACACCAATGAGAAGGCATCCTCGGTGCTTAGTGGATTCACGATCCAGAACGGCAACGGATACGTCTCTGGTTACCAGGGAGGTGGAATCAGCATCACCAACGCGTCTCCAACTATCATTCGGAACGTCATCATCCTCAACACAAACTGTGGCGACGGAGCCGCCATCTGGAGCAGTGGTGGAGATCCGCTGATCCAGGAGAATGTGATCGGAAGCAATCCCACTGGTTATTGCGGACCGTCTGCAGCGATCTACGTTTATGGCGGAGTTTCCGGAACCCGGGTTATTGGCAATGTAATCGCCGACAATTCAGGGCCTGGAATCAATTTCTACGGATCCGCAGGTATCGCCATCGCAACCAGCAATGCGATCATCGCAAACGGTGGCGGCATTTCGTTTTCAAGTTCCATTACCGGTGCTTCCGCCCAGTTTGTTCAGAACATGATCACGTCCAACCTGGGAATAGGTGTGTCCTGGACCAATCCACCGATCACAATGGTGAACAACACCATCGCTGGGAATTCTCCCGGGTACTCGAGTGGGGGGTCAGAACTCCAGGGTTACACCGTAAACAACCAGGTAATTCTGGATAACAATCTCGTCATCAGTACCGGAGCCTCCCCGGCGTTCTCCTGCACTTTCTATGACACTACCAACCCTCCGATCCTGAATAACAACGATGTCTTCAGCCCCAGCACGGAAGCCTATTCAAATTGTGTGGATTCAACCGGGACCAGTGGGAACGTTTCCGTCGATCCACTGTTCGCCGATCTGCTGAGCAACAACTTTCACTTGCTGACGGGATCTCCGGTCATCGATGTCGGAGATAACTCGGCTCCGAACCTGCCCGCAACAGACATCGATGGTGACGCGCGGATCATAAACAACATTGTCGACATTGGAGCTGATGAATACTCCGCGAAAACCACCGTAACCCTGTCGCTGTCCAGCCTTCACTACGGCTCGCAGAACGTAGGGACCAGCAGCAGCCCGCAGAATGTGACGTTGACAAACTCAGGCACCAGCAGCGTCTCAATTCACCGCATTGCGGCCGGAGCCGATTATTCCCAGACAAATAATTGCGGTTCCGTGCTGGCTGCCGGCGCAAGCTGCACCATCAGCGTGAGTTTCGTGCCGGTCGCCGGTGGTACCCGCAATGGAGTGGTGGGTATCTTCACCAGCGCAACGTTGAATCCCTTTGTCATCACCCTTAGCGGCACGGGCATCGCTCCTGCCGCGACTCTCAACCCGAGCAACCTGAACTTCTACAATCAGCTTCTCGGAACGCAAGGTTCGCAAACCTCCCTCCTCACCAACACTTCGACCGCGGCTCTTACAATTACTGGGTTCAGTCTGAACGGAAGCACCGATTTCACCCAAACCAACAATTGTCCGCTCGCTCCTGCGACACTCGCGGGCGGCGCGTCCTGCACAATCACGATCACTTATGCTCCCACCGTCTTCGGATACGAATACACCACGCTCACCGTAACGGACAACGCGAGCCCCACCACCCAATACCTCTATGTCTCCGGTAACAGCTTGAGCGCGGGGATCGCAACGCTCTCCCCTACAAGCATCATCTTCCCCACCACTTTGATTGGCATGATGAGTTCCCCTCAAAATGTCATGCTGACCAATACCGGGACCGGGACGCTTGGCAGCATCTCGATTACCTCGTCATCATCGGATTTCATCCAAACAAGTAATTGTGGGCTGACCTTGGCCGTCGGTGCAAGCTGCACAATCACGATTACTTATGCCCCGATGTATTACAGCGGCACAGAGTACAGCTCGGTGAACGTATATAGCGACGGAATGTTAAGTGTCGTCTACGTATCTTTGACAGGAACGGCGCTCGAACCTGTGCCCACGATATCCTCGATAAGCCCCTCCAGCATCGCCGTTGGCTCCGGTGATACCTCGCTGACTTTAAACGGCACCGGCTTCGTCCCCGGTTCGTCCCAGGCGTACTTCAACGGAACCAGCCTATATACGTATGTAAGCAACACGACACAATTGTCGGCGACGGTTCCGGCAGCAAACCTCGCTAATGTCGGGACGGGACAAATCACTGTTGTCAATCCCGTAAATGGTGGGGGCACTTCGAACCCGGTGACGCTGACAATTTTTCAACCGGTGAATTACGCATTCCAGTCCGCTCCCTTCAAATATCGAACGATAACGGGAACAAATCTCGATATCGTTTACGGCGGCACGGCGCAGCTGGCAACCCCATTCCCCGTGCAGATCGGGGGCAGTAGCTACACAAATCTTACGGTCGGCTACAACGGTACGGTGACGGTCGACGGCACCACTCTGCTCTCGAACGGAATGATCCCTGACAGCCGGGAGGCTTCAATATTTATCTCCGCTTTCTGGGATCAGCTGGAGCCGATTGTGCCCAGTACCGACAACAACAATATCTTCTGGCAGGTAAATGGAACGGCGCCAAACCGCGAGCTGATCGTTGAGTGGCGAAACGTGCCGTACTGCTGTGTGTCGGTGGCCAAGAACACCGTCACCTTTGAAATGGTATTTGACGAAGGCTCCAGCAACATTCTCTTCAACTATGCAGATACGGTCTTTGGTGGTTCATATGCTTCGCACGATAACGGGGCCACAGGATCGGTGGGCGTCCAGGTGACCTCAACCCTGGGAACGCAATACAGCTACTACACTCCCTCTCTCAGCGCGAAGCAGGCGATCCTTTGGTATCCCAGCCTGCCTAACGCCTCGGTTTCGACCAGCGTACTGAATTTCGGCTACCACCAGATTGGATCGCGCAGCACGGCGCAGAAAGTTACTCTGACGAATGGCGGGCTTGCCACCCTGCAGATCAGCAGCATTGACACAAACTCTTCCGACTTCACCCAGACGAATAATTGCGGAACAACTCTGGCGGCGGGCGCGAGTTGCGCAATCCTGGTCACGTTTGACCCGAGCCAGCCTGTCGCTGAAAGCGCAACGTTGACAATCACAGACAATGCGGTCAACACGCCCCAAACAGTCACATTAAACGGTACTGGAGCCACCAGTTCGATTGTTGTCTTCCCGATCGCTCCCAATTTTGGCAACGTGACCGTCGGGCAGAACCTAACTCTTCCAGTCACCTTGGCGAACGCATCCGACGGTGCGCTCAGTGTGCAGGAAATCACAGCCTCGCCGTCGGTTTACACGCAAAGCAACAATTGCGGTAGCTCGATCCTGCCCGGAGCAGGTTGCACAATCAGCCTTACATTCGCCCCCACACAGGCTGGCACCGTGAAAGGCGTCGTGACGATGGGATTGAATGGCAAACAGCCGGCAGTGAGAGTGAGGATGACCGGAACCGGCAACTAGAATTCCTGGTCGTGTCTGGCGTCCTATGGAAGTAAGAATCTGCTCGTGTTCGAGTCAGGGATGGCTAGTAATGAGTCGACCGGAAGGATCAAACGCTCACACCTGACGGTAGAGACTTCACAAGCCAGCTATCGCTCTTTGCATGGCATGAAGGACAAAGACTCTCGCCAGGCAGCTGTCCAACCATGTTAGTGTTTTGCCTGCGGTAGTCTGGCGGAGGACCTTTACTTGTGTGTGCTGCGGAATAGAAGCAGGTGCACCCTTCATTCGGGTAAGCAGTCCTTTCGAACTACTGGGACTGTTGCCGGATGATCCCCTCTGAAGAAACCGATCGTTGAAACCCAGCGATGGTGTGACGTGTTAACCTAACGCACTGAAAAAATTAAACTTGAGACCGTGACGCAGGTCACTGCAAGTCTTTCTATGCCTATGGTAGCGTTGTAATTCATCGTGCGAAGTTTCGGGCGTAAGCAATCGCGCAAACTTGATCCCGCGACGCTGTAGGAAACTCTCCGAAACTCGTTAACTTCCACGCTCAAATCGTCGGCCATGGTTTCCCTTTAGGGACGCCTGGTCGGGCCGTTTGGGAGTGGAAATGCCGCTGAGTACCTCACAGCCTTCAGATACTTCCCTCTCCAGAATCGCACCCGCACAGAAAACTCATCGTTGTTCCACAGCTTCTCCACTAGATCTCGCGGGGAGATATCTTGAGGGTATGGCTTCTTCGCCGTCGCAGCAGACCGCAACCCGTAGTATGCTTGCGACCGAGGCGAACCCCGGTGCATCTGCGGAGGAACACACACAGATGGCACGCCGGAGGTTTCAACGCGGACAGTTGTCCGTGAGAGGGAAAAAGCAAAGAGTGTGGGTCGCAAGATGGCGCGAAGACGTAGTCCTTCCGGATGGCGGGGTGCGCCGGCCGCGCAGGTGTGAAGTGTTGGGCACTCTAAAGGAGTATCCGACGCGCCTGGCGGAACGCGCACTCGACCAGCGACTCGCGGAAATCAACTCGCTAACCTACCAACCACGTCCGACAGCAACGTTCAGAGAGTTTGGCTCTGAAGTGGCTGCGAGACGTGCTATCGCAACTTAAACCTTCCACTAAGTCCGCTGATTAATCTCGGCTCAAGAAACACCTGCTACCTCAAATCGGCGAACTCTGCCTGAAGGATGTCACCGCTCAGCGGGTGCAGGGGTTGATCGCCAGCGAGGGAAATTCTCTCTCGCCAAAGTCCGTAAAGAATCTGTTCGCGCTACTCGGCATGATGTCGATCCAGGCCAAGGCCTGGGGCTACGTGCAGCACGATCCGTTCTCCGGGCTGGTACTTCCCGAGCGAGATCCGCTCAACGAACCGTCCTTAACGTTGATCGAGATGAGGGCCATCATCACGGCAGCTAACGAACCGGAGAAAACCTACTACTGGATTCTGTCGGAAACTGGAATGCGCGCCGGCGAGATCGGTGCGCTTCCCGTGACCAACCTGATGCTCGATCAGGGAGCCATCCGGATCACGCAGAGTGTCTGGCAAGGCAGGATTCAGACCGTAAAGTCAAAGAAGGGAAACCGCGTCTGTGAAATCTCGCCCCAACTGTTCGAGCACCTCCGCGGCTACCTTCGCACATGGCGGCCGAACCCGCTTGGTCTGCTGTTCGCTACGAAAAATGGAACTCCTTGGGACATCGATACGCTGCGCAAACGGAAACTTTATCCGCTGCTCGAGAGGGTCGGCATCGCGCGCTGCGGATTTCATGCTTTCCGCCACGGCAGTGCAACACTAATGGACCAGAAACACGTTCCGATGGCTACGCGGCAGAACCGACTCGGCCCGTCGGATGCCCGCACAACCATGGGCTACACGCACGCGATTTCTGAAGATGGACGCAGATTTGCGGCGCTTATGGGCGACGCGTTGACCGCACCGACGAGTCCGATGCAGCCAGCGGGAAACGCCTGATTTTGGACTCAATTGGACCTAAATTGGTTTTGGGGAAAAGCTAAGTGACTGGAAAGATTAGGAGAATTTGGTTGCGGGGGGTGGATTTGAACCACCGACCTTTGGGTTATGAGCCCAACGAGCTACCAGACTGCTCCACCCCGCGAAGCCATCATAACAACCTCACTTCATAGCGTCAAACATCCAACGCACAAAGGGACTAACAATTTCGCATTCTTGCAATCTACCCGCGAACCACGGCGGGGTAAACGGGGTGAGCCGCTCTTGTTGTGCGTGCGAGGACCAACTCGGCCTTCTATGCAGGCGGTCCATACCTATTCACAAGGTCGCCATCACCCCAGATCGTTAGGTCTGACATGCAAAGGTCAGAGATCCGACGGCCGAGGTCCGCTTTCAGTTTTTCAGCTTCGGACGCTGGCAGGCGTCCACAATCTTCGTCGGGTCAATCGCTTCTTTGTCGATCTGTTCTTCCAGAATGGTGCCATCTTTTCCGATCAGGAAGTTTACCCGCCGGGCCGCTTTGTATTTGTCGACGTAAACGCCGTATTGGTGCGTGACGTCTCCGCCCCAGTCACTCAGCAGGGGAAAAGTCACGGCAATCTGATCGGCGAAGGCTTTATTGGCGAAGGGGCTATCCATGCTCACACCCAGGACCTGGGTGTCGGCTGCTTCCAGCTTTTGCAAATTCTGCTGGAAGTTTTTCATTTGCTGGGTTCAACCCCCGGTAAAAGCAAAAATATAAAACGCGAGAATCACATTCTTCTTGCCGTGATAATCGCTCAAGCTGACGTTTTTCAGGTCCGTGCCGTCGAAGTATTGCAGTTTGAAATCGGGCGCTTTGTCGCCCACCTTCAACGCCGGAGGCGCTTTCGCCTCTTGTCCTTGAAACGGCTGGACAAAAAGAGCTAATAGCACGCATGCGGAGAACAGGTTCAGAACGAGCTTTCGCATGGAACTCCCTTCTGCTAAGAGCCTAATCTGCCAATAGTGTAGGGTCAACCGTACCACTTCCGGGCGTTGCGGAACTGTGCCCGGAAACAGTACAGTTCTCAAGGAGAAAACATCTCCGCCCTCATGGACTTACGAACCCTTAACGACATTTTCTTTGCTGTCGTCGGGCGCAACTCTGACCGCGTGGTCATGAGCCGCCAATCGATTCAATGGGTTCCGATCTCTTCGCGCGAGTATTACCGCAATGTCGTTGGCGTCGCTAAAGCTCTCAAATCTTGGGGGATTCTAAGCGGTGACCGGGTCGCCATACTGAGTGAAAACCGTCCTGAGTGGACGATCGCGGATTTCGCCGTGCTTCTTTCGGGCGGCGTCACGGTTCCCATTTACGCGACATTGACCGATGAACAGACAGCTTACATTCTGCGCGACGCCAGCGCGCGTGTGGTTTTTGTTTCTTCCGAGAAGCAGTTGAAGAAGGTTCTCGCCGTTCTTGATCAGACTCCTGTAGAACGAATCGTCGTCATGGATGCGGTGGAAACCGCGCGCGCATTGCACATGGAACGCCTGATGCTTGGGGGGCCTGAACAACCTGACGCGCAGTTCGATGAGGCGGCTAAGTCTATTTCACCGGAGGACTTGGCTACGATCATCTATACCTCCGGCACTACCGGCACTCCCAAGGGCGCGATGCTCACGCACGGCAACATGACTTCGAACATCAGTTGTTCGCTTTCGGAGTTCGGCGTTTCGGCGGGAGCTATCAGCATTTCTTTTCTTCCGCTTTCGCACGTCACCGCGCGGCATGTGGATTTTGCCATGCTTCATCACGGAGTAACTCTCGCGTATGTGTCTTTCCTCGATCAACTTCCGCAGGCACTGCTGGAAGTAAAGCCTACGATTTTTGTCGGAGTACCGCGCGTTTACGAAAAAGTGCACATGCAAGTGGATCTGAGAGCCAAAGGCTTCCCTAAAGAATGGATTTATCGCGCAGCGCTGGCGGTGGGACGCGCAAATCGCGCCGAAGTTCTCGCGGGTAAAGAGCCGGCTTCTCAGGCCTGGAAGCTTGCCGATCGCCTCGTTTACTCGCAAGTGCGAGCGGGCATGGGTGGGAATGCACAACTTTTTATTTCGGGCGGCGCTCCTCTAGGACGCGAACTGGCCGAGTGGTATGCGGATATCGGCATTCGCATTCATGAGGGGTATGGATTGACGGAAACTTCTCCAGTGATCGCGGTGAATCATCCCGGAGCGCACAAGCTGGGAACCGTGGGCAAACCGCTGGCGAATGTGCAGGTGAAGATTGCCGAGGATGGCGAGATCCTGGTGCGCGGGCCGTCGGTGTTTCACGGATACTGGAATCGTCCCGAGGAAACCCGTAACGCTTTTGTCGATGGATGGTTTAAGACCGGGGATATCGGAAACCTAGATGCCGATGGATTTCTGTCGGTTACGGATCGTAAGAAAGATTTGATCAAGACCTCTGGCGGAAAATTCATTGCGCCGCAGCCGCTCGAGAATTCATTGAAGCACAATGCCTTGATCTCCGAGGCGGTGATCCTAGGTGACAAGCGCAAGTTCCCTTCTGTGCTGATTTCGCCATACTTCCCGCTGCTCGAGGACTGGGCGCACACCAACCAGGTGAAATTCGCGTCGCGGCAAGAACTGATTCGCGATCCTAAGGTGCTGGCTTTGTATGAAGGCATTGTCAACGATCTAAATCAGAATCTGGCGCGTTTTGAACAGTTGAAGCGCGTTCTGTTGATTGCGGAAGAATTTTCGGCCGAGAATGGAACGCTGACCGCCAGCATGAAACTGAAACGCCGCGTCGTGGAAGACCGATACCGCGGCGAGATAGAAGATATGTATGCGCAGGCGGAAACGGCGGGGGCTAGAATCTAGGCTTCGGGCTTCGGCTTCGGGCCTCTGCGTTCCTTGTCAGCCCACGGCACGACTTGAAGTCGCGCCCTTCCCGGTTCTTTCCCTGCGGAGTTCGTGTTGGTGCAGCAAGGCGCAGCGTCTCAACCAGAGCTGAAGCCTGACGCCTGAAGCCTGACGCCTGCCCCACGGTTGACGCTCCGCATTCCCTTCCGTACCCTGTAACGTGACCATGAAAACGATCGAGGGCACTCGACTGCGAGTTGCCGACGACATTACCCAGCTCGTCGGGGAAACCCCCGTTCTTCAATTAAAGAAGCTGGTCCCCAAAAATGCCGCTGACGTCTTCGTCAAGCTCGAATACCTGAATCCCGGAGGCAGCGTCAAAGACCGCGCCGCCATCGGCATTATTCGTCGCGCCGAAGAAGAAGGGAAACTTCGTCCGGGCGGAACTATCGTCGAAGCCACGGCCGGCAATACCGGGATAGGCCTCGCGCTGATCGGCGTCAACCGCGGATACAAAGTCGCACTCTTCGTCCCGGAAGGTTTCTCCGAAGAAAAAGTCATGATCATGCGGGCCCTCGGTGCCGAGGTGACCCGCACACCCGACGCCGAGGGCATGGCCGGTGCTATCCAACGCGGCAAAGACCTGGCCGCGCGCGATCCCCATGCCTTCATGGCCGCGCAATTCGAGAATCCTGCCAACCCGGACTATCACTTCGAAACCACAGCCCAGGAAATTTTCGATCAAATGGAAGGCCGTCTCGACGCTGTGACAGTAGGATCAGGCACAGCCGGAACATTCACCGGCATCGCGCGCTTCCTGAAAAAGCAGAATCCGAAGATTCTCGCCTACGCCGTAGAAACTCAGGGTTCGGTTCTCGGCGGAGGCCCCGCCGGCAAGCATAAGGTCGAAGGCATTGGATCGAGTTTCATCCCCAAGAATTTTGATTCGTCAGTATGCGATGGCGTCATCATGGTTCACGACCCGGAAGCCTTCGACATGGTGAAGAAGTTGGCCGCCGTCGAAGGCGTCCTCGGAGGCTCCAGCGCCGGCGCCAACGTTTTCGCCGCGCTGAAGGTAGCCCGCGAACTCGGCCCTGGCAAACGAGTAGTCACGTTAATCCCCGATTCGGCGGAACGTTATCTGTCGAAGAAGATTTTTGAGGGGGGAATCTGAAAAATCAGCCGTCAGCATTCAGCACTCAGCCATGACAGGGCGTTCTGAATCCCTTCGACACTCACGCGTTGGCTAAATGCTGAGTGCTGAATGCTGAGTGCTCTTCCTAAAATTCAATGTTTAATAAAAAGCAACCTCGCCAACCCGGCTTCTCCACCCGCGCTATCCACGTCGGCCAATATCCTGACCGTGAAACTGGAGCGGTGAGTCCGCCAATCTACCCCACTTCCACCTATGTGCAGCAAGGCATTGGGGAGCACAAGGGATACGAATATTCTCGCGTCTCGAACCCCACGCGCGCGCGCCTGGAAGAAAACCTGGCCGCGCTCGAAGGCGGCATCGGATCACGCGTGTTCTCGAGCGGCATGGCGGCCATCAACGCCATCACCACCATGCTCAAGTCCGGAGACCATGTCGTCTGCGGCCACGATCTCTACGGAGGCACGCCGCGCCTCTTCAATCAGGTCCTCACCAACTTTGGTCTCGAATTCGCTTATGTCGACACCACCGACGCCAAGAACGTCGAGCGCGCCCTCCGCAAAAACACACGCATGGTCTATATCGAGACCCCGACCAACCCGCTGATGACCTGCACCGACATCGCTGCTGTCAGCCACATCTGCCGTCGCAAGAAAGTCGACCTTGTGGTCGACAATACGTTCATGTCGCCTTACTTTCAGCAACCCATCGCGCTCGGCGCCGACATGGTGGTTCACTCGACGACAAAATTCTTGAACGGACACAGCGACGGCCTCGGCGGAGTGGTCATCTGCACCAAGGCCGAGCAGATGGAAAAGCTGGCTTTCATCCAAAAGTGCGCGGGAGCGATTCTTTCTCCGTTTGAATGCTGGTTACTTCTTCGCGGAGTGAAGACGCTCGCCGTCCGCATGCCGCAGCACGATCGCAGCGGACGCCAGGTCGCCGACTTTCTCGCCTGCCACAAAAAAGTGAAGAAAGTCTTTTACCCGGGGCTGCCCGATCACCCGCAGCATGAACTGGCCCAACGTCAGATGTCCGGTTTCGGCTCGATGATCACCTTCGAAACCGGATCGCTTAAGAACGCCAATAAGATGTTGAAGAAAGTCCAAATCTGCTCGCTCGCCGAATCGCTCGGAGGCGTAGAGACGCTGATTTCGCATCCCGCTACCATGACCCACGCAGCGCTGGGAGAAAAAGGCCGCCGAGCCATTGGCATTACAGACGGCATGGTCAGGATTTCGGTGGGCATCGAGGACGTTGAAGATATCGTCGAAGACCTGGACCAGGCGTTAGCGGCGATCTGAATTCTCGTGTGGGGCGGGCGCCCTTGGCCCGCCAGCTGCCTAGCGCAATCAGAAACGAAAATGAAAACCGCAGAGGACGCTGAGGACGCCGAGTTTCTAGAAATAAAACCTTGCGTCCTCCGCGTCCCCCGCGGTTTTCATTTCGTTTAGTCTAGCTCCATGCCCTCCCGCGAATGGAATGCCGCCACCTACCACCGCGTCTCTGGACCGCAGGTCAGTTGGGGCAAAAAGGTTCTCTCCCGCGTCGAACTGAAAGGGAACGAAATCTTGCTCGACGCCGGATGCGGCACCGGCCGCCTCACCGAAGATCTGCTGCAAGCCTTGCCCAACGGCCGCGTCGTAGGCGTTGATCTCTCCCAGAACATGCTGCGCACCGCCCGCGAACATCTCTCTGCTTACGGGAATCAAGTCCGATTCCTCGCCGCTGACCTGACGATCTTCTCCCTTCCACCAGACGTTTGACGGCATCTTCAGTACCGCCGCCTTTCACTGGGTCATCGATCATGACAAGCTGTTCCGCAGCCTGCATCGCGCCCTCAAGCCCGGAGGCTGGCTGATTGCGCAATGCGGCGGAGGCCCCAATCTCGCCCGCGTGCGCGAACGCGCGAGAAAGATGATCGGGACCCCAACCTATTCACAATTTCTCGGAAACTTCCCCGAGCATTGGGAATTCGCCGACGCCGAGACCACGGCCGCCCGTATGCGCCGCGCCGGCTTCGAAGACATCGAAACCAGCACCGAGCCCGCGCCGACAACTTTCAACAGCGCCAAAGAATTCAGCGAATTTATTCGGAATGTGGTCTTCCATCGCCATCTGGAACGCATCCCCGATGCGTCGCTTGGTGACGACTTCATCGCCGACCTAACTGATCAAGCCATGAAAGATGACCCGCCACTGACGCTCGATTACTGGCGATTGAATTTGCGAGGAAGTGTGGGGCGGGCGCCCTCGCCCGCCTAGCCGCGTAGCGGCGTCAGAAACGTAAATGAAAACCGCAGAGGACGCTGAGGACGCCGGGTCTATAAAAGAATTGTCATTCCGAGCGGAGCGAGGAATCTGCTGTCCTCAATACCATCGATGCTGCAAGCAAAAGCAGATTCCTCGCTGCGCTCGGAATGACAATGGGACTATTCGATTGAATCGCCCATCCACGCCAGATACTCGGCGCTCCCATCCTCGACCGCCAGGCACACGCACTCGGGAAGATCATAGGAATGGAGTTCCTTGATCGCCTCTCGCACCCGCACAAATGCCGCCGCCGTGGTCTTGATCACGAGCAGCCACTCCTCGGCCTGCTCGATCTCTCCCTCCCACCGGTAGACAGACTCGACCTGCGGCACAATATTCACGCAGGCCGCGAGTTGCCTCTCCACCAACCCGCGCGCGATCTTGTGGGCTTCTTCTTTCGTTCCCGTCGTGGTGAGCACAATCTTCTTGTCAGTCATATAAAATCAGTCGTTGGTCTTTGGTCTTTGGCCAAAATATTCTATGCGCGCTGCATCTTCATCTTAGAGTTCTCCTATGCCAACTCAAATCAAATTCGGCACCTCTGGATGGCGCGCCGTCATGGCGGAAGAGTTCACCTTCGCCAACGTGCACCGTGCTGTCACCGGCATCGCCCGCTACGTCGCTTCGCAGAAGCCCAACGGCGCCCGTGTGATCGTGGGACGCGATCCCCGATTCCTCGGCGAGACTTTCTGCTCCATCGCCGCCGAGATCCTCGCCGCGCATGGCATCACGCCACTGGTCATTGGCGATGCAGCGCCCACGCCTGCCATCTCCTACGCCGTGATCCGCGAAAAGGCCGACGGAGCCATCAACTTTACCGCCTCCCACAACCCTCCCGAATATAACGGAATCAAATTCTCCACCCCCGACGGCGCCCCCGCGTTACCCGAAGCCACGAAACAAATCGAAGCGAATATTCCCGACGCCGACCCCGGACCGCCGGGCAAATCCAATATCAAGCCCCAGCCGCTCGATCCCCGCGAGACCTACCTCGCCCGCCTAAAAGAAATCGTCGATTTTCCAGCCATCCAGAAAGCCGGCCTGCGCGTGGTTTACGATCCGCTTTGGGGGGCCGCTCGCGGATATCCGGACTCGCTGCTCCGCGACGGGGGCGTTCAGGTCGCCACTGTGCACGATACGCGCGACGTTCTTTTCGGAGGACACGCCCCCGAGCCCGACGATCATCTGCTCGAAGCCCTGCGGGTGAAGATGCGCGAAACCAAAGCTCACATCGGCATCTCGACCGACGGAGACGCCGACCGCTTCGGCATCGTCGATGAAGACGGCACGTTCCTGCAGCCCAACTACATCATCGGCCTGCTCTTCGATTACCTGGTCGAAACCCGCGGATGGAAGAACGGCGTCGCCAAGTCCGTCGCCACCACGAACCTCATCAACGCGCTCGCCAAATACCACAAAGTGGAACTGCACGAGACGCCAGTGGGCTTCAAATACATCGGCGAACTGATCAAGCAGGACAAAATCTGCATCGGCGGAGAAGAGAGTGCGGGATTATCCATCCGATACCACGTTCCCGAGAAAGACGGTATCTTAGCTGGGCTGCTTTGTTGCGAAGTGGTCGCTCGCCGTGGCAAATCTCTGGGCGAGCAATTGAAGGAGCTATTTGTCAAAGTTGGTTCCTCCTACCCGCAACGCGAGAACTTCCGCTTGACGCCGGAAGTGAAGGAGAAGTTCACTGGTAAGTTGAAGCTTCAGCCGGGCGAGTTCGGCGGCCGCAAGGTTGCCGACGTAGTTCGGACCGACGGACTGAAGCTCGTGTTAGACGACGGATCATGGGTTTGCTATCGGCTCTCGGGGACAGAACCGGTAGTCCGGGTGTACTCGGAAGCCGGCAGTAGAGATGCTCTCCAGAAGTTGAGCGCAGCCGCCAAGCAATGGATTTTCGACTGAAGCAGTTATCGAGACTCAAAGATCTGCCGCGGCCGGAAGACGGCCTGCGCGCGCTGGTCGATCGCGCTCCGCAGGCCGAGGCGTTGGCTGAGCGCGGACTCGATAAACTTCGTCCTGCCGGCAACTGGTTTTATCGCTCGCGCCGCCGTCTGGCCACTGCGGGGGTCGTCCTGGTGACCGCATGGCTGTCTCTTCACGTTCTATTCGGCGCGAACGGCATGGTCATCTACAAACAGAAGAGCACCGAATATCAACAACTACAAGAGCAGGTCAAAGAACTGCAGGAAGAAAACGACCGCTACACTTCGCAGATCAATGATTTGAAGACCAATCCAGACACCATGGTCCGCGAAGCCCGCGAGCAACTGCAGTACACGCGCCCAGGGGAAGTCGTCTATGTCTCGCCCCAACCGCCGCGCCCGCAGCCTCCATCGAACGCCGCCGCCCGCAAGTAGCTTCCCCTGTGGTATATTGACCAGAATTTCAGCATTGCGCCTTCAGCGGAGGCGCGGGGCAACTCAACCATTTCTGGCGACTAAGAATTTCTAAGGAGAGAATTGTCATGAAGAAACTGCTGTTGGTCCTGCTCGCGCTTTCGGTTCTGTTTGCTGCGGTTGCGGTCCTCGCCGCCGATATGTCCACCGTCAACGGATACGTTAGCGACTCCAAGTGCGGCGCCAAGGGCGCCAACGACAAGCACGTCGCCTGCGCCAAAAAGTGCATCGGCGCCGGAGAGAAAATGGTCGTGGTCACCGATGGCGATAACAAAATCCTCACTGTCGACAACCCCGACAAACTGACTGGCCACGAGGGTCATCACGTCGCCGTCACTGGCACAGTCACCGGAGACATGATCCACGTCGACAGCGTAAAGATGATGTGAAGAAGTTTCGATGCAAAGTAAAGGCGGCCACCAGGCCGCCTTTTGTTTTTGCTCCAAAACAATATTGTCATTCCGAACCGGGGTGCCCCATCTTTCCCGCGCCTTTTGCGGCAAAGGTGGGATTCGACGAACCCCTACCGCACCACTCCCTCAAGCGGAGAACTCGCGGTCGCATACAACTTCTTGACCATCCGCCCAGCCAGATACGCCTGGCGTCCCGCTACCACGGCATGATTCATCGCCTCCGCCATCAGCACTGGATCCTGCGCTCCCGCAATCCCGGTATTCATCAGCACCGCGTCCGCGCCCAACTCCATCGCGATGGCGGCGTCCGACGCCGTGCCCACGCCCGCATCCACAATCAGTGGCACACTGGTGATGACTTCGCGCAGAATGCGAATGTTGGCGACATTCTGAATGCCCATCCCGCTGCCGATCGGCGCGCCCAGCGGCATGATCGTGGCCGCGCCAGCATCGAGCAAGCGCTTGGCAAAGACCACGTCGTCAGAGGTGTAAGGAAGCACGGTGAATCCTTCTTTCACCAGCACCTTCGTCGCTTCGAGCGTGGCCTGCACATCGGGATACAACGTCGCCTGGTCACCAATCACCTCAAGCTTCACCCAGTCCGACAAGCCAACGTCGCGTCCCAACCGCGCTGCGCGAATGGCTTCATCCGCCGTGTAGCAACCGGCAGTGTTGGGCAAAAGAAAATATTTCTTGGGATTGATGTAGTCGAGCAGCGATTCCTTGCTGCGATCGAGATTGACCCGCCTCACCGCGACCGTAACCATGTCGGCCCCGCTGGCCTCGAGTGCGCGCGCCGTCTCCTGAAACGATTTGTACTTCCCCGTACCAACAATCAGCCGGGAACGAAATTGCCTGCCCGCGATAATGAGTGCGTCGGTCATGGGCTCCATTGTAATCAAAATCGCGGGCGGAGAGGCTTCCTGCTGCCGCTATGTCGGCACCCGGTCCCTGGAATTCCCTAAACGAAACTCCATATATAGCTTTAAGCATACATCGCGTTTAGATGCGATTACAGCGATCGCGGGTCGCCGGATGGCCCTTGGGCCCGCCCGGGACCTAAAGATCGCGCTACCGGCCTCCCAGCGAGATTTAATGGCCATCGTAGGCGACGCCTAGACCTCCGTTTTGTCGCCAGAAATGCCTCTCACAAAGAATCAGCAACATAGCCAGAAGCAAACGACATTCTTTCCAGTCTCACGTCACGCGGAAGTGGGGGCGAAGGGGAAGGGCACGAGTTCACTCGTGCCATCACAACACAAAACCGAACGGCTTTAGCCTCCGTGGTCTGCTCCTGGATCACGAGCGAACCTCAGCGGCTGAAGCCGTCAAATCCTTTCCATTCGGCACCAGTGAAACTCGTGCCCTTCCCAACGCCGCCGCGAACCTCACGCTATAATGGCGCCCACGAATGGCTCTCGCTCCCGGCGCGAAACTCGATCCCTACGAAATCGTCTCGCCCCTCGGCGCTGGGGGCATGGGAGAAGTCTACCGTGCGCGCGACGCCCGCCTGGGCCGCGACGTCGCCATCAAGATTCTGCCTGAGTCGTTTGCCCGCGATGCCGACCGCCTGCGCCGCTTCGAGCAGGAAGCCCGCGCCGTCGCCGCGCTGAATCATCCCAACATCCTCGCTATTCACGACATCGGGCAGTACAACGGCGCGCCCTTCCTCGTCTCAGAGTTGCTCGAGGGAGAAAGCCTGCGCGGTGTGCTCGATCGCGGGCCTCTGCCCCAGCGCAAGACCATTGAGTACGGAGTGCAGATCGCTCACGGACTCGCTGCTGCGCATGAGAAAGGGATCGTTCATCGCGACCTTAAGCCCGAAAACATCTTCATCACCAGAGACGGACGCATTAAGATCCTCGATTTCGGTCTGGCCAAGCTCGCGCAAAAAGCCGGAACGGAATCCGATGGCCTCACACTCACCGGTTCGAACACGGTTGCCGGCGTGGTCATGGGAACCGCCGGATACATGGCGCCCGAGCAAGTTCGCGGTGAACCTGCTGATCCTCGCACCGATATCTTTGCCTTTGGCGCGGTTCTCTACGAAATGCTCTCGGGACAACGTGCCTTCCGTCGCGATACCGCCGCCGAAACCATGACCGCGGTGCTGAAAGAATATCCGCCGGAAATCTCCGATCCCAGCCGCCAGCTATCTCCCGCGATTGACCGCATTACCCGGCGCTGTCTCGAGAAGAGTCCAGATCAGCGCTTTCAGTCGGCGCGCGATCTCTCGTTCGCGTTGAGTTCGCTCTCGGGAACCGATTCAAGCGGAGCCGCACGTGCCAGGGAGGTCTCCCGAAGCATTCCGTGGTTGCGGTGGGCAATCGCTGCATTGGCTCTCGCCGTCGTCGCCGCTGCCACTTGGTTTGTGGCCCGGCGACCGGGTCCTGCCACTCGCATGCAGTTCGCTCTGGCCACACCCGACGGAATGAGCATCAGCCACATGGCGCTTTCCCGCGACGGCACGCAGTTGGTGTTTGTGGCTCCCGACGCGAGTTCCGACTTGCCGGCGCTATTCGTGCAGCGTGTTGGTTCCGCGGAAGTGACGCCGTTGCCCGGCACTCAGGGAGCAAGCTTTCCCTTCTGGTCGCCCGACGGAGCCTATGTCGGATTCTTTGCTCGCGGCAAGCTACAGAAAATCGCTGTCGCCGGCGGTCCTCCTCAGCCTCTCACCGGAGTTTTGTCGGCTCGCGGTGGAACCTGGGGAAGTGAGAATGTCATCGTCTTCGCGCCCGATACCGGCAGCGGGCTCTGGCGTATCGACGCGAATGGCGCGGGACTAGCTCCCGTCACCGAGAAGGCCCTGCTCAGTGACGGCCGCTTTCAAACTCATCGCTGGCCGTTGTTTCTTCCCGACGGGAAACACTTTCTATTCTGGGCGGGAAACTTCGCCAACCAGAAGATCGATCCCGTGGGAGGCATCTACCTCGGTTCGACCGACGGCAAAGACGCAAAGCTGGTCATCCTTTGTCATTCCAGTTTCAGCTACAGCGCTCATCAACTGTTTTTCGCCGACGATCAACGCCAGCTGGTGAGCGTCGCTTTTGATTCTTCCAGCGGGCAAGTGTCAGGGAACGTGACTCCGATTGCCAATCAGGTGGGATTTCAACCTTCCACCTTCTGGGCCGCAATCGCAGCCTCTGACAACGGAACCGTCATCTACAACACCGGCGTCGGAGCGGCACAGTCGGTGCTCACCTGGAGTGACCGGTCAGGAAAGGAACTCGGCAAAATCGGTGAACCCGGCATCATCGCCAATCCAACGCTTTCGCCTGACGGCACTCGTGTGGCTGTCGACATCACCGACGTCAAGGCCAACAACGTAGATATCTGGCAGGTGAGTACGAATGGCGCCACCAATGCCCGCTTCACCTTCGATCCGTCGGAAGAAACTGGGGGAGTGTGGTCACGCGATGGAAGTCTGATCGCTTACCGGGCGGTGGTGCCCAAAGGCTCAACCGTCGTCACCAAACCGTCGAACAGCCTGGCTCACGAACAACAGCTCTCGCGGGCGGCATCGATTGACGACTTTCTTGCCAACTCCTGGTCGCTCGACGACAAGCAAATTCTCATCACAGTGCAGGCGTCGAGCCACTATTACCTAGCGTTGCTGCCAGCCAGTGGCGGGGACCTTACTCCCTTGCTAAGTGCCGATGCGGGCGAGGCGGCTGCGCAACACGCCTCCCCTGGCAGCGCAGGGCCCTACGCCACCAAAACCAATGAGACCAATGGACAGATCTCTCCCGACGGAAAATGGGTAGCCTACGCCTCTGATGAATCCGGAGCCTGGGAGATCTACGTGACATCGTTCCCCGGCACGGCGGGAAAATGGCAGGTATCACGCGGCGGCGGCTCTGAGCCTCGCTGGCGTGGAGACGGCAAGGAACTTTTCTACATCGCACCTAACGGCATGCTGATGGCTGTGCCAGTCGATGCCACAAACAGCTTCGCGACCGGCACGCCTGAGCCTCTGTTTCAAATTCACGGCCGCGCCGTGATTTCCTCAACCGATGTCTTCACCTACGATGTCACCAAAGATGGCAAGCGCTTCCTGGTCAACCGCTACGTGAAGCCCGAGCACGTGCCGCCGCTCACCATTCTGCTGAACACGGCGGGGACCAAGTCGCAGTAAGGAGGGGTTCAGAAAGTGCGAGAGACTAAGGCAGACGTAGATGTACCCCTTGAAGCAAAATAGATCACATGGCCGGCGTAAGAATCGATAAATGGCTTTGGGCCGCGCGCTTCTTCAAAACGCGCTCCCAGGCCGCCCGCTCTTGTGAACTGGGACGCGTGCTTTCGAACGGACAACCATCGAAACCCGCGCGAGAGACGCACGTCGGGAACATGCTGCGCATCACCAACGATGGCGGAGACTACGAAGTGGAAGTATTGCAACTGAGCGAAGTCCGCGGTCCTGCGTCCGTCGCGCAGACTCTCTATCGCGAAACCGATGCCAGCCGCGAGATGAGACAGAAAGTCGCCGCCGAGCGCAAAGCCGCCCACCAATTCGAACAATTACCCGCCGGACGTCCCGACAAACGCAATCGCCGGAAAATCATTCAATTCCGCGGACGAGGATAATCCCGCTGCGGAGACGCAGCTTCGCAGAACTTACCGCGGAAGGTTCACGCCATGGTTTGCGGAGTGCACTGTGGCCGGCGTTATTGGGCGGCGCGTTCCTGCCCTGGGTAGTAGCCACTTCGGGTGCGGACGGTTAGTTTGTTGTAGCCCTTGGCCTTGGCGTCTACACGGATGGTGCGGTACCCACCGGCGCTCTTGGGCGTGGTGGGCTTGTAACCGATCGTGTACTGGTTGCGGATGTCGTGAGCGACGGTCTTGCTGATCTCGTCGACTTCTTCAAGATTCTTAGGGAGGAAGCAGATGCCTCCGCTGCGTTCGGCAAGGGTCTGCAAGGCGCGGCGCGCGCGGCGCTGTTTCTCTTCACCCAGCAAACCGATGGCGTAGACCGTCGGTCCGTTTTCTTCCTGCAGGCGGCGCACGGCTTGCTCTAACGTTTCGCGGCTGGCATTGTCTTCGCCGTCGGTCACGACGAACAGAACTTTTTTCTGCAGCTTGGCGTTGCGCTTCAGATGGTCGGCGGAGGCCACGATCGCGTCATAAAGCGCGGTTCCGCCGCGGGCTTCGACTTTCTCCAGAGCCTCATTCAACTTCTTGATGTCGCCGGTGAAATCCTGGTCGAGGAAGTATTCGTCATTGAAATTGACGACGAACACCTGATCCGAAGGATTGCTGGAGCGCACGAGATTGATAGCCGCTTTGTTTACCTTTTCGCGCTTCTCGCGCATCGATCCGGAATTATCGATCACGATGCCCATGGCCACAGGAATATCTTCGTGGCGGAACGAGGTAATCGTCTGCGGCTGGTTGTTCTCGAAAACGGTAAAAGCGTTCTTTTCCAGGTTCGTGATGAGGTGTTGCTTGTCGTCGACGACGGTCGCATGCAGGACGACTTCTTCCACTTCCTTCTTGAAGACGAATACGCCGCTGTCTTCGCCCTGCTGAGGCGGTTGCGACTGGTCGGGCGGCGCTTGCGATGAGGGCGCGGGCTGTTGAGCGGGCTGGTTCTGACCTCCATTATTAACGGGTGGCGGCGGACTGCTAGGCGGAGGCGTGGCCGGGGCATTCTGTCCCCAGGCAGCGATGGTTAAAAAGAATGTGAAAAGGAGTGCAGAAAGCTGGCTACTCCGAAGGTGCATAGTATCCCGTCTTGGCATAGACCCGTAGCGGCGGCAAACCTTTGGGTGGAGTGAGCTTCACCTTTATCTTACGCCATTTGCCGTCGTGTACTGGGTTCTTTGGACGGTATCCAAGCACATATTGGTTGCGTAACTCGATGCCTATTTTGGTGGCCACATCCCCTAAGTCATTGGGATTATCGATGGTAAAGGTGCGGCCGCCGGTGAGTTCCGTCAGTTCGGTGAGCAACTGCGGCCCCATGCGCTCTTCTTCGGTGGGGAAATAGTGGTCATAGATGCCAATGGCGTACATCAGGACGTCGGCTTCTTTGACCAGGCTCTTGATCTCGCCTTCGGTGTAGCGGCTGTGGTTATCACCACCGTCGGAGATGACGAGTAGGGCTTTCTTTGTATATTTCGCCTGGCGCATTTTGCTGACGCCGAGATAAATGGCGTCGAGCATGGCCGTGCGTCCCTTGGGAATCGTGTAGACCAGCTTGCCCTGGATGTCTTCGACCGACTGGGTGAAGTCGGAGATTTCTTCCGGCTTGTCGGCGAAGGTGATCATGAAGAACTCGTCCTGCGGATTGGCGGTTTTGAAAAACTCGACCACGGCTTCGCGAGCGCGCTCAATCTTGCTGCTCATGCTGCCGCTCATGTCGAAGATCACGCCGAGCGACACGGGAGCGTCTTCGCTGGAGAAGTGCTTGATCTCCTGCTGATCTTTGCCTTCAAAGAGGCTGAAGTTTTCTTTGTCGAGTCCGGTCACCAGGCGGTTCATAGGATCGGTGATGGTAACCGAAACCAGAACCAGGTCGACGTCGACCTTCATGGGCTTGGTGTGGGTCTTTAAAGAAGGGTCAATGCCGTCTTCTGGACTCACCTGCGGAGGTTGGACTCGCGGCTTGATGTGAACGTCGTCGACAGAGACTTGAGCGAAGGAGAATACGGTGCAAAAAAGAACGGCTATCAGCGGGAGGGCGAAACGCGCAGGAAATCTCTGAGTCCGGAGAGCGGACGATGGGCAGAGCCGAACAGGGTTTCGGGGCCTCGGAAAGCCGCGCCCACACCGGCGGGCCATAATTACCTCGTTGGCGGCGATAGTATCACAGCTCAGGATTCGCGATACTGTGCTTTTTGCCAGTGGAGTTAGATTGTCTTGGCTTGGAAAAAGTTTGCTCAGTGGGGGACCATTGTGCGCGTTATCGTCCACCACGCTCAGTGGTCTTGCTACAATGCCCCTTCCGGCTGATGGCATCAATTTCCCCATTCCGTGCCCTTCGCTACGACCCTGCCCGAGTCGACCTGTCGAATGTGGTAACCCAGCCCTACGACAAGATCACTCTTGATATGCAAGAGCGTTACCACGCCGCGAGTCCCTATAACCTGGTGAGGATCATTCTGGGAAAGCGGGAAACCTCTGATAACGAGACAGAAAACACATATTCAAGGGCAGCGGGAAACTTAGCCGATTGGCGGCGTCGCGGCGTTTTTCTACAAGACGGAGAACCCTCCATTTATCTGTATGTGCAGCGCTTTGCCGTTCCGGGTGGAAAAAGCGAGGCTGAGCGGCGGGGCTTCATCGCGCTGGGCAAGATTGAGGACTACGCGGCGGGTGTGGTTTTCCGCCACGAACAGACGCTGGCGAAGCCCAAGGCCGACCGTTTGAACCTGCTGCGGGCGACCCGAGCTCACTTTGGGCAGATATTCATGCTTTATAGCGATCCGGCGGCTGAGGTCGAGGCGGCTTTGACGCCCAGCGGTCCCCCACAGATCGAGGTCAGGGATGAATACGGGGTTCTGCACCAGCTGTGGACGATCTCGGACCCGGATGTGATCGACCTGGTACAGGGCAAGATGCGTGACAAGAAGCTCATCATTGCGGACGGACACCATCGTTATGAGACGGCTTTGAGCTACCGGAATGAGCGGCGCGCGGTTGCGGTACCCGTCGGGGCCATGCCACGTGAAAGGACTTCTGACGCTTTCGCTCACGGCGACGAGAGCGAGACCGCTCCCTACGAAATGCTGATGATGACGTTCATCAACATGGACAGTCCGGGATTGTTGATTCTTCCCACGCACCGAGTGGTGCATGACGTAGAAGGATTCACGCCCGAGGCGCTGCATGAGACGGCCAAGAATTATTTCAGCGTGGAAGAGGTAGATCCGACGGTCGACGCGGCGCGTGCGCAGGGCATTTTAAGACAAGCGGGACTGGTCGGTCCGGCGCTGTTGGCAGTCACGGCAACGCGAGCGTTTCTGCTGGACCGTCCCAAGGCGGATCCCAGCGTGTTTGGAAGTCTTTCTCTGCGGCAGCAGTCGCTTGATGTAGTGCAGTTGCATAAGTGCATGCTCGAGGGAGCGCTGGAACTGTCGGAGGAGTCGATCCGGGAACAGCAGAATTTGAGTTACATCCGCGACACGGCGGAGGCTCTTGAGCGGGTGCGCAGCGGCTCGGCGGATGTCGCGTTCCTGATGAATCCCGTGCGCATGCCGCAGGTGCGCGACATTGCTTTCGCTGGCGAAGTCTTGCCACAGAAGTCGACCGATTTCTATCCCAAGCTGCTTAGCGGCTTGACGATTTATGCCCTGGAGTAAAGGCCGGTCTCGTCTAAGGATCGGCCTGGCGCTTTCGATATCCACGTTGTTGCTGGTTTCTGTCTTCCTGCTACGCGGGGCTTCCAACGAAAAACGAATCACCATTTATTCGACGGCGGCGAACTATTCCCTGCCTCTAGCCGAGCACGGTGGACAGGATTACGTTGGTCTTTTCGAAACGCTGGAGCCCTTGGGAACAGTGAGTGCGAAGAGCGAAGGATCGAAGTGGAAGCTGCGCTATAACAGCGTCGACGCCGAGTTCGTGAACGGGAAGAAGAAGGGCAAGATCAATGGGCGAGACATGGACTTGCCGGGGAACTTCGTGTTGGAAAGCGGACGAGGCCTGGTCCCGCTCTCTTCGTTAAGCACTCTGCTCCCGCTGTTTCTGGGCGGTCCCGTGTCGTTCCACGAGAGTTCGCGGCGATTGTTCGTAGGCGAAGTCGCGGTGCACTTCACGGCGCAGATCGACAAGTCTGCTCTGGTGATGAACTTCACTTCTCCGGTAAATCCTTCGATCTCGACCGAACCGGGGCGGTTGAAGATGACGTTCACTCATGAGCCCCTGGTGCCTCCGGGATCGCAAACTCTGACATTTGACAGCAAGACGATTCCGTCGGCGACGTATTCGGAAAATAACGGAGCGGTGGAGATTGAGGTCAGCGGGACAGCTCCGCTGTTTGCCAGCTTCAGCAACGATGGAAAGACCATCACGGTGAATCCCGCGTCGCAAGCTGCGGCGCAAACGGCGGCACAGAATCCTGGGGTTTCTCCTCCAGCCGGGAATGGGACCGCGACGCCGCTCGCGCCACAGAGTCCACGGCGGTATTTCGCAGTGGTCGATGCGAGTCATGGCGGCGATGAGCGAGGCGCGGCGTTGACCGATCAGATGGTGGAGAAGGATGTAACGCTGGCTTTTGCGCGGCGGCTGCGCTCGGAGTTGGAGTCACGTGGCCTGACGACGCTGCTGGTGCGCGATGGAGATTTTTCTTTGACGCTTGATCAGCGCGCGAATCTGGCGAATAGCACGCATCCGGCGATCTACATCTGCATCCACGCAACGTCGCAAGGCAACGGCGTGCACTTGTACACGGCGATGGTTCCGGCCGTCGGGCAAGGGCGCGGTCCATTTCTCGATTGGGATACGGCACAGTCGGCATTTCTGACGTCGAGCCAGATGGCCGAGGCGAATCTGGCGGCGGAATTCGGGAGAAGGCAGGTGGCGGTGCGAACGCTGGCCGCACCGCTGCGTCCGCTGAATAACGTGATTGTGCCAGCTGTGGCTGTGGAGGTGGCGCCCTCGTCGGATGGGGTCTCGAGCCTGTTGCTGCCCGCGTACCAGCAGTTGATTGCCGGCTCGATCGCCACGGGGATTACGGCCACGCGCGACAAACTGGAGACGGGACGATGATTCCCCGACACTTGATCATCGGCACCGCGGTGATGCTGGCGATCGCCATAGGTATGGGCGTTTATCTTCGGCGCATAAGCAAGAAGGCGGCGGTGACGGAGCCGGCAAGCTACACGCAGCCGATCGCGCCTCCGGTATCTGGACCGACGGAGCAGATCACGTTGTACGTGGCAGACGACGAGTCGGGAACGCTGCGGGCGCAGGGAGCCAGGATTCCCTTGCCGGCGGGACGGCAGGAGCGCGCGGAAGAATTGCTGAGGGCGCTGGTGGAAATTTATTTGGGGAAAGGGTCCCCGCATCCTTTGGGCGAGGGGTCAGAGGTTCGCAGTGTTTATCTCGTGGACCCGGGGCTGGCGGTGATCGATATGAACGCGGCGTTCTCGGATGCTCACCGATCGGGAGTGTTGGTCGAAGAACTTACCGTGGCCTCGCTGGTGGAGACGCTCTCGGCGAATATCCCTGGCATCAATCGTGTCAAGATTCTGATAGACGGCAAGTCGCGCGATACTTTGGCCGGACATGTGGATCTCACCGGATTCTTTGATGTGGGGCAGGTGAACGGAGTCGTGGGGCAGATGCAGTAGGGAGATTGTCGATTGTTGATTTTTGATTGTCGATTGAAAACTTCGGGAAGCGGCATCGTTTAGAATCACTAGATGTTCTATCGTTCTGACAATCGCGCGCCGGACCAGATGCGTCCGGTCAATCTGATACCCGACTACATTCATACGGCTGAGGGCTCCGTCCTCATTGAGGTGGGAAACACGCGGGTGATTTGCACCGCGTCGGTGGAAGAGTCCGTACCGCAATTCATGCGGAACACCGGCAAGGGTTGGATCTCGAGCGAATATTCCATGCTGCCGCGGGCGACTTTGACGCGGACTCCGCGCGAGGTGAACAAGGGGCGTCCCAGCGGAAGAACGCATGAGATTCAGAGGCTGATTGGAAGATCGCTGCGAGCCGTTGTGGATCTCGATCGCATGGGCGAGCGGACCATCTGGATTGATTGCGATGTGATTCAGGCCGACGGCGGCACGCGAACGGCATCCATTACCGGGGCGTTCGTAGCTTTGGGGTTGGCGCTGGAGAAATTGGTGGAAGCCGGCACATTGACCGCTTCCCCGCTCCGGGATTTCGTGGCAGCGATCAGCGTGGGCATTGTGGATGGAGAAATTCTTCTCGATCTCTGCTATGAAGAAGACTCGCGCGCCGATGTGGATATGAACTTCGTCATGACGGCGGGAAAGAAGCTGGTGGAAGTACAAGCGACGGCCGAGCATCAGGTGTTTGATGAGGGGCAACTGGGGAAAATGATTGGGCTGGCGAGCCAGGGTGTGCAGCAGTTGATTGCTAAGCAGCAGGCCGTGCTAGGGGCGTTGACGCTGCGGCAATAGGAGCTTGATGCAGAAGATCGGCTGTCTCCTGCTTTTTGTGGCCCTTATTTCGAGCGCTCTCGAGGCGGAAGAGAATTCAAGCGCCTGCGGTCTGCCTCCGAAGAGTTGGTCAACGTACATGGACCATGCTCACGGATTCTGTTTTCTATATCCATCGGTTTATCGGCGAGAGCACAACAAGTACGACAAGCAGGGCACGATGACTCTGCGACGCGTGCATTCGGACGGAAGAATTTACATTGTTTTTGAGGACAAGGGGTTCGACGTGCAGCGCTTCAAAGAGTACGCACCAACCGGTTACGAATCTCCGCCCGAGGCGACGCAATATGGACCAAACACGTTCTACTATTATGGGCCCGGCGGCGGTGGCGTCTCATATGCTGATCGCTTTTTTTGTGACCTAAAAGGAAAGACGTTATACATCACTTTTGATGGTCCGTATCCCAGTGACGACAAGTCGCCTACGGCGGAAACGAAGGATTTTGAGGGGAAGATTCTGACATCGTTTAGGTCTTTTTAAGACCAAGCGGCAGAGAATGCGCCGCGTCTGCGAAAAAAGCAAAGCGTCCGAGGTCGATCAGACGGTGACGCCGATCACCACGTTTTTTAGGCGAAACGTATTACAATGACTCGCCGTCCGGTTCACGCTGATTTAATGCGGACGTCTCGATCCACTTTCTAACGCAATGATATTGGAGGAATGATGAAGCTCACACCAGGAAAGCTTGCCGGACTGAAGAGAGTATCGAACGAGCGGGGCGTCATCGCCGCTGCTGCCATGGACCAGCGTGGTTCGCTGCAGAAGTCATTGGCGAAGGAGAAGGGTTCGGACGTCAGCGATGCCATGATGGAAGAGTTCAAGATACTGGTCACCGAAGTCCTGACGCCGCATGCTAGCGCGATTCTGCTTGATCCCGAGTGGGGATTGCCCGCGTCCAAGCGGCGCGCCAAGAATGCCGGGCTGCTGCTCGCATATGAAAAGACCGGATACGACAAGACCGGACCCGGCCGATTGGGCGATCTGCTCGATCACTGGTCGGTACGACGGCTAAAAGAAGCGGGCGCGGATTGCATCAAGATTCTGCTTTACTACACTCCGTTCGACCCGCAAGCCAATCAATGACGCGAAACATGCCTGGGTGGAACGGCTGGGTGACGAATGTCGCGCCAACGATATTCCTTTCTTCCTCGAGTTTGTGGCTACGAAGAGGGCGTGGACGAAAAGGGTTACGACTTCGCGAAGAAGAAGCCCGAAGCCGTGATCGGCAGCATGAAGGAATTCACAAAAGACCGCTATGGCGTTGACGTCATGAAAGTCGAAGTGCCTGTGAACATGAAGTTTGTCGAGGGCGCAAAGTCGTTCAAAGGCCCCGCGGCGTACTCGAAACAGGAAGCGATGGATTTATTCCGCAAAGCGGCGGCGGTTTCGACTAAGCCGTTCATCTATCTGTCGGCGGGCGTGAGCAACTCGGAGTTCACCGAAGCGCTGGAGCTGGCGGCGGAATCGGGCGTGAAGTTCAACGGCGTGCTCTGCGGACGCGCGACCTGGAAAGAAGGCATACCGGTGTACGCGAAGCAGGGGCCTGACGCATTCCGCAAGTGGCTGGAAACCGAAGGCGTGAAGAACATTAATAACGTGAACGACCGGTTGAAGGCTGCGACTTCGTGGCATTCGATCTACGGAGTCGAACCGGCGCTGGTTGGAGCGTAGAAACGGGCGTCGGACTTCGGACCTTAGACCTCGGACTTCAGACCTCAGGCACGGGATTTGTCCCGTGCTTTTTTCTGTGCAACCGCTTCCGGTAAGCTTTGTTTATGGCGAACGGCACTGCACTCATCACTGGGGCATCTGGTGGCATTGGGTATGAACTGGCGAAGTTGTTCGCTCGAGATCACTACAACCTGGTATTGGTGGCGCGGAGTTCCGGAAAGCTCACGCAGTTTGCCGATGAATTGCAGCGGCAGTTCGGAATTTCGGCAAAGGCGGTGACGCTGGATCTGAGTGTGCCATCGGCTCCGCAGGCTTTGTTCGATCAACTGCAGCGCGAGGGCGTTGCGGTCGACATTCTTGTAAATAATGCTGCGTATGGAGCCTCAGGCGAGTTTTCAGAGATTCCTCTTGAAGAGTCCCTCGGACAGATTCAGCTAAACATTACTGCGCTGACCGCGCTGACTCGCTTGATCCTCCCTTCAATGCTCGCGCGGAAGTCGGGGAAGATCATGAATGTGGCTTCCACTGCGGGATTTCAGGCGGGTCCGCTGATGGCGGTTTATTACGCGACGAAGGCGTACGTGATTTCGTTTTCGGAAGCGATTGCGAATGAAGTCAACGGTAGCGGAGTCACGGTGACATGCTTCTGTCCCGGAGTAACGGATACGGGATTTCAGAAGCGGGCGGCGATCGAAGAGTCGGCTTTGTTCCGCAGGCTGCGCCCGATGGATGCGAAGACGGTGGCAGCCGATGGGTATCGAGCATTGATGTCGGGTAAAACGCTGGCGATCTCTGGTTTTCGTAACTGGCTGGTGGCAGAGTCGGTACGGTTCGCGCCGCGGAAACTGGTGACGGCGATTTCGAGGAAGTTGGTAGAGAAGAAGTAGGCAGACAACGGCCCTTTGGTGTCACGCTTCCGGTATACACATAATTGTGAGATACTTACACATTAGGAGTTGGATTCCGCATGCGAACCAATATTGATATCGATGACCGATTAATGCGTAACGCCATGCGTCGAAGTGGGGCACGCACCAAGAAAGCCGCCGTGGAGGCCGGGCTGCGCTTGCTGGCCGACACTCACGCGCAGGGGGAGATTCGTGCTCTCCGCGGGAAGGTGCAGTGGGAGGGCAATCTGAACCGGTCGCGACGCGGCAGGATTGCGGGCCAGAGTCGCAATGGTCATCGTTGATACCACGGTCTGGATTGACTACCTGCGCGGAGCATCAAATCCAGAAACCCGCTGGCTTGATCAAGAACTTCAGCGCCAGCGACTAGGACTGACGGATTTGATCCTTTGCGAGGTTTTGCAAGGCATTTCCGATCGCCGGAGCTTTGAGCAGACCCGTGATCAGCTTCTGAAGTTCCAAGTTTACTCCGCTGGAGGATCGGACCTGGCAATTGCCGCAGCAGAAAACTACCTGCACTTGCGGCGGCACGGTTACACGGTCCGTAAGACGATTGACTGCCTGATCGCTTCTTTCTGCCTGCAGGCCGGGCACGCACTTCTGCATCGCGACCGAGATTACGACGCGTTTGAAAAGGCGTTAGGACTACGAGTGGTTCACGCCTGACCCTGAAGTATCGTTCTTAATACGCCAAGAAAACACGAGGTCCCCCATGAGTTCACGAATCAAGTGCAACACCGTACAAAGGTGTTGCGATGGAAAAGAGAAGATATGAGCAGTTGGTGCTCAGGGAGCGGATTGAGATTTACCGTCTGCATGCAAACGGTAAATCTCTGCGCTGCATCGCCGCCACTCTGGGGAGGAGCGCGGCGACCATTAGTCGTGAACTGAAGCGCAACAGCAAGGTCTCTAAGCAGTGGCCGGGGGGCTACGATCCCGAGCGCGCGCAGCGGCTGATGCTGCGTCGTCATGCCCGCGGTCGGGCCCACAAGCTGGAACGTCAGCCCGAACTTCGGGAGAAAGTGTTGCAGCATCTCGCTGCCGGATGGTCGCCGGAGCAGATTGCCGGGCGCATGGCCCAGTTGCCGGGCAGCGACCGCATCAGCTACGAATCCATCTACCGTTACATTTATTGGCGCAGTTGGTCCTTCAACGAAACTCTGCATCGCTGGCTGCCTCGGCAAAAATACCGTCGCGGAAACCGTCTGCCCAATGGCCGCTGGTCGACGGCGTCGATATTGGAGAGGGTTTCCATCCATGATCGTCCGGCGGTGGTGGAGACCAGAACGCGCACGGGCGATTGGGAGGCCGACCTCATGAGCTTCCGCAAACCGGGACAGTTCCTGCTGGTGATGCAGGAACGCCGATCGCGGCGCGCCCTGCTGATGCGGCAGAACACGAGAACGGCGCAGTCGGTCGCCGACAATCTCAGCACCCTGCTGGAAGCGCTGCCCGCGCGCGTATGTCAATCCATGACCTTCGACAACGGAGCGGAGTTCAGCAAACACTATCTCCTGAGCCGACGGTTCGGCATCCAGACCTGGTTCTGCGACACCCACTCGCCCTGGCAGAAGGGCGGCATCGAAAACGCGATTGGCCGTTTGCGCCGCCTGTTGCCTAGAAACACCGACCTCGACGACCTGCCCGCCCAGCGCCTCGCCCTCTGCCTCGAACGCTACAACGATACCCCCAGAAAATGCCTCGGCTTCAAAACTCCCAACGAGGTATTCTTGGAACACTCTGTTGCACTTCAAACGTGAATTCATCCCTCGACTTCGCTCGGGATGACAAATCTGTTTATGGCAAACGCCTGAACCCGACGCCTGAAGTCCGAGGTCTGACGTCCAAGGTCCGCTTTACTCCCACTCAATCGTGCCCGGCGGTTTTGAAGTGATGTCGTAGACCACGCGGTTCACGCCTTTCACTTCGTTCACGATACGGCTGGAGATGGTTTTCAGGACTTCGTGCGGCAGCGGAACCCAATCGGCCGTCATGCCGTCTTCGGAATGGACGGCGCGAATGGCGCAGGTGTAGGCGTAAGTGCGCTGGTCTCCCATGACGCCGACTGACATCACGGGTAACAGCACGGCGAACGATTGCCAGATTTTCTTGTAGAGCCCGGCTTTCTTGATTTCGTTGACGACGATGTCGTCGCACTCGCGCAGGATGTCGAGGCGGTCGGGCGTAACTTCTCCGAGGATGCGGACAGCCAGGCCAGGCCCTGGAAATGGTTGGCGCTGCAGAAGTTCTTCCGGCATGCCGAGATCGCGTCCAATCTTGCGGACCTCGTCTTTGAACAGATCTTTCAGCGGCTCGATGAGCTTGAGCTTCATCTTCTCGGGCAGGCCGCCGACATTGTGATGCGACTTGATGACCTGCGACGGCCCGCGCACCGAGCGTGACTCGATCACGTCGGGATAGAGCGTTCCCTGCACCAGCCAATCGACTTTGCCTTCTTCCTTCTCGATGCGGTGCGCTTCTTCATCGAAGACCGCGATGAATTCGTTGCCGATAATCTTGCGCTTCTTCTCGGGATCGGTGACTCCTGCAAGCTTGTCGAGAAAGCGCTTCGTGGCATCGACCGCGACGAGATGCAATCCGAGTTTGTCGCGCAAGAGTTTGCTGGACTTTTTCGAATTCGTTCTTGCGCAGGACACCGTTGTTCACGAACACACAGGTAAGGCGCGTCTTTTGTCCGTCGCGCATGGCGCGATCGACGAGCGTCGCCGCGACCGACGGAATCGACGCCTCCAGAGAGCGCGCAGATGGCGCGTCCACTGCCCACGGTCTCGCGGACATTCGCGATGGTGGTGTCGATGAAATGCTGTGGGGTCCAGGTAGGTTTGGCGCCGCAGATGACAAGCGCGAAGTTTTTCAGGATGTCGGTGCCGTGCTGCGTGTGGTGAACTTCAGGATGAAACTGCACCGCCCACATTTTCTTTTCGGGATTCTGAATCGCGGCGATCGCGTTAGGAGAACTGGCGCACAGCCGAAATCCCTGGGGCAACTTGACCGCTTCGTCGCCGTGCGACATCCAGACGGAAAGTTTTTTCGGCAAACCGTCGAAGAGGCGCGGAGTCTTCTTTGATCTCGACTGGGGCGTGGCCGTATTCCCGCTTATCGGCGCCACGCACTTTTCCGCCGAGAGCATGCACCATGAATTGCAATCCGTAGCAGATGCCGAGCACGGGCACGCCGAGCGAGAATACACGCTGGTCGGCGAGCGGGAGCGTCGGCGTCGTAGACGGAGGACGGCCCCCCCGATAGCACGATGCCTACCGGCGAGTAGCTGCGAATCTCGTCGAGGCTCGCCAGTGCATGGCAAGACTACTGAAAAGACGTTTTGTTCACGGATGCGGCGCGCGATGAGCTGGGAATACTGTGCGCCAAAGTCGAGGACAACGATGGATTGGGTTTCCACGAATGAGTTTCTCAGAATGGAACGATAGTGTAAAGGGTGAAGATGGATGAAAGCTAGCAGTCAGCACTCAGCAATCAGCATTCAGCCCCTTCACGTTCGCGAGATGCGGGCAAACCCATTAGCCTTCCGCATTCCTCGAAAGCTTGGCATCTGGCGTGTCACTTAGGATGGGTTCGTCTCTATCGATGCTGGTCGCGGGCTGAATGCTGAGCGCTGACTGCTGAGTGCTCAAAAGCACGTCGCAGAGGATGAGTTCGTCTTTGTCGATGGTCGTCGCCAGGGGAATCGCTGTCGGCATCGGTGATGCTGGCGTTTCGACGGGAACCGGGAGTTCCACGATGGCTACGTAGGCCGCGAGGCGTCCGACATAGAGAAAATCAGTGACAGCGAAATAAAGCAGGGTCACCAGCAGAACGCCGCCGAACACCACTGCTGCAGGAAGCACGCCAAGAAAGGCCAAGGGGAAGGCGACGACGGATGTGGCGACGAAGAAGGCAGTTAAATGCGCGAGGCCAAACCAAGTGCCCGCAGCAAAGACTGAACCGGCGCGGCTGCGGCAGACACTCACGGCCGAGGAGAGAGCGCCAAAGGTGTCTTGTCCATCGGCGACAACGAAGACCGAGGATAAGGAAAGGAACCAGTTGATCGTTGACCATGCCAGCCAGACCAGCATCGCGGTCATGAGAAAGATCAGGAAAGCGCTGCCGGGCGCGGGATTTTTCGGCGTAGACACGGTGCCGCCCAGCAGAATCGCTCCCAGGCATCCAAGGATGGCAGCGAAGGTTGCGGCAACGCGGAAGAAATTGAGTCCGAAGAGCGAGCGAACCGGGGTTCCGCTATCGCGGGGAGTGGCATCGTCCCGGAAATACTGCACCAACCCTTTTAGTGTGGCGGCTCGCCCAAGCGAACCGAGAATCATCCATGCTAAAGCGAGTGCGGGAATCAGAATGAGGCCCACCAGAACTACGCGCGGGGAACTGCCCTGAAAAATGCGGGCAAGAGCCTTCCCAACTAAAGGAGGCTGCCCGGTGCGAAGCAGGAACATGTCACGAGCCGTGACAGGCAGTGTGTCCAGATATTCCAGGGACGAGACCATCAGCAGAAAACTCGCCGCCAGCCCAAAACTCCAGCGCCATGCGATTTCCGCCATGCCAAACGAGGGCTGACGAACCATGGCGGCAAAACCTTCAAGCGTGGGCGAGCGCCGATTCATGAAGTTCCAGAATAACGCATTCCTCGATTAATCTTTTCGATAACCAAATTCTTTTTCGTCCGTCTCTATAACCAAGCTTATTCGTCGTGAAAAGAGTGGCGCATTTGGTTCCTTTCGGTGCGCAGCGATTGTTCTGCATCCGCGAGAGGCTTCGGCGCATCTTTGCCTGTAAGTGGTCTGTGTGGGGTAACAACCGTCAACGAATCTGAGGAGTGTGAGGAAAACTTATGAAATCAGCAAAGTACTTATTCCTGCTTGCCGGCATTGCTATGCTTCTGCCGCTGGGCGCTTATGCCAAGGACACTAACGAGGGTAAGTTTACGATTTCCGAGTCGGTGCAAGTGGGATCGACGCAACTGAAGCCTGGGGACTACAAAGTCCAATGGGACGGCAGCGGGGACGCGGTTAATGTAAAGATCTTGCAGGGCAAGAAGACCGTGGCCACCACTTCCGGCAAGCTTGTCAATCACGATCAGGCTGCGCCGTACAATGCGGTGGTTCTGAAAGATGCGACGGGCGGAAAGACCATTAACGAGATTGACTTCGGAAACCGCAAGGAAGCATTGGTACTGACCGATGCGCAGATGAGCGGCGGGCAATAAGCAGCGTTTAGAATGACACCCTGATACAAACCTGAAGCGGGCGAAAGCCCGCTTTTCTTTTTGCGCTATCGCACGACGATATTGACAAGTTTGCCGGGCACGTAAATCTTCTTCACGATCTGTTTTCCGGCGATCGCGGATTTTATTTTTTCATCCGCCATCGCGGCTTCGAGAATTAATGTTTCCGTAGCATCGGCAGCCACCGTGACGCGGCTACGCAACTTGCCGTTGATCTGCACGGGAATCTCGATTTCCTCCTCTTTGGCCAATGCAGGGTCGTACTTTGGCCAGGGGGCGCGCAAGAGGCTTCCCTTCTCGCCCATCGTTTCCCACAACTCGTGCGCGAGATAAGGGGCAAACGGTGCCAGCAACAGAACGAATTTCCGCTGCACTTCAGACACGAATGATGCCGGGGCGCCCTTCGTGGCAAACATGCTTTCTGCTGCGACACACTGGTTCAGGAATTCCATCAACGCGGCAATCGATGTATTGAAGTGCCAGCGGCCGGAAAAGTCGTCGGTGATTTTCTTGATCGTCTGATGCAACTTGCGCAGAATCGTCCGCGCCTCAGGTGCGAGGTCACTTGGCGAATAGGCCTGCGAGCGTGTGCTATCAGCTGCGTGTTGTGAAATAAAGCGGTATGCGCGCGCAAGGAAACGAGCCACACCTTCCACTCCCGAGTCTTGCCAGTCGAGTTCGCTGTCAGGTGAGGTCGCAAACAGCGTGTAGACGCGGGCGCTATCGGCTCCGTAGCGCGAGACCATGTCGTCGGGTGAAACGACATTGCCCAGGCTCTTCGACATTTTCGCGCCGCCCTTGATAATCATGCCCTGCGTAAACAGGCGCTCGGCGGGTTCGTCGTTTTTGATCATGCCCATATCGCGCATGAATTTTGTCCAGAAGCGCGAGTAGATCAGATGAAGGATGGCGTGCTCGACGCCTCCGATGTACTGATCGATCGGGAACCAGTATTCGGCGGTCTTGCTGTCAAAGGGCGCTTTGTCGTTACGCGCGTCGGTGTAGCGGTAGAAGTACCAGGACGAGTCCACAAACGTGTCCATGGTATCGGTCTCGCGGCGGGCCGGGCCTCCACACTTCGGGCAGGTTGCGTTGACGAACTCCGGCACCCGCCCTAACGGTGAGCCGCCGGTGAGCGTAATGTCGACATTGTCGGGAAGGATGATAGGCAAATCGTTCTCGGGCACGGGCACAATGCCGTCCTTCTCGCAGTAAAGCATCGGGATCGGCGTCCCCCAGTAGCGCTGGCGCGAGATGCCCCAATCTTTCAGGCGATACGTAATCGTGGCTTTGCCGAATCCATTCTTCTCCGCATGCTCGGCCATCTGCTTCAACGCTTCGTCGCAATTCAAACCGCTGAAGGAGCCGGAGTTCACCAGGAACCCTTTCGTCGTGGTGAATGGAAGTGGGGGCTCGACGACAGTTTCTTCGGGATCTTCGGGACGCGGCAAGATCACGAGGCGAATTTCGATGCCGTACTTCTTGGCGAATTCGTAGTCGCGCTCGTCATGCGCGGGCACGCTCATGATCGCGCCCGTGCCATAATCCGCAAGAATGTAGTTCGCAATCCAGATGGGAACTTTTTGCTCGTTGAACGGATTGATGGCGAAGCGTCCTGTGTTCACGCCGTGCTTTTCGATCGCGCCGATGTCTCCGACTTCTTTGGCTTTGCGCTGCTCGGCCATGAGTTGTTCGACTCTGGCGCGCAAATCAGCGTTATTTGCAGCGATGTCGGCGACCAGCGCGTGCTCGGGCGAAAGCTGGATCGACGTCGCGCCGTAGATCGTATCGATGCGAGTCGTGAACACCGTGATCGTGGATCCGGCGGGATCGGCGGCTCCGTCCGACATGAAATCAACCAGCGCGCCTTCGCTGCGTCCGATCCAGTTACGCTGCATGGTTCGGACTTTTTCCGGCCATCCGGTGAGCTTGTCGAGGCCGCTCAGCAACTCGTCCGCGTATTGCGTGGTGCGCAAAAACCACTGCTCAAGCTCGCGCGTCTCAACCAACGTGTCCTCGTGACGCCAGCAGTGGCCCGCGACGACCTGTTCATTGGCAAGGACGGTAGCGCACTTGGGACACCAGTTCACCTTGCTCTTCTTGCGATAGGCGAGGCCCTTCTCGAAGAGCTTGAGGAAAAACCACTGGTTCCACTTGTAATAATCGGGCAGACACGTAGTCACTTCGCGTGACCAGTCGTAGGCGAAGCCCAAGCGCTTCATCTGCGACTTCATATTGGCGATGTTGCGCAGCGTCCATTCGCGCGGCGGCGTGTTATTGGCAATGGCGGCGTTCTCGGCCGGCAGGCCGAAGGAATCCCAGCCCATGGGGTGGAGGACGTTATAGCCGTTCATCCACATGTAGCGAGCAAGCGCGTCACCGATGGAATAGTTGCGCACGTGGCCCATGTGAAGCGCGCCCGATGGGTAAGGCAGCATTTCCAGGGCGTAGTACTTCGGCTTAGTCGAGTTGGGCTCGGCGGCGTAAAGGGTAGGGTCCTGCTGCCAGCGCTCAGACCACTTGGTCTCGATGCGCCGCGCGTCGTAGCGGTCTTCGCGGGTCACGATGGTTTTTTCTTCCTGCGGCATAGAAGACGAAGTTAAGCAATGAGTAAACTTTTATTTTACAACGAGGCGTGAACTTGCTGGGACATCTGCTTCGCATCGGACGTCATCCCGAGCGAGTGAGGGGTCTTGCGCGCGGCAGGTGGTTTTCAACCGCACGCCAGATCCTTCGCCCTTTCGGGCTCAGGATGACGTCAACGAGGGTGGTCAGAGCTTCACCAGCTTCTTGAGCGCTTCCACATTTCTGCGGTCATCTCCCGGTTGGTCGATTGGTGTTTCTGCAATGAAGGCGGCGTGTTTGAGGCGTGGGTCGTTCAACAGGCGGCGGAATGGCTCGAGTCCGATGGTTCCCTTCCCGATTTGCTGGTGGCGGTCGAGTTTCGATCCACGCGGGGGCTTTGGCGTCGTTGCAGTGCCAGACGCGGACGTTCTTGAGGCCGACAGTCTTATCAAGATGCGCGACCGTGTTCTTCATGCCTTCGGGAGTGACGATGTCGTATCCCGCGACATGCGTGTGGCAAGTGTCGATGCAAGCGGCGACCGGTACGAGGCCTTGCAGGCATTCGAGCACTTCAGCCACTTGTTCAAACTGCCACCCAACGAATATTCCGCGCCGGCGGTGTTTTCGATCAGGATGGTCAAGTCCTCTTTGGCGAGGTCGAGACCTGTCGTAGACGCGTTGATCGCGGCGGCGGTCCGCAGAAGGCCTTCTTCCCGATCGGCACCGCGAAACGATCCGGGATGCAGGACCAGGTAATCGGCGCACAGCGCAAGCGCGCGTTCGATCTCTCCGCGAAACGCTTCGATCGATTTCTTCAGAAACAACGGAGTCGTGCTGGCGAGGTTCACCAGATAGTTGGTGTGGATCACCAGCGGCTTGAGATCATACTTTTCGCGCAGGCTCAGCATTTCGTTGCAATGCGGACGAGCCAACTCATACTGAGCCCACTGGCGGGGACTCGAAGAGAAGATTTGCAGCGTGTTGCATCCCAGACGCCAGGCGCGCTCGGCAGCGTTTTGCACTCCTCCGGCGCTGGAGGTGTGAATGCCGATGCGTCGCGAAGTCATCGTAGGCGGGCGCTTGGGAGCGGGCATCTTGAGGATGTCCTGTTCCTGGGCCATGGAGTGGGGCATATAAGAGTATAGCGAGTGACGGTTGACGACTCAGAGCCTTCAGTCACGCGGCGTTCACGAGATCGATATATATTCTTAAGTGCTTCGCCGGATTGGCGAGGCGATGCGAACGCCATGAGCATACCCTCGCCACGCGCTGCCCGAAAGAAGCCCGCTCCCGTCGAATCGGCGCCAATCGTCATCCCGCCCTACGTCTATTACGTGATGATTGGAATCGTGATTCTTTCTTTCGCGATGATTCGCGTGCGGCTGCTCAACATGCCGCTCGAGCGCGACGAGGGAGAGTACGCGTATGCGGGACAGCTGATTCTGCAGGGCATCCCGCCATATCAGATTGCCTACAACCTGAAGCTGCCGGGAACTTATGCCGCATACGCGGTGATTCTCGGGCTGTTTGGCCAGACTCCGGCAGCGATTCACGTCGGATTGCTTCTGGTGAACGCGGCAACCACGTTCCTGATTTTCCTTCTGGCGGCGCGGCTTTTTGGATCGCTGGCCGGAGTGGTCGCGGGCACGAGTTATGCCGTGCTCACCACGAGCCGGGCGGTGCTAGGCTTTGCTGGACATGCGACGAATTTCGTAGTGCTGCCTGCGGTGGCGGGATTGCTTCTGCTGTTGAGCGCGATTGAGTCCAAACGTTTGCGGATGTATCTGCTCAGCGGCATCTTGACCGGTCTGGCTTTCGTGATGAAGCAGCCGGGAATCTTGTTTGTGTTTTTCTCCGGCCTGTACATCTTGAAGAGCGAATCGAAGCCTCCCATCGATTACAAGGGCCTGGGCAAACGACTGGGATCGTTCGCGCTGGGAGCGGCGCTTCCCTTCGTATTGACTTGTTTATGCATGCTGGCGGCGGGCGTGTTTCACAAATTCTGGTTCTGGACGTTTTCCTACGCTAGTCAGTACGCGACCCGCTTGAGTTTCAGCCAGGGCATTCAGGTCTTCGAGGCGAACATTCCCGGAATCCTCGCTCACTCCTGGCTGCTTTGGATACTGGCTGGCATTGGTTTGAGCGCGTTGTGGTGGAATCCGAAGGCCCGCCTTCACGCGGTGTTCGCGAGCTGGTTTCTGCTGTTTTCAATTCTCGCGGTATCGCTCGGCTTCTATTTCCGCCAACACTATTTCATTCTGATGTTGCCAGCGCTCTCGCTGCTGATCGGTGTCGCGATAAGCGCGGCAAAAGACACTGTGGGTAAGAATGGATTTCTGCGGGCGCTTCCCGTTCTCGTTTTTGTGGCGGCATGTGTGTACTCGATAGTCGATGAAAGCGACTACCTGTTCGAGATGGGTCCGATTGAAGCCACCCGCCAGACTTATGGAATTAATCCCTTTCCCGAAGCGATCAAGATCGCGGATTACATCAAGAGCCAGAGCACGGACGGAACGAAGATCGCGGTGATCGGCTCGGAGCCGGAGATTTACTTCTATTCGCACCGTCACTCGGCGACGGGGTACATCTACACCTATCCGCTGATGGAGGAGCAGAAGTACGCTTCGACCATGCAGAAAGAGATGATCAGCGAGATTGAGGCGGCGCAGCCGCAGTATCTGGTGCTGGTCGACGTGCCGTTCTCGTGGCTGATGCAGGCGCACTCTGATACTGAGATCTTCGCTTGGACAGAGAAGTATCTCGACAGCAATTACGAACGGGTGGGGATCGCCGATATCGGCGACACGACGGAATATCGCTGGGGAGATGCGGTGAAGACCTACCGCCCGCAATCGAAGTGGACCGTGTCAGTGTTCAAGAGAAAGACGCCGTAGTGGCTCCAGCGATTGAATCAACCAAAACCGCAGGGGACGCAGAGGACGCGGGGCTTACTAATCGCCGCACTCCTATTGTCCTCTGCGTCCCCTGCGTCCTCGGCGGTTTTGGTTGGTAGCTCTCTCCCTAGTTTGCTGCTTGCTTGCGGCTAACGTTACACTTAAAGACAACAGAGGTAACCCCATGTTAGTTGTCATGAAGGCGCACGCGTCCGAAGAGCAGGTGCGCGCCGTTTGCGAGAAGATCGAATCGTTAGGCTACCGTGCTCATTCCCTGCCGGGAGCGCAACGGACCGCCATCGGGATCACGGGAAACCGTGGCGAAGTTGAACCTGGGACGCTCGAAGAGATGCCGGGTGTGCAGGAGTTGATCCGGGTCACGAAGCCTTACAAACTAGTCAGCCGCGACGTGAAGGATGAGAACACCGTCGTCCGCTTTCCGGGGACCGATGCGACCATCGGCGGACGCGGGCTCGCCATCATCGCCGGGCCATGCGCGATTGAGAGCCTCGATCAGGCGATGGCGGTGGCGGAGCGTATCAGCCGGGCCGGAGCGCAATTCTTCAGAGGCGGCGCCTATAAGCCGCGCACGTCTCCGTACTCGTTTCAAGGACTGGGTGAGGAAGGCCTGCGCATTATGGCAGAAGTCCGCGACAAGTTTGGGATGAGAATCATCACCGAGGCCATCGACAACGAGTCACTCGAACTGGTGGAAGAGTATGCCGACGTGATCCAGATTGGCGCACGCAACATGCAGAACTTTTCGCTGCTCAAGCGCGCGGGACGAGCCAAAAAGCCTGTGCTGCTGAAGCGCGGCATGTCGGCCACGCTCGAAGAGTTCCTGATGGCTGCCGAGTACGTGATGAGCGAGGGCAACTACAACGTCATCCTGTGCGAGCGCGGCGTGCGGACATTCGCCGACCACACGCGCAACACCCTCGACCTGAGCATCATTCCGGCAGTGCAGCGATTGAGTCATCTGCCGATAGTCGTCGATCCCAGCCACGGTACCGGCAAGCGCAACAAAGTCACACCGCTCTCACGCGCGGCGGTGGCGGTAGGAGCCGATGGGTTGATCGTGGAAGTGCATCACGATCCTGACAAGGCCCTTTCGGATGGGATGCAGTCGCTTTATCCCGACCAGTTCGATGAATTGATGGCGCAGGTAAGACAGATCGCGCCGGTGGTGGGGAGGACGGTGGTGGGAATTGGAGATCGGGCGGCTGTCGCCGGGTTACAGGTGCGCGAAAGAGCAGTCAAGGTTCTCTGAAGATTTGAACCCAGCACTATGAAGCGCTTCGTCGTGATGCTCGCAGCACTATTCGTGATCTCGTGTTCGTCCGCAATCGCTTTTTCGTCTCAGGACAATGCACCAGACGTGGTGCCGAGCGCTCCCCGCGTCAACCTGAGGCAAATCTTGGGCACAACTGCGGAAACGAAAGACCTTCCCTGGACACTTGAGGTGATGAGTGATACCCGCGGAGTAAATTTCGGACCCTATTTGCAATCGGTCATCAAGAAAATTCGAAACTCTTGGTACGCCCTAGTCCCGTCGGAAGCGCGACCTCCGGTTATGAAGCAGGGCAAGGTCTCAATTGAATTCAAGATTTTGCCGGATGGGCACATCCAAGGGCTCAAATACGGTTCTTCTTCTGGAGACCAAGCCCTTGACCGGGCGGCTTACGGAGGCATCGCAGATTCCAACCCTTTTTCCCCCCTGCCGACGGAGTTCAAAGGCTCTTACTTGGCCCTTCGGTTCAACTTTTTCTATAACCCGCAGGCATCGGACCCGGAGGCACCCGACGAGACGAGTTCAGTCAATCCTCGTCCGCCGATCAACTTGGCTCACAGCTCGGACGGAGTCGTGCCACCTAAAGTTCTTTTTGCTCCCAGCCCGCAGTACGCGAAGAGGGCAAGATTGGCGAAAGAGGAAGGAACAGTAGTGCTCTCGGTGTCGGTCAACGAGCGTGGCCAAGCAAAGGAGATCAAAGTGATGAAGTCGCTCAGCGAGGATCTGGACAAAAAGGCGATCGAGGTTGTGAAAAAGAAGTGGGCCTTTAAACCCGCCACGAAAGATGACAAGGCAGTAGCCGCGACGATGCAGGTTGAGGTTGCCTTCAAACTGGACTGACTTTCTCTCCATTCTGGTAATCTTCTCCTTTCCTGATCGCCAAGCGCCTTGAGAAAACTTCTCTTCATCCTTGTCTGCATCCCTCTGCTGGCTGGCCTTGGCTGGTGGTATTTCCATGAGCGCGAGTTGCCGCATTACGGGCCCTCCTACCGCGAGTACGCTTACGTCACGAACGGGAAAAGCAATACGGTCAGTGTCATTGATCTGACTACGTTTGAGCTGGCGGGAACGATTCGCGCGGGCAGCGAGCCCACAGGCGTCGCGGCGAACAGCAAGAAGAACGAAATTTACGTCGTCAACAGTGGATCGGACAATATCAGCGTTATCGACGCAGAGAAAAATTCCGTTGTAGCGACCATCGGAGTGCATGGGACGCCTTATTTCATCGATGTCGCGGAAGACGGCAAGCGCGCTTACGTGGCGAATTCCGGCTCAGCCAATGTTTCCGTGATCGATCTCGAGAAACGCACCGTCATCGCCAATATCCGTGTGGGCGCCGCACCTGGATTGGCGCGTGTTTCTCCCGATGGCAAGACGGTGGTGGTCAGTAATCGCGGAGATGACAGCGTCTCACTAATCGACTCCCAGCAATTGAAAGTCACCGCTACGCTGCCGGTCTGCCAGCAGCCGGAGGACATCGCCATCGTTCCCGACAGCAACAAGGCGTTCGTGGCGTGCGCGGGCTCGGGGCAAGTGGCATCGATTGACTTGAAATCCGGAAAGCTTCTGGCGCTGCTCGACGTGGGAAAGACTCCGGTCAGTTTGACACTCAAGCCCGATGGCGGCGAGATGATGGTGTCGAACTTCGATTCCGACAACATCTCGATTATCGAAACCGGGAATAACGAGGTCGGCGGCAGCTATCTGATTGGGACGCGTCCGGCGCGAGGCGTGGTCACGCTCGACAACTCGCGGCTTTACGTCAGCAATTTCGGGTCGAACAGCGTCGCCGTCTATGACATCGACGTGGGCAAAGTGATTGCATCGCTGCCGGTGGGAAGCCATCCTGATGGCCTCGCGCTGTCGCAGAACCAGAATTACCTTCTGGTGCTGAATTCTGAGTCAGGAGACATGACAGTCATTCAGAAACGGAAGTCGACCAAGCTAGAACCGTCGGAGTACTCGCTATTGACCATGATCCCGCTCGGGGCGCAGCCGAATAACATCGTGGTCAAGGCGTTTGTGCTGGGGAAGGCAAGGAAGTAGGAACACCGGCGTCGGGCATCAGGCTTCAGGCGTCAGGACTTCGGCACTTGGCATTTAGCAATTGGCATTTGGCCAGCCGAGATTTTGTCACTCCCCGAAACTCTAATGGCTAAATGCCAATTGCTAAGTGCCAAGTACTGTCTTCACTTCCCCATCACCGCCAGCACTGCCGTTGTCTCGGCTTCGATTCCGGTGCGGAGGCTGGGTTCGCGGTCGGGGGCAAAGAATGGAGAGTGCGGGCCCGGCAGTTGCTCTCCTGCCTTTCTCGCTTGGGCGAACTTTTCCGGATTTACAGCACCGAGTTGGAATTGCAGCGAAGGCGCTCCGGCCTTGCCGTACTCGGCAAAATCGTCGCTGGCCATATCCGGCTTTTCCTCAACAACGTTACTGTCGCCGAAAGTGTGCTTCAGCGCGGCCGCCACGCGCGCGGTTAGCGCGGGATCGTTGTACACCGATGCGACACTCTCAATCACTTCGACCTTGGGCGGCTTCGGCGCCCCGGAAGACTCCGCTTCGGCTTTCGCAATCCGGGCGATGGAGTCGAGCAAGTGTTTGCGTACTTCGTCGGTATAAGAGCGAACCGTCAACTGCATCTTTACTTCGTCGGGAATGATGTTGTGCTTGGTGCCACCGTGAATCGATCCCACGGTGATGACGCCGGGATCGAACGGGCTCTTCTCGCGTGAAACGATGGTCTGCCAGGCGAGAATCGTGCGCGCTGCGATGACGATCGGATCGACTCCATCTTGCGGAGCCGAACCGTGAGCGCCCTTGCCGTAAATTGTCACGTCCACTGAATCGGAATTCGAGAGCGAGTAGCCGGGCGTATAGCCAAGCTTTCCGGTGGGCAGGCTTGCAGTGTCATGGAGCGAAAGCGCGAAATCCGGCCTTGGGAAGCGTGTGAAGAGTCCGTCTTTGAGCATCGCGGCAGCACCGCGAATACGCTCTTCGGCAGGCTGACCGACGAAGATGAATGTCCCGCGCCAGCGGTCTTTGTTTTGCGCGAGGAGCGTCGCCGTGCCGATTCCCACGGCCATGTGCAGATCGTGCCCGCAGGCATGCATGACGGGAACATCTGCGCCCTGATCATCTTTGGTGGTGACGTGGCTGGCGTATTCGAGGCCGGTCTTTTCCTGCACCGGAAGCGCGTCGAGCTCGGCACGAATCATGACGGTGGGGCCGGGGCCGTTCTTCAGCACGCCCACAACGCCAGTTCCTCCCACGCCCGTCGTCACTTCGTAACCCAGCTTGCGCAGGTTGTCGGCCATCTTCTCGGCAGTCTTCACCTCGTGCAGAGAGAGTTCGGGATTGTTGTGCAAGTCGATGTAAAGGGATTCTATCTGGGGATAGATGGCGTCGATCTGCGGCTTGGTGGGAAAGTTGTCGGCGGCGAATGCGCTAGTTGCAAGAAAAACCAATGCTAGAAGGAGACGGTTCATTGGGCTCCTGAGAAGTCAAAAGCATTAAACCGCAAAGAGCGCAAAGGACGCGAAGGCTTCTTAGCGTTCTTAGCGGACTTTGCGGTTACAGGGTTGCTAACTCTATCTCACGGCGGCCGGATCGCCGCAGAATTTATCGAAGACGGCTTTTAGTTCCGAACCGATGTCGGCAGCTTCGCGATGTTCGATGTCGCTGCGCTCGATCATGTGCACCAGTTTGCCATCGCGCAGAAAGCCGATCGAAGGCGAAGAAGGCGGATACCCGGTGAAATAGCTGCGGGCGCGGTCGGTGGCTTCGCGGTCTTGTCCGGCGAAGACAGTAAACATCTTCTGCGGCTTGGCAGAGTTCTGCAACGCGAGGCGGATTGCGGGACGCATGCGGCCCGCAGCGCATCCGCAGATGGAATTGACGACCAACATCGTCGTGCCCGACTGGTTGGCTACTGCCTGGTCTACTTCCGCAGCGGTGCGCAGTTCTTCAATTCCCAGGCGCGTCAGTTCTTCGCGCATAGGAATCACCATGATCTCTGGGTACATTTCTTCTCCTCACCTAAGGTTGGTTTTATTGTAATACGGCACCGCCTTCCGGCCGGAAGCGTCGAGTATATTTGGAGATTCATGGTCGTTCAGGAAAATGTGCCGCTGGCGCCACTCACTACGCTAAAGGTCGGCGGTCCGGCGCGTTATTTCGTCGAAGCCGAGACCATCGATCAGGTCAAGGAAGCCGTGGCCGGCGCGCGCGCGCGCCACCTGGCGTTGTTTGTGCTGGGTGGGGGAAGCAATCTTGTCATTTCTGATGACGGATGGCCCGGGCTGACGCTGAGGATCGGCATTCTTGGCATTAACCATGTCCACGGACACGATCGGGCGATTTTTGAAGCCGGGGCAGGCGAGGAATGGGATCCCTTCGTGGCGATGGTTGTCGCGCACCACTGTTCAGGGGTCGAATGCCTCAGCGGAATTCCGGGCAGTATCGGCGGAACCCCGGTACAGAACGTGGGAGCATACGGGCAGGAGGCGGCGGACACGATCGTGGCGGTCCACGCGCTCGATTTGACTACCGGAAAGGTTTGCGAGCTGTGCAACGAAGATTGCGGGTTCCGCTACCGCAGCAGCATCTTCAACACGTCAGAACGCGGACGCTACGTAATTCTGCGAGTGGACTTCGCGCTGGAACACGGCGGCGCGGCGAAGATCGAATACGCGGACCTGAAAAAGTATTTCGCGGGATGGAGTTCGCCGCCGACGCTGGCGCAAACTCGCGAAGCGGTCCGGCAGATTCGAGCTTCGAAAGGAATGCTGATCACACCGGGTGACGAAGATTGTCGCAGTGCGGGATCGTTCTTCAAGAATCCCGTGCTATCGAACGAAGGGCACGGCAAGCTTGCCGAGCGAGCGGCGGCAAAAGGGTTGCGGGTCCCGAGCTATCCGGCGCTGGACGCCCAGAAAAAAGTGTCAGCAGCGTGGCTCGTAGAGCACTCGGGCTTCAGCAAGGGATACACGCTGGGACGCGTCGGCATCTCGCGCAAGCACGCGCTGGCGATCGTGAATCGTGGCGAGGCGACGGCTGCGGAAGTGATAACCCTGAAAGATCAGATTCAAAGCCGCGTGGAAGACATCTGGGGCGTCCGCCTGGAGCCTGAGCCGGTGTTCGTAGGTTTCTGAGATCAAATTGGGATCGGCGCTGACCGCCTGTCCCATACTCCCGCAAAATGATGGTGGGGTAGTGCCGCCCCAGATCAAGGTCAGACGCGGATGAAATTCCCAGATCCGGCTCTGGCGGCAACCGCCCCAGATTATTTATCGGCAAGGTATGCGGCTTCTTTAAAGATCTTCGTGAACATGGCGCGGGTCAGCTTTCCGGTCTGGGTGTTTTGGTTCGAGGGATGATAGGAGGCGAGCAGAATTTTTCCGTCCGGCATTGGGTAGTGAGCGGCGTGCTTGAAAACGAATTCTTTCTTGGTTGCCAGCAGTTCGCGACGCTTCAGGTAATTCAGATACGCTTCGAATCCGATATGTCCGAGAGCGACGATCACCTTGAGCCGTCCGAGCGCCGCGATCTCGCGGTCCAGATAAGGCGCGCAATTCGCCAGTTCACTCGGCAAAGGCTTGTTGTCAGGCGGAGCGCAGCGGACGGCGGCAGTGATGTAGAGGTTGTGCAACTTCATCCCGTCATTGCGGTCGGTCGCATTGGGCTGGCTGGCGAATCCCGTCTCATAAAGGATCGGGTACATGAAGTTGCCGGAAGCGTCACCGGTGAAGGGACGCCCGGTGCGGTTGGAACCATGCGCGCCGGGGGCAAGGCCCAGAACCAGGATGCGCGCATGGGGGTCGCCGAATCCGGGGACCGGCTTGCCCCAGTACTCCCAATCACGGTAGGCGCGTCGCTTTACGACAGCGACTTCCTCGCGATAAATGACCAGTCTGGGGCAGCGCGTGCACGCGATGATTTCTCGATTGATTTGGGAAAGCGACTCTTTTGACATGTGCGGTGCCCGAAAGTCTCTAATCGGGAACGAAAAATACCCTTCTGGCGTTTGACGATGTTCTCTATCTATCTTTACACTCAAGTTGAACCGTCTTATCGATTGCAGCCTTGCCCGGTTCGTTAGCCTGAAAGGTTAAATTTGAGCCCCACCGAAACCAATACTAGTACGAAGCGAGAGATTGAGGTTGAGATTCCGGCGGAAGCCGTCACTCGCGAGACCGACACTCTTATCCAGAAATATCAGAAACTGGCCCGGCTGCCGGGATTCCGCCGCGGCCACGTGCCCGCCTCCGTCATCAAGCAGCGCTTTTCTGAGGACATTAAGTCGGAAGTCGTCGATGCCCTGGTTCCCCGTTACTTTCGTCAGGAGACGGACAAGCTGGGTTTGATTCCGGTTTCCCAGCCTCGTGTAACGGACCTGCATGTCCATGATGGCGAGCCTCTGCGGTTCAAAGCCAGCTTTGAGGTCATGCCTGAGATCAAGGTCGAAGGCTACAAGGAGTTGCGCGCGGAAAAACCCGAGATCACGGTCACCAATGAAGAAGTCTCGGAGAGTCGTTGAACGGCCTGCGCGAACAACACGCGACCTTCAGTGCGATCGAAGGGCGAGCCTTGACAGACGGCGATTACGCCCAGGTTTCGCTGCACGGAGAACCCAAGGACGGCGACGGCAAGCCCGTCCATATGGACGATATTCTGGTGGAAATCGCGGGCAAGAACACCATGCCGGAATTCACCGAGAACCTGAAGGGGACCTCTGTCGGCGACGAACGCACCTTCGAAGTTACCTATCCGCAGGACACGTCCGATCAGCGCTTGGCCGGGAAGACCTTCACTTATACAGTCAAGGTGCTGGGTATGAAGCAAAAGGCCTTGCCGGAGTTGAACGACCAGTTCGCGAAAGAACTAGGTGAGGAATTCACCAGCCTCGATCTGGTACGGCAGCGCATCCGCGAAGGCATGGAGCAGGAGCGGAAACACACGGCAGAGCACACGGCCAAAGATAAGCTTGTGGATGAACTGGTGAAACGGAACGAATTTGAAGTTCCAGAAGCATTGGTTGATCGTCAGATTGACGTGCGTCTGGAGCGCGGTCTGCGGGCCCTGGCGGCACAAGGCATGCGCCAGGAAGATCTGAAGAAAATGGATCTGAATCGGCTGCGTGCTGGGCAGCGTGACCAAGCCTTGCAGGAAGTAAAGGCTTCGTTGTTGCTGGAAAAGATCGCCGAGGAGGAACATATCGAGGTCGAGCGATGCGGAGATCGACCGGGAGATTGAAGCGCTCGCAACGCAGTCAAAACAGACGCCGGAAGCGATTCGGGCTCGTTTGACACGTGATGGAGCGCTGGATAGAATCCGACATAGAATCCGCAGCGAAAAAACCCTCGATTTTCTTTATCACCAGTCCGCATAGCGGACCACTTTCGATTCTTCCCCCGAAGTGATCAATGGTGTTTACGGGTGGAAGTGTGGCAGGTGAACGGGAAGGAGCAGATGATGCTGGTACCGATGGTCATAGAACAGACCGGGCGTGGGGAGCGGGCATACGACATTTATTCCCGGTTGCTGCGGGACAATATCATTTTCATCGGGACTCCGATTGATGACAACATCGCCAACCTGGTGATCGCGCAGATGCTGTTTCTGGCGCAGGAAGATCCCGAGAAAGACATCCAGCTTTACATCAACTCACCGGGCGGATCGATCACGGCGGGCATGGCAATTTACGACACCATGCAGTACGTAAAGAACGACGTGACTACGATTTGCATCGGTCAGGCGGCCAGCATGGCGGCCCTGCTTCTTTCGGCGGGAGAGGCCAAGAAACGTTTGGCCCTGCCCAATTCGCGCATCCTGATTCACCAGCCTTCGATGGGCGGGTTGTCAGGTCAAGCGACCGATATTGATATTCATGCGCGCGAGATCCTGCGCATGCGCGAGATTACTAACCAGTTACTGGCCAAGCACAGCGGCCAGAAGTTGGATAAAGTCGAGAAGGACGTCGAGCGCGACTTCATCATGAACGCGCAACAGGCTAAGGAATACGGAATCATCGACGATATCATCTATAAGACGAGATAAAGGTATGATCGGGGCTTCGCCGATCGAATTCCTCGAAGTCTCGGCGGGTTAGGCCTCTAGCCGTAAGCAACGACGCCAGGAAGCGGCCCAGGGGTGGTAGAGAAGGAGTTGGCCGAGTGAAAAACCGGACTGGAACCGAGGAAATCTTGCGCTGTTCGTTCTGCCATAAATCGCAGGACGCTGTCGCCAAGCTGATCTCATCGCCCAGCGACTATCCCCGGGCATACATTTGCGACGAGTGCGTGGCGGTCTGCAATTCCATTCTGGAAGACGACCGCGCAGCGACCCCACCCTCCACGACCCCGAATCAACTGCCCAAGCCGCAGGAAGTCAAGACCTTCCTCGACGAGTACGTCATCGGGCAGGAGCAGACCAAGAAGAAGCTGGCAGTCGCGGTTTACAACCACTACAAGCGCATCTTCATGAACCGTCAGAAGGCCAGCGACGGTATTGAACTGACCAAGTCGAACATCATGCTGATCGGTCCGACGGGCACCGGCAAGACCCTGCTGGCGCAGACGCTGGCGCGCATGCTCGATGTTCCCTTCGCGATCGTGGATGCCACCACCCTGACCGAAGCCGGCTATGTAGGCGAGGATGTCGAGAACATCATCCTGAAGCTGCTGCAGGCCGCGGATGGCGATGTGGGACGCACGCAGACTGGCATCATCTACATCGACGAAGTCGACAAGATCGGACGCAAGGACGAGAACCCTTCGATCACCCGAGACGTTTCCGGCGAAGGCGTCCAGCAGGCTCTGCTGAAGATTTTGGAAGGTACGATAGCGAACGTTCCGCCCCAAGGTGGACGTAAGCATCCGCACCAGGAATTCACTCCGGTCGATACCACTAACATTCTGTTCATTTGCGGCGGAGCCTTTGTTGGGCTGGAGAAGATCATTGGCCGCCGGGTGGGCAAGAAGTCCCTTGGTTTCAAAGCCGGGGAAGACGCGGAAAAGGAAGAATCCGCGGCGACGACCAACCGCAAGCGCAATTTCGAGCTTCTAAGCGACATTCAACCCGAAGATTTGATCAAGTTTGGGCTGATCCCGGAGTTTGTGGGGCGGCTGCCGGTCGTGGGCGTCCTCGAAGAATTGGACGAGTTTGCGTTAATCGAAATTCTGACCCGTCCCAAGAACGCGATCGTGAAGCAGTACCAGCGGTTGTTTGAGTTCGAGAACGTTCGCCTGAAGTTCAGCGAGGAAGCGTTGCGGGCGATCGCGCGCCAGGCGATGGCGCGGAAAGTGGGGGCACGCGGGTTGCGCATGATTCTCGAAGAGCTCATGCTTGACCTGATGTACAACCTGCCCAGCCAGAAGAAGGTGAAGGAATTCGAGGTCACACGAGAGATGGTCGAAAAGCGTAACGTATCTCTCGCGATGATGGAAAAGGCGGGATAGTGCCCAATCAAGAAGGACCGGAAAAGCAGGAACCCAGAGTGACCACACCCAAGGAAAAATTCGAGAGCAAAAAATTACCAATGATGCCTATCCGGGACGTGGTCATCTTTCCTTACATGATGACCCCATTCGTCGTGGGCCGGGAATCGAGCGTGCGCGCTCTGGAAGAGGCCCTGACCGCCGATAAGAAGATCTTTCTCGCGACTCAGCATGACGCCAGCATCGACGAGCCCAAGCCCAACGAGATTTACCAGGTTGGCACGATCGTCAACATCGTGCAGAGCCTGAAGCTGCCCGATGGCAACATCAAAGTCCTGGTCGAAGGCATTGAGCGCGGCAAGATTCTGCAGATCACCGAGACCGAAGGCTTCATGCAGGCCTCGGTTCGCGTGGCGCGCTATGCCACCGAAACCACGCCGCAGATCGAAACCGGCATGCAGCGGGTCACTTCCCTGTTCGAGCAGTACGTAAAGCTTTGCCAGTCGCTGAACTACGAGACCATGATCGCGGCTGTGCGCATGGAAGATCCGGCGAAGCTGACGGACACCATCGCCGCCAACCTGCAGCTTTCGATCGAAGAGAAGCAGGAATTGCTGGAGATCTTCGATCCGGCGGAGCGCTTGAGCCGCATCGGCGACGTGCTCGATATCGAGATCGAAAAGCTGAACATGGACCGCACCATCCAGTCGCGCGTGAAGCGGCAGATGGAGCGCGCCCAGAAAGAGTATTACCTCAACGAAAAGATCAAGGCCATCCAGAAGGAACTGGGCCGCGGCGAAAAGAGCGAATTCGACGAACTGAAGAAGAAGATCGAAGCCGCGGGCATGCCGAAGGAAGTGCGCGACAAGGCCATGCAGGAGCTCAAGAAGCTCGAAGCCATGCCGCCGATGTCGGCCGAATCCACGGTCTCCCGCAATTACCTCGACTGGCTGCTGGCGGTGCCATGGAAGAAGCGGTCAAAGGAAATCCGCAACATCAGCCGCGCCGAGAAGGTTCTGAACGAAGATCATTATGGGCTGGAGAAAATCAAGGAACGCATTCTTGAATTTCTCGCCGTCCGCCAGTTGGTGAAGAATCCCAAGGGATCGATTCTCTGCTTCGTCGGACCTCCGGGCGTCGGCAAAACTTCTCTGGGAATGTCGATCGCCAAGGCTACCGGCCGCAAGTTTGTCCGCATGTCGCTCGGCGGCGTGAGGGATGAAGCCGAAGTTCGCGGACATCGCCGCACCTACATCGGCGCGCTTCCCGGCCAGATCATCCAGATGATGAAGAAGGCCGGCACCAAGAACCCGGTCTTCATGCTGGACGAAGTCGACAAGATGGCCATGGATTTCCGCGGCGACCCGTCGGCCGCGCTGCTCGAAGTACTCGATCCCGAACAGAATTTCATGTTCGTCGATCACTACCTCGACGTCGAGTACGACCTTTCGCAGGTGTTCTTCATCGCCACCGCCAACGTGATGCACACCATTCCTCCTGCCTTGCAGGACCGCATGGAAGTGCTGCGGTTGCACGGCTACACCGAGCAGGAGAAGGTCGAGATCGCCAAGCAATTCCTGGTGAAGAAGCAGATGGTGCAGGCGGGATTGAGCGATAAGAATCTTAAGTTCACCGACGATGCCGTCACCTCGCTGATTCGCGCGTACACGCGTGAGGCTGGCGTTCGCAACCTTGAGCGCGAAATCGGCAACGTTTGTCGCAAGGTGGCACGCAAAGTCGTCAAAGAAGGCGAGAACTATAACGTCGCGGTGAACGCGCAAAATGTGCCGGACTTCCTCGGCGTGATCAAGTTCCGCGACACCCTGGCCCACGAAAAGAGCGAAGTGGGGCTGGTCACTGGCCTTGCCTGGACCGAAGTCGGCGGCTCGATCCTTAGTACCGAAGCCACGGTCGTCGACGGTAAAGGCAAGCTGACCCTTACCGGCAAGCTGGGCGACGTCATGCAGGAGTCGGCACAGGCGGCAATGTCGTACGTCCGCTCGCGAGCTTCGCGCCTGGGCCTGCAACGCGACTTCTACCGCAATCTCGATATCCACGTGCACGTGCCCGAGGGAGCGATCCCGAAAGATGGACCTTCGGCTGGGATCACCATTGCCACCGCCATTTCCAGCGCGCTCAGCAAGATTCCCGTTCGCCGCGATCTGGCGATGACCGGTGAGATCACTCTTCGCGGCAAGGTTCTGCCCATCGGTGGATTGAAAGAGAAACTGCTGGCGGCCCACCGTGCGGGCCTCTTCGAAGCGATTCTGCCCAAGGACAATGAGAAAGACGTAGCAGAAGTGCCCGAGAATCTGCGCAGTGCCATGAAGCTGCACTTCGTCGAAACCATGGACCAGGTTCTGGCGATCGCGCTTGAAAAGCCACTGCCTGAAATCGCAGTCGAGCCGGAAGCGGCACGGCCAATTGCTCCGCTGGCCCCTCCCGCGGAGGGGTCTACTGCGCATCAATAACTTCTGGCTTTAGGCTCTAGCTCTTGAAGGCCCGCTGTAAAGCGGGCCTTTGTCTTTGCTGACGATCGCCGCCCATGCCTCCCTTCTCATGAGGCGTGCAAAACTCTGCAGCTTGACTCCTTCCAGCGCCAGACATATAGTTCGCACACTTTCGGAGGAGAGCTAGCGTGTGCTCGGGAATAGCCGCTCCTCGCGAAAAATCCTGTCTTCTCTGAGTCGTTCTCTCGGGAGACCCTGTTACCAACCACTAACCGAGGAGGCCAATAGTGAATAGACTCGCGTCTCGACTGACCGCATCGGCGGCCGGATTATTGTTTGTCAGCGCAAGCATCATCGGCGCCAGCGCGCAAACAAGGAGTTACAACACAGTCCCCATGCCGCGCACGCAAGCAGCGCCTTTAAGCCCAGGTTCCGGGATCAACATCACGATTGGTCCGAACACCAACGTGACGAATGAAGCGGGAGCGCAAAGCGAAACCAGCGTTGCCGTGAATCCCACCAACCCCATGGACATCATCACCAGCGTAAACGACCTGAATGCTCCGGGCGGAGCGGCAGCCTCGGCTTACGAGTCTCTGGATGGCGGCGTGACCTTCACCAGCACCTACATCACGGCGGCGAGCAATTTTTGCTATGACACATGGGACGCATTCAACACCAATGGCGATGCCTTCGTTTCTTACGAATGCTTCGATCAGCGCATTGCGTACCGCAAAGCGGGAACTTCCAATTGGACCGAAATCAAGCTCAGTCCGTTGGCGGGTGTTTCTCCCGATAGGGACATGGTTACCGTCGATAATTCCCCCAGCAGCCCATTCTTCGGCAGCGTCTATATCGGTTACGACGACAACGGCGCCAACAATGCGCCGTTCGTGCTGTATTCCCGTGACGGATTCACCAGCTGGAAGCGCAGCAAGCAGGTTTCCACGCAGGGCAATCCTACGATTGGCGTGAACGTAGCCACCGGCCCTGACGGTTCTGTGTACGCCAGCTGGGAGGACTACGGTGGCAAGAAGATCTGGGTAGCGAAATCGAGCGATGGCGGCGCAACGTTCGGGACCGCGCATATCGTTACCAACTATCGCCTGAACACGACCGGCTTCTTCATCTTCATCCCGCCTCAGAACACGCGCGGCATTCTGCCGTTCCCAATGACTGCGGTGGACCAGGCTGGAACCCATCCCGGCCGCTTGTACGAGGCCTATCTCGATCAAGATCCGGCGGGGAGCAACCTCAATACTTATGTTCGTTCTTCCGATGATGGCGGCACCACATGGTCGGCGGAGGTTAAGGTAAACGACGATACCAACCACGCTTACCACTTCCATCAACAGATCTCAGTCGCACCGAATGGAACCGTCGGAGTCTCGTTCTACGACACGCGTAAAGATCCCGCCAACAAGAAGACCAACCGGGTCTTCACCGCGTCGACCGACGGCGGCGTGACTTGGAAGAAGAACAAACTGATCACCACCGCGCAATCGGACGAGACCGTGAACGGTTCGGACTTCGGCAACCAGTACGGCGACTACGCCGGCAGTTCGGTCGATAGCCTCGGAGTGTTCCGCTTCTCCTGGACCGACTCGCGCAATCCCGGCGCAGTTCACGAAGACATGTTTGCCGGCAGTTTGTCCCCTCAATAGAACGCTCTAAACCGGCCAGCCCTATTTCTCATGTGGGAAATAGGGCTGTGTTGTCTCTGCTCAACTTTCAAACTCCACTCACTTTACGAAAGCAGATGGAACGGTTTTAGAAATGGCTGTTGAGGTCGCTGACGGAGCCTAATCCAGAGACAGGGGGAAGCGCCGCCGCTGTCTTCGGCGTGACGGCGGGCCTCTTGGTCGCCTTGGGTGCAGTCGCGATCCTGCTTGTCATCCCGCTGCCCGCCGTTGGTTATTGGCATGGTTCTTCGTGATCAGCGTGGCAATCGGCATCGTGGTGGCCGGAATTCTTTATCTCTGGAACAAGTACAAGCCCATAAAGGAAGAGGACGTCGATCATAAGCGTCCTCTGGGCCTGTAGAAGCGGTCGCAGGGGCTGGCTGGTCACGCTCGGGACTGCTAACCGACTCTCCACTTGCAAGTGCCGCGAGAAACCTGCAAACTACCGTATGAGAGTTCTGGCGCGGTTCCTGATGTCAGCGAGCGATGTCAGCCACTTCCCGGCTCCCGCCTTGCCCGAAATTGCGTTTCTCGGCCGATCGAACGTAGGCAAATCCAGCGTCATCAACTCCCTTCTCGGCACCAAGATCGCGAAGACCAGTTCCACGCCCGGACGTACTCGCAGCATTAATTTTTTTGAAGTTCGCTGGCCGGGAAAACCGCAGCCGGAGATGATCTTTACCGATCTGCCGGGCTATGGCTTTGCCAAGATTTCCCGCGAAGTGTCGGCGCGCTGGCCGGAATTTATTGAGCCATATTTGAAAGACCGTCCGAACCTGTCTTTGTGCCTCGCTCTGGTCGACGCGAGTGTTCCGCCGCAGGCCAGCGACGAGCAACTCGTCGAATTCCTAAAAACCAGCGGTCGCAACTTCCTGGTAATCGCCACCAAGAGTGATCGCCTCGGCGGCAACCAATTGCAGAACGCGCTGCGTACTTTCACCCAGGCCTTCTCCGACAGCCGGGTGCTGCCCTTCTCGGCGCGAACGGGAGCAGGGAAAAATGAGCTGTGGCAGGAAATCCGCGGTAGCCTGAAGACCACTTAGGGACGGTTCCCGATGCGGGAGGCGGCCAGCCATCCGTAATCCGGGACGCAAGTTCCTTCGCTTTAGAACCCACAGACATTGACCGTAGGATCAGAGTAGGAGTGCTGCGCTCCCTCTTGGGATCGCGGCGACCCTGCATGGACCGCTGGAATGACATGCGCGAGGTCGGCGGCAGCCACGACACCGGCAACGTGGAATACTTTCGCGCATTGAAACGCACTAACGAAGGAGCCGCCGCTGCAGCACCGCAGGCGTATCCAGGGGACAAACGACGGAATCCTCGTTACAAGTGCGAAGGCAGCGCCGAGTTCCGCAGCGAGGGTAGCACGGTTCGCACGTGGGCAACCGTGACCGACCTGAGCCGGAGCGGATGCTATGTCGAGATGCAAGCCACTTCCCCGGCCGACACTCCGCTCAGCATGACCATCGAAGTGACTGGCATCCGAGTACGGGTCAAGGGAATCGTGCGCGTGTCCTATCCTTTCCTGGGGATGGGGATTGCCTTCACGGAGGTGTCCGAGGACGACCGAGCTCAGTTTGAAGAGCTTCTGACCCGGCTGGCGAACGGCGTCACCGGGCCCGCCTATCAATCGGAGACAAGGCCCGCGCCAGCGTCATCCGACCTCTCGGGCGTACCCGATCCGCGAAGTGCTCTGAAGGCGGTGGCGGCCTTCTTCCAGGAGCACCACACGCTGACTCGAGAGCAATTTGTGGAGCTCGTCGAGAAGTACGGCGGGCGCTGATCTTCTTCCCCCAAAATGGGTGTAAACTTGGGCCCACTCTTTCGGAGGTGGCTCATGAAACGCCTCCTTGCGATTTTTCTCGCCCTCTGCCTGACAAGCCTCTGCACCAGCTGTGGAAAGGTGTTTGTCGGGGGAGGCTTTCAGCCAAGGCAGTCCAGCATTACCGGCACAGTCAGTTTTGTTGAGGTGAATAACCTCGTTTCGGGTGGAACGTTTGTGGAAGTCACGTTCGTGACATTCTTTCAGGACGGGCTCTCTTCCAGCATGAACTTCTGCGGTGACCAGAGCAGCCAATTTCCTCTCAATCAGACTGTCACCACAAATTTCAATCCTGGCCAGCCCTGCGCGACGCTGGTGATCGTCTTCGTCATAGGCTGAAGCTCACCCTTCAGGTTACTTTCGCGCCTCCTCTGCCTGCCGTGTCTTCGAGGCTTCCGTTATCATGAAGTACCTATGGCGAAATATCTGATTACTGGAATTGCAGGCTTCATAGGTTCGACGATCGCGAGGCGAATCCTCGCACAAGGAGACCATGTGCGGGGCGTCGATAACCTCGCCACCGGCAACCGAAAGAACATCGAGGAGATCGCGGATCGCATCGATTTTCGACAAGCCGACATCCTCGATCTGGACGCGATGCACAGCGCTTGCGAGGGCGTCGACTATGTGTTTCATGAGGCGGCCATTCCCTCGGTGCCCAAGTCGGTGCTCGATCCGCTAGGCAGCAACCGCGCCAACATCGATGGCACGGTGAACGTGCTGGTGGCGGCGCGCGACGCGAAGGTGAAGCGGGTGATCTACGCAGCCTCTTCGTCGGCTTACGGCGACACCCCCACGCTGCCCAAGAAGGAGGAAATGCAGCCCAATCCCATCTCGCCGTACGCGGTTGCGAAGTTGGCCAGCGAGTACTACATGATTTCGTTCTATCGCTGCTACGGACTGGAAACGGTCTGCTTGCGTTACTTCAATATCTTTGGACCACGGCAGGATCCGACTTCACCCTATTCAGGGGTTCTGGCGAAATTCATCACCACCATGCTGCGCGGAGAGCAGCCCACGATTTTTGGCGATGGAGAGCAGAGCCGAGACTTCACCTATATCGATAATGCGGTCGATGCCAATATGCTGGCCTGCAAAGCTCCCGCAGCCAATGTTGCGGGTCGCGTGTTTAACGTGGCAACCGGGCGCCGGGTTACGCTAACTGAGACGTTCCAAACGTTGAAGAAAATCATGGCCTTTCCTGGCAACGTGAAATATGCCGAGGAACGAACTGGCGACATCAAGCACTCGTTGGCCGATGTTTCTCCCGCAGAAAGAGCCTTTGGATACAAGCCCCAGGTCGATTTCGAAGAGGGCCTGCGGCGAACGATCGATTGGTACAAGAGCGGGCTTTAGGCGTCGGGCGTCAGGCATCGGGCATCGGGCATCGGGCATCGGGCTAGGTTTACAGCCGATATTGGTCGGCTTTCGTCTTCTCCTTTGTTGTTCCAGCCACCGGCGACCAGCCACCGGCGACCGCATTCCTAACGCCTGAAGCCCGAACCCTGCTCCCATTACCTTGGTGATCTATTGACCAGTTACGCACCGGACTACATTGGATTCATGACACTTTCTTCGATGGTGGTCTCGCGCGATTGGCAGGAAGTTGGCGTACTGGAATGCATTCTGGGTGGTCTACATATCGGAGTGGATATTGAATCTGAGCCTGAAAGAGCGCGCGCCAAACTTGCGAGATCAAAAGTCGACGCTCTGATTGTCGATTGCGATTTGAATGGCGCCTCAAACTTTCTTCGCAACTTACGCAGCGAACCGATTCAGAACGTTGTCCCTCTGGTGATTGTGAGTGGCTCCGGCGGCCGCAATGCGCTTGAGTCGACTGGCGCAACCTTCGTTTTCGAGAAGCCCATTTCCGTCGAACAAGCGGTACACACGTTGTCTGCGGCACGCAACATGATTCTCGATGGACGCCTGCGCTATCACCGCCACAGCCTCGATATTCCTATCTCGCTCTCCTCGGGTGGAAAGCCGCACGTCGAAGCACACGTCACCAATCTTAGCCAGGGCGGTTTGGGAATTCAGACTGCAGACTCTCTCCCCGCTGGTCCGGTCCGCTTGAATTTTTCTCTGCCGGGAACAGATCTTTTGGTGAAGGCGATGGGGAAAGTGGCATGGACGGACAAACAAGGCAACGCGGGAATCCGTTTCGTTCAGATCAGCCGGCGCACAAAGCGCGACCTTCAACTTTGGCTTGAGCGGGAATACTTCACCACCTAGTTCTAGCGAAAGCGCGGCAGTTCGTCTTCTTCGGCGTTACCAGCATTTCCGTAAGCGACGCGTGCCAAGTGCTCGCCTGGCGTCATTCCCACGCAAACTGCAAACAGATACCAGTACACCGCCGCGAACATACTGGTGATGCCCACGGCAAGAGCAATGGCCAGTGGCCACGTTGGAAACAGGTTCGTCATTCCCAGCGTGATAATTGCAAACAATAAAACCGCGCAAAGCAGGACCAGGCTATCTACCATGCGGCTGATGCCTCGGGCCGATATTCTGAAGGGCGATCCCAGAACTTGCACCGAGGGCTGAGAATCCTCTTCCTCGTCGATATCTTCCTCTGGCTGCAGGGCAATTGCGGGACGCGCCTCGTCCGAAAACAACAGTTCTGTCGCACTCTCGCTGCCCTTTTGATGAATGAATATCGACTCGGCACGTTCGGCGTGCTGCGCGGTAGCCATCAGTTGAGTGAAAATCCAGTCTTTCAACAGGTGGCGGGAGCGCTCGGCGATGTCGAGGAACTCCATTCCCGCCTGTCCTTGAGGATCGGCCCATGCCACTCTTCCCCGTGCCTCGACGCGGGCGCGCGGGTTCAACAACTCGAAGCGCAGCGAAACTTCCTGATTGACGCGTAATGCCGCGACTGCCTGGATGGCAATTCCCGATTCACTCAGGTCACGGATGATGCCACCATTCGCCTGGTCAAGCCTGACGTACGCGAGATTCTGAACTTTTTGGCGGTAATGACGGCGGCGAGGACGCGGCTCAACGACCAACACGTCGGAGGACGAAGATGAGGCCGCAGTGGCTTCCATACCTGAATCTTAGCCCGGTCGCGGAGCGAACTGATTAACCGCGCTGGTTCGTCGGCTACGAGGCTGACCGATGTTGGTGAGATGGCGCGGGTTGGGGCGGAGGTTGCTGAGCACGATCCCATTCGATGAGGCGGGTGAGATCATAGCTATAGGGTCCGTAGGACCGGAAGACTTCCTCGTCAAACAGACGCTTGATGCCGCAGCCCGTACACACTTGATAAGAATAGCCTTGAGCACGCACCGGCCAGCTCATTTTGCTGTGCCAGCAGCCACGAAATACAACCACTGCGGCTCCTGCCAGGCCTGTGGCCATCAGGCCGAGCGGCCATTTCCAGCGCTTCTTCTTTCCCTCTGCCTGCTTCTTTCCCTCTACCTGGTTTTCGTCCACCTGGGGCACCTACTTCTTATTCGAGCATATTCCGATCGCCCATAAGTGGCAATGGCCCGAAGCTGCCACCCGTTGCCTTTAGTGGTAAGCGGCTTACTAAAGAGCACCTACCGACTCCAACCTTCGTGCGGGAGGAGATATTGCGGTGCGCGTCCAGGCCTTGTAACGTAAAAGTACCGTCCGAGATCAGCTTTTACCGAGTCCCAGCAGATCGTTCCGGGATGCGCCAAGTGGTACATTGGCAAGCACTTCCCCGGTGGCAAGATAACCTGGAACATGGGACCTTGCTGTTCGTGCCCGATGAGTGCGAATCCTTCCAACCCGCCGCCGGAGTTGAGCAGAGAGCTAACTGAAGCTCTTCCAGCGAACGCACGATCAAACGAACCGGGCTCCAGTCACGAAGCTTTGCAAGCCCTTCTCGCCTTTTCTGCACTCCATGAGCAGATTCGCCAAAGGCGCGCCCACAGTGGCGGTCAGCCCTCTGCAGTTGAGACGTGGGAGGTCGAGCGCTTCGTGCTCGACGAGGTTCTTCAGCTCGTTGCCGAGCGGGCGCTGGCGATTACCGGCGCCGACGGGGTGGCCGTCGCACTCGCCGAAGGAAACGAGATTGTCTGCCGCGGTTCAGCCGGAGCCATTGCGCCCGACGCCGGCGCGCGGCTTGACCCTAACTCCGGCTTCTCGGGAGCGTGTTTTCGCTCCGGACAGGTCATTCGCTGTGACGATGCCGAGCATGATCCTCGTGTAAATCTTCAAGCGGCTCTTCTGCTGGGCGCGCGATCCATGGTGGCCGTCCCGCTCGCGGGACAAAATTGCGTTATTGGATTGGTGGAAGCGTTTTCTTACGACGCCTTTGGTTTCAACGACAGCGACGTTCGCAGCTTGAATCTTCTGGCGGAACTGATTCTGGCAGCGCTCCGGCCGGAAGAAGAAGATCGCCTGGCGGAGATTTCTCGAAAAGTAAGCGCTCGAAACGTGGCGGCAGCGCCTAGTGCCGAAGTGGAGGTGCCCGAGGCGATTACTGAGAAAAAAATTGAGACCCAAACAGAAAATCTGCCGCCGGTTCTCGATCCCGTAGCAGCGCCCGCAACCGAAGAACAAGACGTTTCTCGACCTGGGATGATGGTTGTTCTTGTCGTGCTCTTGTTGGGCACCCTGTTTGGAGGTGGAATCTGGTGGAAGTATGGCAAACAGACTCGTACACCTGTAATCGCCCCCACTGAGACCGTCGCCGCCGTGGTGTCCGCGCCTCCGGTGAGCCAGTTGGCCGCGTCTTCACCCGAGGAGGACAGCGGTTCCGCAGACCCCGCAGGGGTTGACTCTCCTAGCGCGTCCACAACGGATGATCAGAAACTTTCCGTGCTTCCCCGTGTAACCGGAATTCGCCACTGGTCGGCCGCCGATTCGAGCACGGTCGTGATCGACTTGCAGGATCAGGTGCAGTACGAGGCTCACCGTCTGGGCAATCCTGAACGCATCTATTTCGATCTGCACGACACAGCGTTGGCTGCGGGACTCGCGGGCAAAACGATCGACGTGGGCGATCCCTATCTAACCCGGATTCGCATTGCGCAGCCGATGTCGGGCGTGACCCGCATCGTGCTCGACACTAAAGGCGGCTCGAAGTTCTCTGTCAGTATGGAATCCAATCCTTACCGGTTGGTGGTCGAGGTCCGCGCTGCAGGATCGAAAGTCCAGCCTCGGGCGAAGATTGATTTGTTCAGTCCTGCGCAGGCGCAGCGCAAAGAAGAGATCGCCAAAGCTCCCTCCACTGTAGCTCCAGTCCCCACCGCTGGCGCAGGCCTGCGCATCGTGCTCGACGCCGGACACGGTGGATGGGATCTCGGTACCGTGGGCCGCCAGGGATTGCTGGAGAAAGACCTGGTGCTCGACGTCGTCGAGCGTTTGGGCAGCTTGATCGAAAAACGCATGGGCGCTGAAGTGATCTACACCCGAAAAGACGACAATTACATCGCACTCGAGAAACGCGCTGAGATCGCCAACCAGGCGCAGGCAGACCTGTTCGTGTCGATTCACGCCAACAACAGTTCTTTGGCTTCTGCCCGTGGAGTTGAGACGTACTACACGAACACCTTTTCGTCGGTGCATGCTTACCAGCACGAAGAGGCTCCAAAGGTTCAATCGGTAAGCTTCGCGAATGTCGATATCCGCGACAAAGTGCACGAGTCGAGAAAGATTGCGGCCGACATTCAGCATGCGCTCTACGGAGCGCTGGCGGCGAAGAGCCCTGGCATCCGTAACCGGGGAGTCAAAGAAGCTTCTTACGTTGTGCTGACGGGAACCTCGATGCCCGCGGTGCTGGCGGAAGTATCATTCGTCAGCAGCCCGGCCGATGAGACGAATCTGCAAAATCCTATCTACAGGCAGGGGATCGCTGAGGCTTTGTACAAAGGGATTGCGCAGTATGTGGACGGCCCAAGGAAAGACAAGGTTGCCAGCAAGATCGAAAAGAACGCAAACCAGTAAACGTGCTCGCGCAAATCTTGTTCCTCGGTGAGCGGAAGCCCTGCACTTCGCGAAAACCCTAATTCCCCACTCCTCCATACTTCTGCAACCACTTCAACTCTTCCCGCACTTTGATTTTTCCATGCCAGGGATTGTCGTCGAGCGAGTGGCCTTCTCCGGGAAAAATCAACAAAGTGCTGGGGACGCCTAGATTGTGCAGCGCGTGATCGAGCAGATAATCTTCCGCGACAGCCACGCGGATGTCATCGCCTCCGGCCACGATATGAGTGGGAGTCTTCACTTTGTTCATCTGAAACATGGCGGCTTCGTCGTGATAGCGCTGCGCCTGATCCCACGGAAGCCCGCCGAGAAAATATGCGTCATCGAAAGTGGTGTCGTCGTTGCCCCAATTGGCGACGTGCTCGACCGCTCCTGCGCCAGTCACGGCGGCTTTGAAGCGCGTCGTCTGGGTGATGAGCCAATTCGTCATGTATCCGCCGTAACTGTAGCCTCCAACGGCGAGTTGATTGGGATTGGCGATGCCGTCTTTCACCAGGGCATCGACACCTTCAAGAATATCTTTGCCGGGACGCGAAACAATCTCGGGAACAATTCCCATCAGAAACTTGTCACCATAGCCGCTTGAGCCGCGGTAGTTGGGCTCAAACACCAGCCATCCCTGACTCGCGGCGAGACGGTCCCATTGATACCAGTCGGCTTCGAAGTGATTGCCATCGGCATCGGCGGGGCCGCCGTGGATAAAGACAAACATCGGCAAATTCTTAGCCTCAAACTTTCCCGGGGGATACATCAGCATTCCTTCGACGGTCGTGCCGTCGTCAGCGGTCCAGCGATAGGGTTTACCTTTGGGGAGTTCACGTTCGGTGAAGAGCTTGTTGAACGAAGTAACAGGACGCGCGTCCTGTATTTTGTCGAGGCTGTCGGCAACATAAACCTCGGTTGGCTTTTCGAGGGTCGAGTGCACGAAGGCTACCCGCGGAGAGTGAGTGGCTGTCGCAATCAGGTCATATGTTCCGACCCATCCTGCTTGCTTTGAAAACGCGCTAGCCGGTTTGCTCTGCGAGTAGAGCTGAACCTCTGTACCCAGACGGCCGTTGCCGACAACGCTGCCGTCTTGCGCGACGGTGTAGTGAGCGACCGCGCCTCCAAAGTCTGCTGCCCAGCGCTGCACCTCGGTTGTATCGGAGTCGACCCAATAGAGCCGCGTTTGCGTGTCTTTGTACTTGGCTTCCACCGATCCGACGTCTACCTGAAAGAACACATGCTTGTTGTCTTTGGCCCAGGCGATCGACTGCTCGACAGCTTCGTTATGCGTAAGCTGCCTCGGAGGCACGGACGATGACATGTTCTTCAAATCGACCGAGTAGATTTCGAACTCGTCAATCTTTTCCTGGCGCTCCGAGACCGATTCGGTGACGAATGCTAAGCGGCTGCCATCAAGGGATGCTGCCATTTGTTGCACATGCCACGGAGTCCGCGATATCTCTTGGGAGCCGGGTGTAGCGTCAGGAACATCATCGGGATCGTCCACAGGTTTGCTGCCGATTGTGGCGCGGCGTGCCATCGCGCCAGCCAGATCGATGCTGAAGATCACGTCTCCGCGCTCGGCGACGCGATATTGCTCAACGTCTTTCCATTCTTTCTTATAAGCCTCTTTCTGCTCTTTCGACTGCGGCACACGGGTGGCGTAGTAGAGCGTTCGCGAATCCGCCGACCAGGCGAAGGAATGCACCTTCAACGCGCCAACGGTCACAGGAAACGATTCTCCGCCACTCACTGGGATCACGTACAGCTGGTTGAGCTCGTTCTCCTTGTTCTTCGACTCTCCGGAGTCGCCCTCTTTGCCGTTTGCCGTTTTTCGCTCGGAGAGAAAGGCTATCCAGCGGCCGTCGGGCGAGAACTGCGGAGAGCTGTCGCGCCCGGATTGCGTGAGTTGCACCAGAGCTCCGCCATGCCCGTCGTCGCGATAAAGCCAGAGTTCTTCGCGAAAGATGTTTTCGTTCCAATCGGCGCGCGTGGTGGCAATGAGCACAGAGCTGCCATCGGGAGAAACACTGACACTATCGAAACTGACCGAGTTGAAGAACTCGTCCAGTGTAATTTTGGGTTTGTCAGCGGCCAGTGCGGGAAGCGTTGCCAGAATTGCAACCAGGGAAAGGAGCCGGGGTCTTAGGGGCCTCATAGGGTAAAGATGAGATATACACGCAGCGAGCAACCAGCGCAATTCGTAAGTCGCGCGGGTTACGACTCCGGGTCATGCTTCAGTGCAGGCGGTCCGCAGCGTCGACCTCATCTTTCGCACCCAGATATTCCCAGCGCTGCAAGGCGATCGGAACGTTTCCGTTGAGCCAGAGGAAATCGTGGAAAGTTGCGCAAGCTGAAGGCGTCCCCTTTCTGGATGCGCGCGTCCGCCAGGAACTTGTAGATTTGCAGTTTGCCGATCTCATAGGAGATGGCTTGTCCGGGAGTTGACGCAAATAAGGCGGCCTCCGCATGAGCCGTCTTGGGATCCATGGGAACTGCTTTCTGCAGATATGCCGCGCCCTGATCGATGGTGAATTCGCCCAGCGCCAGCCTTACATCGACTTCCACTCGCAGTGCGCGCAGACGCATGAAGTTCCAGATGATTTCCCGCGTACGGGGGCTGTCATCGAACAGGCCGGCGGTCATCATCATCTCTTCGGCGTAAAACCCCAGCCCTTCATTTGCGCCAGAGTCGTAGTAATGACGACGAATCGGATCAGGATGCGCCCACGATAGCGCGAGCTGAAAATAGTGTCCCGGCACGCCCTCGTGGACCATGTCAGGGCGCGTATCTTTCGCAGTGGCTAACGAGAAGTACCCGAGTTTCGGACTTGGCGGATCGATGTAGCGGACGCAATTCTCCTTGAGACGGCTGGGACCAGTGAAATCGTCGGCCTCTCCTGCGCCTTCGAGTGGCGCAAGGTAAGCAGGCATGGCCGCGAAGCCGTAGTGCTGCATCCAGGCAGGAACAGTGAGAATATCTTTCTCTTCAAGATACCGTCGGATCGCCAGTTCGTCTTTCTGACCGCGCGCAATTTGCTCGGCTTCGATCTTTGAAGATCACTAGCTCCGGTGCGCCCAGATTGTGATGCTCTTCGTAAACCTGCGAGGCCACGGATCGCGCCCATTCCTGGCGTCCCATGGCTTGCAACTGCTCGGGCGTGTACGGAAGCAGTGCGACGTTCTTCAGGAAGAAAATGTAATTCTCCCGGCCGACAGCGCTCTCCTGGCCCATGGATGGCAACTTTCGCGTCAGCCAATCGCGATAGGCTTCGAGAGCGGCGACAGCTTTCTCCGCGTCGGCATCGATGTCGCGGGAGGCATTCGCGTCCAACAAAAGCTTGAGTTCACTGACCGACTTCAACAGGCGCGGGCGAATATCGTCCAGTGAATTCAGCGCCAAGCGAGCGAAGGGCGCAACTGGCTCCGTCAGATTCTTTTCCGCGTAGCCGATCGTCGCGGGAATTGAAGCCAGAGTGGCGACAATCTGCTGGGACCGCGGGACGTCGAACGGAGGAGGAGGCAACAGCAAATGAAAGTAGGCTCCGACGGTCTGGTCGAAATAGAAAACCGGATTGCGCTGCCAGTATCTGGTGACATCCAGTTCCCACCGAACCCTTGCCAGAGCGGAGCCCATCAACCGATAGTCCACCTGCCGCGCAACGGGCCATGTCGATGGGTCGATCTTCCTCCAACGCGCCTCGAAGGCCTCTAGTTGCTTTTGATAACTCGCCACCGCCGCCGGAGACCAATCAGGAACCCAATTCGCGGGCCGCTCGATACGCGGAATATCGTCGGCCGACACAGGCTGCTCCGTGGCGCGCCATGACCAGAAGTCGCGGGCGAGGTCATCCAGCGCGTCGGCATGGAGAAGAGGAACAAAGCTAAAAAGCAGCGCCGTCAACATCAACCATCGCTTCGGATTGATCAAGAGCTCGCTCCCATGTGGTCGACTTACTTTTTCGGGTTAACGGCGAGAAAACGCGGGACTGAAGACTCGTTAGCGAACGCCCACGCGGAAAGATACGCCAGACGCACGATTTTCTCCATCTTCACGAAATTGATCTTCTCCACCGTATCTGTAGGTTGGTGATAATCGGGATGAAAACCCGTAAACCACCAGATCGCCGGGATATCGTGCAGCGCAAATGGAAACTGATCGCTGCGCTGGAAAACGTTGAGCGCGGCGTCATCATCCCACTTGTAGTTCAAATGAAGGCCAACAATCTCGTCTTGCTGCTCCACCACCTTGCGATAGTCAGGGCTATTGACAGTGCCGATCAGATTCAACTCGTTTGAGGTATCAGAGCCAATCTTCATCAGACCCTCAGTTTGAGCACTCGGGAGTCTCGTTGCGGCCGATCATGTCAAAGTTGATGACAGCTCGAGTCGTGTCGAGCGGGCGAAGGGGATGGGCGGCATAATAGTAGGAACCCAGCAGGCCTCGCTCCTCAGCCGCAAAGACGATAAACATGATCGATCGCTTTGGCTTCGCAGGATTCGCCGTAAATGCGCGCGCCAACTCGATCACGCCCACCGTACCAGAGCCGTTATCGTCGGCTCCGTGGAAGATCTGTCCATTGCGCATGCCATCGTGATCGTAGTGCCCACTCAAGATGATGGTTTCATTCCTGAGCTTAGGATCGCTTCCCTCGATCATTCCAGCAACGTTGGCGGTCATCCCTCGTTGCATTTCCGAGTTCACGACTTGCATCCGAACGTCCGTGTCGGGAAGAGCCATGGAAGCCGGCTTCAGGTTCGCGTCGATGCCCGATTGCAGATCGCTTCCCTTCTTCGACGACGCAACCAGCAGACTCTCAGCGACCGCATCGCTAATGTTGAATGAAGGAATGTTGACTTCGCTGTCTGCCAATGCCTGCGACGGCACGTGTGTGATGCGCTCCACGATGCCAGGGATACGGGACAAGCGCTCGATATTCGACGGATGTTTTCGATTCGGCTCGCTGGCGATCAAAATGCCGACAGCGCCGTGCCGCTGTGCGTTCAAGGCCTTTAAGCGGGCGTTGGCGTGGCGCGTGTTGCCGAGACCGTTAAAGATGGAGTTCTCGTCGTTCTCCTGCGGCTCATGATCGAAAACCAGAACAATCTTGCCCTTCACGTCCAGATTCGCGTAGTCGTCGTACGCAAACTCGGGCGCCGTGATTCCGTATCCCGCAAAAACGACCGGAGCACTCAAGGAAATGTCATGCGGATAGAAGCCGTAGAAATCAGTCATGAATGTGTAACGTTGCTCTTTGCCCCCGCGGTGTACCATTAGGCTGGTCTGCTTGGGATCGGGGAGAAAGCGGATCAATTCAATCGGCTGCAGGTAGGAATCGCCGACGAGTGGCTTTAGGCCGACCTTGGCGTACTCGGCTGCGATGAATTGAATGGCCACCTCGGAACCTCGATCCAGCGACATGCGCCCCTCAAGCGCGTCGGACGATAAAAAGGTCAGATCGGCGCGCAGATCGGAGGCCTGAATCCGTTCGAAGCCCGGAGCGACGCGAGGATCCGGCTGGTTCTGAGCGGCGCACGAAAGTCCTAGAGCAACGACGAGAAATACATAGCAGTAACGGATCATGCAACCTCCGAATAGCAGGCAGAACTATTGCGCCGGAACGGCATTCTTCAAGGCGTCGTCTAACGTCTGATTATTCCTGGGCGCCGGACCTTCCGTGACTCGCCATCCGTCGTCATAGTGGCGGAAAGCGGCCGTCGAGTTGTATTCGATCGCGCCGCTGTAGAGAGCGGCACCCACTTCGTTGAGGGGCACCCATTTCCAGGTGAAGTCCACGTCGGCGAAATTGCCGTCTTTGCTGATTCCCGTAATGCCGGTCAGCTCTCTCTTGGCCGCGGGCACGCTGAAATAGCGAGACGGGGCGGCGTTATTGGGGATCAGCCCGCGAAAAGTCTCGATGCCGATCGGCGTAAGGGCTACGTCCCAGCAAGGCTCAGTCGCACTGCCCGGCGCGCGAACCGCGCCTGCTGGCTTGGGCGCCGCTTCGTGCGAGCATGGAACGCTCGCGCCAGTAATCCAGCCGCGCCGCTGAAGCACCAGATAGTCGGGAGAAGAGTAGTCCTTGTTGGAGATCACTCCGGTCCGCAGCCAGAACTCTTGTGTCGTCTTGAAACTGTCGGCGCCCGCGATCAGAGCGGCTGCGAGACGTCGCGTGAGGAAATCGCGTGGCGAGCACGCGACCGAAAAAAGCAGACACGCCGAAATTAAGGGAATCCAAGCTTTCCGCATGAATTGGGTTGTATTGCTAGCTGTGGATTGTAACCAAACGCGAGGCTCGCTGTGGAAAGAAAGGATGGTCGGCGATTTGGCCGCTGAATTTTTCCGCCCAACGGCCAGGAAGCGGGATCGCACACGCGCTGCACTTGCCGTCAGAGGTAACTTTGTAATCCCGAATCAGATAGCCAAAACGCTGTATCAGAAGCTGGCCGCAACTGTGGCAATGGGTGTCTTCGAGGTCGCCCACTCGACCCGGAAGATTTCCCGCGTAGATATAGCGGAGCCCCGCTTCCCTGCCAATTTGCGCAGCTCGCAACAGGTCTTCCGGTCGCGTCTCGGCAGGATCGTCCATCTTGTAGTCTTTGTGGAAAGCGGTGACATGCCAGGGAATATCGCAGGAAACACCCGCAATAAATTCGGTCAGGCCGCGAAGCTCTTCTTCGGAATCGTTGAACCCTGGAATCAGCAGAGTCACGATTTCGAGCCACACTCCCATCTTGTGCAAACCGCGAATGGTCTCAAGGATGGGGCCGATGCGGCCGCCGAGTTCGTGGTAGTGGCGGTCATCGAAGCTCTTCAAATCCACTTTGTACAGGTCGATCCACGGGCGCAAATACTCCAAAACTTCCGGCGTTCCGTTTCCATTCGACACGAATCCCGTTATCAAACCAGCCTTCCTAGCTTCCTTGAAGACAGCGACCGCCCACTCGCTCGTGATCAGCGGCTCGTTATAGGTGCTGACCAGAACTTTCGCACCCTGGCGCAGAGCGTCCTGCACTAATTCCTCGGGCGAAGCCGCGAGTGGAGCCGAGATCGCCTCGGGATCACGTAGAGCCTGCGAGGTTACCCAATTCTGACAATATGCGCAGTGCAGATCGCATCCCAACATGCCAAAGCTGTAAGCCAGCGCGCCGGGATACGCGTGGAAGAATGGCTTCTTTTCGATGGGATCGCATTGCACTCCGCCCACGTATCCCCAAGGCACATAGAGCCTCCCTCCGCGATTGAAGCGGACTTTGCAAACCCCAAGCTGCCCTTCCGAAATCGGACAGCAGTGCCCACAGGCATAGCAGCGAACGCGGTCGCGATCAAGTTTCTGGTAGAGGTCTCCCTCGCGCACGTGCTGGCTCAGAAGATCGCGAAGGGTAGACAAAGAACACCTCGCAGGTACCTCTATTCTAAACCTGCTGGGTGAGATTAACGCTCAGGAGAGGGCTTGCTGCTGGCGATCTGGTGCTCTTTCAGCCAATTGTTGGCTTGCTGCTGGATAGCCACGATCTGGGGCCGGCTCAAGTGCGAAACCAACAAAGGGATTCTGTACTTGCTGGCTTCGTCGCCTCCGGCCTGCGCGAGAATCGACCAGAAGTAGGCTTTGGAGTAATCCTGCTGCACGCCGCGTCCAATTCCGTAATATGCGCCCAGCGTGCTTTGGGCGGTGACGTGACCGTGATCGGCCGCCAACGAAAACCAGCGCACCGCCTGGGGATAATCCTGCGCCACGTCTTCTCCGGTAACGTAGTGCGCTCCCATGGCGAATTCGGCGGCGGGATCACCCCCCTCGGCCAATTTCCGCATGCTGTCGAAATCCGATGACGCCACGGAGCCGCCACCCGGTCTGGCGATCGCTTGAGCTTTTGGTGGCGCCGATTGCACCTTGGGTGGATTGATGGCGCCTCTCAGTCGAGGCCAGAGCAAGAAGGCGAGCACAATAGCGACCGCGAGGACGAATACTCCGACTAGAATTCGGCGAAACGCAGGAGAGAGCACTCCGGAGCCGGATTCTGTTTCGGCGAACAAATGCTTTTCTGAAACGGGATTTTCTACTGCTTGTTCGGACGCTGAAGACCTGCGTCTCACCGCGCTTGCGGTGGTTTCAGCCAGCCTTCGAATGACGATATTGTCGTTGTCGCTAAAAGCTCCGGGCGCCGGCGAGAAGACTTCAAGCAAGCCCACAATGCCGCCGTTAGCGCGGACGGGAATCGCGATCATGGAACGAATGCCCAAGGCGCGACAGCTCTCCTGATCGACTCGGGGATCGGTTTCGGAATCGTCACAGCGCAGAAGGCGACCTGACTTAACGCATTCGCCGGAGAAACCCGATCCCGCTTGCAATCTCGCTCCCACTGGAGGGGCATCTCCGGCGGAAGCTCGGCAAATCATCTCGTCATCCTGCTGCAAGGCTATCGCCGCGCCAGTCGCCCGCGTAAAGGCCTGGGCACGGTCCGCAATGAGTCTCAAAGCCGCATCGAGATTGGGCCCAAAGGATTCCGCTTCGCGCTGAACGGCCGACAACGCGCCCAGCATCTCGGTGTAGTCAGGCCCCAAAGGCGCTTGCGGGTTCTCGGGCGAGGGCAAAGGCAACGCCGCAGCCTGCGCTGTCTCCGGCCGCACGTGAACGCCTTGCACCGCAAAGTGGTTCGAACACGCCGTAAGCGCATTCAGAAAAAGCCATTCCCGCAATTGCCGTACAGAGGCGAACGGCATGTTGGGAAAGCGAATACCCGCGCGGCCCGACCGGTCGGACCAAACCACCTGTCCGGTTGTATGTATGAAAGACTTTGTTTCCGAGAGATCCAGGCTGAGGTTCAGGCTGCTATCCACCTCGGGAGGTGACGCAGTCTGGATCGACATCCCTTCTTCGTTGATGTCGATGACCTCGTTGAGGTCGAGGACCATCCCGCTGGAATTTGTATTCAGGCTGGCGTAGGCGGGAGCGTGTACCTTGTGGCGCACCCGGCTGCGGCGCTCGCCCAGAGGCGGTGTCCACGCCGGGACAGCTTCAGCAGGCTTGGCTGCGGGGGTTTCCATAACGGAAGATCCATCTTACCCCAGTAAAGCAAGCCACGTTTCTAAAATCAGATTGTGGTTAGGCGGACTGCGCCTGGGTGACGGGGCGGATGCTCGATATGCGCGACATGGCCGCCACCATCATGCCCGACAGTAGTTGCATGGTAGCCACATCCTTGCCATCGAAGGCATAGGGAGACGAGGAGAGAACTTCGAAGACTCCCAGAGTGCGGCGGAAATGACGCAGAGGCGCCGCGAGAATCGAGCGCACGCCCAGGCGACGGCAGCTTGCTAAATCGACCAGGGGATTGCGTTCGGCATCGTTGCAGAGGACTACTTCTCCGGTGCGGACACAGTCCGCCGAGATGCCAGAATCGGTCTGCAGGCGCACTCCGAGGTCGGGAGCGGTGCGTCCGGTGCGTGCACGGCAGACAATTTCGTCGCCGGCGCGGAGCGCGATAGCGGCGCCAGTCGCGCCGGTCAACGATTGTGCCCGTTCGGCGATCACGTGGATCGCCGGCTCCAGATCAATCTCGTCGGGATCAAACTCGACCGGCGATCCGCCGCCGTGTCTGCCGCGAGCGTGATGGCGGCTGGGCGCGAGCGCTCCAAAAGACGCTGGCGCGCGGTTCTCCGCCGCGACCGTTGCGGGAACGGTGCGCAGCAAATCGCGCACTAAACGGTCTAGCTCGGCATCCTGAATCAGATGAGCGGTCTGCTGTCCCTTGAGCGACCCACCTAGAATCCGCGAGAGGCTAAGCACCGCTTGACTTCCACAAGAGAGACAACCAGGAGTATTGTTCTCGCTGATCAATTCACAGGAAACACAGAAGACGGCGGTTTGTAGAGACAGGAAGTTGATGTCACTCGCTTTGACCCAACCCATCTAGTGCGTTCCCTCCGGCCGGTCTTTAAAGAAGTAGCAAGGTAAATGGGAGTGGACCGTGCAGTAAGTAACGGCGATGGTTCAGCCTGTGGATAACGTTCGATAACGGACCATGCGATCAATCGGCCCGGACAACGAGCTGCGCGATGCGTTCAGCTGCGTGACCATCCCACAGGGGAATGGCGGAAGGCGGCTTCCGCTCGGATGTCAAGATTCGATTCACTTCTTGAAGCATGCGGTCGACATCGCGTCCCACAAGAACGTTCGTGCCCAGGGTCACAGTGATTGGGCGCTCGGTATTTTCACGCATCGTCAAGCAGGGGACACCAAGGAAACTGGTTTCTTCCTGCATCCCTCCTGAGTCCGTGATCACGACGGTTGCGTCGCGCTGCATAGCCAGGAACGCAAGATAGGGCTGTGGATCTAACAGGCGCAATGCGAGCCCATGAAGTCCGAGATCATGAATTCTCTGACGGGTGCGAGGATGCACGGGGAATACCACCGTCAGCTTTTCGTTCAAGTCCGAGAGCGCCAACAGCAACGCGCGCAGCCACGGCAAGTCGTCAACATTCGAAGGACGATGCAGCGTCACGAGCGCATATCTCGATGGCACGTTGTCTGGTTTGTGCGCCCCGCATACCGGCAGCATTCGCACCAGAGTATCGATCATCACATTGCCCACTCGACGAATCTTGCTGGCTGGAATTCCTTCTTGCTGCAGATTTTCATCCGCGTCGGCTGAGGGCGTAAACAAAAGATCGGAAAGCTGGTCGGTGATCAGGCGATTGATCTCTTCAGGCATAGAGCGATCGCGGGACCGCAAGCCGGCTTCTACGTGTCCTACGGGAATCCGCAGCTTCGAGCACACCAGTGAAGCCGCCATCGTGGAATTGACGTCACCGTACACCAGCACCAGATCTGGCTTGCGCTCCTCGATCACAGGCTCGAAACCCGCGATGATGTCGGCGGTCTGCCGGGCGTGCGTTCCGGAACCGACTCCAAGATTCACGTCGGGCACGGGCATCTGCAACTGCTGAAAGAACACGTCCGACATGTTGACGTCGTAGTGCTGTCCGGTGTGAACCATGGTCTGGCGCGTGCTCGGCCGAATTGCGAGCGCCGCCCAGACGGGAGCCACTTTCATGAAGTTAGGACGCGCACCCACGACGTGGAGAATATGCATGCTTTGGAAGAAGGTCTCTGCGGGATTGTACTTGCTTCAATGACTGCACGCGAGACTCAGCCGGCCTGCGCGGCGGCAAATCCGGAGTCTTCTTCGGGTCGGGCGACGACCGGCACCGTACGAGCCAGAGATCGATCTAGCGCGTCTGCCAGCGCGCCGGGAAACGTTGACGTCAGCAGATTGACGTCCAGTTGCAAATCGCGCGTGCTGTAAAGACGGTAGAGACTCAACGAGCCGCGACGACGGTGGTTCCCAGTGACGAGGTCGAGATTCAAGCTCCACGCGGTTGCTTTTTCACGCGCGAACGGAACCCCCGGTTTTCGCCAGCACAGATGGTAGAGACCTCCGGGACGGTCGGCGATCACCTGTAGTCCTTCGACTTCAGGCGTTTCCTGCGGAAAGACGTTGAGATTGAGATCAAACGCATCGAAATCGTTGCTTCCGAAAGCCGCAATCAGAATGCGGCAGACTTGTTCGCAATCGCTGCTGACCTTCAACTCTTCGGTGGCTCTGCGGACGGAAAGATTGTTGATGACGATCTGGCGTTGTTCAATGGTGCGCTGGGCAACCCTGCGCAGTTCCCCAAACTCCAGATATCCGAGGTGCTGCACCCCCACCCAGATGCCAGTACCCAGAACCGCCAAAACGAGACCGAGCGTGCTCCCTGTCGGCCACAATAAAAACAGGCTAAGCAGCGCAAAGAGCGCAGAGACCGCGTAAAGCACAATCACCACCTGCCTGTGTGACATGCCCCGCTGCAGCAACTTGTGGTGGATATGCTCGCGGTCCGCCGTGAAAACAGGACGCCCGCTGATCAATCTCCGAATCACCGAGAGCGTCGTCTCCAGAATCGGCAAACCGAATGACACGACTGGAATCGCGACGGCGATGATGGTGGGAGCCTTTTGTGCGCCGAGCAGTGCCAGCGCGCTCAACATGAAGCCGATGAACAGGCTTCCGCAGTCACCCAGGAAGATGGTGGCTGGATTGAAATTGAAGCGCAGGAATCCGAGAATCGCCCCCGCCAAGGCCAGCGTCATCAGAGCCACCACGGCGGATCCGCTCAACAGAGCGACTACGAATACCACCAGCGTCGAAAACAGAGCCGAACCCGCAGCCAATCCGTCAAGGCCGTCGATCAGATTGAAGGCGTTGGTAATCGCTAGCACCCACAAAATGGTAAGGGGCAATCCCACAAACCACGGAAAATGGCGATCACCGAACAATACCGGCAAATCCAAAATGCGCAATCCACCCGCGAAAAGCAGACTTGCGGCAATCCCCTGCACAGTAAATTTGAAGTAAGGGCCGACGCCCCGCAGATCGTCGTACACGCCCAACAGAAAGACCAGGAATGCAGGCAGCAAAATCGTCGCCAGAGTCTTGAATCCCAGCGTGACGCCTAGCGTTGGACGCCAGCGGATGACGAGCAGGGCAGATCCGAAACTTATGATGAAGGCGAGGAAAATTGCGATGCCGCCAAGGCGCGGCAAGGGAGTGCTATGCAAGTGACGATCTGCCGCCGGGGCTGCCAGCCAACCGCGCGCGGTCGCCCAGGTTCGAACATGCCTGGTAAGAATGAAGGACAGCAGCAAGGACGCTGCGAAAATCCCCAGGTAAAGCTGTGTCAACTACTTCTCCTTCGGCCAGACAGAAGGCGTGCAGGAATTACTCCTGCGGTCCTTGAAACGAAGTACGTCTTACAAGATCACGAATAACGTATGGCAAAAGAAGGTTTTGCGGAGAAACGATGACGAAAACTATAGCAGTTTCACGAAAGCCGAACTATTTTCTTTCTCAGCACCCTGTGGAAAACTTCCTGGAACAGTTCTCAAATTTGGACGGTGCCAGGCGCCGGAAGACCTTAGTTTTTGCGAAAAAACGCTCTGTGCTAGACTTTAGATTCTCAACCAACCCAGGGGTGTTCAACCGACCCATGTTGACCAAGCGACTACGTAGCCAAGTGCTCGCAGTGATCGCATGCGTACCATTGCTCTTCGCTGCAAGTGCAGCCCAGGAAAATCAGGGCGTGGCGCAGCCCTCTCCTGACACGAAGGAGCAACCCGCCGCCGAACAAGCAGTTCCCACGAAACCTTCAAGTGAAGATTCCGCCAAAACAGTAGAGAGCAGTTCCGAGCGAAATGCCGCCCTGCGTCTGGGCGTGGGAGACCTGGTGGAACTGAACGTTTATAACGTTCAGGAGCTCTCGACCAAGACGCGAGTTGGCAGCAACGGCGACGTCTACCTGCCCCTGATCGACTACGTACACGTCGGCGGTCTGACCCTCGAAGAAGCCCAGACCCTTATCGAGAAGCGCTACTCCGATGGAGGCTTCCTCAAGGATCCGCACGTCACGCTTTTCGTGGATGAATATGCCTCGCAGGGGGCGAGCGTGCTGGGCGAAGTCACCAAGCCGGGCGTCTATCCCGTGCTGGGTCAACAGCGCTTGCTGGATTTGGTTTCGGCCGCCGGGGGATTCACTGATAAAGCGGGACGAGTCGTTACCGTCACACACCGAGATCAGCTCGACAAGCCGATCACAGTGACACTGGCGCGCAATCCTGCCGCCAACGCTGAGAGCAACATCGATGTGTATCCCGGCGACACCATTGCTGTGCATCGAGCCGATATCGTTTACGTTGTAGGCGAGGTAAATAAGCCTAGTGGTTTTCTGATGGACACCGGCAGCTTAACGGTGCTTCAAGCGGTTGCGCTGGCGGGTGGTGTCGGTCATAACGCCAAACTAGGCGGGGCCAAGATCATCCGCAAGAGCCCTCAAGGGACGATGACCGAGACCCCGGTTCATCTCAAGCAGATTCTGGAAGCCAAGGCTGCCGATCTAACCATGCAGCCCGATGACATTCTCTTCATCCCTACCAGCGCCGCCAAACTGGCCGCTGGCCGGACCGCCGAGGCCGCGATACAAGCAGCCACCGCGATCAGCATCTTCGCCGTACACCCCTGACCCGGTTAGGCTGCGACTGCTTCCACGGAACTATTTCTTCCGAGAAGCCGCTCAAGCACCCCAATGTAGGTGGCCGCTGTCTGTTCCCGCGAGAAGTGCTCCACGATGTGGCGGCGTCCGTTGCTCCCCAAAGTTTCGCGAAGAGAAGCGTCGGCGCGAAGCCGCTTCAAGGCCTCAACTAGAGCGTTGGCATTGCCTGGCTCAATAAATATCCCCGCCTGAGCTTTCTCCATGATCTCGCGGGCTTGTCCATCGACACCCAGAATCACCGGTCGCGCACAGGACATGAATTCCAGCATCTTCGTCGGGATCACCGTCTTGAAAAGATCCGTCTTCTTCAGCAACACCAGCGAAGCGTCCGACGCGGAGATATAGGCTGGAATTGTTTCACGAGGCTGCTGATCGACGAAGCGCAGGTTGTCGAGACCGAACTCCTTCGCCATCGCCATGATTCTTTCTTTGTCAGCGCCTTCGCCGACCAGCAAGAACAGGACATCGGGAACTGATTGCTGCAGTTGACGGGCTGCATCCACCAGGGTTTCCAGCCCGTGAGCCATCCCCATCGTGCCGATGTAGCAGACGATGAATTTTCCTTCGGCCCCTAGTTGCGATCGCAAGTCGTTCTTCGATGGCACAAAGAGGTTCGTCTCCACTCCGTTCTCGACGACAGAAATCTTCTGTCGCGGGACGTTCCAATGCTCAACGAGGTATTCTTCGAACGCCTGAGTCACCACGACAATATGATCCGAGTTTCGATAGAGGAACCCGGCAATTCTTGCCAGTGAACGATGCAGCGCGGAATTTTCATTCCCCATGCCGACTGCTGCCAGCGACTCCGGCCACAAATCACGCACCTCGAATACAAAGGGGACGCGCTTGGCTCGGGCGATCCACCACGCGGAGAGTCCGACCAGAAGCTGAGGCGAGGTGCCGATCACAACGTCGGGGGTCGAAACGAACAGTCCTGTGGTAGCAGCCGACACACAGAACGAACCGTAGTTAAGCATCCGCTCATATGCTTTTCGATTAGGAAAAGGCAGAAGCCAGGTACGCACGACATGTACGTCATCGACGCTTTCACGCGCAACCAGGCGGCGTGCGCGACTGCGGTATTGAGGCGGAATCACTCCTGTGGGATGATTCGGAAAACCCGTGAGCACACATACGTCGTGACCCGATTTCGCCCAGTGACGCGACAATTCCGCCGCGCGTGCGGCAGGCGCTCCCATCTCCGGCGGAAAATATTGCGATACGTAAAGGATTTTCACGAGTCTCTAGTAATAACAAAGCTTGAATGCACTCTTGTAGCACAGCGCGCGGGTGCGCTTGGCTCGGCTGCGTGCATAGCGCTCCCAACGATCAGCGTACTTCGCAAAAACTTCGTCGCCCGTCAGGCGCGCCATTATCTGCAATTGCACGATGTGTAACTGATGGTAGAAAGGGCTTGCCACCATCGGCAACCGCGTTCCTGACTGCTCGTAAAGGGACCAGAAGCCCAGATCGTAGCGATCAAGGTTATTGCGCAAGGTTTCGAGGCACGTTCCCGAACAACTCGCGGGCAGCGGCATTCTTCGTCGCGAGAAAGTAGTCGTTTACTCCCCACGCCGCCCAGATGAATCCATTCAGGATGTGAGTCGGTGGTGAAACGATGTATTCCTCGATCCAGAGGTCGCCGCGTTCGTCGGTGAACATCACGCCGCCCTCCTCCGTAGATTTCAGAAGGCTGCCAAAGGCCCGCTCAGCGGCGTCAATGTAGACCGGTTCACCCGTGGTCTTGTGTGCCCTGACCAGCAATGAAATTCCCTGCCCCTGTGCGAGCCCCGAATACCACGGCGCTCGGAGCGGGCTTCGATACTCCCAGTCAAAATCATGATTCCACACCCAGACACCGGAGCGGTTCTCTTCCAGGTTGTTGCAGCAGCCAGTTGGCTGGCAGCGAGAAATTTGTTCTTCCGATCTTCTGAGCGGTCACGCTGAAAAAGGTTGTAGTTCCCCAGCCCCCACTGAGCAATTGCGATCGGATTGTATTGGCGCCCGATCTGGCCGTGATAGTCGAGCATCGGAATGCCCGCCGAGTCGTAGTGCTCCCGAATAGTCGGCCTTCTCCGAAAAGAGCATGTAGTATTCGCCAAGCTCGCCGGCGGAAGCGTTCAGGGTTCTCCTGCGGTGTCTCATGCCAAAACGTGAGCTGGCTTTTCCCCGGAACCAGGTAGGCTTGAAATATCCGCCGGTAGTAGTGAAGCCGACTCGAAACCGACATAAGAATTGTTACGGCTACATCGCAGAGCTGGCATTTCAACCGCCACAAGCCAGTTTGAAGATCGGCCCCTTTCACCGCGATGGTGGTGACCGCCAGCAAATGCTAGTGTTACGACCGTCCGGAAGAAACGCATTGCCGTACTGAAATAATCCCATGGGAAGCGAGTCCTTGGTCCACTGCAATACGCTCTGCCACGTGCGCCCATCTGCGCTACCGAAGACTCCCACGTGCTGATCAACATTTACAGAACTGGGCTCGACCATCGTGGAGAAAAAAACAGCGTCGCCCACACGGCAACCGTAGATCGAAGAACTGTTCAGATCGGCAACCTTAGTGACTCTTCCTGAACGATCGAGAAAGTAAACGTGATTCGCTTCGAATGGAGTGTCGGATGAGAAGTAGACCCCCTCCTTACGCGGCACCAAAGCAACAGCGCGCGCCTGCTGACCGCCTGAAAGCACGACCTCCACGGAACGCAGATCACACGAGGCTTTCAGAATACGGCATTCCGTTCCATTGTCTCCGGTAAGGATCCACAAGCAATTATCCCAGCCGTCGTAGACGATGTTGTGCACGTGGCGTATCGCCCCCTTGGAAACGTGTACGCCACGTCCCACGTCGCGCCACGATCACTGGAGGCGTAGATATGAACCTCGTCGCGAGCGGCGTTGTCGAAATATTCTCCCCAGAAAAGACGGTCGTCGGGCACAGCAGCGATGTGCAGCGGGCGCGTGCCACGCAACACCTTGTGTGTCACTGCGAATCGATTGGCGCCAGGATCGGGCTAACAATTGCGCCCGGTACTGCGGCCACCATGTGTCCGGACGAAAGAACTGCCAGAGCGTGAAACCCATCTCGCATCAAGCGGGACGCAAGTCTCGAAGACACAGTGACCTTTCGCCACCAGACTGGTTCGTAGTCGGCCACGGACGAAGATTCGACCTTGCCATCTGTCACCTTGATTCGCGAAACCTCGTAGCCCCGCGACACGTACAATTCATCGCCACGCCAAGCAGCGCGCGCATCCGAGAGCAAGGTAGCCACGGAGTGAGACTTACCTGAGTGGCATTGATCGCGATGTCTCGCTGAGCTGCCATATACCTGCTCAATTTTCAGATTTCAGCGCCAGGTACGATCCAATCGCCAGCCCATCCATGCGGGTGCGCTTGAAACAATCGATTGCTTCTGCGGGCGTGCAAACGATCGGCTCATTCTCGTTGAAGCTGGTATTCAGGATGACAGGAATTCCGGTCTTGCGCTCGAAAGGCCTCGATCAAATCGTAGTACAGCGGATTTTCGTCGCGGCTCACCGTTTGCAGGCGTCCCGTATCATCCACGTGATTGACGGCGCACAGTTCCTGCCGCTTCTCCGGACGAATCTTGTAAACATGCAGCATGAACGGCGAAGGATGATCGTGTTCGAAATATTCGTGCTGATGTTCCGCCATGATCGACGGCGCAAAGGGACGAAACCACTCGCGGTGCTTGATGCGGGCGTTCAGAATATCTTTCATATTGGGCAGTCCCGGATGGGCAACGATCGACCGGTTGCCCAGGGCTCGCGGCCCCCATTCCATGCGGCCCTGAAACCAGCCGACGACGTTGCCCGCGGCGATCTGTTCGGCCACCGCGTCGAGCAAGGGCTGGCGCTCCAGCTTGCGATATTCAGATCTGGCGCTTTTCAGCTCAGTTTCGATTCGTGCATCGGAAAACTCGGGTCCCAGATACGAATTCTTCATCTACGTACTGCCGCGGCTGCTTGAGCACCGAGTGATAAGTGTGCAGAGCCGCGCCAATCGCCAGTCCTTCATCTCCCGCCGCGGGCTGGATCCAGGTGCGCCGAAACGGACGTTTCGTTGAAAAGCTTTCCGTTGGCGACACTGTTGAGCGCGCAACCGCCCGCCATCGCCAGATCTTCCAGCGGCACGCGCTTGTGCAATTCGTTCAGCAGATGAAAGAAGACTTCCTCGAAACGATGCTGCATCGCATAGGCCAGATCCATGTCGCGCTGCGTGATCTCGCTGTAGGGTTCGCGCGGCTCGCCAAAAAGCTCGTCCATGCGGTCGGAAAAATGCCGCGCCAGCCGCACCGTGCCATCCGGCAGCACTTGCATTCCCTGATTGCTGCCCAGCGGCTTGAAGTAATCCGAGATCAAGTTGAAAGTCCGCCATTCCGAGCCGACAATCTCGCTCATCTTTTCGCAGTAGGTGTCTTTGCCATACGGCGCGAGGCCCATGACCTTGCCTTCATCGCCATATTTCTTGTATCCGATGAACTCGCAAATCATGGTGTAGAAGCTGCCCAGCGAGTGCGGCAGAAAAACGCGATCGAGAACCTCGATCTCGTTGCCTTCACATCGCGCCATCATGGTGGAAACAAAATCGCCCGAACCGTCATAGCTGAAGCCGGCGGCCTTCTCCCACGGGGAGCAGTAATACGCACTGGCGATGTGCGCGATGTGGTGTTCGAGGTGATGCTCCTGAAAGCGGAGTTTGCTCGGGTCGACTTCAAGCGCGCTCGCCAGCAGCGAGCGCACGTCGCGCATTGCTTCTTTCCGCTGGCGCAAGCCGGATGAAGTTCAGAATCTTGGCAGGATTCGCGAGAGCGTATTGAACTTTCTTCGTCAGATTCGCGTCGCTGTCCTGCCCCACCGCGACATGATCGATATCGCTGATCTTCGCGCCCACCGCATCCAGGCATGCTTTAACCGCCAGCGCGGGAAAGCCTGCGTAGTGCTTGATGCGATTCAGACGTTCTTCCGCGATGGCGAAAACTACTTCTCCATCCTGCACGATGGCCGCCGAGGCGTCGGCGTGAAACATGTTGAGGCCCAGGATCAGCATGAACACAAGTTTACCTTTCCAGTGAGGAATCAATGATCGGAACGATGAGAACCCAAACCAGTGAGAAATGCGGCGTCAATCGCAACCGCTTGCCCCGAGGCTCGCGATTCGAGCGCTTTCAGTGTGGCCAGGGTTGAGGTCACGATCTGATCGAAAGGGATAGGCGATTCTCCGCCGCCGCGAATCGCCGCTGCAAAAGCTTCCCATTCTCCGCGGTGCCCTTTGTCCTGCTGCAAGCGTGACCGCTCCATCTGTCTTTTCCCGTGCCGCACCAATTCGAGAGTGCGGAAATCTTCGAGCACTGCCACGGCCGACCCACCGAAAACCTCGATTCGCTCTTTCGAGAAAACCTTGTCGCCATTCGCGAGATAGCTGATGGTCCCCTGCGACCCGTTGGCGTAGTGCAACGAAAGAATCACGTTATCGTCGGAATAGCGTCCATTGTTGGCCACGCTGCGCGTCTGCACTTCGAGCGGAACCGAGCCTGCAAGAAAGCTCAGGAAGTCCACGAAATGACACACCTCGCCGAGAATCCGGCCACCACCTTGCTCCGGATCGTTGACCCAGTGATCGGGAGCAATGTAGCCCGCATTCACCCGGTAGTGCATGGCGAGAGGCTCGCCGCTTTCCGTCAGAAATGATTTCATGCGGACTGCGAGCGGCGCGAAGCGGCGATTAAATCCCACCATCAAAATGGGCCTCGAGGGGGAAGGCGATCCGTAAACATCGGCGATCTCGCTCAACTCTTCTTCATTCAGACAAAGCGGTTTCTCACAAAACACATGCTTCCCAACACGAAGCGCGGCCAGAACCTGCGCGGCGTGTAGATGATGACGGGTTGCGATTACGACAGTATTCAAGGTCGAATCATGAAGAATCTGCTCTTCGTCGGTGGCGCAATAGCGGAAGCCGAACTTTTCTGCGGCATGCCGGGCGTGCGAGCCGTTCGCCGCGCAAACTCCGATCAAACTGACTCCGTCCACCTGCTTCATCGCGGGCAGAAGGATCGCGTTCGCAAAGCTTCCGGCTCCTAGCAATCCAACCAGCGCTGCCTTTTCGTCAGATCGTGCGACCGTTCCCGACTTCGGTACAAGTTCCAACCGCCGCGTTTCCTGAGAATCGTTCGGATAAGTGATCAGCACTCCGAGGAACGGCTCACCACCCTTGCCAGTAATCAACTCATAGGCACTTTGTGCGCGCTCGACCGGGAACTTGTGAGTGATGAGAGATTTAACGTCGAGTTTCTGTTCCGCAAGAAGTTGCAGGAACGCGTCCATGTTGCGATTCTCAGTCCAACGCACATAGCCGATCGGATAGTCTCTTCCCTTCTGCTCATAAGCGGCGTCGTACCTTCCGGGGCCGTAAGACCGCGGAATGCGGAAGTCTAGTTCTTTCTCGTAATACAGCTTGCGCTCAATATCCAGGCCGACGGTACCGACCGCGACGATTACAGCGCGATCTCGCGCGACGCGAGCCGCAAGATTCACGGGATCGCTGCTCTGCGTCTCGGCCGCAATCAAGACGACATCGGCGCCGTGTCCTCGCGAGTGCTCGAAACACAACTCGCCGAAAGCCGCGCTTGAAGTGGATGCGAAATCCGCTCCCAGTCGCAGGGCTAGATCGACACGCGTCTGCTGCAGGTCGGTTCCAATCACGCGACAGCCGGCGGCTTTGAGCGCCTGCACTGTCAACTGTCCCAACAATCCAAGGCCGATGACTGCTACTACGTCTCCGAGCTTCACTTCCCCGGTGCGAATGCCGTGCAGCGTGACCGCTCCCACTGTCGAGAACGCTGCTTCTTCCAAACTCACGCGATCGTCAGGAATCTTAGCCGCTAGCAGGCGAGGGATGCAGGCAAACTCGGCGTGAACCGCATATCCTGCGCCCGCGCAGGCAACGCGGTCACCTACGTTGATGTCCGTGACTCCCTCTCCAACGGCGATCACAGTGCCAGAACTGCTGTAACCGAGAGCGCTCGGCTGGTCTAATCGGCTACGTACGGTTGCGACCGCAGGCAGCAATCCGTCGCGCCGAACTTTCGCAATCACGTCGCGAACCAGATCCGGACGCGCCTGCGCTTTCTGCAAAAGATTCTTGCTGGCAAATTCAGAAGATGCCCGCTCGGTTCCCGCCGAAACCAGAGAAGCCGCAATGCGCACCAGAACACAACCGCTCAGAAGCTTTGGCGCAGGTACCTCTACCACTGAGATTTCGCCGGTACGAGCGTGCTGTAGCACTTGTTTCATGCCGTCGCCGCCTGGCGCGTCAAGGTGAAGTCTGAGGAAGAATTCCTTGCTTGTCCGTCGATAAACGTCCGCATCCAAAGTTCAAGGGTGAGAAATTGCCAGATCTGCATCGACCAATCCTGCGCTCCGCTGCGATGCTCATCCACGTATCGCCGGACTGTCTCCGGCCGAAATACTCCTCGATCACGCAACTGCGATGGCGACAGCAGATCGTCCACCATCTCTTTCAAATCATGCGCCAGCCAATAATCGACGGGAGCGGCGAAACCCGCCTTCGGTTGCTCTAACACTTCTCGCGGCAGAATGTCTTGCATAGCCTTGCGGAAAATGTGTTTGGTTGTAGGACGCAGAAATCCTTTGAGCTTCATCCGGGGAGGCACGTTCCATGCCACAAATTCCGCCAGTTCGCGATCCAGGAACGGCACACGCACTTCTACCGACGACGCCATGCTCATTTTGTCGTTGTAAGTCAGATTCAGGCTGGTCATGAAAATCTTGGTGTCAAGATACAGCATCTGGTTCAGGAAATCAGCGTCCGCCACCTGCTCAAAGGCTTGCCGGTGACGGAGCGCCGGATCCGTGTCGGCTACTTCTCGTAGCAGATCTCCCGCATAGAGATCGCGCTTCTGCTCCGCGTCAAGATACGTGCAGTTCATCACAAATCGATCTACGCGGGGCAGAGAGGCGCTGCGCGCCATCTTTTTTACCAGCCTGATTCTTCCCTTCGCGGATGTCCCACGAAGACTCGGCACGCGACCTAACCTTGCCTCGAGAAGCCCCCGAATGCTGGCGGGAACTCTCTGGTAGGCCTGCGCCCAATAGTGCGCCGCATGCTTGCGGTATCCCGCGAAGAGCTCATCACCGCCTACGCCCGAAAGAAGAACCGTCGCTTGCTTGCGCGCCTCACGGCACACCAGATATGCGGTGATGATCGCAGGATCGGCAGTTGGCTCATCCATATGCCAGGTCAATCGCGGCAAGAGATCAGCCACGTCAGGTTCGACCACGATCTGCTGATTTTCGCATCCCAGCTGCCGCGCCAATCTCGCGGGAACGCCGGGATCGTCAAGCGTCGTCTCTCCAACGCGATACTTATCCGGAAACGTAATGGTGTAGGTGCGAACGGGTCCCTTCCCTGCGCGAGTCATCATGGCGACGATGCTGGAAGAATCAAGGCCCGCGCTCAGAAACGCTCCGATCGGGACGTCGCTCACCATCTGCGCTTCAACCGACCGGCGGAAGCGCTCGCGAATCTGCTCCGCCAGTTCTTCTTCCGACGCACCGTAGGTCGCTTCCGCGGACGGGAACGTCAGGTCCCAATATTGTCTAAGGCGCAATTCGCCGTTGCGCAGAATCGCCGAATACCCCGCGGGAAGTTTCTGAATTCCGCGAAACATCGTTTGCGGATCCGGAACCCAAAGAAAGGTCAGATACTTGTGCAAGGCTGCGGGATCCATCTCGGCGGAAATACCCGGCACCTGCAAAAGCGCTTTAATCTCAGAAGCAAAGGCGAACTTTGAACCGTTGTGCGCGTAATAAAACGGCTTCACACCGAAGTGGTCGCGCGCCATAAACAACATCGGTGCACTGGAGCGAAAGTCACAGATGGCAAAAGCAAACATGCCGTTCAGAAGCTTCACGCAATCCGGACCGCGTTCCTCATAGAGATGAAGGACGACTTCCGTGTCTGTGTCTGAGGAAAAACGATAGCCTTTTCCAGCGAGTTCCTTGCGAAGTTCAACGAAGTTATAGATCTCGCCGTTGTAAGTAATCCAGACGCTGCCGTCTTCATTGCACATCGGCATGTGGCCGCTGGCGGAAAGATCGAGGATCGCCAACCGCCGGCTACCGAATCCCACGTACGAGCCGTCCGGAAATTGCTTCTCCCACAGGCCCGTATCATCGGGACCGCGGTGGGTCTGCACCGCCGTCATGCGCGCCAGCGTTTCCCGGTCTCCGCAATTAAAAAGCCCGCTGATTCCGCACATGAGGGCCTAACCTCTCCTCGCACGGAGTTCGTATATCTTAGCTTTGATGTTGAAGAATTGAATGCCTTGCATGCCGCAGTAGATCAGCCCCGGTACGCCATCCATAAAACCAAATCGAAAAATGTATTTGTAGATGAAAAACAGAACCGGAGACCCGGGCAAGCTGAAGAGTTTCTGGCGCAACCAGCGGCGCCGTTGGGCCTGCGTTCCGAAAAACGAGGGCGGCAGTTCTTCGCTGCTGGCATCACCATGCAGCCAGACACGCGCTTCCCAGTTCGAGTACTCATCATGTTTCTGAATGTAGCGCGAGAGGGACTCGACATTGTGATGGAGCAGAGGATTTTTTAGCTTCGCCGTCTTGCCATCCACCACGACGTGCTCATGTACTTCCATGTCGCACATTGACTTGTCTTGCTCTTTCAGACGGCACTCGTAGCGTCCCTTGCCTCGCCGGAAGAGGGAGAGCTTGTAGAAATTTGCTCCACTGTGGCGCAGCCGCCGTCCGAGAAAATACATCTGCAATTCGATGTAGTAGCCATCGAAGCCCGGCTGTTGGATCGCGTCTTGAACTTCCTCCACCAACTCAGGAGTCAACGCCTCGTCTGCGTCGACCAGCAACACCCAGTCAAAGCTGAGCGGCAGAGTATCCATCGCCCACTGGCGCTTTTTCGGCCAGCCACCCTGATAATGAAACTGCACCACTTTCGCGCCGAAGGAACGAGCAGTTTCGACTGTTGCATCGGTGCTGTTCGAGTCGATCACGAAAACTTCGCCCGCCTCGCGCAGCGACTCCAGGCAGCGCGCTAGGTTGTGCGCCTCGTTGCGCACAGGTACGATCACGCTCACCGGAATTTTTACGGCGGGCACAACCGGTTTTACCTGTTTGGATTCTTCCAGTTTCTGCATTACGGGACTTCTGCTCGTAACATCTTACATGGAACGGCGTGCCAATCCGAAGCGCGAAGAACCGCTTGTGTTGCGGGTTTTGGTATGTGCTAACATCCGCTGAGAATCGCCATCATGGCTAATGCCCGATCCATCCCCGATTTGAAGGAAGAGGTTCGTCAGTTCTGGAATTCCGACCCGTGCGGCACCCGATATCTGGAGGGCGTTGAAGGCTTTGCCGCCCACGCGCAGGCGCGCTATGCGCTCGAACCCTACATCCATGACTTCGCGCAGTTCTCGTCTTTCCGCGGCCAGCGAGTGCTGGAAGTTGGCGTTGGCTTGGGAGCCGACTACCTCGAGTGGCTGAAGGCTGGCGCGCACGCCACTGGGGTCGATCTTTCTTCGGCATCGCTTGAGCGCGCTCGCCGCCGATGCGTGGCCGCGGGCTTTGCGCCCGATCTGCAGGTCGCCGATGCGGAGAACCTGCCCTTCCCCGACAACTCTTTCGACGTTGTCTACTCGTACGGAGTCCTGCATCACAGTCCTGACACCGCGCGGTGCATCCGTCAGGTCTTGAGAGTTCTAAAGCCGGGCGGACAAGCGCGCATCATGATCTACCACCACCCGTCTCTCACTGGCTTGATGCTCTGGTTACGCTACGGAGTTTTTCGTGGAAAGACGTTGCGCCAGTCGGTCTACGACCACCTGGAGAGTCCGGGCACGAAAACCTACACGCAGGCGGAGGCACGCTCGCTGCTCGACGGGTTCGAAGACATCAGCATGCAACAGGTATTCAGTCCGGGAGATCTGTTGCTCAACCAGCCGTCGGGTCGCTATCAGGCGCCAATCTACCGGCTGGCATGGAAACTCTTTCCTCGAGGATTGGCTCGCAAGTTCGGTCGCAACTGGGGACTGTTCTTGCTGATTTCCGCTCGCAAACCGCGCTAAGCGCTCACCGACTGCAGTTCACACCATCGTTGCAGCACGTACAGCGACCACGGGCGCGACCACGACGTGCTTCCCCGCTGGAAGTCATTCCACACTTGCTGCACAGCCTCGGCGCGGAACAGACCGCCAAGAGGGCCACCAGCAATGCCCCGAAGGCCGGCCTCCAATTCTGGCCGCAATTCATCTTTCAGCCAATGTTCAAAAGGCAAAGTAAAACCGCGCTTGCGCCGGTGCACAATCTCGTTGGGCAATTCTCCATGAAGCGCGTTCACCAGCAGGGATTTGGGAGTAGATGGATCTACTTTCTCAGGCCCCGGAAGACGAAACAACTTCTCTGCCAGGCGATGATCGATCAACGGAACACGAACTTCCAACCCATGCGCCATGCTCATCACATCCGAATCACGCAGCAAGGTGTTGAGCATGTAACATCGCGCCTCTAGATAAGACACGCGGTTGATGGGATCAAGTTCACGCGCTCGGTCAAGGGCATCCCGCAAAGGAGCACTGGCCCGCTCGGCAAGGGCTTTCATGTTCGTCGAAATCAGCGCCTGACTCTGAGCGTCACTGAACAACTGCCTCGACAAGAAATAGGGATGCAACAGGTTGCCATTTCCACGTGCCAACGCGGCCAGTTTGCGGTTTTGATCGCTCGAGGGTGCGAGCGCCTCGAACACGCCTGCCAACGGCGCACGCGCAACGTGTGGGACGTGCTTCCAGAGACTTGCAAATCGTTCCATCTGCGGAACACTGTGGAACGTCGAATATCCGGCGAAAAGTTCGTCTCCCCCGAGTCCGGAAATTGCGACTTTGACTCCGGCGGCACGCGTTTGGCGAGAAATCAGGTAAGTGTTCAACCCATCAATGGTCGGCTGATCCATGGCCTGCAGGGCGCCCGGAATCGCTTCCAATGCATCTCGCTGCGAAATCAGAATCTCCTGGTGTTCGGTGCCGAACTTCTGTGCGACCAGCCGCGAATACTCCGCTTCGCTGTAATCCGCTTCGCGAAAAACGATCGAAAACGTGTGGAGTCTTACGCCATCCCGGCTGAGAATCCCTGCCAGAGCACTAGAATCGATTCCACCGGAGAGAAAAACTCCGACCGGAACATCGCTGACCATCTGCAACCGCGCCGATTCATCGAGGACGTCATCTAGTTCTTCGAAATCTTTTTTCTCAGGAGTGTGTAAACCTCTTCCCTCGCCCGCCAGATCCCAGTACCGCGAGACCGTCAAATTCCCTTTCTCCCACATCAAGAAATGCCCCGCGGGCAAGGCATGAACGCCCTCTACGAGGGAGATAGGATCGTAGAGCGACCCGAATCTCAGATAGTTCAGCAAGCCGCTGCGATCAAGCCGCCTTTGAATCAGGCCCGTCCCCAGAAGGGTTCGAAGTTCCGAGGCAAAGAGAAAATACTTCCCCTGAGTGGAGTAATAGAGTGGCTTTATTCCCATGGCATCGCGCGCCACGAACAGCCGGTGCCGTCGCGCATCCCAGATCGCGAAGGCAAACATCCCGCGAAATTCGGTAAGGCACCCTTCGCCCCAGCGGCCGTAAGCTTTGACCAATACCTCGGTGTCCGATTGACTGCGGAAGTGAACTCCTTCGCCTTCCAGTTTGCTGCGCACTTCACGAAAGTTGTAAATCTCACCGTTGTAGACAATCCAATTCCCGGTTTCTGAATCCTGCATCGGCTGGTGGCCCAGAGGAGAGAGATCAAGAATCGCAAGACGCCGGTTGCCGAGGCCGACCTCGACGGGCTCTGGAGATTCTTCCCGGACGATGACCGTCCCCGAATCATCGGGCCCGCGGTGGGCAAGCGAATGCGTCATCCGCTCCAACAGATCAGGAGCGACAATCCCGCGATGCGCCACGATGCCGGCTATTCCACACACGAGTGTCAGTGTACCGCCAGAAAGGAGTAGGTACCCGCTGGAGCCTTGGCGGCGGCGGTACCAGCATTGCAAAAATGCAGGACTGCGGTTTCTTTCGCGCTGGCATATGCGTTAAGAGAGAGGCTTCCCAGCGGTCCTGGTGGCGTTACGCCCGCGATCTGGTCGGTCGCGATCAACCCAGACACCGACGATGACACGTCAAGGCAGCTTTGTCCCGGTACGCTTGTTGCGGCAGAGACTTTTGCGTTGTAGATTTTCATCTGTGACAACGGAGAACCCGATCCGACCGTCAACGTGCTTCCGTTCTTGATGATGACCGGCACGGCGAAACTTTTTTGTGTCGCCGTAAGGCGTTCTTTCCAGTTGTTTCCGTCGCCGGCGTTCCCAATGTAATTCGAGATCGACTTCGGCGCGCCCATACTGATTCCGACGTTTGCCGGATCTCCATCACCCTGGTCGTACCCGATGAATGCGTCCTGCGGATCATTTGCAGGACGGTTATTTCCGCTGGCTACGGTCTTCTGAAAATTCGAATCGGAAAGCGTAATGATGTGTCCGGGGCCAGTTCCCAAGGTTGAGAAGTTTAGTCGTCCCTTCCAGTTCAATCCTTTGCCCCCATCGCGGTTTGGCTTCACCGCCAACACCAGGGCTCCTTGCAACGAGAAACTAGAAGGCGGGAACGACGATCCGATGCAAGTTGCCCAGATCGGCGTCCACGAAGTCGCGGCGGCGCAGTTGATGGCCGAGACCGCTGGAGCCACCGTTCCCAGAACGCTGACCACCGCGGACCCGACCGCATCCACTTGGGCCGTTGCCGCCGTGAAGGGATCGCTCGAGTCCTGATTCGCTCCAAGCACGAGATTCCCGGGCCAGAAAGTCAGCAGTGGGAAATAGGTTGGCGGCGCCACCGTGTACGAATGCAGAGCAACCTGGCTGTCAGTGAATGTGCACGCGCCATTCGAGCACGCGGAGGCTCGAGCCACCCCCGCGACGACCGCAAAATCACCCTTCCCGTAGGGTGCCTGATCTCTTTCGCCGGCGGCCAGGGTAACCCGCAGTAGATCGAGCGTCGTAGCTCCCGGGATGTCAGGAACCGTGACTGTGATATTTCCCGAACCGCTCGACATGGCGTTGCCTGCGTAAAGCGGATTCGAGTCGCCGAAACGCGAGTGCGCTACGACGTAATACCGGTAGTTCATCTTGCCCGTATTGGCGAATTGCGGAATCGCCCCGTTTGGCGCTTCTCCGCCGATCACTTTCACTTTCCCGCCTTGAGCAATCACTCCAGCCTGCCCCACTTTGCCAAGCGGGTTTTTCGCTCCACACCCTCCCACCTCTTCGTAAACGTTGTCGAGTTCGACTCCGCCGTAGCCGCCTCGCCGCGTGCCCGCTCGCACGCCATATTGCGCAAACCCTTGAACCACGCTGTCTGACACCCGCAAGGTGTTTCCACTCTGCCAATCAATGCCGTTGCCTACACACTGCATCGAAATGTTCAAATGCTTGAGCCATCCCACCGCGGAATATTTGTTGAAGGGACCGGGCGCCGACACCACGGGATTGCAGGCCGTCGCATCGCAGCGAACACCGTAACCGAGTTCGTTTCCGCCGAACTCCGTATCCAATCCGTCGAGCAGAAACGCCTGGTCGTCGTCGACCTGCACAAAAGAACTGAAATACGCGCCTTTCACTCCAAATCGAGTCGACACATTGAAAATGCGCGTTTTCTGCGCGTTGACTTCGATGAACGGCTTCTCTGATCCGACCACCATGATTCGCCCGCGCGGATTGATCAGCGTGACGTTCGAATACAACCCTGAGTTCGCCGCGTCGCCCACGAAGATGCAGGTATCGGTCATCCAACATTCCACAATCGACCCGGAAAAATCGATGGTTACTCCCGAGGCACGAATCGAAATCGGTGCGTAGGCCTTCAGTTCGCCCGGCGGGACGATGACGTGGCCGGATTGCGGAATGCCATTCGGATTGCTGGGAGTAAAGCGGGCGGCAATGAGAGCTTCCTGCAATCCGCCTGAGGCGCTACCCACGGTGTACCCGGGGGGATGAGCATACTGCGTCTTGAACTCCAGCATTCCTGAGCGTCCTTCCGATGTGCAGGTTCCGCCCGTCACCTTCACTGCTTCTGCCGTGCCCGATCCAGAGATCCAAATGTAGTAGTTCGGTTCGTTGCTGCGCACCCCTCCCGCACACGGGACACTCACTTTATGAACTCCCGGCGAACTGAGATCGTCCGAAGGCGCAGCCGACCAGGCAAAATCACTTGTGTACTTGAGCGCCGCTTTTTCCGGAGCCGACCCGGCAGTCTTTTGCCCCGCTTGGTCACCCGCGCTGCAGCGATAGGAGGTTAGAATGACAAGAACCCCGGCCGCTAACAGTCCACCTAGCAGCACGTTGAAAGTGAGTGAAGTGCGAACTCGAAACATCTTGCCTCCGGATCAATGTCGTCTTTGTGGGCTGCCCAAAGTGATAGCACGAGAATGTGATTGTGTGGTATAGCTGAGTAACTTTTTCCTCGGAGTATCGTCTTGTCGACTGCTCTATCCGCGCCCCGGCAAAGGGGGGCGCGGTTATCCACTCAGGCGCAGTGGGAACCAAGATATGCCATGGTCGATGCCTGGCGTGGCCTCGCCGCCCTGGGTGTTGTTTGCTATCACCTCGGGTTTGAGTCAGGTACGGATTTCGACCTCGGGCACGCCTGCGTCATGGTCTTCTTCGTCATCTCAGGTTATTGCATTGCCGCGAGTACCGAGTCCTGCAAACGCAACCAAGTCAGTCCTCGCGGCTACATGTGGAGGCGCGTCCGGCGAATCTATCCGCCTTATTTTTTTGCGATTTGCTTCTTTGCCGCAACTCGCCTTCTGAAGATGCGCGTCGGACTCGGCGAACAGTTGTCCACCTCTCCGCTCGTGTGGATCCAAAATCTGACAATGACCCAATGGTTCAGCCTGATTTTTCATCCCACGCCGCACCCATTCGACAATTCGACGCTCTTCGTAGCGGGCTTCTGGTCGCTGAACTATGAAGAACAGTTCTATCTCGTGATGGGATTGCTTATGTTCGCAGCCATTCGCTTCAAGAGAAGCATTTTCCCGGCGATCGTCGCCATCATGGTTTTCGGCTTCGCATGGAATTTGACTCATCCTTTGATTGCTCACGGTTTCTTTTGGGAATACTGGGTCGCGTTCGGACTGGGAGCGTTGGTGTTTTTTCGCCTCTGCAAGATGCAGGATCGAAAACATCGTATCTTGATCGATCTAACCATCGGAGCGTTCTTACTCTTCGCGCTGTGGGGCTACCATCTGTCTACGACGTTTCGTTGGAGGTGGCTATACACCGAGTGGATCGTGACCGCCGCCTTTGCCTTGACTCTCATTCTCCTGCGACGCTGGGACGGCGCATTCCGAAACAGCCACCTCGGGTTGATTCTTGGAGCATTCGGCCTGACATCCTACAGCCTCTATTTGACCCATCAGTTCAATCTAAGAGCTTCTTCAGTGTTTGCTTCCAAGCTGATTCATTGGGGCCTGCCAACATATTCCGAATTTATACTGCGCATGATTTTCTGCTGTGCGGTGGGAGCCATCTTCTGGTATTTCTGCGAGCGGCCCTTCCTGAACAAGCCGCTTCCCAGTCGAACAGCCCCGAAGCTTCAGGTTGCAGCCTGAAAATGCCAGTGATGAAATCGCCGGAATAACGAATGCTCAGACACATTCTTGGCCAAACAACAGTCAGGGTTTCACAGCTGGGATTTGGCTCCGTCAAGTTGACCACGCATGCTGACCGCCGCGATGCCGTGCAGACGCTGGAAGCCGCGTTCTCCGAAGGCATTACGCACTTCGACGTCGCGCGCGCCTACGGTTTTGGCCGGGCTGAAGGAATTCTCGGAGAATTCCTGCAAGGAAAACGAGACCGGGTCACGGTCGCAACCAAGTTCGGAATTCAGCCTCCCGCTGGAATCGCGGGCAATCGCTGGGCAATCGATTTGGCGAAGAAGGTCCTCCGCCCCTTCCCTGGTCTATTGCAACGAGCGAAACAGCGTGGTTCCGCGATGGTCGAGTCGGGCGCGTTCACTCCCGCGGCGATGGTTGGAAGCCTGGAAACCAGTCTAAAAGAGCTGCGCACGGACTGTGTCGACTTGTTGCTGTTGCATGAAGCGAACCTGCAAGAAGCGTCCAGCGAACCGCTGCTCGCGGCGCTGCAGAATCAAGTGAAACGCGGCACGGTTCGAGCTTTCGGCGTCGCGTCGGCATTCTCCAAGCTGGGCGAGGCCTTTCATCGCCTCCCCGCGGACTACGAGGTATTGCAATTCGATGACAACGCCAGCACACGAAATCTTCAACGCGTCAGTAACGCAGGCCAAGGACTGATCACCCATAGCGTTTTTCAACCCTCTCAACCGCTGCGGAATGCAATTGCCGCAAACGGCGATCTCGCCATCCGTTTTTCCCGAGAAATCGGAGCCGACCCGAAGGATCCGTCGGTGATCGGCTCGTTGTTGCTGCACTACGCGCTAAGCAGTAATCCGAACGGCGTTGTACTTTTTTCCAGTTCCGATCGGCAGCGCATCTCGCAGAACGTACGCGATGCTGCTTCTAACCCGTACGATAAGCAACAACTCTCCAGCTTCGTGAAATTTGTGGACGCCGCGCTGAAGCCGTCATGATTGTTGACCTTGAAAATAGCGACGATTTTGATCTGCAGTGCGACTTGTGCCTGGTCGGCAGCGGCGCCGCCGGACTCGCGATCGCCTCCGAAACGGCGAACACACGGTTTAAGACCGTAATCGTGGAGAGCGGCGGCTTAAATCCGGAATCACCGACACAGGCGCTCTACGATGTCGCAATTAGCGGCTTGCCCCATCCCGGTTCGACCCAGGGAAGGTTTCGCATTTGTGGTGGCTCTACGACCCAGTGGGGAGGCCAGGCTCTTCCTCTCATGCCAATGGACTTCGAGCGCCGTGATTGGGTCGCAAACAGCGGATGGCCTTTCTCTTTTGAGGAACTCGTTCCCTACTATGCACGCGCCTGCCGGTTCTTGATGGTCGACGATCGAAACTTCGACAGTGATTTGTTTGCATTGTTAAAAACTCGCCCGCCTGTCTTCGATGACCGGCTCTGGTATCACTTCTCCAAGTGGAGTCCCAAGCCGAGCGTTCGCGAGCAATATCTGCCCGGGCTGCGCACATCGGACCGCTGCACGCTCCTGTTGCACGCCAACCTGACCCACATTCGCCTCGACGACAATTTCAATCGAGTCGAGCGTATCGAAGTACAGTCCATCGGCGGGAAGAAAACGACGATTCGCGCTCGTACCTTCGTTCTATGCGCCGGCGGAATTGAAACTGCCCGCATCCTGCTGGCGAACAACCAGCAGCAACAGAACGGAATCGGCAATGAGCACGATCTGGTCGGCCGCTTTTTTCAAGATCACCCCAGCGCGATGATCGGATGGTTGAAGACGCCTGATTCTAAGAAGGCACAGCAACTGCTAAATGTGTTTCACAAAAACGGCCTGAAGTATTCCGTTCGTTGCACCGCCAATCCTGCTTGGCAACGCGAAAAGAAGACCCTGAACGTCTCCATGGGCACAACCTTCATTGAGAGCGGGTCCGCGTTGCAAGACGCAAAAGATGTTTACAGAGCCGTGCGCCGTGGACAGATCGACGGAATACTTGTTCGCAAGCTATGGCAGGCAGCGCGCGATCCCAGGGCAACCGTGCTGCCCGCATGGCACTATCTGGCGCATGGCAGAAGTTATTCGCCGGGGGCCGCAATGCGAATCGGACTTACTTCCGAGCAGGAGCCAAATCCCGAAAGCCGAGTCTTGCTGTCGGATCAACTCGATGCGTTGGGCATCCCCCGCTCGAACGTGCGCTGGGCCCTCACCGACCTGACGCGCTACACCATTCGTCAATACGCTCTCCTCTTGCGCGAGGAGTTTGCGCAAGCGAAGATCGGGGCAATCGAACTCGATGATTGGGTCTTGGACGACGAGGCGCAACCCTGGACCGATCACATCACCGATCAGTTCCATCACATCGGTACCGCGCGGATGAGCGATTCTCCCCACACCGGGGTAGTCGATCGCAACTGCCGGATTCACAGCGTCTCGAATCTATATATCGCAAGCAGCGCCGTATTCCCGACCAGCGGGCATTCGAACCCCACATTGACGATCATCGCCCTCTGCATGCGTCTTGCCGACCGGCTTAAGGGAGAGTTGCCTGATTACGCGTAACGCCCGAGCAGAGCGTGGCACAAGGAGGCCGTTATACTAACCACGTACACAAATTCTGCTCCGGCTTGGCGCGATGCTGATTGAACTCCAGACTCAGGCTCGTTCGGTAGCACGAAGGCTTGGACTCGTGCCCTTATTACAGAGGATTCGTTCCGTCTGGCGGGTTGGATATGAGGATTCGTTCTCGCGCGCCTTATTAGGCGAGGTCAAGTCCAGCGACTGCGTGTGGGATATCGGCGCGAATGTTGGCTATTACGCCGAACGACTTGCTCCGCTCGCCGCACAGGTAGTGGCCTTTGAGCCCGTACCAGAAACATTCGGCGTCTTGTCGAAATTGGATCTTCCCAACGCAACGCTCATGAATGTTGCGCTAGCGGACGTTCACGGAACACTCCCGATGAGCGTTTCCAATGAAACAAGTTCTCTAGCGGTTCTCAATAGCAATGTTGCGGAGGTACGGGTTGCGCGCGGGGACGACCTCGATCTTCCGCAACCCAACATCGTAAAGATCGACGTCGAAGGATTTGAGTGGGAAGTAATCTCCGGCATGGGAACCAGGCTTCGTGCAGCGGAATGCAGAGCGGTTTTCTGCGAGGTTCACTTCGAAGTCCTGGAAAAGCGAGGACTGCTCCAGACCCCAGCCAAGATCGTTAAGGAATTACGATCACTAGGATTCACCAAGACCCAATGGTTGGACGCATCCCACCTGGCGGCCTACAAGCGTTGATTACGTTTTCGCCGCGGGCATTCTCTACGCTATTAGGCGACTCACCAAGTCCAAGACCGCATCGGCGGGCGGCGATGACTCAATACGCGCAAGATTGAAGTCGAGATGCTGTGGTTGGTACATCGACAGCAAGACCACACCATCGCGATTGCTGGCCAAGGCAAAGTCGAGCAGGACCGCAGCCGCGACCTCCCGTGTAGCACCGCGGTAGCCTGCCGCTCGCAGCATGCTGCGTTTGTCATCTTCTCGTTCGATCACGGAGGTCACCGCCTCCAGTGCGTCCTGCTGGCCATAGACACTGTGAACGACAAAGCCCACGGCCCGCTCAGGCGTTAGCCGTTGCTTGGCCAACGCCAGATTAGGGCGGAAGGGTGTGTTGGCAATCTGAACGACTCTAATGTGTTCAGACAACCCCACAGCCGCGAGCGACACGCTCAGATCGCCAGCCGAGCAGATTGTACGGGCGTAGCCTTTTTTGACGATGTTGTCGAGCGCCCGTAATACGTCATCGCGCTTGACATCTTCTAGTCGTGCCTCGTGGAGTGCAAGCACGTCAACGTAGTCTGTCTTGAGCCGCCGCATGCTCTCCACGATGCTTGATTCGATAAAGGAGCCATTCAATTCGACGCGTTGCGCAGACCGGCGGAACTTGACAAGATGCTTGCGAAGCCCCGGCAACATGGCAATCGCGCGCTGTAGAGCGGGCTTGGCAACGCGCATCGGGAGTGACACGCGGCCTGGGAGGATGCCAACTTTCGTGCAAAGGGCGACCTGCGAACGTTTGCCCGCGAGAAAACCACCTAGCAAGACCTCCGCCTGCCCGTCACCGTAAGACGGCGCAACGTCAAACCATGACACGCCTGCGTCGTACGCGCGGGCCAGCGCCGCTCGCCCATGTCCTGCGTCAACGCGGGAACCGAGTGAGGCGCAGCCGAAACCGATTGCTGAAACGCTGCGTGACAGGGGCGCAAAGTTAACGTGGCGCATGATCAGCCGATTGTCCGTCTTGAATTTCCAATTTGACTGGGTCCGTGCTGAGATGATGGGCGAGTCTAACGGCTAGCGCGACCGCGGGAAAGGTCGAGTTGGCCTGCCCAGTTGTAGGAAACACACTTGAAGAAGCCACGTAAAGGTTGGCGGTTCCGTGGACTTTCAAGTCCGCATCGACCACGCTGTCACTCGAGTCTCGCCCCATTCTCGTAGTGCCCACTTGATGAAGCCCGTCCGACGCCTGTGCTGACACCCGCTCTAGCAATTCTTCCTGCGGATACCAGTACTCTATCCGTCCAACCTGTTCACTGCGCAGAGCGGAGTCCAAGATTACATGGGACTCGACCACACTGCGCGCGTCATGCTCGGTGAAACGGAGGTCGATTGCGACGCGGGGCAGGCCAAACACATCGCTTTCACTAGTCAGAACGACTCGGCTGTCGGGGTTTGGTTCCTGCTCTGCGTGATAGTGCAGAGCGTACCTTCCGTTGGAACTCCGAACGAGGAAAGCAGGCTTGCGTGGCGTTGCCAAGAATCGACCGTACACAATTTTCATCAGGTCTTGCAAACCACGCGGAGCACCTATGAGCACGTTCCGAATGTGGGCACCGACACGCCGTGGCTTGGGACCGACGTGAAAGGCCCGGATCGCTTCTGAAACCAAACGGCGGCCGACTGGCGGCACCGCCAACGCCAGGAAAACCGCCGACAACACGCTGCTTCGATGTCGGGGATCGTGGAACGGCGGGTTGTCTGGGAAGAAGACGGTATTGAATAGCCCATGCGCTTGCTGCGCCTCGGCGCTGATGCTGAAGCGCCTGCGTATGTATGCCCCGACTGGCTCCAATTCGAAATCGAAATCGGCAATGTATTCCGGCTTGTCGAACACAATGCTCGCGATCTTGCCAGAGATGTGTCCCATGTAATACCGACCTAACGGACCACCGGCACCGCCAAAATGTCCCGGCAACCGACGCTGCACCGCAAGCAGCAATCGCGTCGTTTCGATGCCTCCTGCGGCAAGGACCACATTTCGTGCCTTTACTTTCGGTTTGCCGCCAGGCGTCGCTACCACGACTCCCCGCACTACTTTCCCGCCCTCTTCAAAGAGAAGATCAACGACGGTGCTGTTCAAAAAGAGCTTGATGCGCTCCGATCGCTCGATCCGTCCGCGATGAACCAGCGCGAGTCGCGGTTCCGTCGACCAACGCTCCAACGTCTCGGCCGAGACGTCCGCTCCAACACTCGGCATGTGGCGAGGTCTGGAAATGAAACTGGTATCACCGCACAATAAGTATTCGGCGGCTTTCGGATACCAAGGCTCAATGTCATCCTGGCCAATGGGCCATCCGGAATAAGGCACGTGGGAGCGGGCCGCGAAGTCTACGGGGTCCAGAGCCACGCAGCGGCCTCCCCACGCCCACGATGTACCCCCGAGCGCTCGACAAACCGCGATTTCCATCTGCGCGTGACGCCGGGGGTCGACGATCAGAGCCCGCGAAGCCTCAGCGATTTTCGGATCTACCCTGCTCTCGCCCGATTCGAGAACGACGACATCCCGACCGAGACGCTCAAGCTCTAGAGCTAGCGCCATGCCCAGAGGGCCGGAACCTACAACGCAGACATCGCAGGTCTGCTTCTGGGCTGGGAGACGCTCAAGAATCATATTGAGGACTCATCTCGTTGGATTGCCGGCGTCGCTCTCGGGCTCTACACCTCTCGTTCACTTCGATAGCCCAGCCGCTAGTGCAACAATTTGTTCAACATGTTTCTTCCAGCTAAAACTTTCTCCTCGCCGCGCCCCTTCATCCACTAATCTCCTTGATAACAGCTTAGAACATACTACCTCCGCAACTCTTTCAGCCAACTCGTCGGGAGAGAAACGTGAAAAGTACAGTGCTGCGCTTTCGCAGATCTCACGATGCACGGGCAGGTCTGAGGCCACGATCGGCAAACCGCTGGCCATAGCCTCCACCAATGGGTGGGCAAAAGTTTCCGTGTACGCCGGCGTGACGTAAACGTCGCAAGCCTGGTACAGATGATGGAGAGATTGATAAGGAATTGATCCCAATTGAACGACTTCTCCCGCCACATCTAGTTTCTCCAGCAGACGGACCGCCGATCCTGCCGGATACTCTCGGCTTCGAGAAAAGTCGCAGGTCAAGATCAAACGCACTTTTCGCGGAGCGAGCGCACGCTTCAGCACAGGCAATGCACGTAACAACGTTTCAAAATTGCGGTAGTACGTGTAATGACTGACGAAGAGCAGTCGCAAGGCGCCCTCCGTGGCATCAAACGTTTTCTGTGCCTCTTCGGGCATGGGAGCGTCAGGGCGAAAGAAAAGTTCGCGGTCGAAGCCGTGGTGGACCGCAACTACTTCCACACCGGTCCAACGTCGGAGTTCGTCGGCGAAAGCTTGGCTCGGGGCAACGGTTCGATCGGCCCAAAACAAAGAGCGCTTCGCCAAAGAACCCCGCACTTTCGTATCGACCCACATGCCGTACTCGCCGCGTGCGCGTAAATCGCGATAGAAATCCGCAGATGTATACAGGGAATTGCGGGAAAGCAGGATTTGCGGAACGGGTGAGTTGCGCAAGGCAAAATTTCCAGCCGAGATCAAGACGTTCGATTGGGTCGAGCGCAACAGATCCGGAAGCGCCGTCTGCTCCCGCCAGAAACGGCCAATCGCACCCGCCTGGGTCTTGAGCGGCACGAATGAAATACGCGGCAGGTCCCCGAATTCCTCTCTTAACGCGTCGCTGACCGCCACGGTTGTCTCGACGCTTCCGCGCGCTGATAAGTGCGGGATGACGTTGCGGAGATAGGTGAGTCCCCCGCCCGCACTGGCTGCGAGCCCGTTCAGGAAAAGCCGCATCATCGGCCCGGCAAAACCACGCCGAAAGGATCAAACCATCGCCTGGTCTTCAAGGAAGGAGTCGGAGCAACTTCTTCGACAGGCTCAGGGAGTAGATCAACCAAAACGAATGCCAGTGCCCAATACACTACTGAAAGGTAATAGCCGACAGCGAACAACCAATCCTCGAACGAGGCGTGCACTAATCCAGCCAGCATGATCGCCGCCAAAGGAATCGCAGGCGAGTACTGGTTTCCGGTTCGATTCATCCAAACGAAAACGCGCCGGGCATTCCACAAAATCATGAAGATCACGATATAGAAAGGAACAACTCCCAACAGGCCCACCCACTCAACGATCTCGAGATAGCTGTCGCCATGCTCGCGGGTCGTCTCGTCGAGCGAGATGTATTCGTAATTCTCCGTCGTTACTTCAGAAGACGTGGCGCTGGTGCCGAACCCCGTTCCAAACCAGGGATTTTGCCGCACAGCTGAGACCGTCTGGTCCCAGGGAGATTTCCGCGATCCCAAAACTCCCTCTTCGGTTTTTCCCTTATGTAAGAAGGTCGTGAGGATGGAATCGTTGGAGTTGTCCTGCGGCGGCATGGTGATCGCAACGAAAACAGCGGCCACTACCACGAACGCAATGCCTTTGATCAATAACCGATATTGCCTCAAGGTTACACACATCAATCCGCATGCGATGCCCGCGCTCAATATTCCCGCGCGCGAATAACTGCTCAAAAGAAGCAGTGCTATCAACATCAACGCAAAGGTTCTCCGCCGTCTTTGCACGGTGTCTTCACTGATCAACACGCCCCAAAGCATGGTTGGCATCAACACAACGCCCGCCACTGCCCCCAACGAATTCGGATTCCCGAAGAAATGGACGCCAGCTAGAAAATAGCCGACCGCGGTCAGGTAGATGAGGACTTCACAGCCCAGCAGGAACGACAGAATGAATCGCCTCTCGCGCCCCAGAACCGCCAACCGGATCCCCGAGGCCCCATAGAGAAATAACAGCAGCAAGCTCGCAGCTTTGAGCACCGCCTGCGTGGGATAGGAAGACACGATCGCTGAAACCATCGCCGCCGTGACACAGAAAAAGGCAACGAGATGGAATGCGCTGAAGCGATGCGAGCGCTCCTTCATGTAGGCGACGTATCCCGCAAGGGCTCCCACAATCAGAACCAACCAACGCGCCGCGATCCATGGGCCGCGCCCGGGAAGATCGAGGCCTGCCAGCAGGAACGAAATAACCACCAACGGAAAATATCGAGAGCGGAAATTCCAGAGCGCTGCGAATACGATCTGCAAAAAGAGCAGACCTTGCAGATATTCGGCGCTGGTCAAATAGCCCGGGCGGAAAATAACCAAATACGCACCCGCCAGACAACACGCCAGCAGGCCGACCACCATGACCACGCCTTCCATACGGTCATTCATGGCGGGCTGCCAACGTGGAAATTACGGCTGCGGCGATACCGCCAGCGCACGCTTGGGGAGAAAAAGCCGAAATCCGTTCGCGGCTGCGTTTTCCCATGGTGGCTCTTAACTCGCTATCTCTGGCCAGCTCTGTCATCGCCGATGCCAACTCTTCCACGCTTTGCGAATTCACCACTCGCCCGTTCCATCCATCGGCCACCAGGTCGGCGACACACCCGGCAGCGTTGCTGGCGATGATGGGTAGACGGCAAGCCATTGCTTCGTTCACGACCAGGCCCCAAGGGTCGCTATGCGTGGGAAACACAAATGCGTCCGCCAATCCGTAGTAGTTCGACAACTGATCACGCTGGGCAAAACCTTTGAACTGCACTCCAGTAGCCGCATTCTGCGTGAGAATGGCGCGCGCCGCGCCATCCCCGACAAACACCAATCCCACCTGCTCCTGAAGGTCTGGAGACAGTGTGCCATAGGCCTGCAGCAGTTCAAACACTCCTTTTTCCGGAACCAAACGTCCAACGTAGACGAAGAAACGTGGGGGCAATCCCAGTTCCTCGCGCCGGGACGCGGCGTCTTGACGGGCCGCGTCCGCTCCCTGCGCAAATAACTCGGTATCCACAGCATTCGGGGCCGTAAAAATCACATCTTCCGGTACCGAATACCCCCTCACATAGTCGAAGGAAGATTTTCCGGGCACGATGACCGCAGCACAACCGCGCAGAAATTTCCTTTTCAGAAATTCGGTCGCAGGGTCTCCGGAGCGCTGATCACGCGCGTTGCTCTCAACCCAGGCAATAAAAGAAAGTTTGCGTTGACGCGCCCAGAAAAGTGATTGCCACGACGCGAGATAGTTGTAGCCGCCGCAAATGATGGCATCCGGATGCGCTTTTTCCAGCGCCGCCCTCAGCCCCGCATTCAGCAGGATATTGTGCTTCCCCAGATGTGTTCTCCATGACGGCAGCACTTCGTATGAAAACGAAATCTCGTCCTTGTAGACCTCCCACTGCCGCAGCGAAGGATCGTTCTCGGCCAGAAACACGACCTCCAGATCGATCTCGTCGCATTTCGCGAGTTCATTGAAGACAGGGATTCGATAGGGCGCGATGATCTCCGTCAGCAAAACCACTCTGCGCTTCACCTCGCGCACTCCTGATAAATCTCGGCCATTTGCGCTGCCTGGTGCGCGAGCGTGAACTCGTGGAGAATCCCCCGGCGCGCCTCTCGTCCCAAAGCCGCTCGCAGCGCCGGATTCTGCAACAGTTGCCGCAAAGCGTTCGCTAACCCGGCGATGTCACCCGGCGCTACCAGCAAGCCGTTGAATCCGTTGTGGATGACTTCTTCAATTCCCTGCCCCGAGCAGGCAATCACTGGCTTCGCGGTCGCCATCGCTTCCAGATAAACGCAACCCAGCCCTTCATAGCGGCTCGGCAAAGCAAACAGCACGCAATGCTTCATCGCATCAGCGATCGCGCTGCGCTTCTGTCGACCGACAAAGGCCACTTTGTTCGCAATATTCAATTCTGAGGACATCTGCCCGAGCCGCTGCTTTTCCGCGCCCTCGCCAATGATCTTGAGAGAGACCCCAGGAAATTCGGAATGAACTTCGGCGAAAGCCCGCAGCAGCACCTCGTGCCCTTTGCTGGGAATGAGTGTGCCCACACTGAGAATTGTCTGAGCATCCTGACTTTCATTGGCCGGGGAGAACAACTCCGTAGCTACGCCGTTGTAGATAACCACCGTTTCCACTCTTCCCTTTGCGCCCGCCAACACGTGCTCGCGAACTTTTTCGCTGACGCATACGACGGTTTGCGCCGAGCGATACACCATTCGCGAGACCCGTTCGCACCATCGTCCGGGCAAGCCATTCACTTGGTTTGTCGAATAGGCGTCGAGCCCGTGAACCGTGACTATGAACGGGATGCCCAGCTCCCGGCTGATCAAAGCCGCCGCGTGACCGCAAGGCAGGGCGGAATGCGCGTGAATCACGTGCACGGGGTTGGTCGCGTGCAGTCGGCGAACTTCCGGCAGTATGCTGGCAAACAAAAAGGCGCCCGCGCTGGGCAGACCAATTCCGCTCGGAAACGAAAAAAAACTCCGCCACTCAGCGCGATGAAAAGAGTCTACCGCTTCGCCGCGACCGTAGTAGAAGGGGCGCACAGCCAACACGCTCTGCGAAATTCCCAGCTTCTCATTCCAGGGCAGAGGCTCGGCGACAAAGCAGCCGTTGGCCTCGTCTCCCACGCGCGGATAAAAAGGGGTCAACGTCAGAACATGAAGGCGCTTAGGCACCGGGAAAGCAGAAGCCGAGATGGACGAATCAACGCTCATGACTTCCGCGGCGCCAGGCGCAGAAAAATATCTTCCCACTGCCGGGTAATGGGATCCCAATCAAACTTCTCCGCATGAGCCCGGCCCGCACGCCCCATGGCTGTTCGCACCGTAGGCGATGCGATGAGTTGCTTGAGCCGTGCAAACAGTTCGTCATCTCCCGTGACCAGATATCCAGTTTCGTCGTTGACGACGGTTTCCGGCTCATATGCTCGGCGAGCAATTACCGGCAGCCCGCAGGCGGCAGCTTCCAGAATGACCTTAGGAGAGCCCTCCCATTTCGAGGGAAACAAGAAAATGTCAGCCTGGCGATATTGTTCCCGAAGAGCGTCCGCCGATAGTCCGCGCGTAAAGCGCACATTGCCCAATCGCTCGCGTTCCGCGCGTTGTTCCAGTTCAGCCGCCATGAATCCGTCGCCGGCAATCACGAAGTCTGCCTCGGGAAAACGCGCAGCGCCGTCCAATAAGAACTGCGGCCCTTTGAAGGGACGCAGCGATCCGACAAACAGCACCCGCGGCCTCGCGTTCGCCGGACGATCGCAAATGGGAGTGAAATATCCCGCATCCACCCCCGTTGGAACGACCTCGCTGGGGAGATCATATTCCGCCTGCAGGCTCCGCTTCACCGAATGAGAGTTGCTGTAGAGATAATCACAACGCAGAATCGTTTGCTCCCACAGGTGTATCTGCTCCGGCTTAATCGTCGGTTCGTTGCGCCAATCGCTTTGCGATTCCACGGTGCCAATGGTGACGCGACGGTCGCGCCACATCGAGCGCATTGAGAAATACAACTTCGCCGCGGGGGAAGACTTTACATAAAAAAGAATATCGTGCTCGCCGAGCAGAAACTCTCGCAGGATGCGCACCGTCTGCCGCTGTGGAGGAAGCGGAATCAATCGCGTGTTCGGCCGCTTCACAATGCGCGGATCAGGATCTGACACGTGAAAAATGCTGACGTCAAATTTATCGGTGCTCAGGTGGGCGACGATATCCCGCGCGCTGGTCATCTGCGCGTTGAAATTCGATTCGTCCGCCAAGCTATCCACCAGAATGCGCGTTCGCCTCATGCCCGCTGCCGCTCCGCCTCGAGCAGATCAGCAATCTCTTGTTGCAAAGACTCCTCCTGGCGCCAACCAAGCGAAATCATTCTGGAATTGGAGATCCATTGCTCCTGGATCGTAGATCGCTCGTTCGCGGATTCCCGGTTCACCACCTCAATTGGCCGCACGCGTGCCATATTCAGGAACACGTTCACAATCTCCGCGATCGCAATCGATGTTCCTGCGGCCACGTTGTAGATCCCACCACTCTCTCCCTTTTCCATCAAACACCATAGAGCTCGAACACAGTCTCGTATTCCCAGAAAGTCACGCTTTGGACTCAGGCTCCGCAGCACCACTTCTTTCTTCGCGCCGCGTTCAACATCTACAATCTGTCTCGCTACAGCCCCACAAACAAACTCCGGAGACATACCGGCCCCTATGGGATTGCTGATCCGCCCGATCATGACATCGGCTCCTGCTCTCGCCTCGGTCAACGCAAGCTGCTCAGCTTCGTGCTTGCTCATTGCATAGTCGCCCTTTGGGGCTGGCCTCTGGTCTTCGCGCAAAGGCGCATCCGCGGACCCGCCCGCACCGTAGACAGCCGTCGTGCTCGTCAGCACGATGCGCGTGCGGGGTAGGCTCTTCGCCGCTGCGAGCAGGGTCGAAGTAGCCTGAAGATTGTCGCGATAGAGATCAGCTTTCGATCCATTCGTCCGCCCTGCAAGATGAAAAATACGCTCGGGCTGAAAACTTTGCAGAAGCGCCGCTAGTTGGCCGCCATCCCTCGCCAAATCACACTCGCTACGGCTAAGACTCCGAATCTCGATAGAGGGCAGGGTTTGAAGGTAGCTGACGAGATGGCTGGCGAGAAATCCGCCTCCCCCGGTGATCAGGACCCGCATGTCGGCTTACCCAAAAATTCCGCACGCCGCTCTTCAAAAATCTCCAACGCCTTCTCGTAATCGGACGGCCGCCCAATATCGAGCCAGAACGAGTCTGTCGGCCAGCATTGCACCTTCTCTCCAGCTTCGATGAGACGGTGCATGAGTTGTGGCACATCCAGATATTCCTGGGGACGAACATATCGCAGAACCTCCGGCCGGAAGGCGTTGATCCCCATGCTCACCAGATAGGTGTGCACTGGTTTCTCCACGTAGCGAGTAAGGTTGTGCGAACTATCCACTTCCAGCACTCCATAGTCGACTGGATTTTTCCGGTTATGGCAGGCAATCGTCGCCATGGCACCGGTTTCTCTGTGGCACTTCATAAAGGCCTGATAGTCGAGAGTGGTAAGCGTGTCACCGTTAATCAGCAGGAAATCCAAATCCAGGCCAGACACTAAGCCCATAGCTCCGGCCGTGCCCAAAGGTTGAGTCTCCTGAACAAATTCAATTGCTCCTCCGAGCTTCTCACCGTTACCAATCAGCGCGCGAAAAAGGTCAGGGAGATAACCCACGGCCATCACCAGGCGCTTGAATCCCGCATTGCGGAGTTGCCTGATAATCACTTCCACCACTGGCATGTCTCCGACTGGCATCAGAGGCTTTGGCAGCAGAGTGGTGTAGGGACGAAGACGCGTCCCTTTGCCGCCCGCGAGAATAATGGCTTGCATTCCTGAAGTCCCCTAGAGAGCGTAACTGCTGGCGCGATATGCGGAAAGATTCTCGGTTATGTGGTCCACCACTCTATGAATACCTTGCTTCAGTGAGACCTGCGGCTCCCAATCCAATAGGTCGCGTGCACGATCCGTCTTGGCGATAAGTAGTTGAACCTCGCTTGCAGGCGGCCGAAGCCGATCTCCGTCACACGTAATGGGTACTTGCCGACCGGTGGCATCCATGATGACATGCGCGAGATCGCCTATTGAGATCCCTTGACCGTTTCCGAGATTGATCACCTGGCCCACGGCTTTGTCGGCCAATCCCGCGAGCAGGAAGCCGCGAACCGTATCTGACACGTAAGTAAGGTCCCGGACTGGTTCAAGAGAGCCGAGCCGCAGCGAATCGCTCCCCGACAACAACTGAGAAACGATAGTTGGTATTACGGCTCGAGCCGACTGGCGCGGGCCGTAGGTATTGAAAGGCCGGACTGTCACGACATTCACACCAAAACTGCGGTAGTAGCTCTCCGCCAATTTGTCTGCCGAAATCTTCGACGCAGAATAAGGCGATTGCCCTTGCAATGGGTGCGCTTCGTCGATAGGCGTGTACACCGCCGTGCCATATACCTCTGACGTGGAAGTCACTATCAGTCTCTTACCAGAACTGCGTGCGGTGTCCAGAATGTTCATGGTTCCGCGAATATTCGTGTCGAGGTAACTCTGTGGGGCCTCGTACGAATAGGGGATGCCAATCAATGCCGCCAAATGAAAAATGACGTCACATCCATTCGCCTGCGCGCGCATCTGCTCGGAGTCACGAACGTCGCCGAGGACTACTTCCAGGGAATCGCGCACCTGCGGATGAACCTGATCCAGATGCCCCCAGCTTCCGCGACTGGTATAACGCACCAGCGCTTTCACGTTGGCGCCTGCCAGTACGAGAGCCTCGGCAAGATGGCTACCGATGAAGCCACCAGCCCCGGTTAAAAAAACTCGCAGACCTTTGTAGTCAGGATTCTGAATCTTCTCCCCCATGTCCCTTGTTTCGTGATTATGTCGACCATTCTAGACGAAGGTCGCGAAGCCGCATATCCAGGCGCCGTCCAGCGTCAATATCACGATGGGAATTCTCGAGATGTTGGCGAGCGCGGGCAAGCAGACGGTGCCGCTCCGGCCTCGCCTCGTTTTCCGGAACCGATCGAAGTTCCCCTGGATCGCGCTCGAGATCAAACAGGCTCACCTGCTTCGAACCGAAGTCGACTGTCAGTTTGTAACGGCCTTCCCTGACAGCAAGAATGCGCGCGCCCATGCGATCGCTGGTGCGATATGGATTGTTGCATTGGGCAACGCACTCGACTACGGCCACCACATCGGCACCACTGCGTCCATGAAACTCCGGCGGAGCTGAAACACGAGCGGCTTGCAGAAGAGTAGGCGCCAGATGCAGCAAACTGAACGGCGAGCGAACGGTTGTGCGCTCTTGTCCCGGTACGCGCACCAGCAGCGGCACTCGAATAAGTTCCTCGGTCAGCTTCGTCGGAGCGTGGTAGCGATCTTGATGATCCAGAAACTGCTCTCCGTGGTCTGCAGTCAGAGCGAGCACACAGTTCTGCCACTGGCCTGACTTGCGCAGAGCTTGAACAAGACGTTCCACTTGCGCGTCGACCCAGCGAATGCCGGCGTCGTATAGCGCCGTAATCGGCTGCAGATATTTCTTGAAGCGGTCTGTACTCAGGGCCCGGTTCCAATAAGAATTCAGAAATCGCGCGCGCTCGGGGGCGACGTCGTCACCCATCAACGCCAACGCTTCCGCGGGGGGGTAATAAGGCGCATGCGGATCCATCAAATGAAGCCAGAGAAAAAACGGCTTTTCTCCAACTTGGGCAAGCCAGATAGAGGCTTCATCCACAATTTTGTCAGCGGCAGGAAAACGCTGCAACGCGTTCATCGATTCGACCGGAGGAGCCATACGCTGTCCGTACCGGAAATACATCTCGTCATACACTGCGCCGAGTGGGCCGAGTCGATGCGAGATCCTTTCCAGCTTTCGATTCAACCGGCTCCGTACACGCGTCGCGTCCGCCTGTGCCGCGCCATCAGAGAGCGGAGCCAGTTCCGCGTCGAGAAAGTCACGAAACGTGTCAAATCCAGCTTCATATCCGAAACGCGGCGACAGGTAAGGGTTCCCAGCCAGAAACGCGCCCGTAGCGTATCCCGCACTCTTCAGCGCAGTTGCGATCGTTGGCTCGCCCGGGGCCAAGCCCACCACATCGCGCCCGAACGCAAGCGGGTACCGCGAAGCCATGATGCCGGGAAATGAATAATAAGTGGGGGTGCCAGCGACGATCGCGTTGCTGAAAACCGTTCCTTCGGCCGCCAGCGAATCCAGGAAAGGCGTGGTGGGACGCGAATACCCGTTGAAACCCGCGTGGTCCGCGCGCATGCAGTCCACCGTGACCAACACTACCGACGGAGAGGTCGCCACCTATTTTGCCCCCCACGAAGCGGAGCGCGACTTGGCGGTGCCATGCTGCTTGGCTGTCACTGAGACCGAACCGTTTGCAGAATTGAATTTCCCGCGCGTCACGATTCGGTACAGATCTCCATCGTGGAGGTAAAGCACATCCTGATATTTCGCTTCGATCGCGGAGAGCAATTGATCGAGCGCCTGCAAAGTGGTATCGCGAAAATTCCGCAAAGCAGAATGGAAATTAATGGAGTGGACTGACACGATCGCAGGCACGCCGCGGGCAAAACAATCGTCGATGAGCTGAATGTATTTTTCCAGCGGCAAATCTTTCTGCGCAGGTTCCAGATCGATAGTGCGGCTCAGATTCAACACTTCGAACTCGTCCATGAACGGCGGCAATGGCGCGCCCGATCCATTCTGCGCCACGCGAACGCCCCACTTGTGCCACGCGGCGCGCGTATCCGCATTCGCCCGATAACCAGGAGCACACGCTGACTCAGGAAACACCGAAAACATTTTCGCGAACCCTTCGGCCGCAAGACGCACCAGATCATGCTGCATCTCGGCGGAAAGTGCTCCTGCGCCGGGCTCCTCAGGGTTCCAGTACTCGTACCCAATCCATGGCATTCGCCAGTAAATATAAGGCGTCTCCGCCCGCCAGAATTTGTGTACAAGCTCGCGGCGTTCGTCCGATGTCGCTAGCGCATGTTCCATCGCCGGACGACAAAAATGGGTTAAGCCATGCAATGCAGGATAAAAAACGCCTTCGCTGATTCCCTTGCGATAAGCTTCAAATAGCCCTGGACGCCTCCACTTCCCCGGCAGACCCTTTGAGAGCGGCAGCAATTCGATTTGCCGGAAATCATCTTCTGCCATCTTCGGGAAATTGAGATTTGCCGCCAGAAAATTCATCAGCAGGCACGGCGGACGTCCCGTAGAATCTCGATGGCGTTTGAGCAATTCCTGAATCGCAATCAGATCTTCCGCGGTTTCCAGCGTATAGAAGTCGTAGGGATGCTGTCCGAGCTGAATCCCATCCGCGCGCAGTTGTTCAAAACTCTCTTTGTCGCGGACACCTACCCGACCCCAATCATCGCTCTGGAACAGTACCAGCGGACGATCAAAGGTAAAGCCCGGCACGTCCGCCTTGCGTCCGAGGTTCCACAATTTTCGAGCTAGATCAATCACATGCCTGTCCTGAGTTTCGTGGCTCCAGCATACCAGCGGTATCGATGTTTATTTCTTCGCAAAAACACTGTAGTTCACCGCGAACTGATCGTTCGTGCTTCCCGCCATAGCCTCAAGCAGCGCGCCCGCCACGTTCAGGATGGGTACCACTGTGTACCTCAACACCGTTCGCAGAAAATCATACCGGGCAAAAATCTGAAGACAGCTATTGATGGTACGAAAGAAGCCGGTAATGCTGCCTCCTTCCGGAACAATCTCGACGGAAGAGAATTCTGAAAGCAACTGCCGGATGCCCGGAGCCAGGAACCGCCAGCGATCGTAGTCGGCATCGCGCGGAAAGACGCTCGGAACACTCATCAGCAAACACCCGCCAGTCTTCAGCACGCGCCTGATCTCGGCAATCACTCGTGGCGGTTCAGGCGCATACTCAAGCATTTGCGTACAGATGACGAGGTCAAAAATGTCGCTCGCAAAGGGTAACTGCTGTGCATCGCCGGCAACGTTGACCAGTGGCGTGATATTCAAGTCAACCGCCGTATACCTCGCTCGCCCTTCGTCGATCAACGGACGGTAAGGTTGGATGCGCCCACCCACATCTAAAACTGCCGGATTGCTCAAACGCATTCCGGCCAGCCAATTTTGAAATAGTTCTCGGCGCTTACGAAGCACTAACCAGTTAGGGCTGGTCACCGAGGGATACAGCCGCTCCCTGCCCAATGCCTGTACCTGCTCCAACGTCTCTCGGTTTGGCATGGATTCTGGAGCCCTCAAATGTATCCGAGACCCTTCAGCCTCTCCTCGATCATGCGTAGCTCGTCACGATTCATCTTCGCGGCGTCGTCGCGCAGCAGTTCCTGCAGCACAAACGTGAGAAGCTCCTCAACACTCGCGAAACGCGATCGAAAGCGCTCCTCGGCTACGCGGCAGAGCTCGCCGTCCAACCGGACCTCACGCACATTCTCGGACATCAGGCATTTCCCTCGGCGCTCGGAAACAAACTGCGAACCTTGTACCAAACCGCATCCGCAATGATACGGTCATCCGCGTCCAACCCCGCAATCAGCGCCACTCCGGTGAACACAAGATAACCCGCGACCAACGCAATCGCCACTAGAAGCCAGTTGTGATGGACATGCGACGATTCGAAGCGCAGAAAAAATAAAGCGGCGAGGGTTGAAGCCACCGGAAAGACTAAACGCAAATAGCTGCGATTGTAAGGGGACAATCCCAGGGAGTCCCGCACCGCCCAAAGATACCAGGCGTTGCTCAAGACGTTAGTCGACGCGGCTGCAACCGCTGCGCCCGTGATCCCCCACAACGGAATCAAGGCCACGTTCATGGCCACCATCACCACCGCCATCACCCCCTGAATCTGAATCAACCTGCGCTGATAGCCAGACATCAACAGTAAAAAACCTACCGACCCGGTCCCGCAATTTACCAGTTGGCCGAGCGCGCCAATCATCAGAATCGCCCATCCTACTTCGAAATCGCCGCCAAAGATGCTCATCAGCGGGCGCGAGAAAATCGCCATCACCGCCGCAAGCGGCACAGTGAAGCCGAGAATCCACTTGGTCAACGTCTGAAACATCCGGCCGAGCAATTCGCGCTCACCGCGACTATGAAGAGCCGCGATGGTCGGCGAAAAAATCTGATTCACCGACTGCAAGATAATCGGGACGAAAATCACCAGGGCCGCCGCGACCGAATAAATTCCTACCTCGCGCGCGTTGAGATAAAAACCAATCAAGATCTTGTCAGTCTGGCCCAGCAGATATTCCAGGAAGGTCATGCCAAACGTTGCCGCAGAGAACCACAAAACTTCTTTCTCGACGCCGGGAATCCCTACGGAAAAAGAGCGAGCCTGGGACGGCGTCAACTTCCAGCACACCACCAGCAATAGCACCAGAACCACCGCCGCCGCCACCACCTGCGCGAAAATGTATCCCCACAGGCCGAAACCCAGTCCCACCATCGCCAGGGTAAACACCATCATCAGCGGGCTACCGACAAAATTAGTGATCAGCGTTCGTCGCGCGACGTCTTTGAAACCTCCCAGGATCTGCCCCAGGAAGGAATTGAAAGATCCCAACACCATCAGCAGCACGAACAAGCCAAGATATGGAACTAGCGCAGGCGTGTGATAAAAGCGCACAGCGATCCAAGGCCCAACCAGCAGAACAACCAGAGCAAATAAGAGGTTCGCGGCGAGCAACGCGACCGTGCTTCGTCCCAGGAAGCCGCGCAGGGCGTCCATCTTGCCGGACGCGACGTAGGTCGCCACAAAACGGACGGCAGCCTGCGGCAATCCCGCGGCGGCGAAAATTCCCACCAGTCCAACGATGGTCATGCCCAGAGCAAAGATGCCGAGTTCCTCGGCCCCCAGAACCCGGGCAAGATAGACTTTGAACAGATATCCGGCGGCCGCCGTAAAAATAGTGCCGGCGAAAAAAACCAACGACTGTCGCGAAACATGCCCCATCTCGCGCTGAAAGCGCCGGGCTACTTCCGCCTCGAGTTGCGCCTGCGTCTCAGGCTGCCCCACGTTATCGCGAACCTTCACGAACTGCCTTTCTGCCTGACAAGACCTCTTCGAATCTCTCGCCCCCAATCGCGGTCATCAATCGGCCGCGAATTTCAGGAGTGCTTTTGAACTCTTCCACGAGCGCTGGAATTCGCGAAAGCTGTTCAGGAGAGTTGAGCAGATATCCCGCCCCGAATTTCGCGAACTGCTTCCCGTACTCATACCACGAAGACTCGAACCAGTGGCATAGGAAACAAGGCACGCCTTGAAGCGCGCAGTCGCACGCCACGCTCGATTCCACGGTGATCCCGCACCAGGCACGGTCCATCAGCTCTTGTGTCAACGGCCCGCTGCGGATATCGACGCATTGAAAATCCTCTCCTGAGAGAACGTTCTTGAGCACGCTGCGGCGGGCTCGCGGACTTTCAAAAGGATGCAGCTTCAAAACGACTCTGCGCCCGGTCTCACGCGCCACAGAACACAAACGTGGAAGAATCTCGCGATAAAAATCCTCGGCGCGTCCCGCAAACAGTTCGTACGCTTCCGAAAATACCACGATGAAATCGCGACTGCCGCTCGATCGGATGGCGGGATCAGCGTCGTCGGGGGCTCCTACCACCACTCGCTCGGAAGGTAATTGGCTATGCCGAAGCAGATAGTCCCGCGCCATCTCGCCGCGTACCAGATAAATGTCAGAACGTGGCTGGCGAACCGCGAAGCTCATGTTCAGCGCTCCGTGATCGCAAAAGATCGTTGGAATGCCGCGCGAGCCAGCCAGCAGCACAGGTATTCGCGTATACGGATTATTTTCATCGGCGGAAAGCACCGACTGCACCAGTTCCGCCTTCAACACCCCCAACCATGCGTCGCGCACTCGCAGACCATTTCCCAGGAACGAAGGAAATCCTGCGAAGGTGCCAAGCCTATTCGCTAGTCGAAGTTCCTCACGCGAGTTCAGAATCTTATCTTCGAACTGGGACCATTTCCCCTGAAGATGAAGGTTCTCTTTCTCCGTTGATTCTCGATACGGAAGCGGCGCGTACGACGCAAGCGACCGTACTTCGATATTGTTCGGTAAGCCCTCGATCCGGCCATTTCTTCGCGTGACAACCTGGAGAAATTTCCGGCCGGGAAGCAATCGGGCATAGGCCGCTTGCGAGCGTGAGACATTTCCGTAGGCAGAGGGAAGCAAAATTGCCTCCCCCTTGAGAGACTTCCTCTTGCGGCTCAATAAGCGGCGCAACCGGAAATCGCTGTCCCACTTGTCGAGCGCGATCTCCGTCAATTGCGCGGGGCCGAACGTACGTGCCAGGCGGGAGTATCGCTGGAGCACCGCCGCCGCTTTCCCTTGCTCCTCAATCCGCAAACATTTTATTTCTCGACCCAACAACATCGACAAAACCTGCACTAGAACGTGCGGACGCGTGGCAGAGATTTCATTGTCCTCTGCGATTTCTCGGCGCACCGCCGCCATCATCAGGATTTCATCAAGACGCGCGTACGGAAACGGCGAAAACAGTTCCCACCAATCCATTCCTTCGGCATCCACGAACTCACCCAAACCGACACAAAGCAGTGAGCGAAGCTGCGCGCCATGTTCCTCCGGACTGAGAAGGTCGCAGAAACTCAGAATTCGATTGGAATGTCTTTGGCTCGCCTGTTCATAATAGTGCCGGCCCGACCAGCCAAGATCGACGACCAGGTCCCAACGGCTCCCCGCCCACGGACCCGCTTCCAGGGAATCGTCCGGATGAAGAAGGAGAACTTTCATTCGGTTTCGAGCCGGCGCAACGACAGGAAATTCATCGCTGTTCCGCTTCCATCACCAGTTTCCACGCCAGCGGAGTGCCGCGTGATATGTCACAAGCCGCATGCCGGCCGACGATCTCCCCAAAATATCTCGGATGCAAACCGTGAGCCGGACGAATAGACCGCACGTTCTCTGCGCTGAAGGGAGCGCCTTTCTTCACGTCTTTCACGACAAAGAGCGACCGCCGGAACGTTCGACTGCCAGCCTCAGTGTCGCTGGCGTGAAATCCTTTCGCGCCCATGGCTTTCTCGGCGATTCGAACAGCGTCCACCATTTCGCGAAACTCGTGCGGCTCAAGCGAAAACGCGCTGTCGGGCCCCGGCAGTTCTCTTGAGATGGTCAGGTGCTTTTCAATGATCGAAGCCCCAACGGCCACAGCTGCTACGGGTACCGCTGTTCCCATCGTGTGATCCGACAGGCCAACCGGCACATCAAACCTCTCGGCGAGCGCTGCGATTGAATGCAAATTCATTTCTTCAGGACGCGCGGGATAAGCGCTCGTGCACTTCAGTAGAGCGATCTGCTTCGCTCCCGCAGCGTGCGCGGCTTCAACCGCTTCCGCAATTTCCTCCAGCGTGGCCATACCGGTCGAAAGAATCAACGGCTTCCCTGTCCGCGCCATCGCAGAGATCAGAGGAACGTCCACCAATTCAAAGGAAGCGATTTTGTGCGCGGGCACATCCATCTTCTCAAGAAAATCAACCGCCGTAGCATCAAACGCGCTCGAGAACAAATCGAGGCCCAGGTCATTGGCGATCTTCTTCAGCTTGGGTTGCCATTCCCACGGCGTATAAGCTTCTGCGTAGAGGTCGTGAAGATTGCGCCCGTCCCAGAGAGTTCCGCCGCCAATGCGAAAATATTCCTGATCGCTCTTAAGCGTGATCGTGTCAGCCGTATAGGTCTGCAACTTCACAGCGTCTGCGCCCGCTTCCTTGGCGGCGTGAACGATGCGAACCGCCTGCTCAAAATCCTGATTGTGATTCGCCGATAGCTCGGCGATCACGTAGACCGGTTCTCCCGGCCCGATCTTTCGTCCATTGATCTCGAAGATCACGAATGAACTCCATTGCGCGCGAGGACGAAGTGCACCGCTTTTTCCCCTCTGACTTCGATCATTGCTTCTCGTTCAAAACCCGCCGCAGAGAATGTCTTCAGCGAGGCCAGATTGTCGGTCTTCACAAACGCATCAACGAACTTTACGTCCGATGCCTGAAAAAGCCGTTGGTTCGCAAGATGAACGACTTGGCGCGCATAGCCCTTGCCGCGAAACCGCCGGTCGAGATTGACGGAGAGCACCGCTCGATTCTCCCGCAATTGATATCTCACCTGCCCCACCGTCACGCCGTCCGCATTCATAGCGATATAGAGCACCGACGCTGGATCGGCCAGTCTCTCGCTGAACCACCGTACGTGGCTCTCCCACGGTATCGGATCCGGAGAGAATGCTCCCGCGCGAATCTCGGGATCGTTGGCCCACTCCCATAGAAGCCTACAGTCCGCGTCGGTGGCGTTCCGTAACCGCAAGCTGCGGCTCTCCATCTCGCGGCATACGCGAGCCGCGCCGTTGCCATCGATCAGAGTACGCCCACGCTCACACATGGTGGCCCTGCGTTCTGGCGAACCGAGCAGAGACACCAACTCGTCGGCAATTTTCCGCGGATAAACGTCCGCCGAGTTTCCCAGGTCAACGGCAACTCCAAGCCGATCGAGTTCCTGGGAAACAGGACGCTGGTTCTCGGCAAGGTCAATCAATAGGGCTGGCAGTCCCAGGAAGCAGAGCTCCCAACACGTCGAACCCGCGCCGGCGATGGCGATGTCCGCGGCAGCCATCAACTCCGCCATATTGCGCGCGTTCTCGACCAGCGATATCCCTGCGAGTCCCGCAGTCGCCTTTTTTAAGTGAGCGTGATGACGATTGCTCACCCCTACAAGAATCGTCACTTCCAGATCTCGCCGAGCAAGCTTCACGCCCTCGATGACACGCTCCGTGGCGTTATCCGGATCGCTTCCTCCAAGCGTGACCAGCACCTTGCTAGCCCTGCTCGGAATTTCGCGTTTCCAATTTCGCCAGCTCAGAAACTCGCGCCTGAGCAAGGCATAACGAGCTCCAAGAAGTAATTCTGTTTCCGGAGCGCGGTTGCCATAGAGAGAGTCACTCGCATGCAGATTTTGATTAAGCACCAGATCGGCGCTGTAGTGACCCGCAAGTCCGCAGTCATCGAGGAATAGCACCTTCAGTCCGCTCGCCTTCAGCAGTTCCTGGTACTCCGCTCCGAATTGGTAGCCATCCACCGCCAGCCACTCGCCATGATTCTCTCGGACCAACCTGCCAGTTTCCGCGGCGTCCTCAGACGTTCCAACGTCGGCCGAGATTTCGAGAATGCGCGCGTGTTCCAGCTCAACCCTGGCGCGGATTCCCTGTCCTGGCTGCCGCATCAGAAAAACTGTGCTGCCTCCTTGGTCGAGCCAGACCTGCGCGATGGCCAGGCATCGCATTACGTGGCCCGTACCCATTTGGCTATCGGCATCGGCGCGAATGAACAGCGTCTGCATTCACTCAGCCATCACTTCTCACCTGGAACTTTCCCCACCCAGATTCACTATCGCACGCGAAAAACGGGTTCAATCATGGAACCTTCGAGAAAACGGCTCGGATCAGGATCCTGCAACCAATCAGCCACGATCTTAAACACCGACGCATATACCTCCAGCGTCTTGGCAATCGAATTCTCGTCGTGAGCCGCACTCATGTTATGTGTGGCTAGGGCGAGAATGCCGCGCTTGCACAATTCCTGCGACACCAGCGACCGCAGCAGGGGGCTATCCTGCCCGTTGGCATCGCGGAATTTCACCAGCGACCAGCTTGGATGGCCGATACAGGTAACCCGCTCAGACAAGCCAGCATGTTTCGCCAACATGTTCACTCCATCTTGCAACATGCGACCGTTCGCTTCCATTCGCGTAAGCGCGTCGGTAAATTCCAGGATATCGAGCACCTTCAACGCCGCCGCTATCGACGCGACTTCACCCGCGAAGGTAAAGCTGAAAAAGATCTCTTCGAAGATCTTCATGATCTCCGCACTCCCCACGACACAAGCAATAGGAAAGCCGTTCCCCATGGCTTTGCCGAAGCAAGCAAGATCGGGCGTCACGCCATAGCGCTTCTGCGCGCCCCCCAGGCCGAAATGAAAACCAGAGCAAATCTCGTCAAATATGAAAACTGCTCCGTGGCGCGCAGCTAGTTCTTTCACACCCTGCAGAAAGCCGGGGGCGGGTTCAGTAAAGTTGATGGGTTCCATGATAACGGCCGCAAATTCGTCGGGATGGCCCGTCAACAACTGTTCGAGAGCCTTTAGATCGTTGTAGGGAAACGGATGAGTGAGTTTGCGTACCGCGCCCGGAACTCCCGCGTTCCGCGTGGTGGTTCCAATGAACCAATCCTGCCATCCGTGATATCCGCAGCAGGCAATGCGATCTCGTTTCGTAAAAGCGCGTGCGGCGCGAACCGCGCCCGACGTGGCGTCCGAACCATTCTTTCCGAAACGCACCATCTCCGCGCAAGGAATCAGGCGCACCAGTCGCTCTGCCAATTCCACTTCGAGAGGATGAGGAAGCGAAAAGCTGTGCCCTTGCGTCAATTGCAGAACAACTGCCGCATTCACTTCCCGGTGATCGTATCCAAGAATATTGGGAAGCAATCCCTGGATGTAGTCGATGTACTCGTTGCCGTCCACATCCCACACGCGGCAGCCTTCGCCCCGCTCTAAGAAGATCGGCGCGACTCCCTTCACGTGTTGGTTATATCCCTTGCTGAAAGTTTGCGCACACCCTGGTATTACTTTCTCTGCGCGCCGCAACCAGTTCTCCGACTGCGTCCGTGGCCGCTTCGGAACGGGCTCGGCAGAGGCTTCCTGGAACAAGCTGCGGTAGTAGCCTTCATTGGAAGTAATGCCGGCGTTGAAGCTCTGCAGTTCTGTTTTCTCGTGCAGATATTCGAGCACATCCGACATACCGAAATCCGTCTTCTGTTGCTGATGAAGCCCGGCGTAAATTCCGCGCACGAACTCAAGGTCGGCAGGCTCATCGACCGTCCATCGATGTCGCTTGAGGGGAAGGGACATATCGTTCTTCACGCTCAGGGTGCGAAATCGTGGCGAGTGCAAATACGGAGTGACATGCTCGCGGTCAGATGGACGAGTCGCCTGTTTCCACGTTTCCTCCAGCGCAAGAAACGAAAATACCTCTGTGTCGAGGCCATCGGGATAAGTCCTGACCAGAGTGTTCGAAACATAGTCATAGTGGCCGGTCAGAAAGCACTCCACAACCTTGTCCACCACGGCAGGATCAATCAGTGGACAGTCTCCTGTTACCCGAACCACTGCGTCCGCCGATTCCGCACGCGCGGCCTGATAGTAGCGGTCAAGCACATCGTTTTCGCTGCCACGGAAGCAGCGAATACCTTCCTGCGAGCAGAACTTAGCAATCGCATCATCAGCCGGAAGTTCGGAAGTTGCCACCACAATTTCGTTCACCAGTGTGGCCCGCTTCATGCGCCGCACAACGTGCCACAGCATGGGGTGACCTTCGATATCGGCCATGGATTTCCCAGGCAGACGCGAAGAACCCATGCGCGCCTGAATGACCGCAACCACTTTCCCTTTGCGCTCTGCCCACAGCGATACTGACTGATCGTGGCTGGTCGAAGAAGACTTTGCCGCCAACACCAGTTCCAATACATCGCGTGCTTGTTTTAGGTCCACTAACGGCGTCTGCCCGGCGGCAATGCACTCCAGAAAGTGCCGAACTTCCGCCACATACATTCCTTCTACCGAGGAATTCACGGGCACGGTCTGCCAACGCTTGTCTTTCGCGAGGAACAACTTCAGGTCGGCAGAATCGAAGTCCCAAACGGCCGTTCCAAGTTCCCCGGCCACTTTGCAAGTACGGGTATATCCCTGCTGCACAAAGTCGAGATGAACCTCAGCCTGAGCTCCGCCCGCAAAGCGCAGGAGGACCGCGGCGCAATCCTCCACACTCACATCCAACTGACTCACCTTGCCGGCCATGCACATGATCTCGGTGGGCCGCCCGAGGAGCCAACAGATGTAATCCAATTCGTGAGAGCCGTCGAGTAAGATTCCGCCGCCCAGATCACGCCGGGCGCTGTAGCTGCGGCTGTAATCCTGCCAGGGCCTCCAATCGGGAAGATACTGACCCGCTTCCGCGTGCACCCACAGCACTCGTCCCACGACACCTCGATCGATCAACTCTTTCAACTTCCGCAACCCGGCATTGAAGCGCAGGTTGTAGCCCACTTGCACAATACGTTGCCGCTGCCGTGCTTCGGTGATCAACTGGCCCACACCCCTCAGTGTGTCAGAGAGAGGCTTCTCCACGAAGACATGCGCGCCCACGCGCACCGCGTCAAGACATTGCGGGACGTGGTAAATGGGAGGACTGCAAACGAATACGATGTCTGGCTTCCACTCGGCTAAGGCGCCATGGAAATCGGGAAATCCTTGCACCCCGAATTCCGATTCCGCCAGCCTGAGCCGATCGGTGTCAGGATCGCTGGCCGCGATCCGCGTTAGGCCAAGGGCTTTGAGATTGGTAATGTGCCGCTGCCCGATCGATCCGACGCCGGACACTAATACTGAGTAAGAGGAGTTAATCGACAATTTGGAGTCTCGCACCGCCTGGGTGGAAGTGGCCCAGGCAAAACTTCAAGCCCAGTAACCGATCACCTTCGCCACTGCCCGGACTACGTCATTCACATCATCGTCCGTCATTCCGTGGAACATCGGCAGGCTGATCAATTGTTCATAAGCTTTTTCCGCCACTGGATATTCGCCGCCTTTGAAACCAAAACGATCCCGATAGTAACGATGCTTGTGAACCGGAACATAATGAACGTTTACGCCAATGTTTTCCGCCCGCAGGGCGCGGAATACCTCGCCGCGATCAAGCGTCAAGCCTTCGCCACCGATACGGACGGGATACAAATGCCAGGCGGCATTCGCGTTCGCACGAACTGCCGGGGCGGTCACTCCCCGTATGTCGCGGAAGGCGGCAGTGTAGCGGGCGGCAATCTCCCTACGCCGCGCAAGATTCGCTTCCAGCCGTTTGAGCTGTTCGATTCCGAGCGCACAGGCGATATCCGTCAGCCGGTAGTTGAAACCCAACATCACCATGTCGTAATGCCATTGACCCGCAGCCTGCCGTTGCCGCGCGTCACTATCGATGCCATGATTCCGGAACTTGCGCAGAGTGTCGGCAAGATCCGCGCGGTCAGTGGTCACCATCCCGCCTTCCCCGGTGGTCAGGTGCTTCACGGGATGGAAGCTGAAGACTGTCATATGCGAAATGCCGCCCACCCGCCGTCCTTCATATTCCGCGCCCAGCGCATGGCAGGCATCTTCGATGACAATCAACCCGTGGCGATCGGCAATCTCCAGCATCTGCCCCAGGTCAGCGGGATGTCCCGCGTAGTCGACCGGCAGCAGGGCTTTCGTCCGCGAACTGACGCGCGCAGCCACCGCTTCCGGATCGAGATTCAAGGTATCCGCGCAGACGTCAGCAAAAATCGGAGTTGCACCCTGATAAAGAACGCAATTGGCCGTCGCCGCGAAGGTTAGCGGCGTTGTGATGGCCTCATCGCCAGGCTTCAATCCTGCCGCAAACGCCGCCGCATGCAGGGCCGCCGTTCCCGAACTGAAGCTGACCGCATATTTCGCCCCTACCCATGCAGCCAGAGCTTCTTCGAACTCTCCAACTTTTGGGCCGGTCGTGAGCCAATCTGAGCGAAGTGTGTCCACGACAGCCTGGATATCCTCTTCACTGACCGATTGTCGTCCGTAAGGGAGAAGCGCTCTGCGCACAGGAGAACCCCCGTGAATCGCCAGCGCCTCCTTGGTTGCGGTTGAACTCATGGGTGCCTCAGGCGAGTGCACGCTGTTTCTGCGCGTTGGGAATTGAGGCGATAGCCGGAGACCCGGCATCGATCAGTTCCTGTAGTTCTTCCGCAGTCAGCCACTGGGGATTGGAGTCGCTGCTGTACCGGAATCCATCGGAGAGCGCTTTGCCCTCCTTCCAATTCTCGGCCTTCCACCACGAGTGCGCCGGCTGAATGACATACATATCGTCGAGTTCCACCGTGTTGCGCGCCTCGTCCTCTGAAACCAGCACCTCGTGAAGCTTTTCTCCGGGACGGATGCCGATGTATTCCACTTCGCATCCCGGCGCGATGGCTTCCGCCATCTCCACCAGCTTCATGCTGGGGATTTTTGGCACGAAAATCTCTCCCCCATGAAGCTGTTCAATGCAATTGACCACAAAGCGCACGCCCTGCTCGAGCGTGAGCCAAAAGCGGGTCATCCGCGGATCGGTAACAGTGATTTTTCCTCGGCGCCGCTGTTCCTGAAATACTGGGATCACGCTCCCCCGGCTGCCCACAACGTTGCCGTAACGCGCGCAACTGAAGCGAGTATCTTGCGCTCCGGCATAGGCATTGGCTTGCACAAACATCTTTTCCGCGCACAACTTCGTCGCCCCGTAAAGATTTACCGGATTCACCGCTTTGTCGGTACTGACGGCAAGCACCCGGTGAACCCCTTTGTCGATGGCGGCATCGATCACATTGCGTCCGCCCATGATGTTCGTCTGAATCGCTTCGAAGGGGTTGTACTCGCAAGCGGGAACTTGCTTCAGCGCCGCCGCGTGAACCACAATCGTCACCCCTGAGAGCGCCCGCTGCAGCCGTTGCGCGTCGCGCACGTCGCCGATGAAATAGCGCAAACTGGGATGATCGAAGCCCGAAGTTCGCATGTCGTGCTGCTTGAGTTCATCCCGGCTGAAGATAATCAGCTTCTGGGGTTTGTACTCGCGCAACATGACGTCGACGAACTTCTTGCCAAAAGAGCCCGTACCGCCCGTCACTAGCACTGTTTGCTCGGACCAGTTCATTCACCCATCCTAAACAAGTCTCAATTTTGGACAGCTTGCGCCTCAGCAGGATAACCAATAGCTTACCCTGCCTTGGCTTCAGTGGCGAATATTTGTCCACGCTGCTTGTGCCAATTTCGGTCACCGGGGCGAGACTGGAAAGACACACTCCTAGCCGGAACCAATGAAATTAAGGGCAGGACTATGGTTTCAAAATGCTAGAATGTGGCAACTGATTCAGCCTGGAAAAATTCAGCACGCAGCGGCATCCGAAATTCAACTCCTTTGTTCCTGGAGTCGAGTTTTCTTGGGTCTGTAGGAGCATGGATGGGTTCGGGACCAATTATTCCGGCAAAAAGTGATTTTCTGCGCGACACGCGCGGCCCCTTCCCTGTGGAAGTAAGTGCCACTGCTGGCGGCATTTATCCTTCCCCGCCGGTTCAGCAGGATTCCGTCTTGCGTGAATATTTGCGCGTACTGATCAAGCGCAAGTGGATTGTAATTTCCTGTCTCGCCATCATTTTTTCCGTCGTCGCCATCGCGACCCTTCGAGCTACCCGTATTTATGAAGCATCCGGCAGCATCGCCATCAACAAGATGGATCCGACTCTGCTGAACTTTAAAGACTCGTCCAACGGAGCGCCCGACTATTACGACCCCGCCGACCTCGATACCGAGGTCAGCATCCTGCGTAGTGATCTTCTCGCCTTGCAGGTGATCAAGGCTCTAAATCTCGACAAGCGCCCCGAGTTCGGCGGAAAGGGCGTTCCGGCCGGCGATTCCCTAGGCCTTACCACCGACGAGTTGCAACCTGATTCCCAGCGCACTACGCCCTTACTCGACAGCTTCAAAGGCAATCTTCGGGTCACGCTAAGACCTAACACCCGCATCATCGACGTTCACTACCGCAGTCCCGACAAAGACCTGGCGGCGCTAGTGGTCAATACGCTGATCCACACTTACATCGAGCAGAACTTCAAGACTCGCTACCAGTCGACGATGGAAGCCTCTGACTGGCTGTCGAAGCAGCTCGTCGATCTGCAGATGAAGGTCGAGACCTCTCAGGAAAAGCTCGTCAATTACCAGAAAGAACATGAGATTCTCGGCATTGACGAAAAGCAGAACATCATCACTTCCAAGCTCGACGAACTGAACAAAGAATTGACCTCCGCCGAGTCAGAGCGGATGGAGAAGCAGGCGGTCTACGAGCTAGTGCAATCGAACGACGCCGATGCGGCTGCCGCAGCGGCCATCAGCGCGAGCGCCAACTCCGCCACAGGAAGCGCAAGTTCAACCCTTTTGGAAAAACTGCGCGAGCAGGAAGCTGACATCAAGATTCAGGTCGCTCAACTCAGCACCCAGTTCGGCCCTTCTTACCCCAAGGTCGCACAGTTGGGCAGCCAGTTGAAAGAAGTAGACTCGCAAATTCAGATCGAGATGAAGAAGGTAGTCTCGCGGGTCCGCAGCGACTACATGACTTCCCTGCAACGGGAGAACATGCTGCGTGACGCTCTCGACAAACAGAAGCAAGAAGCGAACCAGTTGAATGAGAGCGCCATCGAATACAGCCTGCTGAAGCGCGACGTGGAGAGTTACCGCACTCTCTATGAAGGGCTCCTTGAGAAACTGAAAGAAGCGGGAGTGACGGCTGGACTAAAGTCGAGCAACATACGTCCAGTCGACATGGCTCGCGTTCCGGTTTCGCCTTCAGAACCGAACGTTCCCCGCAACCTTTCTTTCGCCCTTGCACTCGGACTTACCACCGGTATCGGCTTAGCTTTCCTGCTCGAGGGTCTGGATAACACAGTGCGCACGCCGGAACAGGCGACGCTTATTTCGGGACTGCCTTCTCTCGGCATGATCCCACTCGGCTCGAAGTCACCAACCGAAGGATCGACACGGAAACGCTTGGCGGTTGCGGCTTCCAAAGAAGCAGTCGAACTGGTCACTCAATCGCGTCCGCAGTCGCAGATGGCTGAGTCTTATCGCGCCCTGCGCACTTCGTTGCTGCTAAGTTCGATCGGATCTCCACCCAAGACCATCCTGGTGACCAGCGCCCTTCCTCAGGAAGGCAAGAGCACGACGAGCATCAATACGGCGATTGTGCTCGCGCAAAAAGGAACACGGGTTCTGCTGATCGATGCCGATCTCCGCCGGCCCAGCGTTCATAAGACTCTCGGCATGGGTCCGCGGACTGGTCTCAGCAACGTCTTGACTGGCAGCGCCACTCTGCAACAGACCATCGTACGGTCTTCGATTCTGCCGTCCTTGTTCATCTTGCCCGCTGGAACTCCGCCTCCCAATCCCGCGGAACTGTTGGCCTCCTCCAACATGAGAGATGTACTTGCCGAATTGCGCGAAGAATATGACCACATCGTGGTCGATACTCCTCCCACGCTTTCCGTGACGGACGCAGTCGTGATGTCCACGCGAGCCGATGCCGTGGTTCTCGTGATTCGTTGCGGCCAAACTACCAAGCAGGCTTTGCGCCGTTCCAGAGACCTGCTTACCCAGGTGAACGCCCGCGTCTGCGGCGTTCTGCTCAATGCTGTCGACCTCGACTCCCCCGACTACTATTATTATTACGAGTATCAGGGCAAGTATCATCATTACTATCAGGAAGACGAGTTACTCCCTAAGGATGATGTGACGACCCGGGCGACGTCGACGGGCGACTAACAGAGCGTACCCCAACCGCTCCGACAGCTACGGTACTTGAATGCAACTAGCGATCCCTACTCGGGGAAAAAAGATCGCGGTATTGCTCGCCGCTTCATTTCTGGCGGCGATCTACATTGGTATCTCTGCTCTACAGTTTCTGGCAGCGCACTATTCGGAAAAGAACGAACTAGCCAGCCTGGAAAGAGCAGTTCGCCTTCAACCGGGAAACTCTGAATATCGCTATCGACTTGCGCGGTATCTTTCTCTCACCCAGAGCACGCCTGATATTGTGGCCAGCGCCTACCGCGCCGCCGTCGCCTTAAATCCACATCGTGCTCGATACTGGTTTGAACTCGCGGGTGCTTATCAGTTGATGAGTGACACTCAAGGACAGGCGGATGCTCTCAACCGCGCCGTGCTCGCCGATCCAAGAACTCCAGACGTTGCCTGGCAAGCCGCTAATTTCTCCTTGGTGCAAGGGGATAATGACCGGGCCCTGCAGGAGTTCCGAGTGGTTTTGGAAAATGATCCCACTTTCGCGCCCGCTGCCTTACAGCTTTGCTGGCGCGTGAGTCCTGATGTCGACACCATCCTCAGCAAGGCGATGCCTTCCGATCCCCAGTCGTACTACGCGTTGCTTGACCTGACGATGGCGAAGAAAGAACCCGCGGCGGCCGCTAAAACTTGGGCTCAACTCGTCCAACTACAGAAGCCGATCGATTCCGGGCGGGTTTTCGAATACATTCGTTACCTCGTCGCTCAACAGGACGTTGATCAAGCCCGCAGAGTCTGGCGCGACGCTGGAGCCCTGAGCGGCCTTGCTGCCTACCAACCGTCTCGACAAAACTTGGTAGTGAATGGAGACTTCAGCCTGCCCGTGCTTAACGGAGGCTTCGATTGGATTTACTACCGATCCAAGGAAGTGGATCTCGCTCTCGACCCGACCCAGGCACACACCGGAAATCGCTCCCTGGCTATCGTTTTCGACAGCCGCACGCTCGAAGACGCCGGCATTCGCCAACTGGTTCCCGTCGAACCCAATACTACGTATGATTTCTCGGCCAACTTCAAGGCTCAAGACATGCTAGGAGCGGGCGGCCCCCGCTTCGCCGTCCAAGATGTGTACGGCGAACAGATTTACTTCGCGAGCGATGATCTTAAGAATGCTGATTTCTGGAAATCTGTGAGCGGCAGCTTCACCACCGGACCCGAGGCAAAGTTGGTTGTCGTTCGCATTCAACGCAACCCTCCCGGTTCCGCTATTAAAGGCAAACTCTGGATCGATGGAGTCAAAATGGTCGAGAGGCAAGGCCCATGATGCCCCTTACCAGAACGATGTCACCCGAGCCGGCTGTGCCCGCACAGGGTCCGATCGCCGTGGGCCCCGTCCGTTCGTATCTCGATACCGCGATCTTTCTAGGACCCGTCGGATTACTGCTTTTCGCTCCGCTGGCATTCGGATCCGTCGATCCGTGGTCGATCTTCATTCTCCAGGCGGGATCGGCTCTGTTTTTTGTGCTCTGGGCTTATCGCCAATGCCAGCGAGGCGAACTCATAGTGTTGTCAAATCCTGTCTTCTACCCGATGATCGCTTTCGCTGTGCTGATTTCGGTTCAGCTTGTGTTCGGCGCGACTGCATATCGCTACCAGACCTGGACGAATGCCATGCTGTACCTCGCTTATGGCTTGCTGTGCTTCCTGATTACGCAGAGCCTGCGTCGTACATCGCAAGTCAAGCTCCTGACCACGACGGTTTGCATTTATGCGGGAGCCGTCGCTCTCTTTGCCCTGATCCAGGGTCTTTCCGGAACCACCAATTTGTACTGGATTCATACTCCTCTGTCGCGCGGCTGGATCTACGGACCTTACGTGAATCACAATCACTATGCAGGGTTGATGGAGATGTTGGTCCCGTTCCCGCTCGTAGTCGCTCTCAGCCATCAGTCCCGAAGTTGGCAACGGAGCATGGCTGCGGCCACAGCTGCTTTGATCGCCACGACCATCTTTCTCTCCGGCTCCCGCGGAGGCATGGCAGCATTCGCCATCGAGATAACCATCGTTGGAGCGATTCTTCTGCGCGGCGAGAAGCCCGGGCACGCCACCGCCACGATCGGAATTTTTCTGGTGATCGTCGTCGCCTTACTGGTCTGGCTGGGAGGCGGCGAACTCGTCGACCGCATGTCTAGCATCCGCTCTGAGGCTCATACCGAAGTCAGTGGTGGAACCCGGCTCGACATCGATCGCGACGGCTTGCATATCTTCGCTCAGAAACCCGTGCTGGGATGGGGCCTGGGCACCTTCCCTGAAATCTATCCACAGTTCCGAACCTTCTACACGAACTTCTTCATCAACGCGGCTCACAACGACTATGTTCAACTCTTGGTAGAAACCGGCTTTCTCGGCTTCGCACTCATGATCTGGTTGCTGGTCTCTGTCTACCGCAACGGCATCAAGAAACTAAAGGATTGGCCACGCGATACCAATGGTGCGATTGCCCTCGCCGCGATGTTGGGGATCACCGGAATTCTCTTTCACAGCCTGGTCGACTTTAACCTGCAAATTCCCGCGAATGCTGCCATTTTTTATGTGCTTTGCGTGCTGGCAGCGATGGAACCCCGGTTCGGACAGTTTCAACGTAAATCACGCAAGAAACGCGGCGATCCTTTGCCCGATTTGTCAACCGGAACCTTTTCTTCGCTCGCCTAGAAAGAAGATCCGCTCAAGGTTACCGTCGGGCCGCTACTTCCTGAGCATCGGCCCGATTTAGCCCCTTTCCCGCTAAGGCATTACAAGGATTACCAAAGTACACCAGCGGCGGACACGTTTACCCCTTGTCCATTCTCCCGTAATTTGAAACTTCCACCCGGCATCCTCCCCAGGCGCGGGTCCCTATTTTGGAGCTTATGAATGGCTACGCCTAACAACTTTCAGTTGAGTCTTCTGCCCGAGCGCAGGATGGACTGGCGGACTCTCGCCACCAGCTACGGGATCGAAGTCTTACTGATCCTGTTCCTGATCAACGTGGGTTTGATCTGGCCTGATCGCATGCAGATCGCGCAGAAGTACCACGTGACTGAAATCATTCCTATGCCCGGGTTGCAGCCGAAGCCATTGCAGCCGAAAAAGGCTCCGCCGGTGTTGAAGGCCAAGTTGTTGCCTCCGCCGACCACTTTTACCGCGCCGAAACTGGTCGTGCCGCACGAGATTCGCAGAGCCGAGGCGCCGAAAGAAGTTGAGGCTCCGAAGGTTGTGGTCAACACCTTCCAGGCTCCAGTCATTAAGGAAGTTTCTGGCGGCGCGCGTCCGGCATTAATTGTTCATACCGGCGAGTTTGGAAGTTCAGCGACTCCGACCATCAATGCCCCGGTGCAGAAGGTACAAACCGGAGGCTTCGGCGATCCGCAAGGCATTAAGGGAACCGGAAAAGAAAATGCGCGCCTGGTCGCTGCCAATACTGGCGCGTTTGATCTGCCGTCCGGACCCGGGACCGGCAACGGCGCGGGTGGCGCGAACGGCGTGAAGGGCACGATCGCCAGTGCGGGCTTCGGCAACGGAATCGCGAATGGTGGTCAAGGCGACGGACGCAGCAACGGCCGCGGTTCAGGCTCCATTCAAACCGGGGGGTTTGGCGCACAGCAAGTTCAACAAGGCGGCGGCGTGAAGGCGCAGATCGACAACGGTCCTCCCACGAATCCCGTCGAAATTACCTTTAAGCCGAATCCGGTTTACACCGAAGAAGCTCGTAATCTGCACCTCGAAGGTGAAGTTCTTTTGGAAGTGATGTTCAGCGCAAATGGGCAATTGCATGTGAATCGCGTTGTGCGGGGCATGGGTCACGGCCTGGATGAGGCTGCGGTCGCCGCCGCCAACAAGATGCGTTTCAAGCCCGCATTGCGCAACGGTCAGCCCGTGGATTCCACGGCGATCGTGCATGTGGTTTTCCAGTTGGCGTATTGAGAATAAGAGAGGAACAGAGTTATGCGTACTTGGAATGGAATCGTCACCGCGTTCTTGCTGGTTACGCTGAGCGCCGCCGCGCAGCAGACCGCAGGACAATCTTCGCAGGCCCCGGCCGACGCGCCGGCCACTGCGCAGGCCACACAACCGGCGAACTCCGGGTCGACCGCGAATGCTGCGGCCGCGACTCCTGTTCAACCGACGTCGCAATCGCAACCTTCGGGTCCGCCCGCGCCGCCGACGATGACGACGCCAACACCCACCACCATGGATCAGGTGGTCGACCGCACCATCGAGCGTGAGCACGCGCTGATGAAAATGCTCAGCACCCGCAATCCGCTGGTCGAAACCTATTTGCAGAACCTGACTCTCGATCCCGCAGCCGGTCCGGTTCCCAAGGAAGATCACTACTTCCTCGGACGCATGGACCTCGGAGAGAGCGTTGACCGCCGCGACTATCTGTCGAAAGACATGAGCTTCCAGACGCGCATGATGGGCGGCTTCACCAAGATGTTCAAGTTCGAATACAAGCCCATGGGCTTCTCGTGGATGATCTTCGCCGACCGCGAAGACTTCGACCGTAGCCACTACGACTTCAAGTATGTGCATCGCGAGTTCCTCGGCGATGTGCGCTGCATCGTGTTCGATGTCACCCCCAAGAAAGATGCCGGCAAAGGCCGCTTCCTGGGACGCATCTGGGTGGAAGATCAGGACTACAACATCGTCCGCCTGAATGGAACGTACGCGCCGCGTCCGAAGAACTCTTATTTCTTCCACATGGATAGCTGGCGCCTCAACCTGATTCCCGGCTACTGGGTTCCTTCCTACATCTACAGCGAAGAAGGCGACTTCAGCTACGGGTCGAAAGACAAGATGGCCTTCAAGGCCCAGACCCGCATCTGGGGCTACGATTTGAAGAAGAACGGCCAGACCGACGAACTGACCAACATCAGCGTTGATGCGAGCGTGAAAGACGACAGCGCCGCGGCGCAGGACGCTTCTCCTCTGCAGGCGCAACGTCAGTGGCAGCAGCAGGCGGAAGACAACGTTGTCGCCCGCTTGCAGGATGCCGGCTTGCTCGCTCCTGATGGCGACGTTGACAAGATTCTGATGACCGTCGTCAGCAACCTGGAAATCACCAACAACATCGAGCTGCCGCGCCCGGTCCGCACACGCGTGATGCTGACTTCCCCGCTGGAAACCTTCAGCGTGGGCAACACCATCATCATCAGCCGCGGATTGATTGACACGCTTCCTGACGAGGCCAGCCTGGCGATGGTGCTTTCGCACGAACTGGCGCACATTGTCCTCGGCCACAACCTGGGCAGCAAGTTTGCCTTCGACGACCGCATGCTCTTTTCCGACGAATCCACTTACAACAACTTTGGATTCCGTCACGTTCCTGAAGAAGAAACCGCCGCCGACAAGAAAGCTCTCGACCTGCTCAAGAACTCGCCCTACGCTCAGAAGCTCGACGTAGCCGGCCTGTACTTGAAAGAGCTTGGACAGCGTGGCCCGCAGCTGTCGGCCCTTCTGACCGCTCACCTGGGCAACAACTTCACCGACGACAAGGGCAACGTCACGCGCCTGTCTCCGCTGATGACCTCAGCTCCGGCACTCGACAACAACAAGCTCGATCAGATTGCTGCGCTGCCGCTGGGCGGACGCATCAAGCTGAACCCCTGGGATGACAAAGTGGACATGATCAAGACGGCCCCGGTGGCCATCACTTCGGCGCGCGACAAGATGCCGTTTGAAGTGACTCCGTTCTTCCCGCGTCTGAGCCGCTACAACAGCGGCACGACGAATGGAACGGCGCCCACCACCGCGGCTGCCAACGCGGCTCCTGCCAACCAGTAGGGCCGCTCAACGAGGTGCAATAAGCGAGGCCGGGACACGGAAGCAATTCCGGAGTTCCGGCTTTCGTATTTGGACTTGGTCGTTCGTCGGTGGTCGGTAGTCGTTCGTCCGCGTGGCCATTGGTCGCGGCGTAGGGACTTCCAGCCCTCGACCTCCCTCACATCCTGACGTCATCCTGAGACCGATAGGTCGAAGGATCTCGCGCGCAGTGACAATAGGCCTTGCTTCGTATCAGGGCACGCCTTCAGGCGTGCCGCCAGCGACAAGACAATTTGCGCTTTAGCGCCTGAGGTTCGGTCTCGGGGTTAAGACTGCCCCGGCTTCTTTCCCGGCAATCCCGCCGGATTCTCATGCGTCCGCTCGCGGAACGTCCCCTTCATCCCCGTCGCCAGCGATACGCTCGACTCGCCGAAGCGGTCGCGCAGCTTATCGGCCGCCGACATAGCCTTCTGCCAGCGCTCGCGGCGATCGCCGTCGAGTAAATCGCCCTGCGCACCTTCGCCTTCAAAGCCTGACGTATGCACACCCAGCAAGCGCACCTGCGCGCCTTTCTTCCAGTTCTTGCGAAACAACAAACGAATCTGTTCAAAGATTTCTCTATCGAGTTGCGTGGGATCAGCCAGCGTATGCGCCCGCGTAATGGTCGTAAAGTCTTTGTAACGAAGTTTGAGCTGGATGGTGCGGGCGTGAAAATTCGCCTCCCGCAAGCGGCGTCCGACCATCTCTGAAAGCCGCATCAACGTTGATTCCATCTGCTCGGCGTCAGCCGTGTCTTCGTTATAGGTGTGTTCGTGGCTGATGGATTTCGCGCCTACGTCTTCGCCAACTTCGGTATCGAACCACCCTCCAGCATCTTCGCCCCGCGCCTTCCCTGCCAGCGCCAGGCCCCACTTGCCGAAATGCTGTTCGAGAAAAGAATCCTCGAACTTTGCGAGATCGCCGACTTGACGAATCCCCAATTCGTGCAGATTCTTCTCCGTCACTTTGCCGACACCGGGTATGTCGCGCACATCGAGTGGCGCGAGAAACTTTGCCTCCTGTCCGGGAACCACCCACAAAACCCCGTTGGGCTTGGCTTTCGCCGACCCCACTTTCGCAATCAGTCGCGAGATGCCGATACCGATCGAACAGTTGAGCTGTGTCTCCGATTTCATCTTCTCGTGCATTCGATGCGCCGCGCGCAGAGCGGGACCATGCAGTCGTTCCGTGCCTGTCATGTCGATATAGGCCTCGTCGATCGAAGCCATCTCCACCTGCGGAGAGAACGAACACAGCACTTCATGCACTCTCTCGGAGCGCTCGCGATAGCGCTCGGGATGGCCATCCACAAAAATGGCGTGCGGACACATCTTCGCCGCCGTCCGCAAAGGCATAGCTGAGTGCACGCCGAACTTGCGCGCTTCATAAGAGGCAGCCGACACCACTCCCCTCTCGTCGCGCTGTCCGCCAACAACGACAGCTTTGCCTTTCAAGGAAGGATTGAAAAGCTCTTCCACCGACACGAAGAACGCGTCCATATCGACATGAAAGATAGTTCTGAGGAAGGCAGACATGGCACTTTGACAGACGTCTTCCCCGAATTGTAGCAGCCAACTTCGGTGATCGTTACGAGCTGTGTTTGGCGCTTTTGCCAAGGGCGACAAGGAAGATTGCGCTCTTCCCTTCTGCATGTGGTGAGAAGAAGTGAGTCACGTCGTCGTCGTAGAAAGTCAGCCCGGTAGCCCCCAAGTGCAGTGCATACGCGGCCAGGTACAACTTGCCACCCAGGACGCCAGCTTCGAGTTGCACGGCACGATACCCGCGATTGCCAAAGCGCTCGAAAATAGACCGCAAATCTGCCAGGAAAAAGACGTCCACGGCGGCATCGGCGGGCAGAGCCTGGTCAAGTCCGAGGTATCCGGCTTGCTCTCGGAAATCGCCAGGTTTCAGGAGCTCGAGAGTTCCGCGGTCGCGATGAAAGACGTAGGCGCCGGGGGCCAGACCATCGACAGCATGAACGATCAGATAGAGCTGGTTGAGCTGAGAAGTGGCCGGAGTGAGAAAATCCGCAGGTATGCCCCGAGTGGAGCGATCGAGCATAGTGGAAAGATCCGCCATCGTGATGGGCGTGCGCGCAAACTTACGGGTAGAGCCGCGCCGCAAGATGACTTGTTCAATTGGGTCGCGAGGCATCTCCGCGTCCGACAGGGGCTGAAGAGGAATCCCTGATCTGGCCGGAGCAGATAAATCGGCAGGGGACACTGCGCCGCGCCAGGCACGAACTTCCTCAGCCGATCGCAGCGAAGAGGCATCGTGCATTTCCCGCATGAGTGGATAGTCGATCTCGCTGCGAGACAGCGGGACGGTTTCGAGACCAAGACGTTCGATACTCATAGTAGATCGCGGTGGCAGAGACGATGTGTGTCCGAGAGCAACGAGCGAGAACGCTACTTCCCGCTGAGGATCCACATCGAGCAACCGGTTCACGTCCGCGTCGACGAAACCCTCGATCACCTTGGCAGGCAAACCTAATGCCGTCCCAACAGCGAGCAAGTTTGCGAGCAGTGTGCCATTGTCCCATCCAAAATGGCGGTAGGTGCGGCTCTGATATTTCCAGGAATTTCGCCAGTACGTGCCGGTGCAGACGATGGTGAACGGCGCATGAGCAACTGCCGGCTCGTCGGCGGTGGCTTCGACCAGAGCGCCACGACAGTCTCCCGCGCGCAACAACCGCAAGCCAAATTCAGCCGCGGCAAAATGATAGATGCCGGCTGGAAGTCCGACGAGGTCGCCGCATACCAGGTATAACTCGATCTCGTAGAGCGCTCCGGTACAAGCGGCAGCGCGAAAGTAGATCTCACCGCCCGGATATTTCCGGTGCCGCGTGATGCCTGCTGAAAGATACAGAAGTTGAGCGAGCGCCTCCAGATTCGGCGCCGCATCAGTGTCGGGGGAAACATTCTCGGCGATCGCTGAGAGTGCAGCTACTCCGGTCTGCCGCACTTCGGTGGGCAAGCGCAAGGGCTCGAGCGTGGCATAAACTTTGAAAGGCAATGGCTGATTGGAGAAGTCGAGGGTATGCGAGTTGCCGCGGACGCTCGCGTAAGAGTGTTTCGTAGCGTTGTGATAGTTCCACGCAGCTCCCAGATTGCGGTTTTCGGACATAGGGCAGTATCGATCACCAGCATACCAACAATGCCCTGCTCTACGAAGGATCGAGAACCGCGTCGGGTGCCCATGCTCGCCCCTGCGGGATTTTCAGGTCAGGCATCGGCCTTCCCGCAAATAGGCGGCGGCAAGGTTTGGCCATCCAGCGTGTCCAACGCCCCGACCACGTGACGCGTGCGCTGTCAGTGGCGATGCCGGTATCGGCGTACATGTGGCGATAGATTCGGGAGATCAGGACAAATGCCAGGCGTCCGCGGCTGGATTTAATAAAGCTGGAGCGTTTCCACACCGATCCCCAACTGTAAAAGTTGTCCCACACGCTCTGGGTGCGCGAGCGAATTTCCTCCGCCGACATCACCGGATGGTCCCAATACAGCTTCGGGCGCAACGCCTGCGGAATCAGCCAGCGCCGCGTCAGCGGTACCCCTGCGATCATGGGCGGATTCGGCCCCAGCGACTTCTCCCATTTGATGAAGTCGACCGTTCCAGGATAGGGACTGAGCATCACGAACTGCGCGAAAGTCAGATCGGCGATCTTGGCCAGTGCAGCGGTCGTCTCAAAGGTCTCCGGACGATCGCTCGGTAAACCGAAAATAAAAGATCCGAGCACGTGTACTCCCCGGCTGCGGAAAATCTTCAGACGCTCAGCCAGTTGATCTCCGGCGAGATTGAAATCTTTGTAGACGTCTTTGAGTCCTTCAGGAGTGACCGACTCGACCCCGACCAGCGCGCCCTTGATGCGTGCGGCTTTCATGGCATCGAGAAATTCCAGGTCTTCGGCAGCTTCCATGGTGATCTGGGTGAAGAAAACCATGTCGTCTGGAAGTTGCGCCAGGCGCGACATCAGCTCGAAGCGCTCCGCACGCAGCGTTTTCAATTCGCTGACGCGCTGCGCATTTTTTTGCCGCTCCGCCAGTTCTATGTCGGTGAGAGTTACTGGATAGAAATTATCGTCGGCGAGTGCGATAAACCGGAATCCCAGGCGGCGAAGCTGCACGATTTCCTCGATCACCACGTCGGAAGCGCGCTGGCGGGGGCGCTGTCCATCCGTGCGCCAGACTGAACAGAACGAGCAATGCTTGGGGCATCCGCGAACTGTTTGCACTGAGGCCCACATGTAGCGGTTGCGCGGCACCAGATCCCAGCGGGCGGGAACGAAATCGCTGGCTTCGATCTGACCGCCCACATAGAGCAGGTCTGGCGTGCCGCGGCGGCAATCCGCCAAAACCGATTGCCAGACCAGGTCCCCGTCGCCTTTGACGACAGCATGCGCACCGCCCAATTCCATGGCTTCTTTGGGAAACAACGTAGCGTGAATCCCACCAAAGACGACGAAGGCTCCGCGTCCGCGAGCCATGTTCCCAACTTCGTATCCTCGTAGCGCGTTCGCGGTATGAATGCCGATGCCGACAACATCGCCTTTATGAATACTCTCAGGATCGACCTGCGCCAGGGTTTCGTCCACGAGGATGGGATCGCCGTACGAGCGGGGCGTCGCGGCAGCCAGCACATATTGCCAGCGCGGGGTAATCACTGCGGTTCCAAACGACACACTACTCGGGTTGATCAGATGAACGATCACGCAAGGAGCTCCTTTGACGCTGATGGCTCCGGTGCGAGATGAGGTCATCCCGGCACGACGAGCCCGCAAGCTCCGCGTCGTTTCGCTCTTCTGAGCGGCGCGAATTCTGCCGTTGCAAGAAGCGGAGCCACCCAACTGGCTCCGCGGAGAGAGGTTGACCGCCGCTCCCAGAATCCGTGAAGGCAAGAAAAGTACTGGAGAAACGTCAATTACAGCCTACGGTGAAAAAGGTTATGTGTCAAATACCGTACATATGTAGGAACTGTTCAGGAATTTGAACGGGCTGAACCTATTTTCCCGGAACGGCCTCACGCCGAAACGGGAACGGCATCCTGTGGATTTGGTCACCTGAACTTGCGAAATCCGTCGCCTTCCGCGTCGTTGAGGTGTATTCGAGGAGCGTGTAGGTGGAGGTGATTGTCTGCGGACGCGCGGAACTTGCCTGCACGAAGAACTCGCGCCGTGCTCCTGAGCTGGCGCCTACAGTTTCCCCCTCTTCGCCTGCGAGCTTGGGCTCGTCATCTCCCAGGAGATCTTTCATGCGTAAAGCTCTATTTGTTACCCTGCTGCTTCTTCTTGGCGCCGCCTGGGTTGGCTGCGGCGATTCCACACACTCGCTGGTTCCAACTTCCCAACTGCTTTTCGTACGCAGTAACGGGTCGGGGGCTGCTGTCGCCCACCATTCTGGAACCACTAGAGTTCACGACTTTGGCACTCAGCCTCGGCCCAGCAGCGTTGCGGGCGGCAGTGAAAACATCATGATGATGAAGAATGATGGCACCAGCGAGACTATGCTCAGTTTCAAGGGACAGACCAGTGGCACCTTCGGCGCTGTGCAACTCTCCATGGATGGGAAATTGGGTGTTGGCACCGCGCTCGACAACAACGGCTATCTACAAGTTTTTGTGGCCAGTATGGCCGACCTGACAAACATCCAGATTGTCCAGCTCACCTCGGACTTGCAAGATCACCATGTTCCTCAGCTTTCGCCAGACAATAAGACCGTCGTTTTTGTGAAGTACAACTCCACAGCGGGAAATTACCAGGCGTACACCATCAAGGTTTCGGGCGGAACGCAAACCTTGATTTCGACCCCCAGTGTCGACGTCATCTTCCCGACTTACACGCCTGATGGGAAGAAGATCGTCTTCGACGACGACAACAACGAGACTATCGATATCATGAACGCCGACGGCACCAACCTCAAAGTCCTGACCAACGGCCAGGGACTCTATTACGACGAGTTGCCATCAGTTTCGATGGATGGCAAGACGATCGCCTTCAGCCGTTGGGCCGCCTCGGAAACTGGTGGCGAGAATATTTACACCGTCAACATCGATGGCACCAACCTGAAACAGTTAACCACCACGGGGAACGCGTGGGATCCGCTATTCGTGAACAACAAGATCGCTTACGTCTCCAGCGGCGATATTTACAGCATGAACCTCGATGGCAGCAGCCAGAAAAACCTCACCAACGACACTTCCTACGAGGACTTCATGGGCTGGGAGGACTAGTCCGTTTCGCGTGCAGGCTTCGATGCCGATTAATGACTCACTCTGGACTAGAAAGGAGGACTCAAACGAGTTTCCGGGTGCGTTCCCGGAACTAAACCGCAGAGTTCGCCGACTTGCGAGGAAGCTCCTGAGCACCGAATGCTTTCTCCCTTCCTCAAAAGCAACCGGCGGCTCTGCGGTTCGAATTCCATTCTTCGTCTTACTAAGCTCCGACCGCTCTCCCCTGCCGCACCCGCTCGTACACCCGCACGTATTCCTTCGCCGACGCATTCCAGGAAAAGTCTTTGTTCATGCCGTTCCGCATCAGAATCTGCCATGACGTCTGGTCGCGAAAGGCCTGCAGTGCGTGCTTGATCGTCAGCAGCAGCGACTCGCCGTTGTACTCGCTGAACTTGAAGCCCGTCCCCTTGCCGCTGCGCGGATCCCACGACTCGATCGTGTCATCGAGTCCGCCGGTCGCGCGAACGATGGGCACCGTGCCGTACTTCAAGCTGTAAATCTGATTCAGTCCGCAAGGCTCATACTTCGATGGCATCAGGAACATGTCGCTGCCCGCCTCGATCTTGTGGGCCAGCGCGTTGTCGTACGCGACTTTAACCGCAATCTTCTGCGGAAACTGCTTCTGCAACCGCAGAAACATCTCTTCGTACTGCTTATCGCCGTTGCCTAGCGCAACCACAATCATCTCTTCGCGGGCTAGCCGGTCCATGATCTGCGCGATCAGGTCAAAGCCTTTTTGTGCGGCAAAGCGCGAGACGATCCCAATCACCGGCAACTTCAAGTCAGGATTCGTGACTCCGAAAGCCGTCAGTAAATCCTGCTTGCACTTCGCCTTTCCGCTCAAATCCTCTGGCGAATAGTGGGCCGCAATGAACTTATCGGTCTGCGGACTCCACTCGTCATAGTCCACACCATTAAGGATGCCGGTCACCGTCGCCGCACGATCGTGCAGCACGCCTTCCAGGCCAAAACCGAATTCCGTGGTCTGAATCTCCTGGCTGTACTTGCGGCTCACGGTGGTGATGAAATCCGAATACACCAGCGCCCCCTTCAGGAAGTTCACGTTGCCGAAGAACTCCATCTTGGTGATCGCGAACAGGTCCCACGGTAAGGTCAGCAGAGGCAAAGTGTCAGGCGGGAACAGGCCCTGATATCCCATGTTGTGGATCGTGAACACCGTGCCCACATCGCGAAACGCCGGATCGTCCGCATACTGCGTGCGCAACAGTACCGGGATCAACGCCGACTGCCAGTCGTGGCAATGAAATACCTGCGGCACGCCCAGAATCTTCGAGGCTTCGAGCACCGCGCGCGAAAACATCGCAAACCGTTCAGCATTGTCGGGATAATCGCCCGCCGAGGTTCCATAGAGCGCATCGCGATCAAAAAACGGAGGATAGTCGACAAAGTAAAACTCCACCCCGCCCTGCTTGCCCGCCGTCACCACCGAACAGAAACGGTAGTGATCGTCGAAGGGCACGGTGATGCTGCGCACCACCGTCTCCGGATTCGCGAGCTTGGTCTGCCGGTACCGCGGAACATAGACGCTCACCCGGTGGCCCAGCGCCACCAGCGCCCGCGGCAAAGCCCCGACTACATCGGCCAGGCCGCCAGTTTTTGAGAATGGAACACACTCGGATGCAGCGAAGACGATATGCATGAAGACGTCCCTCCAGAATCAACCGCTTGCAGCACGTTATGATGGTGTTTCTGCCACTTGTGGCACACTATTGCCGGGCCAACTGCCTTATGCGGAGTGTACTGGCCAGTCTAGTCTCCGGAAAGAAAGAGGGTCAACGTGCCAAAGGTCTCTGCTGCGCGTCCTGAGCGCAAGCCCAAACTGGGACAGCACTTCCTGGTCAACGACTCCGCCGTGCATCGCATTGTCGACGCCGCTGGCGATCTCACGGGCGTCACCGTTCTTGAAATCGGTCCGGGACGCGGCGCCATCACTTCCCTTCTGGCCAAGCGCGCCCGCCGCCTGATCGCCATCGAGACCGACCGCGTGCTGGCCGCGCAACTTCGCATGCACTTCGCGCTCTATCCCAACGTTGAAGTCATCGAAGGTGACATCCTCGCCATCGATTTCCACACCATCTTCGGACCCAAGCCCGGCAACTCTCGTCCCGGCATCGAATACAAGCCCGCGCCTGCTCGGGTAGTGGGAAATCTGCCTTACTTCATCACCTCCGACATCCTGCTGCGCCTTTTCGAATATCGCCAGTATTTCGACACCCTGATCCTGATGGTGCAAAAAGAGGTCGCTGACCGCATGGCGGCCGAACCCGGAGGCAGCGACTACGGCCTGCTCTCCGCCACCACCCAGCTTTATTCTCAGGTAGAAAAGTTGTTCACGCTTCCGCCCGGAGCGTTCTCTCCTCCGCCGAAAGTTCATTCCACGGTAGTTCGTCTGGATATCACTTCAAGACTGGCGGAGTTACACGTACCCGAGGTGGGCTTTGTAACTTTCCTGAAGCAGTCATTCGGACAGAAGCGTAAGACGCTATGGAACAATTTGAAGTTGAGTTACGAACCAAAGATCCTGCGCAGCGCCCTGAAAGAAGCGGGAATAGAACCAACCCTGCGTGCCGAGGCCCTGTCACTCGAAGACAGCGCTGGATTGTACCGGGCGCTGTCGAGCAGTCGCTAACCCGATGAGTTACTCCGGCCTTGGTGACGGCTTTTTTGGGAAATATGGGGACAGACGGGACGTTCCCCAATTTCCTGTCCTGTGTTGTATCTCGAGTCAGGAAAACGTACCTGCCTGTCGCCCAGTTCCCTCCAAGGAATTCTAAGTCTAGTAATCTAAATAGCGTGATACCACTGACTAACTTGTTGTCCGCGTACTAGACACTGCCGCGCCAACCTATCCATCTTTAACCATTGCCAGATCGAATGCCTGGGACTGCGCTGATGTCCGGTGTGCACTGAGACGCACCCGGCTCTGACCGCGCCGGACTGATAAGATGATCACGGCAGGAAGTACTCCATGGCCCCGAGCCTCCGCCAACCCGCCGTCGCCGGACGCTTCTATCCCCAGGACCGCGAGCGCCTGCTCGACGACGTCGAATCGTATCTCGGCTCGACCTCTGACGCCGCGCCCGCCATCGGATGCATCGTGCCCCACGCCGGCTATATGTATTCCGGACACGTTGCGGGCGCCGTCTTCTCCCGCATCGCCATTCCCCGCCGCACGATTCTGCTCTGCCCCAACCACACAGGCATGGGACATCCCCTCTCCATCATGAGCGAAGGCGCATGGCAGACGCCGCTCGGCCCGGTGCCGATCGATTCCGAGCTCGCCGAGACGCTCAAACAAAGCCTGCCGCTGCTCACTGAAGACTCCTCGGCTCATCGCGCCGAGCATGCGGCGGAGGTTGAGTTACCGTTTCTCGAAGTCCGCCATCCTGGTTTCAGCTTTGTGCCGATCGCCTTGGGAACCGCGAACTTCGAGCCCCTAACAGCTTTGGGTGAGGCCATTGCCGAGGTGGTGCGCGCGCAAGATGAGCCGATACTGATCATCGCCTCCAGCGATATGAACCACTATGAGAGCGACCCAATCACCCGCATCAAGGATCAGAAAGCCATCGAACCCATCCTCCGCCTCGATGCGCGTGGACTCTACGACACGGTGATGAACGAAGACATCAGCATGTGCGGATTCGGCCCCACGGTTGCGATGATCACCGCCGCCCGGCGGTTGGGATCAACTCACGCCGAACTGATTCGCTACGCCACTTCAGGAGACGTCTCCGTCGATCGCGAGATGGTCGTGGGGTATGCAGGAGTGGTCGTGCGATAAGACTCACGCCTAAGCCCGACGTCATCCCGAGAAATCCGACGTCATCCCGAAGCGAAGCGAGGGATCTGGCGTGCAGCATAGCAAATGTCGAATCGCTACACGCCAAATCCTTCGCCCTCCCGGGCTCAGGATGACGTCATCCACACAAACGCCCAAATAAAAAAGGCGGCCCGCAGGCCGCCTTTTAAAAACTCAACACGATTAGTGATGCGCGCCTCCACCGATATGTCCGCCGGACGAGTGCGTGCTGCCTCCACTCACTCCGCGCGAAGAAAAGCCTCCCGAAGAGTGGCTCCCAGTACTCATGCCCGGGAATGAACTGAATCCCGAATATGAGGACACAGGCATCCTCATCGACGCCGCGCCGCGTTGGCCGGCGCGTTCCGAGAAGGATCCCAGATTGCGCGTGAGTCCTCGCGGAACTCCCAATCCTGCTGAGTTTTCCGGAATCGTCATTTTGGGTCCGAGGAAACCGCTGGTTGTGGTGGCAAATGAACCTCCACGCACCGCAACCGTGCTCGTTCCCGTAGCCGGAGGCTTGGGGGTGACCCATCCCGTAGGCCCGTTGCCGATTCGCGGCTGTGTATTCAATCCCGCCCAGCTTCCGCCCGGCTGCCAACCCCATCCATAGGACGGAACGTAGATCCACGAACCATAGTGATAAGGCGTCCATCCCCACGGATAACCCGACACCCAGCCGTAACCATACACCGGGTCGTAGGACCATAGCCCGTTCATGTAGGGATCCCAGCCCGCGCCAGCGAAGTAGGGTTGCCACATGGTTCCGTATCCCGGCACCGTCGAGTAACTGCCGTAGTAGCTCATATCGCTCGCGCCATAGGCGTACGGAGAAGAGTTGCTGTACGCGTTGTCCGCGGTATAGCGGTCGTGGTATTGCGTCTGTGACTTATCCCACTCGTCATAGGGATCAGCTTCGAGATTCTTCGCCAGAAGGTACTTCTCGCTCGCCAGATCGAAAGTAGCGGTCTTGTTCTTCTCCACCGCGACCTCTCCACCCGGGGCAGAAATCTTGGCTTCGCCCTTGAACACCGCGACAGTCGCGTCCGCATCGTTCATCTGCACTCGCAGGTGAACGGCTTCGGTCAGCGTCATCTTCTGTTTGCCGAAAGTCAGGGTCAGCTCGTCGCCCTTGTCGTTCTTGTTCGTCAGGAAGTTCACATAAGCCGTGCCTTCCTGCAGGTTGACCGTCGAGACTTTCGCACCAGAATCGCGCAACACGAGGTCAGCAAAGCTAATCACGCTGTCGGGAGTGATCCTGATCGCGCTGCCGTCTTCAAATTCCACTTCCGCGCGACCGTCAAAGCCGCTCTTCAGCTTCATGCCTTGCGTGATGGGAAGGTTTAGGAATGCTTTCTCGAAGCCCTTACCGGTGTTGCGATCAACTTCGACTCCTCCATCGACCTGGCTGAGCCGGACGATACGCGCCCCGGAATCGGCGAAGGATGGAATCGCAAGAGCGGCGCAAATCAAAGCTACGAGTGTGAGGACGGGAAGGACGCTGGTACGGTTGCGCATGGAACTCCCCCAAAGGTCGGCCTGTTCTTGATTATTAGAACACAGCTGAAGCAGGATAGTTGTCTCTTTAGTGTATTTCGTGAGCCAAGGTTACCTGGATTACCGTGCGCTCTTCAAAACCTCCCTATCATTTTGATTTCAGAGCCAATACTTCATTTTTGAGCTGCACCAGCCCGGGCCAGCATGCGCTGCGCCCTTGCCCGCACGGGGTTGATCACCGTGTTGTCTTCGGCAATCTGCTGCAGCACCGGAGCGACCGCCGACAACTCGTGCAACTCATTCTGGTTCTCCATCTCCTCCATCCGCTTCAGTTCTTCATCAAGCGCGAGTTTCTGGTAGCGATGGTAGTACTCCAGGCGGCGTCCGAATTCGAGCGTACTCGACATGTTTTGGAACAACTGGGTGAGGTCCTGTACCGGCGAAACTTGCGTGTAGTTGTAGCTGACGCGGCTTTCCTTCTGGCCGTCGCTGTAAATAAGAACCTTGGTTCCGGTGAACGCCATGTTTTTCTTCTTGGAGTCGATTTCCTGGGAAAAGTAATGGGCCTTTTTGGCCAGATCAAAAATCCGGGAGCGGGTGTCTTGCGAGATCGTAAAGATCAGTTTGAAGTCGTCCGCGTCCGCGCCTTCCATCAGTTTGCCATCGGACAAGTAGGTCGCGTTCCCGCTTAACGGCACAATGACTGCGTACCGGTCAGGCTGCGATCCCGGGAAACTCAGGCTAAAAGTCACCGATGGGACTGCGGTATCTTGGGCTGAGACAAAGGCCGGCAGACAGAACAGAATCGCTAGAAAGCTGAAGCATCCAGCGAAGCGGCAAACTCTAAGGCGGAACATTGTTAGGATTATGCCAAAAAATCGGCTACCGGGCTCCGGCACTCTGCCGCTCAAGGGTCGCCGCCGTATGCAGGTGGCAAATCGCAATGGCCAGCGCATCGGCCGCATCCGCCGGCTGCGGGATTTCCGCCAGATTCAGCAACCGCGTCACCATGTGTTGTACCTGCGGCTTCTCAGCCCGGCCATAGCCGACAACCGCCGACTTGATCGACAGCGGAGCGTATTCCGAAACCGCCAGACCGGCCGATGATGCTGCCAACATGGCGACGCCGCGTACTTGTCCCAGTTTCAACGCTGACTTCACGTTCAATGCGTAGAACACTTCCTCAATCGCGACATTGTCGGGATGATGCTCTTCGATCAACAAACCCAGGCGTTGGAAGATAGTCGCCAACCGTTCGGGCAGCGGATCGCGAGGAGAAAGCTTGATGGCTCCACACGTCAGGCACAACAACTTGCCGTCCGCACAAAGCTCGACCACGCCATATCCCGTGTACTCAGTACCGCAATCAATGCCAAGAACCCGCATCGAGGAAAGTGTAGCGCAAAAAGCTGTTAGCTCTTAGCCTTTAGCTGTTAGCGACTTCGTTCCATAGTCCGTATTAGGGTATGGCTTTAGCCATACCATTAAGATCGAAAAACGAAGCTGGCTTTAGCCGCTGATGGGTCAAAAGCTAACGGCTAAGAGCTAAGAGCTGCTTCAGCAACACCGCGGCCGTCTCGCCCTCGCCGTGTCGCTCTCCCGTAAAAACGCCGCATACGCCGCGCGCGACGACGCCAACCCGTTGCGGTGCAAAAATCGCGCATACGCCGACTCATCGAAGATCTCGCGCAGCGTCGCCATCAGGATGCTGAAAACGCTTTTCATCCCTGCTCCTCCGCCGCAAAACGGCTGGGAACGAATGGAGCCTCTTTGACTCGCGCTACTTTCTTCCCAGAGAGTACCCGCGTCCATTCCATTACCGATTCAATCAGGATCAGCGCCACCATCAAGATGAGCACTCCGGTCACCGCCGCATCCAGACGATCGTTGAAAATCAGCCGTCCCGCATCTTTCGCGGACGAACTCCCCATTTGTTGTGCGTGAGAGAGAAATCCGATCCGCGGATTGGGATCGAAAATCTTGTGCCACGACGCGGTAAACGTCACCAGCACGAGCCACGCCAGCGGAGTCAGCGTGACCGCCGCGTAGCGCGCCTTATGCATCTTCACAATTATGGTCGTCGCCACGCACAGCGCTACTGCCGCCAGCAACTGATTACAGATTCCAAACAGAGGCCACAAGGAATTAATTCCGCCCAGCGGATCCTTAATCCCCTGCCACAGGAAATATCCCCACGAGGCCACAATCAGCGCGCTGGTCGCGAGAATCGACGGATACCAACTGGTTCTCCCCAGCGGCTTCCACAGGTGGCCCAGCGCGTCCTGCACCATGAAGCGGCCCACTCGCGTACCCGCATCCAACACGGTCAGAATGAACAATGCCTCGAACATGATGGCGAAGTGATACCAAATCGCCATCACCGCCTGCCCGCCCAGACTATTGGCGAAGATCTGCGCCATTCCCACGGCAAACGCGGGAGCTCCGCCGGTGCGGTTGAACAAGGTCTGCTCGCCCACGGCCTGCGCCAGGGAATGCATTCCGGCCGCGGTGATGGGAAATCCCCAATTGCTGATGGTCGCTGCCGCCGCTTCCGGCGCCTGTCCCACGATTCCCGCCGGACTGTTGATGGCAAAGTACGTGCCAGGCTGCAACATCCCCGCTGCCACTGTCGCCATGATCGCCACCATCGACTCGGCCAGCATGGCGCCGTAACCCACCATGCGGGTCTCGGTCTCGCGCCGAATCAGTTTCGGGGTGGTGCCGCTTGAAATTAGCGAATGAAATCCGCTGATGGCTCCGCACGCGATGGTGATAAATGCAAAAGGAAAAATCTTCCCCGCGAACACCGGACCAGTGCCATCAATGAATCGCGTAAGTGCCGGCATGTGCAACTCGGGACGCAGCGCGACAATCCCCAGCGCCAGCGCGCCAATCGTCCCCAGCTTGACGAAAGTGCTCAAGTAGTCGCGCGGCGCCAGCAGCAGCCACACCGGCATCGCCGAAGCCGCATAGCCGTAAATGATGATCGCGATCGCCAGCGCGGGCGCGCCCAGCGTGAACCACGGCCCAACTGATGCGCTCTGCGAAACCCATTGTCCACCCAGGATTGCGACAATCACCAGCACGAAGCCCAGCACGGAAGTCTCGAGCACCTTGCCGGGACGAATGCGCCGCAAGTACAGCCCCATCAACAGCGCAATCGGAATCGTCATTGCAATCGTGAACGTTCCCCACGGACTGTTCTTGAGCGCATTCACCACGATCAGTGCGCACACTGCCAGTAGGATGATGATGATCCCAATCACCGCCACATAGGCGACGAACCCACCAACTTTGCCGATCTCTTCCCGCGCCATCTCGGTCAGCGACTTGCCATCGCGCCGCACCGAAAACAGCAGGATCACGAAATCCTGCACGCATCCGCCGAATACAGCCCCTGCCAGAATCCACAGAGTTCCGGGAAGGTATCCGAACTGCATGGCCAGCACCGGACCCACTAGCGGTCCCGGCCCAGCGATTGCAGCGAAGTGATGTCCGAAGACCACCCACTTATTGGTAGGAACGAAATCGCGTCCGTTGTCCAAACGCTCCGATGGAGTGGCCCGCTGCCCATCGAGCACTAGCACCTTCGTCGCAATGAACTTGCTGTAGAAGCGGTAGCCGATGGCGTACGTACAAAGCGCCGCCACCACCAGCCACATCGCGTTGATCTGCTCGCCGCGATGCAGCGCGATAGTCGCAATGGCCAGCACACCAAGGAAAGTGACCGCGATCCAAATCAAAATGCGCAAGGGTTTGGGCATAGTGTCGAAGACGTATTGTGGCGAATCTGGCCCTCAGGCGCAATCTCTATCGCAAACCTGAATACATCGGCTCATCCGGCACGCGAGATAGACGTTGTTCATGGTAGTCTGAGTGTTCCGTCGCACATACTAAAGAGGGCTGGAAGTGTATCGCGATACCTCCACCCGGAACACAATTCATACCCGTTGAGGAGCAAGGCGATGAAAGTTGGAATGCTGACTGGCGGAGGCGATTGCCCCGGACTGAACGCCGTCATCCGCGCTGTCGTGCGCAAGGGTTTCTTCCATTATCAGGACGAATTCGTTGGCTTTCTCGAAGGCTGGCGGGGGTTGATCGAGAATAAATTCATGCCCCTTGATCTCTCCGCTGTGGGTGGAATTCTGCCGCGCGGCGGCACTATCTTGCGAACATCCCGCACCAACCCTGCCAAGTATGCCGGCGGTCTCGATCAGTGCATCAAGACCTTGGCGGAGCACAATTGCGACGCATTGATCGCTATTGGCGGTGACGATACGCTCTCGGTCGCGCACAAGCTTTTCGAGAAGAAAGTCAAAGTCGTCGGCGTTCCCAAAACCATCGACAACGACCTCGCCGGCACCGATTACACCTTCGGCTTCGATACCGCTGTCAACGTGGCCACCAGCGCCATCGACCGCGTGCACACCACCGCCGAGGCTCACAACCGCGTGATGGTCGTCGAAGTCATGGGCCGTGACGCCGGATGGATCGCCATGTACAGCGGTATCGCCGGCGGCGCCGACGTCATTCTGATCCCCGAGACTCCTTTCGACATCGACAAAGTTGCCGAGACCATCAAGCTGCGCCACGCTCGCGGACGCTACTTCAGCATCGTGGTCGCCGCCGAAGGCGCCAAGTTCTCTACCGATGTCGACGCCCACGGCGAAGTCGTTCTTGCCGACCTGGGCAAAGACGAGTTCGGACACGTCCGCATGGGCGGCATCGGCAACCTGCTCGCCCGCGAAATCGAAAAGCGCACAGGATTCGAAACTCGCGCCGTGGTCCTCGGACACATCCAGCGCGGAGGCTCCCCTAGCGCCTTCGATCGTGTGCTAGCCACTCGCTACGGCATCGGCGCCATCGACATGGTCCATCGTGGAGACTTTGGAAAAATGGCCGCCTTGCGCGGCAACAAGATTATTTCCGTGCCACTGTTGGAAGCCATCTCCTCGAACCGCAAAGTCGATCAGGAGATGATCGAAGTAGCCTTTGGCATCCTTGATCGCCTGACACCAGACAAAGACACAGCGTAAGCGGGGTCTGACAGGAGCGAACAACAGTCGTAGTACGACGTCATCCTGAGGCCGACAGGCCGAAGGATCTGGCGCGGAGTGCCGTTGCTCCAGACCTCTGTCCCCGCCAGCGCGCTTCTCAACGACGCATTGACAATCCCTAGCGCAACATCAAGAATCCCTCTGCATGCCTCTCTTCGCTCGGCTGGCGCCGTCGCTGGTGGCCGTCATCGAACTGGCCTTTGTTCTCGCGACGGTGGCGACTATCTTTTTCGGCCGCACAGACTCTCCCCGCATCCGTCGTTTTGAACTAGCATTCGGACGCGTCGCTCGCAGAAAAACGCTCTCCGTTGTCCTCGTCACGCTGTCGACGTTACTGCTTCGCGCCGCGCTCATCCCGGTACTCGGCGTCCCCACTCCGCGCTGGGAAGATGAATTCAGCTACCTGCTCGCCGCTGACACGTTTGCTCATGGCCGCCTCACCAATCCGACGCACCCGATGTGGCAGCACTTCGAAACGCTCCACGAGATCCAACAACCGACCTACATGTCGATGTATCCACCTGCGCAAGGATTGTCACTGGCCGCGGGACAAAAGATTGGCCATCCCTGGATCGGCCAACTGATCATCACGGCGCTCATGTGCGGCGCGATCTGCTGGATGCTCCAAGCCTGGGTTCCTCCCGGATGGGCCCTGCTCGGCGGCATGCTCGCCATGTTGCGTCTGGGTTTGCTGAGCTATTGGATGAACGGCTACTGGAGCGCCTCGATCGTCGCCCTCGGTGGCGCTTTAGTGCTTGGAGCACTGCCGCGGATTAAGCGCCAAGCACGAGCTTGGGACGCGATCGCCATGGCGGCAGGCCTCGCCATCCTCGCCAACAGCCGGCCATACGAGGGCTTCGTGCTCAGTCTTCCGGTGCTTGCTGCCATGCTTTACTGGTTATGGAGGCAGCGGCGCAACCCGACAGCTTGGACGCGGGTTGTCCTTCCAATCGTCCTGATTTTGACGCTCGCCGCTTTCGCCACCGGTTACTACTATCAACGCGTGACGGGAAGCCCCTTCCGCATGGCCTATGTGGTAAACCGCGCACAGTATGCGATTGCCCCTTATTTCTTGTGGCAGAAGCCCAACCCCGTGCCAAATTACCGCCACCAGGCCATGCGCGAGTTCTACCACTGGGAACTCGGGCTTTACGAACAAAACATCACCCCCCTGGGCTTTGTGCGCAGCAGCGCCAGCAAGATCGCTCTCTGGTGGAGCTTCTACCTCGGCCCTTTACTAACCGTTCCTCTCTTCGCCTTCCCTTGCATTCTTCGTGATCGGCGCATGCGCTTCCCCTTGCTCGCACTCGCAGTCTTTGTGCTCGGCCTCTCTCTCGAGGTTTTCACTTTCCCCCATTACTTCGCGCCAGCCGCCTCTTTGCTTTATCTGGTACTGATACAGTGCATGCGTCATCTTCGACTATGGCAATGGAAGGGCAAGCCGGTGGGAGTAGCTCTGGTTCGGGCCATCCCCATCATCGCCTTCGCCATGATCACCCTGCGTGTTGTTGCCGCCGCAGCGCATGCGCCCATCGAACCTGCGTGGCCGCGCGGTAATCTCGCACGCGCGCGCATCGAAAAGTGCCTTCAGGATCGTTCACAGAATAGTCTGGTCATCGTCAGCCAGCATCCCATCCTTGTCGACAAAGAGTGGGTCTACAACGACGCCGATATTGACGCTTCGAAAGTCGTCTGGGCTCGCGACATGGGAGTCCAAACTAACCTGGAACTGGTCAACTACTTTCACGACCGCCAAGTCTGGCTGCTGTCCTTCAAAGACGAATTTGAGGATTCGCCCGTGATAGCCCCTTACGCGGGAGGCACGCCCTTAACTTGTCCCTGACGCGCCCATCCGCCAAGAATAACTTTTCTGACGATCTCTACCGTTCCAAACACCGCCAGCAGGATCACCTCAGGTTCAATGGGATGACGATAGGTGCTCCAGGTGTGTGTAACGTAGTACACGAGGGGGAAGACGACGAGAACAATGGCAAACGGTGTCACCTCGCGATTTCGCCGCATCCACGCCCAGCCAATTGCGAGCCACGCCAGCACCGCGACCGGCAGCCATACTCGCGGGTTCGGACTCGTCCAGAAGTCCATCAGCCTTTCACCGCAAAGACGCAGGAACTGTCCCGGGTGCTGACGAATAAATGCCACGGCCACCGCGCGCTGCTTTTCCATGAAAGCGATCTCCCCCAACTGGTTGTAAACCGTCGGATTCGATAACGGAAAGCCGCCTTGGAAATCGTACAGATGAGTCACGCCTTCATGATTGCCAACCCACAGCTCAAGCCCGAAGTTATCGCGTAAGGGAACGATTCTTCCCAACGCCCTATAGTTTCTGATCGTCCACGGCAGCAGCACGAGCAGACAAACGGTGACCGAAGCGAAAAAGGAACGGCCACGAAAGCCCGGCTTCTGGCTGAGCCACAACCATAGCCAGAAGCCGGCAAAGACCGGCAAAAGACCGGCATTTGTTAACGCCGCCAATCCCGCCAGCAAGCCAAATCTCATCCACTTCAGGCTTCCCGCATCTTGCAGTTCCGGCAGCCACCACAGGCCCAGCGCCAGAAGCATCCCTGAAAGTGCGCTCTCCCATAGGCGCAGTGAAACCACGACTTCATAGATCCAACACGACCAGATCAGCGCCGCGATAATTCCCACCGTGCGCCCGAAGGTTCGTGTCCCCAGGCGGAGAATCAATACCGCAGTGATCGCGGAAAACAGCGCGTTCAACAGAATGGCGATATACAGCGAAAGATAAGAATAAGCGCCGCTCAACCGAAATATCCCGGCGAGCAGCAGAGGATAGACCGGCGGCTGCTGGGCCGTCGGAGCGCGTACGGTATTCGGCCAGGGCGAACTGTACCCTCTGCCCGAAACGAGGTTCCAGGCGATGCGCGCCGGCTCATTCGGCTGGTAAAAATGGCGGTCGGCATTGCCTGGGATCAGCTGGAAGGCCACAGCAACTCGGACGAGGAACGCCACCAGAAAAACAGTTCGCTGCGATCCAGCGGCTGCGACGATCAAGCGGAGAACTCGTGGAATCGCCATGAACGAAAGGCATTGTACCAACGACCGCCATCTGTCACACCTGACCGTGACCGTCATCACACCCTGGTGAGAGGTACGCGCCCATAATGATCTTGGTAGCCAGGGCCCGCGCGTCGGACTCGGGCAGGAGGCGCACCATGAAAATATGGCTGGCTCTCATCCTGATCCTCGCTGTCGCAGTCATCGTCACGCCTGCTTTCGCCGCTCCCAAGGCCGGCCCGCAGGCTGGAGTTCCCAAGTACGACCCCGCCACCGAAGCCGTTTTCAAAGGCACCATCGAAGAGGTTCGCGACCGCCAATGCCCCGTCAGCGGCGGCATGGGTGCACACGTAATTCTGAACCTCGGCGGTGGCAAGACTATCGAAGTACACTTGGCCACCACCAAGTTCATGAAGAACTATGAATTAGTATTCAACAAAGGCGATCAACTCGAAGTCACCGGGTCGAAGGTCACCTTCGAAGGTGTAGAAACCATCTTCGCCCGCGAAGTGAAGCGCGGCAACGATACCTTCGTCTTCCGCGACAAAGAAGGCACCCCGGTCTGGTAGCCCCGGGTTCCGCCAAAGAAAAAGGGAGGGCGATGAAGCCCTCCCCTAAGTAGCGCCGGCATCCTGCCGGCCATGATGAATTGTCCTAGTTCTGCCCCGCCGCCTTAACCTCTCCCTGCCCACTCGCCGGAGCCAGATAAATCGCCGGAACATTCTGCTTCTGCATCATGTCGTTCAGGGCAACAACATCGGTCCCTTCGATTTGCTCCCACTGCGCGACCAACGGCGCCGCCTGTGTACGCAACGACTCAAATGCCGCTTCCTGCTGCGCCGTCGGAGGCGCATCCGCGTTATCCACACTGCTCGCCAGATTGTGCAGTTGCTCGTCGATCAGCACCGGATAATTCAAGCTGGCTTCCGACGATTTGATCTTCACCTGCAGCAACTGCTCCTCAATCGGCGTCATCTTCTTGTTCAGTGAATCGGACGCGGTCGTGATCGGCTTGTAGCGCGCATCGTCGCCGAGACGAGTGTTGATCGTGTGGAACTGCTGCCGGATACTGCGGATCTCTTCCACCGTCTGGTGCAGTTCGCTCAACTGCGAACGGATCTTCATATCCAGATCGAACTGCTTCTGCAAATCGGCCATGGAGATATTCACTCGCGGATCGAGCTTCAACTCCAGTGGCACGGTTTGTGACTTGCCCTCCGAGGTCAAACGCACCTGATAATTCCCCGGCATGCCGTACGGGCCCTTGTTGCGGTACTCGGCGCCGACTTCCCCAGGAAGCTTCTTTGCTCCGTCATAGCGCAAGTTCCACGTGAACCGGTTTAGACCTGCGTCCGCCGAAATCTTCTCTTGCGGTGGCTCTTGATCCGGCCATTCTGGCGGGGTCTCCGCATCTTTCTTGTCTACGCTCGAAAACGACCGCACAACTTTTCCGGAAGCATCCAGGATGTCGAGCGTGACCTCTCCCTTCGGCGCGGACTTGAAGTAGTAAGAGATGATCGCGCCCGCCGGAGGATTCGGTGCTACGGGTTGCCGCCGCTCGTAATCTTCGGGCCAGCGGTAGCGGAACGTTGTCCGCGGCTTGTAGAGGATCATCTCGTCTTTATCGGAGTGCGCGCTCAACTGCCGCAGCGGCGTGATGTCGTCGAGCACCCAGAAAGCACGCCCATGGGTCGCAACCGCCAGATCATCGTCTTTCACCATCAGATCGTGAATCGGAGAAGTCGGCAGATTCAGCTGCAGAGTCTGCCAATGCGCTCCATCGTCGAACGATACGTAAACGCCCATCTCGGTTCCGGCATAGAGCAACCCCTTCTGCTGGGGATCTTCGCGTACCGCATGGGCGTAGGCTCCGTCGGGAATACCGCTGGTGATCTTCGTCCACGACTTCCCGAAATCGGTCGTCTTGAAAATATAAGGACGCACATCGTCGACCTTATGCGTATCGATGGCCGCATACGCCGTCCCCGCATCGTGCGGAGACGCCTCGATCAAGCTCACCATGCTCCAGTCGGGAATTCCCTTGGGCGTGACATTGGCCCAGTGTTGTCCGCCATCGCGAGTCAACTGGATCAGCCCATCATCGGTGCCCGCCCAGATCAAATCTTTCTGCTTCGGAGATTCGGCGAGGGTGAACACCGTGTCGTAGTACTCGACCGTCGTATTGTCCTTGGTGAGCGGCCCGCCTGAGCTCTCCTGCTTGCTCTTGTCGTTGCGCGTCAGGTCGCCGCTGATCGCAGTCCAGCTCATGCCATGGTCGGTGCTCTTGAACACCACTTCGGCAGCGGTATAAAGCACGTCAGGATTGAACGGCGACATCGCGATAGGATCGGTCCACGCCTGGCGATACTTCAGATCCACCGCGCCATGGCCGGAGCCGTCCACAGGCCACACTGTGATGTCCTGCTCCTGCTGCGTGCGCTTGTCGAAGCGCGTGATAATGCCACCACCCGACCCGGCATAGACAACGTTCGCATCTCGCGGATCCGGGATGATGTACCCGCTCTCGCCACCGCCCACGTCATACCAGCTCTGCCGTCCGATGAAGCCATCGTCGCTGCGGCTAGCGATGCCGACGGTAGTGTTGTCCTGTTGCGCGCCATAGAGGTAATACAACGGACGATCGTCCGCCGCCACGTGATAGAACTGCGCCGTCGGCTGGTTGTATTGCGTACTCCAGGTCTTGCCGCCGTCCACGCTGATCGTCGCTCCTCCGTCGTTGCCGTTGATCAGACGCTTGGGATTCGTAGGATCAATCCACAATCCGTGATGATCTCCATGCGGCGCCGGCAGCAAAGTCAAACTCTTGCCGCCATCGGTGGAACGAAACATGCCAGTGTTCAGCATGTAGACCGTATCCGCGCTGCGCGGATCGGCAAAAATATGGGTGAAGTACCAAGCCCGCTGCGTCAAGCGCTGATCGTCATTGATCTTGGTCCAACTATCGCCGCCGTCGTCGGAGCGATAAAGCCCGCCATCTTTCGCTTCGATCAGCGCATACACCCGATTCGAATCCGCGCCTGAAACCGACACTCCGATCCTGCCCAGAATTCCCGAGGGCAGGCCATTCCCTTCCAAATGCTTCCAGGTCGTTCCGCCGTCTACCGAGCGATACAAACCGCTGCCCGCACCGCCACTTTCCAGACTCCACGGCGTACGCTGAATCTGGTAAAGAGCAGCAAACATGACGTTCGCATTATGCGGATCGACTGTGAGATCAATCGCTCCAGTCTTGTCGTCTTTGTAGAGAACTTTTTCCCAATTCTTGCCGCCATCGATCGAGCGATAAACTCCGCGATCCGCGTTCGGCCCATAGGCGTGTCCCAATGCCGCCACAAATACCAGATCGGGATTGCGCGGGTTCACAATGATGTGCGAGATGTGTTGTGTATCTTTCAGCCCAACCGACGTCCAACTCTTGCCGCCGTCAGTGGACTTGTAGACACCATTGCCATAGGAAATATTCCCGCGCAGGCACGATTCGCCGGTGCCCACATAAATGACTCCGGGATTCGATTCCGAAACCGCAATCGCCCCAATCGAAGCAAATGGCTGCTTGTCGGTCAACGACGTCCACGTGATACCTGCGTCATTGGTGCGCCACAACCCGCCCGCTACGCCGCCGAAATAAAAGGTGTAAGGATCGCCGGGAATGCCAGTAACTGCCAGCACCCGGCCTCCTCGAAACGGCCCGACCAGCCGCCATTTCATGCCTTTCATCTGGCCGTCGTTGTACTGCTGGGCGGTTACGAGGCCAACGGTGAGAGTCACGAAACATGCCAGCATTGCGATCAAGCGAGCATTGGAATTTCTGCGATTCATGGAGACGGCCTCCTAAAGAAGGGAAAAAAGAGAAACAACATCTTACTACGACCGGTAGGAGATAAATAATCGGTTGTCATTCCGAACGGAGTGAGGAATCTGCTGTCCCGTCCTTCGGCACAACCTCACTACCAAACAAGAACCCCAGGGCCTCGGGAAACCGCCTCGCCCACTCCGCTTCGTTATGTTTCGCCCCTTCAACAATCTTCACGCGCAACCGGTCGTCGCCCAAGCCTGCGCGCCTGAGGATATGTTGCAATTCTTCCACATCCTCCACCACTTCCCGGTCCCGATCCGGACGCCCATCTTCATTCGTACCCATCGCGAGAAAAATCTTCTCCGGCCACAAGCGGAAGGCACGGCTATTCCGCAGCAACCGCCGGTTTGACACGAACAATGACGGACTCTCCAGCAGCAATCGTCCGAAGATCCCGGGCCGGTCAATCGCCGTATACAAGGAAATGATTGCCCCGAGCGACGATCCGCCAAGCCCCGTATTTTCCGGTCCTCGGGCAATGCGATACCGCTGAAATAAGAACGGCATCACCTCGTTCAGAAGAAACTCCGGATATCGCTTCCCCAGCGGCCGCAGCACCGGAGGACTCACCATCCGGTACGGCAGGTACTCACGAATTCGTTCCCGCTGCGCATTGTCGATTCCCACAACGATGAGCGGAGGGATTTCCTCCTGCCGGATCAACCGGTCCGCGGTTTCATCCACTTGCCACTCGACGCCGGCAAACGCGGTCGCCGTATCAAAAAGATTCTGCCCATCATTCAAATAAAACACGGGATAGTACCGTTCCCGATTGCGCTCTGCCTCATACTCAGGCGGCAACCACACCCGCAGCATGCGCTGGTTACGGAGAATGCGGCTATCAAATTCGTGCAGGCGAAGATCTCCCACCACCGCCGAATTCTTTTCAGTAAGAATGGGTTGGATCGTCTCGTCCATGACGGATTCAGTCCGGCTCTAAACCCTGCGCAAGGACTGCGCGAATAACACAGACGACAACACAGTAATCAGGACGATCACGCTCAAGGAAGAAAGACACAAAACGCACCAGGTCGCCAGCACGTACGCTTCGATGTAAGTCAGATAAATCGCAAACCCAAGACCAAGCGTCGCCGCCAGTAGCAGCATGCCTGGCGTCTCGGCTTTCTCGCGGTAGAACGTTGCCAGCGCGAGCAAAGACAAGTACCCCAGAATCCCAACCAGCGCCACTGGAACTCCCATCACCTTCGAGTACGGACTCCGGTTCACGATGTCGCAGTTGAAATTCTCTCCAAAATCGCAGTAGGTTGTCTTGTCTTTTCCGTAGTGGTGGTAAAGAGACACGGAGGAAACCACGGAGCCAGCCAGCGCGAGGACAGCAATCGCCCAGTAGATTCTTCGCGTAGCCGTGCTCATGGCAGGCTGCACCCGGATTTCTCGGCCAGCGTGGTCAAGGGCAACGTGCCCTCATGCCGCTCTCCGCTGGGAAATTGCCACGTGGGAAACTGCTTAAGCCCGGCCTTGATACAACTATCCGTTTCCTTGTGTTCACCTTTAATGCCGCACTCGGTGTAGTCGATATACTGCACCGCCGACTCAAACATTTCCTTCTGCTCTTCGCAGTGCGGACACCACGACAACCCGTACATCTTCATTCCTTTGCTCGACAAACACTGCGCGAAGGTGTCCAGACGGCTCACCCGTTTTCTCGTCCCCAGGTAATACGCCCCGGCAAAGGCTGCGGCGATCAGGACCGCAATCCCAACCTTCCGAAACAGCCCCGCATGGTCCGGCGGCAGCTGTTCTTTTTCCCGCTCCTGTTTTCGTTTCCTGCGCTCTTCCGACATAGAAAAAGAAGACTCCAAAAAAGATGAAACGTTACTTCTTATACCACGACGTTCAGCGCCGATGGCAGCACTTCCAGCGTCTGGCACTGCAAGGTGAGAACTTCTCCGTCAACCATCACATCCACCGGGCCATCGAGCACGAAGTCAATCCGCTTCACCGCTCTTCGCTCCGCCAGAGGATGCTCAATGTGCGTCCCATCATAAAGTGTCGGCAAATTTCGAATCAGTCCGATGCGCCCGATCGGTCCCCAGCGCACATATTCGATCAGCCCATCGTTCACGTCGGCCTTGGGCGCAATCATCATCGTCCCTCCCGTGAACTTGCTGTTGTTAAACGTCAGAAATAGACAGCGCCGTCGATCGACCCTCTCTTCTCCATCCACCCTCAGAGGAAATGGACGCCGAGTAAACCGCGCCAGCGTGATAATGATCGACGATTGATAACCGAACTCTCCCCATCCGGCAAACCGCCGCGCCCGCAAGGTCGCCACATCCGCCGCGAACCCAACACTCAACAGGTTGATGTAGTGCAGCACGCCATTTTTATGTGTTAACCGGATCACGTCACACGGTTGCGAACGCCGCGCCAGCAGCGCTTCAATCCCGTGCTCCACGCCGCGTTCGCTGAAATCCCTGAGAAAAGAGTTCCCGGTCCCCAGCGGAAGAAACGCCAGCGTCGGACGCTCCTCCCCGCGAGGAAAAAGCCCATTTACGATTTCGTAGGAGGTCCCGTCCCCACCAACGGCGATGAAGCGCCGGTAACCACTCCCATACGCTTCTCGCGTGATCGCAATCGCCTGCTCAGGAGCGCTCGTCTCAACGACATCCAGTTTAATGCCGCCTGCTTTGAGTCGCTCAAGTGCCGGACCCACCAGTTTGCGGCAACGTCCTCCACCGGCCGCCGGATTGACGACCGCCAGATAACGCTCATTCACAACGCAACCACCGACGCGCGTGGCACTGTCTTTCCGATTACTTCAGCCAATACCGTGCGTTTGATTTTCATGGAAGCCGTTCGCGGGAAATCCTTCTCCCAGATCAGGTACGCACCCACGCGCTTGAAGTCCGGCAACTTACGATTGCGCGCCTCAATGTCTTCCTTTAAACCGTCGCTGAATCGCTGATTCGGTTCCAGCCGCAAGACCAGCACCAGTTGCTCCCGCCCCAGCGTCTTCTCTTTCCAAACGTAGTTCGCCGCGAACACGGCGTATTCCTTCACCGGCAAACTGTCGAATACAGCCTCAATGTCCTCGGGATAAATATTCTTCCCGCCCTCGGTCACAATCATGTTTTTCTTGCGCCCGAAAAGTTGCAGATGCCCGTTGCCGTTAAACCGTCCCAGGTCTCCAGTGATCAGCCACCCTTCGACTATCGTTTCGGCAGTCAACTCCGGATCATCCAGGTAATACGACATCACCGTCTTACTCTGCGCCGCCACTTCGCCAATGCCTTCATCATCCGGACTCAGAATTCTCAGATCCACTCCCGGCAGCGGCTTTCCCACCGTGTCCGAACGAAACGGTTTCAGATCATTCACCGTCAGCGCCGTACACGCCTCGGTCAGCCCGTAGCCATTCGCAACCGGAACTCCCAGATCGTAGAAGAACTGCAATGTTGACGGCTCCATGAATGCGCCGCCTACGATGATTGCTTTCAAACCGCCGCCAAATGCGCGATGCACTTGGGGCAGCAGCATCCGGCTCAACGCACCGTTGGGATGAAGGCGCGTCATCGCCTTATTGACCGCGATCAGTTTGTTCAGGAAAAAACGCTTTGATCCGGACAACGCATCGAACTTCGCCCGCAGCCCCCGCTCCAGATTCTTCAACACCATCGGAACCAGGCTGACGTACGTGATCTTGTATCGGACAAACGCGTCGCGCACGAACTCAGGACGCAGCGTCCGCAGATGCACCACACAAGCTCCGCATACGAACGGCCCAATGAACCCGACCATGAAATCAATCGCGTGATTCGTCGGCAAAATGCTGAGGTACCGCACGCCTGGCCAGAAGGGATACCACGCCGTCAGCGACTTGCACTGTTCCAGATAATTTTCGTGGGTGAGCACGCAGCCCTTGGGACGCCCGCCCGTCCCCGACGAATACACGATGCAAGCCATATCGTCACGCTGCCGCATCACCAGCGTCGGATCACCCTTGCGCCGGAACTCTTCCCATCGGAACGCCCCGCCCAAGTCCGCGCCCAGCGGCGCTTCCGTCACCAGCACCGTCTGCACTTTGCGATTCTTGAATTCGGGCGCCTGCATGATCGCCCGCCAAAGGTAGTACTCCACTACCAGAAACTTCGCTTTGCTATGCGCCAGCAGTTCCAAATGCTCCGCAGCCGTCAGCTTGTAATCGAGCGGAACCAGCACCCCGCCGCAATGAAAAATTGCATACGCCGAAATCAGCCACTTCGACTGATTCGTCATAATGATCGCCGCGCGGTCTCCAGCGACCAGGTCGGCGTCTTCCATCGCCCGCGCCAGAGGCTGCGCCATCTCTTTAAAGTCGGAGTAAGTCAGGCGAGTCTTCTCTTTGTTGCGGTCCGACTCGATCAGGCAAGTCTCATTCGGCCAGCGCTCCAGCGCATCGCGCAGAGCCGCCCCCAGGCACGTGTATTGATCAAGATTGAGCATCAGGAATTTACGATTTACGATTGACGATTGACGATTTTCGAAGCACAGACCGCCGACGCAATCGTCAATCGACAATCGTAAATCGTCAATTTCAAAGTCTCGCCTGGATTCTTCCCGCCAGGGTCCTAAAGTCCGACACGCCTTGCAGTTCGTAATCCGGAAGTTCCACGTGAAAATGATTTTCCAGCCGCGTCAGCAGATCGAGGGCCTGCAGGCTGTCGATGCCGAGAGTCTTGAAGAAATCATCGTCCGGCGTAAGCTTCTCCCGCGGGACCTTAAAATGCGACGCGGCGAGTGTCAGGATTTCATCTAGAGTCTGTTCCGAAGTTTTCATAGTGCAGCCTTTGCGATCTTAGCGCCCTTTGCGGTAAAGCCTTTCCTGAAGCCCGATGCCCGAAGCCTATTTCAAGGCAAGTAAGGCTGCGCATCCGTACTCTCCACAAATTTGCGCAACCCATCCTCCACCGCCGGACGCGCAAACAATTCGCAGAAGAGATCGATCTCTTTCTTTAATTCTTCATATGGGATCGGCTTGATAAATTTCTTCGCGGCCACCGCCGTCCGCCGGTCGAATTTCTTCAGCTGGGCTGCCGTCCGGCGCGCCACCCGTAGCGCTTCGCCTTCGCTTACCACTTGGCTCACCAATCCCACTGCCTGCGCCTTGGTCGCGTTAAAGCTGCGCCCCGTAAGCAGAAGGTCGCGGACCACGCCGTTCCCCAAATCCCGCTTCAGACGCGGAATTCCACCAAATCCCGGAATCAGCCCCAGACGAAGCTCGGGAAAACAAAATCGCGCCATCTTGTCGGCGATAATCAGGTCACAAACCAGCGCCAGTTCGAATCCTCCGCCGAAGGTCACGCCATGCACCGCGGCAATCGTCGTCAACGGTGCCGAATCAATCGTATTCATCACAGTGTGAATGCGCTCCAGATAATGGCGCACGCCAGCGGACGCGTCCGCCTGACTCATCTCCTGCGAGCGGTGATACAACTCCCGTAAATCAGCTCCCGCACAGAAGCCCGAAGGCAATGTGCTGTAAATCACCAGCGCGTGCGCCTCGTCCTCGGCCAATGCGAGAAGCTTGTCAACAAACACTTCCAACTCATCGAGCGTCAATGACCCGATTTCGTTGCAGGGCTCGCGATGCAGGGCGAGTTCCACGACCCCATCGTTCATCGACCACGAAATGCTCTTGCCCTGGAAGTCGTTCATGCGTGCGCCTAGACTGCCTGCCTTACGCGATACATCTCTTCGATCTCGCCCGCAAATTTCTTCGCAATCAAATCTCGCTTCAATTTGCCGTTCGCAGTCAACAGACCATTCTCGATCGAAAACACCTCAGGAGCAATCTGGAAGACTCGCACTTGCTTGTAATGCGGCAGTCCAGGATTCACCGCGTCCAGCGCCTTCTGCACCTTGTCGGCCGCCACTGGTCCTGTCACGAGTGCTGACAGATATCCCCGCCCATTTCCCACCAACACTACTTGCTGCGCCTCCGGCAGTTGTTCGAGAATCTTCTCCTCGATCGGCTCCGGTGCGATGTTATGGCCCGACCCTAGAATAATCAGGTTCTTGATTCTCCCGGCAATCTTCCAATTTCCCTTCGCGTCCGCTTCCCCCTGATCGCCGGTATGAAACCACCCGTCCCGCAAGGCCTTCGCGGTTTCCTCAGGACGATTCCAGTATCCCGGAGAAATATTCGGCCCACGCACAATGATCTCGTCATTCTCGCCGAGCTTCATCTCCACACCCGGAATCGCCGGACCAACCCTTCCCGGCTCCACATTGCGCGGATCATCCAAAGTACACAGCGCCGTAGTCTCGGTAAGCCCGTAACCTTGCAACACAGGGATGCCCAGCATCATGAAATAAAGCTGTGTCTCCACGCTCAGCGGCGCCGATCCGCAAATCAATGCCTTCAGATTTCCGCCAATCATCTTCTTGCGGATCGTGGGAAAAATCGCCGTCTTCGCCAACCACAGCCAGACGGAATCCGAGAACGTTGCCTTCCCTTCCTGCTTGCGCACGGTCGCCGCTTTTGCGCGACTGTAGACCGTGAGCGGAAATCCACCCGCCTTCCACAGCTGTTCATCGATCGCTTTGCGCATGCGTTCCAGGAGCGCCGGAACATTCAAGAAATAATCCGGCTCAGCCTCGCGCATGTCGCCCGACAGTTTGGTCAAATTCGTATTCAACGTCACCAGGCTGCGCCGCAGAAGGCTCGTCAACAGCAGCATCCATGATCCCGCGAAACACAGCGGCAAATAATGGAAGACGCGCTCTTGCCCGGCGTGACCGTCCATCAAAATATCGAGACGCCCCGAGGTACAGCCCAGCATGTGACCGATATTTCCCGCGGTCAGCACCACGCCCTTCGCTTCGCCGGAGGTTCCCGACGTATAGATGATCGCGATTGGGTCCGCCTCCCCCATATGCGGCTTCTCGTCGAGGCCTTCACCCCCGGTAAATAATTCGCTGAACAAAACTTGCGGAGGAGCCTCCGGCCACTCTTTCACGATCGCGTCGCGCAATCCTTCGTCTCCGCACACAAGCAACGCCGGCGAGCAGTCCTTCATCATGCTTACCAATTCCGAAGGAGCCTGCCGCGCATAAAGCGGAACGACGATCACCCCTTCGGCCATGATCGCCAGATCTGCCGCCACCCAGTCAATCCCGTTGTGCGCTAGAAGTGCGCAACGGTCGCCTTTCTTCAAACCCTTTGCCCGAAGGTACACGCGCGCTTGTCCCACCTGCCGCAGCAGCCCACGTCCCATGATTCCGCTAGCCGAGGCTTCATCATGCCGCTCATACAGAATTCTTGTATCTGGGACGGCGGCTAACCGTTCGAAAATGTGATCCAGAAAACTCATGAAAAGGTTTTCTTAGCGTCCTTTGCGGCCTTTCTTTGCGACCTTTGCGGTAAAAAGCTTCTAGCTGTATCCCTCAATCAAAGCGTGAAGCCCCGGGCTCATGGGTGGCAGATAATCCTCCCAACTCCACTCCCCAGTCCGAGTCGGAAACTCCGGATACCGCCGCTGCACTTCCTCCTCGAAGTACACGCCCATGCGCGCCATCACTTTCAGATTGCGCACGACGGTCCGCCCAATCCCGGCCGCGATCATCTCCCGGTCGCGGTAAAGCTTCTCCATCGCCGCCAGCAAACGCGGTTCGAGATCCGGATCATCCACGTTCATCAGCAATTCCTGATGCCCGCGCTCCCGCATCAAATTCCGGATGCGCTCATCCATGGTGATTCCCGCCGACGCCACTAATCCCGGCATCGACGTCACAATGCCGTGGTAGCGCGACGAAACCATCATGTGACACGCCCGCAGAATACTTACCAGTTCGTAGATGTTGTACTCATCCGAGGTGAGCACCGGTACTCCACCCAGTTGTTGAGAAATGATCCGTGCGGGACGCGCGTCCAGCCGCTCCGTCGCCACGAGGATGATGAACACGCTGCGCTGCTTGCGAAATGCCTGCAAGGCACCAGCGATGGAATCGACATAGTGCTTGTAGGCCCGCTCCGCTTCCGGCCCCGAGTTGTGAAAGTAGACCGAGCGGTAATGGCTGTCTTGGTAAGCTCCGGTCAACCCATGCATCGCGAACTTCGCCACCGATGCCTTCACCGGCCACTCAAACGGATTAATCGGACAAACCACCAGCACCGGAGTGCTTCCATCCCATCCCGCCTGCCGCAGCGCCTTCTGCCCATATTCGGCGGGATGTGGCTCAAATGTCCAAGCAGTATCCGTGCCCAGTTCCGTCGGCACACCCAAATCGCGCAGCACCGTCCGCGATTCTTCATTGCGCGTAATGACCAAGGAGTTCTGACAAAATCGTCCGCACATCTTGGCGATCAGCGGATCCATGTGCCCGGCTTCCGCGCCATAACCCACCGACAACTTGTTCTGCGCCGCCGCAATTCCCAACGATCCGATCATCATCGTCGTCAGCGCGTTCGCGAACTTGCTCTTGAACATCGATCCTTCGCACGCGACCACGCCATGATGCTTGGGCACTTCGTCCGAAAGAAACGGCGGAAAGATATCCGGCAGATGCACTTGCGCCGTCTGATCGAAATATCCCTGCGAGAACTTGAAATTCTGCGTCATCACGCTGAAGGCAACTTTGTCCGCGCCGAGAATATGCCGCAACTGCCGCAGCATTTCCTCCACCCGCACATCCGACCCCATGTTGCGCGTGCCGTTGTACCCAGCAAACAGAAGCTTGAGCCTGTCACCCGGCTGCCAGGGCTTGCCCTTCCCCAGCATCCACCCAAGTTTGGAAGTCTCGATGATGCTGCTCACCCACGCTTCCAGAATAAAATCCATCATGCAGCTGTTCCTTTGTGTTGTTTGCGGCTAAAAGCTTTTTAGGTCGCCCGCGCGACAAAGCCTCAGGCCACGCCGAAGCTCTTCTCAGCGTTCTCTGCGGCAGTTCTCAGCGACCTCTGCGGTTAAAAGCTTTAGCTCGCCCGCGGCAAAGCCTCAGGCCACTCCTGATACCGGTACGCAAAATTCGCCTCGCGGCTGAACCTCAACAGGGGATAGCTGTACTGCGAAAATGGCACCGGCCTCTTGCCCAGTTCTGAAGTCACGCGAGTGTTGTCGAACACCGTATTCCACACCAGATACGGCATGAACACTTTCATCAGCGAAGCCCCGAACCCCACCGGCCCCTTACGATTCGCCAAAAGGCTCACAGTCCCCTCGAACGGCTTCTCCAGAAACGGCAGGAAGATCGGCCCACGCTTCTGCTGCGCCGCCGCCAACGCGGTAGTCAATTCCTTGAACGTCTGCGAGTCCCGCCCCGAAGAAAGATGATAGGTGTCGTACAGCGGATGCGCCTTCTGATGCAGAGTCGCGATCGCATCGGCCACGAAGTCCACATTCACAATGTCAATCTTGTCGGGGGCACGAAACGGCAACACCGGAAGTCCCGCGAGAAACACAAACGCCTTCACCATGTCGAATTGCGTGGTCTCGGGATAGCGGCTGTCGCCTAACACGATGCTGGGACGGAAGAACGTCAAGGGCACTTCCGTCAGCATCTGCCGGATCATGTGCTCACAAAATTTCTTCGTCCGCGCATAAGGATCGTAATCCGACCGGTCCCAATCAATCGAATTGTCTTCCGTGACAACCTCGTTGCTGCGCTTTCCCGCCACGGCGACGGTGCTCACATGGCTGAAGCGCTGCAGTCCGTGATAGTAGTGCGCGCGCTGCGCCAACTGCACTACTTCGAGCGTCCCGCGCAGGTTCACATTCAGACAGGCTTTTTCCGATTTCCGGTTCAACGAAGCTGCGCAATGAATCACCGAATCGGTCGTATGAATCAACCGGTCGTACTCGTCGTTGCCCAAACCAAATCGCGGAGTTGTCAGATCCCCGCGAAAAATCCGGATGCGCGTCTGCAAATAATCGTAGAACCGCGGAAAGTCCAAATGTAGTTGCAACGCCTGCCACAGCCGCACCTCCGCCTCATGCGGATCGCGCGCCCGCACCAGCAAATTCAATGTTCCGGCATCGGACTGCAGCAGGTTGGCCGCAACATGCGCGCCGATGTATCCGGTCGATCCGGTCAGGAATATCGCCACGTCGCTCCGTTTGTACCCGTCTTGATGGTCTCGCCGTTTCCGTTCACCGCACTCGGCGCAAGCTGGAATTCTCGCGCCGGACGCGCTTCCAGCGGACGCCCCTCAATCAACGGATACGTCCACCGCCGCAGCGCCGGAATATGCACATTCAACCAGTAATCCCACCAGTCGATCGAGCGCGTGTCGAACCCAAACTGCTGCTTTTCTTCCGCCACTAGCGCATGTTGCAACTTCTCCACGTTCTCCGCCACAAAATCCTGCTCGTTATGAAGGATGAACGGTTCAAACAGTCCGATTAACTTTTCCACGCGCTCCAAACTGCGCTCCGCCTTCGCCAACGGCGTTTTCTTCAACGGCAGCGGAGACATCACTCGCTGAATCGACTGAATGATTGCCTTCTGTGCCGGAGCCGACATCCGCTTATATCGTTCCTTCGACACGGGAATCGCATCGAACCGCAACCGCAGCCACGACTCCAACCCTTCCTGCGCCCGGTAATGTTTGCGATGCGCCAACGAGGTCAACTCGATCGAGCGCCCCATGTCACACGGGTTTGTCACCGAAGTTGCCAATTGATACATCGCGTCATTCCGCCGCTCAACAATCGCGGCCGCAATCAGCGTCATCCCCTGGCACACCGAATCTACCGGAATAATGTCGAGCCGCTTGTGTTCATTCGACGGCAATTGCCGGAAATACGTCCCCAACAAATAAGACAGCGACGCCGAAGTATTGATGCCCTCGTTCCATCCGATAAACGGCTTCCCCAGCGAAGTCTCGACGATCGCGGGACGCACCACCGCAATCGGCAACCCGGCTCCATACTTGTAGATTAACGATTCCGCCAAGCTCTTGGTCAGCGTGTAGGTGTTGGGCCAGCCCAATTCCTGGGCGCGTTTCGTGCCCGCATCAGTAAGGTAATTCCTCAGCCAGCGAATCCGGTTCTTACGAATCTGATTTTCGAGCGCCGCCCCCTGCAAATCCTTCGCCGCATGCTCTTTGCCCACCGCCTGCTCGCGCAACTCGGCGGTCACCTCTCCACCTTCCGCTCGAGCCTCCGCATCGCGAATCAACTCGTGCAGCGCATGCCACTCCTGCTCGGCATCAAAGTCAGCGCGCGCCAGCGGATTGTAGTTCGCCCGAATCCGCTCTCCCACGCGGCCATCTCGCGCCCCCGCCACATAACAGGTCGACAGATGCAGCAAGCCCGCGTGATCCGACTTGCGCACGAAGTCCAGAATGTTGATCGCCGCATCCACATTCGTGGCCAGCGCATCCCGCAGATCAGGATTAAAATCCGTCAACCCCGAACTGTTGATCACCAGATCCAACCGGCTCTGCAGCCGCTGATATGCTTCCGGCGCAAAACCCAGATCAGGCTGCGAAACATCCCCCTCGATCACGTCCACCCGCTCGCTCAGGAACTGCGCCAACTCAGCCCCGTACCGCTCAAACAGGGGATCAAATACCGGAGACTCCTCCACCAACTTCTCAAATCGTCGCAGCGCCGGATTCGTTTTCTGCCGCCGGATCAGTAAATAAATCTCGCCCAATCTCCGGCAGATCTATAAGCAAATTCGCCAGCCACACTTTGCCGATGAAGCCAGTCACCCCAATCAGCATGATGTGTTTCCCCGCCAGCGCCTTCCTTACCGACAGCGGACGCGTCTCTTGTTTCCCGTCGAAGTACACGATCGGCGCCGGCCGTCGACCACTGTTCCCGTTCCGCCGGCAGCACCGCCGATTTCAATTCCTCTTCATTCTGCAGCGCCAACTCCCGCACCAACCGTTCCGGAGTTCGCGCTCCATCCGGACCCGCCCCGGTGATCCGCGCAAACAGTCCTCGCGGACGAATCACTGGATCCAGCAACCTTCCCGTCGCGATCCCATCGCGAAATTCCAACCGGTTCGCCACCACCCACTTCACTCCCAGATCGCGCGCCAGCGGACGCATCACATGATCCAGACTCTGGCTCACCAACACGACCTCATCGCCCGCTTCCAGGCGGATCCTTAAGTGCTTTCAATCCATCAATTTTGAGGTGGGGCTTCAGCTTGTACTGGAAGTATTCTTCGCCCAGCCAGTCCAGCCGGTCGCGGCTCACTCCCCTCAACACCGCATGCACCACGCGCGTCGCGAACACCCGGTTCGCTGCATAAAGAAAAGGACGCAGCACCGCCATCACAAAGACAAGTCCGCGCCGCACCCAACGCTCCGTAAACGTTTGCGCATTCCAGGTGAAAAAAGCGATGGGCTCCACCGTGGTCAAATCGACCAGGCTGCCTTCCACTCGCCAGTAAAGCGGCGATGACGGACCCTCGATCTTTGAATTCGTTGGTTCCAAATTCCTTTTAATCCTGTGCCTTAACCCGACTGTTTGCCTGTGGCGGAATCTCCTATTGTAAACAATCTGTGACCAATCGACACCAGCCTTAACGGATGTGCAGACTTGATTCCCCCGCGCCATTAGGAAGGAGCTTTCACTCGGCGCAAGAGCATTCGTGCTTGTGAAAACTCACGCCGTCTCGCGTTTGGCCACGTTCTCCAAACCCCGCTCTTCGGTTTCGATCTCTCGTATCCGAAACTTCTGGATCTTCCCCGTCACCGTCATCGGAAACTGTTCGACGAATCGTACATGCTGCGGGATCTTGAAGTACGCGATTTTCCCCTGGCAAAATTCCCGTATCTCTTCCTCACTCGAGCGCTCCCCCGCCTTCAACCTGACCCACGCGACTACGATCTCTCCCAGTCGCGCGTCTGGAAGCCCCACCACCTGTACTTCCGCAATCTTCGGGTGCACGTAAAGAAATTCTTCCACCTCTCGCGGATACACATTCTCTCCCCCGCGAATAATCATGTCTTTCGCGCGCCCCGTCAGATGAATGTATCCATCCTCCCGCATCAACCCGAGATCTCCCGTATGCAGCCAACCTTCCGCGTCGATGGCTCGTTTCGTCGCCTCGGGCTCGTCGTCATAGCCCTTCATCACCATGTAGCCTCGCGCGCAGACTTCGCCTTGCTCCCCTATGGGCACCGTCTCTCCGTCAACCACGGACACGATTTTCATCTCCGTGCAAGGGAGCGCTTTGCCAACCGTTGATACTCGCACTTCCACAGGATCATCGGTCGACGACATCGTGACCACTGGCGCACTCTCTGTCTGCCCATACACAATCGTCAGTCCCCTGCAATGCATCTCGCAGATCACCCGCTTCATCACTTCCACGGGACACGGCGCGCCCGCCATCATTCCGGTCCGCAGGCTCGACAAATCGTAGGACGCGAAATCCGGCAGCCCTAGTTGGGCGATGAACATTGCCGGCACTCCATACAACGATGTCGCCCGCTCGGCCTGAATCGCCTCAAGCGCTGCTCGCGCATCGAACGTCCAGTTCGGCAGGATGATTGCCGCCCCGCTCGCTAACGCCGACATGGTCCCAATCACGCACCCGAAACAGTGATACATCGGCACCGGAACGCAAATCCGGTCACGCTCGCTGTATCGCATCCCGGCGGCCAGCATCCTCCCGTTATTGACCTGGTTGCGATGTGTCAGCATCACTCCCTTGGGCATACCGGTTGTCCCTGACGTGTACTGAATGTTGGCGATATCCTCAGCCTCTACTGCCTCGCCAGCATTCGTCGAACCTGCCAGGAATTCCCCCCATTGCGTCGTTCCAAAGCAGATCGTATACTCCAGATCCAATTCCGCTCCCGATCGCGCCTCCTCCAGAATTTGCAAATACTCCGCCCGGCAATCCCGTTCCCAGAGAAACAGGACCTTCATCCGAGATTTTTGCAAGGTGAACGCCAGTTCGTGGGTGCGGTACGCGGGATTCACATTGACTAGGATCGCTCCCGCCCGCGCGCACGCCATGTGTACCAGCACCCACTCCGCGCAGTTGGTAGACCACAATCCCACTCTGTCGCCTCGCCGAATCCCGAGCGCTCGCAACCCGCCCGCAACCGTATCCGCCGCGTCGCGTAGTTCGCGCCACGTGTACCGTCTCTCTTGATGACAGGAAACCAGGGCCAGGCATTCGCCCCAGCGATCGACCGCTCGATCGAGCTGTTGCCCGATCGTCAACTCCGACAATTCTTCATCAGGACCGCGCGAGTGGCTCAGCATGTCGCGACGCCTCCACGCTCTCGCAAGCGTCGGCATCATAGGCGCGCGCAACATCCCAGTCAATCGTCCAAGAGATTACTCCCGTCGCCGCGCCGCATAAGCCGCCACTTTCATGCGATTTCCGCACAATCGCATGCTGCACCAGCGCCGCGTCCCCTTCTTGCTGATGTCATAAAAATGGAGAACACACCGGCCACACTTGCGGACCCGCGCGCGATCTACTCCGGCAAACAGCGTCGCAACGCTGTGAGCCAGCGGCGCGAGCAGGTCCTCAGGCTGAACTGGCTGGAACCACAACTCCGTCGTCCCGTCTTCTTTCAATCGCGTGAGCATGGGATATTGCGCCATCAGTTGATTCAACTCGACGACCATCGAACGACGAACCGCCCCCCCTGCTTCCCAGGCGAGAACCTGCTTCCGTAATCGCTCCCGCAGCGCACGCACATCCATCAGAGTCTGACGGCTTCGCTCTTCCTTTCCCCATTGGCGCTGCAGACTCGATGTTTGCTGGGCGCTCAGCAGTCCCGCCGCTTGGAACCACCGCAGAAGCACCCCAAAGTCGGATAGCAATTCCGTGGGTTTGCCATTCTCCACCGGACGGGTGTTCAGGAAGTCCAGCGCCAGGTGGTTGCCCACAAATAGGAATCCGTCCTTCCAGTCGGATTCGCGAACGTCGCTAGCTAGCATGTTGAAATTGTAACACCTTTAAAGTATCTTTTTATCGGTTAGCACATCTGATCAGACAGGTACTGGAGAAGTTCAGCGATTGACATTCCAACTTAGAAGGGGATTCACCATGATCAGCTACCGCCAAGCCATCGTCGACGACAAAAAAATCTTCTACCGCGAAGCCGGATCGAAAACCGCCCCCGCCATCCTCTTGCTTCACGGCTTCCCCACTTCATCGCATATGTACCGCAATCTGATCCCCGCTTTGGCCGATCATTACCACGTGGTTGCGCCGGACCTGCCAGGTTTTGGCTTCTCTGACTCGCCGAGTCGTGAGCAGTTCCAGTACACCTTCGATAACCTTGCCAAGACCATCGATCGATTCGTCGAATCCATCGGCCTCGGTCGCTACGCCATTTACGTCTTCGACTACGGCGCGCCCGTGGGGTTGCGTCTGGCGCTAGCCCATCCCGAACGCATCACCGCCATCATCTCGCAGAACGGCAATGCCTATGAGGAAGGGCTCAGCCAGGGATGGAATCCGATTCAGAAATACTGGAAAGAGCCCACGCCGGCTAACCGCGCCGCTCTCCGTGATTTTCTTACGCCGGAAGCGACCAAACAACAATACCTTTACGGTGTTCAGGATGAAACGCTAGTCGCCCCGGAGTCGTACACGCTCGACTCGGCTCTGCTGGCGCGTCCCGGCAACGATGAAATCCAACTCGACCTGTTTCTCGATTACGCCAACAACGTCGCGCTCTATCCGAAATTTCAGGAATACTTCCGCACCCACCAACCCCCGTTGCTAGCCGTCTGGGGAAATCAGGATCCCTTCTTCCTGCCTCCGGGCGCCGAAGCATACAAGCGCGACATCCCGAGCGCTGAAGTACACTTTCTCAACACCGGGCACTTCGCCATCGAAACCCATCACCGGGAAATCGCCTCTGCTATTCGCGACTTCCTGGGGCGCAAACTGAAACCCCAAGCGAGCGCCGCTTAGCCAGTAATCGGGGCCGCTCCGTTGCAGCCCCGAATTCTTCAGCCGGAGATCGTAATGAAGATTGTTTCCGTAAACCTGGGATTGCCGCGCGAATTTATCTGGAAAGGAATCACGGTATCCACCGCAATTTTTAAGGAGCCTGTGACTGGTCCTGTCGCGGTAAAAGAACTAAACCTCGCGGGAGACCGCCAGGCCGACCTCACCGTCCACGGCGGCCCTTACAAGGCTGTCTACGGATACCCCTCCGAACACTACGAATACTGGCGAGGCGAACTGCCGCAACAAACGTTCCCTTGGGGAGCCTTCGGCGAAAACCTGACCACCGAGGGACTCTTCGAGAACGGGTTGTTTATCGGAGACCGCGTGAAAGTCGGTTCGGCGGTGCTCCAAGTCGCGCAACCGCGACTGCCCTGCTACAAGTTGACCCTTCGCTTTGACCACGACGACATGATCAAACGCTTCCTCCACAGCCGCCGCAACGGCTTCTACTTTTCGGTCGTTGAAGAAGGAGAAGTCCAGGCAGGTTCAACCATCGAAATTCTGAGCCGCGATCCCAACCAAGTCACGATTGCTGACATTAGCGATCTTTATTTCAGTAAGGATCCGGATCCAGGCTTGCTCCTACGCGCAACCAGGGTGACGGCATTGCCCCAAAGTTGGAGAGACGAATTTGTCTCGAGAACGCAATCCCTGAAGATCAGGTGATCGCAAAATCAAAAGCCGCGTGGACATGCACCATGCTCGGAATCTGCAGGTCTGGCCACTGGCGAACCTCAATAGATTGGTTGTCATGCTCAGAGATGCGACGCTACTTGTTCGATGACCTTAGCGCGCCGAAGATCTCATTAATCTCCCCATAGCCCACCGCTTCCTCGGCAAACAAAAATGTCCCGTGCTCCCGCATCTCTCGTGCCGCCCGCAGAAACGCTCCCAAAGCCGCTCGAGAAAGCGCACTTCCAACGCTGACTCTCTTCACTCCAATCGCCGAAAGTTCCACCACACTCAGTTGCGCGCCCTGCAGCCCCATCACCACGTTCACTGGACGATCCACCGCGCCCACCACTGCTGCAATATCCTCGCGCGTTCGCAAACCTGGTGCATACAGGACATCCGCACCCGCCTCCTGATACGCCTGCAGCCGCTTGATCGTGTCTTTCAAATCCGGCCTGCCCACGATGAAATTCTCCGCCCGCGCCGTCAACGTAAATGGAAACGGCAACTCGCGCACCACCTCCGCAGCCGCGCGCACTCGCTCCGCCGCGAAGCCCATGTCATACACGGTACTGTCTCCGCACCCCGTTACATCCTCGATCGAGCCGCCCACCAATCCGGCCACCGCCGCCAGTCGAATCGTCTCTGCGACAACTTCGGGCGCATCTCCGAAACCATTCTCCAGATCCGCGCTCACCGGCAGCTCAGTCGCTGAGACGATAGCCTTCACATGCGCCATCGTCTCCTCGCGGCCAATCATGCCGTCTTTCCTTCCCACGGAAAACGCATACCCGGCACTCGTTGTCGCCAGCGCCTGAAATCCAGACTGCGCCAACAACCGTGCAGTCCCCACATCCCAGGGGTTGGGAATGATGAACGCACTCTCCCCCGTATGCAGCGCCCGGAATCTCCGTCCCTTCTCCGTCTGCGTCACTTTGCTGCTCCCAGCGTCGAAGGAAGCTCAAACGTTCCGTCTACCACTTCCGCGAAATTTCTCTCTTCGCGCAAAATGATCCGCTTCGTCTGCGCCATCTCAAAGTTCGCCCGCGCCTCCGGATCCGCCCTTAACCTTGCCCGATAAGCCTCATACGACGCCAGGCTATCGAACGCAATCAATCCCCACGCCACATCGTTCGTGCCTTCATACGGCAGAAAATATCCCAGCAGATGCCCGCCACATCGCGGAATGATGCGCCCCCAATTCTCAGCATATTTCTTGAACTCTTCGCGCTGAAAAGGATCGATCTGGTAGCGGATAAAACAAGTGATCGTCACGGATGTCCTCCTCGAAGTATCGCGGACCGATGCATCCCCGAGCCCCATGGCCAGTGCCGTAGCCAGCATTACTCCCATGGCATCACGGCGCGTGATCAGGTCAGAAGTCGAATGCATATCAGCAATATGTCAGTTGCCCGGCAGGAACACTTCGTCTACCATCAAACTATGAATGTAGCCACGCATCCCGACACGGCCGTTTCCAAAATCGCCGCCGCCATCGGGGAACCCGCCCGCGCCCGTATGCTCTACTGCCTCTCCGACGGCCGCGCCCGCACCAGCACCGAACTCGCAGTCGTCGCCGAAGTCACGCCATCCACCGCCAGCGTGCACCTCCAGCGTCTGAGAACCGAGCGCCTGGTGAAGGTTTTCGCGCAGGGGAAACATCGTTATTACAGCCTGGAAGGAACCAACGTAGCCGCCGCTCTCGAAGCTCTAAGCGTACTTGCCGGAAGTCCCCGCGCCGTTTTTGCGCCCAATACGCCGACCGGACTTCGCGCCGCCCGCACCTGCTACGACCATCTCGCCGGCACTCTGGGTGTCACCTTGCATGACCGCTTCACCGCTCTCGATTGGCTCGAAGCTACGAGGGACAACAATTGCGAGCTTACTCCCGCGGGAACCAAAGCCTTTACCGCACTCGGCATTAACCTCGACGAAGCCCGAAGCCTCCGCCGCCGTTTCGCCTACGCCTGCGTCGATTGGAGCGAGCGCCGCCCGCATCTCGGAGGAGCGCTAGGCGCCGCACTGTTGAAAGTGGCTTTGAAAAAGAAATGGATCGTCCCAGACCTCGACAGCCGCGCCCTCTCCATCACCAAGCACGGACGCCGTGAAATGCACGCTCGTTTTGGCTTGCCTCTCTAGCATCATTCGCGAGGCTCGTGTATTCTCGCCCCGCACTCGAGAAATTCTTTGCCGAAGAACAAAGCGCAGACCCCCGATCGACGGCCGATAACCAGTTGGTCCCACAAACACGCGCTGTTCCTCACCGCAGCTACGCTCGCCTGCCTCCTGCCCTTCTCCGGCAAAGCCTTTCACATGGACGACCCGCTCTTTCTCTGGTCCGCCCAACAGATCGAGCACCATCCCTCCAATCCCTACGGATTCGATCTCGTCTGGTACTTCATTCGTATGCCGATGTGGGCAGTGACAAAAAATCCCCCGCTCGCCTCTTACTACGCAGCTTTAGTCGGCAGCATTGCGGGATGGTCCGAGCACATCATGCATCTCGCGTTCCTCGTTCCCGCGCTTGCCCTGATCCTCGGCACCTACCAACTGGCCCGTCACTTCACGCAGCATCCGCTTGTCGCCGCCGCCATCACTCTCGTCGCTCCCGTTGTCATGGTGTCTGCTACCAGCGTGATGTGCGACACGTTGATGCTCGCGCTCTGGGTCTGGGCCGCCATCTTCTGGATCAAAGGCCTCGACGCTCCCAAGCCTCTCTACCTTTTTTCGTCCGCGCTGCTCCTCTCCGCCTGCGCCCTGACCAAGTATTTCGGCGTATGCCTCATCCCACTTCTTCTTGCCTACTCTCTCTTCCGTCGCCGCCGCCTCGAAACCCGGCTCTGGTACCTGCTCATCCCGGTTGCCGCATTGATCGAATATCAACTCTGGACCATGCATCTCTACGGCCAGGGTTTGCTCTCCGACGCCGTCTCTTACACCCTCGACGAGAGCACAGCCCAAAGCGGCCTCTTCGCCCAACTCCTCCTCGGCCTCTCCTTCGCCGGAGGCTGCACCTTGCCCGCCTTATTCTTTGCTCCGATTCTTTGGTCGTGGGAGAAATTGATCGCTCCCATCGCTGTCGCCGCGCTCGCGGCCCTTTTCTTCTATTTAGGATGGATTCACATCGCCAGCGACTTCACGCTCGCGCATCCCGCGGAAGTAAGCATCCAATTCGGATTCTTCATTCTGAGCGGACTCTGCGTGCTGGCCCTCAGCGTCACCGACTTCTGGCGAAATCGTGACGCCGATTCGTTGTTCCTCACCCTCTGGGTCCTTGGAACGTTCATCTTCGCAACCTTCATCAATTGGACCATCAACGCCCGCTCGGTTCTCCCGCTGGTTCCAGCCCTAGCCATCGTGATCGCCAGGCGCCTCGAATCGGTAAAACTTTCGCGGGCTCGTCTCGCCATTCCACTTGCCGTCTGTTGTCTCCTTTCTTTGTGGATCGCCAGCGGAGACGCCGCCTTCGCCAACTCCGCTCGCGAGGCCGCGGACAGGATTCATGACCAAGCCGCCGGCCAGCCCGGCACCCTCTGGTTCGCGGGACACTGGGGATTTCAGTACTACATGCAGCAACACGGCGCCAAGCCTTACGATCAAAAAACCAACCTGTCCAAGCCGGGAGAGATACTGATCATGCCCGGCAACAACAGCAACCTCTTTGAAGTCCCCTCAGATCTGATCACCCACATCATCGAGCTACCCATGGCCCGCGGAGTCACCACCTCCCGCGGCACATCCGGCGCCGGATTCTATTCTTCGGTCTGGGGTCCACTCCCTTTTTCCTTCGGCCCCGTTCCGCCGGAGCGTTACAGCTTCGTCCGCCTACCGCAGCAACCTCTCGGCCTTCACTAAAAATCGCCGAACACGATTTCCCCATCGAAGCATGACAGCCCGGGAGGAGAAAGCCACCGCAAACGAAACGCACCCTACCGCATCGCCGGCGCCAACGGCATATTCACCTCGCGCACAGGACGATCCACCTCCCCCGCCCGCGTCGGCGCTTCCAACCCGTCCGTCAGCATGAACCCCTTCAGCGCGATCGCATTCGTCCACAACGTTTCGAGCGCCATGATGTAATCCGTTTGCAATTGAAACATCGTCCGCTGCGCAATCAACACCTGCGGATAGGCCGCCGCCATCTGCTGATAACTCGTCTTGTATAAGTCGTAAGCCTTCTGCGCCCGCGGCAGCATCCGCTCCCGATATCGCTCCACCGCCAACCGCGAATTGCTGTAGTTCTCCAACAACGAGGCCGCGCGTTCCCGCAACACCAACTGGATTCGTTGCACCTCTTGCCGCGAACGTTCCACTTCCGCTCTCGCCGCCTCCACGTTTCCCTGATTGCGATTGAACAACGGGATCTCCACTCCCGCATCGGCAAATCCCTGCAATCCAATCGGACGCCCGCTCGTCGCATCCAACTCCCGGTTCTGCTGCATTCCCGCCCGCAACTGCAAATCCGGAATAGACTCCTTGCGCGCCCGCGTCAGCGACGCCTCCGCCTTCACCACTCCGGCCTGCGCAATCTTCACCGCCGGACTCTCCTCCACAATCGCCTGCAGCCATCGCTCAGGACTATCCTCCGGAACCTCCTCCAGCCGCCCATCCAGATGTGTCATCTTTAATGACGGTTTCCCCGCCGCCGCCCCCAGCTCCCTCCACACGCGTAGTTGATTCTGCTCCGCCATCGTCGCCGCCAGATCCGCCTGCTCACTTTCCACCTCCGCCTGCAGGACGTCTGGCTGATCCGCCTGCCCCACATTCGCCAACTGATGCGAAGTCTGGACCGCCTCCTGCGCGACTTGTTCCAATTCATGCCGCACATCCACCATCTCTTGCGCCGCCAACGCCCGGTAATACGCCAGCCGCACACCGTTCAACACGCGCAGCTTCTGTTCTTCCGCCTCCGACTCGGCTTGCTTCTTCTCTTGCTGGCGCACCTTGCGACTGAACCCGAGCTTGCCGCCCAGCACAATATCCTGGCTCACGAAAAATCCCTGCTCCCCGCCGCGTTGCACGCCGCCGCGAATCTGCTCTCCCTGATAACCCACCGTCGGATTGGGATACAGCCCGCTCTGCTGCTCGCGTCCCGCAGCCGCCCGCACCTCCGCCGCACTCTGCGCCAACGTTGGATTATTCTCCAACGCCATTTGCTCCAACTGGGGGAGTGTCAGAATAGAAGACGCTTCCGCGGCATGTTTCATCCCCGGCATCTCCTGCCCCCACGCGCCCAGCGCCACGAAGCCAATCAGTACCGTAGTCATCTTCAGTGACTTAAATATCCGTTTCATAAAGTTCTCCGAAGCCTTGGTTTTCTTCGCGCTCTTTGCGCACTTTGCGGTTCAAGCTTTCGCCTTCATCCTCATAATCTCGTCATACTTGTCAGGCTCCAGCACCCGCACAAACGTCATCATTCCCTGCATAAACCCGCTCCACCCCGGACGCAGCCCAAAGTTCTCCGGCTTATCCACCATCTTGTCCATCGCCATCCCGGGACCCTCCATGAACGCATCCTGCGGAAATCCCGGCACGGAGTTGGCATCTTTGCTGACATCCGCCTCCATCATTTCCATTCCGTGATGCTGCATACCGCCCATGGCCCCAGTAGTCGTCGCCTTCTCGTCCGTTGATCCCACGCCCATCCCTCTGCCCAGGCTCGGCCCGTTGTCCCCGCCGCGCACCATTCCCATCCCTTCTTCCATCCCCAATCCTGCAGGCATTCCGCCGCGCCGCGACATCGGACCCACCATCGACGACATCTGATTCATCATGTGATGTGGCAGGTGACAATGAATCATCCAATCCCCGGGATTATTCGCCACAAACTCCACATCGCACGCCTCCGCCACTCCCACCAACGCCGTGTTCTTCGGACCCCACGCCGCCTGCGGCTGTCTTCCTGCCTCCGATCCTGTAATGACAAAAGTGTGACCATGCAAATGTATAGGGTGATGATCCATCCCCAGATTGATAAACCTCAGGCGCACACGGTCATTCAAGCGCACCAAAATCGGCGTCGTCGCCGGACCCGACTTCCCATTCAACGTCAGCCAGTTGAATTCCATGTTCATCGAATTCGGCACCGGGTTATTCGGCAGCACCGCATACTCTTGAAGAATCAGCGCGAAATCCTGATCCACAGCCGGCTCGTACGCTTCCTTCGGATGCATAATGAAAGCCCCAATCATTCCCATCATTTCCTGCATCGCCATGTGGGAGTGATAGAAAAACGTCCCCGCCTGATGCAGCGTGAACTCGTAGACAAACCGCCCGCCCGGCGCAATCGGATCCTGACTGCTTCCCGGCGCTCCATCCATCGCAAACGGAATTTCAAATCCGTGCCAGTGCATCGACGTCGGCTCCGGCAAATGATTGTCGACAATGATGCGCACGCGATCGCCCTGATTGATCTGAATCGTAGGCCCCGGCGCGCTCCCGTTGTATCCCCAAAGATCAACAATCTTCCCCGGCATCAACTCCTGTTTCACCGGCTCGGCGATCAAATGAAACTCCTTCACTCCGCCATCCATGCGAAACGGCAACTGCGGCACATCCGGAGTCTGCACTAAAACAGGCCTTGTTGTGGGCGCCCCAGCTTTCGGCTTTTTCGAAGGGTGGGATTCGTTCTGTACCTGCGAAACCGCGTGCGCCGCCAATCCCGCGCCCAACCCCAAAACACCACTAAGAAAACCGCGTCGACTCTTCATAAATGTTTTCCTTCCAAACATACCCACGTGGAGCGAACGCCCTCGACCGCCCAGCCGCGAAGCGGCGTCAGAATACAGCCCACGGCGCAAGCCGTGGGTCAACAGCCTCACCCACAAGTCCCGAAGGGACGAAAGACACTAAGCACTGGAAAAAAGGAATCTAGATCCGAAGAATGGACTCTCCAACCCTCACCAGACCGGGCGGCCCAGCTACTTCAAAATACACAACCGCGTCACCGTCGCGTTCCGCGGTCTCATCTTCTTTATCCCCAACAAGCGGATTCCGTTCGCTGGAAATGTTTTCCCGAGAAACAAGCGATTTTCCCACTCGCGCAACCATGGAGCCCGAACAATTCGTCTCGCAAATACGCGACCCCACACTCACCGAACGCGGAGCCGTCATCCCGGCATGATGATGATGACGTGCCATGCCCGATGCAACCGGTGAGTGCTTCTGCATCCCGTTCGATCCCAGACACCAGATCGCACACGCCTCCGCCCGGCTCACGGTGCCCATCAGGATCACCGAAAACAACAACACCATTGCCGTTAGACGCGCCGCCATTTCCGCAACTCTACCCCACCATTCCCACGCGCGCAACCCATCCCTCACTGCGCCGTCAACGTCGTCGTCTGCAACATCCCCGCATTCGACCCTCCGCTCGTCCACACCGGATGCGCAATCCCGCCCGAAGGCTCCGCCACTATCCCCGCGTAATCTCCAATAAACATTCCCGCGGAAACCAGCGCCGGCGTTACTCGCGCATTCGGCGCAAAAGTCGCCGCATTGTCCGTGCTGTTGGTCGCGTAAATGTCATACTGCGCAGTCCCCGACGCGTTCCTCGTATCGAACCACGACATATGCAGAATACCGCCATTATCCACCGCCGCCGAAGGAAAGATCCGCTGTCCCGCCGTCGAGTCGTTTACCGATATCGGAGTCGTGAATCCGCCTGCTCCCTTCGGCTGCAGCGATCTCGTCACCACTATGTCCGACCCCGTCCCATTCTGCTGCGCATAAATGTCGTAGACATACTCCGCACCACTTACCGGACTTACCACAATCGTCGGACCGCTATTCTTCCGGTAAGTCGTCGTGAAGGTCACATCCGCGTAGCTCGGCGTGATCGCCGCCGGCGGCGAAAAAGTCTGCCCTCCATCCGTTGAGATCGCCAGCATGTGCTGCGCCTGGCTGTTTCCCAGCGACACCTCGAACGATGCATACACCGTACCATCCGATCCAACCGTCATCTGCGGCCACTGCACATCGGTCGTCCCCGAAGTCAGCGTCATTGGAGCCGACCAGGTCACCCCGTGGTCCGTCGATCGTGATACCGCAATGAACTTATTCGTACATCCGCCCGAGGAACATCCGGTAAAGTGGATCCATGTCACATACACATATCCCGAAGAACTTCCGCTGCTGTTATCCACCGCCAGCGAGTCCTTATCTTCTCCGAAAGTATCGCTCGTCGACGTGTTAGTAAATACCGGACGGCACACCGAGGCTGTCAGTGTCACGCTGGGCAATGATCCCACGCACACATACACTCCCGACCCCGGATGTGGTCCCGACCCCGGCGTCTGCGCATAAATCCCGCTTAGGAACACATTTCCCAACTTATCGATCCCGATACTCGGATCGCGATTGTCGGCCCACACTGCTCCATCTGAGGTCGTCGGAGTCGTGCCGCCACTCAGTGGCACAAACGTATCGTTCCACGCTGCGCCGCCATCCGTCGAAATCGAGTAACGCGTGGTCCCCAATCCGTTCGTGCGCAGCGAGAAATCGGTAATCATCCCCACTAGATTCGAGTGGTTGTTTGGATCGATCGCAATGACCTCCTCCGCCTCCGGCTGCGAAGTCGTAGCCGTCACGATCGTTCCCACCGCATAAGCGCTTCCGTGAAATTTGGGCGGTGGAGGGGGCGGCGGAGGAGGGTTACTCGACGAGGAACCGCCGCCACAACCGTTCCACGTCAACAACAACAAAAGACTCGCCACAATTCCTGCCAGCCAGAGACGACGCTTGTTCATAGGGCCCTTGCTCCCGGAAAACTTTGCGCAAAAGCATACACTACTCCAGGCAAGAGCCTTCAAACCGCCCGCCCCATAGGCGTCACCTAAGTAAACCATTGTCTTAGGCGGGACCCGAGCCCTCTCTTGTGAACTGGACGACGATTCTCTTCAGCGCCGTAGGAGCGACCGCCAATAGCCCGGCGCTTCAGCGCCGGGAAGAGCGCCCTCTTTGAGCAAGTCCAGTAGGGACGACTGAACTCCTCATTTGCTGCGCTACCTTTCAACCGGAACACACCCAACCGGGTTCCGTTAAATGCCTTTCCCCCTGTCGTAAAATCAACCTAGCGTGCAACCCGCTTATATCCCCGCTCTTCGCTTTCGCGCGCTCACGCCCTGGTATGACTTCATCATCCAGGCCACAATCCGCGAGCGGGTTTTCAAGTCCAGACTCATTCAACAGGCTTCCCTCCAGCCTGAAGACCGCATTCTTGATCTGGGCTGCGGCACCGGTACGCTCACCCTTCTCCTAAAGTCGCAGTATCCCAGCACTCATGTCGAGGCCATCGACGCCGATCCCCAAATCCTGGGCATGGCTCGTGACAAGGCTGCGCGTGCTGGACTCGATATCTCTTTCCACCAAGTCTTGTCCCAAGCGCTTCCCTTTCCCGACGCTTCGCTCGATCACGTTTTTTCCAGCCTGCTATTTCATCACCTTACGCGCGAGCAGAAACTCGGCACTCTCGCCGAAGTCCTCCGCATCCTTCGCCCCGGCGGCCGCCTTCATATCGCCGACTTCGGACGCCCCCAGAACGCAGCCATGCGCGCTGCCTTCTTCTTCGTACAAACTTTCGACGGATTCCCAACCACGCAAGACAATGTGGACGGCCTGCTACCCGGCCTGATTCACGACGCCGGCTTCCCTACTCCCGACGAGACCGCAACCTTCGCCACCATGTTCGGCACTATCCGCCTCATGCAAACCCAGAAACCATGAATTCACCTGAGCAAATAAAAAAGGCCGCCCGAAAGCAGCCTTCTCGGTACTAGGTACTAGGTACTAGCCTTTCACCATCGTAAAGTTCCCCGACCCAGTACAACCGGAACCCGTCCCTGCCAGCACCCACGTCCCCGACACTGTGCCGTTATTCACCGTTCCATTTAGAACAAGATCATTACTACCATTTGATCCCGACTTACTCGACTGAATGTTCAGCGTGAACGAGCCGGTTATGTTTCCATTAAAGTTTCCGCCCAGCGTGAATCCGCCGGTCTCGGTCGCGCCTGTCCCGAAACATGCATTGGTAGTCGTGAAGTTGAAATTAGCCACGACCAGCCCACTGCTTCCCGACTGTGTCAGCGAAGTAGTGAACCCAAAAACCGGCTTGTTACCGCTGTCCAGCAGGGTTGCGGTCCAGTTGCCATTGATCGATCCGTTATTGTGTGCGTTGTTCGAAGTTCCACACGCGGACAACAGTAATGCTAGCGCCGCAAGCGCGGCGATACTCAAATACCTCATGGATGACTCTCCTCAGAGAATTGGTCCCCAAGCGGGGAGAACTCAACACCTGCATCAGGACATCACCGTTATCCGCGGTAAACGTCTGCGTCCACGTCGCATTTGCGCCCCATCGAGGGATTCTCCCTTAGCGCGTGGGTGGAGAGTGACCTGAGAAGAAGTGGCATTAGTAAAGATGCCGGTACCTTCACTATTGGATGTAAGTCGAAACCACAGTCCGACCGTTCGGTCGGAACCACAAACGGATCACACTGAACCGTCATTACGTTTTTGTAATTGCGAAACAATGAAACCCTTAGATCTTTCGTAGCGCAGCCAAATGTGGCGCGGGCACCCCCGTCCACGTCTGACCAGGAGAAAGACTCTCAGCAGTACACGAGCACCAACCAGACGTCATTCCGAAGCGAAGCGAGGGATCTGGCGCGCACGATGAGCGAACCATCCACGCCAAAGCCGGATGTGCGCGGGCGCCCCCGCCCGCGTCTGAACAGCAGAAAGACTCTCAGCAGTACACGAGCACCAACCAGACGTCATCCCGAAGCGCAGCGAGGGATCTGGCGCGCACGATGAGCAAACTCCTCCGCGCCGGATCCTTCGCCCTCGCCCGCGTCTCGACCAAAATCACCCTAACCAACAAAAACGCCGCCCGAAAGGGCGGCGTTAAGATTTTCCCGAGGTCCGAGGTCCGAGTCCGAGGCCTGACTCAGTCCCCTGCCACCGGCTCCCCTTCTTCTACCTGAGGCTTCGACGCATTTGCATTCGCTGGCGCGCCCAGTGTGGTAAGTGGAATAAACCCATTCTCCGAAACTGCTGGCTTCTCCTTCAGCACGACCTCGCGATACAGCGCCGCCATGCGCGCGTTGTACGCCGGATCGTTCTTCTGCTTGGCATCGCGCGCTCGCTTCTTTTCTTCGCCAGCGTTCTTCGCAATGCCCAGCTTATCCAGATCATGCTGCTCTTCGGTGGTCACGATGCCTTCGGTCAGCACCAGCCCGTGATCGACGTTCTCCATCTTCACGTTCTTGCCGCCCGCGAAGATCTCATGACGCCCATGCTCTTCGTACCACTTAGTAAGCGTGGCCGTCATGTGCATCTTCTCGATGATGTTCCGCCATCCCACGCCCGTGTTGTAAGCGCAGAAGGAAATCTCGCCTTCCTGCGTGGCGTAAGGAATAATGCACTGCTCCGTCCGCCGGAAGTCGTAGTTGAACAGATCCTGGAACCACATTCCCGCGATAAACAGGAAGTTCCAGCGATCCTGCCGCCGCTTCATCACGTCATCAATCGTGCGGTCCGGACCAACCTTGCCATAATTCTTCCCGGTCGCATTGAAGTTCTTATCGAACTTCTTCAGCAGGTCCATCAGCTTGAAATGCGTCGGCGACTGGAACGGATCGTAGTTCTTCATCAGGCACAACGCCATGCCCACAATCGTCAGAAACTTCCCGCGCGCCGCATCGTTGACCTTGGCAATATCCTTCGCCAGCTGATCGCCCTTCAAGAACGCCGTAACCGGAACCGCCTCCTTCGTTTCCTTATCAATCATCACCGCCATCCCAGTCCCGCAATTCGGGTGACATCCGCAACTGAGTTGGCCCCAATTGTTGTCGGCGTCGCTGGAGTGCATCAGGTCGGCCCAGTCGCTGAAGGTGCCCATGAAGCTGATGGGGAACCAGTCGCGGGAGGGCTCGCCCAATCCGGTTTGATTCTTTACGTCGTGGGCGAGGTGCGACAGCGTGTAGCGCTGGGCCTGGCGGCGCTCGTCCGTTACGGCTTCGTCGCGTCCGGTAAAGCTGACTGGCTGGAACGAGAGGAATCCGATCTTCTTGGGATTGTCGAAGGCGAACTGGATGATGCGTCCTACTTGTTCGTTGTTGATGCCGTTGACGATCGTCACGACCGGAACAATCTCGACTCCGGCTTTGTGCAGGTTGTCGATCGCCTTCAACTTCACGTCAAACAGGTTGCCGACTTTGCGATGCGCGTTGGCGGCGTTGCCGATGCCGTCGAACTGCAGGTAGGCATAGCGCATGCCGGCTTCGGCGGCCTGCTGCGCGAACTCCAGGCTCTTGGCGAATTCAATGCCGTTGGTCGCGGCCTGCACCGAGTTGTATCCCACTTTGCGCGCGTAGCGAACCGCGTCCAGGAAGTACGGCGAAAGCGTTGGCTCGCCGCCGGAGAACTGCACGCACATCTGGCGGCTGCGGCTTGATGGTGATGGCGTTGTCGAGCATGGTCTTGATGTCTTCCCAGCTCAACTCGTGGACGAAGCCAACCTGGTTGGCGTCCATGAAGCAGGGATCGCACATCATGTTGCAGCGGTTCGTCAGATCGATGGTCAGCACCGAGCCGCGTCCGTACTTCACGGTCGAAGAGCCGTGGTGATGCAGCTTCTCGTCGTTGTGGGCGAGGATGTCGCGGCCGGGGAATACATCTTCCAGATGGCGCGAGAAATCGGTGTCAATCGACATGACGTCTTCAAAGTGCCCGTGCTTGGGGCAATCTTTGACCATCAGGATTTTGCCGTCGCGCTCGACGATCGACGCTTTGATCTCGCCGACCTTTTCGTTCATGCAGCACTTCGTAGGGCAGCTTGCCGTCGAGAATCTGCTGGCGGATTTCAGGCACGCACTTGGGACAGAGCGAGTCGGTCGAGCGCGGCCATCCGAGCGGCGGCTTCGACTTCTCGTAGGACTTGAGCAACGGCTTATCGGACCACTTCGGAGTCGGCGACGGGTTGGGCTTCACGCGGTTGAAACGCTCAAAAACTGCCCACGCGCCGGTAGCGGCGACGGTCACTACCTTCTCCATATATTTGACTGGCTTATGCATGTCCTCTCGCTTTCACTATCTGGGAAACCTGGCGATGCCAGCATCCCTGGGATGTACGGCTTACCCCAAAACCTGCAACCAAAGACCTCACCGGCAGCACCGGATAGGCCTCTCCCTGTATGGGTGGTTGTGACTATCCTATTGAGGCTGCGAGAGAAAGCCGAGCAGAAGGCAATGAACGGGGTTTTTTAGGGGTTTAGCGGGGGATTCTGGCAGTGAACGGGCGTAAGTGATTGAAAGTAAAAGGGGGATTTTCGATTTGCGATTGAAAAACCGAACTGCCATTCAGATCGGCTCCCCGCCCACACTAATGATGATTTTCCCCCGGGCATGCTTTTCTTCCAGATAACGGATCGCCTCCGGAGCTTCGCTCAACTCGTAGCACCGGTCGATCACGGGTGTGACTTTTCCTGATTCCATCAGTTCGCGCATCAGGTTCAGGTCGTCCTGGCTCGATTGCGCCAGCAACATGACGAACTTCTGGGTCGCGAACCATGACCACACCCGCGTCCCGATCACGAGAGTAAGAATGCGGGTCATGGACGCGCCCAGCCCTCCGGCCAAAATGTACATCCCCTTGGGATTCAAGACCCGCCGGCAGGCGGACAAGGAATGGTTCGCAACCAGGTCGAAAATCAAGTCGTACGCCTGCCCGCCTTTGGTGAAATCTTCTTTCGTGTAATCAATGATCCGATCCGCGCCGATCGACCGCACCATCTCCATGTTCCTCGTGCTGCATACACCGGTCACCTCGGCGCCCAGCCATTTGGCGATCTGCACCACGAATGTGCCCACGCCTCCCGCAGCCCCATTCACCAGGACCTTCTGCCCCGGCTGAATTCCGGCCGTGTTTCGGAGCCCTTGTAACGCCGTGTAAGCCGCCACCGGAACCGAAGCCGCCTGCTCAAACGTCGCGTTCCTGGGCATGATGGCCAGCTTTGACGCCGCCGCACACGCATACTCGGCGAAGGCTCCGCGGCACGAGCCAAACACCTTGTCGCCCTCTTTGAACTGGGACACATTCCTGCCTACGGCTTCCACTTCGCCGGCGACGTCCACGCCCGGCCGCTTGATTTTCGGGCCGCGCAGGGACAGTAGCGCGCGCACGGGGAACGGGCCTCCATGCATCAAGTGCGAGTCGAGCGGATTGAGCGAAGCCGCGCGGACCTTGAGCAAAACCTCATCGTCACCGGGCGCCGGCATGGCAATCTCTTCGTATTTGAGAACGTCGGGTGAGCCGTAGGCCTCATAGACGATGGCTTTCATGGAGAAAGCCTATACCCATGAGCAAGAGTCGGGAACACCCCTCGGGAATCGAATCGATCCAAAGGATCGGGTCAGTTGTCGGTTACCCACTCTGGATGGATCGGAAATCTTCTTGGAAACCGACAGCGGCTCGGATCGATGCCTCGGGGACATAAAGCGCGGGGTGGTTGGCGAAAGAGATCCCATGCTTCGCGGTATTGCTCATAGCGATAGTGTTTGGCGCCGTGGGGATAGAAGCGCAGCATGGGATGCTCTCCCCAGACGCCGATGGGCACGATGTACCAGATATCGAGCGGGATGATGTGAGCAGCGAGCACGTCAATGTCGTCGGCATCGTAGTCGGCGCGGCCCTTGCCGCTGGTGTAAGAGGCGCGGACTTCGTATCCGCGGGCACGCAGCACCTCGGTACCTTTGACCTGGACTTTCCACAGTCGCGTGCCAGAGTCGAGGATGAAATCGTAGCGTTCACTGTCTCTCCAGGGCTTGGCAAGTTTGAATCCGAGACCTTCGGCGCGGTGGAGGAAGGCAGCCTCGGAGAATTCTCCGGTGCGTTTGGTGTTCTTGGTCGTGGTCGGTTCGTCTATGGCTATGGGCATTTTTGTCCTTAGTTTGGGCTTGGGGCTCGGGCTTCGGGCTTCGGGAAAACCGGTGGCCGGTCGGCGGGTCGCCGGTAGCCGGAACATCGGCTTCCGGCTTGGTGGCTTCGGGCTTCACGTCGGCCTTCCGGCTTCGGGGCAGAGGCTGACTTTGCGGCGGCCGGCGACCTGCGACCGGGTTTCTCGTATCAGGGCGCCGCTTCAGCGGTGCCGTCACGTGATCCCAGTAATTCCCCTTAGGGGCTGCTTCGTTCGACACGAGGCCCTGGCCCGGCGCATCGCTGGGAGAAAACATCTCATTTGTTGCGGGGCCCTGCCGAAGGAGACAATAAAAAAGGCGGGGCCGGTGGCCTCGCCTGTTCTTTTCTTAGCTTATAGTTACATTATAGCATAGTTAGTAAGCTGAATCGGACATTTTTGGAATTTTATTTTCGGTTTGGAATGAGGGGAATAGGGGGAATTGGGTGGGCTTGGGGGCTTGACAAGAAAACCGATCTTGAATCGGGCCTCGGCCTTCGGCGGGCGGGTTCCGTTTTGGGAAGGAAATATCAAATGGAACCGAGGAAAGTCTCGTTGGGACCCGGCCCTCGGCTAGGTTGTGATGCTATCTCATATAATCTCGTCGTCTTTTTGCGCCGTCAAGCCTCATCTGCTTTGCTCGCTGAACGACTTCATACACCTTCACGATCGTGTTTTCTGGCGTCGGCTTTCTCTTCTTCTCTACCATCCTCCAATGCAGCCGAACTCTTAGTCGGTCGCCTTCAGCGAATCTGTACTTCCTCCGGTGAACTTCTTCCCAGAACCGCTCTCTTTGATAGACGCGACCACAGTTGCGCCACGTTCGTAGAACGTCCACTTCGGCCCTTCAACGAACGACAGTTTCGCGATGATAAGCGTTGTGTCGCGGTCGCCTTCGTCCGGCGCTTCCGCAGCTGCCAATTGCAATGAGTCTAGGTCAAAGTACTTGAGCTCATCCTTCTCGATGGTGGTGGGGTCGATTGGTCCGGTGGCATCTTTTGGCCGCACCGTAATTCGATCATCCCCGTTGTCTGTAACGCCTGAAATGCACGTGACACAGCATCGCGCATTTGCGGATCGCCCACAAAAACATTGACCGTGTTTGAGACGACCTTCTTTTGCCCGAACAACACAAACTCGACATTGTTGCCGACTTGGGTGACTCTCTCCGGCTTCTCGCCCTTGAGCCACTTCAACAGTTCAATCAGGGAGTCTTTATTGTGCCACGCGAGACCGATGGCGGTTGCGAGTTCGGCGGCGTTCAGGAAGTGATGGGAAGTGATGAGTCGGGAGGCTTGAACCAGTATGTTCTGAATCAATTCGAGGCTAATATCAAATGACCCGTGCTCGAAGTTCGATTCGACCAGCAATTGGGCCTCGCTCCCATCGCCGTTAGCCAGTGCATTTGCACGCCGAAAGAGCTCGCTATACGCGGCAAGGGAGTTGCCAACACGCGTGCGTCAATCTTTCCCGCATCCACGGCGATCCCTTCAAAAAGTACTTCAATTTTGGCTGAACTCATGCATACCCCTGACACTGCACGCGTGACCTAGGGTTGCCTTCGGGAAAGGAAAGCATTGTAGCCGCAAAAATGCCAGCAAAACGTCTCTGATTCCGGTGCCTGCAACCGGGAATAGCGCCCTTAAACTCAGGAAAGCCTTCGGTCCCGCGCCACCTGAGTTCCTGTCCCAAGTGCTCTCAGAGTAACTGGAAGTTCCGCAAAAAGAGGAGGCCTCCTTTGGCCCTGTAGGTTAGCCCTTCTTAAATCAAGTGCGCCAGCAGCCCTGAGATTTTGTGTACGAGCACCGTACAGCCGTTGATCGCCGCAGCGCCCTTGACCACGTCCCATGCTGCTTTAATGATCGTACGATTGGGCTCGGTCTTTGCGAGTTGAGACTGAATCGTGTCGACATCAGCTACTAGTTCTAATTTTGAGGACTCCTAAACTTCAGAACTCGTGATCGCATTGCGAAGCTCGGAAAGTGATTGCCCGAGTTCGCTGAACTTAGCATTCACCTGGTTTCCATCTCCAAGCGTGATGATATTCTGGCCAGTAGCTTCGATTTTGATACCGTGAAATTTGGGCATCGTAAACTCTCCAGGACCTTCAATCTTGTCGATACCAAGAGCAGTGATCGTGTAAAAATGTGTCGTCGAGGGAATCACCGTGCCACCAGGCGCACTGTAAGACTTTTGGGACAGACGCACATCTTCTTTCACCCACCCCTGACTGATGAGATATGTGAGGTTGCTTTGGACTTCTTGTTGAGTTAGCTGGTGGGTGTTTTTCAGTCCCGCTTTACATCGCTTCTATCCAACTGCCGAACCCTTCTTGCCTCGGGTGCTCGTAGCGTTTACATTGCGATCGTAGAAATACTGAAGCATTAAAGTGCGAATCTCATTGTTAGTACGTGGTTGTCGAACTTGTTTCTTTGCCATAGTCTAACTCTTTCAGGCTGGAGGCCGGCGCATCCGCCATTTTCGTCCGATGGCATCGTAACCCCACCCATTCGCAAATCATGCGAATGGGTGGTCGCCTGTCACATGTGGAACAGCTCTTTCTTCATGCTGCTTACGATGCGGTCGGCTACTTTTCGTTCTCCGCCGCGCTTCCAGCCTCCGAACCATAGGGAACGGTCTCCGGCTTCGCCGGCCCAGACCATCGTCTTGCTCTTCACATCCAGAAGCTGGACGTTCCCTTCGTTCTTGTCTTTGCCGCCGAAGACTGTGTTGTACCACTTATCGTCGGCCTTGAGAGATGCTCCGGTGAGCACGAAGTCGGCGTCTTTGTCGTCGGTCACGATAATGACGGGAAGCTTCTGCTTCAGGATTTCTGTGGCGATGAATCCGTTGAGCTCTCCTTGCATGGGTGCGATGAAGAGCTTGGAGCCGGAGGGAACCTTATTGTCCGTTTTTTCGGCGGCCAGGGCGAACGACGAACAAAGTAAAAGAAACAGCATGAGCCATGCGTGGCGCATGTAATTGCCTCCAGAGCGAATGAGTTGTTAGGGGAGACCGGGGTCTTGGTGCTGGGCCTAGATACTTGGGGAAGGACTGTGGCATTTTGCATGAGTAAGTGGCGGGTGTCAATGGGGCGGCGCCTGAAGGCGAATTCGCCGTGGTTCTTTATGGCACGGCTGAAGCCATGCCCTGATACGCTGTCTTCATGACAATGCCTTGCGACCGCACTGGTGACGTTGGTTGCCGCGGGGTCCCTCCGCCCTCGCTTTGCTCGGGGTCGGGATGACTGGGGTTGAGAGTCGAGGAATCCCATCTTTCTTGGCGCTGCATCCTGAAAGCAGATTCCTCCCTGCGGCCCGGAATGAAAACATCACATTTCGGGCGTCAGGCCTCGGGCATCACGCTACCGGCTCCAACGTTTGACCTCAAAACCTTCGGCCACAAAGGGTGCACGGGACGCCTGGGTTACTAAGATCCCTTGCCAGTCCGTTGTCGTTAACTTGTCCTTCCTGGATGGCGAATTCCCTGCTTAGGGGGCACTCGCCTGGGTCGAAGCCTTGGGGACAGGTGGGTGGGTCGGGTGGTTGGCGGAAGATGTCCCACGCCTCGCGGTATTCTTCGTAGCTGGATCGTTTGGAGCCGTGAGGATAAAAACGCAGCGCCGTGTGCTTTCCCCAAACCCCGAAAGGAACGATGTACCAGAGATCCAGCGGGATGACATGAGCCGCCAACACGTCAATATCGCTAGCCTCGTAAACCGGCCGATCCTTGCCGCACGTGTATGTCGCGTGAACTTCGTATCCATTGAGGCGGAATCTCTTGGTTCCCTTAACCTGAACCTTCCAAAGCCGAGTGCCGGAATCGAGGATGAAGTCGTAACGCTCGCTATCTCCCCACGGCTTGGCCACTTTCAGACGCAGACTCTCCGCTTTGTGAAGGAATGCAGCCTCCGAAAATTCCCCGATGCGTTTGGCGTTCTTGGTCACTTCGACTTCCAGTTCGGTAATGAGTTCATCATTCATTTATGAGTTCCCGTATCGCGTTTCCAATTTTGAGTTGCGCGTATTCCGGCCGCGAGACACCTCTGCCCTCTTCCGGCTGCCGCCGGGTACAAAATGCTGACATGTTAGTGAGGCCTTGCCGAAGGCGGGGTAGCGCGCAATAAAAAAGGCGCCGTCCCGAGGGATGCGCCCTTTTCTTATCTTATAGTTATATTATAGCATACCGAGTATGCCCAATCGGACATTTTCTGAAATTTATTTTCGCCATCGAATCAGGCGAGTGCGGGGATTTGGGCTGTTTTGGGGGCTTGACAAGATTTTTCCCCAACCATGCGGTGCGTTCCGTTTCGGGAAAAGCATCAAGCTTTTGAAGGTTCAACGTCAAAAACTTTCGTGACAATTCCCTGCTTGTTCGTGTAGGGCGGACATTCCTGTCCGCCTCTCTAGACGCGGGCAGGAATGCCCGCGCTACACCTGAACTGCTTTTACTCTTCGTGGGACAGCGGGGCGCCGTCGGGGCCTACCTGGGCCTCCGTGTGTTTGCCGTTGGTTGTGATCTGGGCTTCGTAGGCGACCAGTTTGTCATGTTTGGTGACGGATTCGACTTTCACGATCTTTCCCTTCCCTGCTTTGCTTTGCAGTCCTGCTTTTACTGCGGCAGGTAGCGCGTCGAAGTTGACTTGCTCTTCGACTTCGACGATGGCGCCAGTTGCGTCCATCAGAATGTCTTTGCTGTGGCCGTCAACTGTCATCTCGGCTTCGTAAAAAGTCTGGCCATTTTCTCTTTCCTGCGAGAAGCCGCGAATGGTGGCGGTTTGCGCCTGGACGGTTTTCTCTACCGCCGGAGGGAGAGCGGAGCGCTGGATTTTTTTCTCCTGAGCAATGGCGCACAGGGACAGGAACAGGGCGAGACTGATGAGCAGTGTCTTCTTCATCGGGTTTTCCTTGCTCGTAGTCTCGCGGGTTGAGGCTTAAGGGAGGCTGAACAAAGCGAAATGCAGATTCCTCCCTGCGGTCGGAATGACAATGGTGAGAGTGGTGTGACCTGCGGCGGTCTGCGTTTGGACAGACGCGGGCGAGGCCGCCCGCGCCACATTTGATCAAGCTTTTATTTTGGATACCAGTCGAGCAGGCGGACTTCGATGCCGGTGCCTTCGAGGCCTTTCTGGAAGACCGAGAGATCAGAGCCTTTGTAGTGATAAGGGATCACGATTTTCGGATGGAAAGCTTTGACCGCGTCGGCGGCTTCGTCCGGAGGCATGGTGTAGGGGAGATTCATGCAGACGAAGGCGACATCGATATTTTTGAGGGCGCGCATTTCGGGGATGCCCTCGGTGTCTCCTGAGAAGTAGAAGCGCTTGCCGCCGTAAGTGAGGATGTAGCCGTTGCCGCGTCCTTTGTCGTGATAGAGCTTGCCGGGGGCGGGGCCGCGCTTGAGGTTGTACATGGGAATGGCTTCGATGGTCCAGTCATTCCACTTTTTGGTCTGGCCGTTGGAGATCGGCTTGGCGGTGGTGACGGTGGCGACGACGGCGGGCGGAGCCATGATCTCTGTGTCATGTTTGCTGACAGCAGCGATCGACTTAGGGTCCATATGGTCACCATGGATGTCAGTAATAAGGATAAGGTCGGCGGGAGGAAGTCCGGCGAAATTGCCCGGCGCGGCGGGATCGAGATAGATGGTCTTTCCGGCAGCTTCGATGACAAGACTGGCGTGGTAGATGGGCGTGATCTTGACCGGACCTGCGGAAGTGTCGAAAGTCTGCGTGGGACGCGCGGTTTGGGCGAACAGGGAAACCGAGAGAAGCAGAAACGCCAGGGTGGCGAGTATTTTCATGAGCGATCTCCTGAGAACGGCCTCTCTAAAATACCGCAAAACGGGCCTTGCTACTCGGCCAGGTGGTCATTGACGATTGGCGACGCGGTCTCGGGGCTACAAATTCCGGAGAGCCGCTGCCGCTTTCTTGAGATCCTGCACCAAGGCCTCGCGCATGGTTTGCCGCGACTGCGGGTCGGGAGCGCGCAAGATTGCCGAGGGATGAAAAGTTGCGATGGTCTGCGAAGAGATAGAAGAGTTCAGGATTTTCCCGCGCTCGCGGGTGATGCGAAACTGTCGTCCGAAAACGGCTTGAGCCGCCGTCGCACCCAGGCAAACCGCAACCTTTGGCTTCACGGCCTCGAGTTCCGCATCGAGCCAGGGGCGGCAAGCTTTATCTCGGCGTAGCTGGGCTTCTTATGGATTCGCCGTATCCCTCTCTCGGCGGACGACCACTTGAAATGCTTGACAACATTCGTGACATACACCTGGGAGCGATCGATGCCGGCTTCGGCGAGAGCTTCGTCGAGTAGTTTGCCTGCCGGGCCGACGAACGGACGACCATCGCGATCCTCCTGGTCTCCCGGTTGTTCTCCCACCAACATGATCGCCGCGCGTGAGCTGCCCTCGCCGAAAACCGTTTGAGTCGCATGCTTCCAGAGATCACAGGCACGACAGGCCTGCGCTTCCCGGCGCAAAGCAGGCAGGGTCGTCCCGGTTGGAATGTGGATTTTTATGGAAGGCACGGAGGGCGATCCTACGCCGCCTTGGCGCGTGTCCGAGCGGCCTTGCGCGCGGCTTCGCTGCGTGCTTCTTTGCCCTTGGTACGGACGGCTTTCATGGCTGCTCGAGAGCGCGCTGCCTTTCCGCGTTTCGCCGCAGTCTGGCGAGCCTGCCGCGACAGAGATTCGCTCGATACTGCGCGATGACCTTCCCGCTTGAGCGCCTTGGTGGTCGCACGCGAACGTCGGGGCGAAGGCTTGCGGTTCGAGGAACTCTGTCCTTCACGATTCTCACGGACCGCCTGCTCGCGCGTCTTGGCGGAAACTTTGCCTGCCGCTGGCGCCGGCAACTTCACTCCGGCACGCCGCGCCTTGGAGAGTCCGATCGCAATGGCCTGCTTGGTGGAACGGGCGCCGTGCTTGCCCTCGCGTATGTGGTCAAACTCTTCTTTAACGAATTCTCCCGCTTGCGTGCTTGGAGATTTTCCTTCTCTGGCGTCTTCCCGCGCGCGCTCGAGTGTTTCCTTTTCCGGCATAACATCCTCCACTTCGCAGAATAAGTCTGCTTTATGCCGAGGGAAATCAGCCTCAGGCTGTAGTTTCGCCGGAAGACGACCTGAGGGAGGGCCGCGAATGTTGCACGACGAACGTTATTGCCTTGAAGAACGTGCCTCGCGCGAAGCGCATCACAGAGGCGTGGAGGTTGCCATGCCGACAAAAAGCAGCAATCGTTGGGTTGCCAAGGTACACACCGATTCCACGCACCCTCCGAAGGGGCTCTTCACCAAGAGCGCCGTGACGATCGCCCGGGAGTTGGCGTCGAAGCGCGTTTCTCCCAAAGGACCATCGTCAGGGATGAGGATGCTGAACTACTTCATCAACCGAGCAGGACGCGGCCTGAGTGCGCGGCGGAAGGCAACCCTGGAGCGTGCAAAGACATTGCTCTCTCAAAGGATCGCAGCGCAGAAAAAGAAGAGGACCTCCAAGAAAAGCTAGCTGGCATGCGGTGGTTCACGAGCAGATCAACGCAACATCGGCGGCCTGGTTAAGCTGTAGCACTTCGATGGATTTGTCCCGCCGTTCCACCAGCAGATCGAGGCTCGACGACCCGACCTCTAACCCCTTCATCGAGAGTTGAGAGATCTCGGGGGGAAGATACGGATCGGAGAAGCGCACGCAGCGCTCGACGCCGTCGACAGTCAATCCAAGACAGGCTTGCAGAAGCAGGAAAATCGCGGCTGCGGACCACGCCTGCGGGGAACACGCAACGGGATACAACGTGGGTCCCTCGCCGTCGCGGCGATGCAATCCGCAGAACAATTCTGGCAGGCGATGAAGGTCGACGTAGGCGCTGGCATCGGAGAGCGAGGAAAGAATGCGTGCGGCAAGTTCCTTGGTGCCATATTTCGAAAGTCCGGCGGCTATGAGCGCATTGTCATGGGGCCAGACCGAACCATTGTGGTAAGAAATCGGATTGTAGCGGACCTCGCTCGAACCGAGCGTACGCACACCCCAACCAGAGAAAAGTTCGGGACCCAACAGTTGAGCGGAGACATGGCGCGCATGATCCACTTCCGCGATTTCGGTGAACAAGCAATGTCCCGCGTTGGAGGCTCGAACGCGGCACTGGCGCTTGTTCCCATCGAGCGCGATGGCATAGTTGTCGATCTCAGGACACCAGAACGCTTCGTCAAAGTGCGCGCGCAGATTCCTAGCCTGCGCGGAAAGCATGTCTGCACGGCCCTCGTGCCCCAGTAACCGGGCCAGATCCGCAGCGCCGCGCTTCGCGGCATAAACATATCCTTGAACTTCGCACAAAGCGATTGGCGGCTCCGCGAGATTTCCATTGGCATGAAAGATGGAATCGTGGGAGTCTTTCCAGCCCTGCTGCACCAGGCCATTCACCGAACGCCGGTTGTATTCGACGAAGCCATCGCCGTCGCGGTCTCCATAACGATCGATCCAGTCGAGCGCGGCTTCGACATTCGGCCAGATCGATTGGATGAACTCCAGGTCGGCAGTTCGCCGATAGTAGTCCGCGGCCAGCATCACGAACAAGGGGGTGGCGTCGACGCTTCCGTAATAGAGCCCGAACGGGACCTCGCGGAGCAGGGCCATCTCGCCTTTGCGGATCTCGTGGACAATTTTTCCCGGCTCGGCGTCGGAACGTGGATCTTCCGACACCGCCTGGGTTTCGGCGAGATAAGACAAGACGCCTTTCGCAATGGAAGGCGCAAGCCACAAGCACTCCATGGCGGTGATAATACCGTCGCGTCCGAACACCGTGCTGAACCAGGGAATGCCGGCGTAGGGATAGTTTTTCTCCGGATTTCCCCGAATCATGGTTTGCACGTCTGCCGCCGACCGGCTCATCCACTGGTTGAACTGGTCGTTATTACTTTGAATTTCGCAGTGGTAAGAGTGGTGATCGCTCGAAGCATTCTTTCCTAGCGCGAACGCAGTACCCCAATCGGACACACGCTCCTTAGGGGCGCACGAAACCTCCAGAAAAAAAGTTTGCTCTTCTTTCACATTGAGATCGGCTCGGAAGACGATTACATCCTCGTCAATGCTTGCGGGAGCCGGAGTACAACAGATTTTACTTTTACGAATCCGCCCGTCCAAACCCTCGTAAGCCAACACCAGTTCATCCTGTGTCAAAGACGATGGCAGGCGGTTACCGCGCCGTTGCCTGGTTGTGCCCCGCACTTCGAAGATGTCTGCGAAGTCAGCCTGCACAGCGAGGCGCAGCCAAACGGTCAGGGGCGACAAACCGTAATTGGTGACACGAAACTTTTCATAGCATGCGCCCTCCCACAAGAATTTGGAGCGGTGCAGATGAAGAGTCCCGCGGGGAATGTGCACGCCCGAATTGGTCGTGAGATCAACATTGGTGAGATCGGCGCTGAATAGAAAATTGTCGCGGCTAATGGTCGAACTCAACAGCAACGGCTGGCTATTTTCCAAGCGCAGAGCGAAATTGGAAAGGAATCGTGTGCCTTCGTAAAACAGGCCTTCCTCGCCTAGCCCCGACGGTTCAATATCTCCGTAGCGATTGAAAACCGCGAAGAGGTCTCCGTACTTCAGTACCTGCGGCCGATCGTCGACAGGTACTTCGGCCGTGGAGATGTAATACTTCTGCGTTACTACCAGTTCAGACAACTTGCACTCCAGCGGTTTCTGGCAGCAGCAGGCGCGGCCGCAGGCCGACCAACTGCTCATAGACAGCTACGTAATCTTCCGCCATGCGCCGGGCGGTGAAGCGTTCTTCAAAACGCGATCGACACTGCACACGATCGAGGCACCCTATCCTTTTTAGCGCTGCAACAGCCTCATCCACATCGTGCACGATATAGCCGTTCACTCCATCCTCAATCACTTCCGGCACCGAGCCTCGTGAGTAAGCAATCACTGGGGTGCCGCAAGCCATCGCCTCCATCATTACGATGCCGAACGGTTCCGGCCACTGGATGGGAAACAGCAGCGCCGCGGCATTTCCCAGGAATTCGTTCTTCTCAGCGTACCCGATTTCGCCGATGTATTCGATCAGTTCGTGATTCAGTTGTGCCTTGATGACTCTTTCGAAATATTCGCGGTCAGCGCGATCCACCTTGGCCGCAATCTTCAAGGGCATGCCGACGCGCTTGGCGATCGCGATGGCTTCATCCACTCCTTTTTCCGGAGAAATGCGCCCCAGAAAGGCGAGGTAGTTTCCCTCGCCCGCGCCGGGAAGCAGGCAGTCTTCTGGCATTCCGTGATACACCGTGGCTCGCCAGTTCACGCGCGGCAAAGGACGCCGCTGTGCGTCAGAAATCGAGATCAACGGCATGTCGCGGTACACGTCGTAGAGCGGAACCAGGTCCGGAAGATCCAGACGTCCGTGTAAGGTGGTTACATTCGCGACATGCTCCCGCCGGCTGAGTGGAAAATGCAAATAGTCGATGTGGAAATGGAGGATGTCGAATTCCTGCTTTCGCCGGAACACTTCCTCCAGCAACAGCGTGTGATGCGCAAGGGGATCAATTACACGTGGACTTAAGCGCAGCGACTCGTGGCACACAGGAATCAAGCGGGCGCTGGTCATCGAATCCCCGGACGCAAACAGTGTCACATCGTGACCCTGCCGGACCAGTTCTTCTGTAAGGTAAGAAACAATTCTTTCCGTGCCGCCGTATAACTTCGGCGGAACACACTCGTGAAGGGGCGCTACCTGGGCGATTCTCATGGGAGTTTTTGTCACCATTCCCACCTTACGTCTGAGTCACGGAATCCTCCATCCTGTTGATGCTGTATGGGGCGTCGAATGTTCGCGCTTTCGCCTACGCCGCCTCGGCCGAACCTTCCATGTGGCGTGAACTGCTTGCGGCCTTAAGTTCCGCCCGGGTTTTCGGCAAACATTCCGGATAGCGTTGTTGCAGAAAATGCAGTAGCTTTTCGCGCACCAGGCAACGCAAATCCCAGGCGCGGCCTCCATCCGACGCGCTCATCAAAGCGCGAAGCTCGAGCGTTCTGTCGTTCGCGTTTGTTACTTGCAAATTCCAAACCTTGCCATCCCACAACTCGGTCGATCGCAGAACGCGTTGCAACTCCTGACGCACCTCGTCAACCGGAACGGAGTAGTCCGCATAGAGAAAAACCGTTCCCAACAGGTCGGCGCTCTTGCGCGTCCAGTTCTGAAACGGCTTCTCGATGAAATACGAGATGGGCAAGACCAGGCGGCGAAGATCCCAGATGCGCACCACTACAAATGTCGTCGTGATTTCCTCAATCCATCCCCACTCGCCTTCGACAATCACGGCATCTTCCAGGCGGATGGGCTGAGTCAGGGCGATCTGCACGCCTGCGAGCAGGTTCGACAGCATGGTGCGGGCTGCCAGTCCAGCCACGACCGCGGCCAACCCGGCGGACGCGAAAAGGCTCTCGCCCACGTGGCGAATCGAAGGGAAGGTCATCAGGATCGATGCAATGGCAAGCACGACGATCATGATGTCCGCGATGCGCCGCAGCAGTTGCACTTGCGTTTGTACTCGCCGCGACGCCAAGGTCGAGGCGCCCGTCGAGTACCGGCCGGTGAGAACCGCCTCAATCACGTTCAGCATGGCAATCAGGAACCATGCGGTTGCGGCGATCAGGCCAATTCCGATCCCCCGGGCCAAGATCATCTGCACCCATACGTTCACCGGAAGGAACGGCACGATCACGATCTCGAGTAACAAGAACAGCAGAAGTCTTGCCGGCCTTTCGCTGTACAAAAGCGACTGTGCGAGCATGGTCTGCTTTCGCAGGTTGAGGCGTTTGGCGGCCCGGAACAACAGGGCATGAAGTAGCCGCGAAACCAGAAAAGCGACGACGACACCGCCCACGGACCATAGCGATAGGCGCCAATCCCGCGACAGAAAATTCATCGAACCTGTGCTCCTTGCTGGTGTGTGCTATCTAAAAGATGCGTTCACTGGGCGTGAGGTGCGTAAAGGCGCGAGCGATTCCTGGTTACCTAGGGTCTTCGCTGTAGAGGAGCGAGTTTATTCGAGCGCCGGCGTTGCATCGGCGTGCCGGAGTTGCTCGCGGATCATTCCGAACAAGACCGACAATACCGATACGATGACCGGCCCCAGGAACAATCCCAGGAAGCCAAAGGCTTGGACCCCTCCCAGGATGGAAAACACCAGCACGAGCGGATGCAGTGCGACCCTCCCGCCTACCACCCACGGCCGGATAATGTTGTCGGCGGTGCTGACCACGGCGACTCCCCACACAAGAACGAAGATGCCCTTCCAGATGCCTCCGGCAAAAATCAAGTAGAGTCCTGCGGGAACCCAGATCAACGCAGCGCCGACAACCGGCACAACGGACGCAAGCGCAGCACACAGTCCAAGTAAGAGAGCGGACTGAGATCCTGCGATTGCCAGCGCGATGCTGGTCAAGACACCTTGCGCCACCCCCACGGACGCAATGCCGTACACGTTGGCGACAATGGTGTCGGATATATTGCTGAATAACTTTCTCGCCAGCCCGGGCGGCAGGGGCAGGGCTTCCTCCGCCTCTTGAATCCATCCCCGACCATCCCTGAAGAAAAAGAAGACCACCACGAGTGTCATCAGGGATTCCGCAACCAGGCGCGCAAAATTGCTCAGGATCAAAGCGCCAGAGCCCAAGACCCACACGCCAGCCTGCTGCACGTGAGAGGCGACCGCCCCGCGGATGTCGTATTTTGAGACATCGACCCAGCGCCCAATGAACTGCAGACCGCGCTCCGCGACGGCGGTCAAGAACAAGGCGAATCCGCCTTGCTCGGCGCTCTGACGCGTCAGGTATTGGGCAGCGTTGACAGCCTCCTTTGCAACCAGCGCGATGATGATGAAGAGAGGGACGCCAAAGAGAAAGAGCAAAGCCAGAGTGGATAGGAGTGCAGCCTTCGCGGGTTTTCCTTTTGTCCGTTCCAGGATTCTTTGATAGGCGGGATAGAAGACGACGGCGAGGATAATTGCCGCCGCAAACGGATAAAAGAACGGCTGCGCGATCACTAACGCAAATCCCAACACAATGAGGGTCAGGATCCCCAGGAACCAAAGAGTTGTCCGCTTGCTATACATGCAGCTTCATAAGTCAAATGTTAGACGCGCGCTCCAGCTTCAGCAGAAGATTAGGACGCCCGCTCCAGCTTCGACACTGGCAAAACGCACAGGTGCACTGGCGTGTCTGCACATCTACTGCGCTGTCAATCAACCGTGCAAACTCTTACTGTCAGAACTGCACTTTGAGGGTGAACTGAGCTGAGCGCGGGCCACCTTGCGCATACAGTGTGCTCTGTCCCCCAGCGCCACCGCCGCCGCCGAGCGCTTCGTTGGTTGTGGCATCGGTTTTGCCAAAACCCGGAGTGCCGAAGTCGGTGTTTGGCTCATTGAATCCTGCGGCGCCGAACATGGGATGGTTGAACACGTTGAAATATTCGGCGCGAATATCGAATTTGACGCGCTCCGTCAGATTGAAACGGCGGCGAATCGCGAGATCGGTCTGGTTGAAAGAGTAGGGGCTGCGAATGCTGTTGCGGGGATAGTCGCCCTGTACTCCCTGGGGCGGAGACGAAAACGCAGCGGGATTGAGTGCCCTTCCAGCCGGTTGCGTCGGATCGGAAATCCAGAAAGGTTGACCGGGCACGACGTTCGCTAGAACCTGGTAAAAGCCAATTGTGGATGTTTGATTCCCGTCGACCACGGTGAGCGGCGGCGCCGAAGTCAGGCGCACCAGTCCATCGATAGCCCAGCCTTTCAGGATGGCATTGCGCACGCGACCCCATGCAGGTGCGGGTATTTCGTAAGACACCGCCCCGGCAATGGAATGCCGCAGGTCGAAGTCAGAGGGCGTCAACGGTGGTACTACAAGTTGGTCGAAGCTCGGCGCCACCATGCCGGTTCCGTCGTTGGAAGCGACATCGCTTGCTTTCGAGAAGTTGTAGGACACCAAAGCCTGCAAGCCATGGGACATGCGGCGCTGGAACTGGATCTGCAAGGCCTCATAGTGGGAATAGCCGCCGTTCCAGACTACGGGGTACGAAGGACCATTGAAGAGTCCCTCCGGAGCAATCCTGTCCTCGCAGATAAGGCGTCTTGAATCCGCCCCAACGTAGGTTGCCGTCAACCGTTGGTTCGTTCCAAGCTCCCGCTCCATGGCCCCATTCCACTGAATCGTTATCGGGAGCTGCAGGTTCGGATCGACAGCAAACAGGCCTCCCTGGTTCGGCTTCACAGTCGTTGAAAACGGAATCGGCTGGAAAAGCGAACTGGTCGGATCGAAAGGCACCGGCGTCGGAAGAATATTGAACTCGTCGCGTATATATGGATAACTGGTCGCGGCGTCGCCGACGTTGCCGTAGCCCAAATCGTAGAAAAGACCAAAACCTCCCCGCACCACAGTTTTGGGCGTGACCTGCCAGGCAGCACCAATGCGCGGAGCAAAATTGCCATATTGGGTGCGCCACGGTGCTTCCCGCACCAGCGCAAGCGGATTCGAGTCGAAGACTCCTTGCACTGCATACAGCGGCAAGCCAGACGACGCCGACACCGGGGCAGGATTGATCTCCCACCTCAGCCCATAGGTCAGGGTCAGGAGATGCGTGATCTTCCAGGTGTCCTGAGCAAACAGCGAATAATTATTGGCGTGCACAGAGAGGGGAAATCGATCCAGCAGCAAGGTTCCGCTCACATTTCCCTGAACTAGATCCTGGAACCCAGAATGAAGCGCAACATAGTCGGTGCTTGCCTCAGCTGTCGGGCTGAGGCGGCGATAATCGACGCCGAATTTCACCTGGTGCACACCGATGACCCAGGAGAAAGTGTCCACGAAATTGAGTTGCCGCTGCACGTTGTCGTATAACGTCCCGTCGAAGACGCCGGCGACGACGGCTTGACTGTGATCGAATCTATAGGGGGACCCGGGCGGGAAGAAAGCGGACATGGGTGGCGGTACCCCGCCATCAAAATTTGTGAGGACGTTGATGGTTGTGCCGGTGGTTCGACTCCAGTTGGCGCGGAAATCGTTTAACTTGGTGGGAGTGAAGGCGATCGTCGCACCCGCAGTGAACGTATCCGTGTTGACATTGTCATATTCCACCTGCTCGAAGGTCCGAAACCCGTCATACGACGGCGCGTGGTTGTAACGTGCAAATAGGGTGATCTTCTTATTTAGAGTGTGGTCAATGCGGATGCTGGTGGCGTCAATGTTGGAAGGATTCGACCATACCGCGTTAACGTTCGCCGTGCACCCTTTGGTGATGTTGTCGCAGGTGGGGTCAATGGGCGGTCCGGCGGGAAGAGGCAGAGCGTCGATGAACGGCCGATACACTGGCGCAACCGCTGCCCGGGCGGATGCCGTATAGAACGCCTGCACCCCTGTCTGCGGCAGCAGCAACCGCAGTCCCTCGTAGGAAAAAAAGAAGAAGGTTTTGTTCTTGATGATGGGGCCGCCGATCACTCCGCCAAAGTCGTTCTGGCGCAGCGGTGGCTTGATCATGGGCGGCCTGTCGAAATAATTTCGCGCATCGAAGAAGTCATTTCGCAGATAGTCGAATGCGGTACCGTGAAATTGATTGGTGCCGGATTTCGTGACGATCGAGATCTGCGCTCCGGGAGTGCGGCCGAATTCCGGCGCGTACGACGAGGTCTGGATGCGGAACTCCTGCATGGCATCTACGGATACGAGTCCGTTAGTGCCGCCCCCGGAGGTAAATCCAGGAATTGCGCCCCCCAGGGTCTGACCGAGATCAGCGAGCGACTGTGTGCCGAAATTCGCGCTCACCCCGTCGATGGTGAAATAGTTTGTGTCGCTGCGCTGCCCGTTCACGCTGAACTGGCCCAGTCCCTCGCTTTGCGAAGTGAATACCACGCCCGGAGTCAGGCCGATCAGTGACTGGAAACTGCGTCCATTGAGCGGCATGTTCTGCACGAATTGATCGTCAACTATGGTGCTGACCGACGCCGAATCAGTTTGTAACAGGGGTGTGCCCAAAACGGTTACGCGGTCTGACGTGGGACCGACCGCCAGGGTGAAGTTCTCATTCACCGCATCCTGCACATATAGCTGAAGGCTGGGCTGAACGACGGTGCGAAAGCCATCCTTCTGAATGGTCAGCCGGTAGGTGGCGGGGCGCAGGTCGGGAATGACGTAGATGCCATCCCCGTTGGTGGTGGTGGAAATCGAGACATTGGTCTCGATGTTGGTGATCTTGCATTCGACGCCGACGATCACGGCTCCGGTTGCGTCCGTCACCCTGCCGGAAATCCGGGCGCCTTCTGTCTGCGCCCAGGCCACCACCGCGGTCAGAAGAAGAACCAGGACGAGCACGGGGCCCTTCATCAAAATTCTCCCTGGGTGCTCGCACGCCGCAACCATCTTTTCACTTGGTGCTAAAGGCGCAGGAAGAATACGCTTACGTGCGGCCGTGATTCAAGCCGGAAAATCTAAAGAGAGAGTTCGAGAGCAGCGCGGGGATTTTCTCTAGGGGTGATTGGCCTCGCCTAAGTAGGCGTAGAGCATCTTCTGCCCGCTCGGTTGTTGGCCGCCTGCCGCGAGTTCGACCGTGACGAATACGGAATTGATCTCCTTCACCAGTTCCGGATTGTCCACTTTCAATGCCCAACGTCCCTGTGCTTTAGCATCCACACGCAGGAAGCCCAAGCTGCGCGGCGAGTTCTTGCCTGCTTCCGGCACGGCCCAGACCTGGAAGCTACGCTTTGCATTGACTACCCGGTCTTCATTCAAATCGAAGGCGTAAAAGGTAAGCGATTTGCCTTCAGTCAGAAAAACACGTCCAAAGGCGGGACTGTGGTTGCCATTCGGGTCCGTGTCGCGGACATCGATGACATGCAACTGACGGGACGCTATAAGCTCGGGAATATCCTTACCGGTCGCTGCGAGTTGCCGTTCCATGTCGAGAGTGGCACTGGCGACCCGCAATTTGTCGGAGAGTTCCGCAATGCGCGCCTGTTGTTCCACCATGGAGGCTTCATCACCGATACGCAATTGATTGGCCCGAGCCGCTTCGTCTTTTGCTTCTGCCAGTAGTCTTTCCTGATTGCGGGATTCTTCCAGCAATTGCGCGGTCTGGCTATTGGACCGATTCGCCTCCCGTTCTGTCTGTTCGCCGTTACGTCGCTGATTGTCGTTTGCCAGTTGCGCGCGTAGATTCTGGATCTCGCGCTGGCCCGCCGCGACCGACTCGTTTAACCGAGCAAGGCTCGCCGCAAGGGTGGAGTTCTCGCGCTCAAGATTAGCGATCTGCTGTGTGCCGGCCGCGTCCTTCTCCCGCGCTGCGTCCGGCGCCTGCCGGAAGTGCGCGACCCTAAGACTCACTACAACCACGATCACCGCCGCAAGCGGAGCCAACATGGCGACTGGACGCAAGTACCACCGAGTCGGTTCGGCGTGATTCTCAACTTCAGATGAAAAGGAAACGCCTTCGGCTCGCGCCCGGCGAAGGAAACGCTGCCGCGAATAAGGCAGGGGGGTCGCCCTCATCTCCGCCAGTTTCGATCGGACGGTTCCGTCGCCTTGCGGCAACTCCCGAGTCACGAGGCTCGACAACTCCTGATAGTCAGCACGGCATTGGCTGCACTCCTCCATATGAGCTTGAAACTCAACAACCTCGTTGCTCTCCAGTAGGCCGCCAGCCGCCAGCGCACAAAGCTCTTGATACTGCTGGTGCGGGAACCCCTTCTGCTTCTGCTCAGGCACACTCCCCTCCCCCCACAGTCGCTCTCTTTTCCGATCCACCCGATATCAAAGAGCGCAGGTTCTGGAGCCCGCGATAATAATGATGGCGAACGTTGACGAACGAATCCCCGGTCCGGTCCGCAATTTCCTGCATCGAAAGGCCTTCGTAGCTGGCCATCTCGATGACTGATCTCTGCTTGTCCGATAGAGCGGCCATACTCTGGCGGACCAACGCCCGGGTTTCCGGTGAATTGAGGCCAAAGGTGGTTTGAGCTTCCACAGCCGGTGTCTCCGCTTCCTCCAGTTCCGTATTCCTATAGAACTCGCGGCCTTGAAGATGCTGCCGCCGGTTGATGGCGCGATGGTACGCATACTGCATCAACCACACCTTAGCACTGCCTTTGACCGGATCAAATTGTGCCACGGCGCGATAAATATCGAGGAAAACCGTTTGTGCGACGTCTTCCGCCTCACCAGGATCGCGGACAATTCTCAGCGCTATGCTCAGGACTAGTTTCTGGTAGCGGTCGAACAAGACGGCCAAGGCGTCGCCCTGCCCCTGCTGGAGGCGCCCCATGAGTTCTTCGTCGGACAGACGCTTTAGCTGCGTCAACGTCGACGGCTCCGCGTATCGAGATCTTGGGGAGATGGAATCCAGGCACACTACCCTGTTACTCACAAATGATCGTGAGTTGCCGCAAGTCTACAACGAAACGGGCGCGGGAATGTATTTTCCAGCAGGCTGGCACAAAACCCCTGGGAGAGTTGCATACACCTTCAGAGTCGGTTCTACCTAAGTTCGAATCGCAAAACTTAAGACACATCTGAGGTTGTGCTATGGATTGCGTATTGTGTCACTCGGGCAATCGAGCCGAACTTTCAACTGAGATGATGATTCATTTCAGCGGCTTACGGAATATTGATAATCCAGGCATTCTGGTATTTCCGAGAGTCCTGGTCTGCCTGGATTGCGGCTCCGTGCAATTTATCCTCGCGGAAACCGAATTGTCGCTCCTGGGGCAAGGTATTCCGGCAACGCGACCCTTAGTCGGAACGAAGACCACTGACCAGGGTGCCGATTTTGATAAGAGTCTAAGACAATGATGAACCGTTCCCGCGTTCTGATTGCCGATGATCATAACCTCGTGGCGGAATTGTGCAAGAGCCTTCTGCAAACCGAATTTGATGTAATTGGAGTGGTCAGCGATGGTCGTGCCCTGGTGCGTGCTGCCCGCGAATTGAGACCCGACGTAGTCGTGGTTGATGTCGCTATGCCGGTGCTGAATGGTTTGGACGCGGGGCGCCAGATCAAGGAAATGCTGCCCGCCGTCAAACTGGTCTATCTGACCATGAATCCCGACGAAGAAATCGCCGCCGAAGCCTTCCGGCGCGGGGCCTCCGGGTATCTCCTGAAGACCTGCGCGGCGGCTGAGATGGTGCAGGGAGTTCGTGAAGTGTTGCGAGGTAAATCATACATGTCGCGAACCCTGTGCCGCGACACTATCGATATCTTGCAGCGGCAGGATAAGGCACTGGTTCACGAGCAGGACCGATTGACCGACAGGCAGCGGGAAGTGCTGCAGTTGCTGGCCGAAGGCAAGGTCATGAAAGAAGTCGGCGACATTCTCCACATGACCCCCAGGACCGTGGCCTATCACAAGTACCGGATGATGGAAGTTCTCGGGGCCAAAAGCAACGCCGAACTTTTCAAGTATGCCGTCAGGAACCACATGGTGGCTGCTTAGTCAAAGCCAACGATGATCAAACCTCGCAGCAGACGGCTCAACTTATGTTGTGAAGGCACGACTGAATCTTGATCTGTTGTCCGCTGTCAGAGCAATTCTTTCTAACAAGCTCTTTCAATCGGCATCGCGCTGACATCACCAGAGGTGCCTGCGGAGGTGGTGCTTCAGAATGCCGATATCGCTATGTATCGTGCGAAAAGCCAAGGCAAGGCTTGCAGTGAGCTCTTTGACCGCGTGATGCATGAGCAAGTCATGAGTCGACTTCTTCTGGAAGCCAAGCTGAGATATGCTCTCGAAAATGAAGAACTGGCACTTCACTACCAGCCAATCGTCGCGGTAGATACGGGGGCAGTGCAGGGCTTCGAGGCACTCTTGCGGTGGCAGCCTTCGGGGTTGAATTCGATACCACCAAGCACTTTTGTCCCGTTAGCAGAACAGTGCGGTCTGATTGTTCCTATTAGTGTCTGGGTTCTAAAGAAGGCGTGTTTGGAGGCGGCGAGTTGGCAACGGCGCTATCCTGCTGACCCGCCGTTATATGTCAGCATCAACATCAGCTCAAAGCATTTCTCTCACGCCGGTTTTATCGGGCACGTCAAAGATGCACTGGAAGAGAGTGCGGTGGATCCGCGGTGCATAACCATCGAGTTCACCGAGGGCCTGGCTATGAACGATGTTGCGGCGACCGGCCAAACCATGTCGCAGCTGCGGACTTTAGGAGTGAAGCTGAGCATCGACGATTTTGGCACGGGCTATTCTTCCCTGAGTTATCTTCGTCGTTTTCCAGTCGACACCCTAAAAATCGATCAGTCGTTCGTTGTAACGATGGATGCCGAAAATTATGCCATCGTTAAGACAATCATCGGCTTGGCGCGCAATCTAGATCTTAAAGTAGTCGCTGAAGGGGTAGAAACAACTAAACAACATCGACTGTTGGCGTTAGCTGGTTGTGGGTCAGCCCAGGGACACCTGTTTGCGGAACCCATGCCGGCGAAGAGTGTTGGCGTTTTCATTGAGTCCAAGCGGCGACGCCCGAGACAAACTAAACAGAGAGCCTTGGCACGATCGACAGCGGGACTTTGATACTTCAATGAGGCGCGATTTCCCTGAATAGCAGCACGTTCGGAACGACCACCGGGCCGCCACGCGCAACTGTGTCCATATAGTCGGCAAACCGGAACCTATCGGAGCCGTCTCAATTGGCGAAATATCCCGTGGCTGTTGAAAAAGTCCGTGATCGGAGTGTCTTTTCGGCTGCGATGTTGTAGCGCCGAGTTCGTTCTTCTCGCCTCAGCTAAGAGGCGGCTTGCACAGTGGGTGTTGTAGGTTGGCTGAGAAAGCGGACTAGTCGCTTGAGGTTCTGGGCAGCCGCCGCCAGGAAGAACTGCTCTCTCACAAACCGTAATCTCCGCAGACGGAGGCGACGCAATCCGATCTGATTCTTGAGTTCCGCAAACAGCGCTTCCACCTTTTTTCTTTCCCGCTGTGCCTTTGCAAACTCCGGTGTGTTGCTCAACTCGCGAGCGCGTTGCCGGGCTGGTTCATCCATGTGGATAGCAAGAAAGCGGAACACTCCGCTGGTGCATTGGGCTTTTAGCGCACACGCACCGCAACGTTTGCGAGTTCCGATGTAGGCATAGGTGCGGTTCCGCATGCTGCGGCCACCATAGTTCAGTTGCTCCCCCGCCGGACAGCGATAGCTGTTGCTCTCGGGTTGATACGTGAACCGCTCGGGACCGAAGAACGGGCTGTTTTTTCGGTGAATACTGTCCCGGGTTCGCATATAGGGCGTGATGCTCCGATCCGCCAACCATTGCAAGAACTCCCCGTTCCCGTACGTCGTATCGGCCGCCACCGATTCTGGCTCTCGTCGTTGCCATTGCGTGAAGCGAGTGAGCATATCCTGCGCGGCCACCGTTTCTTGACTCATCCGTGCTGCCGTCGCTTGCACTCCCACGATTACGCAACTGTGGTTGTCGATCAGATAGTTGTCGTAGTACCCCAGCCGAACTGGTGTCCCACCCTTGGTGGCGTATGTTGAGTCCGGGCCGGTGGTCGACACCTGCTCTTGCTGATGGACCGGTTCCTCGGTGGGGTTCTGTTCTTCGAGTTCCACCAGATACTGCCGCACGGTACGGTTCACTTGCGCCGCTTCCGCGAACTGCTCGCGTGGAACGCGACTTTCTTTAGCGGCATTGGCTTCCACGAAACTGCCGTCCACCGACAGGTGTTTGCCTTCGACCAGTCCCACTTCCACGCACTGCCGCACGATCTGCTCAAACAACTCCTCGAACAGCTTCGACTCCTGAAAGCGGCCATGCCGGTTCTTGGAGAACGTCGAGTGATGCGGAATCTGCTGATCGAAACCCAAGCCCGTGAACCAGCGCCAAGCCAGATGCATGAGCAACTCTTCCACTAGTTTGCGCTCGCTGCTGATGCCGTATAGGTAGCCAATTAGCAGAATGCGCAGCAGCAGTTCGGGATCGATCGAGGGCCGACCCGTCTCGCTGTAGCTATCTTTCAGCCGCCGCCGGACGAACTCGAAGCTGATGTGCTTGTCGATGAGACGTAGCAGATGGGTTTCAGGAACTTGATCTTCCAGACGGAAGTAATAGAACAGCGCTTCTGAACGGGCGTGGTGCCCCATCATGATCAGCAGGCCTCCCAAATTGAAAGTCCAGCACAGCATGTTGAGGTCTTACCATGCTTTTGCTAAATTTCACCCGCCAATCGACATGACTTTTTCAACACCCACGCTTGGTTTCGTCAACTGCACTCGCTTTCTTACTTCGCGGGGGCAGGAACGTCAATCGTGCCAACCAAGCCTGTGTGGTTATCCTGGACCGCCAGACGTACTTGGCTGCCTTGCGGCTGAGGATCAAGATCCATGTGCAACATTACGCCGTTCTGTAGGATCTGTTTGTACATATCCGGACTAAAGGTCCGGTCGACTTGCTGGCTTAGGTTCGACAGCAGTTTGCTGTCGTGTGAGTAGAAGGTCGCAAAGAAGCCTATGTTAAAGCGCTTGCTGCCGGATGCATCCTCGACCGACAAAGTGCTGGCATCCACCAAGAAGGTCACACCAATTTTTCCCTTAGCCGCATTTTCCGAGGGTGGCTTGATTTGCGCGGTAAAAGCCACGACAGTTGACGGAGCTACGTCTCCCAAGGCAAATGCCACCTCCTGGTTCGGGTTGTAACCCTTGGTCTGGGTCGGGTCCAGGGCGTAGTAGCCGCGGCGGCTTCGGATCTCCGCCTCAGTCCGCTTGATCTTCACTTTGATCAGCCTGTACTCACCATTCCACTTCTTGTCCGCTGGATAGTAGCCCAGACTATAGGTGGCTGAGCTGTCTTCAAAGGCCCGCTCGACGCCGACCCTGATTTCGTTCTGGTTTACGTAAGCGCGACCACCGGTTTCGCGTGCCATCTCCCTCATGGTTTCCTGGTCATCAATGTCAGTGGAGATAGAGAGCCCTTGCGCGTCCACCGGATAAATGGCGACCTGCGCATTCGACAAACGGGCAGCCAGTTCACGGATTTCTTTACTGTGCGATTGGCGGAAAAAGGCCGCACTACTTCCCGCCCCGTGCTCACGGACCCGCCTCGTGTCCAAACTCGGCAAGTCCTCGGCTAACTCCATTTCGCTGACATTTCGATTCTCGGGAGTAAGCGAAAATGGCAGCACGCTCGTAACCCAAATCAAGCTCTTTCTGCCTGGGAGTCCGCCCAAGATGCGACCCAGGCTATTGAGCGCATTGAGCGTGATCACGGCCCTCTGATCCTCCGCATAGGCTACCTGGGCACCGGCAAAGGTCTGCAGAGCAGCCTGCGCGCTGGCGATTAATTGATTACCTTCTCGGCCTGCGCCCGTGGCGCCGCCGCTAACTGGCGCGGCACTTGCATCCATGGCGGTCACGCTGGTGGCGATATTGGGGGTACCTGTCAGGATTGAGGTGCTGGGACGACTTGCATCCGCGAATTCCTGGGCTTGCGGCTTATATGCTCGCAATGCCGCCCGGAGGATCTCTGGATCGCTGGTAAAGTCCTGCAACATGCCCAGCGAACCGGTCAAAGTGAAGATCGCTACTCGCTGTCCGGGCTTGTACTGTTCTTCAACGAACCGCAGCATCTGCTGACGGGCGTGGGCTTGGGCTTGAAACGGAGTGTTCAACGTATCGAGTAGCAGCACGATGATCGGGCCACCGGGGGAGCGATACTGCGCACGATTTGAATAGATGCCTGGAGGAAGTTCTGGTTGTGCCGGAGCATTCTCGGCCGGCGTGCCAAAAGTCGAAATCTTCTGCACCCTGCCGTTCTCCTCCACCACAAAATCTTCCGGTTGAAGCCCCAGTACAGGCTTGCCTTCCTTATTGGTCGCCACCACGTCGACCAGCACCAGGTGGGTGCTCACTCGAATGGTGGGAGCAGGAACTTCGGGCGAAGACGCTTGCCCCTTGAACCAACCGCTCAGTATCGTTCCTCCCATCACGATCAGAACAACGCACCACGCGCGTGAAGGAGATAACGGCTTCACAATAAACATTCCTTTTGATAAGTCCGGCACACCTTCAGAGATCAAACCCAAAACGCCAGTCTGTCCTCGGTTAGTGTTTCCTCAACTCGCGGCCCCCCGATTCGCTTCTTTATCCATGGCTGGCAAGAACGTGCCTGAGATGCTAGAGGTGGTCTTTCCAGCACATAGACGTCCAACACTCCGATTCACCCATGGGAACATCGTACATGGCTCGATGGTTGGCGATAAATCCCACAGCACTCATTGACGACCCCAAAGGCCGACCCAGGGTCAAGGAGAGGCCGCCAACCGCAAACTTTCACAGTCCAATTCGCGTGACCCGATACTACGCAGGGGTGCTCATTCCCTTCTTGAGCATTTCAATCGCTTTCCCTAGTCGCTTCAATCGGGTTTCCTCCTTCTTGGCGTCGGTAATCCAGCGGCAGTACTCCTTGCGGTGCGTGTAACTCAGTTTTTCGAAAACTGGAAGTAGCCCTTCCTCCTTGATCGACTTTTCAAATTGAGCAGGTACTTCGACGGTTCTTACCTCCTCATCCTTCCGGACAACGACTTCAATCGTATCGCCCGGGCCTTTCCCAGTTTGCGCGCGTATACCTTTAGGCATCCCCAACACATGAAGAGGTTTGCCGTACTTGATTAGCGAACCCGTATAGGGAACACCATTGAAAGTCGCCTTTACAGGCACCTTCCCTTTGGTGGCGAATTCCTTCTCGGTATCGTAGGGAAAAAGCACGTAGGCCCCTCCGCCATCGCCCGCTTCGATTTTCGCCTTGAATTTGTATTTCTTCATCGCGTACTGGTTTCTGACTGCGTGGCCTTGGTCACTCGGAATTAAACCACTTTCCTTTGTCAGCGCGCTACCCAAGCAATTGCTCAGGGTTTGTCGGCAACCCGGAATCTACGCGGTTGTTGGCGATAAATCTCGATAACGATCATTGACCTCTTGAGGAACCCCCTGACCCCCTGTCCTCATCTCCGGTCGGCGGAACAATGAGGTCATTCCCGTGTGGCACTCCTGACGCGGTGTGTGGCATCACACACGTTGCTCCGCTCTCGGTGTGATCTAGGCACTCTCAGGATCAGTATTGCCTCTTCCGGTCGTGCGATTGCTGTTCCGTGCAGCGTTCAAGAAAGAACACGAGGAGTAAAGGCAAATGGAATCAGCAACCGCCATTTGGGCACGTTTCCGAGTGCGACGATTCAAACTAGGCGCTCTCATCCTCGGACTCTCGGTCTTGGGATGGTCGCAGCAAGCGCCCCCCGCTAGTCAGAAACACCACTCCGTAGCTGGGAAGGTGGCGAAAACCATCGAGTACAGAAATACAAAGTACGGCTTCAGCTTTACCCTGCCTGAATCGTGGAAAGGATACCAAGTCTTGTGGTCAGAGTGGCAGGGCAATGTGCTCGGGAGTGATGGTACCGTGGCGCGTGTCTTGCGAGGGCCGGAGCTGAAAATCAGGCACCCAAAGTGGACCGAGGAAAACCCACGAGAAGATCTGCCGCTCATGATTTTCACGATTGCCGAATGGAACGAACATCCTAACGTGAGTGCGGCTCCGTTCGATCCTGGAGAGTTTGGGCGGAATCGTAAGTACGTGTTTGCCCTCCCGCCTCGCTGGGACTACGACTTTGCCGAGGGGTGGGAGGAGGCAGAAAGAATTCTGGGGTCTAAATCGTTTCACACGTTTTCGCCAGCCAAGTGATTGGAATACATCGGTTGTCGCCCAACGACAACGGATTGGCGTAACATCGCGTCTCTAACAATGTCGGCGGTGTCAAGCAGTTTTCGAGCACACGACTGCGTGCACTCATAGAAGAGCGCCATTTCGCTCTCGTTGAAGGTTTGCGCGTTTCCAACCTGGGCTCGCTTCTAATCGTTGGGGTCAGGAACTCAGTCCGACCCAGCCATCTCTTCGATCACTAACTGCGATCATGATTACTTGTTCAAACTCCCCGGCTTCGGGGAGCGGGATGCCCAATCATTACGTCGGTGATTACTGCACACCATCGCGATGTCCGGGCTCTCCCGCGTGCGAACCGAGCTTTTGCAACTGGCCGTAGTCGCAGCCCTGACGCCACATCCAGTACAGATGTACCGCCAGCTTCCGAGCCATCGCCACCTTCGCGATCTTTCTTCCTCGGCGCATGGCCAAGTGGAAGAACTTGCTGCGCCACTCCTGTTGGCTGCGTACCGTAACCTGCGCCGCTTCCACTAGCAGAAACCGAAGCAGCACGTTGCCTTGCTTACTGATGTGTCCCAGCCGGCGACGATCGCCGCTGGACTCTTCTGTCGGAACCAGTCCTACATAACTGGCGATTTGTTTCCCGCAGTGAAAACGTTCCGGCGTTCCGATCACCAACTCGAAGGCCAATGCCGTCAGCGGTCCCACTCCGGGATGGGTCGCCAAGCACCGCGCCACCGGACGCTTCTCCACTTCCTCTTCCAGCGCTCGAGTCAGTTCCTGGATCTTCGGCGTCAGTTGGTCGAGTAAGTCGAGCAGATCCTGTCGCCGTCGGCTGGCCCAGGGCGCCAGTGTGATCGATTCCAGTTCCTGTCGGCCGGCTGGCCGCCACAGCGCCTTCTTGCGTCGAAGACCTTCGTTGAGCGCGACCACATGCAACTGATTCATCACCCTTGTGCGCGTCTGCACCAAACGATGCCGATGCCACAGAAGCTGCCGCAGATCGCGATTCTCGGCGTCCGGCACCCAGATCCGCGGGAACCGCTCTTCCACCATCAGTCGCAGTAACAGTTGCGCATCCTGCCGATCGGTCTTCTGCTTCCGCACTCGTTTCGTGCGAATCTCCGCGGCATCCCCGATCCACAACTCGAACTGCAAGTCGCACAGCAATCTCTCAAACCAGCGCGAGTGCCCGCTGGCTTCCATCCCTACTCGCGCAGTCAAGTTCTTCTCTTTGAGTTCGCGATAGAACCGTTCGGCTTCTTCGCGATGAGCCAGGCGACGTTCGCCTAGTTCACCCGTTTCCGTATCCACCAATGCAATTTGCTGGAAGCTCGGATGATAGTCACATCCTATAATCAGCATGTTCGGCTCCTTTCCTCCGAGCCCTTTGGTTGGTTTGCGCCTCCAAAGTTTACTCGGGCCTGGGAGCCGACATTGTTATGGAATCATTACGCTCAGATCCCCTCAATGAGCGCTAACGCTGATAGCAGTGGTAACGCAAGACATCTGTCCGCAAAAATGGGCGGCGGGTGGAGTGTTGATCCAGTGCGGTAGATAAATCAAACAGGGTTCGTCTCATCGAAACCAGCAAATCGGGGAGTGACGACCTCAGCCACAGACCTGTTGTGTCAGAGTTTGATTCAACCTATTTTTGGCGAAGAAGCTTTCTGCGGATGTCGGGCCAGAATTCCTGGAAAATGTGATTCAGGACAGCGGATTCCATCTGCGTTCCCCAGTTCACGGCCGTTTGACTGAGACCGCGCTCCTGAGGGGGATAATAAGCGTTGGACAAACCCGCTTCCAGCCCATTGCCCACCACCTCAGAGAAGTTGAAACTCGTGCCTCCAGAATCTGTCTTAGTGACGAAGGCCCGAGATATCGCGTAGCCTGTGCGGCGCAAAAAGCCTCCCTGACCCAGGGTGTAATAACGTGGGTCCTCGTGCGTGATCGCGGGGACAATGGCCTCGGTGAAAAAAGTTCCCGACACTCCGTCCGTGAAGGTGCGCCAATAATAACGCCCGTAACCGACGATTCCGCTGCCCAGTTCCGGATTGGAATTCAGGACCATGGCTTGAGCAGCTAAGATTCCGGTCCAAGTGAACGAGGAGTAGTCCAGGACGCTATCGTGCGCGGCGAGTGAAAATTTCTCGCGGGTGGACAACGGGGGAAGCTGCGTATTGGCACTCACCGCCGCAAAATTTGGAACGACCCCGAACATACGCTTTGTCTGCTTACCTTGAGAATCGTCTTTTTTGTCCTGGGGAGCCGAAGCGGTCCGGCAACGAAACGGCACCGCTATCCGATGGTGGGGCGGGAGCAGGGTTGTTTTGTGATGTCGGGCTTTGCTGGGCATACTCAAGAGGGTCGGTTTGGTCCGTATTTTTTGCCTGGGACCACGTAATCGTGGGCAAGAAAAGAATGAAGAGAACAAGAACGACTTCTGTGATCTGCTTGGTCAATTGCTTTTTGCAGATGGGGCACGGTTTAGCCATCACGTACGTCCATGGTCTTACTCCTCGGCTGAATCACTCGATGGCGGGAGCCGGTTACAAGTTCATAGTTTCGTCTGGCATGTGACGGACTATAGAAGTTGATGCTACCAACCCGGATCCGACCTGTCTGGTCAAGAACGCTCACATCATGGCACGCTTCGTGCGCTGCCAGCTTCTTCAGGGACGGCTCCTTGCACGATTGTTGTCGTAATATCGCCGTAGCGCTCAAAACCCTTCCGCAGAGGTCAATTTACGCTATCGGCCTGTTTACAAGAATGAGGAGGCGCAGTACTCTGCCGCAACAGTCACGAGGCTGCCTATTTGATCGGGTGCCTCTTTATCGGGAGGCGCTGGTATGACCTCACTCAGCAAGAACGCCAGAGTCGCAGGATGCTTATACATTGTGGGCTCATTGGTGGCCGTCGTGCGCCTGATCTACATTCCCAACACCTTGATCGTGTCTGAGAACGCGACTGCAACGGTCAACAATATTGCGAGGCACGAGTTGCTGTTCCGATTCGGAATTCTCAGCCAACTGCTCACTGGGGCCTTGTGGATATTCGTTACACTGGCCCTTTATCGTTTGTTTAAGGACGTCGACCGGGGCCTTGCTGTGCTGATGGTGATCTTGGGCAGCTTGATGCAAGTCCCCATATTCTTCGTCAACTCGGTGAATGATGTCGCCGCTCTGCTGTTTGTTCGGGGCACCGATTTCCTATCATTATTCGAAAAGCCGCAGCGAGACGCCTTCGCCATGCTGTTCCTCAACCTTCACCACTACGGTGATCTGGCCAACGAGATATTTTGGGGGCTATGGCTCCTGCCATTCGGGCTACTGGTGTACAAATCGCGCTTCCTGCCGCGCGTTTTGGGTGTTTGGCTGATGATCGCATGCTTCGCTTACTTAGCGTCCAGCTTTACCGGATTTCTGTTGCCGGCCTACGAAGACAAGGTCATCAACTACACCCAACCTGTTTTGCTGGCAGAGGTCGCAATCATGCTATGGCTGACGATCATGGGCGCGAAGGAACGGCGCTTGACCGCAGCATCCTGATAACCCATCCCGCGTACATCGAAAAACACTGCGGCAATCCTAGCTTCAATAGAGTAGCGTGCTGGCACTCCACGGGCATTGTGTTAACTGCCGCAGAATCTCGATAGCACTCATCGAACCTGCTGGGGCCGAAAGACCGTATCGGGGGTTTTGAGCGTCATTGCCTGGTTACGTCATTTGAGCTGACATCACGCGCCACGCCGGTGTCTAATCGCGATGGAGGCATCAATGAGGCTATTCAGTCTCGCGATCTTAGCCATGATGTTTTCTTCGGGCGCCGCTCTCGCCTGCAGCTGCTCAGATGTCACGCCACGCTCCTGCAATCTCTTGGCGAACCGTGATGTGTCTATCTTCGTAGGTACGGTGGTCAGCGTCGAGAACCCACCGAAGGAAGGCGACAACCAAGGCGGCACGGCACGCTACCACTTTCGCGTGGATGAGTGGTTGTCACCGGATGCTCGTGGGGAGGTGGAGGTACTTTCAGGTCGCGGCGGGGCGGATTGCAGTTTCTGGTTTGAGACAGGGATACCCTACTTGGTTTTTGCGTATCGGGGTGACAACGGTGAGCTGCGAGCGAGTGTCTGCAGCAACACGCAACCAGTAGTAGACGCAGGCTCGTTGCTCACTCAGCTACGGGCCATGCACAACGGCAAGCCCGTGGCTCGGGTTTACGGTACGGTGCGACAAGTACAGCAACCATACGAAGCCACGTACCAGCCGGATTTCGCGAAGATCGGCATCGCGCCGGGGCAAGACTTCGACGCGTCGAAGCTCGACCCTGCTGTCGCGAAGGGTCTGGCGGCGGTGCCCAAGCCTGCGCAGGACAAGATCATGGCCTGGATGAAGGAGGGGGTTGCCACGGGCGATTGGAAGCTATCTGACGGTTGGATTTACTCAACCAAAATGGGCGTCTACGGCACTAACTACCGTTGGCGGGCGCTTACCGGGTCGATCGCGATTGGCGCGAACCTTGCCGAAGATGCGGTGTATCCGCTGTCCTATGGACCCGACATGCTCACGACGTATAGCGGCGCGCATAAGTACGCTATGCACTTTAACAACAGCGACTTTCCGCCAGTAGAGGGATTCTGGTCGCTGACTATGTACGACGAGCAACAGTTCTTGGTGCCGAATCCAATCAACCGCTACAACGCGAGCGAGCGCAACAAGTTCAAGACCAATGCCGACGGATCAGTGGATATTTACATCCAGAACGACTCGCCTGGCAAGGACAAGGAGCAGAACTGGCTACCTGCGCCGAAGGATAAGTTCATGTTAACTCTGCGGATGTACCGGCCAAAGGAGAAGTCGCCGTCGGTCCTGAACGGCACCTGGAAGATTCCGCCGATCAAAAAGATAAGCTGATGGTTCGGCCCACTTCGACCCAAGCTGGCCGCTGCCGGACATGGAAAAGGCAAAGTGAGCATCGCAAGAAGGTCAGCGCGTCAGCATCCAACCGCCGGAACCACTACCGCTGGCTTGTGCATCAACTGGCGAAATATCCCCATCTCACTCATCATGCGGTCAAAACGTGTAATCGCCTGGTTGCGACAGTTATCTGGTTTTAGCACAACTTTCTAGTGCCCGACGTGTTTCCAGTGCCCACTTGACTAGAGGGGACTCGTCGTTCCAGATAACAAAATTCATATCTCCCTCGGGTGACTGGATGTGAAACTCGTGATTCATTGGATGGAGTACGATGACGCCCGTTGTCAACTTTGGCGGGCTAGACTGCAGATGTTGAAATTCCTCGATCTGTTTCTTGATGGACGGGCAATCCGCTTCTTTCCCGTTCCAATTTCTAATCTTTAGCTTCGGTATCATTGAGGTTGCGGCCTCTTGCGGGTTGTTCTCGTGCATTCGCATGAGCTGGTCGTAGATCGAATAGCCGTCCGCAGCGATGAAATGCGCCGACAGAAACGGCTCCAGTCCATATCCCTCACCATTGCCTTCATATCCGATCCGGAACTAGTATTCAGGAACGTCAGTTCGGTAGTCGCGGTGAGCACGATACACAACGTAGTAGCCGGGGCTTTTCTCAAGCGGCATTACATGGTCGAGCGCCTCGCCGAAGTGCCCGTTCACCCAGTCCCAATCTGCGATGGTTTGCGAGGAAAGACTATAGCTCGTGCAGAGAACAGACATCAGGGTCAGCAAGATTCCAATCCGCCATCGGATCATAGTTGAATTATATACACGGTGATAAATGCAGCACTTCCCACCCAGATCGTGGCGCACGGACACCACTCCTTACGCAGTTGGCGATAAAT
>CAWIZO010000003.1:0-5211 GCA_963840665.1 Terriglobia bacterium
CCTGACCGAGTCTTTCGACGGCGACGACACCAAGGAAATGAACGTGGTCGCTTATGTCGACCTGCTGGGGTTGCGCTACACGGGCGCCGGTCCGCATGCCATTTTCATGTCCCAGGACAAAGCGATTGCCAAGAAGATCTTCGCGTTTCACGGCATCAAGACTCCGTTCTTCGCGACTGCTTATCGCGGGCGCATTGAACATGCCCACGACATTTCTTTTCCGCTCATCGTCAAGCCGTCGTGGGAGGATGGATCGATCGGCATCGATGCCGGCTCGGTTGTAAAAAGTGTCAAGGAGATGATGGAGCGCATCGAGTACATCCAGGACGAATTCGATTCGCCCGCCCTGATTGAGGAATACATCGAGGGGCGGGAAATTTACGCCGGAATTCTGGGCAGCTACGAACGGACGCAAGTTTTGCCGCTGGTGGAGCTTGATCTGTCACGCTTGCCCGAAGGCATGCCAAAAATCGCCAGCTACGACGTGAAGTTCGAGAAGAATACCGAAGCCTACAAGCTGACCAAGTCATCAATCGCGGAAAATCTGGACGAAGATACGATTAAGCGGTTGTCCGATACGGCGCTGGCCGCGTACCGGGCGCTGAAGCTGCGCGACTACGGGCGCATCGACATGCGACTGGCTCCGAATGGCGACGTCTACGTCATCGAAGCGAATCCGAATCCGTGGCTGGCGAGCCGGCAGGAATTTGCCATGGCCGCGAAGGCGCACGGGCTCTCCTACACCGAGATGATCGGAGCAATTGTCGACTTGGCGATGAGCCGTTACCTGAATGCGAACCTGACGAATGTAGCGGCGATGCACTAGCGAGAAGCACGGAAGTTCGCGGCAAAAATCTTCACCACAGGGTACACAGAGGAACAAAGGGAAACACGGGGGGAAGCTCTGAATGCACTTAGCGGGCCTACCTTGCCGTCGTTGCCTTGCCCACCGGTTGCAGCTTTTCGAAGGCCTCTTCCGCCCGGCCCAGGGCTTCCTGCACGTTGTCGCAAATGTTCTCGGGACCGACTAACTGCTCAAACTCCGTCTGCTGAATTAGCTGCAAGGGCTGCTCCCTCGCGCCGCAAAGAATCAACTGGCGACCGCTCGCCTTCAGAGTCCGTGCGACTTCTTCCAGCGCGAAGAGGCCGGTGGCATCGAGCGCCGTCATGTTGCGAAGGCGCAGAATCACGACCGGCGGAAGCTTGTGAATATTCTCGGTGACCACGTCGATCTTGTCGGTCGCGCCGAACAGAAACGGCCCGTGGATGCGAAAGATGGTCGCGTAATACGGGATGTCTTTATCCTGCAGAATGTGCACGCGTCCATCTTCAACGTAGTCGTCGGTGACCTGCGAAACGGTCGTGGTGGCAGCGACGCGGCTAATGAAAAGCAGCGCTGCGAGGATCATCCCCGCCTGCACGGCTACAGTAAGATCGGCAAAGACCGTCAGCGCGAACGTGACCAGCCACACGCTGATGTCGGTTTTCGTGAGCTTGAGCAGCGACGGAATCTCGCGCCACTCGCCCATGTTGTAACTCACGACCATCAGGATTCCCGCCAGCACTGCCATGGGCACAAAGCTCACCAGCTTCGAAGCAAACAGCAGAATCGTCAGCAGCGTGAGCGCGTGAATCATGCCCGCAACCGGTGTTTTTGCTCCCGCACGGATGTTGGTCGCGGTGCGGGCGATGGCGCCGGTTGCGGGCAAGCCACCAAACATTGGCGAAAATACATTGGCGATTCCTTGCGCAACGAGCTCGACATTCGGATTGTGCCGGTCTTTGATATTGCTGCTATTGCTCATCCGATCCGAGACCACTGCCGACATCAGCGACTCGATCGCGCCCAGCATGGCGACTGTTAGTGCCGGGCCCAGAAGTCCGTGAATCAGATCAAAACGAAACGCGGGAATGTGGAGATGCGGCATGCCGCTGGGGATTCCATTGAAACGCGAGCCGATGGTTGCGACCGGCAGTTTGAAAATCCATACCGCTAAGGTGCCCAGTACAAGCGCCACAATCGCGCCGGGGATCCGGTTTGAAACTGTGCGGCAGACAATGATGATGACGATGGTGCCGGCGGCGAGCGCGGTGGCTTCGAGCGAAATGGTATGAAAATTCTGTGCCAGCGCTTGCATGCGCGCCCAGAACACACCGGGAACTTTTTCCAGATTGAGGCCGAAGAAATCTTTCACCTGCGTGCTGGCGATCAGGATGGCAATGCCGTTCGTGAACCCGATAACGATTGGGCGCGGAATGAACTTTACCGCTGTACCCATGCCGGTGAGCCCCATGATGACGAGAATGACTCCCGCCATCACCGTGCACATGAACAAGCCTTCGACGCCATGAACGGCGACAATACCGGCGATGACGACCACAAAGGCCCCGGTTGGACCACCGATCTGGGTCGTCGATCCGCCGAGCGCGGAGATCAGAAAGCCAGTCACTATCGCGCAATAAATCCCGGCTTGGGGCGTGAGTCCCGACGCGATCGCAAAGGCCATGGCCAGCGGCAGCGCCACCAGTCCTACGGTGATTCCGGCGAGTAGATCGTGCAGGAATTTATTCAGACTGTAATCGCGCAGGCAAAGAACTGATTTGGGGAGCCAGCGCTCGTCAAAAAGTGTAAGTTCCATCGGATACAACAATTATCGCAGGGCAAGACCGAGGGCCATAGTCCCCGAAAGGTGCATGGCAAGACGACCCTTTTGGGTGCAGAGAGGCAAAGAGGAGCCGAGATGCGCTCGGCTGGGACGGGGCAAAGCCCCGTCCCCACACGAGCATCCGCGCTCTTTCTAGAACAGATTCCACAGGAACTGGTTGTACACCTCGTGGTGGAACTGCACTTCGGCCGGTTTGACAATCGTGCCGAGCAGGCGCGGACAGCGGTCGGCCGATGCCTGTTTCAGGTCGGCGTAGCGGCCTTTTACGTCTTCTCCCAGGAGTTTGCTTGTCCATTCGGCTTTGCGGAAGTTGTCGATTGCCGTGTAGATGTTGTCGGGCAGGTAGCGTTCGGCCGATCGTAGATTCTTGATCTTGGCCGTCTCGCCTTCCAGTCCGGTCTTGAAAATGGAGTACATCACCATGTAGGGATTGGCGTCGGGAGCCACGGCGCGCACCTCGGTACGCATACTGCGCTCGTTGCCGATCGGGATGCGGATCATGGCGCCCCGGTCGACGGCCGACGCTTTGAGCTGGTTGGGCGCCTCGAAGTGCGGATCGAGGCGGCGATAGGCGTTGACGCTGGAATTGAACAGCAGACAGAGGTCGTTCCCGTGAGTGAGAATGCGGTCCATAAACTCATATCCGAACTTGCTGAGCTTCTCCTCGCCCTTGGGATCCCAGAACAGGTTCTTGCCTTCCTGGCTGACGGAGACATTGGTGTGCATGCCGCTGCCATTGACGCCCACCACCGGCTTCGGCAGGAAGGAGGCAGTCAGGCCCATATTTCGGGCCACCTGGCGGCAGATCAGCTTGTAGAGCTGGATATGGTCGGCGGCGGCCACCGCTTCGGCGTAGCTGTAGTTGATCTCGAACTGCGAGGGCGCGACCTCCGGATGGTCCTTCTCGTTCTGGAAACCCATGGCCCGTTGCACTTCAGCGGTCGTATCGATAAACGTACGCAGCGGATCGCCCGGCAACGAGTGGTAATAGCCACCCGTATTGACGTACTCGAACTTGCCCGTCTCGTGGTAGCTGCGCTCGGCCTCGGGTCCCTGGAACAGGAAGCCCTCGATCTCATTGGCGGCGTTGAGCGTGTAGCCGTGCTTCTTGTGCAATCCGTTGGCGAACAGCTTCAGCATGCTGCGAATGTCGGCGGTGTAGGGCTCTCCGCCTTTGTCGATGACTTCGCCAAAGACGAGCACCTTGCCGGGTCCGAAAATATCGGCTGGACCCCAGTAGAATGCGCCCCAGTCAATGCCTAATCGCAGGTCGCTTTCCCGTTGCGCCGTGAAGCCGCGGATCGACGAACCGTCAAACGTCAGGTTGTCGTAGCTCTTCAGCAGGAATTTCTTGTCGTAGTCCAGCATGTGCAGACGGCCTTCGAGGTCGCTGAACAGCACGGTCAGGGCCTTGATGCGCTTCTCGTCGGTCAGGTACTTCAGCCGCTCTTCCTGAATCTTGTGAGGAGTCACGCGGTCCAGGCGCTGCTTCTTCGCCTTCAGATTCAACTCTTCAAGTTCGTCGTAGGGGATCGCCAGAAAATTTCGCAGTTCAGTTGACATGTGTCTCCTTGAGTTTGTGCGCTACCCAGCAAGATTGAAATGACCGGGGTTTGACCAGATAGGCTATCGTGTTGGGCGCAAGCAGACAAATAGAAATCGGTTATAGGAACGATTAGGTTTTCCGATTTGCATCAGAACTGGTGCAGAAATTAGCTGCGAGACCTTGAGCTCCAGCAACCGAGACGCCAAGGCCGCGAAGTCGAAGACTTCCTGAAGCTCGATTTATTTAGGCCCGGTGGCGGACAGCGCGCCATGAAATAATCAAATACGAGGAACTGCATTTGAGTTGCGCGATCTGTGAGGAACGAAAAGAAAAGCGGTTTTGCCCGGCCGTGCACGGGAAAATCTGTCCGCAGTGCTGCGGCGAGCAGCGCGAGGTGACGCTCGATTGCCCGAGCGACTGTCCTTATCTGCTGCAGGCGCGTGAGCACGCGCCAGCGCACCGTGCGAACAGCGCAAAATGAGCGGACGGGCGGACGGGACAGCGAGGCCTTGTTTGCCGAGGTTGAGATCCCCGACGTTGAGATTACGGAGCAGTTTCTCTACGAGCGCGAGGAACTGATCCTCGGACTCAGCTTCGCCCTGGCTAAGAGCGCTCGCGCCGATCGCTCGCTTATGGACCGTGATCTGATCGCGGCTGTCAGTTCGCTAGCGAAGAGCTATCAAACGCTGGTGAACTCCAGCCTCATCTATGAGCCGCCAACCGCCAATCTGGCGCACCAGACCATTGCTCGAGAGATCGCTCGCGAAGTCGAGACCATGGTCAGGGAATTTCGCGAGGCCGAGCAGCAACATATCGGCCATACGCGGCTGCGGGATTCTGACGTGCTGAAGGCGCTGGTATTCCTCTTGCGACTGGGCTCGGGACGCACGTCCGGCAGGCCGAAATCGCGGGCGTTTGTCGATTTCCTCGTTGCGCAGTTCCCGGAAAGGCAATCGGCCATCGTTGGCCCGGAAGAGGCAGGCAGCCGCATCGTTATTC
>CAWIZO010000004.1:0-248680 GCA_963840665.1 Terriglobia bacterium
CACTGGTAGATCCAATTGATCATGCCCAGCAGCGCGAACGCAGCAGCGCGAGGATTGACCGTTCCCTTCGATTGGCGTTTCTTCTGCGCCTCGGCAACCAGGTTTTCGACGAAGTGGATGTAGTCCTTCTTACGCACGTTGATTCGCCGGCGCAAGGTTGGCGGCAGAGGATGATTCTCGTGCAGCATGACGGTGATCTCGCGGTCCCTCAGGCTGAGAACTACTTCGATGTGCAATCGGATCAGCGTCCGCAATGCCTCTTCCGGGTCGGTAATCGCACGCACCGGGTTGATCACCCGCTCCTGGGTGATTTCCATGGCATGATCCATCAGGTTGAAGAGAATCTCGTCTTTGCTCTGAAAGTGATGGTAAAGGCCACCTTTACTGAGCTTTAGCGCCGCGGCCACATCGTTCATGGAGGTGGCGTCGTAGCCCTGTTGCTGAAACAGGCGTGCGGCGGTGCGCAGGATCTCCTGGCGGGAGTCGATGGTCGTATCGCGAGTCATGCGCCGACTCAGAATATACGCCGCGAAACCAGAAAGCCAACCGGGAGAAAAAACATCCTTGACAGCAGAGATGGAGAAAGCTAGGATTTGTCTACAAACCGACCGGTCGGTCTGTCGCAAGCCGCCCGGTCCTGTTCCTGTACGCGAGAGACAGACCACAGACGAGCAGGGAATCTTCGGGTTCCCTGCTCGAAAAATTTAGGAGACCGCCTTGGCCACCATTTTCTATGAGCACGATGCGAATCCCGCCGCCTTGAAGAACAAGACCATCGCCATCATGGGATACGGAAGCCAGGGACATGCGCAAGCTCTGAACCTGCGCGACAGCGGATACAAGGTCATGGTCGGCTTGGACTCCGATCGCTCGACTGCCCAGCAGGCCAAAGCGGACGGGATGACCGTGATGTCTCCTGCAGAAGCAGCCAAGCGTGCGGATTGGATTCAGATACTGACGCCCGACGAGACTCAAGGCGAACTCTACGAATCGACCATCAAGCCCCACCTGACGGCCGGCAAGATTCTCGGCGTCTCTCATGGATTCAGCATTCACTTCAAGACCATTACGCCTCCGAAAGACGTTGACGTTGTCATGATTGCGCCCAAGAGCCCCGGACATCTGTTGCGCCGCGTGTATGCCGAGGGGCGCGGAGTTCCCTCGCTGATCGCGATCCACCAGGATGCCAGCGGCCGCGCGCACGAATATGCGTTGGCTTATGCCGATGGCATCGGTTCGACTCGCGCCGGAGTTTTGCAGACCACATTCAAAGAAGAAACCGAGAGCGATCTCTTCGGAGAGCAGGCTGTGCTCTGCGGCGGACTGACTTCGCTGATCAAAAAAGGATTCGAGACTCTAGTCGAAGCGGGATACCAACCCGAAGTCGCGTACTTCGAATGCCTGCACGAGATGAAGCTGATCGTTGACCTGATCTACGAAGGCGGCCTCAGCCGCATGCGCTATTCGATTTCGAACACAGCCGAGTACGGCGATCTCACTCGCGGTGATCAAGTCGTAGGCGATGCCACAAGAGAGGCAATGAAAGAGACGCTGGCGCGCATACAGGATGGCACCTTCGCGAAGGAATGGATTGAAGAGAACAAGAAAGGCGGCAAGAACTTCGCCGCGCTGCGCGAGAACGAGAAGCGCCACCAGATTGAGGAAGTTGGCGCCAATCTTCGCGGCATGATGTCGTGGCTGCCTAAAGATAGCAAGAAAACGCAATCCGCACCGCCACCCAAACCGCAGGTCGTGAATGCTTAAGGGAGCGGAAATCGTTCTGCGGTGCTTACGCGCCGAGGGGGTCCACCTGGTCTTCGGATACCCCGGCGGCGCGATCATGCCGCTCTATGACGCGCTCGAAGGCAGTGGGGTACGCCACATCCTGACGCGTCACGAACAAGGCGCGGTCTTTGCGGCGGAAGGCTATGCGCGTGTCACTGGCAAAGTTGGAGTTGCCATCGCGACCAGCGGTCCAGGCGCGACCAACCTGGTGACTGGCATCGCCGATGCCAAGATGGATTCCGTCCCTCTGGTCTGCATTACCGGCCAAGTGCGCAGCGCGCTGATCGGAACGGACGCTTTCCAGGAAACCGATGTCTTCGGCCTGACTTTGTCGCTTACGAAATGGAGCCGCCTGGTGCGCTCCATCGAAGAAATTCCTGAAGTGATCGCGCAAGGATTTCACTGGGCGCGCAGCGGACGTCCGGGACCGGTGTTACTCGACTTCCCCGTCGACCTGCTGAAAGCCAGCACAGAATTCAACCGGGCCGCCACATTCATTCCTCACACCGAGCCAGCGGACGCGCAGGCGGATTCGTCGTTCTGCGGAACGCTGATCGCTCTGTTGGAGCAGGCGAAGAGACCGGTCGCGCTGGTGGGCGCGGGAGCCAAATTGTCAGGCGCGGTTGCTGAACTTCGGCAACTGCTCGATCAGTTGAAGATTCCAACTTTTGCAACGGTGCACGGACTAGGAGCGGTGCCTCCGACGGCGCCTTACTACCTGGGCATGGTCGGCATGCACGGCACCCGCGCGGCAAACATGGCATTGCACGAGACTGATTTGCTCTTAGTCTTTGGTGCGCGCTTAGATGATCGCGTGACTGGCGAGCCTACCCGCTTCGCTCCGCACGCCCGCATCGTGCATTTCGAAATTGATCCCGCACAACTTGATCGCGTGCGCCAGTGCGAACTGCCGGTCATCGGTGATCTCGCGGAAACGATCCCCGCCTTCGCGGAAGAAGTTGGCAAAGTCGATCTTCCCGACTGGAGCGAGTGGCGCGCGGTAGCTTGCGGGCCGGAACGCGCGGGACTTGATCCCCGAGGACTCTCGCAGCCAACGATTCGCTTTCTCGATGAACTGTTCAGCCATTTGCCTGAAGACAATGTCATTCTCGCTGACGTCGGACAACATCAGATGTGGGCGGCGCAACGTTATCGCTCGGCATCTCCGCGAGGTTTCATCACCTCCGGCGGATTGGGCGCGATGGGCTTCGCTCTTCCCGCCGCCATCGGCGTGCAATTGGCGAAACCAGAGACGACTGTGCTCTGCGTTTCCGGCGATGGCGGAATCCAGATGAACATTCAGGAACTGGCCACGGTGAAGAGGTTGGGCCTGCCGATCAAGATGGTCATCGTCGACAACAAATATCTGGGCATGGTGAGGCAGTGGCAACAACTCTTCTACCAGCGCAACTATGCGGAGACAGACCTGAGCGATAACCCGGACTTCGTCGAGATCGCCAAGGCTTACAAGATCCATGCGCAACGGCTGGGAGAAGAACGGATGGCGGAATTCCCTGTCGCGAAAACGACCGGCGATGTCATCGACCGCTTCTTGCAATCGCCTGAGCCGGAGTTACTGGTATTTGATTGCCATCCGGAGGCGAACGTCTACCCGATGGTGCCGGCGGGCGCAGCGTTATCGGAAATGGTGTTTGAAGAAGAATGATTTCGGTCCCGAGAGGAAGAACATGCAAGCATTTCACATTCGCTATCGCAACACGCAGGGGACGTTGATGCGCATCTTGAACGCCGCCTCGCGGCGCGGTCTCGACATTCCCTACGTTCAGGCCGAACCCATCGAGCACACGCACCAGGTCACGCTGCTGCTCGAGGTCACTCCCAAGCAAGTGGGACAGCTTTGCCGCGACTGGCATGCTGTGGTGGATGTGATTCACGTCCGCGCAGGGGCACGGCTGAGAGAACAAGCCTGGACGGCTGCGCCCATTCCTCCGGGAATTGCGAAAATGGACGACACGCGAGCGAATGCGGCGATGGCTTAGAGTCAAAGCCCCACTTCTCGCAAAAAGCGCGAGAAATGGGGCACCCACATTCGAGACCTGACACGTTGCTTTGCATCCTCTGGTTCCAATAACCTTTCCCCATCATGGACCTGAAACATCGTAGCCGCGGAATCACCGATGGGCGCGACCGCGCTCCATCGCGCGCCATGTTTAAAGCCATCGGCTTCACCGATACCGATCTCAGCAAGCCGCTCATCGGGGTGGCCAATACCTGGATCGAAACCATGCCCTGCAACTTCCACCTGCGGCGGCTCTCAGCGAAGGTCAAAGAAGGCATCCGCGCCGCCGGTGGCACTCCCATGGAGTTCAACACCATTGCTATTAGCGACGGCGAGACCATGGGCACCGAAGGCATGCGCGCGTCCCTCGTGAGCCGCGAACTGATTGCCGATTCGATTGAACTGGTATGCCGGGGACAAATGTTCGATGCGGTGGTCTGCGTCGTCGGCTGCGACAAGACGATCCCTGCAGGGGCGATGGCGTTGGCGCGGTTGAACCTTCCCGGACTCGTCCTTTACGGCGGCACCATCGCGGCCGGCGTCTACAAGGGAAAAGATGTCACGATTCAGGACGTGTTCGAGGCGGTGGGAGCCAACGCCGCTGGAAAGATGAGCGACGCCGAACTGTTGGAACTGGAGAATGTCGCATGTCCCAACTCTGGCGCGTGCGGTGGACAATACACCGCCAACACGATGTCGACAGTAATGGAACTGATTGGCCTTTCGCCGATGGGATTCAACGGCGTCCCCGCGATGGATGTGCGCAAAGACGACGTCGCCTTCCGCTGCGGAGATGTTGTCATGAATCTCCTGAAGCAAGGAATTCTCCCTAAGCAGATCCTGACGCGGCCGGCATTTGAAAACGCCATCGCTGGAGTCGCCGCCACCGGCGGCTCGACGAACGCAGTCTTACATCTGCTGGCAATCGCGCGCGAGGCTGGGGTCCCGCTGAACATCGATGATTTTCAAAAAGTCAGCGAACGCACTCCGCTGCTTGCGGACTTGAAACCGGCAGGCCGCTACGTGGCTGCCGACGTCGATAAAGCAGGAGGCATTCCGGTAATCGCCAAGCGCCTGCTCGACGCGAAGTGGGCGGACGGAACCACGCTGACCGTCACTGGGAAGACGTTTGCCGAAGAAGCCAATAACGCGAAAGAAACTCCCGGCCAGCCGGTGATCGCACCGCTCGATCGTCCCCTAAAGAAGACCGGAGGACTCGTCATTCTGCATGGCAATCTGGCTCCCGAAGGATGCGTCGCCAAAATCAGCGGTCATGAGCGCCTGAGCCATCGAGGTCCCGCGCGGGTGTTTGAATCCGAAGAAGACGCCATGACTGCGGTGACCAGCAAACAGATTCGGCCGGGGGATGTGGTGGTGATCCGCAATGAAGGCCCGAAAGGCGGACCCGGCATGCGCGAGATGCTGAGTGTGACGGCCGCCATCGTCGGCGAAGGTTTGGGAGACTCGGTGGCTCTGCTCACCGACGGCCGCTTCAGCGGCGCCACCCGCGGACTTATGCTGGGCCACGTCGCTCCCGAGGCTGCTCTCGGTGGTCCTATCGCCGCCCTGCGCGAGGCGGATGTGATTCACATCGATATCAATCAACGCATTCTCGAAGTCGAAATGAGCGATGCCGCGCTGCGCGAAAGGATGGCGGCAACCCGGTCCCGCCGTGCCCGGTATTCCAGCGGAGTTTTTGCAAAGTATGCAGCCCTGGTTACGTCAGCTTCGGAAGGGGCGATAACGCGTCCGCCGAGAAGTTGAATCTTTATTTCAGGCAGCGTAGAGCGCCAGCGAAACTACACCCGGGAATTGGCTTCCGCAGCGACCGGACTCACCTTCGGTTCCCGCGTGGCCTCTGCAGGATCGGCCTTGCGCCAAGTGTGCAGGTTGTACGCGTAAATCCCGATGCAGAAAATGTTGGCGGGAATGAAACCAATCTGTGCCGTCTTCAGGCCGATAAAACAAACCACCACGCTGTTGACGGCCGCAAGCACCCAGCCTTCCCAACGTCGCTTGCCGATCAGGATAGTCGAAGAAATAGTTAGTATGCAGGAAAGATAATCCAACCGAAGCACCGAAAGCCCTCCGCGTCTTTCTTCAGTATCGGCTATGACACGCGGTTTTTCGGTGATGGCTGTCACGCGGAGCATAACGTCGGTAACTTGCAAGGCTCTGTCGCGCCTACATACCGACCAGATTCAATTCGAGCTTGGAATATCCCTGCTCCTGGGCCCACAAATCGAGCGGCGCGGCGGCGATTTCGTCCACCACCGGATCCGCTAAACCGTTCTTCGTAAGGTCAATGGTCTTTAGGTACTGCTTGCAGGTATCGCAACTCTCTACGCGAACATAGTCGAAGTCATTCGCGGTATAGACGGGCAGCTTCTTATAGTCTTCCTCGCCGCAGCCTGCGCACACAATACGCCGGAAGTCCCACTCCGCCAGACAGAATGAACACAGCAGCGAACGACTGCCACCATCGCCCCGGGGGCGAAGCATACCGGCACCGGGCTTTCGTCCACAGAAGGGACAAAGCGAACGATTGTACTCGCCCCAGTCCGCCCCGGAACGCAGCCGGGTCAGAACCGCATAGGGTTGCAGAAACGCTCTGGCGAGGAATTCCTGCGGCAGCGATGGAGACAACTCTGGCCGCTGCCAACAGGCATTCAGCAGAGTCGCCGACGATTCTGCGCTCGCCTGTCGCAAGTCGCGAGCACTGTCCCTTAAGCTCTGCGGGCCCTGTCCTTCGATCGCAGCCACAAAGGAGACAAAATCGCTGACGGTACCTTGCGAAAGCTCTGCGCCGGGCACGGCGGATTCCGTTCTCGTCTCGAGCTGACGATATTGCCGCTCCTGCAGGCCAGCCACGTGGGCGTAGAAAGAAAGAATTTCTCGGACGGAAGAATGGATGCTGACCAGGACTCTTGTGCGATCGATGCGCTGTTGCCAGGGAGATGGAGGCACCCGCCGATTATCGGGGAGCGGCGATTGTCACGCAACTTGACGGGAACTGTTGACTGTTACGAACCGCAGCATTATAGTCTTCGGCATTCCGTCTCGGTGGCAGTCTCAAAAGGCTGCAAAATAATTGGGTTCTTCCGAAACCCTTGGAACTTCGCGAGCATCTCTAGAAGGCAGTCGCAGATCCTGAACGGTTGGAGGCAGCGACATGGAATTCTCTCGACGGACTTTCCTCAAGAGCACTCTGGTCGGAGGAGCAGGTGTTTCGGCACTCGGATTCGACCTCACTCCCGTCTACGCACAAACTGCCAGCCTGAAGATTTCCCGAGCCAGCGAGACGCGTAGCACTTGTCCTTATTGCTCGGTGAGCTGCGGCGTCCTTATCTACACGCTCGGCGATAAAGCCAAGAACGCGATTCCGCAGGTCGTGCACGTCGAGGGAGACCCCGATCACCCCATCAATCGCGGAACGCTTTGCCCGAAGGGATCGTCGCTGCAACAAGACATCCTCAATGACAGACGCCTGTTGAAGCCGCAGGTGCGTCGCCCCGGAGGAACCGATTGGGAAGACATCTCGTGGGACCAGGCCTATAGCGAGATCGCGCAAAAAGTGAAGAAGACCCGCGACGACACTTTCATGGAGACGGACGCGCAAGGCCATACGGTAAACCGCTGCGAAGGAATCTCTTTCACCGGCGGATGCACCGACACCAACGAGTTTAATTATCTGGTCGTGAAGACCATGCGCAGCCTGGGGGTCTGCTACCTGGAAAACCAGGCCCGTGTTTGACACGGCCCTACGGTCTCCAGTTTGGGGCCAACATTCGGGCGCGGCGCAATGACGAACGGTTGGATCGACATCAAGAATACCGACATGATGTTGATCATGGGTGGCAATCCCGCCGAGAACCATCCTTGTGGTTTCAAGTGGGCGATCGAAGCCAAGGTTCACCGTAACGCAAAGACTATTGTCGTTGATCCACGACTGACGCGCACTGCCGCGAATGCGGACATGTATCTGCAGATCCGCGCGGGCGCCGATATTGCCTTCCTGGGCGGATTGATCAACTACGCTATCGCCAACAACCGCGTCGCGAAAGACTACCTCCTTAACTACACCAACGCCGCGTTCATCATCAAAGACGGTTTCAAGCTTCCCGATGACGGCCTCTATTCCGGATTCGATTCGGAAAAGAAGGTCTACGATAAATCTACCTGGAACTATGAAGAAGGCGGAGACCTGACTGGCAAGCCGGTCATGCCCACGCCCGCTTCAGATCAGCCGAAACCTCAACAGGCCCAGGAGAAGAGCGACACCGGCGGAGGTCAGGGACATCAGGCCGCCAGCCCAGCAGGTGTAGCTGGTGGTGCAGCGCCTGCGCCGATGCTGCCTCCAAAGGTCGCCTTCGATCTCTCTTTGCAGCATCCGCGTTGCGTGTTTCAGCTACTCAAGAAGCAATACGAACGCTACACACCGGAGATGGTGGAGCGCATCACCGGCATTCCGAAAGACCAGTTCCTCAAGGCCGCCGATCTTTATACTTCGGTCCGCAAAGACGGCAACATGAAGAAAGTCTCTACCGTGATCTACGCGGTGGGATGGACCCAGCACAGTTTCGGCACGCAGATCATCCGCACTGCAGCCGTGCTGCAATTGGTGATGGGAAACATCGGACGGGCGGGTGGCGGAGTGAACGCTCTTCGCGGCCATTCGAATATTCAGGGCGCAACCGATCTCGCTGGGATCTTCGACATCCTGCCGGGCTATTTGAAAATGCCCAACCCCGCCGATGTCGATCTCGCAACTTATCTGAAGCGCGTCACGCCCACGTCGTCCAAGCCTGACCCATGGGATTCCTTTAACTACTATTCCAACACGCCGAAATTCGCGGTGTCGTTCTTGAAGGCGATGTACGGTCCTGCAGCGACGAAAGAAAACGATTTTGCCTTCAACTATCTGCCCAAGATTGATCGAAACTATTCCTGGGTCAATATCTGGAATGACATGTACGAGGGCAAGATCAAGGGCTTCTTCGCCTTCGGCATGAACGGTGTCATGATTGGCCCCGATTCGAATAAGAATATCGAGGCGCTGAAAAAGACCGATTGGGTCGTGGTTTGTGAAATCTATCCCGACGAGACCAGTGAATTCTGGCGTGCGCCCGGCATCACGCAAGACGAGATGAAGAAGATCAACACTACGGTCTATCGACTGCCGGGTGCTGGCTTCGCCGAGAAGGACGGCACCTTCGTCAACTCCGCTCGCTGGCTGCAGTGGAAGAATGTCGCCGTTCCTCCTCCTGGACAGGCGCGACTTGATCAAGACATCCTTGCGACCATCTTTCTGAAAGTACGGGAACTTTATAAGAAGGAAGGCGGCAAGTTCCCCGATCCGGTCGTGAACGCATGGTTCCCGTACACGACACCGTACACGCCATCCCTTTCGGAAATCGCCAAAGAGATCAACGGCAAAGCGCTCGCCGACATCACCGATCCGAAGACCAATGTCACCATCAAAGCCGGCCAGCAGCTTCCTGGCTTTGCGTGGCTGAAAGATGACGGCACGACGCTTTGCGGCAACTGGATCTACAGCGGTTCATGGACCGAGGCCGGTGCGATGATTCAACGCCGCGGCACTGAAGATCCATCAGGACTCGGCATCTATCCGAACTGGGCCTGGTCCTGGCCAGCCAATCGTCGCGTGCTCTACAACCGCGCGTCCTGCGATATCGACGGCAAACCGTGGGATCCCGAACGAAGACAAGTCTGGTGGGACGAATCAAAACAAACCTGGGTTGGCAACGACGTTCCCGACTTTAAAGTCGACTCGCCGCCGAAGGATCACATGGGACCGTTCATCATGAATCCGGACGGAGTCGGGCGTTTGTTCGTTCCACTCGGGGGCATGCAGGATGGGCCTTTCCCCGAATTCTACGAGCCTATAGAGAGCCCGATCGCAAACCCCTTGCATCCGAACCAGTCGAACAATCCTGTCGTCAAGAAATACAAGACCGACATGGATAAGTACGGCACCGTCGATCAAGGGTACAACGTCATCTGCACCACGTACCGCCTGACCGAGCACTACCACTATTGGACGAAGAACAATCCCATGAACGTTCAATTAGTCCCGGAGCCCTTCGTCGAAGTTCCTCACGAACTCGCCGAGCAGATGGGATTGAACGGCGGCGAGAAAGTAAAAGTCACCAGCGCTCGCGCCACCTACATCGCGAAAGCGATGGTCACTCGTCGCATTCACGCCATGAATGTGGACGGCAAGAAGATGTATCAGATCGGCATTCCCATTCACTGGGGCTTCCGCGGAATTGCCGAAGACGAAGGCAAGACAGCCAAGACATTGACGAACCAGTTGACTCCGACCGTCATCGATCCCAACGCATTTACGCCGGAATTCAAAGGCTTCCTCGTAAAGCTTGAGAAAGTCTAGAAAGGAGTGGAATCAGAATGAGCGATCGCAGGACACTTCAAACGCAACGTCTCTCGGGCCACTCCGGTAACTCTGCCGGCTTTGACATGCAGCGTGACCTGAAGGTCTGCAAACTGGTCGACACGACCACGTGCATCGGATGCAAGGCATGCGAGGTAGCGTGCGTCGAGTGGAACGACATGCCGTTTAGTCCGACCACATTCGACAATACCTACCAGACCATGCCGGAAACCCGCTGGAATTTCTGGAACCTGATCAAGTTCAACGAGCACCAGCGGCCCGATGGCACCATCCAGTGGTTGATGCGCAAAGACCAATGCATGCATTGTGCCGATCCCGGTTGCATGGCGGCATGTCCGGCTGATGGCGCGATCGTGCAGTACGCGAACGGCATCGTCGACTTCAACCAGGAAAACTGCATCGGATGCGAGTTCTGCGTCTCCGGGTGTCCGTTCGATATTCCCCGCTTCAATCCGGCGACGAAAAAAGTTTACAAGTGCACGCTGTGCTCTGACCGTGTCGGACAAGGCTTGGAACCTGCGTGCATCAAGGCGTGCCCCACGGGCTGCCTGAAGTTCGGCACCAAAGAAGATATGTCGTTCATCGCCAACGAACGAGCCAAACAGCTGCGCGATGAATTCGATATGCCGAATGCGGGAGTTTACGATCCGCAATCGGTGGGCGGAACTCATGTCATCTATGTGCTGCACGACGCAACTGATCCCGAGCGCTACGGACATCTTCCCAAGAATCCAACGATCCCGTGGAGCTATACGATCTGGAAGTGGCTAGGCAAGCCTGTACTCGGAACCTTCGCGTTGTTTGGATTGCTGGGCGTGCTGGTGCACTACGTAGCGGTTGGGCCTCGCCGTCCGCAGCCGGAGCCGCCGCACAAAGATGGAGGGAACGAATGAGCACCGCGATAGATCGCTTCGACGACAAGGCTCGGCGCACCTTCGACTCTATCGGCCGCACCGAGGTGTATCGCGGAGAACTTCTGCGGCATCCCGTCTACACGCGCGTTCTGCATTGGACGGTGGCGCTTTTTTTCTTCCTCGCTTTGTTTTCCGGCTTTGGAATTTACCTGCCCTGGCTGTTCCGCTGGTTTACCCCCATTTTCGGCGGCGGACCGCTGGCCCGCGCCATGCATCCCTGGTTCGGCTTGGGATTCGTCGTCGTCTTTTCGCTGCAGGTGCTGAACTGGCTGAGGCCGATGGCTTGGACGAAGACTGACACCGAGTGGATCCTAAACATCAAGAGAGTAGTGAGTGGCCAAGAAACGCTGGAAGCGCCCGAAACCGGCTTCTTTAACGCCGGACAGAAAGCTCAGTTCTGGGAGATCGTCGCCGGGTCTATCGCTTATCTCATCACGGGAATCATTATGTGGATCGGCGCCCCAACCTTCGGGCGCCTCGCCGTCGCCGTCAGCTACGTGATTCACGATATCTCGGCGTTGATCATGCTCGGCGGAATCTTCATCCACATTTATTTGAGTACTATCGGCGAGCCGGGCACCTTCCACTCGATGACTCGTGGTGCCGTGAGCGAAGCTTGGGCATGGACCTTCCATCCTGCGTGGTACAAACAAGTCACGGGACGTGACCCGCGTCAGGATTACGAGGAAGCCAAGCGAAAAATGGACGCGCAGAAGTAGTACGCTGTGCGATTCGTTCCTGCTCCAAAGGTAAGTATTCCAGAGTCTTTCTTCCGCACCTCAAGTGCGCGGGCGCGCATTTGCGATCGATATACATTCTTTTACATTCCAGAATTGGAATTCTCTTGACAATCTTTGCTACAGGAATCAGTATGCCTCCCACGTCGGGCGCATCTCTCCCCCGATGCCGTGGAAAGCAAACTCCAACAAGTAACTCCAGCAGCGTTACGAGAAGCAAAAAGGAGAAGCATGGCAAAGAAGATGGTTTTGGCAGCAGCGCTCATTGCAGGATTGATTTTGCCGGCAGCCGCACAGAACGGAAAGGCCCGGCCCTTCATCGACCGACAAATCTTGGGCGGGAACTCCAACGCGCGAAGCGGGAATCCTCCGACCGTTCCGTCTTATTGCAACCCGTGCCTGGCTTATGGCGGCGATTGGGATCCTAATTCTACCGTCTGGGTCGCCTACGCGAACTGGAACACGACTGGATTAGGAACGGCCACCGCCTACGTCCCCTTTGTTGTTCCTGCCGGACATACCTGGACGGTCACCGGACTGTTTACGAATGACCTGGCTCTCAACATCAGCACGATCGATCCTCCCACGGCTGCATGGTCGATCTCGAGCGGCATCTCGAAGGGTGTTGGTGGTACTACTATCGCTTCGGGCACCGATTCTGCCAGCTTTAATCCCACCGGGCGCAATTACCAGAGTCTCTACTTCGAGTACACAACGCTGGTGAACCTGTCGTCGCCGGTCGTACTGACCGCCGGCACTTACTGGCTCTCAGTAGTACCCCCTTGCACCAACGCTAACGATGGATCGTGCGGATCGGCAGCTTATTACGTCACCGACAGCACTTCAAAGACGAACGAATCCGGGCCGCCCGAGCCGGTCCACCGTTCGTTCACTTTTTCCTCTACCTTCGGCTACGACTACCTCAACCTCTGCTCTCCGACCGAGGGCTATCTTCCTCCGTCCTGCTCTGTGATGTCTGCGGGTGTGATTGGCACGCATGACTAAGTAGGCAAAGCTGACCGCTCCCCCACGAGCCTGATCCAGTAGCGATCAGGCTCGTTTGCTTTTTTATGGGATCACTTCTTTTGGATGGATTCCAGATATCGAGTCAGATTCTCCAGCCGCACTCTTCCCCAATCCCGGTCGAAATCGATCTCATAAAACAGAGGACCCCAGATGGGCATCGTTTTCGAGCCATGCGCGGGGATGAGATCGTCTGAGCCCAACAAGATCGTTGTCTTCACATGAAGCGCAGGAAAGGTGCCGGCATTTGCCCGTGACAACCGAGTGAGGTCTGGGACTCTCTGCTTGAGCGCGGGAGCTGCCGGACCATCGCCACGAGCATCGACGCCGTGACAAGCCGCGCAATGGGTTTGGAAAATTCCCGCACCATCCACCGGTCGAACCGGCGGTTGAGGAAGGCTTCTTACTTGCGCAAAAGCGACGAAAACTCCGGGAAACAGTAAGAGCAGGACGAGCAACCGCGTCGGCATTCGGTGTCGCACTGTGGGCCTCCGCGAAGAACTGCCTGGTTATCTGGCCACACCATACGCTTTGCAGACGGGGCCGTGCGGTGACTGGCATAACAGTGGCTTGTGATGTTATCTACGACGGCCCGCAGCGCGCTGGACAGGCGCCTTTACCCATGCGGATTTCGCAGCGCTCTTGCGACCGGTATTCCCGCGGGCTCACCCCGAATTCCCCTCGAAACGCCCGGGTAAAGTTCGAAACATCCCCAAACCCGCAATCGAGCGCAATATCCAACACCTTCGCAGGTTCGGTCGCCAAACGAACGGCTGCCTGGCGCAAGCGCATCCGTTTCAAATATTGGTGCGGTGTCACGCCGGTAACTTGCTCGAACGTCCGAAGAAAGTGAAAAGAACTCAACCCTGCCACTCGTGCCAGTTCCGCCAACGTGAGAGCTGAATCAGAGTTCTTTTCGATCCAACGAACAGCTCTGGCCACGCCTCGCATGACACTCGGACTCGCAGCCCTGTTGACCCGGCCAGACGCTCCACCGACAAGCTGAAGTACTTGCGTCGCCAACTGAACTCCGAGTTCTTCCCAGAGCGCAGCCTTCCACGATCCCCCATCGGGCGCGGCCAGTCCCGAGCAAGCTTCGGTCACAATTGGTGAAAGCTCGTGCGCTGAGGGAAGGCGAAGCACAGGAAACTTTGTTTCGCGGGAGGCAACACCGGCATCGGCCGCGAGTTGCTCGAAATATTCCGGCTCAAATTGAAACGACAGGCAACGGTCTCCCGCGCCATGCTCATGTCCACACTCAAAGCACTGCCCTGGGTTGCCGAGCAGAAGCCCACCCGGAGTCATCAGTTCGTTGCTCAATCCCCAGCGGCCTTCGGAACGGTAACGAAATGTTCCCGCGAGAATAATGGCTATCGAATACTTCGAGTGTTCCTCCTCAAAAGGGCGGTCTTGTGGACCGCAGGTGCACAGTACATCCGACACACTCCAACCGTCTCCCGCGGCCACAACTTGCCCCGTGGTGCTGCCGGCAACGCCAGCGACGTCCCTCCTGGCCAGAGCGTCCGCTAATTCGACCGCAATTTTTGCCAAGAACCCGTCTCCCCTCGCACGCTATAACTCGAAATACACACTGCGGATTTGATGATTTCAGGAGGCCCAAAGATGAACATTACAGCAGCACAGGCGCAGGATTTCTACTCACTTCTAGCGGCTCCGGCTCGCTCGCCGGAAATTCCCGAGTCAGAAGATCTCTACGGCTGGCTCGTCGGCAGCTGGGCCCTGCGGGTTCTCCACTATAAAGGCGTCGACGTATCGGCCTTGCACCTGGAAGCAGAAGCCCATTTCGCCTGGGTGCTCGAAGGCCGCGCCATCCAGGATGTCTGGATCATGCCTCGACCCACCCATCGCACCGCGAACATGGATAAAGCCAACAATATGTTTGGCACCACCCAGCGCGTATGGGACGCCGAAATTCGGGCATGGCGAATTCGCTGGATCAATCCCGTCACCGGACATCGCGAAGATCAAATCGGCCGCCGCAGCGGTGAACGCATCGTGCAAGTGGGCCTGCGCCTCGATGGCACTCCGACCCGCTGGTCGTTTACCGATATCACGCCCGATTCGTTCCATTGGATCGGCGAAGCTCTTAACCCCGACGGAAGAACCTGGAAACTGGAAGGGGAATTCCGTGCCACACGCATTCGATAAACAGGAGAACACTCATGAACGACAACGCTCTTCGCCAACACGTTGTGAGCCTGCTCAATAGCGGCGATGCTCACGCAAATTTCGATGCAGCCGTGAAAGACATGCCGTCAGCCCTTCGCGGCAAAAAGCCCGAAGCCGCCGAGCACTCACCTTGGCAAGTGCTCGAACATCTGCGCATCGCGTTGTGGGACATCCTGGAATTCGCCCGCGACGCCAAACACAAATCACCCGAATTCCCGCAAGGCTACTGGCCTGGTGCGCTGTCGCCCCCAGACGACGCAGCATGGGACAAAAGTACAGCTGGTTTTCGCGCCGATCTTGAAGCTCTCATCAAGCTTGTGTCTGACGAAAAGACCGACCTCTTCGCCAAGATTCCTCACGGAGACGGACAGACCGTTCTCCGGCAGGCTTTGGTCGCCGCCGATCACAACGCCTACCACCTCGGAGAGCTTGTGCTTCTGCGGCGCGAGCTCGGAGCGTGGCATTAAACGTGACCAGACATAACGGGTGGGAAAGGTTCCCACCCGTTTGACGGGCAGTTAATTCGCCCGTGAATCAATCGTGGTCGTGAAGGATAACCCGGCCCTGCGTGGTTTGTCATCGCGGGCACAGTGGATGCTGTAACGGTGCGATATATCCACCCGCAGGCAGATACCATCAACCGGATATTTACATCGCAACCGCTAATAGGCACAAAATTGGGCACACCTAAGAAATTGCCCGGCGGGTACGGCGGAATGATCAGCGACGCAAGGCTCCAAGCCGAAGAGTGTGTCGAGTTTAGCGTGGTGCCGGGAGGGGGAGTCGAACCCCCAAGACCCGAAGGTCGGCGGATTTTGAGTCCGCTGCGTCTGCCAGTTCCGCCATCCCGGCTTGGGTCTTACTTGTGCGGGTCTCCAGCTTAAAGGATGATCTTCGAACTTTGCAACCTGCGTCTGCCCTGGCGAAATTGTTCCAGCCACTGACATCCGCGGGCCGTCTTTGTCGGGCCGCCTTCAATGTTAGTCATTCCTCGCCTCCACCCGTCTCTTAACTGGAAGCTTGATTCAATGCCCGGCGAAACTTTCAATTCGCGCTCGCCCTTGGCCCGAATGGGTTGGGGACGTCCTCACGCACAGGCGAGGTCGGGGTTCCTGCAGCGCTTGGCCGGCGCCCTTTCCGGCTTCGCGGCGCGGCCCTTCCGCTCCTCCGGCGCGTCGAGATCTCCCGCGATTTTGCATCTGGATGAGACCCAGCTTCTCGCCCACATCGATGGAGAGCTTTCGAAAAGCGCCCGTCAGCAGGTCGCCGATCATCTCCAGAGTTGCTGGAGCTGCCGCGGGCAGTTCCGAGAGCTTTGCGCCCGTGTCGAATCTTACGTGATGAAACGCGAGCGGCAGTTACCTGACTCCTCCTCCGATTCCAGCGATCGCGTCGCCGAACTCCGGCAACGCCTCGCGCAAATTCAAAAGAATCTCCCTCCTCTGTAGCCGGCTAATTCTGCACTTTTCGCAAATCTGTCACTCTTTTAATTAATAAATCACTATTTTGTTGATGGACTTTATTGCATATCGTGGTGAGTTTTGCTATCGTGCATTGATCCGCCATTGGCGGGAATCTCAATCCGGAGCCTTCCCCTCATGCTTTATCCCCCAGTTCAGGCAAGAGTCGAATCAGTGGTGTTGGGCGTTCAACTGGCGCACGTCGTGGTGAGAGTCACTGAAGATCATTTGGTGGAAACCTTTATTACGCGTGCCCGTGCGGAGGAACTCAAGCTGCACATCGGGAAGAGTGTGACCACACAGATCACCGATTCGGAAGTGCTCTTCCAAAAAGATTAGTTGGATATCAAATCGCGAATGCGGGAAGAACTCCCGCCACGAGAGGTTCTGATGCCGTCACGTCAATACTTGTGGCAAGTAAAACAACAGGCCAAAGGCAATTGCATCATTTGCGGAAAGCCCCGCGTGCAATACCGGTTCCGCTGCGATGTTTGCACCGCCAAACAGCGAACCTGGGCGCGCGAGCGTAACAAAAGCCAGAACGCGGAACTTCCGCGTCCGAAAGGGATTGCCTCTGACTACGCTTCTACCGGAGTCTCGCTCACAAACGGCAGTTGAGCCTGCTGCCACGCGTCAAAGCCTCCGGTGACGTTGACGATGTTGCGGAACCCGGCGCGCTGCAGAAAGCTGCATGCGATCATGCTGCGATAGCCGCCCTTGCAATGAACGGCGATCGGCGCACTGCGGTCCAGATTCGGGAGCGCGGCGGCGAAGCGGTCGAGCGGAGCCCAATCGGCTCCGGCCACGTGTCCCGCCTGCCACTCAGCTTCGCGACGAACATCGAGCACCTGCATCTTCCCGTCGGCGATTTGTGCTGACAAATCTTGTACTGAGATTTGCGGCAGAGCTTCAGTCAGGAAACCCGATTGCTTCCACGCCGAAAGTCCGCCCTCGAGATATCCGATCGAGCCTTCAATCCCCACGCGCGCCAGGCGCATGCGGGCTTCCACGATCTGCTCCTTCGAATCGGCAATCAACACAGGACGCGAATTCAACCCGAGCAACGTACCCGCCCAGGACGCGAACTGGCCCGATAGCGCGATATTGATCGACCCCGGCACATGGCCCTCGGCAAACTCGTCGCCTGGACGCACATCCAGCACAACCGCTCCCTTCGGAAGCAGCGCCTTCAATTGCTCGGGAGACACCGCCGGCAGGGCCGGCAATTCGGCAAGCGCGGGCGCGCCTTCACGATTGATTTCGGCATCTTGCAGGAAATAATCCGGCCGCGTCGGAAGATTCGTCGTCAATTCCTTCACGAACTCATCGCGGCTCTTGATCTGCAACGCGTAATTGGTAAGCCGCTCGGTTCCGATCGTCGACGAACGTTCAGCGCGCATATTCTTTCCACACAACGAACCAGCCCCGTGCGCGGGATAAACCAACACATCATCCGCGAGCGTCATGAGCTGGTTGTGCAGACTGTCATACAACATGCCCGCAAGCTGCTGTGGCGTATGGTGTTTCGACAAATCAGGACGTCCCACATCGCCCAAGAAGAGCGTATCGCCGGTCATCACCGCCCACGGTCGCGAGGATTTCTCTTCATCGATCAACAAAAGGCAAATGCTTTCAGGAGTATGCCCCGGGGTTTCAAGCACTTGAAGCTTTGCCTTACCGCAGCGCAGCGAGAACCCATCGCTCACATCGACATGTGCGTACTTTGCTCCCGCTTGCGCGCCTACATAAATCTTGGCGCCGGTGCGCGCCGCTAACTCCTTGTGTCCTGAGACGAAGTCGGCGTGCAGGTGAGTCTCGAAGACATGGCGGATTTGCAGCCCATGCTCTTGCGCCGCTTTAAGATAAATATCGACATCGCGCTGCGGATCGACAACAACGGCCTTACCTTCGGACCCGATCATGTACGAAGCGTGAGCGAGACATCCCAGGTAAAACTGTTCAAAATACATTTGCTGTCGCCCTCGTTTTTCGCTCCCATCATACTCTTAACCGCAAGGATGCAATCACTTGCAAGAACTCGCGGAATCGCCCCGAATCGCATGAACGAATGCCTAAAATCTAGGCATTTCACAGGTGAATTCTGGGCTAGAATGTGGGCACAATCTCGCGTTCCTTCGTCTGATATCGCGCCCTTCCCCAGGAGGTCTGCTCGATGTACCGGCCGTACGGTAGTAGTGTGCCTAATTCCGGTCCTTTGCTGGACGTGGAAACCACCATCCGCGGACTCACGCAGGATTACTGCACCGCCTTCAACACCGGAAACTACGATCAAGTGGCGGCCTTGTTCGCCTCCGATGGGCTTTATATGCCTCCTAATCACGAGCCGATTCAAGGTCCCAAAGCCATCGAGTGGCGGTTGCTTCAATATGGCGAAAAGGGATATCAAGACCTTCGCCTGGAAACCACGCGCGTCGATTATGCGGGCGATCTGGCAGTTGAATTGGGCCGTTACACGGTTCTGGTTCATCAACCAGACGGGACGACGTTTGCCGACCGTGGCAAGTTCGTACACGCATGGCGACGGCTGGGAGCGTGGCTGTTGGTGGCTGATTCTTGGAATAGCAATCTGCCCAGCGCCGGTTAGTTCTTCCTGTGATCACTCTGCGACTTGATTCCATTCTGCGTCTGTGCCAAGCTTTCCGGCCATATGGATGACATCACCCTCCCCGATCGCAGAAAAAAATGGTTCTTGTGGGGAATGATGTTGGCCGGAGTTTCCAGCATTCCGCTCCTCGTCGGAATAATCGGAGTACTTCACGCTCTGCGGGAGGTTTCCGAGACCAAGGCGACCGGTTTGGGGGCTGTCGCCGGAGGATTCGCAGAAATCTACTCCGTCTTCGGCCTGGTTCTTGCTTTACTAATTCCCTTTGCAGCTATCGTACTTTTGGCAAAGTCGTTGGCAGACGGACGGCGTACGCGTTCTTTTCTGGCTGTGTCATCGATCTGCTGGTGTGCGTTAATGCTTGCCATCCCCGCCTGGACGATGTGGTTTGTTTTAGATAACCAACCGCTTCGTTAAAGAGAGGAGAACTGTGGAATCGAAACAGGCAAATTTATCGGCGGAAATCAAGTCGTCTTCCAAAGACAGCACGGTGATTTACAAGACTTCCGTTCCCAATCCCGCGAGCTTTTGCCCCAACTGCTCGGCTCAACTCAAAGAGCATCGCTGCAAACTCCGTTGTCCGCGGTGCGGATTTTATTTGAGCTGCTCAGATTTTTACTGAAAAGCTGTTAGCCGTCAGGCTCTCAGCTTTCAGCAACCGCAATTCGCCATCATGGCCAAATGCTAAGTGCCAAATGCTAATTGCTGCCCACCTGACACCCACCTGCGCCAGCATCTACAATAGATTCCAGGCATATAAACTTCATTTCTGAGGAGCTACGAATGCAACGCAAGGCAAGTGCAGTTTGGAAGGGCGGCCTGAAAGATGGCAAAGGCGCGGTTTCGGCGACCAGCGGAGTCCTCTCGAACACTCCCTATTCTTTTACGACGCGATTCGAGAATACTCCTGGCACCAATCCCGAAGAATTAATCGCCGCGGCTCACGCGGCTTGCTTCTCGATGGCGCTGTCAGCCCAGTTAGGCGCCGCGAATCTCACGCCCGAGAGCATCAATACCGGCGCGACCCTAACCATGGAGAAGCTCGATGCCGGTTGGACCATCACCGCCGTTCACCTCGACGTGGTTGGACGCGTCCCCGGAACCGATGCGGCAGCATTTCAGAAGGCGGCCGATAATGCCAAGTCTGGATGCCCGGTCTCCAAAGTTCTGAAGGCGAACATCACGATGGACGCCAAGCTGGAAAGCTAAACCGGCTTCAGGCTTCGGGCTTCGGGAACACAGCGCCCGGAGCCTGACGCCAACCTTCGTGGTATGGTAGGTTTTCATGTCAACCCCGCGCCAACAACTCCTGCGTCTGCTCGCCGCGAAGTCTTTTCGCTTAGGCGACTTCAAGTTGTCGTCGGGAGGCAAGAGCGACTATTACATCGACTGCCGGACCACCACCCTCGACGCCAAAGGCTCGAAGTTGACGGGGCAAGTTTTTCTCGACGAGATCCGCGCGCGTGGCTGGAGGCCGCAGGCCATCGGGGGACTGACGATGGGAGCCGATCCGATCGTTTCCGCGGTGTCTGTGGTCAGCGGAGATATCAACGGATTTTTGGTACGCAAGGCCGAGAAAGAGCACGGCACCGGCCAGCGGATTGAGGGTTATCGCGAGAAAGGTTCGCGGGTAGTCATCGTCGATGACGTTTGCACGACGGGTGCTTCCACGGTCCAGGCGATCGAAGCGGCGCGCGAATTTGGATTCAACGTGGTGGGCGTGATGTGCCTGGTGGAGCGCCAGGAAGCCGGCGGACGTCCCAATGTAGAGAAGGCAGCAGCTCCCGTACCCTTTGTCTCGATCTTTACGGCGACGGACGTGCGCAAGGAACATCTTCTGCAGAATGATGAGACCTCGCCGGGCCTGCCCGCGGTGAATGGCGATTAAGTCTTTGCCAACGACCAAAGACGAACGACTAACGACCAAATCATGATTCAAACTCTTGAATGGACCGACTCCGGCGTACGCTTCATCGATCAGACGAAGTTGCCGACAGAAGAAACCTACGTCACCGCGAAGACCTATGAGCAGGTCGCGGACGTGATCCGCAACATGGTGGTGCGCGGCGCGCCCGCGATCGGCGTGGCCGCTGCCATGGGCGTTGCCCTGGGTGTGAAGAATTCGAAAGCCGAGTCGGTGGGCGAACTCAAGCAGGACTTCGACAAGATCTGCGAAGTCATCGGTCAGACGCGCCCAACGGCGGTGAATCTGTTCTGGGCGATTCGCAGAATGCGTGACAAGTTTGAGATGCTGCGCGTGCGTCCGCTGCCGCAGATCAGGCAGGCGCTGGTTGACGAGGCCGTCCGCATGCACGCGGAAGATATTGCGGCCAACCAAGCGATGGGACGTTATGGAGCAACTTTGATGCCTGCGAGTGGCGGTGTGCTGACTCATTGCAATGCAGGAGCGCTGGCCACCTGTGGCTACGGAACAGCCCTGGGAGTGATTCGTGCGGCGGTCGAGCAGGGCAAGAAGATTCACGTATTTGCCGACGAGACCCGCCCTTTTCTGCAGGGCTCGCGCTTGACCGCGTGGGAGTTGATGAAAGACGGCATTCCGACGACAGTGATTTCCGACAATATGGCGGGCGCGATGATGAGCAAAGGCAAGATCGGCGCCATCGTCGTCGGGGCCGACCGCATCGCAGCGAACGGTGATGTCGCGAACAAAATTGGCACCTACTCGGTCGCAGTTCTCGCCAAAGTACACGGAATTCCCTTCTACGTAGCTGCACCGCTATCGACCGTTGATATGGAGACGCCCGACGGCAGCAAGATTCCTATCGAAGAACGCAACCAACGCGAAGTCACGCACATTGCCGGCAAGCAGATGACGCCGGATGGAGTTGGGATCGAGAACCCGGCATTCGATGTGACTCCCGCGAAATATGTCACAGCGATCGTGACGGAACGAGGCATTGCGCGAGCACCGTACGGGGAGGCACTGAAGAGGTTGGCGGAGGAAAATGCGGTTGTCAGCACCTAGCTCTTAGCTCTTGGCTTTTAGCCTGAAGCTCTGGCTAAAGGCTAAAAGCTAAAGGCTAAAAGCTAAGAGCTACGATGTTCCCCGTCACCCAATCCCAAATCACGTTTGAGAGCGGCGGCAAGCGTATTCGCCTCGATGCGTTCGTTCCCAGTAACAACGGACAGCGCTTTCCGACGGTCATAAGCCTCTACGGCTCGGGCGGAGGCTTTGCCGGCATGACTGAACCGGCAAGCCTGCTCGCCAGCCAGGGTTTCGCGGTATACATCCTGCATTACTTCGATCGCACTGGAACTTCGTTCGCCGACAAAGACACGATCTTCCGTCACTTTCCGATCTGGGTGAAGACCCTGTGGGACGCGATCAGCCATGTGGAGAAGCAACCGCATGTCGATCCGGAGCGCATTGGCCTGCTGGGATTCTCGCTTGGCGCCTACCTTTCACTCTCCGATGCTGCCGTGGATAAGCGCGTGCGCGCGGTGGTCGAATTCTTCGGAGGCATTCCTAAAGAGATGCGGTTCTTCATGCGCCGGTTCTGTCCCGTGCTGATTCTGCACGGTGATGCCGACACCACGGTGCCGGTCGAAGAGGCCTACCACCTGCAAAAAGTTCTTGAGAAAAAGAGCATGCCGTACGAAATGCAGATTTATCCCGGCGCAGGACACGGCTTCAGCGGTGATGTCTGGCGGGACGCGGGAATGCGGTCGCTGGCTTTTCTGAAGAAGTACTTAGCGGCATGACCCAGCGTCTTAGGCGAAACGGGTTTGAGTTGTACTTAAGGAGATGTTTCGGTTTGTATCAGGGTATGGCTTTAGCCATACCATTATGAAGAACCGCACCGTCCGGCTTTAGCCGCTGCCCCAGCGCCTAAAGGCGAATCCAATCTCAGCGTAAACGGCATCGCTGAAGCGATGCCCTGATACGAATCAAACCTGGAACTTTTTCGCGGTGGCGGGCGTATCTTTAAATAGAGAAATTTGCAGGAGGTCTCATCATGTTCACTTTTCTTCTTTGGTGCCTGCTCTTCGTGATGTGCTGGCCTCTCGCATTATTCGCCCTGGTGATCTACCCCTTCGTCTGGTTGCTGCTTTTGCCGTTCAGGATTGTTGGCATCGCCGTCCACGGCGTGCTGGAATTGATTTGGGCTGTCGTGATGTTCCCCGCGCGTCTGTTGAGCGCACCGTTTAAAGCCGTCCGGACCTGATTTGTTCGCGTACGCGAAGGCCGCAATCCCCGCGTGCTTTGTCTTAGCCTTTCGCTCCGACCGGCTTGTGTTCCAATCTCTCGTACACTTCTTCCGCTCTCCGCAGCGCTTCCTGCACGTTGTCGCAAATATTTTCGTATCCGATCAGGTCTTCGAATTCTGATTGGTGAATGACCGCAGCCGGTTGTTCCCTGGCGCCGCACAGAATCAGCGTCCGTTTGCTCGCCTGCAGTTTTCGGGCGACCTCTTCCAAGGCGAACAATCCCGTGGCATCAATCGCGGTCATATTACGCAAACGCAAAATCACCACCGGCGGAAGCTTGTGGATGTTCTCGGTGACTACCGAGACTTTATCCGTCGCACCAAACAGAAAGGGCCCGTGAATGCGGAAGATCGTTGCGTAGTAAGGAATGTCTTTGTCCTGCAGGATGTGCACGCGCCCATCTTCTACATAGTCATCGGTGACCTGCGAGACCGTGGTGGTGCTCGCCACGCGGCTGATGAAAAGCAGGGCGGCCAGAATCATGCCCGCTTCAACCGCGACCGTCAGGTCCGCGAAGACCGTAAGCGCGAAAGTGACCAGCCAGATGCTGATATCGGTTTTCGTGAGCTTCAGCAATTGCGGAATCTCGCGCCACTCTCCCATGTTGTAAGCGACCACCATCAGGATGCCGGCCAAGGCGGCCATTGGCACATAACTGACCAGCGGAGCCGCGAAGAGCAAGATGCATAGCAAGGTGAGTGAATGAATCATCCCCGCGACAGGAGACTGTGCACCTGAGCGGATGCTGGTCGCGGTCCGTGCAATGGCGCCCGTTGCCGGCAAGCCGCCAAACATGGGCGAGGCGATGTTGGCGATCCCCTGCCCGATCAATTCCACATTCGGGTTATGCCGGTCGTCGCTCATGCGATCGGAGACCACCGCCGACATCAGCGACTCAATCGCGCCCAGCATTGCAACGGTAAATGCAGGCCCCAGCAGACCGTGAATCAGATCGGTGCGAAATGGCGGAATTTGCCAATGCGGCAGGCCGCTGGGAATTCCACCGAAACGCGAGCCGATGGTTTCCACCGGCAGTTTGAAAACAACCACGGCCAGCGTGGATAAAACCAATCCTACGATCGGGCCGGGAATGCGAGGCGAGATGACGCGGCAGAAAATCATGATCAGTGCCGTGCCTACCGCGATCGCCGCAGCCGTATAAGACAGCGTCGGCAGACTCTGTCCCAGCGCTTCCATGCGCAGCCAGAAAACTCCGGGGACCTTATCGAGCTTCAGTCCGAGGAAATCTTTGATCTGGGTGCTGGCAATCAAAATCGCAATTCCGTTGGTGAAACCGACCACAACCGGGCGCGGAATAAATTTCACGGCCGTGCCCAGGCCGGTTACACCCATAACGACGAGCAGGATGCCCGCCATAACGGTGCACATGAAGAGTCCACTTACTCCGTGAACCGCGACGATTCCAGCCACCACGACCACGAACGCGCCGGTAGGTCCGCCGATTTGTGTTTTGGAACCACCCAGCAGGGAAATGAGGAATCCAGTGACGATGGCACAGTAGATGCCCGCTTGAGGAGTGAGTCCGGAAGCGATGGAAAACGCCATCGCCAGCGGCAACGCAACCAGGCCCACTGTAATCCCGGCGATCAGGTCAAGGCCGAACTTGGCGCGGTTGTAGTCGCGCAAACAAAGAACCGACTTCGGCAACCACCGTTCTTCAGAGAAAGTAACAGCCATTTTGACAGTATGACGGCGAACCGCAGGGTTTCAAATATTACGAACGGTACCCGGCTCGCGGGCGCAGTTTCCTCTATCGCCAGTAAAATATTCTTGACGGACTCGCCTACCATCCCGAACAGGATGTATCATGCAGCGCAGCACCCCTGCGGTGATCTGGATCACATAAGGAATTCCTCTATGAAACGTGCGATTCCTCTCTACGGTTCTATCTTCGTCCTCCTCACCAGTCTCAGCTTCGCGCAGGCGGCGGCTCCCGCCAAATCAGGTTCCGAAGCAATTTGGGCCGATCTCATGGCTGGCAACGCCCGGTACGTCGAGGGTCATGCCAAGACGCGATCGATCGTCCCGCTCAGGCAGTCTTTAGCGAAGTCACAGAATCCTAAAGTGGCAGTGCTTGCCTGCTCCGACAGCCGCGTGGCACCGGAAACTGTGTTCGATCAGAGCCTGGGAGATTTGTTCGTGGTGCGCTCGGCGGGAAATATCGCGGACGCGATCGGCGTCGGCAGCATGGAATTTGCCGTGCAGAATCTGGGCAGTACCGTGATCGTGATCGTTGGCCACACCGCTTGTGGCGCGGTCAAAGCCGCATGTTCGGGAGACAAGATGCCGACGGCGAACCTGCAAGCCATCGTCGACAAGATTGATCCCGCAGTCGAGATGGCGAAAGGTCAGGCGAAAGGAGATGATTTACTCGACGCCGCGATCCGCGACAACGTTCACCAGAGCGCGAAAGATTTGCTCGCCCATAGCGAGGTTTTGCGGCACATGGTGGATGAAGGGAAAATCAGCGTCGTCGAAGCGGTCTATCACCTCGACACGGGAAAAGTAGAACGGCTCAGCAAATAGCGGAGTTCAGACTTCCATCGCGCGCAGGTGAGGCGCAACGATCAGCGGAGCTTCGGTGGCTCGCTGCACATCTTCTGCCGTAAGTCCCGGAGCGATTTCGTCGAGAACCAAACCGGCTGGCGCCACGTGAATCACAGCCATTTCGGTGACGATCATATTCACCACGCCGACGCCGGTCAGCGGCAGGGTGCACTTCTTTAGAATCTTCGGAGCGCCGTCTTTGTTCGTGTGCTCCATGGCAATGATCACGCGGCGCGCGCCGGCCACCAGATCCATGGCTCCGCCCATGCCCTTGACCATTTTCCCAGGGATCATCCAGTTAGCGAGATTGCCTTCCTCATCCACTTCCATCGCGCCAAGAACACTTAGATCGATGTGTCCGCCACGAATCATGGCGAAGGAATCAGAGCTGGAAAAATACGCGGTGCCAGCCATTTCACTGACGGTTTCTTTTCCGGCGTTGATCAGATCCGCATCGACCTGATCTTCGGTGGGATAGGGCCCGATGCCCAACATGCCATTCTCACTTTGCAGAATCACATCCATGCCAGCCGGCACATAGTTTGCGACCAGCGTAGGCATGCCAATGCCAAGATTCACGTAGTAACCGTCGCGCAACTCGCGCGCGATGCGCTTCACGATGCGTTCGCGTTTGTCGACATCTTTGGTTATCGTCGTTGGTCGTTGGTCGTTGGTCATTGGCCCTTATTTGCCGGAAGGCATTCTGCGCTTTTGCTGGTACTGGCTACTTAGGTACTGGGTACTGCTTTTCTCACTGTTCTTTTCTCAATCCGCTTCTCGAAGAGTTCCCCCTCGAAGATGCGCTTCACGAAGACGCTGGGAGTGTGAACCATGTCGGGCTCGAGTTGACCCGGTTTCACCAACTCTTCGACTTCGGCAATCGTCACCTTTGCTGCTGTCGCCATCATGGGATTAAAATTCCTGGCGGTCTTCCGGTATGTCGAGATTGCCCCAGGTATCGCCCTTCCACGCTTTCACAAAGGCGAAGTCGGCTTTCAACGCATGTTCCATCAAGTAGAGGCGGCCGTCGAACTCGCGGGTCTCCTTGTCTTTGGCCACCATGGTTCCAACGCCGGTGGGAGTAAAGAACGCGGGAATGCCAGCACCGCCTGCGCGAATGCGTTCGGAAAACGTTCCCTGCGGCACCAGATCGAGTTCGATCCGGCCCTCGAGCACCATCTGCTCCAACAGTTTGTTCTCGCCGACGTAGGTTCCAATGTGTTTGCGAATTTGTCCCGCGCCGAGGAGCAAGCCCATGCCGAAGCCGTCGACTCCTACGTTGTTGCTGATCGTCGTGAGGTTCTTAGTGCCTTTTTTCGCGAGAGCACGAATCAGGTTTTCGGGAATGCCGCATAGCCCGAAACCTCCGACCATGATGGTTGCGCCGTCAAAGACATCGCGTACGGCCTCGTCGGCGCTCGCTACAACTTTGTTCATCGCGCAAGGATTGTAAACGAAATAAAGGAATTGAGTCATTGAAACATCGGGCCATTGATTCATTCTTGCAATGACCCGATGACTCAATGATTCGATGTCTCAATTCTTCCTGTGGCTTTTCTTTAGGTGGTGGGCTTGCTCGAATTCCAGCGCGAGTTCCTTGGTGCCCAGATTTTCGCGGATGTGCGCCAGATGCTGCTCGACTTTCTGCAGGGCGTCTTGCGATGTTTTTCTTGTTAGTGATGGCGATGTCGCGCCACATGGAGTAGGGACTCGCCGCGATTCGCGTCATCTCCCGAAGGGCGCGTCCGCCAGCCTCGAGCAATGGTGCTTCGGGGCCGTATTCCTCGACAAGAGCGGCAGCCAGCGCCGTCGAAATCAACTGCGGAACGTGGCTGATCCAGGCGCAAAGCTCGTCGTGTTGCTGCGCTTCAAGGCTGGCGATGCGTGCGCCGGTATGCTCCACCCACTCCAGAAATTCGCCTTGCAACCCTTCGTCCGGATATTGGTCCGCCACCGGAGTGAAGAACCAAGCGGCTCCGCGAAACAATTCCGGATCGGCGAACTCCATTCCTGATTGTTCTTTGCCCGCCATGGGATGTCCGCCAAGAAAACGCTGGCCAACATTTTTTCCGAAGACATTTTGCCTGGGCCAGTGACTGCAGCTTTGGTGCTGCCCACATCGGTGAGCAAGATTTTGCGGGAGGAATTGCACCAATGCGTTCGATCAGTTCGATAATGGCACCGACCGGTGTCGCCAATACCATAACATCGCTGCCACGGGCGGCCTCGGCAGGATGAACTTGTCCGACATCGATCGCTCCTTTCCCGCGCGCTCGATCGAGCACCGGCTGGCGATCACAGCCAATGATGCGGCCTTTGAATCCATTATTTCTTCAGAGCGAGGCCGAAAGAGCCACCGATCAGGCCGGTTCCAACGATCGTGATCTGGCGAATGGGCATGGAATTTACGATTGACGACCTATGATTGACGATTGCAAAAGCCGCTTAAATCGACAATCGTAAATCGTACTTCGTAAATCTAGCTAGGCGATCTTGCGCCCCACAACCGGCGCGATCAATGCGCAACTCGTCCATCAATTTGGCGAATTGTGCGGGAAAGAGCGACTGCGCTCCGTCGGAAAGCGCCCTGTCGGGATCGTGATGCACCTCGATCAGCAATGCATCGGCCCCTGCCGCCAACGAGGCACGCGCCATCGGAGGAACTTTGTCGCGCAATCCTGTGCCATGCGAAGGATCGGAAGTCATTGGGAGATGCGAAAGCTTCTGAATGATCGGAATCGCCGAGATGTCGAGCGTATTGCGGGTGTAAGTCTCGAATGTGCGAATACCGCGCTCGCACAGAATCACTTCGTAATTTCCGCCCGCCATGATGTATTCGGCCGAAAGCAGCAACTCTTCGAGCGTCGCCGCAATGCCCCGCTTCAACAGTACCGGCTTCTTCACCTTGCCGAGTTCACGCAGCAGATTGAAATTCTGCATGTTGCGCGCGCCGACCTGGAAAATATCGATATAGGGCAGCATGATGGCGATCTGCGAAATTTCCATCACTTCGCTGATCACCAGCAGATTGAATTGGTCGCCTGCTTCGCGCAACAGCTTCAGTCCTTCAAGACCCATGCCTTGAAACGAATACGGAGAGCTGCGCGGTTTGAAGGCTCCGCCTCGCAACACACGCGCACCCGCTTTTGCCATTTGTCCGGCGACGTTGAAAAGTTGTTCGCGAGATTCCACGGAGCATGGCCCCGCCATGACGACGACTTCATCGCCGCCAATCTTCAATCCGTTGGCAAATTCGATGACCGTGCCTTCGGGGCGGAAGCTGCGCCCGGCAAGCTTGTAAGGCGCGCTGATGCGATGCACTTCCTGCACGCCCGATAGCACTTCGAGATTCCGCGTGTCGAAATCGATGCGTGCGCCTACCGCGGCGAGCACGCTCTGCCGCGCGCCAGTCGTACGATGAACGGAAAAGCCCATCCGCACCAGGTGTTCAATCACATCCTGGATCTGCTTCTCGGTCGCGGTTTCTTGCATGGCAACAATCATTTTGGTCGTTGGTCACTAGTTGTTAGTCTTTAGTCGGGCCGGTTTTGACTACCGACCAACGACCAATGACCATCGACTACATCAGTCATTCACATCTATGTCCAATTCTGTATCCGCCGCTGCGGCGTCGGTGATTTCCGGAGCGATTTCTTCTTTCTGAATCTGCCGCATGATGTCCATGATGCGTTCATAAATGCGAATCAGATCCTGATCGGGCAATGGACCCCGGTTCACATCCTTCACATTGTAAAAAACCCACTGCTCGCGGTCGGGCTCATAGATAGCCATGCCGGCGTCGCGCTTGAGCTTGCCGATCTCGTGCGCGGCTTGCGCCCGCTGGCTCAGCAACTCCACCAGCTTACCGTCGAGCTCATCGATTTTCTTTCGCCAATCGGAAATGTCCATTTTGGTCGTCGGTTCGCCATGGTCATTGGTCAAGTCTGTTCGATCGAGGTGCCTCTTTAGGAATGAGGGACCAGCGGCCATCGACTAAGACCACCGACTAGAAGCTGTTTTATAAATTGTGCCACAGCCTCCGCTTCTTTGCCCGCATTCCCTTCGATGACAGCCACAATCGTGCTGCCTACCACCGCGGCGTCGGCATATTTTCCTACCGCAGCGAACTGCTCGCGCGTTCGAGATGCCAAACCCAACTGCAATGGGAAGTTTCGTATGTTTGCGTAGCCGCTTGACGAGGCTTTGTGCGTCCTCCGGCAACTGCTGGCGCGCACCGGTCACGCCGGTACGCGAAACGGCATAGACGAAGCCGCTGGAAGCATGCGCAATCTGCTTCAAACGACCTTCTGGACTGGTCGGTGCGGCAAGAAACACTGTCGCCAGATCGTTCTGTCGCATGAGCCGTAGGTATCCGTCCAGCCTCTTCGACAGGAAGGTCGGTAACGAGAACGCCGTCAAGCCCCGCCGCTCGCGCCACTTTGCCGAACTTTTCCAGACCCATGCGGAGAATCGGATTGAGATAAGAAAACAGAATCAACCCAACCGATTGCGAGTGCTGGCGAATCTCGGCGGCAAGAGTCAAAACCTGCGCCAGGGTGGTTCCCTTCGCCAGCGCACGTTCGCTGGCACGCTGGATGACAGGGCCGTCGGCCACGGGATCGCTAAACGGAACGCCCAGTTCGATGACATCCGCTCCGGCCTCAATCGCTGCCAGGATTACGTCGCGCGTGGTCGCGAGATCGGGGTCGCCGCAGGTGACATAGGCGACGAGAGAGGGACGGGTTATGAAAGAAAGAGGCATCGGTTCTGAATCTTCAATTGGAAATTGACAATTGGAAATTGAAAATCACGAACCCTCCAGTTTCAGATTCTCTCTCAAAATCCCAACGTCCTTATCCCCTCGCCCCGAGACGTTAACGATGACAACCTCCGACTTCTTCATCTTCGGCGCACGCTTGACCACCTCTGCCACTGCATGCGCGGACTCGAGAGCAGGAATAATGCCTTCGGTTCGCGCCAGCAGCGTACAGGCTTCCAGCGCTTCGGCATCAGACGCGGGGACGTATTCAGCGCGGCTAGTGTCCTTCAGCCAGGCATGCTCAGGGCCGATCGAGGGATAGTCGAGTCCCGCTGACACGGAATGTGTCGTCGCGATCTGGCCACCGGCGTCTTGTAATACATACGAATAAGTTCCTTGCAGCACTCCGGGAGACCCTCCGCGAAAACGCGCCGCGTGATCACCGAGGCGCTCACTGCGGCCTCCGGCTTCGACTCCAATCAGCTTCACTTTCTTGTCTTTGAGGAAGTCATGAAAGATGCCAATGGCGTTCGATCCTCCACCGACGCAAGCGATGATCGCCGCCGGTAGCTTGCCCTCTGCCTTCAATATCTGCGCCCGAGCTTCGCGCCCAATGACCTTATGGAAATCGCGCACCATCGTGGGATAAGGATGCGCCCCCAGCACGCTGCCCAACAGGTAATGCGTGTTGCGGACGTTCGTCACCCAATCGCGCATAGCTTCGTTGATCGCATCTTTCAACGTACGCGATCCGGAATCGACGCCACGCACTTCGGCTCCCAGCAACCGCATGCGAAATACATTCAGTTCCTGCCGCCGCATGTCTTCGGTGCCCATGTAGACAACGCACTCGAAGCCGAACAGCGCACAGACGGTCGCTGTGGCGACTCCGTGTTGCCCGGCACCAGTCTCAGCGATGATGCGGCGCTTGCCCATGCGCTCGGCGAGTAACGCCTGTCCCAGACAGTTGTTGATTTTGTGCGCGCCCGTGTGCAGCAGATCTTCGCGCTTGAGATAGATTTTCGCTCCGCCTAGTTTCTTGGTAAGGCGTTGCGCAAAGAATAGCGGGGTGGGTCGTCCAGCATAGGTTCGCAGCAACTCAGTCAGACGAGACTGAAATTTGCGGTCACGCTTGGCCGTTTCGTACGCGCGCTCTAGTTCCTCAAGCGCCGCCATCAACGTTTCGGGGACATAGCGCCCGCCATAAGCGCCGAAGCGCCCGGGAACGTTCTTGCTTTTCGCGATGGATGCGGTAGCCATGTTCTAGTGTACTTTGTCCGCCTCTCGCACAGCGGCGACGAACGCCTTTACCTTTTCCGGATCTTTTTTGCCCGGACGCGCCTCCACGCCCGAAGCAACGTCGACCCCCCAAGGACGCAGCATGCGCATGGCATCCGCGACATTGGTTGGGTTCAAGCCGCCCGCGATAACGACGGGCCCCAGATGCTTGATGATTTCTATCGCGCTTGTCCCCTTGTCCCAATCAAAGGTCTGCCCCGTTCCGCCACCACTATCGAGTAGAAACGCGAAACCTAAGTCGGGACGCCACATCATCGCCCACCCCTCGGGTCTATAACGCAGCATTGAAATGCCGACCACAACCTTGAGCTGCGGCCGACGCGCAACCACCAAGTCGGCTACGTGGGGATCTTCGTCGTCTCCATGCATCTGGACAGAGGTAAGGCCTACCCTGTCAGCAACGTCGCAAATCGAATCCTCTATTTGGTTAACGAACACCCCAACCTTCTCCACGCGCTCCGGCAGCTTCGCCACAATCTCCCGCGCCGTCTCTACATCAACCTTTCGCGGACTATTCTCATAAAACACGAATCCCAGCGCATCCGCTCCAGCCTCGACCGCGGTCAGCGCGTCTTCCAGATTCGTGATGCCGCAGATCTTCACCCAAGTCATAAGACCGTCGTTCGTCGTTGGTCGTTGGTCGTTCGCAACAGCAATTGCAACGCCTCGCCCGGATGTTCCGACTTCATCAACGATTCGCCAATCAGAAATGCCTGATACCCTGCGGCGCGCAAGCGTGCCATGTCTGCGCCGGTGTGAATTCCGCTTTCGGCGACACTTACCACATCCCTCGGAATCAGTTCTCCCAGGCGAAACGCCGTTTCCAGATCAACTTTGAAAGTCCTTAGATCGCGGCTGTTCACTCCGACCAGATCGCATCCCGCATCCAGCGCGCGCTTGAGTTCGGCTTCGTCGTGCGCCTCGCACAGAACATCCAGTCCGAACTCGCGGGACTTCGCGGCAAGCTCCGTCAACTCTGACTGCGACAGCGCTGCCACAATCAACAGAATCGCATCCGCTCTATTCGCTCGTGCTTCCAGCAACTGGAATTCATCGACCATGAAATCTTTTCGTAGGCACGGAAGTTGGGTGCTGGCCGAGGCAATGCTTAGATTCTCAAGCGACCCCTGAAAGAATTCCTCATCAGTTAGAACTGACAATGTCGCTGCACCGGCGGCTTCCAATTCTTTTGCCAGCTTTTCGGGATCAAAATCCGAGCGGATGAGTCCACGTGACGGAGAGGCTTTCTTCAGTTCCGCAATTACAGCCACGGCGGACTCGGCCGTCTTTTTTAGTTTCTCGCGAAACCCGCGCGGGACGTGCTTTTCCGCCTGGCGCTCAAGGGCGAGTGCGTCAGCGGAACGCCGGGTCTCAGCGACCTTCCGGCGAGTGGCAGCGACAATCTGGTCGAGGCTGGCGGGCATGGCGGTCCCAAGATTATACGGGACCGCCATCACCGTTATGTCGTCTTCAGGTCTTCAGTGCGAACCGGCAGCCGTCGCACTCGTTTTCCGGTCGCCGCGAACACCGCATTGAATACAGCCGGCGCTACCGTCGGCACTCCCGGCTCGCCGACGCCGCCTTGCGAGCCCTTTCCTTCGACAATGTAGACTTCGATCGGCGGAGCTTCGTTCAAGCGGATCAACTGGTAGTCATCAAAGTTGCCTTGTTGCACGCGTCCGTTCTTGAAGGTGATCGCTCCATAGAGTGCCGCAGTCAGGGCGAAGTTCGCCGCCCCCTCCATCTGCGCCTTGATGGTGTCAGGATTGATGACTTGCCCGCAATCGACCGCGCAGACCAGGCGTTCCACCGTGATGCTGCCGTCTTTCGCGACCGCCACTTCCGCGACGTGGGCGACATAGGTTCCGAACGAGAGGTGGGACGCGATGCCCCGCCCCTTGCCCGCAGGCATGGGCGATCCCCAGTTCGCGCGTTTCGCAACCTCCTCAAGCACTGCGATCCGCCGTGGATCGCTGGTCAACAAAGCACGCCGGAACTCGTACGGATCTTTCTTCGCAGCGTGCGCCAACTCGTCGATAAAGCACTCCACCACGAATGCGTTGTGTGAGTGGCCGACCGAACGGAACCAGAGCACCGGCACACCGATCTTTGGGCTCTGCACCTCGACCGAAATTGCCGGGATGTCATAGATCATGTCGGCCGCACCTTCGACGACAGTTGGATCGACGCCATCCTTTACCATCACCGCAAATGGAGTTCCCGCCATGATCGATTGCCCCACCATCGTCTGCGCCCATGCCACCGGCTTTCCGTTGGCGTCGAGACCGCCAGACACTTTGTGATAGTAAGCGGGGCGATAGTAGCCGCCGGCCATATCATCTTCGCGCGTCCAGATCACCTTCACTGGCGCGTTCGCCTTCTTCGAGATCTCGACCGCTTCTCGTACAAAGTGACTGCCGGGAACGGCCCGGCGTCCGAAGCCTCCGCCGAGAAATGTAGTGTGAATTTCCACCTGCTCGGGCTTCAGTCCCGCAACCTGCGCGGCGGCATCTCGATCTGGACTTTGAAACTGGGTTCCCGTCCACACCGAACAGTGATCGGCGCGCACATCGGCCACGCAGTTCAATGGCTCCATGGGAGCATGCGCGAGATAAGGAACCTCGTAGACCGCGTCGAGCTTGAGAGCAGCGGATTTCAGCGCGGCCGCCGCATCTCCCTGCTTACGTGCCGGCAGCCCGGGCTGGCCAGCTAACTCGATGTATTGTTTGCGCAGCGACTCGCTGTCGAAGCCCGCCATTGGGCCGTCATCCCATGTGATCTGCAGCGCCTCGCGGCCTTTCTTCGCAGGCCAGAAGCCGTCGGCCACCACCGCAACTCCGTTGTCAAGTTCAATGACTTGGCGAACTCCGCGTATGGCCCTCGCCTTGTCGCCATTGACGCTTTTCACTTTTGCCCCGAACACTGGAGGTCTGGCCACCACCGCCACCAACATTCCCGGCACGGTTACATCAATGCCGAACATCGCGGTGCCATTGGTTTTCGCGGGGGTATCCAACCGGCGCGTGGCTTTGCCGATCAGGCGAAAGTCTTTCGGATCTTTGAGTTTTACTTCGGCAGGCGGCTTCAGTTGCCCAGCCTTCTCCGCCAACTTTCCGTAGGAGAGACGTTGCGTTCCGTGAACCACAAATCCGTTCTCGGTATGGCAACTGGCCGGATCCACCTTCCACGTATCTGCCGCGGCGGCAATCAGCATAGCCCGCGCGGTGGCTCCCGCTTTTCTGAGCTGATCGAACGATGAGATCGTGCTCGAACTGCCGCCGGTCATCTGGACGCCGTACACGGTGTGGTAATAGACCTGGGCGACTGGAGCGTTTTCGAAACCGATCTTCGACCAGTCAGCGTCCAGTTCCTCTGCCAGAATCATCGGCAACGAGGTATCAATGCCCTGCCCCATCTCCGATTTGTTAATGATGACGGTCACTGAATCATCAGGACTGATTCGCACGAAAGCATTCAGCATCGCGCCATGAGTGTTTTCCGCGGCCAGCAACTTGGAAGGCAGGGAGAATCCGATCACCAAGCCTGCGGCGGCGGTGGTCGAAACCTTCAAGAAGTCACGGCGATTTACTTCGGGGATCGCACTCATCGCGCACCTCCCTTGGCCATCATGTCAGAGGCGCGATGAATCGCTTTTCGAATCCTGGGATAGGTTCCGCAGCGGCACAGGTTGCCGGAAATCTGATCGTCGATATCCTTATCGCTTGGCTTGGGATTGCTTGCGAGTAAGGCCGCGGCGGCCATGATCTGCCCTGATTGGCAGTAGCCGCATTGAGGGACGTCTTCCTCGATCCACGCCAGTTGTGCGGGATGATCGTGCAGCGCTTCGATCGTGATCACGGCCTTCCCCTGCACATCGGAAATCGCCGTCACGCACGATCGGGTCGCCTCGCCGTTCACGTGCACTGTGCAACATCCGCAGAGCGCCATGCCGCATCCGAACTTCGTGCCCGTCATGCCGAGCGTGTCGCGCAAGACCCATAACAGCGGTGTATCGGGATCGACATCGACAGAGCGTTGCTTGCCATTAACTGTAAGCGTGAATGCCATGAAGCGCCTCCTCCACGGAAAGATTTGAACGAACCACACTACACGATTTGATCTTCCGGATGCGGTCTGTCCGCGCAGAGATTCACCGATTTGAGTATGGAGTAGTTAAGGAGGCCGCTTCTCTCAAACAATGCCTACCGCACGAACTCGTCCTCTCTTCGCCAGATCGCTAATCCCGGCGCGCCGTAGGCCAGCATGCCCAGAGTTGGGGCAGGTGGAACAGGTTCGGCGGGAAGCAGATTGAAGTCTCCGGCCGCCCTGACGCCGTCCGGGCCCGACGTCTTGCCAGTCACAATGGACATCCCCGCCACCGTCTCATATGCATAACCGGTCAGAACCGCACTGATACTACAAACTGATTCGCGCACGCTAAGCCGGGCCCATCCGTAATGAATCTGGCCGCCGATGATAAACTTCAGCCCCAGATAACGATTCGTTACGTTGAACCAGGAACCAGTCTCCAGGAAAGTGCCAGTGACGATGAAGCACTCTTCCATGAAAGGATTACTGGCGCTGCCAAACTTGTTCGCGGGTCCCACCTGATAGTGCGTTATCAGGGCTCTGGCAAATCCATTGTGGCGAGGGCTTGCGCTCACAGCCTGATTGCTGGCATTCGCCCCTGCAACGCGCAACGATCCCGCGCTTCCCTGGCTCCCCGTGTTCACGATTTTGCCGGCGGCGCTATAGGTGTTGCTGATAGTGAAGTCAGTAATTCCATCGCCGTTCAGATCCAGCTTCAACGAGCTTCCCTGAGAGACCGTCTGATGGGTGGGTGTAAAGACGATCTTGGCTTCGGAGAGCGGAGCAGACGCAAGCAACCCAACTCCGGTCGCGCCGGCCGCAACGGCATACGCCAGCAGATTTTTGTCGAGGTGACTGGAGACTCGATGCGAATCGCCAGCGATCTTCATGTTCGTTTTTCTTGTCTGTCGGGGCATGATTCTCTCCTTGTTAAAGAAGAATTTTGGAGGGCCCAGCATCACAGGATTGCAAACGTCCTGCCGAGGAAGGTTCAGTGAGATGGATTAGGCGAGTCGACGAAAGGCGAGATTATGTTTCGGTTTTAGGCGCAAGTCAACACTATAGGCTTGAAACGAACCGCCACCGGAGCGTCCAGATCGCCGCCTACTGCACGCCCGTACGAACTTCTCTCTGTTTTTTCAACTGCGCGTAAAGGAAACGGTGTCCCGCAGCTTTTTCACGGCTGCCTTCCGGATGGTTGTAGAGCGCAGCCAACCAACGATGCGCCGCCAGCAATCCGGGAGTCATGCTGAGAGCCGTCTCAAAAGCCAGAATCGCGCGCTGGCGGTGACCGAGCCGGGCCAGAGCAACTCCCAAATAAAAATGTCCGAGCGGCAAAAAGTGTTGTAGTCCGACCGCGATCAGCGCCTGTTCGGCGGCATCTTCGTTGCGGCGTTGGCGCAAGCGCACCAGGGCCAATCCCAAATGGGCTTCCGGGACTGTCGCCATCAATCTCAAGCGCGCGTTCGAACGCGCGCTCAGCATCTTCCGTGCGCTTCTTTCGCAAGATATGTTTCCCCAATACGCAAATGAAGATCAGGTAACCGTGGATCAGCGTCCTCGGCCTTCAGCAATCGCGCCAGTGCCTCGTCGGTGTCGCCTTCTTCGAAGTGAATGATGCCCATGAACAGATCGGCCCACGGGCGCGGCTTAGGCGTCGTGTCTTCAGGCTCGGCATCCGCAACTATCGTAACCTCGGACTCTTCCGCCGGAGCGTCATTCTCGGCGGTCTCCGGCTTCCGCCGCACGCGTTTTTTAGGCGGGGCCGCGATCAATTGCTCCAAAATCGTTTTCGCCTCCGCACGGCGTCCCATGGCGAGGTAACACTGGGCGAGATATTGTTGGAAGCGAGTTTCTTCGGGCCACTTCTTCGCCAATTCCTCCAATATGGCCAAGGCTTCGGAATAGTTGCGCCCATCCAGATAAGCCCGCGACAGGTTATAGCGAAGTTCGCGCATCGCGATTTCCGCCGCCTTCTCCTGATTCTCACTCGGCGGCTGAATATATCCGAGCGCGACAAACTGCTTTAGGACCAACTGCGCCGCCGCAGGATCAGTGCGTAAGCCCTCGGGATGCATGCCACACTCGCCGACTTCACTCTCCCAACTCGGAATGCGCGCGATCTCGGGCTTACTATCAAAAGCCTGCACAAGAACGCGTCCATCCATGTCCTCGCCTACCGGTTGGCCGAACAGAGTCAGAATCGTCGGCGTCACATCCAGCAGAGTCGCGCCATAAATACGCTCGTCCTGCTTGATGTGTGCGCCTTTCATGCAAAACGTTCCGAATGGACGATGCTGCACCGCGGGACCTGCAGGCTCCATGGGGATGCCTCGCGGCCGCAAATGATCGGAATGAAATCCGTGATCGGAGACCAACAGAACTGTCGCATCCGGGCCGGCAAGCTCGAGCAAAGTCTCGAGCATCATGTCGTGAAAGCGGTAAGCGCCGTTCACCACATCTTTGTAAATTTCAAACTTGTCTTCCGGAATCCCTTCCATGCGCGGCGGGTGGTAGTGCATGAAGCCGTGACAGAAATGATCGATGCCGTTGTAATAGACACCGAGAAAATCCCATTCCTGATTCTGTAGGATCCACGTCGCAGCATTGTGGATGGAACAGTTCTCCGCCAGAATCTTTGCGAATGATTGCAGACCTTTATCTTTCTCCTGATCAATCTGGGCCGCGCGCGGTATCCACGGGAGAATCGCGGCCTCGGTGACCTCCGCCGGATGCATGCGCAACTTCGCAAAGGTGTCGCGCATGCTTTCAGGATGAACCGCACCGGGCGGCAAAGGCCATTCCTCATCCAGCGGCCCGGCCGCGTAGGGATAAAGATCAGAAACGGAGATGCCATTGATCGGCTCCGCAGGATGTCCCGCGAACCACCCCACCACGTGGGTTTTGTATCCGCGTTGCGTCAGAATGTTCCAGATCGCTTTTACCTTGCGCGACGTGCTGGTCACCGGACGCACGCCCCCATTCTGCGGATCGGGCTCCATGAAGCCGTGAATGCCATGCTTCTCCGGCCGCTTGCCGGTTGCGATGGAATTCCAAAGCATGGGTGACAGGATCGGGCGCAAAGTTGCGATGTTGCCCATCACACCTTGGTTGATGAAGCTATCGAGGGTTGGCATCAGCCCTTGGTCCACGAGCGGGTTGATTACTTTCCAATCCGCAGCGTCCCAGCCGATCAGGAGAACTTTCTTGGCAAGCGGAGCACTCATGAAAACATTCCCGGCGAGAGGGTCCCAGCCCTGGGGAGGAGCGAGTTAGTCTACTACATTTCTGGCCGGATCAGGCCGCCGTCCCACGAGCGAGAGACTTTTTCACCCGGTTCGACCTTGCCTGAATTTCGCATATCATCCTTAGAGGGAATGTCTTAATCTTTTGGTCAAGCTCGACAAGGCGACCGCGGCAACCATGCTCGCGGGCATGTGCACATTTCTGGGCGTCTACTGCACCCAGCCGCTGCTGCCATTGCTTCGCCGTCTCTTTCAGGCCTCTGAACTCGAAGTCAGCCTAACAGTCAGTGCGACCATCTTCGCAGTGGCCGTGACCGCGCCCATCATCGGCATGATCGCCGAACGCCGCGGGCGCAAGAAAGTGATTGTTCCTTCGCTCTTTCTCCTGACCATCCCCACAGCACTCGCCGCCACTTCCACCAGTCTGCATGCGCTGATTCTTTGGCGATTTGCCCAGGGATTGTTCGTGCCTGGCGTCATCGCTGTCATGCTGGCCTACATCAACGAGGAATGGGCTGGCCGCGGCGTGGGCCGGGCCATGTCATCGTACGTGACGGGAACCGTGATTGGCGGATTCCTGGGACGTTTTATCTCTGGGATGGTCGCCACCCACTGGCATTGGCGCGCGACTTTCGTCGTGCTGGCAGCCATCAACTTCGTCGGTGCCGTCATCGTGCGGGCCTGGCTGCCTCCGGCAAAGAACTTCGTGAAGGCAGATCATCTGCAGCAAGTCATTGAACATGCCATCGCGCACTTGCGGAATCCGCGCCTGCTGGCCAACTTCGGCATGGGAGCCACGGTTCTCTTCGCGCTCGTGGGGTGCTTCACCTACGCCAATTTCTATCTCGCCGCCCCGCCCTTCCATCTAAATTCCGCACAACTCGGCAGCATCTTTTTTGTTTATTTGCTCGGAGTGGTGATTACGCCGCAATCCGGCCACTTCCTTGATCGCTTTGGCTTTCGCCGCACCACCACGGTCTATTGCGCCATGATGATCGTGGGATTGTCTCTCACCTTGATCAAGTCTTTGCCGCTCGTCATTGCAGGACTCGCCTTGTTTTCTTCCGGAGTCTTCGTAGCTCAGGCTGCCGCCACGGTGCAAACCGGAGCCATCGCGGGACGCGCGCGCTCCTCCGCCGCAGGATTGTATGTGACGTTTTATTACCTGGGTGGAAGCATTGGGGCGACGCTCACTGACTGGTTCTGGCAGTGGAAGGGATGGCCCGGCTGCGTAGCGCTCATGGCTACCGTTTCCCTGCTTAGCCTTTCGCTCGCGCGACTTAGCAGCCGCCCTGTCGACGTGCTTGACTCCGCCGAAATCGAACTGATCGGAGATTGACGCGCGACCTTGCAGAAAACGCGGGCTTTCAGGAATCCTTAATCTGCCTTATCAGATAATCGTCGTCGAAGATGAACTGGGAAAGCATCTTGCGAAATCTGGTTCTGGTGTTTCTTCTTTCGCTGCCAGGGTCGTTGTTCCAACCCATCGCGCGCGCGCAATCAGAACCCCAAACGGTGGATGCTGGGAGCTCCGGCGGCTCGGGCTCCATGCAGGTCACGGGCATTGCGGTCGATCCTTCGGGTGCGGTCATTCCCGGAGCGAAAGCCTCCCTCACCTCCGCCAACGGACAGCTGGTTTCCCAAACCGTCACCGACAATGCCGGCGCATTCCACTTCGATCACGTCCCATCGGGCAACTACAGCGTCGACCTGCAAGCCGAGGGGTTCCGCGAAACGCGGCTTAATATCACGGTCGGGAATCAGCGGCTGGCCCCGCTCCGTGCTGTCATGTCGATCGCAGTGCAAGGCGAGACCGTCACCGTCGTCACCGGCGGCTCCACTCCCCAGGTGAGCACGGAAGCATCCGAGAATCAGAACGCCAATACTATCGATCGCGACGCGCTTGATCGCGTCCCCGTCTTCGATCAGGACTACATCACGGCCATGTCCCGCTTTCTTGACGACAACGCGACGGGCACGAATGGTGTCAGCCTGGTGGTGAACGGCATTGAATCCAACGGGCCGGGCGTGACTGCATCAGCCATTCAGGAAGTGAAGATTAATCAGAATCCTTACTCCGCACGATTTGCCCGACCTGGCCGCGCTCGCCTGGAAATCATCACCAAAGGGGGCACGCCTCAATATCATGGCACGGTCAATTTTCTTTTTCGCGACTCCGTGTTCGATGCCCGCAACGCCTTCGCCACCGTGAAAGCTCCAGAACGCCGCCAATACTACGAGGGATCTTTGACCGGACCTCTCGGTGCCAGCAAGAAAACCAGCTTTCTGCTCTCGCTCGACGAAGACCTTGACGACCAGCAATCGGCAGTTCAAGCCGAAGGGCCGACCGGCATCATCAATGAGAACGTTCCCAATCCGACCCACCATTTCTTCGGCTCAGGACGCGTTTTCCACCAACTCGCAAACGACGATCAGTTTTGGACGGGCTACTCCTACGAACGCCGCACTGTAGAAAACATGGGAGTCGGCGGGACTACTCTCCCGAGCGCCGGCACTAACACGGAATTCCAGGAGCACGAGATCAATGTCAGCTACCATCACATTTTCTCTCCTCACTGGATCAACCATCTCCAATTTCTCGTCGGCCACTACGACAGTCCTGTATACAGCTTGAACGAAGCCCCACAGATCGTGGTGTCAGGAGCTTTCACCGGCGGCGGCGCCCAAGCTGACTCGCGGCGCACCGAATACCATTTCGACGGGACCGACTTCACCACTTTCGCGAATGGCAAGCATGAAGTCACGTTCGGTGTCGACATCCCCGACATCAGCCGCCGCGGCTTCGACGACTTCACCAACCGCGCGGGGACCTATACATTCGCCAGCCTCGCCGACTACACCGCTGCACTCCCCTCCACCTATCTGGTGCAAAGGGGACAAGGCCACGTTGTCTTTCTCGAAAAAATTGTCTCTGGATTTATCGACGACAACATCCGCCTGCGGCCCAACTTCTCGGTCTACCTGGGAATGCGGTACTACTTTCAGAATTATTTCCACGACGATCCGAACAACTTCGCCCCGCGTTTTGGATTCGCCTACGCCCCCAGCAGCAAGGGCAAGACCGTCATTCGCGGCGGCGCCGGAGTCTTCTACGACCGTACCGGCCCCTCTCCGATCGCAGACCTTCTCCACTTCAACGGAACTACGCTGCAACGTTTCATCGTGGAAAATCCCCACTACCCTGTCACTGCTCCCGATCTCGCAGGAGTGCCCACCAGCGTAGTCGTCCTCGATCCCCGCGCCCACATTCCCTACACCGTTCAATACAGCCTGGGAGTTGAGCGGCAGATCACTGCCAAAAGCACGTTCAGTGCGACCTATGTTGGATCGCGTGGCATCGGCACATTCCGCTCCATCGATGCGAATGCGCCTCCGCCGCCCAACTATTTTGCACGACCGAATCCCAGCCTCGGTCAGGAACGCGAGATTCAGTCGGAAGGCTATCTCAAGCAGAACTCGATGGAGTTGACGTTCCGCGGAAAGCCCAGCAAGTATTTCGCGGGGCAAATGCAGTACACGCTGGCCAAGACCTACAACAACACCAGCGGCGTCACTTATTTTCCTGGCAATAGTTACTTTCCCAATGCCGATTGGGCGCGCTCCGACTTTGACCGCCGCCACAAGTTCGATCTGTTGGGATCGACCCAACCGACGCGGTTCTTCACGCTGGGTGTCGCTCTTTCACTTTACTCAGGAAAACCTGTGAACATCACCACCGGCAGCGATAACAACGGTGATGGCGTGGTCAACGATCGCCCCGTGGGCGTACCTCGAAATGCGCTGCACGGTCCCGGACTCATTGACCTCGACATCAATTTGGCCCATGACTTTTTCCTCTCGAAAACCAAGAAGGAAACGCGCGTCCTCACCGTAGCTTTGAATTCCTTCAACGTCATCAATCACACCAATGACGTGACTTATATCGGAGTGGTGACCTCTCCATTTTTCGGACAAGCGGTCGCCGCGCAACCTCCTCGCCGTCTGCAACTCGATGTGGAGTTTAAGTTTTGAATCGTCTCGCTACGAAATCGGCGTTAGCAGGAAAGCGTGATTCTGGCCTTTAATCGTTCCTTGCCCAACGATCTGTCCGACCGCGTTCATCCCCGTAGCGTAGACGAGCGTCCATCCCGTTCCGGAAGGAATCAGCTTATTCAGATCGATAATCCCGCCAGCTTTGCTCCAGATGAAGGCGTGCAGCGTAATTGTGTCTGAGAGCAGCGAGTAGCCCACGACTTGGCACTGATCATTGACCGCCAGCGCCGTGCTGGTGTTACCACCCAGTGTGCCGATGCTCGTGGGAGTCGTATTCGTCCAGACCACCGCCGCTGAAGTCGCACCGATTCCGACCGTGTTGTAGCCGGCGATCATGCCGAAATTGTTCAAAGAATTCGCGACGCTGCTGTCGCTGTGGGGAAGCGATTTCAATTGCTTGAAACTACCCGTCTGGGTCCACAGGAAAGCTCCCTTCCCAACCCCGACGACTTGAAATTTTCCGTTGACAGCATTGGCCTGGCTGTTGGCCGCGCCGTCTGTCCCCAGATCGTGAATCGTGGTGCCCATCCAAATCACCGCGTCGCCATTTACGCTGGTCTGTGTCTGGGAAACGCCCACGATGCGGTTGTGATCGTCGATTCCAAACGCCTCGCTAAATCCACCCGCGCCGATCAAACTTCCCAAATCCTGCAAGCCTCCGGACGAGGTCCACAGGAAAGCGTGTGTAGTGTTGTTCGCCAGCGACGATGAACCGACTACGTCCCCCGCCGTGTTGATGGCGCTGCCAATCGCAAAGGCTCCGCCAAGAGTGCCCAGATCTTGCATGCCACCCGTGGAGGTCCAGAGAAAAACATCGGTCGAAGCATTGCCAGCCGTCTTCGCGTAACCGGTGACCGCACCCGAGGCATTAATGGCCGCCGCCCAGCTTGCGTTGCCTCCCAATGTGCCCAGATCGATAACCGCGTAGCTTCCGGGGACAGCGACACAATTTGATTGCGCCGAGGCGGTCATCGCCACGAGAAAAAAGAACGCCACCATCAAGATAGGACTCAACTTCATTTTGCACCTCAGGCAGAACTTGGAGCAGGGGGAGATTAGTGCAAAAAGAGACGGAATTCAATGAAGACGAAAGTACTGAGTAATTCACGGCGTCTTCAGTTCGATACCGATGATCCGTATCGTTGACGAGCCCACGTTCTCCACCGAATGCGGCGGCAGAGGCTCCGACCAGAGAATCGCGCCCTCTGCTGGCGGCGCTTGCCCTCGAGTGTCGAGCAGTGTTTTTCCATGCTCATCGCGGCGGATAAAATCGCTCCAACTGAGAACATGCATCACCGCTGGCCAGCGATGGGTGTGCACCGGCACGGTATCTCCTGGAGGAATCAATGTCTGAATGACTCGCACGCGTTCGTTCTCTATCAGGAGTATGTGGTGCCGAGCGGCCGCGACGAGCGCGTCGAGTGAATCGGGCCACGCGTTGGAAGCGATATCCATTCAATTGCTGGGCTTCGGTTGCCGAATCACAATCGCATCGAAATGTAATTCATCATACGATATAGTGCGCGCGAACGCTCCCATCATCGTCATGCGCAGACACAGCCAACCTTTACCTCCTCGCCCCGAATCAGAAAATAGCTTTGCGAAGGAGGTCGGCATGAGCCAGCATCAAATCAGTATCGCGGTTGCCGTTGTCGTCGTGGTTGCGGCGATCGCGGTCGTCGCATTCCTGATCACGAAGAAGCGACGCAGTCAGGCATTGCGAGAACGCTTTGGGCCAGAATACGACCGGGTGGTTCGACAAGAAGGCAATACTTCTCGCGGTGAGGAAGTTCTCGAATTTCGCGCCAAACGCCGAGACAAATTCGATATCAAACCCTTGTCCGCATCGGCGCAGGCAGAGTTCGCCTCACGCTGGTCTAACTTGCAACCCCAATTTGTGGACGATCCCAAGGGCTCCGTTACCCGCGCCGACGAGCTTGTCACCGAAATCATGCGGGCTCGCGGCTATCCCATGGGTGATTTCGAACAACGCGCCGCAGACATTTCGGTCGATTATCCCGTGGTAGTCGACAATTACCGCACAGCCCACAACATCGCCTTGCGCCACAACGCGGGAAAAGCCACAACGGAGGACTTGCGCAAGGCCATGGTGCATTACCGGGCTCTGTTTGAAGATTTGCTCGGAACCGCACAACCCGATTCACTACCACTTAGAAAGGAAGCACGAGGATGAGTGTGCCATTGAGGAAAGACCAGACCGAAGAGAATCTCACCACTGCAGACTTGGCGCAGACCAGGCGACCTTCTCCTCTGGAAACCATGCGATCAAAACCGCCGATGTCGGAATCGGAGCCGCTCGAACGCACGGAAAATACCGATCCCGTTGTCCACAACGCGATGGAGAACACCAATCCCGTCGTTCGCAACACGGATGAGACCACGCCACTGTTCCCGAATGACGAACTCGAAGATCTGCGGAACCAGTGGAATTCGGTTCAAGGCGCGTTCGTCGACGAACCCCGGCGCGCCGTCGAGCAAGCCGACGGGCTGGTTGCATCTGCCATGAAGCGCTTAGCCGAAGTCTTTGCCCAGGAGCGTTCCGAGCTCGAAAAACAATGGGACCGTGGCGACGACGTCTCCACGGAGGACTTGCGAATCGCGCTGCAACGCTACCGTTCCTTCTTTCACCGGCTCTTGTCAATCTAAAATCCGAGCAAGTTCTAGCCATAGGCACGGGCTCAACTCGTGCCTATTCCTTTTTCAAATGCGGTCCGTCAGGGAAAAAGCTTCTGGTGCCGAAGAAGGGACTCGAACTTGAGCCGATTTGCGGGCGTGAGCGTAGCGGGAGCCCGCAGGCGAAATCCCGACCGTATTTTGCGAGGGACCTCGCAGCGATTGGTGCCGAAGAAGGGACTCGCTTTGGGCCCCCGTAGAATCAGCAGCATGGCGTCCAGTACGGAGGTGAATCCGTATATGTAGTTTATCTGGTTTGTTTGATGATGCCATGTATAGCGGAAACCATTAATTCCGAGTTCCAAACATTAATCCAGCGGGGCGAACGCCTATGACCAAGGAATACAAGGTCCGCAAAAGGCCCGTTATGCTGAGGCACGCTGAGAATGAAGGAATTTGAAACTTCCGCCCCCCTGGTCCCGAACCAGATTTCATGGCCCGCTGAGATCTAATGAATTTTGTAGTTTCCAACTGCTTACTGAGAATCGTTTGCAGTTCGGCTCTCTCTTCGTTTTGAACTCTGTTGATCTTGGATGCTTCCACCGTCTCAATTTCGCCTACATCAGCTTGACACCACAAGGAAAGGAATTCTCACCCACAATCACAAGACCGTAAAGAAGCGACGAGCTTTGCGAAAGATTGATTCTGGAATCCCCTAAGTCTACCGCTAGGCGTTCTGATCAGGCTCGTTCTGATAAAAGAAACGCGTCCCATTTCATCGCGTCTGGATCGACCTCCACCATCCCACCCTTTATCTTTGAGCCTGCCCCGATCACTTCCTTTACGAGAACCGGCCCAATTTTTGCCGGCAGTGAAGCGGCAGATGGAGAAGGTCCGCCGGTTCGATCGAAGCGCAACCGCCAACCCCGGGCGCCCGTAGGTTCTAGGTCGAGATTAATTCTTCCAAAGCGAGTCGGGGAATTCTGCAGGCTGTAGTGAGCACCAGGAATCAATTCTGCGGCAGTGATACCATTGAGAAGTCGAAGCAACTTACCGTCTTCGAGAGCCAACATGTGCCGCAGGTATCGCACGCATTCGGCGCTCGCCCAGTTGTGTGGCATGTCTCCCCAATCCTGACCGGCCAAAGCATGCTGCAGGGGTTGTTCCTCGCGCCAGCAGTACAAAGGTGAGGCATGATTCAGGAAGCCAGTGAAGGTGCGGTGGGCCCAATCGCCCAACCCGGCCCACAAATAGACATGCGCTGTGAATGAAGCATTGTAAGTCCACAAACTGTCGTGCCAGAGCCAACCGGTTTCGGTCGGAACATCTTCCTGCGTGCATGATTGGAGCAGAGCGATGTGTCCACGCACGATGGGATCGTTTTTCTCGAACACTTGGCCGGGAAAAATGGAATGGGAGAGAGCCCATTGAGCAGTCTGCGGACGAGGGCGGTTCCACGGATCAGGATCGGCAACCGATGGATCGTCGTGCGCAATCATCGGTAGATAGTAGAATCCCGCGGGATGCCGCAGCATCTCTCGCTTCGCCATTTGCTGAAACGCTTCATACAGCTCGCGAAAGAATTCTCCCGCCTTGGCTAGTGATGATATGTTCAGTAGGCTGGCAGTTCGGGCAACAGCGCGAAGCGCCGCCAGTGTCCAAACCGTATTGGTAAATTCGGAGCGGACGCCGCCAATCCCGCCGTCGGCAAAACCTGGAGCGAGCAGTCCATAGCGGCCGTTGATGCTTGGCCCCGAACGAGCCTTGTCGCGCAGGCTGAGCAGAAAATCCAGAGCGTGCACCACGTTCGGTTCGAGCTCGCGGAAGAACGTCCAGTCCTGCTTAAGCTCACACTGGCGCACGAGCGTAAACATGGCGATCGCGGTGTCCTTCCAGTGCTCGCCGCCGCTTTCTGCGATGACTTGTCCGCTCTCCGCCTGCTTTGACCATTCGGAGCGCAGGCCCTCGTCCGCCGCCTGGTCGTAACCGAGATATCGTGCCGCCTCAAGCAGGAAGTTGCCATCGACGATCCACAAGCCGCGATACTGAGTCGGCCCAACTTCAAAGACAAGTCGACCGTTCTTGACCTCGCGCGCTTGTTGAATGTTGCGCGCACACGCGGTTAGAAACTCTCCGTGCGAGCCTGGGCAGATCCAGTTCGTCACTGCAAAGGGTTTCCAATTCTTCCAAAATTCGCGAGTTTCAGCTAAAAGCACTTCGAAGTCGGACAAATTCTCACGCAGCGTTTCGGCAGCTTGGTTTTCCTGAGGAAGCCGGATGAAATAGCGCGCCGGAAGCTGCTCGGTAGCTTCGCCATGCGGCAGGTAAAGAGTGAACCCTTCTTCTTCCCAGAACATGCAGCTCCCGAGATTGCTATCGAGCTGCGCGGCGACCAGCAAGAGCGATTTGCTGCCCTGCAGGCGGACCGTAGCTGTAGGGACGGTGTAGTCATCCAATTCGAGCCGCTCAGAGGTCCGAATGTGGATCTTCGGCATCACGGCAACGCGTCCGCTCTTTGACCTAACAGACAGCAGGACGTTGTCAACCCGGCCTTCGCTGCCATGACGAGTCGCGAAAGCCGCTAGCTCAAACGTCGCTGCGGGACGGTCGATCAGCGTGTGCACGATGGGAGCGCCAGGAGATTCGATCCATTGCCGAAGAATTTTGTCGTCCTGAAAACCTGCGAGCGAGAATTCGATGACCGTTCCAAAGTTTTCCATGCCAGCGGAGAGCGACCTTGTAAATCCGTATCGCAAGTCGCCGGCTCGGCCAACAATGGTTTTTCTCGGATCGTCTGGAAAACAGATGGTGGACTGCTGATTGCGCGGGGCGTAGCGAAAATCCACTTGCAAGTCGTGAGGATTCAACACCGAGGTCGGCGGCGAGATAGAAGGGATCCTACGGTCGATGCTCGGTCTTGGCACCACAGCGGCAGCACCGGACGCGATCAAGGTAGTGATAAATCTTCGGCGGTCTAAGGCCATTCGTTTCCTCGCGAAAGCGGAAATGGAGAGTTCAGGCCCCGTAGCCAATCTCGAACCCCGTCTGAGTGGTCCTGAAATCAATCATTGTACTTCCGATTTGTGATAAAACGACCAAAAAGGTGATTGAAACATGGGATAAGAAACGTTTTAGGGGGTTAGAAGGCCGTCATTTCAGAATCCGATCTTTCACAATCAGCAGCCTTGGGAGTACTATGCTGCAGCGGCAGCTTTCGTTTTGGCTTGAATCGTAAGCCTTCAGTTCGGAAGAGTTTCGTTTTCTGACCGCTTAGGAATGCAAGGGGACAGAATCATTGTGAACCAAGATCGGCGTCCACGGCCCGCAATCGGCCCGAGCGGTCAACCAGAGTTTGAAGCTGCATCCCAGGATAAACAGCAGGTCCGCTTTACTGCGATCCTCACTGGCCTGCAGCAAACCGGACGCGTTTCCGTGGAAACTCTCAGCGAACAGCTGGGAGTTTCAGTCGTAACTGTTCGGCGAGACCTCGATGCTCTGGACCAGAAGGGACTGTTGCGACGTACGCACGGTGGAGCGGTATCGATCGAACCACTATTTTACGAGCCCTTCCGGCGCGACCAATCTTTTCTGGCGCAAGTGGAGCGCGCCGCCGACGAGAAGCGCCGGATTGGGCGGGCCGCCGCCGCACTCATTACCACCGGAGAAACGATCGCATTGACTCCTGGAACCACAACCACCGAGGTGATTCGTGGGCTGCCCATAAACTCCAACATCACCGTGGTCACGAACACGGTCAACGTGGCGATGGAGCTTTCTCAGCGCAAAGACGTATACGTGTTCGTAACCGGCGGACACCTTCACGGTGAATGGTTTTCACTGGTCGGGACAGCCGCAATGCGATCGCTCGATAACATGCTCATCAATACGATGTTCATCGGCGCCGATGGCATGGACGCCGCTTGGGGAGCAAGTTGCTTCAATGCGGACGAAGCAGAACTCAATTCAACCATGATGAAGCTTGCACGGCGCCGGGTTGCGGTGGTCGACAGCGGCAAGCTGGGCGTGGTGGCGAACTGGCGAATCTGTAAACCGGAAGAATTGCATTTCCTGGTAACTGACACTGGCGCTACCGACGAGATGGTTGAGCCTTACCTGAAGCTGGGCATCAAGGTGATGCGGGTCTGAGCTAATCGTTCTCGAGGCACGGTCACGACTTCTCCCGCTGCGCTCCCTCTTTCGTGATGGTGTAGAAACCTCCCTGGTAACGCAGTCCCTCTAATCGCGCGTTGACATCAAAGTCGCTGAGATGGGATTTCACCTTGATCCCATCGGTGAGAGTCAGTTCCGCGCCAAAGATCGAGTCAACCACCAGCTCTGTGAAAGCGCCGCCGGCGATGCAGCACCAGTCTTCGATGAAGGGCGCGTCCTCTGATGACTTGAAAGCCCCGCCGTTGATTGGCGGATATACGTCCTCAACGAAATGCGCTTGGCCGATCGGGCCCTGATTGCCAGCTTTGGCCACCTCCCGCAGCCAACGCGAGACTCCTTCTGAGGAGTCGATCTTGTAGAGGCCCTTGGCGGTCATCGGCGGCCACGCCGGATAGGCGCCTAAGCAGCTATGGTCGGGGCGAATGTTCCAGGTCGAGTCAGCGTCGCCCTGTGCGAGCGCGCGCATCCATTTCTCGCTGTGCAGTTCATTCCAGAAAAACGCGCTCATTTCCTGTTTCTGCTTTTGCGTGAGATCGTCCGCCATACTGTCGAGGACTGCAAGAAAGTCATAGCAGTGTCGAACTTCGTTGAACGTTCCATCGGGCTGACCGCACCGCCAATAGCCTTTGCCGTTCACGTAAAGCAGGCGATTAATTCGTTCCGCCAGATCGGTTGCCTCGCCGCGCAGTTGTCTTGCGCGCGCAGCGTTGCCGCGACGTTCGTGCAGATCGGCAACTACGCGCATGCTGCGCACGTTCCCGGCATTCATTCCAGCTACTTCGTGCAGGTAGGTACTGACGACCTCGAGCAGATTCTCGATCGTGCCATAGTCGGCAAGACCATGTCCCATGCGGTCGAGCTTTTTCCAATAGGCGGCGTGCTCATCGAGGTGATCAAGAACGGTGCGATCAGAAATCTTCTTGTCGAGCCAGGCAAAATCTCCGGTAACGCAAACATAGCGCCAGGCACAGCGAACAATCGCGGTGTCGTTGGCTGCATACCACGGACCCACAGCTTCTCCGGACACATAGTCGGTGGAATGGTGCTCGTGCATTCCGTCTTTCAACCAGACCTCGACGAGGTCGCGCAAAGGAGTCGGATCGAGCAGAGCCAACGCTAGTGATGTCAGCGACGTATCCCATGGGAAGCTGAGCGTTGGGAGCACGTGCCCACTCAGCGTCAGATAAGTAGGGCCGTAGGCGGAATCGGGCGAAAGCCGGCGGGCAAACAGGATGTTGGCAAAACCGTTGTGGTAAAGCTTCCAGAGCGATTCATTATTCGTAATCAGCCGCGGCAGATTGCCACTGAAATCTGAATTGCCGGGTGTAAATGCTGATCGAACGAGGCTCGCGAAGGTTGCTTCGTTTTCCTTCTCGAGATCGGCGAACCGCGCTTGCAGACCATCGTAAAGTTCGCTTGCGGCACGGCCATTTTCTGCAATCGCGAGGACGAAATGGAGTTCCTTCTGTTCCCCAGGGTTGAGTTCCATATCGAAATGCAGCATCCGCGTTTGTTCCACGCGACTTGGCGCGGGATGGAAACCCTGCGCGGCAGCGATTTCGGAATGTTGCGCCTCGAAAACAAGACAGCCTCGTGGAGCGTCCCACGTGATATGGTTGTCGGCCTCGCCGGGCGAATTTACGAACCACGGTTTAGTTTTCCTTGCGACGGCTCCTCTCATATCGAAGGCCAGCGTGAACCGACGTTTGCTCGTGCTCAGGTTTCTTATGCTGATCGATTGCATGACGGCTCGGCGCTTGCTCGGGAGGAACATTCGCGTGGAAAATTGCAGGTTCTCGGCTGTTTGCTTGCGAACAACACAATGCGGAAACCATTGATACTCGACGTCGCCGTCGGGAGAACCCGCGATCGCAAGAAAACGATCGTTCAGAAAGATTTCACAGGTCAACAAAAAGCCAGGACTCCAAGCGGTCTCAGGCACGCCGCAGCAAGCATAAGGAGCAAACGAAACTGCGGTCATCGCGGAGACTGATTTCGCAACCTGCGCATATCCCCACTCATTCATCGCCACCGGGCAATTGAAAAGATCGCGCAACCTGTAGGTCAGCCGATCCGAAGCCATGTCGAGCAGAGTTGGCGGACACGAGAGCGTCCGATTGCTGCGTACGGAAGCTCCTCCGATCGAAGGTTTGATCGCGGCCACGGCCGCTCCGGACGCCCCTAGTCTCAGAAAAGCGCGACGATCCAGACCACCGCCAGGAGGCATCGATATTCCTCGAACTAAAAATTCGACGTATCCATCGTAAGTTTATACCGTCTGAATACGGTATTTCGTAGACCAAATTTGTTCTTTTCGCTAGTATTCGGTCATTCCTTTGAGGAAACAGGCGTTATGGAGATAAACGGATACTTGGTAAAGAGCACATTTGTGAGTGCTCTTGGGGGCCTATTGTTCGGGTTCGACACGGCCGTCATCGCCGGAACCACCCACCAGTTGACTGAGGTCTACAGCCTCTCTCCTTCTTTATTAGGGTTCACCGTTTCCAGTGCTTTGTTGGGCACAGTCGTGGGCGCGATGGCGGCCGGATATCCCGGAGAGCGGTGGGGCCGGCGCGACAGCCTGCGAATTATGGCCGTGTTCTATTTGTTGTCGGCGCTGGGCTGTGCCTTGGCATGGAATTGGGGATCGCTCATCACCTTCCGCATCATCGGAGGATTAGGGATTGGTGGGTCGTCGGTGCTTGCGCCGATGTACATCGCCGAGTTGTCGCCCGCGAACTGGCGTGGACGTCTGGTCGGCTGCTTCCAGGTCAGTATTGTTCTGGGCATTCTGGTGGCCTACCTTTCGAACTTCCTGATTGTGCGAATGAATCTGGGCCTCATGGAATGGCGTTGGATGTTGGGCGTCGCCGCCCTGCCAGCACTCTTCTTTCTTTTGATGTTATTTTTCATTCCGCGCAGCCCCCGATGGTTGGCTCTGAAGAATAGGACACAGGAAGCGCTTGAGGTTCTGCGGCTCACTGGGAACAAAGATCCCGAGCAAGAGCTGAACGCGATCGTGGGCTCGATTCACCTGGAGCGCAGTTCCGCGAGCGAGTCGATTCTGCAGCGGAAATATGCACTGCCAATCTTTCTCGCCGTGAGTGCGGGAGCCTTCAACCAGCTGACTGGTATCAACGCGTGTCTCTACTACCTGAACGATATTTTCGCCGCAGCCGGGGCAAGCAAGTATTCCGCCGGCATGCAGTCGGTCACCATCGGATGCACGAACCTGATTTTCACGCTGATCGCGATGACCATGATCGACCATTTTGGCCGCAAAAAGCTGTTGCTTACCGGAACCGCCGGAGTATGCATCTTCCTCGCCGCGATCGGACAAATCTTCCGCACCGGCACACACCAGTCCTGGCTGGTCTGGATGGTCATGGCTTTTATGGGTTTCTTCGCCATCTCCCAAGGCGCAGTGATCTGGGTCTACATCAGCGAAGTCTTTCCCACCCGCGTCCGCGCGAAGGGGCAGGCGATCGGGACAACCACACTTTGGGTCATGAATGCGTTGATATCCGGTCTATTCCCGGTGCTCGCAAAGAAATCGAGTGCGACGCCGTTCTTCTTCTTCGCAACCATGATGCTGATTGATTTTGTTCTTGTCGCGGCCATCTATCCTGAAACCAAGGGAGTGTCGCTGGAACAACTGGAGCAGCAGCTTGGCGTCGCTGACTGATTCAGATGCTGAAGGGCTTTTCCAACCGCCTACATTTCAAAATTAGGCCATACTGATGCGACGCGGGCAGGTTCCGAGATCCACTGGACGCTGTCAGGATCGTCTGCGAATTGCTGATAAATGGGTGTAGCGGGATCCAATCCCAGTTCTGGGTAAGCTCGCGGGTCGCGAATTGAGAGATTGCTCGCCCGATAAGAATGATTTGGCTCCCAGTGAATCTTCTGCTGATCATCTAGCACGGGGAACCACGCGAGACCACCGTGTGCACGAATCGAGTCGTAAACAAATCCGTACTGCCGATCGCACCACGCCCCGAACATCATGGGAGTCTCAGGATCAGCATTGATGACGGCATGCGCCCAACCTGGCGGTACGACGACCTTGTCCCCCGGCCCGGCCGTCACAGCAAAGCAGCGTCCAGGATCATCTTCGGCACTCTGCTGCGCATAGATGATCGCGCGGCCTTCCCACATCTCGAACAGTTCTGGAGTGGACCATCCACAATGAGGCGCTACCGCATGAATGTGACCCTGGCTGCGGACTGGTTCTTCTCCCAGTTGGCCGGCGGCATAAACGACAACCCCAAATAAAAGCATGCGCCGCGCGAGTTCGTCGCGGTGTTCGCGACGGCCTACATCCATGACGATGGAGTACACCGGGTCTGGACCGTGACAACTCGGATCTCTTAAGCTGCGACGAATATCATCGAGCCGCCGGAATTCGGGCTGCGGCCCGAATACGCCTTCGTCGTAACTGAATGTGAGTTCGTCGGCGTGGCTGTGCACACCGAGCTTTGGATCAAATTGAACAGAAGGCTTCTCACCATCGCGACTCATACATTCAGTCCCGAGCGCTCACCAGAACTGGGACGCCCCGTTCTTCAACGACCCGTCCCCCGAACCCACGTCCGTCCGCGACGTCATAATCGTGCCCTGCATCGCTGGGCCAGCAAGCAATCACGCGAATTGGCACATCTCCGGTATTCACGATGCGATGAGCAACTTCGCCGGCAACGTAATGCAAACTTCCTGGCGTCATGTCTTCTGACCAGGTGTGCCCCGTCTGCTTCATAAGGACGAGTTTGCCGCGGCCTGCGACCGTGCCGTAAAATTCGGCACGATTGCGGATCACGTGCCAATGGCCGCGCGTCATGAAATACTCGTTGCCGACTTTGCCGGGCTGGATTTCCGTGAGCCCCCAGAACAGGCCGCCCTCGGTGCCCGATGGGACTGGTTCCCACCACCAAACTCGATACACTATGGTTTCAGGATCCAGTTGCTGCCAGGCTTGCTGGTCACGAAAGATTCCGGTCAGTTGACCAAGTTTCTTTTCCGAGCGCTGGATCCCGGGGCCCTGTAAGGCACCGTCAGTCCAGTTCACGAACGCAAAGGCGGGGTTCATGATGAAATAGGCTAACGGTATAACCTCTCGAATGCAAATTAAAAGAACAAAATTTTGTTCTTTACCTGACAAAAACGAATAGTATTGCGGTTGTTTAGTAGCTAGAAGCAATTCATTCTCGATATGACTCGACCGGCCATCGGAATTGATTTAGGCGGCAGCCACGCTACCATCGCGCTCGTAAACGACGACCGGATTCTTGGCTCCAAGCACGTCTCCCTTGATTCGGCGAGGCCGCTTCGGCCGGCGCTCGACCTCTTCGCCAAGGCGATTCGCGAGCTCCTAGCAGAACATCACGCGGACGCTACCCAGTGTGAAGGCTTGGCACTTGGATTCTGCGGACTCGCCGACGCAAGGATTGGCCGCGTGGTCTCGACCAACAAGAAATACGAAGACGCGCCATGCATCGATTTCGATGAGTGGAGCAGACAAGAGTTCGGTCTGCGCTTTGCCATCGAGAATGACGCGCGCATGGCTTTGCTCGGAGAACGTCACGCGGGCGCGGCGCGAGGTTGCGACGACGTGGTCATGATCACTCTGGGTACGGGGATTGGCGGTGCAGCGATGATCGAGAGCAAACTGCTGCGCGGAAAGCACGCGCAAGCCGGTTGTCTTGGGGGACACTTGCCGGCAAAAGTTGGTGGTCGCCCTTGTACTTGCGGCGCGATTGGATGCCTCGAAGCCGAAGCCTCAGGTTGGTCGTTGCCTTTTCTCGCGCGTGATTGGCCGGGGTTCTCGGCAAGCAAGTTGGCGAGTCAGGAGCATATCGATTTCAAGGTCCTCTTTGAACAGGCTGATGCTGGGGACCATCTTGCGGTCGAAATTCTCGATTACTGTCTGAAGGTTTGGGCAACGGGAGCGGTGGGATTGATTCACGCCTATGATCCCGAGCGCATCGTGATTGGAGGCGGAGTGATGCGCAGAGCTGATGCCATCCTTCCTTACATTCAGACGTACGTGAACGAGCATGCCTGGACACCTTGGGGAAAGGTGGAGATTGTCGCCGCGCAACTCGGAAACGACGCTGGACTGTTCGGCGCGATCCCGCTGCTTACCGGAAACGTGTAGACGATCATGGCGAAACAATTCCCGAATGCCCAGCTTTCGCCTCCGATTCCTGGAAACGAAAATCTGCGCTTTTTGAATTTTCGCGGTGAGGCGCTCGGGTCCCGCGGCGACGTCTTGCTGTTCAGTCCGCCGGGAATGGAATCGTTGCATCGCGTGCCGCTGCTGCTGTTATTGCACGGTGTTTACGGGTGCCAATGGAACTGGTGGCTAAACGGTGAGCTTGACAGCACCGCGATGGAGATGTTGCGGAGCGGAGAGAGCGTCCCGATGATGGTTGCCATGCCGTCCGATGGACTTTGGGGCGATGGCAGCGGGTATGTTCGCCATGCGGATGCCGACTACGAGAGGTGGATTGTTGACGATATCCCGCGCTGCCTGCGTGAGTTATTTCCACAATTGCATCCGCAAAAAGTTCTTATCGCGGGGCTCTCGATGGGCGGGTACGGAGCTTTGCGCCTAGGCATGAAATACGCATCGCAGGTGCAGGGAATTTCAGCGCATTCTTCGATCACCAAGGTCGCGCAGTTATCCCAGTTCATTCCGTTTCCCACAGAAGCATTTCAGTTTGCGGGCGAGGTTGACACGGATTTGCTGCACTGGGCGAATGTGAATCGCGATGTGCTTCCACCCATTCGCTTCGATTGCGGCACTGATGATCCGTTGCTCCAGGCGAATCGCGAATTGCACGAGGCACTCACGAAATTGCGCGTGCCTCATGTCTACGAAGAGTTTCCCGGCGGCCATGGCTGGCCGTATTGGACACAACACGTCCGGCGCACTCTTGCCTTCTGCAAACGCGTTCTCGAACACTAACTACTTCTTTGCCGCATCTGGCATTGGCATGCGCACCACCTGCGGAAAGTAGATATTGGTCTCTGGCAAGAGCTTCCTCGGCTTCATCGTGTTGCAGACGTAGGTGAACAGCAATTCGCCAGGTTGCTCGAACTCAGGATGCTCTTTACCCGCGTAGCAAAAAGTGTCGGCATCGTATTTCGGATCGCTCTTCTGCAGTATCGGGATGCGATAGATCACTTCGCCATCGGTCCAGGGGCCGATCATGGTGGGAGAAGTTCGAAGGATCACTTTGTCGGAAAAAATCTGGGGATCGACCATCACAGCGATCCACTTCTTGAGTTCCGGGTGATACCGCACCGACATTTCCGAGGCGCCGGTCTTCATGATGACTTTCGCCTTGGCTGGCTCAAGCCCTTCGTGCCACTTGTCGTCGCTGCCGAGGTATTGCAGGTGTTTCCTGGGATCATCAAGACCTTGCAGCGGAATTCGCGTGAGGATCTGCGGTCGGCCTCCTGCTTCGTACAGCGTATAGATGTAAAGATAGTCGTCATTGATTAACGCAGACGCTGAAGGATTCGCGTGCACACCCTCTGCCACCAGCGGGAAGTACGCAACCTTCCAGTTCTGGGGATCGCCATCAATCCCCGTCACGTGCGCGAGGTCGGTCCCGCATACTTCGAAGCCTAACGCGAAAGCGTTTGAGTTCGGCACGTTGCGCACGCAGACCAGCGAGATCCAGAGTTCATGGTTGTGTTCAACCCCATCAAGCGCCCAATAGTAGGTACCGTTGTTCCGCTGCGGCTTGAAAAAGCTGTCTGGGTTGCCTTTGGTGTCTTTCTTGATTGTGTAGTCGATCTTCCACTTGCCGTCCTTGCACGTGGAAATACCGATCGTGTTATGCACCATGCGAGGCTCTTCGCCCGTGACCAGGCGCTTATCGCCATAAAGGGTGTCGCCGAAAATCCAGGCCACACGGCCATCCTGCAGGGGAATTGAATATGCCGCGTCTGCGCCTTGCCACTGTTGCTCAAGAGGGAAAGAGGGAACGCAATTGAAGTGCGGGTTTTCGGCGAGCAGAACGTCCGCGGAAAAAAGAACAAAGAATAGTGAAGCGCAATGCAAGAGTCGTCTCATGAGCTGCTCCCAGGGGTTTGGCTGGCTGCTGAAGAACTTATTGTTCGTCGCTTTGGGCGGCGAAACTTCACGGGTTTACGCCTAGACATGCCGCCTTTGCTTGACGAGGCGGCATGTTCGCGAATCAAGCTCTCGGCATAATGTAGATCCTCGAGCACCGCCTTGCTCGCGAGCGCTGGTTTATGATCGCGAATATAAAGAAACACACGTTCATGCCGATGCCAATGCCGATCCCAGTCATCAATAAAGGGCAACGCCGCCTTGCGGGCCTCGGATGTCGCGTGATAGAGCATACGCATGGTGGTTTGTATCGCGACGTTGCCTGATGCCTGGGCAAACGCATCGTGAAACTGAATGTCGAATGCGTGAAACAGTTCTGGATTCCCGCGGCCCTCTCCCAATCCATCAAGCGCAGCTTTCAGGCGTTCAATGTCGGCCCGGGTGGCTCGCTTGGCAGCGAGCGCGGCCGCACTGGGTTCGATAATCTTCCGCAGTTCGTAGATTTCCAGGTGCTTCACTTCATCGAGCAGGATCATCCACTGGAAGTGCTGGTCGAGCACCCGGCTTAACGAAGACTGAATATAAGTTCCGTCTCCCGCTCGGGACTTGATGAGGCCGAGATACATCAGACCTTTTAGCGCTTCACGCAGCGAGCCGCGGCTCACACGTAGCATCTGAGCGAGATCGGGCTCGGGAGGCAGTCGATCGCCCGCCTTTAGATCTCCGCTGCGCACCAGTTGCTCAATCCTGCGAGCGACCATATCTATTACGGTCTCGCGACGAATCGGCTCAAGCTGTTCTGCAGTGATTGCGATATCGCGGTATGACGCCATTGACTTCCGTCCTGAGCCTGCCCTATACACTCGCGGCTATCCAGAGTCGCATCAATAGCCTCGCTGCACTTGATTGGAGATTCGGCCAATCCCTTCAATCTCTACATCAACAACATCGCCATGCTTCAGGTAGATAGGTGGCTTCCGGGAGAAACCCACTCCCGCCGGCGTGCCCGTTGCGACGAGGTCCCCTGGATCGAGCGTGAAGCTATGAGAAAAATACGACACAATCTTCGGATACTAAAGATGAACTGATTCGTATTGGAATCCTGCATGACCTCGCCGTTCAATCGGGTTGTGATTCGAAGTGCTCCGGGATCGGGAACCTCGTCCGCGGTCACCAGAAACGGACCGTTCGGCGCGAAAGTGTCGCATGATTTGCCGCGCGTCCACTGGCCATCGTCAAACTGCCATTTCCTGGCGGAAACGTCGTTGAAGACTACGTAGCCGGCGACGTACTTCATAGCATCGCTCTCCGCGACTTGCCTAGCTTTCCGGCCAATGACCACTCCCAATTCGCCTTCAAAGTCCACCTGTGCATCCTCTGAGGGCAGTTGAATCGGATCGAAGGGACCCGACAAGCTGGAAGTAAACTTCGCAAAGCACAATGGGGCAGTCGGAATCTTCAGCCCAGTTTCGATCGCGTGATCCTTGTAGTTCAAACCGACGGCGACGAATTTTCGAGAGGCCACCGGGCACTCGAGATGCACGTCAGAAACGGAGACATCGTTGCTTCCGCCCCTCAACGATTGGACAAACGCGAGCGCCTCGTCGCCAGCCTCCAGCAAGGCAAGAGTCGAGGTGAATGCTTTCGGGTGTAGGCCGGCGGAATCGGCCGCATCCTTGACGTCCATGATTCGATCTGCGATCACCACACCGAGACGACTTTCGCCCCGGACGATATATTGAGCGAGACGCAATCCTGATTCCTCCCATGCTTGACCCGACAGCAAAATCACTATATATGTTCAAATGTCGGACAAACAAGTGGAACCAGGGATTTTCTGCGATGCCGCTCAATATGAAGCCCCGAATTTCATTGCAGAAATTTGAAGTGTTTGCGGAAGGCATCGACCATCCCGAAGGCTTGGCGTTCGATGCTGACGGGAGTCTTTGGTCGGGCGGCGAACTTGGCCAGATCTACAAAATCAGTCAAAAAGGTAAAGTTCGCACAGTAGCCACACTCGGAGGCTTCAATCTGGGGCTTACTTTCTCCATGCAACAGGATCTGTTCGTGTGCAATTTCAAGCTGGGCGCACTGATACAGCTCGACCGGTCCGGCAAAATAATTCGTTCATGGGAAAGAGTGGGGCGATATCGCCTTCGTAATCCGAATTTTTCCGTGTTCGATCGCGAGGGCAACCTCTACTTCAGCGATTCCGGCGAGTTCAAGAACGATGACGGCTTTCTCTTTGTCCTGAGGCCCAACGGCAAGATCGAACAGCTGCTCGACCGCCTGTCGTTTCCGAATGGGCTGTCACTGAGCGCCGACGAGCGGACGCTCTACGTCGTGCAGAGCACAAGAAACGATGTGCTTGCCGTACCGCTTTTGGATTCTGGGACGATCGGAAAGCCTCGTGTCTATGCTGCTGGTTTAAACAATGTGCCGGACGGCGCGGCGCTCGACGCCGAGGGCAACTTGTACGTGACTTGTTACGCCTCGCACAATGTGTACTGCGTGGCCCGGGACGGAAAAGTTTCGCTGTTCGCGTGGGACCCCGATGGCACCGTGCTTGCCAGCCCCACCAACGCGGCATTTGGCGGCACAAATCATGACGAGATGTATTTTGCCAACCTCAGCCGCTGGCATATTTGCCGCGCGCGGGTTGGGATTCGCGGGCAGTTGCTTGCGAACCAGCGCTAGCGCACCGGAGAGACCATGAAGATTACCGACATTCGCTGGACACCTGCCTTCATCCCAATTGAAGCGCCATTGCGGTACTCAGTGGGATCCCATCCCGGATTTTCTCGGATCGTCATCGAGGTGGAAACCGACGAAGGCATTACCGGCCTTGGCGAATGCTACAGCGGCGCCAGCCGCGCGGGACAGCTCGCAGATTTGAAGCCGCTGCTGATCGGTGAAGATCCTATGAACCTGGAGCGAATTCGCTGGAAGGTGGCGGCGCCGAGTTCACAAAAGCTTTTTGGTTTTGTCCTTGGGTTTGCCGGGCTTGAATTTGCGATCCTGGATATTCAAGGAAAGGCATTGAACCGGTCGGTGTGCGACTTGCTGGGAGGCCGCATTCGTGACGAGGTCCCGTTCGCCGCCTATCTTTTTTATCGTTACGCGAATGACCAAGGCATTGGCGAAATATCGAACATCGAACAAATGGTCGACTTTGCGAAAGCAGTCGTGAGCCAGTATGGATTTAAGACATTGAAGTACAAGAACGGCGTTCTTCCTCCGGACGAAGAAGTCGATACATTTATCGCGCTGCGTGAGGCTTTCCCGAAGCATCGGATCCGGCTCGACCCGAACGCGGTCTGGACGGTGACCACGGCCATCGATGTGGCCCGTCGTTTACACGACTTCAATATGGAGTACCTCGAAGATCCCGTGTGGGGGATGCGCGCCATGAAGCGGGTAAATGCAAAGGCGCCGTGGGTCACTTTAGCTTCGAATATGTCAGTGTTCGCGTTCGAGGACCTTGCGCCCGCCATCATGGCGGACGTGCTCGACGTGGTTCTGCTGGACCCGCACTGGTACGGAGGCATTCATCGCGCTAAGCTCGCCGGCCAGATTTGCGAAGCGATGGGAGTGGACGCGGGAATGCACAGTGGCGCAGAATTTGGAATCTCGCAAGCTGCGATGCTTCACCTCGCCGCCTGCCTTCCCAATCTAACGCTTGCGCCCGACTCGCACTATCACCACTTGACTGACGACATCATCGTTGGTGGCAAAATGCAATATAGGAACGGCGCGATGGCTGTGCCAACCGGACCGGGGCTCGGCGTGGAACTCGACCGCGATAAGTTAGCGCGCTACCACGAACAGTCAGAGCGCCATGAGATGGGATCCTGGACGGATGATCCGCGCCGCCGGGGCACCGTGATCACCCAGCCGAAATGGTAAAAGCGAACAAAGTCCGCAATGCCGCCATCACCGCTCTCTTCGTGGCGGTTGCACTGACTGCGGCCGCGCACGCAACCAACAAAACACTCTGGAAGATCGGGACTTTCGACGGATCCTCGGGTGAATTTAAGAGTCAAGATATCGACTATTCCGATCCTAAGAGCGATCCAGTCTTTGTCGTGGGACAAAGCAGTGATAAGGACTGGTATCGCTTTCAGCCTGGGCCGGCCAACGGGATCGCCGGCGGGCGCCTGCACCCGTTCACAGTAAAGTTTGTTCTGAACGATGCTCCTCGCGGTGTTTTTCGATTGAAACTTGCAATCCTGTATGAGACGCCGCGTCTCTCGTTCCTAAAGCTCGACGTGAACGGGCACTCCGGTTTTTTCTACTTCCACCCCACGCTCGATTTCAGAGCCGGCGACTGGGAAGGGACTTTTGTTCCGCAGAGCTCTACCGACGAGAAAGCAATTTCACTTCCGGCGGCGTGGCTCCACAAAGGTGAAAACACCTTCGTTTTTACCGCCATGGATGATCCCCCTGACGCGCAGAATTCTCTCGGCGCCATTGCGCCTGGGCACACGGGTCTGATTTACGACGCGCTTGAGTTGGCCCAGGATGACGCGGAGCGGTATAACGAACAGGCTTTTACGGTTCGAGTTGAGCCAACGATCTTCTATCGCGAAACAAAAGCGGGAATGGTGGAAGTGGTGGACGTTTTTATCAGCGCGTCCAGCTTCCTTAACCACGAGTCGCTCGACGTTCGGATCGCCGGACATCAGTTTAGCAAGGCATTCTCAACCACGAACCACTTCGGCGAAGCTCGGCTCGAATTTGAAGTGCCAGAGTGGAGCGGTTCGGCCGAAGCTACGGTTCGTATGACTAAACGCTCAGCATCGGCGACGGTCGAGCCGGCGAAGAAATGGACCGTTGCACTCATCCCGCACGAACATCTCGATGTTGGTTTCACCGATTATCCTGCGAAAGTTGCAGAGCTTCACTCCCAATCGGTCGACCAGGCAATGGGCTTGATCAAGAAGACGCCGGACTTTCGTTGGACGCTCGACGGGAGCTGGGTTGCCGATCAGTATCTAAACGGACGCAGCACGGAGGCGCGGGAACAGTTTCTTGCCCAAGTTCGCGATGGCAATATCGTCATTCCGGCGGAATTCGCTAATCAACATACCGGGAACGCGTCGTGGGAAGGTCTGGCTCGCTCTCTCTATGGCCAGCGCAATCTGGCACGCGAATACAAATTGCCGAAGGCCGAGGCTGCGCAAATTGTCGATGTCCCGTCTTACACCTGGGCTTACGCTTCAGTTCTCCATGACGCAGGCATCAAGTATCTGGTAGCGGCGAGTAACAGTTGGCGGGCGCCCGTGATGCTGCTTGGGCGATGGAACGAGAAGTCTCCGTTCTACTGGGAAGGGCCGGACGGCGGCCGCGTGCTCATGTGGTACTCGCGCGCTTACTTGCAAGCCCATACATTATTCGGCGGGCCTTGGCGAATGGAGTCGATCCGCGATTCGCTACCGGTCTTTCTTCAGGCTTACACGCGTCCAGACTATACAGCGAGCACTGCAATCATCTTTGGTACACAACTTGAGAACACTCCGCTTGCTCCAGAGCAGAGCGAAATCGTTTCTGCTTTCCGCCACGAATACGCCTGGCCGAAACTTGAATTCTCTACGGTGCAGTCCGCAATGCAACAAATCGAGAACGAGTGGAAGGGGAACATGCCCGTCTTTCGCGGCGATTTCGGTCCTTATTGGGAGGACGGATACGGATCTGATGCTGCGCACACCGCCATTCACCGCGAGAACCAACATCGCATCACCACGGCTGAAATCATCGGCTCCGCCGTTTCTGCGATTGATACCCGAGTGCGCTCCGATAAGGCAATGCTCGATGATGCATGGCACAACGAACTTCTCTATGATGAGCACACTTGGACGTACGTTAGCGCCACTACCCAGCCGGAGCATCATCAGAGTGAAGACCAGATCGCGCTGAAGGGTTCCCGCGTCGTGCGGGCTCAAAATGATATCAATGAATCGATTGAGCGCGGATGGGCCCAGCTCGAAGCGATGGTACGAACAAAAGACACTTCCGTTGCGGTCTTCAATTCCTTGAACTGGACGCGTTCTGCCGTCGTTGAGACCGATTTGCCCGACGGAACTGCGCTCTTCGACCCTACCGGTGCCGAGGTCCCACTAGAGATACTCTGGAAGGGCAAAGGGATTTCGCTTCCTGGATTTGGTCCGGGGAACGTTCGTGTTCGATTCCTCGCTGCTGCAGTCCCACCAGTGGGATATAAACTCTATGCGATTAAGCCAATCAAGAAACAGTGGCCTGCATCGGAGGAAATCCATGGGAACACTCTCGAAAACGAATTCTATCGAGTTACGCTGGATCCAGCCTCCGGATCGATCGCAAGTATTTTCGACAAACAGCTGGGCCGTGAACTTGTGGACCCGTCGACCCCTTACAAGTTCGGCCAGTATCTCTACGTGAGCGGCGGAGACAACTATCCAGAGAACTCGCTTTACCGCTTTGGCGCCGGCCTGCAACCCCCAGCATTGACTGTCCATGCAGCACAGTCGGGAACGGTGATATCTGCGAGGAAGACGCCGATCGGTATTGTTGCGAACCTTAGGTCCACGGCGCCTAATACTCCCTCCATTCAAACGGAGGTCTTTTTGCCTAACTCTTCTGCAAAAAGCATCTGGATTACCTATCGCATACATAAAGATCGCGTCCTTACGAGGGAATCTACGTACGTGGCGTTCCCTTTCGCCGTAACAACCCCCGAGTTCACCTATGGCTCTCAGTCTGGCTGGATAAATCCGGCGAAAGATGAGCTTGCCGGAGGAAGTCGTGAATGGTATCTGCCTACGACCTGGGCCGCCGTATACAACCCGCAAGTTACTGCGGCGGTCGTCCCGATCGATGCTCCCCTTGTCGCTTTCGGAGACATTGTGCGCGGCAACTGGCCCGCGGAATTTAGGCCCCAGAGCAGCACGATCTTTTCCTGGCTGATGAACAACTATTGGGGAACCAACTTCCCCGCCTGGCAAGGCGGCGATTTCACCTTCCGTTACGCCATTACGAGCGTCGCGCAATTCGACCCTCAGGCGCTCACTCGCCTCGGATTGGAAGCCCTGACTCCTGTGGAACGTGATGATGTCCCAGCTTCACAAGGCCCATCGCCGCTGCCGAATCGAGAAGCCAGTCTGCTCGATGTAGCGGCGCCTAATGTGGCATTGTTGACTTGGAAACGCGCAGAAGACGGCGATGGAACCATCCTACGGCTGCAGGAGACAGCAGGGAAGGCATCGCAAATCGGGATTCACAGTCAATTTCTGCGGTTTGAACGATCGTGGCTTTGCGATTTGCTCGAAGACAACCAGGCCGAGGTCAAGATTGATGGTGAAAATCTCAGCGTCCCGATCAAGCCGTTTCAGGTGCTCACGCTCAGAGTTCGTACGACGCCACACACTAAGCAAGGCGAGTCAAAATGAACATTGACCTCACAGGCAAAGTTGCGATCGTGACTGGCGGAGCTATGGGCATTGGGGAAGCCACGGCAAGAAAGCTGGCTGACCTCGGAGCGACGGTTGCTATTTTTGATATAGATCACAAGGTCGGCCGTCAAAGCGCAGCTGCGATTGCAAAGGGAGGCGTAATCTGTGATTTCTTTCCCTGTGACGTCAGTATAAGCGACGACGTATTACAGGCAGTGAAAGCAGTTGCCTGTAAATACGGTGCGGTCGACATATTAGTGAGCAACGCGGGCATACAGCTGTATGGCGATGCTGTGGCGACCACGGAAGAAGAGTGGGACAGGTTGATGGGAATCAACCTCAAGGGATGTTTCCTGGTCTCGAAGTTTGTCGTCCCACACATGATTGAGCGTGGTGGCGCCATCGTAATCGTGGGTTCCGTGCAGAGCATGACGGCGATAAGCAACTCGCTCGCCTACGTCGCGTCGAAACACGGCCTCTTGGGACTTACACGCGCCATGTCACTCGATTATGCCAATAGGGGAATCCGAGTAAACTGCGTTTGCCCGGGTGCTATCGACACTCCAATGCTCCGTTGGGCTACAAGTCTGTCAGAGGATCCCGAGAAGGTGATACAAACCTGTAATCGCATGCACCCCATTGGGCGTATTGGCAAGGCGGAAGAAGTGGCTGACGCCATTGCTTATCTCGCATCTCCGATGGCCTCCTTTATTACCGGAGCGGCGTTAATCGTGGATGGCGGTATGCTCGTGCCCGCCGGCGGAATGGGCTTTCAAGAAGGCGGCACTGGGTCAGGAACCCACAAATGAAGCTTCAGAATAAAACGGCCATCATCACCGGCGCCGCAGTGGGAATCGGTGCTGCATCGGCTGCACTGTTCGCACGCGAGGGAGCGCAGATAGTTGCAGTTGATATCGACCGGGAACTACTGAATCAGGCTTCAAGCGAGCTTGAAAAAGCGGGCGCTAGCTGTCTTGCAGTGCCTGCCGATGTGAGCAAGCGAATTGATGTGGAAATGGTTGTCCGCTCGGCGACGCAGAAATATGGTCAGATTGACATTCTCTTCAACAACGCGGGAATCGTTCCAACCGGGAAACTTGACGTAACGAGCGAAGAGCAATGGGATCGCGCTATGGCGATCAATGTGAAGAGCATGTATCTGTTCTGCCATGCCGTCATTCCAGGTATGAAGGCGCAGGGCGGGGGCGTGATCCTCAATACGGCTTCTGCGACCGCCTTACGCGCGGTCGGCGACCGCGCGTGTTACACATCGACAAAAGCGGCCGTGATCGGCCTTACAAAATCGATGGCGCTCGACTACGTCCGCGACAAGATACGAGTGAACTGCATCTGCCCAGGAACCGTCGACACACCCTCGTTAACCGGTCGCCTAGCAGCCTTCTCTGATCCCGCGCAAGCTCGCAAAGAGTTCATCGCTCGTCAGCCTATGGGACGATTTGGAACTGCGGAAGAGATCGCTCAAGCCGCGCTTTATCTTGTATCGCCGGAGTCGGAATTCGTAACTGGTGTGGCGTTCCCCATTGATGGGGGGCTTAGCATCTAAAATGTCGCACTGCGCCGTCGACGCCATTCGATGGAAGAATCGCCGGGCGTATCGTTTGTCGAACGGCAAGATCGAAATTACGGTGCTGCCCGGCGGCGGACATATCGCAGATCTCCGTCTCCCTGATTCTGCGATCAATGCTCTCTGGGAATCGCCCTGGCCCACGATTGAGCCTCAGACATTTTCTTCGCGCGAGCATGCAGCACTTTACGGAGACGGTCCAGTAGGCCGATTCCTCTGTGGCTACACTGGACACGCCTTGGCGCTCGCTTACTTCGGCATGCCATCGTCGGAAGAGGCTGAGCAAGGTCTGCCCCTGCATGGTGAAGTGACGAACTCGGATTGGACAATTGTCTCCTCGCTTGCCGATGATGATTCAGCTGCACTAGTGATGGAAGTTACGCTTCCTTTTTACCGTTTGCACTTTCGCCGTCAGATTTTCCTCTCCCACAACGCCTTCACGGCCTGTATCACGGAGATTGTCACTAATCTTAGTAACACGGCAGTCGACTTTCAATGGGTGCAGCATGCAGCTTTCGGTGAGCCATTCTTCGCAAACGGCGACGCTACTTTGTTTGTATCTGGCGCGCGGGGAGTGACTTGGCCCGCCGGATATGAGGGGCACGAACTGCTTGCCAGCGGAGTCGAGTACCAGTGGCCCTATGCGCGATCCGTCGACGGTCGCGCGGTCAATCTCTCCGAACCATTTGTGCGCAATGGGACCGGCTTCGTTGCAGCACTGCTCGCCGCGTCAGATCATGAGAATGCCTTTGTCGTCGTTCATAACCGGCAGCACCATCTCGCTGCGGGATATCGTTTTGATCCCGCGCGCTTTTGCTGGATCGCGCTGTGGGAAGAAAATTGCGCCCGCGCAAACCCTCCATGGAACAAAAGAACCAGAGTTCGCGGCGTCGAGTTTGGATCGAGCCCGATGCCACTGGGGCTTGCTCACGCTCGTGAAATGGGCCGCTTGTTCGACACGCCCGCGCTTTGTTCCGTTCCAGGGGGTTCGTGCCTCGAAGCGCAGTACGATTTGTTTCTTCACCCCACGCCTACGCGATGGTCAAAGATCGCAGACGTCCAAAAAAAGGAGCGCACTCTTATCGTGCGAGGGGATAACGATGAGGAAATCAACTTTCAGCGCAGCAGGCCATGAGAACGGAGGAAAGCCTGAATCTTCTGATAGGCATCCTCAAGTTGTGCATCGGTAAACTGCCCGTGCCCGCCGCCCTTAATCGTCACCAACTCGTTCGGCACACCCGCCGCAGTAAGGGCCTGATGCAAACGTGCCGATTGTTCGTAGGGTACGACGGGATCGGCATCTCCGTGAACACTTAGGATCGGCGGCAGTCCGGCTCGAACGTAGGTAAGAGGCGAAACTCGCTTTGCGATCGCGAGTGCATCGGGCTGACTTCCCATCCACATTGCAGCGTAATTCCTGCGGTTCGGGCCCTGTATTACATCCACCACGTCGCTAATTCCAAACCAGTTGATAATTGCGGCAACTTTAAGCTTCTCGGTCCCGTCACAATTGTTATCGAGTCCTGTGCCGTCCGGCAGCATCCCGGTGATCAAAGATAGATGTCCGCCCGCGGAGTGGCCGGTCAGAACGATTCGATCGACGTCGATGTTGTACTGCTTGGCATTCCTCAATGCCCAACGCAGGGCACAGCGACAGTCCTCCACGGCTGCGGGTGCCAGCGAAACGCTAGCCATACGATACTCGACATTGATAACGTTCCAGCCCATCTCCAGATAGGGCAGAAACATAAGTGTAGCGCCGGTGCGGTCGCCGAAGATCCATCCACCGCCGTGGTAGTAGATCAAAGTTGGAACGGCTCTCTTCGCATCCTTTCGCTGCCACATATCGAGCTTCAGCGGGTAGTTGTTTGCTACTCCGTAAGTAATGTCAGGTTGAATCCAGTATTGTTCTGAAAGTGTGGAAGCCCAACTCGCGGTCGTCGAAAGTGATGTCGTTCTATCCTGAGAAAAAGCCGGTAAGGAGCACAATGCACATAGCAGAAGAATGTTTGAGAAACGAATTGCTGAGTTCATGAGATGTTACCCGTTACGCGTTCGTGCGCACATAGGCCTTGATGGTTGCACATCGGTGCCCCTCGGAAGGGCCATACGGTCGAATCACATAATCGCCCACGGCAGCTGGAATAATAAAAGTTTCCGCGTAGTGGACGACGAAGGGGGGAAACTGGCCGGTCGGGCTCTCAACCACCGCTTCGCGTCCTTCGCAGAGGTTCAGGACATTCACTCCACAGTTAGTGGAGTGATGCACGGGATCCGTAAACCAGTGCCGGCGCGTTTCAATAAATTCAGCCTCGTGCAACCCGGTGCGCTCTTCCTGCCAGCCATTGCCCTTAGCGACGCTATCCACGACGTCAATCAAGTTTTTCTCAACCCACGGCGTTGTCCGGTCCCACTGGATATTTCTAAACCCATGTTGGAGATGGATTGGGCGTGGAGTGCCGTCGAGCCCTAGCCGTCCCCAGTCCCACATTTTGAAAGTGAAGATATACGGAGTAGCGCTAATTTCAAGCACCATGCTGTTCTTGCCCGAGCAGTGCGGAGTTCCGGCAGGAATCAGAAAGTGGTCATGCTTGCTGGCCGGAAACCGATTCACATACTTGTCGGCGTCAAATTGAATTGTGCCTTCCTGCGCCTGCAGCAGGTCATCCATCATTTGCTTGCGATCGATATTCGCTTTCAGACCCAGGTATACACACGCTCCTTCTCCCGCGTCGAGAAGGTAGTAACTCTCATCTTGCGTATAGTGGATTCCAAACTGCTGTTGAATGTACTCGGTCACCGGGTGCACCTGAAAAGAAAGGTTGCCGCCCTCCATCGTGTCGAGAAAGTCGAAGCGGATGGGAAACTCGGTCCCGAATCGCGCATGCACTGCTTCGCCAAGTAGTTCGCGAGGATGCCGGAAGACGAGATTGATGGACGGGATCTCTATGGTTATGTCGCCGAAGCCCAGTAGAAGACTGTTCTCTTCTGGCACACAATCAAAGCACCACGCATAGTTCTCCGCCTCGCGCGGCAGGTCGCAAACTTCCTTCATCCACTGCCCGCCCCACGGCCCGGGGTCGAAGAACGGAACTACTCGAAACGGTCGGTGCGCCGCTTTCTTTAATCCTTCCAGATGCTGCTCGCCCGTAATCATTTTGGGAGCGTCGCGCTGATTTGTATCCAGAAGAAAGTCGACTTTCAAAAGGAGTTTCTTCTTGAGTCGATCGGCGACTCTCCAGTCGACGAAGTATGCTCGCTTGTATTTCGCCTGCGGACGTTCCGAGTAATTCTGCAAACCGAGGTTCGTCACTTCGCCAGCTCGCTGGCGCTGCTGGATCTCCCATCTCGCCATATCGCAATAAACGAGCAGGTCCCACTGCTCGGCAATAAGGGTTGCGCCGGTGCCAATCACGAGAACGAGACCCGATGCCTCTTGCAAGCGACTTCTTTGTTTCTCGAGCTCGCGCCCATCCAGGAATTCTGAGAGTTTGTACTTACCCATGAACGCAAATACCGGATCGTCACCAAGATCCCGTGCACACAGCGCCTGGATAGCAGCTTCGGGCAGGTAGCATTCGCCGGCGCGCAACACGATCTGAGGCTTCAATGCGTTCGTTAGTTGTTTCTCAATGTCCTTTTCAAAGCAGCCGGGATAGCACTCCACACAAATCACGAAACGCCCGGGCCGCACGCTTGCTTTCAAACGTCTCCCGATCGCGTCCCACCCCGTTTCGCAGCCGTCCTGCGAGTCAGACACGCGGACCAAGGGGTACTTATCGTAGTTCGAGATGTATGGCTTCGGCATGGGCCCTCGGGGGCGCGACTTACTTACAGATACGGCAGCAACATTCGAGTGTTGCTGCCGTGATGAGCAGAGGTTGAGTGGTTAAAAAATGAACTTAATAGAGAATTGGGTTTGACGCGCAGTGCCACCACCAATTTGAGTTCCATTGGCGTCAGCGATCGTTTGACCCACGCGGCCGAAATTGGTGTTGACGACCGCACAGCTAGCTGGCCCAAGAATCGAGACGGGTTGAACAGAGGTGCATATCCCACCGTCGGGATTCGCAAAATTCGGATGATTAAAGATGTTGAAGATATCAGCGCGGAATTGCATCGTAACCCGCTCGGTAATCACGAAGTTCTTTACGCCCGACAGGTCGAGCTGGAAGTAGGCCGGCCCGCGTAGAGCATTTCGTCCGACCGTTCCGATTGTGGCGCCGGGAGTTCCGTCGTATGTGGGTTCGACTGCGAAAGCATCGATGTTATAGTGCGAGTTTGGCCAGCTTGCGGGAGTGGTTACCGATTGACCCGGAACGAAGTTTGGCCGTACCGGATTACCGAAGAATCCGCTGACGAGGGTGACGTTAGTCGGCAGTCCCGATCGTGTCTGCAGAATTCCGGCTGTCTGCCATCCTCCCAGCACATTGCGAACGAAAGAATTGGAACCCTTTAGAGAAGGCAGATTGTAAACCGCGCTGCCGGTGAGGTTGTGCCGTACATCCCAGTCTCCACTGCCGCGATCAAAGCTGGGATCGGACGGGTTCACGAACCCTGGGCTGAACACATTGACCATATCGTCGATTTCGTGGGACCAGGCATAGTTAGCCTCGAGATTCAAGTTTCCAACTTTTCGATCCACCTTCACCTGCAGAGCGTTGTAGTTGGAACCCAAACCGTCTGAGAGAAGGTTTTCATTGGCAAAATTTAAGAACGGGCGAGCCTGCGTGAACACGTTCGCAGGGTTCGCATTCAATGCGGCGAAGTCTACGCCGGCTTGCATATGATGAACGTTGTTGCCCACATAGTTCACCGTCAGGATCGTGCCGCGAGAGATTTCCTGCTGAATGCCGAACAGCCAATTCGTTGCAACCTGATCTTTCGGATGAGTTGGAAACGCATTCACATTTTGTGTTCCCGCGGGAAGGGGAGGATTGGGAGATGGGTAAGTGATGTTCGCCTGGAAGAGATTGACATTGTAACTGGAAAGCGCCGGTACGTTGGTCGTCGTTGCAAAGTTGAAGTGCAGCGGGTTGTAGAACAGACCACCGTAACCATGAATGACGGTTTTTCCTTTCCCGGTCGGATCGAACGCAAAGCCCGCCCGCGGCGCCCAATCGCCCTTCGGCGCGGTATAAGCATTTTGATTCGGGGGAAGCAGTGATTGGGTGGCTACATCGAAATTCTGGCCTTGGTTCGCACCCGTTGTCCACACAGTGTTGTAGTCATACCGGAGACCGAGATTCAAGGTAAGTCTGCTATTCACCTTCCAGTCATCCTGGATATAAAAATCCCAGTTCGAATTCTTGTTGGCGACAAATCCTTGGTAGCCGATCTTCTGCAGCACGAACGGCTGATTTTGTTCGAGGTTGGCAACGCTGGCAAAATCATAAGTCTGTTGCGGCCGCAGCCATTCGTTGTTCCGGTTGATTCGGATTTGCGGGCCAAATTTAAGCGCGTGACGACCGATCGTTTTACTTACGTTGTCAAAAATCTCGATATCTGTAAACGGCGTGACCTGATTGAACGTGTTCGGTCCAGGCAGCGAACCAAGATCGGTGAAGAAGCCGTTAAAACCCGCCAACGGCGTAGGTGTGTTCGAATTGGTATCGGAATAGAAGCGGTTGGCGGCCACGCTGAACTCGTTCAACAGAGTGGGAGAGAACGTGTGAGTTTCATCGATCTTCGCCAGTTGTGTCCGTAACTTCTGTGGAGATGTCTGCCCCACATTGAGGCCGTAGGTGTAGTTAGTCAGCGAGTCATTGATGTTGTATCGGGCGAAAACGCGGTCCTTGTCCGAAACGTTATAGTCGAGCCTTACCGAGCCGGTGTCCTCGCGAAGGATATTCGGGAGCGCGGACGGATCGTAAATAAAGTCGCCGTTACCTTTTATTGCGTTTGGGTAGATACACTGACTAGGCGTCGGGATGACATTGCATCCGGCCGGAATCGGAGCAAACTGCGCCAGGATCGGTGCCAGAGATGGAACAAACAGCGATCGCGCCTGGGCGCTGAGCGTGTGGTTCAGAGCATTATTGATCGTGATGTGGGTGCGATCGCCTTCGTAATTCGCAAAGATGAAGAGCTTGTTCTTGATGATAGGCCCGCCAAAATTTCCGCCGAACTGGTTAAGCTTTAGAGGCTGATTCGATTTCGCAAAGTAATCCACCGCGTCCAGCGCATCATTGCGGAAGAATTCAAACGCCTCGCCATGAAATGCATTCGTTCCCGATTTCGTGATAATGTTCATCTGCGGGCCGAGGGAGTGTCCCGTCTCCGCCGTGTAGCCGCTGTTGGAGTAATCAATCTCCTCCACGCTGTCGACGCTTGCGCGCGTGATGCGCGCGGCTTCCTGACCTTCAGTGTCGAGAAATCCGTTGATGTCACCGCGCATGGCGCTCTGGCCGTCCAAGGTAATGTTCACGCCAGTAAAAATATTCTCCATGCCGTTGACGCTGCCCTGGAAAAATCCTGTGGAGTCCACCGACCCCGGAGCGACCTCCAGGAACTGACTGATGTCACGACCGTTGATCGGCAGGTTCGAGATCTGGTTTGAATCCAATGTCGTGCCCGACGTGCTCGACGAGGTGTCAACGGTGGTGAGCGTGCCATTGACTTGCACGCTCTCTTGCGACGCGGCCACCGCCAGGATCAGGTTCAACTTTATCGTCGAGCCTACGTTGAGGATGACCGGTTGGCTCTTGCTTTCCGCGAACCCACTCGCGTTCACCGCTACCACATAGGTTCCGTAGGGCAGAGATGAAGCGACGAAATTGCCGCTCTGATCGCTCGTCAGGCTTTTTTGAATGCCCGTGCCTTCGTTTCTAACAGTAATCGCCGCGTGTGCGACTAGCGCGCCGGAAGCATCCGTCACCGTGCCGGTGATCGTGCCGGTATCAAATTGGGCAAACATCGGCACGGCGCCGAAAACAACGATCGCCAGCAATGCGATCGCATAACAGGCCTTCCTGGCCCACGTCATTTCTGACAACTGCGCATTTTGCGTCATGGCAATTCCCCCTCGGCGTCGGTTGATTTCACGTGGACTTGATTCATGTGCAAACTTGAGCACCGGGAATCGTAATGCGGTTCAAGCGCAACAGTCAATGATTTTGTTTCTTTTATGCTTCAAACAATCTAAAATTTGTTCGTTTTGACGGATTAAGCCCGATCGGCCCTGAGGCCGGTCCGCCCCTTTATTACTGATGAGTCCCTCTCCGTGGGCCCTTTGCCGAGCTTTGGATTGTGCCTTGTCCCAGGCGCTAGACTGTCGCATTGCGGCTGTTGATCGCCACCTCATGAGAAACGTTTCCAGATTTTTCTCCCGCTCGATGTACTCGGGAATTGCCTTGTTGTGGGGCTTGGTTTTTGGGAGTTGGCTTTCTTTCGCTGCTTCCGCAAACTCACCCGCGCCGGGGACCTTCGTCGATGTCACGGGAAAACTCGGGGTTCACTTCCGCCATCAAGCTTCTCCGACAAGCAGGAAGTACCTTCCTGAGACGATGGGATCAGGCGTAGCCTTGTTCGATTACGACAACGACGGCCGCCTCGACATCTTCTTCGCCAACGGTGCGCGGATCGACGATCCGACGCCGAAAGGCACGATTCCTAAGAAGGACAATCCCAGATACTGGAATTGCCTCTATCACCAAAAATCGGATGGTACCTTCGAAGATGTCACGGAGCGCGCAGGTCTGACTGGCCTCGGCTACTCGACAGGCGTCGCGGTCGGTGACTACGACAACGACGGGTTTGAAGACCTCTATGTAGCCGGATATGGCCGCGGGACGCTTTACCGCAACAATGGCAACGGCACTTTCACGGACGTGACCGCCACGGCGGGTGTTGCTGGCTCGGGCTGGATGACCAGCGCCGCCTGGGTGGACTACGACAACGACGGGCGGCTGGATCTAGTGATTGCACGCTACATGCAGTGGGACTTTGACGATATATTTTGCGGGCGCACCGGGAAGGACGGATTTCGATCCTACTGCCATCCTGATCTGTTCAAGCCGGACTCGGTTCTTCTGTTTCACAATGACGGTGGCGGAAAGTTCACCGAGGTGGCACACCAGGCTGGCATCGACAAGCCGGGAAAAGGTTTAGGTCTGGCAATTGCAGACTACGACCACGATGGGTTCATGGACATCCTCCTAGCCAATGATTCAATGCCCGAATACTTATTTCATAACCGGGGCAATGGAACGTTCGAAGAAGTTGGATTGGCTTCTGGCGCCGGGCTCGACAGCGCTGGCCATACCTTCGCCGGCATGGGCGTTGATTTTGCGGACTTCAACAACGACGGCTGGCCCGACATCGTCATCACCGATCTTGCCAACCAGCGGTACGCGCTCTACACCAATCAAAAGGATGGCACTTTTGATTATTCAACCGCCGTTACAGGTCTGAGTGCAATTTCCCTCTTGCACTCCGGCTGGGGTGTGCGTTTCTTCGACTATGACAATGACGGTTGGAACGATCTTCTGATCGTCCAATCGCACGTGATCGACACGATTCAGCTTAGCGAGCCCGGACTGCACTATCGTGAGCCTCCTTTGCTTTTGCATAACGAGCAGGGCAAGAAATTTGTCGATGTTTCCGCCCTGTCGGGGGCCGTTTTCCGCGAGGAGTGGGCTGCACGCGGAATGGCAATTGGAGACGTTAACAATGATGGGAGGATCGATGCCGTTGTCACCACCAATGACGGGCCGGCATTTGTCTTGCTGAATGAGACAGAAACTGCGAATCACTGGATCACCCTAAACCTCGTAGGCGTAAAAAGCAATCGCGACGCCATTGGAGCACAGGTGAAAGTTTCAACTGCGGCCGGCGAACAATTCGCCACTGTCACGACCAGCAGTAGCTATCAATCCTCGAGCGAGAAGCGGCTGCACTTTGGGCTGGGGACCGCAGAATCTATCGGCGAGATCGACATAAACTGGCCGAGCGGGATTCGCCAGGTTCTACACGATCAAAAGCCCGACCAGATTGTCACCATCACCGAACCGTTGAAATAAAGCGAGAGCTGTCTTTCGGCATGCGATACAAACTTCTCTGCTGCGGCGCGTTACTGCTCTTGAGCCTGACTCCGCTAGCTCAAGTTTCCAAATCCAGCGCGAATGCGTCCCTGTTGCAGGACGCGGCTCAGGCCATGACAGCCGGGAATCTAGATGTCGCGGAAAAAGATCTGCAGTCAGTTCTTCGGAGTGCGCCTGGGGATTATCGTGCCCTCGATCTGCTGGGAGTGGTCCGCGTACTTGAGGGACGCGATTCGGAGGCTGAGGAACTTTTCATACACGCCATCGAGAAGAATCCTGATTTCGCGCCTGCGCGCGCTCACCTCGGCTTGCTCTATGTGCAGAAGAACCAGATAGAGGAAGCCATTCCGCAACTGCGCGAAGCAGTACGCATCGACACCTCGCGTCGTGATGCTTCTGACGCCCTTTTGCGAATTCTACAAGACGAGGCCCGCGCCGCGGTCGAGAGTGGAGACTACCCAAAGGCTTTGTCATCGCTAACCGAGGCTGAGAAATATGCGCCGGAGAATCTCGACGTTCAGTTCGAGTTGGGAACCGTCGAGTTGCAAATGTCCTTGTGGGAGAATGCGGTCGCGACCTTCCAAAGAGTTCTGAAACGCCGGGCCAACGATCCGCTCGCGCTTTACAACCTTGGCCGTGCCTTCATGGGATTATCGAGATTCGAGGAAGCGCGCCAGCAGTTTGCGCGTTATGCCGAAGCGCATCCGGATGATGCTTCAGGTCATTGTGCGCTCGGCATGACTCTGGCCGCTCTCGAGCGTGTCCCGGAAGCACGGCAGCAATTTGAACGATCCATCGCGCTGGCTCCTGACCAAACAGAATCTTACTTCCGCCTCGGACTGGTTGATCTGGATGCGAAGGATCTGGACGAGGCCGCTACTAATTTCCGCAAGGTATTAGCCCGTGACTTCCAACATGCCGGAGCGCTTTCGGCTCTGGGGAGAGTTGCCTTCGAGCAGAAGCATTACTCTGAGGCAATCGATCAGCTGCAACGAGCGATAGCCAGTGACGATTCATTGCGCGAGGCACATTATTATCTCGGCCTGACGTTTGCCCGCGTAGGCCGCGAGCAAGAAGCAGAGAGTCAACTGCAGATCGCAACCCGTCTCGAGCACGAGGAAGCCCAGCATCGCAGGACAGTGTTGCGAATCCCAGACGCGGACCCCGAACGTTAAACGAATCCAAAGCCAAGAAAATAAGCCCAACGGAAAGGCTCTAAACCTTTGCTTTCCACATTAAGGCATCAAGAAAACATTGGTCGACTCTACAGGACGATTTTTGAACTTGATTGCCTCTGGGGAGCTCGCGTATCTGTAAGATGCTGAAGACGATCGGGGTCACGTTAGGTGCTTCACCTCGCCTGGGGCGGCTCGTGTGGCACTCTGACCGTCCACGGCACCATTGGACAGCCACAGGTTGGGTCCGCCGTATACGCCTGACGCGTGCATACACTAGGCAGCCCGTCACCGCGATCGCCTCCTAACAATGTTTCTCAGCCCTCGGATGCAACTACTCAATACCGCACTTCCTGGACTGCCCTCTTTTTTTGTTCTCGATATTCGTGAATTCCGTCGGGAACAATACAGGCCTTTAAACCTTAATCGCGATATTAATTCTACTGAGTTCGACTCGCTGTGTGGATAGCTAACTTGCTCTTGCTGCGGAAGAAAGTAATCCAAGAATTTGGTTGGTGCCGAAGAAGGGACTCGAACCCCCACACCCTTGCGGGTACATGGACCTGAACCATGCGCGTCTGCCAATTCCGCCACTTCGGCAAAAGTGAACGAGGCAACTTGCTTGTTGCCTTTCAGGAAAGGACTACGAGTAATATTCTACAGAGGTACCGCTGGGTGTCAAACCAAGCGGGGTTCTCCATCGAGATGAATAGCTCCCCCAAGTTTCCGACTGAGGTCACCCGACGCCTGCGCACACTCGCCCACGATCTGAGCAATGCGCTCGAAACTCTGCTCCAGGCATCGTACCTGCTGAATCAGGCGAACCTTGAACCCGACACGAAAAAATGGGTGCAGATGATCGATGCGGCTTCGCAAGATGCTGCTCGCATCAACCGCGAGATTCGCGAGATTCTTAGAGGACAGAGCGAAGACTGATTACTGGTTTAACTTCTCCAGATGTCGGAATCCGTCGCTTCCCGCAAAAAGCAGGAGCGAGAGCGTTCCGTTGTAAGCGATGTGGACCAGCATGCTCGAAGCCACCGATTTTGTTTTGGCCCGAGTCAACGTCAAGGCGACGCCGACCAGAAAAACTACCATCACTGGCCCCCACGCCCGTCCCAACTGCGGGGCGTGAATCAATCCAAAACCTGCCGAGGTGAGCAAAACGGCAATCGGCAAACCCAATCGCCGCGCTAACACGGGATAGAGAAATCCGCGAAAGAAAAGTTCCTCCATCAACGGCGCGATGGTCACTCCGAAAATGGAGAGCGCCCAGGCCTCCGCTGTCGTCTGAAAAAACTTGTCGATGGGAAGTTCCTTGGGCATAGGAAGAAAGTGCGCCACGCCCTGCAGTCCGATCGAGAGAACCAGGCCGCTTACCAGAAAAATCCAAGGATTGCGCGGCCAATTCCACTGAATCGCACTCCAGAATCGCCGCCCGTGTTGCCCTTCCACGACTGAGATCATGAAGATCAACACGACCAGATAAGCAAATAACTGGGCAGCTACCGTGACCAGAGGAAATTTGGCGACGTCCATGATCCCCAGGCGGGGATAGAAAATCTTCTGCGCCGCAAAGGTCGTGACGAAAATGAAGAACACGATGGAAAAAATCGTCACCATCGCGATCCAGAAAACGTCCCAGCCGCTCCACACCGGATCTTCAATTGGTGGAGGAATTTGCGCCAGCGAGATCTCGGGACCGAGAGGCTCTCCTGGCTGCGGCAATGGGTCTTGAAACGTGGACACTTATGATTCCTGTCTTATGAACTAACTGCCTTCGGCAAACGGTTGCCATTCGCGAAGTAATGTGCCAGCGCCTGCCCCGTATACGACTTCTTATTCCGCGCCACTTGCTCGGGCGTGCCCTGCGCCACGATCCTGCCGCCATCCTCGCCACCCTCGGGACCAAGGTCAATGATCCAGTCGGCATTGCGGATGACATCAAGATTGTGTTCGATGATGATGATCGTATTCCCCAGGTCAGTGAGCCGGTGCAGCACGTCGAGCAGTTTCTTGACGTCATCGAAGTGCAGGCCGGTAGTCGGCTCGTCGAGCAAGTAAAGCGTCTTGCCTGTCTGTCTTTTGCTTAGCTCGCGCGCCAGCTTGATGCGCTGCGCTTCACCGCCCGAAAGCGTTACCGCCGATTGCCCTAGATGAATGTATCCCAAACCGACATCGACCAAGGTCTGCAATTTCTGTTTTGCCTGCGGAATATTTTCCAGCACCTGCAGCGCATCCGACACCGGCATCTCCAGCAGGTCAGCGATCGAATATCCCTTGTACTTCACCGCCAGGGTTTCCTGGTTATAGCGCTTGCCGCCACAAACTTCGCAGACCACGTAAACGTCGGGCAGAAAATTCATCTCGATACGGCGTTGCCCTTCACCCTGGCAAGCCTCGCAACGTCCTCCGGGAACATTGAACGAGAAGCGCCCCGGCTTGTATCCCCGCTCGCGCGATTCCGGCAGCATCGCATAAAGATCGCGAATCTGTCCGAACACGCCCGTGTAGGTCGCGGGATTCGAGCGCGGCGTCCGCCCGATCGGCGATTGGTCAATGCGGATGACCTTATCAATATTCTCTGCCCCGGAAATTGTCTTGTGCGATCCGGGATCCTCGCGCGAACGATACAACGCCTTCGCTAACGCGCGATATAGGATGTCATTCACCAAAGTCGATTTACCCGAACCCGAAACGCCGGTCACCACCGTCATCACGCCAAGCGGGAACGTGACATCCAGATTCTTGAGATTGTTTTCTCGTGCCCCAAGAATACTGATACCCAACCCATTCGCATGTCGCCTCTCAGGACGCATCTCAATCTGCGTTCTGCCAGAAATGTACGCCCCGGTCAACGAACCTGGCACTTTGACAATCTCCGCCGGAGTCCCGTGCGCCACCAGTTCGCCGCCATGCCGGCCCGCACCCGGACCCAGATCGATCACGTAGTCCGCACGCCGGATTGTCTCTTCATCGTGCTCGACGACCAGCACGGTGTTTCCCAGATTACGCAACTCTTCGAGCGCTTTCAGCAGGCGATCATTGTCGCGATGGTGAAGTCCAATCGAAGGTTCGTCCAACACATAGAGGACTCCGCGCAGCTTCGATCCGATCTGCGTGGCCAGACGAATCCGCTGCCCTTCGCCACCGGAAAGCGTCGCCGCCGACCGATCGAGCGAGATGTATCCCAGGCCAACCGCATCCAGGAACTGCAGGCGCTCGACGATCTCATGCACAATGCGGCCCGCGATGATTTCTTCCCGGCCGCTCAACATGATCTTGCGTGCCGCTTCAAGCGATCGCGTCACCGACATCGCGGTGAAATCCGCGATCGACATTCCGCTGACTTTTACCGCCAGGCTCTCCGGACGCAACCTCTGACCATGGCACGTCGGGCACTCGGTCGCCGACATGTAGTCGAGCAGGTAGTCACGATACGTATCAGAAGTCGATTCTTCCAACACCTGTTTCAGGTATCCCACCACTCCGCGAAATCCGGTCTTGCCCTTCCCTGACTCGCCGTACATCAAGAGATTTTGTGTCTTCTCAGGAAGCTTCTCGAACGGCACGCTCAGATCAATTCCGTGCGCCGCCGCCGTGATGTTCAACATGTGAATCAGATTCGACGAGGCTGATCCCGGCCCCAGTCCGCCATCGAGTAACGGCTTCGACCAGTCAGTCACAATTTTCGCCGGATCGAAATCGTACTTGCTGCCCAACCCGTGGCACTCCGGGCACGCGCCGTACGCGCTGTTGAATGAAAACGAACGCGGCTCGAGTTGCGGAACGTTAATGCCGCAATCCGGACACGCCAATCGCTCCGAATAAAGCTGTTCTTCGCCGCCCACGACTGCAACCTGGACAAGTCCCTCGGCCAGCTTCATTGCCTGCGCGACGGAAGCCTCGAGTCTTCGCTCGATGCCCGCTTTCACCAGCAAGCGGTCGACGACCACTTCGATGGTGTGGTTCTTGCGCTTGTCGAGTTCCGGCTCGTCTTCGAGGTTTACTATCTCGCCATCAATCCTCGCCCGGCTGAAGCCCTGTTGCAGCAGCTTCTCCATCTCTTTTTTGAACTCGCCTTTACGTCCCCGCACGATCGGCGCAAGAACCATGACGCGATCTTCGGGCGTTAGTGCCATCACCCGCTGCACAATCTGCTCCGCCGATTGCCGCCGGATTGCCCTCCCGCATTTGGGACAATGCGGCGCCCCGATCGAGGCGAACAATAAACGAAGGTAATCGTAGATTTCCGTAATGGTCCCCACCGTCGATCGCGGGCTGCGGCTGGTGGTTTTTTGTTCGATGGAAATTGAGGGGCTCAAGCCGTCAATGGCGTCCACATCGGGCCGTTCCATCTGGTCAAGGAACTGCCGCGCGTAGGCCGACAGCGTCTCCACATAACGCCTCTGGCCCTCGGCATAAATCGTGTCAAACGCTAGCGAAGACTTGCCCGACCCGCTCAGTCCGGTAATCACGGTCAGGCTGTTGCGGGGGATCTCGACGTCGATGTTCTTGAGGTTATGCTGACGCGCGCCGCGGACGGAGATCTTCGTGATGGCCATACAACTTGCTAGTAATGTCCTTCCGTAATGTGGACGGGTCCCCAGAAATGTTGGAGAGTGGAAGTGCGCACCTCTACTCCGTATCTTAGTTGTTAACAGGAAGCAACGTCAACGCAGGTAGAGTGGAAGTCGCACGCCGGACGAGGTCATCCCCCAAGGATCAGCTGGCGACAAAACCTGTGTAAACGTCCGTGCATCGGAGTAAACCGCGCGGCAGCTTACACATAAGGGTGGGCCGAACCTTGAGCGGGCTATTGCAAGCAATTATCGTATTTCTCACCATCGTCTCGGTTGTAGGTTTTGGAATTTTTGCTGCCTACGCGGCCGTCAACAGCATCCTGTTCGCTTTCGCTCGAAGCCGTCAACAGACCCACCGCAGCCCGGTACTGGTACCCAGCCAAACCCACGCCAGCGGCGACTGAGGACCCAACTTCAGACCTCGGACCTCGGACTTCAGACCTCAGACCTCAGACTTCAGGAAGCCAAGAACCGGCCCAGCGTAAGGCATACGTACCAAAGTCCGCAATGAAACCCCTCAACTTAGAAGAGTCTCTACGCAAGTCGAGGTCGGAGGTCGAAGTCCGGTTTACTGCGGCGGTTGTGGCTGGGGTGGCGCTCCTGGCACGCCGGGCGCTCCGGGAGCTCCTGGTGGGAACCCCTGTCCCGGTGCCGGTGCGCCGCCTTGCTGTTGTTGCTGCTGCTGTATCTGTTGCTGACGTTGCAGTTCTAACAGCATCTGCTCCGGAGTCTTGGCGTTTGGCTGCCCAATCTGCTGCCCCTGCGCGTTCGGATCTTCGACAGACTGATCTGCGCTAGCATCTGCGTCGGCATCGGCATCCGCAAAATCGTCTCCGCCATTATCCTGGGCATCTGGAGCAGGTTGCGCATCAGGCTGGTTTTGTGCCTCGACGGGCTGCGGCGGAGGAGCGGCCGCCCCACCGTCGCCACCCTTAGGAGTTAAGATCAGGTGCTGCAACTGATCAGGATTCGCCTCCGAACCCAGCATCACGTAATTGAAGTGCGATCCGTTCAGCAGGGAGGCCACCACATCGCGGGATGGCCCAGGCCCAAACATGCCCACCACTCGCTCGGTCGCACTCCCCGACAACTCGACATTGGCGCCGGTCTTGGTATGCACGGCGCGCAAGATGTCTCCAAGGGTCGAATTCCGCGCAATGATCGTCAGCTTGCCGTTCTGAAAAGTCACCTGCGGTGCGACCGCCGGCATCTGCTCTGGCCGCAGCGGCGGAGGCGGCGAGGGCGGGGGCACAACCTCAACAGTAGTTTCGGGCGTGGGCTGTTTGTGCGCAGCATGTTTCTGCGTGGCCCCGAGGGAACAGACGGTGGCGAGGAAATATAGCGAAACACAAAACAAGACTAGAAAACTCGGCCGTCTGACCCACATAAAAACCCCAACGCCAGCACAGAAAGGGGCGGCCGGCACGCCATCGGATGACAAAATTGTAGCACCGCTTTGTTAAACGTACGCTTCCTGTGTGAGAACGCTCCGGCTTGGCTTTCTTGCACCCGGAAAAAGTGCTCTTTCTTGGGAAGAAAGTCTCCATCCCAACTACTTTACTTGACATTCCCCCACCCTAAGGGAAACACTGTCGCGCTCGCACTTCTGCCTGAAACTGGCTTCTGCTCAACTCTTTGCTGGCATCACCATGATGATCCGCACCAGAGGACTCTCATGAAGACTCTCCGCTCCGTGCTGCTCGCCCTTCTATTCGCCACCACCTTCGTTCAGGCCCAGGTCGTCACGCAACATAACGACAACAGCCGCACCGGCCAGAATTTGAGTGAAACGATTCTGAACCTCACGAACGTCAACGTAAACCAGTTCGGACAGCTCTTCTCGCAAACCCTCGACGGATACGTCTATGCCCAGCCTCTCTACCTGCCCAACGTCAGTATTCCGGGGCAAGGGACGCACAATGTCGTGTATGTAGCCACCGAACACGACAGCGTCTATGCCTTCGACGCCGATGCCAGTCTTCCCCAGTTATGGCAAACCAGCTTTATCAACCCTGCCAGAGGAATTACCACTCTCTCAAGCAGTGACGTTGGATGCGGCGATCTGGTGCCGGAAATCGGCATCACCGGTACGCCTGCAATCGACACGACTACGGGAACGCTTTATGTCATTTCCAACACCAAGCAAAACGGCAAGTTCTTCCAGCAACTGCACGCCTTGGACGTCACCACGGGCAAGGAAAAGTTCGGCGGCCCGGTGCTGATCAACGCCAAGGTCAAGGGCACCGGCGACGGGTCGGTGAATGGTTATGTACACTTCGATCCCTTGAAGAACAACCAGCGCCCAGGATTGCTGTTGCAGAACGGTTCCGTCTATATCAGTTGGGCCTCGCACTGCGACATTGGCCCCTATCACGGCTGGGTCATGAGTTATGACTCGCAGACTTTGAAACAGACTGGCGTCTGGAACTCCACGCCCAATGCAGGCCTGGGTGGATTCTGGTCGGGAGGCGCAGGCATCGCCGCTGACTCGAGCAACAATCTGTACATTGCCAGCGGGAATGGCATGTTTGATGTCAACACTGGGGGACGCGACTACGGCGACAGCATCATCAAACTCTTCGCCGACCAACGATCGCTTCAAGGTCGCCGACTACTTCACCCCTTACGATCAAGGCAGCCTTTATAACGGAGACGTGGACCTCGGCTCCGGCGGCGTGCTCCTGCTGCCCGACCAAGTGGGCACTTATCCCCACTTGCTGGTGGAATCAGGGAAAGAAGGAACCATCTACCTGATTAGCCGCGACAACCTGGGACACTACAATCCGAACAACAACAACCAGATCGTGCAGAGCCTGAACACCGCGATCGGCGGCATCTGGGGGATGCCAGCGTGGTGGAATAACAACATTTATTTTGGCGGACAATACGACTACCTGAAGGCGTACAGTTTTAATCCCTCAACCGAACTGCTCTCGACCAGTCCCACCTCCGACTCCGCAACTTACTACAACTACCCGGGCCCAACTCCCTCGATTTCGGCTAACGGCACGACGAACGGCATTGTTTGGGCGTTGCAAACCGACAGCACGGGACCAAACGGCGCGGCAATCCTGCACGCCTACGATGCCACCAACCTTGCCACCGAACTTTACAACACCACGCAGAACGCCAGCCGAGACACGCCCGGCGGAGCGGTGAAGTTCACCGTGCCGACCATCGCGAATGGAAAGGTCTATGTTCCGGCGGTGGACGTGTTGAATGTTTACGGGATATTGCCGGGAGGGCACGCTAAGAAAGGTAACTAGTCCCCCAAAGTAAAACGGCCGGAGTCGGCGACTCCGGCCGCTTCCCTAAAGCCCCGGCCCCAAAGTAAGAACCTCGGAACCTTCATTCTGCGGTAAGATTCTTGTTGTTGCCTCCTCCAATCGACAACAGGCTGATATCAGTGATCACCAGGGCTTCGAGGAGGTTGGAACCCGCTTCTACTGCGCTCTTTCTCGCGTATCGGTTCTTGTGGCTTCTGGTCTTCTTTTGCCTGCCCTTGCCCGCGCAATCTCTTGGGGATGCGGGTTCTGTCTCCGGGACGGTTCACGACCCCTCGAATTCGCCTTTCCCCGGCGCTAACGTCATCCTGCAAAACACGGTTACCGGATTCACCCGCCGCGTCGTCACCGACAGCGACGGCTCGTTCCGCTTTACCAGCGTACCTTTCAATTCCTATCAGCTCATCGTTCTGGCGCCCGAATTCGAGCCTTCTCAACAGACGGTAAACATCCGCTCATCGGTGCCAGTGGTCCTGACTATCGGCCTCGCCTTGCCGGTCTCGAAGCAGAGCATCATCGTCAAGGATCAGACCACGCTAGTCGAAACCGCGCCCACCAATCACACCGAACTTGATGCCGAACGCTTGGCGCGCAGTCCACTCGAAATCGGAACGTCGCAACTCACTTCGGTGCTCACGCAATCCGTGCCGGGAGTAGCCCTCGATTCCAACGGACAATTTCATCCCGCGGGAGAAGAAGGCGACAGTTCGTTCATCATCGATAACCAGCCGGACACCGATCAGCAAGGACGAATGTTCGGCAGCCAGATCCCGCTCGGGATAGTGCAATCGTTCGACGTGATCGAAGGAGTTCCGCCGGCTGAGTTCGGCGACAAGAACAGCCTGGTCGTTCGTACCCTCACTCGCTCGGGTCTTGGACTCACGAAGCCAACCGGAAGCATCTCCGTCGGCTACGGGTCCTTCGGCACCAGCACGGCCAGCGCCTCACTCGCCGTAGGCAACCGCACTTTCGGCAACTTCGTCTTCATCGACGGATTGCAAACCGGGCGCTTTCTCGATTCGCCCGAATTCCTCCCTTTCCACGACAAAGGCAACGCCGAGGACTTCTTTGACGGCTTCGACTACCAGATCAGCGGCGCCGATTCCTTCCACTTGAATCTGGGACTGGCACGCTCATGGTTTCAGGTTCCGAATACTTACCCGCAGGCTTTCGCGGGGCAGGATCAGCGCCAGTTACTGCGCTCGTTCAATGTCGCGCCCGGATACACGCACCTGTTCAATCCTTCAACGCTGCTCAGCGTGAACGCCTGGGTGCGGCAGCAGCGCGTGGGTTATTTTCCAACTAGCGATGCTTTTGCCGATCGTCCCGCCACGCTTTCGCAATCGCGCCGTCTGACCAACCTCGGCATTCGCACCGATCTCTCGTACTCGCGCGGAATTCATAACCTCAAAGCGGGAGTTCAGTTCCAGCACTACTTCTTGTCGGAATCGTTTTCTCTCGGGCTCACCGATGCACTCTTCAACGCCGTGTGCGTGGACTCCGCCGGTGCGCCTGTGGTTGCGCCCGGTGTCACGAATCCTGCCAATTGCGCTCCCGCGTACAGTTCGAATCCCGCCTTTCTTTCCGGCCTGTTGCCCTACGACTTGACCCGCGGCGGCCAACTGTTTAACTTTCGCGGGACCACCGACATCAAGCAGGAGGCGCTCTACCTGCAAGACACCGTGAGTCTGCGCCATCTGACTTTGTCGGCCGGCCTGCGTTTTGACAAGTACAACGGATTAAGCGATTCCTACGGAGTGCAACCGCGGCTTGGCGCCTCCTATTTCCTCACGCGCACTCAGACCGTATTGCGCGCGTCCTATGGACGCCTCTTCGAGACTCCTTATAACGAAAACCTGATCGTTTCCAGCTCCACCGGGAGCGGCGGACTCGCCAACAAAGTTCTCGGAGCCCCGCCGTCGCCGCCCATCACCACCGGAATCCGTAACCAGTTCGATCTCGGATTGCAGCAGGCGATTGTTGGACGCATTGTCATCGACGGTGACTATCTTTGGAAGGTCACAACCTCCGCCTACGACTCTGATGCTTTGCTCAACACGCCGCTCGTCTTTCCCACCTCGTGGCGGAAAGCAAAAACCGACGGTGTCAACATTCGTGTCACCTTTCCGGTGTACCACGGGTTCAGCGCTTTCTCGGTCATGGGACACATCCGCGCCCGCTTCTTCGGCCCCGAAACCGGAGGCATTCTCTTCAACACTCCGCCCAGTACAGCGCCCTTCCGCATCGATCAGGACCAGGCCTTCCAGCAGGCCACTCACGTGCAGTATCAGTTTCCCAAGCGTGGACCCTGGATAAATTTCACCTGGCGTTATGATTCCGGCATGGTTGCAAACAGCGTTCCCACCTACGCTGACGCACTGGCGCTTACCCCCGACGAACAGGCCGCGATTGGTCTTTATTGCGGCAGCATCTTCGCCACGTTGAGTGCTCCCATTCGCAGTTGCTCTGCGCCACGCTTCGGAGCCACTCGAGTTTCCATCCCACGGATTGGCACGGAAAATGACGACCTTAACCCTCCGCGTCTCGCTCCTCGCCACGTGTTCGACGCCGGCGCTGGTTTCGACAACGTCCTGCATCGGGACAAGTACAATCTGAACCTGCGCTTCAGCGTGCTGAACCTGACCAACACGGTGGCGCTCTACAATTTCCTGTCCGATTTCAGTGGGACACACTTTTTGGCGCCTCGCAGTTATCAAGCCGAGGCCAAACTGTCTTTCTAACTCATGCGAACCTTCTTCTTCCTTCTCATCGCGGTCGTCGCGCTGCCGGTGTCCGCACAAACTTCGCATTGCACCGCGGAACATTGCAAGATAGTCGCCATCCCCATCGTCCCCGCCGCCATCAACGATTCAGGCGTAATCGTCGGAACCACCTCGAAGCACAAAGCCGCGCTGTGGAACGAAAAGACGGGCGTCAAAGAGATTTCCGTCCTTCCCAGCTTCTCTCTTGCGGAGGGCATCGGCATCAACAACCGCGACGATGTGATCGGACTCGCCACCAACGATGCGTCCAGCAAGCGTCAGGCGTTCATCTACCGCGATGGCAAGCTGCTGCTTCTGCCGGGAAGCGAATCGAAGGCCACTGCGATGAATGACGCGGGCGACATCTCAGGCGAGGTCACGCTCCCCGAGAGGGAAGTCTCCTCAGCGGTTCTGTGGAAGAAACAATCCGCCATCGATCTCGGTGGATGCTGCGGAGGCACTGCCGCCGCCCTCAACAATCACGGCCAGGTCGCGGGACATATCTACGACGATCAAGGCCGCTACAGCGCATTTCTTTGGGACAGGAAAGACGGATTGCTGCGCATCGGTCCGTCCAATACGTTCAGCTCCGCAGTCACGATCAATGACTCCGGACACATCGTGATTCAGGAGTTCACGCGCCACGGCGTCTTTCTCTACGCTGACGGCAAGCTTGCTCCGCTCGATCTGTCGCCGAAATTCCCCAGCCGTCCCCGCGCGATGAACAATTGCGACGCCATCGTGGGCTCGTTCGGACCCTTCGCCGACGCGGAGCGCGCTTTCGCCTGGGATCCCGCCCGCGGATTTCGCGATCTGAACGACCTGATTCCCGCCAATTCCGGATGGAAACTCGAAGCCGCGACGGGCATCAACAACAATGGAGAAATCGTCGGATGGGGTGATTACAAACACGAAGACAACGCAGGCTTCCTACTGATTCCAGAACCGTAGCGTTGTTTTCTCAGCCACCTTTGCGGCCTTTCTTTGCGGTCAAAAACTTTTCCAAGAGGCCTCCCAACTCCTCCGCCCCGCGCCGAATCTCCGCCGTATCAACAGCAGCAAAACCGAGTTGCAAACCTTCTGCGCTGAAACGTCCCTGCGTGTACGAGCTGATCGGAATCATCTCAATCTCCTGCTCCAATCCGGCTCTCGCCACTTCCTCCGCCTTGAGCCCATTCTGTAACCAGCCGACGGTCTGCAATCCCGCCTCGATGCTCGAAATCTCCATCATCCCTTTTAGTCGCTCGCGCCCGCATTCCAACAGCACCGACAGCCGTTCCGCATACACCTCGCGCATCCGGCGAATGTGCCTTCCGAAATGGCCCTCGGTGATGAAGTCACAAAGCACCGCCTGCTCCAGCACAGGCGCGTGCCGGCTCGTCACCGACTTCATCGCCGAAAACGAATCCGCCAGATCCTGCGGGATCACCATGTACCCCAGCCGTAGCGAAGGAAACAAAACCTTGCTGAAAGTCCCCGCATACAGCACCAACCCATGACGATCCAGCCCCTGCAGCGCCGGCACTGGACGTCCCACATACCGGTACTCGCTGTCGTAGTCGTCTTCAAAAATCAAAGCGCCCGCGCGGTGCGCCCACTCCAGCAACTCCAACCGCCGCGCCAGACTCATGGTGATGCCCAGTGGAAACTGATGTCCAGGCGTCACATAAATCAACTTCGCTCCGCGCAGTTGCCTGCGCAATGCAATCCCTTCCTCGTCGAGACTCACTGCGGAAATCTTCGCGCCAACCGACTTGAATACGATGGTCGCACCAACGTATCCAGGATTCTCCATGTAAACGCGATCGCCCGGATCGAGAAACAACCGCGCCGCCAAATCCAACGCCTCCTGAACGCCGGAAACAATCGCCACCTGTTCGGAAACACATTTGACGCCGCGCGAAGCATTCAGGTAATCGGCTACAGCCTCCCGCAGCGGGCGGTACCCCATGGGACTCGATCCAAGCAACAAACCCGTCGACACGCGCCGCAAGCGCCGGGCGCTGATCTGCGTCCACAAATCCATCGGAAACAAATCGAGCGCCGGTTGATTCGCGCGAAATGCGCGGGTAGGACGTATCTCAAAACTCGGAAACGGAACCACGCGCCTCCCGTATTGCGAAAGTCTTCTACGCGATCTTGGTGGGTCCTGAGTTCGTGTTCCAGGATCACGTCGGACTTGCAGCAGTTCGTCCGGCAGAACCTTGCTGACATAGGTCCCGGACCCGACGCTCCCTTCGGCGTAGCCCTCGGACTTCAATTGCTCGAAGGCATTGACGATCGTTCCCCGCGCCAATCCATATTGCTTGGCAAGATCGCGCGTCGCCGGCAGGCGCGTCGCCCGGACGCAGTCGCCCTTCCAGAATTTCGCCTCGCAGCGATTCGTAGAGCCAGCGATACGCCGATGTCTTCGAATTCTTCGAAGGAAGCGTAAGGACAAACGATGTGGTTCTTTTCGGCATGAAAGTGGTCCACAAAGAATACTGTAAATGGACCTTCTTAGCAGGTCCACTCTGGACTAGAACTATTCTCGGGATGGACGTAAAAGGCAGGGCGCGTGAGAGCTCCCGAGGAGCGACTGCCAATAGCGCGGCGTTTCAATGCCGGGAACGCAAACCAATAGGGATGAAGTCCCGGAGGGACGGCTGAGATCTTAGTCATTCAGGAGAGCACATGAAACCAAAACTGATCTTGACGGCTCTGTTCCTCGCGATGATATCGAGCCACGCGTTGCCCCAAAGCACGCCTGCCACAGTCCGCCCGCTCTTGTCCCATGAACTGCCTCAACTCGACGGCAGCCATCTCAAAATCACGGTGGTTGAAGTAGCCTACGCCCCCGGGGGCGCCTCCAAGCCGCACAGCCATGGCTGCCCGGTCGTCGGATACGTCACCCAAGGCGCAATTCGTTACCAGGTGAAAGGTGAACCCGAGACCATTTACAAAGCCGGCGATAGTTTTTACGAAGCCGCCAACGGTGTTCACCAGGTCTCCGCCAACGCCAGCCAGACCGAACCAGCAAAACTCATCGCCTATTTCCTGTGCGATCACGATGTGCCCCTTAGCACCGCTGTCCCCGAAGGAGGAAAGTAGTCATGCAAGACCGCCGCCATGTCACCAAAGCGCGTCTCGGTCGGAGTCCAGAGCCGTGGACGTTGGAACGGTTCGCCGTTCTCTACGCCCGCCTCGCCCTCTCTGCCTCTTTTCTCTCCGGCATCGCCGACCGCTTCGGCCTGTACACCGGAAGAAACGTCGGCTACGGAAACTTCCAGGGCTTCTTGAATTACACCGCCAAAGTGAATTCGTTCATGCCGCCCTCAACCATTCCCTTCCTCGGATGGTCGGCCACATTCTTCGAATTTACCTTCGGAGTCCTGCTGCTCTTCGGCCTCTGGACACGCTGGGTCGCACTCGGCAGCGCCGCATTGCTCGTGCTCTTTGGCACAGCCATGGCGATTTCGTTCGGCCTCAAAGCGCCGCTCGACTATTCAGTCTTCTCTGCGTCGGCCTGCGCTGTTTTGCTTGCACTTCACGAGGAGAAACAATGAAAAAAGCATGTCGCCTGCTTCCCGTCGCCATCGTCGCTCTCATGGCCTGCGCCGCCGTTGCCCAAGACAACGTCGCCCCCATTCTGCAATGCCGTGAAGCCGTCTGGCGCGCTTGGTTCGCGAACGACACCAAAACACTCGCCGAACTGGTCCCTGCCGAAGCCATTGCCATCAGCCCCAGTGAGGACGAATGGAAAAATCAATCGGACATCGTCCGCGAAGCTGCGGAATTTCAGGCGCAAGGGGGAAAGCTGATTCGCCTGGAGTTCCCGCGCACCGAGGATCCAGCGTTACGGCGACGCAGCTTTTGTCTATAGCCAGTTCGTTCTCGAGACGGAAACTAATGGCAAACGATCGATCGCAACGGGGCGAGCCACGGAAGTATTTGTCCTACGAAGCGGACGATGGATCAACCCAGGCTGGCACACCGACGCCCACAAATGAGATTTTGATTTTCTTAGCGTTCTTTGCGGCTTTTCTGGTTTTCTCAGCGTTCTTTGCGGCTCTTCTTTGCGACCTTTGCGATTAAAAGCTTTTGACTTGAGGAAAAATCCGTGAATCCAGCAGTTGAAGTTTTCATCCACCAACTCATAGGAGAAAAAATGCAAGCCCGTATCAACTACGTGAAAGTCGCCCCCGGCGCCTACAAAGCCATGTCAGGCCTGGAAGAATATGTGGACGCATCAGGACTCGAACTACAGCTTCTGCACTTGATCAAAATGCGCGCCTCGCAAATCAACGGCTGCGCCTACTGTATCGATATGCACAGCAAAGATCTTCGCGCCAATGGTGAAACCGAACAGCGCATCTACTCTCTCGACGCCTGGCGCGAGTGCCCCTACTACACCGACCGCGAGCGCGCCGCCCTCGCCTGGACAGAAGCCGTTACCCTGATCACAAGCGGACACGTCCCCGATCAAGTCTATGAGGAAGCCAAAGCTCAATTCAGCGAAAAAGAACTGGCAGACTTGACGCTCGCCGTCGCCGCCATCAACGCCTGGAACCGCCTAGCCATCGCCGGACGCGCCGTCCCCGGCGCCTACCAACCCGCCAAACACGCAGAGTTGCAGCGCGCATAAAACAGCAAAAGGGCGCAGGAAGATTTTTCTCCGCGCCCTTTCTTTGCGTACTTTGCGATCTTTGCGGTAAAGAGCTCTTGACTATCCCGAAGTCTGAGGTCTGAGGTCCGAGGTCCGGGGTCTTACTGCCGCGGCGCGAAGTATCCCTTGCGCGCGCGAACCTGAAGGTCTTTCTTGAGAGCGGTGATCTCTATCGAACGATACCTTCCATCCGCATCGAAATCCGCCGGACGATAGGAAACCACATATTGGCTGCGCAACTCATCTTCAATCGCAGCAAAAGAATTCTTGATATCTTTCATCTTGAACGGAAAGAACGCCCGTCCGCCGGTAGCGTCAGCCAACTGCTGCAGCACACGGTCCCCGCGCAATACTAGTCCGCTGTCGTCGGTCGAAATCGCGTAGATGATCACTTCCGCCCGTTGCGCCATTTCGATGGCCTGCGCCCGGTTGTGCTCGCTCTGATTGTCCTCGCCGTCGCTCACGATAATCACGGCCTTGCGTACCGGACGATCCGACGTTTCTTTCGCCAACTTGTCGCGGCAGGCATTGTAGACCGCGTCATATAGCGCGGTTCCCCCGCCGTCCTTCAAATCGTGCACTCCCGTCGCCAGCAATTTGGCGTTGTCGGTGAAGTCCTGCATTACATGGCTCTGGCTGCTGAAGCCCATCACAAAGGCCTTATCGAATCCCGGACGCAGCGTCGCCTGCAGAAAACTCACCGCGGCTTCCTGCTCGAAATCAAACCGGCTGCGCACTGAACCGCTTGTGTCGACCAGCAATCCTAACTGTAACGGCAAGTCGGTCTCCTTGCGGAAACTGTCTACCGCAGTAGGAGGCTTGTGGTCGTCCAAAATGGTGAAATCTTTTGCGCCCAGATTGCGCACGAACTTTCCATGCCGGTCCGTCGCAATGAACAGAACGTTGACTTCGTCCACCCGCTTCTTGATGGTTAAAACCGAGTCCGGCTGATCCGCCGGCCCTGTATCTCCAGTGAATACTGGAGCCGATTCGACATACGCATTCTGAGCACGCAACCCGGGCGTGGTCGCCATTAACAGTACCGCACCGAGAAAAAAGGTAACGCGCATGTACTTCATTCTCAGAAAGTTCCTGTCTTTTCACCACCAAGCGCCGGCCATTGGCTTCCTACGCATATATAGATGCACGTTAGGGGCCGAAAACATCTTTGATCGCGGCGTTGGCTGAACCGACTCTAGGGGACCCCAGAACTAGTGCCAAGTTACAAAAGGAGCACACACTTGGTCATTGCCGCCTAAGCCCCATTGCTGGTGCGATTTGGTCCGCCGCCCATGCCCTTTCGAGTGCCGTCGACGGCATCGCCGTCGCCTATCATGGGGCTTTCCAAGTGAAAAGGAAAGAGCTGCCTTCATGAAAATCCGTGTCGCTGTGCTGTTGCTTTGCACCTTGATTCCCTCCGCGCTCTTCGGCAATAGCGAGAAGGAAGCCGATCGCGTCAAGGATTCCGGACAAGTGCTCAAAGAAATCCTGAATATTCCTGATGACATTCCAAAAGACCTGCTCAACCGCGCCGAGTGCGTCATCATCTTGCCCTCGGTCGTGAAGTTCGCTATCGGCATCGGCGGCAGTTTCGGGCGTGGCGTCATGGTCTGCCGCTCCGGCGAGCACTTCACCGGACCCTGGGGCGCGCCTTCGATGTTCGCGCTCGAAGGTGGCAACATCGGCCTGCAACTGGGCGGACAAGCCACCGATTTCGTGCTTCTAGTCATGAATCCCAAAGGGGCCAAATCTCTGATGGGAAGTAAAGTGAAACTCGGCGCTGACGCCGCCGCGGCCGCGGGACCGAAAGGCCGCGATACCACGGCCGCCACCGACGTCGTCATGAAAGCCGAGATTCTCTCCTACTCGCGCTCTCGTGGCTTGTTCGCCGGCATCTCGCTCGAGGGCTCCACGTTGCGTTCTGACAATCGCGCCAACGAAAAACTCTACGGACGCAAACTCACCGCCAAACAAATCGTCCACGAAGGCAAAGTAGGAGTTCCCGCCTGCGGCAAAGAACTGGCAGGCCTGCTGAACAAAGAATCACCGAAAAACCAATCCGACCCGAAGTCTTTGCAGTAAAAACTGTAGCGGGTACCCGTCTTCGTCGCTGTGCCCTTTGTAGCGACAGGGGACTTTCTTGACTCGAACCTCTGGCCTCAAGTTGACACTCATGCTTGAATACCATGAATGAAGAAATCTCCGTCCCGTTGTAAGTGGGCCAGCAACGATCTTGCTATCGTGTATCACGATAAGGAGTGGGGCGTCCCCTCCCACGATGACCGCCATCTCTTCGAGTTCCTGATCCTCGAAGGAGCCCAGGCCGGACTCAGTTGGGACACCATTCTCCGCAAGCGCGAAAACTACCGTGCTGCCTTCAGCCAGTTCAACCCCCAGCGCATCGCTCGCTATGATCAGAAAAAAGTCGGCGCGCTGATGAGTGACCCCGGCATCATCCGCAATAAACTCAAGATTCAATCGGCCATCTCGAACGCCCAGTCATTTCTTAAAATCCAGAAAGAGTTCGGATCGTTCGACGAATACATCTGGCAGTTCGTGGACGGCAAACCGCGCATCAATTCGATCCGCTCGATGAAGCAACTGCCCGCCCGCACCGCCCAATCCGACGCCATGAGCAAAGACTTGAAGAAGCGCGGGTTCAACTTCGTCGGCTCCACGATCTGCTACGCCTACATGCAAGCCGTCGGCATGGTGAACGACCACATGGTCACATGCTTCCGCTACAAACAGCTCGCGTAGGCCCCGGCACCTCAGAAGATTTCTTCGCGACTTTCGCGTCCTTTGCCGTTCAAGGCTTTTCTTAACGCCCGCCGAAAAGCCTTTCTTGACGCCTGACGCCCGAAGCCGACGCCTGATTTTTGCTACACTCGTCCCGCTCACCCGGAGACACCGTGAAACAATTCTTCATGCTCGCTCTGGCCCTGCTTCCCATGACACTCGCCGCGCAAGATCGCCCCAACGCCCGCTCCATGGTCATCACCCGCTACGGCATCGTCGCCACCAGCTACGCGCAGGCTTCGGTCGCGGGCGCGCAGATCCTCGCCAAGGGCGGCTCCGCCATCGACGCAGCAATCGCTGCCAATGCCACCCTCGGGGTCACCGAGCCGATGATGAATGGCATGGGCGGTGACTTATTCGCAATTTATTGGGACGCGAAAACGGGCAAGCTCTACGGTCTCAACTCCAGCGGATGGGCTCCGCAAGCTCTCACCCTCGATCACTTGAAAGCCAAGGGCGCCGGCAAATCTCCCGAAGGCATCGATAGCGTCACCGTCCCCGGCGCGGTTGCCGGTTGGAACGCGCTTCACGAAAGGTTCGGACGCCTCGCCTGGCGCGACCTCTTTCAGTCGGCCATCTTCTACGCCGATCACGGCTTTCCCATCGCTGAAATTATTCAGGATTACTGGACCGAAGCCCCCGAGTCGTTCGCTCACGATCCCGAAGGCCAGCTCGTCTTCCTGCCCAAGGGCAAAGTCCCCGACGTCGGACAAGTCTTCCAGAATCCCGACGTCGCCAAAGCGCTCCGCCTCGTTGCCGACAAGGGCGCCGATGATTTCTACAAAGGCGAGATCGCGCAAGCCATTCTCGCCACCGAAAAGGCTTACGGCGGCACTATGTCCGCCGCCGACCTCGCTGAATTTCAGCCCGAATGGGTCGAGCCCATCTCCACCACCTATCGCGGATGGACTGTCTACGAACTCCCGCCCAACGGACAAGGCATGGCCGCTCTCGAAATGCTCAATATCATGGAGACCACGCCGGCCTCGCCCGACGGCCCGCTCAGTGTCGCCGAATTGCACAAGAAGATCGAAGCCATGAAGCTCGCGTACGCCGACCTGCACCGCTACGACGCCGATCCGCGCTTCGCGAAAGTGCCGGTAAATGGCCTGCTCTCGAAGGATTACGCGCAAGAGCGCGCAAAATTCATCGATCCCGCGAAGGCCGACTGCGAGACTCCCTACGGCGCGCCCAAGAGCGATACCACGTATCTCTCCGTCGTCGATCGCGAAGGCAACATCATCTCGCTCATCCAGAGCAATTACGACACCTTCGGCTCCGGCATCACCACGCGGGGCATGGGATTCGTCCTGCAGGATCGCGGTGCGCTCTTCTCTCTCGATCCCGCTTCGCCCAATGTGCTCGCCCCGCGCAAGCGTCCCTTCCACACCATCATTCCTGCCTTCATGGAGCGCGGAGACCAGCACATCGGCTTCGGCATCATGGGCGGCGCCAACCAACCGCTCGCCCACGCCCAGTTCGTTTCGAATGTGGTCGACTACGGGATGAACATCCAGGCCGCCATGGAAAACGCCCGCTTCACCGTGAGTCCCAAGGGCGGATGCAACATCCCCATCGAATCGCGCGTGAAGCCCGAGGTAATTGAAAAACTCACCGCCATGGGACATCAGCTCGAAGTCCGCAAAGAATATTCTGCCCGCATGGGCCGCGGCCAGGCAGTGCTGCACGATTCAAAAACAAAAATAAACTACGGAGCCTCCGACGCCCGCGCCGATGGCACCGCCGAACTGGAGCCTCCACCCATAAGTCACGAATGATGACACGATGCTCAGGTATGGACACCCTCGTCCGTCCAGTCGCGAAGCGGCACAAGAAACCGCGTGACGCACCCGCTGTCATCTCAAACCGAAGGCGGAGCCGAAGGGAGGAATCTGCTGTTGGCTTTTTCAATCGACAATCGGAAATCGTAAATCGACAATTCCTTAAGATAGAATTCCCAGTCTCCGGGAGGAAATCCTTGACCCTATTTCGCCTCATCGCCATCACCGTCTTGCTCTCCGTCTGCGCTTCGGCTCAAACCCTTAACCCCGAACAATCCCAAGCCGAGGCCGCGCAATTCCTCCAGGACCTCGTCCGCATCGACACCCAGGATCCTCCCGGCAATGAATCGAAGGTCGCCGAATATCTGCAGAGCGTCCTGAAGAAAGATGGCATCGACTCCGAGATCCTCGAAACCGTTCCCGGACGCGCCTCCATCGTCGCTCGCCTCAAAGGCAACGGATCGAAAAAGCCGCTGCTGCTCATGGGACACGAAGATGTCGTTCCCGTCGACCGCTCGCACTGGACGGTTGATCCCTTCGCCGCAATGGAAAAAGACGGCATGATCTGGGGACGCGGCGCGCTCGACGACAAAGCCATGGACGCGGCCAACCTCGAAGTCTTCCTGCAATTGAAGCGGATGAAAATCCCGCTTACTCGCGACGTCATCTTCCTCTCCGAAGCCAGCGAAGAGGCGAGCTCGCCAGCCGGCATGTCCGCGATCGTCGCAAAATACTGGGACAAGATTGCCTGTGAATTCGCCCTCAACGAGGGGGGAGGCTCGTTGATCGAGAACGGCAAGATCAAATACATCGGCGTCTCTACGGCCGAAAAACTTCCCCGCGGCGCCACCCTCCAGGCCACCGGGACCAGCGGACACGGCTCCGTCCCTCGCGTCGACAATGCGGTCACTCATCTTGCCGCGGCCGTCGCCAAGGCCGGCACATGGGAGACTCCCTCGCGCCTCAACGAAACTACCGCAGAATTCTTCAAGCGGCTCGCCACTATCTCTCCTCCGGAAGAAGCAGCGTGGTACAAGAACCCTCTCGATCCCAGTTCCCAGGCCGCGATGCGCGTGAAAAAGCCGCAGTACTATTCGATGCTGCGGACTTCGGTCGTTCCCACCATGCTGAAAGCTGGAATTAAAGAAAACGTGATTCCCCCTACGGCCGAGGCCACGCTCGACATACGCGCCCTGCCCGACGAGGACTTAGTCAAGTTCCGTGACATGCTCGCCCAGGTCATCAACGACCCGCAGGTGAAAGTCGTCGCCACGGATGTGACTTACTCCATGCCCGCCGCTCCGGTCACCAGCCTGAAGACGGAAATGTTCGCGGCGCTCGAACACGCGCAAAAAGAAGTGGCGCCCGAAGCCATCACCTTGCCCACGATGACCACCGGCGCCACCGATTCGTCATTCTTGCGAGTCAAAGGCGTGCAGGCTTACGGCATAAGCGTCCCCCACACCGACGAAGAGGCTCGCACTGTCCACGGCAACGACGAGCGCGTCGAAGTAAAACAACTAGGCGTCTTCGTGCGCTACATCTTCAGCGCAGTAACCGAAGTCGCCGCCAAGTAAGCACAATGTGGCGCGGGCGCCCTCACCCGCGGCCTTTTGAAGTTGATTTTGTCTTTAATCTTGCCGGACCGGTAACTGCCCCAAAGTCACTAGCGACAGCACCGCCCTGTACGTTACCCTCTTACCGACCGCAGGAGACCGTCCATGAATCGCTTTCTTCTTTTCGCCACGTTATGCATGGCCTTGGCTTTGCCCTCGATGGCACAAACGACCGACAACACTCCCGCCAGCAAGGAAGACGTTGAGAAGTACTTGCAGTTGATGCACTCACGCGAGATGTTCCAGCAGACCATCGACGCAATGTCAAAGCCCTTGCATCAGATGATTCACGAGGAATTCCAAAAGGATCAGGACAAGCTACCCGCCGACTTTGAACCCCGCATGAATCAGATGATGGATGAGATGTTGCGAGGATTGCCTTACGATCAGATCCAGGAAAAGATGGTTCCGGTGTATCAGAAACACCTCACCGAAGGCGATCTCAATGCGTTGATCGCGTTTTACTCATCGCCTACAGGTCAAAAGATGCTAAAGGAAATGCCCACCCTTATGGCCGACACGATGCAAGTCACCATGCCACTCATTCGCGAGCACATGGAAAAAGTCACTCAACGCATGCAGGACCAGATCGCACAAATGAAAAAGTCCGCCAAGCCCGGACAGGCTCGTCCCGTAATTGAAAACTAAACGCGAAATGCCCCGTTTCCTCGCACACTGCGAAGACCGGGGCATTCCTTGTGCGCTCTTAGCGTCCTTGCGGTGAAAACCTATGCCGCCGACCCCCACCGTTTCTCTCCGCCTCGCGCCGCCATCTGAATCACATTGCGCGACGCCAGCGAGATCATCAACCACTTCACTCCGCTCATCAGCAGGCTAATCCCCACGATCGTTCCGATCGCCCAGACTGAGCTCGATGGCCAGTGGAACCAGATCAACCCTGCCAGGACAATCGTGACCAATCCGTCAAACAACATCCATCCCGAATTCTTTTGTCCGCGAATCCCAAAGAACGCCACGATTTCGAATACGCCTTCGGCCAGAAACACGCCAGCCAGGAACAGCGTCAGCGTCGCCACGCCAATCAAAGGATGGAACACCATATAGCCGCCACCCACCAGGTACGCTAATCCGACGAGGATTTCCCACAGAACCGCGCCCGCACCGCGCACGTGGAATGCTGCCGCCAGGTGCGTGACGCCTCCGAACACCAGCATCCAACCCACAATCGCACTCACCGCCAGTCCCGCTACGAACGGCAGCGCGATCGCCATAATGCCCAGGATGATCAGCAGAATCGACACGCCGATCGCCCAACCGGTTGCTTTTTTCGTCAGTCCCACCGCTGAAGTCGTCATGTTGTCACTCCTCAGAGTTCTTAAGGGCCCGAAGCCCGCCATGATACTGCAATCCCAGAGGATGGCAAGCGAAGAACGTGTAGGGCGGCGAGCCCTAAGGGAAGGGTCGCCCGCCTGCCAGGTAAGAACATAAAAATCCTCTGTCAGGGTCGATGTCTCCGCGTAACTTGACAACCTCGCCGCCCGGGGACGAGAATTTTCCTATGAGCGGTTCATCCGCCGGATCACGCTTCGCGATCCTGGCGATTGTTTGCACTCTGGCTATCTTTCTATTCCCCGCGGTGCGCGGACCGTACGCCGCCACACACGGTCCAGCCTCGTCCCTCGAAGCAACCACCCGGGCATGGGTAGGATTGTTTCTCGCGCTTACTGCGTTGATTCACCTGTCCCACGCATCATCAATTTCTGTTTCTTCTTTCGTCCGCTTTAGTAAGTGCGCATGGCCCCACGCTCGCGCTCTCGAACGATCTTCTATTCTGCGCTGCTGATTCTCTCCTCCAATCTGACTCTCCTGCGGTCGCAGAGCCTCACTTTGCGATGCGCACGCTTTCCATTTCAAACCCCATTGGAGGATTTATGAATCACGCTCACTTCAAACGCATTTTTCTGATCGCCCTGCTCACGGCCGCGCTCGCCGGGTGCAGCAAGAAAGTCGCCAAAACCGTTCCTCCGCCGCCTCCCGCTCCGCCAGCTCCGACGGCCACCATATCGGCCAATCCCCCCGCTGTCGCCACGGGACAATCCGCAACGCTGACCTGGCAAACGCAGAACGCCACCGACATCGCCATCGACGGACTCGGTACAGTCCCCGCTTCCGGCTCACAAACAGTGACCCCCACCGGATCCACGACTTACAGCCTCAACGCCAAAGGGCCCGGTGGGTCGGCCGGTGCCAGCGTTCGTGTCACCGTCAATACCGCCCAAGCCGCTGCCCTGCCACAACCCTCGTTGCAGGATCTGTTCAGCCGCAACGTCAAGGACGTCTTTTTCGACCTCGACCGCTACAATCTTCGTCCCGACGATACGACCACGGCCTCCTCTGACGCGGCTTTCCTCAAGCAGCATCCCAACGTGAGCATTGTGCTCGAAGGACACTGCGACGACCGTGGCTCGGAGGAATACAACCTCGCCCTCGGAGCCAACCGCGCCAACGCTATGAAACAAGCATTAGTCTCGCAAGGCATCAGCCCCAACCGCCTGAAGACCATCAGCTACGGCAAGGAAAAACCATTCTGCACGTCAGATGATGAATCCTGCTGGCAGCAAAACCGCCGCGACCACGTAAGCCTGGCACAGTAGTCGGCCGCACCAATGCAAGGAGGCGGCCCTCCTCAGGCCGCCTTTTTCCACTGTTTTTCTCGCTTTCCCCGCATCCCACTAAATAATTCGCGCGCGCCGTGACTTTTCGGCCCATTCCCGGCATTCAGTAAGTAAGAAACTCTTCCGCGGAGAGCAACCTTGAGGGCTCTGGAGAAGGAATCCGGCGAACGGCTTCTGATCGAGGCAGCGCCGTCCTTCATGGCGGGTTCGAAGCGCCATTTGCGGACGGCATCCATTGCTTTCTCATCCAAGCCCAAGCCGAGTGAGCGAGCGCGTAGTTCTCTGGGATGGCCTTCAGCATCAATAATGACCCAAAGAACCAGTCGCCGTGGAAGTAAATGTGGAGGTCAGCTTCCGGCTCTATTAGCCAACAGTAGAGGGCGGCCGCGGAGGCCGCCTTTTGTTTTCCTGGAACATCCGGAACGTTCTCCACCGTTCCCGGGTGACACACCCCCTTCGCGCAACCCGCCACTGGCAACCCTTTCCACGTCTTTCTTCTCTAACGTTCGCCACTCCAGCTGCCCTGAAGTGCAATTCAATGTTGAAAGGTTTCCCCATGAAGAGCCGTATCGTCTGTCTGGCCGCGCTCCTGACGTGCGCCTGCGCTCTCCCCCTCGCCGCTCAAACTCTGGTTACCGACATCACCATCCCGGGCAATCCCAATGGAATCGCCGTGAACCCCACCACCAAACGTATCTATGTTGCGTCAGGTAACACCTCGAGCGGTCCAGCCGTCATCGTCATAGACGGCAGCACCAACGCTGTCATCGATACCGTTGACACCACTCAGGGTGCGTCTTTCGTCGCCGTGAACCAGGCGACTAACAGGGTTTACGACGCAGGATGTATCTTCGGTCAAACCGAAACATGCACCGTCACTGTCATCGATGGTGCCACCGATAAAGTGATCGCGACTATCCCCCTCGCCAGCCCGGCCGGCATCGGAGTGCAAGCTATCGCTGTCGATCCCGTCTGGAACCGCATCTATGTCGCCGACGATAACAATTTCGAAATCGCCGAGATCAACGGCCACAACAACGCGGTGACGTACTTCAACACCGGAAACGCAGAGACTCTTGGACTTGCGGTCGACTTCGGCACCCATCAAATCATCGGAGCTCCCAGTGGCGGCGCCATCGACATCTATAACGGCACTACTCACGGCCGCAGGCTCATCAGTGTCGGCCTCATCAATCAGGATGTCGCTGTGAACTCCTTCACGCATCGCGCTTACATCACCAACAACGCAGGCTCTACGCTGGGAGTGGTCGATTTACAGAGTTCCAGAGTGGTGAATGTAACCGTGGGAAACGCCCCTTACGGCGTTTGCGTGGACTATCTATCGAACCTGATCTTCGTCGCCAACACCGGAGATCAAACCGTCGCCGAGGTGAATGGAACGACGAACACAGTCATCGGCACAGTGAATGCCGACAGCAGCCTTCTCGACGTGAACCCGTCGACGAAACTGGTGTACGCCTCCGACCCGTTCGGTACAACAGTTCACGTCATCTCGGAGTGAGGCAAGAAAAATGTGGAGCGGACCTGCCCTGATCGGAGTGGAAGGGGCCCTCGCCCGCGGCCTTTGACTTTGATTTTGGTTCTGGTTTTGATTTTAACTGCGGGGGCCCATTCCTTCCCGCAAGACCTGGAGGAGCGGGGCATCTCAAGCGGCGAAGGCTGGTAATTCAACAATCGACAATCAAAAGTCAACAATGCTTTTACCGGCCCGCCTTTAACATCTCGCAAACCCGGACCAGCATCTCGCGCTGGTCCGGGCTCATCGCGAGAAACTCGAATCCATGCCGCAACCCATCTCGATATCTCACGATCGCCCGCACTTTCAGCGGAGCCGCCGCCAGCGGCATCGCCAGTTCCATCGACACCACTTCGCCCGGCTCGATCTCGCCCGTCAGCGTTCCGCCGATGCCATCCTGCCCTAACTCGTGCGACCGTCCCCAGACGGAAAACTTTTCTGCCTCGCGCATCACCTGCACCGACAAGCGCACGTCCAGCGGAAACCGCGGATACCGCCGCTTCACCCGCTCATCCGTCTTGGAAGCCGGCCCACTCAAAGTGTTCTTTGCGTCCTTTGCGATCTTTGCGGTTAAGCTTTTCAATCAACAATCGAAAATCAACAATCGTAAATTTCCCTAATTTCCGTGCAGCGCATACCCCGGCTCGAGGGGCAGCTTCCCGCCCAGCTTCATCACCATCACTCCGCCATTGATTGAATACACATCGACCAGCCCCACCGCGCCGGGAATCGATTGCACTTTGTTCACGACATCTTCATCCGTCTCAACCACGACGATCGCAGGATGGTTCGTCCGCCCATGATTGGCCGCGATAATCGCCGCAGCCACATCTTCCTTGCTCATGCCATACACTCTTTCCAAAACCATCTTCATGTCAGGAGACGACGGATTGCGCGTGATAAACGTGACCGGCTTACCGTCAGGCCAGCGGCTGCTCTGCCCTTTGCAGATCTTCACCAGGTCGGGCATGGCCACTGCGGTCTGCGTGTTGCCTTTGTTCGCGATCACCGCCAGGTCTTTGGCCAGAACGGTGCCTGCGCACACCAACCACATAAGCAAGATCGAAAAGACACGTCTGCCAGACACACGCTCTCCACAGCAAACAGGATGATTGCTGTCTGATTCTCCTCGAACCCAGCGCCTCACTCAATGCCGAAAAGGCCATGTACCAGCGGGGACAACAAAGGCATTGTCGATTTTGGATTTTTGATTGTTGATTGAAAACCCCCGCCTCGTACAGCAGCCTCCCCCGTTTGTCATTCCGACGTGCGAGCGAAGCGAGCAAAGGAGGAATCTGCATTTGCCTTGCATTCGACAATCAAAAATCAACAATCAACAATCCCTAACTCCCATGCCATCTCTAACTTACCACTCTGGAACTTTCCCCCCTCCCTCCACGTATCATCCCTTGAACGCGAGGTCCACCATGTTCTGCAATCAATGTGGAACGTCATTGCAACCCGACTACAACCTTTGTCCAAAATGTGGACAAGCCATAACCCGCACGCTCGCTCCGGCTCCCAATACCACCAGCCCGAACCGCCTGCAGGAACATCTGAAAACCCTAGGCGTTTTCTGGATGATCGTTGGCGGCATTGTCCTGCTGCCCGCGCTCGCCGTCATGGTCTTCGGTACTGCCGCCACCATGTTTGTTCCCTTCCATGACGCGGTGATGCACACTGTCGGCCCGTTGCTGACGCTCATTATCGGAGGCACGCTGCTAATCCTCGGTGCCGGAGGCCTGTTCGTCGGATGGGGCCTCATCAACCGCCGCCCCTGGGCGCGAATCGTTGCCATCATCCTGGGCGTTCTCGCTCTGTTCCATCCCGTCCTCGGAACCGCCCTTGGCATCTATACACTCTGGGTCCTGCTCTCCCACGACGCCGAAAACCAATACGAACAACTCTCGCGCACAGCGTAAGGTCTGCCCATGTCGTTCGGGCGCACGACATCCTCACCTATTGTCATTCCGACGCCCGAGCGAAGCGAGCAAAGGAGGAATCTGCATTTGCCTTTCAATCAACAATCGAAAATCGTAAATCGTCAATTTGTGTTTAAAATGTTCCCGTGTCCCTCGACGAATACAAACGCAAACGCCGCTTTGAAGAAACCCCCGAGCCTCCTCCTAAAGTTGAGAAGAAGACTGGACACCGCTTCGTAGTCCAGCGCCACGCCGCCAGGCGCCTGCACTATGATTTCCGCTTGGAAATGGATGGAGTCCTCAAGTCATGGGCCGTGCCCAAAGGACCGTCGCTCGACGCCAGCGACAAACGTCTGGCCATGCAGGTTGAGGATCATCCGGTTTCGTATTTCGATTTCGAAGGCACCATCCCCGAAGGAAACTACGGCGCGGGCACGGTCATGGTCTGGGACGTCGGTACCTGGGAACCGCTATCTCCGATTCCGGTTGATGGCAAATACGTTCCCGCGACTGACAAAGAAGCCGACGCTATGCTCGATAAGGGCGATCTGAAGTTCCGCCTGAACGGCAAGCGCCTCAAAGGAGACTTCGCCCTCGTCCACATCAAGGGCCGCCGCCCTGGCAGCAAAGGCAACGAATGGCTTTTGATCAAGAAGCACGATGACGCCGAAGTCAAGGGATACGACATCGACAAGTACGACACCTCGGTGCTGACCAAGCGCACCATGGAGGAAATCGGCGGAGACGCGAAATCGAAAGAATGGACCAGCAGCCGTCCCGCAGGCCGCGGCAAAGTCAAAGCCGCCTGGCTGGCCGACACCATCGCCAAGCTCGATAAGAAGAAAAAGACAACCCACCGCCGAGCACGCCGAGGAAAAAAAAAGAAAAAAGCGCGCAAGGCAAAGTAAAAGCTCCAGGTAGCACGAAGTCCCCGAAAAACTCTGCGTCCTCGGCGTCCCCGGCGGTTTTGGTTCCAGAAGGCGCAAAGAAGAGCTCCGGTCCCCAGCAAGATCAATCCCATGCTAGCCACATCGATCGAGAAACCCTTCGATGGCCCCGGCTGGTTTTTCGAAATCAAATGGGACGGTTACCGCGCTGTCGCCTTCCTCGAAGATGGCAACGTCCGCCTAGTCTCGCGTACGCAGAACGACTTGACCGCGCAATTCCCGGAACTTAAGGACCTCGCCTCTTCCATCAAGGCCAAAACCGCAGTGCTCGACGGCGAAGTCGTTGCCCTCGATGAAGAAGGCCGCCCATCCTTCAGCCTGATGCAACAGCGCACCGGCTTCCGCAGCGGCAAGCATCGGCTTCCCGGACGAAAAGATCTGCCCATCTGGTACTACGTCTTCGACTTGGTCTATCTGGACGGATACGATTTGCGCCGCGCGAGACTCGAAGACCGCAAAGCCGCGCTCGCAGAAATTGTCGCCGCCAGTGAGACGGTGCGTTTTTCCGATCACTATCCCGGACAAGGCATTGCGTTGTTTGAAGTTGCGAAACAGAAAGGGCTCGAAGGCATTCTCGCCAAGAAGCGCAATAGTTTTTACGAAGAGCGCCGTTCGCAGGAGTGGTTAAAGATCAAGATCACGCAAACCATCACTTGTGTCATCGGAGGCTACACCGAGCCCGAAGGCAGCCGCCAATATTTCGGATCGATCGTGCTCGGCCTCTACAACGACAAAGGCCAACTCATCCACGTCGGCCAGGCCGGCACGGGATTCAATCAGGCCTCGCTGAAAGAGATCTGGAAACTGCTCGAAGCCCGTAAGACCAACAAAAATCCCTTCCACGGAGAAGTCGAAGCGTTGCGTAAAGTCTTTTGGATCAAGCCGGAACTGGTGGCGGAGATCAAATTTACCGAATGGACGCACGAGCGCGAGCAAGCCGGACCCAAGCTAAGGGCTCCTGTTTTCCTGGGCTTGCGCGAAGACCGCGAGCCCAAAGGCGCGACTTTCGCCCAATGATCGCTTTCGTCGGCTGTTCGCCTATTACATGGAATCAATAATTTAGGCCCGATTTTCGCAATCATCTTTATAACTCATAGCAATATTCTAGCGGCAGGCCATCTGCGCGCCCCGTAGAGGCATTTGGGGGTGCGAGATGACCTTCGGGGTGGTCGAGGGGATGATTGTCGGTCCTGCGGCATTCCAGGCCGTCTAGAGTGCCATTACAGACGAAGGCCAGACCGCGATTTCAACATTCGCGACCTGCCCGCTTTTCTATAACTCACAGTTGTTGGTTTTCAACGATGCAGAGTCTATCGCTGCCACGGCTCTCGCGGCCGGGATGCCACGGAACATGAAGATTTGTATCAAGGCACGCCGTCAGGCGTGCCGCACGCACGCACTCTACTCCGCCTTTAGGCGCTGCGCATCAGCGGCTGAAGCCGGTCACTCCTTCATACTCACGATATGGCTAGAGCGATAACCTGATACGAATCCAGTCCTACACCGTTTGCGCCGCCGGAATCGCCAGCGTTCTTCCGATCTCCGCGTCGATCTCGCCGCCGACCAGAAACGCCAGCCCGGCAACGTACATCCAGACTAGGAGAATCATAACCGCGCCGAGCGATCCGTAGCTGGTGCTGTAAGTGTTGAAGTAGCGCAGATACAGGCGAAAGCCCCACGAGGCCGCGAGCCATAACAACACTCCCACAAGCGAACCGGGGGTGATCCAGTGCCATCGCTTGTGCGGCAGATCGGGGCCGAAGTAATAAATCAGTGAGAATGAAGCCATCAGAAACACGAGTGCGGCGGGCCATTGAATGGCTTTCCAGAGCAGGACGCTCGTGGTTTCCAGGTTCAGCGCAGCTCCCAGCCAGTCCACGAGGCGGGTGCCGATCAGCACGGTGAACATGGCAAACAAGAGCAGAAACGCCAGCACCAGCGTGAGTCCGAGCGCGGTCAGGCGAATGCGCAGCCAGGAGCGTGTGTCAGGTACCCGGTAAGTCGCGTTCAGCGCCGAGATCATCGAACTCACGCCTCCCGAGGCAAACCACAAGGCGAGCGCGATGCTCACCGTCAGCTTGCCGCCATCGGTTTCGAGCGACAGTTCATTGGTGATCTGGCGCAGCAGTTCGAAGGCGGAGAGCGGCAGAGCTTGCGAGAAGTAAAGCAAAAAGCTGCCCTCCAGTTGCAAGCTGCGCGAAGCGAACATGCTGAACAGCGACAGCACAAACAGCACGAGCGGAAAAAACGCCAGCAGGAAGTTGAAGGCGAGACCGGAGGCGCGCCCGATTAGATCGTCGTCACGGATGGCGCCGTAGATATTTGAGGTCAGCCGCCAGAAGGAGAGGCCGCCTCGGGTCCACAGGGTCGGTTTCGTCATGACGCTGCGCGGATTGTATAAGAATTGTCGATTGTTGATTTTCGATTGTTGAATGAAGCCCCACCCCTCACCCTTGTCATTCCGACGCGCGAGCGGAGCGAGCGAAGGAGGAATCTGCATTGGCCTTTCATTCAACAATCAAAAACCAAAAATCAACAATTGCTACAATCCTTGCACTCATGAAGCGCGAATATCCAGCATCGCCCCTGGTCGGGGTTGGGGCGATCATCATCGAAAATGGCCGCGTGGTGCTGGTGAAGCGCGGGCATCCTCCGTTGCAAGGTGAGTGGTCGATTCCGGGAGGTGTGCTCGAAGTCGGAGAGATGCTGCGCGACGCCGCCGTGCGCGAGGCCCGGGAGGAAACCGGGCTGACCGTGGAAACACAGGATCTGCTGGGAGTATTCGACCGCGTTTTGCAGGATGCCAGCGGGCAGACGATGTATCACTATGTGCTCATCGATTTCTTGTGCCGCCGCGTCTCGGGAGAGTTGAAAGTCGCCGACGACGCCGAAGAAGCGCGCTGGTTCACGCAGGAAGAGGCCGCGCAAGTCGCGCTGGCGAAAGATACGGCCGAGGTGGTCAGGCTGGGGTTCGAGAAGGCCGCGGGACTGCACTGAGAATTCCCTACACGGTTTTGGTTGTGCACACCAACGCAAGGTCCCTCGACTGCGTGTGCCGATTCGCTTTGCTCATCAGCACACTTCGCTCAGGATGACTTCTTGATTCGTAGTTGCGGTTGTGCCGTTGCGATCGTCTCTTACGTCGCGCTGCGACTGGCGGGTGACCGCCCTCACCAGAATCCTTAGGTCTCGTCTTCTTCGGTCCATCTCCGGCCGCAGGTGTGGCACTTCCAGGATTTCTGTTGCAGCGGGATCGGTACGCCCAGCCAGGCGCTGGTGTAGGCGACGTCTTTGTTCAGGTCTTCGAAGGCGATGTCGAGCGAATAGCATCCGGGGCAACGCGGCTGTTGATAATTTGCCTCGCCTTCGAAGCTGAATTCTTCGGGGATGGGTTGATTGAGCACTTCGAGTGCGGCGTCGACCTCGTCGGGCTTAACTTGCAGCTTGATGCCTCCCACGAAGTTGGAGATGAACCAGTCCATGCGGACGATGTTCTCGTCGGCGAGGAAGCATTCAATGCCAGCAGACTCGATGAATCCCTTGGCCAACAAGGCTTCTGGCAGATCACGGAACTGGCGGATGGTGATCAGCTTTCGCAACGGCGGTTCTTCGAGGTGAGCTGGAGGTTCGGGTGGCAGCTCGATCTCTCGACGATCGAGTTCGGCGTGCAAGGCTTCACGAGCGGGAGTGGTTAGCGAGTCTTCGTGGTCGAGCAGGTCTTCCAGTTCCGCATCGGCCTTGGCTGCGTAGAGATCGGCCAAGCGGCGGCGTTCGTCATCCCAGGGGCGGGTAGCCATCGGCATGAATAATAACAGGGAGCGGAAGGCCGCGCAGGTCGCGAGCGGCTGCAAAAACGTGCTAAAATCCGCGCCCAGCCTGCGGTTCAGGGCGACTCCATCGGTTGCGAGGAAGACAAAATGCAGAAAACTCAGCTGGTATTGCTCGCCGTGTTGGCCGCAGTTTCGATAGCGGTTGCGCAGGCACCGCCTCGTGTGACGGCGCGGGTTCCACCGGCAGGAAGCCCTCCGCCATATTGCAAGCCTTGCCTCTTTTACGGCGGCGACTTCGATCCCAACAACCTGAATTCAGGGACGGTTGCCAACGAGATGAGCCTGCTGGTCTCGCAGGCAGCGGTTTATGTTCCGTTCAATGTTCCCACGGGAAAGACATGGACGGTGACAGGCGCGTTCATGATCATCAACTCAATGACTTCGGTGATCGATCCGGCGCAGGCGTATTGGGAGATTCGCAGCGGGGTCAGCAGCGGCAATGGCGGGACGTTGGTCGCGTCGGGCACCTCGCCGGCGGCGTACAAGCCGACGCAGGGTGCGAATCTCTATGCACTGCTGGTGAAAAATATCAGTGTACCGTTGACCAGCGGACGGTACTGGGTGTCGGTTGTGCCGATCTGCACCAATCCGAATGACAGCGCGTGCTCGCAGGCGCAATATTTTTCGGTGGATGTCGAGGATATGCCGCCACCACACCGCTTCGGCCCGCTCGAACCGGTGGACGATTCGTTCCTCAACTCATCGTTCTTCAATGATAACTGGGTAGCGCTCAATCCGTTCTTTTGCGGCGCGGGGTGTGACCGATTCTCAGCAGGAGTCTTGGGGACGTCGAATTAGGAATTGTCGATTTTCCTCATCGCCCAAATCCCTTATGACGTCATCCTGAAGGCCGCAGGGCCGAGGGATCTCGCGTGCACCATCGATGCCGCGCGCCAGATCCCTCGCTTCACTTCGGGATGACGTCAAAACTATGAGGGACCGAATTTCCGCTGTCCATTGTTAATTTAAAAAAAGAACGGCCCATCGAATCTTGCGAATCGATGGGCCGTCCGGTGGACTGTTTGGGATTGACCAAGAGGTGGTCACTCTACGTGGCCTCTTCGGCTACTACGGGTCCCGGCGTCGACCTGCACGCCGGGCGGATGCAATCCTAAATCACCGGTAGTGTGCGGGCTGTAGCTCTTTTCGCGGCGAACCGCGTCAGGAGCCCCGCTTAGAGCGACCTGCTCTAAGTCTCAGCCACCTCACCTGGTCTTTTGCTACCTCTACAACTGCCATCTGAACTTGTCATCAGACCACCTCCTTTCCGGTGTAAGCCCACATTAAAACGAAACGCGCGCGGCGTCAATCGGGGGAAGCGTGGAGGGCAATAGAATTTTCGATTGTCGATTTTCGATTTTTGATTGAGAGGCAAAACCCTTACGGCAGAGGTACGGAGGGGGTGTTAGGCTCTTCGCGTGCACCAGTTATCGAATCGTGAACTGAAGTGGCTCCTCGTAATCGTTGCGCTTCTCGTCGCCGCCGGGTTGTACAGCCTCATCTTCCAGATGCAACATTGACGGTTTGCTATTTAACGGTTTGCCAGAGTTGCGATCTCTCCCAACCCCAGCAGGCGCGTATCTGCCGTGACGAGAGTTAAATCCAGAACCAGGGCCGTTCCGGCGAGAAAGCGATCTGCAGGATCTCTGTGTGGAAATGAGAGTTGCTGCGAGGCTAAAGAAATTTCGTGAGTCAGGGGAGCCTCACGAAACGGGGCAGTCGCCAGCACGACCCACTCGTTCAAGTTTCCAGGGAGTTGAATCTTTCCTTTTGCATTGAGGTTGAGCGCTTCCCAAGTGCTAATCGGCGAAAGCCAAAGTTCGTTCTCAGGGTTTCTAAGCTCCTGACGGACACGCTTTCCTAAGCTGGCGGGATTTTGAAGACTCCAAAGCCAGATGTGCGTGTCGAGAAGGAGCTTCAATCTTGTAGAGCCTCCCAATCGCTCTCGTCGGTGGCGGGAGAAACGATGTCGCCCAAAATCTTGATGGAATCCTTCATAGAGCCCATCCAGTCGCGAGGCGCGGAAGAGGAGGGCGGGACAACTTCTGCCACCGGTTCCCCGAAGCGAGTGATCAGAAGAGGAGTCTTCGTCTTCTGCACCTCGTCGAGCATCGCCAGACACTTGGCTTTAAATTCGGAGATTGCCACTTTCTTCATGACCACACGATTAGATCATAGTCCAACATAATGGTCAAATTCGAAATTACGGCAGTTTCTGCAGAACCGCATCGACCAGGTGGGGATTATTGAATTCGGTTTTCTCGCCTGCTTTCTTGCCTGCTACCGGTTGCAGGCGGGCGGACAGCGGCTTCTTCCATTTGTAGGCAAGGCTCGCCATGTCACCGATGATGCCAGCCAGTTGCTCTTCGGTGACGTCCCCCGGCAGAGGAACGGTGTCGAGGCCGGTGCCACAGACGGCCGAATAGGCGAGCAGCGAATCGATCTTGAAGTCGCCGTCGCTCCAGCGCTGGGCGAGGGTGCTGTCTTCAAGAACCGGAACCATCAAGCCGGCGTAGCCGACCTGCTTCACGGGGACCGACTTTACGGCGCCGGTAATCATGGCAGCGGCGGTCATGGTGCCGCTGGAGCCGAATTTTGCGCCATTGAACTTCTCGATTGCGTCTCCGATGGAGATTTCTCCGGCGGGAGCGGGAGTGGGATCGAGGCCGGCATAGGTCCATCCAGTGCGCTCTTCAATGTCCCGCGCAATCTGTTCACATTCGGAGTCGTAGCGAGTGAGTTCGGCAGTCAGTGCTTTTTCCGCCGCCGCGAGGTCATGAGGATGCGCCGCGAGGGCCGCCTCGACCACGTTAGCGCTCTCCAGCCCGATGGAAAACTGGTGCCCTGCCCCGGTGTGATACGAACCGGGGAAGAACGGTCCATAGGGTCCGAGCATAGCGGTGGCGACGAAACGAAAGTTGCCATCGCTGTGGGGAGTGTGCTCGGCCATATATTTCATGACGTGGGCGGCGGCTTTCACGGCGGGCCAATGAATGCCATCTTCTTGAGCGACGATGATGCTGCCTTCGAGTTGATCTCCTTCTGCAAGAATGTGGGCCAGTTGCTCGGCCTGGGCAGGGTCGGATTGGGTGAGCATCGCTGGACCGACATTCGGAATGAACGATTCGCGTGTGGCGAGCGCGTTCAGGGCCTGCAAGAATTGCGAGGCGTCTTTTTCGCTCATCCCTTGCAACATTTCAGGAAATGGTTGAGTTGTCAGGCGAATGGTCTGGACTTCGTAGCCCTGCTGCTCGAAGCTGCGCTTGGCATCGCGAAGCATCGTCAGGGTGTCGGCTACCTGGGATTCGAAATGGCGGGGGTCGATGCGCACGAATGCGGTCAGGGCGCGGACCTTAGGTTTGGCGGTTTGCGCAGTGAGTGGGAGAGTTGGGAGAACGAGTGCTAGCAGCACCAGTGCGCGAAGCCCGGACATGTGACCTCCAAGGTGCGGCGATTATAGATGGTCTTCTTCAGCGGCCGTAGGGTTCATAGTGGCCGGCGCTACCATCGAACGCTTATGGCAGGCCGAACGCATACACCGCGCTGCCGGCGGCGATGGCTACGTGCTCTTTGCCGTCTACCGCAAAGGCCATCGGGGCAGCATAGACTGCGCCTCCCATTTGGAAGTGCCAGAGAGGCTTGCCTGATTTCGCGTCGAGGGCGATGAAGTTGCCTTCGGCGTCTCCAGTGAAGATGAGGCCTCCGTTGGTCGAGAGCACGCCGGACCATGTGGGACTGGTGTGCTCGAACTGCCATTTCACCTGCCCGGTCGCGGGATCGATGGCCTTGAGGAATCCGCGGTAGGGCTCGGCTTCGTCAGAGGGAAAGTAGGCGCTGCCGTAATAGGCGTGTCCAGGCTCGTAGGGTTGCGGAGCGGTGCTGAAGGTGTCGCACTGGTCACGGGACGTGACAAAGAACAAACTTGTGGCAGGATCGTAGGTCGGCGCCATGAAGTTGGTCGTGCCGAGCGCGCCTGGGCAGACGGTGTGTCCGGTGAGCGTCGGTGAGGCGTTCTGGTTCGCGGTCGGACGGCCTTCGGCGTCTTTCGTGTCGCTCCACGTGATTTTGCCGTAGGCGTTGGCGGAGATCAGCTTGCCCGTAGTGCGATCGAGGACGTAGAAGAATCCGTTGCGATTGGCTTGGGCAATCAGGTGCTTGCCGTTGGCATCAATCATGACTGGGACTTGCGTGGCGTCCCAATCATGTTCGTCATGCTTGGTGAACTGGAAATGCCAGTTGAGTTTGCCGGTATCGGCGTCGAGCGCGAGTAACGAGTTGCTGTAGAGGTTGTCGCCGGCGCGTCCTTCTCCGCGGTTCGACGGTGCAGGATTGCCGGTCGGCCAGAAGATTTGATTGGTCGCTGGATCGTAGGTACCGGTGTTCCAGGCGGGCGCACCTCCGACTTTCCAGGAATCGCCTTCCCAGGTGTCGTGTCCGGGCTCGCCGGGCCCGGGGACGGTGTAGAAGCGCCACTTGCGGGCTCCGGTGTCGGCATCGTAGGCGTCGATGAATCCGCGAACGCCGTATTCGCCGCCGCTGACACCAATGATGACTTCATTCTTCACGGCAAGCGGAGCCACCGTGAAGCTGTAGCCCTGTCGGTAGTCGAAGGCCGCAACATTCCAGATGACGTTGCCGGTTTTCGAGTCAAGCGCGATGACATGGGCGTCAAGTGTGCCCATAAAGACTTTGTTGCCGAGGATCGCGACGCCGCGGTTGACGCGTCCGCAGCAGGGGCGAATGTCGGATGGCAGCTGATATTGATACTGCCAGATGGGGCGTCCCGTGCGGGCGTCGAGAGCGAAGGCGCGATCGTCTTGGGCGGTGCCATAGAGGATACCGTCGGCGACCAGCGGCGTGGTTTCGAGTTTGCCAGTGGCGGCGGTTTGGTAGACCCACTTGGCGACGAGCTTCCCGGCATTGGTCGTGTTGATTTGATCGAGCGCGCTGTGACGATGGCCGTCGTAGCATCCTGAATACGTCAGCCAGTTTTGGGGTTCTTTGGCGGAGTTAATCAAGCGGTCTGGGGTGACTTGGGCTTTCGCCGTTGCGCTCGCCAAAATCAAAAGCAAAATCTTGAACCGCAAAGGTCGCAAAGATCGCAAAGAGAGTCCGCTAAGGATTTTCATCTCGCACCTACGCTTACCAGATAGGCGATGATGTCTTCCAGATCTTTATCCGGCAGCAGGTCTTGGTTGTATTCGGGCATCAGCGAGGTGCGGCTTTTCTCGAATGAGCGCAGTTTGCTCTTGTCGAGAACATAAATCTGCTCGCTCTGGTCGATCATCTGGAGGCTGAAATTGTCTTCGTTGAGCGCGACACCTTTGATCTGCTTGCCATCTTCCGTGACGACGGTGACGGTCTCATATTCCTGCGGAAATTCTTTGGTCGATTCGGTCAGGCCCCACGCGAGGTGATGGCTGGGGTGGCGGACGGAGTCGATGATGGCTTCATGAGTGCGCGAGCCTCCTACAGCGCTGAGATCGGGGCCGACGCGTCCGCCCCGGCCCTCCACCATGTGGCAGAGGGAGCAGTTGGCGTCTCCGTAGAACAGCTTCTTGCCGAGTGCGGCGTCGCCCAGCGGCCTGGCGGGAGCTTTCACTTCGACGCTGCGGATGTAGGTGATGATCTGCCAGATCTCTTCGTCGGTCATGCCGACGCCTTGTCCGTTGGTGCCGTTGGCGGGCATGGCAGTGCCGGCGATGCCGTTGCTGATGATCTGGAACATTTCGGCGTCGTTATGGGCGTGTTTTTTCTGGGCGCGGGTGAGGTCGGGACCGCGGCCTCCGCCGCGCGCGCCGAGTCCGTGGCAGAGAGCGCAGTTGATACGGAATTCGGATTCGCCCGCGCGCGCGGCCTGCGCGTTTCCCGCGAAGGGGTTTTGGGCTTGCGCGAACGCGACCAGAGCGAGGCAACAGACCACAAGTCTTTGCGAGGACATGTCATCCTTCCTGGGATGGCGTGCATTCTACTGCACGGCGGACAAACCCAAAAGCTTTTGACCGCAAAGGTCGCCAAGGCTCGCAAAGATCGCCAGAGAAAACCGACAACTTCCCCCTCTCGGACATGTCCGGTGGGCATCTGGGTGGTGCACTTCCGGATGTCTAGACTGGAACTCTCCCCATCGGCTTTGCCGTAGGCGCGAACTTTTTTGCCTGTAGGAGTGGCAAGGCGCTGATCTTTCAACCTTTCCAGCGATAGGCGTCGGGTTGCGGCAGGCCCAGGTGGGCGAGAACTCGGAAAGCGAATTCACGCGCCATGACATCTAAAGAAGCGGGCCGGTTATAGAAAGTTGGAATCAGCGGGAAGACGGTGGCTCCGGCGTCGGCGGCACGGTACATGTTGCGGATATGGATTTTGTTGAGCGGTGTTTCGCGAACGCACAGCACTAAAGGCCGCTTCTCTTTAAGAGTGACGTCGGCGGCGCGCTCGATGAGGTGGCTGGCGTCTCCAGTGGCAATGCGGGCGAGGGTGCCGACGCTGCAGGGGATGACGACCATGGCGTCGACGGGATAAGAACCGCTGGCAATGTTGGCTCCGATGTCGGCATTCGACTGCAGCTGAATTTTGCGGGAGCTCTTGCCGAGAATCTGGCTGACGAGGTTATTGCGGCCGCGCAGGGCGAGTTCTTCGGCCATGACGCGCAGGGCGCTGTCGGAAGCGATGAAGTTGACCGCTTGAATGCGTTTGTCGCGGTCAACGGCGAGCAGGAAATGTTTCAGGAATAAAGATCCGCTGGCTCCGGTTGTAGCGATAGTGAGGTTTTGTAGGGAGTTGGGCAAAGCGACTCCTGAGTTGACGTTTGAGCATAGGGATGGGGGCTTAGTGAAGTCAAGGTAACAGGTGATGGTGAGACGCGGGCGAGGGCGCCCGCGCCACATTTGAAGCACAATATGGCTTCGGCGACTGATCTTCGGGCTCGGCGGAATGCGGCGCAGTTGGCGGCGCTTGCTGGAGTGGAGCGCGAAATCCGCAGCTACGATTCCAGCAGCCGGCGAAAATATCTGCAGGACTTCACGCGCGCCTTTCGGGCTTATTCTTCCGTCATCGACGCGGATCAGGTCAAGGGCGCGATTCATACAGCGGACACGATTCTGATCGGCGATTATCATGCGCTTCCGGCATCGCAGCGCTACGTGGCTTCGCTGGTGGAGCAGTGCGCGCAGCCGGGAGATCGTCCTGTGGTGCTCGCGCTGGAAACAATTTTTTCGCGCGATCAGCACATTGTCGATGAATGGTGGCGGCGAGAGATTGATGAGAAAGAATTCCGCGAGCGCATTCGCTTCGATCTCGATTGGGGATACGACTGGGCCCCGTTTTTCGAAATGCTTGCGACCGCTCGCGAATTCGCGGAAGGGCTTTATGGGCTCGATTGCATGCCCCGCGAGGATTTGCGCAAGATTGGCGCGCGCGACCGGCATGCGGCGCACAAAATCGCGGAAATTCGGCAGAAGCATCCCAACGCTGTGATTCTGGTTTTGTTTGGAGAATCGCACTTGGCGCCGCAGCATCTGCCTCGGGCTTTGAAAGAAGAATTGCCGTCGAGCCGGCGGCTGACGATCTTGCAGAATGTTGACGCGCTCTACTGGAAGGCTGCTGGAGAGAAGCACGAACGGGTGGAAGCAGTTCAGGTTAATGACGAAGTGATTTGCGTCTTCAATTCAACGCCACTCGAAAAATACGAGAATTACCGGCTGCACCTAAGCCGCTGGGGACGCGCCGATGAGGAAGGTCCCGATCTCGCTCCCACGATCTACAATCTGATTGACAGCCTGCTGCGCTTTTTCCAGATCAACCGCTATTCTCCGCACAACCATACGCAGCCGAAATTTCTAATCGATCTGATGCCGGAAGTGTACTGCCGGTCATCGGCGGGGCGGCTGCGCGGGTTGCTGACGCGTAAGGGCATTGCTGACGAAGATTCGAAGGCTTTATTGCAGCGGGTGGAAGATCGCGGGAGCGTGTATCTTCCGCAAGTCAACGCGTTTTACGTGCGCGAATTTCAGATGATGTACGCGGCCGAGGAATCGGCGCGATTCCTGCATCACGCGTGTCGGGGATTACCTCTGCGAGAAAAACCGGGGCGCGCGCCCGAGCCTGCCGATCGCTTCTACGTGCGAACGCTGGAGCATGCGTTGGGGTATTTCGGGTCGCGCGTGCTCTATCCATCGCGCCCCGCGATGGAAGAGGCGGAACTGCATTTGTTGCCGAATGCGCGTCCCACGCGCGGCAGAGAGTTTGAAGCCAGTACCGAATTGCTGGGATACATGCTGGGGAACGCGCTCTACGACGGCTATCTCAATGGACGCGTGAAGCCTGGAACCTTACGGCGCGTGCTGCTGACGCACCTTGAGGTTCCGGGGAAAGCCAAGGAGCTTTATTGGGAGTTGGCCAAAAAGTTGAAGAAACCTGTCGTTCGTCGGTAGTCGTTGGTCGTTGGCCATGGGGCGTCCCTCTTACAATCCGGTCCCTTTTCTGATTCTGGCGGTATGGATAATCTGGGGATTTGGATTTCAGACGGTGGGCGCTCGCTTGACGACGGAGTTGGACGGATTGGTAGTGTCGAGTCAAGATGTCCCGACTGGGCGCGGGCCGCGGTACTCTACCGAATACACTCTTCGCGGCCCAGATGGTGGGCAACAAGTCTACGTCGCCGGGCCTACCGACGCATCCCTTCCAAGAAGCCTTCCCCTTGGCACTTACCTTCGCAAGAAGAAGTGGAGCCTGAGCTACACTGAGAACGGTAGGATTGTGAACGATTTCCCGATTTTGTTTTACATTCTGACTTTGGGCATGGCCATTGGATGCTTGGGTTGGAGTGTTTCTGCATTGCTACGTCGGGACCGGCTCGTAATGTTTGGCGAGGAGCGCGTGGGCGCCTGAATATTTGTCGTCGCTCCACGACTTAAGAAGCGCCAGTCGCCGCGCGACTCTCTTACAGCCATGCCGACAAGGCGCTCAGAATTCCCAGCGCGCCCAGGATCAATCCGAAATACCAGAACGTTCTCCGCTTGGTCAGCAGAGTGATCGAGGTGATCACCAGGGCGATCTCCAGAAGCGCTTCTCCCAGATCGTAGCGGTCGCCGCGTTTTTGCTCGAGACGTACCTCTTCTTCAAGTTTCTTTGCTTCTTCCTGCAAACCTTCTTTCTCTTTGTCGTAACGCTCGGATTGCTGGTCGAATTGCGTCTTGGCTTGTTCAGCCTTGTCGGATTTGTTCAACTCCAGCGCGTCAATCACGGCGGAGAGTTGCTTGGCGCTGTTCTGGCGGATGCTCTTAGCCTGAAATTCCGCCCAAGTGTCCGCGGCTTTGCTCTGGAGCAGAATCTCTTCGGTGCTCGAGCGATGTCCGAGCAACGAGACGATTGCAACCAGCACCGCGAGCACCGCCATGGTGAAGGTGGGCAACTGCAAGCTCTGATCGTGATGCGCCTGCTCGGCCTGCTCTTGGGCTTCGTGAATGTCTTCCATGATGACGTCTCCCATCGGGAATTAGTTCGGACATCCTACCATCGCCGCGAATTGTCGGGCGGTGACATTCGCTTACCGAGAGATTCGTTCGCTGACGAACGAACGACTGGAGATTTTTGTTTTTCACATTCGCATTTTATTCACGCACAACCGTGCATGATGCGAACACATCTCAAGCCCTGTCAAATTCAATCAGGAGTTCAGCAATGTCAAACGAAACCAATCAAGGGCAGCAACCGGGGCAGCAGAAGAATCCTTCGAGCGGGCAGCAGTCTGGCGACAAGAAACAGTATGGCGATCCGTCGCAGGGCAACGAGCAGCAGAAGCGGGCGCCCGGCCAGGAACAGACTAACCAGCCTGGTCGCCGCAATCCCGGACAGGAGCACGACGAAGAAAACGAGGGCCAGGACAGAAAGCGCGCTTAGGCTCCGGGCGGGGATCCTCTTACGCACCTGGGGAGGATCCTCGTCAAACTTTGTTTCTAACCCAGAGGAGGGGCGATGACACACCAGGATCTACGGCAACTCTACGTCGATGAACTCAAAGATCTTTACAGCGCGGAAAATCAGATGGTGAAAGCCTTGCCGAAAATGGCGAAGGCTGCATCATCCGAGGAACTGCGCTCGGCTTTTCTGGAACATCTCGAGGAAACCAAGGGACAAGTCGAGCGGCTGGAAACCATTTTCGACGCGCTCGAAGAAAGTCCCAAAGGCAAGAAGTGCGCCGGCATGGAAGGGCTGGTGAAGGAAGGTTCCGAGAACATTTCGGAATACGAAGAGGAAGTGCTCGACGCCGCACTGATCGGCGCGGCCCAGCGCGTGGAACATTACGAGATAGCGGGATACGGTACGGTGATTGCATTCGCGGAACTGCTGGGAGAAAACCGGCAAGTCTCCTTACTGCAGGAAACTCTGCAGGAAGAAAAAACAGCCGACCAGAAGCTTACCGAGCTTTCGAAGGACATCAACGTGTCGGCAGAGCACCCGAGCGCGCAGATGTCGGAAGGCAAAGGCAAACGGAAAGCCGGCCGGGCCGCGTAAGCACACAATTTGTTTGTGCACAGCACGCCTTCGGGCGTGCTTTTTTTGCCGATAGCGTCGAAGTGCTACTCTGTTGACGGACTGAATGCTGAGTGCTGACTGCTGAGTGCTCCCTTGAACGCTGCTTCCATCAAAAAACTGTTTGACCAGGTCCGTGCGGTGAGATGTGTCTCCCGACGACGCGGTCGACCGTCTGCGCCATCTTCCTTTTGAAGATCTGGGATTCGCTAAGGTCGATCACCATCGTCGGCTGCGCGTCGGCATGCCCGAAGTCATCTTTGGACAAGGTAAAACTCCGGTTCAAGTCGCTGGAATCTTCGCTCGTCTCGCTAAACATGGCGGAAACGTGCTGGCAACGCGAGCTAACGAGAAGCAGTTCGCCGCAGTGAAGAAGAAATTCGCGCGGGCGGTGTATCACGAGAAGGCCCAAGCGATTACCCTCCTGCGCGACAAGACGATATACGGCAAGGGAACGATCGCGGTGGTTTCCGCCGGCACCAGCGATATTCCCGTCGCAGAAGAGGCGGTGGTCACTGCCGAGATCATGGGAAACTCCGTCGAGCGTTTCTATGATGTGGGAGTCGCCGGCATTCATCGCTTGCTTGCACATCGCGAGGCGCTCACCGGAGCGCGGGTAGTCATCGTTTGTGCCGGAATGGAAGGCGCGCTACCTAGCGTGGTAGGAGGACTCGTGGGAGTACCGGTGATCGCGGTACCCACCAGCATCGGATACGGCGCGGCTTTCGAAGGACTCGCGGCCTTGCTCGGCATGATGAATTCCTGCGCGTCGAATGTCAGCGTGGTCAACATCGATAATGGATTCGGGGCCGGGTATGTGGCGTCGCTGATTAACCGACTCTAATGGCGACTTGACCGCGGTTCACCTAAGCCATACATTGCCCCGCAGGAGAATTCGCGGGTGAACTCCACTGTAAAAACTGTGGTCTTCTGGTTCGTCATCGTTTTATCTGCCACGCTGTTGTGGCAGGTTGAAAAAAGCGGCACCAGCACTCCGATTCCGGAAATCAGCTATTCCGAGTTTCTCTCCCAAGTCGATGCCGGGAGCGTGATCAAGGTCACCATCGCGAAAAATACGGTGACTGGCACGAACCGTGCCTATAGCACCTTTCGGGTGATTGCTCCCTCCAGCCAGGAGGGCATGTTGCAGGAACTGCGCCAGAAGAATGTGGAGATCTGGTTCAAGGACTCGGCGGTCGAGGGGGGATGGCCGGCGTGGCTCTTGAATCTGGCACCGCTCGTTCTGCTGGCGGCTTTGTGGTTCTTCATGATCCGGCAGATCCGGCAGAAGAAGACGCAGTCCAACACGGACCCCGGCAATCGCCTGGGTTGACAATAGTCGTTGTAACGGATAATATTGATCCGTGGCCAAGAGTATTCAAGCCGAGCTCAAGCAATCCAAACCCTTCAGCAGCCTGGCAGAAGAAGCTTTCATCGCGCTGATGCGGACCGCTGACCAGTTGCAGTGGACGGGCGCGGAACTAATGAAGCAGTTCGACGTATCGCCCACCCAGTTCAATGCGTTGCGAATCTTGCGCGGCGCCGGTCCTCAGGGGCTTCCCTGCAGCGAAATCGGCGAGCGCATGATAACCCGCGACTCCGACATCACCCGTTTGCTTGACCGCCTGGAAAAGCGCGGCTTGGCTGAACGTTGCCGCGAGAGCAAAGATCGCCGGGTGATCATGGCGCACATCACGGCGGCGGGCCTGGCGCTGCTTAAGAAGATGGACAAGCCTGTCGAGGAATTTCACCGACGGCTATTAGGCCAATTGGAGGAAGCGCATTTGCACTCGCTGCTCCGCCTGCTGGAGGAAGCGCGCGAAGCCGCTTCTTCGCTACCGGATAAGACGTAGGTTTTCGATGTTCTCTTCAAGTCTGCTCAGCCTGTTGCTGATACCCAGCCTCTTGCTCGGGATGGCCAGAGGCGAGAATGCGGCCACGATTGATCGTCGCAATTTCTTTGTTGCCGGCGACCCGGGGGTGACGCACTTCGTTCATTTGGACCGCCCGGAGCGGGGCCGGAACCGGATGCGGCAGGAAGTGCAATCATTTCTTTTGGATACGGCGGCTTCCGCGGGAAAGTAGTGCGGCTGATTTTTTTGCATCATTACTCGTTATAACGACATCTGTTGTAAGTATGAGGAGAATCGATATGAGTCAAGTTGAAAAGCAGTCCTGGGGAGTAACGCTATTGCGGGTGTTCGTGGGAATCGTCTTTCTGGCGCATGGCGGCCAGAAGTTGTTTGTCTACGGGATTCAGGGTTTCGCCGGATTTCTAGCGCACATGGGTCTGCCCGCGTTTTTGTCACCGATCGTGATCGCCATTGAATTGTTGGGCGGCGCGGCATTGATTCTGGGCATCGGGACGCGCATTGCAGCCGCGGCAATTGCCGTCAACATGCTGGGCGCAGTGCTGGCAGTGCATTTGAAGGGCGGGTTCTTCCTGCCGACCGGATTCGAATATGCTTTCACCATGCTGGGCGCGAGTCTGGCGCTGGTGTTTGCGGGACCGGGGGCGGCGTCGCTAGATGGAGTGATTAGGCGCAGGGCATAAGGTTCGAGATGCGGCGCGGACGCCCTCGCCCGCGTGTCGGCGGTGGCAGATGATTCACCTGCGACACGATGCTGGCTAACCGAGGGAGTTGGGAGTTTCAGATCGTGGTGAAACGCGGGCGGGGGCGCCCGCGCCACACAAAACGAAAGGACGGGCCGTTGAGCCCGTCCCTGATTCGTTCTTCTTCTTTTTTATACCTTCTCGCCGACTGACTTGCCTTGCGTAAACAGGTACAGGTAATCCGGGCCGCCGGATTTTGAGTCGGTTCCCGACATATTGAAACCGCCGAATGGATGCGCGCCCACCATGGCGCCCGTGCATTTGCGGTTGATGTAGAGGTTGCCGACGTGGAATTCGCGGATCGCGCGATCGATCTTTTCGCGCGAGTTGGTGTAAACCGCGCCGGTCAGTCCGAACTCGGTATCATTGGCGATTTCGAGCGCGTGGTCGAAGTTTTTCGACTTGATCACGGCCAGCACTGGTCCGAAGATTTCTTCCTGCTCGAGCTTCGACTTCGGCTGGATGTCGGCGATCACGGTGGGCTGGACGAAGAATCCTTCACCGGCTTTCGGATCGCGGGCGCCGCCAGTGATGAGGCGTCCATCTTTCTTGCCGATCTCGATGTAGTTGAGGATATCTTTCATCGAGCCTTCGTTGATGACCGCGCCCATATTCGGGTTCTCGGCGGGATCGCCCATGGTGATTTTCTCGACGCGCACTTTCAGCTTGTCGAGGAATTTGTCATAGATGCGCTCGTCGATGATGGCGCGTGAGCAGGCCGAGCACTTCTGTCCTTGGAAACCGAAGGCTGCGGAAGCCACGCCTTCGACCGCCGTATCGATGTCGGTATCGGCATCGACGATGATGGCGTCTTTGCCGCCCATTTCGAGGATGGTGCGCTTGATCCAGATTTGTCCGTCGGATTGCGTTGCCGCGCTCTTATTGATGTGCAGTCCAACTTCGCGCGATCCGGTGAAGGCGATGTAGCGTGTCTTGGGATGCGAGACGATCGCATCGCCAAAGCTCGCGCCCGCGCCGGGGCAGAAGTTCACCACGCCTGCGGGCATGCCACATTCTTCGAGCAGTTCGACAAACTTGGCTGCGATGGTGGGCGAATCGCTCGAGGGCTTCAGGATGACCGTATTGCCCGAGACGATAGATGCCAGCGTCATGCCAGCCATGATGGCCGAGGGGAAATTCCATGGTGGAATCACTGCGCCCACGCCAAGCGGGATATAGAACAGATGATCGCGCTCGCCGGGCAATTGAACCGGAGTTTCGGCCTTCGCCAGGCGCAGCGCCTCGCGGGCGTAAAACTCGCAGAAGTCGATGGTCTCGGAGATGTCGCCGTCGGCCTCGGCCCAGTTCTTCGAAACTTCGAAGACCAGCCAGGCCATGTATTCCATCTTGCGCTCGCGCATCACGTCCCCGACGCGGAACAGCAGCGCGGCGCGTTCTTCGACCGAGGTGCGGCTCCAGCTCTCGTAGGCGCGCAGCGCAGCCTGCATGGCGGGCTCGACCTGATCTTTTCCGGCTTTCTGGTGCAGGCCGACGATCTGCGAAGGCTTCGCGGGATTGATGGACTTGATCTTGTCGGTAGTCTTCACGTGCTTGCCGCCGATGATCAGGTCGTACTCGCGGCCAAGCTGTCCACGGACCTTGTCGAGCGCGGTGCGCATCTTGCGCACGTTGTCATCTTTCGTGAAATCAAAAAATGGTTCGTTCTTGAACGGCCCGTCATGCAGGCGGACCTGGGGACGGGTGGGGGCTTCAACGGTTGCCATAAGTGCTCCTCAACGACGTATAGATTTCTTTGAGACGGGGACGCAAACATTTGATTGTAGCACCGTGCGCAAGGGTTCAGCGGAGCGGGTTGCGGATCACAAAGCATTGTGACGCAAGCACTTGGCGGATGATCTCCCTTGCAACAAGAGACGGAGCGAGGTTTTATAGTGGTTCGGATTTCATTCCGCTCGTGGGATGCTGGCGGATTGATTAATGTATTTGCGCGCGCGCCGAGACCATAGTTGATCGGCGGTGTGAGAGGCTCCCGTGAAACGATTGAATATCTCCTTCCTCCTGCTCATCGCATGCTTGAGCCTGCAAACTGTCGTTGCGCCCTGCCAGACTCTGACCGACCGTGCGATAGCAACCCGCCTGGGCGCGTATCTGAAGCAGTTCGAGGAGACCGGGAATTTCAGCGGAACCGTGCTGGTCGCGCGCAGCGGCCGGGTTGTGTTCCGGCAAAGCTATGGGATGGCGAGCTATGAGTTGCATGTGCCGAATTCGAACGAGACTCGCTACCATATTGCCTCCGTTTCCAAGCCATTCACGGCGACAGCGATCCTGCAACTGCAGGAACAAGGGCGCCTCAATCTGTCTGATCCCGTCTCGCATTACGTCCCGGACTTCCCGAACGGAGACCGGATCACCCTAGACAGTCTCCTGACGCATACTTCGGGCATTCCCGACATCAACCAGCTAGAAGACTACGACACGTTCGCACGCAGCCCGCATACGGTTGAGCAATTGGTCGCCAAGTTTGCCGGTTTGCCTCTGGAGTTCGAGCCCGGCGCCAATCAACGCTACAGCAACTCGAACTACAATCTGCTCGCGCTCGTGCTGGAAAAAGTCACGGGTGAAAGTTATGGAGATTACATCCGCAAACACATTCTTGAGCCCGCCGGAATGCAGAATTCCGGGTCGGATGGCGACGCCTCACGCGTCATCCCATTGCTCGCTTCCGGCTATGTACCTGCGGGCATGGCTGACTATGAGAAGGCAGCCTACATCGACTGGTCGAACAAGACGGGAAACGGTTCTTTGTATTCAACCGTCGACGACCTCTATCGCTTCGACCGCGCTCTTACGACCGACAGTCTGTTGAAGAGCGCCACTCGCCAAAAATATTACGTCGATGGTCCAGGCAATCGTTATGGCTGGTACATGCTGAAACGTCTGGGACATCGCGTGATGGCGGCGAAAGGTCGCAGCCCCGGCTTCACGGCCGAACTGGATCGGTATCCCGACGACGACGCTACCATCATACTGCTCAGCAACAGTTATGGGACCTCTTCTCAGGATCCCATTGCAAGCGGACTGGCTGCGATCGTCTTCGGCCAAACTCCGCCATCCGCACCGGTGCGGGCCGTCGCGGTCTCACAATCAGTCTTGGCGTCTTATTCAGGGCAGTATCAGTTCGGGCCAGACTATTTTTCGCCCAATGCCAAATTCACCTTGACGGCGATGCCTGGCTTTATGCTTATGCAAGTCGGAGACCACCGTGCGCCGCTTGTTCCAGTGGCGCAGTCCGAGTTCCTGGAGCGGATTTACTTTGGGCGAGTTGCAGTGTCGAAGGATGCTGCAGGAAACATGACAGGGCTGACGTTCCGCTTTGGAGAAACGGCTTTCGCGGCCCAGCGGTTAAATAGTAAGTAAGCAATCGTCGTGTCGTGGCGGCTGGCCCATTCATTTGTGGTCGGGACTTACCACATTTGTGGTAGAAGATCACCACAAGGCATTCGAGTCAATCATCCTCGTATCGCCCCCACCGCTTGCTCGACCGGTTCCATCCTCGCCGTGAAATGCCGCAGGAATGGGGCTTCGTAGGTCAGCTTTAATCCCTGAATCTTTTCGCGCTTCTTCCAGACTTCGAGGATGACCTCGACCACGTAGTCGATGTGGCTTTGCGTGTACACGCGGCGGGGAATGGCGAGGCGGACGAGATCCATTTGCGCGGCGGCGCCGAACATGAGCCGTCCGATTTCGACCGAGCGGATGCCGCCTTCGAGATAGAGTTCCGCGGCGAGTGCGGCGCCGGGAAACTGGTCGAGCGGGATGTGCGGCAGAAATGCGCGGGCGTCGAGATAGACCGCGTGGCCTCCAGGCGGCTGCACGATCGGCACACCTTGCTGTGCGATGTGGTTGCCTAGATAAGCGGTCGAGGCGATGCGATAGCGCAGGTAATCTTCTTCGAGCACTTCCTGCACGCCGACGGCGATAGCTTCGAGATCGCGTCCCGCGAGGCCTCCGTAAGTGGGATAGCCCTCGGTCAGAATGAGCAGATTTTTTTCCTGCTGGGCCAGCAAGTCATCATTCGTGCACAGGAATCCGCCGATATTGGCCATGCCGTCTTTCTTTGCCGACATGCTGCATCCGTCACCGTAGGAGAACATCTCCTGCGCGATCTGCTTGGGCGATTTGTTTTCGTATCCCTTCTCGCGGAGCTTGATGAAGTAAGAGTTCTCAGCGAAGCGGCAGGCGTCAAAGTAGAGCGGGATGCAATGGCGCCTGCAGATCGCGCTTACCAGACGGACATTCGCCATCGAGACCGGCTGGCCTCCGCCGGAATTATTAGTCACGGTCAACATGACCAGCGGAATCTTTTCACGGCCGACACGGGCGATCAGCGTTTCGAGAGCCTCGACATCCATATCGCCTTTGAAGGGATGGACCAGCCCCGGCCGCTTCCCTTCCGCAATCAAGAGATCTAAGGCTTCGGCGCCGGTGAACTCGACGTTGGCACGAGTCGTATCGAAGTGCGTGTTGTTGGGAACGACGTCGCCCTTCTTGCACATCACGCTGAAGAGAATGCGTTCAGCGGCTCGACCCTGGTGCGTGGGGATGACGTGACGGTAGCCGAAGATGTCGTGAATCGAGTCGCGGAAGCGGTCGTAACTCTTGCTACCCGCATAGCTCTCGTCGCCCTCCATGAGGGCGGCCCACTGATGCGTCGACATCGCTCCAGTGCCGGAGTCGGTGAGCAGGTCAATGAGAACGTCGTCGGCGGGCAGTAAGAACAGGTTGTAGTGGGCGGCGCGCAGAAGTTCTTCCCGTTGCTCGCGGGTTGTCCAGCGGATGGGTTCGACACTCTTGATGCGGAAGGGTTCGATGATGGTGCGGGCCATGGAATCAGCAGACACCCGCGGGCGAACAAGTGTCTGTGACGCGCGTCACGGGCAGGCCCCCCCAACGAAGACCCGCCGTGGCCGGCGGGACGCCAGCGCTACTTACGGGACTTTTACGGAGTCTTGTTTGTCTACTTTTTCCGCTGGGACGTAACTCACGGCGGCAGTACGCTCGAGCTTGTCCCAGGCGAAGGGACGCCCCTCGATGGCGCGCTTCAGCGTCTTGAGCAGAACCACAGAGAAAAGCTGTCGATAGGCGAAGCGCTGCAGCCAGACTTGGCTGAGCAGCATGGCATCTTCTCGCGCTTCCGGGACGCGGCGCTCGAGCGCAAACGCAATCGCCGACGTGACGAAGTCAATCAACAGGAACAAGGCGAAGAATAAGACCAGCCGCTGGAAGCTGGTGGGATCGGTTGATTCCGGATGGAAGTATTTCTGCACGCCATACCAAAGCACGCCCACAACAAACATCAGATCGATAAAGGGTGAAACGATGGGCAGCAGAATCTGGAAGATCAGAATGTTGGGGAGCGCGATGTATCCCAACACACCTTTGCGTCCGAATACTTCGCGATGCTTCCAGACAGCTTGCAGAATTCCAAATGACCAGCGGAATCGCTGCCGCATGAGGCCATTGGCGTTGACCGGGGCCTCGGTAAAGGCGAGCGCGAGATCTTCGTACTCGACACGATATCCGTTGCGTAGCAGTGCCATCGTAAGATCGGCATCCTCCGCCACGGTGTCGGTGTGGTATCCGCCAGCCTCGCGCACCGCGGAAACGCGCCACGCTCCGATCGCGCCCGGCACCACGCTGACGGCTCCCATGGTATTGAGCGCGCGGCGTTCGAAGTTCTGGCTGGTGATGTATTCGAGAGCCTGCCAGCGCGTCCAGAGATTCACGCGGTTGCCGACCTTGGCATTGCCGGCCACCGCCCCGACCTTAAGATTCAGGAAGTGCGGCACCAGACGCGTCACGGCGTCGGGCGCGATGATGGTGTCGGCATCAATGCCAACGAAAATCTCTTCATCGGTCAGATGCTCAAGGCCGAAATTCAGAGCCTCGGCTTTCCCACCGTTAGGCTTGGTAAGAATAAGAACCTTGCCTTCCGCTTCTTCCACGGCGAAGGCAGCGCGCGCTACCTGTAACGTTTGGTCCTTCGAACCGTCATCGATCACGATGACACGCAGGTTGGGATAGTCCGATCCCAGCGCGGCCTGAATCGTACGCTCAATGACCTTCTCTTCGTTATAAGCGGGAATGAGCAATGCGACCGCGGGACGGTAAGTGTGATCTTTGTCCAGTGTATCGACTCGCCGCTCCCGGAAGCGGTCGTACACCGCAAGAATGCCGACGAACAACAAACGTCCCGTCATCAGCAAGTCGCCCAGGAAGAAGATCCAGGTGATGCCTTTGCTGCCGGCGTCGAACATCCAGAAGCCGAGCCAGTCGAGCCGCGCCGCCCAGCGCTCGTTGGCGGGGATCGGCGGCATCACGTCGGCCATGGTCTTACCCAGCAACTGGTAGAGCGGAACTACCTCATAGCCCTTGGCGCGAATGCCTTCGATGATCGCCGGAAGGGCCAGCACGGTCTGTTCCCGATCGCCCCCACCGTCGTGCAGCAGAACGATGTTTCCGCAACGAATGTCATTCGGAGCGCAGGGCGGCAGGTGCTCTAAAACATCGTCAGAAATCTGCTTGGCTGTGCGCCGCGGATTGTCCTGCCAATCGTTGGGATCGATCTTGTCACCGACCGTGATATATCCCATGTCCTGGCTGAACTCTAGCGGACGCACCTGGTCTGCGGTATCAGGTTCCTGGTCGATCGAATACGGAGGACGAAACAGAATGCTTCGTACACCCAAACGGCTCGCGAACAGCTGTTCAGTCAGATTGAGCTCGAGCCGCACGAAGGTCGAAGAGATGTTGCTGATGTCAGGATGGGTGAAGGTGTGGTTGCCGACCTCGTGTCCTTCGCGATAGATGCGCGAAGTCACGTCGGCGTATTTGTCAGCCTGAATGCCGATCAGGAAGAAGGTTGCGGGCGCATGCTCTTTCTTCAGGACGTCGAGAATCTTCGGAGTCCATTCGGGATCGGGCCCGTCATCAAACGTGATAGAGATTTGGTTGGGGCTGGCTCCATAGCGCGCCACGCGATAAGGCAGCGGCAGTTCGTCGAAATTCTCGTCGGTAATCTGATTTAAGCTCTTGTCCACTTCCAACTGCCGCGTGCCGTCAGCAGGACGTCCCTCGATCTTCAGGATTTCGCCGTTGCCTTCCATGTCGACATCTTGACCGGGAGGAACGTCTTTCAGCTTGTCGGGAGCGCCCGGATCGCCAGGCTGATCCCACACCCGCCACAACGATCGATCTTCAGAGCCTAAGCGCCAGAGCGCGAACGTCTCGATACCGAGTGACTGTGCGGCGCGCATCTCGTTGAGCGCAGTGACCGCATCGAGAAACCACACGTCATGGTGAAGATTATGTTCGTCGAGATAGCTGAAGTGCGGGTTCAGACTGTCAGAATCGAAATCGATGTCGGCGTCGGAGTCGCGCGCTCCCAGCCACGCTTCCTGCACTGAGACGTTACTGTCGCGCACGTCAGGAGGCAGTTTGCCATTCTTCGGTTTCTGTACCCAGTCGTATCCGTAATTTGCGATGGCGCAGATCAGCTTGTTCTCTGGAATCGCCTTCTTTGCCGCCGCCAGATTCTTGACGAACCAGTCTTGCGATGCCACGGGACCGGCAGTGCCCGGCGAAGGATAGTGCTCGTCATAGTTCATGAGCACGACGCCATCGGCGGCTTTGGCCGCGGAGGCATAACTGAAATCGGGATTCGCCGCAGGCACGCTGACGTACAACTTCAGTCCCTTGGCGTGCAAATCCTGTGAAAGCTCGTTGAGCAGTGCGACGTATCCCGGTTGCGCGGGTTTGGGAAAATCTTCGAAATCGACCATCAGCCCGTGATACTGGTCACCGGCCAGGAACTCGGCCACCTGCTGGCGAAACAATGCGCGGGCGTCGGGGCTATTCAGGAAACCGGAGATGTCGATCCAGTTCGTACCGTCGAAATTGTTCACCAGCGGAAAGACTTCGACGCTGGTTCCTTCTGTTTTCAGGAACGACATGACTTTGTTATCGACGCTGTGCATGATCTTGCCCTGCACCACGTCGAAATATTTGATGGTCTCGGGATCTTCTCCCTGCAGATGGCCGTCAGCCGTCAGGACATGAAGCCACTCGGGATAGAGCAGATCGACCTGATGTGCATATTCGCGCAAGGAGGCGAAGCTGGCCGCATCCCAGGGAACGTAAAACGCGGCGCGAATCCCCGCTTCCCCGTTGAGCAGCAATTGCGACGGTGGTTTCTTCGAACGTAGCCGGCCCAGCCGGGCAGCGGCAAGCTTTCGCTTCTCCCGCGCCTTCTCTTTCTCTTTTTCGCTAAGCGAGTGGTAGGGGCGCTTTTGCGTCTGCAACAGCAACTCGGGAAGCTGCTCGTCGTGCAGCGCGTTGTAGACGAAGAAGGCGATTACCAGCGACACAGCGATGGCGGAGACGTCAAAGAGACGCCGCAATCGTTTCCAACGTGCCTGTCGAGGATCGTAAAAAACCGGCTTCGCCATGGGGATTGAACCGTCCCCATCCTAAAGGCCGTGATTTGGAGGGTCAAACGGTCACTTCGACTAAGATGCCGTCGTCGCCAACAGAGTTGTGGGCCGGGGAAGCTGATATATTCACCCTGTGCGCGAACTGGTGCGCAAACACTGCCGATTCTTCATTTTCGCGACGCTGGCCGCGCTCGCGCTGCGGCTGATCTTCTTTTTCTGGATTTCCCGGGTTACCAACGATTCTTTTGTCTACGGCGACATTGCCAAGAATTGGCTGCAGCATGGAGTCTATGGCCTGAGCGCGCCTGATGGTCCCGCGCCGACCTTCATTCGCCTGCCCGGATACCCCATGTTCCTCGCAGCCATCTGGGCAGTGTTCGGCATGGAACATTACCGGGCAGTCCTCTTTTTTCAAATCATCATCGATATCGGAACCTGCTTCCTGATCGCCGATATGGCGCGCCGAATGATTTCCGACCGCGCCGCCAAGGCCGCTTTTCTGCTGGCGGGTCTTTGCCCCTTTCTGGCGAATTACGCTTCGGCAGCGCTCACCGAGACGCTGGAGATTTTCTTTACTGCTCTCGCACTCGACTTGGCGCTTCGCGGATTGGAAGATTTTTCTAAGTTGCGCATCTGGGCAGCGTGCGGCCTCGCGATTGCCGCGACGATTCTGCTGAGACCTGACGGCGGACTGCTCTTAGCGGCGATCGGAATTTATCTGCTCTGGATTCTGTTCACGCGCCTGCGCTCCCGGGAGCCCTTCCCTCCCGTCTTTTATGCGGGACTGGTGCTGTCGATCATCGCGATCGCTCCCCTCGTTCCCTGGACCCTGCGCAATCTGCACACCATTCATCGCTTCCAGCCACTGGCTCCGCGGTATGCCAATGAAGAAGATGAGCAGGTCCCTAAGGGTTTTAATCGGTGGGTGAAGACCTGGATGGCCGATTATTCTTCGACGGAAGAAATCTACTGGGCGGTGCCGGGCGCGCCCATGGATGCAAGCAAACTTCCGTCGCGAGCGTTCGATTCGGCGGAGCAGCGGGAGCAGACGGAGAAACTGCTGGCAGATTATAACGAGTCAGCTTCGGTGACTCCGGAACTGGATACCCGGTTTGCGGCGCTGGCTTCTGAACGTATTCATCATTCTCCTTTGCGGTATTACGTCTGGCTGCCGTTTGTGCGGATTGCCGATATGTGGCTGCGTCCGCGAACTGAATTGCTGCCATGCGATACGCGCTGGTGGGAGTTCAACGACGACTGGCAATGGTCGGCGCTGGCTGTGGGATTGGGTTTGATTGGGCTCTTCTATGTGGGGATGTCGAAGCTCGGGTTCTTACGCGGACGCTTTCTGCCTCATCTCGGATTGCTGTTGACGTTCGTCCTGTTGCGCAGCGTTTTTCTTGGGACGCTGGAGAATCCTGAGCCGCGCTACACGCTGGAGATGTATCCCGCGGTGATTGTGCTGGCCTCGGCGTGGTGGGGAAACAGCTCTTAGCTCTTAGCCAGATCACTCTGGCTGCGCCTCCCTGACGCTCGTCGCTTCCAGAACCATCCGGTCTCCGGTTTGGACGCCCTTGCGATGGTCCATCTTACCCGTCGCTGCGATTCGCTTGTTCTCAAGCTTCTCGAGCTTCGCGGTTTTCTTGTACGAAACTTCGACCGAATGCAGCTCTTTGCCATCGATCGTGACTCCGGGGTCGACCTCGATCGCCCACCCCGTCGATTCTCCGCCAATTGCCATCGCGCGTGTGAGTTTCCCCATCACAGTAACCTTCTGCACATCGGTCTGCGCCTGGAGACAAGCACAGAAGAGCATCAGCCCAAATATGATTCGCAGAGTCCGCATGGTGATTTCCTCCCATACTGGTCGCCGATTGTAGCCCAAAGCGCTATCGCTGCGCAGGCGGACCAAGCTTCTGCGCTTCGGAGCGCTCGCGCTCTGCATCGAACACTTTTCCCAATTGCTGGTACGCATCAGCGAGAAACAAGTGGGCCTCACGCGAGTCGGGTTGCACTTGCGCGGCTTTCTGAAGATTCGCCATCGCCGCGGTGGGATTCCCCTGCAGCGAGAGGATTCTTCCCCGCAACAAGTTGGCACGGTAATGATCGGGACTGAGGCGAAGGCAGGTATCGAGTTCCGTCATGGCTTCGGGCACGCGGTCAATGCGCGCATACACCGAAGCCAGGGAGAAGTGCGCGTCGGCCCATCGTGGAGCGCGCGCCACGGCGATTTCAAACTCCGGCGCAGCCGCCTTCCAGTCTCCCGTTTCAAAGAGCGCCAACCCCAGTTCGTAATGAACCATGCCGACATCCGGCAGCGCCTTGGCCGCCGCCTGTAGATGAGGCAGAGCCTGATCGTAATTCTTGAGACTCGCCTGAGCCTTGCCCAGCTGCATTTCGGCGATCGCCATCCCCGGCTGATCTTTCAGCACCCGTTCGAGGCGCGGCACGGCCTCGGTATAACGTCCGTCCTCCACGTCAAACATGGCGTCATGCAGTAAGTTTGAAACTTCGATCCGCGACTTCGGATCGATTCCCGTGACCGCAGTATTGGTGTCGGCCTTGCTTTCTTCCGAAGCCACGTATCCGAGCGCCTGCAATTTCTTGATCTGCTCAGGATCCGGCTTGGCCAGCTCCACGAGACTTTGGCTGGTCTTCTTGCGAAACGCATCGAGCTGCGCGTCGAGCGTACCTGCGACGGCCTTCGAATCCGTCGCAAGGTTCTTCACTTCCTGCGGGTCAGCTTCCTGGTTATAAAGCTCGCGATCCGGCGATTGGATATAGACGTACTTTCCCGTGCGGAGCGCGCGCAGCGAACTCCATCCAAAGGCGCGATGCGGATAGTCCGTCTCGGCGTAAGCAGGACGATCCGTAGCGCCAGCATCTTGTCGGCCACGGGAAGCCAGAAGATCCTCACCCTGCACTTCCGACGGAACACTCAACCCAGCAACCTGCAAGATCGTTGGCATCACGTCGACCAGACCTGCGCGTGTGTCCACTCGCGTGCCCGCGTTGCGGCTCGCGGGAAGCTTGAAGAGCAGCGGCACGTGCAGAGTCTCGTCGTAAAGAAAAACGCCGTGGGTGTTCTCTCCATGAGCGCCCAGCGACTCGCCGTGATCCGCCATGACGGCGATCAGCGTTCCGTCGTAGAGTCCGTGCTCCCGCAAAGTATCGAGCAGTTTGCCTACTGCCGAATCGGCGTAGGCTATCTCCCCATCGTAGGGCTGCGATTTGTAGCGAGTCTTATAAGGCTCTGGCGGATCGTAAGGGTCATGCGCGTCGTACAGGTGAACCCATACGAAAAATGGTCCGCTATGATTCTGGCTCAGCCAGGCGAGCGCATGATTGACGACCTCTCCGCCGCGGCGTTCGACAGTTTTGTAGCGATCGGCTCCGCGTGCCCGCAAGCGAAAACCGGCGTCGTAGACATCGAATCCGCGATCGAAGCCCGGAGCGGTCCCATCAAGCGGATCAAGCACCAGCGATCCGACAAAAGCCGCCGTGTGATAGCCCTGATGATGCAGCAGATCAGGCAAGTACGGCAGCCGCGGCGAGAGCGGAACTCCGAAATCGTTCACGTGATTGAACTGCGGATACGTTCCCGTGAGAATCGTGGTGTGAGACGCGGTCGTCAGGGGCACGTGCGAGTAGGCGCGCGAGAACACTATTCCTTGTCTCGCCAGCACGTCGAGATTGGGCGTGAGACCGCGCTCGGAGCCAAGGAAATCCATGCGGTCGGCGCGCGTAGTGTCGAGCGTGATCAGAATGATGTTGGGATGCCGCGGCGCAGGTTTAGCCGAATGTTGCGGAGGATTGGCGGCAATCGCAGAACCCAACCACAGCAGGACCGAAAGCCACCGGAAAAACCGCATAAGAAAAGGGGAGTCTACCACAGGCAGACTCCCCGAATCGTCGCCGTCAAGGCCGTCAGAAGATGAACTTGATGGAGAAATTCATGTTGCGTGGGCCACCCTGTGCGATGACCGGATTGCCAGCGGCTACGTCAGAGGTCTTGGTGATCTGACCAAAACCGTTGGCCAGCACGTTGCCGGGGAAATAGTAGAAGTTCCCCCGGTTCAAGACGTTATAAACTTCCCAGCGCAATTGGACGTTCAATCGTTCAGTGATCTTGGTCCCCTTAATTAGCGACATATCCAACTGCGCCAACCCGGGCCCGCGTAATTGGTTGCGCCGCGAGTTTCCGACGGTCCCAGCACACGGAGAGTAGAACGGCGTCAAAGGCGCTCCCGCAAGAAACGTGCCTGAACTCATATCGAAGTTGTCCCCGCACGGATCGGACTGTCCCAGCACGGTGTAAGTCTCGACGACATATTGATCCGGATTGCGCGTGTTGTAACGCACCGGCGTGCCATCCCAGGCAGCGCGAATGCTGGCGCCGTCCAAGCCTTGCCCTGAGTTATCGCTGCCGCTCAACAACGCAGTGAACGGACGCCCGCCAAGCAAGGTTAGGATCGTGCTCAATTGCCATCCATTACCAAGACGTTCGCCAAGCGGACGAAATTTTGGCAACGAATAAATTCCGCTGACGTTGAAGTTCAGGGGAACGTCGTGGTCGCACAGGCCATAAGAATCCCTGAAGTTCGGCGTGGCGGGAAGGAGGCTGTTTGGTGCGTTCGCATTGTTGATTTGGGGATAGTCCCCCGCACCGCCTCGGTTCACGGAGTTAGAGTCGAAGCACTTGCTCCAGGTGAGGTTCGACTGCGTGTCCAGGCCGTGCCAAGCACGCTGGTTGTAAGAGATCTGCATGCTGTCATATTTTGAAGTGCCCTGGTTTCCTGCCTGAATAACGTGCCGGAACTCCGGGTTGCCACTGGTGGGATCAGTATAGATAGCCGAAAACGGTCTATACGGATCGCAAGAGTTGCCGATGCACGGCGCTCCAGTGCCATTGATCACATCGATCGTACCGATCGGTGACGCGTTCAAGTCACGGTAGATGACAAGGTTCTGTCCACGCTGGCCCGCGTAGGTTAGGGTCAGGACATTGTTGCGAAACAGTTCCGTCTGAACGCTGATATTGAAGTTGTTGTAGCGCGGCGTCTTGAAATTTCGCACCACAGAAAACGCATTGAAAGGTGGGGTCCCCTGCGGGTTTGTGCCGAACAAAGGCCCGTTCACGGCGTTGTCAAAGCAAATGTAATCACCGACTCCCGTGTTCGGGTTGTAACAAGTGGCCGCAGGATCGTTTGGGAGAAGCCCAGATCCGCCACCGTTTGCGACGTCGGAGGTATTGGAAACATTGGTAAAGCCAAGGTTTTGCTGGGTAAATGCACCGGTGCGCGCGTGCGAGAAGGAATAGGGTGATGCTAGCGCACCGAAGTTCGCGACATCGTAAGAGAGAGAGTATCCCCCGCGAAACGCAACTTTGCCATTGCCAAAAATATCCCATGCGAACCCGGCGTGTGGACCGAAATCTCCGTAGTCGGTGTTATAGAGTCCGCTGAGCCCCTTCCCTACCTGCACCAACCCATTGGCGGAGCCAGGGATGAAGTTAGCTGTTAGGTCGTTGGTGTCACGAATCGTGCCGTTGATGTCGTAGCGCAGGCCGAAGCTCAATGTAAATCGCGGTTTGATCTTCCAGTCATCCTGCAAATAAAAACCTACAGAGTTCTGGACAATGTGACGATGGGTGTTGCCAAAGCTCCTGTCGGCGAGATCAGCCTTGCCCAGCAGAAGTTGCTCGACATCCGACTGCACCCCATCCCCATTGATGTACCCGGCATAACTGGTGAAATAGCCCGCGGCGAGACCAGTACGGGCGTCATTTCGAATGCTATTGGTATAGGCGCGTTGAAAATTCCCGCCGGCCTTGATGGTGTGATTGCCCTTCACCCAGGAAAAGTGTTCAGACCAGTCCCAGGTCGCATCAGGGGTCGTGACCAGAGGGTAGCCCTGTACTCCTCCGACGTAGCCACCATATCCGAGGTGATACAGGTAGACGTATGGAACACCGAAGTCAGCGGCGCCCAATGGGCCGGTATCAATTCCGAGGCTCTTCGGATCGATCTTGTTATTGATCCCTAGCACCTGGGAGAAGCGCGTGTAGCCGAGGCGGCTCTCGAGAATCTTGTTGTTCCCGATGTTCGTGGTCCAACTCACTCCCGCGAGCTGCGCGCGTGATGGGGCCACCGAGTTGAATAGATTTGCCTGCGATCCAGCAGCGGGCAGCCCTGCAAAAGGTGGCGCGCTCTGGAAACTGTCGCCGAAAATGTAGCGCACGGCGATCGTATTCTTATCGTTAAACTTGAAATCGAACTTTGTACCGAAGCCGTTTGAACTCGCGGTGGTAGGCGTTTGGGCAGTAAACAATCCGCCAGGGCCGTTGGGGTTTGGAACGGAGGACGTCGGGAAGTAGTTCAAAAGAGCCTGTCCGACGGGATCGACGGTCAAACCCATCGTGGCGATGTCGCTCTTCGCCAGCTGAATTTCCATCGGCGTGGGCACAATTCGACTGCTGACGGAAAGCGACTTGTACCGCTGCCCGTCGTAATACAGAAAGAAAAATGCTTTGTCCTTGATGATCGGACCACCAATCGTGGCGTTCATCTGATTGTTGTGAATATTGGTGGGCTGGCACTCGCCGGGGCTCGCGCAATTGTCAGAGTTGTGCTTCGCAAAATAATTAACTGCGTCCCCGAACCCGTTGTGGTTCACCCACGTTCCTGATCCGTGCCAGGCATTGGTTCCACTCTTCATGTTCAGCAGAATGGGCGCTCCACCCTTCACGCCAAATTCCGCCGAGGGCGTGCCCTGCACGCTCATTTCTTCGATCGCTTCCGGAGGAAACTCGACTGCCGGGATGCCGACAATACCGGTCTCGTTGATGGCTGAATCCCCGTAGTAGCGGTCGTTGTTGTAAAGGCCGTCGATGAAGTAGTTGTTCGAAGTCGTGCGCGATCCGTCGATGCTGATGGCCAGGAAACCGCCGCCCGGAGCACGCTGTACGCCGGGGGTAATCGCCAGCAGAGAGTTGAAATCGCGTCCATTCAGCGGGACATTTTCAATCTTCGCGTTATCGACGTAGTTGTTGTTGTTAGGAGACAGATCCACCAGTGGAGCCTCGCCCTGCACTTCGATGGTCTCGGCGCGTTCGCCGACGGTCAGTTTGAAGTCGGCGCGAGAGAGGGCGCCCGCCAGCACCTGCAAGTTGATCACTTCGGTCTTGAATCCCTGCGAGCTGGCCGTGATTTTGTACGGTCCAATGGAAAGGTCGTTAATGCGGAAGGCGCCGCTGCCGTTGCTGGTGGCGGTGCGCGAGAGTCCGGTTGCCGTGTTCTCGGCCGTGACCGCGACGCCGGGCAAGAATGCTCCCGTGCTATCGGTCACGTTGCCTTCAATGTCGCCGGTGATTTTCTGCGCGAACGCCGGAAGACTTACCAACCCAAGAACGAGAAGAAAAGCGATACCCCGACAGAAACGGTCCCTGCCCATGGCTCCCCCCTTTGACTTTTCCTGCCGCTGAAGTTCTCGACCACGCGCTGTTAGTCGAGCAGTTTTATGTGGGTTGGTCAGCAAGTCAAGAAAAATGTCACGATGCCTGACTCGCAGTCATTTCTGAGCGCAGACATAACGCCTTCTACACTAAGGCGTTGGGAGAAATTGTGAGGGAACTTCGACCACAATTCAGGGATGCGCGACTCTAGCCTAGGGGCGAATCGCTCATACGAAAACGTGTGCGCACGTGCTCTGAAATGAGCTCGATTGCCGGACGATTGCTCACCGGATCGGCCTTGGCCAAATACTTCATCGCCTCGACCAGCATCTTCTGGCCATCCACATAACGAGGATCCGAGGTGCGTTCACGTCTCTTTCGTCCAATGCTTGGCGCAACGGGAATGGTAAAAACCTTGGCCATGAAACCCACTATCTGCGCGGCGGAGTCTTCGCCTGGGAAGTCGCGCTCTGGCCAGTATAAACACACGATGCCGCTTTTTCAGCTTTAATCTTTGGTTAAAACCGGCGGGGTACTTTCCTGCTAACCCTGTGGAGACACGGTCTTTGTCTTACCCGTGGTTTTTATCTTGAAGACCTGGTCGGAAATTTTTTGGTTCAGCTCGATATCAGCGTATTTGGCCAGTCGATAGTCCCCGGAAGGCTCGAACAGCTGCTGCTGCAGAGATACGCCGCGCGCCGGATCGATCCACAGCATGATGTGAGAGAACGTATTGCGAACTTTGTCGGACTTCGGCGTAAGATCGAGTTTCGCGGTTTCGACTCCATTGAGTTTCTCGCTGCCAAGGTACTTCACATCGAACGATTTCAGCATGTCGTGACCGCCGCCGCCGAATCCCAGTACTAAAAAGCCCTCCACGGCAGCTTTATTCTTGCCGGCGTTGTAGACCGTGACCTGATCGATCTTGGGTTGGTAGATCTGTACTTTACCGTCGGCGTAAAGAACGTACTTCTTGTCGGGCTCGGTGATGTCTGCAGCCATTTGGGTTTCATTGCCCTGGCGGCGAAAGTAGGTCTTGCCCTTCTGCGTGTCAGTCTCGTCGACTACTTTCGAATACTGATTCCATTCGAAACTAGCTTCGGTGGTACGAAAATTCGCGGCGGTGGAGTCCATTTGCTTAAGGACACGCTCGAGGTCCGCATTCGACTGCGCTAAGGACCACCCTGAAAACAGACCCAGCATCGCCACCAGGAACAAGCCGCGTTGGATCATCCTGCGCATGGCTACTCTTTCTGCACCCAGACTTTGTAGACGAGAACATGGCCCGCGCTGTCTTTCATCGGAACCACTTTGGTGATGTTCACTTCACCAGAGATAGGCTCGATGATCTTCAGCAACTCGGTTCGCACGGCGCCGTCGTCCTGAGCCGAGACCGCCGACCCTTCGATCTGATAAATGAATCCACCCTTGCCGTCGGAATTGATCGTCACTCCGGCGGCATTCGGATTGTGCTGGACCGGCTTGTCTTTGTAGTTGATGAAGTACGGCGAGAGAAAAAGAAAAAGCAGGATGAGCGTGACCATCACGTCGTACTGGATGGTTCCCCGCTCGTAGGACCAAAGAACGTAATCGCGAATTGTGCGCCCAATGGCGTTCATCGGCACCGGGGGTGCGCCTGCAACATTTGTGCTGATCTCAGCCCTGTCCAAGTCTAGTTTTTACTCCCTCTCTTGGCAATGTAGATAGCGATTCTCGCCATCGCGTTGCTTAGAACTTTTTCGGCGTGATGCGATCGGCGCCCACATAAGGCTGCAGAGCCTCGGGAATCAATACGCTACCATCAGCCTGCTGGTAGTTTTCGACAATCGCCACCCACGTCCGTCCCACGGCCAAAGCGCTCCCATTCAGCGTGTGTACGAAGTCGGTTTTGTTCTTGCCCTCGGGACGGTAGCGGATATTCGCCCGCCGCGCCTGGAACGATTCGAAATTCGAGCACGAAGAAATCTCGCGGAAGAGTTGCTGTCCGGGAAGCCAGACTTCGAGATCATAAGTTTTCGCTGAGGAAAAGCCCATATCTCCAGTGGAGAGGGCCATCACCCGATAGTGCAACCCTAGCTTCTGTAGGACTTCTTCGGCATCATGCGTCAACTTTTCTAGTTGGTCGTAGGAATCTTCCGGCTTGGAAAATTTGACCAACTCGACCTTCTGAAACTGATGCTGGCGAATAATGCCGCGAACATCTTTGCCGTAAGAGCCCGCCTCACTGCGAAAGCACGGTGTATAAGCCGTGAGGGAAATCGGCAGGCGCGAGGCATCGAGCGTTTCGTCGCGGTAGAGATTGGTGACCGGAACTTCGGCAGTCGGAATCAGCCAAAGATCTTTTTCTCCGTGCGGCACCCGAAACGAATCGGCGGCGAATTTGGGGAGCTGTCCCGTGCCATACATCGATTCCGAGTTCACCAGGAAAGGCGGCAGGACTTCCGTATATCCCTGCTCGTTGGTGTGCAGATCGAGCATGAAGTTGGCCAAGGCCCGTTCTAAGCGGGCGCCGAGACCCCAATAAACCGCAAAGCGAGCACCGGAAATCTTCGCGGCGCGCTCCAGATCGAGAACGCCAAGTTGCTCGCCCAGCTCCCAATGCGGCTTGGGAGCAAAGTTAAACGCGGGCGCTGTGCCCCAGGTTCGCACGACAACATTGTCATCAGCACTCTTGCCGACGGGTACGCGGTCGCTCGGCAAGTTGGGAAGGCCGGTAAGAATGTCGCGAAGACGCGTTTCAAGTTCTGCGGCGATTTTCTCTTTTTCCTGAATCTGTTCGCGCTGTTGTTTGGTCTGCGCGATCAGCGCAGTGGCGTCCCCACCGCTTTTCTTCACCTTCGAAATTTCTTCAGAATCGCGATTGCGTTTGGCTTTTAGCGTCTCAGCATCGGTTATGGCCTGTCGGCGCTGCGTATCGACCTCGGCAAAGTCTTTTAAGACTTCAGCCGGGTTCATGCCGCGCTGGCGCAGCTTTTCTTCGACAAAGGGCAGGTTGTCACGGACAAAGTTCAGATCAAGCATGGAAACTATCTAATGTATCGGAAAAGTGGGCACGCGTGCAGCGGGAAAGCGGTCGCGGGTCGCTGGTCGTTGGTCGCGGGCCCACCTGTACCCTTGCATTATTGGCTCTTCGCCTTTGCTTCCGGAACAACCGCGGAATCATACTTCTGCCGCTCTGCCAGCGGTTTTAGTGGCATCAAGACTCTCCATCGCTCAATGAATTGAACGGATGCATTCACGAAGGCTTCGCTGTCTTCACGGCCGGCCTCCGCGGAGGCTTCGCGCGTGTCCCGCTCACTCCAGACTCCCGTCTTGGTCATTTCGCGAGTCGAAGTATGCTTTCCGGTGTCCTTCGGCTTCAGGGCCTCGGCAAGAAAGACGGTGGCAGCGGCATCATCCCCCTCGACCACCTGCGGAATCATTTTCTGAAGATGATCAGGTAGCGTCACTTCGTTCGGCCCAGCTTTGCTCATCTCAAGCAGGGTAGGAAACAGGTACAAACCGCTCGACGTTTCGTCGACACCTGCGTGCCGATCGAATTTCTTCACCTCGGCCCGCTTCGGCCGCTGGAAAAATGCCGAAGCAGCATCGTTCATCTCGACTGCGATTCCGGGCGTCTCCTGATTAATACGATCGACAACATAGCGGGCTACACTGCGATTGCCCGCATGGCTGGTGAGGATAAGGAAGCGGCGGAAGCCGTGGTGAATCAGGCTCTGCGCCGCCTCAAAATAAACGCGCTGCACCGTATCTGGCGAGAGCGTAATCGTGCCGGGAAATTCCATGTGATAGGGCGAGATGCCGGGCAGGAGAATCGGTGCAACCAAAACATCGGTCTTCTGCGCGACTAATTTAGCCAACTCTTCTCCGCTATAGTAGTCAGTCCCAATGGGGAGTTGCGGGCCATGCTGTTCCAGCGCAGGGACGGGAATGATGACCATGTCGGTGCGCGACAACAGGTCTTCGATTTCGGGCCAGGTCATGTGAGGCAGATAGTTCTTGATCTTCTGCTCATGCCACAGCGGGTTCGACCGAGCTTGAGCGGCAGCTAAGACGGGTACGGTAAGAAGCAAAACCAGCAGCCATTTGCGCATGATGTTCTCCTTGCGGACAGGACGGCGGCGGGAAGCCAAATTCTATATCGAGTCCGGTCACCTACTTAAACCAGAGCGCCCACACGACATCCACTAGCGTGTGCGTGATCACAGAGGCGAGGATACGGTGCCGCGCACTCCATGCGCGTCCATAAAAAATCCCTGCAATCGTCGCCAGCAGCACGTAGCGCCAGTTGAAGGCTGCGCCCTTGTTGAAATGCGACAGGCCGAAGAGGAATGAGGCGATCGCCAGTGCGATCCACGGCACGCAGCGTGACTCCATCAGATTCTGCAAGATTCCGCGAAAGAACATTTCTTCCGGGATTGCTACAAGCAAAAACGTCACCAGCACGCCCACCGCGACAGCCATCCCCGACGGCACGCGTGCGTGAAAGTGCGTGAAGCTCAGAGCGGTCCCAAGTCCGACCCCGAAGGGAAGGAAGAAGAGCCACTCGCGCAGGCCGATCAGAAAATCGCGAAGCTCTGGAACGAACGAATATCCCATCCCCGGCAGACCGCGCACCACGACATAGAGATAGAGCGCGACATCGGCTACATAAAGTTTCGACATGGCCTCCAGACGGATCGGCCACGCTCCCATCAGCACCTTGAGCATGAAGACCGCTACCAACGCCGCGAGGACGATTCCGTCCTGCCAGTTCATCTTCGAGGAAGGTGCTGCCTCAAGAAGTCCTGCAAGAACCACCGGCAGTCCGAACATCAGAACTGCCATGCTCCATTGAAAACTTCCGGAAGGAATCGCGTAGACCAGGTAAGGAATGCCGAGAGCCGCTCCCGCCAGGATGCGCAAAGAGCGCGTGGAAAGCCGCTCCCGCAGCCACTCTCCCGCTCCGAATCCGAAGAACCACAGCGGCGCCAGTAACAGAGCGAAGCTTGCAAACGCAACAACGATCTGCGATCCGAGAGCCAGCCCTATCGGCGATCGCTCCACTCCATAGCGAAAAGCAAAAACAATCGCGGCGTAAGAAGCCAATGCCCAGGTTGTCCGCTTGCTTCTCACGCCGCGCCTCGATTACTTGCCCGCCGGAGCCAGCGACTTCAGATACATCACCACGACTTCCGCATCTTCCTTGCTCATGCGATACGGAGGCATGGGAGGCCGCGGCGAAAGCCCGTTATAGCCGATCCCGGTCATCAGGAATTTCACGGCGTCGGCGTCCGTCCAACCTGGCAATCCGGCGATATTAGGAGCCTTCTCGGCCCAGGCCGGCATCGGCACGGTCGGCTTCATCATCACCGGCGCGCCGCTGAATGCCTTGCCGGGAAGCGGTTCGCCTTTCTCATTCGTCGGCGTGTGACACTCCCCGCACAGTCCCAGCCCTTCCACCAGGTAACGCCCACGCTCCATCTTCGACTTCTCTGCAACGGGAGCGGCCGCGATCAGACTGAGTGATCTCAACACGATGAGACACACCGCAGTCGTCGCCCACATCTTGTTCTTCATAGATTGTCCCCAAGCAATGATTTGACTGCCGCTATAGCTTAAAACTGGAATGCAGTTCTGCAAAGTGCACGCGAGAGTCAATCCGGCTTTGGCGGCACACACGGCAGGCTGTACACTACGGTCGCGATGAGATTTCCCCGCCGCACATCGATACTTTTGCTGTTGCCTTGCCTGATGGGCTGCGCGTTTGCTTCCGCCTACAATGCGCATCCCAAGCTGGTCGTCGTCATTGTCATCGATCAATTTCGGGGAGACTACCTCGGGCGCTACCGCGATCAATTCGGCGACAGCGGATTCCGCTTGCTGCTCGATCACGGCGCCTACTTCACCGATTGCAACTACGATTACGCGAATACGCGCACCGCGCCCGGCCACGCCAGCCTGTTCACAGGAACTTATTCCAACGGACACGGCATCGTGGCCAATGAGTGGTGGGATCCGCAGAAAAAGAAATCCGTGACCTCGGTGGAGGACGACACGACCCAACTGGTCGGGCTCAGCGGCAGCCCTTCCGGAGCCTCACCCCGCAACTTGCTGGCTGACACGCTTGGTGACGAATTGAAGCTGGCGACGCAGGGGAAATCCCGCGTCTTCGCACTTGCTTTGAAGGATCGCGCCGCCATTCTTCCCGGAGGCTTCGCCGCTGACGCGGCTTACTGGATCGATCAGAAATCCGGCACGTGGATCACTTCCAGCTACTACCGCAGCGAACTGCCAAAGTGGGCACAGGATTTCAACGACGGCAAGCGCGCGGACAAATACTTGAACAAAGAATGGAAGGATGACAAGGGCAACGTCCTGCGTACAACCGATCCTCAGGCGGGCAAGAACGGCTCGCCGGCGACTTTCTACCAACTGGTCGGATCAACTCCCTTCGCCAACGACTACGAGTTTGAATTTGCACGCGAACTGATTACCTACGAAAAACTTGGCAGCGGAGCGGCGACCGACCTCCTCGCAATCAGCCTCTCGGCCAACGACATTCTCGGACACCAGGTGGGACCGGATTCTCCGGAAATGCGCGCCATGGCCCTCGATATGGATCGCCAGCTCGCCGACTTCTTCAACTTCCTCGGGCACCAGGTGGGACTCGCGAACGTGTGGATCGCTCTCTCCGCCGATCATGGAGTCGCGCCCGTTCCCAGCGTAGCCGCGAAATTGCGCATTCCGGCCGCCAGTCTTTCCGCGGACAAAATGCGTTTGCAGATGAACAGCACCCTCTCCACCAAGTTTGGTCACACGGCGGAGTATGTGCGCGCGTTTGACTATCCGCTGGTATGGTTGAACGAAGATGTCTTTGCTGCCGTGAAGATGAAAGAAGAAGACGCAGAACGCGCAGTGGGAGAAGCGCTCGAGCAAGCCGGACTGCGTGGCTTCTACACCAAGTCGCAACTGGCGAAGGGCGACGTCCCCAACTCCGATGACGGCATGCGTTGGGAAAACAGCTATTCGCCCGAAGGCGGGTGGTATGTGATGGGCATCCCTGCTCCCTTCACCGTGGCCAGCGCAACTGGCACCGATCATGCCTCGCCTTACACTTACGATACGCACGTGCCACTTGCGTTTTATGGCTTACCATTCCAGGCAGGAACTTATCGCACCCATGCCGAACCCGTAGACATGGCAGTGACGCTGGCATCGTTGCTCGGCATCAACGCGCCCACGCGAGCTACCGGACGCGTGCTCACCGAAGCGTTGGCGGGTCCACACCACGCGGAAAACTTCGCCAGCCCTCAAAAACATTCTTCCCAGCAAATCAAACCGGCCGCGCTGGTCGCCGCGCAAGGAGACCCGCAATGACAGCGTCATCAGCGGCTCCAGCCGGCGGTCCTGATCTCAGAGTTTCTGTCGCTGGGATTGCCCTGAAAAATCCCGTGATCGCCGCCAGCGGCACCTTCGGCTACGGTCTCGAGTTCGAGGACGTCGTCCATCTCGACCGCCTGGGCGGTTTCGTGGTGAAGGGCCTGTCGAAAGAGCCGATGGCGGGAAATCCTCCGCCACGCCTGTTTGAGACTCCAGCCGGAATGTTGAATGCGATCGGGCTGCAGAATATTGGTGCGCGAGCGTTCGTCGACGAGAAACTGCCCAAGCTGCGCGAGCTGAAAAACATCGTCGTCTTCGCAAACGTCTTCGGATACACGCGCGAAGATTATGAACGCACCATCCAGATTTTGAACGAAGCTGATGGCATTGCGGCCTATGAATTGAACGTCTCCTGCCCCAACACAGCTCACGGAGGCATTCAGTTCGGCAGTGATCCGCGCTCTCTCGACGACGTCGTCCGTCTCGCGCGACGAAACACCCAGCGTCCGCTGATCGTCAAGCTGTCACCGAACGTGACCAGCATCGCCCAAATGGCGCGCGTCGCGGAAGAATGCGGGGCCAACGCCATCTCCCTGGTGAACACTTTCGTAGCCATGGCCATCGACGCCGAGACCCGCAAGCCGCGCATCGCCAATGTCACCGCTGGCCTGTCCGGTCCGGCCATCAAACCCATCGCGTTGCGTATGGTCTATGACGCCGCCAAAGCGGTAAAAATTCCCATCATCGGCATGGGAGGGATCTCCGCCGCCGTCGACATCATCGAGTTCATGCTTGCCGGAGCGACCGCCGTCCAGATTGGCACCGCCAGTTACTGGGATCCGGTCGCCACAGAGAAGATTGTCGCGGAACTGGAAACCTGGTGCGTAGAGCACAACGTGGCAAGGCTTGCAGATTTGACGGGCGGATTAGTGACGGAATGACTTGTGGTGGGCCGCACGTCCCCGTGTCGATTCCAACTACTGCCACACTGCCAGAATCGCTCCCATCACCAGATAGCAAATCAACTGATATCCCGTGTTGATCAGATAGAGCTTGGTGGGTTGGCGTCCGAAAAGAGCTCCGGTCAACTGCACCGTAGTAACGAAGCCCAGCCAAACGGCGAACGCAACCTTCATCCCATAGAGCGCGGTATTCACGCTTGTGACGTCGATGATTTTGGCGAGAACGAAGGCCGACGCCAGACTGGCCAGAAACGCGAGGCCATAGGTCTTCCCCGCACCTTTGCGCATCTCGTCCATCTTGGCTTTGTCGTTGGGATCGTAGCCCATCAGAATCGTCCAAGGCTTCGCGAACAGCATGGGGGAGTACCAGATGAAACCAACCACCATGGTCGCAAGCGCCGCCACGAATACCGGCACGAGCCGAATGCCTAAGAGCTCCATGCAGTTCCTCCCTCAGTTAGATGTTGGTTGGCAATGGTATGCCGAGCGGGTGAAGCTGAGAAGGAAAAAATCAGACGTTGGGCTTCAGGCGTCAGGCATCGGGCGTCAGCAAACCCCAAGGAAGTGACATGAGGTCCGAGGTCCGAGGTCCGAGGTCCGAGGTCCGAGGTCCGAGGTCCGAGGTCCGAGGTCCGAGGTCCGAGGTCCGAGGTCCGAGGTCCGAGGTCCGAGGTCCGAGGTCCGAGGTCCGAGGTCCGAGGTCCGAGGTCCGAGGTCCGAGGTCCGAGGTCCGAGGTCCGAGGTCCGAGGTCCGAGGTCCGCTTTACCTTCCGTTCGTGTACCAGATCGAACCTGGCGAATCGAAGTTCAGGCCTTCGCCCCAGATGGCGTGCGTCTGTCCGCTGCCGTCGATGGTAAGACCGAAATAATCGCCGAAGGGAAAGCTGAAACCGTTGGGCTTGATATAGCTGTAGCCATTCACGCTGCCCGAAAGCTGCGTGACTTTCGACCAAGTCGCGCCGCCGTTGGTAGAACTGCGGTAGAACGTATTCCATCGAGGATGGTTGCGCGTGTCCATCCAGGCGATGCGCACATCGCCGCCTGCCCCCGCCACCATCGCGGGAAACGCGTGCTCAGTGCCGTCCGGAGCGGACGAGAGATCAACCTTCGGAGACCAGATCGCACCGCTTGTCGTCGAAGACGAAAAATAAATTCGCTCGGGACTTTTATCCAGCGGACCCGAGTTCCACAACGCATACAGCGTGCCCGCTGCGTCCGATGCCATCGTGACCTGTGCTCCCAGATAGGCCCAGCCGCATTTGAACGCTGAACATTCCGGCGGCATGCCTGAGATGTCGAGCAGGTTGGTGTTCCAGTTCCTGCCACCGTCGCCCGACTTACTTACGTAAAGATTCACTACGTTTCTGGGACGCCTTCGGCCATAACCGGCCCAGGCGAAATAGACATTGCCTGCGGCATCAATCGTGCCACCGTTGGGCAGGGACCAGTCGAGCACCGCCGGAGCCGGAACCGTCGAAGGATAGAAAGTCACTCCGCCATCGTGCGAGGACGAGACCCACAGGGTGCGGTCGTGGTTGAAAGCGACATAGACGTCCGAGCCACGTGCCGCCAGAGTTGGCTTGTCGGTGTCTTCGGCGTGATTGGCAATGACGATCGACCAGCTTTGCCCGAAATCGACGGACTTGGCCACCACCACGTCACTTTTCTTGTTCTGCAACCATGCCGCGTAGACCGTCCGGTGATCGACGGGATCAACCACGATCTGGGGATCGAACTGTCCTGAAATTGGCGGCGTAATCGCGCGCGGCGCTTGCCAGGTCGCTCCGCCGTTATCGCTGACCACGAGAATCATGGTCGGCTCGAAGCATCCGGGGCAGCCAGGCAACGTACCATATTGAGGATAAAGGACATACACGTGCTGATAGGCGTCGGCGGCAATTGCAGGTTCCCACTGATCTCCGGTCGTGAACCCAACCCGGGTCTGGGGGATGAATCCGGCGTTCGCGGCAACAGCCGTCTGCCCTAGAATAAATAGAGCGGCCAGAGCACAAATCAGCCGGAATCGGGTGTGGCGAAGGCTGGAAAACACTGAAATCCTTAAGGCGGGTGGGGCTACCCTTGCGTCTTGGACTTTATCCCGAAAGCCGGAGTGCGTCAACCGTTGGAATCGGTGGCAGGGTTACCACCGGTTGTCATGGGGCATGACGCCACTTTCTCGGCTTTCTGACATCTAAATCATTACACTCAAAAGAATGGAGCTGATATATGGCTAAAGCAATCTTTGCCGCGGGATGCTTCTGGGGAGTCGAAGCGACCTTCCGCCAGATCCCGGGCGTCATTGCCACCCGCGTCGGCTATACGGGAGGGCTGAAATCCAATCCGACTTACGAAGATGTCTGTACCGACCGCACGGGACACGCGGAAGCGGTTGAGGTCGAATACGATCCCGCGAAGGTCTCGTACGAAAAGCTGCTAAACACGTTCTGGGAGAATCACGACCCGACACAACTCAACCGCCAGGGTCCGGACTGGGGCACCCAGTACCGCTCGGCGATCTTCTTCACGACTCCAGAACAGGAAAAGGAAGCGACCGCTTCCAAAGAAGCGCGCGCGAAGTCAGGCGCATTCAAAAAGCCGATTGTGACGCAGATCGTTCCCGAAGCGACGTTTTATCCCGCCGAGGACTATCACCAGCAGTATCTGGAAAAACGCGGCCTTTCCAGCTGCCACATCGGATAAAGGCAAAAATCCAGGCCACGGATTGCGCGGATAGTCACGGATTTCTGTGGCAAATCCGTGGGCATCCCTGTGAATCCGTGGCCGTCTGTTACGCGGCAGTCAGCAGAATCGGTTCCCGCTTCGTGATCACCAGCGTGTGCTCGTAGTGGGCTGAGGGACGATGATCGGCGGTGCGCACAGTCCACCCATCTGGCGCCAGCACCGCTCTGCCAGATCCCGCTGCAATGATCGGCTCAATCGTGATGACGAGGCCCTCAGTCAAAATCTGATTCGCCGCTGGGTCGGCATAGTTGGGAACTCGCGGTTCTTCGTGGATGGTGCGTCCTATGCCGTGACCGCCGAGGTCGCGTATGACGGAGAAGCCGCTCCGCCGGACTTCTTTCTCCACCGCGCGGCCGATATCCGACACTAGAAAGCCGGCGCGGGCCACCAAGGTCGCCTTCTGAAAAGCGCGCTCGGCGCAGGCAATCAACTCTTGGCTGCGTTCCGCCACTTCACCGACCGCAACCGTGACCGCGGCGTCAGCCATGAATCCATCTTTTTCGATCGTGACATCCAGCTTCACGAGATCTCCGTCTTTCACCTGGCGATCGCTCGGGATGCCGTGCACCGCTTCGTCGTTCAAGCTGATGCAATTCGCTCCGGGAAAGTTATAGACCAGCCGGGGAGCCGACTGCGCCCCGTGCTCACTCATGACGGCGGCGCCAACGGCATCCAGTTCGGCAGTCGTAACGCCAGGCCGCACCTTTTCCATCATGGCATCAATCACCTTGCGAACGACCTTCCCTGCCGCGCGCATTGCCTGAAATTCTTCCGGACCGTTAATCGACACGAGTCCTCCAATGCTTCTTTCACTAGCCTACCGCAAATGCGCCTGTTGCCTGTATATTGCCGGAACAATTTCTGTTGAGGAGACTCCCGTTATGAAGCGCGCTCTCACGCTGGCATTCTTGATCCTGCTCGGATTCTTTCCCAACGCCTACGCTGATACGCCCGACTCCATCGCCGCGCGCACCGTGCAAGTCAATGGCATCAAACTGCATTACCTGACAGCAGGACACGGCCCCGCTCTCATCCTGCTGCACGGCTATGCCGAGACTTCGCTCATGTGGCGGCCGATCATGCCCGCTTTGGCCGCGCGCTTCACTGTCATCGCTCCCGACCTGCCCGGCATCGGCGATTCTGATATTCCCGCCAAGGGCCTGGATATGAAAAACGCCGCTATTCAGATTCATGATCTGGCGAAATCACTGGGCGTCGAGAAAGCCGAGGTTGTCGGACATGACATCGGACTCATGGTGGCATACGCCTACGCGGCGCTATACCCGTCGGAAGTCACAAAACTTGTCCTGATGGACGCCTTTCTTCCCGGCGTGGAAGGGTGGGAGCCGATCTACAACTCTCCCGACTATTGGCATTTCCGCTTTCACGGACCGACTCCGGAGGCCTTGGTACAAGGCCGCGAGCGCATCTTCTTCGAATATTTCTGGAACGACCTCGCGGCCGACAAGAACCATTCCATCCCTGAAGCCGATCGCAAAGCCTACACCGCGGCCTATTCGCGCCCAGGACGCATGCACGCGGGATGGGACTATTTCGTTTCGTTCCAGCAAGCCGCCAAGGACTTCGCGCAACTCTCACAGACCCAGCTCACCATGCCGGTGCTCACGATCGGCGGCGACAAATCGTTGGGAGAGGCACTAGGACAACAGATCAAGCTGGTAGCGACAGATGTCAGTGTGGTGGTAGTGAAGAACAGCGGGCACTGGGTACTCGAGGAACAGCCCAAGCAAACCAGCGAAGCTCTGGAAAAATTTCTGTAAAGGAAACCGAAAGGAATTGGCTCTTTATGCTGAAGGGATCACTGATTGCACTTGGCTTTCTAATGGCAGTCTCCGCCGCCGGCGCTCAATCGCTGCCCGAGATGCGCATGACACCAGCGGAGGTACAAGCTACTCCGCTCGACCACAACCAGATTGGCAGTTCTGCGGTTCCGGGAGTTCGCACAAAAGTTCTATTCGGCGATCCCTCGAAGGAAGGCTTCTACGTCATTCTGCTGTTTGTGCCGCCTCACACAACCATCCAGGCACATTCGCACAGCGGTAATCGAATGGCCACGGTCGTTTCAGGAGAGTGGCACTTCGGCTACGGCAGCCATTTCGACGAGAAGCAACTGAAAGCCCTTCCTCAGGGCAGCGTCTATTCGGAGCCTGGCGGAGACAATCACTTCGCACAAACCGGCGCCGAACCGGTCATCGTCGAGATTTCAGGCATCGGCCCAACCGATACGCGGTATGTCGATGCGAAGGATGATCCGAGACTGCAGGAGAAAAAGTAGACGAGGAGGGTTCTACGAGCCGGTAATCTTCAACCGCAGCTCTTCCGGCAGGCGCTCGCGAATTTCCGCGGGCAGGCGGTCGTGCACATGGCGTGCGCCGATCTTGGCTACATCAACGACGGTCATCGGCGCGGGAGTCGCGATCGCCACCGCCAGCCAGATCAGTGCCGAAAGGCCGAATCCTGCGAGAGCAGCGATTTCAAGCCAGAACGCGTGTGCCGGACCGAAGTGGCGAATGACTCCGAAGGCGAGCAGAAAGACGGCTGCCGACACCGAAGCCAGCACGATCAGCGAAACATCAATTACGCGATGAATTTTCTGCCGGTACTGGCAGTGTTCGCAGGCGGCAAAGTGGTCGTCGTAGTCGCCGCGCATCTCTGGCGCAAGGCCGGAAATATCGTAGCGCCAGCCAGCCAGAATCTTCCCCACGATAGGATCGATGCACTCACTCATACTGGACTACAGTCGGATCGCTTCCAGCGGTTCCGCTTGCGCCGCCAGCAGCAGACGGTTAAACAGCAAGCCCCGCCGGGCGCCCAGCGCATCCTCAGCCTCTTTTCGGGCTATTTCAGGATGGTTGTTCAACTCGGATAAATGCGCCAGAACTATATAGGATGCATGGCCATCATAATCGTCGCTTAAGAATTCCGCGAGTTTCTTATTCGATAAGTGACCTGTAGGGCTCCCTACCCGTTGCTTCACAGACCAGGGATAAGGGCCCAATCCGCAGCCGCTCGATATCATGATTAGATTCAATGACTAACACGTCGCAGCGGCGCAAGATGATCCTTTACATTGGTCAACATACGGCCTAAATCGGTGGCAAATCCCACTTTCACTCCTTCCGTGCGGAAGGTGAATCCCACCGGATCGACGGCGTCGTGCGGAATGGTGAACGGGGTGATGTCGATATCGCCGACCTGAAAATGACATCCCGCCTGAAATAGCTCAAGCTTGTCGATTTGTGGCAGCAGGCCATCTTCATCGCGAAGCGATCTGGCCCACACTGCGTGCGTGGCTCCTGTCATGAAGACTGGGATCTTCAATTTCTTGGCCAGCACCGCCAGGCCGTAAACATGATCGGAATGTTCGTGAGTAATGAGAATCGCGGAAAGCGAGTGCGGATCCTCTCCCGCCGCTTTCATGCGCTTGAAAGTTTCACGGCAGGAAATGCCCGCATCCACGAGAATTCTCGTGCGGGCACTCGACACGATCGCGCTATTTCCCCGGCTGCCGCTCGCCAGCAGCGAGACAGAAACTCCCATGTCACGCAGCATACCCTCGCTGACTGTGGAAGCGGAAGTGTCTTTCGGGTTAGCCGGGACCCTAGTGCGGAACCAAGGGTCGGTTTACTGCTTCACCGGCCCCAGATACTCATCGAGCCAGTTCAGCATTTCCTTAATCAGTTCATTGCGCGGAATCGCATGGCTGCTTTCATAAACCATGTGCTTCTTCTGATCTTTCTTCGAGCCCAGCAGGTTGTAAAACGGATCTTGCGTGGATTCCACTGGGAAGAAGAAATCGTAGTGTCCGTTCAGCATCAACACCGGCTGCTTCACCCGTGGCAGGAAGTTGATGGTATCGACTTCCGGCAGCGAGCGGTGGAAATCGACTCCGCCCGACGCCAGCACCGCAGCCTTGATGCGCGGATCAATCGCCGGAACAATCGCTCCCATCACCGCGCCCCAGCTGTATCCGTAATAAGCTAGTTTGTCGTGATCGAGGTCGGGACGCGTCTGCGCATAATCGAGGGCTCGCGAAGCGTCTTTCGCCCACATGATCACGTGGTCGCGGTAAGCGCTGCTTTCATCGGCCACGTCCGACTCAAAACCGTCTCCGCGCTCGAACGTGCTCTTGTACACGGGATACAGCACCGCCCGGCCGCTCCTCAGGAGCGCGTCGAGCGATACCACGGGATAGAGCGCAAACTTTCTCAGAGTAAGAGCATTCGATCCGGGATAAAAAAGCACCGTCTGATACGGCGGCTTGAACTTTGTGGGCAGAAACAGATAGGCGATCGCCTGCTCATTTCCATAGGGCGCCGTGTAAGTGATCTTCTCGATTTTCCAATCTTCGTCGCTGCTGTCGACCGCGTGACAGATGGCGTTCAAAGGCGTCTTGTCGTATGAGTACAGGCCGCGGTAGGCCTGAAACACTTGATCGGAAACCGGCTTCTCCATGCGCCAGATCGCGCCGTGGCGATGGCATTCGCGCCAACGCGACTTCAGAAACTGCATCGATGTATTTCACGCAACGGAAGCCGACGTTCGCGGTGCGTAGAAACGGCGACTGCGCGTCGGGATCGATGAACATATAGTTGGGCTCGTCCCATGCGCCGCCTAGCACGTAACGTTTGCCAGACTCAGCTTCCGTCCAAATCCACTCTTTCACATTGCCCGCCATGTCGAAGTTTCCCCACGGGCTCATGTTGGGCTTGCTGCCTACCGGCAACACTCCAGTTCCTCCAAAGTTGCTGAGTGGCACCATGAAGCCCGCGGAAAATGGCCCCGCGGCGCGGTTCCAGTGATAAATAGTCGGCAGGCTCTTGCCGGCGAACTCGGCATAGGCCGCAGCTTCATACCAGCTGATTCCAGTGACCGGAAAATCGTCCTGCCCCTTGGGATATGCGCCTTGTATCCAATCTTTCGGACCCGGCCGTCCCGCCGCATCGCGGAAAGTCGTCATGGCTTCGTCCCAGGAGAGAGGCTTTCCGTCGCGGATAAAATTGTTTTTCCAGTATTCGCGCTTCTGGTATCCGCCCTGATCGACGAAACCCTTGAACTGGCGATTCGTGACTTCGTACTGATCGATCCAGTAGTCCTTCAAGTCTAGTTCGGGCATGCCTTCATAGCCCGGAATGAAAAGTGTCTTGGGATATCTCGCCGATGAAACCCTGACCATGCCCGGGGGAGTCTTCCCTGTTTCGTCGAGCGTCACTACGCCATGCGCCGCTTCGCCGACGGGGACGCCGTAGCGCGCGGTCAGAGAAAACGTGGTCCGCAACACCGTGGTGTAGCCGGGCTTTTCGAACTTCCACAGAAACATGCCGCGTGGCTGGCGCAGGTTCAGCGGCGTTCGGCCTACCAACTCCCACGGCGCGTTGGGATCCACATAGTCTTTTCGATAGACGTCGGCGCCCGGGGGCGTGCTGTCCATAGAAAACTGGTAGGCAACGACTGGCCACAATTTGACTAAAGCGGGGTCGTCGGGAATCGACTTCTCCGCTTTTTCCGCCAGCGCATATGCGGCCGCAAATTTACCCTGATCGTAAAGTTGCGAGATCTGGGGCACCGCGACCTGGCGCGCCCAGCGGGCATCGCGCGAGCGCTTGATCAACCATGCCGACACGGCCACGATCACGGCGACCAACAGCAGCAGAGATACCAACACGCGCGGACGGCGCACCTGCCGGGCAATCCGCTCGGGAGTGATTGCGGCTCCTGATTCCGGAAAGAGGAGGTCGCGGCACTTCTTCAATTCCTGCACCAACTCGGCTCCGGAAGCGTAGCGAGCAGCAGGATCTTTCTTCAGGCAACGGGCAACAATGTTTCCCACTTCCCGCGGGACGTCGCGCCGCCGTTCACTCACTGGCTTCGGTTCGTCGCGCATGATGGCCGAGAGCAGCGCCACGCCCGACGATCCCTGGAACGCTTTGCTGCCGGTTAGCATCTCGTAGAACACGGCGCCGAACGAGAAAACATCGCTGCGCGCATCAATGGGCTTGCCTTCCGCTTGCTCGGGCGACATGTAAGCGACGGTGCCGACAATCATTCCCGGCGTTGTCACCAAAGTTGCCAGAGTTGCCCCTTCGCTTCCCTCGGGAGGCGCAGCCAGTTTCGCGAGGCCGAAATCGAGCACTTTCACCAGTCCGCTCTCATCGACCATGATGTTTGCGGGCTTCAGATCGCGATGAACGATACCGGCGGCGTGCGCTTTCGCCAGCGCTTCGGCGACCTGCAACGCATATTTCAGTGCAACATCGGTGGGCAGCCCTCCCGGCGGGATCGCTTTGTCCAGGGTTTGACCCGAGACAAATTCCATGACCATGTAAGCCACGCCATCCTGCGATCCGATGTCATGCACGACGCAAATGTTGGGATGTTGCAGGCTGGAGATGGACTTCGCTTCCTGCTCGAAGCGCGCATGAAGGTCGGCATCGGATGACAAATGCGCGGGAAGAACCTTGATCGCAACCGCCCGCTGCAGCCGGGTATCGCGCGCGCGATACACCTCTCCCATGCCGCCCGCGCCAAGCAGCGATTGGATCTCATACGGGCCGAGCTTGGTGCCGGGAGTGAGGGCCATAGGCGCCGCGATTATACCTGTGGTGGTGCATGATTTTCGAAATACTGCAAAGCTGGGGATTTACCGGCCCTTGAATATCTCTGCGATGGCCCTTCGCCCTGCCGAGCCGCCGAATGCTCCCGCCGTTCCGGTTAAGAATCCCAGAAACGACTCGTAGATCTGCGCCCGGTAGGGCTTCTCGGTAAGAAACCAATAGGCCAGCAGTTGCAGGATGGGAACAAATACACCGACTAGCAGAATCCAGCGCCACGGCCGCTCGGGACGAAGCGCACCCAGCAGCATCGTCGAAGCCAGCACAAACAGTGCAGTCAAAAGAAGATCGCCGACTTTGACATCAAGAATGCCGGCGCCGATGCCCAACACAATGGCTAGCAAGCAATAAAAAACGTCTTTCATTTGCGATTTGCAATTGCCAATTGCCAATTCGAAAGGCAACTGCAGATTCCTCCTTTGCTCGCTACGCTCGCGCGTCGGAATGACAATGGTTAGGGTTACGCTCGCACGTCGGAACATGGTTGGGTCTTCAATCGTCAATCGAAAATTGACAATCGAAAATCTAGTAACTGTAGAAGCCCTTCCCGCTCTTCCTCCCCAGCCAACCTGCATCGACCATCTTGATCAGCAGCGGGCACGGCCGGTACTTGGGATCGCCTAATCCATCCTGCAGCACGCGCATGATGTCGAGACATACATCGAGCCCGATGAAATCCGCCAGTGTCAGCGGGCCCATAGGATGCGCCATGCCCAGCTTAAAGACTTCGTCCACCGCCTCGGGCGTGGCCACGCCTTCCATCACCGCAAACATAGCTTCGTTGAGCAGCGGCATCAGCACACGGTTTGAAACAAAGCCCGGCGCGTCATTCACCTCGACCGGAGTCTTCTCCAGCTTGATCGAGAGATCGCGCACGGTGTTGAAGGTCTCTTGCGAAGTCGCCAGCCCGCGAATCACTTCCACCAGCTTCATCATCGGCACCGGATTAAAGAAATGCATACCGATGACTTTGTCGGCACGCTTGGTGAGCGCTCCGATTTTGGTGATCGAAATCGACGACGTATTTGAAGCGAGAATAGTGTCCGGACGACACACGCGATCGAGATCGCGGAAAATCTCAGCCTTGATTTCGAACTTCTCGGTCGCCACTTCGATGACAAAATCGCATGCGGACAGTTTGGCCCGATCCAATACTCCTTCGATTCTCTTCAAAGTCGCGACCTTGTCATCGGCCGTGATCTTGTTTTTCCCGACTTCGCGGTCGAGGTTCTTTTCGATCGTGCTCATCCCGCGATCGAGAAAGCGCTGCTCCACTTCGCACAGCACAACTTGGTATCCAGAGCGCGCAAACACATGGGCAATGCCGTTGCCCATGGTTCCCGCACCGACTACTCCTACGCGTTTGATTTCCATGATGAGTTCTCCTCGACAAGAAAACTCAAAAGTCTACCACCTCGCGCGAGGGGCTGTTGTGCGCGCATCGAACCCCGACTCCGCCCGAAAGTTGCTGAGAAATTCGGCTTCAGTTTCGCCTCATCTTTCCCGCGCAAGATTTCGATTTTCTGCAAGCATCAATTCGCCGAGCACTCCGCATCCGACGTATACAGAAGCCGGGTATGCGGATCGGAGAAGCCCGGCGGGAGGAAGTTATGGTGAGACAAGAAACGATGCAGCGCATGAAACTGGCAGCTTGCCTGGTCGCGGTGACCTTGATGGTAAGCGGCCTCGCGCTCGCCGATGATGACGATTATTACCGTCGAAGCAATCCCCAGCAAGCTCACCAGTACGGATATCAGAATGGCTACCAGGACGGCCTGCGCAAAGGCCAGCACGAAGCGCGTGAAAACGATCCTAACGATTTCCAGAGCCGCGATTGGCGCAACGCCAGCCGTGGTTACCAGGGATGGATGGGTCCGTTCCCCGCTTTCCAGGACGGCTATCGCGACGGCTACCGCCAGGGTTTTCAGGCTGCCTTCGAGCAGCGCTGGGGTCGTCGCGACGATGATCGCGATGGTAACCGCTTTCAAGGCGCTGGCTACGGAGGTCCACGGGAAAATTCCGCCTATAACTATGGCCAGCAGGATGGACTCGCCGCGGGCCGTGAAGATTCTTACCGTGGCAAGCAGTTCAATCCCAATCCACGTGGCAGCAATCATGCGGACCGTGGCTACATTCGCGAATACGGCGACATCGACGCGTATCGCGCTCAGTATTCCGAGGGATATCGTGCAGGATATGAGCGCAGCTACGGCCACTAAGGCTTGAGTTGCGGGAAGAGAGCCGCCGGCCCTGGCTGGCGGCTTTTTGTTTTCTCAATGAGTGACGGTCTTCTTCCGCAGCTTCGCTTCCAACGGGGTTAGCGTTCGGCAGCGGCGGTAAAGCCCGTGCAGGTCTTCGCTCAGCAACGCCACAATCTGCATGCAGGCTTCACAATGCTTCGAGAGATATTTCATCAGCGCCATGCGCTCGATGTAGGCCACTTCCACCGGCCCCGCGGCTTCCGCTGTCAGCTTGTGCGGAGAACCGCTCATGGCCTCGCATAATCCCAGCACCGTTCCCGCCCCAGCGCTATCGAAGATCTTGTAACGCTTGTCTCGCGCCGGAAGGAGCAGGTTGATCTCCCCTGCCACCACCAGATAGATGCCGACACACGGCTCTCCATCGCGGAACAAGAGTTCGTGCTGCTGGTAGCGGCGCGGCGACTTGAGCCTCTCCAGCGCATGCCAAAGGTCCGACTGCGCTACATTGGGATGGTTGCCCGCCAAAGAGTCCTCACGCCGTGAAACTCTTCTACGTGAGAGTGGCAGCGCGCTTCTGTGACGGCCATCACCGGGTCGAGTGACGGTATTTTTCGGGACAAAGAAAAGCCCGCTCCAGGGGAGCGGGCCGGAACTTCCGCAGCTCTACTGGCGTTCGAGCGTCTCGTCGATCACCACTTTGCCGCCCTTGTCGACGTTGACCACGCGGTGTACGTCTTTATAACCCGATAACACGATGTCGACCATATAGTTCCCCGGGTTCAGGTAGAAGTCCACCGGAGAAGCCTTGTCGACAATGCGCCGGTTCACTGCGATCTGCGCGCCCTTGGGATTGGTCTTGATGCTCACCGTCCCCATGCTCGCAGTGTCGGTTCCGCCGAATACTTTCTTGAATTTGCTTACCGTCTTGATCTCGTCCGTTTGCCCAAGCACGTGCAGCGTGGGTGAGTAGTGGAACGTTTGTCCCGATTGCAAGTTTGCTGTGGTGGTTTCATCCAGATATCCCGCTTTCCGGACTAGCAGAGTGTGGCTGCCCGGCTTGTCGACTGCGAGTTGGGTAGGTGTGATGTGTCCCGTGTCTTTGCCGTCGAGAATGATCGCCGCACCCGGCGGATCGCTGGCAATCGAAACCTGCGCCGACAGCGTGGCCAATTGAATTGCGAGAACGGATTTGCTCGCGGCCCCGACATCGATGGTCCGAGTCTCAGTGCCGAAACCCGATTTACTGATGGTTACCGTGTGCTGTCCGGGAGCAATTCCCGTCGCGTTATAAGGTGTAACCCAGCTCGGATCGCTCTTGCCATCGATCGCAATCTGCGCTCCCTCTGGAGTCGAATTCACAGTCAGTTGCCCGGGAACTACCGTGGCCCCAACCGGCGTGGGCGCCTTCGCCGGCTTCTTCTTCGCGTCTTTGTATTTGGGCTTAACCGAAACCTCAGGGGGCTCCGCCGCTACTGCCTCGGGAGCCACTGTCTGCGTAGGAGCCTGCGCTGCAGGTGGAGGCGTGACTGGCGCGGCCGGCTTAGGCGCCGGTTGCGCGGCAGCTTGCGGTTGCGCGCTTTGCGCCGGAGTGGGCCCGTTGTCATCGTCCGCGTTCTCGTTATGGATGTGGAACGCAATCGCGACGATGATCAGAAGAATCACACCCACCGCTCCCGTGATCGCGTACATGAAAAGCTTTGGTGGAGTCTTCTTGATCTCCGTTACCGCTTTCCTGGCTACTTCCTTTGGCTGAATCTTCGGCTTTTCAGGTTCCTTGGTGCGGAATGCCGACATCGGCATCGCCTGGCTCGAAGGCAGCGGTTCTTCCGCAGCCACAGGGGGAGCCTCGGCGGCAGGCGGCGCAATATAAACTTCTTTCAGCGGAGGCAATTCATCGATCTCGGCAAAACTTCGAGGGGCTCCGCCAGACTCGCTCGATGGCTCGGCCATCATGGGATCGACAGGGAGCCTGCGCGGCTCTTCTACCGGTGCTGCTTCTACTTCCGGCTCAGCCACCGCCGCCGACTGAGTGGCCTGCTCCGACGCCAGTGCTTCCACTGACGCCTTCACAACTGAACTGATGAACTGCGCTGAGGGATCAAGCTTCGGGGTCTGCTGCAAATTCATTCCGACAGCTTTGGTCGTTCCGCCATTCCATCCCGCGGCCGCCGCAGCCGCTTTGACGGGCGCTTTGGGCTCGTGCGTTGGCACGGGCTGTTGCTCGACTTCCGCTTCCACAGGAGCAGCCGCCACAACCGGAGGCGGCGCCACAGGCTCTTCTACTACCTCTACTTTTTCTACTTTCTTTTCGACGACCGGTGCCACAGGGGCAGGCGGCGCCGTTACAACCGGTGCTGCCTTCGGTTTCGGCAGTGCGGGCGCAACTGCCACTGGCGCGGGTTTGGGCGGTGCAGCCACCGGAGCAGGTTTCGGAGCTGCCGCCACCGGGGGCTTATTCCCAGGAACATTCAATCCTTGCACGGGCTGCGGGTTCTTCTTTGCCGCGCCCTTCGTCGTGCTTTCCTTGCACCGTTCCAGATCGTTCACCAGCTCTTGTCCAGACTGGTGACGCTCCTCAGGATTCTTTGCGATCGCCTTCATCACCACTTCGCTCAGTGCAGGATGCACCTTGCGATTGATTTGATCGGGCGCTACCGGAGTCATCTCGAGAATCGACTGCCGCACCTGTTCCGCATCTTCTCCCGCGAACGCTTTGCGCTCCGTGACCATCTCGTAGAGAATCGCGCCCAGACTGAAAATGTTCGAGCGTCCATCGAGCGGATCGCCGCGCAACTGCTCGGGCGACATGTAGTGCAGAACTTCAGGCGGAGTGCCCGATGCTTGCGCCGCATGCGCTCCCATCATCGAAATACCAAAGCCCAGCATCTTCACCAGGCCGTCCCACTGCACCATGATCTTGGCCGGTTCCAGGCTGTAGTGCACCACTTTGTGCGTATGCGCGTGGTCGAGGCCCTGGCAAGTCTGGCGGGCGATGTCCTGAATGTCCCAGATGGAAAAGCCTTCCTTGCGCGCCATCATGGTCGCAATGCTGTTGCCCTGCACGTATTCGAGCGAGGCGCAGAAAAGGCCGTCGATTTCCCCCGCACCGTACAGCAGCGCGATGTTGTGGCTGTTGAGCGACTTGGTGCCGTCTGCCTCGTCTAGAATCGATTGCACCACGGCAGCGGCATGCTCCCCTAGTACGTCGAGCTGCAACGTCTTCAGAGCTACGGTCTGTCCGCTCTCCGGATCGGAAGCTTTATAAACAGACCCATTCGCGGTGTGGACAATCTCACTCAGTACTTCGAAACGCCCTATTTTGTTCGACATTTCTCGCTAGCCTCGCATACGCGAAGAACGGGGATTCGTCCTCGCTTTCAGCGAGGACGCTGGCTTGGACCTTGGGGAAGGGATAGCGCTAGGATAGCGTCTCTCAGCAGCAAGTGTGAGTTACGAAAGTACCCGGAAACCACTAGCTTTCTGAATAAGATAGCGGCAGGTGGACCACGAAAAATGTAGCTCTAGAAAGGCGCTCCAAATCCATCCAACTGACATTTGTCATCGCGCCCTGGTGACGATCTCCACTGGCACGCTATTGCGACGGTAACCGATCATTCTTTTCAGCGTTTAAGTAGATAGAAACCGGTAGACCTTTTCGGACCGAAAGGTTGTGGAGCACCGCCCCTTCCTTTATCCTGATTGGATTGTGGGGTCATGCCGGTGGGGCATGCGGTGGTCTTCCAGGAACTGCCATGACTCTGAGTCGCTTTGTACGAAAAAACGCCTTCCGCAACAAGCGCCGTAGCCTGCTCACGGTGGTCAGCATCGCGTTTTCTCTTCTTCTGCTGACCTTCATGATGACGATCTGGCATGCCTTCTATAATTCCGAAGCCAGCGCTCAGTCCGCCCAACGCCTGATCACGCGCCACAAGGTTTCCCTGGTCTTTTTCTTACCGGTGTCTTACCGCGAGAAGATCCGGCAGATGCCCGGGGTCACGCATGTTGTCAACCAGACCTGGTTCGGGGGAATTTACAAAGATCAGAAGCCGGAGAATTTCTTTGCGCAGTTTGGCACCGATCCCGAGGAGCTGTTCGACGTCTATCCCGAATTCCAGATGCCTCCCGATCAACTCGAGGCCTGGAAGCACGACCGCGCCGGCTGCATTGTCGATAGCGATCTCGCGAAACGCTACAATTGGAAGATCGGCGATCGCATCAACATTAAAGGCACCATCTTCCCCGTCAATCCGGAGTTGACCATCCGCGGAATTTTCACCTCACCTTCTCCCACGGATTCCGTCTATTTCAATAACACTTACATTGACGAGGGATATCCCGACATAAAGGGTCGCGTCGGCTTCTTCGGCGTGATGGCCGATTCCGCCGACGATGTGCCCAAGGTTGCCAAGGAAATCGATGACGAGTTCCGTAATGCTTCCCGGCCCACAAAAACCGAGAGTGAGCGAGCCTTCCAGTTGAGCTGGATTGCGACTCTGGGCAACGTCAAGGCGTTCATCCTCAGCATTTGCATGGCGGTAGTCTTCGCCACGCTGCTGGTTTCGGCCAACACCATGGCGATGTCGATCCGCGAGCGCACCCGCGAAGTTGCGGTCTTGAAGACTCTAGGATTCACGCGCCGGGCCGTGCTTGGCCTCTTCGTCAGCGAAGCCGTCATCCTCTCACTGGCCGGAGGATTGCTGGGTGCGGGAGCAGCCTATTTTCTGGTCGTGGCCATGTCGCACTCGCCGCAATTTGGATTATTCCTGAACGGAATGAAGGTAACTGGAAGCACGATGTCGTTCGCTCTACTGATCGCCGGACTGGTGGGCTTCGTCAGCGCCTTCATTCCCTCCTACTACGCATCAAAAACCAACATCGTCGACGGACTGCGCCACATTGGATAAGTGAATCATGACCTTGACCCGTTTCGTGACTAAGAATGCCTTCCGCAACAAGCGGCGCAGCATTTTGACCGTTTTAAGTATCGGATTCTCGCTATTACTCCTGACATTGATGATGACTATCTGGCGCAGCTTCTACATCGATCAGGGTAGCGCCCAATCGGCCCAGCGCCTGCTCGTCCGCCACAAGGTCTCGCTGGTGTTCGATTTGCCTTACGCCTATCGCGAGAAGATTCGCTCCATTCCGGGCGTCACCCATGTCGTGAATCAGCAATGGTTCGGCGGCCAATATAAAGACGACAAGCCGGAGAACTTCTTCGCCCAGTTCGCCACCGATCCCGAGGAATTCCTCAAGGTCTATCCCGAACTCGAGATTCCCGCGGATCAGGTGGCTGCGTGGCAGCACGACCGCGCCGGCGCCATCGTCGACGCCGAACTGGCCAAGAAATATGGGTGGAAGCTCGGCGACCGCCTCAACATCAAAGGCGTGATCTTCCCGTTAAACCTGGAGTTGAACATCCGCGGAATCTTCGTCTCTCCCGCGCCCAACCAGGCGATCTACTTCAATAAGACCTACCTCGATGAAGGCTATACCGAGATGAAAGGACGCGAGGGAATCTTCGCCGTCCTCGTGGATACGCCGCAAGACATCCCCCGCGTGGGCACAGCTATTGACGATATGTTCCGCAATGCCCCTCAACCTACGAAGACGGAAACCGAGCGTGCCTTCCAACTCGACTTCGTGCAAATGCTGGGCAATGTCAAGGCATTCATCCTGAGTATCTGTGTCCGCGGTCGTCTTCACCATCTTGCTGGTATCCGCCAACACGATGGCGATGTCGGTTCGCGAACGCACTCGCGAAGTGGCCGTGCTCAAGACGCTTGGCTTTACGCGCAACAGCATTCTGGGATTATTCGTGGGTGAAGCGGTTTCGCTGGCCTTGATGGGAGGCGTGGTCGGAACACTGATCGCGTTTGGCCTCATCACGGTCATGCAAAAACGGGGCGGTTTCATGACAGGCATGGCCGTCACTCTGCCCACTGTACTGCTGGCGTTGGGAGTCGCTGCTCTTGTTGGATTCTTGAGCGCGTTTATTCCTTCATATCACGCATCGCAGGTCAACATTGTCGACGGTTTGCGGCACATCGGTTAAGAGGAGCACATGGCAATTCCGCTGAGTTACAACGTTCGGAACCTGAAGCTGCGCAAGGGACTCACCATCATGACCGCGCTCGGCATCGCCCTTACCGTGGCCACGGCCATTTTTATTATGGCGTTGCTAGCCGGCCTTGATCGCGCCTTTGGCACCACCGGCGACGCTTTGAACGTTCTCGTGCTGCGCAAGGGCTCGACCTCGGAACTCTCTGCCGGCGGCGTGGCTCGCGATGATATGCAGACGCTGAAAGAACTCCCCGGCGTTGCTAAAGATCCTCAGGGCAATGCGCTCGCTTCCGGCGAAGACATTCTCGTCATCGTGCTTCCCCGCAAAGATGGCACCGGGGAAGTGAACGTCACCACGCGCTTTCTGACTCCGCTGGGCATTCAGATGCGTCCCAAGATCAAGCTGGTTGCGGGACGCTGGTTCAGCCCCGGCCAGCATGAAGTCGTCGTGAGTAAGTCGATTAACGGCCGCTTTTCGAAGACCAACCTCGGCGACACCATGCAGATCGGCACCGGACAATGGACGGTGGTCGGCATCTTTGACGGCTCTGGCACGGCCCATGACTCGGAAATCTGGGGCGACATCAATCAGCTCACCGTCGACTTCGAGCGCACGCAGTATTCGTCCGTCCTTCTGCGCGCCACCGATCCCGTGGCCGCTGAAGCTCTGAAGAACCGCGTCTCCGACGACCAGCGCCTGAAACTCGCCGGAATGCTCGAGCCCGATTACTACGCCTCGCAGACCAAATCCGGAGGCCCCATCAAGTTCGTCGGCATCATCGTCGCCATCATCATGGCCGTCGGCTCCAGTTTTGCTGCTATGAACACCATGTACGCTGCCGTCGCTTACCGCGGACGCGAGATCGCTACTCTGCGCGTCATCGGATTCTCCAAGCCCAGCATCCTCACTTCATTTGTCATCGAGTCCCTACTGCTCTCGATTTTGGGCGCTCTGGTCGGCATCCTTCTCATGCTGCCTTTCAATGGCATGACCACGGGAACCTCGAACGCCGTCACCTTCAGCGAAGTCGTCTTCAGCCTGCAAATGACCACCGGGGTCGTCGTCACCGCAATACTTTTCGCCGTCATCATGGGGCTTTTTGGCGGACTCGCTCCTGCCTGGCACGCGGCTCGTCAAGACATTTTAGGAGCGCTTCGCGGCTAGCAAAATTGCGACGAATTTTTTATCCAAATCATCTTGTGAGTGAACATGCCGATCGACGCTAAACATCAAGACCTTGAGAGCCTGCGCATCGACCGCACGCAGCGCGGCAGCACCGAAGGTGGCGAGCCGCCGGTGTGGGCCAAGCGCTATATCCTTGGCGGCATCGCCCTCATCGTGCTTCTCGGAATCGTCGCGATCACCTATCGCATGCTGTCGGGCGACATCCCGGAAGTCGAAGCCACCCGCGCCGCCGCGGAGTCCGCCGATGTCGGCGGAGTCGTGCTTTCGGCCAGCGGCTACATCGTCGCTCACCACAAGATCAACGTGAATTCCAAAGTCACGGGCCGTGTCGCCTGGATCGGCGTGGAAAAAGGCGACAAAGTCAAGGAAGGACAGATCCTCGTCCGCCTCGAGGACGATGAGTTCCGTGCTCAGTACGAACAAGCTCGCGGCGCAACCGAAAATGCCCGCGCCTATCTTGATGAATTGCAGCACGGCTCGCGTCCTGAAGAAATTCAGCAGGCGCAACACAACGTCGACGAAATTCGCGCCACGCTCGCCAACGACAAGATCAATCTCGATCGCACGCAGGAGCTCTACAACGAAGGCGTCATGTCGAAACAGAATCTCGACGACGCCACTGCGAAATTCCAGGCCGATCAGCAAAAAGCGAATTCTCTGAATCAATCGTTCACGCTCTCGAAGCTCGGACCGCGCGCTGAAGAAATCGCTCGCGCTCGCGGCCAGCTACTGCAAGCCCAGGGCGCCGAAGCCTATGCGAAGTCGCTGCTCGACGCGACCGTGATTCGCGCTCCAGTCACCGGCACCATCCTGGAACGCACGGCGGAAAAAGGAGAGCTCGTCACCGCTCAATTTGCCAGCGGCGCCGCGGGTGGTCCCCAAGGAGAAGTCGTCGCCCTCGCGGATCTCAACGATCTGCAAGTGGAACTCGACATCGCGCAGGACGATTTCTCCAAACTCAGCCCGCACCAGAAAGGCGTGGTCACAACCGATGCCTTCCCGGACCGCAAGTACGACGGCCAGATCGCCGAGATATCTCCCGAGGCCGACCGTCAAAAAGCTACGGTGCAGATCAAAGTACAGATCATCAATCCGGATTCCTACCTTCGCCCCGATATGAACGCGACGGTAAAGTTCCTGGCGGAGGAAAAGAAGGCTGACAATACCAAACCCGCTGGAGTTTTCGTTCCTACCACAGCCGTCCGCGATCGCGATGGCAAGAAAGTTGTATTCCTGGTTTACAACGGCAAAGCCCTGATGCGTGAAGTGCAAGTCGTCTCGCAGCGCAGCGGAGGATTGCTAGTAAGTGGACTCAATGGCGGCGAAGATGTCATAACCTCCGGCCCGGCCGATTTGAAAGATGGCGAGAAGATCAAGATCAAAGGACAATCATGAGCACTGCTACCGCAAAGCCTAATACCGCAACGCAGACCAGAATCGTGCAGGCCCGCAATGTCAGCAAGGTTTTCAAGCGCGACGCTTTCGAAGTGAAGGCGCTCGAAGACGTTTCCATCGAAATCGCCCAGGGAGAATTTCTCGCCCTGATGGGCCCATCGGGCTCCGGCAAGACCACGCTGCTGAACATGATTGCCGCCATCGATCGGCCCACCGCGGGAGAACTTCTGGTTCTCGGCGACAATATTTTTCGCTTCAATGACGCCCAATCCGCCCGTTGGCGTAACGAGCACATCGGATACGTCTTCCAGACCTTCAACCTGATCCCCGTTCTCACTGCTTTCGAGAACGTCGAACTGCCGCTGCTGCTCACTAAGCTCAACGCGCAACAGCGCCGCGATCACGTGATGACCGCTCTCAAACTCGTCGGCCTCGAAGAGCGCGTCAACCACTTACCCAAGCAACTCTCCGGCGGACAGGAACAGCGCGTCGCCATCGCCCGCGCCATCGTCAGCGACCCAACGCTGTTACTCGCCGACGAGCCCACGGGAGATCTCGACAGCCACTCGGCCACCGAGATTCTGGAAATCCTGAAGCGCTTGAACGAGAGTTTCAACAAGACCGTCGTCATGGTCACCCACGACCCACACGCAGCGTCTTATGCGCACGTCACCAGGCATTTGGAAAAGGGCATGCTGCTGCCAGCTTAGGCAACCACAATTATTGTCATTCCGACGCGCGAGCGAAGCGAGCAGAGGAGGAATCTGCACTTTAGGTTTTCCTGGGTACCGGGTGCTGAGTACTGCCAACTAGTTCTAAAGCTCCCATCCAAACCGCAGCCCCGGCATACCCGGCGATGACGTCGCTGGGATAGTGCACTCCCAAATAAATTCGCGACAATCCCACCAACGCGATCACAGCCCCCACGGCGCACCACACCGCGATGCGCTGCCATCGTTCCCGCAATCGGCGCGTGATCATCCATCCCACCATGCTGTAAAAGCAAAACGACACCAGGGCGTGCCCGCTGGGAAACGCATACGAGTGTAGCGGAGGAATATCGAAAAACGGCTGTGGCCGGGCACGTTTGAAACTCGCCTTCAATGCCTGATCGAGAACCCTGGCTCCCAGCATCGCGACTGTCATCAATCCTGCCAGACGCCGCTCGCGCGTCAGAAACAGCACTGCAATGATGACGAGCGCACCGCCCAGTATCGCTCCCGACCCCAGCCACGTCGCATGCCGCATGAACTCTGTCCGCGCCGGCGTGGCAAAGCGGTGCACGTAGCCGCGCACCGCGTCATCAAATTGTCTTGTATTTTGTTCCAGAACTTCTTCGGCAATCCATCCGAAGAAAAAGAGCGACACCAGCGCAACCACCAGACTCAGTGGGACCGCGCGCACCATCGCGCGAGGCGAATGCGCTCCTCTCGTCAGGGACAGGCGTCATCCTGAGAGACTACCAGAGCAAGCAATGGAGACGCGGGACCTCCCCCGCGCCTCAGGTTCTACATTTTCGGACTCAGCACCGCAGCTTCTGAAATCGACTGGCTCGCCGGATCCGCCACCCACTGCCAGGCGCGGCGTCCATTCTCGCGCACCACCGCTCTTGCCTCACCGTATTCGACCAACCGGTTCAGTACGGTAGTCACCGATGCCAGCGGGTCTTTGTGTCTCAACAGCACCGGAGGCACTCGCCGCTGGATCTGCTCGCACACTTCGCGCGCACCTAGCGCATGATTCGCTTCCATCAGCACCATGCGGCACGCCTTGGTAAATCCCGGCTGCCGGCCGCCGCTTTTGCGGTCCACCAGTTCCAGCAGTTCGTCGTTCAGGACTTCGTCGCCAAACAGGTTCGCCAGTCCGACGATGGTCTGTTTGACCGTGCCAATTCGCTTCATGATGTCGGCCCGTTGACGCATCAACTGCCGCAATTCTTCGTGAGCCGCGCGCACCACTTCCTGCACGTGCCCTTCACCGCCGCTGGCAACGGCCTTCACTCCGTTGCTGCCGTTCGTTCCTGCTCTCCCATTTTCCATAACCATCCTCCCGAACCGGACACCTTGCCCGTGAATCGGTTCCCCACTCGGCCTTTGCCCACAATCGCCTGGAAGTGATACGCATTTCCATACCGCAATGTTCCCAATTTTCATCTCTGCAGATTCAGGCGATAAATCCGTAGCTTATTGACAATTCTTATGGTTAGACGCAGGAAACGGGGAAAAGTGAGGGCTCGCGCGGAATAAAAAAACGGGCCTCGCAGTTAGGAAAACGCGAAGCCCGTGGAGAACTATTTCAGGCTGGCAATATCGATGACAAAGCGGTAGCGAACATCACCCTTGATGGTGCGCTCGTAAGCTTCGTTGATCTGCTGGATCGGAATCATTTCGACGTCCGACACAATCTTGTGCTTACCGCAGAAATCCAGCATCTCCTGGGTCTCGCGGATGCTTCCGATCATCGATCCCGCCAGCCGCCGGCGTTTGGGGATTAACGATCCGGCCGACAGCGGCGAGGGATCCGGCAATCCGACCAGCACCATCGTCCCGTCGCGCCGCAGCATGTTCAAATAGACGTTGTAGTCGTGCGGTGCCGACACCGTGTCGAGAATGAAGTCGAACCGTCCGGCGTTCTTCTCGAATACCGAAGCGTCGCCCGTCGCCAGATAGTCGTCTGCGCCCAATCGAAGCGCGTCGTCCTTCTTGCTCAGCGAACGGCTCAACACTGTCACGTGCGCTCCCAGCGCCTTCGCCAGTTTAACGCCCATGTGGCCCAACCCCCCTAGACCGACGACGGCCACTTTGTCACCTTTCTTGACACCAAAGTGATGCAGCGGAGAGTACGTCGTGATTCCAGCGCACAGAAGCGGTGCGGCTCCCTCCAAAGGCAAGCCATCCGGAATGCGTAAGACATAATTCTCGTCGACTACGATGCGGGTGGAGTATCCGCCGTATGTGGGAGTCTTGCCGTCCTGCTCGAAGCCGTTATACGTCACGCTCAGCTTGTCGCAGAAATGCTCTTCACCTGCCTTGCACTCTTCGCAGGTTCGGTCGGAATCAACGAAGCACCCGACGCCTACCGTGTCCCCGACTTTCCACTTCTTGACCTTGCTGCCGACCTTTCCCACTTTGCCGATAATCTCGTGCCCCGGCACCATGGGGAAGGTCGAGTTGGCCCACTCATTGCGCGCCTGATGAATGTCGGAATGACACACACCGCAATAAAGTATGTCGATCAACACATCGTGCGGACCCGGCTCGCGCCGCTCGATCGTAAACGGAGCCACCGGAGAAGTCGCCGACTGCGCTGCATATGCCGGCGTCTTCAAAGTTTTCGATTTTTGCTCGGTCACAACATCTTGCGTAGAAACACTCATTCCTCAAACTCCTTATGTAGGTTGGAATAGTTCGCGCCCGCCCTTCAGCGCGCCCAGAAACGCAGACGAGCAGAAGGCCCCTAAAAGAATTGGATGACCCAAATTCCGAGACGAACCAAAAATGTTAGGACAAAGGAATAAGCGTGGGTTTACGACTCTAGTGGGGATTCACAGCTCTAAAAGGTTTGCCATTCCGACCCGAGAGGAGGAGTCTGCTTTCCTCGGGAGATGCGTTTTCTCGGTACTCGGTACTAAGAACTCAAGAAGCAAACCCATCCGGCTGGCTCAACGCCTCTTCATGCGCATGTTCGTCGATGAACCGTCGCCCCGCCGCCAGCGCCTTGCGATTGGTCTCGAGCAACTCGATTTTCTTGACCTTATCCTCGATCACTCCCATCGCCGTCCCCGGCGCCAGGCATTCCGTTTCTTCGAGCAGCGCGCCCATCATGATGATGTTCGTGACTTTGGTTGACCCAAGCTTATCGGCCATCGCCGACGCCGGAATGCACAGCACGCGCACTCCTGCGGGCGCCGAGAAATCTGCCGGCAGACTCTCGCGGTTATATAGAATCAATCCGCCCTTCTCCATTTGCGGCGCGAACTTCCGCAGCGAGAGTTCATTCATCGCAACCAGCGCATCCGGATGCGAAATCAGCGGCGATCCTACTCGCTCTTTCGACAGACACACATGACAGTGCGCGCTTCCCGATCGCATCTCCGGGCCATAGGACGGAAGCCAACTCACATCCAGTCCTTCGCGCATTCCCATCTCGGTCAGCAACTGGCCGAGCAGCAACACGCCCTGTCCGCCAAAGCCTGCGACCTTGATGCTGAACGTCTTGAAATGATGCGCATGCTTTACCGTTTCATTCGCATGCGAACTGGTCGATCCAATTTCCAGCACCTCGGCCACGGATCTCTGCGGGGGCGTCACAGGCGCTGGCATCTCGGGCGCGCGATCCCGAAACACATTCAGCGGAAATGTCGGAATCATCGTGTCCGCGATCCAGCGTCGCGCCGCCACCGGATCCTTCCCCCAGATCGTGGGACATGGCGACAGAATCTCGACAAACGAAAACCCCGCGCCCGACTTCTGAATCTCCAGCGCCTTCCTCACCGCCCGCCGCGCCTTCATGATGTTCTTGTTGTCTGACAGTGCGACCCGCTCGATGTAGACCGGCGCCTCTAACGTCGCCAGCAGTTCCGACATATGCAGCGGAAACCCTTCGTTCCCCGGCCGCCTGCCCCAAGGGGAAGTCGTACTCTTCTCGCCGACCAGCGTGGTCGGCGCCATCTGTCCGCCCGTCATTCCGTAAATCGCGTTGTTGACGAAGAACACCGTGATCTTCTCGCCGCGGTTCGCCGCATGCACAATCTCTGCGGTCCCAATCGCCGCCAGGTCGCCGTCGCCCTGGTAGGAAATCACGATCTTCCCCGGACACGACCGCTTCACCGCGGTCGCCGCCGCCGGAGCACGCCCGTGGGCGGCCTGCACATTGCCCACGTCAAAGTAGTAGTAGGCAAACACCGAGCAACCCACCGGGCTGACGAAAATCGTGTCGTCCTTCACGCCCATTTCGTCGAGCGCTTCGGCGATCAGCTTGTGCGCGACGCCGTGTCCGCAGCCCGGGGCAATAGTGCGTCTGCTGCTGCAGTTCCGACTTGCGCTCGTAAAGGTCGTAAAAAATCTCCGACTTCTGATGCAGCAGTTCGTAGCCGTTGTTGCTGACCACCACTTCTTCCGTCGCTGCTTTCTCGTCCGCCATGATGTCTGCCTCTTACGATCGTAAAACGTTGTCATCCCGACCGGAGCGAAGCGGAGTGGAGGGACCTTGCGTTCCCAGCCGCTTAGATGGTTACCCTGCGACTCCCGCGACCACCCGTTCTGTAACCTGCGCCTGCAACTCCTCGACCGACGGCACGTTTCCGCCCACCCGCCCATAAAACTCGACTGGCACCTTTCCATCCAGCGTCAGCCGCACATCTTCCACCATCTGCCCGTTGCTCAACTCCACCACAATCACCTTTTGCACTTTAGCCGCCGCTTCACGCAACGCTTGGGCGGGAAAGGGCCACAAGGTAATAGGACGGAACAATCCCGCATTCAATCCATCCTTGCGCAGCGCTTGAACGGTCGACCGCAGCACCCGTGACACAATTCCATAGCCGACCAGCAGCACTTCAGCGTTTTCGGTTTCATACACTTCATGCCGCGCTTCCACCTGTCCGCGAATGTATTTCGCCTCCAACTCGCGCTGATGTTCTTCGAGCTGATCGGGCTCCAGGAAAATGGAACTTACTAAGTTCGCCCGCGTCTCGGGAGTTCCCTTCACCGCCCAAGGCTTCTCGGGAGCCACTATCTCGCGATACTCAAGATCCAGCGGCTCCATCATCTGGCCGATGAACCCATCCGCCATCACTACCGCGGGATTGCGATACTTGTCCGCCAGTTCAAATGCCAGAATCGTGAGGTCGCACATCTCCTGCACCGACGCCGGAGCCAGCACAAAATTCCGGTAGTTCCCGTGGCCTCCGCCCTTCACGACCGCGAAGTAGTCGCTCTGCTCCGGAGCGATGTTGCCTAACCCCGGCCCGCCCCGCACTACGTCGACCACAACGCAGGGCAACTCCGCTCCCGCGAGATACGACATCCCCTCCTGCATCAGCGAGAGCCCGGGACCAGACGATGCGGTCATGACGCGCATCCCAGCCGCCGCCGCGCCATAGACCATATTGATCGCGGCGACTTCGCTCTCCGCCTGCAGGAATGTCCCGCCGACCTGCGGAATGTAAAGCGCCGCCGATTCCGCAATCTCGCTCGCCGGAGTAATGGGGTAACCATAAAAACTCTTGCAGCCGGCGAGGATGGCGCCTTTGATGACCGCGACGTTGCCTTTACACAGTTGCCGCATGGGCTTCTCCTTGCGCTTTGCGCGCGGGCTGGCGATAGACCGTTATCGCGCCCGGCTCGGGACAGCAATAGAAACAAATGCCGCAACCCGTGCAGTCATGCCCGGTGTAATGGGCAGGGTGGACGCCGTAGGCGCTCAACTCCGGCAACAGCTCCAGGCATTTTGGCGGACAGCTTTCCACGCACAGTCCGCAGCCCTTACATTCTTCGACATCGATCGTGACTTTTCCCCGCGCTTGGCCTGCCATTCATCACCTCGTCATTGCTGGTTGTGGAACCTGCGGCCTCTGCAACCACTTCGTCTTTTCGCAATACTCGTAGAGACTCTCGCGGAACTTCGGATGGGCAATCTCAATGAGCGCCTTCGCCCGTTCGCGGATCGACTTGCCATGCAGATACGCCACGCCATACTCAGTCACTACGTAGCGGATCAGCCCGCGCGAGGTCACCACGCCCGCACCTGGGTCGAGCATCGGAGTAATGCGTGAGATCGTGCCGTTCTTCGCCGTCGACGACAGTGCGATGATGGGCTTGCCGCCTTTCGAGCGCGACGCGCCGCGCAGAAAATCGACTTGCCCGCCAATCCCGCTATAGAAGTAAGTGCCAATCGAGTCGGAGCAGACTTGTCCGGTCAGATCGATCTGCAGCGCAGAGTTGATTGCCACCATATTGTCGTTGCGCGCGATCAGCAACGGATCGTTGGTATAGGCCGTGGGATGAAATTCGAAGATCGGATTGTCGTTTACATATTCGAACATCTGCTTGCTGCCCAGCACGAACCCCAGAATGATCTTGCGCGGCTTGAAATTCTTGCGCGCGCCGTTAATGACTCCTGCGTCGATCAGGGGCATCGCTCCGTCCGACACCAGTTCGCTGTGCACGCCGAGATCCTTGCGGTCCATCAGGAACGGCAATACTGCGTCCGGAATTCCGCCAATCCCCGTCTGCAACACCGATCCGTCTTCGATCAGCCCAGCCACATTGCGCGCAATGGCAATGTGCATGTCGGTGATCTCCGGCTTCTTCATCGCGCACAAGGGCCGCGACGACTCGACGATGGCATCGATCTTCGATACGTGAATGAAACTGTCGCCGTAGGTGCGCGGCATCTGATCGTTGACTTGCGCGATCACGTAGCGCGCGCATTTCGCCGCCGTCAACGTCGTATCGACGCCCACGCCGAAGCTGCAAAACCCGTGCGCGTCCGGAGGCGAAAGCGCCACCAGCGCCACGTCAATCGGCATCGTTCCGCTTTCAAACAATTCCTCAATCTCACTCAAATACACCGGCGTGTAATCTGCCCGGCCTTCGTTGATGGCTTGGCGGACGTTGCCTCCGATGAAGACGGCGTTGTGGCGGAAGTGTCCCGCCATTTCGGGCGCGACGTAGGGAGCAGCGCCCATGGTCATCATGTGAACGATTTCCACGTCGCTGACTTCGGGACCGCGTCGCAGCAAAGCTTCGACCAGAGTTTCGGGCTCGGCGCATCCGGGTTGGATGTAGACGCGCATTCCCGACTGCACGGCGCGCAACGCTTCATCGGGCGTTCTGAGTTTCTTCTTGTACTCGATCTCCCACGACATGAGTGGCGGTCTCCTTCAATCTTTGTAAACTTCAGGCGAGCACACGCGCTCGTATCCAACCGCCGCGTAGTAAATCGCCGTATCAAAAAACTTGTCGAGCAACTGCAGCATCTCGAGCTCTCCGAACACTTCGTTGGGACGGTCGAGCACGGCCTGGGTTTTTAGAAAGTCCCAAAGATTTTCTTTGGTGAAGATGATGGTCATGGTCAACTGGCTGAGCGGCACCTGCTGTTCGGCTCGGCGCGCACCGATCTCGAGATAGCGTTTCTCGATGTCGAATTCGGTCTTGCCCAGCAGCCAGTCGCCCAAGTGGCGATAGATTTCGTAGACGCGCTCTTTCAGGTCTTCAGGCGGCACGTTGTGATAGGACGACGTGCAGTCGGAACTCTGTACTTTCTTAAGCAGCCCGGCGGCAAGCGCGTCGGAGTGGTTCTCGATCAATCGGACGAGCCTATACGCGAGCATCATGACCGTATCCTCTAGAAGGAGTGTCGGCTCCCACGGGCATTCCCACCGTGACACCAAGCACTTGCAGGTGTGACGCAGATCACATGGATAAGTGCAGCTTTTGCAGGTCTTTAGCGCTCTTGCGTTGGGAAATTCGGCGTTCCGAACGGTCGGTTCCTCTGCCTCCAGATCGGTTATGGGCTGAAGCCGATGTTTCGGGTGTCAGGCGTCAGGCGTCGGGCTTCAGGCGAAGGCCCGGGTGCCCCATCTTTGCCGCGCCTTCGCGGCACAGATGGGATTCCACTGCTCTCAAACCCTTATCCCTTGAGATCGACGTCTGCGATAAAATGAGCCTATTGAGGTGGCCATGTCGCAGATGACTCGCGAAGTTTCGAGATTGCTGGAGCAGGCGCTGGCTCTCTCCGTCGAAGAACAAGAAGCGCTGGCTGACTCGCTGATTTCCAACCTGGACGGCAAAGTGGACGAAGGCGTCCAAGCCGCGTGGGAAGAAGAAATCGGCAAGCGCATCAAAGAACTCGAGTCCGGCCGGGCGAAGACAACTTCGTGGTCCGAAGTCCGAAAGCGCAACTTAGCGAAGGTGCCCAACGCCCAGTAAGGCGGTGGCATTTCACGAAGCAGCGTCCGCCGAATACGATGCCGCGTTCGACTGGTATGTCGAGCGCAATCCAGAGGCCGCCCTCAGGTTCGACGCCGAAGTCGATCGCGGGATCGAACAAATCAGTCAGTCTCCACAGCGTTGGGCGGAAGGTCCGCATCAAACCCGCAAATTCCTGTTAAGGCGTTTCCCTTTCACCCTGATTTACCGCGAAAAGCCCGAAGGACAAATCCACATCGTCGCAGTGGCTCACACCAGCCGCAAGCCGGGATATTGGAAGAAGCGGACTTAATCCCTGCCACCCAGATCTTGTCCCAGCTTGGATTTCCACAGTCGACGGCAGAGACCCCCTCCTCCATTTTTGCTCGCGGCTTTCAGAATTCATCTCTCCTTAACACTGCCGAAACAAATCCGTAACGCGGGCTTCATATGATGGCCCGCGCCCCGGTTGTGGACGACGCCCTTCAATGGCGCGTGTCGGGGAACGACTTGAGGAGAGCGACATGAAAAACATTGTTTTGCTTTTATCTCTGGCCCTGGCTCTGGGGACGGTGGCGTTTGCCGCTGAGGGAGCCGTGCCTACTGGAGTTCCGCATCTCGATCACGTGTTCGTGATCATGATGGAAAATCACGGATATAGCCAGATCGTGGGCAATGCGAACGCGCCTTACATCAACGCCTATCTGAAATCGGCGAATTCGGCGCAGAATTATTTTGCCGTGGGGCATCCGAGCTCGACCAACTATCTGGAAGTGGTGGGTGGATCGAATTTTGGAGTCCGCAGCGACAACGCTCCCGACTGGCACAACCTGAGCTGCACGCCGAATCTGGCGAACGGAAGCGTGGTAACGGATTTTCCGCCGAGCGGGCTGGTGTGTCCGATTGCAGGCACGGGGACGGACGCTGAGACTCCGGCGATTGACATGACGAATGAATGCCCGACATCGGTAGATCCATGTCCTCCGGGCTTGAACGACATTAACGGCACGCTGTTTTATTCGGCGGCGCCGAACACCTCGGGCAAAACCATCGCCGACCAACTGGCGGACAAAGGCTTGAACTGGAAGAGCTACCAGGAAAGCCTGCCGGCCGCGGGCGCCGACAATGTCACGTATAGCGACGGATTCTTTACCGATCTGTCGGACATCCAGTCGATCTTGCCTGGAGAGACGCAGACCTTGATCGATCTGTACGCGGCGAAGCACGATCCGTTTGTGTTCTTCCGCAGCGTGCAGCAGAACGAGAAGACGGGCGTCTCACTAAAGAACATTGTGGGCTTTGAAGGCGAGCACGGACTTTACGCCGATCTGCTTTTGGGGAAGTCGCCCACGTATTCGTTTATCGCGCCGAACCAGTGCAACGATCAGCATGGACGCGGGAATGCCGGGCCGCAATGCGATTTCGATCCTGTGGATGATGGCTCGCAGGCTGGGCTAAATCCGGCGCTGATCTACATCGGAGACTTGACGGTGCGAACGCTGGTGACGGCGATCCACAACTCTCCAGTGTGGAAGACGGGAAACACCGCCATCGTGCTGTTGTGGGACGAGAACGATTACAGTTTCGTGCCCAACACCAACCAGGTGCCGATGATTGTCGACACGAACTACGGGACCCATGGACGGACGAGTGCGCAGTTCTACACACACTTCTCGTTGCTGAGGACGATCGAAGGCGGATTCGGGCTGCCCTGCCTGAACCACGCTTGCGATGCGTCCACGGCGACCATGACCGATCTGTTCGGTGAGAAGAACAAGTAGAACGGGGTTTGGAGAGTTTCCGGAGGACGGGCGCGGACGCCCGTCCTCCTTATTATTTTTAGAGCGTGCCGAGGAAATTCAGCAGCGTGGTCATGTCAGCCGGTGACAAAGCGTTGAAGTTCTGGATGACCGTATTGGCTTCGGAATCGGGGTAAGTGTTGCCGCAGGCAGCGGGCCCAGCGAAACTCATGTGATCCTGAATCGCGGTCGGCAGATCGCTGGCGCGTCCATCGTGCAGGTAGACGGTGCGAGTGGACAGTCCCCAGAGAGCAACCGTCTTCCATTGGTCGCCCTGTGCTTGTCCGAATTGCATGCAGTCGGCGAGGCCGGGCCCCATGTGGTGAATGAGTAAGTCCGAGTAGAGATTGACCGGCTGGTTACTCAGTGCGTTCACGGTCTGAGTCATGCCTCCCGTGAAGTTTGTCAGCAACTTAGCGTTCGGCATGGTGGTGTAGAGCGGGTTGTGACAGAGCGCGCAGCCGACGGAGACAAACAGCGCCATGCCAGCGGTATCGGTGCTTGGAGCGTTGGGCGCGAGCAGCGCGGGATAGTCATATATCTGGATCGAGAGTTTCCCGCTGGGATCGTTGGGCTCGCGGTCTTTGTTGCAGATTGTGGGAACGATGTTCGTTGGACACTGCGGCGTTCCGGGTGCGGCGTTGGGACAATCCTCGTTCAGATTAACAGGATTGGTGACGCCAATGTCATGCGAGAACGCCATCGCGACGGCTTGCACGAGCGAGGCGAACTGGGCTTTCGACCCGTAGCGCCCGGGACGCATGGTGCCGTTCCAATCGGCGACCATGTTGGTCATGCCGTTGACGCCCATGCCCTTGTCTCCGGCAAAGTTTTCGATGGTCAAGTCAGCGATGGAATCCACCAGGCCCTCGCCGAAAAGCTGTGGAGGCAAGCGCTGCGAGGTGAGCGTGGCATTTTGCGGCACGCTCTCTGGAGCCACCACGCAATGGGGCACGAAGGTCGACTCGCTATGGGGTTGCAGGACGAACCCTCCCTGGCTGGTCATGGGATTGAAGCTGCCGTCACTGTTGAGCATGCCGAAGAAGGTGGTGCGCAAGATAGCATTCGTACCTCCCGCAACCGGCGAGGAGTGGCAGTTCGCGCAATCCTGATTGGTGTAGACAGGGCCGAGGCCATGATCGGGATCCCAATGCACGTTGAATTGAAGGAATCCGATGTTGAACAAATTCGTCTGGCCGGTGGTGAGGCCGGGTAGAGGTGAGCCAAGAGTGGACTGAGCGTGTACGGGACGGCTGGTCGTCAGGTTGACCAAGGCGAAGGCGATCAGGCAAAGGAAGAAAAGAAATAAGGCGATGCGCGCAGGGACGGAAGCGCGAAAACGGTTCATGGAAGCTCCTTCAACCGAGACAAAACCCCAGGGAAAAGGACATCCGCGATGACTGCGGCATTTGCGGAGTATGTGTCGGGCCATCCCGATTGTCAATACATGTAAAGAGGAAAGAGGAACGTCCTTAAGAAGGTAGTCCCTTTGGGCTCAGGATTACGCATTTCTTGCGTTACGGGCGACAACTATTGAGGATCGGCGGTGAGAATGGAGAAGCCGTCGAATTGATATTCTCTCCGATCTCCATCCTTGCGGAACTTCGCCTTGCCAGACTGCACTTCACGGAAAGCTCCCGCCAGTTTCGTGAGCATCACGGGCGGCTCGGCGGGAAAGTTGTGGGATGGCAGCAGGAGATCGAGCTCCGGGACCAGCTTAGCCAGGCGCTCAACCGAGTGCTGGTAGTCGGCCACGTTGGTTTCGGGCACATGTAGAAAGATAGGTCCGGCGTAAAACGTGTCTCCCGTAAACAGGAGCTTGTTCTTTCGATCAAGCAGGCATAGCGCGTCCGGAGTGTGTCCGGGCGTTTGCAGCACTTCGAGCCGGCGGTCGCCGAGGTCGATGAGGTCTCCGTCTTTGACGAAGTGCGTGATCTTGAACGGGGGAATCGCGTAGCTCTCAGGTTTGAATCCCGCCGGAGGGGCGCCGCAAAAGCGCTCCGGGATCACGACGTCGCGCAGTTGTTCGTGCGATCCACCTGCCTGGTCGCGACGAGTGAACGGAGTATCAAGACCAAGGATGTCCGAGAACTCCCAGTTATCTCCGATGTGGTCGTAGTGAGTGTGAGAGTTCAGCACCGTGACCGGGAGCGCGGTCAGGCCCGCGACGACGGTCTTGATGTCGCCAATGCCCAGGCCAGTATCGAACAGGAGGGCGCGCTTCGAGCCCACAATCAGGTAAGAGATGACTTCTTCATACTGGTGCGGCTCGTAGATAGCGAACACTCCGGGCCGAACGCGGTAGACCTCAAACCAGGCGGTTTCCGGAGCGACGCGTTCAAGCTTCTTGTAGCCAGGACGTGGGAGGGACGCGCACCAATCCGAAGGCAGGGGCTCGGATTGAGCTTCAGCACGCGGAGGAACGGTGGAGGTTTGCGCCCATAGCGGGGAGAACGCCAGAGCGCAGATGAAGATCACTTCTAGTAGTTTGCGAATCATAGGTGATGGCAGCGACTGTAACTATACCCCTCTCTGGTTTCGCCTCCGCTCAGCGTGACAGATTAAGTAGAATGATCCCCGCATGACCCCGCCCCCCTCCCCTGACCCGCCCACGGGCGAGCATATTGGCGCTTATCAGGTGCTCCGCCTGATTGCCGAAGGCGGCATGGGCAAGGTATATCTCGCCGCGCGCGCCGACGATGTCTACCAGAAACTGGTCGCCATCAAGCTGGTGCGGACTGACTTTGCCAAGAGCGACATCGCGGCGATACGCTTTCGCTCGGAGCGGCAGATCCTGGCGACGCTCGATCATCCCAACATCGCGCGCCTGCTTGACGGCGGTGTCACCACCAAAGGCGTTCCCTACCTGGTCATGGAGTTCGTCGACGGAATTCCCATTACCGAATATTGCTCGACGCATCACCTCTCGGCCGAAGAGCGGCTGCGGCTGTTTTCTACGGTGTGCACGGCGGTCGAATACGCGCACAAGAATCTCGTCGTGCATCGCGACATCAAGCCGGCCAACATTCTGGTGACCGCCGAGGGCGAGCCTAAGCTTTTGGATTTCGGGATTGCCAAGCTCGTCGATCCTGACCTGGCCGAGCAGGCGAGAACCCGCACCGTCGATCGCATGATGACCCCCGAGTACGCCAGCCCCGAGCAGATTCGGGGCGACAGCATCACGACCTCCACCGACGTCTATGCGCTCGGCGTCCTTTTATATGAGCTGCTGGCGGGCAGGCGTCCGTTTCAACTGGAGACGCGCAGTCCTTTTGAAGTGGCGCGGGAAATCTGCGAGGTCGAACCCACCGCGCCGAGCGTGGCCTGCAAGGCGAATCCGCTGCTGGCAGTGCCCGATGCCCAACATGTGCTGGCGGGCGAGTTAGACAACATCGTGCTGATGGCGATGCGCAAAGAACCGGCGCGGCGCTATGTTTCGGTCGGCGCCTTTGCGGGCGACGTGCAGGCGTATCTTTCGGGATATCCCGTGCACGCGCGCACCGATACCTGGAGTTACCGCTCGGGAAAGTTTGTCCGTCGCCATCGCACCGCGGTGACCTTGGCGGGTCTGATGGCGCTGTCGCTGATCGGATTCAGCATCGGCATGGGATTGCTGGCCAAGCGCGCCAACCGCGAGCGCACCACCGCGCGGCGAGAAGCCCAACTGCTCGCGAGCATTTTTCAGGCGGCGACTCCCGACCAGGCGCGAGGCCACGAAATTACCGCGCGCGAATTGCTCGATCAGGGTGCAGCCCGCGTGGAGCGCGAACTCGCGGGCGAGCCCGAGATGCAAGCGACCATGCTCGACAACATTGGAGAATCGTACCTCCGCCTGGGCGCCTACGATCGCGGCCAGGAAATACTGCAGCGATCGTATGAGCTTCGCAAGCGCGCCGGACACAATCTCGATTTCGCCTCGACGGAAACCAGCCTGGCAACCGCGCTGCGGCTGCAAGGGAAATATGACCAGGCCGAACCTCTGTTTCGCGATGGGCTGAAAATCCGCCAGGCAAAGCTCGGCTCCAACGACCAACTGGTCGCGGATAGCCTGAGCGGTCTTGGAGAATGTCTTTATCTGGAAGATCACTTCAGCGAAGCCGAGCCAGTGCTGCGGCAGGCTCTCGACGTGAACCGCAAACTCAATCCGATCTCGGGCGTCGACACCAGAAACTATCTCGCGCTGGTGGTAGAGCGCAGCGGCAATTATCCCGAGGCGGTGCAACTGTTGCGCGAAGCTCTCGACGTTTCGCAACGGCACAACGACACCGACAGCCCCGACTACGCGAACACCATGCACAATCTGGCGGGCGCGCTGATGGATGCGGGCGATCTTTCCGAAGCCGAAGATATGGAACGGCAAGATCTCGCTCTGCGGCGAAAGATTCTCGGTAACGATCATCCGGACTTGGGTTATCCGCTGAACAATCTGGGATGGCTTCTGCTCGAGAAGGGAGAGCCGGAAGCGGCGCGTCCCGCGCTCGAAGAGAATTTGCGGATTCTGCGCAAGCAGTTGGGCGATCAGCACCCGCGAGTCGCAGTGGGACTGAATAACTGGGGACACATGCTGGAAGAAGAGGGCGATTACGCGGGGGCCGAGAAATCGTACCAGCAGGCGATCGCGATTCTTGAGAAGGCCTCGGGACCGAAGAGCTGGGCCGTAGCCAAGGTGCTCTTCAACGAAGGAAATCTGGAACTGGATCGTGGGGACGACGCGGCCGCGGAAAAACATGGAAGGCAGTCTTTGGAGATGCATCGCGCACTAGGCGGCGAGGAGGCTCCTGAAGTCGCGTCCGATTTGATCCTGGTGGCAGAGGCGCGCCGCTTTCAGAACGATCCCTCGGAAGCGGAGCCGCTTCTGCGCCAGGCACTCGCCATTCGCGAAAAGAAATTTCCCAGGGCACATCCGCAACTGATCGCCGCACAGGTGCGGCTGGGTGAAGTGCTGGTCGAAGAAGGCAAAGCGCAGCAGGCTGAGCCAATCCTGCAAGAGGCCATGCAAATGGCGCACACGCCGCCGTTCCCCCTATTGGCGTGGCAAGTCGCCGAAGCAGAACATGCGATGGGGGTCTGCGACGTCGCGCTCGGGCATTCTGCGGAGGCGGAAAAGTTATTGCGGCAGAGCGAAGGCCCGCTGCAACAGCATCCACAGAAGGCGATCCGTACGCGGGCCTTAAGGCACGCCTAAAAACGGCTTCGCCCGGAGCGAGGCTCCGGGCGATGCGAATATCTATCCTGTACCGGCGGACGCAAGCGGCCGCCAGCCGGAGTTTCAGTTCCCTGAGAATCCCCCTACGGCCAGCGCTTCGCGGTGTCTTCCCATCCAGCGGCGCGTGCCGGTTGCGGCGTAGTGTTGACTGCGGGCTGTGGAATGCGGATCGGTTGCTGCACTACGGGAGTGCTCGCGGCCAGCGTCGGTTTATTGTTAGTGGCCTCGATGGCAGCTTCCTTATCGTCCGACAGCAACGGTGCAGCCACGCGCAACGCTTCCACTTCCTTTTCCAGCCTCGCCAGTTCGAGTTCCTTCTGTCTCAGAACCTCGTAGACATTCTTCATCTGTGGCACCTTTGCAAAATGTTCGGATGGAACGGTTTATTGCACTTTATGCAGAGCGGAGAAAGTTGTCAAGGAATTGTCGGGGGAGGATAGGGCGACAGAAGTACACCGGGCGCGCCCCGACACGAATCAAGTAACGCCGGCGTCCCGCCGGCCATAGAAAACGCAGGGGTTCGTATCGGGGTACGGCTTCAGCGTACCGGGAGTGGTGAAAATGGAACGGCTTTTTAGTCGCTGTCTTCCGCGCGAGACGATCGACTTTCGCAGCGTCGTCCCGTTGCGTTCCGCATCATCCGCTATTGCGAGATGCAACATCACAAAGTTTTTTGCCAAGTTGCTGCTGGGCAAGACGTTCCGCTGCGGCCGCCAGCAAGTCGCTGATTTTGCTCGTTTACAGGTGTGGCGAACCTCATCAATCTGCTGTTGTCGTTCTCCGCGAAAATTATCAGCGATTCTCCTTCCGTTGCCGCTAACTGGTTTCAACACAATCACATTCAACAAACAAATTGATTCGAGAACCAAGCGCCTGAATTTGGCACGGCGTGTGCCTTATAGAAAAGCGGCGAGTGACCGAGAAGTGAAGATGCACTCCGACGAGGTGCTTTATGACAGTCATCCTGGTTCTGTTCACATTCGTAACGTTCTTATTGATCGATCATTTTTATAGCCGCAAACACGCCGTGGTGCAGCCTGCCATGCAGGTAGCGAAACCTGCGCCGCGCATGGCTTCGGGTGTGGTCGGCGGATTCCGCATCCCTGAAAACCTGCGCTTCCATCCCGGACACACCTGGGCGCTGAGCGAGAGTCCGAGCCTGGTGCGCGTCGGCATGGATGATTTCGCCGCCAAGCTGACCGGACACGTCGACGCCATCGGCCTGCCGCAGCGCGGACAGTGGATCCGTCAGGGACAGAAGATTTGCACGCTGCGCCGTGACGGCACTTCCGTCGACATGGTCTCGCCGATCGAAGGCAGCGTGGCCGACATTAATGAAGCCATCGCGCGCGATCCCGAACTGGCGCGCAAAGATCCTTATGGCGAAGGCTGGCTGCTAACCGTGCAGTCTCCCGACGCGAAGACGAATTTCCGAAACCTGTTGGGCGGAGCGCTGGCACGCTGGTGGATGGAAGAGTCGGCAGGCCGCTTGCAGAAAAAGATGCCTTGCCTGCTGGGAGCGCTGGCGCAGGACGGCGGCGCAGCGGTCGACAATCTTGCGGCACAGATTCCCGATCAGGATTGGGCAGTGTTGGCGAAAGAGTTCTTCCTGTCATAGGGCTGGCGACCTCCTGAAGACACTCGCCACTCACCCGGCAAGCCCGAGCTTGCCGGGTTTTTCATTTTCTGCCCCTCCACCTTTCTTCCTAAGTCTCCAATCATGGCGACGTCATCCCGAAGCGAAGCGAGGGATCTGGCGCGCGGTATCGGCACCCCACGCGGGATCCTTCGGCTTTTCGGCCTCAAAATGACGCCGGGCTTGAGATTACCCATTGACGGCAGCGCGACGGCGCGGCCATCCGTGCGTCAGTTTTCCATGTGCATTTGTTTGCAATCTCTGCTCCCCACACCGACGTAAGTACTGATTCCTCATTGCACAAACGTGGTCGCGCGCGTGCACTGTCTTAGCGTACGCGCCGGGCATGCGCGGTAAGTTACTTTTGTAACTCTTAGTAACACGACGAGTAACTTGCCGCCAAAGCGAAACCAAAGAGCGCGACTGCAGTGCCAGGGGAGGAAGTATGGGATGCCGACGTCAATCACGGACAGCGACGGAGCTGGCGGTCAGTCTTTGCGGAACGGATGCGAAAGGGCGCGCTTACATCGAGCGCGTAGTGACGCACAACATCAGCCGTGATGGAGCTTTGCTCGAAAAGGTGCGCGGTCCAGTGCGCGTGGGCGACACGGTGGTGGTGCGCTGCGCTGACAATACGGGACGCTTCCGCGCGATGTGGGAGAAATATGAAAACGACGGAACCAAGCGGCTCGGTCTGATGCGGATCACGCCTTCGAATCGTATTGAAGATTACGACATGCCGGAGAACGAAGCGGACGAATACGAGCGTCCGCGGGGCGCGGTGCGGCGCAGAAACGTGCGCTACAAGTGTGAAGTCGCCGCCGAGTTGCGGCTGAAGCATATCCAAACGCCGATGTGGGTGACCAGCGTTAACCTCGGCGAGGATGGATGCGCGGTCAACACCCTGGTGTCGGTTCCCGCCGGAACTGAACTGAACATCGCCATGTGGCTTGCGGGAGAGAAAGTCTGGGCGCAAGGCATTGTCGTCACCAGTCTCTATGGCCTGGGCACAGGCATTCACTTCACCAGCATGTCAAAGCAGGGACGCGAGCACTTGAAGAGTTTCCTGGCGCAGTTGACCGAGATCATTCCCGACCGCCGGGGCGAGAGCGCCGTCGAAGCCCAACCTTGCCTGGCCACAGAAGATAGAGAGCGCGAGGAGTTCACGGTTTCGATTCCACTGATTTACGAAGCGACTCCGGTGCTCGAGTAACTCGACTTGCATGGTAGGTAGCCCCGCTGTCCTCTTTCCAGATCGTGATGGAAGAGGAGGCGGGGTTTTTCTTTGCGCGCTTTGATTTTGAGTGGCGCAGCCTACGTCGTCCATCTCTCACGACGTCATCCCGAAGCGGAGCGAGGGATCTAGCGGGCAGCATCGATACTCCGCACCAGATCCTTCGGCCTCTCGGCCTCAGGATGACCTCGGTGGGATTCAGTCGTTCTTTCGCCTTCGTCCCACGTGATCACAGATTCTTCGAGTAGATCACCAGGTGGCAGGGTATTTTCGTTTTCTTGTGCGGCGGGAATGGAATGGCGCCGGTTTCGACGTAGCCAAAGCGGCCGTAGTAGGAGGGAAGTTCGGTGCGGACGTTGACGATTTGCAGATCCATGGCATGAGCGCCCTGCGAGCGGGCGTAGTCCTCGGAGGCGTTCATCAGGAATGATCCCATGCCGGATTTCTGGCGAGAGGGTTCGACGGAGAGCAGTCCGAGGTAGAAACGGTCTCCGCGAGGTTCGAGATAGACGCAGGCAATCATGTCTCCTGCTTCTTTGGCCATCAGGAAGATTCCCTTCTTCATCAGATCACCCACTTCGCCGGGGTTGATGCGGTCTTCGTCGCTGAAGAAGCGCTCGGAGCGGAAGGCGTTGTTGATGAGTCGCGATACGGATTCGGCGTCTTCGGGTTCCGCCACGCTCAAGATCGGGGGCACCTCGAGATTTTATCGCGGACGAGTTAATACGTGAGGAGGTTGGCCGTCCGACCACTGATCGATCGACAACTCCCACGACGTCATCCTGAGGCCGAAAGGCCGAAGGATCTGGCGTGGGGCGTCGGCACTGCACGCCAGATCCCTCCTCCTTCGCTGCGCTCAAGATCCGGGATGACGTCATCGATAGAAAGAGCGTGAACAGACGGGATGCATTTTCGCGGACCGATGCTATACTCGGCGCAAGAAACCCTTTATCTTGCGCCCTTCGCTTTGTGCTCTGGTCGGCACGGGCTATACGTGTATTTCAACACTTTCTTGGGGTGATGATGAGCGCAGCGTCCTCAGGGGCAGGACAGAGTGGGCTGATTCCCAGACGAGCCTTTCGCCATCCGGTGGCCGTGCCCTTGGATGTCACGGTGTTGCGTTCCGGCGTTCCTGATTGCATTCCTGGAAGATCTCTCAACGTAAGCGAAGGCGGCCTGGCGGCCGTGGTGGCGGGAGAGTTGCGTCCCGGCGACAGCGTGGGGATCGAGATGCGACTGCCGCATGCGAACCTGCCGCTGATGGCGAAGGCCGTGGTGCGTCACCATGCGCACTTGCAGTGCGGATTGGAGTTTATCGGATTGTCGCAAGAGCAGCAGGCGCTGATCCGGCAATGGAATCAGGGCGAGAGCGAAGTCAGGCTGGAAGCTGCGAAAGCGGTTCCGGACGTAAGAATCGCTCCCTATCATCGCCGGGGGCGGCGCAGGGTCTCACAAAAGTTTCTATGGGCCACGCTGGCGGTGTTTGTTGCTATTGGTGCGCTGGGATGGTGGCAGTGGTACCGGGTGTGGAGCGAACTGGAGTCGCGTCTGCCGTCGAAGGCAGCATCCGGAGAGCAAGTGGTGGCGCAGGTGCCTCCGTCGGAGATGGAGCATCTGCTGACGCACAAGGTGGACCCGGTATATCCCGAGGCTGCGAAGCAGACTAAGGCGCAAGGCATGGTGGTGCTCGATGCGGTCATTGGTGCTGATGGCACGGTGCGGAATTTGAAACCGGTGAGCGGTCCGGATGTGCTGGAGCCTGCGGCGCTTGAGGCGGTGAGGTGGTGGCGGTTTGAGCCATACCGGGTGAATGGAAAGCCCGTCGAAGTCGAGACTACCGTGGCGGTGGAGTTTCAGCCGGAGTAGTTCTCAGTTCTCAGTTCTCAGTCCCAGTACCCAGTACCCAGAAAGTGGTCACGGCTGCGGTATCGCCGACGCCATTTTTCGTTTAGACTTCCGGTCAATTCGAACGTTGGGGAAAAGTCCAAACAATTTGAGAGGTGCGATGGTGGAACGGAGAATGCTTTTCTCGTGGCTCGCGGGGTTGCCGCTTTTCGCATTGGGTTCGCTGCACGCGCAAGAGGCGCCGAAAACCAAGAAACTCAAGATCATGATGAAATCGGCGTGGGGATCGGACGACCCGACGCGCGCATCCTTTGCCTTCATTCACGGGCTGGCGCTGGCCGACGCCGGGCATGAGGTGCAGATTTTCTTGACCGGGGAAGCCACATACATGATGCGCAAGGAGACCGTGAACGCGATCATGCCGATCGGCTGGCCTCCGCTGAGCGAGACTCTCGGGAAAGTTGTTGCTAAACATATTCCGATCTTTTCTTGAGGAGCCTGTTCCCGGGCCCGTGGGGTCACGGAAACAGACTTGGAGCAGTGGGGAGCGAAATTTGGGACTCCGACGATTTTCGTGTCGTTGGTGGAGTGGGCGGACCGGATTATTACCGAGTAAAACGCGGTATCCATCACCCAATTTCTTTTCTGATGGTCTTTCGCCCATCGGAGCCCGCGCGGTTTCTTTTTCCTGTTGCATCCCAAGGGAGATTTTGGCAACATTGCCCTCAGCCTCCCCAAAACATCTTGGCAAAGTGATCCAGGCAGGTGGCTGATGCCACGCGAAAACACCACGCCTCAACGGCCGTGGAAAGTAATTGCTGCTGAACTGGCGCAAGAGCACGACGCGAAACGGATAACGAAGCTTGCTGCTGAGTTGACGGCGGCGATGGACGCTCAGATGGGAAAGGCAAATGTGAACGAGCGCCCTCAGGAGACGACGGAAGCGAAAAAAGCCGGTTAACAAATCCGTGGGCATATGGCGTCGATTTGTTCAACGGGTTACCACTCTACAGTGAAAGCTGTAGATTTCACTTTTTCGACATGTATGCCCGCTTATGTGTACGGTAGCGGATTGTCGAGGCGAGCAACTCAGACTACATAGGACTGGCACGTCGTACTACAGACAGGCCGGAGGCCGCAAGGTGACCTCCGGCTTTTCTGTTTCCGCAAACTCTCCCTGCTCATGCCTGGTATCTTCGCCGGCGCTACCGTGCCCTCCAATTATCTCGAAGCGAGCGACCGCGCATGCAGCCTTCGGCCTCTCGGCCTCAGGATGACGTAGGGTTGGTTCATCGCATGCTCGTTCGTGACTGGCTTCCCTGTGGCCTGCGGGACGCTGGCGCTACTAGGCACGCGGACGGACGATGGCATGCGTCCTAGCTGGTTCATCTCCAATCATGACGTCATCCCGCAGCGAAGCGAGGGATCTCGCGTGTAGCATCGTGGGTCCGCGCCAGATCCTTCGGCCTTTCGGCCTCAGGATGACGTCGGGTCGGGAGATCGACAGTCTATGGCACATCCTGAAGCGGTTCGCTTCGCGGACAGCCGAGCGGCTTTCGCTACGTAGTTTTTCTTTCTTGTTTCAGTCTTTGTCTTAGTTTGAAACGCTGGAGTTTGCCTGTGGCCGTCTTGGGGAGGTCGGGGAAGAATTCGATCCAACGGGGGCGTTTGAAAACTGGCAGGCGGGCGAGGACGAAGGCTTCAAGCTCTCGCGCTAGTTCCGGCGTTGGGCGGTTCCCTTCCTTTAAGACCACGCAGGCGGCGGGCTTGATGAGTTCGTCGTTGTCTTCGCGCGCGATGACGGCGACTTCCTGCACGGCTTCGTGCTCGATCAATACACTTTCAATTTCCACCGGGCTGATCCAGACGCCGCTGCATTTGAGCATGTCGTCGCTGCGACCCGCGTACCAGAAGTATCCATCGACGTCCTGGTAGTACTTGTCGCCGGTCCGAATCCAGTGTCCTTCGATGGTGTCTTTGGTTTTCTCGTGCTGATTCCAGTAGTGCGCGCAGGTGGCGTCGGAGCGGACGAGCAGGTTGCCGATGTCACCTGGCGTGACAGGCTGGTCGTTCTCGTCGACGATGCGGGCATCGTATCCCGGAATGATTTTGCCGCTCGATCCGGGACGCACGGCTCCGGGCGCGTTGGCGATGCACATGTGCAGAAGCTCGGTCGAGCCGATGGCATCGAGAATCTCGACGCCGAAGCGATCTTTGAAGCGCTGGAACAGCGCGGCGGGCAAGGACTCTCCAGCAGAAATGCCGTAGCGAACGGAGGAAAGATCGAAATCTTTTCCATCGCGCTGGTAGGCCAGCAGCGCGGCGTAGTTTGATGGCACTGAGAAGAAGAGCGTGGGGCGATGGTGTTCGAGGATGCGGAAGACGTGCTCAGGTTTGGGCGGTCCGGGCCAAAGGGTGCTTGTCCCGCCGACGGCTAGCGGGAAGTAGAGCGCGTTGCCGAGTCCGTAGGCGAAGAACAGTTTGGCAACGCTGAAGCAACGGTCGTGCTCGGTCATCTGCAGGATGCCTTTAGCGTAGCGCTCGGCGGCGACCACCATGTCGTGCTGCAGGTGGACACAGGCCTTGGGGAATCCCGTGGACCCTGAGGAGTAAAGCCAGAAGGCGGCGTCATCTTTGCTAGTGGGCTCTGCATCGAGTTGAGGCGAGGCGGAGGCGATCCAGTCGTTGAAGCACAGTGTTTCCGCAGGTGCTTCCCTTCCGACGACGATGATGTGGGCAAGATAACGAAGTTGTCCACGCGGAACTTGCGCATGGAGTTCTTCGCTCACGATCAGCACGCGGGCGCGGCAGTTCTTCAGCACGTACTCGTAGTCGGTGGGCTTGAGCAGGGTGTTGATGGGGACGGCGACGGCTCCAATTTTAATGGCGCCGAAAAAGCAGGCGGCGAACTCAGGGCCATCGAGGAGAAGCAGCGCGACGCGCTCTTCGATGCGGACATCGAGTTGGCGCAAGGCGTTTCCGACGCGGTTTACGTTGTCGTGAAGCTCGTGATAGGTGACACGCTGGTCTTCGCACTCGATGGCGACTTTGGCGGCGCGTCCTTCGGAGAGGTGGCGGTCGATGAAATACGAGGCAGCGTTAAAGGGGTCGGGCAGGACGATAGGACTACCGGCAGTCATTTGGACGCGGTGCGTTGCTTGCGGAAGGCATGAAGAATCACGGCGCTGCTGATGGCGAAGATGCCAATGGCGGCGAGGGCGAGGACCTGGGCGATTTCGGGCCTGAGCTTCAGCAGATCGGCGAAGAGCGCCGCGAGCGCACAGAGGATGCCGAGCGCATTCAGCCATACGGGTGCGCGGACAGGGCTGACCTCGTCGCGATTGCGCAGGCGGAGTTGCATGAGGACGGCGGCGAGTCCGATGGCGGCGACGACCACGACCGCGAGCGGACTGTAGAAGGCGCCGCGAGTGGTGAAGATGACGACGAGGGCGAGGGCTCCGCAGAGCAAGCCCGAGGCGATGACGGTCCAGCGCCGAGATTGGTTGGAGTCGATCAAGGGTTCGAGGAAGAATATTACGTGATTTGGGGGACGGAGGCGAGAGGAAGGTGAGAAGCCAGCGGCTAAAGCCGATCTTGATGTTTGTCCTTTGCGGTATGGCTAAAGCCATACCCTGATACGAGTCTTCAAGGCCTTATTTGTATCAGGGCATGCCTTAGACGTGCCGACGGCAGGCGCTTCCGATGATGTTCTGCGGGCTGGAATGGCGTATGGGGATCGACGTGGAATTGTTCTATACGTCTTGAACAGGAATCGACTGTGACGGTTGTCACCGAGAGAAGTGCAGCGGCTAAAGCCCCTCTCTATTTTCGGCTTATCGGTATGGCTAAAGCCATACCCTGATACGAATCCTTTATGCTCCGGCGAGCCATTCGGCTTGGCGGGAGTTGCTGTGGCTGACGGCGTAGAGCACTAGTTCTACACGAGTCGAGATGCCCAGTTTTTCGAAGATTCGAAAAAGATATTTCTTCACCGTGTTTTCGGTGAGGTTGAGTTCGCGAGCGATTTCGCGGTTAGCCAACCCGTCGGCGACCAGGGCGACGACTTGCTCTTCGCGCGGGGTCAGCAGACGTAATCCTCCGGCGTCGACCACTCGGAGCGACGGCACCTGGGACAGGTTCTGGATGAGGCATTGCATTTGCGGATTGCTGAGCCAGACCTCTCCGTCGTGGACGCGGTGAATGCACTTGCAGAGCAGGCGGAACGGGGACTCGGATAGAGAGAAGATGGCGCGCACGCCGGAGCGGAAAGCGTCGGTCACCAGGCCGGAGGTGCAGGCATCGAGTAAGAGGATCTTCCCGACTTGGGGATGAAGCAGATGAAGGCGCCGAACCATGCTGCCTTGGCATTCACCAGATTTGGGATGGTTGGCGTGGAGGATCGCGACATCCGCGGGGGAGGAATTCAATGCGTCGAGGATGAGATCAAGATCGAGGGCACAGAGCGAGACGGAAAACTCGGGGCGGCGGCGTAGTGCACTCACCAGGAGCTGGGCCTGAGTTTGATTGGAGTCCGCAACCAGAATCCTAATAGTGCCCGAAACGGTGCTGCTACGAAGTGGCATGGACTTTTTCGCCTTTGAACAAGCGATGTCTTGTTACTCAGAATTCTAGGAGGATGCTGCGTCGGACTAAGCGACCCCGATCACTCCAAATTGTGATGGTTAGACGAAGTTTCCCGAAAGCGTGTGTGGAAAACCGGAGAGACCTCGCGCTGGCGCGTGAATGCGAGAGAGCGAAGATGGCACGAGAAATTTTCATCAAGCGAGGTTGAAGTTCCGAATTGGAGTTGATGGACCCGGGCGTCTACTTTCGGAGATACGCAAACGTAGATCACGCTGCTCAGGCGCTGCCAGTCGTGGTGGGAACGAGGTCTACGTTTGTGGACAGAACTTTCCATGTCTTGCCGGAACTTTCCCACCCGAGTAAGTTGACGCTGGAACGGTTGCAAAAAGAGCTGCAGCGCTCGTGAAAGTGGCTGCAAGAGATCGCAACATGAAGCGAGTGCTGCTAATCGCAATGCTAAGTCTTGCCTGTTGCGGAGTGCAGCAGGTGCTGGTGGTAGCTGACGCCCAGGAACAACGGCCAAGGGTAGCCACGGGAAACGCTGGGCGCGCAGAGGCCACGGAATCCGGAATAGCGGGCGGCGTATGGAGTCCAGCCCTGACGGGGGAACGCCGTCCGCTCTACCGGTTGCGCAAAAGTGATGTACTCGAGATCGACTTCCCCCTGGTTCCCGAATTCAATCAAACGGTGACGGTGCAGCCGGATGGATTCATTGGGCTGCGCGAAGTGGGACAGGTGTTTGTGGAAGGCAAGAAGCTGCCGGAGCTAGAGGAAGCGGTGAAGTCTGCTTATTCCGCGATGTTGCAAGATCCGGAGGTGACGGTCGTTTTGAAAGATTACGATCACCCGTATTTCGTGGCGAGCGGAGAGGTGGCGCGGCCCGGGAAGTATGAACTGCGCGGCGACACCACGGTGACAGAAGCTCTGGCCATTGCCGGAGGCTTCAACGGGCAGGCCAAGAAGTCGCAGGTGGTGCTGTTCCGCCGGGTGTCGGATGAACTGGTGGAGACGCGGCTGCTGGACGTGAAGCGGATGCTGAAGTCGGCGGACTTACGCGAGGATCTGCACCTGAGGGCGGGTGACCTTCTCTACGTTCCGCAGAGCACGCTTTCCAAGCTGCGGCGGCTGATACCGACGTCAAGTTTGAGCATGTACATGAATCCGACTCAGTTTTAGGACGCGGCGCAAGCAAGAAGCATGACGGCGTCGCGCTGGTTCCGAGAGATGATTCGGCCTGCCTGAAGGACGCGGTGACGTTCGGGCCGAAAAGATTCCCTCCCCTTCAACTCCCGGACCAGCTCTTTAGATGGCGGTGGCGCGCGTGGGATCCCATCCAGGCGCGAGCTTGGGTAGTCCCTCGTATGCCGGAAGAACTCAGCCTCGTTCCGCACTCCTCGTGGGCACCTTCTCTCACCTCGCGCGACGTTCTGGCGATTCTGTTCCGGCAGCGGCGAATCGCGCTGATTTCTTTCGGCGTGGTGTTACTGGGAGTGTTGCTCTACGGGCTCACTGCGCCTGGTTATCAGGCAAAGATGAAAGTACTGGTGCGGCGGGGGCGAGTGGATCCCGTGGTAACGCCGACGCCGACTCCGTCATCGCAGATTGAACGTCAAGAGGTGACCGAAGAGGAATTGAATTCCGAAGCGGAATTGCTACATGACGAGGAAATTCTCCGCACGGTGGTGCGGGAAGCGGGCCTGGTCGAACAGCGCCCGCAGTGGCGCTTCTGGGAGAGCGGTGACCCAGAAATACGGCAGGAGCGGGCGGTCCGACAGTTGGGAAAACGGCTGGACGTAGTGCCTCTTCGGAAAACCACGCTGGTCGCGGTGACCTACGATTCTTCCGATCCCGCCAAAGCTGCGCGCGTGTTGCGGTGCCTGGCGAAGACATATCTGGAACGTCATCAGCAGGTGCATCGTCCGTCGGGAGAGTTCGGATTCTTCGAACAGCAGATGCAGCAGTCCGAGCGCGGGCTGGAACAAGCCGAACTGAAGATGATGGACTTCGCGCACCAGCAGGGTGTGGTGTCGGCCGATCTGGAGCGGGATCTGACGCTGCAAAAGCTGAATGACGCCGATGCGAGCGAGCATCAGACGCGGGTGCTCAAGGAGGAGGCGGAGCAGCGAGTACGCAGGCTGCAAGAGACGTTCGAGAAGACTCCCGAACGCACGACCACGCAGATCAAGACGGCCGACAATCCCCAGTTGCTGGAGAAGATGAAGTCGCGGCTGCTGGAGTTGCTGTTGAAGCGCGCGGAACTGACGACGAAGTTTCAGCCGTCGTACAAGCTGGTACAGGAAGTCGATCGCCAGATTGCGGAGACACGAGCCACGATTGCGGCGGAGGAATTGTCTCCCGTGAGAGACGAGACGACCGATCAGGACGCGACGCACGAATGGGCGCGCGCGGAACTGGCGAAGGGGCAAGTCGAGTTGAGCGGGCTCGAAGCCAGAACGCAAGCAACGCGAGTGATGCGATCGAGCTACCAGCGGACGGCACAACGGTTGGGCGACCGGGCGATTGTGCAGGAGCAGTTGCGAAGAAATCTTAAGGCAGCCGAGGAGAAATACCTTCTTTACGCGAACAAGCGCGAAGAAGCGAGGATTGGCGATGCGCTCGATCAAGGGGGCATCCTGAACGTGACGATTGCGGAGCAGCCGACGGCTCCGGCGCTTCCGTCGCATTCGCGTGCGGGACTGGCTCTTCTGGGATTCCTTTTCGCGGGCGCGGTCAGCACCGGGATGGCGTTCACGGCGGACTATCTCGATCCGGCGTTCCGGACGCCGGATGAAGTCATCGCGTATCTCGGCACACCGGTACTGGCATCGTTGCCGCGCAAGGCGCGAGAAAGCCGATGAACTCCCGCGCCGAACCGCTGCCCGTGATCCTCGAGGATGAAGTCTTTCAAGAGATATCGCAGACGTCCGGGCCAGTAACGACGGGAGGCTGGACCCCGGGGCGATTTGCGAGCGAACAGATTCGCGGCCTGGTGCAGCGAATTTTCCTGGCGAGCCAGCCGCCTTGCCGTCAGGTGGTATTCAGCGCCGTAGATCCTGATACCGACATTCGAGAACTCTGCAGGCAGGTGGGAGAAACACTCACCGAACGCGTGCTGAAGGTGTGTATTGTCGACTGCTTATCGGAAAAAGCGTATGGGGGGATGACCGGCGAGCCGATTTTCGGTCGCGGGGTATCGGGGGCGCAGCGCGATTCCTCCCGCCAACTTGCGGGCCCACTGTGGCTGGTTCCCAGTGAAGCGCTTTGGGGCGGGCCCGACGAGGTTTGTTCCGCAGAGTTGTTGGGCCGGCGTCTGAATCAACTGCGCTCGGAGTTCGATGGTTGCGTGATTCAGGCGCCGGCTGCCGGGACGAGCAGCATGGCTGGTCTGCTGGGACGGCTGAGCGATGGGCTCATCCTGATAGTGGAGGCGCATTCGACTCACCGGTTGGCGGCACAGAAAGCGCAATCCATGCTGCTGGCGGCCAATGCGCGGTTGCTGGGCACAGTGTTGAGCGAGCGCACTTTTCCGATTCCAGAAAAGCTGTACCGAAGGTTGTAGGGGTTTCGACAAAAACACAAGAAGACTGGAGAGCAGATGTCTTCCCCGGTTGTTGCGGAACGTGGAAACCATGAATATCGAGTGCCTCCGGCATCGCGGTTGATTCCGGGATTGGCATTCCCTCATCCGGTTTCGTCGCGAAAAAAACCACAGTCGGTCATATGGGACGAACGGCACTGGGTGGACGATGAACCGGGGTTCGTCGAATCGCCGCGCCCAGACTTGGCCGCCGAGATGTGCAAAGCGATTCTTCCTGCGCCCGCTATGGGAAGTGCACTGTGGCGTGTGGCAACGCAGGTTTCAGGGGACTTCTCAGTGGTGGCGCTGAATCTTGCGCTTCTGTTTTCGCTCTCGACGCTCCGTCCGGGAATAGGGCCGAGGCCTTCGCTCGCACAACTCGGAGTGGTGCTTGCGTATGGAACATTGCTGACCCTTCTGGCTCACTCAGAAGGGCTGTACCGCGGCGATATTGGTTGCGAGACGGAGGCGGTAGTCCTGGGGAAAGTAGTCGCGTGGGCGACGGCGGTGGTCGCGGGACTGCTTTATGGGTCGCCGGTGGCTCTGAGCGTGGTGGCGATCAATGCGCCGATGTCCTATTTCACGTTGCGCGTGTGGCGAGCCTGGCGGCATTCGCAGGCAACGAACACGCACGCGCCACGAAAGATTTTGATCGTAGGCGCGGGGTCTTCGGGACGCAATCTGGCAGCACAGCTCGGCGACAGGCGCGTGGTGTGCGGATTCCTCGACGATGAGAACCCGGAAGCGGAAGGAGTGCTGGGCAATCTCGAAGACCTTGCCCGCGTGGCACGCGCGGAGTTTGTCGATGAGGTCATTCTGACGCAGGACACGCAGCGCGACGTAGTGCGTCGGGTTATTCGCGAGGCGCGGAAGAACCGGTTGGATGTGAAGGTGGTCCCCGATCTGTACGGCACGGCGTCGCAACCGGTCGCGATGGAGTGTTTTGGCGACATCCTGGTGTTGACGCTGCACGAGGAGCCGATCCCGGCCATAGGGCTGCTGGTGAAACGCGCTGTCGACATACTATTGTCGACAATCGCTCTCTTCATCGCCGCTCCGCTGCTTGCGGTCATTGCTCTCTTGATCAAGTTGGACTCCAAGGGTCCGGCGGTGTATCGCGCGGTGCGGGTAGGCAAAAAAGGCAGGCATTTTTACTGCTACAAGTTCCGCACCATGCGCAGCGATGCTGATCAACTGAAGGAGAAGCTGCGGGCGCTCAACGAACGCGAGGGAGCATTCTTCAAAATCGCGGATGATCCGCGGATTACACGAGTGGGGCGATTCCTTCGGCGCTATAGCGTCGACGAACTTCCGCAACTTCTGAATGTGCTGAAAGGCGAGATGAGCATGGTGGGGCCGCGGCCGCATCCGGTGGACGATTGCGAGCGGTACCGTCTGCAAGATTTGCGGCGGTTGGATGTGACGCCCGGCATCACAGGATTGTGGCAAGTCACGGCGCGGAGGGACCCGTCGTTCGAGAACAATATGGCGCTCGATCTGGAATATATCGAGAGCTGGAGCCTTTGGACCGACCTGAAGATTCTTTTTCGGACGATCAGCATCGTGGCGCAGGGGAGCGGGGCTTAGGTGTACGACGCCACCACCAGAAGTGAGGCCATCGTCTTAGATGCGGTGGGGTTCGCTTCGCGGCCGCTGCAAATTCTGCTGTCGGAACCGTGGTTGCTCTTTCTCGCGTTTCTGACAGCGGCGCTGTTTCGTCCGCCGGGATTTCTGTTCTTTCCCTGGGACCGCCTCGTATTCGGATTGCTGATCTTTCTCGCGGCCCTGCGTGGTTTCGTGTCCCGGGGCCAACTGTTTCTCGGCGGCACAGTCACCTTGCCGCTGCTTGGGCTCTTGTTGTTGTCGTTGGGCGGAGTCGTGACGCATGGCTTCGATCCGCAGGCGTGGAGCGTGTTTGCGGCCAAGTGGTTGGTGCCCTTTGTGCTGTTTCAGATCGCCGGACAACTGCTGGAGTCTCCGCACTTCGTGGAGCGGTTCGAGAAGTTCACACTGCTGGCGCTGGCTTACCTGATCTTCACCGCGATTGCATTCCTGATCGGAGCGAGGGGGCTGATCTTTCCCTCGTTCATTCTGGACGAAGGTGTAGGCATGCACGCGGACCGAGCACGCGGTCCTTTTCTGCAGGCGGTGGCGAACGGAATGACGCTGAACCTGCTGGGATTGATAGCACTGAATGCGTACCGGCGAAAGACTCTCAGCGGCGTGCCCGCAGTGCTAATCCTGGCGGGCTTGCCGCTGGCGATCGTGGCGACCAAGACCCGCTCGGTGTGGCTGGCGTTCGCAGGCTCCGTGGTGCTGCTTCTGTTTCGGGCGCCTAACGGGCGTCTGCGGCGAGCATGCACAGGTTTGACGGTAGCGGGCGCGATGGCGCTGGTGGCGTGTGTGAGCGTGACAGATTCGAATCGTTCGCTGGCGGACCGGTTAGAGGATCGCAGTCCGGTGGAATTTCGTATGGCGGTGTACCGCGCCGGATGGGAGATGTTTCAGGCAAAGCCGCTCCTGGGATGGGGCGCCGATGCCATGCAGACGGAGCTGGCGAAACGCATCAGCGACTTTCATCAGGAGGAATATTACTTCCACAACACGTATCTGGAAATTCTGGTCGAGCGCGGGTTCCTGGGGCTTGGACTCTATTGCTGGCTGGCGATCGACCTTTTCCGGGTGGGTCGCACTCTGACAAGCGGAGGGAACGGCTTTCTCGATCGGGAGTTTCGCTCAGTGTGGCCGATCTTTGTTTTGGTCTTTCTGGTGAATGGCTCGTTCGTGGTCATGAACTACCAGTTCGTAAACGGGCTGCTGTTTTCGATCGCAGGAATGTTGGCGGCGCAGAACAGGCTTTGCGAGACGGGAGTTCGCCGTGGCTAGTGCGGCGATTGCAGCAGTCCCGCAGGAAGGGCTTTCTCAAGCTACCTTGCGCGGAGGCGCATTTCTAGCGGCGCGCTACGGGATGGGCGTACTGGTAAGTCTGGGCAACATGCTGGTGTTGACCTGGTGGATTGGTCCACATGCCTATGGAGTGTTCATCACCGCGATCGGCCTCGTTTCTTTTCTCGCGAGCGTGGCTCGCGCTGGAGTCGATACCTACCTGGTGAAGCTGGAAGTGGCTCCTAGCGAGAAGACGTACGGAGTGGCAGGGACAGTGGTCCTGCTGACTTCTATCGTTCTCACGCTGGCTGGCTGCGCTTTCATCCCTTTGTTGACGGGCTGGTTTGGAACGCGGGAGTTTGTCGCTCCTTATTTTGTCTTGCTGTTGAGTGTGCCCGTCGTCGGGCTTACTGGAATTCCCACCGCGAAACTGGAGCGCGCTTTGGATTTCCGAAGGCTGGCTGGACTGGAATTAACCGGGCAAACATTGGGTCTGTTGCTCTCGTCGGTGTTGGCGTGGTCGCACCGGGGCGTTTGGGCTCCGGTGGCGGGCCAGATGATTTGGCAGGTTTTTCTATTGATGGCGACTTGCGTCTACGCAGGGCTTTGTCCCAGTTTTCGATTTGAGCGGAAAGAAGCATGCGCGATGTTGCAATACGGCGCGGGATTGACGGCGTCTTTGCGGACGTGGCAATTGCGAACTTTGGTGAACCCGCTACTGGTCGGAAAGTTCGCGGGCGCGGAGGGAGTCGCATTCGTAGCCTTTGCGATTCGCACCGCGGAAGCGTTGGGGTCGGTGCGGCTTGCCGCGGGGCGGTTAGCGATCGCCGCGCTGGCACGATTGCAGAGCAACCGAGAACGATTTCGCAATGCGCTGGAGCAGGCACTATTTCTGCAGGTGATCACGCTGGGCCCTCTACTTTGCGCCTTCGCCCTTGCGGGATCGTGGGGGATACGGCACTTTGCCGGAATGCGCTGGATGCCGAGTTTGATCGTGTATCCCTTTATTGCCGCGGGCGTCCTGGTCAACTCGGTTTACAACCTGCAGGCCTCAGCGCTGTTTGTGGTGGGAAAGCAGTGGCTGGTCATGCGGTCATACGCGGCGCATGTAGTTCTGCTGGGAGCGGGAACTTTGTTTCTTCTGCCTCGTTTCGGAATCGCGGGGTATGGATGGGCGGAACTGCTCGCGTGCGGAGCGTATCCGGTGCTGCAACGCGGTCTTCGAGGCACTCCGATTTCCTATCGCCGGCTGGCTCCGTGGCTGGTGATCTTCGCGGCGCTGCTGTTCGTGCCCATGCTTTGGGCGGGTGGGTGAATTTATATGCCGACAATCGCTTATCTTTCGAATCGCTTCCCTTCTCCGATCGAGCCGTATGTCGCGGATGAAATCCATGAACTGCGCAGGCAGTGGGTTCATGTGATCCCTTGCAGTGCGCGGTCGGTCGAAGCGAAAGAAGTAGGGGAGGATTTAAGGCCGTTGGCGGCAGAGACACTTTATCTTCAGCCGTTGCGCGTTGCTTTGATGTTAAGAGCGGCATGCTACGGATTGCGCCACTTCCGGCGGTTTGCCGACCTCTTCGAGCGCGTGGTTGTGCAGGGGACGGAGTCACCAATGCGCCGGGCGCGCTGTCTGCTGCATACGTGGCTGGGGATTTACTATGCGCTGCTTTTGGAAGAGCGCGGCGTGGATCACATCCATGTGCATCACGGATATTTTTCTTCCTGGATTGCGATGGTCGCGGCGCGAGTGCTGGGGATCGGATTCAGTATGACGTTGCATGGCTCGGACCTGCTGGTGAATCGAGCTTATCTCGACACGAAGTTGAAGCACTGCCGATTTTGCCTGACGGTTTCTGAATTCAATCGCGACTACATCTTCGAGCACTATCCCCAGGTCGCGCCTGAGAAAGTGTGGGTCCATCGCATGGGAGTCGATCCGCCCGAGTTTCAGGTGTTACAGGGCAACGACGATACGCCGAAGTATCCACTCGTGCTCAGCGTGGGCAGGCTGCATCGTGTGAAGGATCACGCGTTCCTCATCACTGCGTGCAAGAAACTCAAGGATGACGGTCTCCGCACGCTGTGCCTGATCGCCGGGGATGGTCCCGAACGAAAAAGACTTGAGCGGCTGGTTGCGAAACTCGACCTCAGCGAAGAAGTGGGAATGCTCGGGCACGTTGCGCACAATCAGATCGACGGCCACTACGCCATGGCAGACGTAGTGGTGCTCACCAGTAAGAGCGAAGGCGTTCCGCTGGTGCTGATGGAAGCAATGGCGATGGGCAAGATTGTCCTTGCGCCGCAGGTTACGGGAATTCCGGAGTTAGTGATTCACGGGACCACGGGGTTTCTTTACCGACCAGGTTCGATCGAGGACTTCACGCAAAAGCTGCGGATGATCTGGGAACTGCGCGGGGCACTAGAGCCGATTCGCAAAGCGGCACGCAAACATGTGCGGGAGCACTTCGACCGTGAGAGAAATCTGGCGTCATTCGCCGAAGGATTTTTGAATCGACTAGCCGGGGAGACGGAGGCTCAAGCTCATGAAGATTCTGTACTGCAACAAATATAACTTTCCTTTTAGCGGTACCGAGTCTTACTTGTTCTCGGCGATGGAACTGATGCGCACGCAGGGCCACGAGACGGCACTATTTTCAATGGCGGACGCGCGCGGCAATCCTACGGCTTACGACGAATTCTTTCTTCCTCATCTGGATTTCAAAGACGGGAAGCAGGGTCCGTTTCGCAAGGCGCGGCTGGCAGCGCACGCGGTGTATTCGCGCGAGGCGCGGATCCGACTGCGAAGAATCATTGCAGCGTTTCGTCCCGATGTGGCCCATGTGCGGAATATTTATCACCACTTGTCGCCGTCGATTCTTTGGGAGTTGAAGGAGCAGGGCGTGCCCGTGCTGTATCACCTGAACGATTTCAAGCTGCTGTGTCCCAGCTACAACATGGTGGCGAAAAATCATGCCTGCGAGCATTGCCGCGGCGGGCAATTTTGGCGCGTGCTTACGGAGGGTTGCTATCCCGGGCCAGTGGGTTCGGGAGTAGTGCTGGCGGCCGAGGCGTATTTCCACAAGTGGATGCGGACGTACGAGAAGTGTGTAGACCTGTTTCTGGCTCCCAGCCGGTTTGTAAAAGAGAAGCTGGTCGAGAATGGATGGGATGCGACGAAGATCGAGGTGCTGCCTCATTTTCAGACCGTTCCCGAGAAGTCTTTTCCAGAACTCGCGGAGGATGCTCCCATCCTTTATTTCGGGCGTTTGTCGGCGGAAAAAGGACTGACCGATCTGCTGCGCGCGATGAAGCGCCTTCCGCGACTCCGCCTGCAAATTGCAGGCGATGGACCACAGCGGGCTGAACTGGAGCGACTCGCGGAGCAGTTATCGCTGGACAACGTGGAATTCGTGGGTCACATCGCCGGGGAGGCGCTCGATACGCTGATTGCTTTGTCGCGATTCACCGTGCTGCCTTCGCGGGCGTACGAGACCTTGGGGAAGACGATTTTGGAGTCCTACGCGTTGGGGCGAGCCGTGGTGGCGTCGGACCTAGGTTCACGGCGTGAATTGGTTGAGGAAGGACGGAGGGGACTGCTTTACCGGCCGGGAGACGTGGAGCAACTGGCGGGGGCAATCGCATTTCTCTGCGATCGTCCGGCGTTGGCTTTGCAGATGGGTGCGGCAGGACGCGAAATGGTGCGCGAACGGCACAAGCCAGAAGATCACTATGCGGCCCTTGTCGGCTTGTACCAACGGCTGGCTGAAAGACGAGGCGCAACCGTCGCCGTCAGCTTTGATGACAAACCAAAGCTGCGGATCGCGTTCATCGGCGGGCGTGGGGTGGTTTCGAAATACAGTGGCATCGAGGCTTACTACGAAGAAGCGGGCAGCCAACTGGCCGCCATGGGACACGAGGTTACGGTTTACTGCCGGAGTTACTTCACTCCCGCATTGGACGATTATCGTGGCTTAAGGGTGGTCATCCTGCCTACGATTCGCAGCAAGCATTGGGAGACGGTGATCCACACGCTTTTCAGCACCGTACACGCGCTGTTCGCGCAGTACGACGTCGTTCATTACCATGCGCTGGGTCCGGCGTTGTTCTCGTTTATCCCACGCTGGTTCGGGAAAAAGACGGTCGTCACCGTACAGGGACTGGATTGGCAGCGCAGGAAATGGGGACGAATCGCGTCGACCGTTTTGCGTTTGGGGGAGAAGGCTGCGACACAGTTTCCGGATCGGACCATGGTGGTTTCTCGCGCGCTGGAGCGGCACTATCAGGCGTTGCATGGAAAGCCGGTGCCCTATGTTCCGAATGGCACAACCATCCGAGAGCGGAGGTCTCCGGCAAAACTTTCGCAATGGGGACTGCAGCCGGAAGGTTACATCCTCTTTCTCGGACGTTTTTCGCCCGAGAAGAACTGCCATCTTCTGATTGAGGCGTACGAGAAAATCGACACTCCGGTAAAGCTGGTGCTGGCCGGAGGATCGAGCTATTCCACGGCATACGAGAAAGAATTGCGAAGCCATGCCAGCAAGCGCGTGAACTTGCTGAACTATGTGGCAGGCGAAGAACTCGACGAATTGCTGACCAATGCCACGCTGTTTGTGTTGCCGTCCGATCTCGAGGGCCTGTCGCTCGCGTTGCTCGACGCAATGGGAGCAGGGGTGTGTGTACTGACCAGCGATATCCCGGAGAACCTGGAATTGGTCGAGGCCGCGGGGTTCACGTTTAAGCGCGGCGATGTCGACGATCTGGAACGCATGTTGAGGCTGCTGATCGCAGAGGAGCGGGTGCGGAAAGATGCTGCGCTTCGGGGACAGGAGCACGTTCGTCGAAACTATCTCTGGCCTGGAATCGCGGAACAGATTGAGCGGGTGTATCTGGACGCGGTTGGGTTTAGGACTCGGTCACCAAGGACCAATGCCGAGCAAGTTGTTCTTCCCAACGAGACAAAAGACCGGGTCGCCTGAAGTTCGCAGGGCGCGGCTTGGTCAACATTTCAGCGAACTGTTAACATTCTTGATGGGGCGGGAGGAAGATTCCCGCCTTTTTTATTACTATTACAACAAGCGACATGGACAACACCATCCTGGTCACCGGCGGCGCGGGCTTCATCGGGTCGAACTTCATCTTGCAATGGATGGCCCGTGAAACGGACGGGTTGTTGAATCTCGACAAGCTGACCTACGCGGGAAACCCCAGGAATCTGGAATCGTTGTTACACGATCCTCGATATCTTTTTGTGCAAGGCGACATCTGCGACAGGGATCTGGTACGGGGATTGTTGGAGCAGCGGCGGCCGCGGGCCATTGTGCATTTTGCGGCAGAAAGTCATGTGGATCGCTCGATTCACGGCCCCGACGATTTCATTCGCACCAACGTGGACGGAACGTTTTGTCTGCTGGAAGAGGTACGGGCCTATTGGTCTGCGCTCACAGACACGGCGCGTCAAGATTTTCGTTTTCTCCACGTTTCCACTGACGAGGTTTATGGATCGCTGAATCCGGACGATCCGCCATTCTGTGAGACTACGGCGTACGCACCGAATAGTCCCTATTCCGCTTCGAAGGCGGGCGCCGATCACTTGGTGCGCGCATATCACCACACTTATGGACTTCCGACGCTGACGACAAATTGCTCGAACAATTATGGTCCGTACCAGTTTCCTGAGAAACTGATTCCGCTGATGATTCTGAATGCGCGGAATGGAAAGCCCCTGCCGATCTATGGAGACGGGCAGAATGTACGGGATTGGCTGTATGTGGAGGATCATTGCGAGGCCATACGGATGGTCTTGGCGAAGGGGAAAACCGGGCACACTTACAACATCGGCGGATGGAGCGAGCGGCGGAATCTGGAGATTGTGAAATCCGTGTGCTCGATTCTTGATCAGCTTTGCCCGAATGATCCGGTGCTTCCGCACGAGAAGTTGATTTCGTTCGTCAAGGACCGTCCCGGGCACGACCGCCGTTATGCAATTGATGCCCGCAAGATCAAGCAGGAATTGAATTGGAAACCGCGCGAAACGTTTGAGACGGGCATCCGCAAGACAATCGAGTGGTATCTAAGAAATGATGAGTGGGTGAAAGAGGTCACGGGCGGCAGCTACCGTCAATGGATCGCGGCGCATTATTCTTAGTAATTTGATTTTGCAAGGAGCTTGATGGCGCGAGAGAACGCGTACAAAGGCATTATTCTGGCCGGAGGCTCCGGGACCCGCCTCTATCCCGCAACGCAGGCTGTCGGTAAAAGCCTGCTGCCGCTTTACGACAAACCGATGATTTATTACCCGCTGTCGACGCTGATGCTGGCCGGGATTCGCGACATCCTGATTATCTCTACACCCGATGATTGTCCGCGGTTCGAACAGTTACTTGGCGACGGATCGCGGTTGGGATTGCATTTTCAGTATGCGGTGCAGAAAAAGCCTGAGGGTATCGCGCAGGCGTTTCTCGTCGGGCAGGAATTTATTGGTTCGAGTGCGTGCGCGCTGGTGCTGGGCGACAATATTTTCTATGGACACGATTTCGCCAAAGATCTGCGCGCGGCGACATCGAAGATGACGGGGGCGCGGGTGTTCGCGTACCGCGTGACTGATCCTGAGCGATATGGAGTCGTGGAATTCGACGAATCGGGCAAGGCACTAAGCCTGGAAGAAAAACCTGCGAAGCCTAAATCGAGATACGCGGTGACGGGACTTTATTTTTACGACAGCGAGGTTGTATCGATCGCAAAGTCGTTGAAGCCTTCCGCGCGCGGAGAATTGGAAATCACGGACGTGAACCGCATTTATCTCGAACGTGGGAAGCTGGAAGTGGCCGTCATGGGGCGCGGCATGGCGTGGCTCGACACCGGCACTTACGATTCGCTGATGGAAGCGGCACTGTTCATCCAGACGCTCGAGCGGCGGCAGGGTCTGATGGTGGCGTCGCCAGAAGAAATTGCTTTCCGTTCCGGCTACATCAGCGCGGCACAACTGGAAGAGATTGGGAATTCGATGAAGAACAATGCATACGGAGCGTATTTGCTGCAATTGCTCCGGGAAAAGGTGTTTTAAAATGGCGGCGGGACAGGCGGGCAGTACGGTCATGAAAGCGACAAGAGCATCTCTCGAAGGAGTTCTGGTCCTGCGGCCGCGGGTGTTTGGAGACGAGCGCGGATTTTTCCTGGAGAGTTATAACCAGAGGATCATGGAAGAAGTTGGCATTCGCGAAGCATTCGTGCAAGACAATCATTCGTTCTCGACGAAAAATGTCTTGCGCGGATTGCATTACCAGGTGCAGCGTCCCCAGGGAAAACTGGTACGCGTGATCGGGGGAGAAATTCTCGACGTGGTGGTCGACTTGCGCCGTAGTTCGCCGACCTTCGGCGGCTGGGAAGCCATCCCCCTGTCGGAAGAAAACAAGTCCATACTGTGGATACCTGCGGGATTCGCTCACGGCTTTCGCGTAGTGTCCGAGACAGTTCACGTGCTTTACAAGACTACGGATTTTTATTTTCCCGAGTTTGAACACACGGTTGCGTGGAACGATCCGGCATTGAAAATTGACTGGCAACTGGACGGCGATCCGATCATCTCGAAAAAAGATCTGGCGGGCATTCCCTTCAAGCAAGCGCAGTTTTACGAGTAAGTTCCCCTCTCATGCGAGTCACGCTTTTTGGCGCTACCGGTCTGCTGGGAAAAGCGCTGGTGCGCCAGTGGACGGAAGATGAAGTTGCGGCGCTCAGCTCGAAGGATGCGGACATCCGCGATCCGAAGCAAGTATCAGAGGCGATTGAACGCACGCGTCCCGATTGGATCGTGCTGGCGGCGGCGTATACCGACGTCGATGGCTGCGAGAGCAATCGAGAGATGGCGTTTTCGGTGAATCGCGACGGAGCCGCGAATGTGGCTCGTGCGGCTAGAGAATCCGGTGCGCGCCTGCTGGCGATCAGCACCGATTACGTTTTTGACGGGCGGAACTCGGTGCCTTACGAGACTGATCATCCGCGTGCTCCGCGCGGCATGTATGGCCGTTCCAAAGCGGAAGGCGAAGAGCTCATGCAGGAAATCTTGCCGGGTGTCTGCATCGTGAGGACATCGTGGCTGTTCGGCGTCGGGGGAAAGTGCTTTCCTGACACGATTCTGAAGCTTGCCGCAACTCGACCTGAATTGGACGTCGTCGACGACCAGCGCGGATCGCCGACTTACTCCATCGATCTGGCGCGCGCAGTGATGCAACTGTGCCGAGAAAGAGCGGAAGGCATCATTCATGCCACGAACAGCGGCGAGTGTAGTTGGTATGAGTTCGCGCGCGAGATTGTAAGTGAAGCTGGACTCGCCACCATTGTCCGTCCCACTACCAGCGACAAATTTGTTCGTCCCGCTGAACGGCCGCAGTATTCTGTGCTCTCTCCAGTCAGTCTGAATCGCTACGGCATCAGTATGCCCGACTGGCACGATGCGCTGCGGCGCTACCTGGCCGAGCGTCAGGCTAGCGCGGGCTGAGTAACGGGGCGCCGAAGCGCTGCGTGGCATAGCCTACGATCATGCCGACAATTCCGCCGGGCAGCATGATTTCGAAGTAGTAGTGCTTTCCCGTTGGCTGAGGCATTAAGGCCACGGCAAAGGCGAGCAGCAGTCCGACGGCGAGCCCGAATAGAATTCCCAACGGAAGCGAGTTGACTTTCTTGGCGAACCATCCGATCAGCACGCCCGCAATCAGACCCTTGACGCATGAGCCGATCACGATGCCCAGCAACTGGGTTCGCACGTCGGGCGTAAACCAGGCGCTAAGGCCATCGAAAATGCCGAGAATTCCGCCGATTAGCAGGCCAAGCCATACTTTGTTCATGGTGTCTCCAGGCGGGTCAATCGCCCGCTAAGCTTCTATTCAACGTCTCAAGGAAATCCTTTAACGACTCTTCCAAAGAATAAAAAGCGTGCGCATGACCAGGTACGCCGCAATCAGCAGCAGCCATGCTTGATTCCGTAGCACCCAGCGCCAGACTTTCGCAAATGGCCCTTCCGGATACGCACTCACGGCACCGCCGTCGACATAGCGTCCGATATCCGATTCCAGTTCCTGGGCTGAAGAGTATCTCGCCGAAGGCTCCGGCTCGAGGCATTTTTTTAGGATCGCTGCCAGAGGGCGCGGCACCGAATCGAAACCTTCTGAGAAGAAACTTTAAAATCGCACCCAGGGAATACACGTCGGTCGGGTAGCCTACCCGGGTATTGGATCCGGCCTGCTCGGGCGACATGTATCCGGGCGTGCCCAAGACCGCGCCGTGCTGAGTATCGGTGGAGACATTCGGCATGGTTGTGGCGAAGTTAGTTTCGCGGGAGCTATCGAGAAGCTTCGAGAGGCCCCAATCCAGCACGAGCACTTCGCCAAACGGCCCCACCATAATGTTCTGTGGCTTCAAGTCTCGATGTAAGACGCCATGGGCGTGCGCGAAGGCCATCGGCTCGCAGATCCGCTGAAACAACCGCAGACGTTCGGTGAGAGTGGTCAGGCCGGACCGGTGCTGATCGAGGCGCTGACCTTGCACTAACTTCATGGTGTAAAAGACGCGTCCATCGGGAAGCGTACCGACGTCGTGGACAGGGACAATGCCCGGGTGTTCGAGTTGTGCGATCACGCGGGCTTCATGCAGCAACCGGTTGCGAAACTCCCCCACAGTATCCGACAGGGCGATGACTTTCAACGCCACCTGCCTGCCGAGGGTCTCATCCTCCACACAGTAAACGCTGCCCATGCCGCCTTGTCCGAGTTTCGAGACGACGCGGTAGCGAGTGCCGGTGAGGTCGGGCAACTCAGCCGCGGTTCGCAGGCGATCGAGAGCATTGTCTGTGAGCGGCTTCATTTCACTTCGATCCCCAGAAGCGCGCGAGCCTCGCGGCGGAATTCTTCTTCGCTGGCGGTCATTTCCCGCAATGACTCCAGAACGATGCGGCGGAATTCACGGCGGGTGTACGCCAGGTAGTTTGTCACGTCCGATGACTTGATGCCGAATTTCTCCGCCACCTGCGCGTAAGTCAGCTGCTTCCCGCCTTCTTCAATGTCATACAGTTCGAGCAACTGGAAATGAACATGTTTGCCATTAGCTTCACAGTCTTGCCGCAATCGTTCCAATGCATTACTGAAAACGCTGCGCGTCCATTCGCGGGTAAAGAACTCTTCGACATCTTCGGAGGAACGCGGCTCGAACTGGCGAAGTTCTCCTTCGGCGGTTTCGAAATCGAGTGGGAGAAAGGCAATTTCTCCGCCACGTTTTAGGCGTTGCTCGGCAGTCCGCGTGTTACTAAGAAAGCGGTCGAGGCAGACGCGGAGGAAGGTGCGCAAGCGAGCGCGGGTAGGATCGTAACTTTCGAGAAAATCTTTCTCCAGCAAACGAACGAAGAACTCCTGTGTCAAGTCCTTTGCTTGTTCGTTGTCTTTCCCCCACCGGACGCGAATGTATTTGTAGACGGGCTTCCAGTAAGCGCCGATGAGAACGTCGAGCCCACGGCGCCGTTCTTTTGCATCCGCACTACGAACCGCCTGCATGAGCGAGTGGCGGGTGAGCGGAAAGCTGCCGTCGCGGCCGCCAATCTGAGTGTCGTCGAACACCGAGGGAGTGTACGACTACCGCACCGCGGGGACAAGCGTCCATGGGCGAGGCTCAGCCTTTGGAGTGTTCCTTCGCCTTGGCGATGAGATCCTCGACTTGCTGGCGTTGCTGATAATTCGGATTACCCTTCAGCAACTCCTGCCAGGCAGCGACGGCCGCCGCCGGATCCATCTTCCCTTGCCACTCGACGATGCCCATGTTGAAGAGGGTCCCCGGATGATTAGGTCTGATCTTCAACGACTTCTTGAATTCCGTCAGGGCGCGGTCGGCGTCGCCGATGTACCAGTAAGCGGTGCCCAAGTCGGTGCGAACATCCGCGTTGCTGGGATTAATCTCAAGCGCTCGCTGGTAGTACTTGATGGCTTCGGGATACTGATTGCCGTCGTAATACACGTTGCCCAGGTTCACCACGGCTTCGAAGTCGTTCGGGTTCTTGTGGACGGCTTCGAGCAGGGGAGTAGCTGCGCGCTCGGCCATTGCTTTCTGCTGCTCGGGGGTTGGCTTGCCGCTGGCATCACTCATGCCTGACGGCGCAGCGCTCGCCGGTTGCGTTGCGGCGAGATCGTTAGCCGGAGAGGCCGATCCGCGAAACAAGTAGCCGAGCGCCACACCTAGCAGCAGGCAAAAGACCGCGAGCCCATAGGCCTGCGTGGCTGTCCAAGGGCTTTGTTCCTGCAACGAATCGGGGATGGTTTTTACTGTGCTCATTTCCGCTCCTTCATAAATTGGCGCCGGCAATCGCCGTCTGAGGCGACTCCAGGTGGAACAGTCGCTGCACTGCCGCAGTCATTTGCTCCTGCTCCGCCCTTTCCGGAAGTTCCTTGAGTTCGCGAGCCAGCGATCCTGCAATTCGCTGAGTGATGCGGGATGTGACGGCGGTCAACATCTCGTCCTGATCCCTGGAAAATGGCCCGGACTCGGCTTTAAAGGACTCCAGTTCTTGCCGGCAAATTTCATCTAACCGGGTGCGCAACGCGATGATGGTAGGCACGACGCGCTCCGCCAGAAGCTTCCGGCGGAAGCCCTTGGCCTCGGCGGCAACTATCAGACGCGCATCAGCGGCGGCGCTCTCGCGCTCTCCGGTATTGTGTTGGACGACTTTTTCAAGGTCATCGATATCGAATAGAAAAATCCCAGGAACTGCTCGCACGGCGGGATCGATATCCCGAGGCAGCGCGATATCGACCAGCACCATTGAACGCTGCTTGCGTTCACGCGTGATCAACTCGGCTTCTTCGCGGCTGAGAATCGTGTGCGGGCACGAGGTAGAACTGATGACGATGTCGGCATCGACCAAATGTTGCCAGCGATCATCGAAGGCGATGGCGGTGCCGCCCAACTTGTTGGCCAGTTCCACAGCGTGCTCAAAGGTGCGATTGATTACGCAAATCGAGGCTGCGCCGTTCTTGACCAGATACTGCGCCGAAAGTTCACTCATTTTGCCTGCACCCAGCACCAGGACTTTCTTGCCTTCCAGCGAGCCGAGAGTCTGCCGAGCAAGTTCGACCGCGGCATAAGGCACCGAGACGGCACAGTTGCCAACGGCGGTTTCGTTGCGTACACGCTTGGAAACAGTGAGTGCCTTCTGCATGACGGCATCGAGAAACCGGGCGGTGCTGCGAACCTTCTGTGCCTGCTGCCATGCGCCCTTGACCTGCGCAATGATTTGCGGTTCGCCGATGACCATGGAATCGAGACTGGAAGTGACGCTGAAGATGTGGAGCAGGGCCGCGTCGTCGAGGAGGCGATAAAAATGTTTCCACTCGCAGAGTTTCAATCCGTATTGGGCTGATAGGAATCTCAGAACCGAGTTCGCGGCAAGCGAAGAATCGCTGGCCCAAAGGATGAATTCAGTCCGATTGCAGGTCGCCAAGATGATGACTTCTTCAATGCCTTCCTGCCTCGCCAATTCAACCAGCGCTTCGTAGCGTCCAGTTTCGCTGATCCAGAAACGTTCGCGCACAGCGACCGGGGCCGTCCGGTAATTCAAACCAATGACCATCAAGGTGGGTTCCACGGATTCCCCCAGAGGACCGAGTTTCACCACTGACATGGCACCCTTCGTGCCAAATTCCCACGCGCGTGTCCCAAGGGACATCCATCTTGTTATCAGAGGTTTATAGGATTCTCGTGCGAAGTTGCGGAAGGCCGGCAAACGATCGATGCGGCATATCACTCTGCCGAGTGGGTTTTCGCGCCCGCGCTTCGAAAACGAAATTGGCGACGAGGAGATTGGGTCAGATCACGCAGCGATGAGAAATGCCACACAAGAGATAAAGGCGGCCACTCCCCTTGAAAGCGTCGCGAAAAAGGACTAGTGTTAGCCACATTTCCATATCTAAGTGCTTGAAACTAAATTGTTCGCCTGACTCCCTGCTTTGCCAGGGCGGGACGTAGTTGCGCTGAATCATTTTTGGCAAGGCGCGTGCCCTTCTACTTAACTGGAGGAGGCTGAGGCCTCGTCGCTTCTTAGGAGAAAAAAGAGAATGAAGAACGTAATGAAATTGGTTTTGTGCGTGTTCGCATTTGCGATGATTTTTTCCACCTGGTCGTTGGCCGATGATGGTGCGGATATTTTCAAGAGCAAGTGCGCCGCATGCCACGGAGCTGACGGCAAGGGAACCACTGGAATGGGCAAGTCGCTCAAACTTCGCGACCTCAGCTCAGCCGACGTACAGAAGCAGTCTGACGCGGATCTGGTCAACATCGTGACCAACGGCAAAGACAAGATGCCGAAGTACGATGGCAAACTGACCAAGGATCAGATCAATGACGTCGTGAAGTACGTTCGCACCCTTAAATAAACATTTCCTCCTTCGTTCGGGCCGGGAGCAATCCCGGCCCTTTTTTATTGTCCGGTTGTATACTTTTGGGAGCTGACCGTTCTGCAAGCCCCATGCCCGCTAACCGAACGATTTCCGGCGTGTCCAATCAATTCACTAGGACGAAATAATGCCAGCCGCAAGGCCAGTCCCACGGAGGTCTTAGGATGCCTGACGACCAAGAGCCGAAGAATTCATCTTCCACCAATACAGGAGTTTCACGCCGCGAATTCTTGAAGATTGGCGGCATCACCGTTGCCGTGCCACTGGTTGCCGGACCTCGAGTGGTCGAAGCCGCGGGTGAACCAGTGAAAGTTTATGGCCCGGGCAAGGTACCGATTGAATTGACGGTGAATGGGAAAAAACACGCCCTGCAACTCGAACCGCGAGTCACGTTGCTTGACGCACTCCGCGACTCGCTCGATGTCACCGGAGCCAAGCGGGTGTGCGATCGCGCGGAGTGCGGCGCGTGCACAGTGCTGATAAACAACAAGCCGGTATATGCGTGCTCCATCCTGGCGATTGATGCGCGCGGGAAGGACATCACGACCGTCGAATCGTTCATGCAAGGGAACAAACTGCATCCGATCCAACAGGCGTTCGTCGAGAACGATGCTTCGCAGTGTGGCTTCTGCACGCCAGGTTTCGTAGTCGCGACTAAGGCGTTTCTCGACAAGCATCCCAACCCGAGCCCTGAGGAGATCCGCCGCGGACTGAGCGGGAATGTCTGCCGCTGCGGGACCTATCACGGCATTCAGCAAGTCGTCGCACAAATGTCGCAGAAGGGAGCCTGAGCCATGCCTGACTATAACTGGCCTGACGCGGATCACCGCAGCTTGATTGGCAAGCGCATCTCGCGCGTGGATTCTCCTGTGAAGGTTTCGGGGCGTGCGAAATACACTTACGATTATCACGGAACAGGGATGCTGTTCGGCAAAGTCCTACGGTCCCCCTACGCGAAGGCACGTATCGTCAGCATCGACACCAGCGTCGCCGAAAAAATGGCAGGCGTAAAAGCGGTGCAGATTATTCAGAAGCCGGGCACGACGGTGCAATGGGCTGGCGATGAAGTGGTCGCGGTGGCGGCTGTCGATGAGCCTACGGCGGAAGATGCCGCGCGCACCATCAAGGTGAAATATCAACCGATGTCGTACATGGTGAGTGATGCCGAGCCTCCCGCGGGAGCGGGCGAAGGCGGCGGGCCGCTGGCGGAAGATGATATCTACGACGCGCTCAGCAACCAGGTGCCGAACGATCAACTTATCGACACGCTGCAAAAGCAGGGAGTCAGCTTCAAGGTGGACGACGACTTCCTCAAGGAACTGAAGGGTTACGAAGTTCCTGACCCAGTAATTCAAGCGATAGCGAAGGCACCTTTCCACGAGGCGAAAGGTGGAGGGCGCTCCAGCTATCAAAAGAACGCTGTCATCGCGCTGGGCCAGGTAGATCAGGCATTCTCAGAAGCGGAAGTCACATCCGAGGGGCTCTATGGTTCTCCAGTGATTGTGCACTGTTGCCTCGAATCGCACGGATCGGTCGCCGAATGGCCTGACGCGAACCATCTCTTCGTTCATATCTCGACGCAGAACGTCTCGGGTATTCCCGATCAGATGGCGGAACCGCTCAGCGTTCCGGCAACCAATGTTCATATTCATCAAGACAATATTGGCGGCGGCTTCGGCAGCAAGTTCTGCCGCAGACCGCTGGGACATCACGGCTGCGCGGCTCTCGAAGAAGGCCGGGGGCAAACCGGTGCGCATCATGCTGGAGCGCGATGCGGAGTTGCAGGTTGCGGGGGCGCGTCCATCGGGCTACGCGCGGGTGAAGGTAGCCGCGAAGAAAGACGGCACGCTGACGGGATGGCAATCGCAATCTTGGGGCACGGGAGGGCCCGGCGGAGGAGGCATGCCGCCGATTCCGTACGTTTTCAATATCGCCAATCAGAAGAAAGAACACACCGCGATTCGCACGAACATAGGACCGGCGCGAGCTTGGCGCGCTCCCAACCATCCGCAGGCCGCAGTCATTACCATGGGTGCGCTCGATGACTTGGCGGCGAAGATCAACATGGATCCCGTCGAGTTGCTGCTGAAAAATCTCGATTTGACCGTAAAAGACCGCCAGCAGACATATCGCGAGGAACTCGGCATCGCTTCCGATCTGATGGGATGGAAAGAAAAATGGCGTCCGCGGGGACAGAATGTTTCCGGCAACATCGCCCGCGGACTGGGCGTTTCGATGCATACGTGGGGCGGCCGCGGCCATGCCAGCGATTGCGATCTCATCATCCATCCTGATGGATCAGTGAACATCAAGATGGGAACGCAGGACCTGGGCACCGGCACGCGGACTACGATTTTGATTGTCGCAGCGGACACTTTGGGTCTACCGATTGACGCGATCAATCTCTACATTGGCGACACAATGTATCCGCCGTCGGGAGGATCGGGAGGATCGACCACTCCTGGCGGGGTCGAGTTCCTCTACCCGGCGTGCGGCGGTAGATGCTCGCGAAGCGCTTTTTGCGAAAGCTGCTCCGGCCCTGAAAGCGCAACCGGAGGAACTCGAGTGTGTAAGTGGCACGATTCGTGTCAAAGGCGATCCCAGCCGCTCACTAAGCTGGAAACAGGCGTGCGCGAAGATCGGGGCTGTACCGATTACAGTTCGCGGACACAACGACTCCGCCGCAGCCAAGAACAAGCCTGACCTTACGAACAGCGGAGTCGGTGGAGTCGGCATGGCGGATGTCGAAGTCGATACCGAGACGGGCATCGTCAAGGTGAAGAAGATGGTCGCCGTGCAGGACTGCGGCCTGATCATCGATTTGAAACTCGCCGAGAGCAGTTGCTACGGCGCGATGGTGATGGGAATCAGCTACGCGCTATTTGAAGAGAAGGTCATGGATCCGCTCTCCGGACGCATGTTGAATCCGAATATGCAGTTTTACCGGTTAGCCGGACTGAACGACATTCCCGAGTTGGTGGTCCACATGATGACCGGCAAAGGTTACGACGAACGCGGTGTCATCGGACTGGGCGAGCCTCCGGTGATTTCGCCGGGAGCGGCAATCTCGAACGCAGTGGCCAACGCCATTGGCGCGCGCGTCCCTTTTCTCCCACTTACTCCCGATCGAGTGCTGGCCGCGCTCGAACAGAAGGCGGGTGCATAATGCGAGCCTTTGAATATGCAAGCCCTCAGACCAAAGAGCAGGCCTCAGGATTACTAGGCTCAAACTGGGGCCAAGCTGAAATTCTCGCGGGCGGCACCGATTGCTGGCACTCATGAAAGATGACATCGTCCAGCCCAAGCGCCTGGTGAATATCAAAGATATCTCCGATCTGCACGGTGTGACTTATAACTCGGAAGGCTTGCGGATCGGAGCGCTGACCACGCTTGGCGATCTGGCCGACAACGCCAACGTGATTCAGAACTATCCTGCGTTGGCCGACGCGTTGAACGATGCTGCCAGCCCGCAGATTCGCAACATGGCCACGCTGGGAGGAAACCTTTGCCAGCGCCCGCGCTGCTGGTATTTTCGCAACGGCTTTGGATTGCTTCCCAAAGATGCGAGCGGGAAAGATATGGTCGCGGAAGGCGAGAACCGCTATCACGCGATTCTCGGCAATGATGGCCCGGCGAAGTTTGTCAGTCCGTCGAGCATTGCGCCGGTGCTGATTGCATACGGCGCGAAGATTCGCCTGATCGGTCCCAAACCGCGGCGTGAGATCGCCTTGGAGGACTTCTACGTCATTCCCAAGAGCGATGCGGAGCGGGAACACGATCTGCTTCCCAACGAAATCATCACGGAGGTCGTGCTGCCGCCTTCTGCTCAACTGCGAGTTGCCCATTACGAGGTGCGCCAAAAGCAGGCCTTCGATTGGCCGCTGGCGTTGAGCGCAATCGCGCTCCGCTTGAACGGTTCGACGATTCAGTCTGCGCGCGTTGTACTGGGGTATGTCGCCCCAAAGCCCTGGATCTCCGCGGAAGCGGCGCAAGCACTGGTCGGTAAGACGCCTTCAGAGGATGTTGCCATCGCCGCTGCCAATGCGGCGCTCGCGAGCGCCACGCCACTTAGTCATAACAGATACAAAGTCCAACTGGCGCGCGTAGCAGTGAAGCGCGCTGTCCTGAAGGCGGGAGGTGCCGCATGATTCCGGAGTCGGATCGCTTCAACATTCATCACCCGAATTTGTGTCCATCGCTGCGATGGAAGGGCCAGTTCATTCTTGCCGAACGCGATCCGTCGGTTCCGGCTTCGAACGACGGACTTTTCTGGTGCATCCATACTCAGACCTGTATAGGTCCCGACGGCAGACTGGCGGAGCCGGGCAATTGCTGTTCGCCGTTCCGCTCGTGCCACGGCACGGGAAAGTGCGGGTAGTCGCAGAACCCCATTTTTTGCCGGCAGCGCAATATAATAATCGCAACCGGATCCATCTGTGGGGTTTTGCATGATTAGGTCTTTCCACCTTCGTTGTTTTCATCTCGCTTTTCTTTGTAGCTTGCTGTTCGCCATACAAGCCTTCGCTCAATCGGGAGCCACCGGGGCTTCCTCGCGCGACTTCAGTTACGCCATTTCCACCACCCAGGTTTGGACCGACACTGGCTTAGACCTGCTGCCGGGCGACGCACTGGATATCACCGCAGCCCCGCCACCGAGCAGCGGCGTTCCTGATCGCCACGCCATAGCTACGTCGACATGCGATCCCAATGGCGCAAGTGATGCCCCCAAGACCGCGAATCTGCCCGCCGCGAGTGTGGCGCCGGGAGCGCTCATCGCCAAACTGGATTCGCAAGGCAGCGCCCTTCTCGTGGGAAGCACGAAACAAATCAAAGTAGATTCCACTGGCCATCTTTTTCTCGGAGTCAACGCCGACGGACCACCCGCTTGCGCCGGAAGTTTCGCGGTCAAGGTGCACGTTACCTCCGGAGTCGCGGCGACAACTCCGGCTGCCACATCCGCCACCCCAGACCTGGCGAAGAACGCAACGCCGACTACAACGCAAGGCGCGGCCGGAAGCACGGCTGCGGGCTCCGAAACAAACGGATCGGCTGCTGACATCAAGAAAAAACTGGCTGCCGCCGCGCAGGTTTGGATGCAAGGACAGTTTGGGACCGACAAACCGGCTGCTACGTCCTCTTCGTCTGCGGTCGGAGGCAACGCAGCCACTGCGGCAGCGGCCACCGGCGCGCTCGACGTATCGAAGGACAAGATCGATACAACACTATCGAAAGATATTGATAGCTTGCCGCGCCGCGTCAACGATGAATTCAACAACATGGGCGACATGGTGAACTTCGTGATGGTGGGATCGAAGGAGCAAATGCAAGCCGCGCTCGACGCTGCGAACTGGCATATCGCTGACACCGATAACACCGAATCCGCGCTGAAAGCTGTGCTCGAGACTTACCAGAAGAAAGATTACTTGACCATGCCGATGAGCCCGTTGCGGTTATTCGGACGGGTGCAGGACTTCGGATACGAACAAGCCGAACCTTACTCGGTGGTTGCCAGCCGCCATCACTTCCGTATCTGGAAGGCTCCCTTCACTTACAAAGGTGAAGCTGTCTGGGTTGGGGCGGGCACGCACGATATTGGATTCGAGAAAGATCAGCGTAACGGCAAAGTCACGCACAAGATCGATCCCGCAGTAGACGGCGAGCGGGACAATATTGGCAGCAGCCTGCAGAAGTCGGGGAAAGTAAAAGAACTGTATTACTACCTGCCGCCGAATCCCGTGCAGGACGCGAGAAACGCAACGGGCGGAGGTTATCACTCTGACGGAAGAATGGTAGTAATGATTCTGAAGTAAGTGGATCTTTACGTCTCGTACTAAGGCTGAGGTCAGAAGTCCGAAATCAACCTACTGCAGCTTTCCGTATTCCGCTTTCGCTTCTTTGAGGATCGGGATGTCGGGATCGGCGTCCTTCCACAACGCCGAGAAAATTCTGATAGGCGATGCGACTATGAGCCTGGTCGCCTTGCGCGGCCTGGGCTCGTCCCAGCCCCAGATTCGCCAGCGAGATCACCGGGTCGAACGGCGAAATTCCGCGGAGATCGAGAACCTTCTGGAATGATTGGGCAGCGTCTCCCCGTTGTCCCAGTTTCAGGTATGCCAGTCCGCGAAGGTAGAGCATCCCGGTGTTAGCGCGCGAATACACCATTGCGCCGTCAGTTTCGTCGATGACTTTTGCGTAATTGCCGTGCGCGTATTCCGCGCCCGCTCGCACCAGCGGAAGCATCACGAACTGCATCATCGTGTCGTAGGGGCGCTTACTGACCACGTCCTGCGCCAATTTCATTGCCTGCTTGTCCTGGCCCTCAATCGCCATAATGGTGGCGGCGTTGAGAACGACTCCGGGAGATGTGCTGATTTTCATCGCGCCCTGAGCATCTTCGAGAGCCATCTTCTTATCTCCCGTGATGACCTCGATCACTCCCTCTTGTGTGTAAATATTGGCGGCGATGTCTTTCAAGCTCAAGCGGAGTGCCCCATCTCGAGCTTTCTGCCCCAAGTCGCGACCGGTTTTCATCTGTCCAGCGCCGAAGGCAAGAAAAGAGCGGGTACCGACAACATTCAACTCACCGAGAGGGCCGACATTCGCCAACTGCAGTTCGTGCTCCATGGCGGCGTTGTCGTTTTGCGCCCAGGCAATTCCCGCCAGTTGCTGATGCACCTGATTCAATCCGAGCTTGTGTTGCAGCATCTCGTTTAGCGTAGCTTTGGCCTCCTCCAACCGGCCAAGACCAGCGTAAGACTGCGCCAGATTGGAGTAACCGCTTACTCCCTCGGGATCGTATTGGACAGCCAGGCGGGAATTCTCGAGCGCATTTTCATACTGGCCTAACTGGCTGTAAATAGCTGCGAGATTGTTGTAAGGAATCCAATCTCTCGGGTAAGTCTGCTTATACAGTTCCAGTGCCGTAATGCCTTTATCTAACTGTCCGTCGTCGGCGTAGTAATGCGACATGATATACAACTTCTCGTGTTCACTGGCGCGGTCGCGCAGTTCGAAAGCCTTTTGCCGATTCTGCTGCGATAACTCGAACTGCCCCATATTGCTGTACACCGTGCCCAACCGCGCATAAGCCATGGCAAAATTCGGATCGAGTTCGATGGCGCGTTGATACAGCGGCAGCGCCTTCAATTCGTCTCCGGAATTGTGCTCGATGTCGGCCAGACTCAAAGCCTTCAGCGCTTCAAGAGATGATGTCGTCGCTTCCGATAGCGGCTTGTCGTACTTTTGCACCGAGACCAGCGATTCTCCCAGCTTCCTGCGCAGACTGGTTCCGGCTTTATGCAGAGAATTCAAAACGTCTTCTTTGCTCGATGCCTGCACCTCTTCGCGCGCCAACGACTCGCCGGACGAGGCATTTACCGCATCGAGGCTGAGAACGTACTGGCTGCCTATGTTCGAAATCGATCCGTTCAACATCGCCTTGATGCCGTCGCGCAGGCAAATCTCGCGCCCGACTTCGGAACTGACGCGATCTTCCGGGGAGCGTCCCATGAATTGCAGCGTCTGGCGCACTTTCTGATCGGGAAATACGTTGACGTAAGGAGACTGTTCAAGATCGACGGCAACCGCTTTTTTGAGCGTTCCATCGAATACCGGGTCGGCGGTGGTGTTCACGAAATCGGTAATGAGAATAGAATCTTTCTCGGTCATCCCGCCGTGAGCCTTGCGCGAGAAGAAGGTTCCAGCAAAACCCGCAAGAGCAATCGCCATCACCGCCCCAGCGAGGTATTTCCAGTAGGTGCGAGAGGTCTTGGCAGGGCCGGGCACTGCACGCAGGCGGCCCGACGATCCTCCAGCGGCTGTCACGACACCTGACTCGGTATCGCGCTTCAGACGCTTCAGGTCGGCACGCGCTTCGGCCGCACTCTGGTAGCGAAGGTCGCGATCTTTCTCCAGTAACTTGTTGATGATGTCTTCGAGATGCGGCGGAACTCCTGGATTCAACCGTACGGGCGGTACCGGCGGGCGATTGAGAATGGCATCAAAGATGACTGCCGAAGTGTCTCCACGAAATGGGACTGATCCCGTAGCCATCTCGTAGAGTACGGCACCGAAAGAAAAGAGGTCGGTACGAGCGTCGAGATCCTTGCCCCGCGCCTGTTCCGGCGACATGTACGCGACCGTGCCCACGGTGCTTCCCGGACTGGTCAGGAAATCTTCATCGACGGTGACTTGCGAGCCCAACGTGGCGCCGCCAAGTACTGACTCCGACTTCAGCGTCTGTTTCGCGAGTCCGAAGTCGAGCACCTTAGCCTGGTTCCGGGTGGTAACAAAAATGTTGGCCGGCTTGATATCGCGGTGAATGATGCCCTTGGCGTGGGCCGCGTCGAGCGCGTCCGCGATCTGGATGCCCAAGTCGAGCATCAGGTCCATCTCCATCGGCTGGCCGCTGATGCGCTGCTTGAGGGTCTGGCCTTCCAGCAGCTCCATGGCGATGAAGTAGCGGCCATCGGACTGGCCGATTTCGTAGATTGTGCAAATGTTCGGGTGATTCAGTGCCGAGGCTGCGCGCGCTTCACGCTGAAAGCGCTCAAGCGCGGCGGGATCTTTCTCCAACTCTCCGGGCAGAAACTTCAGCGCGACGTGCCTTCCGAGATTGACGTCTTCCGCTTCATACACCACGCCCATGCCGCCACCACCAAGCTGCCGCAGGACGTGGTAATGCGAAATCGTCTCGCCAATCATTGAGAGGCCCGCTCCAAGGGAATCGTTTGATGGTAGGCTGCGCCCGCAACGCAAGTCAACGTCGTCGGAAACAGCCGTTTGAGCAAAACGGCGACTCCCCACAAAATCAATGTACGCAGATTCGTGCTCCGAGGTTCCGTGGCCTCACAGTCTTGTTGTGTGAATGTTGAGGCTTTCCCGGCGGGACCACTTTGGAGGACAATGGAAGAACGAGAGGTGAGGTGGCCGTCATGCGTTTCCGCAGTTTTTCGATTCTCTGCACCGTTCTTATCTTTTCGTCGTTGGTTCTCGCACAACAGATCCGAGGGCAATACCTCGAGACTCGCAGCGCGGATGTTTACACCGGGCAATGCTTCGCCAACGGAGAAGTCAATCTGGTGGGGAACGAGGCCATTCTTGCCTGGCATGTGGAAAACGGAAGCTGGAACGGGGTTTCACTCGATGGATTGACAGTGGCTGCCGCTGTACGCGCCCACGGAACCTTGGGTGATCCCTACGAGAGCCCTTATCCGGCACAAGCAGTTGTCATCGTCGATGACCAAGCGAATTCGCAGCAACGAGCGGCGTTGATTGCTTTTGCGCAGCAGATGGGCGGGGGACTGCTAAGCCATGTGGAGCAGGTGATTCCGGCGCCGATGGAACTGGTGGTGAATCCTGACAAGCATGGAGTCGCTGTGCTTCGCGCCGGACAGTTCGCTACAGTGCAGACGCGCTCCATTGGCGAGTTTGATCATGTTTGCGGGAATGAAGTGACTTTTTATCCTCCCCTGGCGCCGACTACCCATTCGATGCCTGCGGTTGCCATGACTGATTCCTATCAAGGACCGGGTCTCGGCGTTGCATGGGAATCGCACGGTAAGCGCAGCGCGTTCGTAGGGAACTTCGCGCGGTAAGTATTGCTTGCAAATCGCTGGGCTTAAACCACGGGACTGGATCGTACGAGGTCAGGCCTCTTTCGCGCCAAGAACCATCTCGCCTTAATTAATTGTTTCTCCTGCCCAAACACGATAAATTTTCGCCCGTCTACAAGATATATCGTCAAAGCATTTGCACTCTTTCCCGCTCCGACAGCAACTCTCGCAATTTCCGAATAAAGGTGACGCCGTGGCCGCCTCAAGAATCGAATTTGCTCAATTCCGTCTGGTGAGAACACCGTCCGAGAAGTTGCGAGATAAAAAACAGAAAGCAAACCGAGAAGGCACCATATTACTGACGAGATGTAAGTCCAGTGGCCTTTGCCCAGCGCAGTCATCACGAGACCAACCATCCCAATGAGCAGCGGAATCGAAGAAAGGATGTTAGTCCTCAGTGGATATCGAACGGCACAGGACTGCATGGCTAAGAAAAGTATTCGGGCGACTCTCAACGTTCGGGACGCGCCTCGTCTAGTCTACAGCGCAAGACGCGCTCATTTTCCAGAATCGCCGGCTGGGAGTATCGAGTGTTGCTCGCCATGATCATTGCGGCCATTTTCCCCAAGAATTCAAACTGCGTCAGACTCGCGTACTCTAAGGCCGGGGGAAATGCCGGATGGCTGACAAACGGGCGAAATCCAATTTCATTCGTGAACATTCCTTAAGCTTGGCGTCGAGTGCGATCCTGATCATTTGGATCGTGCTCTATCGTGTTTCTGATCCCAGCACACATCTCGGCTCTTTCTTCGGGAATGCCATCGCCGACTGGAGCGGCGTCGTCGTCACCGTGCTGGCAACGAAGTACATGTATGAAAAAGGATCGTCGGAAAGCCGCAAGCCCCCGAAACGGTGGATGGGTCCAGTGCTGGATTTCCTGCGCGACCATTCTTTAACCATCTTCCTGCTGATCACAGGTATTGCATGGGCTGCGCTCTACGTCGCGATGGACTCGGAAGGCAAGTGGGGGCAAGTCGTAGGGAATATCGTTTCCGAGTGGACACAAATTTTCGGACTGGTGCTGCTGACGAAGAAGCTGATAGAGCAACATTCGAAAGAGAGTTCTAAATAGTCGTTGGTCGTTGGCAAAGACAACACAGACCAAAAGCTTTTAGGTCTCAGGGTTTTGACCAACGACTACTGACGAACGACCACCGACCAATCACGCTCTGGCTGGCGTATCTGCCACCATCCATCTTTGCCGCTCCTGCTGCGGAGGATTCTTGGGCAGGATGTCGAGATAGATGACCGCATAGCGAAACGCCATAACTACGGCCGTCAGGACTGCCAGGCTGGTGGCAAACTCCGTCCACTTAGGAACGTAGTAGACGCCGGAACTGGCTTGCAATCCGGTGATCGAGATGTTCAAGCGATTGGCCATAAATCCCATCACGATCAGGCTGCAAGTCCAATAAAGGTATTGCGGGTTGTTGCGGACTCTGTCGCGCGTGAGCAGGATGACGGGCGCGATGACCAGCAACACGATCTCAAGCCAGAACGAGAGCGTCTCTTCGCGCCACAGGAATAGATATGGTGTGGCGTCGTGGGTGATAAGGTCGACGCCACGGAATAAGCCCCAGAGCGCCAACAATGGCGCGATCACCCGGCTCACATCACTCAGGATGGTCATATCGATCCGAACATTCAACGAACGCACGCAAAGGTAAAGGGCCATGATGGTGACAGCCAGGCCCGCGGGAATTGCGGAGAGATAGAACTCGGTGGTCAGGTACGGGCTGTACCACAGCGGATACAGTTTGCCCTTGGTGATGAGGTAGAGCGCGCCCAAGAACGATTGGTGCATGGAGGAGAGCAGCGTGCCGGCCATGACGAGCCCGATCAGAATTTCGTGATGCCACTTGAGATAGAACTCGCGAGCCTTCGTCCAAGGAATTTTCTCGACCAGCGCGGGCGAGAACTCCAGCGCCAGCACCGTGGTGTAGAGCATGACGCACCACGACACTTCAAAGAGTACAGAGTGACGGTTCCACATGACGATGGGATGCCAGATGCGCCATGGCAGTCCAAGTTCGTACATCATCCCGGCGATGACAGAGGAATATCCGAGGAAGGATACGAGCACAGCGGCGCGCAGAACGGGGCGATAGCGCTCGAAGCCGAGCAAGTAGACTCCGGCAGCGAGGGCGAATCCGCCAGCGGAGAGCCCCACTCCGCAAAGGGTACCCAGGCCGACCCAGAGCCCCCACGGTTGAGGATCGGTCAAATGTGTGGATTGCGCAAAACCCAGCGCGAACCGCGCGTAAGTGGCGTAGGCTCCGGCTGCGAAAATCAGAGCCACGATCGCTCGCCAGAGAGTAAGTCTTGGAAGCCGTGTCATAACTCAGCTCCTTTCCCGAAAAAACGTTCACCACAGAGGCTCAGAGTCACAGAGAAATTCATTCAAAATTCTTCTTACCGCTCTCTGCCTTGACGGTGTGTTCGGCCGTGTAAACATCCGCGCGGCGTTGCGTGATCCAGTACAAGCCCGAAAGCAGCGCGCCGCCCATCAGGATCACGGTCGGCGAGTCGCCGAGTGCGTTCGCGGTCAGCACCGGCATCGGTTGTTTGGGAACGGCGGCGAAACCCAACTTCTCGAAGGGCACATCGGAGATGAAGAAAACCGAAGTGCCTCCCGCTTCTTCGCTGCCGTAAATGTGCTTCACATACTTCGTGTCGAGCAGGATACGACGCTCGGCTTCTTCGAGAATGTCTTCGCGGGTGCCCGAGATCGAAGCTTGTACGGGGCAGGCTTCCACACAGGCGGGCTGCTGTCCTTTGGCCTGGCGCGTGGCGCACATGTCACACTTCTTGACATACGGCACCAGCTTCGACCACTCGTAGCGCGGCACGCTGAAGGGGCAAGCCACCAGACAATAGCGGCAGCCGATGCACTTCGAGCTGTCGTAAGTGACCGGTCCGGCAGCGGTCTTCTGCAGCGCGCCGACCAGGCACGCCGAAGCACAGGCAGGATCCTGACAGTGCATGCACATGCGGCGAACGTAGCGGTCACCGCGATCCTCAACGATGGTCAGGGCCGTCGGCGAGAGTTTCGCTTCCGTGTCTTTCGGGAAGGCGTGAATCTCTTTGCAGGCTTGCTCGCAACTGCGGCAGCCGATGCACTTGGTGATGTCGATCAGGATGGCTCTTGAGTTTTCCATAACCGTTCCTTTCTCCCTGCTGTGTGCCGACTGCTTATGACAGGAGGAACTCCTTTACAACTTTCTGTTGCAGCTCAGGATTCAGACGCGCGAGCAAACCCACCACGGGAAGTCCGCCATCTTGCGCGAGTGCAGGTGAAAGCTGCGAGAGCATGCCATTCAGGCGCATGATGTTGTTCTGCATCCAGGGCGCGACCATGGTCCCTTGCACAAGATTTTTCTGATTGAGCGCTAGATCGGGAGACTTCACCATCGCCACCCATCCGTCTTTGTAGGGATCGCGTGTAAGCACCGACGGGTCCTGCAGAGCGTCGTTGTTCACTGCGGTAACGACACCTTCCACCGGCGAAAGCAGGTCAAGCGACACACCTCCGCCATGGATGGTCATCAGCTTCTGCCCCTGACGCACCCAGCGGTTGGGCCCGGCGACTTCGATGCGATCGATTTTGCCGATCAAGTTTCCAGCAAATGTGTCGAGGCCGACGCGGGCATTTTCCGCTCCCTCGCGCTGCACCCACGTATGGCCGGGATGGAAACAATATCCCTGCGGGATTTCAAATCCCAGGTCACGTTCAACGCGCGGAGCCTGCGCCCTCACTCCCGGTTCCGGCCGGACCACCGGCTGGTTCTGAACTCCGCGAAAGTAGCTGATACTCATGATCAGCAGGAACATCAGGAGGACAAATAGGATCGACATGAGAACCTCCTCGCCGTTACGTTTGTGCACGGCTGGCATGTGGGAGAGTGCACGTTTCGGGCAAAACTCGGGCTTGTTTGGACATGCTGACAGGCAAGGAGTTAGAGGAATTCGGGCGCACCGAAGGGAGCGTCCTGCGATGCGTTTCGCAGGGATTCGCTGCGTTTTGCAGCGCTGCGAAAAGCAGGAAGGAACCGCCGAATTTTCAATTTCCAATTGCCAATTGAACATCACTTGGCAATGGAACTCTCGTCCTGGAGAACTCGACGCTCGCCCTGCTATTCTGCTCGGAAATGCTGCACGTCCCGTCAGCCGCACTTTCTGATGCCCGCATATTCGCGGCTTATGTCATCTTCCTTGCCAGCTATCTGGTCTTCGCACTGGGAAAATTTCCCGGCCTCAAAATCGATCGCCCCGGCGCGGCCATCGTGGGAGCGGTCGCGATGTTCGCCTTCCGCATTCTCGAACCCGACGATTCCCTGAAGTTCATCAACTTTTCGACCGTGGTGCTGCTGTTCGCGATGATGCTGATCGTTGGCAATCTGCACCTGGTCGGCTTCTTCGAATGGAATGCCGAGATGGTATTGCGGCGATTGAAGCCATCGCAGCTTCTTCCGGCGGTGATATTCACCTCGGGGCTGCTGTCTGCGTTCTTCGTGAACGACATCGTCTGCCTGGTGATGGTTCCCTTTGTGGTCAGCATCACCCGCCGCATGCGGCTCTCTCCGATGCCGTATTTACTGGCCGTAGCGACGGCGTCGAATATTGGCAGCGTGGCGACCATCACAGGCAATCCCCAGAACATGTTGATCGGATCGTTCTCGGGCATCAGCTATCGCGACTTCCTCTTTCATCTCGGACCCATCGCCGTGATTGGACTGGCGATCGATTGGGCCATTCTGCACTGGGTGCACATGCGCAATGTCACGCTCCAGGCAGAGACCGGCGACGCCATACCGCTCCCCACGCTCGACTTGTCGCGCCTGACAAAGCCCGTGATCGTGGTCACGGCAGTCGTCATTGGATTTTTCGCGGGCGTGCCGCCGGCGATGATGGCGGCGTTAGGAGCTGCGGCCTTGCTCATCACTCGGACACTCGAACCGCAGAAGCTCTATCGCGAAGTGGATTGGGGCCTGCTGGTGTTCTTTGTGGGACTATTTCTGATTGTGGGAGGCGCTGAGAACGCCGGCATCGTGCGCAAGATGCTGGAGTTGGCACAGCACTGGAATCTGCAGAAACTAGGCGTATTCGCGATCGTGGTTGGATGCGTAAGCAACGTCGTGAGTAATGTGCCAGCAGTGATGCTACTGAAATCGTTGATTCCGGGATTCAGCGATCCTCATACCGCATGGCTCGCACTGGCGATGGCCTCGACCTTGGCGGGCAATCTAACCATCACCGGAAGCGTGGCTAACATCATCGTGGTCGAAAGCGCTAAGCCCGATGTCGACATTGGCTTTTGGGATTATTTTCGAGCAGGACTGCCGATCACCGTGGCAACTCTGGCAGTCGGCATCGCGTGGCTGGTGTGGGTGAAGTAGTTCATTCGAGCGTCCGAGGAAAAACAGTCGCCCATGAATACCCACAACACGACTCGGGAACTTGCCCCTTCAGTTCCATTGCTAAAGTTCATCGCATACTTCTTGCGATTGGGAACCGTGGGATTTGGTGGTCCTATCGCGCTTGCCGGCACATGCAGCAGGACTTGGTGGACGAGCGCGGATGGATCACGAAAGAAGACTATGTTGAAGGACTGGCACTAGCGCAGTTGGCGCCGGGTCCGCTGGCGGCGCAACTCGCCATCTATCTCGGCTATCTCCGTGCCGGGATAGTGGGGGCCACGCTGGTGGGCGTCGCTTTCGTCTTGCCCTCGTTTCTGATGGTGTTGGCGCTCTCCACTGCGTACGTCCGCTATGGCGGTCTTAGCTGGATGCAGGGAATGTTTTATGGCATCGGCGCCGCCGTCATCGGCATCATCACCCGCTCCGCTTTCAAGCTCACTCGCGTCACTTTGCAACGAGACAAACTGTTGTGGGCCATCTTTCTGGTGCTCGCGTTTACAACTGCATGGACTTCACGCGAGATTATTTGGCTGGTTTTGCTAGGGGGAGTTCTGGTGTTAGCGGTGAAGGGTTGGTCGCTTCGCGTGAACCGTCAGAAGGCAGCTGCAGTGTTCTTCACGGGAATGTCCATTTCATGGAACGGACCACTGTGGGAGATTTTTGGTTATTTCGCAAAGGCCGGCATGTTCGTCTTTGGGAGTGGCCTGGCGATCATTCCATTTCTGTATGGTGGCGTGGTGCAAGGTCACCATTGGCTCAATGACCATCAATTTGTTGACGCAGTCGCCGTGGCGATGATTACGCCAGGGCCAGTGGTCATCACGGTGGCCTTCATCGGATATCTGGTAGCCGGCGTCGGGGGCGCTACGTCCGCGGCCTTGGGAGTGTTTTTGCCGGTGTGGGCTGTTGTAGTTCTGCTGGCGCCATCGTACAAACGTTGGGCAAAAAATCCACAGATCAGAGCCTTCGTTTCCGGTGTAACCGCGGCGGCGACCGGCGCAATTGCCGGCTCGGTAGTCGTGCTGGCGAGGCGTTCTATTTACGACGTACCGACGGCAGCCATCGCATTGTTGAGTTTGGCGGTACTGGTCAAGTGGAAAGTCCCCGAGCCGGCGATCATCGCGGCGGCAGCCGTCGCCGGTTTAGCATTGAAGTAGTCGTGGTTGCGCGGTACGACCCTTGGTTTGCCGCGATCTCCGTTTGCCGTTGACAGTACTCGACAAGTGAGCGAAACTCCGGCCATTACCTCTTTCCATCTGAGTGGTTCATGGATCGCTACTCCATTCTCGCTTCCCAAGATGCCTCCGGGCCACAGCCGGTTCCTGTGAAAACGGAAACTGCCGAAGTGTCTAAGGCTGCGGAACCTTTGCGCTTTCCTGGTGACGACGGTGGCCGGTCGCTTTCGGAAATGGCTCAGCGCGATCTGACTGCCGCGCTGCAGTTGCTGGCGGAACGCGCACAATACATTACCGGAGCGTCTGGCGCTGCCATCGCTCTGCGGGATGCGGGCGAAATGATTTGCCGGGCCAGCGCGGGCACTTCGGCGCCAGAGCTTGGAGCGCATCTGCAGGTTGACTCTGGGCTTTCCGGAGAAAGCGTACGCACTAAACAGATTCTGCGTTGCGATGATGCGGAAAGCGATCCGCGGGTGAATCGCGAGAGCTGCCGCGCGCTCGACATCGCGTCTGTGATGGTGATGCCGCTGATCCGGGAGCCGGAAGTCGTCGGCGTGTTCGAACTGTTTTCGGGAAGAGTGAATGCCTTTGAAGAGCGCGATACGCTTGCCCTGCAGCGCATAGCAGAAATGATTTTGACGGCTGTCGATCATGCGGAGGCGGCCGAGCGCGCGGAGAAGGAAATCTCCTCAGAAATCAAGGACCCTGAGGTCGTAGTGGAGACCGTCGCAAAGAGCGAAGCTCCCGCGAAGCTAGCTGCGAAGGCTCCGGCTCAGAGTGAAGCCAAGACCGTTCCGCTGACTTCGGGCGCGAGCGCAGCCCCCGATGTCCCAACCCCGCTCTCCCCGCCAGAGCGCATCATCATCCACAAGTGTTCCCGGTGCGGGTTCCCGGTTTCTGAGGGACGGCTGCTGTGTATCGATTGTGAAGCGGCTGAAGCGAGAGAAGGAAAGCCGGCCGTTGCGCCTCTACAAAATGACGCCTTCGTGCCTCAATTCGGAGGAGCCGGGGAAGAGAGTTGGCTGCGCTCCCATTGGTATGTGATGGCGATTGCGGTGGTAGCAGCGATTGTGGTCGGCGTGCTGTTGCGTCTCCACTAGTCACAAATAAATTGAACCGGGCCTCGGCGGCGTGATTCCGAGGCCCGTTCTGTGTTTGACGCAATCCCGCTCAGGCATTGACTGAAACACTGCCTGCGGTAGAAGTCCCCGTGGTAGCGGACAGCCCGTTCGTCTGCGCAAATTGTTGTAAGTCCTGCTGCAGCGTGGCATAGGTCTGCTTCGCTTGAGAAGAACTGCCCGTTTGCACTTCCTGACCGAGCTGCTGCAGAAGCTGTTCGATGGTGTTTTCGCCGCCTCCTCCGCTTCCACCATGGTGGTGGCGCATGTGGGCGGCGCGATTCTGAAACGCCTGCTGAATGGTGGAGTAGTCCTGCTGGGCGGCGGAAGTATTGCCGGACTGCAGGTCGGTAGAGAGCTGGTTGAACGCCTGCGTGATCGGACTGGAATTGTCGCTCGACGCTGGACGCAATTTCTCGAGCGAAGCCAGATCTGACTGGGCGGCGGTGAGGTTGCCAGACTTTATGTCCTGGCCGAGTTGCAGGAAATCCTGCTGGAACTGGGTTTTGGTGTGATTGCTGTTTATGCCTTGCGATGCGTAATTGAACAAACTACTGGCGATGCCCGCAACTGACATTGATTTTCTCCTTTTCTGACGAAGACGTCTCGGCCTCCGCAATCATGCAGGCAAGTGGGTGGCCATTTGGAAATCCGCTGATTTCACAGGTTTCCGCGATTTGGAAATCCGTCAACTAGGCAAAGACAACCCGGTTCGATGGAGAAGGTTTGCCGGGTCGCGAAGGAGTCGAAGTGAAGTAGGCGAGAGCTGCCGCGAGATGCTAAACTCTCAGTCTTTATGCGGGTTTCCCGGGCTCATCTCTTCGTCTTCATCCTGCTGGGCGTCACACTTCTCGTTCCGGTTGCGAGCAGTGAGGCCTTCGCCGCGAACTCCCCCAAGCCGAAACCCGCTCGGCCGAACGTGATTCTGATCACCATCGACACCACGCGTGCCGACCGTATGGGCTTCTTAGGCTCCGATCGCGGCCTGACTCCGAACCTCGACGCGCTCGCGAAGCAAGGCGTCGTGTTCACCCGCGCATACTCGCATGTTCCTTTGACTTCGCCGTCGCACGCGACGATCCTCACGGGCACGTACCCGCAGTTCAATCACGTCAGCGATTTGGGCGATGCGATTGGGAAAGATATTCCCTACCTTCCGGCCATTCTTCATCAGAACGGATATCTCACGGCTGCCTTTGTCGGCGGCGCCGTGCTCGATCCGAAAGGCGCTGCGCCCGGATTTGACCGCGGATTCGACAGCTTCGATGCCGGCTTCCATGAGCAATCTCCCGGGGAGAGCCGCTACGACAGCATTGAACGCCGGGCCAGTGTGGTCATCGATCATGCCACCGCGTGGCTGGTGAAGCACCCGAGGCGCCCCATATTTCTGTGGGTGCATCTGTATGACCCCCATGATCCATACGATCCGCCCGAGCCTTACAAGACAAAGTATGCGGCTAACCCGTATGACGGAGAGATCGCGTACACGGATGCGAATGTAGGACGCCTGCTCGATGCCCTGCGCAAGCGCGCCATCTTCGACAATTCCCTGATTGCCGTCATGGCCGATCACGGCGAGGCCTTCGGAGAACACGGCGAGCGCGAGCATGGAGTTTTTCTTTACGATGAGACAATTCACGTGCCGCTGCTGCTCAAACTTCCCGCGCAGCGCAATGCGGGTACTCGTGTGGAGGAACGCGCCGGGTTGGCCGACGTGGCTCCCACGATTTTGCAGACTCTGAAAATTCCGGCTCCCTCGCAGATGCAGGGGACGTCGTTAAATCCCGCAGTCGCTCACGCGCCCGAAGCGGCAGACCGTTCCATCTACGCCGAATCGGAGTACGCGCATATCGCTTACGGATGGGCCGTGCTCAGATCGTGGCGTACGGGAAAATATCTCTACGTGCAGGCGCCGAAGCGCGAACTTTACGATCAGACCAGCGATCCAGGAGCATTGAAGAACCTTGCGCCCGAAGCAGCGGCCGTTGCCGACACCCTGGCGTCGCAGCTCGACAACTTCCACAGCAAGACCAGCGCGGCGGTCATCGCCAAGGCAGCGATCGATCCGAAAGCTGCCGACAACCTTCGAGCTCTGGGTTATGTGAGTTCGGAAGGCGCTCCGGCGGAAGACAAGAGCAAGCCGGCCATTGATCCCAAAGATCACATTGAAGTCGCGAACCTGATGCATGAGGGGCTGATCGATATCGAAGAGCAGCGCTTTCCTGACGCGATCGCGAAGTTGCGCAAAGCGGTCGAAGAGGGCCCCAATTTCGGCATGGTCTATCTGGAGTTAGGAAATGCGCTGCTGCAAGGCAGGCAGCCTGCCGATGCGATTCCGGTGCTGCGCAAAGCAACAGAGTTGATGCCCGACGCTGGCCCCGCGCACGCGCGACTCGGGCTCGCCTTAATGTCCACCAAGGACTGGTCGGGCGCGATTACCGAGTTCAAAGCTGCGCTCGCTCACAAGGAAGATACGGCGGACTTGCACCTGAATCTTGGAATCGCGCTGGCGCGAAACAGCCGCATCTTCGACGCTGAGCCTGAGTTGGAAACCGCGGTAAAGATGGATCCGGCAAGCTTCCGAGCGAATCTCGAGGCGGGGCGCATTCTGGGCATGCAGAACAAGTTCGACGCGGCTCTTCCTTACCTGCAGCAAGCGGTGCTGCTGAATCCGAACTCGCAGGATGCGCACCATTTTCTGTCGAACGTCTATCGCAAGCTTGGCAAAGAGGATGAAGCCGATCACGAGCAGGATGAGGTGGATCGGTTGAAAGAAGCTAGGCAATAAACGCGCACGAAACCTCTCATGATTCCGGCCGGCTACATGGCGAAGCGCCTCTATCAGAAACCAGACTATCTCAAGGCCGAACAGGTTAGGGACATCTACTCTGTTAGCGGCTGTGTCTCGTCAGACTTCGCCGATTACATCCCTCGCTGGAAGCACAATGGCTATTGGCTCTTCGATTCCCCAGAAATTATTCGCGAGGTTGCGATCGCTGAATCGGCCACGCTGGAGGGAACATTACTGTTTTTTTACGAAGTCTACGAACAGCAATTCGACGGGGAGCGCTGGCACGCATTCTCACCACAACCGTTCCCAACGAGCATCGTTATCCCCCAGACAAAACATATCGAAGGGTTCGACATTGTGACGTTTTATGCGGGAACTTCGCCCGAATGTTCTCCTCTTTCGTGCAATGGGATGGCAAGAGAAATCCCGACCAATGAACACTGTCTCATTGATTCCTTTGAAGAAGCCAAAGCTGCACTCGTACGGGGCGACTTCAAGAACGCTGAACCGGGTCCATACCGGATCTTCGCAGTCTACTCCGTCGACTCCCCATGGCCCTGATTGTCCCCGCTCCCCCGGCTGTCCATAAACGACTGCAGAATCAGCACCGCTGCCATCTGATCGACGACCTGTCCGCGACGCTTGATCGACATCTCGGTCTCGCGAAGCAGGCGGTTTGCCTGAGCGGAGGTCAGGCGCTCATCCCATAGGTGGACCGGCAATTGAAAACGTTTGCGCAACTCCTCCGCGAAAAGCTGCATCTTCTCTGCCTGCGTGCCTTCCAGTCCGCTCATGCGTAAGGGCAGTCCTACGACAATTTGCGTGACTCCATATTCGCGAACGATTTTCTCCAGCTTCTCGAAGTCGAGGCGTTTGTTCTGACGATGAAGGGTGTCGAGTCCTTGCGCGGTGATGCCTAAAGGGTCGGAAATCGCGATCCCGATTCTCCTGGACCCCACGTCGAGGCCAAGCATGCGCGGGTGATCGGGGCTGGCGAGAGATCCGGTTGCGTCGGAGGGCACCTCAGGATTATATGGCCCAGACGTGGCGGGGAAAGTAGACTACGATATGCCCATGGCAACCCAGAATGCCGAGCTTCAACCGCAGGATGCAGTGCTGGGCGCGGCTCCCTCAGAGCCCGCCAAGCGGCACTGGGCTTTGAACCTGCTCGGCATCGTGTTGATCCTCGGTCTTTGCTACTGGGGAGAAACCGTGTTGGCGGTCGTGCTGGTCTCGGTGCTGCTAGCCTTTATTCTCGCGCCAGTGGTAGACGTGCTGATGCGGTTGCGGCTGCCGCGCAGCGTGGCTTCAGGTTTTGCGGTGCTCATGTTGATGGCTGCTATCGGCGTAGTGGTTTATTACTCCGCCAACCAGGCCTCGAGCTTTCTGCAGGATCTGCCCAAATATAGCGGGAAGATCCGCCAGGAGATCACGCACTTCCGCAAGCAGGCGCAGAGTCTCGAAGCTTTGAACGAAGGGCCGGAGAAGGGAGTGGTCAACGTTCATCCCACGCAGGATTGGACGGAGGTTCTGACCCGCGGAGTGGGCTCGGCCAGCGGCGCAATTCTTGCCGCGTCTTTCATTCCGTTCCTGGTCTATTTCATGTTGAGCTGGCAGCAACACGTGCGCTCGGCCACCGTCATGCTCTTTCCCATGGATAACCGGCACACAGCCTACGTCACTCTGGGATTGATCTCGCAGATGATTCGAAGTTTCATGGTGGGCAATCTGCTCATTGGGCTGTTGATCGGATTTGCCAGCACGATCGTGTTTGGAATTCTGGGAATTCCCTTCTTTTACTTTGTAGGATTCATCAGCGGATTTCTCAGCCTCATCCCTTACATGGGGATCGTGCTGGCGCTGGCGCCTCCCGTGTTTCTCGGGGTTGGCCATCTTGCCTCACAAGACTTCTTTTATGTCATCGTCACCGTGTTGGGGTTGCACGTGATCGCGGTCAACATTCTTTACCCCAAGGTCTTAGGAAATCGTCTGCAATTGAATCCCCTGGCCGTGACCATGTCAGCCCTGGTGTGGGCCGTACTCTGGGGAGCGATTGGCTTGCTGCTCGCCGTCCCCATCACCGCCGCAACCAAGATCATCTTCGACCACGTCGAATCGCTGAAGCCGTATGGGGCGTGGCTGGGGGAATAGATGGTCTTTAGTCGGTGGTTTTTAGTCGGTGGTCAACCGCCCCGCAAATCTCATCACCTGTGAATTGGTTGTTCGTCACTTCCTCGAAGCAATAAACGCGCAATGATGTCCGCTCAGCGGAGGTCCTCCATGACCGGTTCCTACAAAGAATTACGGGTCTGGAAGCAAGCCATGCAGTTGGCGCTGGAGGTCTATCGGCAAACGCAAGGCTTCCCGAAACAAGAGCTTTATGGACTAACCAACCAATTGCGCCGAGCCTCGGTTTCAGTGGCCAGCAATATTGCCGAGGGAAAGGGCAGATCGTCCGACAAGGAATTGATCTTATTTCTCCATCATGCTCGCGGTTCTCTGCTTGAAGTAGAAACACAACTTCTGATCTCGAGCGAACTGGGCTACTTTGACAAAAACCTGGGATCGAACCTTCTCGGTCTGACCGAGGATTTAGCGAAAGCGCTAAACGCTTTGATCAAAGCGCTGCGGGATATGAAAGAAGAGTCTCGCCGGGAACGAAGCGTGGAGGCGGCGGTGTGACCAACGACCATTGACGAAGGACCAACGACTACGCTTCAAATTCCGATGCTTCCGGGAATCTTAACTTGCTCTTTGACAGGGCGCGGGTGAGCATTTCTTCGATCACCGGTTCATCGCAATTCTTGGCCATGGCCAGTTCACTGACCAGGAGGTAGCGCGCGCGTTCGAGCATCTTCTTTTCACGGAAAGAAAGAGGCTTTGAGGTATTCAACATCAGGAGGCTTTTGAGGACTGCGGCTACTTCCAGGAGCGATCCGGTTCGCATGCGTTCGGAATTTTCCTTGAAGCGGTATTTCCAGTCGGTATTGCTGTCACAGTCGCCGTCAGTGAGGTAGTCCACAATCTTCTGGATCTCGCCATTTTTCACCACTCGGCGGAGGCCGACGGTGTTGACGTTATGGAACGGCACCATGACCTTCAGACTGCTGGATTTGATCTTGAGGAGATAGAACTTTTCCACCGTGGCGCCGATCGTCCGGCTGCTGATTTGTTCGATAACTCCTACGCCATGATTGGGATAGACGACCTTGTCACCGATGTGGAAACTGCCATCAGCACTAATCATGAAGGAACACCCACAAATACGCGGCAGGCCAGAAGACGACTACTTACACTCATTTTAGCCCAAGCACCAGGGAAAGGCAATTAGAGCGGACCTCTGCTTCAGACCTCAGATCTCGGACTTCAGATCTCAGTCAGAAGCCCCTCGATTTTGCTGAGGTCTGAGGTCCGAGGTCCAAGGTCCGCTTCAGAGGTTTATAATCTCCAAAAGCATGAGCACAGAAGCGATCAAGAAGAAGCTGCAGGATGAGATTGCCACTCTCGAGCACGAGCTGGCACACGAATTGCCCAAGGAATTGAAGAAGGCAGTCGCCCTCGGAGACCTTAGCGAGAACGCCGAATATCACATGGCGAAACAGCGCCAGGAATTCGTCAAGGCGCGTCTCCGCCAGCTGGGCCGCCGCCTCGCCGACCTCTCGCTCATCAACATGAACAACATCCCCAAAGACAAAATTGGGCTGGGTTCGACGGTTAAGGTCTTCGATAACACCAAGAATGAGGAAATGGAATACCACCTGGTGACGAGTGAAGAGTCCGACTTCGCTTCGGGCAAGATTTCCACGACGTCGCCCATCGGGCGCGCGCTTCTCAATAAGAAAGTCGGAGACACCGTCACTGTGGTTTCTCCAAATGGAAACCGCGAGATGGAAGTCCTGAGCCTGGTCACCATTCATGACGAGGCAGCTGCAGGATGAGCGCGACCTGGACCAGCGCCTTCGGCCGTGCTTGTGGTGTACTGCTTGATGCCATCGTCCGCTGGCTCGCGCTCGCGCGCATCAACCCCAATGTCCTCACTTTCATGGGGCTGGTCGTCAATACCATCGCCGCCTTCCTGTTCGGCTACGCCAATGGAGACAACCAGGCTCATCTGTTTCGTCTTGCCGGGTTGGTGATCATCGGTTCGGGATTCTTCGATCTCGTCGACGGACGCGTAGCCCGCGCCAGCGGTCAAGTTACTAAGTTCGGCGGATTCTTCGATTCCGTCATCGACCGTTACAGCGATGCTTCCCAGTTTTTTGGATTGCTGGTTTATTACGCCCGCGGGGATCGCTTCTTCTACGTGGTACTCACCGCATTTGTCATGATCAGTGCCATTATGGTGAGTTATACGCGGGCGCGCGCGGAGTCGCTGATCGGCTCGTGTCGCGTGGGTTTCATGGAGCGGCCGGAGCGTCTGGTGTTAGTCATCATCGGCGCCTTATTCAACCGCATGGCTCCCGTGCTCTGGATCATCGCCATCCTGTCGACGATTACCGTCATCCACCGCATCCGCTACACCTATACGCGCACCAAGGGAGTGGATGCTCTTCCCGCGCAAGCCGCCTGATTAATTTTCGGTCGTTCGTCGTTGGCAAAACCAAGAGAAAATGACTAAAATACTCCGAGGCCTCGTCCTCTTCATTGTCGTTGACGATATCCACTACGTGCCCGCGCACTGAGTACGTGAGCTTCTGATTTTCGTCGGGCTCAAAGCTCACGCGGACCGGTTGCCGCTGCCATGCGGGTGCGGGACATTCCGAGTCAGGCATGTCGTCTTCACTCGCTTCGCCGAGAGCTTTCTTCAAGATTGGCTTCCGGCGCCCCAGCTGCGCGACGATGGCGTAGAGCTTCTTGCCATCGTCGGATACGCCGCAATAGGCGATGTAGTCGCGATACCAACTGCCGATGGAGTAATAGGCGTCAAATTCCGGCAAAGCAATTTGCGAGATCTTCCCGGTCACACGATCAACCAACAGCCAGCCTCCGCGCTGCCAGTGCCAGCGCGGCGTTGCCGATTCTTCTGGAAGACCGTCATTGACGCGGAACATCCGGCGCACCACAAAGAGGCGATCCGTTACATCGTGGGGTGAGCCAAGCGTGTATTCTTTCAGCCGCGTATCAACATAAAGGGGACGAATTTTCAGATCAATGGCTTTGTCTTCCGCAGGTCCTACAAGCCATTTCACGGCCGTCACTTTACCGAACGCAATGACATGCGTTTTTGGTGCAGCCCAGCCAGACGGCGACAACAGAAACACGATGAGTGCGAGAAAGTAATAAGAGCGCATGCAGAAATGCTATGCACCGTCCAAATTGCGAAACAAGGTCAGATGACACAAGTCGGCCGAACTCGTCCCGCGATGGGACAAAAGATTGAAGAAGAAGGGACTTGCGGAAACGTACTAGCTCAGACAGATGTTCCTGATTTCAAATGGCTTGCACAGTCTGGCAGACAATATGGCAGAGTCCCAGGTAGAGATGTATCCCTCGTAAAGCTCGCGAATCCACTACAATAACGATTTAGTGCCCGTGGGGGGTAGCATGAATTCGTTCCACAAATTGCGTACAACTACTTCGCCACTGCTTCAGTCTTATAAAGAGATGGCTGATGTACTGCCCCGCCGGCGTCTCCCCCGCATTCTGGTGGTTGATGACAATCCGGACACGATGAAGCTGATGCAGGAGTTACTCGCGACTCGCGGCTACGACGTGATTGCCGTGGGAGACGCGACTGCAGCCGAGACGGAGGTGCGGCGGTTCCCTCCCGACGTCATCCTGTCGGATGTGATCATGCCAGGAAAATCGGGCTACGAACTTTGCCGGGATTTGAAAGATGATCCTGCGACTCGTTTGATTCCGTTCGTGTTGATCACCGGACTCTCCGATCGCGAAGATAAGCTGAAGGGAATTGAGGCTGGCGCAGACGATTTCCTGAACAAGCCGATCTTCTCGGAAGAATTATTTGCTCGGGTGAAGTCTCTGCTCAAGCTGAAGGAATTCACCGACGAACTAGAGACCGCTGAGTCGGTACTCTGCACGCTCGGTCGCAGCGTAGAGAGCCGTGATCCCTACACCGAAGGGCATTGCGAACGCCTGGCGCAACACGCCAGCAATCTCGGACGACATCTGGGTTTGGAAGGCGACGCAATCGTCGCACTGCGGCGTGGCGGATATTTGCACGACCTCGGAAAGATCGCCGTGCCCGATGAGATTCTGAAGAAGGGATCGAACTTGACTCCGGAGGAATGGGAGGTCATGAAGCAACATCCCATTACAGGGGAAAACATCTGCAAGCCCCTAAAATCGCTACGTTTGGTGTTGCCGATTATCCGCAATCATCATGAGCATTCCGATGGCAGCGGATATCCGGATGGCTTGCTGAAAGGCGAGATCCCGCTGCTTCCCAGAATTCTGCAAGTGGTCGACGTTTATGACGCCTTACGTACTGCCCGCCCCTACAAACCCGCTCTGACCCATGAGCAATCTGCGATTACCATGCAACAAGAAGCCAATGCAGGCCTATGGGACGGCGAATTGGTATCGGAATTCTTCTCTATGTTGCGCAAGGAAGAACAGGTAGCCTGAGCGCAGTTCCCGGTTCTCAGTTTGCACCCCTTGAAGTTTGTTTTTTGGCCGTATGGGCTTATTCTTGCATCCAATGTTTTCTGGTTCAGTTCTAACTGAGAACCGGGAACTGAGAACCACTTTGACCTATAGCATCGTCATCCCGGCCTACAACGAAAGTGCCCGCATCGCGGCTTCGCTTGATCGGATTCTTGAGTACGCCGCCGAACAACGCTGGGACGCGGAAGTGATCGTCGTCGACGACGGATCGACCGACGGCACCGCTGAGATCGTTCGCGAATACTCGCGGCGGAATTCGAGTCTTCATCTGCTGCCGAATCCCGGAAATCGCGGCAAGGGATACAGCGTCCGCAATGGGATGCTGCATGCGCATGGCGAGATTCTGTTGTTCAGCGATGCCGATCTTTCTTCTCCTATCGAGGAAGCGAACAAGCTATTCGAGGCGATCTCACACGGCGCCGACGTTGCCATCGGATCGCGCTGGGTGCAGAGCGAACTGCAGACGGAGAAGCAGCCCCTCCATCGCCAGCTCTTTGGACGCGCCTTCAACCTCGCGTTGCGTCTGACCCTGGGCTTGCACTTCAAAGACACGCAGTGCGGATTTAAGGCTTTTACTCGCCGCGCGGCTCAGGCCATTTTCCCGCTGCAGACCATCGAGCGCTGGGGATTCGATCCTGAATTGATTTTCCTGGCGCAGAAGTTCGGGTTTCGCGTCGAAGAAGTTCCGGTGAAGTGGGCTCACCGCGAAGGCACGCGCATCAATCCGTTGCGGGATGGGATACGTATGCTGGGAGAGATGATCGAAATCCGCTGGAATTCGTTGAGCGGAAAATACTCGCGTCCGGCACTGGCCCCCGCCGCTACGAAGCCGCCCGTCGCATAACTCGAAACGGCCTCACCGTCACACCCTGGCCTTTCTTTAAAACCACCGTCATGTCCGCGGCGCAGTGATCGCACAGCCAGAAAAATTCCAGCTGCGGGCCGTGTTCACGGAAGTCGGGATCAGCGGCGATCGATTTCCTCGCGATCAAGGCGAAAAAGTTTTCCCTGGTGAAGATATAGAAAGTGGTTCGAGCAGGCCGGATTCGCGCACTTGGCAAGCATGACCGCTGCAGCTCTGGCTGGCTTGTGAAAGACTATTTTACTACGAATGGCAGGGAGTGCGACTGCCTTCAACACTGCTTCGATGTCAGCTGGCCACGCGAGCTTTTGGGTTTGCCCTCTTTACCGCTTCGGCAACTTTTTTCCCCATCTGCGAAGTGCTGAGCGTGTGCCCGGAGCGCGTCAGGTCAGCGGTGCGGCATCCTTCATTCAATACCGCTGCAACTGCGGATTCGATACACAGCGACTCTTCTTCCAATTGAAACGAGTGCCGCAACAGCATCGCGGTAGAAAGAATCGCGCCTAAGGGATTGGCGATGCCGCGTCCGGCAATATCAGGAGCAGAGCCGTGGACTGGTTCGTAGAGACCGACTTTGCCGCCGATGCTGGCTGAGGCCAGCAGGCCCAGCGAGCCGACGACCCCTCCCGCCTGATCTGACAGAATGTCGCCAAACATATTCTCGGTGAGCATGACATCGAATTCTGCGGGACGCGCCACTAGAGCCATCGCCGCCGAATCCACATAGGTGTGGGAAAGCTGCACATCGGGGTAATTTTTTCCCACGCGCGTCACGACTTCGCGCCACAGCCGGGAACAATCGAGCACGTTTGCCTTGTCAACCGAGATGATTTTGCGCTTTCGGCTTCGCGCCAGATCGAATGCCACTCGCGCAATGCGCTCAATCTCTTTTTCTCCGTACTTCATAGTGTCGACGGCGACGCGATCGCCGGCGGGTCCGGTAGTGGTGCGAGGTTCCCCGAAGTAAAGGCCGCCCAGCAGTTCGCGCACAATCAGAATGTCGGTTCCACGCACGATCTCGGGACGCAATGGCGAACTGTCTTCCAAGGCCTGAAAACAGACTGCCGGCCGAAGATTCGCGAAGACGCCGAGTTCTCTGCGAAGGCGGAGCAGGCCGCTTTCGGGACGAAGATTCCGGGGAACGTTATCGAAGGCGGGTCCGCCAACTGCACCGAGAAGCACGGCTTTCGACGCGAGGCAACTTTCGAGTGTGTCGGCGGGGAGAGGTTCGTTGTTCGCCGTGAGAGCGGCGCCGCCGATATTTTTGCAAGTAACTTCTAGTTCGTGGCCGAAAACTTCAGCGACCTTCGTGAGGACGCGAAGCGCTTCGTCCGTAACTTCAGGGCCAATACCATCACCGGGGAGGATCGTGAGTTTGACGAGCATGAGCGCTTATTCTAATTCTGGACCTCGTCAAATCCCAACATCCTCCCCCCGCAACCTATACACCCCACAAATAGTCTTCCTGCTCGCTGTGATGATCGGCGATCAGATTTCGTGGAACGCTGATCGATTCCGGATTCTCCGCAAGCGAGATCGGGAAAGTCTTAGTCGTGTAGCTGATGGTCTTTCCTGCTCCTGCGTTCGCAGCGATGGCCACCGGTAGAGGTTCGACATGCGCCGGTGGAATACGCCGGGCTGCGCTACGATTTTGCGCGATCAATTCCAGCAGGTGATGATCGTCGCACGTGCTTGATCTCGTCGGCCAAAACTACAAACTCGCCGATAGATGTCATCGAGTTCGCGGCGGTCAAACTGATATCCCAGCTGTTCGCAGCGCAGACCCAGCGCGTGGCGTCCGGAGTGCTTGCCTAGCACCAGCGTCGAATCCGGCACGCCTACCGATTGCGGCGTCATGATCTCGTAGGTCAGCGGATTCTTGAGCACGCCATCCTGATGGATGCCGGCTTCGTGGGCAAATGCGTTGCGTCCGATGATCGCCTTGTTCGGCTGGACCGGAACCCCGGTGATTTCGCTCAGCAACTGGCTCGCAGGGATAAAGCTGCTCGCTGACCACGCCGGTATCGTAAGCGATAGCGGTCGGGGCGAACCCGCATCGCCATCACGAATCTCTTCAAGCGACGCATTGCCGGCGCGCTCGCCGATGCCGTTGATCGTGCATTCCACCTGATCGCGCCCGGCGGCCAGCGGCGGCCAGAGTGTTCGCAACTGCGAGTCCAAGATCGTTGTGGCAGTGAGCCGAGATGGTCGATCTTCTCGATTCCGCGCACCTGCTTGCGGACTGTCTGAGATCAGTCTCGCCGAATTCCTCGGGCATCGCTGTAGCCGACGGTATCGGGAATGTTCAGCGTGGTCGCGCCTGCTTCGACTACCGCTTCCAGCAATTGGCACAGGAAATCCGGATCGGTGCGGGTCGCGTCTTCGGGGGAAAACTCCACGTCGCGCAGAAGGATTTCGCCAGACGTACGGCGTCCCGCGCCTGCTCCAGGCATTGCTCGCGGGAGATTCGCAGCTTGTATTTGAGGTGAATGTCGGAAGTCGCGAGGAACACATGAATGCGAGGCACGCGCCGCTCGCTGCAAAGCCTGCCAGGCACGCTCGATGTCGGCTGCACACGCCCGCGCCAGAGCCAGCGATGACCGGACGGCGGATGACCGCCGCAATCGCCTGCACCGCTTCGAAGTCGCCTTCGGAGGCGATGGGGAACCCGGCCTCAATCACGTCGACGCCCAGCCGGTCGAGCTGGTGCGCCATGCGCAGCTTTTCCTGCACGTTCATGCTGCAACCCGGCGACTGCTCGCCATCGCGCAAAGTGGTGTCGAAGATCGTGATCCGCGCTCGTTCCATTCCGAAAGCCTCCTGAGGGTTCAAGGGTCCTATCCTACGTAGACATGAGCGACTGAAGCAAAGCTTATAATCTTACGATTATCATTAGTAATACTTAAGATCATAAGCGGAACTAATAGATACTGAAGTTCTGCTAACAGAGGAACGATGGACTCGCTCAATTGGAAGTGTTTCTGACGGTGGCCCGGGAAGGCCGGTTTTCGCGCGCGGCCGAGAAGCTTTACCGCACCCAGTCAGCGGTCAGCCAGTCGATTCGCAAGCTTGAGGAAGAATTGGGAGAGCCTTTGTTTGACCGCTCCTCGCGCGAAGGGATTCTGACCGACGCCGGGCTGCGTGCTGCGCGAATATGCGGAGAGGCTGTTGAATCTGCGCAATGACGCGCAGGAGGCGCTCGTCGAGCTGCGCTCCCTGCATCAGGGGAAGCTGGTCATCGCGGCCAATGAATTCACGGCGCTCTATCTGCTTCCGGTGCTGGCAAGCTTTCGCCGGCTGCATCCCATGATCAAGATCACGGTGCAGCGCTCCTTGGGCAGTCACATCCCCGACGATGTGCTGCGGCACAACTGCGAGTTTGGAGTGCTTACTTATGATCCGCAGGACGCGCAACTTCACGCGATTTCGGTGTATCTCGATGAGTTGATCTTCGTGGTTCCCCCCAGCCATCCGCTGGCGAAAGCGCGGCAGGTCAGCATTCGCCAGCTGGGGGCGGAGACTTTGTCGCACACATCGTCGCCTCGCCGTATCGCGAGAAAGTGATTCAAGCGTTCAAGCGCCACAAGACGCCGTTGAACATGGACATCGAATTACCCACGCTACAGGCCATCAAGCGCTTTGTGGCTATGGGAAACGGCGTGGCGCTGGTGCCTGAGATCAGCGTGGAAAGCGAGTTGGCGCGCGGCGAATTGGTAAGAATTCCGGTGCGAGAGTTGCGATTACACCGCAAACTGCGATTGATCTATCGCAAGTCCGCGAGCCTGTCGCATGCAGGACAGGCTTTCTTGAAAGTCGCTGAGGCGATCGCGATGGAACGTGGGGAGCGTTACCGTTTTCAGCGGGAGCGCTAGTCATGTGGCGCGGACCTGCCCTGAGCGAAGTCGAAGGGGCCCTCGCCCGCGTCTCACCAGAAGCAAGATCTTTCCCCGCGAAGGTTCCTTGCCAGGAAAGGCCTTCTTAGGATGGCTGGAATCGAAATGCCCGATTCTCTCTTCTCTTGGCTAGAAGCGGGCGGGGGCGCCCACGCCACAACCTCAGTTCGGTCGCGGATGAAACGCCGACACGGCACCTTCCAGCGTCGGATGAATCTCCAGCACCGACACCAGGTTTGTAAGCCTTAGCATTTCCAGAACATTCCGACGCGGAGCTGCCAATTTGATCGAGCATCCGCTCGCCTGCGACCAGAGCAAAACCATAACGAGTTCGCCGAGGCCCGCGCTATCGATCAACTCGACACCGCTGAAATCCACAATCAGCCGCTTGGAGTGCGGGAGCAGATCGGCGACTTTCTGCGAGAACTGGACAGCCTCTTCGCGATAGCTGATGCGGCCCTGACACCGCAGAACTGTAATGTCTTGTACCAGCGTAGATTCGAGCTTCAACTTCGAATATCGGACACGTCCCCATGCCCCATGGGATTGCGGCCACGATGAGCAAAATGATGTGTGACTCATGGTGCCAGCCTAGCGCCTGAGCTTTGCAATCATGTTTACGCCACGTGAAAAGCAGGTTAAATCCCGTGGTTCCGGGGGTCCGGCCGGGTGGTTTTTTGTGCTGTCGGATTGGTTAGTCTGGCATCTAAAAACCGTTACTCGAGGTGAATCTTTGCTTCGTACAGGAGGAAGTGCTGTGCAGAAAGTAGCGGTTATTTCATTGATTTTACTGGCCTTTAGCGGACTGGCGGCGGCCCAGGTACCAGCGGGGAATGTCTTTTTCGGCTATTCCTACGTTCGCGCCCCCCTGGTCACTAACGAGAACGTAAATCTCAACGGTTGGAATGGCTCGCTGGAGGGCAAATTCCTACCCTGGATCGGCCTGGTGGCGGATGTCGGAGGATATTACGGCTCGCAAACCAAGCCGGGGGTGGCTCGGGTGAACGGAAACGTCTATAGCTTCCTGGGAGGTCCGCGGGTCTCGGTGAGCTTCGGGAAATTCCGTCCCTTCGCGCACGCGTTGTTCGGAGCTGGTCACACTAGCGCGAATGGCGGTGGATACTCGGCGTCAGATACTTCCTTTTCCGACGCCCTCGGCGGCGGATTGGACTACAAGATCATCAAGGGTCTCGCCTGGCGCGGACAGCTCGATGATCTCCAAACGCGCTTCTATGGCAGAGACCAAAACAGTCTGCGTTTCTCCACGGGTATCGTGATTCACTTCTGATTGCTTCTCGAACGGAAAAAAGAAAACCGGCCAGACGGTGGCCGGTTTTTCTTTTCACGGAGGGAGAACTTAGCTTTGCCAGTACTTGTGATCACGGAGGAAGAAGCTCTCGTTCCAATAATTGAACGCTGTCGTCAGGAATAGCCGGGCCACGCGGAAGTGTCCCATCCTCTCGAAGCGCCGGTTGGTGGTGTAAACGCCGCCGCGCACGATGCCGAACCTGCTGCGATCCACCTGGCTGCTCAACAAATAGTCTTCAGCGAAATGAACCTGCTCGTGGAATCCTCCCAGTTCGTTAAAGCGCTGGCGATCGAAGAGCATAAACATTCCGGTGCTAAACGGCCGATGCAACTGCGACAAATACTGGAACAGGTCGTTGGTGGTGTAGAGCAGATTGTCGAACACTCCACCGCCGCGGCAGAGAATGTTCGTCGTTACGCAGTGCAGATGCTTCTTCTCGGCCGCTTCCATGGCGCGGCGAATCAGCGCGGGATGTGCCGGCTCAATGTCCGCATCCATGAAGAGCACGTACGGGGTTTCCGCGCGTGCGGCGCCGGCGTTGCGTCCGACCGAAGGCAGGCCGCCGCGAATCACCTCTACGTTCAGGCGGTCGCGAAAGCTCATGACGATGTCGGGCGTCCCGTCGGTGGAGTTCGCGTCAGCGACTAACACCTTCGTACTGCGCATCTTCCGGTAGTCCTGCTTCGTCAGCGAAGTCAGCAAATTCGGCATCAGCTTCGCTTCGTTCTTCGCCGGAATGATGATCGTCAGCTCGCTCGTGGTATTCATGGATTTGTACTCCTTCCGCATCGACCGTGATGTACGTGGGCCGCGAATCGGTCCAACTTCCTGAGTTGTAGTACTCGATTCCTTCGCGCTGCTGCTGGAGGGACACGTGGGTATGGCCGCAGAAAATTCTGTCTGCCTGGTGAGCGCGCGCATGCGCCAGCGCCCCAGCAGCGACTTTTTCCGTCAGCCGCAACCAGCGAATGTGCATTCTGTCGACATAGCGCGACAGGCCTTTGCCTTTGAAATCGAGCTTCTGTAACTGCAGATGCAGAAACGAACCCACTGTGCTGATCAGAAAACTTCTGGCCATGAAGCGATCAAATTGATGCCCGTGGATCGCAATATGCCGGCGGCCGAGGAAATCCCAACTGTATTCCTGATAGGCCTTCACCCCGACCAGGTGCGACATCACGTCGACCAGTCCCTGATCGTGGTTCCCTTCCACCCAGACGACTTCGACTCCGCGTTTGGGATTCGAGAGCTTGCGAATGTAACCCAGAAACTTCCAATGAGCTTTGGTGAGACGGCGGAAATTCAGGTCGGAAAAGATGTCGCCCAGCAGGATCAAGCGGCGGAAACGGTTCTCCCGCAGCATCCGCGTGGCCTCTTCCGCGCGGCTGACCTCCGACCCTAAATGCAGGTCCGAGAGGATGAGCGTGTCATACACGGCGGCCATACTCATCCTTGTAGTCAAGAAATGTTACGGGGTAATGAAAGGATAACGAAAATACGATGAATGGGTAACTACGAGGGTAACCTCAACGCTGGTTACTCTCGGTGGCAACTCATTCATTTGCGAGGCTTATTTCGGGCTAGGAGGCACGTACTCTTTCGGCGGCGCCACTCCGGGACCGAAGAAATACTGCTCCATCTGCTTCACGATCACTTCCTGATCTTCGCGCCGCGCCGGATTCAGGCGGTACTCATTGAGCAACATCTTGCAGAACTCCATCCACTGTCCCCAGGCTTCCTTGGAGACGTTTTCATAAATCTTTTTCCCCAGGTCAGTGTCGAAGGGAGGCTCATCGAGTCCGGGAAGTTCTTTGTTCAGTTTCACGCATTGGACCATGTGCTCTGCCATAGAATTCCTCAAACAGAAATTATCTCATATGGCAGAGCACGTGGCAGATCGGAGGGACGGAACTAAGGCGCTCGATTACTTGCGGACGAGTGCTGCGCGCTCCGTGCCTTCCGGCTGTAAGACCTTCTTGTTCTTCGGGCGATCCTGCGAGACCAGCTTGATCTTGTGCGGCTTGTTGGCGTTGGTTGCGGCGACTTTCGTCACGTGCGCGGCCGGTTTCGCCCACGGGTCATACCACGTGGGATCCATCTCCTGTTGTGCGAAGGCGGGCAGCAGCAGTGCCAAGGCTACGGTTCCAAGTAGAGTTGCATCAATGGCAAGTTTGCGGAAGCTTTTCATGATGTCACCTCGGGGAATTCGCGGGTGAAGAGTGCAAGTCCCTCGCCATTCCTTGGGAAGTGTCGGCGACTCCGGATAAGAGACTGAAGACAAAGCGGTGGCGCGCGGACCATCGCCATCTGATAGGCAGCCGAGAGGGAACGCCCGCTCAGTTGTTAACCGCTGGGTTCAGTTCCGCTAACCGAAGGGTTAGCGAAGCCTTCCGCCTTCACATACATACGTTCTCCGATTGGCAAAGCAACAAACAGCCGACGGAGTGGGGGCCCTCGGGAGGCATGAATCTTGACACCAAAGGCACGGCGATGTGGACCCGGGTTTCGGACACACCCGCAAACCAACCGACTTCCTACTGAAATCGAATCCCGTCCCCGGATTGGATTACACCAAGACCAACGATACCATCCTGCACGCGGGACGGACCAATCCCGTCATCAAACCGCCCAACGTAGTTCACGCTGCCGGCGTACAGCTACACGGATTATTAGAGAAGGCGTCCGACTCGGTTACCGACTTCGGTCAGAACTATTGCGGTAGGTTCTCGTCTTGCCGGTAAAGCGGTAGGTCTTCCCGTTCCATTCGTAGGAGTAGCTTGTAATCTCGACGCGGCCGTTATCGATTTGGGGTGGATTGCTCTCCATCGACACCACGATCTTGCCCTCTGTAATCCAAACCTGCGGGTCCGTCCCGCAGAAGCCGTCCCCTTCCGGGTGGTGTCTTCGGACCAAATCTTCTGGTAGCCACGTGTCTGTGCGAACACGGTGAACGTCAGACAGTATTCAGAGCCTGCGTAGGTGACCAAGACGACATGATTGCGACCTAGACTTGCCACATCCAGGCGTTGAATTCGAGAATCGTCGTCGGTGGTATCAGCAAACCGAGAAGCGAGGCGCCAGAGTTGATGCACTGTGAAGGGACTCAATCCAGTTTTGCGGCCCACTTGGCTTCATCCTGCTTGTGAATTTCAGACCACGACCGCGAGTCTTGTGCGAGCGTAATGGTAGAAGCGATGAGAGCCAGAACGAGAGCGGGGCGAAAAATCATGTAACAGGGCAGCTTGAATTGGTGGGCCCTCCAGGATTTGAACCTGGGACCAATGGATTATGAG
>CAWIZO010000005.1:0-661591 GCA_963840665.1 Terriglobia bacterium
CATTTCCCATCTCCGACTGTAGCACAGCGACACGTCGCGAACGCAAGCGACACTGAGGGGCAGCGTTCATGCGGGCTTGCCCGCTGTTCCCTGCCCCCGTCTAAGCCCGAACGACACTGAGCAAACCCGTGCGAGCGCGGCAGGGGCGGTGGAGTTATGACACAACTTGTGACACAAAATCTGTCGTCCGAATTCGGACACACCACATTCACGGGAACCCTTCGCTCTGGCCGCCAAGCACCCCCTCGCAAATCCGCTATCTGGCGAGTTTGCATTCGCAGGTAGTTCTGAATCTGGGAGGAATTTTCTGAGTGGTACGCTGTGCCACTGACTACCTACAACGGATTTCTTCTAGAACCGCTCCACTCACTTAAGGGGATGTTTGCCTAAAAGCGGTCGAGGCTACTCTCGGTCTATCGTGCTACGGCGGCTTGGCTTGTGGCTAACGCCACGGCCTTACCTGAGGCGAACAGACCCCATCCAGAGCAGACTATGGGGGGCAATGAGTGTAATGGCGATTTTTCGCCAGTTTACGAGAGAATGAACAAGTCGGGTAGCTGGCAAGAAAGAAGGCCGGACTCAGAGAATGAGTCCAGCCGAAGTTTGAACCGGTCGTGAGGGTCAAATGACGTACAGTCGCTAACCCATGACCGTGTTCCTTTTGTAAACAGTAAAAGCAGCATACCCGCTGCGCCTTCTAGTAGCTGGTCAATATTGCACACTTCCGGGACAAATGAACGCACGACTTCCTGAAGACGGGACTCCCATTGGCAGGCGCCATGAGTGAAATTGCGATGTTTCGCCAACCGCGCGGTCAGTGGTGTGCAAAATCGATTGCTAATGCAGCCAACCAAATCGGGAGGAGCAACAACCAGAAGACGCCACTTTGCCATTGTCGGCGAACGATGATGAACGCTCCCCATGCGAGATTCAACACAAAAAAGACAGCACAGACTGGGAGCACGGAAAGCGCCCAGATGTACGGCTCGCCTGTCACAGAGTGCAATCCAGCTTCCCGCTCTTGTCGTATTACCCAACCATGGGAAGCCGCAACCACATAAATGACTGCACCAATTAAATTGGCCGCCAGCAAGGCTATGCCCCATCGCCGTGCGGCAAGGTTCGTGCGATTCAACTGTTCTGGATGCGTGTGCATTTGCTCAATAGGATTTTCAACAGAGCACTTTACGATGAAACAGCGAGACTTACCACGATGATTTACGTAACCAGGCGCATTGCCGGGTTTCAGGTTTCACGATCTGAGACATTGCGCGATCACTCAGCTTGCAGAGAGCGGAGCCGCAGATTCGACCATCATGGCAATTGCTGGTCACGTCAGCCGCCGAATGCTCGAACGTTACAGTCACGTCAGAATGGAAGCGAAGCGAAGCGCGATGGAAACTCTTGCTGCGAGCACCAAATCGGCGGGTTATGACACAAGTCATGACACAAATCCCGTTGGTGTCACTACTCATCGCGCCTAAGTTGTTGTGAGATTTGGTGGACCTGGTCGGGATCGAACCGACGACCTCTTCCATGCCATGGAAGCGCGCTCCCAGCTGCGCCACAGGCCCACTGTACGGCGGGCAAACCTTGCAGATTCTTTCGAAAACCAATTCTCGCCTACCCGCGTGGGATAGTCAAACATTGGCCCATCAATACATTCCTGATTTGCGAAAAATGGGAAAATCAGTATGCTGGACACGACATCGAATGAACTTCACTTCCTTGTTCCGTCTCCGACGCCTATCGGCGTTGCCGCTATTGCTGGCGGCAGCGACTGCACAGACCGCACCCAGCAACACAGCCCAAACGTCTCCGCCAGTTTCCTATTCGTCGATGAGCCAGTTGAACTTGCTGCTGTCGCAGCTCGAACAGGCATCGCAGGCAACGCAGGCTGATCTTGCCAAGACGCGCGTGGAAAAGTGGAAGACGGATTCGAGCACCAAGCAGCAGGGGCTGGCGAACGTCGATTCGATCCAACGCAACTTGCAGAACGCGCTGCCGGAGATGATCGGCAAACTGCGCGCGAACCCGGAAGATCTCGCCGCGACGTTCAAACTTTATCGCAACCTCGACGCTCTTTATGATGTCTTCGGATCGCTGGTGGAATCGGCTGGGGCCTTCGGATCGAAAGATGAATTCCAAACTTTGGAAAATGATTTGAGCGCGATGGAGCGGTCACGGCGTGCTTTCGCCGATCGCATGGACTCGCTTACTACCGCCAAAGAAGCCGAACTGGCGCGCCTGCGAACCGATCTACACAATGCGCAAGCAGCGGTCCCAGTTGCTCCGCCTAAGAAGACGATTGTCGACGACACCGAACCGCCCAAGAAAACGCCAGCAAAGAAGAAGCCCGCGGCCAAGAAACCAAGCACGACGACGACTCCAGCGCAGCCGCCGGCGCAGACTCCGCCACAGTAGATTGGCTTCAGACATTCGGCGATCAGGCTCGGGAATCTGTCCTTCTGGGTGCGTTTCACCTAATTTCGGGATAAACCCCGTCCTAACCCAGTCTTCCCTGGCATTTGCCACCCTTAACCTTCTGAAACCACCTCACTTTCCTTTTGGAACTCTAGACACTCCACCGGGGTCTATGTAGGTAGGCCTGTTTTTGGGTGCGGGCCAGGTGAGGGAATTTCGGCCACCTCGGCGGCGCGAAATTTACCTATAATGGGGGTGACGCCATGAGAGCTATGGCGGGAGCAATCACCTTGGGCGAACTGGCAAGCGCGTTAGGAATTCGGGCGGAAGAATCCGCGATTGTAGCCGAGCTGAAGGCCGGATCAGAAGACGCCTACGCCTGGCTCATCGGAGAGTTTCACCAGCCGATTTACAGCCTGGTGTATCGCATGGCTTCGGACCCCTCCGACGCGGCCGACACGACACAGGAAGTGTTTTTAAAAGTATTTCGCGGCATGAAGCACTTTCACGGTGAGTCGAGTCTAAAGACTTGGATTTACCGGATCGCCATCCATGAAGCTTCAAACCGGCGCCGCTGGTGGTTCCGGCATAAGTCGAAGGAGACCTCGATCGAACCGATGCCACTTGAAGGCGAAGCGGAAACGAGCATCGGCCTTAAAGATATGTTGGTGGACGACAGCGAGTCGCCTTTCGATTGTGCCGTGCACGAAGAGGTTCGGGCTCGCGTGGAAGAGGAATTAAGACAGGTAGCGGAACCCTACCGCACAACGGTGATCTTGCGCGACCTGGAAGAAATGTCGTACGACGAGATAGCAGAAATCACGGAGGTTTCACTCGGTACCGTGAAGTCGCGGCTCACGCGGGGACGCGAGGCGCTGAAACAACGCCTGGTGCCCTTTATCCGCGAAGCCGGTGAGCAACTGGGATTGCAGGCCCCCGAGGAGCGCGAAAAGAAAGTACAGAGACGCTCCCGGACTTCTTCTGATGGCAGGCAAGTTGAGGTGATGTCATGAAGTGCGTCCAGGCCAAAGCGTTGTTTTCACCGTATCTGGATGGCGCCGTCAGCGGTGCTCAGATGCACGTGCTGGCTCAGCACCTTGAGTCCTGCGCCGCGTGCAACCGGGAATACTCTTTATTGCAACAGACTCAGCAACTGCTCGCGAAGGCGGGACGCCGGAAAGCTCCGTCGGATTTGGCTTTGAATTTACGTCTGGCAATTTCCCGAGAGGCCGCGCAACGCAGAGGATCTTACTGGCAGAGTGTTCGAGTCCGGATGGAGAACGCACTGAATGCGTTTGTGGTTCCCGTAACCGCGGGACTGGTTGCCGCCGTTGGCATCTTCGCTTTCCTGATTGGATCGCTGGCTTTGCCGTTGCAGGCTGACAACGATGACGTGCCCTTGATGCTGTACACCGCGCCTCAATTGCAGCAGACGGCATTTGGCACCACGCTCGATTCCATCAACGACGATTCGCTGGTGATCGAGGCCTATGTGGACGAGAACGGTCGCGTGCAGGATTACCGCATCCTTTCCGACTCCACTCATGCGAAAGAGTTGTTGCCACGCGTCAAGAACATGCTGATTTTCACGACGTTCCAGCCCGCTACTTCGATGGGGCGTCCTACGACGGGGCGCGCGGTTTTGTCGTTCTCCAAGATCAGCGTGAAGGGATAGAAGTAGCCGTCCCCGGCTGACTTGACAGCGGTGCATTGTGGTCCCTCCGGGTTTGACCCTCCGCTGGTAAAGCCCTTAAACTAAATCAGTAATCCGCAAACATCTGGCCTTTAGCAGGAGGCTTTTCCTGGTTCTCTGGTTCCGACGCTCGTGGGGTATTGCCCTGCTCGTGTGTCTGGCGCAGGTGTCTCTCGCGCAAAGCTCGCAAAAGGTTACACTCGACACCAGCGAAACTCTCTTTACCGTCCTGGGCGCGATGAATCTATGCGGATATGACCAGGACCTGAATCTTTCCGATCCGCTTCGCAAACAGATCCGCGATGAGCTGACCAAATCAGCCGACAGTTCCCCGGATGCGAAGGCCTCGGCCCAGGCGATGTGCCAGTTTTACAAAGACCACGAGCAGCCGGAGGCATGGCGTACCTTGTCGCAGTACGTCTCTCTGGCGCTCTACTCGAACCCTGTGCCTGCTTTTTCAATCAAAGGGCGGGAGGCGGACCTTCCTCCCGACGCCAGTTACGTGCAGGGAATTTTTCCGCTCTTGCAGAAGTTCTACCAGACGGCCGCTATGAAGCAGATATGGCAGCGGCATAAAGACGCGTATAACGGCTTGACCGAGCGTTATCACGAACCGCTGGCCAAAATGCTTTTTGACACCGAGGTGTACCTGAAGCTTCCCTCGGCTGGCTATCTGGGAAGAAGCTTCACGGTTTACCTCGATCCGCTAGGCGCATCCGGGCAAACCAACGCGCGCAACTATGCTGCCGACTACTACGTTGTGATCTCGCCGGGTGCCTCCGCATCCCTAAAAATGGACGAGATTCGCCACACGTATTTGCACTACCTTCTCGATCCCTTGGCGCTGAAGTATCCGACGAATGCGAAGCGTCTGGAACCATTGTTGGATACCGTCAAAAATTCGCCGATGGATGAGAGCTTCAAAGATGACATCTCTCTTCTGCTGACCGAGAGCCTGATTCGCGCGATTGAAGTGCGCACTTCTCCGGGAAAGCCAACCGAGGCAGAAAAAGAAAACGCGGTGAAGGCTTCGATGGAGCAGGGCTTCATCCTCACGCAGTATTTCTTCGATGCCCTGAAACAGTTCGAGAAAGACCCAGCCGGACTGCGAAATTCCTACGGCCAGATGCTGACCAACATCGACGTTAACAAGGAGCAGAAGCGCGCAGCGCAAGTCGAATTTGCCAAGAAGGCCGACCCCGAACTTCTGCATTTGTCGCGACCGCTGGAAGGAAAGCTTCTGAGTACGGCGGAACAAAAGCTCTACGCCGGCGATAGCGCGACAGCCGGGAAACTGGCGCAGCAGGCTTTGGACGAGAAGAGTGAAGATCCCGGCCGCGCATTGTTCATTCTGGCCCAAATCGCTACGATGAATCGCGACATGCAGGGTGCGAGAACGTACTTCCAAAAAGCTCTCGAGTCGACTCAGGAGCCTAAGGTGGTGGCTTGGTCCCATATTTATCTGGGAAGAATTTTCGATTTACAGGAAGATCGTGCTGCTGCACTTGATCAATATCGGGCTGCCTTGACTGCCGGTGCTTCACTGCCGGAAGCGAAAAAAGCTGCCGAACACGGCATGCAGCAACCCTACGAACCGCCTGGCCATTCTCAGTAAGGTTCGTTTTTGAGCATTCGTGATCGACGATCTGAAGATCGCAATCTAAGGAGACATTCATGAAGCGAGTAACGATGATTCTCGTGGTGCTGGCGCTGGCGGCGATAGGATTTGCGCAACAACCCGCCGTCAAGGACCAGCCACCGGCCCAGTCCGGAGGAGCGGCACAGCCCGCTGCTCAACCTCAGGGAAAACGGCCCCCGCAGGCGAAAACGCAGCCTGAATTCGATGCCTACAAAGCAGCAGCGGCAAATCAGGACCCGGCCGCGCTTTCAAAGGCCGCCGATGATTTCGCAACCAAGTTCCCCGACAGCGAACTGCGTATCATCCTCTATAAAACGGCCATGCGCGGCTTCCAGCAGGCGAACGACGGCGACAACATGATGGAGTCGGGCCGCAAGGTACTGAAGATCGATCCGGATGATCCCGAGGCGCTGGTTGGCGTGGCCGAAGTGCTCGCCGAGCGTACCCGCGACACCGATCTGGACAAAGATCAGCGACTGGATGAAGCCATGAAGCTGGCGCAGCACGCGACCGAGACGGTTGACACTGACATCGCCGTTCCGGCTGGTACGCCCCAGGATAAGATCGATGCTTACAAAGGTTTCCTGCGCTCCTCTGCTTACGCGATCATGGGCACCATTCAGTACAACAAGGAAAAGTATGCGGAGGCGGAAGGGCTCTATCGCAAGTCTATCGATGCCTATCCTTCGCAGCCGGATCCAATCGCGGTGCTCCGCCTGGCGCTTTGCCTCGATAAACAGAACAAATATCCGGAAGCCTTGAAAGAGGCGAACCACGCGGTAGATTTGACGCAGGACACCACTCCCGCGGGGAAGATGGCACGCCAGGAACGAGATCGTTTGGCGCAGTTGACGGGCGGCACGCCTCCGGCCGCACCGAAGAAATAAGAAAATCGCCGGGACCGCATTCCGAGGGCGGAGGCTCTACGTCTCCGCCGTCTCTCTCAATCATGAAACCACGGGACAGTGCGCTCTTAGAGGAAAGCCTTCGCTACCAATTTCAGCGTGGTGAGCTTCTTGAACAGGCTCTCACCCACAGCTCGCAAGCCCGCGAGCAGGAGGCGCTCAGGCCCGCCGATCCGTCAAAGGTCGGGGACAATGAACAACTGGAATTCCTCGGCGACGCTGTGCTTTCGCTGGTCACAACCGAAGCGCTGTTCCAGCGCTTTCCCCAATTCCGCGAGGGAGAGCTTTCCAAATTGCGAGCACACCTGGTCAGCGAAAAGCATCTGATCCGAGTGGCCGAGCAGTTGGATATGGGGGCGTATCTGCGGCTGGGCCGCGGCGAGGAGAAGAGTGGGGGCCGCGGGAAAACAGCGTTGCTAGTCGATTCACTGGAAGCAGTGCTGGCCGCGATGTACTTGGATGGCGGCATGGAACCGGCTCGCCGCTTTGTACTCGAACGCATCATCGATCCGGAGTTACTGCTCATCGCCGCCAACGGCACCAGTCTTCCTGTTAGCGATTACAAGTCCGCTCTGCAGGAGAAGCTTCAGGCCGCCGGACGCTCCCAGCCTTTCTACGTCCTCGTCAAGGAGCAAGGACCGGAGCACAGCAAGACCTTTACCGTAGAGGCCAGATTGCAAACAGGAGAATTGCAGACTAAGCCTGAATTCGTGGGCCGAGCCGAGGGCTCTACGAAGAAGAATGCCGAACAGGGCGCGGCGCGCCAGGTTCTCGAGTATCTGGCAACACTGCCACCGGGCCCCGAGAATAAGACCTCCCGCAAGAGTCCAGCCTAGCGGCAGTTTAGAATAGTCACATCCGTATGGGAGCCACCGTCAAACCGCAGGCCGACTGGTCCATGTCATTGCAATCGCTGTTGGCGACAGTCGTCATCGCGGTCTTTGTGATTACCTTCATCGTGCAGGCATTTCAGATTCCGTCCGAGTCGATGGAGAACACACTCCTCATCGGCGATTATCTTTTGGTCGACAAGTTTCGTTACGGCGGGAACAGTGTTTGGGATCACATCATGCCGTACCGCCCAGTGCAACGCGGAGACATCATCGTATTCAAGTATCCAGTGAATCCCACTGAGCATTTCGTGAAAAGGGTGATTGGCGTCCCCGGCGATCACCTACGCCTGATAAACCGGCAGGTCTACATCAATGGCAAGCCCTTGCGCGAGCCTTACGTTCGCTTTACGTCGCAGGTGCATGACAGCTTTCGTGACGACTTTCCCCGGCTCGACGTTTCCGAGCCGGGACTCGAGGGCCAGTGGTGGCTACTGATGCATAAATTGGTGGAGGACGATCAGTTGATTATTCCCGAGGGCTATTACTTTGCCATGGGAGACAACCGGGACGAGAGTTTAGACAGCCGCTATTGGGGCTTCGTGCCGCGTCAAAATATTATAGGACGGCCGTTGCTGATCTACTGGTCGGTGCGCGATGTGGAGGATGAGATGCCAGGCGCACCCGCTCCCGGTGATAAACTTTTCCACTTCGCTTATGCGATCACTCACTTGTTCCAGATTACTCGCTGGGACCGCACATTTCGATTAGTCAACTAAGGGTGCATGCTCACCCAGGATGGGGCAACCTCTGGTGGCCAAGAAAGAAACTAAAGTAGAAGAAAAACCGCGTGAGACAACGGTAGAGTTCCTGGCATCGCTGGCAGCCGTGCTGGTGACGGGACTCTTTATCATCACGTTCATCTTGCAGGCTTTCGAGATTCCCTCGAGTTCCATGGAGAACACCCTGCTGATCGGTGATCACGTGTTCGTGAACCGCGAACAGTTCGCGCCGCCCACGCGCTGGCTGGGCCCGCTGCTCCCCTATCGCGACATAAAACGCCAAGATATCGTTGTCTTCCTGTCCCCAGCCGAGCCGGGGTTGTACGTTGTGAAGCGGATTATCGGAGTCGCCGGAGACCACATTCATCTGCGGGACGGCGTGGTCTATCGCAATGGGGAAAAGCTCGACGAGCCTTACGTGATCCATTCTGGTCCGGTGACCTACGATCCCTATCGCGACAACTTCCCTTCCGTCGCGCCTAACGAATTCAACAATCTTTTTCCCGACTGGAAGCTTCGGTGAAGCAGTACATCCAGGGCGATGACATCGTGGTTCCGGCTGACAGCTATTTCGCGATGGGTGACAATCGCGACGTCAGCTACGACAGCCGGTACTGGGGATTCATTCCGCGGCAAAACGTAATTGGTCGCCCGATGTTTATTTACTGGTCGTTTGAGACTCCAGAACACCAGTATTTGCAGAAGGAATTCAGCCAGCGCATCGGCTTCCTGGCGCACGTGGTTATTCACTTTTTCGATGAAACTCGCTGGCGGCGAACTTTCAGGGTGGTGCGTTGAGCTTTCTGCGTTCCAGACGCGGCCTGGTGTTGGTGGCGGTTGTCATCCTGTTGGGGCTATTTCTGGTCCGGCCGGGAGCACAGCGTTTGCGAAGTCGAATCGCGGGTTCCATCAGCGGGGCAATTAACCGGCCCGTGGAAATCGGATCGGTCACCTTACACCTTCTGCCGCAACCGGGCTTCGACCTGGGAAATTTTGTTGTCTACGACGATCCCGCCTTCAGCGCTGAACCAATGTTGCGCTCCGATGATGTCAATGCCTCGTTGCGAGTGAGTTCGCTGTTTCGGGGGCGTCTTGAGATCGCCAGTCTTAGCCTGACCGAGCCCAGCCTGAACCTAGTCCGGAACGGCGCGGGACGTTGGAATCTTGAAGACCTGCTCGAACGTGCACAGAAGAATCCGGTCGCTCCTACCGGCAAGACCACGAATGAAACTCGCCCCGAGTTTCCTTACATCGAGGCGGACCAAGGAAGGATCAACGTTAAGATTGGTCCCGAGAAAAAGCCGTACGCTCTGACCAACGCCGATTTCAGCCTTTGGCAGGAATCTGAAAATTCCTGGGGGATGCGGTTGAAGGCTCAGCCGGTGCGTACCGATTTCAGTTTGTCAGACACCGGTCAACTGCGAGTCAGCGGGACCTGGAAACGAGCGGACTCGCTACGGCAAACGCCGCTCCAACTCAACCTGGAATGGAATCACGCGCAGCTTGGCCAGTTAACCAAGTTGATCGCAGGAAACGACAAAGGTTGGCGCGGTGCCGTAACCCTGACAGCCAATGTGACGGGGACACCCACGGATTTGGGCGTCCACACCGAAGCGTTAGTTGAAGATTTCCGAAGGTCTGACATTGTGGGCGGCGGCAGCCTGCGACTAGCCGCGCAATGCGACGGCCGCTATCACTCCCCGGAGAAACAATTTTCCGACATTTTGTGCCGTGCCCCAGCAAGCGATGGTGCGCTCGCCCTGAATGGCACAGCCTACGCGGCATGGGGAAAACCGGTGTTCCATCTGGCTCTTACCGCGCAGGACGTGCCGGCTCAATCTCTGACCACGGTCTTGCGGCATATCAAGAGAGATGTCCCGGAAGACTTGATTGCCACTGGGAAGGTGAATGCGATTGTCCGTCTCGACCGTGACCAGGGCGGTTTCACTTGGTCCGGCGGAGGTCAGACCGCTGCCGTCCAGTTGCAATCGGCAAGCGCCGACACATCGCTTGCTCTGGATAGCATTCCGTTTTCATTTTTTTCCGCAACCTCGACTGAGGCGGTTTCGAAGGACCCGCGACATTCAAAGCAAGTAGTGGTCCTCGCTTCTCCTGCGAATCGGATCGAACTAGGACCGTTGGAAATCTCGCTGGGTAAGCCGACTCCAGCCTTGGTCCAAGGATGGATCGCACGATCGGGATACGATCTGAAGATCACTGGCGATGGTCAGGTGCAACGAGTATTACAACTCGCACGGCTTGCCGGACTGCCCGTGCCGCGCGTGGCAGCAGACGGCAGCGCCAAATTTGATTTGCAGCTCGCCGGCGCATGGTCCGGTTTTGCTGCGCCCAGAGTCACAGGAAAAGCTCAACTTCAGTCGGTTCGAGCCGAAATTCGCGGCATGAACGCGCCGTTGGAAATTGCAGCGGCCAGCATTTTGCTCGATCACGATCTGGTTACCGTGCAGAGTCTGTCAGCTTCGACAAGCACCATCGCCTGGCGCGGATCGTTAACTTTGGCACGACCTTGTGGAGTTCCCAGTACTTGCCTGATCCGTTTTGATCTTCACGCCGATCAACTGAGTACAGATCAGCTCAACCAGTTGCTAAATCCGCGTGCAGTGAAGCGTCCCTGGTACCGCTTTCTGAGCACTGACTCGCCAATAGGAGCGCCGTATCTGGCACGAGTTCACGCCGCCGGACATATCTCCGCCGACAAATTGCTCGTACGTGGACTGCTGGCAACTAAGGTCTCTGCAAACCTGGCGCTTGAAAACGGAACGGTGATCGCGTCCGAGTTACACGCCGATCTACTGGGCGGAAAACACAATGGGGAGTGGAAGGCGAATTTCCTCGCCAAACCCCCGGTGTACACCGGAAGGGGCAAGCTGGATCACTTCGCTCTCGGTCAACTCGCAGAAGAGATGCACGACGGGTGGGTTACGGGAACCGCCTCGGCGGGATATCAAGCGACAGCTTCGGGACTGTCGGCAACGGAATTGTTTTCGTCGGTGGACGCATCCTTGCAAGTCGAAGCGCGGGACGGCACGCTGCCTCACATCGAACTCGGAGAACAGGCAGGACCGCTGCACCTAAAACATCTGGGTGCGCGACTTATCTTGCACGATCGCATTTTTGAAATTCAAGATGGAAAACTGGAAACGCCCGGAGGAACTTACCAGTTAAGCGGAACCGCATCCTTCGGCCAAACTCTCGACCTGAAGCTGGCACGCAGCGGGGCCACCGGCTTCAATATCACCGGCACGCTGACTCGTCCGCGGGTCGCGCCAGCCACGATTCAAGAAACTGAGGCCGTCCTGAAACCCTAAGGCGCGTAACCCGCCCCGCGCAGGACTTTTCCCGGCTTCGCCCCCGTCATCTTTCCCTGATCGATCACGGGGACGCCATTCACCAAAACATATTCCATTCCCTGCGAAAGCTGGTTCGGATTCTCGAAGGTCGCCAGGTCTTTCACCGTCTCCGGATCGAAGACCACGACGTCAGCCCACATCCCTGATTTCAGCACCCCGCGGTCGGTCAGCCGCATACGCTGCGCAGGCAGAGCTGAAAACTTGCGGACTGCGTCTTCCAACGTCAGCTTGTGCTCCTCACGAACATACTTGCTGAGGATTCGCGGAAAAGTGCCATAAGCTCGCGGATGCGGGTGCTCCGTGCCAAGAAGCCCTTCGGGAGAAGCGCCCGAAGAATCGTTGTCGACGGAAACCCACGGCTGCTGCAGGGCAAGCACCACATCAGGCTCTGCCATCCCAAACACGGCAACACCGGCCGCGGCATTATCCTGAATAAGAAAATCAAAGAGCGCATCCATAGGATCTTCATTCCAAAGCTTCGCCACTTCTGATAACCGCTTGCCCTGAAGCGGAACGAGTTTTGGATTCTCCACGATGCCGATCTGCACCGCTTCGGGTCCCGGGATTTCCTGCCATTCGTTGTCCCAATCATTCGATGGCGTATTCAGATCCTTGCGGATACGTGCCCGCATCGCTGGATCTTTCAACCTCGCGATCAGTTTGGCGTCGCCGCCGTCGTGCGCCCACGGCGGAATAAACGCCGACATGCTGTTGAACCAAGCCGTATAAGCGTAAGTGTCAGCAGTCATGTCCATCCCTTGAGCGCGGGCGGCGTTGATCTTCGCCACAACCTCCGGCATGCGTCCCCAGTTCGCCTTTCCGGCGACTTTGATATGCCAGATCTCGACCGGGATGTGACCCTCTTTGCCGATGTGCAGCGCTTCATCGATTGCGGAAAGGACCGAGTTGCTTTCGTCGCGCATGTGCGTGGCATAAATGCCACCGAACTTTGAGGCTTCCCCCGCAAGAGCGACCAGTTCATCTGTTTTCGCATAAGGCGCGGGAGCATATTCAAGCGCAGTTGACACTCCGACAGCACCGTCGTGCATCGCGTGGCGCACCAATCTTTCATCTGCTCGAGTTGTTCCGGCGTCGGCTGTTTATCTTCGTCGCCGAGAACCATACGGCGGACCTGCGTCGCCCCCACATAGGAAGCGAGGTTAATGCCGATCCCTTGCTTTTCCAGCCGCGCGAAGTATTGCCGGAGAGTTCGCCAGTCCGGGCGAGATGTGGTAGTGATCAAAACCAGACTGATCGGCCTTGATGATGGCATCGTTCAGCGGGGCCGCCGAGCCGCCTTCGCCCGTAATCTCGGTGGTGATTCCTTGATAGATTTTCGAGGGCAGGCGCGGGTCGACAAGAATCGTAAGTCTCCGATTGCCCGAGCATGTCGATGAATCCCGGCGCAACTACTTTGCCGTGAACATCGATCGTGCGGGTTCGCGAGGCGGTGTTCAGGTTTCCGATCGCGGCGATTTTGCCGTCGCGAATCCCGACATCCCCGAGTACCACGGAGATCCGGTTCCGTCGATGATGTGGCCGTTGGTGATGACGAGATCGAAAGCAGGCGGTTGCGCCCACACCGCGATATTTGCGAGCAGCACCACGACAAGAATTTTCAATGTCCTTTGAGTAGGATTCAACCACGCCTCTTTCTGAATTGAATAAACGCAGTTGACCTGCGTCTCTACTGCGTCGTCAATCTTGCCTTCCACACCAGCCCCAGACCGATCAAGCTCCAGATCCCGAGTGCCAGCCACTCCCATGCACTGAAGTGCCCCGGCACCGCTGGGATCACCTTCATCAGAATCATCGCCGATCCGATGACGGCGCCGGTTGCCGCGACAATGCGCTGTCCTCGCGCCGGTTTCATCGCGAAGTACGCGGCGCAGGCTGCGAGCCATCCGGTAGCGGACGCCACCGAGCCCACTTCCGATATGGGTACCAGGATCGCGTCTCCGAGGAACATGCAAGCCCCTGTCGCCAAACCCACACAAACTACCGCGATCGCCGGCGTTTGATTCTCGGGATGCACCAGGGCAACCCGCGGATCAATAAGCCCCCGACGGCCCATGGCAAATAGAAGGCGGCTGGCGGCAACAAAGTTGCCATTGAATACCTTAAACAGCGAGAGCAACGCCGCAGCCAGAATCACGCTGACGATCCATCTTGATCCGACGGCGTGCTCGAAGGCCACTGCAGTCATGAATTTTTCACCAGTGAGTTGTTTCCAGGGCGCAACATAGCCGACCGCCGCAATCACGATGGTGTAAAAAAGAATCCCCACTACGATCGCCATCCAGATGGCTTTGAAAAAACCTCGCGAACGAAATTCAGGATTCGCCTCCTCCGCCGATTTCGTCACCGACTCGTATCCCGTCATGAAATAGGGAACGATCTGCATCACCAGCAAGATCGATACGAAGGGAGTGTGAGTGAACAATGGCGGCAGATTGTGCGGTGAGCCCTTTGCTACTCCAAAACTGACAAAGACAACAAACAAAGCGATGGTGCCAAACGACGTCCAATTCTGGAAGGTCGCGCTGAAACGGATGCCGCGGTAGTTCAGCACGGTCAACAATCCGGTCAGGGTCAGACCAATCATCAGGTGGGGCAGGTAAACCGGCCGCCCCGCGATGCGATAGAGCTCAAATGAATCGAGCGCAGGAAAGATATATGCCGCGATTCGACCCACTGCCACCGCTTCCCACGGACAGACGATGAAATACGCCAGAATCATCATCCAACCGGTAGAGAAGCTGATGGCTCGCGGGAAGACTTTGGCAGTGTAGGCAATCTCGCTGCCCGCGTCGGGCATCGCCGTCACCAGTTTGCCGTAAACGTACCCGATGGGCAAAAGCAGCGCGCCGCCGATGGCGAATCCCAGAATTCCGCCTAGCACGCCTCCGCGCAGCAGCCAATCGTCCATTACCACCAGCCAGCCAACTCCCACCATGGTTCCCCATCCCAGGGTGAAGTAGTCGACCACGCGGAGTTTGCGGGCGAGAGTAGTCAAAGGAATGGCGCGAATTATAAAGCATCTGCCGCGTCAAGACCTGCCGGCGGCTGCGCAAGCTTGTGCTATGGTTTATTTTGCCTTTTTGACGAGGCGTTTTTATGCCCCGATACGAATATCGCGTCATCAACCCGACTCCTGCCGCGGAAAAAACATTTCTTGCGTGGATCGAAAACCTCGACCGTGAGTTTATGAACCGCGATCCTAACCATCGCAGCGATGTAGTGCGCGATACTCTGCACGAGCTTTATTTGGGACGGCCACACAGTGCGCCGAATCCCTCGGCACCGCTAGCTGAGCAGGCGCTAGTGCACTCTTTCGACCCTCGCAACGCCTCGCTGGAGCCCGAATACTACGGCGACGTGGATGCCGCAAAGTACGCCGAGCGCAAGCCTCTCATATGGTTTTGGATGATGTACGACCGCTCACCGGTCGGGCTAAACCACTGGCTGGGTTACCGCGTGCGCGCCATGATCGCGCGCCACGTGCTTAAGCATTTGGGAAACAACGTGAAGATATTTCACGGCGTGGAAGTTTCCTACGGTTACAACCTCACGATCGAAGACAACTGCACCATCCACAAATATGTCCTACTCGACGATCGAGGCGAAATCATCATTCACGAAGGCAGTTCCGTCTCTGACTACGCGAATATCTATTCGCATGCGCACGATCTGAATGACGGCATGATCGTGAACAACGAAAAAACCGAGATTGGACCAAAGGCGCGCATCACCTATCACGCCGCTGTGATGAGCGGTGTCAAAGTAGCAGAGCATGGGCTTGTCGGTTCTATGGGAGTCGCCTCAAAAGACGTGGCGCCGTTCCACATCGTGGGAGGCATTCCGGCCAAGCCACTCAAGGTCAAACCGATCGCGCCCGAAGAACTGAAGAAGGCCTTCGACAAGCGCTAACCGCACGGACTCCGTACCCTGCATGGTACTATCGAAGCCAACCTTGCATGCCCCAGAAATACGTTGAATACCTGTTTGAGTTCATCGCGTTCCTGTTCGCGATCAGCGTTCATGAGTCGGCGCACGCCTGGATGGCGAACCGGCGCGGCGATCCCACAGCCCGCATGCTAGGGCGAATTTCCCTGAACCCCATCAAGCACATCGATCCAGTTGGAACGGTGTTGATGCCCCTGATTGCCGTCGTGGCCCAGATTCCCGTTATTGGATGGGCGAAACCGACGCCTGTGGATCCGCGGAACTTTAAGAATCCTGTTGCAGACGACATCCTCACGGCTGTAGTCGGCCCGATCAGCAATTTCGTGGTGGCCGCCGGAGCCACCATCGTTTTGCTTCTCATCAAGCACGGCTCTGGATTCGGGTCGCAGGTGGTTTTTGGACTGCCTTTGGGATGGGTCCCGCCACAGTCCGACTCGGCTCTAGTGCCTGTCTGTTTTTTCATCTACCAGTTGCTGATCATTAACGTAGTTCTGGCGGTCTTCAACCTAATCCCGGTTCCTCCGCTCGACGGTAGTCATGTGATTCGACACTTCCTGCCAGAATCGATAGGGAAAATCTACGACACAGCGGGATGGATTGGATTGCTGGCGCTTGTGTATCTGGGCGGCGGATTGCTGAGCAATTTGATTCGTCCGTTCGTGGGATTCTTCAACTACTTTCTCGTGAGAGGGTGATGGCTTCTCGTTCAAATCATCGTAAACGCGTGCTCAGCGGCATGCGCTCCACTGGCAAGCTGCACTTGGGAAACTTTGTCGGCGCTCTGGATAACTGGGTCCGCATGCAGGACCAGTACGAATGCTTTTTCTTTGTCGCCGACTGGCATGCGCTGACCACAGACTACGCTGACACCTCGAAGGTAAAAGAGAATTCCCTCGAAGTGCTGCTTGACTGGCTGGCGGCGGGACTTGATCCCGAGCGCTGCACCATGTTCATCCAGTCGCACGTGCCCCAGCACGCCGAATTGCACCTCCTTTTTTCGATGATCACGCCGCTGGGATGGCTCGAGCGTGTGCCTACCTACAAAGAGCAGCGAGAGAACATCACGGAAAAAGATCTTGGGACTTACGGCTTCCTCGGATACCCACTGCTGCAGGCCGCCGACATCCTTATCTACAAAGGTGATTTCGTCCCGGTCGGCGAAGACCAGGTACCGCACGTGGAACTGACGCGAGAAGTCGCCCGCCGTTTCAACATGTTCTACACGCGCAAGAACGGCGCTTCGGTCTTTCCTGAACCGCAACCGCTGCTGACTCCTGCTGCGAAGCTGCCCGGTACGGACGGCCGCAAAATGTCTAAATCCTACGGCAACACCGTCATGCTCACCGACCCCGAGCCTGTCGTGCGCCAGAAGCTGAAGACGATGGTCACCGATCCCGCGCGCATCCGGCGCAGCGATCCCGGGAATCCCGATGTGTGTCCGGTAGGCGACTTGCACAAAATATTCAGCGACGCCGGTACGATCGCCAAGGTCAACGAGGGCTGCCGTTCGGCGAGCATCGGATGCATCGAGTGCAAAGGCTGGGCTGCCGACGCCTTGGTCAGCATCCTGAATCCCATGCAGGAGCGCCGCACAAAATACGAGGAGAATCCGCGCCTCGCCTGGGATATTCTTGAGGCAGGCTCGGCACGGGCGCGCAAGGTCGCCGGCGCCACCATGGAAGAAGTCCGCGACGCGATGCATATGTCGCTGGAGTACGAAGCACCCAAGGTTTAAAAATAAGAACATGCCGGAAGAATTAAAAATCGTCTCGGAAGGCACGCCGCCGGTTCCGCTCGCCGACACGAAACAACACGGCCAGGAGAACGACTTTCCCTTCTCCGTCAGCGTTGGAGACGTCTACGAAGGCCCTCTCGACCTGCTGCTTGACCTGATCCGCAAACAAGACATTGATATTTACGACATTCCCATTGCGAAGATCACCGCGCAGTATCTGACGTATGTCGAGAAGCTGAAAGAACTCGATGTGAATGTCGCGGCCGAGTTCATCTATATGGCCGCCGTTCTGATTCACATAAAGTCAAAGATGCTGTTGCCGCGGGATCCGCTCGCACCCGCAGGCGAAGAAGATCCGCGTTCCGAGCTGGTGAACCGGCTGCTTGAGCATGAGAAGTTCAAATCCGCGGCACAAATGCTGCTACAAAAGCAGCAGATCGAAGACGCGGTGCTCTCGAATCCGGCACTTAAAGAATTTATCGATGCCGAAGGAACCGAACCGGAACTCGCGGCCGACATTATTGACCTTGTCAAGACGTTCCAGCAGATTCTCGATCGTGCGCGCACGCGACCGATTATTCAGGTGGACGAAGAGACGGTCACGGTTGGTCAAATGATCGACTACCTGCGCCGCCGCCTGGCCCTCGAAGACCGTCCCGTGCGTTTGAAGCAATTACTTCGGAATGTAAGTTCGCAAACCGCGCTCGTGTGTATGTTCCTGGCACTGCTCGAACTGGTGCGCTTGCAAGCCATCCAGTTAAGGCAAGACAAGTTGTTCGGAGAAATCCTGCTCCGCAAGCACACAGGATTTGAGGCAGTCATGGCAGAGCAAGCAGCAGTACGAGATGACTGGAGATAAAAAGCCGTTGGCGAACTGTTTTGACCAACGACCAAAGACCACCGACTAACGACCAAAATGAGCCTTAAAGCCAAACTCGAAGCCATTATCTACGCGGCGGAAACGCCGGTCACGCTCGACCACATGTTCCACCTGGTGAAAGAGTCGCTGGTTGCCGAAGGCGCCGCCGACGATGCCGAAGCCAAGTCGCGCGTGCGGGCATCGCTCGAAGAATTGGTCGCCGATTACAACGGGGAAAATCACGGGATCGAAATACGACAAGTAGCTAGCGGCTACCGGATGTCGACCAAGCCCGAGCAGCACGATATGGTGCGCGCCTTCGCGAAAAGCCTGAAGCCGCCGATTCGCCTGTCGTTGCCAGCCCTCGAAACGTTGGCCGTCATCGCTTACAAACAACCTGTGACGGTGCCCGAGATCAGCGAAATTCGCGGGGTCGACTCGAACGGCGTCATCGCGACGCTTCTCGATCGCAAGCTGATCACTACGGCGGGACGTAAAGCAGTCATCGGACGCCCAATTCTCTACAAGACAACTAAGGAGTTCCTGCTGCGCTTCGGCTTGAAAGATGTCACCGAACTTCCCAGCATGGAAGAATTCGAAAAACTGGTCGCGGAATCGTTCCAGAGCGATCTGCTGCCGGTGGAGGCGACGGCGGAGGGGTCCGACGAGGCCGCCGTTCTTGCTTCGTCAAATTTCGGCGAGCCTTCCACAGAGAAAGAACCCGTGGTGGCAGAGGCCGAGGGGCGCGGTGCCGGTCAGAACGACCCTGCGGCCTAAACTCACATCAAGCCTCTTCTGATACTCTGAATTCCATGCCCGCCGAACGTCTGCAGAAAATTATCGCCGCCGCCGGAATCGCCTCGCGCCGCAAATCCGAAGAACTCATTACGGGCGGACTTGTGTCAGTCAACGGTCAGATCGTTACGGAACTGGGCAGCAAGGCCGATCCCGAGCAGGATCACATTCGCGTCAACGGCAAGCTCTTGAAGGGTCCCGAGCGTCACATCTATTTGCTGATGAACAAGCCCAAGGGATATGTGACTACGTTAAAAGATCCCGAGCATCGTCCCACGGTATCGGATCTGCTGCACGGCGTGGGCGCGCGCGTCTATCCCGTCGGACGCCTCGATTACGCGAGCGAAGGCCTCCTGCTGCTGACCAACGACGGCGAGTTCGCCAACTTCCTGATGAAGGCCGCATCGCATGTTCCCAAGACTTACATGGTGAAGGTTGCGGGAACACCCGAGCCGGAAGGATTAGCGAAGTTGCGCACCGGCGTATCCATCGCCACCGACCGAGGCAAACGGGTAAAAACCGCACCCGCTCGAATCCGCGTGATCCGCGAAGCTAACAATCCATGGTACGAAGTCACGCTCACGGAGGGCAGGAACCGGCAAATCCGCCGCATGTTCGAGCAAATTGGACATCATGTGGAAAAGATCAAACGGGTCCGCTACGGTCCGCTCGAACTCGATGTCCATCCCGGAAAATTCCGCCGCTTGACGCCGCAAGAGGTCACAAAGCTGAAGTCGGCGGCAAAAATCAGTCGTTAGTCGCAGCGGTTTTCAAATCGTCAATCGAAAATCGACAATCGTAAATCCCTTCTGACCGACCAATCAGTCGGGTGACACATTATTGCTGGCGTGATAATTCTTAAATGACGCCACGATGAGCGACTTCAGCCAGTTGGTACCCGATCACATTCGAAGGTTAGGTGGGTACACTCCCGGCAAATCGCCGCGCCAGGCACAACAGGAGAGCCACGTGACCTGCATCAAAATGGCCTCCAACGAGGCACCTTTCGGCCCTTCGCCCCGCGCTATTCAGGCGATGCAGGCCGTCCTTACCGAAAGCCATTTTTATCCGGACAATGATGCCCGCGAATTGCGCGACGAGCTCGCCAAGCGGCACAGCATAATGCCCGAGCAAGTTGTCGTCACTGCCGGATCTACGGCTTTGCTCGGAATCATCGCGCGAACGCTACTCTCACCCGGACTGAACGCAGTAACCAGCGAGCGCTCGTTCATCGTCTACCCGATCGCCACCCGGGCCGCTGGAGGGGAACTGATCGAGGTCAAGACGAAGGGCGACGGCTACGACCTGGATGCACTGGCAGACACGATCAATGACAAAACGCGAATCGTCTTCCTCGCCAATCCGAACAATCCCACCGGAACGCTAGTCACTCCCGAAGAGGTAGATCGTTTCCTCGACAAGGTTCCGAAAAATGTCATCACCATCCTCGACGAGGCCTATTTCGACTTCGCGCAACACTTCGCTAAAACGCGGGGCGTGAGCTACTCGCATTCTCTTGATTACCTGCGACAGGGGCGTAACGTCGTGGTGCTGCGGACCTTCTCGAAGGCTCACGGGCTGGCGGGCGTGCGCGTTGGTTACGGCATTGGACCGACAGAGCTGATGTCGTACTTCGCTCGCATGCGCACGACGTTTTCGGTTTCCAACGTCGCCCAAGCCGCCGCCATGGCAGCACTCGAGGATGAAGAGCACACTCGCAAGGCTCTCAAGAATAATGCCGCTGAAGCGAGCCGGGTGCTCGATGGAATCGCGGAACTGGGATACCGCCCGGTTCCCACCTGGGCCAACTTCATCTACTGTGACATCGGAGAAGACGCTGGAGCCTTCTCAAAGCGCATGCAGTCCGAGGGAGTCATCATCCGTCCACTGGGCCCGTGGGGTATGCCGACCGCCTTCCGCGTGACTATCGGAACGCCCGAGCAGAACGACACGTTTCTCAAAGCCTTCCGCAAAGTCATGGAAAAAGTGGCAGCGCGCTAGGATATTTTTGATTGTTGATTGTTGATTGAAAAGCAAGAATGCGTGGTACTCCATGGTTTTTCATTCGACAATCAACAATCAAAAATCAACAATTGCCTCACTTCTGGCATTTCGCGCAATAGTGACTGCTGCGTCCACCCAGCACGACACGCTTAATGGGTGTTTCGCAAACCAGGCAAGGCTCGCCTACCCGTCCGTAGACGCGATGTTGCAACTGAAAAAATCCCTCTTCGCCGTCAGCGTCAACGTAGTCGGAAATCGAAGAACCGCCCAGTGCGATTGCTTCTTTCAATACTTCTTGGACAGCCAGATAGAGGCGCCGCAACTCTTCGTGAGTCAGTGACGCCGCCCGTCGCCTGCGGACGAATGCCGGCGCGAAACAGCGACTCATCGGCATAAATGTTACCTACGCCGCTCAGCAGCTTTTGGTTCAACAACGCACTCTTGATCGGCGTCTTTCGTCCCTTAAAAAGCTGAACGAACTTCTCGAGTTTCACCTGAAGCGGTTCGGTTCCCGGAGCCTCGAACCCTTGCGTCACGCTCAGACGTCCAAAGCGCCGCGGATCGACAAATCGCAATTCCCTGCCCGACTTTAGTTGCAGGATGGCATGAGTGTGCTTCGCGACTTCCTCTTGCCCGGCTCGCAAACCACCACCCGTCCGGTCATCCCGAGATGGACGATCCATTGTGCCTTGGTCGGAACAGGCATTGGCCTTTTTCTTAGTTGCCGCGGGCTCCCCATCAAGATCGAACACAATGTGCTTCCCGACGCGGCGGACTCCTGCGATACGCTTTCCTTCGAGCGTACGCACGATCTCAGCCGGTGGGGATTTCAGAGGCTCAGGCTTCGAACCCAGCCACACGGACTCGATCCGATCTCCGGTAACCCGCTTATCCAGGCCACGAGCGATGGTTTCTACTTCGGGGAGTTCAGGCATGAGGAAATCAGTCTACAGTCGTTGGTCGTCAGTCGTCAGCCGGTTGGGTTTCACTAACGACGGACGACCAAAGACCAACGACCAGGTAGTGTCCTATTAGCGCAACGCAGTCTTAGGACACTACCAACGACCAACCCCGATTGCCCGTCCACAGCCTCGCAAGGTATCATTTGGGGTACACATCTTCTTCGTTTACCCCAGTCATTCAGCAGCCGCGCAGTTTACCTGCGGCAAGGGTGTGTGCGACCCCGCATTGCGGTCGAGGACGACCGCTCATTCTGTTCCTCGGAGTTTGCTTTGAAGAAGGGTAAGACTGCGGTTATCGTAGGCGCCCAATGGGGCGACGAAGGCAAGGGCAAGATTGTCGACGTGCTGTCGGAAAGCTTTCCCCTTGTAGCTCGCTATGCCGGAGGCCACAACGCCGGACACACTGTCATCATCAATGGCAAAAAATTTGTCCTGCAGCTGATTCCTTCAGGAGTCCTGCGGCCGGGATGTCGCGGAGTCATCGGTAACGGTGTAGTTCTCGATCCCATCGCGCTGTTGAAAGAGATCTCCAAGCTGCGCGATATGGGTGTTGCCATCGACGGTAATCTTTTCATCAGCAACCGTGCGCAAGTGATTCTGCCTTATCACCGCATGATTGAACTCGCCGCCGAGAATGCACCCGGCCGCGTCAAGATCGGCACGACGTCACGAGGCATCGGTCCTGCTTACGAAGACAAGATGGGACGCCGCGGCCTGCGCGTCGCCGATCTGCTCGACCTCGCATTGCTCAAGACTCACATCGAGAATGCGGTCCATGAGAAAAACATGATCGCGCACGCGCTGTTCAACACCGAACCCCTCGACGCTGACAAAATGTATCAGGAGTATGCCGAGGCATCGAAGCAGATCGCACCGTTTGTATGTGACACCGCTGCTCTGCTAAACAAGGCCCTGGCCGACGGCGAATCTGTCATGTTTGAAGGCGCGCAAGGCACCATGCTCGACATTGATCATGGGACCTATCCGTTCGTGACCTCCTCGAGCGCAACGTCAGGCGGTGCGGTCACGGGGACCGGTGTCGCTCCCACTGCCATCGATACCGTCATCGGCATTACCAAGGCTTATTGCACCCGTGTCGGCGGCGGTCCTTTTCCAACCGAAGCTCTCGATGCCATCGGCGACCAAATTCGCGCCCGCGGCAACGAGTTCGGTGCGGTCACCGGGCGCCCCCGCCGTTGCGGATGGTTAGACTTGCCTCTATTGCGCTACGCTGGCATGATTAACGGCATTTCGTGGTTGGTAGTGACCAAGCTCGACGTGCTGGATGAGTTGGCGGAAATCCCGATCTGCGTGGCTTACAAGATCAACGGCAGGCAGACGGCGGAAATTCCGGCGCAAGCGAGCGGCTACGACCAGATCGAATGCATCTATAAAACGATGCCCGGCTGGCTAACATCGACGGAAGGCATCACGGAGTTCGATAAGTTGCCGAAAGCAGCGCGCGACTACCTGGCTTTTCTGGAGAAAGAAAGCGGCGCACGCATTGGTATGGTGTCCACGGGCCCCGGCCGGGAACAAACGATGGTGACGAAAGAGTTCGCAAGCGAACTCAAGATTGCGGACCTCAAGAGCTGAATCAACTAATCGAGGAGCGGACGGAGCGGAAAGATGGTAGTGCTAGCAGTGACCTGGATGGCGAAGGTAGGCCACGAAGCGGAAGTAGCAGGGATTTTTTCGAAGCTTACAGAAGAATCCCGGAAAGAGTCGGGCTGTGTAACCTACCAGGTGCACCGCCACAAAACTGAGCCACGCCGCTTCTTCATCTACGAACTCTACAAAGATGACGCCGCGCTCGAAGCACACCGCGCCGCGCCGCACTTTCTGCAATACGCTCGCAAGGAACTCCCTAAAATCGCCGAGCGCACCGAAGGTAATTTGTACGAGCCGCTAGGGTAGGCGAGGGAGTTAGGTCTTGTCGGCCATCAACACGCCGCCCGAAGCGTAGCTCTCTTTGGACACTTCGAGGAACGTGACCACGATCGCCTCGCGACGTGCTCCGGCCTCTTCCACCATCGTGTCGGTAATTCGCTGTGCAATCTTGCGCTTCTGATCGGCGGTACGCCCCTGCAGCATAGTTATCTGGACTAAAGGCATAGTGACAGTTCTCAGTTCCCATGTCTCAGAACCCCGGTTCCCAAGAAACTGAGAACTGGGAACCGAGAACTGAGAACTATTTCGCTAATTCGTATCCCGCAAAGAAAAAGCTCAGTTCAAAGCGTGCGGTATCTTCCGCATCCGAGCCGTGAATGGCGTTGAATTCGATGTTGCTAGCCCACTTCTTGCGGATGGTTCCCTCTTCCGCATTCGCGGGATTCGTCGCTCCCATGAGCTTGCGCAGATCGGCAATCGCGTTTTCCTTCTCTAGCGCCAGCACCACGATCGGGCCGCTCGACATGAAGTCCGTCAGCGAATTGTAAAAGGGACGGCTTGCATGCACCGCATAGAACTGCTCCGCCTGATGCTTCGAGATCTCGAGCATCTTGATGGCAAGGATGCGGAAGCTGTTCTTTTCGAACTGCTCAATAATGTCGCCGATGGCGTTCTTCTTCACGGCGTCGGGTTTAACGATGGTAAGAGTACGCTGGAGAGTCTTCATGGTTGGTCGTTGGTCCTTGGTGGTTCGTCGTTAGATTTTTTCGGTACTCGGTACTCGGTACCAGGTACTTAGTTCTGTCTACGCTTTCGCCGTCACTCCCATAGCCGCGACGCACGTTTCGCCGATCTCCGCCGGAGACTTGGCCACTCGTATGCCAGCCGCTTCCATCGCTTTGATCTTTTCGGAGGCAGTTCCTTTCCCACCGGAAATGATCGCGCCGGCATGCCCCATGCGGCGTCCCGGAGGCGCAGTTTGCCCCGCGATGAAGCCAACCACCGGTTTCTTCATGTGCGATCTCACAAATTCAGCAGCCGTTTCTTCCGCATCGCCGCCAATTTCGCCGATCATGATGACCGCTTCCGTCTGCGGATCGCGGTTGAAGAGATCGAGTGCATCGACAAAGTTCGTCCCAATGATCGGATCTCCCCCGATGCCAATCGCCGTCGACTGGCCGATCCCACGCGTCGTGAGCTGATATACGGCTTCATAGGTCAGCGTGCCTGAGCGTGAGACGATGCCTACCGGACCCTCACGGTGAATGTGCCCCGGCATGATGCCGATCTTGCACTTGCCCGGTGAAATGATTCCCGGGCAATTGGGACCGATCAGCCGCGAGCGCCGATTCTGCAGGAATTCCCAGGCACGAACCATGTCAAGTGTCGGGATGCCCTCGGTGATGCACACGATCAATTCGATCTCGGCGTCGGCCGCTTCCATGATGGCGTCGGCGGCATAGGGCGGTGGAACGAAGATCACTGAAGCGTCCGCTCCAGTCTTGTCAACCGCTTCCTGCACGCTATTGAAGATCGGCCAGCCTTCGTGGGTCGTTCCACCTTTGCCTGGTGTCACGCCGCCGACGATCTTGGTTCCGTACTCGGCGCAGGCCTTGGCATGAAACGTGCCTTCACGCCCCGTCAGTCCCTGCACAATCACCTTCGTATTCTTATTAACCAAAATTGCCATAATGACTCTCTTCTTTGATCTTTCTCGGAACTCGGAACTCGGTACTCGGTACTAATTACTGTTTCGCTGCCGCGACGACTTTTTCTGCCGCGTCTTTCATAGTATCGGCAACAATGAAGCTCAGGCCCGAGGCCTTCAGAATTTCACGACCTTTTTCCACGTTCGTTCCTTCCAATCGCAGAACGATCGGCAACTGGATGTGAGTTTTGTTGGCCGCCTCGACGATGCCGTTGGCTAGGGTATCGACACGCAGGATGCCGCCAAAAATATTGATTAGCACGGCCTTCACGTTCTTGTCGCTTAGCAGAATCTCGAACGCATGCGTCACCTGCTCGGCATTCGCGCCACCACCTACATCGAGGAAGTTCGCGGGCATGCCACCGGCGTACTTGATGATGTCCATGGTCGCCATCGCCAGGCCAGCGCCGTTCACCATGCACCCGACATTTCCATCGAGCTTGATGTAGTTCAGGCTGTACTTTGAGGCTTCCACTTCCAGCGGATCTTCTTCAGTAATGTCGCGGAGTTCGCGAATATCGGGATGCCGGAACAGCGCATTGTCATCAAAGGTGATCTTGGCGTCGAGAGCGAACAAGCGCCCGTCGGTACAACTGATAAATGGATTGATCTCGACCAGCGAAGCGTCCGTATCGAGAAACGTGCGATACAGACCCGTCAAGAACTGAACTGCGGGATTGATCTGCTGCGGCTTGAGTCCCAACGCAAATGCAATCTTCCGCGCCTGGAAGGGCTCGAGCCCCATTCCTGGATCGATGTGCTGTTTGAAAATCGCCTCGGGTTTTTCGGCGGCAACCTGCTCGATGTCCATGCCGCCCGCCGCGGATGCCATGAAAACCGGCTTGGCCTCCGCGCGATCGAGAAGAATGCCAAGATATAGTTCTTTCTCAATGGGCAGCGTTTCTTCAATCAGCAACCGGCGAACAATGCGTCCCTCCGGCCCCGTCTGGTGCGTGATCAACTTCATGCCGAGCATCTTGCTGGCGATCTCTCCGGCTTCGGTAGCCGACTTGGCAATCTTCACGCCTCCACCCTTGCCGCGTCCGCCGGCGTGAATCTGCGCCTTGATCACTACACCGCTGGCGCCGTTCGAGAGCAACTCTTTCGCCGCAGCCTCGGCTTCTTCCTGACTCGTCGCCATGTGACCGCGCGGCACGTTCACGCCGTACTTCTTTAGAATGGCTTTACCCTGATACTCATGAATTTTCATAAATGATTTCCAAACTCGTTAGTCGCTGGAAAATTCCAAACCGGCTAGCAATCACGGATCCCGGAGGGGCCTCGCTTGCGGCTTCGAACAGCAGGCAGCAAACTATTGATTCTATAGAACCGCTTCTGATACGGCAAACGAAACACGTCACAATGAGGAGTGATCGAACGCCTTGCTACAATCCACAGCAATCCGAAGATAAAAAACGATGCTACCCTAAGCCCGAATGATCCTCGACGCTCTCCATCGCATTGCCAATCACCACGAGTCGCTGACTCGCGAAGAAGCGCGCGCCGTTATGTCGGAGGTTCTCACTGGACAATGCAGCGACGCTCAAATCGGAGCTCTGCTCGTTGCCCTGCACATGAAGGGCGAAACCGTCGAAGAAATCGTAGGGTTCGCCGAAGCCATTCGCGCCGCCGCCGCTCCACTACCCATCAACGAAGATTCCAGCCTCTACGTCAGCGGTACAGGGCGCGATGCTCTCGTCGACACCTGCGGCACCGGCGGCGACACGAGTGGGACATTCAACATCTCCACAGCAACGGCCCTGGTAGTTGCAGGCGCCGGCGTTCGGGTCGCCAAGCACGGCAATCGCAGCGTCACCTCCAAATGCGGCTCGGCCGACGTGATGGAAGCTCTCGGCGTAAACATCAATCTGCCTCCAGCCCGTATGGTGGCATGCCTCGAACAAGTCGGCATCGCGTTTCTGTATGCGCCGGCCATGCATTCTGCGATGAAATACGTGCAGCCCGCACGCCGCGAACTTCGTTTGCGAACTGTATTCAATCTACTTGGTCCGCTGACGAATCCCGCGCAAGCTTCTGCACAAGTCGTCGGTGTGTACTCGCTCGATCTCGTCGAGAAACTTGCCGAAGCGCTCAGCATGTTGGGACTGCATCGCGCGCTCGTCGTCCATGGTCTCGACGGCCTCGACGAAATCACCATTACCGGGCCAACTCGCGTCGCCGAAGTGCGCGACGGAGTCGTTCGGACCTACGAAGTCACTCCCGAGGAATTTGGAATCAAGCGCTCGGGTCTTGAAGCAATCTCCGGAGGAGATGCGGCAGAGAATGCCGCCATCATCCGCGAGGTTTTGTGCGGGAAAAAATCTGCGAAGCAGGATGTGGTTCTGCTGAATGCTGCCGCTGCGTTGATCGCAGCAGGAAAAGCCGATCACTTCAGGGACGCGCTGCCCCTCGCCGCAAAATCCATCGACTCGGGAGCAGCGGCCGACAAACTGGAAACGCTGATCCGTTTTACCAACTCGTGATTTATTTCGCTGCGTTCTTTAAACGCTCGATCTGTCCCAGATGATTGTCACCGTGCACTGCCATCATTCGCACCAGATCCTCCACCTTGACATCGGCTTTGCGCTCAGGATGGTAGGCAGATTTCTCCAGATCTTCCGCCTTTAACTTCCGCAGTAACTGCAGATTGGCATGACGCGCAATCCCATAAAACGCCACCAATTCCATCGGGGACGACTCCAAGTAGTGAAGGTTCTTCGCCCATGCATCCTGATCGATGGGTGCGATCACCGGCTTGGTATCAGCCAGCATCTGCCGCATGCGGTAGGAGTACAGGACCTCCATATCGGCGAGATGACCCAGAATCTCGAGGATGCACCACTTATCCGGCGCTGGCTTGAAACGCAAAATTTTCTCAGGCAAACCGGACACTGCCGCCGCAATCTGTTTTGGACTCTTCTCTCCCGCCTCGATATGCTTCTTCAATTCGCTTTCGTTCATAACAATCCCTCAATGACTCAATGTCTCAATGATTCAATCTTTATTTAGCGGGCAACTCTATTTTGAATGTATTGTTGCTCAAATCGCTCTCGGGAACGCTGCCGTCATTGACGATGATTTGCTGCGGCGTCGAGGGCGCTTCCATACGAATCGAATTCTTGGATTTCGCGCGCACCTCCAGCCGTTTGGTTACATCGCCGCCCGCTGCCTTCAATGTGACCAGGACCTCCGCACCCGCATTGCCCTGATTCTCTACAGTCACCGTAACCACGTACCCTCCACCCACAGTTGGCCGAGGAAACGCGGACTCAATCCGGAAATCTGGCAGACCCCGTTCGCGGTAAACCCAATCGTCGAAAAACCACTCCAGATCGCGCTTCGTCTCCGCCGCCACCAGATGCTGCACGTAAGCCGGATCTTTGTCTTCGTCCGGACGGTATGCCGCCAGAGCCTTCTTGAGGGGCAAGTCACCAATCATGTCACGCAGCATCCACCACACATACATCGCCTTGCCACGATACAACTCGGGAATGCTCGTTCGGATCAGCGACTCATCCGTCGCCACATTCGGGTTCTTCGCCTCCGCGATCGACTTCTCGATCTCCCCGACTCCCGCGCCATACAGACCCATGAATTCAATCGCCGCCGTGCGCCCTCCCAATTGCTCGCGGTACGCCGCCTGAGCAAAATGACCCAGGCCCTCATATATCCACAGGCGCGATGAGGGAAACGCCGCATGCGTCAACTGATGCACCGCCGTCATCTGCAACAAGCGGGAATCGGCCTTTGCGCTGAGTGGCGTTAACAGCGCGCTGCCGTCCTCAAAGGGCGCGGCCTGCGGGTCGCTCACCTGCACTACCTCAGCCTTTTCCTTCGGAGGTCCAAACCAATCCGTCACAAATGATGACGCCAGTTCCGCCGCCAGCGCGTAATCTTTCGCAGCGCCGTTGTCTTCTGACAGGTAGGCAATGCTGGTGTATCCCTGGCTTTGCAATTCTTCGTAATCTCCGATCGCAAACGCCGGCACTTCGTTCCCAAAACGCTTCAACAGGAAAGCCGACGCCTTATCGTCGGCCGCTTCGTCCTTCTCCGCTCCGACGGGTTCACCACTGAACCACAGTCGCTGCCCGGGAGTCGCATGGAACGTAACCGACATCGAGCTGTCGAAGTTCCTGGCCTTCCACCGGCCCACCGTTTCGAAAACGCTATTCCCCTCAGACAGGCTCGCGGACTCTGTTGCCACGGGATACCACACGACGTAGCCGATGCCGCGCACGGCCGAGAACGCCCGGCTGATCTGATCCCAATCGCTATGTTTCGCGCCTTCCTTGGGAAGCCCGATGCGCGTCAGCCGCGTGACATCCACCGGAATCACGCCCTCGTAGCCGATATCGAGTTCCACGGTTGATTTCGGAGAGACCGCATTCGGCAGTGTGACGATCGCCTCTGACAGACTTCCGGTGTGATCGATGTCGGAGGCATAGGGCTGCGACACAAACTGAACCGGCTTGCCGTCCAGCTGGATAGCACGCCAGTTCAATGACGAGGAAATTTGCAGCGAGAGATTTTTTTGGGGAGCGGCAGAATCGTTGCGCAGCTTGATTTTCCCGCGCACCGCAAGCCGCTGCTGCTCCGGTTCGACCCGCACACTCAGATCGTAGTTGGTAAAAGTGAATGCTTCACGATCGAGCGCGAAGCCAACGGAGGAGTACAGCAGGCACAAGGCTACCCATCGAACCCAACGGAAACGGTTCATGGGATTTCCTGAAGCCCGACGCCCGAGGCCTGAAGCCTCTTCCTTCTCTGCCGCACAATCTCGTACAACACGACACCGGCTGCCACTGACACGTTTAATGACGAGATCTTTCCCAGCATCGGGATCGAAACCAGGAAATCACATTTCTTGCGTACCAGTTCATGCACGCCTTTGCCTTCGGCGCCGAGCACGATAGCGCAGTCCATGTTGTAGTCAAGTTCGTCGTAGGTCTTCGTCCCCCGTTCGTCGAGCCCCACGACCCAGATGTTTTTTTCTTTCAATTCTTCAACCGTGCGGGCAATGTTTGTTACCTTGGCGATCGGGAGATATTCGCTTGCCCCCGCTGACGCTTTAATTACGGTTGGGGTCACACCCACCGCGCGGCGCTCGGGAATCACGACTCCATCGGCTCCCGCCGCATCCGCAGTCCGCAACACTGCGCCCAGGTTGTGAGGATCTTCAATCCCGTCGAGCAGCACGAGCAATGTATGCTCTCCGCGCCTCGCCGCAATCACATCATCGAGCTCGTTGTATTGCTTGGAAGAGGTAACCGCGACGACGCCCTGGTGCGCGTTATTCCCCGCCATGCGATCGAGTTCCGCTCGAGTCAGAAAACGGACAGCGACGCCATTGCGGCGGCATTCGTCCACCACTCGCTGCAAGCGCAAGTCGTGGCGCTCTTTTGCCACGCCCACCCACTCGAACGCGCGCCCGCGCGCCTTTAACGCTTCGGCAACGGCATTTATGCCGTAGATGTAATTCATGGAGACTTCAGTGTAATGCCTCAGGCCAGCCGTAGACGAGCGCAGCCCCATGGATGCTAGACTAAAAGGTTTGCGGAGGTGAGATTTTGCACGACGTATACATCCTTTCCGCGGTGCGCACGCCCATCGGCAAGTTTGGAGGCTCGCTCGCGTCCCAGACTGCGGCCGACATGGGCACCGTTGCCGCAAAGGCCGCGATGGAGCGCGCCGGAGTTCGTCCCGATCAAGTCGAAGAAACCATCTTCGGCAACGCGCGTCAAGCCGGCGGCGGCCCCAATCCCGCACGACAGATTTCCATCCGCAGCGGTGTTCCCAAGGAAGTTCCGGCTTACACGGTCAACAAAGCGTGCGCTTCCGGAATGAAATCCATCTCTCTCGGATACCAGGAAATTGCCGTCGGCAATCTTGAATGCGTGCTCGCGGGCGGCACGGAATCGATGTCGCGCCTGCCCTACTACCTCGACGGTGCCCGCTGGGGATATCGCCTTGGCAATCAGGAACTCGTGGATGGCATGTATCGTGACGGATTTTTCTGCCCCATGGCGAAAATGGTGATGGGAGAAACTGCCGAAGTCCTGGCCGAGCAATACAAGATCACCCGCGACGAGCAGGACAAATTCGCTCTCGACTCGCAAACGAAGGCGGCCGCCTCCATCGAGGCGGGGAAATTCAAAGAGGAACTGGTTCCTGTAACTCTCGAGAGCAAGAAGGGCGCGCAAACATTTGCTGCCGATGAGCATCCCTTCATTGGCGCAAGTCTGGAAAAACTGGGAAAGCTCCCGACTGTGTTCTCAAAAACCGGCACAATCACGGCGGGCAATTCATCAGGGATTACGGACGGAGCCGCCGCCGTTATCCTCGCCAGCGAAGAGTTCGTGAAAAAGAATAATCTGAGACCGCTTGCCCGCATTGTTGCCGTGACTTCCGCTGGCGTCGATCCGAAAATCATGGGTATCGGTCCGGTGCCTGCGTTGCACAAGATGGAACAGAAACATAACCTCCGCCTCGCGGATTTCGATCTCGTGGAACTGAACGAAGCTTTCGCCGCCCAGGTATTGGCTTGCGATCGCGAACTTCATTTCGATCCGGCGAGACTCAACGTTAACGGCGGCGCAATCGCACTAGGACATCCCATCGGCTGTACGGGAACGCGAATCACCGTCACCCTTCTGCACGAGATGCTGAGGCGCAAGTCAAAGCGCGGCGTCGTTACCCTCTGCGTCAGTGGGGGCATGGGCATGGCGTTAGCCCTCGAAAATGTCGCTTAGGGCCTAAATTGACCCCCATCGCACCTAGTCCCTATACTTTCCTGTACGGCGTGCGGGACGGAGTTTCCATGGCTTTATCTGCGGTCATCGTCGATGACGAGCAATTGGCGAGGGACGAGCTCGCCTACTTGCTGAAAAATACCGGGGATGTCGATGTCGTCGCCCAGGGGAAGAACGGACTCGAGGGCGTCAACCTGATCCGCGAGCACAACCCCGATCTGGTGTTCCTCGACGTGCAAATGCCCGGTCTCGACGGGTTTGGCGTCATTAAGAAACTGCTCGACAAAAAAGTCCCTCTGCCCAAAATCGTTTTCGCTACCGCCTTCGATCAGTATGCGGTCAAGGCTTTCGAAGTGAACGCCGTCGATTACCTCCTGAAACCCTTCGATAAGAAACGCGTCGCACAATCGGTGCAGAAGGCCAAATCAAAAATAGAAAGCAGCACCGCATCTTCCGACAAAATCGAAACTCTGGTCCGCATGCTGGAGTCGCAAAGTTCCCAACCAGCTAAGGTTTTGCTCAAATCAGCCGGCCGTTTGTTCCTGGTCAACCAGAAAGAAATCTGTTTCGCGTCCATCGAAGATGGCGTCATCTCGGTCGTCACCACCGGTGCCAACGGGATGGAGGGCCAGTCCAACTGTCGCACTCTAGAAGAACTGCTGGAGAGCCTTGATCCCAATTTGTTCTGGCGGGCGCATCGTTCCTACCTGGTGAACATCAATCGCATCAAGGAGGTCGTGCCCTGGTTCAAAAGCTCTTACCAGTTGCGCATGGATGACAAAAAGCAGACGGAGGTCCCCGTCAGCCGCGCCCAAACCAAGCGCCTACGCGAACTTTTCGGGCTTTAGGGGATGCGCTTGGCAACTTTCGTGTCATCCAAAAGCATCGCAATCGCATCTCAAGAGTCGTACAAGCCTACTCTATCGTTCATGGCCTTTCGCCGACGATTGGACTCTGTCATTGTAGTAAGATCGTTTTAAGTTTGTGGGGTAGTCCAGTTTGATTCGCAGCCAACAAACATCCGATCGGGCAGCGTGGTTCAGGGCATTAGCCCTGCTCTGCGTGGTGTTCGTGGGATTCATCGGATTTGTGCAAGCGAATCACGTCCACTCCGACGATTCGCGATTGCCCAGCCATGAATGCTCGATCTGCGCTGTAGCGCATGCCGGAGTGCTGCACCAGCTGACATATCGTCCACTCACTGTCTTTGTTCGTACTATCCGCGTCGTTATCGCGGAAGCCGCGCCAAAGTCTTCTGGATTCTTCTCCTCTCTCTACATCCGTCCTCCGCCAGCAGCTTAGGGTCCTCCAACAAATCATCACGTCGTTCCAGTTGGCTGTCGAACCCTTTTCTATTTCGGAGGAATCATGCTGGCTTTCTTAAAAGGTCGCTTCACTCGGCTTTTCTATGCTTTTCTGCTTGGGCTTCAGTCTCTCTGCCCGCGCTCAATCTAACTCTGCAACAATTAGCGGTACTGTGCTAGACCCTTCGGGTGCGGTGGTCCCCAATGCTACTGTTGAAATACACAACCCGGTGAGCCACTTTGACCGATCGACTGCTACAGACAATAAAGGGAGCTTCAGTTTCCCCAACGTCCCGTTTAATCCTTACCACTTGAGCGTGAGCGGCACGGGATTCGCTCCCTACTCTCAAGACGTTGAAGTTCGCTCTGCTGTGCCTGTAGACGTAAAGATTAACCTGAAGATAAGCGGATCTTCCCAAAGCGTAACCGTCGAGGCAGCGGGCGATCTGCTGGAAAACGATCCCACGACTCACACCGACATCGATCGCGGCCTATTCGACAAAATCCCTTTGGAGAGTTCCTCATCGTCGCTGAGTTCCCTGGTTACGCTCGCATCGCCAGGAATCGCCGCAGACTCGAACGGCCTGTTTCACGGATTGGGTGACCATGCCGAAAACTCATTCTCCGTCGACGGCCAACCCATCACCGACCAGCAGAGCAAAGTTTTCTCCAATCAGATTCCGGTCGATTCGGTCGAATCGCTCGAGGTCATTCAGGGTGCACCACCCGCTGAGTACGGCGGCAAGACGAGCCTGGTGATCGTAGCTACCACGCGTTCCGGTCAAGGCGTGACCACGCCTCACGGCAGCGTAACCGCTTCTTATGGCTCATTTGGCACTGGCAACGTAGGCTTTAATCTCGCCTACGGGGGGGCAAAATGGGGAAATTTTATTTCCGCGAACGGGCTCAACAGCGGGCGCTTTCTCGATCCGCCGGAGTTCAAGGTGATTCACGACAAAGGGAATGAGGAGAACTTGTTTGACCGGGTGGACTTCCAACCGTCCACGCCGGATTCTATCCACATAAACTTTGGCTACAGCCGCTCCTGGTTTCAGAACCCCAATACTTACGACCAGCAATTCCACACCTGCAGTGCCGGCTTCACTTGCGACTCCGCCGGCCAAGCCATCAACCCGATCACGAACGCCCTTCTCGGCCAGACAGATCAGCGCTCGAAGATTGGCACCTTTAACATCGCGCCTTCCTGGACGCACGTGCTCAACCCATCCACGCTCCTTACCCTTGGCGCATTCGTTCGAAAAGATCAATTCAATTACTACCCAAGCGCCGATCCCTTCGCGGACTTTTCCCCAGATTTGCAGGCCCAGACCATCACGCAAGATCGGAAACTCACCAATGCCGGTCTGCGAGGGGACATTTCATACTCGAAGGGCATTCACACGATAAAGGTGGGGGCGACTTATCAACAGACATTCCTCACCGAGAATGACACACTGGGTACCGTCGATCCAGGTTTCTTAGGGTTATTCAATCAACTCGACCCAGTCACCGGCGCTCCCATACCAGGCACTTCGTGTTTGGACGCCCAAGGAAACCCGACTGGGCCTCCCTGCACAATCCTTGCGCCCAGCGATTTGACTCGCGGAGGGCATCCCTTCAACTTCCACGGCCACACCGATGTCAAGGAGGCCGCGCTGTACGTGCAAGACACGATCACGAAGGGGAGTTGGGCATTCAACGTCGGGATTCGCGGAGACTTCTACAACGGGTTCAGCAGAGACGCTCAAGCGCAGCCTCGCCTAGGCCTCTCCTATAACGTGAAACAAACAAATACCGTGCTTCGTCTTTCCTACGCGCGGACGATGGAATCTCCCTTCAACGAAAATCTTGTCATTGCGAGTACCGGATGCAGCAATCCGGTCATCGCCTTCATCGTGCCGCCCCCGAATATCCCTTGTGTGGGTGGGGCAATTCGGCCGGGATGGCGCAACGAATTCCACGCCGGCATTCAGCAAGCCTTCGGCAGATACGTGGTCGTCGATGGCGAGTACATCTGGAAGTATACCCACGGGGCATATGACTTCGGTGTCGTCGCCGCCTCACCCATCGCCTTTCCCATCGAATGGCATAACTCGAAGATTCCGGGCTACACGCTCCGCGTGAGCGTCCCGAACTACCATGGCTTTAGCGCGTTGGTGGTAATGTCGAGCGTAGCCGCTCGTTTCTTCCCCCCGCAAGTCGGCGGCGTACCCTTTCTGCCTGCGCCCAACGTCTTTCGCATCGATCATGATGAGAAGTTCAACCAGACCACTCACCTTCAATACCAGCCTTGGAAAAATGGGCCGTGGCTGGGCTTCAACTGGCGATATGACAGCGGACTGGTGGCCGGCGCCATACCCTGCTCCGCGCCCACTGCGACTTGCTTTGCTTCCACTTCTCCCTTTGACGGTGGAGGAGGTCTCATTCCCGGGACCACGACTCCCCTCCCCAAAGGCCAAGTCGCTCTCGTGAACAACATCACGACCTTGCCTCTGACTGCGGACCAGGAATTTCAGGCGGGGCTCACCTGCGACGGCAAACTGGCTGCGCCAAGTCCCACGGGCCCCGCGCTCGCCACTTGCGACGCAGCGGGTTTGGGATCTATCTATGTCAAAATCCCGGCTCCCGGAACCGAGAATGACGATCACAACCCTCAACGGATTGCGCCGCGAAACCTGTTCGACCTCAGTGTGGGGGACGACAACCTCTTCCATGCGGAGCGCTACAAATGGAGCCTCCGGCTCACGGCCGTCAATCTGACAAATAAGGTCGCACTGTACAACTTCTTTTCCACCTTCAGCGGCACGCACTACGTCACCCCGCGTGCGCTGACTGCGGAACTGGGTTTTCATTTTTAGGGAATGCAAAAAAGCGCGGCCGGAGGAGGATCCTTCCGGCCGCAGGGGGCACCGTTCAGACAGCTAGGGCTTCCAGTGCAGGCTTATTGCGGATCACGAGCGTCGAGCCTTCTAACCGGATAAACTCTTTCTTCTTCAGATCGCTCAACAGGCGTGTCACCGTCTCCCGTGACGCGCCAATCATCTGTGCCATTTCTTCATGCGTCAGACTCGACCGAATCCGGATCTCTCTCTCCGTCTTTCCATCTCCCGGCGTCCATGACAGGAGCAGTCTCGCCAACTTGCCCGCCGACGACCGCGCCAACACGAGATCGTGAATGTCGCGATACGCAGACTGAAACTCACGGCTCAACGATTCCGCTGCCCGCAGGCCTAGTTCTCCATTCCTGCCTATCAGATCGATCAACGCCGAGCGCTCCACAAAATTCACATGGCACGGCGCCGACGTCTCAGCCGTCACCTCGTACGCCGTGCCAGAGATCACCGCGCTCAAGCCCAACATATCTCCCGCCTCGGCAATCTTCAGGATCAGCACCTTGCCATCGCGCGAGGTCGTCGAGAGTTTCACCCGCCCCGAACACAGTAGAAATGCGCCCCGCGGAATTTGCCCTTCCACAAAAAGCACGGCCCCCCCGGGATAAGTGCCAGGGTGGCTGGCGCTGCTGAATGTCTTCAACAGCGTTCCCGACATGTTGCAGAACGATTGTTGCTTGCGCAGCCTGCAGTTCAAACAACTGTCGATAATTTCGAGTCCATAAGGAGTATTCATCGAAACCTCTGAAAAGCCGTCAGCCCTGTTCAACTCACAAGCTGCGGACGCCAAGGGCAGCGGCACTCTCTCGGAGAGGGTGGGTAGCCGCAAATCCCTGGTCTTTTCCAACATGGCCGCGGCCGCGGCACGCCTCTTTGCATTGGGCGACCTGAGAGCACGAATCAGTTCCCAACCCGATTGCGTGTCGCCGGAACATTGCCAGCGTTCTCCCTGCAACAAAAGGTCAACGGCCTCTCCGGATCTCGTGCCTGCTGGCGCACTCGCCATAATCCCGCCCATTGTCATAGCGGACCCACTAAGTCTCACGGTTGAGTTCACCGCAGGTTCTATCTCGCTTCTGCCTCGTGTCTGTTCCACAAGAGCACCCATGGATCAGCCGCCTTCCAGGGATCCGGTCTGGTCCGCCAAGACATGTGCAGGCAGGCTTCCAATTCAGCCCGACATCCCAAGCCGCCGGAAACAATGGTTGCTTTCGGTTTTACACGAGGAACTCAATCCCAGAACGGGTGAGTCCGTTTGCCGAGCCGGCGGCACGCTGCCGATCTATCGTCAGTTCCCGTAGTCGCCCCGGTTGATTCCCAACTTGGACATCCGCGATTGCAGCGTCGTCCGCTTCAACCCCAGCCGCATTGCCGCCCCACGCTCGCCCGCGATCACTCCTCCACACTCACGCAAAATGCGCAGAATGTGCTGGCGCTCCACTCGGGTCAGTACGACTTCCTCTTCATCACCCTCCGTGGACGCCAACTCAGCCAGAGGAACTCGCAACACCGACCCTTCCGTCAAAATCACCGACCGCTCAATGAAGTTCTCCAGTTCGCGGACGTTGCCCGGCCACTTCCATCCCTGCATCGCGTTCATGGCTTCGATCGGGACCGTCTCGATCGCCCTGTTCATCCGCCGCGAAAATTTTTGTACAAAATAGCGAACCAGCAGCGGCACATCCTTGGGACGTTGCCGCAACGGCGGCACCATGATAGGAAACACGTTCAGCCGGTAAAACAAATCGCTGCGGAACTGCTTTTCAAGCACACTTTTCATCAGATCCCGGTTCGTGGCTGCGATCAATCGAATGTTCACCTTGATCGTCCGCGTGCTCCCCAGCCTTTCGAACTCCTGATCCTGCAGCACTCTAAGCAGTTTGGGCTGTAGTTCCAAGGGAATCTCTCCCACTTCATCGAGAAAAAGCGTCCCCTTGTCCGCCAATTCCAACCGTCCCACTTTTTGCGAAATTGCGCCCGTAAATGCGCCTTTCTCGTGTCCAAACAACTCGCTCTCTAGCAGGCCCGTGGGAATGGCCGCACAGTTCAGCTTGATAAAGCTGGCATTGTGTCGCGAACTCATGCGATGGATGGCCCGAGCCACCAATTCCTTCCCTGTCCCCGTCTCACCCAGCACCAGAACCGTGGAATCCGTGGGAGCAACGGTCTTAACCTGTGTTAAAACCTTTTTCAGGGGAGCGCTTTCCCCCACGATTTCTTCAAAGTTCATCCCCGTACGGATCTCGTCTTCCAGATACAGTTTCTCTTCCGCTAAACGGTTCTTTAGCTGGGCGATCTCGGTATAGGCACGAGCGTTATCGATAGAGATGGCAATCTGTGCCGCCACATGTGCCAGCAATTCATGGTCGCGGTCGGAAAACGCGTGCTTTTGCTTGCTCCCGATATTCAGTACGCCAATCGACCCCTTCGGCGAAAGTAAGGGAATCGACAGCAGCGATCGAACCCCCGCCCGCAGCAGCCTGTCGGCAAAGCGGCTACCCAACTGGGCCAGGTCTCGCTCGTCCCAGAAAACCGCCTTTCGCGAAACAAACGCCTTTGCGGAAATCGACTGTTCCAGTGAAACCCATTCTCCGTTCGCGACCAGCAAATGACTGTCGGGCGCGGCCAGAACGTATCCCTTCATCCCGGGCTTTTCCGGATCATAAATTCCGACTCCGGCAAAATCGTGCGCCAGCACGCGGCTTACCCTCGACGAAATTGTCGGTAGTAAAGACTCAAGATCGAGATTGGAAACCAGGCTCTGATTTATTTCCAGCAGCGCGTGAAGCCGCTCCCGTTCTTCCTCTAAGGTTTGCCGGGTCAGCGAGTTCTCGATGGCCAGCGCTGCCAGGCCCGCCACCCGCCGCAGTAGGCGTACATCTTTTTCTCCGTATGCGTTCGGCTGCAAACTCGCTAAACCCAGCGCCCCCAGACGCCTTTGTGCGGTCGTCAGCGGCGAAACGCAGTAAGAACGCAAGCCTTTCTCGCGCATTCGGTTGAACAATAGCGGGAACCGGCTTTCAACATGCAGGTCCGGGAAAATCATCGGTTGCTGGTTCTCCCACACCCAGCCGCTAGCCGTGTCACTCACCGCCATCTCAACGGGCAACGACATTTCTGCTCCCGCCCAGATGTGGAGACGCATTTGATTTTGCTTGGGATCGTGCAGGGAAAAATTTGCGAAGTCGAACGTTGCAACTTCGCGCAGCCGCCCGCTAAGCTCCTCAAACAACTCCGGCAGGCTGCCATGGTGGACCACGAGGTCCGCCATCTCTAGTAGGGCGTCGTAGCGACGTAAATCGCCGTCGAAATCCGAGAAACGGCTAGGGGTCATGGACAATACTTCGCTGGTCTGCTTCCCCCTCGAAAAAACAGACCATTCCCTTCGGCCAATATTTACGGATAGTAACTCCATCGAGAGTCTCGTCAACCTACTTTTTCGTTTTTTCCGGTTTTCGGAACAGAACAGGGGAGTTGGAGAATAACGCCCTTAAATCCTGACCACCCGGTCAGGTTTCTCCACTGTGTATAATTTGATTAATGGCGCGCGGTTGGGAAAGCAAGTCAGTCGAGCAACAGCAGGACGAAGCCACGAACTCGCCCGCTCCCCGAAAGCAACTACTCTCTCCAGAAGAGGCCGCCAAGCAGCGGCAAAGGCAGGGGCTTACTCTTTCCCGTCAAAATGTCGTTCAACAACTACAACGGGCAACAAATCCGACCCATCGCCAAATGCTCGAGAAAGCCCTCGCCGACCTTGACGCCCAACTCTCCCGCCTAACCTAGTTCCAGCGTCTCTCACTCACCTCCCTGACGTATAATTGCGTTAATTCCCATGAAAGCTTACGTTTACGTCTCGCTGAAGAAGAGTGTCCTCGACCCCCAAGGCAAGACCATTCAAGGCGCCCTTAAAAAGATGGGTTACCAGGGTTTGCAAGAGGTGCGCCAGGGAAAGTATTTCGAGATTACACTCAATGGAGGGTTAACCCGAACCGATGCTCAGGCGGAGGTCGAGCGCATCGCCCGCGAGGTGCTCACCAACCCGGTCATCGAAGAATTTCGGTTTTCCCTGGAAGAGTAGCGGCGGAGTAGCGCCGGCGTCCCGCCGGCCACCGTGAGCCTAGCTCGAGTGGTCGGAAGAATAAGCTCGGCTGGAACCGGGGGAGCGCCGAGCCTTGGCTCTGCAGTTGCCCAACCACAAATTCTGAGGTACTCGGTTCCCCGCCGATCCAGGAGATCATCAGTATGTGCGGTATTGTCGGCTACGTTGGCAAAAAGCGCGTCGTTCCCGTCATCATTGAAGGTCTGCGCCGCCTCGAATATCGCGGCTACGACTCGGCCGGCATCGCAGTCGCCGGGAATGGAGACGGCCTTCAGATTCGCCGCGCCGAAGGCAAACTGCGCAACCTCGAAGAAGTCATTCGCCTCAAGCCGCTCGATGGCACATACGGTATCGGCCACACTCGCTGGGCCACCCACGGACGTCCGACGGAAGAGAACGCCCATCCCCATCGCGATTGCACGGGCAAAATCGTCGTCGTCCACAATGGCATCGTCGAAAATTATTTATCGCTAAAGAAGAAGCTCATCGAGGAAGGCCACAAGTTCACCACCGAGACCGATACTGAAGTGATCGCCCATCTGGTAGAGCGTTATCTTTTTCAGACGGGAAACGGACATCGTCCTTCGCTGGAAGAAGCCGTCAGAAAGACGATCCGCGAACTGACCGGCGTTTTCGCGCTTAGCGTCATCTGCGTTGACGACCCGAATAAGATCGTCGCCGCTCGCAATGGACCTCCCGCCGTCATCGGCCTCGGCAAAGACGAATATTTCGTGGCCTCTGACGTCCCCGCGATTCTCTACCACACGCGCGATTTGTTCTTCCTCGCCGATGGAGACCTCGCCGTCATCACTCCTGACGGAGTGCAGCTCACCGACTTCCACGGCAACCCCATCGTTCGCCAGGTGCAGCACGTCACCTGGGATCCGATCATGGCCGAAAAAGGTGGTTTCAAGCACTTCATGCTCAAGGAGATTTTTGAGCAGCCGCGCTCGGTTCGCGACACGACATTGGGACGCATCTCGCAGGACACCGGCCATATTTTCCTCGACGAAATGGAAATCACCGAGGCGGAATTCCGCGCCGCACAGAAAATCAATATCGCCGCCTGCGGCACCAGTTGGCACGCCGGACAGGCTGGCAAGTTCATGATCGAACGTCTGGCGCGTGTTCCCGTTGAGGTTGACTACGCTAGCGAGTGGCGCTACCGCGACCCCATCGTCGGACCAAACACCATCACCATGGTGATTTCGCAGTCGGGAGAAACCGCCGACACCATCGCCGCCCAACGTGAAGCCAAGGCCAAAGGATCGAAGACGCTCGCCATTTGCAACGTTGTCGGATCGATGATCACTCGCGAAGCCGCCGGCACCATCTACACTCACGCGGGACCCGAGATCGGCGTCGCTTCCACCAAGGCTTTTACCGGACAATTGACCGCGCTTTACCTGTTCGCGCTCTACCTCGCGCAAGTGCGGGGAGCAATGACCGCAGAGCAAGCTAAGGCTGCTGTCCACGAGCTCACGCTGATTCCAGGAAAGCTCGAGCAGTTACTGACTCACGATGAGGCTTGCGAAGCCTTGGCGAAAGAATACGTCCGCTCGCAGGATTTCCTGTTTTTGGGACGTGGTATCCACTATCCCATCGCTCTCGAAGGCGCGCTCAAGTTGAAAGAGATTTCCTATATCCACGCGGAAGGCTATCCCGCGGGAGAGATGAAGCATGGCCCCAATGCCCTGATCGATGAAAATCTTCCGGTCGTCATCATCGCCACGCGCGACAAAAACGATGAGCTTTCGATGACGCGCTATGAGAAGACGTGCTCGAACCTGAAGGAAGTGAAAGCGCGCTCGGGCATCGTAATCGCGATCGCGACGGAAGGCGACGAAGAAATCAAAGAAGCTGCCGACCACGTTATGTATGTTCCGGCCGCTCCAGAAGAACTGCTGCCCATTCTCGAAATCGTCCCGTTACAACTGCTGGCCTACCACATTGCCGTCCGCCGCGGCTGCGACGTAGACCAACCCCGCAACCTGGCCAAATCAGTAACAGTAGAGTAAAGAACCTCGGGTGCCCATCTTTGTCGCGCTTTTTGCGACAAAGGTGGGATTCCACAACGGCCCGCACTATCTCCGCTTCTTCTGCAGTTCCATCCACTCCCGCAACGCCCGGTTGATCCGAGTTTGATACCCCCGCCCACCCTTTTTGAACCAATCGATCACATCCGCATCCAGGCGCACCGTAATCGGCTGTTTGATGGGACGGTAGAACGACTTCAGCCGTTCCCAATTTCCCTCTTTGGGCTTCTCCTCCGCCACTGCGCGCAGAGTCCTCTTGACTAGCTTCGCCGCTTTCTTCTTTCTTCTCATCCAATGTACCTTCCCGTACGTACAAATTAACACATACAAAATGTTCCACGTGGAACATTACCCCGATTTAAACCTGTGCGTCCCGAGCGGACCGTTTATCATCCAAAAAGCATGGCTTTTCAGACCTACACCGCCCAACTCTCACGCTCTCTGGCACTTTCGGAGGCCTCCAAACACCTCGAGTTCGTGGTGCCTTCGGTATCGCATTTCGGGTTCGTAGCCGGACAGTGGCTCTCATTCAAGGCCAACAAGCCCGACGGCGAAGAGATCACCCGCGCCTATTCCATCGCCTCCGCGCCGGACGACTCCAATCAGTTCGCGCTCTGCCTGAACCGCGTGCAGGATGGATTCATGTCGAACTTCCTCTGCGACATGAAAGAAGGAGGCGAACTCGCGTGCCAAGGTCCGTTCGGCAACTTCATTCTGCGTCCGCCAATGCGCGACACGATTCTGATCGCCACCGGCACCGGCATCGCCCCATTTCGTTCGATGCTGCAGTGGCTTTTTCACGCCAGTGAAATGCGCCACGACAATCATCAAATATGGCTCGTCTTTGGCAGCCGCTTCGAAAAAGATATTTACTATCATCAGGAATTTCTCGATCTCGCCGCGAAGCATTCCAACTTTCATTACCTGCCTACCCTCAGTCGAGGCGACGAGAAGTGGAAGGGCCTGCGAGGGTATGTTCAGGAGCATGTGCCCAGCATCATCGGCAGCCGCACCGACCCGCATGCCTACATCTGTGGACTGAAGAAAATGATTAGCGCGAACCGCGATCTTCTCAAAGGGCTGGGCTGGGACAGGAAGTCCATCATTTACGAGGCCTACGACTGACCTTTCAGCGATAGAGCGTTTCGATTCCGGCAAATGATTGTACCCATTGACCTTATCTCATTCCTGCCATTCCATAAATCCCTGCATCCCTATGCGTTCAAACCACATCTAATTCCTTGACAACGATTGACTCAAGTCTTATCATGCGTTCGGATTCAATAGCAATCGCACTCATTGTAAAGCACTTATAAGTTTCAGGAGGAGCCAGATATGGCCAAAATTATTGGAATCGACTTGGGAACCACCAACTCCGTGGTAGCGGTGATGGAGGGTGGCGAACCCAAGGTTATCCCTAACGAGGAAGGTGGACGCACTACCCCATCGGTGGTCGGGTTCACCAAGACCGGCGAGCGGTTAGTAGGGCAGGTCGCAAAGCGGCAGGCAATCACCAACCCAGAAAATACGGTCTATTCGATCAAGCGGTTTATGGGACGCCGCTTCGACGAAGTGCAGGAAGAAATCAAGATGGTCCCTTATAAAGTCGTGCAGTCGGGCGACCACGTAGCCGTGCTAGCGCAGGGGAAGGAATACACCCCTCCGCAGATTTCGGCCATGATTTTGCAGAAGTTGAAGAAAGCGGCGGAGGACTATCTCGGCGAGAAAGTCAACGAGGCGGTTATCACCGTGCCAGCGTACTTCAATGACGCGCAGCGCCAGGCGACCAAAGATGCCGGCAAGATTGCTGGACTCGACGTCAAGCGCATCATCAATGAGCCGACGGCGGCCGCGTTGGCCTACGGACTCGACAAGAAAAAGGACGAGACCATCGCGGTCTACGACTTCGGCGGCGGAACCTTCGATATTTCGATTCTCGAAGTGGGCGAAGGCGTGATCGAAGTCAAGGCGACCAACGGTGACACTCACCTGGGCGGTGACAACCTCGACCAGCGCATTGTTGACTGGTTGATCGACGAGTTCAGGAAAGATGAAGGTCTCGACCTGCGCGGCAAAGGCAACGAGATGGCTCTGCAGCGTCTGCGAGATGCAGCCGAGCGCGCCAAGATCGAGCTCTCGACCACGATGGAGACGGAAATCAATCTGCCCTTCATCACGGCCGATGCCGGCGGTCCGAAGCATCTGGTTAAGAAGTTGACCCGTGCAAAGTTGGAATCGATGGTCGAAGACATCCTGCAGAAGTCGGTCGGTCCTTGCAAGCAGTGCATGAAGGACGCCGGCGTGGATGCTTCGAAGATCAACGAAGTGGTGCTGGTCGGCGGACAGACGCGTATGCCGCGGATCCAGGCGATCGTGAAAGAACTGTTCGGGAAAGAGCCGCATCGTGGCGTAAATCCCGACGAAGTGGTTGCGATCGGCGCGGCGATTCAGGGCGGCGTGCTCGGCGGCGAAGTAAAAGACCTGCTGCTGCTCGACGTGACTCCGCTGACGCTCTCGATTGAGACGTTGGGCGGTGTGGCGACGCCGATGATTCCGCGCAACACGACGATTCCGACCCGCAAGACGGAAACGTTTTCGACCGCGGCCGATAGTCAGACGTCGGTTGAAGTCCATGTGTTGCAGGGCGAACGTCCCATGGCGGCGCAGAATCGCACATTGGGTAAGTTCCACTTGACCGGGTTGCCTCCGGCTCCGCGTGGTGTGCCCCAGATCGAAGTCACGTTCGACATTGATGCCAACGGCATTCTGAACGTGACCGCGAAGGATATGGCCACGGGCAAGGATCAGAAGATCACGATTACGTCGTCTTCCGGTCTGAGCAAGGAAGAAGTCGAACGCATGGCCAAGGACGCGGACGCACACTCGGCCGAAGACAAAACCCGGCGCGAAGAGATCGAGTCGCGCAACCAGCTCGACTCGATGGTTTACAGCGTCGAGAAGATGCTGCGCGAGCACGGAGACAAGATCTCGGGCTCAGAGCGTGGCGATGTCGAAAACGCAGTGGCCGACGCCAAGAAGGCGTTGGAAGGCGGCGACAAGGCGGCGATGGACTCGGCAAAGCAGAAGCTGACCGACGCGTCCCACAAACTGGCGGAGCAGATGTACAAAGCTTCCCAACCGCAAGGCACCCCGGGCGCAGGCCCAAGCGCCGAAGCGGGACCGTCCGCAGGCGGAAACGGTCAAGCCAAGAAAGACGAAGGCGTGATCGACGCTGAGTACGTGGACGTCGAAGACAAGAAATAAGCTGTCAGCCATCGGCCGTCAGCTTTCAGTAGAGGCTATGAGGCGCGGGCATTTTGCCCGCGCTTGTTTTCAGGGCCAAAGGAGATTGAAATTGCAATTTGAAGTCAATGGTCAGGTATATTTTCTGAACTTCGCGGAAGACCAGGGGAAATGGTTCGTAGTGAAACCCACTGGCACGGGAGTGATGGCGATCCCCGTGTATGTGGACGCGGCGAAGTATGAATTTTTCGGGATTCTGGAGAAAGACCGCCACAATATTCAGAACTAAAATGTGCGGGGTAAACGCAAGGCCCTTCGACTGCGGGATCGTCCACTTCGTGGACGATCCTTCGCTCAGGGTGACATAGGAAAAGGAGAATGATGAAACGAATCCTTGCTTTCGTTTTACTAGCCAGCGCCTCCGCTTTCGCGCAGAACAACACCCAGCAAGAACTCACCACCTTGCTCCACAACTTTCTCGATGGAGCCGCCAAAGGCGACAAAGCCGCTTTTGAGCGCTTCTTTGACGAGGACGTGATCTACACGCGAGGAGTTGGCGTGGTCATCGACCGGGCGTCGATCCTCAAGAGCGTCGAGGCTCCCAAACCCGGTGAAGCGATGGACCACTATGATGCCGAGGATATCCTCGTGCATCAGAAGGGCGACGTTGCCGTGATCAATTTCCGACTGGTGGTGGATACAACCGATCACGGCAAGCCGCAGAAAAGTTATTATCGAAATACCGGAACGTTTCTCCGCGAGAACGGGCAGTGGAAGGTGATTGCCTGGCAAGCGACTCCGATCGTGGAGAATAAGTAGCCCTGAGGGACAGAATTGGCGACACAGACAAAAGACTATTACGGCGCGCTTGGGGTCAAGAAGTCGGCTTCCGCGGACGAGATTCGCAAAGCCTTCCGCAAGCTGGCAAGAAAATACCATCCCGACGTAAACCCGGGCGACAAGTCAGCGGAAGAGAAGTTCAAGGCGATCTCTGAAGCCAACGACATCCTGAGCGATCCCAAGAAGCGCAAGATTTACGACCAGCTCGGCTTCTACTCCGACAACATCGATCCCGCGACGGCCGACGCCTACGCGCGCGGCGGCGGACAACCGGGTGCAGGCGGTTTCGAAGGGTTTCAAGGCGGAGGTCAACCCGGCGCCGGAGGCCAGAACGTCCATTTCGATTTCGGAGGATTCGATTTCTCTGATCTCTTCGAGGGCGGACGCGGAAGTAAGAAAACTTCAAGCGGTGGCGGTGGTTTCAAAGACATCTTCTCTGGCATGTTCAGCGGCGGGCGCGGCGGACAAGCCGAGCAGGAAGGCCCCGAGCCAGGATCGGATCTGGAGTACCAGGTCCACGTTCCCTTCTGGACCGCCATCCGCGGCGGCGTCATGCGCCTGAACATCACGCGGCGTGACACCTGCGCCAACTGTCATGGCAACGGCTACATCGAGTCGCCGGGAACGTGTCCCGAGTGCGGCGGCAAAGGCACCGTCACCCAGCAAGGCGGGCGCATGAAGTTCAACGTGCCATGCCCGCGCTGCCACGGGACCGGCAAGAACATCTCCACCTGCCCGGCCTGCCACGGCGAAGGCACCATCGAACGCACCGAGCCTCTCGAGGTTAGGATCAAAGCAGGCACCCGCGACGGCCAGCGAATCCGCATCCCCGGAAAAGGCAACGCCGGAACCCAGGGCGGCCCCACCGGAGATCTCTACGCGATCATCCGCACCGACGATCACCCGGTCTTCCACCGCGACGGCGACGACATCTATATCAATGTGCCGATCACGGCGACCGAGGCCGCCCTGGGCGGGAAGATCGAAGTTCCGACTATCGATGGACGAACGCTACTGAAGATTCCTCCCGGAACCCAGTCGGGCCAGAAGCTGCGCCTGCGGGAGAAGGGCGTCCCGTCAGCGACCAAGGAAGGCACGCGCGGAGACGAGATCATCGAGGTCAAAATCACCGTGCCCATGCCCCGCGACGAAAAAACCAAAGAACTGCTTCGGGAGCTGGCAAAACTGAATCCAGAAGATCCGCGGGCGGAGCTATGGAGCAAGGTCTAGATTCACCGAATCCTGGGCTCTCCTTCCGCTTGCGCGACCGGCTCTCCGAGCCGGCAATGCTTGATCTGACCCGACGGCTGGTTGCGATTCCCTCCGAGAATCCTCCCGGAAATCACTACGAGGATTGCGTCCGCGTTCTCCTTAACGAATTGGACAGGCTTGGCTTCGACGGCGTGAGGCGCGAAGGCGCTTGCGTTGTTGCTTCGGCTGGAACCGGCCCGCGAACCCTTTATTTCAGCGGTCACTTCGATGTTGTTCCGGCGCAGAGCCGCGATCAGTTTCAGCCGCGTGTCGAGGGCGCAAATCTGTTCGGTCGCGGCTCGTCGGACATGAAGAGCGGCTTGGCCGCTATGATTCATGCCGCTGCTGCGGTACGTGACGAAGGCTTTCTCAAGAACGGCCGCATAGGAATCGTCCTGGTACCCGATGAGGAAACCGCGGGTCCGCGAGGGTCTCGCGATCTTGAGGCGCGCGGACTTCTGGGCAAAGACGCCGTGGGTATGTTGACGCCAGAGCCCACCGGCGGCGTGGTCTGGAACGCCAACCGCGGAGCCATTACTCTCCGCGCCACCATGCGCGGAAAGCCCGCCCACGTCGGACGGCAATTCGAAGGGGTCAACGCGTTCGAACGCTCGTTGCCGGCCATGGCCCGCCTTCTCGCCCTCAAGAAGGAAGTCGAGCTTCGCGAGACCCAACAGAACATTGCTCCGGCCGCGGCGCGAAAGTCCATTCTGATGCTCGGCGGACGCGTCGAGGCAGGCACGAATTTCAACGTTACGCCTGACTTTTGTTCCTTCACCATAGACCGCCGCCTCAATCCCGAAGAAGACCTCGAACAAGAAAAGCTCCGACTACACGATGCCCTAGAGCGGTTTCGAAATCGAGACCCTTCAGGAGGAACCCGCAGCGGCGACTCCCGTCCACGATCCGCTGGGCGTCATTCTGTCTCGTCACATCACCCGCGTGACCGGCAAAGAAGCCGCCTTTGAGATGTGTCCGGGGCTGCTGGAAACGAGATTTTACGCGGCTCGCGGCATTCCCGCATTCGCCTACGGGCCGGGATTGCTGACCGCGTCCCACGGGCCGAACGAGTTCGTTCCCATCCGCAACATTGCCCAATGCGCGGCGATCTACGCGCTCACAGCGGCGGAGATGTTGGGCTGAGAAGTCTGCGGGAGCCGTCCAACTCAACCCCGTGTCATCCTGTCTCTAACGACGGTAGACAGTGTCAAGGCCTTTGTGGCAACACTGCTGCGCGGACGCAACCAAGTGCGCCATTTCGCTCTCGCAGAACGCTTTTGACTTTCCAGACCAAGGCCGTGTTCTTTTTAATCGGGCAGCGGTGCCCGCAGGCTCCCGCCATCCATCTCTTCGGGACTCGCTCCCATGATTCGTGCTTCGAACTCCCCACTCTTTCTGGGGAGGCAGGCTGCCCACTCAAGCGATCGGCGACTTACTTGCCAACCACAGAATGACTCGGGCTCCCCTGCACGACCGCCTGACACAGTTGCGCGTACGTCCAGTCCTCGCGCAACATCAGGTACAACCTCACTGCCAGCTTGCGCGCCACCGCCACTTTGGCCAGGGCGCGATGTTTGCGCACCGACAAGCGGCGATAGAAGCGTCCCAGTTCGGCGTCTCCGCGCACCGCCGCCTGCCCCGCTTCCACCAGCAGAAAGCGCAGAAACGAGCTGCCCTGCTTGCTGATGTGTCCCAGCTTCTGCCGTCCCCCGCTCGACCACTCGCTGGGAATCAGCCCGAAGTAGCTGGCCACTTGTTTGCCCGTGTGGAAGCGCGTGGCCTCGCCCAGGGTCAGCACCATGGCCAGCGCGGTCACCGGACCCACGCCCGGATGCGTCATCAATCGTGACGCCGCCGGACGTTGCCTGGCTTCTTGTTCCACTCGCCGGTTCAGTTCCCCGATCTCGAGTTCGAGTTGATCGAGCGCCCCCAGCAAATGCTTCCGCCTCTGGGCCGCGTAGGGCAACAGCGGCAACTGCTCCAACTCCGCGCGCCCCGCCGCCGTCCACAGCTTCTGCTTCTTCTGCACGCCGTGGCTCAGCGCCATGGCCTGCAGCTGGTTCTTGGTGCGGGTTCGCGCCTGCACCTGCTTGTGCCGATGCACCAGCAACTGCCGCACGTCGCGCTCTTCCAGACTCGGCACCCAGATCTGGGGAAACTGCCCCGTCAACAGCAGATCAAGAATATGCGCCGCATCCCGCCGGTCGGTCTTCTGCTTGCGCACCATCTGGGCTCGAATCCTGGCGGCATCGCCCAGTTGCAGTTCGAAACCCAACTCCGCCAGCAAACGCTCGAACCAGGGATAGTGCCCGCAAGCTTCCATCCCCACTCGCACCGGCTCACCGCCCAGCGCCCGGTAGAACGCCTCCGCTTCTTCCCGATGGGCCAGCCGTTTTTCTTCTATCTCTCCCGTTCGGTTGTCAAAGATCGCGACCTGCTGAAATCCCGGATGAAAATCACAGCCTATAATCAGCATGACGTTGGCTCCTTCTCTCGAGCCTTGGTCTGTTCATCGCAACCAATCTACTCGCTGCGACGAGCCAACGTCGTTATGCAATCAAACGAAGTAGTCGTCCGCGGAGCCGGCGACTACGTAGTCGAAGGACCCCGCGCTCGCTTGCAGTGCCGGGCGGCCCGAAAGGGAATTCGCACCCCATGCTGCTGTGATCGAAACCGAGAGCGCCGCGCGATCATGCGTTTCCTCGGTACTCGGTACTCGCAACTCATTACCTCCGTACTCCCCCGCCTTCACAAAAATTTACCCAAATCCCCAAAAAAATCTTGCATCTGTGGAAAAATCCCGTAATCTCACAAATGCGAACTAACTTCGCCGAAATGCCCGGGAAATCGCGGTCCTCCCGGGAGCCTCGACACAAGGGAGACGAGGTGGTGAGAGTGAGTCGCTCGAGGAGGAAGACATAGAAATTGGCAACTGCTACCGCACCCACCCAAGCTAAGTCGTTGTTCGCTGTGTCCCCCAAAAAGAAATCGGTTCGCCTCACCTTGTGGCCCTTGGTGGCCGCGACGTTTTTTATGGTGTCGGGCGGAACCTATGGCACGGAAGATATCGTCCACGGCGCCGGGTACGGGCGTGCGATCCTCATCCTGCTGCTGACTCCCGTTCTGTGGAGTCTGCCCACTGCTTTTATGATCGGCGAACTCTCAAGCTCACTGCCCTACGAGGGCGGATACTACGCCTGGGTACGCCGCGCCATGGGCAACTTCTGGGGATTTCAGGAAGCTTGGCTCTCGCTGGTAGCGTCCATTTTCGATATGGCGATCTATCCCACGCTCTTTGTTCTCTACCTCAATCGCCTGTTCCCCTGGTTCGCCGAGGGAAATCGTGGCGTGATGGTAGGACTCGCCGTGGTGATCGCTTGCGCCCTGCTCAACATCGCCGGAGTGAAAGTAGTTTCGACCACTTCGCTCTGGCTGTTCTTCGCCTTGTCAGCCCCGTTCGTTGCCATCGTGATGATCGCTCCCTTCAAGTTTGGCGCGTTGGCAACGGCCGTGACTAAGCCGACAAATTCAACGGTCGACATTCTCGGCGGCGTCCTCATCTGCATGTGGAACTACATGGGATGGGATAACGCCTCAACCATCGCCACTGAAGTCGAGAAGCCCCAGCGAACCTATCCGCGCGCCATGCTGGCCGCGGTCGTCGTTGTGGGTCTGAGCTATGTAATTCCTGTGGCCGCCATGTGGATGACAGGACTTCCTGCTGGCGCATGGGAAACGGGCTTCTGGGCTGATGTCGCCGGGTTGATGGGCGGTCCGCTGCTGCGCGTAGGCCTGGCCCTCGGAGGCATGATCAGCGGCTTTGGCATGTTCAATGCCTTGGTCATGAGCTACTCCCGCCTGCCGCTTGCCATGGCGCAGGATGGCATGCTGCCCAAAGTGTTCGGCAAACTGCATCCGAAGACTCGCGCGCCTTGGGTTGCGATTGCGGTCTGCGCGGTCGGATGGGCGTGCTGCCTCGGGCTTGGTTTCGAGCGTCTCGTAACCATCGACATCCTTCTCTACGGAGTCAGCCTGGGTCTGGAATTCGCGGCTTTGATTGCCCTGCGAATTCGCGAGCCCGAGCTGCCGCGTCCGTTCCGCGTGCCGGGAGGCATGTTCGGGGCGATCGCCGTAGGCATCGCTCCCATGCTGCTGCTCGGCTTCTCCGTGATTCGCAGCGAGAGCGAGCAGGTGCTCGGCATGAGCTCATTCGCCTTCGGCATGATCCTGATCGCCGCCGGAGTGGTCGTCTACTTCGTGAAGCAACTGCTCAAGCCGCAAGGCTGGGCACCGGCAGAAGAGAAGCCGCAAACAGCAGTCTAGAAAACTGGCCACGGATTGCGCGGATCTCACGGATTTAAAATCCGTGGAAATCCGCGATGATCCGTGGCTTCTGTATTTTCTGCTATAAATAATCGCAATGACGAAACGCAAATCCAAGGGCGCGTACATGATCTCGGCGGTCGCCGAGATGTACGGGATCCATCCCCAGACGCTGCGCCTCTACGAACGCGAAGGCCTGCTCAAGCCGTCGCGCACCGAAGGTAACACCCGACTTTACACGGACGAAGACCTCCAAAGGCTGGAGTTCATTCTTTCTCTCGCGCGCGATCTAGGCGTAAACATCAGCGGGATGGCCATCATCCTGCAAATGCGCGAGCGCATGGAAGAAATGCAGCGCCAGATTCAAGACTTCGTGAAGTACATCCAGGAAGAAGTGCTCTCGCGAGCCAACGCCGCAACTGACGCATCGAAGGGCGCCATCGTGCCGGTTCGCCGCGGAGCAGTAACCCCGGTCACACAAAACTCCAAGAAACGTTAACCCTGTATCATCCTGAGCGCAGCAACTGCGTAGTCGAAGGACCCCGATTAGACGAGATAACGATAGACATGACAGGAATTTTCAGACGGGCGCATCGCTCACGATCACAAATAGGGGCGTATGATAGCGGGTTTGGCTGAGTGCTGACTGCTGAGTGCTGAATGCTTCCTTTCAAGCTTGTCTACAGCGACGACTACTACCTCCCCATCGGATCGCACGTCTTCCCTGCCGAGAAGTACCAGCGCATCCACAAAAGGCTGATCGAGACTGGTGTCGCCGATCCAAAGGACTTTGTAAAGCCGCAACCAGCCTCCGATCAAGACATTCTTCTGGTACATACGCCGCAGTATGTACATAAGTTGAAGACCGGAACGCTCACCGCGCGCGAAGAATTAGAGATGGAAATCCCCTACTCCCCCGAACTAGTCCGCGCCTTCTGGCTGGCCGCCGGAGGCTCGATGCTGGCGGCAGACTTCGCTCTGAATGAGCAGGTCGCGTTCAACATCGGCGGCGGATTTCATCATGCCTTTCCCGATCACGGAGAAGGCTTCTGCATGATTCATGACGTCGCCGTCGCCATCCGCCGTATGCAGCGCGACGACAAGATCACGCGAGCCATGACGGTCGATTGTGACGTGCATCAAGGCAACGGCACAGCCGCGATCTTTGCCGGAGTACGCGTGCCCTCGAATCCGCTGCCTTCGACGGGACCGGTCACCGTGGCCGCTCCGGCAAAGTTGCGGAATGCTCATGCCGGGGACGTCTTCACCATCTCACTGCATCAAGAAAACAACTATCCCGTGATCAAGCCGCCGTCGTCCATCGACGTCGACCTTCCGGACGGGATCGGCGACGACGACTATCTCGCCTGGCTAGACAACGCCTTGAGTTCCGGGTTGCGCCAGTTCGATCCCGAATTGATTTGCTATATCGCGGGGGCCGACCCCTACAAAGAAGATCAACTTGGCGGATTGAATCTCACCATCGAAGGACTGAAGCGCCGCGACGAACTGATGTTCCGTGTAGCCAAAGCCCGCGGGATTCCAGTGATGGTGACATTCGCCGGAGGCTATGCACAAAAAGTCGAGGACACGGTGACGATTCACTGCAACACGGTCATCGCAGCGAAAGAAGTATTCTCTCAAGCGTTGTCATCCTGAGCGGAGGCGAGGCGAAGCCGACCCGAAGTCGAAGAACCCCTGCTCCTGGCAAGAACATGTGTCGCAGGATTTAGATTTTATGAAGCTACGTCTGATCCGCCACGCCACGCTGTTACTCGAATACAACGGACAGAAAATTCTCGTCGATCCCATGCTCGACGACGCAGGAGCGCGGCCCGCCATCGAGAATTCTCCCAACCCACGAAACAATCCGCTATTAGCATTGCCCATGCCCGCGAGCGAAGTCATTGCCGATGTCACGGCCGTGTTCGTGACCCACACTCACAGCGATCATTGGGACGCGACCGCCGCGAAACTTTTACCAAAGGGCCTTCCTCTCTTTGGACAGCCCGAAGATGAAGCCAAGTTTCGCTCACCAGGATTCGAAAACGTGCAGGCGATTCGTGATCCGATTCATTGGAACGACATCAAGATCGTACGCACCGGCGGCCAGCATGGCTCAGGAGAAATTGGCAAAGCCATGGCCCCGGTATCGGGATTCGTTTTGCAAGGCAACGGGAGAGCCAACGCTTTACATCGCGGGCGATACGATCTGGTGCGACGAAGTTGAGACGCACCCTCAGCAAATACAAACCAAGCGTCGTAGTCGTGAACACCGGCGCGGCACAGTTTCTGGAAGGCGATCCCATCACCATGACCGCCGACGACGTCATCAAGACTTGCCAGGCTGCTCCTAACGCCCAGACCGTCGCCGTCCACATGGAAGCTATCAACCACTGTCTTCTCACCCGCGCCGACCTCGCCTTCCAACTCGAGGCCGCCCGCGTGATCACGCAGGTCGCCATCCCGCAGGATGGAGATTGGGTGGAAACGCCTAGCACTTAGCAGTCAGCATTCAGCACTCAGCCCCTACACCTTTCTCATTCCAAATTATGACGTCATCCTGACCCGCGTAAGCGGGGAAGGATCTGGCGCGCACCCCCGGGAACCTTATCTGGCCGAATGCTGAGTGCTGAATGCTGAGTGCTCGCGCCCTCCCTGCTAAAATAAGCAATTACTCCTATGTTCGAGAATCTTCAGGAAAAACTGCAGCGCGCATTTAAGTCCCTCCGCGGACAGGCCGTCCTCTCGGAAGAAAATATCCAGGAGGCGCTGCGCGAAATTCGTCTGGCTCTGCTCGAAGCCGACGTCAACTTCAAAGTCGTCAAACAACTCATCGACCACATCCAGGAACGCGCCGTGGGACAGCAGGTGCTGACCGCGCTCTCTCCCGGCGAGCAGGTCATCAAGATTGTCCGCGATGAACTGGTCGAAACCCTGGGCAAAGACACGGCCAAGCTGAAGTTCGCCTCGCAGCCTCCGACCGTCGTGCTCATGGCGGGCCTGCAGGGTTCCGGCAAAACGACCACCTCAGGCAAACTGGCGAACTGGCTGAAGAATGGCGGGCACCGTCCGCTTCTCGTTTCGGTCGACGTGTACCGTCCTGCAGCGCGCGAGCAGCTGAAAGTCGTCGCGCAGGCGATCAAGGCGAACATTTACGAAGGCCAAGTCACCGAGGCCAACACCGCGACGGTTGAACGCCTTGTCAAAGAGGCCAAGAAAGAAGCCATCATCAGCGGATGCGATGTGCTCATCGTCGATACCGCCGGACGTCTGCACATTGACGATCAGTTGATGGACGAGATGCAGTCGCTGAAGCGGCTGCTCAATCCGCAGGAAATCCTGTTCGTGGCCGACGCCATGACTGGACAGGATGCGGTCAACTCCGCCGACGAGTTCCACAAGAAGCTCACGCTGACCGGCGTGGTGCTCACCAAGATGGATGGCGACGCGCGCGGCGGCGCTGCGCTTTCGATTCGCCAGGTCACCGGCCAGCCCATCAAGTTCATCGGCGTGGGTGAAAAATACGACGCGCTGGAGCCGTTCCATCCCGACCGCATCGTGTCGCGCATCCTCGGCATGGGCGACATTCTTTCGCTCATTGAAAAAGCCGAATCGCAGATCGACAAGAAAAAAGCCGAGGAGATGGCCAACCGCGCGCTCACCGGCGACGGCTTCTCGCTCGAAGACTTCCGCGATCAGTTGCGCCAAGTCAAGAAGATGGGATCGCTGCAGAGCCTGATGGGCATGCTGCCGAGCATCGGTCCGTTTGCCGGGCTGCAGAAGCACGCCGACAAGGTCGACGAGAAGCAACTCAACCGCGTGGAAGCCATCATCAACTCGATGACTTCTCACGAGCGCCTGCATCACGAAGTCATCAACGGCAGCCGCCGCAAGCGCATCGCGCGCGGCTCCGGCACGAACGTGCAGGAAGTCAACAACCTGCTCCGCCAATATGCGCAAATGCGAAAGATGTTCAAGCAGATGGGCAAGCCCAGTTTCGCAAGGCGGATGGCGGGGATGAAGTTTCCGATGTAGAGCGGACCTCGGACGTCAGACCTCGGACCTCAGCAAATCGATTTTGGTACCGAGGGCTGAGGTCCGACAGTCCGAGGTCCGCCTTATGAAGTGGCGATCTCTCGAAGAATCGACTCCCGGCACCGATACACGCTCGCTGCGTGAGCAGTTTGCTGAGCGTCGGGAGTTGATTGCCAAGTATGTTCCGGCGGAGATTCAGGCTGTTCATGCGCGCGTGGTCGCTGATCTCAAGGCGTCGGGCATCACAGATCGCGCCCTTCCCGTGGGCGCCAAGGCTCCTGCGTTTGAATTGAAAGATCACAACGGGAAGCTGGTTTCGTCGGCGGACTTACTCACTAAGGGACGGCTGGTAATTTTCTTTTTGCGCGGACGCTGGGATCCCTTCTGCTGCGGACAGCTTGAGGCGATGAATCAAATTCTGCAGCGCATTGTAGATGCGGGCGCGTCGCTGGTGGCCGTCTCTCCGCAGACTGTGCAGCAGTCTTACTTCATGGCCGATCAGCATAAGCCGCGGTTTCCTTTGTTGAGCGATGCCGGCAACAGGTGGCGCGGCAGTTTGGATTGGTGTATCGCGTCCCCGAAGAGCAGCAGGCGATTTACCGGCGGGCGTTCGTGAATCTGCCCTTTGCCAACGGAGACGAAAGCTGGGAGCTACCGATTCCGGCGACTTACATCCTCGACCGCGACGGCGCGGTGCGGTATGCTTCGGCCAATCCGGACTACATGGAGCGTCCAGAACCGGAAGAGATTCTCGCGAACCTAACGTGAAACCTGCTCGCTTCATCATTGTGTTCCCACTGATCAGCGTCCTGGTGCTCAGCCTGTATCTGGAGGGCGGGACGTGGAGGACTGTCAGCTACGTGCTGGCGGGAGTAATCATCGTAGGGGCGGCAGGAGCCTGGATGTTCAAGCGACCGTCGCGCTAGCGGCCTTGCAAATCGACGTAATGTTCCACGTGGAACATCTTGTCATGGCGGTTGGGTCTATACGGTAGTGTCATGACGCCTAAGGCAAAGAAAAGATGGGGGGCTGGCCCACCCTTTACGGGGTCATTCTAACCTTGGGTTGCCCCACCCTTCGCGGTTTTCGAAGGGTGGGCACGGCGAACCTTGATAGCCAGAGTCTTTGGCGCTAGCTCGCAACTTGAGTTGCTGGTGCCGCTCGCCCCCGCAGTTGCAACTGGGCAGGCTTCTGTTCGTTCACTAACACCGGACCAGGGTCGCCATCCGAATAAAAGCGAAAGCTGCTCCATGGCCATTGCTCCGGCTTAGGCACCAGACCCCGCTTCACCGGATTGTTATGCATGTAGCGCAGCTTCTCGACGCGTTTGTGCTCGTTCCACACGACGAAATCGTTGAATCGCCGTTGCCAGACATGATCTTCGCTGTCCGTTTCCCACAGGGTTCTCTGCGACCCGTCCCGCCGCTCTCGTTTGGCGCGCAGCACTTGTCGGGCGAAGCGTTGCTTCAATACCTGAATGACAACCGACGGGTTAGCGCGCTCAGGTTCACTCAGCAAAAGATGTACGTGCTCCGGCATCGCGACATATCCCACGGCCACGAACTTGTAACTGCGGCGGACTTGTTCGATGAAATGAAGATATCCGGCGCCGTAGTAGCGGTGTAAGCGCGGAGGCATAACTCGACACTAGAGCGATCGCGGGCTAGCTGGCTGTGACCGATAACCTAAACCCGCGCTGACAGGGTTCGCCGTGCCCACCCTTCGAAAACCGCGAAGGGTGGGGCAACCCAAGGTTAGAATGACTTCGGGAAGGGTGGGCCAGCCCTCCAAGGGGAGTCCGGGCTTGCCCTTTGGCGTAAGCAAGATAAAACTGGAGCAGAAAATACTGCGCCATAGCACGCGTTTGATGAGGAAAAATATGGCGGCGCCATTGGCTTCTTCGACACGCGCCAAGGGTAAGGAAACATGGGCTGTTTTTCGCGCCAGCACTCCGGGGATGGGAAGGCGGACAATTCCGGAGCTTCTCAGATCAGGTCCTTCTTGAGCACCACGGGCCATAGTGAGAATTCCCTTTAAGCCGGTGGTTGCTAGGGGTCTTTCGACTACGTGGTCGCCCGCTTCGCTGGGCGACCACTTCGCTCAAGATGACAGGCTTTGCTGTGGCTTCATCCCCTACCCCTTGCCAATCCCGCTAAATTCTGCAAAAATAATGGTTTGTCTTACTCCCTCCGAAGGAATTAGGAAAGGAAGCAGAGCTCTGTGTTAATGATTCGTCTGTCGCGCACGGGTGCGCGTAAACAACCGTATTATCGCGTGGTGGTGATTGAGAAGGAACGCGCGCGCAACGGCCGATCGGTCGAAGTGGTGGGGACGTACAATCCCCGGACCAATCCTGCCAGCATTGAACTGAAGCGCGAGCGCATCGAGTACTGGGTGTCGAAAGGCGCGCAGATGTCGGACCGGGTTAGCAAGATATGGTCGAAGCCGGCGCCAGCGGCGGCCGGTTCCGCTGCTTAATCGCGCAGTGCATACCACGGGAAAATTCAGCCCACCCACCAGGAGCCCCCAATGAGCGAACAAAGTGGGGACATGCGGGCCTTGATCGAGCAGATTGCGAAGTCTCTGGTCGATGATCCTGACCACGTCTCGGTGAACCAGATCGAGGGCGAGCAAGGTTTGGTGCTTGAACTCACGGTGGCGCCGAATGATGTGGGCAAAGTCATCGGCAAGCAGGGACGCACGGCGCGCGCCATGCGCACTTTGCTGGTGGCGGCGGGCACGAAGTTTCACAAGCGCGTCACGCTGGAGATTCTGGAATAGCGGACGAGTTCATCACCCTGGCGCGCGTCCTGAAAACCCAGGGACGGCGCGGCGAAGTTGCCGTCGAGGTGCATAGCGACGTCCCTGACCGGTTTCGCGAAGGGATGCAGCTCTCGGCGCTTTTGGAAGACGGCTCGTGGCGGGCGCTGAAGATTGAAGAACTGTGGCCCCACAAGGGCATGCTGGTTTTGAAGTTTGCCGGGATCGATTCCATCTCGGATGCGGAAACGCTGATTCGCTCGGAGTTGCAGGTTCCGCGGCAAGAGCGGGCCGAGCTTGAGGCGGGATGGAATTACGTCAGCGACCTGATCGGATGTACGGTCTTTGACGGCGATCGCGAGATTGGCGTTGTGCGGCATTTGACGTTTGGCGCGGGCGAAGCGCCGCTCTTGATCGTGCAGGCGGGAGCGAAGCAGCACGAGATTCCTTACGCGGAAGCGTATGTGAAAAAGCTGGACCTCGAGGGCAAGCAGATTTGGATGCAGTTGCCCGAAGGCCTGCTGGAGTTAGACGCTCCGCTGACGGCAGAAGAGAAAGAGCAGCAGAAGAGGCAATAAGACGGTCGCGGGTCGCTGGTGGCAGGTCGCGCGATCGGCGACCAGTGACCTGCGACCAGCGACCGGTTTCCTGCGATGAAGATCGACATCTTAACGATCTTTCCCGACTTCTTTCGCGGGCCATTGGATTTCGGAATTGTGCGGCGGGCGCGCGAGGCGGGCCTGGCGACGATTGAAGTACACGATCTGCGGGCGTTTGCGCACGATCGCCACAAGACTGTGGATGATCGCCCGTTCGGCGGCGGCGAAGGAATGGTGCTGAAGCCGGAACCGATCTTTGAATGTATTGAGACGCTGGGCGTGGCTCCTCGGGAAACGCGAGGGGCGAAGCAAAGCGTAATTCTGCTGTCGGCGCAGGGCCGGCGCTTTGATCAGAGTGTAGCCGCGGACCTGGCGGCACTCGATCAGATGGTCCTGATCTGCGGACGGTACGAGGGCGTGGACGAGCGCGTAGGCGCGTACCTTGCCGACCGCGAGCTTTCGATCGGCGACTATGTGCTGAGCGGAGGCGAGCTGGGTGCGGCGGTGATCGTGGATACCGTCACGCGGCTCATCCCCGGGGCGGTGGGAAACGCAGCTTCGACGCAGCAGGAATCGTTTACTGCGGTGGAAGCGAGCGCGGGAGATGGTCCGAATTCCACTTGTGGATCGGGTGGATTGCTGGATTATCCGCACTACACGCGTCCGGCAGAGTTTCGCGGGATGGCGGTTCCGGAAGTGCTGATGTCCGGCAACCACGATGAAATCCGCCGCTGGCGTAAGCGGACGGCTTTAGAAAAAACATTGCGCAACCGGCCCGATCTCTTGGAGAAGACCGGACTCAGCGACGAAGATAAAAATTTGCTGGCCCAGATCACGGGCAAACAAGATTCAGAAGGGACAAGATCATGACCAACCTGATCATCGATAAACTGCTGGCGAAAACGAAGCGCACCGATCTTCCTGCGTTCACTCCGGGAGACACCATTCGCGTCCACGTAAAGATCAAGGAAGGCGACAAGGAACGTCTGCAGGCGTTTGAAGGCGTCGTGATCTCGCAATCGCGCGGAGCCCAAGCCAGCTTCACCGTCCGCAAGATGAGCTTCGGACACGGCGTGGAGCGTATTTTCCCCGTGAACTCGCGCGTCATCGATAAGGTGGAGTTGATCCGCTCGTCGAAGGTTCGCCGGGCGAAGCTGTATTATCTGCGCGCACTGCGTGGCAAGGCGGCTCGCTTGAAAGATGTGGAACGCGAGCGTCCGGAAGCTGCCGTGGCCGCGAAATAGTTGTCAGTACGGATTGAGCGGCGACGCGGAAGAGGTGGCGCGACATGCCATCAGCGGTCTAGAACGACAGGATCTCTTCGCGGGGTTGCAGCGCTTGCGCGGCCTGCTGCAACTCTCCTAGCTTGCGCAGCAGGTAGTGGAGAACCTGGCGGTCTCCCTTGCGAATCTCGCGAAACTCAATTCCCACACCGAGATCCTGCGCGCTGTGTCGCACTTTTCCCTTCACGCTCAAGTCGTAATTCGAGACATTCAATACCAGCTTCAGATCCGTCCCGGGCGTTAGACCCGGCTTGGCTTCTAGAAGGCATCCGAGTTCGGATAGATTTTTCAGACCCACTTCTGTCTGCGCATTGGCTTCGATTCTAGGCAGTTCGGCGATGCCTTGTACGAAAAAGCGTTGGTGCCGACGACGGTTTCCGTTAAGGCTGCCGCTCCCTGAATTCAGGCGGTGCAGTCCACCCTCGCGCAGTTGCTCGTAGATCTCGTCCATGTCGCGCAGCTCGTTCTCCCACATCGAGCGCTCGGATTCGACGGTCTGAATGCCGACCTGTCCATGTAATTCCGAGTTCGATTCGCCGACCCACACCACTCGGCAAAAAACTTTGCTCAGGCCGCGCTGGACGGCAATGATCTCCCCTGCCTGTTTCACGCCCCGCAGGCCGGTCACGCGGGCTCCACGCGCGGAAATGTCATATGTGCAGGCCATCTCGAGACATGGCCTTTTCTCGTTGTCCCAATAGGTAACCCGAATCGGCAAGGCTACGTGGATGCGCTTATCCAGGCGATCAAGGGGCTCGTTAGCTGTGTGTTCGATCAAAATCATTCCAACGTCCGATAGCTGACAAAATCGAACGTACAGTGTCCTAACGGCCGATTCAATTTACGACAGTCACGACGAAGTAACGTTACCTGAATTTGATGCAATGACAGGACTTGCTCCCAGTCCGGCAATTCACAGTTGCGCACAGGCAAGCTGTCGGCGATGATATTTTCAACTCCCGGTTCGTGCATCGAAAAATCAAACCCGCCGCGGACAAGAAGATCTCGGCTTCGGCTGCCAAGCTGCGTCTCTTGAAAACGCTTCACTGTACCTTGCGCTTTGAAAAAAAAGCGTGGGACTCGGGTGCAATGCTGGTGGCGGGAGTCGACGAAGTGGGGCGGGGATCGCTCTTTGGCCCGGTCGTGGCAGCGGCAGTGATTCTCGATCGCGGATACCGCGTGCGCGGCTTGCGCGATTCGAAGCTGCTTTTGGCCGAGCGCCGCGAGGTTCTCGCCGAACGCATTCGCGAACATGCTGTGGCATGGGCTGTCGCGGCGGTCGATGCTGCTCGCATCGACCAGATCAATATCTATCAGGCTTCGCGCGTCGCCATGTTGGAAGCGGTGCGCAAACTCCAGACTGTCCCCGATTATCTTTTGATTGACGCGGTGAAGCTTGATTGCGATTTGCAGCAGCGGTCGATCATTCACGGGGATGCGCTCTCCGCGTCAATCGCGGCGGCGTCCATCATTGCCAAGGTCGAGCGTGATCGCCTGGTTCGCGAGTGGGACCCGGTGTTTCCGGTCTATGGGTTGGCGTCCAACAAAGGCTACAGTACCCCGCGGCATCTGGCAGCGCTACGCGAGCACGGACCGTGCCCTTTGCACAGGCAGTCGTTTGCTCCGGTGTGGAATGCGCCCGTTCCACAGGAAGTCCTGGCCTTCATGTTGGAAGAGGAAACGGCAGCGGTTCATGCAGAGGAAATCGCGTAGCAAGCACTGCAGCACTCAGCACTCAGCATTCAGCCCTCCTGATTTTTAGAGTTACCGAAAACTTCCGCCTTGGCTGAATGCTGACGGCTGAGTGCTGACTGCTTGTATAGAATGAACGCATGCTCCGCATGATGGTGGTTACTGCGCATCCTGACGACGAAGCGGGAGGCTTCGGCGGCTCTCTCCGTCTTTATCACGACCGTGGTGTCGAAACCTGCGTCATCTGTCTCACGCCCGGGCAAGCCGCCACCAATCGCGGCGCCGCGAAGTCTGACGACGAACTGGCCGCCATCCGACGCAAGGAGTTTGCGGCCTCGTGCGCGATCCTGAAAGTCTCGCGCGGCCTGGTGCTGAATTATCCGGACGGAAACCTGTATCGCCAGGATCTTTACCACGTAGTTTGCGATCTCACCTATCACGTGCGCGAATTCCGCCCGCAGGTGATGCTGACGTTTGGACCCGAAGGCGGAATCACCGGACACATCGATCACTCGATGGCGTCTGTCTTTGCCACGCTGGCCTTCGAGTGGGCCGGTCGCACGAATCGATATCCCGATCAATTGAAAGACGGAGTACAGCCGCATCGTGTGCGCAAACTTTATTTCCACACCGCGGGGCTTGTTCTGCCGGACCGCCAGCCCGTTACGCCGCCTCCTCCGACAACGGCGATCGCTATTGGCTCTTATTTGCAAACCAAGATCGATGCTTTTAAAGCTCATAGCAGCCAGTCGCCTCTATTTTCGCGGGTGGAAGAAAACATAAGAAAGTTTGGTTCCGAGGAGAAGTTTCATCTGGCAGCATCCGTAGATTTCGCTCCGGTCGTCGCCGAGACTGATCTATTTGCGGGGATCCAGGGAAGCAGTTGATTTGCTCGCGGACTTGCCCAATCTCTTACGCACCCCTCCAACCACGACGTCATCCCGAAGCGAAGCGAGGGATCGGGCGAGCAGCATCGACGCTTCACGCCAGATCCTTCGGACTTTCGGCCTCAGGATAACTTCGGGGTTAGGAATCCCAGCGCAGTGCGTGCAAACAGGGGAGCGGCGTCCAAGAATACAGGCCCATGTCCGCCGTTGGGCACAACCCACAGGGCCGACCGCGGAATGGCGCGATACATCTCTACACCCATCTCCACAGGATAGAGAAAGTCACGATCTCCGTAGACGATCAGGGTCGACGCCGTAATCGTAGACAGTGAGGCTGCTGTAAAATTCATGTCGTCGAAGCTATCTTTCATATCGCGCTGCCATTCCCACAACGCGATGATCTGGTTATCGCCCAATTTGTGCCGCTTGCGCATCGTCTCCCATTCCTTGGGCGATTGATTCTCGATAACCACCCGCCGCATTACTTCGCGGGCTTGTTCCGGAAAATACATGGTCGCGCTGACCAGAACCATAGCTTCGATGCGATCAGGCTGGAGCGTAGCCATGTGGAGAAGCGTGTTCGCGCCAAAGCTGACGCCGATCGCGCGGCACCGTTCGACGCCGAGGTGATCGAGTAGAGCCAGCACGTCGGATGCGCATTGCCGGTGCGTGATTTTCCTCTGCGGATTTGTCGATCGTCCGTGGCCGCGGGCATCGGGCATGATGAGAGTAAATTCGCTCACGAACTGATCGCGGCCGGCGTGGATCCAATCCTCGTGACATCCGCCTCCTCCATGCAGCAGCAACAGCGGGTCTCCCGCGCCGTCGATCTCGTAATACATTTCAATGCCGTTGATCTGAGTGGTTGCGTTCCTCATGGGTGCCATTCTGATCGAGAACACGGAAACGGACAATCTAGTATGTTCGCGTGATATTCTCTACATTCCACCTGCAGCAAAGAAAGATATCTTCCTGTGGCGACAAATCGCGGCCGTTTCATCACGTTCGAAGGACTCGACGGCTGCGGCAAGAGCACGCAACTTGAGAAACTAGCTTCTACGTTGCGAGCGCAAGGTCTAAGCGTAGTGGTCACGCGAGAGCCTGGCGGGACCGAAACCGGCGAGAAAATTCGCAAGCTGTTGCTGGATACGGCGACCTCGGCTCTGTCGCCAATGGCCGAACTCGCGCTGATGTTTGCTTCGCGAGCGCAGCACATCAAAGAGGTGATTCATCCAGCGCTCGCGGAGGGGAAGATCGTGTTATGCGACCGCTTCACCGATTCGACCGAGGCCTACCAGGGTGGAGGACGCAAGCTGGGTTCGGCTCCCGTGCTGGCGTTGCATCGCATTCTCTGCGGAAATCTGCAGCCAGAGCTCACGATCCTTATGGACTCTGACGTCGCTCACAGTGTGGAGCGAGCTCGCCGACGCAATCGAACACGCGGACGCGGAGAAAACGACGAAGGGCGCTTTGAGCAGGAGAATCGGGCGTTCTTCGGGCGTGTCCGCAATGCCTACCTGGCTCTCGCGGCGCAGAGAAGCAGCGTGTGGTGCTGGTGGATGCACGCGGCGCAGTGGCGGATACGCACAAGAAGATTGTCGAAATTGTGCGAAGGAAATTGAAGCTGGCGAAGACGGCATGAAAGAACAGCAATCAGCAGTCAGCACTCAGCATTCAGCCCTTCGAGGCTTAGAAGCCGGGCGCAAGAATTGGAATGGCTGACTGCTGAATGCTGAATGCTTCTTATGGGATTCTCAGATTTTCACGGTAACACGGACGTTGTCGATCGCCTGCGCGAGATGCTGGCGCGGAACCGCTTTCCTCAAGGAGTGATTTTTGCGGGGCCCGGCGGTTCGGGAAAGTACACGCTAGCACTGATGCTGGCGAAGGCCATGAACTGTCTGTCACCCATCGTGACCGACGGCCTTCCCGATTTTTGCGGCCAGTGTTCAAACTGCGTCCGCATTGCACAGTCGGAAGATCTTGCAGCTCGCATGGCCGAAGCTGTCGAGGCCCGGGAGAACCTTCGCGAGACCGACAAGAAAGAAACTCGCCTCTTCGTTCAAACTCACCCCGATGTTCTGATCATCCCTCCCGACCCGCCGCAGATGATGATCAAAGTGGACCAGGTGCGGCGCGTCATTGAACACATTTATTTTCGTCCGTCCGAGGGCAGAGAACGGGTCTTCATTTTCACCGATTCAGCGTTCATGAAAGAAGCAGCGAACTCGCTGCTGAAGATACTCGAGGAGCCGCCGGATTTCGCCACAATTTTTCTTCTCACCGAGAATGCAGGCGAGTTGCTGCCGACCATCCGATCGCGGTCGATGATCATCACGCTCGCTGCGCTTCCCGTCGAAGAGATCGAAGCTTATCTCGCGAAGCGGCGTCCCGACTGGAATGCCAAACAGCACGCCTTGGTGGCACGACTGTCAGAAGGCGCGGTCGGCCGCGCGCAAGCCTTTGATCTCGCGGCCTACACAGCGGCTCGATCACATGCCCTCGCAATTCTGCATTCTGCCCTGCGAACCGCGGACCATTCTGAGCTGTTCAAGATCACCGAGACCTACCGTGCCGGCGCCGAGGGACGTGACAAGACTGAGCGGCTGCTGCGAAGCTTGTATTCCCTGCTGCAGGATCTGACTTTCTTGAACTCAGGTACGCCGGAATTGGTGCGGAACACCGATATCGATCCAGATTTAAAGCGTCTGAAAGAGGCGGCTGACTTTGAATGGATCGAGCGGGCCGCCCAGCAACTAGGAGAGGTTGAGCGCGGCATGCGCCGGAATCTTCTACGTTCCTTATCGCTGGACGCCTTCGCTGTGGCGATGGAAAAAGCTTAGATAAAACGTAACCTCGTTCTGAAGGCGCGAAACCGCCCTTTTGTGCAACCTCTTTCGTTCCGCCACTTGAGGATTGTCATCTCCGACGCCCCTGTGCTACGGTAGGTAAAAGTTCACGCCTTCGTACCCACAATGCCAGCAGCTCAAAATTGTGGTCAGCAACACAAAGCGTGTCTAGAGGTGGTGCCATGAAGGATGCCATTTCGATGCCTGCCGATCGTCCCTCGGAAACTGAAGGCTTCGCCAACCGCAAGCTGATCCGGCCGTCCCTCAACCGTGGAGATCATAACCACGCTCCCGCTGCCAACGGCGAGCGCCGCGACCGCCAGGAACGTCCCGAGCGCAATGACCGGCCGACGGGTGGCGGCAAGAAAGTCGCTCCACCGGAACAGACCAACGCCGAGAATTTTTATTATCAGAAACAGATGCAAGCGCACACACCCATGGTGGTGGTGCTGCGCGACGGCGAAGAACTTCACGGGACCATCGAGTGGTACGACAAGGCATGCATCAAGCTGATCCGCAATGGCGAACCCAATATCATGGTGTACAAACCCGCCATCAAGTACATGTACAAAGAAGGCGAGAACGCGAAGAAGTAGCCGTCAGCTTAGTAGGTCCTTCGTACGACGGTCGGACTTCTGAAGATCCAATACCATCTATGCGCAAAAGGTGTCTCTGAAAGCTGACGGCTGATAGCTGACAGCTTCTTACAGTTTCGGCAGCACAATTCCCTTCTGCGACTGATACTTCCCCTTGCGGTCGGCGTAGCTGACTTCGCAGACTTCGTCTCCCTGGAAGAAGATGATCTGGCAGAGACCCTCGTTGGCATAGATCCGCGCGGGCAGCGGCGTGGTATTCGAGATTTCGAGAGTCACGAATCCTTCCCACTCAGGTTCAAACGGCGTGACGTTCACGATAATGCCGCAACGGGCGTATGTAGATTTACCCACGCAGATTGTGAGGATGTCGCGGGGAATCTTGAAATACTCGACCGAGCGCGCCAAGGCAAAGGAATTGGGCGGCACGATGGCAACGTCGGTGCGCACCGTCACAAACGACTTCTCGTCGAAATGCTTGGGGTCGACAATCGTCGAGTTCACGTTGGTGAAAATCTTGAATTCGTCGGCCACGCGCAAGTCATAGCCATAGGAAGAAAGCCCGTAAGAGACCACGCCTTCCCGCACCTGTTTCTCGGAGAAGGGGTTGATCATGTCGTGCTCTTTCGCCATCTTGCGGATCCAGCGGTCACTCTTCAGCATGGAACTCCTTGAAGGAATTGGTAATTTTGCAATTTTTGTAATTTGGTAAATTTGCACTAGAAGCGTTCAAATTACCAAATTTCCCGATCACCAAATTGCGAAATGGGTTTCTGGGCTGGTAAAGCATCTAAAACGAGGGTGAGGTCATATTACGGGAGATACCTGCCGTTGACAATCTCCCTTATGTCCCTTAGCATCAATGACTTGGTGCACTGTTTTGACTTCGACGTGGGGTGCCGCCTGTGATTAAGCTCGACATTATCAATGAAGTGGTCAACAAGACCGGCATTACCAAAACCAAAGCCGAACTGGCCGTGGAAACCGTCTTCGAGAGCATGAAGCGCTCCCTTTCGAAGGGCGACCGGATAGAGCTGCGCGGATTCGGCGTGTTCAACGTTCGTCCTCGCAAAACCGGCATCGGACGCAACCCGCGCACCGGGGCGGAAGTCTCGATTCCGCCGGGCAAAGCCGTCCGCTTCAAGCCGGGCAAGGAGTTGCAGTCCATCGAGTAAACGAGTCTTCCTCGCGCTGAGAACCGGGCGGTGTTGCCCGTGTGTCTTGATCTTTTCAGCCGGCATGCTTGATCCCAGAAACTGATGTCTGATCCCTCCACGCCGCTCTCCTCAACCACCGAGTATTACAGTCCCGTCGAAGTGTTTTACATGCGACCGCCGAGACCGCGCTATTGGTTGCACGGGTTGCTGCTTCTGCTCACGATTCTCACCACGCTGATTGTGGGCTCGCGCATGGAGTTCAATTTCATCCACAACCTGCCGCCGTTTCGCGCGGGCAACGAATTTCTGCCTTTCTTCCCGATTGAGTGGGTGTGGGCGCAGCCTTCGCGCCTGTTGTTGGGGATTCCTTTTTCCGCAACCCTCTTGGTGATCCTGCTCGCTCACGAGATGGGACACTATCTCTACTGCCGCTACTATGGCGTGTACGCAACCCTTCCCTTCTTTATTCCCGCGCCAACTTTGATCGGCACGCTGGGAGCGGTGATTCGCATCAAGTCGCCGATCCGTTCCCGGGCGGCGCTATTCGACATCGGCATCGCGGGACCCATTGCCGGATTCATCGTCGCGGTTTCGGTTCTGCTGGTTTCGCTGAGTCTGTCAAAGCCGTTGATGCCGGCGGCGGCACAGTCAGATATTTATCTTGGCTATCCTGTCATCTTCGAACTGGTACATCGTCTGCTCGCCGTGGTTGAGCCGCGTCTGACCATATCGTCATTGCCTCTGACCCACATTTATCTTCATCCCACAGCGGTCGCTGCGTGGGTGGGCATGTTTGCCACTGCGCTGAATCTGCTTCCCAGCGGTCAACTGGATGGTGGGCACATCGTGTACGCGCTTTGGCCGCGAGCCCACCGCTACATTTCCTGGATGACTGTCTTCGTGTTGCTGTTCCTGGGACGACAGTATGTCGGATGGCGCGTTTGGGCCGGTTTGGTTGCTGCGATGAATATTATTTCGTGGCGGCAGCGGCAGGCGCCGGAGTTTCCGGCGATCCACGGGTCGAGGTGGCTGTTGGCCTTGATTGGACTAATCCTGCTGATTCTCACGCTGACTCCCATGCCATTCCGCGGCGCTGCACTCAACTGGAATTAACCTCCCGCAGTACGGGAAAGCGTGTACGCATCCGTAGAGCGTGCGCCCGCTGACTCAGGTAAACCTGGCTCTTATTTCTTTACCTATCTTCACATTCTTTACATTTGTTGATGGAAACCCGCAACCAGCAGGGCATTCAGCGCTACGTGTTTTTGGAAGAGCATCCACAATTAGGGAGAACGCGTACCGCTCTCTCGCGCCTGCGTTGCGCAAGTGTCTGAAATTTAGCGAGTGCGCGGGAATCCGCGAACGGCACGCAGTTTGCATTTATCTTCTGCAAAATCATTCCAACCGTCTCTGGGTGTTTTGTGTCAAGGATTGCTGTTTTCCGGGCCCGCTTTTTGTTTGCTGTCAGCGAACGTTTGGCGCTTTATCCGATCGCGAATTCTGCCCGTGGAGGCTTTCGCCGCAAGGCTCACATTTCGCAGCCTCTTCCCAATCTATCGTTCCGAGATAGATTGTCGCGCAATGAAAAAGCGTCAAACGCACATCTAAAGGAAACTCCTTACAGCAAATCCAGTAGATACGGTCGTGGATTTTACGGAGTGGAGCGCCAGCCTTCAACCTTGCTTGTTGCGGCGCAATCTATTCCCACGATTTCTCCGCTCACTTCCTTTGCGCACAAAGAAAGGAAGTCGCCCCTCAGCGGAGTCACGGATCATTCCTGGCTCCTATCGTTGGTTCCATCAGAAGTCCCATAGGAGAAAGGCTATTTATGGTTGTACTTAGAAAATTGTTCCCTTCGTTTCTGGCCGTGCTGTTGGCTGCGGCACTGTTCATTCCAGCCGCGGCCCAAAACAGCGTTTCCGGTGACATCACAGGCATCGTCTCTGATCAGACGGGCGCGGTGTTACCGAATATCTCGGTGACGATGAAAAGCAATGACAATGGCGCGACCCAAACCGTCACCACGAATGCATCCGGCATATACCGGTTCTCGTTGCTGGCTCCGGGGAGTTACACCATCTCTGCGAATTCGCAGGGATTTCAGGGCGTGCAGCGGACGACCACGGTGGTGGTCGGACAGGCCAGCACGGTCAATCTGCAGATGGGTGTTTCCTCTTCGAACACTACCGTCGAAGTAGTGGCTGGCAGTGACACGGTCCAAACTCAAAACGGAAATATCTCGACCACGTTCAGCCCAGCCCTGGTTTCGCAAGTGCCGAATCCGGGAAATGACTTGAGCTACATCGTGCAGACCGCTCCCGGCGCCGTGATGAACACGCAAAACGGATACGGGAATTCTTCCACCTACGGTCTTCCGGCGACTTCAAATCTCTTCACCATCAACGGAGAGAACGAGAACGATCCCTTCTTCAACGTTAACAACTCAGGAGCAACGAACCTGCTGTTGGGACAAAACGATGTGAACGAAGTGACGGTCGTCAACAACGGCTACTCCGGCCAGTACGGACAGCTGGGCGGAGCCAATGTGAACTATGTCACCAAGAGCGGCTCGAACAAGTATCACGGCAATGCCATTTATTACTGGAATGGCCGAGCCTTGAACGCGAACAACTTCTTCAACAATCGCTCCGACACGCCGCGCCCGTTCGACAATGCGAATCAATGGGCGGCATCGTTTGGTGGACCGATCAAGAAGGACAAGACGTTCTTCTTCGTCGACACGGAAGGCCTGCGCCTGGTGATTCCCACCAGCACCCCCACCAACATTCCCAGCCCGCAATTCCAGGCGGCAACCATGGCGAACCTGGCGACGTCGAGTCCGGGGTCGATTCCCTTCTACCAGAGCCTGTTCTCGCTTTATAACAACGCTCCTGGAGCACAGCGGGCGGCGAACACGCTGCCCACAGGAACCGACTCAACCGGAGCCACGACCGGCCCAGGTTGCGTCGGTTTTTCACCTTTCGGCAATGCGACAACGCCGTGCGCACTGCAGTTTTTCTCGAACGCTGGCAACTTTACCCATGAATGGCTGCTCAGTGGACGCGTCGATCAGAACATCGGCAACAACGATCGCGCTTTCATCCACTTCCGCACCGATCATGGCGTGCAATCAACCTTCACCGATCCAATCAGTCCTCTCTTCAATGCGGTGAGCAACCAGCCGCAGTATGAAGGACAGTTGAACGAAACTCACACTTTCAGCGCCACGGCGGTCAACCAGTTCATTCTTTCCGGTTCGTGGTACAGCGCCGTGTTCGGTCCTCCGAACCTGGGTGCTTCTCTCGCCGCTCTGCCGTACTCGATCAGCTTCGCGGGCGCGGCCTTGACCACGCTGGGTGGTTTGAACAGCGTCTTCCCGCAAGGGCGAAACTCTACGCAATATCAGGTCGTGGATGATTTCTCCTGGATCAAGGGCAACCACAACCTGAAGTTCGGCGCGAATTTCCGTCGCAATGACATCACCGACTACGACCCGCAGAACGGATCAATCGGTTTCAGCGCAAACGATTCTCTTGCCAACTTCTTTGCCGGGAATGGAACTTCGTACATTCAGAATTTCCCGTCGCGTCTGACCCAGCCCATTTCTCTCTATGGATTGGATTTCTACGCGCAGGATGAGTGGGCGGTGCGTCCGAACCTGAAGCTGACAGTCTCGCTGCGCGCCGAGCACAACTCGAACCCCGTATGCCAGACGAATTGCTTTGCCCGTCTGTCAAACTCGTTCCTCAATGATTCTCACGACGTCAACTTGCCTTACAACCAGTCGATCGTGACCGGACTCAATCAGGCGCTGATCAACTACACCAAGGTTGATTGGCAGCCGCGCTTCGGCTTTGCCTGGTCGCCACTCGGTCCCAGCAGAAGCACGGTGATTCGTGGCGGCTTCGGATTGTTTGCCGACATCTTTCCCGGTGTCGTCGCCGACAACTTCATCAAGAACGCTCCGTTGAACAACCAGTTCTCGACTGGCGTCGCACCGCTTTCACCGGCGGTTGCGGGCAATCAGCCGGCCTTGGTAGCGGCGGCGAACACCGCGTTCACCAACGGCTTCGCCAGTGGAGGCACTTTGGCCAGCATCAGTGCCTCGTTGCCGGCGGGAGTGCCTTTCGTCCCGCCGAACCTCTTCAACGTAGCCAACACGGTTCACAACCCGCGCTACCAAGAGTGGAATCTGCAGTTCGAACAGGGCATTGGTCAGAAGATGACCCTCTCGGTGAATTACGTTGGCAACCACGGTTTGTACGAACCGGTGCAGAATGCGGGGCAGAATGCCTTCTGCAACGCAACCTGCTTAAGTGCGCTGAATCCAACGTCGCCGGCGGCCAACTTCAACGGCCTTCCTGCCTCCCCGATCGATCCACGCTTCGGCGTTATCACCGAAGTGCAGAGCGCAGGAGTCTCCAACTACAACGGCTTGAGCGTTTCCCTCACGCGCAAGTTCAGCCAGGTGCAATTGCAGGCGAACTACACCTGGAGCCACGCACTTGACGATATCTCCAATGGCGGCTTCCTGCCGTTTGGAGCTCTGCCGATCACCAACGTCAGCCCCATCAATCCGCAGAACCCGTTCAACATCAGCGGAAACTATGGCAATGCGGACTACGACACTCGGCATTACTTCAGCCTCAGCTATGTTTGGGACACTCCGAAGTTCCACGGTTTGCTGGGGACGCTCGCCAATTGGACGGTTTCGGGCACAATCTTCGCCCGAAGCGGTCTGCCTTTCACCGCGTATGATTCCGGCGCGACAGGTATTCTGAACGGATTCAACTATGGTACGACGTCTCCGGGTGGATTTAGCGTGTTCGCAAACTATCCTTCGGGGACGCCAGTGAGTTGCGACCGCAGTGCCGTCAACTCGCCGTGTCTGTCGGCCAGCAACTTCAGTCCGGCAACGGCTGGCTTCGGCGATCAGCGCAGAAACCAACTCTATGGTCCCAACTTCTTCGACACGGACTTGACCGTGATGAAGAATTTCCACGTGCCCATCTCGGAATCGAGCACTGTCGGTGTCGGATTCCAGTTTTTTAACCTGTTCAACCACGCCAACTTCGATCAACCGGTGGGCGACGTCGCGAGTTCGCAATTCGGATTGATCAATCGCACCGTGAGCGTGCCCACCAGCATTCTGGGCTCGTTCCTGAACGGAGACGCATCGCCGCGACTGATTCAAGTCAAGGCGCAATTTACCTTCTAGAGGCCGCGTCTTTTCTGGCCACTGGCGGCCCTGCTTGTAAGGGGGGCTGCCTTTTTTCTGTGTGTCTTGCCTCACCTGACAGCGTGACGGGCGTCACACCCCGGTGAGACCTCGCCGACGCATAATCTTTCCCATGGACGGGAGCTTCGATGGCTCCTGCTCGTGGGGGTTACGTGGCAAAAGGACGCGTTTCCATCGTCGTCGAACGTTGCAAGGCCTGTGGCTTCTGTGTGGAGTTTTGTCCCACGAAAGTGCTGGCTCTGTCTTCCGCTTTCAACTCCAAGGGCTACCATGCGCCGCACGTCGTGAATCCTGAGAAATGTAGCGGGTGCGACTTGTGCGGGATGTATTGCCCTGACTTCGCGATCCACGGCCACAAGGTCGCATCGGTTGCGGCCAAGGAGGCGAAAAGTGAAAGCTGATCCTAAGGGCGTACTGACCGGAACTCACTTCATCGACGGCGATCATGCCTGCTGTGAAGGAGCCTTGGCGGCTGGAGCACGCTTCGCCGCGGGATATCCGATTACGCCTTCCACGGAAATCGTTGAGCGCTTCGCCTCGCGCGTGCCGACCGTTGGCGGAACCTTCATTCAGATGGAAGATGAACTCGCTGCTTCTATCACCTTGCAAGGCGCGGTCTGGGGCGGAGCCAAGGCATTCACCGTGACTTCGGGCCCCGGCTTCTCGCTGATGATGGAACATATCGGCTACGCGGCGATGACCGAAACGCCCTGCGTGTTTGTCGATGTGCAGCGTGGAGGACCCTCGACCGGCCTCCCGACACTTCCCGCACAGGCTGACATGATGCAGGCCCGCTGGGGATCGCACGGGGATTACGAGATCATCGCGCTCTGCCCGAATTCTCCGCAGGAATGTTTCGACCTGACGATCAAAGCCTTCAACCTGGCGGAGGAATTTCGCGTTCCGGTCATGTTCATGATGGACGAAGTTGTCGGACACATGACGGAGAAGGTCGTGATCCCTCCGGCCGATGAAATTGAAGTCGTCCCACGCAAACATACCCGCAAGTCAGTGGATGACTACCTGCCGTATGGCACGAACGGCGACATGGTGCCGGAGATGGCGCACGCGGGTGACGGCTACAACTTCCACGTAACTGGACTCACTCACGATGAACGCGGCTATCCCAACATGACACCTCAGACACAGGACAAGCTGGTCCGGCGCTTGCAGAACAAGGTTCGCAACGCCACCGACCGCATCGCGATGTTTGAAGAAGAACATCTGGAAGACGCTGACGTAGTCGTGGTTTCCTATGGCATCACCTCGCGAGTAGCCCAGCGTGCGATCGAGATGGCTCGCGACAAGGGCCTGCGGGTGGGCAAGCTGCGGCTCATCACGGCATGGCCATTCCCGGAAAATAAGATTCGCGGTCTTGCCGAGCATGTCAAAGCGTTCGTGGTACCGGAGCTCAATCTCGGACAGATGGTGCGCGAAGTCGAGCGCGCCGCGGCGGCAAAGCAAAGACCTTCCCAGTTTCACACGCAGGCGGCGGCGTCCATCAACCGCAAGAGATTCTGAAAGCGATCGTGGAGGCAGTCCGATGAGCGACCTCGTAAACTTTGAAAATCCGGTCGAACAATTCTTGCGCACTGACCGCATGCCTCACATCTGGTGTCCCGGGTGCGGCATCGGGACGACGGTAAATTCATTCGCGCATGCGCTGATCGAATCGAAGATCGACCTCGGATCTCTTGCTCTTGTCTCAGGCATCGGCTGCACCGGGCGCGTTGCCGGATACGTAAAGCTCGATTCGTTTCACACTACGCATGGCCGCGCGATTCCCTTCGCCACCGGATTGAAGCTGGCGAATCCGAAGCTCAACGTCGTGGTTTATTCCGGAGATGGCGATCTATCGGCCATCGGCGGCAATCACCTGATTCACGCAGCGCGCCGCAATATCGACCTGAAAGTAATCTGCGTGAATAACCTGATCTACGCGATGACCGGGGGCCAGACAGCTCCCACCACGCCAGGCCACGCGATTACTTCGACGTCGCCTTATGGAACGTTCGAGCCGGCTTTCAATCTTCCGCATCTCGTGGAAGCGGCAGGCGCGGTGTACGTAGCGCGGTGGACGACGTTCCATGTGCGCCAACTGGCACGCTCCATTTCAGAGGCTTTCCAGAAGAAGGGCTTCTCGTTCATTGAAGTGATTTCTCCGTGCCCCACGCTCTACCAACGCCGCAACAAACTGGGCGATGGGCTCGACACCATGAAGTACTACAAGGAAAAGAGCAAAGTGAAACACGGCGCGCCTACGAGCGAAGTGGGTCTGACCATGACCGGGGAAATCATCGTTGGCAAATTTGTGGATCGCGACCGCCCTGACTATCAGACGATCATGCACGCACAATTCGTCGAATCGCTCGGCGACCGCTTCGTGGAGCAGGAACAAGTGGAGACGACGGTATGCAGCTAACAGAAATCAGGCTGGCGGGATTTGGCGGACAGGGAGTCATACTTTCGGCGATCGTGCTGGGCAAAGCGGCCTCGATCTTCCAGGGCGCGTTCGCCACCATGACGCAGAACTTCGGCCCTGAGGCGCGCGGCGGCGCTTGCAGCGCCCAGTTGATCGTCTCTGATTCGCCGGTTTTGTATCCCTATGTCGCCAAGCCTGACATCCTGGTCGTGATGTCGCAAGAAGCCTTCAACCGCTTTGCGCCAGAACTGAAGGATGGTGGCATGCGTGATCATCGAGCACGATCTGGTTCGAGTTACGAATCTGCCGGGAGACGTCAAAGTCTTCAGCATCCCCGCGACTCGCATCGCCGAAGAACTGGGCAAGCGCATGGTGCTGAACTCGGTGATGGTCGGATTCTTTACCGCTGTCACAAATCTGCTCGAAGCCGACGCGGTGCGCAAAGCCGTAGCCGACTCGGTCCCGTCCAGCTTCCGCGAGTTGAATCTCAAAGCCTTCGATCGCGGATTTGAATATGGAAAGACCGCGACGCCAGCAACGCCGGCAAGCCTGGAACTCGAGAATCAAGCGGTTCTCTCGCAAGAGTAGCGCCGGGCGCCTACACCAAGAGCGTAAGCCACGGATCGCGCGGATTCTCACGGATTGATTTTCGATGAACTGATCCGTGAGAATCCGCGTAAATCCGTGGCTAGGAAGTTATGCGAGTTTCCCGACATGGTCCGCGTCCGGCGCTACTCTTCCACGACCGGTGACGTCATCGCTCCTGACGGTTCTCCACCGGCGACGGCCTGCTCTATAATCAGCCTTCGCGCTTCAACTCGGATCTTCGGCAACTGCGTGCCGAACCAGACTGCGCCGCCAATCCCAGCCACCGCGCCGATTCCTATGGTCAGCGGGGCACCCAGACGATCTGCCAAAGCACCTCCGAACAATGCTCCGAACGGAGCCATGCCCATGAACATCATCGAGTAGAGGGCCATCACGCGGCCGCGCATGGCGTCCGGAACCATCGCTTGAATCAACGTATTTGAAGAAGACATTTGCAAGCATCATGCAGAAGCCAACCGGCAAGAGCAGCGCAGTCGAAAGCCAGAACGAACGAGAAGCGGCGAAGAGCACCAACGAGACTCCGAAGCCGCCGCAGGAGTAGGCTACCCAGCGGCCCAGCCCGCGAACTCCTGTTCGCGACGCCAACGTCAGCGCGCCAAGCAACGCGCCCACTCCGGTCGCGCCCATCAGGACACCCAGACGCACCGCACCAAGATCCTTCGCTTTCAGGAAAGTCGCCAACCCTTGTCCGCCCCCATGCAGGACTTTGGCGGCGAAGACGGGCATAAGAACCGTGTATGGCATCGCGACCAGGCTCACCAATCCAAGCAGCAAAAGCAGCGCTCGAATGGGCCCCGTGGCTCGCACCCAGCGAAACGCCTCTACCATGTGCTCCAGAGGCGAGCCCGCGGGCGGTACGTAGCTTCGCGGCTGGACGCGCATCATGAACAGTCCGATGATCACTGCGATATAGCTCACCGCGTTGGCAAAGAAGCACCAACCCTCGCCGATTTTCGCCACCAGGATTCCCGCGATCGCTGGCCCGATGATGCGCGCGCCATTGAACATCGACGAGTTCAGCGCAATGGCGTTCATCAAGTCTTCCTTGCCCACCATCTCAACCAGAAACGATTGCCGCCCGGGGATATCAAAGGCGTTCACCACTCCAAGCAGTGAAGCCAGCACAAAGATGTGCCATACCTGTATGAGATGGGTGAGCGTCAGGACGGCCAGAATGAAAGCCAGAATCATCGATGCAACTTGCGTTCCGATCACTACACGCTGCCGGTTGTAGCGGTCGGCCACGATGCCGCCCACGGGAGCAAAAAGGAATACGGGAATCTGGCTGGCGAATCCCACCGCCCCTAGTAACAGCGACGACCCGGTGATGCGGTAAACAAGCCAGGCTTGGGCGACGTTCTGCATCCAGGTGCCAATGAGCGAGATCAGTTGGCCGCTGATGAACAGCTGGAAGTTGCGATGCTTGAGAGCGCGCAGGGTGGAGGGCAATCCATCGTTTCCGGAAGCTGCGCGCCCCTGCGAAGGTGCGGCTCCAGGAGAACCCGCGGTACTTGAATCGGACACTTTCACTTCCTAGGGCAGTTTTTCCGTCTCGCGAGGCGGTGTGCAAATCGGGTCTAACTTCATCAAACTACAGCGCTTCTCCCGTCACCAAATTGTAACTTCCAAGATGGGTCGAGCTGCGGTAGAGTTACCTGCCATCGAGTCAGGCCGGAAATATTAAGGGTACGGTCTAGCGAGCAAAGAACACAAGGCCATTCCCCCAAGCATGCAGGTCAGCTCTCGGCCCGTGGAGATCGCGGAGAGGTTATGACCACATCCCAGGTTCAGATTGAACGTCGCTCGACACAGCGTTTCGACTTCCACCTGCCAGTTTCAGTTCGCCTGACAGCAAAGCCCGAACAAGAAGGCTCCGGATTCACCCAGGACCTTAGCGCGCGTGGTGCTCTCTTCTACACCGATTTTCCCGTGGCTCTCGGCGATGCCATAGAGTTGACTCTCGTCATGCCGTCCGAAATCACTTTAGCGGAGAATATGAGGGTACGTTGCAAGGGCAAAGTCGTCCGGGTTTGCCCCCCCGCAGTAGCCTCAAAATGCGCCGTCGCCGTACAACTTGAGGGATATGAGTTCCTGCCCGAGCCGGCAGCGCCCGCCATCGAACGTTTCTCGGGAACACAGGATGGAGACTCCAGGGACGACCTGGACGTCGCCGCCCGCCCCCTGCGGCCGCGCACGGCTCCGCTCGCTTAGCTTCCGCTTTGCAACCTGCCCCAGTTTGCGTAGAATAGCTGGGCACCAGCGGCATGTCCGGTCGCGCTCCGGGAGTCCGCTAAATATGTTTCTGTCGTACCTCCACTTCGATATCGTGACGCGGAATCCGTGTCCTCAAGCAAGGTTACTGAGGTCACTTGGCACGACAGTCATCTGTTCGTAACATGCTTTTACCTAGGACGCGAATGAGGCGCCAGCCATGCACGGCATAGCGGTCAGTCTGTTGGCAGAAGACCGAGAACGGCTCGGACTGCTCCAGCATCGGCTGGAAGCGACGCAGATGGGCCGCAACGTCTTCAGTCACGTCGGATTTCCCGCGGCTGCGACTGATGCGATTCTGCGTCAAATCCAGGACGTGCGCTCCGAGGTCGTGTTGGTCGATATCGACCCCGGCAACGTCGAGCGAGCCATCCGCGCCATTGAACTGATCCGCGCCACCACCAGCGACATTGCGATTTTCGCGATTGGGGAGATGAGCCATCCTCCGTCGATCGTGTCCGCGATGCGCGCTGGCGCAGGGGAGTATATTGAACGCGCCGTCTCAACCGAGCACCTGGCAGACGCTCTGAATCGATTCACCGCGACTCGTGGCAAGGTGCGATCTTCGAGTGGCCGCGCCCGCGTGTTCACGGTAACGAACGCGAAAGGTGGTGCAGGAGCCACCACTGTGGCCGTCAATACGGCTGTCGCTCTGCAAGAAACTCACGGAAGCGTGCTGCTGGTGGATTTCGCGGCGCTCGGCCATGCCGCTCTTCACTTGAATGTCCGGCCGTCTTTCGGCGTCGTGGACGCTCTGCAGAATCTGCATCGCCTCGATGCTTCGCTGCTCGAAGGTTTGTTGACTCCGTGCAAGGGAGGATTGCAGCTTCTCGCTGGCCCTCAACAGCCGATAAACGTAACGCCCGGAGCCGCCGAACTGGCGCGTCTTTTCGATCTGCTGGTTTCAAGCTTCCGCTACGTAGTGGTCGACTGCTCAGCGCGTATCGATGCCACCGCCCGTCTGCTGTGCGATCTGTCGAACGCCGTACTGGTCGTCGCTCAGACCGACGTGGTTTCCCTTTGGAGCGCAAACCGGCTTCGCACCTTCCTCGAAGAAGGCACGGGACGTGACCGCGTACGGCTGGTCTTGAATCGCTACAAGAAGATTCCCGGATTCACTGACGAAGACGTCGAAACGGCGACCAACGCGAAGCTTCTCTGGAAGCTGCCGAACAATTATCAGGCCATTGCCCCGGCAATCGACAAGGGCACGCCGGTCGTGTTTCAGGCAAATGAGGACATCAGCCGCTCGTTCCGATCTTTGGCCGCAACACTGGCGGAAGCCGCTCCCAGCAGCGAAGGATCTCTCGACCTCGCCTACAAGCACGACAAACCAGGCGTCAAGGAAAAGGGAGCCCGACGCCTATTGATCTCTCCGCTGCGCGCAGGCCAGTAACTTCGCATTTACCACTTCTCTCTTCATTCTGTTCAAAGGCGGCAATTTTCTGCGATGCTAGTCCGTGCTTTCAGATCACGCAAACACTCGCGGTGGCGAACCTGCGCACTTATCGCTGAGATGGTGGCTGATTCTGCTCATCGTCTGGGTGGTGAGCGGTGTCTACACGGCTTCCCTGCTTAACCGCGGATGGGTGCCCCACGATGAAGGCACCATCGGACAAAGCGCCGAGCGCGTTCTCGAGGGACAGCTTCCTCATCGCGATTTCGATGAAGTCTATACCGGCGGGTTGACTTACTTGAACGCCTTCGCCTTCCGCTTGTTTGGCGAGAACCTGCTGTCCCCGCGCATCGTGTTGTTTCTGTTTTTTTTGCTCTGGGTGCCGGCGGTTTATTGGATAGCGTCTCGCTTTACCGGCGTCTTCGGCGCTGCTGCAGTGACTGTGCTCGCTGTTTCTTGGGGCCTTCCCAACTACACGGCGGCTCTTCCCTCCTGGTACAACCTTTTCTTCGCAACGTTCGGCATAGTGGCTCTTCTGCGCTACCTCGACGCAGGTTCTCGCCAATGGATATTCCTCGCCGGTTTATGCTGCGGAGTTTCCTTTCTCTTTAAGATCTCCGGGATCTACTTCGCCGCCGGCGTGCTGCTCTTTCTAGTGTTTCGTCAGCAGGAGCTTTGTCTCGACGATCCTCGTGGACAACGCCCCGGCCCAAATCTCTTCTGGGCTTTTGTGGCTTTCGGGCTGGCTCTATTTATCACCGCACTCTTCCTGGTTGTGCGGCACGACTTATCCACGGTAGCGGTTGCAGAGTTCGTCGTGCCCGGAGTGTCGCTCGCTGCTCTGTGCTTTACCCGCGAAATCGGGGGGATCCCCGGATCATTCAGCCGCCGATTCTCCATGCTGTTCCAGGCCGTATGGCCGTTCGCTCTTGGAGCCGCCTTACCCGTACTGCTTTTCGTGATCGTCTACGTGCGTGCCGGAGCGATTTCGGATTTCGTTCATGGCATCTTTATCCTCCCTGGCCGTCGCCTCGCATTCGCGTCACAGAAGCCGATCGGTTTCGGTCTGAATAAAATTCTGGGTGTGATCGGATTGCTCGGATTGCTGATCGCTGCTTACGTATCAGGCATTCGATCGAGAGTCGTCCAAATTGTGATAACAGCCGCGCTCATGGCAGTGTTGGTGCTCTCGAAGTCAAACCCAAGGCTTTACACGGCCACCTGGGCTCCCCTTCTTCTGCTGATTTCTTTCTGCACGATCCTGGGAGCCATCGTGCTCGGCAATTCGCAAACGGATGGCCTGCGCCGTCAACAGGCGATGCTGCTGCTTTCCGTAACCGCGACCTGCACGCTGATCCAATTACCGTTTTCAGTCCCAATTTACTTTTGCTACGTCGCACCGCTGCTGGCACTTTCGCTGGTGGCGCTTTTCTCAATCCCCGCGCAAACATCGAAAGTAGTTCTGGGGATATTGTTGGCGTTCTACGTGGCTTTTGCCGTCATGCGCTTTACCCCGGGATTTCTTTATTCCATGGGCTTCTTCTATCAGCCCGACCCGGAGACCGAAGTACTGCAATTGCCTCGCGCAGGAGGCCTCCGCATCGATGTTCCGGCAGCGTTTGGGTATGAGCGTTTGATCCGCGAGATAGAAGAACACGCCGGTGCGAGCCCCTATATTTATGCAGCTCCTGATTGTCCGGAAGTCTATTTTCTTTCAGGGAAGCGCAATCCCACGCGAACGATGTTTGATTTCTTCGATGATGATCGGCAAAGTCAGGCCGCACGAGTTCTCGCGACGATTGAATCCCATAATGTTCAGCTCGTCGCGATCATGAGAAAGACGCAGTTTTCTCCGCCCATGTCACCCGATCTAGTGATGGCGTTGAGAGAACGCTTTCCTCAAGGAGAGCAGATCGGTCCGTTCGAAGTCCGCTGGCGCCCTTAGCGGATGCACTCCAGAATAATGTGGGTGTACGGAATCCTCAGCATGTTGTCGCGAACTGTGGCCTTCACATTGTCGAAGATCTGCGACGCAATCTTCACATAACCCTCTTCGCTGCGCACGAACTCTCCGCGATCCCTCGCCAACAGAGCCTTTGCTGCCGAGCTTTGACTGTTGGTCCACACGCCGTCGAGGGTGACCAATTTCCCGGCGGGCTTCAAGGCTTCGTGCGCAATCTTGAAAAGCTGCTGTGATTCGGCGTCGTCCAGATGATGCAGAATTCCCAATGCGAGGACGGAATCGAAATACGACCGCTCGGGCAACGTGTACTCGCTCACTCGCTCGCACACAAACCGCGCATGCGGAAAGCGGCGCCTCGCCTGCTCGATGTATTCGGCGCTGGCGTCGAAACCTACGTATTCAGACTCGGGAAGGTAAGGCACAATCGTTCCCGGTCCGCAGCCGATTTCGAGAATGCGTTCTCCGGCTTTGGGGCGAATGAATTCCTTGACCAGCGTCCGGCTGCGCGCCGGGCCGCCAATCACGTTCCAGAACAGTTGGTAGGCTTGCGGCAGGGCAAGCACCGAGCGAATCGTTCGAATCATTGATTTTTGGTACGATTGCCTGCAAGATACGCTGATTCTATTGAAACACAAACCCGCGCCGGCCAACCGCGCGTCGATGCTATGAAAGTGATCATTCTCGCCGGAGGACTGGGCACGCGTCTGGCTGAAGAAACCTCCGCCCGCCCGAAGCCTATGGTGGAGATCGGCGGCAAGCCGATCCTCTGGCATATCATGCAACTCTACGCCAGCCACGGCTTCAACGACTTCCTTATCGCCTGCGGATACAAGGGCGAGAGCATCAAAGAGTACTTTCACAATTTTCGGATTCACAACAGCGACCTCTTTCTTAATTTGAAAGATGGATCGTGCAAAGTCGCGAACTCGACCGTTCCTGACTGGCGAGTGGGATTGATCGATACGGGCCTGAACACACTGACCGGCGGCCGGGTGCGACGGCTCAAGAATCTTCTGGGAGACGAGTCTTTTCTGGTGACCTACGGGGATGGACTCGCCGACATCGATCTCAAGGGTCTGGTGAAATTCCATCGCGGCCACGGCAAGCTAGCGACCGTCACCGCAGTCTCGCCCATCGCGCGTTTCGGAAGCCTTGAATTGAATGGCGATCGCGTCGCGAAGTTCGCGGAAAAGCCTCAGACCGGAGAAGGTTGGATCAACGGCGGCTTCTTCGTGTTTGAGCCCAAGGTTCTCGATTACATCTCAGGCGATCAGACTACGCTCGAAGGGGAACCGCTCGAACGCCTCGCGGGCGATGGCCAACTGATGGCCTACCGTCACTCCGGCTTCTGGCACCCCATGGACACGTTGCGTGACAAACAGCTTCTTGATTCGCTCTGGGCGAGCGGCAAAGCCCCGTGGAAAGTCGCGTGATGCTGCAGGATTTCTATCCCGGCAAGAAAGTTCTGGTCACCGGCCACACCGGTTTCAAAGGCGGATGGCTCACTGCCTGGCTGAAATCGCTGGGGGCCAACGTGGTTGGGCTCGCCTTGCCCCCCGATACGACTCCGAATCTCTTCGACTCGATTTGTCTTGGTTGCGGAATGATCTCGGTGCTGGGCGATATCCGCGATGCCTCGGTTGTGTCGTCCATCTTCCGCCAGCATTCGCCCGAGATCGTCTTTCACAACGCTGCACAGCCGCTGGTGCGCCAATCCTATCGCGAGCCTGTGGAAACCTATGCCACCAATGTGATGGGAACCGTGCATGTGCTCGAGGCCATCCGCAATACTCCTTCGGTGCGTGCGGTGGTGGTTGTTACCAGTGACAAGGCTTACGAAAATCGCGAGTGGTTTTGGGGATACCGCGAAGAAGATGCGCTCGGAGGCCATGACCCCTACAGCTCAAGCAAAGCCTGCGCGGAACTGATAACCGCCGCGTATCGTCGATCGTTCTTCGACGCAGACAACGGCGCGCGGGTGGCGACCGCTCGTGCGGGCAACGTGATCGGAGGAGGCGATTGGTCCGAAGATCGCATTGTTCCCGACATCGTGCGCGGCATCGTCACGAATCAGCCGATTGTCATTCGCCGTCCTGATTCAGTGCGTCCATGGCAGCATGTGCTCGAGCCCGTCCGTGGATACTTGATGCTCGCGCAAAGACTCTGGGAACAACGCGACTTCGCCGAAGCATGGAACTTCGGGCCGCGCGACGAAGACGCGATCTCAGTGGGCGACCTGGCAAAGCACCTCGTCGCGAAGTGGGGAAGGGGCGAGTTGAAGATCGAGCCCGAGAAAAATGCACCGCACGAGGCGCAGTTTCTGCGATTGAACACAAACAAGGCCCGCACGCGGCTGGGTTGGCGACCGATTTTGAATATCGACCAAGCTCTGTCGTGGACGGTCGACTGGTACCGTAAGTTTTATGACGACGCTACCTCCTCCTCGGCCACGATCGCAGAACAAATCGAACTCTTCTCGGAGGCGGCGAGCTTATGACGCAGCCGCGCTCCGTCCTCGTGACCGGCGCCACCGGACTGATCGGCTCAGCGTTGGTTCGCCTTCTGCATGCGGAAAACATCACCGTCTATTGCCTGATTCGCCGAGGAAGTCTCTCGAAGCTGCCTCCGCTGGCCGGAGTCGAAGCCATCGAGGTTCCGACCTTCGAGACCGAGACGTTGCGAAGGTCCCTAAGCGGGATCGCTTGCGACACGGTTTTCCATCTCGCCTCTTACGGTGTGCAAATCAACGATCGCGATCGGGATCAACTCGTCGCCGGGAACGTGGGCGTTCTCTCCCACGTGCTCGAAGCCATTTCTGAGCACGCGCCCGGCAAGTTCCTTTACGCGGGGAGCTGTTCGGAATACGGCTTTCCGGTAAAAGACGGACAGCCCATCTCTGAGGATCAGCCTCTTCGTCCCACCTCGCTATACGGTGCCGCCAAAGCTGCCGCCGAAGTATATGGACAAGCGCTGGCCTTGCAACTGAAAATTCCCTTCACCGCTTTGAGGCTATTCAACGTTTTTGGGCCGGGAGAAACGCCTCACCGGCTGCTGCCGTCCATCATTCAAGCTCTCGATCAGGATCGCCCTGTCAACCTGACCGGCGGTGCACAACGGCGTGATCTGGTTCACGTCGACGATGTGGCAGGAGCGCTGCTGGCCGCGGCCCGTTCCCAGCATCTCAAAGCCTTTGCCGCTTACAATGTCTGCTCTGGGCAGCCGGTTTGTATTCGCCAGGTCGGAGAGACCGCAGCAAGATTGATGGGCAAGTCCCAGCATTTGCTGAAATGGGGCGCGCTGCCTTATCGAAGTGACGAACCGATGTGGGTGGTGGGAGATCCGGCACGCTTTCAGCGTGACACGTCGTGGCATCCGAAGATGAATCTGACCGAAGGCATCCGCAGCATGGTTGCTGCACTGCGGAACCGTGAACACCAAAATGCAGTTTGATCAATTTGCCGGAAATTACAAACACGTGCTCGACCAGAGCATTGCTGTCTCCGGCGAAGACTCCAGCTACTTCGCCGAATACAAAGCGCGTTATCTGGCGCGGATTTTTGGCGCTGGATTTTCCGGCAAGATTCTGGATTTCGGTTGCGGCGTCGGCCTTCTGTCCCGCTTCATTAAGAAACATCTGCCTAAATCGCGGCTCGATGGATTCGATGTCTCGCGCGAGAGCATCGCACGCATCGATCACTCGCTGACGGGACAGGGTGTCTTCACCTCAGATTCGGACCATCTCGCGCGTGACTACGATTTGATCGTTGTCGCCAATGTCTTGCACCACGTGATGCCGGAAGAGCGCAAGGCGACCGTCAATGAACTGGCAGGCCGTCTGGCCGCTAATGGCAAACTCGCTATCATCGAGCACAATCCCGCGAATCCGCTAACGCGCCGCACCGTCGATCGCTGTCCCTTCGACGAAGATGCGATCCTGCTGCGTTCTGCTGAAGCACAATCTCTGATCCAGGCTGCAGGACTCACGCTGCTGCGTCGTGACTATATTGTGTTCATGCCACGCCCGCTGGCGAGACTTCGACCCTTGGAACCCTGGCTTTCTTGGCTTCCTCTGGGAGCGCAATACGCAGTTCTGGGTGAAAAGCATGTCTAAGAAGCTGATCACCATTCTCGTGCCGGTATTCAACGAAGAGCAGAACATCGAACCCCTTTACGATGCGCTGCAGCCCGTTCTAGCCCAACTTTCGGACCGCTACGAGTTTGAGATTCTTTTCACTGACAATCACTCCACCGACTCAACGTTCCCCGCCATCGAACGTCTCGCCGTTCGCGATCCTCGAATTCGCGCGCTGCGCTTCTCCCGCAACTTCGGTTTCCAGCGCTCGATCCTTACCGGCTACCTCAACGCCCGCGGAGACGCTGCCGTACAAATCGACTGCGATCTGCAGGACCCTCCCGAGCTGATTCTCGAGTTCATCAAGAAATGGGAGGAAGGGTATCGCGTTGTCTACGGCGTTCGCGGTTCGCGCAAAGAAGGCTGGATGATGAACTCGACCCGGCGATTTTTTTATCGCCTGATCGACTCCCTCAGCGAGGACGACCTTCCGCTCGATGCAGGAGACTTCCGTTTGGTCGATCGCCGGGTGCTCGATGAATTAAGAAATCTCGACGACTCGCAGCCTTATTTGCGAGGCACGGTAGCGTCGTTAGGTTTTAGCCAGGTCGGCGTCCCGTATGACCGTGCCGAGCGCACCCGCGGCGAGAGCAAATTTTCCTTCGGAGAACTGGTCGGCCTCGCCCTCGACGGCATCTTGAATCACTCGGTAGTGCCTCTGCGGATTGCCACTTACCTCGGTCTCGCCGTCTCCGTTCTTACTCTTATCGCGATCATCGGCTACACCGCCGGACGCTTGTTCTTCGGTGCCGACTGGCCCCCGGGCTTTGCCACCATCATCATCCTGATCCTGGGCTCGCTCAGCTTGAACGCGCTATTCCTCGGGATCATCGGGGAATATCTGGGACGTATTTACAAACAGGTCAAGCGGCGTCCGCTGACCATCATCGAGCGCGAAATCGATTCGTCTGCGGCCACACAAAGCCGTTCTGCGGCCCGCTGATGCTAGACACCGACCGGCGCTTCGACGAGAATTTTCGGATCCAGCACAAATGTCGCTTGAATCGAGCGCGCGATCAGGCAGCCGCGTTCGGTCTTTTCCAGCAACCGGCCCGCGAGTTCGCGATCCTCTTCCCGACGGATGGTCACAACCGGCCGCAGGGTAATCTTCGTAAAACGCAGCCCGCCCTCTTGTTTTTCGATCGTACCCTCCACCTGTATTTCGAGCCCGTGAAACTCCAGCTTCGACGCTTTTGAAACTCCGCGGAAGGTCGCCACGTAGCAAGTGGCGACGCCCGCCAATAACAAGTGCTCGGGAGTCCACATGCCGGGCTCGCCGCCGAATTCCGGCGGAGCTGCAAAATTAATCGTGCGCGGAATGGAACTGTCTGCTTCCACGATTCCTCGTTTGTGCAGCGTCCAATGTGCGGTGGTTTGATACGTGTATTTCTTTTCCACGATGGTCCTCCAGCGAAACCTTAGCAACCCATGTACTGATGGGCTGTGTTGTCCGTCACTGCTAAGTGTTTACGCGGTAACCATTTCGCCCTGTGATGTTCGTCACCGACTCCAGTGAGAGCGGTCACGGCATCCATGTACCTCCAGACCGAAAATAATGAGCATGCCGGAGTGGCGGCCCTGCCGCCCGCGGAGGTGCATCGTGTCCACCGATAAACGTGACATCCTCGACGTCCTCAAGTTCGAATTGAACTTCCTCGAACAGGGAGGTTACGGCCGCTCGGTGCGTACGCCGTGGAACCCGACCTCCATCTTTCAAGACTCGCTCTCCTGCATCAACTTCAACGATCCTGAACGTCCTCACCCCTGCGGCGAGTGCCTGCTCACCGACTTTGTACCTGCTGAAGGCCAAAACGAAGGCGTGCCATGTCATCACATCCCTCTCAATCGCGATGGAGAGACCGTCGACACCATGGAGCGCCAGTGCAATCAGCATGAGCTTGAGGAAGCGGTTAAGAACTGGCTGCGGGATATGATCCAGCGCATTGAGAAAGAGCGCGCGCAAAAAACAGAACCGAGCCTGTAACACGCGCACCCGGTTTACCATTTTGGGAAGAAGAACGTCTCCTACCCGCATTGCTCCTATCCAAGATACTTGCGAAACGCTATTCTCTCGTAAGTGAACGGAGGAGTTATGAAGCGCGACTTCGCCTCGTTAAGCGCCCAGGAAGCCCTGCACGTCGCTATTTTTATTGAAGAGCGCAATGCCGAGATCTACCACCAGTTTGCGGAAATGTTTGCTGAATTTCGCGATCCTGAATCTCTCGAGATCGCCGCCGCGTTCTGGGACATGGCCACCGAAGAACGCAAGCACGGTACCATGCTGCAGAAGCGCTATTTTGACCGTTACGGCACGCGCCCCTGTGCGGTCACCGAAGAAGATATCTCCGACTTCATCGAAGTGCCTCACCTGGAAAATGGCGAAATCTTCACCATCAGCAAGCTGAAGGTCGGACGTTCCCCGCGCGAAATGGCTTTGGAAATCGCGATGGCTGCGGAACAAAATGCCGTCCGCTACTACAACCGGCTCAGCGAAATCACTGAAGATGCCGAACTGAAATCGTTCTACCGCGAGTTTGTCGATTTCGAAGCGGGACACAGCGATTGGCTGGAAAAGAAACTCTCCGAGGCGCGCCGAACCTCGGGTGGAACCAAACTCGCCTGATCAATTCCGGGCAGCCGGAGCGGGATTCACGTCTTCCGGGAATTCCTTCAACACCACTTCATGGACTTTCGACGTCGTCTTCTTGTTCACGTCGGTCGTGTATTCGGCGAGCGTGCCCTTTAGGACGAAATAGGCTTCGTCCCCAGGATTTTTCCCCGCTCCCCGCTCCACCGTTCCCTTGAATTCGTACCAGACGGCGTGTACGGTCTCGGTCGTAAAGGTCAGGTTCTTTCCGTCCAACTTACCCTGTTTGAAGAACTGGTCCAGAAAAGCGCCGCGATCGCTCTCCTGGTCTCCATAGCGAGAAACAAAGCCGGTCACGCGCCCGGCTTGTTCCACCGAGACCTGCACAAATTCCCCATCCTGCAGAAAGCTGTACATCCCCGAATAGTTTGACGATGCATCAGGCGCTGGCGGGTTCGGTTTCGCTTGGCCCAGGACCAGTAAACTCCCCTGCAACAGCATCAAAGAAATTAGCGCCAGCTTTGTCATGAACAACCCTGCTTTCGCGGATTAATGGACGTAAACCTAATTAAATCATGCCCGCCTGTCCATGGAACTTCCCATTCCGGGAGGGCCGTGCTGGCAGGCTATAATCGAAGGCTCCTGCCATGGCGGCAGGGCTAATGAAAACGGGCTCTGGACAAGGAAAAACCGAAGAATTCACCGCCGGCACCGGGCTCCCGGAACCCAAGTTCCTCGTGCAACTGGAGCCTTGGCACAAGAATCTTGCCAGCCTGCTGAAAACACAGCCCAAAGAACCAGTTCCAAGCAATTCGCTCCCAGGGGATTTCTGGCCAGATGTCTTCGTTGCTCGGGGCCTGCCTTGGGAGAGCTTCGCGGAATCGGTCTTCTGCCATGCTCTGGCTGTCGTCATTCTCTGGGGATCTTGGCAACTGCTTGGGAATCGCCCCCGTCTGACGAATCTCTCGAGTTTCAACCGCTCTGACGTGATTTATTACCCCGCGTCGGAGTACCTGCCCCCTGTCAACAGCCTTCGGCGGATCTCTTATCACGCACAGAAGGGTCAGCCCGCGTACGCCAAGCAAGACATCATTTCGGTCCCATCCGACCCCGATAACACCCAGCAGACCATCGTGACTCCGCCGAAACTTAAGCTGAATCACAACGTCCCGATGCCAAACATCGTTGCCTGGTCGCCGAGCACCGTCGCCGTGCCCATGGCCGCAACTCAACGTTCCACGGCTGAAATGAAACTGCCAGAGTTGCCGACCGATATAGTCGCTCCACCGCCAGAGGTGAGCAGCGATTCGCGCATGCGAAGCATGGACGCGCCCCAGACCAACGTCGTGGCTCCTCCACCGAGCGTGCAGATGGCCGCGATCCGGCAGTCGGACATCGACATCGGTCACTCCGAGGTCGTCGGGCCCGCCCCTAAGCTTCCCATGGCTGAGCAGCATCGCATGGGAGGCCTCGCTAACTCGGCAATGGGCGGCTCGCCCAACGTTGTCCCCCCTCCGCCTTCAGTTGGAAACACCGGTACTGGACGCGGTGGCGGACAGTTGATCGCGCTCAGCGTTCGTCCTGCGCCTGCAGCTGCTTCCATTCCACAGGGGAACCGCCGCGGCACTTTCGCCGCGACTCCACAAGGCAAGCCAGGCGCGCCCGGTACGCCTGACCTTCAGGCTGGAGCAGGCGATGCAGGCTCGAACGGCGGCTCCGGAAATGCGCCAGAAGGAATCTATGTCGGGAAGGGACCTGATTCCGCGACCACGGGCGTAGGCGGCAATGGCTCCCACTCCGGCGGATCGAGCGCATCTTCCAGTGACTCTCGCTTGCTGGCCAGTGCAACTCCACCGCGAGTTAGTTCCGCCCGCGAGGTTTCTCCGGAAAAAGTTACCGAGGAAGAGAAAAAGGTTTTCGGCGACCGCAAGTTCTATTCGATGAGCTTGAATATGCCGAACCTGAACTCGGCCGGAGGAAGCTGGGTGATCCACTTTGCAGAAATGAAAGACTCGCAAAAGGGAGACTTGAGCGCCCCGGTCGCCCGGCAAAAGGTCGACCCTGCGTACCCTACGGAGCTGATGCGGCAGAATGTTGCAGGAACAGTGACTCTTTACGCCGTCATTCATAGCGACGGTTCAGTAGATGGCGTGAAGGTTCTCAGCAGCGCCGATGATCGCTTGAACGAATACGCACGTTCCGCCCTGACCCGCTGGCGTTTCTATCCCGCGACGAAGAATGGCAATCCAGTGGATCTGGAAGCGGTCGTAGCTATCCCCTTCCGCCCGCTAAGAGTAAGAAGCAGTTTTTAGTCTGAGGTCCGAGGTCTGAAGTCTGAGGTCCGAAGTCTGAGGTCCGCTACTTCCCTGCTGCCATCTTCTTCTCCAACGCCGCATAGATCGCGGGGTTCGCGCACACTTCGTAGTAGCCTCGGTCCGTCCACTTCTGGAGCGCGAAGCCACGAGAATCAATCTGCGGCATCTTGCTCGCCCGGACCACGATGCGCCGAAAGATATCGTTCCCTACCGGAACCATCCCGCTATACAGCTTGTAGTCTTCAGAGCCAAACAGTTTCGGGAAGTCGAGATCGCAGGCATCAAGCGAAATTTCCTGCTTCAGCTTCTGAAAAGCGGCTTCGCTAATGCGAATTCCGTTCAGGTTGTAAGCCATGAGGAAGTCGTCAGGACTCTCCCCCGCGTCGGCATCACTGACGGTTTGAATCGCGTACACGTGAAACGGAACTTTCCTCGGCTCCATCGCTTTGCGCAAGCGCTTGCTGCACGAAGACAAGCGATCGCTCTCATTCAGGGCATCCGAAATCATGATGCGCTGTTCGCCATCCATCAGGTACAACGGCGCGCAGTCTTGGAACGACACGCCGACACCGAGTTCCAATCCCGGTAGTCCTGACCTTTCGAGAAGCTGGTTATACCCTTGAACAATCTCCACCATCTCGCGCGCCAGCACGCACGCACGGCTGACCGCCAGGCTGGGCTCGCCTTCGCGCTCCACCAGAGCCAGGATCACTGCGTCGCCTTCAATGAAGACCTTGCTCGCCCCATACTTCGCCAGCAACTTGTTCACGGGATCATAGAAATTCAGGCTGAAGTACGACGCAGGATTCAGACCCTTCTCCATCAGAGACCGCGTCAGCCGCGATGAATCCCGCACATCTGCCTTCACCACCACGTGCCGGACCACCTTTTCTTCCGCCGGTTTGTGTTCGTCCGAGAGAAGGAAGTCGTAGAGCGTTCCGTTCATCGCCGAAAGTTCGCGCAGCTTCGCGTTCCCGATCAAATTGACGCTGTCCATCACCCCATTCAGCGTTTCCATCCGCTTCAGATCGCGGTTGTATCGCAGAAAATCACGCAGGAAGCGTCCCGCCACCTTCGCCCGGTCGGCCGACCGGCAACTCGCCACGCGTCCCGCGGCCGCGTACAAACTGTCGGGCGACAGCCGCCCGTGATCGGCAATCAGTTTCTCCACGCGATCGCGCTCTTCGCGCGAAATCAATGCATTCTTGAGCTGCTGCGCATTGATGCGCGGCGAGTACTCTGCCAGCAAAGGCACCACTTCGTAGGAAGCAATGACGTAATCCATTACCGCCGCACTTTCGAGCAAGGCCGTCCATGCGGTGAGACGAGTCTTCTGGCTTCGCCCCTCGGGCGTGGACTCATCCGGACTTCCTCCGCCAACCAACTCCTGTGCGTTTTCCGGAACGCAGAGCCAGGCATCGAGGGCCACCTCATCAGACGACTCCAGGTTCAGAGACTGAAGGAACTCGCGCGCTACCTGACGAACATTCGCAAACCGGTCGGGATCCCGATCGAAGTTGCCGAACATGACGTACGATTCGGCATTGAGATAGGCGTCGCGACCGTCTTCGGTAAAAATCAGCGGATTCAGAAACAGCGAATACTGTTCTTCCCAGCGGTTCCCAAAAAGCGAACGCCGCGTCCGCGCCAGCGTCTCTTTTTCCACTTCGCGCAGCGTGCGGAACAACTCCTGCCCCGTCTTTCGCAGGATGATCTTCTTCGCCACCTGAAAGGCGGCCACGCGCTCGCGATACTCCATCGCCTTCTGCTGCCGCAAGCCCTCGTAACTCTTCAGCATCATGCGGCAGCGTTCCAGCAATTGCGCGAACTGGGCCGATAGTTCCACTCTCAGAAACTTGAGAACGGCAACCCGTGCCAGCATGTCGACGAAAGCGTTGCTGTCGGCTTTCGCGCGGTTCAACGCAGAGGTATGAATCTCTGCCAGCAGTGGCTTCAAATCTTGTGGCTCACTCTTGTTCCGCGACTTGGGCAGCGATCCCGACCCAATGAAGTGGTTGCCGCCGCTGCCGTGAGTGTTCTCCGCCGCCAGCAGGCCATCGACATCTCCATAGCGCGCGATCAAACGCGCCAGGTGCAAGCGCGCCTGCTCAATGAATCGCGGGCTGAGGTGGACGTCATGGCGCAGATTGTCGACGCCCGGTTGCAATCCCTCGAGCGTGAGCGAAGGCGTATAGCGGGTAAGGCGAGGCGGTGTGACTTCCTCCGCCGAATGTCCGAGTCTGAAGATGGGGATCCGAGGCATGACCCGTTACGGCTGCCCCGCTTGGCTGACCAGGCTGGAACGGAATTGCGGCACCACTAAGGCTTGCTCCAGCGTAGGTTCGTTCCATCCCGCCAGCTTGGTTGCTAAAGCACCAGCCTGCGCACTGGCGCCCGTATTCGTATAGGCCTTCCACAACAAACGCATCGCCACTGGATTGGCGCTATCTTCCTCAAGATGAGGAATCGCGTCACTCGCCTTTCCCTGCGCTAGTAAAGTCGCTCCGGCAGCCGCGTGATAGCAAAGCTGGACTACCTGGCTGCGGCTGCCTTGCGCCATGCTCTCCAGTTGCTGAACCGCGCTCGCCGCGCCATCCATGTCGGCAGCTTCCCCCGCTCGCTGTGCGCGCACAGACAGGATTCGCGCCTGCTCATCGCCGCGAGCGCTCTTCGATACATCTTTGCCATCGTCTAGCGCGCTCTGCGCCGTCTGCAGCTGCTTCATCGCCGCTTTGTAGTCTGGCTCATACATGGCCAGAAAGCGGTGCGATTCGGCCTCCAGCACCGCCAGTCCCGCGGTGTGAGCATGATGGCTCACGTCTTTCAAAGCCTTCTCCGCCTGCTTGCGGTTGTTCTCGCGAATCCAGGTAGTCGCCGCTTGCAGTTCGTATTCCACCCGGTCGCTCTCGCTGCTGGTAAACACGATCGCGCGGTCATACTCTTCGCGCGCATCCTGTTCTCGGCCCATCACCGCGTAAGTATCCGCCACGCCCAGTTCAGAACCAAAATTCGGATCGACGCGAATGCTCAGCCGATACTGTTCCAGCGCCGCATCGAACTTTCCCGCCAGTCGCAGAATCTCACCGTACGAGTCATGCGGATTCGGTTGGTCGGGTTCAAGCGCGACGTACCGCTCCATCGCCGCAGAACCTTTCTCGAAATCCCCGCTGTAGGCGTAGGCATACCCCAGTTCATTCAGCGCCGCGGGATAATTCGGATCGAGCGTCACAGCTCGTTCCAGAATCACGATTCCCTGCGCATATCTCTCCTGATGAATCAACCAACGCCCGGCAAGAAATAGCAGACGCTTGTCCTGCGGATACCGCGCCAGCAAATCGTTCATCGCCGCGATCGCCGGAACATAATCATCTTCCTGCACCCCGGCCAGCCATTGAATTAACAATCGCTCGCTCGAACTCGCACGCGGCGCCAACCCCTTCGCGCGAGTCAAGTCTTCCTGCTTCTCCGCGGGATCGTGGCTCAAATCAGAAATCAGAATGTAGGCTTGGGCAAAATTCGAATCGGCCTTCACCGCACCGCGCAGATCGTCGACGGCTTCGGACCGGCGCAGATATTCCAGCGCCTGCATCGCCTTTTCAAATCGCTTGCGCGCAACGGCGGAAGGTGTGGTGACAGGAAACTGCGAAGAAATAATTTTGTGCCCCGCACTCGCGCCCACACAAGGAATCGCCAAACAGGACAACAACACCACCGCGCAGCCACCATAGCGCAGACGCATGCTTCCCTCGGAAAACGCTGACATTGCTACTTGTAAAGCGAGCGTAGCACGCAGTCTGAGGGCGGCCAACGTTACCCAAGTTACCTGCTAAGTGATTGAATTGGAGAAGGTGGATCTCACCATAACCGGTGCATGGTTGCCCATCATCGCGGTTTTCGAAGGGTGCGCACTGCTTCTTGATTCAATTGGGAAAGAATAGGGCTACCCATCGCCGGTACCGGCTGCCGGATAATCGAGATCGCGCGGTTGGCGTCATCGTCAGACGAGCGCGAAGCGGCGATTAGATTTATAAGGTGGGAGGCTTGGTCAAGGAGACAAAAGACCCCAAACATCTGGTCCTGAATGCGGAAAACCGCTCGTATTGATCGACTTTTATCGAACGACAAACAATTACGGCCGCGTCTCCAGCGGTCGCTTCGCCTTCTCAAAGAACTCATTCTGCAACTTCAAGCTTTCGTCATCTTTCTTGACTGCCCGGATCGAAGTGACAATTGCGTCGACCCACGCCTTCATCTCGAAATCCCCGCGCTCACGCGTCGCCGCGGCACCTTCTCCTGAGTAGTGATTCGGAAAGCGCGCATACCACCAGATGCCAGTGTAAAGATCGTCCGGCAACTTGGCCCGGCCTTGATCGGCGCCCGACTCCGTGGCTGCGCGGTCCATGTGGACTAGATCAGGACGCGCCACCAGCATCTTCGCGGTCTCATCTTCACCCGCGTGCCAATTCACGACGTTGCTTTTCTTCGCAGGACCGCCCGCCGGCGCCTCCGGTATCCGCATCACATACACGACATAGTCGCGAGGCTTCTCTAATTGCGTCTGCGCGAAGTACGGCAGCAGATTCTCGTTGCCTCCATGCCCATTCACGATGATGACTTTCTTGCAGCCGTTGCGCGCCATCTCATCAGAGGTCTCTTGTAGCAACTCCAATTGCAGATGACTGCTGTATGAGACCGTCCCCGGCTCGTGCTGCGCCTCAAAGATCTGCCCAAAATAATATTCTGGAAACACCACCGCATATTCCTGCCCGGCAGCTTGCAGCGCAGCGTAGCGAACGTCGAGCAGATCGGTGCCCAGCGGCAGGTGCGGTCCGTGTTTCTCCATTATTCCAAACGGCAGCAGGCAGGTTCCGCCCGACTGGTGAATCGCCTCGCGAAAATCGGCGGCGGTCAGTTCTTCCCAGTGGGTCGAAAGTTTCACCTGCGCCTCAACCTGCACCACCATCAACGCTATTAAAACGATTAATGCTTTGCGCATGAGCACCTCTCTCGCCGGAAATTCTACACCCGCGTTTCATCTTGGATGTCGGCCACGTCCCTTAGTTACCGTGGTCACCTCCGTAACTCGCATCTTTGGGCTTATGATCAGTAATAAGCGTGCTGGCTCATGAAGAAACTTAAATTTCTGCTCTCTCTCACTACCGACGATAACGATTACCAGATCGAGCAGGCCGTGTCCGCACAGGAAACGGCTCGCCGTCTGGGCTTCGAACTCGAAATCATCTACGCGGGGAATGACGCCATTAAGCAGAGCCAGCAACTGCTCGACATCATCCAATCGCGCTCCGGCAATCATCCTGACGGAATCCTCTTCGAGCCCGCGGGGGGCACCGCTTTGCCTCAAGTCGCGCGCGCGGCTGCAGCCGCAGGTATCTGTTGGGTCGTGCTCAATCGCGATGTCGACTACATCCCCGAGTTTCGCCGCACCTACAAAGTTCCGCTGTTCGCCGTGACCTCGGACCACGAAGAAATCGGACGGATCCAAGGACGTCAACTGCGCGCCCTGTTGCCTAAAGGCGGCTCCATTCTTTACATTCAAGGGCCCTCCGAGAGCCCCGCTGCCAAGCAACGTACCTCTGGGATGTACGAAACCAAGCCTGTGGATGTGCAGGTAAAACTGATGAAGGGACAGTGGACGGAAAGCAGCGCCTATCGCGCCGTCAGTTCATGGCTGCGGCTGTCGACCTCGCAACAGAGCCAGATCGATGTGATCGCGGCACAGGATGACTCGATGGCGATGGGCGCAAGAAAAGCTTTCCAGGAACTTCCCGAAAGCAACGCGCGCGACCGCTGGCTCAGCATTCCGTTTATCGGCTGCGACGGCATGCCCAAGACCGGACAAGCCTGGGTTCGCAATGGCCTGCTCGCCGCCACCGTCATCGTTCCCGCCAACTCCGGCCAAGCTTTGGAACTGCTGGTACGAGCGGTGCAATCCGGCACTTTGCCAGCCGAGCGCACGCTCACCGTTCCGCTATCGTATCCAGTAATCGAGAAAATGAATGCGACTCAGGTAGACCGAGCCCGCGCCATGTCAGTCTAAGAACTCAGGCAGCAACCGATGCCTCCGCCTGGTCCCGAAGCGATGGCAGACTCTCCGGTTTCGCATCAGGCCACGGCTTCAGCCGTGGCGAAACGATCCTCGCCGCTCCCCTTTACAATCATGCTAGGAGCCCTCATGCCCACTCTCATCTCCCAACCCACGCGCATCACCGCCGCCGGAAACAAACCGAAGCTCATCGACGAATACATCGGACGCGTCAACTCAAAAACCAGCGCGGTCAGTGTCGCCCACATGCGCAGCCCGCAAGGCTGGGCCGAACCGGGACAGACTCCTGAATTCGACGAGTTCACGATTGTGCTGAAAGGGATGCTGCGGGTCGAACACAAGGATGGGACGATCGACGTGCCAGCAGGTCAGGCGATCATCACTCATAAGAAAGAGTGGATTCGCTACTCCACCCCAGAAGAAAGCGGCGCGGAATACATTGCGGTCTGCCTACCAGCCTTCTCGCCAGATACCGTGCACCGCGATTAATCCTTACTCCAGATTGGTCTGCACTGGATAATATTTCTGGATCATCCGCCCTGTCATCAGGCCTCCCTCGTATTCCGGAATGACTACTTCATCTGCCCCTGAGTTCTTGATCGCATTGGCATAGCGCTGCTGTCCCGCACGGGTAATGATCTTCGCCTTAGGGTTCAGCGACCGTGCAGTGACTGTGATGTAGAGGTTGTCGGCGTCATTATCGATGACAATGCATATCCCGCACGCCCGCTCAATGCCCGCCGTCTGCAGCACATCGTGGCGTTTGGCGTCGCCTTGGATCACCAGCAGCCCGTCTTTCAGAAGCTCGCGATAGAGGCCTTCGTTGGTCTCAATCAATACGAACGGCACTTTCATCTTGCGCAGTTGATCGACAACCGTCCGCCCCACCTGCCCGTATCCGCAGATGATGAAGTGATTATTGAGTTTATCGATCGAAATATCGTTGACCATTGATTTCCAGGCCTCCATGCCATGACGGCTGAAGATCGTCACCAAGACCCGCTCGGCAATCCACACTTGAAAGGCGAACACCGCTACGTAGACGAAAATAGAAAAAATCTTGGTGGCATTGTGCACCGAGCGGTACTCGATGCCGTGCGGATGAAAGATCCAAAAGAATGCATCAATCGCCCGCAACCCTTCCAGCCGCATATAGACGAAGACACACAACGCGCTGAAGCCCGCAAACACCAGCACGGGCAGCCACAACCGGCGCAAAAAGAGAACAATGATTCGGCCCATAGACTCGAGTCACGCTCATCACCGGGCGAGTTCGGAACTTCTCAGAGCAAAAGCTTTCCAGGGGATATGCAGGGCACTATAGCAGGGCAGACGCAATTAAAAAAACAAGTCTTCCTGATTGCAACGATCAACAATTTGAATCAGGTTCGCGTCCGGGCCGCAGGTCAGCGCATCACAGACGTATGCTGACTTAGCTTATGATGATTTCCCTTCACGCTCGGCAAGATTTTCGAGGAGGCTAGCAATCATGAGCGAACGCGTTTGTCCCTGGTGGCTCGGCTATTTACTGGCTTCGCCTCTGCGCCGCTTGATGCACGACCCCACCAAAGTGGTGACTCCGTATATTCGCCCCGGCATGACGGTCCTCGAGCCCGGCCCGGGCATGGGCTTCTTCACCACCGAACTCGCTCGGCAGGTTGGACCGTCAGGGCGCGTGATCGCAGTCGATGTTCAACCCAGAATGATTGAAGGCCTTAAACGAAGAATGACTAAAGCAGGCCTAGCCGATCGCGTCGACTCTCGAGTTGCGTCGAAAGAGTCTCTCGGATTGAACGACGCCACCGGCAAAGTGGACTTCACCCTCGCCTTCGCGATGGTCCACGAAATGCCCGACAGCGCCCGCTTCTTCGCCGAAGCCGCTCAAGCATCGAGGCCCGGTGCCCAACTCCTACTCGCCGAACCCAGCGGCCACGTATCGCAACAAAAATTCGACAAGGAGCTGCAGGAAGCCGCCCAAGCCGGTTTTGCCGTAGTCGAGCGCCCGAGAATCCGCCACAGCCAGGCCGCCCTGCTAAGAAAGAACTGATCCAAAGAAAAAGGGCACGCAAAGCGTGCCCAGTAAAAAGCTAAAGGCTAACAAGAAGCTAAGAGCGGCCTTTACGGCGCTTCAATCAACTCCATCTTCCCATCCCGCGTCCGGTGCAGCACCATGACTTTCCCTTTGGGATCGCGAAACACGAACACATCGCGATCGCGGAAGTGCGCTTCCTTAATCGCTTCTTCCAGTGTCATGGGACGCAAGGCCACCGCCTCATCTGTCCGCACCAAGTGCACTTCTGTAGTCTTCGCCACCGCTGGATATTTGTGAACCACAATCGGGACTGCCGTGTCTTCGGTAATCCCGACAGCAGGCTGAAGAACTTCCACTGGAACTTCCTTGCCGTTGAACTTCCGCCCCGCCTGGCGCTTCTTCGTGCGCCAGCGTGTCTTATACCGGACAGCCTGTTTTTCAAGATGATCGAGAGCCTCGCCAACCGCGGCTTTCATATCGCCAGCCTGGGCAGCTCCAACGAGCGGACCGTTGCGCGGGCTGATCGTGATCTCTGCCTTGTGACGGTGTTTCTCCACCGCCAAAATCACTTTGGTTTCAAATTTGTCGGCTAGAATTTTGCGGATTTTCGCGAGGCCGGTTTCTACGTCTTTGCGGATGGCGGAAGTAACTTCGTAATGCCTGCCGGTATATTCCACGTTCATTGTGCGCCCTCCAGGAAAGTTCAGGTTAAAAATATGGGCACAACCGGTGTTGCCGTAGCGCCGGCGTCTCGCCGGCAACTACGTCTTATTTCTTCACTCTGCGCTGGTGGGTGCTCGGGATGCGCATGTCTTCCCGGTACTTCGCAACCGTGCGGCGAGTGACCTGGATCCCCTGCGATTGCAGAATGCGGGTGATCTGCTCGTCCGTTAACGGCCGGGAGGGATCTTCTTCCTCGATCAGCTTCTTCACGCGCCGCTTCAGAATCAGCAACGAAGTGTTGCCGCCCTCCGGCCCGTTGACGCTCTCGCTGAAGAAATAACGCAGCTCAAATACGCCCTGTGGAGTGTGCGCGTATTTGTTGGCCACCGCACGGCTCACGGTGGAAGGATGCACGCCGATTTCTTCGGCCACCTCCTTGATCATCATCGGTTTCAGTTCATCAATGCCTTTTTCCAGGAAATCCTGTTGCCGCGCCACGATCGAATAGCAGACTTTCATGATGGTCTGCTTGCGCTGCTCGATATTCTTAATCAGCTGGATGGCGCTCTTGTAGCGCTCCTTCACATAGTTGCGCGTGTCTTTGTCGTTGGTGTCGCGGGTCAGCAATCGCTTGTACGCTGGGTTCAGACGAAGCTGAGGCACGTCCTCATCATTCATCATCACCAGCCACTCGTCGCCGTGCTTGACGAAAGCAACATCCGGCTCAATCAGGCGCGGCATGCTCTTGTTGTATTGCAACCCGGGCCGCGGATCGAGGGTGCGCACGTATTCCAGGGCGGCCTGTACCGCCTCAATAGGACGCCCAATCGCCTTGGCAATCTCTTTGTGCTGCTTCAACTGCACTGCGCGCAGATGCTGATCGACAACGGCAATCGCATCCGCCAAAACTTGCTCCGTATCTGCATGGCCGTTCTTGTGCGAAGGAAGTTGATTCTGGTGATAGCGAAGCTGGTAGAGTAGGCACTCGCGCAGATCGCGGCAAGCCACGCCCGGCGGATCCAACTGACGCACGATCTCGAGCGCTTCGTGCAAATCGGCGAGCGTGAAATTCGGCTTGAATTGCGGTTGCGGCGCGCGCGCCGGCTTTTCAACTGCTGGCGGAGGAACAACCGCTTCCGGCGCCGGTGCTACCGCCGCTACCACGCCCGCGTCCACTTGCAGGCTTGGAGTGTCGGCAACCCGCCAATCTGGCGAGAGTTCCATCTCGTCAATCTCGGGCAATTCCGGCTCTGCTTCCTCTGTCGCCGTTGAAAGTCCCAACGCCGCCGCTTCTTTCGCCAAATTTTCGGCGATGGTTGCATCGACCTCAGGAGGAGCAGGAGGCTCGACCCCCATCAACTCTTCGTCGCTCGCGATCAGGTATCCGTCTTCGCTAAGATTTCCGATGACGAGTTCCGCGGCATCATGTACCTCGGGCCGCATCGACACCGCGCCCAGTTGCCACATCAGGTGATCCGTAAGATTGCCAGGCTTTGACAGGAAATTTTCGAACGAAGGCCGCTCGACTTCTTCCATCTCTCCCGGGCTGCGATAGCCGGGATCGAGATACTCCTGGAAGAAGGAGCCAAAATCGATTTCTTCGAAAGGATCTTTCTTCTCTTCCGCAGGGACGGGTGCTTCTTCCGCCGCAGTAACGCGATCACGCTCTCGATCTTCCTCGCGCCGGTTGACATCATCGAGCAGAGGAACCGAATCCTCGAGCTCCTCCAGCACCGGGTTCTCTACCATCTCGGCCGTGATCATGTCCCGGAGCTCAAGCTTATTGAGCGCCAGAACGCTGACCATCTGTACCAGCCCCGGGGTCAGGATCTGTCTCTGGGAAACCTTCAGATGCAGCTTGGGTTGCAACAGCACCATGGTTCGATCAATCAACCTTCGGGAGCGTTGGGCCTAAGCTGTCGGCCGAAAACGTCCGCTCCAAATATGAACACAAAATCTTTACAACTTGATTAAAGCAACTGCCCAGCATCTCTGCCACCAACATTTGCCAATCCGTGGTGACCTTAGTGCTGTTTCCTATCTTCAACAATACGAACTATCTACCGCTTCGTATCAGGTGCTTCCAACTTCGTTTCAGGCTACTTTGCCTCGTATCGGGTAACGCCTTCAGCCGTACCGCAACCGCTCGCCAACTGCCGCCCCTTTAGGGGCTGCACTCACACCAGCGAGAAGCTTTCGCCCAGGTAAACCCTGCGCACTTCCGGGTCGCCTCCCAATTGCTCTGGCGTCCCCTGGCGGAAAATGCGTCCCTCATTAATGATGTACGCCCGATCCGTCACCGACAATGTCTCGCGGACGTTGTGATCGGTAATCAACACCCCGATCCCACTCGCCTTCAGATCCGAAATTATCTTCTGCAGGTCGAGCACGGCTATCGGGTCAATCCCTGAGAACGGCTCGTCCAGCAGGATGAACGTCGGATTGATCGACAGCGCCCGCGCAATCTCCACCCGGCGCCGCTCGCCGCCTGACAAGGCATATCCACGATTCTGGCGGATATGCTCGAGACCGAGCTGATCGATCAGCTTCTCCATCTTCTCGCGGCGTTCATGCCACGAGATCGGTTGCGCTTCGAGCACCGCAAGAATGTTCTCTTCCACCGTCAGTTTGCGAAACACTGACGCCTCTTGCGGCAGGTAGCTGATGCCATACTGCCGCGCCCGCAAATACATGGGTACGTCTGTAATGTCTTCGCCGTCGATTAGCACCCGGCCAGTGTCGGGAGGAATCAGGCCCACAATTGTGTAGAAAGAAGTGGTCTTGCCGGCGCCGTTAGGTCCAAGTAAACCAACGACTTCGCCCTGATTTACGCGAAGGTTAACGCCGTTCACAACCCTGCGGCCCCGGTAGGATTTTCCGATTTCGTCGGTGGCCAGCGTGTGCATTTATCGTGCCACTCGCGTGTGGGTGACGGTGGGATAGGCTTCGTTGCCTTCCACCAGCACCCTATCATCCGTCCTAAAGAAAGTCAACGAAACCCCTGTGATTTTGCCCCGTTCGGCATCAAAAATGCTAGGCGGACCGCCCGTCAAAACATACTTATCCTCATCCGCCGTGTAAACCAACTTGTCACCCGTGCCTCGTCGCGTCGGCTGCGTGATCACAACCTGACCCGTGGCCACAATCTTATCCAATTTCTCTGCTTGTCCGAGGGCCTGATTCCTCGATTGATCTCCCGAATCGGCTCTAGGCTTCAAAAATACGTCCATCACCTCCGAGGTAATCGTTGATTCCTGGCTTTTCGCGACCACGCCTGCTTCGAAGTGCGCCTTGCGCTGCTCATCCTGGTAGGTCAATCGCCCCGACGTAATGACGGCCGGAGTGTTTTTCCCATTTTTGTCGGCCTGCAACATGACGGTCGATACCCGCTGCGTCGCCGAGTCATGAGCGATGACAGAACGATGGTCGCGATCGAATTCGATCGACGGCGCTTCGACCACGTTGGCGTTCTGCCACAAACGCGCGTCTCCGGTGTAAAGCGCTACCGAAGGACTGCGGTGCGCTGTCATGCTTCGTGACGTGACATGAATGGGCTCAGATGATGCGAGCAGCGCCCCTCCGGGCTGCGGTTTCAAATCGCTGTACGTGCTCTTTACTTCGCCGTCGGCAAACGCGTCGCCCGTGGCCCGGTTCATGCGCAGCGTCTTCGCCGTCGTGGTCATGCCTCCCTGCACCACTCTCGGAGATCCCGTCAGCACCAGCATTTGATCCGCAGTCGTATAACGTCCACGGTCGGCCCAAGCCTTGCGGTCGTTGTCCACGTACACGAGGTTTCCCTGCTGCGTAATCGTCTCAATGCCGGTACCGGGATGAAATGTGGCGTCTAGAGTCTCGCTGGTGCTCACCCGGTCGGGCTGCCCGGGATTCGTGTTCACAATCCGCGCATCGGGCGCGGCATGCGCAGACGCGAGTTGTCCCAGGTCATCGAACTTAGCGTCAAACTTCCCCGCCGTAATTACCGTCTGTTGCCCCGCGGGAGGCGCAACCGGTCGCATTGTCAACTGCCCTGGGCCCAGCGTCTCGGCGTTCTTCAGCCGCCGCCCGTCCGCCAGGAAGAAGTCCACCGCTGCCGCCGACAACTCGGTATCCTGCGCGTTTGCGTTCTGCGCATTCGGCTTTTGGTGCTGCAGCATCTTCACGTTTTCCGATGCGTGCACCTTACTCACTACGTTCTGCCCCACGAAGTCGACAATCGCTTTCCCAGCCTCGCCTTGCATTGGCTGGTCGCTGGCCATCTCCGAATGCACGTTCCCGGTGAGCACCGCGGTGCGAATCCGCTGATTCTTTGTGTCATCAGTCATGACCAAGTCCAATTGGTCCGAGCGCGTGTGCGTCATTTGCTTGCCTGAAGTATCGATCTTCACATCTCCCGTCGCGACGACGTGATCCAGCGAATTGTCAGGGCGCAAATAGAAGTTCGCTTGTTCCGCCTCCGATTTGTCAGTGGCATTAAAGAAATGCGCGCGATCGAGCACCACGACTCGCGGTTCTTTCGTGATGGTCCCATGCTCCGCAGTCAGGGTTGCGGGACTCCTCCCGGTCAAGACCACATGCACCTGGGAACGCAAATCAAGCAGCCCTGTCTTCGCCGTGTAAGTCACGCCCACTGCCGACCCGTTCGCCTCCGGCACGCGGAACTCCACTTTGGCGGCGGTGTGTGCGTCTCCGCTCTTCTGGTTGAATACCAGGTCGGTGGTCTTCAAGTGAATGGGATTCTTCAACTCCTTGGGCGCGGCTTGATCGGGCCCCGTGCCGCCTTCAGGATTCGCCTGCAGATCGATCTGTACTTCGCCTTTCGAAGTCACGTCGCCTGACTGCGGATCGTAGTCGAAGGCCGCGCCATAGATCTGATCGTAACGGCTGGAGTCGCTGCCGTAGAGAGTAATCGCCACATCATGCAACTCAGCACGCCCGCCCTGCCTGTATTGAATCGCTTTGCTTGCTTGAATTTTGTAAAGCGTTCGTCCCTGCTCTGACTTCGAGATGGTGAATCCCTGCGCGCTCTGCTGGATCTCGATTCCAATCTTCCCCGGCACTTCTTTCAGCGCATTGGTCACGCGATACCGCGCATAGAAATATGCCCCCGACACCAGAAACACCACGGTCAGTGCTCCCGCAGCGAACCAGCGCCGCAGACTGGAAATCTTGAGGGACATGTGTCTCTAGTCTAATGGATTGGGGTCCGTCCGGCAGAGTGGGTATCAGTCAGCGTGTCCCGCGGCCGTAGCATTCTCCCAGACCTTGGCTTTCCTTTGCGCACTTGGCGCCCTTGCGGTTAGAAGCTTCGGGGCAAATCCCTCAAAACCCACGTCAGTCGCCAGTTGTGATATAGTCGCAGCCCGTTTGTGACGGAGGCGTTCGTGCCTCCGCGGTTCCTTCCCCAGGCCCCAGTCTCATCGAATTTAAAGGCGGCGATCTCTTCGCCGGAAGTCGGGAGTTGCCTGATGAAAACACGCGTGCTTGCATTCACCATCTTTCTTGCTCTGGCAGCCGTATTGTTCCTATCCGCCAAGCCAAAACGCATCCTCGCTCAAACCATGCTCGGAGGACCGCTTAGCGGCCTAACCAGCGGCCAACTCACAAGGTTCAATAGTGGAATGACCGAGTTCGAGACCTCCTGGGATCCAATTCATGGCCTCGGCCCGGTCTACACCAACACTAGCTGCATCAACTGCCACGCGACGCCAGCCATCGGCGGATACAACGGCACTGACCGCGTGACTTATTTCGGAAAGTTGAATAGCGACGGCACATTCAATCCGCTGCTGAACGAGGGCGGCATCGTGTTGCAACCCCTTTCGGTTTCCAAGTTTATCCCCGGCTGCACGGTCGCAGGCGAGGTAATCCCTTCAGACGCAAACTTGATCACGCGGAACCTTCCGCCCCCCTTGTTCGGAGCCGGACTGATTGACGCCGTCCCCGACGCTGACATTGAAGCCAATGCCGTCAATAAAGGAATGGGAGTCGACGGAATGGTCAACATGGTGACCGATTGGAACGGACAGAGCCGGGTCGGCCACTTCGGATACAAAGCGCAATACGCCTCGCTGCTCTATTCAACCGGCTTCCAATTCAATACCGAGATCGGGATCACCAATCCCGTGAGCCGTATGGAGAACTGTCCCCAGGGAAACTGCAAGATTCCGCCAACGTGCATCAAGAGAAGAGATCCGAACGATCCCAACGGCGTCGAAACCATCCAACTCTTCGATTTCGAGTCGTTCCTCGCCCCGCCCACGCCGGGCTCAGGCAACAGCAATGGTCAGGCTCTCTTCACTTCCGTCGGATGTATTCTCTGCCACACTCAGTCCTACACCACCCCGCCGAATGTGCAAATCCCTTCCGACTTCCACGGACACACTCAGACCATCCAGGCGCTGAGCAATCAGACCCTCAATCTTTACTCCGATTTGCTCCTCCATCACATGGGCACGGGTCTCGCCGACGGCTTCCCATTCGGCATGGCCAACGGCGACCAGTTTCGCACCACGCCGCTCTGGGGACTCTCGTTCCGCACGGTGTACCTGCACGACGGCCGCGCGAACAACTTAACATCCGCGATCCAGGACCACAGTGTGAATGGAGACGGTGAAGCAGCCCAGGTCGTCCAGAACTTCAACGCACTCTCACCGCAAGATCAGGCCGATCTAATCGCGTTCATCAGCTCGCTGTAATTCAGTCGAAGGACGTTAGGATCTCGTACGTCTTGGCGTCCTTCGCGTACTTTGCGGTTAAAGGCTTTGAATCGTTTTGCAGGTGACAAAATCCCGCAGTGACAACTCCAACCCTCCCCACTCAGGATGGTCGTTGTGCTCAACCGTGAAGGCCACATCGATCGAATCGCCGGGAAGCAACTGCGCCTGCTGGACTCTTTCTCCCATATGCCAGCCGAGCGCGTCCATCGCGGGGCGCCATCCGTTCGTGCTCTCGACTCCCAGCTTGAGCTTGACGTGTTTTTCTTTGATCATGCGCGGCGGCGCGATCATGCGCACGCCTTTCGCGGCAAACACCGGTTCAGGATTGCCCATTCCGAACGGTTCCAGCCGGCTCAGCGCCTGATACAGCGCCGGCGTCACTTCCTTGAGGGCTATTTCGGCATCGACTCTCAGGCTGGGCTCGAAGTCTGCAAGGGTCAACCGCTCGCGCGCATAACCGTCGAGTCGAGAGCGTAACTCGGCGAGCCGCGAGACCGGCAGTGAGAATCCGACCGCGTGCTCGTGTCCTCCAAAGCGGTGAAAGACTTCGCCGCAGGACTCGAGAGCATTGAGCATGTGGAACGCGGAAATGGAGCGGCCTGATCCGTGTGCTTCGTCACCGTCGCGGGAGATGACCAAGGCGGGACGTCCGTATTTTTCGACGACCCTGGTCGCGGTGATGCCGATCACGCCGCGATGCCATCCGTCACCGTCGATGACCATGCAAAAGGCTTCACGCAGTGCCGGTTCTTCTTCCACGCGGGCATAGATCGCATCCAGAATGCGCCGCTCTTCTTCCTGCCGCTCGGCATTGAGCTGATCGAGGTGGCTGGCAATCTCTTTGGCGCGAATGGCATCTTTCACACTGAAGAGTTCGATCACATCTTTCGCCACGTCCATCCTTCCCGCGGCGTTCAGACGCGGCGCAATGCGAAAAGCAACTTCTCCCGAGCTCAAGGGACGCGCGCCGCCCACCTGCGCCACTTCGATCAGAGCGCGCAACCCGGGGTTCACCGGGTTTCGCAGGGCATCGAGTCCCAACTTGGCGAAGACTCGATTCTCTCCGGTGAGTGGCACGGCGTCGGCTACGGTCGCAATGGCTACGACTTTCATGAAAGATGTCAGCATTCGTGACTGGTCGGGCGTAGCCAACCGCCGCTCCATCAGCGCTTGCGCTAATTTGAATCCCACACCTGCTCCACACAACCCCTTGCACGGATACGCACAGTCGGGCTGATTCGGGTTGAGCACCGCCAGCGCCGTCGGCACACCCTCCTGACCCGGCAGATGGTGATCGGTAACGATGAGATCGACACCCAGCCGTTGCGCCGTCTCCGCCGCGGCGAAAGCGCGAATTCCGGTATCCACGCTGATGATGAGACGCACTCCGGCCGCGGCCGCACGCTCAATCACGTCATCTTTCATGCCATAGCCTTCGCGAATACGGTGCGGCACATGGAAATCCGCAGCGCCCCCGCAAAGTTCAATCGCAGTTTTCAGAATGATGATGGCCGTCGTCCCATCGACGTCATAGTCGCCGTAAATTAGGATTCCCTCTTTGCGCTCGATAGCGGCGTCAAGGCGGTCCACGGCAGGTTTCATCCCGCTCATGGCGTAAGGAGAATGCAGGTGGGAGAGCGCCGGCGCAAGAAAACGCGCGGCAGTGTCGGGCTCGGAGATCCCGCGCTGCACAAGTAGCCGGGCGACGGTCGATGCGATCGTTGTGTCGCCCAAATTCAGCGAGGAGTTCCCTCTCAACTCAGCGACGAGAGAATCAATTTGTACGGTATCAGCCGATTTGAGAATCCACCGCATGGAGGAGTTGATTATCGGCTGTTGGAAAGCAACGCGCAAATTCGCAGCGCATTCAACAATCGAAAATCACTCGTTTCTAGAGTTCTTCGTCCTGATCAGGCTCGTCGATGGGAATGCCGCCGAAGTCCTCGGTGAACTCCACCAGCCGCTGGTAGCGGTCGTACCACTCAGTGGACGCCTCGTAGACCATCATGATGCCCTGGTTAGCAAAACCAAGCTGGACGAATCCAGTCTTACCCGAGTACGTGCGCAGCCAGCGTGCATCTTCGAGATCCTCGTCGTTGGTGAATTCGGCGTTCGAAAGGCGTTGGATGAGTTCGTCCAGTTCTTCGCGCTGCAGCGACCACGAGTCCATCGTCAGGAAAGGAGCGCCCGCGGCCTTGGCGAGTTCCACGAAATCTTTCCAGCCATCGGCGCTGTCTCCCGACTTCCAGAGTACGCTCTGCACCTCTTCATAATCCACGTATCCGTGGAACCGGCGCATGCCGTGACCCTCGATGAAGGCGACCATATCGTCCTTCAGGCCGGACAAATCATCCACTTGAGAAGACATATATCTCACACTGCATTGTAAGGCTTTTGCCGGACGGCTACTAGTTTTTCGGCCTGGGAGTGCGCGGATGTGTCTGAATATTCGATATGGCGCGGAGCTCAATGCTGACGGCTGAGTGCTGAGTGCTGCTTGTGCTAAACTAATTGTTTCGCACAGGACATTTGATCCGCCCTATGCTGCTCTCCAAAGAATATGTGGGCTACCTGGCCCGCGAAGTCACCAAGAAATTGATTGCCGGTGAACTCATCGAGACCAAGGAACCGGCGAAGGTCACCGAGAAGGTGCACGCTTCCATGCTGGAAGAGTTCACGCTCGAAGACCGCATCAACGACGAGGTGCGCGTCATCCTCGAAGCGTACTCGGAGGAAATGCGCAAGAGTGGCGCCAACTACCAGGAAATGTTCCGCAAAGTGAAAAGCGAACTGGTGCGGAAATATAAGGCGGTGCTGTGAGAGTCAGCCGCGACAAAGTCAACAAAGTGGCTCACGTAGTCACCGACGCGTTGGCCGAAATGGACGAACTTGATTTCGTCGAAGACCGCAATACCATCCGCCTCGAAGTCCGAAAGTTCCTCGAAGACTTGCTCAATCAGGAAGAGAAGATCGACCTCTCGGCCCGCCACAAAATCGAAAGCCAGAAGCGAACCATCCTCGAAGGCAGCCAGGAATGGGACATCCTCTACCGCAAGTACTACAACGAAGAAGTCAAAAAGCTAGGTATGTGAGTACCGAGTACCGAGTTAAATTCCAAACCCAGTCTTTGCTCGCTGCGCCTTAATTGAGTTGATCAAACCACTCAAGATTCGACTGAGTTCGTCTGCGCTCGCTAAAAGGCTCGATACCTCTGCAGTTTCAATATATTTCTGTCGCTCGGCGATCAGAAGCTGAGTTTCCAATTCCGCTAGTGATCCCCGCGCGTGACGCAGAAAATGCAGGAACTCCCCCTTGTTGAAGTGCGCCTGTCCCTCGGCGATGTTGCTGGGAATCGAGACCGCGGCTCGCCGGATCTGATCAGTGAGACTGTAGACTTCCCTTTTTGGAAACCGATCCGTCAACTCATAAACGCGATTGACAAGATCCATCCCCTTCTGCCAAGCGATCAAATCTCTGTAATGGCCTGCCATAAGGGTCTTTTCTACTTGGTACTCGGTACTCGTAACTCTTTACGTGCTCGGCGCTGGTTTTTCTCGGGACTCGGTCCTCGGTACTCGTAACTTCAGAAGTTGACGATGCATCGCCGAAGCCGCCTTTCTCGCCGATGCCACTGCCGTCACCACCAGATCCGCGCCGCGCACATTGTCTCCTGCCGCGTATAAATCCTCGCGTGATGTGACGCCAACTTCCTCGGTTTCCACCAGAATCGATCCCCACTTCGTCGTCTTCAAGTTCGGAGTGTGTTGAGGCACCTCGGTCTCAGGGCTGTAGCCGATCGCCAGGGCGACCGTGTCACAAGGGATGACAAAGTTCGATCCCTCGATGGGCACTGGGGAGCGCCGCCCCTTCGCATCAGGCTCTCCCAGCTTCATGCGGATGCACTCTGCCGCTTTCACTCTGCCCTGTTCGTCGCCAATGAATTTCACCGGAGCGGTGAGCCACTCAAACTGCACGCCCTCTTCGACAGCGTTTATGCGCTCTTCGTAGCGTCCGGGCATCTCGACCTCGCTGCGGCGGTAGACGCAATACACCTTCGCGTCGGAATTCAGGCGCCTTGCCGTGCGCACACAATCCATCGCTGTATCACCGCCACCGATCACCAGAGTCACGCCCGTGTGGTTGGGCTTGGGATCTTCGAGGTTTTTCCAGAATTCCGGCAGCAACTCCGGCGGCACGTTTCCCCGCACCAGGTACTCCGTAGCCTGATAAACGTTCTTCAAAACATCTTCCCCGGGAATCTTCATCTCGCCGCCCTTGATGGCGCCATAGCCCAGGAACACCAGATCGAATCCCTGGCGGAACAGATCTTCCACGGGATGATCTTTGCCGACGCGGTAATTACAGACAAACTGAATTCCCATCTTCTGCAGGTATTCGATCTTCGAAAAAACAATCTCTTTATCGAGCTTGAAATTCGGAATGCCGTAAAGCAGCAATCCCCCCGGATAAGGCCACAAGTCATAGACCGTGACTTCGTGGCCTTTCACAGTCAACTCTTCCGCCACTGCGAGCCCCGGCTGGCCCGGCGCCCACAACCGCGACCTTCCTTCCGGTGGACGGGGCCTTTTCGCGCAGCGGATAACCATAGTTGCGGCGAACATAATCTACGACAAACGCCTCGAGTTTTCCGATGCATACCGCTGGATTGCGCGGCACGATCACGCAAGAACCCTCGCACTGTTTTTCCTGAGGACAGATGCGCCCGCATACGTCTGGGAAGTTTGAAGTCTCCATGAACTTGAGCGCGGCCCCGACAAAGTCTCCCTGGCCTAGAAGAAACAGGGCTGCGGGAATATCGTTATGCAGCGGGCACCCTTTGCTGCAGGGCGCATGATCGCAATAGAGACAGCGCTGCGCCTGCTCCATCGCCAGTTCCGGTGTGTAAGCCTGCGATACTTCGTTGAAGTTGTGGACGCGCGCTTGCGGATCCTGCTTGGGCGGCTTGACCGCCTCGATCTTGAAGCGCTGACGACGGTTAATCATCGCGCCCCTCCTCGGGACTTTCCCGGATACAGGATGCCTATAGGTGACCCGACTGGCTGTGCCCTGGGTCACAAGGCTCCGTGACAGGTTGGCCAGCCGCCGGCCACGCTAAACTAACCACACCAGTCCATGCTCCCCCTCGCCGAACTCGTGAAACAAGCCGCTCGCGATGCTGGGTTCGAACTCGCCGGCATCGCCCCGGCCCGAGAGTTCCCAGAACTCGAGCACTTCCCCGCATGGATCGCCGCCGGATACGCGGGGGAAATGAGCTATCTGGAATCACGCAACAACAGCGGGGAGCTCAAGCGTGCCTCGCTGCGATCGGCTATCCCGTGGGCACGCAGCGTTATCGTCTGCGCCATCAACTACAACACCGCGGAACCGTACTCGACCGAAACAACCGCCGCCGATCGCGGATGGATCTCCCGCTACGCCTGGAGCCGCGAGGACTATCACGAAGCCGTGCTGAAAAAACTGCGGGTCGTGGAAGACAGCCTGCGCTCCGCTGTCACGGAAAGTGACTTTGAGACCCGCTGCTACGTCGACACCGGACCTCTCGTCGAGCGCATCTACGCCAAATACGCGGGCGTGGGATGGATCGGAAAAAACACCTGCATCCTGAACCAGAAGATGGGATCGTGGCTCTTTCTCGGCGTAATCATTACTTCGCTCGATTTGCGCTTGCGACTTACCCGCTCCCGATCGCTGCGGAAGTTGCACACGCTGCATACAGCATGTCCGACCGACGCGCTCATCGAGCCTTACAAGCTCGACTCCAACAAGTGCATTTCATATCTCACTATCGAAAAGCGCGGGACTGTTCCCGAAAACATCCGCGAAGGCATGGGCCGACACGTGTTCGGGTGCGATATCTGCCAGGATGTTTGCCCCTGGAATCGCAAAGCGCCGGTAACGGCCGCCGCCGAGTTTCAGCCGCGCGAAGGACTCGTAAATCCAGCTCTCGATTGGCTGGCAGAGATGACGCGCCGAGGAGTTTCGAGAAACATTCCGGCGATCGCCCATCCGGCGCTCAAAACTCACCGGCCTGCGCCGGAACGCAGTGATCGCCATGGGCAACAGCGGTGAAAAGAAATTCGTTCCCCTGCTCGAAAAGCTATCTGCCGGCGAAGATTCGGTGGTCACCGGACATGCGCGTTGGGCATTGTCCAAGCTAAATTCCTCTCATCTAAGGCAGTCTTAGGGTCAGGCGCGTTGGTAATCTGCCCCCGCCGTCGCCTCGTCGTTACCCTTTCAAACAGAAGGGCGGATACCCATGCGACTCAAACGATGGTTGTGCGTGTGCTTGTTGGGAGCGTTTGCGACTTGCGGAATCGCCGCGGCCGACGACCACGGTCATGGCAAGCATCATGACCGGCGACGACGATGATCACCGGCAGTATTACAGCGATCATGACCGCGACGAAATGCGCGACTGGTACCACGATCAGGACGATCATCTTCCTCCTGGCCTTGCAAAACGCGATCAGCTTCCTCCAGGACTCGAAAAGCAGTTGCGAGTACGCGGCACTTTGCCCCCGGGTCTGCGGAAGAAGATGGAGCCGTGTCCCGAGGAACTCGAGCGGCGTCTGCCTCCACCTCCGACCGGTTGCGCGCACGTTGCCGTGGGAGGGCATGTGGTGCTGGTAAACCGCAGCACTTATGTGGTCCTCGACATCTTCCACTTCGAGCGCTAACGGCTTCAGCCATCCAGGGATGGATCGGCAAGGCAACCATCCCGCCTTCGCCAAGTTCTAACCTCATAAGCTCTCTTGGCGAGGGTAGGACGGAAGTCTTACAAAAACGTCGAGAGTGAGGGAGCCTCCGGGAGTCGAGACCCGGAGGCGTTGCTCTTTTCCGCCGACAAATCCGGCTTCCGGCGGTAGACTTGACTGAAACGGGGTGTGCCAGTCATGCGAATCCTGAAGAGTTTTACCCTTCTGCTGCTCTTAGCTGTACTGCCTGCGCTCGCCGCCGACGACCTTCCCCGCGGCACCAAAATCACCGTTCGCATCAAGACCACCCTCAACTCCGACAGCGTGACCCCTGGGGATCCCTTCGAGGCGACTCTTGATCACGACATCGTGATCAACGGCAAGACCATCGCCGCCGAAGGCGCAACCGCTCGCGGCCGCGTCGACAGCGCCGATTCCAGCAACGGAGGCCAGACTTCAGGTCTGCTCATCATCCGCCTCACTGAAGTTGAGACCAAAGACGCGATTTACAATTTCACGACGACCACTTATACGCGGCAGGGTCATGGCAGGACCGGTTCGCGGAATCGTCCCGGCAGCATTTCCGATACGATTGCTGGCATAGGACATCCTTCTAATCCCGCGGACATCGATACGAGCGGCTCGATCGGCAAGGGCAGCGGCCCCGCGGCGCTGATCCCCGCCGAAACCGTGATTACCTTTAAAACCACTTCGATTGCCAAGGTTGAGACCAAGTAGATCGCGAAGTTCGGCTGATTTCGATTCCGGATATAATGACTGAAACCAATGAGGGTCTTGCGTTCCATTTCATTTCTGCTTCTGTTCGTGTGGGCAGTTATGCTGCCCGGGTTTGCCCAGAGCGCGCCCCCCGCAACCGCGCCAGAAAGGGCCGCAAGCGCTCCGTCAGCGGATGCTCCCAAGGCTGACGCAACAAAGACCGATCCTCCCAAACAAGATTCTCCCGCGTCGAACGACGATGCCGCCGCGACCATCCGCAAGACTGTGAACGAAGTCAACGTTGTGTTTACGGTGACCGATAAGCACGGTCACTATGTACGCGACCTTAAGAAGGACGACTTCAGAGTAATGGACGACAATCGTCCGGCAGCGGAGATCAGCAGCTTCCACACTGAGAGTGATCTTCCCCTGCAAGTGGGATTGCTGGTCGACGCCAGCAACTCGGTGCGCGACCGCTTCAAGTTCGAGCAGGAATCGGCGATTGAGTTTCTGAATCAAACCATCCGTCCGAAATACGACAAAGCCTTTGTCGTTGGATTTGATGTCACTCCCGAGATCACACAGGATTTCACCGACAATACCGAAGACCTCTCGCATGGCGTTCGCATGCTGCGTCCCGGCGGCGGAACCGCCATGTACGACGCGCTCTATTTCGCATGCCGAGACAAGCTGATGAAGTCAGGGCAAGTGGGTCCGGTTCGCCGCGCCATCATTCTGCTTAGCGACGGTGATGACAACCAGAGCCATGTGACCCGCGAGGAAGCTATCGAGATGGCGGAGCGCGCCGAGGTCATCGTCTACACCATCAGCACCAACGTGACTGGCACAACCCAACGCGGCGACAAAGTGCTGGTGCGAATTGCCGACGCCACCGGAGGCCGTGCTTTCTTCCCTTTCCAGGTTACCGACGTCGCCAACGCTTTTTCTGAAATTCAGGACGAACTGCGCAGCCAGTACGCGCTCTCCTACAAGCCCGCTAACTTCCAGGCCGACGGTCTGTTCCACACCATCGAGATTTCGGCGCTCGATACCAAGAAGAACCTGAAAGTACGCAGCCGTCACGGATACTACGCTCCCAAGCAGTAATATCTCTTCTCATGGCCGGATACTCAGGAACGCCGCTCCCCAAAAAGCTAGGCATCAAGGAAGATTTTCGCACCATGCTGGTAGAGATGCCCGCCAGCGTGCGCAAAGAATTGAAATCCGCTCTCGCTACGTGCAAAGAAGAAACGAGCGCGCTCGATTTCGCCATGATCTTCGTCACGAAGCGGGCGGAGTTGAAAAAGCAGTTTCCAAAAGTGGCGAAGCAACTGGGTCCTGCGGGAATGCTGTGGGTCAGCTGGCCAAAGAAGACTTCGGGTGTGGCGTCAGATTTGGACGAGAACCTGGTGCGAAACATCGGGCTCGAAGCAGGGCTCGTGGACGTGAAAGTCTGCGCAGTTAACGAAGTCTGGTCGGGGTTGAAGTTCGTGATTCGGGTGAAAGACCGGGAATAGTCTTTGGTCGTTCGTCGTTGGTCTTCGGCCGAAACCTTCAATCAAGACGTCAGTAGAACCGGAGAGACTGCCGGACGAAAACCTGTTTCTTTTTCCACGACCGTTTCGCTGCGCGGGCGCTCCGGCTTCAAATCCCAACGACAGAACTGGCATCGCGTGCCCTGAGTGTAGATCACGTGCCCATGCACCGGGCAATCTTCATTCGGGCAGTAGCGGATCGTCGTATCCCTCATAAGCGCAAATTAGCATGAATACCGGCTCATGGCCGGTTGATTTTTTGGATTCTATGAATTGATTTTTCCGCTTTAGGGCCGGGCCAAGAGAACTGAGTCCGAGTCATCCATTCCACGCAGCTCCGTGGATTGCTGCTTTTTCTTGGTTATCTTGCGCCGGATATCGGGCCAGAACTCTTTCACCACCAGCGTGATCGTATCGTACCCGACCTGGGTTCCCCAAACGCTGGCGGTATTGGAAAGCGTTCGGTCTCCGCTCGGGTGGTAGCTGTAAGTAGAGATCGCGGACGACATGGCGCTGCCGACAATCTCAGAGTAGTTAAACTGGGAGCCACCGGCGTCGGTGCGCGTAACGAAAATGCGGCTGATGGCGTAGCCGGTGCGATGGGTAAAGCCGCCTTTGCCGGATTGATAGAATCTCGGATCCTGCTTAAGAATCGAGGGCAGGATCGCCCCGGTCATGAAATTTTCGATGGTCCCGTCAGCAAAGTAGGCCCCGAACCGCTTGCCATATCCCTCTGCACCTTGGCCATAGCCGGGCTCGCTGTCTTCCGCCTGGCTGATCCCGGCCAGAAACGCGTACCAGGGTATCTGAATGTAGTCGAACGACCCTCGCGCCACCACCTTGAACTTCTGTCCGGTCGTCAGCGGGGGAAGATTCTTAGTTTCTACGGTTAAGAAGTTCGGCAGCGCGTAGAAGAGCCGGTCATTCGAGGTGCCATTTTGCTTCTCCTCGACCTTTTGCTGTGCGTCTTTGTTGTCCTGGGCAGGCGCATTTTGCGCTTTCGTGGCCGAGGGCGCGTCAGGCGGTGAACTCTGGGCTAAACCGTTCAAACTCAGCAGGACGGCAAACAATATCGATGAAAAAATGCGCATAGAAAAAGTCACAACTGTAGCGGCTCCTTCAAATCTTCAAAGTTCTCCTGGAATTAGATGCGGGTTCTGCGGAAAGCCTTTCTATTAGGGTAACAGAGTTTGACGAAAGATCACTCCTGATCTCTCTTCGCCACCGCGTAGTAACCCAGTCTTGATTGGATTTTGTAATCCTTCTCTTTGGGATGGATTTCTACCTTGCGGAAGGTGCCGTCGAGCTTCGCATTGGTCGGGCTGTAGCCGATGTTGTATTGGCTGCGCAGCTCTTTCGAAATCTGATCGAAGGCTTCCTTCAGCTTCTCGTACTTATTCCCCACCTCAATGACGCGGCCCCCTGTCTCCGAAGTCAGCTTTTTCATCTGGCTGTCGCCGGAATAGCCAACGCCGAACCCGCCGTAGAAACCACGATCGGCGCAGAGCAAGACGTACACAATGCTGTCAGACTTCTGCGCTGCTTCGATGGCATCGGTGAGTTTGAGCTGGCTCCCCTGATCTTCCCCGTCGGTGAGCAGGATCATCGCCTTGCGTCCCACCTGCTGTGCGAGCTCATCATGAGCGGCGAGGTAAACGGCGTCGTAGAGCAGCGTCCCGCGTGGACCATTGGCGGTGGGAACCGGCCCTCCCCCCATGCCTGGGATCACGCCTCCGCCCCCGCCCGTATTGATGCGGGCACTATCCATGCCCCTCTTCAGCGAGGGAACGGAAGCGGTGAAATCCTGGAGCAGGTCGACATTCACGTCGAAGCCAATCACGAAGGCGAGGTCTTTATCTCGCAGAATCTCGGCGAGAAAATTCCCGCCCACCTGCTTCTCCATATCCAGAACGCGGGCCTGGCTGCCGCTTGAATCGATAAGAATGCCCAGGGTCAGTGGAAGATTTGACTCCGCTGCGAAGTACTTGATGCTCTGCGGCTTGCCGTCCTCCAAAATGTCGAAATCAGTCTTGGTGAGGTTGGGAATCAGCCCGCCCTTCTTGTCCTTTACGTTGAAGAACAGCTGGACAACGTTCACGTTGACTTTCAGCGTCTCAAGCGATTGATCCTCCTGCTGTTGCGCCGGGGCAGTATTGCTTTGGGCGACAAGCGCAGTCGCCGCCAAAAGGAGCGCAGTGGCGGCGCCGAGGACCTGAAAAACGCGGGCTTTGTGCATGAAAGATTCTCTCGTGGTTTTTTGTTAGTCTATTCCCGAACCGTTAGATGCGCCAAGCTGGGGTAATCCAGGGTCCACATTGAGAAAGAGTCGCCGCGAGGCGCAGAGGCTATCCGTGTTGCTACGAATTGCACGAGCAAGTTGCGTGGTCATGGCGTATGGGATCCTGGCGCTCGGCATAGGCTTGGCACAATCGACCCAAGATCAGCAGAAACAAGAGATTCCAGACGCGCCCTCAACCGCGCAGCCACCCCAGAACTTCCCCAACCTTCCGCCCACGACACCTCCGGGAAGCAATACTCCGACTCCTCAACGCGAAGAGAAGCCAGCGGAGCCCCAGAATCCGCCGCCGACTGAGACTTCCAAGCCCCCGTTCAAGATGGACACGGTACCCCAAGGCGGCGCCACTGCTAATCAGAATCAGGGGATGAGCGCCGGGCAGGAAGAACTCTTCAAGATCAAAACCAACGTCAACCAGGTGTTGATCCCGGTGCGCGTTCTGGATTCCGATGGCCGTCCCCTCGATGGCTTGCTTCCGAAGAACTTCACCGTGCTCGAAGACAACATCCAGCAGAAGCTGAACTTTTTCACCAGCGATCCCTTTACGCTGTCGGCAGCTGTGGTAATCGACACGGGCTTGGCGGACATTGCCCTGCAAAGAGTGAATGAGACCTACAGCGCACTTGAAGGAGCCTTCAGCCGCTACGATGAAGTCGCGGTCTACACCTTCAGCAACAATTATTCGCGGGCCGACGATTTTGCCATGGCCGGGAAACAGTTACAAGCCACGCTCGATCAATTGAAGACCGTGAAAGGCCGCAACAACGGGCCTCCGGTGACCAGTGGACCGCTTGGTCCCGGCGGACCGATCGTGAATGGATATCCGATCGACCCCGGACAACCTACGGTCTACACGCCGCCCAAGGAAGCGCATGTGCTGAATGACGCGATCCTCGCGGCGGCTCGTGATCTCGCCAAACGCGACCGCTCGCGGCGCAAGATCATCTTTGTGATCAGCAACGGACGCGAATGGGGCAGCCGCGCCAGCTACAAAGACGTGCTCAAAGTACTGTTGGCCAACGGCATTCTGGTATACGGAATCGGCGTCGAAGAAGCCGCAATCCCCGGATACAACAAAGTGAAATTCCACCTGCCCAAATTCGGCTACACCGATCTGCTTCCCAAGTACGCAAATGCCACCGGCGGCGAGGTGTCCAACGACTATGAGCGCAACTCGATTGAAGCGGCGTACGTAAAGGCGCTGGGAGACGCTCGCAATTTGTATACACTGGGCTACACCACGCGCGTAACCCCGAGCAGCACGTACCGCCAGATCGAAGTGCGGGTTGATCTGCCCAATGTGAAGGTTTTCGCCAAAGACGGCTACTATCCCCTGCCCCCGGTGCGGTAACGGCATGTTCAGAGGGTGGCATTGCTAGTAACCCTGGTAACCTGCCGGTAATGCTGGGCCATGTGGTATAAAACCAGCAGCAATCAGCCAAATTTCCTGCGCGGTATTTGCCGCGGATTTTGAGGAAGGCCTTTGAGTTTCATCAACTTTGCGGCCCGCGAGATCAACTGCAAGATCGTTTATTACGGCGCCGGGCTGGGCGGTAAGACGACGAACCTGCAGTACATCTTTCAGAAGACCGCCGAACAACAAAAAGGCAAGATGATCTCTCTGGCGACAGAGACGGAACGTACATTGTTCTTCGATTTCCTGCCTCTGGATTTGGGATCGGTGCGCGGGTTCAAGACACGCATCCACCTTTACACTGTTCCCGGACAGGTTTTCTACGATGCCAGCCGCAAGCTGATTCTGCGCGGCGTGGACGGCATCGTGTTCGTCGCCGACTCCCAACAGGAGCGCATGGACGCCAACGTCGAAGCCCTCGACAATCTGATGGACAACCTCAAAGAACACGGCTACGACTTCCAGAAGATTCCTTACGTCCTGCAATTGAACAAACGCGACCTGCCGAACGTGATGCCCGTGCCCGCTCTCGCCAAAGAGCTGCGCCGCAAGAACGAACCCGTTATCGAAGCTGTAGCCTTCCAAGGCACCGGCGTCTTCGACACCCTGAAAGAAATCGCCCGCCAGGTATTGGTGGAGTTGAAACAAGGCGGATAGCAACAGTCGTCAGCATTCGGTGCGGGCTTCAGACCTCAGACCCAGACCTCAGCCGCTCTCCGTCCTGACGCCCGAAGCCCGAAGCCGGTTTTCCGACGACCAGCGACCCGCGACCGCCTTTAAACACTCAACATCTGTTCCAAGCATACGGAATCGCTCTTCCTCAGCTAGAATTGCGGGTTTGCTGGATCGCAATTCTTCCAAGAGGCGTACTCATGCGCGTTCTGAAATCTTTGTTGTTGCTTCTGCTGTCTTCCCTGTTTGCTTTCTCCCAAACTGCCCAGACCAAAGGTATCGAAGTCTCCGACATGGATCGCAAAGCCGATCCCTGCACCGACTTCTACGAATATGCCAACGGCGCCTGGCGCGCGAACAATCCCATTCCCGCTTCGATGACCCGCTGGAGCCGTCGCTGGGCCGCCGGCGAGAGCAACAAAGACAAACTCAAGCTCATCCTCGACGACGCCATGCAGGACAAGAACGCCCCCAAAGGCAGCACCGACCAGTTGATCGGCGACTACTACGGCGCCTGCATGGACAAATCGAAGGTCAATGCCCGCGGCATAGAACCGGTGAAGCCCTATCTGGCGAAGATCGACGGCGCGAAGAACATGGCCGACCTGCAAAAAGTCATGATGCAGATGCAAGACATGCTGATCGTTGTTCCGTTCGCGCTGTCCGGCTCGCAGGACCCGCACGAGCCCACCATGATCATGGCCGACATTTCCGCGAACGCCCTGGGTCTTCCTGAGAAGGCTTACTACCTCGGAACCGAGTCGCGCTTCGCCGAAGCCCGTGACAAATACAAGCAGCACGTCACTAACACCTTCAAGCTTGCCGGATGGGATGACGCCAAAGCCGCGGCCGGCGCACAAACGGTGATGGTGATGGAGACAAAGTTCGCCGACGCGACGATTGCTCCGGCGGAAGCGCGCGATCCCAAGACTGCCGACCACAAGATGAGCTTCGCCGAGTTGCAGGCGCTCGCGCCCCATCTCGACTGGGTCGAGTACTTCGACCACAAGAAGCTACCTCAGAGCGTCGACTTGAATGTGCAGGAACCGAAGTTCATCAAGGAATTCGACCGCCAGTGGAATGAGACTTCGCTCGACGACTGGAAGACCTACTTCAAGTGGCATCTGCTCGATCAGTCGGCAGAGTATCTTTCCGATGCATTCGTCGAAGAAGATTTCTCGTTTAACGGAAAGTTTCTCGGCGGGTCAAGCGAGCTGAAGCCGCGCTGGAAGCGTTGCGTCGAGACCAACGATCAGCTGCTGGGTGAGGCGCTCGGCCAGAAATACGTCGAGAAATATTTCCCGCCCGAAGCCAAGGCCCGCATGCAGGAGATGGTTCACAATCTGCTCGCGGCCATGAAAGATGACATTGGCTCGTTGACCTGGATGAGCGACGCCACCAAGCAGAAGGCTCTGGTGAAGCTCTCGACTTTCAATCCCAAGATCGGCTATCCCGACAAGTGGAAGAATTACAGCAGCGTCAACATCCGCCGCGACGCTTTTTTTGAAGATGCCATGAACGGCCGCAGATTTTTCGTAGAGGACGACCGCTCGACCATCGGCAAGCCCGTGGATCGCGGGCGCTGGGGCATGACGCCTCCAACCTCCGACGCTTACTACAACCCGTTGCTGAACGAAATCGTCTTTCCCGCGGGAATCCTGCAACCTCCGGCTTTCGACGTACATGCCGTTGACGCGGTGAACTACGGCGCCATCGGCGTCGTGATCGGCCACGAAATCTCGCATGGATTCGACGATCAGGGCGCGCAATACGACTCAACGGGAAAACTGAACAACTGGTGGACCGATGAAGACCTGAAGAAGTTCCAGGCGCGAGGACAGTGCGTGGCCGATCAGTTCGAGGGCTACTTCATCGAACCCGGCGTCCATCACAACGGCAAGCTGGTGCTGGGCGAAAGCATCGGCGATCTGGGCGGAGTAAAAATCGCCTACTTGGCGTACGAGAAATCACTCGAAGGCAAGCCACGTCCGGCGGACATCGACGGATTCACCCCCGAGCAGCAATTCTTCATCGCCTGGGGACAATTCCGTGGCGACGAAATCCGCATCGAACAGCAACGATCGATGATGCAGGTCGATCCGCATCCGGTAGCGAAATACCGCGTGATCGGCCCGCTAGCCAACACTGCGGAATTCGAAAAAGCATTCCAATGCAAAGACGATTCCCCGATGATGCGTCCGCCAGACAAACGCTGCACAGTCTGGTGAGTCGGTCGTTGGTCATTCGTCGTTGGTCGTTGGGCCTTAGTCGTTTCGTTGTTGGTTTGGTATTGGCCAACGACCAACGACGAACGACCAATGACTAGCACCGACCAACGACTACTTCACTTTCAGTGTTCTCAGCATCTGCTCAAACGTCGGTCGTAGCGACGAAGAATCTTTGTCGGGAGAAATAAACACCAGATAAAGCAACGCTCCGTCGCTGCGTCGCGTCGTCACCAGCCAGTCCCGCTCTTGAATCGGACGCCCGTTCTGCTGGATCGGCGATGATCCGATTAACTCCACCGACTTTCCCTCTGCATTGTTTACGCGAATCGCTTCATCATTCCCGATCTGCCGCAAGTCCGGATTCGATTGCCGTAACGACGCCAGCAGCGCATGCGTATTGTTGTCGAGGCTGGCATTCGGTTCTTCCGGCTGGTAGGCACTGATCATGACGCCGATGGCAACAGCATTTTGGGTCACCCCATTCTGCGGAGCGATGGTGACGGCGGAGGTGTGATCGCCGATCAGTTGCCAGTTCTCGGGATACGCAATCTGGTAATCATCGTGATTAAAGGCCCGCAGATTCTGGCTGGCCGCGGGAGACACATTCCCCGCGATTACAGCCTGAGTTCCCGCTCCGCCGCCTTGCTTCTGCCAGGCGGCGATTTCCTGCGCGGTCATCGGCTTCATGCCAGCGACTTCCTGCTTGACTTGGCGGAAGTCAGAGCTGTCGGCCAAGTATGTTTGCTTCGACGGCAACGTCCGCACTTCTGCCGAAACGTATTCCACGCGGTTCCCCGGATCGGGATGGTCGCTCAAAAACTGCAGCGACGGCGATCCCCCCTGCTGTTTGATCTTCTCGAAAAACCGCGCCATCTCATGGGGATCGTATCCCGTGTCATACATGATGTCAGTTCCAAGCAGGTCGGCTTCTTTCTCGGCTTCGCGCGAATTTCTCAGAAAATAGGATCCGATGCCGAACGAAATTCCCTGTGTCGCCATTTGGCCCAGAGTCCCTCCACCGAGAATGCTGCCGAGAACACCCAACGGAATTTGCGCAGCCATTTGCTTGCTAGCGGCCCGCGTTCCATGCCGCTGCACGACGTGAGAAATCTCGTGTGCAATCACGCCGGCCAGTTGGGCTTCATTGTCTGCAGCCTGTATGGTGCCAACATTCACGAAGATCGGCCCTCCCGGTAGAGCGAAAGCGTTGATCTCTTTCTGATTTACTACATGAAAGTTGTAAGGCCACTTCTCTCCGGGAGCGTGCTCGGCCAGCCGATGCCCAAGACTCGAAACATATTGCGAAAGCGGACTCGAATCCGGAAGCACCGGCAGCTGCTTGGGCACTTCGGCGGCAGCCTGCTGTCCCGCCTGCACTTCTTCCTGTGCAGAGAAAAGATCGATCCCATGCGTGGGTATGACTCGAGCCGGCAACAAAGGAACCAGCAATAGTCCAATCAGAAACAGCGCAACAGGGCGCGAGAATTTCATATCGTCTCCATTGCTAGAACTGTAGACAAAGCAACCCAACAAAGGCAAGAAACGGATAACCAAGAAAAAAGAGCGCCGGGTTTTTGCCCGGCGCTGGAGAAGAGGAGTTAAACGAGATACGAGAGACTATTTGCTGTCGAGAGTTCCAGTTGCTCCAAACTCACGACGGTTCGCCGCAGGACGCGCCGCGCGAGCCGCCATCGGCACCGCCGCCGCCGCTCCGTAACGTTCCAGAAGCATCGGCACCATAGCGCCTTCCGCTTCTTTGATGAACGTGATGCGGCCTTCAGGACTCATATCGATACGAATAAAGTCTCCCAGCTTCACCTGCCCGGTAGCAACCAGGTTGGCAAGCGGGAAAACGATATTGCGTTCGATCGCGCGCTTCAGGTGACGAGCCCCATACTTGGGATCGGTCCCTTCATGCAGCAGGAAGTTCTTCACCTTGGGCGTGCAATTAAACACGAACTGGTTCGCCGGCGAAGCCATCAACACGCGCTGTTGCACCATGCCCAACTCGATTTCCAGAATCTGCTCGAGATGTTCCGGGCGCAGCGTGCGGAACACTACCACTTTGTCGATGCGGTTCATGAACTCCGGAGTAAATTTCCGGCGCGCCGCGTCGATCGCAGTACGGTTGATCTTGTCGTCGAGCGTTTGATCGATCTGAATGACTTTCTGCGCGAAGCCCAGTCCGCCATCGACCAGGTTGCTCATCTCGCTGGCCCCCAGGTTCGAGGTCATGATGATGATGCACTGCGAGAGATCAACCCGACGGTTATCGCCCAGCGTCAGCGTCGCTTTGTCGAGAATGCCAAGCAGCAGTTGCCACAAGGCGTCAGAAGCTTTTTCGATCTCGTCAAACAGCAGAATCGAAAGCTTCAGCTTCTCGGTGTGCCATTGATTCAACGCTTCCTGAGTAAGCAAAGGATGCGTTTCCCGGTGTCCGAGATAACCCGGAGGCGAACCGATCAGCTTGGCAATTTCGTGGGAATGCTGGAACTCAGCGCAGTCGATCTTGATGCAGGCGCGCGCATCGCCGAACAACGACTCGGCCATTGACTCGACTACGCGGGTCTTCCCCGACCCAGTGGGTCCGAGAAAGAGCAGGTTGCCAACAGGACGACTGGGGGGGTTCAGCCCGGCCAGAAACATCTGGTAAATTTCGACGACCTTGTCGACGGCCTGGTCCTGGCCGACGATTTTGCGGCGCAAGGCGCTGTCAAATTCTCGGGCATCATTACTGCGACGGGTGGGATCGAGAACGGTGCTGAGCACGCTTTTCATAGTGTCTGGCCCGGTTCCTTTCTAGGGCCCTTCTGCTGCGGACAGCGCTTGCTAGTTTCGCCAACGTGAGGAATGACAAATTCTGTCAATCCCTCAATTCCTTTAACGACTTGGACTAGAGCAAACGGTTCGCCATCCTATCACCCGCCGCCACGTCCGCATTCTTACTAGACTTAGATGCCGATAGCCTTCCGGGGGAAGCACTTGTCCCCGCAGGAAGGTTCGGGCAAAAGGCAATTGTTTGCGCAACCGGGAAGTTTTCCGGTCCGTCGAGGCGGTTCTGTACCCACCACGTGGCTGTGACCTGACGTAACTGGCAGGCCCAAAACAGCGAGGTTAGCATCCGGACAGAGTTCACTTCACGGAGAAAACCTTGCGTCGCTTCAGCGTGGTTTCCATTTCCTGCATCGTTCTACTGACTTGCGGATTCGTAATCCGTCAAATCGCTTCTACATCTTCGACCGCCGCCGCCCAGTCGACTTCGACGCCCCTGATTGTCAGGACCTCGAAGACTTCGGAGCCGGTGCGCGCCACCGCGCCAGAGACTCCCGCGCCGTTGGCGGCGCCTCCGGGAAGTGCGATGTATGTCGCCAAGCGAGGCGAAAGTCTCATCTCCGTCGCCCGGCAGTACATTTCGAAGACTTCCTACCTGACTACCAGTGAACTTGCCGAAGCCATTCGCAAGTCCAACGGCAACTTCCAGGGAACCTTCCTGAAGGCTGGCCAACAACTCACAATTCCCGGCATTTTAGATGCTCCCATCGTCGAAAAGGCAGTGGCCGTTCCCAAGGATTTTGAAGTTCGCGCCGTCTATTTGACCGGCGTGATGGCAGGAAGTGACCGTGGGTTAAAGATCATCCGCCGCTGGCGCGAAGTCGGCGGCAACGCAGTTGTCTTTGACGTGAAAGACAGCGACGGCACCATCAATATTCCCTTTGAAAACGCGCTGGCCGGGGGAAAGAAGCCGGTGATCCGCGACCTGCCCAAGTTCACGAAGTTCTTGCACTCGCAAGGGATGCACGCCATCGCCCGCGTTGCGATCTTCCGCGATGAGCGCTTGGTCGTCACTCATCCTGAACTGGCCGTGAAGTCGCACCGCACGGGACAGCCGTGGCGCGAGAACGGCAAGCTGGTCTGGACGGACCCTTCGCAGCCCAAGGTGCAAGAATTTGACATCGCCCTGGCGAAGAAGGCCGCCGAATCAGGAGTGGATGAAGTTCAGTTTGACTATGTACGCTTCCCCGCCGAAGGCGATCAGAAAGATGCGACTTTCGCTTTTCAGACCGCGCATGCCGATTGGCATCGTTCCGACGTCATCGCCGATTTCCTGAAGCACGCTTATGCCGAGTTGCATCCGACCGGCGTGCTGCTCTCGCTCGACGTGTTCGGAGTGATGGCGTGGCAGCGTCAGGTTGACCTCGCGCACACCGGACAGGACATCGTCGCGATGGCGAAGCACTGCGACGTGCTTTCGCCGATGATTTATCCTTCGCACTTCTTCGGCATGGATGGCTACGATCATCCCGGCGACGCGCCTGAACATTTTATCGGCGAATCGATGGCCCGCTTCGAACTGATCACCAAAGGCAGTGGCGTGACCATTCGTCCCTGGCTGCAAGCGTTTGCCTGGAGAACTAAAACCTACTCTCCGAAATACATCGAGACTCAGGTGATGACCTCGAAGAACAAGGGCGGTGTGGGATTCTTGTTCTGGAACGCGAATAACGACTACAGCAAGCCCTACGCGGCCATGCCAGAAATGCGCGCCGCCAAAGGCCAATACTTCCGCGGAGATGAAGTAGGCGACGTAGTCAGAGCCGGACTAACCCCGGCTGAAGGCATCGCCTCTTCAACAACCAGTAGCCATTAAGAGCCAAATTTAAGATAGGAAATGACGTCATCCTGAGGCCGACAGGCCGAAGGATCTGGCGTGCAGTGACACAGAGTTTCGGGCGACCCGCGCAGGATCTCAGTTACCAAAGGTCCTCCACCCACCCCACGACTCTGGCGATTCCCCCCGTTCTGTGGTCTCATCAATTCTTCAATCAGAAGTGTGGATCGAGAAATGCCCTGGTTCTTCGTCTTCTTCTTCATCTCGGGATTCTGCAGCATCCTCTACGAACTGGTCTGGCTACGCCTGTCGATGGCCTCGTTCGGAGTCACCAGCGCCTTCGTCTCGATCGCTCTCTCAACTTTCATGGCCGGCCTCGGGCTGGGCTCATGGGGCAGCGGCTGGCTAATCCGCAAATACGGCCACCGCATTCAATTTCCCGCGTTGCGTCTTTACGCGCTCGCGGAATTCTTAATTGGCCTCTCGGCTCTGCTCGTCCCTTTTGAGCTGAAATTCGGACGTCACCTTCTCGAGCAGATCACACTGGTCTCGTCCGCGAGCTACTACCTGGCATCGGCTGCGTGGATCGCGATCGTCCTCGTTCCCGCCTGCACGTGCATGGGCGCCACGATCCCCGTCGCGATGCTGGCGATCAAGCAGATGTCGCAAGGTGAAGACCGGCGTTCCTTCAGCTTCTTATACCTCGCCAACGTCCTGGGAGCTGTGACGGGCGCGATCGTACCGCTGTTTCTGATCGAGCTTTACGGTTTTCGCGGCACGTTGAAGATTGGCGCTGCACTCAATGGAGTTTTGGCGCTATCGGCATTGGCTTTGACCGTCGGAGTGCCCGCAGTCGGCGCACCATCGCCAGAGCAGCCTGTGGCGATCGATGCTCCAAAGCCAGGTAACCGCCGCATGCTCGCGCTTTTGTTCGCTACGGGCCTGACCAGCATGGGCGTCGAAGTGGTTTGGATCCGCCAATTCACTCCATACCTCGGAACTCTGGTCTACGCCTTCGCTGCGATTCTCGCGGTTTATCTCGCTGCGACATTCCTCGGCTCGCAAGTCTATCGCCGCTGGAGCCGCAAACAAGACGAAGCCGGCGCGTTAATTTGGGGCCTCCTCGGCGTCTCTGTCCTGATACCTCTGGCCGCAGCCGATCCGCATTTCGATCTCTCGCGCATGCAGCGCCTGTTGTTGGGAATCGCTCCACTCTCGGCTGTGTTGGGCTTCGTCACGCCGATGCTGGTGGATCGCTGGTCGCGCGGCAAAGCCGAGCAGGCAGGCACCGCGTACGCCGTCAACGTCGCGGGATGCATTCTTGGTCCCCTGCTCTCAGGATTCCTCTTGTTGCCACACCTGAGCGAGCGCTGGGTGCTGTTTGTTTACGCCGCGCCGTGGTTGCTGGTCGCTGCTTCACTGGGCACTCTGGGCGAAACTGCGAAGACTCCCGCATTCCGGCAGCGTGCCATCGGATACGCGATGGCAGTGTTGGCCATAGTCGTTGTTTTCGAGAGCCGAAGCTTTGAAGATCGCTTTCAACCGGCCGAAGTCGTCCGCGACAATACGGCCACGATTATCGCTACTGGCTCAGGCATGGGCAGGCGCCTGCTGGTGAATGGCGTCGGCATTACGCAACTCACGCCCATCACCAAGATCATGGCGCACATGCCGCTCGCCTTTCTCGATCACAAGCCACAGAAAGCTCTCGTCATCTGCTTCGGAATGGGAACCACTTACCGCTCCATGATGTCGTGGGGAATTTCAACCACCGCGGTCGAGTTGGTGCCGAGCGTCCCGCGCGTTTTCAGCTATTACAATACGTCGGCCCCGCAGCTGCTGAGTTCGCCGCTTTCGCACGTGGTGATCGACGACGGCCGCCGCTATCTTGAGCGCACGCAAGATCAGTACGACGTGATTACACTCGATCCCCCGCCCCCGGTCGAAGCCGCCGGATCAAGCCTCCTGTATTCGAAAGAGTTCTACGCGACCGCCCGCGAGCATCTGCGAGCCGATGGAATCCTGCAGCAGTGGCTGCCCTTCGGAGATTCGGTCGTACGCGCTTCCGTAGCGCGTGCAATCAAAGAATCGTTCCCCTACGTTCGGGTCTTTCACTCGCTCAATGGCTGGGGATATCACTTCCTGGCGAGCCGCCAACCGATTCCTGACCTTACTCCAGCCGAGCTAGCCGAAAAGCTTCCCCTCGAAGCCGCGATAGACATGGTCGAATGGGGCCCCGAGCACGACGCAGAGCACCAATTCGCCGACGTCCTGAAGACCGAGCTACCGATCGATCAGGTCATCGCCCTCGCGCCACAGGTGGCGGCATTACAAGACGACCGTCCGGTCAACGAGTATTATGCGATCCGCAGCAATTGGCTGGATCCGCACCGCTGGTATCTGGTCTGGTAAATCTGGTTTTTCCACTGTTCTTTGACAGTAAAGTTGCCCCGAACCGGTTCCCGCCTCGGTTATAATCCTTTGTACTTTAGCTCGTCCTGCGCCCTGCCCCTGAACGTTGTTGCTCGGAAGATCCGCCAGCCTGGGATATGCGCACGGAATTTGATACGACTCTCGGCCGCGACCATACATCAAAGAAAGCTGACGGTAAGGAGCCTGCATGGCAATTCAGAAGACGGAAAAAATCTGGCACAACGGAAAACTGATCCACTGGGACGACGCCCAGCTGCACGTCATGTCGCACGTCGTCAACTATGGCTCTTCGGTATTTGAGGGCGTACGCTGCTACTCGCTCCCGACCGGGCCGGCAATCTTCCGCGCCTCCGAACACATTCAGCGTCTTCTCGATTCCGCCAAGATCTATCGCATTGATGTCAGCTTCACGCGCGAAGAACTCGTCGCCGCCACCGTCGAAGTGGTAAAGAATAACGGCATCTGGCCCTGCTACATCCGTCCCATCATTCTGCGCGGATACGGCGAAGCCGGCGTGAATCCCTTCAACTCGCCCACCGAGGTCTACATCGCCAACTATCCCTGGGGAAAATATTTGGGATCAGACGCCGATCACGGCGTCGACGTTTGCGTCTCCTCGTGGACCCGCATTGCTCCCAACACCCTTCCCGCGATGGCAAAGTCCGCCGCGAACTACATGAACTCGCAACTCATCAAGATGGAAGCCATCTTGAACGGATACGTCGAGGGCATCGCCCTCGATGCCAACGGATACGTCAGCGAAGGCTCAGGCGAGAATCTGTTCGTGGTCCGCAATGGCGTTCTGCAAACCGCGCCTCTGGGCAACTCGGTGCTGCCCGGCATCACTCGTGACTCGGTGCTGAAGATTGCCAAGGAACTTGGAATTCCGGTGATCGAACAAGGCATCCCCCGCGAAATGCTCTATCTGGCCGACGAAGCTTTCTTCACGGGAACCGCCGCGGAAGTCACTGCCATCCGGTCCGTCGACAAGATCACGGTAGGCAACGGCATCACTGGACCGATCACCAAAGCTGTTCAGAAAGAGTTCTACGCCATCATCCGCGGCGAGAAATCAGACCGCTTTGGATGGTTGACGCCGGTGCCGGTGAGCGCGAAGCATCCGGTGACCGTGTGATGGCGGCAACAGTACAGGGCAACGAAAACAAAGGTTGGGGCGTCTATTGGCGCCCCTTTTCATTTCAGCAGTAAATAAACCGTGCAGGAGGACTTATGGCAGAACAAGGAATGACCCCTGAAATGGCTGTGGCTTATCGGGAAATCATGCTCGATGGGCTGGGCCGCGAATTTCAAATCACCAAGAAAGTTTTGGCCGCTATCCCAGATGCAAAGTCCGACTATCGTCCTGACCCGCACGCACGCACGGCATGGGAGTTGGCGTGGCACCTGGCAAATTCCGACGTTCAGTTTCTCGATGGGGTGGCCGACGGGAAGTTCACGTTTGAGGGCCGCGAAAACAAGCCCACGAATGTCGCCGAATTGGTGCAGTGGTATGACGAAAACTTCGCTCGCGGTCTTGACCGCGTGCGCGCCATGACACCTGAGCAACTCATGAACCCCGTCAACTTCGCGGCAGTATTCAATTTCCCAGCGATGTTCTACCTGTCATTCCTGAACAACCACTGCATCCATCACCGCGGAGCCCTGGCGACTTATTTGCGCCCGATGGGCGCGAAAGTGCCTTCAATTTATGGCGGAAGCTACGACGAGCCCTTCCAGATGCCCGAGGCTACCGAGAACGCTGCATAAGAGCTTTTTGGTCGAGCGAGAGCCGCCTCACGGGGCGGCTTTTTTATCGCCCGGCCCAAAGCAGCTGCACTGAATATTTTTCGAACATTCGATCCGCATGGATCAGAATCATGTTCTCCAAACTGGCTTGGGCGATCAACAGACGGTCAAATGGATCACGATGATGAAATGGAAGCGACGCTACCGCAAGAGCATGCTGATGAGAAATTTCAAGCGAGCGTAGCCCTTGCTCGTGCATGAACTGAGAAACCAACGATTGTGGTGGCTGGGGTAGAGTCAATTTCCCCTTAGAAGACTTGATGGCTATTTCCCATGAAGTTGCCGCAGACAGGAAGATCTCTTGTTCGAGATCGGTCATCACCTCGTGAGCTTTGCGCGAGAGTCGTTCCGGCTCCAACAAACTCCAGAGCCAGACGCCGGTGTCGAGCAGATATCTCAAGTCTTCTTTTTCTTTTTCGGCGAGGGCTCGGGGACTATAGGCTCGCCGTAGAACAAGGCTTCGAGTTCGGGATCGGGCGCATCAAAGTCGTCTGCGATCCAGATTTTGTCTCGCAACATTCCCATGGGACGCGTTTTGCCCCGCGGCTCGGCCGCAATTAGCTTTGCCACCCGTTTGCCCGCGCGAGAGATCGTAATCTCTTCCCCCGCTTCCACCCGCTTCAGCAGCCGCGACAGGTGGGTTTTGGCCTCGTGAACATTCACTTCCATGCTGCTTAGTATGGACTAAGCGTGTTGACTAAGTCAACCCGTTGAATGGATAGTGGGCAGGCCTCCCCTGCTAAACCCGTTACCTAGGTCATCTTGGGCAAGGTGACGTTTCGCGCGATGATGGTCATTCGGGGGAACGTGTCGATGAATATTGACGATCTGCTGCGTATCGCCATGGAGCGCCGTAGTTCCGACTTGCATCTGAAAGTGGGAAACTACCCGCATCTACGTATCGATGGCGAATTGGTTCCGCTCACCGACCAACCCCGTATCAGCGCCGAGGACATGCTGACCATGGCATTCAGCATGATGTCAGCGCGGCAAAAACAGAAATTCAAAGAGACCACGGAAATCGATATGGCCTACGGTGTTGCCGGATTAGGCCGCTTCCGTGTGAACGTTTTCCAGCAGCGTGGACAAGTGGGACTCGTTCTTCGCGTCATTCCCACCAAGATTCGCGCCCTCGACGAACTCTATCTGCCCAAAGTGGTTGAGCAGATTTGCGACATGCCTCGCGGCCTGATTCTGGTCACGGGCGTCACCGGCTCCGGTAAGTCCACCACGCTCGCTGCGATGGTTGATCGCATCAATTCAACCCGCGCCGAACACATCATCACCATCGAAGACCCTATCGAATTCCTCCATCGCGACAAGAAGGGATACGTTAACCAGCGCGAAGTGGAAGTCGATACGCCTTCGTTCGGAGCCGCCTTGCGCGCTTCTCTCCGTCAGGATCCCGACGTCATCCTGGTCGGCGAAATGCGCGATCTCGAAACCATCGGCACCGCTCTGCACGCTGCCGAAACCGGACACATGGTCTTCTCCACGTTGCACACTCTGGACGCGGTCGAAACCATCAACCGTATCATCGCGATCTTTCCTCCACCTGAGCAGAAGCAGATTCGTTTGCAGCTCGCTGCCGTTCTGCGCGCAGTCGTCAGCCAACGTCTGGTGAAGCGCTGCGACGGCGATGGACGCGTGCCCGCCGTCGAAGTCATGATCAACACCGCTTACATTCGTGAGTGCGTGCTTGTGCCGGAAAAGACTCGCGCCATCCGTGACGCGATCTCCGCCGGAACTTCGCAGTACGGCATGCAGACTTTCGATCAATCGCTCTGGGACCTCTTCCAGGCCGGACTGATCAACTACGAAACCGCTCTCGAAAATGCTTCCAACGCCGACGACTTCAAGCTGCGCATGCAAGGCATCTCGTCGACCAGCGACATTTCGCGGAACGCCATGCAACAACAAGGCTTCGGCGGAAGATAAACTTTTTCCTCCTGCGATGGGCGCGCCACGGCGCGCCCCTTTTTTACTGACCACTTAATGGTTTGTCATTCCGACTCCTCCAAAACTTTTGTCATTCCGACCGGAGGGAGGAATCTGCATTTCTTTCCCCGGCACTGCAATTTCTCCCCAATTGCGGTAACGTTGCCCTATGTCCTTCGGCCGCCCGCGCAAGCTCGACACCGAAGAAGAGCTCTATGCCTACGCCATCGGCGCGCTCGGCCGCCGCATGCGCTCAGTGGCCGAACTGAAGCGCCTGATGCGTCCCCGGGTCGAAATCGAGACCGAATACGGACAGACGCTCATCGAACTGGTCATCCGCAAGCTGAAAGATCAGGGATACCTCAACGACGCGAAGTACGCCGCCGCCTACGCCTCCATCCGCCGCGACAATGAAAAGTTCGGACGCATGCGCGTCGTCACCGATCTGAAAGTCAAAGGGGTTCACGGCGAGGTGATCGAGAAAGCCGTCGAATCGTTTTACGACGAAGTGACCGAAGAAAAGCAAGCGCGGGACTTCTTGCACCGCAAGCGTCTGCAGAAACCCAAAGATCAGAAACAGGCCGCGCGGATCTTCCGCCAGCTCACCCGCGCAGGCTTCGGCTCGAAGACGATCTTCAAGATCCTCAAGAAATGGGATGTCGACGACGAGATGCTGACTGCGCTCGAGGGCGAAAACACGGAATAACTATTTCGCCCGGATCACAACCTTCGCCGAATTCATGTTGTCATTGCGGTCCATCGCGCGCACCACGACCACGTGTTCGACCGCGCCTGACGGTCCCGATGCTGACGTGTTCTGTGCCACGGGAATCGGCGCCACAAAATCGTAAGACTCGGTCTTCGAATCCGAAAGCTGCCCAACCGGTTCCACAAACTGCCAATCGCCCGCATCAATCGAATATTCGGCGCGCTTGATGGCTGAGAAGCCGCTCACGGCTTGGAACTTGATGCGAACCTTGCCGCCTTCGATCGCCGCGCTCAGATTCTGAATCTGCGGCGGAGTCGTGTTCACTTCGAACCGCTGGCTCTCTTTCTCGGCCGACAGGGCCTGCCCCGGAGAGTGCGACGGCGCGTCTGATGCCACGACTTTCACCGTGTATCCGCCATCGGGCACAAGCGATGCGTCAAACGAATAGAACTTGTCGGTCAACTGATCTTTCAACAACAGCCAGCGGCCTTCGCCGTCGCCGCGATAGTAAACGGCATACATCATCTGATCGTCGTTGTCGTCGTGCACGCTCCACTTCACGCCGATAGAATCGCGATCGCGCGTGGTCGGTGGAGGAGTATCAAAGTGCTGCGTAACTGTTCCCGGAGGCGTGGTGGTATCGACCGATTTCGGCAGCGATTGATAGCGCACGCCCACCTGCACCGACACGTCGTCGAAGTCTGGTGCAACGTTCTTCGGAAGGTAATTCATCAGGACCGATTCCAGGCGCGGCGCAGTCGGGCCAGCGTGCAGAACGGCCTTCCATTGCACAAAGCGCGCGGGAGGAATGCTGGCCTCCGCGTCTTTCTGCAAATCAACTTTCTTCCACGCACTCCAGTTGCGGTCAGGATTGTCGACGTTCCCGCTGCGCGCAAACAACTCGACATTGCCCACTCCGCGGAATTCCGCGCGTCCCCAGCGCGAAAAAATGTGCGCATCGAACACGTCGCTCTCGTACGTTCCTTCCACTTCGGGGCTCGCACCCAGCAGAAATACCTTCCCCAGATTGCTGGTTGAGGCGTACAGCCCGCCTCCCGGAGCCTTGGCGAACGCGGTCACCTGGCTTGCGCTGGCCTTCAGCAAATCAGAAAACTGATCTTCGCCGTCAATCTTGAAGATGTGTCCGCGATTGCCGGTCCCCGCCAGCAAGTGTCCGCGATCATCGAACGCGAGTGCGTAGACCAGGTCTTCGCGCGAAGTCCAAATGCGGTCAGGCGAGCCGTCGGGCGCAATGCGATAAATCTCCGAACCCCCGCTCGCACCCACTCCGGGACCAGGAAAACCGCCAATCCCCCCGCCACTGATCGGTGTGACGTTAGTGATGACAATTCCCGTCTGTCCCGCTGCCGGACTCGGTGCTGTGGTAGGAGAGGGCGTGACCGGCATCATCGGCGCCGGTGCTCCCGTACGCTTCTCCCCAACTCCTGCGGCGTAGATGTTACCTGCAGCATCGATCGCGAGCGCAGTGATCTCTTTCTTGGGAGCGCTGTAAAGAACGAATCCTTCTCCGCTCGGCGAGATGCGATACACCAACCCGCTACCGTCCGACCCCGCAATCAGATTCCCCTTCGGATCGACCGCCAGCGTTCGAATGTGGGTTTCGTCGCTCTTGAAGAAAACTGAATGCTGCCCATTCGGCGTAACCCGATAAATCTCGCCTTTATCGCCCGTCGCCACATAAAGATTGCCGGAATCATCGAGCGCCAGATCCCAGATGTATTTTGTCCCAGGATCGAAATAGACCGACGAACTCCACTGCGAGGAGCCCGGCTTCGCATTCTTCGCGTCCACACCATTGGGACGCTCAATCCGATACACTTTCCCATCCGGCGTGGTCGCGGCATACAGCACGCCGCTCTTGCTCATCACCAGCGCCTGCACCTGAAGTTCCTGCGGCTCAAAGATCGGCGTCGACTTGCCATCGGGCGTAATCATGTAGACGCGCGCTGGAGATCCTGCCCCGGCAAACAAATTCCCTGCGGGGTCCGCCGCGATCGACCATATGTAAGTCGACGGCGTCGTCGCCAGCGCCTTGAATGATGGAGCCAGCTCCAGCCCGCCCGCACTGCGAATGGCAACGCCCTTGGCCGTTCCCTTGGCCAGATCCTCAAACTTCGATTGATCCCAGGTGCGGGTGCCTTCGGCGAACATCAGGCTGGAAAAAAGAAAAAGAGAGCTAAGCAGAATAAAGAGTTTCCGTGCACAAATCGGCAAGTTCAAACCTCACAAGGCAAAGTTTCAGCGGAAAAATCAGGGTATCACGGGAGAGAGGTACCGAGTACCGCGTACCCAGTACCGAGAGAACACTGTTCCAATTCGCTACTTAATATTGATCGTCAGCACCTGCGCGCCCGACACCACATAATCCAGCGGTCCCGTCGCCGACTTCGCCCACTGATGACTCGCCCAGCACCACCATGTCCTGCGTACCGCGCATTCCTTCCATCACATTCATGACGGAAAACGGCAGCGTGGGCATCACCTTGTCGGCCACCATCGCCTCTGGATCTGCCTCGAGCAGCGATACATACACCCGATTGCTGGCGTGCTGCTTGTTCAGCCAAGCCACGGTCGACGCCAAATCCAGCTTGCGTCCCAATGTCGGAGCCGCACGCCGCGTACGGTCCAACGTATCTCCATCGCTCACCAAAATTCGCAGCGGTCCGCGCGAAGTCGAAGTCGGAATACTTACCGGAATCTGCTGCACAATGCTGTCTCCGCGATAAGGACGCAGCACCGTCTCAATCGTGATCTCATCCCCCGGCCGCGCTTCGGTTACATCGGTGCGCGCCGTTTCCAACCGCGCCCAGCGCCGGTCGCGTGAAATCTGGAAATCCAGCTGCACGCCGCGCACATCGGGAACGTTATAAGGATTGTCGTAAATTCGCGTAAAGCGCTCGCCCACCGCAACCGCTGCCAACACCGCCGCGGGCTGTCCGCCATCGGCCGCTGCGAACATGTTCTGCACCTTCACTTCCGGATACCCGTTGAGACTGATATCCCCGTTCATCCGGTAAGTGATTTCTTCTCCGTACTCGTTGACGCCGTGCAGCGCATTGAACACCGTCGCCATCATCGCCACTGGGCTGAGCTTCGGATTGTTCAACACTTCGTAATGAAACTGCTTGGTCGTCGGTCCGCCGCGAATCGTCAGCGTGACCGGAATCATGTCGGGAGTTTTTCCAAACTCGCCCATGATGCCCGTGTGACGATCCTGCACAAACGCGCCTACCGGCTCGGTGGCATTCACAATCTTGAAGGCATTCAGCGGCGAGGCCAAAGTCGCAACCACCTCAGCCTTGGTCATCGGCAGATCGATGCTGCCAAACTGCATCAACGGATGCCCGCACGCGAGTAGGTGCGTCGCATCCATGTAAGTCACCGTGCACGTCGCAGCAATATCCATGTCGCCGCGCACCAGCACCGCGCTAACTGCTGATCCCGGCTCCAGCGGCTCCGGCTGCTTCACATCACTAACCGAGCCCACGCCCATGACAGGAGTAATTCCGGCCGCCGCGAACTGCGAAGCAAACATCCGCACCGAATCTTCCGAGAATCCGCTGAACACCAGCGGCGTTTCAATCGGCTTCAGGTAGTTCGAGAAATTTTGTATCGGATCTGAAGACACTCCCGGTCCGGAAGTTTTGGCATTCGTGATGACAGCCGCATTGGTTGACGCTGTGTCGCCAGCGGGACTCTTATCGAGCGCATTGATCTCGAGCATCTCGCCGATCGGAGTCACTCCCGCAATCGGCTCTTTCGAAAATTCGCCGATGCGGAACGCGAGCGCCCCCGCCAGTTTCCCATCAAAATACACTGGGCTACCGCTCATGCCCGCGACCACGCCTGTATACTCCGGCTTCGTCCCAGTCAGGCGGATCAGGATCACATCTCCCTTGGGCCCGTTGGTGTTCTTCAGAACGCCGAGTACCTCTAGGTCCATCGCCTCAGGCTTGGTCCCCTGGAACACCGTGTAAGCCACGCCCTTCATCCCGGCGTGAATCTGGCTCAGCGGAATAGTCTCGGTCGGCTTGCTGGTTTGCGCGAAGATCGCAAGGGGAATCAGGGAAAGCAAAAGAGAAATACAAGCGAAGAGGGCACGTCTCATGGTTCATCCCGGCAGGCCAACCCCGGCCCACCTAAATCCGCACTCCGCGAGGTATCTCCCGGGTTGCCGGGATAGAGGAGGGTTTGCGGCTAAACATCCCAATCGCGAAGCCTTGCGTCTATACTAGCACAGGGTTCTTCGGCGAGGTTCCATGTTTTCCATTCACTTTTCGCATCGTTCGCGTCGTTTCCGCACGTGCCTGGGAGTTGTGGCGCTGCTCGTGTTGTCCTTGGAAGTCCTTGTTTGGCAAGCCTTTCCGGTGGCCGCGCAAGATTCACAAAAGCAAGAGACGCCACCCGAAGCCGGTGGCCCGCAGAGCGATACCGGCCCCTACGCCATCCCCAAGAAGAAAGACGAGCCGCCCCCGCCGCCTCCGCCCGAAAGGCCTAAAAAGATCGAGAACATGCCCGACTACTCGATCAAAGTCGACGTCCCGCTTGTCACGGTTCCTGTCTCGGTGACGACTAAAGACGGACAGTTCATTCCCAATCTCGCCGAACAGAATTTCCGTGTCTCGGAAGATGGCGTCCCGCAAACTGTCACCGGTTTTGAGAAGACCCCCGCCCCCATCACTGCCGTTCTGCTCGTGGAATTCGCCGCCACCAATTACACGTTCATGTATGAAGCCTGGCAGGCTTCCGCGGTCTTCGCGACGCAGTTGCAAAAAGAAGATTGGGTCGCGGTCATCTCCTATGACATGAAGCCGCACATCCTGACGGACTTCACCCAAGACAAGCGGGAAGTCGCTGCGGCCGTAAACACGCTGCGCATCCCAGGATTTGCGGAAACCAACCTTTTCGACGCTCTCTATGACACACTCGATCGCGTGGACCGCATCGAAGGCCGCAAATACGTCATCCTGGTCACCACCGGCGTCGATACCTTCAGCAGACTCAACCTTGATCAGGCGATGAAAAAGATCAAGGCCACCAAAGACGTCACCATCTTCCCCATCAGCGTCGGATTCGCGGTTAGAAACTATTACGAATCCCACGGGGGCTCGGCACCACATGGCGCCGGAATTCCGGTCAACAACATGGACTATCTCCAGGCCGACAACGAGATGAATACCTTCGCCAAGATGACCGGAGGGCGCGCATATTTCCCTCGCTTCGACGCCGAATTACCTGAGATCTTCCACCAGATCATCGGCGACATCCGCAACCAATACGTGCTGACCTATCACCCGACGAATCCCAAACTCGACGGCTCGTACCGTAAATTGAAAGTGGAAGTGGTCGCCCCCGACGGAGGCCCGCTGAAGATGCGCGACCAAAAAGGCAAAGACGTGAAGTACCTGGTCGTCGCCAGAGAAGGCTACACCGCCAAACACACGGTGGATTAAACCAGTACCCAGTACCGAGTACCGAGAAAGACCCAGTCCGAGCGCGATGAGGACGGGCATCTCGCCGGTCAAGTCGCGAAGCGACCGCTTGCGTAGGGACGGACGCCCTCGTCCGTCCAGCGGCAGCGAGCAATCCCGAAGACAAAACGGAAGGGCACGACTTCAGTCGTGCCGTTGAGTCCGTACATTCCGGCTTTACCCCGGTTACTGGGAACTGCTTAATGCACATGCGCGACCCGATCCAGCAGAAACAACATTCCGACGCCTAGGAACACCACCAACGCCATCTTCACTCCCGGCTCGTGATTGACTTCCGGAATCAAGTCCGACGCCGCCACATAAATCGTCACCCCGGCCGCCAGTGGCAATCCAAATCTCACCTGATGACGGAACACTGCCATCGTAAGTACTCCCGCCAGCGTCGCGATCCCCAGCAGCACCGATGCGCCCCACGCGATTTTGCGGCTCTGCCCACCGGCCAGCATCACCGACGCAATCGTGAAACCCTCAGGAATCTTGTGCAGAAAGACGGCGAGGAAAATAATCCACCCCAGCCAGTTCGAGACGATAAATCCCGACGCAATCGCGATGCCGTCGAAGAATGTATGGATGATCAACCCGATCAGAATCGAATACGTCCGATGCTGATGCACAAACGCATCCGCATGCGTCTCTTCTCCAAAATGAAAATGTGGTGTGACGGCGTGCTCAAAGAAATGAATGATGAGATAACCGACTAGAACAAGAAAGGGCGCATTCTTCCCGCTCAATTCCAGACTCGCGAGGAAAACTTCGACGATCGCGGTAGCGAGCATGAAACCCGGCCCCGAGCGCGACAAAATATTTTAGATAAGAACGTTTCCAGCGCCGCTGAACAATAATGGCGCCGCCAAAAATATTGGCCGCCGCTGCGCTCAGGCCCAGCAAAATGCTGAGAAGAATGGGATGCATGGGAAAAGTACCGAGTACCCAGTACCAGAGATACCCAGACAAACCAGATTCGATGCCGCTTGAGATTACAGGTTTCACAGAGACGCGTCCAGAAAAGGCAGCTGGTTTAACTCGGTACTCGGTACAGCGTACTCGGTACTACTAGCCGCTATGCCTGATATGCATGACGTCGCCATCCTGCACAATGTAATCCTTCCCCTCGAGCCGCAGCGTTCCCTTTCCGCGGGCGTTCGCTTCCGAACCCGCTTCCAGCAACTGATCCCAGCGAATTGTTTCCGCGCGGATGAAATGCTTTTCCAGATCCGAGTGGATCGCTCCCGCCGCATTCACCGCCCGCGTGTTCACTGGAATCGTCCACGCCCGGCATTCGTCTTCTCCGGCCGTAAAGAATGAAATCAATCCCAGCAGCGCGTAGGTCGTGCGAATCAGCCGCACCAAGCCGCTCTCCTTCAATCCATAGCTCGACAGAAACTCCGCAGCATCCGCATCGCTCATCTCCGCCAACTCCGCTTCTACTTTGCCGCAAATCGCCGCCGCCGAAGCGTTGGGACGCGACGCCACCTCCCCGAGCTTGTACTTCGCCACTGCTTCTTCCAGCTCTTTGCCCAATGCCGTACTCTCGGTCACGTTCAGCACATAAAAAATGGGCTTCTCGCTGAGGAACATGAAACCCTTCAAGCGCTTCTTGTCCTCGGGAGTCATCTCCATCTCGCGCAGCGGACGCTCCGTCTCCAGATGCGCCTTCGCCCGCTTCAACAGATCGAATTCTTTTTCCAGCTCGGGGGTCTTCATCTTCTTCAGATCTTTTTCCAGCCGCTCCAGCCTCTTCTCGATCTGTCCCAGGTCGCTGACCATCAAGTCAAACTCAACATTCTTGATGTCGCGCAGAGGATCGATCGCCCCCACATGCGGAATCGAATCATCCTCAAACGCCCGCACCACGTGCGCCAGAGCATCGACGTTGCGCAGATGCCCGATATAGCCACTCTCTTTCAATGCCTCCTGCCCAATCGCGCCGACATCGACATATTCAACCGACGCATGCGTCAGTTTTTTGGGGTTATAAAGCGCGGCCAGTTTGTCGAGCCGGTCGTCGGGCACCTTCGCGACACCCACATGCGCCTCGCGCGGGTTCGAATAGGCAGCTTCCGAAAGATTTGCCTTGGTCAGAATGCGAAACAGCGATGTCTTGCCCACCTGCGGCAGGCCAATAATGCCAGTTTTCATAGGAATGCTTTTAGCTCTTAGCCGTCGGCTGTTTAGCAGTCCAGGCGAGAAGGATTAGGATCGGGCAACCAAGAAGAATAAATGATGAAGACGGAATTACCCAAGCGGGGTTCGTATCAGGGCACGCCTTCAGGCGTGCCGGTAACGCCCAAACAGAATCCCTTTAGGGGCCGGCACGCGCCGACGGCGGCTGAAGGCGAAACCCAAAGACGAACCAACGGCACGCCCGAAGGGCGTGCCCTGATACACCCGCCTCCTGGCTCTAAGTAAACACTCACGGAAGAGAACCGCAGCCAGGGTTATCGCGGGCGGCGCAGCGCTTTCAGTGCTACAAATAGCCTCCCCCCAGTTGATGCGCTTAAGTGCGGTACACGTGGGGTCCCCAGCTTCTGGGCCTTGCTGCCTGGTCTACTCGACCATTCCATCCTTCTGGCTGATGATTCACACCCGCGCGGATTACTGGCGTAGGCGGAGCACTTCCCCGTATCGAATCCTCATTCCGATCTGGGTGGCGATGTGGGTCTGGCAGGTCTCGTGACCGCTCCGTGGCGCAAGACTGCTCTGTATCAAACACGCGTGGCCCTTGATCCCTGCTGTCGTGTTGTTTGCCACCGGTATCGAGCTCTATCGCCGCTCTAGAGTTGATTTCAGCGCCGGGCAACTCGGAGGCCTCCCCGAACTCCGCCCCAACCATCCCGAGACACGATTGGTGACCACAGGCATCCGCAGCCGCGTCCGCCACCCGGTCTACTTGGCCCACCTCTGCGAAATGCTGGCGTGGAGCGTAGGCACCGGACTGGCAGTCTGCTTCGCGCTGACCGCCTTCGCCATCCTCACAGGCGCAGTCATGATCAGGAAAGAAGACGCCGAACTGGAACAGCGTTTCGGAGAAGAATTTCGCAGCTATCGCCACCAAGTCCCGGCGGTTATCCCGCGCCCGTTATAATCACACTTTCACTGAAAGCTGAGAGCTGACAGCTGATAGCTGAACCCGGCGACCAGCAACCGGCCCCCAGCGACCGCTCCATGACCTTCGAACTCTTCGTCGCAACCCGATACCTACGCGCGAAAAGAAGACAGGCTTTTATCGGCGTCATCACTGCCATCTCCATCCTCGGTGTGGCCGCGGGAGTCGCTTCCCTCATCATCGCTCTCGCCATTAACAACGGATTCCGCCAGGACCTGCAAAACAGCCTTCTACGTTCAACTTCGCAAGTGAATCTTCTACGGATTCAAAGCGACGGAATTAAAGACTGGCGTCCCCTGCTCGACCGTCTCTCGAAACAACCCCACGTCGTCGCCGCCGCTCCTGAAATCTACGAGCAAGTCTTGATCTCCCGCGGACCGCGCGCCCGCGGAGCCGTCCTCAAAGGGCTGATCCCTCTTACGAACGCAAAGTCAGCGATCTGTTGAACGCAATCAAGCAAGGCTCGCCCGATGCGCTGAATGAATCGTCAAACGAGACAAACCAACCAGCACCCGATCAATCCCCCTCATCCCTGAAGGCGTCGAGAACCGCATCGCCGCCATGCCGCCCATCATCCTCGGACAAGACATGGCCAACGAACTCGGAGCTACAGTCGGCTCGGTCGTGCTCGTCACCAGCCCTCAAGGAGAACTCACTCCCTTCGGCATGGTGCCCAAGTACAACCGCTTCCGCGTCGCGGGAATTTTCAACTCCGGCTTCTACGATTACGACAGCGCCTGGGCCTTCACCCGCCTCTCCGACGCACAACGCCTCTTCGGACTAGGCGACCTCGTCTCCGTCATCGAATTCAAAGTCGACGACATCTACAAGGCCGACCAGATCGGCACGCAGCTCGAGCAAGCCGCCGGCACCGGCTTTATGGCCACCAACTGGATGGAGCAGAACAAAGCTCTCTTCCGCGCACTCAAGCTGGAACGAATCGTGACTTTCATCACCATCGGCCTGATCGTCCTGGTCGCCGCACTCAACATCCTGATCTCTCTGACCATGATGGTCATGGAGAAGACTCGCGACATCGCCGTCCTCATGTCGATGGGCACGCGCAAGTCACAAGTCCGCCGCCTGTTCATCGCCCAGGGACTGCTGATCGGCGTGATCGGCACCGCCATCGGTCTCGTGCTCGGCTACACTCTCTCCTACATCGGAGGCCACTACCACCTGCTCTCGCTCGCCCCCGAGGTCTACTCGATCGACTACGTCCCGTTCGCTCCGCGCATGATCGATGGCGTGCTGGTCGCGGTAGTAGCAGTAGGCGTTTCGCTCATTGCGACGCTCTATCCCTCATGGTCCGCAGCCAGAATCCTCCCAGCCGAGGCCCTGCGCTACGAATAGCCTTGTCAAATCCCTGTCAAAATTTCCCCACGCTTCCCCGGCAGTACCCCCCGTACCTCCTCAACCACCATATCTGTGACCATAGTCACATTGTGCTCATAAATATTGGGTATACAGTCTTTTCAGCAGAGCTTCCCGGATCGGGAATTAAATACGCAGAGCTTCTACGTGTTTTAATGGAGTATCATCCGGACCCGCTTTGAGCCGAGGAGCCTGCTATTTGCATCTAAGTAATCAAGAAAGCGTGTTGTGGGTTGAGGGTCTCAAGAAGACTTTTCGCTCCGGCGAGTCGGAACTCGTGCTCTTTGAAAATCTATCGTTTCACGTAGCCAAGGGAGAGATGGTTGCCATCGTAGGCGAATCGGGTGCCGGAAAGAGTACCCTTCTGCACATCCTCAGCGCTCTTGATAGCGCTTCCGCAGGTGACGTATACTGCGCCCACTTGCGATTGAATTCGCTCTCCGAAAATGACGCCGCCGATTTTCGTAACCGCGAGATCGGTTTCGTATGGCAGTTCCATTACCTGTTGCCGGAATTTACGGCGCTGGAAAACGTGGCCATGCCGCTCCTGGTTCGGGGGCAGTCCTGGCCGCAAGTCGAAGCAAAAGCTTCGCAGTGGCTGCGAGAAGTAGCACTTGAGCAGCGTTCGCATCATCGCTCCGGCGAACTTTCCGGGGGAGAACAGCAACGGGTGGCTCTGGCCCGCGCGCTCATCACTCAGCCCAAGATCTTGCTGGCCGATGAGCCTACCGGGGACCTTGATAGCAAGACTGCGGACTCGGTTTTTGATTTGATTTCCCGGCTCCATCGCGACTACCAGTTAACCTCTCTTATCGCTACCCACAATCTTGCTTTCGCCCGACGCTGCAATCGCGTGTTGCGGTTACAACGTGGAGTGATCGAAGAGATCGTGCCGGCTTCTTTGCCGGCATAGCATCTTGGTGGAATTGACAAATTTGCCGTCTACGTGACGGAATGTACGAAACACTGTGGTTTGAGTGCAGCAGATTGCACTCGGCCATGGACGGGCGAAACGCGGGGTGTCACATAGCAACAAAGCACACGATTTCGTGTTTGGCGCTGTTGGCACCGTGATTGCATAATGTGGTGGGGACAAGGGGTTCCGCAGGAGAGGGCCGCAAGTTGTGACCCGCAGGTCTCCTCGGGGACTTCAGGGGAGAAGGGGCTATATGTTTGAACGCTATACGGAGAAAGCAAGGCGCGTCATCTTTTTCGCGCGTTATGAAGCCAGCCAGTTCGGGTCTCCTTATATTGAGACTGAGCACCTGCTGCTGGGGCTTCTGCGCGAAGATAAAGCCCTGACTAATCGTTTCCTGCGCTCTCACGCCTCAGTCGAGTCGATCCGCAAGCAGATTGAAGGACATACGACCATCCGGGAGAAGGTTTCTACCTCGGTTGATCTCCCTTTAAGCAACGAGTGCAAGCGCGTTCTGGCCTATGCCGCCGAAGAAGCCGAACGGTTAAGCCATAAACATATTGGTACAGAACATCTCCTTTTGGGACTGCTGCGCGAAGAGAAGTGCTTTGCGGCTGAAATCCTTCATGAGCGGGGATTGCGCCTCTCCACCATCCGGGAGGAACTCGCCCGCACCAGCCAGGAGAAAGCTCAACCCCAGCGCCAGCGTGAGAGTTCCCTGCTGAGCGAGTTTTCCCGCGACCTGACCCAGGCCGCGATGGACACGCAGCTCGATCCGCTCGTCGGCCGCGAAGGCGAACTTGAGCGCGTCATCCAGATCCTCTGTCGCCGCACCAAGAACAATCCGGTGCTGATCGGCGAGCCTGGCGTCGGCAAAACTGCCATCGTCGAAGGATTGGCCCAGCGCATCGCCGACGGCGAAGTTCCCTCATTCCTCGCCGACAAACGCATCCTGGCACTCGATCTTTCGCTGATCGTCGCCGGCACCAAGTATCGCGGACAGTTTGAAGAGCGTCTGAAGACCATCATGAAAGAACTGATGGAATCGCAGAACGCCATCATCTTTATCGATGAGCTTCACACTCTGGTCGGCGCAGGCTCAGCCGAGGGTTCGCTCGACGCCGCCAACATTCTGAAGCCCGCGCTTTCCCGCGGCGAGATTCAGTGCATCGGCGCAACCACGCCGGGCGAATATCGCAAGTCGATCGAGAAAGACCGCTCGCTCGAACGGCGCTTCCAGGCCGTCAAGGTTCCGCCTCCGAACGAAGTGGATGCCACCAAGATTCTGTTTGGGATCAAAGACCGCTATGAGAAATTCCACGCGGTCACCTATACCGACGATTCCATCAACTTCGCGGTGTCACATTCGAACCGCTATATTCCGGATCGTTTCCTTCCCGATAAGGCTATCGACTTGATCGACGAAGCCGGCGCTCGCGTTAAACTGCGTCAGACTTCGTTGCCCGAAGAGATCACCGAAGTCCAGAAGCGCATCAAGTTCATCGTCCACCGTATGGAGAACGCCATCGCGAACCACGAGTTCGAGAAGGCGCGCTTCTACTCTGACGAAGAACGCAAGGAGCGCGAGAACCTGCGCGCCCTTCGCGAAAAATACCACCTCGATGAATCCTCCACGGGCGTTGTCGGTCGGGAGGACATCGAGGACGTGGTATCGCGCTGGACCGGCGTCCCTGTCACATCCATTAAAGAAGAAGAAACTCAGAAGCTGCTGCGCATTGAGGAAGAGCTGCACAAGCGCGTGATCTCGCAAGACAAATCGATCAGCGCTCTGGCTCGCGCCATCCGCCGCAGCCGCGCCGGACTGAAGAACCCGAACCGCCCCATCGGCTCGTTCCTGTTCCTCGGACCAACGGGCGTCGGCAAAACCGAAGTCGCCCGCACCCTCGCTCAGTTCATGTTCGGCACCGAAAAGGCCCTGGTCCGGTTCGATATGTCCGAGTTCATGGAAAAGCACTCGGTCTCGAAGCTGATCGGCTCGCCTCCGGGATACGTGGGCTATGAAGAAGGCGGACAGCTTACCGAACGCGTGAAGCGCGCGCCTTACTCCGTCGTCCTGCTCGACGAAATCGAGAAAGCGCATCCTGACGTCTTCAACATCCTCTTACAGGTCTTTGAAGACGGACACCTGACCGACGGCTTGGGCAACACCGTCGATTTCAAGAATACGGTCATCATCATGACTTCGAATATTGGCGCACGTCACTTGCAGCGCCGCGAAGGTCTCGGCTTCCAGTCGTCGAAGGAAGACATGATCTCGGAAAAAGTTGAAGACCTGGTGAAGAACGAGGTGAAGCGCACCTTCAACCCCGAGTTCCTGAACCGTCTTGATGAAGTTATTCTGTTCCAGGCTTTGAGTGAGCAGGATCTGATCCAGATTCTCGAACTCATGGTCAACCAGCTGAACCAGAACCTGGCGCAGAAATCGATTACCGTGACCGTGACCGATGAAGCCAAGAAGTGGATCCTCGCGCAAACACTCACCGACCGCAGCTATGGCGCACGCCCGCTACGCAGAGCGCTGCAGAAGTACATCGAAGATCCGCTCTCGGAAGCTCTGATTCAGGGAACGATCACCACGCGCCCGGCATTCATCGAAGTCTTCCTCGACGGAGACAAGCTCTACTACCGTCCAGTCGACTCCCAAGAAACCGCCGGAGTGCTGTTGTACGAAAACAGCTAGAAGCCGTCAGCTCTCAGCCATCAGCCGTCAGTGAAAACTGGCGGCTTTTGTTTTTGGTGAGCGCAAAGACCTTCGCCACGGATCTTCACCGATCAACACAGATAAAAGCCTCAAGGAATCATCCGTGTTGATCCGTGGAAATCCGTGGCACGATTTTGTCTGCCATCCCCCGCACCTCTTCCCGCACCCGTTCCCGCAAACTCTCCGGCTCGACCACCTCCGCCCCTGCCCCCATCCCCAGCACCACGAACGCCGCCTCCTCGGGATGATCGAACGTCATCTTCACCATCTCCCATCCCTCGCCACTTTCAAGTTCTTCCATCTTCATCCAGCGTTTCATTCCCGCGGCGGTCCGAGAGGACAGTCGGAGCGTCACCTCGATCTTTCGCCAGCCCTCGCGAAAACGCTCCGTTGAAGCCCGCCAGTGCTCGCCCAGATCGAAGTGCGCAGGACGCACGCACGCTTTCTCCAATACCTTCGCTGCCTGAATGCGCGACACGCGAAACGTGCGCAGCCCCGCGGAAGTCTGCGCCACCAGATACCACGTGCTCCCCTTCGCCACCAGCCCCAGCGGATCGACCACCCGCACCGACTGTTCTCCGCGCGGCTTCTGATAGTTGATGCGCAACTTGCGGTCGTGCGTCACCGCGTCCTGCACCACGGGGAGCAGCGCCAAGTCTTCGCTGGTCCCGCGCCAGGCGGATGTGTCCACATAAAGCCGCTGCCGGATCGATGCTGCCTGCTCGCGCATGCCTCCCGGCATCGCCGCCATCAGTTTCCCAAGGGCCCGCTCGGCCGCCGCAGCCAGCCGCGTGTCTCCAATAATCCGCGGCTGCGACATCAGCAGCGCGCGCAGCTCGACTTCGTCGAGACCGGGCACCTGTGTGCGCCAGCCTTCGTCGAGCTGCCATCCACCTTGCGCCCCGCGCAGCGCAAATACCGGTACGCCCGACGCGCTCAGCGCCTCCATATCGCGATGCACCGTACGCGCCGAAACCTCCAGCCGCTCCGCCAGTTCGCGCCCGCTAAGCCGCCCGTGGGCCTGCAACAATAACAACGCTGACAGTAGCCGTTCCGACTTCAACTTCACCTCTCAAAATTAATCCGGTAATTATGACACGCTCTGTCATATATGCCCTTTTATTCTCGTTCTCGACATTACGGGCTGCCGCCCTCACAGGAGAAGACATTATGAAATTGACGGAGTTCTTGCTGGAAGAATTGAAACGCGAAACCCCCGGCACACGCCAAGCCCTCGAGCGCGTGCCTGAAGGACACAACGACTGGAAGCCGCACGATAAGTCTATGCCGCTCGGAAACCTGGCGAATCTCTGCGCCACCATGCCCTCTTGGCTTGAGATCATCATCAACAGCGACGAGTTTGACATCGCCCCTGCCGCCGGACGCGAGCGTCCCCCGGTTCCCAAGACTCGCAAAGAACTCGTTGCCGCCCTCGAGGAATCGGTCGCCAAAGGACGTAAAGCCCTCGAAAGCACCAACGACGACCACCTCATGAAGCCCTGGAAGCTTCTCGCCAACGGACACGTCATGTCCGAAGAGCCCCGCTATGTCGTCATCAGCGAAACCTTCAACCACTTGGCCCACCATCGCGGGCAACTCACGGTCTACCTTCGTCTCAACAACGCTTCGGTACCGGCCATCTATGGACCCTCGGCAGATGAAGGAAAGGCAGCATAACCGCGGGAGCCTATCAAGAGCCGACGAAGGAACAATTGTGAAAACCCGAGCAAAATCATCTCTGGACGGGCGTGCAGCCCCGCACGTCCCGCTTCTTTTGCGACTTATGGCAGCGGCCCCGAATCAAAATCAGAGCCCGCCAGACTCGAGGCCGCCATGGACAAAATCAACATCGCCCAGAAGTTCTCCCAGATCCACGACCACTACAAGCCCCGCATCGCCGCCGAACTCAACGGACAGCAAGTAAAGCTGGTGAAGTTCAAGGGCGAATTCGTCTTCCATCATCACGACAACGAAGACGAGATGTTTCTGGTGGTCAAAGGCCGCTTCCGCATGGATTTCCGCGATCGCCAGGTTTGGATCGAAGAGGGAGAATTCATCGTCATTCCCCGTGGCCTCGAGCATCGGCCCGTAGCCGAAGAAGAAGTCTCGGTCATCCTGTTCGAACCCGCCACCACGCTAAACACGGGAAACGTGGAAAACAACTTGACTCAACACGAACTAGAGCGTGTCTAGGTTTTCTCAGCGAACTTTATGGCACTTCTTTGGGTCCTCTGCGTTTAAAATCTTTCTCTGGCCATGGATATCACCGTCTACTCCGCCTTCTGGTGCCCCGACTGCCGCATTGCCAAGCGCTTTCTCCAGAAGCACAACCTGCCCTTCAAAGACATAGACATCGAAACCACACCCGGCGCAGCCGAAGAGGTCATCAAGCAGACCGGCAAACGCGCCATCCCGCAGTTTGTGATTGACGGCGAATGGATACAGCCCTACCGCGTCGGCGCAGGCTTTCTTTACGAGGAAATGGCCAAGCGCCTGGGAGTTACCGAAAGGTAGGTTTCGCCCCGCATTCGCCCCCCACCGGGTCATCGCCCTCCGTACCGTGGAACAAATCCCCCCTAAGCTGCACCATAGCTTCAGCCTGGCCGGACTTCCTCCCCGTGAATTGGCAGGCGCCAATTGCCCATGAGCGAACAACAGCAGCCGTTGGAAGAAGAGCCGGTTTGTACCATCTGGTCGCGAATGATGCAGGGGATCCTCGGCGCAGCCCTGATTGTGGGGACCGGTTTCATGGTCCACTTTTACGCGCCCCAGCCCAGCGACGACAATCTTAAAGACCAGGTGCAGCAGCTTCATCATCAGGTCGAACAGATCAAGCAAGAGCAAGCCATGCCGGTCATGGTCCTGAACCGTTACCGCAACTCCATTTGCTACATTTTCGGCGTCTATAACGTCGGGTTCCCGAACCAGAAGCCCGCTCTGCGCGCCCGCATTTCTGGAACCGGATTCGTGGTTGGCGATGGACTGCTCGCCACCAACCGCCATGTCGCCGAGCCGTGGTTTGGCGATCCCGACTCTGACGCATTGATTCAAAAGGGCGCGACGCCGCAGCTCGAAAAGCTGCTGGCCTATTTTCCCGGATTTCCCACGCCTCTGAACGTCACCCCCACGGTGCTTTCCGGCCGAGGCGATGTTGCCGTTCTTCAGGTGGAAGACACGCCCGACGTGCATAATCTCAGGCCTTTACCCCTTGCCGAAGCTCCTTCGAATCCCGGAGAGCTGGTCGCCGTCGTGGGATATCCCATGGGCGTGCTCGGTATGGTGGCCAAGTCTCCGCCAGCGGTTTACGACAAACTCGCTTATCGTCATGACGATGCCGGCGCCGCAGGAGAATTAGCCGCGCTCTCGCTGATTCGGCCTTCAGCCACTTGCGGACACCTCGGCGACGTCGTTGGCGACAAACTGATCTATGACGCGCCCACTGCGCATGGCGGAAGCGGCGGCCCGGTCTTCAATTCCCATGGCGAAGTGATTGGCATCAATGCCGCTTACATCGATGGCTTTTCCGGAGGCACGCTTGGCGTCACTATCGACACCTTGCGCCCCTTGATCGCCGCCGCCGAAAAGAAGCTGGCTAGACCGGAGCCAACGCAACCAGCGGCAAGTCAGGAAAAGATCATTCAGACCGGCCAGCACTAGACTGACCTCGAATCAGTCGGCTTTCCCCTTTGTGTGCAAGGACTTGCGCGGACTAGTTTCCGCTCGACCCTGGCGAGCAGGCCTCCAGAATCGAAGAAGTCTTGTAGAATCAGGTACTTTCAGCTCCAAGCCAATTTCTCATATTTTGGTATTGGGACTGCACTCACAGTAGTCCCCGCTTGGGCTCCGCGCTGCGGCGTCCGAGTTCTGCTTGTCTGCCAAGAATCAAGCTTAGCGCGCGGAGATCCGGGTCTGGGACCGGTTTGAGCGGCCTGTGCCTATTGAGGACGGTGTATGAGAAAGCTGTTTGCGGTGTGCCTGCTGGCGGTCGCGATTTGCACGGGTTGTGGCTCGTCGAATTCCTCGGGTCCGCAGAAGATCAATGTCGCCGTCACTCCGAACGCCAACCCGGTCACCGTTGGCGTGGGCCTCACTCAGCAATTTACGGCCAGCGTCACCGGCACCAGCAACCAGGCTGTGACCTGGAGCCTGGCCGGCGCCAGTTGCACCGGAGCGGCTTGCGGATCCATCTCGTCGAGCGGACTTTACACCGCACCCCCTTCGGTTCCCGTGATGCCGCCGACGGTCACGGTAACCGCGACCTCGCAAGCCGACAGCAAGCAATTCCGCAATGTCAATGTGCGCATCGTCGACATTCTGGTTTCAGTGTTGCCCAGTTCAGCCACAGTTGCGCTGAACGGCACACAACAGTTCGTGGCACAGCCGAATCCGAGCTCGCCCGTGACCTGGACCGTAACCGGCAACGGTTGCGCTGGCGCGAATTGCGGCACGGTTACGAGCACAGGGCTCTACACCGCCCCAGCGCTACTGCCGAACCCCACCACCGTGACCGTCCAAGCCACCTCGACCGCCGAACCCAGCCAGTCTGGAACCGCGCTGGTCACTCTGGTTTCGTCGCTCAACTCCCGCTTCAAAGGGACTTATGCATTCCGATTCGCAGGAACGGATGGAGGCGGCGCGGTTTACTCCGCCGGGATTTTTACCTCTGATGGAAGTGGCAACATCAGCGCTGGTGTCGAAGACGTTAATCGCTCGACCGGCTCGCAGAGCCTCGCTTTCACCGGAAGCTACAACGTCCAATCCGACAACCGCGGCACTATGACCTTAATCAGCACCAGCGGAACGTCGACTTACGACATCGCGATCGGTTCCAGCGGCGAGACTCTCTTCATCGAGGCCGATCTCACTGGCACGCGCGGCTCCGGCGTCATCGACAAGTGCGATTCCACAGCCTTCTCGAACAGCGCGATCGTGGGGCCGTTTGTGATGGGACTGATCGGCAGTGATCAGGCGGGTAAGCGTGTAGGAGCGGCCGCACTCTTCGTGACCGACGGCGCATCGCCGAATGGATCGGTCACCAGCGGCGCTGTCGACGTAAACGATGCGGGTACGCATGCGTCCAGTCCCACGTTAAGCGGGACTTACGGTGTCGCATCCAATGGACACGGCACTATGGCAGTCACGGTGCCGACAGTGGGAACGTTTAACTTCAGCTTCTATGTGGTCTCGGCCAGCGAATTGTTTATCGTTTCGACCGATCCCGTCAGCGCTTCCAACCCGCGCATTGGTGGCCTGGTCGTAAGTCAGGCGGTCAACATTTACAGCAACAGCTCTTTCAATGGGAACAGCGTCTTCAATCTGGCTGGACTGAACTCTTCTTCTGCCAGCGTCGTCTCCGTAGGACTTCTGTCAACAGATGGCGCGGGGAACCTGACCTCCACCAGCGTCTTTGACGAAAACAATGCCGGGACGATTCTGTCGCAGCAATCGCTAGCCGGAACCTATGCCGTGCAGGCGAACGGCACCGCCACGATTTCGATTACCAGTTCAAGCTCTCCTGCTTCCTCGTTCGTGCTCTACACCATCACCTCGAACAAGGCCTTCCTGCTTGACACGTCGAGCAGCAACGCGCTTTCGGGCTTGCTGGAACCGCAGGTGAAGGGCAATAGCGGAACTTTTAATGCCGCCACGATTCAGGGCTCGTTCGTGACCGCCACTACCAACAATACGAACTCCGCTTCGACGAATATCTCCGGAGTGCTCGCTCTCGATGGCTCGGCCAACATTACCGGCACGCAGGATCAGAGCACACCATCGGGCAACACCTCAATGCAGTCGGTGACGGCGACTTATACGGTCTCTTCCAGCGGACGCGGCACCATGAGTGTCACGTCCCCGGCGGCCACAAGCCGTGTACTGTACGTGATTAACGGATCAAAATTCGCCACCATTGGGATCGATAACGGAGACGCCAACTCAACGGTGATCGAATCGGAGCGCTAGAACAGCAAGACACCGGAACCGAAGCCGGTTCCGGCATAACTACGACTGCAAATGAGTTTGCCCTCGTAGCCGCTGTTTCCCCGGGGGTAGTTATGAAGAAGTTGCTGCTTTTGCTCGCCCTGATCAGCTTGGCCTTCCTCGCCGGTTGCAGTAGTAGCTCCAGGAACAACAACGGCGGCAAAGTCTTGAAGGCTGTCACCGTCACTCCTGCGAGTCCCAGTATCAGTCTGACCGCCGTGCCCCTTCAGTTCACGGCCACTGGTACTTATGGCGACGGCAGCATGCAAACACTGACCCAGGCCAGTTGGACTTCGTCAAACACCAGCATCGCCACCATCAATGGCAGCGGACTCGCCACACCTGCGGGCGTAGGGACAACCATGATCATGGCGACCTCTGGAGCAATCAGTGGCGCGACGACCCTTACCGTTACCGCCGCAACACCGTCTCTGGTCTCTATCACTGTAGGTCCACCCAATCCCTCCGTTACCCTCGGTGGCAGCCAGCAGTTTACGGCTACAGGGAATTACAGCGACGGCAGCACCAATCTCATCACCAGCCAGGTCACTTGGTCATCGTCCATGACCAGCGTCGCTTCTATCTCGTCCGGCGGTCTCGCCACCGCCGCGACTGTCGGCAGCACTACCATCACCGCCACGCTCGGATCGATCAGCGGCAACACTCTGCTTACCGTCACTGCGGCGCAACTGGTCTCGATCGCCGTAACTCCTATCAATATGTCGGTGCCGCTGGGGACGCTGCAGCAGTACACCGCTACTGGCACTTACTCTGACAATGCGACGAAGGACATCACCGGCAGCGTGACTTGGAGTTCTTCGCACACGGGCACTGCCACGATCACCACCTCGGGGTTGTTGACCGCGCGCGGCCTGGGTTCCTCCACAATTTCCGCTGTCTCCGGATCGATCACCGGATCAACCACCGTCACCATCAGCACCGCGAACGTGGTGAGTGTCGTTCTTCAACCGGCGAACGCGACAATCGCCAACGGAACCAACCTTCAATATGCCGCCATCGCCACATTTAACGATGGCAGCACGTTGAACGTTACCTTCGCCAGCGGAGTGAATTGGACCTCGTCCACGACGTCCACAGCCACCATCGGCCCCGCGAACGGACTGGCCGTCAGCAAAGGGGTCGGCAGTTCCATGATCGGCGTCACCTTTGGCACGTTCAATGACTCGTCGACCTTGAACGTCAGCAACGCCACCATCGCATCGATCTCGGTTTCGCCCGGCAGCGCAAGTCTTGCCCCGGGCACCACACAGCGGTTCATTGCGACCGGAACGTTCAGCGACGCAAGCACGCAGAACATCACCAGTGTCTCGAACTGGCAGTCGAGCAACACCGCCGCCGCGACCATCAGCAATGCTGCCGGAAGCTCTGGCACGGCCACCGCACAGGCACAAGGTTCTACCTCGATCAGCGCCAGCTTCACCAGCCCCGGAGGCCCCTCCGCCACCGGCAACGGCGCTCTGACCGTGACGAATGCAACCCTGCAATCGATTGCGGTGACTCCCGCGAGCATTACGATTTCTCCCGGCAGCACCGTGCAATACACCGCGACCGGAACGTTCAGCAACTCGACGACGCAGAATCTAACGACAATCGCGACCTGGGCATCGTCGGTGACGAGCGCCGCCACCATCACTCCCAACGGTCTCGCGACCGGCGTCGCCAGCGGAACGTCGAACATCACGGCCACCCTGGGTGCGGTCAGTTCTCCGTCTGCCGCGATCACCGTGACCTCGTCGCCACTGGTCTCGATCGCGGTGAGTTGCACCAGCCCGCAAATTGCACAGGGCACTTCCGAATTCTGCACCGCGATTGGCACGTTCGGTGACGGGACTACCCAGAGCCTGACGAATCTGGCTTCCTGGACTTCGTCGCTGCCTGGTGTCGCCACGGTCAGCAATACCATGAAAGGACAGGTCAACGGCGTGAGCGCCGGAACCACGACCCTGACTGCCTACGTAAACGGCATTGTGGGAACCACGAACCTCGCAGTCAGCAACGCCACGCTGACGTCGATTGCCGTAACTCCGGCCAGTCCTACGATTCATGTGGGAGCGACACAGGGATTCGTCGCGGTAGGCCATTTCAATGACGGGACGACGCAGACTTTGACAAGTTTCGTGACATGGACTTCGTCGAGTCCGGCGGTCGCCATCATCAGCTCGGCAGGCGTCGCCACCTCGGCGGGAACGGGTACGACGACCATCACAGCAACGCTAAGCGGGGTCAGCGGGACAGCGTTGCTTACAGTGAACTAGAGAAGGGCGAAATTGTTGATTTTTGATTGTTGATTTGTGATTGTTGATTTTTTTGATTGTTGATTTCAAATCCGCCACATATTACTTTGGGTTTTCAATCAACAATCAAAAATCAACAATCAACAATCTAAGAAAATCGCTTGATCCATCCCGGCTCCCGTAAGTGCTCATCTTCCAGCCGCCGCAAGCGCGCCGCCATAATTCCCTTACGGCCGAGATAGCCCACGACTTTACCGGGATCCTTCGGGTCCACTACCGGCAGTCTCCCGATATCGTGGCGCAGCATTTTTTCTGACGCTTCGTGCAGGACTTCGTCAGGATACGTGACAATCACATGGCGGCTGCCCGCTTCGAGTACCGTCATGTTCCCTTGCGGATCTCGGTCGAGCGCTCGCAAGATGTCGCCGCGAGTGACGACGCCTGCCAGCTTGCCTTCGGCGTCCGTCACAATCATTCCCTGGTGACGCAGGGCGGGATCGCGGCGCGCGATGCGGTCGGCTACTTCTCCTACTCGCGTGCTCGCCGGAACCACAGGAATGTCGCGGTCCATGGTCTCTGCCACCGACACCTGCTGCAGCACGTCAGCTTCGTAGTCCTGGTGGATGCGCAACCCGCGGCGCGCCAGCTTTTCGGTCATGATCGATGCTTTCGGCATAAGCAGCATCGCGATACCGTCGGCAATCACGCTCACCAGCATAAGCGGAAGCACCGAGTTGTAGTCACGGGTGATTTCGAACGCGAAGATGATAAAGGTGAAGGTCGCCCGCGAGGCCGCGCCGAAGACCGCTCCCATGGCCACCAGTGCAAACGCTCCCGCCGAGAGATTTGCCGCGGGGAATATCTTGTCGACTGCAATGGCAAACGCTCCGCCCATAGCGGCACTCGACATGAACATGGGGGCGAGCAAACCGCCGGAGGTTCCCGATCCCAGCGAAATCACCAGCGCCGCAGCTTTCGCGATCATTACCACCAGCAGCAGCTTCAATGCCAGGTTCGCATTCAGGATGTCACCGATCGTGTCATACCCGACTCCCAGGACGCGCGGCACGAAATAACCGATGATGCCCAATCCCAGGGCGCCGATAGCCGGCCACCATAGTTCGTCGACCGGAAGTTTTTCAAACTGGTCTTCCACCCAATAGAGCAGCTTGCTGAAAGCCACGGCGGCCAGTCCGCAAAGGCCGCCTAGCACCAGGTAGAAGGGCAGCGCGTGCGGGATGCCGAAGTCCATCGTCTTGACGGTGAACATCGGCCCGGCGCCCAGCAGTTGCATATGGATAGCGGTCGCCAGCGTGCTCGCGATGACCAGCGGAATGAACGACCGTGACTTGAACTCAAACAACAACAGCTCGATGGCGAGGATCACGCCGGCAATCGGCGTGTTGAAGGTCGCCGACATTCCCGCCGCCGCTCCGCACGCCAGCAAGACTTTGCGCTCAGAAGCCGTGGTATGGACCACTTGTCCTATGAGGGACCCCAAGGCGCCGCCGGTTTGGATGATGGGACCTTCGGCGCCAAACGGACCGCCGGTGCCGATAGCGATGGCCGCGGAAATTGGCTTGAGGATCGCGACTCGCGGCTGGATGCGGCTGCGATTGATCAGCACTGCTTCCATCGCTTCGGGAATGCCGTGCCCTTTGATCTTGTCGGAGCCATACTTCGCCATGAATCCGACAACGATCCCGCCAATCACCGGAATCAGGATGACCCATGGCCCCAGTGTATTGAGGCGGGCGCTGGTAAAGTCGAATGACCAGCGATGGAAGAAGAAGAGGTTAGTGAATAGACCGATGAGGCGATAAAGGACGAACGCGACCAGGCCAGCCAGCAGGCCAACGCCCGCGGCAAGGAAGGAGATCAATACCATGCGGAACTGCGCCTTCTCCGGAAGCGCCGCACCGCCTGTGCCGTCTCCGGGTGCGCCTGGTTCCGCCATATTCCTTAACCTGATCTCCTTAATTTTGTCGCCGGCGCTTCTCCGGCGCCCTGCATCGCGCGCCGCAGAGCGGTCAGCAGCGCCGGGCCCAGCGTTCCCAGCTCTGACTTGTGATGCAGCGATAACTCGCGCAACACCTTCTCACCCTTCGGAGTCAGTGTCAGCAGCACTTCGCGCCGGTCGTCGGGCGCCCGGCGACGCCGCACATATCCGCCGACCGCCAGCCGGTTTGCCAGCTCGACCGTGCTGTGATGCTGGATCTGCAGGCGCTCCGCCAGTTCCGCGACGCGCGGGCGCACGCCTTTGGGCAACCCCTTGAGCGCCAGCAGCAACTGATGTTGTCTCGGTTCGAGGCCCGCCGCTCGCGCGGCCTCTTCGCTGAAATGGAGGAAGCGGCGGATTTGATAACGCAACTCCGCCAGCGCGTAGTAATCGGATGCGGTCAGAGCCTTTTCCATCCGCCGGATTATATCGTATCGATACCATACTTCCTACGTACATCGTATCACGATATATCGTCACTGCCAAACCTCTGCCCGAGCGTGCCGGCACGCCCCTTGCTGGTCACCAGCCTCGGAATCCATTTAGAATCTTCCGTTCCCGGTTTCCAAACAATTGGAGAGGTGGCGCTGCCTTGATCCCACGCTATACCCGCCCTGAAATGGGCCGCATCTGGAGTGAAGAGAACCGTTTCCGCAACTGGCTGAAAGTTGAACTTGCAGCCACCGAGACTTTGGCCGAAGCCGGCATGGTACCGAAAGACGCCGCAAAGGCCATCCGCGAGAAAGCTGATTTCAAGCTCGACCGCATTCACGCGATCGAGGCCGAAGTGAAGCATGACGTCATCGCCTTCACCACTTCGGTCAGCGAGATCGTCGGCCCGCCCGCGCGCTGGTTCCACTACGGCCTGACGTCGAACGACGTCGTCGACACCGCCCAAGCATTGCTGATCAAAGAGGCTTCGGCCATCATCGCCGCCGATTTGCAAGAGTTGTCTGACGCCCTCAAACGCCGCGCCTGGGAGTTCAAAGACACGCCCCAGATCGGACGCACCCACGGCATCCACGCCGAGCCCATCACCTTCGGCTTCAAGCTGGCCAACTGGTACTCCGAAACAGGACGCAACATCGAGCGCTTCCGCGCCGCTATGGAAGATATGCGCGTAGGCAAATTCTCGGGCGCGGTCGGCACCTTCGCCCACCTCAGTCCTGAACTAGAAGAGAAGATGTGCGAGCGCCTGGGATTGAAAGCCGCCGCTGTCTCGTCGCAGGTCATCCAGCGAGACCGCCACGCGCAGTACATGGCGACGCTCGCGGTTATCGCCAGCACCCTCGACAAGATCGCCACCGAACTGCGACACCTTCAGCGCACCGAAGTCCGCGAGGCCGAAGAGTTCTTCAGCGAGAAGCAAAAAGGGTCGTCGGCCATGCCGCACAAGCGCAATCCGGTGACGCTCGAGCAGATCAGCGGCCTCGCGCGCATCGTCCGTTCCAACGCGCAGGCGGCATTCGAGAACGTCGCCCTCTGGCATGAGCGCGATATCTCACATTCGTCGGTCGAGCGAGTCATCATTCCTGACTCAACCACCCTGGTCGACTACATGCTGCAGAGGACCACCAACATCATCGACACCATGTTCGTCTATCCCGAACGCATGCAGCAGAACCTCGACTCGACCCGCGGCCTCGTCTTCAGCGGACAACTGCTGCTCGACCTGGTGGAAAACGGCATGTCGCGCGAAGATGCCTACCGCCTGGTGCAGACCCACGCCATGAACGCCTGGAAGCAGGGCTTGAACTTCAAAGAACTGGTCCTCGCCGACAAGGAAATCACCGGACGCGTACCACCCAAACAGATCGAACGCGCTTTCGATATCAAGCGCCAACTGCGCAACATCGACAAAATTTTTGCCCGCGTATTTAAGGACGATGCTCCCACCCCATCCAAGAAAGCGCCCGGCAAGACGACCCGGGCACGGTGATCTTCTTATGTCCGCATCCCTCAGACGCCTTGCAACCGCCAGCTCCCTGCTGGCGGTTCTTTTCTACGCCACTTCCAGCTTCACCACCGCGAATCTGACGGGAAAAGACAAAGCCTGGGACATCCTCAATTCCGCGGTCGTCAGCGGCGCCGGCGATCGGGCGACTGCGGTCAGCGTGCTCGGCCTCTTGCCCGACGACCCTCAAGCCCTCGACCTCGCCAAACATGCCCTTAACGATCCCGATCTCCACGTTCGCATCGCTGGATGTACCGCGCTCGGCAATATGCACGCGACCAGCGCCATCCCCGATCTGCAGACAGCGCTCTCCGACAAGGAGCTTGGTGTCGTCGTCGCGGCCGCGCACGCTCTGAATCAGTTGAAAGACAGCAGCGCTTATGACATCTACTACGCGATTCTTACCGGACAAGTGAAAGACAACAAAGGATTCGTTGCCAAGCAACTCGACACTTTGAAAGATCCGAAGGAGATGGCTAAGATCGGATTCAGCGAAGGTATCGGTTTCGTCCCCTTCGCCGGCGCTGGATGGGACGCGTTCCGGATGCTGCATAAAACCGATCCGACTCCCGTGCGCGCCGCCGCTGCGCAAGAGCTCGCCACCGACCCCGATCCGAAAACCAGCGAAGCCCTGGTCGCGGCCACTACCGACAAGAATTGGATCGTCCGCGTCGCCGCGCTCGAAGCCATCTGCAAGCGCGGAGAGCCGGGCCTGCTCCCTAAAATCGAAGCCGCCATGTCCGACTCCAAAAGAAAAGTCCGCTACACTGCCGCGGCTACCGTGATTCATTTGAACGGCCTTAAAACTGCGCGCAAGCCCAAGACCACCGTGCCGAAGGCATCGCCAAAGAAGAAACTGGAAAAAGCGCCGCAGGCCGATCCCAAACACACGCCCGCATAAGCCGGCGTTATTATCGTTTCTTCTGGAGGCCTCATGCTTACCTTCGCAACCGTGCGCCTGGAATTCCCCGCCGACACCAACATCATCGTCGGACAAACGCATTTCCTGAAGACTGCCGAGGATATGTACGAAGCGGTAGTCAACACGGTCCCGCAGGCGCAGTTCGGACTCGCCTTCAACGAAGCTTCCGGCCCCTGCCTTACCCGCTCCGAAGGCAACGACGATGACTTGCGCCAGACCGCCATCAACAACGCGCAAAAGCTCGCCGCTGGACACGTCTTCGTCCTCGTCCTGCGCAACGCCTACCCCATCAATTTGCTGAATACGATTCAGAACATTCCCGAAGTCTGCAGCATCTTCTGCGCGACGGCGAACCCTGTGGAAGTGGTGGTCGCGAAGACCGAGCAAGGCTACGGCGTGATGGGCGTCATCGATGGCAGCTGTCCCAAGGGAATCGAAGGCCCACAAGATGTAATCGCCAGAAAAGAATTCCTGCGAAAAATCGGCTACAAACGCTAGGACCAGATTGTGTGGGGCGGGCGCCCTCGCCCGCCTAGTCGCGGAGCGACGACACGTCGGCCCATTCCTGCGGTTCGACATCATCCCGAGCCGAAAGGGCGAAGAATCTGGCGCACAGTACCGTCGCTCTCCGCGCCAGATCCCCATGAGTTCACGAATCAAGTGCAACACCGTACAAAGGTGTTGCGATGGAAAAGAGAAGATATGAGCAGTTGGTGCTCAGGGAGCGGATTGAGATTTACCGTCTGCATGCAAACGGTAAATCTCTGCGCTGCATCGCCGCCACTCTGGGGAGGAGCGCGGCGACCATTAGTCGTGAACTGAAGCGCAACAGCAAGGTCTCTAAGCAGTGGCCGGGGGGCTACGATCCCGAGCGCGCGCAGCGGCTGATGCTGCGTCGTCATGCCCGCGGTCGGGCCCACAAGCTGGAACGTCAGCCCGAACTTCGGGAGAAAGTGTTGCAGCATCTCGCTGCCGGATGGTCGCCGGAGCAGATTGCCGGGCGCATGGCCCAGTTGCCGGGCAGCGACCGCATCAGCTACGAATCCATCTACCGTTACATTTATTGGCGCAGTTGGTCCTTCAACGAAACTCTGCATCGCTGGCTGCCTCGGCAAAAATACCGTCGCGGAAACCGTCTGCCCAATGGCCGCTGGTCGACGGCGTCGATATTGGAGAGGGTTTCCATCCATGATCGTCCGGCGGTGGTGGAGACCAGAACGCGCACGGGCGATTGGGAGGCCGACCTCATGAGCTTCCGCAAACCGGGACAGTTCCTGCTGGTGATGCAGGAACGCCGATCGCGGCGCGCCCTGCTGATGCGGCAGAACACGAGAACGGCGCAGTCGGTCGCCGACAATCTCAGCACCCTGCTGGAAGCGCTGCCCGCGCGCGTATGTCAATCCATGACCTTCGACAACGGAGCGGAGTTCAGCAAACACTATCTCCTGAGCCGACGGTTTGGCATCCAGACCTGGTTCTGCGACACCCACTCGCCCTGGCAGAAGGGCGGCATCGAAAACGCGATTGGCCGTTTGCGCCGCCTGTTGCCTAGAAACACCGACCTCGACGACCTGCCCGCCCAGCGCCTCGCCCTCTGCCTCGAACGCTACAACGATACCCCCAGAAAATGCCTCGGCTTCAAAACTCCCAACGAGGTATTCTTGGAACACTCTGTTGCACTTCAAACGTGAATTCATCCCCTTGCTCCGCTCGGGATGACCTCTGTCTGTGGATGACGGCGCAAAACAAAAAGGCCGCCCACTCGGGCGGCCCTAAGAAGAAGCGAAAATCCTACGAACCCACGCCCGCACCCTGCGCCGGCATCGGCGAAGTCGCAGCCGCCGTGGCTGCAGCGGCTTCATTCAAAATGCGATGGTGAATGGTGAACAACGCCAGTTCCAACCGGTCCGACACGCCGATCTTGTCATACACGTTGCGCAGATAATTCTTGATCACCTGCTCGGTCGTGCCCAGTTGCGAAGCGATTTCTTTGTTCTTGTATCCCTGCACAATCAGAGCCACGATGCGCAGCTCCTTCGCAGTCAGGCGATCGCGCACCCGCAGTCCGACCATATCGTTCTCGGTCAGCTCGCTCGGCACGGCGATATCCTGCACCCAGTTTTCGCCACGCGCAACGCGCCGCACGCAGTCGACTAAGGCCGCGCTGGTTACGTTGCGATAGACCACGCCATTGGCGCCCGCGCCCATATAGCGCTGCGCGCTCTCGCCGGTATCGGCAAGCACCACGACGCGCGTCTTGGCTTTGGTTGCGTTTTGCAGGATGGAGTTGAAGTCGGTGTGGAATCCGCCCGCGACGACGAGAACGGCGGCGCGGAATTTGTCGAGCGCCATGAACATCTGCTCAGGAGTCTGGGCCTGGGCCACAATGCGCATCTCGTCTTCCACCGCCAATACTTTGGCGATGCCCGCCCGGAAGATTGCCTGGTTGTCGGCCAGAATCAGTTTCAACATTGCCTCAGCACCTCGCTCTACGAGTGGCGAACGAAATCATAGGAATCAATCACACAGGCCACGCCCCGGGCCTCGGTCGGGCTGCCGCCCGATGCCGGTTCATCGGTTCGCACTACCCGGCCCCGGCACTGAATCACGACATTATCCTTCGCCCCGGTCATCTCCGGCGGCAAAGCAATTTCGAACTCCACGGTTGAGCCCACGTCCAGACTTGCATCAGCCCGAATGTAAACTCCGGCGGCGCTCAGGTTGCCAGTGATTCCGCTGGCCTCGCCTGTAACTTCCGCCCCATGTATCTTGATCGGCAATTCTAGGGGAAATCTTTTTCCAGTCCGTGCTTCAGACACAGGACCTCCTTCGTGCTGGCCTCGATTCTTCGCCAAAGCCAGTTTCATGCTAAATCCCTACCAATTTTGGGCTATTTTCTCAGCGCCCCCTTATATCACGGATAACACAAGCCGCAAAAGCCAGGTTACCAACATGATAATGAAGGAAGAACGTGTGAAGAGGACCCTCTCCAGCTCCAAAACCTATCTGCTGATTTCAAAGACCCACCGCGCTCCGGCCTCGATCCGGGCCGTTACGTTTGTCACTTCGGTAACACTACACCACAACTTCGCCAGAACCGGAACGTTACGAGAGTAACCGTCCCGAAAGTGCTCAGTTCCCAGTTCTCAGTTCCGAAACTTGCAACTGACAGGTTCCTCCGCGTTCTCTGCGCCTTCCTCAGCGACCTCTGCGGTCGAAAGCTTTTAAACGCAAAAGGCGCAAAGGTCGGAAGCTCGGTACTCGGTACTCGGTACTAACTTTTCTGTCACAATACTCATCCAAGTCTCGACGATCCAGGAGCTTCTTCATGCTCGCTCGCATTCTATTGCTTCTCTTACTCGCCTCCCCCGCTTTCGCCCAAGACTCCAAACCCGCTCCGAACAAGGAGCAGGTTCCCGCCACCACCCTCACTTCCGAAGCTCCCCAAGTCCTGCAGCAGCTCAACGGCGCCTTCGAGGGACTGGTCGCGAAAGTTGCTCCCGCCGTCGTACAGGTCCTCGTCACCGGACTGGGTCCGGTCGAGGGCAGCAATCGTAACGACACCGCGTTCGTGGCTCGTCAGCACGGCATCGGCTCGGGCGTCATCGTCGATCCCGACGGATACATCATGACCAACGCCCACGTGGTCGAAGGCGCGCAACGCATTCGCGTCCTCCTTCCCTTGCCGCCCGGCGACTCTCCCTTGGACGTAACCCCTGCCGGCAAGCGCCATATCGTCGAAGCCAAACTCATCGGCGTACACAAGGAAAGCGATCTCGCGCTGCTCAAAATCAACGAGACCAACCTGCCCACGCTTACCCTCGGCAACGCGCGCCGCATTCATCAGGGGCAGCTGGTTTTCGCCATCGGCAGCCCTGAGGGGTTACAGAACTCCGCCACCATGGGCGTCGTCAGCGCCGTCGCCCGCCAGGCCGACCCCGCCAAGCCGATGGTTTACGTGCAGACCGACGCCCCCATCAATCCCGGCAACAGCGGCGGCCCGCTCGTCGATATGGACGGCTACGTCGTCGGCATCAATACGTTTATTCTTTCCGAGGGTGGAGGCAGCGAAGGCCTCGGCTTCGCCATCCCCGCCCGCGTCGTGAAGTTCGTCTATGACAGCCTGCGCAAATATGGACACGTCCACCGGGTCGAGATCAAAGCTGGAGCGCAGGAAATCACTCCGGACCTCGCCGAAGGCCTGGGCCTCTCCCAAGGCTGGGGAGTGGTCATTGATGATGTTCTCCCCGGCGGACCGGCCGAAGCCGCCGGATTGAAAGTGCAGGACATCATCCTCTCCGCCGACGACCGCCGTATCGAAACTCTGCCTGCTTTCTCGGCTGCTCTGTATCTTCACCCGACTGACGAAGTACTTAAGCTGGTTGTGCTGCGCGGAAAAGAAAGGAAAACGCTGGAAGTTCCCGTCCTCGAAAAGAAAGATCAGATGGACACGCTCGCCGACATCACGAACCGCGAAACCAATATCATTTCCCGCCTGGGCATTCTGGGCGTCGCTGTTACCGATCAGCTTCGTGCATCGCTCGGCGTCGATTTCCGTATCCCCTCGGGAGTCATTGTTCTCGCCCGCGCCGCCGAGCTCATCAGCCCGGAAACAGGACTGCAACAGGGAGACGTCATCCATTTCGTGAATCAGAAACCGATCGATTCCATGGACACCCTGCGCACCCTGATCCGCGCCCTCAAACCAGGAGATCCCGTCGCTATGCAAATCGAGCGCGACGGCGGCCTGCAATACATCGCCTTCGAAATGGAATGAACCGGACCTCGGACGTCAGACCTCGGACCTTAGACCTCGGACTTCTCGAACTTCGGAAAGACGAGTCTCGAGACCACACCCCAGTGCGCCGGCGTCCCGCCGGCCACGGAAAGCCCCAACCGAAGGCTTTAGCCGAAGTCCGAAGTCCGAGGTCCGAGGTCCGAGGTCCGGTCCCTTGCAGCCCCACCCCCTTAAGTGGCATCGTAAGATGTAGCAAAGTCACGGTAAGACGGAAGGACCGCTCCCATGAAAGCTTTCCGGCGCATGCCGTCGATGTTGACGCCGCTTCTTTTGCTTGCTCTTTCGTCCCCCTTGACGGCCCAATCGTGCCTCACCACCAGCGACATGGACGAGGGCACGCACAACGGCATCGTTGCCGCTGCGAATCGCTACTTCCTCATGGCGGCTCGCGGAGACTCGACCTCGCTCCAGCAAAATGCGATTCCCAGCCTGGCTGCGAATTTTTCCGGCATCGTCGCCGTCATAAAAGACAATCAGGACAAGCTCGCCGGCGCCCAGCCCGCTCCCCGTCCGCCCTTTCTGCTCAACGCGGATAGTGTTGCTCCGCTCGATCGCGCCGAATTTCTCTGCGGAGTCTTCGGATCCAACGGACAAACCGCCGACAGCGCCGTTTTCGTCCTCAACAATCTGCCGCCGGGAACCTATGCCATCGATACCATCGACGCTTCTTCGCCAAAAGGCGCTCTCGCCCTCTCATTCGTCCTGCAAAAGATAGGAACTGACTGGAAAGTCGGCGGAGTTTACGCCAAGGCCACCCAGGTTGCCGGACACGACGCCCAGTGGTATGCGGTCCGCGCCCGCGACTTCAAAGCCAGAGGCCAGACTCGGAACGCTTGGTTTTATTTCCTGGAGGCACGCGACCTCATGGTGCCTGTCCCATTCATGAGCACCCAGGCCACCGATAAACTCTACGATGAGTCGCAAGCGGTCAAGCCATCCGATCTGCCAGCTGCGGACCGCCCGGTAAATCTCGTCGCTCTGGCAACCGCGGCCAAGCCCCCTTCGAAGCCAGGCGAGCAGTTCAACAATCCAGCGAGCAAGACGTATGAACTGATCGACCTCTTCCCTACGCTGGTGGGTAACGATCTCGACCTAGTGGTCAAGTATCGCGCTACCGACATCGCCGACACCAACAAGGCGTTTCAGGACAACATGGCAGTAATGAAAGCCTTAGTCGCCAAGTACCCCGAATTCCGCGAAAGCTTCAACGGCGTAGTCGCCCGCGCAGTAGCCCCAACGGGTCAGGACTATGGCTCCCTGCTGGCAATGAAAGACATAAAGTGAGGTTTTCTTAGCGACCTTTGCGGTAAAAGGTTTTTAGCTTTTCTCGGTACTGGGTACTAGGTACTCGGTACTGGTTATAATGTCCCGGCATGAATCCCAACGATAAAATCTGACATCAGAACAGCCTGGAGGACCTAATCATGGCTTTTGAACTACCCCCACTGCCCTACGACTATGCAGCCCTCGAGCCCGTGATCGATACCGCGACCATGAAGTTGCATCACGACATGCATCACGGAGCCTACGTAAAGAATCTGAATGCTGCGATCGAGAAACATCCCGAACTCGGATCGAAGAGCGTTGAAGAACTAAATCGCGACCTGAACGCTATCCCCGAAGACATTCGCGCCGCCGTGCGCAACAACGCCGGCGGACACGTCAACCACTCCATGTTCTGGAAGATCATGAAACCAGGCGGAGGCGGGGAGCCTACTGGAGCCATCGCCGACGTGATCAAGAAATTCGGCAGCTTCGCCGACTTCAAAACCAAGTTCAACGACGCGGGCGTCAAGCAATTCGGCAGCGGATGGGTCTGGCTGGTATCGAAGCCCGGCAGCAACGATACACAGATCATCAGCACGCCCAACCAGGACAGCCCGATCACGCAAGGCCTGTTTCCTATCTTCGGCAACGACGTCTGGGAACACGCCTACTATTTGAAGTACAACAACCGCCGCCCCGATTACCTCGCGGCCTGGTGGAATGTCGTCAACTGGGACGAGATCAACAAGCGCCTGGCCAGCCTGAAAACCCACGGCGAACCGGCCATGTCTCATAGGTAAGTCGATGGTCGATGGTCAGTAGTCGTTGGTCGGTTCTTGGCCAACGACGAACGACCAAAGACTAACGACAGGTTTTTCTGAATGCCCCGTTCCTCAGCGCCTTTCGCAGAGAAACGGGGCATTCTTCTTGCACGTATACCTGTCACCTTTCATGACGCCTGCCCCAATCAATTGATTACCATCGTACCCACTAACCTCCTGTTTCGGGATTGATCCTCCCACTCCCCATGCGACGATGACCTCGCAACTCTCACTAGGGCCCATCTGTCTTGGAGCTAAGCTCCACCCAAAATTTCTGTTGTTGAAGCAAACGGAGGATTCACGATGTTGTCCAGACTCACAAATCTGCGGAACTCGACAGCGCTGGTCATCGCCCTGTCGTTCGCGCTCGCCCTTCCGGCCGGCGCGCAATCCGCGAACCGCAAAGGGCTGGCCGCTTTCGACGCCACCCATGAAGTCGCACTGCAGGGCACGATTAAAGAGGTCGTCACGCATCCGCCCGCCGGATCGCCGCTCGGCATGCACCTGACGGTCGCCACCACCACCGGCACGCAGGATGTCCATGTCGGCTCCTACCTGCCCAAGAGCGTCACCGAAAACCTGCTGCACGCGAACGCGCAGGTCATCGTCGTAGGTGGCTACGTCACCCTCTCCGGCAAGAATCTTCTCCTGGCCCGCCAGCTAGTAGTCGGAGGCCAGACCATCGCCGTCCGCAATGAACATGGCGCGTTGATTTGGCCGAAGTCCGACTCAAACAATCGTGACCTCGTGAGGAAGTTCGTCGCCGGAGGTGCACAATGAAAACCACTCGTCTGATGCTTCTGGCGACTTTGATTGCGTCCATTTCCACGCTTGTCGCTTGCGGAGGTGGCAGCTCCAGTTCCAACCCAGCGACCACCGGATTCACCAAAGCGAGCTTGAAGGGTAACTACACATTCCTGGCCCAGGGAGAAGATACTCTCGCCCCTGGAGGCTTTGGCCTCTACTCCGTAGCAGGTGTTATGGTCGCTGACGGCAACGGCAACATCTCCGGCGGCGAACAAACCTACGGCAACTTCACGAGCGCCTACGAAGACACTTTCACTGGCACATATTCCGTGAGCTCCAATGGATTAACCACTGTCACCTTGAACACAGGCAACCAGAACATCGGTCCGGGCGCTAGCGGTACTGAGACCTTCACCGTCGTATCTGCTTTCCTCCTCGAAAGGCCAGATCTCGCAGTTTGACGGGTCCGCCACATCCAGCGGAACCATCGACGCCCAAACCTCCACCGCGATGCCCACGGCCGGCTACGCCTTTTCCGTCGATGGAGCCGACCTGAACGCCGTCGCTCCCCTGAACTTCGGTGGGGTCTTCAATATCGACAATATCCCCTCCGCCGGAACCATTTCCGGTGCGGGAAGCGTCACCGACGCAAACGACTTCGGCAACGTCTCGCTCGCACAGTCCCTCAGCGGCTCGATAACTCCGCCGGACGCTTTCGGTTTTGTGGCCATTACCCTCACCGCCGGTTTCACTTCTTTCCCCGTCAGCTTCGATGGCTACATCGTCGACTCCACCCACATCCAACTTGTAGAGTTCGACAACTTCGGCGTCACCGGCGGAACCGCCATTGCTCAAGGTTCCGCAACCGGCACCTTCAACTCAAATTCCGCCTTCTCCGGTAGCTTCGTCTATGGACTATCGGGCTTATAACAGCATTGGTGCGGGCGCGGATGCAGGAACCATCACCGCCGACGGCGGGGGGAACCTCATCAATGGCTTGATCGACCAGAACCTCTCCGGAACCGTCATCAGCGACACGCTCTCCGGTACCTACGCCGTCGACAACACCGGCACAGGGCGAGTGATTGCGACGACCAACTTCGGCGTCAACGGTACCGGGCCGATGCTCATCCTCTATCTCACGGGCACGGGCAATCCGGTTCCAGTGATTCAATCCGATACGTTCGCGTACGCGGCGGGCGCCGCCTATCCCCAAGGTTCAGGCACTCCGTCGTTTAACGGAACCTACGGCGTTGGCTTCAATGTCATCCAAACCTCCAGCTTCACTCCGAATGACGGCGTCGCGCAGATTACCGCCACCAGCAGCTCCGGCACGTTCTCGGGAACCGCGAACATCAATGAGGGTTTCATACCGACCTCGGCTCAAACCTTCAATGGCACCTTCACCTCGATCACCGGTGGACGCGCCGCCGGCACCATCACCGTGAGCTCTGGCTCGCCGATCATGAACGCCTTGTACTTCATCGACAGCACGCAAGGCTTCGTCATCGAAACTGACAACGGCGCGGTCACGTTGGGCACCGTCCGTCAGCAAGTCGTACCGTAAACTTCACTCGGTCTCCGGCGGCGCACTCCGGTGCGCCGCCTCTTCTTCCTCCCGCAATATTCTTCCTGCCCTACAGCCTTCCCGGTACATACAAAAACTCGCCCCCGTCCTAAAGTTTCACTTGTCCTGAAGTGAGCCGCTCCACCGCTCCCGCAGGGAATAGAAAAAATCTCGGGCCAACGTTCTGCTCACCCGGAGGTGACTATGCTTTGGACGATTTTCGTAATCCTTCTTGTGCTGTGGCTGCTCGGACTCGTCAGCTCTTACACACTTGGCGGATTCATACATATTCTTCTGGTTCTCGCCATCGTCGTGCTTCTCATCAACATCATCTCAGGGCGCCGTACTGCCCTCTGACCTTCTGACCTCTGCCTTTTACCCCCCCAACGCAGGCGGGGACGAACTAGCGATCTAGTCCGTCCCCGCTCCAGCCTCTCATCAGCTCTTAGCTTCTAGCTCTTAGCCTTTAGCCTAGGAGTGTCATTCTGCCCGCTGAGCGATCTCCCCCCACTTTGTCATTCCGAGGAGCGAAGCGACGAGGAATCTGCATTTGCCTTTCAATCAACAATCAAGAATCAACAATCAATAAATCTCCAGGTCTTTGCCCACGACCATCTCCCCCGCATACGCCTTCCTCACCTGCTCCACCAAATCCTCCTCCGGCAACTTCTCAAACACCATGTGATACAACACCAGCAATTTCGGATGCGCCCGCCGCGCAATCTCCCCCAACTCCTCGGGAGAAGTGTGCGAGTCATGGAAGTACTGTTTCCAGTGCGGCGTCTTCAACTCCTCCCCATGCGGGTTGTAGACCTCGTGCAGAAGCACATCACACCCATGGCACGCGTTCACGACAGCATCCGTCGGAGCCGTATCCCCCGAAATCACAACGCTGCGGTCTTTGGTGTCGAACCTGTAGCCGAACGCCTGATCCCAAACCCCATGCTTCACCAGAAACGCCGTGACCGTCACATTGTCGTCGCGATACACCACGCCCGGCGTAAACTCATGCACCACCACTTTGTATCCCGTGCGATTCGCCTGCTCGAGCCCGCGCGTGCGCACATCGATGTCTTTCTTCCACGCCTTCTCAATGTTCCCGGTCATGTCTTTCAGTCCGCGCGGACCGTACGCCTGCAAAGGCTCGGCGCGTCCCAGCACCCACGGAGTGAAAATCAAGTCGGGATACCCTAAAGTGTGATCGGAATGAAGATGCGTGATGAACACCATCTTCAACTTCGTAGCTTCGAGCGCCGCAACGCCTTTCTTCTCCGCCGCCGCGGCCCGCCGCACGATACCCGGCCCGCAGTCGACGAGATAAGCTTCCCCGTTGACTACAATCGCCACCGCCGGCCCCGACCTCTCCGGATCCGCATTCGGATTCCCCACCCCCAACATGACAATTTGCGTATGGGAAGGCGTCGACGCTTCTTGTGCCGAAGCAAAACTCGGCCAACACCACAAGCCAATACCAACCCAGAACCATGCCACGCGTGCTTTCATATCCATTCCCTGTATTTCTCGGTTTACAAAGCGTTCTCTTGGCGACCTTCGCGCCCTTTGCGGTTCAAGGCTTTTGTCGTTCCAGGAACTGGGCTGCACTCCAATACGTACCTTGTGTATGAAGCGCCGTCTCGTCATCAGTGCAACTATCGCCCTAATTTATCTCGCAGTGTGTGCTTGTGTGGGCATTTTCGTAGCAGAGGGCACGCTACATCCCGCACATCGTCAGCTCACACCCGAATCTCAAGCCGAATTCCGCAAGACTGTTTATCGCGTTAATGCTCAACTCGAAGACGTCGCGACTTCAGAATCCGACAGCACGATCCTGCGAGCCTGGGAAGTCACGCCAGCGCTTCCCAACGGAGATGCTGTCATCCTGCTTCATGGTATGGGCGACAATCGGCTCGGCATGATTGGATATGCCAACTTACTTCTGAACCGTGGTTTCACTGTGCTAATGCCCGACGCCCGCGCTCACGGCGACAGTGGAGGCCAGATTGCCACTTACGGACTGATCGAGCGCGACGACGTCCGCGATTGGTTCGATTGGCTCAACCATCATCGCCATCCAGGCTGTATCTTCGGCTTCGCAGAGTCCATGGGTGCCGCTCAGCTTCTGCAAGCGTTGCAGACAGAGCCGAATTTCTGCGCGGTTGCGGTGGAATCTCCGTTCTCGACGTTTCGCGAAATTGCCTACGACCGCATGGGGCAACCCTTTCATTCCGGCGCTTGGGTCGGACGCAGCTTCCTACGACCGGTGGTCGATAGCGCTTTCCTCTATGTGCTCTGGAAGTATCACCTCCACATGGAAAATGTCTCTCCCGAGAACGCGGTCGCACAAACGCACGTTCCTGTGTTTCTCATTCACGGAAAAGACGACAGCAACATTCCGGTACGCCACTCGCGCCGCATCCGATCCGTCAATTCCAGTGTCGTCATTTGGGAAGTTCCGAAGACGGACCACTGCGGCGCCATTAGCTCCGCTCCCAGGGAATTCGAAAATCGCCTAATCGGCTGGTTTCTCGATCACGCCCAAACCAATCCCACTGACGAGCAGGGCTCGTCAATCGACAATCGAAAATCGACAATCGTCAATTCTTCCGCCACACCACCCCACCCTTCATCACAAAATCCACCTTCTCCAATACCGTGACATCGGTCAGCGGATCCCCCACCACCGCCACAACATCGGCAAACTTCCCTGGCTCAATCGTTCCCACCTGATCCTGCATCCCCAGCAACTCCGCGGCCGACGAGGTCGCCGCCCGCATCGCCTGCGCGGGAGTCATGCCCCACTTCACCATGTAGCCAAACTCTTTCGCCGGATCGATCGCCCAATCAAAGCCGCCAGCGTCTGTGCCAAACGCAATCTTCACTCCAGCCTTCATCGCCCGACGAAAGGTGTCTTCATGAATCGCCACCATCTTCAGCCACACCGGAGCTCCTGCCGCCGCTCTTCCCTTCGCCACATAGTCGCCCACAAAAATGGTCGGCACATACCAGATCCCATGCGCTGCCATGGTTTTCAAATCTTCATCCGCGATGTAATTCCCATGCTCGATCGTATCCACGCCCGCTTCCACCGAGTTCTGCACGCCGTTCAGCGCCATCGCATGCGAAGCCACTTTGTGTTTCTCCCGGTGCGCCTCATCCACGATCGCGTGCAATTCCTCGAGCGTGAACGTCGGGATGTCATCCAGCACTCCGTCTTCTCTCACCCGGTAACTGCGATCGCTGTAGACTTTGATCCAATCCGCTCCATAACTGATCTGCTCGCGCACCGCCTTACGCGCCGCGTCAGCGCCGTCTACCAGTTGAACTCCGTGCGGCACCGGAACATCGGGCGCATATCCTTGTAATGGATACGATCCCGTCACATCCATCGCCCGCGTCGCCACCTGCATGCGCGGTCCGGGAATAATGCCGTTGTTGATCGCCTTCTTGATGTCCGCATCGGCGTAGCCCGCTCCCTCCGTCTCCAGGTCGCGAATCGTTGTAAACCCATACTCCAGCGCCCGCCGCGCATTGACCGTCGCTACAATCGTGCGGTATTCCGGAGACTGCTTCAGCAACTGAACGTCGTAGTCCTCCGCCGTGATGTCGCCCTGCAGCAATACATGTGTGTGAGTGTCAATCAGTCCCGGCAGGCAAGTCTGCTTCGAGAGATCGATGTGGTCCGCGCCGCCAGTCGCCATTCCATCCCGCTGCGCCTGCACTTCGACGATCTTTCCCTCAGGCATCGACACGGAAATCGTGACCTTCGAAACAAGTTTGTCCGCCTTCCCATCCCAGAGCGCCCCACAATCGAGATAAACCGTGCGCTGCGCCGAAGGCGCGGACCGCGCAGCGGAACTCGATACCTGCCCAAGAGCAAACAAATGACAGAAACAGAAAACGGCGGCGAACACGAACAAAACTTTCCTCATGAAGGACTCCCTCTCGGTACTCGGTACTCGGTACTCGGTACTGGGCACTGAACTTCTGCAAAATCTGTGCTCGAACTGTGGAAATAACGGACCGCGAGTTTACCAAACTTTTTTAACCGCCTCTTGCGCGACAACAAACGCAAGGCCCGGCGCGGCTTTGCCCACGTTCGGCTCATCGTCTTCTTCATCGGCGGGCACGCCGAAAAATCTCTGCACACATTTTCCCGCGACTGCACCAAAGATATGGAATTGACCCCGCGCCTTCCCTTGCGTAGATTCACCACACCACAGCACAAAAAACCCGCAGCCACGAAGCGATTCCAACTTCGCTGGCATGGGCGTTGAATGAAAAATCGGCAATCGTAAATCGTAAATCGACAATTTGTTTTCCCTTCCCCAAGGATGATGAGTGTCATGAAAATGTCAGCAAACGACTGGCAGGTATATCGCACGCGCTTCTTAATCCGAGCTAAACAACTCACCGAACCGCTTTTCTTCGTCGATGCCCTCGGACGCGAGCATCGCGGTCAGAAAGGAGACTACCTGGTCGAGTCCTCCGACGGCCTGCGCCGCATCGCACCGCGTGAATTGTTCGAGGACGTCTACGTGGCCATGGGCCCAGCCGAACGCAGCGAGTGTTCCCTCACCGCTCGCAAGTTCCGCCAGCCCAACCACACCGCCCACTATTCACACCGGACCGCATTACCGGCGTAGGCGTGTGGCGGGGACGCCATCGCCGACAAGCGCCTAGTGAGCAAAGTCGCGCAGCGACGTACGCCTCGTCCACAACCAATCAGCCCCGGAGGGGCACGCGAGAATAGCCCAGCTCTTCAGCACTGGGTCAGGCACACACCATGGCCAAGTCCCGGAGGGATGGCCGAATTTAATGAGAAGGAACGGTTTGATGACATCCGGCGACCGGCGACCGGCAACTCGCGACCGCTCCCTGTGGAAAATCCACACCTCCGGGCGCATAACGTCAGTTATTCGCTGGGTATACAATAGGTAGTGGTTTCCTCTTGACACACCCCACGGGCTGTCGTACTGTTGCCATCCCATGGAGATGTAAATCGCCTCCGGAAACGCGGGCGATTGGAAGTGAAGGGTCAAAAAGGCGATCGAGGTCGAGGTGATCCCGACCGTCTCAAACGGGCCGAGGTCTGAAGTCCGAGGTCCGGGCTGTGGCTTTAGCGGTGGCCGTTCCCCGTCCCTGTACTCCCCTCGGGGAACGACTCAGTTTGACAATTCCGTCTGTGGAAATAACCCGGAAGGAAGGGGTCGTATTCCTTTCCTCATTATCAGGAATTAGTTCCGGACGCCCGAAGCCCGACGCCCGGTTTTAAGGAGCCCCCATGGAAGGTCTGGCGCATCTGGTTACGGAATCCCTGGCGAGACACAACTTTGAACCAACCTTCGACCATCGGCGTATCGCCTGGTCCAAGTGGTTCCGTTGCGAGTCCAACTTCAGTGTCCTGCTTGCGCCCAGTCAACCCGGCGTCTTCGCTTTGGGGGAAGAGGTCATCGCTCCCGGGGAGCTTTCCGCCACTGGCGGCAAGCGCATGCTGGCTCTGTTCCAGATCTCCGAGGCCGACGATCTCGGGATGGCTCTGGGACACCTTTTCCTCCCCGGCAGTCAGGTCCGTGATCGCTTCGCCAGCGGACGTTGCTTTGCCCGCTATGCTGTCATCGAAGATGCCAACCAGCGCCACGCCGCCTACGCCGCTCTGCAGCAATGGGCAGGCTCTTCGGGCGACGCAGCCTCCGGCATCTCGAATCATCTGAATCTTCAGTCCGCCCCCTTTTCCGGCGGAGTTTCCCAACATCTGGAATTGCAAGATACGGAGCCCAAGGCCCAAATAGAGCCCCCCGCTCCACTCCCCGCGGGCTTCTAAAAGATTCGGGTAGCAAGCTCGCCCGAATCGGGTCGCGCAAAGTTCTCCGCGAACTTTGCGGCTTTTCTTTGCGACCTTTGCGGTAAAAGGCTTTTAAGGGTTGCGCGTCACAGACAAAGATCGATTTTCACTGGCAAGAATCTAATTAGGAGAGAGCGATGCCCGAAGTTACAGCAAAAATCGCCAATCAAACGACAGAGGCCACCACCCCGGTTGAGACCAAGAAACGAGCCCCCGGCCTCACCTTCCGCCGCTTCTTTACCAAAGCCGGCGAGAACCCCTACGACCAAGTCGAATGGGAAAAGCGTCTCGCTCAGATCACCGATGCCCAGGGCAACGTGATCTTCGAGCAGAAAGACGTCGAAGTCCCCAAAGACTGGTCGATGACCGCTACCAACATTGTGGCCTCGAAATATCTGCATGGACTCGCCGGCACCACCGATCGCGAGACCGGAGTCCGACAGCTCGTCACCCGCGTCGCTGAAACCATTCGCGACTGGGGCATGAGCCAGGGCTATTTCCGCGGCAATGAAGACGGAGCCACGTTCCACGACGAACTCGTCCACATCCTCGTTCGCCAGTACGCGGCCTTCAACTCGCCCGTCTGGTTCAACGTTGGATGCGACCGCATCGAGCCCAATTCCGACGCCCAGAACTGGCACTGGAACCCGGCCACCCAGCGCGTGGAATTTTCCGTGACTGGATACAAGACGCCGCAGTGTTCCGCCTGCTTCATCAACTCGGTGCACGATTCGCTCGACAGTATTCTGACTCTAGCCAAGACCGAAGGGATGCTCTTCAAGTGGGGATCCGGGACCGGAACCAATCTCTCTCCCTTGCGTTCCTCGACCGAGACCCTTAGTGGCGGAGGCACCGCCAGCGGTCCGCTCAGCTTCATGAAAGGTTTCGACGCTTTCGCCGGAGTCATCAAGTCCGGTGGCAAGACTCGCCGCGCCGCGAAGATGGTCATCCTTAATGTCGACCATCCCGATATCCTCGACTTCGTCGAGTGCAAGGCCAAAGAAGAAGCCAAGGCCCACGCGCTCGTTGCCCAGGGATACGACGGCTCGCACCCTGACTCCGACGCCTACAGCTCCATCTTCTTCCAGAACGCCAATAACTCCGTTCGCGTCACCGACGACTTCATGTACGCAGTCGTCCGCGACACCGACTTCTCTACTCGTGCGGTAAAAGACGGACGCCCCATCACCACTTACAAAGCCAAAGATCTTCTCAAGAAGATCTCTGACGCCACCTGGCAGTGCGGCGATCCCGGCATGCAGTTCGATACCACCACCAATCGCTGGCACACTTCGAAGAACACCGCGCGCATCAATGCTTCGAATCCGTGCTCGGAGTACATGTTCCTCGATGACTCGGCTTGCAATCTGGCCAGCCTCAACTTACTCAAGTTCGCGCCCAATGGAACCTTTGATGTCGAAGCCTATCGTCATGCAGTCGATGTGTTGATCACCGCGCAGGAAATTCTGGTCGACAACGCCGGATATCCCACCGAGATGATCGGCAAGAACTCCCACGACTACCGTCCGCTGGGTCTGGGTTATGCAAACCTCGGCGCGTTATTGATGGCGACGGGACTTCCCTACGACTCCGACGCCGGACGCGACTACGCCGCCTGCGTCACCGCCATCATGTGCGGACAAGCTTACTTACAGAGCTCGAAAATCGCTGAACTCTGCGAGCCGATAGCTCCAGCAACCGAACCAACGAGAAAAGGCCTCGCCGAAAACAACCTCGGAGAAAAAGTAACTCCCGGCGCGGCTTGCCCCGGCTGGTACATCAACCGCGAGCCATTCTTAGACGTCATCCGAATGCACCGCGCCTCGGTCAATAACATCAACAAGAACAATGTGCCGAGTGCCCTCTACGAAGCCAGCAAACAAACTTGGGACGAAGCCCTCTCTCACGGAGAGAAGCACGGCTACCGCAACAGCCAAGTAACAGTCTTAGCGCCGACAGGCACCATAGGCTTCATGATGGACTGCGACACTACTGGCATTGAGCCCGACTTGGCTTTGATTAAGTACAAGAAGCTTGTCGGTGGGGGGATGATTAAGATTGTCAACAACACCGTGCCCACCTCACTTTTCAAGTTGGGTTACTCGCATACTGAGGCGGATGGGATTGTTTCTTACATTGACGCTACCGGAACCATCGAAGGCGCGCCTCATGTGAAGGACGAGCATCTGGCGGTGTTTGATTGTTCGTTCAAGCCGGCTAAGGGGACTCGCTCCATCAACTTCATGGGGCATTTGAAGATGATGGCGGCGACTCAGCCGTTTATTTCGGGAGCGATTTCGAAGACCGTCAACCTGCCGGAGAATGCGACCGTCGAAGACATCATGGAAGCCTATCTCCAGGCCTGGAAGCTGGGACTCAAGGCTGTCGCTATTTATCGCGATGGATGCAAGAAGTCGCAGCCCTTGTCGGCGGCGGGCACTTCGACTGCGCTTTCGAAGAAAGGGGACGCGCTGGCTGCGTCCGTCGCGCAGGAGGAAGAGAATCTCGATGGGCCTCCGCGAGCGGTGCGCCACAAACTGAAAGAAGAGCGCGCCTCGATCACGCACAAGTTCAACGTCGGGGGACACGAGGGTTACATCACCGTCGGCCTCTATCCTGACGGCACGCCCGGCGAACTGTTCATCACCATGGCCAAAGAAGGTTCGACGGTTAGCGGCCTGATGGACAGCTTTGCCTGCGCGGTCTCGATCGCGTTGCAGCACGGCGTCCCGCTGAAGTTACTCTGCGAGAAATTCGCGCACACCCGCTTCGAGCCGAGCGGCTGGACCAACAACACCGAGATCGGCTTCGCCAAGTCGATCATGGATTACATCTTCCGCTGGCTCCAGTTACGCTTCCTGACCGGCCAGCAACAGATGTTATTCGATAACCTCAGGCCGAAGCTGTCAGCTATCAGCTCTCAGCCGTCAGAGATCGGGGACCTGAATGGCTCGGCGGAAACTTTGGGACGTACGCCACAAACCAAAGGGAGTGTCCATGCCGCCGACGCGCTCTCAGGGATCATTGATCTAGGCGATGCCCCGACGTGCAGCTTCTGCGGCAGCATCATGACCAGAAACGGAAGCTGCTATCGCTGCATGAGCTGCGGCTCGACCAGCGGCTGCAGTTAAGGTCGAGTGGGGACGGGCGCCTGCGCCCGTCCTGCTTGTCGCCTCGGCGAGGACGCGGGGCGAGTATAATCAGAGTCGATGTCATCTCCGATCAAAGTTCGCGGCAGATTTGCCAGCGCTCGTGACACGGCGAAAGCCTTGGGAGTATCGGCGTCCCGTACCAGGGAATTGATCGCCACAGCCAGGCATTTGACGGCTCGACTCGCTGACCGCGGATCCGATACCGGCCCGTTGGTAAAGTCCAAAAATGGCCTGCGAACTCCGGCTACTTCCACCAGAAAGAGCAGCAGGAGAGATGCCCAGATCAATGGCCGCAAAACGCGCTCGGTCCGCAGTAAGGCGCGCGCCTAGAGCGGAATCTGTCTTTCTCAACATTCCGTATGACAGTCGCTTCGAGAACCTGTTTCTCGCCTACATCGCAGCGATCAGCGCTTTCGGCTTCACTCCCCGAGCGACTTTAGAAATTCCATTCAGCCGTAGACGTCTGGATCGCATTGTGGAGCTCATCTCCGCGTCCGAGTACTCGGTGCATGACCTTTCACGAGTGCAGTTAGACATCCACGCTCCGCGAACCCCTCGATTCAACATGCCCTTTGAGCTGGGATTAGCGGTAGCACTGGAAAGAGCGGCCGTCCCCGATCACAACTGGGTAGTTTGCGAGTCGCAACGGCACCGGCTGCATAAGTCTCTCAGTGACCTCGACGGCACCGATGTCTATGTGCACGACGGCACCATTCGCGGCGTGTTCCGCGAACTCTGCAGCGTCTTTGTCCGGAGCCATCGCCAACCGAATGTGGTGCAGATGATGCAAATCTACCGGGTGCTCAGGACTGAGTTTCGCGGCATTCTGCAAAAAGCGGGAGCACGAGACGCGTTTAACGCTCGCGTGTTCAAAGATCTGAGTATCCTGGCCAGCGCGGCGGCCGACGAGTTGGTGCTCTAAAGGGACAGCTACCCCGGCTGCCAGGCGCACGCGCGGCGCGATGGATGGCACGAAAGTGGTCTAGGCAGAGTTAGCGTGACTTAGTACAACTTGTCCGACTGTGAGGGGGTCACGGGATGCCGTGGCTCCCTTTTTTTCTACATCACCAGAAAGCGGAGGTTTCTAATGACCACTGTTAAGGCGCGCAAGAAGAAGGTAAAGCATATGATCAATCTCAAGGCGAAGCTTCACATTGGACGTAAGAATGTGGAGGTTATAGTTACGTTGCCGGGCCGGATACTTCGGCGAAGGCTTGAGCACAACATCAAGGTGCGGTAGAGGAGTGAGACCAACGATGAACTCAACTATTTCCACAGTCGCTCGTCAACTCGGACAGCAGGAGCTCGCTGAGGAACTTCGGGAGGCCTCAACGTTACTCACGCAGATTGTCGATCCAGAGGCTTACGTAGGCGAAGTTTTTTCGCTGGGTTATGAAGAGGCGCTGGTTCAGATTCATGACTTTTACCGCCGGAAGGTTGGAGGCATTCCAGCCCTGTCGTTTCTGGTGGCGACGCGTATTGGTGCCGGCCAGGCGGTTGATGTCCGCGAAGAGGATGCTTCGGTAATCTTCCTTCGGGTGATCGATCATGCGGATCTTCCAAACGCACAGGAAGCGCTGCGGGTGCGTGTCGAAAATGCACAACGGGTCAGCGGCGAACTAGACAAGACGTGGGATCACCGCGATGTGATGGACCCGACCACGAACAATTTGCTGGGTTATGCGGGTGTGCGGTGCAGAGTGTTAGGAACATTCTACGTTGCCGAAGCTAAAAACGAAACAAGACAACAAACTACGCCCTCTTCTTTGGGTCTGACTTCAGCAACTACTACCCAAACCGTGGTTAAAGGTGTTCAAGCCTCGGGCAGATCTCCTGGGAGCAATTGTTAACTATCGAGACCCTCGACTCGGTCAGCGCCGCGAGCAATGTAATGGTGAACGTCGGCGAAGTTCGATATGCATCTACCAACCGCCCCTTCCAGCGTATCTCCGGCGTCGACGTCGCCATCACTACCTACTGATCTTCCTGGGACAAAAGACGGCCCTTTTCGGAATGACGCGATCAGGCAAATCCAACACCACGAAAATCATTCTGAAATCGATATTCGAACTGCGTTGGCACTCAAGTCCGCAACGTGTGGGCCAGATCGTTTTTGACCCAAACGGAGAATACGCGAACGAGAACACACAGGACCAGGACTGCACACCGAAATCCAAATGCCATAAAGAACGTATGGGACTGTGCTCCGGTCGGCCAAGGACAAAATTTCAAGCAAGATATCGTCACTTACGGCATCACCTAGCCCATCCCAACGACCCTGATCGTCGACTTGATGCTTTTGAACTTTCATCGTCGACGATAATCTACAGATAGGCAAACAGATCATCGATCGCTGCATTGTCAGGAGAATTCTGGCAAATATGTCATCGAACTTTCGCGATGTGGTTTTGGAAGCACCAGATCCAGGCGACGATCCGCAATTACACGCCACGCTCGCCGTGTGCTCTGCTATCGCGCTCTTCTTTTTAAGGCAGGCCTCCAACCTCCGGCCAACCTGGTACCCCTAAACAAAAGGCCTGTTTGGCAAGGAGATCTTGGATGCGATGCGAAACAGGTCAGGGGAACAATGCTGCGCGCTTCCTATAACTGCGCAACAATCCTTGACAAAGCCGAGCTCCAAATGGGGAGAAATCTTCTCTCGCGTGCGGAACTGTTCGCGATTTCATCAACGACAAGGATTCTGGATTTGCGGCCTTCGATGTAATATGTCCAGACGCACACTCTGGGTCATGGGCGGACGACGATCTGAAGAAAATTCTTGAAATGTTTACTATGCGAACGGCTCACGTTTGATTGGCCGCGTGAAGGAGCAGCACACGCAAGACAACCAACGCTGACTACGCCGACGAGATTTACGAACACTTAGTCGGCGGGGAGGCTGGTGATTGTCGACCAGTCGAGCGGCGATCCGGACCTCAATAAATCTTCCGCCGATCGCGTAATGCGACGATTTTTGAGAAAAATCGGGCCCGCTTCAGGAACGCCCAACTGCCACCCAACATTCTCGTTTATGTCGAAGAGGCCCACAACCTCCTGCCAGCCGCCGCCGACATGGACCTTAAGGACATTTGGGTGCGGACTGCAAAGGAAGGTGGCGAAGTACTGGATCGGACTCGTCTACGCCACTCAGGAGGTCAGCTCGATCCAGAAGAACATTCTAAGAAATACCGCCAATTGGTTCATCGGGCATCTAAACAACACAGATGAAACGAAGGAGCTCAATAAATTCTACGACTTTGGAGACTTTGAACGTAGCGTTTTACGAGCTCAGGATCGAGGCTTTATCCGCGCAAAAACACTGTCCAACCCTTACGTTGTTCCAGTCCAGGTTGAGCTATTCAGCATGAGCGTAAGGAGAAGGGCCAGTAATGCCTTATGAGGGCGAATTCGCGGGCTACCGGCCTCTTCAGCGGATCGTCGAGACGGAGCGCGTTCAAAGCCTTCTTCGCAAGTCGCGCGTCTTTCAGCCTAAGGAGGACGGGAAAACCGCTGTACCTGCAACGGCGGCTCCGCCACTAACCATGGGCTTCCGAGTTACGTCGTGGCAATCGATGGAAGTAACGCGGAGGTCGACGTTCGTAACGGATATCCTGGTGCAAAGGTTGGGTATTGTACGGTCGCTAGTGTCCTCCTCAATCTTGCGGAGATGTCCCGCCTAGATGAGCAGCGCCCAGTCGATCCGCTCGAATTTCGGAAAACAGAAGAAGCATCAACCGTCGATGCTGCGCTACCCGGGAGCAATGTCGTCACCCGAAATCACACCTCTGCGCATGATTCGTTCAGGGAAAGCCTCTACGAAGTCCTCCAGGACGTTGTCGTGGACCAAGAGGATGGCACGCGATTTTTCGACACCTACGAAGCGCTATTGGCATTTAAACCACAAGGGCGGCAGGAGTGTCCCTACTTTCGGGAAGGCTGCAGCGAGCGGGTTGAAATTCCCGCGGGTGTTAGCAGTTGCCCTTGCCCCAAGAAACACCCGATCTTTTCGACAGACGCACTTCGAATTCACGAGGACTTCCGTGATATTGGTACCAACGGCGAGTCGTTTGGCGAGGTCCGCCAAATTTGGGAACACGTGCTTTTGCTGCATGTCCTCCGGCTTTTCGAGAAGAAACAACTATTGGCCGGATGGACAGAATGGCGTTTGTCATGGATGGCCCTTTGGCTGTCTTCGGGCACCCGGGTGGCTTAGCGCGGCCATCGGCCGTGAGTTGAAACGCCTGAACGCATCGTCAGAAGCCGCGATCGAGCCACGATCTATTAATCTTGGGGGTCGAAAAGACCGGTACGTTCGTCATGCACTTTGACGACATCGACAAGGCGGAGGATGGCAGTGTCGAACTTTTCAGGCCTCGTACTTCTTGTTGCCGACCGATAAATACATCAAAGACCGAATAATTTCTCGACCAGCACAAAACGCTACGGGATGGACACGTACTTCGGGCGGAAGTGTTTCTACAAAACGGCGTCCGGCGCGCGAATCGTAGCCACATCCCCTTCTTAGACGATAAGCAGGACGCCTTAGACACCGATGACATCACTCTACCGAGAGTTCGGATCAGTCTGCGCCTTGTTGATGCGTTGGCCTCATCACGCTTCCCAAACTCCGTCTCACCTTTGATTGCTGCCCATGCCCAAGCTGCTATCCCTCTGCGACTCGGCACCAAGGTATTGCAACAGCTAGCAAAAGCCTCTAATGAGGCAAGATTAATGCCAAAGGCACCGGGCAAGATATGGCACCGCGGCAGCTCGTTGGGCAGGGTCGGCCCGTATTACGCAATGTTTCCAGCTGCATTTGCTGAGACGGTAATAAGGAGACATACTGCGCCCTGGAGAGTCGTGCTCGACCCCTTCGCTGGCCGAGGCACGCCGGTTTTAGCGCTGCCGTTCACGGTCGGCGCGGCATCGGCATCGAGATAAACCCTGTCGGGTGGGTATACTCCCAAGCAAAACTGCGACCGGCAAGCGAAGATCACGTCGCCGCGCGGTTCGCGACAATCTCGAACATGGCGCATAGATTCCGCCGACGCGCCGAAGATGCTCCGAGGTTTTTTCACTGCTGCTATAGCCGCCGGGTGTTGCAATTCTTGCTCGCGGCGCGAGCGTGCTTGGACTGGAGGCACAAGAAAGTTGATTGGACGGCGATGTCATTTCTTTTGGTAAATCTACACGGCAAGAGAGACGGCGCGCTTTCTAACCAAATGCGGCAAACGAAATCTATGTCCCCCGACTATGCCATCCGTTGGTGGCAACAGCAGCACCTGAATCCTCCTGACATAAACCCGGAGGAATTTTTGCTAACAAGGCTGAAATGGCGTTACGCCAAAGGAATTCCGGACACGGCTCAAAGTAAGGTTTACCTCGGGGATAGCACAAAAGTTCTGCTACATATCCAGATATTTGGAGCGAGATTACGAAAAGGCTCAACTACTGATTACGTCACCGCCTTACTACGGAGTGACGGATTACCATTATGATCAGTGGCTTCGCTTATCGATGCTTAGGGGGGCCGCCGGTAGCTAGGCGCGCAAAAGGTCTCCACAGAGGCAAGTTCGAGAACAAACTACAATACCGTCAGCTGCTCGCGGATGTGTTCAGCAACGCAAGGCCCTTGCTCAGGGATGACGCCACCGTGTACGTCCGCACGGATCGCCGAGAATTGACCCTGGCGACGACAATCGAAGTGCTCCGCCAAACATTCCCGAATCCCCACCGCTTGGCCGCAGAGTGAGTCCGCGCCTCCCCGACTCAGACGAACCTATTTGGACATACAGATCCGAGGATGGGTGAGATCGACTTAATTCTCACCCCGCGTCCGTAGTCCCAAGGTGCGAAATCCGCGACGCGATGCCGTGCATGGGTGCCCATTCCCTCCCTACAGGAAGTTTGCCATGCGATACGACGACGAATTTTCGACGACCTCTCTTGCTTTCATCCCCAGCAGTAAACGGCGCAAGGGATATCCTTCGAGACGCGGGTCAAGCGTGGGGCGAGGTGTGTCCACGGAGACAAGGGGCTGCTCGAGAAACTTGGGCGGAAGGATCCGTGTCCGTGCGGCTCAGGACGGAGATTTCAAGAATTGCTGCATGCGCTCAGGATGCTTTTGACGGGAGCGGGCGCGGGCATTATGTCCGCGAGTGAAATCAACCCTAACGTCGCAAAAAGCGCGACGTCAGGATGGGGCACCCCCCGGCACAAGGCCCCACTTCTCGCAAAAGGCGCGAGAAATGGGGCACCCTCTCTATGATTTCCTCCGCGGCTGAAGCCGGTCGGCTTTCTTGTCTTCTCGGCACGGCTGAAGCCGTGCCCTGATACGAGTCGCTTGACCGGCGCTGAAGCGCTGCGTCACCCAAATCTCCACTTTTGTTCCGAAATGGGAATTTTGATTGCGAATTCTCGATTTGGGAATTGGGTTGTCAAGGGGGTCTGGAGGATCAATTCTTCCTAAGTGGTTGCGAAAGAATGAAATATATTTTTGCAAATTTGTCCGATTATTGTATTGCTGATTGATATAATAGAGGTATAAGAGTTAAAAAGTACTGAGTACCGGGTACCGAGTTAAGACCGGGAACTTTTTAGTTAGTCATTTTTAACGGCATTATTACTTTCATTGGACGGCCTTGGGCCGTCCTTTTTATTTGGAGCGAACTTATGGAATGTGCGATTGCGGAGTGCAAGCCTCGGGGTGAGTGGGTGGAGTTGGTGTTTATGGCGCGGGCGGCGGAGCATGGGTTGAGTGTGTCGCGTCCGTATGGAGATTCGGGGCAGTATGACGTGGTGGTCGAGTATGGGGGAAGGTTTCGGCGGGTGCAGGTGAAGTCGACGCAGTACCGGAGGAGGACGGGGGAGTACAGCTTGAATGTGATGGGGCCGGGGAGGCGTCCTTATAAGAAGGGGACGGTGGATTTTTTTGCGGTGTATCTGATCCCGGATGATGCGTGGTACATCATTCCGGCGCAGGTGATGGGAGAGCGGTGCACGCTGCATTTGAACTTGAAAGGAGGGCGGGGGTTTTATGAGAGGTATCGGGAGGGGTGGGATTTGTTGAAGAGCTAGGGCGGCGGGCTTCAGGGGGACGATCCCTTTCGTGCGTTTTTCTGGTGGTCCAGCGCGCGGGATAGATCACACATCTATCTTCGTGGTCAGACGCGGGCAGGAGTGCCCGCGCCACACAATCCCTACGGTCCTTGCTTGACTTCGATTTTTTCTTTGGGGGCGAGGTGGACTCTATATATGACGTTGTCGGCGGGGACTTCTCCGATGACGTCGACGTTGATTTCGTAGGGGCCGAAGGGAAGATTTTCTCCGAAGGGAATTTCGTATTCGCTGGTGTCGCGCTTGAGCGGGAAGTGCTGGTAGCCGAGGGCGGTGGCGCGTCCATATTCGTTGACAGCAACGATGACAGCGGTGAGATCGAAGTCCTGATCGGTGGCGTTGGTGACTTTGATGGCGCCTTCGACGCGCTGTCCATTGACGCGGGGCGGGCGGAGCCACTCGACGAGCAGAGGCGTGATGACGCGCAGGCTGAAGGGCTGCGAGCGCTGGCTCTGGGGCTTGGCGTTGTCTTCGACCTGGACTACGAAGGAGAAGTCTCCGGCGTTGGTGGGAGCGCCGCGGAGGATGCCGTCGGAGCCGAGTTTGAGGCCGGGCGGCAGGTCTCCGCTGACGAGGGTCCATTTGAGCGGGAGGATGCCGCCGTCGGCCTGCAGCGTGAATTGGTACGACTGGCGCAGGCGCGCATTGGGCAGCGACTGGGTGCGGATGGTGAGCGGCGTCGCTTGCTGGGCGGCGGCGGTGCACACCAGGAGTGCGACGATCAGAATGGACTTCACGGACATTCCCCTCTTAGATGCTCGCGGCGTTGCTTCCTTGCGCAAAGAATTATAGACGGGTGGCACTCGACGGTGGGTTGGCGTCCACGGTAAGCTAGGTGGTTTGTCGAAGGAGGGCGGGGGCATGCGTGAGGCGGTGGCGCGACTGTGGCCGGAGATTCAGTGGATCGAGAATGCGAAGCTGCGCGAGCAGGTGACGCAGACGTGGGTGAAGGCGCTGGAGAGAAGTCCGCTGAAGCCGGAGGATCTGAATCATATTCCGTTCACGCTGCTGATTCCGAATTGTCCGATCACGTTCATGGAGCATAAGCGGTGCGTGGTGCATATCGCGCGGCAAAGCGCGGAGGCGATGCAGGAGTTCATGGGGCGTGCGCTGCCGGTGAAACTGGACACGGTGGTGGCGGGAGCGATCCTCGCGGATGTGGGGAAGTTGCTGGAGTATGAGATCGGTCCGGATGGGAAGAGCCGGCAGAGTGAGCGGGGAGAGGCGTTGCGGCATCCGTTCACCGGGGTGGCGCTGGCGCTGGAGTGCGGAGTGCCCGATGATGTGTGCCACATTATTGCGGCGCACGCGGCGGAGGGGGATCTGGTGAAGCGGACGACGGAGGCGTATATCGTCCATCATGCGGATTTCATGGCGTATCTGCCGTTTAAGAATGCGAAGAACGTGAAGGGGAAGTAGCGGCGCCTAGATCAGTGGCACTGCGCGCGAGATCCCTCAGCCGGCTACGCCGGCTTTCGGGATGACGTCTTCTTAATCGAGATTCATATTTGATGAGGAGCAATTGTGGCGGACAAAACGGCTGGGAAAGAAACAGTGACGGCGCAGATGGCGCGCTGGGCGGCGAATCTTAACTACCGGCAGATTTCGCCGGAGGCGGTGTATCAGGCGAAGCGATTTCTGTTGGATTCCATTGGGTGCGCGCTGGGCGGGTATCAGCAGCACGATGTGAAGATTGCGCTTGAGGTGCTGGACGAGATCGCGGGGCGCGGTTCGGCGACTGTGATTGGCACGGGGAAGAAGATGGATCCGGTGTCGGCGTCGCTGGCCAATGGGTTGATGATCCGCTGCATGGATTACAACGATATTTATTGGAAGCAGGATCCTTCGCATCCGTCGGATATTTTTCCAGCGGCGATGGCGGGATGCGAGCGCGCGAAGTCGGATGGGAAGGAATTGATTGTCGGGTTGGTGCTAGGGCATGAGTTCGAAATGCGGTTTTGTGAGGCAGCGTTCCCGGGGATTCGCGAGCGGGGATGGCATCATGCGACCTTGACGGCATTTGTTTCTCCGATTGTGGCGGGGCGGGCGTTGTATTTGCCGTGGCAGCAGATTCAGCATGCGATTGGGATTTCGGCCAGCCGGCATTGCACCTTGGGTGCGGTGACTGCGGGCAAACTGACGATGATGAAGAACACGGTGGATCCGATGGCGACGCAGAGCGGGATGCTGGCAGCGCTGATGGCGGAAAAGGGTTATACAGGGCCAGAGCATGTGGTGGACGGAAAAGAAGGACTTACGCATTGCTTTGGTCCGGAATGGAAGCTCAACTTACTGACGGATGGCTTGGGTGAGTCGTGGCGGATTACGCAGTGCGGAATGAAATTCTTTCCTACCGAGGCACTTACGCACGCTCCGATCTCGGCGGTGCTCGACTTAGTCAAGGAACATGACTTGCATCCGGAGAATGTGGAAAAAATACAGATTCGATCTTTGGCCAGAGCCGCGGACATTCTTTCCGATCCGAGTAAGTACGACCCGCATACCAAAGAAACGGCAGACCATTCCCTTCCCTATGTGATTGCTGCGGCGTTGGCGGAGAGGCAGGTGACTCCGGCGCAGTTTGAGATGGCGAAGATTATGGATCCGACGATCCGCGCGCAGTTGAAGAAGGTGGAAGTGGTGGCCGATCCCGAGATCGAGAAAGTTTTCCCGGCTTTGCAGCGGGTGATTGTGAACATCACGACCACCGATGGGAAGACGTTCACTAAGCAGTTGGATTATCCCAAGGGGGATCCGCGGAATCCGTTGAGCGATGCGGAGATTGAGGAGAAGTTTGCGGCGCTGGCGGATGGAGTGTTGTCGAAGAAGGCGCAGGAGAAGTTGAAGGATGCGATTTGGAATTTGGAGAAGGTTGGGTCAGTGAGTAAGTTGATGGCTTTGATGAAGGCGGATGTGAAGGCGAAGAAGCCGGCGGCAAAGAAATCAGGGAAGAAGAAGCGCTAGCGTAGCCAGCCCCTAAAGGGGGGCCGGGTTGAGATTTTAACGGCGTCGCTTCGCGACTGAGCGGGCGAGGACGCCCGCTCCACATGAGTAGAGGAGTTATGGGTCAAACTGTCGTTGAAAAGATCGCGCAGTCCCATCTTGCGGAGGGGCCTAAGCGGCCTCTGCGGACCGGGGACTTTGTTTCCATACGGCCGTTTCATGTCATGACGCATGACAACACTTCGGCCGTGATGTCGAAGTTCAATGGGATCGGGGCGAAGAAGGTTCAGGACCCTAAGCAGATTGTGTTTACCCTCGATCACGACATCCAGAATAAGGACGAGGCCAACCAGAAGAAGTACCGGGCGATCGAGGCGTTCGCCAAGGAGCATGGGATTGATTTTTATCCCGCAGGCTCGGGGATCGGGCACCAGATCATGGTGGAGCGTGGCTACGTGGTGCCGGGATCTTTCGTAGTCGCGTCCGATTCGCATTCCAATATGTATGGCGCGCTGGGAACGGTGGGGACGCCGATTGTGCGGACTGACGCAGCCGCGGTGTGGGCGATGGGCGAGTTCTGGTGGCAGATTCCTCGGTCGGTGAAAGTGGTGCTGGAAGGGAAACTGCCGGAGGGAGCGACGGGAAAGGATGTGATCATCGCGCTCTGCGGGCTCTACAACCACGATGAAGTGTTGAATGCGGCCGTGGAGTTCAGCGGGCCGGGCGTAGCTTCGTTATCGATGGATGCACGCTTCACGATTTCGAATATGAGCACCGAGTGGGGACCGATTGTGGGATCGTTCCCGGTGGACGCGGTCACGATCAAGTATTTGCGCGGAGTTCATGAGCGACTGAAGGCGACGGGCGTCGAACGATTTACCGAGAGAGATATTGAGGGGTGGGAGAAGAATCCACCGCTGCCGGATGCGGACGCCGTGTATGCGGCGCGCATCACGCTCGATCTTAGCCAGGTCACGCCACATGTCTCGGGCCCCGATACTGTGCAGGTGATGGCTTCGCTGGCGGACATCGAGAAGAAGAAGGTAGCGATCCAGAAGGCTTATCTTCTTTCTTGCGTGAATTCGCGGCTTGAGGATTTGCAGGCTGCGGCGGCGGTGTTGAAGGGAAAGAAAGTCGCTACGGGCGTGAAGTTTTACCTGGGGGCTGCGAGTAAGTGGGTGCAGGAAGAGGCGGAGCGGCGCGGGATCTGGCAGATCTTGCTCGATGCGGGAGCGAATCCCTTGCCTGCCGGTTGCGGTCCCTGTATTGGGCTGGGCGTGGGTTTGCTCGAGCCGGGTGAGGTGGGGATTTCGGCGACCAATCGTAACTTCAAGGGGCGCATGGGATCGCGTGATGCGAAATGTTATCTGGCGAGTCCCGAAGTCGTGGCAGCTTCGGCGGTGGCGGGATATATTCGCGGGCCGCATGAGTTTGCGGATCGTTCGTTGGAGCGTGATTACAAAGAATTTTCTGCCGGGGCGGCTTCTGAGAAAGTTGAGATTCTGCCGGGCTTTCCGGAGCGAGTGAAGGGGCGATTGATTTTTGCGCCACAGGACAATGTCAATACCGACGCGATCTACGGCAAGGACTACACGTATCGCGACGATATGACGAAGGAAATGATGGCGCAAGTGGTGATGGAGAATTACGATCCGCAGTTCGCGTCGCGAGCGCAGGCCGGGGATGTGATTGTAAGTGGATATAACTTCGGCACTGGATCGAGCCGCGAACAGGCGGTGACTTGTTTGAAAGCGAAGGGCATCCCGATGGTGATTGCGGCCAGCTTCTCGCAGACTTACTTGCGGAATGCGTATAACAACGGATTTCTTTGCGTGGAAGTGCCGGAGTTGGTGAGGCGGTTGCGGGAGCAGTTCGCGAAAGAGATTGCGGCGAACGAGAAGACGATTATTCCGGGGGATGAGATCACTGTTGATTTCACCTCTGGGCAGATCTCTTGGCGTGGCGAAACATTTACGTTTCCTGCTTTGGGGAGTGTGCCGCAGTCGTTGGTAATCGCTGATGGGGTGGAGAATCTCGTGGCTCGGAAGTTGGGCCTGGGATAGAGTCAAAACCTTTAACCGCAGAGGGCGCGGAGGTTTCGCAGAGGGCGCTGAGAAAGGCTTATTGTTGATTTTTGATTGTTGAGTTTCAAATCAACAATCAAAAATCAACAATCGTAAATTCTTCATAAGGGAGCTTCTATGGCTAAACATACTGTCGTGTCGATGCCTGGGGATGGGATTGGGAATCAGGTTTTGCCGGAGTCGATTCGCGTTTTGAATGCTGTCGGGTTTGATGCGGAATACATTCCTGCCGATATCGGGTGGGAGTGCTGGTGTCGAGAGGGGAATGCGCTTCCTGACCGGACTATTGAGTTACTTACCAAGCATAAGTTGGGCCTATTCGGTGCGATCACGTCAAAGCCGAACAAAGAGGCACAGGCGGAACTGAAGCCGGAGTTGCGCGGCAAGGGGTATGTGTATTATTCGCCCATCGTTACCATGCGGCAGCGGTTCAATCTGGATATATGCCAGCGGCCCTGTATCGGGTTTATCGGAAATCCTCTGAATTACATTCGCAAGCGGACGGACGGTGGCTTTGACGAGCCGAAGATTGACAGCACGATTTTCCGGCAAGGGACGGAAGGAATGTATGTTGGGATTGAGTGGACGAATCCTCCGGAGAATGTGCGGGCGGCGCTGGCGACGCATCCGAAGTTCAAGAATTTCGCCAACGTGCCGGGGCCTGAGTTGGCCATCAGCCTGCGGTTGATTACCAAGAACGCGGCGCGACGCATTGTGACGGCGGCGTTCGAGTATGCGAAGAAGCGCGGGTTCAAGGGCGTTACCATCTGCGAGAAGCCGAACGTGGTGCGCGAGACTTCGGGGATGATGGAAGAGACGGCGAAGGAAGTAGCGAAGAATTATCAGGGAATCTCGTTGTGGTCGACGAATATTGATGCGCAGTTGATGTGGTTGAACAAGAATCCCGAAGATTACAACGTAATTGTGGCGTCGAATTTATTTGGCGACATTCTTTCTGACGCGTTCGCGGGATTGGTTGGTGGGCTGGGCTTCGCGGCATCGGGAAACATTGGAGATGAAGTGGCGGTGTTCGAGCCAACGCATGGCTCGGCGCCGAAATATGCCGAGTTGAATCCTCCCATTGTGAATCCCATTGCCATGATTCTTTCTGCGGCTATGATGGTCGAACACGTTGGAGAGAATGACAAGGCACAGCGGATTAAAGATGCCGTGGCAGCCGTGGTGAAAGAGGGCAAAGTCAGGACGTACGACATGATGCGCATTCCTGGCGGAGCGAAGTCGATCAGCCAGGGAGCGGCGAGTACCGTGCAGATGACGGATGCGATTTTGGCGAAGTTGAAGTAGCTAATCGGTCGTTGGTCTTTGGTCGTTGGTCGTTAGTGGAGCGAGAGTCGGATTATCAATGGCTGCAAAAGTTAAGTCGGCGGAAGCTGGGCATCACGGGAAAGAGATCCGATCCGATCTGCATGTTGCGCTGGAACCGCGCGATGGCGGGGGGTTGGAGATCAACCTGGAGTCGCGGGTTGCGCCTTACTACGGGTCGTCAATACTGGCGCAGACACGGCAAGTGCTGGAGTCGCTGGGAGTGAAGCATGCCGTGGTCACGGTTCATGACGAAGGCGCGCTTCCCTTTGTGATTTCAGCGCGGATTGAGGCGGCGGTGCGGCGCGCGGGATTCGCTAGCGCGCAAAAAGCTCTCCCCGAGCAAGCTTCCCTTCCTCAGGCGTCGGCAAAGGATCGTTTGCGGCGGTCGCGGCTTTATCTTCCGGGAAGCGAGCCCAAGTATTTCATCAACGCGGCACTGCATGGGCCGGACGGAATCATTCTCGATCTGGAAGATTCGGTGCATGCGGCGGAGAAGGATGCGGCGCGGATCCTGGTGCGCAATGCGTTGCGAGCCGTGGATTTTGGCACGTGCGAGCGGACAGTGCGGATCAATCCCTTTCCGCTGGGACTCGAGGATCTCGCGGAGATTGTGCCGGAGTCTCCTGATCTGATTTTGATCCCGAAGGCCGAGAGCGCCGAGCAGGTGGGCGAAGTGGATCGCATGGTGGGCGAGTTGAAGGCGCGGCATAACTTGAAGCGTCCGATCTGGCTGATGCCGATACTGGAGTCGGCGCTCGGGATTGAGAACGCTCCGGCGATCGCGGTGGCGAGCCGGAACGTGGCGGCGATCACGATCGGGCTGGAAGATTATACGGCCGACATGGGAGTGGCGAAGACGTCTGACGGGGCGCGAGTCGTTGTATGCGCGAACACGACTGGTCAATGCGGCGAAAGCGGCGGGCGTTCAGGCGATCGACTCAGTGTTTGGCGATGTCGGCGACATGGATGGGTTGCGCAAGTGGGGACAGCAATCGCGCGCGTTGGGATTCGAAGGGATGGGATGCGTGCATCCGATGCAGATTGCGGTGGTTCATGAAGCGTTTGCGCCATCGCAGGCGGAGATCGACAAGGCATTGAAGATTGTGGCAGCGTTTGACGATGCGCAGGCGCGCGGGTTGGGCGTGGTGAGTTTGGGATCGAAGATGATCGATCATCCGGTGGTGGAACGGGCGCAGAAACTGGTGGCGCGGGCCAAGCAGATGGGCAAAGCAGAATGACGCAACGGATCGAACTCGCGCAGAACGCGGCGGGACGCATGGTTCCAGCGATGGTGAACGGGAAGCCACAGATCCCGTACATCGGCGTGGGGAAATATCAGCCGCGCGGGCGGAAGCAAGCGCCGCCAATCCGGTCGAGCAAAGATTATCCGGAGAACGGCGACAAGCGGGTGGCGGACCTTGAGACCGCGCTGCGCAAGTGCGGGCTGCGTGATGGCATGGTGATTTCCAATCATCATCACCTGCGCGATGGGGATCGAGTGGCGATGATGGCGCTGGAGGCGGCGGCGCGAATCGGCGTGAAAGATTTGATGTGGTTTCCGAGCGCATCGTTTCCCTCGCAGAAGGGCGCGATCGAGTTGATGGAGAAGGGAGTGATCCATCACATCGAAGGCAGCATGAATGGGCCTCTCGGCGATTACTGCACGCAGGGGAAGATGCGCGGGTTAAGCGTGCTGCGTTCGCATGGCGGGCGGTGGCAGGCAATTCAGGATGGGGAAGTCCATATTGATGTGGCGGTGATTGCGGCGCCGACGGCGGATTTTTTTGGCAATGCGGATGGGTCGCATGGCAAGTCAGCATGCGGATCGTTGGGATTCGCGCTGGCGGATTCGATGTACGCCGACAACGTGATTGTGGTCACGGACAACCTGGTTCCGTTTCCGTGCGTACCGTGGCAGATTCAGGGGAACAACGTCGATTATGTGGTGGAAGTGGATTCGATTGGAGATCCGGCGAAGATTGTGTCGGGGACGACGCAGATCACGCGGTCTCCGGATCGGTTGAGGATCGCGGAGTTGGTGGCGAAATTCCTGCGCGAAGCGGGGATCATGAAGAATGGATTTTCCTTTCAGGCGGGCGCGGGAGGGATTGCGCTGGCGTTTGTGCAATATCTGAAAGAGATCATGAAGAAGGACGGCGTGAAAGCACGCTGGGTGCGCGGGGGATCAACGAAGTTCCTGGTCGAGTTGCTGGATGAAGGGTTGACCGACTACATTCTGGATGGACAAACGTTCGATCTGGACGGGGTGAAGTCGATGGCGAATGATCCGCGACACGTGGCGAGTTCTCCGTTTACTTCGTACAACTATCACGGCAAGGGAAACTTCGCGTCGATGGTGGATGCGGTGGTACTAGGTGCGACGGAAGTGGATGTGAATTTTAATGGGAATGTTGTCACGCATAGTGATGGGCGGCTGCTGCACGGGATTGGCGGGTGGCAGAATTGCCTGGCGGCGGGATGTACGATTCTGGCGGTACCGAGTTTCAGGGATCGCATTCCCGTGATTGTGGATGAAGTCACGACTTTGACTGGGCCGGGAGAGTTGATTGACGTTGTGGTGACGGAGCGCGGGATCGCGATCAATCCCATGCGGAAAGATTTGCTGGACGCGGTGAAGGGATCGAAGCTGCCGATCCGGCCAATTCAGGAGATCAAGGCGGAAGTGGAGAAGATTTGCGGCGGGAAGCCGACGAAACCGAAGCTCAGCGATAATCCTGCGGCAGTGGTGAAGTGGGTGGACGGGACGGTTTTGGATACGGTGTGGAGAATGGGATAAGAGCTAGATTGTCGATTTACGATTGTCGATTTTCCGTTGAAAATCCAAGAACGAATAAAAGGGCGACCCTTGCGGATCGCCCTTTTTCCTGAGCCTTGCATTGTTATTGTTGGAGTTGAGTAAAGCCATCTACCTCGAAGTTTGAGTCGGTTTGCAGGACGTAGGCCTGGTTGCCCGAAACCAGATAGAACACTAGGTTGATGCTGTTCGTGGAGCCGTTGATTTTCCCAGTTACTCGTCCATTGGACGAAGTGGAGTAGGAACCGGAGAGGAAGCCCGGAGTACTGGTGCTTCCGAACACGTTAATGAATTCGTTTAGAGTAAGTTTTCCGGAGCCATTCCATTGAAGGGTCGCGACACGATCTAAAGTGTTGGCAATCAGAGGAGGATTGCCGGAAAGCATTACCCCATCATTCACGAAAGCAAACTGACCGTTGGTCGAACCATTGGAGAAGGAGGAGCCGGTCTGTAGATCGGCGGTACCGTTGACAGCGCTGTTGGGATCAGTGTTGATAAAGAATGCGCGGGTTCCGTTGATCAGCCAATAAATCTGCTGGGCGGCGCCGCTGTTGAGGGTAACGACCGTCCGGCCGTTCGAACCCACGATATAGGAATTGCTGCTGAAGCTGCCGTTGCTGGTAAGGACTCCATCGCTCTGAGCGTCGAAGTTGAACGGAGTGATATTGCCGGCGCCATCGGCGGTGAAGACACCGACGGTGTGAACTCCGAGAAGGTTGTTGACGGTGTCACCGCGACTACCGAAGGCGTAGCTGCCGGAGAGAGTCGCGTTGCTGAAGGTGCCGGTTTGCGCTTCGGCGCTGCCCAGACCTTCCGACAGGCTGGTGGTGAACAGAATCTGAATATGACTGGTGTCGACCACGTAGTAGCTGAAGGTGTTGACGACGCTGTTAATGGTGACGCTTCCAGTGCCGAGTCCGGTGGAGTCGGGAGCAACCAGGCTGCCGGTAACCGGAGCTGCGGCGATCAGTCCTACGCCCAAGGTATTGGTGTCGGCTGAGCCGTTAAACGCGCCGCCGGTGGTATCTATAGCACCAACCATTGCGGTCGGAGTAATGCTGGCGCCGACGGTGGATACGTGGGCTTTGAACACATATGTGCCGGTAGGGGCAGTCGTAGAGCTTTGGATCAAGCCAACTCCGTATCCCGTGAAGGTACCGGTCGAGCTAGTCTCTACCAAATAGAGCTTGCTGGAACTCTGCAGAGTGAAGACCCACTGAAGTGAATTTCCGGTGGAGAACGTGAAGGTCACGGTGCCGGTGCCGTCGTTGCTGATGCTGTAGGTTCCGCTGAGGCCGAGGCTAGTGACGCCTGCCCCTTCGGTGAAGATGTCATTGCCTCCGGTGACGACGCCGGCGCCATTTGCGTTGAAGACACCCATTCTGGTGTAGGGGTTCCCGGTCACGATATCAAATCCGCTCATCTGATAGACGTAGGAGCCGTTAAGACTGGCCAATGTGTAGTTGCCGGTGGGCGTAGGGCCGGAATTGCTTGATCCGCAGCCAAGCGAAAACATCAGAGCGACGAGACCCAAAGAGAGACACAGTTTGTTCATTGTGTTGTATGGCAGATAGACCTGCCCGACTCCTTCATGAAGTAAGCGTACGATCGTTTGAATTTTTCCTGGGATAGAGACGAAGCTCCCCTTACTTCTAACACAGAATTGTGGAAAAAGTTGTACGGAGAATCGGCGGTGTACACATTGTGGACGACGGCATCCGTCGCCACCCGCGGATAATGCTAGCTTTGGGAGACTTCGGGATTTTGGCGCGGGAGGGAGACGGTCTTTTTTTCTTTGGTCCGCAGCCATGTAACGAGGCGATACGCTAACAAGACCGCCAGGATCAGCGCGTATTGCTCGGGTTTGCGAATGTCGGCTTTGACCAGCCACCAATAATGGATCACTCCGGCGATGGCGCTGACGTAGATCAGGCGGTGGAGCAGGTTCCAGCGTTTGCCGCCGAGGCGGCGGATCCATCCGCTGGTGGAAGTGATCGCGAGGGGTATCAGGAGAAGAAAGGCTGTGAAGCCGACCGTAATAAATTTCCGCTTAGCGATATCGACCAGCATTTCATGGAGATCAAAAAACTTGTCGAGCCAGATGTAAGTGAGGAAGTGCAGGGTGGCGTAAAAAAACGCGAAGAGGCCGAACATGCGGCGGTAGCGGATGAGCCAGAGTTGTCCGGTCAACTTTCGCAGCGGCGTTACGGAGAGCGTGATCAGCAGGAAGCGGAGGGTCCAGTCGCCGGTGGAATGGGTGATGACCTCGATGGGGTTAGCGCCGAGGAGCCCACTGTAGGCCTTCCAGCCGAGGCGAGCCAGCGGGATCAGGCATACGAGGAATACGATCGGCTTGTAGTAGCGAACGCGCATCTCAGCACTCAGCACTCAGCATTCAGCATTCAGCCTCTACAGATTCGATAACGGCCTGACAGGCTCAATGCTCAGTGAAAGGGCGAACCTCAGGGGCTGAAGCCCCGATTTCATTGCACTTAACGGCACGGCTGAGCCGTGCCCTTCCCGAAACTATTTGCGAGAACAGCTCTCAGCATTCAGCAGTCACTATTCAGCATTCAGCCAGTATAGGTTCAGCAACCTATGTAGCACTCGACGGGCTGAATGCCGAGTGCTGAGCGCTGTTTCAAAAATTCTTTTTTAGGTCCATGCCGCTGTAGAGGCTGGCGACCTGATCGTATCCGTTAAACATCAGCGTGGGGCGCTTCAGGAATTCTCCGAGGCGGCGTTCCTTGGCCTGGCTCCAGCGCGGGTGATCGACATTCGGATTCACGTTGGCATAGAAGCCATATTCGTTCGGGGCCATACGCTGCCAGGTGTTAATCGGTTGCTTGTCGGTGAAGCGGATACGCACGAGGGCCTTACCGCTCTTGAAGCCGTATTTCCACGGAAGCACGATGCGAATGGGCGCGCCGTCCTGATTGGGCAGGGTTTCGCCATACATGCCGAAACATAACAGTGCGAGCGGGTGCATGGCTTCGTCCATGCGAAGGGCTTCAACGTAGGGCCAGTCGAGCACCTGAGTGCGGACGCCGGGCATCTGCTTAGGATCGTCGGCGGAAGTGAACTCGACGAACTTGGCCTTGGGATCAGGATTGGCTTTCTTGATCAACTCGCTAAGGGAGAAGCCGACCCAGGGGACGACGATGGACCATCCTTCGACGCAGCGGTGGCGGTAAATGCGCTCTTCGGGAGCGGAGAGTTTGATGATGGAGTCGACGTCGAGCACCTGTTTTTTCGCGACGAGTCCGTCGATGGTGACGTTCCATGGGCGGGTCTTGAAGTTCTTGGCGAGACCGGCAGGCTCGTATTTATCGGTCGAAAACTCGTAATAGTTGTTGTAGTTGGTGACGTCTTTGTAAGGCGTTTGGGTTTCCGTGGTGGAGAACGGGCTCTTCTGCAACCCGGCGATCTTGTCATTGGCGAAAACCGCTGTGGATGGCGACGTCAGGTCGCGAAGGCCCATGCCCGCGACGGCTGCGGCTCCCGCGATGGCCGCTGCTTGCAGAAATTTTCGGCGATTCAGATACAGACTCTTAGGAGTGATCTCTGACGAACGAATGTCTTCCGACTTCTTGATCAACATGCGGTTCCTGGTCGGTCCTCCCCCGGATTCGATAAAGTTATTCTCTGCTAGATAGGACGCGAATGGGGCGGAAAAGTTGCATGGGCCGAGGGAAGCTATTCGTAGGACGTTAGCCAGTCCATAGCCTGTTCGCGGGTGGAAAAGGTGGGGAAATCACGCTGCGAGAAGCTTTTGAAATTCTCGTAAAAGACTTTGGGCAGGCTCTCAGTGCCGACCCAGGCCGAACGCTTCACGTGCGGACGATCGAGGGTGAGTGCCTCTTTAATGCGGGTCGCGGCGGCCTTATCTACGTGGGAGTTGGTGAAATCGGCCAGGGTCAGCACGGAATTTGCCGGGAACGCCGCAATTTTGTGCTGTGCTTCATTCACGACAACGATGATCTGATCAGACGCGAGCCCAGTGAAATCAATCAGCATGATCGCCTGGTCGCGGTGTTTGATGAAGCGGATGCGATCGTCCATAAAAGCAGCTCTTAGCTTCTAGCTCTTAGCCAGGACAAATTCTACCCACCTGCTGAGGCTGAGTGCTACTTCAACAATTCTTCTACCACCCCATAGGCCGAGTCCAGCGCTGCATCCAGGGAGCTTGGGTCGTTGCCTCCGGCTTCGGCCATGTCGGGACGGCCTCCGCCTTTGCCTCCGACTTTTTGGGCGACTGGGCCGATCACTTTTCCTGCCTGAATTTTCGCCGTGAGATCTTTGGTGACGCCGACGATGATGGCGACTTTGCCGTCGTTCGCGGAGCCGAGGACCACCACGCCGGAGCCGACCTTGTCACGAAGTTGGTCGATGAGCGTGCGTAGTTGTGCGCGCTCGAGATTGTCGACTCGATGGGCAAGAACTTTTATGCCGCTCACTTCTTTGATTTTCTCGTTTACGGAGCCGACCGTGGAAGAGGCTGACTTCATGCGCACTTGGTCGAGTTCACGGGCGAGACGCTTGATCTCGGCGTCTTTCTTATCGAGTTCAAGTTTGAGGGCCTCGGCAGGACTCACCTCGCCATGGGATGAGAAACTGGCGACGACACTTTCCAACTGATGATCTTTGCGGAAGTGGGCGAGCGAACCTTCTCCAGTGACGGCTTCGACGCGGCGCACTCCGGAGGAGACGCTTCCCTCTTTCAGAATCTTGATCAGGCCGATCTCTCCAGTAGCACCGGTGTGGGTGCCGCCGCAGAGTTCGGTGGAAAAGTCTCCGATCTTGATGACGCGGACTTTGTCTCCGTACTTCTCGCCGAAGAGCGCCATGGCGTGATACTCGTTCACCGCAACATCGATGGGGACATCTTCGATGACAACGACTTTCTGGTTGCGCAGAACCTCTTTGTTGATGATGTCTTCGATGTCGTGCAATTCTTCATCGGCTACGGCGGTGAAGTGAGAGAAGTCGAAGCGCAGGTGTCCGGGGTCGACGAGCGATCCGGCTTGCTTCACGTGCTTGCCCAAGACCTCGCGCAATCCCGCGTGAAGAAGATGGGTCGCGGTGTGATTGCGCATGGTGGATTCGCGGATTTCAGCGTTCACGACGGCATCGACTCTATCGCCAACGCGGATGGTCTGCTTGGTGACGACTTGATGGGCGCGCACGCCTTGAATCGGCGCGTAGCATCCGGTGACCTCGGCGACGATGGTGTTGTGATCGTCGGAGTAGAGCCATCCGCGATCGCCGACTTGTCCGCCGGACTCGGCGTAGAAGGGAGTGTGATCGAGAATGATTTCGCCTTTTTCTCCGGCGATGAGTTCTTGTACACCGAGGCCGTTTGAAACGATGGCGAGCACTTCGCATCCATCAGAGCGGGTTTGGCGGTAGCCTTCGAAGATGGATTTCGGCAGCTGCTGGTAGACCGGGTTAGCGGTTTGCTTGGCTGCGCCTTTCCAGGACGAGCGGGCGCGCTGGCGCTGCTCATCCATCGCGGAGTCGAAGCCAGCCTGATCGAAGACGATGCCTTGGTCGCGGGCCGCGTCCTGTATGAAATCGAGAGGCATCCCAAACGTGTCGTAGAGCTTAAACGCGTCAGCACCACTTAACTGATGGGCGCGCCGCCGAATGTCTGAAATCTCATCATTGGACGCACCTCCAGTGATGTTCGAGATCGCTCTATCAGGAGTGCTGTCAAAGCCTTGCCGTGCATCACCAAGCAGAACCTCAAGTTTCTGGAGACCCAGATCTAACGTGTGCGCGAAGCGCGTTTCTTCGGCCAGCACAGCTTTTGAGACACGATCGGCGGTCTCTTTCAACTCCGGGTATGCGTCCTGCATTAGGTCGCGCACTGCGAAGACCATCTCGTAGAGGAACGGTTTGTTTTGTCCCAACAAGCGTCCGTGCGTGATGGCGCGGCGGATTATTTTGCGGAGGACGTAGCCGCGGCCTTCGTTTGAGGGGATGACTCCGTCGGAAATGAGGAATGTGGCGGCGCGGGAATGGTCGGCGATCACCCGCAGGGAAGCTGCGGACTTGGCCTGCGCTTCTCTTCTGGCCAATTCCTTCTTCAGCGACGTGCCGGTTAATTGTGCCGCGCGCTCAATCAGCGGGATGAACAAGTCTGTGTCGTAGTTCGAGACGACGCCTTGCAGCACGGCGGTGATGCGCTCGAGGCCCATGCCGGTATCGATGGAGGGCTTGGGCAGCGGCGTCAGTTTGCCTGACGCGTCGCGATCAAACTGCATGAAGACGAGGTTCCAGATTTCGACGTAGCGTCCGCACTCGCAGCCGAATTTGCAGTCGGTGTGTCCCTGGTCGGAAGCGATTGGCCCATGTCGTAATGGAGTTCGCTGCAGGGCCCGCACGGTCCGGTGTCACCCATCTGCCAGAAATTCTCTTTCAGGCCGAGTTCGTAGATGCGGTCTTTAGGGACACTCTGCGCGACCCAGAGGTCGTACGCCTCGGCGTCGCGTTCGATTCCGGCCTCGCCTTTGAAAATCGTGGCGTAGAGCTTGTCTTTGGGGACGTTGAACCATGCGGGAGAGGTGATCAGCTCCCAGGCGAAGGCGATGGCGTCTTTCTTGAAATAGTCGCCGAAGGAAAAATTCCCCAGCATCTCGAAAAACGTGTGATGGCGATTGGTGAAGCCGACGTTTTCGAGATCGTTGTGCTTGCCGCCGGCACGGACGCACTTCTGCGAAGTCGTGGCGCGGTTGTAGTCACGCTTCTCGAGTCCAAGGAAGACGTCTTTGAACTGGTTCATGCCAGCATTGGTGAAGAGCAGCGTGGGATCGTTGGCTGGCACCAGCGATGACGAATGGACTTCTTTGTGTCGGTGCTCGACAAAATATTCGAGGAAGCGGCGGCGAATTTCAGAGCCTGTCAGCATGTTGTTCGGGAAGACGAAAATGATCGTTAACCTCTATTTTAGCATCGTGGAGAGGAGCGATAAGGAGGCGATCCAAACGCGCGTTTATGCGTCGCAAAGTACGCGACGCTTCGCGCGGATCGCCCAGATCCCCCTCGGCTTCGCTCGGGGCAGGCTCTCGCCGCGCAAAAACCGCTTGCTCGGGATGACAAACAAACTGAACCACTATCCGTTGAGGACTTCGCGAACCTTGCGGGAAAGCATTTGCAGGGTGAAGGGTTTCTGCAGGAAAGCGGTGCCAGAGTCGAGCACGCCTTGGTGGACGATGGCATCTTCGGTGTATCCGGAGAGATAGAGAACTTTGGTCTGAGGATGCGTTTGCGCCAAATGCTTGGCGAGTTCGCGGCCGCTCATGCCCGGCATGACAACGTCAGTCACAAGCATGTGAATCGATCCGGTGTAAGAGGCTGCGATTTCGAGCGCCTTTTGCCCCTCGTCGGCTTCAAGAACGTTGTAGCCGCGGGCAGCGAGAGTTTCGCGCACGAGTTGCGCGGACGGACTCTTCGTCTTCCACGAGCAAGACCGTTTCGGATCCACGCTAGGAGAGTTTTGGCGGCTTGCGATTGGTTAATGGCTCGGCGGCGTCTTCCACGCGCGGGAAAATAGATGCGGAAGGTGGTGCCCTGTCCGATTTCGCTCTGGGCGAACACATAGCCGCCGCTTTGCTTCACGATGCCGTAGACGGTGGAGAGGCCGAGTCCCGTGCCCTTGCCTTTTTCCTTGGTCGTAAAGAATGGCTCGAAAATGCGGGACTGAGTTTCCTTGTCCATGCCCTGCCCGTTGTCGGAGATGGCGAGCATGACGTAGGGACCGGGCTGAATATAGCTGTATTCGCGCCGCCAGTCATCGTCGAGATTCACGTTCGCGGTCTGGATGGTGATCTTGCCGCCGTTGGGCATGGCGTCTTTGGAATTGACGACCAGATTCATGATGACTTGTTCGATTTGTCCGGCATCGGCGCGGGTGCGGCCGAGGTGCGGCCGCAGGCTTGGTCACGAGCTCGATATTTTCGCCGATCAGCGGCCGCAGCAACCGCTCTATGTCGGCCACGATGGCGTTCATGTCGACGACTTTCAGTTCGAGCAGTTGTTTGCGGCTGAAGGCGAGCAGCTGACGCGTCAGTGTGGTGGCGCGGTCGGCGGCCTGCTGAATCGCTTCGATCTTGGGATACATGCGGATTCGACTGGTCGGTGTTCTCCAGCAGGACTTCGGTGTATCCGCTAACGACCATTAGGAGATTGTTGAAGTCGTGCGCGACGCCGCCGGCCAGCCGTCCGACGGCTTCCATTTTCTGGGCCTGGCGGAACTGCTCTTCGAGAACGCGGCGCTCGGTGACGTCTTCGGCGATGACTTCGAGGACTTCGTCGGTTTCGCCGGGTGTACTGACGACGCGGCCGCTCAGGCGGACGGTGATGGCGTTGCCATCTTTTTTTTTCCAGCGAACTTCGACGCTGTCGAGGCGAGACGCCACGCTGGAATTCTCCCATGAGGCGGGTCATCTCATCGGGATCGAGAAAGACGTCGGTTCGGGGAGCGAGAGCAAGAACTGTCTTCGGCGCTGGCGTATCCGAGCATGGCGATCAGCGCCGGGATTCACGTCGAGAAACTTGCCTTCGAGCGTGGAGCGGTATATGCCATACACCGCGCTTTGAACGAGGGACCGGTAGCGGGCTTCGGAGCGGGTAAGGGCTTCTTCATGACGCTTGTGTTCGATAGCGCTCGCGACTTGCTGCGAGACGAACATCAGAATCTCTTTATCTTTGTCACGGAAACGGACCGTCTGGGTCGTAACTCTGCAGCACCAGCACGCCAATGGTGTGATTGCTGACTTTGAGGGGGACGCCCATCCAATCGACGGAAGGGGCGCCGATGAGTTCGACTTCATCTTTGACGACAAGATTTTCGAAGACTTCCGGAGTGCAGAGGAGCGGGTCTGCCGGTGCGAAGAACGTACTCGGTGAGCCCTCGGCCGAGCTTCTTCGGCGTGGGCGTGGGATCTTGTTCGTCGACAAAGTAGGGAAAACTGAGTAACTGGCGTTGAGGGATCGTAGAGAGCGATGTAGAAGTTTCGGGCATACATCAATTCGCCGACAATGGCGTGGATGGATGCGTAAAAGTGTTGCAGGTCGGCGGCCGAGCTGGTTCTTTCTGCGATGCGGTAGAGGGCGGAGCTAAGGGTCTCGGCCTTCTTCTGCTCGGTGATGTCGCGGTAGAGAACGTAGGAAGCAACTTTTTGTCCGGCGATGATGAGGGGCGCGGCCGCGAGGAAGACGTCGAGCAGCGAGCCATCCTTCTTTCGTCGCCGGGTCTCAATGGAAACTTTCTGTCCCTGGCTGAGGCGCTCGCCGATCCAGCGGGTTTCGGCCGCGCGATCGGCTGGGACGATGAGTTCGTCGATGCGCCGGCCGACGGATTCCTCCGCGGCGAATCCGAACATGCGGATGAATTCTGCGTTTACGCGCAGAATTTCATATTGATTGACAATGCTGACGGCTTCTGGAGCGCATTCGACTAAGATCTTCGAGATAGGCTTTGTGGGCTTCGGCTTTCGCTTGTCTGGAGGATCGACTTCAGGGTCGGCTTCGTGGGCGCGGGAGAGCGCCGGAGTTCCTCGCTCCAAGGCTTCCTTCAACAATTTCGCGCGCACAAGGTCAGCGGACTGCGCTGGCCGGGTGAACTTGTCACCCATGGCCCCCCCTCAGAGTAACAAACAAGGCTAATCGAACGATGTTAGGGCCCTTCCGGGCTGGCCTAAAAGGTTACCGAGGTAATTTGGCATCCGGGGAGTCACGGACTGTGACCGGTGCAAAAAGGAATCGGGATGCGGACCCGCCAGAGTCCGCATCCCTCGTCGTCTACACAGGTTGGAACAGCGGAATTAATTTCGCAGAAGGGCGAGGGAAGTCCAATCGAAAGAATGAATGCAATGGATTGCTGGAAGCGGGGAAAGATGCGTGCAGAAATAAAGGATCCCGAGGTGATGTTTCGCTCATTCGTCTCGGCCAGTAGCTCGCGTTAGACCCTTGCTGACCTGCTCTCGTCCCATCCCTTGCGGGTTACGACGCGCGATCTCGCTTGGGCTCCGGGCTCACCGCCAACCGGATAAACCAGCGTAACGCCTCGGGATCCTATCTTGCCTTCAACAGGTCTTCTTGTTCGCCTCGACCAGCACTTTGCTATAGACCCTTGCTCACCGCCCCTCCATCATCTTGCGATGTGGAGAGTGATTTCGCTCGAGCCCCGGACGCCGTACCAACCGGGAAAACTTCAGAAGGTGTCAAAGAACGAGTTTGTTGTACTCCTTTTATTTTTGGAGTCAATAAAAACTGCGCGACTGTATCTGCTTACGATGCAATCGAGTGCAGGCGGTTCACAGGGGGGTGAACCGGAAATTGTGCAGTGGGATTGATGGAGTGGGAAAACGGTTTGGGGACGAATTGATTTTGGCTGGATTCTTGGTTTGGGAATTTGCTGAGGTTGTCGGCACGGGATATTAGGAGATTGTGAAAATCATGGGAAAAAGGGCTGTGGGAGCGGAGTTTCCGGTGAGGGTTAGTGGCGTCTTAAGCTCGCCCTTAGTTTCGGCTAACGGCGGCTTGCCTCTCGGGGTTAGCGCCTGGTTCGCTGCGCGACTCGGTTCTGGCTGGCGCAGATAGGCTTCTAGTTTGTCTTCGTGGCGAGACGCGGGCGAGGGCGCCCGCGCCACATTGCTGGGAGTACAATGCCGGGTTCCGGTCATAGGAGGAAGAGGCGTGGGCCTGGTGGCTCGATGGGTTGTCCTGGTGGCTTTGACGGCGTCGTTTGCGAGTGCGCAGAATTCTGCCGAGCAACGGACGGCGAGGTACATGGAGTCGATCCGGCAGCAGCCGCCCCTTCTGTTGGCTTTCTTGCGAGGCATGCCGAAAGGCGGCGATCTGCACAATCACCTGGCGGGAGCGGTATACGCGGAGAGTCTGATCGACTATGCCGCAGACAATGGGATGTGCGTAGATCGCACCACCGCGTTCGTGATCGCGCCGCCTTGCGATTCGTCGTGCGAGAGATTCACCAGCAAGCCGAGGGCGAGCTGCGCGTATGGAGATCAGGTTCTTTACAACTCTCTGATCGATGCCTGGTCGATGCGGAACTTCAAAACCGAGGATGAGTCGGGTCACGACCATTTCTTCGCGACCTTCGACAAGTTCTTCCCAGCGATGATCAATCATAACGGGGATGCGATTGCGGAAGCAGCGGCGCGCGCTGCCGAGGATCATGTGCAATACATGGAACTCATGCATACGGCGGATGGGAACGCGGCGGCGCAATTGGGGGCTAAAACCGGGTGGGATGACGACCTGGGGAAGTTGCGGCAGAAGTTGGTCGATGGCGGCATGGCTGAAGTTGTGGCGGAGACTCGGGCGCAATTGAACTTGGACGAAATGCGCATGCGTTCGGTGCTGCGATGCGGGGCGAAGAATGAAGACGCCGGGTGCAGAGTTACGGTTCGGTATCTGTATCAAGTGCTTCGCGGATTGCCGAAGGAGCAGGTGTTCGCTCAGATGGTGCTGGGATTTGAGCTGGCAAAGAGCGATCCGCGGTTCGTGGGCTTGAACCTGGTGATGGCGGAGGATTGGTATACGCCGATGCATGATTTCGACCTGCACATGAAGATGCTGGACTATCTTCACGGCGTGGATCCGAAGGTCCACATCGCTCTGCACGCCGGGGAACTGGCAATGGGACTCGTACCTCCCGAGGGATTGCGTTTTCATATTCGCGAGTCGATCGAGCGCGGGCATGCCGAGAGGATCGGGCATGGCGTGGATGTGATGAATGAACACGATGCACTGCCGTTGTTGACAGAGATGGCGCAGCGGCGGGTGCTGGTCGAGATCTGCCTGACTTCGAATGACGTGATTCTGGGAGTGCGAGGGAAGGATCATCCTTTATCGTCGTACCGGAAATTTGGCGTGCCGGTGGCGTTGGCAACGGATGATGAAGGCGTGTCGCGGATGGATTTGACGCACGAGTATGTGCGGGCGGTTGAGGCCTATGGGTTGTCGTATGCGGATTTGAAAGAGATGGCGAGAGAGAGTCTGGAACACAGTTTCTTGCCCGGTCTCAGTCTGTGGGCCGACTCGAGGCCTTTTCGCATGGGTGGAGCGTGCGCGGCCGGCGGAGCTTCGAGTTCTTGCAAGAAATTTCTGAGTGCGAATGAGCGGGCGCGCGTGCAGTGGAAGTTGGAAGAGGCGTTTGCGGAGTTCGAGAAGGGCGTGGCGAGCAGGTAGTTAGGGGCATCGTCGATTGAGTAGGGGTCCTTCGACTCCGCATTTTCATTCGCTAAATGCGCGAATGGAAATGCTCCGCTCAGGATGACAGGTGGCTGGTTACGGGATAAGGCGAGGAGATTCTCTTGGGGCGGTTTACCGGCATTCTCGGATTGATATCGATGGTTGGGTTGGCTTATTTGTTTTCGACCAACCGGCGGCGCGATCCGGTTCAAGACCGTTGCTTGGGGACTCGGGCTGCAGATTGTATTTGCGTTTCTGGTATTGCGAGTGGCCGCGGGACGGGCGCTGTTTGCATGGCTGGGACAGGTGATCACGCATTTTCTCGAATACTCCTACGCCGGCTCTTCATTCCTATTTGGAGATCTAGGGAAGAAACCTCCTCCGGTGTACATCGCGTTTCAAGTGTTGCCGGTGATTATTTTTGTGGCGGCGTTCTTCGCAATTCTTTATCACTATGGCGTCATGCAATGGGTGATCCGGCAGATGGCGCGTGGGATGATGAGTTTCATGGGAACGAGCGGCGCGGAGTCGATGAATGTTGCGGCGAGTATTTTCCTGAGGCTGCACGGAGGCGCCGCTGACGATTCGTCCTTTTCTGCCGCGGCTGACGCGGTCGGAACTAATGACGATCATGACCAGCGGCATGGCGCACATCAGCGGGGCGGTGATGGCTGCGTACATTGCGTTCGGCATCAGCGCTGAACATCTGCTGGCGGCGGTGATCATGACCGCGCCGGGAACGATTCTCATCTCCAAGATGCTGGTGCCGGAGACGGAGCATGCAGTAACTGCAGGCCGCGTCGAGATGACGAACGAAGAGATGGGGGAAGACAAGACCGAGAATCTGCTGGCCGCGGTAGCAAAAGGAACGACCGATGGGCTGTATCTGGCTTTGAACGTCGCAGCCATGCTGATCTCTTTTCTCGCACTGATTGCGTTGGGCGATGGAATTCTTGGCGCCATCCATAACGGGGTTGCACGTTGGGGCTGGGTTTTCTTCCCTTCCAGCTTCGAACAGATTTTTGGATTCGTGTTCGCTCCGGTGGCTTGGGTGATCGGCATTCCGTGGAAAGATTGCGGAGCGATTGGGAACTTGCTGGGGACGCGCATGATCTTGAATGAGTTCGTGGCGTTTTCGAAACTGGCGGGAGAGAAAGCGGCACTCGATCCGCGGTCGTACACGATTGCGACGTTCGCGCTGTGCGGGTTTGCAAACCTCGGGAACATTGGGATTGAGATTGGCGGGATCGGGTCGCTGGCCCCGAACAAGAGAATTGAACTCGCGAAACTAGGCGTGCGAGCGATGCTGGCGGGGACGATGGCGAATCTGATGGCGGCGAGTATTGCGGGGATGCTGTTGTGAAGAGCTCTTAGCTGTTAGCTCTTGGCTCTTACCTTGAAACGCTTTGGCTAAAGGCTAAGAGCTAAAAGCTAACGGCTTTTTCCATGACTGACGAATTTACACGCGCGGAATCGGCTGCGGCCTTGATTTTGTCGCGGACTTCTCTTCGTCCGCGGATTGGGTTGGTGCTGGGTTCGGGGTTGGGTGGGTTCGCCGACGAGCTGGCCGGCGCTACTCGCATTCCTTACTCAGATATTCCTGCGTTCCCCCGCTCTACCGCGATCGGACATGCCGGACAAATGGTCATCGGCACATCGAATGGCATCGCGGTGGCGGCCATGTCGGGGCGGGTTCATCTTTACGAAGGTTATTCAGCAAAGGAAGTCGCGTTTCCGGTGCGCGTGTTGGCGCGCATGGGTATTGGCGCGCTGGCGGTCACCAACGCGGCGGGCGGAATTAATTTGGAGTATAAGCAGGGCGCGCTGGTGATCATTACCGATCACATTAATTTGCGGGGAGAGAATCCGCTGGTGGGGGCCAATGATGAGCGCTTCGGTCCGCGGTTTCCTGACATGACACAGGCCTATTGGAAGCCGTATCGCGAGATGGCGTTAGAGGAGGCTCGCAAGTTGCGACTCACTGCTTACCAAGGCGTCTATGCGGGGTTGCTGGGGCCGAGTTTTGAAACTCCGGCGGAGATTCGATATTTGCGCACGATTGGCGCCGATTTGGTGGGGATGTCGACGATCCCCGAAGTGATTGCGGCGCGGCATATGGGATTGAAGGTGCTGGCAATTTCCTGCGTGACCAATATGGCCGCGGGAATCCTGGATCAAGTCATCACTCATGAAGAAGTACTCGAGACGACTGAGAGGGTGAAGGGGGAGTTCACGGGATTAGTGAGAGCATCGATTCAGAGAATCGCAGCAGACGTCGACCGCGGGGGCTAAATCCCAATTCAGACCGTACACCTTCCTGTTTATCCACCTACCTTAGAACGTAATCTTCGCGCCTAGTTGGATGACTCTCGGTCCTCCTCCGCCCAGGCCGGGATTGGTTTGGGCTTGGTCGGGAGTTTGCGTGATCAAGCCTTGTCCAGTGGATCCCGGGACGACGAAGAAATTGGGCAGCGCGAAATTCGGGTGGTTAAAGATGTTGAAGAGCTCGGCGCGCAATTGCAGGTTCACGTGTTCGGCGAGCGGAGTGTTTTTGCTCACCGCGAAATCGACATTCCAGAAGTGCGGTCCGTAGATCGCATTGCGGCCGAGATCTCCAAATGTACCGAAGGCTGGTTGCGAGAAGGCCGCTCCGTTCAAGTATCCGACGACATCGGGCCCCGATTCCCAGTTGGAGTTGATGGGATTCACACCGGGAATTAGATTCGGGCGCTGATGGAAGTTCGACGGAGTTGGGAAAACACTGGAATTTGCCGCGCTCGTGTCATTCGCGCTGACAATAGGGACTGGACGTCCACTTTGCGCGGTGACGATGCTATTTAGTTGCCATCCGCGGACGAGACGATCAGGTCCTGCCCGGAGCGGGATTTCATAGGTGAATGCTGCGGTGAAACGCTGGCGCGTATCGAAGTTCGAAGGCCCATGCTCGGCTTTCAGATTGTTCGAGTCTTGCGGCAGAGCGACAGTCGCGAAATTGAAGTCGATACCATCGGAGGCGTCGTCGAGAGATTTCGACCAGGTATATCCGGTAAAGCCGGAGAGGCCGTGCCAGGCGCGAGTGCGGAAAGTCGCTTGCAAGGCGTGATAGGTCGAGGAGCTGATAGTCGCGAACTCGTCGACGAAACCGTACTGGGGAAAGTTGTTGCGGTTGCCGTTGACGTCCGGCTGGTTGGCGTCGCGCAGGCGAACCAATCGGGTGCCCTTGCTGCCGACGTACCCCAGTTCAAGAGCGACCCCGTTGGTTAACTCCTGTTCAAGATTCAGATTCCAGTTCTGCACGTACGGCGTCGAGAGATTGCGCGGAGTGATGAAGATGTCGGCGCCGCTCGGCGGATAGGGCGGTGTGGGCAGCGTGAAGACCGGGCTTCCTGGATTGGTGCCGTTAAACGCGGTGGAATCGTAGTTATTCGCGAGCGATACGACAGGCTTAGGGCCGATGGGATTGGTGACCAAGCCGGCGGAGTTGGTGAAGTTCGCGATCAGCAGGTCTTGTGGAACGTAATCGTAGTAGATGCCATAGGCGCCGCGAATGACGGTCTTTGAGTGAGGGTTCCAGGAGAATCCGACGCGCGGGCCGAAATTATTGAGATCGCGGCGGTAGGCTCCCTTGACACCGTCGCTGCCAACCAGCGCGAGATTTCCATCGGCTCCCAGATTCGATAGGAGATTGTGCGCTTCGCTGATGGGTCCAAAATATTCCCAGCGAAGGCCTAGATTGATGGTGAAGTTCGAGCGGGCGCGGAAATCGTCCTGAACGAAGAATGCGAGACCATTGTTGAACGTGGTGCGTTGGGTGTTTCCGGCGTCGGCAGATGGGAAAGTATCTCCGAGATAGAAAGCGGCCAGCGTAAGAGCGCCCTGGTCAGAGCATCCAGCGGGCACCGGGGTCAGTTGGCAGGCTGCTAAGTTTGCCGGGTCTTCGGCACCGAACGAGAAGAGGCCGCGCTCGAGGTTGTCATTAAAGCTGTCAATAACAGCGCGGCGGTATTCGCCGCCGAATTTGATGGTGTGGCGTCCACGCAGCCATGTGAAATTGTCGAGGATCTGGAAGGTCTGGCTGGTACGCCCACGGGGAATGCTGAATGCGGTGGCGCCAAGGTTATCGAACAGTCCGCTGAAATCAATTTCAGGCAGGCCTAACTTGCCGGTCCCGAAGTCTAGCGTCGGCGCGGAGAAGTCGGTATTGGCATCAAGCGAGCTGAACGAAGTGCGGTAGCGACTGTAGCCGAAGCGAATCTCGTTGATCCTGGTTGAACTCAAGGTTGACAGCAGGCTGGCCGAAACCAACTGCACGCGCGTCGGTGAAGTTTGCGCGAACTGCGACAGCCGCGATCCAGCACCGAATCCGAGTCCACCTAGAGGGAATGTCTGCTGGCTTCCCGCGTACGCGTAGCGAACGGAGAGAGACTCGGAGCTTTTGATTTGTTGGTCCACTTTTGCAATCAGGCTGTTCACACTATTCGAGTCGTGAACCCCGCCGACGACTGTGCCGGTCTGGCCATTGAATCCGGTGGCGGTGGGAAATTGATTAAGGATCGAGGTCAGCGCGGGGTTGGTGGGAACGGGCGATCCGCCAACAAAGCCTCCCTGTGCGACGATTTGCGCGTCTGCGATCTGGGTTGCAGTCGGGACGAGGAAGGTGAAATCGGAGGTGACGCGTTCGCGCTGTCCTTCGTATGCTCCGAAAAAGAAGGTTTTATCTTTAATGATGGGGCCGCCGAGGGAAGCGCCGAATTGGTTGTTGCGAAATTCGCTCTTAGGGATATGGTTTCCCGACTGATCGACAGATCGATTGAAAAAGTTACGGGCATCAAACAGATCGTTGCGCAGAAATTCGAAAAGCGACCCGTGAAACTGGTTGGTACCGGACTTGCTGATGATGTTGACGACCGATCCGGTATTGCGTCCGTACTCGGCAGGGAAATTCGCTTGCAGGTTGAATTCCTGGATGGCATCAATGGGAAGAATTGACGCCGGCGCCCCACCGATTCCGGTCTGATTGAAAGCCGAGTTGTTGAAGAAGGGATCGTTATTGTCGGTCCCGTCGAGCGTGTAGTTGTTGGAGCGGTCACGACTGCCGTTAATGGAGAATTGCCCGAAGCCGCTCTGGATCGCGGCAACGCCCGAGGGTTCTACGGTCGCACCGGGGACCAGAGCGACCAGTTTGCCGAAATCGCGTCCGTTTAAGGGCAGGTCGGTGACGAGTTTGCGTTCAACGACTTCTCCAAGGACATCGCGGCTGGTATCAACGAGCGGCGCGGCTTCGTTGACGATAACCTGCTCGACTTTCTTTTCTAGTTTGGTGAGATCGAAATTGGCAGTGGTATCGAGGCCCACGTTCACGATTACGTTTTGTGCAACCGGAGAGAGTCCGGCGGACTCGGCGAGGACGACGTATTCTCCGGCGGGCAATTCGGCGAGGACGTAGGCTCCGTCGACATCGGTGAGCGTGTCGCGAACCAGTCCGGTGGCGTTGCTTTTTGCAGTGACTTTCGCCTTGGCGATTACGCCGCCGAGCGGATCGACTACGCGTCCTCGGATGGAACCGCGAAAGCTCTGCGCGAAAGCGAGGCACGACAGGAGCAGCGCAGCCAGCAGGACAAAAGAGATGGTTGCGAATTTCGGCGAGCTGTTCATCGGCTGTTCCTTTGTGCTCAGTTGAGCCTTGAGTCTTCTTACACTTTCGCTCGAAACGGTGCAGTGACGTACTTCACTACTGCTTCGGCCTGTCAATGTTGATCGGCACGGGCGGCTTGATGTTGTAAGTCGCAGCGAAACTCGCCTGATTCACGGCGAGGCCCAGGTGTCCGCGCGAATCGATGTACAACAGAGGCTTCTTCAACGGGACATCGCTGAATGTGCGTACAAATGGAATGTTCAGTTCAGTCTTGCCGATGGTGATGTGGACGTTCTGTCCTCGTCCATAGCCGAGCTTCAGGAAATCGTCGCCACTGATGTTGGTCACCAGATTTCCGAAGGGGCCGTCGGTGGCGATGACTTCTCCTTGCAGGCCATGGTCGTCGAGTTTGGCGGCAGTTAAGTTGAGGCGAACGAGTTTGTTGACGTCGACTTCAGGGCCGACCTGGGTCCAGTCTTCACCGTGAGCTAAGTGGGCTCCGGCGGGAGAAAAGATGTCGCGCCCGTGGAACGTGGAAGACAGAGCGGCGCCGATCATCCAATTCGTGTTCGTGATTTCTCGGGCGGCTTCGAGACCGTCGCGGTCCTGGACCAGCGTCATAAGGCCGTTGTCAGGGAGGACGAAATAATGTCCGCGCTTAGACTTCACGATTACGGCTTTGCGCGAACTGCCGACAGTGGGATCGATCACCACAACAAAGACAGTTCCCGGCGGATAGTAGGGCGTGGCTCCGTAGAGGAAGCGCGCTCCGTCGAGGATGGAGAAAGGCGTGACCTGGTGGGTGAGGTCGACGATGCGGAGGTGAGGCTCGATGGAGTACATGACTCCCCTGCAGATCGCGACAGAGTCATCGACTACGCCGAAGTCGGTCATGAAAACGATGGTGGGCGGAGGGACGGAGTTATCGGCGGCGATGGCCGGCAAGGCGAACGCCACGAGCAGAGCGGCAATAAAATAACAATGACACGGCGGCTGAGTGAGTGAGAGAGCATGATTCCGTCCTCGATCGCGACCAGGTGTAAAGCCGACAATTTTACTGGACTTTCGCAAGAACGCAACCCGATTTCCGCCAAATGGCGAGGCGAGATGCGCAAGGCTTCTAATTTCCAGTAAGCTTTGGATTGTAACCGCTCCAGGAAGGTCGCGGAAAGAACGATGGGTATCACGCCGAAAACTGCATCCGTCTATAATCCTGTGGAATCATTCTGTTGTTTTTAATTCAGGAGGTGGTATGTCGCAGACGATTCCGGAGAAGTATCGTGATTTATTCAGCAAGCGAGCGTTTGCCAGTCTGGCGACGCTGATGCCTGACGGATCTCCACAAGTAACGCCCGTATGGTGTGACTTGGAGGACGACCTGGTCATCATCAATTCGGCGAAAGGCCGGCAGAAGGACCGCAATTTGCGCCGGGACCCGCGAGTGGCGCTGGCGCTCATTGATCCGGAGAATCCGTACCGCTATCTGGAGATCCGCGGCAAGGTGGTGGAGATCACCGAGCAGGGCGCGGCGGCGCATATCGACAAGATGGCGAAGAAGTACCTCGACGTGGACAAGTATCCCTACGGTCAGCCGGGCGAAGTGCGAGTGATGTACAAGATTCGGCCGGAACACGCCACCATGATGGGGTAATGACAACCACCGTTCCCCACTGATCATGCGCAATTACAACCTTTGCTTGCTGGGATTCGGGAATGTGAATCGGGCACTGGTGCGGTTGCTGGACGCGAAAAGAAACGAATTACGCGACCGCGGGATCGAGTGGCGGATTACCGGGGTTGCCTCGCGACGGTTGGGGTGGATTGCTGGCGAGGGCGAGGTGAATGTTGAGGGGCTTCTTCGTGGCGAGACGCGGACGGGGGCGTCCACGCCACACAACGCTCGTCAGTGGTTGAGTGCGGGGCGGGCGGATGTTTTGTTTGAGGCGACTTCGCTTGACCCTGAGAGCGGGCAGCCTGCGATTGATCATATTCGCGCGGCTTTGGAACACGGAGCGCACGCAATCACAGCGAACAAAGGCCCCATTGTTCATGCGTACGATGAGTTGCAGAAATTGGCCCTGGCGAAGGGCAAACGGTTTCTGTTTGAGTCAACGGTGATGGATGGAGTTCCCATCTTCTCTTTATTTCGCGACAGTCTGCCAGCGATCCACCTGAAGGGCTTTCACGGAATTCTGAATTCCACGACGAATGTCATCTTGAGTGGCATGGAAAAGGGACTGACGTTTGAAGCGTCTTTGAAGAGAGCGCAGGATTTTGGCGTCGCGGAAACAGATGCCAGTCACGACATTGAAGGTTGGGATGCGGCGGTGAAAGTCGCAGCGCTGGTGAGAGTGTTGATGGGAGTTCCGCTGGCGCCGGCAGAGATTCAACGACAAGGGATTGCCGGATTGAGCGCTGAGCGAGTGCGCAACGCTCGCCGCGAAGGCAAGCCATTTAAGCTGGTATGCCGTGCGCGGCGGGCCGATCGCGGCGTCAGTGCGAGTGTGCTTCCGGAGCAAGTGCCGTTGAGTGATCCTATGGCTTGGGTCGCGGGGACGTCGTCGATTGTGTGCTTTGAGACGGATGTGTTTCCAGCGCTGACAATCACGGAGATTGATCCCGGCGTGGAGGCGACGGCGTATGGGATGCTGGCGGATTTTGTAAGGGCGGCGGAAGAGTAAAACGTTTATGGCAGCGCTGAAGCACTACTCTGCCCAAAAGCCGTTTTTGGCCTTTTCGATAAGCGAAGACAAATTAAGAGGATATCCGTGGCTACGACAACTGGAGTGACTACAAAATTGGATCTTGCGTGGATTCGCCAACAGTTCCCTTCGCTTAAGCAAACGGTGAACGGGAATCCGGCGGTGTTTCTGGATGGGCCTGGGGGAACGCAAGTTCCGCAGCGGGTGATCGACGCGATCGGAGATTATCTCGAGCGGTCGAACGCGAATACGCATGGCGCGTATGTGACCAGCCGGCGGACCGACGCGATGCTGGATGAAGCGCGGGCAGCCATGGCGGATTTTCTGGGATGCGATGCGGATGAAGTTGTTTTCGGCGCGAATATGACGTCGCTGACTTTTGCCATGAGCCGCGCGATTGGACGCGAGCTGAAAACTGGCGACGAAATTGTGGTCACTCTACTGGATCACGATGCGAATGTTTCTCCCTGGCGCATGCTGGAAGAAACAGGCGCGACGATACGCTTCGTCGATGTGCGCGAGGAGGACTGCACGCTCGACATGCAAGATCTGGCGCGGAAGATCAATGAGCACACGCGGCTAGTCGCGGTCGGATACGCGTCGAATGCAGTGGGCACGATTAACGATGTGAAAGAAGTGGTGGGATTGGCGCATGCCGCGGGAGCGCTGGCCTATATCGACGCGGTGCACTATGCTCCGCACGGGCCAATCGATGTACATGCGCTGGATTGCGATTTTCTGGTGTGTTCGACGTACAAGTTTTTTGGTCCGCACATTGGAGTCTTGTACGGAAAACGCGAGCATCTGAAGCGGCTCCCGGCTTACAAGTTGCGCGCGAACAGTGACGACATCCCTTACCGCTGGGAGTGGGGGACGCTGAATCACGAGTGCATTGCCGGAATCACCGCATGTGTGGATTATCTTGCGGATGTGGGCAGACGGTTAAGCCCTGAAGTGCCTTCCCGCCGGGCCGCTTTGCAAGCCGCCTACGCTGAGATTCGTCAACATGAGCGTGAGCTTTGTGAGCGGCTCGTGCGAGGGCTTCTTGAGATTCGCGAGTTGAAGTTTTATGGCATTCGCGATTTTAGCCAGTTTGACCAACGATGCCCAACGGTTGCTGTCAGAATTGCGGGACATACGCCGTTGGAGCTCGCGACGAGACTCGGCGATCGCGGCTTCTTCACGTGGGACGGAAATTACTATGCGCTGAACTTGAGCGAGCGCCTGGATGTGGAGAAGGATGGCGGATTCCTGCGCATCGGACTGGTGCATTACAACACCGGCGATGAGGTGGACCGGTTGCTCGCGGCGTTACGGGAGATTGCAGGTTAGGCTTTCAAGTGTCAGACGGACGAGTACGTCCATCCTCCATCGAAAACTAACTCATGAATCGACGAACATTTTTGTGGAAGGCCGCGCAGGCCGGGGTGCTCTTAAGGCTGGCATCGGCGAATCTGTTCGCGAAACAAGCCGATCCGATTCCCCCGGCGTTGATCGAAAGCTACCGCAAATGGCTGGTGATCGACGCGCTGGCCGGCATCAATCTCGACGACCTTCCCATCAAGCAGCAGGTGTTGCAGCAGGCGCTCGACTCGGGTGTGACCGGAATCAACTGGACGGTTTCGAGTCCGGATTACGAGTCCACCGTGGATGCCATTTCGTTTGTGGAAGGCCTGGTTGAGAGTGAGCCGACGCACTTCATGATCGTGCGACAGCAAGAGGATCTGGAGCAGGCCAAGCAAAAAAACAAGATCGGGATCATTCTGGGCTTTCAACATCCACAACCGATCGAGCCAGATTTGAAGCGCATTGCGACGTTCCGCCGGCTCGGGGTGCGAGTGATGCAACTCACCTACAACAAACGCGGGGTCTATGGCGACGGTTGCCTGGAACCAGCCAACGCCGGTTTGAGCAAGGCTGGGCACGCAGCGGTCGCTCGCATGAATGCCCTGGGAGTGGCTGTCGATCTGTCGCATTGCGGGCAGCGGACAACTGCCGAAGGAATCGAGGCGTCTTCAAAGCCGGTGGTCATTACACACGCAGGATGCAGCGCGGTGCACAAGCATCCACGGAATAAGGATGACCGTGAACTGCGGGCGATGGCCGATCGGGGCGGAGTGGTGGGAATCTACTTTATGCCTTACCTGGTGGCCAGCCCTACGCCGCCAACGCGTCAGCACGTGATTGAGCATCTGGACCACGCGCTCAAGGTGTGCGGCACCGAACATGTGGGCATCGGCAGCGACGGGGTGCTCGACTCATTTCCGGACACCGTAGAGCAGCGCAAAGCATTCGCGGCCGATATGGCGAACCGTAAGAAGCTTGGAATTGCGGCACCCGAAGAGGATCGCCCTCCGTTTTCGCCCGATTTGAACACACCCCAGCGCATGGAGATCGTCGCAGCCGGTCTACAGAAAAAAGGTTATTCAGAAGAAGTGATTGAAAATGTAATGGGGAAAAACTTTTATCGGGTGTTTGGGGAGATTTGGAGCTAGCACTCAGCACTCAGAGAGTGAATGCGGCCTGGTAGTTCCGTCAAGAGCGTTTTTGAATTTCGATTACGTCGCTTCCCTTTCCTATAAGGACTACATCCGCCATTCCGATGAACAGGCCGTGTTCGACGACTCCTGGCATGTTCGCCAAAGTGTTTGCCAGGGCAGCGGCATCCTTGATCTGACCAAAGGCGCAATCGAGGATGCGGTGTCCTTCGTCGGTGCGGTAGAGCGTCCCGTCCTTCGCTTTTCGCAGGGAAACGGTGGCGCCCATCGCGGTGATTTTGCGAGTCAGAAGACTTTGAGCGAAAGGAATGACCTCGACAGGAAGCGGAAAGCGGCCAAGAACCGGAACCTGCTTGCTCGCATCTGAAACGACCACAAACTTTCGAGAGGCTGAGGCGACGATTTTTTCGCGGAGGAGCGCTCCTCCGCCGCCTTTGATGAGATTCAGTTGTGGATCGAATTCGTCCGCTCCGTCGATGTCGACGTCGATCTCGTCGACTTCATCGAGTGTGGTTAGCGGTATGCCGTACTTCTCCGCAAGTTGTTGCGAATGGATCGAGGTCGGGATACCGCGAACTTTGAGTCCCGCTTTTACCCGTTCTCCGAGAAACTGAATGAAGTACGCCGCCGTTGAACCGGTGCCCAGGCCGACGACTTGGCCGTCTTTTATGAACTGCAGGCTGGCGCGAGCCGCCGCTTGCTTTTCGAGATCGTTTGACATGCGAGCGTAAAGACTAACAGCCCAGCATCTTTCCCAGAAGCTCTTTCAAAATCTTCCCACAAACCGCGGAAGTAAGTTCCGAGACATCGCGCTTAGGATTGTATTCGACGATGTCGGCTCCCACGATGTTTCCGGTAATTTGATGCAGGTGCCGCATGGCCTCGCGCACGGTCATGCCTCCGGGCTCTCGGTGCGAAACGCCGGGGGCGAATGCGGGATCGAGCACATCGAGATCGAAAGAGATGTAGACAGGACCGGCGCGCTTGAGGCGCTCGAAGTTGGGGAGAGTCTCCATTTCCATAACCTGCACGCCGAAGCGCTCCGCCTGCTTCTTCTGATGACGATTCATGGTGCGGATTCCGAGTTGGATGAGTTGTTTCGCCAACCCGTCTTCCATGATGCGGGCGAAAGGGCTGGCGTGCGAGCAGCGATTCCCTTGAAATTCGTCGTAAAGGTCGGGGTGGGCGTCGAAGTGGATGATGCTGATCGCGGGATATTTCTTGTGGAAGGCTTTCAGAATCGGATAGGTGATGGAATGATCTCCGCCAAGGCAGATGGGGCGCTGATTCTTGTCGAGCAATTCTCCGACGGCCTTCTCGATCTCGGCAAAGGCGTTGGCTTCTGAAAGCTTGAGGTCTCCCGCATCGACGAAAGGCTGACGTTCGAGATCGGTGCCAGCCTCGGTGCACATGTTCGAGGAATCGCAGCGAAATCCTTCGCGAATGAGTGGCGGGGCTTCTGCGGCTCCGCGCAGATAAGAAGAATTGGCGTCAAAGGGAATGCCCAGCAGAACCGGAACTCCCTTGCCTTCTACCTGAGCCGTTGACATGATAGGTGCCCCCTGAGGAAACCGAAGAAGATTGTAGTGGATGCGGGGGCCGCGATGGCAAGATTGCCGCAAGGGGTGTGAGCGGATGGCACTGGAAACAACTTTCTATCGCGATCTTGCTTACGTATTCGGCGCGGCCGTGGCCGGTGGTGCCGTGGCCAAGGCTTTGCGCCAGCCGCTGATTCTGGGATACGTGCTGGGCGGGATTCTGATCGGGCCATTCACTCCGGGTTTTCAGGTTCATGAACTCCATGAATTCGAATTGCTGGCGGAAGTTGGAGTGATGCTGCTGATGTACTCGATTGGGCTGGAGTTTTCCTTTCGCGAGTTGTTGCAGGTGAAGTGGATCGCGATTCTCGGCGCGCCGATCGGGATCGCGCTTTCCATCCTGATGGGATACGGAGCCGCCCGACTTTTAGGCTGGAGCTCGGTGCAAGGTGTGGCGGTTGGAGCGGTAATCGCCGTAGCCAGCACTATGGTGCTCTCGAAATTCCTGGCGGAGATGGGAGAGTTGCGAAGCTTGCAAGGGCAGGTGATGATCGGCATCACACTGGTTGAGGATTTGGCAGTAGTGATGCTGACCGTGTTACTGCCATCGTTCACTGACATTAGCCCTGACAAAGTCCGAGGGGTGGTGTTTGCGGTCGGCAAGGCTTTATTGATTCTGACGCCCGTGATTCTGATCGCGGCTAAGCTCGTGCCCAAGCTGATGAGAAGGGTTGCGGCTAAGGGCAGCGAAGAGCTGTATTTGCTGGTCGTGCTGGCTTTAGGATTCGCTACCGCTGCGATCACGCAGGCGGTGGGCCTGTCATTGGCGCTGGGAGCGTTCCTGGCGGGCATGATTGTGAGCGAAGCCGAGATGACGCACCGCATGCTGCACCAACTGCTTCCCTTGCGAGATGCGTTCGTAGCGTTGTTTTTCGTAACTATTGGAGCGCTGGTTGATCCGAGAGTTCTGATTTCGCACCCGACCTTGTGGATCTCGATCGTGGTGATGACGATGGCCGGCAAGTTTGTCATCTGGACGCTGGTGGTCTGGATCTTTCGCTATCCATTTCGTACCGCTTTGCTGGTAGGCGTGGGGCTGACACAGATCGGCGAGTTCTCGTATGTACTGGTACGGGTGGCGCGCGACGCCCAACTAGTGGGAAACGACGTCTACAACGCTACCCTCGCGGCATCAGTGGTTACGATCGTATTGAACGGGCTCTTGCTGCGCGCCGTGCGGCCCCACCCCACCAAGACTGCCGCTGCCTGACGGGCTAGCCGAATCCGGGACACAATCGCCGTCATCCTTTATTCTAGTAGTGAATTTATGGCGACAAAATCAAAGGCACTGACGGGCTCCGGCGCGACCGGAGTATTGGAAGCAACGAACGGCGAGCGCGAGCGTGTGTTTGAAGCATTCCGGCGATGGGGATATCTGGAAGCGGATTTGGATCCGTTGGGATTTCTGCGTCCGGTGGCTTATCCCGAGTTGCAGATTTCGGGTGAGGCAGCGCGCGAAGCTCGCAGCATTTATTGCGGGACCGTGGGGGTCGAGTTTGCGCACATTGCCGATCCCGAGCGGCGGCGCTGGATTCAGGAGCAGATGGAGGCGACGCCTGCACCGGTTGATCAAGCGCGAGTATTGGATCTCTTAATTCGCGGAGATCTGTTTGAGCAGGTGCTGCAACAGCGCTACCTGGGAACCAAGCGCTTCTCGCTGGAGGGGGTCACTGCGTTGTTGCCCCTGGTGGACGAGATTCTGGATGTCGCAGGGCAGCAAGGCGCGGTTGAGTTGGTGATGGGGATGAGCCATCGCGGACGTCTCAACGTGATTGTGCACGTCGCGAAGCGTCCGGCAGAGGAAGTGTTTGCCGGGTTTGAAGACGTCGATCCGCGGAGTGTCCTGGGCGGCGGCGACGTCAAATATCACATGGGCGCGACCGGCGAGTACGAGACACGCAGCGGCGCGAAGATTCACATCCACCTGGTTTCGAATCCCAGCCATCTGGAAGCGGTCGATCCGGTTACTGTCGGCAGGACGAAGGCCAAGCAGGATCGCGCAGGCGAGGGCGGAGACAAGAAATTTCTGCCACTGCTTGTGCACGGCGATGGAGCTTTCGCCGGCCAAGGGATTTTCGCCGAGACGTTGAACTACGCTGACCTTCCCGGATACACCGTAGGTGGCACGGTTCATGTCATCGTGAATAACTTGCTGGGATTCACGACGCTGAGCCGCGAGCTGCAGTCCGCGCGATTCTCGGCGCAGTTGGCGCGACGGCAGGAGATTCCCATCTTCCATGTGAATGCCGAAGACGTCGACGCCGTCGTGCGCGTGGGACGCATAGCGCTTGAGTATCGCTATAAGTTCGGCAGCGATGTGGTCATCGACATGATCGGGTACCGGCGGCATGGACACAGCGAAGTGGATGATCCGACGGTGACCCAGCCACTGCTCTATAAGGCGATTAAGGATCATCCGCCGCTGTGGGAGATTTATGCCGAGGACAGCGAAGCCGCAAACGCGCAAGATCGGGTGAACGCGATTAAGGCGGAGTTGGAAGCGGCGCAGAAACAAGCGGGAACACTGACCAAGAAGCCTACCCTGCGAGATTTGCCCAGCTATTGGGACAAGTTTGAAGGCGGGCGGTACAAGTCCGAATACGAAGTGAGTACCGGTTTGCCTGCGAGTGAACTGCAACAGTTGACCGAGCGGCTGACGACGTATCCTGCGGGTTTTCACATTCACCCGAAGGTGAAGAAGCTTCTGGAACAGCGGGCTGAAATGGGAGCGGGTAAGCGGCCCGTCGATTACGGAATGGCCGAGGCTTTGGCCTTCGCGAGCTTGGTGAAAGCTGGCACGCCGGTGCGGTTGAGTGGACAGGATTGCCGTCGCGGGACGTTCAATCAACGGCATTCCATGCTGCTCGACGTCGAGAACGAGCAGGAATATGTACCGCTCGAGAACATTTCGTCGGGTCAGGCGCGATGCGACATTTATAATTCGACACTTTCCGAAGCCGGTGTGCTCGGCTTCGAATATGGCTATAGCCGCGACTATCCGGAAACGCTGGTCTTGTGGGAAGCGCAGTTCGGCGATTTCGCGAACGTCGCGCAGGCGGTGATTGATCAGTTCGTGAGCGCGGGCGAAGACAAGTGGGGATTACTGTCAGGCGTCGTTCTGCTTCTTCCGCATGGCTATGAAGGACAAGGGCCGGAGCATTCAAGCGCGCGCATTGAGCGGTATCTGCAATTGGCGGCGCGCGACAATTTTCAGGTCTGCCAGCCGTCGAATGCAGCGCAGTACTTCCATTTGCTGCGGCGGCAAGCGTTGCGGTCCTGGCGGAAACCGTTGGTGGTGTTTACGCCGAAGAGCATGCTGCGGCATCCGGATGCGTCCTCGCCGATTGAGGACTTCACGAATAAACGGTTCGAGACCGTGATCGCCGATTCATCAGTTACCGACGCGAAACGTATATTGATCTGCACCGGAAAAATTGGTCACGAGTTGGCGATTGAGCGCAGGAAGAGAAAAGATGACAAAACGGCGATCATATTTCTGGAGCAGATGTATCCATTCCCGGAAGAAGAGCTGACGATGGCGATCGATCAGCATCAGTCGGCGCGCGAAGTGGTGTGGGTGCAGGAAGAGCCAGCCAACATGGGAGCCATGTCGCATGTGATGCCGCGCCTGCGGCGCGTGGCGGGAGAGCGCGCTGTGCTTTCGGTAAAGCGATCGGCGAGCGCGAGTCCGGCAACGGGTTCCGCCAAGGCGCATGAAATGGAGCAGAAGACGATTCTGACGCTGGCATTCGACATGAAATCGTAAGATCCACCACAGAGACACAGAATCACAGAGAGGACCTTTATTTTTCTTGGGGTCGTTCAGTTACTGGCTTCTCTCCTGCGCCCGGCAGCCGCACTTTCGCTCCTCCTGCGGCTTCATCTTTCAGCAAAATCTCAGTGTTCGGATAGGCGTAGATGGTGGGCGCATGGTTTTGCATGAGGCCTCCCGTGTCGGCGGTGGGACCGTAGTTGCTATGCAGATCGTGAGCTAACATGCGCAGCATCGCCATTTGTTGGCCGCGATGATGGGCAGTGTGATTCAGGCGGCGGGTCATTACCCAGGCGCGCGAGCGGCGGACGTCAAAGAACGTAACAATTTCTTCCCACCAAGTGTCATTCTTATCTTTCAGCACGGCGAGGCGTTTGGCGCTATCTTCGGCGTAGCGCTTCATGAATTCCATACGCGTCTCGGATTTCGGCAACGGCGGCGCGCTGACGTCGATGCCCAGCATGGTGCGAAACCAAAGGTCTTCACTCACACATTGGTGAACCATTTGTTCGTGGACGCTGCGTCCGCGGGGGTCAGTGGGATGCGGACGGAAGGGCAGATCCGTGTCTTTAAATTCGCTCCAGACGCTGACGACCTTTTCGCGCTCGGTGGCGTAGGTTTCAACGAGAAAATCGTAAGGCATGGGGGACCTCGGCTTCAGGCTCTAGGTTACTGATGCTCGAACGCGGCAAATGGTACCCTAATTCCCCAATTGCATGGCACGTGCAAAGACAGTTTCGCTTCGCGTTGCGATCGACACCGGAGGCACGTTTACCGACTGCGTGTGGGTGGAGCGCGGGCGAGTGCGGATGGTCAAGGTATTCTCGACTCCTCAAGACCCATCGCGAGCGATTGTCAAAGTACTCGAGAAGATTGGCGTCACGGGTTCACTGGTCTTGCTGCATGGCACGACCGTCGGGACCAATACGCTTCTGCAGCGCAAAGGTGCGAGAGTAGCACTGGTCACCACTGAGGGATTCGAAGACGCCATTGAGATCGGACGGCAGGCGCGTCCTAAGCTTTACGATTTTTTCTTCGATCGTGTCGAGCCGCTGGTGGCGGCAGACATGCGATTCCGGCTGGGAGAGAGGACGGATGGGCAGGGCGACGTACTGCTATCGCCTTCCCAGACCGAGTTGGAAGCTCTCTCCAGGAAAATCGAGCAGAAGGGTCCAGAGGCGATTGCGGTTTGCCTTCTCTTCTCGTTTGCGAATGCCGAAAATGAACAAGCCGCGGCTAGCGCGTTGAAGAAACTAGGCGTCCCTCTTTCTGTATCGCATGAAATCCTGCCGGAGTTCCGCGAATATGAGCGCATGAGCACGGTGGCGATGAATGCGTACCTGCAGCCGGTCATGCAACGCTATCTAGGAAATCTACGGGACAGTGTGCGGTCCTTCCCTCAGAAGCTAAAGCCCAAATCTCCGGCAGTTGGCGGCACGGCTGAAGCCGTGCCCTTCCCGCACGCGAAGATGTTTGTAATGCAGTCAAATGGCGGCATCACCGGCCTGGAGTCGGCGGCGAGAGAACCGGTGCGCACCGTGCTTTCGGGCCCAGCGGGAGGCGTGGTGGGAGCGGCGGCCATGGCAAGGCGCAGCGGGTTCGACCGCATCATCTCTTTTGATATGGGTGGCACCTCGACGGACGTTGCACTTGTGGATCGCGAAATGCGAACTGGCAGCCAGGCTGAGGTAGCGGGACTGCCCGTGGGAGTGCCGATCCTCGACATTCACACAGTAGGCGCGGGCGGCGGTTCGATCGCGCGCTTCGACGCGGCGGGGGCGTTGCGCGTGGGGCCTGAGTCGGCGGGGGCAGATCCCGGTCCAATTTGTTACGGGCGCGGCACGCAGCCAACCGTGACGGACGCCAATCTGCTTTTGGGAAGGCTTCAACCAAAGCGCTTTCTGGGCGGGGACTTCACGCTCGACCTGGAGCGGACACGGAGCGTGACTGCCGAGTGGCTGAAGAAGACGCGCAGCGCGATGAGTCTCGAGCAATTCTCGGCCGGCGTGATTCGCGTTGCGAACGCGACCATGGAAAAGGCGATTCGCGTGGTTTCGATCGAACGGGGATATGATCCGCGGGAATTTGCGCTGGTTGCTTTTGGTGGAGCGGGCGGCCTGCATGCCTGTGAACTTGCGGAGGCGCTGGGGATTCCGCAGGTCATCGTGCCGGCGCTCCCGGGAGCGCTGTCTGCATTCGGCATTCTAGTAAGCGATGTGGCAAAAGATTATTCGCGCACGGTTTTGTGGCGGGTTTCCGAAAAGCTTCCGGTCAGCGAGTTGAAGAAAGAATTCGCGACATTGCGGAAACGCTCCGAAGGCGATTTTCGCGCGGAAGGCTGGGTGGGGAAACTCCAACACGCCTTCAGTGTGGACTTGCGATATCGCGGACAAGGATACGAGTTGAATGTTCCTTATTCCCCGCGGCTCATCCAGAGTCTCCGGAAGGCGCATGAGCGGCGATACGGTTATGCCTATCCGGACCGCGAGGTAGAACTGGTCACGCTTCATTTGCGAACGACGTTGCGATCTCCGCAGGCGGAACTGGGAGCGAACAGCAAGGGTGTCCAGGTTCAAGGAACCAAGGGCGAACGAACACAACTATTTTTTAGCGGCAGGAAAGCTTTGTCCACGATTTACGGGCGAGAGGAGTTGCAAACCGGCAAAGTCTACCGAGGCCCGGCAGTGGTGACAGAGTACAGCGCCACAACCGCCGTGCCGCCAGGCAAGGCTTTCCGGCGGGACATTGCGGGAAACCTGATCATCCGGATCGGAAAATCGCGGTGACAGTCGCGATCACTAGGTAACCTGAGAGGCGACGGCTACAATATGCACGTGAAACCAAGCATTTTTGTAGTGGAAGATGATCCCGACATCTCGCGATTGGTGCGTCACCACCTAGAGGCCGCCGGATTTGCTGTCAAGGTATTCCCCACCGGCGTCGCCGTGGTCAGCGAATCGGAAAAACAAAAGCCGGTTCTTTTCGTTCTCGACATCATGGTTCCGGGCAAAGACGGTCTGGAACTCTGCCGGCAGATTCGGCAGGCTCCGACTTTGGCCGCGACTCCCGTCATTTTTCTGACCGCGAAGAGTGGCGAGGCAGACCGGATCCTGGGGCTCGAGTTGGGTGCGGACGACTACATTCCGAAGCCCTTCAGCCCGCGCGAACTGGTAGCGCGAGTGAAAGCCGTGCTGAGGCGGTTTGAGCGCCCGCTGCCCCAGTCGCCGATTCGCGTGGGTGATATCGAGATTGACCCCAGCGCCATGACCCTCATCGTGCGCGGCAACTCGATCACCACCACGGCAACCGAGTTTCGTCTGCTCGATTACTTCGCGCGCCATCTGGGACGCGTTTTCACCCGCGATCAATTGCTCGATTCGGTGTGGCGCGATACCGCCTACGTCACTCCGCGTTCAGTGGATGTGTATGTGCGGCGCATCCGCGAAAAAATTGAGCCGGACCCTGAGAATCCGCGCTATCTGAAGACGGTGAGAGGCGCCGGATACCGCTTCGAGGCGCCCAAGTGAGAAGCCGGATCTTCCTGAAGTTGCTGGCGATCTTTGTGCTGGTAATTGGTGCAGCAACGTTGACCTTCGATCTATCGATTCAAGGCGCCTGGGAAAATTCCCTGCGTCAGGAGATCGAGCGCAACCTGCGGGAAAAGACGCTGATGTTCGCCCACCGGGTGAACGCCGACAATACTCACGATCTGCAAAATATTGCTTCGCAGGAAGCGCAGGCGGCCGGCGCGCGCGCCACCGTGATTGATGCGGACGGCAAGGTGCTCGCGGATTCTGAAGCGAACGCGGCATCGATGGAGAACCACGCCCACCGGCCGGAATTCGTGGCCGCACTCAAGGGCGACGTGGGGATGGACACCCGGCGCAGTCACACGATTGGAATTCCGTTTCTCTATGTGGCGGCTCCAATCTCTGGCGGCGCTGTGCGTTTGGCGTACCCGTTGTCGGACGTAGAGACCGCCACGGCGCGGGTCCACCACACCCTCTGGTTGGGATCGGGCATCGCGTTCGCCGTGGCCGTACTGTTGGCAGGAATCACTGCGCAATTGACTGCGCGGCGCTTGCAACGGATTGTGCAGTTTGCCGGACGCATCTCCAATGGTGACCTGACGGCGCGCGTCAATGAAAGTTCGACGGATGAAGTCGGCCTGGTTGCCGGCGCACTCGATATTACCGCGCAACGGCTGGAAAGCAGTTTTGCCGCCTTGCAGACGAGCCAGCACCAGCTTGAGACCCTGCTAAACAGCATGCAGGATGCCGTCATCGCCGTCGGCGAGGATGAACGCGTGCAATGGGCGAACCAGATGATGAGCCGGTTGGTGCCGCAGGGCGCGCGATTGAATGCGCCTATTGTAGAGACGGTGCGCGATCCCGATTTCCTGCGCGTGGTGCGAGGTGCAAGCGAGACTCGCCGCGTCTGCGCGGCGCGCGCTTCGTCGGTTGTACGGGGACGGACATTTGACGTAACCGCCGCGCCTTTGCCGGGCGGCGGCGCCGTGGCTGTGCTGCGCGATCTTACCGAGACTGAGCGCGTCGAAAAAACGCGGCGGGACTTTATCGCCAATGTGTCGCACGAGCTGCGGACGCCGCTGACGTCGATCCAGGGATACACAGAAACGCTGCTGGATGGCGCTCCCGAGAGCGACCATTCGCGCGAGTTCCTGGAAATTATTCGCAAGAACGCAGCGCGCATGTCACGGCTCACGGAAGACTTGCTCACTCTAGCTCGGGTGGAATCGGGCGAGCAGCGTTTTGATGTAGAGCCCGTCGGTTCGGGAGAACTGCTGCAGGAGGCCATACAGAGTTTCCGCGAAGTGGCGCGGACCCACGGCATTGAACTCAAAGTAGAGGACACGGCTCAGGCAGAAGTAAATGCGGATCGCGAAGCCGTCCACCAGGTTTTCTCGAACCTGATAGACAATGCCCTCAAATACGGAGGATCTGGCGGGGCGATCGTGCTTGGGGCGCGTCTGTCTCCGCGCGGAGTGGAGTTTTACGTACAGGACTTCGGACCAGGAATTCCTTCCGAACACCTGCCCCGATTATTCGAGCGGTTCTACCGCGTCGACAAAGCACGCTCGCGCGAATCCGGAGGAACCGGATTGGGGTTAGCGATCGCTAAACACATTGTTCTGGCCCACGGAGGAGCGATCGGAGCGGAAAGCGAACTGAATCACGGTTCGCGGTTCCTGTTCACTCTGCCTCTGGCGCCGGTTGAAAGACCGGCGTAGGCGTCTGGAAGATCCATGAAAATTCATACGCTTTTAACCAACTCTGTAAGCAAAAGCTTTATTCTTTCACCTTGGGTACCAGCCCAAATCGACGATCAGGGGTAGAGCGGACTGCTTCAGCCCGTTTGCGGAGGAATGTGCGCATGAGTACGGCCACCATTAAGAGTCCAGCGCCAGAACCCTCCTATGCACATCTGGTCCGGCGAACCATTGAAGCCTGTCAGGTAGCGAAGGAAGCTGCGGCGGCCGCAGCGGAGGGCATCGCGACCGGATCAGCGGTGCTGCTGAATACCATTCGGGTGCGCGAGAAGGAACTCGACACCTTCGATATGGAGATCGATGCCGGCGTTACCGCAGCGATCACCCAGGTGACGGAAGCGGAAGCTCGAGAGTTGCTCGCTTGCATGAAGTTCATGATCGGCTTAGAGCGCATTGGCGATCTCTTGCTCAGCTTTGCCAGCAGTGCGCAAGCGGTGGGCGGACGGCTGGATCCGCAAGATACTCGCGATCTCACGCAGATGGCAACCGTTCTCGAAAAGATGTTGAGCGATTCCGCAGAGGCGTTCAGCGCGCGCGACGTGAAAAAAGCCATCGATGTGTTGCGTGCGGATGCGGAGATGGATCGGTTGAGAAATCTGGTGTTCCTGCGCCACATTGAGAATCCAGAAAATGTGCAGCGCCAAGCCAGCTTGCAGGTCATCTTCATGACGCAATCGCTGGAGCGAGCCGGCGATCACGCCAAGAATCTTGCCGAAGAAGTCTGCTTCGTAGTCAGCGGACACACCGTGCGCCACGTGATGATGGCTTACGACAAGCCTATCGAACAGATGTTTCTGGATTACTTGCGGCAGCGCGACGAGCGCCGGTAGCCGCGTCTACAGCTTCTCCCTTACAGTTCCGATCAGTATTCCTGTATGAAGTTTCTCGGGGGAAAATTCCTCCCGGCGCCCTCCCGAAAGTTCCCGCCCGATACGACTCAATCGCGCTAAAGCGCAGCAAAATCAGTGTGCGAATTCCTGGCAAGACTCGTGCAATAGACACATCGCATTCAGATAACGGCCTCTTGGAGGAGTGCAATGAAGAAACGTTTAGGCATTATGGCAACGCTCGCTCTTGGCGCAGCGCTACTGCCGGCAGCGTTCGCACAGGAGCAATCGAGTCCGCCGAGCCAGCAGGATCAAGGCATGTCGCAGTCGCAGCCGGGACAGGACTCCGCCCAAAGCCCGACCGCGTATAGCGGCACCGTGATGAAGAGCGGCAGCAAGTATGTGTTGAAGACCGATGCGGGAACGCTGCAGCTCGACGATCAGGCGAAAGCGAAAAAATATAACGGGAAACAAGTGACCGTGAACGGCACCGTCGACAAGAGCACAGGCATGCTTCATGTGACAGATATCGCTCCTGCGTCCTCGATGCAGCACTAGGAGGTTTATGCAATAAAAAGGGTCCTTCGCAGATCCTCAGAAGAACCCGGTTCCGCGTTTTGCCCCCAACCGAAAGCGGCTGCCTGCGGATGTGCAGATCACAGGCGGCCGCTCCTACCTCGCACTAGCCCACGTGATGCTGATCACAGCTTTCTGAGACACGGCGTTCCATCGTGTTAGATGGATGAGTGTGCATATTCCCATCTCGTCTGCCTTGGCGGAGACCACTTTTAAGTGGCTATTCCTCAGTGGTATAGCGCTGCCCGGTGGGTTGTCGAAAACCCTCGCTCTGGCTGGTTTCGTGGGAGCCGCCACGATCGAGCTTATCTTGTGGTTCAGGCGCCAACATCGGATCAACGCTTTCGAACAGGAACTGGAAAAAGCGCACGAAGCGATTCGCCACATAGGACGGGAGCGCGATCTGGCTCAGGAAGAAGTCTTCCGCCGCTTGTACGAAGAACGCGAGCTCAACAAAGAGAAGACGCAGTTTCAGGCGCAACTCGCGGAGTACGAGAAGTACGCAGCTTTGGCTCGACTGGCTTTGGGCGCCGCCCACGAGATTAATAATCCACTGCTGGGCATCCTCTCGCACCTGGAGCTGGAGTTGAACGTCACGACCGATGCCGAACAGCGTGCCGAGATCGAACAGTGCATCATCGGGGCCAAACGAATTTCCAACACCCTGCGGGGACTAGTGAACTATGCGCGTCCGGGGCCTCTGGTGTTGAGCAAGATCAGCCTGTACCGGTTGGTGATGGACACGCTCGGATTTCTCGAAGGGCAGCCGATGCTGCGGGGAAAAGCGCTGGAAAACTACGTCCCGGCGGAACTTCCCCACATCCGCGCCGATGCTAACCAGCTTTCGCAGGTGCTGATGAATTTGTTGTTGAATGCGGCCGAAGCGACTCCGGAGGGCGGCAAGATTATTATCTCGGCAAGCAAACTAACCTACGTCGAGAGCGTAGAGATTCGCGTTAGCGATACGGGTTGCGGAATTCCTCCCGATATCCTGCCGCACGTGTTCGAGCCTTTTTTTACGACGAAAAAAGGAAAAGGCACCGGGCTGGGGCTGAGCATCAGCCAGGCGTACGTGCGTAGCCACGGTGGAGAGATGCGCGTGGACAGCGTTGTGAATCATGGAACGACGATCACGCTGACACTTCCGGTGCGTCAGGATTCGGCGGAAGGGGTCGGGGAAGCGGAATCGGAAGTGGTGGTTTAGGGCGGACCTCAGACGTCAGCCCTCGGACTTCAGACTATGGCTTACTCGGTTTTGGTCGTCGATGACGAAGAACTGACACTACGTACCATCTCGCGCGGGTTGCGGCAGGAAGGCTTCGAAGTCTTTACGGCCGGATCAGGCGAAGACGCGCTGAAAATTTTCCACGATGAGAAGCCTGATCTCACGCTGCTCGATATCATTCTGCCGGGAATTGACGGAGTCGAAGTGCTACGGCAGTTGAAGCAAGCGAATCCGGCCGCAATTATTCTGATGATGAGCGCGTATCACCTGGTAGATCGCGCGGTTGAAGCTATGAAACTCGGCGCGTACGACTATCTGGTCAAGCCTTTCCATTTGGCCGACATGATTGCCACGATGCACCGTGCAACCGAAATGCTGGCGTTACGGGTGCGGGTGCGTGACACGGTGGAGTCGGCCAAAGGTCGCTACGACTTCGGGCGAGTCATAACGCAGAACGCGACGACAATCAAGATGCTGGAAATGTCGCGCAAGGCGGCGGAGTCGGACCATACGACGATCTTGATTCAGGGCGAGAGTGGAACGGGAAAGGGAGTCTTCGCGAAAGCCATTCACTACGCCAGCCCCCGCGCGACCATGCCTTTGCTGGAAATCAACTGCGCGGCGCTTCCCGATAATTTATTGGAGAGCGAACTGTTCGGTTACGAGCCCGGCGCCTTCACCGACGCGCGGCGCCGCAAGGAAGGCCTGCTGGAACGTGCGAATGGAGGCACGGTTTTTCTCGATGAGATCGGCAACATGTCGCTCAGCGTGCAAGCCAAACTGCTGCGCGTGCTCGAAGAAGGAACGTTCATGCGGCTGGGCGGGGTGCGGCTGATCAAAGTGAACGTCCGGCTGATCGCGGCGACAAACGTGAATCTGAAAGAGGCGGTGGCGCAGGGACATTTCCGCGAGGATCTTTATTATCGGTTGAACGTTGTGCCGCTATTTCTTCCTTCGCTGCGCGAGCGTAAAGAAGACGTCCTGCCATTGGCGCTCGAGATGCTGCAGCACTTTAACCGCGAACTGAACAAGAAGTTCACGGGATTTACTCCAGCCGCGGCCGATCTGCTGCAGCAATATTCGTGGCCGGGGAACATTCGCGAACTGAAGAATGTGATTGAACGGACGATGATTCTCTCGCCGGATGGCGACATCGATGCCGCCTACTTGCCCGAGGAGATCCGCGATCACGCGGTGGAGGAGCGACCAGGAGTGCTCACTCCGTCCGACATCTCTCCCACCGGGAATCAGTTTGTCAGCCTGCGGGAGATGGAGGATCTCTATATCGAGCAGGTTCTCGCCGCGACAGGACACAACAAGACACACGCCTGCCGAATTCTCGGAATTCATCCCACTTCCCTGCTGAGAAGAATGAAGAAAGAGAAGGTCTAGGCTTGGGCTTCGGGCTTCGGGCTTCGGGCTTCGGGCTTCGGGCTTCGGGCTTCGGGCTTCAGGCTTCGGGCTTCAGGCTTCAGCCATCGGGCTTCGGCCCCCGCTTGCGCTCGTAGAGACGCAGCATCGATCTCTCTCACACGAAAAAGACCAAACCTGACGCCTGATGCCTGACGCCCAAAGCCCGAAGCCCGAACTTTGGCTGTAGTCCTCCTGGCTACTGGGCGCGGGAAAAACATCATCTAAACTACTGAGAACATGCGCACCTTCTTCGTATTGGTCTTGATCGCCGCTCTTGGGGCGGGCGGATGGCTGGCGTGGGCGCTCAAATCGCCGGTGACGCCTGATGGGCAGAAGTTCGTCATGCTGCGCCCGGGCTACTCGACGCGGCGCGTTGCGAAGGAGTTGAAGTCGCAAGGCATCATTCGTAGCGCCGACGCTTTTCTTCTGTGGCACTACTTCCATCGCAATCGATCTGCGAAGGCCGGAGAATATTTATTCGAGAGGCCCGCGAATGCTATCGAAGTTTACGATCGTTTGGCGCGCGGTGATATCTACGTGCATACGGTCGTCATTCCCGAAGGCTTCACCATGTTCGACATCGCCCAGGCTATGCAGGACGCGGGATTGGGCACTCGCGAAGATTTTTTGAAGATCGCTATGACGGAGACGTCGTTGATCTCGGATCTGGCGCCGAACGCGAAGAGTCTCGAAGGCTACTTGTTTCCCAATACCTACGAATTCACGCGGACCGAAAGCATGCACGACATGGTCGCCATGATGGTCAAACAGTTTCGTCAGGTCGCGCAAGAGATCGGACTGAACAGTGACGTCGAAAAGACAGTGACCATGGCGTCGATCATCGAAAAAGAAACGGCGGCCCCGGAAGAAAGGCCTCTGGTAGCCAGCGTTTACTACAACCGGCTGGCGAAGAATATGGCGCTGCAAGCCGATCCCAGCGTGATCTATGCGGAGTTACTCGACGGAAGCTATGGCGGCGCGCTGCATCACGCGGACATGCAATTTGATTCTCCGTACAACACATATCGCCATTCGGGATTGCCGCCGGGGCCGATTGGGAATCCGGGGAAAACTTCGATCGAAGCCGCGATGCATCCGGCGGAGACACACTATTACTATTTTGTGGCCGACGGCGCCGGACATCACAAATTCGCGCAAGATCTAGAAGAGCACAACAAGAACGTTGCGGCGTATCGGAAAATCATGAATGGTCGGTAAGACGGTTTCGGGCTTCGGGCGTCGGGCGTCGGGCCTCAGGCCGCTGGTTCAACTTTAAGACTTTTGATCAACCCGTTTAGCAGACGGCCAGCCTCACTCGTTTTCGCTAACAGTTCTGAACTTTGTGGTTCCGCGAGATACCCCAGGCGCGTCGCGATCGTGACCTGGGTTTCAACCTCGAACAGGGATCCTCTTGAGTTACTCAGAAAGTGCACCACCTCTTTGTCGAACGAGCGACCTTTTCCCTCTGCGATATTGCTGGCAACTGATACGGAGGCCCTTCTGATTTGTGCGCTGAGACCGTACCGCTCTTCGGCTGGGAACGACCGAGTCGCTTGATAAATGTCAACCACCAAGTCCATAGCGCTCTGCCACGCTCTAAGATCCCTGTACGTTCCGCTCATCGCCACTCCTCATTTCAGGGCTTCAGCCAAACAAAAATCTTAGGAGAAAGTACCTCAAAATACGGTGATGGCGGTCACCGTGGCGAACCAAGTCCCATATCCCGAAGCCTGACGCCTGAAGCCCGAAGCCTGAAGCCTGAAGCCTGAGACGCGCTATACTCACCTTTTCCCTCAATCTCGGGGAATCCTCAGAGAGAGTTGGGGAATCCAACCTTGCTCATGCGGCGTTTTACCGTATACCGGATTTTTCTCACATTTCTCGTGGTGCTGCCCTTAACGGGTTGTCTTTTTCGCTCGCGCAAAGTCGAGCAGCAATACAGCACGGCGCCGCTCAAGTCCGCCACCCAGCAGGACTTGATCAACTACATCAACGCCCAGGCTTCCAAGATTCAGACCATGCAAGCCACAGTGGACATCGACACGTCCGTCGGCGGGGTGAAGAAGGGCAAGGTCATCGACTACCAGCAGATTCGCGGATACGTGCTAGCGCGCAAGCCGGCAATGCTGCGCATGGTGGGATTAATGCCGATTGTTCGCAACCGCGCATTTGACATGGTCAGTGACGGAACGGAGTTCAAGTTGTGGATTCCCACCAAGAACCGTTTCATCATCGGCCGGAACGATGTGGGTACGCCGAATCCGCAGCAGCCGATGGAAAATATTCGTCCGCAACAGATCTATGAAGCCCTGTTGATTCCTGAAATCGATCCGCAGCACGAAATCGCGATCATGCAGAATGATTTTGAGCTCGTAACCGACGGCAAGAATCACAAGGTCGAGCAACCGGACTATGAGATTGAGGTCATCCGCAAGGGTGAGCACGGTTGGTACCTGGCTAACAAATACGTGTTCAGCCGGACCGATCTTCTGCCCCACCGGCAGTTTGTCTACGACCAGAACGGAAATCTCACCAGCAAGGTGCGCTATGACGACTACAAGGAATATAGCGGCATCAACTTCCCGTCACAGATTGAGATCTGGCGCCCGCAAGAGGAGTACGACATCACCCTGACGATGGTGAAGCTCGATCTGAATCAGCCTCTGCTGGATGACAAGTTCGCGCTCGAACAACCTGCGGGAGCCGATGTCGTACGTCTCGACCAGCCGCGGAATCCCCCGCCCGGATTGAAGGGCGGAGATGGACACTGAACTCAGTACCTAGTACCGAGTACCGAGAAAAACAAAAAAAGACAAGACTTGATAAGCTGTAACCCTACTTCCCATGATGAACAAGATGATTGTGGCGAATCTGGTGCATCGGCCCATACGGTCGCTGATCAGTGTGATTGCGATTGCGCTGGAAGTGACGCTGATACTGCTGATCGTGGGGCTGTCGATGGGTATGCTCAACGACACGCGGGCGCGACAGGCTGGGATTGGCGCTGACGTAATTGTTATGCCGCCGGGATCGTCATTCATTGTTGGACTCACCGGCGCTCCCATGCCGATTAAAGTAGGAGAAGTGCTCGCCAAGCTGCCGCACGTGGCGGTGGTAGCTCCGGTAGTCACGACGGTGTCAACGCAAGGGGCGCTGGAAGTGATCGCCGGAATTGATCCCAACAGCTATCAGAGGCTATCCGGGCCGTTCAATTTCATCAGCGGCGGTCCTTTTCAGGGGCCGGATGATGTGCTGGTCGATGATCTATTTGCGCGTTCCAAGCGCGTCGGTGTGGGAGATTCGATCGAAATTCTGAACCACAACTTCCGCATTGCCGGTGTAGTCGAGCAAGGTAAAGGGGCCAGGAAATTTCTTCAGTTGAGTGTGCTGCAAGATCTGATCGGAGCGCAGAACAAAGCTTCGATCTTTTACATCAAGGCCGACAATCCTGCGAATGCCGACGCTATCGTCGATGAGATCAAACATGTGCCTGGGATGGAAAAGTATGTGGCCTCTTCGATGGCTTATTACCTGTCGATGATGACGCCAAGCCACTATCCCGGGCTGTCGACGTTCATCAATGTGGTGATTGGGATTTCGGTGATTATTGGGTTCATCGTGATTTTCCAGGCGATGTATGCGGCGGTCATGGAACGTACCCGGGAAATCGGGATTCTGAAATCCATTGGTGCTTCCAAGCTTTATATCGTCAATGCGATTTTGCGAGAGACGATTCTGTTGACGCTGGCAGGCGTTCTGGTCGGTGTAATTTTCAGCCTGGCTGTGCGTGCCGGAATTGTGCATCGCCTTCCCACGTTACAAGTGGTTGTGACCGGAGATTTGATCGTCAAAGCTACGATTATTGCGATTGCAGGGGCAATCCTGGGGGCTCTCTACCCTGCTTTCAAGGCCGCCCAGAAGGATCCGATCGACGCTCTGGCGTACGAGTAGTGGGTATCCGGCTTCGGGCGTGAGTCATCTGCAAAAACCCGCGAAAATCCTGATTTTAGACGCTTCTGCACGTCGTTAGAGATCGGTAACGTGCGGAATCCATTGACATTTCTTGACGGGCTACGTTATCTTTAAAGCTTCGGAAGTACTGCGGTTGCCCGCCTGATACCTCACTGCTTTCCGCGATGAGGGGAAACTCAGCGGTCTTCTTTGCTTTTTTTAATTTCTGGGAGATTCGTAATGTCAACCTATTTCCCCAAAGAGGGGGAAATTGCGCGCAAGTGGTACGTCGTGGATGCTTCCGGGCAGACGCTCGGACGGCTGGCCTCGCAGGTGGCCCGCATCCTCATGGGTAAAGAAAATCCGCAATACACGCCATTCATCGATACCGGCGATCACGTGATCGTGATCAACGCCGAGAAGGTGAAGACGACGGGCATGAAAGCGGAGCAGAAGTCGTATCAGCACTACACCGGTTATCCGGGCGGACTGCGAAACGAAGACTACCGCAAGCGTTTTGCGCGGAAGCCTGAAATGATCATCGAAGAAGCGGTTTCGCGCATGCTGCCCAAGTCAAAAATGGGCAAGCAGATGTTCACCAAGCTGAAGGTTTATCGTGGCGACAAACATCCTCACGAAGCGCAGAAGCCGGAAGCGAAGCAGCTCGAAGTACGAGCGTAAGAGTTCCTTAATTCTTTGAAAGGTCAGATGCACCGCGTTCGGCTGAAAGCCGACGGCCGAGTGCTGATAGCTAAAAATGGCTGAATTGGTTCAATACTACGGAACGGGACGCCGCAAGACGGCGATCGCCCGCGTGTATCTGCGTCCTGGAAGCGGCGAGTTCAAAGTCAACGGCAAGCCTTTCGAGGTCAATATTTCGTGACTGAGTCTCAGCGGGTCAGCGCGAAACAGCCGCTGGCACTGACTGAGTCAACGGGGTCGTTCAACGTGGTGGCCAAAGTTTCCGGCGGCGGCGTCAACGGACAGGCTGATGCCGTGAAGCTCGGTATCGCCCGTGCCCTGATGCAGTTCAATCTCGAACTGCGCAAGAAGCTGAAGGCCGAGGGCATGGTGACGCGCGATTCCCGCGCCAAAGAGCGCAAGAAGTACGGTCAGAAGGGCGCGCGCAAGCGGTTCCAGTACACCAAGCGCTAATCGGTCGTTGGTCGTTGGCCAAAACGAACGGCAAGATCGCGGAGAGTTTTCGTGAAACAGGGTTTTTGGCCAACGACCAAAGACCAACGACGAAGGACAGTTTTTTAGGTGTTCAATTCTTCCCGTGCCTCGTGCGCGGGGACGGGAATGGCAATCCGGAGCAGCCCGCAAGGTGAGCGCCGGATGCAGACCAAAAGAGGAGGTTAATTGGCTAACATCACCATGAAGGAGTTGCTCGAAGCGGGCGTTCACTTCGGGCATCAGACGAAGCGCTGGAATCCTAAGATGAAGGAATACATCTTCGGAGAGCGCAACGGGATTTACATCATCGATCTGCAGAAGACGCTGAAGATGTTCAAGGAAGCGTCGAAATTTGTGCACGGACCTGGCGGCCGAGGGCGGATCGTGCTCTTCGTGGGCACCAAGCGCCAGGCTCAGGATGCGATCGCCGAGGAGGCCACCCGCTGCGGCGGTACTACGTCAATCAGCGCTGGCTGGGCGGACTGCTCACCAACTGGGTGACGGTGCAGAAGTCGGTGAAGCGGCTGAAGGAACTCGACGAGATGGCCACCGATGGCCGCTACGAGTTGCTGCCGAAGAAAGAAGTCATCCAACTGGAGCGCGAGCGCAAGCACCTGCAGGCCAACCTGGCCGGCATCAAGAACATGTCACCGCTTGCCTGACGCGATCTTCGTGATCGACTCGAACAAAGAGCAGATCGCTGTGCGCGAAGCGCGCAAGCTGGGCATTCCAGTGGTCGCCGTGGTGGACACGAATTGCGATCCCAGCGAAGTGGACTACGTGATTCCGGGCAACGACGACGCGCTGCGTGCGATTCGCCTGTTTGCCTCGAAGATCGCCGACTCTGTCGTCGAAGGTTCGCAGGTCGCAACTGACAAGCAGACTGCAGATCTGGCAGCGATGGCGGGTGCGGCACGCGAAGCGCAAGCAACTGCGGATGCTGCCGCGGAAAACGGCGAAGCGCCTGCGGAAGCTAGCGCGCGAAGATATCAGCATGGAAGACGTGCTCGGTGGCGGCGTGCGCAAGGCTCCGGCCGCTGCGGCGGAAGACACCGATGTGCCGCAAGTGGAAACGCAAACGCACTAGAGCGGACGTCGGACTTCAGACCTCGGGCGTCAGCAAGACAACCCAAAGATCCGGGCTCAAGCCCCTTGAGGGAATCAGACCCGCGCGGGTCGTCCGGCGCGGGTTAAATTTTGTAGGAACGGTCGTTGGTCGTTCGTCTTTGGTCGTTGGCAAAGACAACATGATCGACGGCTGCAGAACAATCAAAGCCAACGACGAACGACCAAAGACCAAAGACTGATTTTATGAGCACAACTACTGTGAATATTTCTGCAAGTCAAGTGAAAGAGCTCCGGGAAAAGACCGGAGCGCCCATGATGGACTGCAAGCAGGCCCTCACTGAAGCCAAAGGCGATATGGAGCAGGCGGTTATTGTCCTGCGCAAGAAAGGGGTCTCAGTTGCGGCCAAGAAGGCGACCCGTGTGACCAGCGAAGGCTCGGTGACCAGCTACATCCATGCCGGAGGCAAGATCGGCGTGTTGGTGGAAGTGAACTGCGAGAGCGATTTCGTGGCCCGCACTGAGGACTTCAAAGAACTCACGCATGACATCGCCATGCACATTGCGGCCAGCGATCCCAAGTTCGTCCGCAAGGAAGACGTGACGCCTGAGGACTTCGCGCGAGAGAAAGAGATTTACATCGCGCAGGCGGTGGCCAGCGGCAAGCCGCAGAATATCGCGGAAAAGATGGTTACCGGCAAAATGGAAAAGTTCTATGAGGAAGTCTGCTTGTACGAGCAGCCCTTCATCAAGGACCAGACGATGAGCATTGCGCAACTCATCGCCACCAAGATCGGCAAACTAGGCGAGAACATTGCCGTACGCCGGTTCGCGCGCTTCAAGGTAGGCGACGCCAACGCCACCATTGCGTTCACCACGGCGTCCGAAGAGGCTGGCGAGGCAAAGTAGCTAGTCGGGATTTAGCAGTTGGCCGGTAGCCTTTGGCCCCTTGGCGATTCGGTTAATTCCAAAAGGCACAGTTCAGGGTCTCAAAGACAAAACTTTGAGACCTTGTTTTTTAAAACCTGATAATCTTGAAAGCCATGTCTGGCACGCCCATTTTCAAACGTATCCTGCTCAAAATATCCGGTGAAGCTCTGGCTGCCAATCAAGGCTTCGGCGTCGACGGTCCCCGCATTCATGAGATTGCGGCGGAAGTAGCGGACGTGCAATCGCTGGGGATTCAGATTGCGATCGTCGTAGGCGGAGGCAATTTCTTTCGCGGAGTCGCCGAGCAAGCCAAGAACATGGATCGCGTTTCGGCCGACCACATGGGCATGCTGGCCACGGTGATCAACGCGCTGGCGCTTCAGGATGCGCTAGAGAAGCAAGGCGTGCACACGCGGGTGCAGACAGCCATCGAGATGAACCAGGTGGCGGAGCCCTTCATACGGCGGCGTGCGATCCGGCACCTGGAGAAGGGTCGCACGGTAATCTTCGCCGGGGGCACGGGGAATCCTTATTTCTCGACCGACACCGCGGCGTCGCTGCGTGCCATGGAGATCAAAGCTGACGCCATCCTGAAAGCAACCAAAGTCGATGGCATCTACGACGCCGACCCGATGCTCGTAAAGGACGCCAAGAAGTTTGACGTGATCTCGTACATGGACGTTCTGAAGAAGGGTCTGAAGGTGATGGACTCCACCGCCATCTCGCTCTGCAAAGACAACAATCTTCCCATCATCATCTTCAATCTGAATCAGCGGGGAAATATCAGGAAAGTCGTGGTCGGGGAAAAGATCGGCTCCTTGGTGAGCGCCTAACCGATACCGTCCTGAGCTGGCCGAGCCGACGGTAATCCGTGGTCCGGAGGTTTTCGCAGGTTTATAATGCGGGGTTTTGATTCTTCACCTACGGAGCTAATTTATGGCTGATGCAGGCCCGTTACGAGACATCCGTGCACAATTGAAATCGCGAATGGAGAAGGCCGTCGAAGATTTCCGGCGCGAGATGGCGGCGACGCGAACCGGAAGGGCGTCGGTGCATATGCTCGACACGGTCAACGTGGAATACTACGGCTCGCAAATGCCCTTGAATCAGATCGCGCAAGTGCACGCTCCGGAGCCACAATTGATTACCGTGCAGCCCTTCGATCCAACTTCCCTGCCTGCGATTGAAAAAGCCATTCGCATAGCAGACCTGGGATTGAATCCCATGAACGATGGCAAACTGATTCGCGTGCCGGTGCCGCCTCTCACCGAGGAACGCCGTAAAGATATGGTGAAGCACCTTCACAAGATTCTGGAAGAGCACCGCACGGCAATTCGTAACATCCGCCGCGATGGCAACGACGCTATCAAGAAGGCGATGAAGGACAAGAAGATTACCGAGGATGACGAAAAGCGAGCGATGGACGAGATCCAGAAGCTCACCGACGACGAGATCAAGAAGATGGAAGACATGAGCAAGGCCAAAGAGAAAGAAGTGATGGAGATTAAATAGTCGTTGGTCGTTCGTCTTTGGTCGTTGGTCAGAACCTGCCGCGCTTTGCGCGGCTTTTCTTTGCGGCCGGTCAGGCGCAGGAGGCTTGGTGCTCGAGGAGGCCTCCGGCAATTTTCCGAAGCGTGGGTGCACCGGTACCTGAATTGCCGTAACCTAAACAAAATACACGTTATATAAGGCTGTCTCAGGACCGCCTTTTTCATTTGACAATTGCACATTATTTCTGTAATTTCAGTAGTAACAGAAATTACTGACATGACAACTCTCAGCTCAGTCCAACGGCAATACATCCTGCACTGGGGAGAAATGGGAACGCGCTGGGGAATTAATCGGACCGTCGCCCAGATCCATGCCTTGCTGTTCCTCTCCTCTAAGCCGTTACCTGCCGACGAAATCGCCGAAACCCTTGACGTTGCGCGATCGAATGTCAGCACGTCGATCCGCGAATTGGAAAGTTGGGGACTGGTGCGGCCTGTACATGTCTTGGGCGAGCGGCGGGAACATTACGAGTCCATGAAGGACGTCTGGGAGATGTTTCGCGTGATCGTGGAACAGCGTAAGCGGCGCGAGATGGATCCGACGACCCAGTTATTGCGGCGTTGTCTCGAAGAACTGAATCGCGAGGAAAGTCCAGACACCTACACGCGAGAGCGCCTGGAGGAGATGGCGGAATTCTTTGCCGGGGCAACGGCGGCCTATGAAGAGGTGAGTGCACTTTCTCCTGCGGCGTTGCGTGGCCTTTTGAAAGTGCGGGGAAAGATCCGCAAGCTGCTGCACTTGGGCCGGTAAAAATTTTTGCCCGATTGTTTCTGTTTGTACAGAAACGACTGAATGTAGGAGGTGCTGTTATGACCGGAATGATCCTGGCAATCCGCGTGGCTGGAGGAATTCATCTGGCGATCATTGCCGCCAATGTACCTCTCCCGGGCAAGTTAAAGGTGCGACAACATCTTGCGGAAGTGCCGAACTTTATTCGGCAGATCTTCTTCGTGCACTGGCTCTACATCGTCCTTGTGCTCGGGCTCTTCAGCGCGTTGTGTCTGTTTTTCCCGGCGGAATTGGCGGGTGGCAGCTTGCTGGGGCGGTTTCTAAGCGGCTACATGGCAGTCTTCTGGCTGCTGCGGATCGTGTTGCAGGTGACGTATTACGACCGCGGAGTCCGGCGCGAGAACCCTTTGCTCGATGGGATGTATCTGGCGGCTCTGATCGTGTTGAGCATCATTTTTTCCCTCGCAGCCCTGGGAGGGGGTAGTTATGTTTTCGGTAGATGACGAACGCTGGACCAGCACAGTGAGTCTTGCAGGAGCACTTGTCTGGGCGTCGTTGGCAGCATTGGCAGGAAGGGGCCGGGCTCCGCTCGGAGTCATTGAGTTACTGTTTCTGTTTGCGCCTCTGGTGGTTGTACCTCTCGGGCTGGCGTTGATCGGCACGGTCTCGACACCAGGCCTGACTCCGGTCGAGCAGGCCGCGCGTGCAGCACAGCCGTTGGCAGCGCTCAGCTTGCTGCTAGCATTTTGGCGAGGACCGGGAACAGTCGCCGGACTTCTGGCTATCCCGTGGGCGATGGTATGCGGTGCGGTTGCGGTTTCGGGTTTGAATGGATTACGGACTCGCATCTCGCTACCAACGATCGTAAGTGGCATCGCTCGAATTGATCTGGGCGTAGCGGCAGCCTTCGTGCTAGTGTCACGATTCGGCATTCCCGTGCGATTTCAGGAGCCGATCGTTTTACTGACGGCCGTTCACTTTCACTACTCCGGATTTGCAACATCGGCGATTGCTCTCGCTGGATTGAGTTTTGCAGACCGTTCGCGGACTCACCGACGGTCGTGGCAACTCGTCGCTCTTGCAGTGGCCGTGCTTCCGTTTTGCCTGGCGGCCGGCTTTGTGATTTCTCCGATCCTGAAAGTTGTGTCTGCGGTTGTCTTCTCCTCGGCTGTAGCCGCTCTCGCTTTTCTGTTGCTGCTTGAATCCACAGACTTCTATTCGCGCACAGCGCGAATCTTCATTGGGATGGCGGGAGCGTCTATCGCGACAGGAATGGCACTCGCGGCGACCTACGCTGTTGGTGAATATCTGCATTACAACTGGCTGACCATTCCGCGCATGGCGAGCACTCACGGCTGGATGAATGCACTCGGTTTTGCGATGCCGGCTCTGCTGGGTTGTCTCGCCGAATTGAGGTCGCAAAAAGGAGGCTTGCTAGGTTCGGGCCTCTCGCCGTCGCGGGATCGCGGAGTTCACCGCGTGGAAATCACTCGACCCAGATTCATCGCACGCGATTTCTACGATCTCTGAATAGGTTAGCGAGTATGGCGGTTTTGCATACAACCTTTGCACCTTCCCAGGAAACTTAAAATACTGCCGCTATTCGTGACTCTCTGGCTTTCGAGCGAATTCATTTGTGAAATCTGAAACCGGAGTTTCTTAATGCATTATGTTGCAAAGCGTTACCGGAAGTCGGCTCTCGAGCGGCTGTTCAGTTTGGTTGTTCTGGCGATCCTGGCGGGAATTCTTGGCGGCGGACTGGTCGGATTTGCTACGTATCACAGGGTTCCTTCTCCTGCAACATCCTCAACCTCTGTCAATGGGCAATAGACGGTCTCTAATCCCGGCGGCAAAATAACCTTATAATTCAGGCAGACATGAAGAAGGTCATCCATGCTGCCTGCCCGCACGATTGCCCAGACGCCTGCGGAGTGCTGATCACGGTTGAGGATGGGCGCGCAATCAAGGTTCAGGGCGACCCGTCACATCCCGTGACACGCGGTTTCCTGTGTGCGAAAGTCGCGAAATATCTGGATCGGGTGTATTCGCCAGATCGCGTGCTTTATCCCATGCGCCGGACTGCAGCCAAGGGGGTGCGGACGGCCCCATCCCAAGGCTTTGAGCGGATCTCGTGGGACTATGCGCTCGACGAAATCACCCGCCAGTTCAAGAAAATCAGCAAGGAGTTTGGTAGTGAGTCGATTCTTCCTTACTCCTACGGCGGTACGCTGGGCGCGTTGAACAGCGGCTCGATGGATAGGCGTTTCTTCCACCGCATGGGTGCCTCACAACTGGAGAGAGCGATCTGTTCGGCGGCGGGAGAGGCGGGACTAAAGTCGGTGCTCGGAATAAAGATGGGTACAGAACCCGAGCAGTTCCGGCATTCCCGATACATCATCGCTTGGGCTTCGAACATTCACGGAAATAACGTCCACCTGTGGCCGTTCATAGAAGAAGCCCGGCGCAAGGGCGCGAAGCTGGTGGTGATTGACCCTTACCGCACGCGCACAGCAGCTTGCGCCGACTGGTATCTGCCCATCAATCCCGGAACAGACGCGGCACTCGCGCTGGCGATGATGCACGTCATCATCGGTGACAATCTCTACGACGCCGATTACGTCTCACGGCACACCGTCGGTTTTGAGCAGCTCCGGGAAAAAGTGAAGGAGTATCCGCCGGAACGAGCGGCACAGTGGACGGGAATTTCCGCGGAAGACATTGTGAAGCTGGCGCGTGAGTATGTGACCACGCGTCCCGCGGTGATTCGCGTGAACTACGGCGTGCAGCGTTCTGAGGGCGGCGGCATGGCGATGCGGGCGATCACGATGCTGCCTTGCATCACTGGTTCATGGAAGGAAGTTGGAGGCGGTCTGCAGCTCTCGACCAGCGGATCATTCGGACTCAACCGGCAGGCGCTGGAGCGTACCGATCTGATGGAAAAGGCGCTGGGCCGGCCCGCGCGCGTGGTAAACATGGTGGAACTCGGCCAAGCGTTGAACGCACTGAGCCACCCGCCGATCAAAGCTCTTTTCGTCTATGGATCGAATCCGGCGGCGGTGTGTCCGAACCACAATGATGTGATTCGCGGATTGAAGCGGCCGGACTTGTTTACGGTCGTCCACGAGCAGTTCTTTACCGACACCTCGGACTACGCCGACATCCTGCTGCCGGCGACCACCTTCTTCGAGCATAAAGATCTGCAGACCGCGTACGGCCACTATTACGTGCAAGTATCGAATCAGGCGATCGAGCCGCTGGGAGAGTGCCGGTCGAACGTGGATCTGTTCCGGGCGTTAGCCGAGCGCATGGAATTTCAGGAAGAGTGCTTCCGGGAACCGCTCGATCAAATGATCGACACGGCTCTCGCGTCAGAGAATCCGTGGCTCAAAGGAATCGATCGAGAGCGGCTAGAAAGCGAAGGCCATGTCCGGCTGAACTTCGGACCGCAGAGATCGGACGTCGGACTTCAGGAACCTTTTCTTCCGTTTGCTCATGGCAACTTCGCTACCGCGAGCGGCAAGGCAGAGCTCTATAACGAATCGTTGAAGGCGGCGGGACTTGATCCGGTGGCGGAATTTATTCCGCCCAGCGAATCACGGAATGGCTCCGAAAGAAAATCCTTTCCATTGGAGTTGTTAGCCCGCAAAGCGGACAACTTCCTGAATTCGAGTTTCTGCAACCTGCCTTCGGTGGAGGAGATGGAAGAAATGGGATTGCTGGAGATGAGTGCCGCCGATGCGACCGCGCGTGGAATCAAAGAAGGCGACCAGGTTCGCGTGTTCAACCATCGAGGCGACATCCTGTTGCGAGCACGGGTGGACGGAACTGTTGGGGCGGGAGTGGTCGCGGCCCGACTCTCGTGGGCAAAGTTGAGTTCGACCCGAATCAACATAAACGTGCTAACCTCAGAAAAACTTACTGACATGGGCAACTCCGCCACGTTTTATTCCGTCTTGGTTGAGGTGGAGCTTTCTCGTTCAGCGTCTTGAAATAGGGATTTCGCGTTAAGGCTTGGACGGTCCACACTGCTCTACCGTATAATTGCGGTTTTCCATACTCCCAGACACTGAGGTAGTGGCGATTCTCCGTCTTCATCAGGATAGCCCTGCGGTACGTACGAGCATGCGCGAATCCCGGCGCTATGGGACCGCCGCCTCCTTAGCTCCAACCCACTCATTCGCAATGTCTTGGCGAACAGCGGCGGGGTATCTGCTGGGCTTTTCTGTCGCTCTGATAATGTTCTGCAGTTTGGTAGCAGCGCAGTCTGAAGTCATCACCGCGGTCGAGATCCACGGCAACCGCCGCATTCCCGCCGACACCATTCGCGCCAGAATCTTCACACGACCGGGCGATGTGTACGATCAGGCCGCCATGGAGCGCGATTTCAACTCGCTATGGAACACGGGCTACTTCGAAGACATCCGCTTCGAGCGCGAGCAGACGCCCAAGGGCTGGATCATTCATATCTATGTGAAAGAACGTCCCACGATCCGCGAGATCAACTACACGGGTCTGAACTCGGTCTCGACAAGCGACGTGCTCGATCGGTTCAAGGAACGGAAAGTCGGCCTCAGTCCGGAGAGCCAGTACGATCCCACCAAAGTCAAGAAAGCCGAAGTCGTGCTGAAGGAGTTGCTGTCGGAGCACGGCCGCCAGTTTGCCACTGTGAAGACGGTTTACCGGCCCATTCCTCCGGCGGCGGTTAGCATCACGTTCGAAGTCAAAGAAGGCCCGAAGGTGAAGGTCGGGAAAATCACCTTTGAGGGTAACAAGCACGTAAACAGCCGCACCTTGCGGGCGGCGATGAAGAATCTGCACCCGATCGGAATTCCGCACTCGATCTTCCTCGAAAACCTATTCGCGAAGACATACGACGCCAGCAAGCTGGAAGAAGACACGGAGCGGGTGCGCGCAGAATTCCAGAATCGTGGATATTTCAAAGCGTTAGTGGGAGATCCGAAGACTGAGATTCATGACACCGGACACGAGGGGGGCTTCCACATCCCTCTGCTGATTCCGGGCCCGGGCAAAGCCGTAGACATCACCATGCCCATCGAGGAAGGCGACCAGTACAAGCTGGGGGAGATTACCTTCAAGAACAACAAGGCGGTGCCGAATACTAAGGCACTCCGCTCCCTGTTCCCCATCAAGGATGGCGACATCTTCTCGCGCGAAAAGATCGGGAAGGGCATTGAGAACCTGCGTAAGGCTTACACCGAGCTTGGCTACATCAACTTCACGTCCATTCCGAATACGACGTTCGACGAGGAAAAGAAATTAGTCTTCCTCGACGTTGACGTCGACGAAGGCAAGCAATTCTATGTACGGCGCATTGAATTTCAGGGCAACACGACCACCCGCGACAAAGTGATCCGCCGCGAAATAGCTTTGGAAGAAGGACAGGTATACAACTCGCGGCTCTGGGAACTGAGCCTGCTCCGGTTGAATCAATTGGGATACTTCGAACAGTTGAAACCGGATGACCCCAACGTCACCGACCGTCACCTCGACGAAAAGGCGGGAACCGTCGACTTGACCTTAAAGGTCAGGGAAAAGGGCAAGAACAGCATCGGCTTGACGGGCGGCGTCAGCGGACTCTCCGGAACCTTCGTAGGGCTCACATACAGCACCAATAACTTCCTGGGGCTCGGCGAGACCTTGAGCGTCGCTGCCAACATCGGCAACCTGCAGCGCGACATCGAATTTGGATTCACCGAGCCATATTTGTGGGATCGCCCGCTGCAAGCCGGCTTCACGGTGTTTACTCGCAGCTTCAAGTATGACCAGGCGCAGCAGGCAGCGATCTTCGGGGGACAGCGGGTAAACGTGCCAAACGCCTTCCTGCAGAACCTGCAGAACTACACAACCTCGAGCACCGGTTTTACTCTCTCACTGAGCTATCCCCTGCACCGCTCGTTCAAGCGCGTCGGGATTACGTACTCGCTTGATCGGTCTTCCATTACCGCGGTCAGTAATGCGTCCAAACTGCTGTTCACCAATCTCTCGTTCAGCGGTTTGGCCGGTCCGAATTCTCTTAATGGCATCGTCACCAGCAAGATCATCCCGAGCTTCTCGAAAAACACTCTCGACAGCGCCTATGCTCCACATCATGGCAGCAGCCTTTTCTTAGGGGGAGAAGTCTCGGGCCTGGGCGGCACTGTACGCACCGTGCGCCCGATCGTGCAGTACAAACATTTCCTGCCAGTGCAAAAAGGACGAAACGCGATCGGCTTCAACGTGCAGGCCTCGTTCCTGACCGGGTACGGCGGAGTCGTCGCTCCGCCCTTCCAGCGGTTCTATATGGGCGGGGAGCAGGATCTGCGCGGCTTCGACGTCCGCTCGGTTTCTCCAGTGGCCTTTCTGCCCAGCGCGGGGATGATCGTTCTACGAAACCCCGACGGTTCCCCGGTTCCTAAAGATCCGGCGAACCCCGGACGCGGAAACTATACGATTCCAATTCCCATTGATCAGATCGTGTTTCCAGGTGGCGACGCGCAATTCGTCACCAACCTGGAATATCGCATTACGATTGCCGGACCGGTGGCGATCGCGCCCTTTATCGATACCGGAATCGATCCCATCATTCGTAACTCGCAGTTGAGCATCAACCAGGGCCAGTTGGACCAGATCAACAACACGCAGTTTGGATGTCCCGCGCTGAATGCGGCGTTCCAGTGCACGGGCGGCGCGGCGCAGAACCCACCGTTCTCAGGCATTCTGACCCCAGTGGGCCGCACCAACTGGATTCCCAGAATGTCGACTGGTCTGGAGTTGCAGGTATTCCTGCCAGTGGTGAACGCTCCGTTCCGAATCTACTGGGCCTATAACCCTCTGCGGCTGGACACCACCACCACAGCCCCGGTTCGGATCACGCGGGCGATGTTCCCGCCGGGAGCCGCAGGCGACTACACCTTTCAACAAGCCGTCTCGGCGTTCAACCCGACCTACCAGTTGCGCGAGCCACGTAAGACTTTCCGGTTCACAGTGGCGACGACGTTCTAGAACCGGACCTCAGACTTCAGACCTCGGACCTCGGCAAAATCTGGAGCACAATTAGGATTGCAACCCTAGCCCGCTTCCGATCAAGGCGTTTGATCGTAGAAGCCGGAAGTTCAAGGGCAAAGGTCCGAGGTCCGAGGTCCGGGCTCCGGGTTTGACGCTAGGCGACTGTGTTCCTATAATGTTTGTGATCCACACCCTGAAAAGTCAGAGTGTTGCGGGGTGGTCACACACCTCCGGTTAGGTGTGAGAGCTGGAATTCCGGCCCGACTTCCCGGCAACATCCACCAGTCGAGAGGACTGCGCGGGGCGAGGCCCGGCATTGCCTGTGTCGATCCGAGCAATATCCCGGAACATTTTCCAAGGAGTTCAAGGCAACCCCATGACAAAGTTTGCGCGTATTCTTCTGGCCACTGCATTCAGTTTCTCGCTGTTGGCGCTGGCTCAGACCGCCCCCGCCGCCGCTGCCGCAGACCCGACGCCAGCTCCCGCAGTCACCAACGCGACGGGAACGAAGATCGGCACCATCAACATTGAACAGGCTATCTTTGCCACCAACGAAGGCCAGCGCGATTTCGAAGTTCTGCGCAAAAAGCTTGAGCCCAAAGACAACGAACTGAAGGGCATGAACGACGAAGTCGACAGCCTGAAGAAACAGCTCAGCACCCAGGGCGATAAGCTGAACGACGACGCTCGCGCTACATTGGTCAAGCAGGTCGAGCAAAAGCAGAAGTCTCTGGAACGCGCCGTACAGGACGCTCGCGATGACGCACAGAACCAGCAGAACGAAATTGCGCAGAAGATTTTGCAGAAGATGGCTCCGCTGCTCGTGAAGTACGCCGGTGACAACGGCTTCGGCGTCATCATGGACACCTCGAATCCCTGGCCAAACGGTCCGGTGCTCTGGGCTGGTCCTTCCGTCGATATCACCAAGCCAGTGGTGGACGCTTACAACGCGCAATCGGGCGTGCCTGCGCCGGCCGCCACGACACCTAAGCCGACTGCGACAAAGCCTGCGGGAACAGTCACGAAGCCCGCCGCTCCGGCAACCAAGCCGCCTTCTTCGGCACCGCCGAAGCAATAAGCGACACCTCAAGGCCCAGGAAAGTTCCAGAAAGGCCGCGTGACTGCGGCCTTTTTCTTTTTGGTTTGCTTGAGCCCACTTTCAATCGTGCTGGTGTCTGTAGAGATAGTTCGTTCATGTCTCAGGAGGACACCATGTTTGCCGACAGTTTGCTCGATTCTGCCTGGGCCCATGATTCTCGCCGCGGATGGACCACCGCGGTTTCTTTTGCTGTACAGATATTCGCGGTTGCCGTTACTGCTTCTGGCGCCTCTGATTTACGGAGAAGGTCTGCCAGCGCTGCAATGGGCAGTGCGCATCGTTGCGCCGACTCCGCCGCCCGGGCCGCCTGTTCCCGCGCAAGTGAGAAGCACGCCGCCACCCGCCAGCAATCTCTCTGCGGATCAAACGCTGATTACGCCAACGCAAATTCCCGATCACACCGCGATGATCACGGATGAGGCGCTGCCTCCGCCGGCCGATGCCGGTGCTTACGTCGAAGGCGGGACCGGTGATCGTGGCGCCAGAGACGGCGTGATGCACTCCATCTTGAGCACCATGACAAACATCATTCCTCCCCCAGTTCGTCCCAACGATAGCCCGTCCTCCGATGATTTCCCACATGATGGAGGGAAATCTGACCCACAAAGTTCAGCCCGACTATCCGCCGCTGGCGCGGCAGGCGCGCATGCAGGGCGCTGTGGTGCTGCAAGCTGTGATCAGCCGTGAGGGAACGATCGAGAACTTGCAGGTGCTCAGTGGCCATCCGATGCTGGTTCCATCGGCCCTAGCCGCAGTGAGGCAATGGCGTTATCGCCCCTACTTCCTGAATGGCGAACCCGTTGAGGTGGAAACCCAGGTGACGGTGAATTTCGTGCTGGGTGGAGGGTAGGCCCAAAGGTAACGGCGGTAACGTTGGAGGCCATCGTGCAGCCGATATAATCGCATCATCGTGAGTTCGACCGCGACAGAACTACAGAAACGGCATGCGACGCGTCCTACGTGGGCCGACGTGTCGCTCGAAACCTTGCAGGAAAATTTCCGCGTGGTGCAAAAGCATGTCGGCGCAGGAGTCAATATCTGCGCGGTCGTGAAAGCTGACGCCTACGGACACGGTGCCATCGAATGTTCACGCGCTCTTGAATCCGAGGGCGCGAAGTGGTTCGGCGTCACTTCTCTCGATGAAGCGATTCCGCTTCGAGATAACGGTCTCCGCGGCCGCATATTATTAATGACCGGATTCTGGCGCGGTGAGGAAGAAGAAATCGCGCGCCTGCGCCTGACGCCAACGGTCTGGGAACCAGGCCAAGTCGAGTTGCTGGAAAAAGCCGCTTCCAAACTTGGCCTGCCGGGACTTCCTATTCATTTGAAGGTCGACACCGGCATGGGACGGCTGGGCGTCGCTCCCGAAGATCTGCCGAAGATCATTCGTGCACTCGAATCGTCTGCGCATCTGGTTCTTGAAGGACTATCCACGCATTTGGCTTCATCGGAAGTGCTCGATGCTCCCTCGGTCGAAGAGCAATTGAAAGCCTTTACTGAAGTACAGCGCTTGCTTCGTGAAGCGGGGTTGCAGCCGCCTATTCTTCACGCCGCCAACACCAGCGCATTGATTTCGCGCTCGCAGACGTGGAACACGATGGTGCGTCCCGGGCTTGCGCTGTACGGCTACTATCTTCCCTTCGAGCGCGCAGGGCGGGAAGTGAGCGGCAGCGGGTTGCGGCTCCCAGTGACACCGGTGCTTACCTGGAAGACGCGCATCTTGAGCCTGCGCGAGATGCGGGCGAATCAAGCTCTCGGTTACGGCGGAACTTATGTCACGAAAGCGCCGGCGCGAATTGCGATCTTGCCGGTCGGATATGCCGATGGATTGAACCGCCAGCTTTCTTCTCGCGGACGCGTCATCGTGCGCGAGCACTACGCTCCGATCGTCGGGCGCATCTCGATGGATCTGACGCTGGTGGATGTCACCGGGCTTCCCGGCATCGCAGTCGGCGATGAAGTGATTCTCCTCGGCTCTTCGGACGGCCTGCAATTTGGCGCGCGCGAGCACGCCGAACTCGCGAATACCATTCCCTACGAAATTCTGTGCGGCATCTCCAAAAGAGTACCGCGCAAGTACGGGCGTTAACGTCTAATCGCTCTTGAGTGGTTACGTCGCATCGGCGACAAGTGGATATTGTAGTCGGCCACCTGCCCGTCTACCGTCCCGGGATGGAACGCATAGCGCATTGGTCTTTCTCGGCATCGCAGATTTTCCTGTGGACCGCTTTGCTCGTGGGACAATCTCCGTCAGCGTTTGGGCGATCTCGCGAAAACTGCTGCGAAGTGATCGAACTCCGCCAATACACGCTCTATCCCGGCAAGCGGGATGTCTTGATCGATCTCTTTGAACGGGAATTCGTCGAGAGCCAAGAGGCGTTGGGGATGCAGCTGATAGGGCAATTCCGCGATCTCGACAATCCTGATCGTTTCGTGTGGCTGCGGGGATTTCGTGATATGAACACCCGGAAGGAAGCGCTGGAAGGGTTCTATGGCGGCCCGGTCTGGAAGGCTCATCGCGATGAGGCCAACGCCACCATGGCCGATTCGTCGAATGTTCTGCTACTGCATGCCGTAGATCAAGCCTCAGAATTTCCGCAAGCGGGCATCTCACGGCCGCCGGTGGGCACAAGCAAGCGATCAACTTCCGTGGTAGTCGTGACGATCTACTACCTGGCGGCTCCGGTCGATGAAGCTTTCGTCACGCTATTCGAGAAGCAACTGACACCACTCATGACAGAGACCGGTGCGCAGCCGCTGGCTTACTTCGAAACCGAGACTGCGGAGAACAACTTCCCCAGACTGCCCGTGAGGACCGGGGAGAACGTGTTTGTGTGGTTTTCGTCCTTTGCCAGTCTCGACGCATATGCGGCGCACTTTCATCGACTGGAACAAACCAAAGACTGGAACGAGAAACTGCAGCCGGAGTTGTCCCGATTTCTCAAGTCCCCTCCTCAACATCTGAGACTCGAGCCCACGCCGAGATCATTGCTGCGTTGAGATTCAGTGGGTCGGGAAAGAATCGGTTCTTGAACTGCTCGTGCCGCTGGCGCGCCTGATTCATGAGATCTGCAAACCCGCTTTCGTGGCGAATGGGGTCGAGCCAAGGATCGCTAAGGAAATAAGGATAGGGGAAGAATCCGCCTTCGATGGCGTTGTGGAGAACACGCAGTGCCGACGCCTTGTCCCCGAGAACGGCATAGGCCTGGGCGACCTTATAGATGCCCTCCGCGTCACTCACTCCACGCTCAGAGATCATATGCTCGGTCTGGCGCAGGAGCTCCAAACCCTTCGCATCCTCATGCGCGATGCCATCACTTAACGCCTTGCCGAGTTGCGCTTGCAATAACGACGGATCAAGGCCATAGGCGCGATCGAAATACTTTGCTGCCTCGCTAAAGTCTTTTTTGTAGTATTCGCCGAAGCCTCGATAGAAGAGTATGTATACCGAATCGTTCGCCGGCAGGCTCTGAATGAACTTATCGTAGTCGCCTTGATAGAAATAACTGTTCAAGGCGGAACTGTTCATTTTTACTTCCGGATCGAGCGAGCGCGCCTTTTCCGCTTCGGCGATAGACTCCGGCAGCATGCCTCCGAAACGATAGGCGTACCCGAGTTCCCAGTGTGCCTCGGCGTTGTTGGGATTGGTCTCGAGCGCCGTTCGCAACAGCGGGACAGCTTCTTCGACTCTGCCGGTGTCCGTAAACAGATTGGCCATGTAAATCCGCGGCTCGATCAGTGAAGGATTCAGCCCCAACGCCTTCTCATATGCGGCCTGCGCCTTGCGGTATTGCTCCAATCCTCCGAATTGCAGAGACGCGTTGGTGGTGTAAGCGCGGCCTAGATGCGCCCATGTGAGGGCATAATTAGGTTCCATGGCCGCCGATTTTTCCAGCATCTTGATGGCGAGCGGAAAATCATTCAAGCCATAGGCGTCGACTCCGCGCAGGTAATATTCATAAGCGGACGGGCTGATCTCCTGATCCGGCTTCAGATGCTCCGCTTCGGCGGGAGAAAGATTCAATTCCAATCCCTTGATAATTTGCTGGGCTACGCGGTCCTGCACCGAAAGTAGTTTTTCGTATTTGAGGTCGATGGTGTCCTGCCATATGACCTTGTCGGGTTTGGCATCGATCAACTGAGTGGTAATTCTCAGGTCGTCGCCGTCTTTGAGGAAGCTCCCTGTGAGTAGCGTGTCGACATTCAGCGCGGCAGCCACTTTTTGCGGGTCGATTTGCTCGTTTCGATACTTCTCAATCGCAGATGACGGGCGCACCGTGACAGCGCTGATGTATCCCATCTTCGAAATGACCGCGTCTGCGAGGGAGAATCCCAGAAAGTCGGTCGAGGGATCCTGTTTCAAATTGCGAAATGGAAGGATGGCGAGAGCGCGAGGCCTGCTTCCCGAAACAGCGGTCCCGACGGTCTTCTTTACGCGGTAGAAAACTGCTACGCCCACAATGATGGCGATCGCCAGCGACAAGAACAGAATTCGTTTGAATCCGCTAGTTCGTGCGCCGGCGGGAGCGGGCTCTTGCCGAATCGCAGCCAGCAATCTATCGGAGGATTCCAACGACGGCGATACCAGTGCAGGCGGTATCACGGCAGGAATCCGGCTCAAAGGCCGGGTCTCGGCCTGGGAAGGTTCGAGACTGGCAGGAGGCGGCGGTGGCATCGCCACAATTTTCAATTGCCCGCCCACCTGAATCTCATCCGACGAATCATCTGAGTCGTCGCATTCCTGCACTTCGGCATTGAAGCGATACCCTTTGCGCGGCACCGTTTCGATATACGGCCGTCCATCCGCCAAATCGCCCAGCGCCTTACGCAATAAAGAGATGTTGACGGTCAGATTGGTCTCTTCCACAAAGCTGTCAGGCCAGACGGCGGTCATCAACTCGTCGCGCGTCACCAGATGTCCAGAATTCTTAACCAGGACCAGTAACGTATCGAACGTTTTGGGCGCCAACGGGATCGAAGTCTCTTCCCGCAACAAGAGCTGCTCTGTGGGATAGAGGCGGAAGACGCCGAATTGGAAGTGCTTCTTTTTCAGGCGCATAAGCTAGCGGCCTGCAAGTCCAACAAATTCCCAACAAGTTATTTACATGCTGCCGGTGCGACCGGAGAACAGTGACTATCTGCTCCTCCAGCTGCCGTCAGGCAGGAATAGAAGTTTGACGGTTGAGGACTGCGGAACGTTCATCGAAAGCCGTGCCGGACTTGCATTCTAACCCAACCTGACCGCTGATTCACAAGTTCAAAGATCGTTACGGGAGTGACGAAACATCCGCCTATCTCTTTCGTTATTTTATTTCCCACCAAATTCCAAGAGTTTGCCAAAGACTCCAAAGGCGATTCTGCATAGATTCCATCCTGCCCAGCGGAACACAAGGTTCCGGCTGCTAACGGACCTAGACGAAATTCGAAATAACACAGGAGAGAATCATGAAACTCAATCGCTTCGCCCTCACCCTCGCTATGGCAGTTCTGGCAGTCGGCGCCATCTCGGCGTCAGCCCAGACCAACACGGTCTTCGCGTTCAAGACCCTCATCTATCCCGGAGACACCTTCACTCAGACTTTAGGCATCAACAATGCCGGAACGATCGCCGGATACCACAACGCCAACGTCAACTCCGGATTCGTCCTCACCTTGCCCAAGACCTTTGTTACGGAAAATTATCCGAAGGCTGTCCAGACCCAAGTAATCGGCATCAACAACAACGGCAAGACTGCTGGCTTCTATGTTGACGCGGCTGGCACCAACCACGGCTTCGTCGATACGAACGGCTCTTTTAGCACTTACGATTATCCGGGGACGACCTTTAACCAACTGCTCGGCCTGAATGACGGCGGCACTGGCGTAGGTTATTACCAGGACGCTGAAGGCAACGATCACGCCTACAGCACCAAGAACCACAAGTTCACGCTGCTCGGCGCGCCCGGCGTCAGTTCGCAGGCAACCGGAATCGACAACGCCGGGGATATCGTCGGCTTCTACATCGACACTGCGGGCATCAACCACGGCTTCCTGCTGATCGGAAGCACCTACACCACGCTCGACTTTCCGCAATCGACTTTCACGCAAGCGCTCGGGATCAACAACCTGCAAGAAGTCGTCGGCACTTATACCGACGCGGCCGGCAACACGCATGGCTTTCTGTATGACATCACCACGGCTGTGTTTGAGCCGGTCAACGAACCGAACGGCGTCGACACTACCTTGATCAACGGTATCAACGACAACGGCCAGATCGTGGGCTTCTACGTTGATTCCATCGGAAACACCGATGGCTTCATCGGAACCATCGTTCGCTGCAATCCGTAATCGCTTAGTCGCTTACCTCCTTGTGCCGGCGGCGTGAACCAGCGCTGTCGGCTTTTTTATCGAATTCTCGCCCGCTCAATGCGGATTTCCGCCACTCACTGCTGCCCCGCAGACTCCGCCTCACCCTCCTTGTTATAGTTAAAGAATCGATGCCCTCAAGATATGCCCAATGGATGTATGACTGGGAAACCCGCCTTACGTCGGTAGATAACAACCGCGTGGTGCGTCCACTGGAATGGGGGCTCGACTGGGCTCAGCAATGGCCCTGCCGCAACGGGCACCAGCCCGGATACGTTCCTGAGAATCCCGAGAAATATTTGCACGACTACAACCGGCGTATCGTAGCGGCCAGCGACGAATTTTATTCCTACGCGAAGCCGACCGACTTTCGACTGGAGCGCCGCGAAGTTCAGGTCTTCAGTACCCGCGAAGTCTCTGACCCTGAGTTGGAAGAGAAGGTCCGAGGCACTTACGCGGACTATCTTCGTTTCACTTCTCCGGTACGCACTCCTTATCCCGAGAATAATCTGGTCAATGCCCGCTGGTTTCCGACGCGTGGACGCCGCGCCGTAGTTCTGCTTCCGCACTGGAATTCCGACGGGATCGCTTACGCCGGGTTATGTCGTGCACTAAACCTGCTGGGGATCGCGGTACTGCGACTGAGCATGCCTTATCACGACATTCGCCGTCCCGCCGAGATTCGTCGCGCGGACTACGCCGTTTCTGCCAACATTGGGCGCACTCTCGATGCGGCGCGGCAAGGGGTGATCGACGTCCGTTGCTGCCTCGATTGGCTGGAACAGCAAGGTTACAGCCGGCTAGGAATTCTTGGAACCAGCCTTGGGTCTTGCTATGCGTTCCTGGCAGCGGCGCATGATCAGCGGATCCAGGTGGCTGCGTTCAATCACGCGTCGACTTACGTGGCCGACGTGGTGTGGCATGGACAGTCGACCCGGCACATCCGCGAAGGACTGGAAACGCAGATTGATCTGGAGCGGCTGCGCGATTTGTGGAGCGGCATCAGCCCCATGTCGTACTTCGCGCAGTTCGCGCGCTGGGCGAAAAAATCGCTAATTATCTACGCCAAGTACGATCTGACGTTTCTTCCTGAACTCTCGCAGGACGCGGTCAACGCATTCGCGAGCCATCATCTCGACCATAAAGTCGTCGTACTGCCCTGCGGACACTACACAACGGGCGAAACCCCCTATAAATTCATGGACGGCTGGCACCTGGCAACGTTCTTCCGCACAGCGTTTGAAAGCGTTTAAGCACTCAGCACTCAGCCGTCAGCATTCAGCCATTAAGACTACTGCAAGGGTTCGCCAAGCTACGCGGGGCGTAAAGGTTGTTCAATCGAACCAGCAGACTGCAGATCGTCGCACAGCGTTTAGATGGCTGAATGCTGACGGCTGAGTGCTGATGGCTTTTTCCTAAATGCCAAGTGCTAATTGCCAAGTGCTTGTTTAGAATGTTCGAGAGTCTTGAATTATGAAAACTTCTTCCATGTCTCGTCCGCTGTTTGAAGTCGACCCGCAGATTGCCAACGCCATCGACAACGAAGTTCGCCGCCAGCATGAAGGGCTTGAACTCATTGCCTCCGAAAATTTTGTCAGTGAAGCGGTTCTGGAGGCTATGGGGTCGGTCTTCACCAACAAGTATGCCGAGGGATATCCCGGCAAGCGCTATTACGGCGGCTGCGAGTTTGCCGATATCGTGGAAGATCTGGCGCGCGAACGCGCAAAGAAGTTGTTTGGCGCTGAGTATGCCAACGTGCAGCCACACGCGGGTTCGCAGGCCAACATGGAAGCTTATGCGGCCGTCATTCAGCCGGGAGATACGGTCCTTGGATTGAACTTGGCCCACGGCGGACACCTGACACATGGGCATCATCTGAATTTTTCGGGGAAGACCTACCGCATCGTCCCCTACGGAGTCACCAAAGAGACCGAAACCATCGATTACGACGAACTCGAGAAACTGGCGGAGAAAGAACGGCCGAAGTTGATCATCGGAGGCGGCAGCGCGTATCCGCGCACGATCGACTTCGCACGCATGCGTCAAATCGCCGACAAAGTTGGGGCATTGTTCCTCGTCGATATGGCGCACTTTGCGGGCCTGGTCGCAGGCGGCGCACATCCCTCGCCGGTTCCTCACGCGCACATCGTGACATCCACTACGCACAAGACGTTGCGTGGACCGCGTGCCGGAATGATTCTCAGCAAGCAGGAATTCGGCGCGGCTATCGACAAGACCGTCTTCCCCGGAATGCAGGGAGGACCACTCGTTCATATCATCGCCGGAAAGGCCGTATGCTTTCTAGAAGCCATGCAGCCGGAATTTCGTGAGTATGCGCGTCAGGTCGTAGTCAACGCCAAAGTTCTCGCCGAAGTGCTGGCGGCGGAAGGGTATCGCATCATTTCCGGAGGAACGGATACGCACGTGATGCTGGTCGATGTGTTCTCGAAAGGCATGCTGGGCAGCGAAGCCGAGAAGGCGCTTGGCGAAGCCGCTATCACGGTGAACAAGAATGCCATCCCGTTCGACACCAATCCGCCGATGAAACCGAGTGGCATTCGTATCGGCACGCCTGCGCTGACCACGCGCGGCATGAAGGAAGCCGAGATGAAGCAGGTGGGACGGTGGATCTCGCAGGCCCTTCACAATCGCACTGATGCCGGAGTTCTAGGGAAAATCCGCAAGCAGGTGCTGGAATTGGCCGAAGCCTTCCCACTTTATCCGGAGCGGAGAGCCAAGGCGCAAGCGGAGATTCGAGCCTAGACAATTGCCGATTTTCAAGTTGCAATTGCCAATTTGTTCGAGGCGATCCCGCGTTTCCAATTGGAAATTGACAATCGAAAATTGGCAATTCTGCTTTTCCTTCTCCTTTATGGTTAAATCATCCGCGTGAAGGTTGCCATCGATATCCGGCGCATGACGGAGTTCGGTGTCGGCACCTATACCCGCAACGTGATTCGCGCGCTCGGCCGCCTCGATCACGAGAGCACCTACTTCCTGATCGGGTCGCCGGAAAAAGTAGCCGAGATCGGTGCGCTCCCTCCGAACTTTGAAACGGTCCCGCTGCTTTTGAAAGACAATACACTCAAAGGCTCGGTCGAGTGCCGCTCAATCTTGCGGCGCCTGAATGTCGACGTAGTGCATATTCCTCATCTATTCTGGGTGCCGCGCGCTCTTCCCTGTCCCTATGTGATGACGGTTCACGATGTGCTCGAACATATGTATCGGGCGCACGACCGCTCGCAGCCGCGGCGCATCCTGCACTTCACCATGACACGGCGGGCCATGCGGAACGCGGAACGAATCTTTGCGGTTTCGAAGTTCACCAAAACTGAAATCGAAAAGCTGTTCGGCATTCCCGGGGATCGCATCGACGTCATCTACAACGCAATCGACGAGCGCTTCCTGCGCGGACACGCCACGGAGAACGATCGCCAGCTTCTTTCCGAGCGGTTCCTGGTCAATTACCCGTTCCTGCTTTATGCCGGACGAATCAGTCCCCCAAGAATCTGGTACGCATCATTGAGGCATTCTCGGCACTGAAAGCCGAACTAGAGAAAGAAGATAAATATCGCGATCTGAAGCTGGTCATCATCGGTGACGAACTCAGCAAACATCCAGACTTGCGACGCACCGTGATTCGAGGCGGAGTGCAGAACGATGTGCGCTTCCTGGGTTTTGTTCCGATTGAGGTGCTGAGGATTTTCTACGATGCGGCGAAGATCTTCGTCTTCCCGTCCCTCTACGAAGGGTTCGGCCTGCCCCCGCTGGAGGCCATGGCGCACGGCACGCCGGTCGTGACTTCGAACACTTCCTCGCTGCCAGAGGTGGTTGGGAATGCCGCGGTGCTGGTGAATCCAGAGAACGTCTTCGAGATCATGCGCGCGCTGCATCGCGTGCTTCTCGACCAACCGCTGCGCGACAAGCTCAAGCAGCGAAGCTACGAGCAGGCCAAGAAATTTTCATGGGACGCGTCCGCCCGGCAGATTCTCAAGGTCTACCGGGAGGTTGCTGGGAAATCGGGGCGCGTCACCGAGGCGAAAGTTCACGAAGAGCCAACACCGCGGGCAGTGAACTCTTAGACGGCTACTCGCTCTTCAGCAGCGGATATCCCGGGGAGCGGAGCGACAGGCGGTGAAGTTTCGTCGCGATCTGCTTCTTTTCCGCTTCGGTGGTAGTGGCGGCGAAGCGCTTGCGCAGCTTCAGAATTTTTTCGTGGCGAGTGCGACGGCGGCGAATCTCGGGCCTGCGACTGGGTCCAGACATTGATTTCTCCTCACTGAAATTAAGATCTCCATTCTAAATGCCCAGACCGGAAAGCGTAAAATCGCGGCCGCAAAGTGAGCTATAATCTGCGCACTACTGGGGAGTGCAAGTTGAGCGCCGTCGCCGATGGGAAGATCACGGTGGTGGCGATTAAAGGCACTGGCAGTCAGAGTGGTGAAACCCCGGCGCAAAAGAGAAGGTCAACATCGAAGCCACAATAGGAGTGGGAGCAAATTCCGCGAACCTGTCAGATGCCGGCGTACCAGGCATAGCCTGTTTCCGGCTCCACAGAGCCGAGGCCTTTGCCGAAACTTTTCAGACTGTCGGTGACCGTCAGGCGCGTGATGAATTTCACGCTCTTGTAGCCGATCTGGCGTGGGATCCGCAGACGAAGCGGGCCGCCGTTGCCTACAGGGAGTTCATCGCCGTTCATCCCATAGGCGAGGAAAGTCTGTGGGTGTAGCGCGTCGGCCATGTCGATGCTGTCCCACCAGTCCGGATCGATCGAGAAATAGACCACGTACCTCGCTTGTGGATGAACTTCCACTAGTTGCAGGACGTGCGATAGAGGAACGCCATTCCACTCGGCGATGTAAGACCAACCCTCTTCACACTGCAGCATGGTGATCTGGCTGCGTGACGGATAGCTCTTAAGCTGATCGAGCGAGAACGATGCTGGCCGCGCCACCATGCCATCAACGGAGAGCTGCCAGTCGGCGAATCCTCTGGCCTGAAGCTGCTTGAACTCTTCTTTCAGCGGCGGCATTTCGTTCGCAAACGGCGGGTTCGAGATCTGGCTGGGAGGAAACTCACGAGCTAACGAATGCCTCGTCAATAGACGCTGGGAAGCGTAGGTCAGTGTTTCTCCGAGGCCATAGATTCCGCCGCTATCAGGCGGAACCAGCCCATACTTTTCCGCGAGACGCGCGGCGACACCCAGACCTGCTACACCTGCCGCAGCGGCAAGTCCGGTGGTGATCAGTTTGCGGCGTGAGAGTTTGCGAGACGATAGTTCGCTCATGTGCGCTCCGTAGGTGTAGCAGCGCGGCCGGTGATCATCGCTTGCATGCGGCTCTTGAATCCGGCAAGCCAAATCATTCCGACATGGACAAGCAGAAAGAGCACGAGAGCCAGGGTGACAAAGAAATGAAGCGTGCGCGCCGATTGCTGGCCACCGAGTACGTTGACGGCGGCTGGAAGTGCGGAAACAAACGCGGGCGACATTGCCAAGCCCGTCCATATGACGAAAGGAAACAGAATGAAAATCACAAACAAGTAAGCGATCCGCTGGAGCGCGTTATAGGACCAGGCTTCTGCCTCAGTGGGCCGCTTGAGGCGCAAATGGCTGGCGATCTCCTTTGACCATGCCCGCCACGACATATCAGCCGGAAGCAAGTTTCTCCGAAAGTGCCCCGTAAGCAAGCCGAAGACCAGATACAGCAAACCGGTGAAGACAACCACCCAAGCAGACTGAAAATGGAGATACCGGCTCCAACCGTTCTGATCCGGCAACACGTAGCCGTAGCCGGTCGGTACAAGAGATCTCGAGGCAGGTATCGGGATTTTAAACAACGGTGCAGTCAGATCGTTCCCGGTTTCACCCCAATAGAAGCGGGGATGAGAGATCACAATCTCAACTCCGCTCACAAGTAAAGCCAGAAAGCACAGGGTGGTGATCCAATGAGTCACACGGACGAGGGCAGAATGCCGTGAAGTCGCCGACTCAGTTGGCACGGTCGAGGCCGCACTCGGAATGCACACGGAATCGCCCACGCGGGAATCGTACCATGCAGCGCCCGTACCCGACATCCACGAATCTTCCTGGCAGTGTGACGTTCCGGCCCTTATTGCCGGCGCGAGTCCGGCGGCACCAGGTTGTTCGCGCGATAGTACACAACCAGCTGGCCATAGTGTTCACCGCTGTGCTCGATGGCGAACGTCCAGATGGAGGAGTTGTGAGCCATCCGGTTGCCGAAAAATTTGGTTGTTTTGTCCAGACCCGCATCGCCCTGCTGTTGGATCACTTTCGCTCCGTCCGCGACGGCCTCCTGCACGAACTTCACCACGTCGGCCTTCGTCTTGAAAGCGTCACGCGACGGATTGTCGCCATCACCGAAGTCAGGCCCGAGATTTGATCCGGAAACCATGCGTATCACGACGAAATCCAGTGCGGCGGCGTGGAGGAGATTCAGGGCAAAGGTGCGTTCGTCCTTTTGTACCTTGAAATCGTACTTGTCTTCGGGAAAATCCTGGGCCATGGCGACGAGTTTGTTCCCGATGTCATTCCACCGGTCCAACATCTCCTCCGATCGAGAGCGCGCAGGAGCTGGAGGTTGACTTTTGGTTTGAGCTTGACTGTGAAGACTCATTGCGGCGGTAACCAGTAGAGTGACCGTAACCACTGCGAACGAACACCGCTTCGAAGACTCCTTCATTGCATTTCTCCTTTGGATTGAGATATGGATTGTTTTCCCAAGCCGAGCGTGCGCTTCAATGCGACGTAAGGTCATTCCGGATCAACTAATAGTTTCTACTACGTTTCACGTTTATTCTACTACATCATGCGGTGATCAAAACAATGGGAATTCTGGGGAAGCCTTACTTCGGCGGCGAGGGACTGCGGGGACTCGAAGAAGCGGCGGGGCTGGTTTGTGGCGATTGCCGGGAACTACCGCTTAACAAGAAAACAGCATGCGGTGTGTGCCACCGTCCCAAAAACACCCCAAAGGAGGACACCGCTGAAGACCAGGGTTAGCACCATGCTCGTAGCCCGGTAGGGTGGTTGGGGCGGAGCGGCCAACCGGGCAAGACGATGGCTTATCAACGAGGAGGCTGACGCCTGCAGTAACAATGTCTTGTCTGGATTGGCAAGTTTTGCCAGTGCAGAAACCAACTCGTCACCGTGGGCGCTCTGAATCACAGACTCGTCGCACGAGAGCTCTCGATACAAGGCAAGGCGAGAGCCTGCGATCCAGACCAGCGGATGGAACCACAGCACGCAAAGGCTCACCTCATGAATCAGGCGTATTAAGTTGTCACGTCTTCGTGCATGGGTCAGTTCGTGGATAAGGACCGCCTTGAGTTCATGCTCGCTGAGCAGCAGATCAATTCCATAGGGAAGTGAAATATGAGGATGGAGAACCCCGTCTACCGCTGGAGCTTGGCCATTCTGAGCGAACCGTACCGGAATGCCCTGGGCAAAAAACCCTGGCCTCGACTGGTGAGCACTCTGACCGGCCGTGGCCGACGTGTCCCGACGCTCCGCGCGTATCCGCAAACCTAGCCGCGTGAGCATCAGGGTTGCACAAAGCAGCCATGCTACGGAGAGGATGGTAGCCGTTCGGCCTTGAGAGATGGTATTTGCGAAGTCTCCAATCATGCCTAGCGGTGCGGCCCAGGAAAGATGCGGCGCCCAGAGTTTGTCGAGAATTGCGCCCACGGGCAGGATGAAATTGAGCGAGGTCGCCACCCATATCCAATACTTCGTACTCGCGCTGCCACCAAGGATGGACGTCAGAGCCCATGCTGCGAATCCGACCATCGAGGCATACAGGAGGTGGATGTCAAAATAATACAAAGTGCGGGCGATGTGTTCATGCATGGCCTTTTCCTCCGCGGCTACGGCTGTTCTTGTTGCCTGGCGCCGCGTTTTGAAGAGCCTTTAAGTCCTTGAGTGTGATCGTGCCCGTTTCGAGTAGGTTTGAAACCAGTATGCGAGGGGATCCGCCGAATAAATCCAGGAGGTCTCGAACCAGCCCGCTTCTGTACTCGTTCTGGTCGATCGCAGGCTCGAAGAGCTGGGCATTACCAATCTTTTTCACCTTGCGCAGAGCGCCTTTTTGCTCAAGTCGATAGACGAGCGTCTGTACCGTTGTGTAAGCAACGCGCTCCTCCTCGGGCAAACTCTCGAGAATCTCGCGCACAGAACTCGTCCCCAATCTCCAAAACTGCTCGAGGATTCGTGTTTCGGCCTTTGACAAATGAGTTTTGTTCATTGTCTCCTATCCATCTCGGCAATCCTACTACATGGTCCGTTTTACGGACAAGCGGCCGGTTTATTGGCTTTGGAGATGGTGGAAAACAGAAGTTTGTGGCAGCCGGACCTGTAAGCCGAATTCTTCCAAATCGTGCCTCCCAAATCACTGATTCGGCCCGTACTTCCGACACTATATCTCTTTCGAGCCTCACACGACACCAGTCTGTAAAGTCTGTCCAGTCCCTAACATCTGCCTGGTGCTCAGCAGTAGGGACACTAAAGGGACACCAAGAAACTGGGAGAGCGATGTGCGGGAGTGATTGTGGTTCGTCAGCGCTTAGGGACGAAGCTTTGCCGCTGTATCCATTGACGTATCAGCCCCTTCGGGAAACGCAAGTTCGACTGGATTCGGACGTAGGGAATCAGTCCACGTTGTACGTAACCGTACAGCGTCTTTCTGTCAATTCTTAGTAGTGTTTCCAGATCCTTTGCTGTCCACATCTCGTCGGCGGTGATTTCTTGGCTCCCCGGATCAAGACGCTCAAGCCCCGGGTCAGAGGGAGTATTGGCAATTCCTGCCATCCCTCGCCTTGGCCGAAACGACTGCGTCACAATGCTGCATAGTCGCGCAATAGTTGGAACAAGTGAAGGACACCTTTGACGAATCGATTGAAATGGCTAGAATTGTCGCTTTTCAGGAGGGCACTTTGGATATTGACGATCCCGATGAACTCAGAGCTCGATCAACGAAGCCTTTCTTTGGCCTGGGACCTTTCGCATTCCGATGCGAATGGGAAAGCATGTTCAGAAACGAGTGTGACTTTTCTCGTTTCGCTAAAGAATTTTTCACTGGAAGCGATGTCTTGCCCCGGTTCCCCGAACTAAGAAATGTGATCAGGCCCGAAACTATCGAGTACCTGTACGAGCAGTGCCTTGAATTGCGCCTCGAAAACGCGATGATTGCCAAGGCATTCGAAATAACCGCAAAAAAGAGACCCTTAACACACAAACGTTGGCGAACGTTACGGAGAGAGTTTTTTCGACTTCGCATTCTCCTGGGGGGATATAAATACATTGATATCGAGAAGCGCCTACGTCGGAAGTTGAAGATCAACGGAGATTCTGTCACGCTAAACGCCGTTGCTCACATCTCGACCCTTCTGGCTGAACTGGAGCAAGTGACTAGCTGGTGGGAAGGCCTCGCAGATCAACCACCATTGAAAGCCATCTATCGCGGTTACGTATGGACGATGGATCAGCATTTGAAAAAATATTGTCCCGTTAAGAAAGAGCTGAGAGCAAACATCATCGCCGCGGCAATCAAGTGGATGCGAGCCGAGTCGAGAGTATCCCAGGAATCAATTGAGAGACTGTTGACACGGGAGGCTAAGAAACCACGACGTTTTGCGTTCGACGGCGGCTTTCTCGAAGCGCCACGCAAAAAGAGCTCTATCACTGGCAACAAGCGGCGGGGAGACGCATAGAGACTCTGGGAGGCTCCGCTTAGACGCCCCTGCCGGCCAGAAGCCGCATGATTCCGGCCCGCCGAGTCTTGCCGGGACAGTTTCGTCGGAATTTGAGTTTCGCACAAATCCTGTCCTTCAATTCGCCCATGCGACTGAGCTACTGTGAAATTCGAAAGAGAATCAGTGTGGCACGGGCGGTATGGAAACAGGAATATGCCAAAAGAAATTCTTGACGGAACGGGTCTTCTTTCAAATGCTGGGGCACTGCGCCTTTCGCCGGACCTCGCTCCAGAAAGCGCTTACGTACGACTCCATGTCAACAAGCAAACCAGCGAACTGCACATTTTACCAGCGGATAAAAATGACCCCGGGGCGCTGAAAGTTAGCTTTCCACGTCCCGGCATCCCCAAGATCTCGATCCGCAAGGCGCTCCCAGCACTCGGTTTGACTCGTTACGAAGTGGCCGGTCTGTATGCTGGAAAGAAGGTAGGTTCCGCGGTTATCCTCGATATGCGGCACAAACTGCGAGCCGATGAGAATGGTCAACTACGGGCTTGGAATCGCCGAAGGTGGTCTATCCCGTTTCCAATGGAAAACAGTGCAATCCGAAAGGCATTTAAGCTAGCTCGTCGTGAAACAGACGAAAATCAAATTTGGCGGCTTTGCCAGCGAGAGGGAGTCAGATTCGACCGCGTGTTGAGCGTTCTGTTGGACCCAAGTTGGCACGGATGCGTAGTCCGCCAGCGAGGAGATAAGGTTAGATTGTTCACCCCGTCGGAAGCGAAAAAGATGGGGCTCGCGCCGACCAAGGACACCACAAAAACGGGAAAATGAAGTGCGCCCGACCTTGGCGATGTCACCGACAGTCGCGACGATTACGTCGCGCACCCATGGAGTTGGCACGAAATCGTGCGCCAAGTGCGCAGAATTGTGCGATTTCCGCCAGCCATCCCAATCCCTACCCTGGGGCCAAGAAACCCAAGCACGGGCCAGCCAGGGGCCGCGACAGCACGATTCGACATCCGATCTGACCCACGGAAGCGGGTTGGGGGGCGAGTATTGATGACCGCTCGGGGCCGTGATGAAAACGCCTAGCGAATCCGAACCCTGTTCGCTTCGGAACCGGGTTGATGAGTGTAATGATTCCATAACAATGTCGGCTCCCAGGCCCGAGTAGACTTTGGTGGTGCCAACCAACCAAGGCTCGGGAGAAAGGAGCCGAACATGCTGATTATAGGTTGTGACTATCATCCGAGCTTCCAACAAATTGCGCTCGTCGACACAGAAACAGGGGAACTTCAACAAAGACGCTTGGGGCATCGGGAAGAAGCCGAGCAGTTCTATCGCACTTTGGCAAAGTCAGGAAACAAGGTGCGCGTGGGCATGGAGGCGAGTGGTCACGCAGGATGGTTCGAGCGTCTTCTGGCAGAGCTGAACTTCGAGCTGTGGATGGGGGACGCAGCTAAGATCGCAGCGAAGCGAGTACGCAAACAGAAGACGGATCGGCTAGATGCGCAGCATATTCTGACGCTGATGGTGAAGGATGACTTTCCCAAGATCTGGGTGCCGAGTTGGGAGAATCGGGACGTGCGGCAACTGCTCTGGCATCGCCATCGCATGGTGCAGACTCGCACGCGGATCATGAACCAATTGCAAGCTGCGGCGCTGAACGAAGGTTTGCGCTACAAGAAAAAGTTGTGGCGGGAAACCGGACGGCAGCAACTGGAGTCATTACCCTTAGCTCCCTGGGCGAGCCGTCGCCGGCAAGATCTGTTGGAAGTCTTGGACCGCATCAATCCGACGATCACTGAGTTAACGCACGCGATCGAGCAGGAAGCGGAAAAATGTCCCGAGGCGCAGCGCTTGATGACCCATCCTGGGGTGGGAGCTCTGACGGCCTTGGCCTTCGTGCTGATCGTGGGAGAAGCGGAGCGGTTCGGCTGCGGCAAGCAGATCGCCTGCTATCTCGGTCTGGTCCCGGAAGAAGATTCCAGCGGAGAGCGTCGTCGATTGGGACACATCAGTAAGCAGGGCAACTCCCTGTTACGTTTTCTGCTCGTGGAAGCGGCGCAGGCCACGGTGCGCAGTGATGTGCGATGGCGCAGCCGGTTCTTTCACCTGGCTCAGCGGCGAGGTCGAAAAATCGCCAAAGTTGCCATGGCGCGGAGACTGGCCGTTCGTTTGTACTGGATGTGGCGCAGAGAATGGAACTACGCCCAACTGGAAAGCTTCGGTTCGCACGCGGGACAGCCTGGAAATCCTCCATGGTGTGAAGTAAATCACCGACGTAATGATTGAGCGTCCCGCTCCTCTTCACCGAGGAGTTTGAACTAGGAATCATGATCGCGAATGCGACCGAAGAGATGGATGGGTCGGACTGAGTTCCGCACCTGAAACGATTGCGAGCGAGCCTTGGTTGGATATGGCACTTCTTCAACTAGAGCGAAATGGCGCGCTCCTCGGAGTGCACGGACTAGTACGCTCGAAAAGAACTTGACAGCGCCGACATTGTTAGGGATGTTTCAACAACAACGCGAGTCTGACTATTTTGATTCCTCGATCTTTACGTTCTCCGGCTTTGCAAATAGCTTAGGGTCGAAATCCATTTCGCCGTATCCGCTGTACCAGTAAATATCGTTCTTGCCATTGCGATGCTGCGACACAGCAAGTGGGCGCTCCGGCGTCCCATACGTGAAGAGGGCTAAGTCCGTGGTGCCGACTGTTACCATGTACCCCGTCGTCTCTTTTGTCTGGAGGACCGGACCTTTCTTCGGTATAGCCCCCCTGCTCTTGAAAAACTCCAATTCTCGCCCGAATTCCAACTGCATAATCTCCTTGCTCTCATCGTCAAGGGATTGTGGTGTGCCATTTGCGAAAATCACCTGTCGGCAGTTGAACGTCGGACCGGGATCGACCCCGTGACGCGCTGTTTTCGAAAACGAGTTGACCATCCACCAGTCTGGTTCGTTGATGATCACCAACCCGTGAATCCCGTGGTCAGGGTCTGGCGCTTCCTCGACGCGACAATATCGATTTCCGGCACGATAGAAGACCCTCGGCTTCGCCGCAAAACTTCCAGCTGGAGCATCGGGACTTTGTAGGATAACTTCAATCTTGGTCATCGTTTTGGGCGGCCCCTCCGCAAATATTGCCCCGACGAGTACGCAGATCAAGAGTAAGAGTCTCTTCATGACAGACACGTTAGCAACACGGGCGTTCGAAGGAAAGTCAATTGTTGCTATCAGGCGATTTCACTTGTAACCATTTGGTTACGAGTGTAATCGGGAGTGGCTGTTGAAAAACTCCCTTTTGGTCTCAAAGAGGCAGAATTTGGGGGATAGAAAATGTCTAGTCGACCCGAGAAAATGGATTGTAGGGCTTCGTGACGCAATTTTATTTTTGCGAATTTCGGGGTCGGGAGTTTTTCAACACCCACGCGATTTTGCAACAACCATCAACTAGCTCAATCAAGTTTGAGCTAATATTCTTGCCGTGGCCGAAGTAATAGTGGAGACGCTACTTTCTCTGCCAGTGCGTTTCCTCTGGCTTGCAGTCGTATCCGTTCTTGTGTGTCCGTTCGGAATCCGGTTGCCAGTGGCACCATTCAGCGCAAAGCGCACGTCCGCCTTTCAGGCTCTCACCTTCCCGCAGTACCTCATGGTCTGCGGGGTCCTATGCTTTGGATGTGGGATGCTAATCGCGACAACTTTTTCTCGCTACATCGGATGGAAGTACTGGCATGGCCCATCCTTTACTACCGAGAGCTACTCCGCGATGCTTTTCAATACCCACTATTGTCGGGGGTTCTCTTCGGTGTGGTCGGCTGGTTCACGAGGGGTGGGAAGAGCACTGAATAACTGTTCTGTGGGGGTTCAATCTCCGCCAACAGGCGTTAGCACAAGCTTGCGCCGTTTGTTCGCCAAAATCCGGGTGCAATGAGTGCAATGGAGATTTTTCGCCAGTTACCATCCCCGTGGTCGATAGTGTCGATCTTCACAAACCCCATGACCCGCGCCAACTGAGCGGCGTATCGAACCCGGCGAGCGAGGCATAGACGCTCCACTGACCGTGATGGATCGCCTCGTGTTGCACAAACTCCCACGTGAACAGCGCAAAGGTAAAAGCAGTTCCGTCCCAATCGATCAGTGCGTCGATGTCGACGGTTTCGAGTGTGGCGAGCAAGTGTCGCTGCTTGTCATCAAGCGCGGCGAGCAGCGCCTCCCGAGTCAGTGGACCGACGTAGTGGTCGTGCTTTCGCATCCAATCCACTTTTCTTGTCGCCAACGCGGCATTGTAAACGCCGCGTACACAGACGACGTGCCGGAGTTGCTTGCAAAACGGCGCGAAGCCGTCGCCAATCCGATGAGTGCCGGTGAGCGCCCAGATCTTCCGGGCGGGTCAGGCGTAAAGTCCCACTTATCCTCGGGGACTGTACGCACAAAATCGGCGGTCAAGCCATGGAGCACGTTGCTGTACCGCGCAAACTCATCGATTGACATCGAAGTGATTCTAGCAGCGCCCCACAATAGAGGTTGTTAGCTGGTGAGAACAGGCGTTCTCGCAAGCTTGCGCCATTTGTTCGACCGTGAGGCCAAGGTCAATGAGTGAAATCGAGATTTTGCAACAGTTACCCTGTCAAACGTATAATCCGGGCGTTAAAGAGCTGCTCTGAGCTTATGATGATGGGCCGATGCCAGCCAAGACGCAAGGTTTACCTCGTTCTGGTCTGCCTCGCCATCGGCACTCTGGCTTCCGGCGAGAATCAGCCAGAGACAACGCGGTTCTGTGAATCGAAGAGCCTGCCCGTCACTCTTGCGGTTAACTCTCCCTCTGCACAACTCCGTTCGTTTTCGTTTTTCTCATCCAGTGATAGCGCCGGCAGTTTTGCAGACCTGACCCTAACGAATGGTGGAAACGAACCGATCATTCACGCTGTTGTCGTCACCGATTTCTTAGACCGGAGCGGAACCCGGCTGTTGACTATGCCGTTCTTCTTTCGCGATGACACGCGCCTAGATGAGGAAGCAAAAGATCACTTTAGGGAAGAGACGGATTGGATGCCGATCGGACTCGCGGAAAGGCAAACCGGCGTTACCGACGGTGTGCTATCGCACGCCTTGCAACCTGGAGAGTCATGGCGGGTCGCGAGCGGTAGCGACATCCTGTTGACGACGTGCCCGGCACAAGCCCGGGTGACTCTCGTCGCGCTGCATTATTTGAACGGCGCGGTATCTGTGGGTTCCAGTCCAGACTTGCATTTGGAACCGGCGATCGATATGTCGGGGGCCATCTCTTACGAATGGGGAGCGCTACGCTTCAGTCAGCGCGAATCCCCCTTAGCTCCCGGTAGGGATGTTCTCTTGAAATTGCGGATCGCAGCCGATGGCTGCCCGGTCATCCAGACCACTGATAAGGAGAACACGATCACAAGCTGGGTCCAGCAACTGATTTCCGGTCTCGCGTTCGTACCTGCCATGGACGGTACAGAATTGCGCGATGAAGAGATACCGCTTCTCATACACTATCTTTCGAATGCCAAACCAGACAACAGATGGGCGGAGGGCAGACTGCCCACGGCTCTTCTCATCCTCACACTCGTCCCCAACATCGAATTCAGCTCGTTTGATGTGCCGGAGTCGGATCAACGGAAGGACTTGACTGTTGTGTTACTTAACGGATTTCCGATCACTGCGGAGCCGAGAGACTCCAAGTGCTTACACTGACAGGTTGTCGGGCCGTCGTCCGCGTTTGCTGCAAACAGATGTCAAAAACAGACGATTTCACTCGTTGACCCGGGTTGTTGGCGAGAACGCGATTTTTCAACCAGCTGCGAAGAGTGATTTGCCAAGTCGCTAAAATGCGAGAATCACCTTCTGAGCGAAGACGGTCATGTCAGCGGGTTGATTAAGGCAATGCGAGCCTCGTGAATGCTGCCACTGTCCTCGGCCGAAATTCCTGGTGAGAATTCATGAAGTGCAACTGCACTGCCGATCAGTACGCATTGTTTTCCTCGATTTCGCTGCCAGAATTCCGCATCGGCAATTCACTTCGCGAAAATATGTTTTCACACGAAACATGAATTAGTGGGGCTCTGGCCCATGCGGGGAACGAACTCGTGTCTACGGGGCTGCTAGGGGCCCTAGCGTCGATGTCTGAAGTGGCCAAAGAACCCCAGAATGTTGTGGAATTCACTTCGCGCATAGCACATGTGCCAATTTGAACTGGTAGTTGTAGTTAATGTGCCAATGTTCCTGGAGGATGAAAAACGGGAGGATAAAAAAGGAAAGCAAAAAAAAACACGGCCGAGAAGAAAAAGCGAGCGATGCGTCGCGAAGCGACGCCTAGCGCAGCGATTCTTCTCGGCTCATCTTCTCTTTAGAGAAGAGGAATTAGAGACGATATATGAATATTATTAGTTAGTATTCTATATGTAAGCAAAAATGCTGGACATAGGTGTTAAAAAATGCTGGACAGCATGTGTCCAGTGAGCTGTAGGATGGTGCTCGACGAGTAGGGTCCAGCGGAAAATGCGGGACACAATTCAGGCGTCAATCGCATCCCGAACCAGAGTCGTCTTGATTTTGAATCTCTTCCGAAATTCTTCAGAAATTGTCATCGAATAAACTTTGCGGCCTTTCCTCCCTTTGCTCTCATAATAGACGGCCAGGACGCGGAAACGGCGATGGGTGCGCTGAGGGTTGTACTTGATTTCCAACGGTTGGGGCAAACTCTTTGATCGCCTACGCCAGAGTCGTTCACGTCCCATGGTACGGATGGCGTCGCGAACCCGGCTCTCTGACCAACCAGTTCGTTTGCAAAGTCTAGCCACTCCAATCCAGCAGCTGTTCTGCTTGTGGATGTGCTGGTACCGGAGGAGCAGCGATAGCAGGACCGCACCCGCGTAACGGCGGCAATACTTCGTGAAGAGGAACCGTGGTATCGGTGTCCAGTTTCCATCGCCGAGTTCAAATTCGGTAAGCGGCACGCGCCAGCGGGGTTTGTTGATGTGACTACGCTTCACTCCGTCACGGACTCGGATGATGAGTTCTTTGCTCTCCAACTCTTCCAGGCATTTCATCACCGAGCGTTCATCTATTCCGCACCAGCGGGTGATTTCAGCGATGGTGGCACTAATCTTTCGTCCGTCCCTGTGGCGGCACCGATCGTACAAAACCAAGTAGACGAGGCCGGAACGTTTCCCCTCTAGCTTGGCGAAGATCTTGTCGAAAACCTCATTCTGAACAGGCGTCCAGCGTTTGCTTGAAATGCAAACTCGATATCGGGGATAGGATGACATCGGTCTTGTCGACACTGCGAGGTGTGGCTGGAAGATCCTATTTTCGCGGAGAGACTCGGCTGGCGTCAACCGGGCAAAAGTACGTCGCCATCGAGATGCTATTCTTGTTAAGTCTAGTCCCATGACGTTCCAGGTAACCATGAGCGGAGCTGATGGCATGGTAATGGCGAGCGATCAGTGTGAGTGCGATGGGGCTGCACTGGGCCCCGGAGGGCTGACAGTAAAGAATCTTCTTCGAAAGATAGCTATTTCGGGGGAATTCGCGTGGGCTTTTTCAGATGGGAAGCTTGGACCCTTTTTTCCCCCGTTTTTGCAGCGTGCTCTGGATTCAGCCGGGACCGTTACCTGTGAAAGAGCGGTTCAAATCCTCGAAGGTTGTGGGAGTCCCGCGCTAGCCGAGTGGACGAAGCATGTAGCAGACGGACCAGCCGGGAAATCAAGAATCGTGTTAGCGTGTGGTAAAAGCAGGAGAATCTTCCGCGCTGATATCTCGCCCAACATGAAGGCTCTGGAAATCATGGAAGGCAAATGCGTCTCAGGAAACTATTACAATCTTGCGGCTTTTATCCCTACTCGGTTCCACGGGACAGGAGCATCGGTCGACTTCTTAGCACAGTTGGCCGCCTACTCCATTCAAGTCGCACACGAGATTGACACACAACGCGTGGACGGATTGGATGTTGCAGTATTTCGAGATTCCTTGGGACGTTTTGAGTTTGAGGATGCTGTTGCGCGTCGGAATTGCGTAGTAGATATAGAGCGCGAGATGCGCGATTGTTTTGTGAGAGCTCCGCAATTGCCCAGATCTGATCCGTAATGGCAGTCTGCAAGAGTTTCAGCGCAACGCCCTACCGACTCCTCGCAATCTTTTTAGACCTTCCCAACCCACATGGGCACCATCGCCGTGCGTCTCCGTGCCCGCCAGGGGCCGCAGCAGTGCCGTTACGTTCACTAAACAACCACCGAAAAGGGGCTGAATCTCGCTGTTCCTTCACCACTTACGCAGTTCGGTGGCTTGACCTTCTCCGTGCCAGCCCCTCGAATGAAGCTGACTACAGGAGATCAGGAGCGAATGAAATCAACGAAACGCGCGGTTGCCTACGTTCGAGTGAGCTCGGGCGAGCAGAATACGGGAGCCCAGGAAAGATCCATTCGAGATTACATCGCCCGTCGCGACTGGACTCTGCACAAAATCTACCGTGACGAGATTTCAGGCGCCGCCACCCGTCGCCCCGGCCTCGACCAGATGATGAAAGACTGCCGACGCGGATCAATCGATGTCGTTGTCGTTTGGAAATTTGATCGGTTCGCTCGGTCCCTAAAGACTCTGATTTCAGGTTTGGATCTCTGCCGGGCGCTTGGCATCGACTTCGTTTCGGTAACGGAAGCAGTGGACACATCTCTCCCGATGGGTGAGATGCTGTTTCACATCATCGGGGCCGTCGCCCAGTTCGAGAGAAGTTTGATTGGCGAACGAGTGAGGTCTGGACTGGCAAATGCCCGAGCCAAAGGAAAAATTCTCGGCAGACCCGCATTGCGCAGATTGAGCCGCGCCGAAATTGCTGTGTTGAGGCGAGAACGCACTAAACGGAAAGTCCCGTTTCGCACCCTGGCCACGCAGTTTGGGGTTTCAGTCTGGACGGCCCATAAACTCTGCGCAACCGCCGGGTCGTCGTAAGACCGAGCTAGCCCTTCCGACATCGCCCATCTGGACGGCTTGAGCCGCTATTACTCAATTCCTTTATCTCTGCCCCGCGCTCGCGCGCACCACGTTCGCTCACCGGCGCAGCCTAATGAGTCGACTTAAGCTGATCCAGCAGGCGTTTGCCTTCTTCATATCTGCTCGCGGGTATCAGAACCTCTCCGTTCTGCAAGTAAATCAAAGGAACAAGAGCTTCTCCGACCCATACTTTATGATCGCGAGTTTTGATCGCGTCTATGCTTAGCTGATCGCGGGGAATCGCAGCTTTGCGACCATATGGAACGAACTCGCCCTCATATTCGACGTCGCCATCAACCCCACTAAGCGTGCAACGATTGTGTCCCAGCTGCTCCGAGCAGGCCAGCCACCATCCGCGCCTGGGTCCTGGAAAACCCACGTAGGGAGCCCATAGAAACACTGCGTTGGACGAGACTCCTTTCGGGCGGCTCGGCACAGTATTCGCCCACCAGTAGGAGCCTACGACGCCGAAAACGAGGATGGCCACTGTCGCACCGAAGGCTAGACCGACTTTCTCAGATCGCGTCAATTGGACGGCTTCCGTCACGCTGCCCGAACTATTGGCAAACCGTTTGCCCGTTTTCATCTGTGTAGCAGAATTGGGTGATTTTGTGCGTGACAACCTCCTTAGGACTCCTTTGACCGTTCGCATAATTCTCGGTGGCGATTGGCGTCAGTTCGTTGAAAAGTGTATTTGGAATGTTGGAAAACTTGCCGTTTGGAATAGCATTACCCTGAATCAACCCGGCTTTGCAAAACGTCGCACAGTTTTGCGAAGTAACATTGTAGTATGGGGCTTTCCCGGCGTCCGAGGCGTCCTTAATCCGCTGTATCCATGCATTTAGAGCAGCCGTCTCGGCATCTGATGTCTTGATATAATTCAGCCTAACGGTGCTGGGATCTTGTTTTTCGATTTTCGCGACTTGGTCAACAAGCTGTTTGTATGACGCATCGGTCGGCAGTCCGTCGGACTTGAACTCCACCGAGGATAGAGGCATTACATCCACTTTGCCTTGATCGGCTGGCGTCTTCTCGTGAACAGGGCCGAATCTTGCGTACACAGCGCTTCCGTCAGCCTGGACCGAAATAATCCCTTCGTGGCCTCCGCCCGGCACCTCTTTTGTAAAATTGACCGCGATAGCATCCATTCCGTCAGGATCGACGTAGATCAACGGATTGTTGACCACGTACGAATACATGTTCCAACGTTGGGGATTGATCAGATGGACCTGGGTCGCGCTGAGGGGATCGGGCGTCATAAAGCGCCCAACACTGGAAGCATTGTATCGAGCACCAAAGTTATCCAGGCCGGATTCGGAGTCCCATTCTTTGCCTGCAAATTTGTAGTGATTCGGGTCGCTTCCCGTAGTAAAACCTATTCCACCATAAGGAAAGTAGTAGTAAGCGGCCTGCACAGTTCCGGACGGGTCGCTGATCACGCTTGTGGAGCTTAGATGATCTGAAAAATAGTAATGTGCAGTTCCAGTTGGTCGATCCACTCGCGCGATGCGCTCTCCATTGAAGTAGACATACTCCTCGTTGATGCTACCGGTGAGATCGGCTTCGCTCAAAACCTCTCCGCTCGACCCTGGCCAGTACATTGTTCCTGACGACTTCCTCATCCGAAAGCCATCTGCATCGTAGGAATACGTGACACCCACGTTGGTGGCCATTCGATTCTCCGGGTCATAGGTAGGAGTGTTGCCATTTCCATCATTTGTGACATTGCCAGCCGCGTCGTACGATATGCCCGACAGTTGATTCATCGTATTCGCCACTGCGCTCAGGGGCTCCGTAGCGCATCCGTTCATTCCTGAGACACCACTTCGATTCGTGAGATTGCTCCATGCATCGATGGTGTACGTTTCGCCCCAGCAATTCGGTCCAGTGGTCGTAATGGTATTCGCTTGCATAACTCGATTCAACGAATCGTATAAATAAGCAGCGCTACGGGTTGAGTCTACGTTATCAATCTGTTGAAACAGGTTCCCGTTATCGCCCGTGGTGTACGACGAGAAGCTGCACGGCGTGTTGTTGATCGCCACACCAAGATGGAAATCGTAGCAATGGCTGAAGATTGCGGTGCCACTCTGTGTTTTTGCAGACAGCAAAATAGGCTGCAAGCGTTGATTATAGATATTGGTGGTCGCGATACTTGTTCCGCTAGTCATCCCGGTTAAGGCACCATGCGGCGCATACGTTGCCGAGGTGACAAAATTATTGACGGAGTCCGTCACCTGGGTGGGTCGCCCGGCACCCAAAACAGTATAAGTAACAACATCTCCACTCGGGTAGGTCAAGGTCTTGAGGGAACCATCCAGATTGTACGTGTAGACTGCATTATGTGACACACCTCCGCCAGAGCCCTTGTTGGAGCGCGCTTCAGTGCCGACACGTCCCATTGCATCATAGCTCCAGCTGGATGCGCTGTAGCTCGCACACATGGCGGACCTCCGGCCGGTCCGGTTCGTAGGAGAGCTGATGGTTGGAGGTGCAGGCCCCGGACAGCCAGTGAGCGTTGCTCCATCGTAGCTATAGAGTTCCGGGTTGCTCGCCGGATTGGCGAACGCCTTCTTTGTGAGGCGATTTAAGACATCATAAGTATATGTGGTTGTAGTCTGCGCCGTACCTGTCTGGCCTGCTTTAGGCGCAATTTTTGTGACGAGATTCCCGTTCGGATCGTATGCGTAAGAAATCGTACCAGCCTCTGGATTTTGAGAACTAGTTAGTCGCGAGAATGAGTCGTATTGAAACGACCGAGTGCGCGCACTCGCCGAATTCGAGCCCTTTTGTGTAACCGTCGTCAAATTACTAAGACCGTCATATTGGTAATCCGTTTCATAGTTCACGCCGGTCGGATCTTCCAAAACCGTCGTTAGCCTGCCCAAAGCGTCAACAGTGGATGTGCTTGCCTTGCCCGATTCATCTGTTACCGTTGTGTTGCTCCCGGAATAGCTGGTGAACATATCCCGGGCCGGGGCCGTGGTTGGACAGGCACCGGAGACGGCGGTGCCGTCCGGGCGACCAACGGCGCAGCTCCGGCCAAGCGCGTCATAAAGATATGTGGTGGTTCCATCAGTAGGTAGTCCGGTCGAGCGGTGTGGATTCGACATCGTGAATATTCGACCGGAACCGTCCACCGTGATATCTGTTGAGTCCACTCCGTCGGGGTCTGTCGTCAGCTGGTTTTGGGTAACGTGTCCCATCCCGTCCATCACGGTAGTGGTACAAACGTTGGGGCTCGGATTGGCGATTAATCTGCACGCAGTTACGGTCGGAGCAGGGGCCGTGTCATTGTAGGATACCGTGGTTTGGCCTTGATCTGGATAGTTGACCAGCGTCGGTCTACTGAACGCATCGTTATATAGGTACTTGGTGGACCGTCCATTCTGATCCGTGGAAGCCGTCAGTTGCCCATTGTTGAAGTCATACGTAAAGCTCTCCGTATGACTGAGAGTGTCGGTTATTTTCGACAGGTTTGCGTTGGTGTTCCCGGTCGGCGTGTACGAAATGTTCACTCCTCCCGAAAGGACCGTGTAACTATCAGCATAGGAATACGTCGTGGCATTGCCCCGAGGATCTGTTTTTGTCAGAACCTGTCCAGTCTCGTCGTACGTGTAAGAAGTAGCAGCATCCCCACATGTCTGCGTTGAGGGTGGAATAGGGAAACACTTACGCGTCTCTGTGGTGACATTTCCACGACTCGCATAAGTTGTCGGGAAATTCGTGTCATCGTGTCCCGTTGCAACGACTCCTGTCATGCCGTTGGCACCATACGCATCATAGGTGTAGTCGGTTTCCGCCACTCTACTGTTGGAGGCATCATAAGTAATTTCCGTTGATGGCCTGTCTGCGATCGTGCCACCGACGGGAGTGGTCGGGAATGATTGGTAAGTCCAAGCAGTCTTTTGAAGCTGCCCTCCAACCGGGCCCTTCTGTTCAGTCTGAACTTGCGTCGGATTAGTAGAAGTATAAGTATACACAGTTTGTGAAGTCGCGATGTCGTTTAGAGTTGTGGTTTCAGTCAAGAGATCGAACACATCTTGCCACGTCTTCGCTACTATTTTAAAGGGGTCAGAATTAGTATTCTTGCCCCAGTCGAAATAGTCTACAGAGCTCTCGACAGGTAGCTGCGACGCCGTAAAATCAAATACGTAGGGGTTGTTTGATCCTCCGGCGTACATCGGGGTATACGCGTAGACGGTCTGAGAAGTTATCCCTCGTATGTTATCCGTTGTAGAGACGGTAGTTGTCTTCGAGGACCAACTAGGGCCACTGCCAGTATCTGTGCTCCAATTTGTGTTGTAGGTAAAGGTTTGTGTAAGGGCAGGTGTCGAGCTCGAGCCGAATCCCACCGATCGGGTTGCTATAACGGGGGTCTTCATCTCGATGTGACAGCCCCCCTGATAAACTAACTGACCTGAGGTAGCGTCGTACGCTAACCCTTCCGAATAAGTATCGCTCACCTTCCAGGTGTAGCGAACCCACCCCCCCGTTGGATAATCGATTTCACTCAACAAACCGTAAGGATTCGAAAACCCGTGGGGATTGTTGGTACCGTAGTAAAGAGTGTATTGCTGATTATTGGGAAGTGTTATTGTGCTGACAACACTTTCAGATCCTGTGACTGCGGGAACCGTGGAACAGAACCCGCCGGTTACTCTATAAGAATACGTAAGGGGGACAGTATAGTTGGGAGAGGTGGAGATCCACGCTACTTTATAGGTCGCACCTGACACAGATAGCGTATTTGTCTGCCCGGTCGGACCAAGACCAGTCGAACTGATCGTTCGCCCAGCCGTATCAGTGATGGTGAAGGATCCCGCCGCTGTCCCGGCAGTTAATGAGATTTTGTTTCCATTGCGATCTTCCACATAATCGGGGATGCTCGACCAGTCGAATCCACTGATCGGACCGTACCGCTGCGGATTGGAGAAATAGTAAACAGTGCCATCACCGTCGCTTATCTGAGCCGGGGGGTTGACGTTTCCCGCCGTTATGGTGGTTACTAAGGACGCAACGTAACGCTGGTCTCCACCATTGATGACCGGGTTCGAGCATAGATATTGTCCGTTACTGGAGTACGAAGTAGTACCGAGTTCAAGGTTGTGTCGACTACCGGACGGGTCTTGGAACGTGTACCCGCTGCTAAAGTTACAGGTCACACCCTGACTCGTGGAACTCCAAGATGTAGAATTGATGACCGGAACGGTGTAAGACCACCCACCGCTCGCAACGAAATTTGCATTCCCCATGGGGCGACGTTAATTCCTGCGGGAACTAGGTGATTGGCACCATTGGAGTCGTAAGCAATCGAAAGAGGAAGACCAATACCGCGTCCTCCCGGAACCGGCAGCTGAATGCGAAGGCTCACCGACCCGTTCGCAGGGTTTACAGTCTCAGCCAGGGCCTTGATGTAGTCGTGGCCCGCACCCTCGATCGGGGTTGAGGTGTCATCACCAACGTTGAGAATTTGCGCTTGGGCGGCACCCACCAAGCATATCGAGCCGATGGCGATTAAAATGCGACGAAAGAGAGTTGATTGAGCCTTTCGTGTCACGCGCTCCTCCTTATGATCCCTGCTTTCGTTCACTTAAGAACGGCAGTCATCTACTCCCTCTCCGGTTTGAGCCGGAAGGCGAGCGCGAAGGGCCAAGAGATGCAGCTCGGATCCAGGACACACGTCAGCCGCAGTCGCGCTTTAATTTACAAGGAAAGCAGCGAGTCGTTCGCTATCGAGACGTGACTGTCGTGCGGGATAGTCAACTTCGCTGAATTGGTGCAAACGGTATCCGAATGACGTTGTGGAAAACAAGTAAAAACTTAATGACACTTGTCCAGACATCAGACTAGGTTCATTTTGAAACTTTTACTAACTTTCGGGCGAACAGCTCACTCGCCGGTACAAAACTTGGACCCTGCGTGCCTACGAATAGCCGTTGGGGTCGGTAATTCGATGAGGGTTAGGAAACTACACTATCCTAACGCCCACAATCACTCGCACCCAGCATCAATGTTTTCGCGAGTTCCAGCGGACCGAATTCGTGAGGGTTTTCTAACGCACCGAGAAGTTCAAAAAACAGCCTTCAGGCGAACCTACACCTACGTGTTGTTGATGGACGTCCGAACTGAACGTCGACGCACCTGAGACCTCCAGTCACTTTGGGTTGGAGGCAGTTATTTATTACGAGCTGAGAGATCAGATTGGCCACGGAGCGCCCGATTTGATCGCGGGATGTCGAGGCTCGTCCGTCGGACGACCGTGCTCTAGCCGCCACATTTCGATTTGCCCGAGAAGGGAAAATGCTGAGCACTTCCGCACAGGATCTGATTGCGTCATCTCAAGAAGACGCTTTCGGAGCGCGTTGGAACCTCGCGGTGCAATGGTGTAGACGTCGCTGCCGCTTCCGTAGGGACGTCGCTCCAGGAACGCAGCTTCGATCGATTCGAGCAGTTCGAAGGGAACCTCCGACGTGTCATCTCGCAGGACACAGAGGCCTGCTACCAGGTCTTCTTCTCGCTTAAAATGCGAAAATGCCTTCGCGAGCACCGTTCGTTTGCCCAGAGGCAGTTCGCCGTTCGCGAGGCGAAAGAGCTTCGCCTTGAACTCACCGTCCTGCTCAGCTCGACCCGCGAGCAAGCCTGCGAGCACCTGACCGTGATGGTAGTCGGGAACAAACTCCTTCGTGAAGAGGTTCTGGTCGGGGTCGACGAAGGAGAGGAGCACCTCGTTCGAGCGGTTGCCGCCCAGTTGTGCCACAGCTCTGATCCACTCCTCGCCGATCTGCGCCACCGCACTTCCGTCCGGTTTCGCCAGTTGCAGAAGCAAGTCCATCGCGTCGGCACAACGGCTGGCACCCAACGCAGCGACGAGGCCCCTTGAGTCGTGCGGGTAGATGAAACGAACCTGAGCAAGAATCTCCTTGATCTTCGCGATTCCTTCCTCGGGAGGGTCGACAAACGGGAGCACGCTCAAACAGCGATCCAGCAGCCAACGGTTCTGGTCGCTGTTGCCGAGGTCGCGGCGCGCTTGCTCGATGGCGGGATCGAGGACGGTCATCATCTCCGCGAGCGTCATGCGGACTCCGGCGAAGATGAGACTTTGCAACGAATCGATCCGACTGTAGGCATCGTAACCAGCAGGGAAAGCCATTACTTCCAGAATCAGTTTCGCTGACCTCCGCGCGTCCAGAGCGGCGAGAGAAGCGCCAATCGGCTTTAGACGATGATCGGCGGGCAGCTTATTGTTTGCGCCCGCGCGTTCCGCGAGAATCTTCTCGATTAGCACCCGAAGTGCATCCGCGTAACGACTCCGTCTTTCCTCAACGAATTCTTCGGTCTCTTTTCCTTCTCGGGCTGCCCACACCATTTCGAAAGCGGGGGGGCCGATCCCGAGTGTTGGTTGCGCTTTGCTTTTCCTGGCTCGCCGGACGAGCTCTTCCGCCACGAACCGCTCGTACTGCTCTTCGTTCAGCATTTCGAGCAATACTTCGTCTCCGTGTTCCGGATCGGCGGCCATGACCGCGCTCATGTAGAGGACCACGTAGCCGACGTTGTCACCAGAGCGGTCGCCTTTCAGCCAGGCTGCCCGCATTTCGCGGTATCGAATCGAGTCGGCAGCGATCAACCGACGAAGGTCGGGAATATCGTTCGGTCCCCCAACCTGCGCCAGCAAGACGGCAAGATGCGCCCGCACGCCCGCACGCATCCCCTTCGGATCCACGGCTAGCTCGACCGCACGCTTTAGGTAGGCGTGTAGTTTCCGCCGCGTCTCGTCAGGCAGGGCCGTTTGCCTGTCGGTCCGCGTCGGGCTCAATCTTCCGAGCACCTCTGTCAACAGGCTGAGTTCCGTCACTTCAGGGTCTCTCTTCAGCTTGGGTGACAGCGCGTCGAGGATGACCTTCGGAGCGATGGCTTGGAGCAACTCCTGCTGCTGCCGAAGAAAGTTCCACTTCGCCATGTCCCGACTTGGGCCAATCATCAACTCACGATGAACCTCGCAAGCCTTCTCGAACACCCGAGCGACAAGTCCTTCATCCGCGGTGGCGGCCAGAATCGACAGCATTCGTTGCTTCTGATTCGCATCCAGAAGCTCACTGGTGAAGCGCTCCAAGAGGCGGTCACGCTCCGCCGCTGGAATCTGGCTGACCATCTCGTTCCAACCTCCGAATCTCGTCGAGCCTTCAAGAACCTTTCGCGCGAGCCATTCACTCACCCACTGCGGGTCGGATTCCCGCAGTTCGTCCAGCGCCCACTTTGTTGGTCCCTCGTTCCCGGCTTCCAACTGCTTCTTGTCTAGCCCCTCGAGTTCGACCTTCATCCGCTCGGCTATCTGCTTCACGCCGAGGTTTTGCAGGAAACGTAAAGTCCTCAAACGCCCGAAAGGGTCGCTGATTTCGGCGTACTTCGCTTCGGAGATGGCAATTGCCCGTTGCCGTAGAGATGGAGGAATCTCGTCCGGGTCCAGCGAGCGTACTGCGGTGACAAAATCGCCGTCATTGAACGGGCCCAGGAGATTTTCAACTTTCTCGGTGAAGCCGTACCAGCTAAGTTGGCGGGCAGCATCCAATCTGATCTGCGGACTCGGGTCCGCGAGCGCGAGTTGTTCAACTGTGTCAGCGAGCCACGGGTCATGAGCAAGTTGCACGATAAAGTCGCGGCGAGCTTCCTCCTCCCAGCCTCGCACGACCTCGGCCCAGCACGACCCCAAACTCGACGGCAGAAACTCAGCGCCGCTGTGGTAAACCGCAGTGCGAACTTGATGATTTGGGTCCGTCAGCAACGGCACGACGACGTCCTTGAAATCCTCCGAGCCTGTCGCAAGCATCGCTGCCAACGCGCACTGTTTGTGGCGTACATCGGGCACGTCATGCCACAGACGGAGTCGCTTACCCATCTCCTCCCGCACTTCGCCCCAGACGTTCGGCCCGCACCAGCGAGCAAGTTCTGCGGTGAAGATCAGATCAACCTCGAGCGCCATCCGTATCAGTTTCCTTCCCACCTCAACCCCCACTTTGTCTCCGGCCGATGCACCAATGTCCTCTGCGAGCAGGCGCAATGACTCTCCCCAACGCGGTTCGTTCACGTACGACACGAGGAACTTCCGATCTTCGATCGCGTCTTTCGCGCGAACGAGACCCTCCAAGTAGGCTCGCAACGCACCCGCCGCGAAAAACTCCTGGAACTGCTGATGCTGGAACCGAAAAGAGCCATCCTCCGCCCGCACGAGGACGTGACGCTTCGAGAGTTCGTCGAGTATCTCTCTGGGATCGTGCGTCTCCGCGATCTGTTTAGCGGCATTGAGTCTGTAGCTCACGGAACCGATCAACTTCAGGGCGTCCACTTCGGCGATTGAGGTTTCGCCGCGCGCGGTCATCTCCATAGAAAATGCGCGCAGATACTCGCGAGCATGTCCTCGCAAAGGTGCTTGCCCCAGAGTGACTCGGTGCTCCGGGGACTGCTCGATCGCATCCATCACCGCGCCGAGCACACCCATTTTCGTCGTTGGGATGTTCTTTCCCGATCGGTAGAGCTCGACAACCTCCGCGAGGAACAGTGGCGTGCGCGTGATCGAGTCCAGCACGCGGCTGCTATTGAGCTTCACTCTAAGGTCGTGCGCCGAATCTCCCAGTGCTAGACGAAGGTATTCGTCCCGCTGCGCTCGCCCAAGAGGACTCAAAGCTAGTCGAAAAGAGCCGCGCAGTTGAGGCACGATGCTGTGCCGGCGGGTCGCAACGACAACAATCGCGGCACCGAAACTGCGGTCAAGCTCACGCAACGCCGCGTCCGCCGCTTCCGCGCCGGCAACCGGAATCTCGTTCCAGCCATTGAGCAAGAAGATCGGGGGCTGGGCTCCTCGCAGTTTTGAAAGAACCGTAGTGTCCACATCTCTCGATGCAAACTGGGGGCGGGCGGCGACGTATGAAAAAAAATCTTTGCCAGACCGGATCCACTCGGGAAGGTCCACCAGGAGGGCCAACCCGCCCGCGTCCAAAGCGTGACGTGCGAGTTGGACGAGTGTCGTAGACTTGCCGCTCCCGGCAGGTGCCTCGAGAACGATTCGTTGCCCTTCGGACAGGATGGTGTTCAGCGATGTCGTAGTCACGGCCTCGATTGGGTCGCCTTTTTCGTTCAGCTTGACCGCGTTAAGACTGATCAGCGGCCGGTCGGTCCGGCGAACCATGCGATCCCAGTTGTCCGCGACATCCTTTGCGGCTTCCCGCGCGCGTTCGTACGCGGGTGCAAGGTCAGGCGTCATCAAAGGCGCGATTCCTAGCTGATCTCTGGAGATGTCGGAGTTCGCAGGTTCCATCAGCCAAGTGATGAACTCCTCACGCGGAACGACAATGAGTTGGAGCCCGAACTTCTCGTGCACATCCTTCGCCCAAATCTTCGCAGTGTGCTGGGTGACCTCTTTCGGGGTCGAGAATATGAGCACGCGCAGATCGGGATAGTTCTTCTTTGCTTCTCTGGCGTCGGCCTCGACTTTCGCCGGCGTGGCCGTGATCGAGCACGCAAGGCCAACGCCCTTCCCTTCCCGATCCAACTCTCCGCTCGCGTACGCATCGAGGCCTCCGTCCCAGTTGCGCTCACACGCTACCAGTTGCGGCCACTTTTGCTTGGCGTGTACGACAGCGATGCCCTGGAACTTCTTTCCCGTCTCGTCGGAGATCATCTCGTCGAGGGCCCGCTCGATCTCGGTCCGGTAAGCCATTATCCTTTGCTCTCGCTAGCGCGCTTCAGAGTGTTCACAGACAGCCGGCGCGACGGCAGAAAGTCAGCTACGAGCATAAAACCAGAGTACCGATTCGCGCCTCGAATAAATGTTGGAGCGGGTAGTCTGCGGCAGACAGACACGCCTGGCGTCACCCTATCTGTTGGCACTTCACTAAAATGGAAGCTGGAGATCTTCGAGCTGTTTTTCGGTTTCCCTCGACGGCTCCAGGTATTTCTGGGTTGTGGCTAGCGACTCGTGACCCAGCCACTCTTGAACCGTGCGCACGTCAATGCCTCCCCGTAACCAGCGAGTAGCTGCAGTGTCACGGAACCGATGGAGATGCCATTCCGCCGGATTGAGTCCGGCCATGCTGGCAATGGCCTTGCAGCGGTCGTGCAGGAATCGGTAGTTGAGGTGACTCTTCGGTGATGGAAATACTATCGGGCAATTTGGTAGCCTCTTGTGCTTCGTGAGGATCTCCGCGACTTGTTTTGAGAAAGGGATGGTGCGTTCCTCCCAATCTTTGGGCAAGAACTTGTACTGTGGTTTTGCGCGAACGTGCACGCGACGATGCATGAGGTCGAGATCGGCCCAGTGAAGCGTTTGCAGTTCACCACGGCGCAGTGCAGTTGCGAGTGCCAGAGAAAAAAATGCACGATCCCAGTCGTTGCATTTCGAAAAGAACTTCTTGAGTTCATCGTCGGGATAGGCGACGGGGCGCTTACGGAATTTCGGGAGACGCGGGACTTTCTTTACAGGGTTTTCGATCCCAAGGCTATTGAAGAAGTTGTGAAGAATGATGCGATCCGTATACAGCGTCGTACCCGGATCAAAACCTTTGGATTTGCGCCAAGCGATGAACCTTTTGATGTCCTCAGCAGTGATGACACGCACATCCGATTTGGGGGCCGCGTGGTCAGCAAACAATTCGAGAACATATTTGTACTTTTGATGGGTGAGCGGCTTTCGAAACGTCTTGATCTCGTCAACGAAGGTGTCAATGCACTTTGAAAGCGATAGTTCCTGTGGCACTTCCGGCAGCGAAATTTCTAATCCACTCTCCTCCGCTTCGAGTTCCAGGCGCTTTCTTTTTTGTGCCTCAAGAGCTTCACTCGGAGTAATGCCTCGGACTGTCGGAGACGCTTACCATTTTCTCGCCATTCGATAAGGTAGGTTCCTGGGCGAGCGTCCCAAACGATGCGCCCCTTGGAATTTCGTTGAAGCCCTACTCGGCGCCAGCCGCTATCGGTTCGCACCTGCTTGAGCAAATTGACCCGTGCCATATAGAGGTTCCCGAAGAAAAAGGGACACTATTATGGACACTAAACCAAAGAAAGGTCAAATGACGATGAAAATAAAAGACTTGTGGCAGCCGGACCTGTAAGCCGAATTCTGTCCGCAACATGAATGCTGCGGGACGGTCATTCCTCTGGGCCACGCATTACTGCGGGCCTCAAGCGACCTACCCGGAGGTTGTGACGCGCCGAGCCGGCACGTATCCCAGGCGAACCCAGGTCCCTCCCTATTTGGTCTTGCTCCGTGTGGGGTTTGCCCTGCCCGCTGCATTACTGCGGCGGCGGTGCGCTCTTACCGCACCTTTTCACCCTTACCCTTGCGGGCGGTATGTTTTCTGTGGCACTTGCCGTCCAACCGACTTGAATCGGCCGTCCCGGACGTTATCCGGCACACTGCTCTATGGAGTTCGGACTTTCCTCCCGTCTTGCGACGAGCGACCGTCCGGTCCAGCTGCCAACAACATCATTATAGAGCAGGAGTCGGAAAGGCTCCTCGGAGGCGCACACTATTCGCGCTGAGCAGGTGCGGCGATCCCCAAAAAAACTACAACGGCTCGATTCAAACGCACCATGTCCTCATCGGCAAGACGCCCCACGCGCTGGCCGATTTTCGCCTTCGGGACAGTTGTGATCTTGTCCACCATCAAGCGGCAGACGGCACGCAGGCCGTTGCTCTCGGTCGGTACTACTTGCAGACGGAACAACGGAGCTTCCGTGGGGTCGGTTGTGAAGGCGCACACGGTCACCGAATCGGTGGCGTCGAAGCGGTCGTCCTGAACAATCACGACCGGGCGCGGCTTTCCCGCATAGTCTTTGCCCCCTGCGACAATCCAAATTTCCCCTCGCTTCAAACAGCGCTCCCATCCGAGACTGCATCAATGAAATCCTGATCAGGCTTCGCGTGAGGACTCTTTGCAACCGCTAGCGATTGGCGATGCGCCTGGCTGATGAACGTGGGGGACCCCATGTCGGGCACCCAGATCTGCAGTGGGCGTAAGCCCTGGCGGCGCAAACGCTCGCGGTGCGCCCTGACCTTATCGCGGGAAGATTTGGCGCGGCTTTTTGCTGGCACTGACCACCTCACTCCTATGGTTACATGTAACCTATCACAAGTCTCTGACGCCGACAAGTCAGCTCTGTGCGCCCGTCTTTGGCTGTCGTTCCCTGCTAGACTTACAGGGAATCGGTTCTCCTGACGCCTGATGCCCGACGCCCGATTTTATGCATTTTCTCGAAGCCCTTCGCATCTCGCTGCAGTCGCTCTGGGCGAATAAACTCCGCTCGGTGCTGACCTTGCTCGGCGTGGTCATTGGCGTGGCTGCTGTCATCGCCGTCGTCACCTTTGTGAACGGCATCAACGGATACGTAGGCGAGAAAATCTTCAATCTCGGCGCAGACGTCTTCATCATGTTCAAGGTCTCTCCTGCGGTGACCAACGTCGATCACTATCTCGAGGGACAAAAGCGCAAAGACCTGACGATGGACGACTACCGTGCAGTACGCGAGGGCTGCAAACACTGCGCGTACGTCGGCGCCTACGCACGCAGCATTACTGGACATGTGAAGTACGGCGAAGAATCTCTAACCGACACCATTGTGCAAGGCATGACGCCGTCGGTGGCAGTGACGCAAGACGTCGACATGGAGTCCGGCCGCATGATCGAGGACATCGACCTCGAAAATAACGCGCCCGTGGTTGTGGTCGGTACCGACATTCCCGAGACGCTCATGCCGGGTGTGGACCCGATGGGCAAAGAGATCCGCGTAGACGGCTGGACCTATCGCATCATCGGAGTCGGCAAGAAGAAAGGCAAGACGCTAGGCCAGAGTCTGGATAATTACGTCTTCCTGCCCATGACATCGTGGTTCAAGCAATACGGAACTTACAACAGCAACATGCGCATCTCTGCGAAAGCGACGGGCACGGGTCCAGTCCTCGATTCCGCCATCGACGAGGCGCGCGTCATTCTGCGCACCCGGCGTCACGATCCGGCGGGCGGAGCGGATACTTTTGATATCGAAACCAACAGCAGCCTGCTCCGCATCTGGTCGAATCTTACGGGAACCTTCTTCATTGCGATGATCGGCATCTCCGCCATCTCGATGGTGGTGGGCGGCATTGTCATCATGAACATCATGCTGGTGTCGGTTACCGAGCGCACGCGGGAAGTTGGCATACGTAAAGCCATGGGAGCGCGCCGATCGGATGTGATGATGCAATTTCTGATCGAGGCCGTCCTGCTGGCGTTAACCGGAGGAATTTTGGGCGTGCTGCTGGGGATCGGCATCGCTAAGGGCGTCACGTTGGCAGTAGGAATGCCTTCGGTGATCAAACTGTGGGCCGTGTTTGCAGGACTGCTGGTTTCCGCCAGCGTCGGAGTTTTCTTCGGAGTCTATCCGGCGCAACGCGCAGCCAAGCTAGAGCCGATTGCGGCGCTGCGGTTTGAAAGTTGAGCACTCAGCATTCAGCACTCAGCCTTCAGCCACTTTCGGGGCACTTGGCATTTAGCATTTGGCCCCAGCAGGTTGGGTATGTCTCGACTGTCGTCCGGCATATGAAGATTTTGGGTTTTGATTTGTAGCCGAGCGTGGCCCTAGACTGGCCAAATGCCAAGTGCTAAGTGCCAAAGGCTGAGTGCTGAATGCTAAGTGCTGACGGCTGCTTCTCATGATGAGCAAGAGCGAATACGGTGAAGTGATCCGGATGGCGTTGTCGACTATCCGCACCAACAAACTGCGATCCGGGCTCACCGTGCTGGGCATCGTTATCGGCGTCGCCGTCGTCATCGGCATCTCGTCCATCGTCCGCGGACTCAATGACAACGTCAGCAGCATGATCAGCAGCATGGGATCCAACATCGTTTTTGCGTTTCACATGCCGCTGACCTTTGGCCGGCCCAGCGAAGAATTGCGCACTCGCAAGGAGTTGACCTTCGACGATGCCGAGGCCATGAAAGACCTGCCGCACGTGAAGTCAGTCACAGCCGGTGTTCGCTTCTTCGAGCCGCAGTTGGGAACCGGTACGTACGTGGTTAAATATGGCGACCGCAAAGCCAAGCAGACGATCCTCGAGGGCGACACCGCCTCCGCGAAAGACGTCTTCGATCTGGACATGAAGTCGGGACGCTGGTTCAGCGAGGTTGACGACGAGCGGCGCGCCCCGGTCATTGTGCTGGGAGCCGATACCACGGAAGAGCTTTTCGGCTCTCAGGATCCCCTGGGCAAAGAGATCAATATCGAGGGCCAGTTGTTTGAAGTAATCGGAGAGATCGAGAAGGTGAAGAGTGCCTTCGGCGGTGGCAAGAATCCCGACGATAACAAAGTCTACTTTCCGCTGGCCACTTTTCGAAAACTCCATCCCGAACTCAAGCAGCATTTTATAAGCGTAAAAGCCACCTCGCACGATGACATGCCAAAAGCGGCCGACGAGATGCGCGAACTTTTGCGACGGCGGCGACGCGTGCCTCCTGACAAACCCGACAACTTCGCGGTGTTCACACAAGATTCGCTGTCGGACGTCTGGAACCAGATCACCGGTGCAGTCTTCATCTTCATGTTCGCGGTCTCAAGCGTAGCTCTGATCGTGGGCGGTGTCGGCGTGATGAATATCATGCTGGTGTCGGTCACTGAACGAACGCGTGAGATCGGCGTGCGCAAGGCGATCGGCGCACGGAAGCGCGACATATTGCTTCAATTCACGCTTGAGGCCATCACCCTCACTGCCGTGGGAGGCATCCTCGGCGTCTTTCTAGGCGCCGTCATCACGGTTCTCATCCGATTGGTCTGGGCTTCCCTGCCCGCCACCATGTCGGTCTTCTGGGCCGGTTTCGGATTCACTGCCGCCGCCGCGGAAGGCCTGCTCTTCGGCATCTATCCCGCGTGGAAAGCGGCGAACCTCGATCCTATCGAGGCGTTGCGGTATGAATAGGCTGGTCGTTCGTCGTTGGTCGTTGGTCTTTGGCAATCTCTTCTGATACGCGATGAGTGATGTTTCTTTGATAATCTCCAAGCGATGGACTTTCTCTTCGCTCTGCTCGCGATCGCGGTATTGGCCACCCTCGCTAGCTGTGCCTACTATCTCTTGTGCCTGTGGAGCGCACTTGCATTCCTCAAGGAGCGACACGATGCTCCCAGCCCATTTAGTCCTTCCGTATCCATTCTTAAACCGATCAAAGGCATCGATCCAGAAATCTACGAAAGCTTTCGCAGTCACTGTCTTCAGGATTATCCCGAATACGAAATTCTTTTCGGCGTCAGCGATCCCAACGACACCGCCATCGCGGAGGTGCAAAAGCTGCAGCAGGAATTTCCCCGGTGTGCAATCCGCATGGTCTATTGCAGTGAGAACCTCGGCGCCAATACCAAGGTCAGCAATTTGGTGCAGATGCTCCGCGAGGCGCGCTTCGAACATCTGCTCGTGAACGACAGCGACATTCGCGTGCAACCTGATTACTTGCGAAGAGTGCTCGCAGGACTGAGCGATCCTGCGAATGGCATGATCACGTGCCTGTACCGCGGGGTTGCCGGACCAACCCTAGGATCGCGCCTCGAAGCCTTGGGTATCAGCACCGATTTCTGCGCCGGAGTGCTGGCCGCTCGCCAACTGGAAGGCGGCATCCGTTTTGGACTGGGTTCGACTCTGGCTTTCCGCCGCAGCGATCTCGCCGCCATCGGCGGATTCGAAAGCGTCGTCGACTATCTCGCCGACGACTACGAACTGGGACGCCGTATCGCTGAGCAAGGTCGCAAGGTTCAGTTATCTGATGTTGTCGTCGAGACCTTTCTTCCCGCCTATTCGTTGGGAGGGTTCCTGCGTCACCAGCTACGCTGGGCGCGCGGCGTCCGCGATTCACGGCGTTGGGGTTATGTCGGTTTAGGAGTGACGTTCGGATTGCTGTGGGCGCTATTGGCGGTCTTGCTCGCTCCGGCGGCGCCGTGGGCGTGGGGATTGTTAGGGTTGGTTCTCATTTTGCGGATAGGGGTTGCGGTCGTCGTAGGACGCAAGGTTCTCGGCGATCGCCAGGTAGTGTCGCTGATTGCACTGATTCCCTTGCGCGACTTGATCGCCTTTTCAGTTTGGCTCGCGAGTTTTGTGGGACACACCGTCGACTGGCGAGGCACTTCCTTCTACTTGAAAAACGGCAAACTGGTTCGGATTCAGCAATGAAGTTCAGGCTCTGGCAGCAGCGGCGCGGGTTCCAATCATTTCTCTAATCTTGGCGGCCAGAGATCGCAAACTGAAGGGCTTCTGCAAGAAGCTGGTGTGCAGGTCGACAACGCCGCGGCGAAGGATGGTACTCTCCGCGTAGCCGGAAACGAAGAGGCCACGCATGCCCGGACGGTCTGGCGCAAGTGACTCCATGAGTTGCGGACCGCCCAATCCGGGCATGACGACATCCGTGACCAACAGATCGATCTTCCCTTGATACTCGCGGGCGATGCGCAGAGCTTCGACGCCGTTTGCGGCTTCGATCACCGTATAGCCTGCGCGGGACAGAAATTCGCTCTCCGACCTGCGCACGGCAGTCTCGTCTTCCACCAGCAACAGAGTCTCTGTGCCGCTCAGCGAGACGATCTCCGGCACCTGCGGTTCCGGCCTCGCCGTACCGTGAGACGCGGAAGGCAGATAGATCTTAAAGGTCGTTCCCAAGTCAGGTTCGCTATAAACCCAGATGAAGCCGTTACTTTGTTTAACGATCCCGTAAACCGTGGCTAGACCGAGTCCAGTGCCTTTGCCCTCGGGCTTGGTGGTGTAAAAGGGCTCGAAGATGTGACGTACGTGCTCGCGTGGAATTCCCTCACCCGTGTCAGTGACTGTCAGCAGGACGTAGTCTCCCGGGTGCATGACGGCTTGCTTCTGTACGTAGGTCTCGTCGATGCGGACGTTTGCCGTTTCGATGGTGAGCTTGCCGCCGCAGGCCATGGCGTCGCGCGCATTGGCCGCGAGGTTCATCAGAATCTGCTCGATCTGCCCGGCATCGGCTTTTACTTTGTTCAGCTTCTTTCCCGGCGCGATGATCAGCTCAATATCTTCCCCAATCAAATGCGGCAGCATCCGGCCGATTTCACTAAGAACTGAATTCAGATCGAGCATCTGCAGAGCCTGCAGTTGCTTGCGGCTGAATGCCAGCAGTTGCCGCGTCAGTTCCGCTGCTCGTCGCGCGGCCGTCAGAATCTCTTCCGCATTTCGTCGCAAAGGGTGCTCGGCCTCGAGGGAATCAAGCATCAATTCCGAATACGCGCTGATTACCATCAAAAGATTGTTGAAGTCGTGCGCGACGCCGCCGGCAAGTTGACCGATCGCATCCATCTTCTGGGACTGGCGCAACTGCGCTTCGATACTGCGCCGCTCGCTGACGTCGAGAAAGGTGACGACCGCTCCCACGACGTCGCCATTCCGGCGCATGGGATAAGACCAGTACTCGACCGGAAAGCTGCTGCCGTCGGCGCGCCACATCACCTCGTCGTTAACATGAACGCCCTCTCCCTCCAGCAGCGCATGCAGAATGCGGCACTTCTCGCGTGGGTACTTTCGTCCATCTTCGTGGGAGTGATGCACCAAGGCATGCACGTCTTTGCCGAGAAGATCTTTCAAATCCGCGTAACCGAGAAGCCGCAGGCACGCGGGATTACAGAAGGTGCACTTGCCCTCGCGATCGAGTCCAACGATGGCCTCGGCAGTCGAGTCTAACAACAGCCGGACGAACTCTTCCCGCTCGCGCAGCGCCGCTTCCGCACGTTGCAACTGACATTCCCGATCGAGTTTTCCGTCGCTACACATAGCATCTTTCACAGCTACCAGTTCCATCGGAATGAAGCGGCGAAAGCATCGCAGTGCTTCCCGTGGATTACGAAAATAACCAGGCCTCGAATTCCAAAATGGGAGGCCCCTGGCTCGGGAAACTGCGACCGCGGACGAAAGAAGAGAGAGCGGCGTCAAATCCCCCGTTGGATTGGGGGAAAACGCTGCGGCCAGCCTCTTACTTCTCGCCTATCCGTGTTCGTTGCTTTCTAAACCTTTGAAAATACGAGTGTCTGGTTTCTCGGGGCACCTCCTTCTTTGGAACCTCAAATGCCCTTTCACTCAAAGGACTGCTCCCGGCTCAATCGCCGGGTCCACGAGGTTCGAACGAATGACAACCCCTGCAGCTCAACCCGACACGCAAAGCGCCGGCTGGCCAACCCGTCAGGTCTACGGAATGGCAGTCGGCTGTCTGCTCCTGGGCTTGGTGATCGGATACCTGTTCCGCGGATCGGCAAGCCCCACCACAGCCAGCGCTGCCCCAGCACAATCTGTGGACACGCCACACCCTCAGGCGATGCCCACTCTCGAGCAGCTAAAGATCATGGGCGACAAAAAGGCCGCCCCCTTATTCGAGAAGCTTAAAGCCGATCCCAATAATGCAGCCCTCCTCGCACAGATCGGCGCGATCTACAAAGCGACTCATCAGTTCAAAGATGCCGAGGATTACTACAGTAAGTCGTTGAAAGCCGATCCCGGCAACGTCGCCACCCGCGGTGACCTGGCCGCCTGCCTCTACTTCACCGGGAGACATCGATGGCGCCATCGGCCAACTGCAGCAAGCATTGAAAGCCAGTCCTAAAGACGCAAACTCACTGTTCAATCTCGGCGTCATGAAGTGGCAGGGAAAGAAAGATTCTGCGGGGGCGATCGATGCGTGGCAACAATTGCTGAAAACCAATCCTGATCTCGAAGCCGGCAAGAAAAGCCAAGTAGAAAAGATGATCGCGGAACTCAGCAAGAATCCCCCGAAGGTCCAGGAATAAATTTCCTACGTCCTTTCGACGGAGCACAGAAGTAATCACGAAAGACTAATCCCCTCGGTGATCTAAACCGATGAAACACTTGTGATGGCAAGGGTGTTTCATCGGCTCCGCCCGGCGCTGGTCCCGCTGTCTGCAATCGTCTGCTGCTTGCTCGCCCTGCAAGCCTCGGGGAGTTCCGCCGACGTCACCTATCGCAGCACGGTGTCGGAAGTGCGCCTCACCTTCTTCGCCACCGACGAGACAAATCACGGAGTCGAGACACTCCAAAATAATGACTTCGCCGTCGTCGACGACGGCCTGGTCATCCGCCAGTTTCGCAGCTTCGCTCGCTCGAACGTCACCCACCTGGAAATCGTCGTTCTGGTCGATGTGAGCCAATCGGTGGTCTCCCGCTTCAGGCAGGAGATCGGCGACGTGCTGCAATTGATTTCGTCTACTCAATCGATCCCCGAAGATCACATCTCGGTAATTTCCTTCGGAGGCATGCGACAGACGGTTATCTGCTCCGGCAATTGCCGCGATTCCTCCGTCAGCAGCCGTCTGCTCGAAGCCAAAGCCGACGGCGCGACTCCTTTATTCGACGCGTTGCAGTTTGCGGGAAACTTTGTCGCGCAGCGCCGTGCCGCTGACGCTCGCCCGGTCGTGATCCTGTTCTCTGATGGAGAAGACACCATCAGCCGCGTGTCGTCGATCGACGCTCTGCACGCTGTGCTGGAAAGCGAAGTCACAGATTTACGCTGTCGACTTGAACGATCACGCGCCGCTTCTCCAACGGCGCAGCAGCTCTCGACGTCCTTGCCGAAGCGACCGGGGGCAGCCATCTTTCCATCCATCAGGGCGCGGCAGAGATTCTGGGCGCTGTGCTTGAGGATCTCCACGCGGGGTACCTGGTCACTTACAAGTTGCCCAACAGCACGGCGGGATTCCATTCCGTCCGCATTCTGCCCACGCGCAACCCGAAACTTAAATTCCGTTGCCGTGGCGGCTACGTCTATTCCTCGGTAAATCGCTGACGGGAGGCCCATGAAACATATTCTCTTGCTGGCACTGTTGTTCCCGACTTCCTGCACTTCCCTGGCGGCGCAATCGAAATTGCAGCGTGGCACGATCGTGCGCATGCAGATGGCGGAGTGCATTGCCCCCGAGCACGGATTCATGGCAGCCATGTCCGGCTCAGTGCACAACGTGGCCGACGGGCTTTGCCCGGAATACGTGCTCGTCGCCGATAAGGTTGTCTACGTGATCGTCGGAAAAAGCTCCGCCCCGCTGGTTCCCCTCGCCGAGACCACCAAGTTCCGTTTCCAAAATAATGAACTGTTGATCCGTATCGACGACGCCAGGCGCGAGACACGATTCGGGATCAAAGAGATGGTGCTTCGCTCCGAGTGGGATCACGTCCACCCCACGCTCATGCAAGAGATCGAAGCGCCCACCGCTCGCCGCGTCGACGCCGTCGTGGTGCGGGATGAACCGCAGTAGCCCCTTTTGCCCGGCGTGAAATCACGCAGCCGTAGGCCGAATTCCATTCGCCAGGCGCGAAAAGAAGTTAACGCACCCTAACTAGATTGAAAACAAAGCTGCAGAATCTTTGTCCCTCACGCAGTTTTGGCGCGTGAGGTGCCTTAGAAACTTTGCAGCCCATGCCTCAAACTTGCGAACAACTGAAGCCGGGTGCGCCGAACCTCGCGGAGACGATCCATCTTCCCCGTCGTATGTTTCTTGTCCTGGGCGCGGCCGTCATCATCTACGCGTTTCTCGCAGGTCTGCGCACCGTCACCGACTTTGACCTGGGATGGCAGATGGCCACGGGGAGATGGATCGTTCAACATCATCACATCCCATCTACCGACGTCTTCTCTTACACCGCCCAGGGACAACCGTGGATTTATCCCGTTGGCTCCGGACTGCTCTTCTACGCAACCTACCTTCTCGGAGGCTGGGCGCTGTTGTCGTGGCTCGGAGCTCTGGTCTGCACGGGAAGCGTAGCCCTCATGCTGCGCCGCGCACGGATCCTGACCGCAACGCTCGCAGTGATTGCCATCCCCAGAATTGCGCTGCACACGACGCCCCGCGCCGACATGTTCACCGTTCTACTGTTCGCCGCGTTTTTGACACTGCTGTGGCAGCAGCACGAAGACGGCAAAGCAAAATTATGGCTCCTGCCGCTGCTGATGATGGCGTGGGTGAATCTTCATCTCGGATTCGCATCCGGGTTCGCTCTCCTGGCCGCCTACGTAGCTGTCGAGGTATTGGATATGCTCTGGGCTGAGCGTCGCACCGCCGCATACCGTCAGTTGCTGGACGCGACGCCTTGGATTCTCGCAACCGTCGCGGCAACGCTGGTGAATCCTTGGGGATGGGGCATCTATCGCGCACTGCTTCGACAGAACGCCGCGATGGCCGAGCACTCGCAGTGGATCATCGAGTGGGCGCCGGTCCGGCTCAGCTGGACTCTCATAGCCAGTGCATGGTCGCTGCGTAATCCCGGCGGAGCTTTCTACGCCATGCTGGTAATCGCGGCCGTCTCCATCGCAGCCGCGCTGTTCCAGCGTGAACTGGGAGCGGCTCTGCTGCTCGTCGGAGCCACATGGCTCAGCATCCGCCACATTCGTTTTCAGGCATTGTTCGCCGTGGTGCTGGTGATAGTCGGCGGCGCAGTTCTCACTTTCGCGTTTGAAGCATTTCGAGGCCGATTCCCGAATGTCCGCCTTCAACCCGTGCTAGCCGTTGCCGTCACGGCCATCATCGCCCTGGTTGGCATACGCTCTGCCGACATCCTTAGCAACCGCGCTTATCTCGGCACTACCGATATAGCGTCGTTCGGCGTGGGTCTCTCCTGGTGGTTTCCCGATGGCGCTGCCGCGTTCCTCGAACGCGAACATATTCCCGGAGAAATCTTCAACAGCTACAACGAGGGCGGATACCTGACGTGGCGGCTCGGCGAGGAGTATCGGGACTATATCGACGGACGCGCCATTCCTTTTGGGACAGAACTCTTTCAGCGCAACGGATCTCTGCTCGGAACGCAGCCCGACTCTTCTGATTGGCAGGCGGAAGCTGATCGTTACGGCATTCAGGCGATCATCGTGCCACTGGCTCGTTACAATGCGCTGCAGTTCTTTCCTGTGTTGCAGCAGTTCTGCAACAATGACAACTGGCGTCCGGTTTATCTCGATGAAGTGTCGGCCGTTTTCCTGCGCCGTACTCGGCAAACTGAAAACATGATTCAGCGCCTCCAGATCGATTGCGCGACTGCTCCGCTTCCCCTAACTCTGCCGACCACGAGAGGGGCCATGGCATTCAATCAATGGGCCAATGCCGCCGCCCTGCTGCAAGCCTTAGGACGCAACTCCGAGGCGTTCGACGCCACGACCAAAGCGCTCGATATCTTTCCCGACAGCGCTTTCCTGCACTTCACTCGCGGCACACTTCTTCGCGATCCGGGAAATCTTCCCGCTGCAGAGCAGCAATACCTTCAGGCCGCCGCACTGGAAGGCAACGCAGCCACTTGGTCTGCGCTGGCCGATCTCTACCACGTTGAAGGGCGCATACCTCAGGAAATCCGCGCTCGCGAGCAAGCCATCGAATTCCTGCCGCGACCGGGCTTGGCTTTGCTCTCGCTGGGCTACGCGTATCTTGATGCCGGAAGTCCCCAGGAGGCGTTAACGGCATTCGCGCGCGCGGAAAACAGTCTGCCGGAGTCGGCAGATGCGCATGATCCTACCTACCTCGCCAACCTCGCACACGGCCGCGCCGTCGCATGGAGTGCGCTCGGAAATCTTGACCGTTCGCTTGCCTTGGAGGAAGAGACGGTGCGGCTCAGTCCGGAACGGTTGGAGGATTGGCGGAGGCTTGCTGATCTCTATTCGCGAAAAGGACGAGCGGCCGACGCTGCGCGCGCCAGACAACGAGCGGAAGGTCTGCAATAACATCTTCAAGAGTACTGGGCTGAATCGCTCATTGAGCCTTCACGATGATTTGAAGACGCAGGGAGTCCGAGCACACCGCTGACCATTTCTGTGATGAAGTAACTACCCGCCAGAAAAGTCACCCAAAAGATAGCGGCACGGTAGCGGTCTAGAAATTGCACGAAGTAGTAAATGGGAGGAAAGCACAACAGCCACGAAAGGAGTACATAAGCCCCGGCTCGGTTGTTCCTCCACAACAAGAACAACCCCGGCAGACTTAACAACGTGCAAAGTTGCACCACAATGGGACGATAGATGATTCCGTTGCCCGGGTTCAGCGATGGGGGCGGCAGCCAAAACGCCTGGAACCGCTTCGCGGTCAGAATTGCGAATGCTCTAGGATTTGAAGTAATCCAGCCGACCGCCTCCTTAAGTCTGACCCGGTTGTACTCCACTTCGCCTAGTTGCCTCGCCCTCAACGCTTCCTGGTAATTGATATTAGGATGCGTCGCCCCAAAACATCCGTTGCGATCGTTATCCTCGAACAGGGCGGTTGCGCATGGGTTGTTGGATACGGATAATTCAAGCCCAAGATTGTCTCGAATAAACACTGGCTTGTGGAAGACAAGAAAATTACGCACCATCCAGGGAGCCGCCACCGTGATCGGCAGCAGTGCCATTGCGGCGATCTTCGCGCGCGGGACTTGCGTCTTTAGAAACAAGAGCAGCAACCAGCACGCCAGGACCGCAATGGCCACGGGTTGCATCAGAAGAAGGAACCCCCAAAGCAAGCTTGAAAGGATGATTTCCTTTCTTGAAAACTGCCTGCGGTAAGACGCCATCATCACCAAGGACGCCCCCATGGCGAGCACCGCGATGTAATTACTCTCAGAGGTGTAACTGGGTGGAATGCCGGCAGCCATCCAGGCTAAGGCAGCCAGGCCCCCGGTCCAGAACCCAAGACCAAGTTTCTCGGCCAGAAAAGGAAAGAGCATCAGCTGCAAAGCGAGGAACAGCAATGCGCTCCCAATGATGACCTTGGCAGCCAGAGTCCCGTTGCCGAAAATCACCATGATGAGCGCCAGGTAAGCCGGATACAAGGGCGGCATATGTGCGGACGGCCCCGTGCGCATCGGCATGAAGGGATCAGAGAATCCGTGGTGAGCCGCCAACGCCTCCGCCAGCGCGAGCGTTTCGAAGCCGCGGACATCATCGATCCGTGAATGATGACTCCTTGGCCAGTACAGCAGCAGGGTCGCAACCCCGATCATCACCACCGCCAACCATTTGATCAGCTTACCGTTCATTTATCTCTTCATGCTGCCGCTCGCGGCCGCCGCTACCACCGAACCATCTGGATTGTGTGCCATGTTATGGCAGGTCAGCGTGCAGGTGCTCGATCCTTGGTTGTAAGAAACCGGCAACGCGCCGTTCGGAGCCACCACATTGATGTCGAAGTTCACCAGCCTCTGCCCTGAAATGTTGGTGCTGTTCGAACCCATGCCGTGTGCGGTGTGGCAGGTGGAGCAGGAGAATCCTGCATTGATGTGCGAGGAGTGCTTCTTGAAACTGGCGTTCTGCAAAACGTTTTGCAGGTTGTGGCACTTGCCGCACATGGCGTACGGCCCGTTGACACTAAGATCGGGACTCGGGAAAAGATTCGTTACCGGCTGTCCTGGCGCCGGCGCCTGGCTGAATTCGTAACGGCGCTCAAGGATGTGGGTCCACTTCGATCCGTGCGGTCCGTTCGGACCCACGCCGCCGAACTCGCGATTGTCGTCGCTGTTGTGGCAGTCAGTACAGAAAATCTGCAGGCCCACCGCCCGCCCTTGCGTGGTGCCATTCACATTCCACATGTTGGTCAGCAAACTCGGCTGTGGGAGTGCGCTGCTGCGGGGATGAAACACGGGATGGCTCGACGCCGCCGAAATATTGAACTGCGGAATGAGGTTGAGCGGATCTGCCGCTGTCAGCAATCGTGCCGGAAGGTATCCGAACTTCGTCCGATCCTGCATCTTAGAAGCATTATTTCCATGGCAACGGATGCAAGTCTCGAACTGGTTGTGCGCGGGACGAAGCACCGTCACTCCATCCTTCTCGCTGATGCCAATGGTCGCATTCTGCGAAGAACGCAGCGCCGGAGCCGCCGCAAACGACGTCACCGCCTGCACCGAATGCGGGTCGTGGCAATCGATGCACCCCGACTGGCTCGGAGTATTCGGAACCACGGTCTGGAATTGCCCTTTACTCAGCGCCTTGAATTGCGCGGCAGTGTTTGTGGAAGAAATCGGATGTCCAATCTTGGCGTATTCCGCGGCCACGTTGAACTTCGCGGAAACATTCGCCGGCACCATCACACTGGCCGCCGCCACCGCTCCGTTGCGTCCGGCGGCGTAGCCAAGCATGCCGCTCGTCGCGGAACCCGTGGCCGAACTCGATCCCGAGTGGCAATTCAGACAATCCTGATCGCCCGCGCCGCGCAAAATCCAGTCTGGGCCGGGCGCGTTGTGGTTCGCATGGCAACTGACGCAAGCATTCTGATCGAGCGTCGGATACGGCAGGTTCTGCACGGCGTCAGTCGCCGTCGCATGAATGCTCTGCGGCCATCCCGCCAGCGGATTCGTCTGCCCCTGCACCACGCGATTGGGATCGTGGCAGGCGAAGCACATCGCACCCGCCGCGCTGTTTTTCACCAGAAAATTCTGCGCAATAGGATCTTTAGCCTGCACATGCGGATTGTGGCAGGATGTGCACTCGATATTGCCGTTGATGAGCTGAATTGCTCCCGTGGTATCGGCCGTCTGCCCTTTCGACGCCAGCGTCGCTACCAGGTCGGGCGCATCATTCATGGGAAGCACGAGACTGAAGGGATGCGACGATTGCAAATTCGTCCCTAGAACATCGGTTGCATACATCGAGCCCGCCATCGTCACCTTGCCGAACACTGCCGTGGTTCCCGGCGCGACCGTGCCGTCGTGGCAACTCAAACAAAGATTGCTGTCGCTCCCCAGCATCGGCTGCGGATTTCCAGTCTCATGATAAGTAGTACTGGTGTACGGCATGTAAGTCTGCGTGCTCAGCGTCTGATTCCACAACGGCGCCGTGCCGGCCGTGATTCCCGAGTGCGGAGCGTGACAATAGAGACAGAAATCAGTGCGCGCTCCGGTGATGGGCGACTTGCTCCCCGGCCCCAAATCATGCACTCCAATGACGTCGCCCCCAAGTTGCGCTTGTAAGACTGCGGTCCACAGCAAGACGAAGCAGCAGGCGAACAATGGTCTGCTTTTCATTGTGATCCCCCTTTCGCCTGCTTCGGCAATCCGGAATAATGGAAAACCTGCACCCGATGGTTGTACGAATCCGCCACATACAGGCGGTCGTTGCGGTCGATGAACATTCCCGCCGGCAACTGAAATTGCCCCGCCCCTGTGCCGCGTTGCCCGAAGTAATAGAGCAACTGCCCCTTGCGGTTAAACACCTGCACTGTGCCCCATGCCCCATCCACTACATAGAGGTCGCCTTCCGAATCGACCGCCACGCCTTTGGGACGGAACATGTCACCGTTCGTGTCACCGAGCCTGCCGATCGCATACCTGAACACGCCCGAGCGATCCAGCACCTGCACCCGAAAATTCATCGCATCCACGACAATCAGATCCTGCCCATCCAGCCGCAATTCCGTCGGATAGTTGAATTCGCCTTCCCCGTTCCCGGTCTTTCCAATCTTATGCAGCACGCTGCCCTGCATATCCAGCATAAAAATCTGGTTGCGCAGCGTGTCGGTCACATAGATTCTTTGCGCCGCGGAATCAATCGCGATTCCCGTGGGGCGCTTGAAATATCCTTCGCCACCCTTCAGGCTGCCAATCGCGCGCTGATACTTCCCTCCGGAATCGAAGACAAAAATCTTTCCCGTGTCAGAGTCCGTGACGTAGATATTGTCGTCCGCGTCGACCGCGACGCATTGCGGCTTCAACATCGCGTCTTTTCCCTTCTCCTGGCGGGTAATGAACTTGTATTTCTGTTGACCGAAATCAAAGATGTGAACACCCGCAGCGCCCGGATCGGTCACAATAATCCGTCCACGCGAGTCGGTTACGACACTGTAGGGACGGATCAGAAAGTGGAACTCCGGCTCCCCTGCCACCACATCGACCAGGCGATTCCAGAAGCCGCGCTTCGGCTTCACCTCGCGCTCCCAGCTGAAGCTGCGCTCATAGGTAAGTTTTCGCCCGCCTTCCAGCAACAAGGCCGGAGGCGCGGGTTCTGCCGGTTTTTCCTTTGGCTTGCCGGCGGTCCACGCAGGCGTGAGCCATCCCGGCGTGCTCAGCAGCAACACCAGAACTTGCACCCTTCGCGCGCGCACAGCCGTTAGAAGAAATTGAACCACCGCGACACCCCGGCGTAGTAGGACGATACCATTGCCGGCGGAAGGCCCGATGCACTGAAACCCTGCATCAGCCGGCTGTATCCGCCATTCACTTCCATCTTGCGGAAGCGGTAGTGAAAAACGGCGTTGAACTGTTCGCTGCTGTTCGATGACCCTACTCCACCGGAGAACGTGTTGCTATTCCCGCGTGAAAAGCCTGCGCCAATCGTCAACCGCGAAATGGGAGAAGTACCGAAGCCAACCCCGTAACTCGTACCGCTGTACAGGATGAGAAGATTCGACGGGATGATCGGCGGCAATGGCGTAGACGATACTCCACTCGCCAGTTGCAGGCCGTTCCCGCTCGACGAAGCGTAGTTCCCGTTCAGCGTGATCCAGTGGCTGTATCCAATTCCCGTCGACAAACTATAGCTACTGCTGCGCGTTCCCACTTGCGTGGTCAACCCGCTCTTCGAGTATTCTCCGCTGCCGGTCCAGGTGAATTCTTTCCCCACCCGCCGCCTGACGTTGCCCGAATAGTGGTAATAAGAAGTCATGTAGGTGATCAGCAGCGTCTGCACGTTCTGCGCGTAGTTGAATGATCCGGCCAGAAACCAGTTTTGAATGCGATGCGCATAACTAGCCGACACATTGAAGCCCAGGGTGTTTACGCTGCTGCCGTCGAGAGTATTGTCGGTCACAAAAAGCGACCCACTGAAATTGCCGCCAAACAATCCTTGGGAATAGCTGAGCCCGCCGCCATAGGCATTGGCGCCGTAACTTTGCCCCAGAAACGTTTGCATGCGGCGGTCGGCGTATGCCTGCGATTGCAGGTTGGGAAGAATCAGATAACTCAGGCTTCCGGTCAGGTCGGTCGCATGCGACGACTGCTGCGGTTGCTGAATCGGCGCGCCCTGGGTAGCCGCAGCCTGGTAAAGAATGCCCGCCAGATTGTCGGAGTAGTTCGCGCCAATCGAGGCATGCAGCTTGTTCGTGGGCTGTATGCTGGCACCGGCAGTCACCGTGTCGATGGTCCCGTTAAAGCGGTATCCAGCGAAGTCGTCGTTCACATCCGACCGGTTCACATTCGCTGAAAACGAACCGCGCAGAGGAATCACGTGCGACACGCTTAGTCCATAGCTCAGCGTATCGGAGTGGCTGGTCTCGTCCGTCTGGCCCGATTGCAGCACCTGCGGGATCAGCGCATGCGAGGTGCCGTCGGAAAAATAGGCTCCCATGTTGAAGCCTCGGAACAGATAGCCGGAGCGCAGACTGAACGACTGCGATCCGGAGTTGCCTGTGTCGTTTGTTCCGTAAATCGAGTACTGGTTGCTGCCTCGCTGGTAGCTCGCGGTCAGGCTCGGTAAATCGGGAATCAGTTCGCTCCACGACACGCCGAACGTGGTGCTGTTCCCGTGGGTGGTGTAATTCGCTAACCCGGGGATACCGAAGTTTCCATCACTGTTGTACGACTTGGCGAAGTTGATTGAGCCGGGAAAATGGCTCCCGCCGAAGATTCCGCTGGAAAAATTAAATCCGCTGGCCGCCGAAATCGATTGGAATTCCGAATTCGTCCGCGACTGGTTGTAATAAGGCGACAAGCTGAATGAGAAGAAATTAGGATCGTAGTAAGAGCCCGAGAGCGTTCCGTTCCCGCCGGCGTTGATGTTGTGATTGGATTGCAGAACGTCACCATATCCCGCGGAATATCCGCCGGAAAGGATGCCGCTCAACTTCATGCTGAAGTCGCCCGCCTGCACCTGGCTCGCGGCTGGAACGGCCATCAACAGAAGGCCGATCAGCAGACTCGCTCCGAATTCGATACGCCTGAGCACTTCATACCAACCTTTCACCGCGACTACAGAACCTCGATCTTGGCGTTCTGTCGCAGTTTCTTGTCCAGGGCGGCGCGGACCTGGTTCGTTTTCTGTTTGGTCAACTCGGTCTTCAATTGAGCCTTCACGTCTTCGAATTTCACTTTGCTCGCGGGGATATGCTTGTTGAGCCGGATGATCGTGTACACCTGAGCAACCTGAAGAACCCCACTCACGTCACCGGGCTTCATGGCCAGAAGCGCTTGCAAAACCTGCGGCGCCACTTGCGTGCGCGGGATCGCCTTGTGGTCGCCCATCATCACCCGGTAATCGTCTTCGGAAACCTTTTCCGCCAGCAGGCCGAACTCCTCGTAACTCTTTGCTGCCTTCGCCTGGGGCAGCGCGTTTTCCGCCTTCTTGCGCGCTTCAACCAGCTGCTGCGGCGTAGCCTTTTCGGGAGCGATGAAAGAAATTGTCTGGATGGCAAACGCCTCGGGAACCTGGAAGCGGGCTGGATTCTTGTCGTAATAACCGCGCTCCTCCACCAGCGATACGATCGCCTTGTTGTCAACTTCGATCTTCAGCAGCGCATCAATCAGCAGCGAGCGCAGAACCTTCTCGCGCAGCACTTTTTCGGATCCTTGAAAATCCGATTGCAGCACTTGCTGGTATTCCTGCGGAGAGCTGAACTGTCCGCGAAAATCTTTTTCCGCGCTCTGCAATCTCGCCGGGGGAATCGTCAGCTTGCGGCGCAGCGCTTCCTGATACACCAGCTCTTCGAAAATAATCATCTGCATGGCGCCGTTGCGGATGCCGTCTTCCATCTCTTTCGGCACCGCGCCGTTGTGTTGCTTGGCGTAAGGGAAAATCGTGTACATCTCGCGCGCCAAGTCACGATCGGTCAGCGCGGTTCCGTTCACCCGCGCTACTGGCTTCCCTGCGGGTTGCGCGATGGTGGTGGTCTGATTTGCCGGTTGCGTCGAAGGGTGAGAGGACACGAGCTGGGCCCACATCGGATCGAGAGCCGCCAGAACCAGTACACCGAGTAGAACTTGGGTTTTCATCGCTTCCTCCTGCTCCTTACAACATGGAAGAAATGGGGAGAGATCGCCCTCTCCCCGTTTCCAGTTAGAACGTAGTCGGGATGGTCAAGCCACCATTCGACTCGTTGCCCTCTCCACCATGGCATTGACGGCAGAATTGCGCAGTCTGGTTCGAATTCGCATTTCCGCTGGCCGGGTTGTAGGGAGCGCGCACGAAGAACATGGTCATGTAGTTGCCAGAAGGCAGACCCGTGGTCGCGCCATTGGTCACCTTCACCACGTTCATTACGTGCTGGTTGTGGCAGGTCGTGCACATCACTGTGGGTTGGTTGTTGTAAGCGCTGGTCTTGACGAAGAAGCCGTAATTCTTCACGAACTGCGGAGGAATTCGGGCCGGTCATCTGAATTGCGCCGTTCACGATCGTGCAATCCCAGTCATACGTTCCACCGCAGGTGACATAAGCATTCAGTCCCACCGGGTGATCGTTCAGGTAGTTGCCGGTCGTGGTGTTGTCAGCTCCGAGCAGGGTCGGAATGTTGTTGTACGTTCCATAAGTGCTGGGAAGAGACTCGAATACTTTGTTCTTCATCATGGCGCCCTGTGCATAGTTGCCGTCATGGCAGCTCAGGCACATGAGAACGCCTGCTACGTCGGGAGTGCCAGCGGTCAGAGCGGTGGGCAGGCTCTCAACAAACGATCCATGCTCGCTTTGGCCGGTCGTGATCTGTTGCCCGTAGAGGCCGCCTACGTCCTGGCCCCAAAGAGCGATGTTGCCGGCAGTGGTGTCGGCATGTTTCGCCGCGCCGTTGCCATATGCGCCGCTGTGCGGAGCATGGCAGCCCGCGCAGCCGCGGCCATAATTGAGGTGAGCGCCTAATACGTCAGTTGTAGGATTTCCGATCTGGGCCAGAGCGAACCCTGCTACGGCCAGAACCATCAACATTACTAGCAGTACTTTCTTCATAAGACCTCCTGAATGATGTGTTGCAACACGTCACTTCCACTTCATTTACAAGTGCTACTGCCGGAGATGGGACTTGCCGGCTGTACCCATCTCCGTTCTGGCAGCCCGAAGGCCGCCAAAACCTTGGCTGGCTAGTGCGGTGCACTGGCCTGAGCGGTATCCTTCGGCGCTTCTGCCGGCTTCTGCGCCTGGGCTCCGCTCGACTTCTTTTTTTGTTCCTCCGCGCGCTTGGCGCGCTCCGCGTCCGCTTCCGCGTCGGTGATGTAACGGAACATCTGCATCCGTCCCGGATACTGATCGGTTACGAACACCCGGTTCTGTTTGTCAATCGCGATACCTGCCGCGGATGCGAACTGTCCGGGATAATTTCCGTGCTCGCCGAAGAAGGTGAGCAGCGTTCCTTCGCGATCGAAAACCTGTACCCGGTCCTGCATCTGATCAACGACCCAGACATGACCGTCGCCATCCACTGCGATTCCCTTGGGCCGCGCGAAATATCCGGGTCCGTCGCCGTGCTTGCCGAACCAGCTGAGGAAGTTTCCGTCCGCGTCGAAAATCTCCACGCGATTGTTCATGGTGTCGGTGACGTACACGTTGTTGTCTTTGTCGAGGGCAACGTTGGTCGGCGCGCCGAAATTTCCAGGATCGGTGAGGAAGTGATTCTTGCCCCCGGTGCCGATCCGGCGCAGCAGCTTGTAGCTGTCGGCGTCATACACAAGCACCTGGTCTTGCTGCGTATCGACCACATAGAGGAAACGGTTCTCGGTATCGATCGCGATGCCCACCGGGTCCTGCATGCCTTCGTCGACCACACCCTGCACTTTGTGATTGGCGTCAAACACCAGCACGCGGCGTAGTTTGCCGTCGGAGACAAACAGCCGGTCGCCGTCGTCTACCGCGAGGGCATTGATCAAACCAAACTTCGCGTCCGTGCCGTTGCGAATCAGGGTGACGTCGCGTGTTTCCGTGTTGAAAATGAACACTGCGCCTACGCGCTGATCGGCCACGTAAACCTGTCCCTTGGAGTCGATCGCGATTCCATACGGCCCGATCATCTGGAAGGGGAACTCTTTCAGAATCTGCTTGTCGTCTTTTTGCTGCGCGCCCGCCAGGCGATCCATCCATCCCTGCTTCTGTTTCTTCTGCGCCGCCGGGGTGTTGTCGATCTTCATCCCCGCGTAGTAAGACATCCAGCGCACGCGCGGAATGTAAGGAGGGCTGGGCCACATCAGACACCGAGGTGTCGATCTTCACTTTCTTGGGAGCGTTGTCGCTCGCGCCCGTAGCCGGTTTCTTCTTGGGACCAGCCAGCATGGTGCTCGGCGACAGGGCAGAGGCAATTAGAAGAGCGGCCACAATCCCGATAGCGGATTTCAGATCTCGCAGTTTCATCGTTGCTCTCCTCTCGCCGGCGAACATCACTGCGCTCCCATCGTGATTCGGTTCTTGTGGCAGCTATCGCAAAATGCCATGTTGTTTTCCTGATCTTTCACCAGCATCCCCGGCTTTGCGGCCGCGTGCGGCTGGTGGCAGGTGAGGCAAGTCATCGGCGTCTTTACCTTGCTGATGTTCGACGGATCCATCACATCCGACACCGGGTGGTAGTTCACCGGATGCCCCAACCCGTACTTCAAGGGAAGAATCACAACCTGGTTCTTGGTGTAGTAGTCCTCGGGCAATTTCACTTTGCCGTTGAAGATGGTCAGCAGATGCTCGGCGTCAAGCTTCTGCGCTTGTGAGTCCGGGCCATGGCACTCCAGGCAAAGCGCGTTACCTTGCGCCCGCAGCAGCTTGGGACGATCTCCGCCATGCGGCTCATGGCAAGTCGCGCAACCTTGTCCGAATGCCGGCTGGTGCCGAATCTGTTTCTTCGCGAGTTCTGCCTGCTCGGCATGACATCCCAGGCAGATGTTTACCGGATCGGTCTTCGGCAATCCGGGATATTTCGATGGCATGCGGATTGTGGCAGTCCGTGCAATCGCCCGCCGCTCCGGGATGCTGCACTTTCGCCGACTCAATCAGCTTGGCCTTGTCGTCGTGGCAGGTTACGCACAGTGACTTTGCGTCGGCTTGCGTCAGCACCACTTTTCCGTCTTTCGCCGGGGCGTGGCAGGTATCGCACATCTTGTTTTCAAAAGGATTGTGCTGGAACGCCTGCATCAACTTCGGACTGCGCGACTGGTGCGGATCATGGCAGGTCACGCAATTTGCGCTCGCGAACGGCTGGTTCTGATGCGCCGTCTGCAACTTCGCGTCTTTCGCGTCGTGACAATCGAGACACAGCGCCGGAGCCGCTTTGGTCAAATGGAAATCAAATTCCTGCTTCCCCCGCTCTCCTACCTTGTGCGTGGTGTGGCAGGTGTCGCATCCCATGTCGAGCGCGGCGTGACGGCTTCCTTTATCAGGAGTGTTCAATCCCGTTGCGTGGCAGCTCAGGCAGAGATTCTCTTTCACATCTCCCGTCAGTCGCCTTCACTAGCTGGTTCTTGTTCTCCGCCGTGTGGGGGTCGTGGCACTTCAGGCAATCGCGAACTGCCGGCCGGTGAACCTGTCCCGTCATCTGGCTGGAGTCTTTGTCGGCGTGGCAGGTCAGGCAGAGCTTGTAGGGCGTTGCGGTGATCAGCTTTACGTGGGTGACATCTTTATTGGTGCGAATTTCGTGACAACTGGTGCAGCCCATGGCGATCGCCGAATGAACCGCTTTGCCCTTGGACTTGTCTTCGTGGCACTGCAGGCAGACCGAAGCATCGGCCTTGGGATCGAGCGGGACCGGATGCTGGACCGCGAAAGTGCTTCGGGCCGCCAGCAGCAGAACCAGCCAAACTAGGATCCCTTCGATCCTTTGCCAGTTCGAATTTTGCCGGGTGGTCAAGCCAGCCTCCACCACGGACTAATGCATGAGACTGACCTAATAAGGCGCGGTGCTTGATTTTTGGACGAAGCCTGTAAGTCGCTGGATTTAAGGGTGTTGCAGATGACCACAGCGGCTGATGATTTTTTCAACAGTCGCTCTCCAAGCCCGCGTTGGGCTAACTCCCACAGTGGTCTTGGTGAAATGACCCAAGTCACTTGAGGCGGAAATTCGCCACACTGAATCGATCCTAAATCGGAAATTGAAGTCCGGAAATCCATTTTGGATATTCCAGTCCTCGGCTTACCCTGCGAACTAGGACGCACATCACCCGAGCCCGTGACCTGAAACGCGAACGACATGCGCGAAATCCCTGCTTAGTCCTTCTTCCGCTGAGTGATATCGCCCAAATGCCCCCGATGGCCTCTGCCCAGCCAAAAATGACAAACCATGACAATGAAATGAGTTAGCGACTTGGCAGTGGTTGGCGCGGAAGTTGCATTTCTCCCCGCGTGGGAGGACGCGATATGGCCATCGCTCTGGGTAAAACCGCACGCAAGCTCTGGCAAACCATGAGTTCCATCAAGACCGGAGTGATTCTGCTGATCCTGGTGGTGATCTTCGCTGCCGCTGGAACTGTCGTCCTGCAACGCCCCACCGCTGACGCCGACGACATCCAGCGCGCCTACTCTCCCCAAATGCTGCGCGTCCTCGATCTCCTCGGACTCACCGACGTCTTCCACAGCTGGTGGTTCGTGCTCTTGCTGTTGCTGGTCAGCGTGAGCATCATTGCCGCGTCGATCGAGCGATTCCCTAATTCGTGGCGCTATTTTTCGCGTCCTTATAAGAGTCCGGACGAGTCGTTCCGCAAAGCCCTCCCCAACCAAGCCCTGATCGCGGTCGACGACGAAGCCACTGCTCTCGCTACCGCTGAACGCGTCTTCCGCAAAGCGCACTACCGTCCCGAGCACGTGGTACGCAACCAGCGGCAATCGATTTTCGGAGAACGCAACCGCATGTCGGAGATGGCGGTGTACATCGTGCACGCCAGCCTGCTTCTGATTTTTGTGGGTGGCATCGTCGACGCGCTCTACGGATGGCGCGGTTACGTCGCTCTCACGCGCGGGCAGCAATCGAACACCATCGAGTTGCGCGACAAGACCGGACGCGTGCTTCCTTTCTCCGTCCGCTGCGACGAAGCCGGACAGGAAAATTATCAGGACGGCACCCCTAAGAAGTGGTGGTCGAAGCTCGCTGTCGTCGAAAACGGGCGCGAGGTGATGCGCAAAGAGATCGTGGTCAACGATCCCCTGGTCTATCAGGGCGTGCGCTTCTATCAAGTCGAGCTACGGCAGCACCGGGAAGGTCGACAAACTCTCTCTCACCGTGACGCCAATCTCAGGAGATGGAAAGCCACAAGACATCAGCCTGGCAATGAACGAGAAAGTCTCCCTCGACCCCGACACCACCGTGCGTATGACTGAGTTCATTCCCGATTACGTGGTGAGCGATGGACAGGTCTACACCCGCTCGGCGCAGGTAGAGAATCCAGCCGCGCACCTGGTCCTCGAGTCGAAAGGCAAAGCAATCAACGTTTGGCTGCCGCCGATTCCCGGCTTCGCCGAGAACGACAAATCTCCTTACAAGTTCGAAGGCAAAGACGTGCAGATGGCCTACTTCACCGGCCTCGAAGTTTCGCACGAACCCGGACAATGGGCGGTGTGGGGCGGAGTGTTGCTGATGGCCGTCGGCCTCACCGCCGTGTTTTACCTGGTGCACATACGGCTTTGGGCAGTCACGGTGCGTGACGCGCGCGGCCGCGTGGGGCTGTGGGTGGGCGGAACCTCCAACAAGAACAAAGACGTATTCGAACAAAAATTCGCAGAACTCGTGAAAGACATTCAATCGGAGTTGAAAACGCAACCGAAGCCGCACTCGGAAGAGCCTGCAGCTTCGCTGGCCGGAGTTTAACGGAGGAACGTTCTATGGCGCGAGCACAAGTTGAACAGCAACCTGCGGCGACTGGAACCACACTGGTGGTGATGGTGGGTCTTTCGATTGCATTCCTGCTGTTCATGGGATTTCTGAACGTGGTAAAGAGCGGCAACCTGGTCACGGAGTCGAACTTTCTTTATGCCGCATTCATTTTCTACGCCGGTGCCGGAGCGCTTTATCTGGGCTTTGGCGTAACTGGCATCGATTCCTACGTGCGCTTCGCATCGCTCGCCACCTGGGCGGGCCTGGCGGCCAACACCCTCGCAGTCGCCCATCGCTGGTATGCAGCCGGACATCCGCCCTTCGCCAGCATCTATGAAATGCTGCTGAGCTTCGTCTGGACGTTGGTCGTTCTGACACTGATTGCCGAAAAGAAGTTCGGCGTGAAAGTGATCGGGACCGTGACCATGCCGGTGGCGATCGTCGGAGTGGTCCTGATGCAACTGTTGCCATCGGACGTCCGGCCGCTGGTGCCGGCGCTGCAGTCCACCTGGCTGCACGTGCACGTGACGCTCGCCATGCTCGCTTACGCCGCATGCGCGCTCAGCTTCGCGCTGGCCATGATGTTTCTGATTCAGGACAAGATGCGGACCGAGACTTTCCTCGCGGCCATCAGCCTGTTCGGCATCGGCACTTATCTCGGCGTCCTCACCCGCTTTGAAAAGTGGGGCGGCCTCAGCGTGATCGCGTGGGACGCCGGAACAAAAGTCGGAGATGTTTCTCTCCAAGGGCGTGCGCCTGTTCGTAGTGATTCCTGATCTCGGCTGGCTGATGTTGCTGGTCCTCGCTGCCGTCGCCGCTCCCCTGGTGCTTTATCTTCTCTGGAGAAAGTCAGAACGACGACCGTCTGATCAGCATCGCCAATCGCGCCGTCTTCGTCAGCATTCTTCTGCAGGTGCTGGCGCTGGCGTTTTCTTCCTGCTCCGCGTGCGCGACGGCCGCTACACTTCGCTCGATGCCGAGGGATTGTTTTCCACCAGCCTGGCCGCGAGTCCCTTCATTTTGTCGGGACTGGTAGGCGGCATCTTCGTTTCGCTTCTCTATCTGCTGCTCTTGTGGCGGCGCCGGGATCTCGAACGCATGCTGCCCACCGCGGAGATGCTCGACCGCATCACCTACAAGACAATTGCCATTGCCTTCCCCCTGCTCACCCTGATGATTGCCGCAGGCGCTTATTGGGCCAACCGCACCTGGGGTTCCTACTGGAGCTGGGATCCGAAAGAAACCTGGGCCGCGATCACCTGGCTGGTCTATGCCGGCTACCTGCACATGCGCATTACTCGCGGGTGGCGCGGACGCCGCGCCGCTTACTTCGCCATCCTCGGTTTCGCGGTCGTCATGTTCACTTTCTTCGGTGTGACTTACCTGCTGCCGGGACTGCACGCGTATGCCTGAGACTATGAGCAAGCGCCGAAATCTAACCGGGCACGACGAACAGAGATCTCTTCCTGATCTAGAGCCCCCGCTTTACTATATCGACCAGGCGACTACGGTCTCGACCCGCCATGAGCAACGCATGAACTCGGCCGCTCCAGTAAGCCCCGAGCTCGGTTCCGTTCGCATCAAGTGGCAGATCAAAGCCCTGCTTCCCATCGCCGTCGTTTTGCTCAACGGCCTTCTGCTCTTCCTGCTCGCTTCGCTTTCCTGGAGAGATCCCGAACGTCACGTAGTGATGTTTGTTGCCGGCGGAGGAGCGGTCGCCATCTGCGCCGTGCTTCTGTTCGTTCTTACCTACCAAGTGCAACGCCCCATGGTCGAGTTGCAGGAAAAGATGGCGCAGGTGGGCGAAGGAAACCTGTCGGCCTCGGTAAGTTTTGCCAAGCGCAACGATGAGATCGGCGACTTAGGACGCGACTTCAACCGCATGGTGGCGAATCTGAAAGAGACGCGCGAGGAAATTCAGCGCCTTCATCGCACCCAGATGTCGCGCGCCGAGCACCTTGCCACGTTGGGAGAGCTCGCCGCTGGCCTCGCCCACGAAATTCGCAATCCTTTAGCCGGAATTGCCGGCGTCATCGAAATCATCGGCCGCGATCTGCCCTCGACCAGTCCGGCTCGCGCGGTGGTTAAAGACGTGCGCCTCGAGATCAATCAGATCGATCATATTCTCACCGATCTTCTGCAGACTGCCCGGCCGCATCCGCCGGAGATCCGTCGCAGCGATCTCAATACAACCGTCGAGCACGCCGTCATGCTGGCTCGCCAGCAAGCGTTGTCGAAGCCGATCGAAATCCAGTTCAAGAAGAATCCCAACGTCCCCGAAGTCGAGCACGACAGCGATCAGATCCACCAAGTCCTGCTGAACCTGATGATCAACTCGATTCAGGCGATCGAAGGTCCGGGGAAAATCGCGGTCGAAGTGGGCACGCATGACACTTTCGCGACTATCTCGGTCGCAGACACAGGACGGGGAATCCTGCCCGAACATCTGGCCAACATCTTCCGCCCCTTCTACACCACAAAGGGCAATGGTACCGGACTCGGTCTATCGCTGGCCCGCCGCATCGTCGAAGAACATGGCGGACACATCGACGTCACCAGCACCATCGGCAAAGGCGCCCGCTTCGTTGTAAACCTCCCCATCCGCCGCCCGCAAGCGGAAGGCAGCGCCGATTAGCCTCAGCCCCTCCCATCCGTAGTAAGCTAATCACTCGAAATGCCTGCGGAGAAGATCCTCATCATCGATGACGAGCGCCTGGTGCGCTGGTCCCTGCGCCAGAAGTGCGAAGAGTGGGGCTACCACGTCGTCGAAGCCGAAGCCGGAGAGCCCGGCCTGAAGCTCGCCCAGCGGGAATCTCCCGACTTGGTGTTACTCGACGTCCGCATGCCCGACATGGGCGGCCTCGAAGTCCTTGAACAACTCAAGAAAAATGGCGACGCGCGCGCCGTCATCATGATCACCGCCGATCCGCAGCTTGACGACGTAAAGATGGCCCTCAAGCTCGGCGCCTATGACTTCATCGGCAAGCCGCTCGATTTCGAAGAGCTTAACGTCACCATCAAGAATGCGCTCGAAACCACGCGCCTGCGCACCGAGGTGCAGAGTCTGCGCGGTGAAGTGCGGCGGCGCGCTGGATATCACGAGGTCATCAGCACCTCCGCCAAAATGACCGAATTGATGAACTTTGTGCGCAAGGTGGCGTCGAGCGAAGCGACGACAATTCTGATTCAAGGCGAGAGCGGCACCGGCAAAGATCTCATCGCCAAAGCGATCCATTATGAAAGCACGCGCGGCGAGAAACCCTTCATCGCCATCAACTGCTCCGCCATCCCTGAGACGCTAATGGAAGCTGAGCTCTTTGGACACGAGCGCGGCGCCTTTACCGACGCCAAGCAGATGAAGAAAGGCCTGTTCGAAATGGCCGACGGAGGCACGCTCTTCCTCGACGAAATCGGAGAGCTCTCTCCTCTGTTACAGGCGAAACTGCTGCGTGTACTGGAAGACCAGATGATTCGCCGCGTGGGTGGTGTACGCGATATGCAAGTGGACGTTCGCGTCATCGCCGCTTCCAATCGCGATCTGGAAAAAGCCGTCCGCGATAGCCAGTTCCGCCAGGATCTTTACTACCGTCTAGCCATCATCGCCATCTTTATTCCGCCGTTGCGCGACCGCAAGGAAGACATCCTGCCGCTGGTGGATTTCTTCATCGAACGCTACAACATAAAGTTCAAAAAGTCAGTGCGCGGCATTTCCGACGACACGCGGCGTTTGCTTTTGGCGCACAGCTGGCCGGGAAATGTTCGCGAGCTGAAGAATTCGATCGAACGCGCGATGATCCTGGAAGATGAAAAGCTTTTGCGTCCGGCCTATCTGCCGTTCTCGGTCGCCGAATCCGGCGGCCGCACCGCTTTCGAGCGTACCGCCCCTGCCGAAAGCGGCCAGCAACTCGCCAATGGACGCACGCTTCCCCGTCTCTATATTCCTGAAGGAGGCACCTCGCTCGAAGAAGTGGAACGGGCGATGGTGGAACTGGCGATGCGGCAGGCCAACAACAATCAGACCCAGGCGGCGAAGTTGCTCGACATCTCCCGCGATGCGCTGCGCTACAAACTCAAGAAGTTCGGATTGATCCGTCCGGATGACGAGGTCGTCGAGTCCTCGCCCGAAGAAGCCAGCGCCAACTGATCCCGCACAAAAAAAAGGAAGCCCGTTCGGGAGCAGCGAACAGGCTTCAAAGGGCCGACCGTTAGCTAATATCGCTAATGGCAGGGGGCCGAAATTCGTAAGAGTTTTTAGGGCCGACTAACGTTAACTATGACGAAACCGTGATTCGCTTTCCTAACAGCTAAACTTCCTCCCCTATATAGAGGAGTTGATCGAGTAACCCCGCGACCGCCAGTTTCTTGAAGATCACCAGCAACTGATCGCGAACCTCGACATCCGTCAAGCCGAGTCGCTGCCCAATCTCCCGGTCGGGCATACCCAGGGCAATCAACTGCACCATATGGCGCTCCCCGGCCCCGAGCACGAACTCGGGGTCGTTTTCGCTGGGAACAGGATCGGGCAGGGCCATTCGCATCAGGTCCACAGGGTCGCTCGACTCCGTCGCCTCGCCGCTCGACGGCGTCACCTTGCATACAAATGGAAAGCGTTATATCTATGCTGTGACGCACGAGACCGGGAATTGCCTAACGTCTGAAGTTCGGAAAAAAATATTTCTTTGGAAGCGCTGGAAACTACAGGATTTGGTGTATACCAAACTGAGCCGCAGGTGTAGGCAGAAGCCCGCCCGTCGAGGGGTAGTCCGGTAATTTTATCTGCAAGTTATAAAAGCAGTCTCCAGGGACCATGGACCAGGAACGCATCCTCAAACTAAGCCAGGTGTTCGGGCTCGAGCAGGCTGACAGTCCGCGCCGCAGCGAACAACTGGAAGAGACCGTCGTGGAGCTTTATGCCTCCATGCGCCCCTCTCTTTTGGGATACGCCTACCAGATCGTGGGCTCCACCGGAGAAGCGGAAGATCTGGTCCAGATCGCGTTTCTGAAATTGTTCGACCAACTGAAACGCAAAGCAGAAATTCTGAACGTCCGCAGCTGGCTCTACCGCGTCATCCATAATCTCGCGATCGACAACATCCGCAGAAAAGGCATTCACGAAGTCGCGGTGGCCGAGTGGTTGTCGAATCGCAGCATGAACGAGACCACGCGCTCCGCGGAAGACGATCTCATCACTCAGCAACGCATCGCGCAATCGCTCGAGATTCTTAACGAGCGCGAGCGCTATTGCCTCACTCTGCGCGCCGAAGGTTTGAGCTACCAGGAAATCGGCGACGTGTTGGGCATCAGTCACAAAGCGGTCAGCGTGTATCTATCTCGCGGGCTCAAGAAATTCGAGGGGCGTGATGCCAAACGTGCCTAATCGAATCCCGCTGGTTCCGCCGCATTTGGGCGACGTGCAACTCGTCGCTTATCAGGACGGCGAGCTCTCGCGCGCTGAATTCGAAAAAGTACGTGACCACGTGGAGAGCTGCTGGATCTGCCGCAGCCGCCTCAGCGCAGTGCAGGAGAACATCGATCGCTTCCTGCTGGCGCGCAAAATGGTGCTGCCCGAAGCGCCCGCATTTTCTGACACCCGAGCAGAGCAGTTCCGCCAGCGCTTGATGCGGCATGCGAACGAAACCGAAGCCGCTGGACCGTCGCTGTGGGCGCGACTCACCGCAAGCGCACGCAGCGTTTTTGCCGTGGTGGGCGAACACCGGAAAGCGGCCCTCGCCTCCGCGCTCGCCGCATGCTTGCTGGTCGTGATGTTCACCGATGTGCTGAACACGCGCGTCTCTGCCGACACCGTTCTTAGCCGCGCCCAAAGCTACGAAACCGGACACCTTCCCGCCAAGGGACAAGTCAGCCGCATCGCCGTACGTGTAGAGAGTGTTGACCGCAAAAGTGGTGCACACCGGCAGTTGGGAACCATCGTGGCTGTGCACGATTCCGAAACACCTGTCACTTATTGGGACGCGTACTCGAACGCGGCTTCGTTCGAGCGCTCCGTAACTGGCAATAACCCGGGCCTCACCGGAAACATGTTGCGTGCGGTGCTTCAGGATGACCCGGCGGATGCGACTCTTATTGACTACCTCGACCGCCAGCAGTGGCTGCCGGATGTTTCTGTCGATGGGTTCCGTCGCCTGGTCAGTTCTCGCGGAAGTTCCCAGACGATTGCCCACAAGTCTGGGGATGATTTCGAATTGCAGTATCCATTCGCGCCCGGGCACTCGTCTGGCATCGCCGAAGCCCGCCTAGTGGTCGCCGCCAGCGACTACGAGCCCGCTTCTGTAAGCATCGTGACTTCAACCGGGAACGCGCAGGAATATCTTTTCACTCGAGTCTCCTCCAACACCGAGCCGCGCACCATGGAGTTGGCGCATCTCACGCTGCCTCCGGGCATCGGTGATGTTTCGGCGACGCACTCCGGCACCAACTCGAATCCTTCTTTACCTGCGCACAAAGTCGTGCCCCTCGGATACGCCAGCACGCACGCGACGGTAGAAGAGGTAGCGGTGGCCGAAGCCCTGCACAAAGTCGATGCCTGCCTGGGTGAAGAGGTTTATCTCTTTCCCATGTCCGATGGATCGCTGCTGGTGCAGGGACTGGTCGACAATCCCGCGCGCCGCGAAGCCATCAAGCAGTCCCTGAAATCAGTCGACGGCATGTTGCGCGTAGAAATTTTTGTACCGCGCGAACTCAAGAATGGATCGGAACTTTACAACCCGCCCGACCGCTTCGCTGACAACGCCGGAGCCAACGCGATCGCCGAGGTCACGGTTCCCGCAAGTCTCGCCGACCTGTCGAACGCGAGCATGCCGCTGCATGACCGCATCTTCAAGCACCTTTCGCGATCCGGCGCCTCAAACGACGAAACCGAAAAGGAAGTCGCGATCTTCTCCAATGAAATCGTGACCCACGCCCGCCAAACCTTCCTGCACGCCTGGGCGCTGAAAAAGCTAGATCGCGAATTCTCATCCGAGCGCATCGCTGGGCTGCCCCGGGCCACGCTGCGGCAGATTGAGAAGATCCGTCAGGATCACCAGAACTGGATTGCGAACCTGGCCCAGCGTCAGGCCGAAATGCTCTCCGATATCGCCGACACGCCGCTGTCGGCCAGCATGAGCGACGCAGTCGCCGGCCACGCCGATAGCGAGACTCTGCTCCGGCTCGCCCGCGAGCAGAATGATCTGGTCCGCTCTCTGTTCACGACCTCCCAGCAGGCTCCCGAGGCCTCCGCGAGTCTTTCCCGCCTGATCGCCGTATTGCGACACATGGGCAGCTAGCCGCCACAAGCTGAAAAAGATTGCAGCCGCTGCCGAAATGTCGTCTTTTCATCTCTACTATCATGAGTAGTAGAGAGTTCGGCGTGCTATTCTTTTGCGCGTCGGCCGCTCGCCCTCGGCCCCGCCGCGGAGTGCTTGGTAGCCGGGCCAGAAGCTTCCTTGACCAAACCGAGAGTAGCTCTTTTTACGGTTCTCGTTGCCTGCCTTACGTTTGCCGGAGTGGCGAACGCGCAGCGTGCAGCCGTGTCAGGTTCGGTGACTGATCAGAGCGGCGCCGCGGTTTCCGCAGTCAAGATCACCTTGCTCAATGTTGATCAGGGATTAAAACGTGAAACCGTCACCAACGAAAGCGGCTATTTTACCGTCCCTCTCCTGCAACCGGGCCGCTACATCATCACTGCGCAAAAAGATGGATTCGCCGTCTCGGAAGTCACTGATGTCATTCTTCACGTGGGCGACACGCGCGGCCTCGATGTCCGCCTGCAACTCAGCACGGCTCCAGTAGAAGTTCGAGTTTCGGCCAGCACCCAGACGGTCGAAACCGTGAGCACTTCGCTAGGCCAGGTCGTCACCAGCGATGTGGTGCGCAATGCGCCTCTCAATGGACGCGACATCCGCGACCTCGCGCTTCTGCAAGCCGGAGTCACCCCCGTGGATCAGGATTTCGTCGGGCCCGGCACTTTCAACATCAACGGAAACCGCGCCGATTCTGTCGGATATCTGCTCGATGGCGGACTCAACAACGACCTTATCGACAACCGCGCAGTTTATGTGCCCAATCCCGACACCGTTGCCGAGTTCCGCATCCTGACCAGCAACTACCCCGCAGAATACGGACGCAACTCCGGCGGCGTCATTACCGTTGCAACTCAATCGGGAACCAACAAGTTCCATGGAACCGCGTTTGATTTTCTGCGCAACGATTTTCTCAACGCCAACAGCTATTTCAACATTCAAGCGGGACTGCCGCGCAACGATTACAAGCGCAACCAGTTCGGAGGAACTTTCGGCGGACCTCTAACCATTCCGCATGTCATGAATGGCAAAGACCGCTATTTCTTCTTTGTCGGATACCAGGGTGAGCGCATCACCGAGGACTTAACCGAGCACAACATCGAGACTTACACGCCGGCAGAGTTGAACGGCGATTTTTCGCAAGCCGGACCCGGCGGCGTGCCCGATTCCGGCGTAGCGGCGTTTCTGCGGGCGAATCCTTTTTTTCAATCGAACGCAGCGCTAGCGCAACAGGCCATCATTGATCCCACGAAGATCAACACCGTCGCGCAGAATTACATCAACGCGAATCTGATTCCGACTTCTCCGACCGGCCTGCTCAACTCGCAGCAGCCCTTCACTTCCAGCCGCGACGAGCTCACCGCCAAGTTCGATTTCGACCTCGACGCCCGTAACAAGCTGGCGTTCACGCTTGGCGGAGACCGCACCCATCAAGTCACGCCCTTTGATTACGCCAACGTGCCAGGGTTTCCCCACTACTCCGATTTTCACGATTACTTTCTGAACTTTACCTATACCCATATCTTTTCGCCGACGCTGCTCAACGAATTCAAGGCGACCGCAGTACGCAGCAGCAACAACGCGGAAAACCCAGCCGTGCACCTTCCCACGCCGGCGGAGTTGGGAATTGGAATCACACCCGACCTGCCAACCGGACCAACCAACCTCGCTTGGGATACGGGATTATCCATTGGATTCAGCACCATCGGACCGCAGCACATTGAAGACAACACCTTCACATACTCCAATGCTTTGACCTGGGTTCGCGGTAAGCACGCGTTCAAGTTCGGCGGAGGCTTCTCGGCCTTTCAGAACAATACGTTTGTGGCTTTCGTCGACAACGGGCAGTTTATTTTCATCGGGCAGAACGGGGAGTTCTCGGGCAACTCGTTTGCCGACTTTCTGCTAGGCCTGCCGCTCGAGTACATACAAAACTCGGCGGCGCCCTCAAACATTCGCAGCAAGTTCAGCTATGGCTTCGCGCAAGATGAATGGCGCCTGCGCAAGAACCTGGTGCTGAGCATAGGGTTGCGGTACGAATACAGCACGCCCAAGTCCGACACCGAAGGCCGCACGTTCTCTGTCATCCCAGGTCTGCACTCGTTGAAGTTTCCCAATGCGCCGCCGGGCATGGTGTTCCCCGGAGATCCCGGCGCGCCTCGCGGAGTGAACTTCCCCGATCGCAATGATTGGGCGCCGCGAGTGGGCTTTGCGTGGGATCCGCGCGGCAACGGCAAGACAAGTTTGCGCGGCGCATTCGGAGTGTTCTACGACATTCTGAAGGCCGAAGATAATCTGCAGTTCAACGGGAAGCCACCGTACTTCGCGAGTGCTGGTTTCGGATTCGCGCCGCTGGCGGGGAATCCCACGACAGAAGTGAATTATCTGACGCAACCGTTTGTCGCCGCTGGAGTTCCCAATCCTTTCCCCTCCCGGCCTCCGCCACAGAATCTTGATTTCGCCGCAGCTGGATATTTGCCCATCGGAGCTTCGGGGAACATTTTTGTAGACGATCCGCACCTGCGGACGCCGTACACGTACCAGTACCATCTGACGTTCCAGCGTGAGATCGCCGAGAACACTGTGTTTCAGGCAGGATACGTGGGCAGTGCGTCACGCAAGCTGACCGCACTTACCGACGTGAATCCATTTGTCCTGGGAACGTTCAACCGGGTGTTGAACCTGACTGCGCCAGCCAGTCCATGCGGCGCGACTGATTTGTTTCTTTGCTACGCGAGCCTGCACGAGTTTCGCAATACCAGCTCGGCCAGTTACAACAGTTTGCTGGCAAGTTTGCAGAAGCAATTCTCCGGTCCGGGAATCTTCGGGCACTCTTACTTCACGCTGGCTTACACCTACTCCCACAACATCGATAACGCGTCCGGCTTTCAGAACCGCAACCAGGCCGTGCCTTACTATCAGCCGAACCTTTTCGGGGCCTCCTCCGACATGGACGTGCGCAACCGCATCGTTTTCAGCGGAGGATGGGAACTGCCTTTCGAGAAAGCCTGGGAGAATGGACCGAAGCGGGTCACTACGGGATGGAATGTTTTCCCCATCGTGAGCTGGCACACGGGATATCCTCTCGACATTTTTGCCAACCTGCCAAGCGCATTCAACTTCAACAGCCCGGGACCTTCGGCGGCTGGCGATGCCGGACTGGTGCGCGCAAACTTGGTGAAGCCGGTGCAGATTTTCGATCCGCGCACTTCGAGAACGATCGGCGGCTCCACGGGGAATTTCTGGTTCGATCCCACCAGTTTCACGAACACGAACTTTCCGAGTGATGCGGAAGCGGTCGCGGCGCCCGAAACGCGTACATATGGGAGTTTGCCGCGCAACGCGTTCCGCGGACCGGGAAATTACGACATCGACATGGCTTTTTCGAAGAGCACGCCGGTCCGCGAAAATCTGCGCGTGGAAGTGCGCGCCGATATTTTCAATCTGCTGAATCACGCCGAGTTCGCGAATCCCGACACCAACATCAGCAGCCCGACCTTCGGGCGGCTGCTCTACACCTTCCAGCCCAGGATCATTCAGCTCTCGCTGCGGTTGAGCTTCTAGGCCCGGCCCCGCTCTTCCCATGTCAGAAGCATCTTGTAAATCAATTACATAGCTGTAAGTTATTGATAATTATCGACACACAGGAAGGCGCGGACGCCAGATTCCGGGTCTGGTCGTCGCCTACGGTGCCCCGTGCGATCGTCCTGGTGATCTGTACGAGCTGTTTTGGGTTCGGGAGGCGCTTGAGGTCATCAGATCAGCCGCGAGGGCCGTAATTGAGTCTATTGCGATAGTAAGCTTTTAGCTATAGATCAAATGCCTAGCCATCATACCATCTCCCAAAATGGGATCGTCCGAATCGATGGCGATTGATGGAGGTCCTGGTCGCGTGGCACACTCAGAACCGTGAAGATCTTAAAGTACATCGAACTTAACAGCGGCCATGTCGGTCGCAGGTGGAAACGCAATGAGTCGTATTGCACCCTTGCAGCGAGAGCATAGCGAAGATTCAAAAACAGTGTTCGAAATTGCCGAAGCCGTTATGGGTTTCGTGCCGAACAGCATGCTGATCATGGCTCGCGATCCAGATCTGCTTGCGGCCTTCGCACAGCTCTCGGCGATCATCATCGTCCGCCCGGGCCGGGTGGATCCTGGCCTGAAGGCGCTGGTCATGTACGTGGTGAGCCGGTCGGCTGGGTGCCAGTATTGCGTTGCACATACGGCGAACCTTGCGGCCATGCGCGCGATTCCCGTTCGCAAAGTCGAACAGGTGTGGCTGTATGAGACGAGCACGGAGTTTACTGAGGCCGAACGCGCTGCCCTGCGGTTCGCTCAGGCCGCAGGGCAGGTCCCGAACGCCGTCACGGAAGCGCATTTCGCGGACTTGCGCCGCCACTTCGATGAGGACCAGATCATCGAGATAGTCGCTGTCATCGCCTTTTTCGGTTTTCTCAATCGCTGGAACGACACATTAGCCACGTCGCTCGAACCGATACCAAGGGATTTCGCCGAGCGGCACCTCGGGGCTACGGGCTGGACCCTCGGAAAACACACCGGAGTGACCGTTGCGGATCGAGCGTCTCGGCGCGATGTCCCGCTGAAGACGCGAATCTTCCTCTGGCTCCTCAAGCACTGGGGTCCGAAACCGCGCCAGGCTTAGAGGACTGCCGTTCGCTGGGAAGCGCCGTTTGGGCCTTTTGGCCTCCCGGTCTCTGCGCGACCATTACGGTGTGATCTTGTAGACCACTCCGTTTCCGTTGCCACCGAGCACGGTTGTACCGAATAAGTTGCCACTGCTATCCGCGGTCAAGCCTCCGGTGGGAAGCCATCCGTCGGTGGCGCCGGTAAAGCGGTAGACGACGGAATACTTGCCGCTGTCGTTGACACGATAGATGACTCCGCAACCGAAGGTGCAGGTTGCGTTGGTGATTCCGCCGTAAAAAGTTGCGCCGTAGAAAATGCTCGCCACATTCAGCAGCCCGCCGGATGGCTCCGCCCCATCACTGGCTTGCTTGCCAAAAGTGTGCAGCACCGTTTCCTTGCCCGTGGCGTCCAGTTTGTAGGCAACGCCGCAGCCGATCGTCCCGAGAGAACAGGTAGTGGTATCTCCGCCGAACTGAGTGACTCCATGGGTCACGCCACTGGCTGAACGGAGCAAGCGCCAACGCGGAGAAGTTCCCGTGGCGCCGCCGGGGAAGGTATAGGAAGTTGTCAGGTTGCCGGCGGTGTCGATCTTGAAGAGGGTTCCAGCGTTTCCTGCCATGTAGCTGCCGCCGGTCGCGCCATAAAGATTGCCCGCCTGATCGCGAATCAGGTCCTGGGGAAAGCCTCCGTCGGCCTGCGCGGTGAAGCGATAGAGCACCGATTCCGTGGCGGACTGGGTGACTTTGAAAATCACTCCGCAGCCCAAGCTGCCGTCACAGCCCAGGACACCGCCAAAGCTGGCCGCGCCGTAAAAGTCGCCGTTGATCAAAACCAATCCCAACTCTGGCTGTCCTTCATTTTGCGCGCCGTCGGTGCCTCCGGTGAAACTGTGGAGCACCGTGAGTGTGCCGCTCGAGTCGAGTTTGTAAACCGTGCCGCAACTGCACACGGGATCTCCGCCCGCCGATGTGATTCCGTAGAAGCTTCCTCCGTTAGCGACTATGCGTCCAATCGGAATGCCTCCGTCGGTCGCGCCGGTAAAGCTATAGAGAACGGTTTCCTGGCCGCTGGAATCGAGTTTGAAAACGACCCCTTGATTCGACGTGCCCCCGGATTGGGTTGTCCCGTAAAAATTCCCGGCGGCGTCGCGGATGAGATCTCCGTTGGGAAAGCCTCCGTCTGATCCACTAAAGGTGTGAAACACCTGGAAAGTCTGAGAAGAAGCGGCCGCGGTGAACAGCAAAGTAAAAGCAAGCAGGGTTGTTGCGAGCCTCATCGAACGTCTCCTGATCCGTATTCTTTCCCGAGAGCAACCGATGTCGGGGCTGTTAAGGATGGTGCAAAAGGCTCTCGGATGCAATGGCCATTTGATGAAAATTGTGTATGACCGGTTTTGCCGTGCGATTCCTGACACGATTCATGACAAAGCGAACAGGAGGGGAGTGTCAGCGTTTTGCCGGCGGCGCCCATGTTTTATGGGGATGAAGAACGGCTCCTCGTATTTCGACCGGACTGTTGGCGCGATGTTACGCCAACTGCTCGAGGCCAAGACTACCAAGGGGGAACAGTCGACTGGAGCGGGCTCCATGTGCAAAGGCTTTCATCTTGACGTGGTATACACCCCGAGATAATGTGGCGCAGCTTAGGTACGGTCATCGCCCTCGAAGGATGGTTCCCATGCGTGTTTCTCTCCTCAATCTTGCTCTCATCCTGTTATGTTCCGCGTTCGCATTTGGAGCCCACCTCACTGCTAGCCGGGCGCGCCGCTCCGATCACGTGCAGCCCTGCACCTTGCGTGCTTCCAGAAGGACTGATCGCTCCCGGGAACAACTGGTCTAATTTTGTGGTGAATCCGCGGAACACTCAGCAGTTGCTTTCCGGCGGCAGCAGCAGCAGTTGTCCATCTACAGCCGACTTCGCATCCTTCTCCAGCGGCGATGGTGGAAAGACGTGGAGCCAGACCTGTCTTCCTCCTCTGTTGACCTCGAACCCTTATCTGGGGCCGGCCACCTTTGCTTATAACCTGAATAATGTTGTCTACGCTTTTTACGCCTCTGAAAACAATGTCAATTTCAATGACGTTGTCATGAGTACTTCCACTGACAACGGGCAGACTTGGAATAGTCCAGTCGCCGTAGTACAAGCGAATGATCCCAACCTAGGCGTTCTGACTGGGACCGTTGACGCCAACGCCGGCAGCCCCTTTGCAAACAGCATTTACATTGTCGAAGGTATTGGTGATCTGGCGACGGGCGGGTCAGAGATCAGCGTGCTCTCGTCGCATGACGGTGGGAACAGTTTCCAAACCGTGAATGTGCAACCGGACACGACGCAGACCATTTGGGGATGCTATGCCGAAATCGCGACCGGTAAAGACGGCACCGTTTACCTCACTTACCGGCTGTGCAACGCTCAGACCGGCACGCCGTGCAAGATCATGTTCTCCCGCTCGACAAACGGAGGAGCCACTTGGACCAAGCCGAGAGCGGCTGCGACGGTAGCGGCTGCTCCTGGCCAGACATGGCCGAACACCGTCGTCAACGGCCAACACTATGCCGTCTACCAGCCGGGCGTGATCGCGGTCGACAACAGCAGCGGGAAGTTTGCGGGCAAACTGTATATGGTCACTTACAACTGGACCGGGTCGATCGTGCAGGTCGTGCTCACCAGTTCTACGAACGGCGGCAAGACGTGGGGTCCGCTGGTGCCTTTGGCTCCGATCACGAACGATCAGTTTTGGCCTTGGGTGAGCGTTAGCTCGACAGGAGCAGTGGGAATCACTTGGCTCGATCGAAGGGACGATCCCGCGAATCTGAAGTATCGTGCCTACCTGGCGATCTCAACCGATGGCGGAACCACGTTTGGCATGGACCTGCCGATTGACGATGGTTTGGAAGACCCCACCAACGTGTTCGCAGGAATTTTATCTACGGGGAATGCTTGGGTCGGCCACGCCTTGTATACGACGTGGTTCTCTCACGGCGCGACTTTTGGAACCGTCGTGGGCGGCGCACAGTTCAAGTAGGTCGGGGACAGATTGGACCGGTGCCGGTGAACGCTTCTCAAGATTCGCGGACAGGCTGCGGAGATGTCCCACAAAGAAGCGGCGGGGTAAGCCGGGTTATCGGGGCGTCATGTTGGCAAGGAATTCCGCGCGGTCGACAAATACGACTTGCATCCGCTGAGCGGCATCGCCCTTTGGCCCGATTGCCTGAACGTCGAGCATAGCTTCGTTTGGTGGCGTCGTATGAACCACCCGCACCAAAACATCCCATGATTTATCCCAGGATGTTCGCCTTGAAACTTCTCACTCGATACGAAATTAAGGTAGCTTAGCAGCTTTGATTTGAGGAGTTGATAACGCTGCAATTGGTCGGCAATGCTTCCATCGTCGACAACGAAAAGAACCAGCTTACAGTCGTCGCCCGGAAGCGGCTTGGTAATCATGTCGACGATGCCTGAATCCTTAAGTCCCATTGAGCTCCGATGTCGGCCAATCTAGATCAGATTGAGAGGCAGTGATTGCGGTCGTGGGGAGCAGCACCCGCCGTCCGTCGATATTCACGGCGTGATCTCAAACACCAGGCCCTGGTTCTGGCTGCCGCCTACGGCGGCTGTGCCAAAGACATTTCCGGCGCTATCGACGGCCACGCTGCCATAGGGGGACGCACCATCGCTGCCGCCAGCGAAGTCGTGGAGGTCGGTCAACTTCCAAGCGCCGTTACTCGGGGCCAGCTTAAACACTGAGCCGAGGCCATTCGCACCTTCAGCGTTGGTAAAGCCGTAAATGTCCCCCTTCGCGAGGGTGAGTTTGTTATATGGCCCCCCATAACCTCCGGTGAAGCTGTAGAGCACGGTAAACGTCCAGCCACCGCTGGATGGCGACAACTCGTAGACGGTGCCGCCGCCGTTGACTCCGCCGTCGAAAGTAGTGCCGTAAAGATTGCCGGCCCGGTCCACGACCACACCGCCGACCGGATTTTGACCATCGTTCAGGCCTTGGAAGTTGTAGAGGATGGTCTCTGTCCAGCCGGAGCTCGAAGGCGAAAGCTCGTACACCACACCGACGCCATAGGCGCCGCCAAAAGAGGTCGTACCGAAAAGATTGCCGTGAGTATCGAGGCTCACTCCGGCCGGCGGATTTATGCCGTCGCTCCCTCCTGTGAAGCTGTAAAGCACGCTCTCGGTCCAGGTTTTTCCCGAACGCTGGGCTTCAAAGACTGTGCCGTTTCCATCGGCGCCGCCCAAGCTGGTGGTTCCGTAGACATTGCCTGCGGAATCAAGAACCACGCCGCCGATGGGTTGAGCGCCGTCCGTGCCAGTGCCAAAGCTATGGATGACCGTTTCCCTTCCCGGGCAAGCGCAGACTTCGAAGGCGGTGCCGAAGAATCCACCACCCTCTGTGGTTCCGAACAGAGCGCCGTTTGGGGCCATAGCTAAAGACCCGAAAGCCGGCCCGGAGCCGTCCGATCCAGCTTTGAAGCTGTATAGCGAAGTGTAGGTCCAGAAGGAGCCGCTGGGGGAAAGCCGGTAGACGCTGCCTGCACCGAAGCTTCCGCCAAGGTAGGTGGTGCCATAGAGATTTCCCACTCGGTCGAGGATGGGCCCTCCGTAAGGAGTGGCGCCATCGCTCCCCTTGCCCGTGAAGTTGTAGATGACGCTGTAGGTCTGAGAGTGTGCCGGCTGGGACGCACTGGCGAGAAACGAAAGTACAGCTATAAGAGCGAGAGGAATCACGGTCACGCGCCGTGCTAAAGCAGGGCCGCCAGCTTCACGTTCCAGCATCAAAAATCTCCTTGATCATCGATCAGCGGTCGCTATTCCAGCAAAGCGACGCCGTACATTATGCACTAATTGCATGCGGGGCCTGTGCGGAGAGAGGCGGCCGGGATCAGCGGCCATTTCCAGCCTCCTGATCGACAGTTCCAACCGCGAGGAACGGCCAGGAGGAGAAGATACTTCTCCTGGAGACACATACGCGGACCCGCCTCGATCGTTCCCGCGAATCTGGCTGTCACAACTGACAGTACGTCCGAGCCACATCAGGTGTCACACTCTCTGGATTCACCTTGGTTGTTCTTCAGGGCGACCGGTGGGAGGAAGTTCATGTCTGAAAGAGTCGTACTCAGCAGGATGCGGTTCGTGGTTTTCTGCCTCTTAGCGTTCGCGCCAACAATCAGCCGAGCCCAGGCTCCTCCTGTTTTCGGCATTGTGATGCAAGACAGCTCGGTGACTTTCTCCGTGAAGGCGTCAGTGAAACTGGTGGGCACTTTTGAGAAATGGGATTCCAGTTTGACCTTCACCTCGCCGGACGTCACCACTGGTGTTTTGGACATCAAAATCCAGGCCGATACCGTGAACACGGGAAGCGGCATGAAGGATGGCAAGCTGAAGAGCAAGGAATTCTTCGACGTCAAGGAGAATCCCTTGATCACGTTTCACTCTGACAAGGTGGTGCAGACCGGTCCCGACACTTTTGATCTGCCGGGAACGTTTACCATTCGCGGGGTCTCCAAGCCTGAGACGCTTCACTTTACGGTTACCGGCAAGGGCACCGGTTCAGGCCAGATTAAAGGGACCATGGCCTTCGACCGTAAGGATTATGGGATGACTCACGGGATTCCCTTCGTCACGATTGCCGACCGCATCGAGGTAAGTGTCGACCTGAAGGGGAAGCGAGTGAGTGGACCAGAGTTGGTCTTTCAGCAATAGCCAGCGAGACCTCTCAAGTCGACGCGCGAGAACGTCGCCCAGGCTTTCAGGCGCTGAACGTATGCGCCTAATGGTTGACAGATTTAGTGCGTTCTCTCCGGAAGCAGCTGACCGAGCATGACATCGACATTGGTGTCGCTGACGCTCTTCAAGATGTGATGTTCTAGCGCCGACGCTTGTCGCTTTGCGTTTGTCTTCGTGGTTAGACGCGGGCGGGGACCCCTTCGACTTCGCTCAGGGCAGGTCTGCGCCACATTGGAAAATCTGCGTGGGAGCTTAGCTCCCACGCATTTCATGCTAGTTGTCGGTCAGCTTGCTCTTGAGCGTTACTTTTACGTTGCGCTCAGAGTTCAGCTTGGTGGTAGATTCCCAGTTGATATCCTGCAACGGGATCGTGCCGTTGCTTCCGCTGGGAAGCGTGTAAGAGAGCGAACCGTTATCCGCCGAGTAGTCGGTCACGGCATAAACCGATCCCGAATTCACGACGAATAAAGTCATCTGCGGTCCAGAGTTGCTGACAGCGGGAGTTGCGGTCGCTGCCGTTCTCTGACCGTAATAATGCATGACCGGCGCCGGCGCTGACTCAGGTGCTTGAACCTGCGCTGGCGCTTCGCTTTCCGCTGGCATCGCGACATCCATCGAGGCTGGGGTCACTGCTGCGCGTTGAAGCGTGACGTTGTCGGCGGTGGTCAGAGCAGGCTGAGGAGTTGTGGCCTGATCGGAAACTACCTGCAACGCCGGGCGTTGCGCAAGCACCGGCGCGGACGAATTTCTCGAACTGCGGTACGCGCTGGGCTGGTACGCATCCTGAGAAGGTTGTCCGAAGCGATGCCACTCGGCGAGAGCACTTTGCGGAATCACGACATCATCCATCAAGCGCATCGAGACCGGAGTCTCGCCCTTGAGGGTGGGACGCGGTCCTCGAGCCGGCAGCATGATGATCTTCCACGGCCACAGCGGAGGAATCATCCATTCCACGATGTCGCGTTTTGGATGCCCCTTCCCGAGGATGTCTCCCTGCTTGTCGACTTTGTAACCGCGCACGGCGATCACTTTGCCGGGAAGAGAAACGTCATCGTTGGGTAGGCCGATGCGATCGAACACCAGCTTCAAACTGCCTTTGCCCACGAAATGGCCGGGGTTTTTGGCCGCCTCCACATGTCCCACGATGTAGGTTCCGCGGGGAAAAGTGGCGTGACCGAATTCGGTTAGGGAACGCGGGTGACAAAGAATAGGATCACCCACGTCCACGGTAGCGGAGGAAAGGTTAGGCTCGTCGAGCGTGCATTGCATGATGGTTCCGGCAGGGATAACGATATCCCGCGCGGAAGCGCTAGCGAGCAGGCCGAGCAGTGAGATTGGTAGTGCCAGGGACAGCAAGGCAGACCGCATCGTGACCTCCCGATGAATATTCGAGTCCGGCCCCTGAAACTGCCCAGAGGTGATCGCAGGGCCCGGGTTCGAGTCCTTGGGGGATTTCCAGATTGGGCGAGGCGAGGGACTTCGTCCGGCCCGGGAAGCTAAAGAGACACGTTTCGTGACCGCAGCGCCTGAAGGAGAACAAGGGTCATAGTAGTTGCGGCACGCCCGAAGGCGTGCCCTGACACGAACCCTGTTACAAGTCGCGACGACACGAATCAGGATTCAGATCGCGAACGAATCGCGATCCGAGTCGTGAGACGAGCTGTTTTCTTAGCATCCCGGGCGGACGATTCGAGCCCGCCTTTCTTAGCCATCCCGCAGTGCGGAAAAGCTCAGAACCTGTTGACGATCGAAAATGGGATGGAGCATTGCCTGGCCGGCGCTCCATCCCATCCACGGGTCCGCCTCTGTCGTGGAGGTCGAAATTTAGCGACCGCGACCACCGGAGTGGGGAGAGCCGCCTCCGTGGCTTGATCCGCTAGACCCATGGGAACTTGAACCGCCACCGCCACCGTGCGATCCGCCGTAGGAAGCGCCGCCGCGGGAACCACCGTAGGCGCTGCCGCCGTAGGAACCGCCACGCGACCCACCAACGATGGGCTGCCTCATATCAAGCGGAGGCCGCGAGTAACTGCGGGACGAGGCCGCCGGAGCACTGTAACCACCGCGGCCGCCATAACTCGGCGCAGCACCGCGCGACGACGGATAGCTGCCGCCACCGTAGCTTGGCGATGCACCGCGCGAGGGCGAGCTGCTATAGCCTCCACGGCTTGGAGGTTCGGATGCGGTTCCGCGAGATGAACCGCCGAACGAGCGATATTGGCCGCCGTTGCTGCTGTTGCCGCTATTCGAAGAAGACGGTGGACGCGGCACGTTGCGGTTGCCGCCGAAGCTGCCAGAGTTCGAGTTCGGCGAATTGGATTCGCCGCGCGACGAACCAAACGAGCGATATTCGCTGCCGTTGTTGCCGCCGTTCGACGAAGAAGGACGGTTCCCGGACGGCGTCGAGTTGCCGTTGGAGTAAGAACCCGATGGCCGCGCTACGTTGTTGCGCGATCCTGAGTTGTTGTTGAAGCTGCCGTTGGTTCCGCTGTTTCCACGCGAATTGTTGGGCTCGGAGAAGCTGTGCCACCCGTTCTGATTCGAGCCAGTCTGATTCGAGCCAGAGGGACGCGCGCTTTCCGTTTGCGAGCTGGGCGGACGGGGGACGTTGTTGCGTCCACCAAACGAGTTCTGGTTGCTGCCACCATTCTGCGTTTGCGGTGAACCGAAGCGAGTGAAACCGTTGTTCGAGTTGCCGGTGTTGCGGCCGTTTTCGTTGCCCTGTGGACGAACTTCCGGGCTCGGTTTCGCACCGCCAGCCGGGATGTTGCTCTCCGTCGGACGAGCCGAATTCGTCGAGCCGTTCTGCGCTCGCAAGTTTTCGCCGCCACCGCTGCGTACGGGCGAGAAGTGGCTGTTGCTCTGGATCGACTGCTGCACTTGCGAAGCCTGGCGATCGAACGACTGCACGTTATTCGAACGCGAAGTTCCGAAGAAGTGCTGCTGTCCACCACGAATCGTCGAGACGCTGGCCGGACGATTGGACGCCGACAAACTCTCGTGCGACGGCACTACCGGCAGATTCCCGGTCATCATGTGACCGTTGCGGAACAGACCAGCATCGACCGGACGAGCCGCGATGCGACCTGTACCGAAGCTTCCCGCCGGGACTGACGAGACTCCAGAGCGAATGCGGTCGTTGGTTCCCGCCAAGCGCACATTGGAGATTCCGTCATGACGCAGCGGACCGTATCCGCCCCATTCGCCACCGCGGTTGTTGTAGATATTTACGTTATTAATGTTGGTAACGTTGTAGCCGTTGCGATAGCCGCCCCACCAGGGATGGCACCAATCGCCAGGTCCCAAAGGCAACCAGCCGAAGGATCCGAAACCGAACCCAACGCCCACGCCGATTCCGAAACCTCCGCCACCGAAGCCGAAGAACGATACATAAGCTGGCGCCCACACGGGGCGGTAGTAAGGTGCGCCGTAAACCGGTCCGGGCCACCACGCCCAGGCGTTGTCGTAATACATCCAGCGTCCATAGTGATAAGGCGCCCAGCCCCACGGCTCAGAAGGAACCCAGGTCCAACCGTAGTATGGTTCCCAGGTCCAGCGTCCGTCGCGATAAGGGGCCCAGTCAGCGTTCTGCTGCGGAACCCACACAGAGCCGTATCCCGGATCATCCTTCCACTGTCCGTAGGCGTCGAGGTCTTCCGAGCCAGTGTAGTAACGATCGGTATGGTTCCACGATTTCGCATTCTCAATTCGGTCATTGCGCTCATTGATCCAGGAATCCCAATCGTCGCTGGGAGGCGCGTCGGCTACTTTGTAAGCTGTGCCATCGCCCGTGCCATGAATAGTGATGAGTTGTCCCTGACTGGCTTGCGTGCTGCCTTGCTGCGTAGAGATCTGCACTTCACCGCGGCGCACCAGAACTTCGGACTCATCGTTCGAGTTGACGATGATGCGGAAGCTTGCGCCTTCGCGGCTGGGATGAATGGCGGCGTTAGGAGTATCGATCTCCGCGTCAGAGTCGCTGCCTTTGAAAACGTCGTAGTTGGCGATGCCTTCGGCAATCTGCACCTGAATCTGATTGCGCGTCATGTTGGCGATGATCGCCTGCGCGCGATCGCCTAAACGAAGCATGTTGGCGTAGTCGAGTTGGACTTCAGCGCGTGCATTGTCTCCCGTGGAGATTTTGTCTCCGGTCACAATCGGAGCATTCAGGACGGCCGCAGCCCACTCACCGGAGTCACCGCGCTGAGTGGACACTTCGCCCTGCGTCAGGCTGATACGCGCTACGCCCGGGGAAACATCGACGCCCTGGCCGCCTTGGCTCTGCGGCTGCGCCTGAGGCTGCTGCGCCTCGGGCGGCGGAGCTTGGGATTCGTCGTACTGGGCCGAGGCGTTCACCGCGCCGAAGGCCGCCAGAATCAGAATCGCCAGATTTTTAATCAGTCTGTTTTTCACGGGGTCACCTCCCACTTACGTGAAACCCGGGTTCTGGTTTCACGGGCTAAGTAAAGGCAAGTGCCGTGCCAAGTCGACCCAAGTGACAGAAATCGCGTAAAGGCTGGATTTTCATTGGCTTAAGGAACTACCGATAGGGGGCGGAATGTGTGGAATTTCTAGTCCGCTGGCTCAGGTGGGCCAGGGTGGTGGTTTTCAACCACTCGTTCCAAGGCCTTTCACCACAGAGTCACAGAGAAAACAAAAAAATAGAAAAATCATTGGCGGCGGCCGCACTGCCAACCACAGAGGCGATCCCGCCATGTTGGGCTCTTACACTTCTTTGTTTTCTGTGTGCATCTGTGTCTCTGTGGCGAATGTTTTTATCGCGTCGGAAAGTACCCTACGCGTCTTTTTCGGCGTCGTCGACGATGCCGATTTTGGAGAGGCGGTAACGCAGGGCATTGCGCGAAAGGCCCAGCAGGCGAGCGGCTTGACTCTTGTTGTTGTTTGCGCGGCGAAGGGCTTCGCGGATCATTTCGTCCTCCCACTGCTCGAGGGTCATCCCCGGAGGAAGGAAATTGTCGTTCGATGCGGAGGCTTTGGTGCGGAGCGCGTCGAGATGGATATCCGAAATTTCTAGCTGCGAGCTTTTGGCGAGGGCGCAGGCGCGCTCGATGATGTTTTGCAGCTCGCGAACATTTCCCGGCCAGTAATAATCGACCAGCATTTGCATGGCGGCGGGAGTGATTCCGGTGACGGGTTTGCCGGAGTCTCCGGAGAAGCGAGTGATGAAGAGTCTGACTAGCTCGGGGATGTCTTCCTTACGCTCGCGCAGCGGGGCGATGTCGATGGGCACGACATTAAGCCGGTAGTACAAATCTTCGCGAAAGGTGCCTTGTTCGAGAGCGGCGCGCAGATCGCGATTGGTGGCGGCGATGAGGCGTACGTCGACTTTGATGAGGCGCGTGCCTCCGAGGCGTTCGAACTCGCGCTCTTGCAATACGCGCAAGAGCTTTACTTGCGTGGCGAGAGGGATGTCTCCGATCTCGTCGAGGAAGATGGTGCCTTTATCGGCGAGTTCGAATTTTCCCGGCTTGCTGGTGGTGGCTCCGGTGAACGCGCCTTTTTCGTAGCCGAAGAGTTCGCTCTCGATCAGATTTTCCGGGATAGCGGTACTATTGATCTTGATGAACGGACCGGAGGCGCGGCGCGATTTTTCATGGATGGCGCGGGCAATGAGATCTTTTCCTACGCCGCTCTCACCGCCGAGCAGGACTGTGGAGTTCGTCGGGGCTACGCGTTCCACTGTGGCCAGCACTTCCTGCATCTTCGGGCTTTGAGCGACGACATTCGGATGCTCGTAGCGTTTTCGCAGCGCTTCGCGGAGCGAGCGATTTTCCTGGCGCAGATTCTGGACATCGAGTTCTTTGCGAACGACCATCCGCATTTCGGCCAAAGAAAATGGCTTCAACACGTAGTCGCTGGCGCCGCGTTTCATGGCATCGACCGCGGTTTCCACGCTGCCGTAAGCGGTCATGACTACAACTGGAATTGTGGGATTGGTTTGTTTGACGGACTGAAGAAACTCGAGGCCTCCCATGCCGGGAAGCTTGAGGTCAGTGAGCACGAGATCGACGGTTTCGTCGCGCAACAACTTGAGCCCGGTCTCAGCGTCTCCCGCGGAGAGAGTGGTGAATCCGTCTTCGCCGAGGTTGAGTTCGAGTAGGCGGCGCATCTTGGCTTCGTCTTCGATGATCAGGATCGTCGGCATAACTAGCTTGCGGCGACCTCGCTTTCGATAAGGGCAGTTGCCTCCGGGAAATTGAGAACGAAGACCGTTCCTTGATTCGGCGCGGGTTCCACGCGGATAGAGCCCTGATGTTCATCCATGATTTTGGAGACGATGGAGAGTCCGAGGCCGACTCCGGTTTTCTTAGTCGTGAAAAACGGATTGAAAATCTGCTCACGGATCTCGGGTGGGATGCCGGGGCCGGAGTCTTCGATGCGTACTTGAATTACGTTCCGCCCTCGCAACTCGGCGTGGGAAATGTCGACGCGCAGGTCTCCGCCATTTTCGCCCATGGCTTCATAAGCATTCTGAACCAGGTTCACGAACACTTGCTCGGAAAGATTCTCATCGAGCAGGGCGAGAGGCAGTTCGGGCGAATAGTTCCTGGTGAGACGCACGGGGCCTCCCTTCCATTGATCGGAAACCGACTTCAACGCTTTGTCGATGAGGCTAGTGATCTCGTGCGGATGAGGCTCAGCGTGAAGCGGCCGGGCGAAATCGAGGAAGCGGCTCACCAGCGCGCTGAGCCGGTTGACTTCACTCGAGATGTAGCCGGCGAGTTCGGCAGAGAGCGGGTCGGCGGTGGCGAGCTTCTGGTTGAGCATCTCGGAGGAGCCTTTGATGACTCCGAGCGGATTCCGAATCTCGTGAGCGAGTCCAGCGGAGAGTTGCCCGAGGGCGGCCAGGCGCTCGGAGCGGCGCGCGTCGGCCTGCGCTTTTTCCAGCTGACGGTTGCTCTCGGCAAGCTCCCGAGTCTGCCGGCGACTCTCGGTTGCGAACTGGTTGATGACGACAGCGGCGAGAAAGAAGAACAAGATGCGCAACGAGAGTTCCGCCACGCTTTCAGGCGTGAGTTCGTATTCCTGAAGCGCAGGATAGAGATAAGCGGAGTAAGCGGCCGAGGCGATCGCGGTCCAAATCAATGTGCCGATGGCTTCGAAATGCAGGGCCGCGGTAAAGACTGGCAGATAATAAATCGGATAATAACTACTGTTGATGCTGAGACCGCCAGTGTGATCGATGAGCAGCGTAGCCAGAAGGATCTTGAGCAGAACCACGTATCCCCAGCCGCGACGCGGGAAAAGCTCCGCCAACTTGCCTTCGAAAAGTTGCAAGACGGCAATGGCGAGAAGCGTGAACTGCTTGTGAGGCTCGTCGATGGGAGGTAGGACGGCGAGTCCCATTAAAAAGAGGAGCCAGACCAGATCCATCCAGCCGGTCTTCAGATATTTCCGCTCTGCCATAGAAGCGAGGTTCAGCCTATTGAGCAGAGCATAGCAGAGACGATGGCGTGAGGGCGTGGCCGGGAGAATCGGGGAGAGCGCGTTTTCCACCCCTTCCCTCGTCTAAAGGGGGAGAACAATCGTTTAGGATTTACGCGGCTTGGCGAGAACGGCCCAAAGCGCCCGTGGGATTCTTGGGGGGACGCGCCAGGTCCCTCATTCTTCTTCGCTCAGGATCGGGATGACATCTGTTATGGGGCTTGGACGTTGGAAGCTTTTAGTTTTTCGCGAGCGGCGGCGGACATCTGCTTCACGGTCGAAATGAAAGTTGCCGTTGCGCGCGTGTGAGTGCGATCGCGGCGGTACACGAGTCCCAACTCGCGCCATAGTTCGACGTCAGCAAAGGGAATGAGCTTGGCGCGATGAGCGGCCACGTCGTCGCGGGCGAAGCTTTCGCTGATCACTGACACACCAAGTCCAGCAGCGACGAAACTCTTGATCATGCCGATGCTCGGCAACTCCATGCGAACCTGCAAGTCGGCGGCATAGGGACGAAACATCTTGTCCATGACCCGGCGCGTGTAACCGGTTTTCGGAACGAGCAGCGGTTGTTTCGCTACGTCGAGGATTGTCACCGTCTTTTGTTTTGCCAGCGGACTGCTCATGCCGCACATCAGCATCAAGCGGTCGCGGAATATCGGCTGAACTTTGAGACTCGGCGACTTGATGGGCAAGGTGACAATTCCCACGTCCAGCGCCCCATTTTCGAGCTTCTCAGTGATCTTGTAACTGAAGTTGCGGTAAATACTCATTTGTACTGACGGATAGAGGCGCGAGTATTCCGCGAAGACTTCCGGCAGAACATAGAGACAGGTCGCTTCGTTGGCGCCGATCATCAGCGTGCCGCGTGGAATGGGATCCTGGTCGGCGACGGCAAGCAGTGATTCGTCACGCAATTTCAGCAGGCGCTGCGCGTACGTGTAGAAGACGCGTCCGGCGGGGGTCAGCTTAACCGCCTTGCGCGAGCGGTCGAGCAGTTTGTCGCCGTATTCCTGCTCGAGTTGCTGGATTTGCGCACTGACTGCGGATTGCGAGCGAAAAACTTTCTCTCCCGCGCGCGAAAAACTGCCGAGTTCGGCAACGTGCAGGAAAGTGGCTAGCTGATCAAAATCCATGAATAGTGGGTGATTATAGCCGAGGCCGAGGGTTGGCGAATCGACGCGGGGAATAAATCTGTTTTATCTCACCCATAAATTTAATCAGCAGAGATTTTTTCGATGCATGTGATAAGAACTATGCATTGGACGCTGGCTGTTTGGTTCGCTACCGTGCGTGAAGATGGATCAGGCGTCCCGCGTCCATCGAGCTTGCTGGTCCCCCAAACTATTTTAAGGAGCGTTGGATGTCTGCCCTTCCGCGGCGAGGGAAAAAACTATCTCTACCAGAAAAACTCACCAGGCTAGGCGGCCGCTTACGCGATGACGAATGGCGGCGCTACGGAAAGCTGCTGCTTGCGGGCAAACTGGCGGGAGTCGGCATTGTTCTGCTCTTTATGACAGTGGTGTCGGGCCTCTTCTTCGGACGAGCCTATGCGGCCGATACCGAGGTGAAAGCTGCGGACATTGTGAATCCGATCAACACCATGTGGACGCTGATTGCGGCCTTCTTGGTGTTTGGAATGCAAGTAGGCTTCACCATGCTGGAAGCCGGCTTCTGCCGCTCGCGCGAGACGGTCAACGTGCTGATGGAGTGCATTGTCGACACCTGTCTGTGCGGACTTCTTTTTTACGCCTTCGGCTTCTCGTTCATGTTCAGCCACGGCAACGGGTTTATCGGGTATCACTGGTTTTTTCTAAAGGATGTTCCCGCGACTTACGAGAGCACCGGAGTTTCGTTCCTGGCGTTCTGGCTCTTCCAATTCGCGTTTGCGGATACGTGCTCAACGATCACGTCGGGCGCCATGATCGGCCGTACCGGGTTTCTTGGTGACCTTTACTACAGCGTAGCCGTATCGGGATTCATCTATCCCATCATCGGACACTGGGCGTGGGGCCCAGATGGATTTCTGGCGACGATGGGCAGCGACAGCCATTTCTTCGCATCGCTCGGAACGGGGTTTCATGACTTTGCCGGGTCAACCGTGGTGCATACGATTGGCGGCATGGTCGCGCTGGCCGGGTCGATCATTCTCGGTCCGCGGCTGGGAAGAAAATTCAAGCGCGATGGCGGTGGTCCGATGCTGCCGCACGATCTCACGATTGCCGCCAGCGGTGGACTGCTGCTCTGGTTCGGATGGTACGGATTCAACCCCGGCAGCACGCTTTCGGCGATGGACTTTGAGGGCATCGGACGAGTTGCTACCAATACGACCTTGGCTGCTTGCGCGGCGGGATTGACTGCGATGATCTACGCCTACATCCCCAATAAGAAATGGGATGTGAGTTTCACCATTAACGGATTTCTTGCGGGGCTGGTGGCGATTACGTGTCCTTGTTACTGGGTGAGCCCGACGGGCGCGATCTTGTTGGGCGGAATTGCTGGAGTGGTTGTAGTGGTCGGGGTCGAGTTGCTCGAATGGTTGCGGATTGATGATCCAATTGGCGCAGTTCCGGTGCATGGGATGTGCGGAATCTGGGGAACGCTGTCGCTCGGCTTATTCGCCAGCGGCAAATATGGATCGACGGGACCGGTGGCTCCGGACAATTCGGTAGCTTTGAAGGGGCTGCTCTACGGAGGCGGTACGCAATTGCTGGTGGCACAGGCGCTCGGGAGCCTTATCATTACCACCAGCACATTTGTCGTAGCTTACGCAGTGATGTACCTGGTGAATGCGACCGGGAAGCTGCGTGTTTCGCGCGAGGGAGAACTGTACGGTCTGGATCTTCATGAGCACGGAATTTCCGCTTATCCCGAATATGTGATTTCTTCGGCGGGCGCGCCCAGCGGGGTCGATGACATTCCGCAGAGTCTGTCGCCGAAGATATTGCGATTGGGATCCGTTGCAATTCGCGAGAGATCGTGAAGCGGAGACGTTACGGCGATGCGCAATTTGAGTGACCGCCAAAACATAAGATGACTAAAGTCGAGGCAATCATCCAAACCTCAAAGCTGGAAACCGTGAAAACTGCGTTACATGACATCGGGGTCGAGGGCATGACAGTACTGGAAGCCCGCGGCCATGGTCGCCAGAAAGGCCATACCGAGTTTTATCGCGGTCGAGAGTACACCGTCGATTTGATTCCTAAGATCAAGATCGAAATGGTCGTGGCCGACGGCATGGTGGAGAAGATTGTGCAGGCGATCACCACCTCGGCACGGACTGGCAAGATTGGTGACGGGAAAATCTTTCTCTCCCGAGTGGAGGAAGTGATTCGCATTCGCAACGATGAGCGTGGCGAAGACGCTCTATAGCTTGCTCGACAAGATGCTGCTCGGAACTGGCACTTCGAGTTCGAGAGGGACATGACCACGGCTTCATCGAGCAGCGCTCTGCGGGATCTTTACACCGAAGAATCTTCACGCATTGCTCAGGACTTCGCATCCACCGGAAACGGCCGCGCGGCCATCGCGCGGCGAACGGCATTAGTGGAAAAGATCGTCCGCCAGTTGTGGAAGCAGATCATCTCTCCCGATGAGCGCAGCCCCAACAAATTTGCGATTGTGGCGCTCGGAGGATTCGGGCGCGGCTGGATGTTTCCCCATTCCGACATTGACCTGCTGTTTCTTTATGCCGACCGGCAGAGCGAAGAAGAATTCAAAGATAGAGTGCGGCAATTTTCGCAAGAGCTCTGGGACCTGCGACTGAAGTTAAGTCCGGCGACGCGCCTGCTCTCCGAGTGCGGACGATTCGATCCTGCGAATGTCGAGTTCGCGATTTCTGTGCTTGACTGCCGCTATCTCGCGGGAGACTCCGAACTTTTCACACAGCTTCACGACAAGATTGTCCCCAAGCTGGTGGCGCACGAAACCCAGGCGCTGGTGGAGAGCCTGGCAGAGGTTACGCGCTCGCGATTTGAGAAATTCGGAAACACCGTCTTTCACCTCGAACCGAACGTGAAGGATACTCCCGGCGGTCTGCGCGATTGCAATCTGGCGTTGTGGCTCAGCTTGCTTTCATCGATGGAACAACTGAATGACTGGCCCGATCCGAAGTCGCTGTTGCCGGCGCTGGCGCGCAAGCAGTTTGACTCAGGGCTCGAGTTCCTGATGTCGGTGCGGTGCTTCCTTCATCTGCGCTACGGGCGGGACGACAACACGCTGTCGTGGGAAGCGCAGGAGGAAGCGGCAAAACGCGGCATTGGCGTGCCAGATGCGCCTGCGCTTTCGGCTGCCGATTGGATGCGGGTTTATTTCCGCCAGGCGCGGTCGATTCACCGCACGGCGACGCAGCTTCTGGAGGAGATTCCGGCGGCGCGGTCGTCTCTTTATCGCCAATTTCAGAATTGGAAGTCACGCGTATCGAACGCGGATTTTTCTGTCGTGGATGGGCTAGTTTTTCTCCGGCAGCCGTCGGCCCTGCAAGATCCCGAGACGCTGCTGCGGCTTTTTCATTTCATTGCTCACCACGGCTTACGATTGAGTACGACCACTGAATATCGGATTGAACAAGTGCTGCCTGCGCTGGCATCGACGCCTCCGCGAGGCGCGGAGTTGTGGTTGTATTTGGGAGAAATACTGTCGCAGCCGCACGCGGCGGATGCGTTGCGCGCGATGCATTCGCTGCGCTTGCTGACCATGCTGTTGCCTGAGTTGAAGGCGATCGATTCGCTAGTGGTGAGGGATTTCTATCATCGCTTCACGGTGGATGAACACTCTTTTCTCGCGATTGAGAGTCTGCACCGGCTGCGGCAGTCTCCCTCGGAGTGGGAGAAGCACTACGCGGAAATCCTGGAGGAACTCGAACAGCCGGAGCTTTTGTATCTGTCGCTTCTCTTACATGACACCGGTAAGGGTGTGCCCTCGGATAATCATGTCGACGGCAGCATGGTCATCGCCGAGCAATGCCTGGCGCGCTTAGATCTTGAACCGTCGGAGCGCGAGACGGTGCTTTTTCTGATCGGCAATCATCTCGAGATGTCGGCCACGCTGCGGCGTGACATCTTTGATGGCGAGACGGTGGCCGCATTCGCGGAGAAAGTTGGCACTCCTGAGCGGTTGAAGATGTTGTGCCTGTTCACCTATGCCGACATCAAGGCGGTGAATCCGGAGGCGTTGAGTCCCTGGAAAGCGGAGAACGTTTGGCAGCTATACATTTCCACGGCGAACCAGTTGAATCGCAGCGTGGACCAGCGGCTTCATGCCGACGACGAGAGGATCGTCCGGCTGAACACGCTTGCTCCCATTGCCGGGAAAAAGGTAAAGACATTCCTGGAAGGATTGCCTCAGCGTTATTTGCGTACCTACGCAGCGGATGAAGTGCTGCGACACCTCAAGATGGCGCAGAGTTTGGGGAAAGATCCGGTGCAACTGGCACTGGAACGTGGCCGCCATTGGTTCGAATTAACGCTGGTGACCGAAGATCGCCCTTTTCTATTTGGCCGCGTGGCGGGAACGCTTGCAGCCTGGGGCATGAACATTGTTAAAGCAACCGCATTTTCCAATCATGCTGGCACGGTGGTTGACACCTTCTATTTCACCGACCGCTTTCGCACGCTGGAATTGAATCTATCGGAGTGGGAGCGATTCAAGCGCAACGTCAGTGACGTGTTGATGGGCGAAGCGGACCTTGAAAAGATGTTGCGGCGGCGAATGCAGGCGGAAGAAAAGAATGGCACGCCGAAGGTGAAGATCAAGACGGCCATTCTCTTTGACGATCAATGCTCGTCGGGCAGCACGCTGGTGCAGGTCGTGGCCCAAGACCGGCTGGGATTGTTGCACACGATAGCGTCCTGCTTTTCGCAGAATGAGTGCAACATCGAAATCGCGCTGATCGATACGGAAGGACAAATGGCGATCGACGTTTTCTATCTGACATCGAAGAGGCAAAAGCTCTCCCGCGAATTGCAGAAACAGGTGGAGAATGCTTTACGAGAGGAATTGAAACGTGGATCTTTGGAAGCCCAGCCTGTGTTGAAGCGCTAGGTCGTAGGACGCTCGAATCCGCCCCACCAGCGGGCGGAGTATACGATTACGGCGGCAGAAAGCCATCCTGCGGCATACATCGGCTGCGCTCCCCAGCGGAAAATTGCTGAGTGCATCATTCCCAGCCACGAAAAGACTGCAGCCACCAGACACCAAATCGCAGCGCGTCCAAAATTGCGATCGATCAATTCTGAGATCAGCGCGGCGACTACGAGCACGAGGAAAAGAAATCCGTTGCCGAGTCCTTGCAGCGATGACCAGTAAATTGATTTGTTTAACGCAGCTTGTACGTCGGGATTCGCGACCGAAAGCTTCAATGCTGGTAATGCGGAACTCACTGCAGCAGACACGACTGCGCCCGTCGGCAGAACCAATCCCAATAAAACTGCGCTGAGATATTTTTTATCGACACGGCGGAGCGTCGCCATTCCAACTCCAACCGAGACGTAAGCGATCATCGCCGCAAGGATGGGCCATGGGAAAAGCTGTGCGATGAAAATGGTCAGACCGCTCATCACCACGAGCACGAAGATGACGGGCGTCCACAACGCGAAGCTGACGCGAGCGCCCATCGCTTTGTAGGGCGGATGCAACGCGTAGACCACGGGAGTGATCACGCTTCCTGCCAGTCCGCAGACCAGGGTGCCAAGGCCATCCCATGCCACAACGCTGCGGGCATCGTAGTTGTCGCCCGCGGCTGTCGCTCCTTCGACCGCGGCGATGTCTTGCAGGATTTGATAAATCGCAATTGGAGCGATCACCGACAAGTAGGGCAAGGCGCGGCCGAGAGCTTGCAGTGGTCCGAGCGACGCTACGAAAGGCGGGGCCACGGAGAGCCCTTGCCACACGGGATGAACGTATCCAACAGCCAGTCCAACCGCGAGAGGCACGAGCCAGGCTACGAGGAACGGAGGAATCCTCCACGAGGTGAATGGCACGTTAGCGAGAACACCCACCGCGACGAGAGTAAGGGCGATGATGCCGACCAGGGGTTGATCGAAGACGCGCTGCAACAACACCAGCGCGAGGTAGCTGTACATCGCTGCGCCGAAGACGGTCATCGACGCGGGCACTGGAATCGCGCGGCGCAACACGCCTGCGAACGGAGCGGCGATGAGCTTGATGATGCCGGTCCAGGCGACGCAAGCGGCGCCGATCTCCCACGCCTGGATCGGATCATGCGTCTGCAAATAGACGGGAACGATCGCCGCAAGGGTGAAGGCGATGATGGCGGGCACGTTGTTTCCGTAGACATGAGCCGTGACATCACTGCGACCTTCGCTCCGGCGCAACCGCACGGCGAGTCCGGTGAGCCCAAGCGAGCCAATCAGGAATCCCAGCGCGTAACCGGGAAGAAGATGACCAACGCTAAAAGCAATAGGAATGCCGAGCGGCGCAAGCAGAAAAACCGGGATGATCATTTGCGCGAGGTTGAAGCCCACTTGCGCAATAGTCGCGTCTACATCACCGCGCCCCAGCGACCACCATTTCGAACGGCCCGCCTCTGCTGTCATCAAGCTGTCCTGAAACTAGATTTTGAAGGACTCCAGAGACTCAGGAGCGAACAGTTCTTCCGGTTTCAATTGGCGCTTCGAGAGCCCTTGCTCGCGGTGATAGCGCAGAAACGTGTTGAGCGTATTCACATTGGGGTGAAATCCGTAGGGCCAGAAGTCATTTCCCATGACGGCGCGGGTATCTTCGACGTGGCGAATGAGCCACGGCAGCATGAACTTCAGAGCCGCGGTCTGGTAGAGATCCTGATAGACCTCACGCTGCGCGAGCACGAAGGCTTTGTATAAAGACTGTGCAACCCAGGGATGTTTTTCGTAGACCTCGCGGCGGATCGCGACCGTGTGCATGATGGGGAAGATCTTCGTGCGCTCGAAGTACTCCCGCTCGATGGCCGGATAGTCTTCGAAAAGTCGTTTGACCGATCCCGAGCCGCGAATAAACGTGGATGGCATTCGCGCGGTGTAGAGCGCGTCGATTTCTCCGGCATCAAGCATGCCGGAAAGCGTCTTGGTCTCGGGAATCGAATCGAGATGAAACTCGGGCGGCAACGATAACTTTAATTTTTCGTGGCGTCCCGGCTCTTCTTCTCCACCGTTGAAGTATTTCGTGCTCGTTACGGAGACGCCGTATTCGTCGGCGAGGATGCCGCGAATCCAGACACCAGCGGTCATCTGATACTCAGGAGTTCCCACGCGCTTACCGATCAGATCTTTGGGCTCGCGAATGTCGCTGTTCCGATTGATGTAAATGCAGGAATGGCGGAAGAATCGCGAAGGAAATGCCGGAATCGCTATGAATGGAGGATTCTCGGAGTTGAGCGAGAGCACGTACGACGAGAGCGACATCTCTGCAGCATCGAATTCGTGATGCCGCGCCATTCGGAAGAATGTCTCTTCGACCGGAAGGTTCAAATAGGTGAGATCGATGCCGTCAACGGGAAGTCGATCTTCCATCAGAGCGCGCGTGCGATCGTAATTCCAGCACGCGAGAGACAAGCGAAGCTTCGACATTCCGTGCTCCCACGTCTAAGCGACGTTCTTTACGCCGGGCGAGTTTCGTAAACAATGCGAGTCATTCTACGGAAATGCGGTGCGAATCTCAGTCTTTTAAGAAATCCAGAGTTCGCGACCATGCCAGCTTTGCCTGTGCAGCATCGTAGTTGGCGCTGGTTTCGTCAATGAAACCGTAGTCCACCTTGGGATAAACGTAGTAAGTAAACTGCTTGCCCAGATCCTTGAGCTGCTTCTGCGTCCAGAGCGCGTTGCCGGTATTGCGAAAGTCGAATTCCGCGTAGTGCGCGAGCACTGGAGATTCCAAGTCACTAAGGCCCTCGCTCGGAGTCGCACCGTAGAAATAGACCGCGCGATACAGGCCGTCGACGTTGGCAGCCAGGGAAAGACTTCTCCAGCCTCCCCAGCCGAAACCGGCGGTTGAAGTTTTGCCGGAATTTGTCGCAGCATTCCTCTCGAGGAACGAGAATCCGGACTTGAGATCTTGCAAAGTGGCGTCGACCGAAAGGTGTCGAATCGCGTCGGCAACTTCGTCGGAAGTTTTCTTCGCCGATAGTCCTGTGGAGCGAGAGAGCAAATCGGGCGCCAATGCGGTGAAGCCGGCGGCAGCGAAACGTCGCGCGACGCCACGAATCTGGTCGTTTAATCCCTTGTCATCGTGAATGACAAGAACGCCAGGATATTTACCGTCGGCTTTGGGCCGAGCGAGGTACGCGTCGATCTTGAAATCGCCAGAAGCGTATTGAATATTCTCAGCCAGAACATCGGCATCAGGAGCCGCGGCGGCGACCGATAACGGCTTCCACGCGTTCGCCACGAGGCAGCCACCAGCCAACCACACCGCTGACTTCATCAGTTCGCGGCGGTTGCTCAAACCATGGGGGAAGCGAACGGGATTCTGTGCGGTCTTCTGTGGCATGCGGACCAATCTCCCAGGGATGCGTTCTTGCTCTTCTGATCGGCTTTCGATCTACCGGAAACATACATGCATGTACGTATCTTTGTAGCTTTGATTTAAATTATTTCTGTGCGCGAATTTCCATTTGCTGGGCTTCGCGGCGCAATGCCTGCAACTCTGACTTTGTGCGAAATCGCATCACGGCCACTTTGCCAATGCGGAACTCGCTGATCACCGCTTCCACGGAGCCATCGCGTTCAGCGATTGCCATGTGACGTAGTTCCGTGCCGCGGCTGGGCAGAGGATATTCCGTCCACTGCTCGGTGCTTGGATCAAATTTCACCACCGCGTCGCCATTGAACAGATTTACCCAGACGTTGTGATGGCTGTCGACGACCGCATCGTACGGCGCGGCGTAGCGCTCCGGAAATGGATACAGCGTCGGCTTCAAAGTGTGGATATCAACCTTCGCAAGATTGTTTCCCCAATAATCGCCGACCCAGATCACATCGCTTTGCTTGTCGGCGCCCATGCGACGCGGACCTTGCGACCACCATCCCGAAAAATCGGACATGAAGACGCCGGATAGGTCGAGCAGCTTGCGATCGTCGTCGGTGAGTTCTTTCTCGGCCAAGGCGGTGCGCGGAGGAATCTTCACTTCAAAAGATTTCCCCGATTGCATGTCGCCCTTGCCCACGCGGTCGATGAACATCTGCGTCCACCAACCGTTGCCTTCGCGATCACCAGTAACTCCGTACGATTCGCCGGTGCCTTCTGCGTTGATGGGCGTCACCGAGCGGAATTCCGTGTACTTGTGCGTCTTGGGATCGAAGCGAACAGCGCCGGCGGCGGTACTGGCCCAGATGAATCCTTTAGCATCTTCGTCAACGCTCAGAGTCACGCCGCTCATTCCTTTTGGCGGCGGATAGACTTCGAACTTCATGGTGTTGGGATCAATGCTGGCGAGACTGCCTACGCCGGCATCGGCGACGCCTGCACCGGCAGCGGTAAACCACAGAATTCCGTTGTGGTCGATAGCGAGCCCGTGAGTAAAAGCCGCCATACCGTGAAAGCCGGGCACCTTGATGTCGGTGACCTTCCCGGTTTTTGTGTCGACCATTCCCAATGAGCGAACCGCGCTGGGCTGCGCATAGGTCAACCAGATGTTGCCGTTGCGATCCATTTGGGTGTCGTGCGTGCCTCCAACACCGTTGAGGCGAGATGGCGTGCCGAGCGACCAATCACTGCCATCGTTGGTCGCGTACCCGTCATTGTGGGTGAAGAAATCCTTATCGGCGATGGGCAAGTCATATTCGGTGACAACCGCCATTGCCGCGTCACCCGTGGGTCCGGGGCGCGGAGTTGCGTGCATCGGGGAGGGCCCTTGTCCGCGCATTTCCGCGAGATATGCCGCCAGATCTTTTTTGTAGTAATTGATTACCGGGAAAGGAGGCTGGTCAGGTCCGCCATAGTTGCCGCCGCCATTCACCATCTTGCTCATCAGATTGATGGCGGATTCCCAGCCATTCGCGTCGAAGCGATTCTGCAGGATATAGCTCGCCTCATGACATCCGGTGCAGTTGTTGAAGAAGATGTCTTTCATTCGACGATGCGCGGGCGTGTCTTCTGGCAAAGCTGCGAGATACTCCTCGCCCGTCATCTGCTTGGTGAAGTCGGCCAAAGTTTTGAGGACAAGATCCTGGTGGACGACACCGACGCCTAGCGTTACCTGCGCTTTGGCTGTTTCATAACCTTCGGTCTGAGCCCAAACGGCGTAATTGGATTTCGCCATCCCTTGGGGAAAAAAGTATTGGCCTCGCGCGTCGGTGAAAACGCTGGTGGTGATGGTCGATCCTTCGGCTTTTGCGGAGACCGTAACTCCCGCCAACGCAGCACCCGATTCAGACTTGACGTTTCCCGTGAGCAGAGCGTGATCAGCCGCGGCTCGGGTAACGGAGGGATCAGCAAAGATGATCGCGATGCTCAACAACAATGCGGCTATGAATTTCCTGGACATGATCGTTCTGTTCGCGCGGCTCAGTGTTCCGAAATCCAATTCGGAGCTGCTTTAGCAGGCTTTTCCACAGTCTTGAGGTACTTAATGATGGCGTTAATTTCTGAGGGCTCCAGGGTGTATTTGAAGCCTGGCATCAGTCCGATTTCACCTTCCGCGATCGTCGATCGAATGGAGTCTTCCCTGCCAAGAATAGTGTCAGTGTTCAGTGTCGGCCCGTATTGCTTGCTGATCACCATGGGCGGAGTGTGACAAACCGCGCAGCGCTGCTGAAAGAGGCGGCGGCCGGTCTTCTGAGTTTCCGTCAGAGAATGATCGGCACTGGTCTGACTGCATACCACGACCGATGACGCAAGTAGAAGTGCGATTAAGCCTCGAATTCCATATCTCATAGGAATCAACACCGAGGAAAAGTGGGGAACGTCTCCGATGTGCGATAATCGCTTCTTTGTGCGCCAAAAACATATCGTCGGATCGCTGAGCTTGTCAAGGTGATTTGCATATTCTGCACAAACGTGCGAATATCGCCGCGTTTTGCAGACTGCTCTGGTGAGTCGATGAACCTGCCCCACGAACCCACGGACTCTGACACCGACCAACTGGCGGACGAATCATTGGGTGAGGTCCATTCCATTGAGGGAAATCCGAATTTTGTTCTGTCTCTGGCTCGGGGCCTGAAGGTAATCGAGGCCTTCGAAGGCCGTACGGATGGTCAATCTGTAGCCGACGTGGCGCGCCAGACTGGTTTTTCGCGAGCGGCGGCGAGACGGCTGTTGATGACACTCGAGTCGCTTGGGTACGCGGAATCAGTAGGCCGCGTCTACCGGTTGAAGACGAGAGTCCTTAAGCTCGGCTTTTCGTATCTCTCGTCCACATCGCTCCCGACACTTGCACAACCGATCCTGGAGCGCGTCACCGAAGTTCTGCACGAGTCGAGTTCCTTGAGCGTGCTCGAGGGGGACGAGATTGTTTACCTGGCACGATCGGCAGCAAAGCGTGTCATGTCGGTGGGCTTGTCGGTGGGCAGCCGGCTTCCTGCATATTGCACTTCCATGGGAAGGGTTTTGCTTGCGGCTTTGCCTGCGACAGAACTCGCTGCCTATTTTGAACGGGTCGAATTCAAACCTCTGACTCCAAAGACCACCACCAGCCAAGAGCAATTGTTGCAGATTATCGAGCGAGCCAGAGCCAGAGGGTTCGCGCTCGCCGACGAAGAGTTGGAGTTGGGGCTGCGCTCGATTGCCGTTCCCGTGCGCAACCGGATGAACAGGGTAGTGGCGGCAATGAACATCGGCGTTCACGCCTCCCGCGTATCAACGGAAGAAATGATTGCCCGGTTTCTACCCGTCCTGCAGGAAAACGCATCAACGTTCGTTCACATCCTCGGATAACGTCCAGATGGCAAGATCGAAACAAACTTCTCTAGACCGTCGAAACTTCCTGAAAACCGCGGCCGCTGGCAGCATGGCCACTCTGGTCGCGACAACAGGCGCAGTGGCCGCGTCGCAACCCGCAGCGGCAACGCCTCAGACTGCTCCCTTGATGTCGAAGGCAGCTGAAACGGGGACGCCTGCCGCTGAAGTGCTCACGACGGAACACCCAGGCGCGGACTTCATGGTGGATGTAATCAAGTCCCTGGGGATCGAATACATCTGCGCGAATCCGGGATCGAGCTTTCGCGGCCTGCATGAATCGGTGATCAATTACGGCGGCAACAAAGCTCCCGAGTTCATCACTTGCTGTCATGAAGAATCCGCGGTGGGCATGGCGCATGGCTACGCCAAGATTGCCGGCAAACCTCTGGGAGTATTTGCTCACAGCACAGTCGGGCTGCAACATGCGGCGATGGCGATCTTCAATGCCTATTGCGACCGCGTCCCGGTTTACATCATTCTGGGAAATACGATCGATGCAACCATGCGGCGGCCGGGCGTCGAGTGGGATCACAGCGTGATGGACGCGGCCGCCATGGTGCGCGATTACACCAAGTGGGACGACCTGCCGATTTCGCTCACGCATTTCGCCGAGTCAGCGGTGCGCGCTTACAAGATCGCGATGACTCCTCCGATGATGCCGGTGCTGCTGGTGGTCGACAGCGAATTGCAGGAACGACCGGTAGAAGGCAGCGAGAAGCTACGCGTTCCCAAGTTGGTCGTGGCAACTCCTCCGCAGGGAGATTCGGGCGCGATTCGCGAAGCGGCGCGCATGCTGGTGGCGGCGGAGAACCCGGTGATCATCGCTGATCGTCTGGCTCGCACACCGGAAGGCGTTACACGTTTGATTGAACTCGCTGAAACGTTGCAGGCGCCTGTCGTCGATCAAGCGGGACGAATGAACTTTCCCAGCCGCCATCCGCTGAATCATTCACAACGAGGCCGCGAGTTAGTCACTACAGCAGACGTGATTCTCGGTCTCGAGCTCACGGATTTCTGGGGAACGGTGCACGCGTATCGCGATCAACTGGTGCGCAGTTCACATCCCATCATCGGCGAGAAGCACCAAACTGATCAGCATCACGGCGGGAGACCTTTACTCCAAAGGGAATTATCAGGATCTGCAACGCTATCCCGAAGTCGATCTTGCTATCGCCGCCGACGGCGAGGCTACGCTGCCCTCACTGATCGAAGCCGTCAAGAGTTTGCTCACCGACGATCGCAGACGAACTCTGCAGGAACGTGGAAAGACGCTGGCTGCGGATCATCAGGACATGATGGACCTGGCAGTGACCGAAGCGGCTTACGCCTGGGACGCAAGCCCCATCACCACCGCTCGGCTCTCGGCGGAATTGTGGGCGCAGATCAAAGACAAAGACTGGTCACTGGTTTCCGATGTCGCGCCGGGAATGAGTAACTGGCCGCTGCGCTTGTGGAATTTCGAAAAGCATTACCAGTTTATCGGTGGAGCCGGGGGCTACGGCGTTGGCTATGGTGCGCCTTCATCGGTGGGTGCAGCTCTCGCCAATCGAGCTCACGGAAGGTTGTCCGTTAATATTCAATGTGACGGCGACTTGATGTATGCGCCAGGAGTGCTGTGGACGGCGGCGCATCATCGTATTCCGGTGCTAAACGTCATGCACAATAACCGCGCCTATCATCAGGAAGTCATGCACATTCAGCGCATGGGCAACCGGCACAATCGCGGCATTGACCGCGCGGGTATTGGAACGACCATCGGCGAGCCGTACATCGACTTCGCCAAGCTGGCGCAAAGCATGGGCGTGCATGGAGAGGGACCGATCTCAGACCCGAAGGAGCTGGGTCCCGCGATTCGACGCGCGATCGAAGTCGTTGAGCGCGGCGAACCGGCACTGGTCGACGTTGTGACGCAACCGCGGTAAGGAGGGCTCCTTGAGTCTATTAAGCAAAGTCATTTTGCCGGCGTCTGATTCTCTCCGCCATGACGGTCGGAGCCCAGAGTCCGCAAACCAAGAATCCGTCCGGGAATGCGGTCAAGGGAAGAGAACTGTACACTCGCGACGGCTGCTACGAATGTCACGGCCGCGCAGGACAGGGCTCAATCTTGAGCGGACCGCGCGTTGGACCGGACCCGATTCCCTTCTCAGCGCTGGTTAGCTATGTGCGCGAGCCCCGCGGTCAAATGCCTCCTTACACGCGAAAAGTGATGTCGGACACTGAATTGGCCGATATCTTCGCCTTCCTGCAAACGCTTCCCTAGCCAACCGAAGTGAAAAACATTCCAATTCTGAACACCCAGTCGAACTAACGAACCAGCAGAAGTACTCACGTCTGGGGCGGAAGTGAAGCAAAATGAGGGGGCGACAGAGCCTCCTCAAGTATGGTTGTAGAGCTGTCAGACCAGTGCTTGACAATTGCGCCGGTTGAGGGTAGCTTGGTCGCCGCACAATCTGCCGATAATCGCACGTCTACACCGCCGTTGGAGGGCTGGAATGCAGAACAAAGCCGCTCGGTTGTCATGGACAATCGTTTTCGTAGCTCTCGCTTGTGTGACATCTCTGGCACAGTCCTACACGGGACGCATCTTGGGCACCGTCACGGACCAAAGCGGCGCCTCAGTCGCCGGCGCCACCGTGACCATCACTGATGTTGCGAGGGGTACAACGCGCACCATTACTACGGATGGAGCGGGCGAATACGTCGCTCCCAACCTGCTGCCCGGAACCTACAAGGTGCGAGCCGAGGCTAAGGGTTTTAAGAGTGTGGAACGGCCAAACATCGAACTAGAAGTGGCGAAGGACGCGCTGATTGATCTGTCGCTTCCTCCCGGCAACGTCAGCGAAACGGTGCAGGTCACCGACGAAGTCCCTTTGCTCGACACGACCTCGGCGACATTAGGTGGGACACTTAGCAACGCCCAGATTAACGATTTGCCGTTGAACGGCCGCAACTACGAGAATCTTCTGCAGCTGCGCCCCGGCGTGGTGCGCTATCCCGGTGGCGGATTCTCGACGACTTCTACCAACGGCTTGCGCGCTGAAGACAACGGCTATGTGATTGACGGCCTGTTCAACAGCGAACCTTACTCTGGGCAAGGGATCATCAACGGCGCGGGCATCGCAGGCGATTCCGCGACGATTCTGCCGATCGACGCCATCCAGGAATTCAACGTTCAGGAAAACCCGCCGGCTGAGTATGGCTGGAAGCCCGGCGCGGTCGTGAACGTTGGAATCAAGTCGGGGACCAACGCAATTCACGGCACGGCTTTTGCTTTTGGACGCGATGGCGCGCTCGATGCGCGCAACTACTTCAACACCGATCCTAATCCGAAGAATCCGCGAACTCTCGAACAATGGGGAGGGTCGTTCGGTGGGGCGATCAAGAAAGACAAGCTGTTTTACTTCGGCTCGTACGAGCAACAGACGTACACGGTGGGCAACTCGTTCGGAGGTGTGTCGAGCCCAGCGACGGTACCGCTAGCCGACCAAGGAAACTGTATCTTCGGAGCAACGGGGGATTGTGTAAACAGTATTCCCAACGCGATTGCCGATCTGCAGGCGGGAGGGATCCCGATCAGTCCCGTCAGTCTTCAAATCGCTGGTTGCACGCTGGGGCCCCCGGTGACTTGCAATGGCTTGGGCTTCCCGACGAACAACGGTACGAATCCGAACGGCCCGACTGCGATCGTGAACGGATTCCCGAACGACGTAACTTCACGCAACGCCATCGGAAAGGTTGACTATCACTTCAACGATCGCAATACGATCAGCGGTCTCTATTTCTTTGGAAATAACTCCGGGACTGTAGAAGACTTTCCGGAATTGCAACCCATATGGCTTTCTCTGATTCACACTCGAGCTCAGGTGGTGGGCGGAAGCTGGACGTGGATTCCAAGTTCGCGGTGGGTGAATGAAGTTCGCGCAGGCTACAACCGGTTGTATCAACCGACGTACGCGAAAGACCACAACACTCCGGCATCCGATTATGGCTTGAATACTGGTGTACCCTTCAGCCCTCTGACCGGTGGTTTGCCACGCATCGGCTTCTTCGGCGAGTTCCAGACGTTGGGCGGATTCAAATGGCCGAAGCTGCAAGGTCCTGACACTATCATTCAATTTATCGATCACGTGTCTTACACTGCCGGCAAACATGCCATCAAGTTCGGCGGAGAAGTTCATCGTAACGGCGTCAACGGAGCGGCGTACGGCAACGCCCGAGGCGCGGTGAACTTTGGCGGTGGCGCCGCGTTCACGAATACAAGCGGTACCGTAATGTCCTCAGCTCTGGAGGATTTCTTTGCCGGCGATCCGACCAATGCCTCAATTCTCACAGGGAACCCAAACCGAAGCTATAGCAGTTGGGGATACGCCGCGTTCGTTCAGGACGATTGGCGCGCCAGCAAGACTCTCACCTTGAACTTTGGCATGCGGTACGAACTGAACACGGTCATCAAAGAGGCGCATAACCTGCTGGGCAATTTTGATCCCAACATCGGGCTGGTCCAAGTCGGGGTAGGGGTCAGTTCTCCCTACCAAGGAAATCATACGAACTTCGCTCCTCGAGCGGGCTTCGCCTGGGACGTCACTGGCAAAGGAAACACGGTCATAAGGGGTGGTGCTGGCGTTTACTGGGAGACCGTCAACTCGCAAACCTATCTCGCCTTCAATAACTCTTTCGGACTGAACAACGTTCCCACGGGAGCGATCGGAGTGAACGCGGGCGCAGGAAACATTACAGCTGGAAATACCTCCCCGTCGATTTCAAACTCGAACTGGAACAACGGGCCAGTCTTTCCCACCACTCCCATCAGCTGCGATCCGGTGACGGCGTCGCCATGCTCCATTTTCTCAGTCGCCCGCAACATCACGACTCCTTATGTCACCAGCTGGACGATGAATCTTGAACACGCGTTCACGCCCAATCTCTCTCTGGAAGTCGCTTACGTTGGAAATCATGGCTCAAATCTGATCAACGTTCGCGACATCAACCAGCCGCCCCCGGATCCGAACGGCGCCGGCGTACGGCCGTTCGCCACCAAGTTTCCCTTCCTGCAGAATATCTTCCAGATGGGGAACCTTTACCAATCGAATTACAACGCATTGCAAGCCACTGTGACCGCACGGAACTATCACGGCCTCGGCATGGTGCTCGGTTATACCTGGGGGCATGCTCAGGACAACGTGGGTGCGAATTGGGATTTCGGATACGGTTCCGGCTTGCCGCAGGATTCGTTTAACGTGAACCGCGAATATGCGAATAGCGATTTCGACATCCGCCAGCGACTGACGGCGTCGATCACCTACGCTTTCCCGAGCAAGAAGGGCTACGCCCAGATGTTGGAAGGGTGGGAAGTTAACTCGATCGTGACGATAGATAGTCCTCAGCCTTGGGGCACGATCGATTTGGGAACCAATGTAGCTGGCACGGGCAGCCTAGCCACCAGTCCGCCAGAGTTTGGACCGGACCGTTGGAATTTCTACGGCAACACCAATGATTTCAAGGCTGGCCCGACTCCGATTCCTCACTATAACTTCACCGATCCAAATATTCCGCAGTCGTGTCTCACAAACGCGGCAGCGATCGGTGCTACATCAGCCTTGCAGGCGTTCGGTTGTTACGCAAAAGGCAACTCCGTGCTCATACCGCCGGCATTCGGAACCTTCGGCACTTCTGGTCGGAACATCTTCCCTGATGCTGGCTTCCGCAACTGGGATTTTTCAGTGGCGAAGAAGTGGCATTTCGGCGAGCGGGTCAGCGCTCAGTTCCGCGCTGAGTTCTTCAACATCCTCAACCATCCGAACTTTGCCAACCCGTACGGTGGGCAGAACGGATACGGGCAGAACGATCCTTCGGTGCCGGGCTTCGGTTGCAGTTGCGCGACGCCCGACGTAGCCGCCGCCAACCCAGTGATTGGGTCGGGAGGCAGCCGCGCCATCCAGTTGGGATTGAAGCTGCTGTTCTAGCTCGAAAGGACCGGGTGTTTCCGGAGGGATCGAGAAATCGATCCCTCTTTCATTTTGGTGGGTAATTAGAACTCGAAGTAAGCTCCGCCGCCGACCGCTCGGGGACCAACATCTTCTCGGGAAGGCAGGAGGCGTCCGGCGATACCGCGCATCGCTTCCCATGCAGCTTGATTCAACGCCGGGTCTGCACCAACCAGATCGCGAATCATTTTCCACGCTGCGAGGTTCAAGGCTCCTTCAGGAGCCGGACCCATGGCGAGCGAAACCGAGCATTGCGGGCAGAAACAGATTCTTTGCGACGCAGACTTCTGGCGTGGGCGGACACCTACCGTCTGAGCAAACATGTAAACGGCAACCGATTTATCTCCCGGCTCGATTTCGCGATTACAGCGAAGACAGTAGAAATTTTCCAAGCGTGCCATCCCTGGGCCAGTGAGGGCCAATCTGCATAGTGCTGTTTTGACGTTGCGATAAGCAAGTATGCAGGAAGATTCGGTGCGAGAGTCAAAGCAAAGTGCGCCCGGAACCAAGTTTTGCTCTAGGCAGAATCGGCATGAATCCCGCACTCTATTGTTATGAGCGTTGGAGAGTCTCGTTTGCCCGCAGGATGGTCCCCGAGCCGCCAGTACGAAACTGAAGCCAAAGTATTTCGCTTATCTCATCTCCGCAAGATGCGCGGGTGCGAGCAAGTTGCTGCGGTTTGCTTCCGCGTTCGGCGAGGGCGCATTGAGTTCCTGCTGGTGCAAACGCGTGGCGGGCGTTGGATTTTTCCCAAGGGAAGCGCCGAGGCGGGATTGAGCAACGCACAGGCAGCCGCTTTGGAGGCCTTCGAAGAAGCCGGGGTTCATGGACGCATCGAGGAAGCCTCGTTCGCTCGCTATGTCCGCCGGAAAGCTTCTGAGCTCCGCGGTACGCCGATCGAAATTACAACCAGCGCTCACCTCTGCGAGGTCTCACGCCTCGATCCGGCGCCGGAAGCCAATCGCGACCCCAGCTGGTTTTCTCCTGAGAAAGCCAAACGGCGCTTGCAGGAAGGACGCGCGCAGGATTACGCGTCAGAGCTGGTGCGTGTCATCGACCGTGCTGTGACACGGATCGGTTTAACCGGGCGTGTCGAAAGTCGTCGAAAGGCGGGATAGGCTACCGCATCTCCGGGTGGCTGAATCTCACCATCTGCTTAGCAGTTTCCTCGTCTACAACCTTGCATGATGGCAACTGAGTCATCGTTCATGGGAATGGCAGCTTAATCCTAAGTCCGAGCCGTTCTCCTCTAACTTCGATTCTCACAAAGTGACCCTCGACAGCCGCCGGAGGTACTTCGGAGGTTGCGAGGGTCATCCTTTTGTAGATAATTCTCTGGACTAGCGCTCGGCGAAAGCGACGTCCATGAACAAACTCATGTCTTTTCTTCTTGCCTTCTGCTTGGCAACCGTTGCCCGCGCGCAGGATCAAAGTGCCGGCCCATTTGACGCTCGCGCTATCTTTCAACCTGGCATGAGCACCATGCAAGCGGCGCGAGAGACATGCGCAAAAGGGCCAGGGCGGGAATTTGGCAATTGCTTCGTGCAGCAAATGCAGGCTGCGGGAGCTTCTCCACAAGCCGTCGCTTTCATGCGTGCAATTCACAATGACGGATTCATGCGCGATTTCAAGGAGGCGAGCCGTGTTGATATCGCCTTCGCGTACTTCCCTTTCGCCGCCAATGAGAACCAACACGCTCTGCTGGTGAATGGAAATCCCGACTTAATCGACGTGGACGACTATTCGGTGATTCCCAGGAAAGACTTACTCCAGAATGCGGACTACGCCGCTTTACTCAAGAAATCTCCCGACATCTCCGTTTTCCCCGGTGATCGGGCGGGGACGAAGTTCATTACCGCGGAGACCCTGCCCGATGGAGGTCAGAGTTTTTTGGTTCCATATGTGCTCGTCAACGGCTGCCATGCCTGCGCACGCGTGGGCAGACTCGAACTTGCGTTTAGCTTCGATGGCGAGGGAAAGTTTCGGGGCGCGAAAATCGCGAGCGTCAAGCCGATAACGGTTCCGCAGTGACGTGATTAGTTGCCGCATCCCACGGGATGGCGCTGATACCATTTCCAGGCGCTGCGCACTATGGTTTCAAGGTGGGGGAACTCAGGTGTCCAGCCAAGCTCGCGGCGAATTTTTTCTGAGCTGGCGATCAGAATTGCAGGATCCCCCGGTCTGCGTTTAACTGCGTTGCGGCTGCCTTTGCTGAGGTCGTCGTACACGATCACGGCTTCGTGTCCTGCCTCGAGCAGTTGCGCGGTGACGATGCTTCCGATAAAACCCGCACCGCCGGTTACCAGAATTCTCGTGCTGTACCTGGTTCGATTTCGCCTTTATTCGACAGAGAATTTGTAGATCGTCTCTTGCCGGTAAACCGAGCCGGGATCGAGAATGATCGAGGGAAACTTTGGCTGATTCACCGAGTCGGGAAAGTGCTGGGCTTCCAGACAAAAGGCCGCATGTTGTCCGTACTTCACGCCGCCCTTGCCAACAATGCTGCCATTTAGAAAATTCGCCGAGTAAAACTGAACTCCCGGCTCCGTCGTCCACATTTCCAGCTTGCGTCCTGAACCGGGGTCGGTAACGCGCGCCGCTAATTTGAGTTTGCCCGGCTCTCCATTCAACACGAAATTGTGATCATACCCACCCGGGTCGCCCTTGATCTCGGCGATGCGGGCGCCGATCGCAGTTGGATGCGTGAAGTCGAGGGGCGTGCCTTTGACCGGAAGAATCTCTCCCGTGGGGATGAATGTGGAGTCGACCGGCGTATACCGGTCTGCGTTCAAGTACAACACGTCGGCCAGCACGTCTTTGCCTCCGCCGAGAGTGAAGTAACTGTGATTGGTCAGATTCACCGGAGTGGGTTGGTCTGTTTTTGCTGAGTAGTTGAGCTTCAGTTCGTCGTTATCGGTAAGGGTGTAGGTAACGCTGACCTCGAGATTCCCGGGAAATCCTTCATCGCCGTCCGGACTCGAGTAGCTGAACATTACGGCGGCGGCGTGAGGGATCACTTCACCCTTCCACACTACGTGACTCAGATCCTTCGGCCCACTGTGCAGACTGTTGGGCGGATTGTTAATCTCAAGTGAGTACTGCTTCCCCCCCAAACTAAATTTTCCCTTGGCGATGCGATTGGTCACGCGGCCGACCGTGGCGCCAAACCAGGCGGGATTCTTCACGTATCCACTTAAGTCATCGAAGCCCAACACCACGTCTGCATTCTTTCCGTGGCGATCGGGCACCCATAACTCGGTGAGCGTCGCACCATAAGCAATAATTTTCGAAACGCTTCCCTTCGCATTCGTGAGAGTAAACACGTCGACCGTGGTTCCGTCGTCCAATTTTCCGAAGACTGATTTCTCAGCCTTGGCGACATTGGTGGCCTTTTGCGGCTGCGCCCATAGCGGAGTAAGCAGAATCGACAGCACCAGAACAAGCTTTGCGAAGTTCACGTTCATCTGAGATGTGCTCCAGCCGCAAGAATATGCCTGGGCGCTATTATGACGCACAGAAGGGCGTCTGAGCGTAAGAGTTACGCTCGATCGGGTCTAAGAATCTTTGCCGCGCCTAGAAGCTCAACTTCAGCGACAACTGCACCAGCCGCGGGTCGCGGGCAGCTGTCAGGAAACCGAACTGCTGCGCTCCCAGAACTGTGCTGTTGTTCGAATTCTGCGGCCCGGAATTCGCCAGCAGGAAGTTGGTGTGGTTGAAGATGTTGAACAAGTCAGCGCGGAACTCCAGGGTGTAGCGTTCGCGGATCGGGAAATGCTTGCCCGCGGTGAAGTCCCACGTCTGGTATCCGGGCCCTTGCAGGGTGTTACGACCTACGTCCCCGAACGATCCCAGCGCTGGGTCCCGATACTGGCAAGTATTGAAGAATACGAGTTTGCCGCTGGCGGGTACGCATCCCGGCGCTAAACCAAAGTCGGGCCGCTGCGAGACACCACCGACGCCACCGTCGGAGTTGGCAAAGTTTCCATTCGAATCGAGTACCGTAAACCAGTTGCCGCTCGACACGCTGGTGATTCCCGCGATCTGCCATCCGCCCAGAACTTGCTCGGTGATTCCGGTAGCGCTTCCCAGGAATTTTCTTCCGTGGCCAATGGGAAGATCGTAAATGTAGCTGGCGACAAAACGATTGCGGATACCGAAATCCGAATTGCCGTACTCCAGCTGCGGTTGTCGGAAATAGCGGAAGTCGCTGTTGTTCTGGGTCGGCCCCAGGTTCGCGTTTGAAGCGTTATCGATAGAGTGGGCCCAGGTGTAAGACGCTTGAAATTGCAATCCGTGGGTGAAACGCTTCTCGTAATGGACCTGCATCGAGTTGTAGCTCGATGCGCCAGAAGCTCGGAACCAGTCGATTCCGGCGTCGATGAGAGGCACAGGACGGCGCGGCGCCAGCGGAGCGGTTGGATCGGCGCTGGGAGCGGACTGGTTGCCGTTGAGGAATATGAAGAGCTTATCTCCCTTTGATCCCGCGTAAGTGATATCTAGCACGCTATCGGCGGGCAGTTCACGTTGAATGGAGAGATGCCACTGCTGCACATATGGCGTCACTAGTTTCGGATCGAGCGAGTAGAGGAACGGCGTGTTGGGGTCGGACAAGGAATTGGCTGGGAATCCATTTTGCAAAAAGCGGATGCCGGGGATCGAGCAATCGAGATTCGGCAGCGCTGGGTTTGCCGACGAAGCCGAACAGGGCGCGTTGAATGACTGCGTCACAAAGAATGGGGGATTGAATCCCGGGCTGGGGTTCGAATACGGGCCGTTCTCTTGGCCTCCGTAGAAAATTCCGTATCCGGCGCGCAACACTGTCTTGTCTTGCACTTGATAAGCAAATCCAATCCGCGGCGCGAAATTGTTTGTGTCGGGAGAGATCAGGCCACGACTGGCCGTCGCGCTCAATGCGATTTGCGAGGCCAGTGTTGGAGTGAGTTGCGCGGTTTGTCCTCTGGGCACGATCACTGTCGGATGTGCGGGATCATTCAGATCAAAGGTGCCTTGATCATTGAACCGCTCTTTGACCGTGGTGAACAATTCATACCGGACACCAAGATTCAGCGTTAGGCGTGGTGTTAGCTTGAAATCATCTTGCCCGAAGAACGCGTAGATCGGCCGGAAGTAGTCGACATTGTGAAGATTGTTGATACTGCCGCCGTCGGTCAGTCCCGCGAGGAAAGAGGCGAATCCCGATCCTCCGGTTCCCGGCGCTGCCGGGTTGTCGGTAAGAGTTGTGCCGAAATCGAGTGTGCCGCGCGGCGCCGCCGGCTGAAAGATGGTGAATTCTTCGCGCCGAAGTTCGGTGCCGAACTTCAACGTATGGCGTCCCCTCACGAGGGTGATGTTCTCGTTCAACACGTAGGTGTTCTGAAGCTCGCGCGACGGAAGAAATGTCGGGCTGCCAAGAGTAGGAGCGCTGCCATCGGCGAAGGTTAATTGGGGGAGGCCACCGATGTCCGGTCCGAACGGCACACCGGGGAAACCGACTTCCTGTGAAACATTTTCGTTGGAGAAGAAATTGAAGCGGTGGGAATTGATCCGATTGTATCCCAGCCGGAATTCGTTGATCAGAGTTGGCTTGAAAAGGTGCGTCCAACTGGTCGCGAAGCTGCGATAAGAGTTGTCTTCAATACCGCTGAAAAAGCCTCCGCCATCGGCGAAACCGGGGAAGGTACCCGGGATCGTACTCGGTTGATCCTCGTAGCTGAAGCGAAAGAATCCGTAGTCGTTGTCGGTGTACTTCTGGTCAACGCGTATGTCGAAGTTGTTGCGGTTCTCGGAACGTACGGGATTCGCGAGATAGTTGATGGCGGGATTGTTAGCGATGTTCTGCCCCGGATAAAGTGCCGCCAGCCTTAGCGCCAGGGGATCAAGAGAACCGCCGTTGGCCACCGTGGGGTTGGTTGGAATTACATTGATGGGATTTCCGCTGATGTCGTAGCCGAAGGGAACGCCGCAAGTGCCCGTCGCGGAAGTTCCGCTGGCCTGGGTTAGCCGCGTATCGAAAATCTCACCCCCAAAGGTGGGACGTCCGTTGCAATCGAGGGCTGGATTGCCGTTCGGATCGAGCGCCGGAGAGCCGCTTAGCAGTTCCGTGAAATCTCCGCCAATTTCCGCTGGGCTGGGCAGCAGCACTGACTGAGTCTGTGCCTGGCGCAAGCGCAATCCCTCGTAGTCGACGAAGAAGAAAGTGCGGTTCTTCACGATCGCTCCACCGAAGGTTCCGCCGAACTGGTTCTGCTTGAATGCCGGAGTTGGGAGTGTCGGATCATCGAAGTAGTTGCGCGCATCCAGCACTTCATTACGAAAAAATTCCCATGCGCTACCATGCCACGAATTCGTCCCAGACTTAATGGCAGCGTTGATAATTGCGCCGTTGCCGCGCCCGAACTCTGCGCTGTAGGCGTTGGTCTGTACCTTAAATTCCTGCAAGGCCTCGACCGGCGGTTGAATCACGTAATTGGTTTCGTTGAGCAAGTCGGGCAGGTTAGAGTTATTGTCCACTCCATCCAGAAGAAAGTTGTTTTGCAGCGAGCGCGCCCCGTTGGAACTGAAGCCGAAGCTGTTTTCGTCGCGCGCGCCTGGTTCGCTAGGAGAAGTGCCGGGAGTGAGTAGCGCCAGTTGAGCGAAGTTACGGCCGTTGAGCGGCAGATTCTCGGCTCGCTGACTGTCCACAACCTGTCCAAGCTCTCCGGTTTCCGTGTTGAGCAACGGGGCGATCCCGGTCACGACAATCTGCTCCGACAATTTGCCGACTTCGAGCTTAAAGTTGATTGCTACACGTTGCTGCACATCGAGGTCGACGGGTTCGGAAACGGCGCGCTTAAAGCCGGGCTTCTCGACGGTCACGGTGTAGCGTCCGATGTGAAGGGCACTGGCCACAAACTCGCCGCTCTGGTTGGTCTTGGAGGTAAATTTCTCACCTCTCTCCACATCCGTGACCGTGACGCTGGCACCGGTTACGACTGCGCCGCTCGAGTCGGTTACAGTGCCGACAATGGTACCCGCGTCCTTCTGTGCCCAACATAACGCCGAGGCAAGAACGAGCAGGACAGAAACAAGAGCGAACCGGAAAGTACGCACTGCTGGCATAAGCGGCTCCTTCACTGCCGACTCCGGCCGACTCATGTGGCGCGGTCCCGACCGGATGTTCTGCAGTACGAACTGCGCTGCTTTTGAGGTATATTACGAACACTTACTTTTACTTTCGTTCTGGAGTGATGTCAAGGACGAAAGTGCGGCTTGGCAGGTACCTTGAAGAAGGAGGGCCGATTCCGGCCGGCCCGACATAAATCCGGCCTGACGCAAATACATCAATGAAATACATAATGCAAACGACCCTCCCCATCTGCGAGGAAGAAAAAACGGATGACGCTAGGGGTATACTGACCCTTCATCTCGAAAGACTACGAATGGAAAGCATTCGAAACCGGTCCGCGCTCCGCAAAGGATAGTCATGCCTCGCACCTGGTTTTTGCAAATCGCCCTTTTCCTGGCCTGTGCGGTCAGCGTGGCGCAGACGACCAAGCCGCAGATTGGATATCAAGTCGATCCCAATGCTGAGCAGAAAAAGACGGTTTTGCTGAAAGACTTCAAGCCGGTCTCGATGCTGCATGCGCCCGAGCATCCAATCGAGAAAGCGAAATTCTACGTGATCGACGTCCACAGCCATGTGAACGATGCGGCCCGGATTGACGAGCACATGCCTCCCGCTCGCGTGATCGAGGTCATGAATGCCACCAACGTCAAAACCATCGTAATCCTCACGGGAATGTGGGGAGACAAGTTGCAAGGCGTGATCGACGAGATGGTGAAGCCGTATCCCGGCCGCTTTATGGTCTTCACCCAACTGGATTGGAGCCGCATCGATGACCCGGACTTTGGCAATGAAATGGTGGCGTTACTCCGCGATTCTGTTTCTCGCGGAGCTCGAGGCCTGAAGTTGCTTAAAGATTTTGGCCTTGGCGTGCGCGATAAAAACGGCAAGCTCATCGCTATCGACGACCCCCGTTTCGACCCTGTCTGGGACGAGTGCGGTCGTTTGGGAATTCCAGTCTTTATTCACACGGGAGATCCCGAAGCGTTCTTCCTCCCGGTCGACGCAACCAATGAACGCTACGAAGAACTGATCGACCATCCAGACTGGAGTTTCTACGGACGCGACTATCCCAGCCTTCAATCTCTGCTGGAAGCGCGGAATCGCGTCTTTGCGCGGCATCCGCACACGAACTTCGTCTCACTGCACATGGGTTGGCCTGAAAACCTCGATTGGGTGCAGTCAATGCTTGACCAATTCCCCAATGTGATGGTGGAGTTTGGAGCGCGCGAAGCCGAACTGGGACGCCAGCCTCGCCGGACTCGCGAACTGTTTCTCAAGGATCCAGACCGTGTGATGTTTGGCACGGATAATGACGTCACGGAAGGCTTATATCGCAACATTTTCCGCTGGCTCGAAACCGGGGACGAATATTTTGATTATTGGGACGCGCCCGGTCAGGGACGATTCAAGATCAGCGGGCTCGCGCTTCCCGACGATGTTCTCGAAAAGATCTATCACAAAAATGCAGAACGGCTGTTCAGCAAATTTCATCCTGCCATGCAGAAGAAGGAGGGCCAGTGAGTTCACTCACTCGTCGCGCTTTTGCTCTTACATTTGTCGCGTTAGTTATCGCGCTCACGCAAAGCTGCTCTCATCCGCAACAAACACCACAAACGAAGGAACCGCCGAGCCAGCCGTCTGCGATTCGCGTTGATGTAAAGCCCGGAGGCCCGCTGGTCGTGACCACCAGCAACGCGGCATTTGAAGTTTCTCCCAGCGGATACGTCCAGGCCTTCCTCCTGCGCGATGGACAGCGGTTCACGCTGGATGATCCTCAGGCCGGGAAGCCAAGTGAGAGCGATTACATCAAGCAAGGCAGCGACGAAGTTCACTTCACCCTCGACTTTGATCAGGCAAAGGTGCTTGAAGCGATGGGCAAGTTGGGGCGCGGCAAACGGATCACTATCCCAGCGCAGGTTCTGGGTCACGCGCCTGCTACCGTTCAAAGAGTGCTCACGGTTGAGGCTTACGATGATTTCCCGAACCTGTTGCTATCGACGGTTGAATACAAAAATGCAAGCAATGCGGACATCGCTTTGGATAAGGTTGTCGCGCAGCGGCACCGTTTCAGCGCAAAGCAGGCAGACTCGAAAGCCGCTCCGTACGATATGTGGTCATTTCAGGGATCGAGCTACGACTGGGGCAAAGATGACGTTTACAAACTCAAGCCCGCATCCGCGCAACCCAATCTGATGGGCGAGGCCGTGAAAGGGGGCTATGGAGGCGGCATTCCGGTCGTCGCCTTCTGGACTGGCTCCGTAGGCGAAGCCATCGGACATGTTGAGACTCTGCCATTGACTCTTTCTATACCGGTCAAGGTTAATTCCGATCACCGCGTTGATGCTGAGATCGACATGCCGGCGCAAACGACGCTGAAGCCGGGCGAGTCCTTCTCGACGCCTCGAACCTTCGTCGCCGTCTATCATGGCGATTTCTACGAGCCGCTACGTTTGTGGTCGAGCGTCCTGCAAAAAGAAGGATGGGAAATCCCGAAGCCTTCTGGCGAGGCCTACAACGTGAGCTGGTGCGGATGGGGCTATGAGTTCAACGTGACTCCGGCGCAAATGGAAGGAACGATTCCCAAGCTGAAAGAATTCAATATCAAGTGGGCGACGCTAGACGACCGATGGTTCGATACGTACGGTGATTGGAATCCCCGGAATGAGACTTTTCCCGGCGATTCCATCAAAACCATGGCTGATGACTTCCACCGTCAGGGTCTGCGCTTGCAACTGTGGTGGCTGCCGCTGGGTGTGGAAGATGGCCAGGGGAAGTGGGAGTCGCACAAATACATCATCTCGAAGGTTGTGAAGGAACACCCGGAGTGGTTGATCCTCGACAAGGATGGCAAGCATGGGCGCATGACGCGCGATCTCGCGGCGCTTTGCCCCGCCGTGCCCGAGGTGCAAGCCTATTACAAGCAACTCACGGAGAAATTCATCCGCGATTGGGGATACGACGGCTCGAAGCTCGACAACATTTACTCGGTGCCCAAGTGCTACAATCCGGCGCATCATCACAAGTCACCACAGGATTCTGTCAATGCGGTCGCCGATGTATACAAAACCATCTTTCAGACGACGCGCGCGCTCAAGCCCGATAGCGTGACGCAAAGTTGTCCGTGCGGCACTCCTCCGTCGCTCGCGTGGCTTCCCTACCTTGACCAGGCGGTGACGGCCGATCCGGTGGGAGCAACCCAAGTCCGACGTCGCATCAAGATGTACAAAGCCCTGCTCGGGCCTGACTCCGCAGTGTATGGAGACCACGTCGAACTTTCAGTCATGGATCGTGTCGGCAAGGATTGGCGCGAACACGGCGAAGATTTCGCGTCCACCATCGGCACAGGAGGCGTGGTGGGAACCAAGTTCGTCTGGCCGGAACTTGGTCCGCACTACAAGGAAGTCAACCTAAACACGCACAAGGATGAGGTCTGGAAAAAGTGGATCGGTCTCTACAACGAGAAGATGCTTTCACGCGGCAACTTCCTCGATCTATACACCTACGGGTATGACTGGCCTGAGGCCTACGCTATCGAGAAGGATGGAAAGATGTATTACGCGTTCTTCTCGATCGATCAGAACTCTGATTGGAAGGGAGATGTGGAACTTCGTGGGCTGAAGCCAGGAACATATCATGTCACCGACTACGAAACCGGAGCCACACTGGGCACCGTCGAAGCTGCGATAGGAAAGGATCCGAAGCTAGCCGCCAGTTTCCATCAGCACTTGCTGCTCGAAGTCGGGCCTTAGCCCGAAGGCGAGTGACGGCGCAAAAAACTTTGCAGGCCTTCGTGGTCACGAAATGCCTCGGTACCGCCCGGGCAGGTTGTCGAGAATGCGCCAGCCAGGTTGCCCGATCGCAAACACGTGCTGAGATCTGCCCCGTGGACATATTGCGACAGGAAACCGGCGTCGAAGCTATCTCCGGCGCCTACCGGATCGACGAAGTCGACCTGAATCGCGGGACTTGCAATTCGTTCCTTTCCGCGTTGCGCGATCGCTCCTTTTTCTCCCATCTTCACCACAAGCAGCGGGACTCTTTCGGCGACTCGGGCTAGAGCAGTTTCGAAGTCGTTGGTTTGCGCGATGCGTTTGAGTTCGCGCTCGCTGGGCAGGAAGACATCGACATACGGCAGCACGTTCATCAACCCGCTCTCCCACTTGTCTTCGGGGTCATCGTTCGTGTCTAGCGAAATTGTCAGTCCTGCCGCTTTCAATGTACGGAACAATTCTTCCACGGACGGGGTGAGGCTTCGCTGCAAGAAGAAAGACGAAAGATGAAAATGTTTGGCGTCGACGAGATAGGAGATGTCCAGGTCCGCTAACGTCAGGTCGAAGATCGTTCCCGGGTAAGTCAGGATGGTTCGCAATTTTCGCCGCTGCAGGATCACCGTGAGTCCAGTCTTAATCTGGCTGGCGATTCGACGCACTCCGGTGACGTCGACTCCGCCTGCGGCGAGACGGTCAACGGCGATCTGGCCAAGGGGATCGTCGCCAATGCGCGAGGCAAAGCCGACCTTGCATCCCAAAGCAGCCAGATTGTGCGCTACGATCGCCGACGAACTCCCCAGGGTCAGCGCCATCCGGTCTGCGAGCAACTCGCGCTCCGGAGGAAGTTCCGCCGGAAGTCCGTAGAGAATTAAATCGAGATTCAGTTCTCCGGCAATCGTGACATCAAAACGCGGCATGCTTAATTTCTTCCCGCGGATCTTCGTCATCGAGAACGACGACGCGGCTCAGATTGCGCGGGGCGTCCGGATCAAATCCCTTTTGCAAGCCGGTGTACAGCCCCATCAGTTGACCGGGAAGCAGATAAAGGGGAACCCTGGCCATTTCCGGGGCATCGGCCTTGAGCTCAATCAAGAGATCCGCCGCGGCGCGCGCTCTCCCGTCTGCTCGGTTGGCCACGACGAGCGTCGTGCCACCCAACCGTTTCACTTCCTCGAGCACAGAGAGTTCTTCGGCGTAGGCTGTCTCTGAAAGTAGAAAGCCAATGAGAGTCTTCGTGGTCACGATAGATTTCGGGCCGTGCCGGAATTCGAGCGCATGGAAGCTCTGAGCGTAAGAAATCGACATCTCCGTGAGCTTCAGTGCGGACTCGCAGGCGATTCCGTAAAGCAGACCTTGTGCCAGAAAGACATAGTCGTCGAAGGAATTCGAACGCACAAAGTCGCGAACTCTTGCGGGTAGCGTGCCCAGCATTTCCTGTGCGCTGGCAGCAATCCCGCGTTGGGCGAGCATGAAGTCCTGCTTATCTCCAATGGTGGCGGCAAGCGCCTGCAAGGTGAGCAGCATCGAAGTAAACGAGCGCGTCATGACCGTGCTCTCCTCGTCCGCCGCAGACAATACGATCGCGCTGGTTACCAGTTTTTCTAACGCCTGATGGGGTGTGCAACTGATTCCCAGAGTCGCGATGCCACGCTTGGATAGTTGTTCAGCGGCCCGCAAGACTTCCGATGTTCTGCCGGAGCGCGAAATCAGAACAGCGGCGACGGTTTTGCTCGCGCCGATCTGCCGCGGATAGAGAAGAACCTCCGAGGCTGGCAAGGCGTACGCGCGCAACCCGGCAAGGGCCGCCATGGTCGATGCCGCACTGAGCGCTACGTAGTAACTGGAGCCACAGCCGATGAACACCCACTCTTCAATTCCTGAAAACTGCCGGGCAAGTTCGTTCAGCTTTGCGCTGCGGTGTAGTAAGTCGAGTGAAGCATTCCAGCATTCGGGTTGGCTGAGAATCTCAGCTTCGGTCTGCGCCCCGTTTGCTTTCGGCACGTGCCCGTCGTTAGACAATCGTCACCTCAATGCCGGCCTTCTTGAGTGCGTTCAAGTCGGAGCGCGGGATGCCTCGGTCGGTCACGATGCCTTGCAGAGCCGAGGGCGCCGCGATCAACGAGAGGCTTCTGCGTCCGAATTTGCTCGAATCACACACCGCCACGGTTCGCTTGGAGATTTCCACCATCACCCGGTTCACTTTGGCTTCCAGAAGATTGGGAGTGCTCAATCCGTAATGCACATCAAATCCATCGACCCCCAGGAACAACAGGTCCGCATTCAACCGGCGCAGAGTTTCTTCCGCAATCGGACCGACCAGGGAAAACGAATTCTTTCGCAGCGTGCCACCCGTAAGGATGACTTCCACCGCGGTTCCGGAAAGCTCTGTGGCAATGTTGACCGCATTCGTGACAATCGTCAGGTTTCGAAAGTCACGCAGAGCCCGGGCTACCTCGGTCGTGGTCGTGCCCGAATCCAAAATCACGACCTGCCCCTCCTGCACTATGCGGGCGGCCTCTTTGGCGATCAGCAACTTCTCCTTGCGGTGCACGTTCTGTTTTTCGAGCAACGCTGGATCGTCAAGCGCCCCTTCGCGCGCCGGCAGAGCTCCACCGTGGGTGCGGTGAATCAGGCCGTGCGCGTGCAGGTCCTCCAAATCCTTACGAATGGTGACTTGCGAGGTGCCGAATCGTTTCGTCAGATCCTGCACCAGCACCCGGCCGTCCCGCTTGAGGATTTCAAGGATCGCCCGCCGGCGTTCTTCGTAGAGCAAGGAAACTCCAAAGAACCACTTTTTCTTCGTATTTCGTTTTATATCGTTTGGTTTCGTTTGTCCAGCGAAAAGCCGCAACGCTTTGGGATGGTTCAGCAAACTTGCTCCTGCTGGCCATCGACACCAAAGGACGATGGCTGGATTACGATCGAGGACTTGTATATCTTGCTCCAACGATCTCAAAGTAGTGCGCGCTTCCTAAGGCGGCCACACAGGCAGAGACCCCGGCGCTGACAAATTGGTGAGTTCTTCGTTAAGGATCTAAAGATGAAATTCTGCAAGCCCGGTTGGTTGGTAATCTTCGTGGTTGCCTTCACCAGCGTGATGCTCGCCCAGGCTCCCGGTCTCCAATCAATTCACGTAGTGCTGCTCTATCCCAATCTCCCTCTGGTCGCTGGACAATCTCACCAAGAGCTATGCGGCTTCCATGCTTGGTCCTCCGACTTCGGTGCAAGCGAAGACTGCGGGCCTCGTGAGCCTCGCATCCACCCGGGACGCGATCGGGCCGTATCAAGCAATCAGTGCGTTTGTGCACCGGCTGTGGGCAAAGGCGCACACCGACTTGCTGGTCCGCTATATTTCGGCGTACATCGAGGCTCAGCGTTGGTTGCTCGCCCCAGCGAACAAGCCTGCGGTTCTAGAACTCATCGCCAGGCAATGGCATCTTTCTCCATCTGAAGCGACCGATGTCTACAACCTGATGACAAAAAAAGATTGGTATGAAGAAGACGCACGCTTCGATATGGAAAGCTTCAAGAACGTGCTGAAGTTGCGAGCGGAGGTAGAGGGCCAGTGGGGCGGTAAGCCGCCCGGCGAGGACAAATATCTTGATCTCTCTTATTACCGTCAGGCCCTTTCGAGCGTGAAGCCGTAAGACCCTTATTCGTCGACCACAGGATTGCGAAGGGTCCCGACGCCCTCGACAATCACTTCCACCACGTTTCCAGCGACGACGGGCCCAACACCCTTTGGCGTACCGGTTGCAATCAGATCGCCCGGCAGCAAGGTCATGAATTCGGAGATGTATCGCATAACGACATCGAGAGCGAAAATAAACTCCCGCGTGTTGCCTTGTTGCTTCACCTCGCCGTCGACTCGCGTCTCGACATCAACTCCGGCCCAAGGATCGATTTCATTGGTCACAACCGGACCTGCGGGACAGAACGTATCGAAGCCCTTGCCGCGCGTCCACTGTCCATCTTTCTGCTGCAAGTCACGCGCAGTGAAGTCGTTTACCGCCGTGTATCCGAGGATATATGGCTTCACATCTTCGTCTGGCCGCAGCTTGTGGCACGTGCGCGCGATGACGACGCCCATCTCGCCTTCATAATCGGTACGAGCGGAAATCTTCGGGCGCACGATGTTCTTACCTGGATCAAGCAGCGACGAAGGGGGCTTCAGAAAAATCAAGGGCTCCTTCGGCACCTCATTCCCTAACTCGGAAGCATGTTCCCGATAATTGCGGCCCACGCAGATAATTTTTGATGGCTGCACCGGCGCCAGCACTTTCGCTTCCTCGAGAGAAATCGGGGAAATCCTCTTCGTGGGCAGGTCTTCCAAACCCTCGCCACTCTCGGGAGAATGAAGCAGCAGCCGAGTGATTACCTCTTTCCCTGCCGCGGATTCCACCAGTCCGTATTGAGGTCCGCCTTCGAATTGAAACCGGCAATATTTCATATGAGTTCTTTGCTTACGCGTTGCTCGACGCCGATCACCAAGCACACCGCGCGAAAGCTACATAAATCACTGAATGGGCGAGAGAAAGATTGGTCGGGGAGAGAGGATTTGAACCTCCGACCCCCTGGTCCCGAACCAGGTGCTCTACCAGGCTGAGCCACTCCCCGACACGCGCCGATGTATGAGCGAAAGTGGTGCAGAGAATGCCTGTCTCCCGCTCGATGCGATTATAACATTTGACCTCTTCCCTTCTCATGGATGCGGCCTTCGCTCTGAACGTAGCGGCCGACGCGTCCAAAACCGCACTTCCGATAAAATGAGGGCGCACTCCGCGTCCATTGATGATTGCCCTCACCGCCGCCGCGCTGTTGACGCCTCTCGAATCCATCGAGCGGCCTATTGTCATTTTGGATGGGAGCGTGGTTCAAGAGATTGCCTCCCGCGATACTCGTGAAATCCCCCGCGATTGCACGGTGATCGATTTTGGTGATGACATCTTGGCGCCGGGTTTCATCGATATTCACATTCACGGGGGCGGTGGTCACGACGTCATGGAGTCCGACGCCAGGGCTCTGCCAGCGGTCGAAAGCTTGATTGCGCGGTACGGCGTTACAAGTTACTTCCCCACCACCGTCACCGCCCCTTTGGAGGACACGCTGCGATCACTGGATCGCCTGGCAACAGCAATCGAGACCCGTGATGATTTGGACGGCGGTGCGCGGGCTCGTCCGCTTGGCATTCATCTGGAAGGCCCGTTCATCAGCCATGCGCGTCGAGGGGTGCATCCACCTGGCTATCTTCTCGAACCCACGCTGGCTACCTTCGAACGTTTTTGGGAAGCCGCCCGTGGCCATATTCGCGTGATGACCATAGCGCCTGAATTGCCGGGAGCCCTTGACGTCATTGCCGCGGCTGCGAAGCGGGAGGTCTGTGTGAGCCTCGGACATTCCGACGCAGACATTGAGACGACACGTGCAGCAATCGAGGCTGGCGCCCGGCACGCCACGCATACGTTCAACGCCATGCGCCCACTGAACCATCGCGACCCCGGCATTGTAGGCGCGGTGCTGACGGACGATCGCTTAAGCGCTGACATTATTGCTGACGGCATACATCTAGACCCGGCGATCGTAAAGCTGTTCCTGCGGAGTAAGGGAGTCGACAATGCCGTACTGATCACCGACGCCACGGCGGCAACCGGCATGCCAGACGGACGTTATCGCCTTGGAGCTCTCGAGGTACAAGTCAAAGACGGAAAATGCACCTCGGAAGGCAAGCTCGCCGGTAGCGTGCTTACCCTGGACCGGGCGTTACGCAACGCTATGGAATTCGGACAATGGAGTCTGTTGGATACGGTGCGGGCGGTTACCATCAATCCTGCGCGAATTACCAACGCGATGCGACGGGGGCATTTGCAGGCGGGAGCGCGTGCCGATTTCGTAGTATTGACGCGGTCAGGCGAGGTCAAGCAGACCATCATTGGCGGCAGAGCATTATGATGCTGCCGACTTCTTAAGGAGAAGACATGGCCGACAAGAACGGATTTCCTCACTACATGCTGAAGGAAATATTCGAGCAGCCCGAAAGTTTACGGACCATGATCGCTCCGCGAGTCTCGCTGGAAGAAGGAACGGTCAGGCTCGAGGATGTGCACATCAGTGCAGAAGAACTTTGCGCACTTCGACGGATCAATATCGTCGCGTCGGGCACCAGCCGTCACGCCGGTATGGCCGGACAATACATGATCCAGGACTTGGTGAACTTGCCGGTCGATGTGGACTACGCCAGCGAGTTTGAATACCGCAATCCTCTCATTGGCCGCAGCGAGTTGACGATCGTTATTACGCAGTCGGGAGAAACGGCCGACACCACCGCTGCTCAGAGAGAAGCCCAAGCCAAGGGTTCGCGCACCATTGCCATTTCGAATGTCGTCGGCTCGACCATCGCGCGCGACGCCGATGGAGTGATTTACACAAACGCCGGCCCCGAGATCAGCATCGCTTCCACTAAAGCGTTCACCGCCCAAATGGCCTGCCTATTCTCTGTTCGCAGTGTACTTGGGGCAAGCGCAGGGGCCAACTGACGAAGGACCAAGTCCGCACTCATGTGCGCGAACTTCTGGAGCTGCCGGAGAAGGTCAAAACGGTTTTGCAGTCTGCTGCTGATTGCGAACGGTTGGCGGATCGTTATCATAAATCTGACGACTTTCTCTTTCTCGGACGAGCCATTCATTACCCCGTTGCCATGGATGGCGCGCTGAAATTGAAGGAAGTGTCGTACGTTCACGCCGAGGGCTATCCCACCGGAGAAACCAAGCACGGTCCCAACGCGCTGATCGACGAGAGTCTGCCGGTGGTCATCATTGCCACTTGCGATCCGAACGATGCGGGTTCGGTACTCCGTTACGGGAAGAGTGTAAGCAATATCAAGGGATTCAAAGCACAGTCGAGCCCGGTCATCGCGATTGTGTCCGAGGGCGATACGGAAGTGACGAAACTGGCAAATCAGGTCATTTTCGTGCCGAAGGCGTCAGAATTGTTGTCGCCGATTCTGGAGATTGTTCCGTTGCAATTATTCGCGTATTACATGGCGGTGAAGCGAGGGTTGGACGTGGATCGCCCCGGAACCTGGTGAAGTCAGTCACCATTGAGTAGAGCTAGTTGGGCTTGCGGTTCTTGTCAGCCAAGTGACGCAGCACGATGGTGTCGCCGGCGTATTTGAACTTCTCGAGGAATGCCGCTTCCTGCCCAAAGGTGGCATCTTCGGTGACTTTCTTGCGGATGCTTTGACGCAGGCGCTCTCCCTCTTCCGATTCATTATTCATGACCTGCATATAGAACCAGAGGAAGTGCCGCATCTGGTCGAGGGCCGACTTCAGCACCTGCAATGCATCCATTTCGGGGAGATCGCCCAGGGATTCCATCATCTCGGGATCGGAGGGAACGTCCATGGCGGCAGTGTTGAGCTGCTGTTGGATGGCGCGCAGATCTTCTGTCACGCGCAGAATGCGAATCTGAATGTCTTCGAGGTACTCGTCTCGGTCCATGTTTTTCGTGTCTTCCTGCTTAAAAAGACATCTCAACATCTCATCGGCAAAGAGGGGCGAACAGATGTCCCACGTGCATGCGCTTTCGTAATTCTTGCCATTACTTTGGTATGACGACCGTCGCGAAGATTACTCGCGATCTGCGACGTTGCCCAAACGCCTTGATCGGCGCGGGTTTGGCGGGTCATCAGCGTACTGGGGAGTTTCGGACCGACGCTCAAATCAGCTTTGTGCGCGCGAGGGTAATCAACCCCGCCTCTCAGATTTCGTAACCTCAGGCGAAAGGTCCTCCACTCGATAGGTCCGTAGTAACCTCCAGAGTGAGAGAGCGCGCGCTTGTTTGTGCGGTCCCCAAAGTGCTAGGCTACGCCGTCTCATGAAACATTCCTGGGCTGTGCTTCTGATTTTCCTTGCCGCAGCCGTTCTGTGTTGTTCGCAGAGCTTGTCAGCTGAAGTGTTCTCCCAGAAAGACGTGCCCGTGCCCATGCGTGACGGGGTAATTTTGCGGGCTGACATTCTGCGCCCGAATCAGGAAGGACGATTCCCCGTGCTCGTCTATCGAACGCCTTACGGCAAGGAATCGGCGCTGAAGGATTACACCACCTTTCAGCACGCTGCCGAGCGCGGATATGCGGTCGTCGTGCAGGATGTGCGCGGACGTTACGCCTCGGCCGGCGAGTTCCGTCCTTATGAGAACGAAGGACGCGATGGATACGACACCATCGAGTGGGCTGCCTCTCAGCCTTGGTCAAATGGGGCCGTGGGAACATTCGGATTGTCGTATCCGGGGGCAGTGCAATGGCTGGCCGCAGTAGAGAATCCTCCCCATCTGAAGGCCATGGTGCCCGCTATGACGTTCTCTACTCCGCAGAATTTCTTTTATGCCTGGGGCCTTTGGGATCTCTCGTGGATCGAGTGGATTTGGGACAACATTGCGCCCGACATTCGGGTCAAAAAGAATCTGCCTGGTCCGAAGACCTATAAGGAGGCGATTGCGGCTTGGAAGGATGCCGGCCCGAAAATGGAGCTTGAGCTGCCGCTCAGTCAACTCGAAGAATTGCGCGGCATCGCTCCTTATTACTACGACTGGCTGAGCCATCCCCCGGAAGATCCGTGGTGGCAGTGGTGCGAATTGCAGAACGAATATGATCGCACCCACGCTGCGGTGCTCAATCTCTCGGCATGGTATGACGACAACTACGGGCCAGAGGGAGCAACCACGAATTTCGCTGGCTTGCTGAAAGCGCGCACAGGAGAGAAAGACCCGCAGACTCACTTGTTGCTGGGACCGTGGGTTCATGGCGTGGATAACACTGCCAAGACCAAAGCCGGAGAACGCGAATTCGGTGCTTCGGCGGCAATCGACTATGACGAGGTAGTTCTTCACTGGATGGATCATTACCTGCGTGGCATCGACAGCGGAGTTGAACAGGAAAAGCCGGTCCGGTACTTCGTCATGGGAGAGAACCGGTGGCGTGACTCGGCTTCGTGGCCTCCAGTCGCCGAAAAGACAAACTACTACCTGAACGCTGGAGGCACGCTTTCGACACAACTATCCCGCGCTGGCACGAAACCGGCCTCGTTCATTTCCGATCCGTCGCATCCGGTTATGAATTCATACGATTCTTCCGGCGCGCATGACTATCGTGAACTGAACAAACGGCAAGACGTGTTGTCGTTCGAATCAGCGCCGCTCACGGAAGATCTCGAGGTATCGGGACCGATCGAGGCCATCGTTTACGTATCGTGTGACTGCCGGGATACGGATCTATATGTCCGATTGCTAGACGTCGCGCCTGATGGGACTGCGTTCAACGTCATGAGTCCGGGCCTGGATGTGATCCGCGCCAGCTATCGCGATCTGCAGAAAGGCCACCAACTGCTCACACCGGGACAAATCTATGAACTGCGATTGGAACATCTGATCACGAGCAATGTGTTTAAGAAGGGCCACCGCATCGAAGTGCAGGTGTCCGCTACATTCTTCCCTAACTTTTCGCTGAATCTTCACACGGGTGAATCGGAGGTGACCTCGGCAAAAATGCGCCCTGCGAATATTTCTCTTTACTTGGACAGCCAACATCCCTCGCGCATCGTTTTGCCCGTCGCGGCGAATTGAACCGGTTGCATGCCACGATATAATCGCGCCGTCCCCAGGAGGCGCGCTTGCTCATTCGCGATCGGCTGTTCCTTCTTGTCTTTTTACTGGCCGGATGCTTGCCTCTTTTCTGCCAGCGCGATCCCGTTCTGCAGCAGGTCGATGCTCCCCACCGCTATTACTATCGCGAAATGTATCTTCCGCAACTCACCACCGGGCCCAGCGCGGTGGCATGGACCTCTGATTCGCGATCCCTGGTGTATTCGATGGCAGGTTCGCTCTGGCGGCAGAAGCTCGATTCCACCGACGCTGACCAACTTACTGCCGGCCCCGGCTACGACTACCAACCTGATTGCTCGCCCGATGGACACTGGGTGATTTATTCGTCGTACTGGAAAGACGCGATCGAGCTCTGGGCGTTGAACCTGGATAACAAGAAAACCGAACAGCTCACTTTTGGTGGCGCCGTCAACGTCGAGCCTCGTTTTGCCCCTGATGGCAAGCGCGTCGCGTTCGTATCCACTTCCTACAAAGGACACTTCCATATTTTTATCGGAGAGTTTCGCGACGGCGAATTGAAGAATGTGCAGCGGATCACTGGAGAGACCCGCACCACGCTTCCGCGTTTTTATTACAGCCCGATTGATCATGAAATCAGTCCCTCATGGTCGCCTGACGGCAAAGAGATCGTCTTCGTCTCGAACCACGGTCACGTTTACGGCACTGGCGGTTTTTGGCGGATGAAAGCCGAGGCCGGAGCGGAGGCAAAGGAAATTCACTATGAAGAGACTGCGTGGAAAGCGCGCCCTGATTTCTCTCCCGATGGTAAGCGGCTGGTGTATTCCTCGTATCTCGGACAGACTTGGCATCAGCTTTGGGTGGTGCCGTCGGAAGGCGGTGATCCCTTTCCTCTTTCGTATGGTGACTTCGATAACGTGAGTGCGCGCTGGTCGCCCGACGGCAAACGCATCGCATTTATTTCCAATCGGAATGGCAACACTTCCCTGTGGATCCAGGAAGTTCTCGGCGGTGCGCAAACGCAGATTACCGTGAAGAGCAGCCGTTACTTGAAGCCTATGGGCAGGCTCGCAATTCATGTCTTAGACGCAGCAGGACATCCTACCCCTGCACGCATTTTCTTGACCGGCGAAGACGGGCGCGCGTACGGCCCCGAAGATGCCTGGATGCACGCCGAAGATTGTTTCGTTCGCGCTGAGCGTCCGTTCGAATCGCACTACTTCGACACCAACGGTTCTGCAGAAGTAGCGGTGCCCAGCGGGCAGGTGGACGTGGAAGTGATGAAGGGCTTCGAATTCCGTTTCGTGAAGAAGAGCGTGCACGTCGCGGAGGGCGAGTTGAGCGAACTCACCGTTCGGCTAGAATCGCTGAACTTTCCCAAGAATCCGAATTCACATTGGGTGAGTGCCGATCTGCACGTGCATATGAATTACGGCGGCGCGTATCGAAATACGCCGAAACATTTGATGTCTCAGGCGGCGGCCGAGAATCTGCCCATCGTCGAGGATCTCGTCGTCAACAAAGAGCAACGTATCCCCGACATCGCATACTTCAGCACCAAGCCGGACGCGGCTTCGACGGCCACCAATTTACTTCTGCATGGACAGGAATTTCACACCAGTTACTGGGGACACCTTGGACTGCTGAATCTGACTCGCAATTTCCTTTTGCCCGATTATGCCTCGTATGGCAACACCGCGGCTGCCAGCCTTTTCCCGGCAAATGCGACGGTGGCGGATCTGGCCCATGAGCAGCAGGGGTTGGTGGGATACGTTCATCCTTTTGACTTTGCGCCTGATCCGGTGGGCGATCCTTCGCTCACCCACGATCAACCGCTTGACGTCGCGTTGGAACTTCCGGTCGATGTCGCCCTAGGCAAAGTCGACTACATCGAGGTGGTCGGTTTCAGCGACCACAAGTCCACGGCGAGCGTCTGGTATCGCTTGCTGAATTGCGGGTTTCGCTTACCCACCGGCTCGGGGTCAGACACCATGGCCAACTACGCGTCTTTGCGCGGTCCGGTCGGCCTCAATCGCGTTTACGCGAATGTTCCGAACGGGCCGCTCGATATTCGTTCGTGGCTTACTGCTTTGAAGCTGGGACGAACCTTCGCGACGAACGGCCCGTTAGTAGGCTTCACTCTGAGCGACATGCAACCGGGCGAGGAAGTGCGCTTGCCAGCCGGCGAGAACAAGGTCAAATTTTCCGCATGGATGCGCTCGTTAGTTCCTGTCGATCACCTGCAAGTCGTGTGCAATGGAAAGGTCGCAAGCGAGCTGAAACTGGACGACAATCACGAATCGGCCAACGTCACTGACACGCTTCCGATCACTCAGAGTGGTTGGTGCGTGTTGCGAGCCTATAGCGATAAAGCCGAACATCCGGTACTCGACGATTATGTCTATGCGACGACTAGCCCCGTTTATGTGAACGTCGCGGGTTCGCCGCTCAAGCCCGGGGAGGATGCGGCCTACTTCGTCGCCTGGATCGATCGCCTCATCGCCACCGCCAAATCCAATCACGACTGGAATACCAACGGAGAACAGACCGCGGTCCTCAGCTTGCTTGACTTCGCTCGTAACATCTACGCGCAGATGGACAAATAGCGGCCTATACCCCGGCCTCCATCTGGAGGAGCGCCTTCTTACGATTTACTCCCCAGCGGTAGCCTCCCATGTCTCCATTGCCGCGGACGATTCGGTGACAAGGAATAGCGACCGCAACCGGATTGGTTGCACAGGCACGCGCCACGGCTCGAGACGCCGTAGGTTGTCCGATAGCCTTCGCAACCTCGCCGTAGGAACGAGTAGCACCGAACGGAATCGATTGGAGATAAGACCACACCTTGCGCTGGAACGCAGTGGCCTGAATGTCGAGCGGCAAAGCGGCGTTCAGCCTGTGCCCTTGCATCTGGCGCAGCAGATCTTTCTTCCATGTTTCCATCGCTTCGTCATCTCGGCGGCGGACCGCAAACGGAAACTCATGTTTGAGCCCATGTTCCAGTTCATCATCAGAATTCGCAAACTGGATTGCGCAAATGCCCTTGTCGGTCGCCGCAATCAAAAGGCGCCCTAACGGAGAATCGGTGATGGTGTAGCGAATCGGTGCCGCAATCGCTCCTCGCCGGTATTTGTCAGGAGTCATTCCAAGCTGCGAAGCAGTCCGTTCATAGAGCCGGCTGCTGGAACTGTATCCCGCGTCATACATCGCTCGAGTCACGGAATGGCCGGCCCGCAAATTGCTCTTGAGTTGATTGAGTCTGCAGGAGTCCGCGTAGGCGCGCGGCGTGATCCCCAGCACCGCTTTGAACGTTCGCTGCAGGTGGAATGGGCTCTGGCGAAACTCCTTGCCCAACCGTGACAGCGTGATCGGTTCATCGAGATGCTGTTCGATGTAGCGGCAGATGGCCTTCACCATCTCCATCTGCGCATTGCCACCCGCAGCCCTGGGACGGCACCTCAGGCAGGCACGATAACCCGCCTTCTCCGCTTCATCGGGCTTGCGGAAGAACGTGACATTTTCTCGCCGGGGTCGTTTCGAGGGACACGATGGCCGGCAGTAGATTCCAGTGGAGGATACGGCGAAGACGAATTTGCCATCCTCGTTCGCATCTCGCGCCATCACTGCCTGCCAGTGCTCAGTTTCGTTATTCCGTGCCATCTCGGTCGGCTCCGTCAGGTTGAGTATCGCATTGGTGGTCATCATGGGATAGAGTTTAGGACCCATGGCGGCAGTGGGCTATCCAAAGCTTGCGGTCAAAGCAAAATTCGCAATAGTCTCGATTACCATAGCCATAATGATGATTCTCGCGGGCAATTCGTCGCTGCAGGCTGCGTTGCCAGAGGCGGTCGCCCAATATATCGATCACGATATTTCGCTGGATGCGGCGAAACCTGCGGACGAGTGGAAGTTCGCGACCCCAATCGTCTTCGATTCAGATTGGCAAGGGGGTAATCGCGATCCAGGCCGTGAAACTCAGGCCCGGTTGCTATGGAGTTCTCACTTCCTCTACTTGCGTTTTGAGTGCCGTTATCGCGAGATCTTCGTATTCGACGATTCTGAAGCAAACGGACGCCGCGATCATCTCTGGGACCGCGACGTGGCCGAGGTCTTTCTGCAACCCGACCCGTCGCGTCCGCATTTCTACAGGGAATTCGAAGTCAGCCCAAACGGCATGTGGATCGACCTCGATATCTCTCCGGGAGCACTCGCCGGCATGAAGAGTGGCATGCGGCGCTCGGTGACGCTGGATGAAAAAGGCAAAGTGTGGATTGCGGAATTGTCAATTCCCTTCGCAGCATTGACACCACACTTCGATCCCACGAAACCTTGGCGCGCCAACTTTTACCGCGTAGAAGGCTCGAAAGAGCCACGAGCCTACATGGCTTGGAGCGCGACGAATACTCCCGAACCGAACTTTCACGTTCCCGAGCATTTTGGCGTCTTGAAGTTCAAGAAATGACGTTTACCTAAGCTCGCGGCAGGCGTAATCTGGTGCCGACTTCCTAACATCCTTTTCAAGGAGCAATCATGCGTCAAAGCGCACGCGTCGTTCTCGCGTTTCTCTTGTTTTCTTCTTTCCTCGCAGCTCAAAAAGCGCAGCCCGGACTTCTCAGCTCCGACGATCTGAAGCACGCGGTGCCCAGCGGGTACTTTTTCGACGGGCAGTCGGCGCCGGTGCAGTTGCGCAATTCCGCCGGCTTTCGTACCGCCGACAGCAAGTTGGTCCTTGCCGGACTCGTCGACACCTCAGGGTACGCGGCTGACATTCAGCAAAAGTATGAAGGTTTTCTCATCACAGAGGTGAAGATCAATATTGGTGGGTCAGCGCTCGATCCCGGCGCTTACGGATTCGGCTTCACCAAGGATGGAAAATTCCTGGTCATGAATGTCGCGGCAGCTGAGTTACTGAATACGGCGAGTTCCACCGACGACAAACTAGCGCACCCGGTTCCGCTCAAAATGATGCAGGACGGCGACGGCTACCGTCTGTATCACGGCAAGAACTACGTCGTGGTCAAGGCGCAATAGCAGGATTTCAGTGAGGGAGAGGCTGCAGGGGTCCCAGAACCGTTGGGATCCCGGCCCGCTTGCGAATCTCGCCCAGCACAGCCTGTGCCGCATTCTCGTAAGTCTTGCCGGTATCGGATGTGTCGGCCCACACGGCGTCGTAGATGATCTGGGTCGCTTCTTTCAATTCCATGTGGAGAGCGGCTTCCATGAGATCGACGCGCTCCTGCATCCTCTCATAGCAGCCTTTGCAGACTTCCGCAGGCTCGAATTCTCCCGGATGATTTTCTTCCCGGCTGCAGCGGAAGCTCTCCGCGACATTGATCTGCGCGTGCGATGCATACACCTGGGACTTGAATTCACGCAGGAACTTTTCCCGTTCCTGCTCCAGGACATCGGGATCTGGGGTCTCTTCGGAGGGTTCCAGAATCGGAGCGACCGGACTAACCGCGACCGCCACGGACGTCGGTTGCACCCGCACCGCGCTCTGGCAGATTGGGCAGGTGTCAAGATCGGCCGCGTAGTAGGTCTTGCATTTCGCGCACGGCAAACCGTATCCCCTGACTTTCGGAGCAACCGCGGCAACGGACGCTGTCGCAGGACGCTCGACTCGCTTCTCGTTCGCCTGGTGAATCACTACTTTCGCGATCTGCTTGCTTTCGCCGGAGGGTGGGGATTGCGTCGGGTTCATGCCGTTACTCCAAAAACTATTTTAAGATCGTGCTTTCAGACTGTTGATACACGGTAGTTCCATGCTTCCCTGGCATTGGTACAGTGCACTCGTATCGCCAAAATTCGTTACTCGAAATAAAGGCGTTACGCAGGAAAACGTCTCTACTTGGCCTCCGTCGAACCGGTTCCAATTTCAAAGTGAGACGGGATTTCCGCGCGGCGAGACTTGCCCGCCTTCATCAGTTTCATCAGTTCTTCCCGCCGCTGCTGGTACAGGTCCCGTGCCGGTTCCAAATGTGCGGCGGTATTCAATTCCGCGAGCGCCTCGTCGTAGTCGCCCATGGTGATCAGACACGCCGCCAGCGAGTAGTGGTTATCGGCGCTGGGCTGAAGCCGCAAGGCCTCATGGAACTCTTTGGAAGCGGCATAAAATTTCTGGATGTCAAACAGCGCAGTTCCCAGATAGTGGTGGCTGAGCCAGGAATCCGGCCCCAGTTCAACTGCGATCTCCAATTCGCGAAGGGCTTCGCGATTCTTCTTCAACATGAGCCAGCATTGCCCCAGCAAGCGGTGTGACTCAGACGCGGTTGGGTTTTGCTCAATGGCTACCTGAAACTCGGAAATCGCAACAGGATAGTCGTGCTTGGCCATGAGGATCTTCGCCAACACATCGTGCCCAAACCGCCAGTCGGGGTGCATCGCGAACAACTCGCGGAACTCCCGCTGCGCACTGTCCAAATCGCCGTTGTCATAAAGGGTGTTCGCCAAATCATTTCGGATAGAAGGCTCCTGCGGCGCCAGAATCTTGGCTTCAGTGAATTCTGCGATGGCGGCGCCATATTGCTTTTGCCGGTGCAACAGCATCGCCAGGTTGTTACGGGCCTCCCAGAACTTCGGGTTTAGTTCAATCGAGTGGCGATAGGCCGCAACGGCTCCGCTGTAATCTTCTTTGTCCTGGAGAACAATTCCTAGATCGTAGTGAGCCTCGGCGTTGGAGGGTTCGCGCTCAAGTGATTTCTCCAAAGCGTGAAGGGCAGCGTCATAGCGGGTGCTGGCTTCAAGCCCCAGTCCCAAAAAGCGATACGCCTCTGCATTCCCGGGATTGATGCTGAGCGCGGTCCGCGCCTCGCCGATGGTGCTTTCGCCATCATTGCTGCGATAGAAAATGTCGGCCAGGCGGCTGTGGGTCTCGGGCAGACCTGGCATTAACTCCTTCGAAGTGGTGAACTCATCGAAGCCTTCGTCGATGTCTCCCTGATGCACTCGCAGAGCGCCAAGTGCAAAGTGCAACGCCGCATTTTGGGGATCGTTCGCAAGCAAATCTCGAACCAGATCTTCCGCATCTTCGAATTGCTTTTGGTGTGCGAGCGAGCTAGCTCGGCGGAGCGAATCAGGACAAGCAGCGCCGGGATTCTGGGAATCGGCCGAGGAACGAATTGTCTCAACCAGGTCAGAACTCGCGCCCGCAGTCTGGAGCGCGGCTAAATCTTCAGCCATCAGGGTTCCGCTGAAACGGTACTGACGCGTCAGTTGTGCGAGCCGGACATTTGAGATGTCCCCAGTAAGCCACGCGAGAATCTGCGTGCAATCCAGCGGCTTGCTCTGCCCCGCTCCAAATGACGGGCAAGCCCATGCTGCAAGCAGAGATAGAACCAGAATCTGGCGACGCACTCCAACTCCTCACCCCGGCAGCCGGCCGGGAGATGTCCTTTTTTGAACATAGACGGGCGAGGTAATCCGGCACAGGTCACGAAAGTAACGCTTACCTGCACATCGCACATAAGGCAGGGGTTAGACGCCGGTGTCTCTCCACCGAAGAAATCGCTCTTGGAGTCTTTTGTTGAGTTGACGGGAGGCTCGCGCTTCAGTAACGTTTATAGAGTGCCTTCGTGGCACTGGAGGACTTGTATGTTTGAAGGCCTGTTTCAACCGATGCACCTGCTGGTGATTTTCTTTATCGCTCTGCTGGTGTTCGGTCCCAAGAAGCTTCCTGAACTTGGCAAGGGGATCGGTGACGGTATCCGCGCTCTGAAAGATGGAATGAAGGACCCACCGGCGGAGCCCACGAAGCCACAGAACACAGAAGTTAAGAGCTAGGCCGGGACGTTCGTCTGCGGCGATTCCCGGCCCGATGCCTCGCATCGGATGCCCTCCCTACCTTCTTCCCAAAGATGTGCGCGCAACATTGCACGCTCGAAACATCCCCGGCATTCCCTAATCGAATTGATCGGAAAATCCCTTAACTGCCGGCGCTTCTGCGTTTCTCTCTACGCGTTTATAATTCCGCAGACCAAAGCTCCAACCAACAACGTTGTGCAGTGAATGCCCGATGCGAGCAGCTTGGTGGCCTGCGGCCTAGCCCACTTCTCCGCAGCCGGACGGTCTCACATCGGGCCCCAGCAGTAAGTCCAATCTTGAAGGAGAAATCGGTAATGCGGAACGTTCTTGCCCTGGCAGTACTGTTTGTACTTGCTTTCTGCTCGGCCATGTTCGCCGATCAGATTGTGCTGAAAAACGGCGATCGGATTTCCGGAAACATCGTGAAATCGGATGGAAAAACGCTGTTGATCAAAACCGAGTTCGCGGGCGATGTGACGGTGCAATGGCCTGCCATCGAGCAAATCAATTCTTCCGCGCCTTTGCACGTGAGCCTTACCAACGGACAAACCGTGGTCGGCCCGGTTTCAACCACCGACGACAGTCTCGCCGTTGCCACCCCCAGCAAGGGTACGGTGACCGAACCGAGGGCGGACGTAAAAACCTTGCGTAATGACGCCGAGTGGACGGCATACGAGAAGTCGTTGCATCCGCCGCTCACCCAGGGATGGGCCGGGGGCGCCAATGTCGGCTTCGCTCTTACTCGCGGAAACAGCCAGACCAAGAACCTGGCCCTCGCCTTCACCGCCGATCGGCAGACCATGCGCGATAAGATCGCGATGTACGCGAACTCCGTATATGCCACGAACGATGCGCCGGGAGCTGTCCCGGCAACGACGGCCAACGCCATTCAGGGCGGAATTCGCTATGATCACGATCTGACCAAGCGCCTCTTCGCCTATGTTGGCGCTGATTTCCAGACTGACGACCTGCAAGCTCTGAACCTGCGCTCTGTCCTCGGCGGTGGTTTGGGCTACCACGCCATTAAGAGCGATCGCACCACCCTCGACTTCCTCGGAGGCCTTGCATACACCCGTGAAAACTACACCACATTCAATCGCAATTTTGCCGCTCTCAGCCTGGGCGAGGAGTTCACCCACAAGCTCGGCATGTCGACATTGATCACGCAGAAGTTCTATATGTTCCCGGACCTGAGCGATCTCAGCCAGTACCGCGGAACTTTTAACTTCGGCACCGTTACCAAGTTCAGCAAGTGGTTGGGATGGCAGAACGCTTTCGGCGACATCTACGTTACCAATCCTCCGGCGGGGAAGAAGCAGAACGACATCATCTTCACCACCGGGCTGAATGTGACGTTCGCTCACTAAAAACGAATCCCGGCGCGGAATTGTACGCAGCATGATGATGCTTTCGCGCATCCAATTCCCTGACCGAAGTATCGAGGTGCAAAATGCTGAACAACGAGAATCTCAGGGATCCTGAAGATCGAACCATCGATGAAACCGACTCCGCCGAGAAAAAAGAAAAGATGATGGACAAGACCATCGCTGACACGTTTCCTGCCAGTGATCCTCCGTCCTCGCTGCCCGACCCCGATGATGATTCGTTCGCGGCTTAAGTTTTGGTTCAGGTTCGCTGGAGGAACATCGCAGGTAGAAACCTTGCGGGCGCTATAATTTCCTTATAGCGTCCTCAAGTCCCCGGGTGCCACATGCCTTACGTTTTGCTCGTCAACGGAACCGAACGCCGCCTCGACCTTCCTCCCGACCGCAGTCTGCTCTCTGTTCTGCGCAACGAATTAGATATGACCGGCACCAAGTACGGGTGCGGAGAAGGCCAGTGTGGCGCATGCACCGTCTTGCTCGACGGCAAGCCGATTCGCTCTTGCCGGACGCCGCTCAGCGCAGCCACAGGCAAGAAAATCACCACCATCGAAGGCCTCGAGCAGAACGGACAACTGCATCCGGTGCAGGAAGCCTTCTTGACGGTCGAATCATTCCAATGCAGCTACTGCACTTCGGGGATGATCATGTCGGCAGTCGCTCTGCTGGAATCAAATCCCCATCCGACAGACCAAGACATCCTGCGCCGCATGGAGGGTAATGTCTGCCGCTGCGGAACCTATCCCCGGATCGTCGCTGCCATCCAGCAGGCTGCCGCCCGAAAGGGGCAAGCGCGATGAAAGAAAAAAGCCTCTACGCGTTGGAGGACCAGCAACACGAAGTTCCGCGGATCACCTATAGCTTCGACCTCGAGCGCCGCGACTTCTTCAAGTTGATGGGCGCGGGCGTGCTGGTGTGTCTGTCGCTGCGCACGGCGGTAGCCCAGGAATCTGGACGCCCTACTCAGTCCTCTGAGGATCTGCCCACCTCGCTCGCGGCCTGGTTGCATGTGGGGGAAGACGGGTCGATCACCGTGTTTACCGGCAAGGCGGAAATCGGACAGAACATCCGCACCTCCCTTACTCAGCAGATCGCTGAAGAAATGCGGGTACCGATCACCAGTGTTCATCTGGTAATGGCCGACACCGATCTGACTCCTTATGACCGCGGCACCTTCGGCAGCCGTACCACTCCGACCATGGGGCCGCAATTGCGACGCGTCGCCGCCACGGCTCGTGAAGTTCTCGCAGCCATGGCGGCGGAGCGCTGGCAGGTGAAACCGGCTTCGCTTGTCGTGAGCGACGGCAAGTTCTCGAACCCCTCTTCGAAGCAGTCGATCTCCTACGGAGAACTAAGTAAAGGCCAGCAACTGGTAAAAGTTCAGATTGAAGACGTCCATCTCGAGCCTGCCAGTGAATGGCAAATCGCCGGGACTCCTGTGCCCAAGATCGATGGGCGCGATTTCGTCACCGGCCGTCATAAATACACGTCGGACATGACGCGTCCCGGAATGCTGCGTGGCAAGGTGCTGCGTCCCACGGCGTTTCGAGCCAACCTGGTTTCGGTGGACACCAGCCAAGCGGAAAAGATGCCAGGCGTGACCGTGGTGAGAGATGGCAACTTCGTGGCCGCTGCCGCGGAAGATGAGTTCGTGGCCGAGCGCGCGGTCAGCACGATGAAGGCCCAATGGAATGTGCCGCCGCAGATCGCGGAGAAAGATCTGTTCGAGTTTCTCAAGAAGAAACCTGATCTGCCAGCGGGAACGAAGATCGATCCCCCGCAAGTCTCCGGCTCGCTGGAACAAGGCTACAAAGCGGCGGCCAAGACTTTGTCGCAAAGCTACCGGGTGAATTACATCGCGCACGTGCCGCTGGAGCCTCGCGCCGCGTTGGCGGAGTGGAAGGACGACAAGCTGACGGTATGGACAGGCACGCAGCGTCCATTCGCAGTGCGCGAAGAACTGGCCCAGGCGTTTCGAATTCCCATCGCGAAAGTGCGTGTCATCGTTCCTGACACGGGGTCGGCCTACGGTGGCAAGCACACCGGCGATCCTGCCATTGAAGCTGCGCGTCTCGCCAAAGCTTCCGGCAAGCCGGTAAAAGTCGTCTGGACGCGCGAAGAAGAATTTACCTGGGCGTACTTCCGCCCCTCGGGCGTGATCGACGTAAAGAGTGGAGTCACCAGCGACGGCCTGATCACGGCATGGGAATTCGACAACTACAACTCGGGACCAGCAGGCATTGGCACTCCGTACAACATTGCCAACCAGCGCATTGAATATCACCCCATCGATCCGCCATTAAGACAAGGTTCTTACCGCGGACTGGCCGCCCCTGCGAATCACTTCGCTCGCGAAGTTCATATGGACGAGCTAGCCTTAGCAGTGGGAATGGACCCACTGGCGTTTCGCCTGAGGAACATGAACGACCCACGTTTGCGGGCCGTGTTCCAGGCGGCTGGCGACAAATTCGGCTGGGGCAAAGAGAAGAGTTCACCCACTCGAGGATTCGGCATCGGCGGCGGGTTCGAAAAAGGCGGGTACGTCGCGAGTTGCGTCGAAGTCAGCATTGATGACGGGGACGTTTCCGTCCGCCGCGTGTCAGAAGCGTTCGAATGCGGCGCTATCGTGAACCCTCAGGGACTCATGAATCAGATCACCGGTGCTATCATCCAAGCCATTGGCGGGGCTTTGTTTGAAGCGATTCATTTTGACAACGGGAAGATCCTGAATCCGCACCTTGCCGAATATCGCGTTCCTCGCTTCAGCGACGTTCCCAAGATTGAAGTAGAGATGATCAACCGCAAAGACTTGCCACCAGCTGGGGCGGGAGAAACTCCGATGATGGGAATCGCTCCCGCAATCAGCAATGCGATTTTCAACGCGACGGGAGTTCGCTTACGGTCGTTGCCGATGGTTCCAGACGGCATGCCCGCGACGGCTCCGGCAAAAACCTAATGCGAAGCCTTCTCACACTCGCGGTGCTCCCCATATTGGTTAGCGGCTGCGCTCTTTCTCAAACTTCGGATCAGTCTTCGGATCAGTCCTGGAAGGAAAACTCCAGCCAGCAAAGCACTTCAGGAAATCTCAATCCTCTTCGTTCTCGCGAATCCCATACGGAATCGAACGGGCGCACTGTCGACAAACAGAGCGTTGAGCGGCTCGGCCCCGATGGCCGTTATATTCACTATCTGGATGTCGAGAAGGAGTCGGTCAAGGTCGATGCCACCACGATTCGCACTGTCGAGCGAACCTATGTTCGCGGGCCCGATGGTGGCCGCAAGCTTCAGCAGGTGACTCAGGAGGAAACGCGTAATTTGCCGGGCGACGAGCAGAAATTTACGCGTTCAACTTCCAATCCCGACGCCAACGGAACTCTGCAAGTTGTCAGGCGCGAGGTTTCGGATTCGAAACAGCTCACTACGAACGTTCGCGAGACCAAGACCACGGTCCTCAGTCCCGACTTGAATGGAGGCCTTTCTCCCGCCGCCCAGATCCAGGAGCGCGTCACCAAGACCGGCGAGCATTCGACTCAGTTCAAAAACTCGACTCTCCTTCCCGATGGTAACGGCGGCTGGAAGGTTGGCGAGGTACGCGAAGGCGCGATTCAGGGGGACGGCAAAACCCAAACCAAAGACGAGAAACTTCTGCGTCCTGACATCAACGGGAATCTCTCTTTAATCGAACGGACGGTGACGAAAGAGGCTGAAACTGCGCCCGGGGAGAAACGCGATACTGTCGAAAAATACGCCAAGGATATTCCCGGCACTTCCGCGGACGAAAGTTTGCGTCTTTCCGAACGTACCACGACCGTGCAAAGAACCAGCGCCGCAGGCAGTCAAACCGTGCAACAAACCCAGCAAGCAAATTCTGCGAACCCGAGCGATGGTATGAACATCACCGGCAAGACCATCGACATCGTGCGGCCGGGCAGCAGCGGATCTACGCAACAAAAAACCACCACTCTCTCCCTCGACTCTAAAGGCGATCTCAGTCCTGTGTGGGTGGATACCGGGAAGAAAGACAGCCAACCCGCGGTGCAGGTCGACACACGAACGCCTCCCAAATAGCAGACGCTTACTTTGAAAACGCGGAAACGATGAGGTAAGTCGCCTCTGACAGGGCAACCGTGATGAGGAAAGCTTCGCGCCAGCGCGAGCGCGCCAGGCGTCCTTGAATGCGCGTCGCCTGCACATGCGCGGGTTCAGCTTCGGGCCGGTGATACTCCAACGGATTGGGGATCGCCCGCGCGACCACCGAAATATTCGGCGTCAGCTTCGGCTTATCGGGAAGAAAAACTTTGGGCGTGCTGATCACCGACGACCAGCGCACCAGTTGCAGATTACTCGCTTCCAGGCTCGCATTCATCGGCTTCGCCGTCAATTGCAACGCGGGCTGGCGCTCCGGCGCGACTGCATCCGCGAGGTTTCGCAGCAGCGAAGTCCACCAAGGATGGCTCATTTGATCGCTGACCAGCTCGCCCACATCGATGGGCTGCGACTCGAGTTCGAGCGGCGGCAGAACTTCCGGACTGATCACATTCCCCAGGTTCGTGAACACGGTGCGATACCAGGGAAGACTGACCATGTCCCCCAGCAACATGCCGACATTCATGGGACGAGATGTCAATTCGAGGGGCGGAAGCTTTTCAGGAAACAGCGTGTCGCGCAGATTCAAATACAACGACTTCCGCAGCGGACGCGTGACGCTATCGGGGAGCAGCAAGTCAAGCTGGTGCCCTGATGCCTGCCCAGATTGTGGATACGCTGTGTCCGCCATGGCCTCATGTAAGAGTACCAGACTTCGCGCGGGAAATTGGCGCAAGGCTGCCAACACCTCGCGCGTGTATCGCTCAAGTCACTGACCAAGAAGCAGTTGTTATGTCGCCGCGCCAGCCAGTTCTTTCGCCTTTAGCGACGCCAGGTAGCGGTCACGGTGGTCGAGAATTTCGGCCTTCATCGTGGCAAGATCCCTTCGCTGTAACCTCGCCACCGGCCGCCCTTCCACAAAATGCGAGCGAACAATTTCGACGATGTGCTCCGGCTTCAACCCGGAATACCAGATTCCGTCGGGATACGTGATCATATCCGGCCCGTTGTCACAGAGCCCTAGACATCCGCAGGAAGTAACCTGCACATGATTGAACAGACCTTGCTTCTGCAGTTCGCTTTGCAGGACTTCGAGCAGTTTCGCGGATCCTCCCGCCGAGCAACAGGGCGTGCCCTCGGGCTTCTGTTGTGTGCAAACGAAGACGTGATAGCGGAACGGTTCCATGGCAGGCCTCCCCGGTCCCATCTTCAAGAAATTGAGGATGAAGCGAAATGAAGAGGATCACCATCCGCTGTGACATTGCCCCGTGCACATTTACTGCCAGCGTTGCATCATAGGAGACGGAGAATTCTATGCGCACAGCCAAACCCGCGATTCTGATCTTTATCGAAGATGGCTACGAAGATATGGAGCTGATGTATCCGAAATATCGCCTCGAAGAAGCAGGCTTCAGGGTAGTGATCGCAGGGCCGAAGGCGGGACAGATTTATTCCGGAAAGCACGGTTACCCCTGCGCCAGCGATGCGGCGATTTCCGATATGAACGAGTCAGACTTTGTCGGAGTGATTTGCCCCGGCGGCTTTGCCCCAGACAAGCTGCGGCGCGAAAAGAAGGTCAAAGACCTGGTCTCCGAGTTTTCCCATTCTGGGAAATTGGTGGCTGCCATCTGTCACGGCGGCTGGATTCCCATCTCCTCGGGGGTCTATCGCGGCGTGCGCGTCACCGGCAGCCTGGGCATCAAAGACGATTTAGTCAACGCTGGCGCGGTCTTCGAAGACTCTGCGGCCGTGATCGATCGCCACTTCGTCAGCAGCCGAAAGCCAGACGATCTGCCCGCATTTATGAGCGCGGTTCTCAAAGTGCTCGAGAGTCAATTGAAGAACGTCGAAGAACTCGCGACCAGTCACTGAAGTGGGGTTGTCATCGCTCGACCTCCGCTGGTACACTGCGCCCAAGTAGTGGGGATTTCCTCCGGACGGAGTACCAGTGGGCCAGAATTCTGCACGACAGTCTTTTCCTGTCTCAAACACTTTGGACCCGGATACCAAGGGCCGCTATTTGGGGCTATTAGGTCTGGCCGCCCTATCGGTTTGGATCATCGTCAGCATCTCCACCAACATCTATTTTTCCATCGTTAGCCAGCATTGGCCGACGGCGACGGCCCGCGTCACGTCATCAGGCGTCTACACGCATGGAAAAGGTGTCGGAGTCTCATGGAATCCCGTCGTGGAGTACGAGTACGAGGTCGGTGGCGCGATTCATCATTCGTCGAAGATCCGCTACCTGATGCGCGCATTCTACGACTCTGATGAAGCCAATGATGTGCAGAGTGTTTATCCTGCGGGACGAACGGTTAGTGTTTCTTACGATCCTCAGGATCCGGAACGTAGTGTTCTCGAACCAGGCCTGCCGCCTGGCATGTGGACGCAAGCGCTGATTCCACTCTTCTTCTGTGGCCTGTGCGGTTACATCTTCTTCGAGATCACGCATCCGGAGCGCAGGCTTCTTCTGCGATCGAATCCCGTCGAGGGTGATTACGAGGGTAAAAGCAAGGGCGACGACGAAGCAGAGATGGCCTGAGCAATGCCTTAACCGCGAAGCAAAATCCTGGATTCAATTAGCGCCGGCGGTGCCGTTTCCCACCTTTGTCGCAAAAGACGCGACAAAGATGGGGACCCTCCTTCGTGGTTGAGCCGGCAAAAAACCTTCGCTTTTGAAAACAAGATACCCGCACACTGGCGTTGCCCAAAGGCAGCGCCAGCGTACGGATCGACACTACTGGACCAAGGCAGGTTCGCCCCAATCCATCGCTCTAGTAGTGGGCGAACTTCGTGATCGCCGCACCAATGCTTCCGCCAATGAGAGGGGCAATCACTGGGACCAATGCATAGCCCCAGTCGGAGTTGCCCTTCCCGGCAATCGGCAGAATGAAATGAGCCACGCGCGGACCAAGGTCGCGTGCGGGGTTCATTGCGTATCCAGTCGGGCCGCCCAGACAGAGTCCAAGCACCCAAACCAGCATGCCCCAGAGATAGGGGCCATAGCCAGCCATCAGGCCGGTCGTCGAGACAGCGGTCGAACCGAAAGCAAAGCCGACGGTCACAAGCGTGGCAGTCGCGATGATCTCAGTCAGGCCGTTCGCGGGGAGATTGCGAATCGCCGGTCCGGTGCAGAAGATTCCCAGTTTCGCGCCTTGATCAGGAGTCTGACTCCAGTGCGGCAGATAGGTAAGCCACACCAGCGTTGCTCCGACAAAGGCTCCCAGGAATTGCATTGCCCAGAAGGGTACGACGTTCGTCCAGTTGTTTGAGAGAAGGGCCACGGCCAATGTAACTGCGGGATTGATGTGAGCGCCCGGGCTTCCGCACGCGATCGCGGTAAAGATTCCGGCGGTCACAGCCAGTCCCCACCCTGTCGTGATGACGATCCAGCCTGATCCTTCTCCCTTGGACTTCTTGAGAAGAACGTTGGCTACCACGCCATCGCCTAACAGGATCAACACCATGGTCCCCATGAATTCACCAAATAATGGTCCATGCATAAGTCCAGCTCCTTGCGGTTAGTTTGCAGCGCCTACGAGTTCTTTCTCGTGCTCTTCGGCTTTCTTGTCGGCTGCTTCCTCAATCCAATCGAAGCTCTTGGTCACAGCCTTCTTCCACAGCCGATACATTTCGTTGCGCTTCTTGTTCTTCCATGTTCGGCTTCCAGGTCTTGTCGACCGACCAGTTCGCGCACAGATCGTTCAGGTCTTTGAAGAAGCCCACTGCCAGACCCGCCGCGTAAGCCGCGCCGAGAGCAGTAGTTTCTTTAATGACCGGACGAACAACCGGCTTCGCGAGGATGTCGGACTGGAACTGCATGACCAGATCGTTCTCGATCATGCCGCCATCGGTGCGCAGCACATCGAGTTCGATCTTCGAGTCCTTCTCCATGGCTTCCACCACTTCGCGGGTCTGGAATGCGGTTGCTTCCAGAACTGCACGCGCGATATGGCCCTTGTTGGCGTACCGAGTCAGGCCGGCGATCACTCCGCGGGCATTCGCTTTCCAGTAAGGTGCGAACAATCCCGAGAATGCTGGGACGAAATACACGCCGCCGTTATCTTCGACTGTCGCGGCCAGGGCCTCGATGTCGGAGCTCTTCTTGATCATCCCCAGGTTGTCGCGCAGCCATTGCACCAGTGCGCCGGTGATGGCGACGCTGCCTTCCAGGGCATAGTGAGCAGGCTGTTTGCCCAGCTTGTAGGCAACCGTCGTCAGCAGTCCGAAATGCGACTGGATGGCGTGTGGGCCTGTGTTCAGCAGCAGGAAGCATCCCGTGCCGTAGGTGTTCTTCGCCTGCCCGGGTTTGAAGCAGGTCTGGCCAACCAAGGCTGCCTGTTGGTCGCCCAGGTCGCCGGCGATCGGAACGCCCGTGATCGTGCCGACTTTCACGTTTCCGTAAACCTCGCTGCTCGAGCAGATCTTCGGCAGCATGGCTTCCGGAATGTTAAACGTCTTCAGGATGTCCTTATCCCAGACCAGAGTCTCCAGGTTCATCAACTGAGTGCGGCTTGCATTGGTCACGTCGGTGACGTGGAGGCCACCATTCACGCCGCCGGTCAGCTGCCAGATCAGGAACGTATCAATGTTCCCGAAGATGACATCGCCGGCCTCGGCCAGCTTACGAACGCCCGTAATGTTCTCAAGGACCCAGCGGATCTTGAGACCGCTGAAATAGGTTGCGAGCGGCAGACCAGTCTTTACGCGGAAGCGATCTTGCCCGCCGTCCTTCGAGAATTTCGCCACATCGTCGGCCACGCGCGTGTCTTGCCAGACCAGCGCGTTGTAAACCGGCTTGCCGGTCTTGCGATTCCACACCACCGTGGTCTCGCGTTGATTGGTGATGCCCACCGCCGCCAGATTCTTCGCGGTGAGATTCTTGGCCTTCATTGCCTCGCTGATCACTTCCTGCGTGCGCTGCCAGATCTCTTCGGGGTTGTGCTCGACCCAGCCTGGTTTGGGATAAATCTGTTGGTGCTCTTTTTGAGCAGTGGTGATGATCTTTCCTGTCTTATCGAACACCATGAAGCGGGTGCTCGTAGTCCCCTGATCAATTGCTCCAATGTATTCCGCCATGATCCTCCGACTCCTTTCGTTTCGTTTTGCCATTGTTATGTAAGAAAACTGTTCTGGAAATCTGCTACGCCGCCGCGTGCTCGGGCACAAGTCCCGCAATCTCCATAAGGTGATGGATCTTGTTCACGTACTCTTCTACCGCTCGTTGTTTCTGCGCTGGCGACCATCCCAGCTCCCGTGCCAGATGAGCGCCAACTACCGGCGCCGCGGTCACGGCAATGCTCCAACCGTAGAGTTGCAGGCCAATGCGCCGCGCGAGGATGTCCTCGATCGACATGGCCATTTCATTGCGAATGCCGTAGACGATCTCCGCTTGAATCGGAGGCTGGCCTTCGACAATCGGATTCTCCAGCCGAGGATCCTCGGCAATCAGGTCCAGGACCTTCACTGCATTCGTCCCAAACTTCTGGGACAGATGCTTGGCTGTGTTGCGCGAGATTCGATACCGGGATTCCAAAGTCTCCCAATAATCAGCATTCCATCCCGCAGCCCCTTTGAGCTGGTGATCGGCGGTACGGCAGCCGCCCACCGAGGTGTTCATTGATCGTTGGACGGTGTCGATGGCGTCCTCGGCCATGGCGCGATAGGTTGTCCATTTGCCGCCGAGCACGCTCACCAATCCGCTCGCTTCGTCCAGTTCCACTTCGTGATCGCGAATCAGTTTCTTGGTATTGAGAGCGTCCTTGGAGCGAACCAGCGGACGCACTCCTGCAAAGCCGCTAACCATCTGATCCACGCTAAGCGGGTGGATCAGATACCGGTTCAAATGCTTCACCAGATATTCCACTTCCGACTTCAGAACGACCATCTCGTCGCCCTGCTGAGCCTCATCGTCGGTCGTGCCGACGAGCAGCCTGCCAAGCCATGGAATGGCAAAAATCACGCGCCCGTCATCGGTCTTCGGAATCAGCAACGCGTCGTGACTGCCAATTGCGTCCACCGGAAACAGAACGTGGACCCCCTTGCTCAGCCGTAGCCGCGGTTCGATTCCCGGATGCGCCATATCTCGGATCGAATCCGAAAATGGCCCAGTGGCATTGAGGAACACCTTGGCCTTAATGGTGAACGTCGTCTGCGTTTGCCGATCCTCCACCACGGCTTCCGTCAGCCGCCCAGCGGAGTCTTTCTTCAGTTCGGTCACACGCGTAAAGTTCACCGCTTGTCCACCCGCCTCGCTAAACGTCTCGAGCAGAGTGATGTCGTACCTGGCATCGTCGAATTGCCCGTCGGCATAAGCTACGGTTCCCGCCAGACCTGCGGTGTTCAGCATGGGCATCCGCCGCACGGACTCTTCCACCGTCAGGTGACGGCTGGGAAACAACATCCCGCTCCCGGAAATCCAGTCATACAACTTCATGCCAATCTGGAAGTACAGAATTTCCGACTGGCTGTAGCACGGGACTAGAAGTTCCAGAGGATGAGCCAGAAACGGCGCGTTTTGCAATGCGATCTTACGCTCGTGCAGGGCGCGTTTCACTACCCGGTACTGGCCAGCGTCAAGATCGGCGACGGCCTGTTGCAGGTAGCGAACACCGCCATGCACCAGCTTGGTGGAACTGCTGGAAGTGGCGGAGGCGAAATCTCCGCTTTCCACCAGGACCGTATTCAGGCCGCGCAGTTGCGCATCCAATGCGCAGCCTGTCCCGGTTGCCCCTCCGCCAATGATGCATAGGTCGAATTGCCTGCCTTCTACTTGTTTCAGTGCATCGGAGCGGCTTTTCATATCTCCTTCTCCAATCCTGTTTAACTGCTTAGAATGTGACTTTGGTACGGAAGCCGGCAACCACACCGGTACCGTTATGCGTGTTCGCGCCCAGATCGGAATAGATCTGAACCACCGGTTGCCACATCAGCCAGGGCGTAATCTGGGCCATATAGTTGATCTCGAACGCTTTCTCTGAGCCGTACGCCGGTCCGCCCAGCAACGTAGAGACGTTGCTGAAGTTGTCACTGACTTGGCTCACTACGAAACCGAACGCCACGGCATCCTTGCCGCGTTTCGGAATCAGTCCGTTGTAAATGAACCCGCCAGTTACCTGCCGGTCGATCTCGTTAACGGCTGAGGGAGCAAAGTCCACGCCGAGGTGAACATCCAGACCCTTGTTTGATCCAGCTTCTGGCCGGAAGATCGCCTGGTTGCCCATGAAATACACCAGGTAATTTTTCTTCTCGTACAACCCGGTAAGTGGATTCAGGAACGGTCCGCCGTTAAAGCTGGAACCCACTTTGTACAGGCCGGGATAATACTTCTCTTTGGGATTCTTTCCGCCAGGTTGATCGACGAGGAAGCCTACTTCATCAAGCAGTACCGCATTGTTCTTCGCGGTAAAGCCGAATCCGTTAGTGTCGTCGCCATAGGGATTGTGATTTCCGGACATGCCCGCAAATCGGAAGTAGAATTGTTTAATGGGGGCAATCTTGATTTCGGCCGCCGGTCCCGACGCCGGATCAAACGACTCGTAGTTTGTAAACAGGTTGCCGAAGGCGTAGTCCAGCGGCTCCATCAGATAATTGCCGCCGTAGTTCTGCACACCGTAGAAATCCATACCGGCAAACTGCCCCGCGCGGATCGTCAGCTTGTCACCGAACAGGGATTGCTGCAACCAGAAAGAGTCCAGGCGAGTCGTATGCGCACTCACCAGGCCGCTGGGATTTGCAATGCTTCCCAGATAGTTTCCGCCAAGGTTGGTGCCGCCTTGCCACAAACCGGTGACGTGGAAGGACAGGCCCTTCGCGCCGATCAGCTTGTTAAAGTCGATGTCCATCGTGCCGCGAAAACGGTTCCATCCGCTCTCCTTCTCCACGCCGCCCTTCGGGTTGGCGAGAAGATCACCGACATAGAAGAAATCAAACTTCACACCTTTTTGCTCTTCCAGTCGTGTGCGGACTCCGCCCCAGTCGCCCAAGAGATATTTCTCGGTCGCGATGTTGTAGGTTGTTGGTTGCTGCGTCGGTTTCGAGTCCTGCGCCAGAGCTAGAGTTGACACGCAGCACAGCGCAATCAGAACAAACAGCAGAATCTTATAAAACCGTGGAGATGTCTCCATAACTTCTCCTTTAGGAATCACGTAGGCGTTCGGATTTTTCGATCTCATGATTTGTGGCAAAAAAGGAAACCGCCCAAGAGATAGCCCGGCACGCGACTACATTGCGACTGGACCGAATATCCTGGGCGGTGTCTCTGAACTCTCTACCGCCACCGATGGCACTCTAGTCTGTCTACTAGCGTGCGTCTGTGATTGCGGTCACGGAAGGACGTGCCCACCTCACGAGGTAAATCCAGGTTTCAGGAATGGAGAGCTGGCGGATCAGGCAACCCACAAACTGGACTCGCTTACTGACACAGCAGCGGCACCCTGGTGGACAAGGTCTTCGAGTTCGCGCAGGGTTTGGACCAGGCCGCCGGCGATCACCGGCAAATCGGGATAGGCTTCCGAGAGTCTGGTTACCATTTTGGGAGCAACCACCGCCGGTAAAACTTCGATCGCGTCCGGCACAAATTGTTCGATGGATCGAAGGGAACTTTGCAGTGCTGCCGAATCGAGCAGAAACGTTCTCTCGATCGCGAATAAGCCCAAATGACGCGCCGCCCGCAGCGGCTCAAGATGTGTCGAAATCACTCCCTGCACTTTCCGCCGCGCCAGAAAGCCGATCGCCTCCGCATCGCGCGAAAGGCCTGACACGAGATCAAGATTCACAATCGCGACCTTGCCGTTCGAGACAACCACGTCCACCATCTGGGGAAGATTTTCGGGATTCCCGCACAGGAAGTAGACGATCTTGCCCGGAGCCGTCGCCGCCGGAATTAGAAATTCTGGGCTTCTTACCGCGGGAATGATGCGCGTTTGTTCGAGTAGTTGAGTAAGAACTCTACGGCGATCGGCAAGCAGCGCCTTCTTGGGGCTTGACGGCTTGGCAACCGCCTGACCGTTTCCATTTGCTGCCGGTGCCTCAACAACGAATACAGCTTCCTTATCCATGGGTCCCAGCGAGGCTGACGGAGTCCGGCCTATTCCTGTGATACGCCCATACCCGCTGAGCCCGTTATGACGAGTGTCACACTGCGCTGTGACCTACTCCCCGCTCTTTTCATACGGCGCAATCTGCTCTGCGACCTTCGACTTATCTCCCACCACCACGATGGTCAACCTATCCGCCACAATATATTTCTGCGCCACCGCCTGGACCTGCTGCGGAGTCACCGCATACACCTTCTGCACATAAGTATTCAGATAATCGTCGCCCAGATTGTGCAGATCGACGTACTGCAACTGCAAGATCAATCCATTCCGATTCGAATTCCGCAGCACAAAGACGCCCGCCAGGTAATTCTTGATCCCATCCAACTCCGCATCCGGAGGCGGATCTTTCTGCAAGCGATCAATCTCGTAAAGAATTTCTTTAATGGAAGGGCCGGTCGATTCGGTGGTGACGTCCGCCACTTCCGCCCAGTAGGCGTCGCGATAACGCGCCGAAATCTGGCTGCTCGGAGAGTAGGTATACCCCTTCTGCTCGCGAATATTCGAAGTGATGCGCGACCCGAACGATCCGCCCAGCAAGGTGTTCATCACCTGCAACGGAATGTAGTCGGGATTGCTGGGATCAATCGTCGGCAATCCAATATAGAGCGTCGATTGCGCCGCGCCCGGCCGGTCCACGAGGTCCACTTCGCGCTTGGTGATGGGCTTAGGGATCTGGATCAAGGGATCCGACCCGCGCTTCCAATCTGAGAACGCCTTGGTGATCGCCTCCTTCACTGCCGCCGCATCGAATCTTCCCGCCACATAGATGTGGGTTCTCGCCGCTCCAAAGTTGTCATCGTAGAACTTCTTCACTCCCTTCTCGTCGAACGAATTGACAATCGCTTCGGTCGAGAAAAGATGCCCGTAAGGATGATCGGGATAAAGCACCTGCAAAAACTTCTCGCGTGCCAGCGGACCCGATTGCGATTTCTGAATACTCAGGTTCCGCAGCGCATCCTGCTTCAGCCGCGGCAATTCCGATTCGGGCAGCAACGGGTTGCGCACCACGTCGGCGAGCAACGCTACTCCCTTCGGGCCGAACTCCTCAAGAACGTCTGAGCTGACCGTGGTCACATCCGGACCAACGCTCACATCCACCGATCCGCCCATCGACGCGGCTTCCTGCGCCACCTGTTCCGATGTCTGCGATTTCGTTCCTTCTTTCATCAGCTCGCCGGTAATATCCGCCAGCGAGACCTGCGAAGCCGACTCATTCAGATTGCCCGCGCGCACAGCGACGCTGATCTCCACTTTCGGGATCGATCCATACGGCACCATCGTGACCTGCAGACCGTTGGGCAAACTGAATCGTTGAATTTCAGGAAGATGAGAAGGTCTCGGCGGACCGCCCGCCGGAGGAGTCTGTTTCTGCATAGGTGCACTCTGGGCCTGCGTCGTCAAGGCTACCGCAAATATCGTGAACATCAGGATCGACAAAAGATTGCGCATGATCTCGTCTCCTCGCGATTAATTGCCCGACTTGCTGGCTGGGTCAGCCGCCTTCGGCTCGACGATCAGCACCGTGCGATTGGTCGACCGCAGATATTCGGCCGCTGTCTTCTGTATTAATGCCGGCGTCACTTTGTGGAGCTGCGCTTCAATGTCATTGATCCGCCCTGGATTGTCATCAAACAAAGCGAAACTCGCGAGCAGATCGGCGCGCCCGAAGCCATTCAACTGTCCGACCTCGTCGTAGAGATTGGAACGGAATTTCACCAGCGCCCGATCGAGAAGCGCCTTGTCAATGGGCTTGGTGCGCAACGGATCGATCACCGTATCCATTGCCCCCACGATCTGGTCGGGCGTCACATTGCTGTCGTGAAATAGATACGCCATCCACAGCATAGGGCCGTCGTAGTTGAACATGTTTCCCAGCAGGTTGATGCCGCCCTCGACCGATCCCGTATACGCCTTCTTCTTCACCAGCTCTTCATGCAGCAGGCTGTCATCGCCCTGCAGCAGGATTTGATCGATCAATCCCATCGCATAATATTCCGGCGTGTTGCGGTCGGGCATGTGATACGCCACCGCCAGCGCGGGCCGCTTCGCCTGTGCATCCTCTTTCGTCGACCGCTTTTCTTTTTCCTGTCGCGGCTCCTTCAGATCCGGCTGCTTCTCCTGCGGAACCGAAGGGATGGCTGCGAAGTATTTATCGACCATCTTCTTTGCGTCGGCGGGATCGAAGTCTCCGACAACCGCCAGCGCCGCATTGTTGGGCGAGTAGTAAGTCTTGAAGAACTGCTGCACATCGGGAAGCGTGGCCGCGTTGATATCCTTCAAATCGCCATAAAAATTGTGTGCGTTATACCAGTTGCTGTTCGCGTACTGCGGCATGTCGAGCCAGGGAAATCCGCCATAAGGACGGTTAATGACATTCACCTTTACTTCATTCCCCACCACACCCTGCTGGTTCTTGAGATTCTCTTCCGTGATCGCCAGACCGCGCATGCGATCCGACTCCGCCCACAGCACGGTCTCAAGCTTGTTGGCGGGCATGACCTCGAAATAATTGGTAAAGTCAAAGCGCGTTGACCCGTTCAGAATGCCGCCATTCTGCTGCACCAGTTTGATCATTTCCATCTTGCCCAGGTTCTGCGAGCCCTGAAACATCATGTGTTCGAACAGGTGGGCGAAGCCAGTGCGGTCCTTGGGTTCGACGCGAAATCCGATGCGGTAATAGACTCCGACCACCACCGTCGGCGCCGAGTGATCGGGCGAGAGCACCACCCGCAATCCATTCGGCAACTTGTAGTACTCGACCGGGACATTCAAACCTGCAGGCTTCGCATCCGCCGCAAACACCGCCGACACGCAACCCAGCGCGAGAAGAACCAACATCGCGATTCGAAGATAGACACATGAATGCCTCCGCAGAACAAGCTAAAGCGCATTACAACCTACATCTTCCTTACCGCGACTTGCAACCAAGTCCGATCAACATTTGTCAGTTGTTGTCAAGTAGCGCCGGCCTCCCGCCGGCCACGGAAACGTTGAAGGATCATGGGTGACTTGGACACGGGGCACGCCCTCCTTAAAATGACGTCATCCCGAAACCGGCGTTCTTCAGCCGGCTGAGGATTGGCGCGCATCATTAGTACCGTAACCCCACGCCAGATCCTTCGCCCTCGCGGGCTCAGGATGACGTCGGAAGAGAGCAGATCCCAAAGCCACCTGCTATTCTGAAAGTCTCGGAGCGCATCCCACGTTGCCACCCATCATCAATGTCCAAAGCCTGTCGAAGGCATTCGGCGCGAATCCGCTCTTTCAGAATGTCTGGTTCACCGTCTCCGAAGGCGATCGCATCGGACTGATTGGCCCCAACGGCTCCGGCAAATCCACGCTTCTCGGCATTCTTGCGGGACAGATCGACCCCGACAGCGGTGAAGTCGCCGTGCGCAAACGCGCCAGGATGAGCTACGTCGTGCAAGATTCCCAGTTCCCGGAAGACAGCACCGTACGATCGGTCATCCAGGCAGCGCTCAAGCACACTCCCGAAGACGAACGCGCAGGCCGCCTCGCCGAGACTCTCGGTCGCACCGGCTTCGAAGACTTCGACGCCCAAGCCTCCTCCCTCTCCGGCGGATGGAAGAAACGCCTCGCCATCGCCGAAGCCCTGGTGCAGGCCCCCGACATCCTGCTGCTCGACGAACCCACCAACCACCTCGATCTCGCCGGCATCGAGTGGCTCGAAGAACTGCTCGAGAGCGCGCAGTTCGCCAGCGTCGTCGTCAGCCACGACCGTTACTTCCTCGAAAACTTCGCCAATGCCACTGCGGAACTGAGCCGCGTATATCCCGACGGCATCCTGCGTGTCGCCGGAAACTACAGCACCTTTCTCGAGAAGAAAGAGGAATTCCTGCACGCCCAGGCCAAACGTCAGGAAGCTCTCGAGAACCGCGTTCACAGCGAGATCGAGTGGCTGCGCCGCGGCGCAAAAGCTCGCACGCGAAAATCAAAAGCCCGCATCGGCAAAGCCAACGAAATGATTGGAGAATTAGCCGACCTCAACAACCGCACCCGCACCGCGACTGCGCAAATTGATTTCTCCGCTACCGACCGCCGCACCAAGCGCCTTATCGAACTCGATCACGTCGGCTATGAGATCGCCAGCCGCGAACTTTTCTCGATCTCGATTTCATCATCACCGCCGGCATGCGCGTTGGCCTGGTCGGCCCCAACGGCAGCGGCAAGACCACCCTTCTGCGCCTGCTTCGCGAAGAACTCGAGCCATCGGCAGGATCGATCAAGCAAGCCGAAAAGCTGCGCGTCGTCTACTTCGATCAGAATCGTGAACTCGATCAGGACGTCACCCTCCGCCGCGCCCTCGCCCCCGAAGGCGATTCCGTCATCTATCAGGACCGCGTCATTCACGTGGCCTCGTGGGCCGCTCGCTTCCTCTTTACCAGCGAGCAACTGAACCAGCCCATCAGCCGCCTCTCCGGAGGAGAAAAAGCCCGCGTCCTTATCGCACAACTCATGCTGCAACCGGCAGACGTCCTTCTTCTCGACGAGCCCACCAACGATCTCGACATCCCCACGCTCGAAATTCTCGAAGAGAGCCTGCTCGAATTCCGCGGAGCATTGGTGCTGGTGACCCATGACCGCTATCTGTTGGATCGAGTCTCAAACATCGTGATCGGACTCGACGGTCAGGGCGCTGTCGAAAAGTTCGCCGACTATTCACAATGGGAAGTCTGGCTGGCTGAACAAGGACAGGAAGAAAAGCCAAAGGCCGCGGCCCAGCCCGATTCAGTTTCGTCGTCGAAGAAAAAGAAGCTGTCGTATTTGGAAGCCCGCGAGTTCTCGACCATCGATCAACGCGTCGCCGAAGCCGAGCAACTCCTCCGTGAGAAAACGGCCGCGTTGGAAGATCCCGCCATCGCCAGCGACGGCCCCCGTCTCGTCGCCGCCCACGCTGAAATGGAAGCAGCCCAGAAAGCAGTCGACACTCTCTACGCCCGCTGGGCCGAACTAGAAGAGAAGAGCGGCTAGAACCGGTTCGTATCAGGGCACGCCCTTCAGCCGCGCGACAAACCCGACCAACCGATCGCCTTCAGGCGCTGGTCCGGCGTGATATCCTTACTGTAGTAGCTGCGTCCCCGCCTCTTAGGCACTTCCGCAGTTCCCTTTACATCATGATTTCTGTAACCAATGTGTCGATGCGCTACGGCGCCAAAGTTCTGTTTGACGATGTCTCCACCAGCTTCTCGCCGGGGAAACGTTACGGCCTCACTGGCCCCAACGGCGCCGGAAAAACCACGTTCATGAACCTGCTCACCGGCGACATGGAGCCGCAAAAAGGCACCGTCGTCCGCCCTCGCAAGTTCGGAGTTCTGCGCCAGGATCAGTTCGCCTTCGACGCCTATCGCGTCATCGACACGGTCATTATGGGCAACAAGCGCCTCTGGGACGCCATGTCTGAGCGTGACCGAATCTACGAGCAGGCCGAAATCACCGATGAAGACGGCATGCGCCTCGGCGAACTCGAAGGCATTGTCGGCGAAGAAGACGGATACACCGCCGAGACCGACGCCGCCCTGCTGCTGCAAGGCCTCGACATCCCTGACCACCTGCACGAACGCAAGATGAGCGAACTGCAAGGTGGACAGAAAGTCCGCGTCCTGCTCGCTCAATCTTTATTCGGACATCCCGCGGCCCTGCTGCTCGACGAGCCTACCAACCACCTCGATCTCGATTCGATCCACTGGCTTCAGGGATTCCTGAACGATTACGACGGCGTGCTCATCGTCATCTCGCACGATCGCCATTTTCTGAATAGCATCTGCACGCACATCGCCGACATCGATTACGAAACCATCATCACTTACACTGGCACGTACGATGACATGGTGGTGGCCAAGACGCAGATCCGCTCGCAGATCGAATCGCAAAATGCGCAGCGGGAAAAGAAAATTTCACAGTTGAACGAATTCATTGCCCGCTTCTCGGCCGGAACCCGTTCGAGCCAGGTGCAATCCCGCCGCAAAGAAGTCGAGCGCCTGCAGGTCACCGAACTTGCCCGCTCCAACATCCAGCGTCCCTTCCTGAAATTCGAGCAGAAGCGTCCCTCGGGAAAACACATTCTCGAAATCGAAGGCGTCAGCAAGTCGTACGGCGAGAATCCGGTGATTCACGACTTCACCGCCAGCCTTCATCGCGGAGACAAAATCGCTCTCATGGGACGCAACGGCGTGGGCAAAACGACGATGCTCAATGCCCTGCTGGCCAATTCGCCCACGACGCCTGAAGCCGAGTTACGCAAGACCAGCGGCTACAGCGGTCCGTTCCTGACTTCTGGCAAAGTCATCTGGGGACACGAAGCCTCCATCGGATACTTCGCGCAAGATCATCGTAGTCTGATCGAAAGTGGCACCACGGTGTTCGACTGGCTCCATCAATGGGAGCCGCAAGCTGTACAGGAAGAAATTCGCGGACTCCTCGGGCAGATGCTCTTCCCCCGCGACGACGCCAACAAGAAAACCGAAATCCTCTCCGGAGGCGAAGCCGCGCGTCTTCTGTTCTGCAAATTAATGTTGCAGAAGCCCAACGTGCTCGTACTCGACGAACCCACGAACCACCTCGATCTCGAATCGATCAACGCCCTGAACATCGCCCTGCAGCGCTATCAAGGCACGGTGCTGCTGGTGACGCATGACCACGACCTGATCGATGAAGTAGCCACCCGCATCTGGCACTTCGACGGCAGCAAGATCGAAGACTTCAAAGGCTCCTACGAGGAATACCAAACCGTCCACGCGTAGCCTGACCCGTCCTAACCACTCTTGTCATCCTGAGCGAAGTGGTCGTCCGCGAAGCCGGCGACCACGCAGTCGAAGGACCGCTACCCCCATCACACAACGAAATTCTTGACGACGTCATCCTGAGCCCGAAAGGGCGAAGGATCTGGGCGTGAAGCACCAATACTGCCCGCCAGATCCCTCGCTTCGCGTCGGGATGACGTAATGTTGAGGACGATCCGCGTGCTTGCAGAATTGAACTGTGGGTGCCCCACCTTTCGCGGTTTTCGAAAGGTGGGTACGTTGGTCTCAACCCGGTTGTCTAGGGAAATCGGGTGCCGAACCAGAGCACACTGCCTTCACAGCTCCGTAGGAGCGTCTGCCAATAGCCCGGCGTTTCAACGCCCGGAAAGCGCAATCCGAAACCAAGTCCCGGAGGGACGGCTGAACTTCCGCATGAACCGGCACGCAGTTCCCTCAAAATAAACCTATGACGATGTAACAACAGTGTGATGAAACATCCGTCCTAGTGCATAATCGCACCGTGTTAATGAGCGATAACGGGGTTGTAACAAAGTTGACGAGCGGTCGAGGTTGTACCTTAAGCGAAGGAGCTTTATCCGGTGAAGCGAAGCCTTCTAGCTCGACTGGGACTGCTATGCGCTGGTTCCCTGAGTCTGTTTGTTGCCGTAGGCTCTCTGCATTACCGCCTCGGAAGTGCTGAGGCCGCCAGTCCAAAGGTCATTTTGGACGTGACGAACCTGCACTTCACGGTCGGAAAGAAGATACCGTCTGTCTACCTCCGGGTCTATGCAGATGGCACCGCAGAATGCCACACGGAAAAGTATTGGGACGAAGCAGATGTCGTCACCAGAAAAGCACTCCCTCCGGATGACTTCAAGAGGCTGAAAGAACTGCTAGATGAGCCCTCGTTGTTAACCGTCCCACGTAGATTTGAACGACCGTATCCGGTGGTCGACTCGTGGATGGAATGGACTATCAAGATCCAGCATTCCCGCAATCTCGAGACTATTCAGATTGCCGGATTCTCTCCTCCCGCGGCACGGGAACGAAATCAACCCTACCCAGACATAGTTCTGAAACTCGGCTGTTCGATCCAGAGATTGCGCGGAGATGTGTACGGTGATGCGCCACCCGAAAGCGATGAGTGCAAGGCGGTTCATTGAGATAGGTAGCGGTAGGTAGGTTGAACTCAGCCTACGAAATCTTCGCAATTAGTTGTCCCGAAGGGCGCGCCTTGCCAGCATGATTCAGCGGCCCGCCGTGGCGGGGCGTGAAGCACCGATACCGCCCGCCAGATCCCTCGCTTCGCGTCGGGATGACGTCTTCAATTTGCGATAAGCATCCCGAATGACGCTTACGTTTGGAATGTTCTGGATTCCGACTGGCCGGCGGGACGCCGGCGCTACCCAAAAAAACGGGCGCTTTCACGAACGTCCCCAGCTGGGGGCTGGCCCATGCTGGCAGCATTGAACTGTGGGTGCCCCACCTTTCGCGGTTTTCGAAAGGTGGGTACGTTGAACTCAACCTATCGAATCTTCGCAATTGCTTGTCCTGAAACACCGTTGACTCAGCCCTTGCCAGACTGTACATTTCAGTTCATCGAAATGGAGAGTTCATGGCTGACAAGAACGGCACGATAGTCGTCTCCGCCCTGCGGGCCCGCGCCAATTTTGGCAAGCTCCTGCGCCGGGTCGAGGACGAGCGCCGCTCCCTCGTCATCGAAAAGCGCGGGACGCCCAAGGCAGTATTGCTTAGCATCCGTGATTACGTGAAGCTTGCCGCGCCTGAGCCCGAAGTCCTAAGGGTCATCGGCGAAGAATCCGAACGCAAGGGGACCAATACCCTGACCGCCCGTCAGATCGAGCAGGTTATCAAGGCCAGCCGCACACGGAGATCGAAGCGGTAATGCTTCCGCTGCGGCTCGTAATTGACACGAATGTTGTCATTTCCGCCGCGCTTAAGCCCGAAGGCCTGCAGCGCACTACCCTCCTCTTGGCAATTACAAAGCCCGCGCGCCTTTACGTATCCCGGCCTATCCTTGAGGAATACGCCGACGTACTTTCCCGCCCGGAACTCAAAATCCGCAAGGGTCTTCGCCGGCAACTGCTCCAACTCATCCGCAACCGAGGTAACTTGGTCGTACCTTCGCGACGCCTTGAAGTGTCGAGCGATCCCGACGACAACAGGTTCCTGGAATGCGCCGATGCTGCCCGCGCCGATTACCTGGTCACGGGCAATCTGAGGCATTTTCCGAGATTCTGGAAGAAAACCAAGATCATCACACCGCGTGAGTTTATTGGGCTTGTAGCACCGCACTTAGGCACTTAAAGCAAAGGGCTGGCCCATGCTTGTTGCTTGCTTGCAGAATTTGAACCGTGGTTGCCCCACCTTTCGCGATTTTCGAAAAGTGGGCACGTTGAACTCAACCACACGCCGATGAAAACGGGTGCCGAACCAGGGCACACTGCCGTCACAGCTCCGTAGGAGCGTCTGCCAATAGCCCGGCGTTTCAACGCCGGGAAAGCGCGATCCGCGATCAAGTCCCGGAGGGACGGCCGAACTTCCGCTCGAAGGGCGCGGCATGCCCACACGATTCAGCCGAAACCCTCGCGACCCACCGGCACGAATTCCCATCCTTCGAAAACCGCGAAGGATGGGGCAACCACAACATAACCTGAGTCAAAACAAGGACGGGCCAACCCTCCGCGTTTTCAGGCTGCTACACTGCTTCACGAATTGGGTCATACTACTGGGGCGCTATTTTACGATACAGAGCCTGTTTACCGACCTAACGGAACAATTATCGACTATGAAGATGTCAACGATTCACTGATAAAAACGCACTGCGGGAAAACTCTCGGAAGACTTAGCAATAAATGAGTGAATACAGGATATCTCCAAGGAACCACGAAAATGGGGTGCTAAATGACTGAATTAGACGAGCTGCGAGCACAAATTCAGAAGCTTGAACGCGATAATCGAATGACAAAATGGGGAGTTGCACTGCTGGGCCTCGTTACCGCGACTGCGACCGTTCTGTTCTGGTGGACTCTCAATAGGGGCCATCTAGATGTCAAAGAGATAACGGTCAGAGATGGATCCGGCGCAGAGATAGCCCACTTGGGAGGAGATAAATACGGTACTTGCTTAAAACTTTCCGTCAGATCTGCTGCTTCCAACGCAACGTTATGCGTCGATCCGTACTATGGCGCGAACCTAGACCTTAGCAATCGAAATCCCAAAACCAAGGTTCTTTTGTCCGCTGGCACAAAGCTCTATGAAAGTGTGGGGGGCCGCTTGATGCCAGGGCTGCATATCGAGGGAGAGGACGGCCAGAATGCGTTTCACGTCAACGTAGGATCCGACGCAAAACTTTTCCTCGGACGTAGCGAGACTGAAAATTCAGTTACTTTACTCGGAGGGAATCAAGTTAGTTTGCAGGTAGTAGGGCAAAATAAAGAGCTCTTGAAAGTTCCGCATTAGCTCGTCCGATGCCTCAGGATCAACACCACACAAAGTCGCCCGAGAGCGAGTCGAATTTTTAGCAAAGGTCAAGCTACTGGGGCGCCTGCAGGAAGACCTCACTTCCGCCGCCGGCGTTAATGACGAAATCCAGCAGACCATCGGAATTGAAATCTCCTACCACTGCCAACCCTTTGCTCGTCGGACCGGGGAGAGTGATGCGTGCAACTCGTTGAAAGGTTCCGTCGCCCTTCCCTGCCAGGAAGCCTGCTAAGAATCCTGACCCACTGTAGCTAAAAAGATCTGTATTACCGTCGGAGTTAAAGTCGCCTGCCGTAAAAAATGGCGCCACGCCGCTGAAGCCTGTCGAGAAGAACTGAGCATTCTGGAATGTCCCGTCTCCATTGCCAAGCAACACGCCGAGAGGCCATGGATTACCGGAACCCAGAATGGCGAAATCCAGTTTCCCGTCGCCATTAAAGTCATTGAGCGGAACCGGATAGTTACCTGGCTGCGTCTCAATTACTGATCCAAAATTCCCGTTACCGTTTCCCAGAAGCACTCCCATGAGCCCGGTAACGGTGTCGTAAAATCCGAGGTCCAGGATCCCGTCGCCGTTAAAATCAGCGGAAGTAAGCGCAAAGGCAGAGATTGAGACAATCATCTGCTGAGGTTGGAAAGTGCCGTCGCCATTCCCCAGCAAAAGGTACAGCCCATCGCTGGCGGCGACGACCAGGTCGAGCTTTCCGTCGCGGTTAAAGTCGCCTGTGGCAGTTTGTACCGGACCGGTAAAGGCGCCAAAACCTGGCAGATTACGAAACTTGCCACCACCCTTGCCGAGGCAGGCAAACGCCTGAGTTCCACCATCGAGCACATACGCGAAATCTTGGTTACCGTCCCCGTTGAAATCGCCAAAGCTGAAGCCTGCGGGATCCACACCATGATTGTGAATAGAAAAAGAGGCTGACCTGGTGAAAGTGCCGTCCCCGTTTCCCAGGAGAATTTCATATCCGAATCCCGACTGTAATATGTCAAGTTTACTGTCGCCGTTTAGGTCGGCCGTAAACACCCTGTAACCAGTCGGGGGAAACCCGTAGGTGTGAGGCTTCAATAGAATTAAGGTTGAGATAGGCTGATGAATCTCCACTAGTCCATAGCTGGAACTGGACAGGCCGCCTCCTGGCGAAGGATTAGTCACCATTACCAAGGCGCTGCCCGGTGCCGCAACATCCGAAGCCAGAATTTGCGCCTGCAGCTCTCCGGCGGAAATGAATGTAGTGGTGCGCGCTGCGCCATTCCAATTAACGACGGCGCCGGAAACAAAATTAGCGCCGCGCACGGTGAGGGTAAAAGCGGCGCCGCCGGGTATCACCGCCTGAGGGCTTACCGGCCCGTCAACGGTGGGTATCGGATTCACTTGGGCGGATGCCCCCATAACCACCAGAGAGACAATGGCGACGATCAAATATGCGTACTTCATTATTGGAACTCCTCACCTGCCCCGACTAATGCGTGGCATTATCGGTGGGACTAAGCTTGATGCGCCAGACGCGGGCTAAGCGCCGAGCATCATATCGCGTTTTCTTGCAGCCGTTCTAGGGGCCGATTGCCTCTGGTAGAAGTCCTGACCCCAACAAAAAGGGCACGCAAAGCGTGCCCTGGCGCTTTCGCGCCCGTCGTCAATCCCCCAATCTTCCTAAAACAAATTCCACAGAGAACTGGTTATAAACCTCGTGGTGATACTGCACCTCGGGCGCTTTCACGAACGTCCCCAACGCCCTCGGACACCTATCCGCCGCGGCCTGCTTCAAATCCGCATAACGGCCCTTCACATCGTCGCCCAGAATCTCCGACGTCCACTTCGCATCGCGGAAATACTCGAGCGCCGTATACACGTTGTCCGGCAAATACCGCTCCGCCTGCCGCAGGTTCTTGATCTTCGACGTCTCACCATCAATGCCCGCCTTGAACACCGAATACATCACGAGATAAGGATTCGCATCCGGACCCACCGACCGCACCTCGACGCGCATGCTCTTGTCGTTGCCGATCGGGATACGCACCATCGATCCGCGATCCGTCGCCGAAGCCTTGATCTGGTTCGGAGCCTCGAAGTGCGGATCCAGCCGCCGGTAGGCATTGACGCTCGCGTTCAGCAGCAGGCAAATGTCGTTCCCATGCGTCAGAATGCGGTCGACGAACGCCCATCCCAGCTTGCTGAGCTTCTCTTCGCCCTTCGCATCCCAGAACAGATTCTTCCCGCCCTTGCTGATCGAAACATTCGTGTGCATGCCGTTGCCGTTCACGCCCACCACCGGCTTCGGCAGGAACGACGCGGTCAGTCCCATGTTGGTCGCGACCTGGCGGCAAATCAGCTTATAGAGCTGAATCTGGTCGGCAGCCTGCACCACTTCGCCGTAGCCGTAATTGATTTCGAACTGCGAAGGCGCCACTTCTGGATGGTCTTTCTCATTCTGGAAGCCCATCGACCGCTGCACCTCCGCCGTCGTATCAATAAACGTCCGCAGCGGATCGCCCGGCAGCGAGTGATAATACCCGCCGGTATTCACATAATCGAAGCGGTGATTTTCGTGGTAATGCCGCTCGGCATCGCGTCCCTGAAAGAGGAAGCCCTCAATCTCATTCGCCGCGTTCAGCGTGTAGCCCTCTTTCTTGAAGAGGCCTTCCGCGTAACCCTTCAGCACGCCGCGAATGTCGCCAACATAGGGGCTGCCGCCTTTGTCGATCACTTCGCCGAACACCAGCACCTTGCCCGATCCGAACACATCCGCCGGGGCCCAATAGAACGCGCCCCAATCGATACCCAGCCGCAAATCGCTTTCCCGCTGCGCCGTGAATCCGCGAATCGACGAGCCGTCAAAAGTCAGGTTGTCATAACTGTTGATCAGGAACTTCTTGTCATAGTCGAGCATGTGCAGGCGGCCTTCCAGGTCGCTGAACAGCACGGTGACGGCCTTAATGCGCTTTTCGTCGGTGAGATATTTCAGGCGCTCTTCCTGAATCTTTCCCGGTGCAACGCGGTTCTTGCGTTGCTCCTTCGCCTTCAGATTCATCTCCTCCAACTGGTCATACGTGAGCGCTAGAAAATTGCGAAGTTCGTTCGACATGAATCTCCTTAGGATGGGCTTCCCGGCCCGCGGTGAATTCCTTTGTCGGGGGAACAGCAAGTCAGGCTATCAGGCAGGCACCATCGCTGCCAATAAAAACAGCTTATGAACGCAATCTACGATTTTTATGGAGCCCAAATTGACACACTTGCACACTACCTGGTGCGAACCCGCACTTCCATCTCCATGTAGCTGTTCAAGAAGGACTGAACGGTCGCCAGCGATTCCCGGTCCCGCTCCAACCGGCCCATCATCAGCGCCCCTTCCAGCGAGGAAATAATCAAGGTCGCCAGCTTCTTCGCATCCACTCCCCGCCGGATCTCCCCCGCCTCAATTCCTTTGACGACAATCTTCTCCAGCCGCCCCATCCACCCGCGCAGCGCCGCCCGCGCCCGCTTTCGTAACACCGGATTGCCATCGTCCGCATCCACCGCCGTATTCAGCAGCGGACACCCTCCCGGCACCGCCGGACTTCGCTCCACAAAATTCGCCACAAACCGCTTCAGCCGGTCGACGCTATTCGCGACCTCATCCAGATCGCCCATCCGCGCTTCTGAGGCCACCTGCCACGCGTAGTCGAACGCCTCCGCGGCAATCTCTTCTTTGCTGGCGAAATGCCGGTAAAGCCCGCCCTTCTCGAGGCCGGTGGTCTCCATCAGGTCCGACATCGAGCTGCCCTCGAAGCCGTGCTGGTTAAACAGCGCCGCCGCTTCCGCTACAATCCGCCGCCGCGTTTCCTCGCCTTTTGACACAGGTGCCTCCCACCCATTGGATGCCCAATGGGACCAATCGGTCTCTCCCAGGATATCATGCCATTTTATTTGAGACCGAACGGTCTTTTCGGTCATCTCATCCTCCAGCCGGAGAAATCATGGCCACCCAGACCCTCGATCTCCCTATTCCCGCCACCCTCGAGAAGCGTGCTATCAATCCCTGGCTGATCGCCATCACCGTCACCCTCGCCACCTTCATGGAGCTGCTCGATACCGCGATCGCCAACGTCTCCCTCCCCCACATCGCGGGAGGCCTCGCCACCAGTTACGATGAAAGCACCTGGGTCCTGACTAGCTACCTGGTTGCCAATGCCATCGTGCTGCCGTTGAGCGCATGGCTGAGCCGCGTTTTCGGACGCAAGAATTACTACATGGCCTGCGTCGCCCTGTTCAGCATCAGTTCCCTGGCGTGCGGCCTCGCTCCCAGCCCCGGTCTCCTGATCTTCTTCCGCATCCTCCAAGGGATCGGCGGCGGCGGTCTCGCTCCCGTCGAGCAAGCCATCCTGGTCGACACCTTCCCCGCCGACAAGCGCGCCGCCGCCTTCGCCCTCTACAGCATGGCCATCGTCACCGCGCCCGCCATCGGACCTCCGCTCGGCGGCTGGATTACCGACAGCTTCTCGTGGCGCTGGGTCTTCTTCATCAACGTCCCCATCGGACTGGTTTCATTGCTGCTCACCAAGCGGCTGGTCTCCGACCCGCCAGAATTCAAACGTGAAGTGGAAGCCGCGCGCCAGGCCGGGAATCTCAAGATCGACTACGTGGGAATTCTTCTCGTCGCGATCGGCTTCGCCGCTCTTGAAGTCGTCCTCGATCGCGGACAGCGTGAAGACTGGTTCGAAAGCCGCTTCATCGTCAGCTTCTTCCTCATCGCCATCACCGCTCTGGCCGTCGCCATCTATTGGGAACTCCATCATCCTGATCCCGTCGTCGAATTGAAGCTGCTCAAAGAACGCAATTTCGCGATTTCAAATCTCTTCTACTTCCTTTTCGGCTTTGTGCTCTTCGGCTCCACAGTCCTCATCCCGCAAATGTTGCAATCACTCTATGGATACACCGCCACCGACGCCGGACTCGTCCTCGGCCCCGGAGCAATGGTCATCGTGCTGATGGCGCCGCTAGTCGTGCAGATGGTGCGAAGAATTCCGGTCTCGTGGATGATCGGAACCGGATTCACGATCCTCGGTGCAGCAATGTGGTACTACGCCAGCTTCAATCTCGAGACCAATTACGCGCACGAAGCCTGGGCACGCGCCCTGCAAGGATTCGGCATCGCATTTCTTTTCGTGCCCACCAGCCAGCTCGCCTACTCGTACCTGCCAAAGAATAAGAACAACAAAGCCTCGAGCCTGACCAACTTATTCCGCAATCAGGGAGGCAGTTTCGGCATCGCCTTCGTCACCACCATGATCGAGCGCCGCACCCAGTTCCATCGCAGCGTTTTGGCCGGGCACATCGCCAACCACAATCTCGCGCTGCGCGAAACGCTCGCTCGCATCGGCGCCCGCTTCGCTGCCCAGGGATATTCCCCAGCCGACGCGCTCATGCGCGCCCGGGCCCAGATCGACGCCCTCCTCCAGCGCCAGGCGGCGCTTTACGGGTTTCTCGATTGCTTCTGGCTGCTGGGGGTGATCGCCTCAGCCGGACCGGTGCTGGCCGCATTCATCCGCCGCTTCAACCAGCGCGCCGGAGGCGGCTCCGCCCATTGAGGATTTCAGAAATTAAGGAAAATTAGGGATGGTAGGCCCGAATGGATTCGAACCATCGACCTCTTCCGTGTCAAGGAAGCGCTCTAGACCAGCTGAGCTACGGGCCTATAACCTTGCAGTCGTGTCATTGTAACAGTTGCTCCGTATCAGGTCACAACATGTGGCGCGGGCGCCTCGCCCGCGATCGATGGCGAAGCCGAGCCGGCCAGCCCCGCCGCGTGTCGTATCAGGGCACGCCTTCAGGGGTGCCCGAGTTGCAAACTCTGCCCACCACAGCGACAATCTCTCTGTGCAGAATTCAGACACCCCGTTCGCTCAGGGAACCATGGTCATCGTCACCCTGGGCAATCCCCGCGAAAAAGTCTGGGGATCCCTTCTCGCCCTGCGCGCCGAAGGACTGAGCCTCTGCGGCATTGAACTCGCCTCTTTCGAAGACCTGGTCTCGATGGTCAAAGACGGCGAGCCCTTCTCCCCCGGCGTGGTGTTCTTTCCGATGCACCGCGTCGAACGCGTTGAACTCGATCTGCCCGACGGCGGCATCCCTTCTTTGACCCAGCGCTTCACAGCGATCACCGGCCTCGATGCGGCTGCACTGCTGCAGCGCTATGCTGCCGATCCTTCCACCGCTGAGGCGCGGAAGTGAAGCTTTCCCAACTTCTTACTTATCCGAACCAGCTGACTTTGCTGCGGATGATGTTCCTTCCCTTTATCGTCATCCATCTGGTCAGCGGACATTACCGCTGGGCATTGATTCTGTTCGTGATTGCAGGCATGAGCGACGGCCTCGACGGATTACTGGCACGGATGTTGAAGCAGCAAACCGTGCTGGGACAATACCTTGATCCCATCGCCGACAAGCTTCTGCTCAGCACCACGTTCCTGGTGTTGTCGATCCTGCACAAGATTCCCTGGAAGTTCACAGTGCTGGTCTTCAGCCGCGACATCTCGATTCTCTTCGCCAGCGCCGTGCTCTACGCCATCGCCGGACTGCGCGATTTCCGCCCCAGCATCTTCGGCAAAGCCAATACCTTCGCGCAGGTAGCCGCAGTCTTCTTCGTTATGCTAAAGGAGATCTATCCCGTCAATTGGGTATCGATCTTGCGGCTGACCTTCCTGCGCGCTACTTTTGCGTTCACGATCATTTCTGCGCTGCATTACGTGATTCTCGTGGGACGCCGCTTGAAAACCCATCACCAACTTCCGGCCCAGGCGTCTTGAGCCGCGCAATTTGACCGCTTTTCTTTCATACCCCTAGAATTGACTTTCTCTTCAATCCTTTATGGCCCTTCGCCTCTACAACACACTCTCCGCCAAAGTCGAGGAATTCCGCACCATTGATCCGCAAAAAGTCCGCATGTACGCCTGCGGACCCACGGTCTACGACTACGGCCACATCGGCAACTTCCGTACTTTCATCGCGGTGGACGTGCTCTACCGGTTTCTGCGCCAGAGCGGATACGACGTCCGCTACGTCATGAACATCACTGACGTCGACGACAAGATCATTCGCAACTCCGCGCGCGACGGCGTCAGCGTCAAACAGTACACGGCCAAGTACACCAAGGCATTTCTCGAAGACTCGGCTCTACTCAACATCGATCAGCCGATTCTGGTGCGCGCCACCGACCATATTGAAGAAATGGCGGAGTTTATCAAAGAGCTGGCGGACAAAGACATCGCCTACCGCACCGACGATGGCTCGTACTACTTCCGCATCGCCAAGTTTCCCGCCTACGGCAAACTTTCGAAACGCGACTTCGCCGGAATGGAAGACGGCGCGCGCGTTGAGGTGGACGAGTACGACAAAGACAACGCTCGGGACTTCGCGCTCTGGAAAGCGCCGAAACCCGGGGAAGCATCATGGGATACGTCGATTGGCCCCGGGCGTCCGGGATGGCACATCGAGTGTTCCGTCATGTCGATGAAAGAATTGGGCGAAACTTTCGATTTGCACGCCGGCGGAGAAGATTTGATCTTCCCCCATCATGAGAACGAAATCGCGCAATCGGAATCACTTACCGGAAAACCCTTCGCGCATTTCTGGTTTCATTCGCGCTTTTTGCTGGTCGAAGGCGAGAAGATGTCGAAAAGCCTCGGCAACTTCTTCACTCTGCGCGACTTGGTGCTCAAGGGACACAAGCCGTCGTCGATCCGCTTTCTGCTCGCTTCAGTTCCCTACCGCAACCAGTTGAACTTTACTTTCGATGGACTGAAGCAGGCCGCTGCCTCGGTTGATCGCCTGCGCAACTTCCGCCTGCGTCTCTCGACAGGACAGTTCCCCGCCGGCGCGAATCCCTCTATGACCGAACTCGCGCGCGAAGCCGTCGAGAAAATGAAAGCTGGCATGGAAGATGACCTCAACACTGCCCAAGCGCAAGCCGCGATTTTTGATATGGTTCGCGCCGCCAACGCCGCCATCGACGCCGGACAACTCAAGAAAGACGACGCCCAGCCGTTGCTGCACGCCGTGGAAAAGTTTGATGAGATCTTCGCTGTGCTTCAGGACGACGACGCGCCCAAGATGAAAAGCATTCTGGAGTGGGCCGATGCCGAAGGCCGCAGGGCAGACATCAGCAAAGAACTCCAAGAAGCTGTAAGTTCTCAACAACTTTCCGACGCCGAGATCGAGAAGAAGATCGCCGAGTTAGATCAAGCCCGCCGCGCCCGCAACTTCAAACTTTCGGATTCGATCCGCGCAGAACTCACCGCAGCCGGCATCCTGGTCGAAATCACCAAAGACGGCATCAGGTGGAGAAGAAAGTAGAAATTGGGAAGGAAGTAAGTTCTTTGGATGGCGCAGTACTTGAGCACTGCGCCACCCAAAATCTACGGTATCGGTATATCTTCCGCGCTAGTTGACGGTAAAACTCGTCGCGCTCCTGGCGGAGCCTCCCTTAGTAGTGATTACGATCTTCCCGCTGGTTGCACCGGTGGGTACGTCCGCCGTCACCTGGGTATCGGAATTCACCGTGAACGTGGTCGCCGCCGTGCCGTTAAAAGTGACTTTTGTAGTCTGCATCAGCCCTGTTCCCGTCAGCACCACTGGCGTTCCCACGGGACCGCTAGTCGGACTGAAGCTGGGAAAAGTAGGAGTGACTTTGAAGATCTGCGGACTGGTAATCGTGGTCGCGCCAGTCGTGACGGTTACGGCCGCGGTCAACGCTCCCGCGGGGACGGTAGCGGAAATATAGGTCGATCCGCTGCGCTGAATGGACGTTGCTTGCACGCCTCCAAATTTCACCACCGACGAAGCGCTGAAGCCTTGGCCGAGAATTCCGACCTTGGTGGTTTCCCGGCCGGAAGTGGATTCCAACTGGGCATACTGCGCTCCGCCGATGTTCAAGCTGAAGAAGATGCCTCCGTTCACGGTACCGCCCTGCTGGGTGACGCCGTAAAGAGTTCCGTTCGTATCCTGAGTCACGGGCCAGTAGCTGCCGCTGCCATTCGAGACGGTGAACTCTTCAATAATGCTAAGAGTGCCGGTAGGCGTGATCTTATAGAGGTCTTGAGCGCCGCCGCAGCCAAATTCCGCGCAACCGTTGATGATGCCGTAGAAGTTCCCGTCCGTCGCCTGAACGACGGGGGTTGCCGGGTAGGCGGCGTAGTCGGTGAGTGTACTGAAGTCGTGGAGAATGGTGATGGTGCCGGCGGGAGTAATCTTGAAGAACGTTCCTTGGTCCACTTTTCCGTCATAGCTGGTGCCACCGTATTGGGTCACACCGTAGAAGTTTCCGTCTTTGCCCAAGGTAAGGCCGGCGTTCGGTGCCGCGCCGTCGGGATTATCGGTGAAGGTATGGAGGACGGTCAGTTTGCCCGCCGGAGTGATCTTGAAAACGCTTCCCTTCCCATCGGATCCATCCTGCGTACCGTAGAAATTGCCGTCGTTGCCAACCGTCAAACCCCACGTCGGCGTAGAGAAATTGTTGATGCCGCTGAATGAGTAGATGGTGGTCAATACACCGGCCGGGGTGATCTTGAAGATGGAACCAGCGTTATTCGCGCCCCCCGAGGTGGTGACTCCGTAGAAATTTCCGTCTGTGTACTGAACCAGTACTCCGGGCCCGTATCCGTCGGGAGTTCCAGTAAAGGTGTGTAGCACCGTGATGGTTCCACTGGAAGTCATCTTGAATACATAGCCTGCGCCGCTGCAGTTGGTCGAACCGGTACCGTAGAAGTTGCCATCGGTACCCAGAATCAGGCCGCTCTCGCAATCGTTGCCGGTGCCGAGGGCAAAGCTGTTGATGACCGTCACTACTCCCGTGATATCCGTCTTCCAGATCGAACCGGTGTTATTGGCGCCGCCAGCGTAGGACCAGCCGTAGAGTTGGCCATCGCGTCCCTGCGAGAGGACCCCGCCTGGCCACTGTGGGCCGGGGCCGCCGTTCATAAAGCTGTCGATCAGCGTAAAGGTTTGAGCGCTGCTCGGGATTGAACCCAAGGCTAGTCCCGCGACCATCACAAAGGCCCAAATGATCCTGATCCGCGTGGGCATACACCGGGCGACTATCGACATCGAAATCCTCCAAAAAAGTGTGGGTTTGAAGCTGCCTTCCCCTGGGACAGTCGAAAACGACGCTTCGACCGAGGCATCCAACGCATTCATAATGGGGGGCGTAGCCCCCAGCGGCAACGGACAACAACGGACATGAGTGGGTATTAGCGGGTGGGCGGTGCTTTTCGGCCTTGCATGTCTGCTCCCCGCTCCGATTCGTAGAACAGATCACTACCTTGAGGTCCCAAACGAATGAAAGGTTGATCGTCGCGGTCGCGCTTGGCAGGTCCCGAAGTCTGCTACCATTACATCGGGTGAGGTTGTCATGCCACAATTCGTGATTGAGCGTGAAATCCCAGGCGCCGGCAATCTGTCGGATGCTGAACTAAAAGCGATCGCCTCGAAGTCAGTGGACGTCTTGAAGGATATGGGACCGGCAATTAAGTGGCTGCATAGCTACGTGACCGGCGACAAAGTCTACTGCGTCTACCTGGCGCCGGATGAAGAGACCGTTCGAGAACATGCACGCCGCGGCGGATTTCCAGCGAATCGGGTTTCAGCGGTGCGACGCTTGATTGATCCCAGCTCCGCGGGCTGATTTAGTCTTCGCTGTTGCGAGGAATTTTGGCTGCTAGGTGAGCCCTTCCGCTACTGCTTGTTCAATCGGCATTGCCCAACCTTCCATCCAGGCGGTCAGGCTCGGGCCATCGCCCAGAGTTCGGCGCGCGAACTCCAGAGCCTTTTCAAGTCTAGGTTTCTCGGTGGGTGTCAGCGGCGCTCCCAATCGTTGGCGGAGGGCTGCGGCGGCTCCAGCCAGATGAAGTGATTGCGCTGCCTTGGATTGGGCTGCTGCGTTTGCGGCGAGACACTCGAGTACCCTCGCCACGCCACGTTTGTGACCCAACTCCTGGAACATCTTGATGCTTTCTCCGTAAAGCCGCCGCGCCTCCACGTTGTTTCCTTGATCGGAGTAAAGGCCGGCCAGGTCCGACAACGCGCTCGCGATTCCCCAGCCATCCCGAAGTTCGCGAAACGCCGCCAGGCTCTGTTCGCAAAATGAGTGAGCGCTGACGAAATCTGACTTCTCCCGAGCCACGTCGCCCTGGTAGTTCAGGGTCCACGCGACGCCTGCGCCATCTCCCGCCTTACGGAACATCGCCTGGCACTCTTCGTAGAGCGCCAGGGCTCGCGCATATTCGCCCCGCGCTTTCATGACGCCGGCGAGATTACTAAGGGCTCGGGCAGTGTCGGCGGAATCTCCTAGGTCCTTCCATATCGCGACACACCGCTCGAATAGCAACGAAGCGACAGTGAAGTCTCCCCGATCCCGAGCGTTTACGGCCAGCGCGTTTAACGCAACCGCGACACCCGCCCTATCATCCAGTTCGATACAGGTTTCGAGACTTTCCTCAAAGAGCTTTTGCGCCGAGCCATAATCGCCCTGCTCGCCCGCGAGAACGGCGACGGCGAACAAGAGCCGGGCCCGAAGCTTCGGACGAGTCGCAGTTCCCGGCAACGCCAGCAGCCTGGTAATGGCTTCTCGACCCTCCGTCAGATGCTCACGCGTTTCCCAGAATCGAAAAAGTGCGGCTCCGAGTCGGAGCCCCCATTCGGCGTCGCCTGTTGTGATCAGATAATCGAGCGCCGCCCGGAAGTTGTCGTGCTCGACTTCAAAACGATCATGCCACTCGGGATGAGCGACGGCGTCTTCGGCGCCCTCTTCTGCCAGCACGAGGTAGTACGCGGCATGGGCACGGCGAGTCGCCGCTTCATCGTCGCTGGCAGCGAGGCGTTCCAACGCGTACTCCCTGATCGTGGAAAGCATGAAGAATCGCGCCTCGGCGTTCCCTTGTTCCACCTGCTGTGCCAAACTCTTGTCCACTATCGAGGTCACGCCGTCAAGAACATCGACACCCAAATTGCCCTTGGTGTCGCACACGGCTTCTATGCCCTCGAGCGTGCAACCCCCCGTAAACGCCGAGAGCCTCCGGAACAGAGTTTGTTCGGCTGGATTGAGAAGACCGTAGCTCCAGTCTATGGTGCGGCGGAGGGTTTGTTGCCGGGTCGGCAAGTCTCGGGCGCCTCCGGTCAACAGGTCTAGCCGTGTTTCAAGCCGGGCCAGCATGGCCGACGGCGGAAGCAACTTGATCCGCGCGGCGGCTAGTTCGATAGCCAGAGGCAACCCGTCCAGCCGCGCACAGATGGCGGCAACCACGGGCGCGTTTTCCTTCGTCAAAGCAAATTCTCGCTTGACGGCCTTCGCGCGTTCCACAAAGAGTGCGACCGCTGGAAGAAGCGAGAGCGTTTCCAGGGTTGGAATGGCTGCAGGGTCAGGGAGCCCGAGCGGCGGCACCGGAAACTCGTATTCACCGTAGACGTGCAGCGGCGCCTGGCTCGTGACCACGATTTTGAGTTTAGGGCCGATCGTCAGCAACTGGGCAACCAGCGGGGCAGCTGAGACAAGATGCTCGAAATTGTCGAGCAAAAGGAGCATGGGTTCCTTAAGCCCGCCTAAGTGCTCTTTCAAGCTTTCCTGCGGCGTCTGGTTAGGACTTTCGCGCACCCCAACCGTTTGCGCAATCGTTGAAGCGATCAAACTGGAATCCGCAACCGCCGACAGTGGGACGAAGCAGACACCACTTGGAAACTGGGCGGCGATTTCCCCCGCTACTTGCAAGGCGAGGCGTGTTTTTCCTATGCCTCCAGCACCCGTGAGAGTTACCAGTCTCACGTCTTCGCGGCTCAACAATCGGCGGAGATCAGCCGCTTCATTTGCGCGTCCGATGAGCGTCGTACGTTGCACCGGCAGATTATTGAAACAAGGTTGCAACCGGCTTGCTGACACATCGCCCAGCCGGTCTCGCACTGCGGCGAGGTCATTGGCTAGATCCCGAGTCGATGCGTAACGCTGCGTCGGACTCTTCGCCAGGCATCGCTCCACGATCCAAGCGAAGGGAACCGGCACCGGAAGAGTCCTGGACCCGACACGTTCCGGTTCATCACGCAGGATCGCAGCAATCGTTTCTGCCGGCGTCTGTTTTAGAAACGCTGGCAGTCCCGTGACCATTTCGTAGATCACCGTCCCGAAAGAAAACTGGTCTGAGCGAAAATCGACATCGCTCCCTTTCGCTTGCTCAGGAGACATGTACCCAAAAGTGCCAATGACGGTTCCACTCTCGCTGATAGGGTGTAGGACGTCGGAGGTCGTAGCTCCTGAATGCTCGCCGCGATTCGGGACCTGCAGCTTGGCTATGCCAAAGTCAAGAACCTTCGGCGTACCATCGCAGCAAACCATTAGATTCTCGGGCTTCAGGTCGCGGTGAACGATGCCAATATCGTGTGCTTTGGCCAGAGCATCGGCAATCCTTGCGGCGATGGCGATGGTCTCGCGAAATGGAATAGGGCCAGACTCCAGCAATTCGCGTAACGTCTTGCCATCCACCAATTCCATCGCGATATAGTGCGTGCCATTCAGGTTCCCGAGCTCGTAGATCGTAACGATGTTGGGGTGATTGAGAGAACACGCGGAACGCGCCTCGCGCTCAAAGCGGGCCAGGGCTTCCGGTTCGGAATGACGATCCAGCAAAAGAGTCTTGATTGCGACCACGCGGTCGAGCCGTGTGTCCTTAGCGCGATAGACTTCGCCCATGCCGCCTGCACCGAGTCGCTGCAGAATTTCGTAATTTCCGAAACGCGTGCCCGGCGAGAAGCTGGGAGGTACGGGCGCGGGGTTGAGCGGCGCGGTCATGGGAATTCTTGGGCGCAGCTGTCACCGGTCAAACTGCGCGCAGCCACGCAATTGGGATTGTCTTGCACCGTCGCCCTTTGGCCTGGAATCGATAGGGCGGCAATTAATTCTGTTTATAATACGCTAGCTCGGGAGGAGTCCATGGACGTCAGATCGCTGCAGCGGCCTTTGAAAGATCAATACCGGCAAGACCCCGCGAGCTCAAAAATAACCCTCACGGCGAATGGCAGGCAAACCGACGCGCCCATCTCCTGTTCAATTGATCTAGGTCGCGAAATCTACAAAGCACAGGCGCACAAAGGGGTCGGGGGCGCCGGCACAGGCGCCTGTTCAGGAGACCTTCTTCTAGGCGCGCTGGCAGCCTGCGCACAAATCACTTGCCAAATGGTAGCCGCTGCGATGGGAATACCTACTCAAAGCATTGACGTAACCGTCGAGGGCGACCTGGACCTGCAGGGTACGTTGGGTATATCGAAAGAAGCGCCCGTCGGTTTTCAGAGCATCCGAGTCATTTTCGACGTTCGCGCACCAGGAGCCACTGAGGAACAGTTAAGTGCGCTGAAAGCGAAAACGGAACAGTATTGTGTCGTGATGCAGACATTGCAGCAGCCGCCCAAAATCGAGAACAGCTGGATACAGAAGTAAGGGCAAACGTCAGATTGTCGTAAAAGCAGTCGGGCCTAAGGTTCCTCGCCCACATTCGAGTCATCTCTGGATTCGATTCACTATCGCTAACGGATGGGATGAGAACGCCGGTCTCTGGCGGGATGCTATCCCTTGACTCCGACGGGCCTTCTCCTGGAAGGCAATAGCACTCAAAATCCCAGTCGGGGCGGGTCAACGAGTGATATGGGGATGTTTCGCCAACTACCCGATGTAGCCTCGGCCCGAACCCGGTCTATGAATCAAGGATGGCTACGAAAACTCACTGACTCGGCCCCCGAGCGCGGATTTGCTGGGCTCGGAGTATGAGCGGCTCCGCCTTGTCCTGGTTGCCTTCGTCCTCGTAAAGGCTGGCAAGATTTTCAAGGCTGGTGGCGATCCATAGGTGGTTCGGCGCGAGGAGTTTCTCCCGAATTCTTAAGGCTCGTTTCAGCATTACTTCCGCTTGCGCGAACTCTTCCAGGTCACGTTCCGCGATTCCGATTCGATTCAATGTTGTGGATACTTCGAGACTGTCAAGCCCGGTTTCTTTCTCCTGGATTGCGAGCGCTCGTAGGCCAAAGTCTTTTGCCGAAGTAAAGTTCTTCTCGTAGAAATAGAGGAGCGACAAATCGCCGAGCGTTGCTGCAGTTACTGCATGGTCGGGGCCAAACTTGTCTTCGCGAATTGATAGCGCGTGCAACAGCAGAGGCTCGGCCTGTCGAATGTCGAATTGATTTTCATCACGGTACAGGCATCCCAGGTGTTCCAGAGTATCTGCGAACTCAGCATCTTGTGACTTTCCCGCCTGTCCGTATGCGACGATAGCTTTCTTGTAGAGTTCCTCAGCCTCCGTGTACCTTCCTTGACGGTCCGCCAAACTTGCCAGCGAATTAAGCATCATCCCATCGGGATGCATGCTAGAACCGACTCGGAGCTGCCCTATTTTCAGGGCGCGTGCCAGGAGTTGGTTCGCCTCTTCGGTGTGCCCTAACTGCTGCTCGGCGACACCCAGTCCATAGATCGCATAGCCAAATTCCATCCCGTTTGCCCCGACAAGTCGCTGATACATGTTCGCTGACAATCGGAATTGCTCAGCCGCTTCGGCATAGTGTGCATCTCGAAAGTAGGTCTGCCCGAGTTGATAGTAGACATAAGCTAGGTCTGGATGCGCGGAGGAACCGAGGGCCTGTTGGTATCGAGAAGTGGATTTCAGCAACAGGGATTCGGCTTCCTGATAGTGGCCCTCCGCAGTCTTCAAATAGCCAAGGTTACCTAAGGCGACGGCATCATCCTTGTCTGCGGCTGACGGATTCGCCTCCAAGAGCGGCAGAGCTTCAGAGAAGAGCTGTTCAGATTCAGCATATCGGCCCTGGTTCCGTGCAATGATCGCCAAGCCTACCTTGATTCGTCCCAGATCGACTTTGCCGCCTGGGGGAACGTGGGCGCTGAGGTTAAGGGCTCGCTGCAGAGTCTGAAGTGCCAAGTCGTCTCTTCCTTCAAGCACGTACGCCCGGCCCAACAGGGTGACAGTGGACAGCAGATGAGTACTCTGCGGCCACCACTCCTCAGTCTTGGGGAGAATAGCGAGCAGAACGGCTTCGCCACGCGGGTAGTTAAACTGGTTGAGAGCGTCGGACGCGTCCTCGTAAGCGGCATTCCAGGCCATTTCGCGAGAGTGGGTGCGCCAGGCCCATGCCGATCCAAGCGCCACGAGGACAACGGGGACGGCGATAAGCAACCATCGACGCATGATCTTCACCTCTAACGGATACCGGGCAGGCGGGCAGACCGGCACTTATGATCCTGGGAATCCTATCGTGAGAATCGCGGCGGCTCTAGGTTGAGGGAGACGCGGCACTTTCGTAACCTTGTCGGTGTCCTAGAGAGAATGCGGGGACAGGAAAACCCTCCCAGCCTTTGCCTTCGCAAGCACCTCATCAAAATCTGAGACAAACCGGATCGTAGGGACTGTCGTATTAGCAAATTATTCTGGAATGTTCGGACAACTGTTGTAATCAGGCGATAGCACAAGCTTGCGCTTTTGTTTCGCCTATTTTGACTCGAAGGCCGTGTTTGCAGGGTCAATGAGCGTTGTCGGGATGCTTCAACAGTTAGGTAGCGGGGAGTCCAGTCGAACAATTCACAAGTTGAAGACCGGATTACAAGAGTGCGTCCTCTGCAGGCTTGGCACAGCTGCTTCGAAGTACATCTGAGCGCGAGTACACGATGAAGCAGTATAGAGCTGGCCCAAGTAAGGGGAGCATCATTACCAGAAACCAAACGATCTGCTTTAATGGATGCGAGTCATCGAAGCGAAACAAGAAGAACTCCATCCCAACGAATGTGATTCCGGCTCCGACGATACCAGCTAACAGGAGTGCCCTGACGACGGGGGCGATCGTCTCTGGAATCCCGCCAATTACTAATATCGTCCACCAGCCGAAAAACAATGCCACTGACAGGCTTGCGGAAGTGCGGTAGACGCTTCGTGCCGTGGGGGACACGATCCATTCTTTCTTGATGTATTCGTACATCAGCATGGGTGTCGGGACATTCTAAGCTTTGTCTTACGCTGCAATCCAGAACATCCAATGGAGCGTGCGTACAACTTTCGTTAGCAGGCAGTTGCCGAGTCTCACAAATCCTATTGCACTCGTTTGAGGTCCATGATCCAATCCGTTTCCCACGTTTTACCACCGTCCTGTGATTCAGCCTGCTCCCAGTGACCTGAGGTGGGTGTGATCTCGGACCATAGGAGCCGTGTGCGGACTGGTTTCCCGTCTTCGGTATCGTCGTTCGCATAGAACGTTCCTACGCCATTGTGGAAGCTGCCTCTCACCGGCGGATCCATCGGCCCAAGTGGCGTCCTGCTGTCCTTCCACCAGATCGACCACTGCCCCGTCTTGGCGTCGAACGATCGGAGAGCTACGCCGCGGTAAGTGCCGCCCGGAACTTCGAACACGGTGTCGTCGACATTCGCGTAGCCACCCATCAGTGGCTGGCAGAATAATGTCCCTTCGAATTCGATCCACTCATGACTATTGACGAGGCGATGCTTCAGCTTTCGATGATGGACTTGCCAGTGTCCGAATAAGAAATCGAAGTCATGCAGTCCCGGCACCGCACTTTCGGCATGACCTATCTCTGCTCCCGAACCCGGGGAAGACTGAGCGACAGATCGCCCGGACGCCATTAGGCCCAGAATCAGCCATACCATTAGTGCCCGGCGCTTATGTATTTGCACGGTTGACTCCTTTTTCGTAACGCTGAATTCACGAGTTTCACTAGACGACATGTGATCATTAGACGCTATACAACTCAGAATGTTTTGAATGAGTATCGAAATCGGCCTTCTCACTTGTTGACCTGGCCCAAGGAAGGGGTTTTGAGTCTTATCGCGATATTTCAACAGTTAGCGCCCAGTTCTCAGCAAGTCCGATTGTGCCTGTTCCCATTTCTCAAACACATACCAGAGGAAGCCCCAAGGGAGTGACGAAGCTCTGCGTGGCGGGTGGTTCGCTGAACGTCCCCCCGCCTCACATGTCTTGTTCCAAGTCCTTAACCTGCTTTCGGATTGCGTCAATCCGCTTCTTGAATTCCACAGTCACATGACCTAGATCCGGGCCGTAATTCCAACTCCGGCAATTTTTTCATCAAGAAGGTTAGTTCGTTCTTCGAACGGCCCCAGTGGATTGAATGTTGTCTCTCTTTCTAAGGTGATCTCTATTGCACAGACTTCGTTATTCATGCCAAATACCATGGAAATTGACAAACATGGAAATTGACAAACCATGATGAGAAGAAGCTCTTCTACACGTGCGTTTCCCGCCGGCACTTAGGGGTAAATCGCGATCTCCCCGGAATCGAATGCATTCAAAATGTCATCACCAAATCTTGAACGATCGAAAATACAATCTACTGAACCCCTCTCGCCCGTAGAAGCAAGGGTCGTAGCTCAGTTTCGCTACCGCATCCTACTCGTGGATGATGAGCCCGCGATACGCGAAACAATTCAAGCCATCTTAGAGAATCAGGGTTATGACGTTCTCACCGCCGCGGACGGACTGGACGGAATACTTGCGCTCAGCAAATCCTTGCCCGACGTAATCGTTTCTGACCTTAATATGCCTCGCATGTCAGGATTTGAATTTCTGACGATAGTACGCCAACGCTTTCCGCACATCGCCATAGTTGCGATGAGCGGAGAGTACGTTCTTGGACAACACCTGGACGTGATTAAGGCGGATGCTTTTTGGCAGAAGGGGCAGCTGTCCAAAAAGCTTCTCCAAGAGATAACGAGAGTCGTGGCCGCATCCCCTGCCAGGGCGGAGAGCGCGAAAGCTGAGGCCGCATCTCTTTTCCTGACGAGAGACAGCGCCGGATATTTGATCATCACGTGTCCGAAATGCCTGCGCCCAAGCAAAATCGAAGCAATCAGCTTGAACGGCGGGGTACACGAAACTATTTGCGCATCATGTCACACAACCGTGAAGTTTGAAATCAATCACGAGATAATGCCCATCCCGTAGGATTCAGTATCGTGACGGTGAGGCGTGCTACACCGCAACCGACTTGACTCCGGCCGGCCAGCTCACGGATGGCGATTACGCTCATTGACGCCGCAGGAATCTTTCGCCCTACACATCGTGGCCGGCGGCACGCCGAAGCCACAAGATGATCTGACTGGCCTCAGGTGCAGGCCAGCCAGTGGGGTCAGAGGAACTAGGCAGACTCGAACGTCGTTTACGGAGCGTAAGTCTCGCAGCTGGTCAGGTCGTTGTTGGCGTCGCTCCCAGACGCGGCCATGACCATCCCCGAAACCATGAGGGTTGTGGTGTGGCCGACGCGGGCATTGCTCATGCTGCCCGTATTGGTCCATTTTCCGGTGGCCGGACTGTAAAGTTCCGCACTGGACAGGACTGTCGTCGCGTTGTTAGTAACATTGTTCCCACCAGCGATCAGCACGTTGCCGTTAGCCAGTACCGTGGCGCTGTGTTCGAGCCGGCTGGTATTCAGGTTCCCACTCGCACTCCACTTTCCCGTCGCAGGATTGTAGAGTTCGGTTTTCGCGGTTGTGACACTGGCGCTGTTTTCGCCGCCCGCCACCAGCACGTTGCCCGTGGCCAACAGGACTGCCGTGTGCTCATCGCGTGCAGTGATCAGCTTGCCGGTCGAGGTCCATTTGCCGGTCGAGGGATCGTAAAGCTCTGCGCCGCCGATGGGATTGTTGGCGCTGTTGATGCCACCGGCGACCAGCACCTTCCCGCTGGGCAGGAGCGTGGCAGTGTGGTTGCCGCGGGCCGCAATCATGGGACCCGTCGCCGACCATTTGCCGATGGATGGGTCAAAGATCTCGGCCTTGGCCGTGACCCCGCTGCAGCCGTTGGCGTTAAGACCCGTGCATCCGCCTGCAGCCAAGACCTTGCCGCTTGGCAACAGCACCATGGCGAAGTAAGTGCGAGCTTTGGTCATGGACCCGGTGGACGACCATTTGCCGCTCACGGAGTTGTAGAGTTCCGCTGACGCTGTGGTGGCGCCCAGACAATTGGAGACGCAGCCCCCGGCCACCAATATCATGCCGCTCGGCAACAACAGAGCGCTGGCGTTGGAGCGTGCCACATTGAGGTTTCCAGAGTTCGTCCATGAGCTGGTCAGGGGGCTGTAGACCTCGGTGGAGGCCATGGCTAAATTGTTGTTCTCGCCCCCGGCAACGACGATGTTGCCATTGGGCAGAAGAGTGGCGGTGTGTCCATCACGTGCGTTATGCAGGCTGGCGGCGGGCGACCAGCTTCCGCTGGCGGCAATCGCCGGCGAATGAATCGCCACGAGCAGGGCCGCGGCAAAAGCGACTCGGGCGAAGGGGGAGGTTGTGATGCGCAGCTTCATAAAAATTTCTCCTCGACGAGTTGGTTAGAGGTTTCAATCTCAAAATCGCAGGGTGCTATCAGGGATGCGGAGGAATTCCCACTTTGCTCAGACCGCCCGCTGCCATCCTGCTGGACTTGGTAAGGCAATCTCTCAACCAAAGTGAAGACGTGTGTGCGGTCACCCGAGAGACAGTCGGCAAAGAAAAGAGTGGCGAGAATCGAATTCCGGCGTCGGATCGGCGGGTTCGAACCGAGTGCCATGTTGAGCTAAGGGCGAGAGCCACGAGAAGTTATGGGGTTAAACAGAGACTTGCGGCGCTTCGCAACAAATCAAACAAAGACAGCCAGGAAACCCATGTTTGTGACATTTGGAACACGGCTGATTTGTGGTTGCGCGACAAAATTCTGGACGGACGGTGTACAGGAGTTTGGACCTTGGAGGAAAAATCTCAGGACAGCCACAGGTTTTGCACGACCTAGGCGTGGGGAGAATCTACTTAGGCTAGCCAGTCGGCATCAGACCCGCCGTTGTCGGCGGGCAAGGTCGGGCGGCTGACGAAGAACTAGTGAACGTTCTCGGCTCCTCCTTTCAATACCTCACAAGGTTGAATTGATGTAGGTGTTGTTAACAGGCGTTAGCGCAAGTTTGCGCTTTTGTTTCGCCCGTTTTGCCGCCCGAAAGCCGTGCTTGTAGGGTCAATGAGCGTTATCGATGTTACGCTAACTGAGGTTCCGTTTTGTCCAACGCGGAGCGCTGCAGTTCTTTCACTTTCGGCACTCTGAGTGCTAAGATCTGTTCCGTGAAACTGCAAGCAACTCTCCTGTTCTGTTCCTTTTTGGTCGTGCCTGTCGTTGCGACTTGCGCCACTACCCTGCCGGATGCCTGCGGAAACGAAAAAGTCAGCTTTGAGATTCAGTTGCAGAAGAATCCTCCCGCATCGGCCGCCCCCGAAGCCGGGAAAGCGCAGGTCTTTTTTATAGAAAAGAGCGAGAAGCCCCTCGCGGTCGAGTGCGTCAGCGCTGGAGTTTCTTGCAACGATGAGGCCCGGTTTGGCGTTGACGGAGCTTGGGTGGGAGCGACTAAAGGAAACTCCTATCTTCCCATCTCACTTGAACCAGGCGTGCATCACCTCTGCGCCGTTGTTGGTAAGGAGGCCCATGCCGAGCCTCTGACGGTGGAAGCCGGTCACGCCTATTATTTTCAGGTTGAATATGAAGCGGAAGGAAAGCAGTACGGTACAGCTAAAGAGCCGAACTATCAAGTCGAGAAGAACGTAAAGTTCTCGCTGTTGAATGAGGACGAGGGCAAGTACCGAGTCAAGGCCTCCGCACTTAGCGTAGCAACCCTAAAACGCCGCTAGATAAAGACTGTATGTCGGGCTGAAGGAGTTCACGACGTTCAGCGTAGCTGTTGAAACCATGCGTGCCGCCGTCGAACTCCAGTCGGACAGTGAAGAGCGCTATGATGCCCATTGTAGCCGCGTAAGTGTCGCTAACAGGCGACAACGCTCATAGACCCCGGCCAGCCAGCGGAAGGGTTTTGAGTGCAATGGCGATGTTTCAACAGTTGCCTGTCGCCTGGTCGGTCTCGCCGCCGAGTATGCTATTAACCCGTTCGCTTTCGTCCTTCAATTCAGAACTTCGTGACGGTGGCCGTGCCGGTCGGGTTCGGATGACCGCTACGCGAGGAATTCAACGGCCCCCGTTTCGAGGTTGTACATCGAGCCTACAATCTTTATGCCGCCGCCGGATTCAAGGTCCCGAAGCACAGAGCTCTTTTCCCGAATGTTGGCGATCGTCAGTGACACATTCTTTCGCGCTACTGCGTCAACGAACGCGTAGTTTTTGCCCGAGCGTTCCCCGGTGTACTGCGTGGCTTCAACCGCCGGACGGATCTTCGCCAACAACGCCGTCAGGTTGCCAAGCTGCACGCCGTCAATGGCACCCTTGATAGCGCCGCAGGCGGTGTGGCCCATGACAACCACAACCTTCGACCCTGCCACTTTGCAAGCGAATTCCATGCTACCCAGTATGTCCTCGTCAGCAACGTTGCCTGCCACACGACCGCTGAAGATATCGCCGATACCAAAGTCGAGAATCAACTCGGCGGGTGCTCGCGAATCAACACAGCTAAACACAATTGCAGCGGGATACTGTCCCTTCGCAGTTGCCCTAGCTTCGCGCATGAGGTCGCGATGCTGCGGTTTGCCCGACCGAAAGCGTTCGTTGCCGGCTTTCATCTGCTGGATGATTTCGTCCGGCGTCATCTTGTCGCGCACCTCCTTGGTGAGGTCTGCGTGAGCTAGCACGCTTCCTAGGCTTGCCTCTACCACGCCGACAGCGGTCGCAATGCCCGCAGCCTTGCAAAAGGCCCGGCGGTCAAATCCATCTCTTCCAACGTTTAATTGTGAACAGTGCATGGTTACGCTCCTTTGGGCCTGCATTGTATAAGCACCGTGGCCCCTCGTTAACTGTGAAAGATGACAGCGGCCCTCAGGAGAACATCAGAGCGTTGCGGGATTGCTCCCGAGTAACCGGGCAAACTGGAAGTGATCACATCTTCGGGCCGTTCGGTGATAGCGCGACGTTGCGTCAACTACAGGAGGATGGGTGCGTATTACCAGTAAAAAGCCCACACCACCGGCGGGTGTGGGCTTCGAAGTGCTTTGATTCTTCGTCGCTTCTCGGTCGCGCTCTTACGGCGCTGCTTGAATCACGCCAAACAGCCCGTTCGAATAATTGTTTGGGCCCGCTGTAAAGAAGAGTTGATTCTTTTGCCCATTCATCGAGTTGCCCTCGCCGAATGCAATTCCCCAAAGCTGGTTGATACTGATTGCCTTGCCATTCGACTGAAGCGCACCGAGGAATTTGCCGGTGCTGGCATCGAAAGCATTGATCGTGCCTGCCGGCAGATTGTTCGTCACAAGAAAGGCATTACTGAAAACACCAAAGTTCGACGGCGCCACTGCCATCCCCCACGGCTGATTCAGCGGCTTTCCCTGTGCAAACCGTTTGACGAAAGTGCCATTCTCACTGAAAACATCGATGAAGCCCCCGGGGGTGGTTCCCGTGCTGGCATACGTCAGCCACACTTGCCCGTTAATATCCGCGATTCCATAAGGTGTGAAGCCAGGTGGAATGGTTGAATCCGTGAACGATTTGACGAAGTTGAAATTTCCGTCATATTCGTCCACTTTGTTGTTCGCGGTATCCGCTGCGTAGATGTAGTTGCCTGAACTGTGGGTGGTAATCGCCAGTCCTGTGTAAACGGCACCTGAACTACTGTTGTTCACTGCGATGATCGCGTTGGTTGGATCAGCCGACGGGTTCCAACCGCTGATCGTGCCATCAAAGGTTGCAAACAGAAACAAAGCAGCACCAGAACCGCCAGTTCCAGTAACCACAAATTCGGTGGATGCATTGAAGACCGTCCCCGTGGGAGAACCAGTAACGCCGATGGCCGCGGGAATTTTTACAACCAACGACTGCTTCACTCCCTTACCTGTGTAGAGGGTTGAAAGCCCGGTCAAATTGTCGCTGACCCAGAATGCCCCCGTGGGAGACAACGAAATTCCCCAAGCATTGACGAGATCTGAATCGACGAACTTTGCTTTTCCAGGCTGGCTGGAAACCAAATTCAGTTGCTTGTATTGTGCTTGCGCCGTACTGTCGAGCGCAATCAAGGATAAAACCATCGTAGCTGAGGCGAGATAACGGACCAACGATCGAGACATGGAACACTCCTTTTCTTCTCAGGTTGGCTGCGCACAATCGCGTCAATTTAGCTCCGGTTCCTTGGCACGCTTGTCAAAAGATAGTCACCACCAGGTCAAATGTTTGTATAGGGCTTTCGTCAAAAATATTGGATACGACCTCGTCTGCGCCGCTGGTTCACGGGAACCGCGGTCAATGATAAACCGGGCCCTTGATCACCATGTCGTCGTGGAAACAGGCATTCAGCTCTGTCACTTTTCCTGTCAACCGGATTGCTTGATCTTTTTGACCAGATCGCGGGTCTCCTCGTGCTTTTTCCCCTCCCTTCAATCGCTTCTCCAGCCCGGGAAGTGGTTGGATCGCGGTATGCTAACAGAGCATGAAGACGTTTGAAGAGTACGTGCGCGACGCCGAACAGGCTCACGGGCACCTCTGCGCAGGCCAGATACTCGGCGTCCGCATGGCCATGCTGGGATTGATCAAGCTGGGCATCGACGACCCGCACGGCAAAGACCGCAAGCGGCTGGTCACGTTCGTTGAAATCGATCGCTGCGCAACCGATGCTGTCGCGGTCGTCACCGGATGCCGCCTGGGAAAACGCGCCCTGAAATTCCGCGACTGGGGAAAGATGGCGGCAACGTTTGTGGATGTGAGCACGGGTAAAGCGATCCGCATTGCGGCCAAGGAATCGTCGAAGGCGCTGGCGCGGTCCATGCATCCTGAGATCGAAAACAAGAACCAGCAGCAGATGCTGGCCTACAGCAAAATGTCCGAGCAAGACCTGTTTACCACGCAGTGGGTGAAAGTCGAATTGCCTCCCGAAGAGTTTCCCGGTTACAAGGCCGAGCGCATTGTCTGCGAGGTTTGCGGCGAAGGGATCAACTTTCACCGCGAGGTTGTTCGCGAAGGCAAGACCCTTTGCCAGTCCTGCGCCGGGGGACGGTACTATCAGCCGCTGTAACTGGATGGGGCGCCTGTCCTGCGTGGTTGCCTGACACCTTCCCTCTGGCGGTATTACACTATCTGCGCTATGCCTACATCGACTGAACGCACCAATCCGCTCTCTTATCTGTCTGACCAATTGAATGAACTCAAAGCCAAGGGCACGCATTTCCGCCTGCGCGTGCTTGACGACGAGCAGGCCGCGGTTTGCACATTTGATGGCAAGAAGGTCATCAATCTGGCTTCGAACAATTATCTGGGTTTGACGACGCATCCAAAATTGCGCGAAGCGGCGCTCGAGGCGACGCGCAAATATGGCGTTGGGTCGGGTGCTGTGCGCACCATTGCCGGCACTATGAAGATTCACATGGAGTTGGAAGAAAAAATCGCGCGCTTCAAGAACGTCGAAGCCTGCGTGGTCTTCCAATCCGGATTCGCCGCCAATGCCGGAACCGTGTCGGCTGTGCTGGGCAAAGAAGATTTCATTATTTCCGATCAACTCAATCACGCTTCGATCATCGACGGGGCGCGTCTGTCGAAGGCGAAAATTCTGGTTTTCAATCACAAAGACGTCAATCACGCGGAAGATCAACTCAAGAGCGTGAAAGATCAGCCAGGGACGCAAACTACTGATTACCGACGGCGTATTTTCGATGGACGGGGACATCGGTCCGTTGCCCGGGCTGTGCGAGATCGCCGAGAAGTATGGCGCGATCATGATGGTCGACGATGCGCATTCTTCCGGAGTGCTGGGACGCAACGGCCGCGGAACCATCGATCATTTCAAAGTTCACGGGCGCGTAGATATTCAAGTGGGAACTCTGTCGAAGGCCATCGGCGCGTTGGGCGGATACGTTTGCGGCACCCGCGATTTGATTGATTTTCTGTATCACCGGGCGCGCCCGTTTCTGTTTTCGACGTCGCATCCACCGTCGGTGGCGGCGACGTGCATCGCGGCCTTCGATGTATTGGAACAAGAGCCCGAGCGCATTGAGAAGCTTTGGGAGAACACGCGCTACTGGAAAAAACAGTTGGGCGATCTGGGATTCAATATTGGAGGCAAAACGACTCCCGCGAGCGAGACGCCAATCACGCCCATCATCCTTGGCGACGGCAAGCTGACCATGGATTTCTCCCGCGAGCTGTTCAAAGAAGGCGTGCTGGGAACGGGCATCGCATTCCCCACAGTGCCCGAAGGCAAAGCCCGCATCCGCACCATCATGACGGCCACACATACGAAAGACGAATTGGATCAGGCGTTGGAAGTTTTGAAGAGAGTGGGGAAGAAGATGGGAATCTTGAGTTGATAGCCGAATTTCTTGGATTGCCGACTTGTTACGCGTAGATACCGGGCTGAAGGTTGCGATTTCAAGCTCTTGAAACGAGTGCAGCCGAGCGGTAGGTGCGGGTTCTGCCACTGATCTTGGGCACCTTAAAGCCCCCTAGTTTGAACGCGGAGTGGCCGTAGATGCGATTCCAGCGGTCGGAGGAGTCTCTGTATTCACATTTGAAATGCCAGTTTAGCCAGCCATTCTTCTGAATGATGCGGGTCTCATGGGTAAGGAGTTTCTCCACAGTCTCGCAAAATGCCGCCTCAAGAGCGACCATCGAATTGCGGAACTCCGAGGATTCGAATGGCCGGTACCAAAAATACTTCTGATCGGGACTTCGCGCGATCAACAACGCCGAGATTTGGATTTCTGGCTCCATCCAAAGGCGAAAGTAATAATCCGATCCTGGAGCAGCTGGCAATTCAATCGTCGTTGAACTGATGCCATCTGCCTTGTCGGTGTTTGGCTGAACCTTCACATTCGGGAGGAGACGATTCAGCTGTTCGATAATTCTGTCCATCTCCATGCAGATCGCCTTCAAAACTTAGTGTGACCGGGCTTAACGGAAACTCGAGGTTTAACCCATGCGTGAAGAAAAAGAGCCGACCGCCGCTCCGCCTGGACGGGCGAGAGCGCCCGTCCCCACGCGAGCTGTAGATCTTTAACCCCGGTACACCATCCGTCCGCCCACCACGGTTGCAACCACCTTGCCGGTGAACTGCGAGCCATCGAATGGGGAGTTGTGCGAGAGCGAAAGCGACTTACTCGCTTCGAAGATCCAGCGCTTCTTCGGATCGAAGATGGTCACGTCGGCGTGACTTCCGCGAATGAGGGTGCCGCGGCCTTTTAAATCCAGCACTCGCGCCGGGCCTGCGGTGAATAGCTCGACAATTCTTGTGAGTGGAATCTTTTGTTCGCGATGGAGCTTCGTGATTGCCAGCCCTAACGCGGTTTCGAGTCCGGTGATGCCGAACATGGCGCGCTCGAACTCCATGATTTTTTCTTCCGGAGCGTGCGGCGCGTGGTCCGTCGCGATGGCATCAATCGTGCCATCGGCCAGAGCGACCAGAATTGCTTCGCGGTCGGCGGCCGAACGCAGCGGCGGATTCATCTTGCAGTTGGTGTTGTACTCTCCCACATCGGCGTCGACGAGTGCGAAGTGGTGCGGCGTGACTTCGCAGGTCACGTGCACGTGATTGCGCTTGCCGCGGCGGACGGCTTTCAGCGCGTCGGCGGTGGAAAGATGGGCGACATGGATGCGGGCTCCAGTAAATTGCTGCGCGAGATGGATGTCGCGCTCGACAATCGAAGACTCGGCCGACGTTTTCATGCCGCGCAGGCCGAGGCGGAACGAAGTCGGGCCTTCATTCATGGGGCAGTTTTCTGTCACGCGCGTGTCTTCGGCGTGCTGAATCACCGGCATGCCAATTTCAGAAGCCAGGCGCAGAGTTTCGCGCATGATGTCATCTTTGAGAATGGGCTTGCCGTCGTCGGTGACGGCGACCGCTCCGGCGCGCTGCAAGCCGCGGAAGTCGGTAAGCACCGCGCCCTTGCTGGCTTTGGTGGCGGCGGCGATGGGGAACACGTTGACGACGGCGCCGCGCTCAGGCTTTTGCAGCCAGGTTACCCATTCGGGCGAATCGACGATTGGAGACGTGTTGGGCATGCAGCAGACGGAGGTGAAGCCTCCAGCGGCAGCGGCGGCGGTTCCGGTGGCGATGGTTTCTTTGTACGCCTGTCCGGGCTCGCGCAGGTGAACGTGGATGTCGAGGAAACCAGGGGCGACGATGAGGCCGCGGGCATCGATTTTTTCGTCGGCAGCACCTTTGATTTTGTTGGGCGCAGCGATTTCGGCGACGCGTCCGTCGTTGAGCAGCACGTCCATGGGTGCGTCGATTTTAGCGGCGGGATCGATGACATGTCCGCCTTTGATGAGGAGCGAGCTTCCGCTTTCTGGCTCAAAAGATCAACCTCCTCTCCGCGAATTCACGTGGATTTCGCTGATTTTGTTTCCAATTGCCTTAATCCGCGTTCGTCCGCGTAAATCCGTGGCCAGGAAGTTTCTCTCATTTCGCCTTCCCTAACGCTTTCGCCAGGATCGCCATTCTTGTCGGCACGCCGTTGTGCACTTCTTCCACAATGGCAGATTGCGGGCAGTCGGCTACTTCCCAGGTTAATTCGAGGCCGCGAATGATCGGGCCCGGGATGCATCAGAATCGCGTCTTTTTTCGCGAGCTTTAATCGTGGCATGGTCATCTGGTAACGGGCGATGTAGTCGGCGAGGCTGATTTTTTGTCCGGCGAGACGTTCTTTTTGCACACGCAGGACGATGATCACATCGGCGCCGCGAATTGCTTCTTCGGCAATGACGGCTGATTTTCAGACCGGGCGCGAGGCTGGTCGCGACCTCCGGCAACAATTCCTGCGGCCCGCAGAGCGTAATCTTCGCGCCGAACTTGGTCAGCAAGTGAATATTCGAGCGGGCGACCCGGCTGTGATAGATGTCCCCAACGATGGTGACGTTCAATCCCTTGAGCGTTTTCTTGTGGCGCAGGATGGTGTAAGCGTCGAGTACCGCTTGCGAGGGATGCTCGTGCATGCCGTCCCCGGCGTTGACCACCGGGATATCGAGATTTTGCGCCATGAGCAACGGCGCTCCGGCGTGGGGGTGGCGGATGACGATGACGTCGGCGCCGACCGCGCGCAAGGTGTATCCCGTGTCGAGAAGCGATTCGCCTTTTTCGATGCTCGAGCCGCTAGCCAGCACGAGGGTGGTCATGGCTCCCATGGATTTCGCGGCGACTTCAAAAGAGCTGCGGGTGCGGGTGGAGGGTTCGTAAAACAGAAGCAGCACGCGTTTGCCGCGAAGCAAAGGGCGCGCCTTCAGCGGATTCATGCGCCGGGCCAGTTGCAGCAGGCTCAGAATTTCCGCCGCGTCCATGTGTTCGATACCGAGCAACGAACCGCGGACTGGCTTGTTCATGACGGACTCATGCGGATATGCGGTCTATTGAGGCTCCCACAAATAGCAACACTTTCTAGGATTGTCATCCCGAGCGGAGCGAGGGATCTGCATTTCCCTCGCGGCCAAACTGCAGATTCCTCGCCCCAAGACCGAGCGCTCGGAATGACAATTCTTTTTGTGTTTCAAATGCAACGCTCAGTAAACCGTAGGGAAATCGGCCTCCTATCAACCTTGCTTTTCCACTAACAGAACTTTTTCGGCGTCGTCGATTTCGCGCAGCTTCACTTCGACGATTTCCTGCAAGCTGGTTTGCACTTTGCGTCCCACGAAAGTGGCTTCGACGGGAAGCTCGCGGTGTCCGCGATCGATGAGGACGCAGAGCTGGACCTGGCGCGGGCGGCCCTGGCGGAACAAGGCGTCCATGGCGGCGCGGGCGGTGCGTCCTGTATAGAGGACATCGTCGACCAGAATGATGTTTTTCCCGGCGATGGGGAATCCGATATCGGCTTTCTGCACCACTGGCTTCGGACCCAGCGTCGAGAGATCGTCACGGTAGAGAGTGATGTCGAGCGTGCCGACGGGGACTTTGCTCTTGTCGATGCGTCCGATGATTTCGGCAAGGCGGTTGGCGAGAGGCACGCCGCGCCGGCGGATTCCGACCAAGCCGAGGTCTTTGGCGCCATTATTTTTCTCGCTAATCTCGTGTGCCAGGCGGACCAGGGTGCGTTCAATTTCCGAAGCCGACATCAGCTGCGATTTTTCGCGCAGGTTGGCCTGGCGAGGAGTGGATCGTGAGGTCATGAACGCTGCATCATACGCGGGCGCGGTAGGCTGTGGAGCAAGACGTCGGGAAACAAATCTGCTAGGCCTTGTCTTTCCTGCCCAGAAGCGCCGCGCCCAGCATGCCTCCCAGCGTGGAAAACAGCATTGTGAGAAGGAGAAAGATGAATGCGAACAGAACCATGCCCGCCGGAGTTTTGAACATTTCGACAGCTTCTTGGGGCGGCGAAATCGACATGCGCGCCCAGGATTGCTGCAGGATGTCGAGCAGGCCTTTCTGCATGCGCGCACCCTGGTGAAAAATCGTCGCGGCCGCTGCGACCCCTAGAACCAGCGCGCCGCTAGCCAGGAGTCCGCAGAGGGCGCCGAGTCTTGCCCCCAAAGCAACGGTAAATCGGCGCGGGGCGAGGCGGCGGTAGAAAAAGACCGCGAGGAATCCGGCGGCCATCATGCCGATTGCTGGGCCGAGCAAAAGCACAACTGGCAATCGCCCCCACCAACACCCCTCGACCGGCAGCCCACCAAGCCTCAGGGAAGCGCAGTTCGCGAGCAGGCGGAGCGTAGGAGGTTAAAGGGCCGAGGTCGGAGGGGGAGTTCTGAATGAGTGCAGGTTCGGGAGCGATCACGCGGATCTGCGGGGCATTGCACTGCGGGCAAAACGCGACCCCTTCTTCGATGCTCGCGCCACACTTATAGCAGGGTTGCTCCACCGTATTTCAAGGTATCGCACCACAAAGAAGATTGCCAATGCTCGCGGTGCCATTCGTCGTTGGTCATTGGTCGTCGGTCGCTGGCCCGAAAACGAAACCCACAGCGGTTTTGGACCAACGGACCAACGACGAACGACCAACGACCATTTTCAGATCGTGTCTTTCCCCCTGGTGCGCACGTAGACCAGCGCGAAATCGCTTCCCTTGCCGTTTGGTTTCACTGAGACGATGTGCTGGTTGTCCTTGGTGCCGACCTTCAGTTCGGTGCCGTGCCTTTGCTGTCGCCACAGGTAAGGGGGCCGGAATCGGAGTCGTCACCCGATTTGCCGATGTGAATGTCGGCGCCCGCTCCGGTCCCGCTGGTTCCGGCGCATTGCAACACCTTGCCATATTTCTTTAACTCGTTGGTGTAGTAGGCGAGGACTTTGTCGGGAGCATCGTCCGACAAGTATTCGAGCGCCACTACTTTCAATCCAAAATTACCGAACGAGAGATTGACGTTCGCGCTCTTCTCTTCGTTGTCGTTGCCCTCTTTGGGCTTGGGCTTGGCACCGGGATAAACGGCTCAGTCCTACGTCGCGCACGTCGGCGTCCTCGTTGACGTGGAGCCCGCCCATGGGGGTTTGAATGTCGACTTTCTTGTCTCCATCTTCCCCGCCCTTGTTCACGTTAACGCTGCAAGCCGACAGGATGAAGAAGCTGGCGATGGCCGCGAGAAAAAGACTTTTAGTGCGCATGAATCGGATCTCCTGAAGCATTTGCGGACCGCGCTCGATTCCCGCGCCGCGCTGGGCGATACCGGGAATCGTGACGGGCAAATGTCCGCGAATTGCAATTTCCCCAAACAATGCTTTGACAGCACTCACTTCCGATACCGTCGCATTCGAGAACGCGCAAACGTAATTCTGGATCGCGGGAAAGTTCTCCGCAATGTAGGGGTTGCCCATGGCCACGAAAACAGTCTTATCGGCGGCGTGGTCAAGAATCTTCTGCAACAGCGGGGCGGTAGCATCGGGCACGGCGACCGAGTTCGTCAAGCCGTTGTCGCCCTTCAACGCTTTCCCCGCCGTCGGCACCACGTAAATCGCTGCGACCACCGCCTTGGCTTCTTCGATGGCTGCCATCACCTGGTCGGACATGGGCGCGGCGATCCGCCCATCTACATAGAGCACATTGACGTCGGGAACTCGCGCGTGAATCTGCCGCTCCAGCATGCGTCCCCACTCGGTGCGAACATCTTCCGAAAAAATGACCGTGACCAGCGTATTGTGCGCCTCGTCCACATGTTGATACGGAAGAGTGTCTTTGACAGTTCCCGATTGTTTGGTCAGGGGGAGCACCTTGCCGTTATCACGTACCAGGGTTATGGAATCGTCGGCGATTTGCTGGCCTTTGGCCAGATTTTCAGGCTTGCCGATTTCGCTGGCCAAGGCATCGATGTTGACCAGGCGTGACTTCTGTAAGCCTAGCGAGGCCTTTGCTTGCAATATCTTGAGGACCGAGGCATCGAGCCGGGCGGTCGAGATTTCATGATCGCGGACCGCTTGCATCATGGCGCGGTAGGCGGCGTCGAGATCGGCCGGGAGGATCAGGACGTCGTTTCCGGCTTTGAAAGCCTCGACCGAGGCGCGTCCCGGATTTTGCAAATAGATGCGGGTCAGCCCCGCCATGTCGAGGGCGTCGGTTACGGCGATACCGTGAAAGTCGAGTTGCTTGCGAAGCAGGTCGGTCACAACGTTGGGTGACGTGGTGGCGACGCGATTGGGATCAGGCTCGAGTGCGGGAATGGTAACGTGCGCCGTCATCACGGCATCGACTCCCGCGGCGATCGCTTTGCGAAACGGGGCGAGTTCGGTCGACTGCAGGCGCGCCATGTCTCCGTTGACCTGTGCGAGACCGAGATGCGAATCGGTGGCCGTGTCTCCGTGACCGGGAAAGTGTTTGGCGGTGGTCATCATGCCATCGCGATGCGCGCCGCGAATGTAGGCGGCGACGAGATCGCCGACCTGCTGGGGATCTTCTCCGAAAGAACGCGTGTTGATGATGGGATTCGCTGGATTCGAGTTCACGTCGGCGTCGGGAAAGAAATTCCAGTGCACGCCGATGGCGCGGGCTTCGAAGGCCGTGATGCGCCCCAAGTCTTCCGCGTATTCAGTTTTGCCGGCGGCTCCGAAGGCCATGGCGTGGGGAAAGACGGTGGCTCCGTGCAGGCGCATGGAGACGCCGCGCTCGAAATCCGCTGCGACGAGCAGCGGCAGCTTTGAATCTTGCTGCAATCGGTTTAGCAAGGTGGCGGCTTCGTAGGGCTCGTTCTTGTAAAGAAATGGGCCTTCGGCGTGAACCGTCATCGCGAGGCATCCGATGTGATATTTGCGGATGGTGTCGCGGAGTTGCAGATACTCCGGGTTATCGACATTGAGGAATTCGGCGCGCACCCAGATCATGAAGAGCTGTCCGACCTTTTCCTCCGGCGACATACGGTGCAAAGTCTTCTCGGCCCAGCGCATGCCGTCGCGGTCGAGGTGGATATTGCCAGGCGAAGGCGGCTTTTCTTTCTCTTTAGCGAAGCCAGGAACCAGAAATAGTCCGATGGTCAGAAAAAAACAGATGGCGTTGCGGAGCATGGGCTGACGATAGCAGAAGCGTGGGCGGAGATTAAGGGCGGCGTACTGAGACTGACACTAGGCGCTCAGAAGTCATCTTCGTCGTCGGGCTCGGGTTCGTTGGGAAACGCTCCCGTAATTTTCCACGCGGCGATGAGTACCCAGGCCAAGGCACAGCCCACAATCGAAGTCACGAAGATGGAATAGGTGGACATCGTGATCGCAGCAGTTAACACCATTCCCACCCCTGCGTGCAGTGACCGCGCTCACGCGCCCGGGTGACATCGGATCAGGGGCTGACAAGCTATCGAATAGATTGGCCCTGGTGCGGCTTACCAAGGCCAACAGATCGGTTTTGGGTGGGGCACGGCTTTAGCCGTGCCGATGGGAGTCAACAATAATCGGGCTTTAGCCCCTGAGGTTCATGGTTTCTGAACAGCTTCCGCCGCGCGATTCTGAATAGTCTCGTCGTCCCCGAAACCCTCGAGCCACTGGACCTCTGGCTCACGGCGAAACCAGGTCATCTGCCGCTTGGCGTAGTTGCGGTGGGCCTGCTGGGCGGCGGCGATGGCTTCGTCGCGATTCATCTCCCCGCGCAGGAACAGCACTGCCTGGCGGTATCCCAGCGCGCTCAGTGGCCAAGCGCGCTCGCCGTACTTGTCGAGAAAGGTTTTCGTTTCTTCGATCAATCCAGAGTCAAACATGCGGACGGCGCGCTGATTGATGCGCGCGTAAAGAGCCGCGCGCTCTGGGTTCAAACCGATGCGCAGGATTCGAAATCCGGAGAGTGGATCCTTGCCCTGCTTCCACATCTCGGTCATCTTCTGGCGCGAAGCCATGCAGACCTCAATGGCGCGGATCACCTTCGGCACGTCGTTGGCATGAATCTTGCCAGCAGCGGCGGGATCGAGTCGCGCGAGGATGGCATGCAGGTGCGATGCGCCTTTCTGCTGGCTTCGCGTCCGCAGACGTTCCCGCAGCTCCTCCGAACGTTGCGGACCTTGGAAAAGGCCATCAAGCAGGGCGCGGAGATAAAGGCCCGTGCCTCCGACAACGATGGGCAGATGTCCGCTCTGCTTGATCTGATCGAGAGTCTCGCGGGCGAGACGGGCGTATTCGCCGGCCGTGATGTGTCCGCTAGGATCGACGAAGTCGAGCAGATGGTGCGGAGCCTGGGCGCGTTCGGCGGCGGTGGGCTTAGCGGTGCCGATCTCGAACTCGCGAAACATGGCGACGGAATCGCAGTTCACGATCTCGCCGTGGAATTGTGACGCCAGGGAGAGAGAAAGCGCCGTCTTGCCGCTCGCGGTCGGGCCCAGAACGACGACCAGCAGTGGCTCGGCCACCGTCAGCGCGCACCCCAGGGAATGTGGTGCCAGTAACGCGCAAGCGTGATCACGAGAATCAGCAGCGCGATGACAATGAGCCCCGTCGCTTCGAGCGTGTAGATGTGCGGCACCTCGTGATGAGGCGCCTTAGGCTCAAGCTGACGCTTTGGTCCGGCGGCGGGCACGAAAACATTGTAGCTCCGATCGGATGCTAAACTACGCTTCGTTCGCCATGTCGACGCCGCAAGCCAGTCCCGCCGGACGCGTTATCCGCTTTGGAGTCTTCGAAGCCGACCTGACTGCCGCCGAACTCCGCAAGAGCGGAGTGCGCATCCGCCTGCAGGAGCAGCCTTTCCAGGTGCTCGCGTATCTGCTCCAGCATCCCGGAGAAGTGGTTTCTCGAGAAGATCTCCGCCAGCGCTTATGGCCCAGCGACACCTTCGTCGATTTCGATCACAGCCTGAACACGGCGGTGAATAAGCTGCGCGAGGCTTTGGGAGATTCGGCCTCGAGCCCCCGCTACGTAGAGACCCTGGCGCGGAAAGGCTACCGCTTCGTGGCGCCGGTGCAAGCGCCGGAACCAGCACCCGCAACGACGCCGGGTTTGCCTTCCACCGATCATCCCGAGCTGGACGTTCCGCTTCCCAATCGCGGGCTAATGCGTGGACTGTTCGGGCTGATCCAGATCATGTATCTGATTTTTTATCTATCCGCCCTCTTTCATCTGCCCGACCTCGATCGCATCACGGAAAGCTTCGTTCCCGGCTGGAAGGCATCCGCGCTTTTCGTCGCGGTGATCGTGACGGCGGGAGTTGGGATCATCCTGCGCTGCTACTTGCTGTCGGCCGTGAGTTTCGACTATGGCCGATTGCGGGAAAACTTTGAACGGTTGTTTCTGGCGATTCTGGTCTTGGATCAACTATGGGCGATTTCGCCTTTCTTAATCACCGAGAACATTGGTTTTGGAGCTGCGTTTGCCGCGACGGCAGCGCTGCTGTATGTGCCCTTCGCCGAGCGGACGTTGTTGCGGATGGCGTACCCCAAAGCTCGTTAAACATCCCGGGAACTTTGCTCACGGATCTTCCGTACTAACGTCTGACACTCCGAGGTTGAGGTGTGCCCGCCGGAGAGGAGAAATCTATGCGACGTTTTGCCTTCGCGATGATCAGTCTCATGCTCGCAATCGCTCCCTCGGTCCACGCCGACGAGTGGTCTAAGACTTTCACCTTGAGTGGTAAGCCGGAGCTGCGGGTTGAAACATCCGATGCCAACATCCACGTCGAAACCTGGGATCAGAACACCATCGAAGCGCGGGTCACGACCGTGCGCTGGAAGATCGGCGACAAAGGAATCGCGATTCTCGATCACCAGACCGGAGACTCGGTAGAGCTCGAGATCCGCTTTCCTCATCGCAATCTCGTCTTCCAGGTGGGCGAGCGGCGGGTGGACATCGAAATTCATATGCCGCGCGAGGGCAAGCTTAACCTGCATACCGGAGATGGCGACATCCGCCTTAGCAAATTCAAAGGCGCCATGGACCTGGAGACCGGCGATGGTTCGCAGGAACTCGAGGACGTGGATGGATCGCTGCGCGCACGATCGGGAGACGGAAATCTCAGAGCCAACGGGCGCTTCGACGTGCTTGAACTCAGCACGGCGGACGGTCGCATCGAAGCGCGCACGCTTCCGGGTTCCGCGCTGGCTTCGAGTTGGGACCTGCACACTGGCGACGGCAGCGTGACGCTGCAGATTCCGGAGTCGCTCAACGCCGATGTCGACCTGCATACCGGCGATGGCCACATCACCCTCGACTTGCCAGTAACCGTGCAAGGCCAGATCGGCGAGAAAACGATCCGCGGCAAGCTGAACGGCGGAGGCAACTCGCTGCGCGTCCACACGGGAGATGGATCGATCCGGCTGGAGAAATCGTCCGCCTCGTTATAACTGTTAGCGGACCAGCGAAGGCGTTCGTCTGTTTTGTGTACTGTTGTCGGGACCCTGTATTCTGATTCGCCCGTTTTAAGGACAACTCAACATGCGCCGTTTGTCTATCTGTCTGGCTCTGGCCTTCTCGCTTACCGCCGCTGTCGCCCAGGACACCCCGAAACACCTTCCTGTACTGGACGTCACCTCGATGGATACCAGCGTCGATCCCTGCACCGATTTTTATACCTACTCCTGCGGCGGATGGATGAAGGCCAACCCCATCCCACCGGACCAGACCAGTTGGACGGTGGACTCGAAGTTGGAAGATGACAACAAGCTCATCTTGCGCGACGTCCTGGAGACGGCCGCGAAAACGGACACGAATCGTGACGCGACCAATCAGAAGATCGGCGACTATTACTCCGCCTGTATGGACGAGAAGGCAATCGACGCTGCCGGCGCGAAGCCGCTGCAACCCGCTCTCGACCGCATTGCCGCCTTGCATTCGAAGGACGAACTGGCTGACGTTGCGGCTCAGTTGGTGAACGCAAATATTCTTTTTAGTTTTGGGTCTAATCAGGATTACAAGAATTCGAGCGAGGTGATTGCCGAAACCGATCAGGGCGGATTGGGATTGCCCGACCGCGATTACTACTTCAAAGACGATCCCAAGTCAGTCGAACTGCGCAAAACCTATGTGGCGCACGTCGAGAAAATGTTTGAGCTACTGGGCGACAAGCCTGCGGATGCACAAAAAGAAGCCGAGACCGTCCTGCGGATCGAGACTGCCCTGGCGAAGGTTTCACTTACGCGAGTGGAGCGCCGCGATCCGCAACGGCTTTATCACCGCATGCCGCTCACGCAACTGCAGGCGATGACTCCCGCATTTCAGTGGAGTGTCTACATGACCAAGGTCGGCTTGCCGTCGGTCGACTCTTTGAACGTGGCGACTCCCGAGTTTTTCAAGGCCATGAATGCGGAGATCAAGAAGGAACCGCTGGATAACTGGAAAGCCTACTTGCGCTGGCATCTGGCAAACGAAAATGCCGAGTTTCTGGCGACTCCGTTTGTAAACGAAGACTTTGCCTTCTACGGGAAGACGCTGCGCGGTCAGCAGGAACTCGAACCGCGCTGGAAGCGCTGTGTAGGCTATGTCGACAACGACCTGGGAGAGGCGCTGGGTAAGGCTTTCGTGGAACGAACCTTCAGTCCTGAGGCCAAGGCGCGAGCGCTGGTCATGGTCCATCAGATCGAAGCGGCCATGGAGCAGGACATCAATTCGCTTCCCTGGATGACCGCGGTGACCAAGCAGCATGCGATTGAGAAGCTTCACTCCGTAGCCAACAAGATCGGCTATCCCGACAAGTGGAGGGACTATAGTTCGCTCACGGTTGTTCGCGATGACGAGATGGGGAACGTGCTTCGCGCCCGCATTTTCGAATTCAACCGGCAACTGGCGAAGATTGGCAAGCCCGTCGATCGCGGCGAGTGGCAGATGTCGCCGCCGACGGTGAATGCCTATTACGATCCGCAGAAGAATGACATCAACTTCCCCGCGGGAATCTTGCAGCCGCCATTTTTCGATATCAAGTCTGACGATGCTCCGAACTACGGCGATACCGGTTCCACCATCGGGCACGAACTCACTCACGGCTTCGACGATGAAGGCCGCCAGTTCGACTCACAGGGGAACTTGCGCGACTGGTGGACTGCGGAAGACACCAAGCAGTTTACCGAACGGGCCGCATGCATCTCGACCCAGTATTCACAGTATGTCATCGTCGATGACATCAAGATCAACGGCAAGCTGACGTTGGGCGAGGACGTTGCCGATGTGGGCGGCATTCTTCTCGCGTACATGGCGTGGAAAGATCAGACCAAAGATCAGAAGCTCGAACCACTCGAAGGATTCACTCCCGAGCAGCGCTTCTTTATCGGCTACGCGCAGGACTGGTGTGGCAACATTCGTGACGAAAGCAAGCGCCTGAGGGCGACCGTCGATCCGCATTCTCCGGATAAATATCGCGCCAATGGAGTGGTGTCGAACATGCCGCAGTTCCAACAGGCGTTTCAGTGCAAGACCGGAGCGCCGATGGCTCCGGCCAATCGCTGCCGCGTGTGGTAGACCTCGGGGCCTAGATCCTATCGAGGTCCGCACAATACCGTGACACTTTTGGGATTGTCATCACCGTTACACATTCAGGATTGTCCGTCACCGTTACACATTCAGTTTGTCATCCCGAGCGAACGAGGGATCTGCATTTCGCCTGTCGCCAGAACTGCAGATTAGTCATGCCCGGCAGCCTGCTCGTAGCCATGAGCAATGCGCAAGATGGTTGACTCGTCGAAATGCTTGCCTAGGATTTGCAATCCGATGGGAAGCTTCTCGCTGGTCTCGCCGCAAGGAACGGAGATTCCCGGAATGCCCGCCAGATCCGCGGTCACCGTATAGATATCGGCGAGATACATGGCGAGCGGATCATCAACTTTTTCTCCCAGGCGGAAAGCTGCCGTCGGACTGGTCGGCGTGACGATCGCGTCAACTTTCTGGAACGCGTTCTCGAAATCGCGGGTCAGCAGCGTGCGCACTTTCTGTGCTTTCAGATAATAAGCGTCGTAGTAGCCCGCACTCAGCGCGTAGGTTCCCAGCATGATGCGGCGCTTCACTTCCGGCCCGAAACCCTGATCGCGCGTGCGGCGGTACATCTCCGAAAGCGTGCGAGCGTCTTTGGCGCGATAGCCGTAGCGGACACCATCGAAGCGCGCAAGATTCGACGAGGCTTCCGCCGTCGCGACAATGTAATAAGTCGGAATCGCGTACTCGGTGTGCGGAAGCGAGACTTCGACGATCTCACAGCCGAGGCTGGCCAGCTTCTGGATCGCGGCCTCCACTGACTTCCTAACTTCCTTGTCGAGTCCATCGCCGAAATATTCTTTGGCAACGCCGAGCTTCAATCCTTTTATCGGCTTTTCCAATTCCGCAACGTAATCGGGCACCGGAACATCGGCGGAGGTGGCGTCCATGGGATCGCGCCCTGCGATCGTGCGCAAGACGATGGCAGCGTCTTTCACTGTTTTCGTCAGCGGCCCGATGTGATCGAGCGACGAGGCGAAGGCGATCAGTCCGTAGCGCGAGACGCGCCCGTAGGTCGGCATGAGGCCGACGACTCCGCAGAAAGACGCTGGTTGACGGATCGAGCCGCCGGTGTCGGATCCGAGCGCGGCTACGGCCATATCGGCGGCAACAGCCGCGGCCGAACCTCCAGAAGATCCGCCCGGAACGCGACCCAGATCACGCGGATTGTGCACGGGATGCCAGGCGGAATTTTCGTTGGACGATCCCATGGCGAACTCGTCACAATTCAGCTTGCCGAGGATGACCGCACCGGCGGCCTCTAATCGGGCAACCGCGGTGCAGTCATAGGGTGGAATGTAATTACCGAGGATCTTCGATCCCGCAGTCGTGCGCACGCCTTGCGTTGACAAGACATCTTTGATGCCAACAGGAACTCCGCCCAGCGGCGGTAGCGGCTTTCCTTCGGCGGCCATGCGGTCGATGCGGTCAGCCTGCGCGAGAGCGCGGTCTTTGCACAGAGTCAGGTAGGCGCCGATTTGCGGGTCGTCGTTTTGAATTTTTGCGTAGTGAGCTTCGGTGAGAGACAGAGACGTCATCGCGCGTGACTGGATCGCGGAGCGGGCGGCTTCGATGGTGAGGGACGTCGGATCCATCGGCTGGAGATTACTTCTCAATCACCTTCGGAACCTTGAAAAACGTCCCATCTGTCGCGGGCGCATTCTCGAGTGCGACTGCATGCGGCAACGATTCGCGCAGCCCGTGGAGAATGTCTTCGCGCGTAGCGTAGAGGAAGCGCTCGCTTCCCTGCTTCGCTCCATCGATGCCGTAGCGGTCAGACACCTGCGCCATCGGCTCAACCCCCGCCGTATCCAACTGGTTGAGGCGATCGATGTATTCGAGAATGGAATTCAGGTCACGCACCATGCGCGAGCGCTCGGCCTCGGTAAGCTCGAGATTCGCCAGGTCGGCGACGTAGGTTACGTCTTTGTCCGTGACTTTCATTTCGATCGGGCAGCGACGATGAATTCGATGCGCTTCACGGTCTGAGTGACGTAGCGATTGATCGCAGCGACATAGCGCGGAGCCAGCGCCTGCAACTCGTTGCGCCATCCGACGTCGGGGACTTCGACGCACAAGATGCCATTTGCCCAACGCACGGCCCGCGTTCGCTCGGCGACGCCGTGACCGCACGCCAGCGGCCAGGCAAGAACTGGGGCTTCCTCTGCAGGAACACGGCGCAATGACTCGACAATGATCTTCTCGAGTCCTGCGGCAGCGGGCTGCATTTCGTGTTTCATCGGAATCGGGGAGGAAGTGATTTTAACATCTCGATCGACTGTTCCCTCTCACATCATCCTGGGGCGAAAGGCCGAAGGATCCTGCGTGTGGTGAGCGTTTCTTCTTTACTGATGTCATCCCGAACGGCGAAAGCCGGGAGGGATCTGGCGCGGGCAAAGGAACGTTTACAGTGGAAACTCTTTGCGCACGAATTCCATCGCCTCTTCCTGAGCCCGTAAACGCCCTTCCAGTTGTCCATCTTCCACGGCGCCGAGAATTTCCTTGAAGCGCGGGCCGGGTTCATATCCCGCGGCGATTAGGTCTTCGCCGGTGATGAGAGGCTTCGGCCGCACGCTCTCCGGCGGCATAGTGGCGATTTTCTCTTTGGTGAAGTGGTAGGAAGTCAGGTCGCCGTGGCTCGAGAGGCAATCGATGCGATGCAATTGCAGATGTTCGTCAAAGCGCGGCATGCGGATGAACTTCTTGAGCGTCGACTCTTTCATCTGCTGCACGTGGGCGAATTTCATGTGGTTGTCGATGAGCGCGAGAATTTGCTCGGTGTCGTCATTCGAGAAGCGAAGGCGATGAAGAATTTCCTCTCCCATCTTCACGCCAACGTCTACGTGCCCGTCGAAGCGAATGCGCTCGGCAATACGAAAGGTTGGAGGCTTGCCAACATCGTGCAGCAGCGCGCCCCAGGCCAGGGTCGGCGGGCAGGGCTGCGGCAGTTTGTCGAGCAATTGCAAAGTGTGGACGAAGACATCGCCCTCGGGATGAAACTGCGGCGGCTGCTCCACGCCTTTCATCCGCGAAATTTCGGGCAAGATTTCGTGCAGCAAGCCGCTTTCGTCGAGCAGCAGAAACGCCCGTCGAGCATGGCCTTCTGTCAGCATCTTGGTGAGTTCTTCGCGCGCCCGCTCGCGCGAGACTTGATGAATCTGAGGAGCCAGTTTTTGAATGGCGGCAAAGGTCTGCGGATCGATTGTGTAATCGAAACGCGCCGCAAAGCGAACCGCGCGCAGCATCCGCAGCTTGTCTTCCCCAAACCGCCGCTCAGGATCTCCGATGGTGCGGACGATGCCGGCTTTCAGATCGTCGCGTCCGCCAACGTAATCGACCACTTCGTCGGTGAGCGGATCGAGCAGCAATCCATTGATGGTGAAGTCGCGGCGCTCGACGTCTTCCCGCGCATCTTTGCTATAGCGCACGTGGTCAGGATGGCGGCCGTCGCTGTAGCCGATATCGCTGCGAAAGGTGGCGACCTCAACCGCGTCATTTTCTTCTTTCGAGACTTCATCTTTCGGAAGCGGCACCAGCACCACGCCGAACTGCGCCCCGACTGCATAGGTTTCAGGGAAGATGCGCATCACCTCATCCGGTGTGGCGTCAGTAGTGACGTCGTAGTCGGCAGGCTCGTGGCCAAGCAGCAAATCGCGCACGCATCCGCCTACGAGGTAGGCCTGATGGCCTCGCTCGCGAAGCGTGCGGACGATCACTATGGCGTGTTGTTTCAGACCAGACATCCTTCTTCGCGTCCTTTGCGGCTTTTCTTCGCGCGCTTTGCGGTTTAAGCTTTTGTAGGTTGAATCCGATTATGCCAGACGCCTACATCCTCGGCATTGAAAGCTCCTGCGATGAAACCGGAGCCGCCGTGGTGCGTTCGGGCGAACAGATCGTCTCAAACATCGTGTTCTCCCAGATCGCCACCCATCAACCCTATGGCGGGGTCGTTCCCGAACTCGCCTCGCGCGAGCATCTCAAGGCGATCGTGCCCGTGGTGCGCCAGGCCCTCGCCGATGCGGGACAAACCTACCAATCGATCGATGCCCTCGCGGTTACCCAAGGCCCGGGACTCGCAGGAGCCCTGCTAGTTGGCATCAGTTATGCCAAGGCTCTGGCCTTCGCGCTCGATAAGCCGCTGATCGCCGTCAACCACCTCGAAGGCCACATCCACGCAGTGCTGCTTGAAGAACGGCAAAAGGGCAACCACGGAGTTAAGTTCCCGGTCTTGGCGTTAGTCGTTTCCGGAGGCCACACTCATCTCTACCTCGCTTCGCAGCAGGGACAGAACTGGACATACCAGAACATCGGCCACACCCGCGACGACGCCGCCGGCGAGGCCTTCGATAAAGTCGCCAAGGTTCTGGGATTGGGTTATCCCGGCGGCCCCGTGATCGACAAACTATCCGTTCACGGCGATCCCCAAGCCGTGAAGTTTACGTTATCGCAGATGAAGCATCGCGACCGTCGCGATCAAGGCCAGCAAGCAGATCAGATGCGCTTCGATTTCTCTTATAGCGGAATCAAAACGGCAGTCCTGCGCCATGTGGAAACGCACGGTCTGCAGACCGCGATCGAGGCACGTCGCCAAGCACTGACCCAGATCGCCAAGCCGAAGCTCGAGGATTATCTCGCCCACTGCGACCGCCACACCCTCGACTTGGTGGCGTCTTTTCAGCGCGCGATGGTCAACGACATGGTGGGAAAAACGCTAGCCGCCGCTCGCGCTCATGATGCTGAAACTCTATTTGTCACCGGAGGCGTAGCCGCCAACAACGAGCTTCGCCAGACTTTCGAGCGCGAATCCGCCAAAGAAGGACTGCGAGTCTTCTTCCCCTCGCGGCCACTCTCCACCGACAACGCAGCCATGATCGCCACGGCCGCTTATCCCAAATTTTTGCAAGGCGATTTCGCTGGGGTAGATCTCTCGGCGGAAGCTGGATTGAAATTAAAATAGAATGGCACTACTTGTCACTGGGCTGAGCCTTGGCGCGCGGAGCTCCGAAAGTCTTCTCCAGGGCCTTTTCCAACTGATCGGTAATGTCGATGTCTTTGTAGATGGCGAAGTCGGCGCGCTTCTCGCCTTCTTCAAATCCGCTCTGCCTTCCGGCGACCACCACGATAGGAATGTTGGCCGTGGCGGTTTGCGACTTGAGCACGCTGATCAGTTCCGCGCCCCCCATCTTCGGCATCTGCATATCGGTAATGATGAGGTCGGCGGGCGCTCGCCGCAAGGCATCGAGGGCTTCCTGCCCATTACTCGCCGCTTCCACCTGAAAGCCACGCTCCTCCAGATACCGGCACACCGTATGCCGGATCAGCATCGAGTCGTCGACCACTAGAGCGGTGAAGGGCATTCCTTTTTCCCGAGCGCAGTATCCCCGGGGCGACATTAGCAAGGCTCGTGGGGAATCGCCATCGCGAAATGAGGCGGCAGATTACCGAGGTCATCCCCATTCGAGGCACCGCACTTCAGGACTCCTCGTTCAGCTTCGTTTCTTCGATGTTCATGTCTTTGAATTCACTGGATTCGAAGATCTCGCCGCATTCGAGGCACTCTACAAATTCGGCGTCTTCCTCGCGGGATACGATCTGCACACGCGGGTGCTTGCATGCCATATTGCTTCTCTTCTCGGGAACGTGCGGAGGCGGGATTGGAGTCATAAATCCGGGGATTTTCCGGCCCTGAACGGGCCGCGAATGGTTGGCGCCGGAATTTGGCGGTATTTTAGCCCGGCCATTGGTCTTGTCAAGTACCCGAATATCGTCTCTTAAAGAGGCGGAATTCAACCCCGCTTCTTTGTCCAAAATCCGCAAGTCTTTCAAAATACGACCAAAAAAGTCGCACTCTCCTAAACCATTCAGCCACAGAACATTACCACTCACTTGTGGATTTCTGCCATCGCCTGTAGCGAGTTGCGTTTCCCGCAGGATGCCCCTAGAATAATCATGTCCGACTAAAAAGGTCGGATTTACCCGGACATGCTGAAGCTGACCAAGAAGGCGGACTACGGGCTCATGGCCATGAAGCATCTGGCCGAGCAGTGCCATCCTGACGCTTGCAGCGCCAAAGATGTCGCCGATGCGTACGGAATTCCGCCGGAGGCCCTGGCCAAGATTCTGCAGCGCCTGGTGAAAGCCGGACTGCTGACCTCGCAGCACGGGATGAATGGCGGATACACGCTGGCCCGAGATCCGGCCAAGATCAGCGCCTTTGAGGTAATTCGCGCGATCGATGGGCCGCTGTTTATCACATCCTGTGTCACGGTGCGCGGCGAGTGCGGTCAGACCGATCGCTGCACCATTCGCGAACCGCTGCGCAAGGTAAATCAGAGTATCGAAGATGTGCTGCGGCGCATCACTATCTCTGAGATGAAAGAAGAGATCGTCGAAGTCCGCGACGAAAAGCCCAGCAAGCCAAAAGAATTGGTAACGATTACGTAAAGGTTTCAGGAGAGCAATCATGAGCACGGATGTAAAGACACTCCCCCACGAGCAGCACACGGCGCCGGAAGGCATCAAGCTGCCCATTTACATGGACAACCATGCCACGACTCCGATGGATCCGCGGGTGCTCGAAGAGATGCTGCCCTACTTCATGGAGAAGTTCGGCAACGCCGCGAGCCGGAACCATCCTTTCGGATGGGTGGCGGAAGAAGGCGTGGAGACGGCGCGCGAACGCATCGCGAAACTCGTCGGCGCGACCGCGAAAGAAATCATCTTTACCTCCGGCGCAACCGAGAGCGACAACCTTGCCATCAAGGGCGTCGCCGAAATGTACAAGGAAAAGGGCAACCACGTCATCACGGCAGTCACCGAGCATAAGGCAGTGCTCGATACCTGCAAGCGCCTCGAGAAGTATGGCTACCGCGTGACCTATCTGCCGGTGCAGAAGAACGGACTCGTCGATCTCGAAGAGTTGAAGAACGCGATGACCGACAAGACCATCCTGGTCACAATCATGGCGGCCAACAACGAGATTGGCGTGCTGCAACCGTGGCGCGAGATTGGAAAGCTGTGCCGCGAGCGCGGCATCCTCTTCCACACCGACGCGGTGCAGGCGGTCGGCAAGGTTCCCATCGACGTCAACAAAGACAACATCGACCTGATGTCGATTACCGCGCACAAGATTTACGGACCCAAGGGCGTGGGCGCGCTGTATGTGCGCCGCAAGAATCCCCGAGTACAAATCTCGGCCATCATCGATGGCGGCGGCCACGAGCGCGGCATGCGCTCAGGAACGTTGAACGTCCCGGGAATTGTCGGACTAGGCAAGGCATGCGCCATCGCAACAGAAGACATGGCAAAAGAGGCTGCTTATCTCGGCGGACTCCGGGATCGCCTGAAAGACAGCATCATGAGCCGGCTCGATGAAACCTATATCAACGGCACCATGGAACACCGTCTGCCGGGCAATCTGAACATCAGCTTTGCTTATGTCGAAGGCGAGTCGTTGCTGATGGGCATCAACGATATTGCGGTTTCGAGCGGTTCAGCCTGCACCTCCGCGACACTTGAGCCATCTTATGTATTGAAGGCTCTTGGCACGGGAGATGACTTGGCGCACAGCTCGATCCGGTTCGGTATTGGACGCTTCAATACCGAAGCGGAAGTCGACTATGTCGCCGACCGCGTGGTGGAAACGGTTACGCGCTTGCGCGAACTTTCGCCTCTCTACGAAATGGCGAAAGAAGGTATCGACCTGAAGAACGTGAAATGGTCGGCCGAGGAAGCGCACTAAGTTCAGTACCCGGTACCGAGTACCCAGTACCGAGTACCGAGCGATAAGTCCGTACCGAGTGATCAAGTCCCGTAGGGACGCTCGAGCTTAGCCCAGCGCTTCAGCGCTGGGAAAGGTGGAAATACGAGACAAGTCCCGTAGGGACGGCCGAGCAAGGTTCGTATCAGGGCATCGCTTCAGCGATGCCGCCAGAGATCTTTCACAAACGCCCCTTTAGGGGCCGCAACAAACGGGAAGGGCACGGCTTCAGCCGTGCCGCTAGGGAACGAGAATTTGAGGCTTTAGCCCCTGAGGTAAGGAGAACTTAATCATGGCATACAGCGATAAAGTAATCGACCACTACAACAATCCGCGCAACGTCGGATCGATGGACAAAAACAGTTCCGAAGTGGGCACCGGCCTGGTCGGCGCGCCCGAGTGCGGCGACGTGATGAAGCTGCAGATCAAGGTCAATCCCCAGACCAATGTCATTGAAGATGCCAAGTTCAAGACGTTCGGCTGCGGATCGGCGATCGCATCGTCTTCACTCGCCACCGAATGGGTTAAGGGCAAGACCGTCGAGGAAGCGCTCGCGATCAAGAACACCGAGATCGTGAAAGAGCTTTCGCTGCCTCCGGTGAAGATTCACTGCTCCGTGCTGGCCGAAGACGCCATCCGCGCAGCGATTCACGACTGGAAGAACAAGCAGGGCGCCGAAAAGCCGGTGGCCGTTGAAGCCAGCAAGTAGTTGGCTGTTCGTTGGTTTGCGGCAGATTGTGATCTGCGGCACTGACGAGGCAGCGCGAGCAAAATACGCTTATGGCAAGCATGGTAGAAGGACCGAACAAAACCGCGACGACCACGCCCGCGAAGGGCGTCCAGGTCACCTCGAAGGCAATCGCGAAAATTAAAGTCGCGATGGCCAAGGAGGGCATTTCGCCCGAGCAGGGCGGATTGCGCCTGGGCGTGCAGGGCGGAGGCTGTTCCGGGCTGAGTTACAACATCCGCTTCGACACTCAGCCGCGCGAGCGCGACCGCATCTTCCAGTATGAAGATGTGCGCGTCTTCGTCGATCCCAAGTCGTTCATCTACCTGCACGGCATGACGCTCGATTACCAGGAGACGCTGATGCAGCAGGGCTTCGTGTTCGTGAATCCGAACGCGTCGAAATCCTGCGGTTGCGGCACGTCGTTCTCGGGTTGATCACCGGCTGTTCCCGCCACGGTGCCACTTTCTGATTCGATTTTGTGCGCTTGAGTGTGTCTTATGACGAATGGCGATGCAGTGCAGGTTTCAGGAACTCCCACGCAGGAATGCTGGTCGTGCGGAGATATGCGCGCAGCTCATTTCTGCAGCGCGTGCGGTAAAGTGCAGCCGCCGCTTCCGGTCGACTACTTCACGTTCTTCGGACTATCGAGGAAGCTGCATGTCAATGTGGTGGTGCTCGAAAAAGAGTTCTATGAGCTCAGCCGCGGCTTGCATCCGGATTTGAACGTGCTACAAGACAAGCGCGAGCAAGACTGGAGCCTGGAACAGACTTCCATGCTCAACGACGCGTACCGCACGCTGAAAGACCCGATCAAGCGCACACAATATCTGCTGCGGCTGGAAGGCATCGAACTTGAGGAGCAGTCAAAATCGGCAACGGAAAAAGCGCGCGCGACCGGCGAAATCAAGAAGCAAGTCGTGCCTCCCGATCTACTCGAAGAGCTCTTTGAAATGAACATGCATCTCGAGGAATTGCGGACGCTGAAGAAACAGGGCGAAGACGATCCTGCCCTGCTTGAAGAAATCGGCAAGCAAAAACTGGAACTCGACGAAAAACTGGACGCGCAGCTTGAACAGCTCAAAGGCTATTGGCACGAGTGGGACAAAGCTGTCGATTCGGGCAGCGAAGAAGAGCGCAAAAAGATTTTAACCAAGATGGTCGACGTACTGAATCGCCGGAATTACATCAGGAACCTGGTTCGCGACATCAGCGAAGCGATGGAGCAGTGAAAGTTTGTGATTTGGTAATCGGGCAATTTCGAATTACCAAATTACCCGATTACAAAATTACTAAATGGCAACTGATCGCATTATCGGCATTGACCTTGGTACCACGAACTCTCTGGTGGCGTTCATGGAATCGGAGAACCCCGTCGTCATTCCCGGCGAGGATGGGCTGAATCTCGTCCCTTCTGTCGTCGCGCTCGACGAGCGCGAGCAGATCATCGTCGGCAACGCAGCGCGCAAATATCTGATCGAAACTCCCGAGCGCGCCGTCTACTCCATCAAACGCCTTATGGGACGCGGCGTCGAAGACATCCAGGAAGAGCTCAAGCTCTTCCCTTTCCGACTGGCAGATGACATCCTGCCCGGTGAAGTGCTGCGCATCAAACTCGGCGACAAGACATTCACGCCTCCGGAGATTTCGGCCTTTATCCTGCGCCAGCTCAAGCGGAATGCCGAGCGTTTCTTCGGAGCGCCGGTCACGAAAGCTGTCATCACCGTGCCCGCGTACTTCAACGACGCGCAGCGGCAAGCCACAAAAGACGCCGGGCGCATTGCCGGACTCGAAGTTCTCCGACTGGTGAACGAGCCGACGGCGGCCTCTCTCGCTTACGGACTCGATAAAAAACAGAATGGCACCGTCGCTGTCTACGATCTCGGCGGCGGAACCTTCGACATTTCGATCCTAAAATTGCACGATGGAATTTTTGAAGTCATCGCCACCAACGGCGACACCCACCTCGGCGGAGACGATATCGACAATCTGCTCATCACCATTGCCCTCAACGATATTCAGGGCGATATGGGCATCGATGTCCGGCGTAACTCTGAGGTCGTGGCAAAGATTCGCAAAGCCGTGATCGAAGCCAAGATCACGCTCTCCTCACAGCCTTCTACCAAGCTCGACGTAGAGCTCTCTGATGGCAGGCATTACCAGCGCGAAATTACGCGTGAGCAATTCGAGCAGTTGATCCAGCCCGTCATCGATCGCACGTTGGGCCCGTGCAAGCAGGCGATGAAAGATGCCGGACTGAAACCCGAGCAGATCGACGAGGTCGTCCTGGTCGGCGGATCGACGCGCATACCCAAAGTACGTGCGCTCGTCGAGAAGATGTTTCATCGCCAGCCACATACGGGACTCAATCCCGACGAAGTCGTAGCTCTCGGCGCAGCCGTCCAGGCCAACATTCTTTCAGGCGGCTCGGAAGCCACGCAGGACATGCTGTTGCTCGACGTCACTCCACTCTCGCTCGGCATCGAAGTTGCCGGAGGCGTAACCGACAAGATCATTTTGCGCAACTCTACGATTCCCGCTTCCGCGACGCAGTACTACACGACGCAGATCGACGGACAAGCCAACGTCGCCATTCACGTCCTGCAGGGCGAGCGCGAATTGGCCAAAGACTGCCGCTCGCTTGCCCGATTCGATCTTCGCGGAATTCCCGGAATGCCCGCGGGCATGCCGCGCATCGAAGTGAAATTCTTGATCGACGCCAATGGCATCCTGCACGTCTCCGCGCGCGAACAACGCAGCGGCAAAGAATCAGAGATTCAGGTGCAGCCGAGTTATGGCCTGACCGACGAACAAGTCGAAGGCATGATTCTCGACTCGTTCGACTACGCGGAAGAAGATTTCCGCCAGCGCCAGGTGATTGAATCCCGCAACGAAGCCGATACGATTCTTGCCGCGCTCGAAAAAGGCAGGCAGAGTCCAGCCTGGGGACAGCTCACCAGCGACGAAAAGAAACAGATCGCGAAGATGGAGAAAGCGCTGCTCGCGGTCAAAGCCGAAGACGATTATCAGGCGATCCGCAAAGCTATCGATGCGCTGAACACCGGCACCATGCGACTGGCGGAACTGATGATGGATTCCGCCGTCTCGACCGCGCTAAAAGGCAAAACAATGGACCAAGCCGACATGGGCGAAGGCCCGTCGGCAGGACACCCGGTAGCCAAGGCGGATTTTAAGTAAAAGCTTTTGAGCGCAAAGATCGCTAAGAACTGCCGCAAAGGACGCAAAGAAGAACGGAGTCATCATGGCAAACGAAAAAGATCAGAACACGGCGACCGCGACTGTCGAACCTCTTGGCGAGAATACCGTCGAAGTTACCTTCCTTCCCGAAGGCAAGACTGTGACGTTCGAACACGGCAAGCTTCCCTACAAAGATCACGGCAAGAAAGAGTCGCTCCTCGACGTCGCCATCAACAACGGCATCCGCCTCGATCACGCCTGCGGAGGCAACTGCGCATGCACCACCTGCCACATCTGGGTGAAGGAAGGGCGAGAGAATCTCTCCGAAATGGAAGACGATGAAGCCGACCGCCTCGACATGGCAGCCGATCTTCAATTAAACTCACGCCTCGGCTGTCAGGCGGTCATCACCAAGCCCGGAAAAGTGGTAGTCGAGATTCCCGCCTGGAACCGGAACTACGTTTCGGAAGAACACTAGAAAGCAGCTTTTAGCTCTTAGCCTTTAGCTAACGGCCAAGAGCTAAAGGCTAAGAGCTTAAGACAGCAATCAGGAGCAACCTGTGGCGCAAGAATTCACCTGGGATGATCCCGAAGATCTCGGCATCTTGCTGTGCGAAAAACATCCGGACATCGATCCCCTCGCAGTCCGCTTCACCGACCTCCATCGCTACGTCATCGAACTCGCCGAGTTCAAGGACGATCCCAAAAAATCAAACGAAGGCAAGCTGGAAGCCATCCAGATGGCCTGGCACGAAGAATTTCTCGACCGCACTCAGGGATAAAACTCCGACAATTTAGATTCGAGGAGCTTTTAAAGTTGTCATCCTGAGCGTAGCGCAGGCGAAGCCGAGCGCAGTCGAAGGACCCCTACCGCAAAAATGCTCTCTGTAATCGCGCAATCAGCTTGAATCACTCTGGCACAGAGTCGCGCAGCGACGGCATTCGTTAGCCCACCGCGTAAGCGGTGGGAAAGTCAACGAAGTGACCGAGTCCGCTTCAGCGGACACCACCCCGAGTCGAAACTAAAATCACGTTCCTCCTCACGCAACCCCGTAGGGTCGAATGCCAATAGCCCGGCGTTTCAACGCCGGGTTTCCGTGGAACATTGAATCTCCGAGTCCCGTAGGGACGACTGAACTGGATTTTTTTACATTTTCATGACAACTGCCAGATTCCCGGCAGCCTACCATTCCTCTGCAATCCCGGCCCCCATTCCAGGAGATTCGTCATGCAGAAAACTCTGGCCTTTCTTTGCGTCCTCGGACTCGCCAGCCTCGCGTCGGCGCAAACTTATACCGTCACCGCGCTGCCGACCTTAGGCGGCCCATCGAGCCAGGCCTTCGCGATCAATAGCGCCGGACAGATCTCAGGATTCGCCAGCGTCACCCCGTCGAGCGCACATGCCACCATTTTCAAGGGCACGCAAACCACCGACCTCGGCACGCTCGGCGGAGAATACAGTGAAGGCCTAGCCATCAACGTCTCAGGACAGGTAGTCGGATACTCCACACTAGCCAGCGGTTTCTACGCGAACTTCCTCTACACTGGCGGCAAGATCACGCAGTTACCCGACTTCGGATTCGGTGGCGGCGCCGCCACCGGCATCAACGCCTCCGGACAAGTCACTGGCTGGGCGTCCACTTCCACTGCGCAAGAGCACGCCTTCCTTTATAGCAACGGCACCGTCACCGACCTCGGCACGCTCGGCAATGGCAACCAGGCGAGCTCCGCCTCCGCAATTAATACCTCCGGTCAGATCGTCGGATACGCCTACAACAACGCCGGAAACTTTCTCGCCTTTCTCTGGCAGAACGGCGCGATGACCAGCCTCGGAACGCTCGGAGGAACGTGGAGCTCAGCCGCCGCGATTAACGATGCAGGACAGATCACCGGCACTGGTTATCTGCGTGGCAACGTCGGCGCCCACGCCTTCGTCTTTGCCAACGGCAAGATGACCGATATCGATACTCAGCACAGCCAATACAGCGATGGCATGGCGATCAACAGTTCCGGCGTTGTGGTCGGCCAGATGGCCGTCAAAGGGGGGACAAACGTTGAATTATCACGCCTTCGTAATCAGCGGCGGCAAGATGCTCGACCTGAACAAGCTCATCCCCACGAACTCAGGCTGGGTGCTGCAGACCGCCACAGGCATCAACGATGCCGGACAAATCGTCGGCTACGGCACTTTCCACAAACAGCTTCGAGGATTCTTACTCACCCCTGCAACGCATTAACTCTTCTCTCAAACAAAAAGGGCGCGGCTCCGGTGGCCGCGCCCCAATTTTTTTGACGACGATGCTCTACCCAGCTGTCGCCGGCACCGCGTCTTCCACGCTGGCTTCGCGCAAAAACTTCGCCGCTTCCTCCGGCGGCGTGGGATTGATATAGAACCCCGTCCCCCATTCAAATCCCGCCGTCTTTGTCAGCTTCGGCATGAACTCGATGTGCCAGTGGTAGTGATCGTTGGTCGGATCCTGCACCGGAGAAGTATGAATCACCAGATTGTAAGGAGGATTATCGAGCACTCGATCTGCCTTAGTCAGCAACGTCTTCAAGGCCTTCGCCAGATTCTCGAACATGTGCGACGACGAATTCTCGAACGCCGATTCATGCTGCTTGGGCAAAATCCAAGTCTCGAACGGAAACCGTGGGGCATACGGAGCAAGCGTAAGAAAGTCTTCGTTCTCGGCAACTACCCGCGTGCCGGTTTCAATTTCCTGCCGGATGATGTCGCAAAACACGCAGCGCTCTTTGTAGATGTAGTACTGCTTCGCGCCTTCCAGCTCTTCGACCACGTAGATGGGAAGAATCGGCAACGCAATCAGTTGCGAGTGCGCGTGTTCCAAAGACGCCCCAGCTGGCTCTCCGTGATTCTTGAAAATCAGAATGTACTTGAAGCGCCGGTCTTTCTTCAGATCGAGAATGCGGTCGCGAAAGGTCCACAGCACATCTTCAATCCGTTTGGGAGGCAGCGTCGCCAGGCTGGCATTATGATCGGGCGTCTCGATAATGACTTCGTGCGCCCCGATCCCGTTCATCTTGTCGAACATCCCTTCGGCTTGGCGGTTCAAATTGCCTTCGATGCCGAGTGCCGGGAATTTATTGGGCACAACCCGCACCGTCCAACCCGGGCCATCGCGCTGCGGCGTAGGTCCGCCATTCGAGTTCGGCCGGTACGCCTGAATCTCCGGCGGCGTCTTACCCTCATTGCCATAACAGAACGGACAGAATCCGCCTTTAATCTTGACCGCGTCGCGCGCGAAGTCTGTGGGACGCTTCGCCCGATCCGTCGAAATAATTACCCATCTGCCTACGATTGGATCTTTTCTAAGCTCAGGCACCGAGCGATATCCTTTCGAGCCAAGACTCTCTATTGCGCCGGGAAGGCATTCTTGAACAACTCACACTGAGGATGGCTGGTCTGACCACAATAATATACGCTCACAACATCGAAGCGCCACTGAGGCTCCGCCGCCAGATGACGCAAATATTCCTGTGCTACTCCATTGAGTTGACGGCGTTTATCGCGATCCACAGCGGCTTCGGCCGGCTTCACATCGCGCGTCGTCCGCGTCTTCACTTCGATGAAGCACAGCACATCCCCATCCCAGCCGACGAGATCAATCTCCCCCCGCCGCCGCGGCGAACGAAAATTTCGCGCCACCATCACATAGCCAAGCCGCCTCAGATAGAAATAAGCATCTTCTTCACCGCGACGCCCAGTCCGCTGATGCTGCGGAATTTCTTCCGGCTTCAACGTGTGGCTCGCCAGCCAATCCAGCGCCCGAACGGTCGCGTGCGTGAGACGGCCGGAAAGCATGAGAATCGCAGCCTACATCGCCACTCTAGACGCTCCCGCCAACTCTGGGATGTGACCACCATCACGTCCGCACCAGCCCACATCTGTCACGCAGCAAAAACCGATCTCCCTGTCATGCTGAGCGCAGCGAGGCGCAAGCCGAGCGGAGTCGAAGCACCCCTACCCGTTCCCGAATGCTTGGCACCACGTACGGGCGGGAGCCCACGCCACTCGCGACCACGTCAGCCGCGAAGCGGCGTAAGATTACAGCCCACGGCGTAAGCTGTGGGATTCTCCGCGGTTTGCGTGGAAGCCCTGAAAGGGCGAAAGATAATTGCACACAGAACAATCAATCCCCGGAGGAACGCCCCGCAGCCGCCGCAAGCTCAATCACGGGCGCCTTCTCCCTCCGTCGCACATTCACCAGAATCACTCCCGTCAACGCAATCGCTCCCCCAATCAACGAAAGCACCTTCGGCACTTCACCCAACCACACCCAGGCAATCCCGATCGCCAACACCGGAATGAGATAAAGCAAACTCGTCACTCGCCCCGCAGGACCATGCGACAACACGTACGCCCACCCCAGATAAGCAATCGCCGCAGGAAAAATTCCTAGATACACCACCGCCAACGTTCCGCCCACCGGCGCATGCCGCACCGCGCCGATAAGGCCGCCGCTGAAAGGCAGCATCAGCAGTGTCCCCGCCCAAATCGAATACGCCGTAAATTCCAGCGCGCTATAGCGTCCGAGAAAATGCTTTTGCAGGACGATATAAATCCCCGACGCCAGCGCGGCAGCCAGAATGATCAGCGCCTGCCCGGAAAGATGTATCCCCTGACTCTCGCCGCTCGCGATCAGAGCCACGCCGGCGAAGCTCAGAAACACGCCATACCATCCCAGCCGCGAAAGCCGTTCACGCAAGATGATCATGGCCAGCAGCGCGGTCCAGATCGGCGTAGAAGCGATCAGCAGGCTAGCCGCTCCCGCGGTCACACGGGTCTCGCCATAGTTCAACGCCAGATTGTAGAAAGTGATTCCGACAGCCCCAGTAAGAACGAGCCCGGGAATATCGCGCAGGTCAGGACGGCGGAAGTGTGCGAAGCCCGCGTAGATCGCGAGCACCACCGAGGCAATCAAAAAACGCAGCACTGCAACGTGGGCCGGGGAGTACGCCTTCAGCCCCGCGCGAATTCCAGCGAAGGCCGACGCCCACAACACCAGCGTGACCGCCAGTGCGAACCACGCACGACTTGAAAGTTTCAGATTCACGATCTCTTCTCAGCGGGATCACCAAGTGTCCCCGCCTTCTCGGGCCGGCCATGCGCCCAAACATTGCCTCAACATGACAACCTGTCCGATGTGATAACTGTTGTGCGCCACAACCTGCCAAAGCACCGCCCGCGCCGTCGACGATCTCGAACCCTGCGACGAGTGCAGAATCTCCACCTGAACGTCCAGCAATTCAGGCACGGAGTTTGCCAGCACAGTCAATTTTTCCAGCAACCCCGCGAAGCGGGCTATTTCCGCTCTCCACTCGTCCGCGTTCGTTGGACCCATTGCAGAGGGCCAACTCTCACTCGCATGTTCGGGATACCTCGGCCGCTCACCGGCGATTCGCTTCAGTTCATATTCAATCCAGTAGTTAATGTGCCCCAGAATCTGCCAGATCGAATGGGGGAACCCCGGAATCTTTTCCCAGGCCAAATCCAACGAAAGATCTTCGACGCACGCCACCGGATCAGCATGCGCGCCCTTTCCCCGAATCAACTCCTGCAACGTCGCTTCGCTCATCTTCACTCGCAGACTGCGTCGCCCACGCCAATCGTGCCCGCGCTCAGAATCTGGGCTCGCAATCCTCCTCGATGGCGAAGTCCCTTGATCACAGGCCTTCCCACCAGCGCTTGCAGATGACTACACGGCTCGCAAAGACGAATGCCGCGAATTCGGACACCACCGATGGAAAACTCTTTACCTACAAGATGATTTAGTGCAACGCCTCGCGTCACCAAATTGCGGCGAGCATCGCCGGGAGCGAGTTCGATCTCGTAGTCGCGCTTCAGCGCCTCCAAGGCCTCCGCTTCAATCAGGGTTAATTCGAAGTCCGGCTCGGGTTTGTAAAACGTCCCCAGCTTGAGGGCGTAACGGTCCCCTTCCAACCCAAGTCCCGGAATCGCCTGTGCCCGATCAACGGCCTCCGTCGGAGCTTTCGCGGCGGAGGCTACATGGATGGACTCCACTTTGCCGCCCATAAGTTTTCTCCTTAAGCCACTCTGTCCTTCAGCGACTCTGCCATCAAGCGACTCGGTCATCAAGCCACTCTGTCATCCCCAGAAGGAACTCTGTCATCCCGAGCGGAGCAAGGCGCACGCCTTGCGCAGTCGAGGGACCTTGTGTTCAGCCGGGGATTCCAAAGGGTGCCCCCACCTTTGCGTTCTTTGCAAAGGTGGAACTCCTGACCAAGGTTCGTATCAGGGCATCGCTTTAGCGATGCCACAACAATCCCCTACTTACCCCTTTAGGGGCTGAGCAGTACCTATGCGCTCTTACCAACGCTCGCAATCGCCTCTTCCAACGTGTCCATCGCGACATCAGCTTCTTCCTTCGTGACAATCAGCGGAGGCGCAATGCGCAGCGTGCTCGGACCGCATCCCAGGAACAGCACACCCTTCTCGAACGCCAGTTCCACAATGCGATCGCGCTCGGCCGCGCCGTACTCTTTCGTCTTCTTGTCTTTGACAATCTCGACGCCGATCATCAAGCCACGCCCGCGCACATCGCCGACCAGCTTGTGCTTCGTGGGCCAATCCGCCATGCGCTTGAGCATATGGTTGCCGACTTCAGTCGCGTTCTTCATCAGGCCTTCGCGCTCGATGACATCGAGAGTAGCCAGCGCCGCCGCGATGCAGATCGGATTCCCACCAAACGTCGAAGCATGGGATCCCGGAACCCAATCCATGATCTCTGCTTTGCTGATTACCACCCCAAGCGGCATGCCCGAAGCAATGCCCTTCGCGCTGCAGACGATGTCAGGATGCACGCCCGTGTGCTCGACCGCCCACCACTTGCCGGTACGGCCCATGCCGCTCTGTACTTCATCCACCACCAACAGAATGCCGTGACGGTCGCAAATGCGCCGCAACTCCTGCATGAAGACGTTCGGGGCTACGACATATCCACCCTCGCCCTGAATCGGCTCAACGAAAATCGCCGCTACTTCCTCGGGAGGAAGAGTCGTCTTGAACAGCTTGTCTTCGATGAAGCGCGCACAACCGAGGGCGAACGCCTCGCCGTCCTGCGCACCGCCTTCGCATCCGCGATAGACATCGGGATACCGCACATGCGTAACTCCCGGCACCAATGGCGCGAAACGGCGCTTCTGTTGCGGTTTTGAGGCCGTCAGCGAAAGCGAACCCATGGTGCGTCCATGAAACGCGCCGAAGAACGCGATGATGTTCTGCCGCTTGGTGTGATACCGCGACAGCTTCAGCGCGCACTCGACGGCTTCGGTTCCCGAGTTGCCGTAGTAAATCTTGTGCGGACCGGGCATCGGCGCGATCTTTGAAAGCCGGTCGGCGAGCGTCACCATGTTTTCGTAATAAAAGTCGGTACCCGACATGTGAATCAGTTCAGCAGCCTGCTTCTGAATCGCCGCCACCACATGAGGATGGCAGTGTCCGGTCGAAGTCACCGCAATGCCCGCGGAGAAATCAAAGAACTCATTGCCGTCCACATCGGTGACGATGATGCCGCGGCCGTGCTTGGCCACCATCGGGTAAGAACGCGTGTAAGACGGTGAGATGTATTTGTCATCGCCATCAATAATGCGCTTGGCGTTCGGGCCAGGCAGAGAAGTCTTGAGCTTGGGACCGATCAAAGTCTTGGTCGACATGGGATTCTCCAAAATTCGTCGTTGGTCGTTCGTCAGTGGTCGTTGATCCCTTCGTTTAGTGTCGATTCGTTTGGATGCCACGAAAAGAACTCCGCGCAGGCTCGTATCGGGGTCGTCGTTTTCAAGGGGTTCGTATCAGGGCACGCCTTCAGGCGTGCCGTAAGCTCGCGCGCTGATACCCCCTTTAGGGGCTGCGCTACGCCGCTTGAAACAATAATTTGAAGGAATTAGTCGGAACCGAAAAGGCTGGGACGCGCCTTCGAAGGCAACACCGCCATATGCCGCCGCGGACAAACCAGAAAGTCCAGCCAGCAAACCGGCAGATGCGAATTGGCATTCTCAAGGCGCATAACTACTCATTTAGTATACCCCCTCCCACAACCCCGCGTAACCCCCAAGCCAAACCTAGGCGGCATATCCAATCCGCCCTGGTGCCTTCTTTGCGTACTTTGCGCCCTTTGCGGTTGAATCTTTGCCTCTCTCTGCGTACTCTGCGATGCCTCTGCGCCCTCTGCGGTTAAAAGCTTTTGACTTTCCTCGACGCCACCCGAATCCATTCCCGTCTTACGGCGTCTGATATCTTTAAGCTCCCGCAAACTCCATGACCGACGCCCAACGCCAGCACCGCTTTAGTGTCATCCTCGCCTTCGGCCTGGTCTATTTCTTCTGGGGATCCACCTACCTCGGCATCAGCATCGCCGTCGAACAAATTCCTCCCGCACTCATGTGCGCCACACGTTTCCTGATCGCCGGCACGTTGATGCTCGCCTACTGCCACTTCACCGGACGCGGCATCCGCTACAGCCCCCAGCAACTCTGGCACCTGGCGGTGGTCGGCACGCTCTTGCTGATGGGCGGCAACCTGACCTTGTCTTACGCCGAATTGATCGTGCCTTCCGGCCTAGCCGCGCTGGTCGTGGCGAGCACGCCGCTCTGGTTCTTAGTGCTCGATTCTCTGTTGCTCGGCGACCACCACATCTCCGCCCGCGGCAAACTCGGCCTCGCGCTCGGCATCGTCGGCCTCGGAGTGCTCATGTGGCCCGAGTTCACCGCCAAGGGCGGTTATCATTCCCGCGAACTTTGGTGGTGTCTGGGATTGCTGGGTGGATCATTCAGCTGGGCGCTGGGCTCAGTGCTCTCGAAACGTTGGCAGTCCGCTGAGGTCGATCCCTTCAGCGGCACCGCCTGGCAAGTCACGTTCGCTGGACTGTCCAACCTGATCTTCGCTCTTCTCTTCGAAGAAATCCGCCACGTGGCCTGGACCGCCAAAGGCATCGGCGCAGTTTTCTATCTCGTGGTTTGCGGCTCATGGATCGGCTACACCGCCTACATCTGGCTGCTGCGCCACGTCCCGACGTCGAAAGTCTCCACCTATGCCTATGTGAATCCCGTAGTCGCCGTCTTCCTCGGATGGCTCTTCGCCCACGAGTCCATCGACCGCTACATCCTCATGGGGAGCGCCATCGTCGTAGCCTCGGTCATCCTCGTCACCAGCGCCAAGATCAAAACGAAAACCGTCGCGGACGAAATGCCCGCGGTAGAAACCGCAGGTTGAGCACTCAGCATTCAGCATTCAGCACTCAGCCAAAACTCAACGATGACGTCATCCCGACCCTGAGCAAAGCGAAGGGGGAGGGATCTCGCGCGCAGCACCTGTAAACGATAGGCCCGCCAGAATTGAACCGGCTGAATGCTGAGTGCTGACTGCTGAGTGCTCACTCGCGCTACACTATTCCGACCCCTTATGCCACACTGTCAATCCTGCGGACGCGAACTCTCCACCGGTGACATCTGCCCCGACTGCCGGGCCATCGCCGCGGCAAATCAGGCCGCCACCAACCCCTATCCCACCGCTCCCGTTCCTGCTCCTCGCGCGGTCGTAAAGCGCCCGCCCATCACCACGGCGCTGGTCGGCCTCAATGCCCTGGTTTTTATCGCAATGGTTCTCAGTGGAGTCTCACCGCTCGCGCCAAATACCATTCAACTATTACACTGGGGGGCAAACTTCGGCCCCCTCTCGCTGGGTGCCCAACCCTGGCGCATTCTCACTTCGAACTATCTGCACATCGGCATCATCCACATCGCGCTCAATATGTGGTGTCTCTGGAACCTGGGGTTTCTAGCAGAGAGAATTTTCGAGCCTTGGACTTACATCCTGACTTACACCGCCTGCGGGATCGCCGGCAGCCTGGCGAGCTTGTGGCTGCACCCGCTGGTCGTCGGCGCGGGAGCCTCGGGCGCGATCTTCGGGATGGCCGGGGCGCTGATCTCCGCGCTCTATCTGGGACATCTTCCTGTACCCAAGTCCGCCATCCAGAGCACACTGAAGAGTCTGCTCTTGTTTGCTGGTTACAACTTGTTCTTCGGCCTCGTACCTGGCATCGACAACTCCGCCCACATCGGTGGACTGGTCACGGGCCTTGTGATCGGAGCACTGCTCTCGAAGCACCTAACCCAACCGCCGGAAGAACGCAATCAATGGCGACGCTATGTCTTCATCGGGTTGGCTCTCGTTCTGCTGGCCTTCGCAGCCTACGTGAAAAAAGTAAATGGAGGCGTCACCCTCCCCACTCCCGCACCGCAAGCCTTGAATCACTCCCGCGCTCCTGTCATGCTGAGCGTAGAGAGCCGAAGGCGAACGGAGTCGAAGCACCCCTACCTGCCCATGAAAGTCGGCAATCGGAATGCCCAACCCGTGGGAAATTAAACGTTTTTCAATCAACAATCAAAAATCAATAATCAACAATTCCCTTTGGAGATTTCGACCCATAGAAATCGGACCTCAGCTCCTATCAGTGAAACCTCTCTCCCTTCTTCAGCATCCCCAGAATCATCTTCATGCGCCGCTCCCGTGTCTCCGCCTTCTTCGCCGTCTGTAAGCGGTACGCAATCGCGTACTTGTTGCTCTTGCTCAATGACTCGAAGAACGCCTGCGCCTTCTTGTGCTTGCTCAAGGCTCGCAAAAATTCTTCGGGAAACGTAGCCAGCGCTTGGGAGTCATACGCCGCCGTCCATCTCCCATCCTCTTTCGCCGCCTCGATCTGCTCCATGCCCGCCGCTTTCATGCGTCCTGCCGCAATCAGTCTTTCCGCATGACGCGTGTTGATCTTCGACCATCCGCTCCGCGCGCGCCGCGGCGTAAATTTCTGCCGCCACGAAAGCTCGTCATGCTTCTGCTTCTGCCCATCAATCCAACCGAAGCAGAGCGATTCATCCAAAGCCTCCGCGTAAGTCACCGTAGCCACGCGGGAATCTTTCTTGTAAATACGCAGCCAGATTCCCTCCGACGTCCGATGATTCGCCGTCAACCACTTACGAAATTCCGCCGCCGAGGAAAACGCTAAAATCTCGTTCATAAAAATTGGACGTGATTTTACACTGAGATGTCGAGGAAAACCCCTAGCAACTTCCAACCCATAGTGGGGTTTTCTCATCTCGAAAGAAGCATTTTCGAAGGCTTGCAGGAAGGGCTCAAAAATCGCTGCCATCCACGCAACCCGCAGCAACATAGCAGCATCGGGCAAGCGAAGGATAAGCAGCTAAGGAAATTAAATGCGAATTTTCTCCTCCGTTCGATCTTTGTTACTCGCCCTGATCGTGCTCACCATGTCGGCGACATCCTTTGCGCAGATCGGCATCTCCGTCAGCTTCGGCCCGCCGGCCCTGCCCGTCTACGAACAGCCCGTCTGTCCCGGCGATGGCTATATCTGGACACCCGGCTACTGGGCTTACGACTCCGACTACGACGATTATTACTGGGTGCCTGGGACTTGGGTGCTCGCGCCTCAGGTCGGCTTCCTTTGGACCCCTGGATGGTGGGGATGGGGCGGCTCAGCCTTCCTCTTCCATGAAGGCTATTGGGGACCGCGCGTCGGTTTCTATGGCGGCATCAACTACGGCTTCGGATATTTCGGCGACGGCTACGAAGGTGGACGCTGGGATCACGACCACTTCTTCTATAACCGCTCCGTCACCAACGTGAACGTCACCAACATCCACAATGTCTACAACACCACCATCGTCAACAACAACGTGACTCGCGTCAGCTACAACGGCGGACAGGGCGGCATTAATGCGCGTCCCACGCCCGAGCAGCAAGCCGCCGAGCACGAGAGACATCTGCCGCCGGTCGCCGCTCAAACCCAGCACATCCAGGCAGCGCGTGGCAATCAGGAGCTGCGCGCCTCGGTGAACCACGGCAAACCGCCCATCGCTGCGACCGAACGGCCAGGCGCGTTTAACGAACACGCCGTTCCCGCGAAAGAAGCCGGCGGCACCTACCAACCGCCCAATCGTGGTAACCAACCGAATCGCGGCAACCAACCGAATCGTGGCAATGAGGCTGCCCGGCCTGGCGGCGAAGCTCCTCGCCCTGGCGGAGAAGTTCCTCGTCCCCCGACTCACGCCAAGGACATCCCTCCTCATGAGCAGCCTGCGGCGCCCAACACCGGCAACGCCAAGCAGGACCAGAAATACCAGCAGCAGCAACAGAAGCTCTATGCCAAGCAGCAGCAGGACCACCAGAAGCTGATGCAGAAGCAGGAGTCGGATCACCAGAAGATGGCGCAGCAACAGCAGAGGGCGCAACAGAACCAGGCCAAACAGCAGCAGATGCAGGCCCGCCAGCAGCAGATGGAAACAAAGCACGCGCAGCAGACCCAGCACATGGAACAACAACACGTGCAGCAGCAACAACACATGCAGCAACGCCAGCAACCGCAACCGCACAACCAACCACCACCGCACAACGAGCCACCGAAGCGGTAACGTCCGCGACCGGATGCTAAAAGCTCAACTGCCCCGTTCCTTCGCGCAAGTTGCGAAGGGACGGGGCAATTGTTTTTACTAGTCACCCTGAGCGAAGCAGTCGAAGGACCCCTACCTGATCACAGCGCCCTCCGCCCCGGTGCAATTCAAGCTTTTGCCTTGGCTGACGACTGAAGACTGACGGCTGACGACTGCCTTCGCGCCCGCAGCAACTCCTGCCACTGCAAAACCAGATCCGCCGCGAACAGCGCGAACACATTGCACGCCCACACCGCAGCCTCCACAGCGTGAGGCCCCAGATTCTCCCAGCCCGTCACTCCCAATAGCACCCGCACTTCCAGAAACACCAGAGCTACCGAAAAGCTGCGCGTCATCCAGCGCCGGTGTGGCTCGACCTTACCGTTGAGAATGAACGCCAGCGCGATGAGAGTCGTTACCATCCAGGTGAAAGCCTGGGTCGCAGCGGCAAAACTGAAAGACGCCTCCGAGGCGCCCGCGCGCATTTGAAAATACTGGACATAAAATCCCATGGGCGCGGCGATCAGCACGCCCCCCACATAGAATCTGCCGACCACGCGATGCAGCTTCGCGTAACGACACCGCAAGCTATCCCAGAACTGCATCGGCGCGAGCAATAACGCACACGCCCCGGCAAGCCCATGCGGCAGCAGGTACCAGCGAAACGGATGAATGTGCTGCCACTCCGGATCCCGCGCGTTGATCAGAAAAGCTTCGTTATGGACGATGACATAGGCCAGCATCAATCCAATGAACAAGCCGAGAACATACTTCGGACGCAACCACGAATTTTGCTGGACAGAGACGGACGCAGTGGCCACAAGCCCTCCTTGAGGCCAGTCCTGGGGGTCGCGAAACTATACAACACCTGCGCCTCTCGGACGACACAAAAACCAATCACGCTAATGTGGCGCGGGCGCCCGCGTCTGGCCAGGAGCAGGAAGCTATCTTCCGCGAAACCCTCACCAACATGAAAGAGGGACGCGATCGCTGCGCCCCTGCTTTCGCATCCTCGATTTTCTGGGTACTGGGTACTGGCTACTGTTATTCCTCTCCAACCAACCGCCTGCGCATGAACCCAAACGACGCCCGCATCCTTCTCATCAAAGGAGTCTCCACAACCGGCTCAGGCTCAGGCCCTTGTTCTATCTCTTCACACGCGACCGCCTCCTGCAACAGATGCCATGCCTCGCGATAGTGCTCAAATCTTCCCGCCGGGCCGCCCAAACGCATGGTCGATTGCCCCAGGATCAATTTTGCGGGAACGATATACCAGGCATCTTCGGGGATGACATAAGCCGCCACGAAATCGAAAGCACCCTCGCGATACTTCTGATTGTGGCACATCATGATCGCGCATCTGTATCCTTTGCCGGGCTCGCGTTTTGCCATGGTGCACTTAACCTGCACGGCCACAAACTTTCCGGGATGTCCCACCACGCAATCAAAGCTGTCCGAATCCCCCATTGGCTTGCTGACGGGCAACCCGTGCTCGGCGGCGCGAGCCATAAACAGCGACTCCGCCCACTCCCCGCGGCGTTTGTTATCTTTGATGATCTTGGTTTTCCGCTGCGTCATCGGTTGTGTAGCGCGGACATTCCTGTCCGCGTTTCCCTGACCTAGAAGTCTACTTTTGGCCGTCACGAGAATCTGTGATCTATGAACATCCTCGGTGGTTTAGGGGTTTGGTCGTTGCTGACGACGGAAGACTGAGAACTGCCAGCATGGTGCGCGCCGCCGTTACGAGCAGGACGAGGCATGAACTCATGGGGCAGCGCTGCTTGCAAAAGATGCAAGGACGGGGTGCCCACACTTCCGGCACGGGAAACGAAAACAGGATTGAAAGGCTGGGCCGCCCGCGGGCAGCCGGGTATTTGGAATCTACATACCTTCAACGATGCGGTAGTCCCGTTCGGCGCCAGAGCCGAGCGCTTGAACTGCCTTTTGGTAGGCGTCGCTGTTGTGAGCGGCCAGCGCGATGTCATAGCTGTCGAATTCGACAAGGATGGTTCGTTGTTGCAAGCCAGCTTCGTGGGCTTGAACCCGGCTAGCGGCCCCTGTCAAAATGCGACCCCCGGATGATTGAATTGCCGGTCCTGCTAATGCCGCGTATGCCTTCATGGCCGACTCATCCGAAATCGATCTATACGCAACCACCCAATAACCCTTTTTCACTGGCGCCCCCTACTGTTCTGCTGTTCAAAACTTCGCGTGGCACTAAAACCAATATTATAAATATTCGCGGAGGCAGGCGGGGAGCGCGGCCCGGTGGTTATCAACGACTGGGACGCTTTGAAGATGAAGATTCGAGCGGGGTGAGCGCGGAAAGTTGAGTGAAAAGCCCCACTTCCCGCAAAGAATGCGAGAAATGGGGCACCCCGGTCTGTGATAGTTAAAGATCTGGGCCACCCGCCCATCATTTTCCCCTTCTTAACTCTCTTTGAACGGCGGCGATGAAACCCTTAGTATCAACGTAATAACTTGGATAAGCTTTCCTGAGTGCCGCGACATCCTCGACTGAAACCAGCACAACTTGAATGTTGGCATTTTTTTCCGTCGTCTTTTCCGCTTCGTCGTACGCTTTTTGCGCCGCAACCGCTTGATCCCTGCGAAACGACGAAATCGTAAGAGTGCGCTTATCAACGTCAATAGTTAACAAATAGAAATAGGCATTGGGCCTGTCTGGAACCTCTATCATATGAACCACGTCGTTCCAGTCTGTTAGATTCTGCATGATAGCGCTGCGATTAATGATCGCCTGCAATTCCTGAATTAGTTCTGATTTAGTGGCGGGAGTCCCCGGAACAGTGGGGCATTTTTCGCGCAATGCGAACGCACTACTGGTTAGGGCGAAGAAGCGAAGCCAATCGTCAGAAGCATTCTTTACCTTCGATTTGAGTGCCTGTCCAGTGAATAGCTGCGCGGTCTCTACTGCGGTAGCCCATAAGTGCTGTAGTTTTGAGCGAATCTGTATTTCAATACGCTGACCGTTGTAAATTGCGTGTTCAGGACTTGCACTTTGGAACCGGAACACGAGATGTACGCTGCGATAACCATCCGGCTTAGGACGTTCTATGTAGTCAAAGTCATCTGATCCATCCCAATCCGAGCGATTCTTTGGGCTTTTCGCGTGAAATTCCTTGTACTTCGCAACCAACTCCTTCACAAGCTTAACTTTTCCCAGAACGGCGCGGCATCCCCCGATATCCTGTATTTGGGAGAGCTTCATGTTGGGATTATCCCTTAGTTTGATCTCGATTGAAGGGCGCCGCTTTAGTCGTTGGGCGATTAGAGCATGCCGATCAATTTTCTTCGCCCGGTTCAGAAGAGTCATTTTCACGACTTGTAAAGGACATGCGTGGCAGGCTCGCCAGTTATCCACAACGGCAATGTCTGCTTCCCTTTGGATTAGGCGCTGGACGTAATCATCGAACTCACCTTCTGACGCCTGTGGCTCCAGGGATGCAAGCGCTCGACCAGCGCGATCTATCCGACCTTTGCTGTGGATTCTTGCCGCCCACGCCATGCGTTCCCACCACTTTCCCTAGAGTACTTGCGCGACGAACTTCCCTTTTGTCCATCGGCAATCACCGACCGCCATCCTAGTCCAATGGATGAGTTATGGTAATTATTTCCCTAAGTTGCTTATGTCTCGTGATTAGCCTCTGGTGGGCCTGTCTTTTCCCAATGCGCCCATCCGATTGCCATGCCCAGTGGCTTGGGTATCCAGACGTAGGAAAACGTTGTTTCTCTGTTGTTCCCCACAAAATCTTTGTACTTGATATAGCCCCGAAAGTGAATGAACGATTTCTGATGAGTGATACTATCCTTTTCAAAGTCATCAAATACATGGAAAAGAGGAGTCGTGCAACGTTGCTCCGGGGTATTGGGGGGAATAACCTTTGGAATGACAACAAGACCACCGATGTAGGAGCTTTTCGGGGGTTCCTTAGAATCCGTCAACTCACAGTCGGCAGCGGTATCTTGGATAAAAGCGAACGTCGAACCGTGGAAGATAATTTTATATTCGATAATGTTCGTCATCAGTCCAAGTTTGCTGATGTTGAACGGCTCAAGCTCCACAAAGATTCTCGCCCTATCCCGCTGAACTTCCTGTTCAATATTCCTATTAGTAGCTGCCACACTATCCTGGGCGACCTTAACAGAGTCCGCCAAGCTCTTAGTTTGGGATTCCATGTGGGCACCTTGGATTTGAATTGCTTTCCACTGACGCCACATTACGTGGCGTTGATTTCTCATCTCATGTCGCTGTCTTCGCATCTCTCGAGCTTGGCGCTGATAGACCCACAGAGTAAGGGCCATGAGAACAACCTGAAGTACGCCAACTCCAGCCAGTATCCCTGTGAAAAGAGCCATCTTCCATTCAGTGTCAGCATCTGGCTTTGCCGTGTCTCTGTTGCTATCGGTTCGCAGGATTGGGTGTTCAGTTCTGTGGGATTGATTTTCTGGCCCAGTTAGCGTTTGCGTCGTAACTGACGTCGGCTGTCTGGCTGGTTGGGTTTCATGGTGGGCAGTACTGCCGTCGATAGCTGCCTGAGCATTGCTGGACTTGGCAGTCCCATTGCTTTGTCGTGCTTGCGCTGGTTGCGTGGCGAGGATGAGCACTGCAAGCCAGAGGTACTTCATCAGCGACAAATTGTAACACTGGGAAGCTGGGGGCAAGCTGGGGACGGGGGACTGGCCCACCCTTCGATTCTTTGTTCTTTATCGAACTAACGCGAACATGGCTGCCCGCCCTTCGTTGCCCCTGTTCTTCGACACTAAAACCAGCGATTCTTGCGAACAGCTTCCAAAGAATAAAAAGGGCACGATCTCTCGCGCCCTCAAAATCAACAATCAAAAATCAATAATCGAAATCTAATCCATGACCCCATCCAAGAACGCCCGCAACTGGAGGCGTTTTGCGGGCGTGAGCGAAGCGGGAGCCCGCAGGCCTGGGACGGGTGGCCCACGCATTCGCGCTTTTTGCGAATGTGTGGGGTACGATGCTGCCGACACCACCGCAGGAACTTCGCTGGGGGCTGGCCCACCCATCGTTCGACCAGATCCTAAATCAGGGTTGCCCCGCCCTTCGCGATTTTCGAAGGGTGGGAACTGGACTGCCGGCGTGACAGGTGTTTTGCTAATAGCGTAGGCAAAGACATCTCGTCAGGACGGCAGATTCCGAAGATCCTGCAGGTTGACTTCCACCTTTCAAAAACCGCGAAAGGTGGGGCAACCCCGTTTCAATTCTGCGACAATAGGGGTTGGCCAGCCCCCCAGAATAAAAAAAATAAGACCCGTGACGCCCAATTCGGCGGAGTGACGATTCATGAAGCCACAACTTAAGGGTTACGACATTTCAGCGCACTGTTCAAAATGTGGGGCGATAACGAGCTTCGACGCGAAGCAGTCAGTGCCAGTAAATGACAGGCACGAGTTCAATGGGAATCTGTTTTCACGCTCCGTTTATGTATTTGGTCAGTGTGCAAGATGCGGGCGAGGGGGATGGCAACAATCGCAGATAACGGGAACGCTCAAGGGGCGGTTCTTGAAAGTTTTTTCCCTGTTGCGGTTTCTCTGGCGCCACTGCCCGAATCTGTCCCGCCTGACATTCAGGCGGAATTTCGAGAGGCCGAACGGTGTGCGGCGTTCGGCGCAAACAGAGCGGCTTCTGCCCTTTTCCGTTCGGTTTTGGAAAAGACCCTAAAGATTAATGGCTATGTAAAAAGCAACGATCCGAGCCTTCGCGACCTCCAGAAGAGGATCGACGCTGCGGCGGATGATGGCATCATTACAGATGCAAGGCGAAAGAGGGCGCACGATGACATCCGCTCCCTAGGGAACGACGTACTTCACGATGATTGGCGGGAAATTACCGACGAAGAAGTAGAGAATTCACATCGATACATGCAGCGCATCCTTGAAGATTTTTATGATGATCGCGCGAGTGTTCAGGACATTCTGGTGGCAAAAAAGCGACTCGCAGCTCCTCCTCGGAATGACGAGTCTTAAGTTAGCGGGGGGAATAAAAAAGGGAGCGATTTGATCGCGCCGTTTTTAGGCGGACAGGAATGTCCGCCCTCACGATTAGTCTTTCACGGCGGGGTGGCCGGCCCACGCATTCGCGCTTTTTGCGGATGCGGGGGCAGCGATGCTGCACACACCGCAGGAACTTCACTGCACACTCTTCCGCACCCCACAATGTTGTAATATTTGGCGGAGAAAGCGTGGGCCAGCCCCTACCAGTTCCCGCCTCCCATAGCAGGAGACCAAATCAATGACGCTCGAGTGCATCAATCCCGATGATCTGCCGACTCCAGGAACGTACACCCAGGTCGTCGTCGCGACGGGAAGCAAGTTGGTATTCGTCTCGGGCCAGGAGCCCGAGGATATACAGGGAAAGCTGGTTGGCCGTGGCGATCTCGCGGCTCAGGCGCGCCAGGTGTTTGGCAATCTCGGACGTGCACTGGCTGCTGCTGGCGCCCGGCCTGAGCAGGTCACCAGGATCACAATCTACGTCGTCAATTACAAACGCGACGAATGCTTGCCGATTATCGAAGAGGCCCGGATAGCGCTGTTCGGAGATCACAAGCCAGCAGATGTGGTGGTCGGCGTAGCGGCGCTGTCCCCCGACTACCTGATCGAAGTTGACGCGATCGCAGTCATTGACTAACCCCACTGCAGATTCCTCGTCGCTACGCTCCTCGGAATGACAATTTCTAGGGGAAGTATCAGGTGGAAATAAAAAGGGGGCCATCGCTCGCGCCTTTTAGGCGGACAGGAATGTCCGCCCTACATAATTAAGCTCTTATGGGCGGCCACCCGCCCGAAACCCACTGCAGATTCCTCGTCGCTACGCTCCTCGGAATGACAATTTTTAAAGGAAGTATCAGGTAGAAATAAAGAAGGGCGCGATCGCTCGCGCCCCAAAATCGACAATCAAAAATCAACAATCGAAAATCTAGTCCCTGACCCCATCCAAAAACGCCCGCAGTTTCCGTGACCGGCTCGGATGCCGCAGTTTCCGCAGCGCCTTGGCTTCGATCTGCCGGATGCGTTCGCGAGTCACCGCGAATGACTGGCCGACTTCTTCGAGCGTATGCTCGCTGCCGTCTTCCAGACCAAACCGCATCTTGATGACCTTCTCTTCGCGCGGCGTCAGCGTGCGCAGCACCTGCGAAGTCTGGTCTTTCAAGTTGACGTTGATCACGGCTTCGGCCGGCGACACGACCGCGCGGTCCTCGATGAAGTCACCCAGATGCGAATCTTCCTCTTCGCCAATCGGCGTTTCGAGAGAGATGGGCTCCTGTGCGATCTTCAGAACCTTGCGGACTTTCGCCACGGGGATGTCCATCCGCTTAGCGATTTCTTCCGACGTCGGTTCGCGTCCCAGTTCCTGCACCAGCTGCCGCGAAGTGCGGATCAGCTTGTTGATCGTTTCGATCATGTGCACCGGGATACGAATCGTACGCGCCTGATCAGCAATTGCACGAGTAATTGCCTGCCGAATCCACCACGTGGCATAAGTCGAAAACTTATACCCGCGGCGGTACTCGAATTTGTCGACGGCCTTCATCAAACCGATGTTGCCTTCCTGAATCAGATCCAGGAACTGCAGACCGCGGTTCGTGTATTTTTTGGCGATTGAAACGACCAAACGAAGATTGGCTTCGATCAGCTCTCGCTTCGCCTGCTCGGCGTCCATGTCGCCCTGGATAATCTCGCGCTGCGTGCGCTTGAGCTCCAGGAACACGACTCCGGCTTCGACTTCGAGCTTTTCGAGTTCACTGCGGATCGCCCGCGATTGCCGGCGATATTCCTTCTTCTGGTCTTCACTTCGCGTCGCCTCCGCCTTGCGTTCAAGGTTCGTCGACTGGCGGTCCAGCTGGCGCATGGTGTCGACGGTCTTGTTGACCCGGTCGATCAGCCGCTTGCGCTCACTGTTGGTGAAGCCCAAGTTCCGGACGCACAAAGACACCTTGACGATGCCGCGTGCCAAAGCGATGCGGTACCGCCGGTAATCCTTGGGACGCTTCTTCTGCGAGACCGTGGCAAACTTCTCTTGTAGTTGCCCGGCCTTCTTGTAAGCCTTAGCCAGTTCGTCGATCTTTCCGGTGAACTCCTTCAGGCGGTTCTGAAGAATTTCGTCGGTGATCTCTTCTTCATCGAAGGTGACAACTTCTTTGATCGAACGGACGCTCTTCTTCAGGTCTTCGCCCAAAGCAAGAAGTTCGTTAATGACAATCGGAGACCGCGACAGCGCCTTGAGCACGCGCAACTGCCCGCGCTCGATCCGCTTCGCAATTTCCACTTCGCCCTCGCGCGTAAGCAAAGGCACAGTCCCCATCTCGCGCAAATACATGCGGACGGGGTCGTTGGTTTTTTCCAGGGCACCGGGGGTGAGATCGAGTTCTACGTCTTCCCCAGCTTCATCTTCTTCGAATTTTTTATCGAGCGTGGCCGAAGGGAGTTTCGGTCCCTCCAGTACGTCGATGCCTTGCGTTCCGATAGTCGTCAGCAGATCGTCGAGGTCTTCGGGAGAGTGCACGTCGTGCGGGATGAGATCGTTAACCTGGTCATAGGTCAGATATCCCTTCTCCTTCCCTGCGTCGATCAGCTTCTTAATATCGTCGTATTTATCTTCAAGAGCCAAGACGGATTGTCCTCAAATCGTCCTTGTATGGAAGGACTGTTAAACTTTTTAGCGGTGGGTAATGTGGACGGGCGGAGCTGCGCGCCTGCACAAACTTTCAGATGATAGCACAAAAACCTGGGTGCTACCATCGGTCAGTTGATTGAGAAGAAACCTTCGGGTGCCCTAACTTCCCCGCCGCTAATTACTTAGATGGCATTTCAAGCAGTTTAGTTTCAAGGTTCCCGGGGCCAATTTTTCCTCCTAAAGTGTCTTTTTTCAGTCGCCTGCGAGCGCCGAGTCGCCTCCCGCAGCCCCGCCAGCCAGCCCTGGGTCCATCAATGCTCGCTTGAGCCGGACTTTTTCCTGCAATAGGACCTGCATACGAGCGGGGTCGAGCGAGCGCGTATCTTTTAACTCGTGCTGCACGTGCTCAAGCGCACGCCGCAGTTGGATGCGGCGAAGGGCGCGCACGGCACCTTCAAGGCGCTCGGCCGAGAGTTCTTCTTCTTCTCTCATGAGAATAGCCGCGAGCAGGTTGCGGTCTGGCTGCGAAAGCGGAAGCTCCATGACATCGCTGACTTCTGAAGTCCCGTCGAGAAGCAATTCGATAAGGGCCTCAGTAGCGAGGCCGTGATGAAGGTTCTCGTTCTTTAGAGCGAAGTGCGCCTGACGCGCGGGATCGAATTCTTCCTCGGCACCGTCACGGGCGGAGACATGTTCTTCGACGGACTGCATCTGCTTGGCTGAAGCTAAGGCGCGAATCAGCAACCGCTCAGCATCGGTGACCTGGGCTTCAGGAGGGGCCTTGACGGCGGCAGACGAGCGAGTAGCGGCCGCGTGCTTCAACTCCTGACGCACGACCGTGGAATCAATCCCAAGTTTCTGGGCGATTTCTCCCGCCAGTTCGTCACGAACAATGCGGTTGGGAATGCGATGCACATGAGGAAGCAGGTAGTTGACTGCCTTGGCCTTGCCTTCGGCGCTGCGGACCGGAAACTGGGTACGGGCGCGCTCAATGAGGTAGTCGAAATAGCGCTGGGAGTGGCGCAGGGCCTGTTCGTAGGCACCTTTGCCCTTGCGCCGGATGAAGAGGTCGGGATCGAATCCGGACTCCAAGGTAAGCACCTTGATATTGAATTCTTCCTCGACCAACAGACCGAGAGTGCGCTCGGTGGCCTTCGCTCCGGCAGTATCAGGATCGAAGTTGACAACCACATTTTTGCTGAAACGCCCGAGCAGCTTGGCTTGGAGCTCGGTAAACGCTGTGCCGGAGCTGGCGATGACGTTCTGAAATCCGGCGGCGAAGACGGAGATGCAATCCATCTGGCCTTCGACCAGGATGGCATAGTCCAGCTTTCGGACAGCTTCTTTCGCCTGATCGAGGTTGAAGAGCACCCGTGACTTAGAGTAGATCGCGGTTTCAGGCGAGTTCAGATACTTGGGCCCAGCCTTCTCGTCGGTGGCTAGCGTGCGCCCGGTGAAGGCGATGACGTGTCCTGTCTCGTTGGCGATGGGGAAGACGACGCGGTTGCGAAATTTGGAATAGATCGTTGGCCTCGGACGTTGATCGTCGGACCTTGGCCGTCGCGGTTGAAGCAGCGGCTGTCTTGACGTCTGAGGTCCGAGGTCTGAGGTCCGACTTCTTCCTGTTTCCACGAAAACAGCCCGCTTTCACGCAACACCTCTTCGCTGTAGTCGCGGCGGAGGGCGTCGCGGAGGTGGAATCCCGAGTCGGGCGCGTATCCGATGCGGAAGCGCTGGATCGTCTCCTGATCGAGGCCTCGTCCTTTTAAGTATTCGCGGGCGTGGGCGGCTTCGGGACGGCGGAGGTAGTCCTGAAAGAAAGAACAGGCGCGCTCGTGGACCTCAAGCAAGACCGTACGCAATTGGGCGTCGCGGGCCTCGGCGGGACTGGAAAAGCTGGCCTTGGGAAGAGCCATACCCAGCTTCTGCGCGACGGCGCGGACGGCTTCCGGAAAAGTGATGTTCTCGATTTTCTGGATGAAAGAAAAAACATCGCCGGAGGTTCCGCAGCCAAAGCAGTGAAAGAACTGGAGGGTGGCGTGGACGGAGAACGATGGCGTCTTTTCGCCATGGAACGGGCAAAGTCCGGAAAAATTCTGCGCCCCGGCCTTCTTCAGCTTGACGTAATCGCCGATGATCCGGACGATGTCGGCCTGCTGCTTAACGGTATATGCGAAGTCGCCGGGGTTGGCCATGAGGTGGAATATATAAACCAAGAAAGGTTAAGGCAGGTGAACTACAGATACAAATGGAGAACAACTGTTTTTGACAATAGCTTAGAATTTGCTGTTACAAAATACCTGATATCTGTGGCTACTTGTGGAAAACGAGACCGAATTTCGTGAACGAGCATAGTGAAGCTGAGAAATCTGAGATGACATTCGAGAACCTCGAAAAAGAGCTGCCCAATGGACTCCATGACGCCCAAATTCGATCGATCACCCGGAATTTCGAAAACGGAACTCTCACCTTAGAAATGCGTATTTTGGTTGGAAGGCGAGATGACCCTCCCGAGAAACGGAGTCAGTATCGAAATGGGGCGGTCACGTTTACCGGAGTGGAGCTGTTCGTGATTGAACCGCCGGAAGCCTCGTCCGCATTTCCGACTCTCGGGTCTGTATGGTTCGCGGTGAGCCGATCTGAAGGCGACCTGTTTCCTACTGACGTTATGCAGAAGTTAAGCGAAGGAGTTGGCATTTTTTCGTTTTTCATTCTGGACTGGCGCTCTCATATCCACGTTGGTGCGTCAGACATGCAGTTCGCATGGGATTGTTAAACCTCTCAGGGGTTGAGAGCCTGTGCCGTGGGTATCCGCTCACTTCGTGAGCGGATACCTACGCTCAGGGTGACAGAGATAGAGGGTAAACTGATTTTTCCGGACTGATCCCGGGCAAACAGAGATCATGAGCGTGTGCGATGGACGGACGGGGGCGTCCCCCCTCTGCGTGGTGCCAGCATTGGGAACAAAGAAGGGGTGCTCCGACTCCGCTCGGCATGACAATGCTGGTAGTCGCTTCGGCCGTCCCCCTGGGACTTGATCTTCTCTCCCTTTACCCAGCGCTGAAGCGCTGGGCTAAGCAATGAGGTTGGCAGGGTTCGCGGGCGAGGGTGCGTGCGCCACAAAGACACCGTGAGAATTCCTCGACGTGGCGCATGTGGTGCACGCGGACACGGGGCCCTTCGACTTCGGCATCCGCTCACTTCGTGAGCGGACACCTACGCTCAGGGTGACAGAGATAAGCCGTGGTGAGGTTCGCGGGCGAGGGCGCGCGGCCACATATTTTCACTTTCCATTCCACGGCGCGTCCGGATCGACGGCGCGGCGGATCATGGCCACCACTTCTCTCATCCGCGCGGCGGACAACATGCGACGTTGTCTTTCGAGGAGCGACTTTTTTTCGAGCACCTGGATGAAATGCGCTTTGAGATAAGAAACGCCCGGCAGTCCGGTTTCTCCTGGGGGTAGTTCCGCGACGGTGGGTCCCGGCCGGCCATAACTGCCGAAGGGAACGATGAGGATAGAGGTCGCGCGATCGCTGAGGTTGCGGCTGTCGAGAGAGACGATAACTACCCAATGCCGCTGGGAAGCATCGCCTAGCTGCGCCGTCCAGATTTCTCCGCGACGCGGGCTAAGGTTCACGATCCACATCCAAGCCACGAGCGCTCGAAGCGAGAGCGGATGAGAGACGCTGCTCTTCCGATGACTCTGCCTCCGGCATTTGATCAAAGTAAGCGGCGGTGTCACGCTCGAGACGCTTCCGGTTTTCGACGGCCCGCAGCCGCCCAATGGCCAGATCAATCGCCTCGGCAAGGTTCGCAGCTCTTCCGCTCTCGACCAACTGTTCGAGGTAGGCAAGAGTCTCAGGAGCAATGGTGGTTGAAATCTTCTGACGGTTGAGGCGAGCAGAAGTTGCCATTATGTCTCCTATCTATCACCTATCATATCAGATGAATTATAGTCTGCTTGTTGTCCTGTTTATCCTACTAATATGCTCTAAATAACATGCTTATTTTCAGCGATATATGGGTTGGCATTACGTCGGCTCCGTGAAAACTCCTCGAGAGGTCATCGGTTGTGCACGCGGACACGAGGCCCTTCGACTTCGGCATCCGCTCACTTCGTGAGTGGATGCCTACGCTCAGGGTGACAGAGTATTTTGGGCCTGGGACTGGCGTTACTTCAGACTCTCAACTCCACCACCGTCGCTCCTCCGCCGCCTTCGTTTTGTGGGGGCTCGGCTACCGTGGCTACGTGGGGGTGTTTTTGCAGGAACCGACGTAGGGCTTTTCTTAGGATGCCCATGCCGCTGCCGTGAACGACTCTTACGCGGGTGAGTCCGGCGAGGAAGGCGCGGTCTACGAATTTTTCTACTTCGGCGGTGGCTTCGTCGACGGTGCGTCCGATGACGTTGATTTCGCTGGGGACGTTGGAGTCTTCGCGTTCGAACGAAACATTGATGCCGCGGGCGCGCGCGGCTTCGACCGGGTTGGCTGCGTGGGGAATCACTTCGGCGATGTCATCGCGAGCGATCTTCATTTTCATGGCGCCGATTTCGACTTCGAAATGGTTGTCGTCGATTTTGCGCGTCACTTTGCCGGGGCGTCCTACGGATTTGAGTTTGACCGTGTCACCTTCCGTGACATGTTTGACGACTTGTGGCTGGGCGTTGGGGTCGTCTTTGTCAGCTCCGGTGGAGTGGGCGACGACTGTCGAGTCGAACTGTTCGCGGAATTCGCGGCGCAGTTTGGCGATGCGGCGCTCGGCGTCTTTCGAAACCTTCTGCGAGGCGGCGCGATCCTGGATGGCGTTGACAGCTTCGCGCGCGTGATATTCGAAATCGCGCAGCAGGCTCTCGATCTTTTTCTCCATTTCTTTGATCTTGGCTTGCTGTTCGCGCTTGCCTTCGGCGGCGAGGCGGGCTTTGTGGCGTTCTAATTCTTCTTCTTTTGTGCGGAGGCGCAAGCGCTCGGCTTCGGCTTCGCGCAGTTCTTCGTGTAAGCGATCGAGAAACTGTCCGACATCGCGGGCCTGGCTGCCGAGGCGGGCGCGCGAGGCTTCGATGATCGTGGGATTCAATCCCAGGCGCTGCGCGATGTTGATGCCGGCAGAGGCGCCGGGAACTCCTACTTTCAGTTCGTAAGTTGGTTGCAGCGTGGCTTCGTCGAATCCGACGGAGGCGTTGACGACACCGGGAGTGTTGGCTCCGTAAACTTTCAGCGAGGTGTGATGGGTGGAGATGATGCTGACGCAGCCGATGCGGCGGAAGTGGTCGGCGATGGCGACGGCGAGCGCGGCGCCTTCTTCGGGATCGGTGGCGGAGCCGAGTTCGTCGAGCAGAATCAGAGAATTCGCGGTCGCAGTGCGCGAGATGAAGTCAATATTCGTGACATGCGCGGAGAAGGTGGAAAGATTCTGCTCGATGGATTGGTAGTCTCCGATGTCGGCGAGGACGGCGTCGAAGACGGGAAGCTTGGCGCGGTCGGCGGGGACGGGGATTCCAGCTTGGGCCATGAGCGCGAGCAGGCCAACGGTTTTCAGGGCGACGGTCTTGCCTCCGGTGTTGGGTCCGGTGATGACGAGCTCGCGGCGGTGGGCTTCGAGTTCGATAGTGATGGGGACGGGTTGGGCGTTCTTGAGTTTGAGATTGCGTTCGAGCAATGGGTGGCGCGCTTTATGTAAAAGTAGCCTCGCTTCCCCCTCGGCTCCGCTCGGGGCTTCGGCAAAACGCTGGCGGACAGGAGTGTCCGCCCTACACAAGCTGACTTCGACGCAGTTGTAGTCTTCGGCGAAGCGGGCTTTGGCGAATTGCAGTTCTAGTCCGGCCAACGTGTCGGTGGCGGCTAGGATGGCGCTGGAGTTTTCTCCGATGCGGCGCGTCATATCGAGCAGGATGCGGTGAATCTCGGCTTGCTCTTCGTCGAGCAAGCGCACGAGTTCGTTATTCTGCTCGATGGTTTCAAGGGGCTCGACGAAAACGGTTTGTCCGCTGGAGCTGGCGCCGTGGACGACGCCTTGCACGCGGCGTTTCTGCTCGACTTTTACCGGGATAACGAAGCGCTCTCCGCGGATGGTGACGAGTTCGTCCTGCACAGTGCCACCTTCGGCGAGGCGCTTGAGGTACCCGCGAAGAGAGCTCTGGATTTCGCGCTTCTGCTTCTCGATCTCGCGGCGGATGCGGGCGAGTTCCGGCGAGGCTTTGTCATCGAGCGTGCCATCGGGGAGAATCTTGTTGCGGAAGGCGCGGAGAAATTCGGTGAAGTCGATGATTCCGGAGGAAAGCCGTGCGACTGCGCGCCACTCGACTTTCATAGCGGCCGGCGGGCTTAGGGCGATTTCGCGCCATTCTGACGCGCGATCGACGATGTGCACAACGTCGCGGATCTCGGTGGTTTCGAGTAGCGACGCCCGCGATGCGGGATTTCTCGACCGTTTCTGTGACGTCGGCGAGACCGAAGAATTCGAAGCGTCCGCCGACGCGGCGGAATTCGCGGATTTCGGTAGTCAGTTGCTGCTGGGTTTCGATCCAGGAGCGGTCGGTAGAGGGAGCCAGAGAATCGATGCGTTCTTGCCCGAGCGGAGAGGCGCTGTATCCGCGCAGCAGCTCGAGCAGCGTAGGGAACTCGAGCACGCGGGCGCTGGAATGGGGCAGAGAGGACATCAGGGTTCATGGTACAAGAACAGGATTTTTGATTGTTGATTATTGATTGTTGAATGTGGAATTGCCGATTTCCAATTGTCAATTGGCAATTGAAAATTGGGAATTCTTCAGGCCTTCGCGGCTTCTACCATCGGGGCTTGGGTGGCCATGGGGAAGCGAAGGACGAAGACGGCTCCGCCTTCGGCGCGGTTGTGGCAAGTGACTTGCCCGTGATGCTCTTTGATTACACCGAAAGTGGCGCTGAGGCCAAGGCCCGTGCCTTTACCAATGGGCTTGGTGGTGTAGAAGGGATCGAAGACGCGGCGCGGTTCGCGAATGCCGGGGCCGGAGTCGGCGAATTCAAGAACGACTTCGTTGCGCTCCTGGCGCCCGCTGACGACGAGCATACCGCCGCCGACTTCTTCCATGGCATCCATCGCATTGCCGACAATCTGCAAGCAGCACTGGAAAAGCTGGTTGGCATTGCCCCATACGCGGGGAAGGTCGGCGGAGATTTTCGTGTCCCAACGAATGCCCTTGCTCTCGAGGTGCAACTGTTCCATCTGCACCGCTCGGCGTGCAAGCGCGCCGATGTCGACCAGCGATTTGTCGGCCGGCGCCTGCTGCGCGAAGCTCAACAATCCCGAAACCAGGTCGCGAGTGCGACGGGCTTGTTGGCCGATCTTGCGTGCCATGGTTGCCTGGTCTGGGCTCAGGGCTTCATTTTCGGAAAGCAGTTCCGAGTATCCGAGAATCGCCGCCAGCGGATTGTTGATCTCGTGGGCAGCTCCAGCGACGAGCTGTCCGAGTGAGGCTAATTTTTCCTGCTGCACCAATTGGCTCTGCAGGCGCTGCAGGTTTTCCAGACTCTGGTGCGATTCACGCAGTAGACGAACAAGTTCGCGATCAAGCAGAAACTGGCGGACGAATACGAAGAATCCCAGCACCAGCATGGCCGCAAGCGTCACCAGGATGCGGAACTGTTTCACTTTCGGAGGACCTACGTCGGCGAAAAGCGCGACGAATCCCATGATGGGCAGCGAGAGAATGGCGACCATGGCCAACCGCGGCGCCATCGAGATCCAACGGCTGCGTTCGGTTGGCAGAGGTTCGGGAGCCGGCTTAAGTTCGCGAGCCAGCAAAGCAGACCAGATCAGCCAGCAAACGGAGATTACGAAGGGAATATCGTAGATACTGCCGCTGTAGTACTGGCCGCGAGCAATAGCGGCATTCATGCTTTCCGAGCAAAAGGTGTAGAGGCCGAAAGCGATAAACAGATTCCAGTAAACGCGCTTCCACGCGCCCGTAGCGTTCGCAGCAGAGAGGCCGAGTATGGCGAGCAGTACGAGATTCTCTACCAGGTACAGCAAATCGAAACTGCGACTGTAGACGTGAACATTGAGAACCACGTACTCATCGGGAAAAACGATGAACGCGTAGAGGAACACCCACCACATCAGCAGCATCAGAAAGTTGAGCGTGCTGAAGTAAAGTTTCTGCTCTTCATGAGGACGATGCGGACGCAACGCCACGGCAGCCATGATGGGGACGAGATGAATGAACAGAATCACGTCGCCCACGAAAGGGTCAGGCAAGTCTCGATGGAGGAAGGCTTCGTAGAAGGTCCAAAGGGCTTGGTTGATGGTCCAGAGAAAACATCCGAGTGCGATTAACGCCCAAAAAAGGCGCGCCTGACCTTTTGCCCCAATTGCATTCCAGGTAAAGACAGCACTCACTGCAGTCAGTAAGAGTAGAACGGCAATGTCACCGAAGCTGACGATCGCGCGTCCGTGGGGAAGACTTGAAGACAGAGCGGCATAGGCGACAGTGATCGCCGCTGCAGACACACCCCACCAATGTCGCCGCAAAGTCATGGCTCTCATCATTCTAGGGGCAACGGAGCCTTCGCCGTAGCTCCGGGGGGAGACATTGACGTTACTTTTGTACCCTTCCCGCTTCTGGTTTCCCCTATACGCCCATTGGATGCTTCCTCATAGCACCAAACGCCGGCTTCGTATGTGACCCCGATCACCAAGACAGGTAACGAGTTAGCGTCCCCGCAAGGGTGCAACGAAGGTCTGCTAAAATCGGCGGGTACGCACCGATGTGAGGCTCACCATGGCATTCCCTGTCTCGCGACTCCGCCGCCTTCGCCGCACTGAAGCCTTGCGCTCCATGGTGCGAGAGACACGCCTGACACCCGAGGCCTTTGTGTATCCATTATTTGTGTGCCCGGGAGAAGGCGTGCGGAAGGAAGTCCGGTCGATGCCCGGGGTCTTCAATCTTTCAGTGGATGAGGCGGTGAAAGAGGCGCGGGAGACGTTTTCGCTGGGCGTTCCGTCGGTGATTTTGTTTGGGCTTCCGGAAAAGAAGGATGAAGTAGCGACGGGCGCCTGGGCCGACGACGGAATCGTGCAGCAGGCAGCGCGCGCGATCAAACGCGAGGTGCCTGATCTTGTCATCATGGGGGACGTCTGCCTGTGCGAGTACATGTCGCACGGACACTGCGGGATTGTGAAAGCGACGAATCAGGGACAATCTTTGGGAGCGGCGGTGGCGGCTCCGCCAGCGGCGGCGACGGAATATGAGATCGACAATGACTCGAGCCTCGAATTGCTGGCACGTACCTCGGTGTCGCTGGCTCGCGCGGGCGTGGACATCATTGCGCCTTCCGACATGATGGATGGACGAGTCGCGGCGATACGGGCAGCGCTGGATAAGGCGGGGATGATCAATACTCCTATCCTTTCTTATGCGGCGAAATTCGCTTCGGGATTTTATGGGCCGTTCCGCGAGGCGGCCGACTCGGCTCCGGCGTTCGGAGACCGGCGCTCTTATCAGATGGATGGTGCGAACATTCGTGAAGCCATGCGCGAGATTGAACTCGACATCGAAGAGGGCGCGGACATGATCATGGTCAAGCCTGCGATGCCATATCTGGACGTGATTGCTGCGGCGCGGGAACGATTCGATCTGCCGCTGGCCGCATATCAGGTATCGGGCGAGTTCGCGATGATTGAAGCGGCGGCGCGCAATGGCTGGATCGAGCGCGATCGGGTAATGATGGAATCGTTGTTATCGATTCGACGCGCTGGGGCCAGCATGATTCTGACTTACTACGCGAAAGACGCGGCGAAGAAACTTTGAAAGTAGGCCACTACCGTATCGCCGCGATTACGACAGTTACCTAGCTTCGCTGAATGGTTCTCAATCTAAACTGCTTCCGTGTCAAACTGAAGCATCTCGATGAAAAACAAGCTTTTGCTGTTGGTATTTGCGTGTACGGTGTTCACCAAGCCGGCACTGTTGCACGCATGCTCTTGCGCGGACCTTTGTAAGCCAGAATCGGCTTGCATTAAGGACTCTTTCAAATATGCGGCTGCAGTGTTTGTTGGCACACCTGTTGAAGTCGTCCTACAACATCGAGAATACCAACTGGGGAACCGGACCGTACAAACGGTCAACTACCACGTACGGTTCGCGGTTAGAGAGTCCTTCAAAGGCTTGAGCACCTCGTTCGTGGTCTCGGACACCGGTTCGGGCGGAGGGGACTGCTCGTACGGCAAAATGGACGAAGGCCGCGACTATCTCGTCTATGCAGATTCGGTCTCGAATGGATCACTGATTCACATCCACGCCTGTAGCCGGACAGCACCCTTGGATGGACTGTGGTCTAAGCCATCCCCGGATAGCAACTGGTCGGAAGAATCAAGGAAATCGATGGCGGCAGGTCAGAAAGCCCTTCAAAAGGAACTGGCCTTATTGAGAAAGTTACGCTCCCGCACCGCAGACGCAAATCAGTAAAGTCTTTATCCTTGCTGGAATGCGGCATCTCGATCGTTGGCTAAGACACTGACTACTATACCTTTGACGAAGTATAAGGGGACATGCTCTTATTAGGGCAATAAATACCATGACTAACCAAAATGTGCTAAGTTGTTGAATGCCAGCATTACGTGCCGCGGCCTATCTGGTACTGAAAGCGGAACGGGCGCAAACACACCTTGATGCTTTCAACGCGCTGGTTACTGCGTGGTGTAAAGAACCGTACACAATCATTCGCAAGGATGATACTCACAACCGACGCCACATCAAGCGGTACGAGTTTAAAGGTTTCGAGCCCAACCTTGGAATGGTTCTCGGAGAGTTTCTCTACTGTCTGCGTTCCGGCCTCGATCAGATGGCTTGGCAATTGGCCCTGCCCTCCGCACGGCAAGATTTCCCCCGCGACATCTGTTTTCCCATCTGCGATGATCTCACCGGAAATCGGCTTACTAGCTATCTCAACATTTTGCGGCTCTTTCCCGCTGAGGTCGCGAAAGAAATTGATAGACTTCAGCCGGGAAATGGACTGGACCCTGCGGAGAGTCATCCCCTCTCGCAACTGAATAAACTTTGCAATTTCGACAAGCATAAGCTCATCCCGATCCACTCCAGAGGCGGGCCCGTTTTCTATCCTGAAGTCCCGGGTGTTTTCGCGTATCCGATCGACAGTGAAGACGCAATCGAGGTAAGTGTTCCCATTGAGCACAAGGCGGCACTCGATTTCGAGCCAGAGAACACCAGCGAGATACAACTCGGCGAGTGGGAATCCGATTGGTCTCTTCCAATCCATAGGCTCCGTGATATACACGGCTTCATCACATGCACCGTCATCCCGGCGTTCATGGGCTTCAATCTCGCAGCCTTGTCGGCAGAATCCCTTAGACTCGCCAGTGTCACAACCATTTACGGTAAGAAATAAGTCTGACGACAATCGCCGCACACATCCGCCATTTCTTCTCCGCAAGAATCGCTTACACGAAAACCCATGGTGCAGGCTCTCTGCCTCCCACCCAACGAAAACCGCGTTGGGTGGGCGTGGTATGTCGAGGAAGAACCTTTTATCGAAGGATGGGCCAGCCCCCCGGTCGCACGGACTGTAAGTTTCAACAGTTGTCTCGCTCAGGCGGAAGTGCGAGCGTGAGGGAAGATCGGCCCATCCGAAATTTCTACTGATGAAGTAAGGAGCCTTCCTATGAGTGACCGAGACGTTCAGAACCAACCGGATCGCACTATCCTGCCACCGCCCGAGAGCCCGTTCAAGGGCAAGATTGAAACCGCCATGAAGAACTCAACGCAGGACTGGCCGCAGCCGCTCAAGGCCCCGGAAGGTGCTCCCAACGTTCTTATGATCCTTGGTGACGATATCGGGTTCGGCACGCCTAGCGCATTCGGCGGACCGGTGAATACGCCGGTTTTCGATCGGATCGCGAAGCAGGGATTGCGCTATACCGATTTTCATACGACCGCCATTTGCGCCGCGTCGCGGGCTGCTTTTCTCACGGGGCGTAATGCCCACTCCGTGGGCTTTGGCTTCATCCCGGAGGGCGCTGCCGGATTCCCGGGATATAACTGCATGCTCCCGCCCAGCGCAGCAAGCGTGCTCGAAATCCTGCGCTTGAACGGTTACGGCACCGCCTGGATCGGCAAGGCCGACAACACCCCCGACAACGAAGTCACCCCGGCTGGCCCGTTTGATCGGTGGCCGACCAGAGGAGTCGAGCATTTTTATGGCTTTTTCGGAGCGGGAACGACCCAATACTACACTCCGCTTTGGCGCAACCACACGCCGGTAAGGCCGCCTAGAACGCCGGAAGAAGGCTATATCTTCGACGACGACATGGCCAACGAGGCGATCGGCTGGATTAAGCAGCAAAAATCAACCCATCCCGACAAGCCGTGGATCATGTATTACGCCCCGACTTCGGCCAAGCCGCCGGTCGCCTCGCCAAAGGAGTTCAGCGACAGATACCGCGGCAAGTTCGATGACGGGTATGACAAGCTCCGCGAGCGCATCGTGGCGCGGCAGCTGGAAATGGGGATTGTGCCCCCCGGCACGAAACCTGCGCCGGGACCCGACGCCTTACCAGCTTGGGACAAGCTCGGCGCCAGCGACAAGAAGGTTGGCAGCCGCATGATGGAAGTCTTCTGCGGCGCGGTCGAGCACATTGATTTCCAGATCGGGCGCGTCATCGAAGCGATTGATCAATTGGGTGACTTGGACAACACGCTAATCATCTACGCCATTGGCGACAACGGCCCAACTCCCGAAGGCGGTATGCACGGCGAGATGAACAAGCTGACTTGGATCAACGGCGTCCCCGAGTCGATTGACGAGGTCGCGAAACGTCTGGACGAATTCGGCGGCCCGAGCTCCTTCGGCGGCATTCCTGCAGCCTGGGCCTACGCCACAAGCGGTCCATACAACTATGGCAAAATGGTGACCTCGGGGGGCGGTTGCAGCACCGCAGTTGCGGTTTCCTGGCCGGCGCGCATCAAGGACAAGGGCGCTATGCGCCGGCAGTTCACCCATCTCATTGACATCGTCCCGACCATCCTGGAAGCCGCCGGTGTGCCCGCGCCGAAGGTTGTCAATGGTGTCGCCCAGAAACCGATGGAAGGCGTAAGCGTGACCTACACGTTCGACGAAGCACAGGCGATGGACCGTCACACGACTCAGCACTTCGAGCTTACCGGCTCGCGTGCCATCTACCGCGACCGCTGGTGGGCTGGCACACGCCACGGCCTGGACGGCCTAAGCGTGATCCAAGCCAAGCCGATCGTACCTTTCGACCAGGACATCTGGGAGCTCTCCGATCGGAGGAGCGATTTCAGCCTCGCCACCGACCTGGCTGCCAAGCATCCGGAAAAGCTCAAGGAACTGCAGGCGCTCTTCGAGGAGGAGGCACGCAAATACAACGTCTATCCGATGGCTAACAATGGTATTGAACTGCATCAGACTGGCACGCGGCCAAGGCTTATCGCCGGCAATAAGGCGAGCTATGGCCCGGGCACCATCCGGCTACCGGAGGAAGGAGTCATCGACATCAAGAACCGGTCGTTCTCCATCATCGCCGAGGTCGAAAACGTGGACGGCAAGGCCGAAGGCATGATCGTGACCAACGGCGGGATGACCGGCGGCTACGCGCTCCTGGTTCAGAACGGCAAGCCGACCTTCATCTACAACTGGCTCGCGTATGAGCGTTACACGATCGCGTCTCCCGATCCACTGCCGAAAGGCAAGAGCACGATTCAGCTGGACTTCGCCTACGACGGCGGCGGGTTGGGCAAGGGCGGCATGGCCACACTGTCCGTCAACGACAGAAAAATGGCCGAAGGCCGCGTCGCGCACACAGTGCCGTATCTCTTCTCATATGGCGACACATTCGATGTGGGCGAGGACTGGTGCACGCCGGTGTCGCCAACCTACACACTGCCGTTCAAGTTCACGGGAAACATTAAGTTGGTGACGATCGAAGCCAAGGATGGGAATCTGAGTGCGGAGGACGTGAACAAACTCCACGAAATGCACCTGGCTGGCGTACACGATTAGCCCAGCAGTGAAGGCCCGTGGGTCGCCATGACACGGCGACTCACTCGGACGGGCCTGTCGAACCATATCGTATTCAGCGGGTATTGTCGTTTCTTAGCTGTTCTACCCCGTCCCCGCAACTGGCTGCTGGATTTGGGAAGTGTTGGCGACGTTCGGACTTGTCGTGGTCGTCGGCTCCGAAGTCGTCACCATCGTCATGCTGCTCCGAACCTTGTCACGCCGTCACCGACTGCGAACCGTCGTTGCAATTGTCTCCGTTTGCTGTAGCGGCTTGCTGCTCTCGTTGGTGGGGCTATTCTGGTAGTTCGACACAGTGCGTCGTTGGCAGAAAATCTCGATTACACTCCTCATCCCGGCAGATCAGTCGGCCAACCTTTTCTCATGGGTGTCGTGCAGGGTGAGGAAGTGCTTACCCCGTAAGAATCACCTCACAAAACCCCATGGTGCAGGCTCTCTGCCTCCCACCCGACGAAAACCGCGTTGGGTGGGGCCCCTCGCGTCTCTCCGTCACCACACGCCGGATCCCTCGCTTCGCTTCGGGATGACGTCAGGTTTTTTGAGTAGTTAGGCGGCGCCGGCTTCAGCCTTTTCTTCTGATGGTTCGTCGACTACGGTCGCAGCGTCAGGCTTGGCGGCTCGGATCGATCCCACTACCAGCAACACGTTCGTGGCCAGCACCGCGCTGAAGGCCATCGCAGGAAGGAACGTGAATTCACTGCCTTTGCTTTCCACCACCTGCACTGCGAGGACTGCGGTGATCAGTCCGCGAGGCATCATCAGGAAAATCATTTCTCGTTCCTCGCGGGAAATGCCGCGCAGCGCGAAGCGGCTCAACTGCACTGCGAGGAAGCGAGAGAGCAGCATGGCCGCGAGAATAGCCAGTATCGGAAGGATGTAGCGCTTCCCGGCGAACTCCACGACGATGCCGAGGAGTACGAAGAAGAACGATCGCACCAGAAAGCTGAGCTCTGAGTGGAAGCTGAGAAACTGCACTTCCTCTTGCACCATGTCGCCGCGGCGCGGGAGGTTCCCAAGCATCAGGCCGAAAGCCAGCACCGCGAGCAGTCCGCTTCCCCCCAGAGCATGGGTAGCGGCGTAGATTCCCAACACCACTCCGAACGAAACGGTGTTGCTGAATTTTTGCGGAGCGATCGTCGGCCACAGCCGCCACCAGATGTATCCCACGGCGATGCCCACGGCCAGGGCGATTCCGGCATCGCGCGCGAAGCCTGACATGAATCCTGACAGCTTTGCTCCTCCCCCTTCCGTATTCATCAGGCTGCTAACAACTAGTACGCCGATGACGTCGCCGAGGGCCGACTCCAGCAGCAGAGTCACGCGCACCGCATCGCGCACCTTCAGTTGCTGCAACACCGGCATGATCACAGTGCTGCTGGTGCAGCCGAAAACTCCACCGAGCAGGAGCGCCGATCTCCAGGGAAGCAGCAGGCTCCAATGCGCCGTGGCCGCGACCGCGCCGAAGGCGAGCCCATAGCCGAGAAAGGCGAGCAGCACTCCGCCGGGGAAATGGCGGATGCCTTCGCGCAGGTTCAATTCCATTCCGCCTTCGAAAAGAATAAGGATCAGCGCGAGTGCGCCCAGAAGCTGGGTGAAGGTGCGGAACTGATCGGGATTCACCCATTTCAACACGGGGCCAAGCACTAGGCCTGCGACCAGCAACACGACGAGGTCGGGAATGCGGGTGACGCGGAAGAGGCGGTTGGCGACGAACGCCAGCAGCAAGAGGCCGCCGATCAGGCCGAAAATCTGGATCTCGCTCATGCGTCATCCCTGCGAGGCTCATGCTAGCACCAAAGCCGCGATTCCCGAATCCTTCTGGCCTGTCGTAAAATCAATAGTTTGGGGTCTCGACATTATTCTTACTAGGGAGCACTCGATTGCCAGAAACCATTTATGACATTGCAATTATCGGCAGCGGTCCCGCGGGATACACGGCCGCGATTCGCGCCGGGCAGTACGGATTGAAAACTGCACTGATCGAAAAAGATCACGTGCTGGGCGGAACCTGCCTGCATGTCGGCTGCATTCCGACCAAGGCTTTGCTGTTCAACGCGGAAATCTGGGATCACCTGAAGGACGCGAAAGAGTTTGGCATCGAGGGCGTCGAAGGTCGCAAATTGAACTGGGCCGCCATCCAGGAGCGGAAGTCGAAGGTGGTCACCAAACATGCCAAAGGGCTTGAGTTCCTGATGAAGAAAAACAAGGTGGAGGTGATTCGCGGCTACGGCAAGCTCACGGGTCACGCGAAAAATGGTATTCATACGGTGGACGTCGCGACCTCCGACGGCAAGAGCACTCCGATCAAAGCCAAGAACGTGATTCTCTCGACCGGATCGGAAGCGCGCATGTTACCTGGGCTTACCGCCGATGACCGCATTCTGACGAATATTGAAATCCTCAGTCTGAAAGAGATGCCGAAGTCGCTGGTGATTGTGGGCGCGGGCGCGGTGGGGGTTGAGTTCGCTTCGATCTTCAAGTCATTCGATACCGAGGTGACGATCGTCGAGATGCTGCCGCGATTGGTTCCGGTGGAAGATGAAGAAGTATCGAAAGAACTTGCGCGCGTCTACCGCAAGCGGGGTATTAACTTCCATACCAATGCGAAAGTCGAGAAAGTGGAGAAGACCAAGACCGGCATCGCCGTGACGATTACCGCTGAAGGCAAGCAGCAGAAAATCGATGCGGAAAAAATTCTGATCGCTGTGGGGCGGAAACCTCGCACTGCGAATATCGGCCTCGAGACCACGAATATCAAGCCTGAGCGCGAGTTCATCACGGTTGATAGCTGGATGCAGACCGCCGAGCCGGGAGTCTATGCCATCGGTGACATTGTGCTCGGAACTCCGCAACTGGCACACGTGGGCGCCATGGAAGGCATTGTCGCGGTCACGAAAATTGCCGGCAAGAAGGGCAAGCCGATCAATCCTGAGAGGATTCCGAATGCCACGTATTGCCATCCGGAAATCGGCAGCGTCGGTCTGACCGAGACCAAAGCTAAAGAAGCGGGATACAACGTGAAGGTCGGCAAGTTCCCTTTCACGGCTAATTCGCGGGCGTCGATCGTGGGACAGCACGAGGGCTTCATCAAGATCGTGTCTGACTCCGACTACGGCGAGATTCTGGGCGTGCATATCATCGGTCCGCAAGCGACGGAACTGATCGCGGAGGCCGTGGCGGCGATGGAAATGGAAGCCACGGTGGAAGACTTGATGTGGACGATTCACGCGCACCCGACGCTAGCCGAAGCCATGCTCGATGCATCGAATAGCGTGTATGGAATGGCGATAAACGCGTAGAAAGATTTCGTAATTTGGTAATCGGGTAATTTTGTAATTTACCCGCCGAGATTTTCAAATTACCAAATTACCCGATTACAAAATTACCAAATGATTTCCGTTCTCCAACTCGGCACCATCGACTACGTTACTGGCCTTCGTCTGCAGGAAAAGATTGTGGCCCTCCGCAAGGAAGGCCAGATCGGCGACGTATTGCTATTGCTCGAGCACACGCCGGTGATCACTCTGGGAAGGAACGCAAAGGCGTCCAACATTCTGGCTTCTCCTGAAAAGTTGGCCGAGCGTGGAGTCGAAGTCTTCGAATGCGACCGCGGAGGAGATGTGACGTTTCATGGTCCCGCGCAGTTGGTCGGATATCCCATCTTCGATCTGCGCGGCTTTCCTTCTACTGAACCGAAGCGCAGCACCATGGGTGTCATCGAATATGTCAGGAAACTGGAAGAGGCGCTGATTCGCACTTGCGCGGATTTTAGCATCGCCACCGAGCGTGTTAAGGGCCTGACCGGGGTTTGGACCAGGCGGCGCTGAGCAAGCGAAGATCGCGGCGCTGGGCGTCCACATCTCGCGTGGTGTCACATCGCACGGCTTCGCTCTCAATGTGAACACCGATCTCGATTACTTCAATTTGATTATTCCGTGTGGCATCACTTCAAAACCGGTAACGTCGATACAGAAAGAGTTGGGACACGAGGTGCCAATGCAGGATGTCGCGCATTCTATTTCGCGAAATTTCGGGATGGTGTTTGGCAGCCAGATCCTTTGGCTCGACAGTCTGGACGCTCTGCTACCGCCCGCGGTGGGCGTGCCGCTGCAGACTCCCAAAGAATTTCGCAAGATGCATAAAGAAGAAGACATCTTCCGGGCATGATGGCGAAATCCGCTGGTACGGGTTAGCATTCTTCGAACAGTTGTCTCTCGCGAAACATGGCCAAGAAAAGTAAGAAGCTTCCAGTAAAACCCGCGCGCGCGTCGTCGAATGGGCGCAATGCAGGTCCCCCGGCGAAGTCCTCATCGTCGCAGCGCACCTACACCATCGCCGATTACCGTCTCGAAAAGCCCCGCTTCGATCTGCGCCAGATCAGAGTCGGCGATACGGTTCGCTACGAGGTCAAAGGCGATCTGAGCGCGCCCGTGCCTCCGATCCGCGCGTCGAAATATCTCGACAAGAAGCAGTCGATCGCAATTTACCGCTGGATGCTTCTGAACCGCAAAATGGAGGCGGCGCTTGAAAACCTTTATAAGCAGGGCAAAGTCGTCGGCGGAGTCTATTTTGGACTTGGACAGGAAGCCTGCTCGTGCGCATCCGCGTTCGCGCTCAAGCCCGAAGAGTGGCTTGGCCCCATGATTCGCAACCAGGGATCGCTGCTGGTGCGCGGATTCTCCGCGCGCGACATCATGATGCAGTACATGGCGAAGGCCGGATCTCCCACCAAGGGCCGCGATGCATCCTCGCACTTTGGCGACATTCAAAAGCGCAACGTAGTCGCGCCGATCTCGACACTGGGCGACCTGATTCCGGTGCTTGCCGGGGTTGCGCTTGGAGCGCGGCTTCAAGGGAAGAACATCGCGGTAATGACTTACATCGGCGACGGCGGCCAATCCACCGGCGTAACCTATGAAGGCCTGAATTTCGCCGCCGTGCAGAATCTCGGCTTGGTGTTATTCGTCGAAAACAATCTTTGGGGATATTCGACTCCCGCCGACATGCAGTTCCGCGTGAAAGATCTGGCGGAACGTGCCATCGCTTACGGTATTCCCGGCATCATTATTGACGGCACCGATGCCTGCCAGGTTTACGACGCCGCTCACGAAGCTTGCGAGCGAGCACGTCGCGGCGAGGGCCCCACTCTGATCGAAGCCAAGATGATGCGCATGAAGGGCCACGCCATTCACGACGCCGCCGAGTACGTCCCCAAGCCGCTGTTCGAATATTGGAAGAAGCGCGACTGCATCGCCCGCTTCGAAAATTATCTGGTGAACGTGAAGAAGTGGCTGAGCGCGCAGGAGAATCAGGCTTTGATTGCCGACGTGGAACGCGAACTGGAAGAGGATCGCGAGTTCGCCGTGTCATCTCCCATGCCAACTCCGGAGAGCGCAGCGGGAGGAACGTACTGCGAAGCCGGATGCCATGAGATCAAACCGAAATACGCGGTGCCGAAAGTAAGGAAGTCGTCGGGAGCGTTGAAGCAGTCGGAAGCCGCGGTGCATTTGAAGTGATGGCATCTTCCACTCATTAGTTTAATCGGCGTTTGTCCGCGTAAATCCGCGGCGAAAGAATTTTAAAGATGCAACTCACCTATCTCGAAGCCATCCGCCAGGGAATCTGGGAAGAAATGGAACGCGATCCCAGCGTCTTCTGCATCGGCGAAGACATCGGCATCTATGGCGGCGCGTTCAAAGTCACCGACGGATTCATCGATCACTTCGGCCCGGAGCGCGTCATTGATACGCCCATCGCTGAGTCGGCTATCGTCGGCGCCGCGTTCGGCGCGTCGCTCACAGGTATGCGTCCTGTCGCCGAGTTTCAATTCATGGATTTCATCGGATGCGCCTTCAACCAAATCGTCAACATGGTGGCGAAAGCGCATTATCGTTGGGGCGCGCCCGCTCCAATGGTGATTCGCGGGCCCAGCGGCGGCAACGTTCACGGAGGTCCGTTTCACTCGCAGAATCCCGAGATGTGGTTCGTGCACGCGCCCGGCTTAAAGTTGTTTGCCCGGCTAGCGCCTACGACGCCAAGGGCTTGATCAAGGCCGCGATTCGCGACAACAATCCGGTCATCTTTTTTGAGCACAAATATCTTTACCGGCGCATCAAAGAAGAGATTCCGGCGGACGATTACATCGTTCCGCTGGGCAAAGCTCGCATCGCACGCGAAGGCCGCGACCTGAGCATCATCACTTATGCGGCCATGGTGCACACGGCGCTGGAAGCTGCCGAGATTGCTAGCTAGAGAAGGGATCGAAATTGAGATTGTCGATCTGCGCACGCTTTCACCGCTCGATCGTGAGGCCATCGCGCAGACGGTACGCAAGACGAACAAAGTGATTGTGCTGCACGAGGACGTTCGCACAGGCGGCATCGCCGGCGAAATCAGCGCCATCATTAATGAAGAAGCCTTCGACGATCTCGACGGTCCCATCGTGCGCATCACCGCGCAAGACTCGCCCGTGCCCTTCTCGCCGCCGCAGGAAGAATATTTCCTGCCGAAGGTCAGCGATATCGTTCGCGAGGCGCAAAGCCGTGCTGAAAGCCTACTAACTTATTCCGAGCCAGGAGGGACGAGTGCGCAATTTTATTCTGGGAAGTAGTGAATCACGACTGGCGCGAGTGCTGATTCTTGGCGGCCTGGCCTTCATCTCGCTCGGATTCTTTCCCACTCAATGCCGACGCGACTCCGCCAGCGCTCGAAGAGCCGCATTGCCAACAGTCGCCATGGATGCGTTCCATGGAAAAGCGCGCTCCCCGCGTCAGCAGCCCTCTGCCTCGCCACCGACGACAATCTGATGGACGGCATGAAGCTCTACACCATGAATTGCGCCGTCTGCCACGGCACGCTCGACATGAAACCCAGTCCACTCGAGCACTCGATGTATCCGCCGCCGCCGCAAATCATCCTGATGCCGCTCGACGATCCCGAGTGGCACATCAACTACGCGATTAGGACCGGAGTTCGATACACGGGAATGCCCGCCTGGAAAGGCACTCTCAGCGATCAGGACATTTGGAAGTTGACCTTGTTCTTGTCGCGGATCGAGAAGATGCCCCCGGGCGTTCAGGACTACTGGAAAAAGACGTTTGGCGCTACGCCTACAAGCAGGGTCACTCGGCTTCTGACATGAAAGATAAGGACCTGATCTCCTTATATATAATGTAGGTTTGCACTGGCCCCGGTGGAGATGACTGGGGTGAACGGAAGGAAATTATGCCCACTGATATTGTCATGCCCCAAATGGGGGAATCGATTTTTGAAGGCACTATTACCAAGTGGCTGAAGAAGCCCGGCGAGAAGGTACAGCGCGACGAACCGCTGTTTGAGATCTCTACCGACAAGGTAGACGCGGAGATCCCAGCACCCGCTTCTGGCGTGTTGCAAGAAATTAAGGTGTCCGAGGGAAACACGGTCCAGGTGAACACCGTGGTGGGAACCATCGCGGCCGATGGAGAAGCCGCAGCGCCCGCCAAGGTCGCGCCCGCCGCGCAACCCGCGGCTCCAAAGGAAGAAACAAAAGCTGCCCCTGCACCAGCTGTTCCAGCTGCGCAAGAATCCTCCGACGACGATGGAGATAACGAGCAGGCTCGCTCGTCACCTCTAGTGCGCAAAATCGCTCGCGAGAACAACGTCGATCTCTCGCAAGTGCAAGGCAGCGGCTTGGGCGGCCGCATCACCAAGCAAGACATCATGGCGTTTCTGGAACGCCCTCAAGCAAAAGCTCCGGCGCCCGCTGCATCTGCACCCGCCACACCGGCTCCTGCTGCCAAGCCTGCAGCCCCTGCGGCCATCCCCGGCGATCTCGTGCCGATGACGCAGATGCGCAAGATCATCGCGCAGCGCATGATCGAATCGCGCCGCACCAGCGCTCACGTTCACTGCATGTTTGAAGTGGACATGACCCGTATCGTGAACCTGCGCAACAAAATGAAGTCTGGATTTGAGCAGCGCAACAACGCTCGCCTCACGTTTATGCCCTTCTTCGTGCGCGCGGCCATTATCGCCCTGCAGCAGTTCCCCATCGTGAACGCATCGATCGAGGGCGAAGGCATCCGTTATCACCGCCATGTCAACGTCGGAATCGCTGTCGCCCTCGATTGGGGGCTCATCGTGCCCGTCCTGAAAAATGCGGATGAGTTGAACTTCCTCGGATTGCAGCGCGGTATCACCGATCTTGGAGAGCGCTCGCGCACGAAAAAACTCATGCCGCAGGACGTGGAAGGTTCGACATTTACCGTGACCAATCCCGGCCAGTTCGGCGCCGTCTTCGGACTGCCCATCATCAACCAGCCAAACTCCGCCATCATGGGGGTGGGTGGGATCACCAAAACTCCACTGGTGATCACAGATAAAGATGGCTCTGATTCCATCGCCATCCGATCCGTTGTCCACCTCACCCTGGGCTACGATCACCGTCTCATCGACGGCGCCGTCGCCGATCAGTTCATGGCCTACGTCAAAAAGACGCTCGAAAATTGGAGCGAAGAGGTCGGGTAGCCCCCGGCCTCAAAGTCCCACTTGCTGCTTCCAGGCTTCAATTGCCGCAATGGTATCGGTGTCGGCCGCGAGTCCCGCTTTGATCGCCGCCGCCACATTGGCCTGTTCATCGGAGCCGAGATTGAACAGCGACTCCAGCTTCAGATAAAGCTCGACTCCCGCCGGACCTACAGCCGAAATCGCGCCCAGGATTTCTTCGATCAAGAGAGCAACGCCTTGTATGCCGAGGCTCGCCATATTATTTCCCCTCCGCCAGTTGATAGTCCGTCAAGATAATGCTGGCGAGACTTACAATGCCCTGCAGATCCTGCGCGAACGTCTGCTGGCTTTTCGGATTCTTGATCCCCAACCCGCCAGATTGAATGAGCGCGGTGCCTTGCTTCTGAATCTCATTCAACAGCGCCTGAATCTGCGTCGACTGACTTGCCGCCTGTGTTGAACCAGCCGACAGGATGTACTCAATCGCTGAATGATCTTTCGCTACCAGTTCCTGGTAATTGAGGATCGGATCGGCCTGCTGCACGCTGATCGTTCCGGCTCGTTGAACGCCAATAACACCCTTGGCGACGTCATCGTTGATCTGCGCCAGTGCCGCCATGTTCACGTTCACCCGCTCCCATGGGGACACCGTCCCCGACTGCTTGTGAATGCATGCGATCGTGACCGACATCAAAATGAATATCAGAGCAATACTTCTTTTCATTAGTCCTCCAATCCGTCGAATAATCCGTGGATTACTGTTGAGCCGGCTTCGCCCAGAGCGAGGCGTTGAGGCACTCGACTGTGCCATCGATTACTTTTGAAATTCCTTCCTTGAATTTCACATCGTCAACGATCTGCCGGTTGGCGATTGCATCGATGAAGGGCCACGTTCCGTTTGCAATCGTCGGACGCCCACGCGGATTGATCAACGTAACATCTAAAAAGGCACCGCTGTTTGCGGGATCGCCCACAAATAGGCAGGTATCGCTCATCAGGCAATTGATGGTCGAACCCGAGAAGTCCACCGTGATCCCGCTCGACCGGATCGAGATGCGTGCATAGGCATTGATGTCTCCCGGAGGAGCAATGACTTTTCCACCCTGCGTTACGCCCGCCCCCGCAGGCAAGTACCGGGCCGCGATCAACGCTTCCTGTAGCCCACCCGAAGCCGAAGCTATGGTGTAACCCGTGTTGTGCGCATTCGCCGTCGTAAATTGCAAAGTTCCAGCCTGTCCGTTACCGCTGCACGTCCCGCCCGTTACCTGCACCGATTCCGCCGTGCCCGTTCCCGCGATGTAAATCCAATACTGTGGTTCTGTGCCCGTGACTCCTGCGGGACAAGAAGCGAGACTAAGAGTCTTTGCTCCCGCTACACTCAAGTCCGTTGAGGGAGACTGTGCCCACAAGAAGTCTGTCGCATACTTCACCGCCTGCATGCCGGTCGAGAGTCCGCTTCCCGGCTTCGGCTTGTAGGAACTGCTGGCCGCGTCATAAGTGATAACCTGGCCATCCGTCGGCGCCTGCGAGGCTACAGGCACGTTCTGGATCGACACCGCATTGCTGTTGCCGCCGCATGGTCCCCAAGTGTTATTCCCCAGCAGACACTTTGTTCCATCCGCCGTCCCGCCGCCCAACTCTCCCGCCGGAACTACACCATTCACCACATCCGCCTTGCCTGACATCCCACTATCCACGTAATGGCGGGTCGAGGCCTGGTTCGGTGAACTGGGATCGCCGCTCAGCAGCAACGGCCCACTCATCGCATCTCCTGACTTACTCACATACGAACCGGCTCCGACGGTTGACAGTGCCGTATCCACGTAGGCCTTGTTCACAGCGTCTGTCGACGACACGGGCGTCGGCACGCTGGGCGCAACTGAAAACTGTTTGGTCCCCGCGATTGTCTCGGCTCCGCTCACGTGAACTACCGAGCTATCCAGTGCCTTCCCCGCGACCGAAATGTCGACATATTGTCGCGTCGCCATTTGTGACGCAGAGCTCATTGCCCCCGGTGTCGTTCGCACCGCCGCGATCGTCGTCGGAGACGTCGTTCCCACCATCCAATACTCCGTCTTAGAAGTTCCGTCATACAGTTGGTAAGTAACTGTGTAAAGGGTGCTCGCCGGACTCGCATTCGAGTTTGGCACCAGTTGCACCGACAGCGTTCCTCCCGACCCCAGCGTGACGCTTTCTGTCCCCGCTCCCACTGCCGCTCCTTCATACGTGCTGAAGGATGGCCAGGAAATTATCAAAACTCCACTTGCTGGCGTGCCATCCGCTCTGTACACTACTCCGGCAACGGTGGTCGTGGCCGGAGACGCCTGTAACATCGTGGAAAATGTAAGTAAGAACACTGCCAGCAATAAAAACAGCCGTCCCAAAGGACGACGTGAGCGTCGCGCCATAGCTTCCTCCGTAACTCTCCGGTTATATCTCTTCGAACCTGAAACTTTCTCGATCTCTCGTCGGGCCGAGCGCGAAGCACAACTCCGCGCCCGCCTCCGAGAAGAGACCACACCACTTAAATTGTGCTGGATTGATCTAACAGCGCGTTCTCAGCGCCCTCTGCGAAACCTCAGCGAATTCTGCGGTTAAAACGCTGTTGCCGTTGATTTAGGCCAATGACTAACGACCAATGACCAACGACCACCGACTAACGACCAGCCCTAACCTGCAATTCAAGAAATCGTTCCACGCTCCGTACGTACACATCCGCGAAATCCACGACCGGACGCCGTGCCTCTATGAGATTCATCGCGTCCTTGACTCTCCATCCCAGCGAACACAACACCGCCAGCGCCATCATCGGCGCCCGGTGCACTCCGGCAGCGCAGTGAATAAACAGCTTCGAGCCCGGCTGGTCCAGAGCCTTCAACGCGAAATCGACGCCTCGCTGGAAAACCTCTGGCGGCTTGGGCTGGAAATCGTCGTCAATCGGATTCCACAGCACTTCGATCCCGTGCGGCTCCGCCAGGCGCGTGTCGTCAAACTCAATTTGCATGTCGATGATGTGCGTCGCTCCCGCCCGCGCCACCTCCGCCATGTTATCTGCGTTCCAGATTCCGCCCCCGACCGCAATTCGGCCGGTCACCCAACTCATGTCCATGCGGCAAATCCTGTCGCTGGCTGCCTCGCTCCGCGGTCTCCCCACAAGCCCTGCTGAGGAAAGCTTCTCCGCAACTCTCCCTTGGGACGGCCAGCGGCGGGCGACCAACGACCAATGGTCCGTTTTCATTCTACGGCATCGCTCCCGCTGCCGGACTTCGCCGGGCAAACGTTCGTAACTTCGGCCTCCGACACTCCCAGCCTGGCAAACATCGCTTTGGCCAGCCCGCCGTCGTCTTCCCCCTGACCCGCACCTTCGCCCGTCGAGAAGAGCCCCACCAACTCGAACAGAAACTTCATGGCCGCATAGTGACCCTTGTTGGCCTCCGCGATCCCGTTCTCCACCATCTCCGGCGCCGCGTTTCCCACCAGGTTCCTAATTTCTTCCCGCACCGCCGACAGATCAACCGGCTTCCGCGACATCGTCCCTGAAGAACTCCCCGACGCCCTCTTCGCCCTGCTCGTCGCTCGCTTCATCGGAAGACCTCCTTCGCCCAAAAAATAAGGGCGCGCAATGTGCGCGCCCTCGTAACTCATTATAAGTGCGCCGAACTCGACTAACTGACTTTGATTTTGTCCTTCTCGGTACTCTTTACTCGCTACTTACTACTGCTTTTTCTTTTTTCTTTACTCTATAAATCCAGAATATCAGATTTGAGGGGGAAAATCGGACATTTTTTAAAATTTATTTTTCCCTTCGTTACAGTCACTTAGGGGGAATGACTCGCTTTTACCCCCTTGACAAGCTGTTTCCCGATTCGGGAATCGCTTAGCCATCGGTTTCAAAATGGAACCGCGCAGGAAGATCTCGCTCAGCCGGTCCAGCGCCTCGTAAATGTACCTCCCCACCGTCCGTGGACTGCATTGCAAAATCGCCGCCGCCTCCTCTTGCGTGAATTCCTCCAGAACTAACATGGCGACCACTTTCTTCTCGAACCATCCAAGCTGATCCAAGCTCTGTTCCACGTCGTGGACGAAAATCACCGTGTCCTCAAACGTGGACACGTGATACGACGTCACCTTCGAGCGAAAGAACTCGCGCCCCAGCAACGACGGCAATCGCCCGACCTCAACCGAAAGTCGCGCATAGCGCCTCAGCAGCGCCACCGTGCGATCACGGTACATCCACAAGTCGCGGTCCGCGCCCCAGCCCTCACTCGAATGCTCGGGCTCCTGGTTCAGCAGCGCTTCGTCCTCTGCAGTCAGCTCCCACTGTTCCGGTAACGCAGTCTCTTCGACCACGCTACCATCGCAGGTATCGCCATCAGCGACATCGTCGGAGGCTTTCAGTTCGAGCAGTACCGGATCGATGACTTCCGACACAGCACAGATCGAGACCACTTCTGCGCCGGTCACGCGTTTCCTCCTTCGCTGCACAACGCCGCCAGTTCTTCCAGCGTCGCTTCAAAGGGTTTGCCGTCATCAATTGGCAATTGCACGCCAATCTGACGCAGAGGAAGTTCGATCTCAGCCATCCTAGGCGCGCAATTGCCGCAAAACACCCGCTCCGACCCGCACGGACGAATCCACAACCCACCGCACCGCTCGCAATACTTCAATTCCACTTCGATGATTTCAATCTCCAGCCTTTCCATAATTGCCTCCAAGCCATGATTGGTTTTGCGTCTGCTTTTGCTAACGACCAACGACTAATGACTAACGACCAAATAAAAATGCCCTGTGCCGATTGCTCGGTCACAGGGCTCGTTTCTGTTTACGATGACCTGTTTTGCTATTTAGTTATGATCGGGGCCGACTCGCTAAAGGCCGCCACCAGATTGCCGGAAGTAGCCTTCTTCGTAGCCGGACTTCAGCACGCGGCCGTTCTGCACCACAACGCTGACTCGTCCGGTAAAGTGACACCTACTCAACAAGTTCTGCATCGACAAAGACAGTACCTCTGCGGAGCGCACCTTGCGGCGGAACTCGGCGAAGCCTTCTTCCTCGTTCTCGGGTTGTAAACAAAGGGCCATAGGATTCGGGTACTCCAGTATAAGTTATATGATTTTGTCAGCGTATAGCTTAAGAGTGCGAGTGTCAAGAAATATATTCCCTTTTAGATGTGGGGCTTACCTAGTGAATAGCAGCATGCTATAGGCGGGTGTATACTCTCGGCATGAAATTCAAAGCTTTGCAGGATAACCTGCGCAAAACTCTCTGGGGACGCATCGACGAAGGCGATCTCACCGGATTACGCCTGGCCGAGGAGACCGGGTTCAAGCAGGCGCACATCTCCAACTTCCTGAATCGCAAGCGCGGCCTGAGCCTGGAAGGCATGGACAAAGTCTTGAATGTCCAGCACCTCTCCGTCCTCGATCTGCTCGACCCGCAGGAGATCAATAAGCGCGCCAGCATCCTGCCTCCAGCCGACGATGATTTTCAGAATGTGTTGCTCGTCGATGGCGCCACCGCCGCCAACGAACCCCTCGTCATGAGCATGAAGGTCAAAGAGATCCTCAAGTTCAAAAAGGCCTTCCTGCGCAAACTACGCCACGAGATGGAGGGCGACCGCGACAACTGGGAGCGCTTCGTGATCATTAAGGCCGACGCCCGCGAAGGCATGAGCATGTATCCCCGCATGTTGCCAGGAGCGACTGTCCTGATCGACCGTCACTATAACTCCTTGAAACCCTACCGCAAGGGCGAGTCAAACATGTATGCGGTGAGCAAGAACGGACGCTGCACCGTGAAATACGTCGAACAAGCCGGCAACCACCTCGTGCTGCGCCCGCACAATCAGGCTTACCCGGTCGAAATCATGCAGATGGAAGAAGGCAAGAAGGTCCACGACTACCTCATCGGCCGCATCTGCTACGTGGGAATCGAAACCTAGCTTGAAGAATTTGGGGATGGGTAGCCCTGCCCGTCCCACTGTGAATCATTCGTCGGGAAGCGCGCGACTCTCACAAACAAAACACGGATTCGTATCGGGGTACCGCTTCAGCGGTACCAAATCCGTTCGTTTGAATTACCCCTTTAGGGGCTGCACTCGCCAAATCGAGTTTTCCGCGGCGTGTGCTTAACGGTGCCGTGGAATCGCCCTCCGCGGCTTCTCTGCGAACTCTGCGATTCCTTCGCGTCCTCTGCGGTTAAAAGCTTTTCACGTTTCCCGGCACACCCTTCCCACTCCCAAATCACGTATGCAGTGCCTCCCATCCGGCACGAAACGCTTGCCAGCCGTGGGTTTCGTGTGAATCCCCCAGTGACCGTGTCCAGAAACTTTAACTTGACAACTTACTCGCCTTCACCAATACTCACGTGCACTTCGTACTCTCCCGCCGTCCGCGCCACACGCCTTAGCAGTCAGCCGTCCATCGAATGGGGTTCTGAGAATGAAAAACATTGCACCCGGCGTCAGTTGCCGTCGCGCACCCTCCATGTTCCGTTCCGCCACCAGCAGACGCGCGACAGTGGCGATTATCGCACTCATCGTCGCCACTTCTTTCGCAACTGTGCAATCGTTTGCACAGTCCACTTACGTCTTTGGTAAAGCTGCCCTTCCCGCCAGTGGCACCGGGACTTCCCTGGTGCAGGGCGACTTCAACGGCGACGGATCGTCGGACTTCGTCTGGGTCAATCCCGCGGCTGACACCGTTTCGATCGTCGTCTCGAAGCCTAACGGCGCCTTTGCCCCCAAGTCGGACTACGTGGCGGCCGCCAGCGGAAGCCTCGCCGTCGCGGCCATCGCAGCCGACTTCAACAACGACGGCAAGCTGGACCTGGCGGTCGTGGACAATGACGGCACCAGTTCGCTACTCCTGGGCAACGGAGATGGCACGTTCGCTGCCCGGACCTCGCTGTCGATTTCCGCGTCAAAGCTGGCTGCGGGCGATTTCAATCATGACGGCAACATGGACTTAGCGGCCGCTTTGTCCACTGGCAGCGCTGTCTACCTCGGCGATGGCAAAGGAAATTTCACGCAGGATACGAGTGTGCCCATCGGCGTGGTGGCCACAACCGCTGGAGTAGCCGACTTTAACAACGACGGGTTTGCCGACATCATGTTCTCTGGCATAGGAAACGCAACCGTGCTGCTGGGGGATGGCAAAGGCGGATTCACCACCGCTCCCACCACCACCGGTCTGACGCTTGGCGTGATTGCCGATTTCAACAACGATGGCTTTCTTGATACGGCCTACACCACGAAGATGTGCGGAAGGTTCACCTGCAGCGAATGGGTTTATGACTTTCTCGGCAAGGGCGATGGAACCTTCACCGAGCAGATTCTGCAGACGACCGTGAACGGCCAGCTCAGCGCCGGCGACTTCAACCACGACGGAAAAATGGATTTGCTGGTGGTTCCCGGCGGGATTCTCTTCGGCAATGGTGACGGAACCTTTCAATCGGTCTCTCCGATTTCCCCCGGCAGCCCCACCTCCGCCGTCGCCGGCGACTTCAATCATGACGGCCAACTGGACTATGCCGCTCTCGACTCCGGCGGCTCCCTGATTGTGGCTCTCGGTAACCTGGGAAAGTTTCCCACTCCCCTGATCCAGAGCGTGACCACGACCTTTACACCCAACCACGCCCTCTTCGGTGACTTCAACAACGATGGCAAGCTTGACCAGTTAACCGTAGATGGCTCGATGCAGGTGTCATTCGGCAACGGAGACGGAACCTTCCAGGCGCCCATCAACACGCCGATTAACTTCACTTACACCGACGGCGCGATTCTTGGTGACTTCAACCGTGACGGCTATCTCGATGTCGCGATCTTGAGTTATGGAACGTCACTCACGGAATTCACCATCTACCTGGGCAACGGCAACGGAACCTTCCAGTTGCCGATTCCCGGCCTCGGCTACAACCGCTGGCCGCTCAACGGTGTCGCCGTCGACCTGAACGGGGACGGCATTCTCGACTTGGCGATTTCGGCGCAGAACGGTGGCGATGACGTTGACGTCTTTATCGGAAACGGCGATGGAACTTTCCAGACGAATGTTTCTTATCCCACATGCTTCTCCGGAGGCACGGTAGCGCGCGACTTCAACGGCGACGGCAAGCTGGATATCGCCGTAGCCTGCAACGACTTCATCGGCGGCACTAATGTACTGATCAACAATGGCGACGGAACTTTCAAGGCCGCAGCGAGCTATACCGCCAGCAACGTGTATGACATGGGCATCGGCTCTGGCGATTTCAACGGCGATGGCAAGCAGGACATCGCGGTCAGCGGCTTCTCTGGCATCACCACCTTCCTCGGCAATGGGGACGGAACTTTCCAGACGGGCATCGCCACTTCGACCGGCTCGACCGCGCAACTCGTCGCCAGCGACTTCAACAACGATGGCAAGAGCGACTTACTCGCGGTTTACAGCAACAACAATCAGGGGAGTAACTCGATACTGCTGTTCAGCAATGGCGACGGGACTTATGCGTCGTCATCTCTGCCTTTTACTGGCGCAAGCGATCCCGGGCCCGTGGCTCTGGATTTGAATGGAGACGGCGCGCTCGACATCGTTTCCTCGGCTCCCGCGGGTACCGCACTGACGACTTACTACATGGCGGCCACGCCAGTGGCCTTCGCCTCGGCTGCGCAGTTGAACTTCTCTTACGAATCCCTGGGCACGACGAGCAATCCGCTGCCCTTGACACTCGCGAACGCCGGAGCCGCGCCGCTAAACGTGGGAACAATTGCCGCGACGGGAGACTTCTCCATCAGCAACAATACATGCGGGACAACGCTAGCGATCAATGCTTCCTGCACGCTCGACGTGACTTTTACACCTACTGCCACCGGCCTTCGCACCGGGACGGTTTCGATCCCCTCGAATAGCGTCGGAGGAAATTCTGTCATCGCATTGACCGGAACCGGAGAAGGCAGCGGACCGGTGATCGTGCTTTCGCCAACCAGCTTGGTGTTCGGCGCGCAGTCAGTAGGTACAGCGAGCACCCCGCAAACGATTCTGGTTTCGAGCGTGGGTGGAACTGCCGTGACATTGACCAGCATCGTGCCAACTGGAGATTTCACCGAGACCAACAACTGTCCAACAACATTGGCGGCGAATGGCGGATCATGCACGATCGCGGTGACCTTCATGCCAACCGCAAGCGGCACCCGGCCCGGAAGCATCGTGGTAACCGATAGCGCCGGAACTCAGACTGCAACGCTCACAGGCATCGGAATCGCTCCCGTAGTTTCGCTGTCGCCGTCAAGTTTGACCTTCGCAACCCAACTCATCAAAACCTCGAGCAAAGCGAAGTCCGTAACTCTGACAAACACGGGATCAGCTTCTCTGAGCATCACCAGCATTGCCATAACCGGAGCGAATCCGGCAGATTTCACCGAAACCAATAACTGCGGAACCACTCTGGCGATCAACGCTTCGTGCGCAATCAATGTGACGTTCAAACCGCAAGCGATCAACACACGCTCAGCAGCTGTCACAATTATTGACAATGCCTCTGGGAGTCCGCAGAGTGTGCCTTTGAGCGGCGTAGGGACCCAGGTGAAATTGTCGGTCGCGGCCCTCAGCTACGGCAACGTGACGGTGGGAACTTCATCTACCAAGAACCTAACCTTCACGAACTCCGGCACGACCACCGTGAACATCACAGGCATTACGATCGGCGGCACAAATGCCGGCGATTTCACCGAAACCAATAACTGCGGCTCATCAGTCGCCGGGAAGAAAAGCTGCACGATCTCGGTGACGTTCACTCCGTCAGCCAAGGGCAAGCGCACCGGAACACTCTCAGTGAATGACGATGGCGGCGGAAGTCCGCAGAACGTAAGTTTGACCGGAACGGGCAAATAAGCGCCTAGCGGTGCGGCGGGAAGAGCCGTTCGATCACATCGATCCCGGCTTCCAGGTCACGCAGTTGCTCTTGAGTAAGCTTTTCGAACGACGCCGTAAGGTCGTGAATCCGGCGTTTGCGCGCCTGCTGGAGAAGACGCATCCCTTTCCCCGTGGCGCGAATGCGGATGCGCCGCGCGTCATCAGCGTCGGCTTTGCGTTCGGCGAGACCGCTCTTCTCCAGGCCCGTCACGATCCGTGTCATCGTCGGAGGCTTCACTTGCTCGGCTCGCGCCAATTGCCCCAGCGTCATGGGGCCTCCAAAGACAAGCACCGACAGAGCCGAAAGACGCGCAGGACCTTCTCCACTCTCGGTATCACGTTTGCGCACCTGCCGCAGCAGGTGAATCGCCGCAGAGTGCAACCGGTCGGCGAGCTGGAACTTCTCAGAATCGCGAAACATAACTTGGATTTCCAATTGCCGATTTCCAATTGCCAATTAAAAACCCTTCTCCGCACAAGTCGATTTTGATGATTCAATCGAAAATCGACAATTGAAAATCGGAAATTGTTCTACTTCCCTCTTGACATCTTCTCCGAACTCGCTATGATTCGTTAGCTATGCTAACTAATTAGCAGATAGGAGTCAACCATGAACGAACAAGCGGAAGTGATGGCGGCGGTGCAGAGCGGAGACAATGGCAAACTGGCCGGCTTGCTTGCGAAAGATGCAACGCTCGCCTCGGCGCGCGACGAGAAGGGCGTTTCCGCGATCATGACTGCGCTTTACCAGCGGCGCACCGATTCGTTGAAGCAGCTGCTCACGGCCAAACCCGCACTCGATATTTTTGAAGCGACCGCGCTGGGACGCGTGGAGCGCGTCGCCGAACTTCTTGAGAGCGATCCCGGCCTGGCTCAGAATTGGTCGTCCGACGGATTTACCGCACTGCACTTCGCCTGCTTCTTTGGACAGGATGCGACCGGCATGCTTCTGCTCGATCACGGCGCGGACGCTTCGGCGGTTGCGCGCAATCCTATGAAGGTGATGCCACTGCACAGCGCCGCTTCGGCACGGAATGCCGCGATGGGCAAGGCTTTGCTCGAACACGGGGCTCCGGTGAATGCCCGCCAGGCGATGGGATGGGCTCCCATTCACGCGGCGGCGCAGAATGGCGACAAGGCGATGGTGGAGTTACTACTGAAGTACGGAGCCGACCCGCGAATGACCAACGATGAGGGAATAAGCGCCGTAGATCTGGCAAAGAAGGGAGGACATGGAGAGATTGTCACGATACTAGAAAAGTAGGGATCTTTGATTGTCGAGTAGAAACACGGCAGAACCCAATTTCGCAAGCGGGGAAGGCGGAACGAGCCAGACGCCCCTTGCCACGTGGACCAGGATCACAATGGGACTCTTGGTTGATAAAAGCTGTTCCTCGAATACGATACGTCTTGCTTTCCCTTCCCGCCTGATGTAGAAACCTGACGCAACCAGTCTGCGCAAATGTGTGCACACACTCCATACCCGTTACCGGGAGATGGCAGCCGTCTGTCGCCCATCTGTTTACATCCACCAGAAATTGGATCGGGAGACTTATGAACACACGCAACTCCGTCTCGCTCGCGTTCCTCATGTTACTCGCCGCCACGTTCGTCTTCGCGCAAGGTTCCTCTTCGGGAGACCTGCATGTCACGGTAAAAGACCCGAAGGGTAACCTGATCGCCAACGCCGCAGTAACAGTCGCCGATCAAGCCAAGGCTACGCAGCGTTCCTCATCGAATAACGCCTCGGGAGAGTACAGCCTGCTCTCGCTGCCTCCGGGAAAATACACGGTGACCGTCGAAGCGCCGGGCTTCGCCAAGTTGGAGGTGCCTAACGTCACCATAACGGTGGGCCAGTCGGCAGACCTGCCGATCACACTCTTAGTCGCGGGGGCGGAGGAGCAAGTAACTGTCTCGTCAGAGGCCGAGTTAGTTGAGACAACGCGCACTTCGACGACCGACACCATCGATCAGCGCCGCATCGATAATCTCCCGATCAATGGACGGAACTACATTAACTTCACGTTGACCGATTCACAGGTTGCGCGCGATAACGCGCCCAACACCGGCGCGGCGCCGACCTCAGGACTCAACTTCAGCGGCCAGCGGGGCCGGTCAAACCTGGTGAACGTGGACGGAGCGGACGCCACCGACAATTCCACGAATGGCGTCCGCTCGACGGTTTCGCAGGAAGCGGTGCAGGAATTCCAGATCATCAACAACAGTTATGCGGCGGAGTACGGACGCGCAGCCGGAGGGGTGGTCAACATCATCACGCGGTCAGGTTCGAATGATTTTCATGGCGATGTCTTCGGATATCTGCGAAATAGGGACATACAAGCAGTCAATCCCTTTAGCACAGTCCCAAATCCAGCATACACGCGGGTGCAAGCGGGAGCGGCGTTCGGCGGTCCCATCAAGAAAGACAAGACTTACTATTACTTTTCCTATGAAGTAACTCGACGGCATGAGACCGGATTCTCGTCTATCGGGCAAACGCCGCAGAACTTCGGCCTGGTCAACAATGTTGACTTGTCGGCTGCCTTTGGCCAGTTCCCGGGCACTATTCCTTTTGTTGCTGGGACGCCGGAGCAACAGGCATATTTCGCGAACCTGCCGGTTGCTCTAGGGCAGATCGCGGCAACGCTCGGCGTTCCGGCCGCGCAGGCCTACGCGCAGGAAGCGGCGCTGTATGGCACGTGGGTCGGTGGATCGTCAGGCATCGCCGTCAATGGGACATATCCCGTGGCGGCGTTTACCAACCCTTTCGTGGCGGCTGCCATCCCTCAAGTCGGACCCGCGACCCTAACCCAATTCCCTTCTTCCTGCACGTTTACCTCGCCGAATCTCTTATGTAACGGCTTGCCGTCGAGCTTCCACAGCCTGCAATCACAGGCCGGGAACTATCCCGTATTTGAAGGCACGAGCCTTTATTCGCTCCGGCTGGATCACAACTTTTCCGGTAACAACCGGATCACGTTGCGCTCGAATGTAAGTCCAAGCACACAGACTGGAATTGAAATTAACGGGCAGGATCAGCCTTTCGGCCAGAACGCTTACTCGCGGACGTCGCAGCAGACTTACCGCGATGTCGCGGGTGTAGCTCAGGATACCTGGACCATCGGCAATAACAAGGTCAACGCGTTCAGCTTCCAGTATGCTCGGCGTGGCCTCTCTTACTTCTTTAATACGAACACCAGTGCAGGAGGAGATCCGGCAGTCAATATCATTGGCACAGCGTACGCCGGACGTGAACCTTACTCATTCATTCGCAGAACCGAGCAGCGCTATCAGTTCAGCGATACCTTCTCGTGGACGAAAGGCCGGCACAACACAAAGTTCGGAGCAGACTTCAATTATCTCCCCATCAACGCCACATTCACAGTGAACTATGGCGGCGTCTACAACTTCAGCGGGCTCACGGGGTTGTTCCCGAATCCGTGCTCTCCGGTGTGCCCGAGCTTCCCAGACTTTTCGTCGGTGCAAGCCTACGGACTGGGAATTCCTTCGTACGTGGTGCAGGGCATCGGCAGCCCGAAGGACTCGTTTTCCAATAAATCGCTGGGAGTCTTTTTTCAGGACTCATGGCGGGCGTTGCCGAGCCTGACGCTGAACCTGGGCGTGCGTTACGACATCGAGTTCCCTCCGCAATTTGCTCCGCCTACGGGCCTGGCAGCCTCTGGGTATAACTTTTTGGGCATACAAAAAGGAATTCAGACGGACACCAATAACATTCAACCGCGCATTGGAGTGGCGTGGGATCCGAAAGGCGATGGAAAGACGGTGTTCCGGGCCTCTTACGGACTTTTCTACGATCACCCGTTGCTGGGCCTGTACTTTCTGGGCGACGCCTCGGATGGTTCGAGCAGCGGACAGTTGCTTTTCTTCGGATCGAGCCCATGCGATGGCACCTCCGGCAATGCGCTTAACCTTAATGCCACTAATACGTTCCAGGGCATTCTCGGAGTTCCCGGCTGCCTTCCCGCAGGACTCGCGTCGGCCTTGGGATATCAGGCCCCATCAGCGTCAGGATCGTCCTGCGGTGGCGGAGCGAACCCGCAACGTTTCGATCCCTGTTTGCCGAACTCACCGTTTTTGCACCAGAACTACCTGAACCCGACGACCGGGTTCCCGCTGATCTCGCAACCGTTCGGATATCCGCAGGGCAAGGGTTTCGTATACGCTTATTCGCAGCAGATCAATCTTAGCTTTGAGAAAGATCTGGGCAACGGCTTTGTGCTGAACCTGGCCTACAACTCCAACGGGGGCCGGCATCTGAATCGGCCAATTAATGCCAACACGCCGCGGGGAGATTTGATCACGGCGAATTGGCAAGCGGCGGTGGCGGCGGGCGCGGCAACGCCATCGACCACGCCGTTCGCGGTGGCGAGTTGCGGACCCAATCCGATTCCCGGCTCCAAGCTTCCCTTTTTCGTTCCAACTCCACTCGTGAGCTTCTTTCGGCACTCCGGATTGAACCCGTCGCTTGCGGGAGGCGCATTCACGCCATGTGTTCAATTGGCAAACATCGATCTCGCGGCGAATGGACTGAACGCAACTTGCAATCCCCTGACGACCGGACTTACGGGATGTGTCCCCTTTAGCGACATGGATGCAAATTACTCAAATGGTACGTCTAACTACAGCGGGTTTACGACAAACCTGCGTAAGCGCTTTAGCCAGCATTACGAGTTTCAGTTCAGTTACACGTGGGCCCACACGATCGACGACTCAACGGACTTACAAGCCACGCTCACACCACAAGACAGCCTCTTCCCCAACAACGACCGGTCGACGTCATTGTTCGACCAGCGCCATCGTCTTGTATTTAGCGGCGTGTACCAGACGGGAAAGTTGGGCGGCAGTGGCTTGATGAGCAAGGTATTCAGCAATTGGACGATCGCTCCCATCGTTGAAGTTGGTTCGGGCAGGCCGTTCAACATCGTCACTGGCACCGCCGATAACTTCCAGTTCTCGTCCGAAACCGGGCGTCCGAACGTGGTGCCTGCTGGAACTCCCATGAACGCCTGCAACTACCCGACGGTAGCGTCAAGGTACTCGCCCACCGGCTTCTTCCAGGAGCCATGCTTTGCCGATCTCACACCGGCGCAACTGGCGAGTCCGAATGCCGTATTGCTGCTGGATGGAAACTTGCGGCGCAACGCAGGCGTTAGTCCCTGGACGGTGTTTAACGACATCCGTTTCGCGAAGACGATCGCACTGGGAGAGCGGGTGAATCTGCAGGGAATCGTGGACATGTTCAATATCGCGAATAAGTACAACGTGGCAGCGGTGAACCCGCTGTTCACTTCAGCAGGACAGGCGACGGCGGCCTACGATCCGCGGCAGTTTCAGTTTGCGCTCAAAGTCCTGTGGTAATAATTCGTCCGGCGATCAACGACGACTCGCGCTGAATCCTCCCGACTGGGTTGATTTGGGAGGCAGATCCGAGGAAACCGGCAGCACAAAAAGGACACAAGAAACAAGGATGATTGTGCATTTGACGCATCGACGATAAATGAAGACTCTCCTACGAGCGTTGTGGGCCGCGTTCTTCGCGTGCCTTCTCTTTGCTGTCGGATGGGCCGTTCTAGGTCTGTTGGGTCTGAGATAGAAGAGGACGGTGGAAGACAGGCTCGTTCTGCTACCCATTCTGGCAGCGCCTGTTACACTCTCCTTTTCCATCCTTGGCGCTTGCCGGAGTCCGTTCCAGAAATGTCTGAAACCCAATATCCCACTTCCCGCACACGCGTTGTGCGCGAACCCCAGCGTGCTGTGTACGATAGAACCGAGGCTTACCAAATTTTGGATGAGGCCTTCATTTGCCACGTGGGCTTTGTCGTGGACGGCCAGCCTTTCGTGATTCCTACCGGATTCGGACGGGCCGGCGACAATCTCTATATTCATGGCTCGGCGGCGAGCCGTATGTTGCGTAATCTGGATGAAGGTGTATCGGTGTGCGTGACCGTAACTCTGCTCGATGGGCTGGTACTGGCGCGGTCGATCTTTAATCATTCAATGAATTACCGCTCGGTGGTGGTGCTGGGCATGGCACGGGCCGTGACTGATCCCGCGGAGAAGCTCGAGGCGCTGCGCTTATTGTCGGAACACATTTTGCCCGGACGGTGGGTGGAGTCGCGACAGCCGAATGAGAAAGAGTTGAAGGCAACCCTGGTGATGAAGCTTCCGATTGAAGAGTTTTCGGCGAAAGTTCGTCAAGGCCCTGCGATCGACGATGAAGAGGATTACGCGTTTCCCACCTGGGCGGGAGTGCTTCCTCTAGAAACGGTGACGCGAGAAGCCTTGCCCGATGCACGGTTGAAGGAAGGGATCGAGGTCCCGGAGTACGTGCGCCGGTATTCACGGACGCGCAAATAGGGATCTCCCGCTTCCTCGCAACGGTTCTCTGATTCCTTTTGTCATTGTGTCGGTTCTCTGATTCCCCTCGTCATTCCGAAGCGGCGAAGCCGCAGAGGAATCTGCTTTCCTCACCCTATGACAAGGGTTCAAGATCGGAACAGCCGCAGAGCGGCGTCAGAATGCAGCCCACGGCGCAAGCCGTGGGTCAGCACTAGAACAGACGGGAGCCCCGAAGGGGCGAAAGAACGGCTGCGATACAGTCTCGTCCCTCGCCACAGACAGTCATGCAGAAGCCAGCATCACCAAGAGGTACGTCATCCCGACGCGAAGCGAGGGATCTGGCGAGCAGCACCGGTGCTTCGCGCCAGATCCTTCGACCTATCGTATCCCCGTGAACCCCTTCACTCACAACTAACCGTGAGGCGCCCCACATAAGTAGTTGGCCAGCCGCCCGGGCCTCCGTAGGTGTAGAAAAGATAAAACTGTTTACCAAGGATGCGTGGATCATTCCCTGTCCCAACCGGCATGACATAGGTGTTGGGTTGACCGCTGAACTGATAGATGAGCTCTGGAGTGGTCCAGTGCAAGCCGTCGGGCGATTCTGCGTAGGCGAACAGCACGCCTTCACCTATGATCATCACGTAGCGTTGCAGGTCGTTGTCGTACGCAACCTGTAACTCACCACTGTAGGGCGCATTCGGCTGCAGATCGGTCGAATAACCACCGACACCCGGCTGAAGACGCCAGTCGCCGGCGTAATATTTCTGGAAAGAAGCAGCGCGCGGGGTAGGTCCGAAAGCGGCGCTTAAAACTTCCGCAACCGGGGCACGGGCAACCGAAATCGAGGTAAGCGTGTTCCCCCAGTGGGTGGTTCCATTGGCCAGCCAGTCGCGAAAATAAATATAGAAATACTTTCCGTCTGGAGAGCCGACGAGCGGCGGATCACCAATGTCAAAGCCGTCGAGATCAATGCGGTATGCCTGATTGAGGCGGATGATTTCACCCAGATCCGTCCAGCTCATGCCATTGTCTTGCGACGCGGCCAGCGCCAGAACCGAATAGAAGCTCTGTGTAGTGATCGTATTGATCTCGGCGTGATAGACCATGAGTAAGTTGCCTGCACCCGGCATCCCCTCGGGAACCAGGTAGACGGGGCCTCCGCCCAGATAATCATAAGTCGAAAAATACGGATTCACTCCCGGATCAGGGTTGGGAAGAATCGTGACATCAATCGGCGGGACGGAGCCGAGAGGATTGTCGAGTGTGCCGATGGTCCGCGTGGCCGATCCATATTTGTTGTTGCCGTAGTAATGGCCCTGCCACAACTGGCGCGTGTGCAACGCTCCATCGCTGGCGAAAAACTCATATCCGCTGTTGGTCTTGATCACCCCGATCGGAGTGTCGGGCCAAGCGAAGCCATTGTTCATGTCGGTAATGGGAGGCTCGGCAATCTGCCCGGCGTTGTAACGCTGTTGAGCCGACGCCACGATGTTAGCGGCGATGATTTTCGGCGAACACACCTGGGTTAGAGCAGCATTACTTTGAGCAGACGATTGTTTCTGGCAGAGCGTCGAAGCAATAAGGAATAAAAGTGCGACTTGCAGCTTTACCGACATTTCTGTTTACCCTCGATGAAAAAAACACGATGCGGGAATAAAAGTCGTGTAGATGGGTGAGTTTTCATAAGGATGGAAAATTGCATTCCAGGATCGCGGAATCGCAGCGTAAATGTGGCGCGGACCTGCCCTGAGCGAAGCCGAAGGGGCCCCCGCCTGCGTCTCGCCAAAGGAACAAACAGGTTGGAGTTGAGAGATTCTGACCAGGATGGCCCTAGACCTTGCTGCACTTGCAAGATTCCGGCAACGTCCCCATAACGTCCCCACTTGGATGCCCCGCTTGCCTACCTGCCCTCCGGTGCTTATACTGCTGGGTTTGTCTGCCCAGAGGACATTGTTTGCCCACTTGGGCGGCATCCAACCATTGGAAAGCAATCATCGGAGATTCTTATGAAGACGGTTTCCCTCGAGCAGGAGCTTAATCCTACAGAGGCGCAACAAGCACGATTCGATCTGGCCGCCCAAAGACTCAATCTGGACGAGGGATTGTGGAAGGTTTTGCGGTACCCCAATCGCGAGATCATCCTTCACATTCCGGTGGCGATGGACAATGGCAGCCTGGAAGTCTTCACCGGATTTCGCGTGCAACACTCGATTGCGCGCGGCCCGGCCAAGGGCGGCATCCGTTACGCCCCCGACGTCACGCTCGACGAAGTTCGGGCGCTGGCCGCATGGATGACCTGGAAGTGCGCGGTCGTCAACATTCCCTTCGGCGGAGCCAAGGGCGGCGTCATTTGCGATCCGCACAAGATGTCGATGGGCGAACTTGAGCGCATGACGCGCCGCTACACCGCGGAACTGGTCGACTTCATCGGCCCCGAGAAAGATGTCCCCGCCCCCGACGTCAACACCAACGAACAAATCATGGCCTGGATGATGGACACATATTCCATGCATATGCGGCAGACTGTTACGGCTGTTGTGACCGGCAAGCCCTTGAATATTGGGGGGTCGCGCGGGCGCAGGGAGGCGACCGGGCGCGGCATCATGATTGTCGTCGATGAGGCGGTGAAGAAGCTGGGGTTGAGCCGCGAGGGTTCGCGCGTCATCATTCAGGGATTCGGCAATGTGGGTTCGAATGCTGCGATCCTGATGGCGGAAGCCGGTTACAAGATCATCGGCATCATTGAAGTGGATGGCAGTCTCTACAACAAGAACGGCATTGATGTGAAGAAGCTGTCGGAGTACCGGCAGAAGAATCGCACGGTGCTGGGCTTCCCCGACGCTGACAAGGCCGAGGCGGCCGAGTTGCTGGTCACGGATTGTGACATCCTGATTCCGGCGGCGACCGAGAATCAGATCACCAGCCGCAACGCGGACCGAGTGAAGTGCAAGATTCTGGCGGAGGGCGCGAATGGACCGACGACCGCGTCCGCGGATGAGATTCTGGCCGACAAGCATGTGTTCGTGATTCCCGACATTCTTTGCAATGCAGGCGGCGTGACGACCTCGTACTTCGAGTGGGTACAGGACCGCCAGGGGTATTTCTGGAAAGAGTCGGTGGTCAACGAGCAGCTTGAGCACATCATGAAGACGGCATTCGAGGATGTGGTGCGCTACGCCGAGACTCATGGCGTGAATAATCGTATTGCGGCGTATATGCTGGCGATTGACCGGGTGGCGTATACGATCAGGCAGCGCGGGATTTACGCATAATTGAACGTTTTTGATCTGGCCCACGGCTTTGGCCGTGGGCTTGTTTTTTGCCGGGTTTAGGAGCAACGGTCTTGGCGAGCGGCGGACAAGAATCTCCGCCCTACAGCAACCCAGGAGTTGACCTGTTGGGCTTTTATTGCCATCATGTTGCCGTTCAAACATAGGTACGGTCGGCGCCCGGCCGTCATTTCTTGAGGTAGTTCCTTGGGACTGAAAAACGAATGCCCAGGGTTTTTGTTTCGCTCGCTTCTCTCGGCCACTCCATTTCAGAGAGGGATCAATCACATGAATAAATTGCAAACCAGGTTGCTCGCAGCGGCAACGATGTTGGGCCTGTTCTTCGCACTGTCCGTTGTTCCTGCCCTGGCTCATCCCCAGGACACTTCTTCCACCTCGACCGATCAGTCGACAACGACCAAGAAGAAAAAGAAATCGAAAAAGGATGCGGCAGCGACTGACCAGTCGGCTGCTTCGAGCACAGCGGCGTCCGATACGACGACCACCACCAAGAAATCGAAGAAGAGCAAGAAGTCGGATATGAGTTCCGACAGTTCGACGCCTGCTGCAGCGGACGCTTCGACTACCACGACGAAGAAAAGCAAGAAGAAGTCAGACATGAGTTCCGACAGCTCGACGCCGGCCGCTGCCGACGCTTCGGCGTCGACGACGACCAAGAAGAGCAAGAAGAAGTCGGCCGGCGCGGACGCGACCACGGCGCCAGCTGCCTCCGCCGCACCCGCTGCCAGCAGTACGCCTGCAGCCTCCACGACGGACGCGACTACGACGACGAAAAGCAAGAAGAGCAAGAAGGCCGATATGGCCGCTCCGGCCAGCGCGCCGGCCAGCAGTTCGGCTCCCGCGAGCGCGTCCGCTCCTTCGAGCGCAGCTCCCGCAAGCACCGCGAAACCGATGGCGGCTCCGGCGTCAACGCCGGCGGCCAGTACGGCTCCGGCAAGCTCGGCTCCGGCGAAGGCTCCGAAGGCGGCAGCCACTCCGGCGGCCAGCGATTCGCAGATTGCTTCGGCGAAATCGTCAGGACAGGTTTGGGTGAATCTCGACAGCGGCGTTTACCACAAAGGTGGACGCTGGTATGGCAAGACCAAGAGCGGCAAGTTCATGTCGGAAGACGACGCAAAAAAGGCCGGATACAAAGCATCCGAGAAAGACTAAGGAGAACACATGATTCGTAATAAGTGGATGTCACGGGCACTGCTGGCGCTGCTGGCGATGACGCTTCTGGCTGGAATGAGCTGGGCGCAGAACAGTGCAAGCGGATCCAAGAGTTCCAAGTCCACCATGGCAGCGGCCCCCGCAGCCGACCTGCTCGACATCAACACGGCCACCAAAGATCAACTCGATGCGCTGCCGGGAATCGGCGCCGCGTATTCGCAGAAGATCATCGATGGCCGTCCGTATGCCAAGAAGACAGACCTGGTCAAGAAGAAGATTCTGCCCCAGGCCACCTACAACAAGATCAAAGATAAGATCATCGCCAAGCAGATGTAATGGTTCCAGGCCGGACGCCGCGGTCGGGCGGCGTCCGGTGCAACGCAGTCCGTCGTTCGATTTGTGAATCTGGAGGAAGTTATGGGTTTAATGGACGATCTCGAGAACAAAGCGCTGAGCAGTGTACTGGGAGGCAGCTCGAATCCAATGGCCGCCAGCTTGTTGCAGATGGTGAACAGCCATCCGGGCGGCGTCTCCGGCTTGATACAGGCGTTTCACCAGAACGGAATGAGTGAAATTGTCAGCTCGTGGGTAGGCACGGGACAGAATATGCCCGTCTCGGCGGACCAGATCCAGCAGGTGCTGGGAAATAGTCCGATGCTGCAGCAGTTCGCCGCCAAGGCGGGAATCTCGCCGCAGGATGCCAGCGCGAAGCTGGCGCAGTATCTGCCGATGATCGTGGATCATCTGACGCCGCAAGGGAAAGTGGCTTAGGAGCGGACCTCGGACCTCAGGCTTCGGGTCCCAGCGTCGGGCTTCAGGCTTCAGAATAAACAGGGTGCCCCATTTCTCGCGTCTTTTGCGAGAAGTGGGGCTTTTTGCTGAACAGTTAGCCGTCAGGGACTGCGTCCGGATAGCCAACATAGTGGGAAGAATTAGGGAACGCCCCGTCTGTCATCGCATTTCCGTCTGAACGACAGTTACGTTCCTCGTAACTTCTGAATTGCCTGCGCTCAGACAGTTATGCTTCGTCTTGACCGGTCGCGGAGTCCAGTTCATAATAACTCGTCTGAAACGGTCACGATGTCGGATAAGGAGTGACTAAGCATGCTTAACGTAAAAACGACGAACCATCCCCAAAGACCAGTAACGCGCTTAAAGCGCAGCTTAGACCGCTCCTTGAATGCATACACGGTCGCAGCGTGTACCGCTGGAATCAGCCTTTTGGGCCTGACCCAATCGGCCGAGGGCAAAATAGTTTTTACAGTCACACACAAAACTATTTTCCCCAATACGACCCAGAATATCGACCTTAACAATGATGGGACTGCCGACTTCAGGATCACTAACTTTAGCGACAACGGCGGCACGAGTCGTTCGAGATTCTTCAATGGATACGTCAAGGGGATAGGCTTACTGCCTTCAAACTCCTTCGTTGCTTACTATCATTTTGCCGCAGCGCTTTTGCCGCGCGTTCCCGTTAATTCGCAAGCTGGGTTTGTAGGTGGGAACGAATTCATGTTCAATTGCCATCGTAGCAACCAGTCAGTAACTCAAACCGGACCGTGGACCACCGTTACGAACCGGTATTTGGGATTGAAATTCTCGATCATGGGCCAGACGCACTACGGTTGGGCGCGGCTCAGTTCAAAGCAAAATCCACAATCCTGTGCCGTCACGCTGGTCCTGACTGGGTATGCTTACGAGACCGTCGCGAATAAAGGCATCACGACTGGGAAGACTACGGGACCGGTCGCAGTCTCGGGTGGTGACACTTCACCGTCCTCAGAAGCAACGCGTCTCGGTTGCTTAGCTCTCGGGACCGGGGGACTTTCAATTTGGCGGCGAGAGGAAGAGTCCACGCTGTAGGGCCAATATTGACCTCGTCAGTCGTCAGCCCAGGCTTCGGACCTCGGGCTTTAGGCGTCGGGCTTCAGGCTTCAGGCTTCAAGCTTCCGAATAAACAGGGTGCCCATTTCTCGCGTCTTTTGCAAGAAGTGGGGCTTTTCGCTGGACGGCTAGCGGATACGGACTACGTCCGCATAGCCAACCTGGCGCCAAGAATTGGGGAACGTCCCGTCTGTCCCCGTATTTCCTTGAGTCAAATCGACATTCAGCTGGCCTTCAGCTCAGCAATAATATATTCGATGATGTTAGCCCACAGAGCACTAACATCAGATGGCGCACGCAGTAAGCCTTAGCCCCGAAGTTTTGCGAGCTGGGGTCGGGGGATGTGGACTATGAACTACGGTGCTCTCTTTCGATCTGCCTTGGTGGCGTTGCTCCGAAACAAATTGCGAAGCATCCTGACGGTATTGGGGATCACCATCGGGATTGCGGCGGTGATCTGCGTGGTAGCCATTGGCAACGCGGGCCAAGCCAGAGTCCAGAAACAACTGAACAACCTTGGCGACAACTTCGTCTGGATTGAAGCCGGAGGCCGGGCGGTCAATGGGGTCCGTACTGGCACGCATGACACAAGTACGCTGGTCGTGGCCGACGCCATCGCGATTAAGAACCAGATTCCACTCATCAAAAGCGTTTCGCCGCACGTGGATGATCCTGTCCAGGTAGTGTATGGCAATCAGAACTGGCACACCTCTTACCGCGGGGTTTCGCCCGAGTACTTCGATATCAAACGCTGGTACGTCGATCAGGGAGCCGTATTTTCGCAGGACGATGTGGATCGAGCGGCCGACGTCTGCGTGATTGGACGAACCGTGCGGGATCAGTTGTTTGGCGTTGAAAGTCCGATTGGAAAAGTTATGCGCGTCAACGGTCTTCCCTGCAAGGTCGTGGCTACGCTTCATCCCAAGGGACTTTCTCTTTCCGGGCAAGACCAAGACGACACGATCATCCTGCCCTACACGACGGCCCAGAAAAAGATCAAGGGCATAACCTGGCTGGACGACATTCTGTGCTCGGCAGTTTCACAAGATTCGGTCAAGGCGGCGGGGCAGGAAGCAACCGCTTTACTCCGCGATCGCCACCATTTGCGCCCCGAAGAAGAGGACGATTTCAATATCCGCAATCCTGAGGACATTATCCAGGCGCAGCTCGATGCCAGCAGAACGCTGACCATCCTCCTGATCGCAATCGCCTCCGTCTCGCTGATCGTCGGAGGGATTGGGATCATGAACGTGATGCTGGTCTCGGTGACTGAGCGCACGCGGGAGATCGGCGTTCGAGTAGCGGTAGGAGCGACGGAAGCAGCGATCCAGCTTCAGTTCCTCGGCGAATCGATCATGCTCAGCTTGGTGGGCGGAGCTGCGGGCGTACTCTTTGGCGTCTTCGGGTCCTATCTCGTTGGACAGACTCTGGGTTGGCCCATCGAGTTGTCGATCGAGGCGGTGCTGGTGGCCGCCCTGTTCTCCGTCGCCGTGGGAGTGTTTTTTGGTTATTACCCCGCCCGGAAAGCGTCGCGGCTGGATCCGATTGAGGCACTGCGGTACGAGTAAAGGCTTTGGATTTGCGGGACGCACACCATGACCAAACGCAAGTGGCTCATCTCGGCGGTCGTTGTGGCGGCGGTGGGATTGTTCGTTGCCTTGAGCCTGAACCGCGAGACTCCGGTGCAATATTTTACCGCGAAGGTGGAGCGAGGGGACATCCACGACGTTGTCGAAGTGACGGGAACGATCAATTCGGTGATTACAGTCCAGGTGGGATCGCAAGTTTCAGGTAGCATCGCGAAGCTGTTTGTCGATTTCAATTCCCGCGTGCACAAAGGCGACATCGTTGCCCTTATTGATCCGGCATTGTTCAAAGGGGCTCTGCTGCAGGCAACCGCTGATTTGAAAAATTCGCAGGCCAACCTCACCGCCGCCCAGGCGAATCTCGAAAAAGCGAAAGCCGCTTTGGTGCAGACCAAGGCCGACTACGATCGTGCCCTCGCTTTGACCAAAGACGATGTCATGAGCAAGCAGCAACTGGATCTTGCCAAGTCGAATTACGATGCAGCCAACGCATCTGTGGATGCGGCAAAGGCGAATATCACGCAAGCCGAGGCGCAGATCAGTCTTAAAGAAGCGGCCGTCTCGATCGCTCAGACCAATCTTGACTACACCGTGATTCGTTCTCCGATCGACGGTACCGTTGTGGCGCGAAACGTGGATGTTGGGCAGACCGTGGCGGCGTCGTTGCAAGCGCCGACGATCTTCACAATCGCGCAGGATCTTACCAAGATGTGGGTCTACGCGAAGACCGACGAATCGGATGTGGACAATATCAAGGTTGGCAAGACCGTTACATTTAAGGTGGACGCCCTACCAAAGCAAACATTTCAGGGGACCGTTAGCCAGGTGCGCATGAATCCGACGATGGTGCAGAGCGTGGTCACGTACGACACTATCATCGAGTTTGCGAATCCCGAGTTAAAGCTGTTCCCGGGAATGACGGCATACGTGACCATACCCGTGGATATAGTGCAGAACGTATTAAAACTGCCCAATACCGCGCTGCGCTATAAGCCTCCGATGGCTCCGGATGAGATTCTGGCTTCATATAAGCGTTATGGGATTGAAGGAGTAGACTCCGTTGCGGCGGAGAGTGAGCCGTCGGGCAAGCAAAATCTACCTCGTTCTCCGAGAGCTGAGAACGCCGTGGTGTGGAAGCTCCATCCAGATAACACCATCGAACCGGTTAAAGTAACGCTCGGAATCACGGACCATGCTTACACGGAAGTAGGCGCTGTGATTAAAGGGGACTTGAAAGAGGGCGACGACGTGATCATCCGATCGGTCGCGCCGAAGAGCCAGGCGCTAGGCAGCATCCAGCACTAACGATCAGCAGGTCGAGACCGCCATGGAAACGATACCCGCTGCCAATCAAATCGGGAACACACGGGCATCTGCGGACGGCGCGGTCATTCGCGTCGAAGATGCGCACAAGTACTACGAACTGGGTGAGACGAGGGTACACGCACTGCGCGGCGTCACAGTAGAGGTTCAGCCAGGCGAGTTCGTCGCGATCATGGGGGCGAGCGGCAGTGGCAAATCCACCTTTATGAACATTCTCGGTTGTCTGGATCGCCTCAGCGCCGGGCGATACGTGCTCGAAGGCATCGATGTTTCCAAACACGACAAGAAGGCCCTGGCGCTGATCCGGAATGAAAAACTTGGATTTGTTTTCCAGGGCTTCAATCTGCTGGCTCGGACAACGGCGCTTGAAAATACGGAGTTGCCTACGCTCTACACGAAGGTCGATAAAACAGAGCGACGAAAACGCGCCGCCGATGCTTTGAAAATGGTTGGCCTCGCCGAACGGGCACAGCATTTTCCCTCACAAATGTCTGGGGGACAGCAACAGCGCGTGGCCATCGCGCGAGCGTTGGTGAACCGTCCTTCGATCCTGTTGGCAGACGAACCCACCGGCAATCTCGACAGCCGAACCTCAGTCGAGATCATGGAGATTTTTCAGAACTTGAACGACAAAGGGCTCACGGTTGTACTGGTTACGCACGAGCCCGATATCTCGCAATTTGCCAAACGCGTGCTCGTTTTCCGCGACGGAAAGATTCGCAAAGACGATCCGGTTGTCAGGCGACCAAGGGCCAGTGAAGTGTTGAAGACTTTGCCTACGCTCGAAGATTGACGCAGCGGATAAATAACTGCACGTTATCCATCCTTTTTACCCGCTCTCGGATGAGCGTGTTCGGGTGGTTAAACCTACCGGTGTGATACGACGGATGGGTTATAAGTAACCAATCAAGGCGGGTTGCCCATTCACCGCGTTCTGTGCGGATGAGTGGGGTACGACGAGGCTTACAGCAAGCTTTCTTAAGGGTGCCGGCGGCATCTGGGCTGTCCGCCGAGGTAGCGAACGAGGTAGGGGTCCTTCGACCGCGTCACGCATCGCTGCGCGCCAGATCCTTCGGCCTCTTGGCCTCAGGATGACATCTGGGGACGGGTGTGGCCTACTGATTGCACACTGGACTCATGCCACATCTCTGGGGATCAAGATTAGGCGTTCACTTGTGGTCCCTTAGCGACCTATTTTCGAGGGAGCCGAATGACAAAACGAGCCGTCGGTCTTTGCCTGGTGCTAAGTCTTGTTACCGCCGTTTCCGCTTTTGCGCAAAATGCTTACATCGACAGTAACATCGGACAGACGCCGGATCAGAACTCCGTCTACGCCTACTCGACCACAAGTAGCATGGGGCTTTTGACCCCGATTGTTGGCTCCCCATTCCTAACGGGCGGGACGGGTGTTTTCAACTCAAACCCCTTGCAGGCGCCAGGTTTTATGGCCGACCAGGAACTGGTTACCAATGCGGCGCGGACGTTGCTATTTGCCGTCAATGGACACACCAATACGATCTCATCTTTCAGCATTCAATCAGATGGAAGTCTGTCGCTGATCGGGAACGTGAACTCCGGAGGTCAAGACCCCGTGAGTCTCGCGCTTGATGAGACCAGTCTGGCTGGTATTCAATTGAGCGTCATAAACCAAGCCCAAGATCCCAGCCAAGTTGGGGGCGTGCCGAATCTCACTAGTTTCCTGGTTGGCTCATCCGGGGTGCTTACGCCTGTAGCTAACTCGAAGGTTAGTTTTCCGATACAATCTATTCCATTCGAGGCAATCGCCAGCCCCAGCGGGAAATTCTTGTTCACCGTCGAATCCAATACCGGTGGGACAATAAATTCCTACAGCATCGGCGCGGGAGGCAAGTTCGTCCTCAACAATTCCGTCTCGCCCGCACCTGGCACACACTTCATGGGGATCGCTATACACCCCGCCCAGCGAGCCATCTATGTCGCGGTTCCTGATATCCATGTTATCGAAATTTACACATACAACACGCTGGGGGCTCTCGCTTATCACGGCAGCGTCAACAATCCTGGCCAAGGAGTGGGGTGGCTAGCCGTGAGTAGCGGAGGCTATCGCCTTTACACCGCGGAATCAGGTTCGAATAGCGTCACTATGTATGACCTCACGGAATCGAAATACTTGAAGCCAGTCGTGCTGCAACACCTGGCGCTGAAACCCGGTGGCACTCCGGCGAACATCAAAGTTTCTGCGGGGAACACATTCGTGTATGTGTTGGGGCTGGATGAGACCGGTAGCGGCAGCAGCTACGTGCATGTTGTCGCCACAGGCAACGAACTAAGCGAAACAAGCACCCCAGTCGCGATTCCCGAACCGTTGGGAGAAATTCCCGAGGGGATCGCGATCACTTACTGATTAGTTCCGACTCAGGCGGGTGGCCCCGGCGGCTAGTCCATTCATTCGCGTTCTGTGGGAGTGTGCTGCTCAGGGAACTCCAGTCGCCCTACGGGACTTGATCGCATGGTTCTATCTTCCGGCGCTGGAAGCGCCGGGCTATTGCGGGCGCTCCTACGGAGCTTGTTTGCTGTCCCAGGGAAATGCAGATTCCTCCCGTTGGTCGGAATGACAAGATCTTAGAGAGTCGTGGATATCCTTCTCGCGGGGTGATAGTGAACTCCCTGTGAGTTGTTTGGCAGGTGGCGAAGAATCGCGATAGCACCCAAGACCCTTCGCTCCGGGTTGGTGGGGCAATGGGTGAATTCTGTGTCAGCATTTGCACGACCTGCTTTACCGCCGGCGATCCAAAGACCACTTGCCTGGACCATAGGCAGCGATCATCAGCAATCCGCCCATGATGCCGACATTTTTGAGGAACTGAGTCTGCATGCCACCAGCGCTCGCGCCAGGCAGAGCCCAGAAGTTGTGTAACAGCGCGCTCACTATCCCCAAATAGAGGAACATTACGAAGGCCGCAGCGCGTGCTTTCCAGCCAACAAGCAGGCACAGCACTCCTCCGACCTCGATCACGAGCGCCATTGCGAGCATTGCGGGTATCAACCGCGCTGGCAATTGATGGGATTGCATGTAGGCGGCCTGTCCGCTCCATCCCAAAATCTTGCCAAGGGCCCCTTGCACAAAGATGGCGCTTATCAGGAGACGCGAGACAAGAGGAAATATCGCATCCGACCACACGGCACCAAACAAAGATGAATTGGACATGTGCTCTTAGACGATCTTTCGATCCCGCGGTAAGCCAAAGGCGGGTGGACCATTTATCCGCGTTCTGTGCCGATGAACGGCGTACACAAAAGCTTAGAAAAGCCTACTCAGGAGTGCAGGTAGCATCTAGCTCCACGCGTCACCGCGGAAATTCCCTTTCAAGCCGGTGGTGCTGCAGGCAGGCGCAAGGTCCTTCGACTGCGTTCGCCTTCGCCTCACTTCGCTCGGATGACAGAGTGGGGAGCTGCACGGCAGATCCTTCGGCCTATCGGCCTCCGGTAAGGTCGGGTAGATTCGATTGGATCGGTCGCCGCCGGTGGCTGAAAACCACCGTTGTGGTTGAGTTCAACCAGAGCCTTATCGCCCAGGGCTCGAAGCATCGACGTATCCTCTCTGAAATGAATGACCTGTGAGAGCGCAGCCCGCCTTCTTTTGGAGGAGCAGGTGCTACAGCGGTGTTGCCCCGGCGGAGATGTAGAGTGCTGGCACGCAGGAGCAACTCAACTATCAGGACGGGAGCCCCTTCCAAAGGATGTGTCTATGCCTTTCCGCAAGTCCGTTCTGTTACTCGCAGTGGCGCTGGCTTTGTCATGCCTTCCAGGATGCAGCAACGCACTGAATCCCCTTTGTGCTAGTGCGAGGCCGGCACCTCTGATCGGCTCTCTTTCGCCTAGCAGCATGGGTTTTGCTCAGGTGATGCAGGGTGCAGTTCTCACCGTGAATGGCAGCCATTTTGTTTCGTCCTCGGTGGTTGTCATCAACGGGACTACCTTGGCTACCACGGTTGTGAACAGCAATCAGTTGAAGGTCACAATCACAACGGGTTTGATCTCTAAGCCCGGAACATTCGACGTGACCGTGAATACACCGAGCGGGAATACCGGAGACCTCGGTTGTTCAAGCGGCGGCACCAGCGCCGCGCTGGCATTGACTATCACGTAAAGCGCACTCAGAAGATGATCGGCGCCGGCAGATTGGCTCTGCCGCCGAAAGGCGGTCATCACTCACTTCACTCGGGAATCGAGAAATCCCAAACCCTGCCGGAAGCCGATCCTCCAGATCGATTTCCTCCGTGGGCGCCGGCCATCGTGTTGCTCTGGCCGGTGCCCATGAAGAACGCGTATTCTCCTGGCTTCAAGCCTTCATCCAACTTTATCTTGTAGACCCTGATGCCGACGTGTTCGGCGCTGAACGCGACTTCCTTGTCCTTCTGCACCCCGGACTTGCCGCCCCTGATGCCTCCGAAAGATCCGATCTGGAATTCCCTGTGATCGCCTTTCTTGTTTAGCTTGACCAACACGTAGTCGGACGAGTCGTCTCCGTCGGGAACATAGAGGTAAAAAATCGGCTGGCGGTCGCGCACAACATTTTTCGATGTGTTCCCTTCGATGGTCGCGTCCCAGTGCTGATTCCTTAGCCCGTCGGTAAAAAAACTGCCAGCCTTACCGCCGGTCTTAGTGTTTGTCACCGCCTGGCCCTGAATCAGAATAAACTTGCGTTCGTCACGCCAGTACACGCCCACTTCGGGAGGAGGAAGACTCGGATCGACCGATATCGGACTCGTACCCGCCACTACTGTCGTTGGCGGAGGAGTGGGGTTGATCATGACTTTGATGACCGAGTCGGGAACGTTTGCGCCTTTCAGCGCCTTCAACCCATCGACGCTGGTGTCGAAGCTGACCGCATCGGGACCAGCGTCGTAAGCCTGTCGAATCTTGGTGATGATCACATCGTCGGACAGGCCCGCCTTCGCCATCTCGATGACATCCTGGTTGGAAAACCGCTTGCGCAATTTCGTGTCTTCCTGCGCGCGCGCAACGCACACGGCACCTGATAAAAAGAGGAGAGCGAAAATACCGGCCATGGCATTCCGATGGACAATTCTCATTGCAGCTCGACCTCCAAGAAAGATTCCACGCGGTGGTCTAGGCCCGGAACGGCAGGGATTATACCCCAGGGTTTGTTCTGGTAGTGCACTTGCGCACTGTTTCGCCCAAACGAGGCAGACCAACGGGCTCGTTGGCTGTCCGGGAAAATGCAGATTCCTCCCGTTGTTCGGAATGACAAGTTCTTAAAAAGTCGTGAGTGTCCATCCGGCGCGTCGGGCAAGCGCAAGGTCCTTCGACTGCGTGCGGCTTCGCCTCACTTCGCTCGGGAATACAGGGTGCGAAGCTTGTTTGCTTCTGGGGCGGGTGGCGTGTTCATCCGCGCCGCGTGTTGGACAAGAGAGCGCTTGAGCATCGAGCCCACTCATTGGCAAAGGGCGCGAAATGAGTGGGCCCCTCGTTACTGGATTGAACTTGCCGCTGATGAAAAGACATTATTGGCGTTGGTGCCAATAAGCCGTATGGTTCCGACGACGATCACCAAAATGACGGCCAGCATTACAGCGTATTCGGCTATGTCCTGGCCTCGTTCGTCGGACAGGGGTTGGCATAGATCGGTGAAACACCTCTTGGTTGCTGCGTACATGCGATTGGATCGTGAGACGACAGACGCGAAACACACGCGGGGGAGAGACATCGGCGACACTCCTTCCGACCTCTTGAGAGGACACTGAGGTTGAATGTGAGCATCATGGACCTTTTTTGCCAAAAAGCAAGCTCGACGTTTTGCAGGGAGGGGATTGGCCGTCTTCATACGCCGCCCGCATTCGGACCAGGCAAGTTCGGGCAAGGGCTCGAACCGCAAACAAGCTCAAGGTTCGACGCAGGCAGGCTCCGACGATGACGATACCGCCGAATAGCAGCATCAGATCTCCAACACTGAACAGCCCAAGGCTAGCCTGATCGGCAAGGAAGGGCAGCCGCGTTGTCGGTTTCGCCGCCTCCCACATCGAGCTGACGGGTTGCACGCCGGAGGGCATCCCCACAACCGGCATGACTCCCGCGTTAGCATCGGTGACAACCGCGTTCGACAGTAGTCCGGCCACCATGAAGATGGTGCCGGCTCGAGCCCATCGGGAGCGTATCGCACGGAGCACCAACCATAGAATTGCGCATGACTCGCACAGCCAGGCAGCAGGGTGCTGCGTCCACGCCAACTGATGTGCGGCTGAGAGAATATTCACCGTTCACCCCGACCAAGGAGTTTTTTTGTGGGAGGGCCTTGCAGATGTGACGGGCTTCTACGATTCGACGAATTGTTGATAGCCCGATCATCATTGTTGAACATTTCCGCGGTTTTGGGAATAGCACGAAAGAGCAAGAGGCCCCATGCACGGAAGGCACCCTCGCGCGCCTCAGTCCCACAGGACCCTCTTCATCAGAGGATCCAGCGGGTGTGGTGTTTGCACGAATCGCTTAAATCGGGATTGCAGTGCGAATGAAAGATGTTAGTCCCGATTCCGATTCCCAGCGCGGCTCCTGCGAACATGTCCGACGACCAGTGATCGCGGGCCATGAACCGGGTGACGGTGACGACGGTGGCTGCCGAGTAGGCCAGCGCCTGCACCCACTTTTGCGGATATTCATGCGACACGACCGTCGCCATCGCGAAGGTGAACATCGCGTGTCCACCGGGAAATGAAGTGTTGATGTTGTGGTGCTGCCAGAAATCTCCATTGCCGTTTCCTTCACCCGGGCGTTGCCGCGCCGCCACTAACTGCATGGGTGTGTAAATGAAGAATGTGTTCACCAAGGTTTCCAGTTCCAGCGCTCCGGTCTCCTTGGCATGGGGATGATCGCCCTTGATACCCCATATCCACACTCCACCCAGCGACGCTCCCAGTGCGGCGATGGTTACGTCGGAAGTGGTTTGATAAAACGTGTAATGCGCGGTGCCAATGTGTTTTTCGATGTGCCGGTCCGAGGCCAAGAGCGCCGCCGTTCCGCCCAGCACCAGCGCGTCCCATTTAAGGTTGGAGCGCTTGAAGGGAGCACGATAAAGCCCCTTCTGGTCTTCCCATGTTCTCTTCACCGAGCGCGCCACCAGTCCTTGATGATCTGACGGCAGCGCTTGGGACTGTGACTGCGACGACGTTCCCGTTGCGTCTTGCGCAGGCGAGTCTTCTCCCTTGGCGTCTCGTTCAAACGTCCCCGGAGGGAGAGTAGAAATGTCGAAGCTTCCGACCTCAGGAATCTCGAATCTGTCTTGCGCCGGAGACAGCGTCGACGGCGCAGCTTCGAAGGAAAGGGTTTGGCAACGGGCGCTGTCGGGAAACATAGTGCCCGTGACTAACAGCAGCAGAATTGTACAAATATCTTTCCAATGTGGGTACAAGCGTCGCTCCCTCCACCGTGTTTGAGCGGAGGTTAGATGCTTAGAAAGGCTTGACGGCGTTGTCGCTTTCTTTATCCGCAGACTGCAATGTGGGTCTCGGGGCGGCCGGGCTCAGGGAAATCCTGTATGCCGGACTTCGTGCCGACGGGCAGCATTGCGCCGTAGGGTGGCGCGATTTTGCGCGATCGGTGCCGCGGTAGGGGAACACCGCTTCCGAGTTAAGGGCGAATCGTCGGCCACACAGAAACAATCGGGCGCATTTCTTCTGACGTCTGGCACACGTGGACTAAGGACTGCGCCTCAGAGTTGCCCTGCGATCGCAACGGCCAGCTCGTTTTTCTGTTTGGGTGTTCCCGCCCCATCCAGAAAATAACGGACTTTGCCCTTGCGGACATGCAGTCCACGATCCTTGTCCAAATAAGCTTCGTCTCCCACGCCGCTCACGTTAGTTGATCCGTCTCCAAGGTAACTCTTCAGCTTCGCAAAGAGGTCAGCCGATGCCGATGGCGAGGGATCGACGTATGCACGGAACAATAAGAGGCGCAACCCAGATCCATACTTACAATCGGTTCCTTCATTGGCATTCCGGAACGGCCGCGGAGCAACACTCTCTGCCGGAGAACCGTAAGCGTATCCTAATATCTTGCTTACCGTCGCAGTGGGCAGGAGCGAGCACAAGGCGGACGGGGGTTCGGCTGCCCTTGCCAGTTCGGCGGAACATCCGACAAGCAGTAGCACCACCACGCACGAGAGTTGATTCAAATACGCCATGGAAAGCTCTCCTTTCGTATTCGGCGGCAAAATTATACCGGACTCCGTTCCTCCGATCAGCCAGATTTCAAGATCCCACCGTTTAAGGAATCCGCACACAAATAGCCAGCGTATGGCGTCGAGCAAATGCAGCGAAGCGGTTAGTCCTCATTAGTTGACGTAACATCTGTAGGACTCACTGACCTTGGCAGGGACAGGAGCGCCACGGTGCCGCCTGCACTTATTCATTGTGATACCAGAGCCGTAGGTATTACGAATGAGATGGTTACCACTCCTGCGATTCCTCTCGGATTCATGGGCCTGTTTCACGGCTTGCGAGGGAAGAGCAATTGCTCGAAGGTGAGCAAGTCGCAGGTCTCGAACGCGCTGTAACTGCCGGTGGGAGGACTCCTGTTGATCGCATGCGGATTGGGTTTTGACCCTCTGGGGGTAAAAGACCCATTGACAAACCCTTGAATGGGGAACAGACTTGCGATCCTTCCCCGCTCCGGCCCCGAACAACCAAGCATCAGAGGAGAGCGCTTATGTCCACTTCGGCTCGCCGATATGGTTTCCTTGTTCTGGTCCTCACAGCAATCTTTCTCCTTGCGAGCGGAGCGCAGGCCCAGAGCTATAAAATCATCCACTTCTTCACGGCTACCGGGGACGGCGATCTGCCTTCGGATAGTCCCACCCTCGATGCGGCCGGCAACGTGTACGGCACGACCCAAGATGGCTACTTTGAGTGCGGCAACGTATTCAAATATTCGCCCCAGAATGACGGAAGCTGGGTCGAAACGGTCCTCACCACCTTCGGTTGTGACGGGGCGGACGGCGCGTTTCCTTATGGCAACGTAATTTTCGACAAAGCGGGGAATCTTTACGGAACGACGGAGACGGCCGGGCCTGGAGGCGGCGGAACTGTGTTCAAGTTAAGCCCCAACGCAGACGGAACCTGGACGCGAACAGTCATTCACGGCTTCGCGCTGGGAAATACCGATGGGCAGCTTTCTCTGGGTGGAGTTGTTTTCGACAACAGTGGCAATCTTTACGGTACCACCTGCGAGGGCGGGTCAATTGGATACGGCACCGTGTTCCAACTAAAGCCTCAGAGCGATGGTAGCTGGACGGAGAGTGTTCTCTACTCGTTTCAGGGTGGCACAGACGGATCTTGTCCCTATGCTGGAGTAACCTTCGACAGCGCCAGTAATAACCTCTACGGCACGGCGTCCGACAGCAGCCTGAACTGTCCTCCAGCGTGTGGCACAGTGTTCGAGTTGCAACGCAACCAAAACTGGAAGTTCAAGGTGATTTACAGCTTCAGCGGTGGCACCGATGGAAGCCAGCCCTTTGCCGGTGTGATTTGGGCGCGTCCGGACACGCTTTATGGGACGACGGAAACCGGTGGGATGCTCGCGGGCGGGACGGTTTTCCAGTTAGTGCTCGCAAATGGCATTTGGACCGAGAGCGTGATTCATAGCTTCAATGGGCCGCCCGACGGAGCTGGTCCGCAGAGCTGCCTGGCACTCGACGGCCACAATCTTTATGGGACGACGTTTGCAGGTGGTGCCGGCAAGGATTTCTATGCCGGAGGCACGGTGTTCAAATTGGAGTTCGCCAGCGGGCAATGGACCGAGCGAGTTCTGCACAGCTTTGAGGGACCACCGCACGACGGAACCATACCGCTATCGGGAGTCGCCTTGCGCCGCGATGGGTCGGGTCTGCATATCTTTGGCATGACATGGCGCGGCGGTCCCGAGCAATGCGTGTTGGGATGTGGCTCTTTCTACGAGATCACGCAGTAGGGCCTCTAGATCAGAAACTCTCTCCCTCCCTGTCGCTGCAAGGAGAGCGCCGTGACTGGTGGGTGCCCACCACCGAACGAATCCTACACTGCCCGGCATGCATCTCTTGTCGGTAACATGCGAACTATAGGGATGATCGGCGGGCTTGGGCCTGAGTCCACTATCGACTACTATCGCTCCATCATCGCACGCTATCGCGCCCGGCGGCCCGATGGGGGATATCCGCATCTGGTCATCAACAGCCTCGACGTCGATCAGGGCATCACCATGCTGGATGCAGGGCGGCTTGACGAGCTTGCCGATTATCTTGCCGACGGGCTGGAACTTCTGGTGCGTGCAGGCGCAGATCTTGGTTTCATTGCCGCGAATACGCCGCACCTCGTTTTCGACGAGGTCCAGCAACGGTCAGCTATCCCCCTTCTCAGCATCGTTCGCGCCACGTCTAATTGTGCAAGGGCGCTTGGGCTGAAGAAAGTGGGCCTGTTTGGAACCGGATTTACCATGCGAGCGAGCTTCTACCCGAAGGAGTTCCAGCGGGCAGGAATCTCCCTCGTCCTGCCGAAAGAGTCAGAGCTGGAATTCATTCACAGGAAGTACATCGGTGAACTACTGAAGAATCAATTCCTGCCGGAAACAAGGACGGAAATTCTGCGTATTGCGCACCGGATGAAAGCCGAAGACGGTGTGGAAGCGTTAATCCTGGCGGGCACAGAGCTCCCACTGCTATTGCGCGACTCCGCCGACACAGGCATCGAGTTTCTCGACACGACCCTGATTCACGTCGAAGCCATCGTTGATGCGTTGCTGGGCTGAAGCCACAGCTGGTTTGATCCCGCCGCTTCCGGTCGAACGAATGGCAGACCAACGGCATTTCCAATCGAGTCCTCGGCCACTTAGCAATATTGCCGTTTTGTACTTGGCGAAATTCCCCAGAGCATTCACCGACCCGCAGTCAAAACGTGCAAACGCTGGTTACGTAAAACTATCCAGACTTCTCCCCTAGCGGTACGGCATTCTTGTGATTGCAATCATGCCGATTTCGAAGTCGATTTCTTATAGCCCTTGAAATCCTCGCCGACCTTTATGTTGGGGTATTTCCTAGTGCTCTGTTGATATTCTGCGATGAGCTTGAAATTCGGCGCCAGTATCCAACCACAAGTTAGGTCCGAATTAAACAGGTTATTGTCCTCGTGAGGATCGCTGGTCAGGTCGTAGAACATAGGGAACTGTGGCGCGATGTAGGGTTTCTCGAGGGCGGGAGTCTCCGTGTAGCGGAAGATCGTCTTGTAGATCTTCCACTTAATCGACAGAAGCTCGCCGTCTATTCCGAAGAACATGTAGCTGTCGCGGCCGGTCGTACTACTCTTGCCCAAGATGAAGGCCGAGGCGTCGACGCCGTCGATCGGGCGATCCTTGGGCACCAATTCCGAGGCACCCACTATTCCGGCTAGTGTGGGCAGCCAATCCACCGCGGCAAGCATTTCGTTGGTGACGACACCGGCAGGGACTTTGCCCGGCCAACGGATGATCGCAGGCACCCGCATACTTCCCTCGAACGGCGTGTTCAGAAAATCGCCTCGCCAAGGCCCGTTCATACTGGCCCCGAGTTGTGGCATGGCTCCGCCGCTCGCGTTGTCGCTGCTGAGGATGACGATGGTGTTGTCATCGATGCCCGCTTTCTTGACGGCGTCCAGGACCTGACCGACGCGGTAGTCGATCTCGGCGACGATGTCGGCGTACAGGCCGCCGCGCTGGGTGGACTTGCCGACGAAATCCGGGTGGCCGATCACCGGTGGGTGCATCTCGGTGTAACCAACGTAGACGAAAAAGGGCTTCTTCGCCGCCGCGTTCCGCTTGATGTAGTCGACCGTCTTGGGGATGATGTAATCCCCGTCCATGAGCGGCCGTACCTTAAGGTCAAAAGGCATCACCGGCTTCGACGGCTCGCCCTTCTTTCCCTCCCAAATCATGGGCTCCGGCATGCCGCTCTCCTTGAACAATGGCCACGCGGAATAAGCGGCCTCGTCGCTGCTGTTCGGGATTCCCCACCACTCGTCGAAGCCTTGATCGTTCGGGAGCCGGCCTTGGTGGTCGCCCAGGTGCCACTTGCCATACAGCGCGGTGGCATAGCCGGCGTCGGAAAGAAGTTCGGCTATGGTGTATTCCCAGGGCGCCATCCCAGATAGACCCTCTCCCGGAAAAGGGACCTTGAAGGTCCCCGAGCGAACCGGATGCCGCCCGGTAAGGATGGCCGAGCGCGTAGGAGTGCACTGGGCCTCTACGTTGTAGTTGTTGAAACGGATGCCCTCGCTGGCAAACTTGTCGATGCGCGGCGTGGGAATCGTTCCACCATACACCCCGAAAGTTCCCCAGCCGATGTTGTCCAACAGGATGAAGACAATGTTAGGTTTTTTCTTCTGCGGCGACTGCGGCTCTGTCATTGTAGTGTCTCCTTATGCCCGCTCACGTGAAGGACCCGCCTCATGGCGTTTTTCCCTCCGAGTCACAGGACACCCTCTAGTGCAACAGAACTCTGGCCTGAGTTGGACTGGCAGTTTTGATAGGCGCTGGGAATCATACAGTCGTTCTCGTAACATCTCGATGTCACTCATTGACCTTCGGCAGGGGTTTGAGTGAAATCGCGTGGTTACAGCAAGGATCCCGATCCGGCTTATCTCACCGAAAGGTCCCCCTGTCACTTTTCCCAGTTGTCGATGCTTGCAGCCTCTAAGAGAATTGTTGGTACCGGTTCTCCGTCCATGTTCTAGGGACCCGTGCCTAGTATCGCCGCGCAATGAACCATCGCACTTCCACTACTCGCGAAACCAAATTTGAACAGTCAAGAACTTTGAGGAGGATCAAACCGCAATGTCAGACTCCAAGAGAACCGATTTGCATTCTCGTGCGATACTCCCCATTTCGTCCCACCCGCACGTCGGCCTCACAACCTATGACGCCAAAGACCCAAATACAAAGTTTCCGCCGATCGAACCGCTGCGACCGCCGCACGGCGCACCCAACGTACTGATCGTCCTGCTCGACGACGTGGGCTTCGGGGCGTCCAGCGCTTTCGGCGGGCCGTGTGCGACACCCAACTTTGAGAAGCTTGCCTCCGGCGGACTGAAATACGACCGTTTCCACACTACAGCTCTTTGCTCGCCAACGCGGCAAGCGCTGCTTACGGGTCGCAACCATCACTCAGTTGGGATGGGCGGCATTACCGAAATCGCCACCTCCGCACCCGGCTACTGTTCAATATTGCCTAAGAACAAGGCGGCGCTAGCAATGACCCTCAAGCTGAACGGTTACTCGACAGCCCAGTTCGGGAAGTGCCACGAAGTGCCGGTATGGCAGACCAGCCCGATGGGTCCTTTCGACCAGTGGCCGACAGGCGGGGGAGGATTCGAGTATTTCTATGGATTCCTCGGCGGCGAGACTAATCAGTATGACCCCTCGATTTACGAAGGCACCACACCGGTGGAACCGCCGAAGACGGCTGAGGAAGGATACCACTTCACCGAAGACGTTACAGACAGGGCTATCGCTTGGGTGCGGCAGCAGAAAGCGCTGATGGCCGACAAGCCGTTCTTCGTCTATTTCGCACCCGGCGCTTGCCATGCGCCGCTCCAGGTTCCGAAAGAGTGGGCGGACAAATACAAGGGCAAGTTCGACCAGGGGTGGGACAAACTGCGCGAGGAGAGTTTGGCGCGGCAGAAGAAGCTGGGCGTGGTTCCACAAAATGCCGAGTTGACCAAGCGACCCGAGGAGATTCAAGCCTGGGATGAAGTCGACCCGAAAATGAGGCCGGTGCTGGCACGCCAGATGGAGGTGTATGCGGGGTTCCTGGAGCATACCGATCATCATGTGGGGCGGCTGATCGACACGCTCAAGGACCTCCAGATTCTTGACGACACCCTGATCTACGTGATGATCGGCGACAACGGCGCCTCGGCCGAAGGTACTCCGAATGGCACGTTTAACGAGATGATTGTGCTCAACGGGATGGCTAGCATCGAGACCCCAGAGTTCATGGCAGAACGGATCGGGAAGATGGGCGGGCCGGAGTCATACAACCACTACGCCGTGAGCTGGGCGCACGCGATGGATACACCCTATCAATGGACTAAGCAGGTGGCATCGCACTGGGGCGGGACGCGCAATGGGACGATTGTCCATTGGCCCAAGGGCATCAAGGCGAAGGGCGAGATTCGTTCGCAGTTCAGCCACGTGATCGACGTAGCCCCGACCGTGCTGGAAGTTGCCGGCCTGCCCGAGCCGACGATCGTGAACAGCGTGCAGCAAGCGCCCATGGAAGGCGTCAGCATGGCCTACTCCTTTGACGACGCCAAAGCTGCAGAGCGGCACGACCTGCAGTATTTTGAGATGTTCTGCAACCGGGGAATCTACCATAAGGGATGGAGCGCAGTGACCCGGCACTCGACGCCGTGGGTGATGACTGCGAAGCTGCCCGCCTTCGACGACGATGTATGGGAACTGTACGATGGCAGCAAGGACTGGACCCAGGCGCGCGATCTGGCGAAAGAGATGCCGGAGAAGCTGCACGAACTGCAGCGGCTGTGGTTGATCGAGGCAACCAAGTACAACGTGTTACCGATCGACGACCGCAGAGCCGAACGTTTGAATAGCGACTTGGCTGGGCGGCCACTACTCGTCAAGGGCAACTCGCAGCTGCTGTTTAGCGGGATGGGAAGGCTGACCGAGAACACCGTGCTAAACACCAAGAACAAGTCGTTTTCGCTCACCGCTGAGGTAGAGGTGCCAGCGAAAGGAGCTGAAGGCGTCATCATTCACCAGGGCGGCGCGTTCGGTGGCATGAGTCTTTACGCCAAGGGTGGAAAAGCGAAGTTCGCCTACAATTTCTTCGGTCTCCAGACTTTCACCACCGAGGCGAGCCAGCCTATTCCATCCGGCAAGCACCAGGTGAGAATGGAGTTTGCCTACGATGGCGGCGGCCTCGCCAAGGGCGGCAAGGTTAGCCTTTACTACGACGGCAAGAAGGTCGGTGAAGGCCGGGTTGAACGCACCCAGCCGATGGCGTTTTCTGCAGACGAGACGACCGACGTCGGCCGCGATACCGCTACACCGGTCAGCTCAGACTATACCCGCAATACCAGCGAATTTAGCGGGAAGGTCAACTGGGTGCAGATCGATCTGGGCGAGGACACCCACGATCACTTCATCACTCCGGAAGAACGGCTGAACCTGGCCATGGCCAGGCAGTAGGCTGCGCGGGGGCTAGCCTTTAGCAACGACACCGTCCGTAGGCCGGGAACGCCGCGCCTGCGGACGGTCTCAATCAATGACTTGAATTGCGACTCGTCGCAACGTGCTGGTCGCAAACTACTACGGAAAGACCCAATTCCTTCGCGCAACCCAGTACATGTGCTGCGACATTCGGGCAACCCGGCCAGTCACACAGGTATTCGGTCAGCTCTTCTTCACGGCCGTCTGGACCCGCTATTCCCGTCTTGATCGTCACTTCAGGCATATGTGCCTCGTTACTCCCGGCATGCCTAAATTCTTGCCGACGGTAGCCGCTTGCGCAAGTTACTTCCCCGTCGACGTTAAGACAAAAGTAACCTTGCGATGTCCCAAAACCGTCACTGTTGAAACATCATGATTCACGCATTGACCTCGAGGTTGGTCTCTTCGTGCCCAAGGAGCCAAATCTGCCTGGGGATGTAAGATTTGGAATCCACCACCCTGCTCCCGCGATACGGGCTTGACAATCGATCAAGATGGGAACAGGATTTCGATCGCCTCCAGAGCGACGCCAAACTTTACCTGGTACGTCGCGCTCGCCCCGAGGCAACCGGGCCCAAATTCCCACGGGTACGCCGCAAGCTCCGAAAATGTTTCGACGAAAGATGGGCAAAGGAAGTCCTTCATCTCCTATTGAAGGACGCCGCCCATAAAGGAGAAGCCACATGCAGCTCAGCCACCCGTCATCGCGAACTTCGCTGGCCGGCCTTACCGCCGCACAAGCGATGTTGTCGCCACCTCATCCCGGCGCGCACGCCCATTTCTGGTCGCACGCCTTCTCACGGCGAAATTTTATCGCCGGCGCTGTTGTATCACCAATTGACGGCGAGCCGGGTTTTTGGTGCTACTGTTTTCAACAACTGAGCGATGCGGATAGGCCAGAGCGGCCCGCGCCGTCTGGTTCGCGTTGATAGCTGCTCTGAGGCTTTAATTCCATTCTTTGAGTTTTTTCGCGGCAGTGCCGTAAGGTCCAATTTGATAGACGGCCGCTCCCGCTGGTGAGAAGGTAAACGACTCAAACGGTTCGGCCAGCATTTTGTCGAGATATTCGCGGAGGGCGACCCCGGTGCTGACATGGGGATTGAAGTTTCCACCGGACATCTCCGGCACAAACGTCGAAACGTATTGGATGAGTGCCGTGTCATAAGCGGGATCGTCGTGCGGGGCGGTGAACGCCCCGATGGGGCCAGTCTCCACCGTAAACGGCTTCACGGCGGCAATGATATCCGCTTGCAGCTTGAGGATTTCGGGCGTCGGCTTCGCACAAATACCCGCGACGCCAATTGCGCCTCCTGGTGCGTAGTAGTACTTGAACGCCTCAAGCTTCATCGCCTTCACATGGGCGTCAGCAAGAACTTTGCCAGCAGCGGCGTAGACCTCGTCGAGGTCTGCTGTGCGAACGAAGCGCTGAATCAGCGTGATATGCGGTCGATGGGTCGCATCGAGGGCGAAACCCTTTGGGAAAATCGCGAGCAGGCGGGCATTGTTTGCTTCGGCATGCTTCAGCATAGTTGCGTCGGGCTCAAGCAGGATGTCGACCGCCGTGACGTCCGTACTTGGGGATGCCTGCTGGGCGTTGGCATTTCCTGATTGCAAGGCAATCGCGCACACCATCGTTCCGGATAGAAATACACAGCTCAAAGCATCATTCCAAGGTTTCATAGTTTCCCCATCTAGGGATTTTTCTAATTTCCATACATTCCAATACTGGCGTCACGTGCCGCTTCCAGCATGCGTGTTCGCCACCTGGACCAAGTTTGTGTGCTGGCTGGTTGTCTGGGAACTGTCAAATGCGACAGGCTTTAGTGGGCAGGCCAAATCAAGGGTGCTCTTAATTGACATAACATCCTAATTGCAACAACTCACCGCAAGCTCCTCACCTTTCGTAAAATGATTGCTGCGAGGAGGTAAGCCTTGCGTCGAACTATTGTTGTGCCCATATTGGTTTTTCTCGGTGCTGCCATGCTCATGGCGCAGAGTGCGCCCCCCGAACGCAAAGTGGTCGGCAACGTGGTCACTTCCGAGCGCGATCCGGCGGTACGAATCGAATTGCCGAAGGCTGCTCAGTATGTTGGAGCAGATCGCTGGGTTCTCTACAGTATCGCGGATTGTGAACTTCATGCGTTCGTCGAAGCCGATGCGCACAAGAACGTGCAGCGGCTGTATTGGGTGCAATTTGAAGGTTATTTGCCCAGCCGTCCTGATTTGCATCACACCTACGACTCTCCGAAGCACACGACCATTGGCGGTATGGATTTTTATGTGGACACCTGGGTTCGAACAAAGGACGCGACTACGGAATCAGGCTCCGACCGTGAGCACATCGAGGCCCTCCTGCGCGCCAAAGGTTATCGGATGCCCGAAGCAATGAAGTATGTGCGACTCGTGCACCTTTTGGATAAAGAAGAGCGCAAGGAGTTGATGATTATCTATGGAGACGATCTCGCGCCAACCGGATTGACCGCGGCCGAATTGAGCGAGGGTGGCAAAAATCATGACCGGTGGCCGGGCCTTGCCGATGCCTTGCTCGAAGATGCGCGAAGACGCATCACGATTGAGCCGGCAAAACCGTGAATTGAAATTCGCACTCGTCAGGGCATGACCAGCGAGTAGCCTCGCTTGGATCAGCTAGAATTGACGTTCGAAACGGACCCCACAAAATGAGCTTTGAACCGATTGAGAACTACGGGGTGATTGGCAATATGCGCTCCATTGCGCTCGTCGGCGTAAACGGTTCAATTGACTTTCTCTGCTACCCCAATTTCGACTCTCCTACCGTGTTTGCAGCGCTACTCGATGATGACATAGGCGGCTGTTTTCAGATTCAGCCGCAACTCCGGGAAAAGCGGGTAAGGCAAATGTATTTGCCGGACACGAACATTCTGCTCACGCGATTTCTTGCGGAGGAGGGCGTGGCCGAGCTGACTGACTACATGCCAATCAGCACAGACGGGGAGCAACCGAATGAGATTGTTCGCACTGTGACCGTTATAAGAGGCGAAGTCGATTTCAAGATGTGCTGCAAGCCGCGATTTAATTACGCGATGTGTGGGCACACTTTGAGCATCGAAGATCAGTACGCGATTTTTTCGCCGGCGAGCGATGCCTGTCCGCCGCTGGCACTGTACTCGAGCGTTGCCCTGGAACAACAATCCGGGGATGTAACCGCCAGGTTCAGGCTCGGACCCGGCGAGCGGGCGACGTTTGTGTTTGGTGGAGTTCGCGCACCGGGAGAGCAGCCCGAGATGGAATTCGTAGAACAGCGCTTCCACGAGACAGCACGTTTCTGGAGGGGATGGATCGCTAAATCCAAATACAAGGGCAAGTGGCGTGAGATGGTCAACCGATCCGCCCTAATGTTGAAGCTGCTGATCAGCCAGGAGCATGGATCGCTGATTGCGGCGCCGACATTTTCCTTGCCAGAACAAATTGGCGGACCGCGCAATTGGGATTATCGCTTCACGTGGTTGCGGGATGCGACATTTACGCTCTACGCACTGATCCGACTGGGTTTTATCGAAGAAACTCAGGCGTTCATCGGCTGGCTGAAGGGACGCCTGAGTGACGATGCGGAGCGTGGGCCGCTACAGGTGATGTACGGGATTGATGGCCGGCAGAAGCTCGATGAGCTGACGCTGGATCATCTGCAGGGGTATAAACACTCTAAGCCCGTGCGGATCGGAAACGCTGCCTATCAGCAGTTGCAGTTGGATATTTACGGCGAAATGATGGATTCCATCTATCTGGCAAACAAATACGGAGACCCAATTTCGTATGCGGGATGGCTTGGAGTTCAGCGCGTGTTGGAATGGCTAGGCAAGAATTGGCAACGGCCCGATGAAGGCATATGGGAAGTTCGTGGAGGGGGGCGGGAATTCCTGCACTCCCGTCTGATGTGCTGGGTGGCTTTCGACCGAGCATTGCGGCTTGCCCAAAAACGCTCGCTTTCGGGGCCTCTCGGTGCCTGGCTGCGTATCCGCGACGCCATACGACAGGACATCTTTACGAACTTCTGGGATGACGATTTGCAATCGTTTGTGCAGTCCAAGGGGACGAAGGACCTGGATGCGTCGGTCCTGCTGATGCCACTCATGCGGTTCATCAGCCCGGTCGATCCGATGTGGCGCTCCACAATGAAAGCGATTGAAGCACGACTAGTCGAAGATACCCTTGTCCGCCGCTACGAAGCGGAACGCACCCATGTGGACGGGCTTCCAGGCGGAGAGGGAAGCTTCACTGCATGCTCATTCTGGTACATCGAATGCCTGGCGCGCGCGGGGGAGGTGGAAAAGGCTCAATTGTTATTTGAGAAACTTTTGGGATACGCGAACCATCTTGGGCTCTACTCGGAACAAATTGGTCCCAGCGGGGAACATCTCGGCAACTTCCCACAGGCACTCACGCACCTTGCCCTGATCAGCACCGCAACATATCTGGACCGCGTCCTTTCCGGCAAGGACGACGCAGTGTGGCGCTAGCTTTTTGGAGAATAGCTCCTCGGTGCGCACGTTTGCTAGTAAGCGAATCGGCGGTATTCTCACGTAATGCGACCTCTTCGGTATTCCATCAACGTTACATTGGACGGCTGCTGCGATCATCTAGGAATTACCCCGGACGAAGACTTGTTTCGCAACGCGGTCGAGAACTTCAGCCGGGCCGATGCCCTCCTCTTTGGGCGGGTGATTTACAAGATGATGGAGGAAGCATGGCGGCCGCCGGCGCCGCCGGGAACGAGGCCTGAGTGGATGGAACCCTTCGTCCGGACGATCGACGCGACCAAGAAGTACGTCGTGTCGAGCACCCTGGACCGGGTTGATTGGAACGCGGAGCTGGTGCGGGGAGATTTGGAGAAGGCCGTTCAACAGCTCAAGCAGCAGCCGGGTAAGGGGCTGTTCACGGGAGGCGTGAAGCTCCCGCTGGCGCTGGCGGAACTGGGGTTGATTGATGAGTACGAGTTCGTGGTACATCCCAGGCTAGCGGGTCACGGGCCGACGTTGTTCTCGGGGCTATCGAAGCCTATCGACTTGAGGCTCGTCAGTCGGGTGGAGTTCGGCTCAGGGGCGGTGGCGATGCGGTATGAGCTGAGAAGGTAGTCATCGGGCTTGCTAGAAAGTCATCTCTTGAACCCGTTATGCGGTACCGTCGCACCGGACGAAGTTTGACTTGACCGACAAGCAATGGGCCGTGGTCGCGTAACTCTTCCCTACGTCCTTAGCTGTCGTAACATCCCGATAACGCTCATTGGCCCCGGAAAAAGAGTTTTGAGTGCTAACGCCGTTTTCAACAATTGACAAGGCTAGGGGCGGCTGGTACAAAACTCCGACCTTATGAGTCGCCTGCCAATATTGGAAGACGAGTTGGCCTTTCTAGAAAAGCTCCTACCAGAATTGGAAACAAGGCCGGGTTTAGGTCATCTGGCAATTGAGATCAAAAAGCGAATAGATAAGATTCGTCAGCAAATTCGCGCCCTGCAAGAAAAAGCGTGACCAAAATTCAAAGTTGCCCACTACCCCCATTGTTGACGAAATGTCGCCAGGCACTCATTGACCTTTAGAGGGGTTCCGAGTGGTATTACCTGTTTCGTTAGCCATTCCGGGTAGCGGCGCAGTTTGAAATCCATAAGACTGGCGCGGTTCAGCGAATCTGTGGGAAACTGTCTACCTTGGCTAAGAACCGCATACCAACGATTGGTGACCGCGTAGCAGCCCTCGGCCAGAAGGGCACATTTGTTGTGTACAGCATTGACGGCGATGTCCAGTGTGTTGAATTAAAGCTAATTGGCAAGGAACTACGCCTCAGCAGCATCCCGTGGTCATCATTGACCTTCCTCGACATAGACCCGCATCGAAAATAGACTGATCGATGAGAATGGGGGAAGTTCGTCGGCAGCCTCGTGCCCGGGTGGAGATTGCGGTCGAGGGCGACAGTCACGGCCACTGTACTAAAAGGGGAGCAAATTCCCAAGTCATCCCAAAAAAAATCAAGACTGGCTTAGACCTGTCGGACTACATTCGTGCGTGACTAAGCATCCGCGAGAAATCTCGCTCATTGCCCTTGGGTTGTGCGTGACTAACGCCTAGGGTGAGTCAGGCAGCGGAATCTTCCCTGGAGTCTCGTGAAAAAAGGCCGAACCTTTGGGGGGCCGGCCTGAAACGTGAGAATCTGAGCACGGTAAAGTCAAGCGGTCGTGAGGGTCGGAATGGCGGGAGTTCCCGCCACTAACCCATGACCGCCTGAAGGGGTCAAACTGTGGAGACGATACCGCATTAGCTATTCGAATGACTGTTCACTTTTGACCAGTTTTGAGAACCAGGGTCCGAGGAATGTCGTTTATGGTTAGCGAAACATCTCGATTTCACTCATTGACCTTGGCCCATCGTCGAACAAATGGCGCAAGCTTGCGAGAACGCCTGGTTACATCAACTATCATGAGTCCTACGAGGGAGGCTCATGCAGGCAGAGACAAGAGTGGAGTGGGCCCATGCTGTTGTTGCGGATCAGAAGTGGGTATCTCAATCAAGAGCTTAGCGGGGCACTCGCTGCGCCGCGCTTTCAGCCGGACTCGGCGGCCGAGCAACCGGGTGTTGTGGCATGAAATAACGCACCGTTACGTCGTCTGAGATATAGCTCACTTGGTTGTCCCCGCCCACCACTCGCTGCGGTGCGTGTTTTCGCGTGAAGTGGCGCACCGTCACATCTGATGTCACGTAATCGAGTTCGTTGGCCCCGACCTGCACCCATCGCCCGTCCTCTAGGCTGTGCGCAGTCTGCGGCAGGGAGGTGCTGTTCGCTAAAAATCGTTCCATGGGTAAGGAGGGCATCTGCCGCTCGACGGCATTTGATCTCTGTGGCACTGAAGCCCCGAAGGGCGACACCGGATGGCGATGTCTGTAGGAAATCCAGCACGCCATTACCAGAACTACAGCGACGGCGATGGCCGCTTCCCATCGGCCTTTGTACAACGGTACCCGCTTCGCTCGCTTTAACACTGCCCAGACCGATTGCCGGGGCAGCGGTAAGCTCCCGGCCTTTGCAATGAAGTCTCCGGAAGCCGGGCCTATCGCAGGGTTGTTTGCCGCACTCGACACAGCACCACCGTCGATGAGAGACATGTTTAATTGAGGTCTAGTCTGTCCAACGTTCTCCCCCATGGACGACAGATTCGCTGCCAAAACTTTTGTCTGTTCGGGTCGCCCCGCATAGGACATCGCCTCGTCGACCAAGCCTGCCATCAATCGATAACTGAGCACCTCTCGACGCCCGAAGGCGTGCGGTTCATTAAAGAGCACGTCCAACACGCCCACCAGGGCGCGGTCGTGATAAATCGGCAAGATTAATAGGGACTGCGCTCCTAACTGCCGACAAATGGCCGCTTCAATCCGCGAATCGATCTGCGTATTCTCGACACGCAGAATCTCGCCGCTCGGCACGTTGTGCGAGGACACACAAAGTGTGGCTACCACGTGTCGCCCTACGTAAGTAGAACCACTTCCGCTCCCGGCCCGGTAAATCAGCTGATCTCCTTTCAACAAACCGATAGCGATTCCGGTGGCGTTGGCGACTCTTCGAGCACGCACGGCAATCAGATTCATGGCCCCGTCCTCGTCGAGCCTGCCCGTCGCAATCGACCGTCCGAGTTCGACTATGGCAGAGAGCCAGTCAGGATCCATCCCACTCTCTTGCACGAGAAATGCATTGGACAAAAGCTTCTGGAAGGATTCGGGATCGGGGGTGGAGTTGGCAGTCATACTTGTCGCGCTCCGATTCTGGGAGGCCGCACTGCTGGGCGCGATCGGGCAGGCGAGCGGTCAGAACTAAACCGGAAGCCGGTTAGCGTAGTTTCCCATCCAGCGAACGCACCGTCAATAGCGATTCAACCTGGAGCCGGTAAGGTATCGAAACGGAAGCGCGGGACCTCAATCGAACGGTCCACGGGGCTCGGCCAACCGTGGGCCATAGGCAGTTGAAGTAATGTCGCCATTTCACTTATTGACCTTGCCGTGCCCACGCATCATCTAAAGGAGAAAAGCGGGGACCATCAGGCGTTTCGAGGGGGGTGACCTCAGGTTCGATGGTCCCCCGAAGGAGAAGAGGACCAGCGAGAGAAGGCCGACTGACCCTCTCTCCTCCACAAAACACAAGGAGAAGTTAACGCCACCAATCTAAGCTGATGGAGGAGTGCTTGTCTGTGACCAAATTAATTTGTCACAGAAGCTGGTGATGGGCGTCACATGGGGGAGAGAGTGCAGGGTCTAATTCGTGCCAGTTGGCGACAAATCCCCATCTCATTCAAAACGCCCTTTCTCTCGGCAGCCCGGGTCACCTGGGAGAGACGTCTGTTTACGCCAAATAGCGAGCGGCTTTAGGCGTTCAGGGCGGGCGCGGTGTCACGGCCGCGCCTTCAGCGCCACAGGATGACGGTGAAGTGTGCGGGTGCTTGGCCGGTATTGGTCTGACGGTGGGAGATGCCGGCTGGTATGTATTCAACCTCGCCGCTTTTTCGCGAGCGGACGACAGTGCCTTTGCCTTCGACCTGGTCGGTCAGCTCGTAGTCCGACACCGCGACCAGCATGTGGGCAGTGGTGTGGCTGTGCTTGGTGGTGACCGCGCCGGGCGCGATGCTCACGTCCACTACACAGACCTTCGCCGTGCAGAAGAGGTTCTTCTCATCGACGCACGCCGCCGTGCTGCCGGGATTGCAATAGTGCAAGGCGGTTCCGACCCGTTCCATCTTGCCCTGCGGATCGGCTAACTCGACGATCACGACCCGGAATGGGTCGGCGCCTTCGTTCTTGATGGCGTGCGCGGAGCCCGCATTACGGAACCGTACCTCGCCAACCGCCATCGTGTCCTCTGCCGGCTTGTGCCCAAACATTGTGTCTTGCGTGCGGCCGCCGCTCACGAACACCGCGAGCATGTCGTGGTCGTGCCGGTGCATTGGTGTCGCCTCGTGCGGCGCCAGCTCCAGCAGACTCACCGTCACGCGATCGTTGCGCAGTATCTCCTTGCGCTGCGGCACTTCGTTGGCTGGGATCGGCGCGGGCACCTGACCCTCGCATACGGCGCAAAGAAACAAGAGAGCAGCGGCGGCTCTTCCCACATAGGCGGCAATGCTAGCCGAATTGGTGGCGGCCCGATCATAAAATCGAGGTTCGGGACCACGACAGCAGGTTCCGCATGCAACAAAATGCCGCAATAGTTGGATCAACATCCTGATTGCACTCATTAACCCGTACAGAGTCCGCGCGAAATTATAATCACACTTTCAGTTGTTGGCGAAAAATCGCCGATAACGCTCGCTGACTCTGCAAAGACCGTGGGTCGGGGCTTACGCTCCGGCCTTTTGATTTATGTGGTCATGACTGCGCGAGCGGCGGCGGGTTCAACAGGGGCTTTGCGGCGGAGCATGGCAGCGGAGATCAGAGTAATGATAATGCCGACGGGGAGAGGCTCAATGAAAGTGTAGGCCATGTTGACGAACGGATTCTGGTAGAGCTGCTGAGAGTGCTCGATGGCAGCCACCTTCGCGGCGGTGGTGGCGGGGTCAAGTCCCGAGGACTGGACCTGGTGAATCTGCGCGGCGAAGTAGCTGTCCATGAAGTGGGGCATGAAGTTGAAGTAGAGGACCTCCCACATGGCCACGTAGCAGACGGTGGTGATGAGGGTGATCAGGATGCCGCAGGCGAAGGCGCGTCCGAAGGAGATTTGACCGCCGAGGGTGTTGTCGCGGTAGCTGCGGACGCCGAAGTAGATGAGCAGGAACGACGCCACCATCATGGTGTAGCCGAGAAGCATGCTGTGGCCGGAGCTGATCTTGTCGGAGAGGAGAAGCGAGCCTCCCATAAGGACGGAGATCATGACGCCGGAGATGAGGCCGTAGGTAAGCACGGTTTTCTTCATGTGAAACTCCTTGGTGAAAGTGACGACGGAGTCACGATACGGTGGTGCGGGGCCGGATGTCGTCACCCTTTCGGATGATTTTAGAGGAATAGGGCGGAAATCGTGCTTTCGGGTGACGCGGTCAAGGAATAATCAGCGCACCGCGTCTTGCTGCAACTTTCCTTCGATGCATGCATCTAGACAGCGAGCCCCGTTCCCTAGAGGAGACAAGTCATGTCCTACAGCATATCGACCTTGCTGCCTCGTAATCTGAGCGACGTCTTTGGCGAAAATGACCCCGTGCGTCGGCGCGCGGCCCTAGACGACATCTGGAATGAAGATGGTGTGTTCTACGATCCCAACGGAGGCATCTACCGCGGCCGTGACGAGATTGATCGTATTGCTGGTGTGATAAAAGCAACACATCCAGATTTCAAATACCAGCCTCTCTCCGCTCCCGAGGAATTAAGTGATGCCGGACGGGTTCGATGGGTATCTGGCACTCCCGGCAAACCTCCAGCTTACGCGGGAACCGATTTTGTCGTTGCCCGGAACGGGCGCATTGCTGCGATCTATATGTTTTTCGACAGCCTGCCCTGAATGGGTTCTGCTATGCACGATTCACGAATGACGAACGTTTTTCGGCAACGCGGGCTGTGCGTTAGTTGGCGAAAATATCCCCGTTACGCTCATTGACCGGATGGGCCAAAAGACCTGTTTGGGGTTTTGAGTGTAATCTAGCTGGTTTCATCATCAAGACCTGTTTGGGTTTTGAGTGTAGTCGCTGTTCGCATCAAGTCTCTCTTTCCGGCTTGTCTCACCGAAGGTTCCCCCTAGCACTTTTGCCAGTGTTCGACGAATCATCCTTCGACTATCCTCGACCCAAATCCACCTCCGCGGAATCCCACGCACTCGGAACCAAAAGCGAGGAAATGACTATGGCGTTGGCCAACGTAACTCCTATTCACGGACAGGGACAATCCATCGGCTCCAACGCCGTCGAGACGCGCATCGGCAAGCTCGACTTCGAGCACGACGTGCCGACCAAGGAAACCGTCACGAACCTCTACGACGCGATGGACTATCAGCGCGCGTGCCAGCTTTATCTCTGGGCGTTGCCCATCGTCGGCTTCGAGCAGTTGCGGGTCGTGTCGGAAGCCACAACAGGCGCTCTCCCCAACCATGACGTGGGCGTCTACCAAGGCTACCGGAATCTCCTTATCTACTTCACACCGAATGCGACAACTCCTTACAGCATTGGCGTTCTGGACCTAAGCAACGGCCCCGTCGTGGTCGAATTACCTGCTGGTGCGATTGCCGGGGCGGCCAACGATTGGTGGCAACGGATTATCACCGACATTGGTCTCACTGGTCCGGATCAGGGCAAGGGGGGCAAGTACGTTTTTGTCGGACCGGGGCAGGAAGCACCGACGACAGAGGGGGTCCTCGTCATGCGGGTCCGGACGTTTGGCGTCGTCTACTTTTTCCGGGCACTCGACCCCGACCCGGAGAGATCCACAGCGTTGTCGAGGGGCGTGCGCATCTATCCGTGGGCCGAGCGCGACAATCCACCCGCCACACGCTATCTGACGCCTGACCCGGACAAGATTGTGAAATTCATGAACCCGCCGCGCGGGATGGATTATTGGAAGCGGCTCTCGGCAGCCATCCAGCGGGAGCCTGTAGAGGATCGGGACCGTTTTTTCATGGCGATGCTCATGCCGCTGGGCATCGAGAAGAGCAAGCCTTTCCAGCCCGACGAGCGGCAGAAGAAGATTCTCACCGAAGGGGCATTTGTCGGTGAGGTGATGGCCAAGGCCGAAGCCTTCGATACGCGGTTGCCGGACTTACGCTACCGCAACACGCTGTGGATGAAACCCCTCATGGCTATGGACCCCACTCAGGATTTGGCAAACTACAGCGAACTGGATCAGCGCGCTGCCTATACTTACTATGCTGTGATGGTCACCGCAGGCATGCGCAGCGATACCCCCGGAACGGGGCAAGCTTACCTCGCCAGCTTCCGCGACCCGGAAGGGCATTCCTTCGATGGTGCGCAGAGCTACCGGTTGCGCGTGCCGACGAATCCCCCAGCGAAACAGTTCTGGTCGGTCACACTTTACGAGACCGCCACCCGCTCATTCGTCCAGAACGAAGAGCAACGCGCCGACCGCTCCTCTCGACATGACCTTGTCAAAAACCCCGACGGCTCGGTAGACCTTTACTTCGCCCCGATAGCGCCGAAGGGATTTGAGAACAATTGGATTCCCACCCTGCCCGGCCACTCGTGGTTCGCAGCTTTCCGACTCTATGCACCGCTAGAACCTTACTTCGACGAAAGCTGGCCGCTGCCGGATATCGAGAAGGTGAAGTAACTCCGCTGATGAAACAGGCGCGCTAGGCTAATCCACGCTGACGCCGAAACTATGCGGTTGTTGGCGAAAAATCGCCATAGCACTCATCACCCCATGTCGCTGGCTCGCCAGGGCCAATGAGTGCAAACGCTGTTAAACGTCACTGTACTTTCTGACAGTGTCCCAAGTCCCTGCTTCCCTCGTACCCTCAGTGGAAAGTCCCTTAATCCGTTTCTCCATTTGTATGTCTGCGAACCGCGTTCCCATACTCCGACCTAGAACCAGGTCGAAAAGGAGAAACTTATGTATTTCACCGATGATTCACTACTACCTGAGAATCAGGCACCGCTCATGATTACAGCTGCGCCCTATGGGCCGATGTGGATGCCGGACGATTTCCCTGGACAAGTCCCGGTCACTTGGGAAGAGCAAACTCAGATCGCGGTGGATTGTTACAACGCTGGCGCCACGCTCCTCCACATCCACGTGCGCGATCCCAAGACAGGCCACATCTCCAAGAATCTCCGGGAATATGGCGACCAGGTCGCGCGGCTGCGCAAGGCCGTTCCCAAGATGATTCTGCAGGTCGGCGGGTCCATCTCTTTTGCGCCCGAGCCGGGCGAAGAAGCAAAGTTCCAGAGTTACGATTCGCGCCACAAACTGGCCGAGATCGACCCGAAACCCGATCAGGTTACGATTGCATGCGGCACCTCTCTCTATGACCTGACGGCACTGCATCCTGTAGATGATTCCTTTCAGGGAACCCGCTTTGAAGATCCGGCGATGCTCCACGCCATGGCGAACATGGTCGCCGACTCCACACCGGATTTCTATCTGGAGAACATCAAGCGGATGGTCCAGCACGGGATCCAGCCTTACTTCGCGCTCGGCCACGTCCACAGTCTTGAGCTGGTCGAGCGGCTGATCCGCAAGGGTTACTACATGGGGCCGGTGAACGGCTTCTTTAGCATAGGTGCGGCTGGCCCCTGCGGCGCAAATCCATTTGACCTAATGGAGCTGATACGCCGCACGCCGCATGGCTCGTTCTTCACATACCAGACGACGTTCCGTCTGACCCACCCGGTTGCCGCGATCTGCATCGCACTAGGACAACACACCCGTGCCGGTATTGAGGACAATCTCTGGAACACCACCAAGGGCGAGCGTATGACCTCGATCCAAATGATCGAGCGCCACGTCCGTTTGGCTAAGGAGCTGGGCCGCCCCATCGCCACCGCCGAACAAGCGCGCCAGATGCTGAAGATCGGCGTGACGTACAAATCCACTGAGGAAACGCTGGCCAACCTCGGACTGCCCCCGAACCGTCTCCCAGGCAACATGGGCTTCCTGGTCCATGAGACCGACGGAAGGTTCCACCCCGCTGCGCAGGGAGGATGCGGACACATCCACGCAGGCGAGTGGGAGAACGAGGTGAAGGTTCCAAGCAAAGTTAAGGTCGCGTAGAAAGCTGAGTCCTGCCCTGACGGACGGAGCAGGGCTCACCCTTTTTTGAGCCCGACGCGACTAACGGACTAAAGAGAGGTGGAGCGCGTACCGAGCCCGACCATGACTCAGTGGATCAAAATCGCTGAAATCGCCGACCTACCTCCTGGCGCGGGCAGAGCCTTCGAGGTGGAAGGCAGATCTATTGCCGTTTTCAACGTTGACGGGAGACTGTACGCGATTGACGACAGTTGCCCGCACCAAGGGTCATCGCTCGCAATGGGCCGTCTTGAGGGCTACGTGGTTACTTGCCGATCGCATGGGATGAAGGTCAATGTGTCCGCCGGTGAGCATCAGCCAGGACTGGGAATGAACGTTCGCTCCTTCCCAATTGAGTCCCGCCCGGATGGCCTCTATGTCGGCCTTCAGATGGCTCCGTAATACGGCTGTCGAAATGGAGGGAGTCGTGGAGTGGCAAACTTATATCTGTTACTTCTTCGCGGGCGTTTTTCTCGTGAACTCGGTGCCGCACTTCACGAACGGCGTGTCCGGGCGTTGGTTCCCGACGATCTTCTCCTCCCTGCTCGGCAAGAAACAGTCGTCGCCAACGGTCAACGTGCTGTACGGCACATTCAATCTCGCAATCGGGTGTGTGCTCGTGGGCCACGTGGGAGAGTTCGACCTCCATCGGACATCTCAAGTACTCACTCTTGGAGCCGGGGGACTGTTGATGGCAGTCATGCTGGCCGGATTGTTTGAACGGCTCTCCGGCCGTCAACAGGGAGGCGAGTAGGGCGCGGCAACACGGACCGAGCATTGGAAAATGTGGCCGTAACGAATAGGAGATGAGCACATGAGCAAACTGGCTTCTCATAAGAAAACCATCGTCGAGCAAGGGCAGGAAACCGGTTCTTGGGATGCCCCCTTGGCCAAGCTCCGAGAATGGGACCCGGCGTGGGCCGAACAATGCTTCAAGATGACTACCAATCCATGGACCAACGGGATTCTTCCGCGTAAGACCATCGAGTTGATCTGCATCGCGGTGAACGCCGCGTGCACCAATCTCAATCAGGATGGGACACGCCGGCACATCCGCGGCGCGCTAGATGCGGGTGCGACTCGCGAGGAGATTCTGACGGTGTTCAAGATGGCATCCCTGCTTGGCATTCACACCTGCAGCCTCGGCGCTCCAATTCTGTTGGAGGAGGCCAGGGCTGCCGGAGTGGAGCCACGCTCGAACAACAAGGTGCCGACTCCAGTGTGCGACAAGGCGCGAGAGGTCGGTCAATGGAATCCGGCATGGGATCCGTTTTTTAACCTAGACCCTTTGTGGACCGAGCAGTTCATCACTACAGGTTTGCCGATTTATACGGGTGTGCTGATCCCCCCAAAGCTGGCGGAATTATTGAGCATCGCGTTGGACGCCTCTTACACTCACATGTATGCGCCGGGGACGCGACGCCACATCAAAGCCGCGTTGAAACTGGGCGCGACAATGGAAGAGATCATGGAAGTGCTGAAGCTCTGCGTGGTCCAGGGAGTTCAGGGACTCAATCTGGGAGTACCGATTCTCGCCGAGGAGCTGCAGCGCAATTCAGCAAAAAAGAAATCAGTGGCGTGACAATCGCGGAATTTGTCGAGGTGATGCGTCTGGAGCAACTCCAGTTACGGTAAGTCAATGAAGGTATGGCAGTTGTGTGCGCCCCGAAGCGTCAATTGGTAAAAAATCGCGATTTCACTCATTGGACCCCTTCGGGTGCTCGGGACGTTCCTGAGTGCATGACACGCCGTGCCATGAACAATAGCCGTTCAATACCAAGAAGGCGACGCAGCCAGCCCCAACTCGAGAATTCAACACCATCCATCTGCCCTTGCGTGGTTCCGCATTCAGGGCCGTGGTGTTTTCAGTTTCCGATGAAGTCAGTCCTCAGCCGGGACCGAGTGATGTTCGTGCGTTATGGTCCATTTACCATCGATTTTGCGTAGACCGACGGTCAAGCGAAATTCCAGTTCTTGATGCTCACCGTTGACCGCAGATTCAGCGCAACGCATCGTCGCGACGACAAAGGCGACATCCGTCCCGGCAGTGACGGCCATTGTCGTGATGTCGAAAACGGTCGGATCGCTGGAGCAGGAGAAGAACAAGTCCCAGGTCTTCTTGTAGGCTTCGATTCCTTTCGATTGAAACGGCGGCGGAACATCGAACATCACGATGTCGCGAGAGTGGTTTTGCAGTATCCCTTCAAAATTCCTGCGACGCACAGCCGCCGCCCAGGATTCAACCACATTGCGCACCGTTGCGATGTCTTCAGAACCGCTCTGCTTTTGATCTGTCCGATCATTCATGCAAATCTTCTCCTGAGAAACCGTTATTCGTAGCTGCCAACAGTACTCCCCACCGTGGACGCCTATGTTCTAACTCACAGCTTCCTCGCCTCGTCGGCGGGGCCAAAGCGACCGAGGTATTCGGAATCGTAGTTGGTGAACATGAGCAGAGGCGCTAACGGTAATAGACTGATTTCGCACCACCAAAGATAGCTTCCTGACGCGTATTTGATTGTTCAACCTGTAGGGAGGTACGGACTGCTCGAGAGGCATGGCCTACCCGGGGTTGTTCCCAACACTCTTTAATTGCCTTTCGGCCCATTGTCTTGTGCGGGCTTCCGTTCTGCAGGCGACACGCGAAGGGATTGGCCGGTTTCGCTTCCCCGTCTTGGCAATTCTCGGGAGGCGATGGCCCAGCTGTATGAAGAGACGAACGACGGCGCCTGATTGTGAGGCTACTTGACTGTCGAAAAATCTCGATTACGCTCAACGACCAGCGGTCAAAACGTGCAACCGCCTGATAGCTTCAGTCGACAATGACTTCCGGTTTGCTCGTTGTCCAGCAGCTTTGGGCAGAACAGTCGTGACCGAACAACGACTTATTGTGAACAGTTCATTGGCGGCAGCGTGCTCGAAAGGCTTCCTCACCTCTTCGTCTTGGCGTATTTTTCGCCAAAAAAGTCGGCGGGATTCCAAGCTGGCTTTTCCGTCTTCTGCGCAACAACGGATCCGACGAAAAAGGCATACGTCGCGAACCTTGCTCCCGATTCGAAGTCAAACGACTGGCTCATGTCGTCCTGTGGTTTGTGATACCTGTTGGCCAAGAATGCGCTACGGATTTCTTCCGGCTTGATGTTCGGGTTGCTCGATTTGTAGCCCGAGCTCAGGAACAACGACGGCACCCCCTGCTTCACGAAGGAGTATTGATCACTGCGAATAAACAGCACCGACTCCGGGTGGGGGTCGGGACTCAACTCGATATTCATGCGGGCGGCGGCTTCGCGGACGGCTGCGCCCAGCGTGGAATGCTCCGCGCCCCTTGCAATGATGTCCTCCATTGGCCAGAGCAATGCAGCGCCGTCCATGTTGATGTCAGCTATCAGCTTGCCTTTGGCAACGGTCGGATAGTGAGCGAAAAAATCTGAGCCCAAAAGTCCTTCCTCCTCACCGGTTACCGCCACGAAGAGTATTGAACGACGCGGACGCGGCATCATCTGACCGTAGGCGCGAGCGATTTCCAATAAGCAAGCGGAACCCGAAGCATTATCCATTGCCCCGTTGTAAATTCTGTCTCCGTTCACGGGCTCGCCGATTCCAAGATGGTCCAAATGCGCGCTGTAGACTACGTACTCATCTTTCAGTCCAGGATCACTGCCGGTCAGGCGAGCCACAACGTTCGGGCTTTGGATTGCTTCGTGTTTGGAGACAATCTTTGCTCTGATGGTGAGAGGCAGAGGAACCGATAGCGGCTTCCCTTTGTTCGCTGCCGCGTAGATTTCTTCGAGGGTCGTTCCGCTGCCCTCGAACAATCGAGCAGTCGTCTGCATGTTCAGGATTACGGGTCCGCTCAGCCCCGGGAAATAGTCGTTCGGTTCTTGTTGAGGGCTCAACCACCGCATGTCGGGGAACGCGAGATCGCTTACTCTATCCTTGAAGGGGTAATAACGCTCGAGGTCAGGGCTATCGAGCAAGATGATTCCTACGGCGCCGTGGGCGGATGCATTTTCTGCCTTTGTGACGCCCGAACTGTAATGCGCTCTAATCGTTGGTTCAAAGCCAGGAGGGGCTCCGTATAAGAACGCTACGATCTTGCCCGTTGTTTCCAAACCTGAATAGTCGTCGTATCCCCGCTCCGGTGCAGTCACGCCAAAACCGACATAAACGACCGGGGCGTGCACTGAAACCTCCATTCGGCCGGGATCCCCACGAGTGACAAGATCTTGACGAAACACCAATGCTTCTTCTTTTCCTCCACGCACAATGCTCACCGTTGTGCGTTCTTCATCTGGCCGAATTGAACGCAGAGGCACGTTTTGGAAGAAGGTTCCATTGTCGCCCGCCGGTTCGAGCCCCATCGCCTCGAACTCGGTTGCCACGAACCTTGCGGCAATTTCATGTCCGCGCATTCCCGTGCCGCGCCCCTCAAGCAGATCATCTGCAAGGAACCTCATATCCGCACGGATGGCTTGTCCGCGAATAGAGGTGGAGACAGAATCCGCTACGTCATTTCCGGCGTGAGGGCTGGGAGAGCCTTTCAACAAAGGGATCGTCAGTACGACAGCCGAAAAAAGGGTGAGCTGGGTATGGCCGCGAAAAATCTTCATGGGCGACACCATTTCTCTGAAAGGTTACGGAGGTGGGGAGAATAGCTCTTGCAGGTGCGTCGGTCAATGCTCACGGATTCCCGCGCCATGGGGTCTTGCTCGTGCTTAGCCTCCTCCCCATCCTCTGCTCGGCAGGGTACATCATCGCCTAAGGTGTGCGTGCCGTTGCGAGTGTTCAGAACCGTAAGTTAAAGGGCTGCCTTCAGTCTGGCTAACCCGTCGGGGCCATGAGTTGACGTTAAATCCTATTTCACTCGTCGACGCTGTGCAGGGGCGCAATCCGCAATACGCTGAAGGGTCGCCTTTTACCTCCACAAGCAACTTCGTACGGCCGCTATGTATCTGAACAGCGGGCGTGTGTTTGCAGGTAGGCTGTTCGGCGTCAATCGTATTAAAGGATGTCGCCAACACTCGGCCTCGCGTCCCGAAGTTTTTCCAGGAAATTGACTTCGTTCTGAGAGGAGATTCTTATGTTTCAGATTCGGCTTTTCCTTGCATTTCTGTTCACCGCGGTTGTCCTGCCGGGAACTCTGGCAGCCCAATATTCCTCGGGAGACGCGGGCCAGTATGTGATTCTCAGCGCTCAATACGGCACAGAACGCAGCCACGTCGACGTTACCAACCGCCTGAAGGAGTTGGCACGGCAGGATCGAAACTTTCGCATGGGCAACGAAACCTTCGGTGTCGATCCCGATCGAGGACAAGTAAAGGTTCTCCGCATCTACGCGCGTGGGCCAAATGGTGCTGAACGCATGTTCGAGTATCGCGAAGGCAGCGTCGTCGACGGCTCGCTGTTTCGCAGCTGGAACGGTGGAGATTGGGGCAACGGTGGCTGGAGCGGACGTTGGAACGGAGGCGACCACGATGGTGACCGCGACCATGATCGCGACAGAGATTCGGGAGCGTTCGTCATTCAGAGCGCCCAGTACGGCACCAAGCACCGACACGTGGACGTTACCGGCCGCCTGAAAGAACTGGCGCGGCAGGACCGGAATTTCCGCATGGGCAATGACAGTTTCGGAGTTGACCCCGATCCTGGCCACGTCAAAACTCTGCGCATCTACGCGCGCGGCCCGAATAATAGTGAGCGTATGTTCGAATACCGCGAAGGCAGCGTGGTTGATGGTTCCCAATTCCGCGGGTGGGGAAGCGGTGAATGGGGCGATGGTAACTGGAGTGGCCGTTGGGAAGGTCGAGACCACGACGATCACAAGTAAGCAAGAATAAGGAGTGCTGGGCGCGAGCGCGGAGATATGCGCCGCGCTTAACCCAGTATCCGGTAAAGGAGGCAAGAGAGTCGTTTTAGAAGCTGAGCGCTCTACGGGTTCGGCGGAGGGCTGAGCAACTCGCAATGCTCTACGCACTTCACGGTCTCAATTTCGACGTTGGCTTTCTTATGGCCGGAGAAGTTGATATCGGGAAGGACCATGATGGTCTGCGGACCATTGGCGACGTTAAATGTGCAGTTGAAGGCGAGCGACTGCACGCCCTGCTCCTTGCATCCGGTTTGGTCGAGGGCCTGGCTGAGCGTGATGGCCTTGTCGTAGAACTGGTTGGCCAACTGCGAGGGAAGCACGGCAGCCGTCAAGGGAACGGGTGACTTAATTTTCACGCTGAGTTCCTGGCCATCGTGGTCGGGAGTGAACAGGCTGTAGATCTTCGGCGCCAGCGTTACATCGTATTTTTCTTTCACAATGTTGCGCCAGTGGAACTCGGGCTGGATGCAGCGGTAGTACTGAATGTGGAGATCGTTGGGAGAAATGAATTGCCGCACGCCAGGGCCGAGGATAGCGCCAATGGTAGTTACCACGGGGCGTTCGGGCTTGCGCTCGTCCCGGATGGTGAGAATCATGGGACGCTCAGAGGGAAGATGACATTCATAAATCGCGCTGACAACATGCTCCTTAATACAGAGGAAGCTCAAGTTCGAGGGAGCTTCGGGATGCTGCACCGCATTGTTCCACTCGTCGGCCCAAGCCATTGCGATGGTGACAGGAAATCTGGACTCGACGCCGATGTGCATGGTGCCGCCTCCCACGGCGGGACGGTAGATGCGGCCGGAGTGAAGGCTGGCGGGCTCCATGGGGATAGTCTCGCTGTCGGCAGGAACCCAGCTCAAGACAGGGTCTTGTGCGAAAGTGATCGCAGCAAGGACGCAGACCAGCGCGGCGATAATGGCGAAGCTTCTCATCAGAGCTAAGTATTTGCGCGGTGAGGCCCTGTACATAACGAATTCGCAACGCCGAGGTTACGGAGGTACTAAAGGGCGGGCGGGGTTCCAGAAACAGCGACTCGAGAAGTAGTGAACGCCTGTTTGTCCCCGTGTTTTGTTCGTCCGACGAAAGAAACGGTTTGATGTAGAATCCTCCGGCGAATCAAGTCTCGCATCGGCAGGAGTCACCGTGAACTACGCGCGCATTGCGTGGGCTTCGCTCGGGGGTATGGTCGCCTACTTTGTCTATGGCTTTGCCATGTTCGCTGCATGGCCATCCATGAAAACTGAATTCATGAAGTACCCGAGCGTCTATCGTCCCAAGGACGAGATGATGAAGGCGATGCCCTACGGTATGGTCGCGATCCTCATCGCCATCGTGGTCGTCGCCACTCTCTACGCAAAAATCTATATCGCCGGGGGCGGCATCGCGTCAGGGATATTTCTCGGCGCGCTCATCGGGCTTTTCACTGTCTGCACCTTTACGATCCACAACTACATCAACCTGAACATCGGTCTTAGGCTGACAATCTACCAATCGATCGCCTACTTCATTCAGTGGGTCATTGTGGGCGCAGCCATCGGCCTCATCTACAAACCAGCGTAGACTTGCTTGCGATTCTCGGAGCTGGGGAAGTTGCCAGAGCCGAAATCCGGTACCTTCCGGCCCCATATTCACCCCGCCGACGTATCGCCGATACCGAAAGCAAACAGCCTGATCTTCGCCAGCGTACCTTCTTGCGGATGGCTTCTTACAGCATGAACACTAGATATTAGTTCGCCGCTTCCCTGTAGCCTGAAAAAGTTGCGCTTTGATAATCGGACAACGAAGGAGTTTCACATGAAGAGTTTTCTCAGTGGTGTGTCTGGCACGCTCGCGCTCTCGGCCTTGCTGGCTGCGGGAACGCTGGCCATCGCGCAAGACACGACCCAGGCCCCTGCGCCAGACAATACCAAGATGAATGACCGCGATCGCAATCCGGCGCAAGCCACCGCGGATCAGCAAAAAGACAATCGCTCTGACCGCGATATGACCCGGGAAATCCGGCGGTCCCTTATGCAGGACAAATCGCTCTCGACCTATGCCCACAACGTGAAGATCATTTCGCAGAATGGCATGGTCACTCTGAAGGGACCAGTGCGGTCGGCCGACGAGAAGAGCGCCATCGAGGCCAAAGCGGCCGAGATCGCGGGTAAAGACAAAGTAAACAGCCAACTTGAAATCAAATCGAAGTAACCACTGAACAGGAGATCACCATGGCAGGAAAGAATACCTCGGTATTTGGCATTTATACGGACACTACCAGCGTCGAGCGCGCGGTCGAAGATCTGAAGGCCGCAGGTTTTTCCAACAATGACGTGTCGGTGCTGTTTCCGGATAAGCAAGGCACGCGGGAATTCGCGCACGAAAAGAACACCAAGGCGCCTGAAGGCGCCACCACGGGCGCGGGTACCGGAGCATTGCTGGGCGGCGGATTGGGATGGCTTGCGGGCATCGGCGCGCTCGCGATTCCCGGCCTCGGCCCCTTCATCGCAGCCGGTCCGATTATGGCTGCACTGGCGGGAGCGGGCGTCGGCGGAGCCGTTGGCGGCGTCACCGGAGCCCTGGTCGGGATGGGCATTCCGGAATACGAAGCCAAGCGCTACGAAGGCCGCGTAAAAGATGGAGGCATGCTTCTTTCGGTGCACTCCGACACTTCCGAGGAAATCAAAAGAGCGAAAGAGATCCTCGAACGCACCGGAGCGCAGGACGTTTCATCGACTGGCGAAGCTAGCGGGGATAAGTCCGCAACCCGCAGCCGAAACGTTGCATAATTCTTGATTGCAAGCCGGACGAGATCTCCTCTTCCGGCTTGCGTCATTTTGGACGCGCACACCGCGCGCATGCGCGGAACTCCCGCCGTCAGAAGTCGCACTCCCCGATTAGCTTCAAAAGCCGAATCAGCGTCTCTCGCTCATCCGCGGTCATTTGCCGCCGGACATTCTCATCGGCGGTCTTGCGAGCTTCGATCAGCCGTTCCCGGTACTTGCTTCCTTTGGCCGTCAGCTGGACTTGAATGGCTCTGCCCGTTTTTGCTTTGCGCTCCGATACGAGTCCTTCCTGGGCCATTGTCTTGATGGCCCGGTGCACGACAGTGCGGTCGAAGCCCAGGAGCGTAGCGATCTGATTCTGATTCAGCGTAGTTCCGCCACGCAAGGTCGACAGGATAAAGCCGCGTGTCGCCGAGCACTGGGTTTTTTGCTCCAGCCTCTTTCCCACCGAGAAATACGCCGCTGCGATATGGGCGAGTACCGAGTCTTTCAGAATGTCGTCGGGAATCTCTTTCCTGGGGAGTATGTTCATAGGACGATCACCGTTCGATCGAGAGACCTTCGCCACTGCGGTGGCTCATTATAGATATGGGATTTCTTCCCGATCGCAATCACCATCACAATCTCGTGGTGGCGGCCAGACAAGCCCAGATATTGAGAAAGCCTGCGGCCGTCAAAGCCTTCCATCGGACAAGTGTTCATTCCCAGCGCCTCGGCAGCGATCATCAGATTCTCGCACGCCAATGATGTACTCTTCGTCGCCCATTTGAACAAGTCCTGCCGCGACAGCGGCGGCATCCCCATCACCTTCCACAGATTTAGCAGCCGGAACAAGGCGCGTTTGATGGCAGCAAACATTCCCAATGGCCCAGGCATGAACAGGATCCGGCCGATCTTTGATTTCCGCTCGTAGTCGCGGATTTTTTCTTCGGTGAAGTTACTTCTGCGCATCCACTCCAGCTGGCCTTGCGACGTGTCCGACAGCGATCCCAGGTCGGCGACCGCCACGACCAGTGCGGAAGCGGTTTCCGCGGGCTTCTGTCCCATGCACAGTTTCGCGACCGCGGCCTTCTGTGGTGCAGATCCCACCCAATAAAACTTGTAGGGCTGGCTGTTAAAGCTTGACGGGGCATGGCGAGCCGCATCGAGAAGCTGTTCGCGCAGCTCATCGGAAATTTCTACGGGTTCAAAGACCTTCACCGCTCGTCTTTGGAAGATCGCATCCAGGGCATGGTTCATGGCACCCCTCCTCCATGCTGCCATTACAACATACCTATGTTGCTAGTGCAACATGTTTTTTTGGGAGACCGGAATCTTCGCGCTGGCGCCCGACCTTTTTGCTATCCTCTTCCAGTCCGGTTGCTGACTTGTCTTGGCCTTCGGAATGCAAATTCAATTCCAGTGCAATTTGGCAGACTACGACGAAGCCTTAGCTGCGCGCAGATCGTTGAGAGGGAAAACTGCTTCGGTAGTTATCAGTTGCGCCCTTGTGGTCGTAGCGGAAATCGTAGTCGTTAACTTGGGAGTCCGTCAGGGGATGGCGTCTCTGGTTATCGGCGGCGTCTTCGCCGCGTTGTGGTTCGGCATACTTTTGGGTCGTCCGCTTTGGGTCGCGAGAGACTTTCAAAATCATCCCAATTTTCAGCGCGAACAAGTCCTGACCATCGACGAAGAGGGTCTTCACCGAAAAAGCGAAGTTGAGACGAGTACCATACGTTGGGCGGCTTACACAGGGAGCGGAGAGACTAGAAATTTGTTTCTGTTCTACCTTGGTAAAAGGCTGGCGGAGGTTGTTCCCAAGCGAGCGCTTTCGGAGTCGCAGTTGGTGGAGTTGAGGCAAATGCTCCAAATAAAATTGCCGCCCGGAAAGAGTGCATCGAGTCAGGCGAAAACGGATTGTTCCATCAAACTTGGCCTAGACGAGTCTCCAAACTTTCCTGCGTACCGCTGGCGGGGCGGCCCATTCATCCGCGTTTTGTGTGGATGAGTGCGGGTGAAGAAGCTGACAGCAAGGTTACTCACGGAGTCGCAGGGACAGACGGGACGTTTTCTGATTTCGAGATAGGAGACCGGAAAGCGGGGAAGGTCGCGTCTGTCTGCGCATTCCCCCTAGCGCGTATCTGAATGCAGTTGAGGGGTTGTCTCGTCGGTGCAAGAGTGAAATGTGTCTCTGGCTTAATCCCACCCCTGGACAGGCGTCACTTCCGCGACGCGCCCGTCGGGTCCGAAGATCACCCTGAACGAAACGTGCATCGGAGTCACATTAATGTACGTATAGCTGAAGGACCATCGATAGCCGTCGTGAAGTTTTCTGTGCAGACGTTGGATGGCCTCCGATTCCGTCAACGAAATATCCTGGCCAGCAGAAAGATCGTAGGTCACATAGGCACCGTCTCTTCTCCAACTGAGCCCCATGGCGGGTATGTTGTCGCCCTCAGCGTTCCTGTCCCAGGGAAAGTCTGAGCCTGCGTGGAACGAGTCGCAGTCCTTGGCTGTGTCGAGGACTTCTTGCACCGTCATGCCAATGTGAATGGAGTTGGCTACCTTCTGTGCCCGATGTTCGCATAGAGCGATGGGCACAGTTACGATCGAGGCCAGGCAGACTATTGCCAACACGGTTGCCCCGACAAAGGCACCCGCCCCCCGCAGCATGCGTAGCCACAGTGGGCGCTTCGGCGCGGGCACTGGTGGTTTATCAAAATCCAGAAAAGGCAGCCGCCGGCTCACGCTCGGCCATCCGTAATACAAAGCGATCCAGAGCGGGATGAACGCCATCCCCACGACGTCAGCGTTGATGGTGAACGCCAGAATCACGGCCAGCACCATGGCTAGCAGTGCCGTAACGAAAAGCCGCTTCCCCCTAGTGGACCGTGGCTTAGGCGTGCTCGATCCTGTCGCCGCTTTTGTTGAGATTTCTTGCCGTCGAAATATTACCCACAAGCCGAACGACAACATGGGCCAGAGCATGAAGAACGCTACGCCTGCCAGATCCTCATCTACCCTGACCAGAAACATGAAAACCAGCAGGGCCAGGAAGAAGCCAAGGGCAGTACTCTTGAGGATGCGCATAAATTTCATCTCACTCTCGCCTCAGTCAGGAAAGTGCGTGTCCACTGGCCGTAACTCGTTCACGCGCCCGTCAGGGCCGAAAGCGACCGAGAAATAGACGCTTTGATTGAAGGTGACGTAGGTGTAAATGAATAACCATTGTTCGCTACGCTGTACCTTCTGCTGGATCATTGCCAGCGACTCGGATTCAGAAATATGCCGGCCCTGATCGCCGCCGAATTCGTTGATGGTGAAGACTCCCTTGCCACCTGTACCGAAAGTGATCGCGCGAACGTTTCCTGAAGCCGGATCAGCTTCGGGGAGATGCGAGACCACCTGCATTGTGTTCCAACCTGTGACCGATCGAAGCACTTCGGCTTCGGTCATGCCGACGTGTAAGGTCCGTCTTGCACTCTCCGCTCGATAAAACGAAAACCCTAAAGGAGACTGTGGCACTATCAACAGGATGATCAACGCCAGCGTGAGCTTGCCAGCACCTCGGAGCAAACGTACCCCGAGCGGGCGTTTCGGGGTGGGCGTGCGCGGCACTGGAGTCCGGGGGAAGTCGAAGCCCAGCCGCCGGCTCAAGTACGGCCAGCCGATAACCAGAGCGATCCAGAGAGGCAAGAGAATCAGAAACGCGGCATGTTCACTGATCAACCCAATGCCGCACACTAAGACGAGCGCGACTGGGAACGCGACGGCACAGCGCCGGAGTATGAGGGACAATCTGGCTTGGAGGGTCATCTAGCGCTCGTTTTCTTTATAAGAATGAAGCATGGCGCGCAGGATTCAAGTTACCGTCGTGCAGGAAACGAGCGTGGTGAGTCGCACTAACCTTCCGGGTGCCGGGCTTCCGGCTTCGGGTTTAATGCCGATGCTCCCTTTTCCGTTAAGATTTACGGATGTCTTCGCGCAAGGGGATCGCGGTGGCGGCCGGAGTCGGGTTGCTCTTGCTCCTGGTGATGGGGGCGCGGATTGGTTTGCGTTCAATGTTTGGGAATCCTTGGCCCGACTTTGCCCGGTGGTTGATATGGTCTCCTTCATATAAGGCCGCCGCGATGGCTCAGCCGGAGCCGGAAAATCATGAGTTGAAACACATCGAGTGGGACGGCTGGGGATGGGGCGGGGAGGACAATTACGTTTATTTAGTGTTCGATCCCGCGGACTCGCTGTCAGGGGCCGCTCGGAGTCATCAGCCTGGGAAATACAACGGAATCCCCTGCGAGGTTTTTGTCGTGCGGCGGCTTGAGGAGAAATGGTACACGGTGCGGTTCTACACCGATCGGGTTTGGAAGGCTGGGTGTTGAGGTTTCCGGTGTCGTCCGCTGAAGCGGACTCGGCTCATCGTCCCTGCCTACCCACCGCTTACGCGGTGGGCTAACGGATGGCGCCGCTTCGCGGCTGGGAACGGCGATGAATTGTCTGCGCCGGCAATCCTCTGCGAAAAGCCCCACTTCTCGCAAAAGGCGCGAGAAATGGGGCACCCGGCTTCGCGGCTTTTGTGGTTCCCTCGCGGCTCTAACGTTTCCATTCCCCTTCTGGGAACTTTCGTGTGGAACGGCTCGCTGATCTATCGTTGCGTTCGTCCGCACTCGTAGAGGATAATCTCAGTTGGTGTGCCTTGACTGGCCGCGGGGCACGAGTGGTCCGCCAGTGAACCTGCCGAACTCCATTACGCTGACCCGCATCCTCAGCATTCCTCTGCTGATGTGGGTCCTGTCGACCAGCCGGTTTGCGGCGGTGGGCGGCGAGAAAGAATTGCTGGCAGCCGCGCTGTTCATCGCAGCGTCGATCACCGACGGCATTGACGGATATCTCGCCCGCAAGCGCGGGCAAATCACCACCATTGGAATTCTGCTCGACCCGCTGGCCGACAAGCTTTTGATTGCGGCAGCATTCGTGACGCTGGTGCAGTTCAATCCCAGCCTGGTGCCGGCATGGATTGCGGTGGTCATCATTGGGCGCGAATTTCTGGTGAGCGGGCTACGCTCGATCGCCGCGACCGAAGGCTTCACCATCGAGGCCAGCGATCTGGGTAAGTTCAAGATGCTGGTGCAGATTGTCTCGGTGGTGGCGGTGATTCTGGCGCACCGCTGGACCGAGTGGCCTATCTATGGCTCGTTCTTTTTCCCCGTGAGCGTGATTGCGCGCATATCCATCTGGTTCATGGTGTTCCTATCGCTTCTCTCCGCAGTCGATTACTTCGTTGCGTTCTGGTCGAAGATTGACCGGCGCGTGGTGAAGCGGCGCAAGCGGGCCTTCGTCCTGAGCCGGCGGAGGAAGCACAATGTTCCCGCCACCTGAGGACGCCGAAGCGGAATTTTCTTCCGAGGAACGTGCGCTGCTTTTGAAGCTGGCGCATGAAGCCATTGCTGCCGCCGCGGAGGGAAAGAAGTTTCTTCCCGAGGCTCCTTCGGTTCATCTCTCGGAGCCGCGCGGAGCGTTCACCACACTTTATCTTCATGGCGAATTGCGCGGATGCGTGGGCTATGCCACTCCGATCGCTCCGCTTTACCGGACTGTCGCTGACACGGCGCAGGCGGCGGCGTTTGATGATCCGCGGTTTCCACCGCTGCGAGCTGATGAGGTTGCCGAGCTCGAGGTTTCGCTGAGCATTCTGTCGCCGTTGCAGGCGATCGATCCTCGTGACATTGAGATTGGACGCCATGGGTTGGTGGTAGGGCTCTCGAACCAGCGCGGATTGTTGTTGCCTCAAGTGCCCGTGGAGCATGGATGGGATCGGGTAACATTTCTTGAGCAGACGTGCCGCAAGGCAGGATTGCCGATCGATGCGTGGGAGCATGGGGCGACGGTGGAGGCGTTTACTGCGGAGGTGTTTGGGGATCGGGAAGGGTAGGGGTTCTCCTGTTCTTTTGTCATTCCGAGCATCGCGAGGAATCTGCAGTTTGCTCTGCCCGGCAGAATGCAGATTCCTCCCTCCGGTCGGAATGACAAGATTGTTAAGAGTGAGCTTGGTTGTATACTGCCGTGACTTCATGGGGACTGATCGCGAATGGTGAAGGACTTCTTTTCTTATCTTCTTGGGATTTTCTTTCTCTCGGGTGTGTTGAGCGCGCAGGCTCCTCCGGTTGATCCGAAGTACAAACCGCAGATTTTCAATCGTCAGGAAATCATGATCCCGATGCGCGACGGCGTGCATTTGCAGACCGTGATTTTCACTCCGAAGCAGGCGAGCGAGCCGCTGCCCTTCCTGATTGCGCGAACTCCGTATGGCGTGCCAGCGAGCGAAGACCGCATGGTAAACGCGGGGAACTACGACGAACTCATCGCTGACGGATACATCTTCGTCTTCCAGAACATTCGCGGGCGCTTCAAGTCGGAAGGGAGCTTCGTGATGACCCGCGGGCCACGCGATCGTAATGTCCCCAACTCGGTTGACGAAGCCACCGACGCCTACGACACCGTTGATTGGTTGGTGAAGAATATTCCCAACAACAATGGCAAGGCGGGGATCTGGGGCATTTCGTATCCGGGATGGCTGGTGACGCAGGCGCTGCGCGAGCCTCATCCCGCGCTGAAGGCGGCGAGCGAACAGGCGTCTCCTGACGACATGTTCGTGAATGACGACTTTCATCACAACGGCGCGTTTCGTTTGAGTTATGGCTTCGAATATTCGGCGCTGCTTGAGACGTCGCAGGAAGCGAACACCCATTTCGATTTCGACAAGTACGACACTTACGATTGGTATCTCGGGCTGGGCGCGCTCTCGAACGCGGACAAGAATTATTTTCACGACAAGCTTCCGACGTGGAACGACTTCGTCGCACATCCCAACCACGAGTTCTGGAAAGAGCGCGCGGTCACCACTTCGTTGAAGCACACGACGGTTCCGAACCTCAACGTCGCTGGATGGTACGACCAGGAAGACTTTGTCGGTCCAACGCGCATCTATGCCAAGCTCGAAGAAACCGACGACCAGCACTTGAACTACTTTGTCGCTGGCCCCTGGAATCACGGAGGATGGATGAGTACGAACCAGCACAAGCTGGGCGACATCGATTTCGGAAGCGACACGGCGAAATATTATCGCGCCAATATTTTCGCCCCCTGGTTCGCTTTCTGGTTACATGGGAAAGGGACTTTGAATGAGCCGGAGGCGTGGACTTTCCAGACAGGATCGAACGTGTGGAGGAAGTACGACCAGTGGCCTCCGAAACAAGGCATCAGTGAAAAGAAACTTTACTTCAGACAGAATCGAACCTTGTCGTTCGATGCTCCTCCGGAAAAGCAGGGCTTTGACAGTTATGTTTCCGATCCGGCGAATCCTGTTCCTTATCGTCCGCGTCCGGTGACGCCCACCTATCCGGGGAAAGAGTGGCCGATCTGGCTGGTGCAGGATCAGAGGTTCGTCGATCACCGTCCCGATGTGCTCTCGTGGGAGACCGAGCCCTTGCAGGAAGACGTCGTCGTGACCGGGGACATTGTTGCGGATCTGTACGCATCGACTTCGGGTAGCGACAGCGATTGGGCGGTGAAGCTGATCGATGTTTATCCTGAGGACTATCAGCGAGTCACGGAAGATGACGCCTCGCACGGGGCGGGGCCAGTGCTTAATGGTTACGAGTTGATTGTTGCCGATGACATTCTGCGTGGACGCTATCGCAATGGGCTTGAGACTCCCGAGCCCATCACCCCTGACAAAGTCACCGAGTTCAAAGTCGATCTTCATCCCAACGACCACGCATTTCTGAAAGGCCACCGCATCATGGTGCAGGTGCAGAGCACGTGGTTCCCGGTGTATGACCGCAACCCGCAGAAATACGTGGAGAACACCTACAAAGCGACCGACGCGGACTACATCAAGGCCACGCAGAAGATCTACCGGCAGAAAGATGCGGCTTCGTCGATCATCTTGCCTGTTGCCGCGCAGTAAGGCTTCGTTACAATTCTGAAGCTTGAACGCCTCGATCGAACCCATCGGCCGTCAGCTTAAGCAGCGGACTTCGCTGCTTGACCTAGCCGCATCGTTCTTGAAGCTGGGATCGATTGCCTTCGGCGGCCCCGCGGCTCATATCGCTCTCATCGAACAGGAAGTGGTGACGCGGCGCGGCTGGGTGACGCAACAGGAGTTCCTGGACTTTCTTGGGCTGGGCAACCTGATTCCCGGACCCACTTCCACTGAGATGGCCATCTACATTGGCCGCCTGCGGAGAGGCTGGGTCGGCCTGCTGGTGGCGGGCGTCTCGTTCATTCTTCCATCTACACTCCTGGTCGCGGCTTTGGCGTGGGCGTACGTGCGGTTCGGCTCGTTGCCGCAGATCGCCGGAGTGCTCTACGGGGTGAAACCGGTCGTGATCGCGGTCATCGCGCAAGCCATTTTCCGGCTGGGAAGGACGGCGTTGAAGTCGGCATGGCTGATTTCGTTGTGCGTGGCGGCCACCGTGGCCGCGGTGTTGGGGGTCAACGGCCTGTTGATTTTCGCGCTCGTGGGATCGGTGACCGCACTGGCCTTCCAGATCCGCTCCAAGAAACCGGTTGGCCGTACGGCGGCGCTGCTGGCGGGAAGTGGAGGAGTGGCGGGAGCGGCGGCGGCGCCTTTCAGCCTGAAAGCGCTGTTCCTGGTTTTCTTGAAAATCGGTGCGATCCTGTTTGGCGGCGGGTATGTGCTGGTTGCGTTTTTGCGTTCGAACCTGGTCCAGGGGCTCGGGTGGATTTCCGAACGCCAACTGCTCGACGCCATCGCCGTGGGGCAAGTGACGCCCGGCCCGATCTCCACAGCAGCGACGTTCCTGGGCTACATTCTGGCCGGTTTTCCAGGGGCAGCTGTCGCGACAGTTGCGATCTTTCTTCCAGCGTTTGGGCTGGTCGCGATCACGGGACCGTTTGTGCCGCAACTGCGACGCTGGCCCCTGGCTGGAGCCGTGCTTGATGGCATCAACGTCGCCGCGCTCGCCGTCATCGTGGTGGTGGCGTGGCAACTGGGCAGGTCGGCCATCGTCGATGGCGTCACGTTGGCCATCGCGCTGGTCAGCGGATTCCTCCTGATTCGCTACCGCATGAACTCGGCGTGGCTGGTGCTGGCAGGAGCGTGTGCCGGGGCGGTCGCTTCCCTGCTGATTCGGTAGCGAAGTGGGTCGATCGTTATCTGTGGCCTGCGACGGCACGGCGAGGGTTGGAAAACAAAGCTTTTGACCGCAGAGGTCGCAGAGAACATCCGCAGAGAGCGCCGAGAATGCCTTGCCCGATGGTTGTTTTCAGGCAGGGATGACGTCTTTTGGCTAGAGTCGTTCGGTTTCGATCTGCGTGGGGCAAGTAACTTTCCTTGCCATAAGTGCATCTTATCGCTTGAAGAAAAGCGCTCTTCGTGGCACAAAAGTAATATTGGCTCCCCCGTCCCGGTGCTATATGTTGAGAAAGCTTTTTCCCAAGGGGGCGTTATGGAACTTACCATCCTGATTGTTGGCCTGCTGGTCGTCGGATCTCAGATTCGTGGGAATCCCCACATCATGCTGCGGTAGTCCCCGCTGGTGTCCTTACGGTGCTAAGTGGAGCTTGAGGGGTAGGATTTTGGCGTAGTGGCCGAAGTCACCGTCCGTTGTGAGGATCTGCCAACCGCGCGAATGGGCCACCGCGCAAATCAGAAAATCAATCGGAGATCCCGCAATGCCACGAGCTCGGCATTGATTGCTCATCCGGGCTGCGTCTTCGTAGTCTTTCGCTTGCAGCGCGGGATCTTCAAACGCCCGCAAACGGTCTCGGAGCCGGTTGAACTGTTGGTCCTCGCGGATGCCGGAGAGCAGTTCCTGGCGGACGGACCCGATCATTTGGGCGCGCCCTTCGCGAATCAGATCTCGCAACGCGTCTGATAACCTCTCTTCTTTGGGGCTGCGCTTGTTGCCCTTGCGACGGAGCGCCAGGGACCACACCGGAGTGTCAACCAGAACCATCACCGGGGCTTCCCACGCCGCTCGGCTTTGTAGTCGTAATTCGGGTCAAAGTCGAAGGTGCCAAAGTCCGGCAACAGTTCTAACTGCTTCCGCCGCCGGACGTATTCGGCCAGCGCGGCGGTAACTGCTTCTTTCTTGGTCTTGTGGCCTCCGCTGCGCCGGGCTTCTTCAATTAGTTTGTCATCGAGGGCGAGGTTCGTGGCCATGTGTGTATTGTTACACATGTTGATGTGTAAAGCAATCTTTCGCCCGTGGTGCTTGATTCTCTCGCGCTGCGCGCCAGATCCCTCGCTTCGCTCGGGATGAGTCATCGTTTTGTAAGGTCGGGATTTCGTCCTCAGGGGCGAGAAGCAGATTCCTCGGGCTATCGCCCTCGGAATGACAAACTCAAATACAGCAAAACGGGGAGAAGCTTTTGCTTCTCCCCGTCTGATTTGATTTGGCTCTGGCTTCTTACTGCTGCTCGTCGAGTTCCACGACATCGCCGGAGTGCACGTCTTCGAGAGCGTAGACGATCATGCCGGTCGAAGTGGTTGGCGTTGTGCTCAGAATCACCAGCTCGCCAACAGCGCGGCGCGGCAAGTCCGCAACGTGAATCTTCGGACCGCTGTCGTGAGAGGTCAGCATGGTCGGCTCAATCACCGGAGGATTCTTCTGGGAATCTTCGGTAGCCGAAGCCTTGAACGACAGCGAGTCGACTGGATCGTGCAGGTCGTGCTCGTAATTGCGCACGGCGCGGAAGTAGTCTCCCACTTTGATTCCCTGGCTCGAGCCGACATTCAGATACACCTTCATGCCAGTGCCCAGTTCCGAGTCGAAGTCCTTGGCCATGACGATGCGGCCTTGAACTTTGCCGGTCGAAGGCAGAAAGCGGTCGAAGTGCACTGGAGGATGGAACGCGATCGCCGATTTCTCGACGAACGGCATGGCGATGTCACCCGGAACGATGCCATCGCAGCTGAATTCGACTTCTGCGATCGCCATCTTGCTGCGGGTGTCGACAATGCGCACACGCGCCAGCTCAGAGTACGGCTGCCCGGTAGCCTTTAACAGCGAGTGCTGACCGGCAAACAACTCATATTTGTTGGGATCGATCAGCTCACGCACGATCGTATATTGCTGCCCGGTCTGGTAGCCGCCGCCCGCCATGTAGATCATGTCGCCATTTACGAATTTGGTGGTGTTGGGAGTTTCCAGGCCACCCGCGACAAAATTCACGTTGGGAACAGCCTGCTTCGAAATGAAGCCGGCGCAATAGAGATCGGCGTTAGTCGGGGCTTGGACGCGCTCAATGGGGAATCCGACTCGGGTAAACTGCGTCTTGTCGGGAGTGGCCGGCTCTCCGGCATCCGCGGAACCAGCCTGCTGCGCGTAGGCGCCTGCGGCCAGCAGAAGCGCCAACAATAGTCCTGTTTTCTTCATCTTACCTCCGAGTTCAGGGCCCGGGCGCGACGCCCTTATCCCCGCTAAGTGTTGCAATAAAAAGGGTTTCTGCTCGGACAGTAACAAGAGGGGTGGGTGCGGTCAAGGTTACGCAGGTGTCGGAACTCTCACGCGGAACGTTTCGCAAAACCGAAAATTGTTAATCCGTTGTTGCATCTACAATTAGGCGCCTGTAATATCGCGCCGACCCGCTCACAACGATGGCAACTCTAACCAACAGCTATGTTTCGCGCCTATTGCCCTTAAGGCTGCCGCGGGTTTGTGTGGCTGTAATTGGAGATGATGCCTCGGAAATGATTGAGAAGGCCGAGTCGCTAGTCCGCGATAACACCTTCCTGGAGTTCAGGTTAGACTACCTTTCGAAGCCCGCCCTAGCGTTTCCGAAGATCAAGGAATTCATCGACTACCATCCCCATGTGGTTTTCATCGCCACCTGCCGACGGACAGCCAGCGGGGGGAAGTTCAAGGGGTCGATCGCATCGGAACTCGATATTTTGAACAAAGCGATCGGCGCCGGTTGCCAACTGGTCGACGTCGAATTGCAGACGGCGGCGAAGTCCAAGGCTGAGCAGCTGCAACGCTTGCGGACGCGCGCCGCGCTGGTTCTCTCGTACCACGACTTCCGTGGCACCAATAAGAAGCTGGAAGAGACGTTAGGAAAGATGACGGTCTATCCAGCGGACTATTACAAGATTGTCACCACGGCCACGACTCTCTCGGACAATGTCACGATGATGAAGTTTCTCGAACAGCGCAACGACCGGCATGCGCTGATCGGTCTATGCATGGGAGAGCAAGGCATCATCAGCCGGATTCTGGGAGTTCGTGCGGGAAGCGTTTTCACCTTTGCGGCCGTCAGCGAAGAGCAGCGCACGGCGCCGGGACAGATCACTGCGCAGGAACTGCGCAGCACGTACAGAATCGATCAGGTGGACGCCGCGACGCGTGTTTATGGGGTCGCTGGAGATCCGGTGGCGCATTCTCTTTCTCCCGCCATCATGAATGCAGCGCTGCGCCGCGAGAATGTGAATGGTGTTTATCTCGCGCTGCACGCCAAGACTTTGAAGGATCTGCTGACGATTGTGCGCGACATTCCGATTCACGGCTTGTCGATCACCATGCCGTACAAGCAAGCCATCGTTGAGCATCTGGACAATACCGACTCGCACACGACGAAGATTGGCGCGTGCAACACGGTGGTGCGAGCGCAGGACGGAAAGCTTTACGGATTTAACACCGATGCAGCGGGAGTGGTGCGTCCGCTGGAGCAGAGGATTTCGATCGACCAGGCGAAGATTCTGGTGCTGGGCGCAGGAGGAGCGGCACGGGCGGCGGTCTTCGGATTGAAAGAACGTGGCGCGGAAGTCTACATCCTGAACCGGAGCGCGGCCCCGGCGCAGAAACTGGCCCGCCAGGCGAAGGCCAAGTCGATCAAGCGCGCCGATCTTAAGAAGATGAGTTTCGATGTCATCATTAATGCCACGCCCGTCGGCATGGGAAACACCAAAGACTCGCCCCTGAATGAGGCTGAAATCAACGCAAAGTATGTATTTGACATGATTTACGAGCCGGAAGAGACCAAACTTCTGAAGCTGGCCAAGGCTCGCGGGGCTCAGGTGATCCCGGGAATCGAGATGTTTGTCCACCAGGCGGCGCGGCAATTCGAGATTTGGACAGGGAAACCGGCTCCGGGGGATGAAATGCTTCGGGTAGTGAACGCAACGTTGGCGCAACGGGCGGCGGCTAAGAACGGAAACAACGGCAAGAAGTAAGCTCTGTGCAAAGCTGAGCTAACCCCTGATTCTGCAAGGTCTTTCCCTTAGAAGACAGCGCTGAAGATGCTCGCTGCCACGAAATGGTTGCATTTTTAGTGGTTACCGACGTAATATGAATACTGGACGCGAGCTTTGGAGCGTTCAATCTCGTCGTGGCACTGCCCTTTCTTCCAAGGTTCAAGAGACGTAGCCAAGTTCAATAGACGCGTTTGAGGCGGTGGGTCTCGCCTCGGACCAAAAGTTCGGAGAGAACTCTATGGCGTGGTACGCGTACTGCCTTACTGAGCAACAGGGCCCAACGAACGGTGTTCGTCCACGGCGCCCCTCCATCCTAGACGGGATTCAGGGCGTCAATGGAGCTTCGGTTTTCAACTATCCCAGCGGTGAATTCACAGTCGTCGTCAGCGAGTATGATCGGGGGACTGAAAACGTCTCGCTCGATGAAAAGATGGTTTTAGAACACGCCCGGGTGGTTAGCGTCTGCTTCCGGTCGGGGACGGTGCTGCCCTTCCGGTTTGGGACGATCTTTGATAGCGATGACGCGCTTCGTCAGGCAGTCAGAGCCAACCGCCGCGCCTTTGGCCAGAGCGTGGCCCGACTGCGTGGTAAGGCAGAAATGCACCTGAAGTTGCTAGTTCGCGACGGCTCGTTGCGCGAGGCCATGGTGGAGGTGGAACTGCCGGATACAGTCGGCGGGGAATATCTCACCAAGTTGCGTGAGAAAGCCTCGAAAGACCGCGAACGGCAGACCAAGGCGCGCGCCCTGTCGGTCCAGGTTCACAAGCTTTTCAATCCCCTCGAAGAAGAAATCAGCTGCAAGCGGGTCGCATCCGACGGGATGCTGATCGATATCGCGCATCTGATCGATTCGAAGTCGGTGGAAAAATATCAGAACCGGTACAACACGGCCGCCAAGCAGCTGAAGAACTGCGAACTGGTGATCAGCGGGCCCTGGCCGCCTTATCATTTCCTGCCCGGCAAGCTTCGGACAGTGGCCGGCAACTCCTAACGGGAGCCGGCCACTCCGGTTCCCCCATCCGGAGTTCCTTTGCTGTCATGCTGATGCACCCAAATGTGCATTTGCCTGCACAGGTGTGCTCTTTCCAGAACTTGTAATTCCCTGTTCATAATCAACCAAATCATTATTTTGCTTAGGGTTACGCTGTGAATCGGCGGGATTCCCGGAATGGAATCTTTTGGCTGAGGAAGTGCTTTAACAGCAGCTAAGAAAAGAGGCCGCTGAAGATAGCATGACCTTCACTCTCCATTGTTCTCGACATCTCCATTTGAGCCGCCCCGATTGGCGGGACGGTGCCTTGCATCGCCTTTCCTGACATTTCCCTTCCATTACCCTCGCCTCTTTTGAATTGTGGCCCCAGAGATGGGGCCGCTTTTTTGTGCATCCGAACTGTTCCAAGGGAAGCTCGCCCGGGAGCAGGAGGCTCGGGTAGACTTGACGGTTTGCCGGAGACCCGATGCGCCCTACCCTTGCCGCAGTCATCGTTCTTATTACCCTTACTCTTTCTGCCCAAACTCATCCAGAGAAGTCTTCGTACGATGAGGAGAGCCAACCGCCCAAGCCGAAGACCTACTCTCCCGAGCTTATGCAGAATCTGATCGCGCTGCGGGATGCTGCGCTTGCCGACGACTACGCCTACAAGCAAGTGGCGTATCTCAGCGACAACATCGGCCCGCGGCCAACGGGATGGGCGCAGACCGATGCGGCCGTGCACTACGTAGCTGACGAACTGCGCAAGTTGGGGCTTGAGGTTCACCTGGAGGAGGTGCATGTGCCGCGCTGGATCCGGGGCGCAGAGTCGGCTGAGTTGATCGAATATCCGGGACAAGCTTCGGGGGCGACGCAGAAGATCGTCTTGACCGCACTAGGAGGGAGCACCCCCACGCCAACCGGAGGCCTGAGCGGAGAAGTCGTCGTAGCTCGCAGCTTCGACGATCTGCAGGCTATGGGGCGACAGAGGGTCGCAGGGAAGATCGTCGTCTTCAACGTGGCGTTCGACGTACAGAAAGCGATGGCGGGGTCTTGGGGCGAAGCTTACGGCGAAGCGGTCGACTATCGCAGCCGGGGCGCGAAGGAAGCTGCAGCTTTGGGCGCAGTGGCGTGCCTGGTCCGCTCGGTGGGAGGAGCTGACTATCGGATTCCGCACACCGGGCACAACACGAGCGCAGGAATCCCTGCAGGAGCGGTCACCGCGGAAGATGCCGATCTCATCGCGCATCTCACATCGCAAGGCAAAGTCCGGATGCACCTTGTGCTCGAAGCGCACACCGGGGAAGATACGGTCAGTTACAACGTGATCGGCGACCTGAAGGGGTCAGAGCATCCTGAGCAAGTGGTCGTTGTCTCGGGTCATCTGGATTCCTGGGATCTCGGGACTGGAGCGATCGACGACGCTGCTGGGGTGGCGGCCGCGATGGAAACGGCGCAGTTGGTGCACGATTTGCACCTGCATCCCAAGCGGACCATCCGCGTGATCGCCTGGATGGATGAAGAGAATGGCGGGCACGGACACGACACTTACGCGAAAGATTACGCGGGCGAGTTTGCAAACCACGTGGCGGCGATTGAGAGCGATTTGGGGTCGGATCATCCGCTGGGGTTCAATGCGAAGATCAGCCCCGCGGCTGCGGCATGGCTGGCACCGGTGCAGCAAGTGTTGAAGCCTTTTGGCGCGAATCTGATACGGGTGACGACTTACAGCCCGGGGTCGGATATCGCTCCGCTGGCGCAAGCGGGAGTGCCCGCTTTCGGCATCATTCAGGATGGACGCACTTACTTCAACTATCACCACACAGCGGCGGATACGCTGGACAAAGTAAATCCGCAGACGCTGCGGGAGAATGCGGCGGCGATGGCGGTGATGGGATATGCGATCGCAGATATGCCTGAGCGATTGCCGAAGTAGGGTTAATCTTCGTCCACAAGGCGAAAAGGCGGCGGGGTGTTTTCATCGCTCGCGGAAAGCAATGCCTCGGCGGAGGATTACGTTCGTTTGGGCGACCGGCGACTGCCTCTTGCCAGATACTGCTGATCAAGTGCTTGGCGGATCAGTGTCTTGATGACCGCTTGCCGACTGATGTTCAGGTCTTTGGCGGCCCGGTCCAACTCTTCGAGCATGCCCGGAGCCAGATCGACGTTCACTCTCTGGATCGGACCCATCATTTTTCCTTTGTTGGTGAAGAACTGCGACACATCCTTACCGCGATCTGCAAGGCGGGCGATCGACTCTGTCGAAACCGGCTTTCGACGTCTACGAGTGTTCTGCATAAAGCTGTTGCTCCTGTTTGGTGGCCTTCCAGAGCGTCACGAGGTGGTAAAACTCCCCTTCCTTGTCCTCGCGCACCTCGAAGATAACGGCAAAAAGTTGATCCCTTACCCAGCCAATCGCGCGGTACTGTTCGGGCAAATCCGAGCGCTGGTCGAGGTAGTACGGCTGCGAGAAAACCTCTTGTGCCTCTTCGAATCCAATGCCTCTTTTCGGGTTCGCTCTTAACCGTGCGCTCTTCCGCTCATCGAAGTAAACACGCACAAGTATAACAGTTATACCATATTGGTGAGGGATTAACGAAGTTCAGAAAGCAAAACGAGGGGTCGTGGTGGGGAGAGTGGCAGTCGTCTCGGCACTGGGGTGACCTGAACACGATGCGCGGGCACCCGCGCCCGACCATGCAGACCTGGTGTCCACTTGAGCTGGTGTGTCCAACTCTTTTGTTGGTAAGTCCCCCTTACAGAATAGCGGCTTTCTTCTGGTGAGACGCGGGCGAGGGCGCCCGCGCCACATTTACTTTCCTCCGGCCACGAACCACGGGCTGAATTCTGACGTCAGGTAGAACTGGATCATCTGGGTCGAGACCTGTAGAGTGCCAGGTTCGCCGGGATGGGTCTGGTCCTGGATGTATTGGAACGGCAGCCACGATAAACCGTCGCTTCGCTTGGTGGGGCCCGCGGTCCAGAAGTACGGTCCCCAAGCCAGCCAGGGGGCCGCGGTGTAACTCAGGTCGCCGGCCGTGGGATCGATCACGCCGGTGCGGATCTGGTTGATCTGGGCTTCGATCAGCCACTTCGTCGAGAATCCGTACTCATAGGCGAAGGGTTCAGGGTTCAAGGTTCCTGGCGATGCGTAGCCGCCGTAGATGCGGCTGTGTACGAACATTTCTTTGACATTGGGAAACTGTGTGCGAACAAACCGGGCGGTAGTGCCCACGTCATGTTCATAGGCACAGGCGTCGACCACCGAAGTCGCGGAACACTGAGTGCTCGGTATCAGCGATTGGGTCGGGAACTCGAGTGCATCTTTGTAAAGGATGGCCTGCACCTGCAGATCGGTGACACCGGCCTTTTGAATGGCCTGGGTGCACTGGGTGTAGTTGCCGAAGCTGTTGTCGATCCAGCGATCGGCGGACTGGCCTCCCTTGGCGCAATTCACGAGTACAAGGGTGGTGTGATTCACTTGCGAATTCTGCGCGGCCTGCACCAGAAAACTGTCAGGAGTGCATGCGCTGCGGCTCAAGCTGCACCACTCTATGGTCCAGTTCGACATGCCGATGCTGATGACCACGATTTTCCCGGTAGGCGAAGGGTGTCCCTTGCTATCGAGTGGCTGAATCTGCTGGGCAAATCCAAGACCGTCGGCCGCGTGATCCACAGGAATTATGTTCGAATTCTCATACAGAGTTCCGGCGAATGCGCCCAGATAAAGTTGGCCCGCCTGGAAGTCGGTGAGGGGCGTCGCAGTGAAATTCTGCGCGAACCCCGCGGAGAGAAAAATGAGCGGCAAAATCCATGCGTAACGTGCTTTCATCATGACGCCTCCCAAGGCGGGTTACGGCAGTGCGTTGAATCCTTCGACCGGCGATCCGTTGAACAGGTACCATCCGACGATCTGGCCTGAGTCGTTGACGTCTTCCGCCTGAGTAATGAAAGAGGACGGAACCTTGAGCGGGACAGTAAGGAATTTTCCGTTCTGAAACATGAAGCTCATGAAGTCAGTTTCGGTTCCCGTGATTCCCACGATCAGGCCGCTGGAATTGATGCCGAGAGGTTCAGTGACGGCGTTGCTGGTGGTGATGTTGGTGAACTTTCCGTTGGTCTCGAGAAATCCGACGGTGGTACCGCCCTTTGAGCCGTAGTATCCGATGATCTGTCCGGCATCGTTGATTCCAGTGGCAACCGTGAAGTGTTTCGTGCCCAGATCGAGGGTCGAGTACTTGGTGCCGTCGTAGGAGAATCCGTGCTCGCCAAGGCTGTCGGTATAGCCGCCCACGACCACGCCTGTGTCGTTCATCCCATAGGCTTGGGTGCGAAATGCTCCGGGAACATCGAGAGTGGTAAGGTTGCCATTGATTTCGACGAAACCATGAGTCAACCCCACGCTATCGACATAAAGTCCCGCCAATCCGCGGGAACTGTTGATGGATTGGACCTCGGTGAGCACAGCCCCGGGAAAATCGATGGTGGTGAAAGTTCCTGCCACCTGCGTGAATCCGTGAGTAATGCCAGCCGCGTCGGTATACTGACCCGCCGACCAGCCGGAATTATTGATGCCGTGGCACTGCGTCAGAATCGAGAGCGGGAAGGTGACGGTATTGTAGGTGTAGCCGGCTGGGCTTTGTGCGGCTGCCCCGGCTGTGACCAGCAAAGCCAATAAGGCGGTCAACCAGAATCGAACCATAAGTGTCCCTCGATAAAGGAGGTTCGGGTCGCCAGAGAAAGACTTGAGGCGCAGGAACATTCATGGATGGTGCGCGAACATCAGCCAGGGCAGCATCCACGCATGCCTGGTCGCGGAGACTGACTTTCCTCACGCGCGCACGGAAGGACGTTCAGTGTGCAGTTAAGACGAAGGGTAGGCCGAAATCGCTAACAAAGCAAGCTCTCAGAGGTGCAGGTAGTGGGCGCAGATGGCTTCACTGCACTCTCAGAAGAATCCCACTGCCACTCCTTATGACGAAGTCCTTATCTGAGCTCAACGTGATTTGCCCAACCGGAGAAGTGCGGCCTGCGTGAGTGATGGTCACGTCCCCGAGACCGTAGGCGCCGCAGGCGTCGGCCGAGAATACCCACAACGCCTGGGGCCGGTCGTCTCCGGCAAGATCGCCGCGGCACTTTCCGCTCCGGTTCGCAACGACCTGAACCAGCACGCCGCCGGGAGCGGGGCGTCCCACTACCCCGGAGGTGCTGGTCACCGGTCCGCCACCGCGATACACAATATCGCCGCCGATCTGCTCAGTCGTCCAGGATTCTTCCGAAGTTCCGCGGTCTGGGCCGTTCTGGGGAACCTGCGCCTGCGCGACTTCCATCATTGAGGCCAGTGCTCTCAAGTTGGTTGTCATCGGGATGGTTCGCTTCGCAACATTCAGTTTGTCAAACTGCAATGACAGTGTTGCCGCTTTGCCGTTTGCTGCGCGACTGACATCAAGGATGCGCCCGACGGCTTTGGAGCCGGCGTGAATGGTGGCACCGGAGGGCAATGGAACGTCTTGCATGACGCGCGCGGTGATCACCTGTCCCGGCCTGCTGGTTTTCGAGTTCAAGGACGAATTCAGTTGCAGCGGCAAGATTGTTCCGCGAGAGACAGAAGTCTGCGCCAGCAATCCGGTCGCGAATAGGAGCGCGCCTAGCAGCAGTATCGCTTTCATGTGGTTTTACCTCCGACGCCCCCTTGACTAATTATCAGGCAAAACGGTGTCCGAGATTCCCGATTTGGAATTCTTTTCGGGCTGGCTTTACGTCCTTTCGTACAGTTGACGCATCTCAATTTGAGCGCATATCATCGTTGTTTGGCCTATTAGAAGGGAAGGAATAAGGGGCGCGGCCCGCGGCCCGCGGGCTGCGCCTATGGCATCCATGGACAAGAAGAAGCTGGAACAGTTCAAAAAACGGCTGGAGACGCGGCAGCAGGAGTTGCGCCGCATGGTGACCCGCACAGAGCAGGACGGGCGCACCGCCGATGACGAGGCGACGCAAGATATCGCCGACCGCGCCGCGAGTTCTTACAACAAAGAATTCCTCTTTCACCAGAGCAACAACGACCGCCAACTGTTGAACATGGTGGAGAGCGCACTCGACCGCATTCGCGAAGGCAGCTTCGGAGAGTGCATTGCGTGCGGCAAGGAAATCAATGCCAAGCGTCTGGAAGCAGTGCCGTGGACGCGGCATTGCATCGAGTGCCAGGAGAAGCTGGAACAAGGCCTGTTGGAAGAACAAGAGCGCTAGTTCCCGTCGGGAAAGAAGCCGCCACATGCTGGCGGCTTTCGTGTGTGCAAGGAGCCTCTTTTGCGCTCCTGAATCTAGCCTGATAAACTCTTGGATTGCGTTAAGTAGAAGGGATATTCGTGCGCGCAGAGACTCGCCGTCAACTCAAAGAAGACCGATTCAGCCGGGCCACCATCGACGCAGCGGAAGCGACCGCCCATTGGAGCGCCGAACACCAGTCGAAGCTGATGGCCGGCGGCATCGCTTTGCTGGTGATTATCGCAGCCGCCATCGGGCTCTGGTACCACTTCGACCAGCAGGACCAGAAAGCCGGTGTCGACCTGAGCCGTGCGTTGCGAACACTGGATACGCAGATACGCCAGGCGGGAACGCCCGCGGAACCGGACTTCCCCAGCTTTGCTTCCGACAAGGAACGCGCGACTGAAGCGCACAAGCAGTTTCAGGCGATCGTCGATCAGTATCCGCACACCCACTCGGCTGAAATCGCGCGCTACTTCGTGGGACGCACTTCCGCAGATCTAGGAGACAACGCCACCGCGGAGCGCGAGTTCAAGGACGTAGCTTCTTCAGGGAACAAAGACCTGTCGGCGCTGGCCCAACTCGCTTTGGCATCGGTGTATCGAACGACGGGCCGCAACAAAGACGCTATCGAAATCTATAAGAAGCTCGCCGACAAACCTACCAACTCCGTCGGTAAGGCCACGGCCCAGCTGGAATTAGCGGACACCTATCAGGCCGACCAGGCACCGCTCGAAGCCAAGCGCATCTACGAGCAAGTGCAGAAGGAAAATCCTTCCACGCAAGCCGCGCAGATCGCCTCGGCGAAACTGACGGAAATCAAGCAATAGGCTTTGGGCGTCAGGCTCTGGGCTTCAGGACTCTCGAAAAAGTTTGTGCCATTTTTCAGGGTCGGTTGGCGGAGTTTGGGCTGGCTTGATATTTTCTTCCACGTGCTCTTTGTGGCCCATGCCAATCAAGGCGGTCGTCAATCCTGGAGCGGACCGGGCGAACTGGATTGCGTTGGCGGAATCTGTTTTCATCCCTAAAATTTCTGCCACGGATTCGGGCAGGCTGTGAACCAGTCGTCCCTGGTGGAGCGTAGCGCTGCCCATCACGGCGATCCCTAGCTCCTTGGCTGCAGCGAAGAGCGGCATCTTTTCTTTTCCTGCGCCTTGGTTCGGTAAACCGTACGCCTCTGGCATGGCCAGATTGAACGGCGTTTGCAGGAAACGGAAGTGATGATTCTTGCCTCCCACTTCTCCTGCGATTACGGCAATCGCAAACAAATCCAGATAATCACGCGACGTGTCAGGCACGCGAAAGCCGTTCCAGGTGGCCATGCCATAGAAGCTTATTTTGTTCGCCTTCACCTGATCTTCAAGCAGAGCAAACGCCAACTTCACACGCTGGTGAAATACTTCAGGCGAGACCGTAGCCAACTGCGATTCGGGATTATGCAGATAGAAAAGATCGAGCGTCTCAAGGCCCAGGTTTTTGCGCGATCGATCGATCTGATTCTCGAGATACGCCGGAGCGATGCAATGCATTCCTCCCGCAAGTTGCGCAGGGTCCAGAATTCCCGGCTCGATGTATTCGCGCATGATGTAGGCTCGCGGATCGGCGGGCATGTTCCCGTCGAACGAGAGATAGCCCGCCTTGGTCGCGACAAAAATTTCGTCTCGTTGCAATTCGCGGTCGAGGGTGTTCAGCGCTTGCCCGATATTTCGTTCCGAACGTTGGTGCCGGTAATTGATGGCGGTATCGAGGACATTAATGCCCGAGTGCAGGGCGGCAATGATGGCGTGCGTGTACTCGGTATCGGTCGCGCCATCGGGTTCTCCCTGGTAGGTGCCCAATCCGATTGAAGAGAGCCACAATTGGCCGGCGTCTGCTGGAAGCTGGCGATAATTTCCTGCATCACGTAGCTTGGGAAAACGGTCGCGGTAGCGGGCGGTGCCTGCAGGAGTCGCGTGTCCGGGGAGCATAGGCGGTCAGTGTAGCAGTAGGCCCACCGCCGGGCGCCCTTCTGATACTTGGCAGCGCAATCCCTCGAAGCTGAATCTAATCCTCAGGCGATTCATCTCTGGCCGGATGGAGATTACAGATGGCTAGCCCAAGAAAGAAGAAAACCGCCAAACACGATCGCGTACCCATTCGCGTAGTACCGATGCATCCGGCTAAAGCGGCAACTGCCTCGCCGCAGCTCACTTATCGTGACGGGCCACTGCTCACCAACGTTGAAGTATTCACGCTGTTCTGGGGAAGTGGTTGGCAACAGGCTCCAGCTAACGGCCTAATCTCGCAAATCAACCAGTTCTTCACTTATATCGTCGCCAGCCCGTTGATCGATCAGCTTTCCGAATATAGCGTTGCCGGCAAGACCATCGGCCACGGCAAGTTTCTCGGGACCCTGACCGTGACTTCCCCTGCGCCGGCGAAGACACTGCAAGACAGTGCGATTCAAAACTTCGTCCAGCAGCAGATCAATAGTGGAGCGGTTCCGAATCCCGGGCCGAACACTTTGTACGTCGTCTATGTCGAATCGGGCGTCACGGTAGAGCAAGGCGGCAGCGCTTCCTGCCAGTCGTTCTGCGGATATCACGATTCGTTCGGATCGAATATTTTCTACGGCGTGCTGCCGTATCCGGATTGCTCGGGCTGTACCGGAGGGCAAGATACGTTTAGCGCGCTCACGGTTACCACGTCGCACGAGTTGTGCGAGGCCATCACGGATCCGATCCCCGGTGAAGGCTGGTACGACGATAACAATGGAGAAATCGGCGACATCTGCGCGTGGAAAACCAAGACTGTCGGGAACTACACGGTGCAGCAGGAGTGGTCGAACAAGGCTAATCAATGTGTGTAATGGTGCAGCGTCCTGTCGCTGCGTTTTTTTTTGCAGCGACAGGGCGATGTAAAAAGTCGCACCACCTTCCCGTCTTCTAGTCCACCTTCAATATCGGTTTTGCCGTGGTCGCGTACAGTGCCAATGCTTTGAAAAGTTCCCCGCCGCACTGCGTCTCTCCGCCGGGATCGCACAGTAGCGCGCTCATCGAAGACCCGTCTAGGGCCATGTGACATTCGTCGGCGCTCACACACTTTGCTATTCCGTAAGCGCTGGCGACGGCTACGGTGTTATTGCGTTCCACGCAGCTCATCTGGACGTAAAGCACCTTGCCGGTGGGGCCAGCGTCATGTAGGGTTGTCGCCAATCGGTAGGCTTTGGATGCGGTCAGCGCGTCCTCAAAGGACGACACCAGTATCGACGATAACTTGCCATCGCATTTTGCTTTGACGAATGTAGGTATCAAAGGTTTAGAGTCCTGCGTCTTCGTGTCTTGTGGTGGGTGGCCTTGGGTTTGAGCCTGTTGTTGATCCTGCGGAACGCTTGGTAACGAATTTAGCGAAGCTGTCTGAGTGGCCGGATGCACCTCTTCCCATTTGCGAATGCGTTCCTGCACATCCGCAAGCTGAGCTGCTGTGAGCAGCGCTTCGGCTTTGTCGCGATAGTTCTTCACAAATCCCTGTTCGAGGGATGTTGCAGCAATCGTTATCCAGAAATAGGCTTGTACGTTGTCCTTTTGTACGCCTACACCATCGTGATAAGCCAGACCGAGATTATATTGAGCCTTCGCAAGGCCTTGTTCGGCAGCCTTTTGCCACCAACGAGCGGCCTCGGCGGTATCCTTTTCGACCCCGTTTCCTAAGTTGTAAGCCTGTCCGAGGTTGTACTGAGCCGCTGCGTTGCCTTGGTCGCCAGCCTTGCGATACCAGCGCAAAGCTTCGGCGATGTCCTTTGCGACGCCTGTGCCAGAGTAATACGCGTCTCCAAGCCAGAACTCACCATCAGCGTTGCCCTGTTCGGCGGACTTGCGCAGCCACTTGACGCCCTCGGCCTCGTTCTTCGGGACTCCGTTGCCGGACATGTAGAACATTCCGAGGCTAAGCTGCGAAGCGGCATTGCCATTATCGGCAGCCTTGGTGTGCCATCGCACGCTTTCAACCTCGTCTCTCGGAACGCCCACGCCCAAGCCATATGCAGTTCCAAGATTGCCTTCAGCCTCTACATTGCCTTGGTCCGCAGCCTTCTTCCACCAGCGCACGGCTTCGGCGTCGTCTTTTGCAACGCCCTGACCCAAGTGATAGAGCCCTGCTAGAGATGCCTGCCCATCTGCATTGCCTTGCTCGGCAGCTTTGGTGTACCAGCGGAGAGCTGCTGCGAAGTTCTTTGGAACTCCCGCGCCGACCCGATAGGCACCTGCAAGATTGACCTGCGCCGATGCGTCGCCATGCTCGGCAGCCTTGTCCCACCACTGCACGGCTTGCGCCTCGTCCTTGGGCATCCCTTCACCTAAGTGATACGCCTTGGCAAGGGCCAACTGTGCTTGTACGTCGCCGTCCTGCGCTTTGCTCTTGAGTTCGGTAATACTTTGCGCGTACCCGAAGGCCGGAATCGCGAGCAACCAGGAAACGGCGTACAGCATGAAATACCAGCGAGCAGTGCGCGTAAGAACCCTTGTTCTCATGCACAGCAGCTTACTCCCGAAATTGCAGCGCTTCCAATATCGCTGTCGCTAACAGGCGATAGCACTGAAAATCCCGCCCTGTTGCACGAGGGCGAATCCTTTGCGCAACATTTTGATACCATGGTTCCTCGCCCGAAAACACTGGAGCCTCATGGCTGATTTCACTCTGCGTGTAAATGGCAGCGAGCGGAAAGTCAGCGTTTCTCCTGACACCCCGCTGCTCTGGGTTCTGCGCGATACGTTGCAGATGACCGGAACCAAGTTTGGTTGTGGCGCGGGGTTCTGCGGCGCCTGCACGGTTCATCTCGATGGCGCCGCCGTGCGCTCGTGTTCAACACCCGTCTCTCAGGCTTCGGGTAAGAACATCATCACGATCGAAGGCTTGTCTGCCAACGGGCTCCACGTCCTGCAGCAAGCGTGGATCTCGGAAGATGTCCCTCAATGCGGCTACTGCCAGACGGGACAGATCATGGCGGCCGCTGCCTTGCTCGCCAAGAATCCGCAGCCTTCCGACGATCAGATCACGCAATCGATGTCGGGGAATATTTGCCGGTGTGGAACGTATGATCGCATTCGCCGCGCGATTCACCGGGCCGCGGGAGGTGGGCAATGAGTCCACTGTCGCGACGCGAATTTCTGGCAGCGGGTGTCGCTGCTGGTGCGGGATTGGTCATCGGCTTTTATCTGCCACACGGTTCTTCGTCGAGCGGAAAAAATGTTTTCTCGCCTAATGCATATTTGAAAATCACCCCAGACAATAAGATCACTGTGCTGGTGCCGCGGTCGGAGATGGGTCAGGGTGTGCGCACTTCACTGCCGATGATTCTGGCGGAGGAACTGGAAGCGGATTGGAAGCAGATTTCGATCGAACAGGTGGGCGCGAGCACTCTCTACGGAGATCAAACCACCGGTGGCAGCGCCAGCGTGCGGACCACATGGGATCCGATGCGCAAAGCGGGAGCTGCTGCGCGAGAGATGCTGATCTCAGCTGCGGCGCTCGAGTGGGGCATTCCGCGCTCTGCCTGCAAAGCAGAAAATGGAATGGTCTCGCGCACGGGTACGAACACAAGCCTGAGTTATGGCGTGCTCGCTTCTAAAGCGGCGACGTTGCCGATCCCTAGCGATATTCCGTTGAAGCAAGCGAAAGACTACAAACTGGTGGGGAAACCCCTGGCGCGGGTGGATACGCCCGCGAAAGTCGAAGGCAAAGCGGAGTTTGGCATCGACTTCCGCCTCGAGGGAATGAAGTTCGCCGTTCTTTCGCGCTGCCCCACGATTGGTGGGAAAGTTGCCAGCTTCGACGACAAAGAATCTAAGAAGATTTCCGGCGTAAATTACGTCGGCGAGATTGGTGGTTCGGCCGTGGCAGTGGTCGCGGACAGTGTATGGGGTGCAATGGAGGGACGCCGCGTGCTTAATGTCACGTGGGACGACGGTCCTAACAAAGATCTGAATTCGGCGGCGATTTACGATTCGCTGAAGAAATCGCTGCCGAACAAATCGGCGACGCTGTATTCCACGGGAGACGTGTCGAAAGCTCACGGCCGTCACATGGAGGCTGCTTATCAACTTCCCTTCATGGCGCATGCTCCGCTGGAACCCGGCAACTGCACCGCGCAATTTCGCGGATCGAGTTGCGAACTGTGGGCGCCGACGCAGGTTCCGCAAGATGTTCGCGACTCGGTGGCACAGGCGGTCGGGCTCGATCCCGATCAAGTCAAAGTAAATGTCACGCTGATTGGCGGAGGCTTCGGCCGACGACTGGAGCACGACTATGCCGTCGAAGCCGCGCTGGTTTCGAAAGCCGCGAACGTTCCCGTCAAAGTTTTGTGGACGCGCGAAGATGACATGCGCTTTTCGACGTATCGTCCCGCGAGCTATCACCATCTGAGCGCGGAACTAGACGGGCAAGGTTGGCCTGTCGCTTTCACACATCGCTTTGTCGGCCGGATCGATCAATGGCCAGAAAGGCACTGCCGAGCCCGACGGGGTTGATGTCGATCTCCGCGACGAAGCGGCGCTCGTCTACTCCTTTCCCAACTGCTCGCTCGAATACGTGATGACGGAGACGCCGGTACCCTTGGGATGGATGCGGTCGGTCTATGCGCTCCAGGTCGGATTTGCCAGCGAATGTTTCATCGACGAACTGGCCGCAGCGGCCGGAAAAGATCCACTCGAATACCGGTTGCATCTGCTCGCGAAAGATGAGGACATCAAGTATTTCGACGCCACCTGGCATACCGCGCGCATGCGCGGTGTGTTGCAACTCGCCGCGGACAAAGCGGGATGGGGCAAGCCGCTCGCGCCGGGACACTATCATGGCATCGCCTGCTTTGGCTGCTTCAGCACTTACATGGCGGAAGTGGTAGAGATCTCGATGGAGAACGATCAGCCACGCGTCCATCGAGTGGTGGGAGCGATCGACTGCGGGCAGGTCATCAATCCCAAGATCCTCGAGCAGCAAATTCAAGGCGGAGTGATCTACGGCCTCGCTAACGCGTTGCGCGCGCAGATCACCATCGACAAGGGACGCATAGTGCAAGGCAACTTCGATGACTACGCGCCGATTCGCATGAACGAAGCGCCTGCGGTCGAGGCGTACTTCGTCGAAAACACCGAAGCGCCGAGCGGAGCAGGCGAGCCTCCGGTGCCTCCGCTGGCTCCGGCCTTGTGCAACGCGATTTACGCGGCGACAAAAAAGCGCATTCGCGCATTGCCGATCCAGAGCTGATGCGGAACTGCCCTTCAGAGCCGCGTGCCTGTTTGCTACTGCTGACCACTGCACAAGCACAAAACGTTCCCAACACTTCGCATCTCCGCCATGGCATCAACGCCAGCGAATGGTTTGCGCAAGTCTACGATCCTAAGGGATATACCAAAGAACATTTTCAGACTTACATCACCGCGCAAGACATTGCGCTCATCAAGTCGATGGGATTCGATCATGTCCGGCTCAGCGTGAATCCGCAGCCAATGTTTCAGAGTGGGCACGCGGACCAACTGCCTCCGGAGTATCTGAGCTTTCTCGACGCGGCTGTGAAGATGATTCAAGATCGCGGCCTAGCGGTGATTCTTGATATTCAACCCGATAGCGATTTCAAGGCGAGACTTGAAAATGACGACTTCATCGAGCAGTTCGCAGATTTCTGGCGCGCGCTGGCGCGGCATTATTCGAACAACGATCCCGGCATGATGTTCTTCGAAATCATCAATGAACCTGAAGTGCGCGACCGCTTTCGCTGGGCGGGGATACAGATCAAACTCGCGAAGGCGATTCGCGAGGGAGCACCGAAGCATACGATCATCGCAGCCGGGGGGAGATGGTCCGCTAACGACGACCTGCTTTTTCTGGAGCCGCTCTCTGACTCCAACGTCATCTACAACTTTCATTTTTATGACCCGGCGGTCTTCACTCATCAAGGCGCGACGTGGTCGGTGAATTACTGGCACGATGTACAGCATTTGGCTTATCCCTCGGATCGCAAGTCGGCGGAGAAGGCTGCGGCTGCGGTGCCCGACGAGATCAACCGGCTCTACGTTTTGCGTTACGGCATGGAACACTGGGATGCGGCCCGCATTGACATGGAAATTAGCCAGGTCGCCGCGTGGGCCAAGCGTCGCAATGTTGCCGTGATCTGCGATGAGTTTGGGGTTTACCGGAAAGACGCGAACCCACGGATCGCGCGGCGTGGCTGACTGACGTCCGCACTTCGCTTGAGCAGCACGGCATGGGCTGGACGATGTGGGACTATAGCGGTGGCTTCGGGGTTGTCACGAAGCGTGACGGGCGGGCCGTTCCCGACGAAACCACGTTGCGAGCGCTGGGACTGGCCTCATCAGACAGTAAGTAGGTGGCTCTTGATTTCTCGCGCCCTGCCGAGCCAACCTATCGAGATGATCATCGAGATGCGTACCTATAACCTCAAGCCGGGCCAGCGTCCCGAGTTTCTGGAGATTTTTCGCACGAAGTCGATCCCCGCGCATGATGAGATTGGAATGAAAATTCTCGGGCCGTTTCTCTCCATCGAAGATCCCGATACTTTCTTCTTTATGCGTGGCTTCCCTGATCTGCCTTCGCGCGAGCCAATGAAGGCCAAGTTTTACGAGGGCAAATTATGGAAGGAAGAACTCGAGAACGTTTTGATGCCGATGATCGAGAAGTATGAGGTGGTGCTGGTGGATGATCCGGAAGGATTGGTTCGCTGGTAGTTCGGATCGACTTACTTTGTCAGCTCCATATCCCAATTGGTGACCAACACTAAGGGCGCGGTGCTCTCCATCACCGAGTTCACCACCAGGAATCTTCCATCCCGCGAAACATCGTAGGCCTCGGAAGTGATCGAATTGCGCACGCCCGTCTGAAAAAGAGTCTTGGGCGGGCCGATGTGTACTGAATCTCCATCGGTTTGTATCTCGACCGCGGTCATTCTTTGCGAATTGTCCAGGTAAAACAACTTTTTCCCGTCCCTGCTCCACACCGGCTGGGTAGCGCCGGTCTGGGACACCTGGTATTTCGCGCTGGGACGAGGAAAGCGCGTGAGATAAACCTCCGCTCGTCCTGACTCCTTGGACTGATACACCAACCAGTCGTTGGAAGCCGGTTTCACACGCGCATTGGAATAAGAGGTGACCGAGTCCAGCACGGTAAAGGTTTCCAGACCCTGGGCCAAGGGCAGCGCGTTAAGTACGGAGATCGCTGGAGACTCCGGCTTGGTCTCTTCATAGAGAAGCCACTTGCCGTCGCGGGTGCAGTCAGCCGTCGAAAGGTTGTTCTTGGTTTTGAGTAAAGTGCGTTCTGGGCGGGAACCATCCGCAGGCACTTCGCGAATTTCTCCGGGAGCGTCGGGATTACTAGCCACAAAATAAACGGTGTGTCCGTCAGCTGACCAGACCGGGATGTCAGTAGTGTTGGCCGGAGAAAGCTCGGCACGCGTTCCGCCAGACAAGTCCCACATCCACAGATTTGCGCTGCCGCCAGGCCCCATCGCTGGAGTGGCGAGGCGGGTTCCATCCGGGGAGAGGCGCGTTCCGCCGTAGATGCCGGGGTCCGATATCTGGGAGAGTTGCTTGCCGGTTGCGTCCATCCATACGTGGCGGTCGCCCGTAGTTCCGGAACCCTCTTGATAGATCAGCGTGCCCTGCGAGGAGACGGAAAACGCTGAACCCGCGGTGATGTCATCGGAAGCGACCTTATCGATGACTTGAACCGGGTCGCCGGAGACCTTCCCGCTCCCGGCATCAAACTTCCAGGCCTGCACTGAGCCTCCGCGGTTCGCCAGCAGCCATCCTGGAAAATACTGGAAGCTGTAGTATTTTCCGGTCAGCACGATCTTCTCCGGACCTCCGTCAACGGACGCGAATCGAATTTCGTTGCGGTCGTCGGCGTCGCCGGATGGAGTATGCAGAAACAGGAAGTGTTTGCCATCGGGCAGCAAGACGGGCCAGCGATCGGAGACATTGATAAGGCTGACCCCAGTGCTGCTAGTGACTCGCTTCGGTGTCCCGCCCACGGCGGGAACTTCTGTGATCGGTCCGAAGGTCGTCGCCGCCAACACAATCGTGTTCTCTGGTCCCCAACTGCCACCCCGAGCCTCCGGTGCATCGGAGAGTGCGACCGGCGCACCTCCATTCAAGTCCATACGCCAAAGCTTGCCGTGCATGAAGAATGCCAGGGCCATTCCATCAGGAGACCAGAAGGGAAAGAAGGCGTCGTCGGTGCCTTGCAGACGTGTGGCTTCTAGTTTGTCGAGCGGACGGACCCAAAGCGAATTCGTGCCGTCCTTACGGGCGACGAATGCCACGCGCGTGCCATCGGGTGAGATTGCGGGCGGGCCGTTGCGGTACAGTGTTTCGAATTGCGACCCGTCCGGCGGCAGAAGGTTCGATCGCACTACGCGGTGCGATGATCGCGCCGGCCACAACGCGACGGCCAGCATAATCGCGGCCAGCGTTAGTAATGCCAGGGCAGCCCACCACCATTTCCCTTTGCCCTTGGCCGCGATCGCCGGAGCTCCGACCTGCGATCCTGACTTCGCGATGAACGCCAGTTGCAGCTTTAAATCATGAGCCGTCTGATAGCGGTTGTCGGGATTCTTCTCGAGACAGGTTTGCACCGCGTAATCGAGTGCCGTCGGCGTTGTTGGTTGAACAATTGCCAGCGGCTCTGGCTCTTTTTCGAGGATCGCCGTCAACACACTGAGCTGAGACTTGCCTTCGAAAGCTTTGCGTCCCGACACCATTTCATACAGAACGCACCCGAAGCTGAAGATGTCGCTGCGTGCGTCCGCCTCTTGCCCTTGCAGAACCTCGGGAGCCATGTACTGAAAGGTGCCGACGATTGTCCCTTGCTGCGTCAGAGCGGCAGGCGTCGCGCTCAATGCCGTCAGGTTGATTGTCGGAGTCGACGGCGTCAGGTTCCCTTTGTCGCTTAAAGCTTGCGAGCCGCCGAGAATCGCCACGGCTGGCTTCGCCAACCCGAAGTCCAGCAGCTTTGCCCCCGACGCGGTCAGCATGATGTTCGCTGGCTTCAGATCGCGGTGCACAATCCCAGCGCGGTGCGCTTTTTCCAATGCGTCAGAAATCTGGACACCGCACTCCATTATTTGCTTTAGCGGAAGAGGCCCCTTCTGCAGGCGCGCCTCAAGACTCTCGCCTTGGACGTATTCCATGACCAGATACGAGATTCCGTCCTGGCTACCTACGTCGTGCAAGACGCAAATGTGGGGATGATTCAGCGACGAAATCGTGCGTGCTTCCCGCTCGAAGCGCTGTTTAGCCTCAGGGTTTTGCGCGAGATGCTCGGGCAGAATCTTGATCGCAACGGTGCGGTCAAGCCTGGTATCGCGGGCGCGATACACTTCGCCCATGCCGCCGGCGCCCAGCGGAGAGACAATTTCGTAGGGCCCGAGTTTCGTGCCAGAGGTAAGGGCCATCTGTGGCGCCCATTATAGCCTTAGCCGCTGCCGCCGCGACCCGAGCTGAGCAGGTACGCAGAGGCTATAGCCGCTCGAATGATTTTTTTGCGTGTCTCTTGCTTGTCCACACATCTTGAGTGTTAATGTTTGCATCCTTGTATTTTTCAGCGTAACAACTCAAGAGGCCCAGCATGAGCGCCAGCCTTTCGAAGATCGCATTCGCCGTAGGAATTCTTCCCCTTCTGTATTCATCGTTGGCTCAATCGCAATCGGCCGTTGCTCCGCTGTCAGGAATCGTGACTAGCGTTTCTGGAACAGGGGTTGCTGGCGCCAAAGTATCCGTCAGAAATTTGAACACCGGTGAGACGGCCGACACTCAAACTGACTCCACGGGTAGCTACAACCTGCCATCACTGCCCGCGGGAGACTACGAAGTCTCCGTATCCGCCGAAGGATTTGACACGAAAGTTGCCAAAGTGACGGTAACGGGCAGCGCTGCACAGACGACCGATTTCGCTCTGACTGCAGCCCAGCCTCAGAATCCCGCGGCCGCTCCCACCGACAATCTCCCGAACGCCCCTTCGAGCAGCAAGACCGAACCCTCGCTAGAAGACCTGGGATTTCCGAAAGAAGCATCCCAAGGGGATGCCAAGCAGCAGGCTTTGCTTGATAAGCGCACGCACATGCTGAAGGTCCATCAGAAACTGGGGCTGATCACCACCATTCCCTTAGTGGCCGCCATCATCAGTTCGGCTGGCGCAGGCGGAAAACAAACCAGCACAAGCTCGCGCTGGTTGCATGTAGGTCTGGGAGCAGCCGCCGGAGACATGTATTTCACTACTGCCTACTTTGCCATCTTCGCCCCTAAAATTCAGGGAACGCCAACGAAAGGGCCGATCCGCGTGCACAAAGCCTTGGCTTGGATTCACGGGCCCGGCATGATTCTGACGCCGATTCTGGGCACGATCGCTTTCGATCAGAAGAGCCGCGGCGAAAAAGTTCACGGCTTAGGCGCGGCGCATATGCCGGTTGCACTGGTCACGGCCGGTGCCTACGGAGCGGCGCTTCTGGCGGTGTCGGTGAAATTCTGATGCGCAGATTCCTGATCGTGGTCTCGCTTCTGTGGACCAGCAACCTGCTCGCCGCCGATACTCAGTGGGTGCTCGAACAAAGCACCCTCACCTACCATGTCTCACATCCACTGCACCAGAGTGAGGGAGTTAGTCACGCCGCGCGAGGGAAAGGATTGTGTCACGAAGGACAGTGCGATTTTTTGATCGCGGTGCCAGTGAAGACTTTTGATTCCGGCGACAGCAACCGTGATCTTCATATGCTGCAAGTTACCCGTGGCGCCGAATTTCCCATGGTCACCGTACGTACCCGCCTGCCCGAAGCCGATGCCGGGTCGACGACCATCCACGCCGATCTGGAAATCAAATTCGCCGGCCAGACCGCCCAATACAAACAGGTTCCGTTTCAATTGGTGAAGGATGGCAACCAGACTCGTATCTCGGGAACGATTCCCGCGACGCTTGCCGATTTCAAGATCGATCCTCCGTCGCTGCTTACCATGCCGGTCAAGAATGAAATCCCCATCAAGGTGGAAATGACCTGGCGCCCGCAGTAGCCATTATTGAGCTACAGGCCCTTCCGGCTCGAGCACCATCGGGAACAACTGAATATTGCGGCCGAATGACTCCACTTTAAGATCGCGGAACCGCGGAGACGCGGCGTTTAACTGGCGAGCCATGTCGATATCCCATCCGGCTTGCACAATCCAGAATCGATCGCCCGGCTTCATGTCCAGCTTCGGCGTTACGCTCCAGGACTCTCCATGAAGAAAAGATTCGGCAGTGAAAATGGAGACCTGTGGCCCGGTAGAGAGTATGCGATGCCCTCCGCAATGGAAAACGAGAAAACCAGGAATCGAGTGGTCGAACGTAACCGGTTGCTGTTGGCAAAGATAATGTCCGAGCAGAAGGCTGGTCTGGTAGTCGGTCAGAATGACGTCTTCGGGCGGGACATTCTGCTGCAGGTAAGTCATCGCCAGTGACATATTGGCTAGACTCTGATCTTGCCGCGTCATATAGGGTCGATGGGGAGACCCGAATACCGCGCTCGCTGCGACAATCGCGAGGACGACCGTCAATCCTCGCGTCATGTTCTGCTTCAATGCCCAAGTGAGACCCAGACTGACGCCCGCAATCGCAAAAGGAATCAGAAAGGCTGAGTGCCGCGTGCCCCCGTAGGGATACACTCCCGCGATCGCCGCGGCACAGGTCAGTAGGAAAGGCAGCGTTAGCAAAACCGCAAGAATCCATGTAGCGATTCGCGTTCTTGGGAACGATGTGGCTTCAGCCCTGCTGCCGCGGCTTGCAAAGGCGTTTAGCCCCTCAGAGCTCCGAACCAGATAGACAACTCCTATGACAAAAAGAAGGCCCGCAATATCTCCCACCGCTAGCTGTCCAAAGACGAACTGAAACACTCCGAATGTTCGTGCAAATACAAACAAAACCAGATTCTGTTGCCCGCGATGGTAGAGCGAGTTGTAAAGCCAGTCCTGGCTGGTGATCGAAGCGCCCGAATGTAACGCTGACAGATGCGTGCGATAGAGAAAATCGCCCATCGCCAGCACGCTAACCTGTCCCGCGCCCCAAGCCATTTTCAATCCTGCCGGATACTTCTTTTCCATCCCCCGAAAAAACGAATACACCCCTAGCGCTGTAGCAAACAAGAACGCCGAATAGTGAGTCAGCAAAGCCAGAAGGACAAAGCCATAAGCCAGCAGCATCTCACCCGCTGACTCTTCCGTGAATGCTTGCTCCAGCAACCACATCGCTGCCGACATGAACGCTAGCAGCAGCGCGTACTGGCGGACCTCAGATGACAAAGCGATGAGCGGGGACAAGAACGACGCAAACATCAGGGCCATCCATCCCGGCGCGCGGCCAAACATGATCGTCGTCCAGCGAAACAGCAACCAACAGAACACTGTCCCGGCGATGACCGAAGGAAAACGCAGCAGAAACTCCGACGTCCCCAATGCGCGCAAGAAGTGGAGCAAGAAAATCAAAAGCGGCGGATGCGCCGTCGTCAGACTAGCGCGATACGCCAGAGCCCAAGACGTCTGGTTCGCAATCTGAAAGTGGAGCGCCTCGTCAGGATTTAGAAACGTTCCGCGCGCCGCCCAAACGCGCGCGAGAAATCCACAGAGCAGCAGGACGCCAGCGGCGAGGCGTTCGTGCCGGCTAAGCCACTCATCGGTGCGGCGCTCCCAGTCGTTGATGTGAATGTGCTGAATCTACGGAGGATAACTGAATCGACCGATCCCTCACCAGATGCAAAAAGCATGCGTTACAGGAGCTCGTGACGCGCAGCACTTGACGGGCGGACATCTCCACTATAAACTTCAAATCCAAGTTTGCTCTTCGGAGCAGACCCCGAATTTCATGCAGAGTGGCTGAGGGACGAGCCCTGTGAAGCCACGACAACCGGATCGGGATCATCTATCCCGATCGTCTGGTGTCAACTCTCGCCCGGTAACGGGGGACATGAATTTCGAGGTGCCGCACTATTTTTTCCGCATCTCGCAATCCCTTTTCCCTCCTATTTTATTTTCCCGGGTAAGAAGACTCGTCCTTCAGCCACTCGAAAAGCGAGTGGACGATGGCTTACGAATTGCGGTGCCGCGAATGTCAGAAGAGCTGGAGCAATGTGCCAAGGTCGATTTGTGAAGATTGCTTCTCTCCCCTGGAAGTTAGTTACGACTATGATGCGATTCATCTTACCCGCGAGCAAATTGCCCAGCGCCCGCCGAACATGTGGCGCTACGCGGAGTTACTGCCTCTCCCGGCGAACTATCATCCCCATCTGCCGGTAGGCTTCACACCGCTGTTGAGCGCCCCGCAATTAGGCAAGAAACTCGGCGCCAGGAGACTCTGCATCAAGAACGATGCCGTGTGTCTTCCTACCCTCAGCTTTAAAGACCGCGTGGTGGCCGTGGCCTTGGCAAACGCGCGCGCTTTCGGATTCGACACCGTGGCGTGTTCCTCGACTGGCAACCTCGCCAATGCAGTCGCGGCGCAAGCCGCGCGAGAAGGCTTCAAAGCGGTGATCTTCGTGCCAGCTGACTTAGAGCCCGCGAAGATCTTGGGAACACAAGTCTTTGGAGCCAAGTTAGTGAGAATTGCGGGCAGTTACGATCAAGTCAACCGGCTGTGCTCGCAGATCGCCGACGAGCGAAACTGGGGATTCGTCAATGTGAACCTGCGTCCCTATTACGCAGAAGGATCAAAGACCGTGGGCTACGAGATCGCAGAACAACTCGGATGGCGTCTGCCCGACAACGTCGTTGTTCCCATGGCGGGCGGATCGTTGATCACGAAAATCAAGAAGGCTTTCGACGAATTGATCAAGCTCGGATTGGTAGATGCGAAGGCGGTGAAGTTCTTCGGAGCGCAAGCGACTGGATGCTCTCCCATCTCGACTGCGGTAAAAGGCGGCCATGCCGAAATTGAGCCCCAGAAACCCGCGACCATTGCGCGCTCTCTAGCCATCGGCAATCCCGCTGATGGACACTACGCGATCAAGGCCATCACCACCAGCGGCGGATATTCCGAGGATGTTTCCGATGCCGAAGTTGTCGACTCCATCGAGTTACTTGCTCAGACCGAGGGGATCTTCACCGAAACCGCAGGCGGCGTCACCGTCGGCAGCGCACGCAAACTCTATGAACAAGGGCGCATCGCACCCGAGGAAACCACGGTGCTGTGCATCACAGGAAACGGTTTGAAAACCACCGACGTGTTCGCGGGACGCTACGCCGCTGAACCCGCGATCGCTCCGAAGATTTCGCAGTTCGATCAGTACATGCAGTCGCTCGAAGAAGTTCAAATCCCCGTGGAGGCATGAGAGATGACAGTAACCGTCCAAATTCCAACAGCCCTTCGCCGGCTGACAGCAGGCACGGCGCGAATTACGTGTGCGGCCACAAACCTGGGAGAACTGTTTTCCACACTCGACACGAAGTTCCCCGAACTGAAGCCGCACCTGCGCGACGAAGCCGGCGAAATCCGCCGCTTCTTGAACGTGTATGTCAATGAAGAGGACATCCGCTTCCTTGGGGGAAACGCGTACGCCTTCCAGGACGGAGATGAGGTCCTGCTGGTGCCCTCCATCGCAGGAGGCGCTCCAGATGACGACGAAGGATTACCGACATGGATACCCGGAAGCTAAAAATCGGATTGCTGGGCTGCGGTACGGTCGGCGGCGGCCTAGTCGATTTGGTTCATAAGAACAGCTCGCTCATTCGCCAGCGCGCCGGCGTGGAGCTGAGCATCAGCAAGATCCTGGTGCGCGATCCTCTGAAAGAGCGGCCTGACTCCGTCAACCGCGACCTGCTTACTACCAATCCGGACAAGGTCATCAACAACGGCTGCGATCTAGTCGTCGAGCTAGTGGGAGGCATTGAGCCAGCCCGCGGATTCATCCAGCGCTCCCTCGCTCGCGGCAAGCACGTCGTTACCGCCAACAAGACCTTGCTCGCCATCGACGGATTCAGCCTGATGAAGGCCGCCGAAATCCAGAACGTGCGCCTGGGATTCGAAGCCAGCGTCTGCGGCGGCATTCCGATCATTCGCGCCCTGCGCAACGGCTTGGTCGGAAACCAGATTCACAGCTTGACCGGCATTCTGAACGGAACCTGTAATTACATTCTTACGCGCATGGCCGAAGACCGTAGCGATTTCGACAGCGTGCTCCGCGAAGCCCAGGCCAAAGGTTTCGCCGAAGCCGATCCGACCCTCGATGTCGATGGTCACGATGCTGCGCAGAAGCTGAAGATCCTCGCTGAATTGGCCTTCAATACGCGAGTTGCTTCGGGCGCAGTCACCGCACAGGGCATCCGTCATATCACGTCCGACGATATTCAAGCGGCGCGTGAATTGGGATATGTCATCAAACATGTCGCCTTCGCCGGAGTAAATGGAGAAGACATCGCACTTGAAGTGGGCCCGGTATTCCTGCGAGCCGCTCATCAACTGGCCGGCATTCGCGATGAGAATAATGCTGTGCTGGTTCGCGGAGATGCGGTCGGCGAAATGCTTTTCGCCGGCAAGGGTGCGGGATCGTTACCCAGCGCGAGCGCGGTGCTTAGCGACATTGTCGATATTGCCTGCCACGAGGGCGGATTCGCGTCCAACCCCGGCAGCGTGCTGAACACGACCGCATCCAAAAGCGAGGCGAGACATTACCTGCGCTTCTCTGTGGCAGACCCTAGCGCGATCGGTCCTATCGCAAATGTGCTGGAGCGAAATGGCGTACACGTCGATCGGGGGGCTGCTGTCTGGGCGAAGAGTTCTGCATCACAAAGCCATGTACGAGTGCTCACTCAGGCTTGTTCGCCGCTAACACTGAAGGCCGCAGTCAGTGCTGTTACAGAATTGGGATTTGACCGAGGCAAGGCGGTCTCCTTACCTATTCTTGACTAACATTTGAAACAATGATGCAAGGCATTTTTCCGCGCCCTGCCGCCTTTGTCAGAGCGGGGCGCAGGCACGCACTGCATCTCAAAGACTCTGCAAGAGGTCGATTCCGAACTGTGAGAGATTGTTCTCTAGCTTAGTGGGAGCCAAACTTCTCGGTTGACATCTCCGGACCTGCCGACGAAACTCTTACAGTCTTATAGGAGCTCTGGACCTTGATTGCGTCAAAATTCCGCTTGCCGAAGGTGAGAAAAGCGGCTACCTTTCTCGCTTCTGTCGCTTTAGTTGTATTCTTGACGACGCCCGCCTACGTTTTAGCTTCCAGCAAGTTCATGCAGCTGGCAGACTTAACTGCCTCCGACGGTCAACTTAGTACCGACCCCGATCTTGGTTCGAGCCTTGCCATCAGCGGCAATACGGTGGTGGTCGGAGCGCCTGGTGCACAGGTAAACGGCCATACCAATCAGGGTGCCATCTACGTCTTCATCAAACCAGCGAGTGGATGGACGAACATGACGCAAGTTGCAAAATTAACAGCGTCGGATGGTGGAGTTTTAAGTGCACTTGGAGGAAGCGTCGCAATCAGTGGAGACACAATTGTTGCAGGAGCCCCTAGTTCCACCATCGGTCAAGATATCTATCAAGGTGCGGTGTATGTGTTCGTCAGGCCGATGGGAGGATGGACGAATATGACTCAAACCGCGAAATTGACGTCGTCTGATGGCCGAGCTCGTGATGGATTTGGCCAATCGGTGTCGATCAGCGGCGATACCATCGCGGTTGGTGCTCCGCAACAGCCCTACAAGTCCGGCAAGGCATACGTGTTCGTGAAGCCTTCGGGCGGCTGGACGAATATGACGCAAACGGCGGAGCTTACGCCTTCCGACCCTTCTGCAGACAGCCTTTTCGGAGGTTCCGTTCAACTCGACTCCAGCACGCTCGTGGTAGGTGCGGCGTACCGGAGCCTTGCTTACGTTTTTGTGAAGCCTTCAACCGGATGGGCAGACATGCACCAAAACGCTGAACTGACTCCCAGTGATGGCGCCGCTTTCGACCTGTTTGGGCTTTCGGTGGCCATCCACGGAACAACAATCGTAGTCGGTAGCCCTTCGTCTACTAGTTCAGGGGCAGCATACTTGTTTGCGGAGCCGCCTGGCGGTTGGGTCGATATGACGCAGACTGCTGAAATAACCAATTCCGAGGGGAGCGCTGACGACTATTTCGGTTCGTCTGTATCCACCAACGGTACGGACATAGTCGTCGGTGCGGACAATGAAACGATAGGTTCCAATTTTCAGCAAGGCGCCGCTTATCTTTTCGTGAAGCCGGGCACGGGGTGGAAAAATACCTCGACCTTTAATGCTAAATGGACAGCGGCAGATGGAGCGGGAGGCTACGCCTTCGGATTTTCTGTCGCGGCAAGCGGGACTACTGCCGTTATCGGCGGTCCCTTCACTAACCTCGGCACAGACACGACAAAACCCGGTGCGGCGTACGTTTTCGGCCAGTGATCCCGTTTTTTCATCAGGTCAACAGTCTTTATGCATTAGCGCTTTGGCGGGATCGCTCATCCGATTCGTGGCACAGGGGGGATTATTGATTCTGGTTCCTCATTCTTAATGTCAGCACCGCACACGGCGCCAACCGCACCACTTTCTCCGCCACCGAACCAAACACAAAATGCCGCAGGCCGGTCGACCCATGCGTGGCAATCACGATAAGTTCCACCTTCTTCCGCTCTGCGATGATCACGATCTCGTCGGCCGCTTGGCCGTGTCCCACGATTGTTGTTGCTACCAAACCCGGCTGCGAAATCCCTTCGCGCAGATTACGCAGCTTTGTAACCGCATCGTCGTGCAGAATCTTCTCGTATTCCGGCAACTCGAAATCGTAGGCAGGATCGGAAGTCGGCAACGGGATCGTCGGGACGACATAAACCAGGCAGAGTTCTGAGTCGAAGTGCCCGGCTAGTTCGCAAGCAGCTTTCACCGCCTCCAGTGACGGCTCGCTGAAGCCGGTGGGACAAAGAACGCTCTTAATCGGCAGCATGAGAGACCCCTAAGGCAATGAATTATAAGTCGCAGATGGCATTGTGCATCCTGGCCAGCGAGTCTATAATCTAACTAACCGGTTAATTAATCGCGTCATGGCAACCGCCACCAAATCCCGGCTCGGTTCCCGCGGCAATCCCGAAAAGAGCCGCGCCGCCATTCTGCAGGCCGCTATCCGCGAATTCGCCCAGCAAGGCATGGCCGGGGCCCGCACCGACGCTATCGCCCACGCCGCTCGCGTCAACAAAGCCCTGCTCTATTACTACTTCAAAGACAAAGAAACTCTCTACGGAGAAGCCATCGACTTTGCGTTTGGTCAACTGAGCGAACACATGATGGCTGTCCTTGATCAGGACTTAGCCCCCAAAGAAAAAGTGTTGCTCTACGTCGGCACCTACTTCGACTTTGTGGCTGGCCATGATTCGATCCGCAACCTGATCCAAATGGAAACCATACGGGCGGGTCACGGTTCTCCCCATCTGAAACGCGTCGCGAAGCGGTATTTCTTGCCGATCTATACGCGCCTCGGCAGTGTTATTCGAGAGGGCGTCGCTTCTGGCGTGTTTCGCCCCATAGAGCCTTTGCATTTCATACCGTCGATGGTCGCGCTGGTGGTCTTCTACTTTATCAGTGCGCCTGTCATGAAAACTGTCATCGGATTCGATCCCCTCTCCCCCGAAAGGCTTACGGAGCGCCGAAGCGCGGTGCTCGATTTCATTTCTGCGGCGTTGTTCGAGCGTCCTGACACCAGGCGTAAAGGAGATTCCAAGTGAGCGCCCGCAACAAGTTTCTCATTCTGCTTTCCATCATCTGCGCGATCGCGCTGGCTTACTACTATTTTTCCACGCCCAGCAATCGCGACCTCGTTCTCGTCGGCACGGTTGACTCGAACCAAGTGGTCGTCAGCCCGCAAATTGAAGGACGCATCTCGAAGCTACTGGTTGACGAGGGCACGCCTGTGAAACAGGGAGACTTGATCGCGCTACTCGATCCCTCGGAACTCGAGGCTCAAGCGCGAGCCGCTGCCGCCACCATCAACAGCTTTCAGCACAAAGTGTCGGAGATGCAGTCGACGGAACAAGCGACCTCGGGATCGACCTCGAGCAATGTCATCAATGCCCAAGCCCGCTTGGAGTCGACCCGCGCCCAGTTAGCGCAGGCCGAAGCCACGCTGGTTCGCACCGAAAGCGATAGCCGCCGCATGATTGAACTGGCAAAACAAGGCGTCGCCTCCGATCAAGATCGTGTGCAAGCCGAAAGCAACTTGAAAGCACAGCAGGCCACCGTACAGTCGCTGAAGGATCAGGTCAATGCCGCGCAAGCCGATCTCGACGCCGCAATCGCCAACACGCACCAGGCGCACGCCGCCAAGAGCACCGTCCAATCCACTCAGGCCGATCTCGACAACGCTGTCCAGCAACTTAAACAGTCTGAAGTTCGCCTGGGATACACCAAGATTTACGCGCCAGTCACCGGGACGGTCTCCGTTCGCGCAGCGCGCGAAGGAGAGGTCGTCAATGCCGGACAGGCGATTGTCACGATTGTTGACCTGACTGACACGTGGGTGCGCGCCGCTATCCCTGAAACGAACGCCGATCATATCGGACTCGGCGATACTCTACGAGTTCGCCTGCCCGGCGGCACTATTACGCAAGGCAAGGTGTTCTTCAAATCCGCCGAAGCCGACTTCGCCACCCAGCGGGACGTCAACCGGAAGAAGCGCGACATCCGGACCATCATCCTCAAGGTTCGCCTCGACAATCCCAAGGGAGCCTACGTGCCCGGCATGACGGCGGAAGTACTGATTTCTCCGGAGCAGTTGAGCGGCACACCTCAGAGCGCTTCTGCGGAGCAGCATCCATGATTGCGGACTACAAATCCGGCAACGGCGCAGGCTCTACGGTCAACGCCATCGAGGTGGATCACATCGTCAAGAAATATGGCGACTTCACCGCCGTGGACGATGTCTCTTTCCAAGTCAAAGAAGGGGAGATCTTCGGACTGCTCGGTCCCAACGGCGCGGGCAAATCGACGCTGATCCGAATGATGACCACGCTCATCCCCATCACGTCGGGTCGCGCATTGATCGCCGGACACGACGTGGTGAAAGATCCCGACGCTGCTCGCCGCGCTATTGGCGTGATTCCGCAGGCGCTCACCAGCGACCTCGATCTCACCGTGGCAGAGAACATGAGCATCTATGCCAAGCTTTACGACGTTCCTGCGCAACGCCGCAGAGAAGCTATTGATGAACTCTTGCAGTTAGTTGACCTTACTAAGTGGAAGGACGCGCAGACCAAGACTCTCTCCGGAGGCATGCGTCGCCGCCTGGAAATCGCTCGTGGCCTGGTGCACAGTCCGCGCATCTTCTTCCTCGATGAACCCACCACTGGCCTTGATCCCGTCTCTCGCGTCGCGGTTTGGGAAATGTTGACTAACATCAAGTCGCAGCGCCAGCTCACCATTCTCATCACCACTCACTACATGGACGAGGCTGATCGTCTCTGTGATCGCATCGCTATCGTCGATCACGGCAAACTGGTCGCTCTCGATACTCCTCCGGCGTTGAAAGCCAGCGTACCCGGGTCCAATGTCATCGAAGCGCAATTCGAAAATGTACCCACGGACTGGGAAGATCGCCTTCATAAGCTCAGCGATGTCACGTCGATTCAGCCCGAGGGCGCGGGCATGTACCGAATTTTGACTGGCGACGGCTCGAAGACCACGACCGAGTTAGTCGAAGTCGCGGTCAAGGCTAAAGTGCTCGTGAAATCCCTGTCGGTACAGAACACTACACTGGACGACGTCTTCGTCCACTACACCGGGCGGCAGTTGCGCGACGAACTCGTGAAAGCGCACGGATTCGTTATGCCCCCCAGACCAGGACTGCAGCCATGAATCACATCTTCGCCATCGTCGAGCGCGAAATGCGCAAGTTCTTCCGATCTCCGGCCCTCATGATGGCCTCGATGATCTTTCCGCTGGTCCAGCTCATCGTCTTGGGCAACGCCTTTGGCGGAAAAATCAAAGACGCCAAGCTCGGCGTGGTCGATGAGGATGGCGGCACGCAGGCTCTCAAAATTCGCGAGGCCTTCGACTCCGTGCGAGCGAACATTCGCACGTTCGTCCCTGTTTATTACGACAACGAGAAGCAGGCGACTGAAGATGTAAAGAACGGTAAGATCCAAGGCGCGGTCGTGATTCCGCCGCAATACTCAAGCCGCGTGTACGAACAGAACCATCCGCAGATCGCTCTAATCGTCGACAACAGCGATAACTTCATGAGTTCCACGCTCGAACAGGAACTCACTGACATGGTCAACGCCTTAAACCAACCAGTCATTCAGCCGCGCCTATTGCAACAAACCGCGCTTTCGATTGTCGAGCTCTATCCTTATATCGAATACATGAAGTATCTGTTGCCTGGCTCGATCACCTTGGCGATGTTTGTATCCGTGATGATCGGCGGGGGCATGCTCTATATCGACGACAAAGCCCGAGGTGTGCACGAAGGCTACCTGGTCACGCCGATTACGAAAACTGAACTTGTCTTCGGACTCAACGCCGCCGGAGCGATCAAGGCTGTGCTCACCGGAGTGATTATCACGATCATCGGTTCGCTGCTCGCCGGCGTCGGCTCAATCTTCGACTTCGGCACCATCGTCGGATTGCTGGTGATGATCCTTCTAACCTCGGTCGCTTTCAATACCATGATGTTTCTGCTGATGGTGCGCGTCGATGATCCTCTGGTGCCGCGCGCGATTTTCGGCATCCTCAATACGCTTCTATTTTTCCCCAGTGGATCGATCTATCCGATACAAGCCTTCCCGCGATGGTTACAAGCGATCGCAAAGGCTGACCCGTTCACCTACGCGGTACACGGCTTCAAATCGCTGCTCTTGAAAGAAACGGGTCTATCCCCGATTTGGCCCGACATGCTCTACCTGACGATCTTCGGCATCATTACTTTGAGCATCGCCACGCCGCTGTTCAAGAGAACGCTTTAGGGATTGCCGATTTTCGATTGCCAATTGCCAATTGATCGGGATATGGGCTTTCCAATCGGCAATTACAAATTGACAATTGGCAATCCTGTCTAACAATCCATTATCCTGTTAGGACCATGACCCTGATGGATGCCGAGCAGTTCGACGCCGCCCGCGCTAAACGCCGCCGCCAGATCATCATCACTGTGGTGATTCTTGCTTTATTCGGGGCATGGACGGCTTATCACCTCCGCAATTATCCGCAACGCAGCGCCGTCAACAAGTTCTTCGCGGCGCTCGAAGCCCAAAAATATGAAGACGCCTACGGCATCTGGTTCAACGATCCTGATTGGCGTCAGCAACCGCAGAAATATTCCCATTACGCTTACAACGATTTCTACCGCGATTGGGGACCGGGCGGCGAGTGGGGACTCATCAAAAGCCACGCCGTCGACTGCTCCGTCGCCACGGATAGCGGAGTCATCGTCCAAAGCACCGTCAACCAGCGCGCCGAGCATCCTTATCTGTATGTCACGAAAGCTGACAAGACGCTGTCGTTCTCTCCGAACGAAATCCAATGCGGCAACTGGTTTGGCTGGCTGATCGAATAAGCGGGGGCTTGGGGGAAGGGCACAACTTCAGTCTTGCCGTCAGAGCAAAGGGCCTCAGGGCTAAGCCTTCACCGCGAAGTGTTCCAGCGTCTTCTGCAGCGATGCTTCATCCGCCACGTTCAGCGCCGTCTTCGAACGATCGATTTGCCGCATCAATCCACACAATACCTTTCCCGGACCAACCTCGACAAACATCGTCACGCCTTTCCCAACCAACACGCGCATCGATGGATCCCACTTCACCGATCCAGTAACTTGGCGCACCAGTGCATCGCGGCTCCGCTCAGCATCGTCGATGAGCGCCGCGTCGACGTTGCACACAACTGGAACCGTCGGTTTCTCGAACCGCAAAGCCTTTAAGTCCACAGCCAGCCGCTCTTGTGCAGGCTGCATCAGCGCGCAATGGAAGGGAGCGCTCACCGGAAGCAACTTGGCGCGCTTGGCTCCGCGCTCGTCGGCCAGTTTTGCCGCGCGTTCCACCGCCGCGGTATTTCCAGAAATGACAATCTGTTCAGGAGAATTGAAGTTCGCCGCCTGGCACACTTCCCCTTGCGACGCGTCTCGGCAGACTTCCGCGACTTTGTCATATTCCATGCCAAGAATCGCCGCCATGGCTCCGACTCCCACGGGCACGGCTTCCTGCATGTATTTCCCGCGATGGCGCACGGTGCGCACTGCGTCCGCGAACTCGAGGGTTCCGGCCGCCACTTGCGCGGAGTACTCGCCCAGGCTATGTCCTGCAACGTACGTCGGCTTCAATCCCTTTTCGGAGAGCACGCGCCACGCCGCTACAGACGCCGTCAAAATTGCGGGCTGAGTAATCTCCGTGAGTCGTAATTGCTCTTCCGGACCTTCAAAGCACACTTGCGATAGCTTGTATCCCAGCGCCTCATCAGCTTCGGCAAACGTCTGCTTTGCGATGGGATGCCGCTCCGCCAATTCTTTGCCCATCCCCACGGCCTGCGATCCCTGGCCGGGGAAAAGAAATGCGATGTTCATAGTCATAGATCCTTGATGCGCGCCAGATCCCTCAGCCGGCAAAAAGCGCCGGCTTCGGGATGACGTCTCTCAAAAAAGGATGAAGCAGATTCCTCGGGTCGTCACTGCCGCTCCACGCCAGATCCTTCGCCCTCTCGGCCTCAGGATGACGTCGAGCCTGCTACTTGCTCATCACTGCCGCTCGCGCCGCCCCTAACTCCCTCGCGATGACATCATTAATGCGATGCTCGGCAAACTCGGCGGCTACCCGCAACGCATTCTTGATGGCGTTTGCATTTGACGATCCATGCGTAATAAAGCAAACGCCTTTCACTCCAAGCAACGGAGCCCCGCCATACTCGGTGTGATCGAGTCTCTTCTTGAAATCGGCAAACGCACTGCGCGACAGCAACGCCCCAACCTGACGCGTAATCGTGGCGCGCAAACTTTCCTTCAACACCGCGCGCACCAGATTAGCCACACCTTCGGAAGTCTTCAGCGCGACGTTCCCCACAAATCCGTCAGCAACGATGACATCCACCACACCGCTATACAAATCGCGCCCCTCAACATTCCCAATAAAATTCAGCGGCAGATGTTTGAGTATCGCGAAGGCCTCTCGAGTAAGTTCGTTGCCCTTACTCTCTTCTTCGCCAATCGACAGCAACCCGACTCGCGGCTTGCTGGTACCAAACAGGGTCCGCACATAGATCTCGCCCATCACCGCGAACTGCACCAGGTTCTCAGGCTTGCAATCGACGTTCGCTCCCACATCGAGCAAAGTCGCCGCCGCTCCCGAAGCCGTGGGGAAAGTCGCCGCGAGCGCGGGACGATCCACTCCCGGCAGTGCTCCCAGCACCATCTTCGCCGTAGCCATGGCCGCGCCGGTGTTGCCGGCTGTCACGAATCCTGACGCCTTCTTGTCGCGAACCAGGCGCACTCCCACCCTGATGGACGAGTCGCGCTTGGCGCGCACGGCCTGCACGGCCTTGTCGTCCATACGAATGACTTCTGAGGCTTGCACGATTTCAAGCGGCAGGCCCGCCGCCGAAGGATGGCGATCCAACTCCGCCCGTATGACTTCCGTGCGTCCCACCAATAGGACGCGCACCCCGTACTGCCGGGCGGCCTGAATGGCGCCTTCAATCTCAGGCTTCGGCGCGCGGTCGGAACCCATCGCGTCGAGAGCTATGACGCTAGGCATGTGAGGGCGAGACTAGCTGGCTTCCTCGACGTTCAAGACTTCACGGCCTTTGTAGAACCCGCACTTGGGGCAGGCGCGGTGCGGCATCTTCTTCTCATGGCAATTGGGACACTCAGACAACGAGTGCGCCTTCAGGCCATCGTGCGCGCGCCGGGTGCTGGTGCGCTTTTTGGAGTGACGTCGTTTCGGATTAGGCATCGCAAATTCCTCTCGCCGGCCGCAGCCGGGTTAATTGTCCAGCTTGTTGCGAATCTCTTTCAGGGCCTGCCAGCGCGGATCTTCCATCGGCTCCGCGCACGAGCATTCTTCTTCATTCATGCTCTTGCCGCAATGCATACAAAGGCCCTTGCAATCGTCGCGGCACAGAGCTTTCAGGGGAAGCGCGAGCAGAACCTGTTCACGCAAGACATCTTCGAGCAGCAACCCTTCCCCTTGATAATAACTAATTTCGGCGTCGGCTGCCGTAATCGACAGCTCTTCCTTGCCGGCGTCAGTTCCCTGCGGACGGTAGAGCAAATCGAAATCGTGCTTCAAATTCTGCACGACGGGTTCGAGACACCGCGCGCACGGCACCTCGACCCGGACCGCCAGATCGCCGGCAATCCGTATATCCTCGACCGTCTGATGCCTGCCGTGATGCTCTTCCACGAGCTGCGCCCGGCCAGCGGTGCGTAACGGCTGAAGCTGGCGCAACTCCTCGCCAAAGTCGATCGTCCCAGGCGCAAACTGCTCCTTGAAATCGACAGGATGGAGCTCTAACTCTTTAATTTCGATGAACATCGGGGACTCTCCGCGCCCCCAACACCGCGCAGGCCGCGGAAGCACGCACAGACGCGTAAACGCTCAAGGGAGCAAGAGTTAAGGATAAAGGGGGTGGCGGAGGGTGTCAAGGAAGGGGGGCATCAACTTTCCACAGAAAGACTTGGATTTCCTCAATTGATTCCGATGCTCCTTGATGCTAGCTTGGCTTCCCCATCGCTGTTCAAAACCTGCGTAAGCGCTGACCCAGAAGCGGGCCGGGGTACGTCTAGCTGCGGTTCTAACTCGTAGGACGCACCTGTACCCCTGACCATGTACTAGCGTGAGCTTCGGCTCCCATTTTCGTGCCGTTAAGATTGCAGCAATCCCAGAGAGGCCGAGATGAAGACTGTGGTGACGTTGGTGCTCATGGTGGCGGCAGTGTCATTTGTACCGAAGGCTTTTGCGCAGGGCTGCCCCAACACGACTTTCTGTGTAACGTCGGTTACGATCTCGCCTGGACAAATTGGCGGGGATGGTCTTCAGACCGCGGTTGCGCAAGTTACGGTTTCTTTGCCTCCCGGCTTAAATACCTATGACATATACATAGTCCCGGCCGGTGGCGCGAATTTTTGAAGCCTGCCTGCCTCCAGCTTATTTGGCCGGGTCATACGCTTGCTACGTGACCGGCCCCACGTCCACCATACTTCTCAGTGGCACAAATACTACGCAGTCACCGATGACGGCCCAGGTGAGGGTCTACGCCGACCCTTACCAAGACCCAGGCATAACGTCGAGTTTTGTGGTCAACCCCACTGGTCAGGCGGCGACGCCACCGAATCAACCCGACGCTCCGTGTGCCGATTGCGGCCGCGGCGGTAACCCGATCAACTTTACGACCGGCGATACGTGGATTACCCAGCAGGACTACAGCATCCCCGGACTTGGCGGCGGACTCAGCTTGACCCGCACTTGGAACAGCGTGTGGCCGCTGATGCTGCCGGTGCAGCAGGTGGGCCTTTTCGGCGACAGTTGGACCAGCAACCTCGAGGAGCGCATTCAAGCCCTCGCCGGCGGTGTGGTGCAGTATTGGAAGGGCGACGGAAGCAGACTGTTCTACCTGTATAACAGCGGAACCGGGACCTATACCCTCACTGCTCCGTCCGATGATCAGACGACACTCACGGTAAATTCTGGCACGGGAATCTCAACCATCACGCAGAAAGACGGAACCAAGAAGAATTTCAACAGCGCAGGCTATCTGACTTCAATTGTGGACCGCAACGGGAACACCACCACGATTGCGCTCGACGCTGCCAACCAAAACCGCATCCTCAGCGTGACGGACCCGGCTGGGCAGGTCTTGACCTTCAATTATACGAACGCGCAGTTCCCGCGTTTGTGCACCAGTATCAGCGACACGGTCGGGACTGCGGCCAGCTACATCTATGATTCCACCGGGCGTCTGTCCTCCGTGACCTACGCCGATAACTCCCAATACGTTTTTCAGTACAACTCAGCGGTCAGTAACACGCTGATCTCGCAGGTGAACGATTCGATGGGAAAGACCGTCGAAGCTCACACCTACGATTCGAGTCGGCGCGGCCTAACCTCGCAACAGGCCAATGGCGTGAACCTCGTCACCGTCAATCAATATGGGGCCGGTTACACGAACATTTACGATTCACGCGGCAATTTCTCCACCTACGACTACACCACCATTTCGCAGAGAAATCATTCATGGCTGTCGTCGGGTTACGGCTGTGCCACGTGCGGGGCTACGCTTAATGAAAAGGTACTCTATAACACCGCCGGGTACCGCGTCTTCGAGTCTGACCCCGGCCAGACTCTGCCTACGTTCTATACATACGACTCGGCGGGCAACGTTAGCAGCGTTACGAAGCGGGCCGGCAGTCCGTTGACTTCGGGCACAACCTGGAGCACCTGGAACTACACCTACAACGCCTTTGGCGAGGTGCTGACCGCAACCGATCCGCTGGGGAGCGCGCCTGGCGACCCCAATCACACCACGGTCAATGTCTATGATTCGGCGGGGAACCTGAAGACCACCACCACGCCCTCTCCCGATGGAGGCATTACCGCCGGCAGCACCACCACGTTCGTGTACAACAGCAACGGCACGCTGCAATATATTCTGGATCCTCTGACCAACAAGACCAGCTTCACGTACTACGCAAATGGTGTGCTCGGGGCAGGTCAGATCAAAACCATCACCGACCCGAAGGGCAACATTACGACCTACACCTACGACGGACGCGGCAACAGGCTGACGATTCAGGATCCTTTCAACGGGGCCAGCAAGTTGACCGTGTTCACCTATGATTCCATGAACCGCCTGAAAACCATCACCTATCCCGGCGCCACGGCAAGCATCACTTTCGACTACGATTGGCGCGGGCGGCGGGATTGGATTCAGGACCAGAACGGCTTCAAAACTTATTACGCCTACGACGACGCGGACCGCCTGACCTCGGTCACCGATGCGCAGTCGCCGACCCCTGGCGTTACCACGTACAACTACGACACCGAGAACAACCTCACCGACATCTACGATGCCAGCCTGAATCACACACACATGGATTACCAGCCCAACAACAATTGGCTGAGCAAGATCACTTTTCCTTCGGGATATACCGAGAGCTACCTTTACTATGGCTACTGGCCAAGCCCGACCTACAAGACCGACCGCAACGGCAACCAGACCTACTACATTTACGATTACCAGGACCGGCTGGTGTACAAGAGCTATCCCGACTCGACCATCGTGCAGTACACCTACGACGTGGCTGGACGATTGTCCAGCGCGATGGACGCCAACGGCACCTACGGTTTCCTCTACGACAACATCAACCGTCTGACCGAAGCCGACACCACGTATTCGTTCGCCAGCTTCGGCCTGAAGTCGGTGAAGTATGGCTATGATGCGGCGTCGAACCGCAAGACCATGACCGATCCGCAGTCGCTGCAGACCGCTTATACTTACGATGTGCTGAACCGGCTGTACACCCTGTCGTTCAACGGGCAGACGCCGGTCTTTCAGTTTGGGTACGATGCGCTCAGCCGACGCAATTCGCTGAGCCGTCCCAATGGCATTACTACCACTTATGCCTACGATCCGGCGTCGAGCCTGACCAGCGTGCTGCACAAGCTGGGGACGACCACGCTCGACGGCGCGACCTATACCTACGACAACGCCGAGAATCGCAAGACGCGTACCGACAAGCGGCTGAACACGACGCTGACCTATGGGTATGACAACATCTATCAACTGCAATCGGCGAAGCAGGGATCGACGACGAAAGAGAGTTATACCTACGATCTGGTGGGCAACCGGAAGACGTCGCTGAACGTGTCGCAATACAACTACAACACCTCGAACGAGCTGACCTCGACGCCGACGATCACGTACGGCTACGACAGCAATGGGAACCTGAAGACGAAGTCGGACGGGACGCAGTACAACTGGGACTACGAGAACCGGCTGACCAGCGTGGTGCTGCCGGGAACGGGCGGGACGGTGTCGTTCAAGTATGACGCCTTTGGACGGCGGGCGCAGAAGTCGTTTGTGCAAGGCTCGACCACCACGACGACGAATTACTTGTATGACGGCCCGAACTTGTTCGAGGAGATCGACAGCGCGGGGAATTTGGTGGCGCGGTACGAAAACGGCCCGGGGATTGACGAGCCGCTCGCCGAACTGCGCTCCGGAACGACGAGCTACTACCACCAGGATGGCCTTGGCTCGGTGACGTCGCTGAGCAACGGGGCCGGGGCGCTGGCCAACACCTACAGCTACGACTCCTATGGAAATTCGACGGGATCGACGGGTACGGTGGTGAATCGGTTCCAATTCGTGGGGAGGGATCTGGACAGCGAGACTAACAGTTATTATGACCGCTACCGCTACTATGATCAAACTATTGGCAGGTTTCTCAATGAAGATCCGATCCTGTTTGGAGGAGGAAACAATTTTTACCGCTATGTACGCAACTCTCCTACGAACTTTCTGGATCCGCTCGGACTTTTCCCGAAACCCCTAAAGTGGCCAAAAGCCAGAACGCGCCCTTGCAACTCGGAGGAATATGCCCAGTGCGCAGGTCTGTGCGGGGTTAAGGGTGTGCAGAGCTGTCGAGTCTCTCAGACGTTTAGGGTTGTGCGCGGGACGGAGGGGAAAACCTTGTGGAAGTGGGTGGATGGACCGCTTAGTTGCTCATGCCACGACTGCCAACGCAAGACGAATTTCGAGTTACAGAGGGACTATGAGGCTGCCTATTTTATGCAGCAGTTCTGGCAGGACGTCCTGATTGGCGACTGGATGTTCGGGGTTGTCGGCACAGGAGGAGCTGTAGGGGCATTCGGAGGTGCTGGGGCCGGGATAGGTGCAGGTGGCCTTGTTCCCGCCGTCGCGCCGTAATCTAGTGCTTCATGTCCGCGTCGTTACACGGCCAAGGGAGCCGGTCTAGATGCATTTTGAAGAGCGAGAGCTTAAGCCTTACGCCGAACCAGTTTCCGCATCAGCGCTCAAGGAAGGTTCGGTTTATTTTGCCTTGAACTATGCGGACGAAGAGATGTTGGTTCCGAATCTGGATCCGGTCGTCTTTGTTGGACGAGATTTGGACGGGGATGACAACGGGCAGGTCTATTTCCAAGACGTCGACTCTTTTCTTGCTGGGGTGCGTTACGATTCTGTCGGCCATCAGGAGGAGGCTAGATTTCTAAGCGGCTCCGAGACACAAACCAATCACATTTTCGAATATGAGAAAGCTCTTGATGAGCTGATGCGCTGTGCCCTCAGGCGAAGGGCGAATAGATAGGACGGGAAATGCGGGGACAGACGGGCATTCCCCAATGGGGGCCAAATGCGGGGACAGATGGGTGGACTGCACCCCTGACCTGAGACAAAGAAACTAGGGACAGTTTTCTTGCGAAAAAGATTGTAAACCGGGGAGTGGGGTCTGGGGCGAGGGGGCGGTTAGCTCCCTCGCCCCAGTCATCTCTGTAGAAGGGGGCTGGCCCACCCTTTCTCCGTGGAATACTAACCATGGTTGGGAGCTGGCCCGCCCTTCCCGATGTCCTAACCATGGTTGCCCCACCCTTCGCGGGTTTCGAAGGGTGGGCATGGCGAACTTCATCAGCTCGGGTTTGGGTCATCCGTCACAGCCGACACGCCGCGACCGTTCTAGTGTCGAATTGTGCCTCTGTGCTTACACCGATATTACGGTGCTGGATATCTTCATTTCATCACCTTCAGTTGTTATCGACGTCGGCCGCTGCTGGGAAGCCGGCAGCACCGCGATCTGTTCCTGAAGCTCCTCGAACAAGTGCGCCGCAATTATAAGTGTGTGGTCGTCGGATGCGTGGTGATGCCCGAGCACGTACACCTGTTGCTGAGTGAGCCGGAGCGCGCCAACCCGTCGGTGGTGGTGCACGTGCTGAAGCAGCGCTTTGCCCGGCAGGTCATCCGCGCCAGACGAAAGCGGCAAGACCGGGCGCAGAAGATCCTATGGGAAACAGAGGGCGAAGAGCATGTCTGGCAACGACGGTTTTACGATTTCGTGGTTTGGAGCGAGCACAAGCGCGTGGAGAAGCTGAGCTACATACATGGCAATCCAGTGAAGCGAGGTCTGGTGCTTGAGCCGGAGCAATGGAGATGGAGTAGCTGCCGCTTTTATACGTATAGCGAAAATGGCCCGGTATTGGTGAACGAACAAAAGCCTGCGAAGTTGCGGCTGCGAGGCCGAGCGGCGGCAATAGCGAATCGAACTGCGTGTTAGTGCCGACGGCTATGGGTGGCAAGGTTCGCCGTGCCCACCCTTCGAAAACCGCGAAGGGTGGGGCAACCATGGTTTATTCTCTCTGGGGAAAGGGTGGGCCAGCCCCCGGGATCAATTTTTATAATTACGCGGGCGGGAACCCCACGAATCTCCGAGATCCCTCAGGTCAAATTCCGGTCTATGGGTGGTGGTGTGGCCCCAATTGGACCGGAGGACACTTTGCGCCATACAACGCCAACCTGGACAAGAACGGTTATTACAATACTCCGATTGACCCCACTGACACCGTCTGCCGAGATCATGATATTTGCTACTACAACTGCAGACAGGGCTTCCCCTGTCAAAAGGGCATGCGTGGAGACTGCATGCGAGGATGTGATGTACTGCTAATTTTCAACCTGCCCTCAACGGGAGTAGGTCCGATCATCGGAGCAGGAATAGATTGGTTTAACGAACACCCGGACGCAGGACCAGACGCTCCAGGATGCCCCGGTTGTCGTAAGAACGTTCCCTTCGATCAATGGAAATGGTAACCCTGTGAGGCGCAAGCTGAGCGATTCAGTTGATCTTTTCTGGTGCGACCGTTGGGAACCGCGGAGTCTCTGAAATGGGCGTACGAAGACACAAATGGATTTATGTTCTGCCGACCCTGCACCTTTGCGCCTGTCTGGCTAGCATGCTTGGATATATCGTTCCAAGCTTGGATTACTTGGGAATAATTTGGACGTATATCATGTTTGCGGACTTTCCGATTTCTCTCGTGGCGTTCGCGTTGGCGTGGAAGCACGAGGCGCTCGCAACTGCATGGATCTTGCTCGCGGGCACTGTGTGGTGGTATCTCTTGAGTCGCGGAATTAATGCTGTGCTTCGTCGAGTTCAACCTCGACAGAGCGGGTCACCAAACTAACCCTGCACATTTTGGGCAATGCGGGGACAGACGGGTGGACTGCACCCTTGACCTGAGACAAAGAAACTAGGGACAGTTTTCTTGGCCCGGTGCCCCAGGTTCCGCGAGCGCGCAGCGCGAGCTAACCTGGGTTAAGGAACACTCGAGGGGGCTGGCCCACCCTTTCTCCGTGGAATACTAACCATGTGGGGAGCTGGCCCGCCCTTCCTGATGTCCTAACATGGTTGCCCCACCCTTCGCGGTTTTCGAAGGGTGGGCACGGGGAACCTTGTGAGCTCGGGTTTGGGTCATCTGTCACAGCCGAGCACGCCGCGACCGTTCTAGTGTCGAGCTGTGCCCCTGCGCTTACACCGATACTACGGTGCTGGATATCTCCATTTCATCACCTTTAGTTGTTGTCAACGTCGGCCGTTGCTGGGAAGTCGGCAGCGCCGCGATCTGTTCCTGAAGCTCCTCGAACAAGTGCGCCGCAATTATAAGTTTGTGGTCGTCGGATACGTGGTGATGCCCGAGCACGTACACCTGTTGCTGAGTGAGCCAGAGCGCGCCAACCCGTCGGTGGTAGTGCAGGTGCTGAAGCAGCGCTTTGCCCGGCAGGTCATCCGCGCCAGACGAAAGCGGCAAGACCGGGCGCAGAAGATCCTATGGGAAACAGAGGGCGAAGAACATGTCTGGCAACGACGGTTTTACGACTTCGTGGTGTGGAGCGAGTACAAGCGCGTGGAGAAGCTGCGCTACATACATGGCAATCCAGTGAAACGAGGTCTGGTGCTTGAGCCGGAGCAATGGGGATGGAGTAGCTGCCGCTTTTATACGTATGGCGAAAATGGCCCGGTGTTGGTGAACGAACAAAAGCCTGCGAAGTTGCAGCTGCGAGGCCGAGCGGCGGCAATAGCGAATCGAACTGCCTGTTAGTGCCGCCGGCTATGGGTGGCAAGGTTCGCCGTGCCCACCCTTCGAAAACCGCGAAGGGTGGGGCAACCATGGTTTATTCTCTCTGGGTGAAGGGTGGGCCAGCCCCCGACTAGACCGTTGCCCTCAAAGAAAGGCAGCAATCACAATCGTCAAAACACCGTAGGTTGTGAACGAAAGCATCGCGAGACCTACTGAACTCTCTACTCCCGGCTCCCCGTCATTAATCCCACCAGACGCTGCTTTCCGAAATCCCCCGCTAAAGTTGTACCCAACTATCAAGGGCAGTGTGCACGCAATCAGCAAGGACCAAAAGTGAAGCGATCGGTGTTGGTATAGGTGATGATACATCCTCGCGGCCACTAAGAGCCCTTCAGCGACTGCGAAAAAGAATACGGCTCCAACCCACGCAACGGGCGTTAATGTGCGCAACCACGGACGATCGATGGCTGTCATGGTTTTCCTGTACACAAGACTCTATGTTTGGCAGCTACGTTCTCCAGCGCTCCGACTCCTAGAACAACCGTGCTGCCCGCTCCGATGATTGAAGTCACTGGTGAAGCAGCTCCACCGGAGACCGCTGTCGCAACCCCTGAGTAGATAGCACCCGCAGAACCGATAACGACGAGCGTGTCACCCGACAAATCCAAATCACTGCAAGTTGGAACTTGGCCGAAGATTATATAGGCTGTCACTCTCTGAGCTAGCGGGAGCTCCCTTTCGGAAGTCGTCTGAATCTGTGGGTTAGACCCATTGTCTGAGGTTGAAGAAATTGTGCCGACTTGCTTTAAGGTCATGGGACCGAGGGGGCAGTTGTATTCAGCCCCAGTCTTCACCCCACCATCACCCGAGTCGCACGGTCCCAACCGAGGCTTACCAGGCACCCAGACGTTAATGCTCCCATCGGGCCCAACCACCGGATTCGCAAAATTCGTACAGGTCGGGCAAATCACACCTGAGCCGTTGTGCAGTTCCTGTAGGGCCACTTGCGGATCTATCTCCATCCCAAAGGAATCTTTGTAGACCGTACAAGAAAATGTCAGGAAGCAGCCGTCGTTGCCTCCTGTTGAATCGCTAAAATCTCGTAGTCCGAAAGGATCAATCATGTTCAACGGAGTGTTAGCCACGTATGCATACCGATTCCAACTCTGCGGGTTCTCCATGCTAACCGCTTCGAACCCGGACGGGTCAGGCTGAATCCACCGTCCTGAAATCGGATGGTACTCCCTGTATAGGAAGTCGTACAGCCCAGAAACCGTATCTTGATTCTTCCCGGTAAAGTTCAAATCAGCGGTGCCCATGTCCGAGTAGTCCTCACCGTAAGGCGCATAGGCTACGTCAAAATACTTGGTCGTAGGTGCAGTCGCCGTGGAGGCGAAGCGCGAACTTCCCAGCCAATCCGCATGGCGGTAATACGCCAGGGTCGTACCTGAATACACCGCCGTCCCCCCACCGGGCAACGGAACAAAGGCTTTCTGCACAGTCTGCCCGTTCATCAGCGCCAGCTTGCCGCCCGAAGGGGAATAGACAATCTCGGTATAACTCGACCCCCGCGCCTGCTCGACCATTCGCCCCAAGGCGTCGAAAGTAAGACTGACACTGTCGACAGTGAGGGGTTTGCTCGCCGCATCCCACGCATAGGTATGGAAGCTGTCGTTCTTCAAGTTGCCGTCACTGTCGTAGCTCAATCCCGGCAAGGACTGGAACCGGTTCGTGGTTTCCACGTAGCCCGGCTGGAAGCTGGTATTGCCAGTCTTCGTGATATTGCCAAAGGGGTCGAACGTGAAGGTCTGGTTCCAGATCTGAGTCGCATTGTACGAACATCCAACGCCCGTCGAACGCGCCAAGTCATCATAACTAAAGGTACAGTTCTGAGTGTTCGCGCTATTCCAGTTGTCCGTGATGTTCAGTGCGGCAAGCGAGGCGTTGTGGTTCCACGTCAGGTTACCAGTCACTGTGGTTCCGGCGCTTCCCACTGTGTATACGTATTGTGTAAGCCGGGCCGTGTCAGCATCATAGCCGAAGCTGTCATAGTCTCCCGATCCGTAGGTCACGCTGCTGATGACGCCTACCGGTATGTTGTCGCCGTTCCCGGTGTTAGTATAAGCGACGCCGCTGATCAAATTCGATGCCCCGCCAGTCACTTTGGTGACTCGGCCTTCACCATCCACGCTAGAACTGGCTCCGTAGGTGATGGTCGGCAAACCCGTTAGACCACTCAAAGTATTCAGCAGACCGTGCGGCCAATAGGTGGCTGCCAACGCATAATAGCCACCAGAGTGTGGCGTCGATTCGTATGCGGTGGCGACCTCGCCACGTGGTGAATAACTAAAAACCAAGTCGGTCTTCTTGGTGCTGCAGCTTCCAGTGGCCGGGCAGGTGTAGGCCTCTACCATCCGGCCCTTTGGGTTGCTCAGGGTAAAACCGCTGATCGTCGAGGAATCATAAACAAATGTTTTCAAATCTGTGACTGAGGTACCAGGATAGGTCACGGCCAGCAGACGATGAAGCGAGTCGTACGAGTAGCATGTCGTCCCAATGGCATCGACGCGCTTCACGAGATCTCCGTTCGATGTACCGCAAGTCCCGTCGGAGTCGTAGGTATAGGTATACGCGATCCCATTGCTTTCCGGATTGGTTTCGGACGTGATGCGTCCGAGCATGTCATAAACATATATGCGGGTTTGAGAGGTACCTCCCTGGGCGCTCTGTGTCACCGTCAGTGAATTGAAGTTTGGAGAGAGATTGTATGCATACGTAGTCAAATACCCCGTCTGCGAAGAAGTTTGCTGACATGATGCGCCGGGATAGGCTGTAGTTCCCGCAGTCACTTCACACACAGAAATCAGACGGCCCAGCCCGTCATATTGCAATTGTTTTCGCTTGTCATTCTCGCCCGCAGGAGCGACTACGTCAGTGTAAACATCGTTCTGAGCATAGCTCGTGGTCTTGACATTGGTGTTGCTGCTATCCATGAACGAGATCACGCGGCCCATACCGTCATAAAAAATGCTGGTAGCCGGCGTATTGCAGCAGGTCTGGTCCAAGGTGCCAACGTAGGGCATGGACTGATGCGCGAGCCGGCCATCAGCGTCATACCACTGAATCGTGGTGTCGAAGTTCGTCGAACTCGGAGCCTGCCGCTTTTGTGTCAAAAGCGGGCGCCCCAAAGTGTCGAGAATCTTCACGATGTCGACACTCGAGGTTCCGGCAATCACCGGAAGCACAGACTCCATTTGAATCAAGCTTGCGTACGTCAACGACGTGACGTTGCCAGTTTGATCTTTGGTGCTCTCCGGCCGCCAGAAGTATTTGTCAGTTGTGTAGTTCGTGTACGTGCTCTGGCCGTTGGGGTCCGTTGCCTGGATAACCACACCGCCTGTGCAGTTCCACTGATAGGAACTAGACAAGGTTAGCGGCATTGCGACGTTCGTTAACAGGCTGTTGCCGCATGCCCCGTAAGTATTGGTCGTAACAGCTCCATTTATGTCTGTGGCCTGGTAAACCTGCCCCGTGTCGTAATGCGTAAATGTCTTGGTCAGGTAGGTCGAAGATGTCACGTAGCTTTTGAGTGTGGTCACATTCCCGCGGCAAGTTTCGTTGCTCGGAACACAGGTAACCCCAACGCGCTGGGACGAACCTGACGCCTTCAGTGAAGCGGCGTCCTCATCGTATGTGTAAGCTGTTTGCGATTGCAGGTTCCCGCTTCCATCGGTAACTGTTACGTTCGAAGGGCGATCAAGGATACCGTTCCCCAGCGTCGCATACGAAATCGTCGTTTTTCGCGTCGGTGTGCTGATTCCGAAGTCATATTCGTTTTTTTTCGTCACCAACGGTCCACTGTAGAACGTGTCGGTTTCCGCCTGCGGCCCGCCGTTCAATGACCGAAAGACAGCAATCTCAGTGGGCGTGGTAATCGAGGATGCCGTTGCCGTGGCACAATTCGTCGTATTCCCGTTGTAACAGGTGATCAACGTCTCTAAAGTTGTGCCACTCGCGGTGCCTGTGTAAATCTGACGCTGAGTTTCGTAACCTCCCCCAAAATTGACGACCGTCTGGTTCCCCATCGGATCCGTGATCGTATTGGTAGAAGTCGACGGCTGACCATATGAGTCCAACGTGAGAGTCCTAACATATTTCCACGTTCCGTCGGGCGTACCTCGGTTGAATCCAGAAGTGCTTCCATCAGCACAAAAAATGCCAGTGTTGTTGAAACCGCCCGTGTAAGCGTAGGAAATCGAACCACCCGTCGGCAGATGAACCGATGCAATACGTCCGGTCACGTGCGAACTCCCCGTAGTTGTCGGCTCGTAGGTGAAGCCATAGTACGAGCCATCAGGTAAGGTGATTCGATCTAAAAGCTGAAAGCTTGTTGAAGGGTAGTCAGCAATGCCAGGACAATTAAATGCGGTTTGCAAAGTGTACGCGACAAAGGAGCGCGTTACGGCCGCAGTGCCGCCCGAAGGAGCCGTGTAAGTGTATTTGATGGGATTAGGCCATGCTCCAGAGACTGTGAGCGCTGTTGTACCCAGCGTATCGGTGATGCTTGAAAGCACTCCGCCGGGAGCTGTGGCCGTGATCTGATTACCATTTGAATCGGTTACCGTATACGGTCCCGCGGAGGCAATCCAATTCCCGTTAAGGAAAATAACCAGGGGCGGTTTTACCGTCTCTCCATTGGGAAGGGTAACCACAGCCGTGGGCGCGTCGGTAACAGCGAGCGATATTAACGAGCCATCAGAAGCACCGCCACTCCCAGAGGAACCCGGCACCCGCGCGCAACTGCCATCGGTGTAAATATTGTCCGTGACCTCGACATGAAAGGCGTGGGAGGTACCGGCCATATCCAGGAAGGTGTTAAAAATCCATTCATTATATGTTTCCCTTGTGCCACTTCCATCAAGGCATGAACCAGTAGTCTTGGAATAGAACACAGCACCCGCCGCGCCAAAACCTCCTCCAGTAAAAGGAAAAAAGGGCATCCATTGAAGCTGCCCACTGCCGTTGAAGCCCTGGCTCATGATGACATTGTCGAAGTTGAGCCCAAACGAAAATGGCAGGCCGTGCCCAGGCCTACTGAAGACCGGCACAGAATAGTGCACTCCAAGATTGGCGAGATTGATTGCGTCGGGGCCACCCGTGAGACTACTGAACGGAGGGTCCCCGAGTTGGACGAGTAATGCGGGGACAGACGGGACATTCCCCAATTCTGCGAACTTAGGCAACGATGGTGAGACTTCCTTGCCTGAAGCAGGCGGTCGCCGTTTTGTGGCGACCGGGCTTGCGTGGAGCGAGTGGGCGAAGGATTGCTCTCTCTAGGGCGGTGACAAAGTCCGGCGTTCCCAGGGGGCGGCCGGTGTGAGTGCAGCGGCGCAAAACGCTCAAATCCGCCTGTGATTCTGCGGCGGCAAGGTAGTGGGCGGGTGGCCCAGCTTTGCGAATCGTGTTTTCACTTCCCGCTTCGAGATTGTGGGTGCCCCGTCCCTTGCGTCTTTTGCAAGGGCGGGTCGCGATGCTGCCTATACCATCTTGCTTTGAATGCCGAGCGGCTTGCATCGCACCTACGGCACACAACACCTGCACTCTTTTGCCTTCTCATGCTACCCCCGATTGCCGACAAGTGCGCCTAACGTTAGACTTCGTTTCGAGCGCCGACGGCGTGATCGGCCCCCTCATTACAGGCAGTGCCGTTTCCCGCCCTTCGCGCGAAGGACGGGGGCGGCCAATGTTTTGGTGATGCCGGCGAAATCATAAAGGCGGGCCTCACGTCGCTCTGAACTCTATTCTTTTCTTATTTTTAGATGTCATGACATTTACGTCCAGACTGTATCGCCATGACAACATGTTCCACGTGGAACATATCTCCAATTTGCATCCCTCACGAACTTGCTGGGCTATACTTGGGGCTGTGGTGCAACTATGAATGGCTTGTATCAGAATGATCGCGGCGGAATCGCGCTGCTCGGAGCGCTCCTGGCACTAGGACTGATCATCGGTGGTTGGGTGCTTGGCTCCGAGATCAAAGCCACCCGGCTGAGTGACCGATACGTCAGTGTCAAAGGGTTGGTCGAGCGCAAGGTTAAGTCCGATCTTGCCATCTGGCCGCTTACTTATAAGGAAGCCGGCGACGATCTCACGGCGCTCTATGCCAAGACCGAGGCCGACAAGAAAACCGTGCTGCAGTTTTTATCCGACCAAGGCATTGAGGCTTCAGAGATTGAGTTAGGCGTCGTTCGTGTCGTCGACACGCAAGCCAACGAGTACGGAGGCAACGAGCGCGCTCCGCATCGTTACATTGTCGAGCAACAGATTACTGTGCGCACGTCGCGCGTCGATCAAGTTGCCGCCGCGGCGCAGAAGACCATTCAGCTTCTGCAAAAAGGAATTGTGTTGAGCGGCAATCCTAATCAAGGGCTGGCCTACAAGTTCACGGGCCTCAATTCCATCAAGCCTGACATGATTACCGAAGCCACGCGCAATGCGCGTGCCGCAGCGGATCGCTTCGCCTCAGACTCGGGAAGTAAAGTCGGTTCGATTCGGCAGGCCAGTCAGGGCACGTTCTCGATTCTTCCTGCAGACCAGGCCAGCGATCCTGGAGAGGCGGGATACAACTCCGGCGACAGCAGCATCATGAAGACTGTTCGCGTGGTCACGTCGATAGATTACTATCTCGAAAAATAGCTCACACTGCCTCCCACCTTTGTCGCAACAAGACGCGACAAAGATGGGGCACCCCTCGGTATCGATGAGGCTGGCTTATCGGCTGTATTGATTCTTCTTTTTTTCGGCGTGACGTTCGAGACCAAGTTGAATCAGGCGTTCGATGAGATCGGCGTACTTCACGCCTGACGCGGCCCACAACTTGGGATACATGCTGATCGCGGTAAATCCGGGCATGGTATTGATCTCGTTCAAATAAATCTTCCGCGTTTTCGGATCCATCAGAAAATCTACGCGGGCGAGGCCGGCACAATCCACAGCCTTGAAGGCAGCGACCGCAAGCTGCTGTACTCTCTTCGTCTCTGACTTAGTAAGCTTCGCGGGAATGATGAGTTCCGAACCTTCGTCAAGATATTTGGCGGTGTAGTCGTAGAACTCCTTGCCAGGAACGATTTCTCCAGGAACGGACGCTTCAGGCTTGTCGTTGCCGAGCACCGAACATTCGATCTCTCGCGCTTTCTGCTTTTGTCCGCCGACTCCTTGTTCGATCACGATCTTGCGGTCGAACTTTGCCGCCTCGTAAATCGCAGGCCCAAGTTCCTTGTGATTGTGAGCCTTCGAGATTCCCACCGACGATCCCAAATTGGCAGGCTTAACGAAGGCGGGGTACTTCAGGGACTTCTCGACCATCTTTTCGGTCTTCTTCGGTTCGGCTTCCCAGTCGCTGCGCAATATCGTGACATGCTTCACGATGGGCAATCCCGCCGCGCGGAACAGAGATTTCATAACATCTTTATCCATGCCTGCGGCGGAGCCAAGCACGCCTGCACCGACGTACGGAATGTCGGCGAGTTCGAGCAGTCCCTGAATCGTACCATCCTCGCCGAAGGTTCCATGCAAGACAGGAAAGATGACATCCACATTGATGGCGCGATCGCTAGCGCGACGGGTCAGGCTGGCGTCGGTTTGAAATGGCGCCATCGCTCCCGCAGCCTTCGGCTCGGGCGGAACGATGACTGCCTCGCCCCGGGCAAGTACGGCGGCGCCGGCGGTAGCCTCGGGATCTCCCGCGCGCAGGTGCCGTTCTTCGTGATCGAGCGGTTTGCCTTGCAACAAGCGCTCGGCATCGCTCGCGGTCACCCAGCGTCCTTCTTTGGTGATGCCTACCGGGACGACCTCAAATTTATTTTTGTCGATAGCGTTGAAAACGGAAGCGGCCGACAGCAGCGAAACCTCGTGCTCGCCGCTGCGCCCGCCAAACAAGATTCCGACGCGAAGTTTCTTCATGACCCTTCAGTCTGTACGGCAACCGGCTGCGGCGTCAATCGCAGGCTTGGTTCCAAAGAAAAAAACGGAGCCGCCGAAGCGGCTCCGTATCACCTCCGACCAGCAGCGTTATTGCACGGTCAGCGTAACCATCGTGGTATGCATCAACGCCCCTGACGCCGCGGTTACGGCGACCGACGCTGTGCCACGTTGAGCCGCACTGCCGCCCCCGCCGCACCCCACAGACGCCAGCAGAGTCGACGAAACGACCCCCACGGCCACTGCCGCGAGGATGAACGATCCGATTCGCTTTCTCCGCTGTCCCGCTCCTCCAATCATGACCGCAAGAAAGCCGAAGCCCGACATCGCCAGCCACGTGCCCGCCATCCGCGGACCGTACGAACCTCCGGCGGCCGCATGAATTGTCATCATGGTTGTCGCCGCACTTCCCGAGGGCGTGACCGACGAAGGATTGAACGTGCAGCTGATACCGCTCGGCCCGGAACAAGTGAAGGTCACGGTTCCGTTAAATCCGTTGGTCGGTGCGACGCTCAGCATGATGGCGGTGGATCCGCCCACAGAAATGGTCGCACTCTGTTGTGCGGCCGCCAGCGTAAAGTCAGGCGTAGTGCCACCGCCGCCGGTGCTCACGTCGATCGCGCCGAAGAGTCCATGCGTTTCTCCCGCTAGCCCTGCGGTGAAATACATTGTGTCGGGATTCCCCGTTCCTTCCGCACCAAACACGAGCGCCCATAGGCCTGAGTTAGTAAGCGGAGTTCCGTTCGCACCATTCATCTGGCCGAGAAAATTTCCCGTTGCAGGATCGAAGGCATTGATCGTGCCATCGCCAAAGTTCCCTACCAGAATATCGTTGCTGAACGCGCCGAAACTTGCCGGCGTCATGACCACGCCCCAGGGAGAGTTCAACGTGCCATTGGAGGCAAAACGCTTCACGAAGGTTCCGTCGGTGTTGAATATGCTCACGAAACCATTGCCCGCCGCAGAGATGGGATCATGCTTCGCGGCATCCTGCAACGCGTAAGTGACGTATACCTGCGTTCCGATAAGCTGAATGCCAAACGGCGCGTAGCCCGCAGGAAGGCTCGGGTCGGTGAACGTTCCCGTGAGCGCCGCCGAATGGAAGTTGGAATCGAAGACCTCCACTTGCCCGCTGTTGAAGTTGGTCGCCAGCAGGAAATCGGCGCTGTTGTGGTTGATCATCGCCAGCCCTTTGTAGACTGCTCCCATCGAGGAATGGTCGACGGCGAGAATCGCGTTCGTCCCGGTGCCGTTCCACCCCGAGATGGTGCCGTCCTCGGTATCGAACAGAAACAGGCTGGGCCCGCTTCCGACGACAAACCCACTACTCGAGTTAGTCACGGTTCCTGTCGGAGTCGCAGGGCCCGCTCCACCCGCAGGCGGCGGGATCATAACCGTGGGTTGCTGGCTTGCTCCAGTCGCGTCGTACAGCGTGGAGAAGCCACTGTTGTTGTCGGCCACCCAGAAGGGCTGTCCGGGAAAAAATGAGATACCCCAGGGATTGACGAGCTTGGGATCGGTATGGCTCGCCATGCCAGAGATGTCCGAAACCAGATTGGTTTGCTGATATGAATTCGTCTGGGCCGCCACTCCCGTGATCAAGCCCACACTCAAGACCGCCATAAATAGGACTGCTCGATTTCGTTTCACCGCGTTTGCTCCTTTCGACCGCGCCGTACAGGAGCAAGGGTAAGGAGGCAAAGAGATGGGGTTGTCAGAAGGGAGTCAAGAGGCTGTCAAATGTTAGGTTTGATTTGTCACGAATCTCGTTTTCATTCAACGCGCCTAGGGTGATATCATGATATCGTATAAAAAGAGACTCACTATGGCTCAATTCGTGGTCCGGAATATTGAAAACACGGTCAAGGCTAGATTGCGACGACGGGCCCGCCGGAACGGACGAAGCATGGAAGAAGAGGTCCGCGACATCTTGCGCTCTGCCGTGCATGCAGAAGATGAGGTTTTGAGCGGCGGATTGGGCTCGGAAATTTCGGCTCTGTTTGCCGATGCGGGCCTGGACTTCGAAATCCCGGAACTTCGCGGGCAGCCGATCGCGCCGCCCTCCTTTGACGAATGATTGTTCTCGACACCAACGTGCTATCGACGTTGATGAGCGAGTCTCCTCATCGGCGAGTCGTCCAATGGCTCGACAAACAGCCGCGAACCTCCATCTGGACCACTGCAATTACTGTTCTGGAAATTCGATTTGGACTGCAAATTCTGCCCGGCGGTAAACGCCGCGCCCGGCTGATGCGGTCTTTCGAGCTACTTCTTGAAAAGATCGAGAACCGCGTCCTCACATTTGATCGGGTGGCCGCAGAGGCGGCAGGAGACCTGATGGCGTGGAGGCGCAGCAAAGGCCGCTCTGTGGACTTGCGCGACAGCATGATTGCAGGCATCGTGATTGCGCAACATGCCAGCATGGCCACGCGAAACGTGGTTCGCTTCGATGATCTCTCTATTTCTGTCGTCGACCCCTGGTCCCACTAAAAATCGGGATGTCAAAAAAAAGCCCCGTCGCGCGACGGGGCTTGATCCCTTCACTGATTCACTATTTTCCTTTGTAAGTACGCGGTGAACCGACTCCGGCGCAGATATCCCATCCGGTGACGCACTGCGAGGCACCGGTGGTGATGTCGTAGAACGCCTTCTTGTACTGCTTCGAATTGGTGTACTCGGTGTAAATCATGGTGAGTTCGGCGTTAGTCGACTTATTGAGGAGGCCCGCGGCATTCACGATGCCGGCAAATGTCGGCGACGCCCAACTGGTTCCACCTACCTCGGTCCATCCGCCTTCGAGATAAATCGCGGCACAGCAGTAATCGGAAGCCACGTCGGGATACCCGCGTTGCGTTCCTACGATGCCTGAGATTACGCTCTGATAGCTGGGGATCGGCTCATAGGGGCTGATCGCGCCGCCTCCGCCGCCGTACGACTCGCTAGTGAAGTTGCCGTGAGAGTCGCGATTGAAAACGGTGCCACCGACCGCGACTACATAGGGAGACGCTGCGGGATGAATGGTGACATTCAATCCGCTATCGCCGCTGGCTGCAAAGTAGACGACGCCCGGGACCATGAAATATTTGTCATAGTTTGTCTCGGTCGCGAACTCCGGAATGCCCCAGCTCATGCTGACCACGCCGCCGCCATTCGCGGCGACCATGTTCGCGCCCACTTGAACGGCCTGGAACGTAGGGTCGGTGTGACTCAAGATCGATTCAACCAGAAAGATCTTGGCATTCGGCGCCATGGCGTGCGCCCACTCGATGTCGAGGGCTTCTTCCACCAGCCATTCGGAATACACCGGAGGCTTGGTGCCTTGGGCATAAACGACGGTGAGGTCAGCTTGCGGCAATCCGAACTGCGTGGAGAATGCGGCGAGATCGGTGGCTGCAGTCGGGTAGTCACCGGCATCAATGATAGCGATCGCACCTACGCCGCCAGTGGGCACCGTGGTGCTGGTGGTAATCGGACAGCCTACAGGTCCAGTCACTAGCTGATAGACGCAAGCCACTGATCCTGGAGTTTCGGATCCCGGAGGGGGTCCAGGCTGCGGGTCGCGTCGGCCCGACGAAGAAGTAGTTGGTATTGATGTGTCCGGGACGCGGAATGCTTGAGCTAGGAACCGTGATCCGTTGTCCGTTGATATAAGTTCCGTCGAGTGACTGAGCAAATGCCGGCGAGAGGTACGCGCTCAACGAGAGCGCAACGAGTGCAATGAAGAAAACCGCGGCCAAACGCTTCATCCAGAATCTCCTTAGTCGCCCGTCCAGCCCAACAATGGCCAGAATCGAGGTTACGACTGCCGGACGAGTCTACACCGCCGCGATGTTTTAGTTGTCGAAAGTTTAGTGGGTGAATGGACCACGGGAAGAAGGACTCTGCTTTAGAGAATCTTTTTGCCGAAGGCGGAGAGCGTGAGTTCGACGGCGAGGTCGGCGGTCTGGTTGTGCTCGTCGATCACGGGATTCACTTCGACGATTTCGAAGCTCACCATGCGTCCGTGGTCGGCGATGATTTCCATGGCGAGGTGCGCCTCACGATAGGTTGCGCCGCCCCATACCGGAGTGCCGACACCGGGTGCGTCTTCAGGGTCGATCCAGTCCATGTCGAGCGAGACGTGATACCCCGCGGTGCCGCGTCCAGCCATGCGGAGTGCTTCTTCCATGACCGCGCGCATGCCGCGTTCATCGATGTCACGCATGGTGAATACTTCGACGCCCGATTTGCGGATGTTGGCTTTTTCGTGCGCATCCACATCGCGAATGCCGACCAGCACACAGTTCTCTGGACTCACTTTGGGCGAGAAGTCGTAAATGTTGGCGAGTTCGGCAGGGCCAAGACCCATGATGGCCGCGAGCGGCATGCCATGTACGTTGCCGCTGGGTGAAGTTTCGGGCGTGTTGATGTCGGTGTGCGCGTCGATCCAGATAAGTCCAATTTTCTGATTCTGTTTGCGATAGTATTCGGCAACTCCGGCGACCGTTCCAGCGGCGACGGAATGGTCTCCGCCTAAAACGATCGGCACTTTCCCGGACTCAAGTGTCTTGAGGACGAGTTCGGCGCTTTTGGCACAGGTGGCCGTAATCTCTTTTAAGTATTTCGCGCTGGGATCGCCTTCTTTTTTCTGCTCGGGAATGGCGACGGCGACGTTGCCAGCATCTTCCACTGAATGGCCGATGGCCTCAAGCCGCGCTTCGAGTCCGGCCACGCGGACGGCGGATGGTCCCATGTCAACTCCGCGCCGGGACTGGCCCAAGTCAAGCGGCACACCAATCACGCGGATTTTCTTAGGAACGATGCTGGAAAACGACGCAGTTGTTGGACTCATAAGAAACTTACGATTGTCGATTTTCGATTGTCGATTTAAAACCCATTCCTGATTCTCACGGGTATAGTCGGTGCAGCATTCTCGGGAACGGGATGGTTTCGCGAACGTGCTCTAACCCGCATATCCACGCTACCGCGCGCTCAATGCCCATGCCGAAACCGGCGTGGGGAACGCTCCCATATTTGCGCAAATCCAGATACCACTTGAATGCCTCTTCCGGGAGGCCGTGCTCATGAATCCGCTTGAGGAGCAGATCGTAGGAGGCCACACGCTGCGAGCCGCCGATGATCTCTCCGTAGCCCTCGGGCGCCAGCACGTCCACACACAGCGCCAGGTCAGGACGTTGCGGATCAGGCTCCATGTAAAACGCCTTCACTTTCGCCGGATAACGATGCACCATAACCGGACGATCGAATTGCGACGAAATGTAAGTCTCGTCGGGTGAACCAAGATCGCCGCCCCATTCGAATTTGTTTTCCAGCAAGCCCTTGGTGTGCGCGTCTTGCAACATCTTCACCGCTTCGTCATAGGTGATGCGCGGAAATGGGGCTTCTACTTTTTCGAGCTTGGTCACGTCACGGCCGATGACTTGCAGGTCGGCGCGGCGCTTTTCCAAACACCGCTTCACCAGAAAACTGATCAGTCCTTCGGCAAGTTCCATGACATCGTCGAGCTGTCCGTAGGCGACTTCGGGCTCAACCATCCAGAATTCGGTCAGGTGGCGGCGAGTCTTCGATTTTTCCGCGCGGAACGTCGGCCCGAAGGAATACACCTTGCCCAGCGCCATCGCCGTGGCTTCGATATAAAGCTGTCCCGACTGCGTGAGGTAAGCCTGCTCTTCAAAATAGTCGACGGGGAAGAGCGTACTCGTGCCTTCACAGGCCGCAGGAGTCAAAATCGGCGGATCGGTCAGCGTGAATCCGCGATCATCGAAGAAATCGCGCGCCGCTTTGATGATCTCAGCCCGCACCCGCAAAATCGCCGCCTGGCGCGGCGAGCGCACCCACAGGTGCCGGTGCTCCATCAGAAAATCGACGCCGTGATCTTTGGGCGTGATGGGATAAGGATCGTTCTCCGATACTTTCTGCACGACCTGTACATTCGAAACGTCGAGTTCGTATCCGCCGGGCGCGCGCTTGTCGGCACGAACCTTGCCTTCGACTATCACGCTCGATTCCTGTGTCAGACCCTTGATCGCGTCAAACACTTCCGGAGGCACGGCGTTCTTCGGAACTACGCCCTGAATCTGTCCGCTGCCATCGCGAAAGATTGGAAATAAAAGTTTCCCGCTTTCGCGCAGGTTATAAAGCCATCCGCGAATGGTGACCGTCTGGCCGTCAAACTTCCCGATTTCTGCAATAGTCGCGATAGGAAAGGACATAGGATTTTGTATGGTAATCGGGTAATTTGGCAATTTAAAGAGAGCGGAAATTACAAAATTTCCCGATTTCAAAATTACCAAATTCTTACGCTTCTTCCAGCTTCTTGAACGCTTCCGTCATTCCATCCGCGACATTGATTTTCTCGTCGCCTTCAATCTCTAACAACAACGGCGGTGTGTGCGGCGCGCCGCGCAGCAACTCCACCGTCTCTTTCCAGTTGATGCTGCCCTTGCCCGGCCATAGGTGCGAGTCGCGATCTTTCGCGTTGTCGTGGATGTGCGTCGAGCGAATGTGGCTCTTTAGAATTTCGAATGCCTGAGGGATGTCGCTCATGATGTGCGCATGTCCCACGTCGAAGCACACACCCACATCCTCGAAGTGCGAGATCTGGATGAACTCCACCAACTTGTCGGGAGTCGCCAACTCATTCGGAATATTTTCCAGCAGGATGCGCACACCCAGCGGCTTGGCAAACGCACGCAGATGCTCGACCGAAGTCAGCGCCGCCTCGAACTTCTTTTCATCGAACGATTCGCGAGCAACCCCGATATGCTGAATCAGGAAACGAAATGGAATCTGCTCGGCGATTTCTAGCGCGCGCTTGATCTCGTCCATGGCCTCAATGCGCGTGGCACGATCGGTCGACGCCACATTCACCTGGTTCGCTCCGGTGCGGCCCATCTCGTAGTCGGCGTACATCGGCGAATGCACCGAATGGAGCGGCACTCCGCTGGTGCGAAACCAGTCGGCAATCTCGCGTACGTGCTGCTTGCGGTTGGCGTAGTCGAGATGCTGGCGCGCCGCGAAAATTTCGATCGCCTGCGCTCCGCCGCGCACCAACCCGTCTAGCAGTCCCGGGTGGAGACGCTCTTTCATATAGACGTGTGTCGACATCGCTCTCTGCATTAGTAACCCACTGCCTTTCCGTTATAGCGGGCGTCGCTCGCGCCCAGACGCTCCCCGGTCTTAGGATCGACCTCCACACACTCGCCATCACTCCACGTCGGTGACCACGTGCCGCTTTCGTTGATTCCAAACACAATCTTGTATCCCATGTGCTCGAGCGCGCTCACCGTGTCGGGAGAGAACCACTGTTCCACCCGCACAAAATCCGGCAGCCATTGCTGATGGAAGCGCGGGGCATTGACGGCTGTCTGAATGTCCATGCCGTAATCGACGACGCCCATCAGGATATTCGCAATCGTGGTGATGATACGCGGGCCGCCAGGCGACCCCAGCACCAGAAATAGCTTACCGTCTTTCAGCACGATCGTCGGCGCCATCGCCGATAGCGGACGCTTCCCCGGCCCAATCGCGTTCGCCGGGCCTTGAATCAGCCCAAAATAATTCGACGCGCCGGGCTTCGAGGTGAAGTCATCCATCTCGTCATTCAGCAGAAAGCCCAGGCCTTCGGCGGTGACGTGGGATCCGAAATACTCGTTCAGGGTCGTCGTCACCGCCACGGCATTTCCCTCAGCATCGACGATCGAGTAGTGCGTCGTCTGGCTCGACTCGCCTCCGGTCGCTAGCTCAGTATGCATCGACGCGTACTGCTCCAACTGCGTGAAAATCGCCGGACGCCGCAAATCCTGACTCAGTGTCGCGTGCTTGGGTTCGATCGTACCTCTCCAACCTTCCGCGTATCGCTTGTCGATCAGTTGCGGCACCGGGATCTTCGAGAAGTCCGGATCTCCCATGAATTCGGCGCGATCGAAAAATGCCCGCCGGAAGGCCTCGACCGTAAGTTGCACTGAATCCGAAGACCGCGATCCCAGCTTCGCCAGATCGTAGCCTTCGAGAATATTCAGCAATTCGATCAGCGCCACTCCGCCCGATGATGGCGGAGGCGCGCTGATGATGTCATACCCCCGGTACGTCCCGCGCACCGGTTCACGTTCTTTGACTTCATAGCCGGCCAGGTCATTGGCCATGACTAGGCCGCCGCCTTTCTGAATGTCAGCCGCTAACTGCTTTGCAATCGCCCCATGGTAGAAATCGTCAGGATCGGCGGCAATCTTTTCCAGAGTCTGGGCCAGTTCCGGCTGGCGAAAGATCTCTCCTTCTTTATAGAGGTTCCCGTCACGCTGAAAAATTCTTCGCGACTCGGGAAACCTCGTGAGATCCTTATCGGCAAAATCCTCCGCATCTTCCCAGCTCAGGGCAAACCCTTCCTTCGCCAACTTGATCGCCGGAGCCATGTCGCGATCGAGCGATAGCTTGCCGTACTTCTTCTGCGCAAAGGCCAACCCCGCTACCGAACCGGGCACCGCGATCGCTTTGTATCCGATCAGGCTGGCACGGGGAATGACGCGTCCGCTCGCGTCGAGATACATATTGGCGCTGGCGGCTCCGGGAGCCTTTTCGCGGAAATCTACAAAGTGCGCCGCGCCGTCGGCCGTGCGAATGAGCATGAATCCGCCGCCACCCAGATTTCCCGCCTGCGGCCTCACCACTGCTAACGCGAACCCGGTCGCCACCGCGGCGTCTACCGCGTTGCCTCCCGCTTGCATGATTTCGACGCCCGCACGCGATGCGAGTTCGTGCACGCTCGCCACCATCGCATGCTGCCCATGCGCAGGATGCACCGGGGCTGCGAAGGCTGCAGAAGCGACAACCAGCAGCAAAATCAGCAACTTGGATCGAGATGGCATCAGATTTGTGGGACCGCCGCTTGGCAGACCTTTGAGGCTAGCGTAGCAGGCTGGGGAGAGTCAAATAGAGCAGATTGTTGATTTCTTGATTGTTGACTGTTGATTGAAAAGCACAAATCCACTTGCGCTGGGTTTCAAATCAACAATCAAAAATCAACAATCAAAAATTTCCTAAACTTGCTCCCTGGCCTCTCCCAGGGTCACGCTGAGATCCACTTTCTTCTTGGCGCGGAAGACGGTGATCTTCACTGTGTCTCCGGCGCGATGGCTATTCATGATCTGGCTGAGATCCTGTTGGTCCTGCACATCCTGGCCGTCGATCGCGACGATCAAGTCTCCGCCCATCATGATGGGAGTATTTCCGATGTACGCGCGCTCGTTTCCACCCTTCAATCCGGCACGATCCGCGGCGCTTCCCGGGACGACCTGCACGATCAGCAATCCGTAATCGGCCGCCAGCCCCATCTGATCAGCCAATTCTGGACTGATGGGAACGGTCCGAATCCCCAGCGCAGGACGCCGCACGCGCCCGATCGTTACCAGATCGTTCAACACAGCCTTGGCAGTATTGATGGGAATCGCGAAGCCAATGCCCGCGCTCTGTCCCACGCTCGACAGAATCATGGTGTTGATGCCAATCACTTCGCCGTGCCAGTTCAGCAACGGGCCGCCTGAGTTGCCGGGATTGATGGCTGCGTCGGTCTGAATCGCTTCGTCGATGGTCGCTCCACCATTCGGCTCCTGCACGGGACGGATCGAGCTCACTATGCCGCGTGTCAGCGTCCCGGACAGCCCAAACGGATTCCCAATCGCATAGACTTTCTGTCCCACTTGCAAGCTTCGCGAATCGCCCAGCGTCATCGGCACCAGGTCGGGCGCCTTGATCAACACAATGGCCAGATCGTGTCCGGGATCGGTGCCCACCACCGTGGCGCGGTATTTCTTGCGATTGTGGAGTGTGACTTCAATCTGGCGCGCTTCGGCAATCACGTGATAGTTGGTGAGAACGTGTCCTTCTTTATCGATGATGAAGCCCGAGCCCTGTCCCTCTTGAGGAACCAGCCCATAGAAGAAGTCAAACGTCATCGCCCGTGACGTGATGTTCACCACCGAAGCGATGTTCTTGCGGTAGATGCTGATGTTGTTCTGCTCTTCGGGATCCGACGAGTCGTTATTCGCCGCCTGAGTGATCTCCAGCTTTGTGGGCCGCGAGATCCAGTCAGACGGGTGAAGATTCAGGGGATGCGAACGATAGGTGGTGAAGTAGAAAAACGTTCCAGCCAGAACGATAGCCAGTATCACCGGACGTACAATTCTCATAAATCGGTTCTCGGTTCTCAGTTTGCATTCAGCACGCCACATTTGCCAACTCCCCAGAATGGTTTAGCGCACTCTGCGGTTCAAGCTCTTGCCTTCGCCAACCGGGCTCGAAGAGATTCAAAGATGACCCGCACCTGCCCTTGGGTTTCATCCAACGATCCAGAGTTGTCGATCACGTAGTCCGCCGCCTTGATCTTCTCCTCATCCGGCCACTGCGCCGCCATACGCCGCGTGACTTCGGCTCGCGCGCTCTCCAGGTCTATGCGAGTACGCCTAGCCCAGCGCTCGACTCTCTGCTCCGGCTGGCAGGTCACCACCACCAGGCAATCAAAGCGGTTGGCGGCTCCAGCTTCCAAAATCAACGCCGCTTCCACCATGGTGATCGCGGACGGGTCCCCGCGCCCAACCTCCTCCATCCAGCGGTCCTGCTCTTCTACTACGGCGGGATGCACGATGCGGTTCAATTCCTCGACCCGGGGAGGATCGCCAAACGCAGCCTCCGCCAGTTTTGGACGGTTCACGGTGCCGTCCGGATTCAGTATGCCGCGGCCAAAGCGCGACACCACTTCGTAATAGACCTTTTCCCCCGGTTGCATCAGGCGATGCGAAATGGCATCCGCCTGTACAACATGCACGCCGAGAGCCGCAAACATCTCCGAAACCACGGACTTCCCGCTCGCGATCCCTCCGGTCAACCCGACTTTCAGCAAGCAAACCTCGCCGCGAAAATCCACCACAGAGACACAGAGACACAGAGAAAGCAGAAATAGAAAAAACCACTGCTTGTATGGAAAGGGGACAGTCTCAGCCGCAAATATCTTGAGCAGTTTTTCAAAAGGTTTCTCTGTGCCTCTGTGTCTCTGTGGTGAACGCCTTCAGGCCCGCAATAACTCCGGCGTACGGCTTCCTCGCCGCAGTTTGGCGGCGCGTAGAGTGTTTGCCATCAGCATGGCAATGGTCAGCGGACCCACTCCACCCGGCACGGGAGTCAGCGCTCCTGCAACTTCGAACACTTCGGGATGCACATCTCCCACCAGGGTTGAGCCCTTCGCCCGGAAGGTCTCTTCGCGCTTCGCGTTCCCGGCGAAGAGCCGGTCGAATTCGGCGCGATCCGTGACTTTATTCATGCCGACATCGATTACCGTTGCTCCCGGCTTCACGAAGTCGCGCGTAATCATCCCCGCGCGTCCAATGGCTGCCACCAGAATGTCACCGCGCCGACAGACACCGGGTAGATCTTTAGTCTTGGAGTGACAAATCGTGACGGTCGCGTTGCCGTTAGTCAGCAGCATCGCCGTAGGTTTGCCCACGATGTCGCTGCGGCCCACCACCACCGCATCTTGTCCAGCAATCGGAATGTTGCTGCGCTTCAGAATCTCGATGATTCCCGCCGGAGTGCAGGGCACCAACCCGGGCCGTTGCGTCGATAGAAATCCCACGTTGACAGGATGAAATCCGTCTACATCTCTCGCAGGATCGACTGCCATGAGAATTTTTTTGGAATCAATCTGAGACGGCAAGGGCAACTGCACGAGAATGCCGTCAATCTCGTCTCGGCTGTTGAGATCCTGAACCAACTCGAGCAGTTTTTCGGTAGAGATGGTGTCGGGCGGAGTGTGCTTCTCGCTGTAAATCCCCACTTCCTCGGAGCTCTTCACTTTACCGCGAACGTAAATCTCAGAAGCAGGATTATTGCCCACCAGAATCACGGCCAGTCCGGGACGCATGCCCGAGGCTGAAAGGCTCTTCACTTCCGCAGCCACTTCCGCGCGAATGTCGCTGGCGATCTTATTTCCGTCAAGAACGATGGCAGACATGAGACCTCTTTTTCAGGGATATCGAGCCGGAAAGTCTATCTTAAAACCGAACGACTTGGCGGTGTTGGAAAACCCAGAAAATTGTTGATTTTTGATTTTTGATTGTTGAATTAGGAGCGTGCGACCACGTGGGTTCATTCAATCATCAACAATCAAGAATCAACAATGGACCCAAATCACCGATTTGACCCGCCGCTTTCAAATTGGAAATTGGCAATTGGAAATCGTAGAATGTGCTCATGGTTTCCCAGGAACTGCTCGACATGCTGGTCTGCCCCGCATGCCACAAACCGCTGCAGCTAAAGGACAACGGGCAATCCTTGAAGTGCGGCGAGTGCCGCCGCGTTTTTCCCATCAAAGACGACATCCCGGTAATGCTGCTCGACGAAGCCACGATCGATCCTTCCTAGCGTGTCCTGATTCCGTCCTTTCCGCCTGCGGGAGAAGTCTCTTTTGGTACCAAAACGACACAATGTGTCAATCCCTCGTCCCCGGAAATCCGTACCCCGGTTGGATCTTGCTCTAAAAGGTTGCCTGCAACTTATGCGCCTGCAAGGGGTTTGACGATCTACGAGGTTTTTTGGTGGGTTTGTACAGGAAGCTCCGGACTGCGGCATTTCAATTGCATGCAACTATCGCAGTTGCCGGTGAGTCTAATAGGCAAGAAGGAATCAGGGTCGGAGGTGAAACGGCCATGAAAGAAAGATTTTCTACCACTGAGTTGACGGCGTTACGCAACGATCTGCTTCAGGGCGGTTTGATCGATTCGCGCGAAGCTGCTGAACTCTTGCAGGTATTCCTGATGGGCCGCGGCTACGGTGTCTCGCCCCAGGCAGCCATGGATGCTGCCAGCCGGGTTGAGATGGCGGGCTGCGCACTCCCGGTACTTCAACATGAACTGGAGAACCTCGCACTGGTGATGTGAGGAACCCCCGGGGTTCGCGGTGACTGTGGGTAGATGAAAATTTTCGGGGACCTCGGAACCAAGTCGATCCCCGAGAAGTTAGAAAGACCAGCCGGGCCAACCAGCCCGGCTAAGTTTTTTGGGCACGCCGGAAAGTGCACTAGTTCCAGCCGTGCCATGCAGAGTCAAGGCGTTATCAGCGGCTGAGGTTCGCTCCTGTTGCAAGAGCCGACCCCGGATTTCCGATAAAACGCCCCAACGGCACGCTGAAGTCATGCCCTTACCATCCGCTTCCTTGACTTAACAGTTCCCGCTTGTGTAGAAGTGTCCCATCCATCGATTCAGTCGCTTGGGGACATCTATCGAGGAAGAACGGATGCTCCCTCAAAACTCCCGCTACCGCACCTGGCTCTGGATGGTCCTTATCACCTTTGCCATCCGTATTGCTGTCGCCGGATTCCTTTACCCCGAACACCTCAATCCCGATCGCGATCACTGGAGATTCGCGGGCGAAACCGGACGCATCGCCCGGTCACTCGCTGAAGGCAAAGGCTTCTCGAGCCCCTTTTTCGCCGAAACCGGACCGACTGCCTGGCTGACGCCGATCTTCCCGCTATTGCTTGCGGGCGTCTTCAAGGTCTTTGGCGTCTATACCAAGGCTTCGGCGCTGGTGATCCTCGGGCTCGATTGCCTGTTCTCGGCGCTTACTTGCATTCCCGTCTATTTAATCGCGAAGAAGAGTTTTGGCGACAAAGCTGCGCTTTACAGCGGATGGGCCTGGGTTTTCTTCCCATACTCGATTTTTTTTGCTGCCGATTTCATTTGGGCCACGACGCTTTCCGGATTGCTGTTCGCCTGTCTGTTCCTGCTCGTGCTTTATCTGCACGAGTCGTCGAAGACTTCGCTTTGGATAGCTTTCGGTGCGCTCGCGGGACTCGCCGCGCTGAACGATCCCATCGTGATGTCGGTTGCGCCCTTTCTCGGCGCGTGGTGCTGGTACCGCCGCTACCGCGAAGGAATGCGCTGGCTCGCGCCCGGCCTCGCTGCGATTCTCGCGGTTACTGTGACCGTCTCTCCCTGGTTCATCCGCAACTACGAAGTCTTCGGCAAGTTCATTCCTTTCCGCGGCAATCTCGGTTTTGAATTCTACTGCGGCAACAACGTGGACAGCTGGCATTGGGATCCGCCGGGCTACCATCCTTCCGACACCGAGCAGGAATGGAAAGAGTACCAGCAACTGGGCGAGTTGGGATACATGGCTCGCAAGCGCGACCAGGCGTTTGAGTTCATCGGCAGCCATCGCGAACTCTACGTGAAGCAAACGCTGCGCCGCGTCGTCTATATGTGGACCGGTTTCTGGAGCTTCGGCGCGCGCTATCTGAAAGAAGAGCCGTTTGATTACGCGAACATTTTCTTCTGCACGGCGCTGACGGTGTTCGCGTTTCTTGGCCTGCGCCAGGCGTTCCGCGACGGCACCGGGCCTCCGGCACCGTACATCCTCGTGTTTATTTTCTTTCCACTGGTTTATTACCTAACACATCCCGAGGATTACTATCGGCGTCCGATTGATCCGCTGTTTGTCGTGTTGGGGGTGTACGGGGCGATGTCGCTGCGCAGGCGGCGTCAGACTTAATTAAAACCGCAGAGGACGCTGAGCAGTTTGGAACGTGATTCCACGCGTTGGTAGGCGTCGCAACTCCAAAGCGGACCTCCGTGACCAACATTCCAAAAGACGGCGCGACTGAAGTCGTGCCCTTCCCGTAGCACACGCCAGATCCCTCGCTTCGCTTCGGGATGACGTCAGATGGAGAGAAGGCCTTAGCTTCGCGATGAGTCAGATGGAGAAATGCCTTATTCGTAGCGCAGGCTTTCGACGGGATCGAGTTTCGCGGCGCGGGTTGCGGGAACCGTCCCGAAGAGAATTCCTACCAGCGACGAAACAATAATCGCGACAATGGCCGACAGGCCTGAGACCGGAACGCGATACTCGCTAAAAAAGCGAATCGAATAGGGGATCGCTAAGCCAATGACAACACCGATAATGCCGCCGCCGAAAGAAATCAGAATGGCTTCTGAAAGGAATTGAAAACGAATTTCGCGATTGGTGGCACCCAACGCCTTGCGGATTCCGATCTCTCGGATGCGGGCGCTTACCGTGGCCAACATGATGTTCATGATGCCAATGCCGCTGACCAGCAAAACCACAGCAGCCACCAGCAAGAGCATTAACGTCAAAGCGTTGGCCGCGCGTTCCGCCACCGCGACGAGTTCGGTCAGGTTGGTGACGTTATAAACCGACTCGGCGCGATGGCGTGATTGGATGACGCGCTTGATCTGATCAGTCGCTGTGGGAACCATCGACGAATCGGCCAGGGAAAAGTAAATCTGCTTCACGGTCAGATTGTCATTGAAATAGCGCGAAACCGTGTAGGGGATCAGCATGGTGCTGTCGGTCACTTCCGACTGGCCAAACGTATTCACCCGCTCGCGAAACGTTCCAATAACGACGAACGGCAACCCATTCAACTTGATGACTTTGCCGACGGCCTCGTCGTCCGATCCGTAGAGCACTTTGGCCAGCTTTTCGGTGAGAACACCCACTTTGTTGTGAGCCTGAGAATCCTGCGCGTCAAAAAATCTGCCCGAGGTGACTAACAGATTGCGCACGGTCAAGTATTCGGGATACACGCCGAGGATCTGAATATCGCGCTCTTTGCCTCCGCCCACCGGGATGCGGTCCGACATATTCACGACCGGCGAAGCCGCGACAATTCCGGGAACCTCCGCCTGCGCGGCCTTCAGGTCGTCGATAGTCAGCGGATCAATGGCGGAATTGCTGATGCGCTGTTGTCCCCCCTCATATTCGGCATAGATCAGGTTGGCGCCGATCGACTGGATCTGGTTGAGTACATACTGTTTGCCGGTCAATCCAATGGTCACCACCAGAATCAAGGACGCGGTGCCGATGACCATTCCCAGTGCCGTGAGCATGAAACGCACTTTGTTGCTGCAGAATGTTTCGTAGGCGAAGCTGAGAATCTCGCCCGAGACTACGCGACGCGGATGAGGCGTGGCCGGCGTTGTAGTGGTGGTCGACATCCTGATACAGCTTAGATGCTACCCGTCCGCTGCAAGAGGCGCAATTGGCGGGTCAGGACACGAGCGAAGAGGGTATTGTCTTGGGCCATTTTTCCGCGGAATCGAGCGATCTTTCATTGCACAGACACCTCCACCTTGTTAACATTTAACCTTCTGAACAGAGATAGAGACCAATCCAATTCGGCGCTGTCGCCGCATGCTGTCGCGGAGCCCCCGGAGCAAGAAACTGGGACGCGTGCGGCTGTCGCAAAGCCTGCGCCAATCGCTTCCAAAATCCGTAACGGGTTGATTCTTTTGCTTCTCACGCTGGGATCGTTGCTCGTGATGGGATACCATCCCGGCGCGGAGGATGCGGAGATTTACCTTCCCGGCATCGAAAAAATTCTTCGGCCCGAGCTTTTCCCCTTCAATGCGCAATTTTTCCAGTCCCACGCGCACATGACATTATTTCCCAACCTGATCGCGGCGTCGGTACAAATCAGCAACTTGCCGATTGAAGCTGTGACGTTTGGGTGGCAGTTGCTGTCTTTGTTTCTTCTCTTGTGGGCCGCGTGGGAGCTGATGGGAAAGTGCTTTGAAGACGCGACAGCGCGCTGGGCGGGAGTCGCTCTTCTGGCCGCGCTGTTCACCTTGCCGGTGGCCGGGACTGCGCTCTACATCATGGACCAGTACATCAATCCGCGGAACCTGACGGCCTTCGCGGGAATTTTCGCGATTGTCGCGGTACTGGACCGGAAATATATTCGCGCCGGACTATTTCTGCTGTTTGCGGCGGCGATGCATCCGCTGATGCCAGTCTTTGCAATTTTCTGCGCGGTCATCCTGGTATGGATGCGACGCCGGGACTTCGCGAACGTCAGCTTCGCTGCGGCGTTACCTTTTGCATTCCTGTTTCAACCGACGTCAGCTGCTTATCATCAGGTCGCCGCTTCGCACACCTATCACTATTTTCTGCGTTGGGAGTGGTACGAAATTCTGGGGGCGGTTGCGCCGCTTGGAATCCTTTGGGGATTCAGCCGCTTAGCCCGCTCGCGGCAGATGTGGAATATCGATCTTCTCTGCCGTGCGTTCATGGTGTACGAATCGATTTGTATTGTGGCGGCAGTAATTTTGTCGTCATCGCCCAGATTCGAGGCTCTGGCCCGCATCCAACCAATGAGGAGCCTTTACCTTCTATACATAGTAATGATTCTTCTGGCGGGGGGCTTCGCTGGAGAATACCTGCTGAAGAATCGTGCGTGGCGATGGGTGGCGTTATTCCTGCCTTTGTGCGCGGGGATGTTCTACGCGCAGCGGCAACTGTTTCCCGCAAGCGCTCACATTGAATGGCCGGGTGCAACTCCACTGAATCCCTGGGTGCAGGCGTTTCTGTGGGTGCGGGATAACACTCCGGTGGATGCGGTGTTCGCACTTGATCCGCATCACATGGAAATCACCGGAGAGGACAGCAACGGCTTCCGCGCGATTGCGCAAAGAAGCATGCTGGCCGATGCCGCGAAAGATAGCGGGGCGGTCACGATGTTCCCGCCGCTTGCCGAGGAATGGCAGCGGCAGGTGCAGGCACAGAACGGATGGAAAGATTTTCAGCCGCAAGACTTCGACCGGTTGCAATCCACCTATGGAGTCAACTGGGTGGTTGTGCAGGCGCCGGGTCTTGAGGACATGAGCTGTCCGTACCAGAATCAGGTGGTCGCGGTTTGCCGTTTGAATTGAGTTCGACATTGGCTGTCGGGGTCAGTGGGATTGTTCGCTTGGGAACTCTGCAATCTTGAAAATAAAGGAATAGCCTGATGGCTACATTGCAAGCAGTGGCGGCGAAAGCTGTCGCATTGTTCCCGTATGAGCGCTGGAATGCGGAATTGTCCGCGGTCGCGCGCGAGTATCAGAATAACCATCCTGTGCCGCACATTCTCCTAAGCGATTTTCTGGAACTGCCGGTGGCGCGCCAGATCGCCGAAGAATTTCCCGCCCGCAACACGGACGCCTGGACGCACTACCAGCACCATAACGAGAACAAACTAGGCATGGCGAAGCGGGAATGCTTTCCGCCTGAACTGGGCGCGGTGGTCGATGAACTGAACTCGCCGGATTTCGTGAGCTGGCTATCGGAACTGACCGGCATTCCCGGGTTGATGGCCGATTCCATGCTCGAAGGCGGTGGCCTGCACCAGTCCGGGCGCGGCGGCTTCCTCAATGTCCACACCGATTTTTCCAATCATCACTACCACAAGCACTGGCGCCGCCGCGTAAACCTGATTCTTTATTTGAACGAAGGCTGGCAGGAGCCATGGGGCGGGTCGATCGAGTTGTGGGATCGCACCATGCATCATTGCGTCGCGAAGTATCCGCCGCTGCTCAATCATGCGCTGATCTTCAACACCAACGAAATCTCGTATCACGGCTTTCCCGAGCCGTTGCAGTGTCCGGAAGGTCAGTCGCGCAGGAGCCTGGCGCTGTATTACTACACGATCGATAACTCCGAGACCGGCTGGATGCGCTCGACGAACTACCGCGCGCGTCCCAATGACGGATTGTGGAATGCGGCGATGATCTGGCTCGACAAGCAGGCGGTGGACCTATATTCGCGAGCGAAGGCAAGATTTGGTTTCTCGGATGAGTTCGCGAGCAAGGTGCTAGGGTTGTTGTCGGGCAAGAAGAAATAAAAGCTCTTCACCGCAAAGGGCGCTAAGGAACGCAAAGAAAGACTGCTTATGTTCTTTCAGCGCCCGGCGCGTAGTAGATAGGAAGTTGGTCTTCCAGGCGACGGCCGTCTGAGGCGAAGATGCGATAATGCGCCAGTCCGGCGCGCTGTAACGCGAACTGCAGAGCGGTGCCAAGCACTCCCATTCCGTACTTCACGCTACGGCGGAAATTGATCGACGAAGCCTCTTCGAAATACTTCGTGGGACAAGAAACTTCTCCGATCCCAAATCCAAAATAAGCGCATTGGGCGAGCATCTGGTTGTCGAAGACGAAGTCGTCGGAATTCTCGACCAGCGGAAGCTTAGTCAGAACGTCGCGGCTGAAGGCGCGATATCCGGTGTGATACTCCGATAACTTGATTCCCAGAAAAATGTTTTCGAAGGCGGTTAGGAAACGGTTGGCGATGTATTTCCAGATAGGCATGCCGCCGCGGAGGGCGCGTCCGCCGATGATGCGCGAGCCGAGTACAACGTCATACACGCCATAGGCCACCATGCTCGCCATGGCGGTGACCAGCAGCGGGGTGTACTGATAGTCGGGATGCACCATGATGACGACATCGGCGCCGGCGGCGAGAGCTTCGCGATAGCAGGTCTGCTGGTTGCGCCCGTAGCCGTAGTTCTTGTCGTGCACGAAGAACGGGATACCGAGTTCTTTGGCCACGCGCACCGTGCCGTCGGAGCTGTGATCGTCGACCAGGATGCAGGTATCGACCAGTTCGGGTAGCTCGCGGACCGTGAGTTCGAGCGTCTTCTCCGCATTATAGGCGGGGAGTACGACCGCGATATGTTTTCCGTTAATCATGGATTCCTGACACTCTGGACGCCGAAACAGCCGGGGGCAGAATTCGGGTCGGTGTCCCTTTATAATAACAAGACGCACCCACCAGTTGAGACGATTGTGGCTTCCTTGGGGCGAACTTTTTCTGAGCGAGAAGATGCCGAATCCACGCACACTGTTCGATAAGGTCTGGGATGAGCATCTGGTTTGCGAACCCGATGGGCGATCGCCGCTGCTCTACATCGACCTGCATTTGGTGCACGAAGTGACTTCTCCGCAGGCGTTCGACGGGTTGCGCGCGGCAGGACGCAAAGTCCGCCAGCCCCAACGCACTGTGGCGACGGTTGATCACAATATTCCCACCGAGCCGCGCGGAACTCCGATCACCGACCTGATTGCGAAAGCGCAGATCGAGGCGCTGCAGAAAAACTGCAAGGCGTTTGCTGTTCCGCTGTTCGACATGGATTCTCCGGATCAGGGAATCGTGCACGTGATCGGCCCAGAGCTGGGCTTCACGCAGCCGGGAATGACGATTGTCTGCGGTGACAGCCACACTTCAACGCATGGGGCGCTGGGATCGCTCGCATTTGGTATTGGAACGTCCGAAGTCGAACACGTGCTGGCAACCCAGTGCCTGCCACAGCGCAAACCGAAGAGCATGTTGATTCAGGTGAACGGGCGATTGCCGGAAGGCGTCACGGCGAAAGATCTGGCGCTCGGCATCATTGGGAAAATTGGCACCGATGGCGCGACCGGACATGTCATCGAATATGCCGGGGAGACCGTCCGCGCACTGTCGCTCGAAGGCCGCATGACGCTGTGCAACATGAGCATTGAAGCTGGCGCACGCGCGGGCATGGTTGCGCCCGATGAGACGACGTTCGCGTATGTAAAGGGACGGCGTTTCGCGCCCGAAGGTCAGGCTTGGGAAAAAGCGGTGGAGAAGTGGAGCAAGCTGCCTTCGGACACGGGCGCGAAGTACGACAAGGTTGTTGAGATCGACGCGGCGACTTTGGCACCATTCGTGACTTGGGGGACAAATCCAGGCATGGTAGTAGCCGTCGACTCGCAGGTGCCGCGACTCACAGACTGGAAAACCGATGCGGAACGCCAGGCGGCGGAGCGCATGTTGGAGTACATGGGACTCGAAGCCGGAACGCCCATGGAGGAGATCGCAGTGGACCGCGTGTTCATCGGGTCGTGCACCAACTCCCGCATTGAAGATTTGCGCGCGGCGGCGAGGGTCGCAAAGGGACATCACGTCAATTCGAAAGTGCGAGCGATGGTGGTGCCCGGGTCCCAGATGATTAAGCAGGCGGCCGAGCGCGAAGGATTGCACAAGATTTTTGTCGACGCTGGCTTCGAGTGGCGGGAGTCAGGATGCTCGATGTGTTTAGGCATGAATCCTGACATCCTTCAGCCGGGAGAGCGTTGCGCTTCGACCAGTAACCGCAATTTTGAAGGACGCCAGGGACGAGGGGGACGCACGCACTTAGTAAGCCCCATGATGGCGGCCGCGGCGGCAATCGCCGGGCGATTTACCGATATTCGCAAGTGGCGTTTTAATTAAGGAACCCATGCAACCGTTTCGCGTACACACTGGCAAAGTCGCGCCGCTTGATCGCGCCAATGTCGATACCGACCAGATCATTCCGAAGCAGTTTTTGAAGCGCATCGAGCGTACGGGGTTTGGGGAGTTCTTGTTTTACGACTGGCGGCAGGAAGCTTCGTTTCCCTTGAATCAGTATCCTGGGGCGAGCATTCTAGTTGCAGGAAAGAACTTTGGTTGCGGATCGTCGCGGGAACACGCGGTTTGGGCCCTTGAGGATTTCGGCTTTCGCGCGGTGATTGCGCCGTCATTCGCGGATATCTTTTCCAATAACTGCGGGAAGAACGGAGTGTTGGCGGTGGTGCTGAGCGAGCAAGAAGTCGCGGAGACCTTGCGGCGGGCGCACGCACCCGGCTATTCGCTGACCATTGATCTTGAGCAGAAAAAGGTTTCGGATGCTCAAGGCTTCTCCGCAAGCTTTCAGATGGATGAATTCACTCGGCATTGCCTGTTGAACGGGCTGGACGATATCGGATTGACGCTGCAACACGAAAAAGAAATTTCCGCTTACGAAGCGCGAAAGTAGCGCCGGCGTCTCGCCGGCCACGGCGCTCGCTTCGATTGTTCAGTCTTCCTTTTTACACCGGCGGGCCTGGGGGCGCTCCTGATCCCTTTACTTTCGGCGTGTTCTGTTTGGGGTTTTGCAGGAATAGAATGATTTCGTGATCGAGTCTTTCGAGCGCCGCGTTCTGCGCGCTTCCCTTCTTCGCGGCGGCTTGCACTTCACGTACTCCTGCCAATGCGGCCGATCGCACTTCGGCGGTCGCGTCATCATCGGCAGCTAGGATCATTAAGCGCTCGGCAATTTCGGTTTGGACCACGCTTGACAGATCTTCGGGGCCTCTGGTCGAAGGAAATCCCGTACTTACTAACTGCGAAATGACCATACTTGGCGAGAGTGCATTCTTCTCGACGTGAGAGATCACGGCGAGGCGCTGCATGCGTTTCGGCTCGAGCAATCCGCCGACGACGATTTCCGCAACCGAGCGTGCGCCGTCCTGCGGACTGAATAAGTAGCCCGCGGACGAGTTGAACTGTTCGGGATCGCGATCACGATTTTCGGTGGGGGCGAGCATCTTCCACAAAGATGGGGGCACATCCAACGAAGCAGGGGTCAACGTTTGCAACATCAGTCGCAACGCTTCCTTCTGGCTGTCAGCGGGCCAGACGCTGATGGGAGTTTGCCCATCACCAGCGAGAGACGGAGGTATTTTTGCGCTTCCGACAACATTGATCGCAGCTCCCAGCGCGTAACGATGGAATAGATAGACGAGCGGAAAGCGCGACGACAGCATCGAATTCGGCTCTCCGTAGCGCAGCATTTGCGGGCCATAGTGGGCGAGTAGCGCATCGCGAACCGGAATCACCGTCTTTAACCAGGTCACGGGATCAGGCCCATCGTCGTAGGCATTCCAGCGCGGGTCTTCGTAGTTTCCCCAGACCACTCCTTTCGCGATCGAGCCCTTCACGATGGCCTCGAGGCGCGCTTTGTCTTGATCGACGGAATCTCCGGGCTTTGCCTGGCTGTATCCCCACTCGATGGCGAAGCGGTCGTAGCTACCGGTGCCCTTCATGTAAGCATCGGAGAGATCAGCGGTGCCGTCGGGGCGAATCTTCACGCGAGGAGCAAAGTAGTCCATCACTGATCCGCGATCGAAGGTGCTGGCGACGAAGTTGTGCTCGAGGCCGAGCACGTGTCCCATTTCATGACAGGTCAGCAGAGCGAGACGGTTGATCATGATCTGCTCGTCGCTGATCTCGGGATCCATGTTGTCGAACGCGGCGAAGGCATCGAGGCCGGGCTCGTCGTTTCCTTTTCCGGAGGGCATAGTCGCTTGCCAATAATTATTCGCGGTGCGCATGCGATGCGAATCGAGTTGCACGACCGAGTGAATGATTTCTCCGCTGCGGGGATCGACGTGGCTTTGGCCGACAGACCATCCCCGGCCGGAGCGGTTCGTCCATTGAATTGAGGGATAGCGAATGTCGAGCGGACTCGCACCTTCAGGTAGATCTTCCACGCGAATGGCGTCTTTGAATCCGGCTTGTTCGAAGGCAGCATTCCACCAGAGAGCGCCGCGACGCGCGGCCGACCGAACAGGCTCAGGAATCGCGCGGTCAAGATAGAAGACCAGCGGCTTCACTGGCTCGCTTAGCGCTGCGTTGGGATCTTTCTTTTCGAGACGCCAGCGGCTGATGAACTCACGATTGATGGAGCGGTCGTAGGGCTGAGAGAAATCCTGGAAGCTTTCGCCGAAGAAACCGACTCGGATGTCTTGCTCACGGGGCGTGTAACCCGGTGCCGGCAAGGCGACAAATGAATGATGTTCGTGAACGCTGAGGGTGTGCGGATCGGGTTGGTTGAGATCGCTCTCGCCGTCGCTGGTGAAGGTGAGCAGGGCTTCGACTTCAGTGTTGAGCGGAAAGGTTCCGGTGTAATCAAGATCGATGATGCTGCGTTCGGAATCGAGTCGCCAACTGGCGGAGTCGGAGGATTGTCCGCGAATCACCGTGCCACCGACAGCGCGCGAGGGATGTCGAAGTTGAGAAAGCAGATCAAAAGCGTCGCGATAGAGCAGCGGATTTGCATTCACCAGAAGCCTGCCATCCTGCTCGGCTTCCACCGGAAGCGACGCTAGTATCGAGACCGGGAAGCTTCGATCGATGGAATGCTTAAGATCCGGGCTGCCATTCGTGGCGCGAAAGCTAGTGTTCTCTTTGATGACGAGAACCTTCATTCCAGCGCGCCGCAGGCGGCAGAGGGACGACGCTCCGAACGAGCTGCGATCCGCAAACATTTCCGTCGATCCGATGCCGCTGCCGAGAGCGGTGAAGTAGAGAAATTCGCGATCGAGGGCGGCGGGGTTCAATTCGAGGAGGAACTCGCCTTTCTTGTCGTCCCAATAATAAGGAAAGAACCCGTCTTTCTTCTGCAGGCCCACGATGCGCGCGGGCAGGCCAGACGGCTGCGGCGGATTCTCCGCTTGATTCAGGACGCAGCAGGAAACAACCAGAAGAACAAGGCAGGCGGCTCTTTTCATAAGCCTTGTTTTATACATCATGGGTGGATAGTCATCCAAGCAACTCGACGGCTTTCGATGAGTCTCTTAGACTGGACGCATGCGGCGCATCACGATCAAAACTCGCAAGAAGCGCGAAGTGATTGACATCACAGAGCGCGTGGAGAAAACGCTGGCCGGCGCGTCGACCGGCATCTGCAATCTGCTGGTGCTTCACACTACGGCAGCGTTAACGACCGCTGATCTCGATCCGGGCACCGATCTTGACATGCTCGATGCCTTCGAGGCTCTGATCCCCAAACTTGCGTACCGGCATCCGCATAACCCGCAACATGTGCCTGACCACATCCTGTCGGCATTAATTGGGACATCATTGGCATTGCCATTCGAAAACGAAAAGTTGGTGCTCGGCACATGGCAGCGGGTGGTACTGATCGAGCTTGACGGTCCGCGAGAGCGCGTTGTAGTGGTAACAATCACGCCGGAGTAGACAACGGTCGAGGAGAAAGCCGCTGCTTCCGAGTCGTTCCCCGACCGGGTATGATGGAAACATCGAAGGCTGGGAGAGGTGGCCGAGTGGTTGATGGCTCCGGTCTTGAAAACCGGCATACCTGAAAAGGTATCGGGGGTTCGAATCCCTCCCTCTCCGCCAGACCTTTAATTTCTGCTATTTACAGCACGTGACTACCAACTGACTACCAAATTCAAAGCATTTTGCTCCCGGCGCGGTATTAAGCACCGGAGGCAGCATGGCAGTCACTCTTTATCGCCAGGTCGGCAGAGGCGAAGCTCGGCGCTACACGAAAGTTAACCTCGGACCTGGGCGCCGACCAATCGATCTCGCAGGTCCTTATTTCCTCAGGTACTCGCTTCCAAATGGCACCCGCCCGTGGGAACCAGTTGGCGGTGACCTCGAAGCGGCAATCGATGCCCAAAAGCAGAAACAGGCGTACTTCGATGCACTTGATGCAGGCGTCCCGATTGCGGCAGAGCGGGAAGAATCCAGCAGAATGAAAATCGCGGATGCAGTTTCTCAGTGGCTGGCTGAGCTTCGAATATTTCAGGGCAAAGACCAGCAGGGCAAAAGCGAAAAAACGTTGCGGGCTTACAACTACCGTCTCGGATTCTTTCTCGATTTCACGGCGCAGCAAAACCTGCGGTTCCTCGACGAGATTGACCGCCGTCAGCTTCTGCGCTATGTGAAGTTCCTTCGGGACCACGACAGCGATTTTGATGACCGCACGGTCCACAACATCTTCGAAACGCTGAATACGTGGCTACGGACTCGAGACATTTTTATTGCTGGCAAGATTCTGGCAGAACTCGACTACGCTGAGAAACCGCCAAAGCCGTACACAAAGGACGAGCTCGATGCACTTTTTGCGGCTATGGATGACGAAGAGAAGTTGCTTTACGGTCTGATTCTGAATTCTGGCGTTCGGGATGCCGAGATGCAGAATACTGAATACGCCGACTTCAACTGGGGGAAATATACTCTGCATGTACAACCGAAACCATGGCGTAATTTCCGACTGAAGGGCAAGAAGAAAAAGAAATCGGCTAAAGACCGATTCGTTCCGATTCCTGCCAAGCTAGTGCGCAAAATCAAGGAACGAATGGAACAGCGCAATGCCCAGCCGCACGATTTGGTGTTTCCAAATAGCAAGAGCAAACCTGACGGACACTTCCTACGAAAGCTGAAGGTTGTAGCCATGAGAGCCAGTGTAGAGGATGCCGAACTTCACCGCTTCCGAAAGACCTATGCCGATACGCTGCATGAAGAGGGCGTCTCAGTGAACACCATTCGAAAACGGCTTGGGCATGAGTCGCTGGATGTAACGCTCAGATATCTCAAAGGCAAGGATGCTGAATCGGAAGAAGCTCAGGAATATGCGAACAGCAGCAGCCTTGCACTGTACATATAAGTACCAAACACACGACCAAACGGCAGGTACGTCAGCAGCTGGCCGGCCGTAACCCAGGTGCGACCGGCTCACAGCATCATTCGGTATCGAGAGGGGGAATCTACTCTCACAGTTCAAAAGGGCAGCTTGATCTCGAGGAAAAACAAGAATCCGTTTCAGGCGGTTGGACGTCAGTGGGCGCCCACGGTTGTGGTTTGGAGTTGCCCCACGAAATGATAGTTAGCCCGGCGAGGGAACTGCGGCGATGGCACTTAGCCGCTGGCGCGGGAAGTGCTGAAAAGGCGTTTGAAGGGTAGAGCGGATGTAGCAAGGACTGCCCCGATGGTCGGCACGGGCACTGAATCCGTTGGCGCGTGTACGCATGTAAGCGAATGGATCGTAGCCTCCCTAGCCTGCAATCCCGGCACGGCTGGGCGGCTGGGACTGATCTTTTCTGATTTTCGTCGTCTCTTTCTACGCGCTTCCCGTATTGGTGCTCTGGGATGTGATTCTCTTCAAGCTTTCTTCCGCCTAAGAAATTTGAGCCTGTTTCCGGGCCATTTCAAACACTCGGCGTCAATAAGAGCTAGTCCGCATAAAGGCAATTCACCTGTCTCAGGCGGGACTTGAGTGTAATCGCCTTCCATGAGAAGGCCGGTCGGAGTCAGGAGGATTCGTTGTTGTTTTTCATAAGAAGAGCTTTCATTTTTGCGGACCAAAAGCCGATGGTGCTCGATGCTCCAAGTACGTATCTCTCATGGATACCCAATGCAAGATCCTGAAGTCAGGTTTTGGCGAACGACAAGTTCATGTGATTTCTCCGATCGACACCATGGCGTATCGTGAACCTTTCCAAGGTCAACCCTCAAGACTCGTTCGCGTTCGCCTGGTCCAGGCGCTTGCGAAAATTCTTTGCCCAGGTGCGAAATGCGGCCTCGATGTCGCCCCACTTTTTATAAGCGTTGAGCCCGCTGAACCATCTGCGACCGCCCTTGCCCGTGACGAATGCCGCCATGCGCTCTCCGGATACAGAATCGAGCATTTCCCCTTCAATGGAGACCTTGCCCACACTAAGCCGGGGCACCAGGAGGCTTGCTCCTGGAGCAACTGCTACCGAAGCGGCAGTTGCACCCGCTTTTAAGGCTGCATTTTTCTTGCCACCTGTGGGTTCCACGTTAGTGATCGCGAGGCGCACGTCCAAAACACCCGGTCCCGGCTCAGTTACAACCTCGTAACGGTCGGAGCTCATGAGTTCGTCTGTAATGGCGTCAGCGAAGTAGCGAGCCAAGCGATCCAGATCATCCGGATCGATACCACGGTCTTCTGCCTCGGGGAGCAAGTAGATAGTGATGGGCTCGATGAGGAACTTGTGGTACGTCTTCAGGACGTCTTTATTTTTTTCATAGATCAGTAAATCTCCGTTCTTCGGATCAGGGTAGAGTCCGGAATAATCCTCTAAGAAGCCGGAAACCCTCTTTGAAGGTTGATCTTCCTGCTCCTTAGCCGACTCTTGAGCTTGTGTCATGACGCCAAGTAGAAGCAACGAACTACCCAGAAGACTCAGCCAAAAGAGGTGAGGCACCGAAAGCCAGCAAGTGGCGTGGCGGATGCGTTTCGGCGCGATGCCCCGTTCCCACGACAGTGCGGTTGAAGGATGTTGGTTAGACATAGCTCGATTCTCCCGCAACTACTCTGTGTCTTTTTGCCATTGGTTGTCGCCTAGCAAAACTCCTAGCTCCGCAAGCGCTTGGGTGGGGTTGAGCCAGTGATGGGAGCGCGCTTCTGGCTGAATCTAAAGAAAGGCTGGTTCGCGATGCTGAAGGGCGATGCCGACGGTTTTGGCGGCGGATCAAACGTCACCTGGCAGATCTACTCCAGCGCCGGAAATTCAAGCAGCAATATTCCCCAGTTTGTTGGCTATCGCCACTTGAGTGTCGATCACATAGATGGCGGCTTTGCCTTCGACGCGGCCATGAGTGGGACGCTCCGAAGGATTTACTATAAGGTTCTGGTAATTCAACGCCACTGGGCCGGCCACCGATTACTCGAAGTGCTCCGAGATAAGCTCTGCGTGCCAACGATAAATCGGAAACACCTCGTATTACTGAAGACCCAAGCTTCAGAACTTCCAGCCTAAAGCGGTAGTGATTCCCACATCGTTTCGTGGAGCGTTGATCGGTGGACGACTGTCGAAATTCTCATAGAGGCTGAAGTCCCAGAAAAGGTGCCTCACTACCTCGATGCGAAGATTCGATTGCGTGCTGAGGCGCACCCGCCCAGGATCGGTTAGGCTGGGGAAAACCACTGCATTCGAACTAATGTCCATGGTTCTGAAACGGAAGGTAGAAAACGCAAGGCCCAGAAAGGACTCACCATTGCTGCGTATAGGCTCAATGCCCGCCTCAGGAAAATAGTTTTCGTGAGTGTAAACCATACCACCGAGTGCCATCAGGGAGGTTTTATCCGTTCGTATCAGCCGTCTGCCTAGGCCGCCACCGTATGTGGTACGAAGATTCAGACGCTGCCGATCGCTCTTCAGCGCGTCGAAAAGGCCGGCATAAAGCCAGTTCTGTGTCAGCATCCTTGTGAATTTTCCGTCGAACGTGTAACGGGCAGTGTTCGGGCCTTTGGATTGGGCGGTAATCTGCGAACTTGTACTTAAATCAATCGCGTATACGGGGGCGTTGTAGGCGACGTCACCGGAAAGAGATGAAGTGGCCTGGCTATTGTCTCCGGTAAAGCTGAAACCATAATCGATCGAACCAGTCAATTGCTTCCAGAAACTGCCTTCCCGCTGCTGGATCGTGATTATCTCGAGCTGCGATACTTTCAAACTCGCTGCGTCGGAGATAATTCGAAACTCGCTCTTCGTTGCCTTCTCTCCTCCGATTTTCTCAATACGGCCTGCATAACGGCGCCCGTCAGCCAGCGCCACGATGAATTTGTCTTGACTCTCCAGTCGCTCGACGCGATTCCAGTCCAGGCGGACCGACTGGGTCATGTACTCGGACTTAAAGGAGAGTTCGCCGTTTTGCAGCCCCCTGATCTCACCCGTGAGGCGGTCCCCATTCTTCATCACGACCACGTCATCCTTGCGCTTTGCCAGCGAGGGCTGGACGACAGCAATCAGCAGCAACGCTGTGTAGGCGAATCCTGCTGCATATTGAAAGGGGCGCAAAGCAAATCTCCATTCTTCGGATCGGGGTAGAGTTCAGAATAGTTATCTGAGAAACCGGAACCCTTCCGTGAAGGTGTTCCGGATTCAGTGTCTTGAACATCATTCGCAAGGTTTCAATGTGATGTCGAAGTTCGGGCCAAATTGCCAGCGCTCCCGACCAGAATCCTGATCGACAGCATTTTGGGCCATAAAGAATATTCGATATTTTAGCGATAACGTCACATAGGCACCGGCTTTCGACAAAAAGTCATTCACCCTATTTTGCGAACGCACCGGAATCACGGTGGTGCCCAGCAGAACAATGAGTACTCCCACTTATCGGACAACCAGTCGCGCACCCGATTCATCATGCTGCTCCACCGTGTTCGAGGGTGCCATAAAGAATGGCCCTCGCGGGGCCGTTCTCGTTAGAAACGGAGCGAGAGACTACTTCTGACGCAATTCCTCTGGCTTTTCTTTCGCGTCACTTTCTCAGGATCCCGAGGGTCAACAACCGAGGGTCATCGTGACCGCAAGGTGCTCCGCGAAAGAGTACCCTCATTATCCTTGAACACGATCCCGTATTAGCCTGAGCCCTGCCTTCGCACCAGTCCGTGAGGCAGGTACGCTTGGCACTCAACTGAGCCGGAGGATTAATAGCATCGCAGCCGTTAAGTGTCCGCTTCGTATAGCGGCTCCCCAACTCGTGGCTCATGAGCACGTCCAGCAACTGTCCGACTCGGAGTGGGTCCAGGTTCATCAAGGGCCGCGTGCTGACTGATGCTGTTACCCCGACGCGAGCAAGAGTCCTTTGAATGTATCGTGCGGTCTACTTCGCGGAATATCCGCGAGCGTCCATGCAGGCGGAAAACGCCCGCTGGAAAAGGTCGAGTCCTTCCTTATGCGCCTGCAGGTCCTGTTCGCGTTCCTTCTCCAGTTGCGCCTTAGCCTGTGCGGCAGCTTTTTGCTGGGCTTGAGCATTTGCTGAACGTTGCGCCGCTCCGCCCCTCATCGTCCCTGCGACAGCGCCGGCTCCGGCGCCCTTGCCGGCACTGCCGCCGATAGCACCAATGGCTGCGCCTCCAGCAGCGCCCCTAGCTGCGCCTGCGACTCTCGCTCCTTTCACCTGGTCTGCATTCTCCGCCGCTTGCTTTTGGGCGGCCTGTACCTGCTCTGCGCTCGGTCCGTTCGGAGCTGGCCTCTGCGGATCAATCCCAGTGCGCTGCTTGGCCATGCCGTAACATTCGCTCTCATCCTTCAGCTGCTGGTCCGCATTTTGACCATTCTTGGGAAACGCAAACATGCCAATGCTCTGCGCGGGTGACCAGGCAGGCGCAACTTGTGGCGATGACGACGCATCTTGCTGGGCTGCTGCCGGCCCTCCTAGGCAAACTGCAAGGCCTAATGCAGCGACAACACCATTCCAATGGAATGACCTCATATTTCCTCCAAACCAAGATACCTCGCGACTCTTAACGACCCCATCTTTACAATAGGCGACCGGCCTTGGCGAATTTGTATGTACTTTACCTCGACCTATGATCGGCACAGACCAAGGGGTGAGAACACTCATGCCTATCAGCTTTCGAACTATGAGCTCGGACGGACGTTTACGGCTTTGATGTACTGATTACCGTAGCTCTCGATCTCGTAGTGCCCTTTCTTCTATTGAACCGAATTTTGGCCGAACCATAATTTGGCCGATTCCTTCACCCTTATCGTTCAACTTCAATTGCATGTATCCAAACGGATAGTCCCTAGTTCGTCCGCCACGATACAGCTCGACAAACGGCATATTGCGAGCCGTCACAACCGTTACGATTGTGTCGGAACCGACTTGTTGCTTCCGGGCGACGGCAATCGCGTTGCCAACGCTGCCTGTCGGATTGATTCGACCTACGTCGAGTTTCTCCACGGCGCCGCGCAGCGCGTCAGGGCCCTTTTCTTTTAAAAGCACAGCTAGCTGGTCGACTTCGTCGTCAGTGGTGTATTGACTGACCCTAACGTTAAAGCCAGTCGACTTGCCCGACGCTGCCCCACCTGTTCCGATAGCCGTACCGCTGTATGCTTCCGGCTTCATTTGCGCCTCTTGGCACAAGAGGGGCGAGACCGATGAAAGCCACTCCTAAGATCAGCATGGTGACCTTTTTCACGTGTTGGCCTCCTGGCATTCATCTTCCATGATCTTGTCTCTAACTCGCTTGATCGCAAATTACTTTTCCGCTATTGTCCGAAAAACACTTGTGCTGCCCAACCGTTGTCATGGCCATCGTCTCTACGATCCGGCCGCAGAAACTAAAGACAGATTCGGGTAACGCAGTGTTCAGTTCTGTTATTGCGCATTCTCACAAGCAAGAATCACCTCCGGGACCCTGTCCGCAAAGTGGGTTGCGCCAACGTCTTCCCGCACATAACCGAGCATTCGCAGACATCTCGTGGAACCCAAGAGCTGCGGCTTTGTGTCAAACTCATTCAAACGACGGCTTTAAGCTAGTTTATGGAAACCGAGCCTGGCCACCGGGAAAAGTGCTAGGGCAGGCACGGCTGAAGCTCGCCCATTCGGTTATCACTGCAATCTTTCAAAAAATTCTCCCGACCTGGAAGAAGAATTTGGCATGGCCGTAGTCGCCGACGGCACCACCGACTTCGACTGGCCCAAATATTGTGTTCACAACTAGCGCACCGGCCACATCCCCTGGAAGCGTGAAGGGAGGCTG
>CAWIZO010000006.1:0-175000 GCA_963840665.1 Terriglobia bacterium
AAGGATGCTGACACAGAACTGGCTTTATGCCGGCCTTTTCGACGCGCTGAAGAGCGATCGGCAGCGTCTGAGTCTTCGTACCACATACGGTGGCGGCATAGGCAGACGGCTGATACGAACGGATACAACCTCCCTGATGGCACTCGGTGGTGTGGTTTACACTCACGAAAACTATTTTCCTGAGGCGGGCATTGAGCCTATACGAAGCAATGGTGAGTCCTTTCTGGGCCTTGCGTTTTCTACCTTCCGTTTCAGAACCATGGACATTAGTTCGAATGCAGTGGTTTTCCCCAGCCTGACCGATCCTGGACGGGTGCGCCTCAGCACGCAATCAAATCTTCGCATCGAGGTAGTGAGGCACCTTTCTGGGACTTCAGCCTCTATGAGAATTTCGACAGTCGTCCACCGATCAACGCTCCACGGAACGATGTGGGAATCACTACCGCTTTAGGCTGGAAGTTCTGAAGCTTGGGTCTTCAGTAATACGAGGTGTTTCCGATTTATCGTTGGCACGCAGAGCTTATCTCGGAGCACTTCGAGTAATCGGTGGCCGGCCCAGTGGCGTTGAATTACCAGAACCTTATAGTAAATCCTTAGGAGCGTCCCACTCATGGCCGCGTCGAAGACAAGGCCGCCATTTATGTGATCGACACTCGAGTGGCGATAGCCAAGAAACTGGGAATATTGCCGTTTGAATTCCTTTCCGGCGCTGGAGTAGATCTGCCAGGTACTTCTGATCCACCGCCAAAACCGTCGGCGTCGCCCTTCAGCACCGCGAACCAGCCTTTCTTTAGATTCAGCCGAGAAGCGCGCTCCCATCACTGGCACAACCCCGCCACCCAAGCGCTTGCGGGGCTAGGATTTTGCTAGGCGACAACCAATGGCAAAAAGACACAGAGTGGTTGCGGGAGAATCGAGCTATGTCTAACCAACATCCTTCAACCGCACTGTCGTGGAAACGGGGCATCGCGCCGAAACGCATCCGCCACGCCGCTTGCTGGCTTTCGGTGCCTCACCTCTTTTGGCTGAGTCTTCTGGGTAGTTCGTTGCTTCTACTTGGCGTCATGACACAAGCTCAAGAGTCGGCTAAGGAGCAGGAAGATCAACCTTCAAAGAGCGTTTCCGGCTTCTTAGAGGATTATTCCGGAACTATCCTGATCCGAAGAACGGAGATTTACTGATCTATGAAAAAAATAAAGACGCCCTGAAGACGTACCACAAGTTCCTCATCGAGCCCATCACTATCTACTTGCTCCCCGAGGCAGAAGACCGTGGTATCGATCCGGATGATCTGGATCGCTTGGCTACTTCGCTGACGCCATTACAGACGAACTCATGAGCTCCGACCGTTATGAGGTTGTAACTAGCCGGTACCGGGCGTTTTGGACGTGCGCCTCGCGATCACTAACGTGGAACCCACAGGTGGCAAGAAAAATGCAGCGTTAAAAGCGGGTGCAACTGCCGCTTCAGTAGCAGTTGCTCCAGGAGCAAGCCTCCTGGTGCCCCGGCTTAGTGTTGGCAAGGTCTCCATTGAAGGGGAAATGCTGGATTCTGTATCCGGAGAGCGCATGGCGGCATTCGTCACTGGCAAGGGCGGTCGCAGATGGTTCAGCGGGCTGAACGCTTATAAAAAGTGGGCGACATCGAGCCGCATTTCGCACCTGGGCAAAGAATTTTCGCAAGCGGGACCAGGCGAACGCGAACGAGTCTTGAGGGTTGACCTTGGAAAGGTTCACGATGCGCATGGTGTCGATCGCAGAAATCACATGAACTTGTCGTTCGCCAAAACCTGACTTCAGGATCTTGCATTGGGTATCCATGAGAGATACGTACTTGGAGCATCGAGCACCATCGGCTTGTGGTCCGCAAAAATGAAAGCTCTTCTTATGAAAAACAACAACGAATCCTCTTGACTCCGACCGGCCTTCTCATGGAAGGCGATTACACTCAAGTCCCACCTGAGACAGGTGAATTGCCTTTATGCGGATTAGCTCTTATTGACGCCGAGTGTTTGAAATGGCCCGGAAACAGGCTCAAATTTCTTAGGCGGAGAAAGCTTGAAGACAATCACATCCCAGAGCACCAATACGGGAAGCGCGTAGAAAGAGACGACGAAAATCAGAAAAGACCAGTCCCAGTCGCCCAGCCGTGCCGGGATTGGGGGCTTGGGAGGCTACAATCCATTCGCTTACATGCGTACACGCGCCAACGGATCCACTTCCGTCGACTTGATCTGCGGGGCCGGCGACTCCAGCACCTCAAGGAACACCAGCACGTCGGGCACCTTGCTCGACTTAGCATTGACCGCACTTAGCCATTTTCCCTGCCGTTTGATCTGCAAATTGCTTCCCGCCAGTTCAGCCTTGGTGATCTCCGCGACGGGGATGGAAGTTCCCTTCCATGCGACAGCCGTTGCCGAAAGTCCCAGGCCACCGAACTGGACGGTCTCGCTTCGCTGGACGATCTTTCACGTTCTGCACCATCGAAGGCAAGAGCCGGCCAAGAATATGCGATGGCCTCGTCGGCATTCTGGTAATTCGATGTCACCTTTAGTTTTTTCCGATCCTGGCCGATCAGTTCTAGAGTAAGATGCGCTCGCGCCGACTTTTTGCTCGACATTGCGATCAAAGACGCAACAATCCGAAATGTGCGGACACATTAATTGGAACCACTTGGTAGCGGGTCTCTGCGACTTGGCTCCAAGCCAATTCCTGCTGGCCGAATGCTGACTCCCGTCGCACGCCAGAGTCGCTGATTGTCAGAGCGCTTTTGCCCAGGACAATCCACAACCCCACGCCTGCGATTCCCAGCGCAATCGAAATCAGAGCAAAGTTGGATGTGATGCAATGCGTGGGTCCTCTTGCGATGCCCACATCCCCGCCAAAAATCCTAGAACTACTAGGACCACAATGATCCGTACTGTGTACGCGGCTCCGAACCGACGTTCCCCTATGCATCGCTGCAGTAGCCATAAACACCCCCGATGTGGCTGCGGACACGAACCGAAGCCAGGATTAGGCTCCGCTTATCGTAGGTGCAAACATTTGACTATGCTAATTACCTCTGTAATGGCTTTGTCTCCGCAGGCCACCGCCTCGACGGTGCCTGTTGAAAACAGCCGACTGCGCTCATTGACCCAACGAGTGAAAGGCGATCTGCCAGCAGCTAAGGCGACGGGGAATATAGGTCCGTTAGGTATTCGGCTCCTGTAATTTCCTGCGACGCCGAAATATCCCAAATTGGAGCGACCATGAAGATTAACTCTAGGCCAAGTATTCTCGCCGTGGCACGTGCACCGAAGTAGCCCGTAGAGGCACGGTAGAACATCTCCAAGATCGATAGCGCCACCGCCAAGGCCCCGCCGAAAAAGGCCAACGCCTGCACCTTCAGGGTTGGTGTGCGGTTTCTGTGTTGCCCCATAGCACAATTATGCAGTAAAGCGAAGCAGCCTGAACCACAACTGTTGTTAACAAGGCGTTAACACTAAGAAGTTTAGTCGAATCGGGAGACATTTGGAACAAGCATCGGCTCTCGGTGAACCAAATTCCACTCTGAATGGTCCGTCCACAGGCAGAAGGCGAAGTCCCGATCAGCGCCGAAAGAATGTGATGGGGTACATGCACGGATCGTGCAGGTGCTTGCAACGCAGCTTCGGAATCGGGGCTTCGGACACGTACAGCACGTCAAGATCGGTGCCAGGATCGAGATGGGCCGCCGTCAGCGCGGCCGTCGTGTACAGCACCAGCATATTGCAGATCCCACTTGCCTTCGGCAGCAATTTTACGGCTGGTCCGTGATGTCAAACACTTCGCGTTTCTTGGGGGTTTTGATCTTGATCCACTGCATGACTCAGGCCGCGCGGATGAGCTTTTAGCGCAAGATACCCAGTCTCCAATGCGGCACATCCTTCATCGCGAAGTAACGAAATGCATCAGGACCGTGATCGTGTATTTTAAGAGGTTTTTCTTCACCGCGCTGTGCCGCCTTCGAATCCCACGCGTAGGTTTGCATTTCCTGGATCGTCTTTGGAACGGCTTGTCGACAAAACCGTACCATTCGCTGATTCAGTACCATAGAAACAATTCGGATACCGTCGTCCACTTCGTTGTCCGCATCGACCTGCCAGATGCCATGTTTCCGCAGCTCAGCTTTAAATGACGCCGCCGAGGGATCGAGCACCACTTTGGCATTGTTCGAGGGCCCAATAAATTTTACTAGGTCGTCCGCATACTCCGCGTCAGTCTTTTGGCGCATCTGCTGCGCTGAGTCCCAGTAGTATTCGCGCGCGACCCAGAACTGTCGGCGGTGTCGTAGATGTCCAGGAAAACCATCGGATTTGTGGTCCCATAATCGATGGCAATGGTGCGCTGCTGATGGCCGCCTGGAGTCCGAAGGCCTGGCGGTTCATCCTTCAGGTCATAAAGAAGATCGTCCGACCATGAATCCTTATATATGGCTCCTTCTGCGACCACCCACGCTCCCTCGATAAATCGTTTATAGAAGAACCCTGTATAGAGTCGTTTCTGAGACTCCACAAACTCCCTAGTCAGATTCGGGTTGTCGGACATAGTGAAGTGTTCTGACCACAGGATGTTTCGACCCTCAAATCGGTGTTGTCCAGATAGTTGGCCTTAAGCCAATGATATGGGTTATCTGGGTTCGTTGTCCCATAGAGGCGCGCGCCGGCAGGCGACATGCGGCTAAGCAGCATCTGAAAGAAGCTTTGTGGCATCAGGCTGACCTCATCACACAGTGCGATGCCAACGGTTAGTTCACGAATGTACTTCTCCGAACCCCTCGTCCTTAGCACCAATGACCAACCATTCTGTGTCGCAAAGTCTAAGCTGGCCAGTATTGCGGTTGTAGCCGTGGTGATCGTCCAATAATGTTGAACAGATCGTTCAGAACATTGTTGTAGACACTCTGTTTTGAAACTCCGGTAATCACCTTTTGACCACCGACTCTGTAGTCGCAACAATAAAGTGCTTTGAATGAAGGCACCAGGTCTTGCCACTGCGAACCGCGCCCTCCAGTATGTTGATCGGCTTATCTTGCTCAGGAGGACGCATCGCAAAGCGCTCAGCCCTAGGACCAAAGTTAAAAGTGGGCATGCCGAACCCGCAGGCGTTCTGCGCGGAGCTGTTCATTACTTCGACACGCGTCGTGCGGCAACGAAGCTCTACTATGCGCCATCTCCGCTCCGTTCTCCGCTTTGATCAGGACTGGTTTGATCCGTGTCTGAAGCCACGTGGCGTGAATGAATCGCGCGGAACTCCTGCAGAATTGCTAAGGTTGTCGCCCCGGTCAGGCGGGTTAATATTAAGCAGATTGAACACAATGGCTGCGGCCCTTGCATCTCCCGACGCTGCCTTGGTGAGGTGTTGCATCACAATACCTTCGAGCATAGACACCTTTTTCCACTTGCCATCCTTAGAATAGAGACACGCGCACGTAACGCTTTCCATAGCACGTCGTCGAGACCCTTGGCTTTCTTTGGTCTTCCTCCAACGTCCCCGGACTGTCCGGGCTTGAATTTCGCGTGGCGTGGCGGTTTTTTGTATCCGACAGAGAAGTTGAGACCCTTCTTCTTAGACATGGGCCTCCGACGTGTCGCCAGCAAGGTCATCAAATCGTTTTCCGCTGATAACATGAATGGCGTGATCGCCAGTATGACGTTGCCACCGTCTGATTGCCGTATCGACATAGAGCGGATCGATCTCGATCCCGTAGCAGGAGCGACCCGTCCGCTCAGCCGCCAGCAATGTGGACCCGGAACCCAGAAACCCATCCAGCACGATGTCTCCACGAGCCGAACAATCGAGCAAAGCGTCCGCTATGAGTGCTATCGGTTTTATCGTCGGAAAATGTAGTTCCAGGAGATTGCCTTCTTCGGTTTGCTAGAAAATGTGTTTGCACCTGGATACTCCCATACATTTGTCCGATTGCGACCGTAGCGACCTAATTGGACGTTATTCCGATGCTTCCCATCGCCGTTTCTGAAAACAAAAACCAGTTCATGTCGCGAACAATAGAAAAGCCCATACCCCCGCTGTTCTTGACCCAGATACAAATTTAGCAAGCTATCGTAAATTTCTCTACCCGCAGTAAGTAGTTCTCCCATATGCCTCCAATCCATGAAGATGAAGTGGACTGATCCGGGTGTGCTGAACTGAGCCAGCAAACAAAAGCTAGATGTTAGAAAAGAAGTGAACTCGAACTCACTCATTTCGCCCGATGCCATTTGAAACTCGCGATGTTGGACTGCGCCATTACCAGAAACGTGGCCGTTAATTTCGAGGTTGTAGGGCGGGTGATAAAGACCACCGCAGCACGGTGTTTAGCCATTAGCGCTGAATAAGACTCCTGGAGCACGGAGCTTCCACAAAAGATTCGGTGTCGACCCTAGCTGCCAGAGGTCGGAAGGTTGAGTGATCGCGTCAGAACTGCTGGGCAACTCGAAAACTTCACTCGGGTCCGCCTTGTCCTTCGCCTGCGTGGAAAGGACTACGTCGATTTCACTGACCTCAAATCCGGTGACGGTAATATCGAAATTGGTGTCAATGTTGATCAAGTGTTGCAACTCGATGGCGAGGATGGCTGAACTCCAACCGGATTTTTCTGCGAGTCGATTGCCGGCGAGCATGTAGCCTCGAATCTGGTCCGGTGTCAGCCCCTCCAAACAGATCGTAGGAACGCTGGACATGCCGAGGAACTTGGCTGCCGCCACGCGACCGTGGCCTGCAATGATTGTGTTGCTCTTGTCCACCAAAATTGGATTGGTAAAACCGAAAGCCCGGATGCTATCAGCGTTTGACAAACCTGATGTTTAGCGTGGATCTTGCGTTTTGGGGATTCTGTTTCAAATCCTCCACTCCCAGATAGGTAACGGTGAGACCTGAACCGAAATTGCTGTTAGCACCTCTGTCCGACGGTACGTCTTTTTGTGGAGAGGTCAACTCATTCGCAGCTGACAAGGGAAACTCCTATGCTGTTTTATTTGTCGCTGACATTATCCGCGGATCATAACGGGGGTTGTAACGACTCGCGACGAGAAGGTTATAGAGCGAATCAAGGCGCTAAAACAATCCGGGGAGGGCGTTCTACCGGGCAGATGGACAGAAATCGACCTTGAAACCGAGCCGTCCGCTGGACTTAGGATTTGTGTCGAAAGATGTCCACGCGCCATCGTGGACAATCCTTGATCTAATCAAAGCGACCTGGAGCGAGCTCGAAGTTGCGCCGTTTCGAACCGCGCGCGGGCAAGATAAAGGCGTCTCCGAATAAATCGGACGAAATTGCGCTTCTCGGCAGCCTCCAGGAAGGTCTTGATGGGATTTCGCGACGCTTTGTTGTTGTGCTGTGCGATCGCTCGCCATTGCGCGGGCTGCAGTTCTTTTTTTAAAACGTAAGATGCCTGATCAAGCGCTTTAGCGATCTCAAAAAGCGCCTCCCGAGAAAGCCTCCCGTGTTCCCAGTTTTCCTTGGTTAGTCTCCCGGCCAATTGATCGAAGGACGACAGTTCTGAATCCTCTGGAGGGATAACCGCAACGTTAAGACCTTTTTCTGAAATCCACCACCGCATGTCAGGATGGCAGGAAACCAATCTGTCGAGATAGTCCCCGGCGGGGCCAAAGAAGGTTGCTCCCCGTATGAAGTTGTGTTCACCCAAGTGGTCATCTAATGACTCTATGGGAATCGGGGGGATGCGTTTTTCGCGACTTCTGCGAGGAACCGATGTGTGCTGCCCCCGGGCCGATACGTTTATATGATTTTCTTCCAAGAATTTCCGCGCAGCTTGAGTGGACCTCTCGACGCTAAAGCGCCGCCATAAACGCCACGAGAACCCGTACGGGTGCCATTTCGCTTTCTGACGTGTTATGCGCTTCGACGTCATTTCGTACCAATATGACAGGGATACATCATCGCCCTTTGTCAGAATAACCAACAAAAAACAAAGGGCCCATTGGGAGTAAATCAGTCCGGCATGGCCGCAAATACCCGTAGCCGTCGAAAAGGGGCCAATTACCATCCGGCCCAGCTTGACTTCGGGGGCGCTCAGAGCGGGAATGTGTACAGATTATAAGGGGGTTTTATGTCCGAGCCGCTATCAAGACTTCTCGCCGATATCCGTAGCGCGAAGAAAGCGGGAGTTTCGCAGGCTTTGGCAAGAAAAGTTTCACCAAAACGCTCCGTCTAACCTCCGCAGAAATACGCTGGCTGCCGTGCTCGCCCATAGAATGCAAGAACAGGCGTTTGGGTCTCTATCCGCGGAAACGATCGCACGACTTCGTCGTTTGGCGAGAACATCGACGCTGATCCTACCGCTTTGGCGACATCGAACCAGGCAATAAAGCCCGGCACGCGCCTTGTGCGCCGCTGGAAAGGCCGCAACCATCTGGTCACGGTCGAGCCAAACGGGTTCGAGTATCGCGGAGATCGCTACGACAGCCTTTCACATATCGCTCGCCTGATTACTGAAACCGGTGGTCTGGCCCGCTGTTCTTCGGTCTACGCGACAAGTCTGAATCGTCAAAGGTGCAGCATGGGGAATGACGGCGGTGTTCTTCGGGCGGCGGTCTACTGCCGCAAGTCGTCCGAGGAAGGCCTTGAGCAGTCGTTCAACAGCCTTCACGCCCAGCGCGAAGCTTGCGAGGCCTTCGTCACTAGCCAGCGGCATGAGGGATGGACGTGTCGCCCAGCGCATTATGACGATGGCGGTTACTCTGGCGGGAGCATGGACCGTCCGGCACTCCAGCGACTGCTGCAAGACGTGGAAGACGGAAGTGTCAACGTTATTGTTGTGTATAAGGTCGATCGTCTTACACGCAGCCTGGCGGACTTCGCCAAGATCATCGAAATCCTCGACGCACATAGGGTCTCGTTTGTCTCGGTGACTCAACAATTCAATACCACCACGTCCATGGGGCGGCTCACATTGAATGTGCTGCTGTCGTTCGCCCAGTTCGAGAGAGAGGTGACGGGCGAGCGCATTCGAGACAAAATCGCGGCCTCCAAGAAAAAGGCATGTGGATGGGTGGCTATCCGCCACTGGGCTACGACATCCAAGATCGCAAGTTAATTCCAAACCTCAATGAGGCTGCACTCGTACAGAAGAATCTTCGGCCTTTACTTGGACCTAGGATGTGTATCAAGGCTCAAGGGCGAGCTCGATCGAACGAACGTCACTAGCAAGCTATGGAAGACTCGGAACGGTGCCCGCCACGGTGGCGTAGTTTCTCCAGAGGGGCCACTTTACGGATCTCTTTGCTCCAGAACCGCCTCTATGTCGGTAGATTCGGCATCGCAAACTCTGGTACCCAGGGCTACACGAAGGAATCATCTCCCGCGACGTTTGGGATCGCGTGCAGTCAAAGATGGCTTCGAACCGCGAACGCCGGTCGATCCGCATCCGCGACCATTCATCTAGCTTGCTCACCGGCCTTATCGCGGACAAAGACGGAAGCCCGTTCACGCCATCATTCACGGTAAAGAGCAAGAAGCGCTACCGATACTATGTTCTTTGCACCTCGATTGAAAACCCGTCGTCTAGGGTACAGAGTCCGGCACGGTGGCCGGCGATAGAACTGGAAACCGCGGTATGGACATGATGCAATCATTCCTGTCATCCGAAGCCAGGGTTTTCAGCGAATACGACAACAACAACTCTGCCAGCTTCGTGCACGAATTGGTATCAGCAGCGAAGAAATTAGCCGGAGGCTGGCCTAATCTGGGCCCTGACGAGACTAGAAAGTTTGTGAGCTCTTGCGTGCGTCGTGTTGTAGTCGATCGAGATAACGTCGAGGTGCTGCTCGATAAGGTTGCGCTCTAAGAAAACTCCTACGGCACGAAATGGCAAACCAGGGATACCGAGCTTCGATGAGAACAGTGCTCTGATAACTTTGCGATCACAGGCGAAACTGCGCCGGTGCGGAGGCGAGGTTTGTCTGCTAGTTCCTGCTACAGGCGGAGATCGGAAAATTGGGAGTAGACCGGTTTCTTCATTAGTCAAAGCCATCGTGCGAGCGCGCCTCTGGTACGAACGTCTCTTGAGTGGACAGCTCAAGGACTGTACTACGCTCTTGCCGCCGAGGTCGGGTTAGGGGATCGATACGTCGCTCGGGTCCTTCATTTCGCATTGCTTGCACCAGAGATCGTGGAATCCATCCTCGATGGGACGCAACCGCCCGACTTAACCTTCGCGAAGATGGCTACCAACATTCCGCTAAGCTGGGTCGAAAACGTGAACGCTTCGGATTTACAGCCTTGCCAGCATGAGCCACCCCCATTGTCCCGCCGCTTTTCATACAGATTAGGGAACTCAAATTCCCTGTTTGGTAGAAATTTTTCCCTGATCAATTTCGACTCCGCGGCGTGCGCAACTTCCCCACTCCTCGGCGTTTAGCCCGAGCCGTGGGCTGCGATTCAGGGGCAAGAATTGCAGAAAATCCCTGTAAATTTCCCTGTTCACGGGAATTCCCAAGAGAATTGGTTAGCGCCGGACTGCCCTCTCCGCCAGATTTTCTACACTTTTACTTCCAACCACTTGCAGCATAATTCCGAGCTAAAAGGCTCTCCTTACGGATTTCAAGGTATTTCCTCCGAACCTCGGTATTAGGTTGCGCGGAGGAAAATATGGCGTTGTCAGTGAAGTTGCACAGGTTGGTCGGCAAAGGTAAGGATCGGCGCTACGTTCCGATTGATTTGGGTCGGCGGGGGTGGCGCTCTAAGGAAGACGTCACGGGTCCCTTCTACCTGCGGTTCGGTGCGAAATACGAGTCCGTTGGCATAGCCTAATCAACCGACAGGAAGGGTCAAGAAGACACCAAAAGAAACGGTCTCGCCTTCAACTCCGAGTCAGCATTGGTCGGTCAAGGTTAGTAGGTTAGTGCTCGACAAGAGGTCGTTCTTCCGCGCATCCGTGTGTCAGGATCAACTATTGTAAACACGATGAACCATCGCACCCATCAGTTGGCCGCCAGAGCCTGAGTGTAGAGAGACAACCATCCTAACACCATTCAGGTTCCACTTGATTGTAATGGCTTTGAAACCGAGCTACAGTTATGGTGCTCTGCGCTCTGGATTAGCTTCCTGCAACGCCTCCATCCGGATGATCAAGTGCTAGGAAGACGGTAATTCTTTTGATTGAAGCGCAGATGGCTGTTCCTCGTGGCACCCGGCTGGGGTCAAATGGCTGCCGTGAACTTGATTGGCTCCTACAACTACTCGCTCGTGGCGCTCTCGGTGTTCATCGCCGTGTTTGCGTCGTACGCTGCTCTAGATCTCGCAAGTCGCGTAACGGCTGCGGGCGGTTGGACTCGTGCGCTTTGGGTGCTGGGCGGTGCCTGTGCGATGGGGACAGGCATTTGGTCAATGCACTACATTGGGATGCTCGCGTTCATCCTGCCGATTCCCGTGGCTTACCACTGGCCAACCGTTCTGCTGTCACTGTTTGCGGCCATTCTCGCGTCTGCCATTGCGCTGTACGTGGTGAGCCGACAGAAAATGGGCGCGTCTCAAGCGGTCGCTGGAAGTGTCCTGATGGGTGCGGGTATTGCGGGTATGCATTACATCGGCATGGCCGCTATGCGCTTACCGGCTGTATGCCAATTTAATTCCTCTCTCGTGGTCCTGTCCGTCGCGTTCGCGGTTCTGATCTCTCTCGCCGCGCTATGGATTACCTTTCACTTCCGAGATGAGAAAACGGGGATCGGCCGGAAGAAGTTAGCCGGAGCCGTCGTGATGGGTGCTGCGATCCCTGTCATGCATTACACCGGCATGGCCGCCGCCAGTTTCACGTCCTCCGGCATGCCGGCCGACCTGTCTCACGCCGTAAGCATCTCCGCACTCGGCATCGCCGGAATTGTCGCCGTCACCTTTATCGTCCTCGGGCTGGCTCTGCTGACGTCCTGGGTGGATAGACGATTCGCTGCCCAGATCTTTGAACTGCAGCAGCAGCGAAGCGAGGCGTACCTGGCGGAAGCCCAAAGGCTCAGCCACACGGGCAGTTTCGGCTGGAAACCCTCCACTGGCGAGATCATCTGGTCAGAGGAAACCTTTCGAGTCTTCCAATACGACCGAACGACGACACCGACCGTGGAACTCATTCTCCAACGGGTTCATCCGGAAGACGTGGCGCTCGTGAAACAGACAATTGAACGCGCGACGCAGGATGGAAAGAATTTTGAACATGAATATCGCTTGCTCATGCCGGATGGTTCCCTCAAGCATGTCCACGTTGTGGCTCATGCTCATAGGCGATGAATCGGGCACTTTAGAGTTCGTTGGAGCGGTGATGGACACGACCGCGGTAAAGGACGTGGAGAAAAAGCTGCGCCGCAGTGAAGAATCTTTGCTTGAGGCGCAAAAACTAAGCAAGACGGGTAGCTGGCGACATGATGTTGTGTCGGGCGAGGTCACAGTCTCGCCAGAGATCTATCGGATGCACGACATCAAGCCTGACGAAGACCCGTCGAACACCGAATTCTTCTTTAACAAGTTCCATCCCGAGGATCGGAAGCGGGTCGTGGACCTTTTTGAAAGAGCCGAAAGGGAGAAAACCGCGTTTGAAGTGGACTACCGCATTGTCCTTCCGGAAGGAAATATCAAGTACCTCCACACGATCGGCCACCCTATCTTGAACGAGTCCGGCGACCTCGTGGAATTTGTCGGGACCGCGATGGATATCACCGCAGCGAGGCAGGCGGAAAAGACGCTTCGGGAGAGTGAGGCATACTTAGCGGAAGCGCAGAGGCTCAGCCATACGGGCAGTTGGGCAAGGGTCTCCGCCACAGGCGAGATGAGGTACTGGTCCGAAGAATGCTACCGCGTGCTAGGTTTTGATCCGCGCGACGGACTGCCGCGATTTGAAACATTCCTGCAGCGCGTCCACCCGGATGATCAAGCCAAGATCAGGGAAATATCGGCGGCAGCGGGTCGTGCCAAGTTCGACTACGAGACGGATTACCGAATCGTCCATCCCGGCGGCGAGATCAGAGACATCCACGTGGTAGCTCACCCCGTTTTCAACCCATCCGGCGATCTCGTTGAGTACGTGGGTACCGTGATGGACGTGACGGAACGCAGGCGGTCTGAGGAGAAGCTGCGACAGAGCGAGGCCTATTTAGCAGAAGCGCAGAAGCTCACACATACGGGAAGTTGGGTCTGGGAAGTAGCTGAAAGACGCGCATTGCATCTATCCGAAGAATGGTATCGCGTGTATGGTTTCGATCCGAAAGAGGGCATGTCGGCTTGGAACAAACGTTTGGAGCGCATTCATCCGGACGATTGTGATGGGCGGCAACAAGCAATCGATCGAGCAATAAACGAAAAATCAGATTACGAAGTTGAGTACCGAATTCTTCTTCCAGGTGGCGCCATAAGGTACATCCGCAGTGTCGGACATCCTGTTCTGAACGCTTCCGGGGATCTGGTGCAATTCGTTGGCAGCTCCACCGACATCACCGAACGCAAACAAGCCGAAGAAGCTTTGCATCAGGCGCAAACGGATGTCGCCCGCATCAACCGCATCACGACGATGGGAGAGCTGACTGCCTCTTTAGCGCACGAAGTGAAACAGCCGATTGCCGCGGCGGTGACAGACGCTAACACTTGCGTACGCTGGCTTTCGCGTGATGACCCCGACGTGGAAGAAGCCCGCGAGGCCGCGTCGAGAGTCGTTAAGGACGCAACGCGTGCGGCGGAAATCATCATTCGGGTCCGGCAGCTCTTCAAAAAAGGTACTCCTGAACAGGCAATGATTGATGTGAACGAAATCATCCGAGAGATGATCGTCCTTCTAGGCAGCGACGCAACGCAATACGACGTCTCAATTCAGACGGAACTGGCCAAAGATCTGCCCCAGGTAATGGGCGATCGCGTCCAAATGCAACAAGTGCTGATGAACCTCATGACTAACAGCATCGACGCGATGAAAGATCTAGATGGTACACGCGAGCTCTTCATCTCCTCGCAAGCCGAAGACGGCCAGCTCATGATATCGGTCAGCGATACCGGTGTCGGGCTCCCGCCCAAGCAGGCGGATCAAATCTTCGATGCCTTCTTTACGACCAAGCCCCAAGGGACCGGCATGGGACTTCGAATCAGCCGTTCCATCGTTGAATCACATGGTGGCCGCCTGTGGGCTGCCGATAACTCTCCACGCGGAGCTAGCTTTCACCTTACCCTACCCATCAAAGCCGAGGCAGGTGAATGAAGTCCGAAGCCGCCGCCCCCGTTGTCTTCGTCGTCGATGACGATGACTTGGTGCGTGCCGTCATCCAAGACCCGCCAGGAAGGCTCATCAATGCAAATAGTGATGGAAGATAGATGATCGATGCGACAAGGAGTCGACGCGCCGCCGTGCTGGATCTGTGAAGCACGAATCGTGTTCCGTAGTACAAAAACCCTAAATTCAGGATCAATATTCCAATGCCGCAGAGAATGCGTGGTTGGCCTCCCTCGGCCCGCAGGAGACTAATGGGCAACAAGGCCAGGAGCGGCAATGCGGTTTGCAGACTCACCATGCTATCTCTCGCTTTGCCCTGAGGCAGCACGCAGTAACCCGCACGAGCGTAGTCGTCGCGGTACATCCAGGCGATTGCCATGAAATGAGGGAATTGCCAAAGAAAGAGCAGGGCATAGATGACCCATGCTTCCAAACTCAACCTGCCCGATGCTGCTGCCCAGCCGATCAGCGGCGGCATTGCTCCGGGAAAGGCTCCGACCAGAGTACAAATCGGTGTTTTTCGTTTGAGCGGAGTGTAGAGGAACAAGTAAGACACTAGCGTGACGATCGCGAGCAGACCAGCGAGCGCATTCACGGCAACCGCAAGACAAAAGCTGCCCGCCGAGGAAAGCGCTATCCCAAACCATAAAACCGCCGAAGGTTTTAGCCGGCCGGCCGCGAGCGGGCGGCAGGAAGTCCGGCGCATCTGGGCATCGAAACAACGTTCGATGTATTGACTTAACGCACCGGTGCCGCTGGCGACGAGCAGCGTACCCAGAAGGGTGTGAACGAGCCGCAGCCACGGAAAGTGTACAAGTCGGCCTGGAAAGGCCAGATAGAAGCCAGTGAGTGTAGCAATAGCGATTAAGAAATTAACTTCCGGCTTGGTAAGCGCCCAATAATCCGATATTGCAGCAAACCAGCTAAATGCGGGAAGTGGCTGGGGCCTTCCTCCCCCTACAGGTAGAGTGCCAGTAATAAGGATGGGTTTGGCCGCCACGTTTAGAGCACCTCCGCCTCGGCACCGTTCCGCGAGTGTCCTGCCACTATGTGCGCAGCTTGGATTACTCCCTGCGAGTTCGAGGGAGAGAGCATCTGCACGGTGATAGCGACCGCTGGAATCAGATATGCGAAAGTTACCCAAACCCACATCAGCGCGCCTGCGCATTCCTGGTCCTCAAGGGGGGCCATACGGAAGAGCTGAGGAGTGGAAAGATAGAATGGATAGACAAGTCGATTACAAAACACAAGAAACGCTGAAAGAATGTCACATGGCAGGGTGGCAAGGAAGAGATACAAAGCCAAGGACCATCGAGGTGACCGTGTCGCACTCGGCGAAGACTGCACGATGGGCGACCAGAACAAAAGGCCCGCCATCAGAAAACACCCATCCTCAATGCTGTGCACCCAGTGGGAGCGCATACCCAACTGAAACGCAACCGGAAGATGCCATCCAATTACCGCGACCGTACCTGCCAGCCAACACAATACCGGATTCGTGAAACCGCTTCGTAGCCCGCGTGCGGGCGGAGTGGCGAGAAAGCAATGCTTGTGAATGAAAAGCTTCGGAAGACCGCATGTCAGCGGAAACGCCGGTGCGCCAGCCAGAATTAGCGGGGCAGCAACCGTCATCAACAGAAGGTGTTTCAACATGTGAATTGTGAGTGAGTGGTGATCGAGTGTGGCGAGTTGAGACCCTACGGCAGTCCACACCAAAACGAGCCCACTTATAAACGATGCTGGGCGCCATGCGGGGATCAGGCTTGGGAAAGCATTTCGAAGAGAAATCCAACCGCGCAGATAAACCAATGCTGTGACCACCAGTATCGAGTCCATCGCGAGCAGGAGCAGCCACGACATCATCTGGGCATGGGGTTGGGACATAGCTCTGTCTACCTTGGTGGGACATCGTTAACGCCAAGCGCCATCGCTTGAGAAGCATTGCGGGCTGGTTTCTGATTTGCCGGGTGCAGGGTTTCCAGAAAAGCCACGAGCGCGGTTGTCTCGGCAGGGCTGAGGTTTTTTCCGTAGGCCGGCATATTTCCGCCGCCTTGGATCACCTGGCGAATCAGTTGATCCTCGGTCAGATGGAGAGCAACGGCGTCCAGCGCCGGCCCGCGCTGCCCTCCTTTGTCACGTAGCGAATGACAGTTGTGACATTGCTTGGCTTGAAAGACGAGTGCACCGTGGCGCTCCAAAGCTGTCCGACCTTGCAAGTATTCTGATGGAATCGGCTGGCTGCTCCAGGCGTCCATCACCGGGCTCCAGGGCGTGTGCTCCGCTAAATGAGTCAGAGTGCTGAGCACTACGGCCACCAGCATAATGGTGAGGACAGCAATCGGCCTGCGCTTCCAGCTTTTCTCCCCTTCTCCCGCTACAAACGGCAGCGCCAGCAGGACAATGATTCCAATCGCAGGACCAATCAGGAGTATGGGCGTCTCGGCTGAAGGGGGCAGAAACGAGAGCAGCGCATACAGCCACAAAAAGAAGAAGTCGGGATGCGGGGAGGTTTGAATAATCGTTGGGTCTGGCTGGCCGCCCGGGCCAAAGGGACCAAAGTGCGCTGCACAGACCGCGATGGATAAAAGAACGAAACCGGAGAATAAAATGTCCTTCCACACCGCGTTTGGCACGAACGGCACGCCCTGCTTGTGCGTGAGTTCGTGATATTCCTGCATATACGTGGCGCGCCGAACGATTCGTCCCGGCATGGGCCACTCGTTGATTCCTAACTTCAGTACCATGAGCAGATGCACGCCGACGAAAGCGATCAATAGTCCGGGGATAACAAAAACATGCAGCGCGAAGAAGCGCGAGAGCGTCGCGCCGGCAATGATCGGGCCGCCGAGCATGAGGTTCACAGCCCAAGGTCCAATCACTGGAACGCGACTTGCTATCGATGCTCCGATGCCTAATCCCCAGTAAGCATCTTGGTCAAAGCGCAACACCTGGCCGGTAAAGGCCATCCCCAGGGTCACGAGTAAAAGAAACACGCCAACGATCCACGTCAGTTCTCTTGGAAATTTATATGCTCCGAAGAGAAAGACCTGCACCATGTGGATGAGGACAATGGCGACCATGAAATTCGATCCCCAACCGTGCAGACCTCGTATGAACCAACCCAGAGAGACGGCATGATTGAGGGTCTGAAGGCTATTCCAGGCCTCTCCCGCAGAAGGCACGTAGATCAGTGCAAGCAATATGCCCGTGACAATCTGCAGCATGAAACAGGTGATCGCGGCGCTGCCGAAAACATAGAACCAGCTTGCAGTTTCACGCGGAACCGGGTGCTCGGCGGTTTCACGAATCGGTTTGCCAAGCTGCAGCCGCAGATCGAACCACTCGCCGATTTTCTGAATCAGGCGCATGTCGTTTTTCCTCCCGCGTTATTTGCGACAGGCTGGCCGGGAGTCGGCATCTCGCCCGCTTTGATCAGGAGTTTTCCATCTTCGATTTTGTAGTGGTACTGAAATAATCCGCGCTCGGGAGGCCCGGACGCGCGTGAACCGTCTTGATAGTAAGCTCCGCCATGGCAAGGACACATGAAGAGACTCGACTGGGGAAACCAGCGAACCGGACAGCCGAGGTGCGCACAGTTAACGGCAAAGACCTGGAAGGCGTGATCATCAACGTTTCGAACCCAGCACGCGATGTCGCCGGTTTCACCGTCCCACGCATTGACCACGGGATTCTTGTAAGTGGCAAGCCGCGTCTGGCCGGCAGGAAACTGTTCCAGGCCGCCGAGAGACAACCATGATTCGTACCCAAACTGTTTTTCACGAATCACCGGAGAAAGCAGATAACGCACGATGGGCACAGCCAGGGCTGCCCCGACGATGCCGTTAAGAAACAATCCCAGCTTCACAAGAGCCGCGCGTCGGGATATTCCGCTTTCTGTACTCATCGATATCCTCCATTGGCCGGTTTATCGAGGCAGTTGGATACGGCTGGCCTGCGAACTTGGCCTTTGATTCGAGAGCCACGCCACGACGTCAGAAATATCTTGCGCCGACATGGGTCGCCCCTCCAGGTCCCCGCGCCAGTCCGGTGCTCCTAATTCTGGTCGTCCTGCAATCACGATGGTTCGAAGTTGTTGGTCGCTCGTCAGAGCAAGGTACGAGCCATCTACAATCGAACTCGCCTTGTTTCCGCCACGACCGTTTGCTCCATGACAGGAGGAACAGTAGGTACGATATGCATCCGCGCCACGCTGCGAATCGCCGGGAACTTGCGCGGCATAAGGCGGTGGCGTCTGATCGCCGAGGGCATTGGCTTTCGCCCAGGATCGGATTCCGGTCACAATCACGTCGATCTGCTTATCGGAGAGCATTCCCCCCGCACTCTGCGCAAAGGCTGGCATCGGGGTGCTAGGCACACCGTTTGAGGCGATGCGGCGAATTACTACGTCGTCCGCAATTGCCAGAAAAACAGGATCAGCCAGAGCTGTAGCTGCTCCGCCCTTACCGTTCACTCCGTGGCATCCTGCACAGTTCTGTCCATAGAGCGCATTGAAGTCGACGACCTCGATCGGGGGCACGACCGCCAACTCAGGCCGACCAACCATGGGAGAATTGCTGCAGGCGGCACAAGCAAGAAACGTGGCGGCCGTAACAATTGCGAGGAGCATGGGTCGATGCATCATTACTGACCACTGTCTCCGTTCTTTTCATCTATCGCGCCCGGCGCTTCAATGCCAGCGCGCACCGCGAACGGCAAGTGTTGCCAGGTAGGTATACGTTGTTGCTTGGACACAATGATGCCGGCGACGATGCCGAATCCGATCTGGGAAATGACGAACCAGAACCAGTCAATCCGCTGCTTGAGCGTGGGATCCAGCGCCTCGAGGATGCTATGGATCAGACCAGACCACAGAATAGGAGCGATCACGCCTCCGAACAGAACCGGGCGCCGAGGAAACATCGGAAGTGCCGCGCCATAGAGAAGCCCAACGAGCACAGAACAAATCAGGTGCAGGATCGCCGCAATGATCAACGCGTCCCAATGGAAGGCCGCAATTTGCTCAGTGGTTACTCTTGCTGGAAAGAATCCAGCCGACAGAAGATTGATCGGATACCAGATACCGTGGCCGCTGATAACTCCGTAAAGAACTGCCAGAACAGCCATGGCTGCGCCTCCAGCTAAGCCACCTTTTACACCCGCTGAAATCGGATAGATCTCCAGGGGCAGTCGAGCCCGGTTCAGTTCCTGGGTCTTCCATTCGACCCGCGCGACTTGCGGGCGGCTGGTTTCGGCAGTTGGTACGCTGTCCACGATTGGCATCGGTTCCTGCTTTTCGCGCGGCAGCACCTCACCAAACCACCCAACACATCCGGAGACCGCGAGGATCGCGCCAAGAATGCTGACGGAGGCGCTAGTAACTAATCCCGCGAATACCAAGGTAAGGCCGAAGGCCAAGATGATCGGCCATGCCGTAGGGGCGGGCAATTCGATCGTGCGCAGCCCTTGATTTCCCGTCTCACTCGGGACGTCCAGCATTTTCGTTGTCATCTTCCAATCCTTCCTTCATCGCCCAATGACATACACGACGGTGAAAACCACAATCCACACCACGTCGACGAAATGCCAGTAGAGCGACAAGACGTCGACGCGCTCAGCGTGCTCTGATCTGACGTGTCCGAGAAACGTCAACGCCATTACGATGGAGAGACTCACAAGACCAACCACTACGTGAAAACCGTGCAGGCCGACCAACGAGTAATAAGTTGTTCCGAACAGGTTCGTGGTGATCGTCAATCCCTCGTGGTAAATGAGCCGGTGCCATTCCGTCGTTGTCCCGTACATGAAAGCTGCGCCCAGCGTGATCGTTGCGAACCACCAAAGTTTGAAAGCGCGGATGCTACCCTGACGAAGAAACTTTGCAGCCAGGTGAATCGTGAGACTGCTCGAAAGCAAACAGATCGTGTAAAAGATCGGGACACTGAGAACGTCCTTCGGCATCGGGCCGGTCAGACTTTTCCCGATATAAAAGACGTAAGCCACCACAAAGATCGTGAAGATCGCGGCTTCAGCGGCGATCAGGCTTAACATTCCGACGCGTCCGCGATCGGGACGATCCCACTCAATTCTCCCTTCCGCCACAGCCATGGATGTTGTGTTCATCAGAGTTTCCCTCTATTCGTACTTCCAGTCCGGATCGTCCGGATGCTTCAAGTCCCAGAGTGGACGCCGGCTCTTAACAACCGGGATCGAGGCGAAGTTATAAGCGGGAGGTGGCGAATTCGTGGACCACTCGAGTGTCCAGGCATCCCAAGGATCGCTTCCCGCCGCTTTGCCCCGGAAATAGGACCAGAGCAGGTTTGCCAGGAAGACCAAAATCCCCGCAGCCTGGAAGAAAACTCCAATGGTCACAATGAAATTCCATATGTCCCAACCCCGCCCCGGTTCATAGGTGTAGATCCTTCGCGGCATGCCGAGCAGTCCGGGGATATGCATGAAGTCGAAGGTGAGGTGGAAGCCGACCATGAAAAGCCAGAAATGTAATTTGCCGAGTGTCTCGCTGTACATCTTCCCCGTCATCTTAGGGAACCAGTAGTAAAAGGCCCCGAAAAGACAGAAGAGGATGCCGCCGACGATTACGTAGTGAAAATGCGCAACCACGAAATATGAATTTCCTAAGTGCCAGTCGAAGGGGGCCGCGCCCTGCATGACTCCCGTGAGACCGGCGATCAAGAACTGGAAAAGAAAAGCAACGCAGAACAGCATCGGAGTTTTGAACTCAATCTTTCCGCCCCACATGGTTGCCAGCCAGTTGAAGATCTTGATGCCGGTCGGAACCGCGATGGCCATGGTCGAGATCACGAAAAAGTTGTTGGCAGCTGAGCTCATACCCACAGTAAACATGTGATGCGCCCATACACTCATGCTGATGAACCCAATCGCGATCGTGGCCCCTACCATCACTGGGTAACCGAAGATCGGCTTGCGGGAAAACACCGGGATGATTTCTGAGGCGAAGGCGAAGGCCGGCAGGACAAGGACATAAACTTCGGGATGCCCGAAGATCCAGAAGAAATGCATCCAGATGACAGCGGAGCCTCCCGCCTGAGTGTCGAAGAAGTGCCCGCCGAGATAACGGTCGATCACCAGCATGATCTGCGCCGCTGTCAGCGGGCTGACACAAAGGATCACCAATCCGGCCATCACAAGGTTGAGCCAGGCGAACAACGGCATTTTGGCCAGCGTCATTCCCGGGCAGCGCATGCAGAGCACGGTAGCGATGATATTGACTGCCGCGCCGATACTGCCAAAGCCTGAGACCAACAGCGCCAGAGTCCAGAAGTCCGTGCTATGGCCAATTGAAAACGTTTGCGAGGTTAGCGGTGCGTAGGCGAACCACCCCACGTCGGGAGCGTTACCGGCTCCATACAGTCCGTTGCCCCCCACCAGACTGAAGTAAAGAAGCAGGCCACCGAAAGCGGTCATCCAGAAACTGAAAGCATTCAGACGTGGGAAAGCCATATCCCGCGCCCCAATCATGAGTGGCATGAGGTAGTTCGCGAATCCGAACATGACGGTCATGATCACGAAGAAGATCATGGTCGTTCCGTGCATGGTGAACAGCCGGTTGAATACCTGGGGCGAAATAAAGTCGTTGTGCGGACGGATGAGCTGGATGCGGATAATCATCGCCTCGATCCCGGCGATCAGGAGAAACGTCATTGCATAAAGCATGTACAGGATCCCCAGCCGTTTGTGATCGACGGTCGTAACCCAGTCGTGCAGCCTGGCGACAGTAGGACGCGATGCTAGCTCCGTTCTCGGCAGTACGACGGCATCAGTCGACATCGGGCGATCTCCTCAAGGTCTCTAACGAAGTGCTCACTGAAGGGTCTCCAAATAGGCTGCCAATGCGTTTAGCTCCTGCTCGTTCAACTGCATCGCGGGCATTAAGGAACCAGGCTTGAGGGCGTCGGGATTTCGAATCCAGAGCCGGAGATTTTCCGGGGTGTTCGCGGCTGCTCCGGCCGCAATCGTGTCCCGGCTCATCAGGTGCGTGAGGTCCGGGCCGAACCGACCGTTAGCCACTGTCCCCGACACGGTGTGGCAGTTGATGCAGGCGGTCGTCTCGAATATCCGTTGTCCTTGAGAAACAGCGTCATTCACAAACGCTGGCTTGCGCTGCTGTTGAATCCACCGATCGAATTCATCTTTCGACTGAACATAAACACGCAGCAACATCTTCGCGTGCTGCGTGCCGCAATACTGTGCACACTGGCCGAGGTAAACTCCAATCTCTTGCGGGTCGATCCACATGCTGTTGGGGTGGTTGGGAATCAGGTCAGTCTTGCCGGCCAGTCGAGGGACCCAAAAACTGTGGTCGGTATCGGCGGATAGCAGCGTAATGAATGTCGGGGTCGGATGGCTCGGATCACTTATAGGCACATGCAGTTCATTCGCCGTTACCACGCCTAGATCCGGATACCGATATTCCCACCAGAACTGGTGGCCGATTGCTGTAACCGCGATCGCGTTGCTAGGCGGCGAGGTTTTCTGAACGATGGCAATGACTCGCGCTGTCGCCATGAACAAGGCGACGACGATGAGAATCGGAAGGATCGTCCAGGCCAATTCCACCTGGTTGCTGCCGTACACCTGGGGAGGCTCTCGGCCATCGTCATTCTTTTTCTTCCTGAACTTCACGACGCAGTAAAGCAGCAAGGAGAATACGACTAAGAAAATGGCTCCTGTAACCGCCAGCACAAACAAGGACAATCCGAAGATCGTTTTGGCCGGGGTCGACTCGGGAGCAAAGATATTTGTCGGGCTCAAGGGATGGGACGTGCCGGCAAAGGCTGCCACTGGACCGCAGATCCAAACGAGAAGCAGCGACGGCAACACTCGCAAGTTACCTGAGCCACGAGATTGCAATGAGTCTCCTTCGTTCAGCGGGTCGCCTAATCGCAGGGAATCAACGGTCCGCCACTGCTTATGTCGGCTTGCCGCCCGCTGCATCGACGAGTTGGACATTGACCAGGGGTCGCCAAGGAACTACGTCTGCAATTCATTGCTTTGCAACACCTATGTGCCGCTTGGTGTTCGCTCAACATATGCAAGGCGCCTGCCAAACTGTGATTGAGTTGGAGAAGCAGCGGTAGTCATTAAATGCTACGAAACTGAGGTTGGCGAAATTGTCACTTCAATAACTCTGCTTCAGCAAGTGTCCGCGGTCCGACACGTGGAGTCCAACCGGAGTCCTCGCGTGGTCACGCCGTCGTCAACCCACCAGTGGATCGAACGGGCCGCCGTAGCCTTTGTGGGATGCTTTGTCGGCAGATTGCGTGCTGGTCCACATTGAAAGCAGGCAGGTTAGGTCGCAGCTAATTCCGTGGACCAGAATCTCCGCCAAAATCGAATTCCGCAATTCGCAGGTCTTCAGTTGGACGGAAAGCTGCTGAGTTCTCTGGATGCCTTCGACCAAAGACTGAGGCATTTTCGTTCGCGCCTCGGGGCCAAATCGCCGCTCGAGGAGGTGCTGACGACCATGCGCCAGCGGGCAAGATTCGACGTTGATAAGATCAAGCCTCAGGACCTCGCAGGTACTGGAGGTCCGCCTGACGAAGAGGCTTGAGTTGCCTTATGCCCCTACCTCGATGGGTCGCGCACTTCAACCTGTACGTCACCAACCGGATTCTTGGACCTCTCGCCACATGGGTTCCAGGAATGGGCGTTGTTATCCACGTCGGACGGAAGAGCCAGCGTCAATATCGAACGCCTGTAATGGTGTTTCGCCGAGGCAACAGATTCATCATTGCTCTCACGTACGGACGCGACTCACAGTGGGTCCAGAATGTGCTCGCAGCCAACGGCTGTGAACTAATAACGCACAACCGCAAGTTGCAACTCTCGCACGCCCACGTGTTCCATGACCCGCGGCGTGAAAGCATGCCCGCCTTTGTCCGGTTAGCTCTTGGAACCCTCAAAGTGTCCGACTTTCTGGAACTCACGATTGACCTAGATACAGCATCACAATGAGGTATCCCAAACAGTCAAAAATCAGCAAGAAGCCGTCAAGCCCACCGGAGGCTCTGAGGGGCTGGAAAAAGATTGCCGAATTTCTTGGCGAGCCAATTTCGGTCGTGAAGCGCTGGAGATCGGAAGGAATGCCGGTTGTCGAACAAGGGCGATTTGTTACGAGTTCCCCGCAGCAGTTGAGCGCATGGCTCGGACGGGAATCCGGCAAGCCGGTGCACATCGTGACACCCGAAACTGACCTTGCTTCGGAATTGAAGCGCGGGATCGCCTTCGCGCGCCAGAACGATAACGATGAAAAACATAAGAAATAGCCTTCGCCCTGCAGTCTCCGTGCGGTCCGGCTAACGTTCCGCGCTTCTTCGCTAATCGTGAATTCCAGAAAATCGGATACATTCAGGATCCCGGCTTACAAGGGGCGCAGGCCGAGACCATCGTGTTGGCTCGGGCCCCATGAATTACTTGCGATAACTCGGCTCCGAACTCACGCGATCATTACTGCCATGGGGACGCTGCTGTACCCACGCCCGATCACTACAATCCCCGTCTCGGTCACATGCCATCCGCGGGCGCGATCAGCTTCGAGGTCGTGGCCGACGGTGGCGCCCTCGGGAATGCGGATGTTCTTGTCCACGATAGCGCGGCGCAGCTTGGCACGGCGCCCGATGTCGCAGTTGTCCATGATGACGCAGCTTTCGACCTCGGCTCCTGCGTGGACACGCACACCGCGTCCCAGAATCGACTTCCGCACCAGGCCGCCGGAAAGAATGCATCCCCCCGAGACGATGCTGTCGAGCGCTTCGCCCCGGCGTCCTTCTTCGTCGAACACGAACTTCGCCGGAGGATCGGGATAGCTCGTGCTGCGCACCGGCCACTCGCGGTTGTACAGATTCAGATCGGGCTTAACCTGGTTTAGGTCCATGTTGGCTTCGTAGTAGGCTTCGATCGTACCGACGTCACGCCAGTAGGGAACAGAATCTTCGACCTCACCGGGGATGCGGTTGCTTTCAAAATTGTAAGCGTACATTGGCGCCTTGCCGGCGAGTCGGGGCAGGATATCTTTGCCGAAATCGTGATGACTGCCGGGCGTCTTCGCATCGGCCATAAGAAGTTCCAGAAGCGTGGGCGTGGAGAAGATGTAGTTGCCCATCGAGGCATAGACGCGATGGGGATCGCCCGGCATGGTCGGCGCGTTCGGGTTCTTTTCGTGAAAGGCCATAATACGGCCTGCGTCGTTGACCTCGATTACGCCGAACTCGCGCGCGTGGGTTCGCGCCACCGGGATGGCAGCTACCGTGACATCGGCGCGCTTCGCTCGGTGAAAATCAATCATGCCGGCCACATTCATGCGGTAAATATGGTCCGCCCCAAAAATCGCCACCAGGTGGGGGTCGGACTGCTCGATCAGATTAATATTCTGATAAATCGCGTCGGCAGTGCCCTGGTACCACGACTCGTTTTCCGAACGCATTTGCGCAGGTACGTTGATGAGGAAGTGGCTCTTCAGCAGCCCGCCGAACTGCCAGCCCTCGCTCAGATGCTGCAGCAGCGATTGGCTAAGGAACTGAGTGAGCACGTAAATAGAGTGAATGCCGGAATTGACGAAGTTGCTGAGGACAAAATCGATGATCCGGTACTTGCCTCCGAAGGGAACAGCGGGCTTGGCGCGTTCGCGGGTCAAGGGATAAAGCCGGGTGCCTTTGCCTCCGGCCAGCACGATGCCCAGAACCTTCAGATGGGAACTGGTCTGGGGGACGGATTCTTGTGGGTGAAACTTGTTGTTAGCCAAGCGGTCCTCCTAAAACTGCCCTTAAGCGGGAAGTTTTCAAAGACCACCGTTAGATGGCGGCTGAGAGGGATCCGTCTAGGACTTTCTGGATGACGGTGTTTTCCGGGAACAGGCGACTCCCTGGCAAGGGCCTGGAATGTCCGCCTACGCAATACCTCGAGGAAAAGTGTGGCGCAACCTGGATTCTCTAGCACGGCTGCGCATCAGGTGCCGCAAGTTGTTAGAGCCCAATCGTCTGCAAAGCAACAGCTTTGCGATTCTTCAACCACGACAAAACACCTAAGTGTCCATAAAGGAGCGAGTTTATTCTCGAGACGTAGTCATCTTGCTGCGATGCGTAATTCATTCCCAATTGCTAATCCGGCTCCTGGGCAAAGAAAAGGGCTACTGGAAAGGCCGAGAAAATTGCTGACAATTCCAATCCTTGGCGTCCGTCATCCTGATCGATGGACAACGTCTCTCCCGTAAAGATGTTGGTGAGCCGGGAATGGCGGGCGAGGCGCGACAAATTGAGGCGGGTTTCACTCCAGAGGCGCGAGCCGATAGGGGGATGTTGATTCTCTTCGAGCAAGCCTGCGATCAAGCGAGGCGCGACAACGAGCGCGGTTGCAGGGCCGAGTTTCCTCGTGAACGCGACGACGTAGTTCGCTTTTGTTCCCTCTGCGGAGACGGACTGGTATTCCCCTCGTTGAAAGAGCTGGGAATTCTGCTGGCGAAAACACAGAGTGCGCCAGATTAGGAACAGCTTCACGCGTCCGTCGTTCGGATTTTCAAGCAGGGGAGCCACCAGGGAAGGATTTGGGTTCGATCCCCAGGGCCGGATGCTGTCGAACATCGTCTGACGCAGCGCGTAGTCGACTCGGCGGCGGTTGTCGGGGTCAACCAAGCTGAAATCCCAGAGCTCGTTGCCCTGGTAGATATCGGGAACTCCGGGCGAGGTGAGTTTGAGGAGCGTCTGCGAGAGGCTGTTCCAAACGCCGAGGAATGCGATGCGCTGCTGGAAAGAAAGAAATTCCCGCAAGAATCGATTTTCGTCGCCGGGCTTCAATAAGGTCTGAACAAAAGACGACATCGCCCGCTCATATTCGAGATTCTGATTGATCCAACTGGTGTTCGCTTTGGCTTCGCGAATCGCTTTCAACATATAAGAGTTGATGCGATCGCGAAAAGTGTTCCACTCGGTTTCCTGTTCTAGCGGCTGCAGTGGCCAGGCTCCGAGCAGAGTCTGGTAAAGCAGGTATTCATCATTCCGCGAGGGTGCAGGTTGATCGTTGACGGTTTGTTTGTGGAGCAGGTTCAGGCGACGCCACTCGCGAACGCGGTTGTTCCAAAGTTCAGGAATCTCCGAAAGCACATTGATGCGGGCGCGGACATCTTCCGAGCGCTTTGAGTCATGCGTGCTGGAGGCGAGCATACAGTGCGGCCAGTCCCGCAGACGTGCCTGATTGGCTCTGTGAAATTCGGACGCTGTGGTACCAAACCGGCGAAGATCGCCTCCCACTTCGTTCAGGGAAACCAGACGGTTGAAGCGATAAAAGGCGGTATCTTCGAGTCCTTTGGCCATCACCGGACTGGTGAATTGCTGAAACTTCATGGCAAAGTTGATGACATTTCTGCGGTAGACCGCATCCTGCCCTTCAGCAATCGATGTCAGCAGCACTTCCGCGATGAAATCGAAGATGGTCGTGTCGTCGGCCGGACTACGCTGTTTGGCGAGCAGGATGGCGGTGCGAATGAAGCGGATGTCCTCGTCCGAGACCCCGCGGCAACTTACATAAGTGCGATAAACCGGGAAGCTGGCGGCAATTTGTGTGAGGGCATCGCGCAGGCTGTTGAGTGTGAAATCGCAGGTGCGGCGCTTGGCCAGGGCGATGCGAGTGAGTTGGTTGGCAAGCACACTGAGCTCGCTGGCGAGCGAAACGCGAGTGATGAGCCGGCGGGACCGATAGGCGAGATCTTCGACATCGATTTCCTCGTCGATAAAGTTGCTATAGATGCGATGCATTCGCCTTGCCGAGGGCGGATTCACGAACAATCCATTGACGAGATTGGAAAAATCGTAGCCGGTGGTACCAAAGACGGGCCACTCGCGTGGCAGACGCTCGGCGCCGGTCAGGATCTTTTCGATCACCACGTAGCGGGGCGGCTGGTTGTCGGGAGCTGGTTCCGATGTGGCATCCACCAGGCTCTCGCTGAGGCGATTGAAGTAGGCGCGGGGATCATACAGACCATCGGGATGATCGATACGTAAGCCGTCAATCTTCCGAGCTTCAACCAGGCTCAACACGAACTTGTGGGTCGCCTGAAAGACTTCGTCCTTCTCCACGCAGATTCCGGCAAGATCGTTGGCATCGAAGAAACGACGGTAGTTAATGTCGTCCGATGCGACGCGCCAGTTGGCCAGGCGGAACGTTTGCGCCTTGATCAGTTCATGCAGGTTTTCGAAGCTGGCGAAATCGTCGGGCGTTCCGTTCATCGCGATCACAGCCTCGTTTATGGCTTCCGCGACTTCGGGAGCGCGTTCGCACAATTGTGCAAGCCGGCGCTTATGAATTTCCTTATCGCGATTGCGCTCGGTGATGCTGGAAGGACTGCTGTCTCTGCGGTCGGGCAGATTGCGGAAGGCCGTCAGCAGGCTCTGGAACTCTAGCACCTCGGGACTTTGTTCGCCCGGCTTAGCGGCCAGTTTTTCCGAGGCCAGCTGAAGGATCCGAGGATATTCTTTGGGATCGATGGGGAAGCGATGGGTGCGATAGTGAATATCGAATTCGCCGCGCAGCTGGTGGAAAACGAGCTTCAGTTCGCCGCTCTCGAGCACCGCGCCGTAGTGATCGTGCAGGAGCGGGATCAGAACCTTCCCTTGCAGTTCTTCTTTTAAAGGGTGCCAGTCGATATCGAAGAATCCAGCGTAGACGGAGGATTCGCCGTTTTCCAGGACATCGAGCCACCAGATATTGTCATCTCCCATGACCGCCATGTGGTTTGGAACGATATCGAGGATCAGGCCCATCTTGTGCCGATGGAGAGTCTCGACGAAGCGGTCGAAGTCCTCTGGTGCGCCTATCTCGGGATTCAGGGAGTTGTGATCGACGATGTCGTACCCATGCATACTTCCGGCGCGGGCCTTCAGGCAGGGGGACGCGTAGCAATGGCTGATGCCCGCGGCCGCAAGGTATGGCACGATGCCGGTTGCCTGGTTAAAAGTAAAGTCGCGATTGAATTGCAAGCGGTACGTCGCAACCGGGATTTGGGTCTGCGCCGTCATGATTGCAAAAACCAAAAGACGGACCAGGGGGCCAAGGTGAAACGTTGGTAGAAATCGGGATTCACCTCGCTACTATAGATCAGGTTCTGGGGGGAGAAAGTCAGTGCAGTAGAAAATGGAGCCGGGCCAAGATTCGCCCAGAGGCTCAGCTCTGATTTGCCGACGAAATGCCAGCGCACGCTGAGAGTACGCTCGCTTTCTGTGCTGTATTCCGCCTTAAGAGAACAAGCTTGAGCAAGCTGGGGAACTATGTGCTGGCGACGCAGTGCAATCAGCTTGCGGTAAAGCTGCAACCAGTCTTGTTGCCGCGGATCATCCAGATCATTCCACTCTAGCTTGGACGAGAGGAAGGTCTCCAGGGCCGTGGGATCGGGAATTTTGGCCCGTTCCGACGGTTCTGGGAATTGTGCGAAGCGGGCAAACTCGTTGCGGCGTCCTTCGGTGACGGCGGTCGCAAGGTTGGGCTCGAAATCACAGAAGAAGAGGAAGGGCGTTTTCGCGCCGAATTCTTCTCCCATAAAAAGCAAAGGAGCCGAGGGCGCGAGCAGCAGAATCTCCGTGGCGGCGCGAACCGCAGGGCGTGTCACCAAGCTGATCAGACGTTCACCGTAGGCGCGATTGCCAATCTGGTCGTGGTTCTGAAGAAAGGAGACGAACGCAGTCAGAGGAATTTCGCGGGTCGATTCGCCGCGCAGCGCGCCATCGCGGAAATACGATTGTTCTCCCTGATAGGCGAATCCTTCGGTCAGACAGCGGCCAAGATGATCGATAGGACGCGTGGCATAGTCGACGTAGTAGCCGTCATCTTCCCCCGTCACCAATACGTGCAGCGCGTGGTGGAAATCATCGTTCCACTGGGCGGTATAACTCTTCGGACGACAGTTCGGCGTTCGCTGTAGGTAGCAGGCCTGGTTGCGGTCATTCTCCAGGATCAGGTGAACGTGGCGGTCGGACGATACCGCGCTTGCAACGCCCGATGCGATTTCCGTAAGAATATCGGGATCGGAATCGTCGGTAATGGCGTGCACGGCATCGAGGCGCAGACCATCGAAGCGATATTCATTGATCCAATAGATTGCGTTTTGAATGAAGAAATCGCGAACCGGGCGGCTCTCTGGTCCATCAAAATTGAGGCCGTCTCCCCACGGTGTGCGGTGGCGGTCGGTAAAGAATTGGGGCGCATAGGCACGAAGGTAGTTTCCCTCGGGCCCGAAGTGATTGTAGACGACATCGAGAAGGATCATGAGGCCACGCTGGTGGGCGGCCTGGATCAAGCGTTTCAAGTCCTCGGGCCGGCCGTAACTACTGTCGGGCGCGAAGAGGAGTACGCCGTCGTAGCCCCAATTGCGCATCCCTGGGAAGTCCGCGACCGGCATCAACTCGATTGCGGTGATTCCCAGGTTGGCGAGATAGTCGAGTCGTTCACTTACGGCAGCGAAAGTCCCTTCGGTGGAGAAAGTTCCAACGTGCATCTCGTACAGAACTGTTTCTTCCCAGGAGCGTCCGCGCCAGCCGTTGTCTTGCCATTCGAACGCGGCGGGGTCGATGATTTCGCTCGGTCCGTGAACGTCCTTCGGCTGGAATCGCGACGCGGGGTCGGGGACCCTGACGTCACCGTTAATGCGGTACATGTAAAAGTCGCCGGCATGCGCTTCTGACGTGGTGAGACTGAACCATCCGTCATCTTCCTGTTTGAGAGCGAGGTGAAGCGAGCCGTCGCTTCGTCGGAGACAAAGGTCCACCTGAACAGCGGCAGGAGCCCACAGACGAAAGCGCACTTGGCCGTCTTCCTGAACCTGCGCTCCGAAGGGCATCTTATGGCTGCACTTCATGGTTACCTTCCTGAGCGCCATTTTGGTTGGAATGCGGCTCATCGTTCGAATGCGGCTCCAACAAAATTGCGAGAGAACGCGCCTGCAGCGGATAGACTGCGCCGGCTGGATGAGTTCCGCCGGGACGAAGGCCGCCATTCTGAGAGGTATCGGACCACACAAGCCACGCGGAATTGGAGCGCAGTGGAGGCAAAGTGAAGCCGATATCTTCGTGATGCGCATTCAGCAGCACGAGAAAGTTGTCGTCGCGGATGGGTTCTCCTCGCTCATCGGTATCTTCGAGTCCGTGACCGGAGAGGAACATTCCCACGCATTGAACGCCGGAATCGCGCCAGGCTTCTTCGGTCATCTCCAAGCCGTTGGGCATGAGCCACAAAAGATCTTTCACGTCTTCGCCTTTGATAGGGCGGCCCTGAAAGAAACGGCGCTTGCGAAAGATGGGGTGAGACTTGCGGAGGCTGATCATGCGCTGCACAAACGCGAATAGCTCGCGGTCGGCAGGGCTCAACTTCCAGTTGAGCCAGCTGATTTCGTTGTCTTGGCAATAGGCGTTGTTGTTCCCCTGCTGGGTGTGGCCAATGGCGTCGCCTGCGTAAATCATGGGGACGCCTTGCGACAGCAACAAGGTCGCCAGGAAGTTGCGTTTCTGCTTAGCGCGCAACGCCAGGATGTCGGGGTCATCGGTGGGGCCTTCGACGCCGCAATTCCAGCTGATGTTATTGTTGTTACCGTCGCGATTGTCTTCGCCGTTGGCTTCGTTGTGTTTCTCGTTGTAGCTGACCAGGTCCTGCAGGGTAAAGCCGTCATGCGCGGTGACAAAGTTGACGCTGGCGTACGGCCGCCGCCCGCTGTGAGCGTATAAATCGCTGGAGCCGGTGAGGCGGTAGGCAAGATCTGCCACCAGGCCAGCATCGCCTTTCCAGAAACCGCGCACGCTGTCGCGATAACGGTCGTTCCACTCTGCCCATCCCACCGGGAAATTGCCCACCTGATATCCGCCTTCGCCGAGGTCCCATGGTTCAGCAATCAACTTGACCTGAGAGAGCACAGGATCCTGGTGAATGATGTCGAGAAATGCTCCCAGGCGATCCACCGAATGCAGTTCGCGCGCGAGGGTCGCGGCGAGATCGAAGCGAAAGCCATCGACATGCATATCGAGCACCCAGTAGCGAAGGCTGTCCATGATCAGTTGCAACACGCGAGGATGGCGCATGTTGAGCGTGTTGCCGGTACCGGTGTAATCCATGTAATAGCGCGGGTTTTCCGGGATTAGGCGGTAGTAAGTACTGTTATCGATACCCCTGAGAGACAGAGTGGGACCGAGCTGATTGCCCTCTGCAGTGTGGTTGTAGACTACGTCGAGGATGACCTCCAATCCTGCAGAATGCAGAGTCTTGACCATGGTCTTGAATTCGCGAATGGAACTTGTCGACAGGTACCGGGGCTCAAGGGCGAAGTAGCCGAGTGTGTTGTATCCCCAGTAATTGCGCAAGCCTCGCTCCAAAAGCTGGCGGTCGTCGATGAAGCTGTGCACCGGCATCAATTCAATCGACGTCACTCCCAACCGCTTGAAATAGTCGATGATCGGAGCGGTGGCCAGTCCTGCGTAAGTGCCGCGAAGGTTTGCCGGCACATCCGGGTGGCACATGGTGAAACCTTTGACGTGAAGTTCGTAAATCAGCGTCTGATGCCAGGGGATGCGTGGCGGAGCGTCGTTCCCCCAGGTAAAGGCGGAATCGATCACGCGGTTTTTCGGCATTCCAGCGGCGTCGTCGCGGCGATCGAATGATAGATCTTCCTGTTTGTGACGCAATCGGTAGCCGAACTGCGCATCGCTCCACTCGATGTGTCCGTGAACTTGTTTTCCGTAAGGGTCCAACAGAAGTTTGTGGTGATTGAAGCGCTGGCCGTTTGCGGGATCGTAAGGACCGTAAACCCGATAGCCGTAAAGCTGTCCAGGGCGAATCTCAGGAAGGTACCCGTGCCAGACCATGTCGGTTTGCTCGGGAAGAGAGACGCGTTGGATTTCGCGCTTGCCGGCCACATCAAACAGGCAGAGTTCGACTTTCTCTGCGTGCTCGGAATAAATCGCAAAGTTTACTCCCTCGCCGTCCCACGTAGCTCCCAGGGGATACGGCCCGCCCGGCCATACGATGGGCTCAGTTCTCGGCGACATTCGTTAGCGAATTCCTCCGGCTTTTCAGGGTCCTGCAACACGCTTCTGCTAGCTTCACTTTACAGAATACTGTGCGGCGGAATTACGCGTATATACAGGGTTGTCCCGAGTAGCTGGGCGAATCAAAACCTCAGATCTGCGGACGGGAAATTCGGATATCGCCATCGGTGATTTATCGCATAACTCTCCGCGGGCACCTGCGGCGCGATCTACAAGACAAGTTCCACGGGCGCGGAGATCGTACTGCATGAGTTCACAGGATCTCCGGACGGGGAATATCCCAACGCGGTAGCGGTAGAAAACCGGCACCCTTTATGGCATGACTCAATAGGGGGACCAGCACCTTCCAGTATTGTTGGTAGTGGTGGGTGCGGTGTCCTATTTCAGACTATGAGTTCTGGCGACGAAACGATATGGCACGGTTTCGACGCTCCTCCGGCAGATGGGATCGTGCCTCAATCTGGTGTCATCGCGAGCCCGACCGGCAAGCTGTACGGGACGACCACATATGGCGGGACTCCCACTGTTTCGTCGCTACGCACGCCTCGTTCACGAGCCGAGGTGGCACGGAACGCCGGACTGAGTCGGAAGTCTGATGTACAAACGAACGCACGGCGGGTTGGCGACAGGGATTTGTCAACTTACTGCGATTTCTGCGACATGGGAGTAAGCGCAGCCTCGATTTGCTGTCGCAGCCAGCGATTGGCAGGATCATTTTCCACGCTTTCGTGCCAATACATATGTGCCTCGACCTCTGATGTCTTCAAAGGCAGCGGATATACGCAGACGTTTGTTCGAACACTCGCAAGCCGGGCGTGGCTCTCAGAGAGGGTCAACAGCAGATCAGTCCGGGCCGCTGCACGGCAGGCGGGAAACGTGTGCTGACAGCGAAGCCTGATCTTCCTGCGAAAACCTAATCGGCTGAGTTCAAGGTCAATCAAACTTGGCCCGTACCTCCGCGACGAAACCAGCGCGTGAGGTTGTGCCAGATAGGTTTCCAGGTCCAGCGTACCGTGGATCGCAGGATGTCCCTTGCGGGCCATTACTACCAGGCGCTCGGTCAGCAGCCGTTTCTGGTGAATAGGCTCGCGCGTTGTCATGGGAACGTCAATGGCAAGATCAAGAGATCCGCGAGCCAGCTCAGCTTCCAGGTTGCGGCGCTTCACACGAGTGGCCGTGATCGACATCTCTGGGGCATCGCGCTCCAGCCTCCGCAAGAGAGTGGGAAGGGCGATGGACTCGATATACTCCCACAGCGAAATGTGGAAGTTGCGGCGGGTTTGCGCCGGATCGAACTGATGGCTCTCGCAGAGATTGACTTCTAGAATCTGAAGCGCCTGCCGCACCTGGTCGATCATGCCGCGGGTGAAGGGCGTGGGAACCATTTCCGCGCCACGGCGCACAAACAGCGGATCTTTCAGGAGGTCACGCAGACGCTTTAGCGCATGGCTGATCGCAGGCTGCGTGAGGTTCAGCTGATAACCGGCGCGTGTAATGTTGCGTTCGCGGTAGATCGCGTCCAGCACGACAAACAGGTTAAGGTCGACCTGGCTGAGATGCACGGCGTATATATTACTCGATTCGTAGGATTCATTTGATGAATTTTGCAGGAATGGTAGGCTGGGTGAACTTTGTTCCGTCCTGGCTGTACCAATGGACTTCACTCCCTCATCTCGCGCCCAGGAGTACGTACAGCGACTCACGGCCTTCATGCAAGAGTATGTCCTGCCCGCCGAAGCCGGATACTCACCTACCGCTGGGAACCACGGGGATTGGCGCAAGTGGAAGCAACCGCCGGCCATGGAGGAACTGAAAACCAGGGCTCGCGAGGCGGGGCTGTGGAACTTGTTCTTGCCCGACAACCGCTATGGAGCCGGTCTGACCAACCTGGAATACGCTCCGCTCGCCGAGATCATGGGGCGCTGCTCGATTGCTCCTGAGGCCTTCAACTGCAATGCTCCCGACACGGGCAACATGGAAGTGCTGGTGAAGTATGGCTCTGAAGATCATAAGGAGCGTTGGCTGCGGCCTTTGCTTGCAGGCCAGATTCGGTCATCGTTCTGCATGAGCGAGCCCGCTGTTGCCTCGTCGGACGCGACCAACATGCACGCAACCGCTGCCATTGAAGGCGACCAGGTCGTGTTGAACGGGGTCAAATGGTGGAGTTCCGGACTGGGGCATCCGCACTGCCGCTTGCTCATTTTTATGGGGCTAACGGACCCAAGAGCAGAAAAGTATCGGCGGCATTCGATAGTCCTGGTTCCGCTGGAAACGCCCGGAGTGAAGATCGTGCGCATGATTCCGGTGTTTGGCTCATATGACGCTCCATTCGGCCACGGGGAAGTGCGCTTCGAAAATGTCAGGGTGCCGGTAGAAAACATCATTGCCGGCCCGGGTCGGGGGTTTGAGATCGCGCAGGGGAGGCTTGGGCCTGGACGCATTCATCACTGCATGAGGACACTCGGGGCGGCAGAACGCGCCCTCGAACTACTCTGCCAGCGATCTCTGAAGCGGGTCGCGTTCGGTAAGCGACTGGCGGATCTGGGCGGGAATGGAGATGTGATTGCCAATGCCCGCATCATGATCGAACAGGCGCGGCTGCTCACGCTGAAGGCGGCGTGGATGATCGATCAGGCGGGTGCAAAGGGCGCCAAAAGCGAAATTTCACAGATCAAAGTGGTTGTGCCCAACATCGCTCTCACGATTATCGATCAGGCGATTCAAATGCACGGAGGAGCAGGCGTTTCCGAGGACTTTCCTCTTGCCGAGTTGTTCTCCTCGATTCGAACCTTGCGCATCGCGGACGGGCCCGACGAAGTGCATCGCGCGCTGATCGCCAAGCTGGAGCTTCGGAAGTATCTTTGCGACAAACCGCGGCAGCAGCAGGAAGCGTAGAACAGCGGCGCTGAGTCACTTTCCCGTAAATTGCGGAGCGCGCTTTTGAAGGAAGTGAGCGATCCCTTCCTTGAAGTCCTCGCTTTTCAGACTGGCGATCATCTCGGCTAATGCGAGATCAAAGGACTCCCCCAGAGTCTGGAACATAGCGGCATAAACCTGGCGCTTGATCACCCGCAACGAGCGCGGACTGACGAGCGCGGCGAGATCGGCGGCGTATTCGTTTACCTTGTCGGTGAAGCTCTCCTGCGGAAAAACCTGGTTCACCAATTCAAGACGCAGAGCCTCAGCGGCGTCGATGGTGCGGGCGGAGTAGAGGAGATCGAGAGCGTTGGGAAGACCCACGATGCGGGGCAGCATCCAGGCCATGCCGTATTCGGCGATAAGACCCCGCTGGGAAAAGGTAGTGGAGAAGCGGGCGGCGTCAGAGGCAAAACGAAGATCACAGTACAGGGAAATAACCAAGCCGAGGCCGACGGCTGGACCGTTGATGGCGGCGAGAACCGGTTTTTCGACGCCGAGGAAGTACGTATGTTTTTTCTGGAAGTCAGGCATAACTCCCGTCGACTGGGAACTGCTTCCGCCGAGCCGTGCGGCGGCATCCTGATCACTTTGAATTCCCTGCGAGGCGACGGAACTCAACAGCGACATGTCAGCCCCGGCGCAGAATCCGCGTCCCGCGCCGGTCAGAACGATCACGCGAACCTGATCGTCGCGCTCGGCTTCCGCCATGTGAGAGCGGACCTCGCTGTCCATCGTGGCAGTCCAGGCATTGAGTTTTTCCGGCCGGTTCAGCGTGATGGTGGCGACTCGGTTCGTTACCTGATAGAGGGTTTCAGACATTGAGAGAGAATCCTTCCGCAGCGGGCAGAACCTGTGCCCGGCGGTGCTCCTAATTCACCATCAAGGACGCGCAGTCGCACGAAGGAATTCCGTCAGCCGCCTCGTTTGGCCCTTACCCCCACACTAGAAACTTATACGGAAACCGAGTTGAATCTCCCGCTTGGGGAGGGCCGAGGTGAAAGCCAGCGGAGTGCTGGAGGAAGCGATGCCCCCGCCGGCAAGCGCGGTTCCGGGCCGGATTCCGTGCACGTTGAACGTCGTAAAGCCGGGCGTTAAACCGAACACCGGTCCGACCTCGTTGTTTACGCCTCCAAAGTTGGTGCGGTTCGCGATGTTAAAACCTTCCGCTGTCAGCTGCAGGGTTGCCTTTTCTCCGAACCGGTGTTGCCAGGTCAGGCGGGCGTCGAAGTCGTAATAATTGGGGCCGAGGCCGGTGTCGCGGGGCGCGCCGATCGGACGTTCATTGGTGGTGTGGTTATTGCCGTTCACCTCGCCTCCGGCGAGCAGGTTGAAGGGATGGCCGGCGTGATAGGAGAAAATTGGAGCGAACTGAAAACCCGACAGAACGGGCTTCGTCCATGGACTGTCGATCACACCGGCGATCACGACTTTGTGACGCTCATCGAACTCGGAAAGGCTGCGGTCGAGGTTGATGTTGGTGGGATCCTGCGGACCGTAGTCGCTGTTGTAATCGGTCGAAGTGTCGATGCCCTTGGACCAGGTGTAATTTCCGAAAACAGTGAAATGATGACTGAAGCGCTTTTTGACCTCCACGATTAAGCCCTCATATAGTCCATAGGCCTCGGAGCTGTACTGGTTGTTTTGCACGACCAGTGGGTTCACGAAGCATTGGGTAGCGTTGATCACGGGGTTATCGCAGGGCAGGCCACCGGGCTCGGTGCCGCCTATAGGATCGGCGCCGGCCGCCGTGGTGTTCCAGTTGCGATAGCGGACGACCTGGCCGTTGGCGAGCGTGAGGGTGGTGAAGGGAGCGAGGAGCAGGTTGGTATCGATCGCGACCGGCAGTCTTTGGGTGTGCGCATAGATGCCGCTCAGGGAGAAGGAGAGTCCCTCCGCGAATTCGCGCTCAATTCCAACTGAAGCCTGCTGCGCGATGGGGGGACGGTAGCCCGGCTGATTTACGAAGACGACCTGCAACGGGCCAACCGGGCCGCTGTTGGTAACGTTGATGCCCAATGGAGCTACAGCAGCGGGCGTAATGCAGGCGGCGTTGCCTGGAGTTGGCGTAGTGCACTGAATCAATCCGCCGCCGAAGAGAGTCTGGAAGACGGCGGGAGCGCCGGCCAAACCAAGAGCAGGAATTCCGCCGAGCGGATCGACGTAGATGGAAATTTCGCGGTTGCACGGGCTGGAAGACATAGATGGAAATGGCGGGATAGGGTGACCGAACTGGGCGAAGCCGCAGATCGCGCCCAGGTTGTGGACTTGTCCCGCGCCCCGTGTGTTTTCGACCGCGGATTTGTTGGCGTTTACAACGCCCAGGCTGAGGTCGACGTCGGGAATCTGCACATCGACCGGACCATAGAAGATTCCGTAACCCCCGCGGATCACGGTTTTGTGATCCTTGAAGGGATCCCATGCAAACGATATGCGGGGGGCAAAATCCTTTTTATATGTCGTGAGAGGAGCGAACTGGCTATCCAGTTCGTAGCGCAGACCGTAGTTGAGAGTGAACTCGGGCGTGATTTTCCAGGAGTCCTGCGCGTAGAAAGCCGTGAGTGGACGAGTGTAGTAAGGATAGGTGGGGTTGCCGAACCCTTGCTGGTAGACCTCGGGCACTCCCAGTGACGCGGATTGTAAAGAACTCAGGTTAGCGCCCGGCGTAGTCACGCCGCAAGGATTCGGACCTGATGTGGATGCCGGGAGCAGGCAGGGACTGAGCACGAGGCCAGCGGGGAGGTTGCCGAAGACGAAGCGACCGGGGAAGAACGTGTGCGATTCGGTGTGGTTACCACGAAGCAGCTCGTAACCGCCAAACTGGAACGTGTGGTGTCCGCGGATCATGGTGACGTTGTCGGCGAATTCGTAACGCCGAAGAATTGTCAGGTTGGGGAGAAAAATGTTCGAGCCCAGATTGTTAATGAAGCCGGGAATCTGGAGTCCCGCTTGGCCGGGCTCGTTGGGAATCACGTTAAAGCTATAGTAGTTCCACTGCGCGCGAAGCTCATTCTGTGTGCTTGGGTTGAACTGGTGAAACCAAGTGCCCTGCAGGGTATTGTCGTAGCTGTGGACTGAGCTCCCGGCCGAGAAGGCGGTTAAAGAATTGAGATCGGGCGATTCTTCCAGGTCGTGCCCATATCGGTAGGTAACGGAAAGCTGGTTGTTCTCGTTAAAGCGATGATCGAGCCGGCCGGAGGCGAGATACTGGCGCGAGTTGTAAGGGAAGACGCCGCCCTGCGTTTCAAACTGGTTGACCAGAAAGCTGTTCAACCCCATCTGCACCGGACTCAGACCCTGGTTGGGAGTGACCGAGAGGCCAGACTGCAAGGCAAATGCGCAGTTGATGGCGGGGATGTTCCCCAAACCTGCAAAGCAAGGCACCGGAGTATTTCCTTGTGCCGCCAGCGCGGAAACGATCGCCTGCTGAGCGAACCTGGGATCGCCTTGCGGGAAGGGATTCGAAGTTGCAATCGCGGAGGGTCCGGCGAAGATTCCGCTGTTCGTCAACAAGGGGACGGAGTTCTGGGAGTCCTGCCGCAGCCCCTCGAACGTCGCAAACAAGAAGGTCTTGTCTTTCATGATCGGGAAACCGATCGTGCCGCCGTACTGTTGGCGACTAAGCGAATTCTTGATCGGATTGCCCACAGAAGTGGTGTTAAACGCGGCGCCAGACGCGAGCGCACTGCTGAAGGCAAAGGGGTCGCGGGCATCCATGGCGTCGTTGCGGAAAAACCCATAGAGACTGCCATGCATATTGTTGGTTCCAGACTTTGTGACGATGTTGACCGACGCGCCGGTGGCATTTCCCAGATCGGCGGCGTAGTTGCTGCGGTTGATCTGAAATTCCTGGACGTCGTCCTGGCTGACCGTCGAACGCACTCCGCCGCTGTCGCCCGAGGTTTCACCGCCGTCGACGGTAATGCTGTTTCCGCGGCCGTTGCTTGCGTAAAAAGAAAGGCCGCTCTGCGGCGTCTGTTTCACGCGAAAGTCCTGATCCCCGGAGAGTCGAGTCGAGTCCGAAACTCCCGGTGCCAGCAATGTGAAAGTGAGGTAGTCGCGGCGGTCGATGGGCAAATTGGCGATGTACTGCTGGTTGACTCGGTCGGCCTGGCTGCCCCGCTCCGTCTCGACCGCCGGCGGTTCACTCTGCACCTCGATCACGGTGCCTACCTTGGCAGGTTTCATACGGAAGTCGGAGATGACGGTCTGACCAATGCTGACCGTGATCCCCATACGGACCTCGGTGGCAAAGCCGGCGAGCTCCGCCCGCAGTTCATAGGTAGATGGGGAAAGCCCGTTGACACGAAACTGGCCCGCGCCGTCGGTCATCGTCTGGCGCCTGAGGCCGGTTTGCGTGTCAGTTACGGTCACGGCAACCTTTGGCAGGACCGCGCCAAAGGAGTCGACCGCAGTGCCAGTGATGTTTCCCGAGGTCCCGACTCCCTGCGCCCTCGCGACAGAGACTGCCAACAGCAGGCACACCAACACGCTCGCTAGTGACTTCATGGAATTCTCCTTGCAAGGATGTGAGGATTTCGCCGAAGGGGTTCTGCATATCCCATGCCAGCCCACTTTTCCAAAAGAAGCCGCGAAGTGCGAGTCCGGCGAGAAGGCCGTCGAATCTCATCCAACCGCTGCCGCGCGATGCCGGCCGAGCCTGCGAAGGCTCGAGAAACCATTGCAGTGGACCGAGGGTAGCCGCGTTCTACGAATTCATCAAATGAATTTTATGGATGAGGGAGTATGCTCGCTGGGAATTATCACCCTGGGGGCCTGTTGCCTTTGCCAAAATCTCGGGCCAGAACCCTTCTGTGAGCCGGACTATCGTCACGCTTACCGCACTTGCGCCGCAAGGAAGGCCAGGATCACTGCATGCGCGGCTTCCGGTTGGTCGGTGGAAAACATATGGCCTGCATGCTCGAGTAGCACGAGTTTCGCTCCGCGAATCCGCGAGGCGATGATTTCTCCATTGCCTTTAGGCACGAGACGGTCATTCTTGCCGTGAATCACAAGGGTTGGTGCATCGATCTGCGGCAAACGGCTGAAAGATTCCCATGACAGGATCGCTTGCAATTGCGCCAGATAACCCTCCCGACGTGCGAACCATGGGCGGCGAGTGGCAATGTCTTCGTCGATCAAGCTCCGCGGAGTCGCCAAGTCGTAGATGAAGGGGACAGCGGCTTCGGCTCCCTTTTCAGGTGGCAGGGCGCTCACCGCGCGCAGCATTTCGAGCGCCGCAGGTTCGGCACGCTGGGCACTCACTCCACCAGCCGCCGTGCAGCCAAGAATGAGCGAACGTACACGCTGCGGATACTGCAGCGCAAATTCCTGCGCGACCATGCCGCCCATAGAAACTCCGTATACATGAGCGCTGGAAATGCCGGCTGCATCGAGTACTCTCGCCGCATCGTCCGCCATCGCCGCCATCGAATAGGGCCCTGGAGGAACATCGCTTTGCCCGACTCCTCGATTGTCGAGAGCGATTGTGCGATAAGAATTGGCGAGCACAGGGCGCGTGCGAAACCACATGCGCGAGGGATATCCCAGACCCATGATCAGCAGTATCGGTGGACCAGTTCCCTCTTCATCCCAGTAAATCTTCGTCCCGTTGCTGCTGGCGAAAGCCATGCGACTGCCTCGCGACTTGAAACTGAAGAAAAATGATCGGCGTAATGATCCGTGCGCCTAAGGCTAATCCTCGGCCACTTTCAAAATGAGCTTACCGAAGTTCTCTCCGGTGAAGAGCTTCACGAGAGCCTCCGGAAACTTTTCGAGTCCGTTGACGATATCCTCGCGCGACCTGAGCTTGCCCTCGGCCATCCATGCGGCCATTTCTCGGACTGCGTCGGGAAAGCGGGTGACGTAATCGAAAACCAGCATGCCTTTCATCGACGCGCGATTGACCAGCAGCGACATGTAATTGCGCGGTCCCTGTATGGCGCCCGTGTTGTTGTATTGCGAAATCGCACCGCAGATCACGATGCGAGCGCCGCGCGCGAGATTGGCGAGAGCAGCTTCCAGGATCTCGCCGCCCACGTTGTCGAAATAGACATTGATTCCATTCGGGCAGGCCTTGCGCAGCGCGTCACCGACGTCTTCGGATTTGTAGTCGATGGCGGCATCAAAGCCGAGATCGGCGACGAGATAGCGGCACTTCTCGGCGCCGCCGGCAATGCCGACGGCCCGGCAACCCTTGATTCTGGCGATCTGGCCCACGATCGAACCGACCGCTCCGGCCGCCGAGGAAACCACTACGCTCTCGCCCGCCTGCGGTTGGCCAGTCTCCAGCAAGCCGAAGTATGCGGTCATGCCCGTCATGCCGAGAACGCTGACAAACTTGGGCAGTGGCGCGATGCGCGAGTCCACCGTCATCAGCCCCTTGCCGTCGGAAATGCAATACTCCTGCAGTCCCAATGTTCCTGTCACGTAGCTGCCGACGGAATATCTTGGATTTTCCGAACGGACGACTTTGCCGAGGGCTAAAGCGCGCATCACGTCGCCAATCGCCACCGGTGGGACATAGGAGCGCTGATCTCGGATCCAGCCGCGCATGGCCGGATCGAGAGAGATCAACAAAGTCTTGACCAGCACTTCACCGGACCCCAGGTCGCGAACCGGCTCTTCGACGTAGGCCCAGTTTTCGCGACTGGGCATTCCTACAGGGCGCGAAGCCAGCGTGAATTTGTGATTGACGAGCGGCATGACCGCCTTTCTCCGCATCGACGCGAATTTCAGATCGTGTATTTTTCACTCGATAGCAGCCGCGCAGCGATTTGCCGCCGCAGTGCGATGGAGTTCACCGGCTCATAATCGGCATAGGCACGTACAGTCGAAAGGTGCTTGCGCAGGGTGGCTCCTTCGAAGCATGCACTGAGAACTGTCCTGGAAAATACTTCGATCCGGCTGATCGCATCCCGCACGTATACGGCACACAGATCCCGGCTGCCTGTCTTGCCGGATGAAGCCAGTTTCTCGCTGCGCAGCAGGCTCGACTCCATGGCGAAGACTTCCGTGATGATGTCGGAGATATTCATGATAACTTCCTGCTGCTTTTCGAGATGGTCGCCGTACTTTTCGCGGGCCAGTCCGATGGTCAGCAGCGCGATCAGCTTGGCATTGCGAACCAGTTGGCCCTCCGCGCTGCGCGTTCCATCTGACAAACCGCTGGGCATGCCAGTTTGGTTGACCACCACGCTCGCTGCTTCAAACAGAGGCAGCTGGCCGCGTCCGGCGCGCTTCAACGGCATGCCGGAAATGACCAGCCGGTTGATTTCGCTGGTGCCTTCAAACAGCCGGTTGATGCGCGCGTCGCGATAGGCGCGTTCCACGGCATAGTCCTGGTGATAGCCGTAGCCGCCGTGAATTTGAACACCCTCGTCGACGAGGTAGTCGAGCATCTCCGACGCATACACCTTGATCATGGAAGCTTCTGCCGCAAACTCCTCCACGGCCTGCATTTCGCGAGTTGAACCCGGTTTGAGTTCACCAGAAGGAGCGTGCATCTGCGCTTCAATCTGGCCGGTCACGCGCCAGCTCATGGACTCGGTAACGAAGATGCGAATGGCCATTTCTGCCAGCTTGTGCTGAATGGCCCCGAAGTCGGCGATGACCCCGCCAAAAGCTTTTCTCTGTTTTGCGTACTTGATGGAAATGGCGAGGACGTTCTTGGCCACACCGACCGAACCGGGCCCAAGTTTCAAGCGCCCGATGTTGAGGATGTTGAAGGCAATGACATGGCCGCGGCCAATTTCCCCCAGAACGTTCTCCACGGGCACCTGAACATTGTCGAAATAGACCGCCGTGGTCGAACTGCCACGAATCCCCATCTTGTGCTCCTCGGCTCCGCTACTGACGCCGGGGAAAGCCCGTTCCACGAGAAATGCGGTGAACTTTTCCCCGCCGACTTTGGCGAAGACGGTGAACAGATCGGCCGCGCCACCGTTGGTGATCCACATTTTTTGACCGTTCAGGATGTAGTGCTTGCCGTCGGGGGAGAGATCCGCGCGGGTTCGCGCGGCGAGCGCGTCGGAACCGGCCAGCGGCTCGGTCAGGGCGTAAGCGGCCAATAGCTCCAGGGTCGCCAGACGCGGCAGATATTTCCTCTTCTGCTCTGGGGTGCCAAAGTAAACTAGTGGCATCGTTCCGATTCCGGTGTGCGCCGAGTGCCAGCCTGCATAAGAACCGTCGCGGCCCAGGCGCTCGGCGGCCACCATCAACGAGGGCAGATCCATTTCCATCCCGCCGTACTCTTCCGGAATTGTCATGCCCGGTGAGGCCGAGCTCGACGGATTTCCGCAAAACGCTAAGGGCAAGGCCAGGCTGCTTCTCCCGAATGGCCGGCAAGTTGGGCTCGACCTCGTTGGCCCAGAATTCGTCGATCATGCGCCCGACGGCGAGATGCTCGTCGGTGAGATCTTCCGGAGTAAAGATCTGATCGGGCGAGGTGTCTTCGAAAAGAAATGCCGTTCCTCTTGTCTTGCCCGGAATCTGTGTTAGCGTCGTCATGACTCTTAATGCCCCCTCTCGAAATTGATCACCTAAGTCAGTTGAAACAATTCGAAGGCCGCGAAGTGCCTCCGACGGAATGGTTCGTAGTAACTCAGGAGCGTATCACAGGTTCGCGGAAGCGACCGAAGATCGCCAGTGGATCCATGTGGACCCGAAGCGCGCGGCGCGGGAGTCGCCCTACGGCGGCACCGTAGCTCATGGTTTTCTGACACTCTCGCTGTTCAGCCACCTGTTTGCGCAGGCGATTCGAATCCGCAACGGCATTCGCATGAGCATCAATTACGGACTCAATCGTGTGCGATTTCCCTCGGCCGTTCGCGCCGGATCGGCGATCCGCTGTAAAGTGACCATTCTGTCGGTCAAAGAATCCGCAGAGTTTGTGGATGCGACTTATGCCGTAAGCATCGAGTGCCAGAACTCCGATAAGCCTTGTTGCGTGGCCGAATGTCTGGCGCGGTACTACCGATCGTATTTCCGCCCGCACTTGGGGTGAGCCTACGATGTGAGCGCTCTTCAAGAACCGTCTCATATCAAGCCACTCTCTATGCCACGCCGCGAAGCACGCATGAGTACTTCGACGCGCCCCGGCATTGCGGCGAAACGTGGATCACTCGTTAATCCCTGCGCAAAGCGGTAATAAATCTGCTGAATGATTACCCCGACTTTGAAGCGGGCAAAGGCCAAGTAGAAAACCATGTCACGCATGTCGCTGCCGGTCGCCAGTGCATAGCGATGAACCAACTGCGCGCGGTTCAGCGTTCCGGGAAGTGTGGTCGGAACCGAGCGGATTTCCTGCAGCTCTTCGGAGTCGTCGGCATTGACCCAATAGGCGAGCGCCGTGCCAAGGTCGGACAGAGGATCGCCCAGCGTGCACATCTCCCAGTCAAGAACTCCGATGATGTGAGCGAGGTCACCGGGGTCTAGCACAAGATTGTCGTATTTGTAATCGTTGTGGATGAGCGCGACGGCAGAGGACGCAGGGATATGTTCTTTGAACCAACTGGAAATGTAGGCCACATCCGGCAGATCGTGGGTGGCGGAATTGTGGTAGCGCTCGATCCATCCCGTGACTTGCCGTTGGAGATAACCTTCCGGTTTGCCGAGGCCGCCCAGGCCAATTCTGCAATAGTCGAGATGGTGCAACTGCACGAGGTTGTCGAGAAATGCTTCGCTGAGCCGATGAGCCAGCGCGGAAGTGAGTTGCAGTTCAGGCGGAAGGTTACGGCGCAGAATGATGCCGCGAATCGGCTCCATCAGATAGAAAGGCGCTCCAACCACATCCGCGTCGTCGCAGTAGAGAACGGCCTGGGGAGCGATCGGGTAGGCGGGATGCAACTGTGAAAGTACGCGATATTCGCGTCCCATGTCGTGCGCGGTCTTGACCTTGCTGCCAAACGGAGGCCGGCGCAGGACCATCTCGCGGCCGCACCACGTGACGCGATACGTGAGGTTCGAGTGGCCACAGGGAAATTGTTCGACTGCGAGAGAGCCGTTGCCCCCGAGGTTCCGACGCAAATACGCTCCGAGGCGGTCCAGGTCAAGGCCTTCGCCTTCGCGCACCGGCGCAGACCTATCACAGTAGGCAGGCTTCCCGCTCATCGCCTCAAGTTCCACATTGTCCGCCTTACCAATACGTGAGCAGGGAGTCGGCGTTCAGGTGCGGATGCGCGTTGAATGCGCTCAGCACGAACCGATCCGCGGAACTGACGAATTCGGCGAACGCGCTATTACGCGACATCCAGGTCATCTGCAGCGTCTCCATATCGGGAAGGCTCAACGCACGCCGCATCGCCACGCCAATCGGTCCGCCAGAGGTGAACACAACGTCATCTCCGCGTGGAGTACCGTTATTCGCGATCTTCGCGAATCCGCGAGCCACGCGGGCGCAGAATTCCGCCCATCGCTCCACGCCGTCCACGTCCAGGTCCCCGCTCACCCATTTCCCGATCACCTGCTCGAATAACTTCTGAAACCATCTGCGTCGCTCGGCCGGGTCAGTCGATTGTTCGAGCGCCTCATGGAACCTGCGAGCCTCTTCGGACTCCTTGAGCAATCCGGGGAGCCCGGCCCGGTACACCGCCGTACCCGGATATTCGTCGAACTCATTCATGACCACTACTCCCGGAAACGGGCGCCCAGCCTTGCGGTATCCTTCCGCGACAATCTGCGCCGTTTGCGCATGACGAACACACGGCCCGGACCAAGCGCGGGCGAAAGCCACCCCGCGGCTTGCCCAGTGCTCACCCAACAATCGCGCCTGCTCTTTCCCGTTAGGACAAAGCGTGTCATAGTCCGGTGAACCGAATGACGCTTGCGCGTGACGCACTAAAACGATGCGGCTCATCGCCAGTGTCAACCCGCGCGCTCGAACAAACCGGCCGCGCCCTGCCCTCCACCCACGCACATGGTGACCACTCCATAGCGCGCTCTGCGCCGCAACATTTCGTTCGCGATCGTTCCCACCATTCGCGAACCAGTCATGCCAAAGGGATGTCCGATCGAGATCGACCCTCCATTCACGTTCAGCCGTTCAGGATCGAGGCCCAGACGGTCGCGGCAGTAGATCACCTGCACAGCAAAGGCCTCGTTAAGCTCCCACAGGTCGATGTCCGCCATCTTGAGCCCCGAGCGCATCAGCAATTTGGGCACGGCGAACACCGGCCCGATGCCCATTTCATCCGGCTCGCAGCCCGTCACCTGAAATCCGCGAAAAACCAGCTTGTAGGGAATGTTGAGCTGTTCCGCCCGTTCACGAGACATCACCAGCGTCGCCGACGCCCCGTCGGAAAGTTGCGAAGAGTTGCCCGCGGTAACTGTGCCCTGTCCGCTCTGCGAATCAAAGTGCGGCTTGAGTGCCAGCAGGCCTTCCAGGGTTGTGTCAGGACGGTTGCACTCGTCTTTATCGGCGCAAACTTCCTGTTTTCCGATGACTTCGTTGTTTTTCTTGTCGAGGAGTGCCTTCGTCACCTTCATCGGAGCGATCTCGTCCTGGAAGAACCCTTCCTGCTGGGCGCGGGCGGTGCGCTGTTGACTCAGCAGCGAATATTCGTCCTGCTCGCGGCGGCCGATCTTATAACGCTTCGCGACCACTTCGGCGGTATCGCCCATGACCATGTACAGGCCCGGCAACTGTTCGAGCATTCGGGGGTTTGGATCGGAGCAGCGCGGCGTCATGGTGATGCTTTCCACTCCTCCGCCAATTATTGCTTCGCTTCCTCCGTGGATAACCTGATATGCCGCCAGAGCGATGGCCTGCAGTCCTGATGAACAAAAGCGATTGATCGTCGTGCCGGGTACGCCGGTTGGCAAGTCCGCCAGCATCGCTGCAATTCGCGCGACATTGCTGCTCTGTGGACCGTGCGGCTGGCCGCAACCGAGTACGACATCCTCTATTTCGGCAGGGTCGAGATTCGGAGTCTTGACAAGCACGTCTTTAATGCAGTGCGCCGCAAGGTCATCCGGGCGCGTCAGGTTAAACGAGCCGCGAAACGATTTCGCCAGTGCCGTGCGCGAACTGTTGACGATTACCGCCTCTCTCATCGCGTCACTCTCTAACTGACCGGTAGCTGGCTGCTTGCAAACTCTGCGAACGTTGACTTCGTGTGCGCGAGTTGTTTCAGCAAGGGAGCAGGCTCCCAGAGTTTTCCGTGCTGCCGGTGGAATTCGCACACGCGCTCATACACGTTTGGCAGCCCGACCGTATCGGCGTACCACATCGGTCCGCCGCGATACGTGGGAAAACCGTAGCCATTCAGATAAATAATGTCGATGTCGACGGGGCGTAGCGCGAAGCCTTCCTCGAGAATCCGCGCACCTTCATTGACCAGGGCGTAAATGCAGCGGTCGGCGATCTCGGAGGCGGAAATCTGCCGTTGTGGAATCCCGGCCTCGGCTGTCCACTCGCGCACCAGCGAAGTGACTTTGGGATCGGGCATGGGGCGCCGATTTTCACCGTAGAGATACCATCCTGCGGAGGTCTTTTGACCGTAGCGCCCCATCTCGCAGAGACGATCTTCCGCAATCGGCTGGCGCACGCCGGGTTTTTCCAGATCGCGGAATTCCTTGCGGATTCTCCAGCCCACATCGAGACCGGCGAGATCGCCGGTGGAAAGCGGCCCCATCGCCATGCCGAACTCGACCAGCGCGGCGTCGACTGCCTGCACGTCGGCGCCCTCTTCCACCAGAAATTGCGCTTCGCGGCGGTACGGTCCGAACATGCGATTCCCAACAAAGCCACGGCAGTTCCCCACCAGCACTCCGACCTTGCCCAGCTTCTTCGAAAGCTGCATGCAGGTGGAGATTACGCTCTTGTCGGTCTTCTGCCCGCGCACCACTTCCAGCAGCCGCATGACGTTGGCCGGGCTGAAGAAGTGCATGCCGATCACGAACTCGGGCCGCGAGGTTGACGAAGCGATCTCGTCAATGTTCAAGGTTGAGGTGTTGCTCGCGAGAATCGCGCCGGGCTTGCATGCGCGATCGAGTTCCTGAAACACCTCTTTCTTGAGCGTCATGCCTTCGAACACCGCCTCCACTACCATGTCGATGGCGGGAAAATCGTCGTAAGAGAGAGTCGGCGTAATCATTGCGAGCCGCTCGTCGACGTATTTCTGCGTAAAGCGTCCGCGTTGAACTGAGCTGGCGTAGTTTTTTCGAATCTTGTCAAGTCCTTGGTCAAGCGCGTGCTGGTCCACCTCTTTCAACAGGACCGGGATGCCGGCGTTGGCAAAAGTCATGGCGATCCCGCCACCCATCGTGCCCGATCCGACCACGGCCACGTGGTTCACAGGAATTACAGGTGTTTCCTTGGGAATGTCTGGAATCTTGGCGACTTCGCGTTCGCCGAAAAAGACGTGAATCAGCGCCTTCGACTGATCCGAAAAGAGGCACTCGGTAAAAAGTTTCCGCTCAACCTGGCAGCCTGCATCGAAAGGCAATTTCGTTGCGGCTGCGACCGCTTCGATGGCAGCGAGTGGCGCCTTCAGGCCACGCTGCTTTTTGCGAACATTGTCGAGAGCGGCCGCAAAGATGGGCGAGTTTTCTGCTTCCGATCCCAGTTTATCGTTGCGGTCGCGAGTTTTTGGTGCGGGCTTACTGGCGATCTCCCGGGCAAAGGCGACGGCTCCGGCAAGCAAATCGCCTTCGATCACGCGATCGACGATCCCGAAACCAAATGCTTCTTCGGCGTTGACCGGCTTGCCATCGGAGCACATCTGCAGCGCTTTGGCCACGCCGGCCAGCCGCGGCAGGCGCTGTGTGCCCGCCGCGCCGGGAATCAGTCCTAGCTTCACCTCGGGCTGGCCGACCTGCGCATCCGGAGATGCCACGCGGTAGTGGCCAGACATAGCCACCTCCAGGCCACCGCCGAAGGCGGTGCCGTGAATCGCCATCACCACCGGCTTGCGGCAGTCTTCGATACGCAGCAGCAATGGCAGCAGGCCTTCGGTGCGCGACTTGCCTGATGTCATCTTCCCGAACTCGCGAATGTCGGCCCCGGCGATGAATGTGCGTCCGCCGCCAATCAGAACCGCCGCCTTCACCGTCGAGTCGTTATTGATTTCCTCGATGGCATCGGAAATTCCCTCGGGCACGCCCGGACTGAGGGCATTGACCGGTGGATTATCGATGGTGATGATGGCGATGCCATCATCGTTTCTGAGCTGTACCAGAGGGTTCATCGTGAACTCCGATCACTTGGTGTACCTGAACCGAAGCGACATGGCTTACTTCTCCCGAGTCGCACATCCCGCCAATTAAATGCTGGGGCGCAAGGTACCCTGGTGGTTTCCATATTTTTGGCGCAATTCCCTGCGCAACACTTTTCCTGTCCCTGTTTTTGGCAACGACTCGAAGAAATCGATCGACTGCGGACACTTGTAGTGCGCCATCCGCGAGCGGCAAAAGTCGATCAACTCGTCCTCGGTCACGCTATTCCCCGGCTGCAAGACCACGCAGGCCTTGGGAACCTCGCCCCATTTTTCGTCCTTGACCGCGATCACTGCGGCCTCCTGAACGGCCGGATGCCCCGAGAGAATCTTTTCCACCTCAAGCGAGGAAATGTTCTCGCCCCCGCTCACAATCATGTCCTTCTTGCGGTCGAGAATCTCGATGTAGCCGTTCTCAACGATCACCGCCATATCGCCGGTGCGAAACCAGCCTCCCCGCAGGGCTTCAGCCGTCTGCTCCGGCTGGTTCCAGTAGCCGGACATCACACTGTCGCTGCGGGCGATGACTTCACCGATAGTTTTGCCGTCGTGGGGAACGTCGCGGTCTTCGGAATCAACAACCCGCAGCTCAACTCCCGGAAACGCGTAGCCCGTCATTGACTGCAGCAGGTAGCGCTGCTCTAGATCGCATTGCACGCCAAACTTCAGCTCCGCGGTTGCCAGCGATGGGGCACACTCGGTCAGGCCATATCCTGAGAAAGCTCGGCAGCCGAGCTTCTGCTCAACCTCGCGAATCAGGGACGGCGACGATGCAGCGCCACCGATCGTTACTGATTCGATGCTGCTCAAGTCATACTTATCGCGATCGGGGCAATTCACCAGCGCCGCAGCCATGATGGGCACCAGACTTAGCTTGTGAACCTGCTCCCGTTCAACCAGGCGGAACACTTCTTGGGGAACAAAGCGCGGGATCATGACATGACTTCCTCCCAGGAAGGTCACCGTATGCGCAGCACCCCATCCGTTGGCGTGGAACAAAGGAATGGTATGCAGAAATGCCTCTCCTAACTGAGTGTGGTGCTGCAGAGCAACATGCACTGCGTGAAGGTAAATGTTCCTGTGAGTAAGCATCACACCCTTAGGGTGCGCGCTTGTCCCACTTGTATAAAGAAGTTCGGCGACAGAATCCTCGTCGAAGTTGGTGATCTCCGGGCGATGAGGCGTGGCTCCAGCGAGAAGGTCGTCATAGTTTCTGCGATCAACCCATGTTGCGGCCGGTTTCGCATCGAGCACGTAATAGCAGCGGAGGTTTGACAACTCGTGGCGAAAAGAGTCTACAAGGTCGAGAAATTCACACCCCAGGAAAAGAACGGATGCGGCAGAGTGATTGAGCACATAAGAAAGTTCCTGCCCCGAGAGCCGGTAGTTGAGAGGCTGGAGCACAGCCCCGGCATCCAAAACGCCGAAGCATGCTTCGAGGAGACGATGACAATTCGTGCTGAGAAAGGCAACGCGATCACCCGCCTGAACACCTGTTGCACGTAAAGCTCCCGCCAGGCGCGCGCAACGGTCGGCGAGCTGAGTATAGGTAAATCGCTGTTCTTGGCAAACTACGGCGGTCCTGTCCGCGAACTGCTGTTCCGCATAGCGAAGGAAGCGAACGGGCGTGAGAGGAATGTTCATCAGCGCGCTCTACCAGGCAGTTTGCCCTCCGTCCACCACAAGAACGTGGCCAGTTACATAGTCGGAGGCGTCGGATGCCAGAAAGATCGCGGCGCCCTTCAGATCATGGTCGCCGCCGAAGCGATGCATGGGAATCTTTGAGAGCAGCGATTCCTTGTGGTGTTCCAGAACCCAGTTCGACATGTGCGTCGGAAACCATCCTGGAGCGATGGCATTCACCTGAATGTTGTGCTCAGCCCATTTGCAGGCCAGTTCCTTGGTAAATGCAATCACGCCACCCTTGCTGGCGTGATATCCGATCGCGTGCAGATCGGCCGAAGCTCCGCCCAGCCCGGCGACCGATGCGATGTTGATGATCTTCCCGCGCCGTTGCCGCTGCATGATGCTGCCTACAGCCTGCGCGAACAGAAATGTTCCCGTGAGATTGGTTTCGATGACATTATTCCACTGCTCGATCGTCATCTGTTCGACCGGCGCGCCCCACGAAATGCCGGCGCAATTAATCAGGACGTCGATTCGCTCGAATCTCTCCACCGTCGCTGAGACCATCTCTTGAACAGCCGTGGGCTCTTTGACGTCGCATCTGAAGGAGAGCACATCGCATCCCAGAGTGGCCAATTGCTTAGCGGTCTCATCGCATCGCTCCTTCTTCCGTGCGCAGATGGCAAGGTCCATGCCCATCTCTGCAAGGCCCTCGGCCATTTGACGGCCAAGACCGATGGAGCCGCCGGTAATGATGGCGGTGCGCCCGGTCAGATCGAAGAGTTTCCTGGCGTTCACGATCCGGAGACGCCCTCCTATTGTGGCCCAGGTCGATTTTCTAAAGTGATGGTTAATATCACAATATAGTCACTAACGTCAACGCAACTTCCGGTTCGATGCTTCTTCGCGCCCGGTGGACCGACAAAGCGAAAGAAGCTCTCTCGGAACGAATCTACGCGTCCATGCGCAGAACCTCGCGGCCAAGGGCTAGTCCGCGCCTCAGTCGCTCCAGAATCTCGTTCGCCTGGCCCATGGGTCGAGCGGTCACCTCGCAGTGCACTTTGCCGGCGGCGCCCAAGGACAAAATTTCCCGCAAATCCTGGCGCGTGCCCGTGGCGGTTGCCTGGATGCGAATCTCACCTCCAGCCATCAGGATTGCCGGGAACGTCAGGTCCTCCGCGGGCAGGCCCACGACCAGAAGCGCACCAGAGGGGCGCACACAGTGGAACGCAGTGTCGTAAGCAGCCTTCGACGCAGAGGTGACGAGGGCCACGTGCGCCCGGCCCGCCGACCGCATTGTCTTGACTACGTTGTCGCGCGCAGCATTAAGGGTCGTCGTGGCTCCGAGAGCCTGCGCCAGGGCAAGTTTGTCGTCTTGTATGTCGACTGCGGTCACCTCAGCTCCCAGTTCCCGGCCAATTTGCACCGCAATGTGTCCCAGGCCTCCGAGTCCAAAAACAATCAGCCGCTGGCCACGCGAAAGCTTCGAACGCGTCAACGCGCGATGAACAGTTAGTCCCGCACAGAGTAGGGGAGCCGCCTGCTCGGATGTGAGACTGTCAGGAATCTTCACTACGTGGGTGGCGGGAGCTTTGATGAATTCAGCATAGCCCCCGTCTACAGTTACTCCGGTGATTTGCTGCCGCATGCATAGGTTTTCGTTGCCCTCGCGGCAAAACTCGCATTCTCCGCAAGTCCAATAAAACCACGGTACACCGACTCGCTCGCCGGCGGAGATATCCTTCACCGCCGTCCCAACCTCCATCACCTTGCCCACAACTTCGTGTCCGAGAATCAACGGCTTCTTCACGAGACGCGCCAGCTGCACCCAGTCCCCATCAGCAATATGGAGATCCGAGTGGCATACACCGCAAACCTCAACCTTGATGAGGACTTCCTGTTCCGAAGGCTGGGGAAGCGGCAAGTCCGCCATCACAAGCGGAGTCTTGAAGTCATGAAGCACCGCTGCTTTCATTGGTTCCCCCGGGAAAGGCTTCACTCTCGCAGGAAAAGCGTCGATCCAGTCAAGGGCACGCTATGGCGCCACGGCACGCAGAAAAAATTCCACCGCGCTGAGAACGCGATCCCTCAGCTTGTGCGGCCCGGTCAGATCAACGGTCCACTGGCGCACGACAGTCGCGTAGAGACCGTCCATGAACTCCGCCAGGTGAACCACCGGGAAATCTCGCGTCACCTCCGCTTTTTTTTGTCCCTGCGCGAGAATTTCGCGAAGCAAACCGAGAGCGCTCTCCTTTTGTTCGCGCACTTCCACCGACCGCACTGGATCCATGGCTCCCGAAAGCACGACTGCTTCCCACAATTTGCGGTCGGCCTCCACTTCTCGCGCCATGCTGCCATATAGACGGCGCAGACGGTCCGCCGTGTTGGCGTCGCTGGATAATTCTGAACGCAGATGTTCCCGGACGCAGAAGAACCCTCGCTCCCCGACCTCACGCAGAACCGCATCTTTACTGGGGAAGTAACGAAAGAAGGTTGGCTGGCTGATTTCGAGCGCCTGCACGATGTCATCCACTCGTGTGTTGGCAAAGCCGTGCCTGCGAAACAACTTGATCGAAGTATCGATGATCTGACGGCGAAGACGATTTTTCTTTCGCTCACGCAGTCCCAGACCTGGAGATTCGTCCGCTTTTTTCGAAACAATCGGCCGACGCCCGATTGTAGCTGTAGCCATGTCTGATACTCCTTCCTGAATTTCTGCACTGCGATTTACTGCAATTCTGATAGCCACTATAACAAAATAGAGACTTTCTGCATCCGTCAGCCGATTGGTGAATGTGTCCAGGCTTCGGGTGAGGGGCTGTTCGCCGAGCGTCCCATGACTCATTGAGTTCGGGGCGCTTTCGTTTGTTCACCCGTTCCGAACCAGGCTGGGTGATCAATTCCAAAATGTATCTCTGGCATAGAGCGATCATGAGGCGTTTTTGGTAGCACGTTGCAAAGGCTGCGATGCCGACCTGATCTTTCGACGAAGAAGAGCTTTGACTAGCCTACCGGTCCCGGTCGCATCGTGGTCCAGAGGACTATTGAGCCGTTTGCTCTAGCGAGGCCAAAGTCCGCGAACAAATCCACCTGGCGGTTATCCATGAACTGGGCCACTATTTCGGGATGGACGAGGAACAACTGAAGGAATGTTTAGCCCGAATAGGGTAAGCTCTTATATGTGGTTTGAGTTTGGAGGCGATGATTTGGCAGAAGTTCGATTGCAGGAAGGTGAGTCTATCGAGAGTGCGCTGCGGCGGTTCAAGCGCAAGGTTCAGACGGAAGACATTATTAAAGAAGTGAAGCGTCATTCCTTCTACCTCAAGCCTGGCGCGAAGCGTCGAGTGAAGGAAGCCTTAGCGCGAAAGCGTGCCCGAAAGAAGATTCGCAAAGAGTCAGATTGAGTTGAGACCAATTTGGGCCGCTGCCGCCAGGCAGCGGCGTTTCTTTTACCGGATGATGGATTCATAGTCACGCGCAGGGCAGGACCACCCAAGAAGATTTCCTTCGCAGCTGCGTTGCCGACGATTCTGTGATCGGCGCACCAAAAGAGATAACCTCATTCGCGTGCTGAATCGGCCTATCATCCGCTAAGGACAATCAGTAGGAAGTAGGAGCTACGCACATGGCAGCGAATCAAGTAGTGCTTTACTTCGACACGCAGCAGGATGCCTTGCTTTTCACTCTGGCTGCCAGTTCGGTCATGTCAGCAGAAGGGCCGGTGCACAACAACAAGGCAGCGGTCAGGGTTGCGGAGGAGATTTGCAAAGCCAGTCGAATCACGACTGAGGGTGTTCTCAACGTCACGTGAAGGGCGGCATAATCAGATGATTCGAAAAGCTGCGTTGCAAATAGGAGTCCCCGCGCTCCTAGCTTTCATTGCATGGAATGCGTACCTTGCCGTCAACCATTTAAAACAGGTGCAGGAAACTGCGGCGCTCACACTTGAAAGTTCCGCGATCCAGGCGGCCCTCTCGGGTGTTGTGAAAGATGTCACCGATATGGAAACTAGTCAGCGGGGATATCTGCTGACCGCGAACCCTGCGTACTTGCAGCCCTACACTGACGCGAAGGGCAGGATCGAAATGGATTTTGTCGGTCTTCGAGCAGGGCTCTCGAATCGGACGCAGCGCGAACGGTCACTGGAGTCGCAGTTGGAGTCTTTAGCAAAATCGAAGCTGGCTGAGATGGAACGCTCTATTAATTTGCGCCAACAGGGGTATCGCCTCCGCTCCTTCAAGCTCGTCGATACAAACGAAGGCAAGGACTACATGGACGAGGTCCGTCGCATTGCGTCTTCGCTGTCCTCAGCGGAGAGCAGCAATTTCGCGAGATTCGACGGAGAGAGGACTGCCGCATTGAAGAAAGCATTTTCTGCAACCTTTATTTCCAATTCCGTCCTGCTGGTACTAGCTGTATGCGCCTTTGGGCTGATCCGCCATTATGGGCGACTGCTCCGAGAAGAAGCCTCCCAGAGTAGGAATGAGCTAGCCGTGCGGGATTTGCAGCTGGAAAAACTGACATCTGCCCTCTCCGGCCAAGCGCGCTCGAACATCATTGCCATCAATATGAACTCCCGATTGCTGCTGGAGAATTACGGCGGTTTCCTTCCGCGGCAGGGGCACGAATATGCCGAGCAGATGAAAGAAGCAGCTGCAGAAATGGAACGGCTCCGGCAAGATTTGGTTGGCAGCCCATCATCCAACGGTAACGGAAGGGCAGCTTAGCAGTTATTGGCGGGGCCGCTGGCCGCCAAACAGTTACGGGGATTCTTGTTACTGTGCGCGAGGGCTTTCGACCATCGCAGGAAAATAGGTTGACCCTGACATTCCCATCTTGAAGGAAACCAACCCCGAGTATGCGAAGCTGCAATATCGAGCGCGCTCCGGCAGCCTATCCTCATGCAGAAGCCCGTCAAAGAACGCATCGTAAAGTTGCGACAAGAAATAGCGGAAATCAGTGAAGCCAACCGCCTGTACCTGCAAGGCACCAAAAGGATGCCCCTCGCGGCCGCGGATCAAGAGCGGCGGCTTCAAAGGTTGCAGGAAATCCTGGACGAACTATTGTCGTTAACCGACTGGAAGAAGGTATGAATATGCTCGCGTCAAATTGAGGTACTTAAGATCAAAAAGTGAGGACCATTTCCGAGGAGTCTGTCGGAAGGTGCCGCGAAGAGCAGTGCACAGGGTCAATGAGTGCCATACGGCCTGATTGCGACAGTTAACGTGCTCTCGCTTCCGAGTGATCCAAATGGAGAAGCCGCTCCGAGACATGGGACGGCTGGATTCTGGGCTATGGGTTCAGCAGGCGGCGTTCGGAAAAGAATCGAATTGGATAAAAAATCAATATCGCCGCCGCGGCCGCCATAGTTCCCTCTGCCATGTCGAAGCCCCACCGATTGCTTGATTCCGGAAACAACAACAGCATCATTAACCCCAACATTGCAAGAAAGATCGCGGGCAAACAGAGAAGTGACAGACCAAGCAAGAAGGGCATCTTCTGTATGGCCTCTCGATTTAGCGCCGCATAGTTTTCTTCGCCCATGAATCTGGCTAACATTGCCTCCGATGCGTTGGACGCCGCGATCAGGAAGGAGGCCGTAAGGACCAGCACTCCGCCATGAATTGAGCGGTACGGTATTAACGCTATGATCGAAGTGGCGAAGATGAATTTCCAACCAAGTCGCCGCGCGATGGGGTTGGCTTCCACTCTCAGCGTGGGGGAAACCAAATAGGTTGTTCCTATATCTCCAAGACGAGAGATCAGCGTCGCGAATGCCACGATGTGAACGAGATGTGCCATCAAGAATTCATGCATAGATCGCTCCTTACCCAAATCACGAGAACAAGCGAGACACTCCCCTGCCTTGCAGTTTTCAGAACCTGAACTGCTTTCAGTCGGTGAAGCGATACCATGCCATCAGCACCAACCCCACTCCCGCGATCGTGAAAAAGACTGCCAACAGATCCCAGCTAAAGACGTGATTGACGAGATAGCGGTAGGTGAAAAGAAGGTCGGCCTCGATGCCGCCCACGATTCCAGCGATACATCCGGCGAGCACCCTGTGCTTCCAGAAGCGTTCGTCGATCACCTTGTGGATAGGAATCTTCATTCTCTGTCCTCCCGCTTTTCGCCGTTCAACGTGAAGATGTCGTCAGTCGAACAGCCGAACACCTGGGCGAAGGTCAGGGCCAGCGGCAAGCTGGGAACGTAACGGTCGCGCTCAATCGAGTTGATGCTCTGTCGCGACACGCCCACTGCATCGGCGAGCTGCTCTTGCGTCCACGCGCGCGCGACACGAAGCTCCTTGACTCGGTTTAGGATGTTCGGTGCCATGTAAAGCTAACTTTCCATGCAAAGGTACGATCGGGACCCGAGAATGTCAAGTCGGCTTGTCATTGAGAAGGGGGATGCGAATGAAAAGTGAAAGCTATAAGACGCCAAGGCTGCGTTGGGTGCGTGCCTCTCCCGGGTTCGCGAAGGATAGTTGTCGAAAAATCTCGGTTACGCTTGTCGACCCCACTCGCCCGCCTCAGGGGGGCCTCCCGTATCGCTGCTCGAACGTGCCGGTCTATGCCATGAATGAGAAGCCATAGTTCCCCGCATCTCTCACACGCATCGGGATAGAATTCCCTTGAAAAAGGCCCCGAATGTTGTGGGATTCAATCGGGGCTCCGCGAACCACGCAGGAAAGGCGGCCATGAAGACCCTTGGGGACATCAATCGGACCTTCTATCACGCGGCCCGCTATTTGCTAGGTACTGTCATGCTGTACTACGCGATTGTGAAACTGGTCAATGTCCAGTTCCAGGTGTCTCCGTTCACCTACACGCGACCGCTCGACCAAGTGCCGGGACGGATGCTGGCATGGGCCTATCTCGGATACGCGCCCTGGTTTCAGCGTCTGCTGGGGGTCGCGGAATTTGTCCCCGCAATGATGTTGTTTTTTCGGCGAACGGCAAGGATGGGAGCAGTACTGATGTTTCCCGTGCTGCTCAATGTCCTGCTCATTAACTTTGCGCTCGATCTCTGGCACGACACCAAGATCATCAGCTGCCAGCTGATTGCCATCAACATTTACCTTGTGCTGAATCATTGGCCAGCTCTGCGAGAAGCCCTCGCGAAGTTATTTGAAGCGCCCACCCGGTTGCGCCCGGTCTTTCGCTGGGCAGAGGCGATTATTCCCCTTGCAGTTCTTACCGTTCTCTCCTTCAACCATTATTACGACTATGAACGCGACGCTCGACTCATCAGCGATTTCACTGGGACGCGGCAGGTCAACGGAGCGGGCGCATGGGTCGTCGAAGCGCTTCGCATCGATGGGAAGAACGCCATCCAGGAAGGCCAGCGCGCCCGAATCTACTTTGACGTCTGGCAGCACGTTTACTACTCGCGGAGCGAAATCGTGCCGTGTCCGCAAAGAGGCCCATTGATCCCGAATCAGTTGTCCGACAAGCGCGCATACCGCGATGTGCTCGAATCCTGCTCTTACTTTGCGGAAGATCGTCAACCCGAGCGGGTGGAAAGCGAAGGGATCTTTGAGGCCGACCGTTCGCAACACAGCTTTCGGCTGGCCAACTTGAACCTCGACGGATTGACCGACGAGATCCAAGGGACGTACTCGACGAACGGACCGCACCTGCAAATGTCGGGGACGAGAAACGGAAAGAAAATAGAAATCACCTTGAAGCGGCTCAACTGGGGGAAGATGTGGTGAAGAATCCCACTCATTCGGCGAGAGCGCGGATGAAAAGACCACCCGCCATCTCTAACAACGTCGGCAGTGTCAAGCGCTAAGGGCACACACTGCCGCATGCACTCAGGGAAGAGCGGCATTTCGCTCTCGTAATGGGTGTGCGCGTTCCAAACCTGGCTCGCTTCTAATCGTTGGGGTCAGGAACTCGGTCCGACCCCAGCCATCTCTTCGATCCCAACTGCGATCATGATTACTTGTTCAGACTCCTCAGTGAGGGGAGCGGGATGCCAATCATTACGTCGGCGATTTACGGCGAGACCGTCATCAAGTACACGCCCTCCTGCATCTGGTTCGGTTGGCTTGTATCCTGGACGTCCACGGCTACCTTAGCGATGGCATCACCGAATCGTTGATCGAGAACCTTACGCATATAGCCCAGCTCAAAGTGAGGTCCCGTAGCTCTGTCTTCCGCCACAAAGGCAAGGACGTGGACGCACAAAAGGCCGGCAACGATCTGGGGATGTCGGCGGTGGTGAGCGGCCGAGTGACGTCGCGGGAGGATAGCATCGAAGTAAACGCCGAGCTTATCGATGTTCGCGACAACACGGAAATCTGGGAGCATCACTACAGTGGTAAGGGCGCGGACATTATCTCGCTGCAGGAGCAGATTGCGGGCGACATCGCGGGAAAGTTGCGTTCCCATCTCAGCAGCTCAGAAAAGCAGCAGGTCACCCGGCAAGGTACGCAAAATCCAGAGGCCTATGATCTGTATTTGAAGGGGCGTTACGCTTGGAACAACCGGACGTATGGTGAGCTTCAGAACGCCATTTCCTACTTCAACCAGGCTATCGCGAACGATCCGGGCTACGCGTTGGCATATTCAGGTTTGGCCGACGCTTATTCTGTGCTACCGGACTATGGCGGTAATCAGAACGAAGACTTTCCCAAGTCGAATGGAGCGGCTCGCAAGGCCCTGGAGTTGGACCCGACCCTGGCTCATCCCCATGCCGTTCTGGGCAGCAATGAAATGCAGTACGACTGGGATTTTGCCGGAGGAGAGGCAGAGTTCAAGGAGTCTTTCGAACTCGACCCCAACGATGCCACTGCGCGCCAATGGTATGCAGACGATATCGGCATGATAGGCGGCAGAGAACAGGAGGCCCTTGCGGAGATCAACCGTGCCCATGAACTGGATCCCCTTTCGCCCGTCATCACCCGGGTGGCGGGAGGTATCCACGTGTGGGCGCGGCAGTACGACGACGCGATTTCGATTTGCAGCAAACTGGCAAACGCGAACCCAACTTACGCTATTGCGCACGATTGCCTGGCCTACGCCTATTGGGGGAAACGCATGTACCCCCAAGTCGTCGAAGAATGGAAGGCGTGCGGCGAGTTGTCCGGCTATCCGATCGACTCTGAATTCGGCGCCGCAATGGAACAAGGATATCGCTCCGCTGGCTGGAGAGGCGCTCTGGCCAAAGCCATTGAATTCCGGCAGGCTCAACGTAAGACTGGCTACTCCTCAGCAGTATCCATAGCCCGCTTCTACGCCGACCTGGGAGACAAAGAGCAGGCTTTGCATTGGCTCGATGTTGCTTACCAGGAACACGATTGGCTGCTGATTGGTCTCAATACTTACTTCCAATTTGACCCGCTACGTTCCGACCCGCGCTTTTCCGAACTTGTCAGCAAAGTCGTTTGCTGCAGTCGGGATTCCTTCTTAAAAGTGAGGTTGCCCCTGAAGGGTGCAGCCGAGAGTGACGAATACCTGATCCTGACACGAAAGGCTCTGATCTCCCACTGCCGGCAATTCCGCGATGGCAAAGAGTCGCGGAAAACCTGACGGTCGCAGTCAACATCATGGAGTTTAATGCGCGTTTCAAAACCAAAACAAGAACACAGAAGATCGTGAAGGCGCAGCCTATAGGCACGTATATCCGCAGCCAGGGCCAGACAAGAGGTTGCAACAAAAGAACAAAGCCTGTAAGCAATACACTGACGGATCCGTATAACTTAGATTTCTCGAAGAACAAAGAATACAGAGCACCGGGAATCGCGGGCGGGAAAAAGAAAAGGAGGGTAGAAAATGCCCTTCCGATGTGCGAATTCGTAGTTTTTAGAGTACGCTTTGGGATCGTGGGCACTTCTACGGTCAACCCTATCGTTGGAGTCCGGCTAGTCGGGGTGTAATCTCTCTCACTCGGTCACTTGGATCTTCGATCCACGGGAAATAACAGGTTGATGATTCAGGGCTTGTTATGACGCGTCCCCTGTCTTTGTTCTCCTCTATGTTCTGCTGAGCCTGGTGGCGCTGCCCAGCGCCGGACAGAGTGTTTCTTCCGAAATCCAGGGAACAGTGAAAGATCCAAGCGGTGCCGTTATAGTCGGCGCCGACGTCACCGCGACCAATCTGGAAACTGGTGTGGCGAGATCAACCGTGACTGATGGTGATGGTAGCTATCATGTCGACGGTTTATCTGCAGGCAGCTACCAATTAAGGATCGAACACGCAGGTTTCAAGGTCAAAAAATTGACCGACATTACGCTCCTGGTGAACCAGGCAGCGGTATTGGACGCGACCCTCGAAGTTGGCTCTACCAACGAAGAATTCACGATCGTGGGAGAGACGCCACTAGTTGAAACTACGACGGCCCAGATGAGCAGCGTGGTCACCGCGACCGGCTTAAGCGAGCTTCCGTTAAACGGTCGTGACTTGTTCCAATTGACAGAGTTGCAGACCGGCGTTGTGCCTTCGACCAATGGCGGATCAAGTCTCTGGAGCGAAGGCAACATGTCCAAGGCTTCGGCACAGGGCGCGCGGCCCACAATGAACAACGTCACGCTCGATGGCGGCGACATCAACGATCCGGGCTACAATGTCCCCCCAGGTGGGCCCGCCGGGGCACAGTTGGGAGTGGAGGCGGTTCGCGAGTTCCGCGTGGTCCTGAACACCTACAGTGCAGAATACGGTCGCAATGGTGGCGCTAATGTCCAATTTGTGACCAAGTCGGGAACGAACAGCCTGCACGGTTCGGTCTTCGAGTTCTTCCGAAATGCTGCGCTAGACGCTGCTAATTACTTCGATACGCTCAGCAAGCCCGCTTACGAACGCAACCAGTTCGGCGTCACGCTTGGAGGACCGATCGTCAAGGATCACACGTTCTTCTTTATCAACTACGAAGGGCTGCGCGAACGAAAAGGTATCACGACCAACATTTCCGTACCCGACGATAACGCCCGCCAAGGATTACTTCCTACGGTCAACGGCAGCGGCTTGGTTAACGTAGGGGTCAATCCGACCAGCGCGCTCTTCATTGGTCTATATCCGCGCCCAAACGGGCCCGAGCTCACTAACGCTGGCGTCCCCAGCGGATTGGCGCTCTTTACCGGTTCTGAAGTGCAGTCTGCACGGGAGGACTACGCCGTATTGCGGATCGATCAAACCATAGGAAACAAGGACCAGATCTTTGGCCGATATGTATTCGATGACGGCGTAGGCATTTTTCCTTTTCAAAGCACAGCGATTCCTGGTTTTCCTGGCAAACGACCCATCCGCAATCAATATTTCATGCTTAGTTGGCAGAGGGCGATCACAAACTACCTGCTCAACGAAGCCAAGTTCAACTTCAATCGCACTCGCTATCTCGCCGAAGTCGATAATACATATCCTCTCTCAATCTCTCTGGTTCCAGGTCGGGCACTGGGAGTGATTTCGATTGGAGGATTGCCCGCACTCGGCAACAACCTTGTCTATCCCCTCGGTTCCACTTCAAATACCTTCGAGGGTATCGACAATCTGAGCTGGGAACATGAACGCCATAGCCTGAAGTTTGGGGTTGACGCAAAACGGATTCAAATCAACGGTCCTTTCGACTTTGGCACTAATGGGGAGTATTCGTTTACGGGCTCAGCTGCGAGCACTACCAGCAACCCAACTTTCGAGTCGTTCCTCCGTGGAATCCCAGCCTTCTACATTGGAACCGATCCTGCGCTGAGCGATTCTGATCGTGGCTTTCGTCAGACTTATTTAGGACTTTATGCGCAGGACGACTGGCGTATCACTCCCCATCTGACTTTGAATCTGGGACTCCGTTGGGAGTATTCAAGTATTCCCACGGAAGCGGAAGGGCGCATCTCGAACTTCCACGACGTATTCACGGACAAAGCCCCAACGGTCGGTCCTCTCTGGTCGGGTGTTCCCTTGGACCTGTGGTCGCCACGTATCGGATTCGCGTGGAGCCCGTTTCCTGATGCGAAGACAGTTGTTCGCGGAGGGTTCGGGATCATGCGCGACCAGATTTGGTCGAACCTATATTTCGACGTACGCTTTTACCGGCCATTTTTTGGGGCACTGATTTCGGAATCTCCTAATTTTCTTGCACCGCCATCTAGCATCCCGGCTCTGGGAGGATCAACCTCGCCGGTCGGGGTTTTTGGGATCACCTTCAATCCGCAGTTTCCGTATTACGAGCAGTGGAACCTCAACCTTCAGCGGCAACTGGGACGTGAGATGGTGCTCCAGATTGCCTACGTCGGTTCGCATGGCTTGCACCTGCCGCGAGCTGGCGAAGCCAATCCCTTTGAACCAACACTGGGACACAACTTAAATCCCAACTTCGGCTCAACCCCTCAAATAGTCACCGATGCGACTTCGAACTACAATTCATTACAAATCAGCTTACAAAGGCGGTTCGTCAAAGGACTGTCATTCCAGGGGTCCTACACGTACTCCCACTCGATCGATACTGCGAGCGGGGCTTTCCCCAGCGACTGGGTCTCAGAGCCTGGGGTATCGCAGAATTTTTTCGATCTGAACGCCGATCGCGGCAATTCAGCTTTTGACCGACGCAATGTTTTCATCGGCAACTTGCTTTATGACTTACCGTTCGGACCTGGACAGCGCTGGGGTCACGGTGAGCGGGGCGCCACCGGGAAGTTAGTAGGGGGATGGCGCGTGGGCATAATTGGTCAACTGCTGTCAGGCGTCCCTTTTACCCCCGTTCTCGGTTTCAATAACTCACTAACATCCTCTTCGTTCCCGGCAGATCGCCCGAATATCAAATCTGGAGTAAATCCCTGCAATGCTGTGACCGGCAAGGTCAACCAGTGGTTCGATCCGACTATCTTTACCTTGCCTAACACGCCGGATGCCGCCGGAAATATCTTTGGCGATGCGGGCAGGAATAGCCTCTGCGGTCCATCTCTGAAGGAGTTAGACTTGTCCCTGATCAAGCACACGCAATTAAGTGAACGCGTGAGCCTGGAATTTCGCTCAGAATTCTTTAACATCTTCAACCACCCCAACTTCGATGTTCCCGACAACACTCAGGGTCCTAACGGTACGGGCGGTAACGGGGACGCAATCTTCGTCGGAAGGGCAAGTGGTTGCAATCCAGCAACTAACTCCCTTGGATGCGGTATCCTAGCAGGCAACGCTGGCCGTATTTTCAGTACCGTGACTAGTGCGCGGCAGATCCAGTTCGCGCTGAAGCTAATATTTTGAGAGAAAGCCGATGACTTCACACTCTGATGACTTCACACCCAAATTTCTCAGTTCGGCTTGTCAGAGAAACCCACCGGCGGAGCAGGTGCAGCAAAATCAGGCTGATTCTTCATTTGTTGACAGCGATGGAGTGCACCCGATTGTTTTCGGCGAGATGGCCCGGCTGATCGAGTCATTGGACTGGTCACCATCTCCTCTTGGCCCTTCAGCGCAGTGGCCGCAAAGTCTGAAGACGGCTCTGGACATCTGCCTGCGCTCGCGTTTTCAGCTCGCGATCTACTGGGGGCCGGAACTGATTTTCCTTTACAACGACGCGGAGCGCGAAGTAATCGGCTCCATGCATCCCTATGCACTAGGGAAACCTGCACGCGAAGTTCTCGTGGACATGTGGGAGACGGTTGGACCGATGTTGCACAAGGTCCTCAAAAGTGGCGAGGCGACTTGGTCGGTCGATCGACCACTGATGATCGATCGTTATGGATTGGTGGAAGAAGCATTTTTCACGTGGTCGTATAGCCCCATTCCGGACGACGATGGGAATATAGGTGGTGTGCTGCTGGTAACGCAGGAAACGACCCAAAGAGTTTTGGCCGAGCGGCGGCTGCGTGAAGCGGCAGAGCGTGAGCGGAAGTTGAGAGCTGAAGCGGATTCACAACGTGCGCTGCTGGAAACAGTGCTAAACCAGATGGCTGCAGGAGTCGTCATCGCCAAAGCCCCGTCCGGCGAAGTAGTGCTCGCCAACAATCAGGCAAAGCAGATATTGCAACGGTCTGTTGGGGAGCTCCGCACTATTGAAGAATATTCTCAATATCAGATTTTCCGGCTGGACGGGCGGGCATACAGCACTCAAGAACAACCTCTTGCCCGCTCGATCCTGCACGGGGAAGTCGTGATGGGCGAAGAACTAAGATACCTGCGCCCGGATGGTACATTTCGGGTGTTGCTTACGAACGCAGCGCCCGTCCGGGACGAAACGGGAGTCATAGTTGCGAGCGTCGTTACCTTTCAAGACATTACAGATCTGCGGCTGGCGCAGGAAGAGTTGCTGCGCCAGAGCAATGACGTCATTCATGACTTAGCGGGCAAACTGATCACAGCACAAGAAGAGGAACGCAGTCGCATCGCCCGCGATCTGCACGACGATATTTCCCAACGAATCGCCCTGCTCAGCAATAAACTGTATAACTTGCGCGGGATCCTCCCCACAGGGATCGCCGCGGTGGAACAAATATCCGATATCCAGAAGGAAATAGAGCAGACCTCAGAGAGCATCCGGCTGATTTCTCATCAATTGCACAGTCCCAAGTTGATCCTCGGCCTGCCTCGCGCGTTGGAGGGCTTTTGCCGCGAGTTTTCGCAACAACGAGGAATCAAAGTGCAATTCACGCAAAAGGGCTCTATGGCCCCACTTCCCGAGCCAGTCCCTCTAGTCATGTTCCGCGTGTTGCAGGAGGCGCTCTACAATGTGGCCCGGCACAGCGGAGCAAGTCAGGTTGAGGTGTCTTTGCTTGCGGAGGTCGATGAAATCAGACTCCGAGTCAAAGATCGCGGAAAAGGCTTCGATCCGGCGCAGATCTCCGATGGGCTCGGTCTGGTTAGTATGCGCGAGCGCCTCCGACTTGTGGACGGAAACATCAAGATCTCGTCGGCCCCGGGACTAGGCACCGAAATCGAAGCGGCGGCGCCAGTTAGGCCTCCTCATTCGAACGCGAAGATACCTGCTTAGGAGAGATCGCGGGGTCTCGGAACAATTGTGCTTTTTGCCCCACTGGAAGATCTTACGATCACTACCCGCAGTTTCAAATTGTCAGACTATTCTCTCTTTTCGCCAGTTGTATTATCTGGGAGCGCTTCATAACGTTTTGCTTTTTGTGTGTGACGTCGCGGGAGGACTTACGAATCGGAAGTGAGAGGGGGGCCAACCTTGGCGAAGTTTCGTCTCTTCCACGCTGCTGGAAGAATCCAACTTGCAGATCGTCTGCGAGGTTGATTGAGTTTTCCAGTTTTGATGGCAAAACCACACCGCCCGACTGGAACTCATTGAAAAACAGTCGAATTGGCCTCTGTTTACCGGACGTGAGGAGAATCCCCCGTTCTACGCCACACAATCACACGACTTGATTGGTTTCGGCGTCATTCTTCTTCTGTTCCGCCAGCGCTTTGATCTGTTTCGCTATTTCTTTTTGTCTTTGCTCGCGAAGCCGGTGGTTCTCACGTTCTGTTTCCGTTTTGGGTGCAGCCTCATATTCGGTGTCGAGTTGCTTCAAGATCGATAGCTCTTTTAAAAGTGTCAGGACTTCTTCCGATTCGTGGCCTCCCATGCTGCTCCTTTCGATTCGCGAACCGATAGATGAGAAGCAGGTCCTCAGGGATGCCTGTGCAATTCTCCACGTCCTCTTCCTGGGTTTGCGGTACAGCCCTCTTTCATTGGCCAGTTCCGGTTACCGCTATGGTTTGAACGGCGGGGTTTGAGGAATCTGAACCAGTCATCGCACTACCGCGCGTGTCCACAGCGCTGGGAGTAAATGTAACTGTAAACGTACACTGCGCGTGAGCGAGCAAGGTTGATCCGCATGGCGTGGCGCCGCCGGCCGACGCCGCGAAATCTCCATTCTCGGCAAAGGCCGGGCTAATCGATGTGCTGAGATTGTTCGTAATCGTCACAGTCTGGGCTGCGCTCGCCGTGCCTACTGTCTGGGGCTTTTGGCGGGCGATCGACTCCAACTGCCGAGCGCAAACAGCTAAGGAGTCTGGCTTGTCCCCTGGAGAATGTGAAGGCAAGTCATGCCGGGTGTCTAGGTTGGGTTCAGCGGTGCATGACGCAAAAAACCAGATGCCGCTCGAATATAATTTGACCAGAACGACTTGAATGAAGATGACTGCCAACGCTGAACGCTTCCACAGCGGCGCGAATCAATACGCCGCTTATCTCGAGACACCCGAGGGACGGTTGCGGTCGGATTTGGCTTTTGCCAACCTGCGGGATTTTCTTCCAACGCGACCGGGCGGAGAATCGTGCGCACTCGATCTCGGGTGCGGAACGGGTGCGACAGCAGTTCGCCTGGCTCGACTTGGCCTTCACGTCACGCTGCTGGATTCGTCGGAAGAGATGCTGGAGATCGCGAAACGCGCGGCGCAGGAAGCCAAAGTCACAGAGAAGATTGCACTCATACAGGGTGACGCTGCAGGGCTGGCGACCTTGTTTCCTGCTGGATCGTTCGACGTCATTGTTTGCCACAACGTGCTGGAATATGTGGACGACCCCGGCTCTGTGTTGCGCGGTGCGGCACGCGCGTTGCGAGATGCTTCTGCGATACTGTCGGCCCTCGTGCGAAACCAGGCAGGCGAGGTACTCAAGGCCGCGATCCAGGCGGGCGACTTGGGTGCGGCGGAAAATGGTCTTACGGCGGAGTGGGGACAAGAATCTCTTTACGGAGGCAGGGCGCGATTGTTTCGATCCGATAGCCTGCGAGACATGCTGAAAGCGGAGCAGTTGCAAGTGATTGCCGAGCGGGGCGTGCGCGTCGTGACGGATTATTTGCCGCCATCGGTTTCTCGCAGCGCTGAGTACGATCGGATTCTGGAACTGGAGCGCAAGTTGGGGAGCCGTTTAGAGTTTGCTGCGGTCGCGCGTTACACACACTGCTTGGCACGTCGACCTGATCCCGTGAGGAAGGATCGCGCGTGAACGGCGTGAAGGCACCTGACGCCGTTATTTCGCTCGGGCTCGGGCTCACCAACGAATGTAACCTCTCCTGCTCTTTCTGCTACCGCGACCCAACCCGCACTGATCGCCTTTCTCTCGATCAAGTGAAGTCCGTCGTCGAACGAGTGCCGATCCGTTCGGTGAATCTGGGCACGGGTGAGAACGGCATGCATCCGGAGTTCAAAGCGATTCTGGCGTACCTGCGTGAGAAACCCATCAAGCTTACGATTACTTCGAATGGCCATAGTGTTGCTGTATTGGAAGACGAAGAGTTGCGCGCCTTCCACGATATCGAGTTTTCTCTCGATTACCCAACGCAATTGGAACAGGATGCTCAGCGCGGAGACGGCAATTGGGGACTGATCCACCAACAAGCGGAGCGTTGTGTAAAGCTAGGCGTGCCGGTAACCGTGATTGCCGTGATGATGAAGGCGAACTACCTGCGTCTCGCGGAGGTCGCTCGAGTCGCCAAACGGTTTGACGCTCCTCTGCGGATAAATGTGTACCAGTCGGTGCGATCCGATATCTATGCGTTGTCGTACGAAGAATATTGGGAGGGGTTCGAGCGTCTCTTTGCGGAAACGGATGTGATCGCCATCGGTGAACCGCTAGTTCGCGCGATGGCGGGCCTCCCGCCGCTCCGAGGTGGATGTGGCGTAAGCACTGTGAGAGTTACGCCGCGCGCAACTACACAACCCTGCGTTTATTGGCCAGGAGCGGGTGAGCCACTTTCGGATTTGATCTCGATGGGGCTCGACATTCTGGACTCCGCGCCCTTCGAGCAAGCCCGCACCCTTCCCGCCGCGTGCCAGCCTTGCGAGTTTCGTGAAGTCGTGCCATGGCGGATGTGCGGGACGTCGGCGAGTTCAGGGCGCGCTGCATGCAGCCTGACTACTATTGTCCGATCATTCGCGGAGAACGCCGCAGCCTGCGGGTCCGCATGGCCGCCACTCGCGACCTACCTAAGATGAGCAGCTCTTGCACTACCGTCGTGATCGCCAGGGATCGTCTAGAAAGGCGACACTTAAGTATTGTTGTTCACGTCGCAACAGCTTCCGTCATGCGGTAACCATCTTCGCCGACCAGCTTTTTACGAATGTTCCGAAGCGGTCGAGCGCCTTGGAGAAATTGTCTCCGGCGGCGGCAAAGCCCAGACGGAAATGCGAGGGAGTGTCGAAGCAATCTCCGGGAGCCAGCAGGATTCCGTGTTCGGTGGCGGCCTGGCAGAACGGGCGTTCGTTCTCTCCACTCACCAACCAGGGGAACGCGGTCATGCCGCCTTGCGGCGGAATCCAGCCGAGCACGTCGCGATGGTCCGCCATGAAGCGATCGAGAAGCTTGAGGTTTCTTGTGGCAGTCTCCTGCGTCTTGCCGAGCACGGCGTCACGTTTCCGGATGGCGATTTCCGAAAGAATTTCTCCGGTCGGTGGTGTTCGAGATCGAGAAGTAGGCGCGCGCAGTCCAGTATTGCCGGCGACGCCGGGCGTCGTGCTCGATCATCCATCCCGTGCGCACGCCGGCAATCGAAAATGCCTTTGACAGGTCTGCGATGACAGTGGCGTGCGGCAGTCGCGCCGCCGATTTCGTTGGCCTTCCGTGGTAGATGGGATGGTAGACCTCATCGCTCACCAGCTGGATTCCGCGCTCTGCGGCGAAGTCGTGCAGGGCTTCCATTTCATCGTCGCTGATAGTCGCGCCCGTCGGATTGTGCGGGCTGTTGACCAAGATGAGCTTAGTCTTCGAGTCGGTGAGCCGCTTGATCTCGTCGGGATCGATGCGGAATCCGTTCTCACGGCGCACGCGATAGAAGCGGGTCTCCAGGCCAAGAGATTCCGGAAGCGCCGAGAAAGTAGTGAATCCAGGCAGCGGGATAATGACGTTCGCGCCGGGCTCGGCGGCCAGCCACATCAGCGCCACCAGTGCCTCGGAGGCGCCGGTCACGATTTGAACCGCCTCCACCGGGACACTCTGCATCTCAGCGATGGCTTCGCGCAAACTGTCGGCGCCGGCGGGGCGGCTGTAGACCAGCTTGTGGTTCAGAAAGCGGTGGCGCGTCTCGTCGTCGGCGAGGGCGAGGATGTCATTCACGGTCCAGGTCGGTCCGGTGCTCGCTGCGAGGTTGAATTCTATGTTGTGTTCGAATTGGTCGAGCCAGACATCGAGCAGGAATGGCTTGAGTCGCATGCGAGCACCTCTAGGAAGAAGTCGACGCCTGTTATAGATTCTCCCAGCCGGCGCACGGATGATTTTTTAGTTTATGAATGGCGACAATGCAGTAAATGTCACGACACCGCGAAAGCGGTGTCGTGATATGAAGAGTTGTTTCCGCTGATCGTTTATTTCGCAGCCACCCAGGCATCGGATCCCGCCAGCTTGACCGCCACGTCGGTCATAAAGATGTGCAGGGCCTTGCCATCGGCGGTACCGCGGTGCTCGGTTGAGACCAGAAGTGGGCCTGCCATTTTGTAGCCTGTCCATGTTGCCTTGACGAGGCTCGGCTTCTTGGTCCCACCGTGACGGAAGACAAGGTATTCAACGCGGTGGTCTTTGCCGACGTAGAGGTCCCAGGTGTCGCCGGGCGTGTAACCGCCAGCTTCCGCGGGATACTTCACCGAGACCAATTGGGCCGAACCGGCGCCAGCCGGGAGTTTCTGCATACCTTGGTCGGTGACAGTGGCGCTGGTGTCCCAGTAAGCATGAAACGGGAACAGCAGCCAATAGTTATCGTTGACGAAAGACGGCTCGACTTGGTTCTTCACGTCGTCAGGTTGGCTGCTGAGCTCAGAGCGCATGTAGGTAACCTTGACCGGCTTGCCATCTTTATCCGTTCCTTCAAAAGAAACCTTGCCGGTCTTGGGCTCCCACTCCCACTTGTGGGCAGCTTTGAAGAGCCCTGTGATTTCCCCGTTCCACGTGTAGCGGATCGAATCAATTTGCCCGAACGAATCAATGCCGTACGTCTTGGCAATCTGTTCGATGATTGGCGGGCGAGTCTGCGCCCACGAGCTTGCAGCAACGATCAGGAGCCCGACAGCCAGAAGATTGATACGGCTTGTTTTTGTCATATCCTCGCTCCTCGGTGATTTAACGGATCTTGGGTTGGATGACGGACGAATGCTTTGGGATACATCCTAGTTCACGGAGCGTTGGTTTACGGCCGATCGTTCGAACCGGCGCACCCGAATCATTGCAGCGGCCGTTGCTACCGCTCCGTATTCCAGCAGCATCATCCACCCCGGAACTAACCACGGACGGCCGAGCATTCGTAAATGCCAAACGTAGTAGGTTGGGATGATGCTGACGGTCCAGATGATGATCGGCATCGTCGAGGCCGACCACATAAACGGCAGCAGCCAGAGAAGGTACCACGGATATACCACCGGTGCACATAAAAGCGATGCTGTCATGGGCCATGCTAATGCGCCCGCAGACAATTCCGGTCGCTTCCGCCTCTGCCAGATTGCAGTAAGAACACCGACGAGGACAGCCAGGCCAGCGGCAAGCTGCGGAGAAGCCACTCGCTCCAGTGTTGCGAACACCGGATCGTTGAAGCGGAAACTGTGAAGATAAGTGCCGAGCGAGCCGAGCGGAATCCGTCCGTGGTTGAGAAAGGGAACGTATAAGAGTACGACCACGGCTGCGGCCAGCGCGGCGTCCCGCACCCGAACACGCTTCCAATAGAGCGGCAGTAGTACGATCGGCAGCAATTTCACGGCAATCGCCAACCCGAATGCTAGAGCTGCAAGCGTACGCCATCGCCTTGCAAGCGCCGCGACAGATGTCAACAGCAGCAGTACGCCGACAATATCGATGTGACCGCTGCCTGCCACTTCTATCGCCAATAGTGGATTCCACGCATAAGCCAAGACCCAATGCGCTCCTTGCCCACTACTTTTTAGAATGTCGAGCAATATGAAAACGATGACCAAATCGCAAAGTACAAACGCTACTTTCAGCGCCGAGATAGATTCATGAATCGCGGTTACGGCGCGGAAGAACAATTCAGCACCCGCTGGATAGGGACTCGGCAGATACGGATTGTTCAGCGTGCGGGTCTCGGGCGTGTGCAATCCGGCAAGGGCAGGGTCGCTAGGAACGACAATATAAGGGTTGTAGCCGAGCCGCTGCATGCGGCCATCCCAAAGATATCGATGAATGTCATCATCCGCGCCGGGCGGCACTATCAGGAATGCAATATGCCAAAGAGCAGCCAACACGAGCCCGGTGACGATGACGCGACGCGGAAATCGCGGGGTGGCGAAGAACTCACGGACGGCGAAGAGGTACGCGACGCCAGCAATCCCCAGCGGAATCATGAACGACGGGGCGCCCATGTTGCTGAGTCGGCGTGAGCAGATCGTCAGCGCTACAAGCATGACAGCGCCGATCCCGTAGAGCCGGTTGGATGGAGTGAGTTTCACAGGGTTCCTGTGCCCGTCCGCAACTGTGCCACCGCCGGTCCCCATTGTTTCAGCCAGCCGGCCGTTCGTGGCGCCCGGGCCGGAGCAGACTCTAGTTCCGCAGCAAGACGAGTTAGGTCCTCGACCACGTCGATGTCGTAGAAGGGATCAGTGAAGCCAACGGAGAGCCGCAGTTTCTGGGCGCGGGCCAGCAGAGCGTCGAGCGCGCTCTTCGTTCCCATGCTGTCTCCATCGAAAAGCGTTGGGTGAGTGGCTTTGGCCCCGACGAGATAATAGCCGCCATCATGGGTCGGTCCTACGACGACGTCGTGCAGGTTCAGCGCATCGAACGCACCAAGAAGAACCGAAACCGGCAGATGCGGGCTATCGCTATTGAATGCAACGACGCGTTGGCCGAGCGCTGCGAAGTGTGCAAACACCGAGGTGAGTCCGGCCGCAAGGCCTTGCCCCTTCTGTGCCACGACACGCACTTCGTTACCAGCCGACCGCGCCAACTCGTTTACGTCCGAGTCTGGGCACATGATGGCAATTTCCACATCGCCCAATGACCGCGCCAGCGCGAGAGTGTCGTCCAAAAGGCAGCGATAGAGTTCGGTGACCGCTTCGACGGGAAGGCTTTTGGCTAAACGCGTCTTGACCGTGCCCGGCCTGGGTGCTTTTGCCATAATCACCAACGCGCGGTCCCCGTTGGGCGAATGCACGGTTGTCTGAACAGAGGATTCCATAGGGGATCGGAATGCTGGGTCTCACGCTTGCCGCGGCGGTACGGCTCTTCCGCGCCGGAAATAATAGCGCACGATCAAACTGAGAATGAACCACCCCGCTCCGACCGTGCCTCTCAACGTGCCGCTGATTTTCGACTTCCCGATGCGCGGATAATAGCTCACCGGCACCTCAACGATGCGGAATCCCGAAAGCGCACCTTTCAGGATAATTTCAACCGCCCATCCATAGGTGGTCTCTTGCAGCTCAAGCCGGCGAAGGGTGTCTGCTCGTCCGGCACGAAACGGTCCAAGGTCGCTTATCTTCAGACCATAGAGAAGCCTGATCAGGAAGGCCGCCAGGTGGTTGCCAAACGCGGCGTGCCACGGCATCGCCCCGGGGGTGTTCTGCTTTCCCAGACGCGAGCCCAGCGTGATGTCGGCACGGCCATCAATGATCGGAGCTAAGAGAAGCGGCAGCTCAGCCGGCCGATCGCTGTAGTCACCATCGAGGAAGACGACTATGTCAGGGGAATTCGCATTTGCCAGTCCGGTCAAACAGGCGCGACCGTATCCGCGGCGAGGTTCATGGAGGACGCGGGCTCCCATCTTTGACGCGATGTCAGGAGTCCCATCGGTTGAATTGCTATCGACAACTAGAATCTCAGTCACCATATCGGCCGGAAGATCAGCTAAGACGCGGCCGATCGACCGCGCTTCGTTGTGTGTAGGAATAACGATCGATACTCGCACTTGCTGTTGGCTCAACTCACCACCATGGGGGCGACGGCCAGCGCCGCGCCAGCCATGCGTCGACGCCCCACGTTCGGCCGGCACGCCCCACCACGAGTGCAAGCGAAGCGAGCACCGGAACCAGCAGCTCCCAAATCCACGAAGTGCCCCACTCAGACACCCAGAGGCTGCCCAGGTAGAGAAACGCTACGAAGGCAACTGGGCGAGTCAGCAGGCCAATAACAAGCAGTATCCCGAGAGAGATCTCAGTCAGCGCCTGCATAGGAGCCGCCAGCGCGGCGTGGGTCGCCGCCAGACCCATCACTGCTTTCCATGCCGCCGGCGAATGACTGTTCTTGATGTAGTAGTTGATCAGGCCGGAGTAGCCTGCTGCAGTGTAGAGTCCCTTCCCCAGATTTTCGAAAAAGACCCACACCAGCATCGCGCCGATCGTGACGCGGACTATCGCCAGGCCATTTGCCGCTGGCAGTTGGTTCCCCAGATTTTGCGTTGGGCTTGCATTCGTCATCGTGAACCCCTCGTACCCAATGGATCCCGTTTGCGGAACATATTAAGCCGTTCTTCATGTTCCTGCCAATGAGACGCCCAAGGTTCATTTTGGAAACAACGAGTTATAGAATAAGACTGGCTCTTGAGCGAGGGCACACCAAGAGCGGTCCGGTTGCCCATCTACGAGAAGGCGCGTATAAGTCCTGTAACGCACTTATAGCCTGGTGGTCGCCCCCGGCGGGTCCGGGGGTCTCGTCTCAGTAGGTATTAGCGGTGTACGCCAGAGATGTGGAATCATGAGATATCCCCCCTCCAGATTCGCCTCGTGGCCAGCGATACTAATCGGAATCGTATTGTTGCGAGCCTCCTTGCTCATCGTGAAGACGGATTCATGGTTGGCTTCGTCCCGGCCAATCGTTTATTTTCTGGTCCTGCTCCTGGCCACCGCCTTCGCTACACGTAATGCAATACAGAAGACTCTTGGGGATCGTCTCTTCTGGGCGTTTCTCGGATTGGCATGTGGCCTCTGGGCACTCGACCAATGGCTTTTTCTTTACTACACCCTCGGCCTGCACATCGACGTGCCCGATAATTCGATTGCGGATCCTGTGTTGTTTCTGCACATCGTGCCGGTCATGGCGGCGGTGGCAACTCTTCCGCACAGGAATCCAGATGACAGGAAGCTATCGCGGTCGATCCTCAATTCATTCCTCTTATTCTTTTTCTGGAGTTTTCTTTACGTCTACACCGTTTTCCCCTACCAGTATTTGCTCTCGAACACGACCATCTACGCTCTGCGATTTGACACCCTCTACCTGATAGAGAATTGGATACTGGTTTTGGCTCTGGGTCTGCTGAGCCTGCGCGTCAAGACCCCTTGGAGAGCGGTCTATCTTCACCTTCTCGGCGCATCTGCGTTGTACGCCCTGAGTTCCGTCATCGCCAACACGGCGATCGACTCAGGAGGTTACATCAACGCAAAGCTCTATGGTTTGGGGCTGACCGCTTCCGCTTGCTGGTTCGTGTGGATACCGTTACGTGCACGGCAGTCGCCCGCGGTTGAAGCGAGTACGACGCGATCTGACAGCGGTAAAGGCTCACTGGCGTCGGCTTGGGCGATGCTTGTAGTCGTAATGATCTCTGTCCCGGTCGTGTGGGAACTGTTCCGTAAAGATGAAGCGACGCCTGGCGTGCGCCGGTTCCGCCTGCTCGCCGCAGTCACGGCCATTGTCTGCATGGCTTGTCTCGCCTACATCGAGGAGTACCTTGCCAAGAGCGAACTGGCGTCACGCCTCGGTCTGGCGAACGAGCAGTTTCGACTGGCCGTGGAGGCAAGCAAGTCCGTGGGATGGGAATGGGATCTGAAGACCGGTCGGCTCTACTGGTTCGGTGATTTGCAAACCATGTTTGGAATTGCCTCCGATGCTTTCACCGGACGGCCGGAGGATTTCTATCGTTACGTACACCCGGATGACCGGCAGTCGGTGGGAAAAGCAGTCGCCGATGCCAGGCAAAATCGTAAAGAATACGTCACTGAATTTCGCGTAGTCCGGTCCGACGGCGCGGTGCGGTGGGTCGCCGCGAAAGGCAAATTCTACTACTCAACGCATGGCAATCCTGAACGCATGCTGGGCATGGCTTTGGACATCACCGACCGTAAGCGGGTTGAAGAATCGCTGCATCTATTCCGAACGCTGATTGACCAATCGAATGATGCCATTGAGGTAGTTGATCCGGAGACTTTTCGCTTTCTCGATGCGAATGAGAAAGCTTACTCGTCGTTGGGCTACAGCCGAGAAGAATTCCTGGCTCTGACGGTTTTTGATATTGATCCTGTTGCGGCGGGTTCGCGACCGAAGATTCTTGAAGAGTTGCAAAAATCTGGATTCGTAATCACGCAGAGTATGCACCAGCGCAAAGATGGGTCGACGTTCCCGGTCGAAATCAATGTCAAATCTGTCCACCTCGACCGGGAATACTTAGTCACCGTCGCGCGCGACCTCACCGAGCGCAATCTAGCCGAAGAGGCACTTCGGGAGAGCGAAGACAAGCTTCGTCTGTTTCTCGATTCGACCACCGAGGCGATTTACGGACTGGACCTCGAAGGCCGCTGTACGTTCTGCAACCAGGCCTGCGTCCGCGCGCTAGGGTATAAAAATGCGAACGAACTGCTCGGTAAGACGATGCACCACGTGATGCATCACACTCGATCCGACGGGCAGCCTTACCCCGAACAGGACTGCCGAATCCACGTGGTCACTCGAACTGGAGAAGGAGTCCACGTGAATGACGAAGTGCTTTGGAGGGCGAATGGAACAAGTTTTCCCGCGGAATATTTTGTATTTCCTCAACGTAGAGGGACGCAGGTGGTGGGGGCGCTGGTCGCATTTGTCGATGTTACTGAGCGCAAACTGACGGAAGCGGCGCTCGCGAGCGTGAGCCGCAAATTGATCGATGCCCAGGAGGAGGAGCGCACCCGGATCGGCAGGGAGCTTCACGACGACATCGGTCAACGCCTGGCGATGTTGGCTATCGAGTTGGAACGCTTCCAACAAGGTCCTCCCGATTTGCCGGCTGAAGTGCGTGACCAAATGGGTGGATTGCACAAACAAACTTCGGAAATCGCTTCCGATGTTCAGTCCCTTTCGCATGAGTTGCACTCGTCAAAACTCGAGTATCTGGGCATAGCAGCGGCCATGGGAGGATTCTGTAAGGAATTCGGCGAGCAGCAGAGAGCAGAAGTCGACTTTAAAGCCCATAATCTGCCTGGCACTTTGCCGCCGGATGTTTCCCTTTGTCTCTTCCGAGTTTTGCAGGAAGGACTTCACAACGCGGCAAAGCATAGTCATGTACGACATTTTGAAGCGAGACTGTGGGGAACCTCGAAAGAGATCCACCTCACAGTTCGTGATTCAGGCGTCGGTTTTAACGAGGAAGCAGCAAAGCACAGCCGGGGTCTTGGCCTCATCAGTATGAAAGAGAGGCTGAAACTGATGGACGGAACTTTTGCGATCGAATCGCAACCGATGCGTGGCACCACCATCCACGCCTCCGTACCTCTCCGCGCGTCGCGCAATGCCGTAGACAAAGCCGGATAAACAGAACGCTTCAGAACGTTCTTCACGTGGCTGTCCCAATCAGGCTTTCTCTCCAAGACTGGCAATTCTGACGGTTGCCATCGTCCCGTTCCGAGCAAATCATAGAGCAACTAGGTGAAAGAGGTCTCTCTCATGTCTGGGGCGGTTGGGGAGAACAAAGTGTTCGCGAAATGGTTAGACGCCTGGACTGCAACGATCCGACGGAGTCGAGGAGTCGCTGCATCCGTCCTACCTAAAATATACGCAAGCAGGCCAGACAAGCGTCCCCAACCGGCCCAGACCAAAAACAATGATGAGTGAATACCCCGCGTGATTGGGTAATGACCGGGCGGATCAGATCAACAGGTTGCAGGTAAATACTGTTCAATCCATCTCGAATGCAACATACATCAGCTTGCCTTTGCGCTCCACCTGCAATGCCACCGCATTCCCGGGTTGAAAAGTGTCGAGGAGGGCTCGTAGTTGCGAGACCGACGTAACAGAAACGGCGTTGACGGCGTGGATCAGATCTCCCACGGACAACTCCGGTTGAGGGCCGATTCCTCGCAACCGGGCGACGACCAACACACCTGAATTCGGCTTCTGAACGCCATCTTTTGCTCTCTCAGGCCTAGGTCCGAAACCCACGATGCCTAACTTGGGCACCAGGTTCCCTTCGATATCCATCGCCGCAAGCGACTCATCGGGTTCGTCGGGCACGGAGACGAGAAACACGTCGTAGGTAATGGTGCCCGACTTTCGCCAGACACCAAGACGGACTCGATCGCCCTCACGCTTGTGAAGTAATTCCCATGTCAGTTGGGGCACATTCTGCAGCCGCGTCCCATCGAACGTCAGGATCACATCTCCTGGCTGCAGCGCAAGTTTGTCGGCCGAACTATCCTCCGGAACCCCGGAGACGATGACTCCCGATTCTGCCGGCAAGTGAAGCGCCGCGGCAAGAATGGGAGTGATCCCCTGCGTGTTGAGACCGAGATAAGGATGCGACACATGGCCATATTTCCGAATCTGCTCGTAAACAAAACGGAGCATCGCATTGGGAACCGCGAATCCTAGTCGTTCATCCCGTCCCTGCTCTTCGGTGATGGTGAACACGTCCATCCCAACCATCTCGCCTTCAACATTGACCAGGGGGCCGCCGCTGCATCCCGGAGCCAGCGAAGCATCCGTCTGGATATACAGGATGGAATCATCGGGCTCAATCTGGCGGGCAACCGCGCTCACGACTCCCCATGAGACGGAGTTGCGGAGGCCTTCAGGACTTCCCAGAGCCGCGACCATCTCTCCCTGTCGGAGAGTGGCAAGATCGGAAAATGACACGGTAGGCAGATCGTGAGCGTCGATCTTCAGAACTGCCACATCGGCATCTTTGAATGCGCCGACAATTCGGGCTTCGAACCATGATTCATGTTTGCTGTCGTCCGCCCGACCTGTTGTTGGTTCAGGAAGGGCGCGGCTGTCGAGGTTCACGCGGACTCGTCTCGCCCCTTCGACTACGTGCATCGCAGTAACCACGTAGCCTGAGGAGTCGACAATGACGCCCGAGCCGGAACCCGCCCGCCGGGAGAGCGTCTGAACCTTGCCGTCATCCTCCTCGTCGGACAGAGGTCCATAGCTCACCACTTCAATGTGCACGACCGCTGGAAAAACCTTTTTGGTTACTTCTTCAAGCGATGCATTCAAGCTCTGCAAGGTTTTTGTGAAAGGCTTTTCCTGAGCGGTTTGCGCGCTGGCAAGTGCGGCCAGACCGAGGGCGATGAGCCCTATTCCGAAGATTTCGCGAACCATTCGCCTCATCTTGGATGGCTTTCTGATTTCAATCGCATCTCCAGCACGAGAGCCCTTTTAGCATTTATATTCCCTCAGCAAATGGGCCTGAACTGTCAGATTTGCCAGCAAGCTATATGGAAGAAATGCCCAGAATCAGAAAAGAGAGAATGTATGTCACAACTGCTCCGGGTTCACGCCATCGCGGGCTGGGAACACTGTCAACAAAGACAGTCGACTCCAGCAAAGCACTTACGTATTTTCAACTCACGCCGGGCGGAAGGGATTTGCCTGTCCTGGGCAAGGAGGCTTCGATGAAAGTTCGCAAGATCTGCGCGGTACTTCTTTTTCTGGCTTTGCTGTCCGGTGTCAGCATCGCTGCGGCTCAGGAATATCAGGCCGGAAGAATCGTTAAGGTTGAGAAGCAGCAGTCCCACTCGGCATCGGGGGGCACCGACTCCTCTCTTGGCTCGGCGGTTGCCACGTATCACGTGTCCATCCAGCTTGGTGACAGGATCTATGTTTGCCAGTACAAGACTGACTCGGAGAACGACATTTCCTGGACCGATGGCAAAGACGTTCAGGCTCGTGTCAGTGGCAAGGCAATCTACGTAAAGAAAGTGACGGGCAAAGAAGTGAGGGGATCGATCCTGAGCACCTCGCCGGCAGAGAAGATGTGAGCGACGGTGTCTCGAGTACCAAGTTGTGGTTTCTGTTTCGGGGGAACTTCATCGCCAATCAGGTCACGGCTTGGCCGGATAAGCCGCTACCAAGGAATCGGTTGCCTTGACAAACCGTTTCCACGGCGAGCAGGAATTCCTTTCCGGCTCGCGCCTTGACAATATAGCCCCGTGCTCCGAAGCTCAGAGCCTCCCGCACAACCTCAGAGGAAAATTCCTGGCTTACAAAAAGTATTTTGCACTCGGGGAGGACGTTCAGAATTTGCCGAGCCGCTTCAATTCCATTCAAATTCGGCAAACCGATGTCGAGAATCACTAGATCCGGTTGCAGCTCCTCGGACTTGGTGACGGCTTCCAATCCGTCCGCCACCTCCGCTATGACTTGGAATTCTGGCTTTGTTCCTAACATCGAACAAACAAATCGTCGAAAGGGTTCGTAGTCATCGACTACTAACACCCGCACGAACGATGCCACGAGTACCCACCTTTCTGGCCTAGCCCCGACTTTGATATTTGTGGCATACGATCGATTCCAGGGCAATAATCATACTCGCTTGCGCGCCGGACGGGTGGAGCAAGAGGTCCTTCCTGTTGGGTTGGATGAGCCTCACCAACGATAAACGGCCTCCCCAACCTGACTGGCCCGTGCTCCAAAGCGTTCAGCGATCTGCACAAATCTGCACACGATGTGGCCCGGCTTTCGGATCCGTAGTGTGTTCAGGCCAAATTTTCCGCTTCTAGCGGAAACGGAACGAGCACGAAAATGCCCGTATCTGACTCACTAATATGCCTTAAGCCACGATGGTCCTCAACACTCGAACGGCCCGCCCGCCCCATGATGTAGCGATTAACTGCGCGTGATCGCAGTTTATGGTTTCGACAATATAGGTTTCGATGTATTGGGCAGCGATGGAGCTCATGGCATAATTCGCCGCGTACGAGGGGCTTGACCTCGGCTGTTAGAAATGGTATCCAAGCACCCAAAGTTTTGTGGGGTATCGCTAGAAACGCCCACCCAGCGCCAAAGAGGCTAGGCCCATGCTCGACCACGTGGTTCCGTACCTGAAACGAATTCCCCCTTGCAAAACCGTTCAACGATCTCTTTTGCTCCTGCTCCTGGCTAGCTTAGCCGGACTCGCGCAAGACAAAATGGCCAGATTCACCGTGAGCACCGAGCTGGTTCAGGTGCCTGTCATTGCTTTGGATCAGGAAGGACGGGTCGCCACGGGCCTCGCCAAACAAGACTTTGAAGTGTACGAGGATGGCGTCAAACAGGACATCATCGGGTGTATGAGAGAGACTTCCCCGGTCTCCGCCGCACTCGTTCTCGACAAGAGCCGGAGCATGAGAAGTAACTTACCCCTTGTCGTTGACGGCGCATTCAACCTGCTCGATACACATGTCCGGGCCGACGACGAGTTCCTGTTAGTCAGCTTTGACAGCGCACCTAAGCTTATTGTTCCTCAGTTCACCCGTGATGCCGAAACGCTGAAGCATCTTCTCTCACGCTATTTTGTGGAAGCGAAGGGGCTCACTTCGCTTTACGATGCCATCTACCTTGCAGTCGGCAACGTGAAACAAAAGGCGAAGAATTTTCATCGCGCCGCGATTGTTATCACCGACGGAGGGGATACCAATAGTGTCTACAGCAAAAGAGAGACCCTCAATTACCTCGAAGAAGCAGACGTGCCAGTGTTCGCAGTAAACGCTAGTGAGCCCAACATTTTTCAGGCGTTGACGATCGGAAAAAACGGGAAGTCGGAAATCGCAACTGAAGATGACGTGATCGGCCCAGCGGAACGTGGTGGACCCAAGGTTCTTAAGGAACTCACCGCCGCTACCGGGGGGGCGGTATTTACCGCTCGCGAACCCGAGGATATCCCGCGCATTATGGGTGCCGTCTACGATTTGATCAGCAACGAGTACACCATTTCTTACAAACCGCACGCGGCTGCCGATGCATCACGAGTTGGCAGCCGTCACAAAATTGAAGTGAGATTGGCGGCCCGCGACCATCGATTCGCCGGCTACCATCTCGACTACAAACATCAGTATTACCGGTCGCCCGTCGGTGTGAATGGCCAGACAGCCACTTTCGCCCGCGGTTCCCGGCCCCTAACCCCTTAGCGGCCCGCCTTTCCTGGATTGACTAGGGAATCAACGGAATGGCGGCCGACAACTGCAGGTTAACCAGGAGGCTGAGGCGACTGTCCACCTGGTAGAATTTCGCCGCCCGCTTCGCTCCTAATGCTTTCATGAATCCTGGCCATGAATCCTCCCTCAGATTCACAGTCTCGTCTTCGATATTGATCATCCTCTGTACCAGGTCCCTTGCCTTCGCGTCATCCAGAGTGTCGTAGCTCATCGCATAGTCTTTGATGAGTTGCAAGCGCTTGTCGCCGATGGCATGTTGTTTGTCGGCATAGACGCGATAAACGGGCCAGAACGCTGCGGCTTCCGCAGTTGTGAATTGCATGGTGTCAGTAATGATCTGGTTCTTGTCCTGTTGGACATCGGAGCGCAGCAATTTGATATCGGAGTCTGTCAAGGGCGTTACAGCGACATCGCCGCTCTGCGCCGAACAGACCGCCGATAGTGCGGCAAACAAGACGCAAACAGCCACGAGCACTCTCATAGTTTCTCCTGTCGATTCTGAAATTGAATCCTTAAGTTCTTGTTCGCGAGCACGACAAGCCCCGCGAAAACCGTCATTGCACGGAATAGCCGCGAGCATCCATGCACGCCGAGAACGCTCTCTTGAACGTATCCGTCGCGGCTTTGTGCTGGGCTTGATCTTGTGCCTGTGCCTGCTGTTGGGACTGGGCGGTCTGTTGAGCCGCTTGTTGCTTCGCCTTCTCTTCCGCAGTCCTTTGTCTGCGTCTGCCTCCTATGGCACCCACCGTGGCTCCGATGGCGGCTCCTTTGCCGGCATCGCCGGCTATCGCGCCGATCGCGGCGCCACCCGCAGCGCCACCCGCGGCGCCCTTTACCGTTCCACCCTTGCCCACGTCGTCCTTGGCTTGTTGCGCAGCCTGTTGCTGTGCGGCCTGCTGCTGCTGCGCAGTGGGGCCGGCGGCCGCCGGCGCTTGTGGATCGATACCGGTGTTTTGTTTTGCGGAACCATAGCAGTCGCTCTCGTCCTTGAGTTGCTGGTCGGCATTCTGCTGGTTTCGGGGATAAGCGAACATCCCAATGCTTTTCGCGGGAGACCACGCCGGACCGCTCTGGGCCGTCCCCAATGGAACCAGCCATCCCATCAGCAGTACGATTAAAAGAGGTTTCAAGTTCATTTCTCCTATGGCAGTTGTTTGTTCGCGTGTTTGTGCACGCTTGTTGTTACCCCGGTTCATGCAATAAACAAGGAGACACGAAAACGTTGTCAGAAAGCACGGCATGGATCGCCGCCAACAGATCGAGGCTCAATCTCGACTTCACCACATAGGCCAAGCCCCCGGCCTCCATGGCGGCGTTCTTATAGTCGAGGTCTTCGTGCACCGTAAGGAAGATGATCTTGGCAACACAGCCCGCCTCTCGCAGCTGCTTTGCGACTTCAATCCCGTTCAGTTCCCCCAGGGAGATATCAAGGATGATGACGTCGGGTCTGAGCTCAAGGGATTCGCGGACTATCATCCTTCCATCCGATATTGCCCCAACAATCTGGCAGTTCTGGTCTTTCTCGAGCATCCTGCCGACGTGGATAAGAACGGATGAATTGTCGTCGGCAAGGAGTATGGTCGTTCTCAACACGAGCCCTCCTTCGCTGCGGAGCTACAGAATTGCACGCGCGCACGTACCGCCTCCGCCGCGGTGGCTGAGACTCTTGAATCGCTGGCCAATCTTCTTCGCGAACTTATACGACTTGGCTGGACTGGGATACTGTCAAAACTGACGGATCAGACGCTAGGACACAGTCTTGAATCAGCTGAGCTTATCTGCCAGGTGAGCTAGTTTTCTGGTCGCTGGAACCCAGCCTTCCACCCGGGTACCGCGGGAGGGGGCCGACTCAATCGAGAACTCGCCGCCTGCGGACCGCAGACGCTCTCTCATGCTGACAAGCCCGAGACCGTGTTGGTTTCGCTCCTGTTTCGGATTAAATCCAACTCCATCGTCGGAAATCCATAACCGAACCATATTCGACTCGGAAGTCAGCTGCACTTTCACGTGTTGGGCATGGCTATGCTTGACCGCATTGCGCAGCGCTTCTTGTACCGTACGGTACAGACTCAGGGACGTGTTTTCATCCATGTCCTGAGGCAAGTCCCGCGCCACACATTCGATTTCGATCTTATGCTGGCGCGAGAACTCGCGGCACAGATCGCGAACGCTCGGCGCGAGACCCAGGTAGTTCAACTTGGACGGGTGCAGGTGGTGAGACATTTGCTGGATGTCGGTCGCGATCTCATTGGTGAGTCGCCAGATCTCCCGCAGCGCATTTTCTTGAACGGAGTCGCTCGTTGCCGATGCAGCTTGCTCGCATTCCTGAACTCGGTTTGCCAGCAACGCCAGCCTCTGGTTGATGTCATCGTGCAACTCCCGCGCAATGCGAGTGCGCTCCTCTTCCTGCGCATGGATGAGCCGGCCACTGATTTCGATGAGGGCCCCCTGAGCCTGTTTCTGATCGCTGATGTCAATGCAGCAGCCGACGTATCCTGCAAATGAAGCATCACTGTTGAACCTCGGCGTGCCAACGTCGAGAACCCATCGGTATTTTCCGTCGTAGCGACGAAGCCGGTACTCCATCTTGAATTTCTCTCGGCGATCGAAGTTTGACGCATAAGTATCGAGGCACATCTGCCGATCATCTGGGTGCACCCCGATCACCCAACCGTCGCCTATCTCCTCCTCCACGCGCCGGCCAGTGAACTCGAGCCATGGCTGATTAAAGTAGTGGCACAACTTGTCCGGACCAGACATCCAGATCAGCACCGGAGCGGTGTTAGCGAGCAGGCGAAAACGCTCCTCGCTCTCCACTATCGCTTCTTCGGCACGGCGCCGTTCGGTGATATCGCGAATGAGAGACTGAGTTTGCGTAACCTTGCCGGCGCTGTCCCGGATGGGTACTACATTGACCTCGAGCCAGACTTCTTCCCCGTTGCGACGAACTCCTTCGTATTCGAAATGCTCATCGACGCTTTCTCCGCGAAACCGGCGCTCGTGACGTTCGCGCAGACGGGCACGCCAGTTGGGTGCGACGTAGTCTTCAAGTTTGACGTTATGCAGTTCTTCGCCGTCAAAGCCAAAGAGTTGCTGGAAACGGTCATTGGCAAACACCACACGCCCTTCGGCGTCATCGATCATGATCGCGTCATGGAGATGATCAACAACCCGACGATACTGTTCTTCACTCTCTTTCAGCTTCTGTTCCGAGTGTTTGCGGTCCGTGATATCGCGCGAAATGTTCGACAGCCCTATGGGCCGGCCCGCATCATCTATTAATTCGGACAATGTCAGAGAGACGTTGATCCTCTTTCTCTCCTTGGTCAGTCTGATAGTTTCGTAGTGTTCAACTTTTTCGCCTGCTCTGGCTCGTCGCGCTATCGTTTCCTCTTCGCCCAGTAGATCGGAAGGAATAAGGATATTAATAGACTGTCCGACTGCTTCCGCCTCACTGAATCCAAAGATCTTTTCCGCTCCACGGTTCCAACTCGTGATGATCCCTTCAAGAGTCTTGGAAATAATCGCATCGTCGGACGAATCGACAATGGAAGCCAACCTGGATCTAGATTGTTCGGCTTGTTTGCGTTCGGTGATGTCCTGCACGGTGCCGCGAAGGTGAGTTACATTGCCTCCGGCATCACGTAGCGCTTCTCCACCAGCCACAACCCACCGCGGACAACCGTCCGCGCCCCGTACCTCCAGTTCTATCTTCGGAAACGAGCCCGTCTGGGACGCCGTCTCGATCGCTGTCCGAAGTCGATCCCGGCTTTCGGCAGTAAACAACCGCAAGAAGTCGCCGTATGAAGGCGGAGGTAGCGTGGGGTCAAGCCCGTGGATGCGGTAGAGTTCCGTCGACCAGATAAACGATTCCTTCCTGGCGTCCCATTGCCAGCTTCCCACTTTAGCGAGGCGCAGGGCTTCTGCGATCTCTCTCTCTTCCTGCCTAGTCCTTCGTGAGCGCGCTTGCGGCGGCTGATATTACGCAGCAACAAAACAATGCAAATGCCCTCAATCAGAATGAGCGCGGAAAATCCAAGGACTCCGGATCGATCAAGCTGCCAGGGGGAGTTCTGTAAGATCAAGGCCGCGGGAGCGGAAGAAGAGGGGATATGTCGCTGAGGATGCCGGGCCCGAGTAACCGGTATTGACGCAGCGGACAGATTTATGCCGAGACTAAGAACGCATATCAGCAGATGCCGGATAGTTATACACCCCGGCATCAGGCCATCGCTGATCGCACGAAGCGGAGACAAGATTGTTCGCTTTCTTGCTTCTCGCAGTAACGAAGTTATCCTGCTTTCGATGCTATGCGCGCGTGGCAAGGGGTCCACCTGTCAGAATTGACAGTTCGTCCAGCAAATGCCCACGGCTAGCATCCGCTATCGGGAAAAGTATCGCATTGCTGAGCCGCCGCGCCGATTCGCGGCAAGTGCCTGCTTAGGGAAGAAGAACCGGAGTGTCTCGCCCCAAAGCACTAAAGATCGAACACTTCCGCGCCGACTACGCGAAGACGCCTGACTATTGCGAAGTCTTTGAGCGGGAGATGAAGCCCCTTTATCTGCTCGCATTCTTGCTGACTGCAAATCATCAAGAGGCTGAGGAATGCTTCGCGGCGACGATAGAAATGGGCTGCGAAGAAAAATGCGTATTCAAGGACTGGACCGAATCCTGGATCAAACGTTGCTTGATTCAGAAGGCCATTCACACTGTCTTTTCTCGTTCAGCCCGCGATCGGCAGCGTTCGCTCTGGGGCGGCGATTCCTGTGAAACTCGCTTGCGAGATATGGTCAACGCAATCACCGACCTGGAAGTGTTAGAACGCTTTGTGTTTGTCATGTCAATTCTGGAGGGGTATTCGGTCCGAGAATGCTCTCTCCTGCTGCATTGCAAAAGGGAGAATATCGTCCAGTTGCGGATGAGAGCATCGACCAAACTTGCCGCATCCGACTCCCACTTAAGGGAGCCTCTGGCCGCGCCACCAGATCAGCCCGAATCGAATTGACCTTGTGCTTGAAAACAATCGGGGCTTGTCGATGCCCCCTTCATTCGACTGGTCATCTTTAGTGATGTGAGCTTGCAGGCATCGTCAACGAATTCATCGATGTGACCAGCGAGATGGGAAAAGGCATAACCTTCTACGTCTATCTACCGCGGGCCACGGCTACCCGGACAGAAGTTGAATCGTTCTCCGCGAAAATCTAGCGCTCCGGTGCTCTTTCATTCCACCGGAGTCCAACTCTCATCGGGATCGAACAGAGTCATTGATTTCGCGGTTTCGGTCTTCCCCAAATCTTTTTGGAAAAGTACGCCATCCTGGTTGATGATGAATGTCATTACCCCCGAGTTGCCGTATTCAGATGGATAAGCAACGAAGGCGAATCCCCCAACCATTTTTCCGTCGACAACGTATTCCTTCGCGCCGCCCCGTGCGTGACTACCTTGCCCTTTCAGCATGCGGAAGTTGTAACCATGGAAAGAAGTGTTCGAGTTCGGTTTGGCGCTGTAGCCTTCGTCGGTTGCAAACGCTACCAGTGGCCCCAGCGGGCTTCTGGGCTGACCTTGCGGCGACTCCCAGTACAGGCCGTTTTGTTTGCCGGTGTCACTGATGAACTTGATTGCATACTGTTTCGCACTCTCTCCGCCGCGACTCTGAGAGAAGTATTCTGCCTGTGCGTCGGCCAGTGCCCCACAGATGTCGATAACCGCCAGTTCGTTTTTCCCGACGCGGCGCGCCAGAATTTCATCCTTGCCCGCAGCCGTGTCGAAGTACCATTGCCCCGTTGGATTCTTTTTCAGTGGGATCGGAAACGCAAAATTGTCGGCACCGATCAGCAGGATCTGCGCGTCATCCGGCATTTTGCGCCAGCGGTGCATTACCCCATACGCTGTCACGAATGCGGCGACTGTGGCTTTGTCCTCCGTAGCATCGCCCGAGAAAATGATCTCTTTCGATTCCGGGCCGAAAATTGCCAGCAGGGCGTTTTGATCTCCTGACTTCGCCGCTTCCAGCAAGCCGTTTCCCGCCTCTTCCGGCGAAGCAAATGCCTTGAGTACGGGCTTGTCGGCTTTGTGGCAGGCGACGAGTGGAACGATGAGCGACAGGATGATCGCAGCAAAGATTCTGTGGGTCTTGAGCGACATAACTCTCCTCCTAAACATCGACCGTTAGGTGCTTACAACGGTCCGGTCGGGTTTCATCGACGGCGACCACCGCCACCCCAGCCACCACCGCCGCCCAAACTGGCCGAGCCGCGGGCGCTTTCGGACCTGGATTGCCAGCCTCCTCCACCACCGCCGCCGAAGGCTGACGATCCGCCGCTTTTTTCCTGTCCGCCCCAACCGCTGGAAGCATCGGATTTATTTCCGTATGCACTCTGCCCCGAGTAGCTTGAGGCGTTGAATTTCTGGGCACTATTCGAGTAGCTAGACGTGTTTTGACCCGAATAACTTGAGCCGGATTTCGGCGTGTTGTTCGAATTTCCGCTCCAACCGCTCCCGGTATTGCTGTACGTGTTTCCGTTCGCGGCCGCGTACTTGTTCCCATTCGCAGTCTCACCTACGGCCGCGCTGTTATATTGACCCGACGCGCCATAGGCCTTACCGCCGTTCGAGGTTTGTACGGAACCCGTGGTTCCCTGCGAAGTGGTTTGGTGCTGACTGTAGGCCGTGTTGCCGTTTTTCGAAACTGTCGAACTACCCCAGCTTCCATTGGCGTTGGACCCCTGCTCGGTCTGGCCGTAGGCTCCGGTCCTGGGGTTGTACGCTTGGGCAACACTCTGGCTGCCGTAGGCGTTCGAGGCTGTCGCGCCGCGCGCGTAAGTCCCAGTGGAAGGGTTGTATGCCTGACCAGCACTCGCGCTACCGTAGCCGTTGGAAACGGTGCCGCCGCGCGCGTAGGTTCCTGTGGCGGAATTGTAGCTAGTGCCGTAGTGCGCGACGCTTGAACCGTAGTAACCACCATGCCAAGCACTGTTTCCGTAGTACGTGCCGCCGTGGTAGACCACAGTGGTGCTGTGCCAGTTGCAGTTCCAGGAGCTGTATCCCCATCCGCAACAAGAGTTGCCACTCATCATCGCGCCCACCGCAATGCCTACTCCAAACGCAACGATCGCGGTTGAGGCGGGCGGGGGCGGCGGGACGACGTACCCGGGAACCACATACGGATAACCGTAGACCACCGTTGGGTTGTAGACCGGGACATAAACCACCTGCGGATTCGTCGGCTGAATCACAATCACCTGCGGCGACTGTTGCACGACCGTAATCTGCGAACTTGACTTCAGATTTCCGGCAGCCTGCGCCTTCGCACGTAAGAACTGGACTGCTGACATCACATCCGCCGCTTGCGTGTGATATGCCTCGCCCAATGCCGAAGTCCAACTGAGGTTCTTCGCCATGTTCTCGAGAACCGAAGGAAATTGTGTGAGCGCTTTCACACTTGGATCCCAGGGCTGTGTATCCACGGCCTGCATTAGAGTCTTGCCCGTAAGTTGGCTGTTCTGGTGAAGCCAGTCGTTGGCATAAGCCACCTGATCGGGGAACGTCGCGGCTCCCAGTGCCTGGGCTACGAGCGCATCCGGGTAGAGCGCGATCGGTGCCACCAGTTGTTGCAATTCTTCCGTCGACAGCGGCACGCCTTGGCCGGAATATCCCTGTTGCGGCGGCGGCTGAGCTGCAGCTTGAAATGGCAATGCGCTAACGGCTAGCAGCACCGATAGGGCTGCTGAGAGAAGCTGCTTTGTAAAGGTCCTGATCATTTTAGTTCTCCGCGGCTACCACGATCTTGGCCGCTATTCGCTGCCGGTTACGACCAATTCTGCTTCCACCGATGCGCACATTCCGTAAATGGACCCTGAGACGCAGGCTCCAGCGGAGTACTTGTAACAGCCCTTCTTCTTCGCCACCGCCGAAGCGGGCCGATCGGAACCGCCGATAATGGTGTCTTGTGCAAAGGGAGTGTCCGGACCGAAGTCCAGGACAAATCCCGTATTCTTGGATTGGCTCTGCCAGGTGACCGTGGTGCCCGCCTTCACACAGAAGGGCATGTTTGCTTTCGCCCCTGGAAGAACAGGAGTGGCCGAGGCGTCAGAGGCAGTTCGTTTGATATCTACTGTGCATGAAGCAGAATGGGATCCACAGGTGTTTTCAGAAGAGCAGATTGCCTCTGGATTTGATTCTGCGCACAGATATTTATCCCTGCCGCGCGCTTGTTCCTGAGCCATCACGCACGAGCACAGCAAAAGGAACATCACGGGCACCGCAACCCGTCGAAACGAATAAATGAGTGGAGTCGTCATAGAATTCCTCCCGCCTAGTTCACGCCAGGCGTTCCTTTCCAATCGAGAACGTCCACAAGCTTCCAGGGATTCTGCGTCAGATCAACCTGTAACTTCCCCTCCTTATCGATCACCAATTGAGCCGCCGGGTACACGGATCCCGTGCTCTTGTCTTTGTCGGTGTCATTCAAATCGAATTCGCCGGCCGTCAAGTTGAACGCCTGGGACTGGCTGTCAAAGAAAGCTTCGCCAAACCTGATCGGACGATTGGTCACGAATACAATTTTTCTCCCCCCTGGAGTGGGAGTCATGCGGATGTAGCTGACGTCGTAACCGATGGTCCCCGTGATCGAGCAGTGCCCCACAGCCTTCATCTTGGAGAGAGCATTCACCAATCCTTGATTCTGCCCCTTGGTGAAAGCATCAATCAGCACCTGCCGATCCTCTGGAGTGGAGTACTCGTAAATGTCGAGGGTTACTCCGATCACCTGCCCTATCTGAGTACCGGTTCCCATGGCGGTCGCCTCTACCGTCTCCGGTTTGGTCCCGCGAGAGAACGCGAGTGTAGTTCCGAGCAGCAGAAGGCCAGTCACGACCACGCCGCCAATGGCGAGCTTGAGAGCTTTTGGTGTTTCGATGTGCCTCATTTGCGGATCCTTTTCTGTCAAAGCTAAAGAGCCCTGCATGAACGTCGCGCGAGTTGACGAAATCCGGTGGTCAGCTGGGACGGAGCTTCGGCGAGGCCATGTTCGTTCAGAGCTTAGGGTCTGCCTACTGTCAGTTTTGCCAGACTGGAAGCAAATCGCCAGATGGACCATTCGGCCGGAGTGCAGATCTAGAGGCCGCGCCTGTCACTGTTGACAGTGTTCGGCCTCGGCTGTGACTCGTAGATTCTCGTGTTAGCGGGAATGCCCGAAGAGGTTCTCATGCGTAGAAGCTCGCTCGTAACCCTGGTTTGCGTGATCCTGATATGCGCCGCGGTTCTCACGGCTTGGTCGCAGACATCCTCCGCCAAGTACGAACCAGGCACCATTATGGCCGTGGCTACTCACCACAGCGCCGAGCAACACGATATTGATGTCACGCAGTACGACGTCACCGTAAAAGTGGCGAACACGAATTATGTGGTTTTATTTTCGCCTCTCAACGGCTCCACCAGCGTCAAGTATGTTGCGGGGGACGAAGTGCTGGTTCTGGTGGGAAGCAATACGCTTACAGTGAACAACCCCGGATTGGGAAGAGTGGCGGTACCGATCTTGAGCCGTGAAACACTTCCCGCGCAGAGCGCCGATTGGTCGAAGGCGCCCGGGAATTACTTCAGAACGAAGCTTCAACATCTCTCCGAGAATTTGGCCCTTACCGCTGATCAGCAGGTCAAGATCAAACCCATCCTGGAACAAGAGGGAGACCAGATTGGAGAGCTTTTCCTCAATCCAGCGCTGTCTTCGGCGGACGAGCTGAGCGGATACGAGAGAATTTCGCGCGAGTCGGACGAGACCCTCAAGCCGTTGCTCTCCAAGGATCAGTTGCAGAAACTTCGGGACCTGCGCAAAGAGCAAAAACAAGATGTGAAACGAATCATCGGAGAGCAGAAGAACAGCAAGACAAAGTAAGTGCATCCCTGAGGAACACGAGCCTTCCACTGCCCTGCCGCAGTGTCCGAGAAACTTAGCGGTATCCGCACGCACACCTGTCAGAACTGGCAGGTGGAGCAGGGAGTACGAGCAGATAAGGTCTCATGGCGAAGGCAACAAACAAATGAGCATCCATCGGCGCGGTGTCTCACTCTCGCGGGGTTTTCGGTGGTCGCAAACGACGCTGACGCTGATCTTCACTTGCGTCTCAGTAAGTGCACAGTCGGTCCAGTTCCTGCCGGAAGTTGATAGTTATCTCAAACTGAACTCCAAGGTTCGTATTTATTCTGAGTTCAAAGACGATCGAGACGGAGGAGACTCCACCCAGGCAACGATCGGTCCCAGCCTTCAGCTGTATCTCAAGCCACTTCTCAGGCTGAAAAGAATCACCACGTTCGATCTCGATGATGCCAAGCCACGGGCTCTGGTGCTCGAGGCTGGATATCGCCACATCTCCGCGCCGGATGAGCCGACAGATACCCGGTTCTTAACTTCGGCAACCTTTCACCTTCCCTTAAAAGCCGGAGCGTTGATCACCGACAGGAACCGCGCGGATCTCGACTGGAAGGACAAAGACAAGTTCTACTGGCGCTATCGCAATAAGTTGACGCTGGAAAGAACATTTGCAATCGGTTCCTACCACCTCATTCCGTATGTCGCCGCAGAACCTTACTACACGAGCCAGTACAAGAAATGGAGCACTACGGACCTCTATGCCGGATGCCTGCTCCCAGTAGGAAAGCACGTTGAGTTCAATCCTTATTATCAGCACGAGAACGACACCGGCAAGCACCCCAATAGCCAAACGAACTCAATCGGTCTTGCGGTCTACCTTTTCTTCTCAGTGGAAAAGAAAAACGATCCGAGTCCATGACCATGGTTCGCGTGGCCCAGGGTCAGAACCGGACCGTTGGCTAGGCAGCCAGCATGTGGTTCCTGATCGCGTACCTCACCAGTTCGGCATTGCTCTTCGCTCCAAGCACCTCCATGATGCGGTACTTGTGATACGCGACCGTTCTGGTAGTCATGTGCAGAATGCCGCCGACTTCCTTCATCACCTTGCCTTCGGCCAGCAACTGCAGGACTTCTCTCTGCCTTTGGGTGAGAAGTTCGGCTTCCTCGACCAGCACCTTATCTTGCTGGCGCAAGAAATTGACAGTGCTGCGCGACATAGCTTGCGACAGATAGGATTTGCCGCGCAAGACTGCTCGAACCGCGAGAACGATATCTGCAGCGGCGCAGGTCTTCAGCAGGTAGCCGGAGGCTCCGCGACGGAAGGCCTCGGCGGCCACTTCGACGTCGGGATTCATGGTGAGATAAATGAGCTTGATTGCGGGCAGCATTTCTTTCAATTGGCGCCCGGCATCCAATCCATTCAGGATCGGCATGGCGATATCGATCACCACCACGTCCGGCTTCAGATCGGTGGCAGTACGCACCAAGGAGCGTCCATCGCCGACAATTCCGACGACATCGAATTCGGTTTCCAGAAGCCGTTTGCACAATTCCGCGACGAGATTGTGGTCATCAGCTATCAGAACACGGGATCGGTTCATCATACGAATACCCTTATGTGGAAATTTCAAACTCCGGAGAAAAGGACGTCATCAAAAAGCCTCTCTCTGATTGAGCCTGCAATTGGTCGGTGCTGTAAGGACCTATTCGGAAGAAAATCTTGCGCCCAATCTAAGAAACACCCATGACCTCTGTCTGTTCAAAATTGCACACATGGACAAATATCTTCATGGGGGCATTAGGCGAATCAACAAATTGTCTGGGAATAAGACGACATGGGACTATTCGTGCAGGACAACACTAAGAAGCGAGCTATGAACCTGCAATCCCCCGTTGTAGTGAATGAAGCCGAGCTTCCTAAACCGGTTCATGAAGAAATTTACTCGCGAGCGCGTCGTACCAATCATCTCAGCCAGCGTCTCCTGACTGATTCCTGGAATTACTTCTTCCGATCTGCCTTCCTTGCCGAAGTGGGCAAGGGTTAGAAGAGCTCGTGCCAATCGTTTTTCGCTCGAATTGAACAGTTGATCGACCAAGTCCGCCTGGGTACGGTTGTGACGTTCAATCACGTATGCAACAAAGAGGTCGGAGAAATCGTGCTCGGCGTGAAGGGTTCTTAGCATCTGAGGCTTTTCGATTCTAAGAACGTCGCAATCAGTGACTGCAGCCGCGCTGGACATGCGGACGGGATGATCGGAGGCGATGCATCCTTCGCCGAAGAAATCGCCGGGGCCAAGCAACGCGATCGTGGCTGCCTTACCCTGTTTGGAGACCACCGTGATCCTCACCCTGCCTTCCTGAATGTAGAACACAGCGTCGGCAGGGTCTCCTTGTGAGTAGACCGCTTGCTTGGGGCGATAGTGTTGAGCAGTTTTGCCGGTGCCAGTATTGGACAGGAACGCTTTCGGATCGAAAACCTTTCTTGATTTCGTCGCGATTGGCAGCAGTTTTTGCGAACGGCGCGGGGACGGCATAAGAAACCCTTTCAGCCCGGCTGAGCCACCATTTTACGATACCGTACTAAGGAATACCCCTCCCCCGCGTATATTTTTCAATTGATAACGCGAGAATCGCAGGCACTTCCAACCAGAGGGCTATGCCTACCGTCGGCCCGCGATCGCTGGGGACGTTTTTGATCAGCCGATTTTTGCTCCAATCGCTTCGCCCGAAACAATGATCTCCACCCGCCGGTTCTGTTGCCGGCCGGCGGCTCGTGCTCATTCGGAGCCACCGGATTCAGCCTGGCCCATTCCCACGGACGTGACATCTTCCGGCTTCAGTCCCTGCTGCACCAGAAACTGCCGCACAGCATCCGCTCGCTTGGCCGGACAGCGTGAAATTGAAAGCCTCGCTGCCGGTGGTGTCGGTGTAGCCCTCAATCCGCAGCTTCAGGCCGGGATGCGCCAGGATGACGCCGGAAAGCCGGGCCAATTTCAGACTCGCATCCTGCGAGAGTTCGTACTTGCCGGAAGCAAACAGAATGTCGGCCATGGTGACCACTAGTCCGCGCGGTGTATCCACGGTTTGCAGCACCGAATTAAGTTGCGCAAGCAATTGGGCGCGCAGCTGTTGTTGCTCCTGCTCCGCCTGGGCCGCAGCCGCGGCTGACTTCGCTGCCTCCTCCTGCGCTTTCTTCTGCGCGGCTTCCGCCTGTGCCCGCGCTTGCGCCTCCTGAGCGGCCAGCAGCGGCGGATTCCGCAGCTCGCTTGGCTTCAGCTTCCTGCTGCGCCTTCAATTCAGCTTCCCGTTGTGCGGCTTCTTGTTGCTGCTGCGCGAGTTTTTCTGCCTGGGCGCGCTTCTCCGCCGCAATCTGCTCTTCGGCAGCTCGCTTTACGGCGATCGAGCGTGCATCTTCGGCTTGCTGAGCGGCATTTCGGGCGGCGGTAATCACCGGATTCTTCTGCTTTCTCGCGAGGTAGTCTTCCATCTGCGCTGCGCTCTGGCTGGCTTTCGCCCATGCGTCGGGAGCGTACTTCTCCGCGCCCTCCACTTTGGCAATGCGGAGTGCGTTACGCGCTTCATAGACCGCCAGCGGAACTTTGGGGTCGATGCTGAAAGGCTGCAGCTGGGCTCCATGGTAGGTGCTGCGGCTCAACAGAGTGGCTGTAACCGGCGTTGTGCTACCTTTGGTATCTTGGCGCGGCACATTCTGCAGCACCACCATTTCGCTCGGCGAGGAAACGGCAAAGTAAGGTTCGGCGGTCACGATCATGGCAAAGTTTGGCAGCCGGGTGGTGACGCTCAGTTTGCCTTTGTCTCCCTTGAGCTGCGGATCTCCCCGAGATTGCTGGATCGACCTTCCGGAGTGATCGCCCACACGACATAGGTGAGAAATTCCGGCCCAAGCTGAGTCGCAGACGACATTTTGGAAAAGCTGGCATCCACCGACATCAGGCCCTTTTTGTTCTCCACTTTGGCGTCGCCCAAGGCGAAGGGCAGCAGGGGCGTGCCCTTGAAGTCGATCCGGGTGGAAGAATTCGTCAGGTAATTTACCGCTGGCACAGACCGCGAAATATTGATGTTGATGTTGACGACCGACTTTCCACCTTGCTCCTGACCAAGTGCGAACAGACTGCAGCACAAAAGGCTAGCCGCGAAGCTCATCCATCTCATGGCTCTTATTCCCTTCAGGAATGACCGAACAGAGGAAGTGTGCGCTCCCACGACCGGCAAAGCGACTGGCAAAATTAACAGGACTAACGACTTCTCTTCGTCTAACCCGGTTGTTCCGACACGTCGAACACCACCTGATCGTGCCACCAGAGACGTTCAAAGAAGGCACGCGCAGTGTCGAGATTCGTGCTTGGGCCGGTCAACAAAAGCGTCTCTTCAACGATAGCGGCGATGTTGCGTTTCCCGTCAATCGCATCGAAGAACCGCTTTTCGGTTGACCCTATCGGCAGAAATAGATCGGTATAAGTATGAGTCTGGTTGATGAGCACAGCCGCGGCCCCAGGGGGCAGCCGATCCTGAACACAGATGGTGTCTGACATCCGAATCGGTACGTAGTGAAGCCACGCCTCACCGGCAAAACTAACCTGGTGTGCTTTTCCGCCGTTATCCCCGTACGCAACCACGCTGTGGCGAGCCATCGTGCCCCGAAACAGTTCGATCGCAGCATACTGCTCAGGCGGCGAGAGCTTCGCCATGCGGTTTGCCTGCGGGATCTTCTCGATCACTCCGCAATGAACTGAGTAAGGCGCTTGTCTTATCCACCGGCCGAATGTCAGCCCGGCTTTCTCGAGAAAGTCGAACAATTGCGGGACCGAATAGGCGCGATCCTGTGGATGTAGGAGCGCGTCGGCAAGCGCAGCCTCATGCCGGAAGTCTGGGGCATGCTTCAGCAAGTTTTCCAGCGGATGCTCCGGAGGAAGCGCACTCAGCGCGGTGATGAGATCCCGAATTTCTCCATCCGTGGCGCGGATGCCGACCGCTTTGCAGAACTCTTGAAGCATATAAACGCCGGCACGTCCGTAGGGCGCGTACACCATCAGGTGCATCGCTCCGTCGGCTTTGAGCACGCGGCGCAGAGCACTCAAGCCCGCATCGGGGTCGGCGAGATGATGGAGAACTCCGGTGCAGACGATTTGATCGAAGCTCGTCCCCAGGTCGTTCACCTGCTCGATAGCAAGCTCGCGCATCTCAAGATTTCTTAGGTTGTATTTTTCCTTGAGCACTTGGGTACGGCGCACACTGCTTGCGCTACAGTCGATGCCGGTAACTTGAGCCGCAGGCCAACGCAACGCATGTTTGGCCGCCTGGGATGTCCCGCAGCCGGCGACGAGTATGGACTGATTTTCGCGATAAGGCCGGTTAGGCCAAAACAGATGAAAGTCGGCGCGGCGTCTTTCCGGGCTTTGCCATTGCCGTTGATACTTTTCCAAATTGTCGACGGGCGGAGGATAAGGGTAGCGCTCGTAGAAGTCCCGAACCTCGTCGGCGATCGTGGCCAGCGGGTGGAGATGTTCTGTGACTGTGCTCATGACAAATGCCACCTGCAACGGGTTTCCCGGCAGACGGTTATCCGCTGGGGCAAAACACCTCGGGAGCCTTCTAAAGAGGGAGTTCTTTCCATCTCCCTCCTCTTTGCTGCCATGATTGATTCCTCGCTGTTCGGACTCTCGCCCAGTCACCGCAGTCTATGAACACCAGCCGGGGCCGTTAACTGGCAAAACTGACAGCTCATGGACATCGTCTGGAATTCGGCATTTCTTTCGGAGTCCGAGCGAATCCTCCTGAAATTTGTACATTCCATTTTGCCCGGGTCACGGTGCACTGGGCCGGAGTCCGGGATGGTATCTAGTTGGTTACATTGGTCATCTTTTGTGACTCTCGCGCCTTGACTCTCATATGGAGTCATCGTATTTTTGCGGCAACCGCAGTGATTATCGTGGCGTCTAATCACCGTTTATGTGCGGAGCGTCCATACGGTCTGCACAGAGGCCACTGATAAGGGGGACAATCGGGATGATGTTTCCGGGAATATCGGAACTCCTTAAGGACATAAAAGTACTAGAAGACTATGGCCGAGCTTGCCAGCCAGGGGAAGACGCACGAATGGTGCTGGTTACACGGGAAGAGGCGGATGTCGTAGAGTCGTACCGCCGTTTTATGGCACAGGATTACGATTAAATACGTGGATAGCATGCCCTTCGGCATGTAGAACCGCAAGGTCGATCCGCTGCTGCCTAAACTCAAGAAAAGAAGGGCCAGAGATTCCTGACCCCTCGCCGACTTGATGTTGTCGGATGGATTTGACGCTTCTGCTACTGCCCCTGTCTCCTCACCGCTTCGTCTCGGGCTACCGGATTTTAGCTGCGCAGTGAGCAGTCGAATACCACCTGATTCTGCCACCAGAGCCGTTCAAAAAAGGTGCGCGGCAGACGCAGTTTGGAAACTTCCCCTGCGGATGTTGGGCCCGCTGGGGAAGCAGTCGTCACGCATTCGGAAGGGAGATCTTTCGACCTCCCCTTCGATAGGTCCTTCACTACTTACCCGTTGCGGTGGCATGCTGCGACAGCTGTGCCATCACCGCATCCAGGTTGAACGCGGCGGGTTTCTGCCGCGGCGGGAACTTGACGAAGTTCGCAATCTCCCCCGCCACGACCGCCTGCATCATGTACAACTGGGGCACGTGATCGACCATCCAGTCCAGGTAGGTATTCGAGTTGATCTCAGCCAGCTCGAACGGGTCGCGTCGCAGGTTCACGATGTACGGCAATCGAAGCTTCATGAAAGGTTCCGCCCATAGCCGCATCGTGTGTGCGCGTTGCACCGCTAAATTGAACTTATAGTCGCCAACCCGAATCGCCATCGCCTCCCCGTCGTCGCTCATGTACATGATCGCGTTTCTGGGGCTCTCCTTGGTTGCGCCAGTGATGTAGGCCGTCTGGTTGAAGCCGTCGAGATGGACGTGGAAAGGCTTGCCGTCCACCGTGGTGCCGGCCTCAAGTTGTTTGGCGACGTCCGGATTGCCGGCGATTGCGAGCAGCGTGGGGAACATATCGATGTGAGAGACGATGCCGTTCAGCACCGTGCCCGGCTTGATCTTCCCCGGCCAGCGCATGAAACATGGAACACGCCATCCGCCTTCCCAGTTGGTGTCCTTCTGGGCGCGGAACGGCGTGGTGGCGCCATCCGGCCAAGTGTCGTTCTCGGGACCGTTGTCGGTGGAGTACATGACGATGGTGTTGTCGGCGATGCCGAGCTCATCAAGCTTGTTGAGCATCTTGCCGATTTGCTCGTCGTGAACAACCATGCGATCGCTGTAGGGATCCTGGCCACTCTTGCCAAGATTCTTCTCGGCAACATGGGTTCGGAAGTGCATAGCCGTCGAGTTGTACCAGCAGAAGAAGGGTTTGTTCGCTTTGGCTTGCTTTTCAATGAAGCCAATAGCGCCAGCGGTGATCTCCTCATCGATGGTCTCCATGCGCTTCTTGGTCAGCGGGCCGGTATCCTTAATCGTCTGCTTGCCTACTCGCCCCACCGTGGATCGGTCGGTTGGGTCGTCTTTGTCGCTCGCAAAACTATGCATCACGCCCCGTGGTCCAAAGGCCTCTTTGAACTTAGGATCCTTCGGATAGTCAGGCAGTTCCGGCTCTTCTTCCGCGTTCAGGTGATAGAGATTGCCGAAGAATTCGTCGAATCCGTGAACGGTCGGCAGGTATTCATTGCGGTCGCCGAGATGGTTTTTGCCGAACTGACCGGTAGCGTAACCGAGCGGCTTTAGAAGTTCAGCGATGGTCGGGTCTTCCTTTTGCAAGCCAACCGTAGCGCCCGGCATGCCTACCTTGGTCAGGCCTGTGCGGATCGGGTTCTGGCCGGTGATGAAACATGCGCGCCCGGCGGTACAGCTCTGCTGGGAGTAGTAGTCGGTGAAGTTGACGCCCTCGTTGGCGATGCGGTCAATGTTGGGCGTGCGGTAGCCCATCATGCCACGGCTGTGGTAACTGAGATTCCACATGCCAATGTCATCACCCCATAGAATCAGGATATTGGGTTGCTTTGTAGCCATTGTTTGTTCCTTCCTTTGAATTATTTTTTCTATTGAGATTGCTGTTCCGATCCAAGGGACGGGAGCAGCACCTGTGCCAGACTGGGGCAGCGGTCGTGATTGGGCATCCAACTTACTGAATGGCGATTGAGGCGCGCGGTCGCCATGGCAGAAACGGAACTTCTTGCCGCTTCCGCAAGGACACGGCACGTAAGGCCCGCGTTTGCTGTCCTCTTCAGCAGTCAGTGCCCATCACATCCGATGGCGGCAGCGCCGTGCTGCAGCAGCTGGGCCATCATCTGCATCGCGGGCCGGGTGTGATGAAAAACAGATAGAGTCCGCCACAGAGGTAGTTCTGACCAGGATCGCCGTCGCCCGAGAGGCTAAATCGATCCTTCGGACAGCCTCCGTTGCAAAGGTTTCTGACTTCACAATGCTGGCACTGCGGAGTAAGGGTGTCGCGCTTGTCATCCCCGAACTTGCCTGTTGCGGAGCCGAGGCCACGAGTTCACCAGCGGGGTCTGGTGAATGTTGCCCAGCAGATATGTCGGCTCGACGAAATGGTCGCACGAGTAAACGTCGCCGTTGTATTCGAGCGCCGGCCCATATCCGCAGGTGGGAGCGTGGATGCAGAGCAGATGCCGGCCAAAATAGGCCTCGAGAGTCACATCGAACATCTGGACGAAAACCTGGCCCACGTCGTGACGCACCCACTCCTCGAAGATGTCCACAAGGAATTGGCCGTATTGCTCGCCTCCGACTGAGCGCTTGGTGACCATGTTGCCCGATTGCGTGTAGAGAAGGCGCTTGCGGCCGGGCTGCTCACTCCATCCCTGGTTGGCGATATCAATGGTTTCATTGCTGGCGCGCTCGACGATCGGGATGAACTGTATCCACTTTGCGCCCATCTCGTCTCGGAAGAAACGGTAGACGTCGCGGCCGTGTTTTTCGTTGGCCGCATTCACCGTGCACAAGATGTTGAATTCGACTCCGTGCTTGCGCAGGTATCCCCATCCCTTCATCACCTTGTCGAAGGTTCCCTTCTGCGTGCGGTCAAGCCGGTACGTGTCATGGAGTTCGCGCGGGCCGTCGACGCTCAAGCCGACGAGAAAATTGTGCTCCTTGAAAAAAGTGCACCACTCGTCGTCGAGAAGGATGCCGTTGGTCTGAAAGGTGTGTTGCACGACTTGCTCAGGCCGACGGTATTTTTCGACGAGCTCCACCGAGCGCCGGAAGAACTCCACCTTCATCAGCGTCGGCTCGCCGCCCTGCCATGCGACGGTTACTTCGGGTGTGCGGTGGGATTCCAGCAACTGACGGATATAGGCCTCGAGCGTGGCCTCGGACATCCGACTTTTTTCATTCGGATAGAGGGCTTCTTTCGATAAGAAGAAGCAATAGGTGCAATCGATATTGCAAGTGGACCCGCTCGGTTTCGCCAAGAGGTGAAAGCACGGTGGCGAGTCCACTGTCGGAACGCCATGATTCATAGCAGCCATTGGGATCCCATTGATAGCGGCAACCAGTGCGGTTGCCAAGATGAACAACTCTTCGGCCGTAGACTAGGCTGTGCCCCCGAACCGCGGAACTGTCAAAATATACAGGTCGCGGGATTTGCGATGTCTATCGGGGAGCGAAGTTAAAAAAACTCACAGAAGACGCTTGTTGCGCATCAAGGCAGGCCGTGAGCCGGTATTTCTGCCAGTCGTATCGCTGTCCCCCCCGGTTTACAAATTGATATGTGGTGTCGGACTCTGCGGCAGTGATTGCGTCAAATCACAAGTTCGTCACCGGTTCGAGCCACCGACCATGCGACCCACATTTGCAGTCGCGCTAGCCGTTGTTGTGCTGACACTCCTCGGGTACGGCCAAGACGACGTACCCACCTTCAAAGCAGAAGCAGAGAGTGCATTTGTCTGGGGTGGCGACAGTCGATCAGGAGTTCTGTCGTCGAGCGTTCGAGACCCCCTGACGGGCTATGAAACCCGGAAACTAAACCACGGAGGGGTAGAGGTCAGCTCCCAAGTAGGATTCGAAACCATCGTTGACGGACCAACGGTAAAACTGCTGACCTTCACGACGACCATTGTTAACAACACCGACGCTGAACTCTTCGTGCGTCAGGGTCGCGCTAGCGTAGATGGCCACGTCGCCCAGCCGCTTCCTTTGGTGCTTACAAAAAAAGGCCTCCGGAAAAAAGAGCGCAACCAGGTGTGGGAGTTGGCAAGCATGAATTGTTTTGCGAGCGGCTTTCTTCCGAACGAGATCTTCCTGTCCCCAAAAACGTTATCGACTGTGTTCACGGTCAGTCCTAAGAAAGTATTGACAGCGTCATTCGTCATCAAAGACCCGCGTTATTATTCCATCGTATGCTCAGTGGAAGGCTGCCATCCCAAAGGAACCATCCGCTTCTCGGTGACGGTGAACGCCACGGATTTCGTGTTTGTTTGGCCAGGAAGGGATATGGCCTAATGCGGTAGGTAAGTCGACTTGCTCCGGCAACAATCGATCGATCGCTTGTCTCTGCGAAAATCAGGAACTTTTTCACAAAAAATGACCGGCAATCCGTTTGGGACTGCCGGTCACGAGTGCGCTTACTGCCGCGCCATCGCGATGCGGACAGCGTCCTCAGGTGAGACGAGGTGATCAACGCTTACGGCGTCCTCGGCAATAGCGATTTGCACGCCCTTGACGACACCCGTAAACTCGTTGCCTCGCGATCCGTAGTCAGGGGACACGGGAGATCCCGAGTCAAGTCCGACGTCGCAACCATCATCGGCAGAGAAGACCATGGCCGCCGTGGCCGCGACCTTGCAATCGCCGACTTGCTTACCATCCACGAACAGAGTTGCCGTGCCGCCCTTGCCCAGGCCACCACCAGCGTAGGCAAACTCCATGCGCACCTGGTGCTGACCCGCTAGCAGCGGACTGCTTGATTCGGCATAAAACTGCTGAATGCCGAGCAGGTTGTAACAGTATTTGAGTTTGCCTCCTTTGCAGTAGAGGCTCCAGCCACCAATGTTTCCTCCTTGAGCGACGATGACGCCTTCGGCGCCGGTTGGAGGCACAACGATCTCCGCCGTCACCGAATGCGACTTGTTCTTTACGTTGACTACCGAGTTTTCCGACAAACGCCCCATGCTTCCAAAAAGGATCTGCGATTTCCCTTTGATCAGCACCGGCCGCCCCGCTGTATCTGCATTTAGCCGCTTCGCGAGGTCGTCGTCGAGGGGTAGCACGTTGTAGCGTACAGCCTCGATCAGCCACAGGCGCTGTAGTTCGTGCAATTTCTCAGGCATCTTCGCGGCCAGATTGTTCGCCTGGGTCCAATCTGTGTTGGTGTCGTAAAGCTCCCAAACGTCGTCATCGAATGCCGGGGTCTTCTCACCGATGAGGAGCCAGGGCGTCTTGTGTCGTGTTACTGCGGTCCAGCCTTTGTGATAGATGCCGCGGTTGCCGAACATCTCGAAGTACTGGGTTTCGTGGCGCTCGGCGGCCTTCGCATCGTTGAATGCGTACGCCATGCTTACACCTTCGATGGGGTGTTGCTGGACTCCGTTGACGGAAAGCGGTTGAGGCAGACCCGCCAGTTCAAGAATGGTCGGCGCAACGTCGATCACGTGATGGAATTGTGTTCGGAGTTCGCCTTTCCCCTTGATTCCTTTAGGCCAATGAATGATCGTCCCGTTGCGCGTGCCGCCCCAATGCGAGGCGACTTGCTTGGTCCACTGGTAGGGCGTATCCATGGCGTGCGCCCAGCCCACAGCGAAATGATTGTAAGACTCCGGACCGCCCAGCTTGTCGAGCCGCGCCATCAGGAACTCCGGCGTCTCCAGTGCGGACGCGCCGTTGAAATTGATCATCTCGTTGTAGGTGCCGTGCAGTGTACCTTCTGCAGACGCGCCGTTGTCGCCGATGATGTAGTACACGACCGTGTCATCCATCAGGTTCAGCTTCTTCAGCGAATCGAGCAGTCGGCCCACGTGATAATCCGTATATTCCATGAAGCCGGCGTAAACCTCCATCTGGCGGATGAGGACCGGCTTCAGCGCGGCGGGCATCTCATCCCATGCCGGAATTTCTTTGTGCCGAACCGTGAGTTGGCAATCTTGCGGAATGACGCCTAATTTTTTCTGGCGGGCGAAGGTCTCTTCACGCAGTTTGTCCCAACCCTGGTCGAACTTGCCTTTGTACTTGTCCGCCCACTCTTTGGGAACGTGGTGCGGAGCGTGAGTCGCGCCCGGCGCGAAATAGACGAAGAAGGGCTTGTCGGGGATAAGGGCCTTCTGCTGCCCAATCCAATTCATGGCCTTGTCGGTCATGTCTTCCATCAAGTGATAACCCTCTTGAGGTGTCTTCTTGGGGTCGACAGGCGTAGTGCCTTCATAGAGCGACGGGTACCATTGGTTCGCCTCGCCGCCGATGAAACCGTAAAAATATTCGAACCCGCCTCCACCGGTCGGCCAGGAATCGAATGGGCCGACAGGGCTGGTTTCCCAAACGGGCACTTCATGGCACTTGCCGAATTGCGCGGTCGCATATCCGTTGAGCTTGAGGATTCGCGCGAGAGGCGCGCAGGTATTGGGTAAGAGTGAGTTGTAGCCTGGCGCTCCACTGGCGATCTCGGTGATTCCGCCCATGCCCACAGTGTGGTGATTCCGTCCAGTCAGCAAAGCCTGTCGCGTGGGCGAGCACAACGCTGTCGTGTGAAAGCGGTTGAACTTGAGGCCACCGGACGCCAGCTGTTCGGCATTGGGCGTGGCACACGGACCACCAAAAGCGCTGGAGGAACCAAAGCCCGCGTCGTCGATCAAGATAATCAGAACGTTCGGCGCTCCACTAGGGGGGCGCAACTGTGTGATCGGAGGGTATGTGGTTTCCGGATCCTTCGCATCGTATGTGACGAGGCCTTTGCGCGGCGGGTCTGGAATAGGAAGAACTGCACGTGAAATGTTGTCTTGGTCACTCATAGAAAGGCTTCCTTCCTTCAGAAGTACGTGGGGGTTCGCGCCGGGTTAACGGCAATCGCGAGCGCTTGTGCTCGGCCTCGTCAAAGTTAAGGCTCAGGCCTCAACGATGTAACTGTCAGAATGAACAGTGAGTTCGCGTGACTCTCACTTGGGAAAGGCAAAGGCCTTCTTCCGCAAGCAACGATCGGAACGAGCTATTTGGCTCGCGGAGAGTGGTCGTTAGGGCTGAGGCTTAGGAACGTGTTCGTCGCACACCGCTGCTAGGGCGCCGACTTCCCTTACAAACCCGAGCACGTGGGTTGCAATGTTGGGGCAACCGAGGTGGTCGCACAAGTATTCCGTGAGTGCTTCTTCGTCCCCGTCAGGAGTCATGATGCCCGTTTTTATCGTTACCGAAGGAATAAGGAAATCCCCAACCGAATACCTTCATTATCTGATAGGTAGGGGGAGTCACCGCAAGTAGTTTTTTATTTCCCGCCGAGGTCCTTGGGCACCGAGAGATCAGGAACTTTCGATCCATCGGCGGTGCTTTACTCAGTGATAAATATAGGCTGCCAGCAACCCACCGGCGGTGATCGCGGCCAGCAGCCACACTACGCCGATGGCGACGCAAGCCAAGACAGTGGGCAGGGATCTCACTTCCTCTCTTCTTCGAACCTCAGCAGCGTCGGCGAGCCTGCGGCAGTCATCGAGAACGTCCGGCGGGGTAATGCGGTAAAGCAGTTTCACCCCCAGGAACAGAACGAGGAGGTCGTCAAGAAAGCCGATCACCGGAATACCACTGGGAATCAGTTGAATCGGACTGAACAGGTAGCCTGCGGTACACGCCGCCACCAGCTTGGCATACCAGCGCGTGCGCGGATCTTTGAAAACGAAATAGCAGACGTGTGCTTGTTTCTGAACTCGCCGTGCCTGTTGCCTCCAACTCATCGCAGATAGAGGTTCAGATTGCGCCATTGTTGGAAAATCAAGACCCATTAGAATTCCTCGGAACCTTGACCTCGCCCACAGCGACTGTGCGCATACAGTACGCAGTGGTCCCGGCTGCCACAACTGGCAAGTCTGACAGCGCGTTTGAGGCGGAGGCCCCTTTGGATGGTCTGCTCCCGTCAGAAATCTGAAGGCCTGCAAGTTTTGACAGTTGTCGCACCATCCGCCCGCGCCTATATCCCAATGAGATCTGCTGCGCTCAATAGAAGGAGTTCCTTAGCACCGCCCAAGGAGGATCCGATGAGACCTGGCCTCGCATCAGAGATGCACCCGCGCTCGCCCGGTGTAATTTTGCTCTCCCACGATTTGAAGATACTGATCTCCCAGCTCGTGATCATTGCGAAAAGGCTATGGAAACATTGAACTGTCTGCCACGTCCTTCTCACGGTGGTTGCCTGTGCGCTTAAGACTTTGTGCCGTTTCACCGGTGGTCATGGAACGACACTCTTAGCGGAACTCCACCGGCTTACTGGCGCTCTCGGTCGGTGACCCGCCGGGAGGTGTTTGGCCTTCCCGTTGGTGCCGAGCTTCCACTCTTCGAGCTAACCGAGTAACCAGCCCTCTGAGAATCAGGTAGGGCACGATCGCCAGAACGACTGCAACAATGATCATCTCCCCGGGATATATCCAGCGTAACTCGATGACCTGGTACACAGCGTCCAATACCAAGGCGAGAATGAACACCCTGCTGACACTCTTCCATCCATCCTTGAGCATGGCGTCGCGTTCGGCAGGATCCGAGAGGAGGCACCAGAAATACGGCGTCTTGCCAGCCCTCGCATCTGCCAACCCCGAGCGAATCGCAAAGAATGCCGCCATGCACGGCTGGAGGACCAGCCTGAACTTCATCGGCCCACTGACACGGGCAAGCAATTGAGTTCCTACGCGCACCCACATGTCGTCCATAACTTCTACCTCACCTTGCAACGAATCCAACCGCAACAGAACAAATACGAACGGCCGTCTTCCGGCGAAAGCTACTTACCCGCGTGCGCCCCTGCTTGCGATGGGAGCGGCGTGGGCTCTGGATCGAAGCAGACCGGCACAACAGACGGAAAGTGATCGCGGACAGCAAGCACGCGGAAGATGAACGTTACGGCCACCGCGATCAGCGTGACCGGGAAGAAAGACCATCCCTTCATGAGTTCCCAGAGCCCGGTATAGACCGCGCCAGCCAGCACCGATGCTGTGAAGAGTTGCTGCGACGGCTTCACGATATCGGGGGTAACCCCGGAGAACAGGTCGATCATCACTCCCCCCGCGTTTGTGGCGATCACTCCGATCAGGATCGCGGCCCAGATTCCAAGACCATGCTCAAGCGCCTTATGCGCGCCCAGAATCGCAAACCAGGGCAGCGTGAATGATTTAAGGAAAGCCATCGTCCTTGCGCGGAACCGCTCCTCTCGGCTTCGGGCGTAGTGATAAATCGCCAACCCCAGCAAGGCCATCAGCACGCACACGAGAAGGTACATCGGATTTCGGAACGGCGAGGGAATGTCATTGAGCAGGATGTCGCGTGTCACGCCGCCGCCGATGCCTCCGAAGAAGGCCATGATCAGGAGTCCCGCGGCAGTAAAGCCGCGGTTGTGCGACGGTTGGCCGGCGACCAACACGCCATAGAGGGCGTTGACGCCAGCGGAGAACATGTCGAGTTGTGGATAGTTTGGTAGGGTCATCAGTCTCTCCTCAAAGTTGCCGCCGCGACAAACATAGCGGCACTCGCGGCTGTCTATCGGTCGTCCGGACCCGGAACTCTAGTAGCGTTGCCGACTATCCCTTCGCCGGGGCGGAACCAAGTTGTGGAGAATCTTTCTCTCCTAATGATTCGCTCTGAGTCGCGGCCTTCCCCGAACTCCAGGGCCAATGACCTTCCATTTCGACCACGACGGACCAACTGAGGAACGTTCGTACGACTACTAACGCGCCGAGTATTTCCATTCCCTTCGCGGTCAGATCAAGCAACACCGTACGAATTACATCCGCGGCAATCAGGAGCTCGAGCGACAGTAACAGTGAACGTCCGAGCAAGTTCTTATATGCGCGGTATGGGTCTTGGGCTCGCCTCGACAATTGCAGAAGGAAGCGCACCGAACCGAATGCGATCGAGGCGACGATAACCACTACCGCCAGAGCTTGGATTCCCCATGACGACAATTCGACCCATTCGCGCATGTTTTCTACCGCATGTCAGGCGGCGCAACAGAGCTTGATATTTCGCCGCTCCCGTAGAAAGAAGCCGGAACGGGTTTGTTTGTTCTCATCGGCAACGAACTCGCACGACATCGGAGCAACATCCACTCAAGTGGAGAGTAGGAGGGCACGTTTGCGGGCACAACTGTCACATCTAACAGGGACGGGTTGCGGCACAATCATTCACGCCGTGTCGTGTACCAAAACTACGGGGAACGTCGGTGTTCGCCAACGTTCCCCGATGTGAGTAAGGTACTGAAGGAAGTGTGTTCGCAGGGTCGGCGGAGAAAAATTCGTCGCCGCTAGCGTTCACTTCCCGGTCTACGCGCCCCCTGCGACTCCGCGATTCACCAAGACCTTGACTTCCACGCGACGGTTGTCTTGCCGACCGTCTGCCGTCTCGTTCGGTGCTGCGGGATCGGCGGTACCCATCGCACCCGGTGCCACGATGTGCCGTAGCGGAACACTACAGTTCTGAAGCAGGTAGGCGACAACCTCTTGGGCTCGGTCCATGCTCAGTTTTTGGTTCATCGCTGCATTGCCTGAGGAATCAGCAAAGCCCTTTACCTGGATGATGTATCCCTTCGTGCCGACCGCGGTTTGCGCCAGCAACGTCAGAGCGGCCTTGTCACTATCGGAGATTGTGTAGCTCCCGGTCTGGAAATACACGGTGGCCGTTGCCTTGGTGTCATACTCCGAAAGCTCGGAGAAGCGCTTGCTAGCTTCCTGAATATCCTGCTGGTTCGACGCGATCTGTTGCTGGTTGGCGGCAATGTCGCCTTGATTGGCGGCAATGGCTTCTTTGTTCGAGCCGATTGCTTCCTTGTTGGTTCCTATGGCCTCTTTGTTGCCCTGAATATTGGCCATATTTGCTTTTTGCTGCTGCTGTGTCGGGTTCAAGCCGGCCTGAATGGTCTCGGCCATCTGTAAATCTTCTTTGGAAAAGGTTATGGTTTTGGCCATCACGCGAGTGTCGTCGCCGGTGCCCTCGACTTGCACCTTCAGCCCGGGGAGCAGGGCGGTGACCGACTGCTCCGAGTGGCGGAAGCCCAAACCTTTCGGTGTCTGAACCTTGGTCTGGTCGTCCAAAACCACGACGACGGTTCCTCCCCCTTTGGCGGCTCTCAGGGTCAGGTTTTCTCCATCTCGCGCGGTAATCAGTCCGTTGACCTTGACTTTCTTGCCGTCTGCGCCATAGGCCATTCCGATACACAGGATGCACAGCAATGCGGTGCAACCTGAAATCCATCTACGATGCTGTTTCATAAGTTTGTCCTTTTTCAGTCTGTAGTGCCCGAACTTGCGGGGGTCGATTTCGATCTCGCGTCATAAAGAGAAGTTGGTAGCGTGGGAATTCTAAGTGCGCTTTTCTGCCGTGCATACTGGTAGAAATGACACTGGATCGAGCCGAGCGGAAGGTCGTTACTGGAATTCGGGGCCCACTTCAGGCCCGCGGGAAGGTCAAGATCCAGAACGTGCTCATGACTAGAAGTGCGAGCGCGAACGCTAATACAGCAAGCCGTGGTCCGAAGATCTCGAACCGTTGGCTGAGCGCGGTCAGCAGCAGCACCGTAGCGAAAAAGACAGTAATTCTCACGTAGGCATCACCGGTTTCCCGGGTGCTCACTCCGTTTTCAAACTGCCGCTTCGCTTCCTCTGCAAGCACCCCGGCCTGCTGAGCGTTTGCGTTCTTATACTCCGACATAAAGATGGGTCCGGGTGGGGCCTTTGCATTGCGCAGAGGATCGAGCTGCCACCAAGCAGCGAACGCCGCGGCATACTCCGGGCGGAATCGGCGCTCATACAAGGTTGCCAATCCCTCTCGCCCAGTCGACTTTGCGCCAAGCCATGCGTTGAAAGTGGTGATGTCATAAAGGCGGTCTTGCCCGGCTAACGTCTCCTTCGCTTGTGACAACACAGTAGTGCTCGCTGCAAGGTTGTAGTGCTGGCTCGAAAGTGCATCCCATCTCGCCGCCTGATATCCGCTCCAGGCAGTGGCGACCGCAACCGTTGCGAGCAGCACCGCCTCGAGGATCTCAACCCACTGCATGTGACGGCCAGCCGGTGGCCGGTGATCATGGGCGAGTTCCTGGATTTTCTGGGCGAACTCGACGTTCGAAGTGGTTTCGGGCATCCGTTCTATCTCCGACGATGAACTGCGATGTGCGTGGGCATTGAGATCGTTGTTCTCTTGCTCAAGTTCAACGGTGCTGCCGCGGATCGAGCGCCCAGACTCTTTGAATAATGCCGAACAGGAAAGCGGTGGTCAGTCCGAAGAGCAGCCATCCGTTCAACGCTTCGAGCGCTCCCATCAGTTGCCAAGGGCGTTCCAGAAAAAGACTCTCGTGCCCATAGCTTGTCATGGCATTCAGCGAATAGAGCATTCCGGACTTGAAATCGGGTAGCGCTCCGAGGTACCGGTATGCGGTCGCCCAGATCCCCACCTCAACTGCGTGCAGAGCTGTCGCCCACAGGGTTGCGACCCCAGTAATCATTGCAAACACACCTGTAGGATGGCGGCGGTCCGACACCCGGCTGAATGCGATGATCGCTCGCTGGTTGATAAGCCCGAGACCGGAGACATGTATGAGCACTGTCAATATCACTAGCGGCAATCCCCATGCCCAATCGACGCCCCATGACGCCGACGCGCCAAGCTGTGAAGCGAGATCGCTTTGAGAGATTGTCATGGAACCTCAAGTACTTTTGTTCCGCGCGAACTAGACACACGGGGCAGAAGTTCAGACGCCCGAACGTTTAGGGTTGGATTTCACTTGATTTTCGGGCGAGATGGTTTGGGCCTTCTGGTTCGGCTCTAGAACAACCTCGCTGGCTATCTCGATCGTGATCTTGGGAAAGTGGATGCCGCGCCATTCCTGCATGAATGCCTGACACGCTGGTCGAAGGAACAATACGGCGAATGAAGCATGCAGAACACATGCCGGCCATAGAAGATAGGAGACGAAGCCCTCGACAATTCTGAGATAGCCGATGTAAAACGAAGCGAGCAGATTGTAGATAAATAGGGCGATGATCACGTGCGCGGACACAGCATCAGCACCCGGCCAACAAGCCACTCCTAAGGATAAGAGGCCGAATCCCCCCACGCGGCCGATCGCGATGCCGCCGCTTGAAAGCGTTCTGTCGATGAGCAATTCGGCGACGAAGTTAGGGCTGGCAATGAAAGCACAGCCCGCCGTTACCTCAAGCGCGGAAGCGAGCAGAGTCAGGGTTCTTGTTTTCACCTTGCTCCAAACTGAGGAACTAAGCACGCGTATTGCGCAATATTTGACGATTTGTGCGCTTCGGACCAGTTTCCCTGAAGCTTTCTGCTTAGTCACAAAGTGTTCGCCGCCAGTGCACCACGAGTGCAGGCCGGAGCCAACTGTCACTTGTTACAGCAGACGTTGGCGAATGCATCAAGCGGTCGGAGTCACTTTGTGACTGCTTACGATGGTCAGGGGATCATGCCGCATTGGATCAGTTTGTCGACAACTTGATCGGCAACGATAGTGACGAATTCGTGACGCATCTGAGGATCGGTGCGGAGCATGCCCATGACCTTCTGCTCTCCTTCCGAAGGCGGCTTTTTCTGAGCTTTCTGCTGCATCAACTGCTCGCAACTGGACGATTGATATTTCGCGACGACCTTGTTGGCAACGGCGTCCAGGACGGGGTGTTGCGCCGCCGCGACAGTCACATACAGCAACGCGAGCGCGCCTGCGAATAGGTAAGAACGCTTGATCATGATTTTCTCCTTGCCTCGGGTTCGAAACGCATTAACAACGTGCCTGGAAAATCCGACAAATATCTAGCGCGAGCTCACACGTGCTGGTAATTCGAGTTCAAAATGGCAATGTTCAACTGCTTGCTGACACCATCGATGACCAGATTGGAGACATGGTTCGTGCCGTCGGGCAGGCGGTCGAATTGCACCGTCAAGTTCATCGCATCTTTTGGATCGTCCATGTAGGACGCGATCTGAATTCGAAGTATCGCCTTCTGCTGTTTGTCGAAAACGATGGTCATTGAATCCTGCGGTTTCAGGTAGTTGTGAATGACAAGCTGAATCTCGTTGGGGGCGCCCCCACCAGGACCCAGTGTGATGTTCCCCTGTGCGAAGGCTTGCTGCAGCAGATCTCTATCCGGCGGCACATACTGCTGCGCCAAAGCTTTCATCTGGTTCGCGTAGTCTTTGTATTCTTCGGTTTTCTTCTCGACGACGTGCCGTTTCAGACGGCCTCCTTGGGGAGCGCTGTCCGCGGGCGGGTCAAGGGATGTTTTCTCGGGCTTCAGATCGGGTCCGAGGCGCACCTGAAAATGCTCCTGCTTTTTCTGCTCGCCCTTCAGGCTGATTGTGACCAGTTCGTTCCATGAGTAATAAGCGAGTGCCTGTTTGTTCTTACCCATGGACTCTTTGAGTTCTGCGACACGCTGCTGCAGTTCTGGATTCTGCGCGTTTGCGGAAAGGACGAACCGCCCGTTGGTCAGAAAGACCAACAAGGTCAAAAGTGTGCCGCCTAAAATTCGCCGCATTTTGTACTTCATAAGTGTTTTCCTGCTTCCGACACCAAAAGGCACTCCACATCTGCCGCCAGTGCATCACGAGCAGAACTTGGGGCCAACTGTCACTTGTAACAGGAGAGGCTGGTGAACGATTGGCTGCGCGCGTCAGAACTGACCTTCGATCTTCGCTCGCTGTGGCGCGCTAGCCCGAAATCGACCAGTTCGACGTCATTCTGCCTCGAGATCGGGCACTGCATCTCGCAACCGAAGTCCTGCATTGAGAGCCTGTCAGCTTTGACAGTTGTTGCCCGCGAACAGCGTTCGTAGGATCACGTGTCAAAGTTCTTAACTTACAACGTCAAAGAACCTTATGGGGGAACAGTGAAGCGAAAAGTTTCGATCTTCTTCATCGCTTGCATCGTGGTGGTATGCGCTTCATTCTCGCAGGGACAACAACTAGTACAACTCAGCGCCAGTTTGGCTCCAGACACCAGCGTCACTTATCCGGACTCTGCCGTGGCGCCGCCTCCCGCCACCGGTGACGCGCCTGACCCGGCACCTGCCCCCGTTCCTATGCCTCAAGGCCTCGGTTCCGGTCCGCTGGGCGGGTCTGGGATGGATGACCAGTGGCACATCGCGGTGAGCCCCTATCTCTGGTTTGCCGGGGTGCACGGAACCGTTGGCGCGCTGGGACGCGACGTCGGCTTTAAGGCAAGCGCGAGCGATCTTCTCTCGAAGGCCCGATTTGGAATCCTGGGGGCGGCCGACATTCGTCGCAACCGAATAGTGGCGACCGGCGACTTGTTGTATCTGTACCTGAAGGATAACAAAGCACTCCCATTCCCAGGCTTGGGATCCCCAAGCGCGGACCTTTCAGCGAATGTATTCCTTCTTACTCCAAAGGTCGGCGTCCGCGTGATCAACAAGGACAAACTCAAGGCCGATTTCCTGGCGGGAATTCGATATTGGTACTTCGGAGAGACCTTGCAGTTCAGTCCTTCGGTCCTTGGCCTGAATTTTTCGAGATCCCAAAGTTGGGTGGACCCACTGGTGGGCGGCAGGATTCAAGCTGCTCTTTCACCGAAGGTTGTGGCCACGATCGCTGGGGACGTCGGTGGATGGGGCACCGGCTCTCAACTCGAGTACCAGGCGGTTGGCTTGCTTGGCTACAAGCTAAAACCCAAGGTCACTTTGCAGGCCGGCTATCGGTATCTGTATGCCGACTACGAAAAATCAGGCCGGTTGGGTCCGACGACTGTCAAACTCACCATGTCCGGCATCGTGATTGGCGCCACTTTGAATCTCAAGTAAATGGATGGGCTGGGCTGATTCCGTGACTCACACTTCGGCGCTGCTTGTTACTTCTGGCAGTAGCTCTGCGACGGCGCGATGGCAACACATTCGACTGTCGCATAGCTCAGTTGGGTTGAGGAACGCACGGCGGATGAGTCTTCGAGCCTCAGTAGCCGACTTCACATCGGATTGGCGTGCGGGCCCTTCCGGTGACCACAACTTCCAAATCTTGGAAGAGTTACATCTTCATAAGTGATACCTAAAAGGATCAGCTGTCCGACTCGCTCCGTCAAAACGTGGCGGTCGAGTGATCGCCAAATCTGTGAAGTGAGTAAACACGAAGCGGTCTCGGATGGTTATGAGAGAAAAACGAAAGAAGGTCATCATGAAGTGGTCAAAAAGAGAAGCGCTGGCCTTGGCTGCTTTGACGGCATTTTTCTTGTCAACCACGTCGCTACTTGCACAAGAGACGCCGATCGGGCCGGAAGGAACTACGGTCGCCACCGAGGCAACGCCAGCGGCAGCGGCCAGTTCGGAGCAGTTGAGAAAGGAATCGCAGAATCCCGTCGCCAACCTCATCAGCGTTCCAATTCAAGAAAACTGGAATTTCGGCATCGGGCCGGCCAACCGCACCCAGAATATTCTGAACCTCCAGCCGGTGATTCCCTTCGGTGTTTCCAAGAATTGGAACCTCATCACTCGGTGGATCACTCCAATCGTCTTCCAACCACTTCCTGTGGCGCAGCCGCCCGGGCCGCCCGGCCAGCAGACCGGAGTTTACGGACTGGGCGACATAAATCCTTCATTCTTCCTCTCGCCGAAGCAGAGCAAGGTGATCTGGGGTGTGGGGCCAACTTTTGTGTTTCCTACGGCAACCAATACGACTTATCTCGGGCAAGGGAAATTCAGCCTCGGGCCTTCCTTCGTCGCGCTCGTGCAGCCGCAACACTGGACGATTGGGTTTCTTGCCAACAACTATTGGTCGGTCGCCGGTCATTCCAATCGCGACAAGCCTGCCGTGAACCAATTTCTGTTGCAGTGGTTTGTCAACTACAACCTGAAAAAGGGCTGGTACCTCACCAGCGGGCCCATCATCACCGCCAACTGGAGAGCAAGCAGCAATAACGTGTGGATCGTGCCCTTCGGCGGAGGAGTAGGGAGAATCATGAAGCTCGGATTCCAGCCGGTGAACCTCTCCGCGCAGTTCTACGGCAACGCGGTGCATCCTCCTGGAGCTTCGCCGTGGACCATGAAGTTGAGCTTGGCGCTCCTGTTTCCCCGGTTGACCAAGCAGCAGCAGAAGATGTTGCTTGAGCAAAAGCTTAAGCAGATGAATCAGGAGCAGCCGCAGAAGAAATGAAATTGCAGGTCACTCCTCCTGTCACTAGTGACAGTTATCTCTCGAACCAGCCTGTGTTGCACTGCTCAGTGCATTCGGTCAGTCGAAGCCCGCAGACGTAACGAACGGCAATTGGATTCAGGCTGATCAGAGCAAAGGCTGGAACACGTGAACCGTCGAGACTCTTCCAAGTCTGGCCTGGCGACTGGAGCGAATCGCAGCCGCCGGCTTCGTGCCCAAAGCACTGGGCGAGGCTATGCAGGCGTCGTCCGGTGCTGGCACGAACGTCGGTCAAGAACCCAAAAGACAGGATGCTCGCGCTAGTCAGGCAAGAGAGAAAAGCAATGAAGATGAAAATCAACATCCCAATTTCTGCATTCTTCGTCCTGGCATGTTCCTTGCCCCTACTCGCGCAACAAAAAGGACAATGGGTGCCCGGACAGTTTGGTCTCAATGCCGGCGTGGTCCCCGATCCCGGCATCACCTATGCCAACATGGCCGTGAATTATTCGGCTGACCGATTAAATGACTCAAACGGAGACCAAATTCTCAAGAACGTCACGGGAACCTATTCGTTCTGGGTGGATGAGAACATTGTCTATTACGTTCCAAACCACAAGCTCCTCGGCGGATATTTCATGCCCTACGCTGCCGTGAACGTCGCGAACGGTTCCCTGGTGGCCGACATTAACGGGACTAACCTCGGCATCAACGGCGGCGGGTCAGGTCTTGCCGATACCTTTGTTGAGCCATTCAATCTGGGTTGGCACTTCAAGCGGGCCGACTTCAACGTCGGATACGCCTTCACCGCACCTACTGGTCGATACACTGCGGGAGCGAGCAACAACGTGGGTTCCGGATATTGGGGCAACAACATAACCTCTGGCACCACGTATTACGTCACCAAGAACAAAGGCACCAGCTTAAACCTGGCCACCGACTGGGAAATTCACGGGCAAAAGAAAGTCGCCAGTTTGCCTGCGGGCCAGTTCAGCAACAAAACGCCCGGCCAGGCCTTCACCGCTGAGTGGGGGTTTGGACAGGTCCTTCCCCTGAAAAAGGATTTCAGCAGGCTGTTGCAACTCGGAGTGGTTGCGTACGACCAATGGCAAGTCTCGAGTAATAGCGGAACGGTAATCCTTGCGGGCATCCCGGTCGCTGCGAGTCGGACTCCGTACTACTCCGTTCATGCCATAGGAGTTCAGTCCAACTTTATTCTTCCGGCCAAGGATTTGGTTCTCTTCTTTAAGTACTACGACGAGTACTTGGCCAAGGCTCGTCCGCAGGGGCGCACGATCGTATTCGGCGGTTCCTGGACTTTGCGCATTCCGAAGAAGGCGCCGCCAAAGCAATAGAAGCGAGTGACCGCACCGCAACATGAGTAATTGGTAAGGACACCGCGCAGTGGGCGAGATAGAAAAACACAGTCCTTCAGGAGAGCCATCATGCACAGACCGCTGACCTGCATTTCACTTTTCGTCTTGCTTCTAGTCGTTTCCCTAGCCCCAGCAACGCTCGCCCAGGACAAGGGCTCCGACGCTTACTCCGGCGTGGCCATCGGGACCGGCGGTGGCATCGGTGGCAAAACAATCTCGTTTGATTTCCGAATTACGCAATACACGACCGACGAAGAGGTCCAAGCCTTTGCACAACTCCTGAAGGATAAGGGCACGGATGCCCTTCGGAGCGCCTTGGAAAAGGAAGATAAAGGCCGCATCAACGCCGTAGGTTCCACCGGCAATCAGATCGCAGTCGCGCGCAAACGTCAGCAGGGTTCAGACACTATCATCACGATCGTTACCGCTCGTACGATGCCCTTCGTCGAACTCTATCGCAACGGACGCACCACTGACTATCCCTTCGGCTACCTTCAAGTGAAGCTGGATGCCACGGGCAAAGGCACAGGTCAAATCATGGCGGCGGCGAAGATCCGCTTCGATCACAAGAAGGGGCAGTATCAAATCGAAAGCTTCGGCAACCAGTACATCAAGGCAACTAACGTCCGTCCGCAGTGATGCTGATCGATCGATGGGATCGACTCCCGACTTCGCCCGCAGAGACGTGGGCTGATGCGAACGGCTCCAAACTCGCCCGACTGGGCCTGCAACCTGACGGGGCACGCCTCTCACACTGATAGAACTGACAGTTTTCGTTTAGTCCCAACCTCGACATTCTGTTGTGGGCAAGTCAGCTTGGATGAGAACTACCACGGTCCGGGAAGAGTTGTGAGCACCTCGACCGCAGCAGAACACCAGATGGAGAAGGACCTTTGATGATCCATTCACAGTCATGAACAGCGTTCTAGCCGCTCGTAGCCCTGGCACGTCGCCAGTTCCGCTGAGAGTACTGCGGGCCGTTGGAATCACAATCATGTGGTTCGCGCTCGCGCTCCTGACGCTATGGGCGGTGGCGGCTCTCTACGTCGATTTCGGGATTGCGGCACTGCGCGTTCCCCTGGCTTTAATCTACGTTATTGGCATCACCGCGATTTTATTCAAGTTCAGACGATCCATTTGGGCTCCCGCATTGTGTCTGGTCGGCTTTGGTTGCGTGCTCACCTGGTGGCTTACCCTCAAGCCTTCGAACGATGGCAATTGGCAACCCGACGTGAGTCAGACAGCCTGGGTCGAAATGGACGGAGACCGGCTGACCGTTCACAATCTGCGCAACTGCGACTATCGTTCCGAAACTGATTACTCGAATTGCTGGGGTGACCGGACACTTTATCTTTCACAGCTCCGGGGCGCCGACTTGTTCCTGACGAACTGGGGGATACCCTTCGCCAGTCACCCGATTGTCAGCTTTCAATTTGGGGAAAACGAACATATCGCCTTCTCTATCGAAGCACGCTACAAAGTTGGCCAGGCGTATTCGACAGTACTTGGATGTTTCCGTCAGTTCGGACTGATTTTTGTTGCTGCGGATGAGCGGGATGTAATTCGATTGCGAACCAACTACCGCAAGGATGAAGAAGTCTATTTGTATCGGATCCAGGTACGGCCGGAAGTCGCGCGGGCAATGTTCCTCACCTATGTTACCTACCTGAACAAGTTGAAGGATCATCCCGAGTGGTATAACGAAGTGACAAGAAACTGCACGACCACTCTCCAACAGCCGCTAGCTGCTGACGTTGATAACCCGCAGCCCTGGAATTACCAATTCTTACTTAACGGCACGCTGGATAAGTTGCTCTATGACCGGGGAAGACTGGTCAGTGGCGGGCTTCCATTTCCAGAGTTGAAACAACGTGAGCATATCAACACCGCGGCTCATGCGGCGAACGGATCTCCTGATTTCTCTGCGCTGATTCGTGCGGGACGGATCGGATTCTGAGCAGTAATCGAGATTAAAGAAACCGGGAGGCCGCTGTGAATCGCATTTGTCCATTGGAAACCACACGCTACCGTTCTTATTTCTCTTCATTGAGGATCGGCCTCGCTCTGTTCACGCTAATGATGTCGCCCTTCACCGTTCTTGCTCAGAGCACGGCACAGGCTCCTAAACGTCTCACCGTCGGGGTTGCGCTGGAAGGCGGCGGTGCTCTGGGATTGGCCCATATCGGAGTGCTCCGGTGGTTTGAGCAGCACCACATTCCCATTGACTATCTCTCCGGAAACAGTATGGGCGCTCTGGTGGGAGGAATGTACGCGACAGGCAAGAGTCCGGATGATCTCGAACGGCTCGTCAAAGCAATGGACTGGCCGCTTGTCATCGGAGGAGAAACACCCTATCAAGACCTCTCTTATCGTCGTAAAGAGGATCTGCGCGCGGTCCAAAATGACCTGATCATCGGCTTCAAACATGGGGCGACGCTGCCGTCCGGATTGAGTTCGGGTCATCAGATCAGTCTCGTCATCGACCGCGAAACACTGCCTTACTCGGCGGTGAAATCCTTCGACGACTTCCCCATCCCCTTTCGCTGCGTTTCCACTGAGCTGATTTCACAGAAGGCGCACGTTTTCTCTAGCGGTCCGATTGGTTTCGCTATGCGGTCCTCCATGTCCCTCCCGGGAATCTTTGATCCTGTTCGTGACGGTGACCGTTTGTACGTGGATGGCGCGCTGGTGGATAACTTGCCTACGGACTTAGTGCGTGATATGGGGCCCGATGTTGTGATCGCGATTCATCTCCAGGTCGCTCCTGTCACTGCTGATGAAATTCGCTCTCTCTTCAGTGTCCTCGGCGCCGCGATCACAGTCGACACTGCAAACACGGAATTCAGAGGGATGGAAGCCGCCGACATCGTGGTCAAGGTGGATGTTCAGAAATTTACCAGCCTGGAATTCAACAAGGCAGAAGCGCTCATCCAGCAGGGAATGCTGGCGGCGGAGGAAAAAGCGAAGGTCCTCCTACCTTACGCTCTCGATCAGGCCGCTTGGGACGAATACGTGGCTCAGCGCAATGCGCGCAAGAAAGGGCCCGCGGGAATCCCACAATTTGTAAAAGTCGAGGGCACCAGCGCCGACGCAGAGAAGAAGATCCAGAAATATCTTCAGCCCATGGTGGGCAAACCGATCGACACGCCGCAATTGGAAGCCTATCTCACCCGTCTGACTGGACTGGGTACATTCGACAACGCTTCTTATGGCTTGACCCAGAACGATGGCCAGCTCGGCCTTCTGGTCACTGTCCGCGAGAAAACCTATGCGCCGCCGTTCCTCGAGCCCGCCCTTGCAGTCAACGGCACCGAACCTGACAACGTCACTTTCGCGATGGGAGGACGTTTAACGTTCCTCGACATCGCGGGATACGGCTCGGAATTGCGTACGGATTTCGCGATAGGAAACACCTATGGAATCTCCACCGAGTTCTACAAAAGATTTAGCCAGACCACTCGATGGTTCTTCGCTCCACGCGTGGAGGCGAGCAACGCTGCGCAGTGGATATTTTCCCACGGCGACCCTAGAGCCGACTATCGCATAGGGAAGGTGATGTTTGGAACTGACATCGGTTATGCCATAAGTCGGTTCAGCGAGGTCCGCTCCGGCTACGAGATCGGCTATCTCAATGCGAGCCTGAAGCTGGGAACTCCGCAGTTTTCGTCGGTCAAGGGACAGGTTGGCGCCTCGCGATTTCGCGCCGTCACTGATCACCTGGACGATCCGATCATTCCCCGGCAGGGCTATTTCGGTGAGCTAAACTTCCACTGGGTGAACACCAGCCCGGGAGCGCCGGAAGCGTTTCCTACGTTGGACGCACGAACCGAATTCTTTAAGCCCGTGTCCCGTCCGTCGTCCGTATACCTCGTGGCGTCGGGTGGGTCCACCCTTGGCTACAACCAGACCGGTGTTCCTCAATACTTCCTCGGTGGGCCGAGCGGCTTGGCCGCCTACGGCCAGAACGAAGTGCGCGGCGATCAGTTTTACCTCTTCCGCGCTGGATACCTGCACAAATTAGCCTCTCTCCCGCCCTTTCTCGGCAAAGCCGTCTACGCCGACGCGTTCTATGAAATTGGGAAAATGTTCAACGCCCCGGGCGTTAGTAAGCTTCCCAATGACGGCGCGGCAGGGGTGATCGTCAGGACCGCTCTTGGACCCGTATTCGTTGGCGGAAGTGTCGGAGACACCGGACATGCCACGTGGTTCTTTGCACTGGGCCGCATTTTCTAGCCCGTCCGGGCGCGGTGAAACCTGCGGAGAGAGACAGAAGAAAGATTTCAGACCGGCTGTTGCAACGCGGAGGGAACAGGTACGACTACCGCGGCTATCGAGCCATGACGCTGACTATGAGTTGAGCAGTTCGGCGAGCAGAGTTCTTTCCTTGCTCATTACGTAGAATTGATTTCCGTCCAACTCCGTTCTCTCGCTGAAGCGGCGTGGCTACCTTGATTGAAGTACGGCTGCGACGAGGCTTCGGAATTCAAGACAGGACGATGTAGGGTCTCGCAGGTGCAGATCGGTCGTCGCGATTACAGCATGGTGACTAGTCTCTTTCGGAAATCGTACGTGACTCGCAGGGTTTCTCGAAAGTTCGGGGGAATAAAAATGGCCCTGGTCGCTCACGGCCAGGGCCTTTGTTTAGGCTCGTACTTACTTGGAGGCGCTGCCGCCCCACGCAATCACGATTCCGCTTTTCAAACGGAAGCTGTTCTGATTGTTGTTGTTGGTGCAGATATTGGCGGGACAGCTATTGCCAAAGCGAGTGTAGAGATACTCGGCTTGGACGGCGCGCAGGGAAATTCTCCTGCTCAACTGAATGTCGAATCCACCGCCTGCGGTCATGGCGAAGGCGTTCTTGGAATATGTGTTGCCGTTGGTGAAAGCGTTGCAATTCGTGGAACTGCTTTTGCAACTCAGGGAGATGCGCATTCCACCGAAGTTGACCTCGAAGAATGGCCGGAAGGGACCGCTTTTGCGGAAGGTGAACCGCGGCCCGAACAAATAGGTGAACCCATTCCCATTGATCTTCTCACTGATCTGCGTGGGGACTGTGTTGCCAAAGTACTTGCAGCCACCCAAGTCGGCGGCGATGCCGAGCAGGCTGGTGATGTTGTAAGCGAGGGTACCCCCGCCGCCAGCGCAGTTGAAGCTCTGCTTAACGCTGGTGGTGCCGTTTGAGAAAGAAACGGGGGTACGGATGTACATGAACGCCGGCGATGTTTCAACCTTCGGGAACTCGCCTTGGGCTAAGGCCGAGCCGGCAGTCAACAGAAGCAAACCAATCAAAACCGCATATTTGCGCATTTCCTATTCTCCTTTTCGATCAAAAACTATGCTGAAATCACCGGAACGTTCTTTAGTATTCGCCGCAACCTTTCGCCTCTAGAAGTCCATGATCACGTTCCATAAGGTCGCGGACGATGTCAGAGCGATTCAGGAGTGAATGTTAGGGAACACTGCCTCGTGTGCCTACTGGTAAAAGTGACAGCAGAAACTACCGTGGCACGGACCGTCAGCAAAACGCGCCTTGGAATGCACGTCGAATGTGACCTTCGAACACTACATCAGAAGACCGAGAGAAGTTTCCGAGCCGGGCGTTCCAACTATCAAATGCCTCCCGGAAATCGTGAGGAAGTCCCTAATCTCCCTGCGCTTCGCTGTAACTTTTGCCAGTTGCCGGCAAGCTTGATACGCTTTAGCCTCACGCCAACGTGGCCTTGGTCACCACGCCGTAGCAGGGGACGTCGCCTCGATCGCTCTGCGGGATTACGCCTGCAGAATCAATGCCACACTTCGTCCAGGATCACATATATGCATCACACTACCGACCATCGAACAATAGGCGGTGAAGCTGTTCACGTCGGCGATTGTTTCATCTGGGCCCAAATTCACTACCTCGATTCTCCAACCGACTACCGTGAGTACATCGTGAGCGTCGCGCCAACCCGGGGCGCGGCAGACGACTTCATCACACTTGACGATTCGGAAGGATTCCCTTGGCGAGCAGTAGTTCGCTTCTTCACCCGTCTGCGGACAACGCTGTCTACCTTGAGGTGGAAGTCTCAAAGAGCAACCACCGCATGACTGGACCCCTGGGCTACTTCGGCGAGTGGGCCTCTGACGCAAGTACGCGATCGCTTTTTTCTACGAAAAGATGATTATCCTTTCTCAGGCCGTCGCTGCCGCCTCCCTCGCGATCTGGATTTATTTGGTTTTTCTCCGCGGCGCGTTCTGGCGCCTGCGCGATCTGGATTCTTCCTCGCAAGCGCCCGTCTTACCTGCCTATTCCGTAGCCGTCATTATTCCGGCGCGGAATGAAGCGGATGTTGTCGGCCAAGCGGTGCGATCGCTCGTAGAGCAGAACTATGCTGGAAGTCTGCACGTGTTTTTGGTGGACGATGAGAGCTCAGACGATACCGCCACCATTGCTCTACAGGTCGCAGAGCGGGCTGGAAGAAGCGACCGGCTGACGGTTGTAAGAGCCAGCCCCGTGCCCGACGGTTGGACCGGAAAGATGTGGGCGCTCTCCGAGGGTTTGCGGGAGGCAGCGGCATTCAAAGCTGATTACTTCCTGCTCGCGGATGCCGACATCGTTCACGCGCCCGGCAACGTGGCGACCCTCCTGGCCCGCGCCCGCAACGGCAGCTTCGACATGGTTTCGCTGCTGGCGAAGATGCCGTGCCAATCGGCGGCCGAGCGGGCGCTGATTCCGGCCTTCGTCTTTTTCTTTTTCATGCTCTATCCGCCAGCCTGGGTCTCCCGGTCGCGTCGGCGTACGGCGGCCGCAGCCGGCGGATGTTTGTTAATCCGCTCCGAGATTCTCGCGCGCATAGGAGGAATCCGCGAGATTCGCGGCGAAGTGATCGACGATTGTTCTCTCGCCCGGGAGGTCAAACAAAATGGCGGCCGCGTGTGGCTGGGCATGGCTGCTGACACCTACAGTCTTCGCGGCTATGAGACTTGGGCCGAATTTGGCTGGCTGATTTCAAGAACGGCCTTTGCTCAGCTCAACCACTCCACCCTGTTGCTGGCAGGAACCGTCGCGGCGATGGCAATTACCTATCTGGCACCGCCCGTCTTGCTGCTTACAGGTGCCAGAGCCGCCGCCATGGGGTTAGGCTCATGGCTTCTCATGATGATCGCGTTTTGGCCTACGCTGCGATTCTACCGTCGATCGCCCCTCTGGTCTCTCGTGCTCCCGCTAATCGCGGCGTTCTATCTTGGGGCGACTCTGCACTCCGCTATCCGCTACTGGCAGGGTCGGGGTGGCCTCTGGAAAGGGCGCATCCAGGATCCAGTCGAAGAGACCATCTAGTTCACGGAAATTGCAGGACTGGTCTACGAATGCCTGGCGAGCTCTCGGCATTTCATGCACTCGCATTGGTAAAGGTGATCCCCGGGGCGAACCACATGCCCGCACTTCTCGCAAAGGAAATCCCCATCGAGATGAACCGACATCATCTTGAAGAGACCGTCTTCGGCACAATATGGACAGCGAACTATCACATTTGGCATGAGGTGGCGATGATCAGGCCGCACAATTTAGCTCTACTTCCGAAGGTAATGGAGATACGCGTACACCGTTTCCCCGAGCAAACAAATCAGAACGATTGCTGAGACAGCGACCCGAGCCGGCACTTTGCGTTCCATATAACACTCCCAACTGCATCCCCTTTCCAAATGAAACCACTAGAGAGCGTCTTGAGCGGCGGGAGACCGGATGGTTTCGCAGTGGGCGCATACGCGTCGGGGCAAACTCCACGAACCATTTTTCGAGGAAATCGTTAATCGGCTGGCGAAAGTGTGACTGCTCTGGTGCTGCATACTCCCACTCTTTGTTGAGGTTTAGAGCCCGCCCTCATTCATCTCTCAATTGGCTCCGATGCTTGACGCGCGAGTGATATTTAGTGAGAAATGTTATTTCGTATCGAGTCCAAAGTCTGTCCGCGCTCGTTCTTTCATGTGTTACATCACGTACACACGAATGGCGGTCTAGAACAAGCGCGGTTTTCACGTTTGGGCCATATTCTTAATGGGTTGTGGCAGAACCACGGATTGGTATCATGTCACCACCACGACGTTGGACGATTCGCCAAATCACGCATTGAAATCTGAGACGACGCCGATCATTCTTTGCGTCATCCTCACAATCGTGGCGATTTTTCGGATCATCGCTGCTTATCCCTCCATCTCTCTTGCCTACGATGAACCGGCCCACATCGCTTGCGGAATGGAATGGCTCGACAAAGGCACTTTTCAGCTGGAACCGCTGCATCCTCCTCTTGCACGCATTGCCGCAGCCCTCGGACCGTATCTCGCGGGTGCAAGACTTCCGCAGGTAGGGCGTGTCTCAGATCCGACCGGAAGCTCGTTCGACATCTATCCCGCGGGAAATGAGATCCTTTACACCCGCGATCAGTTCGGGCGTAACCTTGCGCTGGCGCGAATGGGAGAAATCCCGTTTATTCTTATCGGCGCGGCTCTGGTTTTCTTTTGGACGCGCGACCTTTTCGGTGCCTGGGCAGCGGTAGTGGGCATCTTTTTATATACGACCTTGCCCGCGATTCTGGCCTTCGCCGGACTCGCATATGTCGACTTCGCTTTGTCGGTGTTTCTCCCCTGCACGCTGTTCCTGTTTGTCCGCTGGCTCGAACTGCCCAGCTTGAAACGCGCAGCAGGTCTGGGCATCACGGCCGGATTAGCGATCCTGTCTAACCTTTCGGCTTTGTTCTTCACACCGATTTGTGGAGTCGCTATCGTGATCGGCTGGTTTTGGAGAAGAAAAGAAAACACCTACTCTTGGCGAACCTACCTATCCACCGCGGTGATCGCGGCTTTTCTTTCGGCTCTCGTTATATGGGCGGGATACCGTTTTTCTATCACGCCGCTCAATCAGGCCTTCGCCCAACCAGCGCAGGATCTCGCCCAACTGCCGGCGCCTATCCGTTCTGTCGCCCGCACCGTCATCAGGATCAACCCACCTGTTCCGGCTCCTGATTTTCTCCGAGGAATTCTTGCCAGTTGGGCGCAGAACCAAAAATCACCTCCCTCTTACGCACTCGGCCAGGTTCGTCGTGGAGGCTTCTGGTATTTTTACTGGCTCGATCTTGGATTGAAAACGCCGCTGCCATTTCTGATTCTGGCTTTCGCTGGCATCTTCTTATCGGCGGACTCCAGGCGTTGGCAGAATCTAGCTCCGGCTCTATCGGCAACCGCGATCCTTCTGGTCTCGATCATTGTCAAAGTCGATTTCGGCATTCGACATATTCTCTTCATCTATCCCCTGCTGACCGTTGTCGCATCTGGCGTCGTTGTTTTTTTATGGCAAGCGCGCAAACGGTGGTCGATGTTGATACCGAGTTTGCTCGGCGCACTACTGATCTTTCAGCTCGTCTCTTCGGTTTCCGCCTATCCCGACTACATCGCCTATTTCAACCTTTTGGGCGGAAAGCATCCCGAAGAGCGCCTGCTCTTCGGCTGCGATCTCGATTGCGGACAGGATGTCGGGAAGCTTGCGGAGGTGGCGCAAGCCCATGGTATTTCTCATCTCACGGAACAGTTGTGGACCAGCGCCGATCTCCACCGCTCAAACCTGCCGCCCTTCGATACTCTCGCAACTTACAAACCCACCACCGGATGGGTCGCTATCAGCGTCCTCTATCTTCGTTCCGGACACGGGATTTTCGATGCAACCGCGACCGATGGTTATGCGTGGCTCAATCGCTATGAGCCCGTAGCCTACATCGGGAAGACAATCCGGCTTTACAACATTCCTGCGGACAATCAGTCTGCCTCCTCGCGATCACGCTGATACGAGTAAGTGCGCCAGTGCACTTTCGTAACCACGAGTAACGCAACTCCAGTTACTTCAGTGATATCTGTGCAAGTCCTTTCTACTACTGCAAAGGTTTGCACACTACCACCGCGCACAACCGAAAACTCTCTCTCTTATCAATAGATTGCCCTGGGGCCAATGGCATCTGCATTGCGATTTACTATTTGCTCCCCCGCAACACAGCAAGCCGCAAACGAGGCGAATGGCAAACTCTGGCGTCATTCCGCAGGCTGGCTCGAATTTTCGGGGTACCGTCCCTGAAGTGGCGATTCGTGCGCCCCTCACTGGTGAGCGCCTTAAGGTTTTTTGCGTGTTTGGGACAAGGCCAGAACTCATCAAGCTGGCGCCTGTTATCCGCACATTGCAGGATGGCGAGCACGGTATCGAACTGACCACTGTTTGTTCGGGCCAGCACAATGACTTACTCACGCCACTTCTACGCCTGTTCGGCGTCTCACCCGAGTACAACCTTGATGTGATGCAGCCGCGGCAAACGCCGAACGACGTCTGTGCGCGTGTGCTCGAGCGCCTGGGACCGATCGTTGTTGAACAGAATCCAGACTTGATGATCGTCCAAGGAGACACCACGACTGCCTTAGCGGGTGCGCTGACGGCATTTCACTGCAAAGTTCCAGTTGCTCACGTGGAAGCCGGGCTTCGATCGGGCAACCCCGATAGTCCTTTTCCTGAGGAAATGAATCGTAGGTTGATTACTCGTCTGGCAACGTATCACTTTGCCGCGACCGCGAAGAATCGCGAGGCATTGCTCCAGGAAGGCGTTGCCGCCAAGAGTATCTTTGTCACGGGCAACCCCGTCGTCGATGCCTTGCACCACATTCTTCAATCATCGGCGGCGTCCGAGAAGGTTGGCTCTCTGCTGCGAAGTGTCGGCGAACGCAGGCTTCTTCTCTTAACGACTCACCGCCGGGAAAACTTCGGCGACACGATGCACCAGAATCTTCGTGCACTTCGATACTTCGTCGACGCTCACGAAGATGTTTCGCTGGTATTCGCCGTTCACCCCAATCCCAACGTGGTCGAAGCAGCGCAAGCGGAACTCAGCGGCCATTCGCGCATTTTTCTGATCCAGCCATTGGACTATTCTGACTTCATTCACCTCCTTCGCCATGCCTGGCTGGTAGTCTCCGATTCCGGCGGCATTCAGGAGGAGGCTCCCTCACTCGGCAAGCCACTGCTTGTTCTTCGTAGCAACACTGAGCGTCAGGAAGCCGTCGACTCTGGCACGGCCGTACTCGTCGGAGAACAGCCCGGCCGCCTCGCATCGCTCCTCGACAGCGTCTATTGCGATTCGAATTGGACCGACGGGATGAAACAGATTCAGAACCCGTTCGGCGACGGTACAGCAGCGCGCCAGATCGCGGACATCATTACTCACTCACTTGGCGCGGTGCGCCGCGCACGGGGAGTCCGTCAATGAACCAGCTTGGGCGGCACCACGATCTGCTGACAGTCATACTTGAAGATTATTTTCATGTTGGAGCACTTAGTGGACTTATCAGTTCGCGCGAGTGGTATCGCTTCGAGACACGTTTCGAGCAGAACACGCTTAAGACGCTCGACTTCTTAAAGCAATTCGAAGTGCGCGCCACTTTCTTCGTGCTGGGCTGGATCGCCGAGAAACATCCGGAACTGATTGCCGAGATCTCCCGCCAAGGCCACGAGATCGCGAATTACGGCTTCCAGCACAAGAATGTCCACCAGATGACACGCGAGGAATTCCGTGACGACGCACGCCGCTCCCGCGATGCTTTGGAAATTGCTACCGGCAAGCGAGTCGTCGGTTACAGAATTCCTCAAGGTTTGCGCTCACCCTCGGATTTCTGGATTCTCGATACTCTTGCCGAAGAAGGTTACGTCTACGATTCGAGCGTGTTCCCCTCGTCAACCCTGGGGTCGCGATTTCGGAGTATCTATCGTCATCAGAGCCAGCACGGAAAGCTGTGGGAAGTCCCCCACCCTACCGTAAATTGCGCGGGCTACCTGCTGCCGATCTCTGGCGGAAACTATTTCCGTCAGATTCCCCACACCCTCCTGAAACACGCGGTTTCTCATTGGAAGAACTCGACCAGTGATCCGTTCATGATTTATTTCCACGTGTGGGAACTGGATCCAGACCAACCGCGCATCAGCGCCACGTCGTTCGTCACCCGCGCACGGCAATACCGGAATCTCAATAAAATGCAGTGGGTGCTGCGCGACTACTTCAGTAAGTATCGCTTTGGCACGATTGCTGACTACCTGCGATGTGGGACAGGACCTTCCACCATTTGTGAACGTCCGAGCGCGGCTGTCGAAATAGGCCGCGGCCTGGCAACCTCATCCCGCAAACCGGTCGTACGAACTCCCGTCACCATCGTCGTGCCTTGCTATAACGAGCGCGCCGCTCTTCCTTACCTCGCCAACACGCTCGAAAGCGTCACCAAGCTTTTCGATCCTGATTACGAGCCGACCTTCGTTTTTGTGGATGACTGCAGCACTGACGGGACGCCGGAACTTTTGCAACGGCTATTCGGCAAACGCGCTAACTGTCGTATCTTGCAGCATCCCCGCAACCTGGGAGTTGCCGCCGCCATCTTTACTGGCATTCGTCACAGCCAGACAGAGATCGTCTGCTCCATCGATTGTGATTGCAGCTACGACCCACATGAACTCATGCAGATGATTCCCATGCTCACGCCTGATGTGGACATGGTTACAGCTTCTCCCTATCACCACGATGGCAAGGTCGCCAATGTTCCTACTTGGCGGTTAACGCTTTCAAAGGGCGCCTCGTGGCTCTACAGCAAGGTGCTCAATCACAAGCTGGCCACTTATACGAGTTGCTTCCGCGTCTATCGCCGCAGCAAGATGATCGACCTGCAACTGCGCGAGCCTGGGTATCTCGGCGTCGTCGAAGCTCTCGCCTTGCTCGATCTCAAGGGAGGCCGCATCCGCGAATTCCCCACCACCCTTCACGTTCGAATTCTGGGTCACTCGAAAATGAAAGTCGCAAGGACCGTGGTAGGTCACTTGAAAAACCTGCGCCGCTTCTGGCAGATGCGCCATCTGCTCGATCGCGACCAACTTCTGGCCGCTCCCATGCCAGATTCCGACGCACACCCTCAAACCACGCACGCGCTCGTTGACTCCGATGTGAGGACTGTAAATGACTAGTATCGCTCTGGCCCGAAAACTCGCTCTAACGTTGCCTTCCGACCAGGACATCACCGGCCGCGATTTAGGCTTGCCTGAAGTCGAACTGCTCACCCAATGTATTCACTCGGGAACGCTGACCAGCACCAAAGGTTCGTTCACCAAGACTCTCGAGGAACGATTTGCCGCAACCCTCGGCGTGAAGAAAGCGCATGCCTGCGCCTCGGGAACCGCGGCCATTCACATTGCGCTCGCCGCCATCGATCCCAATCCCGGCGATGAGGTAATTACTACCTCAATTACCGACATGGGCGCGCTCACCCCGATTCTTTATCAGGGCGCCATTCCGGTCTTCGCCGAAGTCGATCCAGTGTCACTAAACGTGACCGCGAAGACCATCGAACCCTGCCTCAGCGAACGCACCAAGGTGATCATCGTCACGCACCTGTTCGGAAATCCCTGCGAAATGCACGAGATCATGGAACTGGCCAATTCCAGAAACATTCCCGTGATCGAAGACTGCGCTCAGTCGTTTCTTGCCAAATATGGCGGACGTTACGTCGGCACCTTCGGCGCTATCGGCTGCTTCAGCATGCAACAGGGAAAGCATATGACGACCGGAGAAGGTGGATTGGTCGTCAGCAACGACGAAGCTCTCGCACGCCGGATGTTCCTGCTGATCAACAAAGCCTGGGGGTACGGCGATCAGAACCCCGACCACTACTTCATCGCTTTGAACTACCGCATCAGCGAGCTCCAAGGCGCCGTTGCCGTCGCGCAACTAGACAAGTTGCAATCGGTGGTCGATCGCCGTGTCGCAAGCGCCGCGAAACTGATTGATAAGTTGGCGGGGATGCCTGGCATCAAGACGCCAGAATTCGCCGCAGAAACGGTTCATACTTACTGGAAGTACTGTCTGAACGTCGACGCAAGTCTGATCAAAGGCGGCTCGGTGGGTCTGGCGAAGCTCTTAAAAGACCGAGGCATTGCCTGCGCGCCGCGCTACATCCAGAAACCGGCTTTCATGTGCGAAGTGTTTCAGAAGCGCCGCACTTTCGGCACCAGCCAATATCCGTTCAACCTGGCGCGTCCCGAGGCGCTTGACTATAGCAAATCTCGCTTCCCCCTCACCTACAAGGCGCTGGAAGACGTCCTCGTCCTTCCGTGGAACGAGCTGTATACCGACGAACATGTTGAATACATCGCCGAGGCGATTCACTCATCGGTGAAGGAGCTGACCATATGAGCGAGAAACCAACGCGATTTGGAATCATCGGGGCAGGCGCGATCGCGCAAGCTTACGCCGTTGCCTTCGCCACCAGCTCTCTCGCGGAAGTGGTAGCGGTAGCGGACTCGCGTCTCGAAGCCGCATCCGCATTGGGCGAGCGGCTAAAATGCAAGAGCTTTACCTCCTATTCAGCAATGGCATCTGAGGTCGCGCTCGACGCCGTGCTGATCTGCACTCCGCCCAGCACTCACCCCGAAATCTGCGCCTACTTCATGGAGCGCGGCATTCCCGTTCTTTGCGAAAAGCCGCTCAGCGTCGACGTCGCCGGCGCACAAACCATGATCGAAGCCTCACGCCGTACTGGCGTGAAGATGACGATGGCTTCCAAGTTTCGTTTTGTCGACGACATCGTCCGCGCGAAGCAGCTAGTAAGCTCTGGAGCCATCGGCGAAGTCGTGATGGTGGAGAACTTTTTCACCTCCCGCGTCGACATGACGAAACGCTGGAACTCCGATCCCGCGGTAAGCGGCGGAGGAGTCTTCATCGACAACGGCACGCACTCTGTGGACCTCATCCGCTACTTCGTCGGACCGTTGATCGAAATTCACGCCGTCGAAGGCAAGCGCAGCCAAAATTTACCCGTGGAAGAAACGGTTCACGTTTTCGTTCGCAGCGCTGCGGGCGTACTCGGAACTGTCGACCTTTCCTGGTCGATCAACAAAGAACTGGAAAGCTACCTGCGCATTTACGGATCTGCCGGCACCATCTCGGTGGGCTGGAAGGAGTCTCGCTACCTCGCGCCCGGCAGCCGGGAATGGACAGTTTTCGGCAAAGGCTATGACAAAGTCCAGGCCTTCCGCAGCCAGATTGAGAATTTTTCGAAGGCTCTGCGCGGCCAGGAACCCTTGTTACTTTCCGCCGAAGATGCGTTGGCCTCGGCCTACGTTGTCGAAGCCGGATACTCTTCCCTGCGCGATTCGCGCTGGGTGCCGATCCCACTGAGGATGGCGGCTGCCGCAGGCGCGATCAAGAACGTGCAACGTCCGGTTGTCCGATACCAAATGAGGAGAGCCTGAAATGAAAACATCGTTGGCCGAACGACCAGTTTTCGACAGACCTCTGCGGACGCCGCGCATTCATCCCACCGCCTTCGTGGAAGAAGGAGTCACGATCGGTGACGGCTCCTCCATCTGGGACACGGTACACATCCGTCACCACGCGAACATCGGCGAAGAGTGTATCGTCGGCGAAAAGACCTATATCGCCTACGACGTCAAAATCGGTAACCGGGTCAAGATCAATGCCTTCGTCTACATCTGCGCGGCCGTCACCATTGAAGACGGAGTAATGATCAGCGCGGGCACAGTTTTCACTAACGACCGCTTCCCCCGCGCCACCACGCCTGACTTAAAGACCCTGCGCTCGTCCGATCCCGACGAAGAGACTCTGCCGACCCTCGTCCGCGAGGGTGCCACCATCGGCGCTCACTGCACTATCGGCAATGACCTCGAAATCGGACGCTTCGCCATGATCGGCATGGGCGCTCTAGTCACGAAAAGTGTCCCGGACTTCCACCTGGCTGTTGGAGCGCCCGCTCGTTCCGTTGGATACGTTTGCCGATGCGGAAAAGTACTGGCCATGATCGCGCAACTCAATCTCGAGATTGCATCCCTCGCTTGTGAAGCGTGCGGCCTCGAATACGCTCATGACCACGGCACGATCACCGAACTCGCTCCTCGCTTTGCAGATTAGGAGTAACGCATGACGTACGCGAAAAAACATTGGGGCATCGTGGGCGGCGGCATTCTCGGAATGACGATGGCGCTCCGCCTTGCGCAGCGCGGACAGCGCGTCACCCTGTTCGAAGGCGCCAGCCAACTCGGTGGCCTCGCCAGCGAGTGGCAACTCGGCGACATCACCTGGGACCGCCATTACCATGTCACACTTCTGTCAGACTCTGCTCTGCGCAATCTACTTACCGAACTCGATCTGGAAGACCAGATCCGCTGGGTACAAACCAAGACAGGTTTCTACACAGACGGACATCTTTATTCGATGTCGAACTCACTCGAGTTCTTGCGCTTTCCGCCTCTCGGTCTCATCGACAAAGCTCGCCTCGCTCGCACCATTCTGCACGCTTCACGCCTCGAGGATCCAGAACCGCTGGAAGACATCCCTGTCGAACAATGGCTGCGTGAGTGGTCAGGGAATCGAACGACAGAGAAGATCTGGTTGCCACTTCTACGCGCCAAGCTCGGCAGCAACTATCGCAAAGCATCGGCCGCATTTCTTTGGGCGATCATCGCGCGCATGTACGCGGCTCGCCGCTCCGGGCTCAAGAAAGAAATGTTCGGATACGTTCCCGGCGGCTACACCCGCATTCTTCACGCGCTGCAACTCAAACTAAAACAAGCAGGAGTCGAGATCGTGCTCGATCATCGCACCCGGCGCGTGCAGACTATTCATACGGGGGAGGTGGAGATCACTTTCGAGAACGGTCAACGCGAAAGTTTTGACCAGGTCGTCTTAACCGTTCCTGCGTCGGCCGCCGCGAATCTGTGCCCCGAACTCGATCCGGAGGAGATCAAGAAGCTTCAGCAGGTGCAGTATCAAGGCATCGTCTGCGCCTCTCTCCTTTTGAAGAAACCTCTTGCCGGCTATTACGTCACCAACATTACTGACGAAGGCATCCCCTTCACCGCCGTGATCGAAATGTCGGCCCTGGTCGATCGCGAGCAGTTCGGTGGAAACGCGCTTGTCTATCTCCCCAAGTACGTCTCTCCGGATGACCCCATCTTTGAATTGAGCGACGATCATCTCCGCAACCGCTTCCTCACTGCTCTGGTAAAGATGTATCCGGCGTTCAAACTACCAGATGTGCTGGCCTTCAAAGTGAGCCGGGTTCGTCAAGTCTTTGCGATCCCCACGCTCCGCTATTCGCGAAACTTACCATCGATGTTCACCTCGGCGCCGGGAATCCAAATCGTGAATTCGGCGCACATTGTGAATGGCACGCTCAACGTGAATGAGACCATCCAATTAGCCGAGCGCACGGTTCCCGCGTTGCTAAAGCACTCCGCTACGAACAGGAGCGTTCAGTATGCAATCGCCTAAGCCGCTCGCGAGTCTGTCTCTCGATCTCGATAACAAGTGGTCGTACATGAAGACTCATGGCGACGCTGGCTGGGAGCGATTGCCTTCTTATCTGAATCTCGTCGTCCCCCGCGTGTTAGAAATTCTGACGAAGCGGAACCTTGAGATCACGTTCTTCGTCGTTGGCCGGGACGCCGCAATCGAATCGAATCAGGATGTCCTTCGATCGATCGCAACACAAGGCCACGAAATCGGCAACCATTCCTACCATCACGAGCCTTGGTTGCATTTGTATTCCCGCGCCGAACTGGAAGACGAGTTGACAAGAGCGGAAGACGCCATCGAAACCGCTACCGGAGTGCGCCCGATCGGCTTTCGTGGACCCGGTTTCAGCTTGTCGGGCGATGTGATCGATGTTCTCACTCGCCGCGGCTACCTCTACGACGCCTCGACCTTCCCGACTTTTCTTGGCCCCTTCGCACGCGCCTACTACTTCATGAAAAGCCGTCTCAACGAACAACAGCACGCCGAACGAAAAAATCTATTCGGCTCCCTGCGCGACGGCTTTCGCCCGCTCAACCCCTATCGCTGGAATTGTCCTTTCGGAACATTACTTGAGATTCCAGTAACCACGATGCCCGGCTCCAGACTGCCCATCCACGTCAGCTATCTGATTTACCTGTCTACCTTCTCGCCTGCGGCCGCCCTCGCTTACTTTCACACCGCGATGAATCTGTGCCGCATGAGTGGGACTGAGCCATCGTTGTTGTTACATCCACTGGATTTTCTGGGCTGTGATGACGAGTCCGATCTCAGATTCTTCCCAGGGATGAACATCCCCGGCCCACGGAAGCTGCGGTTCGTCGAGCGGGTTCTTGACATCTATCGTGAAAACTTTGAGGTAGTCTCGATGCGGCGTCATGCCGCGCTAGTGTCCTGCCGAAGCACTGCGCAATTCGCTCCGGAAGCCTTGCTCGCCCACTAGTCAAAAGCACACCGCAAGAAAAAAGCAGGCGCCAAACTCGTGGAGAGTTCAACGCCTGCAGGGCTTCGCGTCGCTTTCTAAATTTATCTATACCGCGCAATTCGCATCACTGACAATACGGATGATCCTGTAGCCGACCTAAGGTGTCGCCGGTGTTAATCGACATACCGAGTCCACTGTATTGACTCCTCAGCCACGGGAGATACACTCGATAAAGTCTTGGGGCCGTTCAGTTTTGGTTATCAAGTTATGGTTCGGCTACCTCCAGTTTTGTCAGGTTCTAGTGCCCTTCTCCGTGCTCATCGCCGATGACAACCCCACCGTCCGTCGTTCCCTAAGAAGTCTTATCGAGGTGAGCACAGAGGGAAGGGTTTGTGGGGAGGCTGAAAATGGCGCCGTCGCGATTGAACAGGCGGCGACCCTCCGCCCAGACGTCATAATCCTAGATCTTGGTATGCCTGTTCTGAACGGATTAGAGGCCGCCCGTCAGATCTCGGTAAATGTCCCCCATGCGGCTCTTCTTATGTTCACCATGCATGCCAACGAGCATCTTGTGAAGGCCGCACAGAAGGTAGGAATAAGGCGCGTGTTTTCCAAATCGGACGGAGCGGAGGACCTGATCAACGCGATCACTTCGTTGGTTGCTGAGAATAGTCCCCCGCCAAAATCTATCAGGCCTCCGAGCCATCTGCGCTCGCGTACGACCGGAGCTCGATCAGATTCTGCCCATCAACAACAAGATAAGCAAAACCACAACAACTAGGCCCAATCCACCACTCGGGTAATAACCCCAGCCGCTGCTATAAGGCCACGTCGGAAGCGCACCAATCAGCAGTAATACAAGAACCACCAGCAAAATTGTTCCCATTCGTTTCCTCTTCTCTCTAAAAATTGCCTTCGGGTCCTAAGGACCCGAAGGCTTGGGTTTTAATGCGTGCAATTACTCTCCCTGCTTCGATTCTTTCGCCTGCTCTGAGTATTTCCTTACGGCTGTTAAGAAAGGAGCGCTTCCATCCGGAGGAGGGAGCTTCCCGCTCAGAATCTGCGTAAACGGCACCATCTTGCCGTAGAGAAGCCGCGTTTCATCCTTGTCTTGCGTAATGGCCGAGCCGTTCAGATCGATACCAGCGAACACACCGCGAGCCCGCGAGTAGGTAAGCACCTCCGCCTTCATCTTCCAGTCAGTGTCAGCCCCGGTGTCCCGTCCCACAGGACCCGCCGCCGCGGACGCATTCGCACCCAACTTAAACTTGCTCGAGAGCAGATGCTGCATGCCTTGATCATTGGTAACGACCATCACCAAGTCCACCGCCTGCCCACCAAGTTGCAGTCCCCAACTTCCACCCGTGATCGTGATTGGAGCCGGAGCACTCCATCCGTGCGCCGTGCGACACGTGGCCACGCCCTTACCATGGCTACCGCCGAAACCGATCGCGATCTTCACCATCGAAGGAATCACCGCGATGCACTTCGCATCGCCCATGACCTTGTCAGGAATCGCCTTGTCGGGTGTCGCCATGATTTCGTCGAGCACGTGAGCAGAAGCCTCGATGCGCTTCTGAATATCCGATTGATCCTTCTCGTCTTTGTCAGCGCCCCAAGCAATGCTCGTGAGACCCAGTCCCAGGAACACCACCAACAGATTTCTTGCGATCGCCCCTAATTTCATCTGAATTCCCCTTTTCTCGTCACCGCGAAGATAAGCGTGAAAAAATCACACGAATGTTTGGCCCGACCTCATGCTAGCCGCCACCCCTACACATCACTATCCGGTCGTAACTGTAAGTTCCGCTCAAACATTCCCCACCTGATCGCGAATTTCCTATCCAAGACGCCGGGAAATACATGGATGACCGTCGGAAAGAGGAGATTTCCCTCCTGTCATGTGACCAACGGACAAAACAACGAGGTCCGGTAGTTGTTAGGAATGCGGGAACGTGATGCGTCTTAGAACCAGATTCACGATGGCAAGCAACCCAGTCTTTCTGTGCTCAGGGATTCGGGACGCCTAAGACATTCATATAAAACCTTTTAAAGGCCGCTTGAGTTCTTTGGGAGAACCCTGCTCACGCGCGCCCGGGGGTTCGGGCTTTTTGTGGTTAAAACTTTACTCTGCTTTTCGCAGTGTCTCTTCAAGGAGAGTTGACTAGAACATGAATAAGAGTTTTTGCGTTCTCACCATGATGGTTGCGCTGGCTCTGGTTGCCAGCTCGGCCTTTGCCCAGGACCAAGACACACTTCCGGCTCACGCCCGCTTCACGCGTCTGCCCGCCAAACCGAGCACAGACGCGAGCCAGCCCACTACATCTTTGCAGACCTGGAATGGAACCTTCAGCTACCAGGGCGCGACCAATCATTTCACCATGGTGGGCACTGATCCTTCCTCCACCAACACCACGACCACCATTCCGGTGTTCGTCGTTCCGGTCCGCTTGGGCTACAAGGGCAGCAACGGCAGCAAGACCATCTTCGATCCGAACACCAAACTCTCCAACGGAAAGACCGTCATCCAGAACGTCCTCGCGTCTCCGGTTTTCGCAACCGGTATCGACTTCAAGCAGGGCGGTACGGATCTCGGAAACACCCAGTACATCGATGCCTACCAGCGCGGCAACTTCTGGACCAACGTCATGACCAACACCAACTACCACGTTCTGCTTGGAACTCCGACCGTTCTGCCCACCAAGACCCTAGTGGTCCCAAGCGCGGATGGTAGTGTTGGCAATGAGTTCGGCGTCACCGTCGGCTTGGCTGACATCAACTGGTTCGACACGCAGATCAATGCGGTGATCAAGCACTATACCCAGATTACCCCTGCCAGCCTGGTCATCTTCGTGACCTATGATTCCTACCTGACCCAAGGCGGATGCTGCATCGGCGGCTACCACAGCGCTACGGGCAGCCAGACCTACGCTCACTTCACCTACCTCGATCACCCGGGCGTTTTCTCGCAAGACGTTTCTGCTCTGTCCCACGAAATCGGCGAGTGGATGGACGATCCGCTCGTCAACAATACTCAGGGCGCTTGCGGTGGACTGCTCGAGAACGGTGATCCGCTCGAAGGCGAAGCCAACTATGGCGGCTACCCTTACACGCTCGGAGGTTTCACCTACAACCTGCAGGATCTGGTTTTCTTAAAGTACTTCGGCCAGACTCCGGCAACTTCGGTTAACGGCTGGGATACGTTCCAAGGCACGACCTTGAGCGTCTGCCAGAACGGCCAGTAGTTCCGCTCTAGTAGCACCAAAAAGCCCGCTCCAATCGGAGCGGGCCTTTTTGTTTTAGGTTTGAGTAGATTTTGCTTTCGGGTGAGCGCTACGAATCACTTCTCCGCTTTAGCGCCTGCGGCACTTATTTCGAGATCACCCCACAAGCAATCCGGTCCCCGGAATTTCCCGATGGGTCCGTTCTCATATCATCCGCCTTGGCATGCACCACAATCGCAGTTCCTCCATTGCTGAAGAGGGAATGGCTGTCGCTGCCCAGATTCACGTCTTTATTAAACAGTTCCACTGCCGCCTTTCCCTTTGCGTCAACCGTGAAATTATCCATATCGCCGGCGTGATGCCCGTCGGGATTCTGCAATCCGTGCTGTTTGCTTTCAGGATTGAAGTGCGGCCCAGCCGATTTGAAGTCGGGACCTTCGCACTTGGCCACCGAATGAAAATGGACTGCGTGCTCGCCGGGAGGCATGTGGTCAAGTGTGAGCTTCACATGCACACCCTCTGAGGCCGATCGAACCATCGCCCAACCAATGGTTTTTCCAGCCGAATCCTTGACGGCGATTTTCACATTGTCCTTCGCCATACCAAACACGGAAAGAGCCAGGACGGCGATCGTCAGCACTATGGGGTTACGCAGCGTTCTTCTCATACGCCCTATTATAGCCACGAGGAGAAGTCCCAAGGTGGTTTCAATTTTGAGTCTTTCCCCGCCCTCGAACCCAGCCCAAGCCACTTGGTTACTTTTGTCGCTTCACTTCCCGGTCTTCGCGCCTTGCCGGTTGTCGGCGATAATCCCCGCTGGGGATGGACCGTTCCGCCAAATTCGCCATAGTGTTTCTGGCTCTATTCGCCTTGCCATTCTGCGGTTTCGGGCTGGCGGCTGCGGCCAAAGGCGTAAGCCTGCTCGCCAATGGCGGCTCTAGTCAGTCGTGGATGCTGGTCGCCTTCGGCTTGGTCTTCAGCACCATCGGGTTCGGACTTCTCGCGGCCGCCGTTTACGGACCACGCAAGCTCAAAGCCGCCCAACGCCGCCAGCAGGAGAATCCCGATCAACCCTGGCTCTGGCGGGATGATTGGGCGCAAGGCCGCGCCAACAGTCAAACCAAGTCAGAGATGATCCGCGCGTGCATCTTCGCCATTCTCTGGAACCTGATTTCTACGCCGATTCTTTTCGTCGTCCCGAAGCAACAGCTCGAAAAACAGCCGGCCAGCCTCATCGCACTGGCTTTTCCCCTGATCGGGATTGCCCTGCTGGTCTGGGCAGCTCGCGAAGTCTTGCGCTGGTTTGAGTTCGGTAAGACCTCTTTCGAGATGGCGACTGTCCCTTGTGTCATTGGACGCGACCTCCGCGGCGCTATTCAAACCCACTTCGTTCGTCCGCCCAGCCATCCCGTGCACCTCAAGCTAACCTGCGTCAATCGGATCGTGAGCGGCACAGGCAAGGAGCAGACCACACAGGAAAAAATTGTCTGGTGCGAAGAGAAAGATGTACCCCCACAGGAGCTATCGCCCGGCCCCAAAGGAACCAGCATTCCAGTTCAGTTCCATCTGCCAATCGACGTGCAGCAAACCGACACGACCGACTCGCGCAACTCAATCCACTGGCAACTCGAAGCTGAGGTTGACGTCCCCGGCGTGGATTACGAGGACATCTTCGAACTACCGGTCTTTCGCACCAAAGACACTCCGAACGTGGAGACGCAGGAAACAAGCGCCGGTGCAGAATCCACGCAGCAGGACTTCACCCCCACCATATTGGTTCGCGATACTTCGGACGGGCGGACGGAATTCTATTTTCCGCCGGCCCGTAATGTAGCTTTTGCCTTAGGACTCACCACATTCTCGGCAATCTGGGGCGGCGCTCTCTGGTTTCTCATCGCGAAACGCGCGCCTTTTATCTTTCCTCTGGCGTTCGGAGCGTTCGAACTCTTGATGCTTTATGGATCTCTTCAGCTATGGCTCGGGACCTCTCGGGTCACAATCGGCTCGCGGGAACTGCAGGTGCGAAGCGGAATTCTCGGCTCCGGAAGAACGCGGACGATTCCCTTCAGCGAGATCGCGAAGATTCAAAAGGCCATCACCGCCCAACAGGGCGGCGGCTCTGGAACGCCTTATTACGATATCCAACTCATCCAGACCACCGGCATTCAGACGACGCTTGGGAAAACCGTGCGCAACAAACATGAAGCCGAATGTCTCGCCCGCCAGATGCACAGCCTGATCTTCTCCAAGTCACAGGTCATGACTACCGCCGCCGGGCACTAGCTACTTCAACTCCTCCACACGTTTCTGCAACTCCCGCGCAATCCACTTCGGATCGCTTCCTGGCTCGAACTTCACCGGCGCCGCGATCTTGACGCTCACTTTGTGCGGCCAAGCAAACCTCTTCTTCGCTTTCTTTAGCTCATACAAGCCGTCGATCCGCATGGGCACGACTGGAATCCGCAAGTTGTTCGCGAGCAAACCGATCCCCGCTCGAAAAGGACGAATCTTGCCATCCTCCGTGTGCCTTCCTTCTGGGAACACTAGTACGCTGTAGCCACGGTCGACCGTCTCCCCGGCAAACGCGAAGCTCTCGCGGAAACCTGCCTCCCGAGGCAAAGGAAAAAGGTTCAGCAACTGCACTCCAAGCGACCACCGCACGCGATCATAAATTCGCAAAAAGAAATTGCGCGCGTTGGGTGGAGTGCGCAACGCCTCGAGAGCTTCGCCGCCAGTCGCGGTCGCAAGCTTGCGCCGCAACCGCCCCGGCAGCGCGACCTTGATGAAACCTACATCAACATCGTCGATATGATTCGAGATCACCAACACCGGCCCACGTACTCCTCGCAAGTGTTCCCTCCCCTCAACGCGTGGCCACGCCAGAAGGAGTACGGCAGGAAACAATAAGAGACGATCGGTAACTGCCCGAACCCAAGTCACCGGCCAGCGCTGTACCCATCGCGGATAGTGATACACCGCGCGCGCCGGAAGCTGGCCGTGCAACATGCGCTCTAGGTCTCCGACGGTATTCACTGCGCCAAACCGCGTCCCGCTGAGATCCACCTGGTATCGGTCTTCCAGCGCGCTAAGCAATTCCACGCGATCAAGCGAACTCAAACCCAGGTCCGCATCTAGATTCTGATCAGCGCTCAATACAGGCGTCCGTCCGCTAACGCGCGCAATCAGAGCAGCCAGTGGACTCGGCGGCTCTGCTCCCAGTTTGTCTCCCCGCTGTGCCAGCACCGTTTGCAGGATCAGATTGGTTCGCGGCTTCTGCGTTGAAGTCCGCGGAAAATCTTCTTCCGACCAAACGAACCAGCCCCGCATCCGCTGAAATTCCGCCAAGGATTCATTCGCCCGCCGTACTGCTGCTTCTGCACTTTCATGATCCCGCAGAATCAGAACCGCGCAAGGTTCGGCATTGCCACCGCGCGGAAGCCCAATGACGACGCAGTCTTTGACCTCACTCTGGCGGCGCAGCGCGGCCTCCAGATCCTCGGGATAAACATTCATCCCCGCCGGAGTCACGATCACATCCTTCTTCCGGCCCTTGAAATAAAGATTGCCCTCTGCATCTAACGCCCCGATGTCGCCTGTTCGATACCATCCTTCATCTACAGCTTGCGCGGGCTGATTCCAATATCCGCTGGTGACACCGCCTCCCCGCACAAGAATCTCTCCGTCCTCCGCCAGTTTTACCTCGTGACCAGCCAACACCTTCCCAATCGATCCTTTGCCCAAACGAAAAGGATGGTTCACGCTCACAATCGACGTCGTCTCGGTCAGCCCATAGCCTTGCACGGCGGCATATCCGAGCCGCCCCCAGAACTCCTCCGTCACCGCATCCAGAGCTGCCCCTCCAGAGATAAATGCCCAGAACTTCCAGCCGAACTTCCGATGCACGCGCCGAAAAATCCACCACCGCCACAGAAAATGCTTCCCCTCGGAAGACTTGAATCTCCGGCGAAAATCTTCGAGATGACCTTCCTCTTCGAGATCGCGCTCGACCTTCTCCTTTAGCGATTGCAGCATCCGAGGCACGGCCACCAGGACCGAAATGCGCTCGCGCCGGATCGTGCGAATCACATCCGCCGGACTCAGAGCGTCCTGAAAGAACACAGTTCCCCCCGTCAACTGAGGAAGAAACATCCCCAGGAACTGACCAAAGACATGACTCAGAGGCAAGAGATTCAGAAATCGGACGGGATGCACGAACCGCTCGTACTTCAGATATTTCTTGATCTCCTCTTCGAGTGGAGCAATATTGGCCAGCACATTCCCATGGCTGATCACCACGCCTTTAGGTTCGGCTGTGGTCCCCGAGGTAAAAACGATTTCCAGCGTATCTTTCAGATCCAAATCGGCATGAGGATATGGATCAGAAGAATGACCCGCCAATCGCTCTGGCAGTTCCTCAACCACGAGCGATGGGATCGACGCCTGCGAATGCTCGCGCGAGCAAACGAGTAGCTGAGCACCCACCTGCTCGTAGACTCGCAAAGCAAATTCCGCCGTGGAAGCCTCGTCGATGGGAACGACGATCGCTCCACGCAGAGCGCACCCAAAGAACACGCCAACCCACTCCGCGGAGTTCGGCGCCCACAGCAGGACGCGCTCTCCCTTGCCGATGCCTCGCGCCTCTAACTCGCGCGCAAATCGAAACGCAAAGGCGGCAACTTCCCGGTAACTCCATCTCTCCATGCGATAGCCGCGCCGCTGCGCGTAAGCACACTCCCCGTTCAACCGCACAAAATCGTCGAGATAAGACGCTACCGAGCGTTTCAGCATTCCCCTAGATGGTAACGCGGGGATGATGCCGCTGTATGTGGCGCGGACCTGCCCTGAGCGAAGTCGAAGGGGCCCTCGCCCGCGTCAGGCCGCGAGCAAAACCGCCCAACCCGATCCATGCTATCTCGAGATGGCTTGGGTGGCGCGTTTTAGCGCCCGAGGGACTGGCGACCTCATTCTGTGCCATACTCTCCAGCGCCCAACTATGCTGCCCCGCGATCGAACTTGGCCCCTACTCCTCCTCGCGCTGAGCACGCTCCTGGGATGCCAGCCGCCTACCGACCGCACGTTCACGCCTCCTCAATCCACGTCCCCGCAAACCAGTTCTGCTCCCACCCACGACCTCTCGCAGGACGAAGACGCGGGAGGCCACACTCTCAAGAAACATGTCGGACGCACCGACGACCAACTCCGCGAACGCCTGCGCCGCGAGCGCAATATCTCCGCTGCCTCGACCTACACCGACCGCGCCGCTGCCAAATTTGCCGTGGGCGTCGCCTTACAGCAGAATCAGGCCAAGATCGACCGCTGGCTCAACCGCGAAGGCGGACACCCCAATCTTGTCATCGATTATGACGGCGATCCGGCTCACCCCATCGGGCGCACCATGAATCGCGGCGACGAGCAGTCCCGGCCTTGCGCCCACGCCGTCGTCGTTCTCAAGTGGGATGGCGATCGTAACTACCACGTGCTGACCACCTATCCGGAGTGCCGCTGATGCCCAGCAAGAAGACCAACGCCGTCTCTCCAGATCAGTTCCCGGCTCTTCGCGAATTCCTTCGCGGATATTTTCACCAAGACCTCGAAGACGAATACGGCTCCCCTGAAGCCGCTGCCCGCCAGTTCTGGCAAGAGGCCGATCAAAACCAGCGCAAGGCCGTCTCGGAAGAATGGTCGAAGTTATTAGGGGAGACGAAGCAATTGTCGTTAGATCAGACGAACCAGTTGCTTCAGAAAATAGGCAGCGCCTGGAACTTCGACACTCGTGAAGAGATTCAGGGCATCGGAAAAATCTTCCAGTCTTAGCGAACTGACCAAGATCAAATGAGTGTGAAGGGACGGCGGCCGGAAAGCCGCGAACCGGCGGCAGAATACAGCCCACGGCGCAAGCCGGGGGTTACACGTTGAGCATGAGTCAGCTCCGAAGGGGCGAAAGAAAATACTACCTCCATAATAAGGAACAACCGGATGGGCGCTACAACCCCTTCCGCTCCATTTCCTGCGCCGCTTTCTTCACGCTCTCCGGTTTTCCTAAATCGCGCCAGTAGAATCCGTCGGCGCGGAATCCGAGAATCTTCTCTCTCACTGCCGCCAGCCGCAGATACGCTGTGATGATCGAAAAAGCTCCGTCCTCAGTCAGCAGCGACAGCAGCCGCGGAGAAATCACTTGAATTCCCGAAAACGCAAGGGCGTCTAATCGAGTCGCAGAACGCACGATCTCCGCCGTTCCCTCCCGCCCCAATCTTCGTCCGCTCAATTTCAGCCCTTCATCAAACAACAAATATCGCGAGGTCTCGCGATCTTGTACCGCCAGCGTCGCCAATGCTGCCTGCTCGCGATGCACTTCAACCATCCTCAACAGATCAATATTGCTAATCACATCCACGTTGTGCAGAAAAAACGGCTCCTCGGGAGTCTCCAGAAAAAAATATGCAGCCTTCTTCAAACCGCCGCCCGTATCCAGCAAAACGTCTTCCCGTGAAATCTCCGCCCGCATCCCGAAGTTCTGCTTCGCCTTCAGATAATCCACCACCATGTCCGCGAAGTGGTGGACATTAATCATGACTTCGCTGACACCCGCCGACTTCAAGCGGGCAATCGTAATCTCGAGCAGCGTCCGGCTCGCCACCTCCACCAAGGCCTTCGGACGATCGTTCGTGAGCGGCCGCAAGCGCGTGCCTAGGCCGGCAGCAAGGATCATGGCTTTCATCGGTCTGCGTCCTCAGGCTGGCTGCGTTTCGCCGGCTTCATCGCCCGCCATTCTTCCTCGTTGAGAAGTCGGCCGAGGGCGCTGAATTCACCCGCCCCTTGAAGCCACTCCCCGCCATCCATGGTGATGACCTCGCCGTTAATGTAACTCGACGCGTCGCTCACCAAAAAAGCTGCGAGGTTTGCCAGTTCCTCTACCGTACCGAAACGGCCGAGCGGATTGCGGTCTTGCGCGAACTTCTCCAGTTCAGGGCGTGGCAACAATCGCGAAAACGCACCCTCCGTGGGAATTGGACCGGGCGCGATGGCGTTCATGCGAATGCCGCGATTCCCCCATTCGACCGCCAGGCTGCGAGTGAGCGCGTTCACTCCCGCTTTCGAGACCGCGGAAGGAACTACATAGGCCGATCCGGTGGGAGCGTAGGTTGCCGTGATATTCAGCACTGTGGCCGAATGGGAGGCCGCAAGCCAGCGGCGTCCGCAGGCGATGGTGACATGAATCGTGCCCAGCAGAACGATCCCAATGACGGCTTCAAACGCGCGTGGCGAAAGCTCTTCCGTGCGGGCCAGAAAATTTCCCGCCGCATTGTTCACCAGGATGTCGATTGGCCCGCCCTTCCAGATGGCTTCGACCATCTCCTCGACCAGGTCGAGGTTGCGCACATCACACGGCCGGGTGTGAATTGCGCCTCCCAGTTCGCCGGCGGTTTGCCTGAGAACTTCTTCACGGCGCCCGCAGATGTAAACGGTAGCGCCGAGATCGAGAAAGAGGCGAGCCATGCCTTTGCCGAGGCCGGTCCCTCCGCCGGTGATCAGGGCGCGCTTGTCGCGGAGCAGATTCTTGTCGAATATCACGACGTGATTGTAATGCACCTTTCGCCTTGGCCAGCCGGAGGCCGGCGCTACTTTCGGGCAACGCGGAAGCCGTAATCGGCGTACTGAAATTGGGGAGGAATGCTGGAGCGGGCAGCGCAGCGCGTAACTTTGATGTGGTGCCGCCACGAGCCTCCGCGGGATGCGCGGCGCTCTCCGGTTTCGGGGCCGCGGGGGTTGAGCTCGGGAGAGATAGCGTAGTAGTCCGCGTGGTACCAGTCGCTGCACCATTCGTGGACGTTTTCCCCGATGTCATAAAGACCGAAGCCCTGGGGACCATAACGCGCGACGGGCTCGGGCCCGTTTTTCCAGCGAGCGGCGTAGTCGGGTAGTGATTCGGGTGGCGCGTCTCCCCAAGGATAGAGTTTGCCTTCGACTCCTCCGCGGGCGGCGCGTTCCCACTCTGCTTCTGTCGGCAAACGGTAGTCATCTCCCGTGACTGAGCTGAGCCATTCGCAATATCTCGTGGCTTCGAACCAGGAGACGGCGACCACCGGTTGATCGGAATGATGGAAGTTGGGGTCGTGGCGAAAGGGAGTCTCCGGTGCGCCAGTAGCCTCGACGAAGCGATCAAAGTCAGCGTTCGTGACCTGGCGGGCGGCAAGGTCAAAAGCGTCGCCCCATACCCGATGCACTGGACGCTCGTTTTCTTGTCCCGTGTCGGAGCCCATGAGGAACCAGCCTTCGGGGATGCGGATGAGGGCGGGTTCGATCGACATCATGGACTCAGGATAAAACATACTATTTAGCGAGAGCGCGCAGTTTGGGGATAAGTTGCGAGAGGTCGTTTTCCTGAAAGAGGCGGATGGCGGCGATGCCCGCGGCGCCGGCTTCGAGACCGGCTTGGGCGTTAGCGAGAGTGACGCCTCCCAGTGCGAGAACAGGGATTTTGTACTGGCATGCTTGGCGCAGGGCGTCCAAGCCGGTGGGGGCGACCTTTCCTTTTTCGAAGACCGGGCCGAAGACCGCGAAGTCGGCGCCTTGAGCTGCGGATACCTCTGTGACAGAGTGGCACGACACTGCCACGGTGACGCGGGCGGCGGTGCCCACGCTGCATGGCCAGGTTGAGCGAACAATTTCAGGAGAGATATCGTCAGAGCGGAGATGGACTCCGTCCGCGCCGGTCGCGATGGCGATATCAGTTCGCGAATTGATGAGCAGGCTAGTTCTCAGTTCTCTGTTCTCAGTTCTCAGTTTAGATATCGCTTCGCGGGCCAGAGTTTCCAGATCACGCGTCGTCAGATCTTTCTCACGCAGTTGGATGAAGTCGACGCCTGCAAGCGCCGCTTCAGACATTTTGTTCAGCAACTGTCGCCGACGCGATGGTTCGTCACCAGAAAATTGCGCGCGATCGGTAATGTAGTAGAGGAGCAAGAGTGCTGTCCCTAGGGACTCGAATTCTTCTTGCGCCGACCCTAAACCCTAGGTCCGGGACGAATGATTGCGTCAGTTTGTCCTGGCTAGAAGCTAATGGCCAAGAGCTAATAGCCCTTCCTGAAGCCTGACGCCCGATGCCTGCCCTACGGATTCGTCTTCGCAATCTCCGGCATAGTTTCTGTGACCCGCTTAGGCTGCGCTCCGAGATGGTGTTTGATCAGGCCATCGCGCAGAAACTCAAAGCCTTCTTCCGGCGAATCGACAATGCGGAACAGGTCAACGTCTTGCGGAGAAATCACGCCGGCCTCGGCCATCGCTTGAAAGTTGATCACCTTGTTCCAGTATTTGCTGCCATAGATGACGACCAGAATTTTCTTGGCGAGTTTTTCCGTTTGCGCCAGCGTGAGGATTTCGAACAGCTCGTCCATGGTGCCGAAGCCGCCAGGAAAAATCACCAGCGCTTTCGCGAGATAGGCAAACCAGAACTTGCGCATGAAGAAGTAGTGGAACTCGAAATTCAGCGACGGCGTGATGTAAGGATTGGGAGACTGCTCGAAAGGCAGATTGATGTTCAGGCCAACGGTTTTTCCGCCGGCCTCTTGCGCTCCCAGATTTGCAGCTTCCATGATGCCGGGGCCTCCACCAGTCGTCACCACGAAGCGGTGGCGCTTGGCGGGAATCTGAATCGACCACTCTGTCAGCAAATGTGCCATGCGGCGCGCATCTTCGTAATACCGCGCCATATCGACCGAGGCGATAGCACGTTTCCGCTCAGCCGCAAGTTCCTCCGACGACAAAGGATTCGCCGGATCTTCCAGCCGCGCCAGAGACGCCTGCGCAGCCCTCAGGCTATGAAAGCGGGCGGAGCCGAAGAAGACCACCGTGTCCTGAATCTGCTCGCGGCGAAAACGCGAGAGCGGCTCGCTATACTCGGCGAGAATGCGCAAGATACGTCCATCGGGACTGTTAAGAAAAGGTTCGTTCTGATACGCCAGGGGCGCAGATTTGGATTTGCTGTCACTCATGATGGTGGCGTCTTTCTAGATGGATTGCATATTCAGTATCGTCAATTTAAAGATAGACAGGAGTCCCCACGCAGATTAATTCAGGACCGGTTCCCTTCGTGGTAGTGGACCGCCTCCCAGAAGCCGATCCAGATATCGAGAATGCCCAGGCCGCTGCAGATTCCGCGCACGAAGCCGCTGGAGAAAACCTCTTGCAGTGACGGATAGGCGACAAGTAAATGATTGTCGGTCCACTCCGGTCTCCAGGGCATGATGACCAGAAGCACGCCAACACTCGCGCACAGGAATACGAAGAGCAGGACGGTGATGCGATGCAGCCACAGCGAAAGGCCCGTATGCACGAGGTCTTCCTCTTCCGCCTGCCGGATATGCAGGGTGGCCGGGGGCACACTCGAACCTACTGCGGTGGGAGGAGCTCCGCGCAACGGTGAGTTGGGATCCGCGGTCACGCCGCCCTCCTGACGTTTGCCGGCGGCGCGAGGTGCAGAACTTTCCTCAGCCACGCCCCTGTTGAGAGAAGACCCATCGGAACATTCTACGACTTCAGGGCCTTGATGCGCTCGGCAACATCACGATAGTCAATGTTGCTGCCATAGACTTCCATGAAGTGATGCAGGGCGGAGCTCCTATCGCCAGCGCTTTCGTACGAGGAGCCGAGTTCGTAGTGCAGCGCCATGCGGGTTTCCTGATCAAGATCGGGCAACTTCAGTGCCTGTTCGTACCAGCGAATCGCCGCTTCCGGCACTCCCTTATCGAGGAAGCACTGCGCCAGCCAGGTGTAAGTCTGCATGATCTGCGGGAACGGATTTCCGCGATCGACCGACTGGCAGACTTTCTGCAACTCGCCGATGGCTTCATCGAGCAATCCCATTTCGCGGAAGGCCACTCCGAGGTTGTAGTGGGTTTCGGGATCTTCGTCGGCCCCAGTTGAGGTCTCTTCCTCGAGCTCGTGCTTGAGCTCGCCGAACATGTCGGCCAAGTCGACGCCGGCGCCGGAATCGAATTTCGACGCGGTGGCGGCAGCGGCCGGAGCTAACGGACGAACTTTGCTAGGCTGATACGTGAACGTCGGAGCGGCCGTCGGAGCAGCGACCGGCTCTAATGCTGGAGCAGGAGCGGCGGCTGCGGCCATCGAAGGTGCGGCCGCAAAACTCGGAGCCGGAATCGGCGAAGCTTTAGGAGCAGGCTTGGCCTTCGCCACCCTCTGCGGCTCAGGTGCAGCTTGCGGTACTGGCGCTTCTGGCAGGAACGTATCGCCGAGTGACGCTTCAAGATCGGCGACAAACTCGCCCAGCGCGTGCGCTGGTTCCGCGGTCGCCTCACCGTATGCGGCTGCCGCAGGCTCCGGTTCAGGAGCGGGCGCATGTACCGGCGGATGAACTGTAGTCTCGGGCAGGAATCCATCGCCCAATGAGGATTCCAGATCATTCACAAATTCGTCGAGTACTCCTGGCGCAGGCTCGGGTGCGGGTTCGTGGACTGCCGGCTTTGGCTCCTTGATTGGAGCACGAGCCGGAGCAGGCGTCGGCTCCTCTACCGTAATCTCTTCGACAACTTCAGGCTCAACCGGGGCAGGCGTCTGCTCCGCCGCTGCGATCTCCTGCCGCATGGTAGAAAGCGTCGCCAGATCCTTGGTCAGCTTCTCAAGCTTCGCCATGCCATCGCGCGCTTGCTCGACCATCGAGTGAGTCAGGTAGAAGCGAATCTCTTCGACCGTCTCGGCGACTTCATGCGAGTTGTCGTGCTTGATCTCTTCGTGTGCCGGAACCAGTTCGACGGACGCGGGCGCAGCCGCGACTTCGACCGCGGGCGTCTCGACAGCAGGCTGCTCGGCAGGAGCGCCATCCCATTCGGCCGACAGATCGATTTCGTCTTCTGCACCGGCGGGCGTAACCGCGACTTCAAATTCAGCCGGCTCTGCAGCCTTGGCCGCGGGTGTTGCGGTCGCGTGGAAGAACATCGCCGGTTTTTCCGCAGCCGGGTCCGCAGGGGCGGGAACTTCCTCCACAACCGCAACGGGAGGCTCGACTTCCGTCTCCACCGCAATCGAAAACTCAGGTTCCGTAAGATCCGGCAGCGGCGGTAAGGTCTCTGTCACCGCGGGCGCAGGAGACATCGCCGCCCGTTCTTCATATTTTCTTGCCAGCTCGCCGTACCGTGAGGCTTCGTCCGGATGCCCGGCATCGTGATAAATCGTCTCCAGCGTGCGGCAACAGACGGCAGCTTCGGCAAAACGCCCCGCGCGCGTGTGCAGTGCCGCCAGACGCTGGTTCAGGCGAAGATCCTGCGAAGCCTTGGGCAGCGCGGAAAGCAGCGGCCCCAGCGCCTTCGCCGGCATGTTGTAGGAAACGAAAAGTTCGGCGTCGGTGAGTGCCGCGCGGACGGCAAGAGCGATATCATCGCCGTAGCGTTGATCGATGAACGGTGCGGTCGCTTCCAGTTCGTCCACCAGCACCGCGCCTTCTTCCGCTGTAATCAGCCGCGCGCTGACTACGCCTCCACCAAGCTTTGAGACCACCTGCTGATAATTGTTGGCGTGCAGCGGGTTCTGCGGCTCGAGCTGCGTGAGCTTTAAGTAGTAATCGCGGGCTTTTTCCAGTTCGCCGGCCTGAACGTAGGCGTGTGCCAGCAATTCATAAACTTCCGTGACGTGAGTCGTCTCGCCTGCTTTATTGAACAGATCGAGCAGGGTTTCGAGCGCCGCGGTGTTTTCGCGGACGTGCCCGATGATGGTATGCAGGCTGTCGAGAACCTTCGCCGAATCCGTCGAGAGCAGCCGATCGGCGTACTGCTGGTACGCAGCCAGCGCATCTTCGTAACTGCCGTTCGCCATCAACGCGTCAAGATAGCTTAGGATCGCGCTGCTGTCGTTGTGCACAGTGAACAGCTTGGCGGCGAGTGTTCCTGCGTCCGGATAACGTCCGGTTTGCAGATAGCACTGCAGCAGCAAGTGCGAACCATCGGGATGCGAATCGAGGTCCGCAACTTTTTCTAAATTCTGAATCGCTCCCGGAACATCGCCCGAGTCAAAGCAGTTCCGCGCACGCAGCAGCAGAGCGTAGCTGTTGCCGGGATCGAGCGTAAGCATCCGCTGCAGGATTTCTTCCGCAGGGCCCAGCGATCCCCGGGCGCGCAGGCTTTCCGCCGCCGAAGCGAAAATCTGCCACGCTTCCGTCTTCTTATTCAGCCGGATATAAACCTCAGCCAGGCGCATGCGCATGGCGACGTTTTCCGGATCCATCTCTAAAGTCTTCTGGAAAATCCGAACCGCTTGCTCGAGTTCCCCTGCGCGCAGAAATTCTTCCGCCACTTGCAGGTATTGGGCGCGCGCATCATTAAACAGGCCCTGCTGGGTGTAAAGCTCCGCCAGGCGCAGCACGCTTTCAAGCGTGGGCTTGATCTTGGTGAGCTTCTTGTACATGGCGATGGCTTTGACGGTAAAGCCCTGCGCCGCATAGGCATCGCCTACGCTTTTGAATGCTTCAATAGCCTTGTCGTTATCGCCCAGGCGGGCGTAGAGATCTCCGATCGTATTGCTGACCGTGAGATCTTTCGGGTCGGCCTTGAGGACCTTTTCGTACTCAGCAATGGCGTTCTGCAACTTGCCCTGCTGGACGAACTTCTCCGCGGCGCTCAGAACCTTTTGTTTGTTGAAGCCAAAACCAAACGCCATATAAGTGCGGACTCCGGCTCCGCTGCCGCCGAAGAACGCTCCTTCCCGGGAATGTTCACCGAACGGTCAACCATCCCATCGGCAAACCGTCTAAAAGCGGGATGACCGACTGGACAATGGTCATTGTAAGCGGGGTTACCCAGAACTGTATGGTTACCAAGGGTTACCGAAAGGGAGTGTACCGAAGGTTACCGCCTGTGGCGCGGACACTCCTGTCCGCGAAAGCCGGGTGGCACACACTCGCCCAAGGTCGGAGAGTTTGGCAATGTCCGTCTGTCAATTTTTTCCCCATCCGGGGTGCCCCATTTCTCACCAGGGTGCCCCATTTCTCGCGTCTTTTGCGAGAAGTGGGGCTCTTCTGAATTAAACCAGATTCGATGGAATGCAAGGGCGATAGAAGAGGAACGTTGGCGCAAGCGATGGACCACATCCGAATGGCGCCACTACCTTGCCGCGGCAGAATCACAGGCGGATTTGAGCGTTTTGCGTCGCTGCACTCACACCAGCCGTCCGCTGGGAACGCCGGACTTTGTCACCGCCCTAGAGAGAGCAGCCCTTCGCCCACTCGCTCCTCGCAAGCCCCGCCGCCACAAAATGACGCCCGCCTGTTCCAGACAAGGACGTCTAACCATCGTCGCCTAAGTTCACAGAATTGGGGAATGTCCCGTCTGTCCCCGCACTTGTTCACCATGGTTATTCCACGGAGAAAGTGTGGGCCAGCCCCGCCTTTAATTAACGCGATTCTCTCGGACGAACTGTTCTTCGGGGAATGCGGGGGGAATGCGGGGACAGACGGGACATTCCCCAATTCTTTCCCCGTATGGGAATGGCGTGGCAGAAACTGAGCGCGCCTGGTTCGATCCGTCCTGTTTTCTGATAGTTTTTGGTCATGGCTCGCCTGCCTCGCGTCGTGGTGGTGGATATTCCCTATCACGTAACCCAGCGCGGCAACGCCCAACAAGTGGTTCTGTCGAATGACGCCGATCGTATCACCTACCTCGATCTCCTCAGCCGCTACTCCCAACTGTACGGCCTCTGCTTGCTGGGCTATTGCCTGATGTCCAATCACGTCCATTTGATCGCGGTCCCCACAACTACCGAGGCCATGGCCCAGACGCTCAAGCAAGCGCACGGACGTTATGCATCCTATTGGAACGCCCGCCAGTCCGCCACTGGTCACGTGTGGCAGGGGAGATTTTATTCCTGTCCGCTTGATCTTTCGCACCTTTGGGCGGCGCTGCGCTATGCGGAGTTGAATCCGGTGCGTGCCCGCTTGGTGCGGGCCCCGGAGCAGTGGCCCTGGTCCAGTGCTGCCGCCCATTGCGGCCTCATTTCTCCGGACCCTAGGTTGCACATGGAAACCTGGCAGAAGCGATGGACCCCGTCCGAGTGGCGCCAATACCTTGCAGAAGGGGAATCACAAACCGAACTCTCAGCTCTACGCCGATGCACCCACACCGGCCGCCCGCTGGGAACGCCAGATTTCGTGAGCTCCCTCGAGAAAGTCATCCTTCGCCGGCTCACCCCTCGCAAAGCGGGACGCCACAAAATGCAACGCACCAACTGCAGCCAATGTGGTCTGACCGTCGCCTAGGACGGAAATTAGGGAATGTCCCGTCTGTCCCCGCATTTGGCCCCCCGCATTTGGCCCCGCATTTGGCCCGAAAGGTGGGCCATCCTGCGCTCAGCCACTTATCCGCCCGTAAAGCCCCTCTAGAGTGTTCGCAGGAACGCCGTCAGATCTTTCTTCTCCTGGGGCGTTAATTTCGTGCCCAGAATCAAGTTGAAGAATTCCACGGTGTCGTCCAACGTCAGCAGACGATCGTCATGAAAGTAAGGAGGAGTGTCCTTCAGACCCCGCAGAACCGGAGTCTTAATCGGACCGTCCCCTCCTGAAGGAGCGCTCAGGCCGTTGATGACCTGCGGCTTGTAGAACCGTTCTACGTGCAAGTTATGCATCAGGTTGTCGGTATAGTAAGGAGCCTGATGGCAACTGGAGCATTGTCCTTTGCCAAAGAAAACTGCCTGGCCACGCAGCTCTTCCGGCGTTGCTTTCTTGGGATCGAGTTTCCCAAAGACATCGAGTTTGGGTGCAGGTGGAAAGTCGAGAATCTCCTGGAACTCGGCCATGTCGTGGACTTGGCTGCCGCGTTCGAGGATGTTGACTCCCTTTTTGGTGGCGACGACCGGATCTCCGTCGAAGTAGGCGGCGCGTTGTTCAAATTCCGTGAAATCTTCCACCGTCTTGAGGGCGCGCTGAGAACCAAACAGGCGCTGGATATTGATTCCGCGAAGCGCCGGTGTGTCGATGCGGTGACGCACCTCCTGCGGCCGAACGTCGCCGGCCTGGTGGGTGGCGGCGTTGGTGCTGCCATTCTGGTGGCAATCGAAGCAGGAAACGCCCAGGCTTGGGTGCTCCGTGCGCCGGTCATCGGTCTCGTTGAATTGTTGCTGCGGGAAAGGCGTCAACAACAGCCGCAGTCCTTCAAGTTGCTTGGGATTCAAGATACCGTTGAACAGGTCGTAATAGTTGCTCGTGGTCACCAGTTGTCCCCGGGAAACGTCTCCCAGGTCCGGTCGCGTCGTCAAATACATTGCGGCGGGAAACTCCGGCAGAAACTGATCCGGTATATCGAAGTCGACGTCGAAGCGGGCCAGATCCCTTCCTGTCTGCTTTTTCACTTCATCGATTTCGAAATGAGGAAAGACCATGCCGCCTTCCTCATTCTTGGGGTGCGGCATGGGCAAGAAACCCATAGGGAACAATCCTTTGGCTTTAATTTCGTCGGGGCTCATGCCAGAGAGCTGCTCCCAGCTAGTGCCGCCGGCTAACTTGACCCGCACCCCGGCCTGGATGGGTTTGCCGCGGCTCATCTTGGTGTCAGAGTCTGGACGATCGCTGAGATCGTAGCGCTGCTCCAGCAAATCCATCTGGCGTTTACGCACATGCGGTTGGTCGGCGCCGGTGCGTGCGAACAACGCGGGAAAAGGTTCTTCGGCCATGGGAAACTGGTAGCTGGACTTTACCGGAACACTTCCTTCCGAGGAATTCTGAGCGCACAGACTCAAAACACTGATCAGGGAAAATGCACTGATCAGGCCCATCGAGTTACGAAGTCTTGCAACCATAGTCGGCTCCTGGTCGTGATGAATGCGATACAACTGCCGACGGGTAGAAGGCAACTATGCAGCCAAGAAGAGTCGCGGCGGCAGGTCGAGATCCAGACTGAAAGCAAAGGACATCTGACCGCGCGGGGTGGAGGTCGAACCCCGGTAGTGACCTCGGGCCGACACTCGAGTCAATTTTGTCGAGAGTCGTACCATGAGGGAGGATGGGCGAGCCGGCGAGAATGCGGATAGCCTTCCCAGATGCGATGGATTCTGAGCCCTGCTACTATGCTTCCCGACGGCGGCACCGCTCCAAGCCTGGCTGTAACCGAGTCTTCGGATCCGGTTTCGGCTCTCTGGGGTTACCCCAGGGGAACGGGAAAAGCTGGCATTTCGTCGCCTGAGCGCCGGTGCGCAAAGCGCAGTTCTGCTCATGCAGGGTGAGACTCGTTGGAGCTCCCCGCCGTTTTCCGCCATGTCTGATTCACCCCTTCTTAGAGCGATCGCCCGGGTGTTCCTTGCCGGCGAACCTGCCACCGAACAAATCGTGCGCCGCGCCAGCCTGGCCTTCGGCAGGCGCTGGCGCTGGATGCCCCCATTGGCGGAGCGGTACGTCAAGGTGTTCGCCGGGCGTACGCGTCCCCGCCAGCGGGACGTGACGCAATTTCTGATTCGTGACAAGGCTTTCTCCCGCGCCTGCAAGAAATATTCCGACGAATTATTCGTAGAGTGGCTGACCGAACCACCGCAGATGCAACCCGTTGCGGCAGCGAAAAACTGGAATCTTCCGGCGATCCCATCAGTTCGTGATCTCGCCGACTGGCTGGGCCTGAATGTTAGTGAAATGGAATGGTTCGCCGACCTCAAAGGACTCGCCTACCGCGACCACCGAGGCAAGCTGCGGCACTATCATTACAAAATTCTTGCGAAGCCGACGGGCGGCATCCGACTGATCGAGACTCCGAAATCAAGGTTGAAAGACTTGCAGCGGCAGATCCTGATTCAGATCCTGGAGAAAATCCCGCCTCATCCCGCCGTCCATGGCTTTGTACAACGAAGGTCCATCAAGACTTTCGTAGCCCCGCATGTTGCCCAATGAGTGGTGTTGCGCATGGATCTGCGCGATTTTTTCCCTTCCTTCCGCGCCGCTCGGATCCAGACCCTATTTCGTACGCTGGGGTATCCCGAGGGGGTAGCCGATATGGTCGGCAGCATTTGCACAAATGCCGTGCCCTACGACGTGTGGAAGATCCACCGCTCGAAATTCGACGTGAATACCTTGCGCGAAGCGCGAGATCTTTATTCTAGGCCGCACCTGCCGCAAGGCGCGCCGACTTCTCCGACGCTCGCGAATCTCTGCACATACCGCGCAGATTGCCGTCTCGCAGGACTAGCGAAATCGGTTGGCGCGTCCTACACGCGTTACGCGGACGAAGTCGCATTTTCGGGGGACGGGAAGTTCGAACGCCACGTGGATCGATTCTCGACGCACGTAGCCGCTATCCTCCAGGAAGAAGGATTCACCGTCCAATTTCGCAAGACACGCGTGATGCGCCAGGGTGTACGCCAGCATCTTGCGGGCCTCGTAGCCAACCAGCGTCTCAACGTCCAGCGGGCCGACTTCGACCGTCTCAAGGCGATTCTCACCAACTGCGTGCGGCTGGGTCCAGAAAGCCAGAATCGCGAAGCTCATCCGCATTTTCGAATGCACCTTGAGGGCCGGGTGGGCTTTGTAGAATCGATCAATCCCAACAAAGGCAAGCGCCTTCGTACCTTGTTCGAGCAAATCCGATGGCACTAAGGGCCTGTTGTTCCCCGTTCCCATTCCGCACGTTTTTACAAAAGGACCCTCCCCCGTCACTGTCTGAATTTCAGACACTCTTGTAAAATAATCCCGCGCGGAATTGCTCCAGGTCCTCTCCACCCTGTTAAGTGTTTTCCGCACGTGGTTTCCCCCACACGAGGTCTCGAATCGTCGGCCCCGAATTTCCTGCTACGAGAGAAGGCTCATGGCTAGGTGGCTCTCCTGGGTTTCGGACCGCAAGTTGACCGGATGGACGTGCTCCGAGTGCGGCTGGAGTTCCGCTCTTCCGACGATGTTGACCGATCCCGAAGCCAAGAGCGCCTACGACCGGTTGGCGGCGGCCAAGTTCGAGGAACACGTCTGCACGCAGCACGGGCCGCGTCCGAACTTTGGCGGAGAAGAGACCTTTGCCGAGCGCGCCCGCAAATTAGTCATGCGCGGCTTCAAGCCCAAAGATTCCGTCGAGATAATCCTGCAGGAGCTTTCCCTCGAGTACCGCAGCGATCCCAAAAAGCTGGAGCAGGCCCGCCTCGACGCCGAAGATTTCTTGCGACGAGTGAAAAGCGGCCTGATCTGATTTGAAAGTACCTTAGGCCCGTACCACCGCCGCCAGCAGAAAAAACAACACCACCAGTAATAAAGGTTTAGGCAGGATGCGCAGAATCTTCCACACCATGATGCTCATCGACGTCATCCTCCGCGCGGGGGACCCGCGAACGAATCTGCCGGCCAACACCGACCGCTAATGCGAATCAGTTATTGGCACACCTGAAAAAATCTCGTATAGGCTGATGTGCTGTAGATTGTAAGACCAACCCCAAGCCCGAGGGCAAGCATTTTTTATGACCTGGATACGCACCATCCCGCTCGCCGAGGCCGACGAAAAACTGCGCAGCGCCATCGCCGCCGAGCAGGCGCTCTATCCCAAGGAATACGCGACCCCCGTCCACCCTTCGCCCGACGGCGGATCGTCCGACATCGTCGCCTCGCACACCCTCATCCCCGACGCGCTCTTTCACGCCTTCGCCACCTTCGGCGCCCTCATGTCTCCCGACCTGCCCCTGAGCCGCCGGCACCACGAAATGATCGCCACCATGGTCTCGGTCACCAACCGCTGCGTCTATTGAATCGACTCGCACGCAGAGTTTCTGCGTAGAGTGACGCTCGACAAAGAACTGGTGGCCGCTCTCGAGAGCGACTACACCACCGCTCCCCTCACCGATCAGGAGCGCGTCATGGTCGATTACGTGGTCAAACTCACCAAAGACGCCACCAAAGTCTGGAAAGACGACCACGAGCGCCTTCGAGCCGTGGGATTCGATGATCAGGCCATCCTGCAGATCACGCTGATCGCTTCCTGGTTCAACTACATTAATCGTGTGGCGGATTCGCTCGGTGTCGGGAGAGAATAGGGACGGATGGACGTCCTTAGACACCTCTTCGAAAAACACTTTCATTCGCCGGTCGAACGGTTCACCCCGTTGCAGGGAGAACTCGGCGGTTCGGGGCGCAGGATTATTCGCCTTACCGGCGCTGGGCGTACGGCGGTCGGCATTCTCTACGGCGTACGCGAAGAGAATGTCGCGTTCGTGGAATTTTCGCGCCATTTCCGCAGGCACGGTCTGCCCGTCCCGGAAATTTACGCCGCCGACCTCGATCACGACGCTTACCTGGAAGAAGATCTCGGAGACACCACTCTCTTCGAATTTCTCTCAAGGAACCGTACCGGCGAATCGATAGCGCCGGCGGTAGTGAATGTCTATCGCAAAGTGGTCGAGATCCTTCCGCGCTTTCAGATTGAAGCCGGACGCGATCTCAATTACAAAGTTTGCTATCCCCGCGCCAGCTTTGACCGCCAGTCGATTGCCTGGGACCTAAACTATTTCAAGTACTACTTCCTGCGCCTTGCCGGAATTCCTTTCAATGAGCAAGTGCTGGAAAACGATTTCACCCGCCTGACGAAATTCCTGCTCAGCGCCGATCACGATTACTTTCTCTATCGCGACTTTCAGTCACGCAATGTCATGTTGCGTGACGGCCAGCCCTTCTTCGTCGATTATCAAGGCGGACGCAAAGGCGCCCTGCAATACGACATAGCCTCACTCTTGTACGATGCCAAAGCCGATCTTCCCCCCGAACTGCGCCAGCAGTTGCTCGATCATTATCTCGATCAGGTCGCAGGTTTTATCCCGTTAGATCGGGAAATATTTATGCGCTATTACTATGCGTACGTTTACGTACGCATCATGCAGGCCTTGGGAGCCTATGGCTTCCGGGGATTTTACGAGCGCAAGGCGCACTTTCTACAGAGCGTGCCCTATGCCCTGAAGAATCTTCGCTGGCTGTTGCACCACGTGGAACTGCCCATTGCGTTGCCCACGCTGATGGAAGCCTTCCAAAGCATGTTGGGATCAGAGAAACTGCAGAACCTCGGCACGACCGACCCTCACCCGGGTTCCTCCGGAGAAGAACTTACGGTGCGGATTTTCAGTTTCTCCTTCCATCGCGGCCTTCCCAAAGATGACAGCGGCAACGGCGGCGGCTTTATCTTCGATGCGCGCAGCCTGCCCAACCCAGGACGCGAGGACCGATTCAAACCTCTTACCGGAAGAGATGCTCCCGTCATCGACTATCTGAATCAGCAGGAAAGCGTTCACCGCTTTTTCGCCAACGCGTCCGCGCTCGTCGATGCCAGCGTCAGCGAGTACCAGCGCCGCGGATTTAAGAATTTAATGGTTTCCTTCGGATGCACCGGAGGCCAGCATCGCTCCGTCTTCCTGGCCGAGCAAATGGCGAAATACCTGCGCGAAAAGAAAGGTGTTGAGATTCTCCTGCAGCACCGCGAGCTGGCCGCAGCAGCAGCGGGGCACTAATGTAGCTCTCCGCACTCTCTGCGGCCGTTCTTCGCGACCTCTGCGGTTAAAAGCTTTGTTCCTCCTATGCCGTCGCAGAGCGCCATCAGTGCTCAGGACGGCTCGGCAGAATGACCCATTTCAAAAGCATATTGAGGATGCTCAACACGATCCCGCCCCAGAACGCCACCGCAAAGTTCGCTACGTGAAAGCCGGGGACAATCGCCGCCGCCAGCTCAATCATCAGCGCGTTCACCACGAACCAGAAAATCCCCAGCGTGATCAACGTCAGCGGGAAGGTAACAATTTTCAGGAAGACACCCAGCGTGGCGTTGATAAATCCGATGAACACCGCCGCAATCAAGGCCGCTGTCGGCCCGCTTACGGAAAAGCCTGGCACCAACCGTGACACAATCCAGATCGCCAGCGCGCTCAATACCCAGTGCAGCAGCATTCTCAGCATTGTCTTTCCCTCCCGCACCGCAGGTCAGACTATAGAACCCTCGGCCCAACCGCCGCAACTCCGCATAAAATGCTGCCGTGGCCCACAAAACCAACGCGGTTCGCCTGCTCGACCGTCTCGGCATCCCTTATGAACTTCGCGAGTACGAGGTCGATCCCGACGATCTCGCCGCCGAGACCGTCGCTGCGAAAATCAGTCTGCCGGCCGAGCAGGTCTTCAAAACCCTGGTCGCCCACGGAGACCGTAACGGCATCTTGCATGGCCGTCATCCCTGGTAATACTGAGTTGGAGCTGAAAGCCCTCGCCGAAGCCTCCGGCAATCGCAAGATTCAACTGGCCGCAGTGAAGGATCTGCAGGCGTTGACCGGATACATTCGTGGAGGAGTGACGGCGCTTGCCGCGAAAAAAGACTATCCCGTCTACGTCGACGAAACCATCGAACTGTTCGACGTAATTTCCATCTCCGCCGGCATCCGCGGCATGCAGATCCTCCTCAAACCCGCCGACTACCTAAAAGCGACGAATGCCACAATAGCTCCGTTGGCCCATCCCAAATGAGGCCGAATGTGGCGCGGGCGCCCCCGCCCGCGTCTCACCAAAAGAAAAAACCTCCGGTGACGAAGATCCCCAATCCACCAGCAAGCCCCAAAAAAGCAGCCGCGAGGCGCGGACCCCGTTGATCACAATTACGTACCGTGGTACATTTGTACCATGACACGACAGCCCATCCTCGTCGAACGGGTCCAGACCGGCGTCCGCATCGAAAAGAACCTGCTCAAAGTCTTGAAAGCGATCGCCGAACTCAAAGACCTTAGCCTCGGAGATCTTCTCGAAGGCATCGTACTGCACGCCTTCGAAGGCAAAGCTCCCTTCGGGAAAGAAACTCTCCGGCAGATCGAGCAGTTCCGCAAGATCTACGGTCTCACCCTGACGGCTTCCGACAGCCATCACCTGCAGGAGAAGTCATGATCCACTGCGCTCTGTTTCTCGCCGCTTTCGCCGCGCTGCCGCAGGCCAGCCTGGCGCACACTAGCACCGATTTTCACTTCACTGTCGATCTGCCTTATCACGACGCCGCACCGCTGTTCGGCGCATGGGAAGAACAGAAATGGGCTCCCGGGTGGAAACCCGAATTTCTTTACCCCACGCCCGCGGCCGACCAGCAGGGCTCGGTGTTTCGCGTCCAGAAGGGCGCTCACCCCAGTTTGTGGGTCAACACGATCTTCGATCTCGCTTCCGGACACGTGCAATATGTCTATGTGTTGGCCGACCTTCTCGTCACGCGCATCGATATCCACATCAAAGGCAACAGTCGTGACCAGACCGATATATCGGTTACCTACGAACGCACCGCGCTGAATCCTTCGGCCAACGATCACGTGAAGTCGCTCGCCCGCGAGGACTCCACCAGCGGCGAAGAATGGAGACGTTTGATCAACGCCTACGCTGCCAGCATGAACGCCCGCTGAATCTGTACAATCTTGCCGTGGATCTTCACTTAAGCGAAGTCGAAGCCCGCGTCCTCGGCGCCCTGGTGGAAAAAGACATCACCACACCAGACTACTATCCCCTGTCGCTCAACGCGCTGGTCAACGCCTGCAACCAGAAGAATAATCGTGAACCAGTCATGGCCCTGGAAGAGGATTCGGTTCGGGATGCGCTTCAAGGATTGCAGCAGCGTAATCTCGCCGGACCCGCTGGCGGCGGCCGATAGCCGCGTCACCAAGTACGAACACCGCCTGCAGGAGGCCTTCAACTTTACTCGCGGTGAGACCGCTGTAGTGTGCGTGCTCCTGCTACGCGGACCGCAAACTCCCGGCGAGTTACGTGGGCGCACCGAACGCATGTTTCGCTTCGAAACGCTTGACGACGTGCAAGCCACTCTTCAACGCCTGATGCAGCGCGACCCAGCGCTGGCCAAAATCCTCCCGCGCCAACCGGGAACTAAAGAAGCCCGCTACATGCACCTGTTCTCAGGAGACATGGAAGCAGAGGTGAATGTGGCGCGGACGCCCTCATCCGCGAGCCCTGTCACGGAACATGACGCCGACCGTCTGACCTCGCTCGAAGAAGAAGTCCGAGAACTCCGCAAAGAAGTAGCCGACCTGAAAGAACAGATCGCCACCTTCCGCCGCCAATTCGAATAAGAAGCGCCCAATGTGGCGCGGGGGCCCTCGCCCGCGTCTCACCAAGAAGCCAGCTCTGGTCCTCCAAATAACCTAACCATCTTCCGTGTCCTCGGCCCCACACCGTGTGAATTCCGACACAGGCCGCGCTCGCTTAATGCACACAGTGTCAATATGTTACAGAACGGCTCCCGCGATGCTTCTATCCCTGACGTCTGCGGAACACAGCACGGGAGGCCACCATGGCGCAATTCACGCAACTCAACTTAGGATCGAACGAACCGCGCAAGCAAGTGCGCATCACCGAAAACCCAAAACCTCTGTACCGTCCGATGGCAGTCGTTTTCAGCGGCGCCCTGATGGCAACCGTCTTCCTGGGTGTCATGCTATTGGGCACCAACGGATGTTCTAAGTCAGAGAAGATCGCCGCGAGCGCTCCCCCTGCTCAGAGCTCGCCAGCGCCAAGCGCTGCACCCGCTCCAACTCCGGCCCCGACGCCGGTAGCACAGGGTAAGCCGGCTAAGAAGAAGAAACATGCGAAGCCACACGCCTTGGCGACCTATTCCGACCCGACTTACGGAGTATCGTTCCGCTATCCCGACACTTACATCCTGAAGACTGGCGATGAACCGCAGAAAGATCTCGCCGGACTCGGTCCCGCCGAAATGAACTTCGTGCAACCCGGCGGCACCACACTGGCTGCGGTCGAACTACCCAAGAACACATTCCCCGGCGCCGATGTCAGCTCCGCCTTCTTCACCGTCAGCGTTAACTCCAATCTCTCGGAGCGAGAGTGCACGCAGTTCTCCTCCTCCGATTCGAGCGGCCCTACCGACGATCCTTCTCCCGAATCCACGATAAAGATGGGCTCGCTCGAATTCAATCAGACCGAAGAAACTCTCAAGGACTTCGATTCGAAGTACTACCACGTCTTTGAAAACGGAACTTGCTACGAATTCGGATTGGGTCTTGGGAACGCCGTAAACGGCGACAAGCGTCAACTTAGCGAAGCCGAGTACGAGAAAGTATTCGACAAGCTGGAGAAGATCTTCAATACGGTGAAGATCGAACCGGGCGTAGTCTCGGAGATCCCCGAAGCGCCCAAGGAAACTCGGGTTCAGGTGGAAGGCGAAAACAAAGACTAACCGACATCTCCCATGACTAAATGGCCACGCTGAAGGTTAGCGTGGCCTCTTATCCTTGTTTACCAGGACTCGCCGTCGGGTGAATACTTCTTATAGTCTTCCTTCACTCGCTCAGCCTCTTCTGTTCGACCGGTTCGAACCAGAGCACGATACAAGCAGGGCCGTGCCATATTCCAATCGGGAGTGGTTTGCAGCAATTCTGTGAATTGGACAATGGCCTGCTCGTACCTTCCCGCATCGCACAGCGTGGCTCCATAGCTCTGCAACAATTCCGGCCTTTGTGGTGCAAGAGCTTTTCCATTTTCAAACGCAGCAACTGCCTCGTCAGTGCGACCAAGGCGCCGAAATGCGATGCCGAGATTGTTGAAGAAGTACCACTTCGAACTGTCGAGGTCTATCGCCCTCTGGTAGAAGGCGATTGCGCCCAGATAGTTACTCTGGTCCTTCCTGACAATGCCAATATCGTAAAAAACCAAAGCATCGTTGGGTCGAACAGTAAGTGATTGGTCGTAAGCCCGCAAGGCTTCTTCGTAACGTCCTTCAGCTTCGAACCCCAGTCCTAGGAACCTGCGAGCGTCGGCGCTGTTGGGCAGCAACTTCAGCATGGCTTGCGCTTCTGCGAGTGCTCCTTCCCCATCGTCGAGATGGTATTCGACATTGGCGAGTTGACCGTGAGCGTAGCTTAATTCGGGCTGACTTTCGACAACTTGGCTGTAGGCCCACCCTGCGTTCTCCCAGTCTTCCGCTTTGCGAAAGACGTTTCCCAGGGCGAAGAGAATCTCCGGACTGTGGGGATCACGTTGCAGAGCTTTCCTTAACACACGGAGCGCCCCACTGAAATCATCTTTCTTGATCGCCACTGCCGCATCCTTAACATCGGTCTCCATAACTAGGCCTGAACCCGAGATCGCCTCTGGATGGCGCACTGCTTTTCTTAGAGCTTCCAACAACGAGGAGTCAGCACCGGCCGAACTCAGGTCACGAACGGTGACATCGTCAAGATCAAAGGCTATGCCGCGGGATTTGACATCGACCGTGAGATCGTCGCTACTCGCGCCGGGTATCCAGGCGAACAGCTGGAGCTTGGTTATCGGACCAAGTGCCTGATGTGTTGCAGACACGCCTTGTACCGCCGCTTCGTGTTCGGCGGCAGCTTTCTCCTGCCTGGCGTGGCGGGCGATTTCGCCGAGCGATTCTGAGTCTTGGCTGAAGTTTGGAAGCGAGACAAGCAAGACAACTGACAGGAATAAAATGCTGCGAGCTTTCACCGCCAGACCCTCCTCTGGATAACTCCCCAATAACATCAAGGTTAGGTCTCGGCATAGCAGGACAACAACGTTACGAACGTTCCAATATCAAGTCACATTAGGAAGGCGTATTTATGCGCGGTCTGAGAATTCCCTTCATATTTAAGATTTCGGAACCCCCATTTCGTCCGCCAGAGTCTGCTGCTGGCCTTGCAGATCCGACAACACCTTCTCCACTCTCCCCGCCACTCCCGCCAACTCCTTCGGATCGATCGCCGACCGCTTCATCGCCTCGTCCAGGTTCTTGCCTTCCTTCGTAACCTCCGACTCGGCTTTGCTCAATTTCTTTGTGTGGTCTTTTAATAGCACCGTTTGCGCTTTCGTGAATCCTTTCACGAACACGCGCTCGGAATTCATGATCTGATCCACGGAATCTTTCAACGCCGAAGCCGGCTGGTAAAGGCCAGTTCCATCACTCGCCGCTCCCGCCTTGGCTTGCAAAGCTTGCGCCGCCTGTTTCGCATCCTCGGTATTCTTCGCCAGCACCTGAAAATCCGAGATCTGATCCGGAGCCGCCTGCACCGCCATCGCCCGCTTGAAATCTTGAATGCTCGTATCGGTCGAGGGCCTCCCGGGTGCACCATGTCCCTGCCCCTGCTGCGCCACCAGAACTTGCGAACACATCAGGACCCATCCCAACCACGCAATTCGACTCACGGTCATTCTCCTCCGCGGGACACCCGCAAAACCATTGGTCATAAACATTGCATGCGCATTGTATCGCCTCCGCCCGCACCAGCGAAAAAAGAGGTTACACTAGTTGGATTCTACTGAACGTCAGGAGGAAATCATTATGGCCGACGCCACCCTCAGTGGTGCCGAGTTCAAAAAACAATTGCGCGCGGGCGCTCCGAAGATGGGGCTGTTCCTGAACGCGCACAGTCCCACAGTTGCCGAGCAACTAGCCCACAGCGGACTCGATTGGCTCTTGGTCGATACGCAGCATGGGCCGATGAATTACGAAAAACTTTCTGCCATGCTCAGCGGGATTGCGAATGGTGGTGCGAAGTCCATGGTGCGCGTTGGCGGATACGACGATCGTCCCGGCATTCAGCAGGCTCTCGATCTCGGCGCCGATGGCGTCCTCGTCCCCTACATCAACACCGCAGAAGAAGCGCGTCAGGCCATCAGTTGCACCAAGTATCCTCGTGTTGGCACGCGCTCGGTTTATTTTCCCCAGCGCAGCATGAACAAAGCCGGTCTCCTCGGCTATGCGGGCAACTTCAATAACGACGGCATCATCGCTCTTCAAGTCGAGACGGCGTCCTGCATCGACAACATCGCCGAAATCGCCGCGGTCCCGGGCGTCGACATCCTTTTCCTCGGACAAAACGACCTCTGCATGTCGATGGGCCTCTACGAAAAATACGAGTTCCCGCACATGTACACGTCGCCCGAGCTCGGAGCGGCTACTCAGAAGCTCGTCGAACACGCGCGCAAGAACAACGTCATCCTCGGACTCTTCCTGTTCGGCACAGCTCGTGTGGGAGAATTTCTCGAGAAAGGATTCACCTTCATCAGCATCGGCAACGACCTGCACCACATCCTCACCCAGACCGATGCTTACGTGAAAGACATGGAAGCTACGTCGAAGAAGCTGGGCAAGGCCTGGACTCGACGACCTTCGGCCCTGCTGACATAGATCGTGACAAGTGTGGCGCGGGCTCTCGGCGCGCGTCACACCGTCTTCTTACGCACCAACTCTTCCACATCATCAATCTTATCGACAATCAGGTTCAGCTTTCTTGCTACGCCTTGAATCTCCGTCTCCGCCCTCCGGTTCACTTCGTAGTCCAACTCGCTGCGTAGCCGGTCTTTTGTATCCTGGCGGTTCTGGCTCATCATGATTACAGGAGCCTGAATCGCCGCCAGCAATGACAAGAACAGATTCAGCAGAATAAATGGATACGGATCCCACGCCTTGCCCTTCAGCGCCAGCTGAATCAACGTGTAAATCGAAATCGCGACGCCAAATGCAATGATGAACGTCCACGATCCGCCGAAACCGGCAACACGGTCGGCAATGCGTTCCCCGAAAGTCGCCTGCTGCTCGATCACGTCGTTCGGATTGCGTCCCGCGCGAATGCGCACCAGTTGCTGCGCGGCGTGAAACTGGCGGCCCAGCACGGCCAGCATGTCCATCCCGGCATGCGGCTTGCGTTGCAGCAGGATCGCAATGTCGTCCCGATCGACTTCGAGACACGACGTTTCCTCGAGCGCGGTCGCGTTCGTCTGATGCGGCGTGCCGTCGAGCATCGAGGCGAATCCGAAGAACTGTCCGTAAGCCGGCTCATCGACGACGACTTCCTGCTGATCCTCATCGACGGTGGTGACGCGCACGCGTCCCGATACCATGACGTAGGCGCGCCCGCTGGCCTCGCCGATCTTGTAAATCCGCTGCCGCGGCGAGAACGACTTCAGTTCCACCTGTCCGGCCAGAATCGCCGTCTCGTCATCATCGAGCAGGGAAAACAGAGGAACTTCTTTCAGAATCTCAGGACTGCAAGCCATCCCATCACCTCGCCACAGAAGTGAACCAATGGTGAGAGGATGGCACAAGGGAGGGAGCGAGGGCAAACAAACCGCAGATATGTTTCACGTGGAACATGTTGTCATGGCAGAAGAAGCTGTACAATCGTGTCATGACAGCTAAATCCAAGAAAGTAAAGCGCAAAAAGAGGGTGGCAAAGCCGGGAAGAATTGACCGCCTGCATGCTGCAATTGAGGACGATTTCCTATCCTTGGCAGAGGAGGGGACGGGAACGGAGGCGCAGTGGAACCGTCCGCGAAAGAAGCGGATCTCATTGCGGGTGGATATTGAAGTGGTGGACTGGTTTCAGTCGAAAGGCCCGGGCTATCAGACGCGGATCAACCGGATCTTGCGAAGGGTGATGACTGAAGGGAAGAATCGGGATGGGAAGTAGATGGAAGGGAGGGCTTCCCATAAATATGGTAATATGGGTCTATGAAGACGACGCTGGAAATCCCTGACTTCTTATTCCGCCGGGCCAAGTCAGTGGCAGCGGAACGCGGCATCCCGCTGCGCCAGTTCGTGACCGAGGCGGTGCAGGAGAAGTTAAGAACAAGCTCCCAGGAAAAGCCATGGATGAAGCATGTAGGGAAGCTTAAACACCTTCATCACGAGAGAAAGCAAATCGAGAAGCGGGTTGAAGAAGCTTTCGAGCGGATCGATCCGGAACTCTGGCGATGATCGCCGATACCAACGCCCTGTCGGCTGCTGCAGACGATGATCCTGCCGTAGTGGCCGTTCTGGCCCGCGCGGAACAAATGGCTCTTCCGGTGATTGTGCTGGGAGAATATCGTCACGGCATCGCCCTGTCGCGGAACCGCGCGAGCTATGAGAACTGGCTCAAGGGATTGCTCAACGATTGCATGGTTCTGGATATTCAGGAACCCACGACCCTCCATTATGCCGAGATCACCCTCGAACTAAGGCGAAAGGGCAAGCCGATTCCGACCAATGACCTTTGGATCGCGGCGCTCTGCCGGCAGCATTCCCTGCCCCTGTTGAGTCGCGACCGGCATTTTGACCTTGTTGCAGGAATCAAGAGGATCGAGTGGTGAAGCGAGAGTTCAGACAAACCCCTAGGCTTGTATCGGCCATTCAGTCGATTGGCACTTGCTTCTAATGCCTAGGCGGACGCATCAACACACTTAGCAGCCCGGCAACAATCGGCAGAAGGCTGAGAATCCTCCCCTCCAGCAGCAGGGCAGGCCAAACTACATCCGCATAGAACCAAGACTAAATCAAAAGCAGCGGGCGAGGGCGCCCGCTCCACACAATCAGTTCTTCTTCACCATCACGTGCATCGCATTCTCTCCGGCGACGGTTTTGATTGATGTAAAACCGAGCTGATGCAGATTGATTCCCGAAAACAAGTTTTCGCCTTCTCCCATAAGCATAGGGGAGAAGGCCAGGTGCATTTCGTCGATGGCGCCGGCCTGAAGGTATTGGCGGATGGTGGAGACGCCTCCGCCGATGCGGACGTCTTTGCCCGCGGCCGCGGCTTTCGCCTGCTTGAGGGCCGAATCGAGGCCGTCGGTGATGAAGTGGAAGGTGGTGCCTCCCTTCATGGGGAGTGGAGCGCGCGCGTAGTGGGTGAGCACGAAGACCGGCACGTGGTATGGAGGAGTGTCTCCCCACCAGCCTTTCCAGGAGTCGTCGGGCCACGGCCCGCGCACTGGACCAAACATGTTGCGGCCAAGAATCCAGGCGCCGACGTTTTCGAAGCCCGCGAGAGCCATCTGGTTGTCGATGCCGGTCGATCCGCTGCCTTCGCTGTGCATCTTCTTGAAAACATCGGTCTGGAAGAACCAGGAGAACATCTCCGGCCCGCGCAGGCCGAGGGGATTGTTGATGTCCTGACGGACGCCGGCGCCGAAGCCGTCGATAGAAACTGAGAAGGAAGCGACTCTGACTTTAGGCATGGGTGGTCTCAAATTCTGCGAACTATGTGTAGCGCGGGCATTCCTGCCCGCGAAAACTTTACTGCAACCCAGATCTCACCAAAGAATATTTCCTCTGTGGAGCAGATAGTTTTCCGGTTTCCACAGGCTGATGTGTTTACTTGCCCTTGACGAGGTCAGTATCGCTGCCGAAAGCTCGAGGCATATGAATACCGTGACCGTGGTTCGAAACAAGTTTCAATACCGCCGCCGTCTTCCTCACTTGCAGAAGGCCGACTATCCATTATTCATTAGTTTCTGCAAGGGTACCCGAAGTCCCCTACCCGAAGACTGCCGTGATCTCGTGATGCAATGCTGCCTGCGGGGAAACGGCACGAGATTTCACCTGCACGCGGCGGTTGTCATGCCCGAGCATGTTCATCTGCTGCTTACGCCACTTAGGGACGCCAATGGAGAAGTATTCTGCCTGAGCGACATTCTTAAAGCCATCAAGGGCGCATCGGCCCGCAATGTGAATAAGGAATTGAGAACCTCCGGGCCGCTCTGGCAGGAAGAATCATTCGATCATGTGGTCCGGAGCAATGAAAGCTTGGCCGAGAAGATTGAGTATATTCGCCAGAATCCGGTTAGGAGGGGTTTGGTGAAAACGCCCGAGGAGTATCGCTGGCTGTGGACGGAGCAGGCTTGAACGAAGATTCGTCTCCGCCCTGCGCGGGCAGGAATGCCCGCGCTACACAGCAACAAAGGAAAAGGCCAATCTGATTTCTCAGACTGGCCTTTATTTATGCCGGCAACGACCTACTCTCCCACACACTTTCGCGTGCAGTACCATCGGCCCTGCGGGGCTTAACTTCCGTGTTCGGGATGGGAACGGGTGGATCCCCCGCGGTAAGATCACCGACAAGTCGTAGCTGTCAGCTATCAGCCGTCAGCTTTCAGCAACTCGTGCTGCGCTGACCTCAAGGCTGATGCTTCCAGCAAACTTGGATGAGCACTGCAAGCAAACTGCAGATTCCTCGCTCCGCTCGGAATGACAAACTTTAAAAGTATGGCAGTCCGAAGGGGCTGAATGCTGAATGCTGAGTGCTGAAAGCTGTCAAAGATCGTGAGGGCGATGCCTCACAACTGAATAGATTGGGTATTTCCTCCAACCGTGAGTAACTAGCTCGCGGCTGGCATTAATCGACAAGACTCAAAAATCCGTCGGCGCCCAGTTATCAGTCTTGCTTGCTTCTCAGTCATCCAGGTTCGAACGAGATCCTAACAACACTTGCTGGTTCCAGTTCAGGTTCTAACTGAGAACTGGCAACTGAGAACTGACAACTGGTTTAATGCACCGAGTAAATTTTATGGTCAAGCCGAACGGGCGATTAGTACTGGTTAGCTTCTCACATTACTGCGCTTCCACTCCCAGCCTATCAACCAGGTAGTCTTCCTGGGCCCTTCTTATCCCTTACGGGTTGGGAGATCTCATCTTGGGGAGTGCTTCCCGCTTATATGCATTCAGCGGTTATCACAACCGAACTTCGTTACCCAGCTATGCCACTGGCATGACAGCTGGAACACAAGCGGTTCGTCCATCCCGGTCCTCTCGTACTAAGGACAGGCCCCCTCAAATCTCCTACGCCCACAACAGATAGGGACCGAACTGTCTCGCGACGTTCTGAACCCAGCTCACGTACCGCTTTAATAGGCGAACAGCCTAACCCTTGGAACCTTCTACAGCTCCAGGATGCGATGAGCCGACATCGAGGTGCCAAACCGGAGCGTCGATATGAACTCTTGGCTCCGATCAGCCTGTTATCCCCGGCGTACCTTTTATCCGTTGAGCGATGGCCCTTCCATACAGAACCACCGGATCACTAACGCCTACTTTCGTACCTGCTCGACTTGTAGGTCTCGCAGTCAACCACGCTTATGCGTTTGCACTCGTCGGCTGATTTCCAAACAGCCTGAGCGTAGCTTCGCGCGCCTCCGTTACAATTTAGGAGGCGACCGCCCCAGTCAAACTACCCGCCTTACTATGTCCTTCTCCCGGGTAACGGGAGTAAGTTAGAACCACAGAACTCGCAGGGTGGTATCTCACCGGTGGCTCCTCCAAGCCCGAGAGCCTGGAATCAAAGCCTCCCACCTATCCTGCGCAGCAAGTGCCATAGTTCATAGTAAAGGTGTAGTAAAGGTGCACGGGGTCTTTCCGTCTAGTTGCGGGCAACCGGCATCTTCACCGGCACTACAAGTTCGCCGTGTCACTCATTAAGACAGTCGCACTTTCGTTACGCCATTCGTGCAGGTCGGAACTTACCCGACAAGGAATTTCGCTACCTTAGGACCGTTATAGTTACGGCCGCCGTTCACTGGGGCTTCAGTTCGAAGCTTCGCCTTGCGGTTAACCTCTCCCTTTAACCTTCCAGCACCGGGCAGGCGTCAGCCCCTATACGTCGTTTTCGACTTAGCAGAGACCTGTGTTTTTGTTAAACAGTCGCAGTGCGCATTTCTCTGCGGCCTCTTCGGGCTATACACCCTAGTGGGGCACCCCTTCTCCCGAAGTTACGGGTTTAATTTGCCGAGTTCCTTAACAAGCGTTCTCACGAGCGCCTTTGGATATTCTCCTCGTCTACCTGTGTCGGTTTGAGGTACGGTTCCCTTTCGTTCTCCTTAGAGGTTTTTCTTGGCAGAGTAGAATCGGCAGCTTTCCTCCATACGGAGTTACTGCTTTGCGTCTCAGTGATAGCTCTCTGGCGGATTTGCCTACCAAAGACACCTTACACGCATCGACCGTCATAGCCATAGGACGGCCTGCTTATCTTCCTGCGTCACCCCATCGTGATAACGAATACAAGGGAGGTCCGGAATATTAACCGGATGTCCATCAGCTACGCCTTTCGGCCTCGCCTTAGGGACCGGCTGACCCTGAGCGGATTAACCTTTCTCAGGAAACCTTAGACTTTCGGCGCGGAGGGTTCTCACCTCCGTTATCGCTACTTATGCCGGCAGGGTCTCTTCTCAACCGTCGACCAGTCTTTTCAGTCTGGCTTCAAACTGTTGGGAATGCTCTCCTACCACGCACCCCAGTGAAGGGATGCATTCGCTGCTTCGGTAACAAGCTTAAGCCCCGTTAAATTGTCGGCACCGGACCGCTTGACCAGTGAGCTATTACGCTTTCTTTAAAGGATGGCTGCTTCTAAGCCAACCTCCTGGCTGTCTGGGCGTTCCGACTTCCTTTCCCACTTAGCTTGTATTTTGGGACCTTAGCAGGCGATCTGGACTGTTTTCCTCTCGACGACGAAGCTTAGCCCCCGCCGTCTGACTCCCGTGTTGGTTGTTCTCTGGCATTCGAAGTTTGATTGGATTCAGTAAGCTGGAAAGCCCCCTAGTCCATTCAGTTCTCTACCGCCATGACAAATCACACGAGGCTAGCCCTAAAGCTATTTCGGAGAGAACGAGCTATCACGGAATTTGATTAGCCTTTCACCCCTACCCTCAGCTCATCGGAGCTTTTTTCAACAAACACCCGTTCGGCCCTCCAGTGGGTGTTACCCCACCTTCAGCCTGGCCAAGGGTAGATCATCCCGCTTCGCGTCTATTCCTGCCAACTGTGTCGCCCTATTAGGACTCGCTTTCGCTGCGGCTCGCTTACGCTTAACCTTGCTGACAAGAATAACTAGCCGGCTCATTATGCAATAGGCACGCGGTCAGACTTTTCGCTTGCGCCACATAGTCCTCCCACCGTTTGTAGGCACATGGTTTCAGGTACTATTTCACTCCCCTCGCAGGGGTTCTTTTCACCTTTCCCTCACGGTACTGGTTCACTATCGGTCAGAAGCTAGTATTTAGCCTTACGGAATGGTCTCCGTAGCTTCCCGCAGGGTTTCTCGTGCCCCGCGGTACTCAGGTATCGACTTCGAGTCCAGCTCGTTTTCGCCTACGTGGCTATCACACTCTATGGCCCCTCTTTCCAGAGGGCTTCGGCTAACGACTGGATTGGTAACTCTACTATTGTCGACCCTACAACCCCAGCAACACCCGAGGGTGGTACTGGTTTAGGCTCTTGCGATTTCGCTCGCCACTACTTTCGCAATCGAAGTTTCTTTCTTTTCCTCCAGGTACTGAGATGGTTCACTTCCCTGGGTTCGCTCGTGCCCGACTATGGATTCATCGGGCCGTACGGGGGTTTTACCTCCGTGGGTTTCCCCATTCAGAGATCCCCGGATCAAAGCCTGCTTGCGGCTCCCCGAGGCTTATCGCAGCTTGCCACGTCTTTCATCGCCTGCTTCTGCCAAGGCATCCACCATGCGCCCTTAGTAGCTTGACCATAAAATTAACTCGAAGCACTCGAGAAGCTCTTAGCTATTAGCTTTTGGCTCTTAGCTAAAAACAACCCGAACACACCGTGAAAACCTTATGGGCCTTTATACCTGCTCATCGCGCGCTACACGCTCTCACGTGCCGCGCCCCAGCAGGTCACTTTCAGGCACTCATAAAAATTTACAGCCTTGTAGATTGCCCAATCTATTCAGTTGTCAAATATCGTCCTCGTGAAAACCGCCTTTAGCTTTTTAGCCTTTGGCTCTTAGCCAAAGACCAAAAACCTCGACGTTTTCACCACCCGCCTCAGCGGGTTTGAATTAGCTAACAGCCAAGAGCTAAAAGCTTATAGCTGTTTTCCAACCCAATGTTCGGCGCCAATCGACTTTCTCTAACCGGGATACGGAATCGGTTGTCGGGTTGACGCCCAACGTTGGGCTAGTTCGTCAGTCTTCGGTCGTCAGTCTTCAGATAAATCTAGTCTGACGTCCGACCTCTTCCCTTGCCTGTGATCCGGCCTAGAAGATCAAGGCCAAAATCAAAGATTCGATCCAAGATTACGATCACCAGAATAATCAGACACCAACCTACAATTCCAGCGATCCATAAGTATTTGGGATCGTCCATGCTAATCGATCACTTTCAGCCACGGCTGATCTTCGCTGACCACTGACTACTGGAATTCTGGTGGAGCTGACCGGGATCGAACC
>CAWIZO010000006.1:177500-1093752 GCA_963840665.1 Terriglobia bacterium
AAACGCTAAAACCCTTCGAGGAACTTTGTCCCCGAATGAGAACCCCGTGGCCGGGGCAATTCCAGGTTTTCCCTGTATCTACTTCGATGCCGGACGCGCGACGAGAGTTGCACAATACATCCGGCTAGCCACACACTCTGCTCTCGACTGATTGTTTATACCAGATGAATGGTAGGCATGCAAGGGGGAAGTTTTAGGAAGTTGGTTCCGGGAGGTAGATTCAAGGAATCGCTGCGGTCTTGCCGTATCAGCGCGAAAAAACCTTAAGTCAGGCACGAGCCCGAATGGTCAGTCAATCGCATTCATCTCGGTTCGCGGAGCCACTGAGCCAGGGCGAGAGCGACAAGCAACAGAAACAGCGCGCCGATAAAACGAGTGGCGCTAAGGTGTTTGGGTGTAACCGGTCGGCCCAAACTGACAAGAGTGGCTTCCGGCCACAGGATCGCACGCAGACCTAAGGCTCCAAAGAAAAGTTCGCCCACGATTACAAGGAGCAGTTGTCCCATCTGGTTGGGTCCTCGAAGGGTTGATCATAAAAATAGCACCTACGCTTTGCAATACCCGCCAGCACATCCAGGCATGAACTGCAGATCCCTCACTGCGTTCGGGATGACAACTCTTAAGTCTAAATCTCAGTTTTCCAATATGAGTTGTCAGACAAATGTAGTAAAATGTCTGACATTGTGCCTAATGGTCGCATCACAGTTCGCGTTCCTGAGGTCCTCGAGAGCAAGTTGCGGGGGCAGGCGCGGTTGAAGGGGCGCCCGGAATCGGAACTCGTGCGCGAGGCACTGGAAACTTATCTTGGGCAGGAAAGCGATTCTCGTCCCGCGTACGAATTGGCCGAGGCAGCTGGGCTCATCGGTTGTGTTCGCAAGGCGCCCAAGGATCTCAGCACCAACCCCAAACATTTCGAGGGATTTGGGAAGTCACGATGAGGCGGGTCCTGGTCGATACAGGACCGCTGGTGGCGATTCTTTCGCGTTCTGATGAACATCATGAGCGCTGCGTCGAGGCGCTGCGCGAATTGCCGGGACCGCTTTTTTCCTGCTGGCCCGTCATCACCGAAGCGGCATGGCTGTTGCGCGAGTACCCGCGAGCCGTGCAGCAGCTGTTGAAGGGACTTGGTAGCGGTTTTGTCGAACTGCTTCCGCTGGCGAGTTTGGAAGCAGAAGGAATTGCAGCGGTTCTCAAGAAGTATGAGGACTTGCATCCGCAAGTGGCGGACGCGTGCCTGGTGTATTTGGCGAACCGCGATGGGATCGATACGATCTTCACTTTGGACCGGCGCGATTTCGGTGTGTACCGGTCAGCGCGAAAGAAAGTTTTTCGGATTGTTCCCTAGTGGGACGTCCCGGATGGAACCAAACTGCAGATCCCTCACTTCGTTCGGGATGACAATCTTGGAAAGATCAGTCGCAATTGGAAGATCAGTCGCAAGGGCGGCCATGATCTTGTGTTTGCTTTCGCGGGCGCTCGCGCCACATTCTGGCACCTATCCGCAACAGTGGGCGTTCGAAGGCGTAATAGCTGATGGCTCCAATTAGAAAGACTACGAGAATGCTTAATGGCCAAGCTTGCAGACGGCCGAGCGGGTGTCCGGTGGCCTCGGGCACCAGAAATAATTGTTGCCAGACGTAGAGGCCGTAAGAGATGCGTCCGACGAAGCGTAGAGGTTGGGTTTCGAGCAATCGGCCGGTGAGTCCAGTGGGATGGAGAACGGTTGCGGTGATCATGCCGGCTACGGCTAGGGCCTCGAGAGTCGAGGGGAAGCTTGGGGTCATGACGACGAGGGCGATCCAGAGCAGAAATGAGATGGACGCCAGCAGGCGCCGACGATCGAATCTGGAACGAACCGCCGGCCAAGTCAGAGCGAGTGCACATCCGAGGAGCAGACTGTCGAAATGAAACTCGGGCCGCAGATACCAGGCTTGGGTGGGGGAATAAATCGACGGGCCGATGAAGGTGCAAAGGACTCTCCAGAGGAAAACCGCGACGACTCCATAAATCGCGATTCTGCGCCCAGCACGTGTTCCTGCGAAGGCCAGGACGGGCGGCCAGAGCAGATAAAACTGCTCTTCGAGGGCGAGCGACCAGAAGTGGGTGGTGAACCATCCTGTAGCGTTGTGGCCGAGGATTGCGGAGATGGTGTAGTTGCGCGCAAAAAACAGCGAGGAGAGAAGTTCGCCGCGAACCAGAGGGAGTTTTGCGCGCAGCAACCATAAGACGGCGAGGTAGAGGCAGACGAGCGGCAGAATGCGGAAGACGCGTTTGACGTAGAAGCGGCGGAGGCTGCAATCGTCTTCGAGGAAACGGGTCGTGATGAGGTATCCGCTGAGAACGAAGAAAATCTGCACGCCGTGCGGGCCGAGCTTGGAGAGTAGCGGTAGTGCGTGCCCGGCAGAGATGGTCGCGTGTTGAATAAGAACCATGAAGATGGCGAGGGCGCGCCATCCGTCGAGAGTGGGGATGTGGTTTGCCCGATTGCCCACGGGTTGTTCATTGTCACAGAAGTGGCATTGACAAGCAAAGGTCGATGCATTCATAATCGCCCGCGTTTTTTGTTCGTCCCTCCCCAGATCGCGCTCAACGCGAAACACTGAATTCACCCAATAGGAGAGTTGCGATGGTGTCCAGGGCTACAGGTGTCACTGTTTGTGTCTTCGTCTTTGTCTGTGTCTTGCTGCTCGGTTCGGCGAGTTGGGGTGCAACCTGCTCCAATGCGACCGTCACCGGCGTTTATGGCTTCCAGGTCTCTGGCATGGGCCAGTCTGGCGATCCGCGGGCAGACAGCGGGCAGTTGACCGCCGACGGGAATGGAAATTTCACGGGAACGGAAACCACAAAGGTCATGGGAGTGACCTATACCAATGTATCGCTGACTGGGACTTACAAGATCAGTGCGAACTGCTCGGGCTCGGGGACGTTCACTCCGAGTGTTGGGCCCGCGGCAACTTATAACTTTGTCATTCTCTCGGACAGGAAGACCATTCAGATCCTGAATACCACAACGCTACGAACGCAATACGGATACGCAGTGGCGCAGGGGACAGCAGTGTGTTCGACGGCGAATCTAAAAGGAACCTACGGATTCCAGGGCGGGAGCGTGGGATTGAACAATCCCGGCAGTGCCAGCGGGCAGATGATTCTCGATGGCGCGGGGAACCTAAGTGGAACCGAAACGGCCAGCATGAGTGGACAGATTTTCACCGGCATACCGATCACGGGTACCTACTCGATGAATTCGAACTGCCTGGGCACGGCGACGCTGAATGCGCCTGGGCTGTCTCCGATCAATCTCGCGCTGGTGGAAGCCAGCTCGGGCCAGTCGTTGCTGGCGATGGAGACGGATCAGAATACGACGGTGCTAGGCTCGATTCAGAAGGCGGGTTCGGCGGCTTGCTCTGACAAGACGTTGAGCGGAGTGTACGGGCTGGTCGCGGGTGGGACGGTCAATACCAGCGAAGTGGTTGCATTGAGTAATCAGTTCACGGCAGATGGAAAAGGAAATTTGACGGGTCTGCAGACCTCGAGCGAGGGTGGGGTGATTGTGTCGAACGCCACGACGAGCGGGACCTATCAGATCGGCGCCACCTGCACGGGCTCGATGACGATCACGCCGCAGGGGGGGATGGCCGCAAACTACGACCTGACGGTGATCTCGGGGACGAAGCCGCTGCTGGTGATTGATATCGACAACAACACGAACCAGGTGGGTTATGCCGAGACCCAGGGTAAGGCGACGTGCACAACGGCGGCAATCAAGGGAACCTACGGGATATCGTTGAATGGTCCGCAACTGCTATTGGATCCGACGACGATTGGAGGGCAAATCAGCCTGGATGGTGCTGGGAACATCAAGGGCACGGAGACGGCGAGCTACAACGGGAAGATCACCAAGAATGCCATCCTGACCGGCACGTACAACATCAATTCCAACTGCACGGGAACGGCGACACTGACTGCGAAGAACCTGCCGGTGTTGAACCTAAATCTGACGGTCACGAATGCGGGAAGCGCGCTTCTCGCTATCGAGACAGACGCGGGGACGGAGGTATCCGGCGTTTTACAGCATTGAGGCGAGACTTTGCTAGACGGCCCCACATCGCGAGAGATGTGGGGCTTTTTTTTCGCGAGGAATTTTAGCTTGACTTCCAGAAGGAGAAAGGTCAAAGTCTCGAACCGCGCAGGTTGAAGCCGCTCCGCTCCCCCTCCATATTCAGGCTTCGTGGCGCGAGCGATATTCCAGGCCTCGGTTTCCGACCGCAACTTAGATAAACGACTGCATGCGGGCACACCTCCATTCGCATGGAGTTGCAAAAAGGAGACACCCATGAAAAGTATGAGGTTTGCTGTCACTCTCGGGATGGCTTTCGCTTGGTGGCTTAACGGAATTCCGACCATTGCCCAGAACATTACAACGACAGCGGGAGGTTTTGTGGGGGATGGCGGTATGGCTAAGAATGCCGGGCTCGAGGAGCCCTTCGGGCTGACGCAGGATAAAGCCGGCAATTACTACGTCAGCGATTTCGCCGCGAACCGGGTTCGCAAGGTTACGCCGAGCGGGCTGATCACGACGTTCGCCGGGACGGGGATTTCCGGCTTTTCAGGAGACGGGGGTCCGGCAACAGCGGCGGAGATCAGTTATCCCAACGGGATGGTAGTGGATTCGGCAGGAAATGTGATCCTGGCGGATGGAGGGAATGCTCGCATTCGCAAGATTGATAGAACGGGAACGATCACGACGATCGCAGGCACAGGAGTGTTTGGCGACACCGGCGATGGCGGTCCGGCGACGCTGGCGGAAATTGGGCAGGCGTTTGGGATGACGTTGGATAAGACCGGAAATCTCTACTTCGCCGACGTGGGCAACTGCGTGGTGCGGAAGATTGATACCGCAGGAATCATCAGCACAGTAGCAGGCGATTTCACGGCGGGATGTGGCTACAACGGCGACGGATTGGTGGCGACCAGCGCGCAGCTGAATCTGCCACGCGGCGTAGTGCTGGATCCGAACGGCAATGTTTACATCGCCGACACGCAGAACCATCGCGTGCGGGTGGTGAATACGGCGGGAGTGATCAACACCTTCGCGGGGGATGGGATACAAGGTTTCACCGGAGATGGCGGGTTGGCGACGCTGGCGGAGATCGGTAATCCGCGTGGCCTGGCTTATCGCCAAGGGACGATTTACATCCTGCCTGCGGGAAGCTCCCGCATCCGCACTGTAGTCATCAGCACGAATATCATCAACACCTATCTGGGATCGTTCTTTGGCTATGACGGGGACAACAATCCTCTGCTCTCGACCGAGCTGAGCGGAGGGACAGCGGAGATCTTTAACAAGACTGGAAGCCTGGTGTTCACAGATTCCTTCAACGCGCGGGTGCGCATGGTAGCAGGAACTGTGGTGCAGACGCTCGCCGGCGGTTTTGTTGGGGATGGAGGGCCGGGAACGGGCGCGACTCTGGTGCAGCCGGAGGACGTCGCCTTCGACAAGGCGGGGAACTACTACATCGCGGATGCAGGCGGGAATCGAATAAGGAAAGTCGATTCGACCGGAACAATCAGCACGGTCGCTGGAACGGGCGTGACTGGATACACAGGAGACGGGGGCACAGCAACCACCGCGAGACTGTCCTACCCCGGGGGAGTGGCGGTGGACGGGACAGGTAACATTTTCGTCTCCGACACCAACAACAACGTAATCCGCAAGATCGACACGACGGGGACCATCAATACGTTCTCGACCAACGCCAATTTCAGCGGGCTCTGGAACATGGCGACGGATGCGGCAGGCAATGTTTATGTCGCCGACCTGGGAACGTGCGTGATCTGGAAGGTGAACTCGTCAGGCGTTGCGACAGCGGTGGCGGGAACCATTTTCGTATGTGGATACGCGGGCGATGGCGGACTGGCGACCAGCGCGCAATTGAATTCTCCTCTGGGGATTGCGGTGGATAAGGCGGGGAATCTCTACATCGGAGATTCCGGCAACAACCGAGTACGCAAGGTGAATACCAGGGGACTGATCTCGACGATCACTGGCGATGGCAATTGCGGGTTCACCGGGGACGGCGGATTGGCGACAGCGGCCGAGGTTTGCTTCCCAGAAGGCATGGCCGTGGATACGCTGGGCAATGTGTATCTCGCGGATGCCGGGAACGCGCGCGTGCGAGAGATTTCCAAAGGGACGATCAATACGATCGGCGGCACGGGCCTGACGGGATACAACGGCGACAAGTTACCGGCATTGAGCACGAATCTGGACGATGTCGTTGCCGTGGGCATCGGCAAAGGCAATGTGCCCTACCTGGTAGATGACCAGCAGACCCAGGTGCGCCGGATTCACTGATTGGTTATTGCTGCACGTTTGGCCCACATCTGCGAAGAGCGGATGTGGGTTTTGTTTTGCCATCCTGCCAAGCCGCATCATGGTGGCCGGCGAAGGACGCCGCGGCTATCTCTTGAATTCCACAGTGATCAGCCTGGCTTCTTGCTTACCTGCATTGATTACGGTGTGGGTGATGCCTCCTTCGACCCACTCGATGTCTCCTGCTTTGAGTTGCAGATGAGTTGTGGGCTTGCCTGCAGCTCTGCCTTCCAGATCAAGATCAGAGACAGCGACGACTAAATGCGGCCCGGTGTGGGTATGCTCGGGAATGACGCCGCCCGGTTGAAGATCGACATCGGAGACACGGGCTCCGTCTTTGACGAACAAGATATCGATGGTGCCTCCGTGGAGAACGGAGAGGCCGCGATCGGGATCCCACTTGGAATCGTCGTTCTTGAGGAACTCGATGGTCACATTGCGGAAGGGAGTATCGGCGAGATTTTTTGCGGAGTGGGCGAAGGGAGCGACGGAATAGTGCGTCTCGCCGTTCTTCAGCTTGAGCGTGACTGGGGGCTTGTCTTTGACCTGGTTCTCGACCAGGCTGTCACCGAGCGTGACAAACATGTAATCGTGGCGATGCCAGTGAACCAGAGTCGATGCGTGCGGAGGAGCCTCTACTTTGAAGACGTGGACGTAGGCATTTTCGAGCGCGAGGTGGTGCGAGGGCTCGGCGGTGATTTCGACTTCCTTGGTTTGTGCGGGCAGGAGTGTCGTGGATAGAAGCAGTAAGAAAGCCAGGCGCGTTTTCATGGCGGGATTTTAGCATTCAGCAGTCTTAGCACTTGGCATCTGGCCCTTCGGGTTTTGTTTTGACGGCTCTTCTTTGCTTGCTCGGGTTTGGGTCGTGGGGGCCCACCTTTGTCTGTACAATGCGCCGCAAAGATGGGGCACCACGCGTTTGTTTTGCTGCACGCCAGATCCCTCCTGCTTCGCTTCGCTCAGCGTCGGGATGACGTCATGGATAGCGGATGGGGTTTGGCTGAATGCTGAGTGCTGAATGCTGAGTGCTTCTTACTCTTCGCGGGTTACGCGGATCAGGTGTTCCATTTGATTGAGATATTCTTCGAGGGCTTTGCGTCCGGCGGCGGTGAGGCGGTATTCGGTGCGGGGGATGCGTCCTTCAAAAAACTTGGTGCACCCGATGTAGTCAGCTTCTTCTAGCTTGCGGGCGTGGACGCTGAGATTCCCGTCAGTGGTTTTGAGCAGGCGCTTGAGATCGTTGAAGCTGAGCGAATCGTTGATGGCGAGCGCGCTGACAATGCCGAGGCGGAGACGCTCGTGAATCAGGCGATCGAGCTGCGGCAGTTCGGCGGGACGAGTGGGGCGCGAGGAACGATCCGGGTTCGGATCGGGAGCATGCGCGCGATCTTTTGGTGCGGATCTAGCCACCGTAGCGCCTCGCGATCAGCACTCCGAAGAGGATGTGTAGGCCTCCGAAAGCGGAAGCGAGCAGAAGATTTCCCCAAGTCGCAGGGGCGAGCAGAGCGAGGACACCGGCGAACATGAAGCATCCGCCCATGACGGGAACGATGGCGACGGAGAAGGCTCCGCCGGTGATGATGCCGGCGCCGTAAAGCAACAGCCACATGCCGGGCAGAAGCGACTGGGCGCCGCTGCGATAGAGAGCGACGGTGAGCAGAGCTCCAACGGCCATGGGCGGTAGAAAGCTGGTGGCGAATTTTCGTCCGGGGCCGCTGGTGAGCGGGAGGCCCCCGCGTTGGGCTTTCATCCAGATGGCGGGTAACGCGATCGCGACGGCGGCTACTGCGGCAGCCAACCAGATTTTCAGCCAGGAGGATGGTGACGTTTGGCGCGAGGCGATCCAGGCAGCAAGGATGGCGATGGCGCCCATGGCGACTTGTCCCCAGCCCGGAACGGCGGTGAAGGAGGAGGAGCGCTCCATGGTCTCGCGAATGAAGCGAAGATCGTCGATAGCCCCGGCGGGCAGCGGCCGGGAGCGCGAGTGGGGACGGCGAACGCGGTGTGGACGGCGTTCGAGCATAGGTCAGCATAGGCCGGAATTCTTTGCGTGTCAAGTTCTTTGCAAGACAAAGCCTTTGCCTTCAGCACTCGGCATTCAGCACTCAGCCCGTTCGGACTCGATTCGGCCGTTGAACTGGCCGGCGGGGCGCCGGCGCTAGTCGATTACACTTATTTGATGGGTGATTTTGGGAAATTGATTTTGGGCTTGGGCGGCGTGCTCGTGGTGGCAGGGCTTTTGCTCATGCTCTTGGGGAAAATGAATGTTCCTCTCGGACGATTGCCGGGGGATTTTTTGATTCGCGGGAAGAACACTACGTTTTATTTTCCGCTGGCGACTTCAATTGTTTTGAGTGTGGTGCTGAGCCTGATCCTGTATTTCGTACGCAGAAGATAGCGATCGTCTAGCTGTGGCGTCGTTCTGTTAACCTGATTCCTTCCTCAATGAAGCTTGTCACTCCTAGAGTTCTGTTAGCGATGCTGGCGACTGTGGCGCTAGTAGGTTGCGCCAATCCCGGGCCGCCGATGCCTCCTTCGCTCGAATTGCCGAGGCCGGTAGAGGATCTGCGGGCGACGCGCAAAGGCGACAAGGTCTATCTCTTCTGGACGGTACCCACGCAGACAGTCGACCGGCAAAATATCATGCACCGGGGCGACACCCGCGTCTGCCGCGCGGAGGGAAAAGAAATTGCGGATTGCGGCAAGGGCGTCGGGACGGTTTCGGCCTCCCAATTTCCGGTGACACTTCCGGAGAAGAAGAAGAAACCGCGAGAAAAACCTCCGAAGGTTGAAGCGAACTTCATCGATATGCTTCCCCCTTCGCTGCTGCGGCCGGACGCAAGCGCGGTAATCACGTACGCGGTCGAGGCGTACAACTCGCACGACCGCACGGCTGGACTTTCGAACCAGTTGCAGGTGCCGGCGATTGCGACGGTGCCCGCGCCGCAGAATTTCTCAGCCCAGGTGACGGCGGATGGAGTGGTTCTCAGCTGGAATCTGCTGCCGAAGCCGCCCGAGACGGATGGACTGAGTTATGTAATTCGCGTCTATCGCCGTCCCGAAGACGGAAAGACTGACGCAATGGCCGGGGAAGCGCCGCTCGATGCGACCACGGTCACTGACCATGGATTCGAGTGGGAGAAAACTTACAACTACCGCGCAACCGTGGTGACCGAAATCGCGCAGCCAGGAAAAGGCGAGATTCCGCTGGAGGGCGATGACACCGCGACGATCAAAGTTTTCGCGCATGACGTGTTTCCGCCGGCGGTGCCTTCAGGATTGCAGGCGGTGGCGACGGGTGTGGGACAGCAGCCAGGCATCGATCTGGTGTGGGCTCCCGATACCGAAGCCGATCTTGCGGGATACAACGTCTATCGTCGTGAGGAGAACGGGCAACCGGAGAAGGTGAACAAAGATCTGGTGAAGGCTTCTTCGTATCGCGATACCAGCGCGGTGGCTGGACATAACTACTTTTATTCCGTGTCGGCTGCGGATGTGCGCGGGAACGAGAGTGCGCGATCGGAAGAAGCGCACGAAAGCATGCCCTAGCGGCTATTTGGTTTCGTTCCACACGTAGAGGTAATCGCCATCGCTCGCGGTTGCCACGCTGCGTCCCCCTTTGTGGATGGCGCGATTGAGCGCGGAGCGCACCTTCGCTTTACTTTCCGCCAGAGCGGCGAGGGGGACTTTCAGGGCGACACCATCTTCGACCCGGTCGAGGTCGGAGAGAATCTGACTGACAATCTGCTTGTGCTTTCCGTTCCGGCCCTGGGGAACGTCGACTTGGGCCATGGTTTTGAAATTCATCGGCGCTTTCTGGTTACGACCGTTCATCGCAGCATCCTCCACGTTTGACACGATAACCGAACGTAACGTTATCGTAACCTAACGTAACGATCTGATACAAGATCGTTATTAAAAACCAAACAAGTGGAGGTATTTCTAACTGCGCGAAAATCTCGCTAAGAATCGTGACACTATCTAACTCTCTGCGTTTCAGCGATTTGCACGTTATGCATCTGCATGACGTTGCCTAAAAGATAAAAACCATAGCGAGAATTTCTTGTTAGCTTGGGAGGGTAGAGAGGATCAAGTTGCGAGCGCTGCACACACATTTTGAACAGATTCCGGTAACGCTGGTGAAAAAGCGGGTGGAAGAACTCGCCGCCCGAAAAGCGGCCAGCGGTTACCGGCTGGGGATGGCAGGTCTATTCGCAGCATCGGCGTGCAGACGCACTTGCAGAGTGGGACGACATTTTGGACAAACAAAAAGGAACGACGCCTAAAACGGCGAAAGATACTACGCAGCCCAGCGAGACCAATCGCAACGGGCCTGGTGAAGGAGGTCCTATGCAGGAAGACTGGCGCGATTTGGTAAATCAGATCCAGGAAGAGAAAGATACGCATAAGCTGGTGAGCCTGGTGCAGGAACTTATTTGCAAGTTCGACGAGGAGAAATTGCGGAAGAGTCCGCGGCGGCCGGGCGGCGCAACGTAGAGAGCCGCGAGCGGGGACCGCTGCCCGGCATCCACGATAAACGAAGTTGTCCTCGCTTCTTTTCGTAACTTCTCTTTCGCCCCTTCGAGCTCCCTTTTAATACCAAGTAAATCCGACGGTTCACGCCGTGGGCTGTATTTTTTCGCCGCTTTGCGGCTGCTAGATTTCCGTCTCGTTACAAAAACACCTGGAATCATTCCATCTAGCAATTCACAATGACCCTGCGGGCCTCGCCTTGCCGAGGAGCCAACGTTCTCGAGAGGACTTTTTATGCGGATTGCGGGCTTTCCCTTCGCAGTTACCGAGTGGTCGCAAGTGGAAGCGACCGAGCACAAGGGCGAGAGCGGGGCGGCTTATTGGCGGACGCGGAATTTCGGGGACATTCGCGTGCGCACGGTGGAGTACACACCGGGATACCTGGCAGATCACTGGTGCGTAAAGGGGCACATCCTGCTGTGCCTGGAAGGTGAACTCGAAACCGAATTGAAAGATGGACGGAAATTCACGCTCACGCCAGGGATGAGCTATCAACTTGCCGATGGTGCCGAGCCGCATCGCTCGTTCACTAAGGGCGGAGCAAAGTTGTTCATCGTCGACTGACGGCTCATGCGCTCCCGGGGTTGAGACGGGATTCGATCGCAGCCAGCAAGTGGGCTCCCGCTTCTCCGGCGTCACGAGTAGAAAACTCAGGATCGAGTTCGATAACGGGGAGCTTCGCGCATGCGGCCTGGAAAGCTTGCTGTGTGGCCGGCGCCGCATTCATCGATGGGCTCATCAACAATAGATCAAATCGAGTAACCCGCATCAGAAGGCGGGCGTCGCTCAGCCAACTACTGGTGTGGACGTCGTATCCGGCGCTGCGCAAGAGTTCTCGTAGGTAGGCGAGAACGTCCCCGTTGGAATCGAGGCAGAGGACAGAGCGCCCGGCATGGGCCGAGGCTTCGGCGCGGATTGCTGCACGGTAGAAGGCCGCCACCGCTTGTTCTTCGGACTCGTGAGTATCGAAGACGGTGGTGAGTCGCGACATTTCGAGTGACCGGCGGACGGATTCAGGCAAGTTGCAAAGCTTCAAGTCTCCACGAACCTGGCGAGTGCTGGTCAGACTGCGCACGATAGTGCCAAGGCCGCTGCTGTCGATAAAACCGACGTCGCCCATGTGGAGGACGATGGCGCGGCGGTCGCGCAACAACCAGGTCATATGGTCACGAAGAGATTCGCTCTCGCCGCCAGCAACGATGCGCCCATTGCAGCGAACGATGGTGACACGTCCGACGTCGCGGGTATCGAACGAAAGACGCATAAGAAGCTCCGTCCGGGGGAGGATGGCAGTGGGGAAACCGCCACATTATATGCCGACAAGAATCAAACGCCAGAATTTCGATTATTTTCAAAGTTGCGAAAATTGACAACCGACTTGGCGCAGAGTAAGGTTGCGCCTGTTTCCGCCTCCCCCAAAGGATCATCTTTCGCAAAATGCGGACCGGCTGGTCGTGCCGGCCGCTATCTCATCATCCAGGAGCATCGCATGCGCAAGTCAGCGCTGTTTTTCGCATTGTTGTGTCTTTCCATCTCGGCCTTGGCGCAGTCCTCGCCGCAGGTGGTTTCGCAAGTAAGTATCGCTATGCCCAAGCCCGGCATGGGCACGCAATTTGAGGCGGGACGCAAGGAACATTCCGCTTTTCACGCCGCTCAGAAGGACACGTGGAGCATTTACGTCTGGGAATTCATCTCGGGTGAACGCACGGGCGCTTACATGATGGCTTCTCCCGGGCACAACTGGAAGGATTTTGACACGCGCGAGGAATTCAACAAACTGGACATCCCAAACATCGCCACGACGTATGGCGCAGTGACGGAATCGACTGCCAGCGCCTACTACGTGTTTCGCGACGATTTAAGCCAGACCAAGCCGCCGGCAGTTCCCGCAAAAATGCGGACAACATCGACCTACGTTGTCATCCCAGAACACGTAAACGACTTCACGGATGCGATCAAGAAGATCAATGCCGCGATTAAGAAAACCAATTATCCGGTGAAGCCGTCGCGCTGGTACTCGCTGGCAAACGGGGGCGAGACGCCGACCTTTGTTTTGATCACCGATCGCGCAGGATGGGCTGACATGGAGCCGCCGGAAAAGAAGATGGAAGAGATGCTGAAGGAAGCGTATGGCGATAGCACTGCGGTCGAGCAGTTGCGTCACAGTTGCCGCAAGATCACGACCGAGCTCTCGAAGTTCCGGCCCGATCTGAGTTACATGCCGAAATAATGGCGGAGGTAGCGCAGGCTGACTGTCTGCGCTACCGCTCGCTAGCTGCCCACCGCTTGCGCCTGCAAAACCCAAGACTTGCGCCCGGGCCTGCATTTCCGTTCGTGGCGGAAACCGACTCACGGTTTACGAGGACACTGCCCGCCTTTCACGGGCAAGTGAGCGTGGCCACGGTCATGAGCGGGCCATCCCCGGCGACAGCGATCTGCACTCTGGCGGTTCCTGATTGCCCGGAAACACATGTGGCGAGGCCCGACTGAGTGATAGTCGCGATCGCTGCCGAAACTTGCCATGCTGTCACGGGTTGTGGAGTTACGGTGAGCGGCGGCTTGTTGTAAGTGCCGGTGGCCACAAACTGTACTTGTCCGTTGGGAAAGTTCATGGCGTCAGCGACCGCGGGACTGGCGCTGACGGACTGAAGAGTCCGAGGGGTACTGCTACCGCAACTCAGGCTCAGGAAGACGAACGGCAAAACAGCGGACAGGAGGCGAGGGCGCATATGTTCCTCCAGGACAAAGACGATTCTATCAACCCGGGCAGGGGGAGATAGTTGCAGGTAAATGGGCGAACAGAGATATAATCTGCGACCTGTAGAGCAAATCCGTGCTTGCGTTTTGCATCTTTGTAACTGCTCGTCGGCTCCTGCCAGATTCGTTCGCCACGACGTTGACCTCGATTCCGACGTTTGATCCAACCGGCACCACTTCCATCAGGATGTGAATATGAAGCAGACGATAGTTTTGATGATCGCAATGCTGCTGCCAGCAAGCGCTCTGGCCGCTCGGCAAGTTGACATTGGGAACTCCGGAGGCACCCTGACGGGCTCTGCCAGCGGACTGACACTGACCGGTTCGACTTTGACCTCGGTCAATAACCTTTATTCGCCGGGACAGCTGATCACGGGAATGCTCGGCACGGTGGAGTTTTCGACGGCGGCTATGGACAGCGGGAACATTCAGACCGGCGGAACGTTTGGACCGGGGGGATCGTTCACGGTGACAGGCAATGGCACGAATGGAGTGGCCAATGGGCCAATTTTCACCGGAACCTGGACGGGCGAAGTGACGTGGACGCTGATCACGCTGGCGGATGGGTCGCATAACTACAACTTGACCGGGATTGTCACGGGAACGGTCTACACGCAATACAAGACCTACGCAGCGAGTGGAGTGACGTTTCAACTCACGATCAACACGGGGACGGGATACTTCAACGGGTCGACGACATTGTCGAGCGGGAATTTGAATATTCTCTGCCGACCGTATTGACCATAGGTGCCGCGCGCAGGATTGCGTCCGATCAATGCGTGCGGCGCTTGGCTTTAATCAGGACGTCGACGGAGTCAGGACGTCCGTTCCAGAAATCGAGGCGGATGCGTCCGTCGGGCAGCTGCGAGACGCTGGCGGGGATGGAGCTGGCGGTAGATACCAGCCGTCGGGGAGGACGACGGCGTTGCGAGGGCGTCCCAGGCTACGGTCGAAGACAAGTTCGTCATCTTTCATGCCATAGCTCTGGGGGGCGGTGTAGGTCTCCCAGATGCGCAAGCGCGTGGTAGTGCCCGCAGTGACAGCGGGAAAGGAAACGATCACCACCTGGGCGGCGGCGTCCACGGGTTCGCCTGGGTTGATCTTCGCAGCGGCCAAGTCGGCGCCGGTCACGATTCGTGTCTCTAGTTTTTTACCCGTATCCAGGATGTAGGCCGAGGGATCGGATACTTTGCTGCCAGTGCGAACGACATTAAAGTATTTGTCCGCTCCCGGGCTGGTCTCGGTGTAGTCGTGGAAGAGGCGGAAGGCGTGCGTCTCGGCTTCCTCGAGGAAATATACAATCTCGCGATCCTGATGGGCGCGTTCGGAAAGACGTTCTTTTTCGGCTTCGCCCTCGAAAGGCGCTTCCCAGCTTTTTGCATCGCCTGGTACTCGCGGCGCTGCCCCTGGCCCGATCTGCCCACCGGGCTTGGCTTTCACGATGAGCGGAGCTTCGGCACCGCTGCCGTTCATGAAGCTGATGGCGATGCGTCCGTCGGGCTGAGCGAGGACCTGCGATGGCACGTTGCATGACACCAGCTCATATCCCGCCGGCAGAATGACGCTGTTGCGCGGGATGCTGAGCAGGCGATTGAAAACGATGGTGTCTCCTTCGCGGAAGTAGCTCTTGGGATCTTTGTAGGTTTTCAGGATCAGCATGCGTGCTTGGCCGTCGGGTGGAACCGGGCGGGCGAGATGGACCTTGATGTAATCCACCGAGGTGTCTTCTCCCTTCATCAGCGGATCTTTGACGGCGTCTTCTCCGCTGACGACTTCGAACTTGAGCGGCTGTCCGGTCATGACGTCAGTGACCGACTCGTCGCGCGCGACGCTGCCCTTGCGGATGGGGTTGTAGTAGAACGTGGCGCCAGGGGCGGTCGCGGTGACTTCATAGTGGATGGCAAAGCTGGCGGTGTCGGGGGCGAGGAGTTCGTAGCGAGTGTATTCGTCGGTCTCGGTCTGCTGCGCGCACGCGGAAGCGGCAAGAATGAGGAGGAGTGCCAGGTATTTCATCAGGTCCCTCGGGCGCTGAAGCGCGAGTTGAATAGGGACTGTATCGCAGCGCGGAAGCGCTGCGCCACCCAAAAACTTCCAGGAAGCAAGGCGGAGGGGTCCGCACGTTCTACGACAACATGCTCTTGATGCGATTGTTTGCGGCGGCGGTTCTCTTGGGGGTCGGATTCTATTGTGCCTTATTCAATATCGTTGTCACGTTGGGGTCTCGGCGGGTGCTTAAAGGAAGGCGCGTTTCCTTCGTTCCGTTCATAGGAGGGGCAGCCGCGTCTGCTGGAATGTTGCTCTTGCCTGTAGCAGACCTACATCGGTGGTTCTGGCTATCGCTTATCTTGGATATTGGTTGCATCCCGATACCATTCTCGGCGATTTTGTATCTCGCCTACCGTCGTGCCAGTGGGCAACGAACCAGGCCGAAGGGTTGAGCCTTTGGTCGTTCAATAAGCGAGATGATTCAGCGCGGCGGTGGCGTGTGCTTTCTGCTCGAAGCGACGGAGACGACAAGGACGGGGCACCCGGTTCCCGGGGTTAGAAGAAAACTGCAGATCCCTCACTTCGCTCGGGTGACAAATCATTATGAAGGGAGAGCAGAAGCGACACCTTGGTAATCACAGAGTCCCTTCCGCGAAATGGGTTTCCGGCTTATGCTGATATTCAGAACGAGGCCGCACTCCCAAGGTTTGCGTTTCCTCTCATCGGGTCATGATTCCACTTCGGCTTTACAGTCTGGTTCTCGGCGCGTCGGGCGTCATGCTCGCGGCATATCTGTTGCTGCGGCGGAAACCGAAGTCTCCCGAAGACATTGAGCGGGAGCGGCGCGAGTGGCTCGATCAGATCGGGCGCATCACCGACGGGACCGTGATCGACGTGCAGGAGCTTCGCTCGAACGAGCACAAAGCGGCGACGCTCTTAATCTTCCAATATGACGTAGCCGGAGTTTCCTACGAAGCTTCGCAAGACGTCACCTACCTGAGGCAACGCATCAATCTTCATTCCTGCCGGCTAGGATTGCCGACATCGGTCCGCTACGATCCCCAGAATCCGGGAAACTCGATTGTGGTGTCGGAAAAATGGATGGGACTGAGACAGTAGTCGTCAGTCGTCGGTCTTCAGTCGTCAGCCAAAACCGTCAGGGTTCAATCGTCACAGACCGCCCTCTGTAATTCCTGATAAACCTGCCTTCTGGAGACATGGAAATGAGTGGTTCTTATCGTGATCTCATGGCCTGGCAGAAGGCTATCGAACTAGTGGCGGAAATCTATTCGTGCACCCGAACCTTTCCGAGAGAAGAGCAATTTGGGTTGACGAATCAATTAAGGCGGGCCGCAGTATCGGTCCCAAGCAATATCGCCGAGGGAAAAGGACGCTCCACGGATAAGGACTTCAGCCTATTCCTCCATCATGCGCGCGGATCACTCTGTGAAATCGAGACCCAGCTCACTATTGCCGAACGTCTGGGTTACCTTCCCGCGAACACAGCGGGAAAGTTAATGGAGCAAGCCAGCGAGGTGGCGAAAATCCTAAATGGCCTCATTCGCTCCCTTAGACCAGAAGAAGCAATAGGAAAAGTGTGTAGCGCGGGTTTGCTGGGCTGACGACTGAAGACTGACGACCGACGACTGGTTTCTCAGCTTCCCGCGGCGAAGCCGCCGTTGCGGGCGTAGGTGATGCGCAGATATTTGTGGGGATTGACCGGGGTGTCGTTGATGCGAACTTCGTAGTGAAGATGGGGGCCGGTGCTGCGTCCGCTGAGGCCGACGTAGCCGATGGTGTCGCCACGGTGCACGAATTGTCCGGGGGTGACGGCGAAGTTCGCGAGGTGCCCGTAACGGGTGGTGATGCCGTGACCGTGATCGAGGACGATGGCGCGTCCGTAGCCGCCCATGAAGTCGGCGAAGTCGACCATCCCGTCGGCGGGAGCGATGACCGCCTGTCCGTATGAAGCGGAGATATCGATGCCGCGATGGAATGCGCCTTCCCCGTTGAAGGGATCAATGCGCTCGCCAAAGGACCCGGTAACGGGGCCTTCGACCGGCCATAGATTGGGAGCGGAATTCGCGCGCAGCCAATCGGCGGTAGTCACGTTCCGTGTCAGTCCAAGCGAGATTCCGGTCGAAGCCGCGCCGCTGAGCGCCGTGGTCTTCAACACGTACAACTGATCGAGGGAGGATACGACTTGGGCGTCCTGAAGTGTTCCGGTGGAGGCGGTCAGTGTGGGCTCGGGTTTCAATCCGTAAAGAGAGGAAACTTCACTTGCCAGCGACCCCAATGAGGCCACCTGGACTTCCCGCTCTTTGGCGACTTGCTCGAGCGTCGAATACCGTGTTTTGAGCGAATCTTTTTCCGTGCGCAGCTCGTTATATTGGGACGTTTTTACCAGCATCCGCATGTAGGAACTGGCGATGCCTGTGAGGCTCAAGACTCCGATAGCCGCCGCGACTACGAAAACATAAGCGTAGTGGATGGGAATCGGGATTTTGCGCAATTGCCCGTCTTCCCCGCGGGCGACAAAAAGGATGTAAAAGCGTTTACGCAACGTCACCTTTCGTAACGAGTTGTATGGGACGGACCGCCCAGGGCCGGCTCGCATTCGCGAGAACCCTGAGTTCCATCCTGATTCCGGGCTACGCTCGCCTTTCAGAAGATGCAAGCTTTGCGCGCCCTTAATACCTACCGGAACCAGGCAAGGCCTGAAAGCCAGTTTGGCTGCAATCTCAACCGGATGCAGCACTTAGTTCGGCCAAAGGTGTCAGGAAACAGCAAGCTCACGGTAACAAACTAGGTTCCCCGTGTCAACGATTCCCAGCACAGTCAATCGGTTACGAAGGAAGGGTACGAATTCGTGGCCGGTTGGGCAAGTTACCGACGAGAGGTTGGAAAGTTGGTTCGGGCGACCGGTCGCGGGGCGCCGGTCGCCGGGCTGGGGAAGTCTCTTATATAGTTTGGGTATCGTGCCCCTTGCCGAAAAAGCCTTGATTTCGAGGATTCGCCACCAGGCCCGGGCCGGAAGGAGCGTTGTGGCTGGAATTGGGGATGATGCTGCCGTCCTGCGGTTACCCCTAGGACATGAGGCGCTGGTCACGACCGACTTCTCGCTGGAGGGAATTCATTTTCGACGGGATTGGCATCCTGCGGAGTCGGTGGGGCAGCGGTGCTTGACGCGCGGGTTGAGCGATATTGCTGCCATGGGCGGGGAGCCCGTCGCGGCGTTTCTGTCGTTGGCCCTGCCGCGAAAGCTGCCGCAGGCATGGGTCAATGGCTTCATGCGCGGATTGCTGGATCTGGCGAAGCGCGTGGGCGTGACGTTGGCCGGAGGGGATACGGCAGAGTCTCTCGATGGCGTGCTGGCCGACATTGTGGTGCTGGGATCGGTGCCTCGGGGAAAGGCGATTCTGCGATCGGGGGCGAAGCAAGGGGATCGCATTTACGTCAGCGGCCAGTTGGGCGGATCGGCTGCGGCGGTCGAGCGGATGAGGAAGAAGGGGAAGGTGAATCCACGACATTATCCGCGGCACTTTTTCCCGGAAGCGCGGTTGGAGTTGGGACGCATCCTGCGCGAGAAGGGCCTGGCCTCGGCAATGATTGACACCAGCGACGGGCTCTCGACCGATCTGGCGCACCTCTGCGAGGAGAGCGGAGTCGGGGCAGAGATTGTGGTGGAAGCGATTCCGCTGGCTTCAGTGGGCAAGCCCGCGCGTGAGGTGGAAGAACGCTTCGCGCTGCACGGCGGAGAAGATTACGAGTTGTTGTTTACAGTGCGTGCGGGGAAGCGGGTTCCGGCGCAGATTGCGGGCACTCCTCTCACCGAGATTGGTATCGTCACGCGCGGGCGGAAGATTTTTTTGCGGAACGCGAAGGGTGTGGGGTATGAGTTCGTGGCGCGGGGGTGGGAACACTTTCGCTGATGGAACTGGGTCGTGCGGACCGGGATTTTGAGTGTGATCGCCTGGCTTCGTTAATTGACAGCCTGCCCTTGCTTTCGAGCGTTGCCCAACTCCCTCAGTTCCACAATGATCCTCCGCAACTGATTTCTCTGCTCCTCACTTAATTTGGGCCATTCCTCTGGAAGACCCACACTCATACACCTGCGGTGAAGATTTTGCAGTTGGGCATCTCGGATACCTTGCATCTCGAAATCGTCTACATCCCATCCGGTGTAGTTTCCCGTCAGCAAGCGCTCAACCTGATCGGCAAGAGCCTCCGGTGTCGGGTCTTTGGCGAGTCGGCGATTCAACCAGAGAATTGCCGCTCCGATCAAAGCAAAGGCGAACAACCATTTGGCCTTCGGGTACAGCACGATTGCGAAAGTTGGTGCCACAATGGATGTTAGGCAGCCCAGACCAAAGGCGATTTTCAAGGCTCTTTTCATTTGATTGCTGTGTCACAGTTTGCCACAACAATCACCGAAAGCCGGTCTTCGCATGTCTGGTGGATAGTTGGCTAGAAATTGCCATAGCTACTCATTGCCTCATTGGTGCGTATCCAACTGCAGATCCCCATGAGTTCACGAATCAAGTGCAACACCGTACAAAGGTGTTGCGATGGAAAAGAGAAGATATGAGCAGTTGGTGCTCAGGGAGCGGATTGAGATTTACCGTCTGCATGCAAACGGTAAATCTCTGCGCTGCATCGCCGCCACTCTGGGGAGGAGCGCGGCGACCATTAGTCGTGAACTGAAGCGCAACAGCAAGGTCTCTAAGCAGTGGCCGGGGGGCTACGATCCCGAGCGCGCGCAGCGGCTGATGCTGCGTCGTCATGCCCGCGGTCGGGCCCACAAGCTGGAACGTCAGCCCGAACTTCGGGAGAAAGTGTTGCAGCATCTCGCTGCCGGATGGTCGCCGGAGCAGATTGCCGGGCGCATGGCCCAGTTGCCGGGCAGCGACCGCATCAGCTACGAATCCATCTACCGTTACATTTATTGGCGCAGTTGGTCCTTCAACGAAACTCTGCATCGCTGGCTGCCTCGGCAAAAATACCGTCGCGGAAACCGTCTGCCCAATGGCCGCTGGTCGACGGCGTCGATATTGGAGAGGGTTTCCATCCATGATCGTCCGGCGGTGGTGGAGACCAGAACGCGCACGGGCGATTGGGAGGCCGACCTCATGAGCTTCCGCAAACCGGGACAGTTCCTGCTGGTGATGCAGGAACGCCGATCGCGGCGCGCCCTGCTGATGCGGCAGAACACGAGAACGGCGCAGTCGGTCGCCGACAATCTCAGCACCCTGCTGGAAGCGCTGCCCGCGCGCGTATGTCAATCCATGACCTTCGATAACGGAGCGGAGTTCAGCAAACACTATCTCCTGAGCCGACGGTTTGGCATCCAGACCTGGTTCTGCGACACCCACTCGCCCTGGCAGAAGGGCGGCATCGAAAACGCGATTGGCCGTTTGCGCCGCCTGTTGCCTAGAAACACCGACCTCGACGACCTGCCCGCCCAGCGCCTCGCCCTCTGCCTCGAACGCTACAACGATACCCCCAGAAAATGCCTCGGCTTCAAAACTCCCAACGAGGTATTCTTGGAACACTCTGTTGCACTTCAAACGTGAATTCATCCCCTCGCTGCGCTTGATTGCATAACGACGTTGGCTCGTCGCAGCGAGTAGATTGGTTGCGATGAACAGACCAAGGCTCGAGAGAAGGAGCCAACGTCATGCTGATTATAGGCTGTGATTTTCATCCGGGATTTCAGCAGGTCGCGATCTTTGACAACCGAACGGGAGAGATAGAAGAAAAACGGCTGGCCCATCGGGAAGAAGCGGAGGCGTTCTACCGGGCGCTGGGCGGTGAGCCGGTGCGAGTGGGGATGGAAGCTTGCGGGCACTATCCCTGGTTCGAGCGTTTGCTGGCAGAGTTGGGTTTCGAACTGCAACTGGGCGATGCCGCCAGGATTCGAGCCCAGATGGTGCGCAAGCAGAAGACCGACCGGCGGGATGCGGCGCATATTCTTGATCTGCTGTTGACGGGGCAGTTTCCCCAGATCTGGGTGCCGAGTCTGGAAGAGCGCGACGTGCGGCAGTTGCTGGTGCATCGGCACAAGCAGGTGCAGGCGCGAACCCGCACCAAGAACCAGCTGCAGGCCATGGCGCTGAGCCACGGCGTGCAGAAGAAGCAGAAGCTGTGGACAGCGGCAGGGCGGACGGAGTTGGAGCAGTTGCCGCTGTTGCCCTACGCGGCCCAGAGGCGGAAGCATTTTGCTGGGGGCGCTCGATCAACTCGAACTCGAGATCGGGGAACTGAACCGGCGGGTGGAACAAGAAGCCAGGCAACGTCCGGCGGCGTCACGATTGATGACGCATCCGGGCGTGGGTCCGGTGACCGCACTGGCCATGGTGCTGACCCTGGGCGAGGCCACGCGCTTCCACACGGGCAAACAAGTGGCCAGCTACTTCGGGCTGATTCCCAGCGAGTGGTCGAGCGGGGGACGGCAGAAGCTGGGACACATCAGCAAGCAGGGCAGCTCGTTTCTGCGCTTTCTGCTGGTGGAAGCGGGGCAGGCGGCGGTGCGCGGAGACGCCGAACTGGGACGCTTCTATCGCCGCTTGTCGGTGCGCAAACATCGCGCCCTGGCCAAAGTAGCGGTGGCGCGCAAGCTGGCAGTGAGGTTGTACCTGATGTTGCGCGAGGACTGGACGTACGCGCAACTGTGTCAGGCGGTCGTGCAGGGGAGCCCGAGTCATTCTGTGGTTGGCAAGTAAGTCGCCGATCGCTTGAGTGGGCAGCCTGCCTCCCCAGAAAGAGTGGGGAGTTCGAAGCACGAATCATGGGAGCGAGTCCCGAAGAGATGGATGGCGGGAGCCTGCGGGCACCGCTGCCCAATTAAAAAGAACACGGCCTTGGTCTGGAAAGTCAAAAGCGTTCTGCGAGAGCGAAATGGCGCACTTGGTTGCGTCCGCGCAGTAGTGTTGCCACAAAGGCCTTGACACTGTCTACAGTCGTTAGAGACGGGATGACAATCGCTAAATAACGAGTAACAATTTCTGAAGCGAGCAACAGCCTTCCCCGCTAGTACATGTCCTAACGTTCACCTCGGACCACTTCTTTCTCTAGGATTGGCGCGGGCAATCGGTCTAAAGTAACCGCATGGCGTTACGAAATTGCGGTCTCGTGCTTGTGTTTTTTGCGGCGTCTCTGGCCTATGCGGTGCAGCCGGTGGCGAACGTTGACAATGAATTTGTGCAGAAGGCGTTTGGCGATTCGTGCAAATTGCAGCCCGGGTTCTCGGCGCTTACCGGAGACCTGGATGGCGATGGCATTGAAGACATCGTGATCCCCGCGCACTGCACCAAACCGATGATGGATCAGGCGGAGAACGGCTTCCGCGTCGAGGATCCTTACTACACATTTTTTGGCTACGGCAATCCCAAGGTGACCAGCGAATTTTCCACCGAAGACCCGGCGGCGCGGGGCATCGTGCTGCTGATCATTCATGGCGACGGGCCCGAAGCCTGGCGGTCGGATACTCCCAAGGCCAAGTTCATGATCATCAACCTGCCCTACAAGTCGCTGGTCATTAAGAAAATGACTACGCGCAAGAAGACCATCATGGCGATTTATGCCGAAGAGACCAGCAGCGATGAGATGACCTCAGCGCTTTATTGGGACGGGAAGAAATACAAGTACATGCCGCTCGGCTCGAGCCTGGAATAAACCGGACGTCGGACCGCAGACCTCAGGCTTCGGACCTCAGACGTCAGGAAGAGCTTGGTTTCCGGAGGCCTGACGTCCGAGGTCTGAGGTCCGAGGTCCGTTCTGTCACATCCTCCCTGGTCTTACCTCACACGCCACTGTTCACCCACCCGATATAATCTCTCCCCATGAATCTTGAGCAGAAGCTGGAAGAGCTGAAGCGGCGCGACCATTTGGCCCAAGAGGGCGGCGGAGCGCAGCGCCGCGAGCGGCAGCACAAAGAAGGCAAGATGTCGGCGCGGGAGCGCATCGAGTTCCTGCTCGATGAAGGCACGTTTGAAGAGACCGACAAACTGGTCACGCATCGCTGCAACGACTTCGGCATGCAGGAACAGAAGTATTACGGCGATGGCTTCATCACCGGCTATGGACGCATCGAAGGCCGGCTGGTGTTCGTCTTCGCGCAAGACTTCACCGTTTTCGGCGGATCGCTCTCGGAGGCCAATGCCGCGAAGATCGTCAAGATCATGGATCTGGCGGCGAAGATGGGCGCGCCGGTGATCGGGCTGAACGATTCGGGCGGGGCGCGCATTCAGGAAGGCGTGATGTCTCTGGCGGGGTATGCCGACATCTTCCTGCGCAATACGCTCTACAGCGGCGTGGTGCCGCAGATCTCGGCGATCATGGGGCCATGTGCCGGCGGCGCTGTGTATTCTCCTGCGATTACCGATTTCATTTTGATGGTCGACAAGACTTCGTACATGTTCATCACCGGACCCGATGTGATCAAGACGGTGACGCATGAAGACGTGACGAAAGATCAGTTGGGTGGAGCCACCACACACAACGAGACTTCCGGTGTAGCCCATTTTCTGGCCCATGACGATGCCGAATGCCTCTCGATGGTTCGCGAGCTGTTGAGCTTTGTGCCGTCGAATAACCTCGACGATCCGCCGCGGAAGACGTGTACCGATCCCATCGACCGAGCCGACTCGGCGCTCGACAAGATTGTCCCCACGGAATCGAACCAGCCTTATGACATAAAAGATGTCATTCATGCGGTGATCGATGACGGATACTTTTTCGAAGTGCAGGAGCACTACGCGAAAAACATTGTCGTCGGATTCGCCCGCCTGAACGGGCGCTCGGTGGGCATCGTGGCCAACCAGCCCGCGATGCTGGCGGGGACGCTCGATATCAATGCGTCGGTAAAGGGCGCGCGGTTCGTCCGATTCTGCGATTGCTTCAACATTCCGCTGGTCACGTTTGAAGATGTTCCCGGATTTCTGCCGGGAACCACACAAGAATACGGCGGCATCATCAAGCATGGCGCGAAGCTGCTCTATGCCTTTGCTGAGGCCACAGTGCCGAAGGTCACGGTCATCACGCGCAAGGCGTACGGCGGCGCCTATTGCGTCATGGCCTCAAAACACATTCGCACTGACGTGAACTACGCCTGGCCGACGGCCGAGATTGCGGTGATGGGGCCGGAGGGCGCAGTGGACATCGTTTACAAACGAGATTTAGAGAAAGCGGCAAACAAGATCGCGATGCGCGCAGAAAAGATAGAAGAATTCCGCGACCGCTTCGCCAATCCCTACGTGGCAGCGGACCGGGGATTCGTGGATGCGGTGATCCAGCCGAGAGAGACGCGGAAGAAGTTGATTCAGGCGCTGGAGATGCTGCAGACGAAGCGGGATAAGAACCCGCCTAAGAAGCATGGGAATATACCGCTGTAGCAACGCACGCCACTTGCCAGTTGGTGCCAAGGGTGACAGAATCGTTCTATTGCTAGGGCGAACAAAAAGCAAAATAAAACGATATGGCCGGTCACGACGATGTTTCGGCGCACGACGATGGCTTGATCGCGCCTGAGGTTGGGGAATGGGCAGAGCAGAAGCATCATTTAGTCTCGCTTAGTCTCGCTCTATTCGACTCTTTTCTCCTCTGGAATGAAGACGAAGTGGTCGAAGCGGACCTATGTGGAGTTGTATGCCGGGGCTGGTTATAGCAAAATCCGCGGAACATCGAAGTTTATTTTTGGTTCTCCAATCCTAGCTCTGACGTTGAATGATCCATTTGATAAGTACATCTTCTGCGAAGCGCGGTCAAATAATCTCGAGGCGCTGAAGGCAAGAGCTAAACAAATTGCTCCCAATGCAAACGTCGCCTATATTCAAGGCGATTGCAACAAGCGCACTTCTGAAGTCCTAGCGGAAATTCCCCGTGGATCATCTGGTAACACGGCGCTGTCACTTTGTTTTGCAGATCCTTTCGATATCGGACTTGAATTCGAAACGATTCGGACGCTCGCGAACGCCCGCTACCTTGATTTCTTAGTTTTGCTCGCTCTAGGAATGGATGCGAACCGCAATTACGAACACTACCTTCGGGAAGATGCGGACAAGGTTGACAAATTTCTTGGCTCAAATAGCTGGCGAGAACGGTGGGCCACTGCGCAGTGGGACGCCGTCAAATTTACGAGGTTCCTGGCCGACGAGTTCACCAGGAGCATGGCTTCACTTGGCTATATCCCTCCGCCGCACTACAAAATGAAAGAGGTTAGGTCATCCGAGAAGAATCTGGCGTTGTATAGACTCGCGCTGTTCTCACGCCACGAGCAAGCGTACAGGTTCTGGGATCAAGTCCTGAAATACAGCACCGACCAAACGGCTTTTTGGAACTGACATGTCTTTGAACTCCCACATCGAATGGACCGACGCCACTTGGAATCCCGTACGTGGCTGCGTGAAGATCAGTCCCGGCTGCAAGCACTGCTATGCGGAGACCTTCGCGGAGAGGTTTCGCGGGGTGAAGGGGCATCCGTATGAGCAGGGGTTTGATTTGCGGTTGATGCCGGAGAAGTTGACGGAGCCATTTACCTGGCGCTCTCCCAAGCTGGTGTTTGTGAATTCTATGAGCGATCTGTTTCAGGACGGCGTGCCCGATGATTACGCCGAGGCCGTGGCATGGGTCATGACGAGAGCAAATTGGCATACGTACCAAGTGTTAACGAAGCGGTCGAAGAGGTTGCTCGATCTGCTCAAAGGGCCACTTCACTTTGCAGGCAAGCGGGAGAACATCTGGTGGGGCGTCAGCGTTGAGGACAAGAAGTATGGACTACCGCGAATCGATGATTTGCGGCGGGCACCGGCGGCCGTACGCTTCTTGTCCGTCGAGCCGTTACTCGAAGACTTGGGTGAGATGAATCTCTCGGGTATCCATTGGGTGATTGTAGGCGGTGAGAGCGGACCGGGGGCGCGTCCCATGAAAAAAGATTGGGTGATCTCGATTCGCGAGCGATGCCACGAGCAACGCGTGCCGTTCTTTTTCAAGCAGTGGGGTGGTGTACGCAAAGTGAAGAATGGCCGCTTGCTCGATGGACGTACGTATGACCAGTATCCGCGGCGAGTGACTGCGGAAGTGCCGGATCGAAGTAGTTGTATGCGTCTCGCGGAAGAATTCGCTGCCTCGCGAGCATTGGTTAGGCTCACCGTTTAAAAATTCCTCGCCGACCGCCTCAATCCCTAGCTCGGTTCTTAATCCAGATCGGCGTGCCCACGAAGCCGAAGGCTTCGCGGATTTGGTTTTCGATGAAACGTTGGTATGAGAAGTGCAATTTGATGTTGCGGTCGGTGAAGATAATGAATGTGGGCGGCGAGACTTTGGCCTGAGTCATGTAATAAATCTTGATGCGCTTGCTGGCCGGAACCGAGGCGCGGTCGAAGTCGATGTGCTTCAGGAAGCGGTTCATCTCTCCAGTGGTGATGCGCTTGCGCCGTTCGGCAGCGACTTCTTCGAGTAGCGGCCAGATCTTGTCCACGTTCTTTCCTGAGGCGGCGGAAATAAAAATAATCGGCGCGTAGCTCAGGAATTTCAGGCTGTCGCGCAGACGGTATTCGTAGGCGGCGCGGTCTCCGGGGCGCTTGCTCTCCTGCATGCGGGCAGCTTTTGACTGGTTGGCCGGCGGATTCTTACCGGCGATCACCAGATCCCACTTATTGACAACGATGATGACGGAGCGTCCGCTCTCGTGGGCGTATCCGGCGATGGTGGCGTCGAGAGCGTTGACGCCTTCGGTCGCGTCGATGACCAGCAGCGCAATGTCGGCGGCTTCAAGATGTTTGCGCGACATGATGACGGACAGCTTTTCCGCCATCAGGTGCGTCTTGCCTTTGCGGCGGATGCCGGCGGTATCGATGAAGCGGAAGATTTGTCCGTCACGTTCGATGACTTCGTCGACCGCGTCACGGGTGGTGCCGGGGACGGGGGAGACGATGGCGCGCGAGGTGCCCGTCAGGCGATTGAGCAGCGTGGATTTGCCTACGTTGGGGTGGCCGATGATGGCGACTTTCGTCTCGGTGGCCGCTGCTACTTCTTCGGCCGGCTCTTCTCCTTCATCAATCCTGGCGGCTTCGTCCTGGTCAGCGGGGACGCCGGCGCTACTTTCCAGCTTCAGCGTTTCGATGACTGAGTCCAACAGGTCGTCGATGCCTCGTCCATGTTCGGCGGAGATAGGGAAAATTCTGCGGATGCCGAGGCGATGGACGTCGTCTTCGAGGCCCTGTTGCTTATCGCTGTCGACTTTGTTGACGGCGAGGAAGAGCGGCTTCCCGGTGCGTTGCAGCAGGCGGGCGAGTTCGAGGTCGGGAGCGGCGAGCTCGGTGCGTCCATCGACCACCATAATGATGGCGGCGGATTCGTCGAGCGCGACCCGGGCCTGGCGGAAGATCTCTGCGGGGATGAAGTCTTTGTCCTCGGGGAGGATGCCGCCGGTATCGACGATGCGGAAGTCGCGTCCGCGCCAATGAGATTCGCCGTAGAGGCGGTCACGCGTGATGCCAGGCTCGTCGCCGACGATGGCGCGGCGGGATCCGACGAGTTTGTTAAACAGCGTGGATTTGCCGACGTTGGGGCGGCCGACGATAGCGAGGAGGGGGGAGTCTGCGGCAATCTCGGTCGGCTTAATGACGGATTTCATAATTAAGAGTTATGCAGTAGCCGTGGCACACAGGTGAGGACGCCTGTGCCTACGTGAGTCGTGCAGCTATTATAGAGACTTCGTGGCTTCTTCCTCCCATCCCGCTACTCCTGCAAAGAAAGATGTGTCGCTTTACCAGTTTTTCTCGCCTGGAGGAGTGCTTTCGCGGACGCATCCTGCGTACGAGTTCCGGCGAGGGCAGTTGCAGATGGCGCAAGCTGTCGAGCAGGCACTTGAAGAGAAGCGTCATCTCATTGTCGAGGCTGGGACCGGTACCGGCAAGACACTCGCTTACTTGGTTCCGGTAATCCGGTCGGGCAAGCGCGTCATCATTTCTACCGGCACCAAGAATCTGCAGGAACAGCTCTTCTGGAAAGACGTTCCCTTCCTTGAGCAAGCGTTGTTTCCCAACGGCGAGGGCAAGTTGAATGTCTGCTACATGAAGGGGCGCAACAATTATCTGTGCAAGAAAAAGCTGTACGACCTGACCGATCAGCCGGTGCTGAGCGGACTGGAAGAGATCGAACACTACCGGGCAATCGCGGCTTGGGAGAAGACAACGCGTACGGGGGACCGGGCGGAACTGGCGTCGCTGCCCGAGGCGAGTGCGCTGTGGCACAAGCTGGACGCGCGGGCTGACACCTGTCTGGGACAGAAGTGCAGCGCGTTCGACAAATGCTTCATCACCGAAATGCACCGGCGGGCGATGGAGAGCGACATTATCATCGTCAATCACCATCTGTTCTTTGCCGATCTCGCGATCAAGCAGCAGGCCGAATACGCGCCGGATGCGGGGATTTTGCCCGAGGTGGGAGCGGTCATCTTCGATGAGGCGCATGAACTCGAAGATGTGGCGGGGAATTATTTTGGTGTGACCGTCAGTAACGCGCGATTCGAGGAGTTGTGCCGCGACGTAGAAATTTCTCTGCAACGGAATCACATGTTGTCGGCGCAACTGTCGGGCGCGGTAAAGAGTCTGCGCGAGCGGGCCATGTTCTTCTTCTCCGTGTTGCCGCAAGGCGATGGACGTTTCGCATTTGAAAATCGGCGCGAGTTTCTCGAGGAGAACGGCGAAGAGTATTTATCGCTGCAGCAGTCGGTGCGGAGGCTGGGGTCCGAGCTTGAGAATATGCCTTCGAAGCCGGAAGAAGTGTTCAACTTTTCGCGGCGTGCGCAGGAATTACAGGTGCAACTGGGATTTCTGATGGAGCAGGAGGATCACAATACGGTGTTCTGGATCGAGCGGCGAAGAGGTTTTTCAAAAGGAAAAGACGGTCTCTCTGCTGGCGGACGACAGAATGTTTTCTTGCAGGCGACGCCGATTGATGTCGCTCCCATTCTGAAGTCCTGCATGTTTGATCAACTCGAGTGCGCGGTGCTGACTTCGGCGACTCTGGCTGTGGGTGGCGGGTTTGAGTATATGCGACGGCGGTTGGGGTTGGAGCATGCGCGGGAAGTGATCTTGCCTTCGCATTTTGATTACGAGAATCAGGCTTTGTTCTATGTGCCTCCGGATTTGCCGGATCCGCGAACGCCGCAGTTTGCGGCGAAGGCGGCGGATCGCATCAAGCGCTTGCTTGAGATTACGCGCGGACGGGCGTTCGTTCTCTTTACCAGCTACGCGCAGATGAATGAGGTCTATCAGCGGCTGCTGGGAGAGTTCGATTATCCGATGCTTCTGCAGGGAGACGCGCCGAAAAGCGCGCTGCTCGAGGAGTTCCGGCTGACGCCTCACGCTGTATTGTTTGCGACCTCTTCGTTTTGGCAAGGCGTGGATGTGCAGGGAGAGCAACTCAGCTGCGTGATTATCGACCGGTTGCCGTTTGCGGTGCCGAGCGATCCGGTGGTGGCGGCCCGAGTGAAGTCGATCGATGCGGACGGCGGGAACGCATTCTTTCAGTACCAGGTTCCGGCGGCGGTGATCACTTTGAAGCAGGGGTTCGGAAGGCTGATCCGGTCCCTGCATGATCGCGGATTGCTGACGTTACTTGATAACCGCATTCTGAAGAAGCAGTACGGACGCGTGTTTGTGGAGAGCTTGCCAAGTTACCGGCGGACGACAGATATACGGCAAGTCGAGGCCTTCTTTGGAGCCGAAGAGAGTAAGGAGTAACATCCACTTGCTACTTCGGAATCCTCTTCCACCAAGCAAATTCAAGAGCTTAATCGCAACGTTCGCGAAGAACAGCCGCAAAGTGCGCTAAGAAGACTCTCACTTCCGCATTCTGACCTCTTAATACTCTTCCTTCCCTGTGAGCCATTGGTCTCCTTGACAGCGAAATGGCCCGTTATATGCTTGTACCACTTAGGTTTAGCTGTAGGGGCGTGACGCAGCGAATGCGCCATCCATGCGCGAGGAGAGAGTAAATGCTTAAGAGTTCAAAGGTTTATACAGGGAAAACCGTTCTGGCCGTTAGCACGTGGGCTTTCTTGCTGTTTGCCGGTTCTGTGCAAGGTTTTGCGGCTGGACAAACCTATCAGATCGGATCCCAAGATACGGTGACTGCGGATCCTCAAGTGTTGCGGCCCTCGTCCACGCCCTGCAAGGTACAGCTTTTCGACAATCTGGCCTTCGCCGATTTCAATCCCAAATCATTCAGTTATGAGCCTCCAGCTAACTGCCCGGGGCCATGGCGCAAGATTGTTTTTGAAGGAAACTTCTCGGTGACGGCCGGCGTTCAGTTCGATCGCACCGCCAACATCTGGCTGGGCGGGACTAACATTTATTTCGGAACGACAGCCGAGCCTTCGCCCACCTTCGGTCCTGACTGGCATGTCGAGAGCGATCTCACTGAGTACGCACCGCTGTTTTTGACCTCGCAGGCGGGTCAAGTGGATATTGGGAATCTGGTCAACGATCAGTACACCGGTATTATTTACGGCAGCGCTGACGTCGAGTTTTATCCGCTGGAACAAGGTGCGACCCAGAATCCGCGGCCGTTTGACGAGGTGCTGCCGCTGTCAGCGACTCCGGGGACAGTCACATTGGCTTCTCCGACCGACACTTTGTCGGCGAGTTTCACCCTGCCGATGAACATTCAACGTGCCTTCCTCGATGTGTACGCGCAGAGCCAGAACGCGGATGAATTCTGGTATACGTGCGTGCCAACGGATGTTTCGAGCGAATTGCAGAGCTGTCCGGGGACGGCTTACCGCGAGACAGAAGTCACGATCGACGGGCAGCCCGCGGGAGTGGCTCCGGTGTTCCCCTGGATTTTCACTGGGGGCATCGATCCCTTCATGTGGTTCCCATTGCCGGGCGTGCAGACCTTGAACTTTGTTCCTTATCGCGTGGATCTGACTCCTTTCGCCGGGTTGCTCAGCAACGGGCAGCAACACACGGTCTCGCTCAGCGTATTTAACGTGGACAACTACTTCTCGGCCACGGCGGCGTTGCTACTTTTGCTTGATCAGAATGCGTCGCAAGTATCGGGAGCGGTCACTTTCAACAATTTGAGCACGACCCCGAACCCGAATGTGGTCGAGAACATCAATGTCGATGGTCAAGGCGATATCACGGGCACAGTCTCGGTCACCTCGAACCGCAACTTCCAGATCACTGGCTACATCAACGGCTCTGCGGGCAAGGTGACCACCACCGTGTCGCAAAACATCACGTTCTCGAACTCACAGAATTTCAACATTACGGCGACCGACTACGTGCAAGACATCACGCAGAACACCCAGATCTACTCGACCACGACGATCAAAGATGGCACAGGATCGCGGGTGACTTCGCTTTCGACGCGGTATCCGTTGACCGTGGACATTTCATTGATGCCTACGATCGATGGCGATATCGCGCAGACGACGAACATCCATCAAGAGAACCATTATCAGACGACGGACACGGTCAACGGGAAGGTCACGTTCACCAACCAGCGGAATAATGCGGTGGGGACGACCGACACCCTGCTGTTCGATCAGAACTTCAATTTCATCGCCAACCAGGGGCAAGCGAGTTTCAACCACTACTTCCTGAACAACTCGCTAGGCGGCTGCTACGACCTGACGTTGAATGCGGTGAACAACTACTTGTCGGCCATTAGCTACAAGTGCAATACGGGTCAGTTCTAGCGAGCCTCAAACCGACCAAAACCGCAGTGGACACGGAGGGCGCAGAGGATTCTGGGGGTTCCCCTCAAACTTCTGCGTCCTTTGCGTCCTCAGCGGTTTTCAGTTTGGGTTGGGACCCATCGCGGAACGTCTGGGCCTGAGTGTGCGGCTTCGCGGTAGAATATAAGTTTATGTTCGAAGTCACCGTCGAAGATACGTTTGCCGCCGGGCACTACCTGCGGAATTACAAGGGCAAGTGCGAGAATCCGCACGGCCACAACTACAAAGTGCGGGTCACACTGGCCGGCAAGGAACTGGATAAAGCCGGGCTACTGTTGGACTTCAAAGATTTGCGCGAAGTCATGAAGCATGTCATCGAGCGGCTCGATCATCAGATGATCAACGATCTGGAGCCATTTACCGTGCTGAATCCGTCGGCCGAGAATCTGGCCAAATACTTCTACGACGAGAGCAACGTCAAACTGGAGCGTGTCACCAGCGGCCGGGTACGAGTGAAGAACGTCACTGTATTCGAGACGGACACGACGACCGCGACCTATTCCGAGGGGTAGAGAATCCCCCTTCCGAAAACCGCGAAAGGTGGGGCACCCCGCCAGCGCTACGCCATGCAGATCACCGAGATTTTCAAGTCGATTCAGGGGGAGTCCACGCACGCGGGGTTGCCCTGCGTATTCGTACGCCTGACGGGCTGCAACCTGCGGTGCTCATGGTGCGACAGCGAATACACCTTCACGGGCGGGCATCGCATGGCGCTGGAAGAGGTTCTAAAGGAAGTCGAACAACTCAGCCCTGGCGGAGGACTGGTCGAAATCACCGGGGGCGAGCCCATGCTGCAGGAGCGAGAGGTCATCCCTCTGATGCAAAAGCTTGTGGACTCGGGGTACCAGGTGATGCTTGAGACCAGCGGTGAGCGTCCGTTGGAGCGGGTGCCCGGGGCCGTGCTGAAAATTGTGGATGTAAAGTGTCCAAACTCAGGCGAGCCGAACACGTTTCACGTGGAGAATCTGGAGACACTTGGGCCGCACGATGAAGTGAAGTTCGTGATCAGCGACCGAGTGGACTACGAGTTCGCCCGCGACTTCGCGGCTCGTCACGGGCTTGCACAGCGGGTAAGGGCGGTGCTGTTCTCTCCGGCTTTTCGCAAGGACGCGAAGGGTACACGCAGCGCTTCCCACTGTCTGCTCGATCCGCAAGAGCTGGCGGAGTGGATGCTTGCCGATGACGTCTCCGCGCGACTCGGATTGCAGATCCACAAGTTTATTTGGGATCCGGCGATGAAGGGAGTTTAGGGATTGTTGATTTTTTGATTGTTGATTGTTGAATGAAGGTCGCCCGCGTGGTTCTGAAATCAACAATCTACAATCAAAAATCAACAATTTTCTTGGTGCAATGTGGCATGTCCGTAAGCTCAAACAAATCTCGCGCGGTGGTTCTTCTCAGCGGCGGCATGGATTCGTGTGTTTGCGCAGTGCTGGCGGCCCGTGATCATGACGTGGCGGCCTTGCATATCAGCTATGGACAGCGGACGGAAGAACGGGAGCGGCGGGCTTTCCTGGGGATATGCGACCGATTGGGGATTCGCGAGCGATTGGTCGTGCGCAACGAGGCCTTGCGGGCGATCGGCGGCTCGGCGCTAACCGACCCAGATATCGAGGTCCCCGAGTCCTCAGTGATCGGGCACGACATCCCCGTAACCTACGTTCCCTTCCGCAACGCGCATTTTCTGGCTGTGGCCGTGAGTTGGGCTGAGGTGCTGGACGCAGCCAAGGTCTATATCGGAGCAGTGGAGCAGGATAGTTCAGGGTATCCCGATTGCCGCCCAGCGTATTACGAAGCGTTCAACCAGGTCGTGAAAGCGGGCACGAAGGAGGGGAAAATCGAAATCGTCACTCCGCTGATTGCCATGCGGAAATCGCAGATTGTGAGCCTTGGCCTTGAACTGGGCGCGCCCTTCGATTTAACGTGGTCTTGCTACAGTCAGGAAGACCGGGCGTGCGGCGTCTGCGATAGCTGTGTGCTGAGGCTGAGGGCGTTTCGCGAAGCGGGGACGGAAGATCGGATTGCCTACGATGTTCGCAAGGTCCAAACAGTGTAGGGATTGTTGATTTTTGATTGTTGATTGGAACCGGTTTTAAATCAGCAATCAAAAATCGACAATCATCAATGATTTTCTTGTGCCGGGAGGCCAATCGATATGAAACAACGCTGCATATTTATCCTGGTGGTCGTTGTGCTGGTGGGACTGTGCGCGGCTCCGGTTTTTGCCCAGGCGACGGGCACGGTGAAGGGCTTATGCAAAGACACAGAGGGAAAGCCGCTTGCGGGCGCGATCGTCGAGTGGACCAGCACTGAAACCGGCCGCAAATATTCTTTAAAGACCAACGGCAAAGGCGAGTACTTCTCGCTGGGCATTTCTCCGGGCAAATACAACGTGAAGCTGCTGGTAGACGGGAAAGAAATGTTCCACTTTAACAACGTCCCCGTCACCCTTGACGAGAACACTCTCGATTTCGATTTGAAGAAAGAACTTCAGAACCAGGCGACCGGCCAGGGCATGAGCGCCGAGGAGATGAAGAAGAAGCAGGAAGCGAGCGAAAAGGCCACCAAAGAGAACATGACCATCAAGCAGTTGAACGAGAAGCTGGCCACTTCCCGCGATGATATGAAGGCGGGAAATTTCGACGGCGCCATCCAGGAGATGACGGATGCGACTGCGCTCGATCCGCATCGCGACATTTTGTGGGCAACGTTGGGAGACGCAGACCGGGGCGCGGCAACGAAGCAGACGGATCCGGCAGAGAAGAGCAAGCGGCTGGATGGCGCCATCGATGCCTACCAGAAGGCAATTGCTGAAAAGCAGGCTGCGGCACAGGCGGGAGAGAAAGATCCAGACGCCAACAAGAAACTAGCGGCTTATTACAACAACCTTGGCGACGCCCAGGGCAAAGCCGGCAAGAGCGACGATGCCATTAAGTCTTACACGCAGGCGGCGCAGTTGGATCCGACGGCAGCTGGGCAGTACTACTTCAACTTGGGAGCGGTGCTAACCAATCAGAACAAAACCAATGATCCGACGCTGATACATAGCGCGGTCGACGCCTTCGATAAGGCAATCGCCGCGGATCCCACGAAAGCCGACGCGTATTACTACAAAGGAAACAACCTGGTGGGCTTGGCCACGTTGAAGGGAGACAAAATGGTGGCGCCGGATGGAACCGCAGAAGCGTTCCAGAAGTACTTGGAACTGCAGCCGACAGGTTCTCACGCGGAAGAGGCCAAGCAGATGCTCACCGTGATCGGAGCCACTGTCGAAACTTCCTTCGGAAAGCAGAAACAAAAAGCCCCGGTCAAGAAGCAATAAGGGCATTATCTAGTGCGAATTTAGGGCGGCTCCGGCCGCCCTTTTTCTTGGTAGTCAGCTTCCATCTCATTCCTGGTCAATGGGTTACGAAGGTCTATGTCCATGTCGTTCTTCGTGGAATGCGGCTTTCAAATCGGCTAGATTGGATTCCGGGCGTGATTTCATGCCCGGGGCATCCCCTCCCTGAGCGCGCCTTGTCTTCCCCAAAGGAAGCTTATGGTGGCAGCAACCGGCAGTGCACCGATTGCCGTTGAACTCGACAAGTATCCGTCCGGCTCGGGCGCCGTGCCCACGACAGTACTGCTGGGGGCCATGTTGCGCGCCAGCGAGCAGGTTAGCGATCTGATTTTTTCGCCGGGAAGGCCGCCTCAGATTGAGGTGTTGGGACAGCTGATCGCGGTGCAGATTCCTGGTTTGTCGTTGATGAGCGCCGACGATACCCGCCGCCTGGCCGCCGATCTGATTGGGAGCAACAAGCAGGCCATCACCCTGCTGCGCGAGCAGGGGTCGTGCGATATTTCCTACGGGCTGCCCGGAGTGGCGCGGTTTCGCGTAAATGTGTTTATTCAACGCGGAAGTTGCGCGGTGATTATGCGCGTGATTCCAACGGCGATCCCGAGCTTCGCGGGATTGGGTCTGCCGGAAAAATTAAATGAAATCGCGAACCTGCGCGATGGAATCGTGCTGGTCACCGGTCCCCGAGGATCGGGGAAGTCGTCGACGCTGGCGGCACTGCTCGATTGCATCAACCAGCAGCAAACTTGTCACATCATTACGATTGAAGATCCGATCGAGTTTCTGCACAACCACAAGCGGGCGACCATTCACCAGCGGGAACTGCACAGCGACACTCCGAATTTCGGACTGGCGCTGCGCGCAGCTTTGCGGCAGGCGCCCAAAGTGATTCTGGTGGGCGAACTGCGTGACCGTGAGACCATGGAAATGGTGGTGGAAGCGGCGGAGACAGGGCACCTTGTGTTGTCGAGCGTGAACACGGTAGACGCGGCGAAAACGGTCGAGAGAATCGTGGGCGCGTTTGCTCCGGTCGAGCAATCCTCGATGCGCGGGAGACTGGCGAAGACGCTGAGGCATGTGGTGGCGCAGCGGCTCTTGCCTCGCAAGGATGGCACCGGTCGCGTGGCAGCGTTTGAGATTCTGAAAGTCAGCCCGCGTGCGCACCAGTACATTGAGAGTGCAGGTCTGGTGGGGCAGAGCCTGCTGCAACTGATGAAAGAAGGCGCAGCCGAGGGCATGCAGCACTTTGATGGTGAGATCGCGAAGCTGGTGAGTGATGGCGTGGTCGATCCGGAAGTCGCGCTCGCGTATGCGACGGAGCCTGAGGAGTTGCAAGCGGTTCTTGCGCAGTAGATTTCATTTCCGATTTTCAATTTCCAATTGCCAATTGAATCCCCCGCTGCTCCTGTGGTTCTCGAAGAATCTGACCTGTATTTCAAATTGGCAATCGGCAATTGAAAATCAGCAATCCGCTTGTCGTATGATCGGGGCTTATGGCTGCGCTGCCTGAACCCGATCTTGTTCTCTCCTTCGAAGAGGCCCGCCACGTAGTGGAAACACACGCGGCGGGAGTGCGTCCGCATGGCAAAGAGTTGGTGGAATTGCTAGACGCTGCCGGGCAGATTTTGGCCGAAGCCGTCGTCGCCGACCGCAACTTCCCTCCTTTCCGCAGAGCCACGCGCGATGGATATGCGCTGCGCGCAGCAGACCTGGCACACCTTCCCGCTACGCTTGAGGTGGTTGGCGAGATCAAGGCAGGAGCGTCGTTAGTTGAGTCGGCGATTCGTGTGGGATCGGGACAAGCCGCATCGATCATGACAGGGGCCCCGGCACCTGAGGGGGCAGACGCGATTGTGATGGTTGAGTACACGTCGCGCGACGGAAACCGGGTCTCGGTCAGCAGGGGCGTTGGCTCAGGAGATAACGTTGTGCCAGTCGGCTCAGAGGCGAAGCGTGGAGAGCGCCTGCTTGAGCCTGGGATACGGCTCGACCATGCGGCGATCGCGGTTGCGGCATCGGTGGGAAGGTCGCATCTGTTGGTGTATTCAAAGCCGCAAGTTGCGGTGCTTTCGACCGGAGACGAACTGGTAGAGATCGAAGTGCCTCCTGGCCCCAACCAGATTCGCAACTCCAACAGTTATTCGCTGGCGGCGCAGATCAAAGAAGCCGGGGGAGAACCGGTGCTGCTACCCATTGCGCGGGATGAGTCTCTGCGGCTGCGGGAATTGATCGCCGACGGGCTAGAGTCAGACTTGCTGCTGCTCACCGGCGGAGTGTCGATGGGTAAGTACGATCTGGTCGAGCAGGTGCTCGCGGAGTTCGGTGCGGAGTTCTTTTTTACGGGGGCACGGATTCAGCCGGGGAAACCGATTGTGTTCGGGCGCATTCCGGCCGGCGGGGGTGGCGACGCTACTTATTTCTTCGGACTGCCGGGGAATCCTGTGTCAACGATGGTGACTTTTGAGCTGTTCGCGCGGCCGATGCTGGAAGCGCTGGCGGGCATGATTGCACGCAAGCTGGTATTTCTGCATGCGCGGTTGAAATCCGACATCAAGACCAAGATTGGGTTGAAGAGGTTTCTGCCTGCCGTAGTATCGGGAGAATTCGAGCACGCCGAAGTGGAATTGGCGCGATGGGAAGGTTCGGGGGACATCGCGTCCACGGCGCGAGCGAATGCATACATTGTGATTCCTCCGGATCGGGAAAGGATTCCGGCGGGGGAGTGGGTGGCGGTATTGGTGCGGTAGGGATGTTCTGATCCGCGATGAAACTTTAGAACCTGTTCGGATTGCGGGACGGTGTGCTGCCTCCCACCCTTGCCGCAAAAGGCGCGCGGCAAGGATGGGGTACCCCTCGGTGGGGGGTGCACGTGGTTTGTGTAGAATTGGCTCTCGTATGTTTGGACTTGGAGGTCGACTATGGTTCGACCCAGAGCGGCGCTGCTGATTTTCGTTCTGATGGTGAGCCTCCTGGTTTATCCGCAAAAGAACTCCACCCCTGAAAAAGAAACCAAGACATCGCAATATGTTTCCTCGGAACGACTATTGCAGCGCACTTACTTGCTTAGTAAAGAACTTCCGCCTGAGGAGCGGGTGTGGCTTCTTACGGAACTAATCATGCCCTCAGCGAAGTGGCATCCGGCATTGATGCGTCCGTGGACAGAAGAGGTGTTTCGTCTGGCACTGCAGTTATCGCCTGGCTATGACCGGGTGGTGACGCAGAAAAATGCGGCGACGGCGATGGGATGGATCGATATTCAGCGCGCGCTGCAGATGCTGAATCAATGCGAGGCGCCGAGTCCGACCGACAGCGATGCGGAAGACGTACGCGACGTGGCGGCTCGAACCATCTTCTTGCGCTACTGGCAAACTGACGGGATGAGTGGCCTCCCCAAAATTCAACGAACCGCCGACCATCTTGGCGACACTGGTGAATATCCATTTGGGGCGATGGTTCCGGTGATTCAGGGGGTTAGCGCCAAGGATCCCGCGAAGAGTTCCGCATTGATTAGCGAAGCGGTCACTTTCTACCAGCGCGGGACGAAGTTTGAGATGACGAATTACGAGTTCGTTGATTTCCTGAAGCAGGTAAAACCGCTCATGCCGCTCTTTACGCGGCGACAACCGTTAGAGGCGCTGGTGAAGGCGCTCACTTCAGATGCAGGCGAGAAAGAAGATCGCCAGTGGAGGATACGGGTCTACACCGACAAGGGAGTAGCTGAATTTCATACTCAGAACGCGCAATTGCTGTTCGATATTCTTCCGATGATTCGCGAAGTGGATCCGGAGTGGGCTCAGCGATTGGTCGAGCAACTTCAAGAGCTGGCCCAAGCGGATGCGGCAAGGGGCAAGGTCCTGAATTCCGAAGGGGGAATCGTCATGAAGAATCCCGACAATCCTCCTTCGGCGGCGGAAGTTGCTGCGAAGGAGCAGTCGTTGTTGGAACTGGGCAGGCTCGATCAGATACAGGAGATCGCGGCGAAAGATCCGAACCAGGCGCTGACTCTGGCGACCTCCATCGGCGACCCAGCGCGCCATGCCATGGGAATGGCGTATGCGGCCGCGGGCTTCGGCGATCATCCAGATCAAGCCCTGCAAATGTTAAGCCAGTCGCAGCAATCGCTGGCCGCGATGAAAAAGAGTGGTGAGAAACTCGATACGTACGTGGCGATCGCCGAGTCGGCGGCCTCGCTGCACGATCTCGCGTTGGCTCGCGATGCGGTCGAGAAAGGTTTCGACCTGGGCGAGCAGGCGTATGAAGAATCGCGTAAAGAACATCCCGAGTGGCACGGATACGAGTGGGATGGCCAGGATGCGATGCAAAAGCTGACGGAGATTGGAACGCGGTTGGATCCGACCCACGTGATCGGCCGAGTTCAGGCGATTCGCGACCACACCCTGCAAGGCTACATGCTGGTGTCAGCGGCGCGGGCGCTGGATGAGGACAAGGTCGGGGGTTGGGGCTCGGCATTCCAAGGTTCCTAAAACTTAAGAGACGCAGTCGAATTGTGCGTGTCGATAGCAGATTTCTGCTTGCGGTCGGAAATCACGAGGGTTTGTGGAATCCCACCTTTGCAAAAAACGCAGAGGTGGGGCACCCTGCGGTGGGTCGTTCAAACTTTGAAACCTGAAACATTTATTATGTACTGTCGCCATGGCCAAGAAGCTCTCTCACTACGATCGCACCGGACGCGCCCGCATGGTGGATGTGTCTGCCAAAGCGGTGAGCAAGCGTGAAGCCGAGGCCAGCGCTTTCGTGGCATTGAAGCCGGCGGTGCTTGAAGCGTTGCCGAAAAATCCCAAAGGCGATCCGCTGGAAGTCGCGCGGTTGGCCGGAATCATGGCGGCGAAGAAAACTTCCGATTTAATCCCGATGTGCCATCCCTTGCCGCTTTCGCACGTTGATGTGACTCTGCGCGTGTGCGAGAATGGCGTCGCTGTTGCCTCAAAAGTAACGACCACCGCCGTGACTGGAGTGGAAATGGAAGCTCTGGTGGCGGCGAGCGTCGCCGCGCTGACGGTGTACGATATGTGCAAGGCCCTGGACAAGGGAATTGAGATCCGCGAAATTGTGCTGGAGCGGAAGTCCGGGGGAAAGAGCGGCGATTACGTTCGCTCGCGGAAGAAGAAATCGTAATACCCGGGCATGCCGAACAACGTCAAAGTCCTTCTGGTCGACGACAATCCCATGGTTCTGGGGATGCTGCGCGGGGCGTTGGCCCCGCTCGCCATCGTCTCAACCGCCACCGATTCGGCTGATGCGTTGGTCAAAGCGATCGACGATCCTCCTGACTTGTTGGTCAGCGACTACCGCATGCCGGGCATGGACGGCCGCCAGTTGGTGGAGCGGCTGCGAAGCCGTCCTGCGATGGCGGGGCTGTCGGTGATTCTGCTGGCGACCAAGGCGGACATCACTGAGAAGCTGTCGGCCCAGGATCACCCGGTGGATGACTTCGTCGAGAAACCATTCTTCCTCAAAGAAGCGACGCAACGAATCAAGCGCGTGATCGATAAGATTGCCCTCGAAAAGATGGCGAGGTCGGTTGCCTCCGACGGGCAGGTGCGCGGCAGTTTGTCGCAGATGAACGTGATTGACCTTGTGCAGTCGCTCGAAATGGGACGCAAGAGCTGTGCACTGACCTTCACCAACGAGAACGAAAAGTGCGAAATGTATTTCGTCGAAGGCCAGGTGACGCACGCCGAATATGGCGATCTGACCGGCGATAAAGCTGTGTTCAAGGTGCTGCGCTGGACGAGCGGCAACTTCCAGATGGACTTCGAAGGCAAGACCACGAAACAAACTACGCAGTTGAACACCCAGGGGTTGCTGATGGAAGGGTTGCGTTTGCTGGACGAATCCGCTCGCGAGGGCGGAGGCGCGGAGGAAGAAGATGTCCTCCTCGACACCTGAGGTTCTCACCGCAGCGGTTCTTACCGTCAGTGATTCTTCCGCGCGCGGCGAACGAGAAGATCTTTCCGGGCCCGCCGTAGCCGAGGTTCTCACCCGACAAAATTTTCAAGTGGTGGTGCGAGAGATCGTGCCCGACGAGCGGACTGCAATTGCAGCCGTGATCGTGAAGCTGGCGTTGCAAGCGCGCCTGGTCGTGACCACAGGAGGAACGGGAATCGCGAAGCGGGACGTGACTCCGGAAGCGACGCGCGCGGTGTGCGATCGCTTGCTGGAAGGTGTGGCCGAACGAATGCGGATCGAGGGCTCAAAGAAGACTCCCTTTGCGGCATTAAGCCGAGGGCTGTGCGGGGTAAAGGGAGAGTCGATCATTCTCAATGTCCCCGGAAGTCCTAAAGGTGCGGTGGAGTCATTGGAAGCGGTGGTGGAATTGCTGCCGCACGCGTTGCAGTTGTTGGGTGGGAATACGGAGCATGAGTGACGCGTGCCCTCGCTCCGCTTGGGGACGGACGAGGGGTCCGTCGCGACATGTCTATTTTTTGGCGACTATCCGGTCGGAAATCTTGTCGTATTCAGTTTTTGACATCACACGGCGGGTAACCAAGTCGCCGGGGTCGTCGTATGGGCGAGATGCGATGATTCGATCGGCCTCGGCTTCGGTCACTCCCGGCAAGCTTACCAACTGATCTTTGGTCGCGGAATTCAAATCAAGCGGCTTGTCGCGGCTCCAGCCTTCGCGGATGCCTTCTGCAACCGCCTTCGTATCACGCTTCAGATCGGCCGTGGCCTGAGCGGTTCTTTCTTTTATTTCCTGCGGGCTCTCTTGTTTTTGGGTGCACCCTGCAAGGGCAGCCAGCAGCAGAATTCCAAGAATGTGTTTGGGCAAGGCCATATCGGTCATCTGGGATGACCTTGCACCTTTGCGGGTTGGCCCGGGGTTGTGGAAATGGCATTCGACAGCCAACCGACGTCGGCCAATAGCCATCTCTGTACAGCCTCCCCGAGTCGAAGGCTTTGAACATGAAACGCTTGTTCAGCAAATCGTCGCTGGCCGCCGCTTTGCTGCTGGGTGTCCTCACGGGTTCTGCGCAGGAGACCAAGCCGGCGCCTCCAACACCAATCGACAAAAAGAAAGCCGAACTGGGCGGGACTCCGTGGGATGCGCAATGGGATGAGATCGTCGAGCAAGCTCTGCCGCCCGAGATGCTCTCTACGCGGGTGCCGCGGGGTGTCGTGCGATTTTGTCCGCGATTCTATGCGATGGTAGAAACCGACAGGCGCGCTTTCTGGGCATATTTCTTTCAGGCGCTTGCCGGGGCGGAAGCTGGATTGAATCCGACATCGAGCGTCCGACAGGTTTCTCCCGAAGTAGCCGCGCGCGATTCGGTGCCAAAAGATGACGTACGGACCGAAGGGCTGCTACAGCTCGCGTATGTAGATGCCAAGCGTTACGGCTGCGATTTCGACTGGGAGGCAGATCGCGCGAAGAAAGCAAAAGATCCGAGCAAAACGATTCTGCAGCCGAAGAACAATCTGGAGTGTGGGATCAAGATTCTGTTTGATCAGCTCATGGTGAAGCATCGGCCTTTGCTGACGCAGTCATCCTACTGGTCGACGCTGCGCCCGGGAGCGCCGGGCTACAGCGTTTTTATCAAGCAGATGACGAACCCTCCGGCTGCGTGTGCCCTGCCTGTGAAAACCTCCATCGACAAGGCGGCTACTACGAAGACGGTGCAGGATGGCGCTGCGCGAACGGAAGCTCCGAAGTAAGATTTATTTGTGGCGAATTTCTTCTGGAGCGCGGGTGCGATCAAGCGGAACAACTTGCAACGTCCACTTGACCGGGATAGATTTCGGCAAAAAACATTCAGTCTGGTTGCATGCTTGATAGTCGAGCTTGCCTGAGATTTCGAAAACCTTGCCGTCCTTCCCCAGCGATCCCCAGAAATCCGCGGTACTGCTCACCTTCACATCTTGCGTGATACGGAAGGTCCCCTCGAAAACAGGGATTCTCTCCTTGATCGCGGGCATGTATAGGACCTGCGATGGCGGGAAAACGGCGGGCTTCAATTCCAGTTGGGGGACGGGATCGATTGTCAGCACGATTGGCTTGTAGCCCTGGGCGCCTGGCGCGTAGACATGCACATCCGCGGGCAGGCGAACCTCCGCCGCAAGCGTGATGCGACTGCCGGGAACTCCAACGCGATCGGATTGCTCGAGAACGAGTTTCAGGCTCGGAGCATCGACGGTGTCGGTGACTTCCTGGCCGAGTTCGGGGAAAAGTTTGGCAATGATGCTGTTTCCGGTTAGCCGCTCGCGGTATTTCGCTTCGAAGAATTTCTCTCGAATGATGCCCTTCGCATCGATGAAGAAATATCCGGGGCGAGCAAAGCCCTTCTGCATCCCAGTCGCTTCGGGATTGAGGACGCCATAAGCCTTGATGTTCTTCGACTCGGGATCGCCCAGCATCGGGTAGTCGATCTTGTGGGCGTCGGCAAAGAATTTCAGGATCTCTTCCGAGTCGTAACTGATCGCAGCTAGCTTCACGCCCTGCTTTTCGAATCGCGGAACCACGCTTTGCAGCTGGACCAGCTGCCCTTTGCAGAACGGTCACCAGTCAGCAGAACGGAAGAACAGAAGAACCGTGCCGTTGGTTCCTTTCAATGACTCGAGAGTCTGCAGGTGTCCAAATTGGTCGCGAATCGAAAACGCCGGCGCCTTCTGGCCGACAGCGAGCCCGATCGAGAGCGGCTCGATGGAAGCCAGATGGATCGTATCGTCATCGAGAGTACCGCCAACGGTGACCGAATCGCCGAGGTGAGCGGTAATCTTTTCCTGCGGATCGAGATCGTACATCACTCGGGTCGTATCGTCATAGAGCGCAATCTTCGCGCCAGAAATGCTCTTGCTGCAAGCGGGGGATTCGTTGAAGGCCTCGTCGGCATTGCAAGCGCTCGATACGAGCGTGCCTGACCATGATCGGGGAGCGATCGCAGCGTTCTGAGCCATCGCCGGAAGAAAAGATACAGACAGAAACGCGATCAGAGAAACGCAGAAACTCCTGGCTTTCGATTTTCTTCCGGTCAAGGGCCTCAATGGATGACCATCACTTTCAATTTTGGAGCCATCGCTACTGTAACGCCTTGCGGCGCGAAATCACAAGATTCGTCAGCTGCTAAGGGCGCGCCGAGCCTTGGAATAGTCTCCAGTCGGGCTTCTCCAGTTGCTCGCCAGGGTTCCAGCCGCCCAGCCCAGCGCAAATAGAAGGAACAGCTTGCTGCCGGGCACTCCTGCGCGCCACGCCCAGAGCACACCCAGAGTCGGGATCACGGCAGAAGACGTCACTCCCGCAGACCACATGATCGCCTTGGCTTTGGGGCTAGCGCCGTGCATAGAGTCTCTCTCCGTCTGCACTCCAAAGAAAGGCAGATGCCCGAACATCCAGCGGACTGCGACCGGCCAACCCTCTGGGTTCCCCGTCCCGCCCACTGTGTAGAAGGCGAAACGGATGCCGAAGATCCGTCCGACGAGCCAGTGAGCAATGGCGTGGCAGAAAAAATAGAGCAGTATCCATGCCAAGACCATGGCGGCGACGGCGGTTCCGGTCGAATGGGAAGCTCGCGCTGTCGCCAGAGCGAAGCAAGCGGCAACCAGGCCGGCGAGTTGAACAGAATTACCGACGACGATCGAAAGGCGGCCAAAAATTCTGCGCCGCGGCGATGAGACGGTGCCATCCATAGTCTGCATTCAGCCAACGAGCCGTGTAATCAGTTCGAATCCGATCTGAACTATTCCGCAGCCTTGGCGGCCAGAGTTTCGACGACCGCGATGTTGGGCAATAGATCCGCCCGCAGATTGTGCCGCTCCTGCAAGTAGGCCGCGCTGTTATAGCTGATCCAGACCTTTCCTTGCACGTCCTCCCAGACCAAGATTTTTAGCGGAAGATCGATCGCGGTGCTGGGCGAGGCCAGCATCAGCGGAGTTCCGGCCTTCGGATTGCCGAAGATCAACAGCTTGGTAGGAGGCATTTTCATCCCTACCTTTTGTGCTTCACCGCTGTGATCGACGACGGCAAACAGGGTAACGTTTTTGGATTGCAGGATGCCTTTGAGTCGGTCTAGCGTCTGGTCAACCGAATGATTACTGGGCTTGTCGACTATTCCTTTGTTGATGGCGGGGGACATTGAAACCTCCTGACGGTTGTTGGAAGTTGTAGTGCCGCGGGTGGTGATCAGATAGATGGCCATCGCGATCCCCGTCAAAGCGAGGAACAACGCGACCAGAATGGCTTCGGTCGAGGGACGAGAAGGGATGGGGCCTCCCTGCTCCAGCTTTTGCATCAGGCGAAAGTGATGCCGGGCGGAAGAAAGATTTACGGCGACGCCCGCAACGATGAGGGCAGTCCCGAACCAGAGCGACAGCCCGTAAGAAGGATCAGCCGAGTTGTGTTGGAGAAACTGCAGTTGCTTGAGAAACAGACCGAAGCGCGCTACCACAAAGCCGAAGCCCATGAGCGCGAGGCCAGTGCGAATCCAGGCGAGGAAGGTCCTCTCGGCGGCCAGCGCGTCGCTCAGCCCCGCTCTTTGCCTGGTGTCCTGGGGCGCATCCATTTTGGTCTCCATTGGGACCCTGCATGCAGTTTTGGGATTGTACCTCTAGGCATTGCTGATGACCACGTATCTGGCTGGGATGGCGTTCCCTCGCTGCGCTCGGAGAGCGCGCAGGCGGCTGTTGCTACGTGTTTCTCACCATCTTGAGGAATCTTCAGGGTGCCGGCAGACGCGGGCGAGGGCGCCCGCGCCACACGTTTTTCCCCGGTGGGGACTTTCGCGTACACTTCTAGAGTCACGTTTTGAATACCGTTAAACATATTCTCACCCGCTACACCGCCTTCGTGTGGGCGCTGCTCAAGCCGCTTGGGGCTTGGGGAGTCTTTGCTATGGCGGGCCTCGACGGCAGCCTGATCGGCATGCCAGTGGATGCGGTAGTAGCTGCCTACGTGTACCAGAATCCTTCGCGCTTTCTGCTTTATGTGATCATGGCCGCGGCGGGATCGGCACTCGGTAGCATCGTCATTTACGCGATCGGGTACAAGGGCGGAGAAGAATTGCTGCGCAAGCGCATTCCGGCGGAGCGCTTCGCGAAGATTCATGCCGCGTTTGAGAAGCACCCCTTCTGGGGATTGATGTTTCCGGCGATGCTGCCTCCGCCGACACCGTTCAAGTTATTCGTGCTAGCGGCCTCGGTTTCAGAGATGCAGTTCTCGCACTTCCTCTTGGCCATTTTCGCAGGACGGTTTCTGCGCTTCTTGCTGCTCGCCGGACTGACTATCAAGTTTGGGCCGAACATTGTGCATATCATGGGTTCGGTCTTCAAAACGCACTGGCCATGGGTTTTGGGAACTGTTGTGGTGGGATTGACGATCTGGCTGATCAATCGAGCGTTTAAGAAAAAGATTTTAACCGCGGAGACCGCCGAGGACTCGCAGAACTCGGGGAGAACTGCCTAGCGTCCTTAACCGCGAAGGACGCTAAGAGTGCCAAGAAAAACTTAGACGATCCCTAAACAGCTGCAGTGCGATCCGCGCCGTGGAAAGCTTCCGACATGGCGTGCAGCGCAAACGGTGTGGCGAACATCACGCAGGTGAACAGCAGGTCTCCCTCAACCGCGTGCCGGAAGAACGGCAGAGCCAGCGTGTAAGAGGTCATCAACCCACCGAAGTTTTTGGGATACATATCCCAGCAAGCCCACACCGCGAAGTTGCTTAGCAGGAAGAAAGACAAAGAGCTGGCTAGTGAAGCTGCGATCACGCGCAGCGGCTTGGCATTGTTCCGCAGAGTTGTTCCCAGCAACAGAATCGCTGCGTACCATGCCCAGGTTACGAGGTGATCCCAGGAAAATACGTAGTGATAAACGAATTTGGTCAGGATAACGTCAGAGGCAGCGAGCATCGCAAATGGAATCCAAAGCTGCTTGCGTGAACCACGGGCACCAAAGAACAGGAGCGACGCAACGACGGGAGTAAAAGTCCAGGGATGTGGCAGGAAACGGACGGCAACCGCAAGGACGACGAATAAGTAAGCCAGCATGATCACCTCGCCAGACGTAAGCTTTGATTGTGGCGCGTGTGGGCGACGGCGTCAAGTTGCGATTCTCCAACAAGATCGCTATTGGATCGCGAGCGAAGGATAATAGCGACGAGAGGAGATCCCATGAACTTCGAACAGTCTGGGAACACTCCGCATACGCCTCAAGTTGGACAATATCTGGCAACGGCTGCGTCGCTCGCGGTCGGCTGCATGTTCTTCGCTCTATGGTTCTGGCTGCTGCCTCAGTGGCTTGGCCTGCGCGTAGAAATCACCGGAGTGGCTCGCTGGCGATGGCTGGCCGCGATTCCCTCTATTCTGGGTTTTGCGGTCGCATTGCGTTGTGTTTGGGACTTCGGGTGGACGGGACGTGGAACTCCTGCGCCGATTGCTCCGCCGCAGCGATTGGTAGTCGTGGGCTTCTATCGGCATGTTCGGAATCCGATGTACCTGGGCTTCGCCGCAGGATGGATTGGGCTATGGGTTGTGTTTGGGCATGCAAATCCGGTAGTTATCGCAGCCGTGGCTGCCGTCGCGCTGGGCGTGCATCTGTTTGTGGTTTTCTATGAGGAGCCAACGTTGCGCAAGAAGTTCGGCGCCGACTATCTGGAATATTGCCGGAATGTGAGCCGCTGGATGCCGCGCGTGCGCGGATGGAATCAGCCGCGATCGACTACGGTTTCATAGCCGGCAGGTAGAACGCAGCCACGCCGTGGGTGATTTCATCCGGCTGGCAGTGGTCGAGATTAGTGAGTACCACCACTGTCAATTTGTCGTCCACGTAGCGCGAGATGTTGGTGTTGAAACCCTGCCATTGGCCTTCATGTTCGATGACACGGTGTCCGTGATCGTTTTCGATGAACCAACCGAATCCGTAGTGGCCTGAGTTCGGTTCGCCGTTCTTGTATTTCGCGACGGTCCACATCTGATCGAGGCTTGAGCGCTTGAGCAGCTTTTCCGTATACAGGGCAGCGTCCCATTTGGCGAGATCGAGGATGGAGAAATACAAGGCACCGTCAGCCGTGGTGTTGAGTGTTGGCGAAACCCACTCCTGATTCTTCCATTGCCCATCGACCAGGCGATAACCGGCAGCGCGGTTGGGAATGATGTCGGCCTCGCTGATAATGCGCGTGGTGCTCATGCCCAGAGGCTGAAAGACGCGGTCGTGGAGGAAGTCCCCATAAAATTGCCCGGAGACGCGGTGAATCAGAATGCCCAGCGTTAGAAACCCGAGATTGCTGTAGGCATATTTTGTGCCAGGCGGGTAAGCGAGAGGAATCGCTTCGACAATCTTGAGCAATTCGTCCTCGGTGTAGTCGCGTCGGAAGTCGAACTTATCGGGATAATCGGTGAATCCGGCGGTGTGGCTGAGCAAATTGCGGACCGTGACCTGCGCCCAAGCGGCGGGCGCGCCGGGAAAGTACTTCGTCAGAGGATCGTCGAGTCCCACTTTGCCCTGCTCGACCAGCATCATGACGGCGGTGGCGGTGAACTGCTTACCCATCGATCCCGATTGAAAAATGGTCTCGGGCTTCACCGGGACTTGCAGTTCGAGATTCGAGAAACCGTATCCCTGGGCGCGAGTGATCTGGCCGTTACGCGCCACAAGCAGCGCCAAGCCGGGGATGTGGCGCTTCTGCATCTCGGCTTGGATGTAGCGGTCGACGGCTGCGTCGGGAGATGCCTGAGCCCAGACGGAAGTGGAGAGCAGCAATGCGAACAGTGCGCGAACAGCGAGCATCTTCACGACTCCAGAATCGAAGTGGAACTGCGCTGAAGAGTCTACACAAGGCTAGGAGCGCGGCTGGACCGAAAGGTTCATGTCATGGAAATCGAGGGTCACAATCGCGTCGCGAAACATAAAGACGAAATCTGGTGCGGAGAGTTAGCCAGCTGTGCGGCCTGCTTACACCGGAGGGACGAAGGCGTCCGACCCTACGCGCTACCGAAGGGAGAATCCGCCCTCCATCGGTTAGTCGTTGTGTGGGGCGACGCTGGTGGGAGTGCCGAAGTATTCCCTTACCTCATGCAATTCGCGGTCGAGTTCTACGCTCGCGCCCAGCGGGCTGCGGCCAGCGCGTCCGGGATAGTCGTAGCGAAGATCGCGGAGGTGCACGATATAGCCTCCGTTGGCGAGTTGTTCGGTCTCGGTGATGGGATACTGCGCCCAATCGAGATAGACGCGTCCAAGGTTGGTCTTCTTCGCGGCCAGAGTGATTAGCGTTTCCTCCGGCTTGTAACGAATACGCATCTGGCCCTGGGGATCGACCTCAGGAGCGCTGGAATCGACCAGCACCTGCGCGAAGAAGTTGGGCGTCTCGGCGACCCCGTACCAGCGGAATGGATTCCAGTAGTTGGGATAGGCTGAGATTCGCATGGCATCAGTCCCCTGATAGGTGCGGGCTTCCATCGCGCTCACCGCGCGCCGGTGTTCGTAGTCGCGAACGCCCCATAGAGCGACGATCCCGAGAAGAGCGAGAGTTGCCCCAAGCCGTCCTTTGGGGCCTTTTTGGCGAACGCCCATCTCGCGGTTGATCAAAGAAAATAGCGAAGGCAACACCAGTCCCGCAACCAACAGAATCAAGATCACCGGCTCGACGATGAAGACGATGTCCCACGAATACCAGCGCTCGTAAAAAGGCCAGAAGGGGCGGACGCCGTAATTGTTGGTGAAATCGAGCAGGATGTGACTGAGCCCTGCGATGTAGGCGAAAACAAATAGCAGTCCCCAGCGCGGAGGCAGGTTCGGATCTTTGATCTTGCGTCCGCGCAGCACCCAGACCAGGTAGACGATTCCGACGGTTGCGGCAGAGACGAGAATCAACCCGAGGAAAGAATGCGTGAAACCGCGATGGTGCGCGAATCCGAAGACCGAGCCTTTGAAGCGTCCGATGACGTCAATGTCAGGAGCTTCGGCAGCCAGCGTCACGGTGGCCGTCGCCAACGCGGTCTTGCGATTCAAGCCGGCGCGGCCCAGGCAAGCGCCGGTCAGGAAGTGAGTGATAGGTTCCAAAGTTCGCGAAGGCCCTCGACGATTGAGTTACAGAGGATACCGTGATCGTCGCAGCAACGCCAATCATCGGTGTGAAAAAGGTTGGATGTGATTCCCGGCGAACGGGGTGCGGAGAAAACAAGCACGAAGTTTGGCGGTTCCGGCGTATCATGAAGTTGTCATCCCCTGACTTCTTGTGATGGAGCGAGGCCTATGCTGCGTAGTGTTGCCGCAGTTCTTATGGGCTATTTGTTGTTCGCGCTAACTGCGGAGGCTTTTTTCTTACTCTCTGGCCGCGATCCCCACGCTCCTGCCACGGTTCCTTTCATGATCGTGACCATTCTCTACGGGGTATTCTTTTCGATCCTGGGAGGCTACATTGCCGCGCTGGTTGGCGGCGTCGGGAAGTATGAAATCGAACATGCCTTTGCGGTGGCGACCCTGATTGCCGCCATTGGAGCGGCGTCTCTGATGGCAGAGTCTCCCTCTGAGTCGAAGTGGACGCAGCTTTCCGCGGTTCTAATTATTGCGCCCGCGGCGATTGTGGGCGGGTACCTGCGCAGGCGCCAACTGAAGAACAAGATGCTCGAAGCGCGGCGCTCACGGCATCAGTAGATTGACTGCGTCGGGCACGATCGAGATTTCCGCCGGTAATGTCCCCAGAAGTTCCCCATCGGCTTCGACGAAAACGCGCGGGTTCTGCATGTTGGGCAAAGCGCGGCACTCGAGCCGGTCGGCATCGATCAGATCAATACCCTCCACCTTCCACTTGGCTCCAAAGAGACTGCGAATGATGTAACGCAAATAGGCAATGCGGCTCCGCGTGCGAAAAAGCACCAGGCGCAGATTCTGGCGGTCGAGCGAGGCTCCGGGCGCCAACTCACGCAAGACCCCGCCAAAATTCCGGATACGCACAGCGAGTAGTTGAGACACCGCGGCCCGATCAGCCCCATCGATCTCAGCTTCGAAATGTTCGAGCGGGTGCGTGAGCCATAGCCACGTGGCTTTCGAGTAGTAGGAGGTGATGCCGAAGCGGCGTTTGGCCTGAGGATCCAAATGGTAGAAGAGATGAGCATCGACTCCTATGCCGACGGTCACCGTGAAGTAGGCGGAGGCCCGATTGCCTGAGAAATCCTGGTATTCCACTTTTCCAACCGGGATTCGACGGGGCTGCGCGCGAAGAGCTGCCTTCGCCGCTGCCACGGGCGTCAGCGGCAGACGAACATCATGCGCCAGAGTGTTGCCGGTTCCGAGGGGGATAATACCGAGAGTCGCGGTGGTTCCGACCATAACCTGCAGCAAGTCATGAATCGTGCCATCGCCACCACAGGCGAAGATGGTATCGATGCCCTCGGCGACGGCTTGCCTTGTTTGCTCCTGAGCGCGCTCCGCGCCTTGTGTGGGAGAGATTTTGACTTCGATGCCCGCGTCGCGAAAGATGCCCGCTGCGGCTTCCACATCCGCCAAACGCCGCTCGCGCCGGCCCCCGGAGAGCGGATTGTAGAGGAGAAGGGCCTTGCGCATGGCGTCGCTTGATTGTAATGGAGCACCGTGGCCGGCAGACACCGGCGCTACTTGCCGCGTGTTCCCCACTCCCACATGCCGAAAATGGCTTTCTGCGAGAGAGGATGTCCTGCCTGGCGGGCAAGCATGGCGATCTGACCCCGATGATGTGCGTCGTGCGAGACCAGGTATCCGAAAAATCCGGCGACGTCGGGACGGAAGCCCTTGATACGGCCATCGGACTTCAGGGCAGTTTCCATCACGGCGGCCAGCGCGGCATAACTTTCTTGCAGCAACTTTGACGCTTGCCCAGGAGTGACGCTGGCGCGATCGAGTTGCTCGGGAATCTTGCTACCCTTCGCCGAAGCCTTCAGCCACATCACGCGCACGTTATGAATGTGGGCGACGATGGCGGCAATGTTTCGGCCCTTCCCGTTCGGGGGATCGGCGCGCCAGGCTTCTGCCGGGAGGTTCTCGATCAGATATTGATTGATGCGTTCGTTGGTTTCAAACGCGGTGAGCAGCGCTTCGGCGGGTGCGAACTGAGCGGCGGCTTTCGGCATGCATGTGCCCTCCCGAGGCGGCCTACAGATTAATCGCTTCTCCGGACGGCGTAAACGTGGTGCGGAAGGCCTCTCCAAACCACTGTCTTCCAAAGCGTCATGCCGGCCTTCTCGGCGACTCTTTGCGAGGGGAGGTTCTCCGGACGAATCAGGGAGATCAGACGGTCAACCCTGAGATGTGCGAAGCCATAGTCACGGCAGGCGCGGGCAGCTTCGGGTGCGAGACCTTGTCCCCAGAGATCGCGGCACACGTGGTAGCCGATTTCTATGAGCAATTCTCCATCAACCTCCTGACGGATGAGGCCGCAATCGCCGATCAGTTTGCCGCTCGCCCTGCAGATCATGGCCCATAACCCGTGGCCATCGCTGGCGTAGCGTGCTCGATTGCGCGCAATCCACTGCTCGACACCGACCAGATCGTACGGCGCAGGATAGTAGCGCATGGTTTCCGGGTCAGAGAGCACGCGGGCGAGGTCGGCGGCATCTTCCGGGACAAATTCGCGGAGGATCAGGCGCGGGGTTTCGAGAATCGTCTGCACGCTGCTCCGAATATAATCTCCCGGATGGCCAGCAAAGACGTCGCGAAAAAGATCGAGGCGCTGCGGGAGAAGATCCGGCATCACGAATATCGATACTACGTGCTCGATGATCCTGAGATCACGGATGCGCAGTTTGATCAGCTTATGATCCAGCTCAAGAAGCTGGAGGCGGAGCATCCGGAGCTGATCACGCCAGATTCTCCTACGCAGCGGGTCGGCGGCAAGCCACGCGAAGGCTTCGTCAAGGCACGACATTCTTCGCCGATGCTTTCGCTCGATAACACTTACAGCGAATACGAGCTGCGGGACTGGGAGCGCCGGGTTCACGAGCTCACTGGCCGCACCGATGTCGAATATGTTTGCGAACTAAAACTCGACGGGATGTCACTGGCGCTCCACTACGAGGAAGGCCGCCTGGCGCGAGGCATCACCCGCGGCGACGGATCGATTGGCGAAGATGTCACGCTCAACGTCAGGACGGTGCGATCTATTCCTCTCTCCATCCCCAAAGAGAAGTTGAAGAAAGCGGGAATTCCTGCAACCTTCGAAGTCCGCGGCGAGATGCTGATGCCACTGGCGGCATTCAAGAAGATGAACGATGAGCGGGAGAAGGCAGGCCTGTCGACTTTCGCCAATCCACGAAACGCCACCGCCGGCACGGTTCGTCAGCTTGAGCCCAGTATTACCGCGCAGCGCCGCCTCGATTACTTCACCTACATGCTCCTGGAAAACGGCCAGACCTATTTCGATCGGCACTGGAAAACGCTCGAGGCGCTTGACGCCGCCGGGTTCAAGGTGAATCCGCGGCGCAAGCTGGCAAAGAGCTTCGCAGACGTCTGGCGTTTCATCGAGGAGTGGGGAGAGAAGCGCGAGACTTTGCCTTACGAAATTGACGGCGTCGTGGTCAAAGTCGATCGGACTGCCTTGCAACAAGAGCTTGGCTATACCGGCAAGGCTCCGCGCTGGGCCATCGCCTACAAGTATGCGGCGCGCGGGGGCATCACAAAGCTGGAAAATGTCCGTTGGCAGGTCGGCCGCACTGGAAAGCTTACGCCTGTCGCCGAACTAGCGCCCGTTCTGATCGGCGGTACCACCGTCCGCAACGCAACGCTGCACAATATGGACGAGATCGAGCGACTGGGAGTCAAGATCGGTGACTGGGTCGAGGTGGAGCGCGGCGGCGATGTGATCCCAAAGGTCGCAAAAGTAGTCGACGACAAGGATCATCCGCGCGGTAAGACCGGGATCGAAGCTCCTGCCACCTGCCCAGTCTGTGGGACGAAGGTCGTCCGCACCGAGGGTGAAGTGGATTACCGGTGCGTCAACGCCAACTGTCCCGCAAAGCTAGTCGGCACGATTCTGCATTTCGCCTCGCGGCACGTGATGAATATCGAAGGCATGGGCGATGCGCTGGCGACTCAACTCACCGAACGCGGCTTGGTGAAAAATGTTGCAGACATTTATAAGCTGACGAAGGCCGACCTGCTCTCACTCGAACGCATGGGAGACAAGTCAGCGCAGAACGTGCTCGATGAAATCGAAGCCTCGAAGAAATTGCCGCTGGAACGCGTCATCTTTGGATTGGGGATTCGATTCGTGGGTGAAAGAACCGCTCAGTTTCTGGCCGAGCACTTCGGATCGATGGAAGCGCTCGAAAAAGCGACCGCGGAAGAGTTGCAGGAAGTGGACGAGGTGGGGCCACGTATCGCTGAAAGCATCGCAGAATTTTTCAGCATAGCAGCTAACCGAAAACTCGTAGACCGCTTGCGCGAAGCCGGTCTGACCCTCACAGGAAAGAAGAAAGAGCGCGGCACCAAACTGGCGGGTAAGACATTCGTCCTCACGGGAACCCTCGAGAGGTACAGCCGCGACGAAGCCAAGAAGAAGATCGAGGACGCCGGGGGACGGGTTTCCGGTTCGGTCAGCAAGAGGACCGACTATGTGGTGGCGGGAAGCGACGCCGGCTCAAAGCTAGACAAAGCGCGTGAATTGGGCGTCACTGTGATCAATGAGAAGCAGATGGAAGAACTGCTCGGATGACTTTGTAAATTGGCAATCGGGTAATTTTGTAATCTAAAAGAACCGCTGGGAAATTCAATTACCAAATTTCCCGATTACAAAATTACCAAATCTCCCCGGACTTTGGTGCAGGGTCAAACGTCTCTCCTGCATGGACTTACCAAAAAAGCGACAATCTGTTGACATCGCGTTGACAATCGCCACGACGGCTTCCCCTAATCTGCGGACGCTCGATACCGGCATCCATCTCTGCTGGTAAAGCGGCATAAACGACCCTCACTCTCACGCAGAAATCAGAAGGAGAAGGTATGCAGACATTCGAACTCCGCCGTATGCGAATTCTCGGCGCTGTGGTCCTCGCGTTGACCGTAATGGTTTCAGCTTCTACCCTAGCTCACGCTGCCTCTTATAAGGCCGCTTTTCTGACCTCCGATCAAACTGGGACAGCTCCCAATATTGATCCCAACCTGATTAATCCATGGGGAATCAGCTTCAGTTCCACTGGAGACTTCTGGGTATCGGATAACAACGCGGGCGTTTCGACTCTATACAACAGCACCGGCGTCCCGAATTCATTGGTAGTGACCATTCCGTCCGCCACCGGCGTCGGCTTAGGGACACCAACGGGAACAGTCTTCAACAGCACGACTGGCTTCGTAGTGGCTCAGAACGGGAAGTCTGGTCCGGCGTCTTTCTTGTTCGACAGCGAGGACGGTGTGATTACGGGCTGGGATCCGTCTGTAAACCCCACGGTCGCAGTGATTGCGGTCAACAATTCAAGTTCCAGCGCGGTCTACAAAGCCATGGAACTGGCGAACAACGGTACGGCAAATTTCCTGTACGTCTGCAATTTCTTCTCGGCCAAGGTTGAGGTTTACGACTCCACCTTCAAGCCCGCGACGTTGTCGGGCAGCTTCACCGATCCACATCTGCCTGCGGGATATGCTCCTCACAATATCCGCAACATCAATGGACAGCTCTATGTTGCATACGCGAAGCAGAACGCCACCAAGACCGACGCCGTGCTGGGCAAGGGTCTGGGCATCGTGAACGTGTTCGATCTGAACGGTAACTTCATCAAGCGCTTCGCCATGAAGGGGACGTTGAACGCTCCCTGGGGCTTAGCAGTTGGAACTGCCAACTTCGGAACGTTCAGCAACGACATCCTCATTGGCAACCTGGGCGACGGAACGGTCAACGCGTTCGATCCGACGTCGGGCGCCTTCCTCGGTCAGCTGAGCAACGCGGCTGGCAAGCCGATCAAGATCTCAGGACTGTGGGGTCTGATGTTCGGCAATGGTGGAATGGGAGGGTTGAAAGATACTCTCTACTTCACTTCCGGACCGAGCGCGTATGCGCACGGCCGCTTCGGCAGCATCACGGCTCAATAAGTTTCGGCTCCTGGGAAGCAACGTCCTTCTGGGTAGAGTTCCTCTCTCTCCGAACTCTCACTCAGGAGGACGTTGGTGTTTTCAGCGCTGCCCGGATTTTCTCGTAGGTTGTGTCGAGAGTTTCCGGGAGGATGCGTGTCTCGCCAACGACCGAAACGAAGTTAGAATCGGCCACCCAGCGCGGAAGCGCATGCATGTGGATATGGCCGGCAACACCCGCTCCCGCCGCTTTGCCGATATTCATCCCCAGATTCACCCCGTCGGGTCGGTAAAGTTCGCGGAGAACACTCTCCATTCGCTGTGAGAGTTCCATCATCTCGTGGGCGGCCACGGTGGGAAGCTTGCGCAGTTCGTCGAGGTGCTCGTAGGGAACGATCATCACGTGGCCCGGGGTATAGGGAAAAGTATTGAGGATGATGAAGCATGATTGGCCGCGGTGGACGATGCGCGCCTTGGCATCGTCGCCCAACTTGACCAGTTCACAGAAGATGCAATCAGAGGTCTTGGTCGCGCCGGTGACGTACGCGTAGCGCCACGGAGTCCACAGGTAGTCCATGGCACGGCAGAGTAGCAGATGGCAGCGGCTTCGGAAACCCGGCCAAGTGCATCCCCCTCTGTAACCCCTTTGTAACAATGGAAATCAGCGGAAAGACTTGCGTTCTGGGGACTTCAGAAATCCTCGGTTTCGGGTTTGACACTGTTTGCAAGCGGTTGCTATAGTCGAAGAGTTCGCCTTTGGAGCGGGTTTGCTTTTTTAGCAGTCCGACCGCTGGGATTGTCATTAAGTTCGTTCGCCAGAACGGGCTCAACACAACCTAAGACTCACGCCAGCAGTCCGCACGAAAACAGCCCGTATCCGTCTCGCGGTTATTGCGAGAGAACACCCTGAGAGGCTATGACCTTGCTCGACGATAATACTGCCCACGACTCGGACTCCTCGACATCCACATCGGTAGCAGAACAGACGCAGCCAGCGAGCACCGTAGAGGGCTCGACCGCTGAACACGCAGTTTCCCAGCCAAACGAGACTGCTCACACTGAAACTGCTCACAGCCAGGACGATAACAAGTCCAACACCAGCGACGATTTCGCCGCTGCCCTCGAAAACTACACCAGCGAAACCGAAGAAGCCGCCGGCGATGACAAAGTCATCAAGGGAACCGTACTGAAGCTCACGGCGACCCATGTTGTGGTGGATGTTGGCGCGAAATCCGAAGGCATGTTGCTTCTGCCAGAAGTACTGGATCACGAGGGCAACCCCCGCTTCCAACCTGGCGATGAAATCGATGTGATGCGCGAGAAAGGTGAGACCGAGGAAGGCTACATCAAACTCTCTCACCAGAAGGCGCAGCGGTTGCGCGCGTGGGACGAGATCGAAAAAGCCTACAACGAGAAAAAGCCCATCAAGGCTCAAGTTGTCGAGCGCATCAAGGGCGGCCTCACCGTCGACATTCTAGGAGCGCGCGCGTTCCTGCCCGGCTCGCAAGCCGACCTGCGGCCTCTGCGCAATCTGGACGGAATTAAGGGCCAGATGCTCGAAGTCGCCGTGATCAAACTGAACAAGAAACGCGGCAACATTGTGGTCTCGCGTAAACAGGTGCTGGAAGAAGAACAGACCGAGAAGCGCTCCAAGACCATGGAACACCTGGAAGAAGGCGCAGTGCTGACCGGCGTGGTGAAGAATTTGACCGAGTACGGCGCGTTCGTCGATATGGGCGGCATCGATGGACTGCTGCACATCACCGACATGTCATGGGGACGCCTGACTCATCCCCGCGACTTAGTCAACGTTGGTGACCAGATTCAGGTCAAGGTACTGAAGTTCGACAAGGAGAAGCAGCGCGTCTCGCTCGGGTTCAAGCAACTTACTCCCGACCCGTGGCTGGATGCGGCGCAGCGCTATCCCGTGGGCGCACACGTGGGCGGACGAGTCATCAGCGTCACCGACTACGGAGCCTTCGTAGAACTCGAACAAGGCATCGAAGGCCTGGTCCATGTCAGCGAGATGACCTGGTCGAAGCGGATGAAGCATCCTTCCAAGCTGGTCAACGTTGGTGACCAGGTGGACTGCGTCGTACTGAATGTGAATCCGCAGGAACGGCGTATTTCGCTGGGCATGCGGCAGCTGGCATCGAATCCCTGGGACGCTTTGCACGAAAAGTATCCCGTGGGCGCGACGGTCGAAGGCCGGGTGCGCAACCTGACCGACTTCGGCGCATTTATCGAGATCGAGGACGGCATCGATGGCCTGGTCCATGTCAGCAATTTGAGCTGGACCAAGCGCGTTAAGCATCCTTCGGAAGTGTTGAAGAAGGGGGATCGCGTGAAGGCTGTGGTGCTGGCGATTGAGCCTGACAAGCGGCGCCTGTCGCTTGGCGTCAAGCAGCTTCAGCCCGATGTTTGGGAAACCTTCTTCGCAGCGCATCATATTGGCGACGTTCTGCACGGCAAGGTTCTACGCGTGGCCAGCTTCGGCGCATTCGTCGAAATCGCCGAAGGCATCGAAGGGCTATGCCACAACTCGGAAGCCGTCGATGGCAACGGACAGCAGATTCATCTGGAGCCGGGCGTGGAGCACGACTTCAAGATCATCAAGATGAATCCTGAAGAGAAGAAAGTCGGACTCAGCATCCGCGCGGTAGGCGAAGAGGCTTCCCGCTCTGAAGTTGAGGCTTACAAGCAGCCGGTTTCTTCCACCGGAGGCTCGACTATCGGCGAGTTGATGTCGTGGAAGCGGGCGAGTAACGATCAGAACTAGCTCAGAACGGCCCCAGATTTTCGCGGATTAAGACAGATAAATAAAAGGCTCCCGGCCATAGGAGCCTTTTTGTTTTGGTCCTCTTCCTATCGCGTATCGATCTTCAGGTTAATAGTTACCTGCTGGCGGTTATCGAATTGGCTCACGGTTTTGGTGTCGCTCTTCTTGCCTTTGAACTGAGCATAAACTTCATAGTCGATGTTGGGCGAGAGCGCCGGGAAGCGGTAGGTTCCCTCTGGACCTACGATGAAAGTCTTCACCGCCTGGGTGCGGGGATTGGAAAGATAGACTACGGCGTCGGGCAGGGGATTTTCCTGGCGGTCGGTGACTCTCCCTGTAAGCAGGCGACCGTTGTCCCCCTTGTCTTTCTTGTCGGGACTGGCCGCCAGGGCGAGACCGACAAACAGCAGCAACATGCCTATAGCGCCGTATTTCCGCATGACGTTTCTCCTTGCGCGTCACTCCACAGCCTGACAGCTTGTTGCGGTGCTGTTATTTTAGATGCAATCCGATATCGCTGCGCTCATCATTCTCGATGTCGACTTTGACCTCTTCGCCCGGCTGTAACTTGCTGCCATCAGGCAGTTTATAGCCTTTCAAGTCGGGGGAAGCGTAGTAGGTGGCCTTGCCTGCGGGCACGCGAAAGGCGAATTCCCCGCGATGGTCGGAATACTGTTCCCACTTGGGTTTCTTGTCCCCCTCGCGACGCAACTTCACTTTGACAGCATATAGGGGCCGGTTATCCGGACCCCACACCGTGCCGAAGATAAGGGCGTAGGGCTTGTCAGGCCGGTCCTCAGGCAGCGGGGCAGCGTTGGCGCGGCCCAGCCACATGCAGACCACCAGGAGCCCGATCAGAAGGATTCGCGAAACGCGGAAGGCGGAACTACGGCATGCGGAGAATACTGCGGAAGAACCAGCTTCAGGAATAATCACCGTCTTCGGCTTCCTCTTCTTCTTCCTCTTCCACAGCCTCGTCCTCCACCGGTTTCAGCTCAACAGGATTAACAGTCACCACCTCGAAATCGGTGCCACACTCCGCGCAAGAGACGATTTCGCCTTCGTCAATTTCGTCTTCTTCAATATCGAGATCGTTTTCGCATTCAGGACAATAAACCATAATTGCCTCCGTTCTGTATGACTCCCCTGATAATATTTAGATTCTCTCCGGGCGCAGGTCAAGTACTCCGTGCGCGCTCAGGCCCCCACTTCAGGCTTGATGCGCAAAGGGCTCGCCGGGTTTCGTAATTATGAACAGGTTTTTGGGCTGGCTGCAAGCCCCGGAATTCTGGCATTTCAATCTTGATTAGGACGGACACCGCCGCCGTGAAATACACACTCTTGTTCTGTAGCCTGTTCTTATCCGCGGTCCTGGCTCCCAACATGATTGCTCAGGACGCGCTTAATGCCGGCCCCGCCGATCGGCGAATCGCAGCGGCGCTCAAAGAGGTTTCTGCCGAGCGGATTCGAGCCAATATCGAGAAACTCGTCAGCTTTGGCACCCGCTCGACACTGTCGGCGCAAGATCACGACTCGATTGCTAAAGGCCAAGGCATTGGGGCGGCGCGCGAGTGGATCAAGAGCCAGTTTGAAGCGTATTCGAAAGATTGCGGTGGATGCCTGGAGGTCAAGACCGACAACTTCGTTGAACAGCCTGCCGACCGAATTCCAAAACCCACTGAAATCACCAATGTTTATGCGGTCTTGAAGGGTACTGATCCGGAATCCGCAAAGCGCATCGTGCTGGTCACGGGACATTATGATTCGCGTAACAGCGACAACTTCAATGTGACAGATGCCGCTCCGGGAGCGAACGATGATGGCAGCGGCACGGCTGTGAGTCTTGAGTGCGCGCGCGTGCTGAGCAAATTGAAATTCCCTGGCACTATTATTTTTCTCACCGTCGCCGGCGAAGAACAGGGGCTGAACGGCAGCAAACATTTCGCCCAGATGGCGAAACAGCAGGGATGGAACATCGAAGCCGTGCTGAATAACGACATCGTGGGTGGCGATCGCGGCGAAGGGCAGGACGCCGGCGTCGTGCGTGTCTTCTCCGAAGGCGTTCCGGCCGCTGCCGACGATAAGGAATTGAAGATGATCCGTGGGCTGGGAGGCGAAAGTGATTCCGTCTCCCGCCAGATCGCCCGCTATGTGACCCAGGTCGATCGAACCTACAATCCCGGGGTCAGGCCGATGCTCGTCTTCCGCCTCGATCGTTACTTGCGCGGTGGGGATCACTACTCTTTCAATCAGCAAGGGTACGCTGCCGTACGTTTCACGGAATTTCGCGAGGACTTCAACCATCAGCACCAGAACATTCGCACCGAGAACGGGGTCGAATTCGGAGACCTGCCGAAATTCGTGAATTTCGATTACGTAGCGAGCGTCGCTCGCCTCAACGCTGCCACCCTCGGCTCACTAGCCGCCGCGCCGGGTCCTCCTGGCAACGTTCGCATCCTCACTAAAGAGCTTCAAAACGACACGACGCTGACGTGGGAAGCTTCGCCTCTGGCCACCAGCTACGAAGTCGTCTGGAGAGCCACCACTGACGCCGAATGGAATCATCGGCAAGACGTTGGAAACGTAACCAAAGCCACCCTGCCGCAATCGAAAGACAACGTGATTTTCGCAGTGCGAGCGGTCGATAAAGATGGTCACCGCAGCCCGCCAGTTGTGCCAGTTCCAGAACGCTGACCCGGAAGCTGATAAACTGTGAATTGCCTCCCGGTCGGTTTTCGCTGACGACTGAACACCGACGACTGACGACTGATTCTTCATGGATCGCGGACGCACTCTCTCGCTGAGTTTTCCTCCCTTCACCAAGGCGGTGAAGTGGCTCGTCATCATCAATGCCGGAGTCTTGCTGCTCACGACTCTGATGGGCGCGCTGAATGAGGATATCTTTGCGGCTTTCCGCGCCATCTTCGCACTCACTCCTTACCTGGTCGTGCGGGGATGGATCTGGCAGCTCGTCACTTATTCGTTCCTGCACCAGGGCATTCTGCACCTGCTGTTCAATATGCTGGGATTGTGGATGTTCGGATCGCAATTCGAACAGGATTGGCGCACCAAACGCTTTTTGGAGTTCTACTTCTTCTGCGTGATTGGCGCGGCGCTCACCACCATCGCCGTTTCGTACACGGGTGTAGGAGGCGTCTCGCCCACCATTCCGACGATCGGCGCCTCGGGAGGCGTGTTCGGCATTCTGATGGCGTTCGGCATGATTTACGGTGAGCGCGAGGTCATGCTGTTCCCCATACCGTTCAGTATCAAGGCGAAATATTTCGTCGCCGGAATCGCGTTCATCACGCTGATTGAGGCCATCAGCGCCTCTTCTGGGCGCGGATCAGCCGTGGCTTATTCCGCCCACCTAGGCGGATTGCTATTTGGATTTCTTTATGTGAAGTTTGTCCCGAAACGCGGCCTGGTGCTTGATGCTAGCGAACGCTACTTTGGAGTGCGGAATTCTTACTATCGCTGGAAGCGTCGCCGGGCTGCCCGCAAGTTCGAAGTCTACATGCGCAAACACAACCGCACTGTGAACTTCGATGAACAGGGAAATTACGTACCTCCCGATGACGACAAGAAGAACGGGGGTTCGAAGTCGGGATGGGTCAACTAGATTGCCGATTTACGATTGTCGATTTGAAAAACAAGGTCTAAATCGGAAAAAGCTTGAGGTGCTCCATCTTTATTGCGACGTTTGGGTGGGGATTTGATTGTTACTGGAAAAAAGTTAAGAACTCTTCCAAGACCTTCGCTGGGAGATCTTGTGATCTTTTCTTCCCGCTGAATCCCAGATCGTGACCGACCCCTTCCACCGGAACTAACTTCGTCTTTGCGGGAATCAGCTTCAGAGCTTTTTCGATTTCTTCGATCGTTCCGAAGGGATCGCGCGTGCCTTCGATAAACAGGGTGGGGACTTTTAGATCTGGAAAATGCTGAACGCGAAGTTGCGCCGGCTTCCCCGGCGGATGCAGCGGGTAGGAAGTCAGAAGTATTCCGTCAGCCAACTTTGGCTCCGCGGCGCAGAGCATGGTTGCCTGGCGACCGCCGTAGGATTGTCCCCCGAGAACGACCCGGCCCGAAACAAGCTTGCGGATTTCGGCAACAACGTTCTTGAGTCCTTGCCGATCGCGCTCTGAATCGCTGGGACGAGGCGGACCGAAACTGCGGCTCTGGCGAAACGGCAAATCGCAGCGCAACACCGTGAAACCCGCGCCAGCAAAGGCTTCTGCGAGAGCGATCAGCAGAGACGATTTCGAGTTACCGCCGGCGCCGTGGGTGAATGCCAAGCCTTGGTCGTTGCTCTTTAAGGGACGATGCAGGAATCCGCGAACCGGGGGATCGACGGATGTAACGGCGAATTGCTCGATGTTTGACATCGCTAAGCCTGAATTCGAAATGTATTTCGCCCCTTATCCCAGATCTACTTCGTCCAGCCGCTCGTGAATCTTTACGATCTCGATCTCTTGCGCGAGCTTTGCGAGAGCGCGCAACACCTCGGGATCTTCCAGCGCGGCCCGTCGCGCCTCTTCTGACTTCCAATAGCGCACTACGACGTATTGCTTGTTGCCGTCACGATAGATGCGGTCGCGACTGTATCCACCGTTCGAAAGCGCGGCGCGCAGGCTGCGCATTGTTTCCAAAGCAGCCTCTTCCTTGCCGGGGAGAGGATCGAAAATTGCCACTGACAAAATTTCTTGCGACATATCGATATCAACCACGAGCTTTACGCGGACGCTTGCGTGACACCAGTTCTACATCTTCTGCGGTTACGGTATGCAATCGCATGAAATTTGTCGAGCCCGAGGCCATCTGCGTGCCCGCTACCACGCCAACCACATCGCCAACACTTACTTTTCCAGTTTGCAGCAGTTCGCGCTCCGCGGTAACCACCATATCCTCCGCGGATCGAGCCTGCTGCGTGGGAACAGGGTGCACTCCCCAAAGCAGGTTCACGCGATTCCGTACTGCCTCCATGTGGGTGAAGGCGTAAATCTGCGTTTTCGGACGATATTTGGAAATCAAGCGTGCCGTATTCCCCGACTCAGTGAAAATCGCTATGGCGGCCATGTGGAGATCGTCAGCGGCGTGCGCGACCGATTCGCAAATAGCTTCCGCGACTGAGAGCGCGCGGTGGTCGCGACGACGCCGAGGCAGCGTAAATTCCGCCATCTTGCTCTCGGCTTCGATCACAATCTTCGACATCATCGCCACAGCTTCTCGCGGATACTTTCCGCTCGCAGTTTCTCCAGAAAGCATGACCGCGTCGGTGCCATCGAAAACCGCGTTAGCCACATCACTGGCCTCGGCCCGGGTGGGGCGGGGATTTTCGATCATTGACTCGAGCATCTGCGTCGCGGTAATCACCGGCTTGCGCCAGTCGGCCGCGCGGCGAATGACGTGTTTCTGGATAACCGGCACACGTTCGGGCGGAAGTTCCACGCCCAGATCGCCGCGTGCCACCATCACGCCGTCGGCCGCTCCGAAGATCTCTTCCAAGTGCTCGATGGCCTGCGGCTTTTCCAGCTTCGCGATGATGGGAACATCCGAGCGATGATCGGCCACAATCTGCTTGACCATCAGGACGTCGGCCGCCGAGCGCACGAAGGAAATGGCGATCATATCCACGCCAAGCTTTAGGCCGAATTCCAGGTCTTTGCGGTCTTTCTCGGTCAACGCGGGGATAGTTAGAGCGACTCCCGGAAGATTGATCCCCTTGTGTTCCCCCAGAATTCCGCCGTTGACCACTTCGCACTCGACGTCCGTCCCGCGAATCTGCGCCACCCGTAGTTCAATCAGCCCGTCGGAAAGCAGAATGCTTGTACCGGCCTGCACTTCGCGAGCGAGATCCTGGAAGGTAGTCGAAATCAGCTCTGCCGTTCCCGGAACATCGCGAGGAGTGATGATGACATGCGCACCCGTCTGCAGCATGACCAGTTGGTGATTCTTCAGCCGTCCGGTACGAATCTTCGGTCCCTGCAAATCCTGAAGAATGCAGATGGTGAGGCCCTCTTTCGCGGCAGCGCGGCGCAAGCGTTGAATGTTAGCCGCGTGATCGCGATGCGATCCGTGAGAAAAGTTGAGGCGGGCCACATCCATTCCCGTGCGCATCAGGTCGCGCATGATGGACTCTGTGCTGCAGGACGGGCCGATGGTGCAGATGATTTTGGCACGACGCTGTGCGGGCGAGGCGGCAGCCCCCGCTGACGAACGCTCTGCGGAGTATTCTCCCGTTACCAGATTCAGCTTGCTGTCTTTCAATGGATCCCCAGTAGAAATCGCCTATTTCGCTTGAGCAGTATTGACTGACTTCGATTCGCCCAGGGCCTTGAGTTCCTTACCCAGCATGGCCCTTGGGAAGAGCATGGCGTTGAACTCGGCCCCCACCAGCACCACGAGAGAAATCATATACATCCACACCAGCAGAGCGATGCTGACCCCGAGCGAGCCGTAGATGAGGCTGTAGTCGGCGTAGCGCTGCAGGTACCAGCTAAACAAGGCTGTGGAGGCGAACCAGAGCGCGGTTGCCAAAACCGATCCTGGAAGCACGCTGTGCCAGGGCTGCGTGCGGGGCACGGCGTTGTGGTAGATCAGCGCAATCACGGCAATGCTGGTGAGCGTGGCGATCAGCCATCGAAGCGCGGTCCACATCAGCAAGATGTAGAAGCCGAACTCGTGATTCAGATGGAAGAGAATTCGCGTCTCAATGCGGCTACCGAAGGCGACCAGAATCGTGGAGAAGGTGAGCGGGATTCCCGCCAGAATCACCAGCGAGAAGGCGATCAGCCGCTCTTTGAGCAATCCCCAGATCTTAGGAAGCTGGTAGCAACGCCGGAAGCCTTCCATCCACGAAACCATGACTCCGGAGGCGGTCCACAGGGTCAGCAATGATGTTGTGACAAGCAGGCTAACAGGACGGTTCGTCGTCCCTTTTAGATAGGCGATGGCAGTAGCACTGCCTGCGGGAAGAATCCGTCCCAACGCGTACGAAACTTCGCGGAGGTAGGCTTCACCCTTGCGCGAAGCAGCCAAGACAGAGCCGAGAACCAGGAGGAAGGGGAAGAACGTCAGAATGGACGAGTAGGCGGAAGCTTTGGCGATAGCGAAAGCGTCGTGCTGGAAAGCACGCCAGAACGCGAGCCGCAACAGGCGCAGGAAGCGGACCATTTCTTCTGCAAGAGTATTGGGCGCGCTGCGAGGACGCAACTCCGAAATGGGTGCGCGACCCTTATCCTGCAAGTACTTGGGGTTAGCATGCATGGGGGATCAGGAAAGAAAAGGGGCGGATTGCGCCGCCCCTCTCCAAGTTTCCGCGATTACTCCGCGGTCAGTTCTTCGGTCTCGCCTTCGTGACGCATCAGCTCGAGCGCGCGCTCGGCCTCCTCGTACGCCGCCGAAACCTCTTCCTGTACCTTCGCAGCGGCCTCTTCCATCTCTGGCGAGAGGCGGACGTTGCGGTAATACTCCATGCCAGTGCCGGCCGGGATCAACCGTCCCACGATGACGTTTTCCTTCAGACCGCGCAGGTGATCGACCGCTCCCTGGATAGAAGCTTCGGTCAGCACACGCGTGGTCTCCTGGAACGACGCGGCGGAGATGAACGAGTCCGTCGAGAGCGAAGCCTTAGTGATGCCGAGGAGCAGCGGCCGTCCAGTTGCCGGACGTCCACCTTCCTTGATCACCCGCTCGTTCTCTTCGGCGAACCGGAACTTGTCCACCTGCTGTTCCAACAGGAACTGGGTGTCGCCCACATCTTCGACCTTGCGCCACCGCATCATCTGACGAACGATGACCTCGATGTGCTTGTCGCTGATGTTCACACCCTGAAGCCGGTAGACTTCCTGGATTTCGTTCACCAGGTAAGACTGCAGCTCCTTCTCGCCGAGGACGGCGAGAATGTCGTGCGGGTTGAGCGGCCCGTCCATGAGCGGTTCGCCCGCCTTGACGCGCTCGCCTTCCTGCACGTTGATGTGAACGCCACGAGGCACCGAGTATTCCTTCTCCGTGCCGTTGTCGGCCTGAACGTAGAGCTTGCGCTGACCTTTCGAAACCTCGCCGAACTTGACCGTGCCATCGATTTCGCTGATAACCGCGGTTTCATGAGGCTTACGGGCTTCGAACAGCTCGACCACGCGCGGCAGACCACCGGTGATGTCTTTCGTCTTGGTGGTTTCGCGCGGGATCTTGGCGAGCACATCGCCCGGGAACACCGAGTCTCCGTCCTGCACCATGAGGTGAGCACGCGAGGGCATCAAGTAACGCTTGTTGGCCTTGCCGCCCTTGATCACGATCGCGGGCTGGCGCTTCTCATCCGGCGAATCAGCCACGACGTGACGCGACAATCCGGTCACTTCGTCGACTTCTTCGTGCAGCGTGACTCCTTCCTGCAAGTCCTTAAACTGCACTGCGCCGCCGATTTCCGTCAGGATCGCGAAGGTGTACGGATCCCATTCGACCATCACTTGGCCGAGCGTAACCTGATCACCATCGTTCACCTTCAACTTCGCGCCGTACACCACCGCGTAGCGCTCGCGCTCGCGGCCCTTGTCGTCAACCACAGCAATCGAGCCCTGGCGGTTCATGACCACCAAGTCACCCGACTTCGCCTTGACCGTCTGCAGGCCTACGAATCGCACCGCGCCATTGTTCTTGGCATCAAGACGCGACTGCTCGGATACTCGAGAAGCCGTGCCGCCGATGTGGAAGGTACGCATGGTGAGCTGCGTTCCAGGTTCGCCGATGGACTGCGCCGCGATGACACCGGTCGCTTCGCCGAGTTCGACGAGGCGTCCCGAAGCCAGGTTGCGGCCGTAGCACATCACGCAAACGCCGCGTTTCGATTCGCAAGTCAGTACTGAGCGGATTTTCACCCTCTCGATACCGGCAGCCTGAATCGATCCCGCAAGCTCTTCGGTGATTTCCTGGTTGATGTCGACCACCACGTTTCCGTCGTAGTCTTTGATCTTCTCGAGCGATACGCGGCCCACAATGCGGTCGCGCAGCGGTTCGATGATCTCGCCGGCTTCGACGATACCCGAAACGTAAATGCCATCGACTGTGCCGCAGTCGTATTCGCTGATGATTACGTCCTGCGCCACGTCGACCAGGCGGCGGGTGAGGTAGCCGGAATCGGCCGTCTTGAGCGCCGTATCCGCCAAACCCTTACGAGCGCCGTGCGTCGAGATGAAGTATTCGAGCACCGTCAGTCCTTCACGGAAGTTCGCCGTGATGGGACTTTCGATGATTTCGCCTGACGGCTTGGCCATCAATCCACGCATACCGGAGAGCTGACGAATCTGCTGTTTCGATCCGCGAGCGCCGGAGTCGGCCATGACGTAAATCGGATTGATCTCGCCTTCTTTATCGCGCCGCTGCATCTGGCCGAACATCTCGTCTGCGACCTTTTCGGTAATCGCCGACCAGATTTCAACCACCTTGTTGTAGCGTTCACCGTTAGTGATGGCGCCGTCCAGATATTGCTGCTGAACGTTGACCACCTGCTTGTCGGCGTCGCGAACCAGACCCTTCTTGCTATCGGGGATGACCATGTCGTCGATACCGATCGACAGGCCCGCCCGAGTTGCGAAACGGAAGCCGAGCTCCTTCACTTCGTCAAGCATCTTGACCGTGGTCTCAAGCCCGAAGCGCAGGTAGCAGTAGCTCACCAGCTGTCCGATACCCTTCTTCTTGAGCAAGCCGTTGATGAAAGGCATGCGTGCTTCGCTGCCCTTGGGCAGATGATCGTTCAGGATGGCGCGTCCCACTGTGGTGTTCAGGAAGCCGCGTTCCAACTGCACCGGTTCGGTGTGAGTGATGTCCTGATCGTCGTACGCGGTGGTCAGGTCGATCACTTCACCCGAGTAGCGCAGACGGATCGGAGACAATGTTTCCACTTCACCGGCATCGAGCGCGAGCAGCACTTCGTCAATGTTGGCGAAAGCGCGTCCCTCACCCTTGGCACCCGGCTTCGCTTTGGTCAGATAGTAGAGACCAAGCACCATGTCCTGCGTAGGAACGGTGATCGGCTGACCTGAGGCCGGCGACAGAATGTTGTGCGATGACAACATCAGCACGCTGGCCTCGACCTGGGCTTCCGGAGACAGCGGAATGTGGACCGCCATCTGGTCGCCGTCGAAGTCGGCGTTGAACGCCGTGCAAACCAGCGGGTGGATCTTGATGGCCTTGCCTTCCACCAACACCGGCTCGAATGCCTGGATGCCGAGGCGGTGAAGAGTAGGGGCGCGGTTCAAGAGCACCGGATGGTCTTTGATGACCTCTTCCAGGATGTCCCAAACGATCGGCTCCTGCTGTTCCACCATTTCCTTGGCTTGCTTGATAGTGGTGCAGTGTCCCGTCTGCTCGAGCCGGTGATAGATGAACGGCTTGAACAGTTCGAGGGCCATCTTCTTGGGAAGCCCGCACTGGTGCAGTTTGAGTTCGGGACCGACCACGATGACGGAACGTCCCGAGTAGTCGACGCGCTTGCCGAGCAGGTTCTGGCGGAAGCGTCCCTGCTTGCCCTTCAAGGTATCGGAGAGCGACTTCAGCGGACGGTTGTTCGCGCCACGCAGTACGCGGCCACGACGTCCGTTATCGAACAGGGCATCGACCGCTTCCTGCAACATGCGTTTTTCGTTACGCACAATCACTTCCGGCGCGTGCAGATCCATCAGCTTCTTCAACCGGTTGTTACGGTTGATCACGCGGCGATAGAGATCGTTCAAATCAGACGTAGCAAAGCGGCCGCCGTCGAGAGGAACCAAGGGACGCAGCTCCGGCGGAATCACCGGGATCACGTCAAGGATCATCCAGTTCGGCTTGTTGCCGCTCTTGCGGAATGCTTCGACTACTTTGAGACGCTTGGCGTACTTGAGCCGCTTTTGCAGCGAGCTCTCGTTCTTCATCTTCTCGCGCAGTTCAGTAGAGAGCGTTTCGATCTCTACCCGCTTGAGAAGTTCCTTGATGGCTTCCGCGCCCATCATGGCTTTGAAGCCCGTAGGACGGTACTGCTGATCGAGTTCGCGGAACTTCGCCTCGTCCTTGATGACTTCGCGATCTTTTACCGGAGCCTCGCCAGGTTCAACCGTGACGTAGGCTTCGAAGTAGAGCACGGACTCAAGGTCGCGCAGCGAGATGTCCAGAAGGTGCCCGATACGGCTGGGCAATCCTTTAAAGAACCAGACGTGCGAACAGGGCGACGCCAGCTCGATGTGGCCGAGGCGTTCGCGGCGGACTTTCGAGAGCGTGACTTCGACACCGCATTTGTCGCAGATCACTCCGCGGTGCTTCATCCGCTTGTACTTACCGCACAGGCATTCCCAATCGGTTACAGGACCAAAAATGCGGGCACAGAACAGGCCGTCCCGCTCCGGTTTAAAAGTTCGGTAGTTGATGGTTTCGGGCTTGGTGACTTCACCATGCGACCAACTCCGGATTTTTTCCGGAGATGCCAGGCTGATGCGAATCGCATCGAAATCGGCAATCGGGTTCGCCATGTCAAAGGGGCTCGAACGATACAAGGTGTTCCTCCACTTCCTGCTCTCGCTGCAGTACCCAGTACCTGGTTGCCAGTACCCAGTACCACTTGTGTATGTTCCGCGAAGCCCGAGAGCTCTGTGCTTCGCGGAACGTTCCTCTAAAACTCGCCGTAATTCCTAATCTTGTTTCCCCGGTACCCATCCAGTCTTCCCTGGGTACTTAGGTACCGGGTACTGAGAACTGGTGTTAATCCGCTGCAGCCGTTGCCATGACCGGCTTCTTCTCTCCGGCCTTGATCAACTCGACGTCGAGGCAGAGCGACTGCAACTCGCGAATCAATACGTTGAACGACTCGGGTACACCGGGTTCCATGGCGGCTTCGCCTTTGACGATGGCCTCGTAAATCTTGGTACGGCCGTATACGTCGTCGGACTTCGCCGTCAGCAGTTCCTGCAGGATGAACGCCGCGCCATACGCTTCCAGAGCCCAGACTTCCATTTCTCCGAAGCGCTGGCCGCCGAACTGCGCCTTTCCACCCAACGGTTGCTGGGTGATCAGCGAGTACGGACCGATCGAACGCGCGTGGATCTTGTCGTCGACCAGGTGCGACAGTTTCAGCATGTAGATGTAACCCACGGTGACCGGCTGTTCGAACTTGTCTCCGGTCATGCCGTCGTGCAGATACGTCTTGCCCGAGGTCGGCAGGCCCGACTGCGCCGAGCAGGGCTTTGATCTCGCCTTCGCGCGCGCCGTCGAACACGGGCGAACCCATGAAGACGCCGCGGGTCAGGCTTTCGCGCTACCGGCATCGATTTCTTCGTCACTCAATTCGGCGATGGTGTCGGCCAGCGCGCTGTCTTTGAACAACGCCTTAAGTTCCCGACGGACCACTTCTTCCTTCGAGTTCTCCGCCAGCAGCTTGGTCACCTTCTCGCCCATCTTGTGTCCCGCCCATCCGAGGTGGGTTTCCAGAATCTGTCCCACGTTCATACGGGAAGGAACACCTAAGGGGTTGAGAACGATTTCCATCGGCGTGCCGTCCTCGAGGTACGGCATATCCTCTTCCGGCAGAATGCGGGCAATGACGCCCTTGTTCCCGTGACGGCCGGCCATCTTGTCACCCACGCTGAGCTTGCGCTTCATCGCGATGTAGACCTTGACCAGCTTAATCACGCCCGGCGGCAGTTCGTCGCCCTTGGTCAGCTTGTCTTTCTTCTCGTTGACGATCTTCTTGAGCACGTCGATCTGACGCGAGGTCATCTCTTCGATCTCGTCGATCTGCTCATTCACCCGCGGATCCTTGTCGTTGTACTTGATACGCTTCAGGTTCCGCGTGGAAATGCGCTCGATCGTGTCGCGGTCGAGGATGTTGCCCTTGGTCAGTAAACGCTTGTTGGTGCGCTCGTCGTGCAGATCGGCCTGCACTTCCTTGCCGCCCAGGATGTTCTCCAGGCGCTTTAGGCGCTCGTCGGTGAGAATCCGGATTTCATCCGAAAGGTTCTTTTCCAACTTGGCGATCTGCGCTCCTTCGATGGACTTGGCGCGCTCGTCTTTCTCCTGTCCCTTGCGGGAGAAGATTTTGACATCAACGATGACACCCTCGATACCCGGAGGACAGTAGAGCGAAGCGTCACGCACGTCGCCGGCTTTTTCACCGAAGATCGCGCGCAGCAACTTCTCTTCCGGCGTGAGCTGGGTCTCGCCCTTCGGCGTAACTTTACCTACCAGAATGTCGCCCTGCTTGATAGTTGCGCCGATACGGATTACGCCCGCTTCATCCAGATTGCGCAGCATCGATTCGCTGACGTTCGGGATGTCGCGCGTGACTTCTTCCGGGCCCAGCTTGGTGTCGCGAGCCTCGATTTCGAACTCCTCGATGTGGACCGAGGTGTAGTAGTCCTCTTTCACCAGCTTTTCCGAGACCAGGATCGCGTCTTCGAAGTTGTAACCGCGCCAGGGCATGAAGGCCACGAGCACGTTGCGTCCCAGAGCCAATTCGCCGTGATCCGTGCAAGGACCGTCGGCAATCACCTGTCCTTTCAGAACTCGCTGGTTTTTCTTGACCGTCGGCTTCTGATTGATGCAGGTGTTCTGGTTCGAACGCTTGAACTTCGTGAGCTGGTAAATGTCGCTACCCACTTCACGGGAGAGCTGTCCGGGATGGTGCTCGCCTTCGACGCGCACGATGATGCGCTCGGAGTCGACCGAATCGATGATCCCGTTACGCTTGGCCAGAATGACCGCGCCGGAGTCACGAGCCGTGACACCTTCCATTCCCGTACCCACGATGGGAGCTTCCGCTCGCAGCAGAGGCACGGACTGGCGTTGCATGTTCGCGCCCATCAGCGCTCGGTTGGCGTCGTCGTGCTCCAGGAAGGGCACGAGCGAAGCGGCCACCGATACCAACTGTTTCGGGCTGACGTCGATGTAGTCAACCTCGTCGCGGTTGACCAGAACGAAGTTGCCAGCCTTCCGGGCGTTGACCAGCTCGGCGACTACTTTGCCCTTGTCATCCAACTCCACGTTCGCCTGAGCGATCATGTGCCGGTCTTCTTCCCAGGCCGACAGATAGAACGAGTACGGCTCGACTTCCGCCGCACGCTTGCGACGCTCCTTCAGATCCGCATTAATCTTCTCGATCTCATGCTTCTCAATGTGGTCTCCGACTTTGAAGTCGGCGTCGCCCGCATTCACGATGCTGACGTAGTCGAGCACGCGGCCGTTTTTGACGCGGCGGTAAGGCGACTCGATGAAGCCGTAGTCGTTAATGCGCGCATAACAGCTCAGCGACGAGATCAGACCGATGTTCGGACCTTCCGGCGTTTCAATCGGGCAGATACGTCCGTAGTGCGTCGGGTGAACGTCGCGGACTTCGAATCCCGCGCGTTCTCGCGACAAACCGCCCGGCCCAAGAGCCGAGAGACGCCGCTTGTGCGTGATCTCCGACAGCGGGTTGGTCTGATCCATGAACTGCGACAGCTGCGACGAACCGAAGAACTCGCGGATCGCTGCCATCACCGGCTTGGCGTTCACCAGGTCGTGCGGCATGGCCGTCGACATTTCCTGGTACACGCTCATCTTTTCCTTGATGGCGCGTTCCATGCGGACCAGTCCGATGCGGAACTGGTTTTCGAGCAACTCGCCTACCGCGCGAACGCGGCGGTTGCCGAGGTGATCGATGTCATCGACCGAGCCGATGTTCTTGCGCAGCTTGAGCAGGTAACGGATGGTCCCGTAGAAATCTTCCGGCTCGAGCGTGCGGTTATCGAGCCTGGTGGCATCCTGGTTCTCGAACAGCTTGATGTTGAACTTCAAACGGCCCACGCGCGAGAAGTCGTACTTGCGCGGGTCGAAGAACATGCCGTGGAACAGCGCCGTCGCCGTGTCGAGCGTCGGCGGATCGCCGGGACGCAGCTTGCGGTAGATCTCGATCAACGCTTCCTGCGGAGTCTTGACAGAGTCGCGCTTCAGGGTCTGGCTGATGACCGTGCCCACATCGTCGCGCTCCGGGAAGAACACGTTCAGTTCGACCACGCCGCGGCGTCGAGAATCTTCGACAACTTGTCAGCCGTGAGTTCCGAGTTGGCTTCGAGCAGGACTTCGCCGGTGGTGGTGTCGACAACGTCGCCCGCCACCCACGCGCCTTCGAGATCGGTGATGTCGACTTCGATCTCGCTGATCTTCGCCTTCTGAATTTCCTTCAGGGTCGCGGCGTTGATCTTGCGTCCGGAGTGCGCGATTTCTTCGCCCGACTTTGTTCTTGACGCTGTGCGCCAGCTTCATGCCCAGCAGGTTCGTGGCCTTCTCGCTGGTCGGATCGAGCGTCCAGTAAAGCTTCTTGTCGCGGATCGCCAAGCGATCAACGGTGTAGAACGTGCGCAGAATGTCTTCGCCGGAACGCAGGCCCAGGGCGCGCAGGAAGATCGTTCCCAGGAACTTGCGCTTGCGGTCGATACGCACATACAGCACGTTCTTCTGGTCGTACTCGAACTCAACCCACGATCCGCGGTAAGGAATGATCTTGCCGAGGAAGTAGGTGCGGTTGTTCGCGGTCTCAAAGAACACGCCCGGCGAACGGTGCAACTGGCTGACGATCACGCGCTCGGTGCCGTTGATGATGAACGTGCCGTTCTGCGTCATCAGGGGAACATCGCCGAAGAAGACTTCCTGCTCCTTGATGTCGCGAATGGAGCGGTTGCCGGTCTCCGCATCTTTTTCGAAGATGGTGAGACGCATGGTGACTTTGAGCGGGGCGGAGTACGTCATGCCGCGCTCTTCGCACTCGCTCACGTCATACTTCAGTTGCAGGCCGACCGGGTCGCCGCACTTGTTGCAGAAATCAGGAGTGTTCGCGTTGTAGGTGCCGCACTTCTGGCAAAGCACATCGCCAGGATGAAACGGGTCGGTGATGACGGTGGATCCGCAATTTTTACAAGTGGTGCGCAGGTGATGGAGACCTTTGAGGTGACCACACTTGCACTCCCAGTTACCAATGGCGTAATCCACAAACTCAAGTTGTGATACGTTGCGGAAATCGGTGATCGGAAATACCGACTGGAAAACGGCCTGAAGCCCGGCGTCATCGCGCTCGCTGGGCAGGCGATCCATTTGCAGGAACCGCTCGTAGGAGCGCTTCTGCACCTCGATCAGGTTCGGGATCTGGATGGTGGCTGGAATTTTGGAAAAATCAAAGCGTTTACGGAAGATGCTGTTGTTATTCATCGGCATTCAAGAACTCCAATACTTGCAAGCGCAACCGTTGGCTGCGAGAAACCGCGGAATGTGGTGGCGCGTCAGCCGCGCCGCGGGAAATAAGAACCTGGAAAAACCCGGAAAATACGTACGCGCCCGTAGGGACATAACTCCCCGCAGGCGCCAAATCGAGCGCGCAGCCTCTGTTGAAATGTATGTTTCCGCGCCAGTCTCTAAGGCCTGTTTCCGTCCCGCTGCCCGCGGAACAGTTGCCAACCCGTGCCAGCGATCACTCCAGCTTCCCTCAGGTCGACTAAAGTGCAGGGATCGCCCGTCACCTCGAGTGAAGTCAGGAAGCGGTGTTTATATAGATGATAACACCCTCCCGAAAGATTCACCACATAAGATCGTGTCGCAATCAGCCGGACTTGCACCGAAATGGTCCGAGCAAGCGGGGCTGGACACTCATCCAGCCCCGCATCCTGCTGAAACTACTTCACTTCTACGGTTGCGCCGGCTTCGGTGAACTTCTTCTTGATGGTCTCGGCTTCTTCCTTCGAGACGCCTTCTTTGATCGCCTTGGGTGCGCCATCGACCAGGTCCTTGGCTTCTTTCAAGCCCAGGCTGGTGACTTCGCGGACAGCCTTGATCACGTTGATCTTGTTCGCGCCCACTTCCTTGAGCACGACGGTGAACTCGGTCTTCTCTTCCGCCGGAGCCGCTGCCGCTGCCGCCTCCGCCACCGGCACACCATCACCGGTGCCGCCGCTGCGGCCGAAACGCCGAGCTTCTCTTCAAGACGCTTCACCAGAGCCGCCGCGTCGAGCAACGACAGGCCTACGATTGAATCTTCCAACTGCTGCAGATCCGCCATGTTAGTTCTCCAATTTCAATATTATCGAATTGTTGATCTCGCTATCCCTTGGCCAGAGTTTCCAGTGCGACCAGGCCCTCCATCTCCGCGCCAGACAACGCAGAGATTCAGCCGCGCAACCCCTGACGGCATGGAACAACTAAATCCTTTCGGACGGCTTTCGCCGCCCGAAACTTGCTTGCCGCGATTACAGCGACCTCTGCCGGTAACGCCGTGCCGTACTACGCTTCCTTGAACTTCTTCTTCTCCACGCCCTGATCGATGACCACAGCCAGGTTTCTTCCGACAGCGTTCATCACCGTGACCAGTCGCTGCGCCGGAGCATTGATCAGGAACAGCAGCTTGGAGTAAATCTCTTCCTTCGACGGCATGGTGGCCAGCGCCTGGATCTCTTTGATCGAGATCACGCGGCCTTCGACCACCCCCGCCTTGAAGGTGAATTCCGGATTGTCCTTGGCGTACTTCGAAAGCGCCTTCGCCAAAGCGACCGGATCGCCTTCGGTGTAAGCAATCGAGGTGACGCCCGAGAGATTCTTCAAAGCCTCTTCGACCTTGGTGCCCTTGGCAGGCGCGCTCCGCCAGAGTGTTCTTGACCACGCGATATTTCGCGCCGGAACTGCGGAGCGTCTTGCGTAGCTCGAAGTCCTGCGCCACGGTCAGCTTGCTGTAGGTGGTCACGATCACGCTGGAAACTTCTTCAGCTCGCCGCTCAGTTCTCGACTTGCTCAGTTTTCTTTGCTCTGCTGACAGCCATGATTCAATCCCTTTCGAATCTTGCCGTGTGGCGACAGGCACTCTCGCCCGCATGCGCGGACGGAGCGCCGCGCTACAAAAATCTATAGCCTTCGCCGCAGCTTCGACCGCGGTCGTATCCAGCGCGATGCCCGGGCCCATCGTCGAACTGAGGTAGCAGCCCTTGATGTACTTGCCCTTGGCAACCGACGGCTTGGCCTTGATCACGCTGGTGATCACACTGGTCGCGTTATCGATCAGCTTGTCGGGCGAGAACGAAATCTTTCCCACCGGAACGTGCACCAGCGCCGTCTTGTCGGTGCGGAATTCCACTTTGCCGGCCTTCACTTCCTGCACGGCCTTGCCACGTCGAAGGTCACGGTGCCGGTCTTCGGATTCGGCATCAGGCCTTTGGGGCCGAGAACTTTACCCAGACGTCCCACGGACTTCATCAGTCGGGCGTGGCGATCAGCGCGTCGAAATCGGTCCAGTTTTCCTTACTGATCTTCTCGACCATGTCTTCGCCGCCGACGAAGTCGGCGCCCGCGGCTTCGGCTTCGCTCACTTTCTCGCCGGTAGCGATGACCAGGACCTTTTTCGACTTGCCCAGACCGTGCGGCAGAACGACCGTGCCGCGCACCATCTGGTCGGCGTGCTTGGGATCGACGCCGAGACGCATCGTGACTTCAACGGTCTCGTCAAATTTGGCGTATTTGACTTTCTGCAGGAGCGGAACAGCGTCCTGCAGAAGATACGGACGCTGCTCGACTGCTGCGCGCGCCTTGGTGATGTTCTTTCCTGCTTTTCTCATTTGCTTCCTCGTCTCCCACCGCTCATCGTTGTTTCGATGAGCCGTAGTGTTAGTGACTAAACTCAATTTGGTCATTCTGTAATCGCGGTAATTTGGCAATTTAAACGATCGCGCACTTGGAGTTCCGATTACCAAATTTGAGCATTACCAAATTACCCAACTACTTCGATTCCCATCGACCGCGCCGTACCGCGAACGCTCTTCATGGCGGCGTCCACCGAAGCTGCGTTCAAGTCCGGCATTTTCTGCTTTGCGATGTCTTCCACCTGCTTCAACGTGACTTTGCCGACTTTATCTTTGTTCGGCGAGCCCGATCCCTTGGCGACGCCGGCGGCGCGCTTCAGCAGAATCGAGGCCGGAGGCGTCTTGGTGATAAAGGTGAACGAGCGGTCGTTGTAGACCGTGATCACCACCGGAATAATGAGTCCTTCGAGTTCCTTCGCGCTGGTGCGCGCGTTGAACTGCTTGCAGAACTCCATGATGTTGATCTGCGCCTGGCCCAGTGCCGGGCCAACCGGAGGCGCCGGCGTAGCCTTGCCCGCCGCGATCTGTAGCTTTACCGAACCTGTAGCTTTCTTTGCCACGTCTCAGCTCCTAGTTCCTAGCCTTGGCCTCTGGCCAATGCTTCAGACATGAATTCGCTTAAATTCCCGCCGCCGAGTTGCTCTCAGCGCCAAACCGATGGTCGGGATCAACTTCTTCTGAACCGGGTCCGCAGCAAGGCCCAGTCCTTCGATGGTATGCGCACCTATCACTTCCATATCGCTGCGCTCCGCAATTACCACCGTGTCGGGACCGCTAAATCCATCGCTCGCAACCCAAACCGCGGCGGTATCCCGCTCGATGATGGAACCATCGATCGCACGAAATCCCATGCGACGCAACGGCTGCGCGCCCAGTCGTTCTAAGCGTTCGCGATGGATCCACGAGAACGCTGCGCCAGTGTCAACCATGGCCACGATCTCTTCCGTCTTCTCGGGAGCGCCCGGATTCCACACTCGCAATTTGGCGCTGAAAGTCCCCATAACTATGCCTGCTTCTCTACCTGTCCGAACTCCAACTCCACCGGAGTCGAGCGGCCGAAGATCGTCACCATGACTTTGAGGGTTTCGCGGTCTTCGTTGACCTCGTCGACGATGCCGGTAAAGCTGGCAAACGGACCCTCGGTGATGCGGACGGTTTCGTTCTTCTCGAACTTGACCTTGAGCTTGGGCTTGTCTTTCGCTTCGCCCACGCGATAAACAATGTGCTGCACTTCTTCTTCCGAGAGCGGCGTAGGCTGCTGACCGGTACCGACAAATCCCGTGACCCGCGGCGTCGATTTCACGACATGCCAGACGTGGTCGTCCATGTCCATCTCGACCAGCACGTAGCCGGGATAAAACATGCGCTCGACGGTATACTTCTTGCCGCCGCGCACTTCGGTGACGGCTTCGGTGGGAATCAGCACCTTGCCGATTTTGTCCTGCAGGCCGAAGGCCTGGATGCGCGACTCCAACGACTCCTTCACCTTGCGTTCGAATCCCGAGTAAGAGTGGATGATGTACCACTTCATGTTGGGATTGCGCGGAACTTCCGGGGTTCCATCGCCCGGCGTCCCGGATTCGTTCTTCTCTTCGTCCGGCATAGGGTGCTCGGAAACCTCAACTTCCTTCTTCGCCATCTAGTGATGCCCCAACGTACGAAACAACCAATCGACGCCCTTCCCGATAATGTTGTCGATGATGAAAAAGTACACGCCAAACAGGAAAACCGTGACGATCACCACGGCGGTGGTCGCCTGTACTTCCTTGAAAGAGGGCGCAGTTACTTTCTTCATTTCGGTGCGGACGTCGTTGTAAAACGTCTTGATCCGCTCCGGCCAGGTCTTGATGCGATCTCCCCAACTTCCACCGGCTGCTGTAATTGCGTTTGCCATTTTCTTCGTCTCGACTGCCATCACAACTCCTGGCTCTTCTCTACTGTCTCCCGCAAAACTCTGGCAGGGGCGGAGGGATTCGAACCCCCAAGTTCGGTTTTGGAGACCGACAGTTTAACCGTTGAGCTTACGCCCCTGTGTTTATTGTTGATTGGATGATTGTCGATTGTTGATCTTCAAATTCAACAATCAAAATTCAACAATCAACAATTATTTCACTTCCTTATGCGGCGTATGCTTCCGGCAACGCTTGCAGAATTTCTTCAGCTCGACGCGATCCGGGGTCGTCTTCCGGTTCTTTGTGGTCGAATAGTTCCGCTCTTTGCAATCGCCGCACTGCATCGTAATAATTTCTCGGGGCATTGAAACAGCTCCTAGCTCTCAGCCTTTAGCTTTTTTTCTCGGTACTCGGTACTAGGTACTGAATACTCGCAGTTACTGAATAATTTCCGCAATCGTGCCTGCGCCCACCGTGTGGCCGCCTTCACGAATCGCGAAGCGTAATCCTTTTTCCATGGCCACCGGCGTGATCAGCTCGATCACCAGGCTTACGTTGTCACCGGGCATGACCATCTCCGTGCCCGCCGGCAACTCCGCCACTCCCGTCACGTCGGTCGTGCGCAGGTAGAACTGCGGACGGTATCCCTTGAAGAACGGCGTGTGTCGTCCACCTTCTTCTTTCGTCAGGATGTACACCTCCGCCTTGAACTTCGTGTGCGGCGTGATCGATCCTGTCTTTGCCAGCACCATGCCGCGCTCGACATCTTCTTTCGCAATGCCGCGCAACAGCAACCCGGCGTTGTCACCAGCCATGCCTTCGTCCAACTGCTTTTTGAACATTTCGACGCCAGTCACAACCGTCTTGCGCGTATCGCGGAAGCCTACGATTTCGACTTCTTCGCCAACTTTCACCTTGCCGCGCTCGATTCGGCCCGTGACTACCGTGCCGCGTCCCGAGATCGAGAAGATGTCTTCGATCGGCATCAGGAAGGGCTTATCCAGGTCGCGCGCCGGCTGCGGCACACTCTTGTCGACCGCTTCCATCAACGCGTCAATCTGCTTTTCCCACTTCTCTTCGCCGTTCAATGCGCCCAGTGCCGACAGACGAACCACCGGCACATCGTCTCCCGGGAATTGATAAGACTTCAGCAACTCGCGCACTTCGAGTTCAACCAGGTCAAGCAGTTCAGGATCATCGACTGCATCGCACTTATTCAACGCGACCACGATGTACGGCACACCGACCTGACGAGCCAGGAGCACGTGCTCGCGCGTCTGCGGCATAGGACCATCAGTCGCAGCGACGACGAGGATCGCGCCATCCATCTGCGCCGCGCCCGTGATCATGTTCTTGATGTAGTCGGCGTGGCCCGGACAATCGACGTGCGCGTAGTGCCGGTTCGGCGTCTCGTATTCAACGTGCGCCGTCGCGATGGTGATTCCGCGCGCCTTCTCTTCCGGAGCGTTATCGATCGAATCGAACGACCGGAACTGAATCTTGGGGTTGTGCTTCGACAACACCTTGGTGATCGCCGCCGTCAACGTGGTCTTCCCGTGATCAATGTGACCAATCGTCCCTACGTTGCAGTGCGGCTTATTACGCTCAAATTTCTCTTTCGCCATAAAATTGCTGTGCCTCTCTAGTAATACTGATACAACTTCTGAAATTTCGTTCTCAGCGCCGGATCGACTTCTTCGATCTGCGAGAGATAAAACTCCCGCATCTGCGCCTGATCCGAAACGCTGATTGCCTGATACAACTTCTGCGCGGTGTTGCCGGACTTCGCCAAAACCTCGTCTTCGCGGTCGATGACGTTCTTCGCCAGAACCGCGTCCCAATCGCGGATCCGCATGCCGCCACTCTGGACCCGCTTGAGGAACTTCTCCATCTTCTGCGGAGACAGTACGCGCGTAATCGCGCCTTTCAGTCCCTCGAACTCTTTTTCGTGCTCGACCTTGATGAGCGCTTTTTCGAAGACAGCCATTTCTTGACCTAGTCACTGGAGCGGGAGACGGGAATCGAACCCGCGACCAACAGCTTGGAAGGCTGTGACTCTACCACTGAGTTACTCCCGCCCTGCAAACCCCGCTGTCAGCTATCAGCCGTCAGCTTTCAGAACACCTGTTTGATCCTTCGGCGCAAAATTCTTTAATAAAACCACAATGCCGTATATGAAAAACCCTTGCGCCACGACAAAACACGTTCGCGTGACTTCCGCTTTCATAAACAGCCAAGGCAGAGTCAGCGAGATGAAATTACCAATCACAATCGGCCAAGATAACGACGATCTCATTCGTGTCAGCCTGTCGCGAAATCGCCGAATCGCGACCACAAGCAGCGCTGTATACGACAGCAAAACCGCGATGCCAATCCATTTCACGATCAGCCATGGACCAGTCATCACACCGACCACGCCTGTCACAACGCCACCTCGTGATAATCCCAATCTTCTGGAGCCGATGACCAGGATTGAACTGGTGACCTCTCCCTTACCAAGGGAGTGCTCTACCAACTGAGCTACATCGGCTCAAAAACCCGGCCCTCAGACCTCAGCGGTCGGACCTTCGCAAAACCGCGCTCACTCCGCGTCATTCTTGTCTGGATGCATGACTTCTTTACGCCGCACCCAGGTTTTCACCGCGAACATCGCCAAAATTGCCAGCGTCGCCAGGCGAATCCGCGGATCCGTAATCGTCGTCCAAACCAATCCACCGAGGACGACATACGCGATCATCGCAGCTAGCAAGCGGTTCACAACAGTTAATGGTGCACAGGGAAGGATTCGAACCTTCGTACCTCGCTAGGAGGGACAGATTTACAGTCTGTTGGCTTTAACCACTCACCCACCTGTGCAAGAACACCGAAGCCTTCGGCTTCCTTACTTTATTTTCCGGCAAGCTTCACCGGGGCGGCGCATGCGCGCGGAGGAGTCAGTTGCAGCCGACGTTGTCCAAATTAGTGGAACAGAAATCGCGCGCGAAACCCGCAACGCGAAAAACACCACACTTGGAAAAATTCCTTATGGAGTGCCGTTGGAAAAACTTGATCTGCCCGCTACCGCACCGCGCCTATACTTTGAGTTCCGGAACTGGAGCTGGCGAAGGGATTTGAACCCCCGACCCTCTGATTACAAATCAGATGCTCTACCAACTGAGCTACGCCAGCAAGAGAGACAATCGCCCCTTCGGACGAATTCGTCCCTCGGATCCCTTCCTGATGTCCGGGACAATTTTATAAAGTATCATAACGGCCACCCGCGTGCAACCGCCTAACCCCTTTCCTCGCCATTCCTTCCAGCCGGTTCTGAGGGGTGCTATCATGGCCGTTTCCTGAGCGCCTGCGGGCCGTGGTTATGTGGGGCTACTCCCGCCGGCAGCCATTCGCATGCGCAAACGACGCAGCTTGCCCATCTTTCTGACCGCGATTCTGGTCGCGGCCGTACTCGTCTTGCTGGTCCAGTTGCGCAAGCACGCCCCTCCCGAGCCAGCCCGCCTCCTGCCGAGCGCCGACGGATTCTTTTACGTCAACCTGCAATGGATGCGGCGCGCCAACCTCGCGGGAAATCTGCCTTCCGTGACCCACGACGCCGAGTACCAACAATTCATCGAGGCTACCGGATTCCAGTTTGAGCGCGATCTGGACGAGGCCGCATTCGCAATCCACTATTCGCCAAGCGCTCCGGCGCAGCTAGACCAGGCGCGCTTCTCGGAGATTTTCGTGGGACGCATCGACGGCGAGAAGTTGAGCGCTTATCTGCATAAGCTGGCGAGTACAGTCGAGAACTATCACTCCGTCGATATTTACAACATCCCGCTTGAGGGACGAACCTTGAGGGTCGCTCCGTTGGCTGTCGATACGGTCGCGGCGTCGAACAATAACGACCCCGAGGTGCTCAAGGCGATCATCGATCGCTCGCGCAAGCTGGCGTCGCCCTTCGGCGGACCGCAGTTTTTGCGGCAATTCTATAAAGAGGTTCCGCTGGCGAGCGTGAGTTGGGCAATCCTTCGAATGAATCCTTCGGCCGAGGCGGGAAGCGGACCGCTCAGCTATAGCTTTCTTTTCCCCAAGCCAGCGGTTGTGGTGGCGTCGATTCGCTACCTGGGAAGCCCGCAGTTCAAGGTCGAAGCGATTACCGGATCGAACGAAGATGCGCAGCAGTTGACGGAGAAAGTCGGCACCTTTCTGAACCTGTTTCGATCCGCCGAGGTTTCCGTCGGAGGAGCCGGACCCGATCCGGACGTGAAGAAATTTTTTGACAGCCTCCGCATCGATCAGCATAGCAATCGCTCGGTGCTCAGCGCGACCATTCCCCTCGGATTCCTGAGAAAGATGATCGCGGAATCTCCCAATCAGTTTGAGAGCCCCGACGAACCGAGTACGACGCCTCCCGCACCGGCAGCTCCGCCCAGCAGTACCGAGCGAAAATAAGGCACGTGTAACCTTCTTTCGAGAAACACATCTAAAACTTGCACCCGTTCCAACCGGTCAGTGCAGGTGCACTTATTCGCCACCGAACGTCTAACCAGCAGGTACAATAAACACGATGTCCTCATTGCCTCTTCCTATTGCCGCGTTCTTGGCTGGCTTGGTGTCTTTCCTCTCTCCATGCGTGTTGCCGCTGGTGCCGGGATATGTGTCGCTGATCTCCGGGGCGGGTGTTGAAGAGCTGAAAACGCAGGAATCGCAGCTGTTTCGCCGGGTGATGATCAATTCAATTGGCTTCATTCTGGGATTCAGTATCGTCTTCGTTACGCTCGGAGCCATATCCACCGAAGTCGGTCAACTGCTGGCGCGCTACAAGTCGCTGCTATCCGAAATCGCCGGCGTGGTGATCATCCTTTTCGGCCTTCATCTAACGGGCGTCTTCAAGATCAAAGCGCTTTACATGGACGCCCGTCTGCACAGCGTGAAAGGCAGCAGCACGCCCTGGGGAGCGTTCGTGATTGGCTTCGCTTTCGCTTTCGGCTGGACACCCTGTGTCGGCCCCATCCTTGCGGTCATTCTCGGATTTGCAGCCGCACAGGATTCGGTGTTCAAGGGCATTGTGCTGCTTGCTGTATATTCTTTGGGGCTCGCGGTGCCGTTCCTGCTGACTTCTCTTGGTATTGGGCGTTTTCTCAAGTTCTACAGCCGCTTCCGGGCGCACATGCATGCGCTGGAAATCGGCAGCGGAGTGCTGTTAATTTTTCTGGGGATCTTGCTGGTGATGGGCCGCTTCACCTTGATCTCGAATTACTTATCGTTCCTGGGCCGCTTCGCTTTGTGATGGGAGTTTTTTCGTGAAACGTGATCCGGTAGTCATCATTGTCGTCGCCATGGTGGTTTCTTTAATGCTGGTGTTCGGCTTCCACATGGCGCGCCGTTCGGGCGGAACCCCTTCTTCGGTAGGCAACATGAAGGGCCAGCCGGCGCCGGAATTCGCTTTGCAGTCTCTCGATGGCAAGACGGTGCGCCTTTCTGATTTTCGCGGCAAAGCTGTGCTTCTCAATTTCTGGGCGACCTGGTGTGAACCTTGCAAAATCGAGATGCCGTGGTTTGTTGACCTGCAAAAACAATATGGCCCCGAAGGCTTGCAGATCGTCGGCGTCGCCATGGACGACGCCAGCCAGGAAGACATTTCTAAGTTCGCGCAAAAGATGGGAGTGAACTATCCCATCCTGATTGGCAAAGAGGCGGTCGGCGATTCCTATGGCGGCGTGCAGTTTTTGCCCGCGACGTTTTACATCGATCGGGATGGCAAGGTTGTCGACAAGATTTTCGGCCTCAAGGGACGCGGCGAGATTGAAGACGACGTGAAAAAGGTCTTATCGCGACACAGTTCCGTGGCCATGAAATAGGCATCTGGACAGCTTTGTTACTGAGCCTCGGTAACGTTGGCCGCGTCTGTCGGTCAGTCTAGGATTTCAAGGTGCATTCAATTCTGAAATTCGCTGCCCTTCTGCTCCTCGCGGCTGCATTCGCGAGTGCGCAAGATTCGCCCGGCCACAAGGTTCCGTCGGTGACGATGGTTCCCGTCGGCATCACTCCCGTGTATAGAGGACAGTCGAACTCCGTCGAACTTCAGTTCCGCGTAGGATCGGGATTTCACATCAACTCCAACACGCCCAAATCGGATTTCCTAATTCCCACCGCCCTCAAACTTACGGCCCCCACGGATATTGTGATCGGGAAAATAACTTATCCAGCGGGCGACGATCGCAGTTTCCCCTTCGATCCGACCGAGAAGCTCAGCGTCTATAGCGGGGACTTCGCAGTAACCATCGCCGTCCGTCCGCTCAATAGCATGGCGTTGGGGAAATACGCGTTTCACGGAACCCTTCGCTACCAGGCATGCGATAACACCGCCTGTTATCCGCCGAAGACCACGCCCGTGGATTTCGACGTGAAGGTTGAGAAGGTGAAAGTCGTCGTGCACAAGGCCAATCCCGCACAGAGTCCGCACGCGCACAACTAAAACGCCACGCCCGTTTTATCGAGCGTGGCTTCTGATCTACTCCTGTTTGCCTTGCTTTTTCTTGCTGACGTGCTCGGGCGCAGCGCCCGCGTCCATTCCGCGCAGCGCAGACGCGCTGAGGCGTGCAGTCGTCTGCACTCCGCGAGAGGCGCCGGCATCCTGAGCGGCAACACTGGTCGCAACTCCGGAAGTGGATGCCCCGGAGGTGCTGAGCCGAGGCTGGCTGGTGGGACTATCTAAATCAATTGTGATCCGCATATCGTCCTCCTAGTTGAGAAAGTTGTAACGGGCCTCGAAATCGAACGAATCCGAGGTCAGGTTCTGGATGGTCAGCCAGTAAGTGAGGGTGTTGTTGCCCGCGTCTTCCAGGGCGACGTCGCAAGTCACGTGCGGCGAACCCGGCTGAGCGTCGGTGGGAACGACCATCCACGCGACGTCCGCGTTATTCGGCCAGTTGTAGGTGAACCAGCGTTGGGTCTGATTCGGCTGCAGTCTTCCGCGAAATTGAACTCCGTAAGCCATAAGCTTCTCCTTCTTTATCGGTCGAGGATCACGTAGCGGCCTTCAATGCCGACCGTGGTGTTGGTGAGATTGGTGACTTCGATCCAGTAGGTGATGTAGGCGCCGGATGCGCGCTCCACCTTAACCCGCGATTGCACTTCAGGGCCGCCCGGCCCCGGGTTGGTGGGAACAACATCCCAAAGCACGAAGTAATATTCGGGCCAGTTGTAGGTGAACCAGGTGATGGTTGCATTTGGCGGCAGCGAGCCCTGCCACTGCACACCTGAAATCGGGAACGTCAGCGCGGGCCAGGTCGGAGCGATGCACCCATTGTCGTTGTTCGAGTAATACTTCTGCACCGTGGTGCCGTCGATGACGCTGTTCACGTAACAGACATCGCCGATTTCGCACCATCCGCCCTGCGAGCAGGTTCCTGCCACACCAAGAATCGCACTACCTTCCGGATCAGTCACCGACTCGACCAATTCGTGACTCAAAATGCTGGTCACACCGGCAAGCGAGCCCCCGTTGGTGATCCAGCCGAAATGAACGTTTCTTCCCGAGCCGTCGGTGTAATAAGTGTGTTCGCCGATGAATCCGGAATTCTGGTTGCTCACGCCTTGCGGCATGATCACCAGGTAAAGGTTCTGGTTGTCTGGGTCGAGATTGGGCAATGTGCCGTCGGCAATTCTGGCCTGGAGAAAACTGCTGACGTCGCCGTCGGTGAAGTTGTTGGGCGGGTTGGATGCGCCGTATACAGTGGCTCCGAGCAAGTATCCACGGCCGATCTGGCGATATTGCGCAAGACCAGTCATGTACGAGCCCGAGAGTATGTTCTCGACGGCGCTTGTGACTTGATCGCTGGTGGGCGTGGGACTTGTGGTCCAGGCGCTCCCCCAGTACACGAGTTGGACGCGGGCGATTTCGATAACGGGACCGCCATTATCGGCGAACTTGGCAGCGCCTCCGCCCGGCATCATGAGGCCGCCTGTAGGCTTGGCGAGCACAACTCCCGACCTTCTTTCCTTGGCGGGAACCGGCTGCACCGGCGCGAGAGCAGGCGCTGCGCTTGTTGTTGCAGTGGATCGCATAGAAACTCCTTTTCTGCGAACGGTTATTTCGGACACTAATGGGAAGTGGCTTTGCGGGGAAATCTATTTGGTCGAAACCCTGGGCTCGTACGCTGAGATAGAAGAGGGCAATCGGCGTTCCATCTTTTGCACGAAAGACTTTGGCAAAGCCTGGTTGGCGGGAAAGGAGATAGCGCGGGGAGTGCCGTTGCGGCAGGTGTTTAAGACGCGCTGGCGGCTATCTCATCAGATAGAGGATTGAACCGTACGGTTAATCATTTAGAAACTCTGCGTCGCTACGCGACTGGCGGGCGAGGGCGCCCGCCCCACACGAACCACAGCGTCTGCTAGTTCTTTTTGTCCGCTTTTTTCTCAACCTTCGCCCAGGTATCTTTCAACGCCACAGTTCGGTTGAAGACCGGCTTGCCCGGCTTGGAGTCGGGATCAACGCAGAAATATCCCAGGCGTTCAAACTGGTAGCGCGTGCCTGCCGAGGCGTTGGCGAGAGACGGTTCGACCTTCGCGTCGCCTACGAGTTCCAGCGAATTCGGATTCAGGTTCGAAAGAAAGTCCTGACCCTCCTCTACCTTGCTGGGATCCTCTTTCGAAAAGAGGTTTTCGTAGATACGCACTTCGGCATCCACGGCGTGGGCAGCCGAAACCCAGTGGATTGTGGACTTCACTTTGCGCCCGTCGGGAGCGTTTCCGCCTCGAGTCACGGGGTCGTAGGTGCAATGGACCTCGAGCACTTCTCCCTTGTCATTCTTCGTGACACTGGTGCAGGTGACGAAGTATCCGTAACGCAGGCGCACTTCGCGTCCGGGAGAAAGCCGGAAGTATCCCTTGGGCGGCACCTCGCGGAAATCGTCCTGCTCGATGTAGAGCACGCGCGAGAACGGAACTTTTCGGGTGCCCGCGCTCGCATCCTCGGGATTATTGACTGCATCCATCTCTTCAGTCTGGCCCTCGGGATAATTGTCGATGACCAACTTCAGCGGACGCAGCACAGCCATCACGCGGGGCGAGCGCTTGTTCAAATCCTCGCGCACGAAGTGCTCGAGCATCGCCAGTTCGATGGAGCCGTTGGTTTTCGAGGCGCCGATGGCGTTGCAGAAATTGCGGACCGCTTCGGGAGTGTAGCCTCGCCGGCGGATGCCTGAGATGGTCGGCATGCGCGGATCATCCCATCCGTTGACACGGTTTTCCTGCACCAATTGCAGCAGCTTGCGCTTGCTCAGCAGCGTGTAAGTCAGGTTCAGGCGGTCGAATTCAATTTGCTGCGAGGGGAAGATTCCTAGCTGTTGGATGAACCAGTTATACAGCGGGCGGTGATCTTCAAACTCGAGCGTACACATCGAGTGCGTCACTTTTTCCAGCGAGTCCGACTGGCCGTGCGCGTAGTCGTACATCGGATAGATGCACCACTTGCTGCCCGTTCGGTGATGGTCGGTACGAAGGATGCGATACATTACCGGATCACGCATGTTCAGATTCGGTGAAGCCATGTCGATCTTCGCGCGCAACACACGCGAACCGTCGGGGAATTCGCCATTCCGCATCCGCTGAAACAGATCAAGATTCTCTTCGACCGACCGGTTGCGGTACGGGCTGTCTTTGCCGGGCTCCGTCAGCGTTCCGCGATACTTTCGAATTTCATCTGCCGAGAGATCGTCAACGTACGCCTTGCCCGCCTTGATCAGTTGCACCGCCCACTCATGGAGCTGGTCGAAATAATCCGAGGCGTAGAGCAGGTTTTCCCAATCAAAGCCCAGCCAGCGCACATCGGCCTTGATCGACTCGACATACTCGGTCTCTTCCTTGGCGGGATTGGTGTCGTCAAAGCGCAGGTTTGTATGGCCGTGAAACTCGTCGGCCAGTCCGAAATCGAGACAGATGGCCTTGGCGTGTCCGATGTGGAGGTAGCCGTTAGGCTCGGGAGGAAAGCGGGTCTGTACGCGCCCGTTGAACTTATTGGTCTTCAGGTCTTCGAGAATGATGTCGCGTATGAAATTCGAGGGAGCAGGGGCTGGAGCTGGATTGGTCGCAGCCTCGGTTTTTGTATCGGATGTGCTCATAAGCGAAGTAAGACGTGGCGAAGCGAAGGACCAGTCAAAGAATATGCTAGCACGTTGGAATAGCGCGCTTGCGCTCACTAACGCGCGACCAACCCCTCTGTTGCAAAGACGTTCCGCGCGATTACCCAGTTCGGCGCCGCGAGAGGCTCGAGTGGACTCGATTGGAACTCTATGCCTCTTGAAGAATTTGTTCGAGCGACGCATTGATCCGGCGCCACTCGCCCAGCAGTTGCAACAGAACCGCTTCGCCATCGGAGGAAATCTTGTAAAAACGCTTTTTGCGCCCATCTTCTTCGCGCCACTCGCTAACCAGCAATCCCTGGCTCTCAAGTCGTCGGAGAAGGGGGTAAAGTGTGCCCTCTTCGATGTCGAGTCCGGTATCGGCCAGCGCTTTGCGCAGGGTGTAGCCGTAGCGTTCAACTCGCAACTGCGTGAGGACGGCGACCACCAGGCATCCTCGGCGAAGCTCAAGTCTCAGGTTTTCAAAGAGATCCGAGTTCGATTGAACACCGTTCGTCATATAGTGTACGAAACACACTGTCTTACGCACAGTATACGTTGTCAGGTGAATTTTTCGTGCTGATTTCGGCTGCCGGCCGGCGCTGAGGTGGGGCGAGATTCTGGGGGTGCGGCATTGGACAGGTCCGTTCTGCTCCCTTATAGTACGCATCACTTTCGTACGCGCCCGGACCGTCTCCACGGCTTTTTCTAGCTGCTCTTGACCTAATCAGCGATGACTTGAATTCGTCGATCAGCGTCTTGCTGAAGGGAACTCAAGCCAGTGCCAGCCTGACGAATGTAATCGTTCTCGGACAACTGACTCCGAGCAACTCGTGGCTAGGTATGCGGTAACGGGCGATACACCGCCTCGAAATCCGCGATCGTGACGTTCATGGGTTCTGGAGGAACGCCGAAGCGGTAAAACTTCTTTTGGGAACGAGCATGGCGTCAGGCATTACTATGTTTCGTGAAATTTGCGTTTAGTTCTCGGACCTTTGCCAGCCGTCAGGAATAATTACAAAGAGGCGATGTATGGTTCGGACAACCGCGATCTGGAATCAGGATTCGATTCTGGAACTCCTGACGCGCGAACTCGACAGAACCGCGCGCGAAGGCGGTGACCTGTGCGTGATGCTGGCGGGAATGGATCCCTCGGCCGACGCTGGCAAAGAACAGCTGGCGCAAAGCGAACCGATCCTGGGAGAGATTGCCAAGCGCTTTACCACTTTGTTGCGAAGCTATGATCACATCGGGAGATACGGGAGCGGTCAACTATTGATCGTCATCCCCGGAAGCAAACTGGCCAGCGTCCTTCCCGTAGCCGAGAAATTGCGGCAGGCGGTGGAGCAATCTTCTGTCGACGTGGGGACGAACAACTTTCCGGTGACCGTAAGCATTGCCCTTTGTGACGCCGCATCGCGTAACGAAGAAGAAGCGATTCGCGAACTGAGTGGTCTGCTTCGACAGGCGCAGGCGCAGGGCGGCAATCGCGTGGAATCGGCGAAGAAGCTGCCGTTCACTCCACCGCGGGTGACGCTCCGTCCCAAGAGCCGGCTGCCGCTATGGATCGCCGGCGGCTCTCTGCTCGCGGCTCTTGTTCTCCTTTGTGTCTTCGTGCCGTCAACGATCTGCGCTCCCTTCCTGCTGCGCGACATCCTCGATTCGAGCGAACTGCCGCCGCAGTTGCCGGCCGATTGTCAGCCGACTACCGAGCGTCCTTCCGATGCGACTATGAAAACGCTCGATAGCCAACGTGAAGCGCGCGGATTGCAACTGGAAGGCACCATCACTTGCAAGATCAAATCGGCCGGGCCGAAAGATCATTCCATCCAGATCGACCAGCAATGGCTCGACTCGATCTACGTCAATGGCATGCTGCAGGACAAACGTCACGTTCTACTCGCCGCCACTGAGAAAGTGTCAGGAGGGACGTTGTTCACGGTGGAACAGTGCTTAATGCCATGGTGGACTTACTTCAAGCAACCGCAAGACCGCTGCTGGGAGCAGGCGGAGTTCTGGAAGTAGATTTTTCCCGGCATTCGCTCGCGTCAGACGCCCGCGGAGACGACATTTCCCGTAATGCCCACAGGTGCCCGCCTCGCAAGACTCTCGCGATAGCGGACGTGCCTGCGGCGATTCAACTCAACCAATGGACTCCACGCTGCGTGCACAAGGTCATGCTTGATCAAGTGATGCCACAGCCGGTTCGACCGCTTGTACAAATAGGACATCGCTAGATAGGTCGGCACGGCGCGCCAATCCTCGGGGCGACGCCGCCAGATTGACGAATGCGAAAACAGCCGCTGATAGATCCATGCGTATCCTTGTTCCAATTCTTCGGGCGACATGTGCTTCGGCCGAAAGACAGCGTGCGATGTATCGTAAAGATCCCAGTTGCAGTGAAGAAGACGCCCCTCAGTTTCCATCTGGCGGAAGAGGGGCGTCGCCGGATAAGGAGTCAGGATATGGAAAGTCGCACACTCCAATCGATTCTCCTCTATCCAATTGGCCGTGCGAACAAACGTGTCTCGACGGTCGTGATCAAAGCCAAGGACGAACGATCCGTTTACTTGGATGCCATAGTCATGAAGCATGTGAACCCGGCGGGCATAGTCCGAAGTCTTAGGGGTCTTCTTGTGAGCCTCAGTGAGATTGTCGTCGGAAAGCGATTCGAACCCGATAAAGACGCCGGTACAGCCCGCAAGCGCCATGTCGCGAATGAGGGCGGGGTCGTCAGTGACATCGATGGTGACAGCCGCACTCCAGATTCGATTCAGCGGCCTCAGTGTCGAGCATAGGGCTCTCAGATAGTCCCTGCGAGAACCAAGGTTGTTATCGATGAAGACAGCATACGGCTCATCGCTGGCCTGGAATTCCTCGGCGACCTGCCGCGGATGGCGCATGCGATAGGGCATTCGCAAACCGTCGGTCGCGAGATAGCAGAAGCCGCAGCGATTGTGGCAACCGCGCGTGGCGATCAGGCTTGCCGTGGTGAGGAAGCTCTTGCCCGGAAGTATCGAGCGTCGCGGGGGCGGGTCGTTAGCATAATCGTCTTCATAGGTGGCGATATAGCGAGTTTTGAGAGCACCGTTCTCGATGTCGCGCAATATGCCAGGCCAGAGTTGCACGCCGTCACCCAGAGCCAAGGCGTCGGCGTGCGGAGCGCATTCCTCCGGGCAGGACAGTACATGCAAACCGCCCAGGACCACTTTGCTTCCGCGCCTACGATACCAATCTGCGAGTTCATAAGCGCGACGCGCGAAGGTGAGATGCACGGTGATTCCCACGACCTCGGGAAGCGGGCGGAACGGAGGTCGTCCATAAAGCAGATTCTCGTCGAAGTATTCCACGCGCCAATCCGCGGGAGTCGTCGCCGCAAAGCTAGTCAGTGCAAGGCTGGGTGTAAGCACATGCTTGCCAAAGCTTGCGTTCGCATCCTTGGGATAGAAAGGATTGTTAAGCAGCACGTAGTGGCGTTCGATCTGGGCATCCGCGTCCCCCGTTTCAAGGACCGGAGCAAAGGTCATTTCGAGCGGCATCCATCTCCGCCTGGGAGGGTGCGAAAACGGGTCGGTATTTCTATTCATTCCATGTACTTTATAATATAAAGTACTTCATGTCAACGAAAGCGTGAGCGAGCTTGTCCCCCTCCGAGAGAGTCCGATCCTGAAAGTTAGGTTTCTAACGCGGGTAGGGATAGCCCTTGGCGAGCGCCTTCTCGAGCGTGGCGTCGTGGCCGTAGAGGTCGTGGTAAAAGAAAACCTCTCCGTCGTCTTCTACCACCGCGGTGCCGTAGAGAATCAGCACTGGAATCGGCTTAGTCAGATTTACGCGAGCGTTATCGGGCCCATTGTGCATGGCCTGCTGCACCCGTTCGAGCGTCCATTCCGGTTTGTCGCGCAGCACCCATGCCGCGAGCTGATCGGGCTCCTGCACGTGAATGCAGCCGTGGCTCAGATCGCGCCGGGCTTCCGCAAACATTTCTTTTTCCTGCGGCGTGTCGTGCAGGTAGACGCTGAACACGTTGGGAAAGATGAACTTCACCAAGCCCAGAGCATTGGACGGGCCGGGCTTCTGGCGCACGCGAAGTCTTCCCGCGCGTATCTGTTGCAGAACGCTCTCGGAAATCGTGCTGCCGGTGACGACTTTGCCGTCCGCCGAGATGACCTCGAAGTTGTTGTCCTTGATGTAGTCGCGGTCAGCTTCGATGTCGGGGACGATCTCGTTGCGCTGGATCGACGGCGGCACATCCCAATAAGGACGGAACACGATGTACGACATACGATCTTCGAAGACAGGGGTTTCGTGTTCGTATGCGGCGCCGACGTTTACATTCATAGATAGCCCGAGTTTCCTTTGCGCGTCGTAGGCGCGCAGAAAGAATTCAGGCAGGTTCACGACGATCGGTGGTTGAGCATATGTCAGCGGCAGCCAGCGCCACCGTTCGAGCGTAAGCCGCATTTGTTCGACGCGAAAACTCAGCGGCTTGTCAAGTTCGTCGATCGTTTCTTGATTCAGACGTCCGTCATGGGGCAGGCCGTGACGAAGCTGGAAGTTTTGGAGCGCGCGGACCAGTGGTTCTTTGTAAACACTCTCATCCACCGCTCCGGCGGCACTGGCCGGCAAGTCACCAAACATGACCAGCAGATGCGCAAGCCGCGGAATTCCTGCATAAGCATCTCCCGCCCCAACCGTCTTGGCGGGAACGGGTAATGGCTGGCCGTCATCGGTTCGCGCCAGGTCCATGTAGTGAAGCAAGGTGGCGCGGGTTCGCTTATATCCTTCGAACGAAGGCTCAATCGACGACAATGCTCCCTTGACGTCTTCGCCATTCACTAATTCGTCGCGCAGAAACTGAGCCAGATTCAACTTTTTCGGACCGACGTCAAAACCAAAATTAACGTGCTTCGGATTCACCCGTCCGACGCGAACGTCGGAGACGTAGCGCATCGCGCAAACAGTCAAGGCCACATCGAAGCGAGCCTCATCTCCGGACGAGTGCTCGGCTTGCAGAGTCTTGATGCGCTCCGGCCAGCGCGGCCCATCGTAGTCTTCGGCGTTGAGTCCTTCTTCATCGGCATGCTGCAAGACATCGATCACGGCCAGCGCCTGGGTCGAGGGCGCACGGTTCCGTATCCAGGCTTCCTGATACGACGGTTTATAGAAATTGTCGGCCGACACGCGCTGATCGGAGAAATTCGGCCAGCGCAGATCGGCAAGCCGGCCTGAAGCCACGATGGCACGAATCGTGACCTGATCGGGAGGGGAGGCTTTCTGGCATTGGGCGAGTGTCGTCGCGAAGACTAGCGCCCCAAGAAGAACGAAACAACTTGCGCGCATCATTTGATCTTCTCGATTGCCTGCCCAATCCTTTTCAAGCAGACGTCTTTCCCCAATACGGCCAATGTCTCAAACAGTGGAGGCGCGTTCTTCCGTCCGCAAACGGCGACGCGGATCGGCTGGAACATCTGTCCGGCTTTAATTCCCAGTTCTTGCGCCGCCGCGCGCAGGGATTGATCGAGAGCATCGTGACTGAATTCGGTACCAGCTAGAACTTCCTTCGCCTTCACCAGAACTTTCAGCGCCATGGCTGCGTCGCCTTTTTGAGGGATCAGCTCTGCCGGATCGTAGGGCGGCAGCTCGTCTACAAAAAAGAAGTCGGCAGCTGTGAGGGCATCACGCAGCAGGCGAATACGCTCACGGATGAGCGGCGTGATCTTCAGCATTTGCACGGCGTCTACGTGATATCCGGCAGCCTGCACCACCGGTAGCAGGAGTGCGCTCAAGTCTTCGATCGACATCCCGCGAATGTGTTCGGCGTTCAGCCACACAGCTTTCGGATCGAAGGTATCGTCGGGGGTCGGGGCCGGCTCCTTGAAGTTCACCACCGCGTTGGCACGATTGATGCCTTCAAGTGAGAACACTTCGGTCAACTCTTTCAGGGACATCTGTTCGCGATCATTCTTCGGAGACCAACCCAGCAAGCACAAAAAGTTGATAAACGCCTCGGGCAGAAATCCGGCGTCGCGATAGGTGGTGACGCTGACCACCGGACCGTGGCGGCGTTTCGAGAGCTTGGTCCCATCGGGTGCGACCAGCAAGGGCAAGTGCGCAAACTGCGGAGGCTCAGCCCCGGCGGCTTCGAAGATCAGTACATGCTTGAAGGTGTTGGTGAGGTGGTCCTGCCCGCGAATGATGTGGCTGATCTCCAGGTCGGCATCATCGGCGCAAGAGGCCAGATGGTAGGTCGGCATGCCGTCCGAACGAAGAAGTGCGAAGTCTTCTATATCGGCAGCCAACTTGGACTGCTCTCCATAAACTGCATCGACGAACCGTACCTCTCGGCTGCCTTCCCGGGGCACGCGAAAACGCAACGCGAACGATTCTCCAACGGCAGCCCGGCGATCACTTTCTTCGTGAGATAGCTCACGCATGCCGGGATTGAACAGCCATGCTCCCTGAGCACTCGACTTGTCGCTGTCGCCGGCATGGGCAGGGGTGAAGTCTCGGTAAGCCAAGCCTTTCTCGAAAATCTCCCAGGCGGTCTTCTGATGCAGGGCCAGCCGCTCTGACTGCTTGTACTCTTCGTCCCAATTAAGACCCAGCCAGCGCAACCCGTCGAAGATGGAGTTGACCGACGCGTCGGTGTTGCGCTCGACGTCGGTATCGTCCAGGCGAAGAATCATGGTGCCGCCGTTGTGGCGGGCATAGAGCCAGTTGAAGATGAAGGTGCGGGCGCTGCCTACGTGAAGAAATCCCGTTGGCGAAGGGGCAAAACGAACCCGTAAGGCAGGATTGGCTGGATTGTGTGATTGGCTCATGAAAGGTAACTGTCCTGGATGTTACGTTTGCTGGAAAAGGGGCGTCAAGCACCCGACGGGTGGTTAAGCTGTTGGACCACAAGGCTCAAGAAAGACACGACGTACATTACACTTTCGTTCCGAAACCCTATTGTCTTGGCGATTCTGCTGTGAAAACATGGGCCAGAGCTTCCTCCTCGTTTGTACGGGCGGCAGAGGTGTGCTTTCCACGCCATGAATACCGTCACGATTGGAATGGTGATTGTTCCGGGCATTGTCGCCCTGTTGCTGTTCCTTGTCTTTACATACCTCTACGACCAGAGCCGTCAGGCTTACTTTCGGGCATGGCAATTCGCGTGGGGCGCCTATACTTTGCATTTCGGCCTTGAGGCATGGGCCGCACATCGTGCCCCATCGGCCGGTGTAGTTTTTCTGGCCTCGCTTCTGCTGGTCTTCATGGCGTTGTGCATCCTGGTTTCCACACGCCTGATGCGCGCGCGATTCCGCTTGCTTTGGTACGACGTCGTGATTGGGCTGGCGGGGGTTGCGCTTGCCTTCTGGAATGTTCGCACCCGCATGGTGGATGGCGTCTTCCGGCCGGAGTCGCTCGATTTGCACTTCCGACTGGAGTTTGGGCTGGCGGCTGTTCTGCTGTATTGCTCGGCCTACTTTTATCGCTACGCGCACCGCAAGAACTCGCTGGCATTTCGCCTTCTCGCGATGGCTCTTTTCCTCTGGGCCGCACTGATGGTGTTCGGGCAGATTCAAAGTCCCTATCTCGAGATCTTTGGCTCGGGAGGCGATCTGCTTGGTCCGGTGCCGCAGGTGCTGCTCGGCATCGCGATGCTGATGGTGCTGTTTGAGAATGAGCGCAACGCGGTGCAGGAGAACGCGCTGGCGTTCTCGACCCTCGGCGTCGATCCCATGCGGCTGCTGGGCGCGCGCGACCTGGTGCCCAGCGTTCAGAACATTCTCGACCGGCTGGTGGCGCCGCTTCCCACCGGTAGTGCCGTAATCTGCATGTCGGAGCGCTGGCGCGCTGTGCTGCCTTCAGTGCAGCGGGGATTTACAGACGATCTGATCACCAAGCTCGAAAGCACGGGAGCGGGCGAATACATCTGCGAACTGGCTTATCGTCGTGGAGGCTTCGCGACTCTTCGCGGTGTCCCTGAGATGACGGAGCCGCTGCCTGCGTTTCCCGGCGGACGCTTCGAACAATTCCGCAAAGTCATGGCGGCGGAGAATATTCAAAACGTCACCGCGGTCAGCCTGCAGACTCGCGAACACAATTTCGGTGTCATTCTTTTCCCGCATGCGGAACGCCGCATGTTCGGCTCCTCGAATCTTCGCCTGTTGATTGGCCTCGCCTTGCAGATCGGACTGACGCTGGAAAACTATGTGGTCATGCACGAGGCCCAGCGGCGTACCAAAGAATACGAACTGCTCACCCAGATCGGACAGGCCATCAGTTCACGTCTCGATCAGGACGAGATTCTCCGCGCCATTCAGAAAGAACTGGGCCAGATTTTCGATACCAGCGACTTCTACATCGCTTTCCAGGAAGGCGAAACCATTCGCTTCGAACTGGAAGTCGAGCAGGGAAAGGTATTGCCGAAGCGCTCGCGCAAAGCCGGCAATGGCCTTACTGAGTACATCATTCGTACTGGCCAGCCGCTGCTGATCCGGTCGGAATTGGAGAAGACTCGCGAGCGTCTCGGCGTGACGTTTCTGCCTGGCAACCCGGCCCGCTGCTTCTGTGCTGCTCCTATCCTTTTGGGGGGACGGCCGGCTGGGGTGATGGCGGCCCGCAACACCGCCCACGAATTCGCCTTCGAGCAACGCGACTTGGAAGTAATGCAGACCGCTGCCGGACAGGTTTCTGTGGCGGTTGAAAACGCCCGCTTGTTTGCCGAGGAGCAGCGGCGCGCGCGCCAGTTTGCCTTCCTTAACAACATTTCGAAGACGGCCATTTCCAGCGAAGATGCCGAACAGATGCTGGCCGAAATCGTCGGCGAGATTCAGAAGAACTTCCACTTCGATCACATCGGCATTGGCATCCTCGACTACATCACCAAAGACATCGAGATCAAAGCCGAGGCGGGGGCTACTACGCAAGCCTTGGGTAAGCGCATTCCGCTGGGTCAGGGAATTTTAGGACGCGTCGCCCGCAGCGGAGAAAGTGCGTTGATCCAAAGCAGCGAAGGCCTTTTGCAGGGCGTCTTGGAAGATGCGCGCTCGGTGCTCTGCATTCCGATTACCTACGGTGAAACCCTGCTGGGTGTGCTGAACGTCGAAAGCAAAGAGGAAGAAGCGTTTTCCCCGCAAGACCGCCTCATTATGAACACGTTGGCCGACTTGCTGGCCACAGCGCTCCACAATGCGTTCGTCTTTCAGAAATTGCAGCAACAGTCGATCACGGATGGACTGACGGGCATCAAGACACGCCGTTTCTTCTGGGAAGCGCTCAACTCCGAATGGCGCCGTGGATCGCGCTCCGGCCGCCCGTTCTCCGTGGTCCTGATGGACCTCGACAAGTTCAAGGGAGTGAACGACACCCTGGGACACCTCGAAGGCGATCTGGTTCTGGCTCGCGTGGGACGCTTGCTCGAGCAGAAGTGCCGGCAATCGAATGTGGTCGCGCGCTATGGTGGAGACGAGTTCATTATCCTGATGCCCGAGACCGGCATCGAGCAGGCGCAAATCCTGGCGGAGCGGCTGCGCCTCTGGATCTCGACCGACACCATGTTGAGCGAGCACAACATCACGGGTAGCTTCGGTGTGGCCAGCTTCCCCGTGCACGGCTACTCGGTCGAAGACATCATTCGCGTGGCCGACGCGGGCATGTACGTCTCCAAGCATCAGGGTGGAGACCGTGTCTCTACCGCCGAGGAATTTGCGGAAGGCGAGACTGCTGCCGTCCAGCGGCAACTGATTTCCGGATACATCGAAGGCTTCCTGCAACGTGAACACACCGGTCCGGAGCATCTGGAAGAACTGCTCAACACCCTGCGCAAGCTGTGCGGGGGCGAAGAAGGGTGCGACGTGCATGTGTTGCGCGAGTCCATCGAAGCCCTAACCCGCGCTGCCGAACTGCGCGAACTGAACGGTGGCGGACATGGTGAAGCCGTCGCCCGTTACTGCGACATCGTAGCCCGCGCTCTCGGCATGACTCCCGAGGACATGTCGGATCTTTCTTACGCCGCCCGCGTGCATGACGTCGGAAAGATTTTTCTTCCCGAACGGATTTTGAACAAGTCCGGGCCGCTGACCGACGATGAGTTCTACCTGATGAAGATGCACCCGCGCGTGGGATCGGAGATTCTTGCGACCATCCCCGGCAGCGAAGCTTTGCAAAAAGCGGTAGAGCATCATCACGAATCGTTCGATGGAAGCGGATATCCCGCTAGTCTGCGCGGAGAAGAAATCCCTTTGTGGGCACGCATCATGGCCATCGCCGATGCCTACGTGAACATGGTTACCGACCGCTCTTTCGCTCTGGCCAAAACCAGCGAACAGGCTCTCGCCGAACTGGGCAAACTCAGCGGCACGCGTTACGACGGCATGCTGGTGCGCATCTTGATGCGCGAACTGAAGCACGAGCGCACCTCGACCCGGCTGGAAAAATAGGCTTCGGGCTTCGGGCTTCCGCCTTCAGGTTCAGTCTTCGGGCTCTTGCAAGTTCCTCGGCGTGCCTTGAAACTATTCCTCATGCCCATTTCCCTTTCTCTTTCTGGAAGAACCGCGCTAATTACCGGTGGCTCTCGCGGCATTGGCGCCGCTACCGTCCGCATGTTCGTTGAGGCCGGAGCGCGCGTAGCTTTCAATTACCAGCGAGCCCGCACCCAGGCCGAACAACTCGTCAATGAGCTCGGAGAAGACCGCTGCACTGCGTTCCCAAGCGATTTAAGTGGAACGAAATCGGCTGAGGATTTGATCGCCGCGACTGTGAAGCGCTTTGGACGCCTCGACATCATGGTCGCCAATCATGGCGTCTGGCCAGCTGAAGATGTTGCCATCGAGAAAATGTCAGACGAGCAATGGCGCAACACGCTCTCAGTGAATCTGGATAGCGTCTTCGCTCTCGCCAAGCACTCGGTCGCGCAAATGAAGAAGCAACCGAAGATTGGCGCCGCAGCCGGCCACATCGTGCTGGTGAGTTCGACCTCGGGACAGCGCGGCGAAGCCTACCACTGCGACTATTCTGCCACTAAGGGCGCCCTGATCAGCCTTACCAAGAGCCTGTCTACGGAGCTTGCCAGCGATCAGATCTACGTCAACTGCGTTGCCCCGGGATGGGTTGCAACCGATATGTCGATGCCGGCGCTGAATGATCCTCCGACTCGCGACGCGATTTTCAGTACCATTCCCATGGGCCGGGTTGCCACCCCCGATGAGATTGCTGCCCCCATCCTCTTTCTGTGCACCGAGCATGCCGGATTTATCGCCGGGGAGATTTTCAACGTCAACGGCGGGGCGGTTCTTGCGGGATAATCATGCTGGGCAGCTACAATCGTGGTTGACCGCGTCTAAGTTGAAGGAACCGATGAAGCACTTCTTGGCCATTCTTCTTTTGACGGTTGGGTGTTTTGCGCAGGCCGCTGCTCCCGCATCGGCTGGATCCTCGGCGATCCCTGTCGATCAGCAGAATGCCCGCAAAGCCAAGGCGATTCTCGACCAGGCGATTGACGCGCTGGGCGGCCCCGCCTACATGAACATTCAGTCCATCAGCCAGGAAGGACGCACATACAGCTTCCACCTCGGCCAGCCCACCAGCGTGGGAACCGTGTTCTGGCGCTTCTACCGCTATCCCGACAAGGACCGCATCGAGCTCACCAAAAAGCGCGACGTGACCTATGTCTACAGCGGCGATAAAGGCTACGAGATTACCTACAAGGGCACCCGCAGCGACGATCCCAAGAGCGTCTCTGACACCATGCGCCGCCGTCGCTTTGCCCTCGATTGGGTGCTCCGTCACTGGCTGACGGAGCCGGGCGTGGCTCTGTTCTATGAAGGACAAGCCATCGCCAACCAAAAGAATTGCGATCAAGTGACGGTCATGAATACTCACGATGAAGCGGTCACCATTTATACCGACATCGACACCCACCTTCCGGTGAAGAAATCGTTCTCCTGGCGTGACCCCAACGACAAAGAGCGCAACATCGAGGACGAAGCCTACGACGCGTACCGCATGGTTGGCGGCATCATGACCCCCTTTACCATCACTCGTTATTACAACGGGGACATGTCGAACCAACGTTTCCTGACCTCTGTGAGCTACAACGAGAACCTCAGCGACTCTCTCTTCAACGTCTCAGTCACCTACGATCCCAATAAGCGTTAAGGTGTTTACCGATCGGAGTAGCACCAACGATTTCTCCCAACAAGCCAGGAGTGTTTAAGTGACTGGTTCCACGGGATTTGGGGCAAATCATCGTTCCTGGCAGTCTCGTTCCAGCAACGAACTGTGGCTAATTTGCCACATCCGAATTTCTGGACGCACCTGTAAGCTTTTAGCCATCCAATAGATAGCAAGGTCTGTTTGCGACGAGAACAAACAATTCGCGCGGCAGTGGAGTGCCGTGGAGTGGGATTGCATAGCGGAGCTCCGGTTCGCTTGCGCATTCTTCCGGCAGCAGCAGGATCAGGCATCGTATTCCAACGAACCGATCTTGATGGGTTCGAAGTCGAAGCCATCAGCCGCAACGTCGCCCGCGTCAGCTACGCCACCAGCCTGATGAAGAAGGGCGTGCTGATTTCGACCACGGAGCACCTGCTCTCCGCTTTCATTGGCACCGGGGTCGACAACGCCATCGTCGAGCTCGACAACCTCGAGCTGCCCATTCTGGACGGAAGCGCTCAACCTTTTGTCGAGTTGATTCAAAAAGCAGGTATCCGCAAACAGCGGCGGCCTCGCACTTACCTGCGCATGCGCCGGGGACTCGAGCTGCGCGAAGGCAACAAGTTTATCGGCGTCTATCCCTCAGACACGTATTCCGTTTCCTACACCATCGACTTCCCGCACCCGCTGATTGGACGAGAAACCTTCCGCGTCGATTTATCCGACGGCAACTATCTTTCGGGGATCGCTTCCGCCCGCACTTTTGGATTTCTTCACGAAGCCGACGCCATGCGCCAACAGGGGCTCATTCGGGGCGCCTCGGCGGAAAATGCGATAGTGCTCACCCGCGACGGAGTGATGAACCCGCCGCTTCGTTTCCGCGATGAGTTTGTGCGTCACAAGGTTTTGGACCTGATCGGAGACCTGGCACTGTTGGGGAAACAAATCCTGGGCAACGTGGTCGCGGATCGCGCCGGACATGCCATGCACACGGCGCTGGTGTCGCGCATTCTTCGCGACAGAACTTTGTGGGAAGAAACGACGCTGGAAGAAACTGTCGAGGCGCCCGCCCCGCTGGCGCGTGCCGCGGCCCACCAAATGGCCTAATCCGCCGCTTCTGGCGTGGGATCGTTCGAATCCCAAACAAACTCGTATTCCTTCAAACGATCGAGCTCTGCGCGAGCGGTGGCGGTTAAATGCGCGGCATATTCTTGCGCCGACTGCTGCCGCTCCGGCGTCAATTCAGCCACCCTGACCGCGAGCAGCGGGGCATCTTCTTCTAACATGCGCAGCAGACGCTGGGCACGATGAATTCGAGTATCGATCGGAAGCATAGGCCTCCCTTAGGAATGGTTTCTGTTAGAAAGACTCAAGGCGGGATTGAAAAACGGCAAGTTACAAACTGGATACTGGCTCGAGCTAGCGCACTGAACCCTCAACCTGCTCCATCTGCTCTGAGAGCCAGCGGTCAAGGTGTTCGCGGGAAACCGATGACATCTGACCGAAGCGGACGCCGGCGCGCCCGTTGGAATCGGCCCAGGCAAGTTCGGCAGCGCACTCCACGGAAACCGAGCGGCCGGGTAGAACGAAGACGGCTTTGGCCAGTCCGTTTTTTTCAAATCTATTGCTGCAGTGAATCGCCATTCCACCCTCGCTGAGGTTGGTGGCGGTCGCGCGCACTTCTTTGCCCCCGGCAAAAACCAGGGTAGTGTTCATGTCGACAGTGTGGCGGAAGTAGCGGCGACGCTCGCGAAGCATGAAGCCCACTGCGGCGCTGAAACAACGCATCGCGTTCAACGGTGAAATCGGTTTTTGCAGAACGAAGTTGGCGCCCAGTTCGAAGGCCCGTTGGGTTGTCGTCCCATTCAGGAGGGCGAACGCCACAGAACTGCGGTTGCTGTTTCCCTTCTTGAGGCTTTCAAGAACATGCAGGCCGCCCTGAAGATCGTCGCAGTCCACGATCACTCCGTCGAATTTTTCTGACAGAAGAATCTCGCTGCCCGAACCGGATTCAGGACAAACTTCCACTTGAATGGAAAGTTGTTCGAGCGTGGGCCGAAGAACTCCGATGACGTGCGGGTCGCGACTTACAAGCAGGGATTGCAGGCCCATAAAGATCGATGGTAGACGCCGCCTCACCGCCTTGAAAGTAACCAAGGTCATTGACCCCGTAGAACCTGTCGCTTGCGAACGGCGGCGTCCAACTTCGAGATAATTTCTGGAATCCGGACACGGCAACCGTGGGACACTAGTCTTCTTGAAGAAACTCGTCTATCTGTCGCTGGGCTCGAATGTCGGGGATCGCGCTGGTCATCTGAACGCCGCAATTCAGCGCCTGGAATCGCTCGGGAAAGTGGTCGCCACCTCGTCGTTCTACGAAACCGAACCGGTGGAAGTCACTGCGCAACCCTGGTTTCTAAACGGAGTGGTAGCGCTCGAGACCGAGAAGATGCCGCGTCAGCTGATCGCCGCCATTCTTGATCTCGAGCAGAAGATGGGCAGGCGTCGCGTGCAGAAAAAAGGCCCCCGCACAATAGACATCGACATCCTGCTATTTGGGAATTCGATCATCGATCTTCCCGGGCTCACCGTGCCGCATCCCGCCATGCACGAGCGCCGCTTTGTGCTGCAACCGCTGGCGGAGATTGCTCCCGACGTTCTTCATCCGGTTTTGAAGAAGAAAGTTCGCGACCTGCTGGCGGCCCTCCCGCCAGGCCAGGCTGTCAAAAAGAAAAACTAGCCACGGATTTCCGCGGATCTTCACGGATGCTTCTAGAGGTTTTGGCTGACGACTGAAGACAGAAGACTGACGACTAAGGAATGACCAGTTTGCTGGCCGGTTCGTCCGCACTCGCAATCATCGATTCTTTTTCTGGAAACTGCGCGATCAGGAATTCGACGAACGCCCTCGACTTGGGCCTGCCGGAAGTTCGCGAGTAGGCCAGACGCAGCAGGAACGTCAGCGCGCGCAGGATGTCGGCATCGCGCAAGCGCGCCTGTCCTGTCTGCTTCTGCTCCGCCTCGCGATATTCTTTGATCATCTGCTGCGTCTCCGCGACTACTGCCTGTTGCGCGACGCTGGTGATTGGGGCCTGGTAATGCAGCCCGGAATTCACGTAGGTCTCATACGTCTTCACCATCGAAGCCAGCGCTGCGATCAAATCGCTGTCATTCAGACTGTGATCTTTTTTAGCAGCTTGCGACAAGGCATAGCTCAAGCCCACGATGAGATGTTGCTGTTCGTAGATGAATTGCTCGCCGATTTCGATCTGGGGGAACAGCACTGACTGGTCGAGATCGCCGGCCACACGCGGCTTTTCGTGCTCTCGCGCCTGCTGCAGATAAACACAATCGCTCGGACAATCGAGTGTCACTTCGCGCTGCTCGCCGCAACATTGCGGACAAATGCGTCCATGCACGGCCGGACAGAAGCGCTTCTCTTTGCGCCTTTCACAAATCGCACAACTCAAGATTGATTTCTCCTAAATCATTATCCCACGAAGAATCACGAAGCCCGGACGCCCCCGTCCGGGAGCTGAAGGGTTCGAGAGGTCCTCCGAAACCTCTCCAGATGGGCCAATCTGGGACGAAAAAGCGGGGAACAGGCGGTTTTCATGGTGTTTTTTGGTGTACCTGTGCCAGAAACCGCATAAAATGCGGCTGAAATCACTTCTTTTCCACAGGAGCAGTGGTATAAGATACGGCTCATCGCAGGAAAATCAATTAAGAACGCACAGGAGGATTCATGGCTTCAGGCATGACCAAGACTCAACTCGTCCGCCATCTGGCCGAGAAACTGGAAACCAACAACAAGGGCGCCGCCGCTTTTCTCGAGACGCTCGCTGACACCGCAATCAAAGAGACCAAGAAGAACGGCGTATTCGTTGTGCCCGGACTGGGCCGCCTGGTGAAGGCGCATCGCAAAGCCCGCATGGGACGCAATCCCCAAACCGGCGAACCGATTCAGATCAAGGCCAAGACGGTCGTGAAGTTCCGCGTCGCGAAATCCGCGAAGGACGCGATCGCTCCCAAGAAGTAGTTCAGGTGTGACGCGGACGTCACGTCCGCGAAAAAGGCCGGCTGCGAAGCCGGCCTTTTGATTTTGATTGTGTCGTCTTCACGGTTTCTGCAGCGTCGTCGATACCGTCGCGTTCCCGTTATCCGAGCCGTTGTTGGTGACGATTGCGAAGTCCATTCGCCCGTCGCCATTAAAGTCGCCTAGTGCCAGAGCAGCGGGAGAGGGGCGATTCAGGACTTTGAAGGGCTTAAACGTTCCGTCGCCATTCCCCAACAGGTACGAAACGTGCGATACATTTCCGTGCGCCACCACCAGATCCAATATCCCATCGCCGTTCAAGTCTTCACTCGCCATACCTGACGCAGCGATAGGATCGTCGTTGGAGAGGATCCCAGTAGCAAAAGTGCCATCCCCGTTGCCGAGCCAGATGAGAACGCCAGTGGCGCTGGCTGTAGCCAAATCAACGATTCCGTCACCATTGAAGTCGGCCACTACGATCTGGTCCGCAGATATAACATTGGGGGACACTGCCATAGAAGGTTGAAATGTTCCATCGCCGTTACCGAGTGCCACCAATAGCGAAGACTCGAAGACCGATACGAATGCCATGTCTAGCTTCCCATCGTTATTGAAATCCCCAATGCCGATGTGCAGATCATAGCCGCCGACATCCGAACTAAGGATTGCGTGCTGGAAGGTTCCGTCCCCATTTCCCGGCAAGACGGCTATGAAGGCGCCGTTGTCGAATGCCAGATCGAGCTTTCCGTCGCGGTTGAGGTCGACAAGAAAGGCGCTGCTCGTTCCCGAAACGCCTGCCGCGTAATCTTTAGGGGGCTGGAACGTTCCGTCGCCGTTCCCCAGAAGTACGGAAATATCCACCGGCCCAAACGAATAGGTAGAACCCAGTACGATCAGATCTACATGACGATCGCCGTTGATATCCGCCGCAAGAACGCCTGGATAATGAATCGTCTTATATTGCCCCGCCCGTTGAAAAGTCCCGTCGCCATTTCCCAGGGCAAGTCCAACGGTCCACGATTGCGCCCATGTGAGGTTGTCACCAGTTGAGTAGGCCAAGTCCAGTTTGCCGTCGCCATTGAAGTCTGCCTCAATCACGCTGCCGATAAACGGCCCCCTTGCTGCCCCTGTGTTCGGCGCAAAAGAAATGCTATTTACCGGCTTCAGGATCGGCAAAAACACGGTGTTCGACGCCACGCCTCCGCTTGAAACGCTGATCGACGCCGTCCCACCCTGCGCGATTTCCGAGGAAGCAATCTGCGCTTTGAGTTGTCCTTGATTGACGAAGGTCGTTGGTTGCGGCGTGCCATTAAAATTCACCACCGATCCGGAAACGAAGCCCGCTCCGTTGACGGTCAAAGTAAAGGCGGCGCCGCCGGGCGCGACGCTGGCGGGCACGAGCGGCTGACTAAGAAAGGGCACGGGATTCGCGGCCATGACAAATGGCACGAATAATGACACGGCGATCAGAACGCGTATCAATTTCACGACAACCTCCATCGGTGTGAACTGCTCTTTGAACGTGGGCCCAATGCGATGGGTGAGCAGGCAGGGAACCTCTTGAGGCAAAATACTACGGCGGCCGATCTGTCAATAAGTCAGACTGGGTGAGTCAAAAGGCTCTGGGAGATTTCTCGTCGAGCTATTGGTCACCCAGACTATTTACTTCCCGTAATCGTTTCGTACCACTTCTCCACCCTTCATCACAAACTTCACGCGTTCGAGCGTGGTCACATCTTGCAGCGGATCTCCATCGACAGCCACAATGTCGGCCCACGTCCCGGGTTCAAGGGCGCCGACTTTGTCGGACCATCCCAGCAGGTCGGCCGCATTGATCGTTGCTGACTGAATCGTTTGCAGCGGTGTCAATCCCAGTTTCACCATGACCGCAAATTGACGTGCGTTGAGGCCGTGCGGATAAACGGCGGCGTCGGTACCAAAGGCGATCTTCACCCCGCTGGCAAAGGCGTGCTCAGCATTCTTGCGAGAGACCGGTGCCACGGCTTTCGCCTTCACCAGCAGGAAATCGGGGAGATGTATCTTGTCGGCGTTTGCGAGCATCCAGTCGCCCAGATAGAGCGTTGGCACCAGGTAAGTGCCGTTCTTCTTCATTTCAGCAATGCCAGCATCATCAATGTAAGAACCATGTTCGATCGAGTCGACGCCCGCCTGTGACGCCCATAAAATTCCCTGCGCGCCGTGGGCGTGCGCCGCGACTTTGCGCCCCAGCCGGTGCGCGTCGGCCACTATCGCCTTCATCTCTTCCAGAGTAAATTGCGAAGCCTGCGGATCATCGCCCTTAGACAGCACGCCTCCTGTGGCGCAGACCTTGATCAGGTCCGCTCCATACTTAATGTTCTCTCGAACCTTGTGCTGAACGGCGGCAATACCGTCGGCCACGCCGTCGCTAGTAGCGTGATACTCAAAGGGCAGCAGATTGTTGTCGCAGTGTCCGCCGGTGATGCTGAGCGCCGGGCCGCTCACCAGCATCCGTGGGCCGGGTACGTCGCCAGCATTGATCGCATCGCGCAAAGCTACGTCAGTGAAATCCGCGGCGCCGACGTTGCGCACGGTGGTAAACCCGGCCTCGAGGGTGAGGCGTGCATTGTGAGCGCCAATCAAAGCCTGGCGCGGACTTGAAATCCCCAAAGTCTGGTAACCGAAGTTGGGATTCATGGTGAGATGCGTGTGGGCATCAATCAACCCGGGCAGGACTGTCGCGTTGGGAAGATCAATGACGGTCGCGCCACTGGTCTGGGCGGATGACGCCATGCCAACGCTCACGATCTTGTCACCTTCGATGACAATTGCCTGATTCGAGAGCATCTTCCCGGTCTTCACGTCGAGCACGTGTCCCGCGCGCACGACCACTCGCCGCGGAGTCGCATCGGTTTGCGCAAATCCACAGACTGCGAAGATCGAGACAAGCACAGCAATCAAGCACACTTTCGTCCGCATAGGGCTCCTAAGTGTTTTCTGGGTACTGGGTACTGGGTACTGGGTACTGGGTACCGCTAACCGCCAGGTCCATCGTTGGCCATGTACTGCTCCATCGAGTCAAGTTCCTGGGCAAGACTGTCGACGCGCCACTGCAGTACATTGCGGATGGAAAGCATTCCCAGCAGGCGCCCGTCGTTGTCGACTACCGGCAGATGGCGGAAATGGCGCTCCACCATAGTGGCGAGAGCTTCTCCCGGCCCCGTCGCCTCGGTGGCCATCTCGACCGGCGTGGTCATCATCTCGCGCAGAGGAATTTTTTCCGGGTCGACTCCCATGAGCGCGTACCTCCGCAGCACATCGCGTTCGGTAAAGATGCCGGCCACGCGCTTCTCGCTGTCGATAACGCCCACCGCTCCGACATGATGATCGAGCATCATGCGAATGGCATCGGCCACGCTGGCCTCGGCGGAAATCGCCGCAATCTCGGGATCACATAATTCAAGGACGCCCATAAGCACCTCCCCACAGACCTTTATTCACACACGCTGGCGTGAATGCAGTCGAAGTGCCACTCACGAAATGGGCATTATGAACCGACGGCTACGGCTGTCAAGTAGCAAATCTGCCAGTGTCGTGTATGGACGGATTCTTCGCACGGCAAAAGCCCCCCTTTTACTTTCCCTCGCCGCGAAACACCTTTCCATCTTTCATCACGAACTGCACGTCTCCCAGCAGCTTGATATCTTTCACCGGATCCCCGTTCACGGCGATCACGTCCGCATAGGCCCCCGGAGCGATCACGCCGATCTGACCGTCCATCTCGAGCATCTCGGCCGCTCGCGAGGTGGCACTCTTGATGGCGTCCATCGGAGACATGCCCAGGTCGGTCATTCGGGGGAACTCCTGCGCAATCGGCTCGGTCCACGGGATGCCGCCAATGTCAGTGCCGAAGACAATCTTCACGCCTGCCTTCATCGCCTTGCGAAACGACTCCTCGTGAGCCGAAGCGCGCAGGCGGTCACGCTGTCCGTCAGACGTATCCGCCGGAGCCCAATCGGTGTAGTAGACGCTGATGGTAGGGCAATACCACGTGCCCTGCTTCACCATCTGCGCGATCTGCGCGTCAGTGATCTGCAGACCGTGTTCGATGGAATCGCAGCCACCGTCGAGTGCGCGCTGCAGGCCAATGCCACTGTACGCGTGGCACGCAACTTTCTTTCCCCAGCCGTGAGCTTCATCGACTATCGCTTTCAGTTCCTCGACCGTCAGCGTCGGTTGCGACACGAGTTCGCCATGCTTGCCTACCCAGGAACGATGGGTCATGTACACCTTGATCCAATCGGCGCCATGGTCGAGCTGCTCGCGCGCCGCTTTGCGGGCCTCCACCGGACCGTCGACGATCTGTGCCCCCTTCGGTATGTCGAGTTCGGGGGCATATCCGTCAAGAGAATATCCGCCAGTTGTCGAGATCGCGCGCGTGACCACAAACATGCGCGGCCCGGGAATGTATCCGCCTTCGATCGCTTCTTTGATTCCCACATCGCCGTATCCCGCGCCTTCAGTTTCGACATCGCGAATGGTGGTGAATCCCTGCTCGAGGGCCCGCCGCGCAGAGACCGTTGCTCGCGCAGCCCGCAAGGCCAGCGGATACTTCAAGATGTTTATGTCGTACCCGCCTTGCGCCGGGTCTTCTCCCTGCAAGAAGATGTGAGTATGGGAATCGATCAGGCCTGGAAGCACCGTTCCGCGAGACAGGTCGATGACGTTCGCGCCCGCGGGAATTTGCGCCTTCCCGGCGTCGGACACGCTGTCGATCCGATTTCCGCGAATGACAATAACTTGGTCGCGCCGGGGCGAATCTGACTTACCGTCGATTAGCGTTCCGGCCCGGATCACGGTGAAACTATGCAAAGTAGGGTCAGTCGACTTCTCTTGAGCAGCAGCGATGGACAGGCAGACGAGCAAAATCCAGGGAACCAGCTTCATTCCAGTCTCCGTTCGATATCCACTTCTGGGAATGCGAGAGATTCTACGCTCCAATCACCGCGTCGGCTTCAATTTCGAGCAGCATCTCAGGCGATATCAGGGCCGTCACAGCGAGCATGGTAGCGGCGGGTCGAATGTCGCGAAAAAATTCCCCGTGAGCCTTGCCCACTTTCTCCCAGTCGGAGACGTTGGTCAAAAAGGTTCGCGTGCGTACGACATCTTTCATGGTCGCTCCCGCTTTTTGCAAAGCCGATTCGATGTTTTTCAGAATCTGCACAGCCTGAGCGTAAGCGTCGTCGCCGACGATCTTGCCATCCGGCCCGGTGGACGTGGTTCCCGATACGAAGACCTGCGAGCCAATCCGCACGGCGCGCGAGTAGCCGACTACAGGTTCCCAAGGTGCGCTACTAGAGATGTTCTTCCGTTCCATGTACAGTCTTCCTCCCGGTGCCGATCATTGTATGTGAAGAGCGGTATCACGATTAGCAGTCGGCATCATCGGCTGCCAATCGCAGACATAAAACTTTCTGGAGGGCTGTGCCTTCTAAGTAGAGTAGAAAGATTCGAGCGCTGACTTACGAAAGTCACTTGCGCAGGCAGTCGAAGCGCGATATGAATGCGCGCAATGGTTTGGGAAACTCGTGCCGGTTACGGGTTTTCCGGGAGTGAGCCCAAGATGATTCCGGAATCGCATCCGTTGCAGCAGTTTTTTCTGGAGCTGGTAGGAAGACATTACGCCGAAGAAATCGGCATTCGCGATCCCCAGGTCGTAAACTACGTCGCTCAACTGTTGGCCGAATTCTGCGACGCCGAGCAACTCTACAAGATTCGCAACGGCGGAGGGCAACCGCTCACAGATGTGGGCGAGATGCTCGTCGAATCGAATCCGGTTTATGGTCCCGCGCCTTCGTTCGACCGCGAGCGGCAAGTGCGCAAGCACATCGGCGATTACACGCTCTTCTTCACCGGAATGTTTCCCGAGAGCATCAACCATTTCCGTCTGCGCCGCGCCCGCACCGAAAGCTTCCTCGACTGGATGAAAGCCGGCAAGGAGAGTTACTTCATCGTTTCGAAGTTCGAATATTTTGAGTATGCCAAGGTCGCTCCGCTGTTCGCGAACCTGTCGCGGAACTTTGAGCAATGTGTTTACGGCCTGAATCGGGTGAAGAACGATCTGCAGGAGATGCAGCACCCGATCATGCGGCAAGCCAACGAATTGCTGATGTAGGCTGGTTGCGATTTCGTATTAGACGCGCCTTCAGGCCCTGCCCCCGCGGCTGAAGCCGATTCTCTGGCTTGCTTTATCCCTATGGCTAAAGATACTCTGATACGGAGCCGACCCTGATGCGGGTCTAATTTCTCCGATAAAAGCTCAGCGTTGCATCGCCCTGCACCAGCTTGCGATATCGTTGCAAGCTTCCAAATGTGTCGCCCGGATCGAATCTCTTGTCATGCTCCACCAACACAATCGTTTTCGGGTTCATTAAAGATGATGCTCCCAGAGATTCCAACGTCTTCGAATACTCCACCTCCAAACGATAGGGAGGATCCAGGAACACGTAGTCCGCGACTATCCCCAAAGCCTCAAGAGTCTTGAGCGCTCGCCCGACGTCCTGACCCAGCACCTGCGCACCCGACGTCACTCCGAACTCCTTGAGGTTCTTGCGAATCAAATCCGCAGCCTTCGACGACGACTCGACGAAGTGCACCATCGCAGCGCGGCGGCTCAGCGCCTCAATCCCCACCGCTCCAGTCCCGGCATACAGATCGAGCCAGATCGATCCGGCCACCGCATCCGGATTCCCTGCGGTCAGCACGTTGAAAAGCGCTTCTCTCAGCTTATCGGCGGTGGGACGTAAGTCGAGCCCCGGCAGCGAAAGCAATCGACGGCTGCGATATTGGCCCGCAATCACTCTCATCCGGAAAACCCTGTACGTTCGATTCGCTTCACCGTCGTAACTCCCCGCCTCATTCCGCCGTTTACTATATAGAATAGAAGTGAGGGGATTCGGGAATGAGGAGTTGGTCGGTTCCGGCGGGTCGTCTTTTTGGAGTCGAACTGCGCATCCATTGGACGTTCTTTTTTCTTCTAGCTTTCATCTTTCTTACCGAGTCCGCGGGACAAAAGACGGCAAATCCGGCACGGAGCCTGGCACTCGCAGGCATCATTTTCGGTAGCGTCATTCTCCATGAATTAGGTCATGCGCTGGTTGGCAAGCGCGCGGGAATTCCCGCCAAGGCGATCGTTCTGCTGCCCATCGGCGGCGTAACTCTCATGGACGAGACGCGCCAAACGCTGGAACCCGGAATCCAGACCTGGAAGCGTGACATTCGCATCGCCCTCGCTGGGCCTCTGGTGAATCTTGCCATCGCGCTGGTGTCCGGAGCTATAGTCCTTGCGTTTCTGCCGCAGGCGCGTCTGTGGGGTCAGCCTTACGTCATCTCGACCGATCTGCCGCGTAGCGTGGTCTGGGCGAATTTGTGGCTGGCACTCTTTAATCTGCTTCCGGCCTATCCCATGGACGGTGGCCGCGTGCTGCGCGCTATCTTCAGCCGCAAGATCGACCCGGTACGCGCTACGCGTCGCGCGGTTTCCATCGGCCAGACGTTTGCCACGCTGTTCATGCTGGTGGGCATGTTGTGGAATATCTGGCTCACCATGATCGGCATTTTTCTCTTTATCGCAGCACAACTCGAAGATCGCTCTGCCGTCTTCCAATCTGTTCTCGAAACGGTGCGCCTCGAAGACGTCATGCTTACCGACTTCGCCACGCTTTCTCCGGCAGACACGCTGGAAGATGCACTCGAGAAGGCTGTCCACTCTTTGCAGGACGACTTTCCCGTCATCCGTGGCAGCGATATGGTGGGCGTGATCTCAAAACAGAAGATTCTGGAAGCCTTGCGCATGGAAGGGAACGGCTACGTGCAGGCCGTCATGAACCGTATTTTCGAAGTGGCCCAGAAGAAGGAATCCCTGGCCTCGGCTTTTCGCAAACTTACAGCCCGCAACCTCAGCTTGATTCCAGTGGTCGAAGATCAGCGCCTGGTGGGCATTGTGACCCTGCAAAACCTGATGCACTCGATGGCCCTGCTGGCCGAAAGCCGCAAGCTTCGCAAAGCCGCGCTCAATTCTTAAATCACTCCACCTGTAGAACGCAGCTTTGCTGCGTCTTGCTGGCACCAGTGCGAGGCTTGTAGGCATGGCTCCGTCCGCAAAATAGAGACGTCATCCCGAACGTAGTGAGGAACCCAGACCACAGTGCTGCACGCCAGATCCTTCGCCCCCTCGGGCTCAGGATGACGTCGTTAGAATCGGCATTGGTTTGATCGTCGGAAGGCGCAGCGAAGCTGCTTCTCTACGGATCAACACTGGAATTCTCTTTGCCCTAGAACCGGTACACCACTCCGATCGTCGGCTCCGATAGATTTCCCGTCGCGCCCGTGAACAGGTTGTTTACTCCGAAATCCGGCACCTTGTAAAGCAATCCGCGATACTGGAGGCGCACGCCCCAGCGCCGAGTGATGTGATAGTCGACACCGCCGCCGTAGACAAACGTCGCCCGGTTCTGCTCGATCGTCGGCAGTGGCGTCAGAATCAGATTGATGGTGGTCCCTGCCGGAACGGGATTGAATCGCAGCACTCCAGCCCCGGCCAGCAGGAATGGCCGAAAACTGCGCCAGCGGAAGGGGCGATATACATACGATCCGCTGTATTCGACGATCTTGTCTTGAATGCGGTATTGAAGAGGACTGGAAAAATATTCCTGCGTATTCCGGCTGCGGCTGTAAGTGAATTCGGCGGAATTCTTTTTTGTAAAATTCAGCCTAACCGTAGCCAGGCCGACTCCCGTCTCGGTCACGGTCTGGGTAGTCTGATTCCCGGAGGTAGACCGGCTGATCGCGGGACCGACGCCCACCGAGACTTCGATGGGAAATTCCTGAGACATTGCAAAGGAAGCGGACAAGAACAGAACTGCCAGGATAGCTCCTCTTTTGAGCATCAATTCTCCTCTAATTTTTGTGTGACGCCCCACTTCAGAACAAGCGTATCGCCTTTGCCTGCTCGACCGCATCAATCCGTTTCAACTCCGCCAGCACCGGGTCCGGTACGCGCACATCAATATGCACAACCGCAATCGCTTCCTGTCCTTTGGCGCCGCTCCCGACCCGCCGGCCCAGAGAAAAATCGGCGATGTTGATCTTATGCTTACCCAAGATCGTTCCCACTTTGCCGATCACGCCGGGCACGTCGCGGTTCCGCAGATAAATCAAATTCCGTTCCAGCGGAGCCTCCACATCAATTCCGTCGACGTTCAACAGCCTGGGCGCATGCTTATGCAACACCGCGCCTTTGATTAGATGCTCCTCGCTGCCCGTCTTCAAAAGAATTGATAAAACACTTCCCGCCCCGCCAGTCGAGCTTTTGGCTTTCTTCGCCTCATGAATGCGTAAGCCTCGGGAAGTTGCGATGGCCTCGGCATTCACCAGGTTCGCCTTCTCTTCAAGCGCCTGATTCAGAATCCCCTTGATAGCCGCGTTTCGGATCAACTCCGTCTTCCACTCGGCGATGTGTCCACTGTAACGGATCGATATCTCTTCCAGCGGCCCATCACTCGCCTGCACCAGAAACGAACCCAGCCGTTCGGCCAATTCGATGTAGGGCTGCAGGTCAAGATACTCATCGTGAGAGACCGAAGGAACATTCACGGCGTTTTGAATCACGCCGTGCTTCAAATATTCCTTAACCTGCAAGGCGATCTGATATCCCACGGCCTCTTGCGCCTCGTGTGTCGAGCCGCCGATATGAGGCGTCAGGATCACATTGTCCATTGTGGTAAAAGGGGAATTCTTCAGCGGCTCTTCGACGAAAACATCCAACGCCGCGCCCGCCGCATGGCCTTGCTTCAAAGCCTGGGCGAGAGCTGCCTCGTCCACCAGTTCGCCGCGCGCGCAGTTTACCAGCCGCACACCCTTCTTCATCTTCTTCAGCGAATCGGCGTTGATCATCCCCGTGGTTTGCGGAGTCAGCCCCACATGCAACGTCAGATAATCGCCGGCTTCGTAGACTTCTTCCAGCTTCCCTAGTTGGATCCCCTGCTCTTTCGCTACCACCGGCGATACGAAGGGATCATGGGCGATAATGTGCATCCCAAACGCCCGCGCCCGCCGCGCCACTTCCATCCCGATCCGTCCCAAACCGACGATGCCTAATGTCTTCCCGCGTAACTCCGTCCCCTGCAGAGATTTCTTTTCCCACTTGCCGGCGTGCATTAACTCATTGGCCCGGCCGACATGACGAGCCATCGCCAACATCATTGCCAAGGTGTGCTCGGCGACCGCCACCGCATTGGCTCCGGGCGTGTTCATCACCGCGATGCCCTTGCGCGTGGCTGCATCGAGATCGATATTGTCGACGCCCACTCCGGCGCGGCCGATCACACGCAACTTCTTTGCATGTTCGAGTAGGGCGAAGTTCACCTGCAGTACCGAGCGCACGATGAGCGCGTCGGCCGTTTCGAGATGCGATGCGACCTTGCCATCCATCTGCTCAGGCGTGACAATCGTCCAGCGCGGCTCCCGCAGCAAATCCACGGCGGACGACGAAATTTTCTCTGCCACTACAACTTTCATTCTGGCTTCTAGCCCTCAACTAACTTGTCATCCCGACCAAAGTTTTGGGAAGTGGACCGTCTGCTGTCTTTAGTGGCGCGTTGACAAAGGATCGTCCGGATTCGACGGCACTTGCACGTATCCCGCTGGAATATCGAACAAACTCTTATCCAACGCATCGCTCGAATAAGACATCACCTGCGTGGTCGTATCCATCAGCGAATTGGGCGACGCTGGCTGCGAGGGATTCGTATCGGCGGCGGGCTGATCCTGCTGCTTCTTTTTCTTTCCAAATCCGCCCAGCATGTTGCCTATACCCTTGCTAATCGCGTCTTTCGTATTCGTAGGAACTGATGAACTCGAATCCGATGTCTGTTGTGCAGGAGCCGGTTGCTGCGTATTGGTCTGCGCACTCTGGTCGCTGGTAGCGCCCGTCACGCCCATTCCCATGCTGACGTAGGTTAGCAGCGGCATTCCCTTCACCCTGATTGCGTTCTTACGGAACTCGTCCATCGCTGAACCCATCTGCGAATTCATTCCTGCCATGCTTCCCATCGTTCCCGGCAGCCAGTTAAGCTCCTTCGCCATCTTGATGTAGAACTGCTGCATCTCGTCATAGCCTGGCACCGACTCCGCGATCCATGAGTCCGAGTTCAGGGTCATCGTCGCGCTCTGCGCTTGTCCTTGGGCCTGGGCTTGTGCCTGTGCGTTTGGATCGGTCGATTGCATCTCCATATCGAGCCGCCACTTCATTTCTTTAGTCGGCAAGTTGAGGATCGTCTTGGTCGCTCCGGTTTCCTCGGAGTGCAGCTTGGGAACAATCTTTACGTTCGCTGCTTCGGGATGCTTCTCGGTCTGCTTAGCTTGTTCTTCCTTCGCCCGTTCCTGCGCGCGTTGCATCGCGGCCTTGAACTCATCGAAGGTCATCGTCGTGTAGGTCTTTTTCGTTGTGTCCATGTTGATGAAGCGCTTGCCGTCGAGATCGATGATCTCCACGGTACCGTCGGCATGCTCTTGCCGCATGCGGCCGCCCTTTACCATAGTGGTCGAGAGTTGTGGCTCAGTGACTTGGCGCGCGTTCTTACTGAACACGCCTAGGGTTTTCGTCATACTCACCAGGCTGCCGCCCGTCACCTGGCTCTGTTGCGTGTACTTGAAGTCAGCGTGACACAAGGTGGCGGCAAGCAAACTCGACGCCACCAGAACAACGTTCGCAGTCCTTTTCATAATCCCCCCAAGCGAATTAGAAGATTTGGCCGCGTTCGAAACTATCCTTGACGAGCTACGCTGGCTCGCTGCCGGACGTGTTGTGCATACACTTGCTGCGCCGCTCGCACCGCAGCGCCGTACTCCACCGGTTTCCCAACGCTCGCGAGCACCTGCTCGAGCGCCGCAAGAATCCCAACCGTATCGAGATAGTCGTAGTACCCGAGATGAGCGATGCGGAATAGCTGGCCTTTCATTTCCCCTTGTCCGTTCGCCACGACGGCGGAAAACGAATCGCGGAATTCCTTCACCAGCGCTCCTGAGTCAACGCCAGCAGGAGACTTGATCGCCGTCAGTGCGGCTCCTGGTGAAGATGGCGAGAACAGTTCCAGTCCCAGCGCTTTCGCCCCCGCCCGAGTCATTTCGGCCGCGATCTCCGCATTGTTCACCAACGCTTCCCGTCCGCGGGCAACGTTCCCATCGCCCATCTGCCCGACAAAATCCAGCGCAGCCGCTAACGCTGCAAACAGCGACGTCGCCGGAGTGTATGCCGTCTCGCCCTTCGCCGCGGACTTCCGCTCCTTGCGAAAGTCAAAGTAGTATCGTGGAGACTTCGCTGTCTCCATCCGCTTCCACGCTCGCTCGCTGATCGCGCAATACGCCAGACCCGGAGGGATCATTAGCGCCTTCTGTGAGCCGCCGATGATGATGTCAATCCCCCAGCCATCGACATCGAAGTGCGTCGTACCCAGTCCCGTGATCCCGTCGACGACAAGCAGAGTCTCATCGCCCAGCGCCCGCACCAGCTTTGCGATTCCTTGAATGTCGTGACGCGCACCGGTCGAGCTTTCCGTCGCCTGCACATACACAGCACGGATGTCAGGCTTCAGTTTCGCCCGAATCTGGTCGAGAGAAAACGTCTCACCATAGGGAGCGCTGACCAACTCCACGGTGCATCCGAACGCCTTCGCCAGATCGCGCCAGCGCTCGCCGAACTTCCCCGCCGTCAGCACCAGCACCTCGTCACCCGCCGACGTCAGGTTCGAAACCGAGCCTTCCATCACGCCCGTTCCCGACGAAGCCAGCACCAGCACGTCATTCTTCGTGCCAATGAGCTGCTTCATATCGCCGAGCACCCGCGTCACCAGTGCACGAAACTCCGCGGTGCGATGGTGCATGGAAAAAGCGGCCATTGCACTCTGCGCTGAGGGCAGGATTGGGGTCGGTCCGGGCGTAAACAGACGATTCTTGCGCAACATTCTTAACGCTTCCTCTGCATTTGGGGTGCTTCCTAGTTTACAGGGAACTCCACAACTGTGGCACGTTTAGCCACGGGCACAATCCCAATTTGGGCAGGAAACGTGCCCACACCGCATCTTTCCCGAACGACTGGTTTTTCATTCGAGCAAATTCCGAATCAACAAATACAAAAGCTTCCTGTGCGAACGCACAACTCGCTAACAACCACGAGGGTCGACCGTCCAAGCCGTAACCGCGAAGTTGCAAGGCGAAGGAACTTCTTAGCGGGAACCAACGTATCTGCAAGCGATGGGGGAGAACCAGGCGAGGCATCCGGTTCTCAGAAAAATTTTCAGGGGTTAAGGGACTGGTTCACTTTCGGTTTGGCGGCCCAGGTGAATCAATCCCCAAGCAGATGGCACGTGTCTTTGCAGGCACGCGTTTTTTCGCTTAACCCCGAGGCAGCATTTTAGGCCTTCCGCGAACAAACGCAAGTTCTTTGCGGAAAGCGATCCCACGCCGCCGTAAACGATTCCCGACGCTTTCGGGAAAGAAAAAAGGAGTCGCATGAAAGCATCGAAACTGTCCAAGGGCTTGCTGCTGGGATTGGCCTTGCTGCTGGCCACAAGTGCATTCGCATCGAACAAGGGCTCGCTGGCCGTGACCGATAACTGCGTGGTTGCCGGAAAGCAACTCACGAAAGGCGACTACAACGTAAGTTGGGAAGGCAATGGACCCGATGTCCAATTAAGCATTATGAAGGGCAAGGACGTGGTAGCCACCGTACCCGCCCACATGACGGAATTGAACTCGAATGCGCAAAGTGACTCGGCCATTCTGAGCTCCAACACGGACGGCAGCAAAACGCTCTCAGAGATTCGCTTCGCCGGAAAGAAATACGCGCTCGCCATCGGAACACCGCAGGCCGCCATGACCGACAGCAGTAAGTAGCTGCCGTCTAACCTCGGGCGCCCCGCTCCTACGCGTCCCCTTGCGAAGGAGCGGGACACTGGGCTTACTCGCTCTTCTTAGCGGCGGTCTGCGAATCGAAAAGAGAACGAAGGCTGTCGGCGCCGTGAGGTTCGGGATTAGCTGACGACTGACGACCGAGACTGTCGCCTAATACTTCGGCATCTTGGGATCGACGCGGTCGGCCCAGGCGGTAATGCCTCCGGTCAGGTTGCGCACTTTGGTGAATCCCGACTGCCGCAGGAACTGCACCGCTTTCGCGCTGCGTCCGCCCATCTTGCAATGGGCTACAATGTCGCGGCTGGTATCAAGTTCGTTCACGCGATTGGGAAGGTCGCCCAGCGGAATCAGGTGTCCGCCAAGATTGCAGATCTGGTATTCATGCGGCTCGCGCACGTCGAGGACGAAAATGTCGTCGCCTGCGTCCAACCGCCGCTTCAATTCTTCGACTTGAATCTCGGGAATTCCTGTCTCCGCCACCGGCTTCTCCTCGCCTCGAATTCCACAAAACTCGTTGTAGTCTATCAGCTTCGTGATCGTGGGATGGGTCCCGCACACCGGGCAATCAGGATTCTTGCGCAGTTTCAACTCGCGGAATTTCATGCCCAGCGAATCGATCAGCAGCAGGCGCCCAATCAGCGGATCGCCGATGCCAAGAATCAGCTTGATGACCTCGGTGGCCTGCATTACGCCAACCAGCCCCGGCAGAATGCCAAGCACTCCACCTTCCGCGCAGGATGGCACCAGCCCTGGCGGCGGCGGCTCGGGATACAAACAGCGATAGCAGGGCCCTTCTTCCGTCGCGAACACACTCGCCTGTCCTTCAAAACGGAAGATCGATCCGTAGACGTTCGGTTTGCCCGTGAGCACGCAGGCATCGTTGACCAAGTAACGCGTGGGAAAGTTGTCGGTACCATCAGCGACGATGTCGAACTCATTGAACATCTCCAGCGCGTTCTCGCTGGTGAGCTTGGTTTCAAACTTGCGCAGATTCAGAAACGGGTTGATCCCCTTCAGCTTTTCCGCCGCTGAATCGAGCTTCTTGCGGCCCACGTCCGCCGTCGAATGGATGATCTGACGCTGCAGGTTGGTGTAGTCGACGACGTCGAAATCCACAATGCCGAGCGTACCGACTCCAGCGGCCGCCAGATACAACACCAGCGGAGATCCCAATCCTCCCGCGCCGATACACAACACACGCGCAGCCTTCAGCTTTAGCTGACCTTCCATGCCTACTTCGGGCATGATCAGATGCCGCGAGTAGCGCAGGATTTCGTCGTTACTCAACATGGCAGGTGCGGGTTTGACGTCGGTCGTCGTGGCCATGAAAACCTCAGGAAATTTTCGATTTACAATTTTCGATTGACGATTTGAAAACCGCGGCTACCTGCGGCAACAACAGGCGGGAACGCAACAATCCATATGCACGGTTGGTTTCACGTCGACAATCGGCAATCGAAAATCGTCAATTTTGTTGCCTCCCGCGATCGAAGGCACAATCGAAATGGTATCACCGTCGTTCACCGGAGTCGCTTCTTTCTGCAGGTAGCGCACATCTTCGTCGTTGAGGTAGACGTTCACAAAAGCGCGGAGTCTCCCCTCGTCGGTGTAGAGATGGCGTCGCAAGTCAGGATGCTGGTCGAGCAAATCCGACAACGAGTCGGCAACCGTGCCCGACTTCACTTCCACGGTCGATTGCTTCCCCGCATACTGACGCAAAGGGGTAGGGATGTGAATCTTAGCCATAGACATACTTACAAGATGCCGGGCGCGCAAGCCGAGATTCATCAGATCGACGCTTGACGCGGCTTTGGCCGGAAGCCATGATGGCGCCGACGTGATCGATTCCGGAAAAACACGGCCCGCCGGCTTTCTCGCGCTAGGGATTTTCTTCTTCTTTGGCTCGGCGATGGCCACCTATGCCGCTGTAACCCTCCTGAAACCCGGCACTTTCCTCGATCGAGCCTGGGAGTTGAACCGCGCGGGCCAGGCCGGCCTCAGTTCCATGGGCAGGGCAATCGGCATCCCGTTCCTCGTTCTGGCGACGGTGCTGTTTCTGGCCGGAGCCGGTTGGTTCCAACGAAGACATTGGGGATGGTTTCTGGGCACAGGCATCATCGCGTCGAATCTGCTCGCTGACTTGATCCATCTTTTGTTGGGAGATTGGAAGAGCCTCGCGGGAGTCGTGATCGCCGGACTTCTGCTGCTCTACATGACGCGGCCCGCCGTGCGGAGCTATTTCACCGCGTGATCTTCGACCACAATTTCTTCGTCTCGAAAGCGCTTGTCCTCTTCGCTGTTTCCCGCTAGTTCGAAAGAGTTGGTCAGTACCGCTTTGCCTTTTTCCACACTGGTGATCACATAAGAACAGCCAATCCAGTGAGCTTGCGCGAGATCGGTGCTCGACCACTGCGCGGGGTGGTCGGGATGCGAGTGATAGAAACCCACGATATCTTCATCCCGCTCTCGCCCCTCGCGCTGAATCTGCACCAGCTCCCGCGGATCGATGTGATAACGATTCTCGGGTGAATCGGTGCGCGTATTCCCGCAGCGCACCACTGAACTCACGACACGCTCGTCACCATTCATTTCTCCGAGCAGGACCCCACAACATTCATGCGGGTACGTCTCTTCTCCATGAAGGCGAAGGGCGGCATAAGCGGATTGGGAAAGCTTCAACATTGCCAATTTCCAATTTTCAATTGCGGATTGAACCCATGCGATCTTTTTAATTGAAGATTGGAAATTGACAATCGGAAATCATTTCTCTTCCCAAAACCTCTCACTCAAATACTTGTCTCCAGAATCGCAGAAGATGGTCACCACCACTGCGTTTTCGTTTTTGCGAACTTGCCGGGCCAGTTGCAGGCTGCCCACGACCGCGGCGGCCGCCGAGATGCCCACCAGCAATCCCTCTTCGCGCGCCAGGCGTTTGGCCATCGCGTATGATTCTTCGGTCGAAATCTCAAGGTTTTGATCGGCCAGCGTTGGATCGTAAATCTTCGGCACAATCGCGCTCGGCATATACTTCGCGCCTTCAATTCCGTGAAACGGAGAATCGGGCTGCAGCGAGATGCACCGGATATTCGAGTTCAATTCTTTCAGGCGCCGCGTGGTTCCCATGAAGGTTCCGCTAGTGCCCAGCATGGAAACAAAGTGGGTGATGCGTCCTTCCGTTTGTTGCCAGATTTCGTTGGCTGTGCCATGGTAGTGAGCTTGCCAGTTGGCCGGGTTCGAATACTGGTCGGCGTAGTAATAAAGATCGGGATGCTTCGCAGCCAGTTCGCGCGCCATACGGATCGCCCCGTCGGATCCGTCGGCGGGATCGGTGTAAAGGATGTTGGCGCCGTAGGCGTTCAGAATTCTTTTGCGCTCAACGGAAACGTTTTCGGGCATGCAGAGTGTGACCGGAAAACCCTGGGCCGCGCCGATCATGGCGTAAGCGATTCCGGTGTTTCCGCTGGTTGAATCGAGCAGAATTTTCCCTGGCGGAAGTTTTCCACTCCGCTGCGCTTCGGCAATGATGTTGGCTGCGGCGCGATCTTTAACTGAGCCTCCGGGATTCATCCACTCGGCCTTGCCCAGCAGTTCAACGCCGGGCAGCTCGCGCGACACACGGTCCCATCGCAATAAGGGAGTGTTCCCGATGCGATCGAGCGTATGCTGTCCCAAACGCTGATCTGGCTCAGGCTGTTTAACTTGGGCCGTTTTTGCCGATGTATTTTGCATGCCGCGAACTATCTGTTCGTGACCAACGTAATGTAGTTGTAGGACGAAATTAACGTATGAAGTCTTAGTTTTAGATTATAAGAAGGCTTGATTCGATGCAGAGACCAACGCCGCATCGCACTTTTTCTGCCCTCGCGCATCTAAGGCTTAGTGCAAGACAGGAAGGAATTGTGAAGGGATGTCAACCAAGGTAGAGCAACGCACTTACGAAGAAGCAGTCGCCTGGCTGCGCGATCACGGCTTTGACCTGATCGAAGCGCCCGGCACCCAGGGCCGCGTGTTCCTGAAGAAATACAACGTTTCGGCCGCTATCCAGAAAGATGGAGACGACGGCGTCAAGATTTTCGCCTACCCCGGATACCTGGTGGGCAGTGAGATATCTAAGCTCGTCAACCGTGGCTACCAGCAGTTCCTGAAAACCGCGAAGAACGAAATTCCCGCGACCGCCGATCATCTGAAAGCTCTGCACCAGTTCGCCGAAGAATTGAAAGAAGGCCTGGGCCTGCCAAGCCTCTACAACGAATCGCTGGGCACGGTAAGCGAGTCTTATCAATACGACCGCATCGTGGATCGCGACAAAGCACAGGCCGATCGCCCCAAGCGCCCCTGGGAAGTCACCGGAAAAGCCGCCGCCAAGGCAGCCAAGAAGGGCCGCGCATAGAAAGAGCGCAAACATCGCTAATGGCGCAAAGAGATTAGGATCTTTGCGGCTTTTTCTTTGCGTTCTTCACACTCTCCAACTCCTTGTCACTCCAACCGAAGGGAGGAATCTGCATTTCCTGGCCCCAGCATACCTGCCGATTCCTCGCGTTGCTCGGAACGATAACGAAAAGAAGTTTATGGGCAAATCGGACGAGAGGTCAGTACCGCAGAGTGATCAAAACACTTCGACGGCCGCTCGATGCCCGGATGCCGCTGCCAGACGATTGTCCCTCGTGATCAAGGGCGCATCGAGCTGCTCGGCTAGCGCGACGTACACCGCGTCATAGGCTGACAAGTTGTGGCGCAGCTGCCAGATCCGAGGGAGAAAGACGAAATGGGGATACCGCGTTATCCGAAGGCCCAGCAGGTCATCCATCGCCTCATCCGCACGTCGCGCCGATACCGTTCCTTCCCTTACCAATCGTCGCAACACCTGCGCTACTTCCAGATCCAGAAGATGAGGTGCGTGAAACGATTCAGAGTGAGAGTAGATGCGCTTCTCAATTTTTTGCCCGGCCGGTGTTTGCAGAAGCCAATCCACTGCTGCGGACGCATCCAAAACGATCAACGCGCTTGCCGTTCTTCCCGCACCAGGCGAGCGGTATCAATCTGAGCCGTGACTGGCTTGCGCTGGTGCAATCGCTCCCGTAACTCCGTGAGCGTGGGGCGTTCGGCGATTTGTTTGATTTCCATCAACAAATAGTCAGAGAGCGACATGCCCTCCATCGCGGCGCGCGCCTTGAGGCTGCGGTGCAGGGCATCCGGCACATTGCGGAGTTGAATCATTTTAGACATGTTACTAGCATACTTTCATGTTATACACATGTCAATATGCGAAAAACGCTCACTCGGAGTGATTTGGGTTACTTGATATGCGAAACTGTCGCCCGGGGGTACCGTATGCGCCTGTTCTTCTTCGTAGCCGTTTTCGCCCTCACCGCATTCGCGCAGAATCCCGCCGAGTCCGCTGTGCGCCAGGTTCTCGAGAAGCAACAGGACGCCTGGAACCACCACGATCTCGCCGGCTTCATGGCGGGATACTGGAACTCTCCCGACCTGACGTTCTTCTCGGGAGCAAAACAGACCTCCGGATGGCAGGCTACCCTCGAGCGCTACCAGAAGACCTATCAGAGCGAAGGCCGTGAGATGGGGAAGTTGGAATTTTCAGACCTGAACGTAAAAGCCCTAGGCCCAGACGCGGCCTTCGTCCGCGGAGCATGGCATTTGACGATGTCCGACGGCAAAACACCGCACGGTCTATTTACGCTTGTCTTTCAGAAATTCCCTAATGGATGGAAAATCGTGCACGATCACACGTCAGCGGCGGAGTGAATTGAGCCCTCAGCTCTTAGCCTTTAGCTCTTAGCTTGAATCAACGCAGGTCGTCCCTTACTTCCGCTATCGCTTCACCCTGACTTGCACTCGCGTTCCTTCTGGCAGCTCTCCATTCGTCAGCTTGATCGCGCCATTCTGCACGATGCCTTCGAACTCCTGCGGCGTTCGCACGGACGCAACCGGTGCGCTCGCTCTCCCCATGCCTTTGTCCATGGCTTCATTCGCCAGGCGATCCGCCTCGGCGTTCTTTCCGCGCAGTACGTGCTGAATCGAGAACCACTCCAACTGCCGGATCAACTGTTTCGCCCGCCCGTGCAGATCTTGCAGCGTAGGATTCTTGACCTTGTACTCACCTTTAATCTGTTTCACCAGCAACTCTGAGTCGCTGACCACCTTTAGCGCTTTGGGTCCGTGCTCGACCGCATACTCCAGGGCTCCTATCAATCCCTGATACTCGGCGACGTTGTTGGTCTGATGTCCTAGATACTGGCTGAGAGCGGCCACTTTGTGTCCGGCCTCGTCTTGAATGACAACTCCATATCCCGCGGGACCCGGATTCCCGCGCGCCCCGCCGTCGGTATAGGCAATCAAATAATGAGGAGGATGTTCGAAGGAAGAAGGCATGAGCGAGTTTATAACGAGATTCTCAGCTCTTAGCTACTAGCCTTTAGCCCTTAGCCAGATCTCTTGAGATTTTGCTAAAAGCCAATGGCTAAAGGCTAAGAGCGATGTTTCATCTTCCCGCGGCCAGGCGCGTGGCCAGGCGCTGCGGAAGGTTCGCACCCACAATGCGATCTTGCGCCTGTTTCAGGTTATAAGGAGTGCGCCAGAACGATACGACGCTGGCGTCCGAATCATAAAGCGCAAATGCCGCCCGCCAATCTCCGTCGCGTGGCTGCCCGACTGATCCGGGGTTGATCAGATAGCGCAATCCTTTTTTCAGCGGAAACTCCGAGGCCTCCGCCTGTCCTACGGTCCGGTATTCCGGACGATACGCATCGGCGTTTGATCCATTCCCCAGAAATGTCCCCTGCAAATGCGAGTGCCCGAAGAAAGTCACGGGAGACGACGAAGTCAGCAGCGGCTCAACCGCATCGCGCAACGAGACTACGTACTCATCTTCGTCGATGGGTGAGCCGTGTACGAACTGCGCCTCTGGAAGCCCCTCGACTTTCACCGGACCTTGCGGCAAACCTCGCAGCCACTCCAGGTTGTCGGGAGTCAACTGGCTGCGCGTCCACAGCGCTGCAAGCCCGGCAATCGGATTGAAATCCTTCAAATCCATCAGCCCAGCCGAAGCCTTGTCGTGATTGCCACGCACGAAATGTTTCCCCAGCGCCCGCGAGCGCTCAACCACTTCATTCGGACTCGCGCCATAGCCCACGATGTCGCCCAGATTGACGACGAGATCGTAAGCAGGAGCCGCCGCCAGGCAGGCATCTAGGGCTTCGAGGTTGCTGTGAATATCGCTTAGTAAGAGAACGCGCACTCATGCTCCGCGCAAAGTGGCGATTATAGACCCACGTGAAGGATTAAGGTATCTGCGAATGTTTTCTGTTCCGAAAAGCAAACAGAGAGACTACGTGTTCACTACAGGACAACGCGCCCAATGCCTGGCTGCTACTTCGACTAAGGGAGGCAACGCCCGCGCACATTCCGGAATACGAAACTCGCATCGCGGTTCAAACGGGCACCCCGCCGGCACCGCATGCAGCGGGGGAACCGTCCCTTCAATTGTCTGCAAGGGATGATTGCGGTCTGTCTTCAGCGTCGGGACTGCCTTTAGTAAGCCCCGCGTATAGGGATGGGCCGGCGCACGGAAGACATCCTCTTTTGCTCCCAACTCCACCAGATTGCCGGCATACATCACGGCGACTCGGTCGGCCATTTCAGAAACCACCGCCAGATCGTGGGAGATGAACAGCATGGTCAGGCCAAATTTCCTGCGCAACTCGGAGAGCAGTTCGAGGATCTGCGCCTGGATGGTCACGTCGAGCGCGGTCGTCGGCTCATCGGCAATCAACAACTGCGGACGGTTCACAATCGCCATCGCGATCATCACCCTCTGCCGCATTCCACCCGAAAGTTGATGGGGATAGTCCCGCGCTCTCCGCTCCGCGTCCGGAATCGCTACGTCGTTCATCGCGGTGATCGCCTGGGTCCACGCCTCGCGCTTCCCCGATCCGCCGTGCGCGAGCACTGCTTCGGCGATCTGATCGCCCACTCGCATCACAGGATTCAGCGCCGTCATCGGCTCCTGGAAAATCATCGCGATGCGCGACCCGCGCAATCGGCGCATTTCCTCATCGGGAAGCTGCAGCAGGTGTTGCGATCCCTTGCCATTGTTAAACAGGATTCCACCAGAGGCGCCGGCCTGCGGAGGAAGAAGCCGTATGATCGCCAGGGATGTAAGAGATTTTCCCGAACCCGACTCGCCTACCAGACCCAACACTTCGCCGGGTGCAATCGAGAAACTCAAATCGCGAACAGCGATTAGGCTTTGCGCGCCATTCCTGGAGGGAAATTCTATGTTCAGATGTCGGACGTCGAGCAGGGCAGTCACCCGGTTATCCTAGCAGCCCCGAACGCTGAGGTCCGAAGCCCGAGGTCTGAAGTCTGCTCTACTGTCCCAGAATCAGCGGCAGTCCATTCTTGCTGTTCCCAATCACCACGACTTTCGAATTCGCGCTCTTGGCCAGATTCTCGGTCGCTTCAATGCCCTTCCACTCCAGCAACTGCGGACTGATGCCCTGCGCTACGATCTGCTGGAAGTCACGAATGCCCGCCGCCTCAATGCGTTTTCGCTGCGCTTCCTGCGTTTCCTTCTGCAGGCGGAAGTTCATCGCCAGCGCCTCCTGCTCGGCCTGTTGTTTGGATTCGATGGACGCCTTGAGCGTGGCCGGCAGTTGAATGTCGCGCAACAGAATGCTCTCGACAATAAATCCGCGCTGGCTGAGCAACGAAACCAGCTGATCATAGATCTGTTTCGCCACCATCTCGCGCTCCCCGGTATAGAGCGCATTCGCGGTGTGGGAGGCGGTGGCCTCGCGGATGGCCGCGCGCAGGTTCGGCTCAATCAGCACCGCCTCGTAATCCGGACCAATCTTCTGGTACACGTCCGACGCCTTTGTAGGGTCCACGTGATAGATGAGCGACGTGTCCAGATTCATGACCAGCCCTTCGCTTGAAGGCACGCTGGCCGACTCCTTGAGCGTCTGCGTCTGAATCGACATTTCGTTGTTGGTCTTAAGCGGGTTGATAAGATGCATGCCCTCAGGCAACATCTCGCCCGTAACTCGTCCGAACAATGTGAGCACTCCGACATGTCCGGTTCCTACGCGCGTGACCGCGCTGAAAAGAAGAACCACGATCAGGAATGCCACAATCGCCAGCCCGATCAGGCGGAGCCCTGCTCCCGGATTGCTATCGATGATTTTTCCCCGAGCGTCATTGAACATTGTCATCGCTTTTTCCTCGAAGAAAATTCTATTGCGGCCATGTCACGTTGCTAAGTGGCTAGAAGCGCTCATGCGGCGGGCGATCTCCATCTGTACAGAGACGCAACTCGGTTGCGTGTTCAATCCCCCAGAACTCGCGGTCCTAGACAAAACATGCAAACTCCTGCATATTGACACCCCACTACTACCGACATATAGTTTCTGCGCCTAGCCGTACACCGCGCTACGCTTGCGTTTTCCCCCAAAAGACGGCACTCGCGGACTCGAAATCTCAGCTTACAAGGATCCTTCATGACTCCCGTTTCCCCTCATGTTCAGCGCTCCAGAAAACTTTTCGCCGTTCTTACCACGGCCCTTGTACTCATTACCTTGACAGGTCTCGCAAGTTCGCAGATCGCCCTCGTCAAGCTCAGCACCGACACATTCACGAACTCTTCAAGCCAGCATGCCACCGAGGTCGAGCCCGACACATTTTCGTTCGGCAACACCATCGTCAGTGCCTTTCAGGTAGGACGCATTTTCGGCGGCGGCTCTTCTGACATCGGCTTCGCCACTTCCACCGACGGCGGAAACACATGGACCAACGGATTTCTGCCGGGCATCACGACCTTCTTCTCCGGCGGATCCTTCTCCGCCGCCAGCGACGCCGCAGTCGCCTTCGATTCGGCCCACGGCAAATGGCTGGTCGCCTCTCTCGGACTCTCGGCCAACAACAGCGTTCTGGTCAGCAGCTCGAATGACGGCCTGACCTGGAATAATCCCGTCACCGTCGACAACAAGAGTTCCTTCGCCGACAAGGACTGGATCGTCTGCGATAACAACGCCGCCAGTCCCTTCTTTGGACACTGCTATGTCGAATGGGATGATGCCGGCCTTGGCGATCAGGAAAAGATGAGCACTTCGACCGATGGAGGCCAGACCTGGAGCGCAGCCTCGCAAGTGAGCGGCGCCTTCGGCCTCGGCGGACAGCCCGTCGTGCAAACCAACGGCACGGTTGTCGTTCCTTTCGAGGGCAATGGCATCCAGGCGTTCTCCTCCACCAACGGCGGTACTTCTTGGGGAAATCTGAAGACAGTCTCGACAATCAACGATCACGGCGTTGCCGGCAGCCTACGCACTTCTCCACTGCCTTCGGCTGACGTCGACAACATTGGAACGGTGTACGTCGCCTGGCAGGATTGCCGTTTCCGCACCAACTGCTCGTCGAACGATATCGTGTTCAGTTCTTCCACTGACGGCAAGACCTGGAGCAAGGTTTCGCGCATTCCCATCGACGCCACCACGAGCACCACCGACCACTTCATTCCCGGCTTCGCCGTCGATCACACCACCGGTGGGACCACCGCGCATCTGGGATTGACCTATTACTTCTATCCCGTCGCTAACTGCAGCACCGCAACTTGCAAACTCGAAGTGGGATTCATCTCGTCGCAAAATGCGGGCGCAACCTGGGGAGCTCCGATCCGGCTCGTAGGACCCATGCACCTGAACTGGCTGCCCAATACTTCGTCTGGATTGATGGTCGGAGACTACATCTCGACCTCCTACACCACGGGCGCCTTCGGCGTCTTTGCCAAAGCCAACAAGAAGACCGGATCGACCTTCGACTCCGCCATGTATACGACCATGACTGGTCTCGAAGCCCTCAGCGTGGGCGAGTACAGCTCGAAGTACGACAAGCCCGTGCCTAACGCCCACTCCGATCACGGACCGCGCCAGTACTACGATCTGGACAACCAGATCCCGATCCCGCCATCACAACGGGATTAATTGTTTCTCCTGCTCGATGAAGGACGGGCATCAGCGCCCGTCCTTTTTATTTGGCAAAAACCCTGGGGCGATAGACGCCTCGGCTGCCCGCGAGCGACGCGCGAGCGATCTCGGGTTATGCCAAACTCGCATCCGTAGCCCATTTCACTGCATTTTCCACAAACACCATCCGACCGGTCGTCTCCCATCCCCTCAAGATTTGTGTCTTGTTCCGAGACTTTCTGAATGGATAACAACGGCGCTGCACCAAATCCTGTCACCCACCTGTGCGCTGCGTGCACTCGATTCAATTCAAACCACATAGAGTTTCGCCATTTTCATTGACTCTAAAAACAGGAGGAGTTAAACCATAATCGTTCTTTGACACGTTCTAAGTTTTCCCGGTTGGTGCGGCGTCCGGGGCTCAAGCGAAGTCACTCTTCAACATCGCAAGATGCAAATGAAGAGAGGGTGAGCGAGGGTCTAAAGCTAAGCGCTGGTTGAGGAGAATCAGAACATCATGTCGAAGGCAATATAGGGTCCCGAAGCGTTGAACAGGTTTATCCGGTTGGCGGTGAGCCCGGAGCCCAAGTCTAGATCGCTGGCAGCGCCCCGCAAGGGAAGCCACCAGGTCAGGTCAGACAAGGGTCTAACGCGAGCTACTGGCCGAGACGAATGAGTTCAACATCTCTTCGGGACTCTTAATTTTTGCCCCAAAAAATGTGGGGCGCCCTCCTCCGCCAGTCGCGTAGCGATCCCAGATTTTCAAGAAGCCTTCTCCGCAATATTCATGATGGTTGCCAGCATGGTCGCAATCAGCTTTTCTCTGCCGCCGTCTACAGCGTAGGCATCGGCCGAACAGATCGTCAGAGTCTTCCCGGCTCGCTTCACCACCGCCCGCGCCGCGAAGGCTTCGCCCACCGCCGGTGCCAGAAAGTTGACTTTGAACTCCACACTCAGCACTTCACTCTCAGCCGGAGCCACGCTGAGCGCCGCATAGCCGCAGGCCGAATCGAGAATGCTGGTAATGACGCCGGCATGCACGAATCCATTCTGCTGCGTGAACTTCGCATTGAAGCCGCTGCGGATCTCAACGCTACCCGGTTGGACGGATATCATCTCCGCTCCCAGCGTTGTCATCAATCCCTGCTTCGCAAAGCTCGCTCGCACTTTCTTCTCGTTCGCGTCCATGCGAAAAAACTAAACGGGCCGCTGTGCACTCGCCAGTATTTAGCAGTCAGCACTCAGCATTCAGCATTCAGCCCGTGCCATTCCGCATTGATCTGACGCAAGGGAGTTCTTGCTTTTTCTCGGTACTCGGCACTGGGTACTGGGTACTGCTACTCCCGTCCGAGAAGTCCGACCTTCTCCACGCCGGCATGTCGCGCCAGATCGATGGCGTCGGCGACATACTGGAAGTCAACGTCATCTTCGCCACGCACGAACGCAATCCGCTCCGCACGGGTTTTGAAAATATCGTGCAACCGGCTCTCGAGATTCTCCCAAGTCACATTTTCCTGGTTGATCTTGAGCGTGGGGGATTCATCTTTCGCCCCGTTGACCACCTGAATCACGATGGTCCGATCCACGGACCTGTCCTTCGCCGCTTTCTGCTCGGGTTGAGGAATCAGTGCGTCAAGCCCCGAACGCTTTTGCTGCGTGACCACAATCATGAAAATGATGATGAGCACCAGCAACACATCGATCAGCGGAGTCACATTCATCTCCGCGCTAGACGGACCACCGCCTGCCGAGAACGCCATATCGTTCGCTCCTGTTCGGCACGCGCGTGTGCTGCATCATTTGGACACCCTGCTCTCCAGCGAAGTTCCCGTTCAGAATTTTTAACCGCGAAAAAGTTGAAGAACCCAGCGTTCACAGGCATCATAAAAGTACCGTCATACTCGAACGATCATGCGACTCTTTCAGCTTTGCTGGTTGCTGGCAGTTTTATTCACCGCTGTCACGATTCATGCCCAGGACAATTACGAAATCCAGGTCTATGGCTCGGAACTGGTAGCCCCCGGCAACACTATGTTCGAGATCCACTCTAACTTCACCGTCGACGGCAGCAAGACGGTACAAGATGGAGTGCTTCCTTCAAATCACGCCGAGCACGAAACGCTCGAAATCACGCACGGATTCAATGATTGGTTCGAGACCGGTTTTTACGTCTTTACCAGCATTCAGCCGGATGGCGGCTGGCAGTGGGTGGGCGATCACATCCGTCCTCGCATCGCGATTCCGGAGAAGTGGCACTGGCCCGTGGGGCTGAGTCTGTCGAATGAAATCGGATACCAGCGCCGTGCCTTCTCCACTGACACTTGGACCTGGGAAATCCGTCCCATCATCGATCAGAAAATCGGACGCTGGTATTGGGCCTTCAATCCCGCGTTTGATCGCTCATTTCACGGCCAAACCGTGCATCAGGGCATCACCTTTTCTCCCGACTTCAAGTTCAGTTACGACTTCACTCCGAAAATCGCGGGAGGCCTCGAGTATTACGGCGCCTTCGGTCCCACCACGGAATTTCTTCCGCCCAGCCAGCAGCAACACCAATTCTTTCCCTCGATCGATCTCAACGTCTCGCCAAAGTGGGAGTTTAATTTCGGAGTAGGGATCGGCGTGACGACCGGCACTGATCACTTGATCGTGAAAGGAATCATCGGCCGCCGCTTCGACTGGGGCCACAAGAAGTAAGTACTTCTAAAGCGAACCACTTATCCCACGGTCCCAAACTGCTGCGGTGGCGGGGGCAGCGGAGGTGCCGGTGGATACACCGCTCCCGCCAGCGCCGGATACCGCGCCGCAAAGAAATAAATCGCATACGCCGGAAAGAACACCATCGCCGGTACCGACACCAGTGACACCACGTACAAGATCAATCCCAGGATCGCTAACCCAATGACCACAGCCGCCGAGATGGTATACAGGTTCCATTGCAATCCCCCGGCCTTGCCCATCAGGATCGCCACCGCTCCCAATCCTCCCAGTGGAATCGCCATCACCAGAATGACAATCGTCGCCGCGATGCCGACCACCACCGCCGTGCCCAGCGCCATCACAATCTTCATCGCCAGATAGCCGACGTAGTGCCCTTTCTCGGCGCGCACCATGGGCAGCAATCGCCGCCATCCTTCAATCGCGCTCACATTCTCCAGCGCCATCTGCGGAACCACGAAGTCCTTGGTCATCACGTGCACCGCGGCCAGCACCACGATAAACGCGAAGAATATGAAGAACAGCGCGATTCCGCCCAGGATCATCGGTACCATGTGCTCCTTCGGTTCTTTGATCCATCCCGCGACCGCTGCAAACCCTAAAGGGATTCCGATCAGAATCACCATTCCCGCCATCGTCCCCAGAAACAGCAGGATCTGCCATACGAAATATCCCAGACCCACTCCTTGCCGCCGGCTCCAACTCTTGCCAATCTCGCAGTTCTTCGCAATCACGCTATCGAACAGCACAAAGCGCATCACGCTGCTCACATACATGAACACCACTGCAAATACGAAGGCAAAAATAATCAGGAACGCGACCAGCCCCGCAACCGCCGCAGGATCGATATGCGGAAGCGGGGGCAGTCCGGGCAGATCTAGGAACCGTCGCGAGTCGTCAGGCGTGCGGTTCGGTATGGTGAATCCGTTAAAGTTGCACCCACCCGAGGTTAGCTCTCCGGCGAGCATTCCCACCAGGGCCAGCTTCCCCCATTGGCCTATGCGAAACGGCTTCAATAGTTGCTGCTTGGTATGTTCAAACGCAGGACCAATCGCATCCACGGCCGAAATAGCCAAGGGTCACCTCGGGGTCAAGGTAATTGCAGGAAGGGAAAGGGTCAATGGATTTCTGATTGTTGATTCTTGATTGTTGATTGAACCCTGGTATTTTCGATTTTCGAAGTACGATTGACGAAATAAAGGGCTGAAAAGCCATGCCCTTGGGATTTCAATCGAAAATCAACGATCGAAAATCGTAAATTGTCTTTACTCGTACCTCAGTGCTTCCACCGGATCCAACTTCGACGCCTTCAGCGCCGGCACCAGCCCGCTCGCCACTCCCACCAGTAGCAGCACCAGCGTGGAAATCAGCACCGTGACCATCGAAATCTTCAGATGGATGTCAGCCTTCCCCGAATCGTCTTCGAATAGCGCACCCATCAGCGGCAGCGTACCCACCGCCGCCGCCACTGCGTAGGAAAGCAGCACGCCAATCGCTCCGCCAATCAGCATGATCAACAGCGTCTCCGACAAGAACTGCAGCTTGATGTGCCACTTGCGCGCGCCTAGCGCCCGCCGTAACCCGATCTCGCGAATGCGCTCATCCACCGACACCAGCATGATGTTCATCACGCCCACCCCGCCAATTCCCAGCGTAAGCGCGCCAATGAAGGTCAGCAGCACCTGCAGTCCAATCGTCAGCGCATCGATAATGGGACGAAACTCATCCCGCCCGAACATCTGAAACGCCTTCGGATCAGTTGGCGAAAATTGTTGCCTCTCGGCCACCGCCGCCAGCACCTGCGCCATCGCCTTCTTCTCATATTGCGGAGCAATCGGCGCAAACACCATCACGTCGCCGTAGCGCGTATTCCACAACTCCGTCGCCGCAGAGTACGGAATCCACACTGACTCATCATCGCTGGAAAAATAATTGCTCAGCTGGATCTTCCGCTCCATCACGCCGATCACTGTGAACCGGACCCCGGCGATCAGTACGGTCTCGCCCACCGCGGGACGCCCGCTAAACAACTGCTCCTTCACCCTGCCGCCCAAAAACGCCACCCGGCGGTGCTCCAGTTCGTCGCTGGCGTTGATCCATCGCCCCTCCGACGGCACCTCATTCCGCATCTCCCCATATTCCGGACACACTCCGCGAATTGCTGCGGTCCCCACCAACCGGTCTCCATAGGCGATGCCCGGACGTTTCACCGTTTCCAAGCAAACGTACTTCACCAGCGGCGCGTCGGCCTTGACCATGTCGATATCGGCTTTCTCCAGAACTACTTTCTTTCCCGCGCGTTGTCCTCCAGGCTGCTCGCTCGTCTGCTGAGGCCAGCAAATCACCACGCTCTTGCCAAACGCATCGAACCCACTCACCAGAATCTGCCGGAAGCTGCTGCCATACGCGATCAGCAAGGTCACCGTCGCAATCCCCCACACCACGCCCAGCATAGTCAAAAGACTGCGCGTGACATTGCGCTTCAACGCCACCCAAGCTTCGAGAATGATTTCAGAAAACATAGAAACGGCGTCGGACTTCAGACCTCGGACCTCTGGCTTCAGACCCCGGCCTTGCTTCGCGTTCTTTCCGCCCTTCGCGGTTCAAAGCCTTCAATCTTGCCTGAGGTCCGAGGTCCGACGTCCGAGGTCCGGTTCTACCCCCCTGCCTCATACCGCAGTGCCTCAATTGGATCAATCGACGCCGCCCTTCTCGCGGGATACAAAGCCGCAATCACCGCGATCGTTCCCAGCAACCCCGTGGCAATCAATCCCGACTGCCACGTGGGCAAGAGCCCCGCGAAGAAGTCGGGCATCGGCAACAAGTCGACAAGCGAGCACAATCCGTAGGCCACGCCCAACCCGATCGCTCCACTCAAGAACGCGATAATCAATGCTTCAATAAAAAACTGCCGCAGAATCGTATGCGCGGGAGCCCCCAGCGCCTTGCGTACGCCAATCTCGCGCGTGCGCTCCCTGACCGCGACCATCATCACGTTCATCACGCCCAGGCCGCCCAGGAAAAGCGTCACCACGCCCACTGCGCCCAGAAAATATTTCATCCCATCCGTCATCTGTCGGAAGGCTTTCCCCTCCTGGACCGTATCCCATATCGGACACGCCTCTTTGTCCCGCGGATCGAAATTGTGCAGCCGTCCCAACGCCGCGCGAATCTGCCCCTTGCAGGCCTCGTGTTGCTCCACCGACCGTGGCGTTACCAGCATTTGATCAAAGCTGTCCTCAGTCGCAGGAGGCTTATTGGGGAAATCGCGCATCATTGCCGAGAAAGGAATAAAAACTTTGTTCACATCCCAGCCGTCATAGCTGGAATCCTGTTTCTTCTTCAGCATCACGCCCACGACGGCGAAAGGAATGTCATTGATGTAAACGTTCTGGCCCACGGCATCGCGCCCGGGAAACAACTGCTTCGCCGCATCGCTCCCCAGAAACGCCACCCTCCGCGCCTGGTTGTGATCGTCCCAGTCGTAGAACCGCCCCACCGCCACATCGAGACTGCGAATGTAACCGAACGGGGGATACGACCCTGTCACGGTTAATGCCGCATTGTTGTAATTGCTGTGAACGCGCACGGCATCCTGCTCGAGTTCCGGAAGTGCATATTCGCAATCGGGAGAGTCCGCCTGCACCACCGGCACATCCCCCGCCACCCAGCGAACCGCCCGCCCCGCGCGTGTTCCCCCCGCCTGCATGCTGGTGCGCCCGTGAAAGACAATCATGATGTCTTTCCCCAGGTTGCGCGTCTGATCTTCCTGCCCCTTGCGCAAGCCCTCACCCGCCGCCACCATCAGCACAATCGACACGATCCCCCACGCAATGCCGAACATAGTGAGGAACGTACGCAGCTTGTGCGACCAAAGCGTCCGCAACACATCGTCGATTAGATCGCGTAAAACCATGACAAGAAATGGACGGCTGACCCAGACAAAAGAAAGCCCAGTTCCGCCTGCACTTTGATACGGATGAAGTCCAAGATTTGTTGCAGAAATTAGGAGAAAAAATGGCTCGCGTACCGACGGCGCCATCGAACGAAATTTGGGTTTTCTCAGCGATCTTTGCGGACGTTCTTTGCGACCTTTGCGGTCAAAGGCTTTTACTGGGTACCAGGTGCTGGGTACTCTGCACCCACGCCTGCAATTCCCGCAAAGCTCTCGCACACTGCAACCGGTGCCGTTCCTTCTTATCGCGAATCTTCGTTTCCCACGCCGGCAGCAGATCAAAGGTAATATTCGCAGGCTGAAATTTCCTCGGGTCCGCCTGCGTGATGTAATTCATCAACGATCCAAGCGCCGTCGCCCTCGGAGGCGACACCGGCTCCGCGCCATCCACAATCGCCACCGCATGCATTCCTGCCAGCAACCCAGTCCCGATGGACTCAACGTAGCCTTCGACCCCGCAAATCTGCCCCGCAAACAAAATTCGCGGATGCGCCTTCATCTGCAAAGTGTCGGTCAACAGAGTCGGCGCATTGATGTATGTGTTGCGATGAATCTGCCCATAGCGCAAAAACTTTGCATTCTCGAGCCCCGGAATCAGCCGCAGCACTCGCGCCTGCTCGCCATACTTCAAATGATTCTGAAATCCCACCAGGTTGTAGGAATCCGCCCGCAGATTCTCCTGGCGCAATTGCACTACCGCATACGCCTGCTTCCCGGTCCGCGGATCGCGCAATCCCACCGGCTTCATGGGCCCAAATCGCAACGTATCGCGCCCCCGCCGCGCAATCTCCTCGATCGGCAAGCATCCTTCAAAATAATTCAACTTCTCCCAATCGCGCTGTTCCACCGCCTGCGCCGCGATCAAGGCGTCATAAAAGATGTCGTATTCCTCTTTGGTAAACGGACAGTTGATGTAGTCCGCCGTCCCCTTGTCGTAGCGCGCGGCCAGGTAGACACGATTCATGTCAATCGAATCAGCCTCTACGATCGGGCTGATCGAATCAAAAAAATACAGATGATGTGGCGCGGGCGCCCCCGCCCGCGTGCCGGCAGCGGCGCAGATGCTACCGTCGTGAAACGCCCTCCGCTCCGGATCCGAGTCCTCGTCGCTCTCTAGGCCCGCGCTCTGCGTTTCGAGATTTTGATTTTCCCCGCATAACCGCGCAATCTCGTCAGATAATCCATCCGACGTTAACGGTCCTGAGGCAACAATCGTGACCACATCTTCGGAAACCCGCGTTACTTCCTCGCGCCGCACTGTGATCAACGGCTCCCGCGAAATCACCTCGGTCACCCGCGCGGCAAACGCACCTCGATCCACCGCCAGCGCATGTCCCGCCGGAACCGCGCACTCGCGCGCAATTTCCAGCAGCAACGAGCCCGCGCGCCGCATTTCTTCCTTCAACAACCACGGAGCCGTGTTCTCACTCTCCGACTTCAAAGAATTTGAACACACCAACTCGGAAAAGTTGGATGTCTGGTGCGCGGGCGTCGAGCGCACCGGACGCATCTCAAACAACTCCACTTCGATGCCCCGCCGCGCAGACTGCCACGCCGCCTCGCATCCCGCCAACCCGGCACCGATGATGACCACTCGTTTCTGCATTTCAGCTCTTAGCTCTTAGCCCTTAGCTTGTATGTGATATGGATTTTCTTAGGGGCCTTCGCGTCCTTTGCGGTTAAAGATTGTTCACCGCCGAGAAATCTTGGATCTTCTCCGCATTTCTCCGCGGCTGTTCTCCGCGAACTCTGCGGTTAAAGGCTTTTCACTCAACAATCAAAAATCAACAATCTAGAATGCCTCCCTCGCCATCCTCTCAAACGCCTCCCCACTGAACAAAAGCAGCTTGCGATCTTCCAGCATCTCCGCCCCAATCGACCGGTAAAACTCAATCGCCGGAAGATTCCAGTCCAGCACTTCCCATTTCATCCCGAAACAATGTTCCTCGAGCGCGATCGCCGCCACCCGCGCCAGCAAAGCCTTGCCGATCCCTTGCCCGCGAAACTGTGGACGCACATACAAATCTTCGAGAAACATTGCCGCCCGCCCAAACCAGGTCGAAAAGTGCTCGAAGAAAATCGCGTATCCTGCCACGTCGCCATCTGACTCCGCCATCAACGCCCGAAACCTCGGCCTCTCCCCAAACCCATCCCGCCGCAAATCTTCTTCGGTGATCGTCACCAGATGCCGCTCCTTTTCGAAGTCCGCAAACTCATAGATCAACGCGGTTAACAAAGGCACATCATCCAAAGTGGCAGGACGAATCGAAATCATACGGAGGAACTCCAGGCAAGAAGCTGATGTGAGCCATTATACTGGCCAGGGTCTTGGCCAAAGACCAACGACGAACGACCAACGACCGATACACGACCAAGGACGACACCATGCCACGCATCGCACTCATTGAACCCGATCAAGCCTCACCCGAAGTCAAAGAGATTTACGAGAAAGTTCTCAAGGGTAAGCCGGGCAACATTCAGAAGGCGCTCGCACACCGTCCCGACATGCTCAAGAATTTCCTGCCTTTCTATGCCAGCGTGGGACGCTCGCTCGACCGCAAGCTCTACGAACTCATCTACCTGCGGGTATCGTTCCTCAACCAGTGCCACTATTGAACCCAGCATCATCTCGCTTCGTCGAAGCGAGCCGGCCTGACACCCGATGACTGGAAGGCAGTGCAAAAAGGCGATATCCAGCGGTTCAGCGAAAAGGAACAAGCTGCCCTGCGCTATGTGGAGAAGCTGACGAAATCCCCGCACGACGCGAACGACGCCGATCTCGCCACGCTGAGAAAATATTTCAGCGACCCCGAAATCGTCGACATCCACATGCTCGCCGCCCTAGCAAACCTGACGAACCGCGTCACCGACCCGCTGGGACTGGAAGTAGAGTTCGCGGAAGAGAAAATCTAACGCATGCCACGGATCACACGGATCAAAGAATGACTTTTGTCATTCTGAGCGAAGCGAGGAAGATCCTTTCGCGAGCGGCAGACGAAAGGCCAACGAAAGAATTAATCCGGATAAATCCGCGTAAATCCGTGGCGTCTTAAAGAATCTCTCGATAGTCTCCCACACGGCGCGTGACTCTTTCGCGATCCAGATATTCGAGCAGCGGAATCGCATACTTCCTACTGACGCCCGTCATCTCCTTGAACGTCGCGACATCAATCTTCGACGCCTTGAGCTTGTAAGTCGCGATCTGCCGTCGCAATTGCTCGAGCGCCGATTGATGAAACACCAAGTCGTCCGAGATTTTCACCAGCACTCTATCCCGCAGCAGCAGCGTCACAATCTTCTGCGCCCGCACTTTGTCGACTTTCAGTCCGCCCAGCACTTCGTAAAGCGCAGGCACTTTGAGTCCCGCCGAGAAAAACGCCGACTCGATGACCTTTTTCGACTCGGCTTCATCATCTTTCATGACCACGCTGCGGCCCGGCACTCGCACCTGCTCGCCCTGCACTTCCAGTTTCTTCTCCTGTGTCAAACCGTCGAGCACGGCCGCAAACACTTCCGGGCCAAGCTTCAACTGCTCGCGCAAGGCTTCACGGCTGATGCCGCCAACGAGCGGATTCTTGTCATGAAACGCTTTCACCGCAGCCACGGCTTGCGCGGTCGAAGCCTGAAAGACCTCGGTGGCAACCAGGGTATCGGCGGTTTGCACGACCCTCTTTTCGGTCAATAGCTTGGTGACAACGTACTCGACGCGAGTGGCGGACCATCCGGTTTCCGCGACCGCATTTGCCAGCGTCAGTCCGGCCTTCCCCCGCCGCGAGATGCGCGCTGCCAGAACTCGCTCCCTCGGCCCACCCCACAATGTTTGGAGAAACCGGACTCTCTCTTCTGTACGTACTTTGCGACGAAGCGGCGACGCGTCGAGCACCACACCTCCGCCAATCGTCACCAACGGAGAAAACTGCCGCAGAATAAATCGGTCTCCAGGCAAAAGCAGCGCTGGGTCCGTCAGCCGCAACTGCGCAAACGCCGCCTCCTCCGGTTTCACTTGCTTCTCCCCATAAAGCGCGACTTCGGCGATGGTCGCCGAAGTGTAAGCATGTAGATGCACTCGCGCCCGGTCTTTCAACGGCTTCGCCGACGGCAACATCGTCAGCGACACATCGACTCGCGATGTCGCTTGAAACGTATCCGGCGGCGCCAGCATCATGCCGCGCGCCAGCTCCTCGGTTGTGATCGCAGCCAGATTCAACGCCGTGCGTTCGCCCGCCACTGCCTTCTCTGCCGCGGCGCCATGAACCTGAATGCCCCGCACTCGCACACGCTTACCCGTGGGAAATAATTCCAATTCTTCTTCTTTGCGAATCGTCCCCGCGACCAGCGTACCGGTGACGACCGTCCCGAAGCCTTTCATGGTGAACACGCGATCGATGGCCAACCGCGCCAGCGCTTGCGAATCTTTGACAGAAACCTCGCCTGCTGCCGCCACTAGCGCCTGCTTCAACTCGTCGAGGCCCGTTCCCTTCAAGGCGCTGACCGGAATAATCGGCGCGCCTTCAAGAAACGAATCTTTTAGAAACTCTTCCACTTCCATGTGGACGACATCGAGCGTCTCGGAATCGACCATGTCAGCTTTGGTCAGCAAGGTGATTCCGCGACGTACTGATAGCAAACGGCAAATGTCGAAATGTTCGCGAGTCTGCGGCTTGATCGATTCATCCGCCGCAATCACCAACAGGACAAGATCAATCCCCCCAATCCCAGCCAGCATGTTGCGCACAAAGCGTTCATGGCCAGGAACATCCACGAACCCCAGCCGAATCTTTTCGCCTGACGGCGCCGGCAGCTCAAGATGGGCGAATCCAATATCGATGGTGATGCCGCGGCGCTTTTCTTCTTCGAGACGATCGGCATCGATTCCGGTTAAAGCCTTCACCAAGGCTGTCTTACCGTGATCGATGTGTCCGGCCGTGCCCACGATGACGGATTTCATTGGCCGTAAGTATAAATCGGGTCATGTGGGGCCGGACTCTGCCGCGAGGCCATGCGAATCTCGCTGCACGCCAGATCCCCATGAGTTCACGAATCAAGTGCAACACCGTACAAAGGTGTTGCGATGGAAAAGAGAAGATATGAGCAGTTGGTGCTCAGGGAGCGGATTGAGATTTACCGTCTGCATGCAAACGGTAAATCTCTGCGCTGCATCGCCGCCACTCTGGGGAGGAGCGCGGCGACCATTAGTCGTGAACTGAAGCGCAACAGCAAGGTCTCTAAGCAGTGGCCGGGGGGCTACGATCCCGAGCGCGCGCAGCGGCTGATGCTGCGTCGTCATGCCCGCGGTCGGGCCCACAAGCTGGAACGTCAGCCCGAACTTCGGGAGAAAGTGTTGCAGCATCTCGCTGCCGGATGGTCGCCGGAGCAGATTGCCGGGCGCATGGCCCAGTTGCCGGGCAGCGACCGCATCAGCTACGAATCCATCTACCGTTACATTTATTGGCGCAGTTGGTCCTTCAACGAAACTCTGCATCGCTGGCTGCCTCGGCAAAAATACCGTCGCGGAAACCGTCTGCCCAATGGCCGCTGGTCGACGGCGTCGATATTGGAGAGGGTTTCCATCCATGATCGTCCGGCGGTGGTGGAGACCAGAACGCGCACGGGCGATTGGGAGGCCGACCTCATGAGCTTCCGCAAACCGGGACAGTTCCTGCTGGTGATGCAGGAACGCCGATCGCGGCGCGCCCTGCTGATGCGGCAGAACACGAGAACGGCGCAGTCGGTCGCCGACAATCTCAGCACCCTGCTGGAAGCGCTGCCCGCGCGCGTATGTCAATCCATGACCTTCGACAACGGAGCGGAGTTCAGCAAACACTATCTCCTGAGCCGACGGTTTGGCATCCAGACCTGGTTCTGCGACACCCACTCGCCCTGGCAGAAGGGCGGCATCGAAAACGCGATTGGCCGTTTGCGCCGCCTGTTGCCTAGAAACACCGACCTCGACGACCTGCCCGCCCAGCGCCTCGCCCTCTGCCTCGAACGCTACAACGATACCCCCAGAAAATGCCTCGGCTTCAAAACTCCCAACGAGGTATTCTTGGAACACTCTGTTGCACTTCAAACGTGAATTCATCCCCTCGCTCCGCTCGGGATGACGTCGTCTGTTTGCAAAACATGGTCTCTACCCAGCGGCATCGCAAAATGCGACAATAGAACTTCCCATGACGAATTCTTCCGCTACCCTGGCCATCACCCCGGAGGTCGTGCGGGACCACGGCCTCACGGCTGACGAATACGAAAAACTCAAAAAGCTGCTCGGCGGACGCGAACCCTCCATCACTGAGCTCGGCATCTTCAGCGTGATGTGGAGCGAGCACTGCTCGTACAAATCTTCGCGCGTGCACCTGAAGCGTCTGCCCACACGTAGCCGCCGCGTGGTGCAGGGTCCCGGAGAGAACGCCGGCATCATCGATATCGGCGATGGCTGGGCTTGCGCTTTCAAGATCGAGTCGCACAACCATCCCTCGTTCATTGAGCCCTTTCAGGGAGCGGCCACCGGAGTCGGCGGCATCTTGCGTGACATCTTCACCATGGGCGCGCGTCCGGTTGCGGTGATGGATTCACTAAGGTTCGGGCCGATCACAGGGACGGCGGTTCCCACGCAAGAGCTGCATAAGAATCATTCGATTCTCGAAGGCGTGGTCAGCGGGATCGCTTCTTACGGAAATTGTTTTGGCGTCCCCAATCTTGGCGGAGAAACCAAGTTCGAGGCTTGCTACTCCGGCAATCCGCTGGTGAATGCGTTCGCTCTCGGACTGGTGCGCAAAGACCAGATTTTCTATGCCAAGGCTTCGGGCGAAGGCAATCCCGTGATTTACGTGGGATCGAAGACCGGGCGCGACGGCATTCATGGCGCGACCATGGCCAGCGAGGAATTCAGCGAAGGCTCGGAAGCCAAACGTCCCAATGTGCAGGTGGGAGATCCCTTCCTGGAAAAGCTTTTGCTCGAAGCCTGCCTCGAAGCCATGCAAACCGGAGCCATCGTCGGCATACAAGACATGGGTGCTGCCGGACTTACTTGCTCGACCTGCGAGATGGGCGCCCGCGGCAACGTGGGCATCGAGATTGAACTCGATCGCGTGCCGCAGCGCGAGACCGGCATGTCGGCCTACGAGATCATGCTCTCGGAATCGCAGGAGCGCATGTTGCTGGTCGCGCAGAAGGGGCGCGAGCAGGAAGTCTTCAAAGTCTTCGAGAAGTGGGGACTCGATGCGGCCGAAGTTGGACGCGTCACCAGCGACGGCAAGATGCGTGTGCTGCAACACGGTGAAGTCGTCGCCGAGATTCCGAATGAAGCGCTTACGGATGAAGCGCCGTTGTACAAGCGGCCGCTAGAACGCTGGGAGCCTCCGGTTCCGCGCGAGATGCCGGAAAGCATTAAGCTTTCGAACTCCGGCGATCTCACATCCAACTTCAAACAATTGCTGGGCAGCTCGAACATCTGCGGTAAGCGCTGGGTTTGGCAGCAATACGATCACATGGTGCAGACCAACACCGTCGAAGGCCCCGGCGCGGGCGATGGCGGCGTGATTCGCATCAAGGGATCGAATCGCGGGCTGGCGATGGCGTTGGATGGCAATGGGCGATGGTGCTATCTCGATCCGAAGTTGGGCGCGATGCATGCGGTTGCTGAGGCTTGCAGAAATGTTGCATGCTCGGGCGCGACTCCGGTGGCGGCGACAAATTGTTTGAACTTCGGCAATCCCGAGAAGCCGCAGATCATGTGGCAGTTCTCGCAAGTGATTGACGGCATGACGAAAGCTTGTGAAGAGCTCGATGTGCCGATCACGGGAGGCAATGTCAGCTTCTACAACGAGACTCTGGGCGAGGGAATTTATCCCACGCCTGTCATGGGGATTGTTGGCATCTTCGATGACGTTCATAAGAAAGCGACTCCGGACTTTCGCGAAGCCGGCCGCACGGTCGTGCTATTGCGCGCTACCGAGCCGGGAGATATCACGGATGCAGAATCTGAATTTGGATCTTCCGAGTACGCAAAAGAAGTTTTGGGATCGCTTTGGGGATATCCGCCGGAGCTTGAGTTGGAGAAAGAAGCGGCGCTGCAGAAGGCGCTGATCGAAATGATTCAGCAGGGCTTGCCGGAGTCGGTGCACGATTGTTCGGAGGGTGGGTTGGCCGTGGCTTTAGCAGAATCGTGCTTCGCGAAGGGAATTGGGGTGCGAGTGGATTTAGCGTCTTCCGGACTTCCGGCGGAATTCGTTTTGTTTGGCGAGGATGCGAGCCGGGTGCTGCTCTCTTGCGACCAAACTAAGCTCCCGCGAATCAAAGAAATAGCGGTAAAATACGGCCTCTCGCTCGACATGCTCGGGGAAACCGTTCCGCAACAAATGGAAATCAAGTTGGACGGCAAGGTCATCGTGTCGGCAGCGGTTTCCGAATTGAAAGACGAGTACGAGAATGCGCTCGAGCGAACGCTGAAGACGGATCCAGAGCTGGTTGAGGCCTGAAGAATTGTTGATTTTTGATTTCTGATTGTTGAGTTAAAAGCTTTTGACCGCAGAGCACGCTAAGAACGGCCACGGAGATCGCGGAGATACCCGGGGGGCTTTATGGAGTCGACTCCGGAAACGAGCAAGTCGAAGGTGAAACTTCCGATTCGGTTTGCCTACTTGCTTCCGTCTCTTCATCTCTGCTTCTTGATGTTCATTTCTTTCACCGACCGAGAATCGGTTGTGGAGAAAATGGGGATGCCTGATTTCCCTGTGACCCTCGTGGCCTCTCCGGTGCTGATGAATGTGGATGTGTCGCTCTTTTGGATTGTGCTCTATTTCGCGATCTGCGGGAGCTTATGGTGGTATCTGTTGGGCCGGTTCTTTGATCGTTTGTTCGGGTTCCGCTGATAGCTGAGGGCTGAAAGCTGATGGCTGCTTCCGATAAATTCCACGACGAGTGCGGGGTGGTGGCGATCTACCAGAACCCTGAGGCGGAGAAGCTCGCCTATCTCGGCCTGCATGCCTTGCAGCATCGCGGACAGGAGTCGGCGGGAATTGTCACATCTGACGGACTGACTTTACACATGCATAAGGCCATGGGACTTGTGGCCGATATTTTTGTCGAAGACGTGCTCGGGCAATTGCGCGGGACTTTGGCGATCGGACATACGCGTTATTCGACGGCTGGAGATTCTGCTCTGCTCAACGCGCAGCCCATCATGGTGCAGTCGAATAAGGGCGCGATGGCGCTCGCGCATAACGGCAACCTGGTGAATGCGCACGAGATCCGCGCGCGGCTCGAGTCGCAGGGATCGATCTTTCAGACCAACAGCGATACCGAAGTCATCGTGCATTTGATTGCTCTGTCGAAAGAGCAGACCTTGCCCGAAGCGATGGCCGATGCGCTCCGACGAGTCGAAGGCGCGTTTTCGCTGGTGATGATCAGTCCTGACCGCATATTTGCGGCGCGCGACCCGCGCGGCTTCCGTCCTTTGGCGATGGGCAAGATTGCGCGCAAGGCGGGAGAAGAGCACGACACCATCGTCTTCGCTTCCGAAACCTGCGCGTTCGATCTGATCGGTGCGGAATATGTTCGCGACGTGAAACCGGGAGAACTAGTGGTAATCGGCCCGGAGGGGATGAACTCGTACTTTTATTCTCCTTCGCCGGCACAGTCGAGCTGCATCTTCGAGCACGTGTACTTTTCGCGTCCTGACAGTTTGGTGTTTGGCCGCCCAGTGCAAGACAGTCGCGAGGAAATGGGCCGCCAGTTGGCGCGCGAGGCTCCGGTGGACGCCGACATCGTGGTGCCCGTGCCGGACTCGGGCGTAACTGCTGCCGTAGGCTATGCGGCCGAGAGCGGAATTCCGTTTCGCTTCGCCTTGATCCGTAATCACTATGTGGGACGGACATTCATCGAGCCGCAGCAGAGTGTGCGAGACTTCGGGGTGAAGCTCAAGCTGAACCCGGTGCGCAGTCTGCTCGAAGGCAAGCGCGTGGTGTTGATCGACGACTCCATCGTGCGCGGGACGACCAGCCGGAAGATTGTACGCATGATCCGCAGCGCGGGCGCGAAAGAAGTGCATATGCGAGTTTCATGTCCACCGACCATCTCGCCTTGTTTTTATGGGGTAGACACACCTTCGAAGCGCGAATTGATTGCGGCGAATAAATCGGTGGAGGAGATTCGCGAATTCATCGGAGCCGACTCGCTTTCTTATCTTTCGCTCGAAGGATTGAAGAAAGCTTGCGCGGACGGCGAGAAAACCAATTACTGCACCGCGTGCTATACGGGCGTGTATCCCACCAACTGGGTCGAGATCGAAGATATCTTGCCGGCCGCGAGCAAGAGATAAAGACATTTTCGATTGTTCGATTTTCGATTGTCGATTTTAAAAGCAAGAACTTCTTCCATCACAGGGTCACAGAGAAAACCTTTTAGTAAAAACAATTGGACCATAGGCCATAATCGTTGGCTCATTGCAAGCCAACCTCAACGGTTGAAGCTGTCGTTCTTCTAGTCTCTTGTGGCACGAGTGGAACTCGTGTCCTTCCCTATCTCATGGACGTGAGCGCGGTTAGTTTTTGGCGGGCTTCCAAGAGCTTTCCACTGTCTTTTACACCGTCGATGGTTGACTGACCGCGCCTGCGAAAGCTAGTTTGGCGGCGGCGACGGTGCGGTGGATGTCTTCTTCGGTGTGGGCGGCGCTTAAAAACGCGGCTTCGAATTGCGATGGCGGCAGATAAATTCCGCTGTCGAGCATGTTGCGGAAGAAGCGTCCAAAGGCTTCGGTGTCGGACTTGGCCGCGGAATTCCAATCGGTCACCGGACCCGGTGTGAAGAACCAGGTGAACATCGATCCCACGCGGTTGTAGCAGATCGGCACTCCTGACTCTCTTGCCGCGATGGCGACACCTTCCGCTAGCTCAGCACCCAGCTTGTTCAAGCGGGGATAGATTTCTTTTTTGTGCTCGCGCAGATGGCGCAGCGTCGCAAGGCCTGCCGCCATGGCGAGCGGGTTTCCGGAGAGCGTTCCCGCCTGATACATCGGCCCGAGAGGAGCGACGAGGTCCATGATTTCGGATGGTCCTCCGTACGCGCCGACCGGCAGGCCTCCGCCAATAATCTTGCCCATAGTGGTGAGGTCAGGATTCATGCCATAGAGTTCCTGCGCGCCGCCGAAGGCGAGACGGAATCCGGTCATGACTTCATCGAAGATCAACAGTGTCTTGTCGCGCTGGGTAATGGCGCGAAGGGCCTCGAGATATCCGCGGCTCGGTGGCACGCAACCCATGTTGCCGACAACGGGCTCGACGATGACGCAAGCGATCTGGTGACGGAATTTCTTGAAGGCTGCTTCGAGCGCCTCGGTGTCGTTGTACGGAAGCGCCAGGGTGAACTGGGTGAACTCCTCGGGAACGCCCGCGGAGCCAGGGATTCCGAGGGTGGCGACACCAGATCCGGCTTTGACGAGGAGAGCGTCGGCGTGTCCGTGATAGCAGCCTTCGAACTTCACGATGTATTTGCGCTTGGTGTAGGCGCGCGCGAGGCGGATGGCCGACATGGTGGCTTCGGTGCCGGAACTGACGAAGCGGACCTTCTGCATGTGGGGGAAAGCGGAGAGAACAATCTCGGCAAGGTCGGCTTCGCTGGGAGTGGAAGCTCCGAAGCTGGTGCCATTTTTCGCGGCGTCACAGATCGCGTTGACGACTGCAGGCGCGGCGTGGCCGAGAATCTGCGGTCCCCAGGAGCCGATGTAGTCGATGTATTCGTTGTTGTCGGCATCCCATAGGTGGGAGCCTTGCCCGCGGATGATGAAGGGGGGATCGCCGCCGACAGCGCGAAAGGCGCGCACGGGTGAGTTGACTCCGCCAGGAATCATCTGCTCGGCGCGCCGCTGCAGCTTACGCGACTGCTCGGTTTTACGGGGCATGGGAATCCTCCTCTGCAAATTTTAACTATAGCAGCGGGGCGTAAGCGGACAGCGCGGCGAATCACAACGATTTGTGACCCAGCGCACAACCGCGAATCCTTCACCACAGACACAGAGTCACAGAGAATACCTTTTGAAAAAAGCCAATTCGGCGGAAGTCGACTTCCTCGGCGAAGTCGGGCGAATTCACGAGAAATTCACTTTCCCGAAACACTTGTGAAACATGGGATGGGTACTCTCATAACAGTACACGCCCTTCTAACCGGGAGGGTTTAGGACAGCTTCGGGGGGCTCCGGGCTGTCCTCTTTTCTTTTCTACCGCAAATAAGAACGGATCACATCGATCAACTCATCGGCTGCCAGCGCCTGCTCGGTGGTCGGATTTTTCTTCTGATCGAGGACGTGGAAGCGGATGTGGCCTTCGAGCAATTCGGCCATGAGTCCATTCATGGCGCCGCGCGCGGCAGTGATGAGCTGCAGCAGGTCGGAGCAGTCTTCGTCGCTGTCGAGGGCGCGTTCAATAGCGGCGATCTGTCCCTTGATGCGGCGCACTCGGAGGATGAGTTTGGGTTTTTGCTCGACGGTATGCATTTTTTATCCTTGACCGTAGTATACCCCCCTATAGTATAAGAATGCGAGAAGATCTCAAGGCCGTGCTCGGCGTGACCGGGCGCCGCCGCTACGTTTAACAGTCCTGTAACCTGACCGCCTGTAGACTCCAAAGAAACCGGGGCGAGACCGCACGCGCCACGGGTTTTTTTGTTGTTAACTATAGTTAACTAGCTGTAATGTGCTAAGGCTAACTACCACGAATGTTGAATGAAGCGACAAAGCGAAGAATTGGGTTGGGCAGTTTCCCTGCCGTATTGCTCTGGCTGGCGCTGATCGCCGCGCCAGAAGTCTACGCACAATCGGCGGATGCGAACGCGAATCCGCCGGCCGGTGACCCGCCCCTCACCATGTTTCCACATTCGGAGACGGCACGCTGGTGGATTTCCGCGCAGGACAACATCATTTCGCAATGGCATCCGGGTTTCGACTCGAAGTACAACGGGCCGAACAGTTTTCACAGTCATGCCGAAGGCTCGACCTCGAACATCGCAACCGTGTTCACCGGCCTTGAGCTGACGCACAACACAGAAATCTTCATGCACTTTGAAGCTGCAGCCGGAGGCGGACTGAGCGACGCATTGGGGCTCGCCGGATTTACCGATCTCGACGTGGTGCGCAATCCCACGCTGGGGCGGACGCCTTACATCGCGCGTGGCATGATTCGCCAGATCATTCCTCTCAGCGACGATACGGTGGAAGAGGAGCGCGATCCCTGGCATCTGGCGACGAAGGTTCCCGCTCGCCGCGTGGAACTGCGATTCGGGAAGTTTGGCGTCAACGATTTTTTCGACGGCAACGAAGTGGGCACCGACAGCCACTACCAATTCCTGAATTGGACGGTCGACAACAACGGCGCCTACGACTACGCGGCGGATACGCGTGGCTATACGGTGGGATTTCTCGCCGAGTACTACGATCGCAACTGGGCCTTCCGGTTTGCCGAGGCGTTGATGCCGCAGGTCGCCAATGGAATCGACCTGCAATGGAACCTGCGAAAAGCGCGGGCGGAGAATTACGAACTGGAACTGCATCCCAAGCTGATGGCCGATCGCGCGACCAGCCTTCGGCTGCTGACATTCGTGAACCACGCCAACATGGGCGTGTACCGGGATGCGGTCGAGAATTTTTTGCAGGGCAAGACGGCGAAGCCGGAGATTACCGCTCATCCGGAGCAGACAACAATTAAGTACGGGTTCGACGTCAATCTGGAGCAGGAGATCAACCATTCGTTCCGCGCGTTCAGCCGCTTTGGATGGAACGAAGGCCAGCATGAGTCCTACGCGTACACAGAAGTGGACCAGACGGTCCAGATTGGCGCGGATCACACTGGGGAGCGATGGCAGCGGAAGGTCGATAAAGTTGGCTTGGTGTTCGTGTCGAACGCGATCAAGGCCGATCACCAACATTATCTGGCGCTAGGCGGAAGAGGCTTCCTGCTGGGCGACGGCGGTCTAAATTATGGCCGCGAAAATATCGTCGAAGCGTATTACAACCTGCACGTGTGGCGTGGATTCTTCACTGGCTTCGATCTGCAGCACATCAACAATCCTGGGTATAACCGCGATCGCGGGCCTGTGCTGGTGCCGTCGGTGAGATTTCATTTGGAGTTCTGACCTCAGAAAAGTGCTCCGCCCTTTGCAGATTGCGCAAGGGAACGAGGCACCCGTTACCATTACTTCTCGATTTTCACGCTCTTCCAGAAGGCAACGTAGTCTTTGATCTGGCTGGCGGCGGGTTTGGGTTCGGGGTAGAACCATGCCGCATCCTCATTGCGCTTGCCGTTCACCTCGACGTCGTAATAACTGGCTGTACCCTTCCACGGACACACGCTGTGCTTAGCGCTGGGCTTGAAATATTCCCGCTTGACCGCGTCGGGAGGGAAGTACTGGTTGCCCTCGATTTCGACAGTTTTGTTTGACTCCGCGAGTACTGCGCCTTCCCACGTTGCTTTTGCCATAACACCCATTTAGATTGCTCAGCGGGCAGGGAGTTGCAAACTTTGACGGACGCTCCGAACTACAACGGCCACTCGATGGTGGGACAGCTGCAGAGGGTGATGGTGTGCTCTCCGCGCGAGCGGCGGGATGGGAGCAGGGCGCGCGCTGGCGGGAATTGGGATTTCATCATGAACCCGATTTCGCGGCCGCGCAGAAGCAGCATGAGGCGATGTGCCGGCAACTGGAAGCGGCCGGTGCCGAGGTGGTGCAATTGCCGCCGGGGCCGGATCTGACTCTCGATGCTCTGTACGCGCACGATGCTTCGCTGGCGACGGATTTCGGCGTGGTGTTGATGCGTCCCGGAAAAGCGAATCGGGTAGCGGAGGCGCGACACCACCGCGAGTTTTGCCAGGGACTGGGGATCCCTGTGTTTGGGGAGATTCAGAGCCCGGGAACCACGGAAGCCGGGGACATAGTCTGGCTCGACAAGGAAACGATTCTCGTCGGACGCGGGTATCGCACCAACGCCCAGGGGATTGCGCATCTGCGGGCGCTGTTTGCGCCGGAAGGCGTCGAGGTAATTTCCGCGCCGCTGCCGCACGGCGCGGGGCCATCGGAATGTTTGCATCTGATGTCGTTGATCAGTCTGCTGGATGAAGAGACCGCCGTCGTGGATCTGGCATGGCTGGCGGTCGAGACTGTGGAGCTTCTGCGCGCGCGAGGGTACCGGTTCGTTGAGATCGAGTCTTCGGAGCGCGAAACGCTCGCATGCAATGTGCTGTCGTTGGGGCGGAAGCGGCTGCTGGCGCTGGAAGAAAACAAGAAGACCAATGAGAAATTGCGGATCGCGGGATTTGATGTGCGGACGTTTCCGGGATCTGAGCTATGCATCAATGGCAGCGGGGGGCCGACCTGTTTGACGCGGCCGTTGCTGCGGAGCTAGCGCGGATTTGGATAGACCGCGCCAAATCCCTCCCCCTTCGCTTCGCTCAGGGTCGGCATGACGTCTCATAACAAAACTCGTCTCTCACAACCCTGCTAAAATCTAAGAGCAATGGCCCTGTCGTTCGTTCGCGATCTTTTTGCGGACGTAGAAAAATTGCCCGCTTTCACGCGTCTGGCCTCCCACCTCAGAGACAGCACGGGGCGGATTCGTGTCTCTGGACTGACTCCCACCGCGAAATCGTTGTTGTTGGCGCTGCTACAACGCGCGGCGGAGCGACCATTGATTCTGGTTGTTCCTGACAATCGCGCCGCGGAAGAGATGGTTCCGGTGCTGCAGGCGTTCTGCGAACTGAGCGCGGCGGCCGATCCTGCTTCGGTCATTTCGCTCCCCACACGCGACGTGCTGCCCTTCCAGAATCTTTCTCCACATCCTGAAATTCAAGAGGAGCGCGCGGTCGCCTTGTGGAAGATCGCGACCGGAGCGGTCTCGATTGTCGTGTCGCCGGTGGTTTCGACCGCGCTGCGGCTGCGTCCGGCGGAATATTACGCGGATCTGGCGCGTATCGTGCGGCGCAGCGAGTCGTTCGATACGGAGTCGCTGCTGCAACATCTGAATATCGTCGGGTACACATCGACCGACGTGGTCGAGATGCCTGGCGAGTACGCGGTGCGCGGAGGAATTTTGGATGTATATCCGCCGGAGACCGATCGTCCCTTGCGCATTGAGTTTTTCGGCGATGAGATCGAATCGATTCGGAAGTTTGATCCCGGGACACAGCGGTCTTCGACGCCGGTCGATGAAGTCGTTTTGCTGCCGTTGACGGAGACTCCTGTAAGCGAAGAGTTGTTGGGCGCGATTCACACGCGGCTTTCGGGAAAGCGCATTTCCGGAGCGCAAGAAGTCGTGGAGCAGGCGGTGCGTTCGGGTGGAGTGACGGTGTTTCCGGGATGGGAGTTTTATGCTCCAGTGGCTGGCGCCGACCGCAGCATCTTCGATCTGCTGCCCCGCGCGTTCGTGCTCGCGGATGAACCTGACTTGCTGCGCGAAGAGTTTGATCGCACCTGGGCGCGCATTGAAGAGGCGCATGAACGCAGCGGAGTGGGGAACCTGGTGCGTCCCAGCGACCTTTATTTCCCGCCGGAAGATTGGTGGGCGCGATTAGCAACTCTGCCGGGAGCAGATATCGAGCAACTCGGCATCGCGCGGGGCGAAGCGGTTGAACCGGAAGTGACGTTTCTTTCGCAGCCGACGACGCGCTTTCACGGGGCAGTGCCTCCCATGATGGACGAGGTGAAGAAACAGATTGCGGAGAATCATCGCGTGATGATTGCCGTCCCCAACACGGGAGAAGTTGAGCGTCTCGCTGATATGTTCAGCGAGTACGCGGTGTCTTTCCGTTTGGGAAGCCGTACGCGCGGTGGTGAAAGCTACGCCGACGAGACGGCTTACTTCGCGGGAGAAGTTCTTACCACCACCCTGGTGAAGGCGTACGTGCCTGACGGAACGATTCTGCCGGAAGCAAACCTTGCGATCTTCGGGGCGCGCGATCTGTTTGATGAATCGGAGTTGGTGGCGTCGCGTCCGCAGCGCCAGAAGTCGAAGGTGTCGGCGTTTCTTTCTGACTTCCGCGATCTGCAAGTCGGGGACTACGTCGTTCACGTCGAACACGGAATCGGCCAATACCAGGGCCTTAAAGAGATTAATCAAGGCGATGGCAACGCTGAGTTCATGTTGCTGGAATACGCCGAAGGCGCGCGCCTCTATGTGCCGCTCACCCGGTTGGATCTCGTCCAGAAGTACCGCTCCCAGGAAGGCGCGAAGCCTCCGCTGAATCATCTGGGCACGGCGGCGTGGGCCAAGACCAAGGCGCGCGTCCGCAAGGCCATGAAAGACATGACCGAGGAACTGCTGAAGCTTTATGCCGAGCGCAAAGCAGCCAAGGGTCATGCGTTTCCGCCCGACAACCAGTGGGTGGGCGAATTCGAAGATGCATTTGAGTTCAACGAGACGGAAGATCAGGCGCAATCGATTGCCGACGTGAAACACGACATGGAATCGGAACTGCCCATGGATCGCCTGCTCTGCGGCGACGTGGGCTACGGCAAAACCGAAGTCGCCATGCGCGCCGCATTCAAGGCGATCAACGACAATAAGCAGGTCGCGGTGCTTGCTCCGACGACGGTTCTTGCTTTCCAGCATTACGAGACATTCAAGCAACGTTTCGCCGCATTCCCGGTCACGATCGAGATGATCAGCCGCTTTCGCACTGCGCGGCAGCAGAAAGAAATTCTGCAGAAAGTGGAAACCGGCAAGGTCGACATCCTGATCGGAACCCATCGCCTCCTATCAAAAGATGTGAAGTTCTCTGATCTCGGCCTGCTGGTGGTTGATGAAGAGCAGCGCTTTGGCGTGCGTCATAAGGAGCGGCTGAAGCAGATGCGCAAGGAAGTGGATGTGCTGACCATGTCGGCCACGCCGATTCCGCGCACGCTGCACATGTCGCTGGTCGGACTCCGCGATATGAGCGTGATTGAGACGCCGCCAAAGGATCGTATTGCGATTCAAACCGTGGTTGCCAGCTGGGACGAGAAGCTCATCCAGTCGGCAATTGAGCAGGAACTGGAACGAGGCGGGCAGGTGTATTTCGTACACAACCGCGTCGACACCATTTGGGAAATCGCCACCAAACTGCAGGCGATGGTGCCGCGCGCGCGCATTATCGTGGGACACGGGCAGATGTCGCAAGGAGAGCTGGAAAAAGTGATGCTCAAATTTATGCATCACGAAGCAGACATCCTTGTAGCCACAACCATCATCGAAAATGGGCTTGATATTCCTTTGTGCAACACCATGCTGATCAACCGCGCCGAACGATTTGGACTATCGGAGCTCTACCAGCTGCGCGGCCGCGTCGGCCGCTCGAATCGTCGCGCGTATTGCTATCTGCTGTTGCCGGCAGAGATCGAGCTCACGCCGATCGCGCGACGGAGGCTGGCAGCACTTAAAGAATTCTCCGATCTGGGAGCTGGATTCAAAATCGCCGCGCTCGACCTGGAATTGCGAGGTGCAGGCAACCTTCTCGGCGGAGAGCAGAGCGGGCACATTGAAGCCATCGGGTTTGAGCTGTACACCCAGATGCTGGAGCGGGCAGTCCGCGAGATGAAGGGCGAGGTCGCTCCTGATGAAGCCGAGATCCAACTCAACCTCGGACTCAATATCCGCATCCCAAACAACTACATTCCGGAAGAGAACCAGCGCCTGCGAATGTACAAACGGGTAGCCGGGGTGGAGACGGAGAACCAGTTGAACGATGTGCGCAGCGAATTGGAAGACCGCTATGGAGCGCCTCCGCCGGCCGTCCGCAATCTGCTGGAGTACGCGACTTTGAAACTGCTGGCTACGCGCGTGGGTGCCACCGGGATTGACCGGCGGCGCGAACAGGTAAGCATCAAGTTCCGCCAGAATGCGGTGATCGATCCGGGCCGTCTGGCGCAATTCGTCTCATCACGGCGCGGCGCGCAGTTTTCGCCCGATGGAACTTTGAAATTCTTGCTGAAGGCGAGCGCGGCCGAAGAAGTATTGCGCCAACTCCGCGAGCTGCTGCAAGACCTGGCGGGAGATGTACCCAGCGAGACTTCCGCCCAGACAACCCAGTGATGCCAGCCCTTCGCCAGTATTGCCCGTAAAAGGTACAATCGCCTCGATTCGCTGAAGACTGAAAAGTGACGATTGATTTCTATGATGAAAGTGCGTAAAGCTGTATTTCCCGCTGCCGGATTGGGCACCCGTTTTTTGCCCGCAACTAAAGCGCAACCCAAAGAAATGCTGCCGCTGGTCGACAAGCCCATTATTCAATATGGCGTCGAAGAGGCTCTCGCTGCCGGATGCAACCAGATCATCATGGTTACGGGTCGCGGCAAGCAGGCGATCGAAGACCACTTCGATGTCAGCTACGAACTCGAGAAAATGCTCGAAGAGCGCGGCAAGACCGATCTTCTGCAGATCGTGCGCCAGATTTCTGACATGATTCATGTCTCGTACGTGCGGCAAAAGGAAGCGCTGGGCCTGGGACACGCCGTGCTGACCGCGCGCGAACTGGTCGACGACGAGCCGTTCGCAGTCCTTCTCGCAGATGACGTGATCGATTCGGATGTGCCCTGCCTCAAGCAAATGATGAAGGTCTTCGAGAAAGTCCAGGCTTCGGTCATTGCCACGATGCAGATCGACGGGCCGGGCATCTCCTCGTACGGAGTGCTGAGGGTGAAGCCAGTGGCGGGGATGTTCGACGGGCGGCTGTTTGAAATTGAAGACATGGTCGAAAAGCCAAAATTGGAAGAAGCGCCCTCAAACCTGGCGATCATCGGCCGCTACATTCTGACTCCCGGGATCTTCGATGAGCTTACAAAGACTCAAACCGGCACCGGCGGCGAACTGCAACTCACGGACGGCATGCGCAATCTGCTGAAGAAAGAAAAAATGTACGCCTACGTCTACGAAGGCAAGCGCCACGACACGGGCGACAAACTAGGCTTCCTCAAGGCTACCGTAGAACTGGCGCTGAAGCGCAAAGATCTAGGGGAACCGTTGCGGGAGTATTTGAAGGGACTGAAGCTGTAAGAAATTGTTGATTGTTGATTGTCGATTTGAAAACAGGTTTGGTTTTTCAATCGACAATCAACAATCGTAAATCCTTTTTATCCGAGGCTGGCCTTTAGCTTCTTCGACTTTTCCTCGACCCCTTTGGCCAGCTTTTCTTTGTGTCCTGCCATCTTTTTTGCGACTCCGGCATCGGCGAGGGCGATCATCTGAGCGGCGAGGATTCCTGCGTTGGTCGCGCCTGGCTTTCCGATCGCCACGGTTGCTACTGGAATCCCGGCGGGCATCTGCACTGTGGCGAGGAGCGAGTCCATTCCGTTCAGCGAAGTCGCGGGGATGGGGACGCCGATCACGGGCAGCGTGGTGTGAGCGGCGATTACTCCGGCGAGGTGGGCTGCGCCGCCTGCCCCGGCGATAATGACCTTGATCCCGCGCTCGGCAGCGTTTCTCGCATACTCGGCCGTGCGATCGGGCGAGCGGTGTGCCGAGGTAACGTCAATCTCGTAGGCGATGCCGAAGTCGTCGAGGCTTTTGCCTGCCTCCTTCATGATTTCCAGATCCGAGTCACTGCCCATGACAATTGAAACCAGTGGTTTGCTCATTCCATCCTCACTTGTTTTTCTGGGTACTAGGTACTGGGTACTAGGTACTGCGTACTACTTCTTCAATGCTCTTGCCGCAATGTCGCGGCGGAAGTGCGCGCCCTCAAATCCTATCTGTCCGATGGCTTCGTAAGCGCGATCGACTGCAGTCTTCAGATCCGCAGCGCGGGCCGTCACGCCCAGCACGCGACCTCCCGCTGTGAAATACGCGTGATCGTGCTTTGTCGTACCGGCGTGAAAGACTTTCACGCCTTCGATCTTGGCGGCATCTTCGAGGCCATTGATTCGCTTACCAGCTTCGAAGGTTCCGGGATAACCGCCCGACGCCATCACCACGCAGGCCGAGGCGTCGGGCGTCCATTTGAAATCGCCGTCGCTCATGCGGCCTTCGATGGACGCTTCGATCGCGTCCAGTAGATCGCTCTGCAGCCGCATCAGAATGGGCTGGGTCTCGGGGTCGCCGAAGCGACAATTGAACTCCAGCACCATCGGGCCTTTTGCGGTCATCATCAAACCACAATAGAGCACACCTTTATACTCGGCACCCTCGGCTTTCATTCCCGCGACCACAGGCTTGGCGATGTGCTGCACCAGCCAACTGGCCATCTGCTGGTCAACGATCGTCTGGGTCGAATAGGCGCCCATGCCTCCGGTATTGGGGCCGGTATCGCCGTCGCCCACGCGCTTGTGATCCTGCGCCGCAACTAGTGGCACTACGCGCTCGCCATCGCTGAAGACAAGGAAGGAAAGTTCCTCGCCTTGGAGACACTCTTCCAGCACAACGCGCGCGCCCGCTTCACCCAGCATTTTGCCGCTCAGCATTTCTGAGGAAACCGTCGCGGCCTCTTCTTTGCTCTTGCAGATGACCACGCCCTTGCCCGCGGCCAGTCCATCGGCCTTCACCACAATCGGTGCGTGGAAGTGCGGCAGAGCATCATGCACTTCATCGAGCGAGTTGCAGATCGCGTAGTGGGCGGTGGGAATGCGGTGCCGCTGCAAAAATTCCTTGGCGTAGCTTTTGCTCGATTCCAGTTGTGCGGCGGCTTTGGTCGGTCCGAAGATGCGCCAGCCGCGCGCGGTGAATTCGTCGACTACTCCCAGCATGAGCGGTAACTCGGGGCCGACCACGGTCAGATCCGGGCGAATCTGATTGGCGAGCGTCACCATGGAATCGACGCTTTTCACATCGACTGGCAAGCACTCGGCTTCATCGGCGATGCCGCCATTCCCAGGCGCGCAATACACCTGGGTAACGCGCGGCGACTGGCGCAACTTCCAGACTAACGCGTGCTCGCGTCCACCACTGCCGATGACAAGAACTTTCATAGCGGGACAGACAAGGGTAGGAGGAGAGAACGGGGATGTCAAACCGGAGATCATTGTTGAATGTTGATTTTTGAGTGTTGACTTGAACCTCGACGCTTTGGCAGTTCAACAATCAAAAATCAAAATCAAAAATTAACTATGCTTAATCCCCCGTATAATCTTTTTGCCCATGATCACCGTTTCCAAAGAAGATTACCTGAAGGCGATTCTCGAGGCTGAGAGCGAGGGAGAGACTGTGATCTCGGCGACGCTCGCGCATTGGCTTTCGGTTTCGCCGCCGGCGGTGACTATGGCGCTGCGCCGCCTGAAGAGAGACGGATTGGTGCGGGTGCAAAATGATGGTCAGGTGGGACTCACTCCCACGGGACGCAAGATCGCACGCAAGCTTACGCTTCGCCATCATCTTATCGAGCGCATGCTTTCCGAAATATTCGGAATGGATTGGTTCAAGGTTCATGACGAGGCCGAGCGGTTGGAACACGCAGTCTCGCCTGACTTTGAGGCAAAACTGCTGAAGAAGCTGGGCCGCGGAGGCGCTTGTCCTCACGGCAACCTGAGCGAACTCGAAAGCCCGGCGAGCCGCCGCCGCCGCGGGCTGTTGCTGCTCGCTCACGCCGAAGCGGGAAAGAATTATCAGGTCAGCGGCATCTATGAGCGCGACCGGCATCTACTGGAATTTCTCGAGCATCGCGGCATACGACCAGGGGCACGAATCCACGTGTCGCGACGCAATTACGACCAGACGCTGACGCTTCATACTGACGCAGGCGACGTTTCACTCGGCGTCTCGGCCGCTGACCGGGTATGGGTGAAACCTGTCAAAAGTACTTCCTGTGCTCCACTTTCGTAACTGTTAACCATAGTTTACTTCCTGGTGTATACTTACGCTAAATCTGCGGGGAACTTTGTTCCGCTCCCATCGCTCGCATGGATGACCGAAAAACATTGCCGGGACGAGCAGCAGGAGCTTTTCACCAATCGGCTATCGAGGAAGTACAGCAAACCTCAGCGGGCGATGTGGAAATCACCCATGAGGACATTGACCGAGCGCACGATCGCGAGCGGGTTTGGGAAACGCGAGCCAAGCGCGGACTGCGTCCGCGGGTGCGGTTGCTTTGGCTGCTGATTGGCCCGGGCATTCTGGTCATGCTGGGAGAAAACGATGGCCCCAGCATGCTCTCCTACGCGGCAACTGGGGCGCGCTTCGGTATTGGCTTCTTCATTCCATTCGTCGTTCTCACGTTCGGAATGGCTTGCGTCGTGCAGGAAATGACGGTTCGCCTGGGAGCGGCCACCCATCGCGGGCATGCGGAATTGATCTTCGACCGCTTCGGCCCCTTTTGGGGCTGGTTCTCGATGATCGACCTGATGGCCGGCAACTTCCTCACATTGGTGACCGAATTTATTGCCATTCGCGCCGGACTGGGATATTTCGGCGTGCCTCCGGCTGTTTCCGTGCTGGGCGCGCTCTGTGTTCTGGTGGTGGCGCTGATGACCCATCGCTACTGGACATGGGAGCGCATCACGCTCGCCGCCGCCATGTTCAATCTGGTGTTCATCCCCGTGGCCCTGCTGGCTCATCCACACTGGGGAGCCGTTGGCCGTGCGCTGTTGACCTGGCAACCGCTTCCCGGCGGACTGAATCAGGAGACTGTGCTGATTCTGCTGGCCGACATTGGGGCGACGGTTACGCCCTGGATGCTGTTTTTTCAGCAAAGCGCCATCGCCGACAAAGGACTCACCACGCGTGACATTCGCTATGGGCGCGTGGATACGGTGCTGGGAGCGGCTTTAGCGACGCTCGCGGCCGTCGCCACCATCCTGGCCACGGCTCCACTATTCATGCACCATATGTCGTCCGCCAACTTCGAAGCCGCCCAGTTTGCGCAGGCCCTGGAACCTTTCGTGGGACGTTGGGGGTCGGCGCTGTTTGCGCTCGGCATTTTTGAAGCCGGAATGGTCGCAGCCGTAACCATCTCCACCTCTTCGGCCTATGCCTTCGGCGAAGTCGCACACCGGCCCCATAGCCTGAATCTCCCCTTCCAGCAAGGTAAGACGTTCTATCAGGTTCTGCTGATTGAAGCGGCGGCCGCTGCTGGTCTGGTTCTGATACCCGGAATTCCCCTCGTCTACATCGTGCTTCTCGTCAATGTTATCGCGGTGCTTGCTATGCCCCCAGCGCTTCTCTTTTTGTACATGCTGGTCAACGATCGAGAGATCATGGGGGACCTCGTCAGTCCCTTATGGGCAAATGCCCTGGCTTTAGGAGTAGTTATCGTGCTGATCGGGGCCGGGGTGTTGTTCGGGATCAGCGTCGTCGCTCCAAGCGTTCTCGCACACTAGGAGGCGGCTAAATGGAAAAAGAATTTGATCACGGTACCGAGAAAGACTTAAGCCGCGAAGATCTCGCCGCAGTGATGACGTCGCTCGAGCCTGACCAACTCAGCTCCGCCAAAGCCAAACATCACGTTGCGCTCCGCAAGCTCACTGGGACCGAGAAAGTCGTTTTCTGGGGCCTAAGAATTTACCTCGTTTTCATGCTCGGCGTGGTTGTCTATCAGATTTGGACCGGGCAACGGTAGTTTTATTCTCCGCTCGCCTAGCGCATTGCGCGGTTAATAGCTTCTCGTCGTCCACTCTTACGCAAAAGCTCCTCGGAAGACTAAAATAAAAGGTTCATCCCAGTGTCAGTTTACGGTAGGAAGGCAATCATCTTATGACGAACAGCTTCAATTCCCGCGCGACTCTCAAAGTCGGCAGCAAAGAATACGAAATCTTCGGTCTTGATGCGCTCGACAAGCAAGGAATCTCGACCAAGCACCTACCTTTCTCCTTGCGCATCCTGCTGGAGAACCTGTTGCGCACCGAGGATGGACGCAACGTGACAGCTGCAGAAATTCGTGCGCTGGCTGCCTGGAACAAGGACTCGAAGCCCGACAAAGAGATCGCCTTCACGCCCAGCCGCGTGCTGCTACAGGATTTCACGGGAGTTCCAGCGGTGGTCGATCTGGCGGCCATGCGCGACGCCATGAAGCGACTCGGCGGAGACCCGTCGCTCATCAATCCTCTGCAACCGGCCGAGTTGGTCATCGATCACTCGGTTCAGGTCGACGAATTCGGCACTCCCGGGGCGCTCGACATGAACGCGCTGCTCGAATTCCAGCGCAACAAGGAGCGCTACCAGTTTCTACGCTGGGGACAGACCGCTTTCCGCAATCTGAAGATTGTGCCCCCGGATACCGGAATCGTTCACCAGGTGAATCTCGAATTTCTTGCGCGCGTGGTATTCGTGCACGAAGCCGATGGTAAGCGCACCGCTTATCCCGATACGCTCGTCGGCACCGACTCGCATACCACCATGGTCAACGGACTCGGCGTCCTAGGATGGGGCGTTGGCGGCATCGAAGCCGAGGCCGCCATGCTCGGACAGCCGGTCTCCATGTTGATCCCGCTGGTCGTTGGAGTGAAGCTGACGGGACGCCTGCGCGAAGGCGCGACTGCCACCGACCTGGTGCTGACTATCACGGAAATGCTACGCAAGCACGGAGTGGTTGGAAAATTCGTTGAGTACTTCGGCCCCGGCCTGCAGGATTTGCCACTCGCCGACCGCGCGACGATCGCGAACATGGCTCCCGAGTATGGTGCGACATGCGGCATCTTCCCTGTCGACAAAGAGAGCCTGCGCTATCTGCGGCTCACGGGACGTTCGGAAGAGCAGATCGAATTGGTCGAGGCCTACTGCCGCGAGCAAGGGCTCTTCCACGACGCGAGCACGCCTGAGGCGCAATACTCCGAACTACTGAGCCTGGACCTCGCCACGGTTGAACCGAGTCTCGCAGGTCCCAAGCGTCCGCAGGATCGCGTTCCGCTCTCGAAAGCGGGAGAGTCGTTCCAGAAGGCGTTGCCATCGCTCATAAAGCAGGGCAAAGAATCGAAGGATTCCGGATTTCTGCATCACGGCAACGTGGTGATCGCCGCCATCACGTCGTGTACCAACACTTCGAATCCGTCGGTGCTGATCGCCGCAGGCTTGGTAGCGAAAAAAGCCGTAGAGCGCGGACTGGAAGTTCCGTCCTGGGTCAAAACCTCGCTCGCTCCGGGATCGAAGGTAGTTCGCGATTACCTGGAAAAGGCTGGGTTGACGTCATCCCTCGAGCGCCTCAAGTTCCACATCGTCGGCTACGGATGCACCACCTGCATCGGCAACTCCGGCCCACTCCCGCCGGAAATCTCGCAGGCGATCGACGAAAACAATCTCGTCGTGGCCTCGGTGCTTTCCGGCAATCGCAACTTTGAGGGCCGCATTAACCCTGATGTACGAGCGAATTACCTGATGTCGCCGCCGCTAGTGGTTGCTTTCGCGCTCGCGGGGCGCATTGATGTCGACCTGAAGAAAGATGCGCTGGGCAAAGACAAAGCCGGGAAGCCGGTCTATCTCGCTGACATCTGGCCCACGCAGGCCGAAGTCGAAGAAGCGATCCAGAAGTCGGTCACGTCTGACATGTTTCGTGCCAGTTATGCCGAGGTCTATCAGGGAGACTCCCGCTGGCGCGGCCTGCAAATTCCGCAAGGCGACACTTACTCATGGATGAATGAGTCCACCTACATCCGACAGGCTCCATACTTCGATCGTATGACCCTTAAGCCCGGCACGGTTGAAGACATCAAGAATGCCCGTGTGTTGGCCGTGCTCGGTGACAGTGTCACCACCGATCACATATCTCCCGCGGGATCGATCAAGAAAGACAGTCCCGCCGGAAAATATCTGCTCGCGAACGGCGTGCAGTCGGGCGATTTCAATTCTTATGGCTCGCGCCGCGGCAATCACGAAGTCATGGTGCGCGGAACGTTCGCCAACGTTCGACTGCGCAACAAAATGGTCAACGTCGAGGGCGGATTCACCAAGCACCTTCCGGACGGCGCCGAGTTGTCGATCTTCGAAGCCTCAGAAAAATACATTGCCGAAGGCGTGCCGCTGGTGATTCTCGCGGGAAAGGAATACGGTTCCGGATCCTCGCGCGACTGGGCGGCGAAAGGCCCGCGCCTGCTGGGCGTGCGCGTGGTGATCGCGGAAAGCTACGAGCGCATTCACCGCTCGAACCTGGTGGGCATGGGCATCCTGCCGCTGCAATTCGCCGCCGGAGAAAGCGCGCAAACGCTCGGATTGACAGGAGAAGAAGTATTCGAGATTACAGGCATTCGTGATCTAGTCGAGCACTTCGCGGCCGGACGGCAGATAAAAGTCCGAGCCACGGCCAATGGCAAGACCAAAGAATTCAACGCGCTGGTCCGCATCGATACCCCTCAGGAGGCGCAATACTACGCCAACGGAGGCATCCTGCAATTCGTGCTGCGGCAGTTGCTGGCGGGGAAACCGGAGACGGTGAACGCCTAGGTGATCACGTAGCGGTGGACGCCCTCGTCCGCCCACTGTCGCCTTTACAAATAGCTCAACCACCAATCCCTTCTCCGCTGCTTCACTCCTGCGTACCACTTGCACACGGGATAGAGAATCGCGACCACCGCAATCCACACCGCGTACACCACCCACAAGGTGTATCCGAAGTTTGGCGGGAATAATTTCGCCGGACCCCCCATCGACGGCGGAGGTAACAGCAGAAAGCTCTGCCAGCCGTAGCGCATAAATCCGAGCAACATGGCTAGCAGGTGCGCCACGCCCAAATGCAGCACGTAATAAAACAGCGGCACTCGTCCGAAGACGATGAGCGGGTTGTTCTCGGAAAAGCGGAAGCGATCGAGCCACGCCAGAATGAGGAATGCCGGACCCATCGTCATCAAGAGGAAGTCAAGCGACGGCGGATACTTGATGCAATTCAGAAATGACATCGCCGTGAATAGGCCGGAACGCTGCACCGTCCAGGGAAAAGGGTCTCCGTAACGATTCATGGCCCGAATCACAACGAAGGCGACGGTCAGCCCGATGCCCAGGCGAATGAGAAAGCGCTGCCGCTTCGCGGGGTCCCAACGCAGTACCGGCCCAAAGCAGTAGCCGGCGGCCATCACCGCGAACCAGGGAATCAAGGGGTACGCCGCCAGCACTAACGCTCCGTCGAAGCGAAAGACTCCTTGTTGGTGAAGTATGGTCCACACCCAGGCGAGCGAACCGAGACGTTCTGGCGTGACCGCGTCGAACAGGTTGTGAGTCGCGATGACCAGGATGCTCAGCGCCAACAGCACTCGCGAAGGCAAATGCACCAACCCGGCGAGCACTATCATCGAGAGACCCAACATCCAGATGACCAGCAGAATGATCAGCTCGCCGTGAATCGCAGCCTGCGAAAACATGATCCAGCGCAGCACCGTCAACTCCAGAACGATCAACCACAGTCCGCGCGAGGCCAGGAATCGTGACAGCTGGCCTTTCGTCCGGCCGTGACTTAGCCAGAGGAACGCGCCCACGCCCGCGGTGAAGGCGAATACGGGCGCGCAAATGTGCGTGATCCATCGGGTAAAGAAGATGGCTGCGGTCGTCCGCGCCAAGTCGGTAGGATTGAAGGCCATCGCAGCCGAACTGACGTAGTCGCGCACATGATCGAGAGCCATCACAATCATGATCGTGCCCCTCAGCGCGTCGACGGACTGTATGCGCGTTGAACGCGAAGCGCGCGGGGCCAAGATCACCGGGTTTTGAGTCATTGCCATTGAACGCAGGTCGACGCAACAGGCGGTTAGACGAAGCTTCTGTTCACCGGTTAGTCTCTGCTCGCTAGGGCAGCCGATTTCGTCCACGCGCGAAGACCGATCTAGCGTGGGTTATAATTCGGGCCCTCGGGTTCGCTTTCGCTGGAGCTCGCGAATGAGCGCGTCAGACACCCTTCTTAAATTGCGCCCGGTGCGGGAACAAACGCCCACCTTGCGCTGGAGCCTCGCGACTCGCGTAGCGTTTCGTTTCAGCTTCGTCTACTTCGGAATCTATTGCCTGGGAACGCAGGTCGTTCGCGGCCTGATGCCGTGGTCTGACCTCGAGGCCCCTGACCCAGTGACGCACTGGCCGGTGCGTCCGATCGTCGCCTGGGTCGCGGCCCACGTATTCGGGGTCAAAACCGAACTGGTCTATTTCAGCGGCAGCGGCGACAAGACGTTCGATTGGGTGTTTGCGTTCTGTCTGCTGGTTTTTGCCGCATTGGCCGCCGGCATCTGGTCGATTCTCGATCACGAGCGCCGTGACTATGCTGCGCTGAGTAAATGGTTCCGCGTTTTCCTTCGTTTTTGTCTGGCAGGACAGATGTTGGGCTACGGCCTGGCAAAAGTCATTCCTCTACAAATGCCATTTCCTTCTCTCTCAAGGCTGGTGGAACCGTTTGGCAACTTCTCTCTCATGGGAGTTCTGTGGTCTTCGATCGGCGCCTCACCCGCCTATGAGATTTTCGCGGGATGTGCCGAGACGCTCGGTGGGGTCCTGCTCATTTTCCCGCGAATCACAACCTTGGGCGCTCTGGTCTGTCTGGTTGATTTGGTGCAGATCTTCATGCTCAACATGACCTACGACGTCCCGGTAAAGTTGTTCAGCTTTCATCTCATCGTGATGTGCCTTGTTCTTCTCGCGCCCGACTCTCGACGGCTGGCGGATTTCTTTTTGCGGAATCGGTCTGCGAGTGCAGCCAAGCAGCCGCTGCTCTTCGCGTCCGTCCGCCGGAACCGCATCGCGCTCGCCGCTCAAATCGCTTTCGGAGTCTTGCTCGTGGGAATCAACGTCTATGGGAGTGTGATCGCCTGGTCCACTTACGGGCGCGGTCAGGTTAGGTCCGCGCTCTACGGGATCTGGGACGTCACGGAATTGACGATCGGTGGTCAGCCCCGGCCGCCGGACCTTAACGATCATGCTCGTTGGCGGCGTGCCATCTGTGAGATTCCCAGCCGCGTAACCCTGCAGCGCATGGACGACTCTACAGTACGCTACGGCGCCTCCATCGATCTTCAGCGGAGCACTCTTGATCTGTCAAAGAACGACGATAAGAACTGGAAAGCCAAGTTTGTTTTCCAGCGCCCTACCCCGGAGCGCCTGGTTCTCGATGGCGACATGGACGGAGAGAAGGTCCACCTGCAACTCGAACTCGTGGACCCCAGCAAGTTCCAACTGGTTTCGCGCGGGTTTCATTGGATCCAGGAATACCCCTTCAATCGTTAGCTGATGGATTCTCCCCAATTCGATTATGTAAATTATATTTGACACTGAGTCACAAATAATTTACGTTGTGTCTTGAATATTAGACATAGAGGGGGAGGTATCCTATGAGTTTCCGTGAAAAGAGCGCCTGGATCTCGGTGCTCTCGATGTCCGTCATCTATGGCTTCTACTTCTGGTCGGTCATGCACAGGGGGCACAAGGCGGGCGGTTTCCGTTTCGGCGGTTTGCTGGAGACGATCGTCGCGCTGGTGTTTGTGCAGGTTGTGTTGACCATCGCCGTCGCCATCTTCTCTCCGAAAGAAGCGAAGGCGCCGCGCGACGAGCGTGACAAACTGATCGAACTCCGGTCTATTCGGGTCGCCTATGCCGGGCTCGCCACCGGCATCGCAGTTGCCTGCTTTTTCGGCGCGTTCGATCCGCCCATCCTTTTCGGGACCAACGCCCTGCTGTTCATTTTGGTGACCACTGAAATCATGCGCTCCGCCTGCCAAATCGTTCAATACCGGCGTGGAGCCTGACATGGCCACCATACGAAACGAAATCAGACGCCTGCGCTTCGAGCATGGAGAGATGACGCAGCAACAGTTAGCCGAAAAAATCAACCTGACGCGCCAAACCGTAAACGCCATCGAACAGGGGAAATACTCGCCATCGCTGGAAGCGGCATTCCGTATCTCCGCGGTCTTCGGCAAACCGCTCGAGAGCGTTTTTCACTATTCGGAGGAATGAGGAGCAAGAAACCATGAGGGACGGGCAGCGCTCGGCTCCCTGACGTTGGCTGCTCGCCAGTCTAAGCTCGCTCAAGTCCCGTGCTACGATGCGCTCATGTTCAATTTCGGCAAACCGAAAACAGTTGGCGACTGGATTGTTCACATCGCAGGGGCGATCGTTGCACTGTTCCTGGTCTGGTGGATGCTGCGACTCTATGTGCTGTGACGTCTGCCGCGTGGTTACTTGAAACATATGACCGGCGCGTGTCCAACTCGATCGGCGATGACCAGAATGAACTAAGTCGGGCTGGTCAACAGCACCAACAGTGGTCTGTCCCTCACCGCGCTATTTCTGCGCTACCCTACCCATCATGCCCGTGACCCGTCTCCAACATGTCCCGCCCATCGGTGTTGACCGCATCGGCGATGCCGCCGATGCCGCCCGCGACCCTGACATTCTGCGGCTTGAGAACATGGATACCGATATTCCTCCGCCGCAAGCCGCGATTCTCGCCACGCACCAGGCCATCGAGAACGATGCCTCGAATAGTTACCTGCCGTTCATGGGACAGAAGGCCCTGCGCGAAGCCGTGGCTCGCCATGTCCGCCGGCTCAGTGGCATCGAATATGACTGGAACTCGCAATGCATCATCACGGCAGGAGGGCTGAACGGCATCGTCAACACATTGCTGGCGCTGCTGGAACCGAGCGATGAAGTCATTGTTCATGACCCTATCTATGTCGGGCTGCTGAACCGCATCCGGCTTGCGGGAGGTGTGCCGAAATTCGCTGCGCTGATTCCTGGAGCGAAGCGATGGACCGTTGACCGCGATGCTCTAAAGCAAGCCGCCACAGCGCGCACACGTGTCGTCCTCATGGTCAACCCGTCATTTCCTACCGGGGCCTATGTCACGCGCGATGACTGGGAAGCCATCGCCGAACTCTGCCGCTCGACCAACGCCTGGCTGCTCTATGACGCTGCGCTGGAGCGCATCCTTTTCGACGGACACGCCTACTTCCATCCTGCGAGCCTGCCCGGCATGGCCGAGCGGACCATCACCGTAGGTTGCGTTACTAAGGAATACCGCATGATCGGATGGCGCGTCGGCTGGGTGCTCGGCCCCAAGACCGTCATGAATGACATCGGGCTAGTCAATATTTCGAACGTTGTCTGCCAGGTGGGAATCGCTATGCCCGGTGCAGCCGCCGCGCTGAATACGCACGAAGATGGAGTCGCCGAGGCAGTCATCGAATGGCAGAAGCGTCGCGACGTTTTGCTTGACGAGCTTTCGGGCTTGCCGGTGATTCCGCCTGCGGGGGGCTGGTCGCTACTCGTCGACACTCAGAAACTTGGACTCGATTCCGAAACTGCTGCCCAACTTCTGTTAAGCAAAGGCAAGATCGCGGCGACGCCAATGACCAACTGGGGTAGCGAGCGTGCCGCGAAGTACCTGCGCTTCGTCTACGCGAACGAACCGGTGCATCGGTTACGTGGAGTTCGCGAAAGGATCCGCGCGGCATTGAACACGTAGCGGGTATCTCCACCCGGGCCTAGAAGAGGATGTCTGGGGCTGCGTGTTCCAATTGCGCTGTTATAATCAAGAATTGCGCTCATGCCAACGAAACGACTGATACGTTCCACTACGGTTTTGTGCGTCCGCCGCGACGGCCATGTGGTCATGGCCGGTGACGGACAAGTCACACTCGGCGAAGGGGTTATCAAACACACCGCAAAGAAGATTCGCCGCCTCTACCAGGACAAGATTCTGGCCGGATTCGCCGGTTCGACTGCCGACGCCTTCTCGCTGTTTTCGCGATTTGAAGCCAAACTCGAGCAGTATCATGGCAACATCGGCCGCGGAGCTGTCGAGCTCGCCAAAGACTGGCGCACCGACAAGTTCCTGCGCCATCTGGAAGCCCTTTTGCTGGTATCGGATAAAGAGCAGACTTTCCTGCTAAGTGGCCAGGGGGATGTCATCGAACCCGACGGAGGCATCGCAGCCATCGGCAGCGGAGGTCCCTACGCCCAGGCGGCCGCGCAGGCACTGGCGCTGCATACGCAGCTCTCAGCGCGCCAGATCGCCGAAGAAGCCATGAAGATTGCCGGCGGCATGTGCATCTATACCAATGACAAGGTTACGATTGAAGAACTCTAGTCGTTGGTCATTGGTCGTTGGTCTTTGGCCAACACCCAATGCGAACGACCAACGACGAACGACCAACGACTGATTTTATGGCTATCTACCTACCCAGCACCGCCGAAGAAGAACAGATTGCACTCGACGAACTCACTCCGCGTGAGATTGTCACCGAACTCGACAAGCACGTGGTTGGACAAAGCGCCGCTAAGCGCGCCGTCGCCATCGCCCTGCGCAATCGGATGAGGCGGCAGAAGCTTACGCCCGAGCTTGCCGAAGAAGTTATTCCCAAGAACATCATCATGATCGGTCCCACCGGCGTGGGCAAAACTGAAATTGCCCGCCGTCTGGCTAAGCTGGCGAACTCACCTTTCCTCAAAGTGGAAGCCTCGAAGTTCACCGAGGTCGGATACGTAGGCCGCGACGTCGAGTCGATGATCCGCGACCTGGTTGAGATCGCGATCGACATGGTGCGCGAAGAGAAGCTCGAAGACGTTTCCGACAAAGCGGAACTCAACGCCGAGGAGCGTCTGCTCGACATTTTGCTGCCCCCGATCGCCGCGCCCAAGCCTCCCGAGCCGCAAGCTGGTTTCGTCCTCGAAGGCACCACCAGTTCCTCCGGCGATTCGCAGAGCCGCACCCGGGAAAAACTTCGCCAGCAATTGCGCGAAGGCAAGCTCGATGATCGCACTGTCGAAATCGATGTCCGCGAACGCAATTTCCCTTCTTTCGAGATCATCTCGAACCAGGGCGTCGAAGAGATGGACGTCAACCTGAAAGACATGTTGCCGAACATCTTCGGACAGCGCACCAAGAAGCGGAAGATGAAGGTCAATGAGGCGTTCGAATACTTAATTCAGGAAGAAGAACAGCGCCTGATCGACATGGACCAGGTGACGCGCGTCGCCATCGATCGCGTGGAAGACTCGGGCATCATCTTCCTCGACGAAATCGACAAGATCGCGGGACGCGAAAGTGGACACGGTCCTGACGTCTCGCGCGAAGGCGTGCAGCGCGACATCCTGCCCATCGTCGAAGGCACCACGGTCAGCACTCGCTACGGCATGGTGCGTACCGATCACATCCTGTTCGTGGCGGCCGGCGCCTTCCACGTTTCGAAGCCGAGCGACCTGATTCCCGAGTTGCAAGGCCGCTTTCCGATTCGCGTTGAGTTGCAATCGCTCACCATGGAAGACTTCATCCGCATTTTGACGGAGCCCAAGTCGTCGCTGGTGAAGCAGTACACGGCTCTGCTCGAAACCGAAGGGGTGAAGCTCGAATTCACCCACGAAGCCCTGGAAGAAATCGCGCGCTTTGCTTTCCGCGTGAACGAAGGGACGGAAAACATCGGCGCGCGCCGTCTGCATACGATCATGGAACGAGTGCTCGACGAAATCAGCTTCGACGCCCCCGAGAAGAAAGGCGAGCAAATCAAGATCGACGCCGATTACGTGCGCCACATGCTAGCGGATATCGTGAAAGACCAGGATTTGAGCCGCTACATTCTGTAGTACTCGCAAATCGATGAAGGGACGGCGTCGCCGCCCGTCCTTTCCATTTTCGCCCTAGTACTTCGTTTTAATCGTGATGGAATCGAAGGGCTTCAGCGGGCCCTTCTTCCCGCTACCCGGATCCGGGACCGCCACGTACTCCACGAGCACAGCTTTTTTGGTGACTTTGATGCGCAGGTATCCGTGTTGGTCGTCGCAGAAGTTCTCTAAGATTCCTCCTGCTCCCGGGATGGTGATGGGCAGCTTCGTCGTGTGGAATGCTTTGTGCAGGGTGTGGAGTTTGGCGTTGTAGCCACCTGCTCCGGCAATAATCATGGGGACATCTTTGCCCGCAAGCGTCCCCGTGAAGCGCTGGTAGTCGTGCACGTGCCCCGTCAGTACCAACTCAGGCACGCGTCCCGTGGTGGTTGCCGCAGAATTGAGCATGGCATACAAATGCTGGCTGCCTGGCTTGCTGCCATACGCCGAATAAATCGGGTGATGGACGGCAACGATCACTGCCCGATCTTTTGGTGCGTTCGCCAGTTCCGAATGAAACCAGTCGATCTGCGCCTGACTGAGTTGTCCGCCTTCTGGGCAGTTGCTGTACAAGCCGATGATCGTGACCAGCGGAGTGAGAAACGTCCAATAGACATTCGGTTGAGTCATAGCCGTGCGAGGCGCATCCCCCGCCTCCGGAGTGTGCACAGCAGCCTGGCTGCAGAAGTTACGCACAAAGCCTTCCAGGCTTGACTCGCCCGTCTGGGGGTCGACGTCGCCGTCGTGATTCCCCGGAATCGCGACAATCGGCCCGGGATAATTCATGTACGGCTCATAAAACTCAGGGAAGTAGTTCTGCAGTTCCCCTTCGTAGTAGACGACGTCTCCCAGGTGGTAGAAAAAGGAAGGGTGGGTGGTGATATCGGGATTGCTGAAGTCCGATTCCATGAAGGACTCAACATTCTCGATCTGCGTTGGCGTGTTCACTCCGCCGGTATCGCCTACCGCGTGAAAAATCATGCTGCCGTTCTGAACGATGGAGTCAATGGACTCTGGAGCGAGGATGCTGGAGAGGTCCATATGGTAGGGGGCCGATCCAGTCGGCGGCGGAAGATCGCGCCACGGCTGCGGAGGGTTCTGGTTAGGATCGACGATGGTTTGGAAGTTCACCGGCAGGCGGTGCGCGCCGAAGTACCGGTTTCCGCGGGGTTCAGGATGATGGGCAGTGTCGACTCGATAACGGGCGACGTTTAGAGCGGTGACTTTGCGGGCAGGCATGGTAAGTACCTCAAAGGTGAAGGTAGATTCTGGAGCCCCAGGAAACAGCATTGGGAGGAAGAGGCCTAAGCAGACCATCGCGGGCGGACGCTGTCAACTACTTTCTAACAGGATGCGCCTTCGTGTCTCGCGCTGGGACGCTGATCTGCTAAACTACAGCGCTTTCCAAGCGAACATCACAATACCGTGAGGAATGTTGCGACATGGTCTCAATTGATCGCACCCGTCTGAAATCGCTCATGGAGCGCGAGCAGCAGCGTTTCATACACGACCGTCCTAAGTCGAAAGCGCTGTTCGAACGCGCGGGGAAATCGTTGCTCGGCGGCGTCCCCATGAACTGGATGATGAAGTGGGCCGGGGCCTTCCCGCCTTTCGTTCGCGAGGCCCAGGGCGCGCACTTTTTTGATGTCGACGGCAATCGCTACATTGACTTCTGCCTCGGCGACACGGGAGCGATGACCGGGCACTCTCCGTCCGCAATGGTTAAAGCCGCCGAAGAGCAACTGCAAACGTGGCATCACCCTGATGCTGCCCAGTGAAGACGCGGTTTTTGTCGGAGAAGAACTGCAAAAGCGTTTCGGATTACCCTTCTGGCAATTTGCTCTCACTGCGACCGATGCGAATCGCTTTTCGATTCGTCTCGCTCGCCAGATTACTTCGCGTTCCAAGATTCTCGTTTTCAACTGGTGCTATCACGGCACGGTCGATGAAAGTTTCATCACGCTAAAAGATGGAGTCGCCCAAGCCCGTCGGGGAAACATTGGGCCTCCAGTTGACCCCACGGTGACCACAAAGGTCGTCGAGTTCAACGATCTGCCGGCGCTCGAACAGGCACTCGCCACCGGAGACGTCGCTTGTGTGCTGGCCGAGCCTGTCATGACCAATGTCGGCATCGTGCATCCCGAACGCGGCTACCACAAGGCGTTGCGCGAGATCACGCGCAAACACGGAACGCTGCTCGTTATCGACGAGACACACACCATCTGTGCCGGATTAGGCGGATACACCCGTGCCGAAAATCTGGAGCCTGATTTCTTCGTGCTGGGTAAAGCTATTGGCTCCGGCGTCCCTGGCGCCGTCTACGGATTCACCAAGGAAGTCGCGAAATGCATTCAGGACCGCCACAATCTCGAAGACTGTGACACAGGAGGTATCGGTGGAACGCTGGCCGGAAACGCGTTGTCGCTGGCGGCGATGCGCGCGACTCTGGAGAAAGTTCTTACCAAGGCTGCTTTCGATCAGATGATCCCAATGGCCGAGCGCTGGACCGATGGCGTGTCCAAGACCATTGCCGAGTTTGATATGCCATGGAATGTCACACGCCTCGGCTGCCGTGCCGAATATCTCTTCTCGCCCCACGCAGCAAAGAATGGCACCCAGGCGCATGACGCTATGGATTTCGAGCTCGAGCGCTTCATGCATCTCTATGCCATGAATCGCGGCATACTGCTGACTCCTTTCCACAATATGGCGCTGATGTCTCCTGTGACCGCGAAAGAAGATGTCGACCATCACACCCGAGTCTTTCGTGAAGGCGTGAAAGAGTTGACCGGATAAGCCCCTACTGGCACCGCTCTTCACAGCACGGTACACTCGCTTCCAGTGTCTCTCTCCGACCAACTAGGTTTCAGTTTCAAGCCACCCGAGCGCCGCGTCTGGACGGTACGCGACCTGGTAACGGCCGTGCGCACCTCGCTGGAGCGCGAATATGGCGACACCTGGGTGGAAGGTGAGATTTCGAATTTCCGCGCGCATGACTCCGGACATCTTTATTTCACGCTCAAAGATCAAAGCACCCAGATTCGCATCGTGATGTTCCGCTCGCAGGCAAAGCTGCTGCGCTTTCGCCCGGCGGATGGCATGCAGGTAGTGGTGCGGGGACGCGTCACTATTTATGAAGGTCGCGGAGAGCTGCAGATTTCCGCGGAATATCTGGAACCCAAGGGTGCAGGTGCACTGCAGATCGCGTTCGAGCAACTAAAGGCAAAGCTGCAGGCGGAAGGCCTGTTCGAAACTTCGCGGAAGAAGCCCATTCCGGCCCTCCCGCGCAGGATCGGCATCGTGACTTCTCCGCAGGCGGCAGCCTTGCGCGACATTTTGCACATTCTGCACCGACGGCATCACACCGTGAATGTCTTGATCTTTGCCGCTCAAGTGCAGGGCGAAGCTGCTGCTGGAGAAGTCGCCGCCGGAGTGCGCTACTTCAATAAAGCCGGATGCGTGGACGTCATCATCGTCGCGCGCGGCGGGGGTTCCGCCGAAGATCTGGCGGCGTTCAATCATGAAGGCCTGGCGCGAACCATAGCTGGTTCCGAGATTCCTGTGATTTCCGCAGTAGGACACGAGACCGATTTCACGATTATCGATTTCGTTGCGGACTTGCGGGCTCCCACTCCTTCGGCAGCGGCAGAATTGGTAATCCTCTCGCGACAGCAGATTGAAGAGCAAGCCGACGGATTGCACCAGCGGCTGGCGCGAGCTATGCGTTACCGGCTGCTTATGGGACGTCAGGCGCTGACCGAAATGGCTCAGCACGGCGCCTTCGCCCGAATGATGGACGGCATCAACCAGCGCGCGCAGAAATTGGACGAAACCACATTGCGGCTGGAGCGCGTGCAGGGGGCGATTCTTGAGCGGCATCGCCGCCGCTGGGAAACGGCCGCGGCTGCAGTGCGGCACTACGACGCGCGACGCATGTTGGCCGGTGTGCGTAGGGAACTTGATGCACGGATGGCGGCCATGTCATCCACGATGACAAACTTGCTGTTAAGACGAACGTCGAAACTCGACCAACTCTCGGGAGAGATTGAGGCGCTTTCTCCAGTTGCGATTCTCGAACGTGGGTATGCGCTGGTGTTCGACGCGTCAGGGAGGTTGGTGAAGGATGCGTCGCAAGTGAAGGTAGGCGACGAGATTTCCGCGCGGGTCGCGAAGGGGACGATTGAGAGCGTGGTGAAGAACACGCGGAAGTGACGATTTCTCCGGGACAAGGGCTATTCCAAGTCAATCTCCCAAGTGTGCCGACAACTGCAGATTCCTCGCGTCGCCCGGAATGACAATCCTAGAAACGATGGCAGCTATGCCGCGGCCTGAATCGCGAAATAGTAGATTACAATGGGTTTGGGTACTTGCAAAACTTGCCGCAAATAAGGATCGGATTTCATGTTTGTAGCGCCGTGGCCGCCGATGTCGGTGAGTTCGATCATCGATATTTTGCTGGTTGCGCTCATCATTTACGAGTTTCTGGCCCTGATCAAGGGCACGCGGGCTTCGCTCATGTTGGTGGGCGTGGCCGCAATGGCGCTGGTGTTTTATTTTTCCCGCCTTGGGGACCTGACCACGCTGCACTGGCTCATCAGTACCTTGCTTCCTTACGCAGTCTTCGCGCTGATCGTTGTCTTTTCCGCCGAGATTCGGCAAGCCCTGGCGCGTTTGGGGCGCAAGCTCACCTTCAGCCGCACTCCGGCGGAGGCTGATGCATACGACGACATCGCGCTGGCGGCGAATCTGTTTTCCCAGAATCAGACTGGCGCGCTCATTGTGATTGAGCGCGAAATTGGACTGCGCACATACATCGAAAGTGGCGTTCCGCTCGACGCCCACCTTTCCTACGATCTGCTGGCGACGATTTTCCGTCCCAGCGCGCCTCTGCACGATGGGGCGGTGATTGTCCAGGGGGACCGGATCGCCGCGGCGGCCTGCTTTCTGCCGTTGTCGATGAATCCTGTACTCTCGACGCAACTGGGCACGCGGCATCGCGCCGGCATCGGCGTGACCGAAGAGACCGACGCGATTGCGGTGATTGTCTCGGAAGAAACCGGCGCGATCAGCATCGCCGTCGGCGGAAAGATTGAACGCGACCTGACTATAGAGGAACTGCGGGAGCGGATGGGCAAACTTCTGCGCCGCTATGTCTCGGCCGCGACGTTGCCGACTCCGATCGCCAACGGTGAGGAAACGCCCGAGGATGGTCTCTCGCAGGGCTCGGGATTACCGCACAGCGCGGAAAGCCGCTCGAACACAGGAGCGGACGACTAGCCATGAACGACCTTCTGCGCAGGTATGTGATTAACAATCTGGGATTGAAATTGATATCGCTAGCGCTGGCGGTTGGACTCTGGCTGGCGGTGGCGCGCGATCCCGTGGATGAGATCCCCATTGATGTGCCGATCGAGTTTCACAACGTGCCTGGGAACCTGGAGATCAGCACGGAAAATATTCCACGAACCCAAATCAGGTTGCGCGGCCCAGAGAGGCTGGTCCATCGCCTGCAAACTCCCGATGTGCACGTAGAAATTGATCTCGAACACGTCAACGGACCGGGGGAGCGCACTTTCGATCTGACCGCACAGCAGGTGACGAAGCCGCATGACCTGGCGGTGGTGCAGATTGTACCCGCGCAATTCCGCCTGACATTCGACACGCGGTTGACCAAGATGGTAGAAGTGCATCCCCGGGTGATTGGGACGTTTGCGACAGGGCTGCAGATCGCCAAAATTGAAGTCACCCCATCAAGCATCCAGATCAGTGGCCCGCAAAAACGGGTCGAAGCAGTTGAGGCCGCGATTACCGATCCGATTGACGCAAGCGGAACCATGGAGCGGAATAGTTTTGTCACTCACGCGTACGTCTCCGACCCGCTGGTGCAGGTAGTCAATCCTGGGCCGATTCACGTGACGGTGATCATGGAGAATACGGCGGGAGCGCACTGATTCCAAGACATCGACCATGACAACCCAGGCCAGACAACTTTTCGGAACGGACGGGATTCGGGGGGTAGCCGGCGAATTTCCTCTGACCCTTGAAAGCACCTACCTCATTGGTCGCGCCCTCGGCCACGACTTAATTCGATCGAACCGGAAAGCGCGGGTGGTGATTGGGCAGGACACACGCGAGTCGAGCGGATGGATTGCGGACCGCGTTGCTCTGGGGCTCAGCTCCGTGGGAGTCGAGGTACACAGTGCTGGAGTCATTACCACGCCGGGTGTGGCCTACCTGGCCCGCTCTCGGAAATACGATGCGGGCGTGGTAATTTCGGCGTCGCACAATCCGTGGACCGACAACGGGATCAAGGTTTTTTCGGCTGACGGTTACAAGCTTCCTGATTCTCATGAGTTGAAGATCGAGCAGGAAATCTTTGGGTTGTTGCAGAATCCGCAGGCGCATCCAGAACCGTCGGAAAAACCCTCGCCTAGCCTGCCCGGAAAAGCGGAGCTGCGGAATGCCTACATTGCCTGGTTAGCCGGCAGTGTGAAAGAGGATCTTGGTCAACTGCACGTCCTTGTCGATTGCGCGAATGGCGCGGCGACGGCGGAGGCCCCTGAGCTTTTTCGTCATTGCCGGATTGGGGCAACATTCCTGTGCGCGTCTCCCGATGGAAAGAACATCAACGACAATTGCGGAGCACTGCATCCGGAGGCCGTTGCTCGGTTCGTGACAGACAGTCCTGGGCGATTCGATCTGGGCGTGACCTTCGACGGCGACGCGGATCGCGCGCTCTTCAGCGACGCCAATGGCCGCGTGGTGAATGGCGATGCCGTTTTGCTGCTGGTTGGGCGCGACTGGCAGGCACGAGGCGCGCTGACGGGTTCGACGATTGTAGCGACCACCATGTCGAACATGGGTCTTGAAGTGGCGCTGCGAAATGCTGGCATTCGTATGCTGCGAGCGAATGTGGGCGACAAATATGTGCTGGAGGAGATGCAGAAGACCGGTGCGATTCTGGGGGGAGAGCAGTCGGGACACATTATTTTCCGTGACGGAGATGCAACAACCGGCGATGGATTGTTGACGGCGCTGAGGGTGATGGAGATCATGGCGCGGACGGGGCGTCCACTGCACGAACTGATTTCTGATCTCAAAGTGTTTCCCCAGACGATTCAGAATGTGCGGGTACGCGAGAAGAAACCGTTCGCGCAGGTTCCCGAGATTCAGCAGGCGATTGCGGCAGCCGAGCAGGAACTCGATGGCAACGGGCGTGTCGTAGTGCGCTATTCAGGGACCGAGGCATTAGCGCGCGTCATGGTGGAAGCCGAATCAGAAGAGAAGATGAAGGCGCTGGCGAGCGGCATTGCTGGGGCGATTCGGACGGCACTGGGGGCTTGAAGAATTTTCGCCACAGAGTCACAGAGAAAACCTTTTGGGCTAAAAAACCTCTCGGGTCGACCTCGTGCACGTCCCAATTGTGATTCATGATGAATTTTTTGAGCGGCGCTGCTAGCCTTTGGAATCTCCTGTTACTCGTCGTGGCGCTCGGCACTCTCATCTGGTTTATTTATTCGTTCGCGCTGCGGCGCCTCATGCGCGCCAGAAGGATTGAAGGCTTGCGGAACAAGCGGTTGATGCGGGAGGCGGCGGAGCGAAAAGACGAGCCGTAAAGTTCCAGAATTGTCCCCGCCCTTTCACGAAGGGTGAGGAGGAACCTCGCACTCAACAGTTAACGTCAAGAGCTTTTCACCGCCGAGAACGCGGAGAAAAAATCCGCTGAGGGCGCAGAGAAAGACAAGGCCAAATCAGATTCTCGGCTTCGCCTCACTCGGAACGACAAGTTTTCTATTCCAGATCCCGCCAGTTTGGTCCCACTCCAATTTCCACCTGTAACGGCACGCTGAGCGGGTGGACTTTTTCCATGTACTCGCGGACCAGCGATTTCATGATGTCGACTTCGGCTTCGGGAACTTCGAAGACCAACTCGTCGTGGACCTGAAGCGTCATGCGCGATTTCAAGTCGCGCTCGCGCAAAGCTTCGTCGATACGGATCATGGCGATTTTGATGAGGTCGGCGGCAGTGCCCTGCAGCGGAGTGTTGACAGCGGTGCGCTCGGCGAATCCACGAAAGTTGAAGTTCTTGCTGTTGATATCGGGGATGGGGCGGATGCGTCCAAAGAGCGTTTTGACTTTTTGTTCGCGGCGAGCTTCTTCGAGCGTGGCGTCGATGAACTGGCGCACGCCGCTGTATTTTTCGAAGTAGGCTTCGATGAATCTCTTGGCTTCGCCGGGTTCGATGCCAAGATTCTGAGAGAGGCCGAAGGCGGAGAGGCCATAGACGATGCCGAAATTGACGACCTTTGCCTGGCGCCGGTGGTCGGCGGTCACCATGAGCGGAGGCACGCCGAATACCTGCGAGGCCGTGAGCGTATGAATGTCGTCGCCGCGACGATAAGCCTCGACCAGCAGTGGGTCCTTCGAGAAGTGCGCGAGCAGCCGTAGCTCAATCTGCGAATAGTCGGCTGCGAGCAAAACGTGTCCGGGATCAGCCGTAAATGCGGCGCGAATTTCGCGTCCCAGTTCGGTGCGGATGGGAATGTTCTGCAGGTTGGGATTGGCGGACGAGAGCCTTCCCGTCGCCGTGCCAGTTTGCGCAAAGGTGGTATGCAGACGCCCGCTGGCGGTATTCAGCAGGGCGGGAAGCGCATCGACATAGGTCGACTTGAGTTTGGTCAATTGGCGATATTCGAGCACCAGGCGCGGGACATCGTGCTCGAGCGCGAGTTTTTCCAGAACGTCGACGGCCGTTGATGTGGTTTTCCCTTTGCCGTACTTCACCGGCGCTGGCAACCCCATTTTGTTGAACAGCACGTCTCCTAATTGCTTGGGAGAGCTGATGTTGAATTCGAAGCCCGCTTTCTCGTAAATCTCCCTGGCCTTGATGTCGATTTCCCGCTCGAGGCGGGAGGACATCTCGGCCAGATTTTTGCGATCGATCTTCACTCCGGCCTGCTCCATGCGCTGCAGAACGGGAACCAGCGGGAGATCGATTTCGTCGTAAAGCTTGAGCAGGCCCGCGTTTTCGATGTCGCGACGAAGCGTCGTAGCAAGCCGTCCCGTGATGTCGGCGGACTCGGGCAGAGTGCCTCCCAGCTTCAGATTGAAACGGCGCAGGGCCACGTCGGGCAGGCGGTGCGAAGTGTAAGTCGGATCGAGCAGATAGGAATAGAGCATGGAATCGTGCGCGACTCCGCGGACCTCGATTCCTTGCTCCTCGAAAACGTGCATGGCGGCTTTGTAGTCGTGGATAGCTTTAGGAACGGAGGAATCAGCCAGCACCGAGTTGAGCCTCTGCCATGCTTTGTCGGCGTCAGGGGAAACGGTCACCGCATATCCTGAAACCGATGCGATCGCCAGATTGCGTTTGCGGCGAGCGGGTTCTTCGATTGCGGCCGTGAGCGGCAGCAATCGCACCTCGCTCTCGTCTTCTTCAACTTCCTCCTCAGTGACCGCAGGCGTTTCGGCTTCGACCGCCAGAGCCAGTGCGCCTTCGGAGGAGGTCGATTTCAGCACGGCTTCCACGTCGGCCGCGGACTTTGCCTCTGAGTAGTGAGCCTCGCTGACTTCAACCACCGGCAATAGTTCTTTCAGCAACGAAGTGAACTCGAGCTCGGTAAACAGCGCCCGGAGCGATTCGACGTCGGGAGCGCCTACTTTCATTGCGTCTACGTCGAGTTCGATGGGAACATGGCAATCGATGGTCGCCATCTGCTTGCTGAAAAGAACGGTATCGCGGTTGTGCAGCAGCGACTCGCGATAGGTCTTCTTTTCCACTTCCGCGGCATGGTCAAGGGCGGCCTCCACCGATCCGAAGCGCTTGATGAGTTCGACCGATCCTTTGTCGCCAATGCCGGGGGCGCCAGGAATATTGTCGACACTGTCTCCCCGAAGCGCCATCACGTCGACTACGCGATTGGGAGGAACGCCGAGAATCTCTTCGACCCTGGCGGCGTCGCAGATCAGATTGTCTTTCGGCGGATTCAGCACCAGAATGCGATCGTTCACCAGTTGCAGCATGTCTTTGTCGCTGGAGACGACGTAAACGCTGTAATCGTTTTCGACCGCCTGAGTCGCCAGCGTGCCGATGACGTCGTCGGCCTCGTAACCGGATTGTTCGAGGATCGGGATGCGGTAGGCTTCGAGGGCTCTTCGTATATAGGGCACCTGCAACACCAGTTCCTGCGGCATCTCGGAGCGGTTGGCCTTGTATCCCTTGTACTCAATTTCCTGGAAGGTCTGCGTCTTCAGATCGAACTTGCGGACTTTGGTGACGGCCTCAGCCTGCTGATCGCGGAAAGTCGGCGCGGCCACATCGAAGACCGCGGCGAGGTATTCGGGAGAGAAATCGTCACGCAGCTTCCGCAGCATGTTCACGAAAACGTACGTGGCCGCGGTGGGAAGTCCGGTTTTGGTCGTCATGCCGCGCTGCCGCGCCATCGCGTGATAGGCACGGAAGATGAACGACATGGTGTCGATGAGGTAGAGGCGGCCGTGGTCTTTGCCATTCCCCTTTGGAGCGGACTTGGTGGCCGGAGCGCGATCAGAGGTCGAAGATTTTTTACGGGAGGGCAAGTAGATAGTTTAAAGGGTGCAGTCAGCAGTCAGCAATCAGCACTCAGCCCTTTGGCGATGCGGTAACCTTTGAGGCTATGAAACGGTCTTTGGTGATAGGAATGGGTGTCGCGTTGGCGCTGCTGCTCCTGTCGGTGTTTTACGCATACCTAACGCGCGAAGCGCCGAACCCCGGCCTTACTCGGTAAGACGATATGGCTGAGTGCTGAATGCTGAGTGCTGAGCGCTGAATGCTAGCTCCTCTTCCCGTACACCGTCGTGTAATGCAGATTAATTTCGCCGCAGGTACCTTGCTCGGGAGAGTAGACCACGCAGGAATCGAAGGGCTGAGAATACACGTGCAGGCTCACGGCACGCTGGTTGAATTCACGAGGATTCAGGACGCCGTGTACGGGGTCGCTCGGATCTACGGCGCAGGGATGCGTGGGGTTCATCTCGAGCGTCTCGGCGAGTTCCAGCTGGCAAGTGCCCTTTTCCAGATCCTGCGAGACCAGATGGTAGTTCTCGACCTGCAGACGCCCAACCGGGACAGCCATCCAGCAATTCTGATCTTTATGGTTGTGGACGGAACTAGCTTGGCCAATATCCCAGCAGATTGCGATCAGTTCGTAATGGGGAGTCTTGTCGATCAGGTTGCGGGTATAGTGCTGGCGATCCCAACAGAGATAGGGCTCGAGTGTGTCGGCGGCGACTGGGGTCTCAATGAGGAACTGCAGGACGGTCTCAACCTTGCGGAAGGCTGTGTCAGGAATCTTACGCAGTTCGGCTACGAAATCCTGAATGGGAACCTGCTTGGAAACAATCTGTTGGGCCATGTCTACCCCCCGAATAAACAGTATAGCGCTGGATTTCGGCACTTAGCACTTGGCATGTAGCCCCAGCGATTATGGGTGGCGAATAGGGGAGTCTGTCGGGCCGTCCTAGAACCCGTAAGGACCAAATGCTAAGTGCAAAGTGCTAAATGCTGGTTTCACTCCACAAACATGCAATCGCCGTAGGAATAGAAGCGATATTTGGCCTCGACGGCGTGGCGGTACGCGTCCAGGACTCTGTCTTTCCCGGCAAGAGCGGATACCAGCATCAATAGGGTCGATTGCGGCAAGTGAAAGTTGGTCAGCAGCGCTCCAACCACGCGAAAGTCGTAGCCGGGATAGATGAAGATGTCGGCTTCGCCGCCGCCAGCTTGGATGCGGCGATCGTCACCGAGACTGGCCGCATACTCGAGAGTGCGAACCGTAGTGGTGCCGACGGCAACAATGCGCCGTCCCAGAGCCTTCGCCTGATTGATCTGCGCGGCCGCGCTCGGCGAGATGCGATACGACTCGCGATGCAACTTGTGATCCTCTACCTGCTCGGCGCGAACGGGCTGAAACGTGCCCAATCCGACATGAAGCGTGACTTCTGCGGTCTCGATTCCGCGCCGATGAAGACGTTCCAGAATCTCCGGCGTGAAATGAAGCCCCGCCGTAGGAGCCGCGACCGAGCCCCGCTCTTGTGCGTAGACGGTCTGATAGCGCTCGCGATCGCCGGTGCTGTCTTCCCGTGCCGATGTAAGGAGGCAAGGGCACGTGTCCGATTTGCTCGACGATGGCGAAGAAATCCGACTACTGGCCGAAAGCGGACTTGGCGCTCGCCAAATTCCCCACTGGGCCACCACTTCCGCCTGTAGCTGCGTCGACGGTCCCCAAAGAACAACGTCTCGCCCAAGCCAATCTTCCGCCCAGGACGCACCAGGCACTCCCATTGATTGGGCTCGCGGCTGATCTGACGGGTCAGTAAAACCTCGATCCGGCCTTTGAGAAAGTCTTGGGCGGCGGGATTGTGTGGGCTCAGCGGCCAGCGCCCGAGCGCCCCCTCGACGTCCATAAAGCCGCGCCGGGAAACACCCGGGTGTTGTTAAGAACCACCAGGTCATCCGGGCGCAGAAGTTCGGGAAATTCGCGAAACATGCGGTCCTGTAGCGCTCCCGATTGCCGGTTCAGGTGAAGCAGGCGCGAGGCGGCGCGGTCGGCCAGAGGCTCCTGGGCTATTAATTCTTCGGGCAGATAGTAGTTGAAATCAGAGACCAGCACGCGTTCCGATTATATGGTTTGCACGCAATTGGTGTGATTTACGGAAATTTACCGAGAATTTACCAACATACAGATTGTCTGGGCGTGTGAGCGTGCGGTACCATGCCATGAGTCGGTATCCCCGCCGCTCTTACAGTTATGCCCAGTGAACGCCAATACCGGCACGAGATCGCTTTTTTCGGCAAGATGCTGCATCAGCGTGGCTATGTCGCGGCAATGGATGGCAATCTCTCAGTGCGGCTCGATGACAGTCGCATTCTGGCGACTCCCACTGCCATGTGCAAGGCGATGATGCGTCCTTCCGACATGGTGATTGTAGATATGGAAGGCCGCCGTCTAGCCGGGCGTCGGAACGTATCGAGCGAGATTGGGATGCATCTCCTGATCTACCGCTTGCGCCCTGACATTCGGGGCATTGTGCATGCGCATCCCCCGACAGCGACCGGATTCGCCGCTGCAGGTATGGCGTTGACTGAACCTCTCGTCTGCGAAGTTGTAATCGGATTGGGATCGATTCCACTGGCGCGATACGGAACCCCCGGGACTCCGGAACTGACGGATGCGCTCGAGCCACTCATCCCCGAGTATGACGCGATCCTGATGTCGAATCACGGGGTTGTGGCTTACGGAGACACGCTCGACCACGCCTACATGAAGATGGAAACAGTCGAGCACTTCGCGCAGATCGCGCTGGTCACCCATTTGCTTGGACGTCAGCAACCTTTGAAAGACGCGGAACTGGAAAAGCTGCTGGCCGCCCGCAGCAAGTATCAGGGAGCCACGTCCGCGGCGTCCCTGCCACTCGCAGTACACATTCACGCGCAAACCGGGAATCATCACGGCCGCCCGCCCGAAACGGAAACTACTTCACTAAAACCACGGCGCGTCCTGCGCTCGCGGTAAGTTTCTCCCTTAAAACGCGACGTCATCCTGGCCCCGTAGGGCGAAGGATCTTGCGGGAGAGTGGCAAGATCTGTGTGCTCTGCGCGAGATCCCTCCTGGTTCGCTAAGAGAAGGATTCAGGGCGCAAAAAAAGAGACGCAGATGAACTGCGTCTCTAGGAAACATCCATTCTCTAACCGCGACCTGGACCACCACCTGCGACCAGGTGTTCTCACCAGACCCTGCAGGCGTTCTCCGGCATCATGGGCTGTCCTACTTTGCAGCCGAAGGCCTGCCCGAACTCCTGCATGTTTTGCACGACGCCATTCACGCGGAATTTGCGTGGCGAGTGCGGATCGGTTTGTACCTGCAATCGCAGCTGCTCAGGACGGGTGCTGCCACACCAGCTTTGCCCGTGAGCCAGGAAGAATTCCTGGATCGGAGTCAAGCCATCCTGCTTCTGCGTCAGGTCGATGTTTTTTCGCTTGGCGTCTGCCAGGAACGCAATGTAGGCAAGGCGCAACCCACCATTATCCGCAGTGTTCTCGCCCAGGGTTAGTTTGCCATTGACGTGCAAATCGTCGACCGCGACAAAGCTGGTGTACTCTTTCACTTCGCAATCGGCTTTGGCTTCGAACTTCTTGGCATCTTCGGCGGTCCACCAGTCGGAAAGATTTCCGTTGGCGTCAAACTGACGGCCTTCGTCGTCAAACCCGTGAGTCAGTTCGTGGCCGACAATGCCGCCGACGTGACCGTAATTCAGGACGTCCGGCGCATCTTTGTTGTAGAACGGCGACTGCAGAATGGCAGCCGGGAAGTTGATGTCGTTCATGCTGGGGTTGTAGTAAGCATTCACGGTGGCCGGGCTCATGCCCCATTCGCCACGGTCGACGGGCTTGCCAATCTTGGCTAACTGCCGCCGCGCCTCGAACTCGGTGGCCCGCTGTGCGTTGCCGTAAGCGTCGTCGCGCACAATCGTCAGTGAGGAATAGTTGCGCCAGTGGTCGGGATATCCGATCTTATCGGCGATGGCGTGCAGCTTCTCTTTGGCGCGAACCTTGGTCTCTGGGCTCATCCAGTCGAGTGTCTCGAGATCCTGACCCATCGCGGTTTCGATGTCGTTAACCATCTGCACCGTCGCTTCTTTGCTCGTGGCCGGGAATTCCTGGGCCACATAGACCTGACCGACCGCCTCACCCAAAGCATTATCGGTGGCATCAGAGCAGCGTTTCCAACGGGCGCGTTGTTCAGGCTGTCCGCTTAACTTGTGTCCGTTGAAGTCGAATGCTTCTTCGTCTAACGCCTTGGGCAAAGCCCAGCCGGGGACGGAGTGCACCAACTGCCAGCGGAGATAAGTCTTGACGGTGGGCAGGTCGGTGGAGGCGAGAACTGCGCTCAATCCCTGAAAGAATTCGGGATGGGTGACATTCAGTTCGGTGATGGCTGGCGCTTCGTCGGCGACGAAGAATTTCTTCCAGTTGAAGTTGGGCGCGAGTTTCTCGAGATCCGCAACCGAGGTCATGTGGTAGATCTTGTTGGGATCGCGTTGCGAAGTGATGTCGAGCGACACCTTGGCCAGCGCAGTTTCGATTTTCATGATGGCTTGTGCGTCAGCCGCAGCCTGGCTGTCGCTTTCTCCCATCAGCTTGAGCATGTTGGTAACGTGCTGGACGTATTGCTTGCGCAGTTCCTCATCTTTCGCTCCGGTGCGCAAATAATAGTCGCGCTCGGGCAGACCCAGCCCACCTTGATCGACGACCGCGATCTGCTTGCGGGCATCCTTGAAATCCTGCTGTTCTCCGAAAGCGAGAAAGGCGTTCACGCCGATCAGTTGGAAGTAGCCGAGAAGGCTGGGCAGGTCATCCTTGCTCTTTAGGGCCGCGATGCGATCAAGGTCGGGTTGCAGAGGTTTGAGAGCTTTCTGGTTGATGGTGTCGGTGTCCATGCAAGCCGCGTAGTAGTCGCCGATCTTCTGCTCATTCGCAGTCCGGCCCGCGCCACCGGCGACCGCCTTCTCTAGCAGGCTTTGCACTTCGTGCTGGGTGTATTCGGCGACCATGGCGCCAGTGCCATAAGAAGCTCGATCGTTGGGAATCGGGTAAACCTTGCTGAAATTCCCGCATGAATATTGGAAGAAGTCGACGCAGGGGTCGGCGGTCGTATCCATCAATTGCTTATCAAGGCTGGGTAAAAGTTCGGGAGTCTTCTCGGTTTGCGCGTTGAGCACAGCGCAGGTTGATAACACGGCCAGAATCATGGCCAGGCGGATTGCAATTCGCATTTGTGTCCTCTTGGAGGGTATACGTACCGGTCTAAATAGAAGTTCGCCGCGTTATTGTACCCGAAGCGGCACGGGTACAACGGCGCGGCGAATCAACATCCTGAAAGTGTTGTGTCTATTCCCCGCCGAGACGGAAGCACAGGCCACCGCGGAAGTTCAGGAGCAGCGCCGGGTATCCCACAACCTCGTTGTAGTGCTTGTTTAGCGCGTTCTCGACATTGACGTAGGCCGTAACGCGGGACGTGATGGCGTACCATCCACCGAGATCGACGCGGGCATATCCGGCCGCGTGGTCGATGTTTAGGCCGAGAAAGTCCGAGTCCGGACGGCGTCCGACGAAGCTTCCGCCAAGGTTGCCTCCCCAGCGGCTGCCAAGATAGTTGATCAGAAGCGTTCCAGATTGCTTGGGACGACGCAGTAGCGGCGTCCCTGCGGCGAAGATGGGATCGCAAAAGTTCGCCGGCGTGCAGAGAGGAGCTTCGAGATTTTGCGTCGAAGTGTATGTGTAGGCGGAGTTCAAGGTAAGCCGGGACATCAGCTTCCCCTGAAACTCGATCTCTGCGCCTTGCGCAAAGGATTTGTCGACGTTGACGAACTGGCCGACGAAGGGATTCTTGGGGTCAACCGGTCCGTAGTCGATGCGATCAAGGAACAGATTGTTGAAATAGGTGGCGATCACGGCATAGCGTCCACCCAACAACGACTGCTGAAAGCCCGTTTCGAAGCTGCGGTTGCGCTCAGGCTTCAGGTTTAGGTTCGGGACACTGAATGGCGGGCCCGCGAAGGTCTCGTCCAGCGTGGGCTCCTGAAATCCGGTGGCGTAGGTAAAGCGCAGCCGTGTTCCTGAGAAAACATTCCCCCCGCGCAGAGCTTGCAAAGTGAGAGCCACGCGCGGCGAGCCGTTATTGCCATAATTTCCGATGTGCTGAAAGCGCGCCCCGGCAACGACGGTGAGGCGGCCAAGCACGAGCAATTGCTGTCCATAAAAAGCGTTGTTCAACCGCAAGCCGTGCGTGAGCCTAGGAAAAGGCGGGTTCGGATAGTCGAGGTCACCAATGTATCCGCCTTCGTCCTGGAATTCGTAGCCGAAGGTGGTTTGCGCCCAGGTCCGCTCCTGGTAGTTTCCCTGATAATCGAATCCGGCGCGATTGATGTCAGCAATAGAGTGAGTGAGAAAATCTCCCAACCGGCCGGGATCGATAAAGGTATCCAGATTTTCGCGCTGATGATGATAATCGAACCCGGTGAAGCGGTTTTGCCAGTGCGAAGAGGGACTGAAGTTGAATTCTACGCTGCCCAGCAGGTTGTTCTGGCGTGCCCGTTGATCCGAGTCTGGAGGCTGGAGCGGCGCGCCGTTGAAGTCCCATGCTCCGGGAACTCCTGTGCGGCTGTTGGCATGACGCACTCGAATTCGCAGAGAAGCCTCGTCGTTAATGGTGTAGCCGAGGTTGCCTCCCTGCAGGGAGTTCGAGTAGTCAGCATTGATGCCTTGTCCGATGGTATTGAACTGGTCGGCGAAAACGTTGTAGTCGAAGGGGCCATGCGCGCCAGCGAGAGAAGCATAGCCGTGCGCGGTATAGAGATTGCCACCGTCGGCTCCGAAAGTAAGTTCGGGATGGGAAGTACTTCCCGTGCGCGTCCACACCTGGACGACGCTCGTCATCGCGTCCGAACCGTATAGCGTGCTTTGCGCCCCACGAAGAAACTCGATGCGCTCGCTCTGTGCCGTTGGAACGGTACCGAAGTCGAACGTTCCCCCGGGCTCGTTCACTGGAACGCCGTCAATGATGACCTTGTTGTAGCGCGATTCTCCGCCCTGCACGAACAATGACGAGAGTCCGCCGCGCTGTCCCACTGTCGCGATGACGGCGCCAGGCAAAAAGCGGAGCGCGTCATTCATCGCCACCGGATTCATGGTCGTGATTTGTCCCGCTGTAAGTATTTCGACGTTTGCGCCAACGGCTTCGGTGGCAACCGGGGTGCGCGTGGCCGTGACCGATACAGTCTCGGAAGCGGGCGCAAGTTGCAGATGTACGGTGATGGCCTCGGCAGGATGAGGCGGGACATCCAACCGTTGCTCCGCAAAGCCTGGGGCAAGAATACGCACCGACGCGGCGCCCTCCTCGATGTCACGAAATATGACGGTTCCTTCGGCCGAAGTGGCGGAGACGGCAAACGATCCGCTCTTAGTCAGAAGTTCGACTTGAGCACCCGCCACCGCGACGGATTGTGGATCTACAACTCTAATTTGGAGGTCAGCTGCCGAGGCGGACGCCAGCAGCAGAATGAGAGAAGCAAAAAGATAGACGAGCCGCATGGACTTCTCCTTTTACACGCGAAAAGGGTTGAGTGGACGGTTCGCGCCGGTCTCCTGGCTTCGCGAGTAAGAGTTCAGAGAACTCGACAGCCACAACCGGCCTTCCCAGGACTTCTCCCAGTGACCAGCTGCAAATTTCCTCGCTTACAGTTGCGCGGCAGCGCGGGGTTTTCACCCGCTTCCCTCCTCATCAACATCTGAGAGGATGCGCGAACCAAAGACATTTGAGAAAGAACAGAACGACAGACCAAGAAATCTAACCGCGGCCGGATGGGTTGTCAAATAATGAGGAACAGCTTCCAACCACAGAGGGCGCTAAGGAAGGCTTTTCAGAAACACTTTTCTTTTGTAGACCGGGAACTTCGTGCTCCCCACTTGGCGAACATTTTCATCCGCAAATTTCTGCACGCGTTCGAGGGCCGCTTGCATTTCCTGATGTAGACGTCCAATTTCTTCGTCTTCGGCGTCAGGAGACACGTGGATGTTTTTCGCTACCCGCATCAGCGCTCGCGAAAATGGTTTGGGAATCATAAAGCGATCCCAGGTATTCAGCACCCATGGATCTTCGAGCGCAATATAAAACGGAACGATCGGTGCTCCGGTGAGCTTTGCCAGCAGTACGGGGCCTGGTTTCGCGACGTAGCACGGTCCGCGCGGACCGTCTATGGTGAAGGCGATGGCAAAACCTCGTTCGATTTCGCGCCGGGCTCCTAGCAATGCGCCGACTGCACCGCGACTGCTCGATCCGCGCAATGCCACAAAACCAAGTTTCTGGATGATGCGCGCTATGTATTCACCGTCGAAGCTGCGGCTGGTCATGACCTGGAATTGCAGATCGCGCCAGATATAGGCAGCAGCGAAAATGCAGCGATGCCAGAAAGGAGTGACAATCGGGGGCTTCTCGAGGTTATCGGGGGCGCCTTCTTCAAAGGAAACTGCGAAGCGCAGGGTGGGGCCAATAGTGCGGATCGCGAGAAAACCGATCCAACTGATCAACCACAAAGAGACCTCTCTGACGAAGAGAGAACGAGCGCTCGCCAGCAGTTGTATCGTTCGAAATTTCGGGAGCGGCTGTGCTCACGCGGTTATTGTACCGTCCCAGCGGCAGCCGCGATGAAACCCCAATTGGCGTTTCAGACATCCAAGCGTGGATGCAAAAACTGAATGGTGCGAAGGTGGAAGCCCAGCGGCTGACCGCCCCGCAGATTTTCCACGCTGCGGTTGAGAGCGCGCGCGCCGAAATCAAGCGCTCCCCGCGCACGTTGGCGTTCTCGGGAGTGGCCGGCGGAGTGACCATGGGTCTCACCGGCCTGAGCGTGGCCGCGATGCGGGCGATCTTGGGCGAGAGCCCGTGGGCCGAACTGGCTTCTTACATGATCTATCCCATCGGCTTCATTGCGGTGATCATCGGCCGCGCGCAATTGTTCACCGAAAATACGCTTTACCCTGTCGTGCTCGTGCTCGATGAGCGCAGATACTTCAAGGAGACAGGGAGACTCTGGGCCATCGTCTTCACCGCCAACATCACTGGAGCATTCCTGTTCTCGCTGTTGGCGACGCAAACGGGGGCATTGACTCCAGCCATTGCCTCAGAATTGGTAAAGCTGGGAACCGACGCGGTGAACGGGGCCGCTTCGCATTTTTTCTGGAGCGGAGTCGTCGGAGGATGGCTCATCGCCTTCGTCGCCTGGGTAGTCACGGCAAGCCAGCGCACCATCGGACAGTTAGTCATGGTTTGGCTGCTGGCATTCGTCGTCGGGATCGGCAAATTCGCGCACTGCATCGCGACCAGCGGAGAGATTCTGTCAGCCGTGCTCGCAGGCGCCCTCCCGGCGGCAAGCTACTTCCGCTGGCTTTTGCCCGCGACTCTGGGAAACATTGTGGGTGGCGTGCTGATAGTCAGCGTTCTGAATTACGGGCAAGTCCGGGAACTTTAGAAGTTGCAACCAATAGAAAACGCAGACGTCTAAGAATGGCATGAGCACTGCCCCTACCTTTCTTGCCCCCACTGCAGGCGAACGCCTGTTCAATCGTGTATTCGGATTTCTCGTCGGACTGGGTCTGGCTCCCGCCGACTTCTATCTGCTCGAAGTTCGGGGCCGGAAATCCGGAAAACTTTATCGCACGCCCGTAGACCTGCTTGAGTTTCAAGGTAAGCCATACCTCGTCGCCCCACGCGGACGCACGCAGTGGGTGCGAAATGCTGAAGCGGCAGGAGAAATTGTGCTGAAGCGCGGTAGCCGCCGTTCGACCTATCGTCTAAAACCCGTAGCACCGGCCGATCGGCCACCGATCTTGAAGGCGTATCTCGACCGCTTCAAATCGCAAGTGCAGCGCTACTTCACGGTGCCAGCGGGATCACCTCCAGAGGCGTTCGTGGGAGTCGCGGAAAACTATCCGGTGTTTCAGCTACAGGGTGTGTAGGTAGGCGAGCAGATCCTGCACCTGCTGCGGCGTCAACGTTTGGCCGAAGCCCGGCATCTTGGAGCGACCGTAGAGGATGATGTCCGCCGACGCGCTCGTCGTTGGCAGGCATCCCGCTGACCGGCAGAAACTGCTTCTTGAATATCCCCTTAAGGCTTGGACCCTTCTTGTCGCGCCGCGAATAGGGCTCGTGGCAGCGATCACAATAATTGTCATAGACCTTGCGACCGGCGGACTGTTGCGGCGTCAGCCCGAGTTCGGCATCGCTCTTACGGCGCTCCACATCGCAGCCCGAAAGAATGATTAGAAAAATGAGAGGAGTGAAAAGAACAAGTTTGCGCGAATAAAAAATTTCCGATGGTGGCATTCGGCGTCTGACCGTCACCCTTTCCTGGAAGTACAATAATAGAGGCCAATGGCAGTCGCACTCAAACGCGTTTACGAGAAGCCCGCAAAGAGCGACGGCACCCGCGTGCTGGTCGACCGCTTGTGGCCCCGTGGACTGACCAAGGCCGAGGCGGATCTGGACGCTTGGTTGAAAGAACTCGCGCCATCGGATGCTCTGAGGCAGTGGTTCCATGCGAGCCCGAATGGCTGGATCACATTTCGCAAACGCTATCTGAAAGAACTGTCGCGTCCCGAAGCTCACGCGGCGCTCGACGAACTTTATCGTCTCGCGGGACAGCGTAAGCGCCTGACTTTGCTCTACGCCTCCAAGAATGAAGAACGAAACAATGCCACGGTGCTGAAGGATCTTCTGGACGGAATGCGCAAGCCGCCTACAGGAACCGGTCCGGCGCGAGGAGCGCAGCAGCGAAGGGTGAGGCAGATGCCGAGAAGATAGGTGCGGCGATTACTTCTTCTTTGCGCCGTCAGCCAAAATCGCCTCTACAACGCTATCAATTGTGTCGGTAATACGTTTGGTGGAAGCGTTGGAATTGTTGGACAGGATCGAGAAGGCGACCTGCTCGCCGCGATCAGTGGTCGCGTAACCGGAGAGCGTCTTCACCCCGCCGAGCGACCCCGTTTTCCCGTAGACCCGCCCTTGCACGGAAACGTTCTTGAAGCGCTCTGAAAGCGAACCATCGACGCCCGCGAGGGGCAAAGTGTCGCGAAAACTTTTTCCCCAGGGTTGGGTCGACGCGAAACTCAGCAACTGTGCCACCGCATGAGGCGTGACCAGATTCTGGCGTGAAAGCCCGGAGCCGTCGTAGAACAGATATTCGTCTTTCGAAATTCCAGCCTTGTTCAGAAATCCGCGCAGAACTTCCAGGCCGCCCTCGACTGTGCCAGATGTTCCCTTTTCGCGTCCCAGCAAGCGCAGCAGGATTTCCGCATGCAGATTCTGGCTGACCTTGTTGATGACCCGAACATCCTCAATCAGTGGCTTCGAATCGTAGCTCGCGAGCACCAGAGGCTGAGTTTGCAGGGCTCGCGAAGGCTCGTCTCCTCCTCGTGAGGGCGCGATCGCAGTAATGGTGACCGTCGACAGGCTGGCAAGTTCGGTGTGGCGCGTGCGCTGCTGTCCGTAGACTGCGATGCCGCGCGATTCGAGCAACTGCCGCAAGAGTGTAGCTGCGAATTCGGCCGGATCTTCGATGGCCAAGGCTTCATTGGCCCCGGCATCATCGAGCGGCATGTTGCCCCAAAGGGTCAAGGTAGTCGAGCCGGGCTCGCGATTGATATGGATGTCACGAGCCGTGCCAGCGGGCGTCGTGATGATGCGATTGTCGATGTGGTAGTAATCGGCAAATGGAGTGATGCTGACAAATGCGCGATCGCCGGCCCGGTCTGCGGGCAGCACGTTCACAAAGATGACATTGTCATTAATGGTCAGTGCCGAGACCGGAGCTCCGTCAGCCCAGACCAGATCGTCCTGGCTCCAGCCTTCTCCGTAGCGCTCAAAAGCGAAAAAAGAATCGTCGGCAATGATGTCACCGTCGACATACTTCACACCTTTTTGTACCAGCGTATCCGCAAGTTGCTCCAGCACCTGAATGGGATGATCGTTGCGCTGCGTATGTAGCGCGTAGGGCAACTCCCGTCCAGACAGATTGGGATCGCCTCGGCCGACCAGCACGAGGTCTCCGGTCAGGCGTCCATGCTTGTCGAGCGTGCCGGAGGTTTCCACCGTGGTGCGAAAACTGTAGTCGGGACCAATGAGCGCGAGCGCCGCGGCCGTGGTGAAAAGTTTGGTGTTCGATGCGGGAGTGAAAAGCTTGTCCTGGTTGTGCGCATACAGGATCTTGCCCGTTGAAAGCGAGACGACTTCAATGCCCCAGAAACCGCGGGCGAGGTCCGGCTGAGAAAGCAGAGTAGAGATTTTCGATTCTAGCGAGGTGCGCCCGGCAGCCTGCGCCTGCACTGCCAGGAACAGGCAGAAAATCGCCACTAAATAGGGGCGGTTTCGGCCCATTGGAATAGCTCGATTGTAGCATCGCGCACAACTCTTTCCCCACGCGCACGTACCGAAGGTAACTCGTCGCGCTCGGCGGGTTTAGAATCGCCGGATGCGCGTCGTCTTTGAATGGAACATCGGCTCGCGGTGCCTGCAACTCGGCAAACGCACGCTGATTATGGGTATTGTGAATGTTACGCCGGATTCTTTTTCGGATGGCGGCCAGCACTTTGATCGAGATCGCGCCGTCGAGTATGGGTTGAAATTGCTGGAGGATGGAGCAGAGATCATCGACGTGGGCGGAGAATCAACGCGGCCGGGAGCGAAAGTCACTGCCAGCGAATCTGCGCCATCCAAGGCAGGGAAAACCGCAGTGTCCGAGAAAGAAGAGTTGGAACGCGTGATTCCGGTTATCACTGCCCTGAAGAAGAAGAAACCTGATGCGGTCATCTCCGTCGATACCTATAAAGCGAACGTCGCGCGCGCTGCCGTGGCCGCGGGCGCCGAGGTAGTCAACGACGTCAGCGGATTCCGATGGGATCCCGCCATGAAGAAAACCCTTGCCGACCTGAAATGCGGTGCGGTGATGATGCACATGCGCGGGCGGCCTGAAGAGTGGCGGTCACTGCCGCCGGTGTCCGATGTTGTCATGCTGGTAAAGCGGGAACTGCGCGAGTGGGCAGACTCGGCGGTGATGGCCGGAATGAAACGAGAACGCATCATGCTCGACCCGGGATTCGGGTTTGGGAAAAATCTTGAGCAGAATTATCCCCTGATGAAAAGATTTGAGGAGTTTCATCAGCTTCGGTACCCGCTGCTGGTGGGAGTTTCAAGAAAATCTTTTATCGGTCGCGCATTGGCTCGCAAGGGAAAAGACGCGGAATTGCCGGATCGCCTCTATGGAACGCTGGCCGCTGAGACGACCGCGATTCTCAAAGGCGCTCATGTGATTCGCACGCACGATGTTCGGGCGTGCGCGGACGCGGTGCGGATCGCCGATCTGCTCGGGTAACCAAAAGTGCCGAACCGCAAAGGCCTCGAAGTTCGCGAAGGAAATCTTGCCCAGCATTCTGGAAAAACTCACTCTTGATCCGCGGGTAACGGTGCGCCGCGGCGGACCGCTCGATCCTGACGGCACTTGCGTCGTTTACTGGATGCAACGGGCGCAGCGCGGAGTGGATAATCCCGCGCTCAATGTCAGCATCGAAGCCGCGAATGCGCTGGGCAAACCCGCAGTCGTGTTCCTCGCTCCGGTACCGTTTTATCCGCACGCGAACCTCCGTCACTATCGTTTTCTTTCGCAAGGAACTCCCGACATCGCCGAGGCTCTGGAAAAGCGCAATGTGGGTTTCGTGCTGCGCCGCTATCCCGATCACAGTCTGCTCAAGTTCTGCGAAGAGGTTCGCCCGGCACTGGTGGTGGGAGACGAGAATCCGTTGCGTGAGACTGAACGGTGGCGGCAGAGTGTGGCGAAGCAACTTCGCGTTCCGCTGTGGACTGTCGACGCCGATGTGATTGTGCCGTCGAAACTGCTGGAGAAAGAACAGTACGCGGCTCACGTAATTCGTCCGCGGCTCGAAAAGCTATTTGAGCGGTTCCTGGTGAATCCTGCCAACCCAAAAGCGAAATTTCCGTGGAAGTCCCCGCGCGGCCTGCAAACCCTGGAGCCGGATTTCGATATTACTGAAGGCTGGCCACTGGATCGATCAGTCGCTCCGGTTGCGGGCATTCATGGCGGAACGCGAGAAGCACTCAAACGTTTGCAAGAATTCGTCAGCAAGAGGCTTCAGCACTACAGCAAGCAGCGCAACCATCCGGAGATCGACGGCACCAGCAATCTGTCTCCCTATCTCCACTTGGGGCACCTCGGTCCGCTCACAATTGCGGTGGCGGTGCAGAAAGCGGGCGGTCCGAAAAATGAAAAAGAAGTGTTTTTGAACCAGCTCATCATCTGGCGTGAGTTGTCGATCAACCTGGTCCGCTTCAATCCCAACTACGACAACTTCGAATGCGGCGAGCCGTGGGCCCACCGCACGCTGGCGGCCCACGCGAAAGATTCGCGGCCCGTCGTCTACTCCGAAAGACAATTGGAGAATGCCGAAACCCATGACCCCTTGTGGAACGCGGGCCAGATGCAGATGGTGAATCAGGGATGGATGCACAACTATGTGCGTATGTACTGGGCGAAGAAAATTCTAGAGTGGAGCAAGTCTCCGGCGGAAGCGCACCAGATTGCTGTGCAGTTGAACGATAAGTATGAGATGGACGGACGCGATCCCAACGGCTACGCAGGCATCGCATGGTCGATCGTGGGAAAGTTTGATCGACCGTGGTTTGAGAGGCCAATCTTTGGACTGATTCGCTACATGTCGCTTGAAAGCACAGGCAAGAAGTTTGACAGCAAGAAGTACATCGAGCAGCAAAGCCAGCCGAAAATGTTCGAATGAGCCTCTAAAGCAGTTTGCTGGAATCCAGAAGGATGGTCACCGGCCCGTCGTTGGTCAGCTCGACCTGCATATTCTCTTGGAAGCGTCCGGTTTCGCACGGTAGTCCGGTGGCGCGGATACGGTCCACAAAATATTCATAGAGCTCGCGAGCCTGTTGCGGAGGAGCTGCGCCATCGAACGATGGGCGTTTGCCGCTGCGGACGTCTCCATAAAGCGTGAACTGGGAAACGACCAGGACCGCGCCGCCCACATCCGTGACCGATAGATTCATCTTGCCAGTGTCATCTTCAAAAATGCGGAGACCCACAGTCTTTTCTGCTAAGTAGTCGGCGTCGGCCTTTGTGTCCGCGAGAGTGACTCCGAGCAACACCAGCAGGCCATGGGCGATTTTGCCGGCGAGTTCGCCGTTTACGGTGACCTGGGCACGGCTGACACGTTGGATGACAGCACGCATGAGATTCCAGAGGCTTTACTTCGATACTTCTTTCAGCAGCGATTCCTGCCCTGCGACCGCCAACCAGCGTCCATCGTGATAGACGTAGACGTCGGTGAAGCGCACGCGGGCAACGGTTTTGCCCTCTCCATTCACCAGCGTCGCCAGTCCCCGGATGTAGCCGAAATCGCCATAGACGTGAGGCGTCAATTCACTTAACTGATTCGTGCCGGGCTTGCGGTGTGGAATGCCCGCCAGAGTCTCGGTGCGATCGTGAACCTTTCCGTCGGGGTCTACATCCTGAAAGTCGTCGGCTAGAATACAGCCGACAGCGTCCGCGTCATGACGCGCCAGCGCTGCCGCCCAATTTTGCTCGTGCTGAATGAGCGCCGACCCGTCCTTGGGCTGGTTCTTAGGGCAGTCTGCCGCAAGTCCCATAGAGCTGCAAAAAACAATTGCTAACCATAACGCGTATTTCACGTCTCAGTCCTTTGGTGAAGTGTGGACAAACATCATACAGGTGCCGGGCTGAACGTTTGATTGACCTGTCATTTAATCCCTCATACAATCCGGGCTTTCCGCTTTATCACCTGTCACTCCATACACTTTGAAGGAGTCGGCTCCATGAGTCGCATACCGACACGCTTTGCCGTCCTCAGCCTGCTGATGGCCACCATGGCCATGTCCCAGCAACCCTCGGGCGCGGCGGCGCATAACGAAGTTGTCATCAAGAATGCCACCGTGATGACCGTCACTCACGGGAAAATCCCCAATGGCAGCGTCTACATCAAAGACGGCAAGATCATGGCGGTCGGCGCGTCGGTAGATGCCCCGGCAAGCGCCACTGTGATTGACGCCGGCGGGAAGTACCTGACTCCGGGAATCATCGACTCGCACTCGCACATCGCACTCGACAACGATGTGAACGAGGCTACCAGCCCGATCACCCCGCAAATGATGATGATCGATGCCTTCGATTACCAAGACAAGGCCATCTATCGCGGCCTGGCGGGAGGCGTGACTACATCGCTGTTGCTGCACGGGTCTGCCAACATGATTGGCGGGCAAGCGGTGGTGATCAAGCACAAGTACGGCGCCGAGCGCGATGCGATGCTATTCCCGGGAGCGCCACGCTCGATCAAGTTTGCCAGCGGCGAGAATCCAAAGCGCGTATACGGAAGCCGCGATCAATTGCCTTCCACGCGCATGGGGAATTTCGAAGTGCAACGCGAGGCCCTGGTCCAGGCGCAGGAATATCGCCGTGATTGGGACGACTACAACGCCAAGGTCCAAAAGGGCGACAAGGATGCGAAGCCCCCGAAGCGGGATTTGAAGCTCGACGCGCTGTCGGACGTCCTTAGCGGCAAACTGCTAGTGCAGATTCATTGCTATCGCGCTGATGAATTGCTCACGGAAATGGAGATGGCCAAGGAGTTCGGCTACAAGGTTCGAGCCTTCCATCACGCGCTCGAAGCCTACAAAGTCGCCGACCAGCTCGCTGCCAACGGAGTCGCCATCGCGACGTTCTCCGACTGGTGGGGGTTCAAGCAAGAGGCCTGGGACGCCATTCCGTGGAACGCGGTCATTTCAATGCGCAAAGGAGTGAAGGTCGCGATCAAGAGCGACTCTGACGACTTCGCACGTCGCTTGAACCAGGAAGCCGCGAAGACCATGCGCTACGGTGGGGCGACTGAAGACGAAGCCTTGAAGATGATCACTATCAATCCCGCCTGGATTATCGGCGTCGACGATCGCGTGGGCTCGATCGACGTGGGCAAAGACGCCGATCTGGTGATCTGGGACGGCTATCCTTTGTCGGTGTATGGCGTTCCCAACAAAGTTTTTATTGACGGAGACGTTTACTTCGACCGCTCACAGCCGGGATATGGCATGCCGCACTACGCAGGAGGAATGCAATGAGAAGAACCGTCGTTGGTCGTTGGTCTTTCGTCGTTGGTCAAATCCTCTTGTTCACGACGTTTTTGTTCTCTCAGGCAAAGCCTGTTGCTTTGAAGGGTGGCAAACTGCTCACGATCTCTCACGGGACGATCGATAACGGCATCCTGGTCATGAAAGACGGCAAGATCGCCGCCCTTGGTGCAGCGGGCTCCGTCAATATTCCTCCTGACGCGCAGGTCATCGATGTCACTGGCATGACTGTGTATCCCGGGCTGATCGATTCAGAGTCGCAGCTTGGCCTGACTGAGATCTCTGCCGAACAGATGACCAACGATCTGGTCGAGTCGAGCGACGAGGTCATGCCGCAGATGCACGTCTACGACGCCTTTCACGCCGAGTCGGAATTGATTCCGGTATCGCGGCTGAACGGAATCACCAACGCCATCGTGGCTCCGTCGAACGGCGACACACTCCCGGGGCAGGATTCGTTCATTCAACTTGATGGGACCTCGGCGACTGACATGCTGCTCATCCGCGACATCGCGATGCCGTTGAATTTCACCGCTGATCAGCGCCGAAACGAGTCGTGGGAGAAACGCAAGTTCCCCCAGACGCGCATGGGCATGGCCGCGCAACTGCGCCAGACTTTCCTCGACGCGCAGGAGTACGAGCGCAGCTGGAGCGATTACACTAAGAAGAAAGCGGACTTCGAAAAGAATCCGCCGAGCGACAAAGAGAAAGAGAAAGACAAGAAGCAGCCACCTTCGCCGCCCAAGCGCGACCTAAAGTTGGAGGCGGTGCTGCCTTATCTCGATGGTAAAAAGCAGATCGTGCTCGCCGCCGAAGAAGCCAGCGATCTGGAGACGGCAGTCGGGCTGGCCAAAGAATTCAATTTGAAGTTCGTGTTGAATCACATCAGCTACTCCCAACCTGTGCTCGACTACGTGGCCAGTTTGAAAGTTCCAGTCATCGTCGGTCCGATTTACGAAAATCCCAAGCCGGACGAGCGCTACGACGCGGTCTACAGCTTGCCCGCGCAACTTTACAAGCGTGGGGTGAAGATCGTGTTTGCCTCGTACGATGCCCATCAGGTCAGAAATCTGCCTTACCAGGCGGGGTTCGCCGTAGCTTTCGGCTTTCCGCATGACGAGGCGCTGAAAGCGATCACACTCAATCCGGCAGAAACATGGGGAGTTGCTGACAAGCTCGGATCGCTAGATGTAGGCAAAACCGCGAACGTCGTTGTCTCGAGCGGCGATCCCCTCGACGTAACCACCGATGTGAAGCAGGTCTACATCGAAGGCCGTGCGATCCCCATGACCAGCCGGCAGACGCGCCTTCGCGATCAATACGCTGGTCGTTAGCCGGTGTCTTTGGTCGATCGTCAAATGCCCGCGCTCGTTTGACCGTGGCGCGGGGGAACCGTTAGGATTCTTGGCGGGTCAAACCTCCTGGGCGGAGGGGTGTGCGGCGCAGTGCGCCTTCCTTTACAGCAATTCATTTGGGCCAGTACACTACTAATTCCCTTTGCATAGTCTTTCCAGGAGGTGGCATTGATATGGCTGGCGATAAAAAAGAGATGACGGAAAAGGTAAAGCAGATTATCTCGGAACAGCTTGGGGTTGACGAGGGTGAAGTCACTCCCAGCGCCTCATTTGTCGACGACTTAGGGGCCGATTCCCTGGACCAGGTCGAGCTGGTCATGGCCCTGGAAGAGGCATTCGATCTGGAAATTCCCGACGAGGATGCCGAAAAAATCCGCACCGTACAGGATGCGATTGACTATATCGACAAGCATGCAAAGGTGAGCAAGTAGGGGTGTTCCGCTTGGCCGTGAGCAGCCGGTAAGACTGCAATGTGAGTCCGGGCGGGCCGCAATCCGCCTCAAAATACCAGCAGACGCGAGGAGAACCATGGCAGCCGTTGACGAGAAAGTGAAGCAGATCATCGTGGAGCAACTGGGAGTGGACGAGGGCGAAGTAACTCCGAACGCCTCGTTCGTGGACGATTTGGGCGCCGACTCTCTGGACACGGTCGAACTGGTAATGGCTTTTGAAGAGGGCTTTGAGATCGAAATTCCCGATGAAGACGCCGAGAAGATCCGCACCGTTCAGGATGCGATCGACTACATCGGGAAGCATGCGAAAGGCGGGAAGTAGTTGGGACGTCGCGTCGTCGTTACTGGCATCGGCTTAATCTGCGGGGTGGGGAATACGACCGCGGAAGTCTGGCCGAACCTGCTCTCAGGCAAGAGCGGGGTGGGCCGGATCACTCAATTCACCGAGTTTGAACGCATCGACGGGACTCCTTTTGATGTTTCCCAGTTCTCTTGCCAGATTGCCGCCGAAGTCAAGAACTTCGATCCCCTGAAGTTCATCGAGAAAAAAGAAGTCAAGAAGATGGGCCGCTTCATCCACTTTGCCATCGCGGCATCGGACGAAGCGGTGCAGATGTCGGGCCTTAAGATCACGGCGGAAAATGCCGAGCGAGTTGGTGTCCACATCGGCTCGGGCATCGGCGGATTCGATGTCATCGAACATGAACATACGGCCCTGCTGAAGGGCGGTCCACGCAAGATTTCCCCGTTCTTCATTCCGGCCGCCATCGTGAACCTCGCTGCGGGTCACGTTTCCATGCGGCACGGCGCCAAGGGACCGAACGAAGCTACTGCCACGGCCTGCACCACCAGCGCGCACTCCATCGGCGATTCTTTCCGCATCATTCAGCACAATGATGCCGATGTGATGATTGCCGGAGGCGCGGAAGCTTCGATCACTCCCATGGGCGTAGGCGGATTCGCCGCGATGCGTGCGCTTTCCACGCGAAACGATGATCCAGAGCACGCCAGCCGGCCTTGGGACAAAGATCGTGATGGATTTGTAATCGGCGAAGGTGCCGGCATCCTGGTCCTCGAAGAACTGGAGTACGCGCGCAACCGCGGCGCAAAAATTCTGGCGGAATTAGCCGGATACGGCATGAGCGGCGATGCTTATCACATGACGCAACCCGCGCCTGAACACGAAGGCGGATTCCGCGTGATGCGGAACGCGCTGCGCGACGCCAAGGTAGGTCCTGAAGTGGTCGGCTATGTGAATGCACACGGCACTTCGACTCCGATTGGCGATACGCTGGAAGCACACGCCATCCGCAACTGCTTTCAACGCACTCTGCCCGTAAGTTCCACCAAGTCGATGACTGGACACTTGCTCGGCGGAGCTGGCGGGCTTGAAGCAGGAATCACCGTGCTCGCCCTGCGCGATCAGATTCTGCCGCCAACCACGAACCTTGAGAATCAGGACCCGGAAACGGCCGGCATGGATTTTGTCCCCAATCATGCTCGTAAAGCCCAAATCGAATACGCCATGTCGAACTCCTTCGGCTTCGGCGGGACCAACGGAGCCTTGCTGTTCCGGCGCTGGTCGGAATAGTCTAGACCTCGGACCTCAGAAAACCTTCCATCTCCCTTGTTTTGTTGCAGTCCAAAAACTGGATTTGTTGCTTGCCTTTCGCAAGCACTTAAATCACTCCGCAGTGCATTCCTAGTAATGGTACTTCTGTACCCCGGCATTGTCCTTCTACGCCTTTGCCAAGCTCGGCGGTGCAAGCCAGAATAGAGTTTCAAGGCAACCGTGACCACGCTTATGGACAAAGGTTTAGGAACTGCCGTCGCTCCCATCCGCAGCCCCCGCAAAGCCGCCGCCCGCGCTGCGTTGATCGACATGAAGGAACCTGCGCGGACGATTCTTTCGGAGTGCTTTCGACAATTTGGAGTTGAGACCGTACCCATGACTGGTGATGTCGCCGACCGCATGATCAAGGAAAAGTTTGAAGCATGCGTTGTGAAATTGGCGCCGGACGCCGAAGCCGTAATGAATGCGGCGCGCACGTCTCCCTCGAACAGCCGCATGGTGATCTATGGTGTTGGGGGCAGCGTGCAAGATGCGATGAAGTTTTCGAAATACGGCATCAATGCCGTGTTCAACGAGCCGTTGGAGCGCCCCGCAGCGCTGAAATTGGTGCGCGCCACGCAGATGCTCGTGCTGCATGAATTCCGCCGCTACGTGCGCATCCCGGTGATCACGGAAATTCAGATCGTAACTTCCGATAACCGCAAGATTTCAGGAACCAGCCACGAAATCAGTTCCGGCGGCATGTCGCTGCGAACTGCCGAAGAGATTTCGCAAGGCCAGTCCGTCGAAGTTTCATTCGCTCTGCTAACCCTGCCCCGCATCTGGGTGCGCGGAAACGTAACCTGGCGTAAGCCTGCCAGCAAGAGCTTCGGCGTTCGCTTCGATTCGCAGGATGATCGCCGCATGCGCATCAAAGAGTGGATCGACGCGTATCTGGAAAGTTAGTTTCTTCTTCTCAATCAAAATCTACAGGACCAGCTTCCTCCTGCGCATTTTGGGGTGATTGCTGTATTGTTACTGCCTCCTCGCCAGACTAGCCTAAATGAGTGCTTAGGATTTATTCCCCATTAGGAGGCCTGCCATGAACACTGATCAGATGGAAGGTAAATGGAAGCAAATGAAGGGTGCCCTGAAAACAAAGTGGGGCAAGCTGACCGACGATGACTTGAAGATCATCGAGGGCAACCGCGATCAATTGACCGGCATCGTCCAGGAGCGTTACGGAGTCGCAAAAGAAGAAGCGCAGAAGCAAGTGGACGAGTGGAAGCGCACACAGAAAGATTACGACACCGACCGCACCGACCGCGACTTGAACCGCCGCGCAAGCTAACCGGCTAGCGCGTAAAAGACGAAGAGGAGCCAAGGCTCCTCTTTTTCTTTTTTGACTCAATGCGCCGGGGGCGCCCGCGCCACATCGCTCATGAATCCTGCTAAAATTAACCAGCATGGCGGGTGCATCCCAATTAGTGCAGATCGAAGTCGGACCTCCGGTCCGGCAGCCTAAGCCTGATTGGTTGCGCGCGAAAGCTCCCGTGGGCGATAACTTCCATGACCTCAAGCAGTTAGCTCGCGGCCTCGGCCTGCATACGGTGTGCGAGTCCGCCCAATGCCCTAACATTGGAGAGTGCTGGAATCACAAAACCGCGACCTTCATGTTGCTGGGCGATATCTGCACGCGGCGTTGCGGCTTCTGCGCGGTTCCTAAGGGCAAGCCCGAGCCCATCGATTGGGATGAACCTCGTCGCGTAGCCGAAGCAGTCGCTACCTTGGGCCTAAAGCACGCGGTCATTACCAGCGTGAATCGCGACGACGACAACGTGGGCGGCGCACGCATCTTCGCTGAGACTATCCGCCAAATTCGCGAACTCATTCCCGGATGCTGGGTGGAAGTGCTGATCCCGGACTTCCAGGGCATGGACGAGGCGCTGAAGGTCGTGCTCGACGCAAAACCTGACGTCCTGAATCACAATACGGAAAGTGTTCCACGGCTCTATCGCGCGGTGCGCTCGGGGGCTCGCTACGAACGAACCCTGCGCCTGCTCGAGAATGCCAAGAAATTTTCTCCCGGCATGGTGACTAAATCCGGCCTCATGGTGGGTCTTGGAGAAAGTACCGAGGAGCTCGTGGAAGTGTTCAGCGACCTGGGCCAGCGCGGAGTCGATATCCTCACGATCGGCCAGTATCTGCGGCCTTCCAAGGATCACGTGCCCATCGCGCGCTTCTATACGCCCGAAGAATTTGCCTACCTGAAAAGCGAAGCCTTGCGCTTCGGATTCCGTCACGTGGAATCAGGGCCGCTCGTACGATCGAGTTACCACGCGCACGAACAGGCCGAAGCGACCGGAACCACGCGTCAGTAGTTCCTTCCTAGAACACCCGCAAACGAATCGTTAGATATTTCTTGGGATTCTCGCGCACGGCCTTCACCAGTTCGCGCGCTTCGAGCAGCATTTGGTCGGCATTGTTATAGAGAGCAGGATCCTGCAGCAGCTTCCCTGCGGTGCCCTGTCCCGCTTCCAGACGATCGGAGAGCGCTGACAGCTTGTTCATGGTGTTCTGCAGCTTGTCCGCGAACTCCTGATCTTTTGCTAGCTTGCCGATCGCGCCTTTGCCGGCGTTAATGTCGTCCGTGAGCTTTTTGACATTCGCAATCGTGTCGTTGGCGTTGTTGTAAAGCGTGGGATCCTTCAACAGCTTGCCGGCCGTCCCTTTGCCCGCGTTGATGTCATCAATCACCAGGTTCAGCTTATCAACCGTGGCATTCGCTTTGTTGTAGAGCTCGTCGCTCGACAGCAACTTGCCGATCGTGCCGTTGCCGGAGCTGACCTGAGTAATCAGTCCCTGAAATTCGTTGATCGTCGAAGCCAACCGGTTATAGAGCGTGGGATCGTAGATCAGTTTGCCGACCGACCCTTGCCCGCTTTCAATGAACGCGATGATGCGATCCGTGCGTTTCAACAATGCGTCCAGGTTTTGCAGGGTGCTTTGGCTGGACCGCACCACGTCCTGAATATCGGGTGTATCGCGCGTGGCCAGGCGGTCGCCGTCATGGGCCTCAGGTCCCGAGGCCTGTGAGCTGTCGATGTCTATATAGGTTTCCCCGAGAACCCCAGCCGTCGAAAGCGATGTCACCGAGTCCCTGCGCAGGTTCTCGTGGTACTTGGTATTCACTTTCATCATGACTTCGACAGGAGTGAGTTTCTTGTCCAGGTCGGAAACGATCCGAATCGACGCGACGTTGCCGATGTCGACTCCGCTCAGTCGCACCGGCGCGCCGATACGCAATCCGCCGGCGTTGTCGAAGTACGATTTCAGCGTGACTTTTCGGGTGAACAATCCGCCGGTGCCGCTCATGAGCAGGATCAGAACGCCCAGAGTGATGCTGGCGACCACCACCGTAATCCCTACCTTCAGTTGAGACCATTTCAACTGTTTCTGGCTAGGCACGGATTCTCCCAAGCGACATGTTCATTGACCCTCCCTGCGAAATGTTCAACAGGGTTTTTGGAATGATAACAGACGGCAAGGTTGCGACTAAGTGGCCCGGGTATGCAGAGTCCGTGCAAGCAGCAACGCCAGCAGGTAGGCCAATGCCCCGCACGCCAAGGTCGCGTTCAATCCAAACTGTATCGCGATCACCATCGCCAACACCGAGCCGAGCACCGAAGAGGCCGCGTTCATCGCCCAAGCCCACTCGACGGAGTTTTGATTCGCTGTAGTGCCTTCGGATGCAGGAAACTCAGGCGCCGGGAAGCTGGCGATCGCGCGCATGCCGGTGGGGAAGGGCATCCCCATGGTGAAGCCTAGCGGAACCAGCAGCGCCGCGCTCACCAGCAACTTCATCGGGAAGGGCAGGCCGACCAGGGCATTCAGCAGTCCGGGAAGAATGAAAACATAGAGCAGGAGCGCGGCGATGATCGCGATTAACGGCAGCCACGAGAGCCGCTTGCGGCTGACCCAACGCCGTGACGCCAGGCTTCCGCCTCCGCTCGAAAGCAGCAGCAGAAACACCACTACTGTCAGGGCGTAGGTAGGATGCCCCAGAAACAGAACGAAGCGCTGGATGAAAGCGATCTCGACGAGGATGTATCCGAGGCCGATCGCGACGAAATACATCAGGCTGACGGCGCTCTGGCCGCGCGGACTTCCCCGCATCCAGAGGGGAACGACGAGAAAACCAAGTACCGCGACTACGGAGATGACCAGCACCATGAATAAGACGGCCACTCCGAGGTTCACCTTCCAGTCAATGCCTTGCTGAAGAGATGAAGGTTGCAGAATCTGATCGAGCTTCAGGGTAAAGAAAAAGAACGGAGCATCGTCGCTCACCGGCGCGACGTTATAAGGATAGGTCCTGGCGAAAACCGACGGATCGTTACTGGCAATGAGCTGGCTGAACGGACTGTCTCCATGTGCTGACGGCAGATAAAGGCTCGCCAACGATGGATTCGCCGACAGGTGGTTCAGCACGGCGTTTTGCTCTTCCGCAGTAAATGCTGTTTTCTTAGCCAGGACGGCAACAGCGATGCCGTCATTGTTCAACGGCCCCTGCGAAACGATGATGAAGTTGTTCGTGGGATTCGCCACCCCCATGCGATGCAGCGCTTCTATCGCCACCGAAACTACCCGCAACGCTTCCCGCGGCTGGCGAAATTCCCAGCGCGTAATGGCAATCATCCCATCCGGATTCAGATGCTCGAAGTATTCCTGAAACGCCTCGACCGTGTAGAGGCTATTCTCGCTGAGCGCAAAGGCTCCAGCCGCCGTGGACGCCCACGTATCCACGAGCGTCATCTGCACCACATCGAAATGCTGGCCGGCGTTGCGGATGAATGACCGCCCATCGGTGACGTGAATATGCACCTCGGGCCGTTCATAAAGATGATATGTGTAGTCGGCGTAACGTCCGCGCATGATGGTGTCGGCGATGATGGGATTGATTTCAATCCCTGTCACGCTGGGACTGCCGTTGGCGACCGCGCGGACCACATCCACGCCTCCGCCGGGCCCAATGATGGCAAACCGGCCATGCGGACGCAGGACATTCGCCACAGCGGGCGGCGTCGACATCAGATCTTTCTTCCACTCCGATTCCCCCCACTTCAGCGGGTCAACATTCATGAGGTAGGTCGACGCATCGGCGTCGATCACGATCGCTTTCGACCCGCCTTGATGATCGACCTCAACGCGCGAGATGGCATTCCAACGGGCGAATTCCACCCAGGAGGAGTCTCGGAATCCGCCTTTGGCATAGACGATGTCGAGGAGCTTTCCAGAATAGTTAAACGCGATCAGAGCCAGAAGAAAGACGGCCCGGCCGAGAGCCGAACGTTGCAGCTTCCCACTTCCCGCCCACACCGCTCCGGCAGCAGCCATCACGACGCCCGAAAACAGCACGGTGTTGGGACCGCCCAGCCAATTGAGCAGTGGAACGATACCGAGACAAGCCAGCGCGCCGCCGAGTAGATCGGCACCGTAGAGCCGGGGAATGTGTGCGGACTCGCGTGAAAAGACGATCGAGAACTGCAGCCCTGTCATGAAGAACGGCACTGCGAGACACGAGATAGATCGCGGTCAGCCGCAGAAAATTTGCGGTCGACAGATGAAGCGTGACCGGAATGCGCAGCGCCACCACCAGCGCCACCGGCACGATCAGCGCATTCAGATTGCACAGCCGCGCAACCAGAGCGCGGGTTTCGGTGCGAGTCAGAGATTCTTTCCGCAGGTATGCGAAGACGCCGCCCGCCCCTAGGCCGAGCAGCGCGATAGAGATCGCGAGAAACGCGAAATGATAAAAAAGTACAACCGAAAACAGACGCGTGAGTGAGAGTTCGAGAAGCAGAGCGGCAAAACTGCTGAGCGCAATTCCCGCCAGCAGGGAACGATCGCGCGCACTATCGGACTCAATGAGGGATAGAGAGGAGGTCTGGGTCATTTGTCGGCGGACGCGTCAGTCTACCAGACTAACTTTCGAGAATCACTTGGGCGAAGGCCTGATCTTCCGTGTGGGTTAGCGATAACGCAATGTTCCGGGTACCCAATTTCGCCGCGAATTCCGCAGCCTTGCCGTGGAAAGCGATGGTGGGACGCCCTCCCGGCTGCCGCTTCACCTCAATGTCGCGCCAGCGCACGCCGTGGTTCCATCCCGTACCCAGCGCCTTCATCGCCGCTTCTTTCGCGGCGAAGCGCGCGGCATAACGCTCGGCGCGGTTCGCCTTCGAATCGCAATACTTGATTTCACCTTCGGTGAAGACACGGTGCAAGAAGCGGTCGCCAAAGCGCGCCAGGGATTCCGCAATCCGCGGAACTTCGGCGATGTCGATCCCAGTGCCGACGATCATGTGAGTATTGTCAATTTTCAATTGCCAATTGGCAATTTTAGAAAAGAAGGTCTCCACGATAGACCAATTCACCGTCGACCATGCGCGCCTCCTGCATCAACCGATGCGCTTTGACCGGCCCCATGCCGTCGATGTGTAACACTTCGTGACCGTGTGCGACCAACCAGTCTGAAACCAACATGCGGTGACACCGAAAGTAGACTCGCTCGGCGCACATGTATGCGGTGCGCGAGCGCCGGGCCAGTTTCAGTAGTTCGTCGATGCCTGACTGGAATTCCTGGGTGAGCATGTAGTCGGCATAGTTGCGGAAGCTGTCATTCCGCAACGCGAGGTTCGGGAGAGTCGTCTCGGATCTTCTTGCGATGTCCTCCCAGCGCTGGCAGCCAGCGATACTCGATTCCGGCAGCCGGTAGAGTCTTCTCCAGCGATTCGCGATTGAAGTGCGGCAACCGCCGCGACATCGGGAAAGCGCGGATGTCGACCAGGGTCTGAATGTTCGTGAGCTTTGAGCGACTTCGATCAACTCATCGATCGTGCGGGTGGAATGGCCGATAGTATAGAGCGAAGACACAAATTATAGATGGTTGATTTGTGATTGTTGATTGAAAATCAAACGCCACAAATTTGCGCCAGGGCGACGGCAACTGTCTCATCTTGCTCTGGAAATACCGTGCGGAGGTCGAGCAGCACGCGTCCCTCTTCCACGCGGACGATCACAGGCGGATCCGAATTACGCAGCGCGGTAGCGAGATCGTCCGCGCTACGGTCTTTGCACTCGATGGCCAGCAGGCGCGTCGGTAATACAGCTGACGGAGCGGAGCCACCGCCTACGACCGAATCTCCATTAATGATTTCTACCGACAACGCTGCCGACCGCGCTTTCGCGGCAATTCCCTCCGCACGGCGGCCAATCTCATCTTTCGATAGGCGCATCATGCGAAGAGCAGGGATGGCATCGTGATCGTGCTTTACATAAGCAAGCAGGGTAGCTTCCAGCGAGGCATAGGTCAGCTTGTCGACCCGCAGAGCTCGAAACAGCGAGTTCGATCGCATGCGCGCGATGAGGTCAGCGCGGCCGCTCAACAAACCCGCCTGCGGACCTCCCAGCAGTTTGTCACCGCTATAAGTGACCACATCGACGCCCGTACGCAGGCTATCGAGCACTCCGGGTTCGTCATGAATCCCAACCGATCGCAGATCAAACAGCGCACCGCTGCCGAGATCCTCCATCAGCGGAATATTCTTTGCTCGTGACAAAGCGACGAGATCCGCGAGCTCAGGCTGCTCGGTAAAGCCGGTGATCTCGAAGTTGGAGCGGTGAACCCGAAGCAGCAGGCGGGTCTTTTCGTTAATGGCGCGCTCGTAATCGGCAATGCGCGTGCGATTGGTAGTGCCGACTTCCCGCAAAATTGCATTCGACTTCGCCATCACGTCGGGAATGCGGAACGAGCCGCCGATTTCGACCAGCTCTCCGCGCGAGACGATGACTTCGCCGCCTTCCGCTAGCGTGTTGAGATGCGAGCAGGACGGCCGCGGCATTATTGTTGACGACAATCGTCGAGACTGGGACAGGAGGGCCGACTGTCCCGCCTGATTCATCTCCTCAGCCAGCAGTTTGCGGAAAAGGCGATCAACATGGACGTCGCGTTTGCCTCGCTCACCGGTTTCGAGATCAAATTCAAGGTTGGAGTAGGTCTTGGCACTCTCGCGAACGTGATCCAGCGCCGTACTGGCTAGCGGAGCGCGACCCAGATTCGTATGCAGAATCACTCCGGTGGCATTGATGACCGGACGCAGGGAGTAACGCAAAGCGCGGCGTAATTGCTTCTCTACGGCCTGCGGAAGCCCCGCGACCGCGAGGTCCAGTCCGTTCGCATCCAAATGGCCCGATGAAATCTCTTCGCGCAGCAGTCCCAGTACGGCGCGGGCCGCATCCGTGAGCGCGACCAGGCCGCCTTGATCGGCGAGCCGCGCCAATTCCGGGCGGCGCGCCAGATCATCGACTGAAGGCAATTTCCGATAAAGGTCGGCCTTGGCGACAGCTTTCACGTGTCAAATTATCCCACGGGACGGTCGTTCACTTCTGGTTCTCCTGATCGATGGTCTGGACTGCATAACGAAAACCGTCAGGCGAAACCTGGATTGGACCTTTGAATGGGCTGTCGATATCCCCTATCGCCACCAGCACCAAAGCCAACAGGAAAGCAAGAAAAGACACCTGCACCATATGGAGCTTGAAGTTTTCGATACCGAAAAGGCACGAGGAGATGATGGTGACCAGTGCACCCACAATTAACACAGCCCACAGCAGCGGAGGCAAGTGACTACGGCTTTGCAGGGCGCGGATCCGCCGGTGCTCGGTCATCTCGCGTAGTTCGCCGAAGGCTTGGTCGAGTCCCACCTGTTCGGCGGCGCTGTGTGGCTGGACTTCGTTGAGCGCGTCCCAGAAGGGCGGGATGATGCCCCGGCTCATACTGTTGCCATCTCCCATTTCTCGCCATTCGATATTTACTACGTCCGACGCGTACCCGCGAGCCATTTGCCGGATGCGGCTGCCTTGTGGGTCGGGGAGTGTCTTGGAGATCCGGTAGAGGTTCACCAGGCAGTTCGACTCCTGCTCCGCGTTGGTTTCCGCCGCGCGAAAGTCTGTCCAGACGTTCGAGAGCATGAACGCAATAAGGACGGCGTACGTAGTGCCAATAACACCGACATTGGTGCCGATGACATCGTTATGACCGCTGCGGGCACTGGGCTTCCAGAGCCGATGCAGCAAGGCAAGCAGCAGAATGGAAATGCCGATCGAAGTCGAGATGACCAGGATATCTGCGAATGAACTTTGCATGAGGAATTCCTGCTCAAACTGGGCGAAGTGTAATGCGGATATGAGTTCTTCGCAATTGTTTAGCCGACTTCGACGAGTCCGTAGGTGCGCTGCCAGCGCGAGCGCATGTGACGCAAAGCGCGGTTGATTTCTTCCTGGGAAATTTCACTGTTAGGTCCGGCAAGCACGGCCGCAGCTTCGCGCTTGGCTACTTCCAGCAGTTCGCGATCGCGGATCAGGCTGGCGACCTGAAAGCTCGGTAGCCCCGCTTGACGCGTGCCGAAAAACTCGCCCGGGCCGCGCAGTTCGAGGTCGAGTTCGGCGATCTGGAATCCGTCGGTAGTGCGCACCATGGCATTCAGACGGCGGTCGCCTTCTTCGGAGACCTTGCCTCCGGTCATGAGGATGCAGTAAGACTTGGCGACACCACGTCCGATGCGTCCGCGAAGCTGGTGCAGTTGGGCCAGGCCAAAGCGCTCGGCATGTTCGATGACCATGACGTTGGCGTTGGCGACGTCCACGCCCACTTCGATCACGGTCGTCGAGACGAGAATATCGATCTCTCCTCTTTGGAATAGCCGCATGACCTGTTCTTTCAGGTCGGCTTCCATGCGTCCATGGAGCACCGCGACGTGCCGGTCCGGAAAAACCTTGGTGCTGAGCTCCTTGTACATCTTCATCGCCGCCTTGAGTTCGCTCTCTTCGTTCTCTTCAATCACGGGATAGACGACATAAGCCTGGTGTCCGGCTGCGACCTGCTTGCCGACGAATTCCCATACTTTCTCTGCACTGTCATCTGTGACACGCTTCGTGACAATGGGCGTACGCCCCGGAGGCAGTTCGTCGAGCACGCTGATGTCGAGGTCGCCGTAGAGCGTAAGCGCAAGGGTTCGAGGGATCGGCGTGGCCGTCATTACCAGGACATCAGGCTCGGGATCGGGGCCAGCCGTCGTTCCGCGATCTTTCTTCATCAACTTGAACCTTTGCATCACCCCGAAGCGATGTTGCTCATCTACGACAACCAGACCCAGCTTGGCGAATTCGACTCTCTGTTCGATCAAAGCATGCGTGCCAATCACCAGTTGCGCGTTGCCTTGCCCAATGTGGCGGCGAATCTCACGCTTGCGGTCATCTTCGAGCGAGCCGGTAAGCAGGACGACGCGGTACCCGGCATTCTCAAGAATTCGCCGCGCGGAGAAGTAATGCTGCTGGGCGAGAATTTCGGTGGGAGCCATCAGCGCGACCTGGTAGCCGTTCTCGATGGCGATCACGGCGGCTTCAAATGCCACGATGGTCTTGCCCGATCCCACGTCGCCCTGCAAAAGCCGTCGCATAGGAGACGCTTTCTCCATGTCGGAGGCGATTTCTTTCAGAACGCGCTTCTGCGCGCCCGTCGGATGAAACGGCAGAATCTTCTTCACTGCCTCGCGTACCCGGTCATCCAGACGGAAAGCAATGCCGGTCTGCGACTTCTGCTCGCGGCGTTTCAGCTCCAGCCCGAGTTCCACAAAAAACAGTTCTTCAAAGATGAGGCGGATGTGGGCCTGCGTCCGGAACGATTGCAGGTCGGTGAGGCTCTCCCCGGCCTCCGGCCAATGCACCTTGCGGATCGCCTCGAAGGTCGAGATCAGCCCCAGCCGTTTTCGCACCGCTTCCGGAATCGCTTCCGGCAGTTCGGGAGTCAGATTGTCGACCGTGGTGCGAATAATGCGCCGAAACCAGCGTGAGGTCAGCCTCCCGTTTCCCGCCGACTCATAAATCGGCACAATGCGCCCGACTTCTAACGATTCGCCCAGTTTGCGATCGCCCTCGGCTCCATCGTCGCCGCCTTCATCCAGGATCTCGAATTGCGGCTGTACCAGTTGCAATTCGCCGTCACGTCCGGTTTCGACTTTCCCGTACAGAGCCACCAACTGGCCGGGCTTGAACTTGTCCCGGAGATAGGCCCCGTGAAACCAGAGGCATTTCAGGCGAGTCCTTCCCTGTCCCGCCGTCATCTGAAAAATAGGCATGCGGCGGGTACTGAATAGGCCTGAGGTGCGTACCTCTGCGATGACGGTGGCCATCTCACCGGCTCGCAACTCCTCGATTCCCCGGGGGTTGAGCCGGTCTTCGTAGCGGAAGGGCAGATAGTGCAGTAGGTCGCCGACGGTATGAATGCCTTTGGCCGACAGAATTCCGGCCAGGCGGGGGCCAATCCCCTTGACGTACTGCACAGCGGTGCCCGGTTCCAGCATCTCAAGGGATGTTAGCAGGCGAATGCCTGCGGCGTTTAGGATGCCAGCACCAAGGCGGATAGCGGTGTCTAAAACTGGGGTGAGTAATTTCGTGCACGCGCTGATCGCGGTTTTGGGCGGGAATGCGATCTATTTCCTGATCATGCCGTACCTGCCAGCACCGGCCCGCCATGTCGCTCCCCATCTTGATCTGGGGCTGGTCGTGGATTTCTGGATCTGCCTTGTGATCCTGGGCGTGATAAAAACCTTTGCTCGCGGGCGCGAACGATCGAAGCCGCAGAACCTGTAAAACCACGCTGTGTAATTCGCCCATTCCTTCCTAAAAGGCCGGATCCATTTGCCGGGTCCAGATTTTCGTTCTCAGCATAATTGAAACGAGTGTGTCATTTATGCTAGCTTTGCCTGATGAGCCGAACCGTGGACGAAAAACGCCCGGGAGAACTGCGGGACGCCATCGTCCACTATCTAGTTAAGAACGGGCTGACGGGGCTGTCGCTCCGGCCGCTCGCCAAAGCGCTAGGGTGCACTCCCCGCGTTCTGCTCTACCACTTTGGATCGAAGGAAAAGATGGTGATCGAAGTTCTGGCACAGATCAGGGAACACCAGCGTGCCTCCTACGACCAAGTGGAAGCTCCCAGCTTTGGCGAGGCTTGCCTGAAGATCTGGGAACGCATGAGCGCTCCCGACTCTGAACCGCTCTTCCGGCTGTTTTTTGAGACCTACGGCATGGCGCTGCGTTACCCCAAAATTTACAAAGCATTCCTGCACGACACCATCGAGGATTGGCTGCAAAACATAGCCGAACCACTCTGTCGCGAGGGCTGGAGCCCACGCGATGCGCGCGCGTTCGCAACTATCGTCCTGGCTGGATTGCGGGGCTTCATGCTCGATTTTTGCACCACTCACGACCGCAACCGTCTGGATCAGGCTGTAAGTCTGTGGCTTCGCGGGTTGGATTCCATGCTGCCTGCTGATCGGAAGGCTTTGTAAAGTATGACAATTCAAAAAGAGCGCATCTTTTGGTGCTTGCTGGTCGCTGCCATAATCCTTACGTCATTGGGTGGATGGGCTGAACTCGCCCCCGGCTCAATGGACGTTCATTGGAACGAAGGCGCTCCCAATTGCGCCAACAACCCCCAGCCCCCTCTGCAGGTGCACCCGTACAATGCCCAAACCCTCATTCTTCGCGAGAACCTTTCCTCCACCTTCGAAGCACCTTTCATGTACCTGTTGATTGGATCTAAGAGAGCAGTTTTGATCGACACCGGCGACGTTGCCGATCCAAACCAAATGCCGCTCGCGAAGACCGTGATGGACCTGTTGTCTGGGGACGCAGCCACAAAGCTCCCTCTACTTGTCGTTCACACTCACCGGCACTCGGATCATCGCACCGGGGATGCACAGTTCGCTCACCTAGCCAATGTTGAGGTAGTTGGTTTCGATCTGGATAGCGTTCGGCGTTATTACAAATTCACCGACTGGCCGGAAGGCATAGCCCAGATCGATTTGGGTGATCGAACTGTCGACGTGCTCCCGACACCGGGCCACAACGAGACTGAGGTCTCGTTCTACGACCGGAATACGGGATTGTTCTTTTCCGGCGACTTCCTGCTTGCTGGACGTCTGATGATCGATGACACTCCGGCCGAGATCGCCAGCGCGGAGCGAGTCGCAGCCTTCGTCAAAGATCGCCCCATCAGCTTCGTGCTAGGTGGGCACATCGAAAAGGATACCGACGGGAACACGTTTCCTTGGGAATCTCAATATCATCCTCACGAAGCCGCCTTGCAGATGACGAAAGACGACCTGCTCGCGCTGCCCGGCGTGGTCCGCAGTTTCAACGGTTTCTACAACACCAACGGCAAATTCATCATGATGAACGCGATACGCCTGCTGATTGCAGAGGCCATTCTCGCGGCGGCCATACTGGCCGGAATCGTGTGGGCGCTGGTTCGGTATATCCGGCGCAGGCGCGCCCGCAAGGTTAGGAACCAAGTCCAAGCCTGACCGGCCTGCTGGCAAAGTCTGGAATCTGCACGCTCCCCTACGTTACTTTGGGAACCTCGGTAACCCCTTGTCCTCAAGTTACAATTCGGGGAGTCATGCAGAAAATCGCTCTCCTTTACGACGCGAGTCAGGCGGTCCTGTCGACATTCGACTTGGACGAAGTGCTGCAACAGATCCTGATCATCGCGGGCGATTATTTCCATTTGGAAAATGTCGCTATCCTTTTGTTGGACAAAGAGACGAACGCGCTCCGTCCTCGATGCCAGGTGGGCTGGGACGAGGGCTGCGACAAGATCTCATTGCCCTTAGGAACCGGGATCACGGGCAACGCCGCGGTCCAGAAGCGGCCGCTCTACGTGCCCGACGTGAGCAAGGATTCCCGGTACATTCCGTCTGCCGCAAAAACGCGCTCGGAACTCGCAGTGCCGCTGATGGTGCGCGATGAAGTGGTGGGGGTCCTCGATTGTCAGAGCGAGAACCTCGACCACTTCACCGCCGAGATGACCGATTTGCTGACGCTCTTTTCGACGCAGTGCTCGATGGCTCTGCAGAATGCACGGCTGTACTCGCTTGAAAGGCGCAGAGCGCTGCAACTGGAAGCCATTAATGCGATTGCCCAGCAAACCACGGCCGTCCTGGACCTGAAAGAGCTGCTTTCCAAAGTGTGCCTTCTGATCCAGCATGCCTTCCAGATTTCACACGTCGCTGTCTTACTGAAGGACGAGGACGAAGTCGTGCTGCGCGCACAGTACGGCGAACTCACCCCGCAGGTGCAGGAAGGCGGCAGGATGTCAGCGGCGCAGGGTCTTTGGGGACAAGCTCTTACCCTGGGTCGTACTGTCATCGGCAATGACATTCAGGAACCTCCCGGCCACGTTGGCTTTTACCTCGAGACGCGCTCTCGCATGTGTATCCCTCTGGTGGCATTCGGACAGACGCTGGGTGTGTTAGTCCTCGACAGCAACAAAAAAGGTGCGTTTAACGCACAGGATGTGCAGCCGCTCGAGTCGGTCGCCGACATTTGCGCCACGGCCATCCAGAACGCGCACTACGTCGACCGCGTCAAGCAGCTCGCTTACCTTGATGGATTGACCGGCATTTTCAACCGGCGCTATTTCGAAGTTCGAATCCTGGAGGAAATCGAAAGGGCACGGCGTTTCGAATCCGGGATGTCGGTTCTCATGGTCGACATCGATCAGTTCAAACGCCTGAACGACGAGTTCGGACATTTGCTCGGCGATGAGGTTCTCCGCCAGGTGTCTTCGATCTTCCACCAGCACGTCCGCAAGATTGATGTGGTTTGCCGTTACGGCGGCGAGGAATTTGCCATCATTCTCTCGCAGACCGACACCCAGCACGCAATTACCATCGCGGAAAAACTTCGCAGGCTGGTGGATGAATGGCAGTTCCCGGGTGTGGCCCGGCTGGTCACCATCAGCGCGGGAGTAGCGAGTTTCCCGCAAAACGGCAATACCCGTGACGAATTAGTGCGCGCCGCCGACGCCGGGCTCTACGCCGCAAAACAAGCGGGTCGCAATCGTGTATGCGTTCCCAGCGGCTGCAAAGCCGTAGCCCAAGCCACTGGCGACTAGAAACGAACCATCTGCGACAGGCGCGGCGTAAGCTTGCCTTGGAGATCACAAAAAAAGACGCAGCGCAGAGCTGCGTCTCTACAGAAAGATTCTCTTAACGCCCTCAGAGCTCGGCCCAGTCCCCTTTAAACTCGTGGCGCCACTTTTCTTGCATTTGCCGCTGTTGTTTTCGCATATCTTCCTGCATCTTTCGCAGGTCTCTCCTGATTTGCTCCTGTTCCCGGCGCCATTCTCTCGTGGCCTCCTGCATCTCCGGCTTTATGCGTTCGGCCTCGCGAGCGGCCATCGCCAGCTCGGGCCTCGCCCGTGCAAGTTCGGCTTGCGCTGCTAGCATCTCACGACGCGTTTCCGCGTCAATTTCCGGAGCGTCAAGGCTCTCTTCGTACATCTGCGACTGCTTGCGGCTGGGAAGAGATAGGGTAATCGTCTGCTCTTTCTTATCGCGTAACACGCCGATCGATACCGTACTGTCCTTCCGCGATTGCAGCGTGCGGCTGAAGTCGCTGGCGTCACTAATGCGCTCTCCGTTAACCTTCACAATCACATCGCCTGCGCGGAAGCCGGCCTTTTCCGCCGGGGTACCCTTCTCGACCGAGCGCACCAGAACGCCTTCACCGTTCCGGGCTCCAAAATAGTCGCCAAGCTGCGGAGTCAGGTTCTCAAGCATCAATCCGCTGCGCGCCGAGGAATGCACGACGACAATCGACATAGGAATGTCGATATCCGGCATCGGTGGGATGGGGGGAATCGGAGGGATGCGGTAAGTCTCCGAGTAATTTTCGTGGTCCGAATAGGAGTAGGAGAATGACTTCTTGCGGTCCGCGAGCTGCACCTTTACCGTCAGTGGCTGACCGTGGCGGCTCAGGCCGAGCGTAACCACCCGCCCCGGTGGCACTTCATGAATCATGCGGCGCAACTGCTCGACGCTCTCCACTTCGGCGCCGTTCAGGCTCAGGATGACGTCATGCTCCTTGACGCCGGCCTTGCCGGCAGGAGCGTCCTGATCCACCATGGTGACTTCCACGCCCTTTTCTTCTTTTAGATTGAGGGCGCCGAGGCGATCGGTGCTGACGTCGCGGGTATCCACTCCGAGATAAGAACTGCCCGGCTCGTCGCTGGGAAAGCCAAACCCTTCTCCATACCCGGCCGAGCCCGCCCACAGGCCAGTCACCAGCAGCATGAATGTGATTGTGATCAGAGTGATGTGGCGCATATTCCCCCCTCTATCTGGCACGGCGGAACGTGATATCTCCGGTGGTCGTGAGCACTTTGAGCACCGGGCCGCCGCCATTCAAATTTCCTTCGGCGGTGTAGGTCTTAGGACCATAGTCGCCTTCGGCGGTAATGCGAATTTCAGGAATATCGGAGCGGATCTGGTGGCCGTTCGCCACTTCAATCGAGGCACGGATCGTCAGGTGCACATCCGAAGCAAGATAGACCGTGATGTCGCCCGCAGAAGTTTCCAGCTGCGAGTCGCTGCGATCGCCAGTTCCGGCGACGAACTTGGCGACAATTCCACCCGCGCCAGTTTCCGCCCGAGCAGAAGGAACGCCGTTTAACTCGATCGATCCGCCGCCCGTGTTGGCGCGCACCGGGCCTTTGGCCGAAGCCAAACGCAGGCTGCCGCCGCCCGTCTCCATTTCGACCGGGCCATTGATATCCCCCAGATCGATATTGCCCCCGCCGGTAGTGGCTTTCACGTGCCCGTCGCACTTTTCCAGATGAATGCTGCCGCCGCCGGTTTCGAGAATCGCTCCCTGCGAGCCGGAAAGAATGATGAGACTGCCGCCGCCACTCTCGGCGTCGATCTTGCCCTTGGCGTCCTGGACCTTGATGCTGCCCCCGCCGGTGTGCAGGCTCACATCGCTGCCAGCTGAGCCCACGTCAATGCTGCCGCCGCCGGTCTCGGCATTGATAACTCCGCCGATATCCTTAAGCTGAATGCTGCCGCCGCCGCTCTGCGCATCAACACGCCCGGCAATGCCCGTCGTGGAAACGCTGCCCCCGTCGGTTTCGACTTTCACGGCATCCATTGCTCGCGGTACGTTCACTACGAATTCACCGGAAAATTTGTGAACGTGGCCGCCCTGCCAGTCGGCGACAATCCAGGCTGTATCCCCGCGCACGTAAGCGCTGACCTTATAGGAATCGAACTCCTGACGCGCGGCTTCTTCCGACGAAGTATAAGCATGATTGCGAATCACGTAAGCGATGTTCTGCGAGCCGCCTTCCACACGTACCGAGCCCACGTCCACTTTCACCCGGAGATTCTTTGCCGTCGCCAGAGATCCAGTGATCTCCTGCGTCCAGTTGCCGCCATCACGATAAACGCGGGACTGCTGCGCCACTGCCAGAGGCAGAAACACCAACAACACCGCAACGAGCTTAGAGAGTCTCTTCAAAGCTTCCTTCCGTTTCTATCCTTACCCACGACATCCGAATTCGTAATCTGCCCCTAGTCGATCTCCGGCACCTGGGCCAGCACCCTGCGAGCTTCCGCCTTGATGTACTGGTTCTGATCGTTTTCCGCCAGCCGTTGCAGCACCACGCGGACGCTGCTATCCGCCTTTACCGGTTCAATCAACCGCAACGCTTCCGTGCGCACTCCAGGATTAGCATCGTTCATCAACGCTTCCAGAACCACATCGCGAACCCGCACATCGTCTTTCACATACGGACCCAGGCTGTCGATCGCCTTCAACCGCACGCCGGGATTCGAGTCATAGCGCAACGCATAAATCAGCGCTTCGCGGACATGGGAATCGTTCGGCGTCTGCGTCAGCAGATCGACCGAATCCATGCGCACGCCGGAATTGTAGTTGTTGCGCGCGGCAAACAGCAGCAACTGCTGGATGCGGGCATCGTTCAGCGAGCCTTGCGCCTCCTGTGTGGAGAGCGTGTTGTATTTGATTGTGACTTGATTGGATCCCGGCTCCTGGGTCACCGACTGAATTCCGGCGATGCTGGCCTCTGAAGGAGCCGCTACCACTTCCGGGGGATTCGTGTTCTTGTTGTGAAGCATCTGGTAAGTCACGCCGACGCCGCCACCAAAGCCGACCATCAGAATCGCAGCGGCCAGCGCGGGAGAGAAGCGAACCTGATGCAGCCACGCCGCCGGATCGAAGATCAACCGGTTCCAGAATCCGCCCTGCTCGGCTGTTTCCAGAGCTTCCTGCAAACGCATGCGCGAGGAAGCCAGCAGATTTGGCGATGGCTCTTCCACCGCGATCTGCGAGACTGTAGCGTGGAACTTGCGTCCTGCCTTCAGTTCGGCCGCGCACCCCGTGCAACGCGCTACGTGCTGTTCCAGTTCATAACGAGCGTCATCGGCCAGCTCGTTGTAGATATACAGCATGATATTTTCTTGAACCCATTCGCATTTCATAATTGCATCCCCTCGGCGGGGACTAGATTAGTTGTCATCGCATATCCGCCAGCGTGCCACGCAACTTCTGCGTCGCACGAAATAAAGTATTTTTCGCCGTCTCTTCGGTCGTATTCAAAATCTCGCCCACCGTCCGCAACTTCAGTCCTTGATAATGCTTGAGTTCGAAAACCATGCGCTCGCGGGGGGTAAGTTTCTCCAGCGCCTGGTTAATGCGTGTGCCCAGCTCGCGGCGCATCAAGTCGCGTTCCGGATTCGCCCCGGCCCGCGCATCGGGCACCTGATCGAGCAGATCGTACGATTCGCCATCCGCGTCCGTTGCCACCGGAGCGTCTTCCTTGCGCACTTGCTTCTTCCGCAGGTGATCGAGACAAAGGTTGGTCACGATGCGGTAGATCCAGGTGTAGAAGGAGCACTCGAAGCGGAAATTAGCCACGCTCTTGTAGGCCTTCAGAAACGCGTCCTGGTAAATGTCCTGGGCTTCGTGTTCCGATCCCGTCAGGTGCATGGCAAGACGTAAGACTGCCTGGTCGTAGTGCCGCACGAGTTCCTCGAAGGCAGCGCGGTTGCCGCGTTGCGCCTCGCGAACCAGCATCGTATCGTCGATTCGCCCTAAACTATGCCCAGCCATCTCGCCCCGCGTATTGGGGTTCTGGGAACTGCCGCTTCGATCCTCTTCGGCACGCCTTACGTCCGCAGAGGAACCCTTGCCAACCGCAAATGGAACCGCCCAAGCACCGGCCGGCATGATCTCTATCCTCGCTATTCCCGGGGCCATACCGTGCATCCCGGGTGGCATAGCTATGGACGGCCCAGTACCCGAACCGTGAGCAGAAATTATAGGGGTTTGGCAGGATTCGTGCTGAAAGGGGAGGGGGTGGATGTGTCCGCAGCCGCAGGTGTTTGAGGTCATTCGTGGTAAAGTCTGTCCGATGGTAGTCACGGTTAACATTCCGGACGAATTGGCAGCCGCCGCCAAGGCCCGCGGACTGTCCCTTGAAGGCTATGTCCAGGAGATCTTGGCTCAACAATTAGCACGATTAGCGGAGCGGCGGCAGCCCCGCACTCCTGAAGAAATTCGTGCTTGGCTCGACTCTCTGGCCCAGTTCTCCGATAAGATCCCGCCATTACCCGAGACCATCTCTCGGGAATGGCTTTATCAGGATCACGACTAGATGGCGATTGCGTCGTGTCTCGTAGATACGAAGATTCTCCTACGAATGACTCGGCGCTCCGATCCGCAGTATCAAATTGTAGACACAGCACTTTCGCAGCTGGCTTCCAAAGGCACGAGTCTTCACTACACCCACCAGAATATTGCTGAGCTTTGGAACGCGATGACGCGCCCCTTATCGCGAAATGGTTTGGGATTGACAGTTGCTGAGGCCGCACGGGAAGTTGTTGCAATCGAGACCGGCATGACTTTGTTACCCGATGGCGAGACCGTTTATCGAGAGTGGCGCAGGATTGTGCTGCACCACAATGTTCAAGGCGTGCAGGTGCACGATGCTCGGTTGGCAGCGGCGATGTAGTCCAGGCGTACCCACATCCTCACATTGAACGTTACTGACTTCAAACGCTTTGATGGTCTTACGGCCGTACACCCAGGCGACGAAAAAAGCCGCGCCTAGCATGGAACCGATCTCGAGGAAATAAGTGGAAGCCTTCAAGATCGCCCTAACCTGCATCGCCGCCGCAATCCTCTACGGCATCATCCACGATCAGTTCACCGCGCGAATCTGCGTCGAATATTTCACGATTTTTCACCCCCCGGTCTTTCCGACGCAATCCCCAACATGGCTGGGCATCGGATGGGGCGTCATCGCCACCTGGTGGGTAGGAGCGTTCTTCTCGATTCCGATGATCCTTGCGGCTCGCGCTGGTTCGCACCCCGTGTTGCGCGCTTCAGAGGTGAGGCGCCCCATCGGCATGCTGCTTGTTTTCATGGCGCTCTGCGCAGTGGTTTTCGGGCTACTGGGATATCTCCTCGCTCGACGAGGACTGATCAATACGGATTGGCTGAGCTTCTCAGACTCACCCACCGTGCGCGCACGCTTCATGGCCGATTGGTGGGCACATAGCGCGTCCTACGCCGGCGCGTTCGTCGGAGGCACAATCGTGTGCATCATGACGTACCGGAAACGACTAAGAAAGCAGTCCGTCCTCACTTGAGCGCGAGGCGCAGTTTTCCGTGAACGCTAGTTCTGCAGAGCCTTAGAAAAAAGCCAGGGAAATAATTTTGGTTCATCGTAGGCTTTGTTCCAGCAGGGATGCCCCACCCCCGGATATTCCGTGTAGTGCACTTCCGCTCCGGCCTGTTTCATGGCTTCGCTCATCCGTTGTGACTCGATGACGGGAACAATGTCATCGTCGGCCCCATGAAAGATCCAGACTGGGGTCTTGCCAACTCGCTTGGCGGCGTCCAGGTAGCTTGCGGGTGAATCAGGCGGTGTGACTTTTGCAAGATCGGGGTAAGCGTTTCTTGCCGCGGCAGGCGGACGAATTCCTCCGCAAATCACCACCAGCGCGGCGAACGTTCCTGGATACTTCTGAGCCAGATGCCAGGCGCCATATCCGCCCATCGACAGTCCGGTGAGATAGGTGCGATTGGTATCCCCGTGGAATTCCCGCGTCGCCTCCGCCAGTGCTCTCATTGCCAGGTCGTCCATGGGTGGCAGAATCCACCAGAGATTCTTTACGCACTGCGGCATGACCACGATTGCCTCAATCGCACTACGGTTCGAGCGGATGGCTGTGCCAATACCGACGTCGGTTTGCAGCAAGCCGTCGGTGCCGCGCTCGCCGGCACCATGAAGAGCAAGAATGACCGGCCACTTCTTGCGAGGCGTCCAATCTTCCGGAAGGAAGACCTGGTATTTGTAATTCACGGACTGAATGGTCGTCGTGCGGTCGATGAAGCCGGTCTCATGCTTTCTGGCTTGAGCTGGGAGCGGAAGCAGCACACCAAGAAACAAAAATGCGATCGAGAGTCTTGAAAAAACGGCCAATGATACCTCCGAGGCCGACTTTAGCATGTCATTTTGCGTAAAGTCCCGTAGCGTTTTGTATTTGAGCGCGAAACCCGAGTGACAGTTGGCTGCGATCTGGCATCTGAAGGTGATGTCCACGGGACGCCGACTGGAACTGGACGCAACGCGGGGATTGATGCTGGTGTGGATCGCCCTGACCCATTTGCCGACTGCCGCGAGTTCATGGGTAAATCAACCATTTGGTTTCGTGGGAGCGGCCGAGGGTTTCATTTTTCTTTCCGCGCTGTTCACGGGACGCATTTATTTCCGCATCGCCGAGCGCGACGGCTATCCAGCGATGGAGCGCAAGTTGTGGGCGCGCATCTTCCGTTTGTATGGCTATCACATGCTCCTCCTGGCTTTTGCATTCCTGGTCGCGGTCCCCATTGCGGCCCACGGCAACCGGCCCGGGCTTCACAATCTTCTGGATTTTTACTTCAATGCCGGGCCTAAGCAAGCGGTCACTGAAGCCGCCCTGCTGATTTATCGGCCGCCTTTGCTCGATATCCTCCCGATGTACATCATGTTTCTTTTCTTCACCTCCATCGCGGTTCCGCTGGCGCGGAGGATTGGATGGAAACCGATCCTATGGACCTCTTTCGCTTTCTGGGCGCTCGCCCAGTTCGGCTTCCGCGCCGCTGAACACACATTCATGATGCGATACATTCCTACGCGGATTCCTTTGAACGAGATGGGTTCCTTCGACCTATGGGCTTGGCAATTGCTCTGGTTTGTGGGTGTGTGGCTCGGCGTGCGTTGGGCTCAGGATACGTTGCCCATTGAATCGTGGGCCAGGAGGGCGGCCGTTCCGGCGGCAGTGATCGCTCTAGCGTGTTTCATCATGCGGCGAAAAATTGCTCATGGGTTACAACTGGGCGCATTCGAGTTTCTCTTTGATAAGTGGCATCTCGGACCGGTCAGAATGCTCGATTTCGCGGCAGTCGCAGCGTTGCTAATCCTTTCGCAACGGGTTACGAAAGCGGCAGCGGTAAGACCTCTAGTCCTGTTGGGACAATCTTCGCTGCAAGTCTTCTGTGTACATCTTCTATTTTGCTTTGCGGGTCTGACACTCCTGGGTAATGCGTCGATGCTGAGTGGATGGCGTCAAGTTGGGCTCTTGACCGTCACATTTACGGGGATGTTAATCACCGCGAAAATTTTCTCGAAGGCCGAGGCCAAAACCGAAGCGCCGAGGAACATGAAGCATCTTCCCCCTCGCAAACCGGAATCCCAGTTCATTATCGACAGGACACAGAAAGCCAGATGAGCGGATCTAAGACGTCCAGCAGTGGACGCCACCGAAGCCAGACCTCGGGGGGCCGGCGATTCACAAATACAACTGCTTAGGCCATCGCTCGACTGGCAGTTTTCTCCGAATCGATTCGCGCGTCCATTCGACATAAAATACCGGATACAGGCAGGAGATGAGCAGCCAACTCCACTGGAGCGTCTTACGGCCGAAGATGATCGCAAACATCCCGACGACCACCACCCATTTTGCGGCGCGCACGATGCGTCCGCGAGAGAGCGTGTAGATGGGCAGATAGGGCAGCAGAAACAACGTGCTCATGCAGATGGCGACCGAAATCATGACTCGGGCGGCTTCGATTTTGCCGTGGCGAATTTCGAAGGCGCTGGCCAAGAGTGTCGTCAAGGGAATTCCCAGGAGCGTCCACTTCAAGCACGGACGCGAGCAGAAGAAGTTTGCTTCCGAGTTCCCCTTGCGAAGCATCGCCGCTTCGGCAGACGTCAGAAGCACCCTGCGATACTGACAGTTCGCGGCCTTTGGATCACCGAGCGCGGCGACGGCAGATTGATCGGCTTCTTCGACAGTCGCGCCCGCGTCGATCGCGGCTTCGTGCGCCGACTCATAATGCTGCTCGATTTCACTTCTCACTTGCGTCGCGGACTCCCGCGACAGTTTCCTCGTTGCTTGCGCTAACCAGATCTCTAATGAACTCATCGCCTATGCCTCCGCCAAAAGACTCGTGACCACCCGCGATAATTGCTGCCACTCCTCGCGATTTTTCGCCAGAACCTTGCGCCCCGATTTGGTGATGCGGTAGTAACGCCGGGGCCGACCACGCTCGACGTCGTCATAAGACTCAACCGATCCCTCGTTTTCCAGTTTGTGCAGCGCGGGATACAGCGTGCCTTCCTTGAAATCGAGCACGCCCTCGGACCGCTCTTTGATCTGCTGGGCGATGCGGTAGCCGTGGGCGGGCTCGTTTTCCAGAGCCTTCAAGATCAGTGTCGGCAGCGTTCCTTTGAAATTCATCTTATACCTATTATTCCGATGCATAGGATACAAAATAACAGGGGACTTGTCAATAAGAGCTTTTAGTCCCCGTCGGTGGGGCTGACAGTGCGGCTTCTCCACAGACGCCCCGTCCACTGGCGCCAAGGCAGTTCGTGAAACTCCGCGAGATAGGAATAGGCCACCGGAACCACAAGCAGGGTCAGCAACAAACACAACGTCTGGCCGCCAATGATAGTGACGGCGATCGACGCACGCTGTTCCGATCCCGCGCCGATTCCGATCGCCACCGGGATGAGACCAGCAATGATCGAAAGCGTTGTCATCAGAATCGGACGCAAGCGCACGCGGTTGGCTTCCATGATGGCTTCGCGCACGGGCATTCCTTCGGCGACGAGGCGGTTGGTGTAGTCCACCTGGAGAATGCCATTCTTCTTGACGATGCCGAGCAGCAGGAACATGCCGAGCGCGCTCCACAGACTCAACGCGCGGCCCGTGATCCAAAGCGAAAACAGCGCGAAGGGCACGCTCAGCGGCAGGGTTAGCATGATGATGAACGGGTACGAAAAGCTCTCAAACTGCGCCGCCAAAACCATGTACATGAAAATCGAAGCGAGCCCCATGGCCAGCACCAGGTTCCAGGTTGTCTCTTCAAGCACCTTCACCTGTCCTGAAAATAAGTAGGAGTAGCCTGCGGGCAATCCGACTTGCTGAATCGCAGCCATCGTATGCGCCGCAGCGAGATCCAGTGGATATCCCGACGCCACATTGGCATATACGCTGACCTGGAATTCGCGGTTATAGCGCCACAACGTTGAGGGACCGAAACCCCTGCCAATGCTCGCCACGCTCTCCAGTCGCACTTGTCCCAGCTTGCTCGACGGCACCATCATGCGGTTGAGCACGTCGGGATTGTCGCGCTGTTCGGGCAACAACTGCATGGTCACGGGATACTGCTCCGATCCCTCTTTGAAGCGCGTAATCTCGTCCTCGCCTGAATAGAACAGTCGCACGGCATCGCTGATGTCGGTCATGCGCACGCCGATATCGGCGGCGCGCTGGCGGTCCACCTTCACCTGCAACTCCGGAGTGTTCAGATTCAGGCTGGGGTTGATATCCACCAGGTCCGGATACTGGTGCATGTTGTCCGCAATCTTCTTGCTGATCTCGGCGAGCTGGTTCAAGTCGGGCCCGCGAATCACGGCCGAGATGGGGAAATAAATTTCGCCTCCAAGAACTGAAGGCAGCCGGACGTTATACGTGATGTTGCGGTACTCGGCGAGCATGCCGCGCACCTTGGTCGCCATCTGCTGGTGCGTAAACTTGCGCTGATTGCGCGGCACCAGCCCGATGAAAAGATGCGCATGGTTGGGAAGCCCGTGGGTGTAAGTCTGTACGAACGAAACTTCCGGCAGCGCCGAGATCCGCGTCGCCATGTCGGACGCCATCTCCGTAGTCTTGGCCAGGCTCGTGCCTTCCGGAAGAGTGAAGGAACTCTGCAATTCCGACTGGTCGTCCGCTGGGATCCAGTCGCGCCCTACGACGTGATAGAGGCCGAAGGTCGAAAGGAAAGTAACCACGCAGATCACCAGAATCGCGAGCCGGTGCTGCAAAGACCAGTGCAGCATCTTCAAATAAGCGGTTTCCACTCCATGAAGGAAACCGTGGGCGTGCGCCTCTTTCTCGCCTTCATTGAGCTTGAGCAGGCGGGAACTCATCATCGGCGTGAGCGTGAAAGCCACCAGCAGCGAGACCAGGATCGCCATCGCCATGGTCCATCCGAACGAGTTCACATATTTGCGCGCGTACCCGGTCATGAAGGCGATGGGCAGAAAGATGATGATCAGCGACAGCGTTGTCGCCATGACTGCGAGGCCGATTTCGCGAGTGGCTTCAATCGCGGCATGAAAGCGGTCTCGGCCCTTTTCTTCCATGAAGCGGAAGATGTTCTCGAGCACGATGATGGCATCGTCAATGACAATTCCCACCGCCAGCGTGAGAGCCAGTAGGGTGATGTTGTTAAGCGAGAAATCCATCACCTTCATCAGGGTAAAGGTCGAGATGATCGACGCCGGGATGGCAACCGCCGCAATCAGCACCGCCCGCCAGTTGCGGATGAAAATCCAGACAACCGCACTGGCCAGAATGCTGCCCCAGAATCAGAGTGCTCGATGAGCGAATGCACCGACGCCTTGATAAAGTCAGAGATGTCATGCACGACAAGCAGTTGGACGCCCGCGGGCAGTTGGTGATTCAGTTGATCCACCAACTCGCGGACGTTGTCCGCAACCTTCACGGTATTCGCGCCCGACTGACGCAGAACCTCGATGGTGACGACGTCTTTGCCGGGTGCACCCTTGCGAAATAAGGCAGCCCAGGTGCGCAGTTCGGCGGCTCCATCTTCCACTTGAGCCACGTCGCGCAAGCGCGTCGGCACGCCCCCGCGGGTGCCAGCATCACATCGGCAAATTGATCAGCGGAAGAACCCGCCCCAGGGTGCGAAGGCCTAACTCTTGTGGGCCGGTGATCATGCGGCCGCCCGGGGCTTCGATGTTCTCGCGCTGCAACGCCTCGCGGACGTCAAGCACAGTAAAATTGTGGGAAGCGAGCTTCTGCGCGTCGAGCAAAACGCGAATTTGCCGCGCCTGGCCGCCGTTCAAGTCGACGCTGCCCACTCCATCCACGGTCTGGATCGCGCGCCGCACCTGCTTATCCGCGATTTCCGTCAGCTCCCGCAGACTCATGGGACCGCTGACCAGGATCGTCATGATCGGATCCGATTGGGGATCCTCCTTGGTGATTACTGGCGGCAAGGTTTCCCGCGGCAGGCGGTTGATAGCGGCGGAGACTTTCTCGCGAATATCCTGTGCCGCCCCATCGATTTCGCGCTCCAGCACGAACGTGCAGGTAATGTCGGCGTGTCCCTCGGAAGCGTAGACGCTGATTTCATCGATACCACTGACCGACGAAATTGCATCCTCCAGCGGCAGCACCACCCCGGTGATCATTTCGTCGGGAGTCGCGCCGGGCAATTCCACCGCGACATTTACCGTCGCAGGGTCGGCTTTAGGGAAGAGATCGACGGCAAGTCCGCGGTAAGAAAAGACGCCCAGCGTCACCAAAAACGCGATCAACATCACCGTGAACACAGGATGCCGGACGCAGATTTCAGCGAGCTTCATAGAGAGGAACTCTTAGCGTGACTAGTGGCTTGTCGGCCGTGATGAACCGGCGGCCTCTTCGACGGTATCTCCGTCGTGCAATTCTCCCGACAGGGCTGCAGCCACGCGATCTCCCGCTTTCAGGCCTTCGGCGATTTCGAAGCGTCGACCTTTCGCATCCTCGGTCTGTCCCGCAGGCCGTACCTGGCGTTCGTTGACGCGATCTCCGCTCAGCAGAAAAACTTTGTACACACCGTAACGGTAGTTAATGGCGGCATCGCTGACGAAGAGCGCTTTCTCCGCCTTTTCGCTGGGCAGTGATGCCTGTACGAAAAATCCCGGCTTGAGTCGGCCATCGCGGTTCTCGATCATCGCTTCTACTTCAAACGTTCGCGAGTCCTGCGAAACCGAAGGATTGATGCGGGTGATCTTGCCCTGAAAAGTCTGCCCGGGAAAGGCTTCCACCTGCAGGTCGACAGTAGCTCCGTCTTTCACCCATCCCGCCCAACGCTCCGGAACCGCCAGACGCGCACGCAGGCGATCGGTACGCACCAGCACCATTACTGGACTTTGCACTTTCAAATATTCGCCGGGATGTACGTCGCGAGACTTGACGGAACCCGGGAAGGGCGCGCGAATCGTGGCGTCGGCCAGTTTCTTTTCCGCCAGGCGTTCACTCGCTTCATTCGAGATCAGCTGCGCCTTCAGCCGATTCACTTCCTGAATCGCCAGGTCATACGTGGCCTGCGTGCTGTCGTTGCGGCTGGTGGCTTCGTCGAATTGCTGTTGGGAAATGAGTTTGTCTTTGAACAATTCTTCCGCGCGTTTGTATTTATGCTCGGCATCGAAGCGGTCCGCCTCGGCTCTTTGTACCGACGGCAACTGGCGCGCATCCGCGGGCGGAGGATCATTTGGGCCGATTCCAAGCTGAGCACGAACCTGCTTCACCAGCCCCTGCTGGCGATCCACTTCAAACTGCAGTTCCTGTTTGTCGAGCAGAATCAGCGGCTGGCCTTCGCCAACAATGTCGCCCACATCCGCTAGCACCTGGTCGACCCGCGCTTCCACCGGCGAACTCAGGGCGCTCTCTTCGAGAGCATACAAAGAACCTACCGACTGGACTCGGCGCTGAGTAGTCTCCTCATCGACGGTATAAATATGTGCCGGAATTGGCTTCACAAGGGCGGAATTATTGGCGCGAGTGCTCGAACATCCGCAGGCCAGCAGAATAGGAAGCGCCAGCCCGATGGCCGATGCAAACTTGTGCCTCCGCGCCATTCCGCGCCACTCCACCGAAACCTGGTTGTTTCCAATCACAGTTGTTAGACGTATCTGTCCGGCTTTCGCCTACAGTCGGAATGAGAATTTTCGCCCTGGGGCGGGCGTCCTGGGCGCCGGTACGGAATTATACGCTGGGGGAAGGAAGACTCTAGAGGACGGCAGGCTGGTGGTCTGGGAAATTGAAGACCCATTCATTCGCCCGCCTGAGCGAATGAATGGGTCCGTCAGCTTACTCTTCTACCGCTTCCTTCTCAATCAAGACCTTGAAGTGTGCGGTCACGTCCTTGTGCAGCTTGATGGGAACGGTGAACTCGCCAATGGTCTTCAAAGGCTCGTGCAGCTGGATTTTGCGGCGGTCGACGTCGAATCCCTTCTTCGCCAATGCGTCGGCAATGTCACTGGACGTGACAGACCCGAAGAGCTGGTCGTTTTCTCCGCTGCGGCGCTGGAACGAGACCGACACGCCGTCGAATTGCTTCGCCAAATCTTCTGCCTGGCCTTTTTCTTTCGCCGAGCGGCGCACCGAAGCCGCCTTCATCTGCTCGATGACAGCTTTGTTGCCTTTATTGGCTTCGATCGCCAGCTTGCGCGGCAGCAGGAAGTTGCGGCCATATCCTTCGGCCACTTTCACCACATCTCCGCGGGAGCCCAGCTTCGCTACATCTTCTTTCAGTATGACTTCCATAGATGACTCCGTTCAAAAGTTTGAGGCAGCCACGGATTCACGCGGATTTTCACCGATAAATCTCCAAGAAAAAAATCCGTGCAAATGCGTGGCGCAGTTTTTACGACGCGCGTCCGGCAAACGGCAGCAAAGCGATGTTCCGGGCCTGCTTGATGGCCACCGACAACCGCCGTTGGTGCCGCGTGCAAACGCCGGTCAGGCGCCGCGGGACAATCTTGCCGCTCTCGGCGACAAACTGGCCGAGCGTGCGAAAGTCTTTGTAGTTGATCGAATCGATTTTCTCGACGCAGAACTTGCAAACTTTCTTGCGCCGGAAATACTTGCGTCCGCCGGGACCGCCTTCGCGGCCTCCGCCCGGTCCACCGGGACGCGGAGGACGACGCTCTCGGTCGGGACGATCTCCGCCCCCAGAAGGACGGTCCCCGCCTGAGGGGCGATCGCCCGATGAGGCGTGTGCTGTTGCCGTAGGTGTAGTTTCGTCAGCCATGATGCTCCTTCTAAAATCTGTCGTTCGTCGTTGGTCTTTGGTCGTTGGTCAAAATTCGAAGACGCTGGTTTTTGCCAACGACCAACGACGAACGACCAACGACAGGTTTTCTACGCTGTTACCGCAGCCGTCTCTCCGCCCGCTTCCGCGGTTGCGGCTGGGGCTGCGGCGGCCTTCTTGCGCGCTTCCTTGATGGCCTTGATCTTGTCGAGGCGCTTCTGTTCTTCGTCGATGCGCACGGTCAGGAACTTGATCACAGGCTCGGTCACGCGCAGACGGCGTTCGAGTTCGTGAATCAGTCCGCCGCTGCCTTCGAGCGTCAGCAGGACGTACACGCCATCGTGAAAACGGCGCACCATGTAAGCCAGGCGCCGCTTGCCCATCTTCTCGACACTCTTCATGGCCCCGCCCGAGGTGGTCACAACCGACTCGAGCGTGGAAATCAGCTTGTCCTGGTCTTCTTCCGCCATATCAGGCCGGACGATAAACATCAGTTCGTAAGTACGATTCATTCATTTCTCCAAATCTGGCCGCGAATCACTACGGCTGGTCTTCCGGATCGGCCTTGCGGTTAAAGCGATTCATCGCCTTCGCCGGGCCTTCCTTTACAATCACGTTCACCGCTTCGGCGGCAGTCTCAAGAATTTCGTCCACCGTCTTGAGCTGTCCCTTGCGAAACGGCGTAAGGACATACTTCGCGCCGTCAGAAACCTTGCGTCCCGGTGCGACTCCCAGGCGAATCCGCAGAAACTCCTGCGTGCCCAGCGCGCCAATCACCGATTCCATTCCGTTATGTCCCGCCGAACTTCCGCGCTGGCGGATGCGGATGGTCCCGAAGGGCAAATCCAGTTCGTCGTAAACCACAATCAAATCGGTCTCTGGCTTGACCTGGTGTTCTTCCACCAGTTCGCGGATCGACATCCCGCTCAGGTTCATGTAGGTTTCTGGCTTCGCCAGAAGCACCGGCTCTGAACCAATCACCGCCCGCGCTGTCAGCGCCCGGCAGTGCCGGTTTCGGACTTCCACTCCGCACTGATCGGCCAGCCGATCGATGGTGAGGAAGCCCAGGTTGTGCGGCGTGAACTGGTACTCAATCCCCGGGTTGCCCAACCCAACTATCAGTTTCACGCCTTGCTAGCTCTTAGCAATTAGCCTTTAGCTCTTAGCTTGATGCCAAGAGCTCTGGCCGCCGTTGACCAACGACGAACGACCAAAGACCAACGACTATTTCTTCTCTTTCTTCTCGCCCTTCTCCGCAGGAGCCTCGGCAGCTTCCTCGCCCTCGGTTTCCTGTTTGCCCTTCTTGATGACCTCGGGCTCGGCAGGAGTTGCGCCCGCTTCGGCCGCTGCTGCTTCCGGAGTCGCCACGACTTCTTCCTTGATCGAGATTACGTGCGCCACCGGCTGGTTCTCGTCGGTGAGGAACTTCAGCTTGTCGCTGTGCGGAAGATCGGACACGCGAATGACCTTGCCGAACGTCAACTCGCTGACGTCGACTTCAATGCCATCTGGAATGTCGCCCGGCAAACATTCGATCTCGACTTCGCGCAGAAGCTGTTCGAGGATGCCGCCTTCCTGTTTGACGCCAGCCGCTTCGCCCTTCAGCACGATCGGCACTTCGACCTTCAGGCGCTGATCCATGGCAATGCGCTTCAGATCGATGTGCAGCAACGATCCCTTGATGGGCTCGTATTGCCAGTCGACGATCATGGCCTTGGTGCGCTCTCCGCCATCGAGCGTCAAATCGAAAATGGTGTTGTAGCCCGTCTTCGAATTCAGAATGCGCGAGACCTGGCGGGGATCGAGAGCCAGCGCCGCCGCATCTTTGCCCGCTCCGTAAAGCACCGCGGGAACTTTGCCTGCCGCGCGCACGCGGCGCGCGTCGTTCTTATTTCCGGGAGTGCGCGGTTGCGCCTCCAAAACATTCGTTTCCGTTGCCGTTGCCATAATTTAGATTCCTGTCTACGAAAATAACTTGCTGACTGAAGTCTCTTCATGGATCGACTGAATGGCCCGTCCAATCAGTCCTGCGACCGAGCGCACCATGATTTTCGGTTCCTTCTTCGCCTCTTCGGTGAGCGGAATCGTATCCGTCACCACCACTTGTTGAATGCAAGACTGCGCAATGTTCTCAACCGCCGGCCCCGAAAGTACCGGATGCGAGCAGCAGGCGTACACGGCACTGGAGCCGTTTTCCATCAACGCCGCGGCGGTTTTCACCAGCGTGCCCGCCGTATCGATCAAATCGTCGATGATCAGGCACGTGCGGCCTTGCACATCGCCAATGACGTGCATTACTTCCGCGACATTCGCTTCAACGCGGCGTTTGTCGACGATGGCCAGAGCCGAATCCATTTTCTTGGCGAAGAAGCGTGCGCGCTCCACACCGCCGGCATCGGGTGAAACCACCGTCAGGTTCGGCAGATTCAGCTTCTTGAAGTGATCCACCAGCACCGGCGACGCAAACAGCGGGTCGACCGGAATATTGAAAAATCCCTGCAACTGGGCCGCGTGCGGATCAATCAGTAGCGCCCGGTCCGCCCCCGCCGTAGTCAGCAGATCGGCCACCAGCTTGGCGGAAATCGGAGAACGCGGCTTATCCTTGCGGTCCTGCCTGCCATACCCGTAGTACGGAATAACCGCGGTGATGCGCCGGGCCGAGGCCCGCTTGAGCGCATCCATCATCAGCAGCAACTCCATCAGGTGCTCGTCCACGGGGCGGCACGTAGGCTGCAACACGAAGACATCGGCGCCGCGAACATTTTCCTGCAGCTGGACGTACGCTTCGCCATCCTTGAAGCGCGTCACCAGCGCCTGGTTGCGAACCAGACCGAGAAACTCGCAGACATCGTCGGCCAGCTTAGGATTGGCAGTGCCGCTGAAGATCTTGAACTTATCGTCTACACGGCTACGCTGAGGCTTGCGCTCGGTTTTTTCGTCGGCGCTCACCTGGGGCTTCTTCTCCGTCGCTGTTGCAAGAGTTGCCATAGTAGCTCTCAGCCGTCAGCTTTCAGCCATCAGTACTTTCACCAGAAGCTCTCACTGAGAGCTGACGGCTGAAAGCTGACAGCTGGGTTTCTTGGCTGGGCCGCTAGGATTCGAACCTAGACAAAGTGCTCCAAAGGCACTTGACCTACCATTAGTCGACGGCCCAGTAGACCATTGTTGATTTTTGATTGACCGATTGTTGAATTAACAACCCGACACTGCAATTCTCAATCAACAATCGAAAATCAACAATCAAAAATTCTCTGCCGGTACTGCCGACGCGTCAGCGTGGTGGTCGCCACCGCCGGAACTCCGCTGGCCTTCAGTCTGGCTGCTGCCTTTATGGCCGCCGTCCGGGAGCGAAACAGCCCGTAAATCGCCGACCCGGAGCCTGATAGCGAGGCATAAAACGCCCCTTCTCGCTCAAGCACACGCTTGACCTCACGTAATTCGGGATATTGCGGAAAGACGACCCGTTCGAAGTCGTTTTCAATCCCGGTACGGACGAGGTCGAGAAGCAGGGTCTCGGCCCGGCCCCTGCTCCGACTGCCAGGGACACCGGATATACCGCTCAGCCAAGCAGAAACTGTACGGCTGAACTCATTCATTCTATCGGAGGGAGCAGAGGGCGTCAATTTAGTGTGGTGACTGCCGCCCTTACCCATTCCAGTTTGCGTGGCCGGCGAGACGCCGGCGCTACTCTGCAGTAAGTCCCAATCGGCGAAGGCTTTGGGAGTCGATACCCCGATCTCAGGAGTCGCCAGCACGCATGTAGTCGCGGGCAAATCAGGAAGAGGATAGACATCCTCACCACGTCCGATCCCGAGAACCGTCCCGCCGATTAGAAACAAAGGCAGGTCCGACCCAACTTCCGCGGCCATACGTAATCGCTCAGTTCCCGAAAGCGTCTTCTTCGCAGCCCGCTCAAAGGCGAGCAATGTCGTGACGGCATTCCCGGAGGCCCCGCCCAAGCCGCCCTGGACTGGAAGCTTCTTGTCAATTTCAATGACAACTCGCCCTTTGACCTCTAGCGCCTCCATGGCCCGTTCGACAATGCGCCAGCAAGTGTTCGTGGAGTCCGTTGGAACCCGCGGATCTTCGCAAAGGATCTCAATCCCGTCCCCGCGCCCAACCCGCACCCGAATCACATCATGCAGGGCAATCGTCTGATACACCGTGCGCAACTCATGAAAACTATCCGGACGCAGCCCGCCAATGTGCAGGCCGAGGTTGATCTTCGCGAACGATCGGACGGTGACGGGCATCGCCTGCATTAAAACACACGAACGTTCTCGGGAAGGACCAAGCTTCGCCTACTTCTTCTGCGGCGCTTTGCTCCGTAGTTCGTCGAAGAAATCGAAGATCAAAGAGAACGTGCCACCGGATTCGCCTTCCTTGGGGGGAGGCGTCTTCAGCACCACGAAACGTTTGCCGTCCGGGGCAAGATCAAAATTAGCGGTTCCGAGCCGTTGCGAGAACTGTCCGGGAGACCACAGCTCCGGCTTCCCTGGGAGGAGTGATTCTCCGGAAATGCTGTATGGCACGACCATGATCCGGTTGTCGGTGGTGCGATAAAAGAGTTCCTTGCCGGTGCGCGACCACTTGGGGTAGCGTGCTCCGCCGCCGCTCGATACCTGCCACTTGCCTCCCGGACCGGGAAACTGACGCACGTAGACTTCGAAGCTCCCCGATTCGTTCGAGCCATAGGCCAACCAGTGGCCGTCCGGGGAAAAGGCGGGATCGAACTCGGTGAACGAACTGCTCAACAACGGCTTGATCTCTCCCGGCTTCCAGCCTTGTTTGTGGTTGCCTTCCACGGCTAGTAAAAAAGTGCTCGCGTGGAGCTCGGGCATGGTCTTATCGAACGCCAGCAAGTTTCCGCTGGGATGCCAGGAATCGGGGTATACGATGCTGTTCATCTCAGTTAAGCGCAACGGAGTTCCGCCGCCGTCCGCGCGAGTCCAATAGATGTCTCCCACACCAGCTTTTTCGAGATGGAGGTAAGTAATTCTCTGGCCGTCAGGTGTCCAGATTGGACCCAGATTGTTTCCGTTGAACGTGAGGCGGACGAGGGTGTCGCGCGCCAGGTCGTACACCCAGACATCGGACTTCGTGCCATCGCTGATCGCCACCGCCAGATGTTTCCCGTCGGGAGAGAGGGTGGGCGTGAAATAGTTCCCCGGGGTTCCTCGGAGTGGCGTGAATTTGCCGTCGCGGTCCATCCAATAGATGGCAACCAATTGAATGCGGCTCTCCCCCGGCACATAGGCGAAGGTCCCGTTTTCCGCGGTTGAGAATTGTGCGCTCGCATCGCCAGGATCGGAGGCAATGCCGCCGAACAGCGGCACCGGCGAGCCCGTCACCTCCAACTTCTTTGAATCGAAGGCGATTGCGAAAAGAGTGCCATCGTGCATGTAGAGAATGTGCCCGGTGGGCACATAGCGGCCGAAATAGCCGCCGCGCACCAGGATTCTGCGTTCCCCGGAAGAAACCGAATCGACGACGATGTTGGCATCCTCATAGTTGCCGCCATGCGTGTTGGACGTAAATAGCACCGCGCTCCCATCAGGGAGATACTGGGGCCAGCGTTGCGTGCTTTCGCCCGCCGTCCGGTCGAGTGCGACCAGCGGCTGCGGTGTTCCTCCTCCTGACGGTACCTGCGCCAGCCCGCTTCTCAAATCAGGCGCAAAGACGATCGTACCGTCTTCACTCCAGCTCCCGCCGCGGCCGCTCGGGGCATCGCACAGAGTCACGGCCGTGCCTCCCTGAACGGCGATCTTCTTCAGCTTACCGCCAGCGAAAAAGCCGAGCCACTGGCTGTCGGGAGAGAAAAAAGGACTCTCCGCATCTTCCGTCCCCGCCAGTGGCGCCGCCTGCAATTGATCCAGTGGACGAATATAGATCCGCCGTTTTTCGTCAGAGCCCGTAGCAATGAAGGCCAGCCGAGTATCATCGGGCGAAAGAACCGTGGAAATGCCGAGCCCTTGATACGCCTTCGCATCCGCCCCCGTCTCAGCTGTTAGACGCATGGCGACAGACGGCTTAGGCGATCCTTTCATGAGTACGATGGCCAGCACCGCCGCCAGCAGTGCGATTGCCGCGGCCACTCCCCAAGCCCATTTTTCACGCCCTTTGCTTTCCGTGGGAACCGGCGCCGAGGTCTGCGTACCTTCGCTGGAAATCCATTTCAGTTCCAGGGCTAGGTCGCGCGGCGTTTGCCAGCGCTCCTCTGGATCTTTGGCAAGCGCACGCTTGATCGCGCCATCCAGCACTGCGGGAGTCGCCGGCCGGAAAGTAGAGATAGATTGCGGCTCCTTCTCGAGAATGGCCGAGGCCACGCTCAACGCGTTCTTCCCGGGAAAGGCCCGCTGCCCAGTCAGCATTTCGAACAGCACCGCGCCCAGCGCGAAAATGTCGGAACGGCGGTCCGCTTCCTTACCCTCAAGTTGTTCCGGCGACATGTACTGGAAAGTTCCGACCACCGTGCCTTGGGCGGTCAATGGCTGACTCACTGCCGGCGTACTGAGCGTCATGGTCAATCCCGAACCATCCGCTGCCGGCGAAACCATCGGCTTCGCCAATCCGAAATCCATCAGCTTCGCCCGAGTGTTCGTCAACATGATGTTGCCCGGCTTGAGATCGCGATGCACAACGCCGTTGCGGTGCGCGCTCTCCAATCCTTCGCAGATCTCGATCCCGATCTTGAAAAATTGCTCGAGTGGCAAAGCACCTTTGCGCAAACGATCCGCCAGCGTCTCACCTTCCAAGTACTCCATCACCAGGAAGTTCGTTCCCTCCTGCGAACCGACGTCGTAAAGATGGCAGATGTTCGGGTGATTCAGCGAAGAGATAGCTCGCGCTTCACGATCCAGGCGGATTTTCGCTTCGGGATCCTCGGCCATATGAGCCGGAAGGATCTTGATGGCGACCGTTCGGTCGAGGCGTGTATCGCGTGCCCGATAGACCTCGCCCATCCCGCCAGCGCCAAGCGGCGCGAGGATTTCGTAAGGACCAAGCTTGCTTCCTGAGACGAGTGCCATGGGCGCGTAGAATTATATGCGGGCAAGCAAGTTGCGGAAGGAAGGCGCCTTCGAAAACGTCCCTTCCTAGTGTCTCTAACCACATGCCTGTAGGCCAAAATACTCTATCTTTGGTAATGAAATCGGGAAATTCACGCAGTCCGGTCCCCGCCTTTTGGTGCTATGGTTAGGGAGTCATTTCGCCGCGAATGCAGCAGGAGAAGCGGTTCTTGGCCGATTTGCTCATGGTCGCGCTGGTCCCGGTTGCTCTCTGGCCGCTGATCCTTGTCTTGCTGATGAAGGACCGTTCGCACAAAAGAATCGCCCGCACCTGGCCCGCTACCCGCGGACAGGTCGATCACGTCGACGTGCATTGGATGGTCGGCCGGGATTGCTACTATGCCGCGCAGGTCGGCTACACCTATCAAGTCGGCGGACGCAACTACTCCGGCAGTCTCGCCAGCCGCTGCCCCGATGAAGATACTGGCCGCAGATTTGTGGAGACTTTAAAAGATTCGCCGGTGGTGGTTCGCTACCAGCCCAACCGTCCCACCGAGAACGTGCTGTTCATCGATGAGAATCCGATGTTCAAGCGCGCTGCCGCCGTCCTGCCTCGCCCCTCGATGAATTAATTGTTTGGACGTCGCTTGTAGTAAATCGCAAACTCAAATCCAGGATTCGCGGGAAACAACTCCGCCACTTTCTTCAACCGCTCCGCCATCTGGCTGGGAGCCAGCAGCGGATAATCGCGCTCGCGCAGATCGTAGTAATCCACATCGATAAACAAAGACAGCAGATAGATCGAAATCGCGTCAGCGAAAGTCGCCGCGAAGTATTCGTTCTTGTATTTTTCGGTGTCGGGCCCTGAGTCGCCCGCCAGTTTGCGCGACTCCCAGGCATCGAGCGAGGTCTCGCCGCGCGCTCCGGCTTCCACCTGCTTCCACACCAGATCGGCGAAAGCCTGCGCCACTCCGGCCTTCTCGACAACCGCATGTCCCACGTTGATATAGAACTCGAAGGCTACTGAGAACTTGTCGTCCATCAGGCGCGTGGAGATGAACACGCACTGCGAATCGCCCAGATCGAGATTGCGATGGCATACCGCATTGTCGCTGAGCGCGACGTCGTAGCGATCGGCAATGACCGTCTCGTCTCCCTGATTCACCGTGAGGGGGACGAAATAATAAGCTTTTCGCCGCAGCGCGGCCGCGGCCGCATCAGGCACGGCAGCCACCATACGTTCCAGATCAGATTCGGCAATAGTGATCTCGCCAGCCACGGCATAACAAATGCCATTCGGAGCCTGCGAGACGGGGCTTTGGCGGACAACCTCCGCCGGGGGACGCGTAATCGGTGGCGCAGCCTGAGACATGCGGCTATTCTAGCGCACCCCAGCCTCTAAGCCGCTGCCGGCGCGTAGGCGATACAATCGAAGGGTGAGTCCGACCGCGAAAGCCGCCCAACGCGAGCCGCGCTGGTACATGATCCCGTTCCGGGTGCTGCTGGTGACGTTTCTGCTGACACTGCTAGCGTTTGCCGTCAGCCTGCTGCTGGGAATCGTGGGCGTTGTAATCGGCGCCAAGTTGCGTGGAGGCACCGCGAACATGCAGGTCGCTTATCGCGATGTGGCCGCTCCAGTCGCAGCCACGGTTTTCGCCATCGTGCTGGTATCGTCGATCTTTATGGAAGTTCGCAACTACCGCCAGGCCAAGACGTTGGCAGGAATCGAGAAGATTGAGTCAATGAGAGATTGAGTCATTGAATCATTCAAACGCCATGCTTCCCCGCATCGCCATTCCGGTGCCGCATTCCGGCGACCCTGAGTACGCCGAGCGCGCGCTTCCTCAGTACGAAGAAGCCGTCGCCATGGCTGGAGGAGAGCCGGTGCGCATCCCTCTCGACCAGAGTCCCGCCGAAGTTATGAAGCTGATCGAGCGCTGCGATGCTGTGCTGCTTCCTGGCAGTAAGGCTGACGTCGATCCCGCAAAATATGACGCACCGCGAGATCCGGAAACCGCGCCCGCCGACGCCAAGCGCGACACCGTCGATGAACTCCTGCTGCAAGACGCTTACAACATGCGCAAGCCGGTGCTGGGCATTTGTTACGGCCTGCAGATTCTCAACGTCTACCGCTCGGGAACGCTTATTCAACACATCGAATCCCCTATCAATCACGCCGCCGGAAGAAAAGTTCCGCTCGCCCACAAAGTCGATGTCGATCCCAGCTCGATTCTCGGAGAAATCGTCTCCGATGCCAGCGGCACGCTGGAAATTTCGGTGAACTCGAGCCATCACCAATCGGCCGATGTCATTGGCGACGGACTGCGCGTGGCCGCACGCTCACCGGACGACGGCGTCGTCGAAGCCATCGAAGGCACATCTCCCGATCATTTTGTTCTCGCGGTGCAATGGCATCCTGAGCGTTCAGTCAACGACGACGAACCCTCGCGCGCAATCTTCCGCTCTTTGGTCCAGGCGGCCAGAACGCGCCACGGGAAACTTGTGGGAGAGTTTGAAGGACTGTAGAAGATTGTCGATTTACGATTTTCGATTATCGATTTGAAACCCGAAGCCCCTTCAGGGGACGCACTACCGCGGCTTCTTCTTCACCGGCTTCTTAATCTTCTCGAGCAACACGGCAACGTGTGCAATCGCGGCGTTATCCGTCCCCATACCCTCAGGCGTCTTGGCCTTGATCCCGACGGCATCTCCCGGAATCCCCAACAACTCCGCTACCCGCGCGCGAATCGCCGCCGCATGCGGACCAATCTTCGGTGCCGCCAGAATCAAGGTCGAATCAATATTCGCGACCCCGTACCCGGCTGCCCGCACGCGCTTCAAGGCCTCGCGCAAAAACACCACCGAATCCGCGCCCTTCCACTGCGGATCAGAAGGAGGAAACAATGACCCAATATCCGGCCCTGCAATCGCTCCCAACAAGGCGTCGGTGATGGCGTGTAGCAAAACATCGCCATCCGAATGCCCGCCCAACCCTTTAGGATGCTCAATCGCCACGCCGCCAATCCGAAGGGGAATGCCGCGCTTGAATTCGTGAGAATCCCAGCCAAAACCGATGCGAGTTTCAAGTTTCATCTTGGTCGTTGGTCGGTGGTCTTTAGTCGTTGGTCAAAAAGATTTATCCGTGAAAATCCGCACAAATCCGTGGCTAGCTTTGCCGTTTCAGGAAGAACCCCGCCAGTTCCATGTCACCGGGTGTCGTGATCTTGATATTTCTCGGCGAGCCCATCACCACCGCGACTTCGTGTCCTGAGCGTTCCAGCAATGAAGCTTCGTCGGTGCCCATGAATCCGTCGGCCGTCGCTTCGTCGAAAGCTTTTTTTAAAAGATCAAAACGAAATCCCTGCGGCGTCTGCGCCATGACCACGCGCTCGCGCGGAATGGTCGCCGTAATCAGCGCGCCGTCGGCAGTGCGCTCCACCTGTTTCACGGTGTCAACGGCCGGCATACCCGCAATCGCCGCTCCGTGTTTCTTCACGCCTTCGATCACTTCCTGGATGATCTCTTCCGTAACGAACGGGCGCACCGCGTCATGCACGAGAACGATGTCGTCGTCCGCAGCCGTGACCGCCGCCAGCGCGTTAGCGACGGATTGCTGCCGATGTTCTCCTCCCACTACCAGATCAACCTTCTTCCGCAGAATATCTTTCCCTTCTTTTTCCAGGCGCTCGCGAAATCCGGCGATCTCGTTTTCCCGCAGCGCGATGTAGATCTCAGAAACTTCATCGCTCACGGCAAACTTGCGCAGCGTGTGCATGAGGATCGGAGTTCCGCCCAGTTCGCTGAACTGTTTCGACGGAGGAGCCTTCTTGCTCTTACCACTGGGCACGGGAGCCATTCGCGTCCCCAGTCCAGCCGCCGGAATAATGACCACAACCTTCATAACGGGCGAACAGTATAGAACAGTTATTAGTAACGAGTACCGTGTACCGAGCAAAACCAAAACAAAAACTCAAAGCCTGCGAAGGCTTCTCTCGGTACTCGGTACTCGGTACTCGGTACTCGCATTCCAGAAAAATCTTCCCTTCGCCAAAACGCATACGGCGTCCGCGATCCCCCATGCATCTCAAGCAAGTCTCGAGGCGGCAGCAGTTTATCCGTAATGCACCCGCAGCGAGCCTGCTTGGCACGCCATTTGCGACGAGCATCTTGGCAAGGAGAAACCTTGAGAACGAAAAAACTCTCGTGGATCGGCCTCATCACCTTCTGCACCGCGACAACCATCCTCGCAGCTTTGGCCATGGCTCTCATCTTCGCCAGCGCCAGCACGATGTACGCTGCCGCGCAGTCCGATCCCTCAGATTCGGCGCAGAGTTTTTCCGGAATCATCACTGACGATCATTGCAGGGCGAAGCATCAGCTCACCGATCGCAGCCCGGCCGACTGCACTCGCATCTGCGTCACCAAGGGAGCCAAATACGTGTTGGTCGATGGCGACAAAATCTACGTCTTGCAAGGCGACGTCGTGAAGTTGAATCGCCTCGCTGGCGAACGTGTCACCGTCGTCGGATCGCTCCACGGCCATACTATCGACTTCACTTCCATCACTGACGGACAATAAAAAAGGCGGGATCGCTCCCGCCTTGCTGATAACGAAAAAAAATTATTCGACCGGTCGCTCCGCCATCACCGACGGCGGTTTCTTTAACTCCGGTGTCGGAACCGGAGTCGTTGTCGTCGTCACTACATTCACGGCGGGCCTCGATTCGCTGCGCGGCATCGCCCGCTCATCCCACTTGCCGAAAATCATCTTTCCGGCCGTAGTTTGCAGCACCGATGTCACCGAGATGTCGATGGTCTTGCCGATCATCTTGCGCGCGTTATCGACAACAACCATAGTTCCGTCGTCGAGATACGCCACGCCCTGGTTGTACTCTTTGCCTTCTTTCAGAATAAATACTTTCATGATTTCGCCGGGCAATACGATCGGTTTCAATGAATTAGCCAGCTCGTTGATGTTCAACACCTCGACTCCCTGCAACTGCGCCACCTTGTTCAGGTTGAAGTCGTTGGTGATGATCTTGCCTTCGTAGAGCTTGGCCAACTCAATCAGTTTCAAATCCACTTCGCGGACAGTGGGAAAGTCGTCCTCGACAATTTGGATTTGCAACGACGCGACTTTCTGCAGCCGTTGCAGGATGTCGAGGCCGCGGCGTCCGCGGTTGCGTTTTAAGGAGTCGGCGGAATCGGCCACCAGTTGCAGTTCGCGCAAAACAAACTGCGGAGTGACGATAATTCCGTCGAGGAAGCCGGTCTCGGCGATATCGGCGATCCGGCCGTCGATAATGACGCTGGTGTCGAGAATCTTGTAGCTTTTCTTCGACTGTTTTTCGCCGCCGAAGATGCCGCCCAGCGCCGCCAGGTTCAGCAGGTCACCTTTGTTCGCGCCCACCGCCAGGCCCACGTAAGCCATCAGCAGCATCACCATAATCTGCAGAAAGCTTTGTGTAGGTCCCGCTGGAATGCTGTTGCGAATCACTAGCGCAAAAAGATAAGCGCCGATAATGCCCAGCACACTGCCAATGGCCGCCCCAATCAGCCGCTTCAGGCTGACCAGGTGCAACCGCCATTCGAATACGACAATCGCGACGCCGATAAAGACTCCCACACCCGCATCAAGGTTGGAAGGGAGCCCGAAAGGTTGAATCTTGAAGCAAGTAAAGGCAACAAAAAGAACAAATAAAAAGCGGATCAAGAAAACGTCCACGAATGGACCTCCCCGGAACCCAGCCGGGCCAAGGCGCGTTGAGTTCCGCACTGACCGCCCCTTGCCGAGATGTCGGCAGCCAGTGATCTAAGAAACAGAGCTATCAAGGAACAAAATAAAAAACTCCGCCCGCCCGGGCAGAGCCGGACCAAGCAAAAACTATCAGTCGCAGTATATACCGCGAACTCCGGCTAACAATCGCATAAAGGACGGCATCCGCCTGCACAGGTAACCGGCTTTGCGTCCGGAAGTCAAACGTTCGTTTACACTGCTCTTATGAAAGCCCTTGTCATCAGTCGCTTAGGCGGGCCCGAGGTTCTTGAGGTGCGCGACATGCCCGAACCCGCGCCCGGTCCCGGACAGGAACTGGTCGCGGTCCAGGTCGGAGGCATCAATTTTGCGGACCTCATGAGCGCCACCGGAGGCTATCCCGGAACCCCGAAGCCTCCGCTGATCGCGGGCCGCGAGTTCTGCGGGAACACAGCAAAGCCCCGGCAAGCGCGTCATGGGATACACGCAGTTGGCCGCGTTCGCCGAAAAAGTTGCCGCGCGCACTGAGTTGCTCTGGCCCGTGCCCGATGGCTGGAGTGCCGAAGAGGGCGCCGCTTTCCCCGTCAATTATTTCACCGCCTACTTCGCCTATTGGAAAGCCGGATTGCTCGAAAAATCTGCCGGTCCCACTCCGCGCGTTCTGATCCACGCCGTCGCTGGTGGCGTCGGCACGGCCGCCGTGCAGATCGGCAAACTGCTCGGCATTGAGATGTATGGAACTTCATCTTCGGAAGACAAGCTGACGCGCGTGAAAGCCCTCGGCCTGCAGCACGGCATCAACTACAAAGAGCGCGACTACGAAGAAACCATCAAAGAGCTGACGCACGGAGAAGGCGTCGACGCCGTCTTCGAGATGCTCGGAGGCCCGCATGTCGCGAAGAGCGTTCACTGCCTGCGCGACTTCGGACGCGTCATCGTTTACGGCGCCGCCACCGGAGAGCCGGCCAATTTCGACCCGCGCATCCTCTACGCGAAAGGCGCAAGCGTGCACGGCCTCTGGCTGACCTATCTCTCGCAGCATCGCGAACTGATGCAGTCCGCCTGGAAGCAATTGCAAAGCTGGACCGCTGCTGGACACCTGCATCCTGTCATTGGTGCCACACTTCCTTTGGAGAAAGCTGAAGAGGCGTACCGGCTTCTGCTCGAGCGTAAGAATTTCGGGAAAGTTGTGCTGACGATCCCCTAGAAAGCGGCGGTCGTTATAATCCCAGCATGAGCCTCATCGACCATATCCAGAAGCACATCACCGAAGCCATGAAGGCCCGCGACGAGCAGCGCCTCTCGACCTTGCGCATGGTCAAGACTGCGCTTAAGCATCGCGAAGTGGAGAAGATGGCTCCGCTCGACGACAAGGAATCGCAGCAGATCCTGACTACGCTAATCAAGCAGCGCAAAGAATCGATCGAGCAATTCCTCAAAGGCGGCCGCAAGGAAATGGCCGACAAAGAAGCCGCAGAGATCACCCTGATCGAGTCTTACCTGCCGCAAGCCGCCGGCGAAGCAGAGATCGTCGCAGGAGTGAAAGCCACCATCGCCGAAATGGGCTCACCCACGATGAAAGACATGGGCACAGTCATGAAAAATGCCATGGCAAGATTCGCCGCAGCGGGGATGAGAGTGGACGGGAAAGTGGTCAGTGAAGCGGTAAAGAAGGAATTAACCCCAAAATAAACACACCGAGGGTGCCCCGTCCTTGTCGCGTTCTTTGCGACAGGGCGGGGGTTTTGGCCCTGGTTCACTTATTTCTTTGCCACTCGCGATACGCCTCGCTCTTTGAAACTCCCATCTCTTTCGCGACGCGCTTCAGCGCGGCCTTCTCGTCTAGATTCTCGGACGTCATCATCTGCTCCATGCGCTGGCGCAGGTTCACCGTATCGGCCCTGGGCTTTTGGCTCTCGGCTTTGGCGACCAACAAGGTGATCTCGCCTTTGACATCTCCGCGAGCCTTCAATGTCGCCAAAACCTCTCCGGCCAGCCCTCTCAAGAACTCTTCGTGAATTTTGGTCACTTCGCGCGCAATCACAATGTGCCTCTCCGCGCCCAGAATCTCGGCCACGTCTTCCACCGCCTCGACGATTCTGTGCGGAGCTTCATAAAACACCTGCGTCCGCGCGGAGTCTTTGACGCTCTCAAGCATCTGCCGTCTTTGTCCCCGCTTCGCCGGGAGAAATCCGTTGAAGCGGAATGAATCTGTCGGCAACCCACTCGCTACCAGCGCACACAGGAATGCCGACGCTCCCGGAATCGGCACTACGGGAACCTTGTGCAGGATCGCCAGCGAGATCAGGCGGAACCCAGGGTCGGAAATCCCCGGCATGCCCGCATCGGTCACCAGCGCGATCCGGGCGCCCGCTTCCAACTCTTTCACCAGCTCCGGCGCGCGCTCCATCTCGTTGTGTTCGTGATAGCTGGTCGTCTTAGTGACAATGCCGTAGTGGTTCAGCAGCTTCTGTGTCTGCCGCGTGTCTTCGCAGGCGATCAGGTCGGCTTCTTTTAGCACCCGCACCGCGCGTAGCGTGATGTCTTCGAGATTCCCTATCGGAGTCCCCACCAGGTAGAGCCCCGGCGCGAGCGCGGAATCCGTTTTCATGCCGCGAGTCTACCATCGCCGCAAATTGACGGGACGCGCCGTGAAACCTAGAATCAAACGAGACCGTTTGCTGGGGTTGATACAGAGAATCCATGCCACTTTACGAGTACGAGTGCAAGAAGTGCCATCACCGTTTTGAGCGCATCCAGAAGTTTTCCGATCCGCACGTGAAGAAGTGTCCCGACTGCGGAGGCCCGGTCGAGCAAGTAATCTCCGCCCCCGCCGTGCAGTTCAAAGGCTCAGGATGGTACGTCACCGACTACGGCAAGAACACTTCGCACACGCCGCACACGACGGCGACGAATGGCGACTCGAAGCCGGAAAGCAAGTCAGACGAGAAACCCAAGTCTGAAGGCAAGTCCTCAGAGAGCAAGTCCAAAGACGACAAGCCCAAAAAGAAGCCATCGTCCGAAAAGAAATAACCCAGATTGATTTCCAATTGCCAATTTTCAATTGCCGATTGAAACCCCCTTTCGCGCGATTCTGAATTGGCAATTGGCAGTCGGAAATTGAAAATCCCCGCCCTGAATCCTTTTCCCTCCGGCCACATCTAAATAATCGTTATAACGAGGATTATCCCTTATGATCAACATTCGCCGCAGCAACGAGCGTGGTGGAGGCAATTTCGGATGGCTCAACACCCGCCACAGCTTCTCCTTTGACTCGTATTACGACCCCAAGAACATGGGATTCCGCTCCCTGCGCGTCATCAATGAAGACTGGGTCGCGCCTGGCGAGGGATTCCCCGCGCATCCGCATCGCGACATGGAAATCATCACCTACGTCCTTGAAGGCGCGCTGGAACATAAAGACAGCCTGGGCACGGGATCGGTCATTCGTCCCGGCGACGGCCAGCGCATGAGCGCTGGACGCGGCATCCGACACAGCGAGATGAACGCGTCCGACACCGAGAAAGTTCATTTGCTGCAGATATGGATCATGCCCGACCAGCAGGGACACGAACCGAGCTATGAACAGAAAGCATTCCCCGAAAGCGAGAAGCGCGGCAAGCTGCGCCTGATCGCCGGGCCCGACGGCAAAGACGGATCGGTCACCATTAATCAGGACGCCAAACTTTACGTCTCGCTGCTCAAGCCAGGAGAAGAAGTCACGCACGACTTGGGGAAATCCCGCCACGCCTGGTTGCAGGTTGCCAAAGGCGCGGTCGAATTGAACGGCAAGAAGCTCGACCAAGGCGACGGCGCTGCCATCAGCGACGAGCAGAACTTGACGATCAAGGGCGCTTCTGACGCTGAGGTTTTACTCTTCGATCTAGCTTAACTCGTGGCCACGGATTTACGCAGATTCCCACGGATCAAATAAAAAGAAAAAGATTGATCCGTAAGAATCCGCGTGATCCGTGGCTTATGCTTTTGACGTGGAGCGTCCCCGGGGAGTGACCGCGATTTCGATTCTGTTCTTTGCCGTCGCCGCATATCTCGGCGTGATCGGCGTGCTCATGATCGTCAGTCCAGGCACGGCCTCGATGTCTCTCGGCGCACCGTTGCTTGGAGGCCTCGAACTCGCCGGCCCATACATGTTCCTGCTCACGGCGGTGATCTCCGCTGCGATCGCCTACGGCATGCTGCGCCTGAACAACTGGGCGCGGTGGGCGGCAATCCTGATCGCGATCTACGGAGTCGTCATGCTGGTTCCGACAGTGTCGAGTGCCGTCATCGGATTCCAACCCAAAGCTCTGGTCTTCGGCGGCATCGGAGTTATGCTCCGTGTCATGATCGTCTGGTATTTGTTCCAAGAGCCGGTGAAAGACGAATTTTCCCAACCCTCTGTCTAAAACAATCTGTCATCCCGAGCGCGGCAGGATTGAGGGACCCCGTGGCGGTAAGGTCCGCCTAGGAAAGCTGTTCCTCCCGCTACTGAAGTAAACTGGCTCGATGTTTCGCCGTATTATCGACATCTTAGTCCACAGCGCGCTGGCGGTCCTGGCGTGCATGGTGTTGGGCTTTATACCGGAAGCATTTCTGGGTCAACTGCTTTACGGAACTCGTCTTGAACCGCTGATGCCGGGCTTCACAGTGATCTCGCTCCTTGTTGGCTTCTTCGTCACTCGCAAAATTGCTGAACCTGAAGCCGCCATGTGGATATGGGTTCCCTGGCTGTTTTGGTTTCTGGTTGGATTTCGAGAACTCGCTGGCAACTGGAGCCCGATGTGGGACTCTCACCTCAACCGCTGGACTTACGCCTTCGACAACCTGTTTGGAACGACTCCGAATTGCAGTGCCACCGAATGCTGGTACGAGATCCTCTTCACGGCGCCACTCTTATGCGCAATTTGCTACTCCATTGGAGCGGTGTTTGCTCTGAAAGTTTCGGGTAAGCCGCGTCCCCCTTTGATTGAGACATAACCCGCTGAGTCAGTTGCTCGCGCCACCCGTTCGTTGTGCCCTCGGCTCGCGCCCCGGATCCCAAAACGGGAAAACAAGGTCATTATCACTAAAAGCTATTAGTCAATTCAAGCAACTCCTCAGGGGCCTCTTGCGAATTTACCCGGCCCTTCAGATCCATTCAAGCTCTGCGGACGCGCCGTAGGGGCCTTAAAGCCCCCGGGAAGGGCATTCTACGTGCCGATCAAATCTCGAATTCGCGGCCACCACGGAATGACCTCAGGCCTGTCGTCAATAACTTACAGATAACCAAAGCAAAACGCAGGAGTTAAAGAACAAAAAAGAGCGGCCCGCAGGCCGCTCGTGAAGAACTCTATTTCCAGCTTAGTGAGGCCGCTGTCCTTTCGGAGCTTCCTTCGGCGGCGACGATTTCGGCGCCTCATGCGGAGACGGCACCGAACGTGTCTGCTGTTGTTGCTGCCAGTTGTGATACTTCTGCTCTTCCTGCTGCTGTTGTTGCTGGCTCATCTCACGCTGCGGAGGCATGGGCTTGGCCAAGGGATGCGACCACTGCTGCTGTTGCGGCTGCTGTTGCGGGGCTGCTGTGGACGCTCGTTCTGGCTCGGCTCCTGCGGCCGTGACATGTTGTTGTTGGGTCGCTGTTGTTCGGTGCGCGTCGTTTCCTGCTGGCTGTTGCCTTGCGGCGGACGCGGAATATTTCGCGCAGGCTGTGATTGCTCCAGCGGACGGCTGGGCTGAGCGGGCTCTTGCGTACGCGCCGGCTCCGTCGGACGATTGGCCTGCGGCGGCTCTGATGGGCGTCCAGGTTCTGCTGGACGGGTCACGGTTTCCGCCGGACGCGTGTTCTGCATTTCGTTGTTGTGCGGCATGCTTGTCTGCCGTTGATCGAACGACTGCCGCGGAGGCGCTGGCGGCCGCTCCGCTACTACTTGCCGCCGTTCTACTGCAGCCGGGGGCCGCACCCGCGCCACTGCTCCCGCGCCCAGCACGCTTTGCCGCACTGGTTGTACTGGAACTTCGTGCGTAACCTGTGCCTCCTGCAATTGCCGTTCGTTGACCTGCACGATGCCGCGGTTCACTGGGCGCGCATTCACGAACGTATCGTGCGAGACCACGGTCACTGCGTTGCCCACGTGCTGGTTGACGTACGTCACGTGCGTGACGTTCACGTTGTTGTAGACGTTCGTGATGCGCGTGACGTTCACCGTCGTGTTGGTGATGTTCACCTGGTTCACGTAGGTGCGGCTCACGCGATATCCCGGGACAAACACTTCTCCGGGAGCCAGCGGGAACCATCCCACGGCCGGACCGCCGCCACCCACTGCGATACTCACTCCGCCAACCCATGCGACCAATGCCGGGGCGTAGACAGGTCGCACATACACCGGTCCCGGCACCCAGCACCATCCCGCTCCTGCGTACGCCCAGCGTCCGTAGTGGAACGGAGCGAAGCCCCACGGTTCATCTTCCACCCACGTCCATCCCCACGGGGCGATGAAGGCCCAGTGGCCGTTACGATAAGGCGCCCATCCCACGGCAACGCCGGTGGGTTGCCACACATTGCCATAACCCGCAACGTAGTTCCAGCGGCCGTAGTCGTCGAGATCTTCGTATCCAGTCATTTCCGACGAAATGTAGTTTGGGGTAACCGAAGCATCTTCATGACGGTCGCGATCAAAGGCCCAGCGATCGAAATCATCGTCTCCGGGAATCTGGTTGATCTCGTGATCGATCTGGTCGATGCCGCTGAAACGGGATTGCTGTCCGCCGAGCACGGTGTAGTTCGCACCGCCGCCGGCAGCTTCGCCCTGGCCTTTCCAAACGGTGACCTGCGTGGTGTCCCCCGCCTCGTTGACATCAATGCGGTATTCGCCCGGACGCCGCACGGTGAACGCCAGGTTCGGCGTGTCGATTTCGAAGTGATCGTCGTCATCCAGATGACGCACGCGCAGCATCAGAGATCCTTGCGCCAGACGCAGTTGCGTGGCGCGGTCATCGAGATCGAGAAACGTCAGGCTGGTTTCCGGACCCATTCTCAGCACGGTCGAGCCGATGTGCAGCTCATCACGCGAATCCTTGTCAGCCCATAGATTGTCGCCGGTGGTCAAAGGACGGTTCGACACTGCCTGCAGCCAGTCGCCTTCGCCGCCGGGTTGAAACGAAACGGAGCCTTCCGAATAGTTCATACGCGCGATGCGTCCGGGAGGATCCTGTTGCGGCCCCTGATCCTGTTGTGGCGGCTCGTCTTGCGCCGCCGTTTTCTGCGGCGCGATCGTCAGCGCAAGTACCGTCGCCAAAAATCCACTTAGCAAGAGTTTGGATGTCTTCATTCTTTTTCTCCGACCCACTCTGTCAAAACACGTCTACTCGAGGAAAAGTTCCGCGCATTCTCTTCTCAGAGTAATCGAACTGCCGTAACCTGCTGGATTACCTCGCAGATTCCCCATTATTCAATTTGCGGGAAGAGATCAACGCAAGTCTATACCGTCATAACTGAGGCAACCAAAAGCAGACTGACAGCTCTCAGCCGTCAACTTTCAGCAAAGCAAATCGGCTTCGGGCTATGTATGAAAAAGGGCGGCGAAGCCGCCCCTGTTCTGTCTCGGTACTCGGTACTCGGTACTAGGTACTGGGTACTGTTTCTCTTACGAATCCTGTCGCAATCTTTTCGAGCAGGTGGTCGATGTCGCTGCCGGTGTCGAGATTGGAATCGACATAAGGATGGCGTCCACCATCGGTGTGCATGACGAGTACCTTGGTTCCCTGATGCGACTTCTTCACCATGTAGGGCAGATGATGGCGATCGTCGCGGGTCATGGTTCCGCCCAGGATTACGAGGTCATACGAGCCGCTCTTGAGCGCGTCCATGGCGCCCTTGCGGCCTACGGCGGTCTTCACGTTGTGGCCGGCCTTTTGAATCGAGGCCGCCTGTGCGTCCATTCCGTCAGCTTCGCCTTCGCAATAAAGAATCGTCAGTTTTGATGCGGATTTCGCCATGGATGGAACAGTCCTTTCCTCTGCCTGTTCTGCTCATGACGTTACCAACCCGCTAACCCTCGGGAAACATCACCAAAGACCATCACCAAAGGGCACGGGAATGTGGCTGTTGGGGTTGATTTTGGGAACCAACCAAAACCGCCGGGGACGCTGGGGACGCAGAGGTTCTTGTAATCAAGACCCCGCGTCCTCGGCGCCCGCAGCGGTTTTCATTTTATAGCGCGATTCCTACTGCAATCGCTCCGTCAGACGTCGTTTTACCTCGGGCCACTCCGCGGCAATGATGGAATAACGCGCGGAGTCGCGGGGGATGAAATCGGCCGCCATGCGATGCGCGCGCAAGATGCCCTCCAGTTTCCCTCCAATGCGCTCGATGGCCGCTCGCGATCGCGTATTTCTGACATCGGTGTGGAGACAGACTCGCAGGACTTGCCAGGTTTCGAAGGCGTGCTGCAACATCAGAAACTTCGATTCGGTGTTGGCGGACGTGCGCACCGCCGCGGGCGAGAGCCAGGTGTATCCGATCTCGCAGCCTTCCATCTCGCGGCGTCCGTGCTCCGCGTGTCCCGCGGGCCAGTCCCAACGCTCGATATTGAAAAACCGCGTTGAGCCGATGACGACGCCGTCGTTGATTCGCACGATCGCAAATGGCACTGCGGTACCTGCCTCGCGCCAAGCGATCGCGGTATTCGCATATTTCTGTCGCGTCGGTACGAGCTCTGCGGCACAGGGCTCCAATGGTAAAGCGATGGATCTCCCGCGGACGCGGCGACTAAACCATCTATATGTCGCGGATCAAGAGGTTCGAGACGAACGTGACGGCCGGTTAAGGTTTCGGTTTTCACGCCTACAGTATCGCAAAAGCGGCGTCGAGTTTTGGGTTTGACTCGGTACTGGGTTTTACTCGGCACTGGGTACTGGGTACTGGGTACTTCAAGGCATCTTCAAATACTCACCCTTCGCTTCTTTCAGGAGCGGAGTTTCCGGGTCGGCATCTTTCCAGAGCGCGAAGAAATCCTGATACGCCGCTTTGGCTTTCGTCGTGTCGCCGGTCAAGACGTAAGCGCGTCCCAGGCCGAGCCTCGCCAGGGAATGTTCGGGGGTGAGGGGAGCGACGCCGCGATGATCGACCAACTTTTGAAATTCCGCAGCCGCTTCCGCGCCGCGCTTCTCCTGTAGATATGCCAGACCGCGCACGTAGAGCGGACCGAGTCCCTGGGCGATCCCCAACTCATAGGGGATCGCTGTCTGGAGCGCAGTGATCGCTTTCTCGGGAGCTTTGCGGTCCATCGCGATCTGGGCACGAACGATGGGGATGGTCACCTGCTGCAAGATGGTGTCGCTGGGAAAGCGGCGGCCAAGATCATCGGCGATGGACTGGGCGCGGCTGACATCTCCTGCCATGGCCAATGCCAAAGCGACCGGTCCCAGGTTGGTGCGGCCGCTTGACGAAGCCATACTTGCCTGTGCCAACTCGCGCGCCTGCGCGGCGTTGCCGACTTCCGCCTGCGATAGCGCCCAATTGGCTTTCGTGTCGGCAGAAGTCTCTTTGAAACCCAATCGGTCGGTTACTTGCACGGAACGCTGGATGAGTTCCGTGCCCTTCTGCATCTCTCCCCGGCCTGCAGCAATACCGCTCTCATCGTTGAGAAGCAGATATTCACTGGGCTTGCCGTGCGCCCACTGCAACTGATTTTGCATCACGGCGCTGTCATTGTTCACGAAAGCCAACTGGAAAAGCAGGTCGTGGACGAACAAATTGTCGGCCTTCGCATCGACCGCCCGCTGAATCGTCGAGCGCGATTCCTCAAAGCGATTCAGGGCCATGTAACCGACGGCTGCATGGAAGAATCCGAAAGGAGCGTGTGGATCGAGCCGCGCACATTCCTGCGCCAGCGGAATGGCCTTCTCAAAATCACCGAAGTACAGGTTATAGATCAACGCGAGGTTTCCAAACGCACTCGAGTCGTTGGGGTAGGCTTTAATCGCTGCCTGAAGGTTTTCCTTGTCTTTTTCGATATCGCCGTTGGTGGTATAGAAGTGATCGGCGACGTAGAAGCGCTCTTTCTCGCTGACTCTCTCCCGCAGATCGAAGGCTTTCTGCGCCGCGGCGACCGCCTGGTCTTCTTCTCCCAGGTTGAAATAAATCGCCGACAGCCGCGCGTACGCCATGGCGAAGTTAGGATCAAGTTCCACGGCGCGCTTGAACAGAGGAATGGACTCGGCCTCGCCGCCGCTGTTGCGCATCTCGTCGGCCGCGGCGTAAGCCTTCAAGGCCTCCAGCGATGACGTCGTAGCTTCGGTCACCGGCGTATCGAACTTCTGAATCGAGGCCAGAGACTCGCCCAGCTTGCCACGCAGACTCGACGCGGCTTTGCCCACCGCCGGGAGCACGGCCTCTTTGGTCGCCGCGGTTACCTGCTCGCGCGCCAGAGAATCTCCTGTGGCGCAGTTGGTGGCATCGAGCGCGACGACGTACTGGCTGCCCAGCGTGGCAATCGAGCCGCTCAGCATGGCCTTGATGTTTTCGCGCTCGCAAATCTCGCGAGCCACGGTACCGGTGACGCGCTCGTCGGCGGGGCGTCCCATGAACTGCAGCGCCTTGCGAATGGTTTGATCGGGAACAATATTCAAGTAAGGAGATTGCTCGAGTTGAACCGCCAGCGCCTGCTTTAAGGTCCCATCGAACACGGGATCGCCGGTGGTGTTTACGAAGTCGGCTAAGAGAATGGAATCCTTCTCGGTCAAAGTCTTTGCCGAGTGCGAACGCCAGAGCCAGCCGCCGATTCCGGCTACTAAAAGAATTCCCGCGAGCGCGAAGACCCACGTAGGGACCGCCGACTTTTTCTCTCCAACGGGTGAGTTTGCTGCGGACTCATGTGGCACGGACGCCAGTGTCCGCGGTCCTGACACTTGCGATGCTGCCGCGACTTTCGCGCTGCTAGCAACTGGTGAGGAACTGGATGAAGCGGGCGCTTCCTGCTCCACCACTCTCCGCCCCGATTCCGTGTCCCGCTTCAGCCGCTGCAACTCGGCCCGCATCTCCGAAGCATGCTGGTAGCGCAGGTCACGATCTTTCTCGAGAGCGCGATTAATAATCCGCTCCAGCTCAGGAGGAATATCGGGATGCAATCGCACCGGCGAAGTCGGCGCCTTCTCCAGAATTGCATTGAAGATCATCGCAGAAGTGTCGCCGCGGAACGGCAACGTGCCGGTCGCCATCTCGTAAAGCACTGCGCCAAACGAAAATAAATCGCTGCGCGGGTCCAGGTCTTTGCCTTTGGCCTGTTCCGGCGACATGTAAGCCACCGTGCCCAGGGTTGTCCCCGGGCTGGTCAGGTGCTGCTCATCCATGGTCGCGAGCGAGTTGCCGGCTTCGGTCTCGCCGCGTGCCGTCTGCACAACTTTCGCAAGTCCGAAATCGAGAATCTTGGCGTGCCCCCGCTTGGTGACAAAAATGTTGGCCGGCTTGATATCGCGATGCACGATGCCTTCGCTGTGCGCCGCATCAAGCGCGTCGGCGATCTCAATCCCCAGCGATAGCAGTTGCTCAAGCTCCAAGGGACGCCCCGCCATCACATGCTTCAGCGTGGCGCCTTCGAGATACTCCATGGCGATGAACGCCTGGCCGGTCTGATCGTCGATCTCATAGATGGTGCAGATGTTGGGATGGTTCAATGCGGAAGCGGCCTGCGCTTCGCGCTCAAAGCGGCTTAAGGCTTGCGGATTCTGAGCCACTTCGTCCGGCAGGAATTTCAGAGCGACGAAGCGATGCAGCTTGATGTCTTCGGCTTTGTAGACGACACCCATTCCGCCGCCACCGAGTTTTTCAACGATGCGGTAATGCGAAATGGTCTGGCCGATCATCGAGGTGGCGTCCCCACGGTGCGAACATGGTAGGGGCGCGCCCATCCCAAGTCAAACAACCCCCGCATCGCGCGGCCCCGAGCCTGAGCGAAGTCGAAGGGCGGTTCAAAGCTTTTGATTTTCTTAGCGCGCTTCGCGTCCTTTGCGGTAAGGATTTTCTTGTTGCCTCCGCTGCCGTTCTCCGCGCCTCTGCGGTTAAAGGCTTTTGACTTTCTTAGCGCTCCGCGTCCGGTTAAAGGCTTTGCTTCACTCCACCTATCCGATTGAATGGTCCCTCATTAACCGATCGGTTAGCGCCGCCGTCCGCGCACCACCAGAGCAACCACCGTACCGTCGCAACTAACTGATTCCAACCCAGCGGATCAACATCGTCGCCACCTCGCAAGTTTGGCCACTACGGTGCATTCCGTTGACCTGTGATTTTCGCAACGTTCTCAGGAAAGAGCGCTTAGCCAACATCTCTGATCACCCGCTGTTGGCCGGCCCAGACTGAAAACTCCACGTCCCAAGGATAGTCCCATGAAAAACAAGTGGGCCATCGCAGCGTTTGTGGCTTGCATGGCATTCGTAACGGCCCGTCTGTACGTCTTCGCCGGAGACTCGCTCTACGGCAAAGTGACTGAAGTGAAATCTGCCGACACCGTGCTTTTCGACTACGGACGCGGCACCTACGTTGTCCACCTCATCGGTGTCGCTCCATCGGAAGGGCGCATGGCCGCCCCGGCTCGGGACTTCGTCGCCAAGATGGTGCAGGGCAAAGGCGCCCGGGTGCGCCTTGGCAGCTTCAACGAAAACCGCGAGATGTACGGTCGCCTGCTCGCCGACGATCCTAAAACCGGGGTGCGCGATGTTGGCCTCGAACTCGTGCGGGCCGGCTTAGCGCAGCGCAAGCAGGGTCAGGACTATCAGTTCGACTACAAGTACAACGAGCTATCGACCGCACAGCGTGAAGCCCAACGGGCACAAAGCGGCTTCTGGGCCACCAACCAATCGAATTGAGAAAGGCGCCACTTATGAACAAACTCAACGAATCGCTTGGCAGGTTTTCTCGCGAAGCGACAAGGGTCTTTCTCGGTAATTGGTACTGACTACCGACCGTATTTTTTTATTTTTCCGTCCACGGCCACGGCGACATACTTGTTGCTGGCGACATCGCGGAATTGCACGACCTTATGTCCCTGACGAGCGAGTTTTCCCCAAGCGCTCGGCTTTTCGGGATTCTGCTCGATGGCCTGGTACTCGCGTCCATTCATTTCGAAGCGCGCCATGCGGAATCGCTTCTTCCCTACCCGTTCGACTTTTAGCTTCTCCTCGCCCGGTGGCACGTTGCTGCCGGCCATCAATTGCTCAGCGACGGCTTGCATCCGTGCTGTATCTAAATCTGCCATCAAGGATTTCCTCCGCGTCCTTTGCGGGGAAGAGCTTTTGATTTTGCCTTTATTTCCCACCGAACGTCGCCCAGAGGCAGAAGGACCCGCGCCGGGATGATGAAAATCGCTGGACTATCCCACCCGTTTACTGATCGAGTACTCCCGCTAACTTCTTAACTAATCCCGCATCGGTCATCTCGTAACGGTCTTCCGGTGGATACAGCGCGCCTCCAAACGTCACCGAGCGATTGGCTTGCGTGGACGAATCGATGACCGCTCCCCAGGCCGTCAGGTGGACTTGCCGGCAACCCGTGCGCTCGACTACTTCTTTGATGTTGTAAGGCGCAATGCCTCCACCGGGCAGCACTTCGATGCGATCGCCCGCGCGCTCGATCAGGCGCTTGATGAGGTCGATGCCTTCCGGAACGGAATTCTTTTGTCCGCTCGTCAACACCCGCGTGATGCCCATGTCAATCAACTGCTCAAGAGCGGCGAAGGGGTCGGGAGTGACATCGAAGGCCCGATGAAACACGGCTTGGTGCGCGCCGATCAACTTGCGCAAACGCGTCGATCGGTCGATATCGATTTTCCCGTCTGGATCGAGAATGCCGAAAACAACGCCATCGGCGCAGTTCGCCACTGCCGCTTCGACGTCGCGCTCCATCGTTGCCATTTCGGCCTCGGTGTAACAGAAGCCGCCACCGCGCGGGCGCACCATCATGATGACGGGAATCTTCACCCGGCGCTTGGCTTCCTGTAGCGTCCCCAGTGACGGCGTCAGTCCACCCAGAAAAAGGGCCGAGCACAGTTCGACCCGGTCGGCGCCGCCGACGTCTGCCTGAATCGCATCATCGATTGAGCCGCAACAGATTTCTAACAGGACTTTCCCCATGCCTGCCTCCGCCGCCAGAATACAACGGCAGAGGTCGCGCGGAAGTTACGAATCAGAGTCGTTAATGAGTGGGACGAAGGCTTGGGAGTTTTGGGATGATTTCGTAGATTGGGACTGCAGGATTGAGGCGTGTGGGATGGAATGGCCTGAGGTTTGGTGGCGGACGGGACAGGCCGCCGAGGAGGCCGGTGCTACTTTGTTACGATCTTCCTCATGTCTCGCCGTCTGTTTTACACCGATACCTACACGCTCCCCTTGCCGGCCGGGCATAAGTTTCCCATTGAAAAATATCGGATGTTGCGAGAGTTGCTCGCGTCGGAGTTCGGGCTGGAAGTCGCGCCCTTGGCAGAGCGCACTACGATCCAGCTGGTGCACGATCATGACTATGTCGAGGCGTTCTTGAGCGGAACTCTGTCGCCGGCGGCGATGCGGAAGATTGGCTTTCCCTGGTCGGAAGGATTAGTGGAACGTACTCTCGCGTCCGTTGGCGGGACATTATCTGCTACCTCCGAGGCGCTGAAGACAGGATGGGGCGGGACTCTTGCAGGCGGCACGCATCATGCATTCGCCGCCGAGGGTTCGGGATTTTGCGTCTTCAACGATATTGCGGTAGCGATCGAATGGTTGCGTTCGGAAGGCAAGATCAGGCGGGCGGCGGTGATTGATCTCGATGTGCACCAGGGCGACGGGACCGCGCACATCTTTCAGAACGATCCCGAAGTGCTGACATTATCGGTGCATTGCAAGAACAATTTCCCCCTACGCAAGCAGGTCAGCAAGATTGATGTAGAACTGCCGGCCGGGACCGGAGACGAGGAGTATCTGAAGGTATTGGGGTCGGTGCTGCCCAGGGTGGCGGAATTCAATGCAGAGATTGTGTTTTACCAGTCGGGTGTAGATGGGTTGAAGTCGGATCGATTGGGACATCTCGAGTTAACTCATGCGGGTCTGAGGGAGAGAGATCGGATGGTGATGTCGGCGGTGCGAGCGCCGCTGGTGATCACGTTAGGCGGCGGATATTCGGAGCCGATTGCGTTGACGGCTGAAGCTCATGCGGGGACGTTTCTGATGGCTAGACAGATCTTGGGTTGAGAAGAAACTGCTTTCGTCTCATGAGCGAGTTTTCCCCTGGAGTTCTTAGCTCTTGTTTCCTGGCAAGTTTTCGCGGACGGGGGCGTCCGCGCCACACTACCTTCCTACTTCACGTTGCCGAACGTGGCCAGGCGGCGCTTCTGGAAGTCGGTGACGTCAAGGTCCTCGGCTTGCAGCAGAGCTTCTTCCTCGGCCCATTCCCGGGCTTCGTTGTTGGCTAATTTTTTCAACAGCTCGGCGGCACAGCGGGCGCAACAAAATCCTTTGATGTATTGTCTTTCGCCACTCTCCTGCTCGAGGGCGTATTCATAATCGAAGATTGGGGGCTGGGCGATGCAGAGGCTGCATGCATCCGGCGCGTTGACGTAAAGAGGATCGAAGGTCGCAAAAAAGACACTGTCGTTCATGGCACACCTCGCCGTCTGGCTCATCGTCGCATGATTCGGAATTTTTGCGGTGATTGGGGTCACTGGTTGGAGTGAGTTGCCGAAAATCCCAAATTTACGATTGTCGATTTTCGATTGTTGACTGGAACCCTCTTGATCAAGCATCACGGTAGTTCATAGGTGGGAATGCATGGTCCTTGACCGCGTATTTCCTCCTGCCATTTGCGGATTTGGACCTTTCAGTGGGAGGATGAATACAATACTCGGTCATCTTCTATCGTGGGGATCAAATTGCCATGACTGCTGAAAATGGAACTGGGGAAAAGAAAATTTACGTGACCCTGGGTGGGTTGCCGCTGTCGTTCGAACTGAAGTGGCCTTTTCACCGCTCGACTTCGGGATCAGATTTCTGGGTGCTTCATACCGACATCCGCCTGGAAAATGGCGCTGGATTGCACGCGCCGGTGGCAGTGAACCTGTCAGCAACGCTGAAAGAGGTCGTGCCGTCGCTCGAGGCCAAGGACCTTGAAGGCCCCGTGATCAACGCGCTGCGCAAAGAAGTCGACAAGCGCCAGGTGGAATTTGTGAAGTCAGGGAAGCTTGTGCCGGTGAATTTTTCCAGCCGTCACTATGACTTCAAGCGCAGCAAGTGGATGTTCGGCAAGGCCAGTGACGACGAGATGCGGTCGCTTATTGCACGCAAGGTGTACTGGCAGACGAAGGTGGCGGGCGGCGATGCGTGGTTGGGAGATCCGACGGAAGCGCTCTTTGTAGAGACGACGACCGATCACATTATTGAGATCGCGAATGCCATGGCAAAAGAGGGGCTGTTTACCCTGGAACGACGCTATGCGCGGGCGAACCAGGCATTGATGGCGCAGAGGGAAAAGATTGAAGGCGACATGCAAGCGGCGCTGGCCGAACTCGAGAAGAAGCACGCGTTCGAGAGGGGATAGGAAAATGATTGTCGATTTTCGATTGTTGATTGTCGATTGAAAATCCACCCTGTCGCCAGAGGCGCGACAGGGCGGGACATCCATTGTCGTGATGGTTCATCGAACTGCAGATTCCTCGTCGCTTCGCTCCTCGGAATGACAAGATTGTTTAGAGCTACAGGCACAGCCCTCCGCAGGCTTTCGTGGCCTGGTTCAGGAAGTCTTCGACGTCTTCTCCGTAGGGCTTTTTGAAATCCTTCGGCCAGTTGGATTGATCCGCGAATAGATTTTTCAGGCCTTGGGCAATGCCGGGATCACCTCCGGTAAATTGCAGCAGCAAAGTTCTGCGCCGGACGGCGAGTTGCTCGCCGACTTCACCGGCGGGATCTTCCTTCTGTGCAATCGCGGCTTCGACATCTTTAATCAGTTCTTTCCAGTCTTTATCAGCCTGCGCCTGCACTTCGGGCGACCAGCGGCTCTTGAGGTTCGCAAGTTGTTCTTCGCTGTAATACTTCTGCATCCAGTCTTTGCGGGTTTGCATTTGAATCACCTCGATAATTTTCCGGAACGATTCCCAATCGTGTTTCTCGCCTGAGGCCACAATCTGCTCGGCCCGTTCGATTGCACGAATCGCGCGGTCGAGATGATTGCGCTTTTCGGCGATGATCTGGCGCTGCTGCCGCAGAGTCGAGGCAAGGTCAGCGTCTCTGCGATTGAGAAGGTCCCGGATCTGGTTTAGGGGAAATCCGATGAACTTCAGCGCCACGATTTGTTCCAGGCGGACGAGGTCGCGATCGGTGTAGAGGCGGTAACCGGCACGCGTGCGTCCGCTGGGCTTCAGCAACTCGAGCTGGTCGTAGTGGTGCAGGGCACGGATCGTGACACCGGCTCGCCGGGCAAATTCATGAGGCTGGTAAGTCGGGCTCATGCGGCTTCTCCTGATCGAGGTTGTACGGTTTGACGTTGCGTCAGGGTCAAGAGATTTTAATTTTGGCGAAGACGTGTTGTGCGGAAACCTTTCCGTGCGCCACCGAATCAGACAGTAAATCGGCAAGTGATTCCCGCATCCTGGGGGCAGACGCCTCCGCACCGAAACCCTGTGGTATGGTTCTTGGGAGGACGTCCATTTTGCCCCCTTTGCTTCGCGTGTGTGGGATAGTTCTGTTAACGGCGGCAGGTTGCCTGGCACAAGACGCCGCGAGTCGGAAAGACCTTCCGGCCGCCCCTTCTGCAGTGTTCATGAATCTGGCTTCATCGGAAGAAATTTCCGCGCAAGACCCTCAACAGGCGCCGCCTACTCAGCCAGACGAGCATCCGACCGTGATGGACAAGGTGAAGGACTTCCCCGGACAGGTCAAAGACTTTCCCGGCAGGATGAAAGATTTGCCGATTGTCTGGCTGATCGGTCCTTATGTTCCGCATCAGATCAAACTTTCACCGCTAACGCTGCGCGAGCGGCGCGAGACGTATCTGCGCCAGACTTACTTCAATGCCGGCGCGTATTTTGCCCGGGCCTTTGCCGCGGGAGTCGATCAGGCGCGGGGAATTCCTTACGAGTGGGGTGGAGGAATTGGTGGATACGGGCAGCGGTTTGCATCCCATTTCGGACAGTTTGCCATTGGCAACACGCTGATCGCGGCCGGAAACGCAGCGATGGGCTACGAGCCGCGCTACGACGTTTGCCGCTGTACGGGGTTCTGGCCTCGCACCCGTCATGCGATCGTCCGCAATTTTGTGACTTATAACAGCACGGAACAAGAACTGCGGCCACAGATCCCGGTTTATGCGGGTACGTTCGCCGCCGGAGTCATTGCCAGCACCTGGAAGCCCGCCAACAATCGCAGCATGGTGAAAGATGGGGCATACGCGGCGCTGGAGCAGGCGGGATACGGGGTGGCAGTGAACTGGATTCGAGAGTTCGCGCTCGATATCCTGAAGAAAACCGGAGCTGACAAAAAGTGAGATTCAGACGCAAACCCTTATCGTGGCGGGCTGGGTCGCAATGACGTTCTTTGCGGCCTCTTTTTGTCCCTGGCCGCTCACTCGATAAGCAGCCTTTGCTGTCGGGACGCCGGCGCTACTCGTTCATCATCGCGTCGATCAACTGATATAACTGCGTGCGGTCGACCACTTCCACAAAGGGTTTGCCCTGCGTCTTATTGCTGACAACGTAGATCGTGGGTGTGTGTTCAAGGCCGAGGCGTTGGCCTACATCGCGGTCGGCGCGCACTTCATCGGCAAACTTACCTTGCGGATCAACCACGAAGGGTAAGTCGATTTTGTGATCGGTGGCAAACTTCTCGGAAAACGCTCGCAGCGTCGGAGGAGTGATTTCCGGCTGGTGCTGGAAGATGTAGTCGCGATATTCGACGCCCAACTGCTTGGAGTGGGAATCGAAATAGCGCGCAATCACCGCGGCGTCGAACGACCAGTTGTGCATCGGTAGCGGGTAGTCGTGGCGAACGACGGGAATCTTGTAGGTGCGTCCAGCCTCGGCAACCAGCGGGGCCGCGCGGCGGCAGTCGGGACATTGTAGATCCTCAAAGACTACGATCGCGACCTGCGCTCCCTTAGGAGGCTTCAGAGATGATGTGTCGTTCTGAGCTAGTGCAAACGTGGCCAGCAGCAGCAGTGCGAGGGTCGTGAAAATAATCTTCATATATGTGCGATGCGGGGGACCAGACGGTCGCTCTATGGTAACCGCAAAAAGGCCTTCACCGCAAAGGTCGCAAAGGACGCCAAGAACGGCTTTATAGCAGCGTCAGTTGGCGGCGCTCCAGGGCAAGCAGCTTTTCTTTGATGGGGAGGCCTCCGCCGTACCCGGTGAGTTTGCCATTGCTGCCAATGACGCGGTGACAGGGGATGATGATGGGGATAGGGTTAGAACCATTGGCGAGGCCCACGGCACGCGAGGCATTAGGGTTGCCGATCCGTTGGGCGAGTTGGCCGTAAGAAATCGTCTCTCCGAAGGGGATATCGCAAAGCCGTCGCCAGACCTTCTGCTGAAAATCGGTGCCCTCGGGAGCGAGGGGGAGATCGAAGGCTTCCAGCTTGCCCGCGAAATAAGCACGCAGTTGACGGATAACCTCCGTCAGCGGGCGGGCGTCTTCGCGCCAATCGGATTCTGGAGGGTGAGCACGTTTGCTGGACATGAATTCGATGCGGCGCAATCCGGTTTCGTCGGCCGCGAGAAGCAGCTGGCCGATCGGGCTATCCATTTGGGTGTAGCTGGTCATGATTCGTGCCTCACGGTGCCGTCCGCTGAAGCGGACTTTGTCGTTTGATGGGCGGTATCTCGGCGCTTACATGCAGGGCTAGTGTCTGCCGCCCATTTGGGGCTTGATGAACGGGGACGCCCGTCCCCCTATCAACTCTGCTTTGCCAGAGATACATAGCGGCGTAGGCGCGCCAAGGCCGCCATGCTTTTGAGCGCGCTTCCAGTTCGCGCGGGTTGTGCAGGTCCGTTGCATGCAGCAGTCCGAGATCGGCGGCAGGGAAGGCGTCTGGCTCCCCCAGTGCACGCATCGCGACGTATTGCGCGGTCCAATCGCCGATGCCGGGAATGGAGAGGAAGTGTCGCTTCCATTCTTCTACATCCGCAACTCCGTCGAAGCTGATTTCGTGCTCTGCGACCGCGCGTGCCAGAGAACGAATGGTGTTGGCCCGTGCGCGGGGCAATCCGATGCGGGCAACGTCGGCATCAGCGAGTTTTGCTGCACTGGGAAAGATGTGCGTCACTCCATGATTGCCGGTGCCGGGTGTACCGAACTCCCGGACCAGCCTTCCCGCCAGCGTTGTGGCTCCGCGAACCGTGACCTGTTGGCCGAGAATGGCGCGGATCGCGAGTTCGAATCCGTCCCATGCGCCGGGTACGCGGAGGCCAGGGCGAGCGGCAATTGGTCGCGCGAGCAGCGGATCGCGGCGAAGGTGGCGCGTAATTTCCTGTGGCTCGGCGGCCAGATCAAACATGCGCCGCGCGCGTTCGACGATTAGAACCAGCGCGCGCGGGTCGGGAAAGTGGATGCGCAGAGCGACAGCTCCATTGTCGAGAGTTGCTTGCAACCAGCCCGCGTGGCCATCAAACTGGAGGCTTCGGCGATAACTCTCGTGCTCTATCACCTCCACGCCCGGTATCGCGCGGGGAGCGAGAAATTCCAGAAGGCCCTTCCAATCGAAAGGCGGGCGAAAACGAAGGAGAAAGCGATATTCGTCCTTTTCCTCGGCAGGCGCGCGACGGGCGAGGTTGCGGATGTGGGTAGGCGTGCGCCCGTAGGTCTTCTGAAATGTCGCATTGAAACGGCGCACGCTGCCGAAACCCGAGGCGAGCGCGACTTCGTTCATCGGGAGCGCAGTCTCGTCGATCAGTTTTTTCGCGAAGTGCAGACGGCGCGTTTGCGCAATGGCGATCGGCGTTGCGCCGAGGTGTTGCAGGAACAGTCGGCGCAAGTGACGCGAGCCGATCCCGACGCGGGCGGCCAGCGAATCAATGCTGCCGTCTTCGAGTGCGCTTTCACTGATCAGTCGCAACGCGCGTGAGACCGTGGCGGAAGTTCCAAGCCATGCCGGGGTTCCCGGAGAACATTCGGGCCGGCAACGCAGGCAGGGGCGGAATCCAGCCTCGGCCGCCGCTGCCGCACTCGGGTAGTAGCGCACATTCTTTTCTTTCGGCGAGCGCACCGGGCAGATGGGGCGGCAATAAACGCCCGTGGTCGCGACGGCGACGAAGAAGCGTCCGTCGAAGCGCGGATCGCGCGCCAGGCGGGCGCGAGAACAAGTTGTGGAATCGAGTTGCACGATGCTGGAACCACCATAAAACAATCGCGGGGAAATGGCTGGCCATTTTCGGACATCTATCTTAAAGCTGCGCTGGCCTGGTCGCGACGCTTGGCCTGGATTTCGATATAGACGTTTACCAGCGAGACTGCCGCGGGAGTTACTCCGGGAATGCGGGAGGCGTGACCCAGAGTGCGCGGGCGGATCTTCAGCAACTTCTCCTGCATTTCGCGCGATAGGCCGCTCACCGACTTGTAGTCGAACCAGTCGGGAATATTGCGCTGCTCTGACTTCTTCAGGCGATCAATAGCCCGCTGTTGCTGGCTGAGATAGCCCGCGTACTTGATTTCCGTTTCTACCGATTTCAAGTCGTTGCGTATCGAAGCAGAAAGAGCGGCCACGGATTCGCGCGGATTTTCACGGATTTCTTCGGTAGCAAAAAACTTCGGGTCGAGCTCGCGCAAGATTTCGGCGAGTTGTTCAATGGTTACTTCCGGACGCTTGAGTAACTGCGCCAACGGTTGGCCCAGAGCTGAGGTGAGATCAACGGCGGGAACGCAAGGTCCTTCGACTTCGTTCGGCTGCGCCTCACTTCGCTCGGGATGGCAATCGGAGAATCGCTCCAGCAGCGCTGCCGTCAGCTTGGTTTTCTCGAGCGTCGTCTTCATCGTCTCCAGGCGCGCTTGCTTCGCTTGAAAATCCGACCACGCGGCGTCGTTGATTAATCCAACTCGGCGGCCGTGGGGAGTGAGGCGGCGATCGGCGTTGTCGATGCGCAGATGCAGGCGGAACTCGGCGCGCGAAGTGAACATGCGGTAGGGCTCATTAGTGCCCTTCGAAATGAGGTCGTCGATCAGGATAGCGGTGTAGGCCTCGGTGCGGTCAAGGATGAGCGGCGGCTGGTTCTTCACCTTGAGTGCGGCATTGATCCCCGCCATCAGCCCCTGGCACGCGGCCTCTTCGTAGCCGCTGGTGCCGTTGATTTGTCCCGCGAGAAAGAGCCCCGCAATCTTCTTGGTCTCGAGCGTGCGCTCCAGTTCCGTCGGATCGATCGAGTCGTATTCGATGGCGTAGCCGGGACGCAACATGTCGGCGTTTTCGAGCCCGGGAATCGACTTCAAGATCGCGAGCTGCACATCAATCGGCAACGACGTACTCATGCCGTTGACGTAGACCTCGTGCGTGTTCAGGCCCTCAGGCTCGAGGAAAAGCTGGTGCGTCGTCTTGTCAGGAAACTTGACAATTTTGTCTTCGATCGACGGGCAATAGCGTGGTCCGATCGACTGAATCTGCCCGCTATACATTGGCGAGCGATGGACATTCTCGCGAATCACGCGGTGAGTTTCTTCGGTAGTGAACGCGATATAGCATGGCACCTGTTTGTCATGATTCGTGACACGGCGGGTGCGGAAGCTGAAGGGCGTGGGATCGATATCGCCGGGCTGCTCCTGGAAGCGGGACCAGTCGATGGAGCGTCCATCGAGCCGAGGAGGCGTACCAGTCTTCAGGCGGCATCCGCGCAGACCGAGTTTCTTAAGGGCTTCGCCGAGCAGCACGGCAGGCGGCTCGCCGGATCGTCCCGCGGGATATTGTTGTTCTCCGCAGTGGATCAGGCCGTTGAGGAAAGTGCCTGTCGTGATGATGACGGCGGAGGCGCCGACCGTGCGGCCGTCGCGCAGGCGAATGCCTATGCAGTCGTCAGTCGCAAGTCGTCGGTCTTCAGCAAAATCAGACTGTTCGTCGGTTTTCGCTGTCGACTGACGACCGACGACCGACGACTGCAGAATTAACTCCGCGACTTCGGCTTGCTTGATTTTGAGATTCGGCTCTGACTCCAGCACCTCGCGCATCTTGATGCGATAGGCCTGCTTGTCGCATTGGGCGCGAGGAGACCAGACGGCGGGGCCGCGCGAAGTGTTGAGCAGGCGAAACTGGATGCCGACCGCGTCGGTGACTTCTCCCATGATGCCGCCGAGAGCATCGACTTCGCGGACCAGGTGCCCCTTGGCGATGCCGCCGATCGCGGGATTGCAGGACATTTGCGCGATAAGGTCGAGATTCAGCGTATAGAGCGCGGTCTTCAGTCCCATGCGGGCGGAGGCCATGGCGGCCTCGCATCCGGCGTGTCCGGCGCCGACCACGACTACGTCGAATTGTTCGGTGAACTGCATGGTTGCCGGGAACCCCACTAGAGCTATTCTAGCAACCAATTGCGGGTTCCTCTTCGTCGCGAGGACAAAAGCCTTTGACCGCAGAGGGCGCAAAGGGGCGCAGAGGTCGTTGAGAAGAAGCGGTGGTCGGCGGGACGCCGGTGCTACTTAAATGGCCCACCGATGTCGGTGAAGCTTGCTTCCTGCCACTCGGATGAAGGCAGATACCAGTTGCTGGCGCCGGCTTCGTGATTGTTGCCGTCTGAGCCCGCCCAGGGAACCTTCGAGTCGCGCCAATAGTCCATGCCCACCTGCAGCAGCGCCCCGGGTGAAATGCGGGCGCGCACTCTCACCGTGCACCCTTCGAACTTGCCCGGCGGGATTATAGGACGCGGCGACGGTGGCCAGAAGTGCCACACGCGGTCCGTTCGCTCGCCGACATGAAGGATAACAATGTCGTGGTTTGAGTGGTAGGCAAAGGGCATCGCGTCATGAAAGTTGCCACGCGCGAACCACGGATGCCGGAGATACAGGCCGCCGCGCAAGCTTCCGCTATCATCGTTCAGAGTGATGTCCTTGCCATCGACGCGGCAAGACAAGCGGACGGAAGCAATCTCAACTCTTGCGGATTCATAACCCGCTACGCGAGTGTCGGCAATCGCAATCCCCCATAGCAACACGGAATGAAAGGGCCACGGCGGAGGAACGACATTCACGTAGCCGCCCTGCCATCCCACATCGTCGGGGACGCGCGCGTCGTTGCGCACAAGAAACGCGATCGGTGATGTCGATTGCCCGTGTGGAGTGACGACAGTGATGCGATCCTCAGCAACCCAGCGCGGAACGATGGCGATCACCTTCTCGGCAGAAATCACTTTGAAGGTCGCGGCGGATTTTCCGAATAACACCGAAGTCGCGCTTTCCAGATTCGTTCCCGAAATCTCAACCCGCGAACCCTCTGATCCGCTGGTCGGAGAGATCGCAATAATGCGCGTCTGTGCGAACGCCGCAGTAGAGAGAAGAATCCACAGGCAAGATCGCGATAGGGACGACCGGAAGCGCATAAATCAACAGATTTCTATCTTGCTGAAAGATCAGGGGGATCGTCTGTGATGGCTGAACTTGGCGGACGTTTGTCACAGCCTGACTGCTTTTCGAGCGTGTATATTGGGGGCTCTTAAATTGAAATGTGTATCGGTGTTTGGCCCAAGACTAACGACGAACGACCAACGACTCAAGGGGAGTGAGCACCATGACTAGTCAGCAATTTTTCGAGGAACTCGATCGCCGCATCGCAAAATATGACCTGCTCTGCCATCCGTTTTACAAGGCTTGGAGCGCAGGCGAGCTAACCCAGGAAGATCTTCGCGAGTATGCGAAGGACTACTACCATCACGTGGAAGCTTTTCCGACATACCTTGCGGAATTCGGCATCCGTCTGGACGAAGGTGAGTTGCGCCGCGCGGTTCTCGCCAACATGCTCGATGAAAAAGGCGGAGACGATGTTTATGGAGAGTCGGGGCGCTCGCACTCCGAATTATGGTTGGATTTCGTCGAAGGCATGGGCGCAAGCCGCGAGATGTGGATGCACGAACCCGTGAAGGAAGTCCGGCAGCTCACGGACTTCTTCCATCGCACCGCCGACCAGGGATCGGCCGAAGAATGCCTGGCAGCGTTTTACGCCTACGAATCGCAGGTGCCGCGCGTGGCGAAAGAAAAAGCTCGCGGACTGAAAGAAATGTACGGCGCCAACGACAAGACCTGCGGCTACTTCACCCTGCACACTACGGCGGACGTTTACCACTCGCGAACATGGAAGCAGCAGTTGGCCAAGCGAGTCGTGGCGAATCCCGCGTCCGAGGAAAAAGCGCTGCAGGCGGCGGAAAATGCGGCTAAGGCGCTATGGAAAGCGTTGGATGGGATTGAGCAGCGCCGGTTGGTGAAGGCGGCCTAGAACCTTGTCGATCTGCGATTTTCGATTGCCGATTTAAAAACAGCCGCGGGCGGATTCCGCGGCTTTCTTTATTTGTAAAACCTCGGGAGATATACTCCCCTCGCTATGTCCGTTCTCCGTTCCCTAGTCCTGTTGCTTCTGCTCAGCCCGGCATTCGCTCAGGGCGAACCCGACAATCATGCCAAACATTCGAAGGCTGAAGTTACACGCATCATGGACCTTGCCACCTCCGGCGACCCCAAAGCCCAAGCCGCGTTGGGACAAGCCTATGCCGACGGGAATGGTGTGGCTCAGAATTTCGATCTGGCGTTGAAGTGGTATCACAAGGCTGCTGATCAAGGAGACGCAAACGCAGAAAACGAAATAGGAGTGATGTACCGCACTGGAAGCGGCGTCGAGAAGAGTAAGGAACAGGCGGTCGCGTGGTACCGCGAGGCGGCGCGCCAAGGCAACGGCCAAGCCATGTTCAACCTGGGAGCGGCTTACTACAACGGGGATGGGCTTGATGTGAGCGATGTCGCGGCTTACGCGTGGTTCACGCTGGGAAAAGAGGCGGGAGCGAAGAATGCGATTGACGCCGTTGCGCGCATGGACAACGAACTTCCTGCTGCGACCACCAACGCCGGGCTCAGGATGATTGCCGAGATGTATGCCGAGGGCGGTCAGGTCAAGCAGAACGACGCGGAATCGATTCGCTGGTACCGCAAAGCCTGCGAACGCGGCGATCCGGAAGCGCAAGTAAAGCTGGCGTCGCTGCTCATCGAAGGCCACGGAGTCGCCAAGGATTACGCCGAGGGGCGAAAGTGGTGCGAGGCGGCGGCCAAACAGAATTCTCCGGGTGGCCAGGCTTGTATGGGATATCTGTATCGCTCCGGATTAGGTATCGACAAGAATCCGAGCGAAGCAGTCAAGTATCTGACGCAAGCCGCCCAGGCAAACCACGCCATCGCGGCGCGCATGCTTGGAGAAATGCACGAAACGGGAGAAGCGGGCAAAGTCGACCGCGTGGAAGCCCTGCTGTGGTATCTGCGAGCCGCGATGGTGGGAGACAAGCCGGCGCGATCCGACGCAATAAAGCTGAAAGCGTCGATGGAGCCGGGGGAATGGAGCAAAGCGCAGAAGCGGATGCGCGAACAGAGAATGGATCCGCAAAAGGTGGAAGCGTTTCTGCAGGCGGGGAACTCGTGAGAGTCCTGGTTGCCCACGATCCGCTAAAATTATGGGCTCTTTCGTTCTTGCGAGGACATGATGAAAGCTGTGCCCACCGGCGTGAAGGCGAGCGTGGAAGAAACCGTAGAGTTCAAACATACGTTGGCCTCGCGTTTTCCCGAACTGCCTCCGGTGTATTCGACGCCTGACATGATTCGCCTGATGGAGACGGCGGCGTTTCATGCGCTCCAACCGTTTTGCGAGGGAGACGAGATCACCGTGGGGACCGCGATCAATATTGAACATCGCGCCGCCAGCGGGATCGGGGCTCGCATCCGCGTCGAAGCGGCGCTGCAATCGTTCGACGGCAAGTTCTACACTGTCCGAGTCACGGCTCATGACGACACGCAGGAAATCGGACGAGGCACCGTCGGGCGTGCTGTCGTGAGCGTGGGGAAGTTTATGGCGCGAATGAAAAGAAGCACTTAGCACTTGGCACTTAGCATTTAGCCCCCTCGCTCTCACCGGTTCCAAGAAGTTTTTTCAGTCCTGACGGGACGGTACAAGGGCCAAATGCCAAGTGCTAGTTGCTAAGTGCCGCGCAGCGAGGTTCCATGCCCGACATCCAGTCTCAAAAATCGAACGCTCTCGTCTTCCGTGCGATGCATCAAGGCCCGAAGATTCTCGTCTTACCTAATGCATGGGACGTGGCCGGCGCGCGCATTTTCGAAGATGCGGGCTTCGGTGCGATCGCGACTACCAGCGCTGGAATCGCATTCTCGCTGGGATATCCCGACGGGCAGAAGATTGCTCGTGACGAGATGCTGGCACGCGTGACGCGGATTGCTCGTGCAGTGAAGGTCCCGGTGACGGCGGATGTGGAGTCCGGCTACGGTAGCCGTCCTGAAGATGCGGCGCGAACGGCGCGTGAAGTCATCGAGGCAGGAGCGCGTGGGCATGAATCTCGAAGACTCCACCGGCGATCCGGTGAATCCGCTGGTCGATCTTTCTCTTCAGGTCGAGAAAATTCATGCCGTGCGGGAAGCTGCGCTCAAAACCGGAGTCTTGCTGGTGCTAAATGCACGCACCGATGTGTTCCTTTTGAAAGTTGGCGCCGAGGAGAAGCGATACGACGAAGCCGTGCGGCGGCTGGTGGCTTTCGTGATGCGGGGGCGGAGTGCGTGTTTGCTCCTGGCTTGAGTGATGCCAAAATCATCGAGCGCCTCGCGCATGGACGTGAAATGTCCACTGAACATTCTGGCCGGGCCGGGTTTTCCGTCAGTGCCTGAGTTGGAGAAGCTGGGCGTGGCGCGGGTCTCGCTGGGTTCAGGTCCGATGCGGGCTACGCTTGGCCTCGTTCGCCGCATCGCCGAAGAACTGAAATCCGCGGGGACCTATGAAATGCTCGAAGGCGCCGTACCCTATGCGGACGTGAACGAATTGATGAATGCGCGACCACACTAGACTGTGTGGGGCTGACGCTCGTCCGCCACCGATGTCGCGAAGCGACGAGGAAGAAAACATCGAAACCGCAAAGACGCCAAGAGCGCGAAGAAATGCTTACGCAACCAAATCCATCACTTCTCTCCAATTCTTTCTTCTTGATATTCGGCACTTTCGTTCCTTCCGCAGGAAACCCAACGGGAATCAGCAAATACGGCTTTTCATTTTTTGGACGATTCAGAATCTGGCTGAGAAATCCCATCGGACTCGGAGTGTGTGTCAACGTGGCCAGACCCGCCAGATGCAAAGCCGCTAGCAAGAATCCGCAGGCAATGCCTACCGACTCCATCACATAATAATTTTTTTCTTTGATTTCTTCTCCCGGCTTCGTTCTCTGCAAGTCCGTAGTCCTCGCGAAACACGACGATCAGATACGGCGCGACTTCCAGAAACGGCTTGTGCCAGTCGGTGCCCAGTGGGGCAAGCGCCTCGAGCCACTCGTCCGGTGCGCGATGTTCGTAGAAGGCGCGCTCTTCTTCCTCCGCTGCTTCGCGGATGCGGCGCTTAATACCGGCGTTTGCAACCACGACGAAATGCCACGGTTGCCGATTGGCGCCCGATGGAGCCAATGCGGCGGTGCGGATTGCCGATTCGATCAGCGCGAACGGCACCGGCTCGGGCGAGAAGTCGCGAACCGTGCGCCGGCTGCGCATCGCTTCCTAAAAAGCAGTGGCTCGCGTGTCTTGGTCTACGGTTGAAAGGCGCTGGAAAGCGAGTGGAACGAATGCAGGCATCGACATGGCAGTTCCCGGTGGGAGTGTACAAGATGCGAACTTTGCGCGTTAGTATGGTCGCGTGCCAGACGTTGCACCAAGCGCGTATCGGCTTCATCCGGAAGCATGAACTGCTGCATGCGGGAGACCGCGTCGGCCGTGGCTGTCTCTGGGGGAGCCGACTCGGTCGCGCCTGTTGCGGCTGATGCTAATCGACCTGCGCAAAGAGCTTGGGATCGTGCTGTCGGTCGCGCACTTCAACCATCGGCTTGCGCGGCGCGGAGTCTGATGCGGACGAAGAGTTTGTCGCGGAGGTGGCCAAGCGGCTGAAATTGGAGTTCCACCACGGGAGCGGCGACGTTAAGGCCTATGCCGCCGAGAAACATTTGAGTATCGAAGCCGCTGCGCGCAGACTCCGCTACGAATTCTTTGATCATCTTCTCGAAAAGAAGTCCGTCGATCGCATCGCCACCGGGCACACTCTTGATGATCAGGCAGAGACGGTCTTGCTTCGACTAGTGCGCGGAGCGGGAACGCGGGGGCTGGCGGGAATCTATCCTGGTCGTCGGGCTTCGGGCATCGGGCTTCAGGAAGACCGGCCCCTCTCGATCGTTCGCCCTCTGCTCGGTACGCGTCGCAAGGATCTTGAAGCGTATTTGGGATCGCTCAATCAGCCGTGGCGCGAGGATGGCAGCAATCGCGATCTTCGCTTTGCGCGCAATCGCGTGAGGCACGGAATTCTTCCTCGCCTCGAGCGCACTTTGAATCCGTCAGTCCGCGAAGCGCTGGCGGAGACTGCTGAGATCGCGCGAGCCGAAGAGGAGTATTGGCAAGGGTTGCTGACTGTGACGCTCCCGCGAGTGAGCACGGTTTCTCATGGCGAGCACGGGGCTGGCGTTACTTTGAGCTCTACCTCGCTGGAACTTCCTCTCGCTTTACGGCGGCGGCTGGTGCGTGGGGTGTGCGAATCCATGGGATTAAACCTCGAGTTCAAGCATGTGGAAGAGATTCTTGCAGTTACAGACGGAAAAGCGGCTGCGGCGGCTTTACCTGGCGGCTGGAGAGCATCCCGAAAAGGGAATGAAACCTGGATAGGGGACAGGATTCCCGAAGGGGGACAGAACTATGAGTACCTGCTTCCCGTACCTGGTAGAGTTGTCATTCCTGAGGCTGGTATTGCGCTGGAAACTATTCTGCTCCCTACGCTTACGGGGTATAATCCGCGAGCATTGCCTGGATTGCTCGGTGCTGGCGCGGCCTTTGCGCGTGAGGAACTGGCGGTCCGGCGACCGTTTCTGGCCGGCTCACACCAAGGGACCCAAAAAGATCAAAGAGTTGCTGCAGGACCGGCGCGTGCTCGGACGCGAAAAGAGACTGTGGCCAGTGGTCGCTGAGCGGTGACGAGATTGTCTGGATGCGAGGGTTCGCAGTCCCAGCGAGCTTCGGCCCAAAAGCGCCGACGGGGGAAGCATTATTGATCCGGGAAGATTCGGCTGAGGAGCGCGCCACAACATGAATCAAAGAGCCGAGCAACTGCGAGTGGTCATTCCTGCAGAGCAGATTCAGAAGCGGGTGAAGGAAATGGCTCGCCAGATCTCCGACGACTACAAGGGCCAGACCATTCATGCGCTGGCATTGCTCGAAAACGGCTTTATGTTCATGGCGGACCTGGTGCGTGCGCTGGAGGTACCGGTGATTTGCCAGTTCATCAAGCCGAGGTACCGCAAGCAGTCGAGTGACGGACAGGGCGAGACTCTCGAGATTTTCTTCAGCCACGAACCCGACATTCGCGGCCAGCATGTGTTGCTGGTCGAAGGGTCTGGTCCATTCCGGCGTCACGAACGAGTTTCTGATGAGTGACCTGCGGTCGCGTGGAGCGGCCTCGGTGAAGCTGGCCACGTTGCTTGACCGGCAATCCGCCCGGCGGGTGCGCTTGCAGCCTGATTATTTCGGCTTTCTGGTGGACGAAGCTTTCCTGCGTCGGTTACGGCATGGGATCGCCCGAACAGACGCAACGTAATCTTCCCTTTTTGGCATCTGCAAGCTGAACTATGCCCATGACTTAAGTTCATCGGAAAGTCCATCCTTTTTCCCCCGAGAACGGTTAAAATGACGGGCTAGGGATTTTGTCAATCCGAATCTCCCGTCTGAGCATCTAATCGAATGGGGAAGTATGCCTAGGCATTTTGGATAGCAGGTCGCGACTTTCTCAGGAGCCTCTTCAGTGAATTCGACAGTAAAAACCGTGGTGTTCTGGCTGGTGATCATCCTTTCCGCCGTGCTGCTGTGGCAGGTGGTGAAGCAGGGGAACGCCGGGCAAAAAGATAAAGAAGTTAATTTCTCGCAGTTCATGTCGGACGTCGACCAGGGGAACGTGAAAGAAGTCACGATCTCAGGCATGGAAGTGCGCGGCAAGTACCGCAACGACAACTCCGGCTTCCACACCACCGCTCCCGTCAACTACCCGGACATGATCGGACGTTGCAGGACAAGGGCGTCTTCGATGACATTCCACGACATCAACAGTGGAGGCTGGCCGACCTGGCTGTTAAACCTGGCTCCGCTTATCTTGCTGGCAGCATTGTGGTTCTTCATGATTCGCCAGATGCAGACTGGCGGCAACAAAGCTCTCTCGTTCGGCAAGAGCCGGGCGCGGCTGCTCTCGATGCAGCAGAAGAAAGTCACGTTCAAGGACGTGGCCGGCGTCGATGAGGCCAAGGAAGAGCTGAAAGAGATTATCGAGTTCCTGCGCGAAGCCCAGAAGTTCCAGAAGTTGGGCGGACGCATTCCCAAGGGTGTGTTGCTGGTCGGACCTCCGGGAACCGGTAAGACTTTGCTGGCCCGGGCGGTTGCCGGCGAAGCGAACGTTCCTTTCTTCTCGATTTCCGGTTCGGACTTCGTCGAAATGTTCGTGGGCGTCGGCGCAAGCCGCGTGCGCGACCTGTTTGAGCAGGGCAAGAAGAACGCGCCTTGCATCATCTTCATCGACGAAATCGACGCAGTCGGACGTCACCGCGGCGCGGGCCTCGGCGGCGGACACGATGAGCGCGAGCAGACCTTGAACCAGTTGCTGGTCGAGATGGACGGCTTCGAATCGAACGAAGGCGTCATCCTGATGGCGGCGACCAACCGCCCTGATGTGCTCGATCCGGCGTTGCTGCGTCCCGGCCGTTTTGACCGCCGGGTGGTAGTCAGCCGTCCCGATGTGCGCGGACGCGAAGAGATTCTGCGGGTTCACACGCGCAAGATTCCTCTTGGCCGAGGATGTTGATCTCTCGGTTCTGGCGCGTGGAACACCGGGCTTCTCCGGCGCCGACCTGGCCAACATGGTGAACGAAGCGGCGCTGAGCGCGGCGCGGCAGAACCGCAAGGCCGTACTTCAGTACGACTTCGAACTCGCCAAAGACAAAGTGCTGATGGGCGTGGAACGCAAGTCGATGATCCTCTCCGACGAGGAGAAGAAAGTCACGGCGTACCACGAGGCCGGACACGCGCTGGTTGCGGCGAAACTGCCGAACTCCGATCCCGTGCACAAAGTCACGATCATCCCTCGCGGCATGGCGCTGGGCGTGACCATGCAGTTGCCCATCGACGACAAGCACAACTACACCAAGGAATATCTGGAGACCGATGATTGCCATCATGATGGGTGGCCGCATCGCCGAAGAATTGTTCCTGAACCAGATGATCGACTGGCGCAGGCAACGACATCGAGCGGGCCACCGAAATGGCGCGCAAGATGGTGTGCGAGTTTGGCATGAGCGACCTGGGACCTCTGACCTTCGGCAAGAAAGAAGAGCAGATCTTCCTGGGACGCGAAATCGCCCAGCATCGCGATTACAGCGAAGCCACGGCCATCAAGATCGACGACGAAGTGCGCCGCCTGGTCGGCCAGGGATACAACGTGGCCAAAGGGATTCTCGCCGACAATCGCGAGACGCTGGTGCGGATTGCGCTCGCTCTATTAGAGCGCGAAGTGATCGACGCCAATGAAATCAAGCTGCTGATCGAAGGCAAGGAATTGCCCAAGCTGCAGCCTCCTTCGAAGCCCGATGACGGCGTGCAGCAAGTGCTGAAGCCGGAGCCCGGACGTCCTGGAATCGCCAAGGGCGGAGAAAGCCCGGCGCGAGCGTAAGATGTTTTGAGGTTTTACAGGGCGGCCTGACGGCCGCCCTTTTTATTTTCTATCCGTTGACCAGATCCATCATGTGCTCTGGATAGCGCTCTCCGGAAGCGACGCCGTGCGGAGCCGCTTCGTCGATGCGCCGCAGGTCTTCTTTGGTGAGTTTTACATCGACCGCCGCGGCATTTTCTTCCAGATACTTTCGGCGCTTGGTGCCGGGGATCGGGACGATGTCATCGCCTTGGGCCATTACCCAGGCGAGGGCTAGTTGCGATGTGGTGCAACCCTTTTCTTTGGCCAGCTCTTCAACGCGGCGCACCAGGTCGAGGTTCTTCTGAAAGTTCTCAGCTTGGAAGCGAGGTGAGAAGCGACGGTAGTCGTCTTCGGGGAAGTCTTCAAAGCGCTGGAAGCGTCCTGTGAGAAAGCCGCGGCCAAGCGGGCTGTAGGCGACAAAGCCTATGCCCAGCTCGCGACAAGTGGCGAGGATCTCGTCCTCAGGATCGCGCGACCAAAGTGAATATTCAGTTTGGAGAGCGGCAATGGGATGCACCTTCACGGCCCGGCGCAGTGTCTGCGGGCTCGCTTCCGAGAGTCCGAGATATCGAACCTTGCCTTGCTTCACCAGGTCCGCCATCGCTCCGACGGTCTCCTCAAACGGAGTCTTGGGATCGACGCGGTGCTGGTAATAGAGATCGATGATCTCGGTGCCCAGCCGCTTCAAGCTAGCGTCGCAGGCGGAGCGAACGTAATCTGGCTTGCCATTGACGCCGCGAACCGTCCGGTCCTTAGGATCACGAACGATGCCAAATTTGGTGGCGACGACGAATTTGTCGCGGCGTCCCTTGATGGCCTTGCCGACCAGTTCTTCGTTCGTGTGCGGACCATAAACATCGGCGGTATCGAGGAAATCGATGCCGAGTTCCAAAGCGCGGTCGATGGTAGCAAGAGATTCGTTGTCATCGCGCCCGCTGTAGAACTCCGACATGCCCATGCAGCCGAGGCCCTCAGCGGAAACCGTGAGGCCGGAACGGCCAAGTTTGCGGGTTTTCATGAGTGCTCCTTTCAGAAAAGGGAAATGGCAGAAGACAAGCCTAAAGCTCTAGATGCCGGAACCTACGGCCGGGTTCAGCGATATTGTTGAGTTGAGTCGCGAAGGCACGGTTGCGCATCTTCTTTCATGAAACGTCTTCCCGAGGCATTCAATGGATCAAGTTTCTGCATGGTTTGAGCGTAAGTTCAAATTCGATTTTCCAGTCGAACTCCATCCCAACCTGTGCATGCGCCTGCGCGGCACTCCCGCGCGGCTCGAAGAAATCATTCGCGGCGCAGATCGCGGCATGCTTGTGCGAAAGCCGGGAGACAAGTGGTCGGCCCAAGAACATGCGGGGCATCTCTTGGATCTGGAACCGCTGTGGTCTGCTCGCGTGGAAGATTTTTCGCGTGGTGGAACGGAATTGACAGCCGCGGACTTGAGGAATCAGAAGACCGACCAAGCCAACCACAACGCGCGGGCTATCGATGAAATCCTTGGCGAATTTCGCAGGGCCCGATTGGTGCTCGTCGATCGTGTGGCGAAGATCGATCCGGCATTATTTTCGCGTACCATGTTGCATCCTCGCCTCAAGCAGCCCATGAGGCTGGTAGATCACTTGTATTTCGTGGCCGAACACGACGACCATCATCTGGCGAGAATTTGGGAGCTGATCGGAACGTGGGCAGCTTCGTAGCCGGCGGGCCTCTTCGACTCCGCTCAGGGTAGGCTCTGGCCCTACTTTATGGTGATCATCGGCTTGGCGTGGGGTACGACGTCGCCAATCTTTGCAGCGGGTACTCCCGCGGCGCTAAGCGCTGCGATTAAATCTTCTGCTTCATCCCCGTTTACCGAAATCAGCAACCCACCTGCGGTCTGCGGATCGAAGAGAATGGTCTTACGATCTTCATCGATTTCTTTTTCATAACTCACAACGCACTCGGCGAACTCGCGGTTGGCCTTCAGGCCTCCGGGAATAAATCCCGCGCGCACGCATTCGAGAGCGCCGGGAAGTAACGGGATCTTTTCAGCGAAGATGCGCAGGCTCACCTTTGCGGCCAACGCCATCTCGCGCGCGTGGCCGATGAGGCCGAAGCCGGTGATGTCGGTGAGGCTGTGAACGGAGAAACCGTCAGTGGTCTTTGGTCGTTGGTCGTTGGTCAATCGGCCTGTGATGACTTCCGCTGCATTCTTGTTCAGTGTGGTCATCGATTTCACGGCAGCATCAATCCAACTTTGTTCGGCCTTTTCTTTTTTGATTGCCGTCGAGATCACGCCAGTGCCCAGGGCTTTCGTCAGGATCAGCGTATCGCCCGGTTTGGCTCCATCGTTGGCCAGCACTTTTCTGGGATCGATCAGGCCGGTGACTGAGTATCCGAACTTGGTTTCTTCGTCGCGGATGCTGTGGCCGCCGATCACCGTGCAGTTCGCTTCCATCATCTTGGAAAGGCCGCCGGCGAGAATGCGCTCGAGAATGTCTAGATCGGCTTTCTCCGGAAAACAAACCAGCGCAAGCGAAGTAAGAGGACGCCCGCCCATGGCATAGACATCGCTGAGGGAGTTGGTGGCGGCGATCTGTCCGAAGGTGTAAGGGTCATCGACGATGGGCGTGAAGAAGTCGACTGTCTGCACCAACGCAGTATCGGGAGCGATTTGATACACTCCGGCGTCGTCGGCGTGATCGAAGCCGACTAGCACATTCGGGTCATGTTGCCGGGCTAATTTCCCAAGCACCTTGTCCAGCGCCGCCGGACTCAGCTTGGAAGCTCAACCCGCGGCTTTCACCGACTCCGTGAGGCGGAATGGTTTGGTTTCTGGCACAGGGTTATTGTAATCGAAGAAAAATCAGCCACGGATTTGCGCGGATTCTCACGGATTTTAGAATTGAAAAATCTATCCGTGATTGCTCCATGAAGATGCGGATTGCCCTCTGGCGGGAATGCGCCGGTTTTTAGGCAGTCTTTTGTAATGGAGCTTGCGTACGCTGGTAAGCCCCAATCTGTTCCAGCATGCCCAATTGATCCCAGTTGTCCCAGCCCGCGACGATTTTTTGTCGACAATGCGAGCGATGGTGGTTCCCGTGAGCCGAACGGGCTTTCCGGTGGCGGGCATTCCCAGATGGTCGCCTCGATGGGTCATGGTGGCCGACCAGCGCACTACGACTTTGTCGCCTGATCCGAAGGCGTCTTCAATGACAATCTTGATATCGGGGAAAGCTCCGCGAAGGCGTTCTACCAATGGCACGAAATTCTGCTGGTCCGCGAAGTTGCTTCCATCCTCGAGTTGACCGATTCCGATCGCATCAGGCGCGAGTAGGTCGTGGATCAGTCTGAATTTTTCCCTGGTTCCACACTTCTTCGAACCAGCGCCGCATGAGATTCACATTCTCTTCGACTGACATAGATGCAACTCCTATAGCTCTTACAGGACATTCTGAAGCAGCCACGGTATCCCCTTCGTGGGCGGGCGGCAAGGCAAAAAGTGGCCTACAAACTCGTCCTTAAAAAGGACGGGGCGATCGGAGGTATAATCCCGCTCCGCGGAGAGAAAACTATGCAAAATCCAGCGAAGCTCGCTTTGAGTCTTATCGTAATCACGGCTGCTGCGGTTCATCTCGTTGCGCAGGTGAACCCGTACAAAGATGGAACTCCGGGTGTTACGGGCTATCGGTCGGAGGTGCTGGCGGAAGTCACGATTCAGGAAGACAAGTTCTTGCGGCTCGCAGAAGCCATCCCGGCTGAAAAGTACACTTGGCGTCCCGCCCCGGATGTGCGCTCGGTGGCGGAGGTGTTTCTGCATGTCTGCGCAGCGAACTACAACCTGTACAAGTTGGTGGGCACCCCTCCACCGGCAGGGATAGACATAAAAACTCTGGAAAAGTCTACGACCGATAAGGCGAAGGTGATCGCGACCTTAAAAGACTCATTCGCTCACGCGAAGAAAGCGATTACGTCGATGCCCGATGCGGACCTGGACAAGAGCCTGGACTGGTTTGGGGGAAAGAATACGGAACGCGGCATCCTGCTATTCATTGTGCGTCACGGCGCCGAGCACCTTGGGCAATCGATTGCTTATGCGCGTTCCATCGGAGTCGTTCCTCCCTGGACGGAGGACGCGCAAAAAGAAGAGAAGAAACCGGCGGCTCCAGCAAAGCCCAAGCAGTGAGCTATTTTACGGTCACGCTCGTGATCTTCAATTCCGGATACTCCCGATTCCACGAGTCGCTCACGTGCTCTAGTGTCAGGCGGAAGGGCTTACTCTGTCCCGGGCCGAGCGGCGCAACGCTGAGATCGACGGTGTCGGGATAGGGTCCTGTCGTTTGCAGCATGCGGACAGGGAGGTCTTCGGTTTGGGTGATCTGTCCCACGGAGTCTTTGAAACCCAGGCGAACCATGGCGTGAGTGACTGTCTTGTCGCCAGTATTTGCGATGCTGCCGTCGAGGTAGGTGACGCTGGCGCCGACGAAATTCTCCGCTGCGCTCATCTTCAGATCTGAGAGCTGCAGGCTTGCGGCGTATGGATCAGGTGGGGCAGCGCTCTTAGGTGCGCTGCGAGTCAGAAATGCGATCACGCCAACGATGGCGACAACGAGGACGACGCCGAGAGTAATCGGACGCCAGTTCGAGTCATCTTGCGGAGTTGTTGGCGAAGGCTGAATCAATCCGCCCATGTGAGGCATTGTAGATTGTTGATTTTTGATTGTCGATTTAACCCGAGACCGACTCGGGTTCAAATCAACAATCAACAATCGAAAATCAACAATCCCTCATTCTCCGCCAACAATCAAACCATCGACCCGAATCGTTGGACTGGCCATCGCTCCGCGGAATTCCAGGTCGTTGCCAATTTCTGAAATGTTGAAGAAGAGTTCTTTCAGATTGCCTGCAACCGTGATTTCTTCAACGGGAAATGTCAGCTCGCCGCCGGAGATCCAGAGGCCCGATGCGCCGCGCGAATAGTCGCCAGTTACAAGGTTTACTCCGTGTCCCAGAAATTCAGTGACGTAGAGTCCTTCTGGAATGGCGGCGATGATTTCTTTCGGCGTCTTAGTTCCCGGCTGCAGAAAATAGTTGCCGGGACCGATGCCAGGCGTGCCCGCAAGTCCGCGGGAGGCATTGCCAGTTGTTTTGAGCCCGAGCTTCTTCGCGGTGTAGGTGTTCAGGAGATACGACTTCAGCACGCCATTCTCGATCACCACCGTACGCCGGGAGGGAACGCCCTCGCTATCAAAGGGGCTGGTGCCGAAGCCTCCGGGCATCGTGCCGTCGTCAATGACGGTGACATGGTCTCCCGCGATTTTTTCTCCCAGCTTGCCTGCGAGGAATGAAGCGCCGCGGTAGACCGAATCTCCATTCACGCCTTCGAAAATGTGGTCAAGAATCGAGTTCGCGACCATGGGATCGAACACCACGGGCACTCTTGCGGTCTTTACTTTCTTTGCACCCAGTCGGCGAAGAGTTCGCTGCGCGGCGATGACTTGCCCACTTTTTCGGGCGCATCGAGGCGGCTCAAACTGCGCGCGACCGAAAACCAGTAGTCGCGTTGCATGGCGCCTTCCGGCGTCTGCGCGATTGGAATCGCTGCTACGCCGCAATAGGACCGCTGATATTCGCCGACAAACCCGTGAGAATTGGCTAGAACTTTGTGGCCGGTGGCAGCGTCGAACGACCCTCCTTCGGAATTCTTGATGCGCGGGTCGTAATCGAGGGCAGCTTTTTCGGCCTTGCGCGCGTAGGCGATACGCTCTTCTCCAGGCAACGAGTAAACGTCGGAGTGATAGAGATCGAGATCGCCGGAGATTGCGCCCAGTTGGTCGGGCTCGGGAATTCCTCCGAACGGATCTTCCGATGTAATTTTCGAGAGCTCGAGCGCCGACTTCACCATGCGGTCGAGGCCATCGCGCGAGAAATCGCTGGAATACGTGCTGGCTGCCCGCTTGCCGTTGAACACGCGCACGCCGATCGCCCGCGAGCCGGATTCCTTCAAGGTCTCGACTTGTCCCAAGCGGACGACGGTCGAGAATTCATCTCCTTCGCGAACGACGCATTCGGCGGCAGTCGCGCCGCCTTGCATGGCGCGGCGGACGATGTCCTGGGCTAGGTCTTTCAGGTCCGTTTCGAGTTTCGGGTTTCGAGTTTCGAGTTGGGTGTCTGGCATAAAAATTAAAACAAATTCTTAGCCGCGGATCTTCGCGGATTCACACGGATTCTTCGATTGCTTAATCACTTCGCCACCGAAAGAATCAGACTAGGTGTGATGAAAACTTACTGCATGAACCCGCCAACGTCTTTCTTGGCGGTTCCCCCGACGGTGAGGCGATCGACTTTGATGGTCGGGATACCGACGCCTACGGGCACAGCTTGTCCGTCTTTGCCGCAGGTGCCCACGCCTTCGTCGAGTTTCAGATCGTTGCCGACCATTGAAACGCGGGTCAATACATCAGGGCCGTTGCCGATCAGCGTCGCGCCTTTGATGGGAGCGGTGATGTGTCCATCTTCAATCAAATAGGCTTCAGAGGCGGAGAAGACAAACTTTCCATTGGTGATGTCGACCTGGCCGCCGCCAAAATTCACCGCGTAAATCCCATGCTTCACTGAGTGAATAATGTCTTCCGGACTGTCTTCGCCTGCCAGCATGTAAGTGTTGGTCATGCGCGGCATGGGAATATGCTCGTAGCTCTCGCGGCGTCCATTGCCGGTGTCGGCCATACCCATCAGGCGCGCGGAAAGCTTGTCGCTCAGGTATCCCTTGAGAATGCCTTTCTCAATGAGCACTGTGTTTTGCGTGGGCTGGCCTTCGTCATCCACGTTGAGCGAGCCGCGGCGCCAGGGCATGGTGCCGTTGTCGACGACGGTGCACTTCTCGCTGGCCACGCGCTTGCCGATCAATCCGGCGAACGCTGAGGTCTGCTTGCGATTGAAGTCAGCTTCGAGTCCGTGGCCCACGGCTTCATGCAGCAACACGCCGGGCCATCCGGGACCGAGGACCACTTCCATCTCCCCTGCGGGAGCTTCGCGGGCATCGAGTTGCAGAATCGACTGCCGCGCCGCTTCTTTCGCGAAATATTCGGGAGTCTTCTCGCCGAAGAAGAAGTCGAGGGCGACGCGTCCGCCGCCGCCGGAGCCTCCGCGCGCGGAGTTGCCCTCGGTTTTCGCGATGCAGGATACGTTCATGCGCGCCAGGGGCTGCGAGTCTTCGGCAAAAGTTCCATCCGATCCGACTACCAGAATGTTGCGCAATTCGTCGGCATAGCTGGCGCGAACTTCTTTAATTCGCGGATCGTAAGCGCGCGCAGCTCTGGTCAGCTCGCATGACGAGTTCGACTTTGGCGGTGATTTCCGCATCGACCGAAGGAAGCGTCACGGGATACAGACTGCGTGCCGGCTTCTCCTGGAATCCAACCGTCGGAGTCTTTGCCGGGCCGCTGGCGATCAACGCCGCAGTGCGGGCCGCATGCAGAATACGCGCGGGAGAAAGATCGTCGGTATAGGCGTATCCGGTGCGCTCGCCGGAAATGACGCGAACGCCGCATCCCGCCGAAATTCCCTGCGAGGCCGACTTCACCATCGACTCATCGACCATCAGCGAAGTCGACGAAAGATATTCAAAATAAAGGTCGGCGTAGTCGCCGCCCGCGGAAAGGGCCGCCGCCAGATAGCGCTCCAAGTCGTGCTCGGTCACGCCGTAGTGCTCGAAGAAAAATCGATTTTTATCCACGTTGTTTGGATGCCCGGAAGGGACGAAAGACTCCGCCGGGAAACCCCATTATCCCATACATGAGGACAGCGTTGATTTCACATTGATGACGTCATCCCGTAGCCGAAGGGCGAAGGGATCTGGCGCGCAGTGGCAAGACTCTTCTGGCACGCCAGATCCTCCTCGGCTAACGCCGACTCGGGATGACATCGAGCTGGGGATTCGGTTCACCCGTCACAGACGTGGGACTGCGGTTTGCAAAATCTGAGGTGACACTCAGACTCTCGTCCGCACAGTGCAGGAGTTCCTCTCTGCCTCGCAGCAATGCAGTGGTCATCGAAGACGGCGCCGTTGCCTTCGATCTGGCGAGGCGAAGATTCGCGATCTCCGACGATCACAACAAATGCCTGCTGCATCTGTGGTCGCGCGAGCGGAACGTTGTACGCCGCGTGGTTGAAGCGGAAGAGCGGCAACGACGCTTGCGTCTGGCCGTGCAGCGACTGGGACAGGCGAAACCGACAAGCTCGAAATTTGCCGCGAGCGCGACCGCCGTACTCCGACTGCGAAAAAGGCGGCGCGCGCCGCCTATCAACGTGCGCTTGAGAGGGTTTTGCATCGCCGCTTTCCCGGATTCACCTTGGGACACCTCAGCACGGCGATGGATCTGGAGCGATCGTTTGGTCCCATCTATGCTCGTGGCCTGTTGCGGCAGGGACAGGCGGCGTTTGCCGTGCTCGGCGTGAACGGGCAGGAAACGCAGGCATCGATCGACGCCGCGCTGACTTTCGGCATTCTCTGGCTCGACACCTGCCGCCAGACGCAGGCGGGAAAGAGCACGGTCGCAGGGATTGAAGCTTTTTCTGCCTGCGCAAAGTTCGGCGCTTACGCGCGAGCGCATGGCGCATTTGCACCGCGAGGCCGCCAAGTGGCAACTGTACGAGTTTGATGAGCGCGAAGATTCGCTCCGGGAAGTCGATGTCTCCGATCGCGGCAATGTCGCGACGCGCCTGGTGCACGCGACCGATGAGACGGCCGCTTTAGCGCGCTTTGCTGATCCCATCGCTTATGTTCGCCAGCTGATGCCTGAGGCGGAAATTGTGCTGCTCTCTCCGGCGGAAGCTGCGTTTCGCTGTCACGGACTGGAATTTGCCCGTGCCCGTCTCTCCACGAACCGGGATCGTTTCGCAGTACGCCGGAAGTGGTGTTTGGGCTGGGCGCCGGAGGAAAGAGTTCTCGAAGATCGCAACGCTTCGGAATTCGCCCGCCTGGTTCGCAGCATCGGCGAAGTGCGCCATCGGCAGGGCCCGCGCGATCACATGCTGTGGCGGATGCATCCCGAGCGCTGGCTGGAGTCGCTGGTCGTCAAAGATGTCTCGGCGCTCGACGAGCGGCTTGATCCGCACGTGCGTCTATTCGCAGGTGCCGGCATTCTCCGCCTCCGATCGCGCCATGATTGACGTGCTGACCACGACGCGCCAAGGCCGCCTCGCCGTCGTCGAACTCAAAGCCGAGGAAGATATTCACCTGCCGCTGCAAGGTCTGGATTACTGGTCACGCGTGGAGTGGCATCGCGCCCGCATGGAGAGTTTCAACGCTTCGGATATTTTGCCGGGCGCGAGTTGAGCGACGAGCCACCGCTGCTGTTTCTGGTAGCTCCAGCGCTGCATGTGCATCCGACGACTGACACGCTGCTGCACTATATCTCTCCGGAGATTCCCTGGGAGTTAATTGGGATCGATGAGCGGTGGAGGGAGGGAGTAAAGGGAGTGTTTCGTAAGCGGGCGGGGAGCGAAAAGCGCGCCTCGTGGCAGGCCGAAGGCCGGTGATGGGTGTAAATGGGGATGTTACGACAGTTACGAACGGCAGGCTCGCTTCTAGCAGGTACTTGGCGGATAATGGGGCGATGAAAGACCATAATGCGCCCCGACATCCCGGCCCTTGGCGCGTTATGCCGACAGACGCTGAGCTTGCCGGATTCATTGTCGCCATCGGCTTTATAGTGATGGGCGTAGTTGGCATTCCGATAATGAAATTCTTCCTGCTCGGAGCTGCCCTGCTTGGCGGCGGCGTGGCACTCTTGCTCCGCTTCACCAGAAAAGAATAGTAGGGGGACTCGGCGTACTTCCGCATCAGAACCGCTTATGAGCGTTATCGCGATTTATCATTGACTGACGGATTGTGACCCAACTTCGCTAAAGCAGTTAATAGATTCAGCTACCAAAATTTCCATTTGGACTTGCTTCCCGCAGCGGACCGCAATACTTCGAAGGTCCGCTCTACGGCTTCATCGTGTCGGAAGCCCACCAGTTCTTGTGCGACGCGAATGGGAATGTCGAAGATAAAGTCAACTTCGCGGTCCTCGCTGACACGCGCAAATTGTTCCATTTGAATCTTTGGGAGCGATTGCGGCGGCGCTCCCTCAGTCAACAGGTGATCGCTTGCTTGCTGTGCATCGTGCACTATACGCCAGCTCAGATCGCCATCCCTAAGTGCAGCAACTGAGGCATACATAACGTGTTCCTCCACGTCGCAGATTATGACCTCCCCTTTGAGTTTCGATCTTGCATCGCGGAACTTCTTAGGCTCAAAGCGATCAGACCAGACAACTATCCAGTCGCCTATCCGCGTTGTGGACCACTCGCTCTCTGCGATTTCCTCCGTCTCGCCTGTCTTTTCGAGACCAAGTACATTAAGCGGCGAATTTTCCTTGCAGTCGCGAACAGCCAGCCAGCTAATGGCGAATCCCATACGACGCCCTCTCCGATCAGAAGCTGCGGAAAATTCTAATCGGAAGCTGCCTTGATGGCGACAACTGTCAAAGTCAGGCGAATTCAAGTTTTGACATTTTCGACGTAAGAATCAGCCTTTCCTAATCAGAATCGACAAGGGTCCACAGCGAAACTATTGCGGCGACCGCTGCCGCAAGCCACGAGACGGCGGACCATGAAATCTCCCACCGTGAGCCAGTGGAAGAGCTAATCTTTGCAAGAGATAAGGCCACAAGGAAAAAAGCAAGGCTACACAGTGCGACCAGTGTCCAAAGTCGCCATCCCGTCAGTACCCGTGGCCGTCGCACATGAAACTTATGCGCTTATTGCGATACAACTTCGAGATTGAGTGACGTTAAAAGGCGTTTACCCTCAAAACCTCCATACAGTTACTCTACTGGCCACCCTCCCAGCGCCCGCTTCGCATCCACTAACTGCCCCAGGTGATAGGCGTTGTGATCGGCCACCAGCAAAGCCTCCCGCAGAGTCGTCTGCCCATCTCCTCCGGGAATCTTTGCGAACAGGTCGGTCTTCGGATCTTCCACCAGGTCGCGCATGGCCTTCAGGTCTTTGCGGAAATTCTTGATGCTGGTCTCCCAGGCCGACGCGCTTGGCGGCGCGGGACTCTTCGGCCAATATCCTTCCGGCCATTCGGGCGATTCGTGCTTGGGATTGCGGCTGAACTCGAGGATGTCCCATTGCCCCAGGCGCATGTGTTCCAGCAGCATCCATGGAGAATGCGGCAGGCCCACCGGCTTCTGTCCGCGCAACTTCACAGGAAAGTCTTTCACGACGTCGTCGAATTTCGCGTGCGCGCCGCCGCCGTCCAGCAGATAAACCACATGTTCGCGCAGAAGTTGGTCGTGCGTATCGGGCATGAAGACTCCTGTCGAGGCCTAGATTTCAATCGTCCCTACGGGACTTACGCCTTGTTTGTGCGCTCACCTGGCGTTGAAACGCCGGGCTATTGGCAAGCGTCCCTCTGGGACGCGATTACGCGCAAGATGCAACTTCTTCGGACGCCTTACGAGCTTGGCATCTGCGTTGACAATTCCTCCGGCTTCTCGCCTTTATAGACCCGCGAAATCCCTCTTACGATGCGGCGCATGGGCAGCACGCCCTTGTCATCGGCGAAAAAAATCTCGCCAACGCGCGTGCCCCGATAATACCAACGCTTCAGGATTGCCAGGTGCTCAGTGACTTCGAGCGCGCTTTTGCCTTCGGATGCAGGCATCCTCGTCAGCGCCTCCTGGATGCGCGCTTCCATTGACTGCGACTTGGTGTGCTCGGACGATTGGATGGGGAAGGTCAGCGGACCCGCGATCCACGCGGCGTCGAAGCGAAAGAACGTAACGCAGTCATGCGCCGCGCTTGGCTGGACCACCAAGCCCGAAAGCCGATCGATGCGATGAACCACCTCTGGCAAGGTCGCCAGGAGCGGCTTCAATTTGTCGAGCCGCGCATGATGCGCCGCGGCGTCTTCGAATTCGAGATTGGCCGACGCCTGCTCGCGCTGCAGCGAGATTTCACGCACCAGTGACTGGCCGCCAGAATCAAGGAAGTTCTGCACCCGCGCCACCTCGTTCTGATACTCGTCATCGGAGCATCCTTTGAAACAAGGCGCGAGGCACATCTTCATCTCCGAATAAATGCAGCCAGGAAACGCAGGGTCAGGATGAAGATCGTCGACGCAGCGGCGCATCTTGAAGAAATCGAGTGAGTCGTTGGCAAACTTCTCCGCCGCCGCGCGCGACGCAAACGGACCGTAGTAGAGCGACTTCCCGTTGAGACGGCCGAGACGAATAGTAATCGAAGCACGCGGATATTCATTCTCCAGATGCAGCTTAACCAATGGCGCGGGCCGGAGCCGCAGCCGGTCCGCGTACGTCTTCGAAAACACCGAACGCAGCAACCGGTAAAGTAGAAATCCAGACTCGAAATCGGACCCTGTGGCGGAATATTCGATCCAGCGCACGCGATGCCGCAAATTCAGTTTCTTGCTTTGTTCTGTGGGAGCGGCCAGCAAGCGCTGCAGTCGTCGCCGTAAGTTGGCAGTTTTGCTGACATAGGGCTCGGCGTTCGCGTCGTCTCCTCGAAGAAGGAAAACCGCCGGAGCTGCAGGGACGGCAGCAAAAAGTTCTGCGTCGTGGGCTGGGACGAACTCAAGACGTTCCGTCAGCACGAGGACATTCTAAGGGATTGTTGATTTTCGATTGTTGATTGTTGATTGAAAACCCGAAAGCCGAGGCCGGAGAGGTTTACTCAACAATCAAAAATCAACAATCAAAAATATGCTATCTGAAGCTTGCGCTTCTCAAGGTCTGCCGAAAATCCTGCCCTTCCATTTTGATGATCCGGCACATTTCGTGCAGGCGTGAGCGCATGCGCTCTCCGATGCGGTCACCGAGCGTTTCCTCGCGCGCCGCTCCACGCGGCGCCCGGCCACAACTCCTGCGGGCTTGTCATCGAAGTTCGTGGTGATGATCGTCGTGCGGTTGTCGTTGTAGCGTGTGTTCAGGATCAGGCTCACCGTGTCCCACACCCACTCGGTCGGCTTGACCGCGCCGAGCTCATCGAGCACCAGGACTTCGGTATCAAACACTGGTCGCAGCACATCGAGTTCGGTGGCTTTCACGGAGTCGTTATACGAATTCTGAATCTGCTTCAGCAGTTCGCGGTAGTCGTAGAAGAGGCAAGCGATCCCTTTGCTGAGGATCAGTTCACGGACAATGCCCACGGCGAGATGAGTTTTCCCCACACCAATGCTGCCAATCAGGAGCAGGCCGGTGCTATCCACCGGATACTCTTCCACAAACTTGCAGGCAGCCATGCGGGCGCTTGCCAGCGCGCGATGCGGTCCATCGAACTCGAAGTTCGAGAGCTCGCAGTGTTCATAGCGTTTAGGAATTCGAGCCGCGCTCAGCAGCGACTCGGTGCGCGCCTGCACGCGGCAGTCACAGCGCGTGACTCGCCGGTCGGTGCCGCTTTGAATGGTTTTCCAGCCTGTGCCCTGACACTGCGAACAAACTTCCACGGGAGCCTTCAGTCGCCAGATTGACCTTGTTCGACTGTGCACCGGGCGGCGCAGATTGCGCAAGTGGAAAAACCGGTGCCTCTGTGCAGATGTTGTGGAGATGTGGACCACTCTGTGGAGGTGACGAGGAAAAGATCGAACACAACTATTTACCCCGGTGCCTTGATTTGATGGTCGGCCCATCGCGCACGATCCGCAAGAACGCTTGCGCCTCGCTGCGCAGAGGGCGGTGGCGCGGATGAATGACGTCCAGGCTGCGCCCTAGCGGCTCGGCGTCCAATATCTTCACGACCTGCCAGCTTGTGCTGCGGATTTCCTGCCCTACCGCCATCTGCGGAAGAAATGCCAGCCCTAGGCCCCGTTCCACCATGCGCTTTGCCGTTTCGATGCTATCGACTTCGAGCGCGACGTTCGGTACCAGGCCGGCGCGCCGAAACAGGCCGGTGGTGAGCGTCCAGTCACTGGAGCCGCGTTCATAAAAGATCAGCGGCCAGCTTGCCACCTGCTCCAGGTGAGCGCGGCGCGCGTGCTTCGGGCCATGCACTGGATTGGCCATCAGCAACAGCGGATCGTCCCGCAAGCTAATCGTCTCGACTTCCGGATGCTGCAGCGAACGCGCCAGCCCGATCTCCACTTCCTCGCCTAACACCATGTCGAGCACTTCTTTCGAATGTCCGGAACGAATTGTGATGGTGATTTTCGGATGGACGCGGTGAAACCGCTTTAGCACGTCGGGAAGGAAGTAGACCGAAATGGAGAGCGCGGCCGCAATTTCCAGTGGCCCGCCCTTGCCCGGTTGCTGGTCGTGCACTGCCTGGCGCGCCAGCGACGCGGTTCGCAAAAGCTGTTCGGCGTAAGGACGCAGAATGCGTCCCGACTCCGAAAGGGTCAGCCCGCTGCGGGAGCGCGCGAACAAAGACACGTTCAGCGACTGCTCCAGCGCCTTGATGCGGGCGCTCACCGCGGGCTGGCTCACGCGCAGCGCTTCCGCCGCCCGGTGAAAACCGCCAAAGGTTGCTACCGCCAGAAAGGTTTCGAGCTGGTCGATTTCCACGCCGTCCTCAATTGCACTAACAACGTCTTTCTATCGTAGTTCTTGTCTTCGATCAACATTTTTTATCAGGGTGATAGAAACATTCCGTTTGACCGAAAAGGCCTGGTGCAACAGAATTTGCCTCACGGTATGTGGGGCCGGGTCGTAAACCCGGCGCTAGGAGCGAGTTTTAATCCGACGCTGCGGGGCCATGCAAGGCCCGGCCATCACAAGGTTGCCGGGCGCAGGGCCGCCGGTACCAGAGGGAAGTCGAGGGCGCGATTGCACCCCGGGTATCCCGCGAACAAGCGGCCAACCGGCTTGTAAATGCGGCGACACCTCCCTCCGCAACGAGCATCGAAGCAGCGCGAACGAAGGTGAGGCGCATGGCAATTTCGACCGTTAACACGACTCCCGAGATTGGGCTTCCAACTCAATCTCCCCCCACAGGATTCTCCCCTGAGCGCGAGCTTCCCGCAGGCTTCCTCGATTTTCTTACTCCCTTGCACCAGCGTTTTGCTCCTCGACAGCGTGAACTCGTCGCGGAACGCAAGCGAGGTGCTCGCGGAATCGTTGCAGGGCGAAAAACCTACTCATCGCTATCCCGCGGAAGCCGTTCGTAATGGCTGGCGCATACAGTTGCCTGAGTGGTGCCAGGATCAGCGAAATCAGATGACGGGCCCCGCCGACGAGGCTGAACTGGTCGTAAAAATGTTGAACTCGGGCGCGCCCGGCGTGATGCTCGATCTCGAAGATTCCACGGTCAACGAATGGGATCACCAGCGACTCGGCGTCGAAAACATTCTGGCTGCGCTTGCGGGGCACGCTGACCTACTTCGATAAGAAGCGCGACCGTGTCGTCGGCATTCAGCCCAGCAAGACTGTGATCTGGATCGCGCCCGCGGCTTGCATTTGCAGCAGGCGCGGAATTCTTCGGCGAGCCGACGCCGGCATCCCTGTTCGACGTGGCCCGCGTTGCGTACCAGGTCGATCCGTCAGAACTGAAGCATCCGCTGGCTTTCTATATTCCGAAATCCGAATCGGCCGAAGAAGCCCTCTGGTGGCGCGATGTTTTCCAGGCGATCTCCGAGGCTCGCGGCTGGCCGCGCGATTACATCAAGTGCATGGCGCTGGTCGAGTCGCACCCGCTGGCCTTCCAGATGGAAGAGTTCCTCTACAACCTGCGTGATCACATCGTGGGACTGAACCTCGGCCGCTGGGATTACATGGCCAGCCTGATTCATTTCAACCTGACGGATCCTGAGTGGGTTCTGCCTGATCGCAATACCATTCCGCACAACGTGCCGTTTTTCCAAAACCTGCGCGAGCTGATGCCGGAAATTTGCCACAAGCGCGGCATGCTGGCGATCGGCGGCATGACTGCGCTCTATCCCAGCCGCGAGGATGCGGAACTCAACGCACGCGCTCTCGACGTACTCGCGAAAGACAAGAAGAACGAAGCCGATTGCCTCATGGATGGGGCCTGGACGGGACATCCCGACCAGAACCAGATCGCGCTCGAGCAGTTTCCCTTTCCCAACCAGCTACAGTGCGCGCGCCCGCAAACGCCGAACGCTATCCCGATCTGCGTCCGTCACCGAGCAACGTTGGGAAGCAGCACGCTGGCGGGCACTCGCGCCGCGGTGCGCACCATCATTCGATACCGCAACGGGGTGTTGAACGGCAAGGGCGCCAGCCTGCTCGACGGTTACATGGAAGACCTGGCCACCGACCGCATCTATCGACTGATGATCGCGCAACGCATGCGGCACAACGAACACGTAGACATCGTTGATGACAACGGCAGCTGCGTCGCTCACACTCCCGAATTCATCGCGCAGCTTGTTCGACGAGGAACTGGAAAAGCTGATTTCCGAACCCGGGTAAGGATTTGGGCACGCAAGAAACGTCTTCGCGAGGCCCGGCGCATCAGCGAAGCGATGATCGTGAACGGCGAAGTTCAACCCGCATTAACCGATACTCAACGCCGAGCCACGGACCGGCGACAGAAGGACGAACACATGGCAGCAACGGAAATGGCACAAAGCGACACGGAAACGGGAAGACCAACGAGCCGCGTGGGATGGAATCACTCGCCCTTACACCACTGAGGACGTGGAGAAGCCTGCGCGGCTCGATGAAAATCGAGTACACGCTCGCTCGGCAAGGCGCCGAGCGTCTGTGGGATCTGCTTCACTCCGAGACCTACGTCCGCGCGCTGGGCGCCATGACCGGCAACCAGGCCATGCAGCAGGTAAAAGCCGGACTCCAAGCCATCTACGTGAGCGGCTGGCAAGTCGCCGCCGACGCCAACGACGCCGGCCAGATGTATCCCGACCAGAGCCTCTATCCGGCCGACAGCGTTCCGAGCCTCGTTCGCCGCATCAATCAGGCCCTGCAACGTGCCGACCAGGTCCATCACGCCGAAGGCAAAGATGGCGTGCACTGGTTCGCGCCCATGATCGCCGACGCTGAAGCCGGATTTGGCGGCAACCTGAACGCTTTCGAACTCATGAAAGCCATGATCGAAGCCGGCGCCGCCTGCGTGCATTTTGAAGATCAGCTCTCCTCTGCCAAGAAGTGCGGACACCTCGGCGGGAAAGTCCTGGTACCCACAGTCGAGGCCATTCAGAAGCTCGTCGCTGCACGTCTGGCCGCCGATGTCATGGGCGTTCCCACGCTGATCATGGCTCGCACCGATGCTGACAGCTCCAACTTGCTGACCAGCGACATCGATCCCCGCGACCACGAATTCCTGACCGGAGAACGCACCCCCGAAGGCTTTTACTGCATTCGCGGAGGCATCAAGTCGGCCATCGCCCGGGCCATCGCTTACGCGCCCTACGCCGACCTGATCTGGTGCGAGACGTCGCATCCTTCGCTCGAGGAAGCCCGCGAGTTTGCCGACGCAGTCCACGAAAAGTTTCCCGGCAAGATGCTGGCCTACAACTGCTCGCCTTCGTTCAACTGGAGAAAGAACCTCGACGACGCCACCATCGAGAAGTTTCCAGCGCGAGCTGGCGTCCATGGGATACAAGTTCCAGTTCATCACGCTGGCCGGCTTCCACGCGTTGAACCTGTCGATGTTCGAGCTGGCTCGAGGCCTACAAGACCGATGCCATGACCGCATACTGCCGCCTGCAAGAAAAGGAATTCAGCCGCGAACGCGACTATGGATACGAAGCCGTGAAGCACCAGCGCTTCGTCGGCACCGGATACTTCGATCAGGTCACGCAGGTGATCGCCGGCGGGACATCGTCCGTGACCGCGCTTGCCGGCTCTACCGAGGCTGCGCAGTTCACGCCGAGCAAAGCCCCGGCTTATTCCGGAAAGGGTCCGGACGCGGGCTGCCAGCCAATTCTCGGCGATTGCCCGTCGAACCTGGTGGTGACCATCCGCGAGTAACTACAAGATTGTTTTCGCAAAACCAAACCATTCTCCTTCCGGGGAGAATGGTTTTCTTTTTGTGTCTCGAATCTGGACTCCGGGGTCGGGCAGGGCTCGAGGGCTCAAACAAGGCATCTGTCGCGGATTTTCACAGTTGACACAGTGGTGCGAGCCGGAGCTAAATAGCTCCGCCGGGTTTCCCTTATCAGCGAACGCCGATCTCCCTCCCCTGGAGTTCGCTGTGTGCACCACAAAGAAACCTGCCAGGAGAGAAGATGAATAAAGCCGATCTCATTGACCGCATTGCAAGCGGTGCCGGTATCAGCAAAACGCAAGCTGCAGCTGCCATCGACACCTCGGTAGAGAGCATCACGGCCGCTTTGAAAAAGGGAGATCGAGTGGCCTTGATTGGTTTTGGTACCTTCTCCGTATCACAGAGAAAGGCCCGCAACGGACGCAATCCGCAGACAGGCGCCACTCTGAAAATCGCAGCCCGCAAGGTTGCGAAGTTCACTCCAGGAGCAGAACTAAAAAAGGCAGTCAACCGAAAATAGGGGTCCAAGGTTTCCGGGGTAGGGCGGCAGGGTCAAATCCTCGCCGCCTTTGTTATTTTGGCGATGCAGCCCGGACGCCTCGTCCGGGACCGATGCGAAGCGAGGAAGTCCTCGACTGATGAAAGCAAACCGCTTAGCGACGCTCTCAGGGTTGCTGAATCCGCCACCCGTCCTATAGAATCTAAAGGTTCCGAAAAGAGGTCAGAGTCCCATGAAGGCAGCTATCCATCCGAACTACAACGAAATACGCGTGATGTGCGCGTGCGGCAACAACTTCACCACCCGGTCGACCCATAAGGGCGACATCCACGTAGAAATCTGCTCGAACTGCCATCCGTTCTTTACTGGCAAGCAGAAGCTCATGGATACCGCGGGCCGCGTGGAGCGTTTCCGCCGCAAGTACGCCAAGAGCGACGCCGCCAAGGCGGAAGCAGCCAAGAAGTAAGTCGCCCCAGCGTAAGAGTTCAAAAGCCTCCCTTTGCGGAGGCTTTTCTCTTTTAGCGTGGAGCTTTTCTCTGCGTCCTTTGTGGATTTTCTTCGCGGTCTCTGCGTTTTAAGATTTGGGTTTTACTCGTCATCCATCGTGATCGGATCACCCACAATGTTGTAATAAACCTCTTTAGGCTTAGCTGGCTTCGGGGGGGCCACGGGCTTTGCCGACACGGGTGCCGCGACCGGAGCAACCACCGGGGGGGCCTGAACGGGAGTGGGCTGAACTGGCGCAGGTTGGACGACCTGCACTGGCTTCGGAGACGCAACCGGCGGAGTAACCGCAGCGGCCTTCGGAGCAGGCGCCACTGCACTCTGCAATGACGACGATCCGGGAACCGTCGCCACCCTCCGGACCACAACCCTTCCAGGCTTCTGGACCCAAGAATTCAAAACCGCCGCCACAATCCCCGCCAGGCAGAACTCCAGGATCGCAATAAAGAGCGCGGGAACATCAATATCCCCCTTGCCCAGATACAGCGGTGAAGCCGGGTCACCGCCCATGACACGTGCCGTCAACGGCACCAGCAAATGCGCGGTCAGGGCTACCACCAAAGCCCAGATCGCCTGTCCTAGCACCAGGGCGAGCACGATCCGCATGATCCATTTTTTTGAGTCAGCAGCTGACAATGAAGGGGAATTCGATGATTCTTCCATGGGATACGCCTCGGATTCCTCCGATTGTGACACATCCGCCAATTGCGGGGAAAGCCAGTTAAAATAGCCACGTGCGTAAGTACTGGGAAAATCCGCCCGAGGCTCGAACCGGCCGACAAGCCCGTCCCAGCGTCCGTGTCTCTCGGAGGCATGACCGATCGCTCCCGCCACCGTGCTCGCCCCCATGGCCGGCGTGACCGATACCGTCTTCCGTCGCTTCATCCGCAACCTCGGCGGCTGCGGACTGATCATGACAGAGTTCACCTCGGCCGACGGCATCCTGCGCCACAAAGATCGCAAGGCTGAACGGTACCTGACGTTTTACGGAGACGAGCATCCCATCTCGGCCCAGCTTTTTGGCAGCGATCCCCAGGTGATGTCGGAAGCCGCAAAGATCGTCGAGGGCTTGGGCTTCGATCTGGTCGACTTGAATCTCGGATGCCCCGCGAAAAAAGTTGTGAAGTGCAACGGAGGCTCCGGCCTGTTGCGCGACCTGCCCGCCATTGGCGAGATCTTCAAAGCCGTGCGCGCCGCGGTGAAGATTCCTTTCACCGTGAAATTCCGCGCGGGATGGAACGACCAGGAAATCGTTTGCGTTGAACTGGCCAAGATGGCCGAAGATTGCGGCCTATGCGCCGTCGCCCTGCACGCCCGCACCCGCGAACAGGGCTATACCGGTCAAGCCCGCTGGGACTGGATCGCCGCCGTGAAAGACGCGGTGAAAATTCCCGTGATCGGCAACGGAGACATTCGCACCCCGGAAGACGCCAGTGCCATGGTGACGCAAACGGGATGTGACGCTGTCATGATCGGGCGCACCGCCGCATCGAATCCCTGGATCTTCCGCCAGATTGCGCAATACACAGAGCGTGTAGGGGTGAAGCCTCCCTCACCAGATTGTCATCCTGAGGAGCCGTTTTTTGGCGACGAAGGATCTGGGCGTGCCACGAATTATGACGCCCCGCTGTACCACGAACCCTCTGAATTCGACCGCTACCAGATGATCCGCACCTATTTTCAAATGCTGGTCGAAGAAGAACTCCCCGACGCTCCGGGCAAGATGAAACAATTCGCCTCATGGTTCACTCACGGTGTCCCCGGAGGCGCCGCCCTCCGCAAGACCATCTACGAAGCCAAAGCCGCCCCGGAAATTTTGGGCAGAGTAGAAAACTTCTTCGAGGCGCGCCTGCAGCTGGAACTAGCAAAGTCCATGTAGGGACGGACGCCCTCGTCCGTCCATGTCGAGCGAAACAAATTCACCGCAAAGATCGCAAAGGACGCCAAGGAACTTTGCGGTCTTAGCGTTCTTTGCGGTTTAAGCACTTTTCGCAACCATCTTCCCCAACCCATCCTTCTCAACGTAAGCCCACGGCATCTTTGGATCGTGTGTAAACAAAGTCAGCCACTTCCCCGGCAACGCCTCCGCGTAATAGCGTTTGCGACTCTCGATCGTCTCCAGCGGATAGAGATCGAACGCCATGGCCCAGCTCACGTCGAGATGAGCCGTCGTGGGAATCAGATCGGAGATATAGCAAGCGGTCTTCTCTCCGCTCTGAATCAGAATTGCCTGCATATCGCGAGTATGCCCGGGATACACCCGCACCGAAATTCCCGGCGCAATCTCCGCGTCTCCCTTGAGCAAGGTCATCTGCCCGCTTTCCACCAGCGGATCATAATTCTCAGTGAAGTAACTGACGCCGTCGCGCTGGTTTTCATGCGCGTGTTTCCACTCGCCTTCCTGAACGTAATACTTCGCCTTGGGAAAAGTCGCGACCATCTGATCGCCCTTGCGGACGGTATTCCATCCGCAATGATCGAAGTGCAGATGGCTGTCGATGACGATGTCAATGTCCTCGGGCGCGAATCCCGCCGCCGAAAGATTGTCGAGCAGCTCCGCCGGCTGCCCGTAAATCTTCACCATCTTTTCCGATCCCTTGTTGCCGATACCGGTCTCGATTAACACGGTGTGATCGCCTGTGCGAACCACAATTGAATTCAGTCCCACGGGAATCAGATTATTCTCGTCCACCTCGACTTTGCGCTTCCACAAACTCTTGGGGACGACCCCGAAGAAGGCTCCGCCGTCGGAGTGATAGATGCCGTCCGAAACCGCCGTCAGTTCAAAATCGCCGAGAGTCAGGCGCTGCATGCGTCCTTCCCAAAACCTCGTGATTATTTCAACTCTCGCTCCAAATGATCCTCGATCATGTGGAACAAATGCACCCGGTCCGTCATCCCCGCGATCCCGTGCGTCTTATTCGGATACGCCATAAAGCGGAACTGCTTCCCCGCTTTGATCAGCGCTTCTGTCATCTGCACGCTGTTCTGGAAATGCACATTGTCATCGCTCGTGCCATGTACCAGTAACAACGATCCGTGCAACCCATCCGCGGCCTTCGCTGGCGATCCCTCCGTGTATCCCTTGGCGTTGTCGCTCGGCTGCCCCAGGTAACGCTCGGTGTAGATCGAATCGTACAAACGCCAGTCGGTCACCGGGGCCACCGCGACTCCCGCCTTAAACGCATCCGAATGCGTTAAGGCGTAAAGCGTCATCGAAGCCCCGTTGCTCCATCCCCAGATCGCCACCCGGGTACGGTCGAGTTGCGGATACTGCGCGAAAAGCTCCGTCAGGGCAGCCAACTGATCTTTCAACTCCACCGCGCCGAACTGGTTGCGAATCGCCGTCTGAAACTTGCGGTCGCGACCCGGTGTACCGCGATTGTCCACGGTGAAAATCGCGAAGCCTTTCTTCGCCATCATTTGCAAGAAAAGATCGTCGGAGTGGCTGCCGCTCGCGCCCCACGCATTCTGTACCAGCGCCGCCGCCGGGCCGCCGTAGACATGAACGATGACAGGAAGATGCTCTTTCGCTACCTCCGGCGGAGGCAGCAACAACTCGCCATATAAAACCGTGTTATCTTCACTCTTGAATCCCACAAACTTCGGTGGGATCAAGTCATACTCCGCCACGCTGCGCGACTCCCACACCGGCGCGCATTCCCCGCCCACGACACAAAGCGACAAACGCGGAGGCATTGTCGCCGTCGAAAACGTATCCAGATAATGATTCGCATCCCCGAAATTCACCTCGTGCGAGCCATCTTCTTTCGTCACCCGCGTCATGCCTGATCCATCGAGCTTGGCCGCATAGAGCTGTCGCTGCCGCGGATCGTCTTTGTTACAGGTGAAATAAACCAATCCCGCTTTCTCGTCCACCGCCTCGACGCCCAGCATCTCGAAATCGCCCTGCGTGACTTGGTGTTCCAGCTTGGCATCGGCCGCCAACGGATTCGCCTTATCGAAACTGTACAGATACAGCTGCGTATGTCCGTCGCGCCAGCTCGACCACAGAAATCGGTCTCCTGAATCGAGAATCTGGAAATCGTCGTTCACATTGATCCACCCGTCCTTAACCGTCTCGGCGAGCACGCGGCTCGATTTCCCCGAGTGGGCGTCCACGAAATACAACTCCGTCGAATCCTGGGCACGATTCATGACCTCGGCCCACAACAGCCCGTCGCGCACCCACCCAAAGCGGGGAACATAAATATCGGGATCCTTGCTCAGCGAAATCCACTTCGGCTTGCCGCCCTTCGCATCCACCACGCCGATCCGCACAACCGGGTTGGGATCTCCTGCCTTGGGATACTTTTCCAGATCCACCTTCGGATGCGTGGGCAGCCAGTCGGTTATGGGATAGGTCGGCACCTGCGTCTCATCCATCTGCAGGAAGGCGATTTCATTTCCATCCGGCGCCCAGAAATAATTGCTGCGCACCTCCAACTCTTCCGCGTACACCCAGTCCACTTCGCCGTCGAGGATGTTTTCGTCTTTATCTTTCGTGAGCTGTTCTTCCTTGTTTCCCTGAATCGACCGAACATACAAATTGTGTTTGTAAACGTAAGAGATCCGCGACCCATCAGGAGAGAACTTGGGATCAAGATGCTGCTCGGGATCAGACGTGAACTGCACGCCCACGCCGTTGTCGACCGCGTAAAGCCAAAGCTGCCCGCGCGGGCTGAATAAAAGCCGCGAAGAGTCCGGCGACCAGAGATACGTCGCCTGATGGTAGCGAGTCACTCTCTCGCGCTCGCGGTCGTCCTTGAATGTGCTCAGCGGCGGAGACAACGGAGCCAGCTTCGATTCGCTCAGCAGTATGCGTTTCTCTCCGGTGGTCGCGTCAAACGTCCAAAGCTCTCCGTGCTCCCCCGAATCATCGCGCTGAATAAATGAGAAGCTCTTGCCGCCTCTTCCCCACTTAACATTCTCAGGTGCGCGGCCAGTAATGCCGCCGTCCGCAAAAATCGATTCGATGGTCAGTGCCTTCTTCTCCGACTGCGCCAAACCGCAAGCGACCAACAGCAAGACCAGGAAACCAACACGCGCAGGGACTCTCACCACTAAAAAGACGTTCATAGGCTGGGCTGAAAAGTGTACACCGTGGAAGCGTTCACAGGCACGCGCCGCAATCACACCGCAAAGTGAATCCGCCCAACTCCCTCATGCTAGAATCGCGCCGCCCGGAGGCACTCCCATGAGATCAATAAAGTTCCTGCTTATCCTCATCGCAACCCTGCTCGCCACCATCGCCTTCCGCCCCGTGCTGAACCCTCCGCCCGCCAAAGCCCAGGCCGGGGAAGATTTCCCCCTCTACTTCGAGCCCGGCGTCTACATGCTGCGCGCTCCTGATAACACCCAGCAAGTCTGGGGCAAGGTCGCCGTCGACATGCGCACCGGCAAGGTCTGGGGATTCCCCACCCTCCAGCAACAATCCCCTTACCCCATCGACGTCACCAAATCTTCTCCGCCCACCTCGCACCCTTTCTATCTGGGACGCTTCGCCCTCGGAGATACCCAGCAGTAGCAGGGATTCCCCGCGCATAACGTGTTAAAATCAATGCATCCCATGCCTTCCGACGTGCAAAAGCTCATGGAAGTGCAGGATGCCGACCGGCATATCCTGCGTCTCAAAGAAGAAATCGCTTCGCTGCCCAAAAAAGTCGCCGCCATCGAGCAGAAACTGGCCGGCACCAAAGCGGTTCTCGAAAACGCCAAGACCGCCGTAAAAGCCGACGAGGCCGCCCGGCGCAAGCACGAAGCCACTATCCAGGAACTGCAGGGGAAAATCTCCAAGTACCGCGATCAGTCTCTCGACGTAAAAACCAACGAACAATACAAAGCGTTGCTGCACGAGATCCAGTTCTCCGAGCAGGAAATCCGCGGTCAGGAAGATAAAATCCTCGAGCTCATGCTCAATGCCGAGGTGCGCGAGAAAAAAGTGAAAGCCGCCGAGGCCGACCTCAAAGCTGAAATGGCCGAGATCGAAAAAGAAAAAGCCGACGCCCGCGAGCGCACCACCAAAGACGAAAAAGAACTCACCGAATGGACCGCCAAGCGCAACGAACTTCGCGCCGGCATTGATCCTGACTTGCTCCGCCACTTCGAGCGCGTCTCGAAATTCCGCGGCAGCGGCATCTCCGAAGTCCTGAACCAGAAGTGCACCGCCTGTCAGGTGATGCTGCGCCCGCAGACGTACAACGAAGTCAAAAGCGGCAAAGTGATTGAGTGCGAATCGTGCCAGCGCATTCTGTTTTTCGATCCCGCGAAAGAAGTCGTCGCCGCGCCCTCCAACGCTCCCCATCATCGCCGCCGCGTCCGCCCCAAGTCCGACGCTCCTCAGGCCTGGTTCTATCGCCCCAGTTTCCAGGATCACGGCGAAGTCCTCCTCGTCTACAACAACGAATCCGGCACTTCCAGCCGCCGCATTTACGACTTCAACAATGGCCGCGAAATCGGAGACGTCCTCGTCCGCGAAGGCAAATACACGCTCGCCTTCCCCGAAGACATGACCGATGACACCATCCGCCTCAACGGCAATTGGGACGACGCCGAGCTCGAATCCTGGGGCACCGAAATGCCGATGACCGTCCTCGACCTGCTCCACGTCGACTTGCAATCCGCGCGCGCCGACGCCGCCCCGCGCTCCAAGCCCCGTCCCGACGAGGCCATCACGGCCGAACACCCCGCCGCCAGCTAGTCGTAAGCCAAGACTTTGTGTGTTACCGCGACTCACGTAGCGGCGGACGCCTACGTCCGCCTCCGATGTCGCGAAGCGACGAGGACTGGCCTATTCACGAGCCACCACGACCAAGGGTGGGATTCCACGAACCCATCTCGCACGGTTTAGTATTCCAACCATGCCCCCCACCATCAAACTCTCCCGCCGCGGCGCCACCGGCCTCAAAGACGGACACGTCTGGGTCTACCGCTCCGACCTCTCCGCCAATGGCATTCCTCCCGGCTCGCTCGTCACCGTCGTCGACGAGCGCGGCAAGCCGATGGGGAGTGCTCTTTACAGCAGCTCCTCGCAAATCGCTATCCGCATGCTCTCCACCGGACCTGTCCCCGACCTCGCAGCGTTGATCCGCGAGCGCATCCAGAAAGCCATTGCGTACCGCGCCCCCCTGGTCGAAAACACTGACGCCTACCGCCTCGTCTTCAGCGAAGCCGACTTCCTCCCCGGCCTCATCGTCGATCGCTACAACGACATCCTCTCCCTGCAAATCGTTACGCAGGGCATGTACGCTCAACGCGACACCATCGTTGCCGAACTGAATGAAGCGCTGAAGCCCGCATCCATCGCCGAACGCGTCGACGCTCGCGTCCGCGAACTCGAACAACTTCCTACGCGCACCTCCGGCCTGCTTCACGGAGAGAAACCACAGACCATCTTCACCATGAACCAAGTCCAATTCCATTTCGACGCCCTTGAAGGCCAGAAGACGGGGGCATTCCTCGATCAGCGCGAGAACTATTCGGCCGCCGCCCGCTACGCCCGCGGAGAAGCCCTTGACGTCTTCTGCTACCAGGGCGGATTCGCCCTCCACCTCGCCCAGATTTGCGACAAAGCCACGGGCGTTGACAGCTCGCGTCCTGCCCTCGAAGTTGCCGATCAGAACGCCGCCCTCAACCATCGCGAGATCGAATGGATCGAAGCCAACGCCTTCGACCTGCTCAAAGATTATTCGGCCGCGGGGCACCGCTATGACACCATCGTCCTCGATCCGCCCGCGTTCGCCAAAAGCAAAGCCAACCTCGAAACCGCCCTCCGCGGATACAAAGAGCTCAACCTCCGCGCCCTGAAAATGCTGCGCCCGGGCGGGATCCTGGTAACGTGCTCCTGCTCCTACCACGTCGGCGAATCCGACTTCCTTGAAGTCGTCTCTTCAGCGGCCCGCGACGCCCACCGCCCCACCCGCCTTGTCGAAAAACGCGGCGCCGCCAAAGACCACCCCGTCCTGCTAGGCGTCCCCGAAACCTCGTACCTGAAGTGCCTGATCCTCGCGGCGAGTTGAATGGGATCCTTCCCGCCCCTGTCATCTCGAGCGGAGTAGATGCAAGGCGAAGCGCGCATCCACGCAGTCCGAGAGACTTTGAGCCCGGGTGTACGACGACGGATCCGGGGGGGAATTTTCACCACGCCCCAGCCAGGATATCTTGTCCAAGCTATTGATAAAACTAGACAATTCATTACTTGACAATAACGCACTCATATTTTATGCTTCTACTCGAGTTGATCGCTCATCCAATGATCTGATGGAGCGGTAAAGCCAAAATTTCAGAGGAGGAAGTTGCAATGACCGTCATTACCCGCTGGGACCCTTTCCGTGAGTTCACCACCGTTCAGGACCGCCTGAATCGCCTTTTCCGTGATTCCTATGGCTCCGAAGGCCGCGATGAGGCCCTGGCCACCAGCGCCTTCGCGCCCGCAGTCGACGTCTATGAAGACGAGCACAACGTGACTTTGAAAGTCCAGGTACCCGGAATCGACGAAAAAGACATCGATATCCGCATCGAGAACAACACGCTCACCCTGCACGGCGAACGCAAGTTCGAAAAGGAAGAGAAAGAAGAGAACTTCCGTCGCGTCGAGTCGAGCTACGGCAGCTTCACCCGATCGTTCACTCTGCCCCAGACCGTCGATGCCGAGAAAGTCACGGCCAACTACGACAAGGGCGTGCTGAAGATCACTCTGCCCAAGAAAGCCGAAGCCAAGCCCAAGCAGATTAAGGTCAACGTCGGCAGCGACAAGACCGTGGAAAGCAAAGCCCCCAGCAAAGCCGCATAAGAAATAGCTCGTGTAGGGCGGACGCCTTCGTCCGCCCCCGATGTCGCGAAGCGACGAGGACCGGGAGGCGGCAGAGCTAGCCGCCTCCCTCAATTTTGCAATTTTGCAATCGGGTAATTGGTAATTTGCAGAACCCAGCCAGCAGCGGCGCAACTCTATAGGGACAGCGGAAAGCGAAAGCCGCACGAAGAGCTCCGGAGGAGCAACTGCCAATAGCCCGGCGCTTCAGCGCCGGGAAAAACGCAAACACCCACGAAGTCCCGGAGGGACGAATGAATCCGGGCGCATAATGGAAACGATTTTTGCAATCTTGTAATCGGGCAACCCAAAATCACCAAATTCCCCGATTACCAAATTACAAAATCTTAGGAGCACCTCATGCCCATCCGTTGGGACAAATTCACTGTCAAAGCGCAGGAAGCCGTGCAACGCGCCAACGAAGTCGCGTCCGAAAACAGCAATCCTGAACTGCTGCCCGTTCACTTGCTGATGGCTCTCCTCGAGGACAAGGAAGGCATCGTTCCTCCCATCCTCGAAAAAATCGGCATCGGTCCCCAAGCCGTGCTCAGCGATCTAAACAAGGAAGTCGAGCGCCTGCCCAAGGTTTCCGGAGGCGCCAACCAGCCCGCCATGTCGGCGGCGATGAACCAGCTGCTGGAGCGCGCCTTCAAAGAGGCTGACAATTTCAAAGACGAGTACGTCTCCACCGAGCACCTGCTGCTCGCCGCTACGCACCTCAAGCGCGATGCGGCGCAGGAGATCCTCGCCCGCCACGGCGCAACTTACGATGCCATCCTGAAGGCGCTCACCTCTGTCCGCGGCTCGCAGCGCATCACCGACCAGAATCCCGAGGCCAAATACCAGGCCCTCGAACGCTATGCCCGCGATCTTACTGAGCAGGCCCGTCGCGGCAAGCTCGATCCTGTCATCGGGCGTGACGAAGAAATCCGCCGCGTGGTCCAGGTTCTCTCGCGCCGCACGAAAAATAACCCCGTCCTCATCGGCGAGCCCGGCGTTGGCAAGACGGCTATCGTCGAAGGACTCGCCCAGCGAATCATTTCCGGCGACGTGCCTGAAGGTCTTGAAGAATAAGCGCGTCATCTCGCTCGATCTCGGCTCCATGCTCGCGGGAGCGAAATATCGCGGCGAGTTTGAAGACCGTCTCAAAGCCGTGCTGAAAGAAATCGAAGACTCGCAAGGCAAAATCATTCTCTTCATCGACGAGTTGCACACTCTGGTCGGCGCAGGCGCCTCGGAAGGCGCGATCGACGCCTCCAACATGCTCAAGCCCGCGCTTGCCCGCGGAGAGCTGCGCGCCATCGGCGCCACCACGCTCAACGAATATCGCAAGTACATCGAAAAAGATGCGGCCCTCGAACGCCGCTTCCAGATTGTCTTCGTCGGCGAACCCAATGTCGAAGACACCATCGCCATCTTCCGCGGACTCGAAAGAGCGTTACGAAGTCCATCACGGCGTGCGCATCAAAGATTCTGCGATCGTCGCGGCTGCCACTTTGTCGCATCGCTACATCTCCGACCGCTTTTTGCCTGACAAGGCCATCGATCTGATCGACGAGGCCGCGGCTTCCCTGCGCATCCAGATCGATTCCCTGCCCACCGACATCGATCAACTGGAGCGCCGCGCTACCCAGCTTGAAATTGAGAAGCAAGCGCTGAAGAAAGAAGATGACGCTAACTCGCGCGACCGCCTGCTGGTCATCGACAAGGAACTCGCTGAGATTCGCGAGCGGTCGAACGCGCTCAAAGCCAAGTGGAAGCAGGAAAAAGAAGCCATCGCCAAGGTCCGCCAGCTGAAAGAAAAACTCGATCAGCTCAAGACTGAAGAGCAGGCTGAAGAGCGCAAGGGCAACCTGCAGCGCGTCGCCGAGATTCGCTATAGCCTCATCCGCCAGACCGAAGAAGAGTTGAAAGCCCTGACCGCCAAGATGGAAGGCAAGGGCGCGCAGCGCATGTTGAAAGAGGAAGTCGATGAAGAAGACGTCGCCCGCATCGTCTCCAAATGGACTGGCATTCCCGTCTCCAAGATGCTCGAAGGCGAAGTCAAAAAACTCATCAACATGGAAGATCGTCTGCGCAATCGCGTGGTCGGACAGGACGCTGCGCTGGAACGCGTGGCAAACGCCATCCGCCGCTCGCGTGCTGGACTAAGCGATCCCAAGCGCCCCATCGGCTCGTTCATTTTCCTGGGACCCACGGGCGTCGGCAAAACCGAACTAGCCCGCGCCCTCGCCGAGTTTCTGTTCGATGACGAGAAGGCCCTCATCCGCATCGACATGTCGGAATACATGGAGAAGCACGCCGTCTCGCGCCTGATCGGCGCGCCTCCCGGATATGTGGGCTACGAAGAAGGCGGACAGCTCACCGAACAGGTGCGCCGCCATCCCTACGCGGTCGTGCTGTTTGATGAAATCGAGAAAGCGCATCCGGACGTGTTCAACGTCCTGTTGCAGATCATGGATGACGGCCGCCTTACCGACGGCAAAGGCCGCACCGTCGATTTCCGCAACACGGTCATCATCATGACTTCAAACATCGGCTCGACTTACTTGCAGGCCGAAAACATCCGCACGCCCGAAGAATTCGAGAACGCGAGCAAAGAAGTGGTCAACGCACTTCACGGACACTTCAAGCCTGAGTTCCTGAATCGCGTCGATGACATCATCGTCTTCCGCCCGCTGGGCAAAGAACAGTTGGTGAAGATCATCGAGCTGCGACTCGAAGACCTGCGACGCCTGCTGGCCGATCGCAAGATCTCGATCGAGCTGACCGATGCCGCCAAGGAACTGCTCTTCACCGAAGGCTACGATCCGAATTTCGGAGCCCGCCCGCTGAAGCGCGCCATCCAGAAACTGGTCCAGGATCCGCTGGCCCTGAAGATTCTGGACGGCGAAGTTCTCCACGGAGACCACGTCATCGCCGACGCCGATAAAAAGGCCGGCAAGATGAAATTCGCCGTGAGCAAACGAGTGGGTGAAAAGGAACCAACCAAAGCCAAAAAGTAAGGCTGAAGCGCAATGTGGGGCGAACGCCTCGTCCGCCCTCGAAGTCGCGAAGCGACGAGGGCAACTTTGGCGCGGGTGCCCTCGCCCGCGGCCTTTGAAGTTGCCGTCGGTTTGAGGTTGACTCCAACCCGCGGATTCCGCCGAACCCTAAATCCCATTGTCGTTCCGAACGAAGTGAGGAATCTGCAGTTCCTGGCACGGGCACCAAAACAAGCCGCGGAGCGGCGGAAGAATGCAGCAGGGCGCAAGCCATAGGGTAAACCCCGAAAACACCCTAGCCCCGAAGGGGCGAACGAAAACCACCTGCGATTACAATCCTCTCGATGGACCATCCCCGCCTCCAAAAACTGCTGACCCCATTCCTTCTCGAACCTCTGAGCGAAATCCAACTGAGTAATATATCGACCTATATCGATATATTACTCCACTGGAACGCTCGCATGAGCCTCACGGCTGTCCGCGATGAAGAACATATCGTGACACGACATTTCGGCGAATCTCTCTTCGCCGCCCATCACCTGTTCTCCGGCGGCCCACGACCCGCGACCGTTGCCGACGTAGGCTCAGGCGCCGGATTCCCTGGCCTCCCCATCAAGATCTACGCGCCCGCAGTGAAGCTCACGCTGATTGAATCGAACCACAAGAAAGCCACGTTCCTTCGCGAAGTGATCCGCGCTCTCCACCTCACACAGGCCGAAGTTTTCAACGGACGGGCCGCCGACTTCCCCGCCGCTTCGGCCGATCTTGTCACGCTTCGTGCCGTCGAGCGATTTGAAGACGCTCTCCCCGAAGCCGCCCGCCTTGTCGCGACGAGCGGTACGCTCGCCCTGCTGGTCGGTGCGCCGCAAGCGGCTCTCTCTTCCCAACTCGCCCCAGCCTTCAGCTGGCAAAGGCCGATCAAGCTGCCTCTCTCGCAGTCTCGAACTCTCCTGATTGGGACGCTCACGGAACCAAAACAGTAAAAAGTGGAATAAAACTGTTAGCTTTGGATGAGTCATTCGAATCGGCTCACACACCCAACGGGCAGTAATGACGGTAAAGTGGGAAATCAAAAGTTTTCCACAGGTGTTCCACGTGGAACATTATGCCGATTTGCAAAATGCACTCAATGTTCCACGTGGAACACAATGCAGTTTTGCAGATGGTTCACAGGAACGCTTGTGCAAATCGACGATGTGTTCCACGTGGAACATTGTGCAAAATCGCTCCCACTTCTTCCTATTGGGCTTTCGCTTGAACAAAATGTCCCCAGTCATTTCTTTGCACACAAATCTGTCATTGCAATCCCGAAGCGATTCGGACTATTCTGCGCTTGCTCTCGATCTCCAAAAAATCCAATGGGACGCGTCATCGCGGTTGCCAACCAAAAGGGCGGCGTGGGCAAGACCACGACTGCCATCAATCTGGCCTCGTCCTTTGCCGCAGCAGAGGTCAACACTCTGCTCATCGATTGCGATCCGCAATCGAATGCTTCAAGCGGCCTGGGCCTGGTCAAAGATCCCGAACGCATCAGCACCTACCATCTCTTGATGGGCGCGGCCACTGCGGAAGAAGCCATCAAGCCCACCGAACTCGATCAGCTTTGGATTGTGCCGGCGCACAAGAACATGATCGGCGCCAACATCGAGCTGATCGATCAGGAGCGCCGCGAGTTTCGCTTGCGCGACGCGATTGCTCCTTTGCGTGATCGCTTCCAGTTCATCGTGCTTGATTGTCCTCCTGCGCTCGACTTGCTGACCCTTAACGCGCTCGTTGCTGCGGATGCGGTGTTGATCCCGATGCAGGCGGAATACTTTGCGCTCGAGGGTGTGTCTGAGTTGCTCGACACGATTGAGCGCATCCGTGCGGCCCTAAATCCTGAGCTTGCGATCGAAGGCGTGGTGCTTACCATGTACGACGATCGCACCAACCTGGCGCAGCAAGTCACGGCGGAACTGAACAGATATTTCGGCGACAAGCTTCTGAAGACAACGATCCCGCGGAACGTGCGGCTGGCTGAGGCTCCGAGCCACGGCAAGGCGGCGCTGATGTATGACGTGCGGTCGCGTGGTGCGGAGAGTTATATCCAGCTGGCGAAGGAGATCATCGAGCGTGACATGCCGGAGCTGGCGGTGAAGAGCGAAGCGATCGAGGAGGCGGCTGCCCCGGTCGAGGCAGAAGAGAAGCAGGTGGTCAACGCGCCGCGGTGGAAGCGGTGGAAGGAACGGAACAAGTTGATCACGATGAATATTACGAACGCGGAAGCTAGTACCGAGTACCGAGAGAAAGCAGAAGTATAGATTGATGGTTGTCAATGTATTAGATTGATCATTATCGATGTATTCCCGGGCAGTATTGGTTTGAGAGGTCTAGAGCTTTTGACCGCTGAGGTCGCGAAGGAATTCGCAGAAGGACGCTGAGAAAAAACTCATGACTACTGGCGTTGAGAAGGCTGCTGAAGAAGAAACTGCTGAAGCAAAGGTTGCTGCCGACAAGCCCGCTGCGCCTGCGATTGTTCCTGACAAGCGTAGGGCTTTAGGGCGAGGGTTGGAATCGCTATTGCCCGGGGGGCCGCGTCCCGTATCGGGGCCGTCTCCTGTGGCTGGGCCGAACAGCATCGTGATCGACCAGATTTCGGCGCAGGCTGCTCCGCGAGTGGCGGGAGAGGCGGTCCTGCAGATTTCGGTCGAGAAGATCGATCCGAATCCCTATCAGACGCGGCGGATGACTGCGGACTACGAGAGCGAGGAAGGCGGCAACTCGCTCGGAGAATTGGCGGAATCGATCCGCGCGAATGGGGTGATTCAGCCGATCACGGTGCGTCCGGCAAAAGACGGGCGCTATGTGCTGATCACGGGCGAGCGGCGGTGGCGGGCGTCGAAGTTGGCGGGGAAAGATACGGTGCCGGCGATCGTGCGTCCGGTATCGGACCAGCAAGCCGCCGAGATGACCGTGGTTGAGAACCTGCAGCGGCAGGATCTGAATTGCATGGACCAGGCGCGGGCCTTCATCATGCTGAGCCAGCAATTCCAGCTGAAGCAAGAGGAAATTGGGAAACGAGTCGGGGTTTCGCGGGAGACGATTTCGAATTACATGCGGCTGACGCGGCTGCCGGAGAGCGTCCAGTTTTATTTGCAGCGTGACGAACTGAGTTCAGCCATGCGCGGTTGCTGCTCCATCTACTCGAACCGTCGTATGTCGAGAAGTTGGCGGACAAGGCGGTGAAAGAAAAGCTGTCGGTGGAGCAGTTAGAAATTTTGGTGATGGATTTGAATATGCCCCTGCAGAAAGAGAAGAACGAGCAGGGCGGCAAGGCGCGATGGGTCGATCCGAATGTGAGGGCGGCGCAGCGCCAGATTGAGCAGATTCTGGGAATGCGAGTGCGGATTCGCGATCGGCGAGGAAAAGGGAAGATCACGATCGAGTACGCAAGCCTGGAGGATTTTGATCGGGTGATTACGATGTTGAAAGGGAAGTAGTACCGAGTACCTTGTACCGAGTTAAATATCTGACGGGACGGCTTTTGCCGTCCCGTTGTTTTTTTGCTGGAACCAAGACTGTTAACCAGTGGAATATTGATGGCATTTTCTCCCGTTCATTTGACAGGAAGTTAGTGATTTATTTTAGTAAGTGGGAAGGCGTTCGTTTGCTCAACATGAACCTAATTTCTAACAAGTGGGGTGTGTGAGCTGTAAGAGTCGCTATCTGAACGATGCGATGGCCATTACCCCATCGATGTGGAGTTTCGATGATGAATTCAGCCTTCTTCGCACCTTCATGGCTTACGCCCTGGGCTGTAATTCTTACGCCCTCCTCGCGGCTGGGATCAACAGCAGGGTCAACGATACCAACCGCAAAAGCCGCGGGCGAGGGCGCCCGCGCCACATGACTTCGTCATCACGATGTTGACGTTCGGTTCATTCGTCGTCGTCACGATTCCAGCGATATTTGTTGATCAAGAGAAAGACCGTCCACAGAATCACTAAACAGAAAACATTTCTCCGAAGAAGCCCGCTTCAATGTAGGTGCCAAAATCGTGGCGCACACCGAGTCGCGGAACGATGTAGTTAGGTTGCCCAGTCGCCGAATGTTCGGAAGCGATATCTTCCCGCCATATCCGCAGAGATGACGGTCAACATGAATGCAGCGGGAAGAGACAGCACCGCCATGACGATTTTGCGGACATTGGATTGGGTCATGGCTTCGACCTCAGGACCTTGCCCCCGAGCTTATTTGCTGCAACGAGCATCGAACCGATCAGGACGAAGCACACCAACGAATCGACCAGGAGTTCGAGCTCTAAGCTAGCGCCGAAATTCTTTAAGGTCTGGTCCGGAGGAAAGACCTTGTCGCTCAGAAACTCCCGGGTGTCCGAATCCAGAGACCGCTCAGATAGGCCTCCAAAAAGAGAGCCACATTCACCGAGATGACCGTTACGCCGAGCAGTATGAAAACTATTTTGAATATCCTCTTACGCTTCACTTTTTGAATCCATCTGACAACTTATGTGGCTGGCGTAGGGAGGTCAACGGAAACTGGAGGGCATGGAGTCACCAAAGGCATGGAAGGAAGTTACTTTGGCATGGTTGATGGCGCCCCTTCAGGGTGGCCCTCACATCTTTATCTTTCGCCCCTACGGGGCTGGGTCCTTGGTTGCTTTGACCCACGGCTTGCGCCGTGGGCTGCATCCTTGCGCCCGCTTCGCGGCTAGCCAGCCATCTGTCTCGTAACCAGTTATCTACGGCAAACGTGGGCAAAAGGCAGCTTCTGCTGGGCTTGGGGCATGGCCCGCACCGCATTTACGAGACTTTCTTGACCAAGTGGAGGCTGGGGCGGTGCTTTTCCTTTACCTCTTCTATGGACTGGACTTTGCGGCCCAGGTTAGCGAGCCGGGCTAGTTCCTGCTGGATGGCCTGCAGACGTTCCTGTCTCTGGCCATGAGCGATTTGCGCTTCCGTGTCGGCGCGGTTATGAAGACGATAGTGTTGGTTCAGTTCCTGAATCTGAGCGATCTCGGCTCGCAGGCGGCCGACTTTTTCCCGCAAGACTTCGAAGTGATCCATACAAGACAGGATAAACCATTTTGGGCGGTTTGTGTGAGGGAGCTGTTGTCATCGTTGCTTCGCCATGCCGGGGGCGGACTGAGGCCATTTGCGGACGCTCACTCCAGATCGAATCGTCAAAGTCAGGATCAAGTCAAAATGAACCCCAACACCAACGTCAACGGCCGCGGGCGAGGGCGCCCGCGCCACACGAGTCACTTGGGTGGCGGATACTTTGGCGCGCATGAGCGGTTGGACTCGGCCGGCCGCTTCCATAGTTGCGCAATCGAAAGGGGCAATCGAATGAGACGATCACATTTTCTGTTTGTGCTGGCATTTTTGCTGGCTTCTTCGTTGGGGTTCGCGCAGTATGGCGGGCCGCGTTACACCATCGTGCGTGCGGACTACGGGTCAGGGAATACGTTTCGGGATGTCACTAGCCAGGTGTCATCGATGATTCACAACAACCAGCTGAATTTTCAGGTGACGAATGACGGATTGGGAGGCGATCCGGCGCCGGGGCAGGTGAAAACGTTGCGGCTACAAGTGCGCAGCGAGCGCGGCGATGTGCAGACCATGACATTCCGCGAGAACGACATGGTGAGCGTGGTGATCGCGAACGGTGGCGGCGCGGGTGGCAGGGCGGTGGAGGCAACGGCGGGTTGCGCATCACGCAGGCACAGTATGGATCGGGGAACCGCATGCGCGACGTGACCGGGCTGCTGAATTCGCAAATTCAGAATGGACACATTGGAATGAGGGTGGGAAATGACACTTTGGGAGGAGATCCGGCGCCGGGAAGCAGTAAGTCATTGATCGTGTCTTACGTAAGTGGCGGGCGGCCGGGCCAGATCACGCTGACGGAGGGCGACTATCTGACGCTCGGAGGCGGGAGGGACGATGATGATGACCGCGGACATGGGCGCGGCTTGCGGATTCTGCGTGCGGAGTATGGCGCGGGAGACCGGCTGGTGGATGTAACCGCGCGACTCAATTCGCAGATCCGCGATGGGCAGTTGTCATTAAGAGTGACCAACGACAGCATGGGGCGCGATCCGGTGGAAGAGCATCGCAAAGCGCTTTACGGTGTGGTACCAGTACCGTGGACGGACAGCGACGATCACCGTGCCGGAAAAGAGGTGCTCACGCTGCCGAACGGGAATCCGTCGTACGTGGGGAATTTGGTGATCATGCGCGCGCAATATGGAGCGGACTACCGCTTTCGCGATGTGACCAGCTTACTGAGTTCGCGCGTGCAGGGCGATCAGTTGAACATGCGGATTAACAACGATGCGATGGGAGGGGATCCGGCGCCGGATCGTCCGAAGATTTTGACCGTGTCATACGAGTTCAACGGGCAGCCGGGGCAAGTAGTGATCAGCGAGAATGGAACACTGAACTTGCCGGGATCCGGCGGAGACAATGGGTGGAACTGGCCGGGCGGCGGCGGGCGGTTGCAGATCATGCGGGCATCGTTTGGCGCGGGGGACCGAAATGCGGATGTGACGTCGCGGCTGGCGTCGCAAGTACAGGGCGATCAGCTGAACATGGCGGTGACCCGGGACACGATGGGAGGGGATCCGGCGCCGGGACAGACGAAGAGATTGAAGATCATCTATCTGTGGCAGGGCTTGCGGTACGAGACGAATGTGCCGGAGGGCGGGACGGTGTCGTTGCCTTAATTTGGTCGGCGGTCGTTGGTCGGTGGTCGTTCGGGAAGATCAAAATCAACGTCAACAGCCGCGGACGAGGGCGTCCGCGCCACATCCGCGCAACGACAGATCCCTCACTTCGTTCGGGATGACAATGGGTGACGGTGGGCTTCGGGATGAAAGAGTCGAAGGAAGAGGCGGTCGCGGGGTTGTGCGCTTCGTGTTTGTTCATGCGGCGGATCGTGTCGGATCGCGGATCGGTGTTTTATTTTTGTGAGAGGTCAGTGAAGCAGGCTGAGTTCCCTAAGTATCCGCGATTGCCCGTACGGGCTTGCGCTGGCTTCGAGAATAGTACCCAGTACCTAGTACCCAGAAAAATCCAAACGCAGATTCCTCGTCGCTTCGCGACATCGGAGGCGGACGAGGCGTCCGCCCCACATAAGACCGCTTCAGAATATCTTCGCGAATTCGGTCAGGAGGCGGTCTCCGTATTCGGCGTCTTTGATGGCGAACTCGGCTTTGTGGATGACCGGGTTGTAATTGAAATAAATTTCAGCCTGATCGTTGGCGAGGAAGAGTTTGGTGGCGGTCCAATTTCCCTTGGGTAGCTTGTGGAATGCGCCGTCGGCGGTGCGGCTCTGATCGGCTCCAAGTAACCCGTATTCGAAGGGGAGGGATTCGACTTTTTCGGCGTGGTTCGGCATGTGCTTCGCGTGCAGAATGGGGCGCAGGGCTTCGAGTAAGGCGGTTGGATCGGAGTCGGGAAGCGAGGTGAATTCTCCTTTGCCCGAGGCCATGAGGCCGCTGTTTGAAGCGGCGGGTCGATCGAGCGCGATTTGAAACTTGGTGGCGTTCGGTCCGTCGGTGTAAGTCACCATCCAGCGGACATCTCCGTCAGCGTTTCCCATCGAAATGATATCGAGCCCGACGGCTCCAGTGGCAGGAGTGTAGTTTTCTTCAGGCGCGGCTTCGGGAGCCGACGCCTTGTTGCATCCCAAAAAGGCATGCTTAACTGCCAGGGCGCAGAGCAGACGTTTTGTGGCGACGTTCACTGGATCACTCCCACGCGGATCCCGTTGACTTTCGCGGCGTCGAACCAGGCGAGATTTCTTCCGAACCATTTCGATTGCGATGAAAGTGTATATCGCTTGCTTGCGTCGGCGAGGTCGGGCGTACCGAGTAAGTAAGCGACCGGGACTTTCTCCAAACGCCTGCAAGCGTTCGGTAGCCATGAATGTTCGCCCAGCGGCGTAGCGAGGACACGGGGCGGCGGGAAAATAGGCGAGCCGGGCTCCGAACTCGGGATGGTCTTCGAAGGAGGGAGCGTCCCATCCATAGGCACGGCGGAAGAGATGCGGAAGCGGCATCGAGATCCTTGACACCGAGGATGACAACGGCGATTCCTGTGAGCGGGGAACCTTTCACGCTCGCGGAAGGTTGAACCCGTAGCTCGCGCGGAGTCTTGTCTTGAATCATGAAGGGCAAGGTCGAGCCGGGCGTCGCGGGGCCGACCATCGCGGTTTCCCATTCGATGACTTTGCCGTCTGGACGAGTGCGGCTGCCGGGGGCGGGTCCGTCGGTAGGAAGGCCTTGATGTTTGAAGCGGGCAACATCGCCTTTCAGGTCGTGACGTGCCGATGGCCCAGGCGCAGGGTCCGGCATCGGCGGCGATCATCTTGGCCCATCCGGAGTCGAGAGTCATGCCGACTTTTTGCGGGGCGATGAGCTCGAGGTAAGAGCCATCGTCGAAACCAAGGAGAGCCATTTGCGTGCCGCCGTGAGCATGCGGTCCGCCGAAATCGGTTTTTAGGCCGAGCGCCGCGAAGCCGTCTTGCAAGGCATTGAGGCTCGATCCGCAGATGGAAGCGTGGTCGACTTTGATCTGCATAGGTTTCGGAGTTGTCGCCAAGCTCACAAGGTGAAGGCCACAGGCAGATCCACCAGGAAGCAGAAAACGACGGATGTTCAATTGGCGAACACCTTTTCGATGGCGCTGCGAAGTTCTTCGTAAGGCATGGCTCCGGGATGATACATGGCCACCTTACCGGCGCGATCCACTAAAACCAGGGTGGGCGTGGTGCTGGCGCCGTAACGGTCGAAGTTGGCTTTGCTGACCGGAACGGGGATGTTCTCTAAGCCGAAGTAATAGTGCTGCCAGACTTGCTCGATGTAGGCGAGTTCGGCTTGCGGAGTCGCGTCTTCGTCCTGCGGCGGCATATCCATAACGTTGGGTCGGCGCCATGACGATCAGACCTTTAGGACCGAATTCAGAGCGAAGCTGGGTGATGATGGGCGCTTCGGCTTTACAGTCGACGCACCAGTGCGCCCAGAAAAAGAGGAGCACGGGAGATCCCTTGAGCTGCGCAAGCGGGAGTGGGTTTCGATCCGAAATTCTCGCTGAGTTGGAGGGCGGGAGCCGGTTGGCCGGTCATCCCAAGGAGATTCAGATTTTTTTGTAAGCGCGGAGCGATGGAAGTTTTGCCGAACTCCGTCAAGTCGCGTTTCAGCAGGGCAACGGCTTGTGGCTGATAGCCTCCGGCGACGAGAGCTTGAGCCTGCACTTCAATGGCGGCGCCCAGGGCGGTGGGAAGATGAGGCTCGGCATCGAGGGTGCGCTTGGTCAGAAGCTGGCGGGCGAAGGCTTCGGTCTGCTTAGCGTAGGACTCGGCGGCGCCCATCTGGTTTTGGCTGGCGGCGGCGCGGGCCATCCAGGAAAGAGCTTCGAGATATTCAGGGGTGATGCTGTGGTGGGCGCGGTATTCCTGCAGGTGCTGGTCAGCCGTGGCGAAACTGCCCATAGCCAAAGAGCGCCGGACATCCTCGATGATGTCACCAAAGCTGACAGCGGAAAAGATTAAGAGGAATGCAAGGCAACGGCGAATCATTCTTACATGATGAACGGAAGCAGCGGGAATGCCAAGCGGGAGCGAACCTTTACGGTATCGTGCCACGAGGTAGTTCCGTTAGGGGACATTGATTCAATGACTTAGGGACATATTCGCGAAAATTTCTTGGAGGCTCTGTGGAAATTACGATAAAATTCAGATGCGTTTGATCTTGCGGTATTTGCAGTTTCCAGTATCTCCGCTCAATAGCATGATCCTGCCTGCGAAGTTCTGCGAGTTAGTCAGCGCAACATCACACAAAAGGAACAATGCAACACCATGGAAACAGGAACAGTAAAGTGGTTTAACGACGCCAAGGGTTATGGATTTATCAGCCGCCAGAATGGCGAGGATGTCTTCGTGCACTTCTCGGCCATTCAGTCGAGCGGATTCCGCAGCCTGCAAGAGGGTCAGCAAGTACAGTTCGATGTAGTCAAAGGCCCTAAGGGCTGGCAAGCCGAGAACGTCAAGGCGGTATAAGCCACTGACTGAGAAAATTCGGTAAAGAGGGCGGCCTCCGGGCCGCCCTTCCTGTTTTCAGGCGGCTGCGGCTGCGTCAACCGTGTTGTAAAACTTGAAAAACGTCTCGACATGGGTCACTTGCAGAGCGGTGCGCACGCGGTCATTCACTCCTACTAACGACAAAGAGCGTCCATCTTTCTGATGGGTGACGTAAGCGCCGACCAATGCGCCGATTCCGGCGGAATCCATGTAAGGGACCTTGGTGAAGTCGATGATCAGCCGGGGAGCTTCATTCGTACGGACCTTGGCCTGAAAGTCGAAGAGGTTGTTAATGACGAGTGGGCCGTCAAGTCGGAGAACGCGCTGTCCTTCTTTTGGGCCCGGGGAATCTTCAATGACGAGAGGCTCCTTGGGCATTAGGAAATCTTAGTGCGGAGGTCGCCGCAAGATTGTTAAAGCACTGTTAATTTCGAGGGCTCCGCCGCCCGGGGCGACGGAGCTGTACGCTTTTAGAAGCGATAGGTGATGCCGACGGAGGGCTCGGCGGAGTGGCTCCAGGAGCCTGTGGAGATTTCGGAGACGCCGAAGTCTGGCGCCTTGTAGATGAGGCCGCGATATTGAAGGCGAAGGCCGAGGGCGTGCATCAGCCGATAATCGACCCCGAATCCGTAGAGGAATGCTCCCGAGGTTTGAGTGGTGCTGCCGAAGGTGGAATTCGTGGAATTTGTGATCGGGTTGAAGATGAGCGCACCGCCGCCCGCCAGAAGAAAGGGATCGAGTTTGCGGTCCCGGCCGGCATCGAGCACGTAGGCCGCGGTAATTTCATGCACATTGGCCTGCTGGCTGGCGATGGGTCCGGTGATGGAACCGACAATTGTGTAGTACTGCGTGTCGCGCGTGTAGGAATAGTTCAGCGCGAGCGCCGAATGCGGGCGAAAGGCGTAGCTGTAGCTGAGGAGGAATCCGCCGGAGTTGGTGGGATCCTGCTGAATGCTGTTGCCGATGGTTTGCTTGGGAAAACTTCCAAAGACGCTTACGGCGACGTCAGAACGATTCTCCTGGGCAAGAGCAGCGGACAAGAGAAACATGAAGCACGCAACAACGATGCCTAACTTGCGAAGCATTGGATCTCTCCTTGCGAGATAGAAAGATTTTTGGGATGCACTGGGTTAGAAGGGGAGAGGCGCGCGAGACGGCGTAAAGAATTAGTTAAGAAGTGTAAAGATCGGTCAAGTTGTCGGTCATCCATCGTGACGTTACACTGAACGGGCTATGGCATTGAAGGCAGGCGATGTGGCTCCTGATTTCGATCTTCCAGCGGTCGCGGGGGAGCGTGAATTTCGTGTCAGGCTTGGTGACTACCGGGGAAAGCAGAATGTGGTCGTGACCTTCCATCCCTTGGATTGGACTCCTACTTGAGCGGCGCAGGTGCCGGCGCTCGACTCCTTCCGGGACAAGTTCGCCGCGCTCAATGCCCAGGTTCTGGACATCAGCGTTGATTCGATCACCAGCCACATCGCGTGGCAGAAAAAAGACATTGGGACGATCGGGATTCCCATGTGTGCGGATTTTTATCCACATGGGGAAGTGACACAGGCATTCGGCATTGTGCGCGAAGGGGCGCCCGTGCCGGGGATCTGCGAGCGGGCCGCATTCATCGTCGATAAGCAGGGGAGGATTGTGTTTGCGCGGGTTTATCCGCTGGATCAGATGCCGGATATTGAGGAGTTGCTGCGGGAAGTGGCGAAGCTCTAGAGAGATTGTCGATTTACGATTTGAGAACCTAACGCGTGAGGCTCACGAACGCTTTTGCTCGTGAGCCCTTTTTGTTTTACGCGGCGGCGGCTTCTTTTTTCAGCTGCTCGATGTCAGTCAACAGAACTTTCTCGTGTCCTTCAGGATTGACCTTCGCGTAGACCTTGCGCACTGTACCTTTGGGATCGATGATGAAACTGGTGCGGTCCCAGTACATATTGCCCTTGTATTCAGTTTGGCCGATGCCGCAGGCCTTGAGCAAGTCATGATTCGTGTCGGCGAGAAGATCGATGTTGAAACTGAATTTACTGCAGAAATTCTTGTGCGAGGCCACGTCGTCGGCGCTGACACCGAGGACCGTGACGCCAGCGGCGTCGAAGTCGGCCTTGGTCGCGGTGAACGACTTGCCCTGGATGGTGCATCCGGGCGTGTCGTCTTTCGGATAGAAGTACACGACCAGCCATTTTCCGCCGTAATCGCCAAGCTTTACGGTCTTGCCGTCCTGGTTAGGGAGGGAAACATTCGGGAAAGATTGTCCTGCCTGCAGCATGATTCGCGCTCCTTTCGTTGAGGAGAAATTGTAACAGGCGGAAAAGGAGTCTTATTCCATCGGGACATCTTTCACGTGGGTGGCGATGTACCACTCGTTGCCGAAGGGATCGCGAACGGCGGCGTTGCGGTCTCCGTAGGGCTGGTCGGCAGGTTCAGAGATAGAAGCGGCTCCTGCCTGCAAGGCGCGCTGGTAGAGCGCGTCAACGTTCGGCACGTAGAGGTAGAACATGCTCTGCATCGGCTGGTAGGGGCCGTGCGCTTCGCCCATCTCCATGTAGGAATCACCAATCTTCACGGTGACATGATGGATGACACCATCGGGAGAGGCATAGCGTCCAAGTTCTTCGGCGGCGAAGGCGCGCTTTACGAAGTTCAACACGGGCTCGGCGCGCAGGGGATGCAGGCTCGGCTGGACATCGGGCGCGCCTTCCCATTTGTAGTCTTTCCCTTTGAAGGTAGCGATGTACCAGTGATTGCCCTCCCTATCTTTCACGCTGGCGGAACGCTCTCCATACTCTTGGTCTGCTGGAGGCTGGATGGTAGTGCCGCCGGCTTCGAGGGCGCGCTTGTAGGTCGCATCGCAATCGTGGACGTAGACGTGGAAGGCTCCCAACTTGGCATCGCCCTTCCACGAATACCCGGCGCCGCCTCCGCCAATCATCATTCGCGAATCGCCGAGTTGAACATCGGCGTGCATGCCTCCGGCGCCTCCGGTCGAGCGGAAGTTCTCTTTTGCGTCGAAGACTTGCTTGACGAAGTCGAGCAGCACGGGCGCATTTTGCGCAACTAGGTAGGGAGTAACGGTGCGGTATCCCTCGGGCACGGGGCGCACCCGCGTTGTCGGTTCAGGCGATGGCGGCTTGTTCATTTCGTCGAAACGACGCTGCATTTCCTGGGCGGAAACATCTTCAATGCGGGTGGAGAGGATCCAGGTATAGCCGAAGGGATCGGAGAACGCGCCGGAGCGGTAGCCATAGAACTGATCTGCGACGGGGCGCACCATCTTTGCGCCAGCGGCGACGGCCTGTTTGGCGACTACGTCGACATCAGGTACGTGCAGGTTCATTCTGACGGGGGAACCGCCCAAAGTCTGCGCGCTAAGCACACCGTAATCGGGATACTCGTCAGACAGGCGAATGACGGAATCGCCGATATCGATCTCGGCGTGTCCGATCTTTCCTCCAGGTTCCGTGAGACGCATGCGCTCTGTGGCGCCGAAAGCTTTCTTATAAAACTCGATGGCGGCGCTTGCGTCCTGATATGCGAGATAAGGGGTCGCGGTGTATTCGGTGATGGGTAGTTCCAAAGTTGTGGACATGTTTCCTCTCCTCAAATCGGCTTTTAGACGAGCGCGGAATTCTTCGCGAGGCAGATCGCGCAGATCGTCGGCGACGCGCAGCAAGGGCGCGAGGCTCTTGCTGACCTTAAGCGGACGCGTGTCTGGGTCGGCCAGCATAGCCTGCACGGCGTCGTCGAATTGTTCGAACAAGCTGCGCTTAGGCATACTCAGCCCCTAGTTTTGAACGCAAAGTTTGCAAGCCGCGGAATTGCAGTTGTTTCACTGCTCCTTCGCTGCGTCCGATTTCATGCGCGATTTCGCGAATACTTTTTTCTTCGGCGAAACGCAGGACCACCACGCGACGCTGGTCTTCGGGTAACAGTTCGACCATACGGAACAGGCGCGCGCGATGCTCGACTTCGACGGGACACACTTCGATCACTTGCTCCGGCGGATCTTCGACGACCTCTCTTGCCACGCGCTTCCAGCGGTCGACAATCAGATTGGAGGCGATCCGCAGGAGCCAGACGGCGAAAGGGATGCCGCGCCAATCGAAGCGAGGCAAGCTGGCGAGAGCGCGCGATGAAAGACCTCGGACGTAAGGTCTTCGGCGGCATCGCGGTCGCGAACCCGCCGGGCGATGTAGGCGTAGACGCGCTCGAAGTGCAACTCGTAGAGTTCGCCGAAGCGGCTGGGATCTTTTTGGGCAGCCTCAACCATAAGGCGTTCTTTCGCCTCGCCCCGCGTCCCGGTCGCTGCAACTTTCCCCATCTTGCCTTCTCAATCCCTTAAACGGCCGCCTTGGCAAAAGGTTACGGCCGAATTCCGACTTTCTTGAGCGCCCTGGTTTTAGTGCGGTAATTATCGCGGCAATTCGTTAAAATAGCGTTACTGCAGCAGTGTGGGTGGGCCGGGTAGAGATCCTCTACGCAAAACCAGACCAGTGGCCCGAACCGTGGTAGCGCCTTCGTCATCAGCTCTTCGCAAGTCACTTTTCGTGTCCTATGAACGAGCGCTGGGAAACCGACCTCCAATTCGCCGCCTTCCGGGAGAGCGCAGACCACTTTCGCTTCACGTTTGAAGAAGCGGCGCTGGGAATGGCCCATGTCGGTCTCGATGGACGCTGGCTGCAGATTAACCGCAAGCTCTGCGAAATCCTCGGGTACACGCGCGAAGAGCTGCTTTCCATGACTTTCCAGGATATTACCTACCCGGAGGACCTGGATGCTGACATGGAACATGTCAGGCAATTGCTGGAAGGCCAAGCTCATCGCTATTCGATGGAGAAGCGTTACATCCGCAGAGACGGATCGCTGGTCTGGGCGAATCTGAGCGTCTCTTTGCTGCGCGACGCGGATGGTGCACCACTGTACTTTATCTCGGTGGTCGAGGATATTTCGGCGCGCAAGCAGATGGAGGAGGCACTGGCGCGTTCCTACAACGAACTGGAATCGCAGGTCGCGCAACGGACCTCGGCGCTGCGGATGCTCTCGAACCGGTTGATGCATTTGCAAGACGAAGAACGCCGGCGGATCGCTCGCGAATTGCACGACAGCGTCGGCCAATACCTTACGGCAATCGCGATTAATCTCGATCTTCTGGCCCGTCCTGAGGCACAGAACCGCCTGGCGCTGGTTGCCGAATCGCGCCAGTTACTCAATCACAGCCTGAGTGAAATTCGCACGCTGTCGCATCTGCTGCATCCACCGTTGCTCGACGAGACGGGACTGGCTTCGGCCGCGCAGTGGTACGTGGAAGAATTCGCGCGCCGCAGCGGCATTGCCGTGGATGTGGACCTGCCTCCACTGGAACGACTGCCGGCCAACATCGAGATGATGCTGTTCCGGGTGCTGCAAGAGAGTCTGAACAATATCCATCGCCACTCGCAGAGCACACGTGCACAGGTTCGCATCGGTTTCGACGCAGGGCGAATCACGCTGGAAGTGCGCGATTTTGGCCACGGCATTCAGCCGGAGCGGCTGGAGCGTTTTCGCAACTCCGGGACTGGCGTGGGCGTGGGATTGGCCGGCATCCGTGAACGGGTCTCGGAACTCGGCGGAGAACTGGAAATTTCCTCCGACGGCGGCGGCACGAACGTGAAGGTCTCAGTTCCGCTCCCGGCAACGGAAGAACGGACTTCCGCTGCCTGATTGCGGAGTTAGCGGGTGGAAGTAAAAACCCGCCGGAGTCCCCCGGCGGGCTTTTCAGCGTATGCCTATCCATGGAGGCCAAGCCGCAGACAGGCAAGCCCGCATGCTAGCCAGCCGGAGTTGCTACTACCACAATTCGTAGTTAGTCAACGCCAAGTGACTGGCGGTCGCATAAAAAGAGGATCCCGCCCAGCCGGGAGAGAATCGGCTGGCGCGAGATCCTTAGCGAGCAATCAATTCGAGTTGCCGGGCTGGTCGGAACCGCCAGTGTTTCCCGCCGGGCGGGTCACGGTCCAAGGTGCGGTTGCTCTATTCGCCGCTTGGTCCACCGCCGGCCCATAAAACTCTGGGTTTCTCAAAACCTCCGCTTGAAGCGCCTCCGGAGGCTTCCGGCATTTACATTAAACCCGCAAGTCAGAGCGACCGGGTAAAGAGTTGGTAAAGGAAGGTAAAAGCTTGTCAAGGGAGGTTCGTGGGAGCCGATGGAGTGGCGATGATGCGCAACCTGGCGTTTGTGGATAGCCACGGCGCCCGCGCCATTCATCATCCAGCGGGATGTACCGCGTCGGTAGCGTCTTTCAATAGGTCGGAAGCCTTCCAATCGGTGCCGTGGTACCACTTTACGATTTTTCCGTCAGGTCCGATCACTGCAGTGCTCAGGGAGTGCGTAATGACGCCTCCTTCTTCGGTGTAGGTCAATCCAAAATACTTCGCCAGATCGGGCAACTGGTCTGCCGCCGGTGCGGCGAATTCCCAGTGGTCGAACTGCGGAGCCTTCTCGCCGAGGTAGCCGGCTCCGTAAGTACGCAGCACTTTGGGCGTGTCATTCTTCGGATCGAAACTGACGCTGAGTAAGGTGCGTCTTCTTGTAAAGGCCTGCGTTTTTCTTTAGCTCCTGATTCAGTGTCGCAAACTCTCCGCTCACGCGGGGACAGAAATCGGCGAAGGGACAGCGCGTGTAGATAAAGGTCACCAACAAAGTCTTCCCGCGATATTGATCGAGCGAGATGTGGCGTCCATTCTGATTCACCAGTCTGAAATTCGGAACCGACTCGCCGGGTTCGGGGATGTGCAGATCGGAAGACTGGCTTCGCCGGAGCGGCAGACGAGTGCGCGGTGACGGTGATGTCGCGGACGAAGTAGTCATCCTTTTCGCCGACGATCGTGGCAGCGATGGAGTCTCCCACGGCCAGCGGATCGAGTTCGCTGGCGTTCTTCACTTTGTAGGGCATCGCCATCGCGTCCATAAATCCGGGAATGGCCTCGCCATTCACCACCATCGACGAGTTGGGCTTATCGATCGAAACGACAGTGCCCTTGAGGGAGTACTGCTTGGCTTCTGCGGTTCCGCTTTGCGGAGACCTGTTGCAGGCGGTCAATCCGAGAAAACCTACGGCCACAATGATGGTTGCGAGCCGATTGTTCCGTGATGACAGAAGCTTCAAGACGACATCCTTTCCAGCCGATCTAATAATGAAATTTGTAACGAAACTCCAGGTAAATCTCGCGCGGATTGTTCCAGTGGAAACCACCGAAAGTCACACTGTTATCTATCAGTAGATGCCGGTTGGCGACATTGAGGCCATTAATGGAGGCCGAAAAACGCTCGCCAAAGTCCTTGCCCAGCGAGAAATCGACGGTCGAGTGGGAAGGAAGATAGTTCGGCGGAGGCTGTCCATTGGTGAATCCCGAGCCGTAGTAAAGATTGGTCGAAGCGAACGATCGCCAGGGAAGGGAGATGACACCCCCCACATTCAGCGTATTGCGCTGGTCGTGATCGAGGGGAGAAAAACCCGCGGGCAAGGAGAAATCCGTCAGACCGCCTGTGATCGCGCCTCCGGCCACTGCCACTTGATTCGAGTATGCGAGATGAATGCGGGCGCGGTGGACGATCAGCGGCGAGCGCAGCGTCAGTTCCCAGCCGTTAATGCGGGCTTCCTCAATCGTCAGCGGAAAGAAAATGTCCGACTCTCCGACATTGTTGTGATCGAAGAAATTGTGAGCGAGGGTTGTAAAGGTGTCGGCGTCGAGGATCCATCCGCGATAAGGAATGGTTACGCCGAACTGGTGTTCCTCATCGCGCTCACCGTGGAGGGGGATGAATCCCAAGTTGTTGGCGTTCACAAATTGCAGAAGCGGGCCGGAGGCGGTCAGCAGCGGCGGCGCCTGGTAGTAGTGTCCGTAGAATGCGCGAAAGATCCACTTCAGTTTCGGCACAACGAGCGCTGCGCCGAAGCGCGGACTGATCGCGATTTCGGAAATGCTTCCTGAGAAATGCGTGGGCCGCATGCCTGCCGTTAAGGTCAGCCATGGAGTCGCTCTGAATTTGTCGTCGATAAAAAACGCCGCCACGCTGCCGGAGGGCGTTTCCAGATCAGGAGGTTGGATGTTCGGGCAAAGACCCAGCGGATTGCTTGGGGTTACGCATTGCGGCTGATCGGGCGGGTTGTAAATCACTCCAAAGGATTCGCGGTCGTGCTGGCCGAATCCGTAGAACCCCACCTGAAGATCGTTGCGGGCAATGTTGGCATTGAAGGTGACTTGTCCGCCTGCGTAGTTGGAGGTGCGGTCGTCGGTGGTGCTCTGGGGAACGTCGGACGGGCTTCCGTCATAGTTGGCGCTGTTGAAATGGTAGAAGGGAGAAACGGTCAGCAGCGACTTCGTGTTGAAGGTATGCACCCACGAGAAGTTCACCAGCGCGTCACCTTCGTGCTGACCATCGCGCAGTCCGGAACTGGGAAAGATCTGGTTCTCTTCGCTGTTGGGATTGGGATCGTAGGGAATCTGGTAGTAGTCCTTGCGCAGCGAGGTCACCAGCCGCAACTGGTTTGAAGGATCGAGGTTGAAGATGAGTGACCCGAACCCTCCGTATCCGTTCTCGGCATCGTGGACGACTTGCGCGGTGGGCGTCTGAAGACCGAGGTCGCTGCGGTTTCCGTTCACGCTTGCGTAGTAGGCGAAGCGCTGGGTGTGTCCCCCGAAGTTGAATTGATCATTGGTCTGGTAGAAATTTCCGAAGCTGGTGACGAGTTCCGCCTGGTTGTTGCGCTCGAATCCGGTTCGCGGAACGATGTTGAAGACACCGTAAGTGCGATCGCCAAACAAGGCGCTGTAACTGCCGCGCTGCACTTCCATGGTGTCGATGTCTTTGGGATCGAATTGCGGTCCGACGTTCGAGGCGATGTTGCTGTTGGGAACGGGGACGCCATCGATCAGCCAGCTGACTTGATGTCCTCCACGAATGTGCAGTTGATCGTGGGTGACATAAGCGCCCGGCGTGTAGTCGGTGATCATGGCCAGGCTGTTGGTACGCGACGCTCCGGGAGTCTTCTCGATGTCCGCGCGGCTCACCATAGTGGTCGGCGTCACGGAGTCGGTGGAAGCAACCTCCGCATCGCCTGCTACCGTCACGGTCTGCTGGCCGCCCGCTACTTTCAATTGGAGGTGAACTACCGGCTCCGTGCCGGAGTTCACGGTGACATTTTCGGCGGTCTGCACGAATCCAGGGCTGGCGACGCTGATGGTGTATTCGCCCAGCGGGACGGCGCTAAAGCGAAATTGCCCGTTGTTGTCGGTGTTGGCGGTCTGCGACCAGTCGGAGGTCGTAGAGCGGATCATCACCATCGTACCTTCCACGGGACGATGTTGCGGATCGTGAATGATTCCGCGAACTGATCCAAAAATCGTCGCGCTAGCCACGATGGCGCAGGCCAGGCAACTTCCAAAAATAAAAATACGCGCTAAACGCATCAATCCCCCAACATGGATACGGAATGCCGCGGACAGGGGATTTCAGACTTAATCTGAAATCAACGGAATTCAGCTTAGGGGAGGAGGTGGAGGGGCGCGACCGGAATGGGACAGAAGAAGAACGGTGCTGGGACGGATCAGGGTGGGTGTGACCAGCAAGGTCGACGTCGCACGAACGATGACGCCTGAAGTCCCGGGAGAATGTTCCGCGAACTGCGATACCGTGAGCGAGCGGCAACAATCATGACCGCAGCAGCCGGGCGTTTGGACCTGGGTCTCGCGGGGAGAGTGACAGTGCATCCCCTTGCGCAGGCAACAGGCATGCGGAGGAGCAGCGGTCATCGCCAGCGCTGCGGGAGCGAATACGCCCACGAGCGATAGCACCAGCAAGAATCTGGCTATCCAACGATGCATTGTTGCAGCGGTGTCCCCACACCAGCCCTGTAAGCATAGGTCAGAGGCTCGCCGGAGCGCAACCGCATGTACTATTCCCTCAATACCCACTTCCCGCCATCGCTAAACAAGATCACCAGGCACATGATCACGAGCATCAACTCGTAATGCCAGCCGTACGTCTTGTCTCCCCAGAAGCTGATCTTCCAGACGAAGATTTTCTTTTCGATCGCGCCCAGCATGATGAGAATCAAGCCGATTGCGGCTGGTTGTGTGAGCACCCCAAACGCTACGCCGAGGCTGCCCGCGATTTCAGCTGTCCCCAGGAAGACCGTGAATGTCTTGCTCATGCCGATGCTCTTGCTGCGTTCGTCAGCTTTCGTGACATGGTTCCACCCACTGGTCACGAATACCACCGCTACCATCAAGCGCAACAATAGCAAGCCGAGATCTTGAAACTTGGCGAGCTGAGGAAACATGAAAATCTCCGTGAAGCTTGATCGCCACGGGCCGGCAACTATTGTGGCAAAACGAAGATGATCGGGCAACGGAAGCGGTTGTCTGACTATAGCTTAGCGACTGGGAATGCTCTCGGCCGCGGCGGTTTCGGTACCTTCTGATTCAACCGCGAACTCGATGCCATACAGGTAGAGGGCGCGATGGCGAACGGTTCCCGCGAGGCGGACTTTTTCCTTCGCTCGGGGCGGAAGGAATTCGACTTCAATCTGTGATCCCACAGGCAAGTTCGCGATCGTGAACAGGCACATGCCGACATCGCTGAGATTGATGCCGAGCGCCTGCACCTGAGAAGATCCGGTGAATACCTGCACTGCGTTGTTCAGCAATTGGCGTTGCCGGCGACGACGGTTCTTGAGGTTGCGTTTGAGCATCGCACTACCGATGGGCTCACGGTAGCGCAATGACATGCGAGGACGAAGTTACGGAGGTTCAGTGACCTTGATCAACAAGCCGCCGTTGCCGCAGCAGCGTCATCGACAGGTAGGCACCGACCCACGATCCGGCGGCGGCGAAGCAGACATAGACCCAATTCTTCGTATAGCTGATAACAGCGAAGGCAGACAGCAGGTACCAGACGCTGCTCCAGGTGGCCGCAGGCACACGGCGGCGCGCGGATACTGCGGCATTGAACATGACATACACGGCGTCGGTTGCGCCGGTAGACACAAACACGCCTAGCGCGACCCAAGGATCAATCTGCCACACGGTTCACCTCGCGTTGAAATTAACTGACTGCTTTGTTACGGAATTTTCTCAGACCAACCACGAGCAGGAGAACGTCGAAGCCGGTTAACGCTACCAGGATCAAGGGCAGAGATAAGTGGGGAAACTGCGGCACCAGCGCCGCCCGCAGCCCTTCACTGGCATAGGCGAGCGGATTAAGGAGGACGAGTTTCTGGAGAATCGGGAAATTGTTGAGCGCGCTCCAGGGATAGTACGTGCATCCGAAGAAGATCATGGGTGTCATGACCATGCTGAACATCAATCCGATGTGTTGCTGATCGACGCTGCACCCGAGGGCGAGGCCTCCGCAGGCCGAGAAGCCCGCGACCAGCAAAGTTATGCAAATAAACAAAAGCGGATTCGGCAGATGCAATTCCAACCCTGGGCGAAGAATGATCCATGCCAACGGGATCACCGCCAGGCCTGCCACCAGAGCCTGGATCAGGCCGGCAAGCACCTTTTCAACGGCGACCCAGGCAATATCAATCGGAGCGAGAAGGCGGTCTTCGATCTCACGCGTGAACTGAAATTCGGCGATCAAAGGCATGGCCACCGCCCAGATTCCGGTGAACACCATGCTGATCGCCATGATTCCCGGCAGTAGCAGGCTCTTGTAGGCTGGGGGAAGATAGCCACTGCCCACCATCACGCGCCCGAAAATAAATACGAACAACAAGGGCTGCAAGAAAGTCTGCAGAATAAGGGGAATGAGATTTCGCCGGGCCACGTGCGCGTCGCGCGCCAGCAGGGCAAGAAAAGTTTTCGCGTTCATTCGCGCAGGCTCCGTCCGGTGTGATGAAGAAAAAGATTTTCCAAACTTGGCTCGGAGATGTGAACGTCCGACACTTCAACGCCAGCCGCCGCCGCGGTGTTCACGATCTCTGGAATTAGAGAGCCGCCGCGGCCAGCGTAGATGTCGGCGCCATTCTCTCCGCTGGGGCGTACTTCGGTGACGCTGTTCAGCGTCTTCAACTTCTCGAGCAGAGCGGGCGACTGATGTCCGAAGCGCAGGCGCAGCAGATATCCGCCGGGGATCGAGGCTTTCAACTCCGCAGGCGTCCCCGACGCGATGATGCGCCCGTGATCGATGATGGCAAGTTGCTGGCAGAGGGCATCAGCTTCTTCCATGTTGTGTGTGGTCAGAAGGATGGTGCGGCCCTGCTGGTTGTACTCGCGAATGATCTCCCAAAGCAGAAGCCGGGTTTGGGGATCGAGTCCTACGCTCGGCTCATCGAGAAACAGCACTTGCGGGTCGTGCATCATGGCGCGGGCGATGGAGAGGCGCTGCATCATCCCGCCGGAAAATCCGCGAACCAGTTGATCGGCGCGATCGGTCAGTTTGAAACGCTCGAGCAACGCATTCGCCCGCTCGGCGCGTTCGCGCGAGCGGATGCCAAAATACGCTCCATGAAATTGCAGAATCTCGCGGGCGGTGAGCGAAAAGTCGAGGTTCGGACGCTGGGCGACCACTCCGATCTGGCACTTGGCTGCGGTCTGGTCGACCCAGACGTTGAGGTCGCCGATCCAGGCGGTGCCGCTCGTGGGCCGAACGCGCGTGGTCAGAATACCCACAGTCGTTGATTTCCCGGCTCCATTTGGGCCTAACAAGCCGAAGATCTGTCCCGACGGGACGTTGAGGTCAATGCCATCAAGGGCGGTGATCTGCGGCTTGGGTTCCTTCTTCTTGCGTTTCCCCGCCGAGGCACCGGGATCGCCGCGGCCTGCCGCCGGAGGGGGAGCGGAATTGTAGACCTTGCGCAGTTGCTCGGTTCGAATGGCTGGTTGCATGCTGAACTTTCCGGACGGCGCCCCACGCGCCGGTCAAAAGTAGAAACGAGTATACCGAGCATTGGTTACGGGCCTCGTCCTTGTTCGCCTATTTTCCCCTGTGGTAGCATCCATAGTTTTGGCAGGCAGTTCCATCTTGGCCGTTATCCTGTCCTCTTTCTTCCTGGCCATTGGGAGCCCCCAGCGATCCACTCAGGAGCGCTGATGCCCGCATGGAAGCGCCTGCGAAAAACGTTCGATACAAGGAGGCTGCGGAGGGAACTCGTTTCAGGTTCCATGGAAGCACAGCCGCCTTCGGCTGTTCTCGCGTCCTGATTTCTCAACCTGAAGTCGATTTGCCCGCGGCTCAAGGAGCTCACTCGTGAAGGTCTACGAAGGCGCGAACATCCGCAACATCGCGTTTATTGGACACGGCCACGCCGGCAAAACTTCCCTCATCTCTTCCATGCTATTCACGGCCGGGGCTACCCAGCGCCAGGGCCGGGTCGACGACGGTTCGGCTCCCACCGATTACGACGAAGAAGAGATCGCGCGCAAGATGTCCATTGCCAGCAGCATGGCCTATGTCGAATGGGGTACAACCAAGATCAATCTCATTGATACCCCGGGCTTCAACATGTTCGTGCACGAAGCCAAGATGGTGCTTCCGGTGGTGGACGCGGCGGTGGTAGTGGTGGATGGCGTCGCGGGAGTCGAAGTGGTCACGGAACGTGTCTGGGCCTATTGCGAAGAGTACAAGACTCCGCGATTAATCGTGGCCAGCCGCATGGATCGTGAGCGCGCCGACGCCGGCCGCGTACTGGAGTCGGTTCAGAAGGTGTTCGGACGGAACGCCATTCCCATCGAGCTTCCCATTGGCGCAGAGAAGAGCCTTACGGGCGTGGTCGACCTGGTCCGCATGAAGGCCTTCAGTTACGAACTGGGAGGCAATGGCAAAGGCAAGGAAGTTGAAATTCCCGCCACCATGAAAGAGCAGGCGCAGGAGGCGCACGAACGCCTCGTGGAGCTGGTGGCGGAAGGCGACGACGCTCTGATGGAAGAATTCTTCGAGAAGGGGACCATCCCTGAAGAGGATCTGATTCCGGCGCTGCATAATGCCATCCGCGAGGACAAGATTTTCCCGGTCATCTTCGCCTCGGGCCTCGGCAATATCGGCGCCGACCGAGTGCTGGACTTCATTGTCGACTACACGCCGGCGCCTTCGGAGCACGAGTGGGTGCAGGGCGAACCGGCTGCCTCCGGCAACGGCGACGCTCCCAAGCGCCACGAGACTGATGCTGAGCCGGTATCGGTGTACGTCTTTAAAACGGTGTCTGATCCGTTCTCGGGGCGCATTTCTTATTTCAAAGTGTTCTCGGGGGTTCTGAAGAACGATGCAACGCTGCAGAACTTCACCCGCGGATCGTCGGAAAAGTTCGCCCATATTTCGATCATGCAGGGGAAGACGGCGGTGCCGGTGAACGACCTTCATGCCGGAGACATCGGTGCCGTAGCCAAGCTGAAGGACACCGTCACGGGAGACACGCTCGGTGACAAGAGTGCGCCGATTCAATATCCCAAGGTGAAGTTGCCGGAGCCGGCCATCACGTTTGCGATTGAGCCGAAGAGCCGAGCCGACGAAGACAAGCTAGGCGTGGGCATCCACAAGATGATGGAAGAAGACGCCATGCTGCGCTTCTTCCGCGACGCGCAAACCAAAGAGTTCCTGATCGCAGGTACAGGACAGCAACACATCGAAGTGGTCGTCTCGAAGATGAAGAAGCGCTATCACACCGAAGTGGTGCTGAAAGCGCCCAAGGTTCCGTATCGCGAAACCATTCGAGGCAAGGCCGACGTGCAAGGACGCCACAAGAAACAGACCGGCGGCCATGGCCAGTATGGCGATTGCAAAATCAAGATGGAGCCGCTGCCGCGCGGCGGACAGTTCGAGTTCGTGAACGACATCTTCGGCGGAGCGATTCCCAAGAATTTCATTCCGGCTGTCGAGAAAGGCATTAAAGATGCGGCGGCCCGCGGATATCTGGCTGGCTTCCCGGTCGTCGACTTTAGAGTGATCCTTTATGACGGCTCGTATCACGACGTCGATTCGAACGATCTTTCATTCCAGATGGCTGGCCGCATCGCGTTTAAGAAAGCGATGGAGACGGCGAAGCCTACTATTCTGGAGCCAGTCATGTCGGTAGAGATCACGGTGCCCGACGAGTTCGCAGGCAGCATCATGGGCGACCTCAACAGCCGTCGCGGACGCATTCAGGGGATGGACAACAAGGGCGGCAACACATTGGTGAAAGCTGAAGTCCCAATGTCGGAGATGCTGACTTACGGAGTCGATCTCACATCCATGACGCAGGGGCGCGGCAGCTTCAACATGGAGATGCACCACTACGACGTGGTTCCAGCGCAGCAGCAGGAAAAGATTATCGAAAAAGCGAAAGCCGAGCGCGGTGACGTGAAGGAAGAGGAAGAATAAGCTTCCTCGTTTTGGTGGGCGAAGGCGTCCGCCGCAACGTGATTTGTCTAGACTAGAAAGGGCGCCCCGCACGGGGGCGCCCTTTCTGTTTAGACAACGTTTTTCTACGGCCTACTTGAGCGGGACATCCGGGAGAACAGCCGTTCCTTCAGATTGCACGGCAGTCAAGGACGTGGGATTCAGACCCAAAGCTTGCAGGATGGTCGGCGCTACCTGAGCGGTGCCGACTTCTGCACGGACGGTTTGCGGCTTGAACGACGAATTCGCGACCAGCAGAATCACATTCGTGTCGTCGTGATTAAATCCGCCGTGCTCCGCCTGCTTCGCTGTGCTGCTAGAGTACGTAACGCCGACATTCGGAGCCACGATGATGTCAGGCGTGCGCGGGTCTACGGTTGGGTCGTTGTAGTTAATCGAAAGCGAAGGACCGTAGTAGATCTGTCCAAGCGCGATTCCAGTGGTGGAGGCATTTTGTTCGAGAATTTGAACGGCGGCGAGGGTATCGGAGGGGCTCTTCAGCCAGAGCACCGAGACGTCATCTTCCGTAGGTCCAATGCCGGTGGGGTTGTTTGTGGATTCGGAGAAGGGAATAAAGTCCGCATTCGAAAGCAGCGTTGCGGGTGACGTGCCGTTGATTTTCTGAGAAACGTAACGGCTGGGATCGATGGGTGACTGTCCGTGCTTGGCAGTAATGACAATCAGAGTTGAATCGTAGAGACCCTTCGCCTTCAGCTCTTTTACGAAAGCTTCGATCGAAGCGTCGACAAATGCGAATTCGTTGAGTAGCGCGGCAGAGGGAGTGCCGGCGGCATCCAGATAGCCTCCCGTTGTGTTATTGCTGGCCTCGATGAGTTTCTGGCCAACGCTAAGTGCCTGGAAATTCATCCCGAAGATGGTTGGAACCTGGGTGGTCTTGGTGCCGAGATGGTTCTTGCCATCGATTTCATTGAGGATCGCGTCGACCTTCAACGTGTCGTAGCACTGAATGTTCAGGAAGCTATTGGTCCATGCGGTCAGGTCGGCGCCGGGATCAAGAACTGTGGCACAGGAAGCACCAAGAGGGGTCACCACACCGGGAAGACCAATCACGTCCGAGTTGATTTCAGGCGCATAGAAGTCGTCGAGCGCGGTGGGACCAAGGCCGGAAGCAACCGAAGCGTATGCGGGATGCTTATCGGACCAGGCTGCGTATCCACCAGCCTGATGAATGACGCTGAAGATGCTGTTGGCGCGGACGAAGTCCCATGGCTGGACCGGATTGCATCCGTTGGCTGGGTCGCGGATCAGCCGGTCGTTGTCGATTGAGGCGATACCACCATCAGTCAAAGCCGCGCCGGGTGCGCCACCGTTCACTTTGGTCTGGTCGATGTCGATGCCTTCTTCATATTCGCTTGTGGTGCCGGTTGGCGCCGCGCCCGGAGTGCAAGGGCCGGCTCCGAGGCCATTGCCGGTGGTTTTCTTCGGGGCGTCGAAGTTCCGCGAATATGCGACGTCGTAGTAGACGCCGGTGAAAGCTGGGCTTCCGCCAGTTACGATTGCGGTGAGACCCGGGAAGGAATCGGAGGTCTTCGAGGTGTTCGCCGCGACGTAATTGATGCCAGTTTTGCCGAGGGCGGCGAGCGCTGGACAGAAAGGTTGTCCGTTGTTGATGGTGCTGATGCCGTTGGCGCAGTTTGCGAAGTCAACGGCGTGCATGCCGTCGACGCTGATCAAGAGAACCCGCTTGAATTTCCCTGGGTGGGCGTCATGGTTTTCAGCGATAGCCGTTCCCAGTAGGCAGACGGCGGCTAGGGAGAGAAAAACAATTGTTTTTTTCATTGTGACCTCAGTGAGTCGATAGTAGGAAGAGTTGTGTAAACAGAGTGTTAAGAGGATTTGAATAGTTCGTGAAAACCCACGAGTGATCCGGTGGAAAATTGGGCAGTTCGCCCGTTTATGGAGTCATCGAATGCGACGCGGTTGAGGCTTGCGGCAGCAGAGGCATGCCGTATTACGATAGGGCGCCCCGGGCCGATCAAATCGATTCCGGATATGGTCCCCAGCTCAACATGAGAAATGGCTCGAAAACTTAGGTGGTAATACGGTTTGTTCCCCCTAGACAACATCCCGCGGGTATGTCAACCTAACTACCCACTTAGACGTTTATGCGTCTAACGGATGGCGTAGGAACGAACTCTTGGCCACGACCTCACTCTCGTTCGCACCACACCCAAACCTCAGCGATACGGTCAACCATAATATTGTTCAATCGGAGATCGAAGGCGGCGTCTTTCTGGAGAGGCTCCCGCCCTGGACAGTCCTGCAAATTGATACTCAACACCACAGCTACACCGCAGTCATGCTGGGCAACAACTCCGCTTTCCTCTCAGGACACCCCGTCTATTGCCCCGAACCGGTCCTGGTCTCGATCGCCGGATCGACCTGGGGAGGCTCGATGCTGAAGCTGCGCTTCGTAGGACGTGGTATGCACCTGGAATTTCATCATCCCTCGTACCGCATGCCGATTATCACTTCGCCGATCCGGGAAATCCGCGAGTGCCGGCGGCCGGTGAATGTCAAAGTCCCAGCCCTGGTTTAAGCCTCCAAAACGACAATCAATTGACCTGTCCGGCCCCCTCCGCCTACCATTACCCGACCTATGATCGGCCAGACTATCTCGCACTATCGCGTGATCGAAAAACTCGGCGGCGGTGGCATGGGAGTGGTCTACAAGGCTGAAGATACGCGGCTGCACCGCTTCGTCGCCCTGAAGTTCCTCCCGGACGAAGTCGCGAAAGATCCCCAGGCACTGAGCCGTTTCGAACGCGAAGCGCAGGCTGCATCGGCCCTCAATCATCCGAATATCTGCACGATTCATGACATCGGCGAGTTTGAAGGACGTCCCTTCATCGCCATGGAGTACCTGGAAGGCGTCACTTTGAAGCACCGCATCGCGGGGCGGCCGCTGGATCTCGAGACGCTTCTGGCGCTGGCCATCGAAATTGCCGATGCGCTCGATGCGGCGCACGCCAAGGGCATTGTTCATCGCGACATCAAGCCCGCGAACATCTTCGTCACGGCGCGCGGACACGCCAAGATTCTCGACTTCGGATTGGCGAAAGTCACGGCGCGGCCGGTCGATCTGTCCGGTGCGACGGCGATGCCAACCGCTGTTGAGCCGCTGGAATATTTGACCAGTCCCGGCACTGCGGTCGGCACCGTTGCGTATATGTCGCCGGAACAAGTGCGCGGCAAGGAACTTGATCCCCGTACCGATCTGTTTTCTTTTGGCGTGGTGCTCTACGAAATGGCGACCGGAACGCTCCCGTTCAGGGGAGACACCTCCGGAGTCATCTTTGAAGCGATTCTGAATCGGGCGCCCGCGTCGCCGGTGCGGTTGAATCCCGAGCTGCCCGCCAAGCTCGAAGACGTGGTCAATAAAGCTCTGGAGAAAGACCGCGAGCTGCGTTACCAGCATGCCTCCGACATGCGCACTGACCTGGTGCGGCTGAAGCGTGACACGGAGTCGGGGCGCAAAGTCACGCCGGAACAGGAAACACCCGCGCAAACCAGTTCCTCCAGCGTTCGGGCAGTGGCGGCCCCCATGCAGGCTTCCAGCAGTTCGGTCGCAGTAGAAGTGGCGCGTAAGCACAAGCTCGGACTGGGTATCGGAAGCGGTATTGCCATTCTCGTCCTTGTGGCCGCTGGGTTTGGCGTTTACTCGCTTTTCAATCGCAGCCATCCGGCTCCGTTTCAGAGCTTCGCGATCAACAAGCTTACGTCTACGGGACGCGCGCGATTGGCCGCCATTTCTCCCGATGGAAAGTATGTTTTGAACGTGCAAAAGGATGAGAACGGCCTCGAGAGCCTGTGGATTCGCAACGTTCCCAGCGACAGCAATACGCAGATCCAACCAGCCGTGAAGGGCGTCACCTACTCTGGCGTCGACTTTTCTCCGGACGGCAACTACATCTACTTTCGCCGATCCGACTCCGAAGACTCGAACTTCCTCGTGCTATACCGCTCCCCCGTTCTGGGAGGAACGCCCAGTCCGTTGATCCGTGACATTGACAGTGACATCAGTTTTTCGCCCGACGGCAAGCGGGTCGCATACTTGCGCGACAACAGTCCCGCCTTCGGAAGGTACCGTTTGCTGATCACCGACCTTGGGAGTGGTGAAGAGAAAGTCTTGGTCGATGCGCCGCTGACCACCAACTTTGCCGATCTTAGCTGGTCTCCGGATGGCAAGACGATCATCACCGATCAGGCCCAAGGAGCGCAACGTGGTTTGTTCGCGATCGACGCCACTACTGGCGCCTCGAAACCTCTCCTACTTGCGGAAGACAAGATTTTTCACCATCCCGTGTGGCTCCCCGACGGCAGCGGCGTGCTCGCCACTTATGCAATCAACAACAACTTTGAACGCGTTCAGATCGGCTTTGTGTCCTACCCTAAGGGCGAGTTTCACACTGTCACGAACGACACCAATAGCTATCAGGGAATCAGTATCTCGGCGGACGGAAAAGCGCTAGTCACGGTGCTTAACGATGAGAACCGCCGCGTCTCCGTCATGTCGTCGGATGGCGGCAATTCCGGTACGGACCTGACTTCGCGCCAGACCACCTGGGGAGTTGATTGGACCCCAGACGCCAAACTGCTCCTCGATGTCGATTACTCGATCGTGACGATCGATCCCGCAACCGGTCAGAAAACCACCCTGCAATCCGGCAACGGAACCAACTACCTATCCACCCCAAAGCTGTGCCCAGACGGCAAAACCGTGGTCCTTAGTGACGGAGCGCTAACCCAAAATATCTTCCGCATGGATTCAACCGGCGGAAATCTCAAGCGCCTGACTTCTGGGAAGCGGGATATGGTGCCGAGTTGTCCCGGCGATGGCAAGTGGGCTTATTACATGAATTTTGGGGATGCGGGATTCATGATGCGGGTGCCTCTGGATGGCGGCAACGCAGAGCCAGTCACGAAAATCCCCGACTGGGGCGGAGGTTTCGATTTCTCCCCCGATAGCAAACTCCTGGCGTTCGTTGGGTTGGTGAAGCCCGCGCCTGATTATCTTCTTAACCTTCTGGTGTTGGATCTAAGCTCGGGCCAAGTGGTGCAGTCCTTCGCATCCGACATCACTGCGGGCTTCAATCACGTTCGTTTCACCCGCGACGGCAAGGGCATCCTCTTCGTCAAGCACGCCGCTTCCGGCGACAGCCTTTGGCTGCAACCGCTCGACAAATCTCCCGCCACGCTGCTGACAACTTTCAAGGGTGACACGATCTGGGATATGGCCTACTCTCCCGATGGCAAGAGGTTAGCCGTGGTTCGGGCTCACACCGACAGTGATGTAGTGCTGCTCCGCACTCAACCGTAAAGCCGTTTATGTGGCGCGGGCGCCCTCGCCCGCGGGCTTTGACGTTGATCTTGATTTTGCTGAAGTCCGAGGTCCGAAGTCTGAGGTCCGATCCTACTTCTTCGCCATCACCAGGAAAGCCACGTTGAACAATAGCGCCACGGCTACTCCGGCGATCACGTATACGGCGATCTCTAACCGGCGGCTGGCTTCTTTCGTGTCTTGAATCAGGTGCGCAATTTCTTTCGTTGTATCGTGCAACGTATCCGCGAGACGCTCAAAGTGCTCGGTGGATCCGCGCATTTTCTCGAGTACCCGCGAGGTTGACACCAGGGCCGCCGCCATCTGCTCGCCGTTGCGGGTATCGAGCTCGGTCTTGCAAGCCGACCACCAGGCGCTGCCCGGCGGATTGTCGTACATCCGCTGCCGAATTTCTTCGTAAGAGCGCGTCTTCAGCAGCTGCACCAGCGCCTGGACGGGCTCGACTTCCTTGGTTTGGGATGGGGTAGCCATCCCCTGAAGTCTAACAATGATGCACTGAATCATCATGTACCCGAAGGCCAAGTCCCCCTGCGCGATTACCCGTCTGAACCCACCGCTGAGCGCCTTTCGAGTAAGGGTTACGCGTGCCTGCTGGATCATTGCATCCCGCCGCCTTTCGCTTTACTATCGCCATAACGTGGCCACGCTCAAAAACACTCCTCAGTTCGACAACCTTAAGGAGCGCCTGGTTTCGGCGGCTCCGGTCGAGGATGACTCGTCATTTGAACTAAAGCTGCGCCCGCAGCGCCTGGGCGAGTTCATCGGGCAGGCCAAGGTCAAAGAGAATCTGGCGGTGGCGATAGAGGCGGCCCGGTCGCGGGGAGAGGCGCTCGATCACGTTCTGTTGTATGGGCCTCCTGGGCTGGGGAAGACTACGCTAGCGACGATTATCGCCAACGAATTAGGAGTCGTATTTCAGCAAACCTCAGGTCCGATCCTGCAGATCAAGGGCGATCTGACAGCGATCCTGACGAATGTGCGCGACAAGCAGGTCTTGTTCATTGACGAAGTGCACCGCCTGCAGCCAGCGCTCGAAGAGATTCTTTATTCGGCACTCGAAGACTACAAACTTGACATCATGATCGGACAGGGTCCGGCAGCGCGGACTCATACCATGGACGTGAAGCCGTTCACATTTGTGGGAGCTACAACGCGGGCTGGGTTGCTGTCGTCCCCCTTGCGCTCACGATTCGGCATTGTGTTGCGGCTGGAGTTTTACGGTCACGAAGATCTGCAAATCATCGTGGAACGCTCGGCCGAGATTCTGGGAGTCACAATCGATAAGGCGGGAGCGTCTGGAAATCGCCAGCCGCTCGCGGGGAACTCCGCGCATCGCAAACCGCTTGCTGCGGCGAGTGCGCGACTACGCCCAAGTGCGGGGCGGAGGCAAGATCGATTTGCCGACGGCGCAGGCGGCGCTGCAAATGCTTGAAGTCGACAAGTATGGCTTCGACGAGATTGACCGAAAGCTGCTGCTGACCATCATCGAGAAATACCAGGGCGGCCCGGTCGGTGTGAACACTCTGGCGGCGGCATTAGCAGAAGAGCCTGACGCGATCGAAGAGATTTACGAGCCCTTCCTCATCCAAATTGGTTTCTTGAACCGCACGCCCCGCGGGCGCGTGGCGACGCAGCTGGCTTACGAGCATTTTGGGATTACACCCAACCGGCGGCAGAGTTCATTGTTCTAGAGATTCAGATTTTAAGGCAAGCATTCATCAGTCACCACTCAGCATTCAGCCCTGTCGGAGTCGTTCCTCCCTGTCGCACTTATGTTTACAATAAAGACCAGATGATTGCTCATTTGCGTGGGAGATTGCTCGACAAGCATCCGAATCAGGCGATTCTTGAGATCGGGGGCGTTGGATACGACGTGACCATCACGGTGCCAACGTTTTCCGCCTTGCCGGGATTGGGCAGCGAGGTGGCGCTGCACATCCATACTCATGTGCGGGAAGACGTGTTGGCTCTCTATGGTTTCGTGCAGCCGGAGGAGAAACAGCTCTTCGAGAAATTGATTACCGTCAGCGGGATTGGGCCGAAGCTGGGAATTACGATTCTGAGCGGAATGCCGTCGGAAGAAATGGTGCGGGCGATTCGAAACAATGATATTGCGCGGCTGACCAGGATTCCCGGCATTGGCAAGAAAACGGCGGAGCGCATGGTGTTGGAGCTGCGCGACAAGCTGCCAAAGGAGTCTGAGGGAGACGTTGCGCCAGTGCCGAGCCTGACTGCGGTGGAAGAAGATGTATTGTCGGCGCTGATGAATCTGGGCTACCAGCGTCCGGCGGCCGAAAGAGCTTTAGCTACGACCACTAAGAACGGAAAAGAACATTCGTTCGATGCGATGTTTCGGGGGGCGCTGGGGGCGCTGTCGAAATAGCCCTTTGAAATCCCTTCACCACAGAGACACAGGTTCACAGAGAAAACCGAATCTGGAAAAACCCAAGTCTGAATGACGAAAACTCTGGGTCTCAATTTCCTACAAATCGCAAATATAAATCCCGATCATTCTGGCAGCTTTGCGCCATCTCTTTGATCTTTTGCCAGGCTTCTTTCTGTGAATCGTCTTCGGCGCGCGACTGAACGCGATCCCATTCCGCGAGAAAAGGCTCCATCTGCAGGTGGTTGAAGACGGTCTTGCCGTAAGGGTCTATGCAGCGCAATACCGGGAAATCGTGCTGCTCGCGGGCGGGGACAACTCCATGCAGCATGATCCAGTCGCTCTGCTCGCCCAAGTCATCCTCGAGCTTCACAACAAAAGACATGCGTTCCTCCGGCCAGATTCGATTTACCCGAAGATGAATGTACCAATGTCGAGGGAATTTTGCCACGTAGCGCGCCGACGAACGCGTCAATGTTCACGGCGCAGCATTTGACAAGGTTGGCAGTGCGCGGCGTAGAATTTTTTCTCGCGGCTTCCGTGATGAAGCTGCGGCAGGAACTGGAGGAATCAAAGTGTCTTTACGCATCAACGATACCGCGCCGGATTTTACCGCCGAGACCACAGAAGGTCCGATCAAATTTCATGACTGGATCGGCGACGGCTGGGCCATACTTTTCTCGCACCCCAAGGATTTCACTCCGGTGTGTACCACCGAACTGGGATACATGGCCGGACTCCAGCCGGAATTCAAGAAACGCAACTGCAAGGTTATCGGCTTGAGCGTCGATCCCGTCACCAACCACAGCAAGTGGGCGGCGGATATCGAGGAGACGCAGGGCCACAAGGTGAATTACCCGATGATCGGCGACACCAATCTGGAAGTCGCAAAGCTGTACGACATGCTTCCGGCGTCGAGCGGCGCTACCTCGGAAGGCCGTACCGCCGCGGACAACGCAACCGTGCGTACGGTATTCGTCGTCGGACCGGACAAGAAGATCAAGCTGATGCTGAGCTATCCGATGAGCACTGGGCGCAACTTCGATGAAGTGTTGCGCGTGCTGGACTCGATCCAATTGACGGCGAAGCACAAGGTGGCGACGCCGGTGAATTGGAAGCAGGGCGACGACGTGATTATCGTGCCTGCGGTCTCGAACGAAGAGGCGCAGCAGAAGTATCCCGGCGGATGGAAGTCTCCGAAGCCTTACTTGCGCATTGTTCCGCAGCCGAAGTAGGAAGAGCTTTTTGTTATTGAGCCGGCGGGACTATGGCCCGCTGGCTTTTGTTTTTATCCGATCTGCGCGAACGAAATGACCGAGCCGAAGGGCAGGCGTTCGATTCGATAGTCCTTCAGATCAAGCGATTCGAGCACCGCGATCGACTCTCCCGGCCAATCTTTCAGGTTCAACTCATCAAAGGCAATGATCGCGCCTTTCGGCATCCGCGGAAGGAAGTGTTTGAGCGCGGCGCGAGTTGGCTCGTAAATATCGAAATCCAGATACAAGAGGCTGACGATGAGGTGGGGATTCTGCTGCAGGTATTGCGGAATCGTCTTCACGCTGTCTCCACGCATGAGTTCGACTTTCGGCACGTGGCCGATGAAGCGGTTCATGTCGTAGAGACGGATGCACTCCTGCAAGTGTTCGTACGAGTCGACCGCGAGACCTCCTTTGTGGGCTTGCGCAGACTCGCTGAGGCGGTCTTGCTTAGTGAGTTTGGGAAATCCGCTGAAGGTGTCGAAGCCAATGATCCGCCGCTGATGATTGGTGGGCTCGTAGATGGCGCTGAATTGCGCCCAGGCCATCAAGCCGCCGCCGTGCAAGACACCGCATTCGACGATGGAACCCTGTACATTCACGACGCGCTTGAAGATCTCGTGACGAATCAGAAAATTCGTCATGTCCTGGCGTGGTGTGTAGAGGGTGAAGTTCCGCATCCGGTCGACCAAAGAGAACGGACTCGCGTCGATGCATTGCTCCAACTGCTCGGTGTAGGTGTGCTCTTTCGCGGTGCGGGTCGTAGTGGCTTTCTTTGTGGTGCGTTGGGGCATCAGCTCTCCGGGGATTAGTCGATCCTCTCTAATAACCGCTCTTTCATCAGTGTTTCGATAATCGGGATGCAGGCTTCAAAGGATACGCCGATGCGGTCCGCAAGAGCGACCAGGTCGTGGTGTCCGTCGGCGTAGGCGAGGATATTCATCATGGTCTGCACGCCGGTTGCACTCATGCGCGCGCTGAGCGTGGGATAAAGAGCGCGCTTGCCCAGTTGCGGCTCGCCAGGGTTCGTGGCCCGGTAGGTGTGATTCGCTTCTAGAAGAATCAGGCATTTTTTTACCGCTTCAAAACCTCCGGTCAAACCCTGGGCAGAAATGAGATCAAGATTGTCGAGTGAGGTGTGGTATTCGGGATAGGTGCCATACTTCGATCGCATCAGGGAAACCACCGGTAAATCCACTCCGGGACTGCAGTATTGCCGTTCATCGCTGCCGCGGTGCAGGAAGCTGTAGGTAGTGCAACCGGGGCAGTGATGCTGGATGACATGACGCGTGACACGATCCGCCAATGTGTTTGCCAACCGCGATTCTAGAAAAGAATAAGTACGATCATCGCCCACGCAGGTCACGACGTATCCGGCGTCGGTATAGCGTTTCATCGCGTCGAGATTGCGGCTCAGATAGCAAATGGAGCCGATGGTTTCGGGAACGAACACGATGCGATACGTGTAACGCCGCGCGGGAGGCGAGCGCAGCCACCGGACCAACGCGGTAGTCACCACCGGTCCAGACAATTCATTATTCCCCATCGACGGGTGGCAGATGTACGTGGACAGCAGAATTTCGCGAGGCTCGGCGCCGGGAAGAATGATTTCTCCGTAGGTCAATGACCCGGCCGCGAGCGTGCTGTCGATCACAACGCGATACTTACCCGGCTTCAACGACTCGCGTTGGCGATGAGGCAGGCAGAAGCCCCAGCGCTTTTCATAGTAAGAGGTGACGTAGGGAATTGCGTCGGGCTGCGCGGGCAACGAATAGAGGTGCGGTTGCAGCTCCTCAAGACTCATCTCGGCCGAGACGGGTACGGAGTATCCGACGACGTGCAGATTTTTTTTCTTGAAGTCGACGATCCGCGCACCCGTGTGGTCGGCGATGTAGGCATCGCGGATGTTCCATTCATCGGGAATGGTCCAATCAAAAGCCCGCGTGCCGGAAGGGACTTCGTGGGTAGTGAGACCGGGGATAAGAGCCTGCAGGTATCGCAGAGTCTCGCGCACACCATCGCCTGTGAGGCTGCGGCAAATGGGAAACAGGTCGCGGGCCCATCCGTACATCTGTTCTCCGATCGGGAGTTCGCTCATGCTTCGCAGCTCGCCCCTTCTTCAATCAACGATGACGGATCTTCTCTTAACATTTGCGATGCGGCCTCGTAGATGTCAGCTGCACGCACCCCGAGCACTCGAACCCGGCCCAAGGTCGCTTTCTTCAGTTGACCATTCGCTTCCAGCCTGCGCTGCAATCGCCGTAGATCGGCCCCAGATTTTCGCTCCAGATTGCGCACGTAGTAGACAACGGATGCTTCGCGTAGACGAGCGATCAGGCCAGACAATCGTGCCGTGGAATGTTTTGTCGTAACGGTAGTCGACGCCGTTGCTCTTTTCCACGTAGTGCACGAATGTTCCGCCGCCGGTGAGCGTACAGCCGAGACAAACGATGTGGGCATTCATGCAGTGCAAAGCGGCGAACACCGAGTGTGGTCCGAAACATTCTTTCGCCGGAGGCGGCACATAACTCCTCGGCTCCAGATCCCCTGGCAGCGACGCTGAAGATGGCGTCGGCTGAGCGGCATACGTCCGTCTGCGTGCGGAAATGCTCGGTCAGCATACCCACTGTGCTGGGCGTATTAAGCACGTCATACGTTTCATTCTTGGTAAAGCTGTAACTGAAGGTTGGCATCACTAACGTTCCCTCGGAACCAACGGACGCCTGAAGAGCCTCGATCAACAGATCAAGACGCTTTGCGTCTGGCAGAGGTGGCAGTTGGGCCGCAACGATCGCATCGCTATGAACGAGAGCCGTGTCGCCTGAGCGAACTCCGATCGCGGCGAGCGCCTCGCCAATCGCCGCTGCATCAATCATGCTGCGATGCCTGCGGCGGCCAATCTGGCACGGATCTCACTAACACTCTTGAGTTCCGACATCTCATCGACCGTGAATTGAACGTGGAAAGCTTCCTCGATCGACAGAAGCAAATTGAAATGTGCGAGCGAGTTCCACTCGGGAAAGGATCCCGACCTGCAGGTCAGAAATATCACCCGCGGGCGCAGTCGGAAATTGCCGGCGCAGCAAATCTTCGAGGGTCATAGCGCGTAGATATCCATGTGCGGGATGACGGCGGTGGAAAGGTTCAAGCTGAACAAATTTCCTTCGTCCCCGTGAGCCAGCATTTCTCGCACTTCGACGCTGCACGTCGCTTCCGGGAGGAATCCGTGCTCGGAGAGAAACTTTGCGGCCATCTGGTTACGGTCTGTGGGAATGAACTCCGCAAGCAATTTGCTCACCTGCTGTGCTTCTAGCTGCCGTATCAATTGATCGAGCATCCAGGCTTCGAGATGTCGCCCAAGCACTCGGCAGCTTAGAAGAAATGTGTCGAGAAAAGCCATTTTCGGATCACTTGTGCGCCGGGTGATTGCCAGTCCGACATTGCCGTGGTCCCCGAATTTGTCTTGCAGGTGGACGAGGAATGAAACCGTGCCCTCTTCCGCGGCCAGCCGACGAATGGCCGCCTCGTCGTAACGTTGCGTGCGGAGATTGAACTGGTTGGTCTTCATCGCGAGTTGCGCTGCGCGCGCCATCAGCGCCTCGCCAATAGGCAAGGCTTCTGGCCGCAGCTGAATGCTCCTCAGGAAATCAGTCTCAGCCTTAAACTGCGTGCTTTCCGATCGGAACTGCGCGCGGGAGCGGTACATCTCGCCGCGGCGAAGATCTTCGGACGTGGTCTCGAAAGTCTTGAAGAGATTCGAGGATTCCAGCCAGCCAGGCCAATGCCAGACATCGCGTGGAATGTCAGGAACCGTGACATCCGGCAGGTGCACTCGAAGACTTTCGCGCTCGAGCGGATTGTCATCCCAGAAAACGAAGCTGGCGAGGGCGAGACCCAATTCATCCGCAAGTTCCACAAGATTTTCACTCTTGCCGCGCCAATTGATGCGGCTCGCGGTAATGTCGGAGCAGCGCAAAACCATGCTGGGATGCTCGGCGAAGGCCTGCCATAAGAGGCTTTCGTCATTCTTGGAGGCGAGGGCGAGCAGAACACCCGATTGCGATAGCCCGCGTACGACCCGCTGAAAGTCGGCATACGCTGCGCCGGCACCATCCTGGCCGAGACGAATTCCTGCCAAGCCGTCTTCGCCAAGCACGCCTCCCCACAATGTGTTGTCGCAGTCGAGCACCAGAACTTTCTTCGCAGCGAAGAATATACGGTGAGTGAGTTCTACAATTTGCGCCGCTACGATGCGAAGACCACGCTGGCTCAGGCGGCAATGGGCCGCATAATAGTTGCGCGCATCGAAACAGATCTCTCGTCCGGCTTCGGCGAAGAACTTGTCGAGCGGCAGCAGGTAAAGATGTTTCGCTTGCGCTTGGCGCTCGCGCAAAAGCCCTTCGAACCTGGAGGCAACGATCTCCCAGCCGTGAATGTGGCGCGCCGATTCTACTGCGCTCGAATGAGAGGCATCACTCCAAGCGACGATCAGACGGCTCGACGACTGCGCCGAAAAATGTTCGATAGCCATTCGCAGAGGTGCGAGGAGATCGTCGATCACCTGCGGGGAAAGTTTTTGGATGCTCTCGGCGCGAATGACGTCCTGCAAAAAGACCACGAAAGCAAAAACATCAGGAGTGGAATCGCTAGCGGGATTGAGGAGCAGACTACTCCACTCGGCGAAGTCTCCGAATGTCAGGTCGTAGTTGCAGCCCAGCGCTTGCCAGGCCGCGTTTCCCGGCAGCAAGAACGAGGTGCCCGCCACGGTGAGGCGCTTTCTTGACGGCGTCTGCGCGGTCAGCGTCGTGGACTTCCGAGAGTGCGTCAGAGTTCAACTTGGCTCCAATTTTGCACGAGGACCAGAGTCGAGCACAACTCAGGATCCTATTTTCCGATGCAGAAGGTGCTGAAAATCAGGTTCAGGATGTCGTCGTTCGTAGTAGCGCCGGTGATTTCGTCCAAAGGGCGGAGCGCGTTATATGAGTCGAGCAATAGCATCTCGTGCGGTACCCGATTATCGACCGCGGTTCGGGCGTTATCGAGGCCTGCGAGAGAATCACGCACCAGCTCTCGATGACGGATCGTCGTGAGAAATCCGGTCTCCGCGGACACGCCGGCGTCGCCTGCAATATGACGAAGAATTTCTGCGCGAAGATCGCGGATGCCTTCACCGGTCACGGCAGAGGTGCGGATTGCATCTAGTTGGGACGCCGAAGATGGGCTGAGATCGGCTTTGTTATTCACGAGCAGCACGTTGCGTCCCTGCGCTTGCGCAATGAGTTCCTCATCTTCGGTCGTGACCTTCTGTGAAGCGTCGAGCACGACCAAAACCAGGTCGGCGTCGGCGAGAGCCTCCATCGACTTGCGAATGCCAATGCTTTCCGCCTCGTCGAGGGCGTGGCGGATGCCGGCGGTGTCCACCAATTTCACAGGAATTCCACCGATAGCCACCGTCTCCGTAACTAAGTCACGGGTCGTGCCAGGTGTGGCGGTCACGATGGCGCGCTCGCGCTCGACCAGGCGATTGAACAGGCTGGATTTCCCAACGTTCGGACGGCCGACGATCGCCAGAGTCAAGCCTTCGTGAACTATCTTTCCGTAGCTGAACGATCCGGCAAGTTGCTCGAGCGGCAGGCGAACATCGGAAATCCGCTTCAGAATTTGATCCGCCGGCAGAACGGAAACATCATCTTCCGCGAAGTCGATGCCTGCTTCCAGCACGGCGATGAGTTCGACCAGGTTCTTCTTAATGGGCCGCAGCCTTCGCGACAGCGAACCTTCCAGTTGCTGGGCCGCTACTTTGGCTTGATAAAGCGTTTGCGAATCGATCAGGTCGCGGACGGCCTCAGCCTGGGCGAGGTCGATGCGTCCATTCAGGAAGGCTCGCATGGTGAACTCGCCGGGCTCGGCGAGGCGTGCGCCGCGGGCAAGGGCGAGTTCCACAATGTGATGCAGAACGACGGGTGAACCGTGGGCGGAGATCTCGACGATGTCATCGGTCGTGTAGGAATGCGGCTTGGCATAAAAAGTTACGACGACTTCGTCGAATACGTGGACGGGAGTGTCCGCGCCACACAGAGTGTCCGCGCCACGCGGTTCGATGAGTTCGCCAAAGATGGCACGGCCTGGTTCGAAATCGTGCCTGAGGCGGAGCATTGGCAAGGCGATGCTACGGGCGTCGTTACCTGCCAGACGCACTACGCCAATGCCGCCGCGTCCCGGTGGCGTGGCAATGGCGACGATAGTGTCGTCGAGATTCACAACTGGATTGTAAGGGAACTACGGGATGGTTCTGCGTGCCGGCTTATTTCCCGCCGCACGGTAATTCTTAGGGTAGACCACAAGGTGACGGCGCATGCCCTCTCCCTGGCTCTCGGTGTGCAGGTCTTGCTGATCGCGCAGGGCGAGGTGGACGATGCGTCGTTCGCGCGATGACATGGCGGCAAACTCATACGGAACGCCTGTCTTGCGCACTTTCTCGGCAGCGACGGTGGCCGCCATCCGCAATTCTTCGAGCCGCATGGAGCGGTGGTTCATGCAATCGAAGTTAATCTTTTCGTGCTCATTTCCTGTCAGGTGAAGCATTTCGAGCGCTAGCAGCTCGATCGAGCGCAGAAGCTCGGCGCCACGTTCGAGCAGGAGTGGGGAATCGGGACCGGAGAACTCCACCAAAATTTCCGGATGCTCCCAATCGCGGTCCTCAGCGATCGGAGGATCGACGGTGATGCGGTACTTCAGGCGGAGCCCGCCCTTCAGAACAACGGCGCGGAGAAACTCATCGATTTTTTTGGCGGCGGCGATTTTGTCGGGTATGGGCATCTGCAAGCTCTCAGCTTTCAGCCATCAGCTATCAGCCAGACCTACTGAAAGCTGATAGCTGACAGCTGACGGCTTTATTTATCTTTCTTTCGGGCGCGCTTCTCCATCATTTCGCGCATTTCGCGGCCTAGTTGCGTGCGGTTCATGGTGAACTGCTGCACAATCGCGATCAACTGTCCTTCCGCCCAATAGAGACACAGGCCGGCAGCCAGGTTCCAACTGATCACGCCCAGCATCAGCGGCATCATCAGGTTCATCATCTTCTGCTGCGAGGGATCCATGCCAGCTTGCGGTGTCATGCGCTGCGTAAAGAGCATGGTCACGATGACGGCGATGGGCAAAATATAGAGCGGATCGGGCGACGAAAGATCTTTGATCCAGAGCCAGTGCGCGTGGCGCAGATCGATGGCGCTGCCGAGCATGCGGTAGTAGGCAATCAAGAAGGGCATTTGGATGAGCATCGGCAAACAGCCGCCGATAGGGCTTACGCCTTCTTTTTTCATCAACGCCGCAATTTCGGTGTTCATCTCCTGGCGGCGCGGATCGCGCATGGTGTACTTCTTGTACTTCTCTTTGATCGAGTTCATCTGCGGTTGCACTTTTTGCATCTTGAGCGCCGACTTCATGCTCGAGATGCGTAGCGGCAACAACGTAAGATTGATGATCAGCGTCTGGATCGCGATGGCCCATCCCCAATTGGGGACGATATGTTCGTAGGTCCAGCGCAGCCAGACGAACAGCGGGCGGGAGATGAGGCCGAACCAGCCGAAGTCAATCAGCTGTCGAAGATTCGGATCCACGTCAGCTGGCAGGCCCGCGGCCGGAACTGTCTCGAGGATCTTGAGAATCTTCGGACCGACGTACAGCCGCTCAGAGGTAGGTCCCATCAAACTGCCTACTGCGGCGCCGAGAACGTCGACCTTCACTGTCTCTTTCGGATTACGCCAGTCTTTTGGAATGTCCAGCGCATTGCGCAGCATCACCAACGCGGCGTTTTTGGTGTCATCGGGAAGGAATACCGCAGCGAAATACTGGTCGCTCACTGCCGCCCAACTGAACGGGCCGCGAACGGTATTGCCGCTACTGATTTTCTTGTAGGTCACGCGCTCGACGTCGCTTCCACCCTGGTACTCGATCTTTGAAGCAGCGTAGGCAGCGGCGCTGTTCTCGTCACCCAGCCCGGCGGGCCACATGGGAAAGGCGCTGATTTGGTTTCCCTTATCCAGCACGGTAACTTCAACATGGGCCACGTAGGTGTTGTCGAAGTGAATCGTCTTGCGCACAGCCAAGTCTTGATCCGCGTATTCAAACGTGATGTCGCTGGGAGTCTTGCCATCCCCAGTGTTTGAGACGGTATAGAGAACCGAGTTCAGCTTGTTGCGTTGCGCCTCGTCCCATGTCCAAAGCGAAAGCGGATAGCCGTAGGCTTGCGCCGCCGCAGTGTTCACTACTTCGAGAGGCTTCCCATGATCGTCGTCGTATTTCTTGAGGATCCAGGATTTCGCTTGGCCGCCGCGGTTGGTAAGAGTCACGCGGTAGAGGTCATTCTCAATGACAGTTTCGGACTCGGCGCTCGCTTGCTTGGTGGCTCCTGGAGTGGGTGCCGTGACCTTAGGCTGCTGGACCGACGCGGCGTTAGCAGGAGGAACGCTAGGGGATGCCGTCTGGGTTTGTTCCGGGGGCTTAGTTGCCGGAGCCTGGGGAAGATACTTCTTCAGGATCGGCTGAAATGCCAGGATCACGACAAAGGTGAGCACGAACACCAGGAGCAGCCGCCGCTCCATGCCGGGATCTTGCTGAGGATTTTGAAAGTCTGGCAAATGTTTACCGTACGCCTTGCGTCGCATTCGAGGCGCAGCAAGTTGCTTCTCCGCGAGTTTCTTGACTCCCCACTACCGGATCCAGGCCGCCCTTGGCAAAAGGATGGCATCGCAACACGCGCAGGATCGCCATCCCTGTGCCGCGCAGGACGCCAAAGCGTTCGACTGCTTCCATCGCATACTCAGAGCAGGTTGGTGTGTAGCGGCACGCTGGCAGGAAGAGGGGTGAGATGGCCCACTTGTATCCCCGGAGCAACACCAGCACGGCTTGTTGGGCGCGACCGTTCACTTTTTCTCTTTCTGAATGACTTCCAGGGCCCGGATCACTTCGCGCTCGATCTCCGCGAATTCTGCGGTGAGCAGCGACTTCTTAGGATTAATCACGACATCGACCGCGATCATCTCTGCCGGACGGTGCAACCGTACCGCTTCCCGCAGGCGCCGTTTCATGCGGTTGCGCTGGACCGCTCCACCTAGAACGCGCCCTACGGTGAACCCGACTCGCAATCCCTCGCCTTGGTCCCGCCGCAGATAAAAGACCGTCATATGCGAGGCGAAATGACGACGGCCCTGTTTGTACACTCGCTCAAAATCCGAGTGCCGAAGAAGGCGGACGCTCCGTGGAAAGTTTGCCCGCTTCTGCGAGCCAGACAGATTGGAACTGCCATTCGGAGCGATAGCGCTCACAACTCACGATCCAAACTCAGGTTGCGGAACTCCGCTAAACCCACGAGAAGGGGAACTTCTACTCACGGAAGCCGGGCTTCACTGCGACCCGCTTGCGACCCTTGGCGCGCCGGCGCGAAATCACCGCGCGTCCGCTCTTGGTCTTCATGCGCGTACGGAAGCCGTGCGTCTTTGAGCGGTGACGCCGGTTGGGTTGGAATGTGCGCTTGGGCATGGAAAATACCTGCTCCTAATCAGATAGATAGAGATCGTTAAGACGAACTAGCAGTATAAATGACGGATGGCAGGCGGGCAAACCGTGAGCGCCTAAGGCTTATCCACCGCCAGGCGACCGCAACTAGGTGACGGTGATCACCGCGCTCGGGTCGCACCGCGCAGAAACTGACTAACGAGAGTTCGAGGGCAAGTTGCACCGGGCGTGCGACAGTTATACATCCAGCACTTGACAGAAAAATTTCAAGGCGTACTCATTAACTGAACAGCGAAAAATTTCTGCCGGAAGTTTTCCACACGGCAAAAAATTTTGTGCTACTATGCCCGTCTGTTCCAGCTTACTGAAACTCTCTGAGACCAGCGCAACTGTCCTGCAAAACCGGGGATTGCTCTGCTGGCAACGAACGCATTCTTTCTAGAAGGATTTGATTCTCGGGCGCTGACCCAGCCACGGCAGCCCAGCGAAAAATATTTTATGTCTGTTCCGAGCCCAAGCCTGACTCCCAATCCGTGGTCGCGCATTCTTGACGCGCTTGAAAAGAAAATCAACCGGCACTCCTACGACACCTGGTTGAAGCCGACTCGCTACAGCCATGCCAGCGGAGGGATTCTGTTCATCCGGGTTCCTACGGTCGAGTTCCGTCACGTCGGGGATAAATATGCAGACCTCATCCAGGAAGCGATCGACAATCTGGGCCTGGAGTATCAGGACGTCCAGTTTGTGACGCCCGAGGAGAATGGCCCCGCGGCGACTCCGGTGCGTCACGATGGCGGGCTCTCCGTCCATCAAGGTGGAGTGGGAACGGCCCCTCACCCGCAGCAGTCGCGGTTTGACTGGGACGGGGCGGCACAACTGAATCCGCGCTACACCTTCGACGCCTTCGTTATCGGCAGCGGCAACCAGTTTGCCCACGCCGCGTGCCAGGCTGTCGCCGAACGCCCGTCCAAAGCTTACAACCCCCTGTTCTTGTATGGCGGCGTCGGTATGGGGAAGACCCACCTGATGCAAGCCATCGGACACGAGATCAAGCGGCGCCAGCCGCAAGCGGCCATCTGCTACGTATCAAGCGAGAAGTTCACCAACGAGATGATCAACTCGCTGCGCTACGACAAGATGACCAGCTTCCGCGACAAGTTTCGTACCGTGGATGTGCTGCTCGTAGACGACATTCAGTTCCTGGCGCAGAAAGAACGCACTCAGGAAGAGTTCTTCCACACCTTCAACGCACTGCATGAGTCGATGAAGCAGATCGTGATTGCCAGCGACCGTCCGCCGAAAGAGTTGGCGGAAGTCGAAGACCGGTTGCGCAGCCGCTTCGAGTGGGGATTGATCGCCGACATCCAACCGCCGGACCTTGAAACCAAAGTAGCCATCTTGCAGAAGAAGGCCGAGCAGGAGAAAGTTTCCATTCCGACCGATGTGGCCCTTTACATTGCGTCGAATATTCGGTCGAACGTTCGCGAGCTCGAAGGCGCGTTGATCCGGTTAGTTGCGCACTCGTCCCTCATCGGAGCAGAGATCACGCTTCCTTACGCGCAGCAAGTGTTAAAGAACTTCATCGACTCGCAGGCTCGCAAAGTCACAATTGAATCGATCCAGAAAGTCGTGGCGGAGCAGTTCGGCCTTCGATTGGTGGAGATTAAGGCGAAGAACAACTCGCGCGCTATCGTCTATCCACGGCAGATCGCAATGTACTTGGCGAAACATTTGACGGAGGCTTCCCTACCCGAAATCGGCAGACAGTTTGGCGGCAAGCATCACACCACCGTGCTGCACTCGGTCGAGAAAATTGAGGAAGTCCGCAAGAACGACAAGGATTTGAACAGGCTCCTGAATAAATTAACGGAGCAGTTAGGCGGATAAATCACGGCTCGCCGTGAGATTTCCACCCGGCGAGAGAGTCTTCCTCGCGATTCTCTGTGGGCGGCATGTGGAAGTTGTGCAAGACGAGATCGAGATCGATTTTCGAGGAAAGATTTGCTGTGGCATCGGTATCGAAGGGTCCGATTTTTTACATAAGGCGTAGGCCAGAACCCGGTGACGGGATGAGAGTTCCCGGGGATTTCCACTTTTCCGACCCGCCTACTGTTACTGCTGGTTTTATAGGTTTTTGATTTGATATAAGAGGTAATAGAAGTAGCGCCGCGCAACGGGGGACTTGGTTTTATGCCGGTTGAAGCGATTGCGTCTGCGACAGGAACCGCGACCATGGAAATCACGGTCAGCAAGTTTGAACTTTTGCGGGAGCTGACGGCCACGCAGGGCGTGGTCGAACGCAAGACCACCATTCCTATCCTGTCGAACTATTTATTCGAAGCCGCCGGAGACAAACTCTCCCTCACCGCTACCGATCTTGATTTGAGCCTGCGAACTTCCTGCACCGCCAAAGTGAAAAAAGAAGGCTCGTGCACGATCCCCGCGCGCAAGCTTCATGACTACGTGAAGTTGCTGCCTGACGCCGACATCACCATCAAGCTACTCGAGAACCACTGGGTCAGCATCCGCTGCGGCCGTTCAAATACCAAGATGGTCGGCATGGCGAAATCGAACTTCCCCACCCTGCCGGTGTTCCCAACTGCGGGTGTGGTGAAGATTCCCGGCCAGGTCCTGCGGTCGATGATCGCCAAGACCGGATTTGCCATCGCCAACGAAGAGTCACGTTATACCTTGAATGGCGCATTGATGGTGCTCAAGCCTGAGTCGATCACCATGGTCGCGACTGACGGGCATCGCCTGTCCCATATCGAGCGCCCTGGAGAGAAGTTCGAAGGAATCTCCGGCGAAATGAAGACGCTGGTCCCTAAGAAGTGCATGGACGAACTGAAGTCGCTGCTCGATTCAACCGACGACGTCGAGACTATCGACTTCGCCAAAGACGAGTCGACCCTTTACTTCCGAATCGGGCCGCGCCTGTTGACTTCGCGCCAACTCACCGGACAATTCCCCAACTTCGAAGCCGTGCTGCCCAAGGACAACAGCAAGAGCATCACCCTGCACGGGGACGAACTCAGCCAGGCCATCTCGCGCGTGGCTCAGTTTGCCGACGAGCGCTCGCGCGCGGTCCGCATCAAGTTGGAAAAGGGCGAACTGAAGCTGTCGGCATCGTCCACCGAAACCGGAGAGTCCGAAGATTCTCTGGAGATCGCCTACGACGGAGACCCACTCACCATCGGTTTCAACGCCCAGTACATTCTGGACTTCCTGAAGGCCGTGGGCGCAGGAGACGTCAAGCTCGAGCTGAAAGACGCCCAGTCCGCCGGCCAGCTACGCCCTGCCGAGGGCGAGGACTACAAGTACCGCTATATTGTGATGCCGATGCGGATCTGAGGGCCCTGGCTCTTCGGTCAGAAGTCGTCAGTCTTCAATCGTTACCCGCCCAGAACGCCCGTCGAAGGTGATCACCCAGTTTCGCAGGATGTCTCTGCCTATAAGGATTGCGTAGGATCGTTGTTTTGCGAATTCAGCTGAAACGATCCGGACGACGTCCAATGATCGAAGCTTCGTTCCCGGAAAACTTATTGCACCAGCATGTTCCCCGCAGCGGTGCGTCGCACCGATTGCGGTTATCTCACTGCCTTCACTAGTCTGAAAGAGCTTGCAGGAGTTCGCGAAAACCTTGCCGATGACTGTGACGGATGCACCAGTGTCGAGGAGCGCTCTCATCGGGCGAGGAACGGGATATTCCAAGCCAATAGCGCGACCGGCCTCAATTACATCCCGTGAATTCGTTATGACGACATCCATGCACGGGCCGGGATCGGCTCGATCGAAAGGATCCCAATTGAGTTCAACTCGAGGCATTCTTATGACACGACGTATACGGGTTCGGTGACCCATACCTGCTTTACAAGAAACTCTCGGCGCACGCCGAACTTCTGCAGCCCGGCCCGGAAAGCTTCTGCATAACTGTCAAAGAATCCATCCACTACAACCTCATCTTGAATCACAACGTATGCCCCTGGATGGGAACGCGCCCACTCCTTCCGGTGCGCCTCAAAAACTCCGAGCTCTGTAGAAAAAAGGCTAGTAAGCGCCATATCTGTCCCTCCAAAATCCTACAACCGACCCCCCAAAGGGTCGTAGCTCTAAAGTGCGTTGATACGTTATTGCACTATAACGTAATAATGTAGCAGTACTACAATGCAGGTCAACAAGAATCTGGCCCATGAGTCCCAGAGAAAAACACGTTCCGGACGACGCTCAGCGAACCTCAGTCTGCTTCACGGCTGAAGACAGGGCTGCCATCAATTGGGTCAGAGAAGTACGCAGAGCCAAAAAGAGCAGGAGAACCACAACCAACGATATTATCGTGGACGCGATTTGGTATTACCTAGAAATGAACGAGGGAAAGACGCGAGGGCAGATCGAATCGATGTTGCCCCCCGCAGTTCCAAGCGAGACTTCGCGAACTGGCAAGATTACCCAGATGCCAAAGCCGAAAAAAAAGCGCTGAGTATCAACTCTGATCTCCACAGATGGCCGTCTTCGACGTTCTTCCCTTGACCTCCGCCTGTCCCCCGCCGTACAGTGTCGGCCACTCTTCCTCAGGAGGGTTCATCGATGCTATCCGGCTTCAAGCAATTCATTCTTCGCGGAAACGTCGTGGACTTGGCGGTTGGCGTGGTCATCGGCGCGGCATTCGGCTCGGTGGTAACCGCCCTCACCAAAGATTTGCTGACGCCCTTCATCGCGGCGATCGTGGGCAAGCCGGACTTCTCAAACCTCAGCTTTGCCATCAACGGTTCGGTCTTTCCTATTGGGGATTTCATCAATGCCGCCGTGTCTTTCTTTCTGATCGCAGCGGCGGTCTATTTCTTCGTGGTGCTGCCGCTGAATGCGCTCATGGCGCGTGTCCATAAGGAAACCCCTGCGGCTCCAACCACCAAGAAGTGCCCGGAGTGCAAGATGGACATTCCCATCGACGCGCGGCGCTGTGGACACTGCACCTCGCAGGTCTCAGCTGCAGCCGCCTAGTTTCCGGCGGTACCGATCGCAGTCGTGCCACATAACTCCTGTAACATAGACGCATGAGGTTTTGTCGTCATGCGGTGGTCGCGCTGGTCTTGGCGCTGGCGCTCGCTTATGCGCAAAGCCCGAGCTCCTCGTCAAAACCGCACGTTAAGGCGCGGGAAAATGGCGCCCCCGACGCGGGCGGAATCACCGACGGTGTCTATCGCAACCCTTCTCTGAATTTCTCTTACAAGGTTCCATTTGGCTGGGTTGACCGCACTTCTGATATGCGCGAAGGCAGCGAGGTGGGCAAGTCGTTGCTGCTGCTTTCAGCATTTGAGCGCCCTCCGGAGGCGCCAACCCAGGGGATCAATTCGGCCGTTGTAATTGCGGCCGAGAGCGCTTCTTCCTACCCTTGCTTGAAGACTGCAGCAGAATACTTCGGTCCGGTTTCAGAACTGGTCACCGCGAGAGGTTTCAAAGCGACGGCCGATCCCTACGAGTCTTCGGTTGGCGGAAAACTACTGGTGCGCGCGGACTTCGCGAAACCATCGGGTTCGTCGACCCTGCGCCAGACGTCGCTGGTTATGCTGCAGAGGAACTGGATTGTCTCATTTACCTTCATTGCGTCCAGCGATGATGAGATCGACGCGCTGCTCGAGAACCTGAATTTCGCCGTTGCCGCTGTCCCGCACAAGCCATCAAAGTGAAACCGAAAGTTGTTCGACAAGTGCGTCTAAAATACCCCGCTAAACCCCTTCAAAATGGCATGTTACCGACCCGGTTCGGGGGTCGAAAAATGGGCCTTTCTATGCTATAATCTGGAGTATCTTCCGGTGCATTAAGTATTTGTAATTTCAGTAGTTTGAGGTCTCTTGCGGGCATCGGGAAAGTACCGCCGGAGAAGTTCAAAATCCGGCCTTCCCACGGAGTTGAATGGCGACAAAAGAAATCAATACTGCCATCGTCGATACGAAAACAAAAAACGGCAAGACTGCCCCCGTCAGTGGGGGCAATGGTGACTACAACGCCGACTCCATCAAAGTGCTCGGCGGCATGGAAGCCGTGCGCAAACGTCCCGCGATGTACATCGGGTCGACGGGCGAGCTCGGTCTTCACCATCTGGTCTATGAAGTCGTAGACAACTCGGTCGACGAGGCGCTCGCCGGCCACGCCGACAAAATCGACGTCACCATTCATCTCGACAACTCGATCACGGTTGTCGATAACGGCCGCGGCATTCCTGTCGACAACATGGATATCGATGGTGAAAAAATTCCCGCCGCGCAAGTTGTGATGACCACCTTGCACGCTGGCGGTAAGTTCGATTCCTCCACTTACAAAGTCTCGGGCGGATTGCACGGTGTCGGTGTCTCTTGCGTCAACGCGTTAAGCGAAGAGCTGGACCTCGAAATCTGGCGCGACGGATTTACCTGGGAGCAGACGTACTCGAAGGGCGAGCCCACCAGCAAGCTGAAGAAAGCCGGCGCGGCGAAAGTGAAGACTGGAACCAAGGTGCACTTCGTTCCTGATAGAACCATCTTCACGGTTACGGAATTCAACTTCGATACGCTCTCGCAGCGGTTGCGCGAGCTCGCATTCTTGAACAAAGGCTTGCTGATCACGCTGACCGACGAGCGCGTGACCGACGCGAAGACTGGAGAAGCCAAGCATACCGACTTCAAGTACAACGGGGGCATCGCGGAGTTCATCAAGCACCTGAACCGTGGCAAGTCAGTGCTGCACGACAAGCCGATCTATATGGAGGCCGAGAAAGACGGCGTGGTCATGGAGATCGGGCTGCAGTACAACGACGGCTACTCGGAATCCGTTTTCAGCTTTGCCAACAACATCAATACGGTCGATGGCGGCACCCATCTCTCGGGCTTCCGCACTTCGCTGACCCGCACCATCAATAACGCCGGCCAGCAGATGGGTTTGTTCAAAGACGTAAAGGAAAATCTCTCGGGAGACGATGTCCGCGAAGGCTTAGTAGCGGTGATCAGCGTGAAGCTGTCTCAGCCGCAATTTGAAGGACAGACCAAGGGCAAGCTGAATTCCGACATCGCCGGCACGGTGCAGGCCGTTGTGAACGAAAAGCTGGGCGCGTTCTTCGAGCAGAACACCAGCGTCGCGCGAAAGATCATCAACAAAGCAATCGATGCGGCTCGCGCTCGCGAAGCCGCTCGCAAAGCCCGTGACCTGACACGGCGCAAAGGCGCGCTTGATGGCGGGGGCCTGCCCGGCAAGCTTGCGGATTGTTCCGAAAAGCAGCCAGACCGCTGCGAGTTGTTCCTGGTCGAGGGCGAGTCCGCAGGTGGGACTGCGAAACAGGGACGCGACCGGCGTTTCCAGGCAATCCTGCCGCTGAAGGGCAAGATCCTCAACGTCGAGAAAGCGCGTTACGACAAGATGCTCGGACACGAAGAAATCCGGGCAATGATCACCGCGCTGGGCACGGGCATTTCGAAAGAAGACTTCGATGTCGCCAAGCTGCGCTACGGCAAAGTCATTCTGATGACCGACGCCGACGTGGATGGAAGCCACATCCGCACGCTGCTGCTGACGTTCTTCTTCCGCCACATGCAGGAACTGATCAAGCGCGGCAACGTGTTTATCGCTCAGCCGCCGCTGTATTCGATCAAGAAAGGCAAGACGCAGCAGTACATCAAAGATGACAAGGAATACGTAAAAGTCATGGTGAAGCGCGCGGCTGAAGGACTGGTCGTCCGCTACGGCGAAGGCGCGGCCAAGTTGGAGGGAGCGGCGCTCGCGAAGTTCATCACGGGACTGCGAGACTATCTCGATTCGCTCGACAAGCTCGACAAGCGCCTGCGCGATGAGAAAGTCACCGAAGTGCTGCCGAAGATGGACCTCGCCAAGCGCGTCGACTTCGAAGGCGAGAAGAAATCCGCTCCCAAGAAAATCGAGAAGCTCGAGAAAGAATTGAAGCGCATGCAGAAAGAGCGCAGCTTCAAAGAAGTCGAGAGCCGCTACGACGAGGAGCACAATTTGTGGGAAGTGCGCTACGTCAATTCCCAGGGTGCCGAGCACCTTATCAACTGGGAGCTGGCTTCTTCTCCCGAGTATCGACAGTTGTATTCGAAGTTCAAGCAGATCGAAACGAATCTGGAGCCGCCGTTCGTGATCGAAAGTTTACCCAAGGCCAGTGCCTCGAAAGCCGAGGCCGAAGTCGAAGAACTCAGCGACGCCGAACGGGAGGACGTCGAGAAGGCGCAGAAGAAAACTTCTGCTGCTCCGAAGAAAAAACCGCTTATTGCGGAAGTAGTGGAGAAGTCGAACGCGCGCGATCTTTACGATTACGTCTTGGGCGAGGGCAAGAAAGAGTTCACCGTGCAGCGCTACAAGGGTCTGGGCGAAATGACCTCGCAGCAGCTCTGGGAGACCACCATGGACCCCGAGCGCCGCACGCTTCTCTCGGTGAAGCTCGAAGACATTGCCGAATGCGAAACCATCTTCAGCACGCTGATGGGCGAAGACGTCGAAGCGCGGCGGAAGTTTATTGAAGATAATGCGCTGGATGTGAAGAACCTGGACATCTAAAACATTGGCCACGGATCTTCGCGGATTCCCACGGATTAAAGGGCGCTCTAGCCGCCCTTTTTGTATGGTCATGAAACGTGTCGCACTTGCCACTTCCGAGAATTTCGCTTCGCTGACCGACGATGATCTTCTGTTAGCGGAACCACTCCAGCGCCGCGGCATCACGGCTGAGCCTGGTGTGTGGAGCGATCGCGATTTTCCTTGGACCAGCTGCGATGCTGTCATCATTCGTTCCTGCTGGGACTATCATCTGCGTCTCCCCGAGTTTCTTGACTGGATTGCGAGGTTAAAGCAGTCAGGCGTACGAGTGGAATCCGCCCGCTATGCTTCGCTGGAATGCAAACAAGAACTACCTGCGCGATCTGGAAGGGAAGGGCATCCCGATCGTGCCGACTTTCTGGCCAGAAGGGCCCAGCAATCTGCGGGAGCAGCTGCGTGAGCTGCGATGGAGCCGGGCGGTGGTGAAGCCTCGAGTTTCAGCCACCGCGCATCAGACCCGGCTGGTCTCGATCGAAAATGCGGAAAGCGCGCAGCCGCTGTTTGCCGAACTGCTTCGCGGCCCGGGCGTGATGGTGCAGAGATTTATGGAAGTGATCGTGACTCGCGGTGAGTGGTCGTTGATCTTCTTCAATGGCGAGTACAGCCACGCGGTGATCAAGACTCCGCGAGCGGGTGATTTTCGAGTGCAACACGATTTCGGCGGGTACGAGCAGAGTGCCGAGCCTTCTCCCGATGTGCTGGAAGCGGCTATGCGTGTAATTCGTGCGTTGGATGACGTGCCGCTTTATGCGCGCGTGGATGGTGTCGAAAGCGATGGTCATTTTCTGCTTATGGAGTTGGAATTGATTGAGCCGGCGCTGTTTTTCTTCCTTCACTCGGATGCTCCTGAGCGTTTCGCTGCGGCGGTCGCCGAGCGAGTGCGTTAGAAACCAAGCCTGTTCGAGAAGCTGCCAGGTGCCTCGGGGCGCCCCTCGTCGGACTGATGCACGCCAAGACCCAACCAAAATCTCGCGCAAGACGAATTGCTCCGTACGTTCTTCGGACAAGGAGAACGTTATGTCTACGTCAGTTTGGTTGCTCGCGAAGGACAATAAGCTGTGGGCGGGGATGGCCGCGAGCGCATTGCTGCTGATCGTGGCCGCCATCAGCATGCCGAATCTGCTTCGCTCACGGGTGCCGCTCGATCAGATCCGCGAATATGAGGCTCACCAACAGGCTTATCGAGAGGCAGACTCGTTGGCCAAGTCTCAAGCCTCCGTGTCCACTGCTCTAGTCGCTGATGCTCCCGCACCTCCTCCTCCTCCGCCGGGGGACATCAGTGATTCCATGTCTGGACGCAAGATGGTTCGCACCAGTTCCCTTGAACTAACCGTGGCAAATCCCTTGGAGGCTGCGCAACAAATCCGCGCATTGACCACCACCCTGGGCGGATACATCGAGAGTTCTGAGATCAACACACAAGACACACCCAGCGCAACGCTGACTATTCGCGTGCCAGCGCCGCGGCTCTATGAGGCCAAAGCTCAGCTTCGCCATCTCGCAGTCCGCGTCGACAGCGAGAAGACCGAAGCGCAGGACGTCACCAAGCAATATGTCGACATGGACGCGCGCCTCCGCAACCTGCGTGCGGAAGAGGCGCAGTATCTGACCATCATGAAGAGCGCCATCAAGGTGCAAGACATGCTTGACGTCAGCGAGAAGCTCAGCGGCGTGCGGGGAGAGATCGAGCAGCAGCAAGCCGAGTTCACAGCGCTCTCCAAGCAGATCGAGACCGTGGCCATCACGATTGGGTTACGCGCCCAGGCCGAAACTGCCGTGCTTGGCTTCCACTGGCGTCCGCTGTACCAGTTGAAAGTAGCGGCGCACGATGGGCTCGAAGGACTGGCGAATTATGCCAGCACCATGGCGGCGGTGATTCTCTATCTCCCCGTGATTCTGCTCTGGGCGGTAACGATCCTCTTTGCCGGATTCGTGGGATGGCACATGGTTCGCTGGCTTGCCAGAGTGTTGTTTGGGTGGAAGCCTTCGGTGCCAGCACTTCAATAATCCTCGACGAGTCCTTGCTTACTCGTCGGAGGCAAGGGGTCCCTTCGACTTCGGTCAGGGCAGGCCCTGCGACTCCGCAGCTCCGTTCGCTCACCCCGCGGACGGAGCTGTTCCACTTAGGATAAGTTACTCTCCTATTACCATTGCCCCACATAGTAACCACGCGCTTTCCTGCAAGCTCCCGCCCGCCGTACGTTCTCTCGACAGTACAAGGGGAACTCGAAATGAAGAACCTGCTCCTGCTCTGGCTTTGTTTGTGTTCGGTGGCATGGGGTGAGACGGAGACTAATAACAACGCGCCGACTCTTACAATCTATAACCAGAACTTCTTTGTGGCGCGCGAGCGCTTTCCCATGGACCTGAAAGACGGGGTGAATCAGGTACAGTACGCGGGGATCGCCGCGCATCTGGAGCCCGACTCCGTCATCCTGCGCGATCCTTCAGGCCGCGCCCTGCAGATTCTGGAGCAGAACTATCGCAACGATCCCATCTCCCAGGAACTTCTGCTGTCGTACTATGAAGGCAAGACGATTGATTTCCTGGTGCAGCATGGCGAGAAGCAGGAGGCAGTGAAAGGCAAGATCGTTCGCAGCGGCTACATTCCCAGTTCGAATTACGCGAACGGATATCCCCAGCCCGGCTACGGCCAGCCTATCATCGAGATCGATGGCGTGCTGCGATTCGGATTGCCCGGTCAGCCGCTGTTTCCCGCCCTGTCCGGCGATTCGATTTTGAAGCCGACCCTGAGCTGGCTGCTCGAAACTAACAGTCCGGGGAAATTCGATGCAGAACTCTCGTACGTTAGCGGCGGGATGAGCTGGCAATCGGATTACAACCTCGTGGTCTCCGACAAATCGAATGCAAAATACGACGTGCTCGACATGGTGGGCTGGATCACCATGCGCAATCAGAGCGGCAAGACCTTCGAGAATGCGCGCATCAAGCTGTTGGCGGGCGATGTCAGCAAGTTGCAGGAAAATGGAATCGGCGGGGCGCTGTACGCAGCCGAGGCGAAGGCGAGGGACATGGCCGCCGCACCGCCTCCGGTAAGCGAAAAGTCGTTCGACGAATTCCATCTCTACACGCTGGCGCGCGCCACCACTCTTCGAGATCAAGAGACCAAGCAAGTCGAGTTCGTGCAGGCGACGGGCTTGTACGCGCAGCGGCTCTACATCTACGACGGCGCGAAGACTCAGCAATACGGTTATTACAGCCCAGAGCAGGTGCGACAGGACCAGAATTACGGCACGCTTTCGAATCCCAAAGTCTGGGTGATGGAGGAGTTCAAGAACTCCGAGGCCAATCATCTGGGAATCGCGCTGCCCAAGGGCAAGCTGCGTTTCTACCGGCGCGATACTGACGGACACCTCGAATTCATCGGTGAGAACATGATCGATCACACGCCGAAAGACGAAGTGATCCGCGTCTACACCGGCAACGCATTCGATGTCATGGGCGAGCGCAAGCGCACCAACTTCCACGTCGACTCGTCGAACAAATGGATGGAAGAGTCATTCGAAATCCGCGTGCGCAATCACAAGAAGGAAGCAGTCAACGTGCGGGTGGTCGAACACTTATATCGCTGGACAAACTGGAAGCTCGCCGAGCAGTCGCAAGAGTCAAACAAGGAAGACGCGCAGACCGTGGAGTTTCCCGTCACAATTCAGCCCGACGGCGAGCAGGTCGTCACGTACACCGTGCATTATTCGTGGTGAACTTAACCTGGGAACTTCGCCTCCCGATGGGTGCGGTCGAAGGCAATCCAGACAACTGCCATCACGACGAACAGCAGCAGGCTGCCCTCGGGGCCGACGGTGCCTCCGGTGATCCAGCGTGAACCGTGAAGTGAGGATCGGAGCAAATGGCCTGGCGTGACGCTGCCGCTATCGGGCACGGAGTAGAGATAGCTCTCGCCCCAATCCCACGCAGCGTGGAAACCGACGGCGAACCAGAGACTGCCGGTACGGCGCACGGTGAGGCAGAAGAAAAATCCTATGATCGCGGCCCCGAGAACGCCCATCCCGTTCTCCCCTTCGTTGCCGGTGTGAATGGCGCCAAACATGGCGGAGAGCAATACGGCCGCCGGCCAGAAGCCGATGGCTTGTGTGAGCGTGAATAAGCTGTAGCCGCGAAGCAGAAATTCTTCCGACAGGGCAACGAGCAGGAAGAACGCACTCCAGAAGATGGCGAACTTGGCGAGGCGGCGGCCGCCTAGGGCGATCGGTCCGAGTTGATAACTTCCGGCAAGACTCAAAAGAAAAATAAGCAGGCTTACGGCGACGATGCCCCACAGCGCTCCCACCCAGAAGTTCTTCCGGAGCAATCCCTGGGGAGAAAGACCGTATGCGCCGAAAGACTTCTGCTCCATGCGAGACAGGAAGACCGCCGGGAGCGTCACCGCAAAGAGGAATAAGAGCTTGTCGAGAAGCATCAGGCGCAGCAATCCCAAGCTGCGAAAGCTGCTTAAGATCACCTGCGAGACAAGAAAGAGTACGGCCACCAAGAAAACATAGACGAGCAAGCGCCATCCCGGACGCAGGCCCTCGGGGCCCACGAACACACTGTGAATGCGCTCAGCGAAAGATTGAGGTGGATAGTCCTCCGGGAACTCGGGGAATCCGGTCTCGTTCGGGTTGTGTTTCTCGGACGGCGGATTGGGGCGGTCGTTAAGTTCGGCCATTAGGTGGAATACTTCCAGAACAGTTAGCCGACATGGTAAAACACGGCTTCCGTCTAATGGGCCAATTTTTCACTCGCGAGCGCTTCGGACGACCCCAAATGCTGGCGGGAGCGCTCCTTCTGATTTTTCTCGCACAATGCGTTTGGTTGGTGAAACGGACGGCGGATACGAGTGCTCCCGATCCTGGCGAACGCTTTCGCATCACTGATGGCGCTCGGCAATGGCGCGGCGGCCCGGCCGCCGGAACGGCCGCAGCCGCTACGTATCGCGCTCCCAACGAATTTGCCTATCCGGGACTTGAGGCCAATGACGGATATGACCCCGATCATTCTCCACTGTGGTATTTGATCTCGGCGGCCCCCCTGTTGCGCTGGCAGCAACCGTTGCAGGCGGATTTCATTTCTCGGCAAGGCTGGCTCGCGCAACGCTGGCTGGAGCGGGTTCCTTACCTGCTGTTTGGCCTTTTGCTGGGATCCTCGCTTGTGGTACGTGTCGCGCCGTCTTTACGGGGACGCGGGCGGATACATCGCGCTCACACTCTACTGTTTTTCGCCCGCCATTATTCGCGTGACGACGTTATGGGATGCCGAGCCCGAAATTGGCGCGGTTTTCGGAGCTTTTGGAGCGATCTTCACCGCCATCGCCGTGGCGCATACGCTTTACGCGCCGCGAGAAGTCGTGCTGTGGAATTGGCGGCGCATTTTGTTGCTGGCGGTGGCAATCACGCTCGCAGTCGGTTCGCAATTCTCGCTCATCATTGTTGTGCCCTTGGCACTGGCCTTTATGTGGTACTCTAGCCCCGGAGCGGCGGCTGGCGGTGGTCGTCATCTGGGCAGCCGCCTGCGGACTGGCCGTGTTCTTTCTGTTCGCCGCATATTTTTTTCATCCGGGCCTGTTCTGGCAGGGATTGAGGCATGCGAACTTCCGGCTGGTATTGCAGGCATTTGGCATGGGTGGCGCCTATAAACAATTACTGGTCGAGTTGGTGCAAAGTTGTCCTGCGTTGATCATTGCGCTGCCAATCACACTCGCGGTTTACGCCGTTTGGAATCGCACCCGCTACTTCGGAAACACCGCGCCATTGCTGGTGTCGGTGCTCTTTCTCGTGCTCGGGCTGGGTTCGCCGCATTATCCAGGGCTCGGATATCGACTGGTGGCACTGCCTTTCCTATTCGTATTCGTGGCTGGCGTCAGTGCCGATCTGCTTGAAACGAAGTACCGGAACCTCGTGACGGCGACGGTGGGCGGACTGCTCACGGCGTACGCTATCTGGAATCTTATGGCGCTGGTTCCGGCGGGCAGGGGCTAAAAGCGAAAACCTGCTCACAGAAACAGCCCTGATGCGTCTTAAGCGAAGGCGAGGTAAAGAACCATGCGCAAAATTAGGATTTGCAGTCTGTTGGTGACATTGACGGCGACCTTCGTACTGATGTCGACCGCCAGTCGGGCCCAAAGCGACCGAGACTTTCACTGGAGCGGCAAACTAGCGCCTGACAATGTCGTCGAAATCAAGGGAGTGAGTGGCTCCATCGAGGCGGAAGCCGGCAGCGGCGACGACGTCGAAGTCAGTGCCGAAAAGAGCGGGCCGGATGCCGACGACGTAAAGATTGTAGCCGTCCCTAGCAGTGACGGCATTACCATCTGCGCCATCTATCCGCACTCAAACGCGGAATGCACTCCAGGCAAAAGCTGGCACGTTAACAACATTCATGGAGATCATACGCGCGTGCATTTTCACGTCCGCATGCCCGCCAATCTGCGCTTCTCGGGATACAACATCAACGGTGACGTGATCGCTGAGAACATCGGCCGCGTCGTGCACGCGGATACCGTAAACGGATCTGTGCGGGTGTCGACCAAGGCATGGGCAGAAGTCTCGTCTGTGAACGGAAGCATTGAAGCGAGCATGGGCTCAGCCGACTGGAGTGGAAAGGTCCGCATCGAATCGGTGAATGGTTCGATCCACCTCACATTGCCCGATTCCTTCAACTCTGACGTGAAGTTCAGCTCGGTGAATGGCAAGCTGCATACTGATTTCCCGATGACCGTCGAAGGCAGCATGGGCGGACGCCGCGTGGAAGGCCGCATAGGTAGTGGCGGACGTGAACTGGTCGTAGAGACGGTGAATGGTAGCGTCGAGCTCAGGAAGGGTACGATCTAGAGGTCTTGATTCGTAGCGAACTCGCCGCCCGTCTGAGGGCGGCTTTTTTCTGCCTGAAAAGCATTTGGAATCAGGCACCTAGGTAACTCGAGGTCTGAGTACCGTCGTCTGTAGCTCCGCTGCATTTCGCTGAAAATAAGGCGCAACTCCGGGGCGCTTTCGCGGTTCTAATGGAGTAGGGTCGCATTCCGCCCTGGGAGGGCGCGTCATGTCGACGATTCTCGGGTATCATTTCCTCATGAAACGGGCTACGGTTACGGGTTTGGTTGTGCTTTGCCTGGCTCTGGTTCCGGCTGCTTTCGGACAGATCAATGGCGTTCCGGCTTCGGTGACTTCGATCGGTTTTGGCGGACATCCGGGACCTCACGGAGTTCCGCCCAGCGTGACCTCGATTGGTCCCAAGGGCCTGGTGCCGAATAATCAGTTCCCGACTCCGGGCACGTGCTGTATCAACCCGTTGGCTGCGTCGAAGCCGAATGCGACGGGCGACCATCATCACCACAACCGTAATTTCGGCAATTTCGGCGGCTATTACGCCGTGCCCTACGCGGTTCCGTACTACGTAGAAGATCCGAATGCCGTGGCCAGTGATGTTCCGGACGATCAATACAACGGTGGTCCGACGATCTTTGATCGCCGGGGAGCGGGACAGCCAGCACCCTATCAGGTGAGCCAATATGCGGCGCCCTCCGATCGCGCCCTCGCAAACCGCGCAGAGCTCCGACGAGCCCGCCGCGGATCAGCCGCAAACGATCCTTGTCTTCAAAGACGGTCATCAGATTGAAGTGTCGAATTACGCGATCGTCGGAAGCACGCTTTATGATCTGACGCCGGGCCATTCGCGCCGCGTGCCGCTGGCGGATCTGAATCTGGCTGCAACTTCACAGCAGAATGACAGCCTGGGGATTGACTTTCAGGTGCCAGGATCGGCGGGAGCCAACTAAGGCCTCCATCTTCGAAAACGGCCAACCCACAAGCGGATAACCTCGTATATCGCGGCGTACCGCGGAACTTCCCAATCGAATCGCCTCTGGCCTTCATCTAATCGGTGTGGATGGAAAGGCTAAATCTCTAGGTGCGAACGAAAAGCATGATTCGTTTTGTCTTGTTCCTTGCTTTCCTGGGGCTGATCGTCGTTATTCAACGGTTTTGGTTTGTGAACGCGTGGCATTGGATCCAGAGCGTAGGGCGCGACGGTGCTCGCTATGCTCTGGAGGGCGTGTGGATCGTTGCGATCGTGCTGCTGCTATCGAGTCTCATTGAACCTCTGTTCGGCCGCCTATGGCCGCGCGGTGGCTTAGGCAGTGCACTCGCCGCGGTGTCTCGGGTGTGGCTGGTCGCTTCGTTCTTCGGCTTCCTCGCATTTCAATCAGTCGAAATCGTCGGCTGGATTTCGCACACCGCGGGCGGATTCTTCTCTTCACAACGAGCGAGCCTCGATCCCGGCCGGCGCGATTTCTTCCGCTATGCCGCCTACCTCGCGGGAACATTACCTTTCCTGGCTGCGACTTATGGCTTTGCCAGCGGACGTCTCAAATATCAGGTACAAAAAGTCGATATCCCGATTGAAGGGTTGCCGAAGGAGCTCGATGGGATGCGAATCGTGCAGTTGAGCGACATCCACATCGGCGACTTCATGCCACAGGAGGAAGTTCGCCGCGCAGTGCAGATGGCGAACGACCTGCGTCCTGACCTGGCGGTGGTGACGGGAGACTTCATCAGTGGTCATAACGATCCATTGGAAGGTTGCATTGTCGAACTGAGCAAGTTGAGCGCTCCGTTGGGCACCTGGGGTTGCAATGGGAACCACGAGATTTACGCCGGCGTAGAAGATGCGGCCGAGCGGCTTTTCTCCCGCTATGGTATGCAGCTGCTGCGGCAGCAGAATGTGCAACTCGATTGGATGGGCGCGAAGCTTAATCTGATCGGCGTCGACTACCAACGGGACCACATGACGCCCGGGCCACATGGCCGAGTCCTGGAGCACATTCAACCCCTGGTCAGGCGCGACATGCCGAACATTCTGCTTTCACACAATCCGAATTCCTTTCGCCGCGCTGCCGAACTCGGCATTGAACTCAGCCTTGCCGGACACACCCACGGCGGCCAAGTGAAATTTGAAATCGTGGAAAACAGCTGGAGTCCGGCGCGGCTGATCACGGACTTCGTCGCTGGTCTCTATCGATTACCCCTGGGCACGCTCGATGCGGGAGGGGCAAATGCTGCTTCCGTGAAGACCGCATTTCTCTATGTGAATCGCGGACTGGGCACTTTCGGGATGCCGGTGCGTCTAGGAGTTCCGCCCGAGATCACATTGCTCACTTTGCGCGCTGCATAAAATCGTAATCGTCCGAACCGCGGCTCGGCTCCGAAGCATCCATAAAGGCTCATGCAACTACCGTGCGATGAGGCCTCGATACGCTCTGGAGCCCAGGCCGTTCCCTGTAAGCCCTCCTCTTTGCCATGGATTCTCGCTGCTGCCATTCTCGGCTCGAGCATCGCCTTCATCGACAGTACCGTGGTAAATGTCGCCCTGCCCGCTTTGCAATCCAGCTTGGGCGCCACTGTCGTCGATGTTCAATGGGTGATTGAATCCTACGGATTATTTCTTGGGGCGCTGATTCTGGCGGGCGGCTCGATCGGAGACTTGCTGGGCCGGCGTCGAGTCTTCGTCGCCGGGGTTGCGGTGTTTGCCATCGCCTCGGCATGGTGCGGACTGGCAACCAGCATTCATGAACTCATCATCGCCCGCGCCGTGCAGGGAGTTGGCGCAGCCTTTCTGGTACCGGGCAGCCTGGCGATCATCAGCTCATCTGTCCGGGAGGAAGATCGCGGACAGGCGATCGGCACCTGGTCGGGATTCACCTCCATCACCACCGCGATCGGCCCCGTGCTCGGCGGTTGGCTGATTGAACATGCGTCGTGGCGCTGGGCATTCTTCCTGAACGTGCCCTTGGCCATCGCAGTCATCGCGATTTCTTTGCGGCATGTTCCCGAGAGCCGTAGCGCCCAATCGAATCGAGTGGATTGGACGGGTGCGGCGCTCGCCATGGTGGGGCTGGGAGCGTTGGTCTACGGCTTGGTCGAAGCGGCCAGTCTGGGCTGGAAGAATCCGCGGATCTACTCGACGCTTATCGTGGGCAGCGGTTGCCTGCTCGGCTTTCCGTTCGTCGAAGCAAAGATCGCGAGTCCGATGGTGCCGCTGAGTTTGTTTCAATCCCGCAGATTCAGCGGCGCCAATTGGCTCACACTTTTTCTCTATGCAGCGTTCGGAATCTTCTTCTTCGTATTTCCTTTGAACCTGATTCAGGTTCAGGGATACTCCGCGACCGCCACTGGCGCCGCAGCTCTTCCCTTGATTCTTCTGATGTTCTTTCTTTCGAGATGGTCGGGCGGCCTGGTCACACGTTACGGAGCGGGACCCCCGCTTATCTTTGGCCCCATCATCGCGGCCGTGGGGTTCCTACTCTTTGCCGTGCCGTCAACAAATGGCAGCTACTGGACCGCCCTCTTCCCTGCATTTCTTGTGCTCGGTTTTGGTATGGCGGTCACGGTGGCGCCGCTCACAGCGGTGGTCATGGGTGCAGTTGACCAGGATCGTGCCGGAACGGCCTCCGGCATTAACAATGCCGTGGCTCGCGTAGCGAGCCTGCTTGCCGTCGCTGTCCTCGGAGTCGTCCTGGTGGCCGCGTTCCGCTACCAGTTGGACTCGCAACTGGTAAAGGTCCAGATGGCACCGGAAGCGCGCCAACAGATTGAGGCGGACTCCATCCACCTGGCGGCTCTGCGCGTTCCAGACTACCTGAACGATGACACGCGCGCGCTCGTGAGCTCGTCGATTCGCACTTCGTTCATTTTTGCTTATCGCGTGGCGATCGCCATTTGCGCTGCCCTGTCGCTAATCAGCGCGGCCTTTGGCTGGTGGATGATCTTGCCAGCTGGGGAGCCGCGCGTCCCGCCGCAGTAACCGCGCTCATACTTCTTTGTTGACACAAGCGTACTTCGCAATGCATATTTATGCATAGCGATGAATATATTTCCGTCATGAGCAAGGCCACTCGCCAAAAAGCGATTCTCGAGATCCTGCGCAGGGAGTCGATTCCGAGCCAGGAGGATTTGCAGGTCGCGTTGGAAAAGAGGGGCTTTGAGGTGGGCCAGGCAACGTTATCGCGGGACATTCGCGAGATCGGGCTGGTCAAAAGCGCGGAAGGCTATGGCCTTCCGCAAGGGCTTGCACTCGAACCCGCGTTGCTTTCGGTGGAACGGTTGGTGCGAGAGTTTGTTCTGGAAATTCGCCAGGCCCAGAACATGCTGGTCCTGAAGACCAGCGTGGGAAGCGCGCAGCCGGTAGCGGCAGCGCTGGATGGAGAACAATGGCCAGAGGTCGTGGGGACCCTGGGAGGAGATGACACGATTCTGGTCATCTCTTCAAACAATAAAACTGCCGCAGGACTAGCTGCGAAAATTCGCGGCATGCTGCGCTAATCTAGAGAAAGAAGGTTGTGCGTAAGAAATGGGAATAAGGAACCAGCCACTTGAAAGAGTGCCGGTCATTCCGGTAGAACCAGCCAAAGAAGTTCGGCCGAGCGATCTGGTCTCGGTACGCGATCTCTCACCCCAACAGGTCAAGGCAGTCATCGATCTTGCGGCGCTAATCAAAGTCCGTGCCTCGGCATTTCGCGGAGCGCTCGCCGGCAAGCAAGTGGTGATGTTCTTCGAGAAGCCCTCGCTGCGCACGCGGCTCACATTTCAAGCGGGCATGGCCAGCCTGGGTGGCGATTGCTTCTTCATGGATCAGACCAGCCAACGCATCGACCAGCGCGAAACCCTGAGCGACATCGCGCACAATCTCGAGCGCTGGGTGCATGGGATCATTCTCCGCACCTTCGATCACTCAACGGTAGAAGAGATGGCAGCGCACGCTTCGATTCCTGTCATCAACGCTCTGAGCGATTTGGAACATCCCTGCCAGGCCTTCGCTGATTTCTTTACTTTGCAGGAGAAGTTCGGAAGCGTGCAAGGACTGCGTTTCGCCTACGTCGGCGATGGCAACAACATGGCGCATTCGCTGCTGTTGACGGCCGCGTCTCTGGGTTCGTGCATCCGCGTGGCGACTCCCAGGAAGTATGCGCCGAATCCGGCAATCGTCGAGGCGGCGCGCGAAATCGCTCTCGAGACTGGTGCATCGATTCAGATCCTGACCGATCCCGCTGAGGCTGTCGCTGGGGCGGACGCTGTTTACACCGACACTTGGGCCAGCATGGGTCAAGAAAGCGAAGCCAAAGAACGCGCCGAAGTGTTCGCGCCGTATCAAGTGAACGACAATTTGATTTCGCTCGCGGCATCGCACGCTGCCTTCATGCACTGTCTGCCGGCGCATCGCGGAGAAGAAGTCACCGACGCAGTGATCGATTCGTCCCGCTCAATCGTCTTCGACCAGGCCGAGAACCGCCTGCACATTCAAAAAGCCATTCTTTTAATGTTGGTGGGCGGTGGTAACGGCCGCATGCCGGTGAGGAGCGCTCATGCCTGAGAAAGTTGTTCTTGCCTATTCGGGAGGACTGGACACCTCCATCATCATTCCCTGGCTGCGTGAGAACTACGCGTACGACGTGATTGCCATGGTCGGCGACGTAGGGCAGGGAGACGACATTGAAGCCGTCGTCAAGAAGGCGTATGACACTGGCGCGAGCAAAGTGGTCGTCGAAGACATGCGCGAGGAGTTCTTGACGGGCTATGTCTTTCCGGCACTCAAGGCCGGCGCAGTGTACGAGCATAAGTATCTGCTCGGGACTTCACTCGCCCGTCCGGTGATCGCCAAGCATCAAGTAGAAGTGGCGCTGCGTGAAGGCGCCAATGTTGTCGCGCACGGCTGCACCGGAAAAGGAAATGATCAGGTCCGTTTCGAACTCACCTATCAGGCGCTGGCGCCGGAATTGAAAGTCGTGGCTCCGTGGCGCGAATGGGATCTGAAGTCGCGCGAAGATTGCCTCGACTATGCCCAGAAGCGAGGGATCTCGGTGACGGCGAGCCGCGAGAAGATTCACAGCCGCGATCGCAACCTTTGGCACCTGAGTCACGAAGGTGGAGAACTGGAAGACGCCGGGAACGCTCCGTTCGAGAGCACGTGGCAGATGACGCGCTCTCCACAAGAGGCCCCCGATCGCGAAGAGAAAGTTGAGATCGGCTTCGAAAAAGGAATTCCAGTTTCGGTCAACGGCATGGAGATGGATCCCGTATCGCTGGTCGAGCTCCTCAACGAAATCGGCGGCCGCAACGCCATCGGCCGCGTAGATCTGGTCGAGAACCGTTTCGTCGGCATCAAGTCGCGAGGTTGCTACGAAACTCCGGGCGGCACACTGCTGCTGACCGCGCATCGCGAACTCGAAGCGCTTTGCCTCGATCGCGACCTGATGCATTACAAGCAGGAGATCGGCCTGAAGTATGCCGAGCTGGTTTACTTCGGCATGTGGTTCACTCCGCTGCGCGAGGCTCTCGATGCATTTGTCGAGACCACGCAACAGAACATCACCGGGAGCGTGACGCTGTCGCTCTATAAGGGCAACGTGAACATCGTGAGCCGGAAGTCGGAGTACTCGCTCTACCGCACCGATCTTTCCTCCTTTACCATGGGCGACAGTTACGACCAGAAGGACGCCGCCGGATTCATTCGCATCCTCGGCTTGCCGTCGCGCTCCCGCGCGCGGTCCCGGATGGAGGTTGCTTGAGCAAGATGTGGTCGGGGCGCTTCCGCGAGCCGCTCGATCCTGATTTCGAGCGGTGGCAGCGATCGTTCCCTTACGATCAGCGCTTGTTGCCCTACGAACTAGCGGCAAGCCGTGCGCATGCGCGTGCGCTGGAGCATGTAGGAGTGTTGTCGTCGGAAGAGCTGGCGGAAATTCTTCAAGGCCTTGAGCAGGTCGCGGAGAAGGCCCAGGCATCCTCGGAAGTTTTGCAGGATGATGCCGCAGAAGACGTCCATCATTTCGTCGAGAAGCAATTGGTCGCTCTGATCGGCGAGACCGGGTACAAACTTCATAGCGGCCGCAGTCGCAACGAACAAATCGCCACCGACCTGCGGCTTTATGTCCGCAGCAGCATTGACGATCTGCAAAGCCTGTTGGGCGAATGGATCGATATATTGATCACCCGTGCTGAGCGGGCAGGCGACGCTGCGATGCCCGCCTACACGCACTTGCAGCGCGCGGAACCAGTGCTGGTCGCGCACTGGCTGCTGGCTTACGTGCAGATGTTTCTGCGCGATGCTGAGCGACTTTCCGATTGCCGCAAGCGCGTCAATGTTTGTCCGCTGGGATCGGGTGCGGTTGCCGGCGCAACGCTGTCGCTGGACCGCGAGGCCATGGCCGTGGACTTGGGATTCGATGCACCCACCGCGAACAGCATCGATGCCACCAGCGATCGCGACTTCGTTCTGGAATTCGTTACAGTGCTTTCATCGTTAGCGCTTCACCTGAGCCGCTTCGCTGAGGAGATGATTCTGTTCTCGACCCAAGAGTACGGATTCGTTGAGTTGCCCGAGGCTTATTCCACCGGAAGCAGCGCCATGCCGCAGAAAAAGAATCCCGATCTGCTGGAACTGGTACGAGGCAAGGCAGCACGAGTTCTCGGAAATCAAACGTCATTGTTGATGACAATCAAAGGCTTGCCACTCGCCTACAACAAAGACCTGCAAGAGATGCAGGAGCCGCTCTTCGAGGCGACGAGCGCAGTCCTCTCAACGCTGCCGCTGGTTACCGGCTGGATGAAATCCGTAGGCTTCAACTTTCCGAAGATGCAACAAGCAGCCGAAGACGGATTCATGAATGCCTGGGCTGCCGCTACGTACCTGGTTAACCGCGGCGTTCCCAGCCGGCTTTCTCATGAGCAGATCGGTAAGGCAGTGCGCCTGGCCATGGAGCGTGCGTGCGAGCTTCAAGACCTTCCGCTCGATGACTTGAAAGAAATTAATCCAGTCTTCGATCAGGATTTTTATTCCTGTCTCTCGCTCAAGCAAGTCTTAGCTATTCACGACGTTGTCGGCGGCACAGCGCCTCGGCGCGTGCAACAAGGGCTACAAGAGGCACGAAAGCAAGCGGCCGCTCTCTGTGGCGAGGGCGTCGCCGCAACCGTCTAGTTGAATCTCATGGTGGGGACTGGCGCAAATTCCGGGTTTTCGCAAAACTGCGTAGTGTTCCACGTGGAACATGTTGTCATGGCGAAAGCGACGATACAGAGGCGTGATGACAGCGAAGAGCAAGAAAACGCGGTGGAAATTCGGAGACTGGCGGGACATTCACCGGGTCTTTCATCGAGTTAGCTCCGCAAAAATGAGGGTGCGTCCCGTGCTCCCCAATCCCTCCAGAAGACCCCATCAAAAGGCCCCACTTCTCGCAAAGAACGCGAGAAATGGGGCACCGGACTCGGCACCCGGCAAGTCGCATCGACCGTCCTTTTTCGACTGCCGTAAATCACTCGCAACAAGGGTTTTAGACGATTCAGCGAGGGTGCCGCTGAAGCCACTCCTCACTGTGGCGCCCATCTCTGAAATAGCTCGCAGCATGGTATAATTACGGGTAATCCCGGGCGAGTTAACTTCCTATTAATGCAATCATTTACCGGAAATCCACGCACTGTAGACCTGGCCCAGGCCGGGCTGTGCAAGCTAAGAGCTAGGAGCTAAAAGCTTCTTATGGCAGACGATCAGAATCCTGAGCTTCCTTTAACCCCTCCGCCTCCGGGCGAAGGTGGCAGTCCCGGCGCGCTGAATATTCAGCCAGTCAACATTGAAGAGGAGATGCGGCGTTCGTATCTCGACTATTCGATGTCGGTCATCATCGGCCGCGCGCTGCCCGACGTGCGCGACGGGTTGAAGCCCGTGCACCGGCGCATTCTTTACGCCATGCACGACATGGGCATCCTTCACAACCGCAAGTATGTGAAGTGCGCCAAGGTGGTTGGTGAATGTCTCGGTAAGTATCATCCGCACGGCGACACCGCGCTCTACGACTCGTTGGTGCGCATGGCGCAGCCCTTCTCGCTGCGATATCCGCTGGTCGATGGACAAGGCAACTTCGGTTCAGTGGACGGCGATCCGCCGGCCGCGTACCGATACACCGAATGCCGCATGACGCGCATCTCGGAAGATCTGCTCGCTGACATCGACAAAGACACGGTCGACTTCGTTCCCAACTTCGACGAGTCCACGGTCGAGCCGACGATTCTTCCTACTCGCGTTCCCAACCTGCTGATCAATGGATCGAACGGAATCGCTGTCGGCATGGCGACCAACATTCCGCCACACAATTTGACCGAGATCGTCGACGCGACGATTACGCTCGTCAACAATCCGAAAGCAACTCTCGCGGACCTGTTGAAGTTCGTGCAAGGTCCGGACTTCCCAACGGCTGGCATCATCCACGGCAAGGCGGGAATTTACGAAGCCTACAAGAACGGCCGCGGACGCTTCATGATGCGTGCCAAAGCCGGCATCGAGACCTTTAACAAAGATCGTCAGGCGATCGTGGTCACCGAAATTCCCTACCAGGTGAACAAATCGCGATTGATTGAACGCATCGCGCAGCTGGTGAACGACAAGATCATCGACGACGTCTCTGACATCCGCGACGAGAGCGACCGCGACGGCATGCGCATCGTGGTTGAGCTCAAGCGCGGCGGGGAACCTCAGTTAGTGCTGAACCAGCTCTTCAAGCACACCTCAATGCAGGAAAGCTTCAGCATGATCCTGCTCGCGGTGGTGAACCAGCAGCCCAAGGAAATGGGACTGGTCGCGGCGATTCAGTACTTCATCGATCACCGGGTCGATGTAGTGCGACGGCGTACGGCCTTCCTGTTGATGAAGGCTAAGGAACGCGAGCACATCCTCGAAGGCTACCAGACCGCGCTCGATCACCTGGACAACGTGATCGCGATCATTCGCGGTAGCGCGAATCGTGCCGCGGCGCGCGAGAATTTGGTCGCCTACTTTGCCGGGAAGAAGATTGACATCAACACTACGGGCCGGGCGCCGAAGATGGATCCGGAAAAGCCTTTCTCCGCGATCCAGGCTGACGCGATTCTCGAACTGCAATTGCATCGCCTGACCAAGCTTTCGATCGATGAAATCGTCAAAGAGCTGGGCCTGGTGCGCGAGAACATCGCCGAATACGAATCGATTCTCGCCTCTGAAAAAAAGCTGCGCGGCATCATCGTGAAAGAGCTGGAAGAAGTGAAGAAGCAGTACGGCGACGAGCGCCGCACGGTGATCGAAGACGAAGCCGCCGAGATCATGCTGGAAGATCTGATCGCCGACGAGCAAGTTGCGGTCACGGTCAGCCACTCCGGCTATCTCAAGCGGACGCCGATCTCGACCTACCGCATGCAGCGCCGCGGAGGCACGGGCCGCACCGGCATGAAGACGCGCGACGAGGATTTCGTCGAGCATCTGTTCATCGCCTCGACCCACGCCTACATTCTCATCTTTACCAACACCGGGCGCGTCTATTGGCTTAAGGTCTACGAGATTCCCGACGTCGGAGCGGCCGGCAAAGGCAAGCACATGGGTAACCTGGTCGCGCTGCAGGCAGGCGAAACGGTGCGCACCATGCTGGCCGTACGCGACCTGGAAGAAGAGAACAAGTATGTCTTCTTCGCGACTCGCAACGGCACGGTGAAGAAGACTGACTTGAAAGACTTCTCTCACGTGATGTCTCGCGGCATCATTGCCATCAACATCGAGCAGGGCAATGAACTGGTGGCCGCCTCGCTTACCGATGGGCATCAGGTGGTGTTCCTCGCCTCTCACGAAGGGCAGGCAATCCGCTTCGAGGAAGATGATGTTCGCTCCATGGGCCGCAATGCCACTGGCGTGCGCGGCATGAACCTGCAGGAGAAAGACTACATCGTGGGTATGGCGACGACTCCCAAGCCGGGTGCTGGCGGAGAAGCGCCCGACTCAACCCGGGCCGAAAAGGATGCCAAGAAGAAAGCTGCATCCGAGGCTCCAGAGGGTGCAGAGGATCTGGTTCCCGAGAAGGGTTCTCTGATTCTCTCAGTAACCGAAAACGGCTACGGCAAGCGCACTGCGGCTGACGAATACCGCTTAACCGGCCGCGGCGGCAAGGGCGTCATCAATGTCAAGACCACCGAGCGCAATGGCAAAGTTTCGACCATCGCGCAAGTTTCGGAGAAGTCCGAGGTCATGCTGATCAGCCAGTACGGCAAGATCATTCGCATGGACTCGAAGACCATCCGCGAGTCGGGACGGTCGGCCCAGGGGGTTCGCCTGCTGAACTTGGAGCCGGGCGATCGTGTTGCGGCGGCAGTCGTGATTCCGCCCGACGAAGAGCCGAACGGCAGCGGAACGTTGATTCAATAACGCATGGGGACAGCCGCCTATGGCTGTCCCAAATAACTTTCTGGCGCGGACAGGCCTGTCCGCGCTTTCTTTTTCTAGAAGTCTTTTTCTATTGGTAGTTGCGCGGGTCAAACGTGATGCTGACTTCCTGCGTGGTTTCGGCCTCCGCCGGGGCGTACTTCCACTTCTTCACAGCAGTGGTCGCCGCTTCCACTAGAGCGGCGTTGCCGCCGAGCTGATTCACTGTGTCGACGGTGCCCTTCGGTGAGATCAAAACCAGCAGGCGGACCACTCCCCCAATGTTCGATCGCTTCAACATCTCCGGATAAACGGGGTCGACCGAATAGATTTTCTTGCGGTTAGCCTTTTCGGGCGGTTTTTGCGCTTGTAAGGGAGTGAGAGATAGCGCCAGCACAAAGGCTAGCGCCAGCGTCAGGATCTTCTTGTGGGTGAAACCAATCATGCCAGAACTGCTCCGTCATAGTCATCAGGGCCCACAAAGACACTACCCGAATCGCGTTGTCTGCAACATATGACGGAGGTAAGTCCGTGACACTGAAGTCGCGCAGCTTTGGTCACCCGGGAACATGCCCAGCACCAGAAAACATCTCCGCCAAACCTTCGTGAGTGGCTTGCATCCTAGTGCTCGTAAGAACTTATCCCTACGTGGAGGCATCCATCATGAAAGTTCGCAATCGCAAAGCGTTGCTCAGCATGCTTATGGGTACGGGACTCTATCTGCTTGATCCACTTCGTAACCGTTTGGCGGACCGGCTCGACGATCTCAGCGACCGTGCGCAGGATACGTATGAGACGGCGAGCGACCGGTTGGGCCGGGCCACGCGCGTGATCCGGGGTGATGACAACCGCGGAATCAGCACTACCACCGCCGTTCTCATCGGCATGGGAATTGGCGTTGGAGTCGGCCTGCTCTTCGCTCCCGCCACCGGAGAAGAGACTCGCAGCAACCTGGCGGGCAAGGTTCATGACTTCGGCGACAAAATCCGGGATCGAGCGAACACAGCCACAGGAACGAGCTACTAGTTGCTGAGGGCCGGATCTCCTGGCATCGGATGCGACGCCTGATCGGCATGCGGTACCAGTTGACGGTAGGTGGAGTTGGGTACGCTGGTATTCCAGTGGCCGGAGGTCTTGGCGTACCCAACCATTCCAAAAAGCAACGCGGCGATTCCCGCCGCCATTGCCCAGACTGGCGTGTGCCGGCGTGAATTCCACGCTGACAATCGAAGTGCGCCTTCTGCTGGGCACGCCGCTACGCACTCCAGACAGCCCGTACACTCGGCGGACTTGATGGTTACCAGTTTGTCCACCGACAGATGGGAGGGGCAAGCCTTCTCGCACTTTCCGCAATCGATGCAAGCGGAAGTCTCGCGCCGGATACGCATCGGGCTGAAGAACGATGCCAGCCCCAGCAAAGCGCCATAAGGACACAAATAGCGGCACCAGAAATTCTGCACCAATACGGAAGCCAGAACCAGAACTCCGAGAACAATCGCTCCGGTCTCGCCCATAAAGCGGAAGAAGTCGAGCATCTTCACATCGGTGATGACGCCATAAGAACTGCGCATAAACCCGTCGATCGCATGCGCTGACATCGTCGAAACCGCCCATACAAAAAAGCCCACTAAAAGGTATTTCAGGCTGCGCAAGCGGAAGATCGACCCAGCGCGGAAGCGTGAAATTCCCGCGAAACACCTTGCGTCCCGCGCGCCATAGATACTCCGAGATTGTTCCGACCGGACACAACCAACTGCAGAAGGCCTTGCGAAAAAGAAATGCGACAGAGACAAAAGTGATCAGCAGGAACATGGCTGCCGGATGCATGGCCGGTACGCGTCCTGTCAGCAGGAGGTACTTGAAGTTCATCATGCCCGCGATCGGTAGCCAGCCTTCGACGCTGGCCGGGCGGTTTAACGAAGTCTTGAAACTCTGTGTTTCGAACTGTCGCACCCAGAAATAAAATGTTGCGCCCAAGTACACGTTCCAGAGCAAGAAAACAAATTGAAAGCTGCGACGCACGCGTTGCGAAACGTCTGGTTCGAGGCGCCGGACGAGTTTTTTCTTCGGGCCCCTGAGTGCCTTGACGACAAACGGATGAAAGTTCTGCGGCATGATTTCGGGTTGAATTTGGGTTGCCATGGGCCTCACCTGCGTTCAATCTTAGCCAGCGAAATCACGGGAGGCTGTGACTTAGGTCACGGAGAGACCCGCCCCAATTCCATGTTGCAAACTATTGGCAACATGAGATTTACACTTGCCGCTCCCCTGCGGAAGTTTGCGCTGGAATGCCCTTGTGATACACCTTTAGCTTGCATTCGGGAACCGCACTCTTCCTTTTTGTCGCCGGCATGCTGGGCGGCGCCATAAATGCCGTCGCCGGCGGCGGCAGCTTCATTGCTTTTCCCGCCTTGGTGTTTACCGGCGTTCCTGCGATTCCCGCTAACGCCACGAATACCGTCGCGTTGTGGACCGGCATCGTCTTTAGCGGGGGAGCTTTCCGCGATCGTCTCGATGTTCCCCGACGCGTGATGATCCCCTTGCTTGTCACCAGCTTCATTGGAGGAGTCGCCGGCGCATTCTTGCTTCTTAAGACTCCCGAGCACACCTTTGCCAAAGTGCTGCCCTGGTTGATGGCGGGCGCAACCCTGCTCTTCATCTTTGGCAAGAAGTTGGCGCGGCGTGGGCCCTCGAGCGTGAGCCATGATGCGACCACAGCAGCGATCGTCGGAGCGTCTGTGTTTGAGCTCGGAGTCGCCGTGTATGGCGGTTACTTCGGCGGCGGAGTGGGCATCGTGAATCTCGCTATGCTGGCGGCGATCGGCATGACCGACATCCATGCGATGAATGCGTTAAAAAGCGTGTTGGGCAGCGCGATCAACGGAGTCGCCGTCATAGTGTTCATCCTGAAACGGGCGGTCTTCTGGCCACAGGCGATCGTAATGATTGTGGGCGCGGCCGTGGGAGGCTATTTCGGTGCGCGCTATTCTCTGCGGCTCAACCCTGCGCTGATTCGATGGTTCGTGATACTCGTAGGTACAGGGATGTCGATTTATTTCTTCGTGAAGGCGTACTGAAAAAACCAGGCCACGGATTCGCGCGGATTTTCACGGATCATTATTTTTATCTGTGGAAATCCGCGTAAATCCGTGGCCAAGACTTAGTCGATTGGCGAAGACACGTGCTCGTGAACGATCAACCATTGACCGCTCTCTTTTTGCCAGATCACCGTCCAGCGAAACTGACTCATTTCCACCTTGCCTGAAGTTCGGGTCATGTCGCACTTCACGGTCGCGGTACCCCAAACCGCGTCTCCCGCTGGGTGAATCTGCGAGTCATCGTTCACTGTACAGGTCGCGACTTTGTAATCTCCCAGCTCTTTTTTGACTCCAGCCGAATACTCGTCCCAGCTGTTGTATTTCAGTGGAGCGATGTCATAGAAAGTGTGCGGGCCTTTCGCATAAAAGCCGGCGACGTTGTCGGTGTTGAGGGTGCTCCAGCCCGCCCAGATTTTTTCCATCAGGGTGCGGTCGGGAGCGCCGGGAGCCATCATCTTCTTTTTGGCTTCCTTGGTTTGAGAAACGGCCGAAACCGCCAGCAGGCAGAGAATCAAGGTGAACAGACGGTAGCGCATTCGATTTCCCTCCGGAATTCGGCAGCATTGTCGCACAAAGCCTCTTTCGTTTGACCAATTTCCACAGCGCACGCTAAAATAGCTGGGTTTGCCTGTACGCGCGGTTCCCCTCTGGAGCCGCCCGCATTCGTTGCCCGAAAGCGTCGACGCGGAGAAAACAGCAAGCACAGGAAAAAGCAGGTCCCCGCATCGCCCCAGTGTGCGGCGGGTGGTCATTTGACGGAGGCAGAGCTATGTACGCGGTCATCCGCACCGGTGGCAAACAGTACCGTGTCGCGCCCGGCGATGTGATTCGGGTCGAGAACCAGAGCGGCGAGAATACGGTCGAGTTCAACGACGTGCTCGCAGTCTCTGGCGGGGAAGGCCAGATCGGCAAGCCGGCGGAAGCTCGCGTGGTGGGCGAAGTTGTCGAGCAGGGCCGTAGCCCCAAAATTCTCGTCTTCCACTACAAGCGCAAGAAGCAATACAAGAAGCTTCGCGGGCATCGTCAGGGTTACACGGCGGTCCGCATTACAGAAATCAACTTCGACGGCCAGAAGTTCAGCGCGCCCGAACTTCCCAAGAAGCAGCCCAAGGTGAAGAAGGCAGCTCCCGAGGCTGAGGAAACGCACGTCGAGGCGAAGTCGAAGGCTCCCGCCAAGAAGAAAGCTGCGAAGAAGTCGGCCACCAAGAAAGCCGCGACCAAAAAGAAAAAGTAACTGAGAATCGAGAACTGATTTTATGGCACACAAAAAAGGGCAAGGCACATCACGAAACGGCCGCGACTCTAACGCGCAGCGGCTGGGATTCAAAGCGTTCGGCGGACAGCTGGTGCCGGGCGGAACCATCATCGTGCGGCAGCGCGGAACGCGCGTGAAGCCGGGCTTGAACGTCGGCCGCGGCAAAGACGACACTCTCTTCGCCAAAGTCACGGGACGCATCAAGTTCCTCGACAAGGGCGGTATGGGCAAGTTCGTCATGGTAGAGCCCCTCGAAGCGAAGTAGCATTTCTGCGGAAGCTCTCCGCGCACACAGCCTCGGCCCCGAGCCGAGGCTTTTGTGTTCGTATAAGGGAAGCATGTTCGGGACAGTCGAGGCGGCTGTCCCTACGTGATTTTGACCAACGACTAACGACGAACGACCAAAGACCAATGTTCATCGATGAGGCGACAATCAAGGTAAAGGCGGGCGACGGCGGCAACGGCTGCCTGGCGTTCCGGCGGGAGAAGTTCGTCCCGCGCGGAGGTCCGTCCGGCGGCGATGGCGGCAAAGGTGGCGACGTCATCATGGAATCGAGCGAGCGCCACAACACGCTGGTTCACTTCCGCTTCAATCCCGAATATAAGGCGCAGCGCGGACGCCACGGCGAAGGCTCAAACCGCACCGGACGCGAGGGCGAAGACATTCTTCTGAAAGTCCCAGTCGGAACGATCGTCTATGACGCCGAAACTGGAGAGAAGGTCTACGATTTCACCAAGGCTGACGAGCGCGTCGTCATCGCGCGCGGTGGCCGCGGCGGGCGCGGCAATGCGCGGTTCGCGACTTCCACGCACCAGGCCCCGCAAGAACATGAAGATGGACGCCCCGGGGAAGATCGGACTTTCCGTCTCGAGCTGAAGTTGCTCGCCGATGTGGCGCTGGTCGGATATCCGAACGTCGGCAAATCGACTTTGATTTCGCGGATTTCCGCGGCTCGTCCAAAAATCGCCGACTACCCATTCACTACGCTGGAACCGAATCTGGGAGTGGTTCTGGTTGGCAAGGGCCGAACCGAGAGAAGCTTCGTGGTCGCCGATATCCCCGGTTTGATCGAAGGCGCCCATACCGGCTCTGGTTTGGGAACCCAATTTTTGCGGCACATCGAGCGTACGCGCCTGCTCGTCCACATGGTCGACGTGTCCGATGGCAGTGGCCGTCTCGATCCCATTCAAGATGTCGAGGTTATCAATGGCGAGCTGGAAAGCTTCGGCGCGGGACTTGAAAATAAGCCGAACATCATGGTCGCCTCGAAAATCGATGTGGCCAACAAAGAGAAGCTCGCGAAGCTGAAGAAATATTGCAAGAAACATAAGCTGGACCTGTTCCCGATATCCGCCGTCACCGGAGAAGGCATTGAGAAATTGAAATATGCGATGGCAGATAAAGTGGATGAAGTTCGAAAACCAGTACCCAGTACCGAGTACCCAGTACCCAGCAGCGAACAACAACCTTAATTACAGGTTGTTGATGAACATGCAAAAGAGGCGGCCGTTTTCGGTCGCCTCTTGTTTTTGCTCGGTACTCGGTACTAAGTACTCGGTACTAACTACGCATCCATCTGTGACGTGTGCTGGAAGTGATACTGCAAAATCTTCGCAGCCAGCGCCGGATGAACGGCTGCCGTATCGGAAGAACTCGTGCGCACAATTTCTCCGCGGCAGACAACCTCCGCAGCCGATAAGCCCGCAATTTCCGCAGGCAGCACGAGATTGATTTCCAACTGGGCATTCGCCGGAATCGCTTCTTCCGCGCGAAACAGCATGCCCGAGCGGCTGATGTTTTCGGTTGTGCCTTGGCGCCAGTTCTGTTCTCCGACCAGCCGATACTTCAGCGGCAAGTGAAGATCGAAACGTTGCGCGCGGAATGGAGAAGAAAGCTTCTGCCGGGTCCGGGCGAGGGGAGCGTGTGCAGCACGAGCAGACATGGAAACCTCCAGGGGAAGGGGTGTGTCGAGCATCTCCCGCACCTTCGCTTTCAAGGCGGGGAGCGTGAATGGCTTCTGGAGCAGCGTGATGCCTGCGTCCAGGGTGCCGTTATTGCCGATGGCATTCTCGGTGTAGCCCGACATGTAGAGCACTTTCGTTTCGGACCGCGCCGAGGAGATGTGTTGTGCCAGTTCCCGCCCATTCATTCCCGGCATGATGACATCCGTCAACAGCAGGTGAATGGGCCCCTCATGAACCTTGGAGATTTGTATGGCTGTGGCGCCTTCCGCGGCCTCGAGCACGCGATATCCCAGAAGTTCGAGATACTCGCGAGCCAGACGCCGCAGATTGCCTTCATCCTCGACCAGAAGGATGGTTTCGTACGCGGGAGAAGATTTTGTAGGCGCCGCCTCGAGCGCGGGAGTGATGGGCTCGCCGAACTCGGTGACGCGCGGTAAATAGATCTTGAACGTCGTGCCGCGAGCGGGCTCGCTATTGACCCAGATGTATCCACCGCTTTGCTTCACAATGCCGTAGACCGTCGACAGGCCAAGCCCGGTTCCCTTCGGTCCCTTGGTGCTGAAGAAGGGTTCGAAGATGTGCGACTGCGTCTCCGCATCCATGCCCGTGCCCGTGTCGCTGATCGCCATCATCACGTATTCGCCGGCCTTCTGCGTGGGATGGAGATTCGCTGAACCGTCTTCGAGCGTGACATTGGCGCTCTCGATGGTGAGCTTGCCTCCGCGCGGCATGGCATCGCGCGCATTCACTGCGAGGTTCATGATGACCTGCTCGACTTGTCCTGGATCAGCCTTGACCGATCCCAATTCAGGGCCCGGAATCATGACTAGCTCGATATCTTCGCCAATGAGCCGCGTCAGCATCTTGACGTTCTCGGTCACGACAGCGTTGAGATCAAGCACCTTGGGCGCCAGCATCTGTTTGCGGCTGAATGCCAGCAGCTGCCGGGTCAAAGAGGTCGCGCGTCCGGATGCATTGGCGATTTCTTGAGCAGGGCCCCGAACCGATGGATCGTTGCCGATGCGGTCGAGCAGGAACTCGGAGTAACCCGAGATCACCATCAGCAGATTGTTGAAGTCATGAGCGATGCCACCCGCGAGGCGTCCGACGGCTTCCATTTTCTGCGCCTGGCGGAGTTGTTCTTCCAGAGCGCGATGTTCGGTCACGTCTTCGCTGAACAGCTCGAAAAAGATTTGTTTCGCTTCACCACGAATCGCGCGTCCTGAAAGGCGAACGGCAGTTGTTGTGCCGTCACTGCGACGCCAATCAGCCACTAATCCCGTGAATCTTTGCAGAGAGCGGAAGTGATCAGCCAATACAAACCACTCCTGCGAGTCGCTATAAAGATTGGCGAGATTCGTTCCTACGAGTTCCGACGCCGAGTCGTATCCCAACATGGTGACCAATGAGGGATTGGCGCTCTGCACGATGCCCGAGGAATCGCAGCGGCAAATGCCATACGGAGCATTCGTCACCAGCGACCGGAAATTAACTTCTGACCGCCGCAATCCTTCCTGCGCCGATCGCAAAGCGGCGTTGAACCAGCAAATCAGCAGCGCCACGAAAACAAAAAGCGCCAGATGTATGATGGCCTTGCGATAATCGTGTTCTGACTGCGCTCCGGCCAGAGAGAAATAAGCGCTGACAGTCAGTGCGAACGACGTCGCGACCAGTCCCGGCTTCCAGCCGCCATACCAGGCGCTGACCATGATGGCGACCGCAAAAACGACCAGTCGGCTTTCGACAACGTCGGAAAGAAGAAGCGCCGGAATCAGGGCCAAAATGATGCTGAGAACGGCAACGCCGTATCGGAGGATAGGGGCCCGACCCGGAGGAATGTAACGAGTGCGGAGAAGGGGGAGCTTCACTCGCATACCTCCAAATGCTAGTCCCAGAAAGGGATTTGAGGAAGTTACGGTAGTTCATTTTGCTGTGGAAATGGACCCTGACCACCGGGATGAACCTTCCTAGGCAACCTTAGGTGACGAAGTAGAACTGACTCGGTCTCACAACAAGACACATGAACATGGGCTTGTTTGGCGGAACCTTTGACCCAATTCATCGCGGGCACCTTGCCTTGGCGCGCGCCGCACTCGAGCGCTATTCACTCTCGCGCATTTACTTTGTGCCGGCGCATGTTCCCCCTCACAAACAGCGACAGCCCCTTTCTGACTACGTTCATCGCTATGCCATGGTGGCCCTCGCGACCGCCGAAGAGAAAGCGTTCGTGCCGTCTTTGCTGGAGGCTCCATCGACCTTGCCGCCAGCGGCCAAGACCGCATCGAATCAGCCCAACTACAGCGTCGACACCGTGCGGCGCCTGAAGTCGACTCTCAAGAAGAGCGACCAACTCTTCTTTCTGATCGGGATCGATGCCTTCAACGACATTGCCAAGTGGCATCAAGCGGAAGCCCTTTTCCGCGAATGCGCCTTCATCGTCGCGAGCCGGCCCGGGTTTTCGCTGGCAGACGTGGCGAATGCCTTGCCGGAAAGTCTGCGTCCGGCGGCGACTGTTACGAAGCCGTTCGCCAAACAGCCGGCCAAGGGAGACCTGGTTTTGTCTGGTGTGAGAATCCATCTGCTGGACGGGGTCCATCAAGCGGTTTCCGCCACGAGCATTCGCGAGGCGGTCGCGGCGAAGAAACCGCTCGGCAAGTTGGTGGAACCTGCGGTGGCCGACTACATCAAGAAGATGAATCTGTACTCCGGTCGTTAGTCGATAGTCATTGGTCGTTAGTCAAACCCCGCGTTGCAAGCGCTTCTCAGCTACAATGGGTTTTACGAACGACCACCCAACCACCGCATGAAAAAACTCGATCTTAGAAAGCAAGTCTCCGAAGCCATCCGCGCCTGCCAGGAAAAAAAGGCAGAAGAAATCACCGTACTGGAACTAGAGAAGGGATCGGGAGCATTCACCGATTACTTCGTGGTGTGCAGCGGAACCAATCCGCGGCAGATTCAGGCCATCGCCGATGAAGTGGAAGATCGCTTGAAAGAAGACGGGATGCGCCCCAACAACATCGAAGGCTACAAACAAGCCGAATGGGTCTTGCTGGATTACGTCGATTTCGTCGTCCACGTCTTCTCAGAGAAGGCGCGCAAGTATTACGATCTCGAACGCTTATGGAAATCGGCTAAGCGCCTGGAACCAGCGGAACTTTCGGCGCCACGCAAACGAGCCCCAGCGCGCAAAAGAGCGTAAGCGGACCCGTTCAAGACGATCTCTTCTCCGTCGTAAATCGTTTCGCACATGAACACTGACTCGTCTAATCCGCAATGGGGCGCTTCTTACCGCCTCGTCGCCGCGGAAAAATGGAAAGCCAAATCGGCCACTATGGGGCGTGCAGTCACGGAAGCCCTGGTTGAGTACGCTCAGCCCGCTCCCGGAATGCAGGTGCTTGATCTGGCCAGCGGCACCGGCGAGCCGGCGATCAGTCTGGCAGCGCGAGTCGGTTCGGGTCACGTTACGGCTCTCGATTTGAGTCCAGAACTTCTCGGGATCGCCGACGAGAGAGCACGTGCGCGTGGCCTCACCAACTTCTCGACTCGCCAAGCTGACGCTCACGATCTTCCGTTTCCCGACGACACCTTTGATCTTGCTACCTGTCGCTTCGGAGTGATGTTCTTCGCCGAATGCGATCGAGCATTGCATGAAACGCATCGCGTTCTCAAGGCGTCTGGCCGCGCCTGCTTTCTTGCGTGGGGACCATTTGATCAGCCTTATTGGTCCAGCACCATGGCCATTGTGCACAAACACGTTGGGGGATCGCTTCTGGCGCCGGGAGGCACTGACATGTTTTGCTTCGGCAAAGACGGTAGCCTGGCTCAATCCTTGAGAAGTGCGGGCTTCGAGAACGTAGAAGAAGAATCAAGGACTCTTCCATGGACGTGGCCCGGGACGCCAGAGGAAGTGTGGGAGTACGTGCGAAGCGTCTCAACGCCGTTCCGGCCGCTGCTGGACCGAGTTGCCAGCGAGAGGCGCGCGGAGATCGACTCTGAAGTTGTCGCAGCGATACAAAAATATTTCGACGGACAGAGCGTCAAGTTTGGTGTCACCGTTGTGCTCGCTTCGGGAAGAAAGACTTAGTCACAAAGTTATCTGTGCCTTGTTTGTCACCTCGCAAGTTAGGCTTCACTTCGCGGCATTCGTCCTCCCGGTGTGTTTAAATTCAAGTTGTGAAATTGAAGGTTGTCTGGATCGGCAAAACCAAAGAACCGGCAATCCAGAAACTGACCGTTGAATATCTGGAGCGCATCTCGCGTTATGCCGAAGCCGAAGGAGTTGCTCTTAAAGATGAAGCGGCGATCCTGAAACTGTGTGAGCGCGATGCGCGGCCGAGACATACGCTGGTTCTTCTCGATTCTCGCGGCAAGCAACTCTCGTCCGAAGAATTGGCGCAGTTTATCAATGACTATCAGGATCGTAATCCGCAGCCATTGTTGTTTGCGGTCGGGCCAGCCGATGGTTTCAGCGACGACGCCCGGCGTGGGGCATCACAGTTGTTATCCCTGTCAAAAATGACGCTTGCGCATGAACTGGCACGCGTGGTTTTATTGGAGCAACTTTATCGAGCATTTACGATTCTCAAGCGCCATCCTTATCACCTGGGGCACTGATGTGGTTTTGGCCAGCCAGGTCCGTACCTCGTAAGACATTTCCCCGACGCAGAAATGCGGCGGGGGTCCATTATGGACATTCATCAATAGGAACCCACCGTCATGAAAAATCCCCTGGAAGTGCTTCGCTCGAAGGAAAAGGAATTGTCACGCGTGAAGGAAGAAGTGGCTGCACTGCGGGTTGCCGCCCGCTTGCTCGGCGACACTGAATCGGAGCCCGACGAAGACGATGACGAGAACAATCCCCGCCGCGTCGTAGAGATGCCCTAAAAGCTCAAGTGGGGGGCAGCCATCTCGGCTGTCCCGCCCATACAGAACCTACCGACGGGCGCCGTCCGCGGCCACTCTCGCGCGCAAAACCGGATACAATCAGTAGTTCGCCTATGGAAGACATTCGTCGTGGTCTGATCATCGTCAATACCGGCCCGGGTAAAGGAAAGACCACGGCGGCGATGGGTACCGCTCTTCGCGCCGTGGGGAACGGTATGCGAGTGCTGATGCTCCAGTTCCTGAAGGGTTCCTGGCATTACGGCGAACTCGATGCCGTGCAGGCTTTTGGCGACAAGTTCATCATGAAGCAAATGGGCCGCGGCTTCGTGAAAGTCGGAAGCGAAAAGCCCGATCCCGAGGATGTCCGCATGGTCGAGGAGGCATGGGCTGAAGCCGAAAAAGCCATCCAGTCAGGCGATTGGGATCTGGTGGTGCTCGACGAGATCAATTACGCCATCAGTTACGGCATGCTCGATCCTGCCAAGGTGGCGGAAAGCCTGAAAAAGAAACCAGCGATGGTGCATGTTATATTAACGGGCCGTAACGCACATCCGACCATTGTTGAACTAGCCGACACCGTCACCGAGATGCGACAGGTGAAACACGCCTACGAAAAGGGCGTGATGGCGCAGAGAGGAATCGAGTACTGAAGAATTTTTGATTGTTGATTTTTGATTGTTGATTGAGGAAGCCGAGATCTGTGCGTCATTGGGTTTCAATCGACAATCAACAATCGTAAATCGACAATTTCTTATGGCCTGGTTCAAGCGACAATCCGGCGAGCTCGATACATCGGGCGAAAAGACCGTTCGCACCGAGGGGCTTTGGGTTAAGTGTGAGCAGTGTCGGCAGATCATCTGGAAAAAAGATCTCGAAGACAATCTCAACGTCTGCCCCAAGTGCGATAAGCATTTTCGGATTGACGCTCGCACCCGTCTGACGCAGCTACTCGACGCCGATTACGAAGTTTTCGATACCAACCTGGTTTCGACCGACCCCTTAAAGTTCGTCGATCTGAAAGCATATTCCTCGCGACTGAAGCAAGCCCAGGCAGACACTGGACTCAAAGATGCGATTATCAATGCGCGAGGCAAGCTGAATGGCCGCCCCGTCGTCGTGAGTTCGATGGAGTACTCCTTCATCGGCGGAAGCATGGGCGCCGTTGTAGGCGAGGAAATCACGCGGGCCATCGAATACGCTACGGATACGAAAACACCGATCGTCATTGTTTCCGCTTCTGGCGGGGCACGCATGATGGAAGGCCTGATCAGCCTGATGCAGCTGGCCAAGATCTCTGCCGCTTTGACGCGCCTCGACGATGCGAAGGTGCCTTACATTTCGGTGCTCACCGATCCGACAACTGGCGGAGTCACTGCATCCTTCGCCATGCTGGGCGACCTGAACATCGCTGAACCGGGCGCGCTGATCGGATTCGCCGGCCCGCGCGTCATCGAGCAGACCATCCGCCAGAAGTTGCCGCCTGGCTTCCAGCGCAGCGAGTTCCTGCTCGAACATGGCATGCTCGATGCCGTAGTCCACCGCCGCCAGCTCAAGCCGTATATTGCTCGTGCGCTTGAATTTATGACGCCTGCGGCGCAGCCGTTGGTAGCTAGTCGTTAGTCGTTGGTCGAACCTGCTCGGGTCCTATTCGCTGCCGTTCACAAGTTCCAAAGGACCTTCCGCTGAGCTCATCTCCAAATTCAACATCTCCAACTGGTAACCTATAGGGGGTTGGCCGACGACCAACGACGAAAGACCAACGACCAATAATGTCCTATCAAGCTGCGTTAGAACGCATGTACGCGCTGGGCCACGAGCTGGCGAATACGCCCTCGCAGAAGTTCGACTTGGCTCACATGCGGGTGCTGCTGGCAGCGCTTGATCATCCAGAGAAGCGCTTTCCCGGGGTATTGATTGCGGGAACCAACGGCAAGGGATCGACTGCCGCGACGCTGGCGGCGATTCTCAAAGCTTCGGGTCTGCGCACCGGACTTTACACTTCGCCACATCTGGTCAAGATCAACGAGCGTATTCGCATCGGTGGTGCAGAGATTCCCGACGACGATTTTGCTTTGATTCACGACCTTGTCGACCGGACCGCCGAACGTCTGGTGAGTGAAGCGGAGCTGCCGTGGCATCCAAGCTTTTTCGAGATGCTAACGGCGATTGCCTTCGAATACTTTTCCCGGAAGAAAATTGAGATTGCCGTTCTCGAAGTCGGCATGGGCGGCCGCCTTGATGCCACGAATGTGGTCGATCCGATCGTGAGCGTCATCACCGACATTGCTTTGGATCACCAGAAATTCCTGGGAGATACGATCGCCGAAATCGCACGCGAGAAGGCGGGAATTATTCGTCCCGGCAAAGTGGTGGTGACGCTTCCCCAACTTCCGCAAGCCAACGACGTGATCGGAAACACGATTCTGGAGCTGGGTGCGCGCGGAGTGAGCGCAGCTCAGTATGTGCCGCCCGTCTCGCCGGCGGTGTCGATTCCGTGGAATCCATCGCTGAATGCGACCTTGGAACCGGAAGCGGTCCGGGAAGGGCAGGGCTTCAGCCGTGCCGTAGAGCCTAACACTGGACGGGCTTTAGCCCCTGAGGTCCGCGCCAGTTATCCCCTGCAAGTTCTGGGCAAGGAAATCCTCGTCGAAACCCCGCTCGTCGGACGCCATCAATTGCGCAACCTCGCTCTTGCAATTGCGACCGCGGAGGAACTCAGCAAGCAAGGCTTTCCGGTCACAGCTGAGACCATCGAGCGCGGCATTCGCGAAACGCATTGGCCCGGCCGCTTCCAGGTCATCCCCGTTCCGAGCGAACAGCCCGAGATCATTCTCGACGTGGCCCACAACCCTGCAGGCGCGTGGGCGTTGCGCTCGACTCTTTCGTCTACTTATGAAAATCGAAGACTGATCTTCGTTTTCGGTGCCATGCGCGACAAAGCCATCGCGGAAGTCGCCGAGATTCTATTTCCGCTGGCGGAGAGAGTTGTCGCGACGCAAGCCGACAATCCGCGCTCCGCCAGTCCATCTGAGATTCGCGAAGCTGCATCCCGCACCGGGGCCGAGATCGAAGAGGCGCCCGATGTTGCGGAAGCCCTCGCAAAAGCCCGTGTTTTAGCTGGTTCCGACGGGGTGATTGTGGTCACCGGTTCGATATACATTGTAGGAGAAGTGATGCGCCAGCTCGGCGCGCGCATCCAAGTATCGTGGCATTTTTGAAGACATCCGACCCCGAACTCCATACCGATCAGGAGATTGTCGAACTGCGTCCTTCAGAGCGACGGGTCGCTGTCACCAGGCCCACGCACGGCATCTTCAGCCGCCTGCGCTCTTACTTCATTTTCGATCCGCTGATCTGGCTTTACACCGTGATCATGGGGCTGGTCGCAATTCCGGTCTCGCTCTTCGGAGACAAAGAGCGCATCCTGCACAATTTCGCGCGTCTCTGGTCGGTGCTGATCATGAAGACGATCCTCTCTCCGGTGAAAGTGGTTGGCCTGGAGAAGATCGATACGACCAAGCCGAACGTTTACGCGGTCAACCACGCGTCGGCGCTCGACATTCCGGTGCTCTACGCGAATCTTCCCTTCCAGTTCCGAATTCTATTCAAGAGCGAACTGCTGGCGTATCCGATCATCGGGTGGCATCTCAAGCGCTCCGGACAAGTCTGCGTCAACCAGCAGGAACCCGCGCGCTCCGTCGCCCAGATTCGCTCGGCGGTCAAGAGCCTCAGAGCCGGCATGCCGCTGGTCATTTTCCCCGAAGGCGGACGCACCCCCGACGGCGAAATCAAGCCTTTCATGCCGGGCGCGTTTTTCCTCGCGATCAAAGCCCAAGCCGATATAGTTCCCGGTCGCGTCTGATTGGAACCTTCGATCTGTTGCCCATGAACACCTATCACATCAAATCCCAGCCGCTAGAGATGCGAGTGGGCGGAGCCGATCCCGACAGCGGGGCTCAAGGGACACGACATGGAAGTCCTAGCAGCGAAAGTGCAGAAGGCGATGGAAGCGCTGTACTATCCGGCGCGAACCACGTAGGGACAGCCGCCTCTCGGTTCTGCTGGGATGGTTCGCCAGCCTGCTGCAACCGCACAAACCTCCCGAACCAGAAAAAAGTTTCGGAGTGCGCAAGTCCGCTTGCGCACCCCGCAATCATTATTGCACGACCAGCGTAAGCATACCGCTGTGGGACGTGGCTCCGGAGGTGGCGGTCACGGTTACGCTGTAGTTGCCGACTGGTGTTAACGGAGCAGATGGCGGGGTTGGAGCTGGACGGCTGTTGCCGCATCCGGCTACGCACGCGAGTAATCCCAGGGCGAGCAGGAGCAGGAGGGTCCACTGCGCCCAGCGCCGGCGTCCCGTCATTGCGCCTGGCATGAACAGCAATCCCATAACTCCCAGACCCGGAATCACCATCCCCAACCGGGCAAATTGCGTGCTCGCGCCCCGCTGCTCCGTCGCGCCCACGCTCACCCCGGTGGTGATGGTCAGGCCGGAGGTCAGTTCCGCATTGTCCCCAAGAGCATCGAGGGTTGCAGGATCGAACGAACACGTGGTGTGCGCCGGCAGTCCGCTGCAAGCGAGCGTGATGGTTCCGGAAAAGCCTCCGGTGGGAGCGACCGTCAGCCCAACTGTGCCGCCACTATCGCTGACAACCGTCATTGAGGAAGCGGCCATCGTCATATCGAAGTCCGACGACTCGCCCGCCACTCCCTCCCCTGTCAGATCCACCGTTTGCGGGCTGTTTACCGCGTTGTCGCTCATCACCACCGAGCCGTCGATGGTTCCGGCCGTCGTTGGCGCAAACGCGATCTGCAGTGTGCACACCGAGCTCGCCTCCACGGCTTCTCCGGTTACGCAACCTCCTTGCTGCCCAGTGCGGCTGAAGTTCGCCGCCACGCTGATCTGGCTGAACTGCAGGTTCGCGTTCCCGAGGTTGCCAACCGTCACGGTAACCGGTTCGCTGGTCTCGCCGACGTCCAGGCTGCCGAAATCGAGTGCAGGCACCGGGTTCATGTTGGCCATCACCACGCCACCGAAATCGGCGTCCACAATGTAGAGGTTGCCCACTGGATCCGCGACCGCTCCCCACGCCTCCGGAAATGGTATCGCTGTGATCGGAGGTCCGAAGCGAGCAATCCGCGGACCCATCAGCGATTTGCGCAATCGTGCCTGGCGAGCCGTTCCGGATGGTTGCGTGCGAGTCCCTTTGCGGGCGCGCGCGTGACGGTTGGCCTTGTTGATTTCCCCGCCGCACGAAGTTCCCGCAACCGTGGTGATCGCACCGCTCAGTCCCACTCGGCGAATCACGCAGTTATCGGTGTCCGCGATCAACAACTGGTTGGCAGTGTCCAGCGAGAGACCATTGGGAGACGCGAGTTGAGCTTCCCTTGCCGGCCCATTGTCTCCTCCATAGCCGTAGTCGCCGGTTCCAGCGAAGGTGGTGATCATGCCGTCGGTGTCCACTTTGCGAACGACGTCATAGTCAGCGTCGCTGACGTAGACATTTCCCGCCGGGTCGACGGCAATTCCTTGCGGCCACCCGATCGCCGCGTCCACCGCCGGACCGCCGTCCCCCGAATAGTCTTCATTGCCGTTTCCGGCGATGGAGGTGATGAGGCCTTTAGTGTCAACCTTACGAATAAGGCTGTTTTCCGTGTCGGCGATGTAAAGGTTGCCAGTGCTGTCGGTGGCCACCGCCATGGGGTAGGAAAGGCTGGTATCGGGTTGAAATAGCCCGTTGAGCCCATAGCGCTTTCCTCCCTTCCCGGCGATTGTCGTGATCATGCCGTTCACGTCGACTCTGCGGATCGCGCTATTTTCATTGTCGGCGATATAGAGATTGCCGGCCGCATCCACTGCCACACCCGTGGGCCAGCACAGTTCAGCGCTGGTGGCCGCACCGTAGTCTCCCAAATAGCCGCACACGCCATCCCCCGCCACCGTGGTGATCACGCCATCGGTGGTCACCTTGCGGATGACACTGTTTTCCGAATCGGCAATGAAGAAATTGCCTTCGGAATCGCGGACTATGGACATCGGCCAGAGGCGAGCGATGCTTCCGTGGCTGGGCCTCCGTCCCCGGAATAGCCGTAGTCTCCGTTGCCGGCCAAAACCGACGCCCAGCCCGGCGGGAAGCCAACCGCCGCTCCTGTACTGGTGCCAGCCAGGCCAAAGCTCGATTTGACGCCGTTGTTGTCGCTGACCACCAGTGCGCTCCAGCGTTGTCCGGGGACGGTTGGCGCAAAGCGAACCGTGAGCACACAGTGATCCCCGTTAATAAGAGGCGTATCGAGTGCGCAGCCGGTCGTGTCGGTGATGGTGTAGTCGCCGCCTGCCGTGACGCTGGTGAGCGTAGTCGCACCGGTGATGTTCAAGGTCACCGTTTTGCTCGTGCTTTGACCGATAGCGGTGGCATCGAACAGGGCCGACTGTCCCGTCATGCCCGCGCCGGCAACCATCGGAGACTGAAGAATCACAACGAAGGTGCGTTGAATCGGCGGGAGGCTCAGGCTCCCGGCCGCCACCCGATAGGTTCCAGTGACGGCGAAAGTAGTCTCGCCAAGATCAAAGGTCGCAACCCCCTCGCTGGCCGCATAGGTCTGGTCGTACACCACGATATTGTTCGGATCTTCAATTACGAGTTCCACCAACTCGCTGAAACTGGAGTCCACATTATTGTCGTTATCTTGCGCGTAGACGGACACCGATCCCAGACTTCCACCCAGGGGTACCGGCGGAAATCCCGTCGCGAACACCAAGTGGGTGGCTTCGGAGACCGGGGGAACGTCTTCGTTTCCCATGCCGTGCAAGGCGACGTCGTGCACCCCGCTGGGGCTGTTATCCAGGAACTCCAGCGTGCCCCAGATCTCGCCGTTCCAGAGGGGGGCGAACGTGACCTGCGCAGAGCAGGCTTGGCCGGGAGTCAGTCCTGAATCAGTCGAACAATCGGTTGTCAGAACAAAATTTGCGCTGGTGAGGAAGATATCGCTGAAGGTCACGTCGGCGGTGCCCACGCTGCCCATCACTACCGTCTGCGGTCTGCTGGACTGGCCCAAGTCGATCGTGTCGAACTCAAACGATGGCAGACGATTTACCGTGATCTTACGCACGACGTTGTTGCCCGGATCCGCGATGTGGAGATTGCTCTGGCTGTCAATTGCCAGCCCCACCGGCATGCCGAGCTGCGCCGCCAGCGGAGATCCTCCGTCGCCGGAATAACCCGCCGTCGTGCCCGCCAGGGTGGTGATCGTGCCGTCCGGGTCTACCTTGCGGATTACATTGCTGTCGATGTCGGCGATATACAAATTGCGCGCGGCATCGAGCGCCAGGCCATACGGCCTTTCGATCTCGGCGTTGGTCGCCAGCCCGCCATCGCCTGTGTTGCCTCCCGTGCCGTTACCGGCCACCGTCGTGATCGTCCCGCCCGCGTCAATCTTGCGGACCCGGTAGTTGTACGCATCGCAAATGTAAACTGAGCCAGCGTCGTCAACGGCCAGGCAATTGGGAGCATACAGAGTGGCGTCAACAGCCGGTCCGCCGTCGCCACCGTAGCCGCTCGTCATCTTTCCGGCAATCGTCGTAATCATGCCACTTGCATCTACCTTGCGGACTCTCTGGTCGGAGGTGAGATAGAGGCTGCCTGCATCATCGACGGCGACGCCGTAAACCGTTCCCAGGTAAGCGTCAGTGGCCAGAATGCCTTCTTCGTCTGATAATTCACCCCCGCCCGCGACGGTCGTGATTCTTCCATTGAGATCAACCCGGCGCACCCGTCCGTTGAAGGAGTCGGCGATATAGAGATTGCCGGCGTTATCGAGAGCCAAGCCGGTCGGAGTGTTGAGCTGCGCACTCGTCGCCGGACCACCGTCGCCGCCAAAACTGGCGATACCGTTGCCGGCCACCGTCGTGATCGTTCCCTCCGCGTCCACTTTGCGAATGCGGTGGTTCTGCATGTCGCTGACAAAGATGTTCCCCTCGTTGTCCACCACCACTGCCCATGCCAAATTCAGCGACGCGCTGGTGGCCGGACCGCCGTCGCCGCCGAAGTCCGCGGTGCCGTTCCCGATGGCGGTCGAAATCACCCCTGGCAGAAACGCCATGCCGGGACCCATCCCTTTACCCACCAGGCCTACGCTGCGCTTGACCCCGCCGTCGTCGGTCGCTACCAGAGCAGACCAGCGCCGGCCGGGTGCGGTCGGCTCAAATCGAACGCCCACGCTGCAGGTGTCGTTCTGATGAAGCGGCAGGACACAACCGCCGAGGTTAACGATGCTGAAGTCCCCCGCCGTGGCGACTTCAGTGATCGTGAGGACCCCAGTCACGGTAAATTGCACCGTCTGGTTTGCGCTGGAACCCACATTCGTATCCGGAAATGAAACCGACGTACCCCCGCCGTCTAAGGTCAGCTTCTGTCCCCGGGCAGAGCTCGCCAGAATCAATGAAGCCACCAGAACGAAGAGCAGGAATTTCACCGCACTCGATAACGGCAGGGAACAACGATGCATGATTCATGACCTCAGTGTGGAATGATGACGCGCAACTTGCAGTCTCATCGACGGCGTCACAAGCGCGCGGTGACGAGTCCACCGAGAACTGCACTAAGGGTCGTGGGAAGGTTCCGGAATGAAAAAAATCACAAAACAAATCATCCAGGCACGGACGCCCCCCTCCGGACATGCGAGCGGAGTTCGTCAGTTTTCCGGTTGAGGAACGAATCTTCTCGCGCCGCCGAGGGCGGCTGTCCCCAGAGGAGCCTTGGCCGGTTTGATTCTCCGCTGCCCCTCCAATAAACTTAAGTGTTCCAGCCCACTCCAGGCTTATTCCTATGGCAGATAGCATTCATGTGAAGCTCCCCGACGGGAGCACCAAAGACGTTCCCAGAGGCTCCACCGCACTCGACGTGGCAAAGTCCATCAGCCCGCGTCTGGCCGACGCCGCCATCGTGGCCAAGACCAACGGCGACTTGATCGACCTGACCCGGCCGCTCGAAAAAGACACCGACCTGCGCATCCTGACCGAGAAAGATCCCGAATCTCTCGAAGTCTTTCGCCATTCGTCGGCCCATTTGTTGGCGGCGGCGGTGCTCGAGCTTTTCCCGAGACCAAGCTTGGCCATGGTCCCGCCACCGAGAGCGGATTCTTCTACGATTTTTATCGCCCCACTCCGTTTACTCCGGAAGATCTCGAAAAGATCGAAAAGAAGATGCAGGAGCTGGTGCAGCAGAACGTTCCCTACGCGCGCGAGTTCTTGCCTCGTGATCAGGGTCTCGAAGAATTCAAAAAAGAAGGCGACTTTATGAAGTGCCATTTCATCGAGCAATTCACCAAGCCCGATGAAAAGATTTCGATTTACCGCACCGGCAAGTTCACCGACTTCTGCCGCGGCCCGCACATTCCGTCGACCGGGAAAATCAAGGCGTTCAAGCTGTTCAATATCGCGGGAGCCTACTGGCTCGGTGATGAGAAGAATCCGCAGCTGCAGCGCATCTACGGCACGTCGTTTTATTCGAAGAAGGATCTCGACGCCTATCTAAACAGTATCGAAGAAGCCAAAAAGCGCGATCACCGTGTGCTCGGCCAGCAGCTTGATCTGTTCTCCATCCAGGAACTAGCCGGGCCGGGACTGATTTTCTGGCATCCCAAGGGCGGCATCATCCGCAAAGAGATGGAAGACTGGATGCGCGATCAGTACGTCAAGCGCGGCTATTCGCTCGTCTACACGCCGCACGTGATGCGCAAGCAGTTGTGGCAGACCTCGGGCCACGAGGGCTACTACGCGCAGAACATGTTCGATGTCATGGAACTTGACGACGCCGAGTACCGCCTGAAGCCCATGAATTGCCCGGGCCACATCCTGATTTATCGGGACTCGCTGAAGTCCTACCGCGATCTGCCGGTGCGCTTGGGAGAACTCGGTACGGTCTATCGCTACGAGCGATCCGGCGTGATGCACGGCCTGCTGCGGGTGCGTGGCTTTACGCAGGACGACGCCCACATCTTCTGCCGTCCCGACCAGATTGAAAAAGAGATTGCGGATTGCGTGGAGTTCGCCAAAGACGTACTAAAAGATTTCGGCTTCGACAAGTTCCAGACCGAGCTTTCTACTTGGAATCCGGACGACCGCAAGAGCTTCGTCGGCACCGAAGAGCAGTGGAACATGGCCACGCACTCGCTTGAGAAAGTTCTCAAAGAACTGAACATCGAGTACAAGACCATCCCCGGAGAAGCCGCGTTCTACGGGCCGAAGATCGACATCAAGCTGGTCGATGCCATCGGACGCCTCTGGCAGCTCTCGACCGTGCAATTCGATTTCAATCTGCCACAACGCTTCGGCCTCGAATATGTCGCCGAAGACGGCACTCGCAAACAGCCGCTGATGGTTCACCGCGCCCTCTACGGATCAATCGAGCGCTTCTTCGGCGTGCTCATCGAGCATTACGCAGGGGCGTTTCCCGTCTGGCTGTCGCCGGTGCAGGCGGTAATGATTCCCATCAGCGAGCGTCACGCCGACTACGCCCACAAAGTTGCGGACCAACTCAAAGCCGCCGGTGTCCGTGTGGAAGTGGATGCCCGCAACGAAAAGATGAATGCCAAAATCCGCGAGCACGCCATGCAGAAAGTGCCGTTCTTGCTGGTCATGGGAGACAAAGAGGCGGAAGCCGGCAAAGTGAACGTCCGCACTCGAGGCAAAGAGAAGACCGAAGACATGGCAGCGGCGGATTTTGTCGAGAAGATCAGAAAGCTGATCGCCGACAAAAGCCCCAGCCTGTAATCAGGTGGCTCATGTGGCGCGGGCGCCCTCGCCCGCATCTATCCACAAGCAAGAGTGTATCCGCGGCACGGTCGCTTGCCAGTCAAACACGGTTTCGCTGAAGCGGCTGGGACCAAATCAGACGCTGGAGATTCTGCTCTTGGCCAGACTCGGGCGGGGGCGCTCTCGCCACATGCTCTAGTGTCTCAGGGCGTCTTAGCCTTCAGTCTCAGCCTGAGACTCAGAGACTCCGGCCGGCTAAAATCCCTCTAAAAGTCTCGTTTTTCTTTTGGCATAGGCCTTGCTCTTGCACTTGCCTATGTCGACCATTACCCCTCCTGCTCCCACTGTGTCCATGGCCCCCGGAACGGCGGCTGCTCCCAAGCCTCCCGTGTCTTCGACGCCAGCATTGCTCGTGTCCATGCTGAAGGTGTCGAGCAAGATCAGCGACCTGTTTTTCTCGCCGGGCCGTCCGCCCATGGTTGAAATCAGCGGGAAGCTCTCCGCAACCGGACCACGTACGCTCACGGTGGAAGACACGACTCGCATCGCGAAAGACCTTATCGGCAGCAGCGAACATGCCATGACCTCGCTCCGCGAACGTGGCTCTTGTGACGTTTCCTCGGCCTTCCGGGTCTCTGCCGGTTCCGGGTGAATATCTTCACGCAACGCGGCTCTTACGCCATCGTGATGCGCGTGATCCCTAAGGCAGATCCCGAGTTTCGCCGAGCTCTGCCTTCCCAAGGAACTCGAAACCATCGTCGGCCTGCGCAACGGAATTGTTCTGGTAACCGGACCGACGGGTTCGGGAAAGTCATCGACCCTGGCCGCGATCATCGACCGCATCAATCAGGAGCAGTCGTACCACATCCTGACCATCGAAGATCCCATCGAGTTCATGCACAGCCACAAGAATTGCCTGATTCACCAGCGCGAGTTGCACAGCGATACTCCAAGTTTCGCGCTGGCCCTGCGCGCCGCGCTGCGCCAGGCGCCGAAGGTGATTCTGGTGGGCGAGATGCGCGACAAAGAGACCATCGAAATCGCCATGGAAGCCGCTGAAACCGGACACCTGGTGCTCTCCACCTTGCACACCATTGATGCCTCGAAGACTGTCGAGCGTATCGTGGGAGTTTTCCCACTGGCCGAGCAGCACGGCATTCGTAATCGTCTAGCCAAGAGTTTCCGCTACATCATTTCGCAGCGTCTGATTCCCCGAAAGGACGGAACCGGCCGCGTCGCTGCAGTCGAGATTCTGAAGGCCACTTTGCGTACCCGCGAATATGTTGAGAAGGGCGAAGGGGAGGGCAAAACTTTGCTCGACGCTATGCGCGATGGAACTAACGAAGGCATGCAGAACTTCGATGGAGAAATCGAGAAACTGATCCGCGCCGGAATGGTCGATTTCGAAACTGGCATGGGATACGCGACCAATCCCGGCAACCTGCGCCTCGAACTGGCTGACTTTTCGTCTGAACAAACCGCATAAGCCAGAGTCTGATTCTCGCAGTAATCATTAGAATGGCTGAGTAATCATCGGCGTCATCTCCGACACTCACGGCGTTCTGCGCCCTGAGGCTCTCGACGCGCTGCGCGATTCCGAGCACATCATTCACGCCGGCGACATCGGCGATCCCGACATCCTGAAGAAGCTCGCCGAGATCGCACCGGTAACGGCGGTTCGTGGCAATGTGGATCGTGAACCGTGGGCCAAGAAGATTCCACTCACGGAAGTATTCGAAGCAGAGCAGATCTCCATCTACGTGCTGCATATTCTGCAGGACCTGGATCTCAAGCCAGAAGCCGCCGGATTTCAAGTGGTTGTCTCAGGGCACAGCCATGTACCCAAACAAGATGAGAAGAACGGCGTGCTCTACTTCAATCCGGGAAGCGCCGGTCCGCGACGCTTCAAGCTGCCGGTCACAGTCGGCAAGCTATTTCTAGAAAACGGCAAAGCTCGCGGAGAGACCGTCGAACTCGCGATTCCATAACCGTCCTTTACAATCGCAAGGATGTCCCTTGAGTTCCAGATTGAAGCTACCTCGGGCTCGGCTCGGCGCGGCCGGCTGATCACGCCTCATGGCGAAGTCGAGACCCCGGTCTTTATGCCGGTGGGAACCTTGGCGTCGGTGAAGGGAGTTTCGCAGGACATCCTCGAAGAGCTCGGCGTTCAGATTCTGTTGGGCAATACCTACCATCTTTATCTGCGTCCGGGAATCGAGCAGGTGCGCAAACTCGGCGGATTGCACCGCTTCATGTCGTGGCCGTGCGCCATCCTTACCGATTCTGGGGGATTCCAGGTTTTCAGCCTGAGCGAGCTGCGCAAAGTCACTGAGGACGGTGTCACCTTCCGCTCGCATCTCGACGGCTCGCAGCACGTCTTCACCCCCGAAAGTGCGATGGACGCCGCAGATCGGGCTGGGCGCAGACATCATCATGGCTTTCGATGAGTGCACCGAGCATCCCGCCGACCCCACTCGCGTCCGCCAATCGATGGAACTTACGCTGCGCTGGGCGGAGCGGAGCAAGAAGCATTTCGAGGCGCACAAGCACGAAGTGCCCTGGAACTCAGACTCGACCCAAGCCCTCTTCGGCATCGTCCAGGGCGGCATGGATCCCGCCCTCCGCAAAGAATCCGCCGAGCGCACCATCGAAATTGGATTTCCCGGCTACGCCATCGGAGGCCTCAGCGTCGGCGAACCGCGCGCCCTGACCCGCGAAATCGTCGAGGCCACGCTAGAGCATCTGCCAGCCGACAAGCCGCGCTATCTCATGGGCGTCGGCACGCCCGAAGAAATCGTGGAATATTCCGGACTCGGCATCGACATGATGGATTGCGTTCTTCCCACGCGCGCTGCGCGCCACGGCCTGCTGTTTACGTCGGAGGGAAAGATCTCGATCAAGCAGGCGCGATATGCAGGGGACCAAGGCCCGCTCGACCCCAACTGCTCGTGCCGCGTGTGCGCGCGCTACTCCCGCGCCTATCTCCGCCATCTCTACGCGTCGAACGAGGTCCTCGCCCAGGTTTTGAATACGGTCCACAACCTGAGCTTCTACCTTGACACTATGCGAGCGGTGCGTCATTCTATTGCACTTGGGGAGAGTCCCCGTTCGCTGTCAGAGGTGTGGTCTCGACTGAAACCGTAGCTGGGCACCCCCGTTCGATGCCCATGGCTTCTGGATTGTCCGACCTGATTAACTAGAACTCCCGCGGTTTACATGTAAGGGCCCTATTGCCGGAAGGCGCAGGCCCGTGGATTGACCGTTTAGGGTCTGTGATTTTCATGAGCACGCAATACTTACTTGCACTTCAAGCGGGCGGCGCCGGATCGCTGGGATGGCTGGGGTTCGCCCCGCTCATCTTCATCTTTGCCATCTTTTATTTTCTTTTGATCCTGCCCCAGCAGCGACGGCAAAAGAAGTGGGCGGCAATGCTTGAGACGTTGAAAACGGGAGACAAAGTTACCACCAGCGGCGGCTTGCGGGGAGTGATCTTCTCGCTGAAAGACGACGCCGTGACCTTGCGGGTTCCGCCCGACAATTTGAAGCTCGAAGTCAGCCGCGGCTCCATCGTCTCGGTCGCGGGAGAAGAAGCACCAGGCAAGTAATTGCCAATTTTCAATTTCCAATTGCCGATTGGAGTGGTGGCAAATTGGCAATTGGCAATCGAAAATTGGAAATCGAATCTGTATGAATAAGAACCTTGGCTGGAAACTCGCACTCATCATCGGAACCCTGCTGGTGTTCGTCTACGGCATCTTCGGCATCCCCCAGAGCTTTTCTGGCCAGGGCCTGATTGCAGCGGTCACCAAGAACATCCATCTTGGCCTCGACCTTAAGGGCGGCACGCACTTGATCCTGCAGGTGCAGGTCAATGATGCGGTCAACGTCGATTCCGACAACGCCATGGAGCGGCTGAAGGAGGATCTTCGCTCAAAAAAGATCAACTACGCCGACATCACCAAGCCCGACCCAGCAAACAATCCCGACGAGATCGTCATCAAGGGCGTTCCGCCTGACTCCACTTCTGATTTGCGAACCATCGTCAGCGACCGCTTGCCTGAATACAACGCCGCCTCCGGGGCCGACAATACTTGGACCATCACGATGAAGCCGCAGGCGCTGCAAGAGTTGAAGAATCGCGCCGTGCAGCAGGCGATTGAGACCATCCGCAATCGTATTGATTCGCTGGGTGTCAGCGAGCCGGTGATTCAGGAACATGGTCTTGGCCAGTATCAGATTCTGGTGCAGCTGCCGGGCGTAGACGATCCGGCCCGCGTCAAAGAGATCATGCAATCCACCGCTATGCTGGAAATCCGGCAGGCGATGGGAGGCCCATACCCGAGCGAACAGGCGGCTTTGCAGGAACATGGCGGAGTCCTTCCTCCTGACACGGTTTTGATGAAAGGCAAGAACATCGGAACGTCAGGCGATGAAGGCGAACAGTGGTTTTTGATTTCCCGCGCTTCGGCGGTCACCGGACGCGATTTGCGTACCGCCGATCCGGGCCGCGATGAGAACGGCGCCCCTGATGTCCGCTTTAGCCTGACCAATGAGGGCGGACGCCGCTTCTATGCCTTTACTTCGGCGCACGTCGGCGAAGATCTGGCCGTCGTTCTAGATAACAAAGTCCAAGAGAAGGCAGTCATCAAGGAGCCTATCCGCGACTCTGGCGTGATTAACGGCCGTTTCGGCGAGCAGGAAGCCAAAGATCTTTCCATGGTCCTGCGCTCTGGCGCGCTTCCAGCCGGCATTAAGTATCTGGAAGAGCGCACGGTCGGCCCGTCGCTGGGGTCCGATTCAATCCGCGCCGGTGTGCAAGCGGCTGCGGTCGGCATGCTCGCTGTGCTGATCTTCATGTTGGTTTATTACCACGGCGCCGGCATAAATGCTGATGTGGCGCTGATCCTGAACTTGATCATTCTGTTAGGTTTCCTGGGATTCAGCGGCGCGACTCTGACCTTGCCGGGTATTGCCGGTGTCATTCTTACGGTCGGTATGGGCGTGGATTCCAACGTGCTTATTTTTGAGCGTATTCGTGAAGAATTGCGCAACGGAAAGACGCCGCCCTCGGCCGTGGAGCAGGGCTTCAGTCATGCCTGGGTGACGATCGTCGATACCCACGTCACCACTATCGTTTCGGCGGCGATTCTGTTCGCCTTCGGAACCGGCCCGGTTAAGGGATTCGCGGTTACCCTGACCTTCGGTTTGTTGGCGAATTTGTTCACGGCAGTTTTCGTATCGCGAGCAATTTTTGATTACGTGCTCAGTCGCAAGCAGCGTGGAGAAGCACTGAGCATCGGCTAGATCGTTGAGATAGCAAGCAAAGGGGTTCAAGCAGCGTGGAATTTTTTCGTGATGCAAACATAGATTTTCTCGGCAAGAAGTGGTACTTCATCGCGTTTTCGCTGGTCTTCAGCATAGCGGGCATTCTTTCTATGCTGTTCTGGCATGGCATCCCGCTGGGCGTGGATTTCCGCGGTGGAACGCTGGTTTACGTGAAGTTTTCGCATGCGCCGAATGACAATGCTATCCGCGCCGCCATGGATCGCGCAGGCCTGCACAATGCGCGCATTCAGACCTACGGACCTGCCCCGAACAATGAAGTGCTGATCGACCTAGCTGAGCAGGAAACCAGCGAGCAGGCTCTCGATAAAGGCAAAATTCAGATCATCAATGCGCTCGAAAGCAATGCTCCTGCCGGAAAACAAGATCTCAACAACGCCAGCTCCATCACCCTGCTGAACTACCTTCTCGAAAAAGATCCTCTTCACGCCGGTACCGACGCCAACCAGCGTTACACCGCACAGGCGCAGGCCATCGTCGACTATCGGGACAAGACCAAGGGCGGAGTGCTGAACTCGATTGACGAAATGAAGGGGGCGGTCGATCCTGCTGTCATAGCCTCTTTGAACGATGGATTTTACGTTTCCGATTTTGGCGTTCGCAACGTGGAAATCGTCGGCCCCCAAGTCGGCAAACAGCTGCGCACGCAAGCCATCTGGGCGACGCTCTACTCGCTGGCCGGCATGCTGGTTTATCTCGGTTTCCGGTTTGAGTGGATTTACGGCGTGGCTGCTGTGGTCACTGTGTTTCACGACACCTTGATCACGGTTGGCGCCTTTTCGCTCGCAAACAAGCCGATTTCGCTGACGGTGATCGCAGCTATCCTGACCCTGATCGGATACTCGAACAACGACACCATCGTCGTCTTCGACCGTATCCGCGAAAATATCAAATTGATGCGCCGGGAAAGCCTGGCCGAGATCGTCAATCGCAGCATCAATCAAACTCTTAGCAGAACCATCTTGACCGCGGGCCTGACTTTCCTTACAGTGCTGGCTCTCTTCTTATTTGGCGGCGAAGTGCTCCATGGGTTCTCCTTCGCCCTCGTAATTGGCATCCTAATCGGAACGTATTCGTCGATCGCAATTGCGGCCCCGATTTTGGTGGCGTATCAGGATTGGCGGATCAGCCGCGGCGCACGGCCTGCACTTCCAGGAGCGAGCGGAAAGCCGTTAGGGGACAGCAAGGGGCCAAAGCCCGGCGCAGGGCGCGGACCAGAGAAGATTTCCAAGGCCGGCGTAACTCGCTGATTCCGCAAGGACGGGAATTAGCTTCCGAGCGTCATTTTTGACAGGCGTTAAAGAGCGAATTTGGGAGCAAAGTTGGCGCAGGTGGTGTCTAAACGTACGTAGGGTCTGTGTAGGAGAAGCCTATGTTTGAAGACAGCCTAATCGAGTCCGGTGGCAGACTAAAGACCAAGCGGGGCGTAACGACCTTTATTTCCTTTGCTTTACAGGTCGGATTGGTCGGAGTGCTGGTTCTCATCCCGCTGCTGTTCACCGAGGCACTACCGAAACAGCAATTGATGACATTTCTAGTGGCGCCACCCCCGCCCCCACCCCCTCCACCCCCGCCGGCTGCGGCCCCAGTCAAGATCGTTAAGCAGATTCAGACCGACATCGTGAACGGTCAGCTGCGTACGCCCACCAAGATTCCTGAGAAAGTCCAGATGATTAAGGAAGACGAAGCTCCTCCGCCGATGGCGGCAACGGGCGGCGTCGTGGGTGGCGTTCCGGGCGGCGTTCCGGGCGGACAAATGGGCGGTGTCATCGGCGGCATCATCAGCTCCACGCCGGTTGCGGTGCCGAAAGTGGCGCAGCCCACACGGGTACGCGTATCCCAAGGTGTTTCGCAAGGCCTGCTGATCCGCAAAGTGCAGCCGAACTATCCGCCCCTGGCTCGGCAAGCTCGCATTCAGGGCAACGTGGTTCTGACGGCAGAAATCAGCAAAGATGGTTCGATCGAAAACCTGCGTCTGGTCAGCGGACATCCAATGCTGGCGCCAGCCGCGATCGAAGCCGTGAAGCAGTGGAAGTACAAGCCGTACTTCCTGAACGGCGAACCGGTGGAAGTGGAAACGCAGGTGACCGTGATTTTCTCGCTGTCCGGAGGCTAGAGCCAACGGCAGTAGCAGTCGAAACTTGAGTTTTGCGGTGATTGCCTCCCCCAATCCCACCTTCTTCGGATGTCGGGACCGGGGCCTGTAAACGATCAGAGGCACGTCACCGGTGACCAGGCGCCAAGCATCGGTAATTGAGCCACCAGTTGGCCCACTGTTTTTCAAGCGCTGAGATCCACAAGCTTCAGAGCGATCCAAAATTTGAACGAGTTTCGAGGAGGAAAAAGCAACTCATGTTCGTAGCCAATTTAGCGACACTCACTGTATGTCATGTCCACACCGCGGCTCTCTGGTTGCTCCAGGAAAGCGGCGGCGGCACGGTTGCGTGGGATCCGATCTCGCTGTGGAAGCAGATGGGCATCCTGGCGAAGGCCGTGGTTATCATCCTGTTCATCATGTCGGGTTGGTCGATCGGCGTCATGATTGACCGCTTCATGGCGTTCAGCGCTGCTCGTAAACAGTCGCGGGCATTTGCTCCCGCAGTTGCCGGCGCCCTGCGCGATGGCAAGATCGATGAAGCCATCAAGGTCGCCGAGCGCAACAAGAAGAGCCACCTGGCCAAGGTTGTTACCGCTGGCCTGATGGAGTTCCGCGCTCACCAGGACTCGAACGACATCCCGGGCGAGACCATCGAAGCTTCCAAGCGCGCTCTTGAGCGCACCGAAGCCATCGTGCACGCGGAATTGAAGCGTGGTCTTGGCGGCTTGGCGACGATCGGATCGACCGCTCCCTTCGTGGGACTGTTCGGAACGGTGGTCGGCATTTTGAACGCGTTTAAAGGAATCTCGGAACAGAAAGCAACCGGTCTGGGCGCCGTCGCCGGCGGTATCGCCGAAGCGCTGGTCACGACCGCTGTGGGTCTGTTCGTCGCGATTCCCGCCGTCATGATGTTCAACTATCTGACGGGCCGCGTGGAAGCGTTCGACGTGGAAATGGATAATTCCTCGAGCGAACTGATCGACTACTTCCTGAAGCGCCGGGGAATGCGCCGGTCCTAGTTCGCGTCTCGTCTACTTGAGTTGCTTGCGCTGGCGCGGGGATGGCTCCCCGCGCCAGCGACTCGAATCGACGGGGAAGCCGGGAACGCGCCGATCTTCACGCCTGGAGAAGCACTTTTATGGGAATGAACAAGCGGAACGAAGGAGCCAAGGTCAACTCCAACATCAACGTCACCCCCATGGTTGACGTGATGCTGGTGCTGCTGATCATCTTCATGGTGATCACGCCCATGTTGCAGAAGGGCGTCAGCGTCGACCTGGCGAAAGTCAATAATCCCGAGCCGATGGCTGACGCGGATAAGGAAGACGCTTTGATTGTCGCGGTGATGCGCGATGGCAAGGTTTACTTCGGCAACGATCAGATCCCTGTCGACCAACTCACCGGCAAAATTAAAGATCGCATCGCCAACCGGACCGATAAGCGGGTTTATGTCCGCGCCGATGCCCGTGCCAAATTCGGCTCCGTGGTCGAAGTGGTAGACAACGTCCGCTCCGCCGGAGTCGACGATTTGGGTCTGCTCACCGATCAGAAGAAAAATACAGCCGGAGCCCCGCCCGCCAGTCCAAGCGGCGGGCAATAAGAGGAGATTTACTATGGGTATGGCACTTGGCGGGGGCGGAGGTCAGAGCGCTGACATCAACGTTACCCCGCTTATTGATGTGCTGCTGGTGCTGCTGATCATCTTCATGGTGATCACTCCACTCACACCGAAGGGTTTGGATGCGCTGGTTCCCCAGCCGCCGCCGCCCAATGCGCCTAAGAACAACACGCCGGACCGCACCATTGTGGTCCAATTGGTGGATCGTGGCTCAGGGCAAGCTCCCGCTGTGAAGATCAATCAGGAAGATACGACCTGGGAGAACCTCCAGGGACGTCTGACCGAGATCTTCAAGACGCGCGCTGAGAAGGTCATGTTCGTGAAGGGCGACGACAATGTTCCCTTTGCCGACGTCGCCAACGTGATCGATATCGCGCATGCCGCGGGTGTCGACAAAGTGGGCTTGATCACAGCGAAGATCGAAGCCGGCGGTTAGACTAGCGAGGGTTCGAGCCACGGGCGCCAGCCGTCCAGCTAAGACGGGGCACGACTGCGTGCCGCCAAACGAAAATTCTGGCGCCCGGCTCATCACCTGTGTACGATTCTCGGGATTCCTGGTAAGGAGATTTATAACGCAATGAAAAAGAGCTTGCGAATGCTGGCGCTGCTGGCGATGGGTGTGGCTCTGGTGTCCACCCTGGGTTGCGACAAACTCAGAGCGCGCGATCAGCTTAACAAGGGTGTAGCGGCCTATAAGGGCGCAAAGTACGAAGAGGCGATCGATAAATTCCAGAACGCAGTCGCCCTCGATCCCAGCCTGCTGAACGCCCGCCTCTACCTCGCGACCGCGTACGCGCAGCAATATATTCCGGGCGCAGATACTCCCGATAACAACAAGATGGCCGAACAAGCCATCGCGCAATATAAAGAGGTTTTGAGCCGCGATCCCAAGAACATCAACAGCATCAAAGGCATCGCCTACATTTATCTGAACATGAAGAAGTTCGACGATGCCAAAGCCTACTACCGCAAGGCGCTTGAGGCCGATCCGAACGATCCCGAGCCTTATTACTCGGTAGGCGTCATCGATTGGACGCAGACCTACCAGCCGCGTATGGAAGAGCGTGCCAAGCTTGGCCTGAAGCCTGAAGAACCGCTGAAGGACAAGAAAGTCTGCGCGATGCTGAAAGACAAGAACACCGCCAACATTCAGGATGGCATCGACAATCTGAGCAAGGCGCTGGCAATCCGTCCCGACTACGATGACGCGATGGCTTACATGAACCTGATGTACCGCGAAAAGGCCGATGTGGAATGCGAAGATCCTGCCGCCCGCGCCGACGATCTGAAAAAGGCCGACGAGTGGGTCGACAAGACCATGGCTACTAAGAAAGCCAAGGCAGAGAAGCAGCCCGGAGCCCAGGGCATCGTGATGGATCAACCCAAGTAGCGCTGGAAGCCCGCCAGCAAAAGCCTCTTCCGTAGGGACGAGGCTTTTTGTTTGTCCGTCAACAGTCTGTTCCCAGGGACGCCATCCCGGAAGGCGGGCTTTTCGGCCTTAGGATGGCGTAGTCACTTCGCCATCGGCCCCAGCGTGATTTCGCACACGAAAATATTTTCTCCAAACTCCTGCGGCTTCACGCAGCCGTAATCCCGCTCTAGCAGCGCCCGCAGTTCTGGCTCTTTGTCCACAACAAATCCCGCTTGAAAAAACCATGCTTTCTTCTCCGGCCCCAGGCTGTACATCTGCCGCAGCGTCTGCATATCCGCGGGGAACGTCCGCGCCCGGAATATCCAGCGGCTTGGGTCCTGGAAGATGAGTTGATAATTTCCGCAATCCGCTTTGTAGAACGCCTGCAACGGAGGATGAACCGGGTTGAAGCTATGGCACAGGTAATAATCGAGCGCTAGGCGCCCCTCGAGGTCGGTAACGATTAACGAACCTTCAGGTACCGATTGATGGATGAAGGCCATCGCTTCCCGCATCAAAGCGATTCTCTGGTTTCGAGGCTTCATATACACGCCGCCGGGCAGAACCGTGAAGTTGCAGATGGCCAGCCCAACGACCAGACTCGCAGGCTTCCACCATGATCGGGACGGCCTCCATCGAGCGATAGCAATCGCTACACCTGGCATTGCGAAAGCTGCCAGATAACAGTTATGCCTCGTGCCGCCATAGGGATACGCTCCCGCAACGGCTGCGGCGCAGTTCACCACGAAAGGTAGAATCAGAAGCAATCCAAGCTGGCGCGAGCTAGGCCTTCCTGAATCAGGGCCAGCATCTTTGCTTCGAAACAGCACAACAATCCCAACCAGAAACACGATCAGCCCAAGCACTCCCATGGCTCCCTGGCTGAAGAGGTAATGAAAGACCTTGATGTTGGTCTTCAGGACGAAGGGGAGCAGATGATCCTCGCCCGGATGAAAGACCGAGCCGCGCAAATAGGAATCGGCGAGCGACTGTGTCAGGCCCGAGTGCTTCAGCGGGATCACTTGGGTAGTCCAGTAAAAGGCGACCAGACCCAAAGCCGCGAGTTCTCCGGCGACCCACACGACGAAGAGGCCGAGAGAAGTTCTACCCGGGCGGAAGCGAACCAGCGCATAAACGGCCGTCGCAAACGCAAAGATCAGGGCGGAATAGTGCGTCGATAGCGCGAGGTAGAGGCCAAAAAAAGATAACGCCATCCATCCAGCCGAATTTTCTTCGAGTGCGTGTTCCAAGAAGTAGAGGCAGCAACTGCAGAAAAAAAGCAGCAGGGCATACTGCCGAATCTCGGCGGAAACATAAATCAGCGCAGGACAGAAGAGCAGAAGGCTCAGCCCGATCAGCGCTGTCTCACGGCCGGCGACCTTCCTAAGCCACAGAAACATCATCCAGCAAAAGGCCGTTCCGGCAAACACCGATGGCAGGCGCAAAACGAATTCCGAAGTCCCGAGCCAGCTCCAATAATGCAGCAGCAAAATCAGCAGTGGAGGGTGAGCCGTGGTGAGCGTGGCTTTGTAGGTGAGAGCGAGCGAAGGCTGGGTCGAAAGCAGATAGTGCAGAGCTTCATCGGCATTGAGAAAAAGCGAATGCGCCCATGCCAGGCGAGCCAGCAGACCCACGGCGGTCAGGCAGAGGGGAAGAACGTAGCGAGTCGATTGTTCCTCGCCTGCCGTGAACTCCGTCGCAATTGCGGTTGCCATGAAATCCCTATGGTACCCGATGCCCTACGCCGCACCATCGCTTGTGATCCAACTCACATGAGATCGGTTGCCGCGCCTCTAGACTCGATCGAGGTTCGGTCAAAAATACCCGACTTCAGTACAATTGGAAGTTTGGACCTTCCATCTGGACGCTGCTGAGCATGTTCAAGAAAATTCTGATCGCCAATAGAGGTGAGATTGCGGTGCGGGTCATTCGCGCCTGCCGCGAAATGGGCATCCCGTCGGTTGCAGTCTTCTCTGACGTCGATCGCGCCTCGCTGCATGTGCGCAAAGCTGACGAGGCCTACCACATCGGTCCGGCGGCCGCGGCGGAATCCTATCTGAACTTCGGCAAGATTCTCGGAGTGGCCAAGCTCAGCGGCGCCGATGCCATCCACCCCGGCTACGGATTCCTTTCCGAAAACGCGAAATTCGCTAACGCCTGCGCCGAAGCCGGAATCAAGTTCATCGGGCCGACCGCAACTTCGATGGAAATGATGGGCTCGAAAACCCGAGCCCGCCAGCACATGGAAAAAGCCGGTATTCCCTTCGTTCCAGGTACTTCACGCGGACTGGAATCAGCGGCTCAAGCGGAAGAAGTCGCGGAAAAGATTGGCTATCCGGTCATGCTGAAAGCCGCGGCAGGGGGTGGCGGCAAGGGTATGCGCCTGGTGCACACGCGAGCAGAGCTGAAGTCAGCGCTTGAGAGCGCCCAGAGCGAAGCGCAGCGCTCCTTCGGAGACAGTGAAGTCTATATCGAGAAGGCCATCGTCAATCCCCGGCACATCGAGATGCAGATTCTCGCCGACGAGCACGGCAACACGGTCTATCTCGGCGAGCGCGAATGCTCCATCCAGCGCCGCCACCAGAAAGTGCTCGAGGAAGCGCCTTCGCCGCTGGTCGATCCCGATATGCGCCGGCGCATGGGAGAGATTGCTGTCCGCGTTGCGCAGGCTGCGAACTACACCAACGCCGGAACCATCGAGTTCCTTTCCGATCAGGAGAGAAATTTCTATTTTCTGGAAATGAACACACGGCTGCAGGTGGAACATCCGGTGACGGAGCTCATCACCGGACTTGATCTGGTACATCTGCAGATCCGCATCGCAGCCGGTGAAAAGCTGCCGTTCACGCAAGAGGATGTGCGCCTTCGCGGGCATGCCATTGAATGCCGCATCTACGCCGAAGATCCCGACAACAATTATTTCCCCAGTCCGGGGAAGATCACGCTGTTACTCGCGCCGTCGGGACCCGGCATCCGCCGTGACAGCGGCATGTATGAGGGGTGGTCCGTCCCGATCGACTACGATCCGCTGCTTGCGAAGCTGATCGGCTATGGCACGGATCGTCCGCAGGCGATTTCGCGGCTGGTGCGCGCGCTCAACGAGTATTTTGTCGGCGGCATCAAGACCAATATTTCGCTCTTCCGCCGCATTCTGAGCGACCCGGGTTTCCAGTCCGGGAAACTCGATACGGGATACCTCGACCGCCTTCTGAAAACGCCGCCTCCAGAAGTGAAGCGCGAAGACGCAAACGTCGCCGCGATCGCAGCTGGATTGTTCGCCGTGCTCGATCCAGAGGCGGTCGCATCGACCAACGGGAAAGGAAATACGAGCGAAACGGTTTCGCAGTGGAAGAAGCTAGCAAGGAATGAAGCGCTCAGTAGTGGGTAGGAGGCCGCTGGAACTTGGCCGAGGCCCGACGCCTGAAGCCGGACGCCCGATCTTATGACTTACGACGTCACCATCGACGGTAAGAACTATCGTCTGGAACTCGACCGCGTCGAAGGGCGCTGGCATTGCCGCCTCGATGGCCGCGAGATCCAATTGGACGCCATACTGTCCCGCCGTGACGTACTCTCGGTCTTGATCGATGGCAAGTCCTATGAAGTGAAACGAGAACACACGGCGACCGACCTCCACCTATGGGTCGGCCCAGTGCGCTACGCCGCCGAATTGCGTGACCCGCGCTCGCTCCGCAGCCGCAAAGGCGCGGGAATCGACGAGAAGGGACCCAAAAAGCTGATTGCTCCCATGCCGGGGAAGGTCGTTCGCTTGCTGGTCGCGGAAAAAGCCCAGGTGGAGGCCGGACAAGGCATCTTGGTGGTGGAAGCCATGAAGATGCAAAACGAAATCAAATCGCCTAAGGCTGGCATCGTGCAGAAGTTGATTGCTACGGAAGGTGGCGCCGTGAACGCCGGAGACATCCTCGCGATTGTAGAGTAGATCCGGACCAGAAAAATACGGCCCGGGAGATCGCTCTCCCGGGCCGCGTAGTTTCCAGGCAAAAGTGCCTAACGGCCTGCGGCAGCTGCGGCAACCAGAGCTTGTGGCTGTGGCTGAGAACGGTCGACGTAGACTTTGTAGCACTGGTGAACCGCGAACAGGATCATGGTCAGAACCACCAGCGTCTGCCATCCCGCCGCATTGCTGAACACCGACACCATCCCTGCCAGGCCTGCGCCAATCAAGTAGTTCGGGAAGGACCAGAGGAATACCTGGCGCCAAAGCGAAAACAGGCTGGACTTTTCGGTGACGGCAATAATGGCCGCCACCGGCAAGGTATTCGCCAGGAAGTACACACCCGCAGAAGCGGCAAGCATGAGCATCCGGCCAGACACGCGTGGATCAGGGTTCACGTTATGGAACATCCAGAAGGCAGCGGCTGAAGCGTTCACCACGGTGCAGGCGTTGAACAGGAATTGTACCGGTTTCGGCCGCTTGGCGCCGGGCGCGTAAGACTGCGCGATCGCCGCCGCTGCCGCGACCAGCAAGCTGCCCAGCAGCGGCAACCGTAGAATCGCCAGCAGAACAATCGGCGTGTTTCCTGACATGTTACCCATCACGCCTGGCAAATTAACTTTCAAGCGGGAGGTGAGAACGCCTGCCGCTACTAAGAGAATCATCGTTGGTAAGGCGATATCCCGCACCTGGCCTAGGCCCTGACTCAGGGCTGCCAGGCTTACACCGGCGGTCGCCGCAATCATCAGCTTCGCGTGATTTGAGAGGTGATTGGTCATGATCGTATACGGGGACTAGATCGAACCTTCCGACTAGTCTTCTCCGTCCTCCCCATTGCTGAGAGCGACCATGCCGCCATTTGCTGGCACGCTGTTGCCCCAGACCACGCTGAATCCGCCATCGGTGGAGCTGCCCCAAACTACGCTGTTGCCCCAGATGACAGAGTTGCCCCAAATGACGCTGTTACCCCAGACGACTGAGTTGCCCCATACGACGGAGTTTCCCCACACCACTGAGTTACCCCAGATCACGGAGTTGGTATTGACCCAGTACACGTTGCCGGTGGATGGGTCGTAGGAGACGCTGGGCGACAGTGCGACGCCGGCAGAGCGGTCGGTGCTGCCCAAAACGCTGTCAACGTCAAGGTAGCCCGCGCCGTAGGTAAAGATGTCGTACTGATCGTTGTAGCTGTTTCCTGATTCGTCGACTGCCGTGCTGTAGGTGGAAAAGCCCTTCCAGGCTGTCTTTAACAGACGAGCCTTCACTTGGTCGGGAGTCAGAGTCGAGTCTTGCTGCAGCATGAGCGCGACCGTGCCTGCGACCAGCGGAGTCGCCATACTGGTGCCGCTCAGCCGGTAGTAGGCAGAACTTCCGTCGCTCGACTTGACGTCCTGCGATGAATATTTCTTGTCGAGTGTGCTGCCGGCTGCCCGCAACGAAACGATGCGATTCCCCGGCGCAACCAAATCCGGCTTGACGATATGATCAAGCAGAGTTGGTCCTTTAGAACTGTAACTGGCAATTACGTCATCGGTGCGATCGTCGGTTCCGCGTGTTCGGGTCGCTCCGACCGTCACTACTGCGGGATCATTTCCTGGTGCTCCGATGGTGGCAAAACCATGGGTCTTCAGGGAATTGTCGCGCCCCGAATTTCCCGCAGCCGTCACCACCACGATCCCTGCGCGCCAAGCCGATTCGACCGCTTGGTCCAGTGGATCGAGGGTGTAGCTCTCATACACCTGGCGTCCCAATGACAGGTTGATGACGCGGATGTTGTATACGCTCTGTAGCGCGATGGCACGCTGAATGGCGGCAATGACTTGGGCATCGGTGCCGCAGCCGTTCTTATCCAGCACGCGGAGGTTAACGATGCTCACTCCGGGCGCCATGCCACCGTACTGGCGCGCATAGCCCTTTCCGAGAGTGGAACTCGCGCCGTTTCCGGCAATCAATCCAGCGACATGGGTACCGTGACCGTAGCCGTCAGCCGTAGTCGTGTCGCCGGCGACGAAACTCTCACTGTAAACAACGCGGGAAGCGCCAGAGGCGTTGTGCAGATCTGGATGATCGCTGACGCCACTGTCGATGACCGCTACGCCGACGCCGGTTCCGTCCATTGCATATTGTGCGGCCGCCATGTCACTTTCGACGGCGGTATCATAGTTTTCATCCGCGGTTAGTTGCACCGCGCGATCGGGCGTGATGTAGCTGACTCGCGGATTATTCGCGAGCTGAGCCAGCATGCTGGCCGGGAGCCGCAGAGTGACAGCATGAATCGCCGTGAATTGCTTCTGCACGGCTCCGCCGCCATTCTTTAAGCTGAAAAGCGTTGAGGAATCCGGGGAATTCTTGAATTGAACAATGACTGTTACAAGTCCGCCGGAGTTCTTCTTCCCGAAAGCCTGCAGATCGTTCGACATTCTCTGCATGGCCAGTTTGGTTTGCCCCGAATCGGAGAACGACTGTGGTCCGCCAGCAAAGGCTGGGATGGCGAGCACGAGCAGCAACAACGAGCAGAGTAAACGGCCCCAAGCCGCTCCCTGAGTGTCGGACTTTGGATCCCCGAAAGGCATCCCCCGAGTGGAGCCTCGCGCTTGCTGAGTTGTAATCATTTCTCCTGTTTCTTACTACTAACAGTAGCTAGATATGGTTGACTCGATAGTGCCAGTTCTGGGCATTAGACAAGCACCCCGAACACCACCTCGGGGATGGCGGCAAGCATTTGAACTGTAAGGAGATAATCGTAAAATGCGATCTACGTGTGCGGACAGGATGTCCGCTAAGGCCCCTGCGTCGACGGCGGGCTACGGGGGCAAACATCTCACACGGCCACACTTAGACTAAGTTGGAGCCCGCGGACAGAATGTCCGCCTTCCTGCCAAGGGACGGAGAAGTGCATCTAGTAATCCGCACAACAGCTTGGAAAGGAAAGAGATCGGCGCCTAGCGCGCCGACCTGAGTACGACGTCTTGCAGAATATAGCGGTGTTCCGACTCCACGCCCATTCTCTCGAAGCGGCGCCAGTACCACGACGGCCGCAGGTGAGATGAGATTGTGGTGCTTCGCGTCAGGGTCGTCGTCTGCCCGTGAGGCGCGATTCGATATTCTGCGCTCTCGAATCCCAGCCAGTGGCGGCCGGGCATGTGCGTCCGGTCAATGGTGAGTCCCATCACGTAAGGCGGCCTCCACTCGCTAACGGTCTCCTCGATGTATCCCGTATCGAAATAACAGGTGCGCTTTGCGCCAACTCCCGTCCCCTGCAACGTGCAGCGCTGCGGAATGGGCAGACCCACATACATCAGCATCGGTTTGCTGGCTCGGATGTTGTCGATCGCCAGGATGTGCCTCCACACGCCATCTGGAGAATCGTCCACCTCAACCGAACTCTGGATGATCTCGGTTTGCGCGTCGCGAAGGATCGGAGTTTCGAATCGCTCGCCAGCCACAATCAGCATGGGGCCGACCAGAATGAGTGCACCCACGGTGGTGCCTTTTGTGGTCCCGTTCTTCAGCCATAGTCTTAGAACGAGAGCCCCCAAAGTCATGCCAACGACCAGGCCACCGAGAATGATTGGAAAGGCAAGCACCGCGCAAAGCACCCCCTCTCTCCCCATGGCAATCAATATAACCAGCGAGCAGAGAACCGATAGCACTGCTGCAGCGGCAGCGCTATTGAACCCGCGCGTAACTATTTCTATGGAAAATCCCGCGGTGACGGGCACCAGCAGAAATAATACTTCGCCCATCCCGGGACCCTGGCGTGAACTAAGGAAGGCAAAAGCAAGCAACCCCATCGCAGTCCCTGACGCGGCGCCGATGGCCGTTGCCTTAAGCGAGGATCTCCAATCGCGCATGCGAAACTTACTTCGCCGTACCGTTCGAATCGAGAACCTGCTGCGCATAATAGTTCTCGACCTTCGACTGATCGCGCAGCACTTCGTAATAAGCAGCCTTCAGCAGTTGCTCGCGGCGGTCGCGCAATTGGGCGCGAATCGCTTGCTGCACCCGCGGATCGGCCAGCTCCCGCTGTCCTGCCGGCTCCTTCGCAATCAACTTCACGATGCGATATCCCAACACCTGCTTGGTCATCGGATTCATCACCGGAATGATCGGGCTGTTCTCGCCCGGCTTTAGCTTAGTTACGATATCGCGCGTGAAGGGATCGGTTTGCTTCAGCGATGATTCCGGAGTAAATCCCAGATCGCCGCCGTTCGCCGAAGTATCGGTATCTTCCGAATAGTTCATTGCCAGCGTGCCGAAATCGTCGCCGCTCTCCAGGTGGTTCAGCAGCATCTGGATTTTCTTACGCGCATCTGCGTCGTTCTGGGCTTTGTCGTTCTTCAGGTTGTGCACCTGCCCCGGGGCGGTGGTGACCACAATCTGTGCCAGATGATATTGCGGCTCAATCAAGTTGAACTCGGCTTTATGCTCGTTGTAGTAGGTGGAGACGTCTTGATCGGTGATATTGATCTTTGATGTGATTTCCTTGTTCAGCACCTTGTCGACGGTGAGCGAGCGTCGCAGGTCGCGCTTGAAGTCATCGAGCGAGATCTTCTTCTCCTTCAACCGCGCGTCGAACTCCTCCTTGGTGTAGGGAGACTTGATCTCATTCAACTTGCGCTCGACTTCATCGTCGGTGGCCAGCAGGCCTAGTTTCTCGGCGCGGCGCATCAGGATCTCATTGTCAATGAGTTCCTTGAGGATGCTTAGACGCAGGCTGGTGGCCTGTTCGCCGACCGGTTGCTGGTCTGAGCCAGAGGTCTGGTTCTGGTAGTACTTCTCGATGTCGACACGATAAATCTTCTGGCCGTCGACCGAGGCGGCTACGTCGTCGCCCGGCTTTTTCACTCCACAACCAACCGAAAGTGCCGCCAGACCGCCAAGCAACACCAGCAACGCGAGACGAGCAACAGGATTTTTTTTCAAGAGTGCCTCTCCACCTAATTCCCAGTGGACTTAGAATCTTCAGAAACCTGGACACACCAATTCAGCGACTGCTCCCCAAGAGACTGGACGGAAATCACTTACTGGACGGCTGCGCTGGAGGCGCCACTGGCGCAGCGGGATGTGCTGGCGGCGGCACACCTGCCTGAGTCAAAGCGCGGTCCAGAACCTCGCGTACCTCGTCGATCGGCAGAGCACCATCCACCCGCTGTCCATTTACAAACATCGTCGGGGTCGCATCGATTCCCAATGAATCACCTTGCTTCACCGACTGCTTCACCGCATCCTCGTTTTGCGTCTTGATGCAGGCCTGGAGCGTGGTCATATCCAGATTGTGCTTCTGCCCCTGCAGCAAGGTGTCTTTGTCGAGAACCGCAAATTGTGGATCACCCTTCTTCTCGGCGTTCACTTCCTTCTGATTGGCGTGGATGTAATCGGCAAAATCCCAATATGCATCGCTATTCTGCGCTGCCAGACAATTGGCGTTCACCGCCGCGTGCGTGGCCCAGGGATGGATGGTGGCGAGTGGATAATCCTTATAAATGAACAGGACCTTATCGCCGTACTCTTTGAACAATTCCGGGAACAGAGTCTGGTGCATGCGCGAGCAGAACGGACACTCGAAGTCATCAAAATTGACCGCCACCACTTTGGCGTCTTTATTTCCACGGGTCGGCCTGCCGGCGACGTCGATCTTCTTCATCACTTCGGCGTAGGGATCCTTGGTGATGTCGAGTTTGGTGAAACGAATCAAGCTCTTGCCGTCTTTGGCCAGGAGGAATTCGACATCCTGTTTCTTGGTGCCGCCAGCGAGAGAAATCGTCAGGGCATCGTAATTCGGAAACTCGCTGGGACGCAGCGGCCCCAGAGTTACTTTCACTTCGGGAGGAATGTTGTAATAGCTGCGCACCTGCCGCTCCACGCGAACCGCGACATCCGGAGGGGCTGACTGCGCGGAGCAGCCTAGACAGATCAACAGCAAGACAAGGATCGAACGTCGGAACAGCGTCACTAGAAACCGCCTGTACATTGAGGGTAAAAGACGATTATCTCATAGAAAATGCAGCCGGTCCGAAGCCGGGAGGGGTTATGGATTTAGCTCTTGGTGTACACAATCAGGCCCGGCGAAGCAGGGTTTCCGCCGACAGAAGGGCGTTCATCGAGCCCGAGCGGAAGCCCTCCAGGTCGAGGGTCACAAACTGAAATCCGAGTGCTTTAAAGATGCGTGAGAACTCCGCAGCCATCTTCGGATCAAGCGCTCGCGGCAGTTCGTCTTTCGCAATCTCGATCCGTACGATGTCTCCGTGATGCCGTACACGGAACTGGCGGAATCCCATCGCTCGCAAGGCGTCTTCCCCTTGCTCCACCACGCTCAAGGCCTCACGCGTAACTGGGCGCCCATACTCGATTCGCGATGACAGGCACGCTGACGCGGGCTTGTCCCACACGCGCAGGCCAGCCTCGCGCGCCAGATCGCGGATGTCTTGTTTAGTGAGTCCTGCGTCGAGCAAGGGAGCCGCTACATGATGCTGCCGCGCCGCGGCCTGCCCAGGACGGAAGTCCCCCTGGTCATCGACGTTGACACCGTACGCGATCGTTTGAAAGTCGTGTTTCTGACGAAAGTCTTCCATCACCGTGAATAGCTCGTCTTTGCAGTTGAAGCAGCGCGCGCCGTCATTCCGGACATAGTCGGGGCGGTCCAGTTCCGTGGTCGCGATGACTTGCGTGGGGATCTGTTGCTCGCGAGTGAACGCCAGAGCGTCTTCCAGTTGCGTGCGAGCCAAACTGGCAGAGTCGGCGATGATTGCCAGCATCTTCTCGCCGAGAGCCTGATAAGCAGCCCAAGCAAGGAAGGCGGAATCCACGCCGCCCGAGTAAGCGACCAAGACTCGCCCTAGCCCACAGAGCTTCGCGTCTAACGTGACTCGCTTGGCTTCGAGCTCCGCGGAAAGAGACATCCCAGATATTTTAATACGATTGCACCTAGAAGAGCTTTTCCTGCCGCCGCAGATTTCCGAAAGCTCCAATATTGGCGAGAGAAAAGATAAAACGGTACTGGTTTTCGTTTCTTACGGAACCTAGCGCGAAGCGCCGGTACTCGATGCTCAGGCCACAGCAATCCCAGTTGTAGGCAGTCTGCACTGAGGCGTATTGGAGGAAGTTCAAAGTGGCATCGAATCCGACGCTGGCAGCCGCGCTGAATCCCGGCTTGTTAAGGTGCCCGAAGCCCATCGCCAGGCGAAATTGGTTGAAGCGCGGAGTGGCGACACCGCCGCTCGTTGTCATGGTCGTGTCACCTTGCTCGCGCAAGTACGCGTCGCCGGCGCCGAAGGTAAAGTCCCCAATGTGATAGTTCGCCAGCACAGTACTGGCGTTGACCAGTCCTCCTTTGAAGTCGTAGTCGAGATCCCACTCGATGTCCGTCCGGTTGCTGCTGTTGATCCGTAAACGCGAAATTAGCGGCGACAAATGGCGCGGGCTGGTGAGGAACGCAATCCCCGTCAAGTCTGCCGTCGTGGTGAACACGTTGCGCACGCCGGGAATCAGCGCGCCACCAAAATTGGGATCGAGAAAATACTTCTGCGCCAACTCCCAAGTCACCACCTCGCGGGTTTCTGGGACATTCTTGCAGGGAACAGTGACCGGCAGCCGCGCCCGCTGCCAGGGAATACGGCTTTGCGGAATGGCTCCGCCCATAGTGAGCAGAGGCATGCCTCCGGTGCCGCAATCGCCGGGCGTATCCGAAGTGCGCTTCGAATAAATGCGGTTGACCACATCGTATTCCACCTCGTTCGTGTTGCTGAGAATGTCGCGCTCGTCGAAGCGGAGGATGTTGTTAAAGTTGTTGACTCCGGTCACGTAGTCGTACACCAGACGCGGCTCGATGACATGCTTCCATTTCCGCTTCAGAAATTCATGGTCGAAGACTCGTTCCAGTGTCGGAGTGCGAAGTTCTACCTGGCCCTCGAGTGCTTTCCGGTTAACCGGATCGCTCAACGCCACGGCCTCCCCGAAGGAGCCCAGAAACCGCTGCGTATAGTAAGTGTCGCGCAGGGAAAGTTGAGGGTTGAGCGACCATCCTTTGAATAGCAACGGCATCGACAGCGTAGGATTCAGATCGAACCGCCCCACAAGGTTCGCCGTGCGGAAGCCGGGCTCGCTGCGTGAAAGCCCCTCTAGCGCCGCGTCATACGTCCAATAAAACGGAGAATTCCCGATCTTCCGGTCCACTGTCGACGACTCGAGGCTCGGCGCATGCAGAATCGTGACGACGTCTCCGTTGGTAGTGCTTTCAAAGTTCTGATAGCGCTGTACCGAAGCGTTATAGGAGTAGCCATTCGTCGTGTTCGACAGAAAGCCGAGCGACTTCACTTCCGAATAAACCGCTTGCGTGAACACTTCGTTAAACGCGAGGCGGAACACAAACGAACTCAAGTAATCCACGTCGGCGACTGCGCGGAAATTATGGTGGAAGGTGGTTTCTCCGGTGAGCCTCACGTCTTCACCGCCCTGTTTGACGGGAGGGCTACCGATGCCGCGGTCGATTACGCCAAAGTAAGTTAATTCGAGGAAGGATGTTTCACTGGGCTGCGCACGAAAGTCGCCATGCTGCGACCATCCGCGCTTGGAGAAATATTCGGCGCCCAGCGTGCCGTCCATGCTGCGATTCATTGCCCAATAGACGCCTTCCCCAATAATCGTGCCCTTGACCGAAGATTGGCCGAAACTGGGCAGAAGAAACCCCGACTGGCGCCGTTCGCGATCGACGGGATACGCCGCGTAAGGAAAATAGAAAACGGGAATCCCGTGCAGTTCGAAGTCGCTGCGGTAAAGCTCGGCGTTCGCCCCCGTATCTACCTGGGCCTTCTTCGCTGTGAACAACCATTTCGGGTGAGGCAACTCGCAGCTGGTGACGGTGCCGTCGTAAACGACGTAATGATCAGGGGCAGTTTTATCGACCACCTTGCCGCTGAAGGCAAACGGGCTTGACGAGGTCAGGGTTAGGCGCGTTCCGTGCCGTCGCACTCCGGTGGTTCCTACGACGTGCTCGAAGTGGCCGGTTTCAGTGCGTACATTGTAGGTCCCGCGAGTGGCTTCAATGTGTTCGTCGTCGGGACCGCCGTCGAGCACCACATGTCCCTCGGCATGCGATTCACCGGTTGCCGAGTCGTAGGTGACCTCGTCTGCATAAAGAATGTAGGTCTGATAGCGGATCTCGGCCTGTCCACGGAGCTTGTAGACCGTGCCTTGTTTTTCCTGCTCCAGCGCGCGCATGGTGAGATCTTCCCCCTGTTGCGCCGAAGGAGCGTTGGGCAAACCTTGCGTATCTGCCGAATTCTTCGGAGGAGCGAAGGAAAGCAACTGGCTGGTAACTAGGGGAGGCGCGACTAGCAGATGACAAACCACCGCCGCCGTGATAAGGAATCGAGTGCGGGAAGTCATCGCAAGCGCACGAACGCCCCGGCCGATTCGACGCTGGGGTAAAGTGACGTTAGCACGTTGTTGCCCCGAGTGGCAAAACAAGCTTCCCTGGAGTTTTATTCTGGCCCACTCGACAGTCCGCTTTCTATCCAGTTCGCCCGGCGCCGTATGGGCTGTGGCGCTCTGCGATTGCGTCTGACGTAAAGCCGGCCTCAGCATGAGATCCAGATTCGAACTCGATGGTACGGGTGGGATGGAAGACGGCCTCCCGTTGCTCGCAGCGTCCGAATCCGCAGAGGAGGCGGAGACTCCCTCGCGCTTCGTGGTCGAGGATGACGACTTCGAAGACTCTCCTCCTCCTCGGGAAGATTGCGCGATCGAATCGCCTGAACCGGGCCCGCTGCAACCGGCGTTGATCCCGACTGAGACCGACGACTCGTGGCGCGACGAGGTCGCGGACCGCGTCAACCGTTATCGGGCTCGCAGGCGGCCCCGCGCGCCGCGTTATCCCTCATTGACTCTGAAATTCGAGTCCGCTGAACCGAAGTCTCCGCGTTTTCCCGCGGATCAGAGCGTGCCTACCACCAATCATGCGTTGGCCATGGACTGTTCGCAGGAAGTCTTTCCTCGAGAGCTGAACTCCACTTCGGTGCCCGCCGTTCAGCCACTGGTTGAAAGCGCCAAGGTCCTGGAGTTTCCGCGATCACTGACCCTGCCTTCGCGGCCGCTCGACGAATTGGCAGATCCGGTGATTGATCGTCCGCGCATTCTTGAAGTGCCAGACATAACACCTCCTCCTCCTGCCTTGGGCGGCATTCTTATCGAGCCTGCACCTGAGCGGGTGGAAGAAAAGCGCCCCGGATTCGAAATCCCGCTGCAACCCGCGCGCCTCTCCAGACGGTTGGGCGCAGCCGCCATTGATGCGATCTTCGTGCTGACTGCCTGTGCGCTCTTCGGGTATATCTTTTTCCGGGTGACTGCGATCGTTCCTCCCCTGCCCATTGCGATCGAAACGTCAATCATTCTTTCCGCGGTGCTGTGGGTGAGCTATCAATATCTCTGTATGGTCTTCGCCGGCACCACGCCCGGCCTCAAATTAGCCAAACTCCACCTCCACCGCTTTGACGGCAGTCCCGTTCCCCGGCGTCTACGTCAATGGCGGATGCTGGCCTCGCTCCTCTCAGGTATTTCGCTCGGCCTCGGCTATGCTTGGTGCTTCCTCGACGAAGACCAGCTCTGTTGGCATGACCGCATCACCCATACCTACATGGCCCCAAAGTAGCGCTGCCGTTCCCGGCGGGCCAGTGTTCTTGGCGGTCTGACGTTAAGACCACCATCACGCTATACTCTTGCCACAAGGGGACCCCAATGATCTCAAGGCTGAAGGCCAAACTGAACCGCCGTCAGATGCTTGGCGCTGCGTCCGCGGCGACCGTGGGTGCTGCACTGCTTCCTGCGTTCGCCAAAGCTGAGGAACCGAAGAACTATCAAGTAGGGAAAGATCCTGGCAAACACGAGCCCATTGCCGATTTCAAGTTCGATATCGAAGCCACCACGGGATGGGTGGGAGAAGCCGGTTCAGCGAAAGAGGCTACGGTGGAGGAATTTCCGGCCTCGCAACATATCGCGGGCGTCTCGATGCGCCTGAAACCGGGCGGAATCCGCGAACTGCACTGGCACGCCATCGCCGCCGAATGGGCCGTGGTTCTCGAAGGTACGGTGCGCACTACCGTGATCACTCCGTGCGGCGAGTCCTCCACCGATCTGTTTGAGCCCGGGGACATCTGGTATTTCCCCAAGGGCCACGGGCACCTGCTGCAAAACGTCAGCAACCGGGACGCGCATTTTGTGCTGGGCTTCGACGATGGACATTTCTCCGAGTTTGGAACCTTTAGCATCACCGACTGGGTGGCACGCACGCCTCCGCATCTCGTAGCCCGCAATCTGAATCTCGATCCCGCTACGGTTGCCAATTTACCAAAGAAGGAGCTGTACATCCTTCCCGGGAAGATTCCAGAGAATCCACTGGAAGGCAATATTTCCGGCGACCTGGAGAATCCTCAAACCTCGCACAAATTCAGCTTGTCGAAAATGCCGCCGTTGACCTTCCCCGGCGGATGGGAGCGGATCGTTACCGCCAAAGAATTTCCCATCAACACCACGCTGACGTCAGTGATGCAATATCTTGAACCCGGCGCGATGCGGGAAATGCACTGGCATCCCAATGCCGACGAGTGGCAGTACTACATCAACGGCCGCTCGCGCGTCACTGTCTTCGGTGCTCACGGCCGCGCCAAGACAGAAGAATTCGGCCCAGGACAAATTGCATTCATCCAGCAAGGTTTCGGACATTATGTGGAGCAGGTTGGGAGTGAGCCGACAAAATTTTTCGCGCTGTTCAACAGCCCGACGTTCGAAGAAATCTCAATCTCCAAGTGGCTGGCCGGAAATCCGGCATCGTTGATTTCGGATAACTTCCTGATTACCAAGGAAGAGGTAGCGCGCTTGCCGCGCAAGACATTGGGCATTATCAAGTAAAAAAATCCACCACAGAGGCACAGAGAAAACCAAGTCATTCAAAAACCAAAACCGGGTGGAACAATGGTTGCGATGAAGAAACTCCCATCGCCAAGTGATTTTTCTACTTTTGGTTTTCTCTGTGGTGAAATATCGACCCTGAAATCCGCTTTCCGCCTGCGCCTGTTATGCTAGATTGCTAAGTTTGCGCCGGCCTCGGCGCAATTATGTCCACGTCAACCCAGACCGTTAAGCCGGCAGTGAAGGTGTTCGTCGCCACCACGGTGATGCTGACTTTCATCTCCTTCTGGCGCGCCGCCGCCATCGTTCTCTCGGATCTCGCGTCTTCGGCTTATTACGCGGGTGGGGACGCCGAGAAGGTCATCGGGAAGAGCGCGCCCTGGTTCATTCTGGCGGTCATGCTATTCAGCTACGCGGTGCGGGCGCTCTACATCGAGTCGAGCAGCATGTTCGTCCGCGGAGGCGTCTACCGCGTTGTTAAAGAGGCCATGGGCGGCACCTTGGCCAAGTTCTCGGTCTCGGCGTTGCTTTTCGACTACGTCCTTACTGGGCCGATCAGCGCTGTCTCTGCCGGACAATACCTCGCCGGGTTCATCGAAGACATCGGTCGCTACACGCATCACCCCATCGCCTTTTCGGAAGATCACTTCGCCGCCGCCTTCGCTCTCGTCATCGTCGCCTACTTCTGGTGGAAGAACATCCAGGGCATTCACGAATCAAGCGAGAAAGCATTACAGATCATGATCATTACCACCGTGATGGTGGTGATGCTGATTATCTGGTGCACGATCACGGTCTTCCGGGTCCCCATACAGATTCCGCCCAACCCGCTTCATCCCGGCGTCATCCCGATCGATAAAGAGTCGATGGGGTGGCTCTACGGAACCTGGTTCAGCCATCTGACGTGGATCATCGTGTTCGTCGGCTTCGGCCACTCTGTGCTGGCCATGAGCGGCGAGGAAACGCTCGCCCAGGTCAATCGCGAAATCGAGCATCCTAAGTTGAAGAACCTGGAAAAGACCGGGCTGGTCATCTTCATCTACAGCCTGCTCTTCACCTCGCTGGTTTCGTTCTTCGCGGTGATGATCATCCCCGACAGCGTGCGCCCCGATTATTTTGCCAACCTGATCGGCGGCATCACCATGTATTTGGTCGGCCCCGCCACCCTCAAACTGCTGTTTCACGGGTTTGTGGTGCTGGTCGGCGTGTTGATTCTCGCGGGTGCGCAAAATACCTCCATCGTCGGCGCCAATGGTGTGCTGAACCGCGTGGCGGAAGACGGAGTCCTGACTTCCTGGTTCCAGAAGCCCCAGCACAAGTACGGAACCAGTTACCGCATCATCAACATGGTGGTTATCCTGCAACTGGTCACCATCATTCTCAGCCGCGGCAACGTCTACCAGCTCGCTGCTCTGTATGCTTTCGGCGTGATCTGGAGCTTCGCCATGAAGTCGCTGGCGGTGCTGGTGTTGCGGTTTACTGAACCCGGTCATCGCGAATGGAAAGTTCCCGGCAACCTGCATATTGGCAAGACGGAAGTCCCGTTCGGACTTATGGTGATTTCAGCGGTGCTCCTCACGACTGCCGTCGTGAATGTCTTTACCAAGCATGAAGCCACGATTGCCGGAGTGATTTTCAGTGCGGTTTTCTTTGCTATCTTTACCTACTCCGAACACCGGGTCGCCAAAGAGCGCCACGGCAAGCCTGAGAACATCGACCAGTTCCGCGTTTACGGCAATCAGGAGCTGGGCAGCGGCGCCATGGGCGTGCGCCCGGGCAATATTCTGGTGGCCGTGCGCGATCCCCGCAATCTTTACTACCTGCGCGACGTCCTGGCGCGCACGGACACGAACCGCCAGGACGTAGTCGTCATGAGCGCCCGCCTTTATCACCGTGAACACAGCTTTGGAGCAAGCGACGTCTTCGAAGCGAATCAGATCTTTGACCACTACGAACAGGAACTGTTCACCGCGGTAGTGGCCGTCGCGGAAAAAGAAGGTAAGCCTGTCTCACTACTAGTCGTTCCGGGCACAGATGTGTTCGAAGCTATCGTAGTGACCGCACAGCGTCTCGATTCGAGCGTGATTGTCTGTGGATTATCGAACAAGCTCAACGCTGACGAACAGGCCAAGATGACCGGAGACGCCTGGGAGCGCCTGCCTGAACCGCGTCCGAGACTGACTCTCGAGGTGCACGCCCCCAACGGCACGGTACGCGAGTATCCTCTCGGACCTCATGCTCCCCGCATGCGTCCGCAGGATCTGGAACTGATGCACAAAGTCTGGCTCGACATCACCACTGATCCGAAGTACGCGGGAGCCCATCACTACCACGTCGTTGCCCTTGCGCTCGAGGAATTGCAGAAAGAACTGAACAGCGAGAAGCGCGACGAAGTGCTGCAGAAGCTGATCGATGACATGCATCAAGGCAGCGATGGCGCGGGATCTGGTTCAGGCACGACGAAATCAAATTAGGCGAGCGCGCCGGTAATCACTTACACGGACGACTGCAAAGTTCCCCGCGCAATAAAAGCCCCGGCTTTTAGCCCGGGGCTTCTCGTCCCTCCAATCTATTTCATCGCATCCGGCTCCGCGTCATGATGCATCCCGCACTGACCACCACTGCAGCAGGCCATCGCCGACTTGTCGCCATCTTTTTTGCAGCAATCTTTTCCTTCCGCACAGCAACCCGCCTTCGCGCATGCCGCCATTTCTTTCTTATCGCCCTTCATGCATGACTTGCCATCTTTCGCCGAGCAGCAGGACATGGCCTTCCCATCTTTGGCTGCCATGTCGTGATGCGCGCAACAAGACTTCCCATCTTTCGCATCCGCCATCTTCTGGCAGCAGGGGCAATCGGTATTGGTTGTGGTTTGAGCCTTTGCATCAGCATTGTTTGGAGTGGAAGTTTGCGCCCAGGGAAGAACCGTCAGGGCCAGAATTATTGCCAACATCTTGAGTGATTTCATGATTGCATCTCCGTATGAAGTTTCTTGAGTCATTCGTTGCCGGGCAAAGCCCGTTTCAATAGTCAAAGAGACAACGCAAAGGCGGGTTCTAAATACGGAGGATCACATTCAGCGGCGATTGAAACAAAAGAGCTGATGGTTCGAAAGGGGAGGTTGTCCGCGTCCGAGCCAAAGGCGCATCAGGATGCGCAGAGGTCGCGGTCACCAGATCGTTCCGCGGCGCTTGTGAATTGACCGGAAGGGTCGCAGAGTGCTCGGAGGAAATGCAGCATCGATGCTGCGCTCCGCATGGCTGAGTCGCCGGAGGCAACTGCAGCAGAATCTGCGAATGCAGACGAGGACAGCAGGGATGAGGCGGACCATGACCGGTTCCAGGGGCTTTGCCCATCGCAATCGACGAAGGCGCCAGACCCAGTAGAAAGACCAGAAACATCGCCCCTGCCAGCCCCCTTTTCATACAAAACCAGCCTCAAGTCTCGCAGGCGACGGGCCACCGGTCTGTGACCGTAATCACAGGCGCCTGTGCTTCAATCCTGGAGAAGATCCGTCAGTGATTTCCGCAAATCCATGTACAGAAAGGGATATCCGCTGCGCACCAGCTTGGTAGGCTCAACACGCTGGCTAGCCAGGAGCAGTTCATCGGCCATCTGGCCGAACGCCAATCGCGCCGCAAATGCTGGGACGGGAAAGATTGCGGGACGATGCAATACCGACGCCAGTGTCTTGGTGAACTCTGCATTCGTCACCGCCTTGGGCGCGGTCATGTTTACCGGACCTTGCAGCAAATCGGTTTTCAGAATGTGATGAATTGCGCCAACCAGGTCGCGCACATCAATCCAGCTCATCCACTGTCGCCCGTCGCCTATCTTTCCGCCCACCCCGAGTTTGAAGGGCGTCAGCATCTTAGGCAGCGCCCCGCCCTTCGCGCTGAGTACCACGCCGGTGCGAATCTTCACGGTCCGAATGCCGGCGTCAATCGCGGGTTGCGCCGCCGCCTCCCACTCCCGGCACACTTCAGGAAGAAATCCGGTGCCGGACGCGCTATCCTCGCGCAGGATTTCTTCTCTGCGATCGCCGTAAAACCCGATCGCCGATCCCGAGACAAACACCTTGGGTTTCTGCGCCGTCTTCGCTAGAGCCTCCGCCAGATGGCGCGTTCCCTGCACTCGGCTGTCGCGAATCTCCTTCTTCTTGTCGTCGGTCCAGCGCCCCACAATGCTTTCGCCCGCCAGATGAATGACGGCATCGAAACCCGTCACCGCGTCGGCTGACAAGGGCTGAGAAGGATCCCATGCGATCTGATCGTCGCTAGTTATCTTGCTGCGAGTCAGCCGCGTCACCTCATATCCACGCTGACGCAATGACGGCAGAAGCGCCGCCCCGATCGGCCCTGAAACTCCGCTCACCAGAATCCGGTTCGCCATAAATCCTGCCTTACACGCCGCAAATAAACTAGCCGAATTACGCGAGCTAATGTAGCAGACAAACGTGAGTCTCGATTCTGTTCCGTCTGCCGGTTTTCCTTAAGGAAAATTCAACCCCGCTGGTTGAACCGAAATACCTGTTCCGCACGATATACTCTGAAATCGCAGTCCAACGCGCCTTTAGGAGCTATCCATGCAGAGTCGCATCCTGGGCACCACCATGCCGGTTCTGGAGTTCAACCTCGAACCCAACGAGTCGATCATCTCCGAAGCCGGAGAACTTTCCTGGATGAGCAGTTCCGTCCAGATGACCACGCACACTCAGCTGGGCGGCGGTGGAGGACTGTTTGGTGTGCTCAAGCGTGTAGCTGGCGGCGGCACGCTCTTCATGACGGAATACCGATCAGTTGGCGGCAGCGGTGAGATCGCATTCGCGACCAAGCTTCCCGGTCATATCGTGCCCGTCGAAGTCGGCGCTGGCCACGAGTACATGATTCATCGCCACGGATTCCTCTGCGCAACGCCACAAATCCAGATCAGTGTCGGCTTCCAGCAATCACTCGGCGCTGGCATCTTCGGCGGCGATGGCTTCCTGCTGCAACATCTCAGCGGACAGGGCACGGCGTGGCTTGAACTCTCCGGTGAACTCATCGTGAAAGATTTGCAGGCGGGAGAAACTCTGCGCGTGCATCCCGGACACGTCGGCGCATTTCAATCGAGCGTCTCATTCCAGATCACCACGGTCCCTGGTATCAAGAACATGATCTTCGGCGGCGACGGCATCTTCCTCGCGGCGTTGACCGGTCCCGGAAGAGTCTGGCTGCAAACCCTACCCATCGCCAAACTCGCTCATGCGCTTGCGGAATACATGCCCAAGCCATCCGCCCAAGCCACAGAAGGAGGCGTAGTCGGAGGTATCGTAGGGTCCATCCTCAGCGGCATGAAATAAACGCGACCGTGTGGCGCGGGCGCCCTCGCCCGCGTGACATCGGCACACTCTCTCCCGTTTGTCATTCCGAACGAAGTGAGGAATCTGCAGTCGGTTGCCGGCAGGAAATGCAGATTCCTCGCGTTACTCGGAATGACAAAGGGTGAGCCGCTATAATCAAATTCAAGGCAAACTGCCCAAGGGACCGGCTTCCGAGCACTCCTCCTCCACCTCCCGAAGGCTATAATCCGTCATGGCGACTCTGCGGGAACAGATCGCGACCACCGCGCTCACGATGACCAAGTTCCGTGAGCTGATGAAGACGATGCGGGCCAACCGGCCCAGCGACGATCTCGCCATCATCCGCAAAGCCTACGACTACTCGCAGAAAAATCATGCCGGACAGACCCGCGCTTCCGGCGAGCCTTATCTCGTCCATCCCCTCGAAGTCGCTCTGGTTCTCGCCGAAATGAAGATGGACCCGGTCGCCGTCGCCGCCGGACTGCTGCACGACTCGGTTGAAGATACTTCTGTCACGATTGTTGACATCCGTAAGGAGTTCGGCGAGCAGGTCGCCCACATCGTCGAAGGCGTTACCAAGATCAGCGCCATCGATTTTGCGACGCGCGAAGAGCAGCAAGCCGAAAATCTGCGCAAGATGATGCTGGCCATGGTTGACGACATTCGCGTCGTCCTCATCAAGCTGGCCGACCGCCTCCACAACATGCGCACGCTTGAGCATCTGCAGCCCGAACGGCAGCAGAAAATTGCCCAAGAGACGCTCGATATCTATGCGCCCATTGCGCATCGCCTGGGCATGGGCAAGATCCGCGGCGAACTCGAAGACCTTGGCTTCCGCTACGTCGATCCCATCAGCTACCAGCAGGTGCACGACGCCGTCGAAGCCCGCCGCAAAGCGGGAGAAGCATTCCTCGCCAAAGTCGAAAGCGTCGTCAAAGACAAACTCAAAGAAGCCGGCATCACAGCGCGCGTCGAGAGCCGGATCAAGCGCCTCTACAGCATCCACAAGAAGCTGGTTCGCCAGCGCATCAGCGTCGACCAAGTCTATGACCTGACTGCCATGCGCGTAATCACTAATTCGTTACAGGACTGCTACGCAGTGCTGGGCATCATCCACAACGTCTGGCGTCCTGTCCCCGGACGCATCAAAGACTTCATCGCCATGCCGCGGCCGAATTTCTACCAGTCCCTGCATACCTCGGTGATCACCGAAGACGGCACACCCTTCGAAGTGCAGATTCGCACCGAAGAGATGCACAAGATGGCGGAAGAAGGCATCGCCGCTCACTGGAAGTACAAGGATGGTCCGGTCTCAGCCCAGGACGAACAGCGTCTTGCCTGGCTACGTCAGGTGGTCGAATGGCAGCGGGATGTTTCCGATCCCAACGAGTTTCTTTCCACGCTGAAGATCGATCTCTATCCCGAAGAGGTCTACACCTTCACGCCGAAAGGGAAAGTCGTGGTTCTGCCCCGCGACTCTTCGCCCGTCGACTTCGCCTACTCCGTCCACACCGAGGTGGGACACAGTTGCACCGGCGCCAAGGTCAATGGACGCATGGTTCCGCTGCGGCACAAACTGCATAGCGGAGACATTGTCGAAATCGTGACCCAGCCCGGCCACAAGCCCAGCCGCGACTGGCTTTCGTTCGCCAAGTCCTCCCGCGCGCGCAACAAGATCAAGCACTGGCTGAACGTGCACCAGCGCGAGCGTGCCGTCGAGATCGGCCGCAAGCTCATCGAAAAAGAAGCGCGCAAATACCGCATCTCTCTCAAAGAAATTAAAGACGAGGCCATGCTCCGCGCCGCCTCCGATTACGGCCTTGGCAAAGTTGACGATCTGATGGCGGGTATCGGATACGGCAAATATTCCGCGCGTCAAATTCTGGCGAAATTGGTCCCTGGGAGCAACGCCGAACCTGCGCCTGACGCAGAGATCGATAAATCCGGCATCGCCAGCGTGGTTCGTCGCGTTTTTGGCGGAGACCATGGCAACGACGCTATCCGCGTCAAAGGCCAGGGAGATCTTCTTGTTTACCGCGCCCGCTGTTGTAACCCCATTCGTGGAGAATCAGTCGTTGGATATGTCACTCGCGGCAAAGGCGTCGCCGTCCATGCCATAAATTGTCCCAACGTCGTCAACCTGATGTACGAGCCGGAGCGCCGAATCGATGTGGAGTGGGCCCGCGACGAAGGCGCCCCCAGCGCCTACCCCGTGAAGCTTACAGTCTTCTGTGACGACCGTTTCGGCATGTTGAAGCAAATCACCGCCGTCATCAGCGATAGCAAAACCAACATCCGCAACATCGATGCCCGCACATCCAACGGACAAGCCAACATCGACATCATCCTCGACATCGCCGACCTGAAGCATCTGGAAAACATTATCCAGGGTGTGCAGAAAGATTCCCGGCGTCCACGACGTGCAGCGTTTACAAAAAATCTAGCGGCCCTTCAAAGCAACCGCAGATTTTCTCCGCTCATCTACTCCCCATTGTTAAAGGCATGTTTCAAGCGGAGATCAAACACGCCGATTCTGATACTTAAATTCTTGATTGGTGGACTGGTTGTCTGCCTGTTCGCCGAGATTGCAGACATCTTTCAGCCGAAAAGCTTCGCCGGACTGTTCGGTGCAGCACCGTCGGTGGCGCTAGCTAGTCTCGGAATAGCCGTGTGGAAGGACGGCACAATCTTTGCCGCGACCGAGGCGCGCTCCATGGTCGCGGGGGCAGCGGCGTTTTCGGTCTACGCATTTTTATGTTCGCGAATGCTGATGCGACGAAAGCGTTCCGCTTTGGCCATCGCTTTAGCCATGATGCCTGTCTGGTTCGGGGTGGCCTTCACTCTCTACTTCGCCGGTAAATTGCTGTCATGAGAATCAGAGCAGACCTGTCGGCCTTGAACGAAACCCGCTGGAACGAAATTGCCTTGCGGTTCATCTGCGGAGGATGCATTACAGTTGTCGCCTCGCTGATTTCTCGTGCTTGGGGACCTGCGCTTGGCGGACTGTTCCTGGCATTTCCAGCCATCTTTCCCGCTAGCGCAACCTTGATCGAGAAACATCAATCCGAGCGCAAAGCGGAAAAGGGCGTGTCTGGCAAGCGTCTCGCGCGCGCGGCCGCCGGCGTTGATGCTTTCGGGGCGTTTCTAGGAAGCATCGGGTTGATCGCTTTCGCCTTAACCGCATGGCTATTGCTGCCAAAATATCCAGCGGCATGGATAATTTTCGTTGCCACTCTGGTGTGGGCCACCGTCGCATTTGTGATGTGGCTGCTGCGCGAGCAGCATGCACGCTGGCACGTGCGGTTTTCCTCTCGCAATCGCAGAAAAGGTCTTCATCCTTTGAAAACTCATGGTAGACGCTCATGAAAAAACCATTCTTACCAAATCCCGTTAGGCTGCAGCCATTCAACCGCCAGGACAAGAGCCTGGTGAATGCAGTCATCGAAACTCCCATGGGCAGCCGCAACAAGTTCAAGTTTGATGAAGAGATCGGCACTTTCGCACTCTCCGGCCTACTGCCCCAAGGGATGGTCTTCCCTCATGCCTTCGGTTTCGTCCCCCGCACCCGCGCCGCCGATGGCGATCCTGAAGACATTCTTGTTCTTATGGACGAACCCACCCTTACCGGCTGCGTCGTGCCAAGCCGTTTGATCGGGGTAATCGAAGCTGAGCAAACCCAGGATGGCGAGACCACGCGCAACGATCGTCTGATCGCCGTCGCAGCGCACAGCCATGAGCATTCCGATGTCATGCGGCTCAAGGACCTTAACGAAAAGGTGGTGAGCGAGATCGCTCAATTCTTCGTGAACTATAACCGCGAGCGCGGGAAGGAATTCAAGGTACTTGGACGCCGCGGCCCTAAGCAGGCTCTAAAATTGCTGAAGAAGAGCATGCGCCGGAAGTAGCGCGTGCCACGGAAGGGCCTCTTGCGGTAGGATCGTCCGTTACTCACGGAGAGACTATGCGCGAAGTAATCTCGACACACGACGGCCCACAAGCCATCGGCCCTTATTCCCAAGCCATTAAAGCCAATGGATTCGTATTTGTCTCGGGACAGGTCGCTCTCGATCCCGTCACCAACACGCTGGTCACGGGCGATGCTGCCTTCCAGACTGACCGCGTGCTGAAGAATCTTGCGGGCATCCTGAAGGCCGCGGGCAGCAGCCTCGATAAGGTCGTGAAATCCACCGTCTTCTTGAAAAACATGAACGACTTCGCCGCCATGAACGAGGTCTATGGACGCCACTTCACCTCGGCCCCACCCGCTCGCTCCACGGTAGAAGTCGCGCGCCTGCCAAAAGATGTCCTGGTAGAAATCGACGTCATCGCGTTAGTTTGAAGTCCAACAAATTTTGTCATCCTAAGCGCAGCCCGATTCGCGAAGCGAAATCGGGCGGAGTCGAAGGACCCCGTGCCTCCACTCACTAGCGACGGCTCAGAAGGGGATTCTCATCCGAGCCCCAATTTTCATTTTCTCCCAACCCAATCTAAAATCAACAATCAGCAATCGAAAATCTCTCTTTCAGGAGACCTGATGCTGAAAACTGCTCTCTCTCTCGCCCTACTCGCGATGGCGCTTCCAGCGCTGTTCGCGCAAACCAAGCACACTGACACTACTTCGCCCACCAAGGTGACCGGCGCGCCGACCAAGACTGCCGATGGCCTCGAATACTGGGACATCAAAGTCGGCGACGGCGCTACGGTGAAGGAAGGCGACAACGTCGTGGTGCACTACACAGGATGGCTCACCAGCGGCAAGAAATTCGACAGCTCGGTCGACCGCGGCCAGCCCTTCACCGTCGAGAACGTTGGACACGCCCCCGTCATCAAAGGATGGAATGAAGGCCTTATGGGCATGAAGGTTGGCGGCAAACGTCAGCTCCGCATTCCCTTCGATCTGGCCTATGGTGTGCAAGGACGCCCGCCGGTGATCCCACCGTCCGCCACGCTGATCTTCGACGTCGAAGTGATGGGAATTAAATAGAGAAGTACGAAGGGCGATTTACGATTGACGAAGTAGGACCTGCGACTTCGTCGATCGTACTTCGAAAATCGTAAATGTTTATGCTTTGACGACTTTGCCGCTGCGCAGGCAGTTGGTGCAGACGCGGATGCGTTTGCCTTGCCCCTTGACCTTCGCGTGTACCGGGCGCAGATTGACGTTCCAGCGCCGGCGGCTCACGTTGTGCGCGTGACTGATGGTGTTTCCGGTCAGCGGCTTCTTGCCGCAGATTTCACAAACTTGTGCCATGACCACTCCAGAAGAGAATAGAACTTGACGGGCAAAACATATATTCTACCGGATTTGCCCAATTTCGCCAAGCCCAGCGCATTCCTTCCGGACCGCACCGAGCCCGACTTCAGCAGAAGTCCTTTCGCTGAACGGAAATTTTCCGTCGTGCAAGTCCAACTGTTGCAAGCGGTGGCGCTGATTACTCCGCGTTACCCGACTGGCGCTGACCGCTCGTAACCTGCTTACCTCTCTCTTTCCATTGACTTAGGCTGCCGGACAATTTAACTTCGCGCTATCTCCCCCTGACCAAAGGACACCGCTTGGCGCGCAGAATACTTCTGGCCGACGACAGTGTGACCGCTCAAAACATGGGGCGGAGAATTCTCCATGATGCCGGCTATGAGGTCACGACCGTTAACAACGGTTCCGCGGCCCTCAAACGCATTGCCGAGCAGAGACCCGACCTCATCATTCTTGATGTTTACATGCCCGGCTACGGCGGCCTGGAAGTCTGTTCCCGGCTGAAGGAAAACAAAGACACCGCGCGCATCCCTGTCCTGCTGACCGTTGGCAAACTCGAACCATTCAAACCGGAAGAAGCGCGGCGCGTGCGTGCCGACGCTTACATCGTCAAGCCTTTCGAAGCCAGCGAACTGCTGACCGCTCTGACTAAGCTGGAAGACAAGATTGTTCCCGGCCCTGAGCCCTACAAGCAAGGGCGTTTCGCCAAGGCCATGGCTGCTGTGGAGCACAGTGGCTCGGAGAATGACTTCGGCGATCAGGAGACGGGATGGAAAGACCGCCTGATCATTCCCGGCGGTAAGAAGAAAAAGGACAAGGATGTAGAACCGGAGCCCGAGACTGTAACCGCGAAGGGATTTCGCAGCGTGGTGCGGGAAGAAGAATTCCGTCCGGCAGAGCCCAAGAAAGGGTTCGAGCGCCCGATGCCCGCGGGCTTGCCGCAAGACATCAAGCCCGAAGAGATTGCGGCGATTGCGGCCGCGGCGGCAAAGATCAATGGCAAGAGCGCGGAAATAGAAACTCCCGCGCCTCCCGTCGAAGAAACCAAAGCCTGGCCCGTGGCGGAAACGTCTGCGTCGGTCACGGAAGCGGTCGCGCCGGAAAGCGTTTCCGAAGAAGTTCCCGCAGCAACCTTTGCGTCCGCTCACGAAGAGGAAGAGACGCGCCCGGCCAAATCCGAGTTCGAAGTGCAGGCTGCAGAGCCTGAAGCAACACCCGAGCCGGTTGTCGAGGCGACGCCTGAGCCGGTGGCCCCGGTAGAAGTCGTCGCAGAGGTTGTGCCTGTGGTCGAAGCTGTGGCTGCGGAAGCCAAGCCTGAGATAGAAGAGAAGCGTCCCGTGAGCGATGCTGAAGTTTTGGCAGCATTGGCTTCGTTGACTCCCGCCGGAGCCGAGTTTGCGACTCCAACCCAGGCCGACGCTGCCATCGGAGCGAGTTTCACCGGACCGCGCTGGACCGCCGAAGCCGTTGCGGTCGCGGAAGAAGAATCGACCACCCTTCTTGAACATGAGATGGAAAAGGCCTTCGCCGCCTTCGCCGCCGCTGATGCCGCCTTGGCGACTCCGGTGGAAGCCGTGATGCCGAGCAACGGTAACGGACACAGCCCGGAGCCCGTAGCCGAGGAACCCACCAAGCCTGAAGAGACATCTGCCGCTTCCGAGCCCGCTGCCGAACCAGCCGTCGAAGCAGTGGCAACTGAAACTGCAGCTCCTGTCGTGGAAGAAGCGGCGTATGCGGCTGCGGCTTCCGCGAGCGCGGCCACTACAGACGCCATCATCGAAAATCAGCCGGTGGCATCGGCAGCAAGTTCCGGCACCACCGAACCGGAAGAAGGATCGCGAGTACGCGAAGCCGAGTTGGCCGCAGCCTGGGCGAACTGGCGTCAGATTCGCGAGTCCATCGTCGGTGAACAACCCACCACTCACGTCGAAGACGCCGAAGCCGGATTCAGAGAGATGCCGGTGGAAGCCCCTCCAGAGGTTGCCGCCGAAGCAGTAGCGACCGCCGAAGCCGTCCAGGAGCCATCCGTTGCCGAGCCTCAGCCCGAGGCCAGGCACGAAGAGCAATCTGCCCCTGAAGTCCAACCCGAAGCGATCGAAGCTGAAGCGGTACCCGCTGAAGCAGTTGCAGCCGAAGCAGCCCCCGCCGAAACTCCGGACCAGGATCCGGGCGAAATCTCGAGCATCGTCGACAACATGCTCGCCGAACTCAAACCCAAACTGATGGAAGAGTTGAAGCGCAAGCTGAAGAAGTAAGAGATCGGACCTCAGACCTCGGACTTCAGACCTCAGATTTGAGGACTGGTCTCACAACTGTTTCTGGGAAGGGCACGGCTTCAGCCGTGCCGCTCTCGTTGTTCTAGCGCCGTCGATTCGCTTGGGCACGGTTTGGTCTAGGCGCAGGCACGCGGGCGGGGGCGCCCGCGCCACACTCTCACAGGCAAAAAAGCCCGGACCTTGCGGTCCGGGCTTGTGCTAGCAAATGCTTACTGCACGGTAACGGTGATAGTCGTGGTTTGAGTGACTCCACCGCCCTTGCCAGTTACGGTCAACGTGTGGGTTCCAGTCTTTACGTTCGCTCCCACAGTAAGGGTCATGGTGGAAGTTCCTGTTCCCGGTGCCGGAATGGTTTTCGGGTTGAACTTCGCGGCGGCCAGGTTGGCACCCAACGCAATGGATGAATTGAAGCCGTTCATTGCGGTGGTGGTGATAGTGGACGTTCCAGAGCTGCCGCGAGTAATCGTGAGCGTGTTCGGATTGGCGCTAATGGAGAAGGTCCCGGTACCGCCTCCACCAGTTAGCGAGTTGATGAGCGTCGCTCCATTCGGGCTGCCCCATCCGGTGACCAGATCATAGCCTTTCGTGGCCAACCAGCCGTTGCTCCCACTGGTGATGTCGTGGAAGTTCGAGTTGTAGGAGCTACCCCCGCCGATGGTGTACACCGAGGGGTTGATGAAGCCCAGCGTCGGCTGCCCGTTCTGGACCGCCTGCTGGTTTGCGAGAGCCAGATAGCCCGCCCACATGGGAGCGGCGAAGCTGGTCCCACCGAACAAGTTAGCCGAGCAACTCCCATTCGCGCAGACGTAGAAGGTAAAGTTCGCATTCGCCGCAACATCCGGGCCATTACGAACGGTCTTCGAGCAGCTCGTGCAGCCAGCAGCGGCCGCTGTCTGCCACGAGGGGATGGCGAAATTATCCGGCGAGATTCCGCCGCCGCTATCCACCCAGCCGGTTTCCGACTTCCACGCCCCGCCCGCTCCAGTGGTGGTCAGATCGGTGCCACCCACAGAGACGATGAACGGATCGTCGGATGGCCAGTAGAACCCAGCTCCCGGCCACCTTGCGTTGTCGCCCGCGGCGGTGAAGAAGTTCTGGCCCTGAGCAGCGAACTCCATGAAGATGGGATCGTCTGTGGTGTTGTCCGCAGGCGTCCACAACCACGAGCAACCTATCGCGGAGTCGAGCGGGCTATGGGTCGCCATGCCGTTCAGGATGCCTTTGTCATCCAGTATGGTATTCGTGGCTTTTCCGATGTACATGTTCACAGCATTGAGATGGGGAGCCATTCCCAGCGCCTGCGTGATGTCAAGCGTAGGCTCGGTATCGTCACAGCTAGTCGGGGGGCACATCGTGCTCGCACCGTCCACTGAGATCAGATTGATCGGCACGTTGTTGGTCTGCCCGGCATTCTTATAGTAAAGGGTCACGTCGGCCAGATTGGTGCCCTGAAATTCGAAAAGCCCCACGCTCTGACCCGTTCCGTCAAGCGCCGTTCCACCGTAGTACGCCGCGCGCATATCGCTACCGCAGAAAGATGCCGAAGGGCACGACCCCGTGGTGGCGTTGCCGCGGAATCTGTCGGCGGTCTCATCACGCTTTACCAGGGCGGTGTGAGGCGTCGAGAAGGTGTCCAAACCGCCGATGGCAAACAGCTGCATCGGTGTATCGGTCTTGGGCTCGCGATCGGGTGCGAAGAACGTTCGGTTCTCGGTCGGATGCTTGTAGAGGTTCATGGTTACGTGCAAAGCGCGCTCGACGTCGGCAGCCGATCCGGTGGCCTGCAGGATCATGTTGTTGCGCGAGGTCAAGGTCACTTTGAAATTGTTCGACTCCGCCCACTGGGTCAGTTTCGCGTAGTCGTTTTCGCTGGGACCATACATGCGGGTAAATTCGTCCACCGTCAGGAAGTGACGATAGTTCGGATTGGTTGGATCGTTGACGTCCTGCAAAAATTGCCGCAGAGCAGCCTCGTTGCGGAGGGGCAATTGAAACGTCAGCTCCATCGATTGATTACCGGGGACGCGGCTCACCAGAGCGGCCTGCCCGTTCATCACTGCGTCACGTGTGTGACGCGTCATCAAGGATTGGGATTGAGCCGCACCGGCAATCGACATCATCGAGAGCAGTGTCAGCAACGCGAGTAGCGACAGACTAAATCTTCGAATCATCAGGATCTCCCGTAAGGCGGGTTTGAGGGCCGAAGCCCGAATGGGACGAGAAAAGTTCCGCCCTTTTGAACTTCAAAAGCACGCAGTTCCTGCCGGGCGCTGTGCTTCGTCATGGGTCTCAAGAGGCGGTCCGTTGTTGGCGAGCTCCGTTGAGTGTCGGGTTGGTCACTCCAAATTTTCTTCAGCCATTTCGTTCCTGGCAGAGGAACAAGATCAAGGGAGCCCTCTGATGGGGACATGCTCGATCCAACGAAACGACGCGAGTGAACCAGCCCACGAAAGAAAGAATTCAAAAAATCCGGAGTTTACTTCCCTCTCAAAATTACCGAGCGCACAATACCTCACCTCGTTTCCCGCGCGCGGTCGACAAAAAATTGTAAAAACTGCCGACGGGATGGGGGAGCGCTCGCCAGCGAACCGATGAGCAAAAAGCGATCACAAGTAAGCGCAGCATGATACTCACAATTCGGGTCCAACTACAATCGGTAGTATGTAAAGATTTGTGCTGGTCTTCGGGACTATGGGCTCTGGACTTTAGACCTAAGACCTTTGTCCTTATCCTAAAAAGGCGGGACACGCGGAATCGATTGCCCGACATTCACAGGCGGGATAGTTGTGGGTGGTCGTTCGTCTAGCGGTCATCGTAAGCCGCAGAGAGTCCGGCCTCTCAGTGACACGAAGCGTCGTCCTGAAACGTGGCGCTCCCTAGCATCTGGGTGAGAAAGTGTCCGCAGGCGATGATCCTCTGCGACAGCGGATCTTCGCGCAAAGCGTTTGGGGAAGTCGTGTATTTAGCGGTGTCCATCGATTTCTTCGCGGCCACCATCTTGTCGCTCCACTGCTGAACCAGGTCAAACGCGCTGTGCAGCACCTGGGCCGCATTGCGATCGCCGTCGCTCGAAGCCGCTGCATCCGCCAACTGCAGACTCTGCGACGCTTGATCGCGATATCCGTTGACCCAGGCGTCGGTGACACCGTACCCGCCGCGAATGGCCGACCCGAGGGTTGTCGCCCACTCCCTGAGGCTCGCGATTTCTTCGATGCCCGCCTTCATAAATTCCCGTGACAGTGCGGAACTATTCACTGGGGGTGGAGGCGCAGCAGGGGTCTGAGTGCCGCTCGCCGCCGCGGGAAGCGTCAGAACGATTCCTGCAGCGCTGAAACTCACCGAACCCCTGCCGATGCTCGCCACGGCCAACATGTCCACGAACAACCGGCCATTCTGGTTGATTACTTCGGCTTGCCCGCTCTGGCCGTTGACCACAACGTTTTGTTGTTGTTTTGTCTGTCCGAAAGCCACGCCACTTAGAACGGCCGTGAAAATCACGAGCAGTATGTTTCGACAATTCCGCCTCATGGGGCTCGTCCTCTCAACCTACTGCGATCGCGGCTCGACTATTTCTTCGATTTATTCTTAGGCGACTTTTTGTCGAGCGTAGTCAGCAACAACTTTGCGGACGGAGGCGCCGGCACCACGCCGTTAAAAACGACCTCCTTTGCGTTCACCTCTTTTCCGTACAGGTTTTTGTTGGCGTCGTTATCCGGACGAAGGGTTGAGCCGGCGAGAGAGATTCCCGCGAACAGCCCCCGAGCGCGAGAATAGGAAAGGATCTCGGCCCGCAGGGTGATGTCGGTTTCGGCCGACGCGTTTCGTCCCACTGGACCTGCAGCAGCCGAGGCATCCCCTCCCAGTTTGACCTTGCTGGTGAGGATGTTCTCGGCGGATCGAGGGCTCATCAACAGCAGTACAAAGTCCGTCGCCTGTCCCCCCAACTGCAAACCAACGCTGCCACCCTCAAGCGCCATCATCGTCGGAGCGCTCCAACGGCCTTGAAACTCTTTGCCGCTACGGCAGGTCATCACGCCGCGGCCGTAGCTTCCGCCAATTCCGATGGCGAACTTGACCACGGAGGGCAGAACCACAACGCAGTCCGCTTTATCGAGCACGTCGGGCGGAATATCGTCGGGGATGTCCAGAATTTCTTTCATCACTTTCCCGGCATTCTCGACTCGATCCTGTTCTTTCTTTTGCCCAAAAGCGGGCACCGCAATTACGGCACTCAGAATGAATCCCAACCAAAACTTTTTCATGTCATCTCCTCAACAAATATTTCGGTATTCACTGGCCGTCTCAGGGAAGGCGCTCACGCCGATTTTCGTTGCTACCCTCCGAGTTTTTGGTAATTGGAGTTCGTCGTGGTTACCACCAGCTGTTTGGCGGTTGCGTTCAGAATGGTCTGCCCCGCATAGTTGGTGCCGTCCGGTAGGCTGGCCATGTGAACCTGCAACGTCACCACATCCTTCTCTTCGCCCATGTAGGTGTTCACGGTCAAGGAGAGGATCTTCTTCTGCCCAGGATCAAACGAAATGGTCATCTGATCGCCCGGTTGAGCGTAATCCTTAAAGATGAAATTCAGCAACCCCCCAACGGGATTTATAGAGAATTTGCCAGCCGCGTAGGCCTGTTGCATTTTCTCGGGGTCGGGCGGCACGTACATGCCGATTAAGCCCTTCACATCCCCCATGTAGTCCTTGATCTCCTCTTTCTTCTTGGCGATCATTCTTTGCTTAAGCCTGCCGCCGCTCGGCGGTGGGGGAGGAGCGCCGATCGGAGTCTTAATCACTTGCCCGTCGGAGGAGTACTGGCACAGGTTTTGGGAAGGGGGCTTGTCATCTCCCTTCAGAGTGAGTTGCGTAGTTTCCGTCCACTGATACTGCCTCAGCCTCTGCTTGTTTTCTGCGGCAGCCTGCTTTACGGATGCCATCTTCTGCTGCAGTTCAGCGTTCTGCGCGATCAGCGGCAGACTACTGGCCACCAACACGGCAGCAATCACGATCCAGCGCTTGCCAAACTGCTCCATCTTCCTGACGGTCGCTCTTGTGGGCATGAAACTCTCCTTTTGGTATTTCGCGATATATTCGATGGCGCTTCGTGTTGGTTGGACCTTGGATCGCCAGCGGTGCGCTTCGAAGGCCGGGATCTTGTTGATGGGCGGCGGGACCGTGGCGTCTGCAGCACTGCGCGGGCCATGGGTGCACTCGTCTCCCTACTGGCTAGCAAGTTATGAATCATACGAGGTCTCGATTGGGCTGAGGACTGTCAAAGCTGACAGTTATGCAATCCCGACCCCGTTCATAGACTCGTTCGGACAGGTATGTCTGATCGAAGATGCCGCCATCCCCCGACGCCGCAAAAGCGGAATGACCAGCGAAGACGCACGTTCCTTAGCCAACAACGCATAGCCGTCTTCTCAGGACAAAACGCGGGCCTTCTTCCGCGCGCAGCTGGAAGATGAAGACGGGGAGAGAGCGAAATGCCGGATAACGAAGAAAATCAGGCACGAAGCATAAGAGCGGAAGAAAGCGACTTTGAGCAAGAGCTCAAACTGTCTGACAAGCTTGCCATTGAGCGGACAGTCATGGCGGCCGACCGGACCATGCTGGCCGGAGTGCGCACATCCATGGCCCTCATTGGCTTCGGGTTCACCATATTCAATATCCTGAAGTATTTGCAACAGAACTCTCCCATGAAAGCCATCATGCGCCAGCAGACGCCACGGAACCTCGGGGGCTTCATGCTGCTGGTGGGAGTCATTCCCCTGTTTGTCATGATCATTCAGTATTCGCGGACACTGAAACGGATGGGCAGAAAAGAAAGTATTGTCAGTAATCCTAACTTCCAGATGGCCATCGCAATCCTCTTGCTTGGAGCCATCCTCCTGATCACTCTCATCGGAAACATTCTTTTGCTGTGATCAACCGCGAACCTATTGAACCGGAGTCCCGCTACTGGCGCAAGTAGCGGGGTTTCCATCAGCGGACGCGCGCACCGTTCCCGACTCATCGCTGCAAAATGCTCGCCGGCCGTAACTCTCTCCGATCGGGGTCGCGGTCAGACGAAAATGGGCTGCCGGAGCGCCGACGCATCCCGTTAACGAGAACGTGTATCCCATATGCTTGCCACTGGCGAGGCTGCTGCCGATCAGCATGGCCTGATGTTCATTAGCCTCGGCCGCGCCGAAGCCATCGAGATCCGATAGCGCGCAGGTGTATCCCACCGACGAGTAAGTGGACGCGTAAGTCGTCTCCGCCGCCAGTATCTTGCGCACCGCGGCCAGCGCAATGCTGTCGTTAGAAGTGCTCGCCAGAGTCTGCCCCTGCGACTGCATCTGAATCTGCGGAGTCACACTGGCCGTGTGTGGCTGCATGCGATCTTTCAGATCTTTCCAAAGCTCGGGATCGTCCAGCGGCACGCGCAAGCTGAACGCAATCTCATTCAACGTCCAGTGCCCGGCTTCCATCTTCATGGAACAGATCAGCCGGGGCAGGAACGGACTCTTCTGCGCAATGTTTTCTTTATAAGTGCGGAAAGAAAGTTCAATCTCATCCCGATCGCCGCGCGCTGAGTCGTTCTCGACGATCACTTCGAATTTCTGTCCGGTCTTGGCATCTTGCGTCGTCAGCAGCACCGGACCGGTCTCGAACGTCTGGAAACTCTTGCCTTGCGCCTGCAACTGGCTGGTGAACATCGCATACGGCTGCAGGTTCGACTGCGCGCCCGATTTCTCCATCGCCGCGCGCGTCACCGCCGGTAAATGCTTCATGAAGGTGCCCGGCTCTTTGCTGAAAAACATCTCCATCAAAGCCTGCCGCGGAGTCTGCGCAGCATCCTGCCCAGCCCAAGCCGCAGCCCCCGACAAAATCACAGCCGCCACCACGGACAGCACCCATCGCATAAAAATTCTCCTCAATCGCCAGCCTGATCTTGGCACGAAGAAGGAGGAGGCTAAAGTTACCGAGGTAAGGAGAGGGGCGAGAAGAATGGTAGGCCAGCAGTTCGTTGAAAATTGCAAGATGTAGAGCGCGCAGTATTATGATCGGTCTTGGTGCGTCATGCCTAAGTACTCGATCATCTATCCGGACAGCAATTGCTTGATAAAAGAAGGCTGGCCTGATCCGTCCACGGCGTTGGGGAACCTACTGAGCATCTCGTCTGAATTGAAAGTGCGCTTCGTGCTGCTTGATTCTGTGGAGAAAGAACTCGAAGCACACTACATGCGTGAATTTGAGGAGAAAGTCGGAGAGGCAAACGCAAAGGTGGACAGACTCGGTCGAGTTGTGCGCAATGTCAGTCTCGATGTTCGAATACATACGCCGACCGCGAACGAGGTACGAGAGTCCTACCGGGGACTAGTGAATCATCTGGTAAAGGGACTCCGCATGGAGCGGGCTACCGTGAAACCGCGAGACACGGCCGAGTTGTTTGATATGGCGATCCGGCACGAGAAGCCATTTGGCAAGAAGGGGTGTGGCTTTCAAGACGCTGTAATTTGCCTCGCCGCTGTCGACCACCTAGCGGCCTCTGGAGAGAAAGTTGGAGCGCTCATTACGCGGGACGGTGCTCTTGAAGAAAGAACATTGCAGATCCTGGCCAGCCAGAAGGAAACCTCGCTACTTCTTTACGCGAGCGTAGACGCTATCTTCAAACCAGCACTCGAAGAGTACCTAGAACAGAGGGCGAGAGCAAAGGTCGCCGCGATAAGGGCCGACGAAGCACAAGCCAAAGAGGTAATCGAGAAAGATATCCCTCGTATTGAACGGTTCATATCGGACAACTTAGAGATCCCGGAGTATGTGTTCGGGGACCGCATCCTGGAGGTCCGTGCAATCAAAGTGCTTGGGGTGCGGGATGTGCGCACCCCTTTAGAAGAGGCTAAAGATGGCACTGCGTCGATTTCAGCCGACTTCGACGTTGAAATTAGGGTTGTTGCTGAGCCTGGAATTTTTCGGCGTATGGGCCCTCAAAAAAAGATCAAACTGAGTGGGGCCGTCGAGCCCGAGGAGAATGCCTTTTTAGCGTGGCGGACCGAACCGAGCGAGGAGGTCATGACGAGAACGGTATCCGTGGAATTCAGGGTAACCCGTACCGGCGGTGCCTATGGTGGGATCGAACCATTATCCATCGAGATGAAATGAAATGTGAGTGGAAACACTCCATACGCAACTGGGATCGGACATGTAGGGACAGACAGGACATTCCCCAATTCTTGAACAAGGCGAGTGGTACGCGAATGCCGGCAACGCCCGCATTACCCTCGGTCCCGCATTTCCCGTGTGCTAACATCCGTCCGCGTTTTAAGAGAGAGGATGCTATGCGGAAGATTATCGGCTGGATTATCGCTTTCGTGTTCGTTGCCTTGGTTACGCTGGGCGTCCAACGCTCGCTGGGGGCGGCGTCCAATAGCTACAGTCACCCCGTCATCGTCGCAAACCTTGCGCTCACCGGTCAGACAGCGGCGATCCCAGAAACCACGCTTTTCACACCTAGGGTAACCGGGCTCTACAGAATCAGCACCTACATGACGATGGCGCAGCACGGAGACAGTGGCAGCTTGTGGGGCGTAAAGCTTGGCTGGACGGATGATGCCGGAGTCGAAAGCAATACGCAAATTCAATTGTTCGCCTCTTCAAATCCGCCAAAGGCGTACGACGGGCTCGGTGGAACCGGAGGAAGCGTTAGCACAGTTGAATGTGTTGGCGGCACCCCTGTGACATATTCTGTCGGGAAGTCTGGAACATTTGGAGGGATCTATTCACTGTATTTTACTGTAGAGCGCCTGCAGTGAAGTGAAGCGCCCGCCACTTCTTAGTCTCCGCCATCCCTCGCAGGCTAACGAGATAGCATCGCGGAACGTCTGACCCAAAGGAGACGTTCATGAAGAAGAATTGGGTCCTGCCTGCCGCAGTCGTTCTGATCTTTCTGGTAACCGTGCCGGGTCTTGCGGGGCAGGCGGCGAAGGGCGGGGATGACCCTGAGGCCAGGCCTCCTGTGACCGAAGCCGACCTGCGGATCGTGAAGCGGGCGCGGGAAATCCTGCATGCTCCATCGGACTGGAACCGCACCGATACGCGCGTCTGCCCGACGGAAGCGAAGACCTTCAGCCTCTATTGCGCGCTCGAAAAGGCTACCGCCGAAGTCAGCGGAAATTTCGAACACCGCGGCGCCGCCATGCAGGAGGCCCGGTTCGTGATCGATGACATTGCCCCCAACCGGAAGAACTACAACCATCGCCTGATGGACTATAACAACGACCCCACAACCACGTTCGCGGACATCCAAAAGTTCTTCCGCCTGCTGGAAGCCCGGGTGACCAAGCGGCTAAAAGAACAATCCCAACAAGGCCATTCGTGAGCCGCACAGCTCCTGTCGTTTCTTAGTCTTAACTGTCATTACGTTATTATCTAGACGCTTCCGCCATGACGATGTGTTCCACGTGGAACACTTCTCAGTTTTGCATGTCTTGGCCGAGGTCGAAGGTCCGACGCCCGAGGTCCGCCTCGTTTGACCACGTTTTCTGATCACCTGTAAGATCAAAGGTTTACAGAGACAGCTCTTAGCCATTAGCTCTTAGCTCCAAACGCACCGGGTTGAGCTAAAGGCTAAGAGCTAACAGCTGAAGGCTTCTTTCCCATGCACGAACTTCCCAAATCGTACGAGCCGGGCGCGATTGAGGCGCGCTGGGCCGAGTATTGGATCGCCGAGAAGCTTTTCGACGTCCCTACGCCTCCTGAGGGAGACCCTCGTCCCAAATTCAGTTTGCTTTTGCCTCCCCCCAATGTGACCGGACGGTTGCACATGGGGCACATGCTGAACCAGACGCAAATGGATATTGTCATTCGCTGGCATCGCATGCGCGGAGACCTGACGTTGTGGCTGCCCGGCACCGATCATGCCGGCATTGCGACGCAGATGATGGTCGAGCGCCAGCTTTCGACCGAAGGCAAGAGCCGTCACAAGCTGGGGCGCGAGGCCTTCATTGAGCGCGTTTGGGAGTGGAAGCGTCACTATGGCGGCGCGATTTTAGATCAGATGAAGCGACTCGGCGACTCCGTCGATTGGGAGCGCGAGTACTTCACCATGGACGAAGACTTGTCGCACGCTGTGCGCGAGACGTTCGTCCGGCTGCATGAAGAGGGGCTGATTTATCGCGGGAAATACATTGTCAATTGGTGTCCGCGATGCGGGACCGCAATCTCCGATCTCGAAGTGAAGCACGAAGAGGTGGCGGGGAAGCTGTATGAGATTCGCTATCCCGTGGTAGGGACGGATGAGTTCATCACGGTGGCGACGACGCGTCCCGAGACGATGCTGGGCGATACGGCGGTCGCGGTCAATGAGAAAGACGATCGCTACCGGCACTTGCACGGGAAAAAAGTGCGCGTGCCGCTGATCAACCGCGAGATTCCCATCATCGTCGATGAGCTGGCGAATCCAGAGTTTGGGACGGGCGCGGTCAAGGTGACACCGGCGCACGATCCCAATGATTTTCTCGCAGGGCTACGCAACCACCTGCCGCAGATCGATGTGATGGACGAGCACGCGCACATGAACGAGAACGCGGGCCCGTACAAAGGACTCGATCGGTTCGAGGCACGTACGCGCGTGGTGGCCGATCTTGAGGCGCAGAGCTTCCTGGTGGCGATCAAGGACTACACGATCTCGATCGGGAAATGCCAGCGCTGCAACAGCATTGTCGAGCCGCGGCTGTCGCTGCAGTGGTTCCTGAAGATTGAGCCGCTCGCGAAGCGCGCGATCGAGGTGGTGGAGAAGGGATACATCCGCTTCACGCCCGAGAACTACAAGCAGATTTATTTGAACTGGATGTACAACATCCATGACTGGTGCATCTCGCGACAGTTGTGGTGGGGACATCGCATTCCGGCGTGGAAGTGCGGCGATTGCGGCGAGATGATTGTGGCGAGGGAGACTCCGGCGAAGTGCACGAAGTGCGGCGGGGCGCGTCTGGAGCAGGAGTCGGATGTGCTCGATACCTGGTTCTCGTCGGCCTTGTTGCCGTTCACAACCTTGGGATGGCCGGAAGGGACACGCGATCTGGCGGAGTTTTATCCGACGTCGTTGTTGATTACCGGGTTCGACATTCTATTTTTCTGGGTGTCGCGGATGATCATGATGGGATGCTGGTTCATGATGCCGCCACATCGTCCGCGAGGGTTGGGCCTGGAAAAGAATGGCGAGGAAGCGCGGCGCGAGAGCGTGCCGTTCCGCGAAGTTTACATTCACGCCCTGGTGCGCGATGCCGACCGGCAGAAGATGTCGAAGACCAAGGGGAACGTGCTCGATCCCATTGAAGTGATCGAGAAGTATGGGACGGACGCGACGCGATTCACGCTGGCGGCGATGTCGTCGCCGGGGACGGATATTGCGTTCAATCCCAGTCGGACTGAGGGCTATCGGGCATTCGCCAACAAGATTTGGAATGCGGCGCGGTTCATGTTCATGAATGTGGACCGGGCGGAGAGTGCGGGAGTCTGGCGGCTTCACGAACTCGGCAGAGACTCGGGCAGGAATGCCCGCGCCACACAAGCTTTGGAAGATCGGTGGATCTGGTCCCGCTTCAATCGGGTGGCGAAAGATGTCAATGATTCGCTTACTGCCTATCGCTTCGATGATGCGGCGCGGGCGATCTATGACTTCTTCTGGGGCGAGTTCTGCGACTGGTATATCGAACTGGTGAAGCCGCGGCTGGCGTTTGACACGAATGATGACAAAGAGGCGGCGCGGGCCGCTCTCGGCAATCTGGTGGCGTTGTTTGAAGGGGCGCTGCGAATGTTGCATCCCGTGATGCCGTTCATTACCGAGGAGATCTGGCACGCGGTGTACGATGGAAAACCGCCCTTGGCGTCGATTGCGCTGGCGGCGTATCCGCAGGCCGATGAGAAGCAATTTGATTTGCAGGCGGAAACGGAGATGGCGATCCTGCAGGATCTGATCGTCAGCGTGCGCAATCTGCGGGCGGAGTTGAAGGTCGAGCACAAAGAGAAAGTGCCGATCGAGGTGTTCAGCGAAGATGCCGCGGTGCGCAAGCTGATTGAAGGGAACCAGGGAGCTGTCGAGCGGCTGGCGAATGTGGATGGAGTCACGTTTGTGGATCGCTCGTTGACCGCAGGGGCGCGGCATACGGCGCGCTTCGATGTCCGCGTGGTGTATGAGAAAAAGATTGATGTGGCGGCGGAGTGCGAGAAGTTAAAGAAAGAGTTGGACCGGATCGAAAGGGAAATCGCCAACGGACAGCGGCAGTTGGGGAATGAGCAATTTCTGGCCAAGGCGCCCGCGCAGGTGGTGGAAGGGATTCGCAAGCGGGCTGGGGAGTTGACTGTGTTGCGGGAGAAGACGCAGGGGAAGTTGGAAGAAATCAGTCGTTAGTCGTTGGTCATTGGTCGTTGGCCAAATCTAAACAATTGCGAGCCAACGACCAAAGACGAACGACCAATGACAGGTGTTCATGGACTGGAATAGCCGAAGGATTACCGCGATTATCGAGAACGCGCTGAACGAAGATCGTGCCACGCACGATTCCACCAGCTATGCCTGCATTGAGGCAAACCAGCGGGCGTCAGCGACGATTCTTGCGAAGGAAGATTGCATCCTCGCAGGAATTGGCTGCGTGTCGCGCATTCTCGACGTATACGCGATGCTCGATGGGGCGGTGACTTCGCACTATGAGGTCACGACGCATCCTGAGATTTTCGATGGTATCCGTTTACATAAGGGACAGTCGGTGGCGGTGATTCGGCACAATGCGCGGGTGATTCTGTCGTGCGAGCGAGTGATTCTGAATTTCATGCAGCGGCTGAGTGGGATTGCCACAGAAACGCGAAGGTATGTCGAGGCCGTGTCTGGCACCAAAGCCCGCGTGCTTGATACGCGGAAGACCGTACCCGGCCTGCGCGTGCTTGACAAGTTCGCAGTACGCTGCGGCGGTGGACAGAATCACCGGCTGGATTTGTCGGATGGCATTCTGATCAAGAATAATCACATCGCGCTGGCGGGAGGGATTGTGCCGGCGCTGGAGCGGGCGATCCGCAACCGCAGGGGATCGCAGCCGATTGAGATTGAAGTACGCACGATGGCGGAACTCGAAGAGGCCCTCACGCACGGGGCCGAAGCGATTCTGCTGGACAATATGTCGGTGGAAGAAGTGAAGAAGGCAGTGGAGCGCTGCTCGCACGAGCAGAAGCGCATTCCTCTGGAGTGCTCGGGCGGCATCAAACTCGACAATATCCGCGGCTACGCGGAAACTGGAGTGGACTTCATCTCAGTCGGCGCGCTAACTCACTCGGCGAAGGCCGTCGATATGAGTCTGCGGGTTATGCCGGATTAAGAAACCAGTCGTCAGTCGTCGGTCTTCAGTCGTCAGCCAAAACCCTTTCGCCACGGATTTTCGCGGATTGTCACGGATCTCTTCTTAGAAAAACCCTTCAAGGCTCTTAACCACAAAGGGCGCTAAGGTTTCGCAAAGATCGCGATGAAAACCGCCTTCCATCCGAGGTCCATTTTTCAAGACTTATCCGTGAAATCCGCGAAAATCCGTGGCGGGTTTTGCCTTTCCTGACGACTGACGACCGAAGACTGACGACTGCTGGTTATAATTGCCGCATCAAGAGCGCAGCTCCAAAACGAACGCGGGCAGGAGTGCCCGCGCCACACGTGCCGCAAAAGACCGATGTGCGTTTGGGTCGAATCGTAAAGTTGCTGACCCAGCACGCGACTGTCGTGGTGAGCGGGACGAAGATTGCCGAAGAGATTGGGACAAGCCGGTCTGAGGTGTGGCGGCTGGTGCAGCAGTTGCGCGACCTGGGTGTGGAGATCGCGGGACATCCCGCGACCGGGTACCGGCTAAAGTCGGTTCCTGATTTGCTTCTTCCCGACATGCTGGCGTCGCTTATCAAGCGCACGATCTTCAGCAAAAACATCCACCATTATTACAAGATAGGTTCGACGAACCTGGTGGCGATGGAAGCTGCGGCTTCTGGCGCGCCCGAAGGCACCGTGTTTCTGGCCGAGCAGCAGACGGCGGGGCGCGGGCGCGGAGCGCATAGCTGGGAGTCTCCACAGTCGACGGGAATTTATTGTTCGGTGGTACTGCGTCCTGCGCTGCCTCCGTCGGATGCCTTGATTCTGTCGCTGGCAGCAGGGTTGGCAGTGCATTCGGCGGTGCAGGAAGTGGACGCGCGTGTCGACCCGGATTTGAAGTGGCCGAACGACCCGCTGATTGATGGCAAGAAATTCTGCGGGATTCTCACCGAGATGAATGCCGAAGCGACTCGCGTGCGTTACATCGTTGTCGGCGTGGGAATCAATGTGAACCAGGCGAGTTTTCCCGCCGAGTTGCGCGAGACTGCGACTTCGCTGCGTCTGGCCACCGGCACCGAGTGGTCGCGGGTGGAGTTGTGCGCGGCTTTGCTAAAATCGCTCGACCGCGAGTATCGCGATCTCCTGGAGAAGCCGGGAGCGCATGCTTCCATTCTCGAACGGTTTCAGGAGCGTTCGTCGTGGGCGCAGGGGCGTCCGGTGCGGATTGAGGAGAATGGCGGGTTTGAGGGTGTGACCGAGGGGTTGGACACGAGAGGGTTTTTGCTGGTAAGGACGGCGCAAGGGATGAGAACTGTTTTGAGCGGGACTGTGAGAGCGAAGTAGTAGGTAGCCGCCGCAAACGGAGCGGCGCCCCGGACGGGCGAGGGCGCTCGTCCCCACATGGATCTGCATGCTACTGGTTTTGGATGTTGGCAACACCAATACGGTTTTGGGGGTCTTCGCGCGGGTGGCGAAGGTGCCTGCGGCGGAGACTACTTCAGCCGAAGTGCCGCGCTATGAGTTGCTGGTGGCGAACTGGCGCGTGGGAACCGATGCTTCGCACACCGTCGATGAGTACGGCGTGCTGTTCCGCAATCTGTTTGCGATGGCGAATCTGGAAGCAAAAGGAATTCACGGGATCGTGATTTCGTCGGTGGTGCCTCCACTGGACTCGACGTTGCGGGAGGTGTGCGAGCGTTACTTCAATACCAAGCCATTGTTCATTGAGCCCGGGGTGAAGACCGGAATGCCGGTGCAGTACGACAACCCTGCCGAGGTGGGCGCGGATCGCATCGTAAATGGGGTGGCTGCGTTTGAGAAGCATGGCGGGCCATGCATCATCGTGGATTTTGGTACGGCGACGACTTTCGATTGTGTGTCTTCCAAGGGAGAATATCTGGGCGGCGTGATTTGTCCTGGTGTGGGGATTTCCGCGGAAGCCCTGTTTGAACGAACGTCGCGGCTGCCGCGAGTGGATATCCGCAAGCCCGCGCGCATCATCGGGACGAATACCGTCGGCAGCCTGCAGTCGGGACTTTATTATGGATATCTCGGTCTGGTGGATGGGATTCTGGAGAAACTGCTCGGTGAGTTAGGGAAGGACACGAAGGTTCTCGCGACCGGAGGCCTCGCTCCGCTCATTGGACCGAATTCCAAGTACATCAAGCATGTCGACGAATTCCTGACGCTCGAAGGGCTGCGAATTATCTGGGAGCGCAATGCCGCAGTGAAGGCTCCCGCGCTTAAGCCCAAGGTCGCGGCTCCCAAAGCCGATTCTCCTTCGAAGCCGTGGCCTAGCGGAAAGCCACGCGCCTCCCGCTGATCTTCGTGGAAAACTACTTCAATTACTTCACCGAAATTGAGGACCAGTTCCAGCGTTGCCGTGGCGGCATTCTGCTGCTCTCGACACTCGATTGGGCGCTGATTGAAACCTGGAAAGACGCGGGCATTCCGCTGGCGGCAGTGTTGCGCGGGATTGATGCGGCATTTGAGAAGTACGAAAAGCGCCCCACGAAGTCGCGGAAGGTGAATAGCCTGGCGTACTGCGCGCAGGAGGTGTTGACCGCGGCGGAGGAGATGAAAGAAGCGGCAGTCGGAGTAGCGCAGGGAGAGAGCAAGCCGGAGCGAGGATTCCAGGCTGCTGAGATTGCGGCGTTCTTGCGGAAGAATGCTGGTTTGCTTGAGGCCGCGAAACTGCCCGAGGGACACGGGATTTCAGGATCGGCAATCGCGCGGGAGACGGCGAAACATCTTTCTGAGTTGGCCGGTGAGGTCGAGGCGAATCCCTCGTCACGGCTGGAAGATTTGGAGCGGCGGCTTACGGTGATGGAGGAAAAGTTATTTGCCGTGTTGCTGGCGGCGACTCCGGATGCGGATATCGTCGCGGTGCGCGCGCAAGCGGATCGGGAATTGGCTCCTTATCGCAACAAGATGCCGGGCGCGCAGATTGACCAGTTGCAAAAGCAGTATGTGAACAAGCGGTTGCTGGAGAAGTATGGATTGCCGCGGTTGAGCTTGTTCTATATGTGATTGCTTCCGCGATCTGGTGCCGCGAAAGTCTTGCCACTGCGCGCCAGATCCTTCGCCCTTTCGGGCTCAGGATGACGTCATCTGGTTCTGAGTATGGCCGCTACGCACAACTTCGATGCTCTGATTCTCGGCGCGGGCGCAGCGGGTTTGATGTGTGCCATCGAGGCCGGGAAGGGCGGGCGGCGTGTGGCTGTGCTCGAACGGGCCGATCGTCCCGGCAAGAAGATTCTGATTTCCGGCGGCGGGCGTTGCAACTTCACGAACCTCCATTGCCGGGCGGAGAATTTTCTTTCTAATAATCATCATTTCGCCAAGTCGCTGCTGGCGCGTTATACGCCTGCCGATTTCATCGCGCTGGTCGAAAAGCATCGCATCGCCTATCACGAAAAAACTCTGGGCCAGTTATTTTGTGACGGGTCGGCGCAGCAGATCGTTGACATGCTCGAGAGTGAATGTCGCGCTGTAGGGGTGCAGATCCTCCTCAAAACGGCAATTCAGGAAGTGACTCGAACCACGGAATTCATCGTGCGGGCGGAAAATGCAGAGTTTCGCGCGCGAGTCCTGGTCGTGGCCACCGGCGGCCTTTCGATCCCGAAAATCGGCGCGACATCGTTCGGATATGACCTAGCGAAGAAGTTCGCCCTCAAGATTCAGCCGCCGCGGCCGGGATTGGTGCCGCTGACCTTCGACGCAGAGGATCGCAAGCGCTACTGCGATCTGGCGGGGGTTTCTGCGGAGGTAGTCGCGTCCGCGAATGGGCATGCGTTTCGCGAGAAGATGCTGATCACGCATCGCGGGTTGAGTGGTCCGGCGATTCTTCAGGCTTCGTCGTATTGGAAGAAGCCGCGTCCCGTGGTGATCGATCTCGCGCCGGGGCTCGACGTGACGACGGCGTTGCGCGATCCCAAGACGCCCCGCACTCCGGCAGCGTTGAAGTCGGCTCTGCAGGGGATTCTTCCGACAAGGCTCGCAGCACGCTGGGTCGAGTTGCATGCGCCAACGGCCTGGACGAATGCGGGTCTCGCTGATTTTGAGAAGAAGATTCATTCGTGGGAAGTTTCGCCATTGGGCACCGAGGGCTTCGAGAAAGCCGAAGTCACCGCGGGAGGCGTGGATACCGATGAGTTGCATGCGAAGAACATGGAGAGCCGAAAAGTGCCAGGGTTGTTCTTTATTGGCGAAGTTGTGGATGTGACTGGATGGTTGGGGGGATACAACTTTCAGTGGGCCTGGGCGTCGGGGGTGGCGGCGGGTCGAGGTTTGTAGAAGCGTCGTTGCCCCTTCCAAGTGGACGTCATCCCGAAGCGGAGCGAGGGATCTGGCGCGAACTAACGAGAGTCTTGCCACTGCACGCAAGATCCTTCGCCCTGTCGGGCTTAGGATGACGTCTGGTGAGGTATGCGCACCCGCCCGTCCCCACGTGATTATTGTTTGTAACGTAGAATCAACTCTTGGAACTCTCCATTGAAAAGCTCATTTATGGCGGCGACGGGTTGGCGCGTTTGCCTGCTGATGAACACGGATCGGGTAAGGCCGTGTTTGTGCCGTTCGTGCTTGAAGGCGAGACGGTAGAAGCCTCGATCGTCGAGCAGAAAAAAGGGTTTGCGCGGGCGCGGCTAGACAAAGTGGCTGAAGCGTCCCCAACCAGACTTGAACCGCACTGCCGTTACTTCGAACGTTGCGGTGGATGCCACTACCAGCACACCAGCTACGAGCATCAACTAGACATCAAAGTAGCCATCCTGAAAGAAAATCTGCGGCGCATGGCGAAGTTGGAGATAGAAGACATTCAGGTGCACCCTTCGCCGCCCTGGAACTATCGCAATCGATCGCGGTTTAAAGTGCAGAGCTCGCCCTTCGCGATCGGGTATTTCAAATTTGGTTCGCATGAACTCTTGCCGGTGCAGGAGTGTCCGATCAGCTCGCCTTTGATCAATCGGGCGCTCGCCAAGGTCTGGGAGATCGGCAAGGCGGATGGAGTGGACGAGATTGAGTTCTTCGCGAATGCGGAAGATACGCAGTTGCTCGTCGAGGTTTATGGCGAGCCGCGGGGGTTTGCAGAGGCACTGAAGGCGGCTCTGCTTGAAATATCGGGTGTCGTGACGTTCCCAAGTCCCTCAGGGGCTAGAGCCCGTCAAATCTCCGGAGGCAACGGCACGGCTAAAGCCGTGCCCTTCCCAAAGGCATCCGATGCGAAGAGGGATGGCAAAGCCGGGTCCCTCCCGAAAGGCTCTCGTTCAACCCGAACGGGCGAGAACGCTCATCCTCCATCACCAGCAATCACCTATAGGACGCAGCATGCTTCCTACCGCGTGAGCGCCGGGGCATTTTTTCAGGTCAACCGGCATTTGACCGATGAGTTGGTGACGCTGGTCACCGAGGGACGTTCAGGGCGAACAGCGCTGGATCTCTACGCAGGGGGTGGACTCTTCTCTTCGGTTCTATCCCGGGAATTTAAACAGGTGATTGCTGTCGAGTCGTCACCGATTTCTCATGCTGACCTGCAGTACAATTCAGCTGCGAACGTGAAGGCTGTTCGGAGCATGTCGGAGCAGTACTTGAAGAATGTGCCCGGAAAGTTGCAACCCGATCTAGTGGTAGTCGATCCACCACGGAGCGGGCTGGGTGATAGCGTCATCCATAGCCTGGTCAATCTGGGAGCGCCGCGCATGACGTATGTGTCATGCGACCCGGCTACCCTCTCCCGCGACCTGGCCGGCTTGCTCAAGGCTGGATATCGTGTCGAGCAGGCACACTTGGTGGATCTGTTCCCCCAGACCTACCATCTGGAAAGCGTGGTTCACCTGGTGCGGTAGGCCTTCCTCGCTCTGAGTCTTGCATTCACAACCGAACGCTCGTGGTGTCAGTGAGGCGCGTCCGCGGCAACCCATGGTGTGGGCGGCGCTGGCGTTTGCCTTAGGCATCGTCGCGGGTGAATATGCGTGGCGGCCGCCGCTGTGGTGGCTGACAGCGTTCTTCGCGGCGCTCGTGTTTGTCGCTTTCTTCTTGCGCCGACGGCCATGGGCGGCCTTCCTGTTAGGCTTGGCAGCATTGATGACATCCGGGGCGCTGAATATCCAGTGGCGTCCTCCGCGAGATTCTGGTGCGGTACAGATTCTTCCCTTTGCGCAGAGCCGCGACGAGGCGATAGTCACAGGGCACGTGATTAAAGAAGGAACGTTGCAAGCCTCAGGCTACGGTGGGGTGCGGCAGGTTATCGACGTCGGAACTGAGGAGATTTCGCGGGGCGGAGTGACTACGACAGTGCGGGCAGGATTGCGCGTCAGCTTCTACGGGAAAGAGATGGTCAGCGAGTATGAGCAGGAAAGCGCGACTGCGCCGGTACATTTGTTTCGTTACGGCGAGCGCTTGCGCTTTCCGGTGAAGCTCTCGACTCCGCGAAACTTCGGCAACCCCGGAGCGTTCGATTATCGCGGATACCTCGGCAACAACGGAATCGCGGCGTTGGGTTCGGCAAAAGGCGCCGAAGTGGAGATGCTTCCCGGCTTCTCTGGAAATCGTGCGGAACTGTGGCGCACTCGCATTCACCGCAGCATCATCGGCAAAGTTCATGCTCTGTGGCCTCCCGACGAGGCCACGCTGATGGACGCGATGGTCATTGGCGATGAAGCGTTCATCGGACGCGGTACCCGCACGAATTTTCAGCGCTCGGGAACCTATCACTTGTTGGTAGTGTCGGGGATGAATGTCAGTATCCTCGCGTTCGCAACGTTTTGGCTGTTGCGGCGATTGCGTGCGAGTGACGGGGTGGCGAGTGTCCTGACGGTTGTGCTGACTGTGGGCTACGCGCTGCTGACCAACGTGGGGCCTCCCATTTGGCGCGCGACCTTGATGATGGTGCTTTATCTGGGGGCACGGCTGCTTTATCGAGAGCGCTCAATGCTAAGTGCGATTGGCGCGGCGGCCCTGGGTTTACTCGTGTTTGATCCGACAGTGCTGTTTGGGGCGAGCTTCCAGCTGACGTTTCTGGCAGTGCTGATCATCGCGGGGATCGGTGCGCCATTGCTCGAGCGGACTTCGCAGCCTTTCTATCGTGGACTGCGCCATCTTGATTCCACGACCTACGATGCGCAACTGGCGCCACGAGTGGCCCAGTTGCGGCTCGATTTGCGCATGATCGCGGGCCGTTTGCAGCGTTTCGTCGGCAGCCGCCTTCCTCTGCCGGTTCTGGGCGGAACGACGCGAGTTCTTCTAGCATTTGCAGAGGTGCTGGTGGTTTCGACGCTAATGCAGGTGGGACTCGCGCTTCCTATGGCTTACTACTTTCATCGCGCGACCGTCGTGGGGTTACCGGCGAATGTGGTCGTCGTGCCGGTGACAGGAATTATGATGCCGGCCGCGGTGCTCGCGGTATCACTGGCGTACATTTCGCCGATTTTGGCGAAGATTCCGGCGCTGATTGCGGGCGTCACGCTAGAGATCATCGCCGGAACGGTGCGCGGATTGGGCGCATTGCGCATTGCCGATGCACGCGTGGCGATGCCGGCGCTGACCGTTATCGTCGCCGGCGCCGCAGCACTGGCGTTGGCCATGCTGCTCTCTCGACGACGCGCGCTCTTCGCTTGCGTTGGCATCGCGGCCTTGGGCGCAAGCGCTTTCTGGATCTGTGCGATTCCTCCCAAGGCCGACCTTCATCCCAACGTCTTGGAAGTCACGGGAATTGACGTCGGACAAGGCGACTCGACGCTGTTGGTGACGCCGCAAGGGAAAACCCTTTTGCTCGACGCGGGTGGCCCCGTGGGCGGGCAACACTCTGACTTTGATTCCGGCGAAGACGTCGTGTCTCCCTACTTGTGGCAGCGCGGCATCTCGTGTCTGGACGTGGTAATCGTTAGTCACGGCCACTCTGATCACATCGGAGGCATGCCGACAATATTGAGGAACTTCCGGCCACGCGAAATGTGGATCGGCATCGTTCCCCAGAGTGAGGCATTCACTGAGTTGTTGCAAACCGCTCACGATCTGGGAATTAAAGTTGTGCAGCTAGGGACCGGGGATCAGTTTAATTTTGCGGGAACAACGGTGCGGATATTCTCTCCGCCGCGCGAGTGGGAGACGGGCAGGCCTCCGAAGAATAACGATTCGCTGGTGATGACGGTTACATTCAAAGATTCCGGAGTGCTGCTGGAGGGGGACGCAGAGAAAGCCATCGAGCGGGTGGTGGCCACGGAAGGCCCGCACGCCCAGTTGATGAAGATCGCGCACAATGGCAGTACGACTTCCACGATCCCCGAGTTGCTGCAGGAGATTCATCCGAAATTCGCGTTTATCTCGGTGGGAGCGCGCAACAACTTCGGGCACCCGCGGCTGGAAACGCTGACCAGGCTGCAGCAATCAGGAGTCGCCACCTACCGCACCGATCTGGACGGTGCGGTTACGTTCTATCTGGATGGCAGCGGGGTCACGCCTCAGGTTCATCGCTGAGATCGGTGGTATCGTCGTCGCCGGGCGCCTGGCGGTATTCTTCGATCATCTGGCGGGCTTCCCCGGCGTCTTCCTCGCGCACCAGGATGATGGTTCCACCTACGCCGGGCAAAAGTTCCTGCTGCGCGTCGAGGGAAGTGATATCCGACTCAATGCCTGCCGATTCGAGAAGGCCGTGAACCACCATCGCCTCAGACTCCTGATCGGTGTCGAAAACCTTGACCAGCTTCTCATTGGGGTTGGGCCGATCTTCGACCTTTTTGCCGGGATCATTCGCCATCGTTCCTCCGATTGGGGTGTGCCTTCACGAGACGGACAAGACCCCGAAATTCAACCTTTGATTTTACCTCGTTGCCGGGGAAGACGCGGCGGGCATAACATCTTAGACGGATTTATTGAACTTCCGTAACTCAACCACCACCTTTGGGCAGTTGTATTTGCGGACAAATGCGGCCAGAATTCACCAAACTAGGGGTGGGCGCAACGCCCGGCCGCGGTGACACATCTAATGACTGAATCGGGTGTGTAGGCCGAGAGCGATGCGAGGCCGCCTCCGATTGGGGGCCCAATGAACCGTCCGGAACGTGCTCAGCATTTACCAGTCTCGATACCCGCCGCAGGAAACCTCAGCGAAAAAGAAGAAGAGTCGCGCAAGATCCGGCGGCTGCAGATCATGATGAGCATGGTGATGTCGGTGATCGGGCAAGACCCGAATCTTACGCTGGAAGAAGCGTCGGAGCTGGTCGCGGGAGCGAAGCGGGCGGCACTCAACTTGTTTCCGGACAAAGAGCTGGCTTTTGATCTCCTCTATAAGCCAAGATTGCAGCGGTTGATGCGGGAGAGATTCAGAATGCAATGAAACGATTGTTGATTTTTGATTGTTGATTGTTGAATTGGAAACCGCGAGCAAGGGGTTCAATCAACAATCAAGAAATCAAAATCAACAATCTTCAATTCCCCTTATCAATCCTCTGCAGCCGGAACAGCAGCGTTCCCCATCCCAACTTTGATCGCATTTGCACCGGCGTGTGATTGGCGTCGTCGCTGTACCAGACCAGCACCGAGCCTTTGCCTTGCAGGGGTCCCGAGATTGCTTCTATATGCACGCGTACTGTCTGAAAGGTTCCGGCGGGGACTTTGATCTGTTCGCGGGCCTCAACTTGGGCTTCGGCCACGGTGGTTTTGCCCCCTCCATTGATGGGGACGATGCTCTGATACCCTGGTTGCAAGGGAAGTGAAGCGAGATAGTAGAAGCCAGTGATCACGTCGGTCACGCAACCGGGGATATCGTTCTGCTCTTGCTTCTGCTCGCCGGTCTTCAGGTTTTTCTCGCCCAGCACAGCTTTCTTCTGCGTGTAATCGAACTTCACCACCGTGTCGCGCTTGTGAGCGCCCTCCTCGGTGTGCTTGTTAATAGTGAGCGAACAGAAAGTATGAGGATCAAAGGTCGCTTCGAAGTGATCGTGCACTCTGTACAGCGTGTTTACCACGCCCGCGGATTCAGCAGTCGCGGTCACGCGAGTTTGTCCGCCGCTAGAGTTCAGGCTTACCGTTGCCGTACCCGCGTTGAACAGATGCCACTCGACCGCGTAAACGTAAGTTTGGCCGTTAGGAAATTTATAGTCTGGCGGAGGCGGGGAGACTTGCGCTGAAGGAGCGGAACTGATGGAGGCTTCATGGGAAGGCTTCCCCGACGGGGTTGCTTGACCGCTTGCGGACGCGCCAAATGTTGCCAGCGCAAGCAGAAGGCCAAGCGAGACGGAAACACTCATAGGTTGGTTAGACGCGCAAATCACGCGTTGGGTAACTTCCTTTTCACTTCGAAATCCAATGCAACTTCGCCGCCAAGCCCGCCAGAATGGCCGTGGAACCGATCAGCGCATTGTACTCGCGGTGCTTCAGATAAAGGGATGAAGAAAACGCTGCGCGTCCGCCGGCAAATGGCGTAAGACGCGGAAACAAGCGTGGCACCTGACTGGCATAGCCGTCGAACTCGGGAAAATGCTGGCGCAGATAGGCCTCTTCCCCGCGAATTACCGGAAGATAAATGGCAAAGAACATGACCAACATGAACGCCGCAATCCACCAGTTGCGGGCGGCAACCGCCAATCCTAACGCCAGAATGAACGACCCCAGATAAAGCGGATTGCGGGTGTAAGCGTAAGGGCCGCTGGTAGCGAGTTGTTCGTTTTTTTGCACGTGCCCCGAAGCTAGAGCGCGCACCAGAAGACCGGGGATCATGAGAACCGCACCGACTAGCAGCGACTGTATCGTCGGGCGCGCCAACCACATGTAAAGAACAGCGAACGCGAAGCCCAGCGGGACGCGGATGCGGCGCGCGATCTTTGACCAGCTAGCCACGGCGACTCTCCAACAACTTGCGGGCGGCGGTAACCACCTGGTCTGAAGTGATTTCGAGCAACCCGGCGTCAGGCTGTCGATTGCGCGCGTGGGTGGTGGAACTCGACGCGCTGCGCAGCACGATATTGCGAGTACCGAAAGGTCCATTCCGAGCGGGATTTGTGGGACCAAAAAGCGCGACGACGGGAATTCCCAGCGCCGCGGCAAGATGCATGGGACCGGTGTCACCGCCGATGAACAGCTCGGCGCGCCGGGTCATCGCGATGAGTTGTGTCAGCGAACATGCCAAACCTTCCGCCGCGCCTCCGCTGGCAGCTTCGACCGCGCGAACTAACTCCTGCTCTCCCGGGCCGAAGTTGATGAGCGATTTCAGCCCTTCTTCCTCGAACAGTCGTTTTGACACATAACCATAGCGCTCCGCCGGCCACTGTTTTGCGCCCCATCCGGCCCCGGGATTCACGATGACGAAACGTTGAATGTCATGATCATGAAGCCGTTGATTCGCCTCTTTTTCCGCGGTTGCGTCGTGCGGAAACTCGACGGGTGGCATAGAGAGCGCGGTTCCAGCGACTGCTTCCGCGATAGAACAATTCTGCTCAACGATGTGCGTTCCGCGAGCCGTGACCTGGCGAGTGTAGAACATGCTCGCGATGTTCTCCCGAGGCTGGCGCACTCCGTACAGCACGGGCGCACCGGACCAGCGCGCCAGCAGCGCCGATCGCGCCGCACCCTGGAAGTCAGCGGCGACGTCATAGTGCACCGCTCGCAACTCGCTGAGTCCGGCCGCCATCTGTTCCCAGGTGTTGTTCGAAAACGGCGCCGATCGCCAGCGCATGGTGTTCACAGTGTGAATGCGATCCACCAGCGGCCGTTGCGGGCTGCGCGGACCTGATCTCGGTGTCGGCAGTGTGCACAACAATTCCGCCCAGCGCTCTTCGACGATCCATCCGATAGTGGCATCTGGAAATGCGGTGCGAAGCGCGGTCACGGCTGGCAGTGTATGAATAATGTCACCCATTGAGCCGAGGCGCACAATCAGCAAACGATGAACGCTTGGCGCAGGAGAGGTCATGCTCACGTGCGTCGCGGCCCTAGGCGCGAACGAATGATTTCACTCGCCGAATGATCTTTTGGATCGCCGACGATCTCCACCCGGCCTCCGTACTCGCGGACCACTTCGCCCTCCGGCACGCTGGCCGCGGTGTAGTCGGTGCCCTTGGCTTGGACGTCAGGATGAATCTCGCGAATCAGCGTGCGCACGTCGCGCTCCGGGAAAATCACGACCGCGTCTACATCGGACAGCGACGCCAGAATCTCGGCGCGTTCTTCCGCCGGCATCAGCGGACGCCCTTCGCCTTTGAGCGCGCGCACGCTGTCATCCGAGTTAATCGCGACGATCAGCCGTCCGCCGAGTTGCTTGGCAGCGTGTAGGTAGCGTACGTGCCCGACGTGCAGCAGATCGAAGCAGCCATTGGCCAGAGTGACGGATTCACCGCCTACGCGCCACTGGTCGACGCGTTGCCGGAGTTGCTCGCGAGTCAGGATTTTGCGGACCGGTTCGCTGCTCAATGGGGTCTCGTCCGCGGCGACTCTTTCTCAATCGCCTGCAGGAGTTCTTCCTGCGAAACCGTAGCCGTGCCACGCTTCATGACTACGATGCCGCCCGCGTAGTTGGCCAGGTGCGCGGCCTCTTCGGTGGTAGCGCCGGCGGCCAGCGCGGCGGTGAATGTAGCGATCACCGTATCTCCGGCGCCCGTGACGTCGGCAACTTCGTCCGATCCGAAGATGGGAATGTCAGACGGCTCTTGTCGGCCGTCAAAGGCAACCATGCCGTCGCGACCGCGAGTGATCACCAGAGACTTCAACTTCATGCGCGCCATCAATTGATCGCCGGCAGAACAAAGGCGCGACCAATCCTGACCGATTTTCACTCCCAGCGCTTCTTCGACCTCAGGTTCGTTGGGCGTAGCGGCGGTAGCGCCCGAATATTCCAGCATGCGATAACGTGAATCGAGCACCACCGGCACCGGGCGCCGCCTTCCGGTTTCGCGAATGCCGGCAAGAACCGCGGGAGACGCCGTGCCGTAGCCGTAGTCCGAGACGAGCAGCGCATCGGAGGCTCGAAGATACTCACGGGCCGCCATTATGAGTTCACGTTCCACACGTTTGCTGAGCGGACCCTCGGGTTCGCGATCCACACGGACCACCTGCTGGCGTGAAGTGTGCGTCATCCCAGCTAAAATGCGAGTCTTTGTCACGGTCGTATAACCCTTATTTTTCTGTACGCCGCTCAGGGGAATTCGCTTATGGCGAAAATATTTCAGCAGCAGGCGTCCGGGTTCATCGTCCCCGACGACGCCGACCGGAAGAACATTCACACCCAGGTCCGCAAGATTATTGACTGCGTTCGCTCCGCCTCCCGGGACCACCGTACGATCGCGATGTTTCAGGATCAGCACGGGAGCTTCGCGCGAGACGCGGGAGATTTCTCCGAAGACGAATTCGTCAGCGACAAGATCGCCGACGACAGTGACGGTCACCTTGGGAAAGGCGCGGACGATCTTCTGCAGCCGCTCGGCTTCCTTGGAAAGCTTGCTCATGAAGGCTAAAGGGATTTTCTCATGCCTTGCGCCTGCGTTCGTCAATCAAGCGCAGCATGGTATCCACAGCGTTAGCGGCATCGGCCAGGTCCATCTTTACGGGGACGACCGACAAGGGCGTAAGCGCGGGGAGATACGAGCCCAGATTGACCGCATCTTTCTCGGTGGTGACGAAGCCGCCAGCCTCGCTTTTTTGGCGAAGTTCAAGAAGATCGCGAATATCGGATTCCGAGTAAGCATGATGATCGCGGTAAAGAGCCTCGGCGACCGGTTCGATTCCCGCGGTGCGCAGTTGCAGGACGAAGTTCTGCGGACGGGCAATGCCGCAAAACACGATGGGCCGCTCGGGAACATCCTTCGGCAGAATGCCGCGCCGTACGCGCCAAGTCAACTTTTCATCCAGCGGGAAGGCGTCGGGAGAAGCGCCGCTGGTCAGGACAACAGCGTCACCGCGACTCAACGAACTCAGCGGTTCACGCAGGCGCCCAGCTGGTAATAGCCGATCTCGCGAATCGTCTGGTGTGACCAGCACAATATCGAAGTCGCGGGCCAGCGCGCGATGCTGAAAGCCGTCATCCAACAGGTGAAACTGCGGTCCGAATTTGTTCTCCGCAAACGCGCCCGCCTGATAGCGATCCTCCCCAACAATGACCGGTACGCCGAGACGCCTTGCTATAAGCAGAGGCTCGTCTCCGAAATCGCGCGAAGAGCCGCCCGGATCGACAAGGCATACTCCCTTGGTCTGGCGTCCATAACCGCGCGAAAGAATGTCGAATTTCACTCCGCGCGCCTTCAGCAATTCCCCCATCAGAATGACAAACGGAGTTTTGCCCGAGCCTCCGACCGAAAGATTCCCCACGCTGACCACCGGACCTTGCAGCTTTTGTCCGCGCAGAATGCCGCGATCATAGAGACCGTTGCGCACGCGCACGCCGAGTCCGAAAAGAGAGGCGAGAGGATTCATGGATTGATCAGCGCTTGCAAGGCGGCAAGCGTGCGCTCAGTGGCTCCGGTTTGCGATTGCAAGGTTTCAGAGGCTCGCCGGCCCAGCGCAGCGCGCTCTTCGGGATTGGAGATTAGTTCCATCAACACCAGCGGAAATTCTGCTGGCCCCACCACCCGCACTGCATCCCGGCTGCGAAAGAGTCCAACAATATCGCGAAAATTCTCGGTGTGATTGCCGACCACAATCGCGACACCGTGTTGCGCCGGTTCGATGATATTGTGTCCTCCTCGTGGCACCAGGCTTCCGCCCACGAAAGCAATGTCGGCAAGAGCATACAGTGAAGCGAGCTCGCCGATGGTGTCGATGAGCAGCACTCCGCCCACAATCGGTTCGCCACTCCACAGCGAGCGCTTCCAGAAATGCACTCCGAGATCTTCCAGCAATTTGGCGACTTCCTCGAAGCGTTCAGGATGACGGGGCGCAAGAATCATCACCGCCTTGGGGTGGCTGGCCAGAACGTTGACGAAAGCCTGCAGCAGAAGCGGCTCTTCATCTTCGACGGTGCTGCCACAAACCAGAATGGGTGTCGAGCCTGCTTGCTCAAAAGCCGCGCGCAAGCTGGCGACAATGGGGGGCGCGGCCGGCAAGGCGACATCAAATTTCAAATTTCCGCTCACTTGCACACGATCCGCAGGGACCCCAATATCGATTAAGCGCTTCCGGTCTTCGTCGGTCTGCGCGAGGAAGAGATCGATTTGCCGCAAGACGCCAGTCAACAGAGACCGGAAACGCTGGTACCCAGGCCAGGAGCGGTCAGAAATACGTGCGTTCACGATCGCGATACGCGCGCCGCTTTGATGCGAAAGGTGTAAAAAGTTCGGCCAGAACTCGGTTTCGGCGACCACGACCAGCCGCGGCTTCATCGCTGTTAAATAAGGACGAATCGCGAAGGCAAAATCCAATGGAAAGTAAAAGACGTTCGCTTCTCCGAATTTCTCGCGCGCAAGCGTTTGGCCAGTATCGGTAGTGGTAGAAACAACGACGCGATAGCTGGGCAACTGACTCTTCAAAAGTTCGACCAGCCGGCTCACCGCCAGCACTTCTCCCACTGATACGGCGTGCACCCAGATCACGGGCTGTTGGGATTTCAGGGAGTCCGCTACTCGACCCAGGCGTTGTTCGAGTCCGCTGCGGTATTTCCCGTGGCGAAGTCGCTGCCAGAGCCAGTACGGCAGGCTGATAAGCAGGGCAAGGCCAAGCAGCGCGCTGTAGATCCAATACATGCGGGAAGTGTCATTCTACCCGCTCAAGACAGGAGCAGCTATCACCGCCGCCCTCTGCATCCTATAATTCAAAATCATGCCATCTTTAGGTTTTGCCCGTTCGCGTTCGACCGCGATTTTCGTCGCCGTCCTGATGCTTGGTCTTGTGTGCCTCGCCTCCAAGCAATTTGTGATGCCGTCGGCGAAGGCGGCCAAGAGCTACCCCGCGCACGATGAGCACCCCACCGAAGGCGTCACGGTCGCGGCAGACCCCTACGACACGGCGGAAAAGGCAGGCATCTTTACCGCGCACTACCACGATGAAGGCTTCCTCCCGATTTTTGTGGTCATCACCAATGATACCGATCAGCCCATCTCGCTTTCTTCTATGGAAGCGCAGTTTGTCACGACGAACCGTACCAAGCTGGTGCCATCCTCAACCGACGACATCTATCGCCGTTTGTCGCACCCGTCCACCAACGGCGGACGCACCTACCCCTTGCCGTTTCCTACCAAGAAAGTGAAGGGCGGGGTAAGCAAAGAAACGCAGGACGAGATCACGAACTCCCAGTTCAACGCCAAAGCCGTGGAGCCCCACTCGACGCAGGCGGGATTCATGTTCTTCGACGTTACTGGCATCTCGGACCCTATGTCGGGTTCGCGTTTGTTCCTTAACGGTGTACACGACGCCAAGGGAAACGAGCTTCTGTACTTCGAAATTCCGATGGAGAAGTATTTGAACGGGCCAAAGGGGAATTAGTTCGCCGGCGACGTCATCCTGAACCCGGTATCCGGCGTGAACTGTTTCTGTACTGCACGCAAGATCCCTCAGCCGGCAAAAACCGCTGGTTTCGGGATGACGTCATGAAGTCTTAGCTGCTAGCGGCTCTAGTAAGTGAACGATTGCAGCTGCGTCAAGGCTGGCGTCACGATGACATAACCGAATCGCTTGGCCGGATTCAGCGCCATATACGCAGGGCTGGCGGGAAGGCTCAGCCCGTTGATTGCCTTCACGAAATTCCCTTTCGTATCGAAGACCTGAATGCTGCTGCCGCTGGCCGCAGTGCTCGAGAATTCCTGTCCCACCAGGAACAACTTGTTCACCGGATCAAACGCAACATATCCGCCGCTCTGCGACTGGTTGGTGGCGTTGTGCAGCGGAACGATAAATCCCGTTTGCGTTGCCAGGTCGTAGAACTCAAGGCTGAAGTCAATTTCCGTCGAGGTAACCGCAATGCCGTCCGCCGAGTCGACTGCAATGCCGTTGGCGAAACCGAATCCGATTCCCTGAAACTCAGTCACGTTCCCGGTAGTGAGGTCGGCCACGGCGATCTTCGGACTCTCCTGGATCCCCCCGTTCGATGCTGCTACAACCGCTTGGTTGGTCGCGTTGTCGATCGCAATCACCGGTGAGTCGTTGAATCCAAAAATCTGATCCGTCAGGTTCACGACCGGTCCGAACGTATTGGCCGCGACGTTTGAACTCATCACAAAGGAATTGAAGCCTTGCGAGACCAGCAGCGCCATATTGGTCGCGTTCTGGTTGGGAGTGGCGCCGATGATCAGCTGATTCTTGGTCAGCGGCGGAGTCCATTTGCCGGTAAATTTGTTCCCGCTAACCGGGTTCATCGTGGCATAGAGCCGCTTGTCGACGAAGATGCCTTTCGACTTCTCCTGCTCAACCAGCCCGACGCTCGTTCCGAAGATCCCGAAGGTGACGAAGTCATTCTTCGTCTCGGTCTGCTGCGACACGATCTTCAGAATCTTTCCGGTTGTTTGATCGAATGTTTCAGTCGCAACATTGAAGTTCCCGTCAGACAGAGTGAGAGATTCGCTTAACAGACCTTCCGTGCCGTTCTGATCGATGTCGTATCCGAGGATGAACCCACCTAGCGCGGTTTTCACAAATGTTCCCGCGGCAGGCCTGGCGGTCTGTCCGGTTGCCGCGGACCCCAGAGAACATACCAGTATGAGGAGCGCTAAAGGCACAAGGGTTGAAAGTGACACGAAGTTGCAGACTGATTTCTTCACAAGTAGCGCTCCTGCCAGATTTATTTCACGAAGCGCGGCAAGTCTACAGAACTCCATCGTTTTCCACATCAAACGACTGTCTCCAATTTGTAAAAACTTTGTCACCAGCGGAAGAAAGAAGTTGGGAGTAAAAGGGACTTACGAGAAAGCCTTGCTCGTTCCCCAACCCTTTATAATCACCGAAGATGACTACCACGCCGCAGATCTCCGCCGAAGTTCGCGCGAAATACGAACCGGTGATCGGACTGGAGGTTCACGTCCAGCTACTGACCGTGAGCAAGATTTTCTGCTCATGCTCGACGCGTTTCGGCGATCCTCCCAACACCAACGTATGCCCGGTCTGCCTGGGCCTGCCCGGCGCATTGCCAGTGCTGAATCAGAAGGCGGTAGAGTTCGCGGTGCTGGCCTCGATGGCCATCGGCTGCCGTGTGAATGAGACTTCGATCTTCGCCCGCAAGAATTACTTTTATCCCGACCTGCCCAAGGGATACCAGATTTCGCAGTACGACAAGCCACTGGCCGAGTTTGGAGCGATTGAGGTTCCCAGCGGCGAGGGCGCGAAAAAGATCGGCATTACTCGCCTGCATCTGGAAGAAGACGCGGGCAAAAGCCTACATGACGGCTTTCCTGATTCTACGGACTCAACTGCCATCGACCTGAATCGCACCGGAGTACCGCTGATCGAAATCGTCAGCGAGCCCGACATCTCGTCTCCCGATGAAGCTTATGAATATCTGACGCGGCTGAAAGAGATCATCCTTTACACCGGAGTGAGTGACTGCAACATGGAGGAAGGTTCGCTGCGCTGCGATGCTAATGTGAGCGTGCGTCCACGAGGGCAAAAAGAATTCGGCACCAAGACCGAAGTCAAGAACGTGAACTCGTTCCGCTTCATCCGCGAAGCCTTAGAGTACGAAATCGAGCGCCACATCACCGTAATCGAGTCGGGCGGCAAGATCACGCAGGAAACGCGCCTTTACAACTCGAACGAAGGCAGGACTTACGGCATGCGTTCGAAAGAGCAGGCACACGACTATCGTTACTTTCCCGAGCCAGACCTGCTGCCGTTAGTGGTCGATGGAAAGTGGCGAGGGGGAATTCGCAAGACTCTGCCCGAATTGCCCGAAGCGCGCCGGAAACGCGTGGTCGCCGACTACGGCATCACGGCGAAAGACGCTGAAGTTCTCACCAGCAGCAAGGCGCTCGCAGACCAGTTCGAGGAAGCTGCCAAAGCTGCGAAGAATCCGAAGCGCGTGGCGAACCTGGTGCAGAGCGAATTGGCGGGACGTCTGAAGGCCAAGAATCTCGAGATCGAACAATCTCCAATTTCCATGAAGGGCGTCGCCTTGTCAGCCGACTTGGTCGAGAGCGGCACGATCTCAGGCAAGATGCTCAAGGATCTCTATGATCTGAGCTTTGAGCGCGGCAAGGACTTTCCCACCGTTTATGAAGAAGAAGGACGCCCACAGCAGTCCACCGACACTTCCGCGCTCGAGAAGATTATCGATGAAATGATCGCTGCGAATCCCAAGCAAGTCGAGCAATACCGCGCCGGCAAGAAAACCGTGCTCGGCTTTTTCGTAGGCCAAGTCATGAAAGCCTCGAAAGGCCAGGCCAGCCCGCAGATTGTCAACGAATTGCTTAGCAAGAAGCTGGATTAGTCCCCGACTAGCTGATGTCCTGCCTGCTGCAGCGCCTGAAGGGCTGAGCCAGCGTACTCTTCCTTGATCAAAACGTAGTCAGTGTCGTAGGTCGAGATGGCGAAAATCGGGATGGCATTTGCGGACAGCGGGCCGATGAACGAGGCCAGAATGCCGGTCTGGGTGAAAGCGAAGGGACCTTGGAGTTTGAAGCAGATCCAGTGTGACTCGGCATTCACGTCGCGCGGCAGGTTGTCGGCGTGGCACACAATCGACAGCTCTTCGGCAGTACGCGTTACCGAAATGAATGGCCCTGTCAGCGCCCAGTCGGGAATCGGTGCCGCGGCCGGTAGTTTGCAGATTGCAAAAGCTCCCGGAACGAAGCTGAACTTCAACTCGATCCGTTTCTGTGGCTCATCGTCTTCGCGCTTGAGTAAGGGCATGTTGATTTGACTTGGGCCCTATTGCAAAGCTTTTCTCAACGCTGCTCGCGCCAGCAGCCGCGTCGAATCCAATGTCGGCAGCGATGACGCATCGGGGCTGACCAGCAGCGGGATCTCCGTGCACCCAAGCACCACCGCGTCACAGCCTTCATCCCCCAGCGCACGAATCACTTCCTGAAAATAGGCCAGTGAATGCGGAGTGAATACGCCGTTCACCAGTTCATCGAAAATGATCTGGTTGAGGCGCTCGCGCTGCGGGGTGGTCGGGATGCGGTGTTCGAGTCCTGCGGCCTTCAATTTTTCGGGATATACCGGTCCCTCCATCAGGTAGCGCGTCCCCAGAACTCCGATGCGTTTGTAGTGGCAGCGCTTGGCCTCGCAGGCCACCTCCGCGGCAATGTGCAGCCATGGGCGCGGCGAGCGATGCGCGACCAGATCGAATGCCTGGTGAATGGTGTTATCGGGGCAAACAAGGAAGTCGGCTCCTGCGCGCGCCAGCTTTTCCGAAGACGACATCATGAGCTGCGCGACTCCCGCCCAGTCGTCTGCGTAGATGAATTTCATGTACTCGGCGAGCGGGTGGGTGTGCATCGAAACTTCTGGATGGTTGTGTTCGCCCAGCATGTCCGCGCCTTCGAGACAGATTGTGCGGTAGCAGAGCGCGGCTCCCTCGGCGCTGCAGGCAACGATGCCGATGTGCTGAGGCATAGACCATTATCGCAAGTTTTAGATTGTGTGGGGTCGGTGCCCTGCCCCGCCAGTCGCGTAGCGATGGAAGACTTGCAACGTTATTCTTTCGCCGCTTCCGCCTTTGCTTCTTCCAGCATCTTGTCGAGGTCGTGACGCGAATAATACTTGCCGCCCAGAATCACCGCGGAAATCTTGCGCGTGTTGCGGATGTCCTCGAGCGGATTGGCATCGAGCAGGACCAGGTCGGCGACATGATTTCGCTCGACCACTCCGTATTGATCGAGTTTTACCATGAAGAGCGCGGGATTGAAGGTAGCGGATTGCAACGCCTGCGCGGGAGTGAGTCCGCCCTTGACCAGCCATTCCAGTTCATCGTGCAAACTGAAACCGGGAACGACGTACGGATCAGGGGCGTCGGTTCCAGCCATGAACTGCGTCCCCGCGCGGTGCATCGCGGCGGTGAGTTCAAGATCGCTGGCGGCCTCTTGCTTCACGCGCGCAAACTGCTTCGCGGAAAGGTGCTGCAGAAGAATCTGTGGATCCCACTGCGCGCGAATATGCCCGGGCACATAGGCGAGTTGCGGAGCCGAGAGGAACGTCGGGTCATTCAGGCTTGACATGGTTTGTGACCACACTAAGGTGGGTACCTGCCAGGTGCCGCGATCGGCGAGTTGAATGAAAAGATTCCAGGCCTTCTTCGGATCGTAGGTGGCGGCAGTGCGCTGGCGAAGTTCGGAGTAGGCGTCGAGATCATCATGGGCAAGCGCCGCCAGACGCTGCCGGCGAAGAGATGGTTCCTCCGAAGAGCAGGCAAGCAGCATCCCTTCCAGCTGTTCGACGGTGCGCTGCCCGTTGTCAACGACGCTTACAGTCTCGGGAGCAGAGACAGGCTCGGATATCTTCTCGGCGGCAGGCAGGTAAGAATCGCGCGGGGTGTTGGAGAGCGCCCGGGCTGAATCGATTTGCGGAGCGCGGGTGGGTGTCACGGGCGGTGACCGATGTTCGTCGACGAAAATGTGCGGTCCGGCGATCTCCCCTCGATCGAGGCTTTGACGGCGTTCGGCGAGCAGCGCGGGATCTCCGCCCATGTCACGAATCGCGGTGACTCCGTTGGCAAGGTAGAGCGGGTAGAGGACTTTGTCACTCCACATGACCCAGCGCTCGGCCGTGTGCGCATGCATGTCCCATAGCCCTGGCATGAGGTATTTCCCGGCAGCGTTGATGACGCGCAGGCCGCGTCCGGTGGCGAACAGGCCGATATGCGCGATCGAACGGATTCGTCCCTGTTCGACCAGCACGGTCATATTCGGCTGGACTCGGCCGTAGAGTGTGTCGACGACGTTGACGTTAGTGAACAGCAGGCTTTCCGGCGGAACAGATTTCGACTGTGCCGAGAGAAACGTCGTCAGGCAGAAAACTGCAAGCAGCGAACGCATAGCCGGCTCCCAAGCGGGGGAGAACACATAACAAATGTTGGGAGCACTCTATGGTCGAACCGGCAGCGAGTCAAACAAATTCAGGAACTCAAGCTTCTTTTCCGCGGGAAGAAACGATGCTTCGAAGGAATTGCGGGCCAGTTCGCGCAAATGCTCATCGGTGAAGCCGAAAGACTGCCTGCGCGATCTGGAACTCGTGGGAGAGCGTAGTGCCGAAAAGCGCCGGATCGTCAGTATTCAGCGTGATCATGAGCCCCTGATCGAAGTAATTCCTGACCGGATGGTCCTGAATTACCCGGCACACCCCGGTGCGCAAGTTGCTGGTTATGCAGATCTCGATGGGAATCTGGCGGTGCGCCAGCTCTTCCATGAGTTCCGGGTCCTGAATGGCGGTCAAGCCGTGTCCAATGCGCTCGGCGCGCAGGTTGAGCGCTCCCCAGATCGAGCCGGGGCCGGCAGATTCTCCCGCGTGCGCAGTCAGGCGCAAGCCATGATCGCCGGCATGGGCGTAGACCTCACGAAAGAGCTCAGGTTCGGCCTTGCGCTCGTCACCGCCAATCCCGAAGGCAACCACGTTGCGATCGCGATAGCGGATGGCCAGATCTGCAACGGGCTTGGCGGCTTCGGCTCCGAACTGGCGGACGGCGTCGAAAATCCACAAAAGCGAGATGCCGAAGTCGCGCTCGCCGCGTTCGCGTCCACGCTCAAGCCCTTCGAAGATCGCATCAAAATCCTGTTTGCGCCACAGGTTGACGCCGACTGAGACGTAGACTTCCGCGTGCAGAACATTCTCGGCTTTGAGTTTTTCCATCAGGCGGTAGGTGATCAGCTCGTAGTCAGCAGCGGTCTGCAGGTCTTCAGTGATGGTCTTGAAGGCCATCAGGAATCCGGTGAAGTCGGAATATCGGTAGATCGGCTCGATTTCGGCGAGCGTGCTCGCCTTGCCGTGCCTGGTGCGCAATTCGAGCAAAGTCGCAGGGTCGATGGAGCCTTCAAGATGAAGATGGAGTTCGGCCTTGGGAAGTTCGCTGGGGGGCATAATTTTAGATTGTAGATTCTTGAGGAGGGAATGGCGAGGGAGCTACTTTATTTCCTTGTCATTCCGAGCAACGCGAGGAATCTGCAGTTTGCCAAGGAAAGCGCCTGGCCCAGTAACGTACAACTCCGGACGAGCGGCCCCTCGCCGACTCTAGCGGAATTGTTGTACCGGAACCGGCGGCGGAGCATTTCCCGGTTGAAGTTGAGCCATCAGGGGTGTCGTAACATCCTTGCCGCCTTTGAAGTTCTGCACTAACGCTTGGACCGAAAAGATCGGCCCCCAGGGAATTCCCCACCAACCAGCGACAAGCGTCAGCAGAATCCAGGGCAACCCCTTGCCGACCGCGCTCTCTCCCGAACGAAGGAAATAGACCGGAGAAGGGCGCCGAAAAGTCATAATCAGGACCGAAACGCAATACGAATAGATAACAAACTTTCCGCCCTGTTGGATTTCAAACTTCACCTGCTCCGTGGACATCCCTTCCAAGCCACGAATAGTCATCGCAAGTCTCTCCTTGGGGGAGTGTGGACTCATGCTGACTGTCGATTAGGCAATGAGCTGCCGGTCATAGTATCACCCGCGAAAGCAGGTGCAAGTATCTTTAGTGTCGGGGGTATGTTCCGGGCGACGACCTTAGTAAGTGGATATCTCGCTTCGAGCGCCCGTGACGTCCCTGATGTGAGAAAAGGGCAAGACGCCCTTTGTCAAGAACTTACCGTTTCGTCTTGCAGAACTCACTATGGTGCCGGCTATAGAAGAAATAAATGCAGAGGCCGAGTGTCAGCCAGACTACGAAGCGAATCCATGTGATCACCGTTAACCCCGTCATCAATCCTCCGCACAACACAACGGAGATCAGCGGGAACCACGGCACAAACGGGACGCGGAAAGCTCGCGGGCGATCCGGTTGACGGCGGCGCAGCAGAATGACGCCGAGTGAAACCAGCGCAAAGGCAAAGAGCGTGCCGATATTCGAAAGATCAGCGGCATCTCCGATATCGACCATGCCTGCAGGAATGCCTACCGCGAAGCAGGCGATCCAAGTGGACCAGTACGGAGTCTGGAACTTAGGGTGGACTGCCGAGAACAGCTTCGGTAGCAGGCCATCGCGCGACATGGCGTACCAGATGCGCGCCTGGCCGTATTGGAAGACCAGCAGCGACGAGATCATCCCCATCAGCGCGCCCAACACGATCACCGATCGATAGAAGGGATGCGCTCCCAGCACTTTCAGCGCGTAAGCAACCGGAGCGTCGGCGGCTTCTCCTGAGACAAACGTCGTGTACTTCAACATGCCGAGCAAAACGACCGCGACTCCAATGTAAAGAATGGTGCAGATGATCAGCGACGCGATGATGCCAAAGGGCAAATCGTGCTGCGGGTTCTTACACTCTTCTGCTGCGGTCGACACTGAATCAAATCCGATGTAAGTAAAGAAAACAATGGCGCCGCCGGTAACGATTCCAGCAAAACCAGAAGGAGCGAACGGAACCCAGTTGGCGCGGTTGACCAGCATGCCGCCGACGACCAGAAAGGTCAGAATCGCTCCGAGCTTGATCGCGACCATGACGTTGTTGGCTTTCGCGGATTCACGCACCCCACGCACCAGCAACAACGTCAGCACGAACACGATGAGAAATCCTGGGAAGTTAAAGTACGCGCCTGTCCACTTTCCCGAGGCAAATACAGGGTTCGACCACTTGTCCGGCAGATTGAGCCCGAAGGCGGCGAGTTGTGCCTTGGCGTATCCGCTGAAGCCCACCGCAACGGCAACATTACTGACCACGTACTCAAGAATCAGGTCCCAGCCGATGATCCAGGCGAAAATTTCTCCCAGCGTCGCGTAGGAATAGGTGTAAGCGCTTCCCGCAATTGGGATCATCGACGCCAGTTCGGCGTAACAAAGACCGGCAAAACTACAGGCGACCGCAACCAGCAAGAACGAAATCGCGATCGAAGGACCGGCGGCGGGACGTCCATGCATGAGCGCGCCAGCCATGCTGCCGGTGCGCAGGAAATTGCTGATGAGATCGAGAACCTGGGCGTGAAGAATCGACGGCGCTTCAAAGTGCTCCCCGGCCGCAGCCGTCCCGGTGAGAACGAAGATGCCCGATCCGATGATGGCGCCGATGCCGAGCGCGGTCAGAGACCAGGGGCCGAGACTTTTTTTCAGCCGGTGTTCAGGATCTTCGGACTCCGAAATCAGCTTGTCGATCGACTTGCAACAAAGAAGCTGATTGCCCGAGTTGTCGGGTTGCGTTCTGCTTGCCGGCGGGGCGGTTAACGGTGGTTGTGCCAAAGGGCGCGGTCTCCTGAGTCGCCAGCAGGCGGGCTTGGTCTGAAGATCAAGCCCGCCGTGCCTGGCGGATTCCTACTAGCGCTTCGACGTGCCGCGTACCATCTTCTTTACCTTGCGCTTGGCCGATCCACGGGCCACGGTGCGCTTGCCCAACGGTTTTTCCGTCTTACGCTTCTTGCGGGCGGTCCGTTTGGCTTTCTTGCGTTCGTCTTTGCTGAGTGTCTTTGTGTTTGCCATGAATGCGTTGAATGTCCTCTTCTGTAATGTATCCCGCTGTGGGATTTTTCTTTCTACCCGTTGGGGCTGAAATCTGATTTCTGTGCCATCCCACGGCTCGCGCCGTGGGCTGTATCCTTGCGCTGCTTCGCGGCTCGCGCCGGTGTCTACCCATACCGGCGTCATCCTGAGCCCGATAGGGCGAAGGATCTGGCGTGGAGCACCTGTGCCCCCACCGTCGCTCTGCTACACGCCAGATCCCTCGCTGCGCTCGGGATGACGTCATCTAAAGAGCGCTACGCCCTCTCCAACTGGGCATACTTCTCCACCAGTTTCTTCAAACCGAAGCGAGGGAATTGTACCGTAATCTTGGCCTCTTCACCGTCTCCTTCGCGCTGGTAGACCGTGCCTTCGCCGTATTTGGGGTGCCGGACCTTCTGTCCGGGGCGGAAACCCTTCTTGCCTTTTGGTTCTTCGACCGGGAGTTTGGGCAGGTTGAACTTCTTTCCGCGCGAGGCAAAAAACTCGGCGATGTTGTCGATGGAGTTGTAAGACCGCGCCGGAGTCTTCGGCTGTTGCCGAGCCTTGGGCGCGGTCCAGTGGGCGCTCTGGTCTTCGTTTTCGTAGTCGTAGTGCGTGTCGTGAGAGTAGGACTCTGGGCTTCGTCCCTGTGGGCGGGTGGGGACACCCGCCCCTACGCGAGCTTTTCTGGTGCCGAGCTCTTCTACCAGTTGCGGCGGGACTTCCTCCAGAAATCTTGACGGGATGCTGGCCTCGGGCAAATCCGTGCCGTAGCGGCGGCGGTAGACAGCTCGTGTGAGGACCAGCGTATCCATCGCCCGCGTCATGCCGACGTAGCATAGACGCCGTTCTTCTTCGATATCGTCGGGTTGCAGGAATGTGCGCGAGTGCGGAAACAGGCCTTCTTCCAAGCCACCAAGAAATACTAGGGGAAACTCCAGCCCTTTGGCCGCATGCAGCGTCATCAGCGTGATCTGTGCGCGCTCGTCGTAGGCGTCGGCATCGCTGACCAGCGCCGCGTGATCGAGAAACTGGTCGAGAGTTTCACCGCGGTCTTTCGAATCCATGGCGGCGTTGACGAGTTCGCGAATGTTCTCGATGCGCGAGAAGGCCTCGGGCGTATCTTCTTCCTCGAGTTGCTTGATGTATCCCGTGCGGTCGATGAGAAATTTGAGAAGTTCGGCGGTGTGCGCAGCCTCGCCGGGAGTGCGAAATGGCACGGCACCCTCGCCCGGAGCGCTGGCCTCATCCGAATTCATCGTGCCCGGCGAGACGCCGGCGCTACTTTCGTCGGGATCCCCAAAGTCGAACGACATGGGATCGAATTCGGTTTCTTCTTCTTCAACAATCGCCGCCGGGGCTTCTTCGCGGACAGCCGAGGACGGCTGTCCGCCCGCGGTTTCTTCCAATCGCTCAACAAACGTTCCCGCCTGCATGGCGCGGCCATCTTCGATCAGGTCGTGAAAGCTCTTCAGTGCGGCCAAAGCCCGTTGCGGTAGAAGCTGGCGCTTCAAGACTTCGCCAATCGCTCCCCACAGTGACTGTCCCGTTTCGAGAGCAACTCGTTCGATGGTTTCAAGCGTCGTCTTGCCAATGCCGCGCGTCGGCGTATTGATCACGCGCAAGAGCGAAATCGAATCGTCAGGGTTGTGAATGACCTTCAAATACGAGATCAGATCTTTGATCTCGGCTCGCTCATAGAACGAGAAGCCTCCCACGACGTGATACTTGAGCTGGTACCGCCGCATCGCTTCTTCATACAGGCGCGATTGCGAGTTGGTGCGGTAGAGCACCGCCGCGTGCGGTTCTTCTCCGCGATCGTGCGCCTCGCGCAGGTAGCGCGCAATGTGATCCGCTGCGAATAGCGCCTCGTTCTCGCCATCCGGAGCTTCGTAGTAACCAATTTTGGTGCCGCCCTGGCGCGAGGTCCAGAGATTCTTGCCCTTGCGCTTCAGGTTGTTCGCCACGACGGCCGACGCGGCTTCCAGAATGTTCTGCGTCGAGCGGTAGTTCTGCTCGAGCCTGACAATCTTGGCTTCGGGAAAATCTTTCTCAAATTCCAGAATGTTGCGGATGTCGGCCCCGCGCCAGGAATAAATCGACTGATCTTCATCGCCCACCGCGCACACGTTGTGCTTGGTCCCGGCCAGCATGCGCATCAATTCGTACTGCGGACGGTTCGTGTCCTGATACTCATCGATCATCACGTATTCAAAGCGTCGGTTGTAATGCTCGCGCACCGTCGAAGCAGCCTTCAGCAAACGGACGGTTTCCAGCAGCAGGTCATCGAAGTCGAGCGCGTTCGCCCGCAGCAGTTCTTTCTTGTACTCGGCGTAAATCTGGGCGACGCGCTCGGTCTTGGGGTCTCCCGAATTCAGGTAGACCTCCTGCGGATCGAGCATGTGATTCTTGGCCCAGGAAATCTGCCCCAGCACCGAGCGTGGCGTGACCTGTTTATCGTCGATGCCCAACCGCTTCATGATCGACTTCACCAGTTGCTGCTGGTCGCTCTCGTCGTAAATGACAAACTGCTTGGTGTGTCCGATGGGAGGCTTGCCGGGGACGGCCGACGGAATCTGCAAGGCCTCAATATCGCGCCGCAGCACGCGCACGCAGAAAGAATGAAATGTCGAAATGACGGGCTTGGCGACCGAAAGTCCTCCCACCAACTTCTCGACGCGCTCGACCATCTCGGCCGCAGCCTTGTTAGTAAACGTCATCGCCAGGATGGAATCCGGGCGAACTCCAAGGTGCTCAATCAGATGCGCGATGCGATAAGTGATGACACGTGTCTTCCCGCTGCCCGCCCCTGCCAAAATGAGCACGGGCCCCTCGGTAGTTTCGACAGCTTCGCGCTGTTGCGGGTTCAGTTGATCGAGGAACGACAATGCAGGAGTGGCTCCGATGATTTGATTTTACAGGGAATGATGAAATGCTCGTAGGCCTAGAAGTCACCGTCTCGGGGGGTCAACGAAGAGTTGGACCGTGATTGTCCTCGCCAGCGAAATAACGCGCGCATCCCGACGCGGCTGAAAGTCAGAGCACGGCACCGGAGGCCGACGAGCCCAGTTTACCGCGCCATGGAACAATCCCCAGGAGAGGATCGAGCAACAGTAATAGCGCCAGAATACGATCACCGGTCCGCAAGTAAATGGTCACCCCGATACGCAGATCTCCAGAATGGGCGATTTCTGCCTAGAACCGTCGAAGGTCGAGGCTTCGAGCGAACTTGCCGTGATAGGGCATCAGAGCAACGTAGCGAATTACGTTATGGAAGGTTCAAGCTTCCGCTTAAGACCCTCGGGAGTGACATCCGAGCGAGTTGTCGTGGATTGAAGGCATCTGCAGAATCTCGATTTTCCCACCGTATTGGCGCTGAGCGCTTAAAATCGCGCCTAGCGAGCTTTCCGCCGTCTTAATGGTTTCGCCTGCACGATTCGCGAGAGGAATGGATACATCTGCACGAACCATGACAGGTATGACTTCATCGTTTTTGATTCTACAGACAGTTTCCGAAGGAGTGTGTCCGCCGGAGTAGATTCCGTCGAGCATAGCATTACTAGTTTAACGGCACCCTCGCCGCTTTGCACTCTTCGCACGGACACACATCGCGCAGAAATTGCCAAGAATAAATCCCCAGCTCGTGTCCGTCGTTGAAAGTGAAGCGGATCGCGTACTTTCCTACCGGAGCAGCCTCGGTCGGCTTCGCCGCGGGCTTGAACATGGGCAGCGCGCCCGGTGCGAGTTTCGGAGGATCTCCCGGTTTTCTTCCCTGCTTCGCGCGCTCGTCGTCGCACATTGCGCATGGGCAGGCGTCGCGCAGAAAGACAAACGAATAGTGCGACTTATGGTCGTCCTTCCATTCGATGTCCATGCCGGTGCCGGTGGTCAGGTTGACCTTCACCGACTTCGGATCTGCCGATGGCGCCATGCTTTCAGTATCGCATGACGTGGCGCGCGATTCCCGTTTCGGGCTGACCCGCTCTGCCATGTGATAACCAACCAAGACTTTCGGGAGCCATAGAAATAAAGTCGTTATGGGCTCGTGGTGTAATGGGAACACAGCACCCTGCGACGGTCGCAAATGCGGGTTCGAATCCCGTCGGGTCCACGCTTGTTCATCACATCAAGCGCAGGTTCTGGGGTCGGTGAATGCAGGGATAACCGTCTCCGACAAAAGTAACTTGACGGCGTCGTTGCGAAATCTATACTGAGACTGTCGCAGGGTGCTGTATGCCCAATTTCAGATGGCCCCGAGAAATCGGGGCCATTGTATTTGCAGATAGATCTTTGGAAAACGCCTTTCAGGCAGGCTGAACCGGTTCTGGCGCTTCGTGCTCTATTGCTTCCTCCAGCAAAGCCTCAAACAGCCGGTTGTAGGAAGCCCGCACCAGCGACGTGTATTCGTCATAATGATCCTGACGGGAATCGTACTCGGGTTGATAGGTCGCGGTCACTCCTAAAGGATACAGCTCAGGAAGCCTTGCGGATGTCGGGTGGATACTGTAGGAAAATAAAGGGCGATCCGGGCGAAATAAAAGAATCTGCTTTTGGCTGGTGCTGGAAGAAAGCAGATTCTTCGCTTGTGCTCAGAATGACAATGTCTGGTGATGACAATGTCTGAGCGTCACCTCAGAACGGAATCAGCTTCTTCAGTCCCTTCTTTTTCTTCTTCTTGCTGGAAGAAACCCCGCCCGGACCCTCATCCGGATCAGGAGCTGCAGCCTCGGCTGTCTTTTGATCTGTGGAAGTCGATCCAATCTCGTTCACCTGTTGTGGAGGCGGCGGAGCGTTCGCGTCATCCTGCGCACTGCTCGACACATTTGGTTTCAACTCATTCGCATCTGCCGGAACGTTCGGAGTCAACTCACCTGTGCTGGGTTGCGCGCCCGCCGAGTTGTCTGCGGGAGGCGCGGCCGTTTCGGTCGGAGTGTCGGAACGAGGCGCCGGTGCATTCTCTGCGGGCGTGCCGTTTTTTACCGCTTCCACTCCCACCACATTCTTGTCCGACGCGGCTGGAACCCGCATTGCCGCCGAAGCCTGTTCAATCAGGTCCTTCGCATTCACCGGCGTCGGGTCGACCATCGTCGGCTCGCCAATCTTTGTCGCCTCCGCAACGTCAGGATGCTTCTTGAAGTTTCCCATCAAGTGGGAAACCATGCCGGGATCTTTGCGGCTCTCAATCTCTGCCCGGTTCTGCGCGATCATCGCCTTGGTTGCTTTCGGTATCGGACGATGCATGGCCTGCAAGGCGGCCTTGGCGTCATCCGCCGCGTCACCTAATGGATAGCGCGTCAAAATTCGATCGTAAGCATCGCCGGCTTTGTTGTTGAGGTCCTCGATCAGCCGCGCCTTCGCTGCCTCATTGCGGATATTGCCGTTGTTGCGCACCCTCTCAATCGAAGCCTGATACGACTGGCCCAGCAGCAACAGCGCCTCGTCCGCCTGGCTGAACAAAGGATACTTCTCCACTAGCGACTTCAACCGCGCCTCAGCCGCGGGATACGACTCGCGTAAATAGTAGAAGCGTCCCACGCCGAACTCGCGTTCCCCCAGCACTTCCTGCACTTCGAGTAAGCGATGCTTGGCTTCCGGCACCAGCTTGCTGTCGGGCCACTGCAGAATCAGGTTGCGGTACTCCTCTTCCGCCCGCTCCGCGTGAGTGAAGTCGCGATCCGGCTTTTCCATCTCCTGATAATGGATGTTCGCAATCTTCAATTGCGCTTCCGCCGCTTCCGGCATGTTGGGGAAGAAGGTGATGAAGTCTTTGTATTCAATCTCGGCCTGCGCCAGCGCAGTGGTCCCGCCTTCGGCGTACCAGGAGTCGGCCACGCCCAGTTTCGCGCGCGCGATGTACTCCGAATCAGGATAAGTATTGATCAAGGTCTGCAAGGTAATGCGGGCCACATCGAACCGGTTGTGCTTCAGGGCCTCCATGGCGCGGTCGAACAGCACCTTGTCAGGCTGTTTCGAGCCCACGTTCGCCAGAGGATTGTTGACTTTCTTATTTGTGCAGGCCACGGTGGAAGCCAGCACCAGCAAAAGAAGAATCACCGGAATACGACGTGACATAGGACCTCGGGAAGACTTGGATCGTGTAGGGACGGACGCTCTCGTCCGTCTAGGCCCTTTAGGGCCAGAAATTCTAAACCTTCAGCAGCGCCGCTTCCGTCGCCGCCTTCAAAAGTTTCTCCGCATTCTGCTTTGGATCACCCTTGCCGAACACCGCGTTGCCTGCCACCAGAATTTCCGCTCCCGCCTGTACCACCTCGGAAACGGTATTCAGGTCGACGCCGCCATCCACTTCAATGCGGAAATTGAGTCCGCGCTGCCGCCGCAACTCCGCTAATCGCTTGATCTTATGGAGCGCGCCCGGCAAAAACTTCTGCCCGCCAAATCCAGGATTTACCGACATCACCAGCACATAATCCACCATGTCGAGCACTTCCGTCAGCATCTCAACCGGCGTGGCAGGATTAATGACCGCCCCCGCCAGTACCTGGTGATCGCGAATGTGCTGCAACGTACGGTTCAGGTGCACCGTTGCTTCCTGGTGCACCGAAATCCAACTCGCCCCAGCGGCCGCGAAATCCGCAATGTAATGGTCGGGATTCTCGATCATCAGGTGACAATCGAGGGGCAACTCAGTCGCCTTGCGCAGCGACTTCACCACCGGAGGCCCAATGGTGATGTTGGGCACGAAGTGTCCGTCCATGACATCGACATGGACGACGCTCGCGCCCCCTTCAGTGACACTGCGAACCTGCTCCGCCAAACGCGCGAAGTCCGCCGACAGAATCGAAGGTGCAAGTTCGATCAACCTGGGCTCTCGAGAATCAGGAATTCTGCTGATTCTAACACCTTCACAGTACCCAGTACCCAGTACCGAGTACCGAGTAAAACCAACCGCCGGACGTCATCCCGAGGCCGAAAGGCCGAGGGATCTGGCGTGCAGCGCACAGCCCGTAAACAACCGGTATGAACGTGCAGGGGCGGACACCCACCTCCAACCAGCCGCGAAGCGGCGCCAGTTTTTCACTCGGTACTCGGTACTAGGTACTCGGTACTAGCGTGCTACCCTCTTCCGACGCATGCCGATTTTCTACAGCCTGCTCGCGGTGCTCTGCTGGGGCACCAGCGACTTCACTGGAGGCTACGCCTCTAAGCGCTCCGACGCATTCCTCGTTACGTTGATCGCGCACGCCAGCGGCACTGTCTTGATGACTACGCTCGCCCTCGCCACGCATGCCCCCATGCTCTCGACCAATAGCGGATTGTGGGCGCTCGCCGCCGGGTCTCTCGGAGGCCTTGCTCTCGCCATCTTCTACCGCGCCCTCGCCGGCGGAAAATGGGACTCACCGCCCCCATCTCCGCATTGCTCGGCGCCGCCATCCCCACGGGCTTCGGAATTCTGACGCAAGGCTTGCCCGGAAAGTTGCCGATCCTCGGATTCGTTCTCGCGGCCCTCGGCATCTGGCTGATCTCCCGCCCGAAGAAAATCTCGGCCATCCCGAAGGCATCTCGATGGCGGTGCTTGCCGGCATCGGCTTCGCCGGATTCATGCTCTGCATTCACCGCGTTGGAGATAGCTCTGTCCTCTGGTCGGCGGCCTATTCGCGGTTCGCGTCGTTTGTCCTGGTCGGGGTGATCGTGCTGCTGCGCGTCGCTAAACTCCAATTTCCAGCGCAACGATTTGCTGCTGGGCCTCCTCGCCGGATGCATCGACGCCACCGGCACGGCCCTGTTCATCCGCGCCGAACAAGTGGGACGCCTCGACAGCGCGGTCGTCATCAGCTCGCTCTACCCGGCCGTCACAGTGATTCTCGCTCGCCTGATCCTGAAAGAACACTTCCATCGCTGGAGAGCGCTGGGCATCCTGGCCGCACTGTCGCCGTGCCGTTGATCGCGCTGCAATGATAATATATTCCATATTCCAGAATATGGAATATATTGTATATAAACTGTTTATATCAATAGTTGTACTTGCATTCCATTTAGTGGAATATATAATAAGTCAGTGGAATTGCGACCTCAAGACGTAGTGGTAGTGCTTAAAATCCTAGCTTCTCAGGGAAAGTCATGGACCTATGCTCAATTAGGGGAGGCGTTGTCATTGAGCCCCTCTCAAGTCTTCCGATCTGTGGATCGGGCGGAGATCGCCCGTCTTTTTGATGACCCAATCATTCCTCCCCCGCCCCGCATGCGGGATGAGCGTCCCGTCTCCCGACCCAATGCCATCAACGTTAAAGAATTCCTGATTCACGGGGTCAAGTATGCTTTCCCAGTGCAACGTGGTGCCCTAACGCGAGGAATTCCTACCGCGCACGCTGCTCCGCCACTGAGCACGCAAATTCAGCAGGGTTCCGAACCTCCGCCAGTATGGCCAACTCCTGACGGAACCGTTCGAGGCACGGAATTCTCCCCCCTATACAAGAACGTACCTGCCGCTGCCAGACGCGATCCCAAGCTCTATGAACTTCTTGCGCTCGTCGACGCTATTCGCGATGGCCGCGCCCGCGAACGGGAGATTGCCATTCGCGAATTAAATGCCAGAATCGACGCGCCATGAGTTCGGCGGCGTCAAATCAGAACGAAACCTTCCTCCTCGCAGCCCTCGAAAAACTCGCGCCAGTTCTCGACCGTATTGTATTTGTTGGAGGCTGCGCTACTGGACTGCTCATCACCGATTCCGCCGCAGCTCCAGTTCGTCCCACCCTCGGCGTGGACGTGATCGTCGAGACTGCCTCGTATCTAGAATTCACTCAACTGGAGGAGCAACTTCGAAACCTCGGATTGCATGAATCGCGTGCCGAAGACGCTCCTGTGTGCCGTTGGGTGACCGATAACCTGATGATCGATGTGATGCCAACTGATCCTAAGATTCTCGGTTTTGCCAATCGCTGGTATCGTCCCGCATTCGCACATGCAACGATGACCGAGTTAGGCGGTTACAAATTTCGTCTCATCAATGCGCCATACTTCCTCGCCACAAAGATCGAGGCCTTTCACGGTCGCGGCCGGAACGACTACCGCATGAGCCACGATCTGGAAGACATCGTGACGGTTATCGATGGCCGTCACGAAATTGTCGCCGAAGTAACGCACTCGGAACTCACTATTAGGCAATACCTGAAGACAAAATTCACGACTCTACTTGAGCAACGCGATTTCCTGGAGGCCTTACCCGGACATTTGCTTCCCGATCGCGCGAGTCAGCAGCGTTTGCCGATTGTGATTGATCGATTCCGTCAGATGGCATCGCCTTAATCCGTTAGTCTGGAACATATTTTGCTAACATCGTGACCATGCCACTCGTCGAACTGCGCAACCTGACGAAGATTTATCCCTTGGGCGAATCCATCTTCGGAGGCGGCGCCAGGGGTGAAGTGCGCGCCGTTGACAATGTCTCACTCGACATCGCAGCGGGAGAAACTCTTGGCCTGGTTGGCGAATCCGGTTCCGGCAAGAGCACTCTGGGACGTCTGGTGCTGCGCCTCATCGAGCCCACCTCGGGCAGCGTCCGCTTCGATGGCCGCGACCTCACCTCCGCCACTCACGCCGAAATGCGCCGTCTGCGCCGCGATATGCAGGTCATCTTTCAGGATCCCTTCGGTTCCCTCGATCCCCGCATGCGCGTCGAAGACATCATTGCCGAGCCGCTGATCATTCATGGCGATCAACGGGAAGGGCACGACTTCAGTCGTGCCGACAGGGCTGGGGGCGGACTGCGCACCAAAGTCTCCGAACTGCTAAATGCCGTCGGCCTCGATCCGTCAGCCCTGCGCCGATTTCCTCACGAATTCTCCGGCGGACAGCGCCAGCGTATCGTCATCGCCCGTGCCCTCGCGTTGCGTCCGAAATTCATCGTCGCCGACGAACCCGTCTCTGCCCTCGATGTCAGCGTCGGCGCGCAAATCGTCAACCTGCTCGCCCGATTGCAGCGCGACTTCGGATTGACTTACCTCTTCATCTCCCACTCCATGCCGGTCGTACACTACCTTGCCACCCGCATCGCGGTCATGTATCGCGGAAAAATCGTCGAAGTCGGAACAACCGACGAAATCACCACCAACCCCAAAGATCCGTACACCCGCAGCCTGCTCGAAGCCACACCCGAAATCACGGTCTGATTGCCAATCTTCAATTTCCAATTGCCAATTTGGACCCGCAGGTCCGGTTTTTAAAATCGGCAATTGGCAATTGCAAATCGGCAATTTGCTTCCCTCCGTGACTAAAATCACAGACCCGCTTCCCATCCACCCGCGATAATTCCCAGTCCCCTCGGAGGCGCCATGCCTTTGCGATCCCTCTCTCTCTTCGTCCTGCTTTGCTGTGCCGCTCTTCTTTCCGCGCAGGGCACACCCGCTTCCGATTGCGTAGGTTGCCACAGCAAGGTCACGCCCAACATCGTCTCTGACTGGAAACTCAGCAAGCACAACGGCGTTGGCGTCACGTGCGTCTCTTGCCACGGGGACCAGCACACCTCCGCCGCCGACGTCTCGAAGGTGAAGATCCCGACGCCTGAGACTTGCGCGCAATGCCATCAAACGCAGTTCGACCAATATTCGAAGGGCAAGCACTCCATGGCCTGGGCCGCCATGCTCGCCATGCCGACCATTCACTGGCAACCGATGGCGATGATTGAAGGCGCCAAAGGCTGCGGTGGCTGTCACAAAATTGGACTGAAAAGTCCAACCGAAATCGCGGCGATGCGACAGGTGGGCACCGAATTCGGCGCGGGAGGCTGCGACTCGTGCCACACGCGCCACACCTTCTCGGTCGAAGAAGCAAAGTCTCCGCAGGGTTGCGAAACCTGCCACATGGGATTCGACCATCCGCAATGGGAGATGTATTCTTCGTCGAAACACGGCGTGCGCAATGATCTGAAGCAGCGTGGCATGTTGCCTGCAAGCGCGTCTGCCCCCACCTGCCAGACCTGCCACATGCAGGAAGGCAATCATGAAGTGCGCACGGCCTGGGGATTCCTCGCCGTCCGCCTCCCCCTTCCCGAAGACAAGGACTGGGCCGCCGATCACGCAACGATCCTTCAGGCGCTCGGCCTGTTAGACCCGCAAGGCAAGCCCACCGCGCTGGTAGCGACCGTGAAAGCAGCCGACGTGGCGCGACTCACCCAGGAAGACTGGCAGCGCGAGCGCGACAAGATGATCAAGACCTGCAATCAGTGTCACTCGGTCAACTTCGCCAAGCAGCAACTGCAGCAGGGCGACGACATGATCAAGAACGCCGACCACCTGATGGCGCAAGCGATTCGCATTGTTGCGGGCCTCTATCAAGACGGCGTGCTGCCCAAGCCCAAGAACTACGCTTATGCATTCCCTGATCTTCTGACCTTTCACGACGCGCCAACGGTTATTGAGCAGAAGCTGTTTGTCATGTATCTCGAACACCGTATGCGGACATTCCAGGGCACCTTCCACGCCAGTCCGGATTACGCTATGTGGTACGGCTGGAGCGAAATGCTGCGCGACCTGACCGAAATCAAGGAAGAAGCAGGAAGGCTGCGCAAGGAACAGGGGAAGGCTACGATGAAGCCGGCGAGCCTGAAGTGAGGAAATTGTTGATTTGATGATTCTTGATTGTTGATTTTTGATTGAAAACCATTGGACATTTAATTCAACAATCAAAAATCAACAATCAAAAATTCCATCGTCCATCTGGCGATATCTCAGCCAGAGGTTTATCCTGTCCCCGCTCCAGGAGGCACTTCATGAAACGCGTTCTGATTCCGATGGTGCTGTTGCTGGCCGCGACTGCTTTTGCCCAGGAAAAGAATCCCGTATCGAGCGTACTGCGCGAGATTCTGCCGCGCCAGCAGAAGAACCTGATTGCCGCCGCCGAAGAGATGCCAGCCGACAAGTACGCTTTCAAACCCACGCCCGCGCAGATGAGCTTCGCTCACCTCGTCGTGCACATGACCAAGTCGAATGTGGAACTGTGCTCCAGAGCTGGGGACATGACTCCTCCCCCCAAGGCCACGTCGGTTGATGAGGCTCAGCCCAAAGAACGGCTGGTCGCGGCGCTCAAGACTTCGTTCGACTTCTGCGACGCCGCTCTCGCCAAGGCCGATGACTTGCATCTGGCTGAGCCGATTGACATGTTCGGCAAACAGGCGCCACGCGTATTCGCCTACTTTGCGCTCACCAACGACTGGGCCGACCACTACAGTTCAGCGGCTATGTATCTGCGTTTGAATGGGTTGCTGCCGCCCACGGCCCAGGCGAGCAAATAGCGAACAGTTTTAATAACTCTTAGCTATTATATTCATAAGCGCGTTCTGGGGCCCTCCGTTTGCGCCGGATGGGCCTCTGGGTCCACCCGGGCCTCAAACGTCGATCTGCGGGGTTCGCAGGCCAGTTTAAGTGGCATTCCGTGCGACGCCCGGACCTCTATTTCTGCCGTGCAGTTTCTCATTACGAACTCTCAATGACTTAGCTGTAAGCGAACCAAAATGGGAATAACGAGAACGTCCTGCGTTCCTGAGACTCCCCCCTCCCATTGTCATTCCTCCCTCCCGGTTGGAATGACAAAGTGGTTAAGGTCGAAATGACAAGATGATTGGGTAGAGAGAATAGCGAGATGCCAACTACTCGATCTGCACCAGATCGCCTGCGTGCGCCGAAACCGGGGCGGGATGTTGCGGGGCGCGCCAGGAATCGAGAATCGAAACCTGATGCACGCATGACACGGTGCAATGTGGGGCGCAACCTTTTTCGGTCAGATACTCGCGCCGAATATCGTTCACCGTGTACTTCTCAAGCGGGATGCCGGGGTATCCGCGCTGCTGCGAGCAGTAATGCACCAGCCCGTCTTCGCAGATATAGAGATATCGCGCGCCAGCGCGGCAGCGCCATTGGTTCGGACGTCCCTGGGCAATGTTGTCTTGAAATGAGTTGATGCGGGTGAAGCTGCGCTTCTCCATCGCCTTCATCTCGTGATAAACGCGACGCTCTTCGTCGCCGAGCGGCTGCAACTGGCCCTCGCCGTCATGAATGATGCCAATGGTCGAACTGAAGCCTAACTCCAAGGCACGCTTGCCGATGGTGAGCGCATCCTGCGGATTGCACACGCCTCCGCCCACGACCGAGTTGATATTCACGTGAAAGTCGGCGTGCTCGGCGAGCAGTTGCAGTTTTTTATCAAGAACTTTGAGACTCTTTTTCGACACGTCATCAGGCGTGACATTGTCGATCGAAATCTGCAGCCACTCGAGCCCGGCGCTGTTCAAGCGCTCAATGCGTTCTGCAACCAGCAGGTAGCCGTTGGTAATGAGTCCCGCGACCATGCCGCGCTTGCGGATACGGCGAATAATTTCATCGAGTTCAGGATGCAGTAGCGGCTCGCCGCCGCTGATGGTAATCACCGACGTGCCCAGGTCTGCGAGCTTATCGACGCGCTGGAACATAGTTTCGGTGGGAACAGGCTTTGAAAAGTCGTCGTACTCGTTGCAGTATTCGCACGCTAAGTTGCAGCGGCGTATAGGGATGATGTGCGCGAGCAGGGGATGATCGGTCGCGGCGAGCGCATGCGCAATCTTAGCCGCTCCGCGGATGTCGCGGTAAAGCGTGCGGAAACGGTGGCGCATGGTTTTACGGCTGGAAGACATTTTCGTATCTGACTATTTAAGCATAACCGGGCGTAAGTGGGTCATTCGTAACAGTGTTCGGCCGGTTTTCAACAGTGAGCGGCGGTTATCTGCTCCCCGTGTGGGCCGGCAAAGCGCATACCGCTCCTTCGCTGAAATTGGCCGATTCGATGCCGAAGGCGTGATTGAAGCGGGCGCGGTAGTTCTCCCAGGCGATGGCGGCTGTCAGCTCAACCAGTTGCGCGGGATTGAAGCGCGCTTTGAGTTGATCGAACAAAGAGTCTGGAACGTCCACCGGAGTGTGCGTCATGGCGTCGGCGTATGCGAGCGCCAGTTTCTCGGTTTCCGAGAATGCTGAACTGGTGGCGTAGTCGGGAAGTGATTCGATCTGTTCCTGCGAGATGCCATTTTTTCTGCTGACCGCAGAGGCGATGTCAATTCAAAAAGGACATCCGACGAGCGTGGCGGCGCGCAGGCCTGCCAATTCTTTCAAATTTTCGTCGACAAAATGGCTGCCGAGCATCGATTGCTCCATCTGTCCGTAGCCCCACAGGATCTTGGTGTGATGGGCGGTGATGGAGGCGGGTTCGACCATCTTTCCCAGCTTGCGGCGGGTGAATGAGTAGACGATGCGAGTGAATGCGCCGGCAAGCAGGCCTTGCTTTGCGGGATCGGCGCCGGGGATTCGAGCCATGAGACCTCCTGCAATTAGAGATGCGGCGGAAAAGGGCGAAGCCGCAGAGAAAAAACTCTTGGTGCCGGCATCTGCGGAATCCCACCCTTGCAAAAAACGCAAAGGTGGGCACTCCGCGGCTTTTGGGGCTACTGGGATTGAAGAGTAAATATCACCGTGATCTGAGTCTCGACGCTTACCGGTTGCCCCTGAAGAAGATATGGTTTGTATTTCCACTGCTTGACGGCTTTGAAGGCGGCGGGGGCAAGTGCGGGATCGCCCGATAGCAGAGCGAGATCCTCGACATTGCCCTCTTTGTCGATTTCGGCGCGCAGTACGACCGTCCCTTGAATGTGGTCACGGCGGGCGGCATCGGGATACTCGGGCTGGGTTTTCTTGATCAGGAGGCCTTGAGACACTCCCTGTGAAATCCGGACACGCTGTGGAAGGCCATCCGTCGATAAAACAGGTTGAGAAGAGATGATCCCGCTGATCACACCATGCCGCACTTGTTCCGCGCCCATAACGCAATTCGGATCAGGTGGATCTTGGCGGAAGACAAGTTTGCTCAGAGAATTTGCGGCGGCGTCTAATTCGTCGGGGGCTCCAGTGACAATCGTCCAACCCAAAAAATAGCCGCGGAATTTGGTGCTGAGAAAAGTCTTGTAGAGAACGACATCGGCACGTTGATCCGTGAAGTCGGAGCGAAAGAAATGCTTTCCGGCAAAATCTACTGCGTAAGGCTCTTTCAGGATCTTGCGGCCCGGTTGATCGCTGCTTTGCGGGTGAACGAAGCGGGATACGAACTCGGCAGTATAAAAAGTAATCGCGCTGGCGTTGGTCGCATTCAGCACCAAGCGGTTGAAGAAAGACCGCTTGGTGTGCTGATCGACGATCAGGAGGATCAACCCTCCGCCATCATGCTTGGCCGCGCCCGGCGAGGTACCTAGAATCTCATTGTTGATCTCCCATCCTTCGGGGATGGGGTAGGAGAAGCCGAGACAATTGTTGATGTAGAAGCCGGCGTCGATGGTTCCGATGTCGAAGCGGGGCGGGCCGGTGGGCACTGGCTCTTGTCCGTGAGTGAATGTCGCAACGAAGATAAGAACAACCAAGCAATGAAGACGCATTCAGACTCCCGGCGAGCTTGGTAAGTGAAACACGGTTTATGGATGGAGGCAACCGCTGGTTACTCTCAAAGCATCTTGGTGCGGGCTTTGTGGAATCCCACCTTTGCAAAGAACGCAAAGGTGGGGCACCCACGGTCTCGTGGCTCCCGGCCAAAAAGCAGATTCCTCCCTTCGGTCGGAATGACAATTTTGTTTTGGGAATACCTCAGGGTTGTGATGGTCCACGAGGACTGCAGATTCCTCGTCGCTTCGCTCCTCGGAATGACAATGCTTATTTTGGATTGGCTTGACGGGCTATTTTTCGGGTTCGCTGGTCCAATTGAGCGTCACCGACAATGGCGAGGCTGGGCCCTGGTCTGCATTAGTGACGATCAGGAATTTCTGGCCGTCGGGAGTTACGTCGTAGCAAAAGACATCTTGTGACGAGACAGGTTGGCGGCGGTGCGTTGTAAATAGCGGCACGGGGGTGCCTGCTTCGAAACTGGTCGTTCCGAGAATGGGGACGGACATCATCTTTCCGTCCGACGAAATGTAAAACAGCTCTTTCCCGTCGCGACGCCACCGCGGTTCCTGCCCCCCTCCGGTCGAGATCTGCCACTTGCCGTTGGCATCGGGGAAGGTGGAGACATAGACTTCCATATTGCCGCCCTCGCTCGAGGCGTAGGCGAACCAGCGTCCATCGGGCGAGAATTGCGCGCCGCGCAGTGCGAAGTTCGGAGGAGTAAGTGATTTGGTTTTGCCATCCGCCAGAGTCAAATATCCCAATTCACTGCTTTTACGGAAGAGGATGTATTTGCCGTCATGCGACCAGTCCCAGGGATTGAACAGTTGTGTCCCCTGATCAGAGATCTCTTCCTCGGAGCCGATGCCATCGGCATTCTTGACGTACATGCCGAAGGGGCCGCGGCGGTTCGAGCTGAAGATGATTTTGCGGCCATCGGGACTCCACACAGCGGACTGATCGAGCGACTGGCCGAAGGTCAGGCGGGTGACGGCATCGCGCTCCAGATCATGAACGTAGATGTCGGTATCTTTTCCATCGGGATCGGTTTGGTCGACAGCGACTTTGTGTCCATCGGGCGAGAGGCGGACGTTGTAGTACCAAGCGGGGTTGCTGAGCTTTCCCTGCGCTTTCCCATTGCGGTCAAACCAGGTCAACTCCGAAAGGCTCGCGACCTTTCCGGTCTGGGTCACCAGCGCATCGCGTGAAGCATCGAACACAGCACGATAGATCTGTGAGTAAAAGAGCACGTCGTCGCTGAGTGTGCGCGGCTCTCCCGTGACAGCGAAAGTTTTGGCGCTGAAGGGCTGCGCGACCAGCGTGCGATCGCGAAGGTAGAGCAAATATCCGGGTTCGACATAAACAGCATTCGAACTGGCGGGAGTGATGATGCGTTTTTCCGAGGAGTCGAGCGATCCCATGGCGATAGCGTTGACCTCGGGATTTCCCGCGAAATTCGCCGCCATGTAGAGGAAATGCTTTCCATCAGGAAGAAAGACGGGCCAGCGATGGCTGGTCTCTTTACGCGCAAGGTCGATGGTGGTGATGTCGACGGGGGTGCCACCGGCAGCGGAGACACGCGTGATTCCATGGAGCGCGTCAGGGCTGAATAAAATCACGCCATCGCGATTCCAGGTGCCGCCGCGGCCGTTAGGAGCGGCGCAAACTACTTGCGCCTTGCCTCCGGAGGCCTCGATCTTTTTGAGCTTACCGTCGGAGAAGAACCCAACGTACTTTCCATCCGGTGACCAGAAGGGATGGGCCGCGCCCTGCGTGCCATCGAGAAGATTGGTGCGCTGGCTGCCGACCTCGTAAGTCCAGAGCGCGTAGTCGTTGAGCTGTGAGGAGTAGGCAGTGAGGGCGACGGTCTTTCCGTTAGGCGAGATGGCCACGCCGCTGGCGGCGAAGGGAACCGCGGCGTGGAAATACATGAGCGGTTCGGCGCGGTGGGCGGAGTTCCACCAAAAGGCTCCTCCGGCGAACAGCAACAAGAGAGAAGCGGCGGCAATGAGCCATCCGATGCGGTCTTTTTTCGCGGGAGCAACAGGCGTCGCGACTGCGGCGGATTGCGATCCCCCTTCGGCGATCCATTTCAATTCGCTGGCAAGGTCGCTGGCATTCTGCCAACGTTCATCGGGATCTTTAGCGAGACATTTTTTGACCACACGCTCAAGCGCCAGCGGAGCCATGGGCTGATGCTGCGACATGGGCGGCGGGTCGTTGGTGAGAATCGAAGCGATGAGGCTGGCGCGGCTTTTGCCCGAGAATGTCGGCTTGCCGGTGGCCATCTCGTAGATGACTTCGCCGAGGGCAAAGATGTCGGTCCGGGGGTCGGCGTCGCGTCCTTCAAGTTGCTCGGGAGCCATGTACTGAAATGTGCCGACGATGGCGCCTTCGACGGTGAGCTTCGAATTCTCGACAGTCATCTCGGTGAGCGCGTCGGCGAGCGGAGCACGATCTGAGGATTTTGCGAGACCGAAGTCCATGAGCTTGGCTCCGGTCTTGGTCAGCATGATGTTGCCGGGCTTGAGGTCGCGATGAATGATGCCGAGCTTGTGCGCTTTGGCAAGAGCGTCGGCGATCTGCGCCGAGTAACGGAGAACCTGATCCGGCGGTAGTGGGCCTTTTAGTAGACGTTGCTCGAGCGTCTCGCCGTCGAGCAGTTCCATAACAAGGAAGTCGGTGCCGGCTTGCTGTCCGATGTCGTAGAGGGCGCAGATGTGCGGGTGCGAGAGCTTGGACACCGACTTCGCTTCGCGCTCGAGGCGCTGTCGGAGGTTGGGGTCGCTCGCTAAAGATGCCGGCAACACCTTGATGGCGACGTCGCGATCGAGGCGAGAGTCTCGGGCGCGGTAGACCTCTCCCATGCCCCCTGCGCCCAGGGGCGAGAGGATCTCGTAGGGACCGAGTTTCGTGCCGGATGCCAAAGGCATAACGTCGCGGAATTATACGACGGGTCCCCTGAAATGCCCTGCAGCTTTGTTTCGGTCGTTTTCACGATTGGTGAGTACGCGTTTTCGTATGAGCAGTTCTTGTGAAGTCGCGAAATGAAAACCGCCGAGGACGCGGAGTGCGCCGAGGTTATGGTGAGAGATCTTGATTCAACTGCGTCCCCAGCGTCCTCTGCGGTTTTGGTTTGAGTCATGCCCCCTCCCTCCCGCAAAAAACGCAGAGGAACGGGCACCCATGGTTTGGTAGTTCCGGGGTTCCGGGGCTGCAATTGTTGTTAGACTACGTCCTCGCGTGAAGGCTCGAAACATCTCATTCACGATGTTGCTGCCCATCCTCGATTTGGTTTCGTGGGGGCTGATGGTGTTGGCGCCAACGATTCTTGCCTACTTTCACTTCAAACATATCGCGGATGCTTCGGGAAAGTTTTCCATCGGGCCGACCATGGTTGTCGAACCGCAAAACCTTTTTGGTTTCGCTTTCCAGATGACGGCTTGGGCGGTGGAGAAAGTCGTTATCGTCATGGACGCGCCCGCCTGTTTTTTCGATCCCGTCATATCGCTGCTTGTGTCAGGAAAGACGAACTGGTACCCAGAGTCACTTGGGCACTCCGCGTGGCGCGTGCTCACATTTCCCTTTTTCGTCCTTCCAGCCTGGTCTTACGTTGGGTCTGGGATCGACGCTCTCATCGGTAAAAAACGCGTGGGCAAGGGCAACATGATTTTTGGGCTCGTGATGGCAGGGTTGCTGATAGTAATCGCAGGTGGTGTTCGTTTTGGCTTGTCTGCCGCGGAGCGTCAGGATCAAGAATTTTTGCCGTGGTTTGTCGCAGGATTTGTGGTCTGGGCAATTCTATTTGCGGTTCCATTTGTGGCTTGGTTGAGACAACGTAAACGGCTTGGCCCCATGTGAGGTGGCTGACGATCGTCACCCGTCGCAAAAGGCGCGACAGTACGGGGTCCCCGAGGTTTTTCGCCGCTCACCATGCCGATCGGTTGGGACTGTCGCTTGACAGTGGGGATCGAAACGCCTAGGCTCCGGCCATCCGAAGGATCCATTCCAATCGCGGGTCCAAACTCGTCTACAAGGAGCCACTCGAATGAAACGAAGAATGTCTATGCTTGCTGTCGTATGTTTTCTCGCTGCATTCTGCAGCATTGCTATCGCTCAAAACACAGAAGATGAGATCAAGAAACTAGAGATGGATCGAGCCGCCGCGGTGGTTAAGGGCGATATGGCCATGGTCGAGAAACAAACCTCCGATGACTACACCCTTATCAATGCGGACGGGCAGATGGCATCGAAGCAGCAAATGATCGATGCCTTCAAGTCAGGCAAATCGAAGTTGAGCATGAATGACTTGTCGGATATGAAAGTGCGGGTATACGGCAATACCGCAGTGGTTACGGGCAAGTCGGCGGTCAAAGGGATGATGAATGGAAAAGACGCGACGGGCTCGGTAATCTACACTCGCGTGTACGTGAAGAAAGACGGCCACTGGCAGTCGGTAGCTTTGCAGCAAACACGAATTTCACAGTAACCGAGCAAAGCTTTGCCCGAGGGCACGGATCTTCTCCGTGCCCTTTGCTATTGGGGGTGGGTGCCAGAGGCTCGGTAACCAAAAGTAACCTTCCACCGGGCAGTGTCTTCCGTCACCTGAATTCGCGGGAGTTCCCCGATACCATAATGGTGGAGTACTGGCCATGAAAATCGGGAACTTCAAAGTTGATCGGATTATCAGCATTGCGACGCTGCTTACGTCGGTTGTTGCGCTGGTCTTGGTATTGAAAAAGCCTGCGCCGGTGGCACAGCCGATGCCTGCGGCGGCCGCTGCGCAGAAGGCGCAATGGTTTCAGGAAAAGATTCAGCAACTCGATCAGCCTAAGGATCCGGGACAGCCTCCTGCGGAAGTGCACGTCACCGCCGACGAAGTGAGCGCTGCGATTGCGCAGGCGGCAGGCGCGATTCCCGCAGTGGCCGCGGGGCAATCTTCTTCCGAACCGTCGGGTACGCCGTCGCTTGATTCAGCGAATTCGATCGTCGCCGCAGGAACTCCCGAAGTGAAGGACTACCAGGTTAACTTCGATGGCGACGTGGCGCATGGACAATTTCTGACGCAAGTCGGCGGCAAAGATGTTTGGGTGACCTTATCGGGACACCTGGGGTCGAAGGATGGTTATGCGACGTTCGATCCGACGGAGTTCAAAGTCGGCGATCTGAATGTGCCCGTCTCGCTGGTGAATGATGCGCTGCAGAAAAAGCTACTGGAGCAGCGCGACCGCTTGAAGCTTCCCGATAACGTTGGCGGAATCAAAGTCGAGAACGGCGAGCTGGTTATGACGCAGCGATAGCGTTCTGCGCTGCGACTTCCGCATACCATCTTCCTGATTGCTTGATCGTGCGTTTTTGCGTGGCGAAGTCCACGTGGACCAGTCCAAAGCGCTGGCCGTAGCCTTCGGCCCATTCGAAGTTATCCATCAGCGTCCAGGCGTGATACCCGCGAACATCAGCCCCTTCCTGAATAGCGCGGGCCACATTCGTCAAATAAGCGCGGTGGTAAGCGATGCGGCGGGTGTCATGAACCATGCCATCGTGGTCGGGACTGTCATTGTAAGAGCAGCCGCTCTCGGTGATTTCGATAGCGGGCCGGTTGTAGTCGCGGGTGATGCGCATGAGCAGATCGTAGATGGCGCGGGGCCAGACTTCCCATCCGATATCGGTGGCGGGGCCTTCGCTGGCGGGAAACATTTTCACCGGGAAGAGCGTGAACCCGGGATCGAACAGGCGCTTCGAGAGCGGAGCGGCTTGGGCCATGGTGCGGTAGTAGAGATTAATGCCGATGAAATCGAGCGGAGCGCGCATCTGGTCGACGTCGCCGGAATTCATGCCGACCAGAAAATCGGGCAGGAAGGGAAACGCGTGCGGATAGCTTCCATGCAACGCGGGCTCCAGGAACCAGCAATTGGTGATGCGATGCGCGCGCTCAGCGGCGAGCCTGTCGGCATCGGAATCGGTAGCTGGCTCGCAAGGAGACATGCTGTAAGCGGAACCCACGCGCGAATTGGGATCGATGGCCTTGATGGCGCGGAATCCGGCGGCCTGCGCGAGATTGACTGTGTGCGCGGCGCGCAGGAATGCGCGAATACTCTTTTTGCCGGGTGCGTGGATGCCGCGCAGATATCCCATGCTGGTGAACGCGGCGGGCTCGTTGAAAAGCAGCCAGTTGGAAACCCGATCGCCGAGGGCGCGGGCGACCATGTCGCAGTAGTCGGCGAAGCGCGCGGCAGTATCGCGGTTGGGCCATCCACCAGCGTCTTCGAGAATTTGCGGCAGGTCCCAGTGGTAGAGCGTGACCAGCGGGCGGATGCCGGCTTCGAGCAGCGCGTCGGTCAGGCGGCTGTAAAAATCAATTCCTTTTGCATTCGGTTTTCCTGACCCTGTCGGCTGAATTCTCGGCCATGAGATAGAAAAACGGTAGCTCGAGAGATTCATCTCGCGCATGAGCGCAATGTCGTCGCGGTAGCGGTGATAGTGATCGCAGGCTCGGTCTCCGTGATCGCCGTTGACGATTTTGCCCGATGTGTGGACGAAGCGGTCCCAGATGGATTCGCCTTTGCCGTCGTCATTCCAGGCGCCTTCGATCTGGTAGGCGGCAGTGGAAGCTCCCCAGGCGAAGCCCGTGGGGAAGCGCAAGACGGCGGTCTCGGCGAGGCCGTTTAATACTGTTTGCTGGGTTGCGTCTGAGATCGTTCTATCTCCAGTCGTTGTGGTTGGCTTTCGCGGACAAGGCAGGTCCGCGCCACATTTTATCGTTACCCGCCTGTCGGCGTGCCTTGATAGAGCGGGTAGAGCGTGTCTCCGATGACGCGGTAGATGACGAAAGCTTTGCCGGCTTCGGAATTCTGGCGGAACAGCAGTTCGCCGCGGCCGTCGCCATCGGCGTCGACAGCATCGATCAGTTCCATGCGCGGCAGGATGTCGAGGTGCTGCGTGTCACTGATGTTGACGAACGCCTTGTGGAGCTCTCCGTAGATGTCGTTGCGGGCGACGATGGTGATGTAGTACTCGAGCGGGCTAGCCGCGGCGCCGGCGGTGAGCGGCATGTGCGCGGTCGCCGTGAGCACCACGATGGGTTCGTTACTGCTGGTCAGATCGAAGACACGCAGGTCGACGTTTTCAATCGCGGGTTGCGGAGGCTTGGGAGCATTCTTGTTGGGCCGGGTTTTCTTGGCTGGCTCGGCAGGAATGGCTTCGGCGGCGAGAGTTTTGGCACGAGCGATGACTTCTTCGGAGGCCAGGGCCAGCATCTTTTTGCGGAAGACCGATTCCTCGTCGGGCTTGAGGTCGAATTTGAAAGGCAGCGGCTCGGGGCCGTGCGCGTCGGAGATTGCGGGAATCAGTTGCACAGTGGGAGTCTTGTCAGACGCAGCAGCAGCCTTTGCCGCGGGAGTTTTCCCTGCGACAGTTTTCGCCGCCGCAGATTCCTTATCTTCGAAAGGAACCTGCTTGCCATGTTTGAGCACAGGGTGATCGTCATCTGCGGGCGCGGGCGCGGGCGCAGCCGCGGCGGGCGGCGGCGTGGGCGCTGGGGTCGCCGCAGCCGGAGTCGCGGGCTCAGGCGCTTTTTCCGTTTTCGGAGGCTCGCTGGGCTCAGCTTTGGGCGCGCTTGCGCCGGAGCGTCGCAACACCGGCGGCGCGTCGGTATCTTCGGTGGGAGGTTTTGCCGGTGCAGCCACTTTCTTTTTCGGCTTCGCGCCGTCGGCATCCCAACGTCCGGCGCCCCACCAGGAATCTTTCGTCTGCAGCGCGCCCGTAATGGTGAATAAACCAACGGAAGCGCCGGTGCGTTCAGCCTCGTAGACGATGCCGGTATCGAGGGCCATCGGGATGGGATCCGCTTTGTAGGCGGTGGCGTCGTAGAACTTTCCGTCATAGAGAATGCAGATGGGAAGCAGGCGGCCCTTGCCGTTAGCGCCGAGCTCAAGCAGGCCGAGGGCGCGCGGTCCCTTGCTGGTTTTGCGGGCGACGGTATGCTGGGAGTATTGGGCGCTGACAATTTGCGTTGTCAGCAAGGCCAGGCTCGCCAGCGTGACGAGTCTCCGCGCCGTGCGGTATAACTTTTTACCAGAGGACGATGCCATGAATATCAATGATAAGGCCCCTGAGTTCACTTTGCCCGATGAGAATGACAAAGACGTCTCTTTGAAGGATTTTCGCGGCAAAACCGTGGTTCTGTTCTTTTATCCCAAGGCCGACACGCCCGGTTGAACGGTTGAGGCGTCCGAGTTTCGTGACGCATACAAAAAAATCCAGAAGACCGGAGCTGTGATTCTCGGCATTTCGGCCGATCCTCCCGCCAAGCAGAAGAAATTCCAGGAGAAATACAAGCTTCCCTACACGCTGTTGTCTGACGTGGACAAGAAGATCTGCAATGCTTACGGCGTGATGAAAGAGAAAAACATGTATGGGAAGAAAGTAATGGGCATTGCGCGGACAACCTTCCTGATCGGTCCTGATGGCAAGATCAAGCACATCTTCGAAAAGGTAAAGCCCGAAGGACATGCGGAGGAAGTGCTGGCGGTGATCAAGGGGCAGTGAGGACGAGGTGAGTTCACGTTCTTGAGAAGGGCGCGGACGCAAAGTGAAATAAGATTGTCACCCCGAGCGGAGCGAGGGGATGAATTCACGTTTGAAGTGCAACAGAGTGTTCCAAGAATACCTCGTTGGGAGTTTTGAAGCCGAGGCATTTTCTGGGGGTATCGTTGTAGCGTTCGAGGCAGAGGGCGAGGCGCTGGGCGGGCAGGTCGTCGAGGTCGGTGTTTCTAGGCAACAGGCGGCGCAAACGGCCAATCGCGTTTTCGATGCCGCCCTTCTGCCAGGGCGAGTGGGTGTCGCAGAACCAGGTCTGGATGCCAAACCGTCGGCTCAGGAGATAGTGTTTGCTGAACTCCGCTCCGTTATCGAAGGTCATGGATTGACATACGCGCGCGGGCAGCGCTTCCAGCAGGGTGCTGAGATTGTCGGCGACCGACTGCGCCGTTCTCGTGTTCTGCCGCATCAGCAGGGCGCGCCGCGATCGGCGTTCCTGCATCACCAGCAGGAACTGTCCCGGTTTGCGGAAGCTCATGAGGTCGGCCTCCCAATCGCCCGTGCGCGTTCTGGTCTCCACCACCGCCGGACGATCATGGATGGAAACCCTCTCCAATATCGACGCCGTCGACCAGCGGCCATTGGGCAGACGGTTTCCGCGACGGTATTTTTGCCGAGGCAGCCAGCGATGCAGAGTTTCGTTGAAGGACCAACTGCGCCAATAAATGTAACGGTAGATGGATTCGTAGCTGATGCGGTCGCTGCCCGGCAACTGGGCCATGCGCCCGGCAATCTGCTCCGGCGACCATCCGGCAGCGAGATGCTGCAACACTTTCTCCCGAAGTTCGGGCTGACGTTCCAGCTTGTGGGCCCGACCGCGGGCATGACGACGCAGCATCAGCCGCTGCGCGCGCTCGGGATCGTAGCCCCCCGGCCACTGCTTAGAGACCTTGCTGTTGCGCTTCAGTTCACGACTAATGGTCGCCGCGCTCCTCCCCAGAGTGGCGGCGATGCAGCGCAGAGATTTACCGTTTGCATGCAGACGGTAAATCTCAATCCGCTCCCTGAGCACCAACTGCTCATATCTTCTCTTTTCCATCGCAACACCTTTGTACGGTGTTGCACTTGATTCGTGAACTCATGGGGATCTGCATTTCGCCGGCGGCAAGAACTGCAGATTCCTCGCTCCAAAACCGCGCGCCCGGAGTGAAGATTCCTCTTTGCCAATTTCGCTCTCCCACTTGGAGAGTCACTACAATATTCGACGCTCCATTGATTTGCTTACTTCACTGTGGCGGCGGTTGTCGTGGTGAAGCTCAGAGTCTTTTCCGCTGGGATCACCGCTTCTTCTTTGCCGGTTGCGGCGGCTACTCCGGTACCTGCGCCCGCGCCGACGGCGCCTCCAATCAGGGCTCCCTTGCCGCCTCCGGCGATGCCGCCAATCAGCGCTCCGGCCGCGGTTCCTCCGCCGATCTTCGTGGCATTGCTCTTGGTGTGGCTTTTGCCTTCGAGGTGATAGCTTCCGGTCGCGATCGGCAGCATCTTGCCGTTCACTTCGACCGAGGTGAGACGCACGCTGAGTTGACCGGGGGCGTGCAAACGTCCGCTAGACTTGGCTAGCGTCACTTTGCCGCGAACCGGGGCGCCTGCTTTCGCCACAGTTTTGCCGTCCACTACCACGCTGCTGGCAAGCGTGCCTTCAAAGCGGTCGCCGACGTTGGCGGTGGCAGAGGTTATTTCAGAACTTGTTCGCACGCTGAGCCGGGTGCCGGCGGGAATGGTTTGCGCCACGGCCATCGCGGCTAGCAGCAGAAGGAAAGCGTTGGTCTTCAGGATTCGCCCGAGCATAGATCCTCCTTGAAATGAGCGTGACAGGGTGACTGGGTGGCGCGTTATCTTGGACATGGTAAACCGCAAACACTCGCGTTGACATGAAATTTGAAACTACGACGATGAGAAACCTGGGCTCGCCCCTGAGCCGGGAATTTTTTAATCGTGACTCGCGCATCGTCGGTCGCGAGTTGCTGGGCAAGTTATTGATCCGCCGCGAAGGCAAAAAAAAGCTGGTGGGACGAGTGGTGGAGGTCGAGGCTTATCTTGGGAAAGACGATCCGGCGGCGCATTCGTTCGGCGGGCCAACGCCACGCAACATGGTGATGTTCGGGCCTCCGGGGTTCGCTTATGTCTACTTCATCTACGGCAATCACTATTGTTTGAACGTCTCATGCCAGCCGGAAGGTAATGCGGCGGCGGTGTTGTTTCGCGCGCTCGAACCTCTTGCGGGAATGGAACTGATGGCTTTGTCACGGCACGTGACCATTGAAAATCCACGCGATCTGCGGCTGCTAACCAGCGGTCCGGGCAGAATGGCGGAGGCGTTCGGCGTGACCCGCGAGCGCGACAACGGCAAGGATCTGACCAGCAATCGCTCGGATCTATGGCTGGCCGATGACGGATTTGTTCCTGCCGAAATCCTCGATACGAAGCGCATCGGAATCACGAAAGCTGCGGACCGCAAGTGGCGTTACATCATCAAGGGAAATCCGTTTGTCTCGGGACCGAAGAAAATCACCTAGCGACCGCAGCTTTTCCGATCACGATGTTGTCGATGAGGCGAGTGGTCCCCACGAGGGCTGCGACGGCGACCAGAGTGGGACGCATAATCTGCGCGACAGGGTCGAGCGTATCCGGGTCAACGATCTCGAAATAGTCTAGCCGCACGGAAGGCTCTTCGCTGAAGGTGTGCTTGCCCGTGGCAATCAAACGCTCTGCATCTCGTTCTCCGCGATCAAATTCTCCCCGAACTTTTTGCAGCGACCGCGAAAGTACAAGCGCCGATTTACGCTGCACGGAGTCCAGATAAACATTGCGCGAGCTGAGAGCGAGGCCGTCGGATTCGCGGGCGATGGGACACACGGCGATTTCGACCGGGAAATCGAGATCGCGAACCATTTTGCGGATCACGGCGACCTGCGCGGCGTCTTTCTGTCCGAAGAACGCGAGATCCGGCTCGACGATGTGAAACAGCTTCGAGACTACCGTGGTGACGCCACGAAAGTGTCCGGGACGCGACTTGCCATCAAGCTTTTCGCTCAAACCTTCGACATTCACGAATGTGGTCGCACCTGGCGGGTACATTTCGGCGACGGTCGGTGCGAAAAGAAAATCGACTCCTTCTTTTTCCAGTAACTCGCGATCACGTTCGAAGGTTCGCGGATACTTAGACAGGTCTTCGTTCGGTCCGAACTGCGTGGGATTCACAAACAGCGAAACTGCGACTACATCGCATTGCTCTTTGGCGGCGCGGACCAGCGAGAGGTGTCCCGCGTGCAGAGCGCCCATCGTGGGCACGAGACCTAGCTTTCCCCGATTTTTTGCGGTGCGGCATGCGACGCGGGTTTCGCTAATTGTTTCGACGATCTTCATACTAAAAACAAAATCTTAAACCGCAGAGATCGCGGAGAACTCCCGCTGAGGTCACGGAGAAGAGTCATGCTGCCGGGATCCAGTTGATGGCTACGTGCATGCCTTCGAGCGTGCCGGCGACGATGGCTTTGTTCTTGCGGATCTCGGCCTTGTCCCGGTCCGAGCCGTTCGGGGTGGATTCGGTGACAGCAACGACTCTCCCATAGGGCCAAGCTGACTGGGGCAGCTGCGCGAGCTTCCGTGTCAACTCGTCCGGATGCATGATGTGCTCTTCGTTATTGGCGACGTCGAGCAGCGCGACTCCGTCGGGCTTCACGATGAGGTACGGGTTCTTCCACGACTTGGTGACGCGGGCGTCGTGAAATTTCGCCGGATCGGCGGCAGGAATTGCCTGAATGCGAGCGGAGGCCGCCGCCTCGGCCGCTGCGGGATCAGGAGCACTGTGAGCAGAACACGCCGCCAACCCCAGCGGCAGGAGCAGAGTCACCACCAAGGACCATCGAGCCATGGATGAATTCTACCGTCCCATGGCCCGCTTGCGTGTCAGCACGGTTTCGAGAGCCGTTTGCGTCTCTTTCGGCAGGTGATACGACTCCTGGTCCGAAGGATATTGCCGCGACTGGACGTCGGCGCGGTAGTGATGTACGGCTTCGCTGATCAACGCTGCGGCGTCTCCGTAACGGCGAACGAATTTCGCTGGAGCACCGAAAGTCAGATTCAGCAGATCATGGAAGACCAGTACTTGGCCATCGCACTCTGGGCCGGCGCCGATGCCGATCGTCGGACTATGCACTTCGGCGGTGATCATAGCGGCGACTTCGCGCGGAATGCCTTCGAGGAAGATGCAAGCGACTCCGGCGCGGTCAAGGGCGATGGCATCGCGCATGAGTTGCTCGATCGCCGAGAGCGTCTTGCCTTGCACTTTGTATCCGCCCATGACATTGACGGACTGCGGAGTCAGGCCAATGTGTCCGGTGACGGGGATTTCGGCGTCGATGATGCGGCGAATCATGTCCGCGCGTTTTTCTCCGCCTTCGACTTTGACTGCCTCAGCGCCGGCTTCTTTGATGAAGCGCGAAGCGTTGCGCACGGCCTCGTCCACGCCAAGGTGGTACGAACCATAAGGCATGTCGGCGACGAGAAATGCGTGCTTCACTCCCCGGCGCGCGGCTCGAGTGTGGTGCAGCATTTCATCGACGGTGACAGAGAGAGTGTTTTCATAGCCCAGCATGGTTTGGGCGAGCGAGTCGCCGACCAGAACTATGTCGATACCAGCTTCATCCACCAGGCGCGCGCTGGGATAGTCGTACGCGGTCAGGCAGGTGATAGGCTCGTGGTGAATTTTCTTTTCGTGAAGTGAGGCGACGGTAATCTTATGGCGAGGTTCGCCAATCGGGGTGAGACTCACAATATCCTCCAGTGCCCCTCCGCAGCTTGGCGGATAGAGCCTGTGTCCAGCTAGTTTGGATACGAACGCGGCTATTCTAGTCGCAAATTCGTTTCGCCGCCATGCGTTTGACGAACGTTTGTTTCGAGCGGGCTGTTACCCAAGAAACAGCTTTATTTATCAATGAGTTAAAACGATGATGACCCAAGAAAAGCACCAGTTCTCGGCTGTAATCGGGGTGGCCCTGGCGGTGGGCATAGCTGCTGTTCTGCTGCAAATGGCCACCAACGGACGCTACGGATACTTTCGCGATGAGTTGTATTTTCTCGATGCTGGGAATCATCTCGCCTGGGGTTATGTCGATTTCGCCCCCCTTACCGCGCTGGTTGCGCACGTGAGCCGGGCCACGCTCGGGGATTCGCTGCCCGCGATTCGCTTTCTGCCGGCGTTCGCCCACGGGATAGAGATTGCGCTCACGGGGCTGATCACCCTTGAATTAGGAGGGCGGCGCGGCGCGGTGGCGCTCGCATGCATCTGCGTATTCCTGGCACCGGTAATCGTTGGCAACGCGACTCGGCTCTCGATGAACCCCTTTGAACCCATTTTCTGGATGGGCAGCGTCTACTTCCTGCTTCTGGCGAAGAACCGCGAGGATGAGAAATTGCTGGTATGGTGCGGCGTTTTACTTGGCATCGGGCTCGAGAACAAGCACTCGACCATTTTCTTCATCGGTGCGTTGCTGGTTGGATTGCTGGCGACGTCGGATCGCAAAGTCCTTGCCAGCAAGTGGTTCTGGATCGGGGTTGCACTCGCGATGGTTATCTTTCTCCCCAACTTGATTTGGCAGTATCAGCACAACTTCCCCACGCTCGAAGATCTGCGAAACGTAAAAGCGACGCATAAGAACATCGAACTGCCGCCGCTCCCTTTCATTCGCCAGCAGATCATGATGCTGAATCCCTTTTACGCTGTGGTTTGGGTGGGTGGACTTGGCTTTCTCCTCTTTCATTCCGCAGGCAAACGGTACCGCATTCTTGGCGTAACCTACCTCGCATTTCTTGCCGTGATGATGTATCTCAAGGGCAAGGATTATTACCTCGCGCCGGTTTATCCCATGTTGTTCGCCGCTGGAGGAGTGGCTTGGCAAAAGTTAATTGACGCGCACCCGCGCCTACGCTGGGTGCAGGCAGTTCTGCCTGCGGCCATGGCGATTCTCGGAATCATCTTGCTGCCGCTCAACGTTCCGATTCTCCCGGTCGAGAAAGTCCCGCCCTATCTGGAGGCCCTTGGAATCAGGATGTCGCGTACCGAGGGACATCACGAAGGCCGCTTGCCCCAGCATTTCGGCGACGAATTTGGATGGCCGGAGATGGTGGCTGCCGTCGCCCAGGTCTATCACTCGCTGCCACCAGAAGAACAAGGTAAGACGGCAATCCTCGCCGGCAATTATGGCGAAGCGGGAGCCATTGATTTTTTCGGGCCGAAATATGGCCTGCCGAAGGCGATCAGCGCCCACCAGAATTACTATTACTGGGGTCCGCGGGACTACACGGGAGAGACGCTCATCATGCTGCAATGGCCCCTCGATCACGCGCAGAACTGGTGTAGCAGCGTGCAGGAAGGTCCGACCATGGACGCCTACTGGGGCATGTCAGACGAACAGTACACGATTCTGATCTGCCGGGGACTGAAGATGCCACTAACTGAGGCGTGGCCGCATTTCAAGGTATGGAACTAGCGCCGCCTTCTCGCTTGCGAATTCGTCCGCAGCCACCTCGTGTAACCAGCTTCGTCGAGCGTACCTGCGGCGAGCGACACGACTGCTTGAGTGGCATCTTCTTCGCTGGCCTTGAAGTCGAATCCGTTCAATTCGAGAAAGAGAACACCGACCACGAAGCCTGTTCTCTTGTTCCCATCGGCGAAAGGATGGTTGCGGACGATGCCGGCAGTGTAGAGAGTTGCCATCTCTAGAATGCGGGGTGATTCAGAATAGGCCTTGTGTTGCCTTGGCCGGGCCAGAGCCGATTCCAGCAAACCCTTGTCGCGCATCCCCGTTTTTCCGCCATGAATCGCCAGAAGGCGGTCATGAATTGCGAGAACCTCGCGCTCCTCAATCCAAACGGGCTCTTTGTTTTTCACTTGGACAAGGCGTGGAGCGTATTGCGATAGCGGGCCATGATCTCTTCCGCCTTTTCCATTTTCTTCTCGAAGGCAGGATCGTATGGGGTCAACCGGTAATCCCCATCGCCCGCCTCAATTAGAAAAACCCGCTCGCCGTCACCCGTCTGCAAGCGTTGAATCACTTCTTTAGGAAGGACGACGCCAAGCGAGTTGCCGAACTTGCGGATCTTGAGTTGCACCATAACAAATCTCCGTTATTACAATTGTAATAACGGAATTGGGAAGATGCAAGCGGGAAGGTTTTGACCAAGGACCAACGACCAAAGACCAACGACGAACTTACGCGCTGGCCGCTTCCGTGCTTCCCAACGGCAGGAAGTATTGCGTTCCTTTGATGGGCGCTGAAACTTTACGCAGAAGCTGCTGCAGGTCTTCATTCCGCTCGACGAAATCGATTTCCGAAGTATTCACGATCAGCAGGTCCGACGACGTGTAGTGAAAGAAGAAGTGTTCGTAGGCTTTGACGACTTCTTCCAGATACTCCTCGTTGATCGCTTTTTCGCCGGGTGCATTCTTTTTCTTCAGGCGCTTTTTCAGCACCTCGGGACTGGCCTGCAGATAAATCACCAGGTCGGGCGTGGACAGTTGCTCGCGGAAGTAGTTGTAGTAGCGGTTGTAAGTTTCGAGCTCCTGATCGTTCAGGTTGAGGCAGGCGAACAGCTTGTCTTTTTCGAAGATGAAATCGGTGACTACCGTCTTCTGCGATTGCGGCCCCAGGTCCAGGCTGCGCAACTGCTCGAAGCGCCTGATCAGAAACGCGAACTGCGCCTGAAAGGCCGCCCCTGGCTCGCCTTCGTAAAATGAACTGAGGAACGGATTGTCTTCCGGTTCCATAACCCGTTGCGCGTTGAGGCGCTCGGCCAAGACCCGCGAGAGCGTGGTCTTGCCGACTCGTATGGGTCCTTCCACTGCTATGTAGCGGGGCAGCTCAAAAAGATTGGCCATGGGTCTTAGGGGGCTCGCGGTCCTTGGCAGAATATATTGCCTGTCGCTGCGAGGCAATTGCGCGATCAGTTAACACTGCGAAAGATGCTGCAGCAAGCAACGGTTCGCGGTAGTCTGACATCACACGGGAAACGGGCTGGTATCCAAGACCCGCCTCGGCAGCGCTCGAAGACAAATTCTTTTCCGAGTTCACGACCAAGAAACCGCCAGAAAAGGTTGGGCTTCATGCGGTACGTGATTTGGCTAGTTTTCTTTACTTCTCTTTCCCTCGGCCTGGCCCAGGGGCAGACTCTCAGCGTGCGTCCCTCAGGCCCGGCGCAGTCGGCTCCCACTCAACCTCAGTCTCCGCCATCGGCGACCATCCCACTCGCCGTGCCTGAGGGAACGCCGATCAAGGTCGCACTCGATAAGGAAGTGCGCCTGCGCAGAGTGGGACAGCCTCTGCACGCGAAGGTGACCGAACCCGTCTATTCATTCGACAAGCTGGTGGTGCCTGCGGGCAGCGAGGTTACGGGGCAGGTCTCGGCGATCGACGGGATTCCTAAGAGCAAGCGAACAATGGCGGCGCTCGATGCGGACTTCTCGCCTCCGCGCCAGATTCACGTCGAGTTCACCGACCTGGTGCTCAAAGACGGACGCCACGTTCCCCTGCAAACCATCGTCACCCCGGGAACCGGAGGGGTGCTGCAGTTTGTGCCGGCCAATCAAAAAGAAAAGACAGGGCTCACCGCGCGTGGTAAGAAAGCGGCTTCGAGCAAAGTGAGCGATGCCAAGCAGCAGGCGCGGCAGGATTGGGCCAACGCGAAGAACCAGATCCATGAGCCGGGAAAGATGCACCGGCTTGAGCGTTACGCGATGCAGCAGCTTCCGGTGCGTCCGCAGTACATCGATAAGGGGACCAGCTTCAATGCGGACTTGCAGCGGCCGCTTGATTTCGGATCTGAAACCGTGAGGCCCGAGGCTTTGAATGCGATTGGCACGACTCCGCCTGCGGGGAGCGTGGTGCATGCGCAGCTGGTTACGCCGCTGGATTCTAAGACCACAAAAAAAGGGGCGCCGGTGGATGCTGTCATCACCCAGCCGCTGGTGGTTTCCGACAAGTTGTTTCTGCCGGAAGGCAGCCACATCAAGGGATCGGTGCTGCAGGTGCGTCCGGCGCGCCGGTTGGGACGCAACGGGCAACTTCGTATTGTGTTTCACCAGGTGGTCCCTCCCAGCGGGTTGGAAGAGAAGATCGAAGCCAGCCTGGAAGGCGTCGCTGTTTCCAAGGGAGAGCATCTCAGTCTCGATTCAGAAGGCGGAGCGCAGGTCACCACTCCGCGCACCCGCTACTTGACTACGGGGATCGCGGTCGCACTCGCGGCTTCTTCGGTGGGAGGCGACAATGATCGGGGAGCGAGCGCGGGCAGAGGAGACGCGGGCCCTGGTGCAGCCAATGGGGCCTCGGGATTCAAACTCATTGGGACTGTCGTCGGGCTACTGGCTCGTTCGCGAGTCGTGACGTCCAGCTTCGGATTCTATGGCGCGGGCATGTCGGTCTATTCGCACTTCCTGGCGCGAGGACGCGACGTGGTCTATCCCAAAGACATGTCGATGCTGATCGGGCTCGACACGCGGGAGCCTTCTGCCGCAACGACGGGTGCTGCGGCGGAGTTGGCACGGCGTCCCATCGGCCCGCTCTAGAACGCAAGCTCAGCTCATGTGGGGCGGACGCCTCGTCCGCCCCCGAAGTCGCGAAGCGACGAGGGCCCCGACGCTGAACCTATACAATCGCAGCATCATGCTGGGATATGCCATCGGTGCGATTGCGGCTGGCGCAGCCTGCGCGGCAGGATACCAGTCGATGGCGCCGACCGGGCAGTGGTACGGCAAGACATTCGTCAGCTTCGCGCCGGGCTCGAAGAAAATCGCTCTCACTTACGACGACGGCCCGAACGATCCCCACACTCTGCGGCTGCTGGAGGTTCTGGCGAAGCACGATGTCCGCGCGACATTTTTCATGATCGGACGCTACGTCGAGATGCGTCCTGACATCGTGCGCGAAGTTGTTCGAGGCCGGACACGTCGATCGGCAATCACACGTTTACTCATCCCAACCTGATTTTTGCCTCGTCCGCAGAAACTCGAACGCAACTTCAGAACTGCAATCGCGCATTGACCGATGCGATCGGCGAGCACTCGCGGTTGTTCCGACCCCCATTTGGAGGACGAAGGCCGCAGACGCTGCGCATCGCCCGCGAACTGGGGCTCGATCCCGTGATGTGGAATGTGACCGGATGGGACTGGACCGCTCCTCCGGCCGAGCAGATCGAGCGCAAGGTCGTGAAGCAAATGCGCGGCGGGGACGTGATCCTGCTGCATGATGGCGGTCACAAGCAGATGGGAGCAGGACCGTTCCCAAACCGTCCTGGCCACCGATCACCTGATTGCTCGATACAAGGCGGAGGGATATGACTTCGTAAAAGCGGACCTCGGACTGCGGACCTCGGACCTCGGACTTCAGACCTCGGACCTCAGCTAAAAAAATCCTTGCGGCCGTCGTTTTTTGGGACAACAGGCGTCCAAAAAACAATCATTGTTGAGTTGTTAGGAATGCCTCCCTGCCGTTCGTCTTAGAGCCTTTTTCTCCTGTCGAATCAAGTTGTTAACCCCTGCCTATCAAACCTTCGAGATGAGACAAAGGGCTCATTGACAGCCTCCCTACTATCACTCATAGTACGGAACCACGTAGTTTGTGGAAAAGGTTCGGAGCTGTGTATCGGGTCATCCGAACTCCCTGTTTGTCGCTTTCGATAGTTCAACCAAATTGATGAAACACCCGAATCCGGTGGGTCGGACGCAAGCGAAGTGTTGTCCGCGAAAACACCTTCTTGCACTCTCTGCCGTTTTCTCAAAATACTTCCAGGAGGAAGCATGATTAGCACACGCGCAACCTTGCGCAGCTTGATGGTTGCAGGATCTCTTCTGTCGTTATCGTTGGTTCCGGCGTCGGCGCAGACGGTACAGCGCGGCGCGCGAGCCATCTATCCCGTGGCTCATGACGTGTCACTCCCCTTACGGGATCTGGCGCGCATCACTCCGCAAGTTCAGCCCGCCACACTGCGAACGTTGGTTCCGGGACAGCGCCCAACGCCTTTCAACACAGTGGAAACACAACCCGACGCGATCGCGCAACGGGAGAACTTACCTCCCGTCGGCACCACTAACCTGCTGAACTTCGCCGGCCTGGGCGGAACCGTTTCGGGCGGCGTCGAGCCCCCTGACACCAACGGATCGGTGGGCAGCACGCAGTTTGTCGAGACCGTCAACCTGTCATACGCCGTGTATGACAAGACCACGGGCACCAAGACCCTGGGTCCGATCCTTATGAACACGATCTGGACTGGCTTGACCGGTACGCTCTGCAACACCGTGGCCGGTGGCGACCCAGTGGTCCTGTGGGACAAAGTTGCGCAGCGCTGGTTCATCAGCGAACTGGCCTACAACAGCGGGTTTACGAATACAGATCTTTGCGTCGCAGTTTCCACCAGTTCCGATGCGACCGGAAGCTACAACCGTTACTCTTATCAGATCGGAACCACTGCTAACGCCACGCTGCCGGACTACCCCAAGTATTCGGTTTGGCCCGATGCGTACTATCTCTCGTATAACGCCTTTTCTAACGGCGGCTTTACTTTCGCTGGAGCGACGCCCTGCGCCCTGGATCGTACCGCGATGATTTCTGGCGGCACGGCGGCCATGATTTGCTTCAAGGCAAATCCGGTCAACTACAGCTTCCTGCCCACCGATGTAGACGGAGCGACTCAGCCACCCACGGGCGCGCCGAACCACTTCGTCGAGCTTTTCACTGGAACCACGCTTAACGAATACGACTTTCACGTCGACTTCGTGAACCCCACAAACTCCACCTTCACCGGTCCGAACGTGATCACGGTCACTTCCTGGACCCAGATCTGCGCCACCACCCGGGCTTGCATTCCTCAGCCGTCGCCGGGAGAGAAAGTGGACTCGCTGGGCGATCGCTTGATGCATCGCGCGGCGTACCGGAACTATGGCGATCACGAAGCCATCGTTCTGAGCCACACCGTAAAGCCGGGAACCGGTTCGACTGCTGTCGGCGCCGTGCGCTGGTATGAACTGCGCTCTACGCCTCCAGGCGGAACCTTCTCGGTGTTCCAGTCGGGTACCTTCCAGAACGCGAAGGTCAACCTCTGGATGCCCTCGATTGCCCAGGACAAAGTGGGCGACATCGCGATGGGTATGAGCGCGGCCAGCAGCACCGTGAAGCCCACGGTGGTGTACACCGGCCGTATTCCGACCGATGCGACCGGCAAGATGGAATCACCGGACATCATTGCCAAGGGCACTGGCGTACAGACCAATGGCGGTAACCGTTGGGGAGACTACAGCAGCATGAGCGTCGATCCCGCGGACGACTGCACCTTCTGGTACAGCCAGGAGTACTACACCACGACCAGCGCCGCCAACTGGGCGACCAACATCAACTCGTTCAAGTTCCCCGGCTGCCATTAAACAGCGGTGAGCTTCTTCATGGGCCAGAACGCCGCACGGCGTTCTGGCTTTTTCATTGCTAGAATCAAGCGGGCAGCGCCTGAAGGCGGTTCGTATTGGGCGTTTGGGGCACGTCTGAAGACGTGCCCTGATACGCGCATCAAGCTTGCTTTGGATTCGTATCAGGCTTGGTTCGTATCAGGGTATGGCTTCAGCCATACCGAACATGCGAACTGTCAGACCGGCTTTAGCCGCTGGGTCTATTCAAGTCTTAGGGGTTATCCATGCTTTCGAAATCGTTTCGCTTTCTAATTATCCTTCTGGCGTCGCTAGCGTTTTCCGTGGCCGCGTATGCGCAAGACTCGGACGCCAAACCCGTCTCCCTGCCGCTGACCACCACGCTGGCGAAAGACTATCCCGTGATTACCGTCAACAGCCCGTGTAAGACGGGAAACTGCAAGAGCGTCATCACCCGTGAAGAGTTTGAAGAGCTGGTCAACGCCATCAATCCGCGGATGATCAAGCTTGAGCGTCATCAACTGGCGCAGAACTACGCAAAGATGCTAGCGCTCGAAAACGAAGCGCTGCGCGATGGGCTCGACAAGAAGCCCGAGATGCAAGCATTGCTGCGCTACGTGCGAGCCAGCGCCCTGGGAGGCGGCGCGTACCGCCAGGTCTTGCGCGAGGCCGCCGACAATTCTCCTGAGAAGGTAGAGAAGTTTTATAAGGCGAACGAGGCGTCCTACGACCGCTATACGCTGCAGCGGCTGGTCATTCCCTTAGTGAAGCAGCAGCGGGAGGCGAAGTCGCTGGAAAATGTTTCTGATGCGGAAGTCGCCAATGCGTCGGCCGGGGAGATGAAGGCGCTGGCCGAGAAGATGCACGTGCGAGCCGCGGCGGGCGAAGACTTTGCCGTGCTGCAGAAAGAGATTTTTCAGCAGTCGGGAATTCAGGGAGACCCCAATATTGAAGTTTCCGACGTAATGCGCGGAACCTTGTCGGCCGAGCAGAACCAGGTGTTCGACATGGCTCTGGGTGCGGTTTCACCGGTGATTTCGGATGCGACCGGATACTTCGTCTACAAACTTGTATCGAAGAGGACCCCCACCTTCGACGCAGTACGCGAGCAGGCGGCGATTGAGATGGCCAACAAGCGCAGCTCGGCGGAGTTGAAGAGAATCGAGAACGCGAAGGTCAATGAAGCGTATTTTGAGAAGTACGATCCGCCGGCGCCGAATCCGAACGAGCCCGAAGTGGATGATGATTAGAGGGGTGTCCGTTGGCGGATGTAAAGTCGCGACTTTTTTAGAGCAGCGAGGGATCTGCATTTCGCCGCCGGGCAGAACTGCAGATTCCTCGCGCCAAAACCGGCGCTCGGAATGACAATTTTTCCCATCGCTCGTTTTCTAGCAAAAAAGAGACCGCCGGGTGGTGAACTCCGGCGGTCTCTTTGTTTGGAAAAACGTTAGTTACCGTCAACCTGCCACGCTGGGCGGATGTAGCCCGAAGCGATCGAGATCCAGGAGCCGGTGATGCTGCCCACTTGATTGAAGGCGAAGGGGCTGCTGACATCGGAATCAGCTTCATCCCACGTATCTTCGATGGTGGCTGCGGACTGATTGGCGATGATCCAATATTGGGTGCCAGCCGATAGAGAGGGGCAAGCAACGCAATTGAACTGGATGATACCGCCGCCGCGGTTGTTGGTGAACTCTTGCGCCCAGTATTGCTGGGTCAGAGGACCGTCAATGATGGTGCCCGGGACCCCACCCGCATCAGTAGCCAGATAGGCATAGATCTTGCCCGACTGTTTGCCACCGTTGGCGGTGTAGATTCCGACCGGGAGAGCCGCGTCTGCGAAGGTCACGTTGCTGGAAGGGGTGAAACCAGTGGCCAAAACCTGGTTAAAGAAGTTGGCGCCGTCGACGAAGTAACCAGTGGTGATATTCCAGAAGGGGAAAGCGCCGACGAAGTTCGTGAACAACAGAACCGAACCTCGGGGGGGAACTTTCGCTTTTGCGGTCTTGAGCTGCTTGGTGGCGGCATTCGCCATCGAAGCCATCATGACCGTTACGACCACTGCAAATACCATAGTGCGCACTGTACGCTTGGACATCAGTCCTCCTCGTAGTTGTTGGTACATTCAGTTACGAATTTTCCTGGTTGACCCTCAATGATGCAGTCGGGCTGCAAAGACCTTGCTGTTGTCGGTAGTTCCCAGCCGCGACTCCGGTAGTGAGTCGCAACGGGAAACGAACGTGGAGCGAAAAGGTATCGCTCTTGTAAGTTCATGTCAATAATGCCTTTCAGACTAGAGTGATAAGACCCACAGGTAAGTTAGAGCCGCGGCGGAGGAAATCAGAATCGTCTCAAGATGAGGCATGAGTGGGACGCCGACAGCGGCTAAAGCCAAATTCGATGATTCCGAATCGATGGTATGGCTGAAGCCATACCCTGATACGAGGCGCGACCTGACACGGATCGGGACGCCTGTTATTGAGCAGAACTCTAGCGCACGAGCCACTCAGTGGCAGCGTGCATTCCGGCGAGGAGCGAGCTGTATCCAGCGAGCAAGCAAAACAGTGAAGCCAGAGCCGTGGGAAGCAAGTAGCGAGAGGTAGAGGGGGCGGCGGTCTGGGACTTCCAGGAAAACAGCCTTTGGACGCGCGCCCGCAGCGACGCAGATGAGCTCGGCATCAGGGCGCTGGCAAAGGCTGCCGAAGGCTGGATCGCCGCGACGCGCGAGAGCTTGATCAAGGCAGCGGCGAGATCGAGGGCATCGCTCAAACTGGAGACCGCAGCGTCGTCCGCGGCCATCTCAGAGGCTTCCGACCAGGCGGATTCCAGTCCTGCCATGCCGGGGAATGTCGTGAAGCGGAAGATCAGTTTCTTGAGGTTGTCGCGGCTGCGCACATGCGCGATCTCGTGGCGCAGAGCCGTGCTCAGCTCTCGGTCGGTCAATAGCGAAAGCGTGGTCTCTGACACCAGTACCCGGGATGTGCAAACTCCTGCAACTGTCAGGCTAGGAGCGTGGGCGCCGGTCTGAAAGACGGGGACGGGCACAGGGGATTCGATTTGATGGGCGCCGTTGAGCCATTCGGCGAGAGCTTGGGAAGTCTTGCGCTGCGCGAGCATTGCCCGGTAAATGCCGAGAGCCACCAGGGCCAGGCAGAAGAGGCCGAGGAGCAGCGGCGCGGCTCCCACTTCCTCGTCGCTGGTTCGCGGCTCGAGCAGCAGGAACGAAGGCACGGTGACGGCGAGAGTAAAGCCGGCGGCCACCAGTACGGGAAACATCCGGAAGACGAAGAGCACACCGGCACCACGGCGAGCCGACAGGTTCGCGATCATGCGCGAGAACAGCGGCCAGACTCTAGAGACCGCCAGCGAGAGAATTACGTAGAGCAAAACAAATACCGCCAGGGAAACACCGAGGCACCGCGCGGCAAACATGATTGCCTGCATCTAGGGCTTCTCCGTGGGCCGCTCTGCATTGCGCAGGTCGCGGCGTTTGCGCTCCACCAGTTGCTGTAATTCGTTAAGCAGGTCGGCGTCGTGCTCGCTGACCGCTTCCACCAGGTAAGACAAAGGAAGCACGGTCGAGCCGGAGCCGAGAAATTGGCGAATCATATCGCCCGCGGCCGCCCGCTGAAGTTCTTCGGGAGTGTGGCGCGGAGAGTAGCGGAAAGCACGCCCTTCGGCGACGCGATCCAGAAGATCTTTCTTGTAAAGGCGGTCGAGAGTGGTCATCACCGTGGTGTAGGCGAGGTTGAGCTTGCCATCCTCGAGCAGTTCGCGCACGGTTGCACTCTTGCAGCGCCAGAGATTCTCGAGAAGTTGCCGCTCGAGAGGACCAAGCTGCGTGTTGGGATGAAGCGATCGGAAGAGCCTGTTCATTAATACCCCAATTCGTGATCCGGCAAGGGTGAGTGCGCGTGCCGGAGAACCCGGATGGACATTCATGCTATCGGAAGCCCATGCGTATCACAAGGGTCGAATGGCCGCAGAGAAGAAAGTCAGTGCGAATTACTAGCATCGGTAGTAGATGACCACATCATTAACTAGTTATGGTAGTAGACCTCGACCGCCGATAGTCTGTGAAATCAATATTGGGAAGCTTGCGCACCAGCGCCTGATTCGCTAGTGCCCGCCACTGAAGCGCTTCTCTTCCAATCTAGAGGTCGATCACCGATATGCAAAAACGCCGTACTCTGGCTGTGCAAATTCCTGGGGCAATTCTGTTGTTTCTGATTACGATCACTTCACAAATCTCCGGCGCGCAGACATCAACAGGATCGTTACGCGGAGAAGTACAAGACCGCAATGGAGGCCGTATCGCCAACGCGGCGATCATCGTCGAAGCCAAGGGTTCCGGCCTGCGCCGCGAAGTGAAGAGTGACGACCACGGCGAGTTTCGCGTGAACGATCTGCTGCCCGGCCCTTACCGTGTCATGGTGAATGCCAACGGGTTTGCCGAAGCCGATTCCGACGTGAACGTGGTGGTCAGTTTCGTGCGCGACCTGGCGGTGACGATGCACCCAGCGACTGCGCCGCAGACGGTGAAGGTGGAAGGACAAGCGTCCTCGATCACCACGCAGGCCCTGGATACGGTCAGCGCAGTGCACGGTGGCGCGGTGAGCTCGCGCGATCTGACGACCATTCCCCTGGCGAGTCGCAGCTTCGCCAATATCGCTTACCTGGTGCCGGGCACAGAACCCGTCGAACCGTCCGATCCCAGCAAGGCGAGAATCACTGCGGTGTCCACGGGAGGAAGTTCCGGGCTGAACAATGTTCTGTCGGTCGACGGCATGGACGACTCCGACGACTACATTGGGGGCTTTCTCCAGAACTTCTCTCCCGATGCGATCGAGGAGTTCGCCTTGCGCACGGCGCAGGAAGATGCGGATACGGGCGGAACTACGGCCGGATCAGTGGTGATCACCACCAAGCACGGTACCAATGACTGGCACGGCAGTGCGGCTTTCTACGAGCGTGCGTCAGCGCTCACCGCGAGATATCCGATTGAGAATCCCGCGCCCGATCCCAAGCAGCCCTTCTCGCGCCAGAACTATGTGGGCACGATCGGCGGTCCGTTGAAGAAAGACAAGTTGTGGATGTTCGCGTCGTTCGAGTATGTGCACGAAAACGCGAGTATCGCTTACAGTCCAAACAGCCAGTCGGAGTTCACCGCGCTTTCGCAGTTGGCGACGGATGGACTGATCCCGAATGTGAATTCGATTGCGGTCCCACAGAACACGCCGATCCCCTTTCGCGATGGCATTGGCTCGCTGCGCTTTGATTGGGCTCAGAGTCAGAAGTCGCAGTGGTTCCTGCGCGGTTCGATCGACAACTACACGACGAATAACAACTACGTGCAGCAGGGCACGCTGCCTTCCACGGGAACGACGTCGGGATCGAAGTACGGGAATATTGTTATCAACGATACCTATGCTTTCAACCCGAACTGGCTGGGGAGCCTCACGATTGGCGTCAGCACGCTGCATCACACCGAGGCGCGCAACCAGTATCTGGGATACGCGCTTGCGTTTCCATTCAGTTCGACGGCGCAGACCATTTCAGGATTCGAAACCTTCGGCGATAACCAGTTTCAGACGGCGATTACGGCGTTCCCGGTTTTGCGCGACCAGCAGAAGTATCAGTTCCGGTATGACTTGAGTCGTGCGGTGGGGGAGCACGCGACGAAGTTTGGCATTCAGTTGATTCATGAGCCGGTCTTGGGCGGAGCTCTGTCGGGGACGCAAGAGACGTTTATTCAGTATCCCAACAATCCCACCTTCTACGCCGCCAGCCCTTTGCGGTTTTATTCCGACTTGACCTGCCAGGCGCCCCTGCCGGACCCAAACATTGCTTGCACCGTCATTCCTGCCGGCAACGGCAGCTTTTCGCAAAGCGTCCAGCGCCTGGGACTCTACGCGCAGGACTCGTGGCGCGTGACCGAAAGCCTCACTGTCAACTACGGTCTGCGCTGGGATACGACGTTTGGCCTGTTTACCGCGTCAGGACGAGAACAAAATCAGAATCCCGCGTTTCTGACGCTGCGGGCATTGCGGATTCCATTGTTCAACGGCGTCCCGCATGATTACCGCAAAGCGTTTGCGCCGCGCATTGGAATCGCATACGCGCCGGGACATAGCGAGAAGACGGTTCTGCGCGCGGGCTTCGGTATGTTCTACAACGATCTGACGCAGAATGGGTGGGTCGAGGCGCTGCAGGCTTTGAATTCGGCGCCGGGGCTGTGCGTGGCTCCAGGCGATCCCGGATGCATTCCGGGCTCGAACTCGGGTGGGGTTGGCGGGATCATTGATCCTCACTACCAGACGCCGTATGCGATTCATGCAACCGGCGGCATTCAGCACGCGCTTAACGACCATTGGACTCTCAGCGCGGACTACACGCATGAAACCGGACAGCACGGATATCGCGCGTATTCCTACACGGGCGGAACGAATCTGTTCACGCCGCTGCTACCGCCGGGGGATTCGCAGCAGGCTGCTCTGGTCCCCAACCTCGACGTTTTCAAGTCCGACAATCGCAGTAGCTATGACGCGCTGATGATCCGCGTGCAGGGCAATTCGAAGCGTGGCAGCTTGATCGCTCACTACACTCTGGCGAGCGCCAAGACTTGGGGCTGCGTGCTCGGCGAATTGTGGGATTACGTAAATGGAGTGTGCAATCCGCTGAACCCGTTTGCCGCAGGGGACTACGGCCCATCGGGTGAGGATGTGAAGAGCCGCTTTGTGCTGTCGGGAATTTTGCATGTGCCGGGCGGATTCGAAATCAGCACGCTCAGCCAGTGGGAGAGCGCGCGGCCGTTTGTCATCACGACCGAAGACAACAGCGCTCGAATTTCGGTCAATGGAAAGACCACCAGTCTCGACCAATTCCGCGGGACTCCTTATTACCAGACCGATCTGCGAGTGGCGCGGCCGATTCGCTTTCACGAGAGTTGGACCGCGATGCCGTTCATCGAATTCTTCAACCTGTTTAACCGGAACAACCCGGGAGCGAACTTTGTGACCAACGTCGCGGCGTTGCCGGTTCCGGCCGGTCAGATTGCGTCAGGAAACGTGACTGACATCTGTCTGGATGCGGGGTGCACCCAGTTGCAGCCGGTGACTTCGCTCAAACAGTTGGCGAAGCCGGCTGGCGCGCTGGGAGATTTCTTCGGTCCCGGGACGACGGTAGGCATTCCGTTTGCCGCGCAGGTGGGAGTGCGAGTCACGTTCTAGGCGCATGTGGATTCGTATCAGGGTATCGCTTTAGCGATACCGTAATGCCGGTTGTATTTCGCCTTCAGGCGCCGCAGCGGCTAAAGCCAGATCATTTTGCGCTGATTGCGGTGTGGCTGAAGCCACACCCTGATACGAATCAATCTGCCTGTTATTCCTCGTTTTCTCTCGTCGCTACGCGACTGGCCCTCGGGGGTGCCCGCCCTACAAGGGATTCTGCGCACGCACGATGCGCGGGATGCCTTGCAGGTCGTTGGTGATTTTCGCATCGTTCCAATCTTCCAATAATCCGCGAACTGCTTCCGCGATTGTGCCGCTAATTTCCAGGATCAGCCATCCGCCGGGTTTCAATGCCCGCTGGGCCTGCGGAATCAGGCGCTCGATCACTTCGAGGCCGGTCGGTCCTGCGAACACGGCGCTGCGCGGCTCGAACTTCCTCACTTCCAATTGCACCTGATCTTCTTCGGATTCCCCTACGTAGGGCGGGTTGGAGATTACGAAGTCGAACGAGTTTTCTTCTACACCGCGCAGCAGATCGGTGTCATGAAAATGAATGCGCGTTTGCATCTGATTGCGTGCTGCGTTAGCTTCAGCGATCTCAAGTGCGTCGGGAGAAATGTCGGTGGCATGGATTTCGGCAGTGGGAAGTTCCTTCGCTAGTGCGATCGCGATGCAGCCTGAGCCGGTGCCTACATCGATGATGCGGTCGTTGGTCGTTCGTCGTTGGTCGTTAGCAACTGCAGATCCCTCGCTACGCTCGGGATGACAATATGATCTTGATATCTCCAGGACAGTTTCGATGAGGTGCTCGGTTTCGGGACGCGGGATGAGTACGGCTGGGGTGACGATGAAGTCTATGCCCCAGAATTCCTGGTGTCCGGTGATGTATTGCGCTGGGACGCCGCGCGCGCGCTGTCTCAGCACTTCGTCGTAACGCGCCTGCTCTTCCGCGGTGAGTTCGCGCTCGGGGTGCGCGAAGAGATAGGCGCGTTCGGTGTCGAGCGTGAAGCGCAAAAGCAGTTCGGCATTCGTGCGCGGCGAAGGGACGTTGGCGGCGGTTAGTCGCGAGATGGCAGAAGCGAGCGTGTCTTTAAGGGACAACAGAGCTATTTCACCACAGGGGCGCACGCCAACGGCGCTTATTTGGCGGACTGCCTTTCCAGTTCGTATTTAAGGTAGATCATCTGGCCGATGTGGTGCTGCATGTGGGCGACGCATTGCATCACGATTTCGAGACGGTTCCTGGCATCGACGCCCATGCCGGAATATTCCGCGGACCAATCGTCTGCTGATTGGGCTTGAACGGTGTCGACCACCATGGCGATGGCCTCCTCGAACTTTTTCAAGGCCTCTTCCTCGGTCGGCGGAGTAGGGTCAGAGAATTCGCGTGGGCGCTCACGGACGTAACCCGTGTTTGCGATCTGCGTGCCGATGTAATAGTTCAGGTTGCCGGTAAGGTGCAGCACTAGATGTCCGATGCTGTTACCGAAGGGAAGAGGCTTCGCCCAGAACTGCGCGTTCGTGAGAGACGCGGCCAGGTCGTGAATTCGGCTAGCGTTTTTAGTGAACTCCACCCGGAGAACGGACGAGAGCGTCGATGGAAGATGGTTCATGGGTTGATCCCTTTGTTGGCGAGGAGATTCGCTAAACCGCAGCTCCGGCTTCGTTCTTCAGATTTTCCGCCTGGTAGTGGGTGATCAGCGCATCGACGATCGGTTGCAGCTTTCCGTCCATCACTTCCTGCAGTTGATGGATGGTGAGGCCGATGCGGTGGTCGGTGACCCGATTCTGCGGGAAGTTGTAGGTACGAATCTTTTCGCTGCGGTCTCCGGATCCCACCATCGCTTTACGCTCTTTCGCCAACGCTTGCTGCTGCTTCTCCATCTCGATCTCGTAGAGACGCGCGCGCAGGACCCGCATGCCTTTCTCGCGATTCTTGATCTGCGATTTTTCGTCCTGGCAACTCACAACGGTATTGGTTGGAATGTGCGTGATGCGCACGGCCGAATAGGTCGTGTTGACCGATTGGCCTCCGGGGCCCGACGAACAGAATGTATCGATGCGGAGATCTTTCGCTTCGATCTTGATGTCCACATCTTCGGCCTCGGGCAGCACGGCCACAGTAATCGCTGAAGTGTGAACGCGTCCTTGCTGCTCGGTGGCAGGCACGCGCTGCACGCGGTGTACACCGCTTTCGTACTTCAACTGAGAGAAAACGCGCTGCCCTTCGATGATGGCGATGACTTCTTTCAGTCCTCCGACAGAGGATTCGGACGTCGAGAGCACTTCGACCTTCCAGCGCTTGGTTTCGGCGTAGCGGGTGTACATGCGGAACATTTCGGCGGCGAACAGGGTAGCTTCGTCGCCACCGGTTCCGGCGCGAATTTCCAAGATGATGTTTTTCTCGTCGTTGGGATCTTTGGGAAGCAACAGAACCTTGAGTTCTTCTTCCACGCCGCCGACGCGGGCTTCGAGCTTGTCGAGTTCTTCCTGCGCGTAGGCGCGCATGTCCGGATCTTTCTCGTCGGCCAGCATGGCGCGAGATTCGGCGATGCCACGGGTCAGGTCTTTGAACTCTCGGTATTTTTCGACGATGGGCGTGATTTCGCTATGGGCCTTTGCAGTCTTCTGGTACTTCGCGGAATCATTGGTGATATCCGGCGAGGCCAGAGCCTGCGTCAGCTCTTCGTAGCGGGCTTCGATTTGGTCAAGTCTCTCAAACATAGTCGTTGGTCGTTCGTCGTTGGTCGTTGGCCAAGAACCTTACGCGGCGCGCTCCTGGAGCGAGTTGATCAGTCCGCTTAATGCTCGTCCTACACCCTCTGCCAACGACAATAAACGATCGGCCTTCTCTTTCGACAGATATTGTAGTTCTTGCGCAATCATCAACTGGGTCTGGACTTCCAGTAGGGATCCCCGAGCATGAAATAAAAACTGGCAAAGCTCCTTGTCAGTGTTCCTGCCTTTTCCCTCGGCGATATTGCTCGGAACCGAAACCGCCGCTCGCCGTAATTGCTGACTCAGCCCGTACAACTCATGCCTCGGAAATTCGGTGGTGGACCGATAGATTGCCGCCACAAGTTTCATGGCTTTTTGCCAAACTCTCAAGTCGCGAAAAGATGATGCCATAAGACCCTCCAGACGTTTTGTAGCTTGCGTCTGTCAGGCTGTATGTGATCGCTGAACTTTGATTGGGTTTGGCCAACGACCAACGACGAACGACCAATGACGGGGGGAGGGGCCCCCTAAGCGATGACGAGTTCCCCGCCGTGCTCTCTTTCAAGCGACATGGCGTGGTCGAGCGCGACGATGGCGCATTGCGCCTGCTCGTCCGACGGAGGCTGGGTGGTAATGCGTTGCAGCCAGAGGCCTGGAGCGGTCATCAGGGCAAAGAGCGATCCGCGGTGTCTGGCGGCGAAGCGGATGATCTCGTAAGACACTCCCGTGATCAGCGGCAACAAGGCGATGCGAACGCCGAAGCGCGCCCAGAACGTCGTGACTGGAATCGCGGTATAAACCAGAATCGAGATAATCATGACGGTCATCAGGAAGCTGGTACCGCAACGCGGATGATAGGTCGAATACTTCTGGACAGAAGTCGTGTCGAGCGGGTCTCCGTTTTCGAAGGCGTATACGGTTTTGTGCTCGGCGCCGTGATATTCGTAGACGCGGCGAATGTCTTTCAGCAGCGAGACTCCCCAGATGAACAGCAGGAACAGCGCGATGCGGATAATGCCATCGACCAGGTTGAACATGATCTGTCCGCTGAAGATGGGGTTCACGCGCTTGAGTTCCGTCGCCGCCAGCAGCGGCAGGAATTTGTACATGAAGATGAAGAAGCCGACGGAGATGATGATATTGACCGCCGCGACCCATCCGCTGACTTCGAGCTTCTTGCCCTGCTCATCGGCGGGAATTTCGTCGAGCGCCACGTTCGCTGAAAAACGTAAAGCGCGGAAGCCTAGCGTCATGGCATGTCCGAGCGTGATGACGCCGCGAATCACGGGCCAGCCCATCCATTTATGCTTTTCGGAGAGACGCTCCAGAGGCTCGCTATGGGTTTCGACCTCCCCGGTAGCTTTGCGGCAGGCAATGGCCCACGCGTGCGGAGAGCGCATCATAACGCCCTCGAGCACGGCTTGGCCGCCGACCAAGGTTTCCTCTCCGCCTTCGAGTGCAGGCAGAAGTTGAACTGCGATGAGGAAACGCCACCATGTACGCAAAGCACGCATGCCGATTAGATGATCTTTCCGGGGTTGAAGTGACAACAAGTAAGGGTATCACACGTTGGGGTGATCAGCGAAAGTGGATGCGCTCGTAAACGCATGATTCTAAGATGGTTAGTTTGGCATCTATAAATTCCGTGACCGGCGCGACGCGGCGCTACTTATGAAGAAGCTAGCGGAAACCTGCGAGCGTATCGCGGGAACGACGAAGAAGCTCGAGAAGATCGGAATTGTCGCGGACTATCTGCAGCTATGTTCACCGCGCGAGGCTGCGGTGTCGGCGGTATTTCTTTCGGGGCGTCCGTTCGCAGCGTGGGAGGAGACCACGCTGCAAGTGGGTGGGACTCTGCTATGGCGTGCGGTCGCAGAGATCTCAGGAAAAAGTGAAGCGGAAGTGACGGCCGCATATCGGAAATTGGGCGATCTTGGAGCGGTCGCCGCCGAAGTGTTGCCCGCCCGCGACGGCCGCGAAGTCAGCGTTTCTGAAGTGCAAGATAGTTTTCGGCAGATTGCCGCGGCGCGCGGTCCTGCGGCGAAGGCGGCGCTGGTGCGCGATCTGTTGTCGCAAGTGACGCCGCTCGAGGCGAAGTACATGGTCAAAATCATGACCGGAGATTTGCGCATCGGCCTGAAAGAAAGCATGGTCGAAGACGCGATTGCTCGCGCCTATGGTGCGACCCTTGCGGAGGTGCAGCGGGCGAACATGCTGCTCGGCGATATCGGCGAGACGCTCGAACTCGCCCTGCAGGGCAAGTTGGCTGAGGCGAAGATGCGGTTGTTTCATCCTCTAGGATTCATGCTGGCGAGTCCCGCGGAATCGGCGGAACAGGCGCTCAGCTATTTCGAAAACGCGTTCGTGGAAGATAAGTTTGATGGCATACGCGCGCAGGTTCACGTGTCGGAAGGTGAAGTGAAGATTTTCTCCCGCACGCGCGATGAGATCACAGAATCGTTTCCTGAACTCCCCGACGCGCTGGCAGGATTGGACGATGTGATTCTCGATGGCGAGATTGTGGCATGGAGTTATCTGGACGACGGCCGCGCGTTGCCCTTCAGCGCGCTGCAGCAACGACTGGGGCGGAAAAAAGTTAGCGACGAGATGATGCGGCGGGTGCCAGTAGCCTATCTCGCCTTTGATGTGCTCTACGCTGAGGGCGAGTTGGTGATTGATCGTCCTCTGGCGGAGCGGAGCCGGATTCTGGATGAGTTGCTATCGACGAAGAACAAACCCCTTCACTACAGAGTCACAGAGTCACAGAGAAAAGCGGGAAGGCAAGGAAAATTCATCTTTGAGACCAATGAGCCAGTTCGTTCCACGCAAGTAATCCGTTCTGCAGTCTGGCGGGCTTCTTCTCCGGGAGAATTGGATGCCCTCTTCGAAGCGGCGCAAGCGCGGGGAAATGAAGGGCTGATGATCAAAGATCCGGCGTCCGCGTACACGCCGGGCCGGCGGGGAAAGTCCTGGCTGAAACTAAAACGCGAACTGGCCACGCTCGATGTCGTGGTCACGGCTGCCGAGTATGGTCATGGCAAACGCATCGGCGTATTGAGCGACTACACCTTCGCGGTTTGGGATGGCGACCGGCTGGTGAACATCGGCAAAGCCTACTCAGGCCTCACCGATATCGAGATCGCCGAGATGACGAAGTGGTTTCTAGAACACACCATCGAAGATCAAGGCTTTCGAAGAATTGTCGAACCAAAGATCGTGCTCGAAGTGGCATTCAACAACATGATGAAATCCGACCGGCATGAGAGCGGCTATGCGCTGCGGTTTCCGAGGGTTGTGCGGATCAGGACGGACAAATCGGCCGAGGATGCGGATAACTTGGAGAGGGCGAAGGAGATTTTTGAGAAGCAGAAGTAGCACTCAGCCAAGCAAGATTGGTGCCAGCTCGTACCCCACGGGGCCGAGTGCTGAGTGGTGAAAGCTGAGTGCTGGTTTTCAATCGACAATCAAAAATCAACAATCGAAAATCTTCAATGGTGGTGATGTTCTTCCTCTCCCACCGGAATCACGCATCCGTGCGCGACTTCGCACTCCGCGTGTTCGAACTGGATGGTGGTGTGCACGATATGAAACTCGTGCAGGCACTCTTTCACGTCTTTCAGGATGCGCTCGCTGGCCGATGGAGGAATGTCGGCAATGGCGATGTGACAGGAAAGCGCGTGGGACTCAGAGCCGATGCTCCAGACGTGCAGGTCATGCACGTCGTTCACCCCTTCGACCTTTCGAATCGCGCATTCCACATCGTCGATCTTCACGCCGCGCGGCGTGCCTTCCAGAAGAATGTTCAACGTCTCCCGCACGATGCCGAACCCGGACCATAGGATCAGCACGCCAATGCCGATCGACAACGCGGGATCAATCCACGATTGCCCGGTGGCGAGAATCGCCCAGCCTCCCGCGATGACCGCAGCGGTAGAAAGCGTGTCTCCGATCTCGTGCAGGAATGCGCTGCGGATATTGACGTCGCGTCCAGCGCGATAGAGCAGCAGCGCGATAACGCCATTCATGACAACGCCGGCCGCCGCCACCCAGATCATCAGGCTGGCCTGCACGTGTTCGGGAGTGCGAATGCGACGGACTGCCTCGTAGAAAATAAAGAACGAAACCGCCACCAGGGACAGCGAATTGACGAGCGCGGCCAAAACTCCGGCGCGGTGGTATCCGTAAGTCTTCGTAGCGCTGGGCGGGCGGGAATGCAGATAAACCGCGGCTAGCGATAGCAGCAGCGCTAGAAAATCCGAAAGATTATGGCCAGCCTCGGAAAGCAGCGCCAGCGAATGGGCGCGAATGCCAGCGATCACCAACAGCACGATGTACGCCAGGGTCACGAACAGGGAAATGCGCAGGATTTTCGACGTCCGCTCATTTCCGCCGTGGGCGTGTGCGTGCATACTTCAAGTTTACGGGGTGCGAGGGCGGGCTTCAAGGCTCACGAATTCAAAAGCTTTTTACCGCAGAGGTCGCGAAGAACTGCCGCTGAGGACGCGGAGAAGAGCGACATCACTTCGCTATCCCCGGCCTTGCCTTTACAATTCACCTGCATGCAGACGGCGGACGTGGTCATCATCGGCGGAGGAATTGTCGGATCGAGCATTGCTTATCACCTGACCGAAGCAGGCTGCAAAGACGTTCTCGTCATCGAACGTGAATCGGCGCAGGGCAAGGGATCCACGGGAAAGAGCATGGGCGGCGTGCGGGCGCAGTTTTCTACTCCGGTGAACATTCAGATGTCGCTGTACTCGATTCCCTTTTATGCCAGGCTTCGACGAGCGGCTGGGATATCCGTGCGACTACCGTCCGCAGGGATACTTGTTTTGCGCGACCAACGACAAGCACATGACTTACCTGCGGACGAACTATGAGAAGCAGGTAGCGATGGGGTTGAAAGACGTCCGCATGGTCAGCGGGGACGAAATTCGCAGCCGCTTTCCGCAGTTGCGCGCCGATGACATCGTGGGCGGAAGTTTCTGCTCGACCGATGGCTTCGTCGATCCTTATAGCGCGATGATCGGATTCATGACGTGGGCATCGGATCATGGGGCAAAGCTCTGGAAAAACGCCAGCGTGACGGGAATCTCGAAAGATGCGCAAGGCATCTCAGGTGTCGAGACGACGCGCGGACCGGTGGCCACGCGCAAAGTTGTGAACGCTGCCGGTGCATGGGCTGCGGGGATAGCAAAGATGGTGGGCATCGATCTTCCCGTCGAACCACTGCGCCGCATGCTGGTTCCAACCGAACCCTTCGATCAGTTTCCGCATTCCGCGCCGATGATCATTGATATGTCGAACGGCTTTCATTTTCGTCCTGAGGCGTTGGGATTCCTGTTAGCGTGGAATGATCCGGAGGAAACGCCGGGATATAAAACCGACTTTGAGCCGTCGTTCATCGAAAAGATTCTGACGCGGGCGGCGGATCGGGTGCCGATGTTCGAAAATCTCGCAGTGAATCCCAAGCGCGCATGGGCGGGATTGTATGAGATGACGCCCGATCATCATCCGATACTAGGAGAAGCGGCGCCGGGATTTTTTTGCGCAAACGGATTCAGCGGACACGGCGTGATGCACGCCCCGGCGACGGGTAAAATTCTTCTCGGACTTGATCCTGACGGGGAAGACGTCGCTGATTGACGCCAAGCTGCTCGATCTGGCACGCTTCGCCGAAGGGCGTACGATTCATGAGTCGGCAGTGTTGTGAAGAAGCTCTTAGCTGTTAGCTCTTAGCACTTAGCTGAATCGCATCAGTTTCGGTTGCAGCCGCACTCGTTCCAGCGACCCGCGACCGTTGACCGGCGACCAATTTACGCATGGCCATTCGCGAAAAAAACTTTTGGATGAGCACGGTCGAGATGCCCAACTCCGATCCGGCTCAGCCGTTGCCTGAGAGCGTCGACGTGGCCGTCATCGGCGCGGGATTTACCGGGCTTTCGGCTGCGCGCACACTGGCTAAGCGTGGCGCCAAGGTTGCCGTGCTTGAGGCCCAGACTATCGGATGGGGCGCCAGTTCCCGCAACGGCGGAATGGTCTTAACCGGCATGAAGCTGGGGGTGAACAAGCTAATCTCGATGTATGGACGCGAACTGACTCAACGCATGTACGCCGCGTCGCTCCAATCGATTGATTGCGTCGAGCAGATTGTTCGCGATGAAAATATCAAATGCGATTTTTCGCGCTGTGGGCATCTCGAAGTTGCCTGCAAGCAAAAGCATTTCGACGACTACGCGCGCCAGGCGGAAGTGATATCACGCGAGTTTAGTCATCAGCTTCGCATCGTTGCGAAAAGCGAACTCCCGAGCGAGATCGGATCGTATCTCTACTACGGCGGCATGGTCGATGAAATCAGTGCGGGAGTGAATCCGGCGAAATACGTTGCTGGGCTGGCCTGGTCCGCCGATCATGCCGGAGCCGAGATCTTCGAGAACACTTGCGTCAATCAGATAGCGCGCGAGTCGCGCCAGGGCGAGAGCGGATGGAATCTTAAAACTGCAAAGGGAAATGTTTGGGCGCGGAATGTTTTTGTCGGCACCAGCGGGTATACAGGACCCGCGACGCCAGCGCTGCAGAAGAAAATTATTCCCATCGGTTCGTACATCATCACGACCGCGGTTTTATCCGAGACTCTTGCGCACGAACTGAGTCCCCGTAACCGCATGATTTACGATTCGAAGAACTATATTTACTATTACCGGCTCACTCCTGACCGCCGCATGCTTTTCGGTGGCCGTGCCGCATTCTTTCCCGAGACCAAAGATTCCATCCGCAAGAGTGCAGAGATTCTGCGGCTAGGAATGATCGAAGTCTATCCGCAGTTGCGCGACACCAAAGTTGAATACGTCTGGGGAGGTACGCTCGACTTCGCCTTCGACATCATGCCCCACGCAGGACAGATGGATGGCATCTACTACGCGGTCGGATATGCGGGGCATGGCGTCGCGATGGCAACGTATCAGGGACAAAAGATGGCGGAGATGATCGCGGGTGATAACACGGACAATCCGTTTGTGGGGATTCCGTTTCCCGGCGCGCCGCTGGGGATGTACAACGGCAAGCCGTGGTTCTTGCCGTTTGCGGGAGCATGGTACAAGTTTTTGGATTGGGTGAGTTAAGGAGAGGGATGAGAATCCTGAAACCATTCCTCACCGCGATCCTGATTCTGCTGGCGATCGTCGCGATCGTCGCCGCTCTATTCGTCCGGCGAGGATTTCGCGCTAGCGCGACGCCATCGCAAAAAGAAACTTCGCTGGCCCGCGCCGTGCGCGACCTCTCCATCCCCGCGCAGGAACGAACAAATAAGAATCCGATCGCTGCCACTTCCGACACGGTTCAGCAAGGGCGCGAGATCTTCTTGACCCGTTGCGCAGTGTGTCATGGAATCACGGGCGCCGGCGACACGCAGGTTGGCCGGAACCTCTATCCGCGAGTTCCCGATCTGCGAGCAGAGGCAACCCAAAACCTCAGCGACGGCGAGATTCACTACATCATCGAAAACGGCGTTCAATTGACGGGAATGCCGGCATGGGGAAATCCGCACACGGAGTCGTCCGGGGAAAGCTGGAAGCTCGTCCTTTTCGTCCGCAGTCTCGGCTCGCTTACGCATGGGGAAAAATCGCAACAGGAGACGACCCTGGCGGGGGCACACTATGTTGGGTCGCAAGCCTGCGAGAAGTGCCATGCGGAGATATACCAGCGCTGGAAAAAGACGCCGATGGCAAACGTGGTGCGCGATCCGCGCGAGCATCCCGATGCCATCATTCCCGATCTAGCCACCAATAACGTCGCTAAGTTCACCCGAGACCAGGTTGCTTTTGTCTACGGCAGCCTCTGGAAGCAGCGTTATTTCACGAAGATTGGGGATGATTATTTTCCATTGCCGGTGCAGTGGGATGTCGGCGCGCGCCAGTGGCTTCCCTATAAAGTTCCGAATGGAGCGGATTGGTGGACTGCTTTCTATCCAGATGACAACATGCAGCGCCCAACCGGGCCGACCTGCGACGGCTGCCATTCGGTTGGCTACGACATTCACACCAGGCAGGTGGCGGAGTGGAATGTGGGTTGTGAGCGCTGCCACGGGCCGGGCAGCGAGCACGTCACGCATCCTTTACGCGGCAACATCCTGAATCCGGCGCAACTCGATCCCGTCGCTGGCAACAACGTCTGCATTCAGTGCCATTCGCAAGGCCAGCCGCTCACCAGCCCAATCGAAGGAAAGTATTACGACTGGCCGGTGGGTTATCGCGTCGGACTCAAGCTGGAGGATTTCTGGAAGCTCGAGGACTGCACTCTCGGTCAAACCAGCTTCTATTATTTCCCAGACTGCACCGCACACAAGAACCGCATGCAGGGGAACGATTTTGCGCAGAGCGTGATGTACCGCCACGGAATCACTTGCGCCACCTGTCACGACGCACATGGCACCGGCAACTACGCGCAGCTACGAAAGCAGGCGAATCAGATATGCCTCGATTGTCATGGGCCGTCCTCCCCGAACGGTCCACGCGAAGCCACTCTCGCCGAACACACGCATCACAAGGATGGCAGCGCCGGGAGCGAGTGTGTCGGCTGCCACATGCCGAAGATCGAAAGCGAAGGCGTTCCCGGCGAGATGGTACACGCGCACACCTTCCGCTTCATTTCACCCGTGATGACGGATAAATACAAAATTCCCAACGCATGCAATGTCTGTCACGCGGAAAAGTCCACGGCGTGGGCTATTGAGGCGATGAGAGGTTGGGGCCAGCGGTCGGAGTGGCCGCCCGCGTTATGATCCGAAGTCGTAGCGTCGGATAATCCAGTAGACAACCGGCCCTGCGGCCAGCGCCACCGGCCCCCAACGCAGTCCATATTTATCGCTGCCCAACAGCGCCACCGCGCTCATTAAGATTACGGCGACTACCGCCGCGATCAGGCCCAACTTTCCGCCGGGAATCACGAACGGCCGCTTCATCTCTGGCATCTTCCGCCTCAATTGCCAGGCCGCGAGCACCGTCATTACTGTTGTTGCCACTCGGAGCCAGTTGTATATCGTGATCAATTGCACCAGTGAGTGGATGGCCAGCGCCCCATAGATCACTCCGGAAACGATGATCGCGATCCAGGGCGTGCCGAAGCGCGGATGCACTCGCGTCAACCCATGCGGCAGATACTTGTCTTCGGCCATCGCGAACGGCATGCGGGTTGATGTCAGCACGGTCGCATTCAACAGCGAGAGATTCGTGATCATCGCCGCCATGGTCATCCACGAGCCGAGCCACGGGCCTCCGATCAACTGCGCGGCGTCAGAGAAATAGCGCGTGTGCCAGCTTTGCCAGTTCCCCAGCGCAGCCAGCGAAGCCAAGGTCGGCAGAAAATAAACGGCGACCGAGAGCGGCACCACGATCATGAGCGCCAGCGGGTAACTGCGCTGCGGATTCTCTACTTCTTCCGCGACGGTGGAGCATTGCTCGTATCCCGAGTAAAGCCACAATCCGAGTGCGAGGCCTACGCCGAAGACGCTGAACATCGGCTGATGCGGCGGCACCACTGGCACAAAAGGATTGTGTTTCCACTTCATCAATCCCATCACCACCATCACCAACACCGGCATGAGGATGAAAATCTCGAGCGCGGTCGCAAACTTGCCGACAGCATCGATGCCGCGAATGTTAATCCAGGTAATGAGCGCGACAACGAGCAGCGAGACGGCGTAGTGCTCCCATCCCACCAGTTGCGGAATGTAGAAGCCGAGGTAGTCGGAAAACTGCACCGCATAGACCGCCCCCAGCAAGAACGATGCGCACCAATTCCACCAACCCGCGAGGAATCCCCAGAAGTCTCCAAAGCCCGCGCGCACCCAGCGGTAGAAGCCGCCTTCGACCGGCATCGCCGTGGTCAGTTCCGCCGAGACCAACGAAACCGGAATCGACCAGAAGAGCGGGATGAAGAGCAGGAACAGGAGCGTCAATCCGGGGCCCGAGGTGGTGACCATGTCTTCGAGGCCGAAGGGGCCGCCCGTGCAGTACGAGAACATCACCCACACGAAATAGAAGAGGCTGGTCTTGCGCAGCAGAGACTTGGTGGCTTTCGATGGAGCCGACATTGGGGATGGATTATACGGTGCCCGTCTAGAACGACGTCATCCTGAGCCCGGAAGGGCGAAGGATCTGGCGCGAAGTGGCAAGACTCTCGACGCTCCCCGCCAGATCCCTCGCCCGGCTGGGAAACGCCGGTTTGCGGGATAACGTCAGACTAGGGATTCCGCGCCAAATAAAAAAGCCCCTCGCTTGCGCGAGGGGCATGGGGGAGCGATGTACCTTCCTACTTGGGAGGAGCTTGTTGGTCCTGCGCCGCCGGGGCGTTCGACGTCGAAGCCAGCGTCTCGAGATCATTCTTCAAGAGGCTGATTTCCACGCGGCCACCGCTGGTGTGCTTGGTCTTGGCGGTAGCGTCGTCAGCTGCCGCGGATTGCACTGGGGCGTTGCCCATGCCGACCACGTAGATCCGGTAGACCGGAATGTCATGGTTGAGCACGAGATAACGCACAACCGAGTCAGCCATCTTCTGCGAGGTTTGAATCGCGGTCTGGCCGTGTCCGGAAGAGAAGCCCTGCACTTCGAGGATGTATCCACGTTGACTCTTCAGCGGAGTAGCGATGTCATCAAGAGCGGACTTGGCGTTCTGGCTCAGTACGGTCTGTCCGGGACGGAAACGAATCTCGGTCTGGGTAGACGCCTTGTATTGATCGATGTTGCCGACAACCTGCTCGACTGTGGTCAAGCGCGTATTCGCCTGAGTGGCGGTCTGCTGAGCCATCGTCGCTTTGTTGCCGGCGTCGATCGCGTGCTGGTCGGCTTCATTGGCCTTCGCGGAGGCCAGCTGGATGCCCTGCTGCGCGCGCGAGTCAACGTCTTTGATCATCTTGCTGTTCGACGCAGTCAGATCGTCGAGCTCGTTGATGCGGTCGCGGATGGGAGCAGTCTGCCGCTGCACATATTTCTTGCGGGCAAAGGGGTTGACGCGTCCCCAGAAGCCTTCGCGGGCGGGCGGAGCCAGGGGCTCTTTGCCAGTCGCGCCCATGCTGGAACTGGTGGTGGAAGAGGTGGACTGGGCCGCAGGGGCGGCGGTCGATTGATCGGTGGTTTGCGCAAAAGCCGGCAGCGCAAGCACCACAGCCAGGAGCAGCGCTACAAATGCATTCTTCATTTCAACTTCCTCCGAAATGGGGGAGCTTGTTGGGGCTCCACTAATGCACGCCAAAACGGGCGTGCGGCGTGATTTTTAATTTGCGTCCCCTAAACTGGGTAATAAGGCAAGCTGTTTGGGCTTTGCCGGCCAGCGCTGACGCGACGCATGGCCCGAAATCCCGTCGGCGCCGCTACCGCCGGCCCCTGCCTGTGTCTATAACAGGTGACGTGCCAAACCCCGTGAAAGCTAAATGCTTGTTTTGCAATGACATTGTAGTCGCGCCTTATGGCGGGTGGGGGTACAAAATCCATGCTTCAGGGTAATTTTGGCGAGGATAGTGCGCAAAACACTGAGGTAACCGGATAGTAATCTACATCGAGGGCTTTGAAGAATTCAGCATTTGGCATATACTGGTGTATATGCCCACCGATCGCAAAGAAAAGGTCCCTCAACGCAAGGCGAAGGTGTTCATGAATAATCGCAGCCAAGCGGTGCGCCTGCCCAAAGATTTCCAGTTCAACACGCAGGAAGTATTTATTCGCAAGAAAGGAACCGAGGTAGTTCTGTCTTCGCGGCCTTTTGACTGGACTTCTTACCTCGCTGAGGCGCCCACCGCATCGGCGAATTTCATGGAGGGGATCGAGGATCTCCCGGTTCAGGAACGTGAGCCGTAGTGCCGCGTTACATGCTCGACACTGATACCTGCTCTTACGTCATGAAGCGTTCCAGTGACGCGGTATTGAAGCGTCTGGAGAAGGTTCCCGTCAGTGATGTTTGCATCTGTGTAATCAGTAAGTCGGAACTTCTATACGGCGTTGAAATGTCTCCGCGGAGGCGGCAGGATCAAGCGGCGCTAAATGCCTTCCTCGGATACGTTGAGGTTCTGGATTTTCCCGATATTGCTTCCCTGCATTACTCGCAGATTCGCGCAGACCTAAAGAATGCCGGCACCATGATCGGTGCCAACGATCTGCTGATCGCCGCCCACGCCCGAAGCCTGGGATTGACACTGGTTACTAACAATACGCGGGAATTTGTCCGGGTTCCGAAGTTGACGATCGAAAATTGGACGCGGGTGTTGTGATCGAATCAGGCAAACGTCCTGCAATAGCTTTTACGAAGTTCGACCTCTACTCTTCGCCAAAATGTCTCTCGTACTGCTCATAGATGAAGCTGTCGGTCATCCCCGCGATGTAATCGCAGACTATGCGCGGGAGCGGTTCCAGCCTCGCCTTTTCGCGATACGCAGAAGGCAAATGCTCCGGCTCCTTCATCCATAGGGCGAACAGCGCTCCGATGATGCGCTCGGCGTCGTCTTTGCCGGAATCGAGTGCGGCGCTGAGATAAAGGTTGTCGAACAGGAACAATTTGGCCTCGCTGCGTTCGTCCTCCACCAGCGCGCTCAGCGTCGCCACCCGCTTGGGATGATCGCGCGCATCGTCGAGTGAGCGAATTCCCGCCGCGTCGATCTGTTCCTGCGTATTACGGATCAGGTCTCCCACCATGCGATTCAACATCCCTTTGAGGGCCTCGTTGAACTTCAACTTCTCCGGGGCATCGGCGTGCTCCTGCTCGACCTGCTTGTAGAAGCGCTCGAACATGCGTACACCCTGCCGTACGTCTTCCAGTCGCAGTAGATGCGCTTCGTAGCCGTCGTCCAGATCCGCGGTCGTATAAGCGATCTCGTCGGCCGCGTCAATGAGTTGGGCCTCAATCGGAGGCCGCTTCTCGAGCAGATACTCTCTTAATTCCGGGTGCTGTTTTTCGTTGTAATCATGCGAGTGCTTGATGATTCCCTCGCGCACTTCGAAGGTCAGATTCAATCCGCGAAAAGCAATGTAGCGCAGCTCGAAGTCTTCGACGATCCGCAAGGCGTGCAGGTTGTGATCGAAGGAAAATCCATGCTTGCGCATGGCCGCGTCGAGAGCTTTTTCGCCGGAATGGCCAAATGGCGGGTGTCCAACGTCATGAACCAGCGCGAGAGCTTCTACCAGATCGACATTCAACCCCAGCTGGGCAGCGATCGTCCGCGCAATCTGTGCGACTTCGATGGTGTGGGTCAAGCGATTGCGGAAGTGATCGGAGTAGCGGCGCGTGAACACCTGCGTCTTGTCTTCGAGACGGCGAAATGCCCGTGAGTGGACGACCCGATCGCGGTCTCGCTGGAAAGCGTCGCGATATGGATGTGGAGGCTCGGGGAAGCGGCGTCCGCGGGACTGCTCCACGCGTACCGCGTAGTCGGCGAGCATCTGTCGAGTTTAACAGCAGCACTTAGCAGTTGGTAGTTAGCACTCAGCATTCAGCACTCAGCATTCAGCTCGTCACGTTTCTGCGTGCGGGTGCCTTGAGATTAGGTGGGGGAAAGATGTCCGAGGTTCGGCCCGTCAGGAGCGGAATGCTGACGGCTGAGTGCTGAATGCTATTTCAGCTTCAAACTCATCTCAGTGGTCGGCTCGAATCCCAACGACTCATACAACGGCTGCCCAAACTCGCTCGCATGCAACGATACGTTGACGAAACCTTCTTTACGACACCAGTCGATCATCGTTTGCATGAGCTGCCGCGCAATACCGCGCCGGCGAAATTCGGGATCCACATACATATTGAGAACCGTCGCCTGACGACATTGCCGGTCATACGGATGGCTTAACCACGGGCTTACGATGATCAGTCCGCCACCAATCACGCGATTGTCCACCTCCGCCAGCCAGGCATGCAGCGTCCCATTGGCTATGGCTTCGTGTAGATAAGGCCGCGATGTTTCCGTCATCGCAATCAAAGATGCTTCGTCGTCGTATCCCATGTCTTCATACATGCCGCGGCGATGGCGAAGTAGTTCGGGAATGTCGTTGAGGTTCGCTTCACGAACGAGGGATTCGGGATCCATGGCGAATCCCAAAAGTCTAACAGGGACAGCCGGGTGGCTGTCCCTGCGTGATTATTTCTGCTGCGAGTCTTCTTTAGCTAGTTTTACTTTCGCGGACTCGAGTTTCTTTTGCACTTGCGCCATCTCAGTGTTGTCGACTTCGGCGGCGATGGTCTTGTTCCACTCGTTGATCGCGCGCTCCCAGTGGGCGGCTGCGAGTTTCAAGCGTCCGGTCTTCTGGTAGAGATCACCAAGATGATTCTGGACGGTGGGATCGCTTCCGATGCGTTGCGAAGCTTTAATCAAGTTCTCTTCCGCCTGGTCATACTTGCCCTGCTTGAAGTAGGCCCATCCCAGTGAGTCGAGATAGGCGCCGTTGGCGGGATCGAGATCGACGGCTTTCTTGATAAGCGTAAGAGCTTCGTCAAGTTTCATGCCACGATCGGCGAGCATGTAGCCGAGATAGTTAAGCGCAGTGGCGTTCTGGGGATCGCTCTGAATGACCTTGCGGAATGTTGCCTCGGCCTCGTCATACTTTTTCTGGCGTTCGTATCCAGAGGCGCGCAGGAACCAGATGTACTCTTTGTCTTCGTCTTTGCTGGAGAACTGTTCGGCCTTGTCGAGAGCAGCTTCGGCTTCGGGCCAGCGCTTCATCCGGCTGTACATCTGCGAGAGGGTGATGTAGACCTCGCGGTCATCAGGCGTGCCCTTCAGCAGCGACTTTACCTGATCGAGGCCCGCATCGGGCTGACCCATGTCGGCGAGTTGCGCGGCGTAGACCATCTTCAGGCCGCGGCTCTTAGGCAATTTGGTGGACGCTTCTTTAGCGACATCGGTGGCCTGCTGCCACTGCTTGGCTTCGCGATAGGTGTCGATGATCTGTTGGTATCCGCGCTCGGCGTTTTCGTCGCCGAGAGGCAGCATCTTGCGGAAGGTTTCGATAGCCGACTGATCATTGCCGTTATCGCGATAGATGGTGCCAAGACGTTCCAGGAAGACAGCGCGATTGTTCTTCTCGCCCTGGGTGTAACCGTTGTCAGCCTTCTCGGTTTTCTTGAGGAGCTCTTGCAGAACCTGGATGGCGTCGTCGAAGCGTCCCTGAGCCTGGTAGACAGCGGCGATGTTGTAAGGAACCTCGATCGAGTCCTGCACCATGGACTCGGCCTTTTTCAGATTCTCGAGGGCGAGATCGAACTTGCCGTCTTTGCGGTAAATCTCGGCCATGCGCAGGTAGGTTTGTGCATCTTCAGGATTCGCGTCGGCGATGACCTTGTACTGCTCGAGGGCCGCGTCGGTCTGGCCATCGTTCATCAGGTTCTGAGCGAGTCCGCGAATGGCATCGAGATTATCGCGATCAAGTTCGACCGCGTGCCGGTAGGCTTCGATGGCGTTCTTGTATTGTTTCTGCTGCTCGTAGGTGTAACCGAGCGCGGAATAAAGCTTGGCCGAGCGCGACGCGTCAGGGATAGAACTCAACACCTGCACGGCGTGCGCGCTGTCGCCTTCCTCGTTGTAGAGGTAAGCAAGAGTGGTGATGGCTTCCTCGGAATCAGGCTCGAGCTTGACTGCGGTCTTGAATTCGTTCTCCGCCTTCTGCAGATCATTGTTCAGGCGGTAAAGCCGGCCGAGCAGGAGGTGGTCGTCGACGCTGTCAGGCTGCAGTTTGACGATCTGTTCGTACTGCTCAATTGCCAGCTTCAGAACGTTTTGCGAACTGCTGCTGTTGGAGTCGGCATCGGGTCCGAGCGAGCGCAAGTAGATCCGTCCCAGAAGCTTGTGGGCTTCGAGATTATTGGGATCGCGCTTTAGGATGTCCTGGGCCTCGATGACCGCGTCGCGAATACGTCCCGTCTTGGCATAGAGTTCCGCGAGTCCGGAGGTAAGGTATTCGGAGGTCGGATCGGCCTCGATCGCGAGTCTGTATTCCTCAATCGCTTTGTTCGCCAAATCGCTGCGCCCGTAGACAGCCACCTGCTCCTCATACATATGGGCGAGGGAATAGTGGTAATAGGCTGCTCCGCGGTCGACTTTGCGGGCCGGGGGCGCTGTGGCTGGTTTGGCGTCAGGCGCGGGGGCCTGCTGGGCGAAAGCGGTTGCGGCGAAAACGAACAAAAATAGGGATCGGCGGATACTTTTCATCGAGGACCTTCGATATCCCAAAGCCATAGCGATTGGATGCCGGACCGCTGCGGGTGGGTGCTCTAACTATTGTAAACCTTAGTCAACGAACGGGAGAAAAAAGCGGACTTGCGGCATTGTTTTCGGCAATGACGGAAGTAATGAAGAATTGTCGATTTTTGATTGTCGATTGTCGAATTAAACGCAAAGCCTGCAACTTAATAGCGGATCGCATGCTTCGACAATCGTAAATCGTCCTTCGTCAATCCTTCTAGTGTCGGAAGTGCCTGACTCCAGTGAAGATCATGGCGAGACCGAGGCGATCGGCGGCCTCGATGATTTCCTGATCGCGAACCGAGCCTCCGGGCTGAATGATGGCCGTGGCTCCGGCTTTGGCGATCTCTTCGACTCCGTCCGGAAATGGGAAGAAGGCGTCGGACGCCGCGACGGTACCTTTCAGCGGCAGAACCGCTTTCATTGCGCCGATCTTGCACGAATCCACACGGCTCATCTGTCCTGCGCCGACACCAACCGATTGACCGTCGCGGGCGTAAAGGATGGCGTTTGATTTCACGTGCTTGCTAACTTTCCAGGCAAACAGCAGCGCGCGCTTCTCTTCTGCCGTGGGAGGACGTTTCGTAACGACTTTCAAATCGGCTTCGGTCAGCGGGCGGACGTCGGCGTCCTGCACCAGAATCCCGCCGGAGACGTTCTTCAACACCCACTTCTGCGGAACGTCTTTGATCTCAACAAGACGGAGGTTCTTTTTCGATGCGAACTTCGCTTTGGCATGATCGTCGAACCCGGGAGCAGCGATGACTTCGAGGAACAGCTTGGCCATTTCTTCCGCAGCTGCTCCGTCGATAGGACGATTCACGCCAATTACCCCTCCGAACGCGGAGACGGGATCGCACTCCAGAGCCTTCTTGTAGGCTTCGAGCAAGTTTTTTCCGGTCGCGGTGCCGCAGGGGTTGGTGTGCTTGATGATGGCGCAGACGGGCTCTTCGAATTCCTGCGCGAGATCCCAGGCAGCTTGCAGATCGACGATGTTGTTGTAGGAAAGTTCCTTGCCCTGCAGTTGCTGTCCATTGGCGACGCCGGTGCTAGTGCCGTCGGAATACATGGCGGCTTTCTGATGAGGATTCTCGCCGTAGCGGAGATCCATGATCTTGCTGAACGAGAGGCGAAGGGTCTGGGGAAAACCATCAGGCGCGTGGAATTCGTAATGCCCGTTGGCGCTGACACGCTCGAGCGTGGAGGCGATGGCGGAGTCGTAGGCGGCGGTGGTGGCGAAAGCGCGCTGGGCTAAGCGCCATTTGGTGGCGGAGGAAAGTTCGCCTCCGGATTTCGCCAGCTCTTCGGCGATGGAGTTGTAATCGGTGGGCGAGGTGACGACCGCGACATCCTGAAAATTCTTGGCAGCGGAGCGGATCATCGACGGGCCGCCGATATCAATGTTCTCGATCAGCTCTTCGAAGTGGACGCCCGGCTTGGCGGCAGTTTTTTCGAAGGCGTAGAGATTCACCACCACCATGTCGATGGGCTGGATGCCATGTTCGGCGATGGCGGCACGGTGCGTGGCATTTTCGCGGCGGTGGAGAATGCCTCCGTGAACCTTGGGGTGCAGGGTCTTGACGCGGCCGTCGAGCATTTCGGGGAATCCGGTGAGGTCAGAGATATCTTTCACCGTGATGCCGGAATCGCGCAGAAGTTTGGCGGTGCCTCCGGTGGAGATGAGTTCGACGCCGAGCTGGTTCAGTTTGCGCGCGAAGTCGACCAGTCCGGTTTTGTCGGTGACACTTAAGATGGCACGCTGAATTTTTGCCATGACACGCCTCGAATGCGGAAGGATGAATGCTGGGACCTGAAATTTTAACAGCTTTGGCAGCTCCGTCGTTGGTCGTTCGTCGTTGGTCGTTGGCTAGAGCGCGTGGCAGCGGCTTTTGAGGTGATCCCGTTTGCGTCAGGGACGATACAGACGGAAAGCAGGTCGTTCGTTCCGCTCAGGATGCCAAGAGGATCAGAGGGGTTTGGCCAACGACCAACGACTGCCGACCAACGACTAGACTTTCGCTTTGGCTTTCAGGCGGACTTGACCTTCCTGCATTTCGACTGTGTATTCGACGCTGTGACAGCCATATTGTTTGCGGATCTGATCGGTCTTTTTCTGCACGAAGGATGCGAAGCTGTCGAGGTTGCCGGAGACGGCTTCTCCCGCTTTGGTTTTAGCTTCGGTTAAGGCCTTGTAGAGTTTTTCGACTTGCTCGCGTTCGGCTTTCACATCGGAGCATTGCATGGAGAAGGGCTGCTCGGGCGCTGGGGCTGCAGCAGCCGCGGCTCCTGATTGGCCGACTCCATAGACTTTATGTTGCGGTTCGTGTTCTTCGGGGCGCAGGCCCTGGATCGAGAGCAGCGCATCTTGGGGGCGGCGGTAGCCTTCCTCGCGAATGCGGCTCTTCTTACGCCACAAGTCGCTATAGATGGCATAACGCTGGGCCATTTCGTTGTAACGGTATCGCTGCGAAAAGCTCAAGCGTCCTTCACTGAATTTGCGTAACAGACTGAGCACCTTCCACTCGACATCCGCGGGAGGCTTCTTGGTGGGATTGTTGAAATAGATCTCGTACTCGATCTTCAACCGGCGGAGTTGGGAGTCAAGCAGGCTCAGTTCTTCGTCGATGGTCACGAGACCTCTCCAGAGAACAAGTCTATGTGTGGAGAGGGGGTTGCAAGAGGTCACGAGAGGGATGGTACGAAAGTTACGCCCCGGACCTCAGACGTCAGACTTCGGACCTCGGACTGCAGACCTAGAAGCTCTCTCAGCGGTGCCTCGATCGGAGAAAGTGTTCGGGCTATAGCAACCGCAATATAGCCCCGTTTCTTTCGCCTCTCCAGGGCTGGGGCGTGTCTTTGACTTAACCCACGGCTTGCGCCGTGGGCTGCATCCTTGCGCCGCTTCGCGGCTGTGGAAGGTCCGAGGTCTGAGGTCTGGTTTCCGCTACTTCGCCGAGTTCGACGCCATCTTCTTGACCATTGCCAGCACCAGTTTACGGTCGCTGTCATTAAGGCTGACAGAGTAGCGGCGGATCTGGCTGAGGAAGCGGACTTCGTCGTCGGAGAGCTGCGGCAGTCCTTTCGAGCCGTTCGTGTGTCCCGACTCGGAGAAGAATTGCGAGAGTGGGAGTTCCATGGCGCCGGCGATTTTCGAAAGCGTGTCGAGGGATGGGATGGTGTGTCCATTCTCGACGCGCGAAAGATAGCAGCGGAGCAAGCCGGTCCGCTTTTCGATATCCCCTTGGGACATGCCTTTCTGCAGGCGGTAGTTGCGGATGGTCTCGCCGATGTTCATAGAGAAAACCTGCATGGAGTCTCCAAGGAATGGGTGAATAGTAACCAGAGTAGTAACTTCTGGCAAGTGGAAATTCGTTGCAGCGAAGTCGGTTCAGGCGCAGGCAGTTGCGCATCACACGCTACTGCTTCAAGGGGCGCAAGGGAAATCGTTGTGCGCCTCCACGCATCTGCGGTGTCGGCGGGCCGTGCATTTCCAGCGCGCGTCGAAGACGGGTTGCTTCTTATCCCATCAACATGCCGCCGTTGACACTTAATACTTGCCCCGTAATGTAGCTGGCTTCGTCGGAGGCTAGGAAAGCGACGGCGCTAGCGACGTCTTCGGGTGTTCCAATGCGTCCCAGGGGGATCATCTTCAGCGCGTTTTGCTTGAAGTCGTCGCTTAGGACCGAGGTCATTGCGGTTTCGATGAATCCGGGAGCGACAGCGTTGCAGGTGATATTGCGCGACGCGACCTCGCGGGCCATGGCCATGGTGAGTCCGATCAATCCGGCTTTCGAGGCGGCGTAGTTGGCCTGACCCGCCTGGCCCATTTGCCCAAAGATGGACGTGATGTTGATGATGCGTCCCCAGCGCTGCTTGAGCATCGTTCCGATGGCTTGCTGAATGCAGAGGTAGGCGGAGGTCAGGTTGGTGTTGAGGACGGCGTCCCAATCGGCGCGCTTCATGCGCATCACGAGCTGATCGCGGGTGATGCCAGCATTGTTGACCAGGATATCGATCTTGCCGAATTGCGCGATGGCGGCTTTCATGCCGGATTTGATCTGTTCTTCGTCGGCGACGTCGAACGGGAAGACGGCGACGGTCCCGCCGGCGGAGGCGATGTCGGCGGCCAACTGATCGAGCTTCTCTTGATTGCGGGCGGCGAGCGCGACCGCGGCTCCCGACTGCGCTAGTTTGAGAGCACAGGCGCGTCCTATGCCTTGCGAAGCGCCGGTGACCAGCGCGACGCGACCCGAAAGACTCATTGCGGGGCTCCTCCTGGTGGAAGCGAGATTATACCTGTCGAGGGCTTGTTTCTTGAGTGAGCTGTTTGGCTTCGCCACGAAACAGGGTACGCAGCACCGGAGGCGCGACGATGGTGGTGACGGCGGTCATGAAGACCACGATGGCATAGGTGGACTGCGTGACAATGCCGGATTGCAATCCTACCAGGGCGACGATGAGAGCGACCTCTCCGCGGGGAACCATGCCCATTCCTACACGCAGGGCGGGTGTCCATCCTTCGCTAAGAAGCGGCAGGCCACAACCGATCAGCTTCGAGGCTACGGCGAGGACCGAGATGATGGTTGCCGCGAACAGCACGCTTCCGTTGAACAGTTTCAGATTCAGTTGTGAGCCGATCGAGAAGAAGAAGAACGGTGCGAGGAATTCGGTGATGCCGCCGACCCGCGGGATCAGGTTCCAGTGCGGCGCATAGTCAGCGAACATGAGGCCAGCGAAGAAGGCCCCGATGATGGCCGCCATGCCGATTTTTGCGGAAAGCCACGAGAGGAAGAGGCAAAGCGCCAGGGCGACGATCAGCGATGCATTCTGTGTCGACAACCGCTCGACTCCTGGATGTAGGCGGCGGACGATGCGCGGGGCGACGAAGATCATGAACAGAGCGAACGCCGTGGATTCGGCCAGAAGAACGCCGAGGTGCAGCCATTCGAGACGGCCGCCGAGGGCGAGTCCAGCGACGACCGCGAGCAGCACCATGCCCAGGATGTCATCGAAGACGGCGGCCCCGAGAATGATCTTCGCGGTGCGGGAGGCGAGGACGCCGAGATCCCCGAGGACGCGCGCGGTAATGCCGACACTGGTAGCTACCATGGCGGCGCCGACGAAGATGGCTTCGGTGGAAGCGTCGCCGCGCAGCTTCATGTAGAAAAATCCGAGAATAAAGGGGACGACAATCCCGAGGATGGCGACCATCAACGCTTTACGTCCCACTCTGATCAGATCGTGCGCGCTGGTTTCCAGACCCGCGCTGAAGAGGACGAAGATGGCGCCCATTTCTCCGATGGAGTGAAGCGTGTCGCTGGATTGGACCAAGCCCAGAGCGAAGGGGCCGAGAACCACTCCAGCGGCGATTTCGCCGAGAACACCGGGGACGTGCAGGCGCTCGAAGAGCTCTCCGAGCACCTTCGCGGCGACGAATATGGCGAACAGTTCAAGCAGAAGAGCTTCAGGAGCTTGTCCCATCGGTGAGGGCAGGATATGGAAATGGGATGACGGGCGCAACTACAGTCAGACGGACTGCGGCGCCCTTGCTCAGTGCGTGCTGAAGTTTACAATGTCGGGGTTTGCTGGCTGGCCTGCACCGGACTGGACACTGGTTGGTAGTCGCGCTGGTAGATGTCTACAACGGTGCGTCCGACGATGCGGGCTACGGCTTCGGAGTGCACGTGCGTCGGCAGCGTGAAGCCGTCGATGTCGGTGTAGTCCTGCACGAATTCGACTTTTTTGACGAAGAACGACGGCGACTTCACAACGCTGCCTTCCACGCGCACCATGCTTCCGCTGTAAGCATCGAGGAAAATCCGCCCCTTGAAGAGTCCGGCACGCTTCTTGCGCGGCTTCACTTGAAAGATGTGAACGTTGCGTCCATCGACGTCGCTGGTTCCCTTGTAAGAGAATTTGTAATTCGTGGAGCTCAACGCGGTCATCGAGAGATCATCTTTCTGAAGATGATCGACCTCGGACTGCAAGAGTCGCGCGATGACGTTGGTTTTGACGAAGCCGTCTCCGCTGAAATGTACCGGTTTGAACTCCAACGTGCGGGGAGCGACGTAATGCCGCTGGAGTTCGAACTCGCCCGACTGTGAAGTGTCGGGAAGCTGTGCGCGAATCAGGCTGTCGGCGGAATACGCGACCAGTTGGGTATTTTGCAGCGCGATGCGGTTTTCGTACGTGCGCAGAGCGAGGTCCGGAGACATCCGTGGAAACGCGATCGGCGAGTCGAGCGAGGGCAGCGGAGCCCGCACGGCGCCGGAGTCTTCGATCAGAGGCGCAATCCACACGGAAGGACCATCTGCGGACGCAACCGCGAAGGGAACCTGAGCTCGTAGCAACACCCGCAAAAGACAAAAGTACTGCCAAAGAAATAAAGAAGGAATTCTTCATGAATGAATATGGGTCACTATCATTTATATCTGATTCAGGTCGGAAGCGAAAAGTCACAAAAGTAAGCAGGGGTGCCGGGGATGGTGCGGCGCGCACCTGCAATTGAAGCGGGTCCAATGTGCAATCGATTGCGGTATGGCTAAGCGAGACCGCGATATGAATGGTTTGCGCGGGTGGGTACGGGCAAGTAAGATTCCAACACTCCTTCATTGTTGAGGTCAATCACGGGGATGTCTGAAGTCACGGCTACTGCGGATAAGTCCAACCACGCTTCTGTCGAAACTCCTGCCGTCGAGGTATTCGCCGTCTACGGAGTCGAGCCCGAAATCCAGGCATACGCCATGGCGAAGTATTCGCGCTCTTCGCTGTCGATGAAAGAGTCGCTCAAGGAAATCAGTTCGCAGAAGGCCGAGAAATTCCTCAATACCTTCTACTTCCAGTACGGACACCGTTCGATAGCGGATTTAGCGCACATCGCGCTGGCCATCGAGAAGCTTTCCATTTTGGCGGCGATTGCCGTTGCCGATGAGCAGCGTTGGGATGGGCAGGAGCGCTCGACGCGCTATCAGGATTTCAAGAAAAGTGGATACTTCACTCCAGATTTTGGGGACGACGAAGCGTCGCGAAGTTTATATCGCGAGACGGTGGCAGGTCTTTTCTCCGAATACGAAGCGACTTCCGAGAGGATGTTCCATTACCTGATGAGTATCACGCCGAAGCCAGTGGAGATGAAACAGGATGGGTATGAGCGGACATTGAAAGCGCGCGCATTCGATATCTCGCGATACCTATTGCCTCTGTCCACAAACACTTCGCTGGGCGAGATCGTGAATGCGCGCACGCTCGAGACACAGGTGGCACATCTGCTGGCGCACACGCACAAAGAAGTGCGGACCCTGGGAGATTTGTTGAAGCGGGCGGCGACGTCTCCGGCTTACAACGTGAATGCCGAATCCTTGCGGGCTTTGGTCGAGGAGATTCGGACGGCTGTTCCCGAGTTAGCGGATCGCGCGGAGCAGGAGTTGCTGCGCGAAGTGCGTGTGGCGCCGACGCTGGTGAAGTATGCCGATCCCAATCAGTACGAGATCGAGACGCGGCGGGAGTTGCGGCAAGCGGCCGCCGATGTGATGGGCAACGCGGCGATCGCAGACGCAAAGACGGTTGATTTGCTCGATGATGAGCCACTGGAAGTCGAACTGGCGACGACGCTGCTCTACGAGCACTGCCACTATCCTTACCGACAGATTCGCGACGCGGTTGAAGCCGCTGGCGATCACAGGCGACGCGAGATTATCGATCTCGGCCTGCGGCATCGCGGCCGTCATGATGAGATGCAGCGCGCTTTCTGCGCCGGGCAGCAATTTCGGTTTGACATCCTTATGGATGTGGGTGGATTCCGCGATATGCACCGCCATCGCCGCTGCGTGCAGATTGGACAGGGATTCACCACCGCGCACGGCTATGAAACGCCAGAAGAGTTGCAGGCTGCAGGGGCGGTGGGGAGCTACGATTCCGTGATGAAGGGCACGGCCGCGGCGGTTGAGAAGTTGACGTCGGGCAACACGAGCGAGGCGGCGGAGAATGCGCAGTACGCGATTCCGCTGGCGTATCGCAAACGAACTTTGTTCAAGATGGATTTTGCCGAGGTGGTGTACATCTCAGAATTGCGCACTGGGCCGGCGGGACATATTTCATACCGTACCGTGGCGTATGAGATGTATGAGGCGGTGGCAAAGCGATATCCGGCGCTGGCGAAGTATTTGCGGGTGACTGATGTGAGAGAACCGGTGGATTTGTTGAAGCGGTAGGAGCTCAGAAGAGAAAACGCAAGGTCCTTCGACTGCGTTCGGCTTCCGCCTCACTTCGCTCAGGATGACAAAACTGTTTCGGGGTTGGGGTTTAAATCGACAATCAACAATCGAAAATCGTAAATTGCTTTACGTGTAGATCACCTTTCTATCGCCCTTCACGATTCTTCCCACGGTGAAGGCTTTTTCTCCGGCGCGTTCCAGCACCGTCTGCGCTTTCTTGAATTTCTTTGAGGGGACGACCAGCAGCATGCCTAATCCCATGTTGAAGGTGCGCAGCATTTCGTCTTGCGGGACATTGCCCAGGGTTTGCATGTGCTCGAAGATCGGCGGGATCGGCCAGGAGCCCATTTCGATGACGGCCGCGACGCCGCGCGGCAACACGCGCGGTAGATTCTCGGTAATGCCGCCGCCGGTGATGTGGGCCATGGCGGAGACGCACTCGCCATCGACGAGGCGCTTGATGGCGGGCCAGTAGCTCTTGTGGGTGCGCATCAGTTCGTTGCCGACTTTGCCCTTCAATTCATTGACGTAGGTTTCGGGCGTGTAGCGAGCGACTTCGAACAGGAGCTTGCGGGCGAGCGAATAGCCGTTGGTATGCAGGCCGTTCGAGGCGAGTCCGAGAACGACGTCTCCGATTTCTACGGCCTTGCCGGTGATGATGCGCTCGCGCTCGACTACGCCCACGATGAATCCCGCGAGATCGTACTCCCCGTCGGGGTAAAAGCCGGGCATCTCCGCGGTTTCTCCACCAATCAGGGCGCAGCCGTTATGCTTGCAGGCGTCGGCCAGTCCTTCGATGATCTTCTCCGCGATTTCAGGGTCGAGCTTGCCGGTGGCGAGGTAATCCATGAAGAACATCGGCGTCGCGCCCTGCACCGCGATGTCGTTGACGCAATGGTTCACCAGGTCGGCGCCCACGGTGTGGTGCACACCCATCTCGAACGCGAGTTTCAGCTTGGTGCCGACACCGTCTACGCTCGAGACCAGCACAGGATCGGGGAACTTCGTCTTGTCGACAGAAAACAGGCCACCAAAACCGCCAATTTCACTCAACACGCCGCGGGTGAAGGTCTTATGAGCAAGATACTTGATCCGCTTCTTGGTGCGGTTGGCACGGTCGATGTCGACGCCAGCGTCGGCATAAGTAATGGTGGCAGTTTTCGACGGGTCGTGGGCCACAGAATCAGTCCGTATCTATTTAAAGAATGTGGGGAATTCTGGTCAGGAGAAACGTTTTCAGCGGGCTCATTGTAGCACGTAAGGGATGTGCAAAATTCGTGGGCGATTTCTGAAGATGAGAAACATGAATCGCTAATTGGGGGAAAAGAGTACACGAACCCTAGGGGCGTCAGACCTACGCTCAGTGCGACGTTTTCAAATCGTGACAGACTCTTCGGCGCTTAGTGCGTAACGAAATCGCTGAAGTAATAGGCCAGTACACCGATCAGTGCCAGGCCCGAGATCCCGTAAGCGGTCAGGATCCACACGTTGCGGCCTTCACGCTGAATGCTATGAGATTTTTCCGTTGTAGTTGCCGAAGACGAATTGCCCAGGGGCCGAGGTTCCATGCACAACCTCCGACATACGAGACGTGATGACGCAGAACGCGTCATACCCCACACTGCCTGGAAGGCAGAGTTGAATGGGCGAATTTTACTACGGGTTTTAGTGCGGCGACTCAGGTAAATTTTCCGGCAGAAAAACCGAAAGGGCGAGCCGAAAAGGTCTAGGGCGAGACAACATACTTGAAATGAGTCATTTATGGTGACAACCCCGGACGGCCCGAGCGAGTCGATGGTTCGAATTTGCCCAACTTCTTTCTGGCAAATGTAAAGCCCCGGCGAGCGGCCGGGGCTGTGTTGACGACGGTCCAAACGACTATTGAGGCTTGCTCATGTCGTCTTTCTTCGTGTCGTCCTTCTTCATGTCGTCCTTCTTGGCCTTCTTGTCCTTCTTCGCGGCCTTCTTGTCTTTCTTCGTATCCTTCTTGTCCATCTTGCTCGAATCGGTCGAAGTCGATCCGGCATCCTGGGCGAGGGCGAAAGAGGACATCGAAAGGGTCAGGGCGGCAGCGAACAGCAGCGTGAGCAGCTTCTTCATATGACTAGATTCTCCTTGTTGGCTCTATCAACATATACAGGACGCACTCCTGCCGGAACCGACAAAACAGGGGTTGTCCAAGTGAGGAAGAATTGTATTCCAACTACCGGAATTCACCCAAATAGAAAGTGCATCAAGGGCTCAGTAACAGTTACCGGCGAAATCGCGCTCTCGCTCCGCCCATCTGGTCATAAGTCACAGACGAGTGTGTCGGCCGGAGGTACACTCTCAAGGCCTATGAGCATCGCGAAATTAGTGAACAAGAGCAGTAAGCCGCAGCCCGCGCATGACCGCGCGCACGACGTATTGCGGTCGGAAAGCCATCCTCTCGATGCGATTTTCGCTCCGCACAATGTTGCCGTAGTCGGCGCGACGGAGCGCCAGGGAAGCATTGGCCGCGCGGTGCTTTGGAGCCTGGTCAGCAGTCCATTCGGCGGCACGGTGTATCCGGTGAGCGAGAAGCGGAGCAGCGTGTTGGGAATCAAGGCTTATCGCCGGATCGATGAGATTCCAGAGCCAGTGGACCTCGCAGTCGTGGTCACTCCGGCAGTCACGGTCCCTGACATCATCAGCGAATGCGTGGACGCGGGAGTGCGCGGCTGCATTGTGATCTCCGCTGGATTCAAGGAACACGGAGAAAAAGGCAAAGAACTGGAGCGCGAGATCGTCGAACGCATGCGGGGCAGCGGCATGCGATTGATTGGGCCGAATTGTCTGGGAGTGATGAATCCCATTAGCGGGATCAATGCAACCTTCGGACCGAACATTGCGCGTCCGGGGAACGTGGCGTTCATCAGCCAGAGCGGCGCCTTGTGTACCGCGATTCTCGACTGGTGCCAGAAAGAGATGGTGGGCTTCAGCGCATTTGTGTCTGTGGGATCGATGCTCGATGTGGGTTGGGGCGACTTGATCGACTACCTGGGGAATGACCCGCGAACCCACAGCATCGTGATGTACATGGAGTCGGTCGGGGATGCGCGGTCCTTTCTCTCAGCGGCGCGCGAAGTTTCGTTGAACAAGCCGGTGATTGTGATTAAGGCCGGGCGCACCGAAGCGGCAGCGCACGCGGCCGCTTCGCATACAGGATCGTTGACGGGAAGCGATGAAGTTTTGGAAGCGGCGTTCCGCCGGTGTGGAGTGTTGCGCGTGCAGACCATTGCCGATCTCTTCTACATGGCGGAAGTGTTGGCGAAGCAACCGCGTCCCCGCGGACCTCGCTTAGCGATTGTGACCAATGCTGGCGGCCCTGGTGTTCTGGCAGCGGATTCGTTGATCGCGAGCGGCGGCGAATTAGCGGTTTTGACTGAGAAGTCCATGGATTCGCTTGACGCGATTCTCCCGCCACATTGGAGCCATAACAATCCCATCGACATTTTGGGAGACGCGTCACCTGAGAAATACGCGAAAGTGGTCGAGATTGCAGCGCACGATTCTGAAGTCGACGGACTGCTGGCGGTGATTTGTCCGCAGGGTATGGCCGAGCCGACTCAGACCGCCGAGCACCTGAAAGCCTATGCGCAAAATACGGGCAAGCCGGTGATCGCGAGTTGGATGGGCGGTGCGGCGGTGGCTGCGGGAGTCGACATTCTCAATCGCGCCGGCGTTCCGACCTTCCCTTTTCCCGACACGGCAGCCAAAGTTTTTCAGTACATGTGGCGCTATAGCTACAATCTGCGCGGGCTTTATGAGACGCCAGTCCTTCGCGGAGAAGGAGAGGAGGGACCGGATCGGGGTGCGGCCGAGAGATTGCTGAACAAAGTTCGCGAGGCGGGCCGGACGATCTTGACCGAGGTGGAGTCGAAGCAACTGCTGAATGCGTACGGGATCGCCACCGTCACCACGGTGACGGCAGCATCAGAGGCCGAAGCAGTTGAGCGCGCGAAGGAGATTGGCTATCCCGTGGTCTTGAAGCTTTGGTCGGAAACGATTACTCACAAGACCGACGTCGGTGGAGTGCAGCTGAACATACGAAATGGCGACGGCGTGCGCGCGGCATACCGGCAGATTGAGACATCGGTCAAGGAGAAGGTGGGAGCTGAACATTTCCTGGGCGTCACCGTGCAACCGATGATCAAGCTCGATGGCTATGAGTTGATCGTGGGGAGCAGCGTCGATCCGCAGTTTGGTCCCGTGCTGCTGTTTGGTACAGGGGGCCAATTGGTCGAGGTTTTCAAAGATCGTTCGCTGGCATTGCCGCCCCTGAATACGACGTTGGCACGGAGAATGATTGAGCGAACCAAAGTTTCGGCGGCGCTGCGCGGGGTGCGGGGGCGCAAGGCCGTCGACCTCGATGCGCTCGAAGAGCTGCTGGTGCGCTTCAGCCAATTGATAGTCGAGCAGCCGTGGATTAAGGAGATTGATATCAACCCGCTGCTGGCATCGCCGGAGCAGTTGCTGGCGCTCGATGCGCGGGTCGTGGTTTATGGTCCTGAGGTGACGGCTGACAAACTGCCGCGGTTGGCGATTCGTCCGTATCCCACGCAATATGTGAAGCCGTGGACGATGAAGAATGGCGATGACGCGGTGATTCGTCCGATTCGCCCTGAAGATGAGCCGCTGTTGATCAAGCTGCATCAGGCGCTGTCGGAGCGAACGGTGTATCTCCGTTACTTCCAGCCACTCAAACTCAGCCAGCGGACAGCGCACGAACGATTGACGCGAATCTGTTTCATCGACTACGACCGCGAGATGGCGTTCGTCGTGGAACATAAGAAAGAGGACGGCACGCCGGAGATCATTGGCATCGGACGCCTGAGCAAACTTCGGGGGCGAAATGAAGCAGAACTGGCCGTGCTGGTCGACGATCGCTTCCAGCATCAGGGCATGGGAACGGAACTCTACCGGCGTCTGATTGTGGTGGCGCACGACGAAAAGCTGGAGCGCGTGGTGTCGACCATCCTCAACGAGAACCGTGAGATGCGGGCGATCTGCCAAAAGTTAGGTTTCAAGCTGGAAGCCGATATGGAAGAGGGGACGATTCTGGCGGAGCTGGTGGTGTAAAGATTGTTGATTGTTGATTTTCGATTGAAAAGCCTCGGGTTTCCAAATTGGCAATTGGCAATTGAAAATCGGAAATCCCCTTGCCCATTGACCCGATTGAGTCCCTCTCCAGATTGGTTCGCCTTTTGTTCGCTGACGTGATAATCTTTCCACAGCTTTGTGACGGCGAACACTTACGACCTCCCAGCCCGTGGGTGTAGCCTACATGGGTTCTCATACCAAAAAAAAACAACGAGGGCAGCACTCTTATGGCAGACGAACGAGCAAAAGCGATTGATCTGGCATTTGCGCAGATCGAAAAGCAGTTTGGCAAAGGCTCCATCATGCGGCTGGGATCGAAGGAAGCCATCGTTCCTATCGCCGTGATTCCCACGGGCGCGATTTCTTTCGACGCGGCGCTGGGCGTCGGCGGATTCCCCCGCGGACGCGTGGTCGAAATCTTCGGGCCGGAATCGTCCGGCAAGACTACGATCGCCTTGCAGGTGGTGGCCGAGGCGCAGAAGACCGGAGGCATGGCGGCCTTTGTGGATGCCGAGCACGCGCTCGATCCTGGCTATGCGAAGAAGTTGGGTGTAAACGTCGACGATCTGCTGGTGTCGCAGCCGGATTATGGCGAGCAAGCTCTCGAGATTACCGAAGCGCTGGTGCGCTCGGGCGCGATTGATGTGCTGGTCGTTGACTCCGTGGCCGCGTTGGTGCCCAAAGCTGAACTCGATGGCGAGATGGGCGACAGCCACATGGGTCTGCAGGCGCGCCTGATGTCGCAAGCGCTGCGCAAGCTCACCGGAACGGTTTCGAAGTCGCGCACTTGCCTGATTTTCATCAACCAGATTCGCGAGAAGATCGGAGTCATGTTCGGCAATCCTGAGACCACGACCGGTGGCCGTGCGCTGAAGTTTTACTCGTCGGTGCGCGTGGATATCCGCCGCATCGCCGCCATCAAGGAAGGCGATGTCGTCACCGGATCCCGCACCAAGGTCAAGGTAGTGAAGAATAAAGTCGCGGCGCCGTTCCGCGAGGCCGAGTTCGACATTCTCTACGGCGAAGGCATTTCGCGCGAAGGCGACTTGCTCGATCTGGCCGTGACTCACGGGTTGCTGGAGAAATCCGGATCGTGGTTCAGCTACAAGACTGAGCGCATCGGCCAGGGACGCGAAAACGCTCGCCAGTTCCTGAAAGACAACCGCGATACCTATGCCAAGTTGGACGCGGAAGTGCGCAAACAATTGGGGTTGCCTGCGGCGACGCCGCCTCCGGCCGCCGCGGCTACGCCGACGCCAACCACCGCTCGCGTGACCACCATGCCGAGTGCACCTCCGGAGCCGACAAAAGCAGCCGCCGCGAGAAAGTAGATCGTCGTTGGTCATTGGTCGTTAGTCGTTGGCCCGCCACGACTAACGACCCTCCCTCTTTAAAGCGATTGCCATCCTTGTTCCTACCCGAATAGAATCTTCTGTTAACCCAGCCTGACCGCTTTCCATAGGACGTTGGAAGAGGCCCATTGAAAAAAGTCATCGCCATCTATCCCGGGTCGTTCGATCCGCCGACCAATGGGCACCTCGACTTGATTGAACGTGGCAGCCAGATTTTCGATGAACTTATCGTGGCGGTGTTGCGCAATGCGGAAAAATCTCCGCTATTCAGCCTGGCAGAACGTCGTCTGATGCTCGATGCCCTTACCGAGCGCTTCAAAAATGTTCAGGTGGATACGTTCGACGGCTTGACCGTCGACTATGCCGCGAGGAAGGGCGCGAGCGCAGTACTACGCGGCATTCGCGCCATCAGCGACTACGAATACGAATTGCAGATGGCACTGATGAACCGCAAGTTGCGACCTGACCTTGAGACTGTGTTCATGATGCCAGCCGAGCAGTACTCCTATCTCAGTTCGAAGCTGGTGAGGGAAGTTGCGCAGTTAGGTGGATCGATCCAGGATCTGGTTCCTGAATTGGTCGAGCGGAGGCTGCGGGAGAAGTTAGACCCGGCGGTCAAATTACAGCACGCAAGAAAACCAAAGACAGGAAAACGAGCATGACCCCAGTTACGGAAGCCGCGCACGCCGTTAAGTTGACCGACCGCATCAATCGCATCGAACCCTCCGCCACCATGGCCGTAGTCGCGGAAGCCGACAAGCTGCGCCAACAAGGAATTGACGTGGTCGATTTCGGCGCGGGCGAGCCCCATTTTTCGACGCCGGAACACATCAAGGATGCTGCCATCGCGGCGATCCAGGGAAATTTCACCAAGTACACGGCTGTGGGCGGCACGGCAGAGTTGCGCGACGCCATTGTGCGCCGGCACGCGACGGATTTCGGTTCCGACTACAAGCGCGAAGAATCCATCGCTTCGACCGGCGGCAAGCATGCGTTATTCAACGCTATCCAGATTCTTGTCGATCACGGCGACGAAGTCATTTTGCCTGTCCCCTATTGGGTGTCGTTCAAAGATATCGTTCGCTACGCTGGCGGAAACTGCGTGCTGCTCGAGACCGATGAGGCGCAGGGTTTCCGCTTGACCGCCGGCATGATTGAACGGCTGGTAACTCCGCGCACCAAATTGATCATTCTCAATTCGCCTTCGAATCCTTCGGGCGCGGTGATGTCCCCCGAAGATTTGCGCGCGGTAGTGCGCTTCGCAAGTGAGCGCGGCATCTGGGTAATCTCTGATGAGTGCTATGTCTACCTTAACTACACGGGCAAGCAGTTTTCCGTCGGCGCATTGCGTGAATACCGCGATCGCATGGTAATTGTGGGCTCGCTCTCGAAAACCTACGCCATGACCGGATGGCGCTTGGGATATGCATTAGCGCCTGCTGCACTGGTGAGCGCGATGCAGAAGCTGCAAAGCCAGTCGACCTCGAATGCGACATCGATCGTGCAGAAGGCCGCCGTCGCGGCTTTGGCCGGGCCGCAGCAATGCATCAGTGATATGCAGGAGGAATACATTCGCCTCCGCGATCATGTGGTCAACGGCCTGCGCTCGATTCCCGGCGTAAAGTGCACCATGCCGGAGGGTGCGTTCTATGCCTATCCCAACATCTCTTCGTTCTTTGGACGCGGCGGTGTGAAGTCGGCGTCCGATGTTGCGGGAAAATTGTTGCGCGAAGCTCATGTGGCCACGGTTCCCGGAGAGGGCTTCGGAACATCGGACCACATACGAGTTTCCTACGCCACGTCGATCGCCGAGCTTGATCGCGGGTTAGAGAGAATGCGAAAGTTTTTTGGCGCGTTGTAGTTTGAGCGAATTGCAACCTGAGGTCGGGTGGGCCTCTGCCCGACTTGCTTCGTGCTAATGTGAATCCGAACACGCGCTTTGATCTGCGCGTGCAAACTTTTGCGCATGAGTGAACTGTATCCATTTCTGATGTCGCCGGCGTTTGATCCGCGTCCGTGGGGTACGCATGATCTTGGACCGATCTATCCCAACCATCATTTCGCTGAGAAGATTGGCGAATCGTGGCTGACCGGCGACGCCTGCAAAGTGGCGAACGGGCCGCTCAAGGGCAGTACTCTTTCCGAGTTGAGTTCGCGCTTCGGACGGGAACTGGTGGGCGATGCGGCGCGCGACGCGAATCGCTTTCCGCTATTGCTGAAATTTCTTTTCCCCGCCGAAAAGCTATCCGTGCAGGTGCATCCTGACGACATCCGCGCGCGCGAGGTGGGTGAGCCGTGGGGCAAGACTGAATGCTGGTATGTTGCCCACGCCAAGCCGGGATCGCAGATTGGGTTGGGCCTGAAACCGGGTGTCACGCGCGAACAGTTTGAGAAATCGATACATGAGAACCGTGCCGAAGAATTGCTCAACTGGATCAATGTGTATCAGGGCGAAATGATTTACGTCGCTGGCGGCACGGTGCACACTCTGGGTCCGGGATCGGTGATCGTGGAGACACAGCAGCAGTCGGACACGACCTACCGTCTTTATGATTACGGGCGTCCGCGTGAATTGCACTTGAAGCAGGGACTAGCAGCGGTGAAAGAAAAGGCGACATCGGGGAAAGTGCTGCGGCCCGCACCACAGGCAGTGAACGGTACGAATCGCCGCTCGGCGCTGGTGGAAGCCCCGTATTTCGCGGTCGACATGTTTGAACTGAAGTCGCCTCACAATTTTTCCACGCGCGATCGTTCGAGCAAGAATTCTGTGCAGATCATGGTGGTGGTCGAAGGGTGCGGTGTCGTCGAAGCGCCTGGCCTAGAGCCGGTGACCTTCGCCAAAGGAGATGCAGTTGTAGTTCCGGCGATGGTCGAGAAATTTAGCGTGCGTCCGCAGTGGGCGGTGGAATTTCTGCGTGCCTCGGTTCCGGGAGAAACTTTGCCGGAGCCTGCGGTAAGAATGTAGCGAGTAAAAACATTGGCCAAACACAAATCAAATTTCTATCCGGTGATTCTGGCAGGGGGGCGCGGCACGCGCTTCTGGCCGTTGAGCCGCAAGCGCAGATCGAAGCAACTGCTGGCGCTCGATGGCAAGCAGTCCATGATCCAGCAGACCGTGGCGCGCTTGCTGCCCATGGCTTCACCGAAGAATTTCTGGATCATCACCAATGAAGATCTGGAGCGGGAGATTGGCCGCCAGCTTCCGCGCCTGAACAAGAAACAGATCGTTGCCGAACCGCTGGGCCGCAACACGGCGCCTGCGATAGGGCTGGCGGCGTCCATTCTTTTGCGAACCGATCCCGATGCCGTGATCGGCATGTTCCCTTCCGACCACGTAATTGGAAACGAGAAGGAATATCGCCAGGTGCTAGAGCAGGGTGTAGAGATTGCCGCTTCTGGCGAGAACATTGTGGTGCTGGGGATTCGTCCCACTCGCGCAGAGACGGGCTACGGGTACATCGAAGCGGGCGAGAGGTCCGGCGGTGCGATGCGGGCCCGGCGTTTCACTGAGAAGCCGAAAGCAGAAGTCGCTGAGCAGTTTGTCGCAGCTGGCAATTATTTCTGGAACAGCGGCATGTTCTTGTGGAGTGCGCGCACGCTGGCCAACGCGTTGACCGAGCATCTTCCCAAGACGGCCGCGATCCTCGAGACGATTGCGGCTACGTTTGGAACCCAAAAGTTCACGGCAACCTTCCGCAAGCTTTATCCCGGGTGCGAGAACATCAGCGTCGATTACGCGCTGCTCGAGCCGCGATCGGCTAAGGGCGAGCAGTCCTCGAACATTTTCTGTCTTCCGGCGGATTTCGGTTGGAACGATCTGGGATCGTGGACGGCTTTGCATGAACACCATGTCGCCAAGAGCAAGCCCGCACAGGACAATCTGATTGTGGGCGAAGGCGTGTTTACCCTGAATGCGAGTGGGAATTACATTCATGCGCCGGGACGATTTGTGGCGGCGGTCGGCGTGAACGATCTGGTGGTCGTCGAAACGGACGACGCGCTGCTCATTACGACGCGCCAACAGGCACAGGACGTAGGAAAAATCGTCAACCATCTCGACGAGAAGAAGCTGCACAAGCTGGTGTGAAGTGGTCGTTGGTCTTTAGTCGTTTGTCGTTGGCAAAACCAAGACTACCGACCCTCGACCAACGACAACGACTAGAGACCAATGATCAACATCAAGTTCGGTACCGACGGATGGCGCGGCATTATCGCCGATGATTTCACGTTTGAGAACGTGCGACGCGTCGCCGGTGCGATCGCCGCGTACGTTTTGAATCATGAAGACGCCTCGCGCGGCGTGATCGTTGGTTACGATACGCGCTTTGTGTCACAACGCGCGGCGCGGATCGCCTCAGAAGTATTGGCTGTAGCCGGAGTTCCTGTGCAGCTCGCCAACGACTACACGCCCACTCCAGCGATCTCGTTCGCGGTTAAGAGCCGAGGCGCTGCCGGCGGCGTGGTCATCACCTCGAGCCACAATCCTTGGAATTGGAATGGTGTGAAGTTCAAAGGCAACTTCGGAGGCTCGGCCACTCCCGCAATCATGAAGGTGATCGAGAGCGAGATGCACAAAGGAGCCATGCCGAAGGGTAAGTCCGCCGGCATCGAAGAAGTCGATTTCAAAGACGCATACATCAAAGCGATTTGCAGCTTCGTCGATCTCGATCGAATTACCAAAGCCAACTTCAAGTTCGCGGTCGATTCCATGTACGGCTCCGGTCGAGGAGTCTTGGCCAAGATATTTGCGGACCACGGAATCCAGTTTGTTGCCATCCGCCAGGAACTAAATCCGCTATTCCCGGGAATCAATCCCGAACCCATCGATCCGCACATCGCCATGCTGCAGGAAACCGTGGTCAAAGAGCGGTGTCACGCCGGTTTTGCTACCGACGGAGATGCCGACCGCATTGGCGCCGTAGCGGAAGATGGGAGCTTCGTCGATTCGCACAAGATTTTCTCTGTCTTGCTGCGCTGGCTGCTCGAACGCAGGAAGTGGCCCGGCGAGGTTGTGCGAGCTTTCAACACCACCAAGATGCTTGATCGCATCGCGGCTCGTTACGGCCGCAAGCTCAACGAGTGTTCGATCGGCTTCAAGTACATCGCAGATCTGATGATGGAGCGCGAAATCCTGATTGGCGGGGAAGAGTCAGGAGGCATTGGCTACGGGCGTTTTCTTCCCGAACGCGATGGAGTGCTCAACGCCTTACTTCTGGCCAATGTGATGGCCGAGGAAGGCAAGCCGCTGGGACAACTGGTTGCGGATCTGCAGAAAGAATATGGCGCTCATTATTACGGGCGAAAAGACATGCATATTGCCGAGGAGATTAAGCAGGCCGCCATCCAACGGGCACGCTCGGAAGAGAGCAAACATTTGGGGAAGTACAGCGTCTTAAAGAAAGAGGGGCTCGACGGGATCAAGTTCTTCCTCGACGCTCCGACCAATGGGAATGGCGCCGAGCCATGGGTTCTGTTTAGAGCCTCGGGAACCGAGCCGCTGCTGCGGGTGTATGCGGAGGCGGCTTCCCCAGAACTGGTCGCGGAGATCCTTGAGACGGCCGAGAAGTTCGTAAGTGACGCAGCCTAAAGGGACGAAGTTACACTCGGAGGGAATTGGGACGGTGGTCGGCTGCACCTTCGGCATTCGCTTTCCGGATGCCACAGGGCCATAATCCTAACTGACTAAGCGAATTATGAGTATGGCAGCAACACCTGCGACCATTGCCGGCGATTCGCCGGAGACGCGGCGTTACAACCGCACCCGACGATGGTTGGGAGTCGCCGACTTCGTTCTCGGGTTGACATTCCTCGTGGTTCTGCTCGCGACCGGTTGGAGTGGCACGCTTCGTGACTTAGCCTATCGCGCGGCTTTCCAGAACTACACCCTCTCCGTCCTCTTTTACGTCGTCATGTTGATGGGGCTCGGAAAGCTGCTCGGGTTCGGTCTCGACTATTACGGATTCCGCCTGGAACATCGCTTCCAACTTTCGAATTTGCGAACCCGCTCTTGGCTCTGGGATGAAGCCAAAGGGTTTCTTGTAAGCCTGGTCCTGGCCGGCATCGTGGTTGAGATTTTGTATCTGATCATTCGGCAGTTTTCGGAATACTGGTGGCTAATTTGCTGGGCCGTCTTCCTCGGACTGTTCGTAGTGCTGGCGCAACTGGCGCCCGTGGTCCTATTTCCGATCTTCTACAAATTTGCTCCACTCGAGAATGAGGAATTGAAGGCTCGCCTCGTCCGGCTCAGCGAGAAGGCCGGGACCAAAGTTCGCGGCGTCTACCAGTGGAAGCTTTCAGAGAAGAGCAAGAAAGCCAATGCTGCTCTGACGGGGCTGGGAAGCACGCGGCGCATCATCTTGGCAGATACGCTTCTAGAGGGATATTCACCCGATGAAATTGAGGCCGTGCTGGCTCACGAACTCGGGCATCACGTGCACAAACATATCTTCAAGAGTATCGCGGTGCAGGCCGGTACGACTTTCCTAGGATTCTGGGCTGCCAACTGGGCGCTTCACTACGCAGTAGATCGTTGGCACATGTTCGAAACCATGTCCGATTTTGCGAACCTGCCTTTGCTGGCGCTGGTCTCTACCGTGCTTTCCTTCCTTCTCATGCCTGCACTGAACGCCTATTCGCGCTTCAATGAACGGCAAGCGGATCGCTACGCCTTCCAATCGCTGGGCAGCGTGAAACCTTTCATTACTTCAATGAATAAGCTTGCCGATCAAAATCTCGCGGAGCACGCGCCTTCCCGCTGGGTGGAATGGTTCTTCCACTCACATCCCGCAATTTCCAAGCGTGTCCACGCCGCGCAAGCCTGGACGGGCAGCCGCGCTCGTTAGCGCCCAGCTTTCTTCAGAATCTTTTCCACGCGCTCCAGGTCTTCTTCCGTATCCACTCCAATGCTGTCGTAAGGAGTTTCGGCGACATGGATCGCAATGCCATTCTCCAGGAAGCGCAACTGTTCAAGCCTTTCGCTGCGTTCTAGCGAAGATTCAGGCAAGCTGACAAACCGGTCCAGCGCCGCCTTACGGTAGGCATAGAGTCCGAGGTGTTTGAAGTAACGGGGATGGGTACCATCGCGATCGTGCGGAATGGTGGCACGCGAAAAATATAGAGCACGTCCCGTCACGTCCGTTACTACTTTCACTGCGCTCGGGTTGGCGATATCGATCTCCACCGCCGGGGTCTTGAGCGTTCCGACTTCTACATTCGACGGCTCCATAACCATCAACAACGTCGCCAGTTGCTCGGCGCGCACCATGGGCTCGTCGCCCTGCACATTCACATAAACATCGGCGGCAACCGCACAAGAAATTTCATGCACTCGTTCCGTCCCGCTGCGATGAGATGACGAAGTCATGCGGGCGTGCCAGCCATGGCGCTGGCAAAGTTCCATGATCTCGTCTGAGTCTGTAGCGATCATCACGTCGTCGAATTGGGGGGCCGAACGGACCGCTTGGTATACACGTCCTATAAGCGGTTGGCCGTCAATCTCGCGCAACATCTTGCGCGGAAGCCGGGTAGAGGCGAGTCGAGCAGGGATAACGGCAATCGCTTTCATGATCAGGTTGCGCGGCAGCATCGAGAATCGTCACGGCTGCGCGTTCAGTATAGTGTCCTATCAGCGACTTTGCAGGCAACCGCAACGGCCCTTAGCCTCTCTAAGATCGCGGAGTTCCTAGGAGGATTCTTTGAACATATTGCGGAAAAGCTTGAAGTTAGGAGAATCGACAGCCGTGGTAGCCGCCATGGCTGCGGTATTGGCGCTGGGTGTCGTGCCGCGCATACACGCAGATGACGATCGCGCGAAATGCCAACACCGGGTCGAGAAAGCAGAAGCCCGCCTTGATGATGCCATTCGCAAGCACGGCGAGCGCAGCGGCGAGGCCGCGGAGCGCCGCCGCGATCTGGATGCCGAGCGCGACCGCTGCTGGAATCAGTATCACGGATGGTGGGATGGCCGCACTCACCAGTGGCACGAACAGCGTGATTGGGATCATGACGACCGCGATCGCGACGATCACGATCACCACTAGACCCACGTCTGAAGCGCCCGGCCCCCGAAGAAATCGGGGGCTTTTTTCTGCGCCCATTCCGTAAGGTCGACGAACCTCTACTCCGCACAGCCTATTCCGTGTAGAATTACGGTGCGGAATCGAGGGAAGACGAGCCAGGCATCGACTTGATTCCAACCTCACCCATCCGGTTGTTCTCCCTCATTGTGGCGGTGTAGCTCAGGTGGTTAGAGCGACGGTCTCATAATCCGTAGGTCGTAGGTTCGAGTCCTACCGCCGCCACCAGTTCTCTTTTGGCATTTTCAATTGGTTACGCAAAGTGGACGACGACTTAACCGCCTTCGCAAACAGACTGTAGTGATTTTGTGAGTTAAATAGCCAGTTTGGTCGGTTCATTTCAATGCCCTCCTCCTAGTTGGTTTGTTCGGATGGTGTGCCTCGTCTCGGAGAGGATCAAGGAATGGGAAGTCGGGTCAGACGGGTAAGTAGCGCGTATAAATGTCCGTTAGAATGTGAAAAACCCGCCGAGAAGGTCTCGGCGGGTCCCTGGGGGAGGCGCTTTCTTCTGCTTAGAATCGAAATACGATTCCTGCGGAAGGTTGTGCGGTGTGGGTGATGGTATTCGTGTTCAGGTTTCGGAGACCGAAGTCGGGCGCGTTGTAGACTAACCCGCGATATTCGGCGCGCAGAGAAACGTGCTTCACGATGGGGAAGTCAGCTCCGCCGCCGTAGACAAACACTCCGGTGGTTTGGGTCTGTGCTCCCGCGATGCTGGCGAATGCATTGCCCGTAGGATCGAATACCAAGGCTCCTCCTTCAGCCAATACATACGGACTCACCCGGAATCGCGAAGGCAGTGGAAGATTGACTACCACGCCGCCGGTGGCTTGGTGGGCATTGGCCTGAACTCGTGAGAGTCCGCCGCCGGTGAAGAACTGCTGCGTGTTCCGGTTGTAGCCATAAACCGTTTCAGCGGCCAGCCAGCGATTGAAGTGGTAACGATAGCCGACCAGAAATCCGCCGCTTTCGGTGCTGCGCTGCAGATTGCCCTGCGCGGTTGTGTCCTTGGTAAAGACGCCGGTGCCTTGCAGGCTGATCTCCGAGCGGCCTTCCTGAGCTACTGCCCCAACTGCCAACATAGCAATGGCGGCAATGATGACAAATAATCTACGCATCTTTACTCCTCCATGTGTCCGTGCAAATTGTGAGCCGGTGTCATAGATCTTGATTGATCCGGTCCGCTGCACCGCGTAACTAAGGCACCGGAAATGCCAAAGCTACGGGATCGGTCGGAAGTCCCTGAGCAGACATTGGTTGCAGGCTATGGCAAGAAGGGAGACGCGGGAGGGCTGACGAGGCTTTCGACAGCGGGTTCGACAAGTGTCGAGCATTGACGACACTTTTCAGAACCCTTCTGGTGGCCCGTCACATCAGATACTCCAGCGTAGGATCCTTCTACCGAGGCGTCCGCGCGGTTGCACACCACAATAGTCTGAGGTTGGGTATTTCATGGCAACGGTGGCACGCATCATCCCCACAAATCAGACGGCTCGCTATGAGGCTCTGCTGCGAGCTGGAAGATCGATTGCAACCTGCAACGACTGTGAGAACGCCGGCAACGAACTCTCGCGGCAGTTACGGGAGGTGGTGTCGTTCGACTATCTGCAGGTGGTATCGTTCGACTCCGAAACAAATTCTGTCGACTGGCAGTTACTCGAAGTAAATGGGGAGCGCCTCGACGGAAGGGCTCTCGATGACGATGGCCCGGTGTGGTGGGCACATCGCAGCCAGGAACTCTTTATTGCTAACGATTGGAATCGAGAGACGCGTTTCGCGGCCCACAGACAATTTCTAGGCGAGCGGGGGATTTCATCTTCTTGCACATTGCCGATGGCAAGAGGCGAACGCCGCTTGGGCGTTATCAGCCTGGGTAGCAAGCGAGCGCATTCTTATCCAGAAGAGGAAGTTGATTTTCTCCGCCTCCTGGCCGATCAGATGGCGCTGGCGATCGATGCGGCCGTCAATCTTTACTCATCGACGCGGGCGCAGGACCGGTTGAAGCTAATTCTCGAGCTTACGAATCAGGTCGTCTCCAATCTGGAATTCGATGATCTTTTGCACGCGATCTCGAGCATTGTCCGTCGTGTCATGCATTGTGACGCTGCCGCCATCATGCTGCCCGATGCAGAAGGCAAGAATCTGCGCGTGCATACCCTCGATTTCCCAGACAGCAAAGGCTTCTTCCTCGAAGGCATCGAGGTTCCCGTGGAAGGAACCATGCCCGGCGAGACGTTCAAGACGGGAAAACCGTTCGTACTGAACCGTCTGGATCCTGCGGAAGTTCCTGCGGAGATGTATGCGAAAGCGTCTGGCGAGGGGATGAACTCATTCTGCGATATTGGATTGGTGAGCCGCGACCGGCTGCTCGGCGTACTGGCGCTTGCGAGACGGCGAGAAAACACATTCGATGAAGACGAAGTCGCTTTCCTGACCCAGGTCGCTCATCAGGTGGCCATCGCGATGGAGAATGCGCTGGCTTACGGTGAGATTGCCGAACTGAAAGACAAGCTGGCGCAGGAGAAGCTGTATCTGGAAGAGGAAATCCGCGGCGAAATGGATTTCGAGGGAATCGTCGGGCAGAGTTCGGCGCTGCGCAATGTTTTGCGACTGGTGGAGACGGTTGCCCCCAGCGACTCCACGGTACTGTTGCTCGGCGAAACCGGCACCGGTAAGGAATTGATTGCGCGTGCGATCCACGATCGCAGCCGGCGCAAGGATCGCACCTTTGTGAAATTGAACTGCGCCGCCATCCCCACGGGATTGCTGGAAAGCGAACTGTTCGGACATGAGCGCGGCGCGTTCACGGGCGCGATTTCTCAAAAGTTGGGGCGTCTTGAGCTGGCCGACGAGGGAACTTTATTTCTTGACGAGGTTGGCGACATCCCTCTTGAGATTCAACCGAAGCTGCTGAGGGCTTTGCAGGAGCGAGAGTTCGAGCGGCTGGGTAGCACGCGGACGAAGAAGGTGAATGTCAGGCTGGTGGCCGCGACGAATCGCGACCTCGAAAAAATGATTGAAGACCGAGAGTTCCGCAGCGATCTTTATTACAGGCTCAACGTGTTTCCCATTCGCATTCCCCCGTTGCGCGAGCGGCCCGAGGACATCCCACTGCTGGTGCGGTACTTCGCCCAGAAGTATGGGCGGCGGATGGAGAAGAAGATTGAGTCGATTCCTGCGGCAGCGCTGAAAACGTTATCGAGCTGGCACTGGCCAGGGAATATTCGCGAGTTGGAGAACTTTGTTGAGCGCGCCGTGATACTTACGCACGGTAGCGCGCTGGAAGTCCCAGTCTCTGAGTTAAAGCGAACTAGCGCCACGGCTCCTCCGCCTAATTCGCGGGAGTCGAGCGAGCGTGAGGAGATTGTTCGTGTCCTGAAAGAGACCAATGGTCGCGTAGCCGGACCGAACGGCGCGGCGACAAAGATGGGCCTCAAGCGCACTACGCTAATCTCACGCATGAAGAAGCTCGGCATCGATGCTCGAAAAGTGTCTTAAGTTCGACAGCTGACGAAGTATGACGGCTGGATCGTCAGATCTTCAACCTGCCTTTCAATTAATTCCCAGGAGAATCGGGCATCTGAGTTAGATCGTGTTTTGGCCCGCTTCGTGCACTTGTTCAGTCGTGGTTGAGATTGCACTCACGGGAATTTGCGGGGCGGCGACAGTTTTTCTGCTGACGTTCCTGAAAGCGCTCTTGCAGGATTCGCGGCGTCACTCTGCCCCGCGCGCCCGGCGCAGGGGAAAGTTAATCGAGTTACCAAGCCCACAGAATCATCGGCAAGCGAATCGTCGGTCCGCATAACGCCTCGCTTTTTCTCAAAATATGTCGATCCAACCAAGAATTGCTTCGACAAGTGTCGAAGCCGCTTCGACATTTTCCGACAAAATCGGCCTCGTCAAAGTTGGTATTCCTCTAGATGCAAGGACTTAAGAACAATTCAACTTTGGAAGTTGCCTTGCCTTATCACACGTGAGCAGAGGACATACATGTTACGCATTTCAACGATTGACACCCGGGCACAGCGAAGGCTGGTTTTGGAAGGGAAGTTGGTGGAACCCTGGCTGGGTGAGTTGCGGGAGGCCTTTCGTAGCGCCAGCGAGACACTCGAAGGCCGCAAGTTGGTGGTTGATCTCACGGACGTCACTGTCATTAGTTGTGAAGCAGAAAGCACTCTTTCGGAGTTGATGCAACACGGAGCCAAATTTTCCTGTGACGGGATTCTGATCAAGCACATGCTGAAGAAATTGGCGCGCAGATGCCACGGTTCAAATGGGCGCCTGGGCCAACCGGCAAGTTCCAACGATTGATTAGGAAGATGGAGGTAAATGTGTCCCAAGCCAGCCAGGTTGTTTTGACCGGATCTACCACCTACACAACCAGTGCCGATTTTTGCCGGATTTTTGCCGAGGACATGGAGAGTCTTTACCTGCTCGGCTTTTTGCTCACCGCGGATGCGGAGAAAGCGGAGCAGTGCTTTGTTTCCGGCATCGGAGACTGCGTCGAAGGAAATGCTGTGTTCAAGGAATGGGCGCGGTCGTGGGCTCGCCGCGCGATCGTGCAACAGGCAGTTCAGCTGGCAGGCCCAGCCAATTCAAGCGAAATTGCGTCGAATAGAAGAGCGGATGCGGAGATCGAACCGCACATGAAAGCGATTCTCGAACTCGACACTTTGGAACGGTTTGTGTTCGTGATGTCGGTGCTTGAGGGCTATTCGTTTCAGGACTGCTCGATTCTGCTGGGTTGTTCGCGGCAAGCTGTAGTGAACGCGCGAGCGCGAGCGATCGACTCGTTGGCAGCCGCCGGCGAGTTCAACGTGATGCAGATGGGCGCAACGCTGAACAGCGACGTGCCGGTCTCAAACTAAACAAAAATTCAAGGCGTAAGGCGAATGGGGATGGCGATGAAGGCTTCGGAGAGAACTGTTTTCAAAATTGGATACCGCGTTTTTGGAGTATTTCCGCTGTTATTGCTGACGTGGGCGACATTAGGATGCGGCCGCAATCAGGTACAGGCTGCGCCGTCTTTGCCGCCTCCGTTGGTGACGGTAGCGCCTGCAACTGCGCAGGATGTCCCCCGGTACCTGGACGAGATCGGGAAGAATGGAGCGTTTGAGTCGGTGACAGTGACGCCCCAGGTGGGCGGACGAATCACGGAGCGCCACTTCCAGGACGGCGAGAATCTGAGCAAGGGTCAGCTGTTGTTTGTCATCGATCCTCGTCCTTATAAAGCGCAACTGGATTCCGCGCAGGCGAGTCTCGCCCAGGCGAAGGCGGCACTTGAACTTGCGAAGATTCAGTTCTCACGCGACGAGGAAGTCATCGCCAGCCGGGCGATCTCAAAGCAGGATTACGACACGAAAAAGAATGCTGTGGACGTAAATCAAGCGCAGGTGGACGCCGCCGCTGCTGCTCTCGAGACTGCCAGACTGAACCTGGAATATTGCTACATTCACTCGCCGATCAATGGCCGAGCGGGAGCGCGTTTGGTAGACGTTGGGAACGTCGTTCAGCCCAACAGCACGTCTTTACTGCTGATTCAGCGGTTGGATCCGATTTATGCGGAATTTACCGTCACCGAGCGAGACCTTCCGGCAGTACAAAAAGAGATGGCTCAGGGCACGTTGAAAGCGCTGGTCCGTCTGCCTTCCGATCCAGAGAACAAAGTGAGAACCGGCAAAGTGGAATTTCTGGACAACGCCGTCCAGAACGGCACCGGTACGGTGAATCTTCGCGCCACTCTGTCGAACCCTGACCGGCACTTCTGGCCGGGGCAATTCGTGGATGTGAAGCTGGTGCTTGCGACGGAGAAGGGCGCGGTGCTCATTCCCAACCAAGCTACGCAGATCAGCCAGAAAGGTCCCTTCGTATACGTAGTCAAGGAAGATGACACTGCAGACCTGAGGCCAATCACACTCGGCCAGCGTCAGGGCGACGACGTAGTTGTTATCGGTGGATTGCAGCCGAACGAGCGAGTAGTGGTGACCGGCCAGTTGACGGTCAGGCCCGGAGGGAAGGTGCGGGTTGACACTGCGGGCGCGAATCCGCAAGGTCCGGCCGGAGCCGGCAAACAGGGAGGTCAGTCATGAACCTTTCCGAGAATTTCATTCGCCGCCCCGTAATGACCGTGGCACTCACGGTCTCGGTCATCTTGTTCGGAGTGCTCGCGTATTACCGTCTGCCGGTAAGCGATTTGCCGGCCGTCGACTACCCGGTGATTCAGGTCCAAGTGAATTATCCGGGCGCCACGCCAGAGACGATGGCGAACAACGTCGCCACGCCGCTGGAGCGCCAGTTCATGCAGATTCCTGGTCTGGAGTTGGTGACCTCCAATAACGGTCAGGGACACACAAGCTTTGTTCTGCAGTTTGGCTTGGATAAGAGTCTGGATGCGGCTGCGACCGACGTGCAGGCCGCGATCACGCGCGCTACGGGCCAGTTGCCGGTGGATCTGCCCAGTCCTCCGACGTTCACGAAGACGAACCCGAACGATCAGCCGATTCAATACATCGCACTGGTGAGCGATACTGCGACCGAAGGACAGCTCTACGACTTTGCCAACACGCAGGTCGGAGAGCGTATCAGCATTCTTCCCGGAGTCAGCCAGGTCGGGGTGTACGGAACGCAATCCGCTATACGAATAAAAGCAGATCCTTCAGCAATGGCGGTTCGCAACATCTCGCTCGAAGATTTGACGACGGCGGTCAAGAATGGCACCAGCTATACAGGAGCCGGGCAATTCGATGGACCGCACCATACTTTCTTGCTGCAGCCGCAGGGACAATTAAGTACTGCGGAGCAATACGATCAGTTAATCGTCGGTCAGACAAACGGCGCTCCAATCTATTTGAGAGACGTTGCGAGCGCAAAAGAGAGCGTGCAAGACGAGCGCATCGATATGCGTTTCTGGGTGCGCGGGCATCCGGCGCCAGCGGCCACCGTGGTCGTCGCCGTCTTCCGCCGCGCAGGCTCGAATGCCGTCGAGGTTGCCGACTCGGTGCGCAATCTCTTGCCCAATATCGAATCGCAGCTGCCGACTTCGGTAAAGTTGATTCCGATTTACGACCGCTCGCGCACTATCGTCGACAGCGCGCGAGATGTGCAGACAACGCTCTACATTTCTTTCGGGCTTGTCGTGATGGTCATCTTCGTGTTCCTGGGCCGCGCGACCGACACGTTAATTCCAGCCGTTGCCCTTCCTCTTTCCCTGTTGCTGACGTTCATCGCCATGAACCTGCTCGGCTACAGCTTGGACAACTTGTCGCTGATGGCGCTGACGCTGGCCATAGGCTTCCTGGTAGATGACGCCATTGTGTTTCTTGAAAACACGGTGCGCCTCATGGAACAGGGGCAGGATGCGTTTGAAGCCTCGTTGAATTCGGCGAAGGAAATCAGCTTCACAATTCTCGCCATGACGCTGTCGCTGGCGGCTGTGTTCATTCCGCTGGTGTTCATGGGCGGATTGATGGGGCGCATTTTCCGCGAGTTCTCGGTCACCATCGTGATCTCGATCATTGCCAGCGGTCTGGTTTCGTTGACCCTGACACCGTTGATGACTTCCCGTCTATTGGGTAAGCGCGGCGCAGGTGCGAAGAAGACCTGGATGGAGAGGACGATTGGCAGCATCGAAAACCGGGTGCTGAAAGTTTATGGCGACTCACTGTGGTTCTTCTTGCGGCAACGTTGGATCTCGGCGGTGGTGTGGGTGATCTGTCTCGCCGGTACCGGGTATCTGTTCTACATCGTGCCCAAGTCGTTCCTGCCGGTAGGAGATAGTTCCTTTATTCGCGGCATTCTGGTGGCGCAGGAAGGTTCGTCGCCAGATCAGATGCACGCGTATCAAACCGCTGCGGAAAAAGTGATGCGCGCCAATCCCGCCGTGGAAACCACTTTCACCATGAGCGGGAACAGTCAGTTCTTGCCCGCGAACCAGGCGTTTCTGATTGCGTTCTTGAAGGATCCGAAGGAGCGTCCTCCGATTCAACAGGTGGCGGGAGAACTCATGGGCGGAATCGCAGGAACCGTTCCAGGTGCGCTCGCCTTCTTGCAGCCGAACCCCGTGCTCGAAATCAGTACCGGCGCGACGGCGAATGTGCAGGGACAATTTGCTTACGCGATCTCCGGGATCGATTCGAAGCAAGTGTACGAAACAGCGGACAAGATGATGGCGAAGATGTACCAGTATCCCGGATTCCTGTTCGTTAACTCTGACCTGTTCAATCACACGCCGAATTTGCAGGTCGATATTCTGCGGGATCAGGCGAAGCTGTACGGAATTTCAGAGACGCGCATTCTGACGCTGTTGCACGACGCGTATTCGCAGAACTACAGCTATCTGATCAAGAAAACGACGGATCAGTACCAGGTGATTCTCGAAGTCGCTGACGATCAGAGATCGGATCCGGGGGACCTGAGCAAGCTCTACATCAAGAGCGACGACGGACAGCGCATGGTTCCGCTGAGCGCGGTGACCAGTTGGCACTCGGTAATCGGTCCGCAGGCGGTCAACCACATCAACCAATTCACCAGTGTCACGCTGTTCTTCAATATGAAGCCCGGCTACACCGTCGGGCAGGCGACTCAGTTCGTGGAAGATGCGGCGAAGCAGATTCTACCTTCCGACGTACAAGGGCAGTTGCAGGGCGAAGCGCTCATTTTCCGCAATACGGTTTCCGACTTGCTGGTCCTCATGCTGGTTGCGGTGTTCGTGATGTACGTGATTCTCGCAATCCTTTACGAAAGTTATCTGCACCCGATCACAGTATTGTCGTCACTACCTGTGGCCTTGGTCGGTGGCTTGCTGACGCTCTGGCTGTTCGGAGCGGAAGCCTCTCTCTACGCCTACATCGGAATGTTCATGCTGATGGGCATCGTGAAGAAGAACGGAATCATGATCGTCGACTTCGCGGAAGAGCGGGTGCGGCAGGGAGTGAAGGACGACCAGGCGATTCACGACGCCAGCATGGAACGGTTCCGTCCCATCATGATGACCACTATGGCGGCCTTGTTGGGCGCCCTACCGATTGCGCTTGGTTACGGCGCCGACGGCTCATCCCGGCGGCCGCTGGGCCTGGTGGTGATCGGCGGATTGATCGTGTCACAGTTCGTAACTCTCTACGTCACCCCGGCAATTTATCTCTATCTTGAGGAATTCCAGGAGAAGGTGCTCGACCGCTATTCGTTCTTCCGCTCGGGACGCGAGCGAGTGCCTTCCGAAAGCCCTGCCTTTGCACTGCAGGAAGGATCGGGAGACTGAAATCATGATTCGATCCCTTCATAACGTTTATTACGCGCTGCCGCTTTTCTTGGGAACACTAATATTGAGTGGCTGCGTGGTCGGTCCTAACTATAAAAAGCCCTCTGTCGACGTGCCGGTCACGTACCGGGGACCGGTAGCCGATACGACGTCGACAGAATCGCAGCCCACGACGCCGACAGCCTCGGCTGCATCGCTTGGTGACGAGAAGTGGTGGGAAGTCTTTCAAGATAAGGAACTGCAGGGATTGATTCGCACCGCGATCAAGAACAACTACGACGTGCGAATCGCGGCGACGCGAGTGTTGCAGGCCCAGGCGCAAGTGGGAATCACCCGGGCCGATCAACTGCCCTCCCTCGGTGCCGGCGGGCAGATCAATAGCCTTCAGAGTCCCAAGATCGGGCCGATCCCGTCCTACGAACTCACGCAGGGACAGGTGACGGCTTCGGCGGCTTACAATCTGGACTTCTGGGGGAAGTACCGTCGTGCAACCGAGGCCGCTCGGGCGACGCTGCTGGCGAACGAGTGGGCGCAGAAAGAAGTGATCGCCACCCTGGTCGCCAACCTTGCCACTGATTATTTCCAACTGCGGCAACTGGACCTTGAGCTGGAAATTGCGCAACGTACGCTCGGCTCCCGTCAGGACTCGCTCAAACTGACGCAAACCCTGGAGCAACACGGGATCAACTCTCTGCTCGATGTGCGCCAGTCAGAACAATTGGTATACACGGCGGCCACCGAAGTGCCTGATCTACAGCGGCAGATCGCGCAAACAGAAAATGCCATCAGCATTTTGCTCGGCAATAACCCTGGGGATGTTCCGCGAGGCCTGAAGCTGACCGAGCAGCCACACCTGCCGGAAGTTCCCGCGGGAATTCCGTCATCACTTCTCGAACGGCGAGCTGACATCCGGCAGTCGGAGGCGAATCTGATCGCGGCAAATGCCCAAATCGGCGTTGCGCGAGCTGCATACTTCCCGCAACTCTCGCTTACCGGATCGGCCGGCTACGAAAGTCCCGCACTGACGAATCTGTTCACGGGACCGGCAGGACTTTGGAACCTGACGGCTGGCGTGACGCAGCCGATTTTTGAAGGTGGCCGGCTGAAGAACAACGTTCGTCTGGCCGAGGCAGAACATCAGCAGATGTTGCTGACGTATCAGCAGACAATTCAAGGTGCGTTTCGAGACGTTTCCGATGCCTTGGTTGCGTACCAGAAGAACCGCGAGTTTCGTGTCCAACAGCAGCATCTCTTCGAGTCGGCTCAGGATGCCGCTCATCTTTCGGAAGTCCGCTTCAAGGCGGGAACTACGGACTATCTCGAAGTGCTCACCAACGAAACAAATTCCTTTTCGGCCGAATTAGGCCTTGCGCAGGCGCAGGGGAACGAACTTATCGCGTTGGTGCAGTTGTATCAGGCTCTGGGCGGAGGGTGGCAGCAGTGACACTCGACCACCAGATATCCGATGGAGACCGGTGCGACCTGTAGGTGACTCCGTTTTGATCGAGGGTCTGCAGGATCTGGCGGATCGCTTCCGGAACGGAGGAACGGACGGGTTCGCTAAGCTCGCAACCCGTCTCGTATCGTTCTCCGTTTACCGCTACCAATAAAACGTCGACCGGACTGCGGCCCAACATTTCCGACGCGAGCAACGATTGCGTAAGAGCGGGGGAATGCGGATCCATCCGCGCCACTGGCGCATGGCGGAGCAACTCGTCCTTGTGATAGCACACGACGGTTCCCGCCGTCTCATCATCCGCGACGGCATCCACCAGAATCAGTAGATCAAGATCGACGATCTTGTAGATGAGATCCAGTGCCGGAGTTCCGAGATCGACAATTTCAACGCCTTCGCCGAACTCATAAGCGGCCTCGAGCGAGTGGACCACATAGGGACCCACACCGTCATCACCCAGAAGAATGTTACCGATTCCAGCGATGAGCACTCGCTTCACAGGACTTTGATCTCCGCAATCTGCCGGCCGGTGAGATCGAATGCGTGACAAGCGCACGCCATGCACGGGTCGAAGGAGTGAACCGTACGCAGGACCTCGAGTGGCTTCTCAGCATCCGCGATCGGTGTTCGCAGCAATGAGGCTTCGTAGGGTCCGTGAGCGCCGGCGTTGTCACGGGGGCTTGCATTCCATGTCGACGGAACGACCGCCTGGTAATTCTTGATCTTTCCGTCGTCGACAACCACCCAATGCGAAAGCGTTCCGCGAGGAGCCTCATGAGTTCCTACGCCTGAGATTTCTCCGCGAGGGAAGACCGGCGGATTGTGAACCGTTGTATCGCCACGGCTGATGTTGTCGACCAACAGTTGCCAGTGCTTCTGTGCCAGGTCGGCAAGCATGGCGCAGCGAACCGCGCGGGCCGCATGACGCCCCATGGTCGATTGCAACATTTCCGGAGTGATGCGCTTACCGGCTACGGCGGAAACGCGATCGAGGGCGGCATCGGCCCACTTTTTCGTCAGCGGATGGCCTTGCGCATAGCCCACCAAAACCTGCGACAGCGGGCCCACTTGCATCGGCTTGCCTTGGAAGCGAGGGCCTTTGACCCATGAATATTTCTTATCAGCCTGCCAGTCCGTATAGTCCGGAACCGTTTCTCCCTTCCACGGGTGCAGCGGCGCCTGGCCCTTGTAGTAAGCATGTGTGACATCTTCGGTGACCGACTCGCGGAAGACCGGATCGGCTGCGGTCGCGAACGCGTGGGGATCGGACAGGTTGCCTCCGAGGATGTATCCGCCTGGCAGATCGAACTCCGTAGCACGAGCGTCGAGGGGAAGGTCGGGCACGGCCATGTAGTTGTTAACTCCTTTGCCGATGCCGAACCAGTCTGCGTAAAACCCGGCTATGGCGCACGCGTCGGGTACGTAGACCTCCTGAACGAAGCGCGTGACCTCGTCCATCAGAATCTTGATCGATTCGAGGCGCTCCATTCCTAGTGTCGCTTGGCTGTCGAGGTTGATGGCGTTCGCCACACCTCCCACGGTCAGGTTTTGGATGTGTGGAGTCTTGCCCCCTAACATTCCTACCACTTGATTCGCCTTGCGCTGGAACTCGAGCGCCTGCAGGTAGTGAGAGAACGCAAGTAAATTGACCTCGGGGCTCAAACGCATTTGCGGATGTCCCCAGTAGCCATTCGTGAAGATTCCCAACTGCCCGCTGGCCGCGACGCCTTTGACTTTGTCTTGCGCGGCCTTCATTTCATCATGAGAGTTACGCGTCCAGGGCGAAAGCGACTCAGCCAGCGCCGACGTTTTCGCCGGATCTGCCTTGGGAATCTGCAGGACGTCGACAAAGTCGAGCGCCGGACAAGTGATAGAAATGAACGATGTGGTCATGCAGCGCATGATTGATCAGAATCAGATTCCGGATGTATTGCGCGTTGGCGGGAATCTCCAGCTTCAGCGCGTCTTCGACGGCGCGTACGCTGGCAATGGCATGCACGGTGGTGCAAACGCCGCAGAAACGCTGGGTGAACAGCCAGGCTTCGCGCGGGTCGCGGCCTTCGAGAATCTTCTCGATGCCTCGCCACATGGTGCACGACGCCCAAGCGTCGGAAACCGATCCGTTGTCGACTTCGACGTCGATGCGAAGGTGGCCCTCAATTCTGGTGATGGGGTCAATGGTGATGCGCTTTGCCATAAGTTCATTCCTATGCTTGCGTAATTAACATCGCTTCAATCTGCCGCTACGAACTGGGCGCCGGCTGAGGATCGTCCCGCCGCTTTTTCTTCCTGTTCCATGCGATACCAAAGGCGAAGCGGTGCGGGAAGAATCGGCAATACCTTTGCCAGAAACATGAAAGCTGCTACCGCAAGAGAGACGAATCCAACCGACACCAACAGCTCGACGGGCGTCGGGAAGTAGAACGCTCCCGGACGCGGCTGAAATGCCAGAGTTGTTGGGTCCCAGCGATAGAGCATGCCTCCCACCGCGGCCACAACGTGGCCGTGGAAGATCAGGCGAGCATCCCGGCGCTTGGAGGAATCCAAAAGCATGAAGACCGCTGTCGCGAGGAAGAGGAACTCGATCCAAAAGAGTCCGCTGAAAATGTTCCATTGAAACGCGAGCCCGAGTTTCCCGCTAAAGGTGATGTCGGCGAAGCGAAACAGGAGCCATGACGCTATCAGGCCCGCAGTAATGCGGTTCATTTCAGTGAGAACGTCGAGGTCCACCGGACGCTTCCACATCAGCGAGCAGAAGAGCAATGTGCCCGCGACACACGCGAAACCCATAAAGGCGGCTGCCCAGAGGTACAACAACGGCAACCACGGCGTCTGCCACAACGGGTTCACACGATCTCCGGCGAGCAGCATCAAGGCGCCCAGCGACGATTGATGCATGGCCGGAAGAATGTAGGCCAAGCCAACGATCCAGGGATAAAAGTGCAGCATGATTTTTTCAGCGCGATGCACCCACGGTCGATAGCGAGGGCGCTTGTCGTAGATCCAATCAAGCACGGGTGGAACATTCTCGAGCAACAAGGGAACCATGGCATAGACGGGCATGCAGAGAGCGACTTCGAGAAGCGGCGAGTGCAGGTTCCAGCGCCAGGGAGTGAGAATCCAGTAAAAGTTCCAGGGACGTCCGACGTCTACGCCAAGCAACATGAGGCCGGAGAGATATGCGAGAAAGCTGGTCAGCATCGCCGTACGAAGTACCGTGTGCAAGCGCTTGCGTCGAAAGAGCCAGGTGGCGATACCTATCGAGAACGCGCCGGAGCCCAGTCCGGTCAGCACCATGGTGTTGAAGGTCTTCCAGATGCCCCACGCGTAGGCATCATTCATGCCACTGGCCGGCCCTAATCCGGCAAGTTCGCGATAGGTGACAAGACCGAAGGCGAGTGCGCCCAGGCCACAGGCCACGACGAAAGGCTTGGTCCAGATGGGGACGTCGAAGACGGGAACATCTCTTTCCCAACGGTCGATCATAGCTGCGCCCTCAATCCGGTTTTCTTCTCTTCCTCGCGGACGTGCTCTTGATGGTCTTTCCAGTTATTCCGAATGACTCCGACCACCGACGCGTACAGCACCACCGGAACGGCGAGGTAGCTGTAAACGCGTTTCTGCCATTTCAGATATTTCGCCGGGACCGATTCGTCCGGCAGTTGCGGAAGGCCTAGATTCTCGAAGGGAACATGCGACAGGTAAAGAACCTGAGTGCCGCCGCCTTCGCGCTCACCGAAGACACGATCCTGATAGTACTTGCCTGGACTCTGCTTGATGCGATTCTTGGCCTCGGCCAAGAGTTCTTTGCGGGATCCGAAAATCACAGCTTTGGCCGGACACACTGATGTGCACGCGGGTTGCTGTCCGGCGGCCAGACGTTCTTTGCAGAACTCGCATTTCACAATCTTTGGATTGAAACCTTCCCACTGGAATTTCGGGATGTGATAGGGGCAGGAAATTTCGCAGTAACGGCATCCAACGCAGAGCTTCGAGTTCCAAGTCACGATTCCGGTTTTCGGATCTTTCTTCAGCCCTTTGAACATGCATCCCGCGACGCAGGCGGGATCTACGCAGTGCACGCATTGCTGCTTTACGTACGAATACGATTTTCCATCTGTTGGCTTGTAAAGCTTGATGATGTTTTTGGTGGTGTAGTTGAGGTCGCGTGGCGCCTGGTGGAGAGGATCAAGGCGCGTGTCAGGATGCAACTGGTTTGCTTCGGCGCAGGCGGCAACGCACGACTGGCAGCCGATGCAGCGAGTGGCATCATAGAGCATGCCGACCGCTGCGGGTGGGACCGCCGCCTGCTCTTCCGCGTGGGTGACTCCCGAGAGAACGGTTCCTGCCGTAACTGCAGCAGCGGTCCCGGTTGTGAGAGTCTTAAGAACATCACGGCGAGTGATGGCCATGTTCATTCTCCCTTCGGTCCCACGGAATCGGAAGCGTCCCTCGCGGTCGCATGAGCCGCCGCGTCGGCGCCACCTGGCAGCCGCCGCGATGCCATCAAAGCGGCGCCGCCGATGCCTCCAGCGATTGCGCCCACCATGGCTGCGGCGGCTGTCCCAATCGTCCCTACCGGAGTGTGCACAAGAGGGAGAGCCTCGGGCGGTGTCGCAGAGTGAATATCAACCGTCTCGAAGATGGGAACGCGAAACGCGACAGATTTCTCTGTGCATCCAACGCAGGGAGCGCCGATGCCGATTGGCCAGACATCCGGTATTTCATTGAAGTGGCGCGTGGAACACGCGGCGTGGGTCACTGGACCTTTGCAGCCTAGTTTGTACAGGCACCATCCTTGACGATGGCCGTCGTCGCCGAACTCGCGTGCAAAGCGTCCGGCATCGAAGTGCGCGCGCCGGGGGCAGTGATCATGAATCACCCGGTCGTAAGCAAATTTCGGACGGTTGAACTCGTCGAGCGCGGGCAACCGTCCCATGGTCGCGTATTCGAGAACCACCGCCAGCAGGTTGTAAGGATTGGTCGGGCACCCAGGTAAATTCACTACCGGTTTTTCGGTAAGAATCGAGTCAACGCCTTGAGCGCCGGTAGGATTGGGGTCGGCCGATGGAACTCCTCCCCAGGAGGCGCAAGATCCCATCGCGATGACAGCAGCAGATTTCCTGCCGATGTCGCGAAGGACGTCGAGCGCGGGGCGTCCCGCCAATTTCATGTACTGGCCTTGGTCTTTTGTGGGAATCGATCCCTCGACAACTAGAACAAACTTGCCGAGATTTTCGGAGACCGCCTGTTTCAGCGCGTCCTCCGCCTGGTAGCCCGAGGCCGCCATCAGCGTCTCATGGTAATCGAGAGAAATGACGTTCAGAATCAGGTCGGCTATGTCGGGACGCGAAGTCCGAAGGAGAGTTTCGGAACAGCCAGTGCAGTCCTGGAAGTGCAGCCAGATAACAGACGGGCGCTTGGCCTTTCCTACCACCTGCGCGACCTCTTCCGCGGTTGCCCTGCTAGTCAGCGAGAGGCCGACTGGTGCCGTCACCATCAAGGTGGTACAGAGTTGCAAGAAAGTGCGGCGGGAGACGCCACACGCAGTCAAATGGCTGGCAATGGTTTGCTTTTCGGTGAGGTTGGTCATGAGTCGCTATACCTCGCGCATGCTGGTCGCGGTAATCCCGGTTACACCCGGTAGTGACAGCGATCACCGCTTCGAGGTTCAGCGACGGTCAGGCGGATATGGCCGCGAAAGGATGCGGACAAGTAAGAATGATGTCGAATAAGGCTAACGAAATCGCGATCCTTAACCGGCTTTTTTCGGCCCAGACTCGGCTTCCCATCGAACGGCATCGTGAACAGGAACTTTTATCGCCTTCATCGGTACGCCCGGGCAGTGATTCAAGTCACGTATCAGCGTGATGGTCGTCATGCGAACGCCGTACATTGCCTCCTAACATTTCGATGGGCGGTTCCTTCAGCGCCCAAGGAGTCGTTTGATGTGCCTAGCTATCCCCGGCAAGATTCTGACCAAACAGACGATCGGCGGAGTCGACGTGGGCCAGGTGCAGTTCGGTGGAATCACGCGCCAAACTCATCTCGGCTTTGTGCCCGAGGCGGCCGTGGGAGATTACGTGATGGTGCACGTGGGGTTCGCGATTAGCCGCGTGGATGCTGCCGAAGCGGAACGCACCTATCGAATTCTGGAAGAAATGGGCGCGCTGGAGGAGGAACTCCCGCCTGCCGACCAAGACCATCCTCCCCGCCTTTGACACGCGCACAGCTGTTCCCTAAACTTTCCCCAATAACTTGGGGTGTGCTTCCGAGCGCGTACAGAATCCCGTGTATGGCATCATTCGGGCCCGTTGCATCCAACCAATAGTGAAGGAGATTTGAAAATGAAAGCCTTGATCGCGATCGCTTTGGGGTGCTTCCTGTCAATTGCTGCTGTAGCGCAGGATTCGAATTCCACCAATCCGCCACAGCAGGAATCGCATGGTGGGCTGAGCCAGAAGGGCTACGATCGCATTGTCAAAGAAGTGCGTCACGAACTCGTAATGCTTCCCTTCTACGGGGTATTCGACAACCTGAGCTATTCGGTGGCGCAGGACGGTACGGTGACCCTCATGGGGCAAGTGGTGAAGCCGGTGCTGAAGTCCGATGCCGAAAACTCGGTAAAGAGAATCGAAGGCGTGGAGAAGGTCGTGAATAACATCGAAGTGCTGCCGCTTTCTCCGATGGATGATCGAATTCGGCGCGCGACCTATCGTGCAATTTACGGAAATACTGTATTGAACCAATACGCGCTACGTGCGGTGCCCCCGATCCATATCATCGTGAACCATGGCCACGTGACCCTGGTTGGTGTTGTGGCCCGGCAAATGGATAAGCAAGTCGCCGAAATGCAGGCCAAGAGTGTTTCCGGCGTATTTTCAGTGACAGATAATTTGCAGGTTGAAAATCAGTAAGGCATTCTGAGCGCAAGAAGCGGATAGCTCTCTCGGGCGGCGAATCGTATAGTCAGCGAAGATGACACCGACGATTCGCAATAGAATGCTTGCGCTCGATTGGGGCGGAGTCGGCGAGGCGCTGCGGGAAGAAGGCTACGCTCTGCTTCCATCTCTTCTAAGCCCCGAAGAGTGCGCTGAATTGAGTGGGATGTATGCGGACGACGCTGCCTTCCGCAGCCACGTCGTGATGTCACGCTTCGGATTCGGCCGTGGCGAATACAAGTACTTCAAGTATCCGTTGCCGGGTCTCGTTGCCGGTCTGCGTGAATATCTTTATCCGCACGTCGCGCGGATTGCGAACTGCTGGCCTGCCGGGGGCGTCCTTCCTGAGAGACTCTCTGATTATCTCGAAGTGTGCCGAGTTGCCGGCCAATGCAAACCCACGCCGCTCCTTTTGAAATATCAGGCTGGAGATTTTAATTGCCTGCATCAGGATCTTTATGGCGAGGTGGCCTTTCCTCTGCAGGCCACATTTTTTTGAGCCGCCTGGGCGCCGACTATACGGGAGGAGAATTTGTATTGGTCGAGCAGCGACCGCGGATGCAATCACGAGCACGCGTGATCACCGCCGAGCAGGGACAGGCCGTTATCTTCCCCACGCGTTATCGGTTCGTGCAAGGGGCACGAGGGCCCTACAGAACGAACCTGCGCCACGGTGTGAGCCAACTGCGATCGGGCCAGCGTTACACGCTGGGAGTCATCTTTCATGACGCGAAGTGAGTTTCAGAGCTTATTGCTGCCGCTTTTGCGCATTCTGTCGACGTAAACCTGTTCGTCCGGACGATCCCGATCGCGTAGGATATGCCGCACGCTGCGGCCGCTGACCAGATGACAAATTTCTTCGGCAAGGTTCTTGGCGTGGTCGCCGCAACGCTCAAGTCCCTGGCACATGAAGACCAGATGAAAGCTCTCCCGCTGCGGAACGTTTTCCGGATTCTCGATGTGCCGGATGAAGATGAGGTTGCGCAGGCGATCCAGCTCTGCGTCGGCTTTTAGCACTTCGAGCGCCTTGGGTACATCCCTCTCAGAAAATGCTGTCGTAACGTTGGCCAGCATCGAGGTCACGATTGCACACATGCGGCCCAGATCTTTCCCGTCTAACGGCTGCAGGCGTGCGGCGATTGTTTGAAAACGGTTGGCTACACTCAGTAACAGGTCGCCGATGCGTTCGAGTTCGAGAATGAACTTAAGGCAAGCCAAGAGTTCGCGCGCCTGGGAACCTGATCCGCGAGCGAGAGCGGTGGTGACGTCCTCGTTAATCTGGCGGTCGAGCGCGTCGAGCTCTTCCTCGTACACCTTCAGATCTTCCCAAAGTGCCGCGTTCCGCTGGGAGATACCTTCGGCCAGCGCCTGGGCCGCCATGTGCGCGACCTGGCATCCGCGCAAAGTGAGGCGAGGCAAGTGCGAATCCCGAATTTCGACCGGATTTGGGGTGCTCATAAGAAACTCTCCCGTCCGCGAGAGACACCGCCGGAAGGATATATCTTAGGCGTTTCCCGCCGTATTCCCGGTGCTTCTAGTCACCGGCCTATGTGATGCATATCACGGATGCTATGGTAGCCGCTCTCTACAGTGAATTTCACGGTAAAAGCTGCGTTGAAGTACATCGACGAATATCGAGACCGGCGGATCGCCCACGCTCTAGCCGCGGAAATTCAGCAGCGTGTTGCCCGTCCGTGGGTATTGATGGAAATCTGCGGCGGACAGACTCACACCATCATGCGTTATGGGCTGGATGAGTTGCTGCCTCGTGAACTCGAACTGGTGCATGGGCCCGGTTGTCCGGTCTGCGTAACTCCCCTCGAAACGATCGACAAGGCAATCACCCTGGCTTCCCGCTTCGATGTGACCCTGGTGTCTTATGGGGATATGTTGAGAGTTCCAGGCTCGCAATCTGACCTTTTTCGGGTTAAGGCACAGGGTGGCGATGTGCGCGTCGCCTACTCGCCGACGGACGCTGTCAAGATTGCTCGCGTGAATCCCGATCGCAAAGTTGTCTTTCTGGCGATCGGCTTTGAGACCACTGCCCCTGCTAACGCGATGGCGGCGTTTCATGCCAAGTGTGAAGGGCTGACGAATTTCTCGATGCTGGTATCGCACGTGCTGGTGCCGCCTGCAATCCGCGCGCTCATGGTCGCCCCCGAGAACCGGGTGCAGGCGTTCATCGCTCCGGGGCATGTTTGCACGGTAATGGGTTGCGGGGAGTACGAATCGCTAGTCAGTGACTTCCGCGTGCCAATTGTGGTCGGAGGTTTCGAGCCGGTCGATCTACTGGAAGCAGTACTCATGCTGGTGAAGCAGTTGGAATCAGGAGAGGCTCGCCTCGAGAACCAATATGTGCGTTCCGTGAACTATCAGGGGAATTCGCCGGCACAAATGATGGTGAGCGAAGTATTTGAGATTGCCGACCAGAAGTGGCGTGGGATTGGAATGATTCCCCGCAGTGGGTTGCGACTACGCGAGGAATACGCAGCGTATGACGCAAACAAGGTGTTCTTTCTTGAAGAGATCGTCGTGGATGAGCCTGCGGAATGCATCAGCGCCGAGATCTTGCGCGGTCTGAAGAAACCCACGGACTGTGCGGCGTTCGGAATGAGTTGCACTCCTGAGAATCCCTCGGGAGCGTCGATGGTTTCCTCCGAAGGCGCTTGCGCCGCGTATTACCGTTATCGCCGGCGCCCGGCGGCAAGTTAGAGAGCGAGATGGCCGCTAAAACGATTGCCGAACTGATTTGCCCACTGCCGCTGCCGGCCAAGGACACGATTCTGCTCGGGCACGGCAGCGGGGGCAAACTCAGCGCGGAATTGGTCCGCGACATCTTCCTGCCAGCATTCGGGAATCCGGCTCTGTCGCGGCTTGACGACCAGGCGATCCTCAACGTGAATGGAGGCCGTTTAGCATTTACCACCGATTCTTTCGTGGTCAAGCCGCTCTTCTTTCCCGGGGGCGACATCGGGTCGCTGGCGGTCCACGGCACTATCAACGACCTAGCCATGGGCGGGGCCACGCCGCTTTTCCTGAGCGCTGCGTTCATTGTTGAAGAGGGATTCGCAATTCACGAATTGCGGCGAATCGCCAACTCCATGCAAGAGGCTGCGGCAATTGCAGGAGTACAGATCGTTACAGGCGATACCAAAGTCGTGGAAAAAGGAAAAGGCGACGGTCTGTTCATCACTACTACAGGAATTGGACTGGTTCGCCACGGAGTCGATCTTTCCTCGAACCGGGCGCGGTCCGGGGACAAGGTTCTCTTGAGTGGTTCGATCGGAGACCACGGGATTGCGATCCTCGCGCACCGCGAAGGGCTGGAATTTGAAACCACGATTGCGAGTGACAGCGCCGCATTACACACGCTGGTGTCAGACATGATCGATGCCAGCGATCAGATTCGTTGCATGCGTGATCCCACCCGCGGTGGCCTCTCGAGCACGTGCAACGAAATCGCTGCCCAATCTCACGTTGCAATTGAACTGGAAGAACAGAGTATTCCGGTGAAGGAACAAGTACGCGGAGCCTGCGAGTTGCTGGGACTTGACCCCATGTATGTGGCCAACGAAGGCAAACTCGTAGCGATTGTCGGGGCAAGCGATGCGGAACGCGTTTTGGAAGCGATGAGGGGACATCCTCTGGGCCGCGAAGCGCAGATCATCGGCACGGTGGGCAGCAAGGATCCCGGCCTGGTCACCATGGTGACAGTGCTTGGGACCAAGCGCATCGTGGACATGTTAAGCGGCGATCAGTTGCCACGGATCTGCTGATGCACGAGATGGGAATCGCCAACTCGGTGCTGACGGCGGTGCGGGCTGAAGCCGCCCGCTATCCCGGATGCGTTCCTCAAAAAGTCGGACTGCGGATCGGAGAATTGGTTGCCATCGATGCCGACGCGTTGCGGTTTTGTTTTGAAGCGCTGATTAAAGACACCGACTTGGAGTCGTTGACACTAGAAATCGAGATTTTCCCCCGGCGTCATCGCTGCAGATCCTGTGGACAGGAGTTCGTCGTCCGCAACTATGAGTGGCGATGTTCGTGCGGTTCGCAGATAGAGTCGGAGTGTATTTCCGGAGACGAATTGGATCTGGCATACATCGAGGTGGAAGAGTATGAACCGAGTGCCGTTGCAGAAAAAAGTTCTCAGTGAGAATGACAGTGTTGCCGCTCAGTTGCGAGCACAGTTTAGAGAACATGGTGTTCTTTGCGTCAATCTGATCAGTTCGCCGGGATCCGGCAAAACCAGCCTTCTAGAGCGGACACTGGCGACACTCCCGAAGGAGGCGCGAGTTGCGGTGCTCACCGGCGATATTCAGACGGAGAACGACGCGACTCGCCTGAAGCGATTCGGGTTTCCAGTGAAGCAGATCACCACCGGCGGAACCTGTCACTTGGATGCGCGCATGATCCAGCGACATCTTGCAGACTGGAACCTGGACGATCTCGACATCCTATTCATCGAGAACGTCGGTAACCTGGTTTGTCCGTCGAGTTACGACCTGGGCGAAGAAGCCAAGATTGTGATCCTGAGTGTCACCGAAGGGGAAGATAAGCCCCTCAAATATCCATCCATCTTCTTCAATTCCGAATTGCTGATTCTCAATAAAGTGGATCTGCTTCCATATGTTTCCTTCGACATGAATACGGCCGTTGAAAATGCACGGCGCGTGCATCCCGCCATGGAAACCATCAGTGTTTCTTGCACCACCGGGGATGGCCTTGAGCAATGGCTGGAATGGCTGGAAGTACGCCGAAACCGGGCTCGGAAGGAAGGGCTTAACGAAGTGCACGCCTAGGATCTGTTCTTCTGCTCTCAAGCACGCTCTATCGTGACCGCCATCACAGTGGATCCGCCGCTCCACTTCTAAACTGACCTGTTGGTCCAGATTCTCTCAGTTGGATCTGTGGAGAGACACATGGCCACGATCGGCACCGTCGATTTCAACAAGCCCGTTGCTCCCAACCCGGACAAGCGCTGGCGATTGGTGGATGCGACCATGCGTCGCCTTGGCCAGCAGTCTCGCGGCTTGATCGAAACTCTTCATACCGTGCAGGAAGCCTTTGGCTATCTCGATGAAGACGCCCTTCGCTACGTGGCCGCCTCACTAAGAGTGCCTCTTAGTCGCGCCTACGGAGTGGCCACCTTCTACCACTTTTTCACGCTGAAGCCGGCGGGCGAGCACACCTGCGTAGTTTGCATGGGGACCGCGTGCTACATCAAGGGAGCACCACAACTGTTGGACGCCATGGAATCGGATATGGGAATCGCTCCGGGCGAGACCACGGCCGACGGCAAAGTGTCGTTGTTGACAGCGCGTTGTCTGGGGTCATGCGGGCTTGCTCCGGCCGTGGTCTACGACCGCGAGGTAGCGGGGAAAGTCACGCCGCAGGCCATGCGTCAACATCTGGCCAAATGGAACTCTCATGACTCCTGAAGAACTGGAGCAGATTGCGGAGTCCGAGCACGAGGCGCAGGGACAAATCGCGCATCGGGTGAACGTCTGCGTGGCCGCGGGTTGCCTTTCCTGCCAGAGTCAATCGGTGAAAGACGCGATCGACGCCAACATCAAGCAGCGAGGCTGGGAAAAGCAATGCCGGACCAAAGGCGTCGGGTGCATGGGACTATGCGCGGAAGGACCGCTGGTGCAGACCGATCGCGGAACAATGTACCAACATGTAACCGCGGCGGATGCTCCGGAAATCCTCGACAGCATTGAAGGCGCGCCGGTCAGCCGCCTCGTCTGCCGCACCGACATTCCTTTCTTTCAACGCCAGAAGAAGATCGTACTCGAGAACTCGGGAATCATCGATGCCGAACGCGTCGAAGACTACATCGGTGCCCTGGGATATGGAGCGCTCATCAAAGTGCTCACCGAAATGACCCCGGCGGAAGTCATCCAGGAAGTCGTGAAGAGCGGGTTGCGCGGACGCGGCGGGGCCGGATACCCGACCGGACTGAAGTGGAGCACGGTGTCGAAAGCTTCGGGAACACGCAAATACATCATCTGCAACGCGGATGAAGGTGATCCCGGGGCATTCATGGATCGCAGCGTCCTCGAGAGCGATCCTCATCGCGTGCTCGAGGGAATGCTGATTGCTGCACACGCGGTGGGGGCATCGGAAGGGTTCATCTACGTACGCGCGGAGTACCCGCTGGCCATCAAGCGTCTGCGCACCGCTATCCGTCAGGCTGAGCGTTTGGGGTTGATCGGTGCCAGCATCTGCGGCACGCGTTTTAGCTTTCACATTGATCTGCGCCTGGGGGCGGGAGCATTTGTCTGCGGAGAAGAGACCGCGCTGATCGCCTCCGTTGAAGGGAAGCGGGGGACGCCTCGTCCTCGTCCTCCGTACCCCGCACAGGAAGGCCTGTTCGGAGAGCCTACTCTCATCAACAACGTCGAAACCTATGCCAACGTGGCGCCGATTATTCGCAACGGCGGCGACTGGTACGCGCAGATCGGGACGGAGAAGAGCCGTGGCACCAAGGTCTTCGCGCTCGCGGGAAGAGTGCAGAACACGGGCCTGGTAGAAGTGCCGATGGGCCTCACCCTGCGAGAGATCGTCTTCGACATTGGCGGCGGAATTCCTGACGGTAAGAAGTTCAAAGCTGTCCAAACCGGAGGCCCGTCCGGCGGCTGTCTTCCCGCGGACCTTCTCGACATGCCGGTAGATTACGAGTCACTGGCGAAGGCCGGATCCATTATGGGTTCCGGCGGCATGATCATAATGGATGAGAGCTCCTGCATGGTCGATGTGGCGCGGTACTTCATGGACTTCTGCATGACCGAGTCGTGCGGCAAATGCGTTCCCTGCCGCGTCGGAACCTACCAAATGCATCGCATCCTAAAGACCATCACGCAATTCGGGGCCACGAGTGCGGACCTGGCGATGCTGAACGAACTTTGTGATCTGTTGCGGAATACCAGCTTGTGCGGTCTTGGCCAGTCAGCTCCAAATCCCGTAATCAGCACCATGCGTTCCTTCGCCGACGAGTACAAGGCTCATGTCGAGGAACACGCGTGTCCTGCCGGAGTGTGCGGCAATCACCATGAGGCGGCACAATGAACCGCACCGACAACATCAAAACGCTGCAAATCGATGGCCGCGATGTTAGCGCGCGCCAGGATGAGACCATCCTTGAGGTCGCGCGGCAAAACAACATCTTCATTCCCCGGCTGTGCGAACTGAAAGGGCTTTCGACTGTGGGCGCGTGCCGCATGTGCCTGGTGGAGATTAAAGGCACGAACAAGCTGGCGCCCGCGTGCGTGACGCGCGTGGAAGAGGGCATGGAAGTCACCACCAACTCCGAACGCCTGCGCAAATACCGCAAGGCGATTCTTGAGTTGTTATTCACCGAGCGCAACCATATCTGCTCAGTTTGTGTTTCCAACGGACACTGTGAACTGCAGGCATTGGCGCAACAGCTGGAGATCACGCATGTTCGCTTCCCCTACCGCTATCCCGTGATGCAGGTGGATGCATCCCATGAGCGTTTCATCGTCGATCACAACCGGTGCATTCTGTGTACGCGTTGCATTCGAGTTTGCGATGAGATTGAGGGAGCACATACCTGGGATGTGATGGGCCGAGGGATCAACGCTTTGGTGATCACCGACCTGAATCAGCCGTGGGGCACTTCGCAGAGCTGCACGACCTGCGGAAAGTGCGTGCACGTTTGTCCCACGGGGGCGCTGTCGGAAAAAGGCCGCTCCGTTGCCGAGATGTTGAAACGGCGCCAATTCCTGCCCTATCTGACGCTCATGCGAGAGGATCGGGAATGAGCAAACCTACCCTTGCAACGGTGTGGCTGGACGGCTGCTCCGGCTGTCACATGTCATTTCTCGACATTGACGAGCGCATCCTGACCCTCGCAGAACGGGCCGACTTGGTCTACAGCCCGTTGGTAGACGCGAAAGTGTTTCCAGATTCGGTAGACATTGCTCTTATCGAGGGCGCCGTTAGCAACGAAGATGACCTGCACAAAATTCGGCTGGTGCGTCAGCGCACAAAGACGCTGATTTCGCTGGGAGATTGCGCGGTGACGGCGAATGTTCCCGCAATGCGCAATCCGTTCTTTACGAAAGAAGTCTACGATCGCGCCTACCGTGAGAACGTGACGTTCGATCCCGGAACGCCAAATCAGGTTGTGCCACCTTTGCTTCCGTTCGCGCGTCCGGTGCACGAAATCGTTCCCGTTGACGTGTTTGTGCCGGGATGTCCGCCTTCCGCCGAGGTGATTTTCTACGTCTTGACGGAATTGCTGGAAGGCCGGACGCCGGAATTAAGCGCCAAAACGCGCTTTGGAGCGTAGTCATCGTGGAGCAGCGCAAGACCATCGTCATCGATCCTGTAACCCGCATCGAGGGGCACGCTAAGATCACGTTGCAACTCGACGAGCACGGACACGTCGAAGACGCGCACTTTCACGTCACCCAATTCCGCGGTTTTGAGAAGTTTTGTGAAGGGCGTCCCTTTTCCGAGATGCCGGCGCTGATGGCTCGTATCTGTGGAATTTGCCCGGTTAGCCATCTGATGGCGTCGGCAAAGGCGTGCGATGCGCTGCTGGCGGTCCGCATTCCTCCCACGGCTGACAAACTGCGACGAATCTTCGGACTCGCGCAGGTGGTGCAGTCCCATGCGCTTAGTCTCTTTTATCTTTCTTCTCCCGACTTGCTACTAGGGATGGACGCCGACCCTGCCTCGTCCAATCTATTCGGTGTGGTGCAGAAGAATCCCGCGCTGGCTTTGGACGGGATCCGTCTTCGCCAATTCGGCCAGCAAATTATCGAACGGCTGGGCGGAAAGAGAATTCATCCGGCGTGGGTCGTGCCGGGCGGAGTGAGTGAACCTCTCACCCTGCAGAATCGCGATGCGATTTTGGGCGCTCTGCCGGAGGCTTTGGAGATCGCCGAGCGGACTCTGGAGTGGTTCAAGAGTATCGCCGAGAAATTCCGCGAAGAGATTGCGACCTTCGGCAACTTTCCCACGCTCTTCATGGGCATCGTGAAAGATGGCGGGGGACTCACCTTCTACGACGGAAAGATACGCATCAGCGATGCGTCGGGCAAAGTCGTGGCGGACGGCCTCGATCCGGCCAAGTACTCCGATTACATTGGCGAGAAAGTGGAGCCATGGAGCTACTTGAAGTCGACCTACTACAAACCACAGGGTTTTCCCGAAGGCATTTACAGAGTGGGCCCGCTGGCGCGAATGAATGTTGCCGATCGTTGCGGCACGCCACGCGCCGATCAGGAACTGGCGGAATTCCACGAGTTACAGCGGACCGCCGTGCTCAGTTCGTTTCACTATCACCAGGCGCGTCTGATCGAGATTCTTTATTGCATTGAGCGCATGGAGCAACTGCTGAACGACTCCGAGATTCTCTCGAAACACGTGCGTGCGATCGCGCGTCCCAATGAACTCGAGGGAGTGGGCGCCTGTGAAGCGCCCCGCGGCACTCTTTTTCACCATTACAAGATCGACGAGCAGGGCTTGATCCGATGGGCCAACCTGGTGATCGCCACTGGTCACAATAGTGTGGCGATGAATCGGAGTATTCTGCAGGTGGCTAAGCATTTCGTACGTGGCGACCACTTGTCAGCCGGGATGCTGAATCGCGTGGAGGCCGTGATTCGCACCTACGACCCCTGTTTGAGCTGCTCTACTCACGCCTCCGGACACATGTTGTTACGGATCGAGCTGCTGAGTTCCGCAGGCGATGTCGTCGACCAAATCAGCTCCCAAACAAAATGCCGCGAATCCTGATTCTCGGTTATGGCAATCCCCTTCGCACTGACGACGGCTTAGGATGGCGTGCGGCGGAAGAATTGGCTTTGAAGTTTTCTTCAGACGAGGTAGAAATCCGAACCTGTCATCAACTTCTTCCTGAGATGGTCGAACTTATCAGTCAAATGGACACAGTCTTCTTCGTGGATGCGGCTCAGGACGGCGAACCCGGAGAGCTGCGATGTTCCCCAATCGTTCCTGAGATGGGCGCGGTTCGTTTTACTCACCAACTCTCTCCAGCGGTCACACTTGGCTGGTCTCAGCAACTCTACGGCCGTTATCCGCGGGCTTTCCTGGTTTCGATTTCTGGAGGTTGTTTTGAACTGGGAGAAAAGCTCTCTCCCATGGTCGCCAATACCCTACCCCGTTTGACCGCTCTGGTTGAGCATTTGGCCAACCGCTTTGGCCACTAGCAATTGGTGGGAAGCACTGTCCAAATGGACAGGTAACCTGTTCACGAAGTTACGTGGTCCTTTTCCCTCAATCAAAGGGCAGTCCGTAACCTTGTAAGCCCCGCCTCCCAACACTAGCCTTGAAGATGCCATGTCGCCACAGTCTCTGTTGTTCTCCTCCGATCAGGAGACGGCGCGTATGCTTCGGCAAGCTCTCTACGAGCTGGAGTTTGAGGTAGAGCACTGCCCGGAAATCTTCGCCGCAGTCGAGAGGCTTACCAGCCGCAGCTTTGACGTGATCGTTACCGATTTTGACGATGGCCTCGAAGCGAGTTTTTTGCTGAAAACCTCGCGTGAATTGAAGGCCAATAGCGGAGCCTTTACGCTTGCCGTCAGCAGCGATCGTGACGCGAATGCGGCGGCGCGCAGAGTGGGCGCTGATCTGGTACTCAACAAGCCGATTGTCACGGAAGTTGCCAAATACAGCCTTCTGACTTCGGATGCGTTCTTGCGCAGCATGAAGAGCTGGCTGCCGAAACTGCAGATTGGCGGCGGTCCGGCCGCGGCGCGAATTCAAGCGAGCCCTGTTCCGGTTTTGCGGCCGGAAATCCCCCCGGCTGCGAACGCTCTGCCGCCACGTCAGTCAAACGCGGTTCGCGGTCTGTCCAACGACTTCGCTCGGCGCCCTCCCGCCCTCCCTTTACGGAAATCGACGGAACCGCTTGCACTTTGGCGGTATGACTCCCGCATTCAGGCCAAACATCATCATCGCTCCGTTGCGTTGGTATTGACGGCGGCGATGGCCATGGTTTTTCTTTCCGTCGGTTACGTCTTCAGCGAGCCGACTCGCAGCCACTCCGTGGTCGGTTCGGTTGCGATCGCATGCGAGCGCGTTCTCACGAAAACAGAATCCTGGTTGCGCACACCGCAGGATGGCGACGATAGAACATCGGAGTGGGCGCAGAACGACGAACCGGAGACTTCGGGACCGCGGAAAACGCCTCGCATCCGCGTAACCGAAATCCACGACCCATCCGATGCGGGGGCCGTGAAACCTCCCGCGCCACAACCCCAATCAGTCGATACGAGGAACGAGCCGGCGCAGATTGCGCGGGTCACGCCGATTCCGATTATCCCGCAGAGTTTGAGGACTCCGGTTTCGTCTACTGATGTGGCCGGCAAAACCAGCCCCTCTTTGCTCGCGGCTCTCCAACCTGTTGATCTGCCCGAGGACTTCTCGAACAAACTCCTCTTGCAACGAGTCGAGCCCAACTATCCTGCGCAGGCTATGCAAGCCGGGCTTCAAGGGGCAGTTGTGTTACGGGCATGGATCGGCAAAGACGGGCGAATTCAGGATCTTAAGCTCATCCACGGTTCTCTGCTGTTAGGGCAAGCTGCCTACCAGGCGGTAAAGCAATGGCGGTACAAGCCTTACCTGCTGAACGGACAGGCGGTTGAAGCGGAAACGTATGTGACCCTCGATTTCAAGCTTCCCTAGTTCGCTGTTTCCTGCCTGGAACCTTTCCTGTCAACGAGTTCACAACTTTTTACACAGTTTTACGGGCAATTGACACCTGCCCTGTGACGTTCAACTATGTTGAGAGCCGATTCGGAGAGGCTAGAGGCAATTCATGAAACCCAAACGGCGATGGAACGAGCGAACCCGGATGATTCTGATCCTGGAACTCGCTGTTGTGTTGCCGGCCGCGGCGCTGGTGATCCTAAGCGCACTGCACCTCAAGACCGTCCAGAGCGATCACGGAGTTGAAGCGGCGATCCAAAGGGATTTCAGCCAGTTTCTGGGCATTTCTGAAAAGCATGTCAATCAGAAAGCTTACGATTTGATCGACGATGTGCGCGCCGAGCTTCCTTCACCCAAGGACGCCTGCGTCGAAACCTTGGATCGGATCTTGGCAGGGCATCCTTACGTCGCGAATGTGTTTCTATACAACCCTCGCATCGGGATGATGTTCCGCTCGCAACCCTCGCGTGGACATGACTCCGCATTCCAATCGGAGTCTGACTATCACCTCAAAATGAACGAGGGATGGTTGAAGGTGGAGTACGACGACTTCTTGAAGAAGATGGCGAAGAAGAAGGGCGCCCCATATGGGTTCGAAGCGAATTGGCCTATGCGTGGCGACCGACACCTCTATCAGTCGACAGCATACTTCGTAACCACCGACCCGGAAACCGGCGAGAAGGCCGTAGGCGGCATCACGTTCGATGCCGATTATTTATCGAACAAGTTTTTTCCTGAGACTTTGAATGCCATTCTCGCTCACAACCCGGCTGAGGCACAGAGTGAGAAAAACCCTGCGGTCATGATGGTGCATGCCAAGAGCGACTACGAACCTCTTGCAACGTCAAGCGGTTGGGACGGAGGTGAACCGGAAGTTGAACGCACCATGGAGGGAGCGTTTCCCAGTCTGAATCTGGCTATCAAGTTGCGCGGTACCACGCTGGCCGCATTGGGAGATCATTTTGTTCATACCAGCTTCTTAATTCTGGGCGCCCTATCTTTGCTTCTTGGCGGAGGGATCTTTTGGACCTATCGCAACGTAAGTAAAGAAATGGCGCTGGCGCGGCTAAAGTCGGATTTCGTCTCAAATGTATCCCACGAACTGCGGACGCCGCTCTCACTCATTCGCCTGTATGCCGAGACCCTCGAAATGGGGCGCGTCACGCCCGAGAAGCACCATGAGTATTTCCAGATCATTCGCAAAGAGAGCGAGCGCCTTAGCGGACTGATCAACAACATTCTGGATTTTTCGCGGATCGAAGCGGGCCGCAAGGAGTACGACTTCCGCGAGACCGACATGCGCGAGTTGGTGCACAACACGTTGGATTCGTACCGCTACCAGATCGAGCAGAACGGCTTCCGCTTCGAGGAGAAGATTGATCCCGTTCCGCCAATGCGAATCGATCGCGAAGCGATGGCCCGTTCCCTATTGAATCTGGTCAACAACGCGCTGAAGTATTCGCAAGACCGCAAGTTCATTGGCGTGAACCTGTATCGCACCAACGGATCGGTGAAGCTGGAAGTGGTGGATCACGGGATCGGAATTCCGACGGCCGAGCAGCAGAAGATTTTCGAGAAGTTTTACCGCGTCGGAGACCCGCTGGTGCACAACACCAAAGGTAGCGGGTTGGGGCTCTCGTTGGTGCGTCACATTGTGGAAGCCCACGGTGGCCAGGTTCTTGTGGACAGCGCTCCGGGAGAGGGCAGCAGGTTCACGATCAGCCTGCCCGTCGTCGCGGCAAACGGCAAGGTTGCGGGTTAGGAGTCAGCATTCATGACTAGAATCCTTATTGTCGAAGACGAGCCGGCCATGGTAGCCGGGCTGCGCGACAACTTTGAATTCGAGGGATACGAAGTCCTCACCGCGGCCGACGGCGTTGCCGGCTTGGAACGGGCTTTGAAAGAAGTGCCGGATCTGGTTGTCCTCGACGTCATGATGCCCCGGATGAGCGGTCTCGATGTGTGTAAGCAACTCAAGGCCAAACGGCCTTCGATGCCTATCATCATGTTGACCGCTCGCGGTCAGGAAGTGGACAAGGTCGTTGGCCTCGAACTGGGCGCCGACGATTACGTGACTAAGCCGTTTTCGATTCGAGAGCTCTTGGCTCGGGTGAAGGCGGTGTTGCGCAGGGCGAAAGCCGATCCCAAAGAAAAAGAACGGCTGGCCTTCGGCGACGTCGAAGTGAATTTGCGCAGTTGCCAGGTTTCGCGGTCCGGGAAGTCACTGGATTTTTCCAGCAAGGAGTTCGAACTCTTGAAGTACTTCCTCTGCCATCCCGGAGAGACTTTGAGCCGCGATCATCTGCTTGAGCATGTCTGGGGCTATGACCGGTTCCCCACGACGCGAACCGTCGACGCACACATCGTGCGTCTGCGGCAGAAATTAGAGCCCAAGCCCGAAGAGCCGCGCTTCATCCTGACGGTTCACGGCACGGGCTACAAATTTGTTGGTTGATACGAGCACGGAGTACGAGCGGGCAATGATCATGTCGGAGTCGGGCAAAATCCGCATACCGGCTGGGTTGGCAGACCGCGCGTCGTTTGCTTCTCCGGTCAAGCGCACGGTCGGGACTACCGTTCGCGTCGACGATACCCAACTCATCCGGGCCGCGCAGCAAGGTAACGTCGCTGCTTTCGAGGAGTTGGTGCGAAGTTACGATCGCGCCGTCCTGCGCCTCGCCGTGCATCTTACAGGCTCGCCAGAAGATGGCCAGGACATCTACCAGGAAGCCTTCTTGCGCGCATATATCAACCTGGAGCGCTTCCGTTTCGAGTGCAGCTTTTACACTTGGATCTACCGAATTGTCACGAATCTCTGCCTCGACCATCTGCGCAAGAGGTCGTCGCGCTCACGCGATCTGGTCACGAGCATTTCTCCTGAGGGAGAAGAAGAGCAGGTATTGGACCGTATGCCAGACCACCGGCCGAGTGCCAGCCCGGAACGCAGTTTCGCTGGACGGGAATTGCGGGCGTGTATCGTGAGGGCCTTGGGCAGGCTCTCTCCTCGCGAGCGTATGGTGTTTGAATTGAAGCACTACCACGGAATGAAGTTGCGTACTGTTGCGGGCATTTTGAACACGACCGAAGGAACCATCAAAAACACACTATTTCGTGCGACCCACAAGCTGCGCACGCAACTGGCCGAAGTCCGCTAATCGAGCCTTCTAGGGATATTCCTTAAGATTTTTGATTCGAGCTTTCCCCTCCGCGATTACCGCATCAAAGGGATAGAATCACCCGAGCGGGCGTGGCGGGGGAGGTTTGCATGCGGTTCGGCGGGAGCTGTACGCCCGTAGCGATGGCTTTGGCATGGACGGCGGTTTTGGCCGCCTTCTCGGGGGTGTCTCTGGCCGAAGGGCCTTCGGCTGCAGCCTTGTCCGTGGACCAGATCGTCCAGAAGATGATCGCCGCCAACGCCAAGAGAAGCGAGCAGCTTCGCGGATTTACCGGCAAGCGCAATTACCGCGTCGATTATCGCGGTTTTCCCGGTGGGCGGGACGCGGAAATGCAAGTGGAAGCGACGTACCTCGCGCCGGATAATAAGACCTTCAAGATTGTTTCAGAAACCGGTTCCAAGCTGCTCATCAACCATGTCTTCCTGAAATTGCTCGATAGCGAGAAGGAGTACCTTCAGGAATCCACCCGTCGCGCCTCGGAGCTAAGCCCGCGTAATTACAGATTTTCCCTTGAGGGGATGGATCACTCACCGGATGGCGATTGCTATGTTCTTTCGGTGACTCCGCTGGAGAAGAGCACTTTCCTCTATCGGGGAAAAATATGGGTCGACGCGCGGGACTATGCCGTCGTGAGAATTCAAGGCGAACCCGCAAAGAATCCGTCGCTTTGGATTAGCCATACGGAGATTGACCACCGGTACAGGAAGTTCGGAGAGTTTTGGCTCCCCGTCCACAACGAGTCGGTGACTCAAGTCCGATTGGGCGGCAAAGCAGTTCTGACCATCGACTACTCGGACTACCAAATTTCAGCCACCAACCGAACGGCTGGACCGCCTTCCGCTACGGATGCCGCTCCGGTTCTGCCTTCCCCAACCTCGGTGACAGCCGACCCGCATTAATTCCGCTCCGAACGCCGAACTTGGTATGGGGCTAACCCTTTTGCTATGAATGGCTCCAGAAACATCCTGCCATCGTGCTGTGCTAGTTACCGAAGGTTGACTTTTTGGCGAAGCAAACCGGTTGGATGCCGCATCAAAACAGCTATAATGAAAGCCAACTTCCAGAGGAAGTGAGCTCCTTCCGAGAAGATCAAATCCGATGTCCATGAAAACGAAGGTTGCAGTTCTTGTCGCTTCGGCCGCCATTTTAGTGTTTATGGTGGTGGGCGGACTGGACGGCGTGCGTGCCTCCAGCAACGATGGTGCCTACCGGCAGCTCCAGGTTTATAGCGAAGTCCTCTCCCGCGTACGCAGTGAATACGTCGAGGAGCCGAACATTCCCGCGGTGACCGACGGAGCGCTGCACGGTTTGCTGGAATCGCTCGACTCCAATTCGAGCTACCTGAGTCCGGCGGAATACAAAGACTACAAGGCGCATAAGACCGAGGCCAAAGGCGAAATCGGCGCCGCAGTTTCCAAGCGCTTTGGATACGCCGCCGTGGTCGCCGTGATTCCCGGAAGTCCCGCGGACAAGGCTGGCCTACAGGATTCCGATATCATTGAAGCGATCGAGGGCAAAAGCACTCGTGAGATGTCGCTGGCCGAAATTCATAATCTGCTTTCGGGTCAGCCCGGTTCGAACGTAACGGTGTCGGTGGTGCGTGCCCGCAAGGCCGAACCGCAGAAGATCGTCATCACTCGTGACATGGTGACCATTCCGCCGGTGACCGACAAGATGGTCGAGGACGGCATCGGTTATATCCGCGTAGACGCATTCACCAAGGGCAAGTCGCAGGAAATTGCCACCAAGATCAAGGCGTTGCAGAAGTCGGGAGCCAAGAAGCTGATTCTCGATCTGCGCAACTGCGCCGAGGGCGACGAGTCGGAAGGAATTGCGACTGCCAACCTGTTCCTGAATCATGGAACCATCACCTATTTGCAGGGCCAGAAGTATCCTCGCGAGGCTTTTAATGCGGACGCCTCCAAGGACATCACCAATCTGCCCGTCGCGGTGCTGGTGAACAAAGGCACCGCTGGTCCGGCCGAAGTCGTCGCGGCAGCGATCCTGGAAAATGCGCGCGGCGACGTTGTAGGCGATAAAACCTTCGGCGACGGTTCAGTGCAGAAAACGATCGAAATGCAGGACGGATCGGCACTGATTCTCTCTGTAGCCAAGTACTACACTCCCGGAGGCAAAGCCATCCAGGACAACTCCATCACGCCGAACGTCTTGGTCGCGGATGCTGAGGACGATGGAGTCGCCCCAGATGATGAGCAAGAGCCGGCGACGCCTGAGGACAACGTAAAGAAGCCACCAGTTCAGCAAGACGAGCAATTGCAGAAAGCGATTCAGGTATTAAAAAGCCGCGCAAGTTAGGCTCACACATTGAATCGAAATCGCGCGCTTCCGGGCGCGCGATTTTTTTGTTTCTCCCCTGCCCATTTCCTCCCTGCTATCCTGAGAGCGACTCTCCATGAAGTCCCTTTACCAAGATCTGCCTCCCGTCGAAATTGGAGGCAAGAAGCTCGTAGGCCGTGTCCTATTTGGGCTGTTGGTATTGGCTTCTGCGCTCGTGGGAGCGACTGCAGGACTTCTCCTTGTCTACTCGACAGACTTACCCCAGGTCGAGGAATTGGAGCGCTATCGGCCCAGTTCCATCACCGAGTTGTATGACGATCATGGCAGAATCATCGGATCATTTGCCCTGCAGCGTCGCGTCGTCGCTTCCTACCAGGACTATCCCCAGGTTTTGCGGGACGCACTGATTTCGATCGAAGATAAAGATTTTTACCGTCACTGGGGAATCAACGTTTGGCGCATTGCCGGTGCGGCCTATCGCGATATCGAGTCAGGAGGTAAGGTTCAGGGTGCCTCGACGCTTACCATGCAACTCGCACGCAACCTTTTTCTCTCACCTGACCGGTCTTTTCATCGCAAGATTCAGGAAGCGCTGCTGGCGATTCAAATCGAGCGCCGCTTCACCAAGCCGCAGATTTTCACTCTCTACGCCAATCAGATCTTTCTGGGTCACGGAGTCTATGGCTTCGAAGCCGCTTCCGAGTATTACTTCTCGAAACCTGCCAAACAGCTTACGTTGGATGAGGCCGCGCTGCTCGCTGGACTTCCCAAGGCCCCGGGTTACTATTCACCGATTAACCATCCTGATCGTTCCATGAAGCGGCGGAACCTGGTGATCAACTCGATGTTGGAAGACGGCAAGATTACGACGGCGCAAGCCAATGAGGCGCGAAATCGGCCCGTCCAGCTGAAGTTGCAGCATGATCCAAATTCGGTCGCGCCCTATTTTGTAGAGGAGATTCGTCGCTATCTCGAAAACAAGTATGGAAGCGATCAGGTCCATGAAGGCGGCTTGCGGGTCTACACGTCGCTCAACCTGGACTTGCAGACGGCCGCCCGTCAGGACGTGCTTGATGGATTGTCCGCTTACGAACGCCGCCACGGATGGAAAGGACATCTCGAGAATGTGCTTAGCAAAGAAGTGACGATCGCTAACTACGATCATCCTGATTGGGAGGACGAGCCAGAAGTGGACGGCTATGTGCACGCGCTAGTTACGTCGGTGAGCGTGACCTCAGCCTCGGTGAAATTCGGACATTACACCGCGACTCTGGCGCCTTCGGACGTGACGTGGACACAGCACAAGATTCAGGACCTGTTCAAAGTGGGAGACGTCATCTACGTCAAAGTTCTATCGCTGGCCCCGCTACGCGTCAGCCTGGAACAAGATTCAGGCGCGCAGGGAAGTTTAGTCTGTTTGGACAATGCGACCGGCGAGATCAAGGCGATGGTGGGCGGACGCGATTTCAATGAATCCAAGTTCAACCGCGCCACGCAGTCTCTTCGACAGGTGGGATCGTCGTTCAAGCCCTACGTTTACACGGCAGCGATTGATCTCGGAGCCAAGCCGGATGACACGATCCTCGACGCGCCCGTCACCTTCCAGACCGCGTCGGGTCCATATACTCCGCACAACTACGACGAGAAGTTCGAAGGCACCATCACTCTGCGTCGAGCATTGGCTCAGTCACGCAACATTCCCGCTTTGAAGCTCGCGGATAGCATTGGGATCAAGACGGTCATCGAATATGCGCACCGTTTTGGTGTGACTTCGAATATCCCTGCTTATCTTCCGGTCGCGCTCGGTTCGGCCGAAATTACATTGCTTGAACAGACAGCTGCGTACAGCGTTTTTCCCAACGATGGAGTTCGCATCACCCCTCGTTACATCACGAAAGTGACGGACTACGAAGGGCGCGTGCTGGAAGAAGATTTTCCCGACGTGAAAGACGTAATCAGCGCGAGGACTGCACGCATCATGACGTCGATGCTGGAAGGCGTGGTGCAACACGGTACAGCAATAGCCGCAGCCAGCATGAAATATCCGCTGGGAGGGAAGACCGGAACCACAAACGATTTCACGGATGCATGGTTCGTTGGATTTTCTCCGTCGACAACGACGGGAGTGTGGATCGGCTATGACGAGAAAAAGACACTGGGCCCTAAAGAAACCGGCGCCAGGGCGGCGCTCCCCGTGTGGATGAATTTCATGAAAGTCGCACTGGCAGGGAAGGATCCGGGCGAGTTCGAGCCGCCGCCGGGTATCCCCTCAAATGCTGTCGCGCAAAAAGTCGATACGCCCGACGCGGCTCCGGCGGCCGAAGAGGCCCACTGACCCCGGTCGCTATTTCTTTCCCACTGCGGTGAAGCTCTCGTCCAAAATCCGCACCGCTTCATCGACATCGGCTTTCGAGATGTTCAGAGGCGGCGACATGCGAATTACGTTTCCGTAAAAACCGCCTTTGCCAATCAGCAGACCTCGCTGGCGCGCCTCTTCCATGACAGCGTTCGTTCCTGTAGGTGAAGGTTTTTTGCTGGCACGATCCTCGACGAGTTCGAGCGCCTGCATCAGCCCCATTCCGCGCACATCGCCAATCAGCATGTGTTTCTGCTGCAGTTCTTCAAGCTTCTGCCGGAAATAACCGCCTACCACGGCGGCATTAGTCCGTAAATCATCTTCTTCAATGACATCGATTACGGCTTTGGCGGTCACGCTGGTGACGGGATTTCCCCCGAATGTTGAAATCGTCAAACCTTGAAACGCATCCGCGATTTCTGGCTTAGCCACGGTGATGCCGACCGGAACACCATTTCCCAGACCTTTCGCGGAAGTAATAATATCGGGCTCGACTTCCCAGTGCTCGATGCCAAACCATTTGTGTCCGGTGCGTCCCCAGGCAGTCTGCACTTCGTCAGAAATGAAATCGCCGCCATACTGCTTCACGATGCTGAAGGCCATCTTGAAATATTCCTTCGGCGGAGTGATGAACCCCCCTACACCCTGGATGGGCTCGGCAAGAAACGCCGCAATCTTCCCCGAAGTCGAGAACTGGATGACATTCTCGATGTCTTTTACGCAAGCGACTTCGCAAGAAGGGTATCTAAGTCCGAGCGGGCAGCGGTAGCAGTAAGGATTCATGGCATGAACGATGCCAACTTCGATCGTGGCACGCCGCCAGGTGTTCATGCCGGTGAGGCCGCGGGTGAGGGAAGACCGTCCGCTGTAGCCGTGACGCAGCGCGACCACTTCGAGGTTCCCAGTGTGCATACGCGCCGAATGAATCGCAGTTTCGTTGGCCTCAGTGCCGCTATTGGTGAAATAAGACTTCTTCAACCCGCCGGGCGTAATCTGCGCCAGCTTCTCGGCAAGAGTCACCATGGGCTCGTTGGGAAAGCAGGTGGAGACATGTTGCAACCGGTCAATCTGTGCCTTGGTTCGCGAGATGACGCGAGGATTGCAATGGCCGACACTGATGGTCACAATACCGCCGAAGAAGTCCAAATACCTCTTTCCCTCGACATCCCAAACGTGCTGCATGGAGCCGTGATCCATGGGCAGAGGATCGGTGTAGTAAGTCGAGACCGAAGGGAAGACATATTCTTTTTGTTTACGATTGATCTCTTCGCGGCTCAAGCTGGTCTTTTCGGCGGGAATTGTTGGAGCGCTCATGATGGCTATTATCGTACACGTTCGCGTGCTCGGAATGCCAAGCCAAGCGGGCGACTATAATGACTGGCTTAAGGTTATGAAGTCCTTCTTTCGTCTTGTGTTGCTCGCGTCGGTGTGTCTCGTGGTCGCGCTGGTTTCGGCTCTGACCGCGATGCGCTTCGCTATTCATGGGCGGGAAGCAGCGGTGCCGAACCTCGTCGGCAAAGCTCCGTCGGAGGCCTTTCGGATCGCGGAAGACAGCGGGATGCAGGTCGTCATTGAGCGCCAGTTCTACAGCCCGAATGTCGCTGAGGGCCGAATCCTCTCGCAGGTCCCGGAAGCCGGAGTTCAGGTCCGGCGGGGCTGGCAAATCCGTGTGGCGCAGAGCTTGGGACCGCAAAGAGTGGAGATTCCAAATGTTCTAGGAGAGAGCGACCGCGCGGCAGAGATCAATATCCGACGCCGTGGGCTCGATGTCGCATCCGTCGCTCAGATTCAGGTGCCGGGGCAACCACCCGATCAAGTGCTTGCACAGAGTCCGCCTCCGAACGCCAGCGGAATTTCTGCTCCCAATATCAGTTTGCTGGTTACTGGCCCGGCCCAGCCTTCGGCTTTTGTCATGCCGAGCTTTGTCGGGCAGCCACTGGGCAGCGTAAGTTTCGCTCTGCAGGATGCGGGCCTGCATGTGGGCAGTGTTAGTGCAGCCGAACAAGTGCCCGGATCTGCTTTGCCCGCGAATGTCCCGACGGTTCCGCTTCCGGCGGCGGTTTCGCCTGCGAGCATTGTGGCCTCACAAAATCCTGCCCCCGGTCAGAAAGTTGTAAGTGGATCGGCAATAAGCTTTGAAGTGAAGTGAGATATCCCGCTGCGATTATTTCTTCTGGAGAATCGCTGCGAAGAAACCATCGCACGGATGCACGCCGGGGATGGTGCGGAGGAACGGCCCGCTGAGAAGAGAATCGAGATCTGTCCACGCGAGTTCTCCTCGATTGTGAAGCAATTCCAGTTCGGCCCGGCAATCGCGGATCTGGAATGAGGAATCGGCAGCGAGCGCCTTTTCGACAACTGCTTCGTTCTCTTCCGGCTCCAGAGAACAGGTCGAGTAGATCACGCGACCCTGCGGACTCGCGTACTTCATCGCAGACGTCAGGATCGCAATTTGTTTGGACTGCAGATCACGCAGGTCCTGCCGACTGAGCCGCCACTTGATTTCTGGATTTTGTTGGAGAGTGCCGGTGCCCGAACAAGGGACGTCGGCCAAGATACGGTCAAAGCCCCCTTGAATTGGCCACTCGCGGATGTCGGCGGAGATGACTTCGACATTGCTGGCCGCGACTCGTCGGCGGAGCAAGCGCGCCCGGTGTGGATGTAATTCTGAGGCAACGATCCTCGCGGTAGGATTCCGCTCGGCGATCAGCCGAGTCTTTCCTCCGGGGGCTGCGCAGCAATCCAGAATCCGCTTGCCAATTCCAACCAACATTGCGACCAGTTGTGAAGCTTCATCCTGAATCACAATTCGACCGGACCGGAATGCTTCGCTTCGAGTGAGGTCTCCTGATTCGACTCGAGCCGCAGTCTTCAGCAACGCGCCACTGCGTAAAACCACGCCGCTCTCCTCAAGCGACGATTCATCCTCGGGCGCCGGTAAGCGAATCGCCGTGGTAGGGACCTGCTGGTCCCAGCGGAGCACCTCGTGAACCTTTTCCATCCCGTAGGCTTTGACCCAACGTTCCACGATCCAATGAGGATGGGCGTACCTGTCGGCGAGGTTGGCAGGACCCCGTTCGTCATCTGCGGGAGTGTGTAGCTCCGTGAACGCTTTACGCGACTCGGCGATACGTATGCTGTCGCCGCTAAGCTTGCGCAGCAGAGCGTTCACGAATGGCGCGGCTGATCGCTTGCGAGCACGCTTCACCAGCTCGACGGCGTCGTGAAGCACGGCATGTACGGGAACGCGATCGAGCAACATCAACTGGAAGACCGCCATACGAAGAGAGGTCAGAACTTCCGCGTCCAATTTGGCGAGCTTCTGCGAAGAGAAGCGGGCAAGCTCAGCGTCGAGCAGTGATCGCCAGCGAAGCACTCCCATGACGATTTCTGTAGCCAGCCCATGATCGGCTTTCGAAAGTGTTTCGAAACGAGAAGAGTGGAGCAGCTCAGACGCGTAGGCATCCTCACGCTCCACTTGGAGCAGGATGTCGAAAGCGGCACTGCGTGCGGGAGAAACTGGCATGGCTAGATTGTCGGGATGATCAGCCTAGTTTTTCGCCAGGTTGTGGACGGTATCCGTGAATGAAATCACGTCCTTCCATGCGTTTCTTGCCTTCGAGTTGCACTTCGAGCAGAGCCAAAGCGGTTTGACCGCCACAACCGACGGTCATGAAACCGTCGTGGACTACCATCTCCCCCTCTCGAACTGCGCTCTCTACGGTTGTCGCATCCCACACCTGCAGTGTCTTTCCGCGAAAAATGGTGAAGGCGCCGGGCCAAGGCTGGAAGCCGCGCAGCCGGTTGTATATCTCTTGAGCGCTGCGGTGAAAGTCGATTCGTCCATCTTCCTTTTTGAGGATCGGTGCGAGGCTGGCTTGAGAATCGTCCTGTTTGCGGGGGCTGATTCTCTCTGCACGCAATCCCGCCAGGGATTCGATCATCAGGTCAGCACCGACGGATGCCAGCGATGGGGCGAGAGTGACGGCTGTATCTTTCGCCCCAATCGAAACTTCTTCTTGCAGCAGAATATCTCCGGTATCGAGGCCCGCATCAATGCGCATGGTGGTCACGCCGGTTACCTTCTCGCCGCTGGCAATCGCCCACTGAATGGGGGCGGCCCCACGATACTTTGGCAGAAGCGAGGCGTGAAGATTGAGATTACCGAAAGGCGGAAGATCGATCATCCACTGAGGAATGATGCGCCCGTACCCAACAACGATGATGGCGTCGGGATGAAGCGCGACGAGTTGATCGCGAAACTCCTGATTGTTCTTGATCTTATCAGGTTGCGTGACGGGCAAACCCAGTTCAAGAGCCTTCTGTTTCACTGGCGACGCTGTGAGTTCTAGACCGCGCCCCCGTGGTTTGTCAGGCTGCGTGACAACCAGTTTCACGGAATAACCAGCCTCCACCAACTTCGCGAGTGTAGGCACGGCGAAAGCGGGAGTTCCGCAGAAAACGAGATTGAAAGAGTCGGACATCGGACTTCAGACCTTAGACCTCAGCTTAAACCCGAAGGCCCGAAGTCTGGGGTCCGAGGTCTGGTTCTTTCTACCATTCGCCCGCTTTGATCAGCTTCTTGATCCTGCGCTTGATGAGATCGCGCTTGAGGGCGCTGATGTGGCTGATGTAGAGCTTGCCGTTGAGGTGATCGGTTTCGTGCAGAAAGGCGCGAGCCAGCAAGTCTTCTCCTGTTTTCTCGTACCACTTTCCCGCGACATCCTGGGCACGAATTGTCACTTTTTGGGCGCGCGTTACAGGTTCGCGAAATTCGGGAATGCTTAAGCACCCTTCATTCTGGCGGTGTTTGCCCTCGGTATGAATAATCTCCGGATTGGCTAAGACGAGTTGAGCATCAGGATCGTCTTTAAACGTCACATCGATGACGGCCAGGCGTTTCGAAATGCCGATTTGCGGAGCTGCCAGTCCGACGCCATGCGCCGCATACATCGACTCGAACATATCTTCCACGAGCTTCTTCAGTTGGTCGTCAAATACGGTGACGGGTTCGGCGGGCTTTTCCAGCACCGGATCGCCAAATTTCACGATGGGATAAATCATGAGTTAGTTCGCAGCAAGTCCTTAGTAATTCTTCAATTGATCCAAATAACCTTGGAAGTTTCTCAGAGTCTCGCCCATCGAGTCACCACCAAACTTCTCGAGCGCGCAGCCAGCTAGAGTAAGCGCAACCATGGCTTCGGCGGCAACTCCCGCGGCGGGCACCACGCACACATCCGAGCGTTCGTACGCGGCTTTGACCGGCTCGCGCGTCGCAAAGTCAACCGATTGCAAGGGCCGGCGAAGAGTGGAGATCGGCTTCAGGTAACCGCGCACGCGAATCTCTTGTCCGTTGGAAACTCCGCCTTCGATTCCTCCCGCATTGTTGCGGGTACGCGTGAATCCGGAAGAAGCCTCATAGCCGATTTCGTCATGGACGGTGGATCCCAGCGAACCGGCGGCCACAATTCCCGCCCCGATTTCAACGCCCTTCACAGCTTGCAGCGACATGACGGCCGCTGCGAGACGCGCATCGAGCCGCTCATCCCATTGCGCATACGTCCCCAATCCCGCGGGCACGCCATGAGCCACGACCTCGAATACGCCTCCCACCGAGTCGCCCGTTCTCAACGCTTGGTCTACGATCTCTTTCATTGCGAGTTCAGCTGTAGGGTCGACGCAACTCAGAAGGATTTCTTCTTTTCCCAAGAGCGACTGGATCCGATCCCACGGAATCTCGGTTGCTGCCAATGCCGCACTGCCGACGGCTACAACGTGGCTAAGCACTTCGATGCCGAGAGCGCTCAGAAAAAGTTTGGCCAGTGCTCCGATGGCGACGCGCGCAGCAGATTCGCGCGCGGACGCTCGCTCTAGTACATAGCGAGCCTCAGGAAAGTTGTACTTCAATGCCCCCGCCAAGTCGGCATGGCCGGGTCGCGGAGATGCTACGCGTTTATGTTTGACAGGGTCCCCAGTCTCGACGGGAAGCGACTCCTGCCAGTTTTTCCAATCCATGTTTTCCAATAGGATCGAAATCGGCGAGCCGATAGTTTGTCCGTGACGTATTCCTGAGAGGATCCGAGCGGTATCCCGCTCGATTTTCATTCGTCCGCCGCGTCCGTAACCCTGTTGCCGGCGCCACAACTCGCGGTCAATAAAGGCTTGATCTACGGCCAAACCGGCGGGGAGGCCCGAAAGGAAGGCTACCAGGGCCGCGCCGTGAGATTCTCCCGCAGTGTAGTAGCGCAGCATTGCTATTGGATTGTACAAGATAGCAAACGTAATCTCGTTGCGAGAGGCCTCGTCCAATCCTAATTTTCTTTCCATAGACTTGCTGCCGGGCGTCAAGATGTTGGTAGAATGAAAACAAGCTCGCCACGTTCCGTCCCGCGCGCAGCCTTGCTTCCGCGCCCTCACTCTGGCCCATGAGGATATTGGAGTGCCGTCAAAGATCCCGAGAGGGAGGGACCGTTTCGTTCGCGTGCGCACTGCGCAGTCGGTGCGTGCTGCGGAGTTGTCCCGGCATCTTATTGAGGCACAAGAGGAAGAACGAAAACGAATCAGCCGTGAGTTGCATGATGAAGCTGGGCAAGGCTTGATGGCCCTCCGGCTCTGTCTAGGGCGTCTGGTGGCTGAAACGAGGGATCGTGACTCAGCCGCTCAGATCGAAGAAGCGATGTCGATGCTCGACGGAACCATTGCTGACCTGCGAAGAATCATTGCCCGGCTTTCGCCGCGCAGGCTCGATGAACTGGGATTGCTGGCGGCGATTCGCAAAGAAGCTCGCCTCTTGAGTAAGGACGCCGGCATCAGGGGCATGGTAGACCTCCCCGTCGACGTGAGTGGGATTTCTCATGAGAGCGAGATTGTGATTTATCGCACGGTCCAAGAGGCATTTCACAACATTGCGAAACATTCGAAGGCTACCTGGTTCAACGTGCGCCTGGATCGCGAGGATGACCACCTGCTGCTGCGCGTGGAGGACGATGGAGTAGGCTTCGTTTCGAAGCCGAATTTCCAAGGCAGCTTTGGTTTGATGGGAATGCGGGAGAGGATTGCGGCCTTGGGAGGGACGGTTCGCATCCGGTCACGCCAAGGCCGGGGTACACGAATCCGCGTTAGTCTGCCCACGATCTGGATCGGCGAGACGGCTTCTGGCCAACGCGATGCCGAGTTAGAGCATCAAGAATACGGATCTGGAGCGGCTGAGAAGCCGAGAAAGGCGACCGTATTCCGCGGCTTGATAAAGCCCATCACTTCTTATAGACATGCCGATCAAGTGCATAGTAGTTGACGACCATACGTTGTTCCGCGACGGCGTGCGCCGCCTATTGGACGGCGAAGTGGACATCGAGGTCATCGGGGAAGCCAGCGACGCAGTTGAGGCTCTGGAAAAGATACGCTCCCTCCTGCCGGATGTAGTTCTCATGGACATTGGCATGCCCGGCATGTCGAGCTTTGAGGCAGCCCGCCTTATTGAACGAAATTGCCCCAACACCCGCACCATCTTTCTCACCATGTATGAGGACGAGGAATACCTCTTGCAATGTCTCGAGGTAGGAGCAGCCGGCTACGTTCTTAAGGATGCGCCCTCGCCCAAGCTCATTGAAGCCGTTCGCGAAGTCTCAAAAGGGAAGAAATACATCAGTCCGCGCATCATGGAGAAACTGGTGGAGGACTTCCATGCTCGGCCGCGTGGCCCACAGTCGCGAGTTTCCCGCGGCTCCACGTTAACGCCGCGGGAGCGTGAGGTGATCAAGATGCTCGCGGAGGGGAACTCGGTGAAGGAAATTGCGAAGCTTCTGGGACTGAGCGTAAAGACTGTGGAAGCTCACAAATTTAACTTGATGCGCAAATTAAACATCCACAACAAAGCTCAACTAGTGACGTACGCTATTCAGAAGAAGATTTTGAAAATGCCGGCTGGCGCGTAGTTCCAATCGAAGCTCAGCCGAGAATTCGATCAGCAAGACTCTTCAGATCAGATACCTCCAGGTCAGGAGTTCCCTGCGCACTCCTTGCGGCACCGGCGTTAGGTCGCGGAGATTTCCGGTTGACCCACGCTGTAGCCATCCCAAGCGATTGCGCGGGTAAGACATCGTGGTAGATGCTTTGGCCTACGTGCAGAATCTTCTCTGGCGAAGCTCCACTTCTTTCGAGAGCTAGTTTGAAGATGTTGAGAGCAGGCTTGTAGCAACGGGCTTGCTGCGCAGTGATGACGTAGTCAAACGGAACGCCGAGTTTCTTAGCCGATGCAGCGAACAAGTCATCGTCGACATTGGAAATCACTGCAAGCTTGTATCTCGACTTGAGCCGGCGCAGGGCTTCCGCTGTGTCGGGGAACGGTTGCCATCGGGGCAGAGAGTTGGGCAAGGATTCGATCTCGGCTTGTGTCGGCTCGAATCCGAAACGTTCGCCGAATCCTGCCACAACCGACGCTAACACCTGTCTGTACGGACGAAATTCTCCCTCTTCAGCCATCACTTCCAATTCCGAATAGGTTTCCAGAATTGTTGGCTCAGGAAGCGTTTTTCCGTGCGCGTGCAAGATGGGATGAAGCGCAGAGAATATCCCCGCCTCCCAATCGATCATCGTGCCGTAGCAGTCGAAGGTAAGAAGTTCGAAGCGCTGAAAGTCAATCATGGAAAGATCACAGAAGAAAAGCCCCCAACGGCTTTGGGGGCTTTTGCAGCTCTAATAAGCCAGACCAACCCTACAACTTTACCGTGAGGGGTTGTTCGAGCTTAAAGCTCAGCGCTGATTCAGCAGGCAGCACGATATCTTTGTTACCCGTAAAAGCTGTACCGGCTGTGCCTGCACCCGCCCCAGCGAGGGCACCGATGGCAGCACCTTTGCCGCCTCCAGCGATTCCACCGATGATTGCACCCAAGCCAGCGCCGCCACCAATCATGGCGCCAGTGCGCTTGCCTTTGCCCGTGGCAGTCCGACTCACCGATGACGTTTCAACTGAGGCATCGCTGCCGTTAATATTGATGGAAGTCAGCTTTACTTGCAGAACGGCGCCACCCTTGAACCGGCCAAGCGGCTTTGCATCTACCACCACTCCAGAGGCAGTAGCTCCGGCAGGGATCACAGTGTTTCCGTCCACTTGAACGGCACTGGCGACGGTTGCGCTGAAGGCTTGGCCGGGCTGGCTAATCTTGGACCCGACCGATTCTCCCAGGCGCACCGTAATGACCGTACCCGACGGAATCGTTACCGATGTCGGCGCGGGCGGAGGCGGGGGAGTCGTGTCCGCCTTGTTCTGCGATTTGTTCATCGAGCCGCCCGACGTGCTTCCTCCGCTATTGTTGTTCGACCCGGAGGAGTCGTTGGACGCCATTTGGTTACTGTCAGTACTGGATGTTTGCGTAGGTTTGCTGGTACACGCAAAGAGTGCTAACAAAAGACAGAGGCCGATGGTGAGCATTATCGAGCGGGATCTCATAGGAACCTCCACCCCGGAAGGTGTACCAGAAATATGCGGGGTAACGCAATGAGAGTTCTCCCGATACCGTAGGCGTAGTCGTTACTGCTTTTCGGGAATTTCTGCCCCTACGGGTTCGGAAGTCTTGGCGGACTCGGGAGAATCGAGTTCGGGGAAGCTGGGAGTGTTTTCCGCGGGCGCTTCGGTCGTCGTCTTGACTGCTTTCGAGCCCCTATTCAGAAACTTAGCAGTGTTTAGCAGAGGGCGTCCGAGCGACGGATTGTACCCAGTCCACCCCTCCTCTGACTCCGCATCGCGCTCGAAGTTGGCGCGCACGCTCTCCATTTTTGAATCCAGATCGTCGAGGTAATGCAGCATCAGCGCCTCTGGAAACATGGGCAACTTGGGAGATCCAAACTCATAATGTCCGTGATGGCTGATGATGAGGTGTTCGACCAGCGTCTTGAGCTCATCTGGGAACCCGGGAATTTGCGCGAGTTTCTCCTGCAGCATTTCCAGCTCAATAATCATGTGTCCAAGCAGTTGTCCGCGGGTTGTGTAGGAGAAAGACCGGTTGTAAGTGAGTTCGTGAATCTTCCCGATGTCGTGAAAGAAAGCACCGGTCAATAACAGATCACGGTTGATCTGAGGATAGTTACGGCACATCAAATCACAGGAGCGGAATAAAGAAACGACGTGGTCTAGCAGCCCGCCGATGTAGGCGTGGTGCAAAGTCTTGGCCGCAGGCGCGTTCCGATAGGCTTCCGCGATTTCTGGGTCGGCCATGAACGACTCAACCAGGGCCTTCAGATAGGGATTTTCGAAAGTAGCGACGAAGGCCGCCAGAGTCTGCCAAAGCTCGCCAATATCTTTCGTGGTCTTCGGGAGATAGTCGGCGAAGTCCACTTCCGACTCCCCGAGTTTTCGCAGTTTGTGAATGGTGATCTGAAAACGGTTCTTGTACTTGTTGAGAAGTCCTTTGATCTTGACGAAATCATCTTGCTCGAAGGCGTCGATGGCCTCTTCGACGTTGTCCCACATCTTGGCTTCAATCTGGCCGCTTCGATCGCCCAGCGTCAGCGCTAGATAGGGCTCCCCGGTTTTTTTGGGTTTTACCTGCTTGGAGATGCAGACGAACGTGGAGGTAATGATCTTATTCTCTTGCTGCACGCTCTCCGAAAGGAAGAATTCTTTCATGCTTTCCCGTTATCACCTTGCCGAACCAGGCTAGATCAGGCCAAATCTCTTCTTTTTCTTTAGCTGCTTCGCCGCCGCTTCTTTCTCGGAAGTTTCAATAGGATTGGTCTGGTTCGGGCTGGCGCCGGTATCGACGTAGCCCGGCTTGATTTCAATGAAAGCTTCTTCGCGCAACTTCTGAAGATAACTGCGCAACGCCGGCTGCAGCTTCTGCATATAGAGCGCGTCTTGCACCCTGGGTTCTACATCGCTCAGCGCGGGAACGCCTGCCACTTGATGTTCTCTCACACTCAGGATGACAAACCCCTGCTTGGTGCGAATTACGTCAGATACTTCGTTCGGCTTCATCGCGAAGGTCTTAGCTTCCAGTTCCTTTGCCAGCGTGCCGCGCCTAAAATATCCCAGATCGCCGCCCTGGGAGGCCGTAGGCCCGTCGGAATTCTTCTTGGCAACGTCATCGAAGCTGGCGCCTTTGCGAATTTGCTCAAGCAGATCCTGCGCTTTGGCTTGTGCCGCTGCTACCTGCTGCGCCTCGTCTCCATTGCCTTTCTTGTCGGTGGAAACGAGAATCTCGCTCAGACGGATCTGCTCTGGTTGCTCTAGGTCGGTCTTGTGATCGTCGTAGAACTTTTTCTCTTCGTCTTTGGTGACGCTGAGCTTCTGCCCAACTTCTTTGCCGATCACTTGCTGAGTGATGATCTGGTTTCGCAGATTCTGTTTGAAGTCCTCGAATGAGACTCCTTGCGCCGTGGCCGCCTTCTCCAGTTCGTCCATGCTCTCGAGGTTCATCTGCTTGCGCATCTCGTCGAGCTTCTTGATCAGTTCGGTGTCGGCGGTAATCCCGAGATCTTTCCCCTTTTCGATCAGCAGTTGCTGGTCGATCAGATCGCGCAGGACGTCTTTATCGCGCTCTGCGACAATTTCGCTCGCATGGGTGGGATCCTGCTGAGAAGCTTCCTGCTTGAGTTGGTCCTTGCTGCGCAGGAATTCCGAACGCGTAACGATCTGATTATTAACCCGAGCGATAATCTCTTCGACCACCGTGTCGGCGCCGAAGGCAGGTAAGACTGCGGAAACGCAAAGAAGCACGAGGGGAACGATTTTTCGCATAACTCCAGGGACTCCCAAGTCCTGCCGGATATGGCCGTGTCCGTAGATTGTACCTCCGACGAGGTGGGTGCAGCCAGCGCCCAGGCTGCTATGATGATGAGTTTTGTGGCGGCCGATTTTTCCGCATGGAGGGCGTCCATGAAGTTCGCAGGCTTTTCGTTTCTTATACTTGTATTGGCAATGATGAAAATCCCAGCCCAGGCACAGAAAAATCTCGGAGTGCCGGATCTAGCGCAACTGCAGCAGATGTCGAGCCGCTTCGCGCCCACCCCGTTGCGGGTCGACACTTCCAAGCTCTCGCCCGGCGACCAGCAGGCCCTGCCTAAGTTGATCGAGGCGGCGCGCATCCTGAACTTTGTATTTATGAAGCAATATTGGAGCGGCGACCTCGCACTGTATGAAAAATTGCAGAAGGATTCGACGCCGCTGGGAAAAGCGCGTTTCCATTATTTCTGGCTCAACAAGGGTCCATGGTCCGACCTGGACGCCTATAAGGCTTTCCTGCCGGGTGTCCCCGCAACCAAGCCTAAGGGAGCGAACTTCTATCCGGAAGACATGACCACAGCAGATTTTGAGCGCTGGGCCAGTTCTTTGTCGAAGGATGGACAGGAGCAAGCGAAGGGATTTTTTACCGTCCTTCGTTGGAAAGGCGGCTCGCCATCCGCGCAGCGAGATCTGATGAGCGTGCCCTACAGCGAGGAATATAAGGACGACTTGACCCGGGCTGCAGGCCTGCTGCGTGACGCTGCGAATCTAACCGATAACGCGACGCTAAAGAAGTTCCTGAATCTGCGCGCGGACGCTTTTCTCTCCAACGATTATTACGAGAGCGATCTGGCGTGGATGGATCTCGACGCTCCCTTGGATATCACGATCGGTCCCTACGAAACCTATAACGATGAATTGTTTGGCTACAAGGCAGCGTTCGAAGCATATGTGAATTTGCGGGACGATGCGGAGAGTACGAAGCTCTCGGCGTTCTCCCAGCACTTGCAACAGATCGAAGACAACCTGCCCATCGATCCTCAATACCGGAACCCAAAGCTGGGCGCAGCCGCTCCATTACGGGTGGTCGATGAGATTTTGTGTTCCGGAGACGGCGCTCACGGTATTCAGACCGCCGCTTACAACCTGCCGAACGACGAGCGGGTTGTGAACCAGAAGGGCAGCAAGCGGGTGATGTTAAAGAACGTGCAAGAGGCGAAGTTTCACAGCGTCCTGCTGCCGATCGCCCGGAAAATGCTGGCGAAACAGGCCATGGTTGATGTCAGCTTCGAACCCTTCTTCACCCACATTGTGGCGCATGAGTTGATGCATGGGCTGGGTCCGCATCAGATCAAAGTCAACGGCCAAGACACCAATCCCCGCCTTCAGCTGAAGGAACTCTACTCTGCGATTGAGGAAGCCAAGGCTGATGTCACCGGGCTTTTCGCTCTGCAATACATGATGGATCACGCGCAGGAGATGGGTCTCTCCAAGGTGTTGCCATCCGACGACGCAGCCCAGCGCCAGCTTTACACCACGTTTCTGGCCTCTTCCTTCCGCAGCTTGCGATTCGGTTTGAGCGATGCCCATGGAAAGGGCATGGCAGTGCAGTTCAACTACCTGACGGACAAAGGCGGCTTCGTGCAGCACGGCGACGGTACCTTCTCGGTCGATATGAAGAAGATCAAGTCGGCCGTAGCAGATCTGGATCACGATCTTCTTACCATCGAAGCTCAGGGAGATTACAACGCCGCCAAGAAAATGCTGGATGAATTGGGAGTCATTCGTCCCAACGTGAAGAGCGCTTTGGATGGCTTGAAAGAGATTCCTACCGATATTGAACCGATCTTCGTGACCGCCGAAGAATTAGCGCCCAGTGCGGGGATGGCGGCGTCGAGTGCGCCCGTGCAAAAAGGGAAGGGCAAGCGCTAGGCCGAGCACGCGCGCAGCAGAGACAAAACCGTGACGTCGTTGTGCGTGGGGGGTGTCCTCATGAACCGCTTGACATCATCAAGCATGGCCACGCATATCTCCTTGGCGCTGCCTGCGGTCGAAGTCGCCAGTGCCTGCTTCGCGCGGTGCATTCCGTATTCGTCGCCCTTGAACGATGCTTCGACCATTCCTCTCGAGATCATCACGAGCGCGCCAGACGATTCCACTGCAACGGTGGGAGCGTCGCAAGTGACGTGGGAAAACAGGCCGAGAGGCAAGCCGGTGGCGCCGAGTTCGGTGACGCCGCCGGTGTGACGCAAAAGTGCGGGCGTGTGTCCGGCATTGAAGTAGCAGACTGTGCCGATATCTTCGTTGTAGCACGCGGCCAGCGCGGGGCAAGAAAGAACTCCGCCGTCGGCGGCTCCCAGAATCGCCCTGTTCATCATCAAGCAAAGCTCGATCATGGCGTGCGCTTCGTTCAGTTCTTCCTTGTCGAAAAGACGAGGAGCCTGCTCGCGAAAGGTTTGCTGCACTATGGCTGCGATCGATCGAGTCTGTTCGTGGCGTCCGGCGACATCGAGCAATCCGAATACGACGCGGTTCGGGCTGACCCGGGTAAAGTCATAGAAGTCTCCCGCTACGCGCTGGCCATAATAAATCGCCGACAGCCCCGCGTCTCTGACATCCGGAACCTCCGAGTGGACCGGCTCCTGCAGCTGGAGGGAACGTTTGCCGCTTTTGAAAAAAGAAGGCATGCCCGATGCCGAGCGCGACCTTAGCACACAAATTCCCGTCGAGCCAGAGGATTTCAGCCGAATGCTCGGGAAACTAGTTGCCGTATTTGCTAGCCAAGTATTTGGCGACTTCGCTCTCAAGTTGCCCGTAATCGGAGTGAATGGTGTTCCGCAGAGCAGCCTCGGTAGAACTCCCCTCATTCAGACGTGCCAACACACGCATGAGATCGCTCATGCCGTATGTGTCATTGATGTAGTCCACTGCGGCCAGCGATTCGTCGTAGGCCAGCACCGCTTCGATGGGAGAGAAGCGCATGAAACTTCCTTCGAGGGCGTTAAAGGGGATTTGATGCTGGTCGCGAAACAGTTGTGCAAGACGCTGTCCGTGAGACGAAAGGGACTTTGGTTCCATGGCCTGTGCGATCCCCTCGTGCAGCCACTGCGGACAACGTCCTCCAGAAAGTTGATTGATAAACGAATGGGCCAGTTCATGTTTCAACACACGCGCTAATTCCGGCGTGACCGAGTTCAGGCCTTCCACCGGTATGCGCAATTTGCCATCGTTGACTGCTCCACTCCACGATGGAGCCTGCGTTACATCAAAAAACGTCTGCCCTGTATAAAGGATCACAGGAATGCTGGCGTGCGGAGAGACTCCAAACTCGCGGACCAGATCGTCGTATTCTGATTCCAGGGTGTCGACTATGCTGCGACGCAATTCTTCGGAGGTCTGCTTGCCCTTATACCGCAAAGTGAAGTGACTGGTCTCGCGCTCCGAATAGTCAGCTTCGGCCTTGGCCTCCCGTTCTGCTTTGGCAAGGTACTGCAGGAGCGTCGCATCAGGACGAAGCGCGAGCGACTTCTTCCAGCTTTGAATCGCATCCTTATTATGATCGGCGGCGAACTGTGCGTAGCCGAGAACAGCCAAAGCGTCCGGAGACTCGGGTGCAATGCGAACCGCGCGTTCCGCATACGGTAAAGCCTCCGCAGGATTGCCGGTGCGAACCAGCAATGCCGCGTAGTAATTCAGAATCGTAGGATTCTGTCCGTCGAAGCGAATGGCCGTTTCGAAGTTGCTTTTGGCCTTGCTGAAATTCCCGCGGTCAAACTCGAATTTGCCGGCCAGAAAATATCCAGCAGCTGTTTGGCGGGCGTTACCCTGTTGTTCAAACGCAGAGAGCGCGTCGTAGTCCACTTTTTCGTCATGAATGATTTTGTCGGCCAGCGCGGGGTCGTTCTTGAGGTTGTCAGTCGGAGCGAACTCTGGAATGTCCTTGGTGCCGCCTCCGCCAGCTTCTGAGGCATATACCGGCCTGACGCCGCCTGCGTCCACTCGATCCACTGAAGTCTTGAGGATGGCGTACGAGTCGTCGCCGACATCGTATTCAAGGTGAACACCATTGTCGCGGACGTGATCGGCCCAGATGGTGCGTCCGTTTTTGAGATGGATTACCTCGGCCGGCGAGCAAACCGCGGCGAGGACCAGGGCCAATAGAAAGATGACAGATGCCCGCATTTAAGCGCATTCTAGCAACCAGGGAGAGGACTCCGTAGGTGACCAAGGTAACGAAGTTGCTCGTCTGGGTATGGATGATCTTTGGGTCCGCCGCAATCCTCAGTGCGGGTACGATCAACGCCGAGGCGCTGTATGACCAGCTAGGGAACGTCGGCCTCGACCCGGCTCGCGTCTATGAGGTTCGCGGCACGCAGTTCAATCGCGGCGCAATTCAGATCAGCCTCGACGCCGGAACGATTGCCTTCACCGAGGATGTAGTGGGCCGCGTCACCGGAGCCTTCTTTGAGGGCGACGGAGAAGTGTTGTTAGTACCGCCGGATCAGGCTGAACGGTCGTCCATGGCGTTATTTACCGGCGCCGCGATTCTGGAAGAACGCTTTGTCAGCGGCTACTTCCGTTTTAACGACGACACCTTCAACGAGCTGCAACCGACCCTGCGTCCCGCCGATAACGCTCAAGACTTCGTTTCGCAATGGAACCCGACTGCGAAGAATCTGGCGGCTGGCGATTCGCTTCGCCTCCTTCTGGGGTTTAGTAGATTGTTGCCAACCTCTGAAGGCACTCAACCAGACGTGAAAGCCCAGGAATCGCCCAGCGACGATCGCATCTTGCATGCGCGCTTGCAGGGCAGAAAACTGGGAACTTTCGACCTCTATTTCGACGCAGCCGCCGCCGAACAGATTTGGGCTGGACAACTAAAAACAGCCTATGGCTCGAACTTCTACGATGTCTGGACGTCGTTCTCCCTGCCGCATCCTGGAGCGCATCGCACCGTCAATGGCATCACAGCGGAGGAAGGCAAGACCGACACAGTCGCTGTGTCGCAATACAAGATACGCGCAGAGGTTGCGCCACCGACTACTCTGAACGCCGATGCGACTCTGCAGATGGAAGTGCGGCAAGGTGGGCAAAGAGCGGCGCTATTCGAGCTCTCGCGTTTCCTGCAAATCAAGACACTCGAGGCCGACGGGCAGCCGGTTGAGTTTATTCATAATCAGGCGATCGAAGGAACGCAGCTGGCGCGCCGGGGCAACGATCTTGTCGCCATTGTCTTTCCGCAGCCATTGCGCACCGGACAGAAGATACAGCTGCACTTCGTGTACGGGGGCGAGGTCCTTTCCGAAGCCGGAGGCGGGTTGCTGTACGTGGGCGCCCGGGGCACGTGGTATCCCAATCGCGGCCTCGCGATGGCCGATTTCGATCTGGAATTCCACTATCCGCCGGGCTGGACATTGCTCGCCACTGGAAAACGCACGGAAGATTCATCCGTTAAACCGGTGGACGTGCTTCAATCGAGCCGCTGGGTCTCAGAGCGGCCTATTCCTTTAGCAGGCTTCAATCTCGGCAAGTATTCGCGCGCGACCGCGCGCGCCGGTGAAATTAGCGTGGACACTTACGCGGCCTCGAGTGTGGAGCGCACGTTCCCGCAGGCACAGGCGCAAGCGGAAGTAACCCTTCCCGATATTCCAAATCCTTCCCACCATCACCAAACCGTCATTCTGACCGCCCCGCCGCCACCCTCGCCGGTAAAAAATGCGCAACCATTGGCCGATCGTGCGGCGCAAGCGATTGATTTTTTCGGTCAACACTTTGGCCCCTACCCATACAGTCATCTGGCGCTCACGCAGATGCCAGGGGATCTCAGCCAAGGTTGGCCGGGGTTGATCTTTCTCTCGAGTCTCTCGTTTCTTACGCCGCAGGAACAGGCGCAACTTCACATGACGGACGTGGATGCGGTCTTAAGTCAGACGGTGGTGACGCATGAAACTGCTCACCAGTGGTGGGGAGATCTAGTGGTGTGGAGCGGCTATCGCGATCAATGGCTGGTAGAAGCGCTCGCTAATTACAGTGCGCTGATGATGCTTGAGTCGCAGGACCCCGCGAAATTTCGCCTGGTGATGGACAAGTATCGCAACGATCTTGTCCGGAAAGACAAGGATGGTGTCGCGGCGCTCGAAGCGGGGCCGGTCACACTGGGTAGCAGGCTCTCCAATTCCCGGTTTCCGAACGGATACGATGAGATCAGTTATGGCCGGGGCACGTGGCTGATCCATATGCTGCGTTGCATGCTGCGTGACGGCCAGAAGTCTACAAATGCCGGCACCCACGATTCGTCGACAGAGCCCATTTTTCGCGTGCTGAAAGAGGTTAGAGATCGTTATCAGGGCAAGTCCATCACGACGCGGGAACTGCTCGATGTGTTTTCCGAGGAACTACCTCCGTCGCTGCGTTATGAAGGGCACAAATCTCTCGATTGGTTTTATGAGGGATGGATCAGCGGCACCGCTGTCCCACACTTCGAAGTGCAGGCGGTCAAGTATCTCGACAAGGGCCAGACCACAGTGGTAAGTGGAACCATTTTGCAAAAATCCGCTCCCAAAGATCTGGTGACGGCGGTACCTGTGTTTGCCTTCGTCGACGGACGGAGTGTGTTCTTGGGGCGCGTGTTCGCTGAAGGACCAGAGACGCCTTTCCGCCTGAATGCGCCCTCGGGGGCACGAAGGGTCGTACTGGATCCCGGGCAGACATTGCTTGCGCGTCTAAAGTAGCCGTGCCGACCCGATTCCGGAATTCTTCCCGCATTTCTTCATGGTTTCTTCCCGAACTGATTCTTCGTCTCGGCGGCTGCAGGATTGTCCACATCTCCTCTCGCTCGAAGTGATTGTCTCCAAAGAAACAAGCTCACTAGCGTGAGGTGGCATCGTGGGTGCAATGGTCTCTAAGGGAGCAGCCAATGGATTGCCGAGAACTGATTGACACTGGGGATGCGAGCCTCTCGCCGTCACCCGCTTTTTCTGAATCGGATCAAGCTATTCTTCTGGTGGAAGATGAGCGCCTGGTGCGCGAAGTGGCGGGTGAAGTTCTCAGGTCGGCCGGCTACCGAGTGTGGAAGGCGGCGAGTGCCGCGGAAGCGCTGCAACTTTTTGAGCGACACCTCGCGGACATCAAACTTCTTATCGCCGACGTCGTGTTGCCGGATGATCGTGGACCGAACCTGGCGCAAAGATTGCAGGTTGCCGGAGGATGGTTTCAAACGATTTTGATCTCGGGATATCCCGAGAGAATGATTGCGAACGGCGCTCATGAACAGTCTACGTTCTTTTATCTAGCCAAACCTTTTTCCGCCGAGATGCTTATTCGAAAAGTGAAGCAGGTTCTCAGTCTGCGAGAAATGTCTACATCGCCTTACTGAGTTCGATAAAGCTGATTCACAAGCCGCTGAACTTCGTCGAGGTAAGACTCCAACTCAAAGGTGAAACGCGCCCAATCAAAAGTTTCAAGCGCCGGGCATTCCTTGAGTAGAAGCGCGAACGCAGGCTCTTCCACAAAGTCAACTTGCCGTTCTTCTGAATAGCCATGGCCAATGTTCTCCATTCGGCAGAGCAAGTCACTGAGTGAAACCAGAGCTAGTAGCGATCGATACTGCTGTGGCGCATTCTGCGGTTCATGATGATAACGGACTGTAGCCGCAAGATCGGCCGTGAGCCCCCAGCGTTCGGCGATCAATTCGCCGCTTTCGCAGTGCGTTAGTCCCAGGGTTCTGAACTCGGCTTCGTGCAAAGGAACGCCTTCCGCGCGCGCTAGTTCGATCGCCGCTCCAAACTCTTTGGGAAGGATCCACAAATTGACCAGAATGCCAAGATCATGCAGCAGCCCTGCGAGATGGGCTTTCCCTGCGTCGGGGAAGCCGATTTTCTGCGCGAAGTGGCGGCAAACCAAAGCGCAGCCCATCGAGTGCTCCCAAAAAACAATCGGGTCGATCTGGTCCTGGTCACCGGGGAACAACTTAAGCACTGAGCAGGAGACCGCGATGTCCCGCATGCGCTGCATGCCGAGCGCGACGACCGCATCACGGACGCTTCCGACCCCGGCGTACCGGCCATAGAGCGGGGAATTCACCATGTGCAGACATTGCGCCGCCAGCGACTTATCTTGAGAGATGAGATCGACCACCCGTTGAATTTTCAGGCTCTCGATTGGCTGTTCAAGATAATTCAGCAACGGTGTGAGCACCACTGGGATGCTCGGCATGCGATCGAGCCCTTCCAGCTTCGTTAACAATATCTCTCTGGGTTGGCAGCTCATAAAGTCACCTTGGGCATCGTTTGCCGCTTTTCCGCCTTGATGTAGGCGGTGGCGGAGGGGAAGTGCACGAGTTTGAAATCTTCGCTAATTCCGTACAGCGATTCGGCATGGCCCAAGAAGAGGTATCCGTGTCCTAGTAGATTGCTATAGAAATGCTGGATCACTCGCCGCTTGGAAGCCGCGTCGAAATAAATAAGGACGTTCGCGCACATCACCAGATCGAGCCCTTTCATGAAAGCCATGCGGCCATCGTCGAACAGGTTGAGGCGGCTGAAATTGACATGGGCCTTCACTTCCTGGCTCACTTCCAGATCTTCGCCCTTCACGGCGAAATATTTCTGCCGAAAATAGGCGGTAAGGTTGCGCGTGCTGTACTTCCCGTAGACACCTAGCTTGCAGTGAGCCAACGATCGCTCGTTGAGATCGGTCGCCATGATTTCGAAATTCCATCCCTTGAGCCTCGCGGCGGTTTCCTCAAGCAGAATCATGCTCAGCGTGTAGGCTTCTTCTCCAGTTGAACAACCGGCGCTCCAGATGCGGAGATTTTTTACAGGAATCTTCGAGCGAGCCTCGAGAATGTGAGGAATTACGACATTGCGGACCGCGTCCAGTTGAGGAACATTGCGAAAAAAACAGGTTTCTCCGATCGTAATCTCATTCAGCAGGCTAATCAGTTCCGCCTGTCGTATCGGCTTGATGGTGAGGCAGTCGTAATAATCACGCAGGGTCTTCACACCGAGCGCTTGCATGCGTCTGCCGCAGCGATCTTCCATCATCTTTAACTTGTTGTCGGGTTGAAATATGCCAGCCACCTGGTAGACGAGATCCCGGATGCGAACCAATTGAGCATCGGGAGGACCGGCGGGTGGGGCCAATGCTGCGGTCGTAGTCGTCATCCTGCGATTCCCTCGAGACGGGCGCTTTCAATGCTTGTCACGAATGCGGCCGGAAGCGGTCTTGGAACAACGACTCCGGCTCGAATAATGACTTCATCGGTCCCAGCGCTCTGGAACTTTATGAAATCGCCAGATCTAAGGGTGAGTTTCTGCAGGAGAAGAAGGATCCGCGGTCCCCGCCAGAAGAAGCAATCGGGCGAGTTAACCGAGAAGGCTGCTTTCCCAGAATCACCACATCCAAGCGCCGGTTCTTAGCACGACCCGCGTCATTTTGGTTGTCGGACACGGGATGGAACTCGGCATACCCAGCCGCGGAAAGCCGGTCAGCGGGGAAGTTGTATTTCGCAATCAGCAGGTGAATCATCTGCGTGGCGCGCGCTGTCGACAATTCCCAGTTATCGGCAAACTTCTGATTATGGATAGGAACGTTGTCGGTGTGACCCTCGATCCGGATGCGATATTCCTTTTGCTCCAGCAGGTTCGCCATCCGGCTGAACGCGGTGAGCGAATCGGCTTTGATCTCTGCCGAGCCACTGTCAAAGAAACCAATCTCCCGCAAGCTGACTACCAGGCCGTCGGGCTCCGTGCGCAGGGCAACTTCCTGGCGCGCGATTTCCGGCGCCAGAGCTTGCTCCAACTCGTGGCGCAAAGCGGTTAGGTCGCCATTCTCCGCTCCTGAAAGGACTCCCTGAGAAGGCGGCACCATCTTCGCCAAGGCTGCAGCTCGTTTTGCGTTTTCGATCGCTTGCACGGAGTTGAACGGCATCGGATCCTGGGTGTCGACGGGAATCTGGGTGGTCGAAGCGGGGAAGACTCCGAGTTCCTGGAATGCCACCTGAATCGCCATCGCCAGCTTGCCCACCTTCCGATGATCGACCTGGGCCGTGGAATAATTCACATAGACATCTACGACGTTGGTGCAAGTATCGAAGGACAGGTTCCAGACATGCTCAATGATCATCGCCCGGGTAATTCGGCGCCCCGCGTTGCGCATCAGATATTCCAGCAGAGAGAATTCTTTCGAAGTCAACTCGATCCTGCGCCCCGCCCGTTCCACGCGCCGCTCCACTCGATCTAGCTTCAAATCGTCGACCGCCAACACCGATTCGGCGGGAAGGTGGCTCCTCCTCAATAACGCCCGTATGCGTGCCGATAACTCCGAAAACGAAAACGGCTTCATCAGATAGTCGTCCGCCCCCATGTCCAGGCATTGGACGCGGTCTTCCACCTTGCTTCTCGCCGTAAGGATCAGCACCGGCATACTGGATTTGCGAGTCCTTACGCTGCGCAGGATCGAAATACCATCTAGTCGCGGCATGTTCAGATCTCGAACGACCAGGTCGTAGTCAAACTCCGCCGCCATCGCCCGCGCTTGTTCTCCATCGGCTGAGATATCGACTGCATAGTGTTCGGATTCCAGCCCTTTTTTCACGAAGCTTGCGAGAGGCCCGTCATCTTCCGCGATCAGGATGCGCATGAGATTCCTCTAATCTGACAATTCCGATTCTAGGCAGCGCGTGAGTAATCGGAACGGATTACCGCTTGCACGAAGGGCGCTATTTCCCGCTACGGGATGGAACTCGGGATTAGGAACCGGGCTCCGGGAACCCATACAGCCACTCACTGATCTCCATCGATAGAGCGATAATCTTGGGAATCGTTTTTTGGCCGCTGGAAGGACTCCGTGGATCTTTGGAGCCGGGGAACCCTGAAGTCTCTGGTTGTTCCTGGGGGCATACTGCTGCTCGCCGCAGTCGTGCTGATCAGCGGCATTTTCGCGTCTGTTTCCGCAGCGGGGGTCGATTACTATTACTTCGCGGTTTTCGGAGCAGGGATTCTGCTTGCCCTGCGTTTTCGCTCCAGCCGCGTCTTGTTAGCTCTGATATTCCTGCTTCTCTCCCACCGCGCCCTGGCATTTTTCTCCGCTGGGACCGGCCACACGATTGCGCCAACCCGCGTCGCGCTTGAGGCAATTGCTGTCCTTTTGCCCATTAATATCCTTATTATTGCGTTCACCCGGGAGCGCGGCTTCACCGTCCCTTCGATCGCCCCTAAGTTGTGCATTTTGTTCCTCGAATCGGTCTTTGTGGCGATTCTGTGCCGCCCGAGCCAGGTTGCCAGTCCCGCCCTGCTTCATCCCGGCTTTACTGAGCATTCCTCATTTCATTGGACCACCGTCCCCCCATTCGCCACGCTCGTGTTCGCGACAGCGTTCGTTGTTTTGGTGTTGCGCGCGCTCCTTTACCGCAAACCGCTCGAGAGCGGACTACTCTGGTCCTTGGTGGCTGCCTTTCTTGCCGTCGCTGCTGGCGGTACGGGTCGCTCGGCCACTGCCTACTTTGCGACCGCCGGATTAGTTCTCGTGAGTTCAATTATCGAGAACTCCTATGTCCTGGCTTACCACGATGAATTGACCACGCTTCCCGGACGCCGCGCTTTCAACGAAGCTCTGCTGAGCCTCGAAGAGCCTTACTCGATCGCCGTCGTGGACATCGATCACTTCAAGCGGTTTAACGACACTCACGGACACGAGACCGGCGACGAAGTCCTGCGCATGGTTGCCTCCCGTCTGTCTCGCGTTTCTGGAGGCGGGCAAGCCTTCCGCGTCGGCGGAGAAGAATTCTCCATCGTCTTTCCCAAGCTTGCTATGAGAGAAACCCTGCCTCACCTCGAGAAGGTTCGCGCGGCGGTGGAGAGTGCGACATTTCATGTGCGCGGAGGCCAGGATCGCCGCCGTCTACCCCGCGGACCCGATCGTCGAACGTCACGCTCCAAAGGATCCCGCATTCGCGAGCTGGCTGTTGCCGAAGAGCTGACCATGGACCTATCGGTGACGGTAAGCATCGGCGTCGCAGAACCGACAGCACGCACTGCAGTTGTGGAAGACGTCATCCGCGCCGCTGACAAGGCCCTGTACCGCGCAAAACAGGCAGGACGAAATCGTGTCGAAATCGCTGCCTCCGCTCGAGCGCGATTTCCTCGACTTAAGCGAAGCACTGCCTGACCCTCAGTCTCGGCTAATGTGCTAGAGTCAATTTCTTCATGGATGTTCCCGCCATCTCCACTGAACGACTCACCCGCTGTTTCGGCGAATTGGTGGCGGTCAAAGACATCAATCTGACAGTCGCTCCCGGCCAATTCTTTGGATTTCTCGGCCCCAACGGGGCAGGGAAGTCGACCACCATCAAAATGTTGACAGGGTTGCTTGCGCCTACATCCGGTTCTATCCACGTTCTGGGCGTTGATCTCATCTCCAATCCGGTAGAGGTTAAACGCCAAATCGGCGTGGTGCCGGAAGGCATGGCGCTGTTCGGACGCCTCACCGGCGCCGAGTATCTGAACTTCGCCGGAAGAATGTACGGGCTCGATCGCGAGATGGCGGCCAGCCGCGCGGGAGAGTTGCTGGAATTCATGGATCTCGCCAGTCAGCCGAAGACGCTTGTGACCGACTATTCTCACGGCATGCAAAAGAAGTTGGCTCTGGCAGCGGCCGTAATTCATGGGCCGAAAGTGCTATTTCTCGACGAGCCCTTCGAAGGCGTGGATGCCATCGCGGCGGGCACTCTTAAGACGATGCTGCAGCGGATGATCGCCCGTGGAGCCACTATCTTCCTGACCTCGCACGTGCTCGAAATTGTCGAACGCCTCTGCAGCCATGTCGCCATCATCGATCATGGACAACTCGTAGCCCAAGGTTCGCTCGACGAACTGCGGGCGGGCGTGCAGGCCCAGTCTCTCTCCGATCCAACATTGGCGCGCGTCTCAACGGAAGAGAAGCTCACCCTCGAGCAGATCTTTCTGCGTACCGTTGGCGGCGAACGCCCTGCCGATCAGGAACTGTCATGGCTAGGTTGACCATGACCAAAGGACAACTCGCAGCCATCGCTCGCCTGCGCTGGCAGATCTTCGTCCACTCCTTGCGGACGACCCGGGGCACCGCCGAACTTGTATCGCGCATATTCGTAGGCCTGCTGGTCACCGGCGCCGGTGTCGGAGGCGCGATAGCCTTAGGCGCTGCCGCCTGGAGCTTCTTTACTCAGGAGTCTCCTGAGTGGCTCGCTCTCCGGCTCTGGTTTATTTTTGTGTTTTGGCAATTCTTCCCAGTAATGGCAACCGCTTTCACGGAGAGCACCGACTCCTCCGTGTTTCTGAGATTTCCTCTCGGTTATCGCGCGTATTTTCTGGTCATCCTTGCCTTTGGCGCGTTCGATATCGCAACCGCGTTAGGGAGCCTTTGGCTGCTTGGCATCTTTTGCGGCCTCTCGATTGCGGAGCCACGATCCGTCCCGTGGATCGCCCTGGTCTTGGCCGCATTTGCTCTGATCAATATCGTTCTTGCCCGAACAGTTTTCTCCTGGATTGAACGCTGGTTGGCTCAGCGGCGAACGCGGGAGATCTTCGGAATCTTGTTTTTTCTCATAATTATCGGCTTTCAGTTGATTGGACCACTGATCAACCGGTACGGAGAAAACTCCGCCCTGAAGTAATGCGCTTTGGCCATCAACTTTCTCCATTGCAGCATACCCTGCCACCTGGATTGGCCGCAGACGCGATCATTAACGCTCATCGGAATGTCGGTCGGTCCGTAATCTCGCTTGCCCTGCTCGGTGTTTACGGCGCCTGCTTTCTTTGGCTGTTGAACTTGAGGTTGCGTGCCCAATACCGGGGAGAAAATCTCAGCGAGACCACCGCCCGCGCCAAACGTCAAACCGGAAAGCAGACCGTTCGTTTGGGATGGAATCTCCCGGGATTCGCTCCGGGAACCGCTGCAATGTTCGAGAAAGAGTTGCTCTACCTTTCGCGCAGCGGCCCTATGCTTTTTACGTTGATCATGCCGATGGTGATGCTCGCAGTATTTCGCTTCGGAGGCACAGGCGATAGGAGCGGCGGCCTTCTCATGCGCGCCCCGAGCTTCGCATTCCCCACCGGGGCCGCCTACGCTTTGTTAGTGCTCACCAACCTTGTGTACAACAATTTCGGAGCAGACGGCGGTGGCGTTCAGTTCCTGTTTGCACTGCCCGTGCGCTTCCGGCAAATCGTGTTCGCGAAAAATCTGGCGCACTTCACGGTTCTTGCCATCGAACTGTTCCTGGTTGGAGCGGCCGTCTCCTTCCTGTACAAACCCCCAACGCTCGATATCGTCACCGCGACTCTCGCAGCCATACTGTTCGCTATCCCGGTGAATTTCTCCGCCGGAAATCTTCTGTCCATTTATTCGCCAAAACGAATCGAATACGCGACTTTCGGACGACAACGCGCCTCGCAGACCACAATCCTGCTCAGTTTCGTGGTCCAGATCGCGGTTTTTGGCACTGGCGTCCTGGTATTTGTTTTCGTTCCGCAATACAACGGCTATTGGCCAGCAGCTTTTACTTTTCTGGCGCTAGCAATTATGACTTGGACGGGCTATTGGATCTTATTGCGACGCATAGATGGGATGGCCCTCAGCCGCCGTGAAACCATGATCTCCGAATTGTGCCGGGCTTGACGCCGCTTTCTGCGCTCAGTCTTGACGTCAAGAAGTGATAAACTAATCCCCTGCCCGCCGGAGAGGTGGCCGAGTGGCTGAAGGCGGCGGTTTGCTAAACCGTTGTACGGGCTAACACCTGTACCGGGGGTTCGAATCCCCCCCTCTCCGCCAGTCCTTTGCAGCTTCAGCACTTGCAGGCCCTCCAGTGAGTTTAGTTCAGCCTTCCCGAGCCAGTGGTCTGGCCGTTTTCGAGAACAGGTTGAGAACAGTCCATAGAGGCGGCCAGTTTCCGCATCGCCGCGTCGCGTTCCTCGCCTCCTGGCAGGATGTAGGACGCTCGCGTAGTTGCAACGTCGGAATGCCGAAGCACCCGCTGGGTCACGCCGTCATCAACTCCGAGCTTGTTGAGCGCTGTGGCCAGCCCTCTGCGGAATCCATGCCAGCCATACCAGGGTAGCTTCGCCTTCTTCAGCAAGGGCCTGATAGTCCTCCAAGCGAGTGCGTCGAGCGAAAGTGGGTTCCCAGCTCCGTTCTGAAACATCCAACCCGAAGCCGGATTCCCGCAGACTCGGCGCCACCGGTCGAGCGCTTCAGCCAGCGCAGGAATAACAGGGACGGCATCCTGCGAAGCGTCGGTCTTGGGTTCGGTCACGTGACCTCGCCAAACCGATTGCCTGACCTCTCAGCGCCCAACTCGTCTTCGCAAGCGCCTGGTCTGTAGCACTCCCATCGAAGCGCCGCGATCTCTCCCTTCCCTCAACGCAGCGTAAAACGCGACGGCAACAATCGTGGCGCAGCGATCGTCGAGCAATGGAAGGATCGCTTTGACCTCCGATTGGTTGTACCGCGGTTCGTCTTTCTTCGACTGAGCCCGGGGAAGCTGCGCTTCTCGCGCTGGATTCTGCGGGCCAGCCAAGTCTCGCTGGATTGCCAACCGAAATATTCCGCTGAGCAGGTGTTTCAGTCGGGCCAGCGTTCGCGAAAAGACCGAGAACGTGCGACGCGTATCCTCGATCACTACCTGGATGTGGCTTGTGCGCACATCGCGAAGCCAAAGACCAGGCAATTGACTTCCCGAGATGTAGCGATCCCAGAGCAACCGGTACGAATAGCTCACGCTTGGCTTGAGTCCAACCTTCACGTGATCCATGTAATCGTCATCGAAGAACTCTCCCAGACGCATCGATCGCAGGGGCGAGCTTCGCGCGCCTCTGAGACGACGGATCTCTTCGGCTGCAGCGTCGAGAACTTCGCGCGGCGGAGTTTTGGAATGGCCTTCGCAACGCGCGACCTTGATCGCCCGCTGCACCGTGCGCGGCTCTCCGTTTTCGAGCACAGTCACGCGCGGCCGGATCACCCAGAACGATCCGACTCGCGTGATCGGAACTGCGTTTCTTTTTTTCAAGTCAACTCTCCTTGCAGGGCAGTTGCCCTGTGGCCCGAAACTCTAGCAAATCGCCGAACTGCCCGCTCGATTTTTTTCGCCGATGGACCGAGCTTCCAATTCGGCGGATGTCCTTCCCGCATCCTCACGGCGCGCGCCAAGAGGGTTGGCCCTTTTCGTTGAAAATAGTGATTTCCGGAATGGGCGCAAGTTGCAGGCCAGAAACAGCCGCCCCGCCGACTTCAATCACTACCCGTCCTCGTTTATCGGTAAAGTAGAGGCCAGTGTTGCCGAAATGTCCGAGCGGGAGCTTTCCTGGTAATGCTTTATCGATGACTGAAATACCAACAGGACTAAGTTCTGTCACCTTCTCTCCGTTCGGACTTAGCAAGCTCAATCTTGGATAGTCGCCGTCCAGCGTGGTCAGTTCGGCTCGCACTTCACCCTTCGCGCTCCTAAGCACAAATCGTTGGGCTTCTACCGTGTTCCCAGCCGTAGACATCCCCAAGGTTAGAGCGCAAACGATAGCGAGGCCGGCGAGTACGCGCATCCTGCTCTGAGCCGTCGATTCTGCTTTTCAAGCCTGACGACTCTAGACTCCAAAATCTCCCACCTGTCCGAGGTCATAGTTTCAACTCCTCCGCAGATTGAGCTCGTGCGAGCCCCGTGGGGGACTCTAGCAAATTGCTGAATGCGCGGCTCGACTTTTTCTTCGAGCGAGCCATGCTGCGAGCTCTGGCGATAGCCACTGAAATCTGCAATAGCGCCCGAGACGCAAGTGTGGAATCGGGTCGACGGCGCGGCTGCGCACCTGATCGCGAATCCAAGATGCCGGAACGTTCAAGCGCTTCGCCAGTTCGTCCGCGGTCAGAACTTCAAAAGTGGCAGGGTTGTTCTTCGCCTGTTCTTGACCCTGCGAGAGAGTAGTGTTCATGCGGCCTCCGCAATGTACATCGGTGGCGCGAACCGTCAACGACGATCTTCGCGTTCTTTTGGTCCGATAGGCTCTCCTTTCTCGTTGCTTTCCCTCCTGCCGGTTTGCAACGTCATTGTCTTCTTCTGGAACCGCCGGGCCATTCGCGCCCGGTCAGCCGTCGATAGCTCATGCTCAAAAGGCAACTTTGTTGGCGTGTCCGGCGCCGCGATTTTCTTCGGCGTGCGGTAGGGTGTCAGTTCTGACCACCCAGGCGACTTGAGCACGGTCGTTTTCGTCGAAGGCACACTGCTTTCTTCTAAACCCTTAAAGCTATGTACTTCCTTCTTCTCAGAAAGGATCTTTTTCAGAGTCTTTTCAGAAGGACCGGGATTCGTAAGCAAGGCGCTTTCAACTGCTTCCAAAGCTGGGCATACGGAATTTCCGTGTGGTGCGCACGGATTATCCGTGTGGCGTGGCGCGGATTTTCCGTGTTGTCCAGGGACAGTGGACACGGATTTTTCGTGTGGTGGTTGCTGAGTGATCGTGGACGATCTCTTCGTTTGGCGTTTGGGGTATTCGCCGCAGTAGCCAGCGGGTGCAGTTGCCGGCTGGCCGTCCTGCAAGAGCACGACGGCGGTGTATTTCTTGCCGGTCGCGTCCTTGCGCTCTTCGCGGATTACAAGCTTAGCGGCTTCGAGCTTGCGCACAGCCAGCGTTACGGTTTCACTGTGGAGTTCGGTGAGCCGCGCGATCTCAACCAATGGGAATGTCAGTGCCGGTGCGGTGTGCCTGTTCGCCTCCGCGCATAAGCGAAGCAGGACGATAAGCGCACTGCCATTCGGGTCCCAACGCCGATCGACCACTTCCATCGGAACGGTGAAGAACTCGTGCCGGAAAATGTTGCTCATCAGCCGCGCTCCTGCGGGCGAGGCTCTTGGATGGTGGCTGAGCCCTCTGCCTGAACTTTCGCCGCCTGGTGAAACTTCACAGCCTGGTCAGCGGCACTTCGCTGAAGATGATCGACGCAGCTTTTGCAGCCTAAGGATTTCACCAGTCGAACGGCTTGAGCCATGGCCCGAGCTTCTTCTCGCTCTCGATGTCGCGGGTACGACGCCGTTTGTCCGCGGCGAGGCAATCAGTGTGGAATTTTTTTCGTGAATCTGGAAGAGCGCCGCCGCAACCTCGACAAAAAACGCTTTCGACTTGACGGCCAGACGGGTCGGCGGGTATGTTCGCCATCGGTGGTTGTCCTTTCCTTCGTGCGCCGTCCCTGACCGGACGGCGTTTTCTTGTTACTCGTCGCCATCGCGCTCACCCGCCGCGCGAGATTTGGCATCCAGCGGCGCTGGCTCAGGCTCAGAGCACAAGCTTTGCAGCGCTCGCATCGAGATGCGACGGCACTTTCCGATCTTGATCGATGGCAGCGCGCCTGTGCGGATCAATTTGCGGATCGTGGAGACGGAGAGGTTCGTTACTTTTGCAGCCTGTTGAGTTGTTACGGTCAGGCTTGGAGGAGAGAGATTGCGGTCGTAGCTTTGCATCGACGAGCACCTATAGGAACTGAGCGAACTTCCGCTCACTTCGGCTAGCTTCAGCAGGCTCAGCCTGCATTAGGTGTTTAGTCTTGCGACCTCGACCGACTCAATCGATCAGGGAACGCGGAGCGCGTTCTTGCCCGGTCTTGCCGGGATGGCGGGAACCTCATGTGAGGTTGCCAGCGGGTATAGTACCGGATCATGCCACGATGTCAAGTACCTCACCACGCTCTCAGACGATTGCAACGACAGTTGAGCAACGAAGGGTCGAGCAGTGAGGTTGGGTTTGGATCGCGCAAAAGCTGTTCTCGACGTGTTCTCAGTATTCTTTTCGTGCAGTGTTAATGCGGGGCTGGCGACGTGCATCGGTCTAGACAACCGGCACCGCAAATTAACGGAGTAACCCGATCTGACGGGATGACGTAGAATCGTGGGATGCGCCAGGTCCAACAACTCGCATACGACGGCAAGAAGTTATTCTGTCCGGATCACCCCGATCAGCAATTGGAAGAAGCAGCGACAAATGAGGGTCGATTTGCAGCAGTTTGCCTGGCAAAAAGTGGGCCAGCTCAACTGCATGAATTCAGCGGAATGGCCCGACCGACAGGCGATGCTCCAGGAGCTAAACGAAGGTTGAGCGAAGTTACCAGAGTTTAAGAATCCATCGCGAGCTTTTCAGAAGCCACGCTTACGGCCCGAGTGCAATTTGCACCAATTTTCCAAGACTTCGAGAGTCGCTTTCGAACAAACTACCGGCTTCGGCGGGAGCCCGGCGAAAGCCGTTTGATCCCCCTAAGACCCTCTTCCGCCTCTTTCGTAGCAGCCTTGGTAGCACTGAGCCGTAGTTGCTGAATGCCGTCGTAAATGTTCTTGTTCACGACGCGAACGAACTCTCGCGACGCCGCGGGGATTTTCTTTCTGGCTCCGTAGTCAAGGTCTGGAAGCTCGGAACGAAGCCACTCTTCCCAAAGTTTCGCCATGCCCACGTCCAAACGCTTCGACTGTTGGGCCAGCCGGTGTAGGTCGGGCCCCTTTTTCCTTCGAAGTTTTTCGACCGGCATTTGCAGGGTCAGTGTCCAGGGAAACTTTTTGTCGAACGCCTCGGCCATCCGTCTGAGTTTATCAATTTGTATTCGGACTTCACGCTGCGACGGAAGATCCGCCGGCATTTTCCAGACTACTGCCTGTAGACCCAGTGCCTTGCCGTGAAAATCCAGAGTATCGTCTGCCATTTTTAGCCCCTGCTGCATTCTAGGCTGGGGATTGGTACGTCGGCAACGTCCACGAGTGGCGCTGCCAGAAACGTGTCGTAATATCAAAGTGGGGCAGAAATTGATGAACTCTCAGTGCAGGGTCGTTGTAGCCTTTCAAAGAAAACTTTTCTAGGATTCGGGCTCATCGTCCCGGATGTCGGCCTGCGCGAGCTGGTCGCTCTGCTCGTCAGCATAGCGAGGTCTCGGTTGTTGGGTGATGTGCACGTGGATCGTGGCCACGTCGTCTTCGATAGGTCCTCCACCCCGAACGTCGATTTCCAGACCAGCGGAAACTTCCAACAGGCGAGCAGCTTGTCCAAGAGGAACCAAGCGTTTTCTCTTCTCGATGCTCGCAGCATGCTTCCTCAAGATCTGCATTGCCAATTTGCGGCTTTCGACCGCATCACTGGCGAGTGACTCCGCCATTTTGGCCCTGCCCGCGATCACCCGCTTCGTGCGCTCCTGGTCGAGGTGATTATCGTAGGCGGCTGCACGCTGCTGCCATGCGTGGCGAGCACTCCATCCGGCGATCAATCGCAAGCTCTTGCCGATCGCTGCTGCAGTGCCCGTGAGACTGCGAGACTCAAGCGGTGTGTCTCGGAAGTGGCAAAAAGCTACGAACGCTCTTGAACTCTCGTCGTGTCGTCGCAGCCAAGTCGCCGGTGCTCGTGAATCGTCCATCTGACCTCTCGCGAAAGTCGTGTGCTGGGTGCCTTGTGACACGGTACGCGCGTTTGCTGGCGTTTGGGTTGGGCTCAGCCCTCACCCGACGACGGAAACCGTCTGTCCGACCTTTGCAGCAGCTTCCTTCGTGCGCTGATACAACGCGAGGTCGCGTGCCTGTTCGCGCGTGAGTCGAAAATCCGAAGGAGTGTCCGGGACGATTTGCAGAACCTGCCCAGCCTTAGCTGCTGCTGCTGCCATTCGCGCCTTGAGCTCCGGGTCGCGGGCTGCTTGTGAAGACGAAAGGACATAACCGGTCAGATCCGGATTCGGCTTGATCTTTCCATCGCTGACCACCATGACAGCACCTTCGGGAAGCGCTGCCACGACGAGAGCCGTCAGTTCAGCGGCGTTTTCGAGGAAGTGCTGAAACGCCTCACCGTGAAATCGAAAAGACGGCCGCGCGCAAAGTTCTTCAATCGTGAATCCTTGCGGACGGTCCTGGTAGGTGCGGACCGCTTCGCCATATATCAATCTGCCTTGTTCCGTTGTGAGCAGAGTGGAGATGGCTTGCTGCTGGGTTTTCGTGAAATCCTTGTGTGACTGCGGCATTGATGATCCTCCGTTTGGAAAGTCGGGCGCATCATGTGCCCGAGCTATAATTTTTATAGTTCCCGTTCGATCAGCTCGGCGACTTAGTAAGCGGTCGAAGTCGGTCGCGTAATTTCGGTGTCGTATCGCGATGCAAGATCGACCGAATCCTGAGCTGCTGTCGCATGAGACGCGAGCGCCCGATCCATCGTCTTTTGAACGTTCTGCTCAAACTGCGCCGGCGTGTGAGTTTGCGCGGCTTCGCCGGGCGCCTGCGCCTGCCCGTAGATGTTGTCCTTGAACATCGATTTCATTTCGTCGCTCCCTCGCTGAGTTGAATGGGCCTGAGCGCTGGTTGGCGATCAAGCCCACGTTGCTGTCGACAGTTCGAGCCAGCACCGAAAGACAATCGATACTGAAGCTCTGCGGCCCCGAGCCATGCCAACTCAGAACCGCAATCTCGAATGAGTTTCCGAAGATCGGCATGCTTCCAGAGCGATCGATTCGAAACATGCAGGCGAAGCGTCTGGCCGCGCTGCCGTGCGCGCTCGACAATTTGTTGGGCTGCTACTTCCAGGGCCTGGACGTCATTCTTCGCGGCGAAAGTGAACTCCTCGACGCCGAGGTCTTGGAACATTACACGCGCTCGTGCCGCCCCTCCCGACGAATTAGCATGCCGTTTGAATCCGACTCGTAAGAAAACGTCGATCACAGCGTGCCTCCTTCCGAGATCTCCGCTTCCTTCATCACCTCATCGACTTCTGCGCGGCCCGGCATCTCGCAGAAACTAACATGCGTCATCGTGCCGTCAATAGCCGCGCTGGTTCTCCACGTGTGGAACCCTTGTTGGACGCGGAGTTGAGGGATGTTGCTGGTTGGGAAAGTCTCTACGCGCAACACTTCCGAGCGCGAGTTGACGATAAGAGTTAGTCACCGACTTGTATGTGAGAACGAAACTGAGAACAGGAATTGCCGAATGAGAGATATTTAGTCCGAAATAGAGGTCGCTGGGAGCCTGTAAGTGCTTCAATCCGCATGGGAGTGGAGTCGGGAGCAGAATTGCTAAACCGTTGTACGGGCTAACACCTGTACCGGGGGTTCGAATCCCCCCCTCTCCGCCAACTCACTCATAAGAACAGATCTACGATATTCCATTGCCCACTACTGGAGGGTGTTTTTCGGCATTCCTCCCTACAACACGACCACTGGCGGTCCCGACAATGTCAACTTGTCGAATCTTGCGATTCATTATTCAATTCCGGTTTTCAGTCGGCCGGGGCGTGGAACCCCTTTCTCTTTCACTCTAAACTTCGACCAGGTTGTTTGGAGCGTCGGTTCGGTTGGTGGCAACAACACCTGGCAGCCGTTTTTTCCGTTCTCAGGTGGTGGCCTTAACGGTATTGGCGCTGTGTTCTATAACACTGCCCAAGCGGCGAAGCAGTGCACCGATGGCTTGGGAGATTTTTTTACGTACTACATTGAAACGATCAGCAGCTTTCAGGACTCACAGGGAACAACTCACCCTTTTGGTACCGTTGGGGTTCAGGTCTCGAACATCGACCCAAGCTGGGGTGGGAGCTGTACATTGCTTCTAAGAAGCTATCCAAACTCAAAAACAGGCCTAACGTCGGACGGTTCGGCAATAACCGTCAATGTGTCGTATGGCGCTCAGGCAACTTTGACTACTCCGCACGGCGATGTCATCAGCCCACCGATGGTGACCTATTCAAATTTCAATTGGATCGTGGGTTGCAGCCCTTGTTCTATTACCGACAGCAACGGGAATCAGGTGACCGAGGTCCAGCCGAGCGGCAACCTGACGCATTTCACGAGCGTCACCGATAACCTGAATACCTACGCCGTCACGGCTTCTGGCACTTATCCGAGCCCCATCAGCTACACCTATACCGCCCCTTCCGGTGCCTCAGCTTCGTATACGATGTCATTCAAGTCATACACGATCCAGTCGTCGTTCGGATGCGCCAACGTCAACGAATACCCGGCAACGACAATTCAGATTTTGGACAAGATAACCCTCCCTGACGGCTCGTACTACCAATTTAACCGGGAGCTACTGTCCAATGGCAACAGCACGGGGCGACTCTCTTCAGTGCATCTTCCGACGGGAGGAACAATCTCGTACACCTATAGCGGAGTCGTGTGTCAAGACGGAAGTCCGGTGACCATGACACGTACCACGCCAGACGGACAGTGGCAATATGCCAGAAAAAACATCGTAATCAACGGACTTTATCAAGTCGGCTCTTCCACTACAACCGTTACCGACCCGCTGCAGAACCAGACCGTGATCAACTTTGCGGGTGGTCCTGAGACCCAGCGACAGATCTATACAGGGACCGCCACGGGCACTCCGCTTGAGACGATCATTACTTGCTATAACGGGACGGCATTATCCAACTGCCCAACCGCCTCCTCGCTCGGGGCCACTGCGTTTAACGAGATTAACGTTTATCGTTCTCTAAACGGCGGGTCGAACTCGCGGGTGGATACGTTTTACAACACTGCGACGGGTCAAGTGACGGAAAAAGATGAGTACGACTTCGGAGGATCGACTCCCTTGAGGAAGACTACCATTTCCTATGCAACATTGGGCAATGGGATTGTTGACCGTCCATCTGTTGTGACGGTCGTGGATAGCGCGGGAAACCTTCAGTCTCAAACCTCTTATACCTATGACGAAGACGCCAACACTCTAGTGGCATCGGGCGCCGCACAGCACGTCGGGGTGACCTGCGTGCCGTCCAATGAAACATGCAGAGGAAACGTCACTACACTCAAGAAGTACGTGACGGGAAGTACGTATTTGACTCAGACGTTCACCCACTACGACACGGGTCTGGTAAATCAGTCAACCGACGTGAATGGGGCTCAGACCACAACCACGGCTGGGGCGTGCAACGATAGCCTGCCCACACAAGTATCTATGCCTCTCACTCTGTCCGTAACCTATGCGTGGAATTGTACCGGTGGGGTAGTGAAGCAAGTGACCGATTCCAACAATCAGAGCACCTACTCGAACTACACTACTGACCGTTATTTCTGGCGCCCTGAGAGCACCAAAGATCAGCTGGGGAATTTGACGTCCCTTACCTATGCAAGCCTGAACCAGACTGAATCTGTGCTTCCCGTGATTGCAGGAACCTCAAACGTCGATATCGTAACTATCACGGATTCTTTGGGTCGCGCCCTTTTGACCCAGAAGCGGCAGGCTCCAGGGTCGACGAATTTTGACACTACCATCCAGTGGTACGATGCAGACGGCCGACTCGCCCACCAATCGATGCCTTACGTGGGAACTCTGGATCAAACATGCTGCAATACTCCGGCTACGAGCATTTTTTACGATGGCATGAGCCGCGTGACGTCTTTCATGGACAGCAGCAATACTACTGTGAAGACCACCACGTACACCCAGAACGATACCTATACGGACCTCATCGCTCCCGCGGGAGAAAGTGATAAACGGAAGCAGTTGCAATACGACGGTCTCGGCCGGTTGACCTCGGTTTGCGAGGTGACCGCGGGGACAACCTCGTACCCGGGAGGAGCCTGTGGACAGTACGTCTCGAAGACCGGTTATTCGACGACATACGCCTACAATCTTTCGCCCAACTTCAACTCGTTGACGGTTACGCAAAGCGCCCAGGGCGGCACTTCTCAGACGAGGAAGTACATCTACGACATGCTGGGCCGAATGACTTCGGAAACAAATCCCGAGAGCGGCACCACAATGTATACCTACGACGCGGATGGTACTTGCGGAACGTCGAATGGTGATCTGGTCAAGCGCATTGACGCCAATGGAAGCACGACCTGCTACTCCTATGATGCGGGGCACCGGCTGATAAGCGTTACGTATCCGGGGTCTTCTACTACTGATTCGAAATACTTTGTGTATGACGCGTCCACCATCAGCGGTTACACCATCAGCAATCCGAAGGGTCGCATGGTTGAGGCTTACACTTGTCCTCCAACTGGCGGTTGCAGTCCCAAGAAGACTGATCTGGTGTTCAGCTACTCTGCGCGAGGCGAAGTGGCAGCGGTGTATGAATCCACGCCGCACTCCGGTGCCTACTACACCTTGACCGCGAGCTACTGGCCGCATGGCCTCTTGAACACACTATCTGGGCTGCCTGGGCTGCCCACGCTTACTTTCGGGGCCAACAACAGTATGGACGGAGAGGGTCGCGTCACTAAGGTGACAGGTGGGTCCACGAACCTGGTCAGCGGCGTTGCCTATACCAACACTGGCAATGGCGATAACGTCGCAGTCGGTGTGATCAGCAGTGTGACGTACGGCACGGGAGACTACGACAGCTTTGGGTACGATCCCGATACGGGCCGGCTCACGCAATATGTGTACACCGTGGGTAGTGCTGGAACGACCGTCACCGGGAACCTTGGGTGGAATCACAACGCGTCTTTGGCCACCTTGGGCATCGTAGACAACTGGAACAGCTCAAACACGCAGAACTGCAGCTATGGATACGACGACTTGCTGAGATTGACAGGAGCAGGCTGTACGTATAATTCGACTCAGATCTGGAATCAGACGTTCAGTTTCGATCCCTTCGGGAATATCACGAAAACGGGCAATGTTGCCTTTCAGCCCGGATACGTGGAGACGACCAACCGGTTTTTGTCTCTGCCGAACTTGAGCTACGACAGCGATGGGAACCTGAAGAACGATAGTTTTCACACCTACACTTGGGATGCAGACAGCAATCCGTTGTCCATCGACAGCGTCAGCCAGACCTACGATGCGTTGGGTCGAATGGTGGAACAGAACCGGGGCGGGGCGTACACTCAGGTCGTGTATTCTCCGGCAGGTGTCAAGCTAGCGTTGATGAATGGCCAGACGCTCCAGAGGGCGTTTGTCTCCCTTCCAGGCGGAGGATCTGCCGTGTACAACTCCTCAGGGTTGGCGTACTACCGACATGCTGATTGGCTGGGGAGTTCGCGATTTGCTTCGACGGTTGCAACTCCAACGTCAAAGTACTTTGACGTTGCCTACGCGCCCTACGGTGAGGATTACACCGATTCGGGTACAACGGACCTGAACTTTACGGGCCAAAACCAAGACACAGTTTCGGGACTGTATGATTTTCTGTACCGCGAGTATAGCCCAGTCCAAGGGCGCTGGGTTCAGCCTGACCCGGCTGGAATGAATGCTGTTGATCTCACGAACCCTCAGAGTTGGAATCGATATGCCTACGTGCTGAACAACCCTTTAATGTATATTGACCCTGAGGGAATGGACTGCGCGTATCTGAACGATGCAGGGGATGGTCTCGACCAGAATGGGTTGGACCACAACAGCTCCGAAAAAGAGTGTGCGGATAACGGTGGGCAATGGCTGAACGGTACCATTCAGGATGGAAGTGTTTCCGCGAATGCTGACACGGGGCAGGTCTGGGGCACAAACTCTGACGGATTTATAGTGACGAATGATCCGGGCCAATCCGTTACTGTGAACGGTGGCTCCGGTGGGTCCGTATCGCTGCTTGGTGGCGATTCCAGTTCCATCAACTGGACTTGGAACTTCACCCGGTCGTCCTTTGGAGACTTCTCAATACCTACTGGGCCTGGCTCCTGCATTGGGGTTGCTTTGGATAGTGCCCAACCGCTTCTCAGTGCAGCCAATAAAGTACAAGACTATGCCAAGAAATGACGTGGCCCCTCTCGTTGCATCCATCCCCGGGACTGCCGCTTCTGTCAGTCAGGGCCTCTACGCGATGTCGAAAATCGCAGTTCAAATGAAAGCGCCACCCGAAGACGTGGCCATGTTTACGACTGCAGCAGGGGTAGCGGGTGCTGCTGCAACTCAGGTTACTGCATTGGGTCAGTCAGCAGTTAGCGCGGCCCGGAATCCTGCGGTTGTGCTTGGAGCCATAGATGGGGCGCTGGCTTATGCAGTGGCAAAGGAAGGCATTGCCGCTTATCAAGGCAAATGTAAATGATTCAGATCGCATGCATTCAGCTCAATTCGTGCTTGAAGAATAACGATTCTCGCATGGAACAAAAGAGATACTACGTTGGCTACTGAAACACAAGGGAACGCTTTTACAAAGCGAATTGTGGATTTGTGCTTTCTGATCGGTTCTGCCCTGCTCGTTTGTGTAGTGGTTGTGGGCGCCTTCACGGTAACCGAAGTTCACCGGGTTAGCCCAATGTGGATCTTTCTTAGTGGGATATCCATAGTCTTCCTCGCCTGGGTCAAAGAAGAATACCGAAGAGAATTTCGGTCGGTCCGATTCATCTTCTTCGTGTGTGTCTGGCTTGTGGTTAACTCGATCGTAGTGGTGGTAACCCTAACTTCATTTGGATTGTTTTGTTTGCTAGTAGCGTTGTTCTTGGAGCAGGTTCTCTTCTACATGACTGCTTACTGGCTTTTTGGATTGCAGCCACCTGTCGGGCGTGGCCATCATTAACCTGTGAGGCAGAGAGGGTACCGCCAGGTTACTCGTGGCCATGCAATCTTTAATTTTCCGTTTTTCGGTGCAGCTCATTCTCGACGCAGCGTTCATAGCCGTGGGGTTACTAATCGGTTTTTGGCCTGCAGCATATCTCCGATGCGTACGGTGGTCAAAGGTAGATAGCTCCATGGGAGCAATACTTGCCGTATTAGTGCTCTTGGCGTCAAGTATCCCTGGACACAAGAGCCCGAGTTGCGATTGTTTGTCGCATGTTCTATGTGCAATTTAGGATCGCGAACAGCCGTCTTCAAACGGCATTCTTTTTCGCCCGGCTAGTCGGTCCTGTGAACTTTTCCCAAGCCGACGAAGTTGGAGTTTCGCACAAGTCTAGTCCCGCAGGACCTTCCATGTCTGGAAATTTTCATCTAGTAGATTCCAGGATTCCAAGAATACTCAGGACTTGAGATAATCGACGCGTTTTGGACCTTGAAAGTTCTATGAATTTTCCGCTGCAAATCGCCTGTCGTCTACGTACTCTTCACCTGTTTCTTATCTTTGCTTGTACCGCACAGTTGGCTTACGGCTACCACTCAGACCCGCAATTGCTTCCCAGTGGCCAAGCGCATCATCAAGAGTTCGAACTCAACGTGGGTCAATCGTCTCCTGAAGTCAGGTACTTGTTCCGCGGCGACGGCTATACGATGTTTCTGACCGGGAACGCTGCGCTTTTCAAGATTTCGTTTCCGCTTGCAACGCCCGACCCTCGACAAATCAGACCAGATGCCGTGCGTTGTAATGCAGACTCTCCAACCGTTCCTGCTTATCGAGTCGGCAGCGGAGGTTCTTGCGCGAAGCAAGTTAACGTCTTGCGCCTGGCCCTTGCAGACTCCAATCATCGCGCACAGCCAGTCGGTCAACGCAAGCTTGGTTCGTATAGTAACTACATCATTGGCCGCGATCCCGCGAAATGGTGGGCACGCGTGCCGCAATTTGAACAGGTCTGGTACGAAGGAGTTTATCGCGGGATTGATCTGGTCTATCACTCAAGAAACGGGAACCTGGAATACGACCTTCGCGTGGCGCCGCACGCGAATCCTGGCGCCATTCACTTCTCGGTCGAGGGTATCCCCGCATCATCGCAAGTCGCGATCAATGCTAACGGTGATCTTGTGCTCGGATCCTCGGGAGTCGTTTTCCGTAGGCCAGCACTCTATCAAGGCAATGACTGCTTTTTGAGCGACGACGGCGGTGACCAGCCATCCACGACGAAAACGAATTGCCGATCCCTTCCTGGTGGAGGATTTGTCCTCAAGCGTCACCGCTCTTTGGTAAGCATTGGTTTTAAGCTGCCGCCTTACGATCACAATCAAACGCTCATCATTGATCCGGCGATCAGCTTCGGGACCTACCTGGGAGGGGAAATCGGGAGTAGCGCGAACGCAGTTAAGACGGATTTTGCCGGAAATATCTACGTGCTAGGTTCGACGAACTCGCCTGACTTCCCGACCACGCCGGGCGCATTTCAGCGAACTCTGACCGGTAATTTTGGAGTTGATTACATCGCGAAGTTCAGCCCCGACGGTTCGAAGCTGATCTATTCGACGTTTCTCGCCGGTAGCGGCGGTGAGAATCCGTATGCAATTGCCGTCGACTCTGCGGGCAGTCCATACGTGATCGGAACTACGTACTCGAAAGATTATCCGCTGGCTAATGCCTTCCAATCGGCTGCGACCACGCCGTGCGTTTCCCTATCGAAGTTGACGCCAGATGGATCGGGATTGGTCTATTCCACCTATTTTGGGTATGGGAGTCAGGCGGGAGGACTCGCGGTCGACAGCGCTGGAGAAGCAGTCGTTGGAGGTAGTGTGGGTCTTGGGACGTTCCCCATTGTCAACGCGGTCCAGCCCACGCACGGTTCAGACGGGGGCATACTGGACGGATTCGTGTCGAAGTTTGATGCTTCGGGTACATCGCTCATTTTCTCAACGTATTGGGGAGGCAACGGCGGCGACATGGTCAATGGAGTCGCCGTGGACAGCGGCGGAAATGCGTATGCCACTGGCACAACTACATCTACCGACCTTATTACCACTCCTGGTGTTTTTGAGGGCACTTGCCAGGTCAATGTGAGCGGGGGCTGTCAATCGTCGTTCGTGTCGGCGTTCAAGCCCTCAGGGAGCGCGTTGATTTATTCGAGCTACCTCGATGGCGCAGTTGCGATGAGCATCGCTGTCGATTCGGCTGATGAGGCTATGGTCACCGGGGACGTACCGTACTACGCTACCAATTTTGTAACGACGCCCGGATCTTTCCGGCCCACCAACACTGGGGGGCCTGGCACGCTCGACGCCTTCATCACCAAATTCAACAATTCCGGGAGTTCTCTGGTCTACTCGACGCTCCTTGGAGGGAGCGATGAGGACATTGGGATTGCGATCGCCACCGATGGGTCTGGGGATGCTTACGTGACTGGGAACACTTTCTCACCGGATTTTCCGCTGCAAAATCCGGTGTTGCCTTTCAACAGCCCAGGTCTAACGGAAACTTTCATTTCGGAGATAGATAGCACCGGTTCGCAGCTACTTTTCTCCACGTACTACGGAGGAGATGCAGGGCAGTACGGCAATACGACTGCGTTTGCAATTGACGTTGATCCGTCGAAAAACATAGTCGCCGTTGGAGACACGACTTCGCCCGATCTTCCAGTGGTCAATGCGTTCCAAGCGCAACTGACGGGCTTCGGTAGCTCTTACATCGCCAAGATAACAACGGCACCTGATTTTGCGCTTTCCGGTTCACCGGGGGCGATAAGCGTGACGGCAGGGCAGGTAGCAGATTTTTCCCTCAGCGTGACAGCTTTAAATGGCTTCAGTCAGAAGGTGACGCTCAGTTGTTCCGGTGCGCCTACCGGGTCGAACTGTAGCGTCTCGCCCGGTTCCATTACTCCCAACGGGAGCGCATCAATGAATGCGAGTGTCACTGTGAGTACTAGCGCGGCGATGGGTAGATCTACTGTTCAATATTCGAGGCCATTCCTGAGGGCTCGGTCGGCGATGTGGGGGATTGCTGCCCTCAGCACAATGCTCCTAGTGACCGTTCCAGTTGGCGCTGCCGGACGAAAACGCGGTAGTAGAAGGTGCCACTTTTGGATCACTTTCCTGATCATTGTCAGTGCCTTGAATCTCACGGCGTGTGGTGGTGGATCGGGATCGGGAGGATCTGGAGGCGGTGGGCCAACGCCTTCCGGCACTTACGATTTGATTGTCACAGGGACGTCGGGTTCCGGCCAAGGCCAGATCAGCCATTCATTTCATTTCTCGTTGACCGTGAACTGACGGCAACGCATTCGCCGAGCGATAGCTTGTGGAGCACAAAGCGGAGCACAATAATTGCCGAATGAGAGGCTTCCGGCCCGAATTGCGCCACTGATCCGAACTCTAAGTTCATTGAAGACGAGTGAGGGCGGCGAGAACGGGTCATTTGCTAAACCGTTGTACGGGCTAACACCTGTACCGGGGGTTCGAATCCCCCCCTCTCCGCCAGATTGCTTTACCGTTAATGAGTTGCACGCTACGTAAGCACACGCGAGACCGTAGATTCAGCGCTGTGGTTTTCGCGCAGGTGTCCTGAAAGTGTCCTAAGTCTTCTCCCCCTCGTTGATTGTAGGTTCTCGGGGGTTTGTCCCTTTCTGTCCTCGAACGTGCTTTTCCCCTATCGGGAATCTTTTCTTAAACTAGAACAAAGTGATTTCCAATGGAGTTGTGCTGCTGACGCAGGCTATCGTTAATACGACCTCCTCCAAAGCAACCTATGCATTCAGACGAGTTCTGCTCTCTCATCGAGCACCTCACATGCACGGTCGCAAAAGACCTCAATGCACAAGACCGGAGTTCGCTTGAGAAGGTGTTGGTGAACGAAAAAAGCGAAATCGGCTGCGCTCAGTTTAATGAACTGCTTTTGCTGGTTAACAAAGATCGCGTGACATCCGTTTTTTTTGAAAGGTTCTTCGGAGTCAAGACGACGGTTGGAGGACTCCGTTCCGGCGTACAGAACTTTCAGAGACTTGCCATGCTTGGGTTTGGCAATTTCGTTTTTGCGTATCGGACTCTGTCAAAGCTGAAGACTGCAGACGAACTTGAACGAAAACTTGATCGGTTGTGCGTTGGCACCTCAAAGTGAAAGCGAATAGATAGGTCCTGAGGTCAGAAACGAGAATGGAGTTTTTGTGAGAATTATTTTGATTGGTGCAAACGGAAAAATCGGCGATCTGGTTCAAAAGGCATTAGCGGGTGCTGGACATGAGATAGTCAAGGTCGGACGCAAATCGGGCGATTTCCGAGTCGAGATCGAGGACCGCGAAAGTGTCAGGAAGCTCTATCAAGCCGTCGGCTCGTTTGATGCCGTGGCCATTGCGGCAGGTGAAGTCGCATTTGCTCCGCTTTCGGAACTCACCGCTGAAAAATGGCAGTTCTCGCTGGGAAGCAAGCTCATGGGTCAGATCAGCGTAGTTCAGGAGGCGATCCCATTCATCAAAGAAATGGATCTTTCACTTTGGTTTCGGGCGTTCTTAAGCGAAGATCGGTTCGTCATCCGGTGTCGCGGCTTCAACCGTCTCGGGCGCATTGGAAGGTTTTGTTCGGGCTACCGCAATCGAACTTCCCAAGGGATTGCGTATCAATTTGGTCCCACGATCCTAGAAGAATCCGTACCTAGTATGGGTTCGTTTTTTCACGGCGTGATTCCGGTCGAGGGGTGGAAAGCTGGACAAGCCTACAAACGCGCTATCTTGGGGGCGCAATCCGGGCGCGTTGACAAAGTAGATTGAGCTTACCCAGGGTTTCATCGCAGGAACCCCAACTTCTTAGAATTGATCTTTATATTGTTCGAGGGCGATTCTGACCAGTTGGCTTCGCGTGCGGACGCCCGTCTTTGCGAACAGCTGCTGCAGAGTTGCCTTAACCGAACTCTCCGAGACTCCGATCCGGCCGGCGATTTCCTTATTTGCAAGGCCCTCAAACACACAAGACAGCACTTGTTTTTCACGCTGGGTAAAGCGCTGTACTGGTGCGTGAGTTTGAATCGCAGGCCCGCGCTCTAAGGCACTGTTCAGGTGCTCTTGATCGAACCACACTTTCCCTGCCATCACGTCCCGTATTCCCTGGGTGAGGGAGGACGCTGAGTTATGCTTCAAGAAGATCCCCGACACGCCACTCCGAATCAGTTCCGCAGCGTTTTCGTCCTCGACTCCGGCGGTGACAACCAGCACCTTGTTGGAGAAGCCTTGCTCCCTCGCCAGCCGCAAGAATTGCTCGCCATTCCGCTCGCCCAGGTCGAAGTCGAGCAAAACCACATCCACGGACTTCTCCCGCAAGACTGCCAGCGCTTGATCGACAGAGCCGCAATGTGCCACGACCTCAAATCCGGGCTCACTGCTCAACAGTCGAACCACGCTTTCGCGGAACAAAGTGTGATCGTCAAGAAGGAGAATGGTGATCGTCTGCTGGGCAGAATCAGGCATTCGTTTCTCCCCCCGGCAAGGTGGGCACCATCACGGCGAAGCCACAGCCTTGAGGACGAGGTTGGAAAAGCAATTCTCCGCCGAAACTCCGCATGATGGCGCGGGAGACATAGAGTCCGAGACCGGTCGAGTTGGCTCCAGATTGGAAGGGACGGAACAGGTTCTCCGGCGTTTGCACACCCGGACCTGTGTCTTCGAACTGAACTTGTACAGTGGCTCCTTTGTGGAACGCGCAAACAGATAGCTGGCGGTTCGCGACACCCTGCATCGCTCGCTGGCTGTTCTTGGCCAGATTCAAGAACACTTGCAAGAGGCCATAACGATCGGCCCATATCAACGGGAGGGCTTCCTCAATCTGCCATCGCACCTCCATTTCGGCGTCGTGGTATTCGCCTTCGATGAGCACACGCAACTCTTCGAGGACAGATCTCAAGTCAACTGCTGCCGCACTTTGTGGAGAAGGTCGTAGCTCGAGCGCTGATATCTTTTTCAGACTGTGAACCAGCGTTCCCAATGCCTGAAAGTCTTCATTGCCTTCCAATACGCTGAGCCGGGAAAGATTCTTGTGAACCACCAGCACCGCGCCGCAGAGGTTTCTGATCTCGTGAGCCACAGCGCTCATGAGAATCCTGGTGTTTTTCAGGAGATTGTCGAGGCTGAGATCCTCGCGATTACGAAGATCCTCCGAGAGATCGACGATGATCGCCGCCAAACGCGGACCCGAAAGGGTGGTGTACGTCGAGAACCAGATTCCCGCGAGAAATGCCTCTCCCGTACCTCGCTTCCCCATGCATTGCAGCGCCGTGCGAAAAACTCTGGAAGGCTGCGTCTGCAACACGGTCTGAAGGGATGGCAGATAGGCGCTGATCGTTTGACCCTGTAGCATTGGCTCGCTTGGGGCAAGCAACTGCTGAGCCGCCTCGTTAGCCAGAAGGATTTGTCCGCTTAAATCGATGGTGACGATTGCTGCGGGGCTGCTTTCCACCAGTATCTGCAACTGTTCTTCCGCATCGCGCCGGAGCTTAGCCTCCGCTTCAAGTTCTTCTACATGCCTTAGTACGATGCGCCGGTTCCGGGTGACCTCGGAAATAAAAAGACCGATGCCAACAAATCCTGCAGAACTAAAGAGTAACCGGACAACTGCTTCGCGTTTCGGCAAGTTGCTGAATGCTTCCTGCAGAATGGCGCACACAAGGGCCACGACCACGATCTTTTTCCGAGACAAATAGCCACCCACAATCATGATCGGAAAGAGATAAAGGAAACCGACGGAAATGTAAGGCTCGGTCATCCAATCCACGGCAGCGATGGCCGCTACCAAAATGGCTGCGGCCGCCAGCAACCTGACACGGTTCGAAGGAACAAAGACGGAGAGCGGGTCCATCATGACTTCACTATGTTGCTCTAGAGCAACCCGTTTCAACAACTGGCCAAAAGATAGGCTCAACCTCGTCGAAAGATAGTGCGAGGACGACGGAAAGATAGATGAGGCGGTCCGAGAGATAGGCTTCCCTATTCCGCAGGAACTCCTTAAAACGAATGCATGATCGAATTCGCTTACCCCTGAGCGGATAAGCCGAGTCTCTGAGCCCACAGACTCTGGAAGCACAAACGAAGTTGCATCAGGGCTGCTACGGAGGGTGCCCCGCGCGTGGGGCGACGAATGTCGCCGGCATCGGACCTAGGCCATCGCTTGTAGTGATTCGACTTGACGAATTCAAGGGCGCAGGCGCAAGCGGCCTCCAGCAGTTGCCCTTGGACAAGGCACGGCGAGACCACGCCCTTTCGCCGTGCCTTTGAGTCTCCCCTTCGGGCGAGCCTTGAGCAAGGGTCGGCCGGAGCGAGCAAGTGAACTTCGAGCAACTGAATCACTACATTTTGATGGGCGTTGCTCTATTTGCCGTTCTTTTGTACCTGACGCTGGTGTGCGTATGCTGCTCCACGTTCTTGACACATATGACGAAGCGTGGTGGCCGGAGGCAGCGTCCTGGGACGGGAAGTGCCGGCCGCAGATTACGAAATGCGAGGAAGTCGCTTTGAATTTGAAGAATGCCAACCGGCCTGGGAAAGGTGGCGCAACCGTTCGGCGAGCTGCGAATTTTCTGGCGATGACCATTCTTACATGCCTGGCTCGAACATCAGGGGCGCAACAGGTTCTCACATGGCAGCAGATTCGAGAGAAGTTCGAAGCAACGAATCCGACGCTACTGGCAGACAAGTTGAATATCGACGAATCAAAGGCGGAGGAGATTACGGCCTACCTGCGTCCCAATCCGAGTCTCAACCTGACGGCCGATGGGACACAAATCGCTCCCGATCACGGGGTCTGGCGGCCACTCGCGGGCACTTTCGAGTCGCCGGGTGTCAGCTATCTGCACGAGCGGCGACATAAGCGCGAGCTGCGGCTGGAGAGTGCACAAAAAGGGACCCTGATTGCCGAATCGAGTCACGCCGACTTGGAAAGAGGCTTGCTCTTTAACTTGCGCAGTGCGTTTGTTTCGACCCTGCAAGCGAAGGCCGTGCTACAGCTGGCAACGGACAACCTCGCCTACTACGACCACGTTCTCGACATCAGTCAAAATCGTTTTAACGCCGGAGATCTCGCACAAATCGACCTCGAGCGATTGGAACTGCAGCGCGTGCAATATGAGTCGGATGTGCAGGTCGCCGAAGTCAATCTGCGCACTTCGAAAATTCAACTCTTGACGCTGCTGAACGATCGAATGCCAATTGAACAATTCGATGTAGATGGCTCCTTCGATTTCAATGACCGTCTCATGCCACAAGAAGAGTTCAGGAAGGTGGCCCTCGACTCACGTCCCGACTTGAAGGCAGCCCTCGAGGCCGTGGGCAAAGCGCAAACCGATCACGAGCTGGCAGTAGCCAACGGTTCGACGGACCCGACTCTGAGCGCTTGGTATACGCACAACTCATCCACCAACAACCCTTTCGGCACAAACACGATTGGCGTCAGCGTCAACATCCCCCTTCGCATCTTCGACCGCAACCAGGGAGAAAAACTTCGCACGCAGCTAGACACCGCTCGCACTGAGAGATTGCGGGATGCGGTTGAAGCAGGCGTGCTAAGCGATGTGGATTCCGGCTATGCCACGCTACAAAGCAACTTGACTCTGTTGAAGCCTTATAGAGCCAAGTACCTACAGGAATCCGTGCATGTCCGCGACACGGTTTTTTTTTCTTATGAACAGGGCGGAGCATCTTTGCTCGATTTCCTGAATGCGCAAAGTGACTTTCGTACGGTGCAACTCAGTTATGTGAATTTGGTTGGCGCTTACTTAACCGCCGCGGCTCAACTGAACATGGCCGTCGGCAAAGAGGTCATTCCATGAGAATCAAAGTTGCCATTCTGGCCACGCTCACGACGTTTTGCCTACTCGGGGCCCTGCTACTGGTCGGTTGTAGCGAAGGCAAGGCCGATCCCAGAAAAGAGGCTCCGCCCAAGCCCGTCGTCGAGTCCGAACTCGACGCCAATCACTTCAGGGTGGATCACCCCAGCCAGTTTCCACTGGTGGCAGCGGTCGAGCACAAGTCCGCTCCGGCACTGAATGTCACCGGAGTCGTTCAGCCGGATGTATCCCGTGCCGTGCCCGCCATCTCGCTGGCAGCAGGACGCGTGGTCGAGGTTAAAGCCAGATTGGGAGATGTCGTAAAGAAAGGGCAGCTTCTGCTCCGCGTACAGAGCAACGATGTCTCCAGCGGATATCAGATTTACCTCAAAGCCGTGAATGACGAGCGGTTGGCTCGCCAGCAGTTGCAACGCCAGCAGATCTTGTACGACAAAGGCGCCATTGCTAAAAGCGTTCTCGAAGCCGCCGAAGACGCCGAGCAGGATGCAACCGTGGATCTTAATGCAGCGACCGAGCAACTAAGACTGCTCGGCGTGGATAAGGATCATCCCTCATCTGTCGTAAACGTATTCGCTCCCATCTCGGGCGTGATCACCGACCAGCAGGTGACGAACGCGGCAGGCGTACAGGGACTCTCAGGGCCTAACCCCTTCACGATCTCTGACCTTTCCTATGTCTGGATCGTGTGTGACGTGTATGAAAACGATCTCGACGCGGTGCACGTTGGTGAATATGCGGACATCCGATTGAATGCCTATCCCGACAAACTCTTGAAAGGCCGGATCGACAACATCATGCCGGTTCTCGATCCCAATATTCGCACGGCCAAGGTTCGGATCGAGATTCCTAACTCCGGGCTTATGCGTATCGGAATGTTCGTCACGGCCACTTTCTATGGGAAGCGGCCAGAAGAGCACGCGTCGGTTCCAGCTTCTGCCATTTTGCATCTGCACGACCGCGAGTGGGTCTATACCTCTCTGGGAAATGGGTACTTCAAACGGCTGGAGATCACAACCGGGGGCATGCTTCCGGGCGACGTCCAGGAGGTGATTTCTGGAATTAAGCCGGGGGATCAGGTGGTGTTGAATGCTCTTCCACTGCAGAACACCGTAGAACAATAATGATTCGTCGAATTGTTGATTTCGCGCTAAATAATCGGTTGCTGGTCCTGGGCCTAGGATTGCTTCTCTTCGCAGTGGGCATCGTCGCTTTTCATGACCTGCCCATCGAGGCTTACCCCGATGTTGCCGACAATTACGTTGAGATCATCACGCAGTGGCCAGGAATCTCGGCAGAACAGATCGAGCAGCAAGTCACGATTCCCTTAGAGGTCGTGATGAATGGCATCCCCGGCGTGGTGCATCTGCGTTCGTTCTCCCTGTTTGGACTTTCAGACCTGAAGCTGGTCTTCGACGACGGCACCGACAACGCCTGGAACCGGGAACGGGTTCTTGAACGGCTGAGCCAACTAACTTTGCCTCCCGGCGTAGTGCCGCAAATGGGAACGGACTGGAGTCCGGTCGGGCAGATTTATTTCTTCACCCTGCGCAGTACGAACCCCGCCTACGACCCGATGGAATTGAAATCCATTGAAGACTGGGTCGTCGAGAAAAATCTCAAAGCCGTGCCCAACGTCGTGGATGTTTCCAGCTTCGGTGGACCCACGCGTGAATACCAGGTTCGGGTCGATCCCAACAAGCTTGTCTCCTACGGGCTGAGCCTGGCGCAAGTGGAACAACAGCTCGCCAACAACAATGTGAACGCCGGGGGTAGCTTTATCCAGTCTGGTCTGCAGCAGATCAACGTGCGTTCGGTCGGACTGGTCCATCGTGTTCGCGACATCGAACAGACCGTTATTCTGACCAAGAACGGTACGCCGGTTCGGGTGCAGGACATTGCTATTGTTTCGCAGGGTCCGAAGATTCGGCTTGGGCAGTTTGCCAGAGCCATCCACCGCGAGGATGGACGGATTGTCGATAACGACGACGTGGTGTCGGGAATCGTCCTGTTGCGAAAGGGTGCTCCCGCGGACACAGCCCTCCAGGCCCTCCACAAGAAAGTGGAGGAAATGAATGATCACATCTTGCCGCGTGGAGTGAAGATTGTTCCCTTCATCGACCGCAGCGACCTGGTTCACTACACCTCGCATACCGTGCTGCACAACCTCACCGAGGGAATGATTTTGGTATCGGTGATTCTGTTTCTGTTCCTGGGCAACGTCCGAGGCGCCCTGATTGTCGCAGCGACCATTCCCTTCTCGCTGCTCTTTGCGTCCATCTGTCTGGACCTCAGACACATACCGGCGAATCTGCTGTCTCTCGGCGCTTTGGACTTCGGGATGGTGGTGGACGGCGCGGTGGTGATGATCGAAAACATCGTCCGCCACATGAGCTTTGCCAATGGTTCGAAGGCTCCGAGCGAGATCATCAGTGAAGCCTCGCACGAGGTTCAGCGGCCGGTCTTTTACGCGATCGCCATCATCATCACTGCCTACCTGCCGATTTTCACGCTGGAGCGGGTGGAAGGCAGACTCTTTCACCCGATGGCGTGGACTGTGGCGTTTGCGCTCCTGGGCGCCCTGATCTTCTCCATTCTGATTGCTCCGGTGCTGGCGAGCTTCGCTTTTCGCAAGGGAGCGAAAGAGTGGGACAACCCTGTGATGAAGGCCCTCATACAGCGCTATCGCAATGCAGTTCGCTGGGCCATTCGGCGGCGTGCGCTTACCGTGGGAGTGGGTGTGCTCGGACTGTTTGTCGCGATGTACCTCGCCTTTGGCGACTCGATTGGGTCGGAGTTCTTGCCACACCTGGACGAAGGAGCACTCTGGGTCCGTGGGACTCTTGCCCCCAGCACCGGCCCTGACGAGGGCATCCGCGTTGCGAATCAAGCGCGCACCGTGCTTTGCTCCTTCCCTGAGGTTCCGCAGTGCACCAGCCAGGTGGGACGGCCCGACGACGGCACCGACACCACAGGCTTCTTTAACACCGAATTTTTCGTTGACCTGAAACCGAAGGAACAATGGCGACCGATCTTCCACGAAAACAAAGATGAGTTGATCGCGGCGATGCAGCGCGAACTCGACAAGATCCCGGGGGTGGTCTGGGGATTCTCACAGCCTATTGAAGACAACATGGAAGAGGCGGTCAGCGGCGTGAAGGGCGAGTTAGCCACCAAAGTTTATGGCGATGATTTGAAAGTACTCGAGGACAAGGCTGATCAGATCGTTGGCATCATGCGCGGAGTACGAGGGATTGAGGATTTAGGGGTCTTCCGCGTGCTTGGCCAGCCTAATCTGAATCTAGCTGTCGATCGCGCAGAGGCAGCGCGTTACCAGATCAATGTGTCTGATATTCAGGACGCGATCCAAACCGCCGTCGGAGGCAACGCTCTGACGCAAGTACTGCAAGGCGAGGCGCGATATGACCTCGTCGTGCGCTACCTTCCGCAATACCGGGACACTCAGGATGCGATCGAAAAGATTCGTTTGCTCTCCCCGTCAGGCGAACGCGTGTCGTTGGCGCAGCTCTGCAAAATCAATGTAGCCGACGGTGGTTCGGAGATTTATCGCGAAGGCAATCAACGTTATGTCGCCATCAAGTACAGCGTTCGCGGGCGGGACTTAGGCGGCGCCGTCGAAGAGGCAATGAAGAACGTGAAGCAGGAAGTGCAGTTACCTACTGGATATCACATCGACTGGGAAGGCGAATACCAAAGCAAGAAGCGAGCTGACCAGAGGCTTCTGATCGTGCTTCCCATCACGATTCTGATCATCTTCATTATTCTGTACACCATGTTCAAATCGTTCAAGTGGGCGCTGCTAATTCTGGCGAACGTGGCCATGGCGCGAGTCGGCGGCTTGCTTGCGCTTCTGGTCACGGGCACAAACTTCAGTGTTTCCTCGGGAGTCGGCTTCCTCGCCCTTTTCGGCGTGTCCGTACAAACCGGCGTCATCATGCTCGAATACATTAACCAGCTTCGGGCCCGGCGTTTCTCGATTGAAGACGCTGCGGTGGAAGGCGCCGTGTTGAGATTGCGCCCGATTATGATGACCATGCTGGTCGCTACCCTTGGGCTGCTGCCGGCAGCTCTCTCGCATGCGATTGGTTCGGATTCGCAACGCCCATTCGCCATCGTCATCGTGGGTGGATTGATTGCCGATCTAGTCATGAGCATCTTCCTCCTGCCAACCCTTTATGTATGGATTGCCGGCGATCGAGACGTGCTTCCAGCTGTGGATGCGAATTTTGAAGAAGGAGAGCACGTGGACTAAGGCGGCAAGGCCTCAGAGCCGCCCCCCAGTTGACATTGTCCCAAGTGGCGAAACATCCCTTCACACTCATTGACCATTCTTGGCAGGGTTTTTGCGCGCTTACGCCTGATAGCGACAATTGAGATTTCTACCGAGCGGGGCTACGATTTGCATTGCTGCGGGTACAACCCAAAACCCCAAGAAGGACAGGAGGAACCATGCCGCCAAAACACTGCGGGACGACGAAAATCTGGATTTTGGTTGTGACGATAACTCTAGCCGTTACATTTATGTTCGTGAACACTGGCACCGTTCGCAGCGCCAGCCCCGACCTCCCAGCGGGCCTTGTCAAGGGTGCTAGAATCCGGGCTCACGCAAAGTCGCGGGGCACGCTTGAATTCGTGGCTCAGGGAATTCGCGGTCCGCGAATACTCGCGACCAACATCCAAGACGCGGACCTGCCGAGCGGAAGCCAAACGTGGAGTTCATCGATGGCGACCGCGAGTTGCATCATCTTAGACAAACAGGGGACTCTTCCGCCCGTCACGACCGTGAACGGGACTCCAGTGACCTTGTTCTCCTACATTCTTCCAGGAGGAACGCTGGGAGCGACGGATGAGATTTGGGTGCAGACGGCATTCAAGCACACCACTGGAAGCGCGAGTACTGCCTACAACTTCGCTTTTGGGGCGACGTCGGGGACCGTGAATACCTCCACGGGATCGGGGACATCAGCATGGGACGTTCACGTGAGCAATAACGGCGCGACCGACGTTCAGATTTGGTATCAGCCAGCGGGGAGCAACGCCAACGCGTTTCTCGGTCCGGGCGTCGGCGCGACCAGCACCATTGATACCACGCAGGATGTAACGATAGCGATCACAGCCAAGGCGGCGAGTAACACGAATAAGATCACGCCTGAATATTTCGCGGTTTACTTAATCCGGCATGCGTGAAATGGGGATTCGGATTCTCGTTCCTGACAGTGCTGCTGTTCGCTAGCCGACGGTGCTTCGCTCGCGTACGTCCATGACAGCCATTGGCGAAAAATCCCCATTACGCTCAAAACCCCTCAAGGAGCGCTATCGCCTGATTTTGACACTTTATCTCCGAACGCACACGTAAGGCACGTTCTTCCGGTGGCTTTGCTTAAGAGGCTTCGGGTCTAACCCAACGGTTCTACGGGGGAGGGAGTTTGTTAGTGGCGGGGTGAGGGGTTCTTGCAATAACGAAGCATGGTGCGGGCAAACTCAGCTTTAGACATCACCCCACACGAGTTCGCTACCAAAGGATCACTGATGGAAACAACAGTGCGATGTTGTTATTGCGTATCAGGTCACGAGTTCAGTCCAATGGTCGCTCACGTGGGCGGCAGGTACATTTGCAACCAGTGCGGCCATACCGCAAGTCCGGGCGATGGCACATATGAATGCTACTGCCACAGATGTGTGAAGCTGAATATTCCTGGCACTCTGCTCGCTAACCAAGCTCCCACCGTCACAAGATAACGAAGTCTTCACCCTTTGGTTGGTTTGTGCCGCTAAAGTCTACTCGGGCCTGGGAGCCGACATTGTTACGGAATCATTACAGTCGTCTCCACCCAGTGGGAAACTGGTCGAGCATGGCAAAGAAACGGATACCCAAGATTGGCGACCGCGTAGCGGCCTCAGGACAGAATGGCTCGTTCGTTGTGAGTAGCGTGGACAACGACCTCCACAGCGTGGAATTGAAGCTAAAAGGCGAGGGTTTGAACTTCAGCACAATACCGTGGAGAGCGTTGATTTTCCTTGGCCGCCACCATGCGAGCCCAACCGCAACCCGCACTCGCATCGCCGGAGAAGCTGCTGAGCAGTAGCGAACGGATTCCCTGCGATCCTTAGGGACATCCTGCTAGACGGACAGTTGTTGCAAAATCGCGATAGCACTCGTTGACGGCTGGGTAGGGCCGTAAAAAGACTCTGCGGAGGTCAGGGTGACTGATAATCCCTTCAATCGGTGACGATGCTTTGACGCGAAACGCCGGTCATAGTTGTTGCCTATACGGCGCAAGGCATTTTGACAATCCCCTGACAAACAACTGGCGGTCCTGAGCTATGGTGCACGTGTCGCGGGCGTTCAAGTCCGGTTTGGAGGCTGACATGAGCAATTGCGTGAAGAGCGATTCACAGATCCGGAAAATGGTCAATGGAGCGTCGTTCATTTTTGCAGCGTTGCTGCTATGTTGTGCGTTGGCCTCCGGGCAGACGCAGAGTGGGCCGGGTTCCATCATCGTCAAGAGCAAGTTCGGCGGGCAGATTTTCGGCTTTGACATCGATCAGAACGGAACCGAAGGGATCCTCAGCGAATTCAACAACAGCGGAAACATTGGTGCGGTCGAAACCTTCGACCAGGCAACCGGACAGATCCTGAAGGTTCTCGTGAAGACCACGAACGGCGACGACTTCATCACCTTGGGAGTCAGCGGCACGAGTGTGGGCTTGATCGAACACGAACACATCATCAAGTTCCTTGATGTGAGGCGCACCTTCAAAACCGTCAACCCGCTTAGCGGAAACAAGTTCACCGCCAGTTGGACCCCGCCCATCGACCACAATCACCTGATCGAGGAGGTTAGCCGGAACCAGGGAGTGCTGAATAACGCCGTCTTCGCTCTCGATAACAGCGGAAACTTTATCTCGCAGGTGTTCTCGTCAAACGTGGGCACGAACACCTTCGGCGCAGTCGTCAGTATCAGCGACTCCGCCAACTTTGGCAGCGTGCCTCCCCCGATGGCCCTCGACACCACGACGAACACGGCCGTGTTAGGCGGCGGTGTCGGATGCTTCGGGTGCCGTCCCGTCATTGGCCTAGTGGACTTGACGAAGGGCACCTTCAGCGAGTTCACCGGAATCGGATTCGGATTTGTGAACGGCATCGCCGTGGATTCGGCCGACGGCATAGCCTGCACCACCACCGAAGACGATGCCAGCGTCGAGTTCTACACTCTCTCGACCCAGAGCGGATTCACGGTCGTGTTGCCGGGTTCGAACGGGCAACAGTTCTTTAGTGGCGCCGACGTAGAGTTCGATCCCATCCATAAACTATTCCTGGTGGCGCAACCGAATTCAAGTTCCTCCAGCAGCGGCAGCACCATCTACGTCTACGACACCGCGGGCAACTTGCAGGAGACGCTGAATGGATTCAGCTTTTCGAACACGTTCAATGTCATCGCCGCACACATCGCGTTGAATCCCAACAATCGTATTGGCTACGTGGATGGTCCTGATGCAGGCGTAACCGAGATTCAATCTTTCATCTATTGAGGCAAAGGACCCTGATCCGCGACTCCCAACAACCGCTCCTTAAGATTTAGGTTGGAAACCAATTAAGAAGTACGCGGTAAAAGGCCACGTAGACAGAAAACTGGGCGGTTACTGTTGCAAGATTGCGGTAGCACTCATTAACACTGATGCCCCGGACGCTCGGCGGGCCGGGGTCAATGAGCGTTATCGCCTGGTTTTCAGCGCAATCAAGAACTATTTGCCTTCGTCGGATACGCCGCCTGCGGAACTGGAGACATCGGCCGTTGCGGCTGATGAGACAGAAAGAAGTTCGCAGCTCAGGGGGCCTTATTTGAAAGCCTGCGTAAGAGTTATGATTTTCAGAGAGTTCCTGAGTTCATCGAGTGTCGCGGGGGACTTGAGTGTCACCTTCACCGGCTCGCCTGGGAGTAGATCAAAGTAATTATCGGAAACCTGGACATCGAGATCGCCGAACGACAAGTAGACGTTGCGCGCAAGCTTCGCAGACTGCAGCGTGACGGCATAGTCCCCGCTGGTTTTGCTCACCGTGCTTTCGACAATTGGCGCGACCGGTAGATCGAGAGTGTGAGTGACGTCGAAGAATTGAAGATTCCGCGAAACTCTCTTTCCGTCGACTTCCAGCTCAAGTACCAGGAAGGTTCGATGAAGATCACCCTTCGCCTGCAGCTCGCCCTTATCAAGGGTGAGATAGATCGTGCTTGATTGCGCCGGGATTTGAATATTCTTCTTCCGATCGAGCAAGACGTTCCCAGAAAAATCGAGCAGCCGAGCGTGGATTAACCCAGACAGCGGCTGAAGCTTATCCGAGACGACGTACACGTCTACCTTGTCGTCGTGCAGAAAAGGCGAAACCAGGACATCGTCGTAAAAACGACGGGCATAAAAGTGCAGAGCCTTCCATCGGCCGTAGTAATCAATGCTCGCCCATGAGGCGACGGGCCAGCAGTCATTTAACTGCCAGTACAAGGAACCCATGGTGCGTGGTCTCTGCCTCCGCAAGTGCTCGGCGCCAATCTTGATAATCTCCGCCTGCTGTATCTGGCTCAAATACACAAACGAAGCGAAATCCTTAGGCTGGCTGTACTCGCGCAACATGTACGTCAAAATGCGCTCGTTCCCGCCCTTGTTCTTTTGGTGCGCCTGCATCACGGTGGAACGAATGTCGAAGTCGTCGGGCTGGTTGGCAAACGCGTGAATGGTGCGCATCTCGGGAAATGACTGAAATCCGTACTCCGTCATGAAGCGCGGAAACTGGAGCGTGTAGTCGGTCGCTGGGGCTTGTTGATGCCACACAGCCCAGTAGTGCATGTCCCCGTTGTGCTGGTTGTCGGGAATTTCCTCGAAGTTCGCGCTGGGCGAACTTGGCCAATAAGGCACCGGATCGGTGTACTGGGTGACCGCGCTCTTGAGGATGTCGGCAAACAGAATGGTGTAGTCCTGCCAGACACGATCGCGGATTTCCGGCGAAATCGATTCTTTGAAATCCTGGCGATCGCCCCAGTGATACCAGCCGGTTTCGACCTCGTTATTCCCGCACCACACGACGACGCTGGGATGATCTCGCAGACGCTTGACTTGATCGGCGGCCTCCCTGCGAACGCTTTCCTGGAACAGCGTGTCGCCCGGAACCATGTCTCCGCCAAACATAAACTCCTGCCAGACCATAATCCCGAGTTCATCGCAGATATCGTAGAAGTCATTGGACTCGTAATAACCACCTCCCCACTCGCGCACCATATTCATGTGTGCATCACGCGCGGCTTCGAGAATGTTGCGATGCACCGCGGGGGTCACGCGGTTGGGGAAGCTGTCGAAAGGGATTACATCTGCTCCCTTGCTGAAAACCTCAATGCCGTTAACGACGAATTCGAAACTCTTTCCCCATTGATCCGGAGCGCGGCGCAACTCCACGGAGCGCAAACCTGTCTTCACAGAAGCCCTGGCTGCAAGTTCCCGGCCAATCTTGATCGACGCGGAAAACTGATAGCGGCGCTGAGGCCCATACCCCACCGGATACCAGAGCTTCGGGCTAGCGATACGGATGGGAAACGAAACTTGGTTCATCCCCTCATCCAGATGCAATTCCTGGCTTCCGTCCGACAACTGAGCCGAGGACATATCATCATGAGCCATGGTGAGAGTGGCAGTCATCGGCCGATTGGCTTCGATCTCCAACTCGGCGGTGACGCTGGCCATGTCCGTGACAACCTTCTGCTGGTGGATGTGAAGGTTCTCAATTCTCAGCGCGTCCCACGTCTCAAGTCGGACGGGCTGCCAGATTCCTTCCGTAAGAAATCTCGGACCCCAGTCCCAGCCGTATTGATACGGAGCCTTGCGCGTGTAGGGGGCGGTGGCCAGATTCTCTTCGTTCCCGTAGTTGTGCGTCGAAATCGAGGGCAAAACATAGGGTAGCGACTTCACGTAGGGAAGCATCTTTTCGACAGCCGAGTGAAAGACGATGCGTAGTGTGTTGGCGCCAGGCCTCAGCAGCGCTTTGGCGGGAACGCGCCAACGGCGGAACATGTTGTCGCCGTGCAGAATCTCGTGGTCATTGAGATAGACGTCGGCGAAGGTATCTAAACCGTCGAAGACAAGATCAGCGTGATCGTGCCGGAGTTCCTGCGCTTCGACTTGAAATGTAGTTTGATATTCCCAGTCGGTCAGGCCAATCCACTGCAGGCGAAACTCGTTATCGCGATCATAGGGATCCGGAATCAGATGATTGCGTAGCAGGTCAGTGTGCACGACGCCTGGAACCTCGGCAGGATGCCATGCACTGATGTCAGTCTTATCCGTTTTTCCGACGGCGCGAAATTGCCAGCCCTTATTCAGCTCTCGGGAGGCAGGTTCGGCCGCTTTGAGAGGCAGCGCTAAGAATGCGGAGAATAGAAGAACTGCAACCAGACCAAGACTGCGAATGAATCGACAATAAACCGATCTCATCTCAGAGCTCCAACGCGCCCTCAATCATGCGATGCGCAGTTCTTTCTGCATCTCTTCCAGGGTGAAACCTTTCGTTTCCGGATAAACGAATAACACTACGAAAAACTGCACAACCATCATGATCGAGAAAAAAACAAACGGGTAAGCGCCGGACGAGGCCGCCATCAGCGGAAATATGGCGGAGATCAGAGCATTCATGAACCAGTGGGAAAAACTTCCCAGGCTCTGCCCCTTGGCGCGCACACTGTTGGGAAATACTTCAGAGATGTAGACCCAGATGACGGCGCCTTGCGAGAAGGCAAAGAAGGCGATGTATCCGACCAGCAGCCATATCAAGATACTTTGATGATGCTGCGTGAAGAAGATGATGGACACTCCAGCGAGGCACGCGGCAGTGCCCACTGAACCGACTAGCAGCAGTGTCTTCCTTCCAATGCGATCAATCACCGACATCGCAAGCATGGTGAAAACCAGGTTAGTGGCGCCCACCGCCACCGCCTGAAGGTTACCCGAAATTTTAGTGAAACCGGCTTGAGCGAAGATATCGTTCAGGTAATAGAGAATCGCGTTTATGCCGGAAAGCTGGTTGAACATGCCGATGCTGACCGCCAGGAAAATCGGGAACAGATATTTTCGCGAGAATAAACGCTCCGCTATTTGCTTTTGTTCAACATCGATGGAGTCGACGATGGCTTGCAGGTCGTGTTCGTAATTCTCGTCCCCGGTAATCCGAAGTACGTCTCTCGCTTCGTCCACGCGTCCTTTCTTTACCAACCAGCGCGGGCTTCTCGGGATCGTAAACAACAGGACAAAGAAGAGGGTCGCGGGGAACGCTGTCACTCCGAACTCCCAGCGCCACTCTGCTACTCCAAAGTGCAAGAGTCCGATCAGGTAGTTTGAGAAATAGGCCAGAAGAATGCCAAACACCACGTTGAATTGAAATAGTCCTACCAATCGCCCACGAAGTTTTGCCGGCGCTAGCTCGGCGATGTACATTGGGCCCAACACCGACGAGCCGCCGATCCCAAGTCCGCCGATGAAGCGGAACAAGACCAGCGATCCCCAACTCCATGCGAAGGCACAACCTACGCCAGAGAGTAAATATAAAATCGCCATCCCCCGCAAACTGTCACGTCGACCGAAACGCTCGCCGGGAATGCCAGCCAGCATTGCTCCCACCACCGTCCCCCATATCGCGCTGGCCACGGTGATTCCCAACAGCTTTGGCGAGAGGTTGTAAGTTTGCGTGAGTGTACCTGTGGTGCCTGAGATAACCGCGGTGTCAAATCCGAAAAGCAGTCCGCCCAAGGCCGCGACAGCTGTGCTCTTCGCCAAGCTTGGATTGATCTTCATGCCGACTCCAGTCGACGGTTTTTGTTCTCGAGGGCGCGGGCGTCCTCGAGCGTCCAAGATGGGATTGCGCCCGGCGAACTCGCAACCAACGCTCCTATGCGATTGGCAAAGTCCGCGATTTGAGGTAGGGGCCACCGGTTGCCCAATCCGTGGAGTAACGCCGCAGCGAAGGCGTCGCCTGCTCCAACGGTGTCCGCAACATCCACCCGATAGCCGTCGGCCTCGAAATATTGATCGCCGGCAAACAGGGCGCAGCCTTCCGAGCCGCGTGTGACGCAAACCGTCTTCCAGCCGAACTTTGCCGAGTAAGTTCGACAAAACTCTTCCACCGACGAGCAAGGCCGTTCGAACATTTCAGAGATCTGTGTGACCTCGGCGTCGTTCAGCTTGACCACCGTAGCGTAAGCCATGAGTTCCCGGACCAGCGAAGGCGTGTACTCATCTGGCCGGAGATTGATGTCGTAGAAACGCGGCGCATGCGGAATGCGATCCAGAAGCTTTGTGGTTAAGTCCCGTGCGATGGGACTCATTTGATGGAGAGTCCCAAAGTAAATCCAATCGATTGGCTGCGACGATATCTGCTGGAATTGCGGCTCTGTGAGCTGCGGGAAATCATACGCTGCCGGCCTCTGAAGAGCGAAGGTGGGTTGCCCACTGGCGTCGACCTTGACCGTTACGATGCCTGTGGCGTGCTCCGGATCGATGCGCACATAACGATCGGATATGCCCAGTTCGTGCATCCTCTGGAGAATCTTCCGTCCTCGCGGGTCCGCACCGACGCCGCTGATCAATGAGACTGTGTGCCCCAGTTTGGTCAGGTGAGCGGAAAAATTGAAACTGGCGCCACCCAAATATTCCTGCTCGCCGACTATGTCCCACAACACTTCACCAATACTGACGACGTTCACGAGGCGACCTCTTCGCGAATGCATCGCTGCGTCGCGGAAAATGAAACGGTCAAAGTTTGCACAGTATACGCTGCCCTCTGAGCCTGCCAACATTGGACGAAAGATCGCGCGACGGGAGATGATAAGAAAACACAGTGAGGTGTAATGTCATCTTCCAACTTAAAAGCAGTGATTCTGGACTATGGAGAAGTGCTCTGCATCCGGCCTACAGCCGTCGAGTTCAGACGCTTGGCAGACATCTTTGCCCTCGATCTCGATTCATTCCGTAAGTTATGGGAAGCGAGCCGTGACGCGATCGACCGTGGCGATCTCACCCCAGAGGCTTACTGGTTGAACTTTGCGCAGAGAACACGAACCAAGCTCGGAGCGAAACACATTGAGAATCTTTCCGCCTGGGAGATCGAGATGTGGAGCAATGCCAATCCGATCATGGTGGATTGGCTGGTGAACATGAGCCGGGCCGGGATCAAGACTGCCCTGTTATCAAATATGCCAGCGGATCTGGCGGCGCATGTGCAGGCAAAATTCGAGTGGATGCGGAAATTTACGTTTAAGACATTCTCAGCTCATGTGCGACTTGTGAAGCCGGATCCGGCGATCTATCAACACACCCTTCAAGGGTTGGGCGTGAAGGCTACAGAGACTGTATTCGTTGACGATCGCGAAACCAATATTCGAGCGGCCCGCGCGCTAGGCATTCATGCGATTCAATTCCAATCCATTGAGCAACTCAGAAGCGATCTTGAGATGATAGGCTTTCCCGTATTGCCCAGCGTTGCATCCGCGCCCAAGAGTTAGTGCTTTGACATCACATCTACTGCGGCTGTTCCTGCTTGGCCGGGGCCTGACTCGACCCGCTCTGGAGTCTCTGGAACTCCTGCATTTCATGTTGGGCCGCCGCTGTCTTTCCTTGTTTGCGATAGAGGCCGGCCAATCCGAAGTGCGCCTGTGCTGCCAACGGACTCTCCTTCTCGACGGTGAGGACCTTCGTCCATGCTTTCTCTGCGGCAGCAGCGTCCCCTTCGAGGGATGCCGATTTCCCCAACGCATAGAGAGTCTCTGGCATGTCTGGCAGCAGGCGGTCCGACTGCAACAGTTCCTTGCGTGCCTCAGCGGCTTTGCCTTGCTCCAGCAATGCCATACCCAGCCTGTAGGCTGCCTCGGCGTTCCCCGGTTGTAACTTGGTTTGCGCGCGGAACTCCGCTTCCGCTTTAGGCCATTGGAAAGCACCCGCGTACACTTCGCCCAGTTCAAGATGAACCTCGGGAATATTGGGCCGCAACCGCAACGCTTCCTGATACTCCTTCTCTGCCTCCGGCATCCGGCGCAACACAAAATAATTTTCTGCCATCGCTTGATGAGCACGGGGAGAGTCCGGAGAAGCCGCCAATAAAGTGTCGACCGATTGCTTCGCCAGTAACCCGCTGGCACGGCTTAGGTAATAGAGCAGATCAGGATCGTTGGGATGCGCTGCCAGAGCGGCTTGCAGATTTACGATCGCTTCGGGCAGTTGTCCGTTTTGTATCTGGGCTATCCCGAGTGCGGTCTTGTCCTCGGCGCGTTCGAGGTGCGGGATCGCCTCAGCTGCATAGCCTTCGGTGAGCAACGCATAACCCAGCAAGCGGTGCGCTGGCACCAGAGATGGATTTAATTCCAACGCATGTTTCAGAGGCGCAACGGCAGACTTGTAATCTCCGCCCTCCAAATACGCTTGGCCGAGACTGGCGAAGCCGTCGGCGTAGGTCGGCTCCATTTCGGTCAGTGCACGGTACTCCGTCACAGCCACCGCGAACTGTCGTTGCTTTTCCGCTTCGATTCCCGCTTGCATGTGCTGAGCGGCGTCCGCGGATACAGCCTGCCCCGCGAACCACAAGACTAAGAGTGCGCAAATCACGGCTGCTTCTCCGGTTCACGAATTTCGAGAAACTGGTCGGCGTGAACGTCATTCACGGTCTGGTGAATCCCTGACGGCCACACGACTTCCACCTTAGCGTGTTCCGCCGCCCCAAGTCCAAAATGAAGGCGCTTGTCGCTGGAGGACAGATAGCTTCCGGCGGAAGTTGCAAAACGCGTTTGCCCGTTCACTTGTACGCGGGCGCCGAAGCCATCGCGATTGCTGCGTGTGCCCCGCAGCGAAATGACCAGCCAATGTGCCTTGCTGGGATGGTTCAGCAGCACTTGAGGATGGCCGCCGAGATAGGTCATCACGACGTCTTGCCAGCCGTCGTTATTCAAATCGCCGAAGGCCGCTCCGCGTGCGGCAACCGGAATTGTAGTTCCTGGATCGACGCGCTCGAACCTGCCATTGTGATTCAAGGCGAACAAGGGCAGTTCTTTATAATGCAACGAAGGATCGATCTGCTCGACATTGTCCAAGACGTGTCCTTGCGCGACAAAAAGATCCTTCCATCCGTCGTTGTCAAAGTCTTCCAAGCCGATACCCCAGCCCGAGCTCCCACTTGATAGCAGACCAAGACCGGTTTCGAGGCTGCGATAGCTGAACGAACCGCCGCCGTCGTTGTGGTAGACGCTGTAAATCTCCCGTGGCAACTCGGTCACCATGACATCGGGACGCCCGTCGTTATCGTAGTCCTGAAAAACTACGCCCATACCTGAGAGCCGCCTGCCGTCCTCGGAAAGCGCAGCCCCAGCATCGAGGGCCAGTTCCGTAAATGTACCGTTGCCGTTGTTGTGGAACAGGTACTGCTGCATACCGTCGTTGGCTACGAAAATGTCAGTGAACCCGTCGCCGTCGTAGTCAGCGAATGCAACTCCGAGGCCGCGTCCTTTTTTTGCGGCAATTCCCGATCGCTGGCTCACATCTGTAAAAGTTCCATCGCCGTTGTTGTGATAAAGAATATTGGTCGTGGCCGGAAATTCTTCTGGTGGGCAGTACGTGTGATAGTTGCCGCCGCAATCTTTGTTGTGCTTGGTGTCCCATTCCATGTAGCGGGTTACGAACAGATCAAGCTTTCCGTCGTTATCGTAATCAAAGAATCCTGCAGAGACGGACCAGCCGCCTCCTGCCACACCTGCCTTGGCAGTGACGTCCGAAAAAGTACCGTCACCGTTGTTGTGGTACAAAATATTTTTTCCGTAGCTGGTCACGTATAAATCAGAGTAGCCGTCATTGTCGTAATCACCCACAGCAACTCCCATTCCGTAGTTGCCGTCGCCCGCATTCGCCAAGCCCGCGCGTTCGGTGACATCCGTGAAGCTGCCGTCCTTGTTCTGTTGATAAAGCCGGTTCCAATAGCGCGGATCGTGACGGTCGAAGGTTTCCGGCATCTGCATGGGACTGTTCACGCGTCCGCCATTCACGAGAAAAATATCCAGCAAGCCGTCGTTGTTGTAGTCGAAGAGGCCTACGCCGCCGGGCATAGTCTCAATCAAATATTTCTGAGCGGTGGGCGAATTCTGCAGGATAAAGTCCAACCCCGGAGGGAGTTTGCCCTCGAAAACAGGCGCGGTGGGCGCCGCAGCCCACATCAGCATGATCATGAGGAACGATACGCGCAGAGGATTCACCACCCCGTGATTCCCTTACCACTCTTACCATAACGCAGTTGTGACGCGACGGAAACTAACTTCGCAGGGGTCAATGCGAACGCGGTTTCGCGGGGGCGGTTGACTTGCGGACGATGAGTTCAGGCTCAATTAGAATTTCCGCGCAAGCCTGCCCAGGGTTTTCAATGTGCTCGAGCAACGTGCGGGCAGCGATTTCACCCATTTGCCGCAAGGGCTGCCGAACAGTGGTCAAACTTGGGTTACTGTATGCCGCAGCCTGAATGTCATCGAAGCCGACCACGGAAATATCGTCCGGCACTCGCAAGCCGGAATCGTGAATAGCGCTGATCGCACCAATCGCGGAGTTGTCGTTGAACGCGAACAAGGCGGTGAATCCCCGGTGCCTGGCCAGCAACTTCTTGGTAAACGGGTAACCTAATTCTGGAGTGCTGCAATCGCCCTTGAGCGGAACCTCAAGCTCCGACTGAAATCGAATGCCGAGTTCCACGGACACGTCGCGCACTGCCTGCCAGCGATCCGCCGAGTCGGAACTATCCGGCGGTCCCTTCATCACCGCAATCTCCGTGTGCCCCAACTCGGTCAAATGCTTCAAGGCTAGCCAAGCGGCGCGACGGTGATCGAGCACAATGTTGGTGACACCTTTCACGCGACGGTGCCCAGCGAGAGCAACAGAGGTCAGCGGCAACGGGTTAGTCAAGGGCGCGTCAACCGTGATAAAACCTTCGACGCCTCTTTCCACAAGCAGATGGGAGTAAGTCTCTAACACTTCCTCATCGTGACGATGATCGGCGATTAAGAAGAAGAAACCATGTTGGCGAAGATAGTGCTCGATACCACTAATCACCATCGATCCGTAAGCATCGCCTATCTGGGCGATAACTCCCACGGTAAAGGTTCGCTTAACACGCAGCGATCGTGCAAAAAAATTCGGACGATAGTTAAGTTCCCGCGCGGCGGTGACGATGCGATTCTTGGTATGTTGCGGGACAGAGGACGATGCCGGCGATTTGTTCAGGACGGCAGATACGGTTCCGGGGGTGAGCCCCACGTGGGCGGCTACAACTTTTAGTGTCACGCGAGGATGTTTCTTCGTCGAGCCTTCTCCCTTGCCCGGTTTCATTTAAACCATTTCCCGTGCAGTGCCAGATTATGTTCGGAGCAGCGTCTTCCTTGGATCGACGGAATGCGCAGAATCGATTGCACAAAAGGGGACCGTCAAGAAGCACCCGCCATTAAACCATAACCGATCCCAAAAACCATAATAATCCCCTAGAAAATCGATATTTTTATCTTGACAAAGGGTATTGAGATGGCGCAAGCTGCGCCACACTTGCGTAATTATTAAAAGTTTAGATGTGTTCGATTTGAAAAAGTTTGGTACCGAGGCCGGTGATTTGCGCTCCAGGTGAGCCGTGTTGGTTGCGGTTCGAATCGGGAGTACACGGGATCATTGTGCCCACGGGGGGAGATTTCGGAGCTAAAGGGCCTGCTTCACTACACATCTTGAGGATGGGGGTAGTACATATGCCGGTTTCTAGATTCTGGACGTCGATTCTCTCGCTGACAGCGGTACTGCTATTCGCATGTGCCTCCCTGCAAGGACAGTCCACTTATGGAACCGTCGCGGGATCGGTGACGGACCCTTCCGGTGCAGCAATCCCGGGCGCTCAAGTAACTTTGACTAACATCGGCACACAGGAAGCCCGCCAGCAACCATCAGGAAGTGAAGGTTTGTTCCAGTTTGTGAACGTGATTCCCGGCCAGTATCGCATTGACGTGCAGAAGGATGGGTTCAAACACTTTACCCGTCAACCCGTCGTAGTCGAGGTCCAGCAGAGTGTTCGCATTGACGTTCCTCTTCCGATTGGCGAACTTAGTCAAACCGTTGAGGTAAACGCCGAAACATCGTTGCTGCAGACGGAAAGCTCTTCATTGGGCCAGGTTGTCGAACAACGCAAGGCCAACGAACTCCCCCTGAATGGACGCAACATTTTTAACCTGATTACGATTTCCCCCGGCGCCGTCGCGCAGGGCGGATCTGGCGGCACGCCTGTGAGCCAGAACCCTTTCAGCTGGGGGAATTATCAGGTGGGCGGTTCTTTCGCGAATGAAAGCGCGGAATACCTGGACGGCCAACCGCTTAACATCGGCTACATCAATCTGCCCATCCTCATTCCGACGCAGGACTCGATCGGCGAATTCAAAGTGCAATACAACAATCTCGGAGCGGATTGGGGCAAGTTCTCAGGCGGCGTCGTAAACCTGAGCACCAAGTCGGGCACCAACGCATTCCACGGCGAGGCACACGAGTTCCTTCGCAACAAGGTGTTGAACTCAAACGATTACTTTCTCAAACAATCGCAACTCCAGAATGGCCAGCCAAACGAGCCGCCCCCGTACGTCCAGAATCAGTACGGCTTCAGCTTCGGCGGGCCGGTGATCAAGGATAAGACTTTCTTTTTTGTGAACTGGGAGCAATTCCGATTGCGTACAGGTTCAGTGCTTACCACCACCGTGCCACTCACGGCCTTCGAAAGGGTGATTTTTCCGCACTGCTCAGCGGCCCCAATCCCGTTCAACTCTACGATCCCTTTACAGTCACGGCGACAGGCGCGCGGACTGCGTACTTCAATAACCAGATCCCGACTACGGAGTTCAGTAAAGCTGGGACCACACTCTGGGACAAGTATTCATGCTCCTCCAACATCACCGAATCGCGATCACCGACAATTTCACATCGGCCAGCAGTTCCGGTGGAAATACCAATGAATTCGTGGCTCGCGGGGACCAGAACATATCCAGTTCAACCCGCATTTTCGGCCGCTTTACGTATTTCGGATTGCTCGACTTGCCGACCGATCCATTTAAAACTGGCCTATGCTTTGACCGATGCGCGGAGAACTATCACACTAAAGCTCTCGCGATTGATATCAACCACTCCTTCACCCCAACGACGATTTTTGACATAAACATTTCCGGCAGCAGCTTCGTGTATGCCCGAGCTCCGATTCTCGCGGGTTATGATCTTACCCAGCTAGGTTGGCCCGCCAGCTACAACGGCGTCGCCTCCACGATTCGCACACCGCCTACGCCCGCCTTCCCGTTCCCTAACGACGTAGGAAGGTCGCAGGGCAATAGCGCTATCGGAGACCACAATACTCAATACAATATCACCCCTGCTTTGACGATGATTCGTGGCAAGCACACCATCCAGGTAGGTGCGCCAGTACGAGTTGGGACTGGACAACTACTTTCAGACCAATATCGCCAGCGGAGCTTTCGCTTTCAGCGGTAGTTGGACGGCACAGAACGCCTCAAGCGGGCCGGGGCAAAGTTCCGGATATCCCTTCGCAGATTTCTTACTAGGATTGTCTCAAAACCAAGGTAGCTTCGTCAACCAGACCGAAGGTGTGGCCCAAGTTCCTGCCCAGACGGCCGGCCGACAGACCTACAGAGCCTTCTATTTCAACGACAACTGGCGATTCACAACAAGCTCACGCTGAACCTCGGGCTGCGTTACGAATTCCAAGGCACATGGTCAGAACGTTACAACCGGCTCACGTACTGGAATCCCAACGTTATCAACGCACGGTCACGGGTTGTGGAGGTGTGGTAGGGTCTCCCTGCCGCGGCGATGTTCAACTGGTAAATACCGGGCCAAACTCGAGCCGAAACAATTTACCTTTGGATAAGAAAGAATTCTCGCCACGAGTCGGTTTCGCATATAGTTTCGACCAAAAGACCGTGTTCCGGGCCGGGTACGGCATCTTCTGGATTCCGAACTACGTGTCGTTTGGTCTGAACCCAGATAACGACGTGGTCAATCTGGCCACTACACCTTTCACAGCCACTACGGACGGCAGGACTTACTCCCGACAGCACTTTGGACGGATCCAAGTGCACACTGCCGGTCGGAACCAATTTTTCCAGCTTCGCCTGCGCTCAACAAGGGCCATTCACGGCCGGCACAATCCTTCAGCCCCCTGGGCGAAGTGGCAACACTTCAGCGTTCGTGGCTGGAAGCGGATCGCCAACCCTGGCACCTTACTTGAATCCCAAGGAAGGGTACGTGGAACAGTGGAACGTCGACATCCAACGTGAACTGCCCCTCGGGTTTTTTGCCGACGTGGCCTATGCGGGATCGCACGGCGTTCATCTGCCACAGTACTCGACCCATATTAATCAGATCGGTAACAACTTTGTCGCCCAGGCGGCCGCTCAGGACGCGGCCGATCAGCCCGTCACGATCGCGCAAACCGTTACTAATCCTCTGGCCGGGACCAGCCCAATGCAACGATAGGTGCTCCCAACATTGTTGCTGGCCAATTGGTTCGCCCCTTTCCGCAATACACTGATGTGAACCTTGCTGGGTATGGCTGCTGCAGCAGCAGTTACAACTCACTGCAGGTTTCTGTGACTCGGAGATTTCAAGGCGGTGGAACTCTGCTTGCCGCCTATACTAATGCGAAGCTTCTGAGCAACACAGACACGCTCACCAGTTGGCTTGAGAACGGAGCAACCGGCGGCGTTGGGCAAGTTCAGAACTGGAACAATCTCGCTGGCGAACGTTCTCTGTCATCGCAAGATGTTTCGCAACGCCTGGTCTTGAGCTACGTCTTGGATCTTCCCTTCGGACATGGGAAGAGATTCCTTGGTAGTGTGAGCGGAGTGACAAGCAAGCTGGTGTCGGGATGGGGAATTGATGGAGTGACGACATTCCAGCGCGGCTTCCCCTTAAAGATCACTTGCGCCGGGGAACTACAGCACTTGAGAAACTCAATGTAGGCGTTTCCAATGTTCGGCCCGAATGTTATCGCGGGGTGCGACACGCACGCGCAGGGAAGCGGACCTAAGCGGTAGGCTCAACCAGTGGTTCAACCCCAGTTGCTTCGCTGCTCCTCCGACTACGGATTTGGCAATGAAGCGCGGGTCGACCCATCTCTCCGCAGCGACGGTTTAAAGAACTTCGACTTCGCGTTGTTCAAGAAGACCACGATCGCGGAAAAGGTTGGGATTGAATTCCGGACCGAGTTCTTCAACCTCTTCAATCACCCGCAGTTCGGCTTCCCGGGCACGAATTTTGTCGCTGGGAACTCAAACGGTTTCGGGGTGGTGAGTTCTCAGCTCAATAATCCGCGATTGATTCAGTTCGCGCTGAAACTTGCTTTCTAGCTACGATCTCATCCGGACCGGGCGCTGTATCCGGTCCGGATTCTTTTTGTCTAATCTGCCCCGCTGCCATCACGCGATTCCTGTTCAGTTCCAACTTCGCGCCGCAGCAGGCATTCCAAGTCGCTCCTACCGATGAAAACAACTCAGACGATTGAGTACTCCGAAGCCAAGCGCATCATCGACCTGATCGTGGAAAAAGCCACGCAGATGGAAAAATCCGTGGTCGTCGCGGTGGCCGACGCGCACGGCGAGCTCATTGCCTTTGCCCGCATGGACGGCGCTCCAATTTCTTCGATTCGCATCGCTCAAAATAAGGCTTGGACCGCCGCGCGGGAACGTAAGCCGACCAAAGAAATTGGAGAGAAGGTTCGCCACCCGGAGAAGGGTCACGATATTGCCTACTACGGTGATCCGAAGTTCGTGGGATGGGGAGGCGGCATTCCCGTTTGGAACAACGGCAATGTCATAGGCGCGGTTGCCGTAAGTGGCCTTTCTTCAACTGAGGATATCGTTCTAGCGACCCTGGGCGTCGAACTGATCCAGGGCCCGTAGGCAGTGATGTAGAGCACGCACAACGGGGAGGGATTCGCCCATGGTACGCAAGCTTCAATCAATTTTTGTGCTTCTTATTTTTTTGGCACTCCCTGCCCTTTGCCAGGTGTCCCAGCAATCGCCAGCGGCGGTTGAATCTCGCGTGGATTTCCTCCTGAAGCAACTCACCCTGGAAGAAAAAATCGACCTGATTAGCGGCGTCGACGATTTTTACATCCGAAACATCAAGCACATCGGCTTACCGCGCCTGAAGATGGCGGATGGGCCGATCGGAGTTCGAAACTACGGCCCTGCGACTGTCTTCGGCGGCATTGGATTGGCGGCCACGTGGGATCCCGCGCTGGCGCAGCGAATAGGAACCGAGATTGGCCGCGATGCCCGCGCTCGCGGCGTTCATTTCATGTTGGGGCCTGGCGTGAATATTTATCGCGCTCCCCAATGCGGCAGAAACTTTGAGTATTTCGGAGAGGATCCCTTCCTGACTGCGCGCACAACTGTGGCATACATCGAGGGTATGCAGAGCCAGGGAGTCAGCGCGACCGTCAAGCACTACATGGGCAACAATCAGGAATACGACCGCCACAACATCGACTCCATCATTGATGAGCGCACGATGCGAGAGATCTACTTGCCAACTTTTGAAGCCGCGGTGAAAGAAGCGCACGTGGGCGCGATCATGGACTCTTACAACCTCACGAATGGCATTCACCTGAGCCAGAACGGCTACCTGAACACCGATATCGCCAAGAAAGACTGGGGGTTCAGCGGGATCATGATGTCCGACTGGGACTCGACCTATGACGGAGTTGCCGCGGCAAACGGCGGCCTTGATCTGGAGATGCCTTCTGGAAAGTTCATGAACCGCGCGGTCCTATTACCGGCGATTCAGTCCGGCAAGGTTACCGAGGCCACCATCGACGACAAAGTGCGGCGGATCCTGCGTACCGCGATCCTGTTTGGTTGGATGGATCGGGATCAAACTGACGTGTCGATTTCCCGCCTTAACACGGAGGGCGAGCGGGTAACGCTCGAGGCAGCCCGCTCGGGCATGGTTCTTTTGAAAAATGATGGCAGTCTCCTTCCCCTGGACAAGGGACGAATGAAGTCAATCGCAGTCATTGGTCCGGATGCTTACCCGGCGCAGGTAGGCGGTGGCGGCAGCGCAGAAGCGAAACCATTTGCGGCACCGAGCTACCTGGAGGGCATTGAGAACTACCTGGGCGGCGGCGTGAAAGTCTACTACGACTCCGGGATTCCCACACTGCAAGACATGGCCAAGCAAACTGAATTTACGACCGAAACCACAGGCGGACAGCGAGGCCTGAAGGCAGAGGTTTTCACGAACTCCAATCTTTCCGGTTCTCCCGTACTAACCCGTACCGACAAGCATGTCAGCTATCAGCCATCGCAGGGAGAAGGGGGAACCGACATCGATGGATCGATCCGGTGGACTGGTTATTTCACGCCGTCCAGCCCGGGAAAATATATCGTGTTCGTTCAAGGCCCCGGAGAGAACGGGGGCTACCGACTCTACATCGACAGGAAAATCGTATTCGACAACTGGGATGTCTGGTATGCGTTCGTGAGTGAGGCTTCCATGGACCTGGAAGCTGGTCCGCACCAGGTGGAACTGGACTACCACATCCACACTGGGTGGGGGAAAACGACGGCGAATTTTGGGATCGTGCGTCCTGAAAACATAGTCAGCACCGAGGCGAAGACGCTCGCTGCGAAGGCTGACGCAGTGGTGCTCGCCGTGGGCTTTGATACAGCCACAGAAGGCGAGAGCAGCGATCGTATGTTCCAACTGCCTCCCGGGCAGGATGAACTCATCAATGAGATCGTCGCATTGAACAAGAATACGACTCTGGTGATGACCTCGGGTGGCGCGGTGGATATGACGTCATGGATTGACCACGTTCCCGCGCTCTTGCAGGCGTGGTTTCCCGGCGAAGAAGGGGGAACGGCCGCGGCGCAAATCCTTTTCGGCGAGTTCAGTCCTTCGGGCAGGCTGCCGATTTCGATGGAGCGCCGTTGGGAAGACAACGCCGTTCACGACACGTATTATCCGAAAAATGGCGAGAAGAAGGTTACCTATAGCGAGGGCGTTTTCGTTGGATACCGCCACTTTGACAAGGCGGGAATCAAGCCGCTATTTCCGTTCGGTTACGGACTTTCTTATACGACTTTCGCTTACAAGAATCTGACAGTCTCTCCTGCTGCGGGTTCAGATGGTCAGCCGGTTACCGTAGCTTTCGATCTCACAAATACTGGCGGCCGCGCTGGCGCTGAGGTTGCACAGGTGTACGTTGGCGACCAGCACGCCCCCGTGCCGCGTCCACTAAAAGAATTGAAAGGGTTTGAAAAGGTTAACCTTAAGCCCGGCGAGACAAAACACGTTCAGGTGACACTCGATCGCCGCGCCTTCTCCTATTACGACGTTAAGAACAAGAAATGGACTGTTGCCCCCGGCGACTTCGACGTTTATGTCGCACGGTCGGCTGCACAGATCGAACTGACGGGAAAAGTAACGCTGAAATGAACCGGCAGTTAAGCGCCTAAAGCCACCCAACTCCGCGACGAAGCCGATCGCTCGAGGGCATCGAGCACTCGCTGCACGGCAAGTGCATCCTCAAAATCAGGGTGGAACTTTTCCTGTCGCTTGTTGGAAGAAATAAGGCGTTTTGAATCAGGCGGCTCCGAATCTCCCCTCTCCGCCAGATTCCTCAATCCGCAATATTTAGGCGCAATTGCTCGCTATGTCGCGCGCGTCCAGTCGTGCGGTTTAGCGTCCTGAGCGTGACGAGACGGAGCCGTTTTGCTCGGCTGCGGCCCATTTTCAATCGGGCGTGGGCAGTTTGGCTCGCGAGGGGTCAATGAGCTTACTGGGAATGTTTCGTCAACCATGCACGGAGTACGGTTGATGCGACAAGGGCTAGAATTGACGCGAACGAAGCGAATTGCCCGCACGTCGCTCGCTGGCCTGTTCCTCAACAGAGCATCCGGGAGTAGTCATTTCCGCGATTCATGATGTATGGCTGGCAGTTCACTAGCGTCCTAACTGTCGAAATCAGATGGGATTGGTCCACGATGGGGCAAGTTATTTGGGCGATAATCGATGCTGAAACGAACCCTTCACGGCTCTTGCGATTTTACGAGCTTACGGTGCTTGATTCGCTCTTCTGGAAACGTAATAGTAATGGTCTTTCCGTCCCTGCTTACCTTTGGCCTCAGACCGCGCACGAGGTGGATGACGACTTTTCGACCAGAATCTGTGAGTTTCATGTTCAGGCGATTGGGGCCTTGCTCTGGTGCCATCATGGCGTCATCCTCCTAAACCTAAATCTCGCTTAATGTTAGATCATTCCACCCGGGGCAATCTGGTCAATTTTGACCAGCGTTGGCCAAGCTTCTGAGCGACAATCAAGTCACTTCTCGTACCAGAACTTAATTTCCTGTCTCCGTCTCGCGCTCGAGGCCGAGAGCGGGCAATAACCCAGAAGATCTTTTCCTCGCTCTTAACAACCGGGACGTCGATGTCAATCGTTGAGACGCCATTAATTCGAACCCTCGAACTTGTTAGAAGACGCCCGGCGGCACTTGTGCTCCGCGTGCCCGAGCGACCGCAAGCTCAGGCGGGCCTCCCGAGCCGGATCGCAGTCGTCGGCAACTACCTGCCGCGGCAATGTGGGATTGCTACATTCACAACCGATTTGTGCGAAGCGATATCCAATGAGTGCGGCGCGGCTCGGCTGTTCGCTGTGCCGGTGAACGATACGGAATCAGGCTATCCCTACCCCGCACGGGTACGGCTCGCGCTTGCGCAAGACGATTTGCTGTCTTATGAGCAAGCCGCCGATTTTTTGAATTTCACCAATTTTGACTTGGTGTGTTTGCAGCACGAGTACGGAATCTTTGGTGGTCCTGCGGGCAGTCACATATTTACGTTCCTCCGTCGCCTCAAGATGCCCGTTATCACCACCCTGCACACCGTGCTTCGCGAACCGAATCCCGATCAACGGCGGGTCATGGAGGAGATCGCGACGCTATCGGACCGGCTCATCGTGATGAGCGAATTGTCGTCGCAGTTCCTGCAGGAAATCTTCAAAGTGCCGGGCAGCAAGATCGACATGGTCCCGCACGGCGTGCCCGACTTGCCTTTTCTTGATCCCAACTTCTTCAAAGAGCGCTTTGGGGTCGAGGGCAAAGCGGTGCTGCTGACCTTCGGCTTGCTGTCTCCGAACAAGGGCATCGAAAACGTAATTCAAGCGATGCCGCAGATCCTGGCTAAACACAAGAATGTCGTGTACATCGTCGCGGGTGCGACCCATCCTCATATTCTTCGACGTGAAGGCGATCATTATCGCGAGCGTTTGCAGGCTATGGCGAAGGAAATCGGAGTGGAGTCGAGCGTGATCTTCCACAACCGCTTTGTCAGTCCTGAAGAGATGGTTGAGTTCATTGGTGCCGCCGACATTTACGTCACTCCCTACCGCCACGAGGAGCAGGTGGTTTCAGGTACGCTTGCCTATGCGCTGGGAGCAGGCAAGGCGATCATTTCGACTCCCTACTGGCATGCGATCGAGTTGTTGGACGACCGGCGCGGGGCTCTAGTTCCTTTTCAAGATCCTGATGCAATCGCGCGAAAGACAGTCGAGCTTCTCGATACTCCTGCGATTCGTCACGCCATGCGCATTCGCGCCTATCAGTTCGCGCGAGGAATGGTCTGGAAAAGCGTTGCCCAGGGTTACATGGCGAGTTTTGGACAAGCCCGCAGCGACCGCATGAGAGAGCCTCGTGTGATGTTCGCCGATGAGAATCAGGCCAAAGCAGCTCGACAAACTGCCGTTACTCAAGCTTGACCACTTGCATCGGCTGACGGATGAGACCGGCATGCTTGCAGCACGCGACCTTTACCGTTCCTAACTATTCCGAGGGATACACCACCGACGACAACGCGCGAGCTCTTGTCCTGACTGTCTTGTTGGAGCAACTCGAGAAACCGTTCTGAAATTGGTGACTTCGCTTCCCGCTATCTGCTTTCCTTGGACATGCCCTGAATCCGGTCAATGGAAGATTTAGAAATTTTCTGAGCTATGCGCGTACCTGGAATGAAGCGCAAGGCTCAGAGGACTGCCACGGACGTGCGCTATGGGCGCTCGGAACCGTTCTAGGGCGTTCCAAAGATCAAGCGCTTCGGGGCGCGGCTGGTCATCTGTTCGAGATCGCCGCTCCCGCGGTGGTCATGCTTTACCAGCCCGCGTGCATTGGCCTTCGCATACTCGGAATTGAGGAATATCTCACCAGCTTTCCCGGAGATCGCGACGCTCAGAAGTTGAGCTCGATTCTCGCCGATCGCCTGATTGGACTTCACGCCGCTAATCTATCGCCGGAGTGGAATTGGTTTGAGGACGTTCTGGCTTACTCAAACGCGAAATTAGCGCAAGCGGTCTTAATCGTCGGCCGTCGTAACTCGGATCTTCAGATGATATCTGTCAGCCTCGGAGCGCTCAGTTGGCTCAGCGAAGTGCAGCGCTGCGGGCAGGATCATTTCGTGCCAATCGGCTCGCAAGGCTTTTACCGCAAGGGCGGCGAAAGAGCGCGCTTCGATCAGCAACCGGTTGAAGCAGGCGGTGCTGTTTCCGCGTGTCTAGAAGCTTATCGTGCGACGGGAGACGAACGTTGGCGCAACGAGGCATGGTCAGCCTTCAACTGGTTCCTTGGAGACAACGATCTACAGATCGCTCTCGTACGATCCATCTACTGGCGGTTGCCGTGATGGTCTGCATCCCGAGCGCGTGAATGAAAACCAGGGAGCCGAGTCGACTCTTGCCTTCCTGATGGCGCAAGTCGAAATGCGATTGCTCGGAGAAGTGGATGGTCCGACAATCGAGCGGCCACCTCTTCGATCAACCATCGCGACATCAATCATGTCACCGCTGAATCTGTTCCCGTGAAATCCCTATGAGCGTTGCCACTGTCACTCGTTACGAACCTCTGCTTCTCCGTCATCCTGCCAACCCTATCTTGTCTGGAAAAGACTGGCCGTACCCGATCAACAGTGTCTTCAACGCGGGTGCGATACGTCTCGCGGATGCCTCAACCCTGCTGCTTTGCCGCGTGGAAGACCGTCGTGGGATATCGCATCTTTGTGCCGCACGCTCCAAGAACGGCGTGGACGGGTGGCAGATTGACACTGAGCCCACGCTAATGGCGAGCCCCAAAGACTATCCAGAGGAAATCTGGGGCATCGAGGATCCGCGCATCACCTTTGTGCCGGAATTGCAGCAATACGTAGTGACATACACTTCATATTCGCGCGGCGGACCTGGAGTGTCGCTCGCGTTGACCAAAGACTTTCGCAGTTTCGAGCGATACGGCGTGATCATGCCGCCGGATGACAAAGACTCGGCGCTTTTTCCGCGGAAGATCGGCGGTTACTGGGCATTGATTCATCGGCCGATGACGCCGCTCGGCTCCCACATGTGGATCTCCTACTCTCCTGACTTACGCCACTGGGGCCGGCACAGACTTATGCTCGAAGCCCGACGTGGCGCCTGGTGGGATGCCAACAAGATTGGTTTGTCCCCGCCGCCCATCGAAACGTCCCGAGGATGGCTGGTGCTTTATCACGGCGTGCGGCACACGCCTTCGGGATGTCTGTATCGTCTAGGCGTGGCTCTGTTTGATCTGGAAAATCCAGAAAAGTGCTTGCTGCGCGGGGACTCGTGGATCTTTGGACCAGAAGCTGACTACGAGCGAAACGGCGACGTCAATGATGTCGTATTCCCTTGTGGCTACACCATGGATGAGGACGGCGACACGATTAACCTTTACTACGGGGCGGCGGACTGTTCGATTGCGCTGGCTCGCGGGAGCATCACTTCACTGCTGACCTGGCTCGATGCAAACGGCACGTTCGATCGCAGACGGGACCAGGGCTGATGAATCCGTTTCGGTGGGTCTTTCAGTTCGTCTTCGGATGCAGGCATCATCACGTAAGCCGGATCTTCACCATCAAGCACCGCACTTACCGCATCTGCTTCGACTGCGGGCGCGAGTTCGATCTACCGGGAGTTCCTGCCGCCAGCCTGGTGCGCCGGTACTGACCTTACTTTTCCCATGTGAGCTATCTTGCTCAGACATCGGCGTCCAGTTCTGTCATTATCAGTTCACTGAGTGTGTAGACGGAGCCGCGGACGCTGATCCGCAGCTCTGATTCCCTAGGCCGCCGTCACGGCCACATCCAGCCAATCGGCAATCTTCATCTGTGTGCACGCGGCGAAGGCCGTCGAGCACGATTCGACCCTAAAGATTCTCGAAACTTCAAAGCAGGGCGCACCTCGGAGCGGATGAGAGGCGTCGACCTACGAAACAAGGAGAGGTAGATATCATGCCTTTAATACAACTGCTCGAAGTTCTGATTGTGGTGGGAGTTCTCCTGTGGCTGGTGAATCGCTTCATCCCTATGCAGGGAACTATAAAGTCCATTCTGAACGGCGTCGTGGTGATTGCCGTGGTTCTGTGGATCATGAATGTGTTTGGTCTCTTTAACTCGCTTTCGAAGATCCGCGTTGGTTAAAGCGTCACGCAACTCGATTACAACCGCGACATCGCAGACATCTGCAAGGAGATTCTTTGAAGAACAAGCTTTTGTTAGCTGTAGGACTTACTCTTAGTTTAACCGCTCTTGCTCAAACCACTTCGCGACCCAGCATGGAACTCGAACCCATGGCTCACACTCCTACGTTCCGGGTGACCGTAGTCAGTCGCAGCGTGCAAGCGGTGAACTACAAGCACCGCAGCGGAGCCAGCAAGATCGACTTCGCGGGCACGAGCTTGATGCCCAGCGCCAACGGCGAGGCGAAGATCAACAGCAAACGTGGATCGATTGAAATTGAAGCCGAATTCGGCAATCTGGCCAAGCCCACGGCCTTCGGCAACGAATACCTGACATACATCCTTTGGGCAATTTCGCCCGAGGGTCGAGCTGTGAATCTTGGCGAAGTGCTTGTGGGCGACAACAATCGCAGCAAAGTGAACGTCACCACTGACCTTCAGGCCTTTGCTCTAGTCGTTACCGCTGAACCTTATTATGCGGTCCGACAGCCGAGCAATGTAGTGGTGCTCGAAAATATCGTCCGTCCAGACACCAAGGGAACTACCGAGGTTGTCAATGCGAACTACGAACTGATGGAACGGGGCGGCTACATTCCCACTGGCTATAAGTTCGATCCTGTGGTTCTCAATTCCAAGTTGCCGCTTGAATTCTTCGAAGCTCGCAACGCGTTGCGCATCGCGCAATCGGAAGGGGCCGAGACCTACGCCAACGACAGCTATCAACATGCGGTTCAGTTGATGAACAATACCGATGAATACGCTACCCGGAACCACATCGACAAGAAGCCGCTGATCGCGACTGCTCGCGAGACAGTGCAGACTGCCGAGGATGCCCGCGCAATTGCTGTGAAGAAAATCGACGAAGTGCGCTTATCCGAAGAACGCGACGCTTCCGCTAATGCCCAGGCTAAATCGCAGGGGCAGGCTGATGATGCGATCCGGCAGAAAAATCAAGCTGAGTCGGATCAAGCTCGAGCCGAACTTGCCAAAGCGCAGGCAGAGTCCGACGCATCGAGAGCACGCGCTGACACGGCCAACGCACAGTCTGCAACCGCGAAGGCGCAATCCGATATGGCGGATAACCAGGCTGCATCGGCAACCGCGCTTAACGCCGCGCAGGCTGATGCCGACCGATCGCGCTTAGCGGCACTCCAGGCGCAGCAGGGTCAGCAACAGGCGGAAAACGACAAAGCCGCCATGCGCGCACGGTTATCTGAGCAGTTGAATTCCATTCTTCAAACTCGCGACAGCGCGCGCGGTCTGATCGTCAGCATGTCGGATGTTTTGTTTGATACCGGAAAATACTCATTGAAGTCGGGTGCACGCGAAAAACTGGCGAAAGTTGCTGGAATTCTGCTGGCCTATCCCGGTCTCAACATCGAAGTCGGCGGCTACACAGACAACGTCGGCGGCGATTCCATGAATCAGCAACTCTCTGAAAACCGCGCCAGTTCGGTGCGCGACTACCTGGTCCAGCAAGGGGTCGCAACTAATTCGGTTACATCCAGAGGCTTCGGCAACACTTTGCCCGTCGCTTCGAACGACAGCTCATCCGGCCGGCAACAGAACCGCCGAGTGGAGCTTCTCGTGTCGGGCGATGCCATTGGTAACCCGGTGAATGCCACGACCGGAAGTCTGAGGTAATTGAGATATACGTCATCAGCAGCATGGAGGTAGCACTTTATGAAAGCGATCGGAATCATCAGTACAGCAGCTCTGACCGTAGTGTTAGGAATCGCTGTTCCCATCTACGCGCAGCAGGAAGAACATCAGCAGCAGGAAGACCAGAAAGACAAACCTGCGCAGCAGGAAGAAAAACACGCGCCGCAGCAAGAGAAGCAGGCGCAGCCGCAACAGGAGCAGAAACAACAGCAGCAACAACAGGAACAGAACAAGCAGCAGCAACAACAGGAACAGAACAAGCAGCAGCAACAGCATGCCCAGCAGCAGCAACAGGACCAAGGCAAGCAGCAACAGCGCGCGGAACAGCAGCAGAAACAGCAAGATCAAAACAAACAGCAGAACGCTCAGCAGCAGAAACAGCAAGATCAGAACAAACAGCAGAACGCGCAGCAGCAGAAACAGCAAGACCAGAACACGCAGCAGCGCGCTCAGCAGCAGGGAGGTCATGCACAGCCACAGCGCAGCTCAGAACAGCAGCGCGTGGAGCAGACCGCCTGGCAGCAACACAGCTCCCAACGATGGGAGTCCGACCACCGCGACTGGGAGCAACGCGGCGGCTATCACGGCTACCGCATCCCGGATAATCGATTCGAGGGATACTTTGGCTCCAACCACGGATTCCGCATTTACGGGCTTCCGTTCCTGGTCGTCGGCGGATATCCCCGCTTCCAATACGAAGGCTACTGGTTCAGTCTGGTTGATCCGTGGCCAGGATACTGGGCAAACAACTGGTATGACACCGACGATGTGTACGTGACCTACGTCAATAACGGTTACTACCTCTTCGACCAGCGATATCCGAACGTTGCGATCGCCGTAAGCATTTCGCTGTAACGACCAATGCGGTGCAGCCTCAGGCGACGCTGCACCCTCTTATCTCAAAGGAGCACGAAATGCTTGGGACTGCATTGATTATTGTTTTGATCTTGGCACTCGTAGGCGCGCTGCCCCGATGGACGCATAGTAAAGACTGGGGCTATTACCCAACCGGCGGAGTAGGACTGATCCTATTCATCGTTGTCGCACTTCTGATCCTCGGGCGGATCTGAGCCATGCGCGACTTACTTGAATCGCCAGACGCCATCGTCAAGAATGGCGGTCTGGCTTTTTTCCGTGCCGTAGCACTTCTTCTGGTTGTGCTTATGTGCAGCGGGGGCTCGTTCGCGTACTCGGTTCTTACCCATGAAGAAATCGTCGACCTCTTGTGGACCGACGAGATTCGACCACTTCTGCTCAAGCGATATCCCGGACTCTCCGAAGACCAGATCAGGGAAGCGCATGCTTACGCCTACGGCGGCGCGGTCATCCAGGATCTCGGCTACTACCCCTTCGGCAACCGAGAGTTCAGCGACATGGTGCACTACGTCCGCAGCGGAGATTTTGTGCGCGAACTGTTGATCGAGAGCCAGGATGTCGACGAGTATGCCTTTGCACTGGGCGCGTTATCGCACTACGCGGCCGACATCGCCGGCCACCCGGCGGTAAACCAGTCAGTCGCGATCGAGTATCCGAAACTGCGAGCGAAGTTTGGCGAATCCGTTCGCTACGCGCAGGACAAGACGGCACATCTGAAGACCGAGTTTGGCTTCGACACCGTCCAAGTCGCGAAGAACCGGTACGCCTCGCAGCAGTACCACGATTTCATCGGCTTCCAAGTGTCGAAATCCCTCCTGGAGCGTGTCTTTCCCGTGGTCTATGGAGTCGAATTGAAAGACGTGCTGCCGCACGAAGATCTCGCAGTGGGTTCCTATCGTTTTGCTGTCGGCCGGCTGATTCCTCAGATGACGCAAGTGGCATTGCAGACGCACAAGAAGGATCTGATGCGGGAAACGCCTGACTTTGCGAAGCGAAAATTCTTGTACCGCCTGTCGCGCTCCGACTACGAAAAGGAGTGGGGAAAGGATTACGTCAAACCCGGTGTCGGCACGCGTATCTTGTCAACACTGCTGCGATACACCCCCAAAATTGGTCCGTTCAAAGGATTGGCCTTCAACAGCCCGACTCCGCAAACCGAAGATCTCTATATCAAGAGCATCAATAAGACCGTCGATCAATACAAAGCATTTCTTGAGGCGGTAGGGACTAATACCCTCGTGCTTCCCAACTGCGATTTCGATACCGGTCAACCGACCAAGGCCGCCGAGTACTCGCTCACCGACGACGCTTATGCGAAGTTGCTGGATCGCTTGTCGGAACGGAAATTCGATCGCACACCGCCGGAGCTACGCGAAAACATCCTGCAATTTTATTCCGACCTGTCGGCGCCGATCGAAACCAAGAAAGATGGCTCTCGCTGGCAAAACGTGATGACTTCCCTTGATCAGTTGAAGCTGATGAATGCGGTCATGGGAAAGAGCGGAGAGTTTCATACGGTCAGATCTACCAGCCACCAGCAGAGAAAGTGAAGCGCAATGAGGTGCAATCATGCCAGAGCAACAATGGACGGTGAAAGACTTGGTGGCCGCCCTGAAGCAGTTTCCGCCAGACGCGAAGGTTTACTACGAGATGGGGCCGAACGGACCGGGAAGTATCGGTAAGGCACGATTCGTCAAGGCCTGGGGCGAGGATGACGACATGGGAGTCCTGCTGGATCGTTAGAACCTGCCGTCGGTGGCAACCTTAGCGACGAAAGCCAATACCCGTTGCCCTAGCTGCACAACGGGTTCGACCAAAAACCCGCACAACAAGGTCTTCACGGGATGATTCATTCTTCCATCTAAGTCGTTAAGGGGCAAGGCTCATGGTCGCACTGGCATGCGATCTCAACCTCTTTGCCACCCGCTTCCTTACAGGCTGGCCCGCAGTATTTATCGTTGCCGTTTACAGCGCAGCGGCATGGGATGTGCGCACACTTGTTCGGGTCATTCGTTGTCATCGCTGGTCTCCTTTTCAAATCTGGCGTTCGTTGTTCACCGGATCACTGGCTTGTGCTCATTCTGAATTGCCGTAGCCTCTACTGGCGTGAGACGAGAGAGATCGCAGTATCCCGCACCGCTCGAGCAGGCTGCGTAGTTACGTTTGTGCTCGGCGTCAGCCAGCATCTTGGTCTCGGGCGGACTCAGGCTCGCATAGTCACAAGCTTCCTGGCCTTCCTTGCAAGCCGACAGATTGCGTTGGTGTTCTGAATAGGCGACTTGGGCGGCTTCTGGCGCAGTAAGTTTTGAGCGGTCACACTCACTCCAGCCGTTCTCGCAGTTTTGCCTGTTCCGCTGGTGTTCAGCCGCGTTTACCAGAACGATTTCTGCAGGAGTGAGCTTGGAGTGATCGCAGCGGCCGCCGCCATTTTCACAGTCGGAGACATTGAGCTGATGCCTTTCAATGTCCACAGCGCCGGTCTCCGAGGGAGTCAGCTGGGAGCGGTCGCAACCGCCCAGTCCATCCTTGCAGTCGGAAAGATTGCGCTGGTGCTCGGAAACATTTGCTTGACGCGCCTCAGACGAGGTCAGCTTACTCTTGTCGCAGGAACCCATGCCATCGTTGCAGTCGGAGACGTTGCGCTTGTGTTCGGCTACCGCTAGCGCCACCGCCTCGGGCTCGGTGAGTTTCGAGCGGTCACAAGAACCGTAGCCATTTCTGCAGTCCGATACGTTGCGTTCGTGACTGGCGAGAGCTACGTCATCGATCTGTGCCGAAGTCAGCTTCGAGCGCTCGCAGCTTTGACGGCCAGCTTTGCAAGCCTCCAGGTTTCGCGCTAGCTCAGGCGACTGGGCAGCGGCCAGAACGGGCAAGAGGCTGACACAGGCTACTTGTATCCAAAGATATTTTCGTAAATTGAATTTCATTTCCACACCTTTCGAGCGGTTAAAAAACGCTGACCGGACCAGTCCCAGGTCCGATCAGCGAATGCGAGTCAACTATTTCTTGTCTTCGTTGACTTCGGCTATGTGCGCCTGTTGGCGTGCCTCGGACACAGCCTTCATGAATGCCTCGGCGCTCTTCGGAGTTGCTACCTTGCCCGAAAGGATTTTACGGAACGCCACGTCCTTGCCGTAAATCGCGCGAGTCGAGTCGTTGTCTTGCTCCACAACCGCGCCTTCTAGGGTCAGTCCCGCGAACACGCCCTTCGATCGCGAATAGGTCAGCACTTCGGTATTCATCTTCCAGTCCGTTCCTGCGGAAGCGTGACGTCCAACCGGGCCTGCAGCAACTGATCCTTCGCCCGTGAGTTCGAATTTGCTGGAGAGCAAGTGCTGGAAACCCTGATCGTTCATGACCAACATCACCAGGTCTACGCCTTCGACCCCGATCTGCAATCCCCAACTCCCGCCCCCAACGGAAACAAATGCCGGCGCGCTCCAACCATCCGCCGTACGGCAAGAGGCCACGCCGCGTCCATGCTTGCCACCGACAATGAAGCCACCTTTAATAAGGTCGGGTACGACGAGGATGCACTTTGCGTTGCTCAGTACTTCCTCTGGAATGCCTTTGTCGGGAGTCGCCATAATCGCGTGAATGACATCGATCGACTTTTGCATGCGGTCTATGGTGTCTTCGCGGCCCGACCCCGCCCATGCGGACGTTCCAACGAAGCCCACGAAGCTCATCAACAACACTGCCATTGTCTTTTTCATGAATTGTCCTTTGTGATTTCCGAACTAAGAGGAGAAAGCTTCAGATGGGCTGACTTAGTTCAGAAGACCTGAAAGAGAGAGAAGAAGTGCTCGTCTCTGCCTCAATAGTCGCTTATAAGGCAAGGAATAGCTGGTCTGAATTGCTCACTCGGCCTTATAAGAGGTAGGTCGATGGCTAGTTCTTTCGGAAGCGATCGGACAATCCGAGGAGAATTGCCACTGGAAGCCGAACTGTACGCGCGGTCGGATCATCCCCGCTCAGTACCCACACGGATGTGTATCCACCATCTTCAAACGGTTCCGAAACTAATTCAAGACGTTGGCCGTACATTTTGATGTGCTTGGAGGTGGTGAATCCAAGCGATCGAATTCTCTTGCAGTTCTCAGCAGGCAATCCCTCTCGAGGAATCGCTTTCGTGGCTAGTTCCGGAGGATCTTCTTTCAGGGGGACGTCGGGCGTAGTGGAAATCAATCAACCTCCAGAAACCCTATCTAGCTACGAGCGCCACAGAAAAAGCGCTATATCGTTTCCGCAATGATCTTCCAAGGCGCCTTGGAAAGCTGGTCTGAATTGCTCACTCCCGCTTAGAAGTCGCTTTCAGCAAACAGGTGAGCAATGTTGCTCAGAATCCCCCCCTCTCTGCTGTCATCATTCGGTTGTCCTATTAGACCGAAGGTGCATCGATGGAATCCCTTCATCTGTTTCGCAGACGGCTCTCTTTCGTGAAGGATTGGCTGCGCAAAGTGCGGGCGACACTGCTACCAGAGGGGCAGCAGCCCCCCTCGCAGAGAATGTGCCCGTTTTGCGGCCTGATCACGCCCCGGCTCCGAGCTTCCTGCCTGGAATGCGGTAAGACCGTCAAGGCGGCATAAGAGCCTGGATCCCCACATTTGTCCAATTAAAGTTGAATCTTCCCGCTTAGGATATCTCTCCACACCCTTTGGGGGAAAGATGCGTCTATCTCAGTTGGCGCGGATTGAACGGTTTTGCTGTGCGCACGTTGGTGGGTTCCTCCCGAGCGGTCATTGCGAAAGAAAGGCGACGGCGTCAGGCTTCTGATCTCTTTTTCACCGCGCTGCTTCGGTTTCACGTGAAGCACGAAGTGGACTGCGGCCAACAGAAAGTGAGGGCCGTCCGACTTGGCAACCAACGCATCCACAGACTTCAGCGCGCCATCCGGGAGTTCCACATGGTCAGCAAGCAAAACAATGGGAACCGTTGGCCGGACCTGCTTGATCTCTGCCGCGATGACTGCGCCATCGAGCAGGCCCAGGTGATAATCCAGGACGATCGCGTCCACGGACTGTGTCATAAACAACCGCAGACCCTCATGGCCGTTCGTGGCCGTTACCACGTCATATCCGTGGTCCCGCAATAGACTCAACTGGCCCGGGTCCCGGTGTATGCAGAGTAACGTGCCGTTGGTAGCCATATCCTCATCGTATACAGGCAGAATATCCCGGGTTCTGTGCAATATTGCTCGGTGGCGGTAATCATCCTTGACCCGCGAGCAATTCTGCTCAGATATTCGCATATGGAAGGGTTACGATCTTTGGCGAAACGAGAGGCATTCTAGAGGACGCTTATGAAACGGCAATACCTTCATCTCTCCGTCTATTCCTGCGATAAGTGTTCCGGTCCCATTGTCAACGGAACGCTCGGGGTCCGCGAGAACGAGATTTCAAAAGAAACCGACCTCAAATGGGTCGGGGCGGTTTGCTTATCCTGCGGCAGCCGGCAAAGTAGTGCAAGCGCCGAAAGCGTAATCCGGCAATTCCCGCCGGTGGAGTGGCAAACTGACAGGGGTTCGACGGAAACCAAGACGAGAGTGGAACTGGAAGCAGTGGTGTTGCGATGAACGGCAGAACGGCTAGGTTTGCACAATGGCCCGCGTCTTTTTATCCGCGCGCAGTTGCTCTGCGCTGAAAACTTCCCCGCAGGTACCGCACCGCCATTTTGCGTTCGAACTCGCCAGGTTGCCAGGAGTGGCGGTCGAGCGGCCGATATTGCTGGGCTGGAACGCCATTACCAACTCACCACCGCAGGCCAGGCACATTCTTTTTGCCATATTGACGATTGATATCACGAATACAGCCGGATTCGCTGATCACAATTGACCACAACCCAGCCGAGGGGATCATTGGAAGACCGGAGATCTAATCGTGCAGAACAACATTCAGCAGCGAACTGTGAACCTGTAGCCCACCTTCCACCCCGCCGGCGTAATCAATGAATCCCAGTTTTCGGAAGCGGTTCATGAAGAAGCTCACGCGCGAGCGCGTCGTGCCGACCATCTCCGCGAGAGTTTCCTGACTGATTTTTGGAACCACGGTTTCCGGCACGCCCTCCTTGCCGAAATGAGCCAACATGAGAAGGACGCGGGCGAGTCTCTTTTCGCTGGAATTGAAGAGCTGGTCGACCAGATCCTCTTCGTAGCGGATATTGCGCGCCAGCAGATATCCAACGAACATGTCAGAAAGAGCATGTTCGCGATGAAGAGCATCCATCATCGCCTTCTTCTCGATCCGCAATAGCTGGCACTCGGTCATCGCCGCGGCCGATCCCATGCGGAGACTTTGCCCGGCAAGCGCACCCTCTCCAAAAAAATTACCTTCACTCAAGATACCGATCGTCGCTTCCTTGCCGGTCTTGGAAACTACAGTCAGCCGAACCTTACCTTTTTGAATATAGAACACAGCATCCGCCGGATCTCCCTGGGCGAAGATCCCTTGTTTCATTGGCACAGAGACACCCTTCCGACCCTCGCCAATCGTGGCAAGGAAAGTGCCGGGATCGAAGCCACTCTTCCTCTTGGCTGCGAATGAAACCATGAACGATCATTGTAGTCCTTCGGTATAGGCAGGAATGAGCCATTCTGCTCACTTTTTCAAACGAGACCGTAGGAGATCTTTCCGGGTATTGCTGACTGAAAACATCCCTGGCGATTCCCCGATATGGTCACTTTTGATCAGCTTTTATCAGTGATTTCCCCCAAACTGGTTCTCGCGAACTGACGGGTCCGTCACCACCACATCCAGTCCGTCCGCGGCACGTCGCGAGTTCTTCCCCTTAACCTCGCGAACCTCAGGAGAACTTTAGAGTTCAAATGTTAAAGAAAACGGTTTTAATCGCACTTTTCGTTCTAGCTCTCCCACTCGTAGCGTTTGCTGGCAGCAATATTGACTTCACCAACAGCGGCGGTACCCTCGCAGGCACGAACAGCGGCTTTTCGCTGACGGGATCGACGCTGATTGCCGTCAACGGTCTCGGCGGCGGGTTGATTACCGGAAACAATCTGGGGACACTGACTTTCAGTACAGGCAGCCTCAGCAGCGGTAATCTGCAAATGGGTGGCACATTCGCCTCGGGTGGCACGTTTAGCATCAGCGGAAACGGCAGCAACGGTATTCCCAATGGAGTGATCTTCAACGGTTCCTTCACCGGTCCCGTAACCTGGACACTGGTCACTCTCGCCAACGGAACCCACAACTACACGTTGACGGGATCTTTGGCCGGAACCTGGTACAAGGGCGGAAGTATCAGCGGTGCGACGGTCCAGTTGACCATCAACACGGGCAAGGGATTCTTCAATGGGCAGACCACGATTTCCAGCGGTGATACCAACTTCACCACCGTAGTTCCAGAGCCGAGTACTCTCGGTCTGATGGGAGCGGGATTGTTCGGGATTGCAGCCATCGTTCGGCGCAAGCTGAAATCAGCCTAACTGAGTATCCGTTTTTGCCTACGTCTCAATCACCCGCGCGGCGAAGACGCCCCGGCGGGTTTCTTTCGCAAAAAGGACCTATGACACAAACTGCAAAAGTTGGCACAATTCTCATTAAAGAGCGACCGCCACTCGCCGCCGTTCTTGCGCTCGAGAGCGATACCTACTCGGAAAATTGGGGGATCGTGAGAGCCTTCAATGGATTTACTCTCGATCGCCAGATCCACGCCGCCGGGTGGAACTTCTTCTTCATCGCAGCAGAAGTGAAGGTGATGTTCTTTGGCTCGCTGGGTGCGAAAAAGATTCAAGGCGCGCTGCAAAGAATCCTGGCGAAAGTCCGCCACCAAAACTTCAACAGTCTCGAAGTGACAGGTATCGTTTCCAAGAGCTTCTTGGGCATCCCTTACGGCTTCGTATCCGCACATTCACGCCACATCCAGCAGAATTCCTTGCTAGACGGTGTTCGGGAACGTGCAAGAGCCTGATCACCACAAGGAGAAAGTAATGGAACCGGACACGAAACAAAGTCTCGATAAAGTATTGGAGTCGGCAACGGTCGTGTCGTGGACAGACCTTATGCGTGGTGTTCAAACCGGCGTGATTCACATTGAATACGGCTTCACCGTGAGCGACACCTTGGACTACCTCAAAGTCTGGTCGTCGATCACGCGCGGACATTGGCTACTGGCTTGTGGATACTGGATGACGGCATCCACATTTCATGCCAGCGGCATCCACTTCGAAAACGGATACCGTTCTGACGGGTTGGCCCAGATTCTGGAAGCGGTGATGCAGCATCAATCGGCATTCATTCTTCCGATAAACATGGGGCGCCAAGGACTACTGCAGATCGCCGCTCCCACCGAGAAAGAGACTGCAACCGCAGCGGCGTCGGTGCGTAACGCGTACGAATCCATCGAATCGGAAATCACCCAACCCTCTGTGGCTTGAAGTTCGACTGAGTAGGGAAGCCCATAACTGATCCGATGGCGCCGCGCTCTGGAAAACTACTTGTCACCAGCGATCAGACGCCGATCCCGATGCGGCTCGGTGCGGGGTTGGCCGGTACTGAGCTCGCATTTCTCTCCGACCTTAGCGCCACAAGTAGGACATCGAACCGATAACGCCTGTTTCTCGGTAACTTTCATGGCTACATCATGCGTCCTTACTCCGCATCAAGCTGATCAATTTTGACCAGCGTATCGTCATCATGGGACGGCGCTCTTAGGGAAGGCGATTCGCCTTTTCTCCCAGCAAGGCTTTGCAGCCAGGTCAACTGAGGATCTGATGCGCGCCATGGACATTGGCCGGCAGAGTATGTACGACACCTTCGGCGACAAGCGTGCGCTATTCTTAAGGGCTCTACAGATGTACGTCACAGAGAGTGTTCACAACGTTCGTGCGGAGGTCGAAAAGCCTGGCTCTGCTCTATCCGCTATTCAAAAACGCTCTCGTGACCTTCGCCGGGCGAAACGACTTGTCCAGTGCGGAAGGCTGCATGGGGCTCAACGCAATCAGTGAGTTCGGGCAGAGAGATTCCGAAGTAACACGCATCACACGCAAGGCGGCGCAAGTGCAGCGTCAGGCTCTCATGCTGACCCTCAACCGAGCCAAAAGCGAAGGCGAACTCGATGCGGATGCCAACCTCGAAGTATGGCGGACTTCTTCGAAAGCACGCTCGCCGGAATTCGGATGGCGGCTAAAGCTGGTAAAAGCCGGCGTGCGCTGCGGAACATCGCGGCCTTCGCGGGCAGAGCATATTCAAAATCATCCTGATTCCTTCAACCGCTCGATGTCCGCGCAATTCTGCAGCACTCTCAGCGCATATACCGACATCTGCTATCTATTGCGTGGCTGCTTGGGAAGCATTACGTTAATCGGATGATCTTCCCCCGGCGCAGTGGAGTCCTTCTCCATATCACGTCTTTGCCTGGCCTCCACGGCATCGGCGATTTTGGAGATTCTGCTCATGAATTCATCGAATTCCTGGTCGCATCAGGGCAGAAAATCTGGCAGGTCTTACCCGTAAATCCCACCGGATACGGCGATTCACCTTATCAATGCTTTTCGGCATTTGCCGGAAACCCGCTGTTCATAGATCTGGGAGCCCTTCGCGAGCAGGGACTTCTGTCGGCCTTGGACTTGGCCAATGCGCCGGATTTTCCCGACGACCACATTGCGTACGATCGAGTTATCTCGTTCAAACAGAAACTTCTACACAAAGCTGCTTCTGCTTTCTTTGCAGATAGCACTGAGGCAGACCGCAGTGCCTTCGATTCCTTTTGCCAGAAGGGCAACGAGTGGTTGGAGGACTATGCGCTCTTCATGGCCTGCAAGAAAGCCCACAATAACGTGGCTTGGGTGGATTGGGACCCGTCAATACGTCGACGGGATCCCGCCGTTCTGAATGAATGGCAAAACGAATTGCGAGCCGAGATCGAATTTCACAGGTTTGTCCAGTACGAATTCTTTCGGCAGTGGGAAAAGGTAAAGAGTCTCTGTAGTCGCCACGGCATTAGCATCATGGGCGACATTCCGATCTATGTCGCTCACGATAGCGCAGATGTCTGGGCGCATCCAGAGTTGTTTCGCCTCGATGAGCGAGGGCAGCCCACTGCCGTTGCCGGCGTACCACCCGATTATTTCAGCGCGACGGGTCAACTGTGGGGCAATCCTCTTTATCGGTGGGATGTTTCCGCGTCTTCCGGTCACCGTTGGTGGATTGAACGGTGCCGGGCATCGCTGGAAATGTTTGATCTTATAAGACTGGATCACTTTCGCGGTTTCGAAGCCTACTGGGAGGTTCCGGCCACAGCTTCAACTGCCGCTGAAGGAAAGTGGGTCAAAGGCCCCGGTGCGGAGTTTTTTCAAGTGCTGCAAAGCGAACTGAAAGAACTGCCGTTTGTTGCCGAAAATCTGGGTGTGATTACTGCACCTGTGGAAGCGCTTCGCAATTGTTTTGGTTTCCCGGGAATGAGCCTCCTGCAGTTTGCCTTTGGAACAGATCCTCAAGGTCCCAGCTTCCGCCCGCACAATTATTCCCGTGAACTGGTCGCCTATACGGGTGGACACGACAACGACACGACTCTGGGATGGTGGAGAAGCACGGGGGTAGGAGAAAGCACTCGAACCGAGCGCGAGATTCGCGAAGAGCACGATTTCACCCGGGCCTATCTTGGATTTCAAAATGAGGAAGTCAATTGGGTATTCATTCGCGCCGTCCTGGCTTCTGTAGCGAATACTGCCATGATTCCGTTACAGGACGTGCTCGGCCTGGGCAGCGAAGCGCGAATGAATTTGCCAGGCACTGTAAGCGGAAACTGGAAGTGGCGCTACAAACGCGACAGTCTTACGAATGAAGTTCGTGAAAACCTACTGGCTCTAACAGTTCTATACGACCGCTAAAAGTGTGCATCCGGACGATTCCGTCGAACTAAGAGACGAGCGATCTGGCGAATGGCGTGCCTAAAGCGGCGAGAGTTCATCTTCGTCCTGCTCCTTCTTGCTACGCACAAACTTCTCTTCCAGGAAACGCCGTGCCAGTTCGCTGCCGCCCGTGCCGAAGGCAATTGCCAAGCCGAGCATGAGAGCTCCGAAAGCAAGTCCGAAGGCGATGAGCATGGTCTGTTCCGCTACACCCAGCTCTTCAAACACCACCGACAACACAAAAACCATAATGATGCTGCGGACAGCAAGGCCAAGAAGTCGCGGAGACGGAACATTCGCATTGACCGCGCCCAGTAAGGCGGCACGAGCAAAAAAGCCGGCGGCAAACATGCCAAAGAACAGGATCAGCACGGCCGCGAACAGGCGCGGTAAAAACAGAAAAAACCTTGCGATCTCCTCTTGCAGGCCCAGAATTCCCAGAACGCTCACTCCCAGCAGCAGAAAGCCAATCCACGTAACCCAGAAGACGAAGCGGCTCAGCATTTCAGTGGCGGAAGGGAGCGCCGCCTTGCTAAGCAGTTGAGAAGCACCGGCGTTCTCTGCCAGCCGGTCGAACTTGATGAGCCGAAGCAGGCTGCGCAGAATTACTTTGACCAGATATGCGATCAGCCATCCCGCGAATGCGATTACGAGCATTACGATGAGACGAGGAAGGTAGTGGGCGAAGCCTCTCGCGAGGTCCTGCACCGCCTGGCTCAGTTCGCTGGTAATCATTTCCCGCATGTTAGCCTCACTCTTTCGATTTCCAGATCTCGAGCAGATATGGTTTCAAGCGCTCGAACTCAAGACATAGACCTTCGATGTTGCGCGCGACGTCATCCGCGGAACCGTTGCGGTTCTCGACGACAAATGTGAACACCCTGCCGCGAAATAGCGGCGCGAGCGCCTGAATAATATGATCCCGATTGATAACAGATTTCCGATAAGCCGCAGCAAATTCATAGACCGTCTTGACCCACAATTCCGCAGGGTAACGAAACTTGTCTTCGCCCAAGGCGGCGATTCCGTTTAGCTCCGCGAGAGTGGAAGGAGAGAGAATCGATTGAAAGACGGATTCCAATTCCGAAACACCCTTAACAAACATGTCTCGCAGGCGCTTCCGGTTGACCCGTAAAGGATTCAAAAGCAACTCGATGTCGCTTCCAGTAGTGGGTACCTCCTGAGAACCGGAAACCGTACTCCATACATCAAAGTCGGACTCTAACGCCGAGAACAACACCCCGGCGGATTGCCGCAATGTCGGTACCAGATCCGCAGCGCGTCGTTCAACCGGATCCTTCTCTCCGAGAAAGGACTGGCAGATGCGGAACCCCCCTGTGACAGCAGCCAGACTCAGGCGGAGTTCCGTCCCGTTTTCACCGATTCCGTCGTTCCATCGATTTTGGCTGAGGAATTGGCTTCCTAACCGGCCGGAGAATCCGAACTCAGACATGTAGGCTTCACGGATTCTTGCTCCGTAAAGCGCGCGAACCATCGGGTACAGAAGATTGGTCGTCAACAATCCATCAAACTTGTGGCGGCGATAGGTAGGAGAGACGAGATCGAACCCTTCGTAATAGATCGGACGGAGAAGACTGGAAATCCATTCAGGCGTGATATTTTCGGACTCGGGAGAGATTACGATGCATGCCTTGGCTCGGAGCAGTTCGGCAGCTGCCATAATCGTCCGCAACGCAATTCCGCTCTGTGGGGCGTTGCCGTATTTCGTGCTTATCGCATGCAGCGTGCGTAGCGCATAAATACCGGACGCCCGGTGCACATCGTTGATCGTGAGGCCGATAATCAGTTCCCGAGTCCCGTCGCGCGAGCCTCCGTCGGCATTGATAATGACGGCCCGCTCCCGGGGAAAGCTGTTGAGGATGCCGCCGCGAATGGTGCGCACAATTGGGCCGATGCTCTTGGCATTGTTATGAGTGGGCAGGCCCACAAGGATATCGACCTCGCCAACATTGATAAGCTGGCGGAGAAAATCGTCGGTAAGAAAGTTTCCGTCTTCCACTTCAAGATTCCGCGGGATGTTGGAGCATCTCAGGCATTCGGTATTCTTTTATCGTTCGCATTCGCCTAGACTCGTCGCAGCCGAAACCAGTATGACTGATAAGGACCCAGCGTCAGCAGGTAAGGCAGGTCGCCAACGCGAGGGAAGAGATTATTGCCAAACATCTCGATCAGGACATTTCCCTTGTAACGCTTCAAGTCGAGTTCAACAGCCTGGGCGGAACTCGAAAGATTGTTGACGATGAGGACGGTCTCGTTGCCCAGTCGCCGCCAGTACGCCAGGATTCGGTGATTGGCGGGATAGAGAAATTCAATCGAGCCTCTGCCGAATACGGCGCTTGATTTCCGCACCTGGATGATGCGCCGCATCCAATGAAAGAGAGAATGTTCGCTCTCTCTCTGAGATACCACATTTACGGCGGGATAGCCGTACACCGGATCGTGAATAATCGGAGCATACAACCTCTCCGGTTCCGCGGTTGAAAAACCAGCGTTCCATCCTCCACTCCACTGCATGGGAGTGCGAACTCCGTTGCGATCGCCCAGGCTAATGTTATCGCCCATCCCAATTTCGTCTCCGTAATAGATGATCGGGGTGCCCGGAAGGGACATCAGCATCCCATTCATCAACTCGATCCGGCGGCGGTCATTATTTAATAATGGCGCGAGCCTCCTCCGAATTCCCAAGTTCAGCCGCATGGTCTTGTTCTGGGCGTAGGTGTCATACATATAGTCACGTTCCATGTCAGTGACCATTTCCAGGGTCAGTTCGTCATGGTTGCGCAGAAAAAGGGACCATTGGCAGGCGGGCGGGATCTCTGGAGTCTGCTGCAAGATCTCAGTGATGGGCTTACGGTCTTCGAGCTTAAGTCCCATAAACATCCGGGGCATGAGTGGAAAATGAAACGCCATGTGAAATTCGTCGGAGTCTCCAAAATAAGGACGAAGGTCCGCAGGCCACTGGTTAGCTTCGGCCAGGAGCATTCGTCCGGGAAAGTGCTGATCAAGCCTTCGCCTTAGCTCCTTGAGAATCTCGTGGGTCTCAGGCAAATTCTCACAGTTCGTTCCCTCGCGTTCGACCAGGTACGGAACCGCGTCAAGCCGGAAGCCATCCACCCCCATCTCGAGCCAGAACTTCATCACATTCCACATCTGCTCGCGCACCTCGGGATTGTCATAGTTGAGATCGGGCTGGTGGCTGAAAAAGCGATGCCAGTAGAATGATTTCGACGTTGGATCCCATGCCCAGTTTGACTTCTCGGTATCCAGAAAGATGATTCGCGTGTCCTTATACCGGGTATCGGTGTCGCTCCAGACATACCAATCGCGACGGGGATTGTTCTGAGAACTTAGCGCTTCTTGAAACCACGGGTGTTGATCGGACGTGTGGTTCAATACCATTTCGATGATGACCCGGATCCCACGCTGATGAGCCGATTCGAGGACCCTGCGAAAATCGTCCAGCGTTCCGTAGCTGGGATGGACCGAATTGTAGTCCGCGATGTCGTAGCCATCATCGCGAAGGGGTGACGGGAAAAATGGCATCAGCCAGATCGCGCTGACCCCGAGTTCCTGAAGGTAGTCGAGCTTCTGTTCAAGCCCGAGGAAATCTCCAATCCCATCGCCATTGCTGTCGTGGAATGTGCGGACGTGTACCTGATATATGATCGCGTCCTTGTACCAAAGCGCATCTTTATTAATGTTCAACCGCTTTCTCCCTGACGACACTCTCTAATTCCGACGAAACAGGCCCAAAACGCAGTTTAAATGAAGAGAGGCCTTCCGCCCGCTGCAGATGAAGGGGGGCACAATACCCCGCCGAAACGTGAGTTCATCCCCTCGCGATCTTGCGCCGACCACGACTCCTCGAGTTCTTCTCTTGCTTTCGCAGTACAGTTACCTCTCCGATAATGGGGTTGACATCCCCTCCGTCTTTGGGTGTATAAGAAGCCCGCGTGCTCCCGAATGGTGAGGTCGGGTGCACTCTTCCTTCCAGCTTCACCAGGCCCCGTCACTCCGTCCACCAAATCGAGGTGGGGCATGGACGAACGCGAACTCGCGAATCAGGTTCTGGCTATCCTTGACCAGGCTGCCTATCGCATGTCTGCGCAGCGCATTCTCGCGGTGCATCTGGCCGTTGGAGCCCGCCGCGTCATCGACATCGACCGATTACGCAGCGTCTTCCATGATGTTTCTCGGGGTACCGTGGCGGAAAGTGCGCAGTTGTTCGTCAAGGTGCTGCCGGTGTCGCATCACTGCCAACGATGCGGCTGCGACTTTGATGGGTCCAGCGTCGATTGTCCCTGCGCCGAGTGCGGCCACCCCCATACCGAGATGAAGGGCGGGGAAGAACTGCGTTTGCTGGACATGGAAATCGACGATACCGCGGCCTGATTTGCAGTTTCTTAAGGAGGTCCGTGATGGCCACTGCCCGAGTTCCCGTTCCCATAAGAACCACCGAAGATCTCAACTCTTTCCGTATCGCCATGCGCCAGTTTGACACTGCTGCAGAGAAGTGCGGCCTTGAACCCGGACTGCGCGAAGTCTTGCGTCGCCCGCGCCGAGCTCTCTCTCTTTCCCTACCCGTCAAAATGGATGACGGCACCATTCAGGTCTTCGACGGTTTTCGAGTGCAGCATTCCAATGCCCGCGGTCCTTGCAAAGGCGGCATTCGCTACCACCCGAACGTGACGATCGATGAAGTGAGAGCTTTGGCATCATGGATGACATGGAAGTGTGCCATCGTGAACATCCCTTTCGGAGGGGCCAAAGGCGGCATCGCTTGTGACCCCCGCCGCCTGTCCAAGAATGAACTGGAGCGCCTCACCCGCCGTTATGCCTACGAGATTTCTCCCATCATCGGTCCTGACAAGGATATTCCTGCGCCCGATGTTTACACCGACTCGCAAACCATGGCCTGGATCATGGATACGTACAGCATGACTCACGGGACCAGTTCTCCGGGCGTTGTTACGGGCAAGCCCACCTTCCTGGGCGGCTCGTTCGGGCGCAATGAGGCTACGGCGCGCGGATGCCTGTTTGTGATTCGTTCCGCCTGCGAAACTCTTGGGATCAAACTAAAAGGGGCTAGCGTAGTCATTCAAGGCTTCGGCAACGCGGGCAGCATCGCCGCCGAACTGTTAGCCCAGAATGGCGCCGTGATTATCGCTGTCAGTGACACCCGCGGAAATATTCTGAACCGTAGCGGACTCGATATCCCTGCGCTGCTCGAGCACAAGGCCAAAACCGGATCAGTCGCCGGATTCCCCAACTCTGACCCCATCACCGGCGAGGGTTTGCTCGCGCTGCAATGCGACATTCTGGTTCCCGCCGCGCTCGAAAATCAGATCACCCTGGAAAATGTGGACCTCATCAATGCGCGGATCATCGCCGAGGCCGCCAACGGACCCACTACGCCTGACGCCGACGAAGCCCTGCATCAGCGTGGAATCATGGTCATCCCCGACATTCTCGCGAATGCCGGTGGCGTAACCGTCTCCTACTTCGAATGGGTGCAGGACTTGCAGGAGCTTTTCTGGGATGAAGACGATGTCAACCGGCGACTGGAACGCATCATGGTGAAGGCCTTCAATGATGTTCATGCTATGGCGAAAAAGCATGACGTCGACATGCGTACAGGAGCTTACATTCTGGCCATTGATCGAGTGGCCACAGCCACCCGAAGCCGGGGCATTTGGCCATAACCTCAGGACCCAAATCCTGCAGGGCGCGACGAATCGCAGGTGTAGGATTCGTTGCGCCCCGCAGGAACCTGTCGATCAATCTCGTTCAACGAAGAGGTGGGGAATCTGGGAAATGGCCCGGCCCTGGGCCACCTGGAGTAGCCGCGTGCACTCTTGCACGCACCCCCTCAGCAGGGAGCGCAACGGACCGAGCCGAATAGAACGTTAGCTTCCTGGTGGGTCAGCGTCGTTGCTCGGGGACAATGACTTTTCTGCTGATTCTGGTCACGCTGCCTGGTTTGGTTCAGGCGGGAACGGTTGAGATCATTGACGCCAGACAAGTCGTCTACTCACGTATTGGTCTCCCGAAAGCACAGTTTTCGCTGCAGCTAACAGTTCACCTGCTGCATCCTGCTTAACTACGTACCCGCACGCACCAGCGTCTAAAGCGTCGCGTGCTATCTCAGGACATTCATTTCCCGTCAGGAACAATATCTTGGAATTGGGGGAGGCGGAGCGGATTTGTCGAGCAGCCTCGATCCCGTTCAGCTTTGGCAGGCCGACGTCCAGCACCACCAAGTCGGGCTGCAGTTTCCGAGCCATCTTGACCGCCTCATGCCCGTCTGATGCTTTCCCAACGATCTGAAATCCTGATTGTTCACTCAGGGTAGAAGCGGCGAAACTCAGGAACGGCTCGAAATCATCTACCAAGAGAATACGGACCGACACGTTTTTTTCAACTCTCGTTCGCTTATTGGAACTCAAAACAGAAAACACCCCCACTTCTATGAAGCTCATGACTCATAGAGGATGACAGGGAAAGGGTGGTTCGGTCGTTGCTCGAAGACAACTTCATGGTTGCTTCAGCGCAGCCAGGAAACCTGGTCTTGGAGAAAAAGTGAGGGAACGAAAGCGCCTAGACTTCGTGCAAAAACAGACGGTTTGGATCGCGCAGTACGACACTGCCGCGACTCTTGCTAACTGCACCATTGCGCTGCCACTCGCTCAAAAGACGGCTAGCCGTGAAGGGCGTCACGTTGGCAGCGTTTGCCAGTTCCTCGTTGGCGATGTCGAGTTCAATGCCGCCTGGGACCTTACGGCCAATGCCTTGCGCAAGACCCGTCAGTACCCGCGCAAGTCTTTGTCGAGCCGTGTGGCTGATCAAAGCCATGTGCGAAGCGTGATACCACGCCATATAATCCGAGGCAATTGACAATGCATTTTCCTGCAGGACTGGATAGCGTGCCACAAGATTTCGAATCTCACTACGCTGCCAAACAACTACAGAACTGTCTTTCACCGTTTCCGTGCTGAGGAGATAGGAAGACGGTTGCGGCAAAAGTGCTAAGCCACCGAATACGTCTCCAGGCGCAACCCAAAGAAGAATGGTCTTTCGTCCTCCTTCTGTAATGGAGAAATGTCTGGCACGGCCCTTCGTCAATAGGAAGAAGTAGTCGGCAGGATCTCCTTGGTTTGTGACAACGGAGTTTTTCGCGAAGCGACGTGGTGCTGATGCCCCTATTACCGTTTCGAGTTCCCGTTGTGTCAGCCCCTGCAGAAATCTTGATTTCCAATCCGCAGGAAGGGTCGAGGCGGAAAAAGTGGCTTGAACCCGAGCTGAAGCGGGCCAATTAGTTGTCATCGCTCCAACTCCAGTCCGAACCGCCCTCTTCGCCAGATGCTCGCGCACAACTCTCTTAGCGCGTCTGGCATCCGACATTGGTGTTAACGGGAAGATTCCCCCGATCCAGCGTCGCTGCTAACGAATTCCAATCCTAGCGCACGAATTTATCGACTTCGTACTGATAAAACTGACAGCGGCTGAGCAGGGTTGTAGGAGCCTACACCTATACTGGGGGAGAAAATCCCACTCTTCGCCAGATTCATGAATCCGAAGCGTTTAACACTCAAACTCGCTTCGGGAATATAACTCCATTGCCATGGGTCCAATGTCTTGTTTGTGTCCGGATTGATGCCCGGACCGTCAAGAAGGGAATCGCCCAATCTCGCAATTCATCACCGTCGAATGTCCGACCGCTTCCCTCAGCGTTACGCACGTAATCTTGAGGTCCTTCGATCATGTGGCTACCCTTGTCTCATCTTGGCTTTTAAGGCACAACCATTCTAACGGCGCTCTCATCTTTACCACGAGTCTGAAGGCCGAGCGAGCCAGGAGAATGTAGTGATGAAACGTTGCTTGATAGCGGTGTGTTTTTCTGTCGTCGTCGTGAGCGCGGCGCTTGCGCAGGACGCAACTTACGTAGCTTACGTCCATGACGATGTTGTGGGCCAGGATTCTAGGACGGATGTGAGCAAGAAAGAAGTTGCCGAGGTTGCCGCGGTTCCGCAGCCTGCGGCGAATGCCTTGCCATCAACGATGATGGTGAAAACCACAGCCCTATTAGAACTACACGCCATGCGCAAGAGCGCGATAGAGCTGTGCCTTCAACTTCCTACCCGTTATCGAACGCGCTTGCCCCAGTGTGCAGACATCTTCAAGCACGAAATTCGATTGCAGGCACTCGCAAAAGACAAAAAATAACAATGGAGTCCCCGGTCTCCGCCAGGCGCCCGACACGATTCTAAACAGCGGCCGGTTCCTTGAAGCTGGTTGCTGTCAGTTCGTATCCCACCGTTTTCATGACTGGCCCCCACACGGATTCGATGTTTGCGACTGAGACAGTCGGAAGCATCGTTTTCCATCCGCCAGATTTGGCGACGCGGACGAAGGGGATATCCTGGCGGCGGTTCTTAGTGGCGATCCACTCTTGCGACTGGCGCTGCTCCAACTCGCGCATGCGGTCCGCCGAACAACCTTCGACGACTTTCTCAAGCCGATCCCTGTCGGCAGACACACCAAGAAAACGGGCTATCCGCGAAAGCTCGTTTGCTGTGTCAGAAACCATATCTTCGTAGCGCAGCAGAAGAAACGCCTCGCTTGCAGAACGAGTGGCTATCCAGCTGGCAACGTTCTCGCCCCAGGTGCCCCAGTCGCGGGAGTTGATGCGCCCGTAAACAAAATCGTCAACGTACTGTTCGAGCGGGTAGCCATCCTGAATCTGACGGTATTTGCGCTGGAAATCGTAATAGGAAAGGACGACGTCGCGTGGGTCGCGCACAATATAGATGACTCGGGGATAGCGATGGTCGAAATACTGGTGGGTCTTGATGATTCGCGGGGACGGCGTTCTCTTCAAAGCTCGATTCGATTGCGAAGAAGTGTCAGGGATTAACCGCTCGATATTGGCGAAGGTGATGTCCTGCTGTGGGTAGACCAGGTTGGCGATCAAAAAGCGTGTCCAGGTGTTTCCAGACCGCGGATAAGAAACCACGAACGTATCGTCACTGCGGACGGCGAAATTCCGCTCCGCTCGATCGGCACCGAGCAGATAGTTAATCGCTGTCTTCAAACCGTAGATCATAGGGCCCGTTGTTGCAATACACCCTCAAACAAGCGCTCGCTGGGATTACTCCGTTTCAATGAACTGGCGCAATCGTAGCCCAGCCACCGCATCAATGGCGCCCACACCGATTCGATCGCGGCGACGCTGATTTCGGGCAACTCCGCTTTCCATCCACCAGAAGACGCTGTTCTGACGAAGAGTCTGTCCTTGCGTGTGCCTTTTGTGGAAGCCCACTCTCCGGCTTGCTGGCGCTCGAGAGTTCGCATGCGATCCGCGGAACTGCGCGCAATGGTCTCGCCGAGCAGTTCTGGCGTTGCTTCCACGTTCAGATATGAGGCAATACGCTGAAGTTCCATCTCAGTGCGCGCGATTAAGTCTTCGTAGCGCAACCATAAGAACCCGGGATGATGAAGGCGTGCGGCCATCCAACTTCCGACATTCTCTCCCCACGATCCGTAGGGGCATACATTTCCCGTCACAAACCGTGACACGAATTCCTCGATGGGGTGATGTTCGTCGAGGACCCGGCGCTTGATCTGGTAGTGATATTGGGAAACCGCAACATCCCGGGGATCCCGAACAATGTATATGACACGTTCGTAAGCCGGCTCGAACGGATAGTGGCTCTTAATGACGCGAGGCACCGGCATCTGTTGGAAGTATTTGCGAGAACGCCCGTCAGCCGAGGGAATCAGGCGGTCAGCTTCAAGAAAGGTCACGGGCGTTTGAGGGCGCAGAAGATTCGCAATCAGAAAACGCAGCCAGGTGTTGCCCGATTTCGGATACGAGACGATGAAGGTATCGTCAGGCCGGCAACGGAGACTACGTCCCGCGATATCCTTGCCGGCAAGATATTTCAGTCCTGATAGAACCCGAGCCATCATAAGAAGATGCCAATGTTAGCATTTTTTCGAGACTGTTCAGGCGGGCAGCCGTTGGGAAATTGAGACGCGATCTGCTAACTCTAGTCGCCTGACCCGCTTGATAGACCGATTGTGATTGCGGATGTCGAGAATCTGTTCGTAGGCCCGATAGGATTCCAGCAGGAGCCTCGGAGCGGTTTTAAGCCCACGCAGCGCCAGGCGCAGTTTCCAATTGTCGAGAACGTCATTCGCGCGCTTTGCTGCAATCAGCGCTTCTTCGTAATTTTTCTCGAGCAGCGCGGCCTTGGCTAATTCGACCTGATATTCACCTTCGCCGAGTGCGATCTTCTGTTCCACTGTCCTGCGTTCATCTGCACTCAGGGTCGGCAGCCGTTTCATCTTTTCGTAAACCCGTATGCGCGCGCGCTTCATGGACAATCGGTCAGAAGACAATCCGTTCATGCGATGATGGCAAAGCTGAACTTCGCGGCTGAACGCGATGCGGCAGCCGTTGTGGGCCATGCGCAGCCAGAGGTCGAAATCTTCGCAACGTCGCATAGTCTCGTCAAAGAATCCGGCCTTGACGATCTGTTCGCGTGACGCGACGACGGACGAGGTGGGGATTCTAGAAGTCTCGAGCGCCAGCGATTGAAAAGTCACGGGCGACGATTGGGGGACCAGGCCGAACGCGTCGCCAACCGGAGTACTTCCGTCGAGGATGAGGGGGTTCGCGTACACCAATCCGAGGCCGGGATCCTGCGCGAGCAGTCGAACTTGATTCTCCAAGTGATGATCGAGCCAGAAGTCGTCGCTGTCGAGGAATGCGATGTACTTACCCTGGGCGCGCTGGATGCCTGCATTCCTTGCCCCACTTGGTCCGCGATTCGGTTGCTGAATGTAACGAATACGGCCGAGGTAGGGCGCCAACACTTGCCGTAGCTGCTGCGAGTCGGGTGAACCATCGTTCACAAGAACGACCTCGTAGGCAGTGAACGTCTGCGCAAAGACAGAGTCGAGAGCCTTCGAGATGGTTCCCGCACACTGGTACGCAGGTATGACTACGCTGACAAGAGGCGGGAACACATTTAGAGTCCGAGTGCGCGAAGAACGAGGCCCACTGGCCGGGATGAGAATCTTGCTCAAGGAAGTGAACCTCGCGCCACAGGGTGTTTAGAGCAACAAGTGGAAATCGTTGGCCAGCCGCTTGAAAGCGAACTAGGTACGACGAAGGCGCTTTCGCATCCGTGTTGAGATCACCAACAAGCCGGAACCGAGCAGCAGTAAGGATGACGGCTCAGGCACGGCAGCGCGGCTGCTCCCAACCGTAATATCGGTAATGCCCAGCTGATTTGCGGAACCGGTGAAGGTGACAGAGCCCGCAGTTCCAGAGAAATTCAGACCGACCGCGGTCCAGTTACAGAGGCTCGGATACCCCGTACAGCCGGAGCTGCTGCCTCCGTTCGGCGCCAAATTGATCGTGGCCAACACGCTGCCCGTTCCGTTGGCTCCGCTCCATACAGTCACGGTGCCCGTTGCACCCGCGACATAAAGGAAATTAATTCCGTTGTTGAAACCACCGCTCACGTTCATGTATCCGGTGGTGCCAGTGAAAAATAGCGCGGTACTTGTGGTCTGCGTGGGATTGAATCCCCCGCTACCACCTTTCAAATAGGACTTGATGGCAAGCGCGTTCGAGGAAAACGTGATGCCGAAGTTGTAATTGGACATCGAGCCGAACCCACCGGTGCCCCCGTTATAAAAATTCGAGATGGCCTCGCCGTCCTTCAAACCTTGAAACGTGAGGTAGGTCGAATTGGCATGGGCGGGAAGGGATAGCGCAGCCAAAAGCGTAATGACCACCGCAGCGATGTGAACCCGAGGCATAGGACACTTCTCCTGAACTTCTTCAGCAGGTTAGCGGCGTCGTATGAACGAACGGTGACCACAAAATTAAATTCAAACTACCGCCCGGGAGAAATCCACAGCGAGCCCTTTTCAGGCTCTTGGTGAGGGATTGTTACCCGAAGGTTAAAACCGTATTAAATTGCGGTGACAGCGCGGTCGATGCATCCACCCTTCTGCTACATTTTTGCGGGACGATTTGCTTTCCTGCCTATGCCCACAAAGACAACGCTCAAGAAATCGCGTGCAGCCGCCCAGCCTGAGCCAATGATTGCTCGCCGCACGAATCTTCGTTGTAAGGCGCCAACCGTTCTGCCAGTAAAGCGAAGTCTCGCCAGCAGAAAGACGAATCTGCTGATTTGTACGCTTCTGGTCGTAGCAACCTTTGCCGTCTACTACCGCGCCACCCGGAATCCGTTCGTAAACTATGACGACACCGGGTACGTCACGGAGAATCCGAACGTCCAACAAGGCCTGAACTTCGACACTGTGCGATGGGCGTTCAAATCGACCTATGCGTCGAACTGGCACCCCCTGACGTGGCTTTCTCATGCACTGGACTGCCAACTATATGGATTGAATCCAGCGGGCCACCATTTCACCAGCGTCGTCTTGCACCTGTTGAACGCCGCATTGTTGTTTCTATTGTTAGCGCGGGTTACCGGCGCGAGATGGAGAAGCTTTGCGGTTGCCGCACTGTTTGCGCTTCATCCGATAAACGTGGAGAGTGTCGCGTGGATCGCTGAACGCAAGAACGTGTTGAGCATGTTTTTTCTGCTGCTCAGCCTCGGCGCTTATGGCTGGTACGCACGCCGGCCTGGAATCGGGCGTTATCCTTCTGTCGTAGTTCTTTTTGCTTTGGGGTTAGCGGCCAAGCCGATGATCGTTACGCTGCCCTTCGCGTTACTGCTGATTGATGTTTGGCCGCTGCAGAGGGCGAAGGCGTGGGTCGGTTCATCACAGGTCTTCCCGGTTCCTCAATTTGCATTTTCGCGATTGGTTCTGGAGAAGGTTCCGCTGCTCGCGCTTTCCGCAGCCAGCAGCATTGTCACGGTCATTGCGCAGCGCAGCGCCATTGCAACCAATCAGAGTCTTCCGTTCTCTTTGCGTCTGGTCAACACTCTTTACGCGTACACGATGTACCTGGGAAAGACGTTCTGGCCCTTGCATCTAGCGTCGTTTTATCCGCACGAGGGTGCGCGTCTGGCAGGATGGCAGGGCTTTCTGTGCATTGTCTTTCTGGCGAGCATCAGCGTTCTGGCATGGAAGAAACGTGATCATCTTTATCTGCCTGTCGGGTGGCTGTGGTATCTCGGCACGCTCATTCCGGTGATCGGGCTGGTGCAAGTCGGGGATCAGGGAATGGCCGATCGTTATGGCTACCTGCCTCTGATCGGAATCTTCGTGATGGTGGTGTGGGGGTCAGTCGAACTGGCTCGCCGCTATCAACTGAACTCTCGCGCCGGGCTCTCGGTGGCCGCGCTTGTGATAGTGGTTCTTTCATTTCTTACCTGGCGGCAGATCGGCTACTGGAGAAGTAGCTATGACCTCTGGTCGCACGCTCTCGATGTCACGAAAGATAACTACATGGCAGAAGACTTCGTGGGCAGCGCACTCCTGCTGAAGGCCTATGAGGAGAACGGGCAACGTTATTCCGATGACGCGTTGGCGCACTTCAAGAACGCGGTACGAATTAATCCAGCAGACGCGATCAGCCACCTGAATCTGGGAGCGGATTTCCACGAGCACGGACAACTGCAAGAAGCGATCCAGCAATATCAGATGGTTCTTCAACTCACGCCGGATCCGGACTTAGTGAAGAAAACGCTCATCGACCTGGGTGCGGCCTACCAGCAGGCGGGGGATTACACCAAGGCGCAGGAATATTACCGCCAAGTCTTGAAGACCGATCCGCACAATCGCGTAGTCTTTACCAACCTGGGCAAGCTCGGGATGGAAGTAAGAATTCAGCAATTGGCGGCAGCGGCGGCGACTCATCCGACTCCGCAGGCGTATCTGCAGTTGGGCCAAGTGCAGCAGATCGCGGGACACCCAGAAGACGCACGAGGTTCTTACCAAGAGGCTCTCAGGCGTGACCCAAGCTTTACTCCGGCGCAGGGTGCGATGAATGGTCTGCCTAGTTCAGACCATCCCTAAGTCAGTTTGAAAGGGACCCTGAAGAAACTATTGGTTTTGCTGGCCGTCGGCGGACTGCTGCGAGCCCGGAACTGGCGGAACGAAGGGCGTGGCAGGGCCCTTGATCAAATAGCCCTTGTCCAGCGACGGATCGTAGAAGAACAGCCACTGATTGTAGTGGTCCTTATGATTGAACTCGCGGATGCTGCGAGCCTTGCTTGGACTGGCCACTCCGAAAATCACTTGGGGGCCCGAGCTCACATTGTTGTTATTGCTTCGATTGGGGTGAGGCGCCACGGTGGGCTGGGGCGCCGATGCCGAACCGTCCCCGCTGGAATCAGCGGCGCTATCTTCCTGCCTAGGGTTAGCGTTGAGGTTCGTCACGCCCGATGACGGGCGGATGTCGGCCAGGTGAAGTAACTGGAAGTCGCGTCCTGTGATTGGATCCTTGTAGAGCCTGCGGATAAACCGAAGTCCACTCGTATCCTCCAGTTCTTCCAGTCGGGTGGGGAATCGTCCTGTTTTCTTGCTGAATTTCTGGATCGCACGTGAGTATTCGACCCCGCGGTGAATCAATTCCTCTTCGCGATCCCTCTTGATCTGAAATGCGATTTTGGGAGCCGCGGCGGTGGCAGCAATAAGCACCAAGGTGAGGAATAACATCATTGTGAGCAGAACATAGCCTTCCTCGCTATGCCAGGCTCGTGTTTGAGTCATCCAAGTCTTCATTGCGTTCTCGATCAGAAGCTATATTTCAATCCGAGCTGAATGGTCCGCGGGCGATGAGCATCGACTGGGCGAAGGAATGAGCTGCCGGTCGTGCAATCAACGGGGACAGGCTGCCCGTTGTTATTCAAGGTGTATCCACCAGCTGCGGAGTAGTTCGATGGTGCACCGGCGTAGCAACTGACTGTGTTATTCGCCTGATTCCCGAGATTGGGGTTGAAGATTCGGAATTGCGTGTGGTTGAAGACGTTGAACCCTTCCACGCGGAATTCCAGGTTGCTGCCTTCCGTCACCTTGAAGGTCTTAAGAATGGACATGTCGAAATTCAAGCGATGCGGGTTGGTTAGGAAGTTGCGCCCGGCGTTTCCGAACGTCAGCCCTTGCGGAGCGACAAAGGCAGCAGGGTTATACAAAAGCGGGCCAATGCTCTGCGGATTGAGCTTACTGATGCCAACGGGCAGGTGCGAACGCGGACTGCCGACAACATCGGGATACGAGCCCGTGCCCGCTCCGTTAGCGACGCCGGCGTTGTCAAGCACGGATACTCCGATGCTGCTTCCGCCGTTAATCACGCTGAATGGCGTGCCTGACTGAAAGAGCGTGATACCGGAGATCTGCCAGCCGTCAAGGGCGGCACGCAGAAAACTGGACTCACTTTGCGCGGAATGCACGCTGGTCGTGCCCTCTTGGTCGCTATCTGCGCTGCTGTATCGCAACCAGCGGTCGAGGCTTCCGCTCAGCTTAGGCAGGTCGTAAATGTAGTTCACGCTCAGTAAGTGCCGCTGGTCGAAGTTGGAACTGGCATGATTCGCGTGAATGTCGGCGGAGTCGACAAACGTCGCGTCGGACCGGTCGGAGGAGTCGTCCAGCGAGTGGCTATAGGTATATGAAGCACCGATGGTCAGAGGGCCACGTGTGCGCCGCGCAGTAGCCTGCAAGGCGTTGTACGTGGAGTCCGCCACGTCGCGCAGCGCCAGCACCCGTTGAAAGCCGTTGAATGGCCGCAACGAATTGGGATTGGGTACGTTCGATCCATATCCGTAACAGGCAGCAACGAGATTCCTCCAGGCGGCCTCGTGCGGAGTGACCGTGATGCCATTTACTACAAACGTTCCGGGACCATTATTGTTACCCGGGTTGTAGGTGCAATCGTTGGCTCCGCCTAGCGGATTGAACGTGATAAAGGGCTGTCCAGGCGAGAAGGGATTGCCATTGCTGACTACGCCGGTGTCGGGTCCCGTGGGTGGTACGGCTAGCTGGTTGATTTGTAATTCCGCGGGCAGGTGGGTGCCCTTGCTTCCCACATACGCGACTGTGGCCACAATGTCTTTCGCGAATTGTCGCTGGACACTCAGGCTCCATTGCTGCACATAAGGCCAAACAGTCTTGGTGGGGATGGAAGTCACGTCCAGGGGGAAAGCGACGTGGGGACCGCCTTGAAAACCTAGCCCGATCGAACTGTACAAAGACGGAAAGGGAGCTGTCATCGTCAGCACAAGCGGAGAACTACCCTCGAGCGATCCGGTATTCGACTCTTTTGCGGTTCCGTGTTCATAGAAAATTCCGTAGCCCGCGTGAATCGAGGTCTTTCCATCTCCCTTAGGATCCCAGGCAAACCCGATTCTTGGCGCCGGATTGAAGAGGTGGCTTTGCATGCAGCTGTCAGGAATGCCATTCTTTCCGCACTGCACCAGGCCATTGGTGACGACAGGATTAAGGTTGCTCGAAGGATTGTTGGGATCAATTAGCACCGGGTTCTTGCCGATCTGCAGGTACCCGCCAACCGTTCCCGCACCCGGCGCGGCGATGCTTACAGTCGAGGCTAAGGTCTGGCTAAAGACGTTCGGATCCCAATTCCACGCGTTCAGATTTTTCTCGTGGTAGTTGCCAAACACACTTAGACGCACTCCAAGATTGAGCGTCAAGCGCCGAGTCACCTTCCAATCGTCTTGTACGTAGGGCTCGGCAATCCAGTAGTTGTTGTAGTACTTGAGTTGCGCGCTGTCTTGTTGGTAACTCCTGATCTCGTTAACCGGCAAAGTGCCCGGAGCAAAGGGTTGGACCAAGAAGTTGGCGAAGGCGTTGCCGTACCCTCCATTCAGATTCGTAAAGTTCAGAAGGCCTTGCAGGTCGCCGGTTGCCGCTCCAATCGCACCGTTGATTTCGTTTCGTTGTGCGTCGACAACTTGCACGCCAAACTGCAGCGTGTGCCTCCCTATGCTTTTGCTTACATTGTCGGCAACGCCGTACGTAGGATTGGTGTGTTCCCACGGGGCGTAGGAAGGGTCGACCGTAAAGCCTGCACCGCCGTAAGCCGCGTTGGTTCCGGCGAACACGAGTCCGGGGGGCTTGCCCCCGAAGCCGTTATTAAAAATTGCTCCGATGCAGGGCGGCAGGCCACTCCCCACATTGCAGTTCGCGAGCGGCTGCAGGTTCGCTCCGGGACCGTTCTGGTTGGTCAGTGTGATGTGGGAGTTTACGTAGCTTACAACGAACTCATTTAAAAGCGTGGGCGAGAAGGTGTCCGTCAGGCGCACCACCATGCTGGTGCCTGGACCGTTCAGCCGTTGCTGAATTGTAGGAAAGCTGTTCTCAACGACTCCCCAATTGGGCGTTGCTAGAGTCGTATCCCACGAATCGTGAATATAGCGAAAGGAAAGCTGAGTTGTAGGCGTGAAGTTGTAGTCGAATCTCCCCAATTCTTCGCGCCAGTAAGTCGAAGGAGAGATTGCGGCAACGTAGCAAGGGACATTGGGCTTGCCGGTCGTGATGTTGGATGTGCCCGCCAGGCTCGAGTTACAGCCGATCTGCGAATTGGGAAGCGGAATCACTCCGGTTTGCAGCAGAGCGGCGGCGGTAGAATCGATGGGTGCGAGGTTTCCTGGGAAGGTGAGGAAATGCCCCGGCGTCGAGCTGTCACTGCCGCCGCGGGGGCAGTCCGGAAATTGCGCGGGCGCAAAAGATGCCTGCCCTCCTCCGGTCGCTACAGGACACACGTCGCTGAAATCGGCGCATGGAGCTAGAGTGCCATTCAATCCAGCGCAGCTCGCCGTTCCGATACCGCGCTCCGCTGCCGAAGGCACTGCCTGGTTGAATTCCTGAGGCGTCTTCTCCAGCCGAAACTCCTCAGACCAGAAAAAGAAGGCCTTGTCCTTTCTGGCATTGAATACTCCGGGAATGTAAAGAGGACCGCCGATGGTACCGCCGAAATCCTGCCTTCGATAAAGCGGTGCTTTCTTGGTCAGGTCGAAGTAGTTACGCGCGTTGAAAAATTCATTCCGCAGGAAGTCGTAAGTTACGCCGTGAAATGCCGGCGTCCCTGACTTCGTTGTTACTAGCACCGTGCCCGATGCGCTGCGGCCGTATTGTGCCCCGTAGTTCGAGGTTAGAACCTTTACTTCCTGGATGGCATCGAGACTGGGGTAGACCATCAACGTGCTCTCGGCGCCATTCAAGCCAGCGTTGAGCACGTCGCTGCCATCCACATCGAAGTTGTTGTATTCGACACGGCCGCCATTGACGCTGTACTTCACGCTGCCTTTGACTCCGACCAACGCTTCGTCCTGACCGGTCTGATTGCTGACACCGGGAGCGAGCGCAATGAGTTGGGTGAAGTTGCGGCCATTCAATCCAGTTTTGACAACTTCCTTCTCTGTGATGGTCCCTTCGATGTGCGCGCTTTCGGTTTGTACTTGCGACGGGCCGCCCGCTTCGACGTTGACTTCAGTATTAGCGCTTGGAGGCTGCAACTGCGCATCCAGCTCGATAGCCTGATTCACGGTCAGAGTCAGGTCGGTTTCGAATGCTGCGAAACCCGGTGCTGTAACTTTCAATTTGTATTGCCCGGGTGTCAGTCCGTTCAGCACATAGACGCCGCGCGCGTCAGCATTGACCGTCACTGCGCCTCCGCTGCCGGTGACTGTCGCCATGCCGCTTTGGATGACGGCACCCGACTGATCGCTCACAACTCCGTACACTGCGGCCTTTCCTTTTTGCGCGGTGACAGAAACATTTGTGGGAGCGGCTACGGTTGCTTGTTTGGCGGCCGGAGCAGAGACCTCGCTCCCACCCTGAGTTTCCTGTCCCGAAGGAGCTCCAGAGGATTCTGCCGAAGGTTGTGCTACCTGCGGCAACGCACGCAGCACGGCATCCACTTCCGAGTTATCCGAGACACTAACCTGAACTTCGAACGGTGCAAATCCGGTTGCGGTGATAGTGACCTTGTAGTCGCCCGCCGCAAGACCGTTGACGGAGTACTGACCACTCAGATTTGTTGTGGCGGACTGGCCGCCCGACTTTCCCTCGATGGTGACGGAGGCCTGCGGGACGGGCGCTCCCGACGGGATAATCACCGTTCCGTGCAGCGCTGCACTCTGCGCAAGAGCGGGAATCACACAGGCGATCCACAACAAGAGAAGCACGATGGTGGAACAACTTTGACGGAGTTTCACGAAACACGCCCCCAGGCAGCGATTCCTGACATCACCACCTCGAAGAAATCAGATTTTGTGGAACTTGCTCGCGACTGAACTCAGCTCGGGTTTTTCAAGGTAACGAGAGATTGTTACAGCGACATGAAGAGGAGATTAATTTCCGGCGACGAGTAGCTCCAGGTTTTGCACCTGAAAAGTATTCAGAAATTCATTAAGCGTTCATGTTTCGGTCATTCTGCCGTAACTGCAATTGGTGATAGTGATCGCGCACGAAAGTCAGCAAACGATTGTGCGACCACTCCACTTCACTTCAGTTCTGCCTGCTCTTGTGGTGTGCCCGGAGGTAGCTGGCACTTCGCCGGGGAGGGTTTCGTTTAAACCAACTTATCGTCTTCAAGGAGACACCTAGATGACAAGGAAATCACTTGTGCTGGCCCTGGCGCTGATGGCGTCGGCGCTGCTGACCACCAACGCTCTCGGCCAAGCCTGCAGTGCGGGGGCACAGTTCCAATACAACGCCGTCGGTTCTTCGGCACAGTTCAATAGCGCGGCCTATGGCGCTGGCGAGTTGCTCACCGCAGCAGCCGGCGACACTGGTCTGAACTCCGGCGATTACAACCTGATCTCGGGAAAAAAGAACCTGGCGGGCGGTAACATCATCATCACCGACAGCCGTATGGTCGCTGGTGGTGGAATCGGCCTCACCGACTCCGCAACCGTTTGGGTGATGTGGGACAACAACACGACCTGCAACGTCTACGCCTATTGGAGCGTCGATTCGACGGTCGGCGTAAAAGACTACTTCGCCTATCAGAAGTACACGGCGGCTGTAGGCCACGTCTACAACGTTGCCGGTGCAGTAGGAAACGTTGGCACGGGCATCACTTCCCTCAGCAGCGTAGGCGGGTTGGCTGATAACGCCACAGCTCTGCCCCCGAACGTGCTGACCCTCATCAACACTCCCGTTCTCCCCATCTGGACCACTAAGCTGACCAACCACCAGCCGGCCTATTGCGGAGCGATTCTCAATAGCGACGGTACTTGGAAGCAAGGCGGCTACTGGTGCTACTTCAACGCCGGCCCGACTGACATCCGTCCTGAAGATGCGCTCTACGCCACCACGCGCGCTCTGAGTTCCTACAACACCACCAACGGTCTGGCGGGCCTGGGCTACAACAATGCCACATGCCTTGCAGGAACCAACGGAACCACGGCTGCCAATCAGGGCTGCCCGATTCTCGACTCCTTCGGCGGCAACAAGTACTTCAACGTTCTGAACTTCAAACTATCGGGCACCGACCCCATCACCGCTGCCAGCCTTCCGACTTACACCACTATCAGCGCGGGCGCCAGCCCGATCGTGGTTTTCGTAGCCAACGCCGATTCGACCAGCACGCTCGGCTTTGGTAAGACCAGCAGCGGCAACTACACCTTCAACAACATCAATCGCGCGGTGCTCAGCCAGATCTACAACGGTACCCTGCATTGCACGGGCGATCTGCTTGACAACTTCTCTGGACCGGGACAGCCGATCCAGGTGGTGAACCGCGAGCCTCTCTCCGGAACCTACAACACGTTCGAGTTCACTGGAGTTCGTACGCTTGCTGGCAGCCTTCCGGCGGCTGTGAAGGAAAGCACGACTAGCAGCAAGCAATGGGTCAGCAACGACGACGCTGGCCAGGAATACAACAACAACCCCATTACCGGTTGGTCTACCTCTGCTTGCGGCGGCACCGCCAGCTTCAATGCGGGCCTCACGTCGGCTCCAACCGCCGGTTCGACCTGCGGCGATCCTTTGTTCCTGAGCACCGGTTCCACCGGTAAGGCTTGCGGCGCTGGTCTCCGCCTGCGCGCGATCGGCACGGGTCAAGAAGTCCCCGCCGCTCTCGGACAGAGCAACAAAGGCGGCAGCGTCGTTTCCGACGGCATCGGCTACGCCTTCTGGAGCTATGGCAACTTCGCTCCGGCAGTCGTTTCCGGCAGCTGCACCATCGTTGGCGGCCAGTACACCACCTGCACCAACCTTGGCCACTACCTCACGGTGGATGGTATCGACCCGCTGTTCGCTACTGCTGGCGGCGCGCTCGACTCACCCGCCAACCCCAACGGCGCTTACAACCTGCCACAGTGCGATTTCGCGAGCCTTGCGACTGGACAGAATTGCTTCAAGATTCCGTTCACGCACATGCTCGACGGATCGTATCCTCTGTGGTCGTTGCTCCGCACTGTCACCTTCCAGAACAGCGGCACGACGAGCGCTACGCCTCCCGGCGTGTTGAACGTCACTGCATACGAAGAGAACGACGCGGCGACCAATGATCGTACGTCTGACTTCGTTCCTTTCCTCAACACTCTCGCTAACACCGGGACCTTTACGGCTCCTATTTGGACGGGCAACCTGAACTTCGGCGTGTTCCGTTCACACTACCTGCAATCCGGCATCAACCCCGACAACGGTCACGACAGCTGTCCCACGAACTTCCAAGGCGTCAGTCTGCAAGGTGGAACCAAGAGCGTTGCCACTTGCCTGATTGATGCGGGTGGAGACGAGGGCGGATCGGTTTACACCGTTCAATCCGATGTCGACTTCAACTCCGATTTCGGCAGCGTGGGTGGCATCGTTCCCATCGCTCTGTTCGGACAGCGTCAGTAGTTGTGTCTGTTTCGCTTTAGCGCGGCTGGCGAAGGACGAGGCCCAAACCCTCTTCCTTCCCAGCCGTTTTCCAACGTAAGAAACCTTGTTCCGTTTCCGAGGAGTATGTACATGTCGTCCGTCAAAATCTTGCTCACCCAGAAAAACTGCCCCTTCGCTTTCTTGTTGATTGCGCTGTGCCTGATTTGCGGCAGTGCGGTCGCGCAGCAGCCCACCGCGCCGAAGTCGAGCTCCCCCGCAGCTTCGACTGAGTCGGCTCCGAGCTTACCCGTCGCGATAGGTGATGCCTCGCATGCGGCCGCCGCTCCGACGCCAGGACTCGACCCTAAAACCGGACTTCCTCTCTACGAAACCATCGAGGAAGACTGGAGTTCGTTGCAGGTCGGCAACAGCAAGCTCGAGCCGGAAGAGCCGCTAGTTGGCATGGTTGATGACCAGCCCACGTTCACCAGAACTTTAGTTCAAGTGAAATGGCGCCCCGGTGATCCCATCGACTTGTGGATCGTCATGCCCAAAGGCGTGAAGAAGCCGCCTGTCGTTCTGTACCTCTATAACTTCACCGACGGTACTGACCGTTTCCGCAACAATGGCTGGTGCGATCGCACCACGAGTGGCGGCGTTGCGGCCGTTGGATTTGTATCGGCGCTGAGCGGCCCACGTTTTCACGACCGTCCCCTGAAACAGTGGTTCGTCAGCGAATTCCAGGAATCGCTAGGCAGCACTGTGCATGATGTGAAATTCATTCTCGACTATCTGGCCAAACGCGGCGATGTCGACATGGACCGTGTGGGCATGTTCGGAGAAGGTTCTGGTGCCACCATCGCGATTCTCGCCGCGGCTGCGGATTCTCGCATCAAGGTCGTGGACACGCTCGACCCATGGGGCGACTGGCCGAACTTCCTGGCCAAAGGCAACTTCCTGCAGGAAGATCCCGATAAGTCTCGTTACGTTACACCGGAGTTCCTGAAGAGTGTCGCGCCGCTTGATCCGGTCAAATGGTTGCCTGAGTTGAAAATTCCGGTGAGGGTCCAGCAGATTCGCCAGAACGAAGCCGTGCCCATTGAGTCGAAAGAAAGCCTCAAGAACGCCGCGCCTAAGCAGACCGAGGTAGTTCGCTTTGAAGCGGTAAGTGACCTACACAAGCGCGAAGGGCAAGGTCAGCTATTCGATTGGATTAAAGCGCATTTGCCGGCAGCGAGCGCCGCTCCGGCCACTTCCGATTCACGGAAGACTTCCGTGGCGTCGGAAGTGAGCCCTAAATCTGATCAGCACAAGTCAACTACGCAACGCTAATTTTGGATGTGATTTTTGTCGTCCGGAAGATTAGCGGTGTGTTACATTTCCCACCAATCTTCCGGCTGTTCCACCTCAAGCAGTCAAAATCTTGATGAGTGCGAGTGAGTTGTTACCTCTCGCTCCGGAAGGATTTGGTGTGGCAAACATCAAAGTTCCACTCTCCTGGATGTGCGCCGTTCTTTTTCTCGTCTGTGTAGGTTGCGGTGGAGGAAGTTCGACGAGTTCCTCGGGCGGTAATGGTGGGAGCGTTAGTGGCCTGCTATTCACGGCGCCGCCCAGCAGTCCAACGATCGAACTAGGCCAGAGCGTCAACTTCACCGTCAGCCAACCATCGAACTGGGCGTTGCAGAGTGGAAGTGGAACCGGCAAGGCCTGCGGTACCCTCACCGCAAATAGTGCCGCGACCACTGCAACGTACACGGCGGTGAGTTTCGGCGCAGCTTTTCCGTGCGCGGTCAATGCTCCTACGTCGTGCAGCGCGTTTGCGTCGCCTCCTTCGCCGCAACGCGTCACGATCGTGGCGACTTCGACTGCCGATTCCACGCAATCGGCATCGATCAGCGTGCTGGTGAACACCAGCCAGCCTTGTGTTGCCGTAATCCTCGATCCCACGCTAGCCGTTTGTCCGCCGGCGGGTACTGTCATCCCACCGTCAGCAAACTTGCTTCGATCGCAACCTGTCGGGGCGCAATTGTCACAGGTCGGTGTATTCACGCAGTTCCCGATTTCGGATGGCGGCGGTCAGTCCTCTCCTTTGGTGCCCTTTGGCGTCGCTCCATATACTTGGACGATCAGTTCGGGAGCGCCGCCCGCCGGGTTAGTTCTCTCTCCGGGTGCGGATACTTCGAAGGTATCGATCAGCGGCACTCCGGTGTCGCCCGGGTGTTCGAACGTTACCCTGCAGATCACCGACGCCACAGGAATATCCGCCAATCAATCATTCAACATTGCCGTAATTCCAGCCGCGTTGAAAGTGCAAACCCCGAGTTTCGCAAACTCGTACTTGAGCGGACCACCGGCCACGTCCGGCTTCCCGTATCCGCCGACCGCCCTTCTCGCGACTGGAGGTGTGCCGCCTTATAACTGGACTTACAACCAGGTGCCAGTAGGCGCGCCGGACTTTCCGGCTGGACTGTGTCTGGTGAGTGCGCAGGGCAGCGTTCCCGCGGGTTGCGCCAACAGCGCTCCACCATCGAACTCCAGTGTCGGCGTGATCTCAGGGATCCCTTTACCGAGTGATCTCGCCCAACCCAACCAGCCAATTACTTATCCGGTGCAGCTGCAGGTGAGCGATAGCCAGCAGCCGTATCCGGCCGTGGCTTTGCCTAATCTGAATATGAACGTGGATTTTCTGCGGACGGCTTGCTCTCCGTCTCCGGATCTCCAGCCCAGCACCGCGAACGGAGGCGTCAACGGCGCTGGCAACGTTCCGGCTGTCACCTACGTGCGGGGATCGTACGCATTTCTTATGCGCGGCTTTGATGCCAATGGACCGGTGGTAATCGCAGCCAGTGTGAATCTCGATGGCGCGGGCAACGTGACCGGAGGAGTCGAAGATGTTTTGCGTCGAGGCAGCTCCCAAACCTTGCCGATTACAACCGGTTCTTATGTGATTGGCGGGAGCGTCAACGTCTACCCCGGCACCAGTTTATACGACCGTGGCTGCATGACTCTCACCAACCAGGCGAATACAACGTCGACCTTCGCATTCAGTTTAGGTGGGTGTTCCAACAATTTCAGAGTGGGCGGCGCAATCGAGACGCATGACACAGCTTGCGGCATGACCCAGAACAACGGACAGAATGTTGCAGCAGGCTACTTCACCACCGGCCGCGTCATCGAGTTCGACGACAGTACCGGCACCGGCACGCGTGGCTCAGGAATCTTGCGTTGGCAAGATACCTCGAGTTTCTCCAACAGCGCTATCAGCGGTTCGCAAGCTTTTGGCCTTAGCGGATGGGACGCCTCGAACGGTCACTACGCTTTGGCAGGATCGATTAAGGCGAGCGGAGGCAACTTCACCGCTGCCGCCGCAGACATCAACGATGCCGGCACTCTCAGTTCACAATTAACCGGCGGTACCGGTACCTACAGTGTTGGCTCCAACGGCCGAGGGACGGCGTCTTTCACGGTTGGACAGTCCAGTTTCAACCTCGCCTTTTACGTGATCAGTACTCATGAAGCGATCGTGACCACGACCGATCCTCTGGGTGCCGGTCATCCGTTGGCGGCCGGCGAGATGATCAGCACCAGCGGCTCTTTCAGCAATGCGTCTCTCGCGAATAGTCATATGTTCCATATTTCGGGACTTTCCACCGGAGGCCCTGATGTCAGCGTCGGAGTTCTCAGCTTCGATGGAGTCAGTTCGCTGAGCGGCACAGTTTATGAAGACCAGGCAGGCACACTGGGTACCACAGCGGTGTCGGGCATTTATTCGGTCGACTCGAATACGGGCAGGACGTCATTCTCCGCCTCGCAGAACGGACAGACTTTAGGCAGCCATCCATTCGTCGCCTACATCGCTCCGCTTTCATCCAACGCGACTCGGGCCGCATGTTCCGCTCCCGCAAGCTGCGTCACAGGATTTCTGGTAGGAACCGACAGCACCGCCCAGGATGGAATCTTGGACTTCCAGACCTCGCTGGCGCAGCCGCCTCCGCCGTTTAGCAACAGCTACGTTGCTGGCGACTATGTTTTTGGCAACGACGAGGGTCTGGCTGAGTCTTCCAAAAACATCGCCGGCAACTTATCGAGCAGCACCACGAGCCTGTCGAACATTGTCGAGAGTGTCAGCTACGGCAGTGCGAACTACTGCTTGCAGTCCAATTGTCTGCTGTTGATTCCGGACGAAACATTCTCGTCGACTTCTTTCTCGATTACGAAGAACGGCACAGGCACCGTGGGCGCGCAGACTGTGGCGATTACAAATGGCAACGTCATTTTCTATATCGACGAGTCCCCCTTGAATCTGCAGCCAACAATTACCGTGGCGGAGCAATAACCAAAGCGATCCACTGGCGAGTTGGAATTTTATAAACGAATGGAGCATGCCTCGATGAAAGCGTTCCGTCTGCTATTGATCGTCTTCGTAATAATCGGGATGGCGAGTTGTGGGGGAGGCAAAGGATATCAGCCGACCCTATATCCATCCATGGCAGGACAATGGGAGTTCGTCACCACTTCGACGCAGACGCCCGGCATCCAGACCAACATCGAGGCCAATGTCCAGCAGCCGCAGAATCTCGTAAACGGCGTTTATCAGCCGACGAATCTCTTGTCTGCGGCTGGCAATCAGCAAATCGCATTCCTGGGCGTCGTTCCAACCGCCCTCAACCAAGTGCCGAATCTGACTTTCGATGGAAACTGTCCGGGTACCGGTGCCGACAGTCTGAGCGGGACCGTCGACGCGAATTACAACGTTAGCTTGACGTACAGCCAGAACGGCAATCTTTTCACCGCAACCGGCAGCCTGAGTTCCGACCACAAATCGATCCTCGGCACGTACGCGTCGCAGTCAGGCAGCCCCTGCAACGACAGTGGAACCTTTACCGGTACATCCGTGGCAAAGCTTGGCGGAATTTATACCGGAGCTCTGTGCTCGCCCAGCGTAAGTTCCTGCCAATTCCCACAAGGGGCCGCGGACAACGCGACCGCAACCTTGAGCCAGAGCGGCAGCACGCTAACTATGAACATGGTTGTCACCGGCGTGGACAACACGTCATTCTCACTGACTGGACCTGTCACGGGAAACAAATTTACTGTGCAGGGAACCTTCAACGTTGGCGGGCAGGCACAAACTGTCGTCTACGATGGCTACTACCTGCCAACGTACGATTGCATAACCCAAGCCATCGATCTGCCTTCACTTTATCTGGTGGACACCACCCAGATCAGTTCCGGAAACCTTTACGGCCAGGTCGCGCTGCTGGCAGTTCCTCTGAATCAGGTTTGCCCGGCAAGGTAGTTCCAGGCGGCGAAAATTAATCCTCATCCTCGCCCATCCAGGCACGAGGATGAGGACTTTCTGACTACGGCAAGTAGTAGCGGAACGAAGTGAAAATCATGCCATCGATTCCGTGTGGCGAGCCTCCCAGCCCTGACCACGTGTTGCGAGTTACGTAGGAGAACTGCGGTCCCCACTGAATACGGCCCTTAGGCCCGCTGTAGAAGCGATACCAGAAGCCCGCGGTTCCCTCAATCAGGACTCGAGTATCTCCGGTGCAAGTGGATCCCAAACTGCCGGGAGTAAACCCTCCGGAACCCGCGACCGGCTCGGTGAAGCAACCGGTGTTCGAGAATAGAGGCGATCCATAGCCGACAGGTTTACCGGAAATTGGATCGATCTGCCAATCCCTGCTGGCGTACTCACCGCCGCCGTTGAAGTAGACGTCGAGCTTGGGACCGTGCCATTCAACGGTGCCCAGAGCCTGATAGTTTTTCAGTAACGCAAGCGTGCCGTCGGCGTGCACCGTCGTATCGGGCAAACCACCGGACCCGTAACGCCCGATCCCGCTTCCACCCAGGAAGTGGAGTCCGAAGTCCAGATGTTTGTCCACGAACGACCAGCGCGCGTTGGCGCCAACTCCTCCGCCGTTCTTGGAAGCGTTATAGGCGCCAAAGGAGTTAGGTGTTGTTGAACCACCGCAGGGGAAGGTAGAGCTAGCCTCTGCGCACGGAAACACGCGATCGCGGAAACGAGCGAAGATTCCGAACACCTCGTAGTGGCCAAATCCCGGCTCGAAAACAACCTTGCCAATGACATCGGGAGATTGGTTGAACGAATAGTTGGCGGTGGAGTTATATAGACCGCCAGCCGCTCCCGCAGATCCGAGCAGGAAGTTGGAAGCGTTGTTGTGAACAGTGGCGAGCGTGGCCTCCGGATTCTCAACCGAAACCGCAAGCCACATCTTGTTCCCGAGGTTTTTCGATGCACGGATGCCATATTGCCGCGCCCAACTAAATCCAACGTTGTATTGGGGATCAATCGTCATGGGCAGCGCTTCCGAGCGATTATCGACTCCGTGTTTGGTTTCGGTCACCAGACTCCACATCTGGCCTCCGGTGACGGTCCAGCCGTTATCAAATGCGGCCTGACCCCACGCCTGCCGCTGTCGCAGGGTGTAGCTGTTGCTCTGGTTGTTATTAGAGGTCACGCCTGCCGAGAGGAAGTCAGCCTCGACGTAGCCGGTGAGCTTCGCATTCGTCAACCGCCCTTCCGTGAGCAGGGAAATTCGCGACTGGCGTCCGGAGCCGAAAAACTCCGAAAGAGTGCTCGGCGATGCGCCGGGCAGCGTGAGCGAGTTGAACGGAGTGTTGATATCGGCGCCAAGTGCTCGCGAGCGCCGCACAAATTCGGCCGCCAAGAATCCGCCCGGCGTCAGGGTGACGCCTTTGAAATGAATCGCGGTCGGTGGCTCCGATAGATTCTTTTGCGTTTCCTGCAGACTGAGCGCAACGCTGGTTTGATTAGCCTTTAGATCAGAGACTTCGCTCTGCACCGTAGTCACGGCCGCTTGTTGCTGAGTAGCTACAGATGTCGCGCTCTCTGATTTTTCCTGCGCCTGCGACACTTGCTGCTGCAGTTGCTGGATCTGGCCGTCGCGACTTTTCAACTGATCCATCAGTTGCTGCATTTGTTGCTGCTGGGCCTGAATCGCTTGCTGCTGGCTTTCGATCGCCTGACGCATCTCGGCAAGCTGCGCGCTCACGCTGGCCGCGCTGGAAGAACTCTTCTTGGTTTTAATGCTGGATGGTGTAGGGCTCTGTGCCGCCGCCACCACTGCGGTCGACAGCAGGCCTGCGAGAAGAACGGCAACTACTTGCCTCATGAGCGTTGTCTCCTAAGTTGTATTAAGCATAGGGGGCTCCTTTTTTGAATCGAGGCTCTAACCGGGACTTGCCTAAGCTTCCGCGGACTTCAACCGGTCGCGGTTGCAGCATGCATTGAATTTTGATTTTTCTGTCGCTCTTCTGCGGATACTCAGCCGTACCGCATCCGTGCTCAATGCTGAGTAGTGCGACTAGCAATGCTTTGGTGCATGCATCATACCTCAGAAAATTTACTTTAACGACGCGTTTGCGCTGTTGAAAACGCGTCTCCTGTAGAACGAAATTAATGACGCTTTCATCTTTCCGTAACAATGCATCTGTAGTCATTAGGCACCGTTTTTACAGTAAAAAAGTTACTCTGCCAGGGAAGTCAAACGCGAGAGACCCTGTCGCCACCAGGTTCCCGCGAAGAGGCGGAGTTCAGTGTTGCGCTCTTGACCATTCGCAGGCTTTTCATTCGTCAGTATTAGTTGAGACCGGAGCAGGCAATGACCATGACTGCCTTCATTCAGGCTGTGGAACTTTTCGAGAACGGCGACTTTGAAGAAGCGCTCCAGCAGTTTTCGGCTCTTGCGGAACACGCTTCCGATCCCAGGGAGAAAGCCGGCTTTGTGCTCGACCAAGCGAACTGCTACGCGCATTTGGGCCGTGATGAGCAGGCGGAGTGTTGCCTGGCCGAAGCCAAATCCCTCGCGGGAACAGACCAGGCCGGTCGCTTAATCACTGAGCTTGGCCACGCCTGCTTCTTGCTCGAGCGAAAGCGCTTTAATGAAGCGCTCGCGGTCCTCGACCTTCTCCGGGATGCAGACTGCGGACTTCTAAATCAATCTGATTCCCTCGCCCTGCGGCGTGATATCGGGCTGCAGCGCAGCTTTGTTCTGATTCAATTGAACCGCTACAGGGAGGCCTTGCCGGAACTGGAGGCGATTTGCGACACCCAGCCTGACGGAGAGGCGTTGTCGCTTCTGGCTCGCTGCCATCTGGAACTGAAGCAGCATGAGATCGCCGAACAGAGTTTCCTGTTGGCGGCGCAGCACGGCATCCCCGACGAGTCTCGCGCCGCTTTCCATTATTACTGTGGACGTAACTATTACGAATTGGGAAATTTTGGCAAGGCGAAACAGGAATTTGTTCTCAGTGCGCAGGCCGGGACAACGCCAGCTCCGCGCGCACAAGTTTACGAAATGTTAGCGGCGACCTGCCGTTTACTAGGCGGACATGAAGACGCCGCTCGGTACGCAGCCATGGGAGCGGCGTGAGTTCTCTATGAATAACTTACTTTGTCTAATACTGATTGTTTGTGCAACGACTTCGACGATGGGGCAAGGAGCCGGCGATCGCAACCTCTCGCACAAGAGGCTGCGCATGGATGTTACGACCGCGTCCACGCCAGATACGCTGGCATCCCCTTCGGAGTACCGCTTGCAGAACCTCGCACTGCAGAAGGCTGAGCGGGCGACGGCCCGGGCTGCGGCGCCGAACGTCCGCCGAGCAGCGACGGAAAGCTACAAGCCGGAGAAAGATAGACCTGCCCGAAAGGTGGAGACCTCGGGGCAGAGGGCGTCTTCCACTTTAAAGTTGACCAAGGGTGCGAGCAATAATCATGCGCGCGGCCGCCACAGCGGTTGGGTTACTGGGAATGGGCGATAGTCTGATCGGCTTCACCAGGCCATAAGGGCCGGAGAATTTACGTAGTAATCATGCGTTGGTGACGTGTTGCGGAGCCAGAGAGGCGCAGGGGACGGTTGCGAATTTCGCTTACGCCACTCCGGGAATATAGTGATTCGGCTAAGCACTGCGTTCGGAAGCATCGGTTCCCATGCCGGGGACTCGGGCACCAGAGAAATGGTGCCCAACAGGGCGTCGATATCGGCAGGACGTGTGAGACTCGATCCGAGTTCGCTATTGGCCAAGCCGGAAGAATGAGTTTCACCGCGGGCGTAGAGGCTCGAACTGTCCGAAGAGAAAAATACGAACAGGACTGCGGCGGGAGCAGCAATCGCGCTTTGCAACGAATCGGGGGAAGTGAAGCTGAACCCGAAGCTGGAATAGTTAGACCGAGTTGCTAATCGAGCTGGGCGTACTTCTTGGGGGGAAACAGGTATTCCCAACATGCAGACAACCAGGAACCAGATAACTGCGGCAGAGACAACTCGACCCGGGTACCGACGTGCAAGACCGCTCATGTCTTTTCCTCTTCGCGATTCTTTGCAAAGCAACCTTCCATCAGTTGAGACGGTGGCAGGAGACTTAGTGACAAAAGACGGGTTGTACGCCCGAGGTGGCGCAAATCATGTGTCAACGGCGAGGACGATTGCTACTTACAGTAACGTTGTCCTGTTACTTGCGATTGACGGCAGAATTAAAACTCAGCTACTTTCGCGGGAACGCCGTGATCATGGTATGAAAATCGCATCGCACCTAAATTGTGCAATTCTTTCTCTTGACAATACCGAGAGCACCCACCAGACTAAGCGCAAATTTACTGTAGAAAATCGCTCGAATCCCGCGAGCTTCAAACAAGTCTCTACTTTTATCGTTTCAAATTTGTCGTGTAAGCAGCACGAGTGCGCCGTGGCCGCGGTAGATGTTAATCCCTCAACCGCCATCTCGCGTGAGATGGGAAAAGGACGTGTAGCATGCCAGCGCTCATCTTCGTCGTCGAGAGCAATATCGAAGTTTGTCGTCAAACCCGTTTTTTATTAGAAGAGATTGGCTATGGGGTGCGTGCGTTTCTGACCACGAACGTGATGGACGAGTTGGAGAAGCGTCGCCCAGCTTTGGCCGTGATCGACGCTTCCTTACCCGATGGCAGCGGGCTGGATCTCGGGTGCCGCATCCGTCAGACTCCCAGCGTAGCGCGGATGCCCATCATCTTTATGACTGCCGGCAATGCAGAGGAAGATCGCGTTCGCGGGTTGGAGTTGGGGGGCGACGACTGCATCAGCAAGCCTTTCAGTCCGCGAGAACTGGTCGCGCGAGTGCAGGCTGTGCTGCGCCGCTTCGCCCGGCGACGGCCAACTCCCGTTATGCAGATCGGTGACATCGAGATCGATCTTTCCGCCATGCGCTTGTCGGTCAGGGGCGCCGAAGTCTCCACGACTACTCTGGAATTCCGGCTTATGGATTACTTGGCAAGAAACCAGGGACGAGTATTCACGCGCGACCAATTGCTCGACGCTGTCTGGGGTGAGATGCAATTCGTTACACCGCGCAGCGTAGATGCGTGCATCCGCAGAATTCGCGAAAAGATTGAGCCCGACAGCACCAGGCCTACTTATCTCAAAACCATCCGCGGAGTGGGTTACCGCTTGGACTCGGTCGCGTCCAGTCGTTTGGCCGTGCAAAAGTACGGGCCTCTGCGCGTGCCCGCAATTCCCCCGCAGCGCCTGACATTCAAGGCTGACGCCTAAATCCAGGAACGGTCGCTAGCCGCACATCCGCGTAATTGCGAATGTGCGAGCTCGCGTCCGAACAAAATCAGCCGACAGGAATAATTCAGATTTCGGCCAACGGGATTGGGACTGGCGAGTTAGGGATGGCGCGAGGAAGACGTGTCGGCGGAGGACGAGGACGACAAGGCGTGTCCCGTGATTAGGCCAATCGCGCCCCCGCTTATTAGTCCCGTCAAGATAGCAAGAGCCACCAGCACAGAAACCTTCTCGAAAGCGGATTTCTTGAACTTCCGCATGTACTTCACGCTGCTCGACATGGGTCCGTACCTCTCTGGCGAATAGGTTGGTGCCTCGCGCCCAAGGCTAGGGAGAATCTAGTTGCGCAGGATGACTGTGGGGTCACCCTTGAGTGACGAGATTGCGAAAAGTTTTCCACATCGCCAGGGATATTAGTTCGCCCGTTTGAGGGTCCAGCAGTCCATCGCAATTTCCCAATCCTCTTGCGCGCTGATGATCAGGACGCGAACTGAGGCATCGGAAGCAGAGATGTCTTCATCTGGCGGAGATTGGGCGTTCCTGGGTGAATCGAGCGTTATGCCCGCATAAGCGAGGTTCGCGCAGGTTGCGGCGCGGACGTCTGGGGAGTTCTCTCCTACTCCGGCAGTGAAAATGAGCGCATCAATTCCGCCTAGAACCGCGATCATGGCGCCAATGCCGGACTGCAATCGATGAACATAAATATCAAAAGCCAGTTTCGCGCGTTCGTGCCCCTTCTTGATCGCGCCCAGAATCTCGCGCATGTCCGCGGAGATGCCGGAAACTCCCAGAAGTCCTGAGCGCTCGTTCAGCAGGCTATCGAGCTGCTCTCCGGTGAGATTATTTTGACGCATCAGGTAGGTAAGGATCCCTGGGTCTACGGAGCCCGAGCGCGTGCCCATCATCAAACCCTCGAGGGGCGTGAAACCCATCGTGGTGTCGACGCTTCTTCCATTCTGAACAGCAGCCAGAGAACAGCCGTTGCCCAGATGACAACTCACCAGCTTCAGCGATTTTGGATCTCGACGCAGTAGCTGCGCCGCGCGCCTCGCGCAATATTTATGATTGATGCCGTGAAAACCATATCGCCGGATTCCCCCGCTAAACCATTCGTACGGGCCGGGGTAGATCGCCGCCGAAGGCGGCATCTTCTTATGGAATCCGGTGTCGAAAACTGCGACTTGCGTCACCTTGGGTAATAGCTTCTCAATGATTTCCATTCCTTCCAGTTCCGCGCGGTTGTGCAGAGGAGCGAACGCCGACACGGCCGCGATCGCCGATTTCACCTCCGCATTCACAATCACTGGATCTTCAAAATTTGGCCCACCATGAACCACACGATGTCCCACCACTTCGATCTCTGACGGCGATGCCAAAACCTTTGTCTTGCCATTCCATAAGGTTTTGAGCAGATGCTCGATTGCCTGCGACCGGGATGAAACTTTGATCCGCTCTTTCTGTGCGAAGCCCGGGCCGGTGACCTCTGCGTTCGCGAATTCACCTTGCCATTCCACCTTGGCCTGCCACAGGCATGCGGGTGGGGCGTCGGGCAGAGTGTCTCCGATTTCATAAAGACAACTCTTTTGACTGCTGGATCCGGAATTTAACACCAGAACTTTCATAAAATGAGCCGAAGCAGGTGGACCTGCGGTTCTGAAAGACGCTACCACATTTAAGGAGAGCGCAATTTACGCCGCATTCATTTTTGCGGCTTAGAATAATGCTCATCATCCCAGCCGGGTTGCCCATCTAAGAAGCAGGTGAGAATTATGCCATCGACGCATCATCTTGAAGTCCCGCCAGCCGCCTACGAACAAACCCTCTCCGCGGAAGAACTCCGAAAAATGGATGCCTACTGGCGCGCTTGCAATTACATGTGTGCCGGAATGATTTATCTCCGCGACAACCCGCTGCTAAAGCAGCCGCTCCGCCCCGAACACTTCAAGAATCGCCTGCTTGGCCATTGGGGCTCCGATCCCGGCCAGACCTTCATCTGGGTTCACCTGAATCGTGTCATTAAGAAGTACGACTTGGACATGATCTACATTTCCGGCCCCGGTCACGGCGCGCCTGCCATGCTGTCGAACTGCTATCTGGAAGGAACGTATTCTGAGATCTATCCAGAGAAGAGTCTCGACGAAGCGGGCATGCTCAATCTGTTTCGTGCGTTCTCTTTCCCCGGCCAACTCGGCAGTCACTGTACTCCCGAAGTCCCAGGCTCCATTCACGAGGGCGGTGAGTTGGGCTACAGCGTGTCGCATGCCTTCGGAGCGGCTTTCGATAATCCCGATCTGATCGTGAGCGTCGTTGTCGGCGACGGCGAAGCAGAAACTGGGCCACTGGCGACTTCGTGGCACTCCAACAAATTTCTGAATCCGATTCGCGATGGCGCGGTCTTGCCGATTCTTCATTTGAACGGATACAAGATTGCGAATCCCACGGTGCTTGCCCGCATCACCTCGGAAGAGATGGAGCAAATGTTTCACGGTTACGGATGGACTCCCCATATCGTCGAGGGAGACGATCCTCATCTTATGCACCAGAAGATGGCCGCTGCTGTTGAAACGTGCGTCCAGCAGATTCACGAGATTCAAAGGCACGCACGGACGACGGGACAGCCCGACCGGCCACGTTGGCCCATGATTATCCTGCGCTCGCCCAAAGGGTGGACCGGACCAAAGGAAGTCGACGGTCACAAAGTCGAGAATTTTTGGCGCGCTCACCAAGTCCCGGTGCTTGAGGTACAAACCAATCCCGAGCACTTGCGCATCGTCGAACACTGGATGCGGAGCTATAAGCCGGAAGAGCTCTTTGACGAACACGGTACGCTCATTCCCGAGTTACGCGAGTTGCCTCCCACTGGTGATCGCCGAATGAGCGCCAACCCTCATGCCAACGGAGGGAAACTTCGGCATGCTCTTAACCTTCCTGATTTCCGCGATTATGCCTTTGCAGTCGATAGCCCCGGGGCGAAGGAAGTTTCTCCGACCGAGACTCTTGGTAAGTTCCTCCGTGATGTGATGCGCCGGAACATGAGCAACTTCCGTGTGTTCAGCCCCGACGAGAATGCCTCGAATCGGCTGCAGGATTTATATCAGGCAACGAAAAAGACATGGCTTGCCGCCATCAAGCCCGAGGATGCCGACGGAACCGAGATTGCCCCCGATGGGCGTGTGATGGAAATGCTCAGCGAGCACACCCTCGAAGGCTGGCTCGAAGGATATCTGCTCACCGGTCGCCATGGCCTCTTCAATACCTACGAGGCCTTTGCCCACATCATCGACTCGATGTACAACCAGTACGCGAAGTGGCTCGAGAAGTCGAAACTCGAGATCGACTGGCGCGCCCCCATTTCTTCGCTCAACATCCTGATCACCTCGCTCGTGTGGCGCCAGGATCACAACGGCTTCACCCACGAAGATCCAGGTTTTCTCGATGTCGTCAGCAACAAGAGCGCGGCAATCACGCGCATCTACCTTCCTCCTGATGCCAACTGCCTGCTCAGCGTCGCGGACCACTGCCTGCGTAGTCAGGACTACGTAAATGTCATCGTCGCTGACAAGCAGCCTCACCTCGTCTACCTGGATATGGACGCGGCGATCATTCACTGCACCAAGGGTATCGGAATCTGGGAATGGGCCAGCACAGACAATGGAACCGAGCCGGACGTCGTGGTGGCGAGCGCCGGCGATATCTTGACAGAGGAAGCCTTGGCCGCTGTGGCCATTTTGCGCGAGCACTTCCCCGATCTTAAGATTCGATTCGTCAACGTTGTGGACCTCTATCGTCTGCAGCCCGACAGCGAGCATCCCCATGGTCTGTCCGATCGCGACTTTGATTCGCTCTTCACCAAAGACAAGCCCGTAATTTTCAATTTCCACGGATACCCTTGGCTGATCCACAAGTTCACCTACCGCAGGACGAATCACGACAACATTCACGTTCGCGGTTACAAAGAGAAGGGAAACATCAATACGCCGCTGGAGCTAGCGATTCTGAATCAAGTGGATCGCTTTGACCTTACGATTGATGTCATCGATCGTGTCCCAAAATTGCAGGGGCCGGGCGCTCACCTGAAAGAGTGGCTCAAGGCACAAATCATCGAAGGCATTGACTATGCCTACGCGGAAGGCATCGACAAGGCGGAAATCCGCAATTGGAGATGGCCGTCGATGCGTTAGGAAGGTTTAACTGAATGTACGTGAAGCTTGCACTAATTGCTTCGATCCTGCTTATCGCAGCCGGATCACCAGCGCAAACAGCGCCTGGCGCCCCCGGCACTGTTCCAACTTGGACCGCGGGCAGCAAAGAAGGTGTAGGCACCGCAACGACCGTCGATTCCAAAATTTGGTTCACACTCGAAGGAGGCATTCTCTCTGAGGTCTACTATCCGCAACTTGATACGGCGAGCCTGCGCACACTCGAATTTGCCGTCAGTGACGGCCAGAAGGTATGGATCGAGTCGAGAGACATGCTGCATTCGGTCGAGCGCTTCAGCAACGATGCGCTGGCCTACCGCCAAATTAGCAGTGGTCCCGCCGGGCACTTTAAGATCACAAAGACTTATGCGACCGATCCTCACCACAATACCTTGCTGATCGACGTTGCCTTTACTGGACAGAAGGCCGACGCGCTTTACGTGTTGTGCAATCCAGCGTTGAAGAATTCGGGTTACGGAGACACAGGTGTCATCCAGAACGGTGTGCTGGTGACCCAAAAAGACGATGTCGCTTCGGCCTTGGCGGTTGACGGTGGCTTTACGCAAGCCTCCGTTGGATTTGCAGGAGTCAGTGATGGATACACCGACCTTCTCCTGCATCGCCGACTCGAATGGTCGTACGCTCGCGCAGAGAACGGAAACGTGGTTGAGGCCGCGAAAATTAGCGGCGCGCGTTTCACGCTCGCGTTAGGTTTTGGCGCAGATTCCGCAGCAGCGATCGAAAGTGCGCAAGCCAGTCTTAAGACCGGTTTCGCTGCGGTCACTTCCGAATACGTCGACGGTTGGAAGCAGTACGTGCAGACTTTGCGGAAGGTAACGCCCAAATACCAAAGCGAGTTTCAGTTGGCCGCGATGGTTCTCAAAGCCCACGAGGATAAGACGTATCGTGGTGCGATGATTGCTTCAATGAGCGTTCCCTGGGGATTTGCCTCGACGTCCGGCAAGCCGAGCGTTGGTGGCTATCACCTCGTCTGGGCCAGAGATCTCTACGAGATGGCGACAGCATTTGTCATCGCGGGAGATCGTTCCGCCGCCGAACGCGCGCTCGACTACCTGCTCAAGGTGCAGCAGGAATCCGACGGCAGCTTTCCGCAGAACAGTTGGATTGACGGTCGTCCTTATTGGACTCATCTGCAAATGGACGAAATTTCTTATCCTATGGTGCTGGCTTGGCAATTGAATAAAACCGACGCCGACACTTGGCAACATCACATTCGTCCCGCGGCGGAGTTTGTCGTGGCGCGCGGCCCGGCGACACAACAGGAACGCTGGGAAGAAGTGCCGGGATATTCGCCTTCCACCATTGCTGCCGAGATCGCTGGCTTGGTTTGCGCTTCCGATATCGCGAGGACAAATGGCGCCGATGCCGATGCCGATCGCTATCTGAAGACCGCCGACTCATGGGCCGGGAACATTGAGAATTGGATGGTCACGAAGACCGGACACCTGTCGCCGCAAAGTTACTACATAAGAATTGACGACAACACCGATCCCAACGACGGCTATCAACTCGACGTGCGCAACGGTGGAGGCATCTGGGATGAGCGAGATGTTGTCGACGCCGGCTTCCTCGAGTTCGTGCGGCTAGGAATTCGTTCAGCGGACGATGCCACGATCGCGCACTCGATCGAAGTCATCGACGCGGCGATTCGCGTCGAAACGCCCAACGGCCCGGGCTTCCGGCGCTATAACCACGATGGCTACGGAGAACCATTTTTCGGCGGACCCTGGACCGGCCAGGGTATCGGAAGACTGTGGCCAGTTTTCACCGGAGAACGCGGAGAGTATGAAGTCTCACGCGGCCACGACCCGGGCCTTTATCTCGACTCGATGCTCCATTTTGCCAACGCGGGTGGCATGATTCCAGAGCAGGTATGGGATCGCGCGGAAGGGACCCCATCTCATTTGGTCTTCGGGCAGGGCACAGGGAGTGCCACTCCACTCGCTTGGAGCATGGCGCAATTCATTCGGCTCGTGGTGTGCGCCCAGGAGAAACGTATCGTCGAACAACCCAGCATCGTCGCGGACCATTTTCTCGGTACACATAGAAACTGATTAGGAAATAATCCCGCTGGACCGTCTTTAGCTGGTGACCGGTCCCGCTTATCCCCGTCTATTGATAGTCAGTCCGCTTTGTCACGAATCATGCCAACAACATTCGAGTCAGCGTATGGTCAACTATTGTCAATGAATGTAATGTTATTGGACGCTTCTGATTCTCAGCAACGAAATGCTAAGTGACCGCATCGGATTGGTTAAGGAAGACTTCGCCCGCGGGCGAAGAGTCTGGGTGAAACCTCATGTTGGTGTTGATTGTTAATAATGAAAATCTCACTCGCTCGGCTTTGGAAAACGTTCTGTCGTCACAGCACGAAACTGAAGGCTTCGATCCCGCGCAAGGCCCAATGGAGACGCTTCAGAAGCTGAAAGACAGTTCCTCTCGCATTCTGCTCCTCGACATCAACACGCCGCAGTTGTCAGAGAAAGAACGTGGGCAGCAAGCTCATCGATTGCCTTCCAGCGGGCCCGTGACGCAGCTAGAGGCTATCGCCCACGCGCTTCAAGAAAATTCGGCAAACGGCAAATCTATCGAGACTCGAAGGCCGCGAATGGCGCACCGATCGCAAGATTCACGCATCGCAATCAAAGTCAAAGGGCGAATTCTCTTCATCAACCCTGCGGACGTCATCGCCGTGGAAGCGGAAGGCAACTACGTCCTGATCCATCGCGGTGCGGATTCTTATTCCCTACGCGAGTCTATTTCGGTAGTTGAAGCGAAGCTCAGATCTTTCGGATTCATCCAGATTCATCGATCCGTCCTGGTGAACACTGCGTTCGTCGAAGAGATCAAGCCGTGTTTGACCGGTGAGTACAGCCTCCGCATGAAGGACGGGAAGGAATACACCGTGACCCGCACTTACAAGAAAAATCTCGGAGCTCTCGCCGACTCGTGGATTGGGAATGGCACATTTGTTGACGAGTAAACCTCTGCCCGCTGTTGTGTTTACCACCCCTCTTTATTCGTAAAAATCCGTAATCTGGAAGTGCGTGAATTGCATGATTTGTGTCGACAAGAACTCATGTCGGCACAACAAGTAATGGGTATGAGTCGCAGGGTTGCCGCTGTGAGTGCGCCCTTTCATAGTCCATAAATCTGTATCGAGGCCTCCGTATTTTCCTGTAAATCCTCCGAAAATCATCAAGTCAGGGTTGGCCTTTGCATTGCATTTGGTGTTGCGCGGATTGTTCTCGATCGGCACCAACATGCAACCAACCGATGTGAAGGAGACAGTAACAATGGAACACAAAGTTTGTAGAGCCATGTCTCGGATCGTGCTGTTATTTGCGGCAGTCGGACTGCTGGCAAGCACGATGTGGGCACAGGGCGGAACGGGCGAACTCACGGGTCTTGTAACAGATCCCTCAGGTGCTGTGATCGCAAATGCTCAGATAACCCTGACCAACACTGCGACCGGCGAAAAACGAACGTCAGTCACGACGACTGCCGGCACTTATCGATTTCCAGCGTTGCCGGTGGTCGGGACTTACACCTTGGAGACTGCTCCAAAGGGATTCAAGAGCGCCAAGGTCGACAACATTGTGATCAGCGTCGGCCTCATCGTGAATCAGGACGTGAAGCTTGAACTCGGAGCCGGTACCGAGCAAGTCACCGTCGAAGCCGGCGTGCAACAAGTGCAGACGCAGGAATCGTCGGTCTCCGACTTGATCGATCGCCGGGTCTGGCAACAGATGCCGCTCGAAACCCGGGACCAGAACAACTTCATCAACCTTCTCGCTGGCGCGGCGCAGGGGAATATCGCGCTTGGCATGAACGGTGGTACCGATCGCGGAGCCGCAGTCAACGGCACTCGCAGCGGCGCGGGCAACTATCTGGTCGAAGGATTTGACAACAACGACCAGAGTCTCGGAGGCGGCAATGCGGTGAATACCGGTTCTTCAACCGGCGGCGCCAACACTTCCATCTCGCCCGACGCTATTCAGGAATATCGCGTCATTGAACATAACTTCTCCGCGGAGTACGGCAAAGCGGGCGGATTCGTCACCGACACGGTACTAAAAAGCGGAACCAACCAGTGGCATGGATCGCTGTTCGAATACAATCGCATTCAGGCGCTGGCCGCGAACAGCTTCTTCTCCAATCGTGGCGGATTTACCGATCACCTCGTGCGCAATCAGTTTGGCGGTTCAGTTGGTGGTCCGATCATCAAAGACAGAACATTCTTCTACTTCACGACAGAATTCCGTCGTGATCGTAGCAGCAGTCCTCTGCAGTTCACTTCCTTGACGCCGGACTTCATCAACTTTGTCAACTCAGGACAGTTTGAGCAATTCCTGGAAGCAACGGGTCCGTATGCTGGCGTGAATACTGGCGCTTATGCCGGATCGCCGTTTTGCGGGACCGCCGGATGTCCAGGAGCATTCTCTGCTGAGAGTACCCTGGGTCCGATTGCTAAGAACCTGTTAGCGACGCAACCCCTCGCGCTTTGCGTGCCCGGGGCTCGCAATTGCAAAGGGCTTACAAATATTGCCAGCGGCCTATACACCGGAGCTGGGCAGACACAATTTACTCCCAACCCCGTGCAATGGGTGCAGCCGGATGGCGTGACTCCTATCGACGAATTCGGTTCGACACCGTTGGGCAAGGAGCGACGCTCAATCAGGCTCGCTATACCGCCAAACTCGATCACAAGATCGGAAACAACGATAGCTTGACCGGTTCGTACCTGTACGACAACGGCGACGGAGTCACGCAGTACGCAGGAGGCGCGAATCTGTTTGGCCCCGATCTTCCCGTCCATGCGCGTGGACAGAACGCCGGTATCACCTGGTCTCACACGTTTAGTCCGACCATGCTGAACCAGGCTCGCATTTCCTACACTCGACACACGGCTGACTTCCCGGGATCCGCGGCACAAAATGCCGGCTGGAATTCCCGCGATAGTCACTTCTGTCGACGCCTTCCAGGGCGGCTTCGGAAACTCCAACAACCTGCCTCAGCTCTTCACCGAGAACGAGTTCAACTATAAGGACGACCTCTCCATCACTCACGGCACGCACAACTTCAAGATGGGCGCCGGCTACACTCGCACTCGGAACGGATCGAGCTTTGACGCAGACTTCAACGGTTTGTTCCTGCCCTACGGCGTGGAAGACATCCTGACCGATATGCATTTCGGCGGCTCGGCCGACAGCTCTTTACTGGTGGTCTCACGGCCCGCATACTTACGGTTCGTGGTTCTATGCCGAAGCGTCGATCAACCCCACCGTATACTCCGGCAACTCGCCCGAATTATTATCGCGGTTTCCGTGCCAACGAATTCGCCGCGTACATCCAGGACGACTGGCGCATTCATCCGCGCTTGACATTGAATCTGGGCGTGCGTTGGGATTACTTTGGCCCTCCGCACAACTTCCAAGCCGAACCTCGACTCGAACTTTTACTCGGGCGCGCCGGTTGTGCCGCTCACCTGCCGGACGTCAGTTCCTTGCCATCAGGCGAACGAGTTCTTGCCCGCCGCCAATCCTGTTATTGCAGCCTTCGGTACGGGAGCTCTGCAGGTCCGGAACAACGAAATCTGGAACAAAGACACCAACAACTTTGCTCCCAGACTCGGCTTCTCCTATGACGTAACCGGAAAACAGAAACTGGTGATGCGCGGCGGCTTCGGCATCGCCTACGACCGCATGTACAACAACGTCTTCGAAAATCTCCGCTTCAACCCGCCGTTCTTCTGCTTCTGCAACTTCGGCGCGTTCGTAAACGGAGTGCCGGGCTCAGCGCAAGCGACTCCTGGAATTTACACTGTGCCGTTCACCAGCTTCGGTTTGTTCAACAGCCCAACCGAATTTCCCGACTGGACTTCCAAAGACCTCGCCTCGTGCCATCGACCAGAATTTGGTCACGGCATACTATGAGCAAACTAACTACGGATTCCAGTATGAGATCGCAAAAGATCTGATCTGGGAGACTAACTACGTAGGAACGTTCGGCCGAAAATTGATTGGAATAAAGAACCTCAACACTTATCCGGGACGCTTGGCCGGCGGAGTTAATCCGCAGAATCCCTACCTCGCCACGCCGAAATGCAAGTTTCTCTCGGCGGTGACCCGGCGAACTGCGCAACTCCGCTGTGCGTCCGAATCCGCTGGTGAACAGCATCAACCTTCGCACCAACGGCTTCAATTCGAATTACAACGCGTTGCAGACCAGTTTGCGAAAACGGTTCGCTAATGGCTTGTCGTTCGACGCAAACTACACCTATTCGAAGGCGCTCGATCAGCTGAGCGACACCTTCACTCCGCGCGGAGCGGCCGGCGTAGTGCAGCCGACCGACAGCTTGAATCCGCAGCTCGACTACGGTCCGGCGGACTTCAACATCAAGCATCGCTTCGTCGTCAGCTACAGCTACGACTTGCCTTTCCTGAAGGCGAATCGTTGGCTGGGCGGCTGGTCTGTGTCTGGCATCGTCACGGCGCAGAGTGGCGTGCCGTTCGCTCCTTTAACGGATCATCGGACGCGGCGATGTCAACCACGATGGCGTGTTTAACGATCGGCTGGCGTATGTCGGAGGAGGATCGATCACCCGTTCGTATCTCAGCAGCAGCCCAGCGGATGGCTACTTTAATCCGGCTATTCCCATCTCGGCCAGCCAGCAACGGTCGATATTGCCCAGCGAACGTTAACCAGGGCCTCTGGTGCGAAGGCCCGTCAGTCGGCCAGATCAATCGCGGTTCTCTGACTGGTCCGAAGTATGTGGACGTTGACATGAGCTTGGCGAAGCGGTTCAAGATCACGGAAAGCGCGGGACTGACTTTCCAGGCCGGCTTCTTCAACATCTTCAACCATCCGAACTTTGCGCTGCCGGATGCGAACTTCGCAGATGCTACCACTACTTTCGGCAAGTCGACTGCAACGGCTCTTCCCGGTCAGGGTGGAGCTCGCGTAGGCCAACTTGCTTTGCGGTTTGATTTCTAAACGAATGGCAAACTGAACACGAAAGGCCAGCCGAAGGGCTGGCCTTATTTTTTGCGGGAATGTTCGGACCAACTAGGCGACTAGTTGAGCATTCTTGCGGCAGAGTTCCACAATCGCCAGGCGTCGATTAACTCCAACCTTCTGTAGCATGCGGTGAACCTGATTCTTCACCGTGTGTTCCGAGAGATTCAGTTGTACTGCAATTTCTTTATTGGTCAGGCCGCGGCCGATCATGGCTACCAGTTGCTGCTCGCGACGGGTTAAGCCCAGGCGACGCCCTGCTTGAAAACTGACCCCGCTGCACACATATTGAAATAAGGTGAGGCAAAGTTCGGGCGGACACACCGCCACTCCCCGTGCCACTGCGCGCACCGCCTCGGTTACTTCCTTCGACGATGCGTCTTTCAGTACGTACCCGACCACACCCTCATGAACGGCGTTCAGAAAGATCTCTTTGTCAGGGTCCATGCCAATCAGCACGATCTTGGCATGCGGCGCGCATCGATGCATCTCTGGAACGATCTCCAATCCGGTGAGCGCATCCAGGGTCGAATCGAGTAATAGAACGTCCGGTGACGCGGACAAAAGTCTCTTAGTGGTCTCCAGCGAAAACGGCGCAGCATCGATCACATGCAAATCGCCTTTTTCGCCCATGATTTTCGTCAAAGCTTCGCCCAGAAGGCGGTTCCGGGTGACGAGAAAAACACTTATCTTTATGCTCATGGACCCTAACACTGCCTTTGCCACAAAATCGAAGTTCGGCGCGCATTCGGTTGGTGGGTGCCGGTCCAACCAGCATCCCCTAAATTTTCAGGCTCCTCAATCCAGAAAACACCTGATTCTCATCTAAGTTTCGGATTAGACGCTACATGGAACAAAAAAGTTGATTTGGTTAGCCGGCAAAACTTGAGGATCGTCCCAACTCTAAGTCTAACATTGTCGGTGCAGCAGGTCTGTGACCAAAATCACAATCTGCTTTGTTTTGTTTGCGATAAATGCACAACAGGAGGTTCGTGCACAAGGTCAAAATTGCAAGCTGCGAGAAAAGATTCCAGACTTTCGCGGCTCATTGACGCGAAACACCGGGCCTTAGTCTTGTCCCGTGTTCGATAAAATGCATTCTCATACCTCGTCAAAAATGAAAGGTCCCCCATGTCAATTCGTCCAGTAAAGCGGCTCATCCAATCGAAGCCAACTCTCGAGGGTGCGGGCGTGCATCTGCGGCGCGCCTTCGGCTTCGGCAACACCTCAGACTTCGATCCGTTTCTGCTGCTTGATGACTTTCGCAACGACGTCCCTGAGGACTACTTGGCGGGCTTCCCTTGGCACCCGCACCGCGGCATCGAGACCATTACTTATGTGCTCGCGGGAACCGTCGAACACGGCGACAGCATGGGCAACCACGGAGCCATTGCTTCGGGCGACGTGCAGTGGATGACTGCGGGCAGCGGGATCATTCATCAGGAGATGCCGAAAGGCGACGACGCCGGGCGCATGCATGGCTTCCAGTTGTGGGCAAATCTTCCGGCGTCACTAAAGATGACCGCGCCGCGCTACCAGGAAGTGAAGGCGCTCGATATCCCCGAAGTCAAGGACGATGACGGAACCCACGTTCGCGTCGTCTGTGGAAGCTTTTGGGGCAAGAAAGGTCCGGTCGATGGCATCGCCGCGGATCCGATTTATCTGGACGTATCGGTCTCTCCTGGCCGCAGAAAGACACTTCCAGTCGAGACCAGGCGGCATGCCTTCGCCTACGTTTTCGCCGGTAGCGGGAAGTTCTGCAACGCTTCCGGCCCGCTTGCCGTGCCTACAGAGGCGGTGAAATGGTCCGACACCACGCCTCCAGTGGAGGCTGCCAATCGCTCGCTCATTCTCTTCGATCGCGGCGACGAAGTGACTGTGCAGGCCGGCGACGATGGAATCCGCTTTCTTTTAGTTTCCGGGAAGCCGCTCGAAGAGCCGGTGGCCTGGTACGGCCCCATTGTCATGAACACTCAGGAACAATTGCGGCAAGCTTTCACCGAATTGGAAAAGGGAACATTTCTCAAAAAGTAACTGGCGGGAAGCGCCTAAATATACATACGTGTATGTATGTTTCTGGCTAAATCATGCCTTGAATTTGCCCCTCACCATCGACGTTCAATTTGAATGCCTGAGGAATCTTTCCAAGTCCGGGCATCAGCATCATCTCGCCGAGAACCGCGACCACGAAACCTGCGCCGGCGGACAATAGAGCGTCGCTGACCTTCAATGTCCACCCTTGCGGCGCCCCGAGCACAGCGGGATCGTCTGTCAGCGAGGCTTGCGTCTTCGCCATGCAAACGGAAAGATTTCCGTACCCGAGTTCAGTGAAGCGATCAAGCTTTTTGCGCGCAGCGGATTCGAACACGACCCGTCCCGCGCCGTAGATGGTTTTTCCGATCTTCTCGATCTTCTCGAACAGGCGGGCACCTGGCTCGTAGAGCGGCTTCGCCTTACAGGTGCAATTGTCGACTGCAGCAACGACCTTTTCCGCGAGATCGATGCCACCGGCACCACCCTTCTCGTAGACTTCTGAGATCGCACTCTCCACCACAAGGCCCCGGCAGAAATTCGTGATCGTGTTCAGTTGCTCGGTGGTATCGGAAGTGAAGCGGTTGATGGCGACGACGATGGGAACGCCGAACTTCCGCAAGTTGTCGATGTGCTTGGCGAGGTTCGCGAATCCGGCGTCGAAGTCCAGCGCACTCTGATTGCCGCCGTGACGCAGCAAAGAGCGCGTCGACGCAATTAACACTGCGGCCGACGGCTGGAGGCCCGAGGAGGGCATGACGATATCGAAATATTTCTCCGCGCCAAGATCCGAAGCAAAGCCAGTTTCGTTGACAACGTAATCGGCCAGTTGCAATCCCATCTTTTGCGCCAGGACGCTGCTGGTCCCGTGTGCGATGTTGGCAAAAGGGCCGGCGTGCAAGATTGCGGGAGTGTGCTCGGTAGTCTGCACCAGGTTCGGCATGATGGCGTCGGTCAGCAGAACCATCATTCCGCCAACGGCTTTCAAGTCGGCGGCGCGGACCGGCTTTCCATCGAGATCGAAGCCGACGACAATGCGCCCGAGCCGCTCCTGCAGATCGCGACGATCGGCAGCGAGCGCAAGGATCGCCATGATTTCCGAAGCAGCGGTAATCACGAAAGCGGTTTCTCGCGCTGGACCATTGGTCCGTCCGCCAAGTCCGGTGACCACGCTGCGCAGCGCGCGATCGTTCATGTCGAGCGCTCTCGGCCACTGCACGTTATTCACGTCGATGCGCAGTTCGTTTCCATGATGAATATGAGCATCAAGCATCGCGGCTAGCAGGTTATGAGCGGTGGTCAGCGCGTGGAAGTCGCCGGTGAAATGAAGGTTGATTCGCTCGCGAGGAAGCACCTGCGATTGTCCGCCGCCGGTCGCGCCGCCTTTCAATCCGAAGACTGGACCGAGCGATGGCTCGCGAAGCGTGGCCACGCTCTTCTTGCCGATTTTCTCCAGCGCCTGGGCCAAACCGATCGAGGTGACTGTCTTTCCCTCGCCGCTACTGGTCGAGGTCATCGCGGTCACGAGAATGAGTTTGCGTTTGGTGGCGGGGCGCGATTCCTGCAACAGTTCCAGGCGCAGCTTGGCCACGTGAGAGCCCCAGGGCTCGAGGTACTGCTGGCTGATTTGCAACTTCTCCGCGATTCGGCCGATGGGTTCGAGAGACGATGACATGAAGAAGTGGCTCCGTAGACTGCGCTAGAAATTAAACACAGATGGCAGCTTCCTGGCTAGGAGGAGGCGCAGGCCTGCTGGTCCAAACGGCCGTTGGAATTGCGGGGATTGATCAGCAAGCCGCTGATAATAAATGGTTTATATGGCCTTAACGCTCTCTCTGAGAGCTTCGCGACGGAAGCAACCATCCAGAAAAACCGCGCAACTAACTAAATAATTAGTTGACCTTGCGCCAGCTGGTGCGTCTTAATAAATAGCGCCAAAGGAGAACGGTCTTGCCCCGTAGAAAGTCCGAAACCCTGACCGAAGCCGAATTGAAGTTGATGGAAGTCCTTTGGGAAAAGGGCTCGGCCACGGTGCAAGAGGTGCTCGATGTGCTTCCCGGCCAGCCCGCTCTCGCCTACAACACCGTCCTCACCACCATTCGCATTCTCGAAAATAAAGGATATGTGCAGCACCTGAAAGATGGTCGCGCACACGTGTACACACCCGTGATCAAGCGGGAGGAAGCGACGCGTTCGGAGATCCGCCACTTGGTGGGACGTTTCTTCCAGGACTCGCAGGAGTTGCTGGTGATTAATATTTTGGAAGAACGCGGCATCGATCAGGACGAACTGACGCGGCTGCGGCAATTGTTGCAACAGAGCAAAGAAGAAGAGTGATCGACGACATGAACCTGCAATGGCTGGCTCAATTCTCGGCGGAGCGGATGCTAAACGGCCTGGTGGCTGGAGCAGGCATTGCATTGTTTGCCTGGGCTCTGTTGCGCCTCATCGGAAAACAGAACTCGGGGACGCGCTTTGCCGTGTGGTTCTCAGCTCTTCTGACAATTGCCGTGGTCCCGTTTTCAGGATGGTTTTCGTCCACTACCAGCACAGTGGCCAGCGGCGCGGAATTTACGGTGCCCAGCGCTTGGGCTACCTATCTATTCGCGGCGTGGGCGGCGGTGGCCGCGTTCGGTCTTGCAAGAGTGGGGATCGGTTTGTGGCAGTTGCGGCGTCTGCGCGAGAACAGCATTGCGGTGGCGGTGTCGGAGCTCGATGAATCTCTGCAACGAACGTTGAGTGAGGTTGAGGGGCCACGGCGAGTCACTTTGTGCACGTCCAAATCATTGAAGATGCCGACCGCAGTCGGATTTTTCCGTCCCCTGGTGGTGATTCCCGAGTGGGCGATGAAAGAGTTATCGACCGAGGAGTTGAACTCGATCCTGCTGCACGAACTCGCGCACTTACGGCGTTGGGACGATTGCACCAACCTGGCGCAAAAGATTCTGGGAGCGTTGTTGTTCTTTCATCCTGCCGTGTGGTGGATTGAGCGCAAGCTGACGTTAGAGCGCGAGATGGCGTGCGATGACCTCGTGCTCGAGCGCACAGAGAATCCTCATGCGTATGCCGAATGTTTAGTGTCGCTAGCGGAAAAAGGATTTTTGCGCCGCGGACTGGCAATGGCGCAAGCTGCCATCGGCCGCATGTGCGATACAACTTTACGCATCAAGCAGATTCTGGATGGCAGCCGCCCGCGCGCGACACGAGTCTGGATGCCCGCGTTGCTCTTGGTTGGCGGCTTTGCCTTCGCTTTCACCGTGGTCGAGGCGCGCTTGCCGCGGTTGGTTTCATTCGACAACGGTTCAGGGAATCAATATGCGGAAGCCGCACACATGGAAACGCCCGTTCCGGCATTTCCCGAGGCTCGCGTGGTTCCGGCGAAGTTAACGATGGACGCCCCTGCGAATCGGAAGCCGGTTGCGGCGAATCGAGTTGTGCATGCACACAAGGCGGCGGGAAATCCGATGCGGGCGGTTCCGAGTCATGAACCCGCCAACCTTTTGCAGGCTGCCGATCGTCAACAGCAACCGATGGCGCCTGCGATTTATGTAGTGATGGAGACGCAACAAATCGAGGGGCCGAACGCGACGCGGTGGACATTCTGCGTGTGGCGCGTTACCGTGGTAGCTCCTCCTGCGCAGAAAAGAATCGATAGCGGCGTGACCGCGAAGTCGACGTAAAAAAATTTGGCTCCGTGCAACTAAATCATTAGTTATTAAACAAATCAATCTGAAAGGAAGTAAAGAAACGCGATGGAAAACCTGAAGAAAATACTCAAACGGCGCTTGATTGTGCCCGTGATCGCTTTGGCGATGACGGTCGGAGTCGGCACCTATGAATTCGTGAAACCTGCAACCGCGAAAGCCGCGATGGCGCCCAGTGCGCCAGCGCTCGATGACAACAGCGTGGGAGCTCTGCTCTCACTCGACCAGGCAATGGAAACGCTGGCCGCGCGCGTGACCCCAGCGATCGTCAACGTCACCGTGACGTCGCACACGAAAGCTTCGGCACAAGGACAGATGCCCGAGAACATGCAGCAGTTCTTCGGCCCCTTTGGACAGTTCATGGGACCGCAGGGACAGCAACAGCCTCGTGTGGAGCATGGCCTAGGCAGCGGCGTCATCATTTCTCCCGATGGATACATCGTTACCAATAACCACGTCATTGACGGCGCCATGGACATTCGCGTGACCATGAGTGATCGCCGCATTCTTCCTGCGAAGTTGATTGGCGCAGATCCGCTGACCGACCTCGCCGTAATCAAAATCGATGGCCACGATCTGCCCAGCGTGCCTTGGGGAGATTCGACCAAGCTGCATCCGGGACAGACTGTTCTCGCCTTCGGCAATCCGTTCGGTTTTCGCTTCACGGTGACGCGCGGAATCGTCAGCGCGTTGAACCGTCCAAATCCGGATGCGGGCGATGCCCGCAAGCCCGGCGAATATATTCAGACTGACGCGGCCATCAACCCTGGAAACTCTGGCGGACCACTGGTGAATGCGCGCGGAGAAGTGATCGGCATCAACACGTTTCTGATCTCTCCTTCGGGATCGTTCTCAGGCATGGGCTTTGCCATTCCCACGCAGATCGTGCGTCCGACGGCTGAAACTCTGATTCGTTCCGGCAAAGTGGTTCACGGATACATGGGAGTTGGCATCAATGATGTCACTCCCGACAATTCGAAGTTCTTCCACATGGACAAGGCTGCGGGTGCGGTCGTGACTCAAGTCGAGGCTGACTCGCCTGCCGCAAAGGCTGGCCTGAAAGTCGGCGATGTGATCACCGAACTCGATGGACATCCCGTAAACGATGCCGGCGAACTTCAGGTGGAAGTCGGCCAGAAGGGGCCGGGAACGGGCATCAAGCTCGAAGTCATGCGCGACGGCAAGAACATGAGCGTGCCGGTGACGCTGGAAGCGATGGGCAGCCGCGACAAGGACACCGAGAGCGCCAGCGCCGATCATGGCAAGCCGCGCTGGGGCCTGGGGCTCGGCTGACATCAATGCGGATGCCCGCGAGCAACTGCAAGCGCCCGCCAACGTTCATGGAGCGCTGATCGAGCAAGTGCAGCCCGGCAGCCCCGCGGACAACGCTGGACTGCAACGCGGCGACGTGATCATGGAAGTCGATCGCAAGCCGGTGCAAAACGCATCCGACGTGAAGAGCGCGCTCAGCAACGTGCCCAAGGGCCAGGACGCTCTGCTGTTGGTATGGTCGAATGGCGGCAATACCTTCCGCGTGATGCATGCGTCGGAAGCTTCGCAGGACGGTAACGGCTCATAAGTATAGTTTCAAGCATCTTGAGAGGACGGCGCACGTCGCCGTCCTTTTCTTTTTGATGCTCCAAAAGAACGATTTTCGGCTGAATTCATGATAGAACTGTAGAACTTCTTAACTCCATCCTTCGAGGTCCATGTCCGATCTATGGCGATCTCAGTCGGAAAAAATAGCGTAAGCGTGACAACTTCGGGTACGGGAGCGACCAACTACGGACCGGCGCTAGCCGTGCTCACCTCTTTATTTTTTATATGGGGATCTCTAACGTCATTGAATGACGTACTGATTCCATTTGTGCAAAATGTCTTCCACCTCAACCTTGCGCCGAGCGCGCTGATCCAAACTGCATTTTTTTCCGCATATTTCTTCTTCTCGATTCCTGCCGCAAGGATTATTGATTGGATTGGATACAAGCGAGCCATTATCCTAGGCCTCTGCACTATGGCGGTTGCCTGTCTGCTGTTTTTTCCTGCAGCTAAGCTTCCCTCGTTCCCCGCTTTCCTAGCTGCACTGGTGATCCTGGCCACAGGGATCACCGTACTGCAGGTCGCCGCTAACCCTTATGTGGCTGTGCTTGGCAAGCCGCAAACAGCATCCAGCCGTTTGGTTCTGACACAGGCATTCAATTCTCTTGGAACAACCGTTTTTCCTTGGGTTGGAGCTAGCCTCATCTTGAAAGGGTCGGTTAGCGCGGCGGCACAGAGTGCATCGCAGGACGCGGTGGTCAGGCTTTACGTCTATTTTTTTGCAGTCGTTCTGGTTCTCCTGGCCCTGTTGTTTGCATTCTTTAGGCTCCCGAAGATGGAGGCTGCAGGGCATCGCCTCGGCGAGAAAATCGATGACTCAATCTGGAAGCACCCGAACCTTATTTTCGGTGCAATTGGAATTTTTGTGTACGTCGGTGCCGAAGTGTCAATCGGCAGTTCCATATCAAATTATTTGGCTCTTGATAACATCGGTCACTTTGCCTCCAACATCGCAGACCCGGCCGCTCGCTACCTTGCAGCGAAAGCCGTTGCAGCTCGATACATCTCACTGTATTGGGGCGGCGCGATGCTTGGGCGCTTTATCGGATCAGTGGTTCTCCAGAAAGTGAAAACTTCGCGCGTCCTTGCGTTCTGCGCCGTAATGGCGGCACTGCTGGTAACGATCTCGGTTCTGACCAGCGGCCCAGTCGCCATGTGGTCCATATTATCCGTGGGGTTATTTAACTCAATCATGTTCCCCTGTATCTTCACGAGTGGCATTGCGGAGCTCAACCAACTTACGGGTGATGGCTCAGGCATCCTAAATACTGCCATCGTCGGAGGAGCTGCGATTCCTTGGATTGCGTTCACAATGGCTGACATGATCAACCGTGCCTCGTATCCGACAATGACCCAAGGTGAGCTTAGCTGGGGGCAGGGTATTCACTACGCACTCGTCCTGCCTTTTGTTTGCTATCTGTATATTCTTTTTTACGCGGTTAACGGGTCCAAGCCGAACAGTGAGCGCTATGGCCGTGCGGAGGCGCGTGCATAGTGTCCCACGGCCTTTTGTCGATGGCGATCGTGGGCGGCGCGATCATTCCCTTGTTGCAAGGGGTCATCGCCGATCATCTGGGAATTCATCACGCGTTTTTCCTGCCTGTCATTTGTTACCTGTACATCGTCTTTTACGCGCTGCGAGGTTCGAAGCCGACGGTAGTCGCCTAAAGGAAAGTAAATGTCGATGGCTTCACCCTGGGACGGCTTCGTGATTGGCGTCGATGTTGGTGGCACCAAAGTCGCCGCCGGATTGGTCGATCAGGAAGGGAAAATCCTGTTTCAGACGCGCACTCCCATGGTGGCGAATGACAGCGCTGCCCGCGGCTTGCAATCAGTGACGTCGGCGATTGATTCGGTCTCGGCCAAGGCGCCCAGTTTTTCGGGGACGCCGCCGAAGCTGATCCAGGGCATCGGAATTTGTTCGCCAGGTCCCTTGGATCCGAAGAGCGGTGTGGTGATCAATCCTCCGAATCTGACTTGTTGGAGGGACTATCCCCTGGCCACTGAGGTGGCCAGAATTTACCGCGTTCCTGTGAAAGTCGACAACGATGCGAATGCCGCTGGTCTGGCGGAAACTCTGTGGGGCGCAGGCCGCGGATACCGCAATGTCTTCTACACCACGATCGGCACCGGCATTGGAACAGGGATCGTGATCGACGGACGCATCTATCACGGCCGCACGGGCGCTGCCGGCGAAGGCGGCCATATGAGCATCGACGCGAAGGGACCGCGGTGCGGTTGTGGCAAGCCGGGCTGCATCGAGGCACTCGCCGCCGGCCCGGCCATTGCCAGAAGAGCGCGGGAAAAATTGGATGCCGGCCGTACTTCCGCGATTCTTGATTTGGCTGGAGGAAAAGCCTCTGCCGTGACCAGCGAAATGGTGGGTAAGGCTTACGCTACGGGAGATGCCGTCGCCCGCGAGGTCATGAGTTCAACCTTCGACGACTTGTCTTTCTGGCTGGGGAATGTCATTGATCTACTGGAGCCGGACGTCATCATCATCGGAGGTGGTGTCGGTTCGATGCTCAAACCATTCTTCTCTGAGATTAGCAATCGACTACCGCATTGGAGCATCAACCAACGCTGCCAGGAAATTCCTCTGCTACCGGCGCAGTACGGAGAAGATGCAGGAATCGCCGGTGGAGCGGCGCTGTGCGTCGAACCGCCGCGACAACCAAACAGCTCTCCGATGTAGCGCGATGCCCTCGCGAGAGTAACCGTCCGGCTGTCGTCGAGACGGAACGGAGGAACCTCGCCAGCGCGGCCGGGGAATTTGGTTATCCGACAGGCAAGTTTTTCATTGACCAATCCCCTAAAAACAGTCCGCGGCGACTTCCAAGAGTGCCCGCTTTAGGTCCCCATACCCTTCTCCTATAAGGCCTATCCCCGGACAAACCCGCTTCGCCGATTCCGCATCTTTTATTTGAGCGTTGTGGCAATATGTATGCATCCGTATTGAGGCTGCCGCGCCCAATCCCTCCGGCGGCTGGAATGCTCCAGGGTCCCAAAACCTGACATGGCGGAACCCAAGAATTTATCGATGGCGTGGCGCGAGCGTCTCTCGGCGCTGCGGAACCTTCCGCCGGTCCTGAAGATTGTCTGGGATTCCGGGCCGGTCGTCGTTTCTCTTGGCTTGATTTTCCGTCTGGTGACGGCGCTTGTTGCCGGTCGCGATTCTTGCAGTCACCAAGCTCATTATCGATAGCATTGTGCATGCCTCGGCTGCTCACCAGCCGGTACAGCCGCGTTTCTGGTGGCTGGTGGTCGCAGAGTTTGTCCTCGCCGGGCTTATTACCATCCTGACCCGCATTATCGACTACCTCGATTCGTTGCTGGCGGACCGTTATACTCGCTACGTCAGCATCGAGGTCATGAAACATGCCGCGGAGCTGGATCTGATCGCCTACGAAGATCCGGTCTTCTACGATCGTCTCGATCGCGCCCGCGTGCAGGCAACCGACCGTCTGGCCATGATTCAGTCGATCGGACGCCTCATCACGCAGGTCATCACCGCGGTGTCGATGTCGGTCTCGATCATGGTGTTCTCGCCATGGTTGATGCTGTTTGCTGATCGTCGGCGTGGTTCCCGCGTTTCTCGGCGAGACGCACTTTGCATTTCTTGGATACGCCAAGAATTTTCGCCAGACTCCGGTTCGCCGCCAGCTCGACTACCTGCGCCAGCTCGGGAGGAAGCCGCGAGGCTGCCAAAGAACTTCGACTCTTCGGACTGAATCATTTTCTAACCGACCGCTTCACGCGCCTCTCGGACGAAATCTACGAAGAGAATGTTGCGCTCTCGCGCCGCAAATTAGTTGCTGGCGCGGTGCTCTCGGTGATTGGCACATTGGGCTACTATTCCGCGTATGCGTTTGTTATCTGGAGAACCATTCAGGGTGAGCTCACCATCGGTACACTCACCTTCCTCGCCGGCGCGATTTTGCAGGCCAGCTCGAATATTCAACTGACATTTCTCGACGCTGTCGGGAATCGCCGATCAGGCGCTGTTTCTGACCGATCTGTTGGCCTTCTTCGACATGCGCCCGACGATCGTTTCTAAACCCAATGCATTGCCTGCGCCTCGCCCTATCCAGCGAGGATTCGAATTCCGCAACGTTTCATTCTGCGTATCCGGGAAGCCCGCGGCTCATTCTCAACCGCCTGAATTTTCATCTGCATCCCGGAGAGCGGGTCGCGTTGATCGGAGAAAACGGACAGGGCAAGACCACCATCGTGAAGCTGATCACGCGGCTTTACGATCCGACCGAAGGCGAGATTCTTCTCGATGGCGTCGATCTGCGCGAATACGACCTGGAAGATCTGTATCGAGAGATCGGCGTGATTTTCCAGGATTTCATGCGCTATGAAATGACCGCTCGCGAAAATATCGCCGTCGGCCGCGTTTCGGAACTTGATAACCGCGAATTGCTGAAGTCCGCCGCCGAGAAGAGCCTGGCCGACCAGGTCGTGGCCCAGCTTCCGCTACAATATGAACAAATGTTGGGGCGCCGCTTCGACGGGGGCGTGGATCTTTCCGGTGGTGAATGGCAAAAGGTTGCTTTGGCTCGCGCCTATCTGCGCGATGCGCAACTGCTGATTCTCGACGAGCCTACCGCCGCCCTCGATGCCCGCAGTGAATTTGAGGTTTTCCGCCGCTTCGCTGAACTGACCGCTGGGAAGATGGCACTTTTTATTTCCCATCGCTTTTCAACCGTCCGCATGGCTGACCGCATCGTAGTGCTTGAAAACGGAAAAATCGCCGAGGAAGGCAGTCACGATCAATTGACCAGCATGGGTGGACGCTACGCAGAGATGTTTGAACTGCAAGCCTCCAGTTATCGCTAGGAATTACGCATGCCGCAGAACGTCCATCTGGAAGTGGTGAGTGGATACGAAAGCGCCCGCGCTAATGCGCAGCCGATTTCGGATGACGCCGTTCTGCATACCCGCGCCATGGAACTCGCCCGTTCGCTTGACTGGCTGCCCAACATCGCGACTTCTACATTCATTTGGGAGCGATGGCAGGCGCTATTAGCGCGACTCAAGCCGGTGATCGATGCATGCAATGGGCCTTTGCCGCGCAATCCGTTCTCGGATGACTTCCGCTGGTTGCACGACAATGTCAGCCTGCTCGCTTCCGAGTCGAATCCAGGAAACTCGCTCGCCCCGCTGTCCGAGATCCCGCACGTTCGCAATGCGATGGGTGCCACCGTTCCGCGAGTGATTGCGGTCGCCGAAGGCTTTCTCGCCGCTACCAAGTATCAGTTCAGCGAGCAGGCCTTTACTACCTACGTGAATGGGTTTCAGGAGATCACTGACCTCAAAGTGAAGGAACTCTGGGGACTGATTCCTGCACTCAAACTGGTTCTGCTCGAAGAGGCAAGCAATCGCGGATCGCGTCTGCTGGCCGATCCTACGTCGAATCCCGGCGTTGAGGCTTGCATTCGCTCTCTTCGCGAGATCACGCAGACCACCTGGAAAGAAGCTCTCGAATGCTTGATCGTTGTCGATCGCGTGTTGAGGGAAGATCCTGCGGGCATCTACCCGCGCATGGATTTCGATAGTCGAGATTTCTATCGCGGCAAAGTCATCAACCTTGCGGAACACTCTGAGTTCTCGGAAAAGCAAGTCGCGCTCGAAGCCCTGGCTCTCGCTCGCGCGGCGCAACGTGGTACGCATCCCGATCCTCGGATTACCGCGCGTTGCTCTCACATCGGTTATTACTTGGCCGCCGAAGGAGCCAGCACACTCGAGAAACGGGTCGGCTTCCGGCCTCCCCTAGGTCAGCGACTGCAGGCTTTTTTACGCGCGCATCCCGACGAGTTTTATCTTCCCGGCACCGCTATCGTTGCTTTTGCCATTCTGTCGGCCACGCTGCTGCTGTTGACCGATCCCTACAATTCTCCCGGCCTTGTGCTGTTCGCGATGTTGCTGCTGCTTTTGCCCTCGTCGCAAAGCGCGGTGCAACTCATGGGATACCTGACCACTACTTTGCTGACACCGCAGATCTTGCCGAAACTCGATCTTTCCGAAGGCATCTCCGATGACTGCGTCACGCTGGTGGGCATACCCACGCTGCTGTTGAACCAGGCACAGGTCCGCCGCCTGGTGGATGACCTTGAGGTCCGCTTCCTCGGCAATCACGACCGCAATCTGCACTTTGCCTTGGTCAGCGATCTCCCCGACTCGGCCGAACCGCCCCGTGAAGACGATCCTCTAGTCGAGTTTTGCGCCGCGCAGATTGCCAAGCTCAACGAAAAATATGCGGGGCAGGGAACTGGGACGTTCTTCCTTTTTCATCGTCATCGCCAGTACAACCCGCGGGAAAAAGTCTGGATGGGTTGGGAACGCAAGCGCGGCAAGCTGCTCGACCTGAACAAGCTTTTAAAGCAGCAGTATGACAGTTTTCCCGTCAAGGTCGGAGACCTCTCCATCCTGCCGAAGGTTCGGTTTGTCATCACTCTTGACTCCGACACCGAGCTGCCGCGCGGCTCCGCACATCGCATGATCGGAGCGCTCGCGCACCCGTTGAACCAGGCGATCATCGATCCGCAAAAGAACATCGTCGTTGCCGGATACGGAATTTTGCAGCCACGTGTCGGAATCAGCGTACAAAGCGCGGCGCGATCCCGTCTCGCCAAAATCTATTCCGGACAGACCGGCATTGACATCTACACTCGCGCGGTGTCGGACGTTTATCAGGACCTTTACGGTGAAGGCAGTTTCACGGGAAAAGGCATCTACGAGGTCGACACCCTGCACAAGGTTCTCGACCGCCGCTTCCCCGACAACGCGCTGCTCAGCCATGATCTGATCGAGGGTGCCTATGCACGCGCCGGACTGGTCACCGACATCGAGATCATCGAGGATTATCCGTCGCACTACAGCGCTTACAACCGGCGCAAGCATCGTTGGCTGCGCGGTGATTGGCAGATCGTGGAATGGCTCACCACGCGCGTGCCCGGAGAGTCTAGCAATCGCGTCGTAAATCCCATTTCGCTCGTCTCACAGTGGAAGATTCTCGACAATCTTCGCCGCAGCCTGGTTGAGCCTGCGACGTTCCTGCTCTTTGTTCTGGGGTGGCTGGTGCTGCCCGGCAATCCTGTTTATTGGACTATCGCCACCATCGCGATCTTGTTCGTGCCCGCCTGGTGCTGGTGCGGATTCGGGTTGGTCCGCGCCGTCGCGGAACGCAACCGGGCCACCGCACGCGGCGCGATCGAGGGACTCTTCTCCGCGAACGTCGGCGTGATGCTGAATCTCATCTTCCTCGCGCACCAGATGCTGCTCTCGCTCGACGCCATGATCCGCGCTCTCGTGCGCCGTCTGGTAACGGGCCAGAGGCTTCTCGAATGGGAGACTGCTGCCGAAGCGGAACTCGGTAATCGCCGCACTCCCCTTGATGTCTATCTGAACTGGCAGCCGGCGCTCGCCGCAGGACTCGGAATTCTTCTGTGGTTCGGCCGTCCCACTGCGCTTGTCGCAGCCATGCCTATCCTGATTCTCTGGGCATGCAGCAAATTGGTCTCGGTATGGTTGAACCGTTCGCCACTCGTTCCGCGCGCCGAAGCCAGCGAGAAAGACCAAGTATTCTTGCGAAAGATCGCGTTGCGCACTTGGCGATACTTCGCTGAATTCAGCAACGAAGAACATCATTGGCTTATCCCTGACAACGTGCAGGAGGAACCGCCGGGGGTTGCCGCCAAGCTGTCTCCCACAAACCTGGGTCTATTGCTCAACTCCACCCAGGTAGCTTGCGAATTCGGATATCTCACGGTGCCGGAATTTGCCGATCGAGTTTCGCGCACCCTGTCTACCTACGCCACTTTGCCGAAATATCGCGGACATCTCTACAACTGGTACGACACGCGTACGCTAAAGCCGATGCCTCCGTTGTTTGTGTCGGCCGTCGACAACGGGAATCTTGCCGCTTCTTTCTGGACGCTCGAAGAAGGCTGCCTCGATCAATTGCACAAGCCGTTGTTCTCGCCGGCCCTGACGGAGGGCCTATGGGATCACCTGCGCATTCTTGCCGATCTGCGCGCCTTCCCGAGAAAGAAGATCGCATCTCTGGAAAAAGAAACCGCGGGAGAAAACTGGCTGCAAACTCTGCTCGATCTTCTTGACTCCGACGTTGCTGCCGTTCCCAAGAAGGGGGGCACGAAATCTGAGCCCGAGGTCCGCTGGTTCGGACAGCAGACGCTCGCGCGCCTGCAGAACCTGCGCGAGGCTGTTCGCGAGCACACTCCCTGGTTGCTGCCCGAGTTTGCCTCGCTTCCTAAAGACCCAGCCGTGAATCTTCCGTCCGCATGGAGCGAGCCTTCTTTAGAGAATTTGCCGAACGTTATCGACACCCTGGAGGCGCACCTGGAAGCTGCGCAAGACTCTGGATCACAAAAAGACGTCTATCAACACCTGCACGATTTGTTGCCCGCCGCTCGCGTGCGTGTTGAATGTCTGATTGAAGAGCTGCGAAACATTGCTGCGAGCGCCGGCAAGTTCGCGCACGAAATGGACTTCACGTTTCTCTACAATCGCCGCCGCAAGCTGCTATCGATCGGCTACGACGCGACCTCAGAACTGCTCAGCGCATCGTGTTATGACCTGCTCGCTTCTGAAGCGCGCATCGCGGTGTTCGCCGCCATCGCGAAAGACGACATTCCGCAAGAAAGCTGGTTCCAGTTGGGCCGCGCCCACATCCTCGATCACGGCCGCCCAGTGCTCCTCTCCTGGACCGGTACCATGTTCGAATACCTCATGCCGTTGCTCTGGATGCGGTCTTATCCCGATACGCTTCTCGATCGTTCGCGCATTGCGGCCGTCGGCGCGCAACAGGCTTTCGCCAAGAGCAAGCGCATCCCTTGGGGAATCTCTGAGTCTTCGTACTTTAAGCGCGATGACTCAGGCAATTATGGCTACCGCGCCTTCGGCGTTCCTGGACTCGCTGTTCATGTCGACGAAGATGAAAAGGATGCGCTCGTCGTTTCCCCTTACTCTACGTTCCTGGCCTTGCACGTCGACGGTGCCGGCGCGTTACACAATCTTCGTCGCATGGCCACAAAGAAATGGGTCGGAACGTACGGCTTTTACGAGTCGGTCGACTTCACTTCTTCGCATCAGAGTTCCTGGCGGCGGCGTTACGAAGTCGTACACTGCTGGATGGCACACCATCAAGGGATGAGCCTGCTCTCCATCGCCAACTTTCTCGGCGATGGAACGGTGCAGAACTGGTTCCATAAGTCTCCTCGCGTGCAGGCCACGGAGTTGCTGTTGCAAGAGAAGCCGGTGGGTCACGTGCTCGCGTAGAAAGGGAATTACCGGTCATCGGTCGCATGAGACCTTCGCGAAAGCCGCTGTTCATCGTCCTCTTCCTCGCATTTGTCATCACTGCCCCTGTTGCTGAAACGCAACCCACTGTCATTGTTGTGGACGCCGCCGCCCCTGCTCACCCCTTCCCGCATTTCTGGGAGGAAATGTTCGGCTCGGGCCGCGCCATCCTCTCGTTGCGTGACAGTTATGGCCACGATCTGCGCGAGGTTGAGCACGCCACCGGATTCCAATACGTCCGCTTCCACGCAATTTTTCATGACGAGGTGGGAGTTTACGACGAAGATGCCCAGGGCCATCCCGTCTACAACTTCTCGTACGTCGATCAGATTTACGATGGACTGCTCGCCAACGGTGTGAAGCCGTTCGTCGAACTGAGCTTCATGCCCAAGAAGCTGGCGGCACACGATATGCCGCACGCCTTCTGGTACAAGCAGAATGTTTCTCCACCCAAAGATTGGGATAAGTGGGACGGCCTCATCACCGCGTTCGCAAAGCATCTAGTAGATCACTACGGCGTCGACGAAGTTTCGCGGTGGTATTTCGAAGTCTGGAATGAGCCAAACCTTGATTTCTGGGGAGGAGATCCCAAGCAGTCGACTTATTGGGATCTCTACGATCACACCGCGCGCGCCATCAAGAACGTGAATCCCAGGCTGCGAATCGGAGGCCCGGCTACAGCACAGGCCGCGTGGGCAGACGCTTTCATCCAGCATTGCACCGACAAGAACGTCCCGGTTGATTTCGTCTCCACCCACGTCTACGGAAACGACTCTGCGAAAGACGTGTTCGGGACGACCGAAGACATCCCTCGTGACAAGATGGTCTGCCGTGCCGTCGACAAAGTGCATCGCCAGATCAAAGCCTCCAGTAAGCCCGATCTCCCGCTCATTTGGAGCGAATACAACGCCAGCTACAAGAACGAGCCTGACGTCACGGACTCCACCTACATGGGCCCGTGGATGGCCGATACCATTCGCCAATGCGACGGACTGGTCGACATCATGTCGTACTGGACCTTCTCGGACGTCTTCGAAGAGCAGGGGGTGGTGAAAACCCCGTTCTATGGCGGCTATGGCCTGATCGCCGAAGACGGCATTCCCAAGCCCGCATTCAACGCATTCAAAGTTCTTCACCAGTTGGGAGATCAGCGCTTGGCCCTGGATGCGAACGCTGCGTTGCTTACTCGCCGCACTGATGGGACGCTGGTGCTGGCGGTTTGGAATTACGCTCCACCGGGAGAAGCTGGCGCTGCGCAGACTTTCATGTTGCAGTTCAAAAACACGCGCGCCACGCACGCAACCATTTCGCTGGTCGATCACGATCATGGGGACGTGCGCCCCGCCTACGCAAAAATGGGTTCTCCGCAATATCCGACGAGAACTCAAATCGAGGCACTACGCAAGGCAGCTGAACTCCCTGCACCCGAGAGTCGCGTGCTGAAAAATGCGGAACTCACGCTGACGCTCCCGGCTCAAGGGCTGGCAGTGATCGAATTGAAATAGGCGGCTGGAATCGATGGAGGACCCGGGCGTGCTCGCCCGTCCCATACAGTTGTCATTCTGAGCGAAGCGAAGAATCTGCTGTCGCATGCAGCATTGATACTGCTGGCAAAAGCAGATTCTTCGCTTTGCTCAGAATGACAAAGATAGTGACACAAGAAGTTTCGCTGACGACTGACGACTGAAGACCGACGACTGCTTAGTTGAATTGCTTCGTCCCCAGCGCCAAATAAGGACGGAACCCCGCCTTCTGCATCCCACGTTGTGCTTCGGGATTCTTCATGAATGTCTCCCAGACGAACCCGGTCCGGGCATTTTCCGCCATCACCATCGTGATGCCCGTATCAATTCCGATGACGTCCGTGTCATACCAATTCCTTAGCGGATTAAACGCGTTCACATACCCGTAGCGGCTCCAGGCTTCTCCGTAATGCGTTCGGACGTTTTGCAAGACGCGCATCACCGGCTGTGGCAAGAATGGCAAGGACCCGCCTGGCGCGCTCGGCACTACGGTTCCGTCAATCGGGCCCGTCGCCGGAGGCCCGCCCCACGCCACATAACCGCGCTGCGAATCCGATGCCGTAATCCCCCACAACTTGTCGCTGTAATCAGGGAATTGCTTCGACAATTCAATGCAGAATCTGCGATGCACTTCGGTAGCAATTACCGAGTTTTGGAAATAATCGGCATACTTGTCGCGCTTCCCGCGAAAATCAAACCACGCCTGCGAGTACTGATGCACAAACAGCGGCGCGAATGATCCGATATAACGTAGCCCGTCATACTCAAACGTCAATCGCTTCCAGGCATTCCAGGTGTCCACGTTCAACGGATGGGCAAACGATCCCATCCCCAACAGATAAATCATCATCAGTTCGCTGTAGTAATCCCAGCGATAGGGGAGGAAGCCGAGTTCCGGCGTCCAGCCATGTGGCAGCAGGGAAGTGTCCTCGGAAAGCCAGGTCCAGTCGACGCGATTGAAGATCTGATACGACAATTCGCTGATTTCCGAGTGAGCTTCAAAATGTTTGCGGCAGGTCAGAATTCCGCAGAGCAGGATCGCCGTGTCAACCGAGGACACCTCGGAGTCCCACAGGCGCTCGCCGGTATTTACATTGGCGAAGTGATAGAAGAATCCGCGATGGGTCGGCAGCTTCTTCCAGAGAAATCGCAGCATCGTCAAAGCCCGGTTACGCGCATCGTTCAGAGAAACGTAACCGCGCTTCTCACCGATGCAGAGAGCGGTTAGTCCGAATCCGGATGCGGCAATGCTCGCCGCCACAGTAGTGTCGTTGCCACGCACATTGCAGCGGTCCTTGACCAAACCAGTTTGCGGATTCGCTTGCTCCCAGAAGTATAGGAAGTTGGCCTTTTCGATCTCTTCGAGCAGTTGATCGTCAGACTCGGTCAACACGCCTGTACCCGAAGCCGCCGGCTGCGCAGCTTTCTTATCGGGCTCGGACGCCCAAAGCGCCGAAGCTCCCCAGCGGGCCAGGGGCAGACACACGCCGGCGCGGGCGGCCCATCTCAATAGGTCCCGTCGCCGCAAAAGTCCCCCGCGCGGGTCATCCCAGTTCTTCTTGCCCATTAGTAAAGTTTAGACGATGGAAAGTCGAATGCTGACCACGAAGTATGGATTTGCGTCATAGAATGTTGCTATACAGTAACCCTATGACGAGTGGCCGGAAAATCGCGACCTGGATTGTAGTGATCGCGATCGTGTCAACAATCGTGACTCTCGTGGTGGTCGCCATCCGTAAGGCACGCCCGGTTACCCTCAAGGGCGCGGTCCTCAGTGAAGACGCCGACCCCCAGAAGCAGCAGCCCATCGCCGATGTGGAAATCACCGGATCGAACGGCTATGCCGTCAGCAAGACTACGTCCGATGCCGCTGGGTTTTTCAGCCTGACGCTGCCCAAAGAGTTGCGCATCCGGCAGTCGGTCAAGCTGCGCTTCCGGCATTCCGACTACGAACCGCTCGACCTGAACGAGTTCGTCGGAAATAAGTTGTACCTCGTTCACATGACGCCGTTGCCGGGTCCGGTCAAAGCCGATCCCAAGCAGCCGCAAACCGTGATTTCGAATATCCGCGTGCGTTATTCGGTCAAGACGACCGGGGAAGCCAATGTGGGCAGCGCGGTCAAAACCTTCGAAGTGACGAATACGGGCAATATCCCTTGCAGCGGCCGGCCGCCTTGCTCACCTGATGGAAAGTGGAAAGCCGCCATTGGGGAGACCGCTCTCGACGCCGGAGAAGGAGACGAGTTCCGCAACGCGCGTGTCTCGTGCATCGCCGGGCCCTGTCCCTTCACGCGCGTGGAATTTCAGAACCTCTCGAATGGCGGACGCACCATGAACGTCGCCGTCCGCAACTGGTCCGACACAGCAACCTTCCTGATCGAAGCGGAAGTCGTGCGACCCATGGTCAGCGACATTGTGCGCGAATCGTACCCCGTGATCTTCGGCCCTGCGCTGAACTTCAGCTTGCCGGGATCGGCGGAAGGATTGAGCATCCTCGCCGATGTCAATTCAGATCCAGTGGTGTTTCCCATTGGCCCGGATCTCCTGTTGAGCTGGGCCACTTGCCACGTGAGGGTCGACAAAGACCTCTCCCGCACTTACCGCTGCGAGCTGAAGCCTGGTTACGCGTTTAAATAATGCTTATTCGACGCGCTTCTGGTTCAGCCAGCGCCGGCCATACATGTCGAGCCATTCGCCGTCAGGCTCGCCATCGCGCGGATCAGAGCCCAGGCGCAGAATGTTGCCATCGAGATCTTCCACTTGCATCTCCAGCGCCCATGAATAGTTCGTCGGAGGATGGCGGATCTTCGCCCCAGACGTTTTCAATTCCTCATAGACCGCATCGACATCTTTGCCATCGATCCATACCCATGAGCCAGGATTCCCCTGATCGCCCTGGCAGAGGAAAAGGCAGCATTTTCCCCGCGAGACAGAAACGAAGTCTGGGGCCTCGAAGTTAACTTGGAATCCGAGACACTGAACGTAGTAGTCGCGGCTGGCGACAACATCACGCACGCGCAGGACGGGCGTCACTCCACCGAAGGCAAGCTTGGCAGGTGCTGTGAGATTCGACATAGCGGTCCTTTCACGGATATTGGGGCCCAGAAAAGTGCATCATAACTCCATCGGGCCGCCGGTAGGGGAGACAAAAAAACGCCGCCCCCCAAGGGACGGCGCCGTCTCTACAACTAACATCTTAATGCTGTTTCAGCCAGGCATCGATTCGCGATTGCGGAATTGGCTTCTTCTGTTCATCGTCGTAGTAGAACGTCAGCTTGTGATCGGACTTTGCGCCGGGCACTGCCTGATCTGCGGTCGAGCTGAATCTGGGAGCATCGGCCGTGGCCAGCAGAGGCTGCTTGGTCGTGTACATAGCTTCGTTCAGGGTGCTGCCAGTCGGCGCCGTCGCCACGGCAAACACGCCGTACGGATTGCCGTTGTTGTAGGAGACTCCAATGTAATCGGCGACCATGTAGCCGTTATCCGAGTCAGGAAGCCAGGTCAGCTTCATCGGTCCGGCCAGTTTCTGTCCCCCCGTCCAGGTCGCCCCGCCATCTTGTGAAGTCGTGAAGCCGACTTCCAGTTGGCAGGTGCTGGTGCTGCAATTCGATACGGGGTAATAGTAATAAACAACCGTGATATGAGCGGTCGAACCCGAGGTGTTGGGATCGATTCCGATACCTGGCAGGAAATGATCGACTGTGGTCGTGGTGGCGTCGATGGGAATCCGCGCCGGAGTTGTCCAGGTTGTCCCGTTGGCCGATGTGCTGAAGACGATGTCGTTCGAGCTGCAGCCCGTGCGGAAGCGGCAGTCCGACCACGCCACAAACACATTTCCCGCGCCGTCGATGGCAGCCGTTGGCAGATTCGGATTGCGAATCCCGCCGGCATCGAAATGGCTGTCGATGGAAGACACCAGCACGCTCTTGTTCCAGGTGCTGCCGCCATTGGTGGACGTAAATGCGCTGATGCTACCTCCTTCGAAGGGCACCACCACCGTTCCGTTGGGTTGGACAAGAGGCTCGCCACCCAAACCGAACGCGTGATCTGACGAAGCTTTTCCCGTCCCCCATGTCATGCCGCCATCGCTCGACACGCTCATCAGCACGTCGCCGGTGCCATATGCCTGGTCCCACTCGGTGTAGCAGTTTCCGTAGAACGGACTCGTCGTGGTGTTGTCGCACACCGACCAGTTTTTGTCGTCGAGATGGGTCTTGTCGATATTGATTAAACTGCCCCAGTGCAATCCATCCGTTGAGCGGCTTACGCCGACATCGCCGATGAACTGTTGGCCGCCGGCGGTCCCTACCAGCGGCAAACTCGAAATCAGCCATTGTCCGTGCTTCGCGTCGTAGGCCACCGACGGATCGGCCGCCGCGCCGTACGTTCCTGCCTTGTAGTTGATGGTTATGCCCGGCAAATACCCATATTTCCAGGTTGTTCCCCCGTCGGTCGAGGTTGAGAAGCCTACATCTGCGCTCCCCCAGCCGATCGATCCCGGACGGCGCGCCACGTGATAGGCGGCTACGATCGTCGATCCCCACGAGAACATGTCGGGCTCAACTTCGGTTTTGTGTGTGCTATCGCTGTTGGTGAACTTATCGACGCTGATTTTTTGCAGCGTGAACTGCGCATTCGCCGGAACCACAGCGAGCGAAACCATGAGCGTCAGCAGCATGGCAAAGAGGGAATAGGCCCTTTTTCCTTGAGAGAGGACGATCCGCTTCATCATTTTTTCCTTATCCGCTGAGATTGGACGTACGGCGTCACCTTTAAGACTTGTTGGAAGCCGCAACCGCTAACAAGGGGGCCGACGCAGCCCCCGGAATATACCCCTGGCTTGGTGTCGCTGTCCATGAGTCGGGCGGCCCTAAGCCGTCTCGGCGGTGGCGCCCGGTTGCAGCCCTGGGCCGCGAAATTAACCTACATTTAATGAAGTCGCAACACTGCTGCAACGCGCGCTGCCCAAACTATCCATTCGGAAACTCTGTTTCAGGATGTGCATTCGTGTCTTTGGCTCCAGACACCCGTATGGGAATGAGCACGCACGAGTTAATGTCAGGTATCGGGCCCGCGAAGCCGGTGGTCTTTGTTGTCGAGGACGATGCCGACATCGCTCGCCTGATTTGTTTCCACCTCGAGACGGCCGGCTTCGCGACTCGCTGGTTTCCCAGTTCCTTTTCCGTGGTTGAAGAGGGCCTGATCAATCCGCCTTCGTTGTTCCTTCTCGACATAATGATCCCCGGCAGCGATGGCCTCGAACTCTGCCGCCACATCCGGCAGACCAAGCTCTTAGCCGGGATTCACATCATCTTTCTCACCGCTAAGACGACGGAGGGAGATCGCGTCCGAGGTCTTGAACTCGGCGGCGACGATTACATCACCAAGCCCTTTAGCCCACGCGAACTGGTGGCCCGGGTGCGCGCCGTCCTGCGGAGTTCTGTCGATCCCGTCGAGACCGAAATCCTGCGCTTTGGCGAAGTCGAAATCGACGCTTCATCCATGATCGTGCGAGTGGGCGGCCGTGCAGTGGCCACTACGACGCGCGAATTCCGCTTGCTCGACTACCTCGCCCGCCACGCCACCCGCGTCTTCACCCGCGACCAGCTTCTCGACGCAGTTTGGACGGAAGGTTCCTTCGTGACGCCGCGCTCAGTGGATGTCTACGTTAGGAGGTTGCGCGAAAAGATTGAGCCCGATCCGGACAATCCTACGTACCTGAAGACTGTCCGCGGCATTGGCTACCGCTTCGACATTCCCAGATGAAAGGAGCGCGGGCTCTGCGCGGAATGGCGTGTAGAGACACAGGGCAGATGTGTCGCCGGCACAACCTTACCCCGCCTTCTGACACAGCGACCCCTCCGCGGTAATGCGGCTGGCTTTCGAGATCTCCTCGCCTACGCTCGCCAAAGCCACGTTCGTCTCTTCCGAATTGTCCGCGGACAAGACCGAACTGGCAGCCAAGGTGAACCGCAGAGCATCTTCTTCTTTGTCGAAATACACCACTACCTGATTCGCCGCCATACGCACTACCTCCCCGGCTGGGTCTTGGCAGATCATAGGACGAATCGCCTCCTGAACAACGGTACTTTCTTGATGCCCTTAGACTCAGAAGGGCATGTTTTCCTGCCCGAAGCACGTGTGACGCTGCTCACAACCCAGTGTGCGGCGAAAATGCTACAGTTACAGTTTCATGTCTGCCCCTGAATCCCGCTTCGTCAGGGCCTGCAAGGCTCAACACGTCGACCGTACTCCCGTCTGGTTCATGCGCCAGGCAGGACGCTACATGGCTGAATACCGCGCCGTGCGCAAGCAGTATTCCCTGATAGAAATCTGCAAGAAACCCCCGGTCGCAGCGGACGTCACAATCACTGCCGCCGAGGCCCTCGGTGTCGATGCCGCTATCATCTTCGCCGACTTGCTTCTGCCCCTCGAAGTCATGGGACTGCCATTCCACTTTTCCGCCGGAGAAGGCCCGGTTATCGAGAAGCCATTGCGCGAAAAAGCCCATGTAGAGGCGCTTCGCACCGATCGCGCCGCCGATTTGGGTTATGTTTCCGAAGCGGTCAAGCTGGTCGCGAAGCACTTCGGATCCAAGCTGCCTGTGATCGGCTTCTGCGGCGCTCCCTTCACTCTTGCCAGCTACATGATCGAAGGCGGAGGCTCGCGCAACTATGTTCATGCCAAGAAGATGATGTATTCGTCTCCCGCGGTCTGGGATGACCTGCTGCGCAAACTCGTGGCCGTTACCAGCGAATACGCTATCGAGCAGGTTCATGCGGGGGCCGATACGATCCAGATTTTCGATAGCTGGGTGGGCTGCCTGAGCGTGGAAGATTACCGCCGCTATGTGTTGCCGCGCACAACCGAATTGGTTAAGAAGGTGCAGACGACCGGAGTGCCTGTGATCTACTTTGGCACCGACAGTGCTACGCTGTTGCCTTCGATGAGCGAGACCGGGGCGGAAGTCATCGGACTTGACTGGCGTATTCCGCTCGACGACGGATGGAAAGCGGTTGGCACGAAACATGCCGTGCAGGGTAATCTCGACCCCGTGCTCCTGTTTGCCGATTGGAAAGAGTTGAGGTCTCGCGCTGAAGACATTCTGCGCCGCGCCGCCGGACGTCCCGGCCACATTTTCAACCTTGGTCACGGCATCTTGCCGGAGACGCCGGTCGACAATGTGAAAGCCCTGGCAAAGTTCGTACAAGAGCACTCGACCAGAAGGTAGCGCCGGCGTCCCGCCGGCAAGGATGAAACCGATTTCGTATCAGGGCATCCCTTCAGCGATGCCGAAACATGTCCGATCAATCCCCTTTAGGGGCTGAGGCTCGATTTGCCTTCGACTAAAAACGCGATCCTCCTCATCGCCCACGGCAGTCCCGACCGTGTCGAGGAAGTCCCTGAATTTCTGCTCCAGGTGACCGGAGGACGGCCGCTGCCGCCGCACGTCATCGAAGAGGTTCAACATCGTTACGGACTTATCGGAACTTCCCCGCTTACCTGCTGGACCTTCGAGCAGCGCGACCAACTTCATCGCGAACTGGGAATTCCTGTGCACGTCGGCATGCGCAATTGGAAGCCCTACATCGCCGATGCGGTCCGCACGATTGCGAACGAAGGCGTCACGCACGTCGTCGCGATCTGCCTCGCTCCGCAGAACTCCCGCACCAGCGTCGGTCTTTATCGCGCGGCGCTAGCGAAGCAAGGACCCGCCTTCACCGTGGATTTCGTTGAGTCCTGGCACGACCACCCGCTGCTGATCAAAGCCTTTGCGGAAAAGCTAAGCTTCGGATGGAACGCTGCTCGCCAGGAAGCCGGAACGAAGATTCCCGTGATCTTCACAGCGCACAGCGTGCCCGAGCGCACTGTCACCGAAGGTGACCCTTACGAAGCCCAAGCCAAGGAAACCGCCGCTCTGGTTGCTCAGGAAGCGGCCCTCCAGAAAGACGATTGGACCTTCGCCTTCCAGAGCCAGGGCATGTCGGGAGGTGCATGGCTTGGCCCCACGGTGGAAGACACGATTCGTGACCTGAAAGCCAGAGGACATCGCGGAGTCTTCATTCAACCTGTCGGTTTCCTCTGCGATCACGTCGAAGTGCTTTACGATATCGATATCGGCTTCAAGCAATTCGCCGAGAAAGAAGGCATGCGGTTGTGGCGTGCTGAATCGCTGAACGGCTCGCCGGTGCTGACGCAAGCCCTGGCGGACCTGGCCAGAACACGACTCACGTAGAGACGAGAGGCATTGGCTGAATGCTGACGGCTGAGTGCTGAAAGCTCAAGAATGAAACGCATCGCCATTATCGGTGGAGGCATTTCGGGACTGGCAGCTGCCTTTACGCTCGAAGAGCAGCGTCGCGCCGGCGTCGCGGTTGACTACGCTCTCTTCGAGTCCTCGCACCGCCTCGGCGGCGTACTTGTCACCGATCATGTCGACGGATGCCTCATCGAAGCCGGCCCCGATTCCTTCCTCACCGAAAAGCCCTGGGCTTCGGACTTCGCACGCCAGGTCGGACTCGGCGACCAGCTCATTGGATCGAATGACGCCGACCGCAAAACTTACATCCTGACCAAGGGCAAACTCACCGTCATGCCTGATGGCCTGATGTTCATGGTGCCCACCAAAATTCTGCCCACCGTCTTCTCGCCGCTTTTTTCATTCGGCACCAAGCTGCGTATGGCCCGCGAGTGGTTTCATCCGCCGCACAAAGCTGATGCTGACGAAACCGTCGCCCAACTTGTCGAACGCCACTACGGACCCGAGATGGTCGACCGCCTCGCCGATCCGCTGCTTTCAGGCGTTTATGGCGGCGAAGCCTCGCAACTGAGCGTGCGTGCCGTTCTGCCGCGCTTTTCTGACATGGAATCGAAACACGGCAGTCTGGGACGCGCCATGCTTGCCTCGCGCAAGAAAATGGCGCAAGCCAGCAAGGGACCCGCTCGCCCGCTATTTACTTCGCTCAAAGACGGCATGCAGCAATTAGTCGATGCCGTCCTGACACACCTCAGCCCCGCGTCACTTCATCCGGGCACTCCTGTGCAATCGATCCAGCCGCAGAACGGCAACTGGATCGTCTCTGCCGGATACGGTACGGACGAGTTCGATGCTGTTATCGTCGCCACACCCACGCAAGCGGCAGCGTCGCTGGTTTATATGGCTAGCGGCGATCTGGCGAATGAACTTCGCAGCATCCGGTACAGCTCGTCGGTGACGCTCACGCTCGGTTATGACAAACAAGTTCGCGCTTCACTTCCACCGGGCTTCGGATTCCTCGTCCCGCGCAGCGAAGGCAATCGCATGTTGGCCGCAACCTTCGTCCACAATAAGTTTCCCCACCGCGCTCCCACAGACCGTGCTCTGATTCGCTGTTTCCTGGGGGGAGCAGGCGACGAGGCCATCCTCCAACTGTCCGAAGACGAGATCCTCGAAATCGCACGCCGCGAGCTGCGCGAGATTCTCAGCCTCTCAGCCGAACCCCAGTTCGCTCGCGTCTATAAATGGAAGGGTGCGATGGCGCAGTACGGCGTCGGCCATCTCGAGCGACTTGAGCGCATTGAACGCCTGCGGCAGCAACTTCCCGGTCTCGCCCTCGCCGGCAATGGATACCGCGGCATCGGCGTACCCGACTGCGTACGGTCGGGCTCAGAAGCCGCCTCCGTCCTTCTAACCGCTCTCGGCCTTGTCCCAGAGCCCCGCCAAGTGCCTCAGAGCGCGTGATTTATTACTCCCGTAATGATTTGTAACTTGTCTTCGATTGCAGAAACCCCGGTCTTGGTTCAGGGTTAGTATTTTCGGGGTGATCTTATGAGGACGCGAAACCTTCTGGCCGGCATCTCCCTCGCCGCCCTGTTGACGATTTCTTCCGCCGCGCAGGACGCCAAGTCTGCCGGCAACATGGCCGGCATGGATATGTCTGGTCACGATTCATCGAAGATGACCAGTTCCGACATGCACGACATGGCGGGCATGGGCGACGGCAGCGCGCACGCCATGGAAGCCATGGAGGGCCACCATATGGACATGGGCCCCCACATGAAGATGACCGCGCTGCGCGACCTGAAGCCGGGAGATGAAGAAAAAGCCGCCCAAGTGGTCGACGCTGCCCGCAAAGCTGCGGAGAAATACAAAGACTACCGGGTTGCCCTCGCCGACGGATTCAAGATTTTCCATCCCGAAATTCCGCAGAAGCAATATCACTTCACCAATTATTGGTACGGATTCGAAGCCGCCAACCGCTTCAATCCCGATCACCCAACGTCGCTGCTCTATGAAAAACACGGTGACGATTACACCCTGATCGGCGTGATGTACACGGCGAAAAAGAATTCCACGGAAGACGATCTCAACAGCCGAGTGCCGCTGAGCATCGCCCAATGGCACGCGCACGTGAACATGTGCATCCCGCCCGAGGACAAACGAAAAGAAATGGGAGGGCTGAATCCGAAATTCGGCCTGCGCGGATCGATCACGACTAAAGAAGCCTGCGACGCCGAAGGCGGCAAATTCATGCCCCAGATCTTCGGCTGGATGGTCCACGTCTATCCCTTCGAACAAAAGCCGGAAGACATCTGGTCAGTAGAACGCCAACACCAGGACTAAGTTTCAAATAAAGTTGACGTCATCCTAAGCCCGAGAGGGTGAAGGATCTGGCGTGCAGCGCCTCGACTCTAAGATCTGTTGCGATCCACGCCAGATCCCCATGAGTTCACGAATCAAGTGCAACACCGTACAAAGGTGTTGCGATGGAAAAGAGAAGATATGAGCAGTTGGTGCTCAGGGAGCGGATTGAGATTTACCGTCTGCATGCAAACGGTAAATCTCTGCGCTGCATCGCCGCCACTCTGGGGAGGAGCGCGGCGACCATTAGTCGTGAACTGAAGCGCAACAGCAAGGTCTCTAAGCAGTGGCCGGGGGGCTACGATCCCGAGCGCGCGCAGCGGCTGATGCTGCGTCGTCATGCCCGCGGTCGGGCCCACAAGCTGGAACGTCAGCCCGAACTTCGGGAGAAAGTGTTGCAGCATCTCGCTGCCGGATGGTCGCCGGAGCAGATTGCCGGGCGCATGGCCCAGTTGCCGGGCAGCGACCGCATCAGCTACGAATCCATCTACCGTTACATTTATTGGCGCAGTTGGTCCTTCAACGAAACTCTGCATCGCTGGCTGCCTCGGCAAAAATACCGTCGCGGAAACCGTCTGCCCAATGGCCGCTGGTCGACGGCGTCGATATTGGAGAGGGTTTCCATCCATGATCGTCCGGCGGTGGTGGAGACCAGAACGCGCACGGGCGATTGGGAGGCCGACCTCATGAGCTTCCGCAAACCGGGACAGTTCCTGCTGGTGATGCAGGAACGCCGATCGCGGCGCGCCCTGCTGATGCGGCAGAACACGAGAACGGCGCAGTCGGTCGCCGACAATCTCAGCACCCTGCTGGAAGCGCTGCCCGCGCGCGTATGTCAATCCATGACCTTCGACAACGGAGCGGAGTTCAGCAAACACTATCTCCTGAGCCGACGGTTTGGCATCCAGACCTGGTTCTGCGACACCCACTCGCCCTGGCAGAAGGGCGGCATCGAAAACGCGATTGGCCGTTTGCGCCGCCTGTTGCCTAGAAACACCGACCTCGACGACCTGCCCGCCCAGCGCCTCGCCCTCTGCCTCGAACGCTACAACGATACCCCCAGAAAATGCCTCGGCTTCAAAACTCCCAACGAGGTATTCTTGGAACACTCTGTTGCACTTCAAACGTGAATTCATCCCCTTGCTCCGCTCGGGATGACGTCAGATTGAAGAGCTTTAGCTACTGAATACCACCCGATCACTCACCACAAAATTGACCAGCGAACACGCCGCGATGGTGATGCCGTTCGCGACCATGTAATTGATCCCGGCCCATCCCACCAATGCCTTCATCAGCAGCAGGTTCCCGACGATCGAGAACAATCCGGTCGTTAGATTGAATTTCGCAAACCGCGCCCAACTCGACTCGCTCAGACGATCGGCCCAGGTAAACCGCTCATGCCACAAAAAGTTATGAATTACAGCGGCTTCAACCGCGAGCCCCGTCGCCAGCAGGTAGTCGAGCTTCAGCCCAGTCTTGAGAACGGCCAGCACCGCCAGTTGCACGACAATCCCAATTCCACCCACGGCATTGAACTTCAACCACCGCACACCGGTCGTGCGCCAGCTCATCGAATCCTCTCTTCCCGATAAAGCTTCCGCGTATTACGCGCCGTGATGTAAATCAGCATCGCCACCATGCCCAGCAAACCAATAGCTCCGCCCACATCGAACAAGCGGTATTGATGATGGAGAACGATTGGCCACCGCAGCAGCGCCAGGTTGCCGACTATCAACAGAATCCGCAGCTCCGTCGGACCAAGCGCCCAGAACGACAGGTGAAACTCGCCCAGCGCATACGTGGCCAGGTACGATTGGATCGACAACAGTAGAAACGCCACCAGCAATGCGATCGCAATATATGGATGCATATATCCCGACAGGGCCAAGCCGCCCATCATTGCGACGGCGCCGATGCTGTCGATCATGTGATCGACATAGAAACCGTAGCGGGGCCTCGGCTGCTGGCGCACCCGCGCCAGCGTCCCATCGAGACTGTCGCCCAGCCAGTTCAACGCCAGAAAACCAATCCCAATCACCAGCCAATAGCGGTGATACCGTGCCATGGCATAGCTGACGCCGGCCATGATCTGCCCAAAGAAGCCAATCAAAGTCAGGGTGTCAGACCCGATCCACGCCGGAGTCCGCTCCGCCATCCACACCAGAACCCGCTTCTCGAGGCCCGCCGATAGCGCCCCATGTACCCGCTGGGCATCCTGGAATGGCTTAGCGATCTTCATCTCCCGCAAGACTACCGGATTCGCCTGCTCGCAAAATTCAATCAAAGGACTGGCCATAACGCGTCCGCAGATGTCCAATCTGCTCCTGCGGGGGCAAACCGGCAATGCATGGGAGGTAAAACCACCCTCAAGCTGAGATCATTGGCTAAATGATTGATAATAAGATGTATAAGGTGATAGGTAAATCTGGAAAAATACATCGTCCAGAGCCCGAAAGGGCGAAGGATCTGGTGTAGTGTCAATGTCTCAATGGAGGATCGCGTCTCCCGACCGTCTTTCCCCAAGCCCGACGCCTGAAAGCGCGAAGCCTAAAGACCGGAACACGCTTCCTCAACCGCCTCTGCCAACGTCCCCACAGCCCAATCGATCTGGTCGCGATCAATCACTGCCGGAGGCGCAATCAGCAAATGATCTCCCGCCACCCCATCCACGCATCCCTGCATGGGATACACCAGCAACCCGCGTTTGGCAGCCGCCATTCCTACCCGGCCGGAGAAATTCGTTTCGGTCGAGTAAGGCTGCTTCGTTTTCTGATCCGCCACAAACTCAACACCCCACAGCAACCCAATCCCGCGCACATCGCCCACCGGCTTTAACGAAAGCAATCGATCAAGCGCGGACCGCATCGTCTTTTCCGTCGTTTCTGCCGCCTCGACCAGACGATGCCGCTCTAAATATCCCAGCACCGCCCGACCCGCCGCGACCGAGATCGGATGCGCGTTGTAGGTGAACCCGTGCAGGAACGCCCCGGATCCTGACGCGATCGCGTCCACAACTTTCTGCGTCGCGATGACCGCTCCCAGTGGTGCATAGCCGCTCGACATGCCCTTGGCCGTGACCAGGATGTCAGGCTTCACATCCCAATGTTCGATCGCGAAATTCCGCCCGGTGCGCCCCATTCCAGTCATCACTTCGTCGGCAATGAGCAGCACGCCATGTTTGCGGCAAACCTCCTCGATGCTCTTCAAATATCCCTGCGGAGGCAGCACCGCCCCCAGCGTCGCTCCACTCACCGGCTCGAAGATGAACGCCGCCGCCTCGCCATCAGTCGCAACAATCGCTTGCTCCAGCTCCGCCGCATACTGCTGTCCGCAATTCATGCAGCCATCGGTGCAGTCGTAGTTGCAGCGATAGCAGTAAGGAATTCCGATGTGCGCGAACTCTCGCACCATGGGCAGATAAATCTGGCGCCGCTTCTTATTTCCTGAAACCGACAGCGCGCCCAGCGTCGCTCCGTGATAACTCTGCTCGCGGCTCAACACCTGGTAGCGCCGCGCCTGGCGGATCTCCACCTGGTATTGCCGCGCCAGCTTCAACGCGCTTTCGACTCCTTCCGATCCTCCACAGGTGAAGAACACCGCTCCGCCGCGAAAGTGTTCACCGGCAAACTCGATTACCTCCTGCGCATATTCCTCGGCCACGGGAGTGGTGAACTGGCTCGAATGCACAAACTCCAACTGCCGCGCCTGCTTGACCATGGCAGCCGGAATCTCGCCGACGCCGTGCCCGATGAAGTTGACAGCCGCCGAACCAGAGAAATCGAGATAGCGTTTTCCCGTAGCATCCCAAACATAGACGCCCTCCCCGCGCACCGCCGAAGGAAACGCCCTGCGAAACGACCGCTTGAGAATCGCGCTGGAGTCGGGAAGGGTAGAAGAGTCTGACACGCTTCGAATTATCCGGCGTCCCTGAGGACCTGTCAAAACCTACATTCCGTTGCCTTGTCGTCCTGTGCGGAGTGAAGGATCTGTGCTCTACACGCTCCAACAAACTGCAGATTCCTCGCGCTGCTCGGAATGACAATCTTCAGGGATGGCGCGTTTTACTAAATCTGTAACGAAAAATCTGAATTCTGAAGTCGGGTTACCCGATGTCCCCCGTGTAGAATCCCATCAGCGATGGAGACTTCCACCCCCACCTTGACGTCGAGAGTCCTCCGTCTGTTCCGGCCTTCCCATCAGCACAGCGCCTTCTCGGCTACGCTGCTGCTGATGTCGGCCATCATGCTTTCCCGCGTCATCGGGTACGTCCGCGAAGCCTACATCGCTTACGCGTTCGGCGCCGGGCCCGCCACTGACGCCTACGTCGCCGGGTTCACCATCCCTGACTGGCTCAACTACATCGTTGCCGGAGGCACGGCCTCCATTACTTTCATCTCGATCTACACCCGCTTCCTCGCGCAGAACAAAGAAGACGAAGCGCAGAAAACGTTTTCCATCATCATTACGGTGATGACCGTCGTCCTCACTATCGGCATCGTCATCGCCGAAATCTTTACCCCGCAAATCGAGCGCCACATGTTCAGCGGATTCAATCCTGAACAGCTCGAACTCTGCGTCCACCTCACGCGCATCTTGCTGCCCGCGCAAATCTTCTTCTATGTGGGCGGAGTCGTTTCTGCCGTTCTGCTCTCACGTCGCCTCTTTCTGCTCCCCGCCTTCGGACCTTTGCTATATAACGTCGCCATCATCGCCGGGGGAATCATCGGCTCGCGCCGTTACGGCATCTCGTCCCTTGCCTACGGAGCCCTCGTTGGCAGCTTCATTGGCCCGTTCCTCGTCAATGCCATCGGCGCCGCTCGCATCGGCACCGGCTATAGCATCTCGTTCGATACGAAAAACCCCGCCTTCCGCGAATGGGTGCGTCTCTCCATCCCGCTCATGCTGGGAGTTTCATTAGTCACGGCCGATGACTGGATCCTGCGCTACTTCGCTTCCGGCTCCGCCGGAGACATTACCCGCCTGAACTACGCCAAGCGCCTGTTCGCCGTCCCCATCGCAGTCCTGGGACAAGCCACCAGTCAGGCATCGCTTCCATTCTTCGCCAAATTGTTTGGGGAAAAGCGCTTCCAGGAATTTGCCGACACGGTCAATGGATCGGTCTACCGCATCATCGCCGCCTCGCTGCTGGCCTCAAGCTTCATGATGGCCGCGGCGCTACCGCTCATCGATCTCGTCTACCGCCGCGGGCACTTCCTTTTCCGCGATTCGCAAGAAACCGCCATCTACTTCTTCTGGTTCACGTTCTCGCTGGCGTTCTGGTCGGCCCAGGGACTATACTCGCGCGCCTTCTACGCCGCCGGCAACACCCTCACGCCCATGGTCGCGAGCAGCATCATCACGCTGGCTTCGCTGCCGGTTTACTCCGCCCTCTATCACGGGCTCTCGACCGTCGGCCTTGCCATCGCCTCGGATGTCGGCATTGTCGCCAACACACTCGCGCTCGCCATCCTGCTGCATATGCGAAAAGTGGTTCCGATCAATCAACTGGATTGGGGAGAAGTGGCCAAGGCTGGGCTCACCGCTTGTGTCGCGGGAGTCCTGAGCTTCGAAGTCGCGAAGTTGGTGATCGCCAGCAACAGCCGCGCCGCCGATCTGAAAGCGCTGGGGCTGATCACGATCACCTGGGCTGCTGCAGTCGCTGCGGGATTATGGATCACCAGGTCCAAATTACCCGCCGACCTGCGTCGCCGCAAACCTACGTCCTATCCCCGCGTGGCCGAAGTCAGCGGCGAAACTACCGCCGGCATCGAACCTTAAATTCCACTACAGAGACGCCCTTCGACTACGCTCAGGGCAGGCTCCGGCACAGAGAAAATCAGAAAAAGGAAAGCCCATGGCCTTCGAAATTTCGAGTTGCCACCGAGGTTTCGTTCAAGGGGATTTTCTTTTTGAAGTTTCTCTGTGTCTCTGTGGTGAAAAAGGCTTCCAAACGCAAAAACGGCGGGGGCCTCTCGAAAGAGAAGCCTCCGCCGCCAATCTTGCCGACGTCTAAGGTCCGACGTCCGGTTTACGCCCTTGCTGCTGCCGCTTCCACAGCAGGCGAGGTCGAAGTGGTCTTCACTTCTTCCGCCCCGTTGGCCTTCTGTCCGGCCTTGCGGATATCGATGCCGCCCTTGAAGAACGCGCCATCTTCAATCGAAATGCGGGCCGCCACCACGTCGCCCGTGAGCGAGCCGTCGCTGCGGATATCCACGCGATCGCTAGCTGTCAGGTTGCCGCGCACTTTGCCCAGCACCACGATTTCACGCGCGTTGATGTTGGCCGCGACCACGCCATTGCGGCCGACCGTCACCCGGTTGCCCGAGAGGTTGATGGAACCTTCCACGCGACCGTCAATGTAAAGGGACTCGCTTCCCGTCACTTCACCCTTGATCACCAGCGATTTCCCGATCGTCGCCTGGTCTGCCGTGGCCGTGCTGCTCACCGCTCGCGGCGTCGCCGCGGCTGCCGGTTCGCTGCTCATCGAAGACGAAGAAGAAGGAGCGGGGGTCGTCGGCATGGCGGTCGGGCGCTCCGGCTCACCTGGCCGGCCTGGTGTCGTAGGCTGATTTGTGGGCTTCCACATGGGCAAAATTCCTTTCCTTTTTAGGATGGATCAGGGTCAAAGCCGCATTTCGGTGACCATCTCGCATTCTACTCCCTAGACAGCGTGATTGAAGCTGTGGAAATCGTTAGAAGCACTGGAAATCCCGCCTTTTTACTCACTCGAAAGGGCAGCTCGGAAGGGCATGCGTTCTCGCCTTGCTTTAGGGTAATTCTTTCGCCGCCCGGGAAAATCCACCACAGAGGCACAGAGTCACAGAGAAAACCTTCAAAACGGAAAAACCCAGGGCACCGGCATTCGCGGTCGGTTATTCAGCCTCTCAACTCCATGGGATTTCCCCTTTAAAGCTTTTCTCTGTGTCTCTGTGACTCTGTGGTGAAGCAGTTGGTTTAAGCTAAAAGCTGTCCATGCCCACTGACGCGGACATACTCAAGAAGATCGAACGCCAGCCCAAGCACACTGCCGGCTACAAGCAACTGGTCCGCGAACTCGGACTGCACGGCAACGAACGCCGCGAGCTCTCCGAGAAATTGTCACGTCTCGTGTCGAGCGGACAGCTTCGCCAACTCGATTCCGATCGCTACGCGCTCCCGCAAACCGCATCCGGACGAAATCTCGTGGTCGGCCGCCTCAGCATGCACCGAGACGGCTTCGGTTTCGTCATTCCCGATCCCTCTTCGATTGACGAGCGCCTCAAAGCCAAACTCAGCGGCGACATCTTTATACCTCCGCCGGCGGTCGGCAACGCCATGCACGGGGACCGCGTGGCCGTCGAAGTCACCGCCATCCGTCCTGACGGACGCGCCGAGGGCCGCATCATCCGCCCTCTGCACCGCGCTCACAGCACCATCGTCGGTATCTTCCACTACGGCCGCGGCCACAACTTCGTCACGCCGATCGACCAGAAAATCACTCAAGAGATCGTGATTCCGCAGGGAATGGAGATTCCAGAAAACTCAGCTAAACCTGACGTCATTCCGAGCGGAGCGAGGAATCTGGCGCGCAGCAAGAGGAAGTCTCCGCATCGCGTGCTCGGCGAAGAAGTCCAACGACGTACCTGGGACGACCTCGAAAACGTCGTGGTCGACGTAGAAATCACCGACTGGCCTTCGGCCACGCAGAAGCCCAAAGGACGCGTCGTCGAAATCCTTGGCTACCAGGACGACTTTGGCGTCGATGTCGAAATCATCATCCGCAAATTCCATCTCCCGCATGTTTTTCCCGCCGACGTTTTGAAAGAGGCTGAGGAAACCGAACCCATCATCTCTTCCGAAGAAATGCGCAGCCGGCGCGACTTCCGCGACCTGCCGATCGTCACCATCGACGGAGAAACCGCGCGCGACTTCGATGACGCCGTGCTGGTCACGGTTCTCGAGAACGGCAATTTCGAGTTGCAGGTCCACATTGCCGATGTCGTGCACTACGTCACCGACGGCTCCGCGCTCGATCAGGAAGCGCGCTTGCGCGGGACCAGCGTCTACTTCCCGGATCGCGCCGTTCCCATGCTGCCGCTCGAGTTATCGACCGACATTTGCAGCCTGCGTCCACAAGTCGAGCGCCTCGTGCTGTCGTGTGTCATGGAAATTGACCATCGCGGCGAAATTGTCGGATACGAACTAAGCGAAGGCGTGATCAAGTCTGCCGAGCGGATGACTTACACCGCAGTCAACGCGATCATCGAAGGCGATGGGGACGCCCGCAAGCGCTACGCGCCGCTGGTGAAGCAATTCGAACTCATGCGCGATCTCGCGCTCATTCTGAATAAAAAGCGCGAGCGCCGCGGATCTATCGATTTCGACTTGCCTGAACCGGTCATTGAATTCGACGAGCACGGATTGATGAAGAGCATCACGCGCTCCGAGCGCAACATCGCGCACCGGTTGATTGAGGAATTCATGCTCTCGGCGAATGAAACCGTCGCCAGCCATCTGGAAAGAAAGCGGATTGCGTCGCTTTACCGCATTCACGAGAAGCCCGACGCCAAACGCGTCTATGACTTCGAAGTCATCGCGGCTACGTTCGGCTATTCGCTCGGCGTGGGAGCCTTGCCCACTGAACGCATTCAACTGAAGACCGACCGCCGCGCCGCTCGCGGCACCGGTAAGCATGTTCCGGCGATTGAGATTCCGAAAGAAGTGCACATCACTCCGCGCATGTATCAGAAACTCACGGAGAAAATTGCCGGCAAGCCCGAAGAGCGCATTCTGTCTTACCTGATGCTGCGCTCACTCAAGCAAGCGCGCTACTCGGAAGAGAATCAAGGACACTTCGCCCTCGCCGCGCCCAGCTACACGCACTTCACCTCACCCATCCGCCGCTATCCCGACTTGATCGTGCATCGCATTTTGAAAGAAGTGCTAAGAGATAGGCAAGCCAATGTGGCGCGGACGCCCTCGTCCGCGAATGCCGATAGCGGCAAGGCTGCCTCTCCATGGTCGAAGCGCAGAGAGCGCGAAGCACCCGAACCTACGCACGGCCCCATCCCTCTCGAAGTGCTACATGAGATTGCCGAAGAGTCGAGCCAGTCCGAACGCCGCGCCGACGAAGCCGAACGTGAACTAATGGAGTGGAAGAAAGCCAAGTTCATGGAAGATCAGGTGGGCAACGACTTCGACGGGCTCATCATCAGCGTCACCAAGTTCGGTTTCTTCGTCGAGCTGCTCGATCTCTTCGTTGAAGGACTGGTTCCTCTCGCCTCACTCACCGACGACCGCTACACCTATCACGAGAACACGCGCGAGATCATCGGACAGCGCAGCCACAAGACCTACGGCCTGGGACAAAAGATTCGCGTAATTGTCGACCGCATCGATCCGGTGGAGAAGAAAATTCAGTTCGCGGTGTTGGAACCGGAACCGCAAACCGCGCGCAAGAAAAAATCCCGGCGGTAGGTCTAAGCGAACTCGATCAGCACGATCTCCGGCCTCGTACCCACCCGCATCGGAGGTCCCCATGTGCCCGCGCCCGTCGTGGTGTAGACCAGCATCTTCCCGAACTGCTGCAATCCGTAGGTGTATTGGCGAAAGATGCGCCGCGTGAACCAGGTGAAAGGGAAGATCTGTCCGCCGTGGGTGTGGCCCGAGAGTTGGAGCGAGACTCCCGCCTGTTCAGGAACTTCAAGCGCATGCGGCGCGTGCGAAAGGAGAATGCTGGGTTCGCCCGTACGCAACGCGGCGCGCTCGAGAATTGCCTGGAAACGCGCGGCGTTGGTCGAGTCATGATGATCGACGCCGATCAGTTGCAGTCCGTCGAGATCGACTTTCTCGTTGTTGAGCACGCGCACTCCGGTGTCGCGCACGGCGTGAATGTATTCGAGAGGGTGAGAGAACTCCTCGTGATTGCCGGTGACGAAGTACGAGCCGAGCGGGGGAGATATGTTTTTCCAGGGAGCGGCGACCGAATTCGCGTCAACTTTGGTGCCGTCATAGAGATCTCCAGTGAGGAAGACGACATCGGGTGCGAGGCGCTTGAGGCGCGCGATGATGCGAGCCATGAAGCGAGTGCCGTTGATGTGTCCGAGATGCACGTCGGAAACCAGCGCGGCCACGCGTCCCCGCCACGAGGCAGGCAGATTCGGCAACCTCACCGTGATGCGCTTGATCCGTACCCAGCGCGCGTTGATCAATCCGTAAACTCCCGCGAGGATGGCTGCGCCAAATAGAACTCTCGCGAGCAGTGAAGCGTCGAGCGGCACATGGACCACGCGCGCGCCGAGAGCGATGATCCAGCATAGGCACGCGGCGAGAAAGAGAAAGTTCACCAGTCCCAGCCAGGTCGAGGCGACGCGATAGAGCGATCGCACCCATGTATTGAAATAAAGCCGCGCCAGGATGCTAGCGACGACGAAACTGATCGATAAAATCCCCACCGCCGCCTGCAATGGCGTGATGCCGGGAGGATCGGGGACGGCTTCAAATCCCATCCAGGTGCTGTAAATGAACCAGTGGGCGAGCAGAAGAATGGATTGAACGACGACGATAAAGACGGCAATGCGACGACGCAAGTTGTAGGTTCCTCGATGGTTGTGCTGCTGTAAGTTGGATGAGAAGCCAGCCCCATCGGATGCAAATGGGTGGCCGGCGAGCGCAATCGGCGAGGCTAGTGTAAAATTCCCAAGTCAACCCCACCGCCCGCGATCGGGCGGATTCCTTCCAGTCGGGACGTGGCTCAGCCTGGTAGAGCACTCGCTTGGGGTGCGAGGGGTCGGCAGTTCAAATCTGCCCGTCCCGACCAATTAAACCAGCTGTCAGCTTTCAGCCGTCAGCCCTCAGCAAAACCTGATTCCTCCGGCGACGGGCTTCAGATTCGCCTCATGATTCGATTTGGTGTAGCTTTTGTTCGCACCTGTCCGGTGCCGAACTCGTCATCTTTGGAGGAAACATGAAGCTACGCGGAATCGTGTCTTTATTTCTTTTGCTGACTTTCTCGATCGCGGCCGTTGCGGCGGACCGGAAGTTCATCGTGGGCCCTCGGGACGGTGATAGGAAGGGCTTGCCCTTCAGCGATGGCGTCCTGGTCGGCAATACGCTCTACATCGGCGGCCACATTGGACTCGATCCGAAAACCGGACTCGCTCCGGCCGACGCGGAGGCGGAGGCGCATCTGGTCATGGATGGAATCAAGAAGACCGTGGAGGACGCGGGCCTGTCGATGGACGATGTCGTCTCGGTGCAGATCTTCTGCACCGACCTGAAGCTTTACGAAACGTTCAATGCTGTATACCGAGCCTATTTCCACGGCGATTTTCCCGCGCGCGCGTTCATCGGGACCGACAAACTGCTTCGCAACGGCCACTACGAAGTGATGGGAATCGCGGTGAAGCGGGGGCAGTAAGGTGCAGGGAACCTTTGTCGTAGAAACACCCGCGTGGGTGGCCAACACATTCGTATCTATTGTGAGTGTGTCGGGCTATTGTGCGGCCTACGCGCCGAGTAACATCGACGTCCAGAATGCGGATGAGCGGTCCAACAGAGACATTGCTTGGGAACTGCGCTCGGGATTCGCCCTGGGGGATCGCGCGAAGAATGGCAAGCGTCCCCGGTCTTCGATTACTTCCCATTACCTTGTCGGAGGCTTCCCGTTTAGGTACAGTATAACGCCTCCCCCAGGAGCAGACCTCCCAACGGATTAAATGAAATACGTGACCAAACTCAAGATTGCTTGGGCGAACACGACCATCGTGAATAAACTGACTTTTCTACTCACGATGGTGATCGCTGGTGCGAACACGGCCTACGTCTTTTATGCACGCAAGCAATTCATCACGATGAGTGGGCAGCTTACGGAAATGCAGTCTTCCGGACAGCAGACAGACCAACTCATCGGGCTTTATCGCGGACAGGTAGACAAGCTCAATGAGCAATTGGGAGTGCTGAGAAGCAACGTGGGAGAGACCCATACCCTCGCGGAGCAGACCAAGCGCACTGCGGACATAATGCAGGCCGACCAACGTCCTTGGGTAGGCCTCAGCCAACAAGCAATCGCTACGACCGCGATTGTAAACGACGAAAAAGTTCGGTTTGACGTTTCCTTCACCGTTCAGAATTTCGGAAAATCTCCGGCTTTGAGGGAAATGGCTACCCTCGGACTCGCTCCGACTGAGGACAAGGTGGAATCGTCACAGAAGTTTGCTTGCCAGTCACTACGTAAGTTTACTGAGGGTGATATTTGGGAAGCGAAGGGGCCAGATGGAGCAGTGAACGCCGGAGAGAAAAAATACATGAGCAGAATCTTCGGAGCCAGCAACGTACATCCCATCCCCAAAGTTTGGGACTACTCTGTTTTCGGGCCAGGCCGAGGCGAAGAGCGTGATTACAAGTGTGCCAGTTCCCCGCGACCTTTCTGGCGCTTACTTCGCCGGCTGCATCCTCTATTGGGATCAGTATTCTGCGCTTCCCCACAAGACACGATTTTGCTTAGAAACACCGGGACTTGCTAAGGACTTCCAATCGGGGCAGGCGCTAATAAGCTGCGATACTCACAATAGCGCCGATTGAGGGAAGAACGCCGTCCGCCCTAAACCGTCGCATTCTTGATGAAACCGTTCTTCCGTGCCCGGTCGACGAGCCCGGATTAAGACTATCGAAGATCCGAGTGACGAACCACCGCCCACAGCTCGGCTTCCTTCTCAGCCGAAAGTGGATCGCCACAACCTGGGGCAGACACCATCATCAAGTCGAGGCGACGTATAACAGGAAATGCGGGGACAGACGGGACGTTTCCCGATTCGTTGTATCTGTCGAGAACCAAAAGCCCCACTTCTCGCAAAAGGCGCGAGAAATAGGGCACCCGCTTACTCCCGACATCAAGGCTCACTACTTCTGCTGCACCGTCTGCGTCAGCGACGCTGAACTCTTGGCGATGTTCGAGCTTCCATAGTAAGTCGCTGTAATCACGGTTGAGCCCACTGTGAGCGTGGAGGTTGTGAACTTTGCCACTCCATTGCTGAGTTGAGCTGTCCCTAGCACCGTTTTCCCAGCGGTAAAGGTTACAGGTCCCGTAGGAATCACGGTCGGTGAAGTGATCGTAGCGGTAAACGTCACCGCCTGACCTTGCTTGGACGGATTCAGCGACGAAGTAATCGCTGCCGCACTCGTCGTCTGCAGGATCGATTGGTTCACGATAGGCGACGTGCTTCCCAGGTTCATTGTATCGCCGCCGTATACGGCGACTAGCGGATAGGGGTCGGCGTTGAGATTCGACTTCGTCAGGGTCGCAATTCCGCTGGCATTGAGGACTGCCGAGCCGATCGTGTAGGTGCTCCACATAAACTTCACGGTTCCCGTCGGCGTGACGGAACCGGACGAGGTAACAGTTGCCGTCCAAGTGACTTTCTGTCCGTAGAGCGACGGATTCAAGTTGGAAACAAGCGTGGAGGATGTGGTGAATTTGCCAACAGACGTGTTGTTCAGCAGCACCCCGACAGAAGTTTGCGCACAAACAGTACTGTTGTCGGCACACTGGTTTGCAACTAACAGGTCTGGCTTGCCATCGCCATTCACATCCGCGACCGCTACCCAGTTAGTCAAGAAACCGCCGGCATTGTAGGTGATCGCGGTCTGGAAGGTTCCGTTGCCATTGCCCAGGAGCACACCCACTAAGCCTTGATTAATGCAGTTGGCGGCGGCGCATTGGTCCGTTGCGATCAGGTCGGGAATACCGTCACCGTTTACGTCTGCCACTTGCACCGACGTCCCCTCTCCCCCCGCACCTGATTGGTAGGTTATTACTGGCTGGAAGGATCCGTCGCCGTTGCCCAAGAGCACACCCACGCCGCCGATCACACCACCGCAACATTGGCTGTTCTGCGTGACGAGGTCCGGCTTGTGATCACCATTTACGTCCGTGATCACTATCGACCCTCCGAAAAATGTGCCGCCCGAGTCGTATGGCACAACCGGCTGGAGGGTTCCGTCGCCGTTGCCCAAAAACACAGCCAGTGTACCAAGCGGCTGGCACATCCCCCCCTTACACAGCCAATCGTTCGTGGCCACTGCCAAGTCTGGTTTGCCGTCGCCATTCACATCCCCAACAGCAATTGAAAAAGCATCATTGCCTCCGGTGAGATAGCTCACACCCGTTTGGAAAGTTCCGTCCCCGTTGCCGAGCAGCACGTCAACCGACCCATCGCAGTTGGGGTCGGCACAGTCGTTAGCCACCAACAGGTCTGGTTTGCCATCGCCGTTCACATCCGCGACTGCTACTGATGACGTAAACAGTCCGCCCGAGTCGTAATTCAGAGCCGGCTGAAAGGTTCCATCCCCGTTTCCAAGCAATACAGAGACTAAAGAGTCGGCCAGACAACCGTTGTTCCCGCAGCGGTTCGCCACCACGAGATCGAGCTTGCCATCGGCATTCACGTCAACAACAGCGACGAAGAGAGGAGTCACGCCGCCCGGGCCATAGGTCACTGGCGGTTGAAAGGTTCCATCTCCCTTTCCCAGCATCACCGCGACCGAGCCGACGTTGGTAATCGAAGGCGGACCATAGCAGCCGCCGCAGTTGACCACCACCAAATCCGGTTTACCGTCGCGGTTCACATCCGCCACGACTATCATGCTGGCCTCGAACCCGCCCGGATCGTAGGTCACTACCGGCAGAAAGGAGACGGAGCTGCCCGGGACAGAAGGGTGCAAAAAAAAACTTGCTCTGTCGCCCCAGCGGTTTTCTGCAACGGGCCCACCGTTATGAGGGATCGACCGTAAATGCAGTGCCTCAGGAGACGCGTGGGCATTTGTCGGCAGCGAAACGATGGGTCTCTTGGACTCCTCAGAGGTTTGCGCTGAGGCGGTGAGGACGGTGAGCGTAGTGAGCGAGATGAGTACACCAGCAAGGATATTCTTGAACTTTGTCTGACTCCGCATGGCAATCTCCTCTAAGTCCACGAAAATATTGGCGGGCAGCGTGTTCGTGGACTTTCGCCGACTAACAGGAAGGGCCTGCTCAGTTCAGAATCGGCTTTCTGGGGGAAAGACTCTGGTGAGGCGCGAGATACGACACGACGATGCTCTCGGCCGGGATGGTTGTCAAGGAAAATGGAGATGGCGGGAGATAGGCCGGAACACCGTTTTTGGTCTTTTGTCGTTCGGTCAAAGACCCGGTCGTTAGTCTTTGGTCAAAAGCCGGGCCTGCGGCTGAACGGCTCCGCAAATGTGCTAAAGCGCGCGGTGCCGGTGGCATCCTGGATTATCTGGAGTATCATAAATGGCGAACCGATGAGGTTCTCTTGCCGGAAGTTGACCGTCTCAGGCTGTCAGCACTAGCCGTCCCCCAGGAGGTCACAATGACGAATCGCATTATCGTAACTCTGTTTTTGTCGACGGCCCTTTGCGCGTTCGCGCAGAACGCTCCGAGTTCAAATCCGCAACCTCTTGCACCGGGCACGACGAGCAGCATGTGCAATATGGAGCCTGCTTCGACTGGGGACTTTTGGAACGGCGCGGAACCGAACCTTGCGAATCTGCTGGGGCATCCACTTACCACCAAAAAGTACGTGCAGGGTCAGGTGCGGCCCATTCAGGATTGCCTGAACACATTGGATGATGCTGCCGCGACCAATGGCAAGATGATCAAGGACGTTGACACCCGCTCGCAACAGGGGATTCAGCAAGCTTCCATGAGAACCAAGGAGGCCGATCAACACGCCATCGACGCGGACAATCGCGCGCAAGCGGCGCAGCAGTCGGCCGCGCAAACTACAGCACACCTTTCGAACGTAGAACAAGTGGTTGGAAACCTTGATCAGTACAAGAGCGGTTCACAAACCGAGATTGACTTTCGCTCGGGCCAGACCGTTCTCAGCAAGAAAGCAAAAGACGCGCTCGACGAAATGGCGGCTCCGCTGAAAGACCAGCGCAATTATCTCCTCGAAGTGCGAGGTTTTTCTTCTGGCCACGGGCAAGCTGCAATGATGGCGTCCCGGCAGATGGCGGACTCAGTCGTGCGTTACCTGGTGTACACCCACAACATTCCTGTGCATCGCATCTACGCTTTGGGAATGGGGAATCAGCCAGCAGCCGCGGACGCCGGAACAAAAGTGAAGCATACGAGCGGCGGACGAGTCGAAGTTAGCTTGCTCAAGAATGATCTGGCGAGCGCCGAGCAACACTAACGAGCGAGTGGGGGCCTTGCCGATAGCCTGAATCTAATGTGCCAAGCGTGCATCTAGGTTGGCATGGCAGCCTTGACACAATTCAACCTGGCCGAGACCGTCTCAGTTCTTACCCGCACTCCTTCCACCGTTGACGCGTTATTGCGTGGAATGCCCGACGTCTGGGCGCGCTCGAACGAAGGGCAAGATAGTTGGAGCGCCTACGACATCGTGGGTCACCTCATCTTTGGAGAGCGAACAGACTGGATACCGCGTGCGCGGATCCTGCTGGAGAAGGGCGAATCGCGAGCATTTGATCCCTTCGACCGCCTTGCGCAATTCAAAGAGAGCCAGGGAAAGTCGCTTGAGCAGCTCTTGGATGAATTCGCCCGCCTTCGAAAAGAAAGCCTGGCCGTGCTTGAAACGCTGAACTTACAGCCGGAAGATTTCCAGCGGCGGGGACGGCATCCCGAACTAGGTGTTGTGACGCTATCGCAATTGCTGGCTGCCTGGGCGGTTCACGACCTCACGCACGTGCATCAACTGTCGCGGGTGATGGCCTATCAATATCGAGACGCGGTCGGACCCTGGAGCGCTTATCTTGGGGTCTTGCAGTGTGCGGGTCACAGCGGTCAGCGACTGCCCCAGGCGGGTTAACCTGGCTCTGAACCGCGAGCAGCGCTCCGATTTGCTTGAGATGATTGATATCTTTGGTTGCACAGTTTCGTTAATGATTGCGGCTGAAGCTTGACAGTCCTGCTTTTGGCTCCATAATGATGGCACTCCCCCCGGAGGCCAATTGCCTACTTCTCGTGTTTTCCGGCTGCTCGCAGTAGTGTGCGTGCTGGCTGGATTGGCACTTGCCCAAGGCGCCGACCAAATCGTTGCCAATCAAAACCGGGCGCCTGCGGGCAAACTTGAGAATGGCGTGCTCAACGTCGCGCTCGAAATTCGCAGCGGAACCTGGCATGCCGAGGCAGAAGATGGACCTCCTCTGTTCGTACAAGCGTTTGCTGAAGCCGGACATGCCGCGCAGATTCCGGGGCCGCTGCTGCGGATGCCTGAAGGCACGACCCTGCACGTCGCCGTCACCAACAAGTTGAAGTTGAAGGCGACGGTGTATGGGTTCGCGACGCGTCCGTGCGATCCGGCGGCGGGAGTGGAGATCGCTCCCGACGAGAGCCACGAATTCACCTTTGCCGCGGGCACGCCGGGAACTTATTACTACTGGGCGCGCACGACCGATGTCCTCAAGGTCGGCGAGCGAACCTTGGTACAACCGCTTCGCGCCGACGCGCAACTGAATGGCGCGTTCATTGTCGATCCTGCCGGTTCGGTTGTGGCCGACCGGGTCTTCGTGATCGACGCCATGTTCGTTGCGGCCGATGCCATTCACCCCAGGGTCGAAGTGCTCTCGATTAATGGCAAGATATATCCGTTCACTGAGCCGCTGGAGTATGGGGTGGGGGATCGCATCCGCTGGCGAGTGATCAATGCCGGCGTTTCGGAACATCCTATGCATCTGCACGGTTCCTTCTATGATTTGCTCAGTGCAGGAAGTTTTGAGACTGACACATCTTATGCGTCCGGAGATCGCCAGGCGGTGGTGACGGAGGATATGCATCCTGGGACCACGATGATGATGGAATGGTTCCCCACGCACCCCGGACGGTGGCTATTCCATTGCCACCTGCAGTTGCATATCTCGAATGGGGAACGCCTGCCGACTTTCACCGAGACCGGCGCGCCCAGCAGCCACCACGAAGATGCCATGGGCGGGATGATGGGCGCCATGAATGACATGGCTGGATTGGTCCTGGCGATCAACGTGAAGGCTGGATCGTCAGGCGCCAGTGAGAGCGGACGCAGTCGCACCACGCAAGATCGATCTGGTGCTCGAGCCCAATGCCGCAGATGCGAAGTCACGAACATTCTCTTGCTCGGTGCGTGAAGGCAAGAAGATTGTGGCGTCGGAGGATAAGTCGGTAGGCCCGCCAATTGTAGTGACGCGCGGAGAGCCGGTGGAGATCACAGTGGTGAACCACTTAGCTGAACCTACGACCATCCATTGGCACGGGCTTGAACTCGATAGCTACTACGACGGCGTGGTCGGCGGCGGCGACGGGAATCAGGTGACGCCAGCCATTCAGCCGGGCGGAAGTTTTGTGGCGCGCTTTACTCCCAACCGCGCTGGAACTTTTATTTATCACACGCACGCGTCGGACCCGAGCCAGCTTTCTGGCGGAGTGTACGGCGGGCTCATCGTGCTCGATCCGGGGCAGACATTCGATGTCGAGCATGACCGGCTGCTCATGATTGGCGCGCGCGATAACGACTTCTCCACTTCGCGCATCACCCTGAACGGATCGGAGGCGTTCAGTCCGATCATGCTTCGGCACGGGATGAAGTATCGCTTGCGCGTAGTGAACATGGCGCCGAATCTCGGAGCGACTTTTTTGATTGGAAGCGCGGAGCATCCGACGACATGGCATGCGATTGCGAAAGACGGAGCCAACCTCCCCGCGAGGCTGGCGACGATGCAGAATGCGGCGCTGCACATCGCGTCGGGGGAAGCCTACGACTTCGAATTTCAGCCTGCAGCGGCGGGAGAGATTCCGCTGCAGATTGAGAACAATTTGACTGGGGTAAAGGTGATGGGGAAGATTGTGGTCGAGTAAACCCCAGTCGTCAGTCTTCGGTCTTCCGTCGTCAGCCAACCCGGACTTACATTCCGTTTTTTGCCACCACAGATTTCGCTCGCGCGAGTTCTGGCCGATCGGAGTTCTTTCCGTCGTCGCAATTCTTCAACAGTTGAGCGTAGTACGTGTTGGCCTTGTCTTTCTGGTTCGCCATTTCGGCGGCGTGGGCGGCTCCGGCGAGTCCGTGAAAGCGGTTGGGGTCAGTCTTCAACGCGGCCTCATATTCGGTCAACGCCTCCTGCGGACGGTTGAGGGTCATCAGCATATCGGCCAGCATCTCGCGAGCGGGAATGTCGACTTCCTGTTTTCCGACCTTATCCTGAAGATCGGCGACTTCGCGCATCTCACGCAGCGCGTCATCGTTCTTCTGCTCGGTGAAGTCGAGCCAGGCATGAACCTCGCGGCGTGAGAAGCCGGGCCCTTCAAGTACGTACGCATACTTCGACGTCTTCGTAGCTTCAACCGCGGCATCGAACTTCTTTGCGTTGGCGCGAGTGGCCTCGACATCTCCTTGTTGAGCAGTGCCGATGGTGCGCGCCCAATAAGTGATCATCTGCTGGTAGGCGGGCAGTCCAGGTGCGGGCTCGAGCGCGGCAGCATCAGACCACTGGCGCATCTCCAAGTCATATAACGCCGGGAAGTGCGCCGAGGCAAAACCGTAATACTCGAGCATCCCCATGTCGTCGCCATTCTTGGGAGCGCTGGCGATAATCTGCTTCGAGTCTTCCACAACGCGCTTGGCGGCCTCGTCCTGTCCCGTCTGCAGATAGGCGTAGATGAGAAAGTGCATGGCGTGCAGTTCGTGTCCATGCATATACATCTGGCCGGCGGGGTGGGCGAGCGCGACGGACTTCAGATTCGCGTCGATGTCTTCCTGCCAAAGTCCGAGGCGGGCGAAGATGTGGCTCGGCATGTGGACCGCGTGCGCGGAGGATGATGCGATCGAGGCGTAGCGACGCGCAGCGTCGAGTCCGAGCGGAGCCATCTGCGGAGAATCGCAGGCGTGAATGATGTAGTGCGCAAGGCCGGGATGATCAGGTTGCTTAAGGAAAAGCGGATTGAGCACGGCCACAGCTTTCTTCGGATACTCGAGCGACTTGTCTCCCGGAGGCTCGGCAGCCAATAGTGACAGGGCGTAGAACGCTCCGGCCTCAAGATCGTCGGGGTACTGCTGGTAGACCTTAGCCATGGCGTCGGAATACGCTTTGGCGCGTTGCATGTGGTCGCGCTTGTCGTAATCGCGATAGAAGTCGGACAGCGCAGCGATGTAGGCGCGCTCCCGGTCGGTCTTGGCGCCGAGCTTCTGCGCGGTTTGCATCTCAGCCCATCCGCGCTTCAGCGATGGTTCCCCGGGACGCTCCCATATCTGGTGAAACAAGCTCATCGCGATTCCCCACTGAGCCATGGCACAACTGGGATCACTCTTGGTGATCTCGGTGAATTGATCTTCGGCTTCTTCGTATCCGAAGGAGTGCATGAGCGCGACGCCGCGCTCAAAAGGCTTTTGTGAAGCGGGCGCACAGGAGATGGGAAACGAAACGGTTCCCAGTTTCTCGGATGCGTCGTGATGATGTGCGTGCATGTCATCACTGAACGCGAGCCCGGTGAATAGCAACAAAATAGTCAGGCAGGCGGCAGCCTTGGCTCTGATCATCTTCTCCCCCTTTATTGGCGGCATTTACTTTACACCGCTCGGAGCAGAGGTCCAAGACGATTGAGTGTGCGAAACAATACCCCGTACCCTCGCAAAGTAGGCGAAGGAACGGGGCCCCGATCTCTACCAATCTTGAGGCTTACGGCGGGGTGATGCGGAACAGGGTGCCACAGCCATAAGGGGCGAAGCAGTTCAGGTTGCCGCCTTCTTCGGTACCGCCGTAGAAGTTTCCGTCGCTGGCTTGAAAAAGCGATGCGGCGGGCGAGAAGCCGTCGTTGTTGTCGAAGGCATGAAGCGGGACGACCTTGCCGGTCGGCGACATTTTGTAGATGGTGCCGTAACCCTTCGCTCCACCGATGTCGGCGGTTCCATAGAAGTTACCGTCAGTCCCCTGAATGAGACCCGCGTACGGAACAGCGCCGTCGGTACAGGTGCCGCTGCAGAAACTATGTAGCGTTTTCAATTTTCCCGCCGAGTTCATCTTGAATGCGGTGCCTGAGCTGTTGGCTCCGCCGTTGTCGGTGGTGCCATAGAAATTGCCGTCCTTGGCCTGAACCAGAAGTCCTTGCGGAATGCTGCCGTCGGCGCAGTTGGTGAGAGAACAAAAAGTGTAGAGCGTGGTCAGGGTGCCACTTGAAGTGATCTTGAAGGCGGTGCCACAGCCGTAAGGCGGACACGCCATCTTCCCGCCGAGGGCTGTCGTACCGTAGAAGTTGCCATCGCTGCCGAGAGTCAGTCCGATGTTCGGCTGCGTGCCATCGGTACAGTTGGTCTTAGAGCAAAAGCTGTAAAGCGTGGTCAGCACGCCGCTGGAAGTGATTTTGAAAACCGTACCCTGGTTTTGCGCGCCTCCGATGACCGTGGTGCCATAGAAGTTGCCATCGCTCGCTTGCACAAGCGCCGATTGCGGCAATGCGCCATCGGGACATCCACTCGTTGCGCAAAAACTGTAGAGCGTAGTGAGCTGTCCTGTGGGAGTGATTTTGAAAATCGTGCCGGAGTTGTACGCGCCTCCGCCGTAGGTTTCGCTATAGAAGTTGCCGTCGCTTGCCGGTGTTAGCCAGCCGGGGTAGGTGCCGTCGGGGCATCCGGACTGGAGACAGAAATTGTAGATGACAGTCTCTTTGCCAGCCAATGTGAGTTTGAAGATCGTTCCGAAGTTTTGCTTTCCGCCGTATACGGTACTGCCGTAGAGGTTGCCGTCGGTGCCTTCGATGAGAGAAGAAAAAACATCTTCGCCGTTGGCCTCATTGAAAGTTACAAGCGTCTTGAAGGTCTGCGCAGGCAAGGCAGCAGTAGCCGCCAGGCAAAATAGAAGAAGAGCGCAGAGGGGGTAGGTTCGTCCTTTTTGCAGCTTAGTCATTCGAAGTTCTCCAGGGACCTCACTCGTAAGTTGAACTGCCCTTGTAGTTGCGGCATCAGGATTTGTAGACGAGAAATTCCGATCGCGGGTAGCAGTGTTCCTGCACTCGAACACGTGTTGCGCGACGACACTTCTGCTCTACTTGAATGGCGATGGAGCTCCCACGCCGGCGGAAGGACAAGAATGAACCCGCCGATTGTTCATCGGCGGGTAGACAAAATGGCGAGCGTCTCCACGGGGAAGGCTTTCAAACCGTCGGGTGCTCAGGCCGCGACGGGTGCTCGTTCCAAGAGCGGTGGAAATATATCACGGGTTGGGGGCGCGAGATTTCCACATGCGAAGATTTCTCATGCGAGCTCCGGCCAGAAGCATGTTCTTACTGCGTCTCATGCGAACTTGGCATCTCAGGCGGCTCAATCAGCGCCGGTTGATTCCATTTGGAATATTCCACCAGCAGGCCTCCGATTTGCAGGCGACGCGGATAATGCGTGGACTCTTCTACACAGATGGAATGAAACGGAAGGTTCGATGCGCCGGAAAAATCCCATAAGCGACAAGAGCCGTCGCTCAATTTGATCAGCTGGCCTTCTGCACGCGGACGGCATGTTTCATGGGTTCCAATAGGGCGAGCAATTTTTGTGATCCTGCAGAAGGCCCCGAATGACATTTATCGGGAGAGGGATCGTTTTCTGAATGCCAAGGCTGACCGGCCTCGCGCGCGTAGATCATGTTGCCAGTGGTGATGAATTCTTCCGTTATGTCTCCCGGCCCGGCGGAGGTGAGGAGCGCGTGACGATGTGCGTGTCAGAGGGGCATACGACGTCTTCTTCGGTTTGAAAAAGTTCCGCGCCCATGCGGCCAGTCGTGGTGGCATGCCATGCGCGAGCTAACCTCACCGCATGCTCGATGCGATCAAGTTCGCCGGGTTCGTTTGCCCCTATTGCCGTGTCTTGTTTCTTCGGCTCGGAGTCGCGGCTTGACTCGGACGACGACGAGACCATCCAGAAAACAATCGCCAGAAGAAAACCCACGCCAAGTGCGATCAGATTCTTGGGAGAGAGCATGCGGCTTTAGCGCCGGGGAGACAGCATGGTGAGAATCTCGTTCAAGCCTTGGCGAATATAACGCAGGTCGGTGGCTGCGGTCGAAGGGAAGGGAAGAGGGTTCTGCTTCTTATCGGTTTTGCCATCGGCGCGCAAATGCTGTCGTGCTCCAGCAATGGTGAATCCCTCTTCGTAGAGCAGCTTCTTGATCTTGAGAACGTTCTCCACATCCTTGCGGCGATACATACGCTGGCCGGTGTTGCTCTTGACCGGCTTGAGTTGGGGGAACTCGGTCTCCCAGAAGCGCAGCACGTACGCGGGCAGGCGGCAGAGTTCAGCGACTTCCCCGATGCGGAAGTACAGCTTCTCGGGAATAATGATCTCCGCGCTCTTGACTGTCGCTTTGGTCTTCGTGGTCATCGAAGTTCGACTGGACGCCTATCGCGTTTCTAGCACGATACGGTCCCGGTCACAACCTGGATTTTACAGGAGATAGAGCCGGAGGGGCATGTAGAGGAGATGGGAAAGCCTCTCGTGAGGTGCTTCTCTCGAGAGGCCGTGATGTTTCGGTCCGAGCGAGAATCGTCTCGCTAGCGGTTAGTGTTTCTTTTTCTTCTTCGCAGCCTTTTTCTTTGCTGGCATGAAGTGTCTCCTCCGTGAACGATTTTCCCTTGCAAGGACATTGAACCAGGGCCCTAGTTGCAACTCGCTGCCCAATTCGTAGCATGGGCAATCTTTCTACCCCAAGATATTGCGTATGATTACCTCGAATGTCAACATAATTCTGCTTGACTCGAGGTTGATTTCGAGGCTACCGGGGAAAACGGATTCGCGTACACTGCGCAAATATGGCGCGACGCGATCCCATCGAGCTGGAAATTTTCAAAAACATTTATCACTCTATTGCCGAAGAGATGGGCGCAGCCCTGCGCCGGACGGCCTTTTCGCCCGAATATCAAAGAGCGGCGCGACTATTCCTGCGCGGTCTTCGATGAGGCCGGCGAAGTGATTGCGATGGGCGATCACATGCCCGTTCATCTGGGATCGATGCCGATGTCGGTGCGGGCAGCGATCGAAAAATTTGTGCTCAAGCCGGGCGACGTGGTGATGCTGAATGATCCTTTTCGCGGCGGCACGCACTTGCCCGACATTACTCTGGTGGCTCCGTTCTATTTTTCGCGGAAGAGCCGCAGGCCGGATTTCTTCGTGGCTTCGCGCGCGCATCACGCCGATGTGGGTGGAGCGTATCCGGGATCGATGGGCTTGTGCCGGGAAATTTATCAGGAGGGTTTGCGCATTCCTCCGGTACGCATCATGCGCGGCGGCAAGATGGAACGCGATGTGCTCGATCTGCTGTTGAATAACGTGCGTACGCCAGAAGAGCGGGAAGGCGATCTGGGAGCGCAGATGGCGGCGTGCCACACCGGCGCCGAGCGGTTGCGCGAAGTTTGTGCTCGCTATGGACTGGCTAAAGCGAAGCACGCGGCCGGGGACTTGCTGGAATATTCCGAAGAGATGATGCGGGCGTTTCTGACTCAGGTGAAGCCGGGGACGTACCGGGCCGAGGATTTCCTCGATAACGACGGGATCAGCGATCGACCCGTGAAGATTTCCGTGGCTATAACATTTGCTCTCTCACGAGAGACGCGGGCGAGGGCGCCCGCGCCACATGGTCTCGGTCGACTTCAGTGGGTCTTCGCCGCAGGTCGAAGGATCGATCAACGCCGTCGAGGCGATTACTTACTCGGCATGCTTTTATGTTTTTCGTTGTCTGTTGAAAGAAGACGTGCCGGCTACGGCGGGATTGATGCGTCCCATTCGAGTCATCACGCCAGAAGGAACTGTCGTAAACGCGCGTCCTCCTGCGGCGGTAGCAGGTGGGAACGTGGAGACTTCGCAGCGTATTGTGGATGTGCTGCTGCGCGCACTGGCGCAGGCGCTGCCTGAGCGGATTCCAGCGGCGGCTTCGGGGACGATGAACAATCTGACCATCGGCGGGATCGATCCGCGAACCGGCGAGCCGTTCGCCTACTATGAAACGATCGCTGGAGGAATGGGCGCGCGTCCCACCAAGGCTGGAATCTCAGGAGTGCACACTCACATGACGAATTCTCTGAACACTCCGGCTGAAGCGCTGGAGTATGCGTATCCGCTGCGCGTTCGTCGCTATTCTTTGCGGCGAGGAAGCGGGGGCGACGGCTTCCATCGCGGGGGAGATGGGGTTGTGCGCGAGATCGAAGTGCTCACTGATGTCGAAGTCACGCTGCTTGCGGACCGCCGGGTACATGGTCCTTACGGATTGAACGGCGGAGCTACCGGCACTGTGGGCAAAGCCGAAGTTCTGCGAGCGAATGGATCGGTCGAGCAGTTGCCCGGAAAATTCAATGTTCGACTTCGCAAGGGCGAGAGAATTCGCATTGAATCGCCAGGTGCAGGAGGGTGGGGGAAAGCATGAGCACGAGCGCAGAGCATTATCTCGATGAAGTACGCCGTCAGTTCCGCGGTCACAAGCGGTTAGGCGAAGGTGCGATGGTGCAGCTGAAAGATGAAGACTTCTTCGTGACGCTGGATCCGGAGTCGAATTCGATTGCCGTTATTGTCAAGCATCTGGCCGGGAATATGCGATCCCGGTTTGTGGATTTCCTGACCAGCGATGGCGAGAAACCCGATCGCCATCGCGATCGGGAATTTGAAATCGGTACCGCGACGACTCGCGACGAAGTTATGGGCTGGTGGGAAACTGGCTGGGGCCACCTCTTTAACGCGTTCGAATCGCTTACTCCTGACGATGTGATGAAGACGGTCACCATTCGCGCTGAGCCCCACACGGTGTTGCAAGCGCTGAATCGGCAGGTGGCGCACTATGCCTATCACGTTGGGCAAATCGTGTTTCTGGCGAAGCACCTGCGCTCAGCGGAGTGGAAGACGTTGAGCGTGCCGCGTGGAAAGTCGGAAGAGGTTAACGCGGCGATGCTCGAGAAGCAGAGCAAGAGGCTTTAGCCGCCGAGATCACCGAGAGCCTCCGCGAGGGGTGCCGAGAAAAAGTTCGGGGTTGATTATGAGGACATTATGTTTGGCGTTGTTTACGGTGGCCGTCATGCTGCCGGCTTTCTCCCAGGACGCGATGCATGCGGACTCGAATTCCGCGGCGGAAGATGAAGTCAAGAAAGTAGAGCAGGACATGGCGCAATTTGTCGTTCACGCCGATTGGGATCGGTATGAAGCGAGTCTGGTGGGCGATTTCGCAGCCAGCGATCGCAATGGCGTAACACAAAACAAGGCTGCCATGATGGCGTCGCTGCGTGACGGTAAGGAGAAAGTTCTCGACCTTGCCCCTGAGGAATTGAATGTCCGTGTTTACGGCGACACGGCGATCGTGACCGGACATTTCACGGTAGTGCAGAGGCGTAACGGCCGCGTGGATACGTTTTTCTCGCGGCAGACTCATGTGTTTTTGAAACGTGGCGGGCGTTGGTTCCTGGCCGCGTCGCAGGAGACCAGCCTCGCCAAATGACGTCCGATGCTAGAATCATATGTTTGCCCGGCGCCCTCCGGATGGACTGGAGAGCAACGCCCAGCGAAGCGAGGATCCCGGCGCGTACGTAGCACGTTTTCCAGGCGACGGCACAAACCGCTGCGCGCGATCAGGATGACGTCATGGTTGTAGTTTCTCCGAGAGGAATTCATACATGCCGAATACTATGATGGCGGTGGTGAAGCCGACGGCTGCGCCGGGCGCGGAAGTGCGTGAGGTCAAGATTCCGGCATTTGGCCGCACAGACGTGTTGGTCAAAGTCAAAGTCGCCTCCATCTGCGGAACCGATCTTCATATTTATGAATGGGACCGATGGGCGCAGGGACGTATTCATCCTCCGCTCATTCCCGGGCACGAGTTTTGCGGCGAGGTTGTGGCCTTCGGCGATGAGGTTACGAGTGTCAAGGAAGGTGACTTTGTCTCCGCCGAGATGCACGTTGCTTGCGGCAAGTGCCTGCTATGCCGTACAGGCGAAGCGCATATTTGCCAGAACGTGAAGATCATTGGCGTCGACGCCGATGGCGCGTTTGCCGAATACGTAGTCATTCCCGAAACCAATATCTGGAAGCTCGATCCCGAAATCCCGCTCGAGTATGCGTCAATTCTCGATCCGCTGGGGAATGCGGTGCACACGGTGCTGGCCGGAGAGATAGCGGCGAAGACCGTGGCGATCACTGGTTGCGGCCCCATCGGATTGTTTTCGATTGCAGTCGCCCGAGCGGTGGGTGCGACAACCGTGTTTGCCATTGAAGTCAACGAGCATCGCCGGCGTCTCGCGAAAGAGATGAAGGCGGATTACGCGCTCGATCCGTCGAAAGAAAATGTCAACGCTATCGTCATGGAAAAGACAGGTGGGCTCGGCGTCGACGTGGTGCTCGAAATGGCAGGGCATCCCGACGCGATTCGAACAGCCTTCGACATCGTGCGGCGCGGCGGACGCATCTCCCTTCTCGGACTGACATCTAAACCCATCTCGGTCAACTTCTCTGAAGACATCATTTTCAAGGGCATCACGGTGCAGGGCATCAATGGCCGGCGCATGTATCAGACGTGGTTTCAGATGACGGCGCTGCTCAAAGCGGGCAAACTCGATCTGCATCCGGTAATTACCGATCGCATTGCGATGAAAGATTTTTCCAAGGCCATGGAGCGGTTGAAGACCGGAGAGGCCAGCAAAATTCTGGTGTATCCCAACGGCACGAAGTAGTTCTTCTTCCAATTTTCCCTTGATGACGTCATCCCGAAGCGAAGCGAGGGATCTGGCGTGCGGTATCGATGATGCACGCCAGATCCTTCGGCCTGTCGGCCTCAGGAGGACGTCAACATAGAGGGGAGAAACAGGGGGACCCGGCCACGCCAGTCTTACCGCAGATCCGTGGCGTCGGGGTTGTAGAAGAAATTGAACCGGAGTTCGAGATACGATCCGCGGAACTCGGTCGGCAGTGGCGGGAACGGGTTGGAGGCCGTGATTCCGCCGTAGGCGGCGCGATCGAGCGCGACGTCTCCTGAACTGGAAACGTATTGCATGCCGGCGACTTTGCCGTCTTTGGTGATAGCAAACTCGATCGAGACTTTGCCTTTCTTCATCAGCGGAGCGCGAGCGACTTCGGGAATGAGGTTGTACCAGTTCTGCCGGACGTCGTGTAAGACGCGCTGCAGGTATGGTTGGAAGTCGACACCCATGGTGTCGCTGAGAATTTCCAGGTTATCTTCCGCTTTCGCCTGATTTCCCTGACCCAGACCGTAATTGCCTCCGTCGCCATCGCCTCCGCCATAACCTCCGCGATTTTGTGCCGCGGCGCGGGCGGCCTGCGCAATCGCCGAGCCGGCGGACATGCCGGTTTTAAAACTCGGTGCGGGACCGGACGGCGGCAGATTCAGCTTTGCAACCTGACCTTGATTCGGCGGCGCGGGTTGCTGCTGTGGTTCCTGCTGCGGCTGCATTTGCGGCGGCGTATTCTGCGCCATCACCGGCGGTGGCGCCTGCTGCGCAGGTGGAGCGGACGGTGCCGCTGCTCCCGGTGCACCGCGGCGGCCAGCATCGAGAATCTTCTTTAATTCCTTGGTATCGAGTTGCGGCTTGCGCGTGGTCGCGATCCGGTCTTTGTCGGAAATGTTATTGGTGTCGGGACGCTTAGTGATCTTCTGCGCATCCGGCGGCAGCTCGAGATAGGTCAGGTCCTTCTGCTTCATCACGTCAGGACTCATGACAATCACGGCGCGATGCGGAAACAGGTTTATGAACCGGTCGGAATTCATGATCAGGATGACGAGCGTCAGGTGAACGATGACCGACATCCACAGCGCTTCGCGGCGGCGCGCACGCGACAGGTCATCTTGTAATTGAATCAGTAGCGCTGGAACATCGTGCATCTGCCGGTAGGCAGTCTCCCACCCGCTCGCGTCGTAGAGATCAGTGCCGTCGGGGCGAGGCGGCGGAGCGGCTGGAGCTCCGGGCGGAATTTGGGTTGTCGACATCGAACCGGTTGTCAGTTTCGACACGAGCGGATGGTCTCAAAGAGACCGGTTCACCACCCCACCTTGGCCAATCTCGGCTGTCGGGAAGTCCGCCGGCGTCGCGTTCCAGTGACTCTATTCTCGCATCTTTCCCGGGCATTCGCGAAATGCTAATGGTCTAAGCCCTTGGGGGTTGGATGCGAGTAGTCAATGGCGAGGCGGAAATTCGGCTTTGGACGCAAGTCCTGTGCTGACAAATCTTTACATTGAGTTGAGCGCTATTTCCTGCCGGGATGCTCCAGGCGAAGCCGCTGATTGTGTTGTGCAATGACGGCCACAATTTCAATGGCCACCGCCAAGGCGCGGCGGCCTTCGGCAAGCGAGACCAGCGGCTGAGAACGCTTCCGCACAGAATCAAGAAACGACTTGAGTTCGGCATGCAGAGGCTCCTCCGCAGTGACAGCGGGCTTGCCCATGCTGATTTGCGGATTTACGGAAGGGATAGAAGCGGGATTTGCGGCGCCGCCAACGGTAAAGACGATGACGTCCTGACGCCCGTAGTCGATCGAAATGTACTGGCCAGGTTGGAAGAAACGCAGCTTGCGGATGCGCTCGGTAGAGACTCGACTGGCGGTGAGGTTGGCCACACATCCCGAATCAAATTCCATCCGGACGTTGGCGATGTCGACTTTGCCGGAAAGAATGGGCAATCCGACGGCGCGAATTTCTTTCACGGGAGAGTTTACGAAGGCGAGGACTACATCGAGGTCATGGATCATCAGGTCGAGCACCACATCGACGTCGAGAGAGCGCGGGGTGAAGACGCTCAGCCGGTGCACTTCGAAAAACATGGGATGGGTGATGAGTGGCAACGTCGCGCGCACGGCAGGATTGAAGCGTTCGAGATGTCCGACCTGGCCGATGCGTCCCAAACGCGCGGCCAGTGCGACTAAGGCGTCGGCTTCTTCCAATGTGGCGGCGAGCGGCTTTTCGATGAGGACATCGATGCCCGCCTCCATCAGCTTAGTGGCGACTTCAAGGTGATGCACCGTCGGAACGGCGACCGACGCGGCGTCGATCTTTTCGTTCTGGACGAGTTGATCGATCGACGCGTACGCGTGGGCATTGTGTTCGCGGGCGATCACTTCGGCGCGCGCAAGGTCGGAATCGACGACGGCGGCCAGCTTAAAGGATGGATCTTGCCCGCTCAGTTCGTGATACACGCGGGCGTGGTTGCGCCCGAAGGCGCCCGCTCCGACAACAGCGACGTTGATGATGTTGGTCAAGTAGCGCCGGCGTCCCGCCGGCCACCTTCTATTTAAGTTATTCGGCGGCCCGCTTCAGCACGGCCATCTGCCCGGCATGATACAGCGCGTGCTGGGTCGCACCGTGCAGCATGGTGTAGACATCATAGTTTTTTCCGGGCACGCGATCCGTGAGGCGCGAGTCCGGCGTCGAGGCGATGGCCTTCAATAACCGCTCGTGAGTCAGCCTGAGGGAGTCGACCGTCTTGCGCCATGCGATCTCGCTGGTGTCTTTGACGTCAGGAAAATTGTCGGCGTCACTTGGAGCGCAGGCTTCTCCGCCCAAACGGCGACGGATGATGTCTTCCCATCCGGCCACATGCAACGTCAGTTCCCAGATGGTGTGCGCTTTGGGTATGGGACGAGCGGCGGCGGTGCGAGCGTCAACATCGGAAAGGATCTCGAGCACGGCAGGACCATGCCAGGCCTCGCCGTCGAAGGCAAGTTGCAGTTGTTGAGCAATACGAGAGATTTCAGACATGAGTTTAACCTTGAACGTATTATACATGTATACACGGAAGTCGTGTATACTAACCCCGTGTGATCGTCTCGTTTGGTGACAGGACGACAGAAGATATTTATCACGGCCGTAACAGCGCCGCCGCGCGCAGGATATCCGTGAGTCTGCGGGAGAGAATTCAGACCAAGCTGGATGTCTTGAATGCGGCCGTCTCGTTACAGGATCTTCGCAGTCTTCCGTCAAATCATCTGGAAAAATTGCGCGGTGACCTGAACGGATTTCACAGCATTCGGATCAATAACCAATACCGCCTGATTTTTCGCTTTGAGGCGGGAAACTGCAGCGATGTCCAATGTACGGACTATCATTAAGGATTGACTATGTTGCCGACTCATCGCATCTCGACCCATCCCGGACAAATTCTTCTCAGAGAGTTTCTGGAGCCATCGCGTCTAACCCAAGCCAAACTGGCCCGGGAGATCGGCATTCCTCAGAACCGGATAAACGAACTGGTTCGAGGCAAGCGCGGTGTCAGTCCTGAGACTGCGTTGCTGCTTTCGGAATTCTTCGGCAACTCTGCCGAGTTTTGGATGAACTTGCAAACGGCGCACGATTTGACCCGCGCGAGGTCGGAGTGGCGAAAAAAGCCCGTCGCACGCGCCCGGAACCGGCCACATCGTGGCAGCGCAAGCGGAGATTAGCCGTTCACAGACTCACGGGCAGGTGCTGAATCGGCCGACGTAACGCTCCTGCAGAATCCCTTTCTCGGAAAAGACCAGTACAACGTCCACGTCCATTCTCCCGCATGGAAAAGGCCCATGCGCTCCTGAATGCGTGATTGCGTGCATAGGAGTTTCTCCCTTGTGCGCAACGATTTCCGTTTGGCTATTGGAGAAAAGAGGAAAATCCTGGTTTGCGACTGTCAACTTGGCGACTTCAAAAGCCGCTCTTTCCCAGGCAGGATTGTACGTCGTCGATGCGTGAGCCTACAGGCGTGCACGCGTTGGCCTTTTGCTCCAGGCGGTTCACTTCCCTCAAGTCCATGAGGCGAGAAGAGGTAGTTCGCATAACCAAGAATTGCCAGGCCGCACAGGATCCCCACCGACCAGAATGGATGGCGCCTTAACCAAATCCTCAAATCGACGAGCTTCGTTTCGCAGTCTCGGCTACGATTGCGATCCCCGCTGCATCGGCCTTTTGATGAATGGCATCTCCGTCCAGCAAAAGGCATTTCCCTGCATCCAGCGCGAGACAGGTCGCGCCTGCTCTCTGCATGACCTCGATCGTCTTAGCTCCGATGACGGGAACGTCGAAGCGCATATCCTGATTCGGCTTGGCAATCTTAATCACGGTTAGAGCGCGGCTTAACGTCGATGCGTCGGATTGCAGCGACTTCATGATTTGCCCGGCCCGCTCGATAGCGGCGTCGGTACCCTCCATCGCCTCGACAGCGACGCACGCTCCTTCGGCGACGACGACGGTTTGCCCAATGTCGTACTGCGCGACATGACGAGCCACAGCCCGCCCGTAGGCGATGTCTTTCAATTCCTGCTCGGAAGGTGCGCGCTTGGTGAGCACTCCCGCTCTCGCGAGCAGCGGCTCAAGCAGCGCGGTCGAGTTTTCCAGCGTGATGCCTTCATCCCCTAGCACTTTGGCGATAGCCCCGAGGAGCGAATCGGTATTGCGAGTCCCGAGAGAAAGCAGCAGCTTCGCCAACCGCCAATCAGGACGGATGCTCGAGAAAATCTGTTTGTGCTTGACCTGTCCCGCCATCACGGCGCGAGCAACGCCTTCTGCTTTGAACGTATCAATCAACTTCGAAAGCTCGCCCAGGGATAGCCAGTGCACCGAGGCTGCTCCTCGTGATTCGATCTCAGGAAACGTCTCTTCCTTGATGGCTGCGACGACGACATCCATGCCCTGTGCGCGTGCGGCATCCAGCACGAGAAAAGGAAATTTCCCGTTACCCGCGATAAGGCCCAGACGTGGTTTGGGGGGCATGCGGGAATAAGAATAGCACTCAGCATTCAGCACTCAGCATTCAGCCAAACTCAGGCCGGTTGCGTTGGCGAAGTAGGTCCAACCTCATTTAGCAATTGACGTCATCCGAGGCCGCTAGGTGAAGGATCTAGCACGTGTCATCGGCACCGCACGCCGGATCACTCGCTTCGCTTCGGGATGACGTCATTTAAGGCGAAACCGAGTCAAGCGGAAGGTTTTGGGGATCGGACAAATCTAGAAGGACTGAGAGCTGACAGCTGACAGCTATTTAATCACCCCACGCTCCGACTCCTCGATAAAGCGGATCAGCATATCGACGTCTTCACCGCGATCGGTCTCGGACTTAAGCTTCTCTAGAGCTTGCGTGGTGTTGAGTTTTGAGGCGAGCAGAACTTTGTAAGCGTGATGGATTTTGTGAATGCGTTCTTTGCTGAAGCCGCGCCGCTCCAGGCCAACCGCGTTTAATCCATAAGCATGCGTGTCGCGAGCGGCGGCGGTTTTCGAGAATGGCAGAACATCGCGGGTGATGGTGGTGCCTCCGCCGATGAACGAGTGCGCTCCGATACGCACATAGTGGTGCACAGGACAGAGCGCGCCTACGGTGGCCCAGTCATCGACGATGACATGCCCGCCAAGAGTGGCGGCGTTCGCCATGATGACGTGGTCGCCGATCGTGCAGTCATGAGCGATGTGAGTGTAGGCCATGACCAGGCAATGGCTTCCCACGCGGGTTACGCCTCCGCCTTTGACCGTCCCACGGCTGATAGTGACGAACTCGCGAATCTCGTTGTGATCGCCGATCTGAAGGCGAGTGGGCTCTCCGGCGTAAGACAAATCCTGAGGCGCCATGCCGATCGAGCAGAAAGGGAAGAACCGGTTGTCAGCGCCGATCTTCGTGGGCCCTTCGATGGCAACGTGCGAGACGAGATGGCATCCCTCGCCCAGTTCGACATCGGCGCCGATCACGCAGTAGGGGCCGATTTTGCACGAAGCATGGACTCTGGCCCGCGAATCGATAATGGCAGTGGGATGAACGCTCATGCGATGAGGGGTTTATTCTTCGCCGTTGCCGGAGGACTTCTTATCGCGTGAGCGACTGACCACGCGGCAGCTCACATGGGCTTCAGCCACCAGTTTATCGTCGACGTAAGCCTTGCCCTCCATGCGTCCGCCGGTGCCGCGCCAGACTTTAACCTCGACTTCAATGCGCAACTGATCTCCGGGAACCACGGGACGCCGGAAGCGCGCCCGCTCGATGCCCGTGAACAACACCAGACGCTCGTCGCGATCTTCGAATTCGGTGAGCAATAGAACTCCACCGGCCTGCGCCATGGCTTCGACAATCAGCACGCCCGGCATGATCGGCAGGTTGGGAAAGTGTCCAGCGAAAAAGGGCTCATTGATGGTGACATTCTTGATGGCCACGATGCGCTTCTGACGGTCAAGTTCGAGCACACGATCGATCAGAAGAAACGGAAAGCGGTGCGGCAGAATGCGGCAGATCGCATTCACGTCGAGGGTGGTCTTCTCGGTCATGGGAGTTTCGGTGGTGGAGTGAGCGGTATCCATCATTCGATTCTCTGGGGCGCGACGATTATACTGTAACCCGCTGAGGTTCGGCCCGCGATGGCCTCGAAGAAGGGCGCACCGGTCCTGACTGAAATGCCGCACGCCAGATCCTTCGCCCTGCCGGGCTCAGGATGACGTCCTGTTAGAAATTTACTGAATCTCCTGAAGAAACCAACTATGGCAAAGAAAGCCACGAAGAAAACGCCGAAGACTGCCGAGAACAAAAAGTCCACAAAGGCCGCAAAAGCGGTTAAGGCCACGAAACCTTCCCCGGCGCAGCCCCTCACCGAACGTCTTAAATATTTCGAACAGCGGCGCGAACAGATGGTCGAGACGATCCGCCAACTGGTGGAGGCCGAATCTCCGAGCGACGACAAAGCGGCGGCTGACAAGTTGGCATCGTTGCTGGCCGGAAGGTTCGAAAAGCTGGGAGGACACTCGAAGTTTCACCGTGTGCCGGATTTCGGCAATCACTTGCAAGTGGATTTCGGCACTGAGCGCCGCGCGAAGCCGGTGTTGCTGCTGGGACACTACGACACGGTCTATCCGGTGGGAACTTTGAAGACCATGCCCTGCCGCGTGGATGGCGGGCGATTGTCCGGTCCAGGCGCGCTCGACATGAAGTCGGGGATTGCGCTCATGTTGCAGGCGATTGAAGCATTGCGCGAGTGGCATGGCGACGATGTGCCGCGGCCCATCACGGTGCTGCTGGTCTCCGATGAAGAAGTGGGCAGCGATTCCTCCCGCCGCATCACCGAAAGCCTGGCGAGAAATGCCGAAGCCGTGTTGGTGATTGAACCTTCTCTCGGGCTGCAGGGGGCGGTGAAGACGGCGCGCAAAGGCGTCGGAGAATATATCGTAAAGGCGATTGGCAAGGCCGCGCATTCGGGGCTCGATTTTGAAAAGGGCGAGAACGCAATCGTCGAACTGGCGCGGCAGATTCCCGCGATCTCAAAGTTCACCGATTTGAAGCGCGGCATCACATTGAATGTGGGGCTGGTTCAGGGCGGAACGCGAGTGAACGTGATTCCCCCGGAAGCTACAGCCAATGTCGATTTCCGCGTTGCCAGCATGAAAGAAGCGAAGGAAGTCGAAAAGAATCTGCGTTCCCTGAAGCCGTTCAACAAAAAATGCAAGATCGAGGTTAAAGGCGGATTGAACCGTCCTCCGATGGAGCGCACCCCAGGCGTCGCCGGTCTTTACAAGAAAGCCGCCGAGATCGCGCAGCGACTTGGCTTTAAGTTAGGAGAAGCTGCTGTCGGCGGTGGCTCGGACGGAAACTTCACTGCGGGATTGGGTATCCCCACGCTCGACGGTTTGGGCGGAGTCGGCGAGGGCGCACACGCGACTCATGAGTCTATCGTGATCGCTGACTTGCCGAAGCGGGCGGCGCTGTTGGCTCAGTTGATTGAAGAGGTCTAGGTCCCCGAAGTAATCAACTCATTCTTTTGACTCCGGGTCGGGAGTGGCCTAGAATTTCCGCAGGGGTACTGCGCACGCTGCCGTCCGGCGAACCCCCTGGAGGTGGCAAAATGGGTGGAAAACTGGGTTTGCCTGAAATCCTGTTGATCCTGGCGATCGCACTGCTGATTTTTGGTCCCAGCAAACTCGCCGATCTGGGCAAGGGACTGGGCGAAGGCATCAAGAATTTTAAGTCCGCAGTCGGCGACGAGAATAAAGATCCGAAAGATACGGAAAAGAAATCGTAAGGCCGCTCACAGCGCTCCCGCTTCCCGCAACATTCGATACACCGTTGATACTGGCAGTCCTACCACGTTGAAGTAATCTCCGTCGATGCGCGAAATCCATCGTGATGCGATACCCTGAATGGCATAAGCACCGGCCTTGTCCATCGGCTCGCCGGTGGCGATGTACTTGGCTATTTCCTCGTTGGTCAAATCATTCACTGTGACGAGAGTGGTCTCGGAGCCAGTTTTCAGTTCCCGCTCCCCCGTTCTCAGTTGCGGATGTACGAGACAGACTCCCGTGGTTACCTCATGAGTTGTCGCTGACAGCAGGCTAAGCATGCGAGCGGCATCTTGTGTGTCTGCCGGCTTTTCCAGCATCGTGCCATTTACCACGACGACTGTGTCTGCGCCCAACACGAAATCTTCTGGATGATGTTTCGATACTTCGAGAGCCTTGTCGCGCGCGAGCCGTTCTGCGTAGGCCTTGGGGGATTCGCCATCCCGAGGAACTTCTGGCACATGGCTGGGCTGCACAACAAAAGCGATGCCGGCATTGCGCAGAATCTCCTGACGGCGGGGCGAAGCCGAAGCAAGGATGATGGGCCTCACCGGGTTCCCACTACCCCGCGCACGGACTCGATCAACTTGGCGGAGTTGTATCCCACGCCGTCTTTGAAAACAATTTCGACATTCTCGATGTCTTCAATCTTCGTCGAGGGATCGCCTTTAATGACCACGAGGTCGGCTTGCTTGCCAGGAGCGATAGTGCCGACGTGCTCGAAGTCCCCCAGGAATTGAGCGCCATTCGCCGTTGCAATGTGGATGGCTTCAAGCGGAGTGAATCCAGCTTCGACCAGCAACTCCACTTCGCGTTGGTCACCGTATCCAGCGATCACCCCACCCATGCCGGTGGGATCGAGACCCGCGAGCAGCGTGCCTCCGGTCTTGGCGAAGGCAAATTCGAATTCCATCTCCTTCTTGAACGCGCCGGGCCAAGGGGAGCCTTCCGTGTGGTAGCGCTTGCGGACCAGATCGGTATCGCTGGCGCGGACTTTGTTATTCAGGACCCTGGTTTGTGCCTCAGGCGAAAGAGCGTCGAGAACGCGCTGCTGGACGGTCGGCCTGCCCGGCACGCTCATCTCGAACACGGGCAGCGTCGAGGTCACGGCGACATGATGCTGGATGAGATCCAGGATCATGTCATGCACCGCGCCGCTCTGGACGTCGAGCTTCGAGAGGAATTCATAGTCCAGCTTCTCTGGACACTCGCCGGCCTTTTTCCACGGATAGAATTCCGTATCGACCATTAACCCGTGTTCCAGATCGTCAATGCCCAACCCGGCCGCCTGGCGGAAGCCGACGGAGCACAAGTGGCCGGTGACTTTCGCTCCCCGTCTGTGCGCCGCGGTTGTGGCCGCGGAGAGTTCCTCGGGAGTGATGAACATGTAAGCTTTGAAATTGTCGACACCTTCATCGAGCCAGAAATTCACGGTCTTGGTGGCGTCATCGGGCCCAGTGAGTTGATGCATCTGAAGCGCCCAACTCCCCGCTCCTTCGAGATAGGGACCCGTGACGTGGATCTTCGGACCTGGAGCATCCCCCTTGTCGATTGCTTTCTTGATCTCCAGATCGGTGTAAGGTTCGAGCGAGCCCGTCGTGCGGATCGTGGTCACGCCGCCGGCGAGATAGAGGCGAGGAAAGCTGAATCCCATCTCGCCGAAGATTCCGCCTCCCATGGGGTAGAAGAGATGATCATGCATCCCCACCAATCCGGGGATCACGCTATACCCGTGCAAATCGAGAACCTGCGCATCTTTCGGAGGCGCTGTGCCTGCATCGGAGATGGAAACGATCTTTCCTTGCGAAAAGACGATGGTCTGGTCGGCGCGCGCTGCCGCGCCAGTTCCATCGATCACCCGCACGCGAGTGAGGGCGACGGTGGGCGCATCTATTTTGACGAAAGCCTTGACCGCGGGCGAGAGGGTTTGGCTGAGAGCAAGGTTGTGAGCGATCACCAAGCAAAGCAGGCAGAACAATTTCCGCATCTCTTCCTCTCAGGTCGCGATCAGCTCAATCCGGTTTCCGAAGCAGTCATGGATGTGACACCGAGTGACGCCCGGCAGACTCGTGTCTTCGTGTACGGGAACTCCTCTGTCGCGCAACCTGTCGGTCAGGGCTTGATAGGTGCCACAACGCAGAGCGGGATGGGCTTTTCGCGCAGGCTTGAAATCATCCTCGACGCCCAGGTGAAGCTGAACCGGCCCGCTTTGAAACCACAGTCCTCCTCGTACGGCAAGCTCCGGCGGCTTGGGAATCTCGATCATGCCCAGCAGGTCGCGATAAAACAGGCGTGCCGCATCCTCGGCTCCCCGGGGCATGGCGAGCTGAACGTGAGCAATCGCGATAAATGGAGATTCTGACATGTGCGAAACAGAATCTTAACTCGCAATCAGCAGAAAGAGAATCATCTACGAGTGTGCGTTTCCCGAGGTCCGAGGTCCGACGCCTGAGGTCCGTCGCTTAGCCTGTTAGAATCATCTATTGCCCCCTGCAGCTATGGACGCCGCTTTCATCCGCAACTTTGCCATCATTGCGCATATTGATCATGGCAAATCCACGCTTGCCGACCGCCTGCTTGAGCTGACCGGATCGCTCACAGCGCGCGAGATGCAGGCGCAGGTGCTCGATTCCATGGACCTGGAGCGCGAGCGCGGCATCACGATCAAAGCCCACGCCGTCCGCATGATGTACACGGCCAAAGACGGGCAACTTTACCAGCTGAATCTGATCGATACGCCCGGCCACGTGGATTTCTCCTACGAAGTCTCGCGCTCGCTGGCTTCCTGTGAGGGCGCGTTACTGATTGTCGATGCTTCCCAGGGCGTTGAAGCGCAGACTCTGGCCAATGCTTATCTCGCGATCAACAACGGCCTCGAAATTATTCCCGTCATTAACAAGATTGACTTGCCGAGCGCCGACATTCCGCGCACGAAAGAGATGATCGAAGGCGCCGTGGGACTCGATGCGTCCGACGCTGTCCTCATCAGCGCAAAAACCGGGGAAGGCGTGCCCGATGTGCTGGAAGCCATTGTAAAGCGCATTCCGCCCCCCAAGGGAAATCCTGACAACCGGCTGCAGGCGCTGATCTTCGATTCCTGGTTCGATCCGTACCGCGGAGTGATCGTGCTGACGCGCGTGTTTGAAGGAACGCTGCGCAAAGGGCAGAAGATTCGCTTGTGGTCGAATGGGCGCGTCTTCGATGTGGAGACGGTGGGTACGCTCACTCCGAAACCGGTCGAGGTCGAAGAACTGCGCGCGGGCGAAGTTGGCTTCTTCATGGCGAACATGAAGAATGTCGGCGACACCAAAATTGGCGACACCATTACTGAAGACGCGAACCCGGCGATCGAAGCCCTTCCCGGCTTCGAAGAGATCAAGCCCATGGTGTTCGCGGGCCTCTACACCGTCGACGCGCACGAGCATACGGCTCTGCGCGAGGCGCTCGAGAAGTTGCGCCTGAACGACGCTTCATTCTTCTTCGAACCGGAGAGCTCCGTCGCCCTGGGTTTCGGTTTCCGCTGTGGCTTTCTCGGCCTGCTGCACATGGAGATCATCCAAGAGCGCCTGGAGCGCGAGTTCAATCTCGACCTCATCACCACGGCGCCCGGTGTGCGCTTTCGCATTACCAAAACCGACGGGGAAGTGGTGGAAGTCGACAATCCCTCAAAGTGGATCGGACAAAGCGAAATCGCGAGAGTGGAAGAGCCGGTGATCCTCGCGACCATTCTGACCAACGAAGAGTACGTTGGTGGCATTCTGAAGCTGGTCGAAGAGAAACGCGGCAAGCAGAAGAGTTTCGAATATGTCAGCTCTTCGCGGGTGATGCTGCAATACGAACTTCCGCTGAATGAAATCGTTCTCGACTTCTACGACAAACTCAAGACGGTCTCCCGCGGATACGCTTCGCTCGACTACCACCTCGCCGGATACTGGGAATCGCCGATGGTCAAGCTCGACATTCTCGTCGCGGGAGATCCGGTCGACGCGCTGTCGATCATCGTGCACCGTGACTTCGCTTACGAGCGCGGCAAGGCCCTGGTCTCGAAGATGCGCGAACTCATTCCCCGGCAGATGTTCGAGGTTGCGATCCAAGCTTCGATCGGCGCCAAAATCATTGCCCGCGAAACCGTGGCGGCGATCCGCAAAAACGTGATCGCCAAGTGCTACGGCGGCGACATCAGCCGCAAGCGCAAGCTGCTGGAAAAGCAAAAGGAAGGCAAAAAGCGCATGAAGCGGATCGGCCGGGTCGACATCCCGCAAGAGGCCTTTTTGGCAGTACTTAAGGTGGGGGAAGACAGCTAATCTGAGGCTCCGAATCGGGCTTCCACCAAGCCTTTTCTTGATACAGGCATTACCCTAAGGTGTGCAAATCTGCTGGGTTGCTTAAAATTATTCCTGGATACTCCGGCCGCCCATCGAGTTAAGCTGCCGCCGCTAACCTACAAATGGTGGTATGACTTACAGCCATAATTGGCTTGAATTTTGAACCGACCGAACGGTCGCTCAAGCCTTGCCGAAAAAGCCCGGCCTACCCTTCCACAAGCTTTTCCACAGTTTAGCGGGGTCGCAATACAGCGCGGAGAGAACGTTTACCCCGGCGTTACTCTGCCTCGATCCCCCCGCCTCCTGCCAGGGTCTCGAAGCGTGTGGAATTCTTTAAGAATGCCATCTTCACGCGGCCAGTCGGACCGTTGCGCTGTTTAGCAATAATGATTTCGGCAATACCCTGCAACTCCGGATCATCCTGTTTGTAGACCTCTTCGCGGAAGATGAAGGCCACCACGTCCGCGTCTTGCTCGATTGATCCTGATTCGCGCAGGTCGGCGAGTTGCGGACGATGATCTCCGCCGCGGCTTTCCGGCGCGCGGCTTAACTGCGAGAGCGCGATAACCGGAACTTTCAACTCCTTCGCCAGCGCTTTCAAGCCGCGCGAAATTGCCGAGACTTCCTGGGTACGATTTTCGTAACGCTTCCCGCCACCCGACATGAGCTGCAGATAATCGACGATGACCAGATCGAGCGAGCCTTGCGAATTTTGCAGGCGTCGCGCCTTAGCGCGCATCTCGCTCAGCGAGATTCCCGGTGTATCGTCGATGAAGATGGGCGCATGAGCCAGACGCTCCATGGCCTGAACGACTTTATCCATATCGTCGCGCCACAAAGAACCCGTGCGCATCTTGTGGGAATCGACTTGTGCACAGGAGCACAGTAAGCGCAGCAGCAAAGCTTCACGCGACATTTCCAGCGAGAACATGCCGACGACTTTGTTGTCGTTCACTGAAGCGTTCTCGGCGATGTTCATGGCGAACGCCGTCTTGCCCATCGAAGGACGCGCGGCAATGATAATGAGATCAGACTTCTGCAAGCCGCTGGTCATCTCGTCGAGATCGTTGTAGTGCGTGGCCAGTCCGGTGATGCGTTGCCCGCGCTGCAACAGCGCGTCGACCGATCCGAATGACTCTTTCACGATTTCGGTGATGCCCATGAACCCGCGCCCTATGCGCTTTTCCGATAACGCAAAGATGGCGGCTTCGGCATCGTTAAGGACATCTTCGGCCGCGTCGCTTTGCTCCGAGGCGCGCGCGATCGCCGAATTGGCGGCGTGAATCAATCCGCGTAACAGCGCTTTATCGCGGACAATCTTGATGTAATGCTCGATGCTGGGACGATCGGGAACTCCATCGACCAGCCCCGAGATATACGCCACGTCGCCGATGGCTTGCAGTTCCTTGCGGCGGTCGAGTTCCTCGATCAGCGTGATCATGTCGATCGGTCGCGACGACTCCGCCAAATCGATCATGCGGGAATAAATGCGGCGATGGGAATCGAGCGAGAAATCTTCCGCGCGCAGATGTTCCGCCGCCTGGTTGTAAGAAAAATTGTCGAGAAGGATGGCGCCGAGAATGGAACGCTCGGCTTCGACGTTGGCGGGCAAAGTGTGCGCGAGACTGTAATCGGTCGTAGCCAATGCTTTTCTATTTCCTGAACAAAATTTTCTGAAGCGCGGAGCAGATACTAGCTCCGCTTGAGCTTGTGCATGAAAGTATTTGCTTCGGAAAACCGAGGCGCGATGGAATTTTTCGTGGCCGCATACGTGCTATGAAATACTTCGCGGGGAAATGTTTATACTATAGCAAAGAAAAGGCGAAAGTGTACCGAGTACCGAGTACCGAGTAACCGCGTATCCAGTACCGAGTACCCAGTACCGAGAAAGGTGATGCTGATGGGGTTCTGCCCGAGGTCTGAAGTCCGAGGTCTGAAGTCCGAGGTCTGAAGTCCGAGGTCTGAAGTCCGAGGTCTGAAGTCCGAGGTTCGACGTCTGAAGTCTGCTCAAAAAAATGCGGTCCGGGCCAGCCACCCAGACCGCATTTGCTCGTGAATGTTCTGTCCTGCCTGGTTCACCGCGCAAAGGCGATGAAGCTCGTTCGTGGGACGCGTCCCCGAAGGAACACACTCCTCTTGAACGGTCTGCGAATCTGCGATTCGCAGCGAGTCGGAAGCCAACGGACGGGTCCTGCCGAAGCAAGACTTTTGAAGGCCGCAACGCCCTGGGCTTTTCAGAAAGCGCCGAAGCGCATCCCCGAAATTTCCCCCGGCAATTCACCCTCGAGAACCGCCGGTTTCCGTCAGCCTCTGCTCCTCGGCAGAGCGCTCAGAACATCTCACGCATGCACTTTGAGCACTCTGCGGCAAGCCGGAAGAACACGCAACAGAGAACTAACGGCTGGTTGTGCAGAAACTGTGGAGGAACAGGATTGCTTGTGGAAAGCACTGGAAAAGCGGGACGAAACAGGTTCGGTACAAAACCTTCTGCTCGGACTGCATCTTTATGTTCGGCCAAAGGAAGGCGGTTGCTGCTAAACTGGGGGAACCCAGTCTCCTTTGCTAAGGAATTGCCTATGGCAGAAAAGCCAGCAACAACCATGCCTGGAACCGTCGAAAAGATTATCCATCCCCCTCACCCGAGCGAGCCCGAAAAGGCTCAAATCGCCGTCGAAGGTGCGGACCATCTCTACCGCGAAATTCGCATCGAAAATACTCTGAAGGACGACAAGGGCCAACCTGTTCGCTTGAAAGAGGGCGCAAAGGTAGAGGTGACGGTTGAGGCCGAGCCGGAGGGTACAACTCCGAAAGAGGCAAAGAATCAAAAGCCTTAAGACCCAGCCCCTGTGCTTGACCAGGTCGAGAAACGTCTGGCACTGCTGCACCATTCAAAGATAGAGTTGCGCCGATCTGTTAACATTTCCCGAAAATGGGAAACCGGCTTATCGCGGGCGTGAGCCTAATGATTGCGCTCGGGCTGCTATTGTCTTGTTGGAAGGCGCCCGGCCGCGATCAACTTGTGATCGAAGTTCCATCGGGCTATAGCGGTCCAGTCGAGGTGCAACTCGGCGTTGCCGGAGCCCCGGTATTGCCCAGGCGCGGCAATGCTTATGTGATTGCGGTGCCATCGGATGGGCGAGTCTCCACCTCGACCTCCCTCTCGGAGGTGCAGCCGGTTTTCAGAGGTCTCCCAGCAAATCGGGTTTGGGGTTATACCAGCTCGATTCTCAGAAGCGGAGACGGCATCCCAGTCGGCGGAAGCATCGAGTTTTTTGTGGGCACGAACGATCAGTATCAAATCGAAGTTTCACGCAAGCACAAGTCCCACGTGGTTGACGGTCACACCGTAGAGATGCTGGCATCATTAGGAAGGCCGTTGGAATAAGCGCTTAAAGGCCTGCAATCCTCGGGGCTGAAAACCTCGTGGGTTGTCTCTGTGGACCCTTGATTTCGCCGCTAAATGTCTCCACACCAAAAAGCTCGGCTCGCGTTTGCCTCGGCGGTCCTATTAATTCTGCTGAGCGGATTGGCGGCGTCCATAACCATCTCCCGCTTGCGTTCGGCCGAGCAATGGGTGACGCATGGTCACGACGTTGAAATCGCGATCGCAGACTTGAACACCGTTATAAACCGGGCCGGGCGTTTGCGCACCGAGTACGTGGAGTCGGGTTCGCCCGATCGACTGGCCGAGTACGAAGCCACCGCGGCACAGATTCCCAAGAAGCTAGAAATTCTCAATCGCTTAACCGCGGATAACCCGGTTCAAGGCGCCAACTGCGCCAAATTCGCCATGCTGGATGAAGAACGCATCGAACTCATGCGCCAGGCGGTCAACCTCAAAGCCAGCGGCCAGTCGACTCTCGAAAAACAGGCGCAGATCACGCAGCGGATCGTCGCCATCGCCTCCGATACTGACGCGCTAACCCAAAAAATGGACGCGATGGAGCAGGGCCTGCTTGACCAAAGAACGGCAAGCGCCCGGCGCTGGTTCGGAGGCATCGTTGGTATTTTGATGACTGCGCTCGGCGGCGCCTTGATTCTGTTCTGGGTTCACTATCGCTTGCTAAATCAGGAACTGCACGCTCTGGAGCAGGCGCAGACTTCGTTGCGCGGCCTGAGCGCCCGCTTGATGAACTTGCAGGACGAGGAGCGCCGGAAATTTTCTCGTGAGCTTCACGACAGCCTGGGGCAAGACCTGGCCGCCTTGAAGATGCTCTTGCCGATGATCTCCAGCGCCCGTCCGTCCGATCCCAATCTTTCAGAGTGCATGCAGGTTGTCGATAAAGCTATCGCCGAGACTCGAACCATCTCTCATCTTCTGCATCCCCCACTCCTCGATGAGGCCGGACTGGCGGTCGCGGTGAAATGGTACGTCGACGGTTTCGCGCAGCGCAGCAAGGTCGATGTGAAAGTAGATATCCCCGATGATCTGGGCCGCCTGCCTGCAGCTGTCGAACTGACCCTGTTCCGTATTCTTCAGGAGAGCCTCACCAACATTCACCGTCACTCTGGCGCATCCAAAGCGGAGGTCAACGTATCCCGCCTGCCCGGCGGCCTGGTGATGAAGATCAAAGATTTTGGAAAAGGGATTGCGCCAGCGACTCTTGACCGTTTCCGTAGCGATGCCACTGGCACGGGAGTTGGCTTGGTCGGCATGCGTGAGCGCATTCGCGAACTCAGCGGACAGTTCGAAATTACCGCCGACGCGAACGGCACTGTTATCGTCGTCACTGTTCCCGTGAAAGAGGAGAGCACTTCGAAGGATCGACTGGATCAGGCGATACACGGAACCTAACACCGGTCCGCCGCTTGGCTTGGACCCGATGCTAGACTATCCAGTCATTTCTCGCGCGGGGACTGCAATTGCCAACTGATCCGGTGCTGGTCGTTCATGGCGGAGCCTGGGCTATGCCCGATGATATGGTCGAGGCTCATCTCAGGGGAGTTCGCAACGCGGTCGCCGCCGGCTGGCGCGCGCTCACCAAGGGCGGATCATCCGTCGACGCTGTCGAAGAAGCCGTCGTCGTCATGGAAGATGACGAAACCTTCGATGCCGGACGCGGCAGCTTTCTGAACCGGGATGGCAAGGTGCAACTCGATGCCCTCCTCATGGAGGGCGCAACTTTGCGGGCGGGCGGAGTTGGGTGCGTGGAGCGTATCGCGAACCCCGTGCGCGCGGCACGAAAGATTCTCAGCGAAAGTCCTCATGTCTACTTCGTGGCTGAGGGCGCGGAGCGCTTCGCAGCTGAACACGGTATCGCCCTTTGCAAGAATGAGGACCTGATAATCCCCCGCGAAGTGGAGCGTCTGCGCGAATATCAGGCGAACAAAGAAGAACATCGCGCGGATCTGTTCGCTCCTACCGACTCGCACGACACCGTCGGCGCGGTTGCGCTCGATCGCGATGGCAATATCGCGGCCGCAACTTCGACAGGCGGCACGCTCAACAAAGCGCCGGGACGCCTCGGCGATTCTTCCCTCATTGGTTGCGGCTGCTACGCCGACAACAACACCGGCGCGGCCTCTCTGACGGGCTGGGGGGAACCGATCATGAAACTCGTGCTGGCTAAATGGGCCGCCGATCGCGTGGCTACCGGCAACCTGCCGGAATGGGCCGCCGCAGAGGCCATCGACTATCTGAAGACTCGTGTTAAAGGACACGGAGGCATCATCCTGCTCGATGCCAAAGGACGCTTCGGCATCGCCCACAATACTCCCCGCATGGCTTGGGCGTTCAAGACGGTAAAAGAAGAAGCTAGCGGCGTAGAACGGTAAAACCGTTTTCACCACAAAGACACAGAGTCGCGGAGAAAACCAGCAATAGAAAAATCTCTTCGCTATTGCCGTCCGCTGTCGTGGACGGTGATCTAACCGCTTTGGGCCTTTCCCTGATTTGGTTTTCTCTGTGACTCTGTGTCTCTGTGTCTCTGTGGTGAATTGTCGGGTTTGCGCCTTCTTAGATTTTCGAGGAAACTAGTTTCTGGAGGCACTCATGAACGATATTGCGAATCTCCCTCTCGGTTCCCGCCGCAACGAAGATATTGCCCTCGATCTTATGAAGTTCATTGCCATGACTACCGGTTATGGGCGAACCACTTCTTCCGGTGTCGGCTTTCAAGGCAGCGGTTCGGCCAGCAAGCCCGAAGAATATGCGGGACATCTGTTGGAGTTGTACGGGCAATGCCTGGGAGCGGTGGGCGCAAAGAAGTAGATTTCGCGGGAAAGAAAAAGCCGCAGCACAGGGCTGCGGCTCTGAACTCTCGGCTTACACTCAGCAAACATACGCGAAAGCCTAGTGGCGCTTCTTCGCTTTGGCCTTCTTCGCGGGCTTCTTTTTGGCGGCTTTTTTCGGCGCCGCTTTCTTGCTGGCTTTTTTCTTGGCCGGCTTCTTCTTGGCGGCTTTCTTCGGTGCAGCTTTTTTCGCCGCTTTCTTGGGAGCTGCTTTCTTCGCTACCTTTTTAGGTTTGGGTTTCGATCCGCCACCTCCGCCGCTGGTGCGGGTGGGCGCCGGCGTCGCAGGAATAGAAGCGACAGGTTCCGGTTCTGGCTCTGCCATCCCCGGTAACTCGGCTTCTTCTTCCTCTTCTTCTTCTTCGTAATCTTCTTCTAGCGAGTCGCCGAAGGCGCTGCTATCACCGTACTCATCCATTTCGTCATCACGTCCATAGAGGGTTTCGTCGAAGCTCATTTCTCCTCCTGCTGAAGTTCCGGCGGCGCCGGGCGCTGCGCTTGTGTGCGCTAGAGAATAAAAAGACAACTGAAAAAACGGCCTTGTTTTGGCGAACGGGCCGCGATTATAGCACAGCACTTTTCTCGCGGCAGTAACGTCATCACGACACTCGACTGGCATCTTACACCGAACTACAGTACTCAGTTGCCAGTTCTCAGTTCTCAGAAAAACTGGAGACCGTTTTGGGCTCTTCCGGGAACTGAGAACCGAGAACTGAGAACGGTTATTGCACGTCGTGAATAACCAGAATCATGCCTGGCCGGAGCACGGCCAGATTTCCGTTATCCCGTTTCAAGGCGGCCACCGTGGTGTGGTGGGTATTGGCAATCGAGTAGAGAGTTTCACCGGGCTGCACTTTGTGGCGCGAAACCGCAGCCTTGCTGTTGTCGGCTAAGTGCTTTTTTGACTTGGATTTGGAAGACGCCATGTGGGCTGTTTCCGAGGCGTTGGGCGTCACCGGAAGGTGGATGTACAACACCCTGTGGCCCTGCACGCTGTCGCCTTTAAGGTGGTTCCAGCGGCGCACCATCACCGGAGACACGCCAAAATTGTCAGCCACTCGCTGCACCGTATCTCCTTTGCGCACTTTGTAGCGCGTGATCATGCGCGCATAATTCTGCGCCTCTTCGCCCGCCGGATGCTTGCCCGGAGCCACCGGGATGATCAACTTGCTATCCGGTTGCAGGTCTTCATCTTCAAGGTTGTTAGCCTGAGAGATCGTCTGCGGAGTGGTGTGGTAACTGCGGGCAATCGAAGCCAGACTCTCGCCGGGTGCAACCTTATGGTAACGCCACCAAACCCGCATCCCCGCAGGGATGGCTGCGATCGAAGTCTGATAACGGTCGCTCGTTCCGGTAGGGAGGTGCAGTTCAAATTCCTGATCTTTGGGAGTGGTTAGCCGCAAAAGACTGGGATTCAAGTCCTGCAGGTCTTCAGCGGTTGCGTCGACGCATTCCGCTACCAGTCGAAGGTCCACAGGATAGTCGATCTTCACGGTGTCATACGGAATTGGCTTGTCGCTAACAATCTTGTCCAGCCCGTATTGCGCCGGATTCTTGGCCATGATGGTCACGGCCACAATAATGGGGACGTAATTGCGAGTCTCTTTGGGGAGCACGTTCCGCTTATAGAGTTCCCAAAAGTCCGCATATCCCGTGCGCTTCACCGCTTGCTGCACTGTGCCGGGGCCCGAGTTGTACGCCGCCATGGCCAGATACCAGTCGCCAAACTGGTTATAGAGATCTTTCAGGTGGTGGGCGGCGGCGCGAGTCGACTTCTCAGGGTCCTGGCGGTCATCCACCCACCAGTCGCGCTCTAAGCCATAACCCTTGGCACGGCTGCCCATGAACTGCCACATGCCACGCGCGCCAGCACGGGAAAGAGCTAAAGGGTGGAATCCGGACTCGGCTTGTGCCAGATAAATCAGATCCTGCGGAACGCCTTCCTGCTTCAGAACGCGATGGATCATCTCCTGGTAGCGGCCACTCCGCACCAGGGCGCGCTCAATCGTGCCTCGTCCACGGGTGGAGAAATAATTGATATATCCCACCACCGGATCGGTCAACATCAATGGCAGGTCAGAGTGCGTCTCCTTCACTTCGGCTTCGGCTTTCGCCTTGATGCTGGGATCGGCTGGGAACGTCACTTCGTTGGCTTCGTCGATCGGCGCGGGTTCCGACTTTTGCTCGGTGAAACCGTCTCCTTGCTCGAGGGCGGCCAACTCCATGCCATTCACGCCGTCCAGCAGGCGATCAAATTCCTTCTGCAGGCGGTCGTCGGAGCGAACGTCCACGGGGCCGCTCAAAAGCATGTCGAAGGCATGATCGAAATTCTGCTTTGCTGCTTCCAGATGTCCGGCTTTGTAGTTCTCTTGCCCGGTCTGATATTCCTTGTCGACCTTTGCGATCAGATCCGCGACCGGGTCGGGACGAAGTTCCGGCTGCACGGTTTGCGGCTGAGCCGGTTTGGGAGGAACTGTCGAAGCGGGCGTCTGAGGAGCGGCATTCGCGACCAGCGCCGGGGCATGTGCTTGGCTAGCCGGCAGAAGAGCGGCTGGATGCTGGGCGGTCTGGCAAGCTGTCCCCGCCAAAAGCATGGCGGCAAGCGGCCCATTCCAGAGGGTGAGTTTCCCAATCCTCATAATTATCAGCAGCTTAGCGTCGCCTACTCTTGGATCTCCCAGGCCAAGACGGGATACAAAATCCTACTATTCCCTAATTTGATGGGTCAATCGGGAACAGGGTTAGCCGCAGTTACTTTAGAACAGGCTGGGCATGTTACCCGCTGCATTACCTTCTGTGCAACTGCTTTCGGACCGTCCCCCCGGGGGGTCCGCCAAGCCTCCCACCTCTAAAGGCACAGGGCTCCCCGTCCGATGAAGCCATTGACGCCAGTCCTGCGTTCTCAGCGGGCTTGCGCGGGAGTTTCCCACGTGGACGATCTGATCAAAGAATTTCTCGCCGAAAGCAACGAAGGCCTGGAACGCATGGACAGCGAACTGGTGAAGTTGGAAGTCGACCCTGGTTCGGCGGAATTGCTGGCCAGCATCTTCCGCGCGATTCACACCATCAAGGGGACCTGCGGATTCCTAGGCTTCGAGAAACTGGGGAAAGTTGCTCATGCGGGTGAAAACGTTCTCAGCAAGATGCGCGACGGCGAACTGGCACTGACGCCCGCCATCACCAGTGTTCTCCTAGAAATGGTCGACGCAATCCGCGCCATGCTGGGAGAGATTGCGAACTCAGGCGCCGATGGCGACGGCGACTACACTGCTTTGATCGAGGGCTTGAAGCAGGCGCAACGACCTGCGGCTGAGATGCGCATCGTCCCGGTGCCCGAGGAGCCGCAACTCGTTCGCGAAAAAAAAGAAGCTCCGCCGGTTCCAGCCTCGAAGCTGGAGCCAATTCCGCCGGAACCGGCCGCAAAAAAGAAACATCCCGAATCTGAACGCCTGGGTTCGGTGCTGGTGGAGCACAACTGGGTGAAGGGAGAAGAACTGACGCGGGCGATCGAAAAACAGGAGGCTGGCGACTCCCGGCCCCTGGGGGAAATCCTGGTCAGTTCCGGAGCGGCCACTGAACAGCACATTCAGGAGGCGATGGCCCTTCTGAACGAAACCAAAGGTCGTGCCGCGAACGCCGAGGCCAGCGTTCGCGTGAATGTCACCTTACTCGACCGCTTGATGAATCTGGTCGGCGAACTGGTTCTAGCCCGCAATCAGATCCTGAAATTCTCGGCCCAGCAGAACGACTCAATCCTCCTCGGCACTTTGCAAAGATTGAGCCAGGTGACTACGGAATTGCGGGAAGGCGTCATGAAGACCCGCATGCAGCCCATTAGCAAGCTGTTCGATAAAGTTCCGAGGCTGGTGCGCGATGTCAGTGTTTCCTGTGGCAAGCAGGTGCGCGTCGAAGTCGAAGGCGGAGAGACGGAACTCGATCGCACCCTCATCGAAGCCATCAACGACCCGCTCACGCACCTGGTCCGCAATGCCATTGACCACGGCATCGAGAAGCCCGAGTACCGAGTGGCCAAGGGTAAGCATTCCGAAGGGCTGTTGCGACTGCGCGCGCTGCATGAAGGAGGACAGGTCACGGTTGAGATTTCCGAAGACGGCGCCGGCATTGACGTCGACAGAATTCGCGCCAAGTCGATCGAGCGGGGCGCGATTTCGACCGAACAGGCGGCGCGTATGAGCCCCGCCGAATTGCTGAACCTGATCTTCCTGCCCGGCGTTTCGACTGCAGAAAAGGTCACCAGCGTCAGCGGACGCGGTGTCGGCATGGACGTGGTTAAGACCAACATCGAACGTGTCGGCGGATCAGTCGAAGTGCTCAGCCGTCCCGGCGAAGGCACGACCTTCAAACTTCGTGTTCCTCTCACCCTGGCGATCGTGCCGGCCCTGATCGCCCAGTGTGGCGGAAAAGGCTTTGCCATTCCGCAGATGAATCTGGTGGAACTGGTTCGGCTCGACGGAGAATCGGTTCGTACGGGTATCGAGTGGGTTCACGGCGCTCCGGTCTATCGTCTGCGCGGACGCTTGCTGCCTCTGGTCGAACTGCGGAAAGAATTACGACTGGGTGATTCTGGCGAACGTCTTGGGGAAAACGGCAAAGCCATCAACATCGTCGTACTCCAGGTCGACAGCCGTTGTTTCGGATTGATCGTTGATCAGGTGCATGACACCGAAGAAATCGTGGTGAAACCCCTGAGCGAGCATCTGAAAGGCATCCGCGCCTATGCGGGCGTGACCATCATGGGCGACGGCAAGCTGGCGCTCATCCTCGATATCCCCGGTCTGGCGCTCAATGCCAACGTCAGTTCGGAAAGCCGCGATCGCGCCGCCAGCGAAGCCGAGGTTGCAACCCACGAGCAATCGAATCAGAAACAGAAACTGGTTCTGTTTGCCGGCACCAGCGGATCGCGCATGGCTTTGCCCCTCAGCGCGCTTGCCCGGCTCGAGGAATTTCATCCCGACCAAATTGAACGCTCGGGGAAGCAGTGGGTCGCGCAATACCGCGGCCAGATTCTTCCCCTCATCCGCATCGGCGATGTGCTCGAAGAACGGCGTGAGGCCATCAAAGCAACGGAAGCACCATTTCCGGGAGAGCATCCCGCGCAAGTGCTGGTACTCACTCACCAGGCGCACACCTTCGGACTGGTCGTCACTCAGATTCTCGACATCGTCGAAGCTGCCGCGGAGGTTAAGTCGCCGGCAACTCGCGCTGGAGTTCTCTACTCCGCCGTAGTCGCGGAGCATGTTACCGAATTGCTGGACGTCCCGGCCATCCTCCGCGCCGGGCAGAGGGAATCCGATTCGCTGGCCCCGCAGCGCACGCCAGTTGAGCGCCAAATCGAAACTGTCCCGCTGAGGGACGCGACCTCATGAGCAACGATTAAGAAATTACTTCGGGGAGGTGATGCTCTCCCTGCCCTCGCCGATTTCGCCTGATAAGTGGCTGTTCTCCTTCAGCAGCCCTACACAGGTGAACCTTGTTCTCTCTGAAATTTCGCCCGGCCGCTGCTCTTCTGTGTTTGATGATGTTCTCCTCCGCTCTAGCCCAGGATGTTCCTGCTTCCAGCGAAAGAGGTGCGGGCATCGATCCTTCCGGTGATCTGCTTTCGATCTCGCGCCAGACCCTCCAGCTTTTCCAGCAGCGCGGCATCAGATTTCACGGACAGTTTGTCCACGACTGGTCAAAGGACCTGGATGCTGGACATGACCCGGCCTACGGTTTCGGACGCTACTCGTTCGACTTGTCGGCCACTGTCGACAGCGAGAAAAGCCTGGGCTGGGAGGGTGGTACGGGTTTCATCCGCCTGAAACAACATATCGATGAATTCGGCTGGAGCGACGACGCCGCCGCGCAGATTTATTCCAACATCGATGCCGCCTCCCGCACCACGCTCTATGAAATGTGGTTTGAGCAGAAGTGGATGGCTGGCAAAGTCCGCATCAAGGGTGGCAAAATCGACGCCAACACCGAGTTCGCGACCGTCGAAAACGCGGGCGACTTTCTAAACTCCTCCATGGGATTCAGCCCCACGATTCTAACCTTCCCGACGTACCCTGAGCCCAAGCCGGGCGCCGTGGTTTCACTGACTGGGCCGCGGGGCTACGGCATCAGCCTGGGCACGTTTCAAAACGCGATGGGAACTATGTCGTTCGCCGAGCCGCGGCGGCACTGGAGCATAGGAGACCGCGAACTGCCCGGCCACTTCAGCGCGGGCTACTGGCGGCTCGACGGCGCAATGACTTGCTACGACGGGAGCTCCTCCTCCGTGAGTCAAGGTTTTTACACGGTGATGGAGCAAGGCCTGTGGAGAAGCAAGAGCGGCGATCGCGATCAAACTGTGTCTACTTTCGTGCAGTTTGCACGCACCAGCGGCACTGTCAGCCCGTTCACCCAACATCTGGGCGGAGGCGCGGTGTGGCAAGCTCCACTGGCATCGCGGCCTCACGACGGACTTGGTTTCGCCGCCACCTGGGCGAAGTTCTCTCCTCAGCCCGCCGCCGGTTTCGACTATCAAGGCGAGCTGGTTGCCGAGGGATACTACAAACTGGCTTTCTCGCGCTACATTTCCCTCGTTCCCGATGTGCAATTCCTGCACCATCCCGCCGGACTGCGAACGAATGACGACGTGGCGGTGTTCACTCCCCGTTTGGACATCTCCTTTTGAGCGTCGCCGGACAGACGCAAGCCTGGGGAGAGCAGTTTCGTACTAAAGCGATGCTACCGCTTCGCCGATCAACTTAATTGGAACCGGAAAAGGCAGGTCACAGAATCATGTCAGCCGCGCGCCAGTTCTGCACGTTTTACCTCGACAAGCTGTTGTTCGGGGTGGAATCCCAATGCATTCAGGAAGTGATGCGCGAGGTGGAACTCACCGAAGTGCCGCTGGCCCCCGTCGAAGTGAGCGGGCTCATGAACCTGCGCGGCCAGATTGTCGCGGCGCTCGATCTGCGCCGCCGCCTTGACTTGCCACTCCGCCCCGATCCACGGCCCCCCATGTGTGTGGTGGTGCGCACGGTGGAAGGAGCGCTCAGCTTGCTGGTCGACGACATCGGAGACGTAGTCGAAGTGGACGAAGAAAGCTTCGAGCGGCCGCCCGAAACCCTGAGCGCCGGAGTACGCGAGGTGATTCTCGGCGTGCACAAGCTCGAGAAGCAGCTGCTGCACGTGCTCGACACCGACAAGGTTTGTAAGGCCGGCGAACGAATTTCAAATCCCGTTTAGCTGTCATAGGAGATACGACATGTGGGGCTTGAGTCAGTTGCGTATTACCTGGAAGTTGCGGTTGCTGATCGGCATGGCCGTCCTGGCGCTCGGAGCGTTTGCTTGGGTGGCTTTCTCCACTTTGCGGGTGGTAGAAATCAACGGCGCTCTCTATGAAAAAATCATGACGGAACAAGATCTGGCCACCGATACTGCCCCTCCGGACGTCAGTCTGATGCCCGTAAGGTTGAAGGTCTATATCGCACTCAACGAACCGGATCCCGCCAAGCGTCAAGACCTCGCGAACGGCTTGCTGCAAGGCCGCAGAGATTTCGAAAAAGCCTATGAACCTGACGTGAAGGCGCTCCCCGAGGGCTCATTAAAAGACGCGCTGCAAGGAGATATTCACCAGACCGCTGAGCAGTATTTCGACATTCTCGAACAGGAACTAGTACCGGCGCTCCGCAAAGGCGACATGAAACGGGCAGAAGAAGTGCGGAACCAATTGGGATCTATCGGCGCGCGCAACAGTGCCGCCATCGACCAATTGCTGAAGGCGGAGAATGAACAAAACCATGTCGACGAGGAACTGGCGACCGCCACCGTCAAATCCCGCACCTGGTGGATGTTCTCGATCGCTGCGGCGGCCGTCGCCTTCATCATTTTCGCCGGGTATGTCATCGGTCAAAGTATTTCCAAGCCTCTGGGCAACATCGCTTTCATGTTGAAAGACATTTCCCAGGGCGAAGGCGATCTCACCAAAACCATCCCTGCCGTCGGTAAAGATGAAGTCGCCGAGGTCGCCGGCTATTTCAATGAGTTTGTGGCGAAGCTGCGTGGCATGATCGGCGCCATCGCCGAGAATGCGCAGCATGTGGCCAGCGCCAGCGAAGAACTCTCCGCCAATAGCCACCAGATCACCGCTAACTCCGAAGAGACTTCGGCACAGGCACAGGTTGTCGCCGAGGCAGGTCAGCACGTCAATACGAACTTGCAGACTCTCGCCACCGGCTCCGAGGAGATGAGCGCCACCATCAACGAAATCTCCAAGAACGCCATGGAAGCCGCCAATGTAGCGGGCGAAGCCGTTCGCACCGCTGACGCGACCAATGTCACGGTCGGCAAGCTGGGCGAAGCCAGCGCCGAGATTGGAAAAGTGATCGAAGTCATCACCTCGATCGCGCAACAGACCAATCTGCTCGCACTCAATGCCACCATCGAAGCTGCCCGCGCCGGGGAAGCCGGCAAGGGTTTCGCGGTTGTGGCCAATGAAGTCAAGGAACTCGCTAAACAGACCGCCAAAGCGACGGAAGATATAGGAGAGAAGATTTCCGTCATGCAGCAGAACACCACCGGCGCAGTCGACGCCATCGGACGCATCCGCGAAGTGATCGACAAAATCAATCACATCTCGGGGGTGATCGCGACGGCGGTCGAGGAACAGAGCGCGACGACGACGGAGATGTCGCGCAACGTGGGTGAAGCGGCCAAGGGAGCGTCGGAGATCTCAGGCAACATCGCGGGTGTGGCCGAAGCTGCGCACAACACGTCGCAGAGTGTAGCCGAATCGCAGAAGGCTACCGAGCACCTGGCAGAGATGTCAGCGCAGATGCGGGCTTTGGTCGGCCAATTCAAGATCTCCGATGGCAAGGATCATCTGGGATCGGCGCAACCTAAGGCGCGTAGTGCCGCTGCCGGCTACTAGCGCGCTTCGATTTGGGGGAGCTGCGTCCTGTCGGCAAAGGCCGCGGGGCGCGGCCTCTCCAGCTTGTCTCAGTCGGAATCCAATATGCCTCCCGAAAAGCGTGTCCGTGTCCTGATCGTCGACGACTCCGTCATCGTCCGCAAAGTTTTGAGCGACGTGTTGAGCGCTCATCCCGCCACCGAAGTTGCTGGAACCGCCGCCAGCGGCGACCTCGCGCTGGCGAAGCTCGATCAGATCAAGCCCGACGTCATCACCCTCGACATCGAAATGCCCGGCCGCAATGGTCTCGAAACTCTAACGGAGATCCGCAAGCGCTACCCCAAACTCCCCGTCATCATGTTCAGCACCCTGACCGAGCGCGGAGGGAAGGCAACGCTCGATGCGCTCGCGCTCGGCGCCACCGACTACGCCACCAAGCCCACTAGCGGCGACGGATTGCTCGCCGCCACCGACCAGATTCGCCGCGAACTGGTGCCGAAGATTCTGGGGCTACGTCCCGCGCCGCTACTAACACGCGTCACAAACGCCGCTCTTCCTTTAGCAAAGCGTGCGCCGGTTCACCGCCGCATCGACATTCTTGCCATCGGAACTTCTACCGGAGGCCCCAACGCGCTTGCCGAAGTCGTGCCCCGACTCCCTGCCGATTTCCCCGTGCCCGTTGTGCTCGTCCAACACATGCCGCCGCTGTTTACGAAGCTGCTCTCCGAACGGCTAAACGCCTGCTCTCCTCTGGATGTGCACGAAGGAATATCGGGTCAATCACTGGCCGCTGGCCATGTCTGGGTCGCTCCCGGTGGATGGCACATGACCATTGCAAAGAAAGAAGGCGCAGCCGTACTCGAGTTGAATCAGAATGCTCCGGAGAATTCCTGCCGGCCCGCCGTCGACGTTCTTTTTCGCTCCGTGGCCAACGTATTCGGGCCGAACGCCCTCGCCGTCGTAATGACCGGAATGGGTTCCGACGGCACACTCGGAGCGACAACGATCCGCAACGCAGGCGGCGAAATCTTTGTGCAGGACGAAGCCTCTTCCGTAGTTTGGGGGATGCCAGGCGCAGTTGTCGCCGCCGGACTCGCCGACCTCGTATGCCCGCTCAACAACCTCGCCAACGAAATCGTGAAACGCGTCTCGCAACGCCAGTCGGTGTCATTCCAGGCCGCCAAGTAGGCTTTGGGCTCTAGTCTTAGAAATCTCGGGGGCAATTCTGAATTGTCGATTGTCGATTGAAAGACCTAGCCGCAGATGGTTGTAGGATTTAACACCAAAGCCCGGAGGCTGACGCCCGATGCCTGAATCCCCGTTATAATTGCGCCGCGCCATGCCTCTCGCCTCCGGCACTAAACTCGGTCCTTACGAAATCCTCTCGCCCATCGGTGCGGGAGGCATGGGTGAGGTCTACCGCGCCCGCGACACGCGGCTCGACCGCGTCGTCGCCATCAAGATTCTTCCAGCGAATTTCGCCAGCGACGCCGACCGCCTGCAGCGCTTCGAACACGAAGCCCGCGTCCTTAGCACGCTCAACCATCCCAACGTGCTCGCCATCCACGACATCGGCGCGCAAGGCGACATTCGCTATTTGGTCTCAGAGTTCCTCGAAGGGCAAACTCTGCGCGAGAAGCTCGACGGTGGCCCACTTCCTCTTCGTCGCGTCACCGAGTACGCCGTCGAGATGGCGAAAGGCCTCGCCGCCGCCCACGAAAAGGGAATCGTTCACCGCGATCTCAAGCCTGAGAACATCTTCGTCACCAAAGATGGACGGGTAAAGATTCTCGACTTCGGCCTCGCCAAGCAATCTGTCTCCGAAGAAAGCGCCACCATGACCGGCGCGAATCCGACTACGCCCGGCACCGTGCTCGGGACGGTCGGCTACATGTCGCCGGAGCAGGTGCGTGGACTCACCGTCGATCACCGCTCTGACATCTTCAGCTTCGGCGCCATCCTCTACGAGATGATTTCCGGCAAGCGCGCGTTCAAAGGCGGATCGAAAGTCGAAACCATGAACGCTATCCTGAAAGAAGAGCCACAGGAACTGAGCGAGAGCGGCAGCCAGATTTCTCCAGGCGTCGAGCGCGTTGTGCGGCATTGTCTGGAAAAAGAGCCGGGGATGCGCTTTCAGTCTGCCCGCGATCTTGCTTTCGATCTTGAGAATTTATCCTCCCCGTCGACTTCGTCTGCTGCCGCCAAAGTTTCCGCGCTATCGACCGCGAGCCACTGGCGCGCACCACTGCTGATCGCGATTCCATTGTTGCTCCTCGCTGCAGGAGCAGCTTTCTGGGCAGGCCGCGTTACCAGCAAACCCACCCAGCCCGCGTTCACTCGCCTGAGTTTTCGTCCCGGCCACGTGGTCGAGGGCCGATTCTCGAACGATGGACAGACCGTGGTTTATAGCGCGGCCTTTGGCGGCGATCCCGTTGCCATCTACAGCACGCGCCTCGACGAACTGCAATCCCGCGACATCGGCCTCAAAAACACCAGCGTTCTCAGCGTTTCCTCGAAGGGCAATCTCGCGGTTTCGCTGGATCACAAATTTATTTTTTCAAACGCCGCCTTCGGAACCCTTGCCCAGGTGCCTCTCTCTGGAGGCGCCCCGCGCCAGTTGTCCGACAATGTCAGTGGCGCCGACTGGGCTCCCAATGGAGATGATCTTCTCGCCGCGCGCATGGTAGAGGGCCACATGCGTTTGGAATATCCCATTGGAAAAACACTGACCGAAAGCGAAGGCTGGTTTGGCGATCCCCGCGTCTCGCCCGACGGCGGCATGGTCGCTTACATTGATCATCCCATCCGTTGGGACAGCATGGGCTCGGTCGCAGTCGTCGGCCGCGACGGCAAGAAGAAATCGCTCAGCGGAAACTACCCTGACATTCGCGGCTCGGCCTGGAGTCCCTCAGGCAAGGAAATTTGGTACTCGGAAAACGACCATCTTTGGGCAGTCTCCCTCGACGGCCACCAGCGGTTGGTGTGGACCAGTTCTGGACATATCCGCCTTCTCGATATCTCACGCGACGGCCGCGTGCTCTTCTCCCAGGAAAACCGGCGCCGTGGGATCGCCGGCCTGTTCCCCGGACACACCGGCGAGATTGACCTGAGTTGGCAAGACTGGTCGACGCTAACTCGCATCTCGCCCGACGGGAAATGGATTTATTTTTCCGAGGAATCCGATGGTGGCGGCGCGAAGTATTCCGCCTACATGCGCGCCACCGACGGTTCTCCCGCCATCCGTCTCGGCGAAGGCTGTCCTTACGGCCTCTCGCCCGACGGAAAATGGCTCGCCGCGGTCGTCCCCGGTCGGCCACAACAGTTGCTGCTTCTGCCCACCGGAGTCGGCGAGACTAAGAATATTTCTCAGCCCGGCTTCGATTATGACCTGGTGTTCTGGACACTCAACGGCAAGCGCTTTCTCATCCTAGGACGAGAACCGGGGAAACGCACCCGCGTTTACACTCAGGACGTAAGCGGAGGTCCCATGACACCGGTTACCCCCGAAGGCGTCGACTTCGGTTTCGACGTCGATCCCCATGGCGTGGTAGCAAGAGACGGGGACAAAGCGACGTTTTATCCCTTTGACGGCGGTCCTCCCCAGACTCGGAAAGAAATCCTTCCGCCATTGTTTCTTCCTCAAAGCCCGGAAACAGGACGTTCCGTTGTTGGAGCCGTCGAACTCCAGGTCCCTTTTAAGCTCTTCAGCTTCGATACGGTCACCGGCAAGAAAGAGCCTTGGAAGGAATTTGTCCCCAGCGATCGCGCCGGAGTCTACTCCGTAGGCCCTTACGACATCACCCCCGACGGCAAGTACTACGCGTATTCCTACGTCCGCGATTTGTCCGATCTGTACATCGTGGAAGGTCTGAAATAGCTGGGCGTCAGGCATCGGGCTTCGGGCGTCCGGGTTCGGCCCCGACGCGGGAAGCCTGACGCCGGAAGCCCGAATCCCCGCTATAATGGCCCGCGCCACAAATGCCTCTCACCAACGGCACTAAACTCGGTCCCTACGAAATCCTCTCTCCGCTCGGTGCCGGAGGCATGGGAGAGGTCTATCGCGCCCGCGACACCCGTCTTGACCGCACGGTCGCGATTAAAGTTCTTCCGCAACATGTTTCGAACGATCCCGATCTGAAGCAGCGCTTCGAACGCGAAGCCAAGACGATCTCGTCGTTGCAGCACGCCAACATCTGTACTCTCCACGATATCGGGCACCAGGATGGCGTCGACTTCCTGGTGATGGAATATTTAGAGGGCGAGACGTTAGCCGCTCGCCTCGGCCGCGGTCCGCTTCCGCTCGATCAGGTGTTGAAGATCGGCATCGAAATTGCCGAAGCCCTTGAGAAAGCGCACCGCCAGGGAATCATCCATCGCGATCTCAAGCCGGGCAACATCATGCTGACCAAGTCTGGAGCCAAGCTCATGGACTTTGGTCTCGCGAAATCGAATTCCGTCTTCCAAAGCAAAGGCGTCGACTCGTCGATGACTCCCTCGACGCCGACCATGAACATGTCGGTGCTAAGCGCGCCTGCCGGGCCGCTCACTCAGCAAGGCATGGTCGTCGGCACATTTCAATACATGGCTCCCGAAGCGCTGCAGGGACAACCCGCCGACGCCCGCAGCGACATCTTCAGCTTCGGCTGCGTGCTCTACGAAATGACTACCGGTAAGCGCGCCTTCGACGGCAAGAGCCAGCTCAGCGTGCTCGCCGCTATCCTCGATAAAGAGCCCGAGCCCCTGACCGCACTGCAACCCAACGCGCCGCCCGCTCTCGATAATGTCGTAAAGAACTGCCTGCAGAAAAATCCCGAGGAACGTTTCCAGACTGCGCACGACGTGAAGTTGCAACTCAAGTGGATCGGCGAGGGCCGTGCGTCTTCGACTTCGATTCCCGTGGTGACGCTCCCGCTTGTGCGACGCAAGCCTCTTGGATGGATTGGGGCCATCCTTGCAGCCGCTGTCCTCGCTGCACTTGCCGGATATCTTCTGCGGCCAGCCGCAATATCTCCCGTGATCCGCGCGTCCGTTCAGGGTCCGGAGAAAGCTCAGTTGCGCCTTACCGGAGACTTCGCCGGTCCGCCCGTCATTTCTCCCGATGGCACAAATCTCGCATTCTCCGCCGGCGGTTCCGACGGCGCGCCCTTGCTTTGGGTTCGTCCCGTAGACAAGCTCGAGGCCCATTCCCTAGCGGGCACCCGCGACGCCAAGTTTCCGTTCTGGAGTGCCGACAGCCGCAGCCTTGCCTTCTTTGCCGAAGGCAAACTCAAGACCGTCGACCTCACCGGAGGTCTGCCAGTCGCTCTTTGTGACGCGCCGCAAGGACGAGGTGGAACCTGGGGAGCGGACGGAAACATCCTCTTCACCCCTGACACGCAAGAAGCCATCTCGCGCATCAGCCCGAGCGGGGGCACTCCCGTCCCGGTCACGCACCTTGATAAGAGTCAGCACACCTCGCATCGCTGGCCGTATGCTCTGCCCGATGGCAAGCACTTCCTTTATCTCGCCGTCACCCATGACCTCTCGCGCAGTCAAAACAATGCGTTGTACTTCGCTTCGCTCGATGGCAAAGAGAACCGCCTCATCATGCGCTCGTTAGCCAACGCGATTTATGCCAACGGCTACCTGCTGTTCGGACGCACGTCGCAATTGATGGCCCAGGCCTTCGATCCTTCCTCGGGCAAACTCTCGGGAGAACCACAGGTGCTCGCCAACGATATCGCCGACGATCTCAGCACCTGGCACGCCGATGTTTCTGCATCCAACACCGGCATGCTGGTCCTAGCCAACGGTGGCAGCAGTGACTGGCAGTTGGTGTGGGCCGACCTCGATGGCAAGCAGCTGGAAGTGCTGGCGGGCAATCTGGGAAATCTGCAGAGCGCGCGCATTTCTCCGCAGAATGACCGTATCGCGCTGTCCATCGACGTGGGTGCCGCCGACCTCTGGGTGTACGACATAGCCCGCAAGGTGCGCACCCGGCTCACCTTCGGACCGGTGCAGAACACGACTCCGGTCTGGTCGCCCGACGGAACCTGGATCGCTTACAGTTCCGTGCGAGATGGCAAGGATCAGATTTACCGCAGGCGCGCCGACGGCACCGGCGCGGAGGAATTGCTCCTACAGGATGACACCGCCCTCATTCCTACCGACTGGTCCCACGACGGAAAATACATTCTCTATAGTCGCGGAGGCATCATGGCCAACGGCGAAGAAGTGTGGGCCTTGCCGTTGGAAGGTGATCGCAAGCCGTTCGTCGTCGTCACTCACAGCGGAAATTCCTTCGCCACGCTTGGATCCTTGTCTCCTGACGGTCGCTTTCTCGCCTACAGTTCTACCGAGTCGGGACAGATGCAGATCTATGTCATCCCTTTTCTCAAAGGGGAAGGCAAGTGGCAAGTGTCGCGCGAGAGCGGCATCGCTCCGCAGTGGAGCCGCGACGGCAAGACGCTCTATTACTTCGCCGCCAACTCATCCTTTGTCACGGTTTCTGTCACTCCGAACAAAAATGGATCGCTGGAGTTCGGCTCCCCGCAGGTTCACGCGACGGTTCTCGTCACCTTCCAGCAGTTCTTCTACGATCTCTCCGCCGACGGAAAGAAAGTTCTCCTCAATTCCATCTCCGACCAGGGCAACCAATCCATGTCGATCATCGCCAACTGGCCCGCGGCGCTAAACAAGAAGTAACCGAGTACCGAGTACCGAGTACCGAGTACCGAGTGCACTCCCCCTCGCTGTCATCCCGAGCGAAGTCGATGCGAGCGAAGTGAGCATCGACGCAGTCGAGGGACCCCGCGTCTGTCTGTAGTGTCGCTACCGCGTCAGGGAATTCTCGCGAACTCGCACTTTTCCGAGTGCGGCTGTACTATTTTTCTGAAAGCTGAAAGCTGAAAGCTGAGGGCTGAGAGCTGAGAGCTGTTCTTATGCACGCCATCCAAATCTCCCACACCGGCGGTCCCGAAGTCCTCGAATACAAAGAGGTCCCCACTCCTCAACCCAAGCCCAACGAAGCCGTCGTAAAACTCGCCGCTTCTGGCGTGAACTTCATCGACATCTATCATCGGGAAGGACGCTATCCCTATGCGCTCCCCTTCACTCCCGGACAAGAAGGCGCTGGCACCGTTGCCGCGGTGGGCACCGAAGTCAAGACGGTGAAGCCCGGCGACCGCGTCGCCTACACCGGAGTGATGGGAAGCTACGCCGAATACGCCGCGGTCCCCGCCGATCGCCTGGTAAAACTTCCCGACGGCGTCAGCGAGCACGATGCAGCAAAAGTCATGTTGCAGGGCATGACCGCGCACTACCTCGTCTACGACACCTATCCTCTGAAGAAAGGTGAGACCGCTTTGGTTCACGCCGCTGCCGGAGGCGTCGGCCTGCTGCTCATCCAAATGGCTAAGCAGATCGGCGCACGCATTATCGGGACAGTTTCAACGGAAGAGAAAGCCAAACTTGCGCGCGATGCAGGAGCCGACGAAATTATTTTCTATGCCACCCAGGACTTCGAGGCTGAGACCAAGCGCCTTACCGGCAACAAAGGTGTTGACGTCGTCTACGATTCGGTAGGGAAGACGACTTTCGAAAAAGGACTCAACGTCCTCCGCCCCCGTAGATACATGGTTCTCTTCGGAGGCTCGAGTGGCGCTGTACCACCGTTTGATCTGATTCAGCTCTCCCAAAAAGGTTCGCTCTACGTTACCCGCCCCACGCTGATCAACTACATCGCCACTCGCGAAGATTTGGAAAAACGCGCTGCTGCCGTCCTCAACATGGTCGCCTCCGGGAAGCTTAAGGTGCGCTGCGAACACACCTACGCATTGAAAGACGCTCAGCAAGCCCACCGCGATCTGCAATCGCGCAAAACCACGGGGAAGCTCCTGCTTCTTCCTTGAGATAATTTGCCATCGTTGATTCCCCTCGCTGAGTATGGATTTGCCGAGCATCGCCTGAATCCAAATGTGATCTTGAGCATCACATATAAGCGAGACTGACGATGGCGGTAACCAGCGTCCAATTCGCTGTGGCGGCTCACATTATGGCGGCTCTCGGGTTTCGTCCTGGGGAAGAGATTGGGTCTGCCGCGCTCGCGGAAAGCGTAAACGCCGATCCCAGCTTCGTGCGTAAGTCTCTCTCAAAACTGGCGAAGGCGGGATTGGTCATCACCACGCGCGGCAAGAATGGCGCTAGCACGCTGGCGCGTCCGCCCAAACAAATCACTCTGCTCGATATTTATCGCGCCAGTGAGGCGCCGCCGACATTCGCTATCCATCGCTATGCCATCGACAAGCGCTGTCCGGTCAGCGCCAATATCAAGGATTGCATGGGGGCGGTTCTTGATCGCGCGCAGGGAAGCTTCGAAAGAACTCTCGAACAGACCACGGTGGCTGAACTAGTCCGACAAATCCGCCGGAAGCAACGCTGATTTTTCTGCTTCCATTTGTGCACGTCATCATCAATTTATGAAACGGAGAACCATATGAACAAGCTCAAAGGGAAAGTAGCAGTCGTTACCGGCGCATCGAAAGGAATCGGCGCCGGCATTGCCAAGGCGCTTGCCGAGGAAGGCGCATCCGTAGTCGTCAATTATGCGTCCAGCAAAGCAGGAGCCGATGCGGTGGTCGCGGCCATCACTAAGGCAGGCGGCAAAGCAGTCGCGGTTGGCGGAGATGTCTCGAAACCCGCCGAAGCTAAGGGAATCGTCGACGCCGCTATCAAGAATTATGGACGCCTCGATATCCTCGTCAACAACTCCGGAGTCTATGAGTTTGCTCCGATAGAAGCAATCACCGAAGAGCAGTTTCACCGCATGTTCAACATCAACGTGCTTGGCGCGCTACTCACCACCCAGGCTGCAGTCAAGCATCTCGGTGAAGGCGCCAGCATCATCAATATTGGTTCTGCCGCCAGTCGTCTCACGCCGCCGACCTCCGCTGTCTACACTGGGACCAAGGGCGCTCTCGATGCCATCACTGGTGTGCTGGCGCGCGAATTAGGACCGAGAAAGATTCGCGTCAACACCATCAATCCCGGCGTGGTCGAGACCGAAGGCACAGTGACAAGCGGCATTATCGGTTCTGATTTTGAAAAGGAAATAATGGCGCAGGCTCCACTGGGCCGAAGCGGCAAAGTCGACGACATTGCACCTATCGCGGTGTTTCTTGCCTCTGACGACTCTTCGTGGCTGACAGGAGAACAGTTGCTGGCGACCGGCGGCGTCCGCTAATAAACGTTAAAGGGTGCCCCGTCCTTGTCGCGTTTTGTGCGACAGGGCGGGCACTTTCCGCTGCGTTCCTGAGTAGAAAGTCCTCTTGTCGCCGACCACGGTTCGCAGTAGCATCCCTCCAATCCGTCCTGGCCCCCATCCTGGAGGAGGTACCACGCCGTGTTTTTTCGCCGCATTCTGCCCTGCCTTCTCGCTGTCACCATTCCGGCCTGCGCCGCGAGCGCTCCGTCGTTCCTAACGGCGAAGACCTTCCCAACCGGGACGTACGGTCTCAGCAATACCGTCTGCGTGGCCACTTCCGACTTCAACGGCGACGGACATCTCGATTTGGTCGTGGTCAATCAGGGTTTCGGACAAAAGCACGTACCCGGCTTCGTGGCGGTTCTGCTCGGCAATGGCGATGGAACCTTCCAGCCGGCAGTCGAATACACGGCAGGCGGCGTCCCCGATTACGTTGCGCTCGGCGACTTTAATAAAGACGGAAAGATCGATCTTGTCGTCGCAAACAGCAGCAGTAACAACGTCAGCATCCTTCTCGGCAATGGCGACGGAACTTTCCAGACGCATATGGACTTCGGCATCGTGAACGCTCCAGCGTCTCTGATCGTTGGCGATTTCAACAATGACGGCAACGTGGATGTTGCCTCCACCGACGCCGATCTCACCATGAGAACCAGGGGTAGTGTGGCTGTACTGCTGGGGAATGGTGATGGTACCCTGCAACCCGCCGTAAGTTCTCCTGCGGGTGGAGACATTCAATATATCGCGGCCGGGGATTTCAACGGTGACGGAATTCTCGACCTCGCGGCCGCTAACAGATACCTGTCCGGATTTCAGGGAAGTCTCGCTATCCTGTTCGGCAATGGGGACGGAACCTTCCAGAGTCCGGTTTCATTGGGTCCATATTCTCAGGGCTTCGTGGTGGCGGCCGACTTCAATCAGGATGGCAACCTCGATCTAGCTACGGACGGCGGCCAAATTTTTCTGGGAAAGGGAGACGGAACCTTCGACAGCCCCATTGATGGTCCCGGAGTAGGTCCTCTTGCTGTTGGAGACTTGAATGGTGATGGCAAGCCTGACTTGGTGACTTTGGACCCCACCTTCAGTTTCCTTCGCCAGGGGACTGCCATCAGCGTGTACTACGGAGTCGGAGACGGAACGTTTCAGGCCGGAATGTCTTACTACTCGGGAGGTGCGGATCCTTCATCGATCGCAATTGGCGATTTCAATGGCGACCGTCGCCCCGACCTCGCCGTCACCAATCAAACCGCCGCCAACGTCGCAGTGATTCTCGCTAAAGAGAAGTCCGCCGGTCAGTTTCGCACCGCCCCCAGTTATTTAGAAGTCGGTCAGTTTACTTTCGCCGACTTTAACGGAGACCATTTCCCCGATATGGCTGCCATCAGCAACAGCGCTTTGACGGCCCACCATCTCCAGACTTATGCCGGCAACGGTGATGGTACCTTTAAGAGCCCCAGAAATTACTCTTTAGCCCAGCCTCCGAACTGGGTAGTGACTGGCGACTTTAACAATGATGGCAAAGTTGATGTCGCTGTCGGCGTATCAAACGCGAACTGTGTGAACCCTGCTGCAACCGTCATGTTAGGCAATGGGGATGGCACGTTCGGCAGCTCTGCGACTTATAGCGCTGGGGGATGCACCACGTTTATCGCCGCCGCGGACGTGAATGGCGACGGCAACCTGGATTTGATTACATTAAGGTCCGTGCTCTTAGGCAACGGGGACGGCACATTCCAAAACCCAATTCCTTACAATCCGGGATCCGCAGCGCCGACCCAATTTGTGGTTGGGGATTTCAACGGCGACGGCAAACTCGATTTAGTGGGAATTGATACCTTTCACTCCACACTACTCACTGCCTTGCTAGGCAATGGCGACGGCACGTTCCAGCCGGCCATGACCTTAGACCTCGGCAATACCATCTATGCGCTCGCGGCCGCTGACCTTAACGGAGATGGCAAACTGGACGTGGTTGTCTCTACCGATTCCTCCCAGTCGCAGAACACTCTGATTGTGTTGCTGGGCAATGGTGACGGCACGTTCAGGAATTACTTCCAGCATCCGTTAAAGCCTTATGGTTATGGAATTTCCATCGCCGACCTGAATCGCGACGGCAAACTCGACGTCGCGGTTGTGGAATTCGGTCAGAGCACGGGGCAATTGCTGGTCTTCCTTGGCAATGGAAACGGCACACTACAGGCTCCTTCGCTGTTGAACATTGCGTGCCCGACTGCAGTGGCCACGCCCGATCTGAATCAAGACGGAGTGGCTGATGTGGTCGTGCTCGCCGCAGGCGCGACAGTATTTATCAATTCCACGCCATAAGAGACAGAAACGAAGATGCGATTTTCGGACGCCAGAAATTGACGAGGCTACGGCAATGAAGACTCAAACCCAGTGTTCACCAGTCCGGATGAAGCGTTCGTTGCTTAGCAATCTATTACTGCTGGCGATGGCTGTACTGGCGGTCGTCCCTGGCCTATCTTCGGCGCAAGCTGTCAAGTATCAAGTGTTACATCGATTCGACGGTACTGACGGCGGTGATTCTGTTGCGCCGCTGCTTCTCGATTCGGCGGGAAATCTTTATGGCACTACCCTCATGGGCGGAACGGCCAATCTAGGAACTGTTTTCAAGCTGGATACTGCGGGGCAGTTGACCGTGCTTCACAACTTCTCGGGCGGGACGGACGGGAAGTCTCCAGCCGGCGGCCTGTTGCAGGATGCTTCAGGAAACCTCTACGGCACAACCACTCAGGGAGGCAGTCTTTCCCATGGTGTCATCTTTAAACTTGATAGCGCTGGAAATGAGACGGTGCTATACAGCTTTACCGGCGGAGCGGATGGTTCGTACCCTTCGAGCCTGGTGATGGATGCAACCGGCAACCTCTACGGCACTACCGGTGACGGAGGTAATTTGAGCTGTCTCGGCCTGGGGTATGGTTGCGGCGTGGTTTACAAGCTTGATACAGCTGGCGTTTACACAATCTTGCACACGTTTCTTGGTCCCGAAGGGGCCGGCCCTGCCGGCATTGTTCGAGACTCGTTTGGCAATCTCTACGGCATGACGTTCTGGGGTGGTAACTGCTCAAGCATGTTCTGCGGGGTGATATTCAAAATCGACAATCGCGGGGTGTACACGGTCTTGTACAACTTTCAGGGAGGCATCGACGGCTTGGAGCCTACTGGCGCTCCTGTATTGGACTCAGCGGGCAATATTTACGGCATTACGATTTCTGGTGGCGATCTGAGCTGCAAGAACCTAAATCAGGGCCAGGGATGTGGCACAGTTATTAAGGTTGATTCGGCAGGAAACGAAACCGTTCTCCACGCTTTTGCCGGCGTTCCCGATGGATCATTCCCGGAAGGCTCGTTGCTTCGAGATGCTGCCGGAAACCTTTACGGCGTAACCGGAACCGGCGGAGACAAGATTTGTCACTACGACTCCGGAGGTCCTGGCTGCGGAACCGTGTTTAAAATAGACGCGTCGGGCAACGAGACCGTGGTGTATCCCTTCAAAGGGCCTACCCGGATGGATGGCAAGAGTCCATACGACGCGCTTATCATGGACAACTCTGGGAATTTGTACGGTACTACCAGCGCCGGGGGCCTTACGCAAAAGAACGGGTGCGATTTTTCCTGCGGCGTGATCTTCGAGCTGTCACCAAATTAGAATTATGAATCCCAGGGTGCTCCGTCGTTGTCGCGCTTTGTGCGACAGGGCGGGGGACCTTGACGATGCTTGAAGCTCATCATCATCATCCTTTCAAGAGTTTCCCGATTTTGGCATTGATCGTGACTTGGTTCAGTGCTACGTTATGCGGGCTTCGGCCGCTGTCTCTCGAAAGTCGAGGGCTATGACGTTCACCTTGAATCTTCGATAGGCAGACCGGAGCCTGATCCAGACCACTATCGAGGAGCTTCCCTATGGCCCGCCAGGCTTGCATTCTAAGAACTATCGCCGCACTCAACACCGCTCTCATGTTGTTCGTTCTGTGCTCGTTCGTCCAAGCCGCAGACAACCGCTCGTCTCAAGACTCTGCCACACAGCCTCTCGCCGGCAATTATGCGCTGCGAGTGGTTACGAATGCCGGTCAACAGTTTGTGTCGAATTCCGCGGCATCGCCTGCGGGCTCTCGTCTGTTTTTGCCTCCAGTGAAATATCCCACGGGCGGGTACGACCCCTACTCGGTTGCGATTGCCGATGTGAACGCGGACGGAATCGCCGATCTGCTGGTAGCCAACCAGGAACAGTTCGGAACCGAAAGCTCCGTAGGTGTTCTTCTCGGTAACGGTGACGGGACTTTTCAAAAAGCCGTGACCTACGACGCCGGAGGAATCAGCGCTTATGCGATCGTGGTGGCCGATGTGAACGCCGACGGCCATCCCGATCTGCTGGTGGCTGACGGTTGCTCATCCGGTACCTACTGCTCGCCTGATGGAGTGCTTGCGGTTCTGCTCGGCAACGGCGACGGAACCTTTCAGTCAGCTCAAACTTATGACACCGGTGGAAGTGACATCTATCATTCCGACGTCGCTGTCGCTGATCTGAATGGCGACCACAAGCTCGATGTGGCGATCGCGCACGGTTGCGGCGGCACGACTTGCAGCACCGGTTCCGTGAGCGTTCTGCTTGGCGACGGTACCGGGGGCTTCGGCCCAGCCACCACGTATGCATCGGGCGGCAACGGCGCCAGTTGGGTAGCCATCGCTGACATGAATGGTGACCACAAGCTGGACCTGGTGGCAGTGAACTGGTGCTCCGCTCTTTGCGGCACCTCGACGCCAATCGAAGGTTCGGTCGGGGTTTTACTCGGAAAGGGTGATGGCACGTTTCAAGCTGTCGTGTCTTACCCTTCGGGCGGAAATGGCAGCCGTTCAGTTGCCCTCTCTGATGCGAATGGCGACGGCAAGATCGATGTGCTGACCGCAAGCTGTGGGCCTGATGCCTGCGCCCCGGGCTTCCCTGGCGGTACGGCGGCCGTGCTTCTCGGCAATGGCAACGGTACTCTGCAATCGGCTGTTGCCTACACGGCCGGTGACTCTCCGGACGCGATTCTGGCAACCGATTTGAATGGCGATGGGAAACTGGATCTGGTGGTAGGAAACTGGGGCACTACGAATGGGGCCACTAATCAAGGTTCCATCTCCGTTCTCGCAGGCACCGGCAGCGGAACCTTTCAAACGAGCAGGACCCTCCTGACAGGCGGGAACGAAGTACCCTCGATCGCTGCAGCAGACTTAAATGGCGACGGCAAAGCGGATGTCGTTACTGCCAACGTCGCAGGCTCATTCCACTACAACACGCCAGGTTCCGTCAGCGTCTTGCTGAACAATCGTTAGCGAGTCAAAAAAATAACCCACCCTGCCGCCGCGTCTCTTGCGGCGACAGGGTGGGAATTTCTTAAGCCTGCGGATCGTGCCATCCGCCCACATCTTCTGCTAGACGATCAGCCTCTTTTGGACCCCATGTTCCCGCCTTGTATTCGTAAAGCGGCGTGCGATCCCCCAGAATCGGATCGACGATCGCCCACTCGGCCTCGGTTTCATCCTCGCGCACGAACAGCATCGGGTCGCCGTGCATGGCGTCGCTGAGCAGCCGTTCGTAAGCGTCCACTTCGTCGGCCGTGGTTTGTTTCATAGCGATCAACTCCGCCGGCATCGGAACCAGATCTGCTCCCGGCTTCTTTACTTCGGCGTGCAGGCTAATCGAAAGTTCCGGGCCAAGGCGAAAGCGAAACGCATTGGTGTCGCTGCCCGCGAGCGACTTGAGCGGCGCGCTCTTTAGCTTTACTAGAACTTCCGTCGCAGTCACCGGCATGTTCTTGCCTGCCCGAATCAGGAATGGGACGCCCGCCCAGCGCCACGATTCGACTTCCAGACGCACAGCTGCATACGTCTCCGTCTTCGAATTCGGGTCGATGCCCTTCTCCTTGCGAAATCCCTCGACTTGTCCGCGCACCAGGTTCTTGGGATCGAGCGCTGGAATGTTACGAAACACTTTGACCTGTTCGTCACGAATCGATTCGCAATAGAGGCCGGTCGGCGGCTCCATTGCCAGGAAGGCGACCACCTGCATCATGTGGTTCTGAATCACGTCGCGAATCGCGCCCGTGTCGTCATAGAACTTGCCGCGGCCCTCGATGCCGAATTTCTCAGCCATGGTGATCTGCACGCTATCGATGTAATTGCGGTTCCAGATGGGCTCGAGAAAACTGTTGGCGAAGCGGAAGAAGAGAAGATTCAACACCGCTTCCTTGCCCAGATAGTGATCGATGCGGAAGATGCGCGACTCGGGCAGGACTGAGAGCAGTTCTTTGTTCAATTTCTGCGCCGAGGCTAGATCGTGTCCGAAAGGCTTTTCGACAATGACTCGCGCGTCCTTCAAGCAAGACGCATTCGCCAGCGACTTCACGACGTCGACGAAGAGCATCGGAGGAATCGCCAGGTAATGAGTCGGGCGCTGCGCCGAGCCCAGAGTCTTTTTCAGAAGAGTGAATGTGTTCGGATCTTCGTAATCGCCCCCGACATATTCGAGAAGCCCGAGCAGCTTGTTGAGCGCCGCCTCGTCGATCGGACCCTTCAACTGTTTGATGCTGTCGCGCGCGCGTTCTTGCAGATGCTCTTTGGTGCGTCCGGCACGGGCGACGCCGATGATGGGAACATCCAATCCGTTATGCCGCACCATGCTGTACAGAGCGGGAAAAGTCTTCTTGTGGGCCAGGTCGCCCATCGCTCCAAATAAAACGAATGCATCCGCAGCATCTTCCGCCGACGGTTTACAAATGTCTCGCAAATCAGGCATTGCTTTCTCCGTTTGGTATCGCTGCCGGGTTTGATGACGATGAGCTTAGGAAGGTATCAAGATTTCGCCAGCCATTCTAAATAGAGACGTCATCCCGAAGCGAAGCGAGGGATCTGGCGCGCAGTGCTTCTAAGGTTGGGGTCGCGAATGGCTCACGCCAGATTTAAGGAAGGTGTTACTTCTTTCCGCTCAAAGTGATTTCCATCCCCTCAGCCGCAGCGCGGACACGAGGGTAGTAATTGCGCGCCTCTTTCACGACTTTGTCGATGCAGGCGTCGTCGTGCTCGGGATCGTGGTGATAGAGGATCAGTTCCTTGGCTCCGCTTTCGAGCACCACGTTGATGGCTTCACGCCAGTGGCTGTGTCCCCAGCCGCGCTTGCGGGCTTCGTATTCTTCGGGCAGGTATTGCGAATCGTAGATGAGCACATCGGCGCCAGCGGCAAGCTTACGCACGTTCTTATCGAACTCCTTGTCGCCAGGTTCATTGTCGGTGGCGTAGACCACTACGCCCTCTTTGCTCTCGATCCTGAATCCGAGACAACCTTGCGGATGATTCAGCCACATGGCTTCGACGGTGACATCGCCGAGCGGGAGGCGTCCTTGTTCAATGTCGTAGAAGCTATGTTGCGCGTGCATCTCACTCATGTCGACAGGGAAGTATGGCGCTGCCATCTGCTCTTCCATCACGCGCTTCAATCTCCGAGTACGGCTTGAAGAGTGAAAGCAAAAACGGCTCTCACGCTTCTCATAGAGCGGGCCGAAAAATGGCAGGCCTTGAATGTGATCCCAGTGAAAGTGCGAAACGAAGACGTGCGCGGAAACCGGATGTCCGTTGAACTCGCGCCGCAACTGATTTCCTAAAGTTCGCAGGCCGGTGCCGCAGTCAAAGATGAAAATACGGTTGTCGAGGCGTACTTCGACGCAGGAGGTATTACCCCCATAGCGCAGGTTTTCTGGCTGGGGAGTCGGCGTTGATCCGCGCACGCCCCAGAACTTAATACGCATGCTACCCCGCTTACTCGATGTGCCCATTGTTCCAAGCCATAACTGCTTCGTCAATTCATTGGCTGGTTACCATAGTGCCGGGACCACTCCGTATAATGAACGCTCGGATGGCCCTTCCCGACTACAAAGAGTTTGCTCGCCTGGCTCATGAGGCCACGCTGGTGCCGGTGGTCAAGTCAGTGACCGCGGACCTGCTGACGCCCGTCTCCGCCTTTCTCGCTGTTGCCGCGAAGGAGCCCTACGCCTTCCTGCTCGAGTCGGTCGAGCGCGGCGAGCAGGTCGGGCGCTATACCTTCCTGGGGGCGCGTCCTTTTATGCGCGTCCAGAATCGAGACGACGAGGTCATCGTCTACCGCGGGAAGCGGGCGGAGAAGCGGCAAGGCAGCGTCTTTCAGCTGTTAAAGGAATTGCTGCGGGAGCATCGTCCTGCGAGCCTCCCCGGGTTGCCGCCGTTCACTGGTGGGGCAGTGGGCTATTTCTCTTACGACATCGTCCGAAAACTTGAACGGATTGGCGAGCACGCGAAAGACGATTTGCGGTTACCTGATGGTGACCTGATGTTCTTCGACCGCTTGTTGGCTTTCGATCATGTGCGCCACCAGATTCACATTATTGCGATGGCGGATGTGAGGCGCGAAAGCCCGCGGCGCGCGTATGATCGGGCGGTGCGGGACATTGCTGCGCTGGAGAAAAAACTCGAGCGCGCGCCGTCGTTCTCTCGCGCAGTGAAGCGGGGAAAAAAGAAGGTGAAAATTCACGCCGAAACCACGCGTGAGCAGTTCATGAAGGCGGTTGCGAGGGCTAAGGAATATATCGTGGCGGGAGATATCTTCCAGGTGGTGCTTTCGCAGCGCGTGGATTTTATTCCCGAGGTCGAGCCCTTCGATATCTATCGCGCCCTACGCACAGTAAATCCTTCGCCTTATCTTTATTTTCTGCGCATGGGCGAAACGCACGTCCTGGGCTCGTCCCCTGAAATGCTAGTGCGAGTGACGGGACGCAAGCTTGAGTACCGCCCGATCGCCGGCACCCATCCTCGCGGACGCGATCAGGCCGAAGACCAGCGCCTGGAAGAAGAGATGCTCCATGACGAAAAAGAACGCGCCGAACACGTCATGCTGGTCGATCTGGGGCGCAACGATCTAGGCCGCGTCAGCGAATATGGATCAGTCACCGTTCGTGACTTGATGTACGTGGAGCGTTACTCGCACGTGATGCATCTGGTGTCGGCGCTAGAAGGGAAGTTGCGAGAGGGCCTCGATGCGCTCGATGCGTTTGCCGCCTGCTTCCCAGCGGGAACTCTCAGTGGCGCGCCAAAAGTGCGTGCCATGCAGATCATCGAAGAACTGGAACCGGTACGGCGGGGCGTCTATGGAGGCTCGGTGCTCTACGCCGATTTCGCCGGAAATCTGGATTCCTGCATCGCCATCCGCACCATGCTGATGAAAGGGAAGCGCGCCTACCTGCAGGCGGGTGCAGGAATCGTGGCCGATTCCGATCCGGCCACCGAGTTTCAGGAGACGATGAACAAGGCTCAAGCGCTGCTAAGGGCCGTCGAAAGGGCGAGGGGCGGATAAGTCACCCATAATTCATTTCTGCTTTTGAGGGTGCCCCGTCCTTGTCTCTGCGCTTTTTGCAGAGACAGGGCGGGGCTTATGCTGGCGAACTCTTATTTGTGTGAAGATCCCCGGGTGCTCTCGTCTTCGGGCGGTCCAGTGTGATTCGATCTCAACCGTACCTTTCACGCCGGTCAGGTGATGGCGGAAACTGCTCCAGGCCCAGTCTTCGGGGCGAGCCACGAGCCCTCGAGTGACGGGGTTGCGGTGCATGTAACGCAGCTTCTCAATCATCTTTTTCTCACTCCAGACGTTGAAGTCATAGTAGCGTCGATACCAAAAGGGTTTGTCGCGCTCGACTTTCAATTTCTGGGCCACGTTCTGTTTGAGCATTTGCAGACAGAGCGCCATGTTTCCGCGTTCGGGTTCGCTGATCAGTAAGTGGACGTGCTCTGGCATCACCACGTACCCGGTTATATAAAACTCGTACCATTGCCTCACGCGCTCCAAATCCTCCTCGAAGAGGTTGCGAGCTTCCGGTTCTCGAAGGAGCGCAGCACGCTTGTAACAGCTGAAGGTGATGAAGTGCAGTTGGCCGGTTTGTTGGAAATGTTTAAGTCCCCGGGGCATGAGGGCAGCATAGAGTCGGGACTGGAGCGGTTCTGTGACGGGTGAACAATTAATGCTGTGAGGAAAAAGCCCGCCCTGTCGTCGCAAAAACCGCGACGACAAGGACGGGGCACCCTCTAGACTTATTTCGATTCCAGATTCAAGAAATTCCTGATCAGTTTTTTCCCCTCGCTTGTCAACACGCTCTCCGGATGAAACTGTACCCCTTCGACAGGGAATTTCTTGTGCCTCAATCCCATGATGGTCCGCGAACCGTCTTTTTCTGTGGCCGAAGCGCTGACCTCCAATTCCCCCGGCAGGTCTTTTTCGGAGACGACCAGCGAGTGGTAGCGCGTCGCGGTCATCGGCGACGGCAGGTCCCGAAAGATTGTCTTGCCATCGTGCTTCACCTCACTGGTTTTGCCGTGCATCAGGGTTCCGGCGCGCACAACCTTCCCGCCGAACGCGGCGCCCAGAGCCTGATGTCCCAGGCACACTCCCAAAAGAGGCACCTTCCCAGCGAAATACCGGATCAACTCGATGCTGATGCCCGCCTCTTGCGGGGTGCATGGCCCAGGCGACACGAGAATTCTTTCCGGCTTCATCCCCTCAATTTCGGTAACCGTTACCTGATCGTTGCGGCGAACGACCACATCTGCGCCCATTTCGCCCAAGTATTGGACCAGGTTGTAGGTAAAAGAGTCGTAGTTGTCGAGGACGAAAACCATGGAGTACCGTAACCAGATTACATCACCGCAGCCAATAAAATCGCGGGTCTGGTGAAACAAGTTCTTGACAGTGTGCGCGCAAAACGCCATGCTTACGGCGGTACCGGAGGGCTCATGGCCGAGAGCCAACAGGAAAAGCGCGCCACCCGCAGGTTCGCCCTGCGGCTCCCCGTCGCGGTCACGTACAGTGATAACGGAGGCCAGGAGAAGACTGCCCAAACGCGCGACGTCAGCGCCCGCGGCATCTGCTTCTACGTCGACTCGGAAATCGCCACCGGCTCTCCCATCGAATTCACGCTGACCTTGCCTCCGGAGATCACGCTGACTGAAAGTATTAAGGTCCGTTGCAAGGGCAAAGTGGTGAGGGTGGACAATGGCGCCTCCGACGGACGGGTAGCGGTGGCGGCAGTCATTGACGAGTACGAGTTTCTGTCGGAAGCGTCCTGAAGACAGCCCCTACAGGGGATTCAAGAACAGGCGCATGCGGTACCCCTGAAGTGGTACCCTGATACGAATCCTTCGAACCTGTATTTCTCATCGGAGCCGCGAGTCGCCGCCGCGGAGTACCTTCGGTCACTTTCTCTCCCCCACGAGCGGTGATATCGTTTCTTATAGGTTTACTCTTCGGGCATAGGTGTTGGTTGCGAACTAGTCCTAAATTTGCTCTGATCGCTCTGCTGGCCGGGATGGCCATTCTCGTCCCTTCGCAGGCTGCGGCGCGCGGAGCTGCTTCGAAACCTCCTGCCGAGGCTCCCGCGGCGATCACCAAGGTTCGCGTTCTCCTCAGCCAGGGCGGGCCCCCTGCCGTCGAAGTCACTGCAACTCGTCCCGTCGTTCCGCAAATTCAGAAAGTGCAGAATCCTGACCGCATTGTGATCGACCTTCCCAATACCATCATGTCGGTGCGCAGCAAGAAGATCGATGTGAATAGCGCCCAGGTCAGTGCCATCCGGCTTGACCAGTTTCAGGATCGTCCGCCCACCGTGCGCATTGTGATGGACCTGCTGAAGCCGAGCGAATACAGCTCGAACACAGTGGGAAGCGTTCTGACGGTGCGTTTGAACCAGCCAGCGGTTGCGCAGCAAGCGCCGCAGGCTCCGACGGTTCCCGCCTTCACCCAAGGAGTGCAACCGGCGGTGGTTCCGCTGAGTTCGGGATCAAACGGCGCGATCATCATGGCGGGAAGCCGGCTGGCCGACGGTTCGTCGGTCTCTGCGGGCGCGACTACGGCAGTGTTGAAGCTGACTCGTGGCGGCGAAGTGCTGCTTTGTCCGGGAACCACGGTTTCGGTAACGCAATCGAAAAACCAGCGCGATGTGATGCTCGGCATGAGTACCGGCGCGATTGAGACGCATTACACATCCGGACAGTCAGCCGATGCGGTTCTCACTCCTGATTTCCGCATTTTGCTGGCCGGCCCCGGAGACTTTCAGTACGCGATGAGCGTCGACTCGCGAGGAAACACCTGCGTGCGTTCTTTGCCCGGGAACACGGCTCCCGTCATCGTTTCGGAGTTGATGGGAGACGGCAGCTATCAGGTGAAGCCGTCGGAGCAGGTAATGTTTCACGCAGGCAATTTGGTGAATCCGGGGACAGATGTGCCGGCGAGTTGCGGATGTCCTGCGCCACCAGTTCCAGTGATGCGAGCAGCCGAGTCGGCGCCGCAGGTGGATGAGTCGATGATGCCGGCCAATATGCGGCTGGCTCGGCCGGAAGACGAAGGCAAAAAGATTGAAGTGCCCACGGCGAATGCGGGCGCCCAAGCCGCGGCGCGCAACTCCGCCATCGCAGGTAACAATGTCAGTCTCGTCGGAAACGGCGCCGCTACCGGCGACGGGATCGAACGATGTGCACGTGAAAGTGGAAGCACCGTTTGTATTTCGCGGAGACGCTGCGCCCCCGCCGCCCGCCACGGAAGGCAAGCAGTTGCCAGTCGCGGATATGCAGCGGCCCGAGCCTCCGGCGCCGACCGTAACTCCAGCGCCGACGCCCTCGCCGAAAAAGGAGCATCACGGATTTTTCGGCAGAATCAAAGGTTGGTTCTCGCACTAACCCTGACCATCTCAAGAATGGTTTGGGGAGGTCACGGTTTAGCTGTTGGATGCGAACCTTAGAATCTGATTCCTATCCTCTCCTCAGATTCTTTGCCAGTGGAGTGACCCGGTCGCGGATATCATCGGCAAGATCCGATCCGCGCTCCAGGGCATCCTCGGCAACTTCGCGAGCCTGGTCTTTCCAGTCATCCAGCGTTTCTCTGGCGTCGTCGAGTTTGCGGCGAAGATCTTTGCGCATCTGCTTTCCGGCTTTGGGGGCGTAGAGCATGCCGACCAGGGTGCCGATGCCGACGCCGATCAGCAGGCAGGCGACCGCAGTTCCCGCCAGTCCGGATGCCTCGTACGTGCCTTCTTTTTTGTCGGTGAACATAAGAATCCTTTCTGAAAAGAGCAATCGGGAAACTTGGATTCGCTCTCGTCCATTCTAGCTGCCTGAAGGGTTCAAGACGGCAACAATTGCCATGCTTCGGTAACGCACCAGAGTTCCGGATTCCCAAAGCGGTTCAACTACGTGTAAAATAAAGGGTTCAAGGCCTTGTGCGCGACGGAAAATGTGGCCCGCCCGCCTTTCCGCGCCCCACCGCAATTCTTAAAGGAGATTCATTCAGCAATGGCTATTCCTGCCACCCAGCTACGTCCCGGCATGATCATTAAGCACAACAATGATCTGCATTCCGTGTTCAGCGTCGAGCATCGCACGCCCGGCAACCTGCGCGCCTTCATCCAGGCCAAGTTGCGCAATCTGCGCACCGGAGCCATGTTCGAGCACCGCTTCCGCTCGCCCGATCCCATCGAGAAGATCACGGTTGACGAAGTCGAGATGCAGTTCCTTTATGCCGACGGCGACGCCTATTACTTCATGGACACGGCCAACTACGAACAAACTCACCTGTCAAAAGACGTTTTGGGAGATGCGGTCGACTATCTGATCGCAAACCTCGAGATCAAAGTGGAGTTCTTCGATGGTAAGGCAGTCGGCATCGAGTTGCCACAGACGGTAATCCTGACCGTGATCGAGACCGAGCCGGGTTTGAAGAGCGCCACCGCTTCCAGCGTGACCAAGGCTGCCAAGACCGAGACGGGACTGGTGGTGCAGGTACCGCCGTTTATCAACGAAGGCGAGAAGATCAAAGTCGATACGGCGGAAGGTACGTATTTGTCGAGAGCCTAAGCAGGATTTTTGATTGTTGATTTTCGATTGTTGAATGAGGAGCTTGCGAACTGTTTTTCGGTTTTCATTCAAAAATCAACAATCAAAAATCAACAATTTCCCAATGACCTCTGCCGGCAAATCCATCGAAGCTCGCACATTCCTGGTCCGCGGCCGCGTGCAGGGTGTCGGTTTCCGCTGGTTCGTGGAGAGCGAAGCGCGTACGCTGGGCATCTCCGGATGGGTGCGCAACAACCTCGACAGCAGTGTAGAGGTGTTGGCGATTGGCACGCGTGAGCAGCTTGCGGGATTGCGTTCGAAGCTGCGCCAGGGGCCACGTGCCGCGCGGGTCGATGACGTCCAGGAATTCGAAGCTCAACCTGTCCCCGGTCTAAGTACATTTCGCATCGAAGGAGCGTGGTAAGTGTCCACCAATAAAGCCGTGGCGATTAAGTCGAACCTGGATTGTGAGCCGCTCAAGAAGCTTATCCGCGAGGTGCCGGATTTCCCCAAGAAGGGAATTCTGTTCTATGACATCACCACGCTGCTGAAGGACAAAGTCGGTTTCGCAACGCTGATCGATGCGCTCTCGGAACACTATCTGGATAAGGAAATCGACCTGGTGCTGGGAATGGAAGCCCGCGGATTTATTTTCGGACCGGCGCTGGCCTACCGGCTCAATGCGGGATTCGTTCCAGTGCGCAAGCCGGGCAAGCTTCCCGCCGCCACCTCAAAGGTTGAATACGATCTGGAGTATGGCAGCAATACGCTCGAAATTCACAAAGACGCGATTCAAAAGGGACAGCGCGTCATCATCGTTGATGATCTGCTGGCGACGGGTGGAACTGCGGCGGCCACGGTGAAGTTAGCCAAGTCCCTGGGTGCGGATATTGCAGGCCTGGGCTTCGTGGTAGAACTCGATTTCCTGAATGGGCGAGATAAGCTCAAAGGCTCAGACGTCTTCTCGTTGCTGCACTACGACAAGTAGAGAGTTAAGACGATGAAGCATCTTCCATCACTTGCGATGTGAGTGATCGTTTGCTGTAGGACCTGTTCGAGACCGGCATCGGGAAGGGTACGACTTTAGTCGTGCCATGAATGAGCTAATTGTTATGGGCTTTAGCCTCTGAGGTTCGATTGTTCCCACAGCGGCTGAAGCCGAGATCTAATTGGCGCCATCGAGGCACGACCCGGGTCGTGCCCTCCCGGTTCCCTTGGCCTTCAGAAATCACAGCAGCCGTCACCGCAACACCGAGCGAAGTCCGGTGACGATTGCGATCCAGCCCAACGCGCTTCCCAGCGCCATGGCAGCCAGTCCGGCGACCCCTCGCCAGTTGATTTCGTAGGCGACAGTTTGTGGTTTCATGTGGAAGTGCATATCGATACTCGTTCCCGGCCTGAGGCGTGGACGCTATGCCTGACGAAGCGCATCCCATCTTGACGAATGCATCTCACTTGCCGAACCCATCCGCTCTGCGCCGAATCGCAAGTGGATGATAGGGTGACGCTTATAGATTTCAGGCACGGCGGGGCTTGGCGAGCGATGTATAAATTTTCGACGGCCGTAAAAAAGATCGGACAGCAAGCGTAATTTCCTGCACGGTGAAGTAACGCAGTGTTTTGGAAGATTTGACAAGAACATGACATCTTTTTGACAAACTCGCCTAAGTCCGATGATTACTTGTCTAAAAGCATTTCGGCTACCTCGTAAGAAGACATCCCTGTGGGCTCCCGTCGCGCTTGGCGGCAATTTCAATCTCAATAATTGAGGAGAACAGCTATGAAACCATCCACGGGCCGGCAACAGAATTCCCGTTCGAACCGCGTGCTCGCATGTTATAGCCGCCGAGGGCTCGGATTCCTCGTGTGCGCCGTTATGATCTGCTCGTCCACCTTGGTTCTCGCGCAGGCTGGGCAGCTTGATTCAACGTTTGGCGTGGGCGGAATCTTTACCACGAACTACACCCAGTCCGACGCGACGATGGATATTGCGGTCGCGATTCAGAGCGATGGCAAGATTGTGCTCGGCGGGTCCACCCCGGGTGGCGCTGCGCTGGCGCGACTGAACACCAACGGAACCCTCGACAGCACCTTCGGTTCTGGCGGCATCGTGAACAACACCTTCGGCAACATTCTCGGCGTTGTCGTGGCCGTCGCCATACAACCGGATGGCAAAATCGTGGCATTCGCGCCCGGATTCGCGGGTGGAGCGGTTGGCCGCTTCAACTCTGATGGCAGTGTCGACACGACGTTCGGCAGCAGCGGCTTCGCGGTTTCCAGATCCCTTGATTCGGGGCCCACTACCCGTAGCGCACTCGCCTTGCAGTCAGACGGAAAGATCCTGGTGACCGGCGCTGGACTCATTGGACGCTACACCAGCACAGGTCAGATCGATACGACGTTCGGCAGTGCGGGCCTTGCGCCGTTGACTAATCCCGTTGCCACCGCAATCGCATTGCAATCGGATGGCAAGATCCTGGTGGCCACAGGCTTCGGATCCGCGACCGAACTGTTTGCGTCGCCAAGCCTGCCCTTCTCGCAAGCGAGCGCAATTGCCCGCTACAACACAAATGGCAGTCCGGATACGACGTTCGGGATTTCGGGACAGGCGGCTTGTGTGGCCTCAGCGGCGGACATTGCGATTCAAAGCGATGGCAAGATCGTCATTGCCGGCGCGATTACCAGTCAACTCCAGATTCAGGGCGGTCTGCTGAATAACCGGACAGGCTTTGGGTTGGTACGGTATGACTCCAACGGAAGAGTCGATACCACCTTCGGCAAGGGCGGTGGCGTCATCACCGGATTTGGAAGCGCTTTCCCCGCCGGTTCGGCGTTCGCGTTGGCGATTCAATCCAACGGCGAAATTGTGGTAGCGGGACAGGCAGGTACAGTCGGCGGCAACAGTCTAGGTTCGGCATCGTTCGCATTGGCGCGTTACACCAGCGCAGGCAAACTCGACACCACCTTCGGCTCCAACGGCACGGTGACCACGGCCATCGGACGGGGCAATATCTCATTTGTCGGCGCACTCACCCTGCAAAGCGACGGCAAGATCGTTGCCGCCGGGAACTACGGACCTCCGTCGCAAGGCGGCTTCGTAGACAACTTTGCGGTAGCACGTTACCTGGCGCAGTAATTAAAGACGCTTGTGGATGGTTGGTCGCGGGAAGGAGCCAATAAAACCTTCCAGCGACGCTAAGACGACGAGCGCAACTTCTGTGTACGATCCGCGTAAACCTATTGCACGGTAAGAGTGAGCGACGCCGTATGGCTCAGCGAGCCTGAAGTGCCAGTAATCGTGAGCGTGTAAGTTCCGGGCGTTGTCCCCGGCTTGGGGGCAGGGCTGCCTCCGCCGCACGCTGGCAGCCACAGAAGCAGAATCAAGAGCACAACAATTCCCAAGAATCTTTCGTGTAGCGCGGGCACTCCTGCCCGCGCGGGGCGGACAAGAGTGTCCGCCCTACAAATCTGGCGTTTGCCGCTGAGAAGCACAATCCCGATCATCGGCAGCCACAAAACGTAAAACAGCTCGTTGGACCCACGCAGCGCTGCCATCGGCGCTCTAGTGGTCACAGTCAATGTTGCCGGCGCACCGCTCGATCCCGGCGTGACACTGATTGGAGCCACGCTGCACGTGCTGAGTGAGGGTGTTCCGGAACAAGTCAGCGCCACTGCGCCAGTAAAAGCTCCGCCAACGCCAGAAATCGTGAGTGGATACGAAGCCATCTGTCCGGGAGAAACGGTCTGCGCCGGGGTCATGGGAGTAATCGCGAAATCCATGACTGCCACCGCGATGGTTTGCGTCTTGGGTGCGGGCGCTCCCGTGGAACTGGCGGAGACCGTCAGGTTGTACTGGCCACCCGGCGTCGCCGTTGATGTTCCTACCGTGATCATGACTGTTACCGGCACGCTGGCGGTCGGATTTACTGTGGCGGAAGGGGCAAAGCTGCACGTGACTCCGCTGGCCGGAGCATTGCACGAAAGCGTCACTGCGCCCGCGAAAGTTCCCAGTGCCGTCACCTGCGCCATTACGGTTGAGTTGCCGCCCGGCAGAACGCTGACGCTCGCTGGCGAAGGCGTTCCCAGCGTGAAATCGGCCACCGCCAGAGACAGTGTTTGCGTCTTGGGCGACGGCGCTCCCGGAGTGTTCGCCGAGATCGTCAGATTGTATTGACCGTCAGGAGTGGAGGCGGTCGTGGCCACCGTGATGGTGACGGTGACTGGCGCACTCAAAGTAGGATTCACCGTCGCCGACGGCGAGAAACTGCAGGTCACGCCTGCTGCAGGGGCGTTGCAGGAAAGAGTGACGGCACCGGCAAAGCTTCCCAGCGCACTCACTATCGCGGCCACCTGCATATTCTCTCCGGGAATGAGACTCACGGCGCCGGGCGATGGCGCTCCCAGCGTGAAGTCGACGATGCTCAGAGTCACGTTTTGTGTCTTCGGCGCCGGCGCGTTCACGGAATTTCCTGAGACTGTGAGCGTGTATTGTCCGACCGGCGTCGATGTTGTCGTCGCAACCGTGGTGGTCAGGCTCACAGGATTGCTTGGAGTGGGGCTCACGCTCGCGGAAGGCGCGAAAGCGCAGGTCACCCCCGTTGCCGGCGCATTGCAGGAAAGGTCGACCGCGCTGTTGAAAGCTCCGGCGGCGCTGACTTGCATCAAAAAGTTAGAACTCGCACCCGGCAGGGAAGTCAAAGACGCCGGAGATGGCGCGCCCAGCAGAAAGTCCGCCACATTCACCGTAAGCGGGACCGCATGCGTCGTCGTCTTCGAATCGCTTCCCGTCGCCAGCAAGTTGAAGTTGAAGGTGGCCGATGTCGGATTTGCCACTGTCAGCGTAAACGGCACTCCGGAAGGTGTCGGAGTAAGCGTCGTCGGAGAAAAACTACAAGTCTGCGGCGCGGCTCCCATGCAACTGAGCGTGACGGAGTTGCTGTATCCCGCCACCGCCGTAACCGTGCCACTCACGGTCCCAGACTGATTGGGATAGAGCGTCATCGAAGTAGGTGCGGCCGCTAGCAGAAAGTCTGGCACCGAAGTGATGGTCAACATCGCGGTGTCGCTGGCGCCACTGTACGACGCAGTGATGGTTGCCGTGGTTGTGCTGCTGACGGCAGTGGTGGTGATGGTAAAAGGCGCGCTGGTGCCTAGGTTGGGCACGGTAACATTCGCAGGAGTCACCGCCGCCGAGTTATCGCTGGAGGTGCTTACCACGACACCGCCCGATCCGGCAACGCCCACCAGATAGACCGTTCCAGTGGAGGGACTCCCAGCCAGCACCGTGGTGGGATTCAGCAGCAAGTTGTACAACGCAGGCTGCGAACTCACTCCCGTCGCATCGACCACATAAAGTCCCGTATTGCGGTCGCTCAGCAGAACTTTGTCCTGCCCCAGGTAGGGATAGACACCCCAGTCGCCGTCGAGTTGTCCGGGATTCACCGCTCCCGGCCAGGTATCGTAAGAGCCGACGAAGACCGGGGCGGCGGGATCCGTAATATCGAAGATCAGCGTGCCCGCCTGGTACCAGGAGACGTAGAGCAGCGTTCCCCATGATTTTTGGATCGTGCGGCGAGACCGCGGAGATTCCCAGCGCGCTCATGGTCAGCGTTGATGCCACCGTCACGCTGGCGGGGTTGCGATGTTGTAGATGGTGACGAACGAAGTGCCGTTGGGGTTCTTGGTGGAGTAGGCGAGATAGTTTCCGTCCGCTGTCGCGGAAGCGCTGCTGCCGTCAACGCCCGCGCTGAATGATCCCAGCAGAATTGGTGCTGACGTCGCGATGTTAGTGATGTCCCAGATGTCGCATTTGCCGCCCCATCCCGCTGTGTACAGCAGGGTCTTGCCCGCCGTGTTGGTCTGGATATCGATGTCATTGACCCACTTCGGATCGGTGGCGGTGAACGTGGTCTTCAATACGGGGTTCGAAGGGTTCGAGACGTCGAATACTTTGATAAGCGCCGGCGAAACCAGATTTTGCGGGATGAACACGAAATTCTGCCAGATAGCGACTTTGTGAGTGTCGTCAAACCCTCCATTGGCTGAAGTGATCTGCGAGAGCAGCACGGGATTGGTGGGATCGGAAACATCCACAATGTGCAGGCCGCTTCCCATGTTGTCGGCGAAATATCCAATCCCGTTGGCGACCTTGATGTCCTCCATGTCGATGGGGCCGGTAGCGCCGTAATAGGACGCCAGCACCGGCGCATCGGGATTGGTGATGTCATAGATCAGGACGCCGTTGCGGCGCTCGGAACCGACGTAGGCGTAATTTCCATCGCCCCAGACACCGGCATAACTCTGATAGGCAGGGTAAGGGTCAGGGTTTGAACGCAACGTTACGTGGATGCCTTGCGCCCAACGCTGGAGAAGTTGAGACCAGCATTAAGAGAAGAGTCAGAAAAAGACGAAGCGAAACGCCTCCGTGACCGCTAGGCGCCGAGGCAGCGCGGCAGGCAGAGATGGGGCGTTCGCTTGCTGAGATTGCCTGTGATCGACGCACGATAGCCCGTAAAAAAACCGAACGTTCCGGCGCAAGCCCTACTCACTTTCGTTTACTAGAACACAGACCGCAAACTCGCCACAATTGCCCGTTAGTGCACGTACCAAAAGCGGATCGCCGGCCGTGGAGACGCAGGCTCTGCGCTGCGTTTGCTCCGAAGAATTACGCTCAGGAGAGTTTGGTCTACCGGCGCCTTCCCTGGGGGGATCCTCGCCGGTGAGCGAATCGAAGAAAATGCTCAGAGAGCACATGAAGGTCATAGGAAGGGAGAGTGATGGGATCGACGAGATGCTCGAGCAGCAAGGCGTTCGAGAGGGCTCCCATGGCCACTGCAGCCGTGATGCTCGAGACCGGTGTTCTATGTCCGAGAGCGGTAGAGAGCCTTTCAGAATCTCGGCTCCCCCCGCGCGCAGCCCGCGCAAACGTTGTTGCAGGCGAATCTGCGCCCTGGGATGGCGCACGGCGAACAGTTTGTATTCCAGAAAGATCAGCACCCACTGCTTCTGGTTCGCGATCTGTGCATAGTAAGTCGCGCAAGAGCTCGAGCTTGTTCTTGTGGGCTTTTCGCAATCTCCATCAGGCTTTGCACGTCGGCCATGCGGCGCCGGACGAAATCCTCGAGCAGGGCCATGAACAGATCTTCCTTGCTGTTGAAGTTCGCGTAGAAAGCGCCTCGCGAGTATCCCGCGGCGTCGGCGATCTCTTCAATGCTGGCGGCTTCGAATCCGTCGCGGGCGAAGATGTGTTCCGCCGAGCGCAGCAACTTCCGCCGCGTGGTCTTGGGTGCGAACCTCCTGGGGAATGCGCTCGCGAGTTGTCGCCGAATCCAAGGATGGCATGGCTACCCTCCCGGAGAAGTTGTCCTGATGTCCGGTCCGTTACCTTTACAAATATACATACATGTATGTATGTTAATGAAACCATGTCGGTGGTACAAGCACAGACTCCCGTGGCGCCGCCGAACCCCTCCGACGCGATGCCTTGGCGTCCCAGCCACAATCCTTGGGCGATCGCGCTCACGGTGACGCTGGCCACGTTCATGGAAGTGCTCGACACGTCGATCGCGAACGTCGCGCTGCCGCACATTGCCGGAGGTCTCTCCGCTGGGCAGGACGAATCGACCTGGGTGCTGACGAGCTACCTGGTTTCAAACGCCATTATTCTTCCGATCAGCGCATGGCTCGCCACCCGCATGGGCCGCAAGCGTTTCTACATGACGTGCGTCGCGATGTTTACTGCCAGCAGTTTTCTTTGCGGGCTGGCTCCAAGCCTCGGCATGCTGATTCTGTTTCGCATCATGCAAGGCGCGGGCGGCGGCGGCCTGGCTCCCAGCGAACAGGCCATCCTTGCCGACACGTTTCCGCCCAAACAGCGCGGCATCGCCTTCGCGGTTTATGGAATGGCGGTCGTGGTGGCTCCCGCGATCGGTCCGACGCTTGGCGGATGGATCACCGATAATTACAGCTGGCGCTGGATTTTCTACATCAACATTCCCGTCGGTTTGCTGTCACTTTTCTTGACCTACCGCATGGTGGAAGATCCGCCATACCTCGAAGTCGAACGCGCCAAGAGCAAGGCTTTCAAAATCGACTACATCGGTTTGGGGTTGGTCGCCCTCGGCGTGGGGTGTCTGCAGGTTGTGCTCGACAAAGGCCAGCAATCGGACTGGCTCAGTTCGCCCTGGATCGCGACCTTCTTCGCGATTGCGGTGGCCGCGCTGGTGATCTGGGTTTTCTGGGAGTGGTTTCATCCCAATCCCATCGTCGATCTGCATCTCTTCAAATCGCGCAATTTCGCAGCGGCGATGACGATTACGTTTGTGCTCGGCACGGTGCTGTTTGGGACGACGGTTCTGATCCCGCAATTTCTGCAGACTTTGCTCGGTTATTCCGCGGTGCAGGCTGGCGAAGCCCTGGCTGGCGGGGGCTTCGCGATGATGCTGATGATGCCGATCGCCGGGATGCTGGTCTCGCGCGTCGACCCGCGTGGAATGATGTGCATTGGATTTGCCGCGACTGCCGCCGCGCTGGTTTATATGTCACGGCACATGACGCTGGGGATTGATTTTCAAACTGCGGCATTGCTGCGAACGCTTCAGACACTAGGGTTGGCCTTCATTTTCATTCCATCGAACACGCTGGCCTACGTCGGAATTCCTCAGGAGAAAAACAACCAAGTCTCGTCGATGAACGCTTTCGTGCGCAACGTGGGAGGCAGCATCGGAATCGCGACCATCATCACGTTTGTGCTGCGGCAGTCGCAGAAGCATCAGAACTATCTGGTCGCGCACGCTTCTGCAGGAAACCCGCAGTTCCGCGCCATGATTGCGGGTATGAGCCATGCCATGACCATGCGGGGCATCGATGCCATGGAATCGACTCATCGGGCTTACGCTCTGATGTACCGCGAAATCATTGCGCAGGCGACGACGCTGGGTTATGTCGATGTGGTCTCGGTGCTGGCGCTGATTGTTGCGGTCCTGACCCCGCTGCCCTTCATTATGAAGCGCGGCTTGCCGGGGACGGGCGGTGGGGGAATGCACTAGGAATTTTTGATTGCAGATTTTTGATTGTTTGAATGGAACCCAGGCAACATCTTGCAGACTGACTTCTCACTTCATTCAATGAACAACGACGCCTTCTTCCCGATGTAACTTTTTCGCCGGAACCAGTCTTCCATCGCTTCTTTTAGCTGGGGCAGCGGGACTTTGGTCCCGATTTCCATCACTCCGTCGCCGATCGGCAACGTATTGTCGAACACGGGAGCATTGGTGAAATTGCGCATGGAAAAACTGTCGAGCCACTTCATCGGGCAGGGAACGCGCTTTCCCTGGTCTTCGTATTCGACGCGAATCTTGCGGGCAAACATGTTTCGATTTAACCACAGATCACGCACGCAGGCTTGACAGTCACTCCCTTCGATCAATAATCTGCCCCGACGCTTCTATTTGGTCCAGGAGCGCGTTCGTTAGGAGGACGTCATGATCTGGTTGATCTATGTGATTATCGTGGGCCTCATCGCCGGATGGGCCACGGGGAAAATCATGAAGGGCTCGGGCTACGGTGCGCTGATGGATATCGTACTCGGCATCGTTGGGGCGGTCATTGGTGGATTCATCATGAACCTGTTTGGTTTCTATTCCTCTGGGGGACTGATTCCGGACGTGCTCGTCGCGATTCTAGGAGCGGTGGTGCTGGTGTGGATCGTGCGGAAATTGAAGAAGGCGTGAGTGCGTCCCCACTAGTCCCCAGAGCTCTGCTCGATCTGCACTAATTCTTCACTGCGCGGGATTTCCGGCTTCCAACGCGAGGGCGTGACCGCGCTCTCGCGCAATCGGTTCACCGCCAGTCCAATCCCGACCGAGGCATTTACCAGGTGGCCTGCCTTCAGCGGTCCCAGCAGCTTCTTCTCTTCTACGAAGCGGATACCGGTCGTCGCCATGCAACCGCACTGGCTGCAATCGGGAGTGCCTCCGAAGACGCAAGGCTCAACGCGCGTCTTGAGATCAGCCGAATAGTTGTTCGACATCTTCGAAAACAGGCACGCGCCCGGATTCGCCGGCGGCGACAGTAACGCTCTCGCCATGCCAGCGTTCATCAGCAGTTTGGGATAGTGTCTCTGCAACCCGGGTAACGTCGCTGCGATCCTCTCGCGATCCGCCAGCGTGAGTTTTTCCGCGCTCTCTTCTCCCACTTGCGGACTATAGAGGCTGACCCAGATGCGATCCACTTCCGGCCGCGCATTCCAGTACGCGACAAACTCTTCGAGATATCCTTCGCGTTCCATCATGGGACGCGTGATCGTCCAATGGACATTCACTTCGCGCCCGGCGATGTTTTCGAGGATGCGCTCGTAGGTGGCGGGATGACGCCGTACGTTATGGTGCTCGGGCAATCCATCTACTGACACCGCGACGCGCACACGGGGGATTTTCATCCACTCCATGGGGACCGGAATGACTGCACTGGTCACGACGAGAGAAAATCTCCCTTGTTCGCTCAAAGCCGGGAGAATACGGCTGAGCTCGCGATGACGGATCAGCGGCTCGCCGCCCACCAGGGACACATGCAGCGGCTGATGTTTTGCGACCAGGCCGAGAACGCCTTTGACCAGCGCATCGCCGCGGAAATCGGAAAGCTCGCGGAGGGTCGTACTGCCGCCCAGATGCTCACTGCCATACGCATAGCATCCGGGACAGTGCAGTGGGCACTCCCTTGTGATCTCTATCGAGAGCATGGGAGCCCTGCCGCTCAGAATGTTTCCCCATGCGGAAAACACCTGGCGCGGGGTAAGACTTGGCTTAGACTGCTGGAACTGCATTTACAACTTAGATGCCGCCAGAAGCCATTTTTCACCTAAAAATCATTTGGCGACGGCCTTCGCCCTTTCCCGAAGCGAAGGGAGGGCTCTCGGAACAAAACAAAAGAGCCCGGAATTCTCCGGACTCTTTCAGCGAAACGTTAATGACGAACGGTTCTTACTTCTTCGCCGCCTTCAGGCGTGCTTCTAGATCGGCCACTTCACGGCTCAACCCTTCGGGAAGATGATCGCCGAACTTGGCGAAGTGTTCCTGAATGAGGGGTACTTCGTCGAGCCAGCCATCCACATCGACGCTCAACAGTTTGGCGACACTCTCGGGCGGCAGGTTGAGTCCGTGCGTATCGAGATCTTCCGGTTCGGGCAGTCGGCCGATCGGTGTGTCTTTGGCATGAACCTTGCCATCGCAGCGCTCGAAAATCCACTTCAGCACGCGGCTGTTCTCCCCGTATCCAGGCCACAGGAATTTGCCGTTCTCGTCGGTGCGGAACCAGTTGACGTAATAAATGCGCGGCAACTTTGCGCCGGGCGTCGCGCCAATCTTCAAATAATGAGCGAAGTAGTCACCCATGTTGTAGCCGCAAAAGGGCAGCATCGCCATGGGATCGCGGCGCAACTGTCCGACTTTGCCCGCAGCTGCAGCGGTCGTCTCGCTGCTCGCAGTGGCGCCGAGAAAGGTGCCGTGCTGCCAGCTCAAAGATTCGGTCACCAGAGGAACGATTCCAGCGCGCCGCCCACCAAAAAGAATGGCATCGATGGGCACGCCGCGCGGATCTTGCCATTCCGGCGCGATCACCGGGCACTGGCTCGCGGGAGTGGTGAAGCGCGCGTTGGGATGCGCCGCTTTGCGTCCTGATTGTGGGGTCCATGGACGCCGCAGCCAGTCGATCAACTCGGCCGGCTTCTCATCGGTCATGCCTTCCCACCAGATGTCGCCTTCGGGCGTCATCGCGCAATTGGTAAAGATGGAATTGCTGGTTGAGGTGAGCATGGCATTGGGATTCGATTTCATGCTCGTGCCGGGCGCCACGCCGAAGAATCCGAACTCCGGATTGATCGCGTAGAGGCGTCCGTCTTTTCCAAACTTCATCCAGGCAATGTCGTCACCGATAGTTTCGACTTTCCATCCTGGAATCGTTGGCACCAGCATCGCCAGATTCGTCTTGCCGCACGCCGAGGGGAATGCCCCCGTCATGTACTTGGACTCGCCCTTAGGGTTGGTGAGCTTGAGGATGAGCATGTGCTCAGCCATCCAGCCTTCATCGCGCGCCTGTACCGATGCGATGCGCAACGCGTGGCACTTCTTGCCCAGGAGAGCGTTGCCGCCGTAGCCGGAGCCGTACGACCAGATCTCGCGCGTGTCAGGGAAGTGGCAAATATATTTTTGATCAGCATTACAGGGCCAGGTAGAGTCCTGCTCGTTAGGAGCGAGCGGCGCGCCGATGGAATGCAGGCCGCGCACAAACTCTCCAGTCTCGCCCAACGCTTCGAGCACTCGATTTCCCACGCGGGCCATGATGTGCATGTTGGCGACGACGTAAGGCGAGTCAGTGATCTCGACGCCGATCTTCGCGATCTGCGAGCCGATCGGGCCCATGCTGTAAGGAATCACATACATGGTGCGGCCGACCATCGATCCCGTATAGAGGCCTTTCAGCTTCTCTTTCATCTTGGCGGGATCTTCCCAATTGTTGGTGGGGCCGGCTTCTTCTTTCGTTTTGGCGCAAATGAAGGTGCGGTCTTCGACGCGCGCGACATCACCGGGGTTCGAGCGAACCAGCACGCTGTTGGGGCGCTTGGCATCATTCAGGGGAATGGCAATGCCCGTCTGAATCATCAGGCGCAGCATTCTCTGATATTCGTCGTGCGAGCCGTCGCACCAATGAATGCGTTCGGGGCGGCACATCTGCGCGACGTCTTCCACCCACTGCGCGAGTTCGCGATTTTTTCCGGAACTTGTCGCCGATTCAACTTCGACCGTAAGACTTGCCATAAAAGCGTCTCCTCACAAATAAAAACCTTGGAACGTCCGTTCAGCATTCGCGCGCTAGGCGAACGCGGGCAGGAAGGCATGAGGCAGTCGGAAAGAACTGGGCGCCAGCGGAACGATTTTCAGCGCGCCAAAAATAACCAGTGTCTCCCATGGAGCAAACAAATATTGTCGCTCATTTATTCGGCTCTTCCAAGCCCCTGCGCCCAACCTGGCACTCCCCCGGCGTGGCGTAACAGGGCGATTGTGCGTCTTTGTGGTACGTGCGGAATGTGCGCTAGGTCACAAGTGATTGTGATTCCAGATGGTTGCGGCGGTGAACGCCGGCGACTGACCGCCCGGTTGGGCTGGACTGCATGGCCTCAAGAGCTCGAAATCGCATAGCTTGGTACTATCATTCTCGTGCCGACCAAGGTCCCTGCCAAACAATCTTTGCTGCAATCGAACGCGCTAAAAAAGCTTCCGTGGCTGCTGCATGGGTTCACGACTCGCGCTTCGGGCAATCTGGGAGTTACGAAGGGCGCGTCGCGGCGCGCGGTGGAGCGCAATCGCGCGGCGCTGATCAAGAAACTCACGAGAACCAAACCCTGGCCTCTGGTGACACTTCGCCAGATTCATTCCGATCTGATTTATCCCGTCACGGGCGTCCCCGAGCGACAGCTTGTAGGTGACGGGCTCATCACTCGCACGCCCGGCCTGCTGGTCGCCATACAAACCGCTGACTGTCTGCCCGTCATCCTGGTGGACGCGAAACGCCGTGCGATCGGCGTCTTTCACGCCGGCTGGCGAGGCACCGTGCAGCGCATTGTGGAAAAAGGCGTCGGGGAGATGAGACGCCACTTCGGGACTCAACCGAAAGACATTCAGGCAACGATTGGGCCTGGAGTTCACAACTGCTGCTACCAGGTAGGGCAGGAAGTGCGCGATCGTTTTGAATCGCAATTCGCCTATGCCAGCGAACTCTTTCATGAGACCAAAGAGTCTGATGAAATTCACGAACGTTATCCGCTGCTGTTCCTGACCGCGCGCGCGCCCGGGCACAGCGAAAACGTGCTGCCCAAGAAAATCTTTCTTGACCTGGCAGAGGCCAACCGCCGCCAGTTGCTCGACGCCGGAGTTCCTGCGAAGCACATCAGCGCGTCGCCGCTCTGCACGTCGTGCCGCACCGATCTGCTGTTCTCGTATCGCAAAGAAAAAGAGGCAGCGGGACGGTTGCTGGCGGTGGCGGGAATCAAGCCAAAATAAATGTGTGGAATCATGAGAAACGTATGGCTGATGGCGCTTCTGATGATTTCTCTCGCGGCGCACGCTGCTGATACGGATCATGCCAGAGAGATCGACGCCCTCTTTGCGAACGTAAAACCAAATTCTCCGGGCGCTGCTGTCTTGGTTCTCAAGAACGGCGAAGCCGTGTTCGAGCGTGGATATGGCCTAGCCGACCTGAGCCCGCGGCAGAAGATTGACGGCCATACCAATTTCCGGCTGGCTTCTTGTACCAAACAGTTCACTGCGATGGCCGTCATGCTGCTGGTGCACGACGGCAAACTGCGCTACGACGATCGGCTCACTGACATCTTTCCTGACTTTCCCGCCTACGGAAAAGCGATCAGCGTTCGCAACTTGCTGAATCACATTTCCGGCCTCCTCGACTACGAAGACCTGATGCAGCCGCAGCCAGGCATTCCCGAAGAAAAGCTGCGCCAGATTCACGATGCCGAAGTGCTCGATATGCTGAAGCACCAGAGCAAGACAAAGTTCGTTCCAGGTACGCACTGGGACTATAGCAATTCGGGATACGTGGTGCTAGCCATGGTGGTAGAGAAGATATCGGGGCAATCGTTCGGCGAGTTTCTTCATAATCGCGTCTTCGTTCCTTTGCAGATGACCAACACCGTGGCTTACGAAAAAGGCAAGAATGAAGTCAGGAATCGTGCCTACGGCCATACCATGAGAAACGGCGCGTGGGTGCGGAACGACCAGAGCGATACCTCGGCAACGCTGGGCGACGGCGGGGTGTACTCTTCGCTGGAAGACCTTGCTAAGTGGGATCGCGCGCTGGCGCACCACACGCTGTTGAGCGAAGCGGAGATGGAGCCCGCGTGGACGCCAGTACAGGTTCCCGACCACTCTGTCATGGAACCTGACAACACTTCCGCGGCCTACGGTTTCGGATCGTTCCTGAATCCCTACAAAGGGCACGCCCGCATGTGGCATTACGGGGAAACTGTGGGCTCCCGCACGACGATTCAGAGGTTTGCAGAAGGCGGGTTGACGATCATCATTGTGTCGAATCGCGACGACATGGTGCCGGCGAGTCTGGCGAAGAAGATTGCGGATTTGTATCTGCCGGCGAGTCGCTGACTCTTATTCCCCCGACGTCATCCTCAGGGGCATTCCGACGTGACGGAAAAAAGCAAGCCTCAGGCGCTAAAGCGCAGCGGATTCGAGACTTGGCGGCACAACTGAAGTCGTGCCCTTCCCCCAATTCCTATGCATCTTGTTGGGCTCCGCCGATGGCTTCAAAATCTCAGCCCCGCCGCTTCCGACAAGAATCCCACCAACGGCTTCAACTTCTTGCATCCCGCAACAACGTCGTCCATGAACTTCTCGCTTGAGACCTGTTTGTCGGTGAATTCGATAGAAGCGATGAAGTCTTTGCGCTTCAGATCTTCGATCATGGGATGATCGGGGCGATAGCCGCGTGGCGGACGGCTCAACTTGTCTCCGCCGAGTTCGAGGCCGCGCGTGGCCTTCTTCCATTCGGCGCTCTTCCAAGAGATCGCGTCGCGAATTTTGGCTAGCGATTTCGAGTCCGGATGCCAGAATCCTCCGGCGAGAAAACTGTCTCCCGGCGCCACGTGCAGAAAGTAACTGGCTCCATGAACGTCCTCTTTCGAGCCGGCGTGCGGGAAGTGCATCCCGATGTTGGTCTTGTACGGAGCCTTGTTGGCAGAAAAGCGAATGTCGCGATAAATCCGCATGAGCGATCCGCCATTCGGCTTGGGATCGACTTTGATCCACGGACTGACCGCGCGCAGACGGAACTGGAAATCAGTGATGAAGTTCAGGCTGGGCTGTTTTGCGAGGGTCTCGTAGCGCTCTTTATTCTTCAGAAACCAGTCGCGTTTGTTGTTGCGCTTGAGTTGAGCAAGAAACTGAAACACTTCGGGCGTGAAATAGGCTTTGGACATAACGTGTTTAATTTTGAAATAGAGACGGAACTCTCTATTGTGCTGGTGGTGTTGTGGAAGGAGTTTGCGCCGCCGGAGCCTGTTCGGCCGTTGCCGAGTTGTTCACCAGGTCTTTCAACTCCTTGCTGGGCTTGAAGAAAGGAATCTTTTTCGCGGGAACTTCGACGCGATCGCCAGTCTTGGGATTGCGTCCCACGCGCGGTTTGCGTTGCCGGGTGCGAAAGCTGCCAAAGCCGCGAATCTCGATTTTGTCGCCCACTCGCAACGAGCGCACGATGCTGTCAAAGATAGTCTCGACAATGACTTCGCTGTCTTTCCGCGTCAGCTCGGCCAGCCGTGAAACCTCATCGATGAGATCTGCCTTTGTCATACGCTGTTGCTCCGTTCTACTTTCTGAAGTTTAGATGGCGTTATGGTGTCCAGACCCTCCCGCCACTGAATGGGCCTCCATAAACTTCTCAAATTTCAGGGGTTCTATGCAAGTTCTGTTTCAAGCACCTTCCTCGAAGGAGAGGTTTACCGCCTATTTCCAGAGATAGTAGAACCCCAGACTGTGGTCCATGAGCTTCTCTTTAGTAGGAATCCATTGGGAAACGTCGCCAAAGAGCAGGTCGAGCAGGGTTTTACGGTCTTTCTCGGGGCGCACTAACACCGGTTCACCCTTAATATTCAGTGACTTAGCCGTATCGTCGACTGCCGCCTGGAAGTCCGCGATCTGGTCGATCAGCTTCATTCCCAAGGCCTGCTCGCCGGTCCAGACGCGGCCGTCAGCGATCGACTTAATGTCATCTACTTTGGCATGACGTCCGTCGGCCACGGCGCTCACGAATTGCGTGTACATGTTGTCGATCAATCCCTGCATGTACGCGCGTTCCGCGGGAGTCATTTCTCGCGAAGGATCGCCGGTGTCTTTGAATTCTCCGACCTTCAGCACTTCCTGCTTGAGCTTGGCCCAGCGCAGCAATTCTCCGTAATTCACCCACTCAGCGATTACGCCGATTGAACCGACGACGCTGCCATTGTCGGCATAAATTTTGTTGGTGGCGGAAGAAACGTAGTAGGCGCCGCTTGCTCCCACGGTACTGATCGAGGCCACGATGCGCTTTTTCTTCTCGTCGCGGATGCGTTTGACCTCGCGGTAAATCTCTTCTGAAGCAGCCACGCCACCGCCGGGGGAGTTCACCTTGATAATGATCCCTTTGATGGAATCGTCGTCCCCAAATTTCTTGAGCTGCTGTACGACGGTGGTGGAATCGAGAATCACACCCTCGAGATCGACCACACCGATCTTGTCGCCGAAACCGTTGAACGAACTAGCCTGTTCTCCGGTGTGCATGGCCAAATACACCAGCGTGAACACCGCCAGCACAAAGAGGAAGAAGGCTCCTCCTCCGATGACAACCCAGAGCCAGGTACGGGACCGACCGTTTTCCGCCATAAGTTGAGCTTAGTTTAGCACCGGAAAGTACTGTCGGTATCGCGCGGGTAGGAGGCGCGTATTCCAGAAGCAGGTTTTGGGAGTCGCAATTAGCCGTTGCGTCTCTGCCCCGGTGCAGGCAGAATGTCGCCGCACCAGCAGGAGGATCGCATGGCAGCATTCTGCGTGAGCTGTGGAAAGCCGCTGGCCGAGGGAACCCATTTCTGTTCGAACTGCGGAGCTGCGGTCGCGGCGCCGTCGGCTCCAGTGCCGACTCCAGTTTCGACCCCGGTTTCGAATCCAGTTTCGAGCGAGTGGCAAAATGTTCCGGCGTCCGGTCCTCCGGTTAGTTCAACGCCGGTGGGAGGCGGTTCAAACACCGCGCTGAAGATGATTTTCGCAATCCTCGGCGTAATCGTCTTTGTAGGTTTAGTTGGACTTGGAAGCTGTGTCTATCTCGGCTATCGGGTGAAGCAGCGCGCCAGCCAGTTCTCGCACGAGATGGGAGGCGACACTCCTGCCTATACCGGCAAGCGGGAGCCCTGCGCCATGCTGACGACCGCGGAGGCGAGCAAAGCTCTCGGCCAGGCGGTCACGTCGGTCACGCAGATCGGCATTACCACCTGCGAATATCACTACGGTGCCGGAGGCGCGGAGACTCTTCCAATTCAGTACACGTGGCAAGGTGGGGCCGTCACCCTCAAGCTTGCTCACGCGGCGATGAAGCAGGTATCTGCAGGCATTGAAACATACAAAGAACTGCCGGGGGTCGGCGATGAGGCGTACCTCGAGCCAATGGGATCAGGTCTGATCATGCGTAAGGGAGACGTCATGGTGCGCGTGGATCTGAGCGTGGCGAAGATCACGCCGGACGCGGCGAAGAACATGGCCGAAAAAATTGCTTCACGGCTGTGAGTAGCGCCTGCCTCCCGTCAGCCACGAAGACCTCTATCCCGTGACAACCCGCAGAGCGTGCGCCGCTACCGAGATTTTGATCGGAGTCTGGCAGACGTATTCGCCGTCGGCGTAGACGTCGAGCGGAGTTCCCGTCTCGATCCTCAATTGCTGGCTCTGAAAATATTCGACTTCGGGAAGTTGCAGGTGCCGTCCGAAATAGACCGTGGGAAACAAACAAAAGAGTTTGAACTTGCCGAGGTCGCTGACGATGCAGATATCTAGCTGGCCATCGTCGAGCAGGGCTCGCGGAGCGATCTTCATGCCACCGCCGTACATGGGCGTATTGGCGAACACCGCGACGAAGGTCGGCTTGGCGATCTTCAATTCCCACTGATCTTTGATTGCGACCGAGATTCTGGTCATCGCGGGTTGGAACCTGGCGAGTGCCGGCAACATGCTGAGGAGATAGCCGCCGTTTCCGCGCAACCAGCGAGGGATGCGGTTTGCGCGGCGAGCGATGTCGGCGTCAACGCCGGTTCCGCCCGCGCAGCAGAAATAAGTCGAGCCGCTATCAACACTATGCCGTTTAATTACGCCCAGATCGATTGACTTGACGTTGGCTGCGCCAGCAACAAACTTTTTCCAGGCTGTTAACGAGTCGTGAGTGCTGCGCAGATTTAGCGCTCGTCGCGAAATCGTTTCCGCTGCCGCGGGGCACCACCAGCACCGGAGGTTCAAGGCAACAAGCGCCGCCAGATGCCGATGAATGGTGCCGTCTCCGCCGAAGATCAGAATGACGTCGGCATCGCCGGAGCTCGCCGGGAGGCCGAGGTTCCACTCAGCAGCGCAGTTTTTCTGGAAAGGCAGCAGGGATTTGGCGGAAGATCCCAGCCCGAGAATGGCGGCGGCGCGCATCCGGTCGGGCTAGGGTAACAAATCCGGTCGAAGAGTTTTAACTCGGCTACACCGATTAATATCTTTTTCGGATGCGATGCGTGGGATACTGGTCCGCCGATTTAGCGCGAGGTCTGTAGATAAGGGTGTCTCTCAATGAAGAGGACTTACATTTTGCTAGTAAGCGTCCTGCTCCTGTTTGCGTTTGCGCGACTGACTGTCGGCCAGGCTGACGTGGAAACCCGGGCCGTAGATATTAGCAAAGCTCTTGTGAATGGACACGTCGCATGGCGATCGAAGCTCTCGAGCGAGGGTGCGTCTATCCAGTCAAAGGAGGTGGAACGACAAGCTGGTTTGGTTAGGTACAACCTGGTCGTATCGGGTCTGCCCACGGACGAACTTTACTCGGTAATGAGTTGGCCGGTTGGGCAACAGAAACCCTCGACCATCATACAGGGAGCGACCATTGGGAAAGGCGGGGTCCTGATATGTGCGGGCAGGACGCCAGAGCAGTGTGGCGATCGGTCGGCGAAGGATGACCCTATCGATTTTGCGTTTAATCCCGCTAAGGCTGAGCCGTTCCGGTTGGCAGTAGTATCTGGCGAGCACAGGGCAACTATTGTCATCGTGCCCGACCCCGTCGATGGAAAGGACAAAGGTTGCTCTTTGAGTGTGGAACGGCTGCTGCCGCATTTCGAGTTGGCCTACTTTACAGGTGTCGGTTTTCCACCCAACGAGGAAGTTACGCTCGAAGGTGAGTCTTATGGTGAAAAGCACCCGATCAAAGCAAGAACTGACAGCGGTGGCAACCTGCAGTTCGCGTTGATGCCCGCAGTGTCTGGTCATCAAAAGGGCACGACTACAGTTAAGCCGATCGGTATGAAGTGCTCGCCTTCGCTGAAGTTCGACTGGGGCCAGTAAGGTTCTCCTCGGCGCTACAGCATTGTTGAAGCCGCAACTTGGCGACCCTCACTTTCGATTCCTTATAATGCTTTATGCCTTTTGCACCAGTTGAGGAACAGCTTTCCTACATCAAGAAGGGCTCCGCCGAGATCGTGAAGGAGTCGGAACTACGAGCCAAGCTGGAGAAATCTCTGGCCGCCAATAAGCCGCTACGGGTGAAGGCGGGCTTTGATCCAACAGCGCCTGACCTGCATCTGGGACACACCGTGCTGATGCGGAAGCTCAAACACTTTCAGGATCTCGGGCACACTGTGATCTTCTTGATAGGCGATTTCACCGCATTGATCGGCGACCCAACGGGCCGCTCGGCCACGCGTCCGCCGCTGAGCGCTGAGACCATCAAGAACAATGCCAAGACTTATCTCGAGCAGGTGTTCAAGATTCTGGATCAAAGCAAAACCGAAATTCGCCACAACAGCGAATGGCTGGGCAAGTTGAAAGGCGAAGACTGGATACGCTTGGCGGCAAAGTTCACAGTCTCGCAGATGCTGGAGCGCGAAGACTTCCACAAGCGTTTTAAAGAAGAAAAACCGATTGCGCTGCATGAGCTTCTCTATCCACTGGCGCAGGGATACGACTCGGTCGCGTTGCAAGCCGATGTCGAACTCGGAGGTACCGACCAAAAATTTAATCTATTGGTAGGACGTGAATTGCAGCGTTCGTCGGGCCAGGAATCGCAAATTGTGCTGACCATGCCGATTCTTGAAGGCCTCGATGGCGTGCAGAAAATGTCGAAGTCGTACGGCAACGCCATCGGCATTCAGGAATCGCCGCTCGAGATGTACGGCAAGGTGATGTCGATTTCCGACGAGATGATGTGGCGCTATTACGAACTGCTGACCGACGTGAAGGTGCCGGAAATCGAAAAGATGAAGGCGCGATGTGGCCAGTGGGGCAGGCGCATCCCATGGCGCTCAAGAAAGAGTTGGGGCGAAAGATTGTGGCCGACTTCCATTCTCCCGAGGCGGCAGAGAAGGCCGGGGAGGATTGGGCAAAGCAGTTTCAGAAGGATGAGGCGCCGAGTGACATTGAATTGGTGCGAGTTCCGCTTTCGAAAGTGAATGCACCAGACACAAGAGATCTTTCCGACGCTAATTCATACTTCCCATTAGACGATCCTAAGCTTCCTAAAATTAGGCTCGTCTGGTTCGACAAGGTTTTACTTGAGGCCGGACTAGTTGCCTCGCGTACTGAAGGATCTCGCAAGATAGAAGCGAAGTCTGTGCATGCGGATGGAAAGACAGTCTCGAAGGCCTTGGTTTGCGTGCAACTAGAAGCAGAGAAGGTTGTCCGTTTGGGAAGGCAGATAAAGAGGGTCACGATAGTCGAATGACCGAATCGCCACGAACTGTTTTGATCCGTCTCGCGGTCGTCCCTACGGGACTTGCTAACTATCCCCGCATACCCGGCGTTGAAACGCCGGGCTATTAGCAACGGTCCCTCCGGGACCGCAAGAATGGTCCCAGTTTGCCCATGGTGCCGCCACTCGCGCTGTGACAGTTGAACATCCGAAGCGTTCTGACCTGAAGCCACGCCCTTTCAGAATGGGCGGTTCTTCGCGACGCCGCAGGGACCGTGGCAGCAAACAACTCTATGACGGAAGTTAAAGTAGGCTAGCTGGTCGCGACCGTTCTCACCAATCGCCTTCCCGCGACCTCAAAGTTTCCTGCCAGCACGATGTTAATAGCCTCCGAATAAGCGATGTGCTCCTGCTTAAGAATGCGCTCGGCCAGCGTGTGCTCGTCGTCACCATCCATGACCGACACGGTTTTTTGCACGATGATTGCGCCATGATCGAGTTCTTCGTCGACGAAGTGCACGGTGCATCCTGCGACTTTCACCCCGTAGGCAAACGCCTGCTGCTGGGCTTCGAGTCCCGGGAATGACGGCAGCAGCGAAGGGTGAATGTTGAGAATGCGATGCGGAAATTGCTGCACGAACCACGGAGAGAGCAGCCGCATGTATCCCGCGAGACAAATCAGGTCGACTTTGCTTTCCTTGAGCGCAGCGACGACTTCGCGATCGTGCTGCTCGCGATCTTTGCCCTTCGATGGGATGACGAGCGCAGTGAGGCCGAGACGGCGGGCGGTTTCCAGGCCTCCGGCGTCGGGTTTGTTCGAGATCACTATGGCGATGCGGGCATTAGGAATTTGTCCCGACGCGATGTTTCTGGCGATGGCTTCGAAGTTCGAGCCGCGTCCGGAGAGGAGGATGCCTATGTTTTTCATGGTCGTTGGTCCTTGAGTTCAATGATAATCCACGCGCGCGGCACAGGCCGCGGAAGAGATTGTTGATTTTCGATTGTTCATTGTTGATTTGGGAACGGCGCACACAGTATTCAGGACTTCTGTTTGCGCCTGGGAATCCCGTCCGCTATAGTTTTTACATGTACGAAAGCTTTCGCGCGACTGACCGCTGGAGCAAGCAGGAAGTGCACTGCATTTACCAGGCGCTCATCGTGGCCATCGCCACGCGCCATGCCGATGCGGTCGACATTAAATTCCTGGTGGGTGGCCGTCCTGTGTGGGTAGCATTACCGCTTCCTGCGTGGAAGGAATATCAAAATCGTACCGGCAAGGTCATCACTGACAAATTGGCGATCGCGATTGCCGGGCACTATTTGAAGACCGCGCTCGAATCGGGCGAAGGGGTGGGGCGCGAGATGTATTCGCTTACCGTCGCGGAAACCCTGAAACATCTCGAAGGCGTCGTAGAAGAACCCGCGACGGTCTAGCCAGTCTTTCCTGCTAATAACTCCAATCCTTACCGTGGGCGGCGGGACGCCGGCGCTACGTCATGAATCATGACTAACGCATGGGCGCGTATAATCTGCTCCTACTTCTTTCAATCTATCGATTCGCGATATAGATCTGGGGAGACAACATGAGGAAACTTGCGGCATTTTTTGTAGTGCTCCTGGCGCTGGTGGCATTCGGCGCGGCGCACCAGACGAATTCATCGTCCCAACCGAAAGACAAGAAGAAGAGCGAGCCTGCGGCGAAGATGCCCGAGCAGAAGCCGGCAGAGCCCGAGGCTAAGCCGGAAGCGACGCCCCCCGCGGAATCGGGGAAGGAAGCGACCGACAAGGATAAAGACGAGCACTTCGACATCACGGAAGTTCCACCAGTAGTCACGCATCATCAGATCACCGTCGACGGAAAGCTGCTCAAGTACACGGCCACGACCGGAAGGCTTCCCATCAAGCGTCCCGACGGCAAGATTGAAGCGGAGATGTTTTTCATCGCTTACACGCTCGATGGAGTGGAAGCGAGCAAGCGTCCACTCACATTTGCGTTCAACGGCGGCCCGGGATCGGCGTCGGTGTGGTTGCACATGGGTGCGCTGGGTCCGAAACGCGTGATTTTGCAGCCAACAGGATTCATGCCTCCCGCCCCCTATCGCATGGAAGACAATCCCTACACGCTGCTCGACAAGACCGACCTGGTGTTGATTGACGCGATTGGCACGGGCTACAGCCGAGCGGCGACGCCGGAACTCACCAAGAAATTCCTGGGAGTGAAGGGTGACATCGAGGCCTTTAGCGAATTTATCCGCCTCTATATTTCCCGCAACGAGCGCTGGACATCGCCGCTGTTCTTGTTGGGAGAAAGCTACGGGACGACGCGCTCGGCCGGCATTGCCGGGTTCCTGGCCAATCGCGGAATTTCTTTCAACGGAATCACACTACTCTCGATGGTCCTCAGCTTTCAGACGCTCGAAGACAACAAGACGAACGATCTGCCTTACCCGCTGCTGATTCCGACCTTCACTATGATCGCCGGTTATCACCACAAGCTTCCAGCCGATCTGGCGCAGGACATGAACAAGGCTCGTGAAGAGTCGATTCACTGGGCCACGACCGACTACACGCAGGCGTTGGCCAAAGGTGATGCGCTGACCCAGAAGAGCGGCAAAAGACGATCGACGAAATGTCGCGCTACACCGGGCTGACCAAGCAGTTCATCGATCAGGCCGACCTCCGCGTGGACGTGCAAAAATTCACGCATAATCTGCTGATCGATCAGAAGCTGCGAGTGGGGCGGCTGGACGGGCGTTTCACTGGCATCGATCCCGATGGCTTGCTGGATACACGTTTCTACGATCCGACGGGATCGCAGACCGGGCCTCCGTTCACCTCGGTGTTCAACAACTACGTGAGAAACGATCTCGGATACAAAGTCGACATGCCGTACAACGTGTCCGCGTATGGGGATCCGTTGTTTGGCAAGTGGGATTGGGGATCGGGGATTGAAGGATTTCCCGACACCGCTTCGGCGTTGCGGCAGGCGATGGCAAAGAATCCTTATTTAAAGATCCTGGTGATGGAGGGCTATTACGATCTGGCCACCCCGTTTCTCGCGGCGAATTACACCATGGACCACTTGAACCTGGGGGCGGAGTTCCATAAGAACATTTCTTACGCGACCTATGACGCCGGGCATATGGTCTACCTGCCGATGGACGGATTGAAGAAAATGAAGACGGACCAGGCCGGGTTCATGGATATGGCGCTGTCGGGGAAGTGAGTTTTTCGTAAAAATGACCTCGGTGCGAGTCGTGGCAATAGTTCCCCTTGCGCCGGATGGCCGAGTAAGGTACAAACGGCCCAAGATGAGTATTTTGCGCCGTACCCTCTTGGTAGCCCTTTTTTCCTCGCTTTCTCTGCTGGGAATCGCCCAAACCCCTGCGCCACCGCCGCCCCAAAAGCCCGCGGAACTTGCTGAAAAGCCTGCCGATTATTCGCAGGAAGGCTACGTTATCGAGAAGTTCCACACCACCTATCACTTTGAAAACGATGGAACCGGCAAGCGCGAACTTTACGCGCGGATTCGGGTGCAGAGCGAAGCGGGCGTCGAACAGTGGGGGCAAGTGGTGCTAGGTTACAACTCGGCCAATGAACGGCTGGATATTCCTTACGTCCGTGTCATCAAAGCGGACGGCACGACGGTTACGGCGGAGCCCGATGCCATTCAGGATTTGAGCATCCCTCTGGAAAAAGAGGCGCCAGTCTATACCGATTATCGCCAGAAGCACGTTACGGTTCCGGGACTGAGGCCGGGCGAGACGCTTGAGTACGACGTGGTCACCGTGACCTACAAGCCGCTGGCTGCGAATCAGTTTTGGATGGAGCACGACTTTATCAAGAACCAGATCGTGCTCGACGAACAGTTGGAAGTGGATGTTCCCAAAGATCGCGCGGTGACGCTGAAGACCAAGCCGGGGGCGGACCCGAAGGTTAGCGACGAGAATGGGCGGAAGATTTATCGCTGGACCAGTTCGCATCTCGAGCGCGAGGATGACGATAAAGATCAGGACAAAAAGAAGAAGAAAAAGCCCACCAAGCCCGAGCCGCCCGCAGTGCAGATGACGACCTTCTCCAGCTGGGAGGAGTTGGGCAAATGGTATGGCACTTTAGAGAAAGACCGCCGCGAGCCGACGCCTGAGATTCGCGCTAAGGCAGCCGAGTTGACCAAGGGTAAGAGCGACGATCTCGACAAGATTCAGGCGCTTTACGATTACGTCGCTACCAATTTCCGCTATATCAGCTTGTCGTTTGGCGTGGGACGCTACCAGCCGCACTCCGCGGCCGATGTTCTGCATAACCAGTACGGAGATTGCAAAGACAAGCACACCTTGCTCGCTTCGCTGCTCGATGCGTCGGGATATCACGCTTCGTCGGTGCTCATCAATAGCAGCGTGAAACTCGATCCCGATGTGCCGTCTCCCGGGCAGTTCGATCACGTCATTACTTTGTTGCCGCTGGGCAAAGAAGAAGTGTGGATGGATTCGACCACCGAAGTGGCTCCCTTTCGCATGCTGGCTTCGAGCATTCGTAAGAAGCAGGCGTTGGTGATTCCCGTGAGCGGCACGCCGCATCTTGAGGAGACTCCCGCCGATCCTCCAATGCCAGACGTGCAACAGCAGGAGATCGACGGCACCATCAGCGAGTTGGGGAAGTTGAATGCGCACGTGAAATTCACGCTGCGCGGCGACTCGGAACTTTACATGCGAATACTGTTCCGCCGCATTCCGCGCGCCGAATGGACGAACCTTCTGAAGCGCATGAGCCTGCTTTCCGGCATGGATGGAGAAGTTTCCGATCCCAAGGTGACCGATCCAACAGCCACTCGCGAGCCATTCGTCGTCGACTATCAACTCGTGGTCGCGAACTTCCTCGATTGGACCAAGAAGAAGTCAGACATCACGCTGCCGATGTCGCAAATCAATCTGGTGGAAGCGGATGAGGACAATACCGATCCCAATGGCGATGCCATTGAGTTTGGTTCTCCGGCGGAATATGTCTTCCACTGGAAGTTGGTGTTTCCGGAAAAGTATGTGACGCGGGCGCCCTTGCCGTTCTCGATGAAGCGCGACTATGCGCAGTACGAAGCCACCTACAAAGTGGATGGCAACGTTTTCACCTCAGAGCGGCGCCTGTTCACCAGCGCGCGTGAACTTCCGGCGGCCCGTGTGAATGACTATGTGGCCTTCCGCCATGCCGTGGGCGCGGATCTCGATCAGCGGTTGGCGATTGACAGCACGGCGGCGGGAACTCCGACGGCGCCGAAAGACTTGAAGGGCGACGATCTCAATGATGCCGCGCGTGCGGCGCTTGATCGCGGGAATTATCAGGCTGCCGCCGACTTGCTAAAGCAAGTGGTCGCCGCCGACCCGAAGCACAAGACGGCTTGGATCAACCTGGGCCGCGCTTACATGGGGCTGCGCGAATACGACCAGGCAATCGAAGCGTTCAAGAAGCAGACCGAAGCGAATCCTTATGACGAATATGGATACAACAGCCTCGGCTGGGCCTATACGACCGAGCGGAAATATGACGAGGCGGCGGCAGCATATCAGAAGGCGCTTGAAATTAATCCGCTGAGCGACTATGCACACGCGGCGCTGGGCGGAATGTATGCCGAGATCCATCAGTACGACAAGGCCGCGCCTGAACTTGAGAAGGCCGCGTCTTTGAAGCCCGATAACGCGTTGCTGCAAGTGAGCCTGGGCGATGCGTACGTGAATTTGGGCCAGGACGACAAAGCGCTCGCGGCGTTTGACCGGGCGATTGAAATTTCGGCGACTCCGGTCGTGTGGAACAACATCGCGTACCAGTTGTCGCTGAAGAAGGCGCATCTGGATCGCGCGCAGCAGTATGCGGAATCGGCCGTCGCGGCGACCGCGGCCGCGTTGCGCAATACCACACTCGATCAGTTGAGCGACCGCGATCTGGGGCTGGTCTCATCGCTCGCCGCCTATTGGGACACGCTGGGCTGGGTGCATTTCTCGAAAGGCGATTACGCGATGGCCGAGAAGTATGTGATGTCGGCGTGGAACCTGGGACAACACGCCGATATCGGCGACCACCTCGGACAGATCTACGAGAAACAGAAAAAGAAAGAAGACGCGATCCGCGCCTACGCGCTGGCGCTGAATTGTGTGCGTCCTGATCCCGAAACGCGCGACCGACTGGCAGCTCTGGTCGGGAAAGACAAAGTCGACTCGACGGTTGCGCAGTACAAAAACGAATTAGAGCAGCAGCGCACCATCAAGCTGGGCAAAGCGACACAAGCCGGGAGCGCTGATTTCTTTGTCCTGTTCGATTCGGAGAAATCGCGCGCCGTACCAGAGGGAGCGAAGTTCGTCAGCGGAGACGAGAAGCTGAAGAGCTTCGTGACGGCCTTACAGTCGGCGAAGTACAGCCTGAATTTCCCAGATGACATAGCGACGAAAGCTTTGCGTCGCGGGACACTTTCCTGCGCGTCGGGCGGCGAGTGTCAGTTTGTGCTGGTGCCGCCCGATGATGTGCGGTCGGTGGAGTAAGTTATGTTTCTTCGGTAGGCCAGTTTGCAACTGCTGCATCTCGCAACACGCTTGCCGATGAGGCGTTGATGCGAAGCGGAATCTTTAACTCTCTTCCAAGTGTGAGGGTAACGTACTCTCCGCCCAACCAGTGTTTCTTCCTTCGCATTTTGATCTCGCTCCACGGCACGAACAGTGGTGGATGCATGAAACGAAATAGGAATAGGACAGCCATATAAACCCCTTCTCCATTCGCTCCGAGCCGTAACGAGTTCTTGTAATTCATTCGCCTGCGCATTTGTCCGCTTTGCAATCCTTCCGAGAGCCCATCAAACCGGCCAACAAGCCGGAATCTTTTGGACAACTCGAACCAACCGCTAGCGAAGCTTACAAACGCACAGACCGAACACCAAAACAATACGAAGCAGATTGCGAAGCCGACCGCAACCAAAGTGGAATGCTCGTCGATGAAGTCTTGAATGTTCATTGAGTAACGTAGACTTCGGCTGATTATAGCGAGGCCAACGGCGCGGCAGGCGCAGCTTGGCTGCGTCTCTACGCGAAAGGGCTTTGGGCCTACAATGTCTCTCTGCGGCCCCCGGGAATGAGCACGCCTCGAAAGACGCTAACCTCCGATCCTTCGGCGAGAAACGCTGAGGAAGCTGTGCCGCAAACCACGGCAGCCAATTCTGGACCGTACAATTCGGTCATGTCGCCTTCAAATTTCGCGTTAGATCCCCGCCAGACATGCCATGGCGGATGCGCCACTCGATACTCCATCGTGCTCCCGTCGCGTTGCTGAGCGTATCCCCAGTAGTGTTCGGTGATGAATTGCTCTTCCGAATTCTCCTGCGGCAAGGCGGGGATTCCTTCCGTCCGCAGTTTTATGGCATTCCACTTTCCCCCGCATCGCCAACCGTATTCGACTTCTTGATTCAGGTCTGTCGATTCGATGCGATGATCCATCGGCAGAGCCACGTAGCGTTCGTTGTACACATTGCGCGCGACGAAGGCGATGGCCCAGCGCGGAACAATTTCCTTAATGAATACGACTCCACGTCGATCTTCGCCTCCTTCAGATCGGCGAACGTAGAATCTAAGATTCACCTCGTCAAAATTGCGATGAAAGGGGATTGAAAATCCTCGAATGCGAGTCTTCAGAAACTGAAAGCCCACCAAGCTGACAAAGAGCTTTCCGTTCCAGCGGTCTAGTTCCGTTCCCGCCGGGATGAATTCGGAAAGAACGCCCGGGTCGACCTCGTAATTGAGCATCGCGAGGTTGCGCCATTCGGCCTTCAAAAAAACCCGGTCGGTGCTCATGTGTTCTGCGTTCGTTCCATCTTGATCATAGCTTGCGGATGCCGGCGGAAATGCAGATTCCTCCCTACGGTCGGAATGACAATGATGAAAGTATTGAAATCACAAGCAGAGCGTCGGAGCGCAGTGAGGTTGTGGCTCTACAATCAAATCTCTGGCCTGCGCTTGTGCCATTCCGTGGCTTGCTCGTAGGTGTGCGCCAGTTGCAGCACGCGCGCTTCTCCCCAGTGCGGCCCGATGATTTGCAGGCCGATGGGCAGTCCCGCCTTGGTAAATCCGCATGGGACCGAGATCGCCGGCAATCCCCAGACATTCACGGGGCGCGTATTGCGTAACAGAACCAATTCGCGCGGACGCAGTAACTCAGGATTCTGTTGCAGTTCGGCGATGACTGGCGCCGGGATTGGCGTGGTCGGCGTTACCAGCACGCCGACCCTTTCAAACACTTTCTTGATCTCCCGACGTTCGTGCTCCAGTTCCTTGCGTGCGATTTCGAAGTCGGCGGGGCCGACAGACTCTCCCGTGCGAATGCGGCGCAACGTTTCCGGCTGATACAGTTCGGGCGATTCCTTTACCCATTTTTCGTGATAGGCATACGACTCGGCGCTCTGCAGCGTGCGGTCGGTGCTGACGTTCAAAGAAATTTCTTGGCTGCTTGCGGTCATGCCTTGTAACACGCTGAGCGCCTCTTCCAGAGCTGCGGCGACTTCGGGATCGAGATCGTCAAAGAAAAACTTGAGTGGCACGCCGACTCGCAAGTCTTTCGTGTTGCCTTCGAGTCCTTGCAGGTAGTTCTCGTCGGCAGGTGGTTTCAACCCTGCAAACTCAGGTGCGTTCGAATCTTCGATCGCCTGCAACAGGATGGCGGCATCGGCCACGCTCGTCGTGAGCGGTCCCACGTGATCGAGCGATAGCGAAAGAGGAATCACACCTTGGGTGCTGACGCGCCCATAAGTCGGCTTGAGTCCTACGACGCCGCACTGCGAGGCGGGCTCGCGAACCGACCCGGCGGTATCGCTGCCAACGGCTGCGTATCCGAGGCCTGCGGCGACCGAGGCGGCCGAGCCTCCCGAGGATCCGCCCGTGATGTGTTCCGGGTTCCACGGATTGCGCACGGGGCCGTAGGCGCTGATGATCGAACTGCCTCCGTAGGCGAACTCGTGCAGATTCTGTTTCCCCAGCAAAACGGCTCCAGCCTGTTTCAGACGCCGAACAACATCCGCATCTTGGGTCGCAACACGACCCTTCAAAACATTGCTGGCGGCCGTAGTTGGGACGTCCGTTTGGTCAAGCAGATCCTTCAGCCCAATGGGGACGCCGTGCAGAGGTCCCCGCCACCGTCCCTGCTGAATTTCGTTTTCTGCCTGGCGCGCTTGTTCCAGAGCCGACTCTGCCGTGACCGTAATGAACGCATTCAAAAGGGGATTCAGCTTTTCAATTCGAGAAAGACAGGCGGATGTCACTTCCACCGGGGAAAGAGATCGGGACTGAAACTGTTTCGCGAGTTCGATGATCGAAATCTGCAAATTTTTTCCTAGGTCGTACGGGCCTTTACCATCGTCTAAAGATTAACAACGAGCCCGCGTCAGTCAGCCTATAATCATAAGGCTCGTTTCCCGGAGGTCGTGCACGCCATGGCTCTGACCGCAGCTCCCGTCAGCACTCAAGGTTTCCTGGTAGATGGTAAATGGATTGAAGATGGAGATGTGGTCGAAGTTCGTTCTCCGTACGACGGCAGCGTCATCGGCCGGGTGTTTCAGGGACGCAGAGAGCACGCCGAGGCCGCGATTGCTGCAGCGGTGAAAGCTTTCGGCACTACGCGCAGATTGCCAGCTTTCGAGAGGCAGCGGGTATTGCGCCGCGTGGCTGAGACGATTGCGCAACGCAAAGAAGAGTTCTCACGCACGCTTTCGCAAGAAGCGGGCAAGCCGATCAAGGCAGCGCGTACAGAAGTTGAACGCGCAGTGTTCACTTTTCAAGTCGCTGCGGAAGAAAGCACGCGCATCTACGGCGAATATCTGCCGCTCGACTGGCAGGAGTTTACCGCGGGACGCTGGGGCATCGTCCGGCGTTTTCCGCTGGGCCCGATAGCCGGCATCACTCCTTTTAATTTCCCATTGAATCTGGTGGCGCACAAGTTGGCTCCAGCCATTGCCAGCGGTTGCACCATGGTATTGAAGCCTGCGCCGCAGACTCCGTTGAGCGGCTTGCTGCTTGCGGAAGCGATTCAAGAGGCGGGATGGCCCGATGGCGCGCTGAACGTTTTGCCGCTCTCGAACGAAGACGCTAGCTTGCTGGTGACCGACGACCGTATCAAGCTGATCAGTTTCACTGGAAGCGCCGCCGTGGGTTGGGACATCAAGCGTCGCGCCAACAAAAAAAAAGTCATTCTCGAGCTGGGTGGCAATGCGGGTGTGATCGTGCACAGCGACGCCGACGTGGCCTACGCCGCCGATCGCTGCGTGGCTGGTGGGTTCGGTTACGCCGGGCAAACCTGCATTTCGGTGCAGCGCATCCTGGTCGAGCGCTCGGTGTGTGGGAAGTTTACCGAGTTGCTGGTCGCGGGAGTGAAGAAGTTGCGAATCGGAGATCCCATGGAAGACTCCACCGATGTGGGCCCGCTCATCCGCGAGAGCGATGCCATTCGCGCCGCCGATTGGGTGCAGGAAGCGGTTCGCAGTGGAGCACGTTTGCTGTGCGGTGGCCAGCGTAAGGGATCGATTCTCGAGCCCACGGTGCTGACCAACACGCGCTCCGAGATGAAAGTGAACTGCCAGGAGATTTTCGCGCCCGTAGTGACCGTCGAACCCTACGATGATTTCAATGATGCCCTGAAGCAGATCAACAACTCCGCCTACGGATTGCAGGCGGGCATCTTCACGCGAGATGCGAAACTATTGTTCAACGCCTATGAGGAACTAGAGGTAGGCGCACTGGTCGGCGGCGACATTCCTTCTTTCCGCATCGATCACATGCCGTACGGCGGGGTAAAAGACTCGGGCCTTGGCCGCGAGGGCCTCCGCTACGCCATTGAAGAAATGACTGAACCCAAATTGCTGGTAATGAATCTCAGGTAAGGCCGAGCCTGCGGGCCCTGCGCAAAGATGATTGCGGTTCACGCATCATTCTTAATTCGTCGGTGATGTTAAGTTTCACAACAGAGTTTTCTCGTTCGATGAATTTCGAGAAATTTCTTTGGGGATCGTGCATCAACTTCGCTCCGGCTGTTATAATCACAAGTTTTCGTAACCAGGATCACATCTCACTGTGACTTCGTAACCCGGTAACGCTGCAAGAACTGGAACCGCGCGCGGTTCCCACACTGGAAGTTCTCGATCGATGCAGATCTTTCATCGTAGTACGAACACAATTTCTCGGGCGACGATTTTTGGAGCCATCTTTGTTGTGGCCGCGTTGTTCTGGGCGCTGAATGAGTTCCAGCGCTCTCCCTATATCACCTATGCCAAGGTGGCTCGGCCGCAGCCCGTGCCGTTCAGCCACCAGCATCACGTGGCAGGGCTGGGAATTGATTGTCGGTACTGCCATACCTCGGTGGAAGTTTCCAATTTCGCGGGCATTCCTCCCACGGCAACCTGCATGAACTGCCATCGCCAGATATGGACGGGCGCTCCTCTGCTTGAGCCGGTACGTGAAAGCTTCCGCACCGGGAAATCTTTGGTGTGGACGCGCGTCAATGATCTTCCCGACTTCGTTTATTTCAATCACAGCATTCATATCAACAAAGGCGTTGGATGTAACACTTGTCACGGTCCGGTCGATCGCATGCCGTTGATGTACAACTACGCGTCGCTGCAGATGGAGTGGTGCCTTGACTGCCATCGCGCGCCGGAAAAGTATCTGCGGCCGCGCGATCAGGTTTTCAATATGGAATACAAGTCGCCGACGAACACAGCTCCGGTGACCGTGGATGGAACGGCGTATACCGATCAAATGGCGCTGGGAACCGACTTGGTGAAGAAATACAAATTGCGGACAGTGACCGACATCACAAGTTGTTCAACCTGTCACCGCTAGAGATTGATGAAGATGGAAGAACAGAACGGCAAGCAGCACCGTGAGGAAGTTTGTCCGGGCAAGAAGGACAAGCTCGTCCAGTTGGATCTGGAGAGCATTCGCGCGGAGATCGAGGAAAAGAACGCGCCCCAATACTGGCGCAGCCTGGAAGAACTCGCGGGCGATCCGGAATTTCAGGCGAAGATGCATCGCGAATTTCCCAAAGGCGCGTCGGAGTGGGTGGATTCGGTTTCGCGCCGCGGTTTCCTCAAGCTGATGAGCGCCTCGCTCGCCATGGCGGGCATGACGGCCTGCACCAAGCAGCCGCTCGAGCCCATCGTTCCATACGTGCGACAGCCGGAAGAGTTGATTCCGGGGCGTCCGATGTTCTACGCCACGGCGTTTGAATTAGGCGGATACGCCAGCCCTGTGTTGGTCGAGAGTCAGATGTTCCGGCCCACAAAGATTGAAGGAAATGATCAACATCCGGCGAGCATGGGCGGAACCGATGTTTTCGCGCAGGCCTCGATCCTGGGGATGTACGATCCTGATCGCTCGCAGACCATCACTTATCTCGGCGAGGTGCGCACCTGGAGCGCATTGCTTGATGCGCTGCGCGGGCCCTTGAGCGTGCAAAAAGGATTGGGCGGTGCGGGCATCCGTATTCTGACGCAAACGATTTCTTCGCCGACGCTGGCCGATCAGTTGCGCGGAGTATTGAAGGTGTATCCGCAGGCCAAGTGGCATGTGTACGAGCCGGCGAATCGGGACAACGTGCTGGAAGGCGCGAAGTTGGCCTTCGGGCAGCCGGTTGAGACGCGGTATCAGTTGGAAAATGCGGATGTGATTCTGTCGCTCGATGCCGATTTTCTCTACGCAGGGTTTCCCGGCTCGACACGATACATTCGCGATTTTGCCGCCAAGCGCAATCCAGATGCTGGCAGTATGAACCGCCTGTACGTGGTCGAGAGCACGACGACTTCGACCGGTGGCAGGGCCGATCATCGGTTGCCTTTGCGGGCGGCCGAGATTGAAGGGTTTACTCGGGCCGTTGCGGCAGCGCTGGGCGTCGGTTCGGGCGGCGATCAATCCAAATTTGCAAGCGTAGTCGCCGCGGATATGAAGGCGCACGCCGGATCGAGTGTGGTGATCGTTGGCGACCATCAACCGCCTGCGGTACACGCATTGGCGCACGCGATCAATCAGGCCCTCGGCAATGTTGGCAAGACTGTTGTTTATACCGATCCCGTGGACGCGAATCCGGTGAATCAGGCGGAGTCGCTCAAAGATCTTGTCGCCGACATGCGCGGCGGCAAAGTGGATTTGCTGGTGATCATGGGCGGAAATCCCGCTTACGATGCGCCTGCTGATTTCGGTTTTGCTGATGCGCTAAAAAATGCAGGCATCCCTGTTGCGTGTTCATCTCGGTTTGTATGACGACGAGACCGCGCAACTCTGCCAGTGGCACGTGAATGAAACTCACTATCTCGAGTCGTGGGGAGATACTCGCGCCTATGACGGAACGGTGAGTATTGTTCAACCGCTGATTGCGCCGCTATACAACGGCAAGAGCGCGATCGAGTTGGCGGCCGTTCTCGCGGGGCAAGCTGAGCCCACGAGTCACGCACTGTTGCAAGCCTACTGGCAGAAGCAACATACAGGCTCCGACTTCGACCTGTTCTGGCGGCGCTCGCTGAATAATGGTTGGATCGACGGAACGGCTTTCCAGCCGAAGCAACTGAGCGCGAAAGCGGCGAACATTCCACCATCATCGAGCGCTGCGAGCGGTATCGAACTCAACTTCCGCCGCGACCCCTCCCTTTACGACGGCCGCTTCGCCAACAACGGATGGCTGCAGGAACTGCCGCGTCCCATGAGCAAGATGACTTGGGACAATCCCGTGCTGATCGGTCCGGCGATGGCCGAGCGTCTGCATCTCGCTTCGAAAGATGTGGTCGAACTCGAATACAACGGCAAGAAGACGCAGGCGGCGGTCTGGATTCAGGCCGGACTTCCTGATAATTCAGTCACGGTCTATCTCGGCTCCGGGCGCACGCGCGCCGGTCGTGCGGGCACGGGCGCGGGATTCGACTTCTATCCCCTCCGCTACAGTGCGACGCCATGGCTCACGAACGGAGTGCAGATTCGTCCGACGGGCGGCACCTACATGCTGGCCTGCACGCAAGGCGAGCAGACGATGGACACCGCAGTGGGTGCGCGGCCGCTGGTGCGCGTGGCGACGATGGATGAATACGCCAAAGAACCCGACTTCGCCAAAGAAGAAGAGCCACCCCACGATCTGACGCTTTATCCCGACTATCCCTACAAGTCGGAGCCCTACGCCTGGGGCATGACGATTGATCTCAACAAGTGTGTCGGGTGCAATAACTGCATCGTGGCCTGCCAGTCAGAGAACAACATCCCCATAGTCGGAAAAGAGCAGGTCGGCATTGGCCGTCACATGCACTGGATTCGCGTCGACGCCTATTACGAAGGCGATCGCAACAGTCCCACGGCGCACTTCCAGCCGGTGCCGTGCCAGCAGTGCGAGAACGCTCCCTGTGAAGTCGTCTGCCCAGTAGGCGCGACGGTACACAGCACGGAGGGCTTGAACGACATGGTTTACAACCGCTGCGTAGGGACGCGCTATTGCTCGAACAACTGTCCTTATAAAGTGCGGCGGTTCAACTTCCTGCTCTTTCAGGATTGGGAGACGCCGCAATACAAGATGATGCGCAATCCAGATGTGACCATCCGCAGCCGCGGCGTGATGGAGAAGTGCACCTACTGCGTGCAGCGTATCAACGAGCATCGCATCGACGCCGAAAAAGCCGATACGAAGATCAAAGACGGCGAGTTGCAGACGGCCTGTCAGCAATCGTGTCCTGCGGATGCCATCGTCTTCGGAAACATCAACGATCCTGAGAGCCGGGTTTCGAAATTGAAAGCGGGACATCGTAATTACAGTCTGTTGGGCGACTTGAACACTCGTCCCCGAACCACTTATTTGGCCGAAATTCGCAATCCGAATCCTGAGTTGGAAGCGTAGGCGGAAATGAGCGACGAACAACTTAGCGACCGCGCTCCAGTCATCGAGCCGGGGTATACGTTCGGCACGGTCACGGACAAGATCAGTTCGATTGTGCTGACGCGCCCCACCTCCAATGGATGGCTGGTGGGCTTTGGCATCGCATTTCTGCTGACGATGATGATGCTGTATGCAATCGGCTACCTCTTCATCAAGGGCGTAGGCATCTGGGGCATCACCATTCCGATTGGTTGGGGCTTTGCCATCGTCAACTTCGTCTGGTGGATCGGTATCGGCCACGCGGGAACGCTGATCTCGGCAATTCTGCTTTTACTTCGGCAATCGTGGCGCAATTCGATCAACCGCTTTGCCGAAGCGATGACGCTATTCGCGGTGTCATGCGCGGGCGTCTTTCCCCTGATTCACGTCGGCCGTCCCTGGCTCGCGTATTGGCTATTTCCATATCCCAATACCATGAACTATTGGCCGCAGTTCCGCAGCCCGTTGGTATGGGATGTATTTGCGGTTTCGACCTACGCGACTATTTCGCTGGTGTTCTGGTTCATCGGACTGGTGCCTGATCTGGCGACCCTGCGCGACCGCTCCGACAATCGGTGGGCCAAGATCATTTATGGAATGCTGGCGCTCGGCTGGCGAGGGTCTGCGCGGCACTGGCATCGCTACGAGACGGCGTACTTGCTGTTAGCGGGATTGGCGACGCCGCTCGTGCTTTCCGTGCACACGGTCGTCAGCTTCGATTTTGCGGTTGGCATCGTCCCGGGATGGCATACGACAATTTTCCCGCCCTACTTTGTGGCGGGCGCCATCTACTCGGGCTTCGCGATGGTGTTGATGCTGGCGATTCCGATCCGCAAGTTCTACGGCCTCGAAGACTTCATCACTGAGCGGCACTTGCAGAACTCCGCCAAGGTCATGCTCGCGACCGGACTCATCGTGGCTTACGGCTACATCATCGAAGCGTTTATGGGTTGGTATAGCGGCAACCGTTATGACGCTTTCACACTCTGGAATCGTTTGCACGGGCCGTATGCGTTCTTCTATTACATGCTGCTGGCCTGCAACATCGTGATCCCGCAGTTGCTATGGATACGCAAATTGCGTACCAGTCCCGTGGCGTTGTTCTTGATCTCCGGCGTGATCCTGGTGGGGATGTGGCTCGAGCGGTTCATTATCGTCGTGGTCAGCCTGCAGCGTGACTTCCTGAACTCGTCGTGGGGGATGTACTACCCGACGCGTTGGGACTGGATGACCTACATCGGAACCATCGGCATGTTCCTGGCGGCGATGTTCCTGTTCGTCCGCATCCTGCCCATGATTTCGATTTTTGAAATGCGCACCCTCCTGCCCGAGGCGGAGGTGAAGGAATGAAACATACTCCGATTTGCGGGATGATGGCGGAGTTCGATTCCGCGCAGCGCTTGGTGGACGCGGCCCATCACACTCATCAAGCGGGATATCAGAAGATCGATGCCTACAGTCCGTTTCCGATTGAAGGCTTGGCGGAGGCTATTGGCTTCACCAAGAATCGCGTGCCGCTGGTGGTATTGATCGGCGGATTGATCGGCGGACTGACGGGATATCTCATGCAGTACTGGATTGCGACGGTGAGCTATCCCGTGAATGTGGGCGGGAAACCCTATCACTCATGGCCGTCGTTCATCGTCGTAACCTTTGAGATGACGATTCTGTTCGCGGGATTGTCGGCTGTGTTCGGCATGTTGGCGCTGAATGGGTTGCCGATGCCTTATCACCCGGTGTTCAACGTCCCACGCTTTTCGTCTGCAACCAAAGACCGGTTCTTCCTGATCGTGTTTTCTTCCGATCCAAAGTATGACCCGGAGCAGACGCGGCGTTTTCTGGAGAGTCAGGGCGGACGATTTGTTTCGGAGGTGCCGAGCTAGGTATGGCGAGACTCCGAAAATTCTCGTCGTTGGGACTGCTCGCGGTGCTCGCTCTCGCCGGTTGCCGGCAGGATATGCACGACCAGCCTCGTTTCAAGCCGCTGGCGATGAGCGATTTCTACAGCGACCTGCGCTCGGCCAGGCCTCCAGTGGAAGGGACAGTTGCGCGCGGCGAGTTGCATGAAGATGCATATTTCTATACCGGAAAGGTTGGCAATAATCCCGGCGACTACATGCCGTTCCCAGTTACGAAAGATGTCCTCGCGCGCGGAGAGCAGCGCTTCAATATTTACTGCGCCCCGTGCCACTCGCGGTTGGGAGATGGCAACGGGATGATCGTGCAGCGCGGTTTCAAGCAGCCGCCGTCGTATCACATCGAGCGGTTGGAGAAAGCGCCGCTGGGATATTTCTTCGACGTGATGACTAACGGATTTGGAGCCATGCCCGCGTACGCTGCTCAAATTCCCGAGCGCGACCGCTGGAGCATCGTGGCATACATTCGCGCGCTCCAATTGAGCCAGCATGCGACTTCGGCCGATGTTCCCGCCGGACAGAAAGTGCCTTCTGAGCCGCCGGATTTCCGCGGTATCTCAGGGTCGGGTGCGACCGCACCCGAAGTCGTGACCACTCCGCAGGCCAACGAAGGAGAGCAACCGAAATGAGCACGGCGTCCCACAATCTCGATTTGATGGCGCCGCCGGTCACCAAGACCATCCAGCAGCGTTCGCTGATCATTGGGGCGATTTTTTCGGTGGGCGTCGCCATCGGCGCATTCCTTCAGCCCGACGTTTTCATTCGCGGGTACTTGGTTAGCTACATGGCATGGCTCGGCGTCACGCTGGGATCGATGGCGATCCTCATGCTCCGCCACATGACCGGCGGTGGCTGGGGAATGGTAATCCGCCGCATCATGGGCGCGGCCATGCGCTGCATCTGGCTCATGGGAATTCTGTTTCTCCCCATCGGCTTCATGATGCCCCGCCTTTACATGTGGGCGCGGCCACTCGATCAGATTCAAGACAAGCATCTCCGTGAACACCTTGAGCAGATCACGCAGACGTATTTGACGCCGAGCGGCTTCTGGATTCGCGCGGCGATTTACTTTGCCATCTGGTTCTTTCTGATTTTCTTTCTAACCAAGTGGTCTGCCGAGCAGGATCAACCGCCAGTGCGCGACACCAGCGCGAAATTCAAAGTCCTCGCCGGGCCGGGGCTGATTCTTTACGGATTCACGATTTCCTTCGCGGCCATCGATTGGGTCATGTCGATTGATCCCAGCTGGATCTCGACGATTTATGGCTTGCTGTTTCTCGCGGGCCAAGGTCTTTCGGCGATGTGCTTCGCCGTCGTCATTGAGCGCATGCTGTTCCGCTACAAGCCGATGTCTGAGTTGCTGAAGCCCGACTTCGTCCACGATCACGGCAAGCTCATGCTGACCTTCATTATGGTCTGGGCCTATTTTTCGTTCTCGCAGTGGCTCATCATCTGGGCCGGCAACCTGCCGGAAGAAATCACCTGGTACATGAAACGGTTGCACGGAGGCTGGGCAGGCGTGGGGCTGTTCCTGGTCGTCTTCCACTTTGCAGTGCCGTTCGTATTATTGCTTTCGCGTCCTTTCAAGCGCGACGTGACGCGCCTGGTATGGCTCGCGGTCTGGCTGATGCTGATGCGCTGGCTCGACATTCTTTGGCACATTGAGCCGCAGTTCTCCTCCACGTTCACGATTACGTGGGCTGACGTTGCGATTCCGATCGCGATGGGCGGCCTGTGGATGGCGTTCTTCTTCCGCAATTTGAATTCAATGCCGCTGCTGCCGGCTTACGACTTGTACGCGAAGGAAGTTCTGGAACATGAGTAACGAAGCCATTCGACACGGACACTCCGGTGGCCCGGAATTCGAACAGGAGGACATGAAGCCGAAAGCTGTGTATGGCTTTCTGGTGGTGTTGGTTGTCCTCTGCGTGGGCGCGTACTTCGTCATCGATGGCTTCTACCACTACATGGATTCCTATGCCCGCAAGCACCAACCGCCCATGAACCCGCTGGTCACAGCGACGACCAGTGACACGCGCGTGGTGACCCCGGCGGAAATACAAAGCTTTCCCCAGCCGCGCCTCGAGAAGGATGAGCGGAACGAGATATACGACTTTCGGTTGCAGGAAGAACAGAAGCTCCACAGCTACGGATGGATCGATCAAAATGCCGGGGTGGTGCGGATTCCCATCGATCGCGCAATGGAGTTGATTATCCAACGTGGATTGCCAACCACTCCGCAAGCAGGAACGGTTCCACCATCGCCCGTGAATATGGCCAGAAAAGCCGCGGCGTCGGCGGGAAAGAAGAAGTAAGGAATCGCAGTGAGAAGGCAAAATCACAATCCGAAGTGGATGTTGGGCCTCATGCTCACTCTCGCGTTGACGACGGCTGCCTGGGGACAAGGCATGACCAAAGGCATCCTGTCACCGCCCGCAAACGTCCGCCCGCCGGGCTTGAAGAATGTCGGCATCGAGCAGCATCTGGAAGAGCAGATTCCTCCGGATCTCACCTTTCGCGACGAAGCTGGGAAGACGGTGCGCATCGGCGAGTACTTCGGCCAGAAGCCGATGATCTTGAACCTGGTCTATTACCAGTGCCCGATGCTGTGCAGTGAAGTTTTGAGCGGTCTGGAGAGTGCGCTGCGGGTGTTGAAGTTCGATGTAGGCAAAGACTTCGACGTCCTGACGGTCAGCTTCGATCCTAAGGAAACGCCCGAGATCGCCGCCAAGTCCAAAGCAGAATACTTGAAGCGATACAAGCGCCCTGGCGCCGAAGCCGGATGGCATTTTCTCACCGGGCCGCAGGAATCGATCGAGGCGCTGACCAAGGCTGCGGGATTTCAGTTTCAATACGACCCGAAGACGGGACAGTTCGCGCACACCACAGCGATCATGGTGCTGACGCCGCAAGGCAAGATCGCCCAATACTATTTCGGCGTCGAATACGCTCCGAAGGATTTGCGGTTGGGACTGGTGCAGGCGTCGTCAGGGACGATCGGGACGGTGGTCGACGAAGTTCTGCTGTACTGCTATCACTACGATCCAACGACCGGGAAATACGGGGCGATTATCAGCAGGATTCTGCAGCTCTCGGCGGCTGCAACCATTTTGATTCTGGGCGGGCTGCTCTTGATCTTGTTCCGTCGCGGACCGGCGCATCCCAAGCTCGAAGGAGCCCATAGAACGACATAGTTATGTACGAAACTTTTCCACTTTGGCCGGCGAAGGCCTCGACGATGGCGGGAAACGTCGACGCGCTCTTTGTGTTCCTGGTGCTGTTGTCCACCTTAGTGAGCGTGGCGATTTTCACCATGATCTTGATTTTCGCGGTCAGGTTCCGCAAGCGGCGCGGGGTTCCGGCCGAGCAGATCGAAGGTTCGACTCCGCTAGAGTTGACGTGGTCGATCGTGCCCCTCGGAATTTTCATGGTGATCTTCCTGTGGGGCGCGATCATTTACTTTCAGGAGCGGACGCCTCCACAGGGAGCCACCGAGGTCTACGTGGTCGCCAAGCAGTGGATGTGGAAGCTGCAACACCAGGAAGGCCAGCGCGAGATCAATGAGCTACACATCCCGGTGGGACAAGACGTCAAGATGATCATGACGTCGCAGGATGTGATTCACAGCTTTTACGTGCCAGCATTCCGCATCAAGCAAGACGTTCTGCCGGGTCGCTATACGACGGCCTGGTTCCATGCCACCAAGCCTGGAACCTATCACCTGTTCTGTGCGGAATATTGTGGCACGCAGCACTCGGGAATGATCGGACAAGTGGTGGTGATGGAGCCTGCGCAGTACGAGTCGTGGCTCAGCGGCGGCGGAGCCAGTGGCTCGCTTGCAGACAACGGGCAAGCGTTATTTCAGCAGCTGGGCTGCTCCACCTGTCACCGCTCCGATACGCAAGGACGCGGCCCCAACCTGGTGGGCGTCTATGGGAAACCGGTGCAACTGGAAGACGGGCGCACGGTGATGGCGGACGAGAATTACGTTCGCGAATCGATCTTGTCTCCGGCGGCGAAGATCGTGGCGGGATTTAAGCCCATCATGCCGACTTTTCAGGGAATTGTGAGTGAAGATCAGGTAAACGCGCTGGTGGCGTATATCAAGTCGCTGAGCCAGCCGCCAACGGGAGCCGCGGGAACTCCCAGCCTGAAGCCAGCAGGCGCAGAACCGCAGAAATAAGGGTTAATTCGAATGGCAACCGCAGCAATACCGGTCGAACGCGAACACTATCTGAATAAAGAGTACGGCATCCGCTCGTGGCTGCTGACCGTAGACCACAAGCGGATCGCCCTGCTCTACCTGATTTCGATCACGTTCTTCTTCTTCATCGGAGGCTTTTTCGCGCTGCTGATCCGCTTGGAGTTGTTGACTCCGGCGGGAGACCTGGTGCAGGCCGACACTTATAACAAGCTCTTCACCATGCACGGCCAGGTGATGATCTTCTTCTTTTTGATCCCGTCGATTCCCGCCGTGCTGGGAAACTTTCTGATTCCCCTGATGATCGGCGCGAAAGACCTCGCCTTCCCGCGCATCAACCTGCTGAGCTGGTATCTCTACATCATCGCGGGCATCATGATGTTGCACGCGATTGTCACCGGCGGCGTCGATACCGGATGGACTTTCTACACTCCCTTCAGCACGGCGTTCAGCAATACGAAAGTCGTTGAAGTTGGTCTCGCGATCTTTGTTGCAGGATTCTCTTCGATTCTTACAGGATTGAATTTCGTTGTGTCGATTCACCGCATGCGGGCGCCGGGGCTGACCTGGTCGCGGCTGCCGCTGTTTGTCTGGGCGCACTATGCGACCAGCATCATCCAGTTGCTGGGAACGCCAGTACTGGCGATCACGCTGGTTCTGGTCGTTTTTGAACGCGCCTTCCACTTGGGGATCTTCGATCCCGAGCGCGGTGGAGACCCGCTGCTCTTCCAGCATTTGTTTTGGTTCTACTCGCATCCCGCGGTCTACATCATGATTCTGCCCGCGATGGGCGTGGTGACTGAAGTGATCGCGTGCTTCTCGCGCAAGCGCGTTTTCGGTTACAGCTTCATCGCCATGTCGAGCATCGGCATCGCAGTGTTGGGATTCCTGGTGTGGGCGCATCACATGTTCGTCGCCGGAATCTCGCTTTATTCGGCGCTGGTGTTCTCAATTCTCAGTTACCTGGTGGCGGTGCCTTCCGCGATTAAAGTTTTCAATTGGACGGCGACGCTCTACAAAGGTTCGATTTCCTTTACCACCCCAATGCTGTACGCGTTCGGTTTCATCGGCCTGTTTACCATGGGCGGCTTGACGGGATTATTTCTGGCGGCGCTGGGCATTGACGTACACGTCACCGATACGTATTTCGTAGTCGCTCACTTCCACTACATCATGGTCGGCGGCGCGGTCATGGGATACATGGCGGGCATGCATTTCTGGTGGCCAAAAATATCCGGACGCATGTATCCCGAAGCCTGGGGACGTCTTGCAGCCCTGATCGTCTTCATTGGTTTCAATCTGACGTTCTTCCCGCAATTTGTTCTCGGGTATCTCGGCATGCCGCGCCGCTACTGGCAGTATTCACCGGAGTTTCAGGTGCTGAACGTGCTTTCGACGGCGGGATCGACGATTCTTGCAGTGGGCTACGTGCTGCCGATGATTTATTTCTTGTGGTCGATGCGTTACGGCAAGTTGGCAAGCGATAATCCATGGGGCGCGGCTGGACTGGAATGGAAGACGAGTTCGCCTCCGCCTACTTATAATTTCGACGAAGAACCGGAAGTGACTTGGGAAGCCTACAACTACGACGAGATTCCTGATCCGGAGGAGGTTGCCGTTGAGCGATAGTCATTCCACGCTTGAACATCCGACTCCCGGATTGCAGCACCATTTCTCGAGCATGGAGCAGCAGCAGAACGCTGTTTCTCTCGGCATGTGGCTGTTTCTGGCGACGGAAATCATGTTCTTCGGCGGCATGTTCTGCGCCTACCTGATTTATCGCGATCTGTACTTCAACGAATTCGCAGCGGGAAGCCGATCTATTGATCGTTTCCTTGGTGCTGTTAATACAGCAGTACTGATCTGCAGCAGTTTGACCGTGGCTCTATCGGTTCGCGCTGCTCAGATGGGCAAGCGGATGTTGCTCGTCGGACTGCTCATTTTGACCATGCTGTTCGGCTTAGTTTTCTTGGGCGTCAAAGGAAAAGAGTGGTATGACAAGTACGAAGAGCACCACATTCCAGGTGCATCCTTTGATGCGAGCGATATCGCGCGCCACTATCCGCAGATTCCGATTGATCAATCGCACGAGCAGATCTTCTTTTCGTTGTATTTTGCGATGACCGGTTTGCACGCGTTGCACATGATCATTGGCCTTGGAATATTCGTTTGGCTGACCATAACGGCGTGGAAAGGTCGCTATGGTCCCGAGTATCATGCGCCTATTGAAATTGGCGGATTGTACTGGCACTTCGTTGATATCGTCTGGATCTATTTGTTCCCGTTGCTCTATCTAATTGACAGAAAGAAGCTATAGCGGACCTTATATGTCTGAGCACATTATCTCGAGCAAGATCTATTACGCGATCTGGATCCTTCTTCTGATCCTCACCGGCCTGACAACCTGGATCGCAGGGGTGGATCTCGGTCCTCTAAACACGGTCGTCGCGCTGTTAATCGCCACATTCAAGGCCGTCATCGTCGTTCTGTTCTTCATGCACGTGAAGTACACCAGCGAGAAGATGACGAAGGTGGTTATCGTTTCCGCCATATTCTGGCTGCTGATCCTTCTGGCTCTCAGCATGGTGGACTACACTACGCGGCACCTTGCCTAAAAACCTCTACCACAGAGGCACAGAGGAAAAATCTTTAATAGAAAAACCTAGAGAGCCTTGGTGGCAACTCTGCCTTCTCCTAATGAAGCAGCTTGCGTTCGTGTTGTTCCAGGAGAGGTTTTCTCTGTGCCTCTGTGGTAAAGGTTTTAGAGCGCGTACGATATACTCCGCCTTCTGAGCACCTCGAACAATTTCGTGCAACTGGCGCGAGCGGCCAAGTCTGCCGTAGTGGACGCTCAGGGTCTCGCCGGTGCGTTAAGCCGCCATCTTCGCGGTGAGGTGCGCTTTGACCAGGGCAGCCGTGCGCTCTACGCGACTGACGGATCGAGCTACCGCCAGATTCCAATCGGGGTTGTCATCCCTCGTGACGCAGACGACGTCATCGCAACCATCTCCCTGGCCCGCCAATTCGGTGCGCCCATTCTCTGCCGCGGTGCTGGTACTTCGCTGGCCGGACAATGCTGTAACGTGGCGGTCGTTCTCGATTTTTCCAAGTATATGGACGGGATTCTGGAGATCGATCCCGTACGCCGCATCGCCCGAGTCCAGCCTGGCGTGGTTCTCGACAACCTGCGCGCTGCCGCTGAGAAACATCACCTGACTTTCGCACCGGACCCCGCCACCCACGATCGCTGCACCCTCGGCGGCATGATTGGTAACAACTCTTGCGGCGTGCATTCCGTCATGGCGGGTAAGACCGATGACAATATCGAAGCGCTTGAGGTTCTCACCTACGACGGCTTGCGGATGCAGGTCGGCGCAACCAGTCGAGAGCAACTTGACGCAGTCGTTCGTGAAGGCGGACGCCGCGGCGAGATTTATGCCGGACTGAAATCGCTCGCTGACCGCTACGGAGATCTCGTGCGCCAGCGTTATCCCAACATCCCGCGCCGGGTTTCTGGGTACAACCTGAATTTCCTTCTTCCCGAGAATGGATTCGATGTGGCGCGCGCTCTGGTGGGCACGGAAGGCACCTGCGTGACGGTGCTCGAAGCGACGTGCCGTCTGGTCGAGAGTCCGCCGGAGCGCGTGCTGCTGGTCATTGCCTATCTCGACATCTATCAGTGCGCCGACCATGTGCCCGAGATCATGGAGCACAAGCCCATCGGTCTCGAGGGCATCGACGAGTTGTTGGTCGAGTACACGCGGCGGAAGGGAATCAATTCCGAAGGCCTGGCCCTGCTCCCAGAGGGCGGCGGCTGGCTGCTCGCCGAATTTGGTGCGCAGACTGCTGCGGACGCGGAAGCACAGGCCCGCGGGTTGATGGCGGCGTTAAGTCGAAGCAGCGACTCCTCCCAACTTCCACCTTTTCACCGACAAGCGTCAGATCAAGCGCGTATGGGAAGTGCGGGAATCGAGCCTCGGTGTGCTTTCGCACGTGCCGGGCGAGCCTCTGAGTTGGGAAGGCTGGGAAGATTCGGCCGTCGCCCCCGAGAATCTCGGTCGCTATCTGCGCGATCTGCGCAAGATGATGGACGCTTACAGCTATCGCGGCTCGCTCTACGGGCACTTCGGCCACGCCTGCGTGCACAGCCGCATCGACTTCGATATGGAGAGCGCCGAGGGCATCGCCAAGTTTCGCCGGTTCATGGAAGAAGCTGCCGACCTGGTGGTGAGCTACGGAGGATCACTCTCCGGCGAGCACGGCGACGGGCAGGCCCGAGCCGAGTTGCTGCCAAAGATGTACGGTTCTGAACTCATCCAGGCATTCCGGGAATTCAAGGCGTTGTGGGATCCCGAGTGGAAGATGAATCCCGGAAAAGTTGTTGAGCCGTACAAGCTCGACGAAAACCTGCGGCTCGGCGCCAACTACAAACCTTGGGATCCGGAAACTCACTTCAAATACGTCGACGACCACGGCAGCATGGCGCACGCCATGTTGCGCTGCGTGGGAGTGGGGAAGTGCCGCCACGACGAAGGCGGCGTGATGTGTCCCAGCTACCGGGTCACCCGCGAAGAAGAACATTCGACCCGGGGGCGCGCCCACCTGTTGTGGGAGATGGTCAAGGGTGACGTCATCACCGATGGCTGGCGCGATGAGCGCGTCAAAAATTCGATGGACTTGTGTCTCGCCTGCAAAGGCTGCAAGAGCGATTGCCCGGTCGAGCGTCGACCTCGCCACTTACAAGGCCGAGTTTCTTTCTCACTACTATGAAGGACGCCTTCGTCCGCGCAGCGCCTACGCGTTTGCGAACATCGATATCTGGGCGCGGCTGGCTTCGAATGCGCCGGGACTCGTGAACCTGACTACGCAGTTGCCTTTCCTGCGCGATATTGCCAAGCTGATGGCGGGAATGCCGAAGCAACGGAGCATCCCGGCATTCGCTCCGCAGACCTTCCGGGAATGGTTCCGGCGGCGCGGTCCGCGAAACGTGGGGGAGACGCCGGTTCTGTTGTGGCCCGATACTTTCAACAACTACTTCCTGCCCGACACGTCGAAAGCGGCGGTAGACGTTCTTGAAACCGCCGGCTTTCAGGTTCTGCTGCCGAGCGCGAAGCTTGTGCTGCGGGCGTCCGCTCTACGACTGGGGAATGCTCGACCGCGCGAAGAGCCTGTTGCTGCAGATTCTCGATGTCCTGTCGCCCGAGATTGAGGTTGGGATTCCGCTGGTGGTGCTCGAGCCGAGTTGCGCCGCGGTGTTCCGCGATGAGCTGATCAATCTTTTTCCCAATGACCGGCGGGCGCAGCGTCTTTCGAAGCAGACTTTTCTACTCAGCGAATTCCTTGAGGAGTGCGCCCGCGACTTCGAACTTCCCAAACTGCCGCGGAAAGCTCTCATCCACGGCCATTGTCACCATAAGTCGCTGATGAAGATGACCGACGAAGAAGCTGTCCTCAAACGAATGGGGATCGACTTTCACGCGCCAGCTCCTGGCTGCTGCGGGATGGCGGGAGCGTTCGGATTCGAAGAAGACAAATACCAAGTGTCGATGGACGTCGGCGAACTGGAACTGCTTCCGGCGGTCCGCAAAGCCTCGCCAGAGGAATTGATCATCGCCGATGGGTTCAGTTGCCGCGAGCAGATTGCGCAAGGAACCGACCGTCATGCGTTACATCTTGCCGAGGTGATCCAGATGGCGCTGGAAGGGGAAGCGGCCGATGCGTATCCCGAGCGAGACCGGGTTTCGCGGCGGCGCGCTGTGATCAAATCCTCAATGAAGAGAGCCGGATTGGGAGTCGCCGCGGCCGCTGCAGGGGCGGGGTTGTTATGGGCGTTGGGGAGGAACAGAGAGCTAGTGTCTCTCGTCACAGTCGGTTGATGAGTGAAATGGGGATGTTTCGACAACTAACTCTGGATCGAGTGCCGACTGAAGTCCGGCTTCTGGGTGCAAGTATCACGCGCAGCACTTCGAGGGTCGCGTGAATTCACGACGGTTCAACTGAGAGACTTCAATCCTCAGAGATCAAGCCCTTCAAGACTCCGCCTGCCAGACGACTTCTTGTACCCGTCGGAGTAGCCACGCACCAACGCTCCGGTATTCCATCTCGATTTCAATCCCATCGCGTTTCCGCTTCGCCTTCTGCGCTCCGCAGATGCTCCACTCCTCCGTGTAGCTGTGAAACTCGCCGTCAATTCTCAAATGAACGCGAACTCTCGAATGGCACTTGAAAGTCGCCAGTCCACTCATTAACATGTCTCTCAGCTCTTGCTCCTGAGCGGTGGCTTCTTTTCTAATCGCCCACCAACCTGCGACCGAGGGTAAAAGAGTTCATTGAAAGCCCTAGCCCAACCTTTATCGACGGTTTCGTTCCGGGTTGATGATAACTGACGAAATCAAGCGATCTCACTCAGGATCAGCGCTTGCGGGCAGGATGTTTGCATTCACAAGGTTGCTAACCCAACCAATGCAGAGTCCTTGCTTGCTCCGTTTTTTAGATTTCCGCATCGAGGGCGGTCGGGAAACAAAATTGGTCCAGTGTTTCGTACTTCCGCTTGCGAGTTTGCTTTTCTTCGGCCATGAATCACTAGCGTATCACCGTGACTGTCTGAAATCGGCCGATTGCGCTCATTGACCCAGCATCCGGACCACCGATCCCATTCACCTTTGCCGAAGACGATCTCCTTGGCTGGTCACGGCCGCAAGGGGATATCTCTCTCGCCCCTGCTATACTGCCCCACCGGAGGCAACCGTCCCGCATGAGCGCACCAAAGCCCGATCACATCCTGCAGGTCGGTTTGGGATTCTGGGCTTCGAAAACGCTTTTGAGCGCGGTGGAGATGGAACTCTTTACCGAACTGGCCAAGCATCCAGAGGACTTGACGACGCTGCAGGGACGGCTGGGGCTTCATCCCCGGGCGGCGCACGATTTCTTCGATGCGCTGGTGGCGCTGAATTTCCTCGAACGCCGCGACGGCCGCTACTACAACACGCCGAGCACCGATTTTTTCCTCGACAAGCGCAAGCCCTCCTACATCGGCGGAATCCTCGAGATGGCGAATCACCGTCTCTATGGTTTCTGGGGGCATCTCACCACCGCGCTGCGGACAGGCCGGCGCAAAACGAGATCACGGCGGGAACTCCCAATCCTTTTGAAGCGATTTACGCCGAACCGGCGCGCCTGAAGGAGTTTCTCAAGGCCATGACGGGCATCAGCCATGGCGCCAATGTCGCCATCGCGCAAAAATTCCCGTGGAACAAATACCGCAGCGCTGTAGATGTTGGGACTGCCCAGGGAGGTCTGATCACCCAGGTGGCCCTGGCCAATCCTCATATTGAAGGAATTGGTTTTGATTTGCCCGAGGTGGGGCCGGTTTTTGAGGATTACGTCGGCGCTCACGGTCTCTCGGACCGTGTGAAGTTCTCATCCGGCAGTTTCATGAACGATCCGCTGCCGAAGGCCGACGTGGTGATGATGGGACACATCCTCCACGACTGGAACCTCGACATCAAGCGCATGTTGGTAAAGAAGGCCTTTGAAGCCCTGCCCGCCGGGCGGGGCTTTTATCGTCTACGAGAGCATCATCGACGACGACCGTTCCAAGAACGTCTTTGGACTGCTGATGAGCCTTAATATGCTGATCGAAACCGACGGCGGGTTCGATTACACGGGCGCCGATTGCGCGGGATGGATGAAAGAAGCCGGATTCTCGGAAACCCGGGTTGAGCACCTGGTCGGGCCTGACTCCATGGTCGTCGCCATCAAATAGCGGTGGGGACATCCTTTCTTCCGTGCAAGTCATTTATTATGAATGCCTTGCCTCCTCTGCCCATGCCGCCCGGTTTCTGGGACAATAGATAGGCAAGCCATCTCCCGAAGCCGTTGGCCCGGAAGCTGGTTCCACCGGTGCCCCCATGATCCGCAATGAAGCATCGCTTGAAACATCGTTCGTCGTGACCGAAACCTCCATCACCGAGACTTCGCCGAAGGGGAAGACCCCTCCGTCGACCGGATCCCCCGTCTGCGGGTCGGTCCTGGTGCTGATTCAGTTTGACGTCTGCGAAGAGATCAAACTCGACCAGTTGCGGGAGATTTTCGGCGCCCGGACCGTACAGCAGCCCAGCTTTAAGCATCCGACGCCTGGATACGTCCGCTATCAGCGGCCGCCAGTGGTCGAGCGGATCGAACCGCTGGTGCTGGAGAGCGGAGAACGGCTGGAAGGCCAGATCAAGTATTACGACTATGGCGTGCTCAGCGTGGTGCTGGAACTTCCGTTTGCTGGCGATTGGGACAAATTGGTCCGTCTGGGCAGCCGCTGGGTTTGGGACATCGATTTTGCCGGACATGCTTCCCGCATCGTCCGCGAGAAGCTGCAGCGGGCGGCTCCAGCGTTGGTCAAGCCTTATACCGAGTGGCTGAGCGAGGACTATTTCATCTTCCATGTGCGGGAGTTGGCTGGCGCACCCTCCGGGAGCCGAACTGGTGGCGGCGCAAGGAGCGCAGATTGCGCAGATCGTCCGTGGCGAGACCGTGCAGCTTTCTGACGGCGAGCGCAATGAGATCCTGCAGTCGCGGATTTCGTATTACGTGAACGACCTGGCGGTGATCGGCTACAACGCCGCGTTTCTGTACGACAGCGCGGCGGGCGCCGAGACTGCGATTCAGCTGCTGGAGTATGCCAATTCGCAGTTGCTGGAGTTCCGCCATTACGACGAGCTGCTGACCCGCGAACTCGAAAGCGTCTATGACTTCATGGACAAGGGCACCGGAACGCTGGCCCGCTGGCGGTTGGCGCGCGCCGCATCGAAGTTGCATACGGTACTGCTCGACGTGAACGAACTGACCGAACATGCCGATAATGCCATCAAGTTCCTAAGCGATATGTTTTCCGCGCGTCTCTACAAGCTGGCAGCGTCGAAAGTCGGCGTGCCGGACTACAAAGATCTTGTCACACAGAAAGTGCAGACCGCAGAAGAGCTCTATCGCTTCATGGTCGACCAGTTCAACCAGAGCCGAGCCTTTGTGCTGGAGTTGATGGTTGTGATCATCCTGATCATCGAGCTGGTGTACTTCTTCCAGGGCAAGATGTCGTAGAGTCATCCCTTCCTCTTTGGGCGTCATCCTGAGCCCGATAGGGGAAGGATCTGGCGTGGTGGGATTGCGCCCTAGCCAGCACCAACGGCACTCCGCGCCAGATCCCTCGCTCCGCTTCGGGATGACGTCTTGATAAATTCGAGATGATGCCTGGATACTTGAGACATCTCCTAGCCACAATCGCCCTATCCGTTTTATCCTTGCCGCTCTACCACAAGGGGACCCATGCGAGGACTCGACGATAAACGTGTGCTCATCACTGGCGGCGCCAGCGGTATCGGCGCGGCTACGGCGGCGCGCTTTCTGGAAGAAGGCTCTGCAGTCTGCGTGCTTGATCGTGATAGCGACGCCCGAAAGCGGATTCAGCACGAACTCCCTGAGCTTGCGGGAACACTCGACGCCGACGTTTCTGACCTGAAGCAGGTCGAAGCCGCATTCGCCGACGCCATTCGAATTATGGGCGGCGTCGATGTGCTCATCAATAATGCCGGCATCAGCATTCGTCACAAGTTTCTCGAGATCACTCCCGCGGAATGGGACAAGGTTCTCGCTGTCAATCTCACAGGCGTCTTCTACATGGCTCAGATTGCGGCCCGGCACATGTGGGAGCGCGGCAGCGGCGTGATTCTTCAGACTGCATCGACCAACGGTATCATGGGATATCCCTACTACGCTGATTACAACGCCACCAAAGCGGGAGTTATCGAGCTCACGAAGTCGATGGCGCTGGAGCTTGCTCCTAAAGTGCGGGTCTGTGCCGTTGCTCCTGGCTACGTTCTCACTCCCATGCAGCGCGCTGAATATACCGACGAAATGCTGGAGCAGGTGAACCAAAAGATTCCTTTGCGACGTCATGCCAAGCCTGAGGAGATCGCCGCATTGTTCGCCTATTTGGCATCGGATGATGCTGCCTATGCTACCGGCCAGGTTTTCACCCTCGATGGCGGGGAAACGGCTGGGGGACTTGCGAGCCGATAATTCTCGTTGTCTAAGAATCCCTTCGAGCGCTCCGATCATCTAGAGCTTTGCTGGTAGGTTTCATCCACGCCGCACATCCTTCGTCCATTTTTTTTGTTCAGAAAGGGAAGTTCATGGCACGCATGAAAGCAGCGCAAATTTCCAAGCCCGGCGGCGATTTTGAATTGGTGGAACGCGACATTCCTCAGCCCGGGCCTCGGCAAGTTCGCATCAAAGTGGAAGCCTGTGGCGTTTGCCACAGTGACGTACTGACCAAAGAAGGCGCGTGGCCCGGAATCCAGTATCCGCGCGTGCCGGGTCATGAAATTGCTGGACGCATTGACGCGGTGGGCAGCGCAATCACAGCCTGGAAAGTGGGCCAGCGCGTTGGAGTCGGCTGGCACGGCTCTCATTGTTTTGAGTGCGAGCCCTGCCGCCGCGGCGACTTTATTCTTTGCGTAAAGGGCGGCGTCACGGGAATCTCGTTCGATGGCGGCTACGGGGAATACACGGTCGTGAACACCGAAGCCGTGGCCGCCATGCCCGACGATCTTCCCGCGGACGAGGCAGCCCCCTTGCTTTGCGCGGGCATCACAGTGTTCAATTCGCTGCGCAATGCTGGAGCCCGATCGGGAGACTTGGTCGCCGTGCAGGGTATTGGCGGCTTGGGGCATTTGGGAATCCAATACGCGCAGAAGATGGGATTTCGCACCGTGGCGATCGGCCGCGGCAAGAACAAGGAAGCGCTGGCAAAGAAGCTGGGTGCGAGAGACTACATTGATACGCAAGCCGGCGATCCCTCGGAGCAGTTGAAGAAACTAGGCGGAGCGCAGGTGATTCTGGCCACCGCGCCGGATGCGAAATCGATGTCGGCACTCATGGGTGGCGTCAAGGGCGGCGGCACACTATTGGTCATTGGAGCATCCGGGGATTCGCTCCAGATCAACGGAATCGACTTGTTGAACCAAAGGAAGGATGTCCAGGGCTGGCCTTCGGGCACGGCGATGGATTCCGAAGATACGTTGCGCTTCAGCGCGCTGAGCGGAGTGCGTCCTATGATCGAGAAATATCCGCTGAGCAAAGTCAATGAAGCGTACAACCAGATGATCAGCGGCAAAGCACGATTCCGCGTGGTGCTGACGATGGGCAGCTAAAGGAGAAGATCATGGCGTTACGAAAAAGAAAATTCGAAGAAGACGACGACTCATTGGCCAACGAAGGCCTGGGCCCGGAATCCGCCGGCCAGTCGGGCGACAACCAGGGATTGAGCGACGTCGCCGACGCCGATTCGGAAACTGTGGACGAGTTGGCCGAAGAAGGGCAGGACTTCGAGGCGGAAGTCATCAGCGGAGTTGAAGACGCGCCTGATGCCGACGAAGGCGAAGTGCACACGCACGAAGTTCCCGAGGACGACGTTCCCGAAGAGTATCGTGAGCGCGACTAGCTTTTAGAAGATCCGTTTGGCAAGACGTGCCGCTCGAACCACACGATAGAGAGGGAAGAGCGGCGCGGGCAGGTGAACAGCAGACCACTCGCCGGTGCTGGGAGTGGTCGCCAGTCGCCACCAGAAGCGTCTCCGGTCGCTGGGTCTCTCTCTCGTCTTCGCGAAGCGGCGAAAATAGTCGAGCGATTCCGGATCGAAGGGCGTGCTCCTCACAATCAAAGGGATTAAGTCCTCGACGAGAGCACCGGTACTCATATCCCTTTCCATTCGTGGCGGGAGGGGGGTGCCAAGCAACCGGTGCGCCAGGGAAAACGTCACTTCCACGATCCGGTGAATGCCCAGCCCGTCGGATTGATCCCAAACCCAATTCCAATCTACCTTGGCGGTCCTTGCCAGTGCAGCAATGTCGCAGAGCCAGGAAAGCTGCATCCAAAGATGCTTCGCTGCGTGCACGCAAAGCACGAGCAGAAGGTCCTCCGCGCGCAAGGCACGAATCGTGACACCCACCAGACTCTGTGTCACGGCTCGCTCGAAGAATACCTCCATGTCGAAATCAACTGCGTAAAAACGCGGCAGGATTTGCCACTGAATTTCGAGAAGATTGCGACCATTCGAGCGAGTCGAAGGTCAGTTCATATCCTGATTCTAAAAAAGCCCGTTCTGCATGCGGAGTGAGCGTGGTTCCGGGAGCGAATCCGATCTCAGCCAGAGCAGTTTGCGTTCGGGCAACATCGCGAGCTTGAACCAGAATGTCGAGATCGGAAAACTGGCGGGCCGTGACATTGCTGTAGAGAAATTCCCCGAGCGCTGGTCCTTTGTAAGGAAGGGCAGCGATGCCGCGAGATTCTAAATGGCTTACGATGCGAATCAGTTCGCGGCTCAACCACAACGTGCGCCGGGCATTCGACTCGTAGAGCTCGCGAAGAGAACCCATCGCTTCGGCCGGAACTAGGTCCGAAAAAGCCGCAATGCGATCGCCAATATGAGGAATCAGTCCGTGATGCTCGGCGATATCGGCGAAGCGTGTCCAATCCAGAGGATCGCGCAGAAGCACGCGAACTTGATCGTCGCTGTGCAGCGAATCAGCACAAAATACCAGCAGCAGGTCGAATTCCCGCTCAAACCCCGAGGCTGCATGATTTTGCTGACCTGGAGCGGGTTGCACAGGGGATGCGCTCATGCGGAACTGCCGACACTATAATACAGAGGCTTTCCGGCTAACCGCATGGATACTGTCGTCTTCGAATCCGTCAGCAAGATCTTCCGCCATCGCCCTGCACTCTTTAACTGGATGGGCCAAGAGCGCGGAGGGGATACGCGCGCGCTCGACGATATTTCGTTGACGGTGAAACAGGGCGAGGTGCTGGTGTTGCTGGGACCGAACGGCAGCGGCAAGACCACCATGCTGAAGCTGGTTTCAACCATGCTTCTACCGGATCGCGGACGCGTTTTGGTCGAAGGAGAAGATACGCAACAGGGCTCGCAAAAAGTAAGGCGGCACGTGGGTTTCGCCGTGGCCACTGAGCGTTCGTTCTTTCCCCGGCTTTCAGCGCGCGAAAACTTGCACTTCTTTGCCGCTCTGGACGACGTTCCGCGCAAGACGCGCTCCCAGCGAATCGAGCAGATGTTGGACCGCGTGGGCCTTTCCGACTCCGGTGACACGCTAGTGATGAAGTTTTCGAGTGGCATGTACCAGCGACTGGGCATCGCGCGGGCATTGATCAAAGAGCCTTCGGTCATTTTGCTCGATGAGCCAACGCGCAGCCTCGATCCCGCCTCGGCCGGTCATTTCTGGAACCTTGTGCGCGACTTGCCGGCGCATCATGGAGCGACCGTCCTCCTGGCGACACACAAATTCTCGGAGGCCATCGCCGTGGGAGACAATGTCGCAGTTCTGCTTGGCGGCCAGATCGCAGGGTACAGAAAAATCACTGGCTCGAATGTGGAGGAACTCCGCGCTTTCTATTTCGACAAGACCGGCGAGATCGACGAGTTGAAGCACGCCGTTCCGCGAACCTGGAGATGAGCTTGGAAGGACTACTCGACAAAACGGCTGCAATTGTCAGGCGAGACTGGCTGACAGCGATCCGCTATCGCACCGGCTTTCTCATCACAGTTCTCGGGGCTGGTGCGGAACTCGCGGCCTTCTACTTTCTGGCGCGTGCGATCGGTCCGGGGTTCCGTCCCGAGGGCATCGATTATTTTCCGTTTCTGCTGGTCGGCACCGGTTTTTACACATTCCTGGTTACGGGGATTAATGCCTTCCTCGTCATTATTCAAGAGGCGCAGCAGACCGGGACGCTTGAGGTGCTGATGACCACCTCGACCCCGGCGCCGGTGTTGCTTTTTCTGAGCGCTCTCTCGGCGTTTGCGGGAAGCACGTTGCAGCTGATTTTTTACATCGGAGCAGGGTTGCTCCTTTCTGATTTCCCCTTCCACCCGAATGTAGCGGGCAGCCTGGTTATCTTTGTGCTCGCGCTAATGATTGCCGTGGCTTTCGGCATGTTTGCCGCGTCCCTGCAGCTGGCGATTCAAAAGGGATCAGCCGTAGTCTGGCTTTTAGGCGCCGGGGCATGGTTCATGACAGGAACGCTCTTCCCGGTCTCGACGTTGCCGAAGCCCCTGTGGCGGTTGGCGGAATGGGTTCCCATTACTCACGCCTTAACCGGAATGCGCATGGCCCTGCTGCGAGGGGCGGATTTCAACGTATTGGTCCGACAGATCGCCATCCTGGCGCTGTTCGGCGCCATCCTGCTCCCCTTAAGCCTGTGGGTTTTTTCGTGGACGTTGCGTTCCGCTCGCAGGGCGGGAACCCTGTCTTTCTATTAGAAAGAATCTCTAACAGGACCGGTTGGGGGTGCCTTTCCAGCAACTTAAAGGTTAGCATTTCGCGGACCGTATGTTGTACACTGCGTTATCCTGATAAAGCTCTGGGGCAAGCGGTAACGGTGGCACAGGGACATTTGAAACTGCTGGGATTTCTATGACTCCAAAGAACGCGCCGGCGAGTGTGGATACGAACGCATTGAGCCAGGGGACGGTCAAGAAACCGTATGCCAAGCCAGATTTCCGTTTCGAAAAGGTTTTTGAAACGCTGGCGCTGGTGTGCGGAAAACTGCAGCATAGCCAGGGAACCTGCCGTCTGATCAGGAAATCATCCTAGCGTTTTCTTATGAACGCCCCGAGTGCTGCCGATAGCGCGCGTAGCATGGCTGCGGAAGTTCTGCAGTCAAACGGCATGTTGCGCCTGGGGGTTACCGGAAGCAGCATGCTACCTGCCTTGTGGCCGGGCGACGTCGTCACCCTGGCTGCCACCGCGGATCCGCGCATCGGTGAGATCGTCCTCTTCCAGCGAGGCGACCAGTTTGTTATTCATCGCGTAATCCGAGTAGCATCGTTGCCGGGGCAGATTATTACTCGCGGCGACAGCATGGGCGATCGAGACCATCCGATTGCCGCGTCGGAGGTGCTGGGACGCGTAGTCTCGGTCCGTCGCGGACCGCACGAGTTTTCAGTCGTAACAAAACAAGCCCCTTGGCAAAAAAGCCTGGGCTTTTTGTTCGGCCGTTCCGATTTTCTGAGCAACCTCGCGCTGCATTGGCATGCAGCACGACGAGCGCAATTGGGATTCGCGCCGACGATTTCCGAAGGAACCCGGTAACGCCACCGTCTTTATCCTTCTCGGCCGTAGGAAACTGGCAATGAATCGCGGTCACGAAATTTCCGTAGAGATCGGCGGTTTGCCTATCCTGCTGCGCACCCAAGATCTATCCTTCAAAGAAATGCTGGCGGACCGCTACGGGAAATTCCTGGGCAGCTCTGCGAACACCAGATTTGAGTTTGATGTAGATTTGATCGCGCCACCCGCCGACGGGGAGGAAGAAGACGCGCACGTCGAGGTGCAGGGGCGAAACTGGTATTTGAAGCGCGGAGATTTCCGCGCTCATTGGGATCCGGATGCGGGACGAGGAACCATCCGCCAATCGGCGAATCCTTACTCGCTCGACTCAGTGCTGCGCATCGTGCACACGCTGTTTCTGGCGCGCGAAGGCGGGTTTCTGCTTCATGCAGCCAGCGCGATTCGCAACGGACGTGCTTTTCTGTTCTCGGGAGTTTCGGGGGCGGGCAAGACGACGATTTCAAGTCTCATCCCAGAAGATGCAACCTTGTTGACTGATGAGATTTCTTATATCCGGCGGGGGCGGGACGGGTACGAAGCTTGCGGGACGCCGTTTGCCGGAGAGTTGGCGCGCGTCGGAGAGAACCTTTCCGCTCCGGTCGAGGGACTTTATTTTCTCGCCAAAGGGCCCGAAAATAAGATCGAACCAATCGCGAGCGCGGACGCTGTTCGCACCCTGATGCGGAACATTCTCTTCTTCGCCGAAGATGCGGAACTGGTGAACCTGATTTTCCAAGCAGCGTGCGAGTTTGTGGAGCGCGTTCCGGTGCGCCGCTTGACGTTCTATCCCGACGAACGCGTATGGGACCTGATTCAATGAGCGAAAAATATATTTCGCGAAGCACGTCCATCGCCGCCAGAGTCTTGGGTGGAGAGATGATGGTGATGTCGGCGGTTGATTCGACATTTTTTACGCTGAATGAAGTGGCAACCGTGATTTGGCAGGCGGCCGATGGAAAGACTCCGCTCTCGGCGATCGTGGCGAATCGTGTCTGCCCCACTTTCGACGTCGAGCCCGACGTAGCGACGCGTGATGCCGAACAGTTTGTCGAGCAACTTTCGCAGCACGGCATCCTTAGAGTTTCCGATCACCCTTTCGAAGATGCGGCCGCGGGGCCCATGGAGGCCGCATGAGCCTGATGCATCAGATGAACGAACGTGCCTTCGATCTGGGCGTGCCGCTGGGTATTCACCTCGACGTGACTTACCGCTGCAACGAGCGCTGCGTCCATTGCTATCTCGATCATGATGATCACGGTGAACTGACGACTGCGGAAATCAAAGACATTCTCGATCAACTGGCGGAAGCGGGAACATTTTTTCTGACCTTGAGCGGCGGCGAAGTGCTCATGCGCCGCGATTTCTTCGAGATTCTCGAATACGCTCGCAAGCTGATGTTCAACGTGCGCATCAAGACCAATGGAGTCATGATTGGCGCCGCCGAAGCCAAGCGCATCCGCGATTTGGGAGTCGAACAGGTTCAGATCAGCGTTTATTCGGCCCGTCCGGAAGTGCATGACGCGATCACCAAGCTCCCCGGATCGTTGAAAAAGAGCATACGGGCGATTCGCTTCCTGAAATCGCAAGGTTTGAAAGTTGTGATTGCGAACGTGATGATGACGGCCAACCTGGGCGAACATGCGGGAGTACAAGCGCTTGCTCGTGAGCTTGGAGTCACTTACACGCTCGATCCAACGATCACGCCGAAGATCGACGGCGACACATCGATCCTCAGCCTGCGAATTCCCGGCTCCGAGCTGAATGCGGTCTTCCACAACAAGGATCTGGTAGGGGACGTCGAAGAGTTCTGCGCGCCGCCTCCGCCGCCTGGCGACGATGTGATGGAGGGCGTTCCTTGCAGCGCCGGACACACAGCGGCTTACATTACGCCTTACGGCGACGTGTTCCCCTGCGTGCAGTTTCCATTGCCGACGGGAAATCTGCGGCAACAGCGCTTCCTCGATATCTGGAAGCATTCTCCTGAGCTGAATGATGTGCGTTCGATCCGTGCCAAAGATTTGCCGGTATGCTCCACCTGCAGCCATGTTGGAAGCTGCACTCGTTGCCCCGGTCTGGCCTACATGGAGGGCAATATGCGCGGTCCTTCGAGTGCCGATTGCGAAAAGTCCTTCCAACGGACGGGGATTGCGTCGGCCAATATGCTGCGGAAGGCGAAGTTGGCCGCTTCCGGTCCGCTCATCCAGATCCGTCCCATGGTAGCCGTCTAGACGCCGGTCATCCCGCTCCGGGATTTCATGGTTACCTTCGTGCTCTTTCCTCGCTCTTCGCGGCGGAAACTCCTGGCTTGCCGACGTAGAATTTTGTAGAAGCGCATGGAGCCCACGCCATCATCCTACGAAGCCGCCCGCCGTGGCACCCGCATTCGTGCGCAGCTTCCGGTGCGGGTCACGTGTCTCGATCCATCTTCAGAGTTCACCGAGCGCTGCCAGACTCTCGTAGTCAATCCGCAAGGATGCGGCGTCCGTCTTTCGCGACCGCTCACACCGGGATTGCAAGTAGACCTGGATGAATTGCCGACTGGACAAACGGTCGGGGCGATGGTCGTGAATTGCGTGCCATTGGGAACTGGCGGAAAATTTTGGCTTGTCGGACTCGCGCTGGAACAAACGGGAAACGTCTGGGGCATTCATCCCGCGCCTGCGGATTGGGGCATTGAGCCGGTAGCCATGGCCGCAGCCGCGACCGCTACGGCAGCTCCTGCCAAGAAAAACGAGTGGCCCTACTCCCAGTTCTCCAGCAAGGGCGAATTTCATCCCGGCCGAAGATAGACCCAGCCACAGATTACGCGGATTTCCACGGATAAACATTCAAGACCTCGCAGATCTATCGGTGAGCATCCGCGAAATCCGTGGCTAGTTTTGTCCCTGAACTGCCGCCTTGGCAAACTGCGGCACCACTGGCAGCGCGCGAATCAACTCCTGCGTATACGGATGTCGCGGGTTGCGGAAGATCTCGGCGGTCTCACGGCATTCGACGATCTCTCCCGCATTCATAACCGCCACGCGTTGGCTGATAGTCGCAACTGACAAAAGGTCGTGTGAGATGTAAAGAATTCCCATCCTGAATTTCTGGCTGAGATCGCGGAATAATCGCAGGATTTCCGACTGTGTGATCAGATCAAGCGCGCTGGTGGCCTCATCCGCAATCAACAGCGAAGGGCGATGCAGTGCGGCCATGGCAATCAGCACGCGTTGCGCTTGTCCCACGCTGAGTTGCGAGGGGAAACGTCTTAGTAGTTCAGGATCGGCGGGTAGGCTAACGGTTTTCAGCGCTTCGAAGATTCGTTCGCGGCAGTCATGGTTCGTGCCACGCTTATGAACTTTCCACGCCTCTTCCATTTGCGTGCCAATGCGCAACGCGGGGTTGAGCGATGACATGGGACTCTGCAACACTAGACCGATCTCCCGTCCCCGCAGCGAGCGCATTTCACGCTCTTTCATCGCCATCAAGTCGCGGCCGTTGAGCTGAAGTGATCCTTCGGCCTTGCCGTTCTTAAGGTGCAGCAACCTTAGGATCGCCAACGCCAGCGTGCTCTTGCCGCATCCGCTCTGTCCGACTAAGCCCAGAATCTCTCCCGCGCGCATCTCGAGGGCAACGTCTCGAAGCACGCCGGGCTTGCCGGGATAGCTCACTGACAAACGGATCGAGAGCAGAGGCGAAGATTCCATCAGTGATTCCTGGCAACCTCGCTGGTCAACGAAAGCTGGTCGATATTCCAATACACCTGTGGCCGTAGAGCCACTGGATGAACGTTGCGCACGGAAGTCGAAACTGCCGAGAGCGCATTCTTATTCACGAGGTAAATGAACGGCTCCTGCTGCCAGACAATTTCCTGAACCTTATCGAAGGATGCTTTGCGTTGGTTCGCATCAAGCGTCGACGCTTGATCCTTCATCAGCCGGTCAATCTCGGCTTCCCACTGCGTGGCAGGAGTCTTCTGGCTCGGATTCCATTGGTGATTCTCAGAAGAACTCAGCCAAACGTTCATGACGGAATTCGGATCGAGATCGGTGTTGACCAGACCGAGAAGGCAGGATTCATAATCGAAAGTTCGCGTCATGCGCTCGATAAGAGAAGGGAAGTCGAGTGTGACCACATTCAGCTTGATGCCGATGCCGGAAAGATCCTGCTGCATCATCGTCGCCATGCGTTCGCGATACTTGTTCCCCGCGTTGGTGATGATCGAGAACTCGACAGCGTGTCCGTCGCGATCGCGCAAGGTGTCTCCTTGCATGCGGAAGCCGTCCTGCGCCAGCAACTGCAGCGCGGCTTTCTGATCGAAGGGATGGGGCTGCAGTTTGGCGTTGAACCAGAACTTGTTGGCAGGAGAGACTGGTCCGATTGCAGCTTGCGCATGGCCGCGGAATGCGATGCGGGCCATATCGCCGCGGTTGATTGATTCCGAAATCGCGTGACGGAAGTTGGTCGACGTGAACCAGGCTTTCTTGTATGCCGGAAGCGGCGAGTTCGGTACTTGATTGAACCACATGAATTCGGTGTCTAGTGAAACGCCGGCATCGTGAGCCATCGCGGGATCGGTGCTCGCCAGTTTGTCGAAGTACTCGGCATCGAGCGAATTGATAAAGTCGATTTCGCCGTGAGTCAGGCGAACCATCTCGATATCGCGATTCTGTTGGATATCGAGGCGGATGGAGTCGATGTAAGGCAACTGGCGCCCGTTGGCATCGTGCTTCCAGTAGTTGGGATTGCGTTTAAGAACGATGTATGCGCCTGCTTTGTTCTCAGCGACGACGTAGGGACCAAGCACAGCCATCTCTTTCAGCGGAGAGGTGGCTGACATGATGGCGACCTGGTCGAAAAGTTTATCGAGGCCCGAGATCGGAGCTGGGAAGGTGATGGCCACGCGATCTTTCGCAAGCACGCGAGTCTCGACCTTACCATCGCCCGAGCGGAAGGAGTCGCCGGTTGGCGAGTGCATGGCTGGGTCCATCAGTTGCTGCATGGTGAATGCCACGTCCGCGGCTGAAAACTGCGTGCCATCCGAGAAGCGCAAGTCCTTTCGCAGCTGGAAAGTAATGGTCTTTCCGCTATCCGTGATCTTCCACGACGTCGCCAGCTCGGGTTCCACTTCCTGCGTCTGGCGATTGACCCGCATGAGCACGCCACCGGTCAGATAGCGGATGGTCTCAGAGGAATCATCCTCCATGAGCACAGGATTGAAAGTCTTCGGCTCCGAATGCAGACAGAAGCGAAGTTCGCCACCGGCCTGAGCCAGAGCGCTGGACACGACGAAAAAGGCAAACACGATTGCTGCGAAAAGTTTTTTCATGCGGGCAACTCCTGCTTAGTTAAGACCAGATGGAAACTGCTGACGACCACGATGAACAAAATTAGGGGGACAAACTGCCACGGCTGGGTTGAGCCGGACGAAAAGCTCTCCAGTTCGCGCAGAAGGCTGCCCCACGAAGGCAGAGGCTCGGCAACGCCTAAGCCAAGAATGCCAAGATTGGCTTCGGTCAGGATGAACACCGGAATCGAGATCCAAAACTGCGCGAATAGAATCGGTTTGAGATTCGGAATGAGGTGTCGCCACAGGAGACGAAAGCCGCTGCTTCCTGAGGCACGGGCCAGTAAGACGAAGTCCGACTGAGAGAACGTTCGCGCGTCGGCACAAATGACGCGAGCCGCTCCCGCCCAACCCAGGCAGCCCAGCAAGGCAAATGTAATTACCACCGATGTCATGGGCGCGACATTCAGCGGCAAGATCGCGCGCACCGTGATCAGTAGAAATAACCAGGGCAGCGACAGGAAGAGGTCCGTGGCGGCCATCACAATGCGTTCCGTCCAGCCGCCAACAAATCCGGCGAAGCCGCCGATCAGCCCAGCGAGCAAGCTGGAAAGCAGCGCAGCGGCCGGAGCCAAAAGCAGCGAGACGCGAGTTCCATAGAGCACGCGGGAGAAGCGATCCCTTCCGAGATCATCGGTGCCCAGAGAATGCTGATGGGATGGCGCGGCATTCGGCAGATCCCGAAATTGGTGTGCGTAAGGCGCGGGCGCCAGAAAGTTTGCCAGCAGGCAAGCGGCTGCGACCAGAACCAAAAGGCCAATCGCGATAAGGCGCGCCCAATTCATGCTTCACCTGTCCGAAAGTATTGGCCGGCAAGGTCAGAGGCAGAATTGGCAAGAAGCGTGACCAGGGTCACGATCATGGTGAGGTTGACGAGCAATTCCACGTCGCGCCCCAAGGCGGCTTTCCATGCGAGTTGCCCGATCCCTGGAAGATCGCAGAGTGCCTCTACTGGAATCGCGGCGGCAAATGCCAGGCTGAGTGAGACTCCAGCAAGGGCCACAAGCTGAGGCGCAGCAGTTGGCAGAATGTGCCACGCCAGCACGCGCATGTTCCCCAATCCTTTGGCCCGGGCCGTAAGGACATGAGGCAAAGAGGAACTGCGAGCGAGCAGGCTCCGCGAGTAACGGAACACCTTCGGGAAGACCACCAGACTCAGCAGTAAACGGGCCGGCACTTGTTCGAGCACGAACAGTAAGGCCAACACTGCGGCGGGAACGCACAGCAACAAGCTGACCAGCAGATTAGAGAGTGTGTCGAGCAACCATGCACGCGACATTACGACAGCGATCGCCAAGGGAAGAGCGAGGCTCCATCCCACAAGAAGTCCCAACCCCACTGACTTCAAAGTCTCCGGAAACCGTTCTGCCAGAAGTTGCGATACCGGACGCTGCAACGTGCGTGAAACTCCCAGATCGCCGTGCAGAATGTGGCCAAGATAGCGAGAGTAGAAAGCGAAAAGATTGCGGTCGTGTTCTTGTGCATCCCGCATGGCTTGAACGCTCTGGTTGTTCAGGCGGGTATCGAGTTCCTCTTCGTCCACCCCAAACCCCGGAGCAAAGCGGACGAGCGTCGCGCCGAGAAATCCCCCCAGCAGAACGACGATCAGGATCTTGCCCGCGAGTTTTGCCAAGGTCGACAGCGTCTGTCTCCAATGCGTGAAGGTGAACCGCCTACTGGTTCTGCAGCTTCGAGAAGTAGCGGTTGTCGTAGAACATGGTCGTGTTATGGACGTATTCCAGGATGCGATGCATCCGGTCGCGGTCCTCGCGGTTCATTTCGTTGAACTGGACGGCAACACCCGAACCGGGGTCGATACGAACCACGGCTCCTTCAGTCTGAAGTTTGCCGTCATCGATCGAGAAAATAAGTTTCAGCTTGCTGCCGATGGGCAAGATCGCACTGGTTTCCACGAAGCAACCGGCCAGACTGATGTTCGTAAGATTGCCAAGCAAGGGCGTCCCTTCACTCGGCTGCAATTCGATCGTCACCCGGCACTTCATCCGCGGATACACACGCCGATTCTTGCGCGACGGTTGCTGTTGCTTCTCGATGTACATGCGCCGATCGGCTTCGGCGAGCAATTCTTCGGCGTCGCGACCGTCTTCCGGATAGAGTGCCTGACCGATGCTGAGCGACAAAATATCTTCCTGGCAGACATCGCGCCCGGCCTGCTTGGCCAGTTCGCGCAGACTCTCCGATTTCTTTGCCACCGCGTCTGGCGGTAGACCCGGGGCAACAACGACGAATTCGTCTCCGCCCATGCGCGCGACGTAGTCATACTCGCGGCAGGTTTCCTTCAGGGCCTGGGCGAAAAGCCTCAGAACGCGATTGCCCTCCAGGTGGCCGAAGCGGTCGTTGATCTGCTTGAACCCGTCCATGTCACAGACCATGACAGTCAGGGTAGAGGTGTCACGCTTGCACCGTGCCAATTCGCGATCTAGCTGCAGGAAGAGCGAGCGTGCGTTGGGAAGGCCGGTAAGGTAGTCGGTGGTCGCCGAGCTTTCCGCTTGTTCATACTTCAGTGCATTCTCAATCGCCAGGGCCATTTTCGAGCTGATGGCGAGCAGAATGCGTAAATGATCAGAGGTGAAATTGTCCCGTTCCGCGTGATAGAGCGCGAGCACGCCAACGACGCCGGCTAATCCTTCGAGCGGAATCGCCAACGCCGACCGCAAGGTGCTGAACTTTGTCGGATCGTTCAGATATCCCGGCTCGACCGACGGATTGCCATTGATGATTGGTTTGCGGTTCTGCGCCACCCATCCCGAAAGCCCTTGACCAAGCGGGATACGCAGCGACGCGAATAGGCGGAAGTTATCTCCGTTGACGTATTCAGGAATCAGTTCGGTCCCGCGCTTCACGTAGATTGCGATCGCATCGTAGGGCACCAGGCGCCGAAGCTTTAGCGAGAACACCGACAGGGTTTCGCCCAGGCTGAGCGAAGCGCCCAGATCCTGGCTGAGTTCGAATAAGGTTTGCGCTTCCTGGCGCGCTGCCGCGATCGACGAAAGGAACGTAGCTTCCTGCCCGGGAGCGTCTTTCACCGTGGCGTCTTCAAAGCCTGCGTCGGGCGCGGTTCCGCGCTCCACGCGAACTTCCGTCGACAACTTAAACGCAACGTCGTGTCCGAACTGCGCCTGCACGACTTTCTCTAAATCGAGATAACGCTTCTGCAGAATTGCAACCACTTTCGGATCGAACGATTTACCCGATTCTTTGATGAGCCGTTGCATTACTTCTTCCAGCGGCAACGCCCGGCGGTACTGGCGATCCGAAGCCAGCGCATCCAGATAGTCGACTGTGGAAAGAATGCGGGCGCCGATAGGAATCTCTTCTCCACGCAGGCCGAACGGGTAGCCGGAACCGTCCCAGCGCTCGTGGTGAGCCCGCACGATCGGCACGACTGGATAAGGAAAGCGCACGCGCTCCAGAATCTCCGCGCCCACTACCGGATGGATCTTCATTTTCTCGAACTCTTCCGGAGTAAGGCGGCCGGGCTTCGAAATGATGTGCTCCGGCACGGCCAGCTTGCCGATATCGTGCAACAGCGCGGCGGCGTGCAGAGCTTCCATCTCGTCGGGGGTCACACCCAGCTCTTTGGCCACTTCGATGGCGTAGACGCGCACCCGCTGCAGGTGATCGTGGGTCGTGTGATCTTTCGCTTCAATCGCCAGCGCGAGCGCCTCAATCGTCCGGAGATGCAGGTTGGCCATCTCTTCGACGTGCCGCTTCTCGTCTTCAAGCTTGCCAAGGTAAAGGCGGTAAGAGCGATAGATTAGGTAGATGACGGGAACGATGAGCAGTGAGGTCTGCCACTCGTACTTTTGGTTGAACCAGCCGACTACGCCGGCAATGCCGGCACCCACAAGGTAGTAGGGAAACGACCAGAAGTAGCACTCTACCCAAATGTTATTGAGGGACTTGTGCTCGGTGAGCGCGATAACCGTGGCAATCGATCCAGTGTTGGCGACAAAGTAGACCGAGGCAGCCACAACCAGCAGCACTGTGTGGTTGGTGATTTCGTTCTGCAGGAAGGGAAGGTGATACACCGCCCACGCGGTCGCGATCGAAAGCGCGCTCGCGCAGATGTTGAAAGTCACCTGGATCGCGCTCGGCCGGTCGCGATAAAAACACTGCACCAGGATCGCGGCTGTCCCCAGCACCAGGGTCTCGGCGAAGCTCAGCTCCAGCACGCCTAACAGGATGAACAGGAAATTCACCGACATGGTGCCGGTGATGCCAGGCAGGTTCACTTTCAGCCGCGACGCCAGCAAAGCTACCAGCAGGTAGCAAACAAATTTGCTGATATTCCGGCTGCTCGGATTGATCGCCCCATAGAGGAGCGCACCCGTGCCCGCGATGACGACAAGGCTGATAAACACCTTGGCGCCTGCGGTCATGTCTCTCCAAGACTGAGAGCGACCTGCCATGTCCCTCCACACTTCTTACTAGCTGGCCCTTGGGGGAGCAATTTCTGAGGGTTGAACCTACATTGATATCAGCTAAGGTTATTGACAACAATCAGTTACGGGAATTTTCCCAAACTTTGGTAATGCCGTTTGGTCCCTGTCGTCAGGGCCCTGGAAGGCGTTCCCCAAGGACAACCTGTCCTCTGCAGGCCTCCTAGTGCTAACACCTTATAGGACATTGGTTTAGCCGGTCGCTCGGACACGTAACGGAGAGTTGGATGAGGACAAGCTGTCCCTGGCAAAATCTGCTGATCCAAAAATATGTTTAATGTAATCAATTATTTACGGGGGATTCACCATTGGACTCGTACCTGCACTTGTCATCCCGACTCGACTTCCCCGAAAAGTCTGGGCAGGTTGGAGACTTCAATGAGGCAGGGCGCTGAGAACGGCAAGCAGAGTTTCACTCGACCCGCAGCCCGCATGGGCGAGTGGACACTCGCTCTCACTGTATTTCTTCTCTTAGGGCTGGGGATTGGCTCGGCGCAAATGAAAGTGGCCGAGGGAGGAGCCGCGATTCCATGGGGACACAAGGTTGCTCCTGAGGTCGCGTCTCTTTTGCGGAAGGGTCCGTCGTCCAGTCAGCCTGTTGAAGTCATCGTCCAGTTTAAACACGCTCCTATGGCCAGCACTCTTCAGCGCATGGCCAAGTTCGGTGGTGTGAACAAACAGAAATTCAGCCTGATCCCCGGCGGGGTTTTTCATGTGCCCGCGAATCGCTTAGCGGCACTTGCGGCCGATCCCGAAGTTGCTTATGTCTCTCCGAATCGGCCCCTGAGTCCCGCGTCAGATTTCACCGAAGCGACTGTGGGCGCGAACGTCGCCCAGAGTTACGGGCTTGACGGGACGGGAGTCACTATCGCCGTTATCGATAGCGGTATCAGCGACCACCCGGATCTTCATGATCCAGCTTCGGGCCAGTCGCGCGTGATCTATAGCCAGAGCTTCGTTCCCGGCACCGACACCAACGATCACTACGGACACGGCACGCACGTAGCAGGCATTCTCGCCGGCAACGCTTCGCAATCGGGCGGGTTGGGAGCTCCGCACGCGATCTACGGAGTCGCTCCGCATGTCAGCCTGGTCAACCTGAAGGTGCTCGACAGCAACGGCAGCGGCCAGGATTCTTATGTGATTGCCGCTATTCAGCAGGCGATCGCTCTCAAGAGCACTTACAACATTCAAGTCATCAATCTCTCGCTCGGCCGTGCCGTTTATGAGAGCTACCAGCAGGATCCTCTCTGCCAGGCCGTTGAAGCGGCGTGGAATTCAGGAATCGTAGTGGTGGTGGCGGCTGGCAATCTTGGCCGCGATAACGACTACGGCACGCACGGGTACGGACTAATCGGAGCGCCCGGCAACGACCCCTATGTGATTACGGTTGGCGCGATGAACTCCATGGGGACGCCGTCGAAGAGCGACGATGTAATTACCACCTACAGCTCGAAAGGCCCCAGCGCCATCGATCACGTGATCAAGCCCGACGTGGTTGCGCCGGGTAATCGCATCGCCTCGCTGCTGGTTCCGGGGAGCACGCTCGATCAGGAATTTCCAACCAACGAAGTTGCGCCGAATACGTATGGCGGCTCGCCTTGGGCCAACCGCTCCTATTTCATTCTCAGCGGCACCAGCATGGCAACGCCGGTAGTAACTGGCGCTGCAGCTTTGTTGCTGGAAGCGAACCCGGGTGCGACTCCCGATACAATCAAAGCGCGCCTGATGAAAACCGCGGATAAGACATTCCCGGTTTCGACGCCGCTCATGGTCAACGGCGTCCTTACGACTTATCAATACGACGTCTTCACCGTGGGATCTGGCTATCTGAACATTCCGAATGCTCTAGCGAACCAGGACCCGGTCCAAGGGACTGCGCTCTCGCCCATCGCCGTGATGAATTCTTTAGGAACCGCGACCTTGGTGGCTGATCCATCGTCAGTTTGGAGCAACTCAGTGATTTGGGGCAACTCCGTGATCTGGGGCAATTGCCTGCTCAGCGGCAGCTCGGTGATCTGGGGTAACTCGGTGATTTGGGGCAACTCCACTATGAGCGGCTACAGCGTGGTTTGGGGCAACTCCGTGATATGGGGTAACTCGGTGGGCTCCGGAAGCGACGCGATGAGCATCGATGACAACGGCGATGACTAAGCCGGCCAGTAGCTTTTTCGAGATTCAACTTCGATAAGGAAAAAAAGGAACCAATGAAAAACAGACTACTGAAACTTGCATACGCTCTAATCATTCCAGCCATCGTCGCGCTGCTGGCGATCAGTTGCAGCGCTTCGGCAGTGTGGGGCAGCTAGAAACAATCTGACGCGTGAAGGAGGAAAAGATGAAAAGATTCAAGAAGGCGGTAATCGTAGCAGTTCTGCTTTCGGCAACGGTATTAGCGCTTAGCTTGTTGTCCGCCGCATCTGCCGTTTGGGGGAGCTAGCGCTTTGAAGACGTCTTGCTTCATCACGGTTCCCTTTCGCGCCCGGCGAATAGCGCTCTGGGCCGCACGCAAGCTTGCATTCCCGTAGGGGCACCCACGCTCTTCCCACCTTGGTGTCTAACCCTCTGATCTCAATCGCCTAAACTGAAGTAACCTACCTTTCCCCAGCCCTGCCATGTTAAAGATTCCCAAGGGAATCGCGTAGTTCCTCGTCCTCGGAGTCGCCTCGCGCAAACCCGTACCCTCATGAAGCCTTCTGCTGACTTGCAATTCGGGGACGGCACAATCGCCGTGGTTCGTAGCGAGATCATGCGCCACGTCATGAGTATGGTCGAGCGGGTGGCGCAGCACGATGCCGCGATCCTCATTGTCGGAGAGACGGGCTGCGGCAAGGAAGTCGTCGCCAAGGCAATCCATCAGCACTCTCTGCGTTGCAACAAGTCATTCGTCGACGTAAACTGCGCCGCGCTTCCCGAGCACCTCGTCGAAAGCGAACTCTTTGGATACGAGAAAGGCGCCTTCAGCGGAGCTGACTCGACCAAGCCCGGCCTGTTTGAATTAGCCAACGACGGAACTCTGCTGCTCGATGAAATCGGCGAACTCGACGGAAAGGTGCAAGCCAAACTGCTGCGCGTCCTCGATGGCGTTCCCTATTACCGCCTGGGAGGCAGCCGCAAGGTCGCAGTCAACGTGCGTGTGATTGCCGCCACCAATCGCGATCTCGAAGCCGAAGTGCAGGCAGGCAAGTTTCGCCGCGATCTCTACCATCGCTTAACGCAATTCCAGTTAGTGGTTCCACCATTGCGGGAACGTTGGGACGACGTAGTCGCCCTCGCCGAACATTTTCTTCACCAACAATCCGCGACGGCAAAGTTCACACCCGATGCGCTGCAGGCGTTGATGCGATACAACTGGCCGGGCAACATCCGCGAGCTAAAGAATGTGATTTTCAAGACGGCTGTCCAGATGAAGCCTGGTGCGAAGGAGATTAGAACCAGCGATCTACCGGCTGCGATCTGTGGCATGATTGATGCCATCGCTCCGGCTTCCTTCCAGGGTAACCTGGAAGACATGGAGCGGCAGATGATCATGCAGGCGTTGTCGCGGAGCGGCGGAAATCAGGTAAAAGCCGCCCAACAGTTAGGAATCTCGGGGCGCACTCTGCGTAGGAAGCTAGCCAAGTACCGCCGCGAAGACCACGAAGCTGGATTGCAACCGGCAGGAACATCGGGAGCCCAGCAACAACGCTACTTCCGCGTCACTGTGGCGATTCCGGTCAGGCTGCAATTGGACGGAGAGGAGATCACGGCGACCAGCGTCAACATCAGTTCTGGAGGCCTCGCGGTGCAGTGTCCCATCACTCTCGCGCACGGGTCCAGCATGGATATTTCGTTCACTCTTCCCGAGAGCGAATCTCCGATCGAGGCAAAGGCGAAGCTGGCCTGGTCCGGTCCAGAGGGCCTGGCGGGACTCAGCATCGTCGAAATTCATCCTGCTCTCGAGCGCGAACTCCAACAGTGGCTGGTGGAAAAAGCCCGTACCGAAGGCTGGATCGAATCGGAAGCCACGACCCAGTAAGGCCGCATTCGCGAAATCGAGTTTTTCCGCAGCCTGTCTAGCCACTCTCGAGTCAGCTGCCCTGCGTCTACATCCGGCTGATGCGAATATATCGGCCCAGATCCGGCACCGCGTTTAGAAAGACATACCCTGCGAAGAGCAAGCTCACCGTACCAACCACTTTGGTCAATGTCGAAAGTGTTCTCACGGATCCCCCTAGAAATTGCGCGCTCCTTTGGGATGGCGCGATCCTCTCCGGGGATGCCTTCTGAAGCGAGACAAGGCCCGCCACTTGCCACTACAATCGGGCAAGACCCTTGTTGTCTCAGGTGAAGGGCCCTTAGCTCAGCGGTTAGAGCAGTGGA
>CAWIZO010000007.1:0-8081 GCA_963840665.1 Terriglobia bacterium
ACTTATTGCCCAGGGCAAATGGCCTACCCTTCTTTCTTTGCATCTTCCGCATCACAAATTGACGGCTGATCTAGCGCGAGCAATTCCATTCCGGAGTTGAGTTTTAGATTTTGCGGGTGTCCTACTCTTCGCCGTCTTTGCGAACGTTGGGATGGGTTTCACTTGCTGCGCTGCCTTCATTTGAAGCCTCGCAATATCTTTCACTGCTTGGAGGCCACTAAGGTGGGCAGCCATCCGCCATCGGGCGATAATCCTTGCAATCAAAAATCATGTGGTGCAATTTGCCTTTGGGCAGCCTCTGCCCTAATTCCCCCTGCGAGACCGAACAAACCTATCGCCAGAAGCAGGAACGACCACCACCAAAGGAAGTATCCGATTGTGAGTTCGGACCTCTCTGACCCAAAAATGACAATCCAGTGAACGTTAAAAATAAAGGCTGCAGCCGCAGCCCATGCAAACCCCCTTCGAAGTGAACGCGACCCGCGCAACGCAACCCACGGTGAAGCCAGAATAAAAAACAGCGTCGCTATCGCGCTTATGGTTGAAAGAACCGCGTAGTACCAAGCGTCGAATTGGACGCCCTTGCAAGCCCACACTCCGCAGGCCGCGTAGCGAAATGCTTGCCACCCGGGTATCGCCGGGCGGAACTCACCAGGCTTAATTACGGGAAGGAACCAGGCTACGAAGTGGAGCAGCCATGCCGCCGAAATCAGAAGATAAGGCTTCCTCATCGTTCTGACCACCTCTCTTGAAGCCCTGCTTCACTCTCACGGCTGGACGTATTCTTGCCTTCAGTCACGAAAGAGTCTACTGGAATCTCCGACATAGGCACCTGCATCTTTTACAGGGACTTACATGATGGTGGTCATTGTTGTTAATAAATCCGCTTCTCACCCGCTATCGTATTTTTGAGATACGTCGTGATCAGGCCTGTGGGTGTTGAAAAAGTCCCACTGGCAGGAGTTTTGATCTAGGTGATTTTCCTGTGGGGTATCGCGCTTTCTTTTTCTATCTCAGATCGGAACCGTGGCTGATTCTAGAGATCTCGATCTTAGGAAACGAGCCAATCGTTTCAGGTTCTGGGCGGTAGCCGCTAGAAAGAACTGTTCGCGAACATGCTTCATTCTCCGTAAGCGCACCCTCCGCAGTCCGATCTGGTTCTTCAACTCCGCAAAGAGTGCTTCTACTTTCCGGCGTTGGCGTTGCGCGGCCGCGAAGGCCGGCACGGTCGCCCGCTCGCGCGCCCGTTGTCGCGCCGGTTCGTGGACATGGATCGCGATCTGCCGGTAGTGGCCCCTAGTGCATTGCGCTTTTTGCGGGCAGTCGCGACAGCGCTTCCGCGTGGCCACATACACATGCGTTCGATTAATGGCATTGATACCGACGTAGGTAAGCCGCTTTCCTTCAGGACACTGATAGCTGTTCGTCTCGGCAACGTAGGTGAACTTCTCGATCCCGTACAAGTTGGTTTTGGGAGCAGGACTTTCTTTCACGCGAATATAAGGAGTGATGTTTCGTTCCTCAAACCAGGCCAAAAGCTCACCATTCCCATAGGTCGTGTCGGCGGCAACCGACTGGGGAAAGCGCCCGCGTCTCTCCGCTGACCGCGTGATCATCTCGCGAGCCGCCACACTTTCCTGGCTCAGCCGGGCGGTCGTAGCCTGAACGCCCACAATCACGCAACTCTGGTTGTCGATCAGATAGTTGTTGAAGTACCCCAGCTCCGCAGGACGATGGCCCTTGGTCGAATAGGTCGAATCCGGATCCGTCGTCGATACCTGGTCTTGTTGCGGGGCCGGCTCTTCGACCGGGTTCTGTTGCTCGAGGTCCGCCAAGTACTCACGCACCGTGCCCTTCACGTGAGCCACTTCCGTCAACTGCTCCCGCGGAATGCGGCTCGACCGGCTAGCATTCGCTGGAAGGAAGCTGCCATCCACGGACAGGTGCTCGCCCTCGACTAACCCAGCTTCCCAGCAGCGATCCACGATCTCTTCAAAGAGCTGCTGAAAGAGGTTCGACTCCAGGAAACGTCCATGACGGTTCTTGGAAAACGTAGAGTGATGGGGAATCTCTTGATCGAAGCTGAGTCCGGTAAACCAGCGCCAGGCCAGATGCATCTGCAGTTCCTCGACCAGCTTGCGCTCGCTGGTGACACCATAGAGATAGCCGATCAGCAGGATGCGCAACAGGAGTTCCGGATCGATCGACGGTCTGCCTGTATCGCTGTAGGAGTCCTTCAACTTCTCACGAACGAAATCGAAGCTGATGTGCCGGTCAAGGAGACGGAGTAGGTGGTTTTCAGGGACCTGATCCTCAATGCGAAAGTAGTAGAACAGCGATTCAGAACGGGCGTGTTGTCCCATCATAATCAGCAAGCCTCCGTAAATGGCGATGAAGAAGAGCATCAGCAGAACGCTTGCTCACATAGACGTTGCTGCCAACACTTCAGTTCGCGTTCACGAAGACTTTTTCAACAGCCACGCCTGTTATCGACATCAATCCAAAATGCCAGCAATGTCTACCACACGGGGACAGAGAGGGCGTGGGTGATTTGAGCGGACAACGCGAAACTCGCAGTGCGATCTCGGACCTCGCGGATCACTATCACGATTACGAACGAGTGTGGCCCGTAAACGACCGCGGCCTCCTGATGGTTCTCCGCAAATCCGGCTGTGCCCAGCGCTGCGTCTTGACTTCCCGGCAATCCCGCCGCAATTCCCTGGTACGGGATCGATCGTGCGAGCATGCCCATCATTTCCTGAGAAGCATCGGGACTGACCGCCTCGCCCTTGGCAAGCGCCCATAACAGAACCAGCAGATCGCGTGCAGTCTCGGTATTCTGAGGGCCTTGGGCGGGCTCCGTGTCGCTCTCCACCGGGGCAACGAATTCCACACCGTTCGCGCCCAGTTCGTGCAGACGGTTGCGAATGCGCGCGGGGTCGAGCCTTTCAATCAGCAAGCTTTCAGCCCGAAGGCTGCCGCGCACAATCATTGCTTCGCAAAGCTCCCGGAGCGTCAGGGTCTTTCCGATTGACCCGTAAATAGGGTCATTCTTGGCGTCAGCATGCGGCGTGCCCGGATGAGCATCGTCTTGCGAACGGGGTGTCACCAGCAGAGTATCGCTGAGGCGCAGTTCGCCCGCCTCCGCTTGGGCATAGAGCTCAATCATCGTCGCGATTTTGATCGCACTCGACGAGCGGAAGGGTTTGTCCGCCTGGATAAAAAGCTCTTGCGTGCCATCCAATGTGCGGAAGGCCACCGAGGCATCTGCGCCGTAAGTTTGAATCAACCTTTCGACCTCGCCACGCGCTGGGCTCTCTAGCGGTTGGTTTGCTTCGGCTCCCTGACCGCGAGCGGACGCGGCACACAAGAACACAATTATGAAAGCCAAGAAAAGCCGCGGCCGCGAGAGGAAATTCAGCATAGTCCGATTCTATCGCTAGTTTCGCAGATGCCGGGGGTTTCGGCCTCGCCTTTTCGTTAGTACGCCACCGTGCCGACACTCTGTTTACCGGGCACTACCATCAAGGCGTGCCGCGTCTGGCTTACCCATGTGAACCCTCATTTTCTTCAAGAAGCATCTCCCCTTCTCGATCCTGACGCGACCTGCCGGAATGACGCGGCACACCATTACGAAGGTTGGGAAGAGTGATTTCGATGCCATGCGAAACATTCAAACTCCACCTCGAAGAATGTCCGCACGTTCTCAACGTCCCGCTCGCTTCATCGCAAAGTTTGGAGAGCGGGCGCTGGTAGCGTGTGTGAAAATCGCATCCTATAATCAGCATCGCTCGGCTCCTTTTTCCGAGCCTTGGTCGTCGAACCGCTACCAAGTCTACTCGGCAGAAGAAGCCGACGCCGTCATCTAATCAGCCCAAGCTTGCTTGCCAGGACACGGAACGAAAGTTGGAAATGAAAAAAGACCAGCGCGGAATCAATCCCGCTTCGAAGCCGAGTGGCGATGGGTGTATCGAATGCCTAGTGAATGGGAGCGGGACGCGGGACACCGTATTTGTAATGAGCACCGTATCGAAAGGAGCCATCAATGAACGCGGTACAAGTCGAACAGAAGAGCTATGAGATGCCCCCGCGCGAAGGGATCAGCATCGCGCAGTTTCTCACCGTCGTCGACATCGAGCGATCGGCTCGCTATTACGAAAAGGTCTTCGGCGCACGCATTCTCACCTTGGGCGATGGCAACGCGCCTGCGTACCTTCTGCTTGCGAATATCTGGATGATTCTGAACGTGGGAGGCGGGCCGACGCCAGACAAGCCGACGGTAACGCTCAGCGTCCCCGACCCGAATCACATCAACAGCTTTATGAATTTCCGCGTTGCGGATATTCAAGCGTGCTACGAATTATGGAAAAGTCGAGGAGCCGAATTCATCACGGCGCCAATACCCAAGTACGGCGAGATTCGCTGCTACATCCGTGATCCGGACGGTTATATTATCGAGGTCGGACAGAGCACCGAGCTCAAGTACGGTTAGCGCTCGGCCGGGACGGGACGAGGATTTAAGCGCGAAAGACGATCCGCGAAACAACAACTCGTAGCAGGAGTCTGAACAGCTCCGATTCCGCTAAACGCTCAGTTTCTTGTCAAATGGAGGGCTCACCATGGACGATCAACAAAAGAACAGCAAGATTCTGCAGCGCGGGATCAAGAGATCCGTGCGGCACTGGATCAGCATTGGGCGGCGTCTGATGCCAACGATTTTGAAACGGAGCACCTTATCTATCACGAGGACGCGGTGCTGGAGTACCCGCAGTCAGGCGAGCTAACCCGCGGGCGACGCAACATACAGGGCCAGCGTGCTGGTCAGCCGAGCAATAAGCGGTTTACTATCCGACGAATCATTGGCAGCGGCGATCTTTGGGTCACCGAATTCGTCCTCACATATGACGGCAAGCCGTCCTATACCGTGAGCATCATGGAGTTCCGGGGCGACAAGGTTGTGCGGGAAACCCAGTACTTTGCGGATCCGTTCCCGGCTCCCGCATTTCGCGCTCAATGGGTCGAACGGATGGACGCATAATCTCGAGGCCGAAACCAATGGAGGTATAACAGGTGGATTGGAAACGGTTGCTCGAGTTTGCGCTGGTGGGTAACGGTGATTTGGAACAACTCGCCATCCTGCTCGTGCGCGTTTCGATCGGCCTGTTCTTCGCCATCTCCGGTGCAAACAAATTATTTGTCCCCGGCGGCACGAAACCTGTTTACGAATCGCTCGTTAAGGCCAAAGTCCCGTTTCCCCGCCTGACGGCTTATTTCGTGTCGGGCGTCGAGTTCATTTGCGGATCCTTGCTGGCCGTGGGTTTTCTCTCGAGCCCGGCCTGCGTGGCTTTAATGATCGACATGATTGTCGCCACCCTCACCACCGCGATTTCCACCATGCCTAAAGGACTTTCGCCTCTCAGCTGGCTCGACGATTTCCTCTACCTTCCCGAAGTCCTGTACGTGCTCTTCTTTATCTGGCTGCTCTGCTCTGGCCCGGGAAAGTTCAGTGTCGATTTCTGGCTCGCCGGCAAGCTACTGAGGTGATCGATCGACGAAGTTGCTAGACAAGAGCGCCTTTGCCGTTGCCTTCCAGTAGCACAGGCATTACTGCTTACCCTGAGGCACGAAGGGCCTGTGCCCCAAGTCCCTTGCGGCACCCAATCTTCAATGCTTGGCGATCAGCGCGACATCGTTCTCGCCGTTGCCTTTCGGTAGGGTAGATCTGCCGGCAGGCGGTCAATAAAAATGTCGCCTGCGCCACAATTCCCACACGGCACATGCCACCGCCATCCACTCTTCAAATCAGCATGACCGCCTTTCCCTTTTGTACCGCTGGCCTCCGGCCGGCGATTTTGAACTAGGGTAGCCACGACGACGCCGTCCTCGTCGTGGGCCTTTCGGTCTTTCAGTAGCGTAGGCTTCAGCCTGCGCCACGGCGCGCATCCCAATTCTCGGCTACCGTCGCGACCTCGTTCCCTTCTTCGCCAGTGCCTTCCAGTAGCACAAGCACTCCTGTTTACCCTGAGGCACGAAAGGCCTGCGCCCCAAGCCACCAATGCTTGCCTGCGATCGCAACCTCGTTCTTCTCGCCGTTGCCTTCTTTGTTTTACATCTTCCGTATCACAACTGACGGCTGATCCAGCGCGAGCGATTCCATTCCGGAGTTTAGTCTCAGATTTTACGGGTGCCCCCACTCTTCGCCGTCTTCGCTAAGGGTGGGATGGGTTTGACTTGCTTGCCGTTCAGTAGCATAGGCAATCCTGCCTGTGCCCCAAGTCCCACGCAGCGCACTCTTCAACGCTTGACGATCATCGCGACATCGTTCTTTTCGCCGTTTCCCTTGTAGCGCCGGCATCCTGCCGGCTCCTTTCCTCTCGCCTTTACCTTCCTCCCGCACGAGGACCTTGACGGCTGGCAGCCGACAAAAACTGCTTCATCGCAAAGTTTGGAGAGCAGACGGGCAAGGCTGAGATTCAGCCCCGCCTTTTTTTGTTTGTTGTGATGGCGACCAAAGAAACGAAGAACCAAAACCGACCCTTCGCCGACACCGCGAAGAGTTGATTGGATAAGAGCGAAGGCTCCCTTTCGGCTCCCGGGTATCTTTAGTTTGGAGGACCAAGAACCCTGGGAAGGAAGAAGGAGCCTTCGATGATCATTATAGGCTGCGATTTTCATCCCAGCTGGCAACAGATTTGTTGGTTGGATAAGGAAACGGGAGAGACGGCCGGGAGAAGTTGGTGCATGGATCGGGAGATGCACAGAAGTTTTATCAACAGCTGGCGGCACCGGTGCTGATCGGCATGGAAGCGACTGGGAACTGCCAGTGGTTCGTGGAGATGGTGAAAGCTGCGGGGCACGAAGTGTGGATCGGAGATGCGGCACGGATTCGGGCCAGCGACGTACGGCAGCAGAAGCACGACCGGCGGGACGCGGCGTTGCTGTTGCAGTTGCTGCTGGAAGGACGGTTTCCGCGGATCTGGGCACCGTCGAGCGAGCAGCGCGACCTGCGGCAGTTGCTGATTCACCGTTACAAGCTGGTGCGATTGCGAGCGCAAGCGAAGAACGGGTTGCAGCACCTGGCGATGAACCAGGGACTGCAGAGGAAAAGGAGACTGTGGAGTGAAGCCGGACAGAAGTTGCTGCGTGCCCTTCCCTTGAAGCCATGGGCCGGCCGGCGGCGAGAAGATCTGTTCAGTGTAATGGAGCTGCTCGATCAGAAGATCGCCTCGCTGGACCAAGCAGTGAAGGAAGCGGCGGAGAAGGATCCAAACGCACGATTGTTGATGACGCAGCCGGGCGTGGGGCCGGTGACTTCTCTGGCGTTCGTGCTGACGATGGGAGACGTGACTCGCTTTGCGCGAGGCAAGCAGGTGGCGAGTTATCTGGGGTTGATTCCGCGCGAGTACAGTTCGGGCGGACATCAGCGGCTGGGATCGATCAGCAAGCAAGGGAACCGGTTTATGAGGATGTTGTTGGTGGAAGCGGCGCAGGTGGCTGTTCGCTGCGATCCGCAGATGAGGCAGGAATATTTGCATCGCTGTCATCAAAAGCCGAAGGGAGTGGCGAAGGTGGCAGCAGCGCGCAAGTTGGCCCTACGACTCTACTGGATGCTGCGCACGCAAAAGCGGTATCCGGAGATCGTTTCGATCGAGAGCAGCTCGCGGGTGCCCCTGGTCGTCCGCCACGGTGGATAGACCGAAGTGTTGATTGGGCGCTCTCGCCCCGATACGGATCGGGGTTCGGATAGAAGAATCATGGCCGAGGTTAGGCCGTATCGATGGTTGGTGAAACGATTGGCTTCACCGCGAGATGATTCACCGTGAGATTTCCAGAGTCTTGGTCCTCCGCCATCTCTAGCAACCAGGCGGTGCTCGAAGCACTGCACCGAACAACTGTGCCTTGACAACGCCTTCGCTCTTATCGAGGGGCACCCGTAAAATCTAAGACCACTTCGGAATTCAAAGGCTGCGCCACCAGCCGTACTCGGCTTTGACTTGCTTCAGGGATGGGATGTCAGGACCTGCGTCCGATGATCTCTGGGATTTTCTGGAACTCCTCCTGCTCTTCTTTTCCTTGCTGCA
>CAWIZO010000008.1:0-993374 GCA_963840665.1 Terriglobia bacterium
AGATCATCGCCGAATTGCAGTCGAAGGGCTTTCTAAGCCAATGTCGAAGTACAGTTGCTATCGAGTCAGGTTTGAGTTGCAGAACGCCGCTGGCAAACAGGTCAGCGGCCCTTACACAATGCCGGTCGGAATCAGCGGTGGTTCACGTGGCGATCGGCGCGCGCCTTGGGTGGCGAGTTCGCTGGCGTCAGCGGTGAATTCGAACCTTGGCCAGTTCATTCAGGACCAAAACAACGGAGCAGGCGGCGCGCCCCGGGGGCACAGTCGCGATTCTCGGCTTTGACCATGGCGTGACGGGCACTCCCGACATCTACGTTTGAGGAGATTGCAATGAGCAGCGATGCGGCAATGGATGTAACCAACGCGGAAAGTCAAAACGAGATCGCTGATTCGATTCTCGACGCTCCGATTGTGGGCAATTGGCAGGACGGTGCGATTGCAGAAGAGGGCGAAGATCAGCCGGGTTTCGATGCTGACGCATGGGAAGACCCGGGCCAAGAAATTCTCGACGAGTTCGATCAGCAGCCTGAGCAGTCCGAAGCGCAACCACAAGAGCAAGGGCAGCGCGCGGAACCGACTGCGCAGGATGTTGAGCAAGGAATTCAGCGCCTTGACCAGGCAGTCGAGCAGTTGGGCCTCAACGACCAGAACGCGGCCGCGAGCTTGGCGTACGACCTGACTGTGCCATTCGGTGCAGACCCAAGTTCTGTAGATGCGAAGGCGCTCGGCTCCACGATGTCTAAGGTTGTGCTGAGTGCGGCGCAGATCTTCGACCAGAGCGGCGGTCAAGTGAACGGCCTTGCGCCCGTTCCGAGAGAATCGGCGCAGCGCTTCACGAGCGACTTTCTGCGCAGCTTTGGACTCGATCCGCGGACCACACAAGTGGACTCGCAACGATTTTCGATCTGATTCTCGCCGGAACCCTGAATTTCATGGACGCGGCGCGGAGCCATGGGTTGAGCGCAACGATGGACCGCCTCAATTCCCCTGGGGCCACCGAGTGGTTCGCCAATGGAGCTTTTCCAGTGCTTCGGAGTTGGGAGCTTCCGGTCAGCCGTGAATATGCTCTGCAACTCGCCGACGCGGGCGGGAAATACGTGCTGGGAATCCTCGGGAAACTTCAGCAGGCGCAACCGGTGAAACCTGTGCGCGGAACCAGCCGCGGCAATCGGACCCGATACGCGCGAGGCTCCTGCGAATGGCGGCCGGCGCTCGAGTCGCTTCCAGACCAATCAGGATATTTTCGGGGATGATGTCATGGATTACTACCATCAGCAGCATGGGCGCTATTGATGCCCGTGCCTTTAGACAATGTGGATTTCAGTCGCAAGACGGCGATGCACGAAGATAGTGATCCGCTGAGCGACCCGATGATCCGCGCCTTGCGTCGGCTGATGCCTTATCACCCGATGTGGCGCCGACCCGGTCAAAGTCAAACAGTTCCACGATGGTTTGCTGGACGCAATGACCAACGGGCGAGATGAAGCGAAGGGCGCAACGGAGGAAGAGATCGCGAGAGTGCGACAGGCCGAGCCAGAAAACCGTGACGACGAATTTCTTGACGGTTCGGAAGGAGCCGCGAAGTGGAATCGAACAGTGAGGAAGCTCTGAAGCCGTTAACGCCGCGTAGCTATTGCGACGAAGACACGAACCGCAAGCACCCGGATGTTGCGCCACAGCAGAAGCAGAAAGAGAAGGAGAAAAAACGACAGTGATTAAAACCAAGGGACAACCAATTTCTGGCGGCGCTCGGCAGTTCCGACGCACGCCCAACGTTCTCAGTGATTCGGCTGCCACGTCGCGCGATGGGCAGAGACTCGTCGATGCGAGTCCTCAGCCTTTTCAGAGTCGCAACGGAGTGCTCGGAGTTCCCGCGCCTACGTCGAAATCGGACAGAGCCAATGCGGATTTCGCGAGGGATGGCATGCGCTTCGGTGGCACCGGGAAAAGTGTTTCGGTGAAGAATCGCCCAACCGTCAACCTGGCCGCAGTCGGAGAACCGAGATTGCCGAAGGGATACAACTCGGTGAACTGAGGTTTCCCGATGACCGGCTCGTCTCGAGTGGCCGGGATGATTTCAACCAACGCTGGGCCTCGTGCGAACGCGGGCGAAATGCGTCGTCTCCGGCAAACGTATCCGGGCCTCGGAATCGGAAAGTGGCGTCCATAGGTGCAGCGATGAACGAAGCTCTGCGTAAAACAACTCGCGAGCGCTGTCGTCCTTGCGTTAAGCAGGGTTGATCTTCCGCGCTGTGAGCAGGTCGAGATTCTCGAAGAGGCCATCGAATGGTTGCGCATGACTGAGGAAGTCGATGAGGCAGCGCTTCTGCAACTTGTCGGCGCTGAAGAGGCGAACTGAATGGGGCAACGATTCACGCAACCGAACACGGCTCTCCAACAGCGGGCGGACCTACATTCGTAGGCAGCCCGAGCCAAGTGTTGAGCGCAGCGAATGCCGGATTGCCTTCGGCGGACGCCATGCTCGGCCCTGATCCGTTGAACCCTTCGAGCAACACGCCCACGCTCCCATTCATCGGCAGGCCCACAGTTCGGCAAGCGGCGCAGGCAGGAGCAATGCCGGATCAGGCGAAGGGAATGCGCTCTCGCCGGGACTGAGCGAGCTTGGGAAATTGGCCACGATCCTCAGTTCTGGGGTGCAGGGCGCTCTCGCTGGCCGTGCAGCCCAGGAGCAAGCAACGGTGCAAAGTGGCGGACGTCGGGCGGGCGGCGCTGGACTCGGTTTCGAAGCAGGCTACTCGCTTCCGTTCCTACGGTCTCAGCAGGCGGCCGAAACTCAAGTTGCTCAGGCAGGGGCGCAACCGTTCCAAGCACAGGGAGAAAATGGGCAGATTGAAAAGCCATTCGGGATTTGCCCGCGGCTATCGCTTCCAAGTTCATTAGTCCATATCTAGGCTATCAGGGCAGGGTACAAGTCCAAGGGATGAAAGGCCAGACTGCCGAAGACATTCAGAGCCAGAAATCCCGAACCGCGCTTGACGTTGCGAATGTAAACAAGCGCTACACAGCCGTTCCGGGTGCTCGGGCTTTATGACACTCAGAGCAGGCAACTCCTTCCGGGCTCGGAGCAGGGAGTTGTCGTAACTCCTGAAATCGCTCAGGACTACCACTTGCCGCAAGACTTCGTCGGGAAGCCGATGACCTTGGCGAACTTCTCCTCTATTGAGAAGGCGGATGCGCAGTTCGCTCCAACCATAAAGAGTTCCACCGATCCGCTAGGACTCACGACGACGAGCACGAGCCAGAAGCACGCCCGGGGGCAGTCAGCGGCGGAGTCATCAATCAGATTCCTGGCAGCAATGGTGTTCCATTGCGGACACCGGGCGCGCGGGGCGCACGTCCTTCAGGCGGAGGAGCAGCGCCAGCAACCGGAGGGACTTCGGGCTCTTCGCTCATCAGTTCCGCAGGCCAGCGTCTTGTCGAGGGCGATATGGATCCGTCACAGGTTCCGAAACGCGGCGCAGCCTATCTAAAGATCGCAAAGGAAGCCGACGACTATTCGATGCAGACGTATGGTAAGCACTTCGACATGGCGCAGGCGCAAGCTGACTACGACTATGCGAAGAACACGCAAACTCAGAACACGCTGAAGATGGTTCAGGGCATGACCGAGAAAGGCGGGGCTATCGATATTGCCCAGAATGCTGCGAAGAATCTGCCGCAGTTTGATACGCAGACCTTCAACAAGATTTTCAACGCGGCAGAAACGCAGTTCGGCAGTTCGGACGCAACCAACTTCCACACGGCGATGCTGGGACTTGCCGACGAATATTCGAAAGTCATGGGCGGCGGGGTGTCATCCGACACTGGACGCGATCAAGCGTTAAGCATCCTCAAGGCTGCGTACTCCAAAGGCCAGTTGTCCGGCGCGATCGACATCATGCGTCAAGACATCGCGGCAAGACAAAAGGCGCTGATTGGCGACAACCGATATTTGCGAAAGCAGTACGGGAGTAATGCGCAGGCCGGAGGCAGACCACCCGGGGGCGCAACGATTCGCGACTATACCCAGCTTTCTCGATGAGTCCTCAATCCACAGCGTCGGACGTTCAATACATCAAGTTGCCTGACGGCTCTTATGGGAAATTCCGCGCCGATGCAGCGGATACCGACATCATGGCGCAGATCGAGAAAGACTTTCCCGGAACCTATCGGCCGGGAATCCCGCGCCCACAAGTCAACATGGAAGGCGGGCCCGTCAGCCCGTCGCTTCTCGACTCACTCTCGGCCGCGGGTAGATCGCCTCTGCAACCCACAGCGCAAGACACAAAGTTTTATCAGGAGCATCCCGGTTTGGCGACGGGTGCAGGACTCGGCGGAATTGCGGCAGGCACCGCAGCGGCAACCGCACCAACGACGCTGCCCTTTCTTGGACGCCAAGCCCTGAGTGCCGGTAAAGGCCTTGCGAAAGGTTTGCCTTGGCTGATTGGTAACAGCCTTTTGAGTAAGGGTATCCAGTACGCGCGAACAAACTTGCCCGGCGGAAAATTCCTCCCACCAGGCGCAGAGCTCTTGCCGTTCTTGATGCCGAGACAAGGTGGAGGGGCAGAGCCCGAAGAAGAACCTGGAACTGAGGCAGGAAGCACCGATCAGGTTCCGGGCAGGCCGTACAAGCCAGACCCACGGTACGAGCCTCCGCCAGAACCTGAAGCAATTCCGCCTCGCGATGGGCCGCTATTGCTCAATGGCGAAGTGCAGCAGCCTGCACCGGTCACGCGAAAGCAAGTCAGTTCGGCAGTCGATGATTCGCTTGGAGTGCAGCCACGGAAACCGAATGAGCCGATTTATAAACGGCCCCCGTTTTTGCCGCAAGCTTCTGACACTCCTGCCGTACCAGAAGGCCACACTGCTTTTGATTCGAGTGTGCTGAATTCAGGTATGTACGATCCACAGGAGAACGAGCTGCACGTGACCTTCAATGACAATCCCAAGAAGGTTCACGTCTTCGGCGATGTAAACCCGCAAGAGGGACAGGAATTTATGGACGCAAGTTCAAAAGGTAAGGCGTTCCAGAAGATCAAAAAAGGGAGTTATCCCCGAGTAGCTACGATCATCAACGGGAAAAGAACAGCGACCCCACCCGGGGCGTACTGAAGCGGAGAGCGAGGGCGCAATGGCAGGGCATCAATGGAAAAAGGGACAATCCGGCAACCCCGAGGGCAGTCCGAAGGGCCTCTTTTCGATCGCGAAAGAACTGAAAAAGCAAATGGGCGAAGTTGACCCCAAAGACCCTGAGGGCCGAACCCACGGGCAGGTAATGGTCTCGAAAGCGATCTGGCTTGCCAACTACGGATCGAACGGCCAAGGCTCAATTAAGGCAGTCTCCGAAGTGTTTGACCGCCTGATTGGTCGGCCGGCGCAAGCTGTGACACTCGATGCCACGCTCACCGATAAGTCTGCGTCCGAACACGTCACAAGCATTCTGCGATCGCTCGAAACTTTGCAGGCGACGAAAAAGTCTGACGAACGGGTGCAGTAATGGATTTGGCTCTCGATGAAATCCTCAGTCGAACGGCGACGCTCACCCCGGAACAACTCGCGAGCATCGACCCCGAGGAGCTGCGAGAAATTGACGCTTTCCTTCGTCGCGCAACGAATGACAGCCTTGAAGCGAAATGCTCTGAGCGAGTCGCATCCTTCGACGCGGGCCCGCTCTACTGGTTGACAAACTTAACGCAGACAGAAAATCCGCAGTATGAGGCCCAGGGTCTGCCGTTCAAGGCTTCGTTTCCGAAAAAGAGTTATTTTGTTCCGCTGTTCGGCGCGTTTCTGGCACGATATCCAACCCTCTTTATTCCGAAGTCGAGAACCATGATGACTTCATGGGCAGCGATGGGGTTCGCTAGTTGGACGTCCCAATGGCTCAGGGAGGAAACAGTCGTACAGACGATGTCTGAGGATAAGAGCGCCCACCTGATCGATTACGTGCGCCAGCTTTGGGAGAATCAGGAGCCCTGGCTGAAAGAGCGGCATCCGCTGTCGCGGCTGAGCACGTTTGCAATTGCCTGGCAGGGAGGCGGAGAAGTGGCTTCAATTCCCAGCGGCGCCGACAAGATCCGCGCCTTTCACCCCACCACGTACATCATGGACGAGGCGGGATACCTGCCTGAGGGCGAGGACTGCCTTGGTGCGGTTCGGCCGACTGGTGCAAGGATAATCGCGATTTCTACCGCTCGAGCAGGTTGGTTCGGGGATCAGTGCAGTCTCTAGGAGATCAAGGTAGGTGATGTTTTGGGGCCGTTTCGCCGTGACAGGACATGTTCTCCCGTTATACAGTGGTCAGCCGACGGCAGTAGACTAACGGGAGGACAATCAGTAGGGAGATCGTTATGCCAACCGGAAGGCGACCGACGCGGAAAGATTCAATACGGCCCTGAAACAGATTGCTGGTCGTCGCCTAACATACGAGGAAGTCACCGGGAATGCTGAGTGGAGATTATGTCGATCTCCGGCGTGAGCGTAGGGGAAAGCGAAAGCAGACGGTAACAGCGAAACGTTCCGAGGTTAACCTTTAAATGAGTATAGCGGTCCTCATAGGCGTACACGACGGGCTGGTGCTGGCGGCTGATAGCGCATCGACTCTTGTTGTCAACATTGCTCCGCAGGGTGGCCCTATGGCGGCCAACGTCTACGACAACGCAAATAAAATATTCAACCTCATCAAAGGCAAACCGCTGGGTTGTGCAACATTTGGGACAGGTAGTATTGGTAGCGCTTCTATCGGAACACTGATTAAAGATTTTCGGGTTAAGTTGTCCGTCGCTGATCCCGCGCAGAACGAATTTAAGTTTGATATTAAGAACTACACGATGGAGCAAGTGACGGCGCTGCTCGCTGAGTTTTTGGCAAAAGAATGCCAAAAACTCAAAGCGCAAGACCTTGCAGCTATCACCATCGGGTTTTTGGTTGGTGGCTATTCAAGCGGCGAAAGCCTCGGAGAATCATGGTCAGTTGAAATTAATCAGGGAACTGCTGGAAAGCCAACGAAACTGCGAGAAAAAGATCTTCCGGGTGCTAGCTGGGGTGGACAAGGCGAGGCCCTTCAGCGACTCATACTCGGGTTTAGTCCGCAGATTTTTCAGGTTCTTGGGCAAGTCAGTCAACCAACAAAGACGCCGCAGCAAGTGATGCAGGAGTTGGGGCCTTTGCTCTCTGCCAATTTGCAAGCACCGCTGGTGTTTGCCCCTATGCCGATTCAAGATGCAATAGATTTAGGTCGGTTCTTGGTACATGCGGCGATCATGTTCAGTCGCTTTCTACCAGGACCGCAGGTTGTTGGTGGTCCAATTGAAATTGCCGCAATTACGAAGCATGAAGGTTTTAAGTGGATAAGCCGAAAACACTATTTCGATCCACAGCAATTCTTCGAGAACAGGGAGCCAGCGCATGTTATTAACGATCGATGAAGCAAAAGTTAGAGAGTTCCTGGCAACTGTCGGGCAGCCCTCTTACGTCGTTACACCGTCGAACTTGGTCATGGCCGAACTTCCCTCGCCCCCGGCTCCATCATCGTCCGTGGGCGGCACGATGATGTTTGGTGAGCCGCGAGTTACCGCAGAGGCGCGGGAATATGTCACATCTGTCCGCCGTAAGATAGAGGAATCTGGTGTGCCGTTGAAGAGCACTGAAGAGTTGACTAGTGAAATTGATGAAATGAGGGGCAAAGGTCGTTAGTTCTGACCTTGCGCGGCATTGACGCTAACTTACGTGGATTCAGGCGTACTGATTTTCGCAGCCAAGGGAAACACAGAGGCTGCTGCTTTAGCTTTGCCTTTTCTTCAAGACGCCACTCGGGAATTTGTTACGAGTGAGTATGTACGGCTTGAGGTTCTTCCCAAAGCGACCTGCTTCGGTAATCAGGTTGAAGTCGAGTTCTACAACGCCTTCTTTCGACTAAACAGTCGCACGATACCAACCAGTGCAGCACTCCTAGAGTTAGCGATGGAAGAGGCTTGCAGAACAGGGCTGAACGCGCTCGATGCCATCCATATCGCGTGCGCTGTGTTTGGTGGCGCTGAAGAGATAGTCACATCGGAAAAAGCCACCAAGCCAATGCATCGTACTCAACTGGTCAGGGTTGTATCCATATTCCCGCCGGAACCGGCAGCAGTGCAGGCTGTCGCTATTCCGGAGCAACCAGCATGAAGATTGAAACCAAGTGCCAAGGCAGCGAGTTTGAGAAGTTTGACGCAATGATGAGAGGACTTATCGCTGTTCCCAAGCAAGAAGTAGCCGACAGACCAAAAAAGGCCGAGAAGCAACGAAAGAAGGGTAAGAAAAAATAGCGCTGTGGGCCGCAGTCCGCTGAGTCAACTATATTCTTACCCAACACAGGGCCGCGGGAGACACCCAAACAACCTACCCCGCAGCTCCTTAATCCTTTACAGCGTGCGAACGGTGAAGTGCTCTTCCTCGAATCTTCCGGTGCACGAGTGGTGCAGGGGAACCTCGTGGAGAGCAGGTGGAAGGTGAACCGATTTCGGTACCAGTTCGTACGTTCTACCGGTGCCCTCCGAAATCGGTTTAAAGCATGAGTAGCAGAGTTTTGGTGCTTCCATTTTGGAGCGTCCTCTTGGTGTTCACTGATATAAAACCCCCTAGGCCTCGCGTCGGCTGATTGCGTGCGGATGCGCCTGGTTGTATGCCCGGAGCATACGTGCTGTGGAAACGTGCGTGTACTGCTCGGTCGTCGATAGCTTCGCGTGTCCCAGCAGCTTAGAAACGATCACGATCGACACGCCATGATCGAGCAGGTGAGTCGCAAAGGCATGCCGGTACGCGTGAGGGTGGCGCACAGGCTGTCCTTTGGCTCTGGCCACGTTCTTGACGATCCGGCCGATGTCGCGCACTGTCAGGCGCTCATGGTGGCCATTTCTCAACCCGATCAAAAGCGCATTGCTTTGGCGGTCCTGCTTAGCCAGGCGTTCCGCTCGCACTGGCAGGTAGGCTGCGAGCGCATCCTGAGCGCGTTCGCCGAAGATGACGAAGCGCTCCTTCTTGCCCTTGCCACGTACGAGAATCGAATCGTCCCGGAAATCGTCCAGGTTCATACCAGCCAGTTCATCGACTCGCACCCCGGTGTCGTAGAGCAGCTCCAGGATGAGCCGATCGCGCAGCGGAAACACCGTCAACAAATCGCCATCCAAGAGCTTCGTCATTTCCTCTTCTGAAGGGTAGCTAGGGAGGCTCGCAGGCATTCTCGGGGCCTTCAGCGCCGCTGCGACGTTCTCGGGAATCGCACCTTCATCGGCGAGCCATCGGAGCAGACTCTTCACCGCCGCGAATTTGCGCGCAATCGAGCTGCGACAGAGTTTCATCGCGTTCAGCCTGCAGAGATATTCGCGCAGGCGCTTGCGTGTGACCTGCTCGGGTGCGGATTCGAACCCGAGAAAAATCTGAAAGTCCTTCAGGTCGGCCCGGTAAGCCCGCACAGTGTTGCCGCTCAGATTACGGGCTTGGAGTGACTGGAGGAACTGCTCAATTCTCGTCTGCATGGTGCCTCCGAGCGCGCGGGTGTCCCGTGTAGTAAGCCTGGCGCAAGGCGCGCAGGTCCACATCGAGGTAAATCTGCGTTGTGTCGATTGACGCATGCCCGAGCATGGTCTGCACCGCGCGCAGATCGGCGCCGCCTTCGATCAGGGTTGTGGCGAAAGAATGTCGCAGCCAGTGCGGAGAGATGGTTTTCCCGATGGTGCGCTGAGCCAGCGCCCGGAAGCGCTGTGATGGCAACCGGATTCAGAGGCGCAATGCGATCTTTGGATCCTTTGCCAAGGCGCACCGTCAGAAACGAGTGCTCCAAATCCAGACTGTCGAGCCTGAGTGAAACCAATTCGCTCACCCGAAGCCCTGCGGCGAAGCAGGTCAGAAGCATGGCGCGGTCTCTGAGCCCGATGGCGGAAGTCGAATCAAGGTCATCGACCATCATTTGCACCTCGGCCGCAGAGATGGACTTCGGCGCTGTTTTCCAGGTCTTCGGGACTGGAATGTGCTCGGCTGGATTCGCAGAAATCACTTCCTCATCTAGTAAGAAGCGATAGAAGTGACGCACTGCGGAAAGCTTGCGCGCAACAGACCTCGCGTTACGTTCCGCGCTCAATTCACGCGCCAGGAAGGCGCGAATGCTGCCGCGGTCTGCGGTGCGGAGAGGAATTCCGTCCAGAAACTTTTCAAAACTGCAGAGGTCGAATCGATACGATGTGACCGTGTGATCGGCTAATCCCCGCTCAGAGTGCAGGTAGGTGATGAAGCGCTCGACATCACTCGCCATGTCGCACCTCGTCGAGCGTATCTGGATAGTGATCTTGAGGGGGAAATGAGCAGGGTGTTACGGTGGACTCAGCCACGTTTGCCTCCTTGATAGGCGAACTGGTTAGGGCCGGGCGGGTGTTAGAAGCACTCGCTCTGCCCGTTGAACGTCTGGATGGTATTCCTGCGATCTACATCCGCGCAAGAGCGAACTTAGTTTCCGGTGTCCAAACAAGTGTCCAAGAATTGTCTAATCACATCACGTGGCGTACTTTTCCAGCACGGCGCGTGACGCTAAGCACCTGATAACCCGTGGTGCTGCGTCGTGCCCGAGAATTCCTAAACCGTTGGTCGGGTGTTCGAATCACCCCGGGGCTACCATCCCAACCCCCATCCTTCTTCATCCGCCTGGGCTCGCGAAGGCGTCCGTCTCTGGACAAGGCAGACTCGCTCACGTTTTCCCGCTTCCGAGGTCTAACCAGCGGAGGATGGGACGTGAACATCCGGGAAGTGTTGCGGCAGACGGTCAGTTCGATCGCCGCCCACAAACTGCGCAGCTTCCTCACGATGTTCGGCATTATCTGGGGGATCACGTCTGTCATCCTTCTGGTCGGCCTCGGCAAGGGGTTTAGCCGCGACCAGAAAGAACACCTGAAGACCATCGGCGTCGATCTGGCCATCATCTGGGGCGGCAGAACCAGCGCGCAGGCTGGTGGATACGCCGCCGGCCGCATCGTTCGCCTCTCGGTGCACGACGCCGAACTTATCAAAGAGCAAGGCTACCTGATTAAAACCGTCAGTCCCGAATTGCGGCGAAGTGTTGCTGAGGTCAGCCGCTATAACGCGGCTTCTCGTCCGGTGCGCGGGGTGTGGCCCGAATACCAGCGCTTTCGATCTCTCGCCGCGCAAGAAGGACGGTTGATGGACGATGGCGACGAGAAGGAAGAGCGGCGCGTGGTGGTGTTGGGAGTGGAGTCGCGCGACCAGTTGTTTGGGGGCAAGCCTGCGGTTGGCGAGATTCTGATGATGAATGGATCTCCCTATACCGTGATCGGAGTTCTGCAGAAAAAGAAGCAGAACGGCAGCTACGGAAGCGGTCCCGACAATACCCAGCTTTTTGTTCCTTACGCCTCGATGGCACGCGACTTTCCTCCTCCGGAGAAGCCGGGAATTTTTAAGGGATGGATCAATAATCTCGTGGTTGAGGTGAAAGATCCGGATCGCCACGAGGAGGCGATCCAACAGGTTTACGAGATTCTGGGACGCGAGCACCACTTCGATGCGACCGACAAAGATGCGTTGAGCATTTGGGACACGCTCGATGGCTCGAAGCTGATGGAGCGGATATTCAACATCATGACTATGTTCTTCGGAGCGGTCGCGGTCATGACCCTTGCGCTGGGAGGGATCGGAGTGATGAACATCATGCTGGTCGCAGTGACGGAGCGCACACGGGAGATTGGCGTGCGCAAGTCCTTGGGGGCGACCGCGCGCGATATCCGCAACCAGTTTTTTGCGGAGTCGGCCACGCTGATGATGATCAGTGGAGCGCTTGGGCTCGCGATGGGAGTCGGCATCTGCTATGCCTTCAATCATCTGGCACTGCCGGATGTGATCCCGCATCCGGTGATATCGCCTGTGGCCATCGTGGCATCGTTGATGACACTTGGGTTGATCACGGTGGCTGCGGGAGTTTATCCAGCGCAGCGCGCGGCGGCGCTGAGTCCGATCGAGTGTTTGCGCCAGGAATAACACCATGCAATGGAAAGAACTGATCTCGCAAAGCTGGCAGTCTTTGTCGGCAAACCGGTTGCGGTCGGTGCTCACCATGATGGGCATTGTGTGGGGGCTGACGACGGTCGTCTTACTGCTCGGCTACGGGCAGAGCGCCAGCAACAGCATCATCAACGCCATGCTTGGGATCGGCAACAACGTGATCATGGTCTGGGAAGGTCAGACCAGCATGCAGGCGGGCGGGGAACGCGCGGGGAAGCGCATCCATTTCAAGTACGAAGATGTGGAGGCGGTGCGCGAGGAAGCTCCGCTGGTGCGCGAGGTCAGCGCCGAGTGGGATGACATTTTCGGCTACAAGTATGGCGACCGGGTGATCTCGGTGCAGACCAAAGCGGTACAGTATCCCTACGGCGACATGCGCAAGCTGAGGATGGCCGAGGGCCGATACTTTGAAGACAGTGACTTCAGCGAGCATCGCCATGTGCTGATTTTCGGTCCACACGCGGCGACGAAAGTATTCGGCAATCGTGACCCGGTGGGAGAACACGTCACCATCCAGGGACAGAGCTGGGATGTCATCGGACTGCTCGATACGAAGATTCAAGACTCCTGCAACAACGGTCCCGACAACGAGAATGCTTTCATGCCTTTTGAGAGCATGAGTGATCTGAATGACCGGCGCGATCCGGAGATGATCGTGTTTCAACCGGTCACCGGTTTGTTGCACAAGGCTGCCCTGGCGCAGGTGAGGGAGGTCTTGGCTCGCCGGCATAACTTCAATCCCAAGGACGACAAGTCTACCCCCGAGTGGGACACCGTCGATGACGCGGTCGAGGTGAACCAGTTCGGCATCGCGCTGCGGTTGATTCTGGGCTTTATTGGCGTGCTGACCTTGGGGGTTGGCGGCGTAGGGGTCATGAACATCATGCTGGTAAGCGTGACTGAGCGCACGAAAGAAGTGGGATTACGCAAGGCTCTTGGGGCGCGGAATTTCGACATTGCGCTGCAGTTCCTGATCGAGGCGCTGGTGCTCACGTTTGCGGCAGGAGCATTGGGGATGGTGTTATCCGTCGCACTGGCGCATTCCATTCCTCCTATGCCGCTTTACTCCGAGATGTACAAGACGGCGAATCATGAAGGAGATATCTTTCTCAGAACTTCTGGAAGTGTGATGCTGACCGCGTTTCTGATTCTGGCTTTCGTAGGGGTATCGGCGGGTCTGTGGCCAGCGCTCAAGGCGGCGCGCATGGAACCGATTGAAGCGCTGCGCTACGAGTGACTGCAGGGCTAAGGGCGGACCGGGATCCGGATGTGGTCGAGCGACGTCAGTAGATGCTCTGCTATTTCATCGTACTTCGAGACCACGTCTCGTATTCCGACGGCCTCCGCATCCTTCCGCAGTTGTTCGCTGTAGTGCATGGTGACCATCACCATGACGGTTCCAGGGAACAATATGGAGATCTGGCGAGCCGCATCCAGCCCGTTCATGACCGGCATCTGAAAGTCCAGAATCACAACGTCGGGATGCAGTTCCTTCACCCTGGCGATGGCTATCTGGCCGTTCTCGGCTTCGCCGCACACCTCGTGCAGGGTTTGGCTCTCGATGACCGAGCGGAGTGCTCGGCGGATCATGGCGTTATCGTCCACGATGAGAATCTGGAAGGACAAAACTACCCCTTTGTCCCTTGTCAGGCGGCGGGCCGAGCCACGTCGTACAGGTTGACGGTCGGCAACGAGGAAGGGGCTGAATCGACCCTACGCTCCAGGGAGGAAAGAGCAATCGGGTGAATACTGTACGGTTCCGTACACAAGTTTGCCCGGTAGCGAACGATAGTGGAGAGTGATCATGCGGTCTCCTCCTGCCAGCGGCTTTTCTGCTGGAGGATGATCGCGTAGCAATCGCAGGCCGCTTCCTCAATCTTGCGCCGGTTCAAAATGGTCACTGACCCGCGGGTGTACGAGATCATGCCAGCCTTTTGGAGAACGCTGGCCGCCACGCTGACGCTGGCCCGGCGGGTCCCGAGCATCTGGCTCAGGAATTCCTGGGTAAGAGGAAGGACAGTACCGCCGATTCGGTCATGACTCATCAGTAACCATCGCGCCAGGCGCTCGACCACGTCGTGAAGCCGGTTGCAAGCCGCGATCTGAGTGGATTGCATAGCGAGCATCATGGCAAACTGTTGCAGTTTTGCTTGCAGATCCGGGCACTGCGGAAGAGCATTTCTCAAAGTATTCGCATCGATTCGGAATCCAGTTCCGCTGGCCTGTGTGACCACTCTAAGTCCGCTGGACTTGAATCCGAAAATGATGGGGAGACCGACGAATCCCTCTTTCCCGATCAGGCCGACCTCGACGCTCTTCCCGTCTGGTTGAACGGTCAACACCGAGCCCAATCCGTCGTTCAGAAAGTATCCCGATTTGATGGTCTCGCCGACCTCGTGCAGGACCTGATGCAGGGTTAGACGGACAAATTCGAGCGAAGGGAACAGTTGCTCAGATTCGTAGCGGGGAAGGCCGCAGAGGATCAGGTTATGAATTCCGTTCCCGTCGCCATCGTGGCCAATAGAAGACTTAGTGGATTTGGGAGTACGAACGACGCTCTTCACCATAAAGGTTCCTCACACAGCGGACAGGCTGTCCGATTTCGCAAGGAACCGTTTTTGTGATTAGTACGGCGGCGCGATGCTAGAAGAGACGTCTCCAGGAGACTGATTCAACAGTACGCTCTTGGGGGGCGTTTGTATGTATCAGAGTGGGCTTATGTATGAGCAGAAGTGAGCAGAAATCCCCTTGCTTCGCTAGGTAAGCTTGACGGTTTGCAGAAACCGCGGCGGCTTGCGTGCCCTGGTGGCCTGCTCAAACGAATAGGCCAGTTTCAACAATGTCGGCTCGCTCCAGGCGCGGCCGAAGAATGAAATGCCGACAGGAAGCCCGTCGACGAATCCTGCGGGCACCGTAATGTGCGGATAGCCGGCGACGGCGGCGGCGTTCGAGCAGCCTCCGGCAGCGTGGTCTCCATTGATCAGATCGGTCAGCCATGCGGGACCCTGCGTCGGCGCAAAGAGAGCATCGAGATGGAATTGATCCATGATGGCGTCGATGCCTTCCTTGCGGGATAGGCGGTGATTTGCTTCCAGTGCGTCTAGGTATTCTTTCTCGGTCAGTGGCCCTTTCGCTTGCGCTTTCAGAAATACGTCTTGTCCGAAGTAAGGCATTTCTTCGTCACGATGGTGGTCGTTGAAAGCGATGATCTCTTCCAGAGAGTGCATCGGCGTGCCCGGCCCGCGGGCGACAAGGTAGGCGTTCAGGTCAGCTTTCGTTTCGTAGAGAAGGACGGTGAATTCCGTGTCGTCAAATTTGCCATGCGAGGGCAGGTCGGCGGGATCGGTAAGATCCGCGCCTTGCCGCTTGATTTCGGCGAGGACGTCGGCCATCAGTTGGTCGACGGGGTCATTGAATCCGAAATATTTTCGAGCTACGCCGATACGGGCTCCGCGCAGACCATTGGGATCCAGGAATTTCGTGTAGTCGGGCGCAACTTTACCTGCATTAGCTGCGGTCGCTCCGTCACGGGGATCGGGACCGGCAAGTGCGGTTAGGAGAATCGCGGCATCACGCACGGTGCGCGCCATGGGGCCGGCCGTGTCCTGGCTGTGGGCGATCGGAACGATGCCGGCGCGGCTGATCAGTCCCACCGTTGGTTTGATTCCAACGAGTCCATTCAAAGACGAGGGACAAACCACCGAGCCGTCAGTTTCGGTTCCGACCGCGAGTGCGCAGAAGTTGGCAGAGACGGCAGCACCGGAACCGGAACTTGATCCGCAGGCATTGCGGTCGAGGGCGTAGGGGTTTCGGGTGAGCCCTCCGCGACCGCTCCAGCCGCTGGTGGAATGGCTGGAACGAATGTTGGCCCACTCGCTGAGGTTGGTCTTGCCAAGGATCACCGCTCCGGCAGCGCGCAGTTTTTGAGCTACGGTGGAGTCCTTCGCCGGGGCGGGGCCGACCATGGCGAGCGATCCGGCGGTGGTCATCATCCGGTCGGCGGTATCGATGTTGTCTTTGATGAGAACCGGAATTCCGTGCAGAGGTCCACGCGCGCCTTTCTCTTTGCGCTCGCGATCGAGAGCGTCGGCGATTGTGAGGGCGTCGGGATTCAGTTCGATCACGCTGTTGACCGTTGGGCCATGCTTGTCGAGGGTGTCAATTCGCGCCAGGTATTTTCCTGCCAGCGATCGCGCGGTGTATTTGCCCGAGGCCATGCCTTGCTGCAGATCCGCGACTGTCACTTCGTCGAGCTCGAATGCAGGAGTCTCTTGCGTAGGTGGCTCAGGCGCGGCCTCGCGCGCGGCCGCGAAGGCCGGAAGCACGGCAGCAGAGGCTGTCCCCAACAATGTGGTTTGCAAAAAACGACGGCGTGACGGAACTCCAGATTCCTCGAGAATTTGGGGCTTCTTGCTCAAAGTGATTCTCCGTAGAAGGACCGGGAGATTATAGGGGATGCCGGCCGGTTTTTAGCCTCGCTTACCTTTTGGAAACTGGCCCGTCCAAACTTTGGGTCCTTGTCTTTGTTTGTCACGGCCCGTGAAAAAATGAGTGATGGATTGGCCGCCTGATGTGACGGCTGCCCATTTCCAGCCGCTCGAAAGCTGATACAATCTCACGTTTCCCGCAAGGTGGATGTCTATCCTTACATTCCCGTTACGTAGAAGTCTGTACAGAGGAGCCCTCATGTCATTCTTGAAGAATTGGGTTGCGCTGTGCCTGCTCGGCTGCGCGTGTCTGGCCGCAGGTCAGGAAATGCAAGAAGGCCGCTTGATGCGCTTTCCTGATGTCCATAAAGACAAGATTGTTTTTTACTACGCCGGCGATTTGTGGCTGGCGTCGAACTCCGGCGGAGTGGCGCGGCGTATTACAACCAGTCCGGGGCGCGAGCTGTTCCCTAAGTTCTCTCCGGACGGCAAGTGGATCGCATTTACGGGCCAGTACGATGGCAATTTTAATGTCTATGTGATGCCAGCGGAGGGCGGGCAACCGAAGCAGTTGACCTTCTACCAGGGAAGTGCGCAGCCGCTCAGCGACCGCATGGGTATTCATAACGAGGTCGTCACCTGGTTGCCCGATAGCAAGCGGATTCTCTTCTTATCTCGCGCTGATGCTTCGAATGGGTGGATAAAGCGCCCTTACACCGTCAGCATCGACGGCGGATTGCCGCAGCCGATGCCGGTTGATCAAGGCGGTCTCACTTCATTCTCGCCCGACGGCAGCAAGATGGCGTTCAACGTGATCTTCCGCAACTTCCGTACCTGGAAGCGTTACACCGGCGGACTGGCGCAGTCGATCACGATTTACGACCTCAAGACCAACACCAGCGAAGACGTGCCACACACTGATTGGACCGATACGTTTCCCATGTGGCACGAGAACACGATTTACTTCACTTCGGATCGCGGGCCGGAACACCACCTGAATCTCTACGGCTACGACATCGGCTCGAAGCAGATCGAGCAACTCACACACTTTGATGACTTCGACATCATGTGGCCGAGCCTGGGCCCGGATTCGATCATTTTTGAGAACGGCGGCTATCTTTACACGTTCGATTTCCAGTCGAAGCAGCCGAAGAAGCTGACTGTCTATGTCCCCGGTGAGCGCGACCAGTTGATGCCGCGTTGGGTGAACGCTGCGAAGAATGTCACGGACTTTGACATCGCTCCCGATGGGAAGCGTGCAGTATTTGCGGCGCGTGGCGATGTATTCACGGTTCCCGCCAAGGAAGGCAGCGTCCGCAACCTGACCCGCACCACTAGCATTCGCGAGAAGCAGGTGGCATGGTCGCCAGACGGACGCTGGATCGCGTACACCTCCGACAAAACGGGGGAAGACGAGATCTACATTCGTCCGCAGGATGGCGTAGGTCCCGAGCAGCAGATCACCAGCGGATACAAGGGTTTCAAGTTCGGTCCGCAGTGGTCGCCTGACAGTAAGAAGCTTGCGTGGGCCGACAAGGATCTGAAGCTTTGGTGGATCGATATCAAGGATAAGAAGCCGGTCCTGGTGGATCAGGGAAAGTACGGCGAGATCACCAATTACGCGTTCTCGGCGGATAGCAAGTGGCTGGCGTACGACAAGAATGCAGACACGGGCTATTCGATCGTTTACATCTATTCGCTTGGCGACGCCAAGATCACGCCGATTACGACGAGCATGACCAATAGCTACGCGCCCCTGTGGGACCCGGAAGGGAAGTACCTGTACTACCTCTCTGACCGCGATTTCAACGAGGTGCTGGGAAATATAGATTTCGAATTCGCCAATCCCAAGACGACGCGCGTTTACGTCGTGACCCTGCGCAAGGACGAGCCCTCGCCCTTCCCAGCGACGAGCGATGAGACCGAGATCAAGAAAGAAGACACGACAGAGCCGCCCCCGACTCCGGGCAAAGTGTCGGCTAAGGGCGAAAAGAAGGCCGAGTCGAAGGAAGCCGACAAGGATAAAGACAAGGACAAAGACAAAGAAACCAAGGACAAGGAAAAAGAAAAGCCGAAGGACTTCCGCATCGACCTGGACGGCATCCAGGACCGCGTTGTTGCCCTGCCTACGGACCCGAGCATCATTCGCACCTTCCTTGTCGCGAAAGGTTTCATTTATTACTCGACCACGGCGCTGCAGGGATTGGGTGGACCGATTCCCGGAGAGAGTTCCGCGGTTCGCGTCTTCGACATGAAAGAGAAGAAAGAGAAAACTCTGATTGAGAATGTCGAGCGCTTCGCGCTGTCGTTCGATGGCAGCAAATTGCTCTACGAAGCGGCAGGCGGCGGGAACGGCCACACTTACGGAATCATCGATGCCAAGCCTGACCCGCAGAAGAAGATCGGCGACGGCACGCTCAACCTGGCCGGCATGAAGCTTGAGGTAGAACCGGTTGCCGAATGGAAAAACGTCTTCAACGAAGTGTGGCGGCAGGAGCGCGACTACTTCTTTGAAGCGGCGATGAACGGAGTCGATTGGCAGAAGATGCACGATAAATATGCGGCTCTGCTGCCCTACGTCGCCGACCGGTATTCGTTGACCTACATCATGGGCGAGATGATCGGCGAACTCTCGAACTCCCACACTTATGTGGGCGGAGGAGATTATCCAGAACTTCCGCACAACAACGTTGGACTACTCGGCGCCGACTTCGATGTCGACAGCGCCAGTGGCATGTACCGCTTCAAGAAGATTTACTCGGGCGAAAACTGGCAGGCGGATTTGCGCTCGCCACTGACCGAACCCGGCGTGAACGTTAAGGAAGGTGACTACCTCGTCGCGGTCAACGGACGTCCCCTGAAAGCTCCGCAGACGCCTTTTGAAATGATGGTGAACACTGCCAACGAAACAGTAACGCTGACTGTGAACTCGAAGCCCTCCGAAGACGGTGCTCGCAAAGTGCAAGTGAAGCCGATTGCCGACGAGGCTGATCTTCGCGAGAACTACTGGGTCGAGCAGAACCGCAAGAAGGTGGAAGCGGCTACCAACGGCCGTGTCGGATACATTTACATCCCTGACATGGGCGCGCCGGGCCTGAATGCGTTCGTGAAGGAATACTTCCCGCAGATTCGCAAGGAAGGAATGATCATCGATGTCCGCTATAACGGCGGCGGCTTTGTCGATCAACTCATCTTCGAGCGTCTGCGCCGCATTCTCTCTGGGATGGGCTCAGCCCGCAACTTCGAAAGCAGCACGGTCCCGCCGAACGTCTTCTACGGATCGATGCTCGCGATTACCAATCACTATGCCGCCTCAGACGGCGACATCTTCAGCTACTATTTCAAGTACTACAAGCTGGGCCCGCTCATTGGCACTCGTACGTGGGGCGGCGTGCGCGGGATTCGCGGCAACATTCCTCTGATGGATGGCGGGTACATCACTCGTCCTGAGTTCGCCCGCTACGATTTGAACAGCAAGTGGGTGGTGGAGAACAAGGGCGTCCAGCCGGATGTGGTCGTCGACAATCGTCCGGAGGATTACGTGAAAGGAAAAGACACGCAGCTCGACACGGCGATTCAGATGATCATGAAGTCGATCCAGGAGAATCCGAAAAAGCTCGCACCACGGCCTCCGGATTTGCCGGCGTATCCCGAGGGACCGGGCTTTTAGACGGCCTCTCGAAAAGGCAACGAACTACGGCCGTCGGGGCACTATGCTCCGGCGGCTGTTTTTGTGTGCATTGGCTCTGAGACGCGTTTGTCGATCTTCTTGCGAATGCGCCGGACCTCCATAAATGTCAGCGCCGTCATGGTGCAGATAAGACTAGCGAACAGGATCATCAGGATGGAATCCATCTTTTAGGGCCCCCTCGTTCCCACGCTCCTATGGAATCACCACTATACAGCGACTGTATCAAGTTTGGCCCTGACCAAAGGACATTCTGGGTTGGCTGTTCTGATTCCCGAACATGGGCCAAAGGTGCAGCTTCGGGAGGCGAAAATGGACTTCGGTCGGTATAATAAAAAGACACCATGCCAAAGTATTCAATTGTTGTCCCGCTGCACAATGAGCAAGAGAATGTCACCGAACTCTACGACCGTCTAAAGGCGGTCATGGAGGTCAACGGCGAGAGCTTTGAACTCGTCCTGGTCGACGACGGCTCGCGGGACCGCACGTTCGATCTGTTGCGCGAGATCGCCGCTGTGGATAGCCGCGTGACCGTGGTGCGCCTGCGGCGTAATTTTGGCCAGACCTCAGCGCTGGCGGCGGGCTTCGATCACGCCCACGGGGAATACATCATCGCCATGGATGGGGACCTGCAGCATGACCCGGCCGACATTCCGATGTTTCTGGAGAAGATCGCCGAGGGCTACGACATTGTCAGCGGCTGGCGCAAGCAGCGCATCGACAATCTATGGTTGCGGCGCATCCCTTCGCGATGCGCAAACTGGTTGATGGCCAAGCTGAGCGGTGTGGATATTCACGATTTCGGAACAACCTTCAAAGCTTACCGGCGCGACATCCTGGAGCAAGTCCCGCTGTACGGCGAGCTGCACCGGTTTATTCCGGCCCTGGCTTCGTGGCACGGAGCTTCGATTTGCGAAGTGCCTATCCGGAATGTGAACCGTGAACGCGGCGTTTCGCACTACGGAATTTCGCGGACTTTCCGCGTGTTCTTCGACCTGATTACGATTCGCTTCCTGCTCCGCTATCTCTCCCGTCCGTTACACTTCTTCGGGACCCTCGGGATGATGAGCATCATGGCGGGGACGGCGGTCACGTTGTGGCTGTTCGTGGAGAAGTTTCTGCGTCATCTCGACGTGATGACAGCGCACGGTCCGTTGATGATCTTTGCCGCTGTGTTGCTGCTGGCGGGATTCAATATGCTGGCGATCGGCCTGCTCGGCGAGATGCAAGTGCGGCACTATCACGAGCCCAGCCGTCGCGCTCCTTATTCTGTAGATCGCGTCGTTCGGGCGCAGGGTAGCGAAGAGCACACGATCTCGGAGTAGCGTTCTGGCGCACGATCCCTCCTTATCCCTTGTCATCCTGTCTCTAACGACGGTAGACAGTGTCAAGGCCTTTGTGGCAACACTACTGCGCGGACGCAACCAAGTGCGCCATTTCGCTCTCGCAGAACGCTTTTGACTTTCCAGACCAAGGCCGTGTTCTTTTTAATCGGGCAGCGGTGCCCGCAGGCTCCCGCCATCCATCTCTTCGGGACTCGCTCCCATGATTCGTGATTCGAACTCCCCACTCTTTCTGGGGAGGCAGGCTGCCCACTCAAGCGATCGGCGACTTACTTGCCAACCACAGAATGACTCGGGCTCCCCTGCACGACCGCCTGACACAGTTGCGCGTACGTCCAGTCCTCGCGCAACATCAGGTACAACCTCACTGCCAGCTTGCGCGCCACCGCTACTTTGGCCAGAGCGCGATGTTTGCGCACCGACAAGCGGCGATAGAAGCGTCCCAACTCGGCGTCTCCGCGCACCGCCGCCTGCCCCGCTTCCACCAGCAGAAAGCGCAGAAACGAACTGCCCTGCTTGCTGATGTGTCCCAGCTTCTGCCGTCCCCCGCTCGACCACTCGCTGGGAATCAGCCCGAAGTAGCTGGCCACTTGTTTGCCCGTGTGGAAGCGCGTGGCCTCGCCTAGGGTCAGCACCATGGCCAGTGCGGTCACCGGACCCACGCCCGGATGCGTCATCAATCGTGACGCCGCCGGACGTTGCCTGGCTTCTTGTTCCACCCGCCGGTTCAGTTCCCCGATCTCGAGTTCGAGTTGATCGAGCGCCCCCAGCAAATGCTTCCGCCTCTGGGCCGCGTAGGGCAACAGCGGCAACTGCTCCAACTCCGTCCGCCCTGCCGCTGTCCACAGCTTCCACTTCTTCTGCACGCCATGGCTCAGCGCCATGGCCTGCAGCTGGTTCTTGGTGCGGGTTCGCGCCTGCACCTGCTTGTGCCGATGCACCAGCAACTGCCGCACGTCGCGCTCTTCCAGACTCGGCACCCAGATCTGGGGAAACTGCCCCGTCAACAGCAGATCAAGAATATGCGCCGCGTCCCGCCGGTCCGTCTTCTGCTTGCGTACTTCCGAGGCGCGAATCTTGGCCGCATCCCCCAACTGCAACTCGCACCCCCAACTCCGCCAGCAAACGCTCGAACCAGGGATAGTGTCCGCAAGCTTCCATCCCCACTCGCACCGGCTCACCGCCCAGCGACCGGTAAAAGGCTTCCGCCTCCTCCCGGTGGGCCAGCCGTTTTTCCTCTACCTCTCCCGTTCGTTTGTCAAAGATCGCGACCTGCTGAAATCCCGGATGAAAATCACAGCCTATAATCAGCATGACGTTGGCTCCTTCTCTCGAGCCTTGGTCTGTTCATCGCAACCAATCTACTCGCTGCGACGAGCCAACGTCGTTATGCAATCAAACGGAGTGAGGAATCTGCATTTCTTTGCTTGATCGGAAGTGTCACTGTCGGCGGCAAGCCGGCGTTACTCGTTCGCGTGTTTCCGCACTGAAATCAGTGACCCTGGAACTGCCAGCGGGTGGCTTTGGCCTGAAACTCTTTCTCATAGAGTCCGAATGCAAGGTGAGGACGAAGGACGTATACGGGATCGGCGAAGGTAGACATATCCCACTTGTATTTCTTCTCGTACTGCTTGTTAAATTTCTTGCGGAGTTTGGGATCGCTGCTGATCTCGACGACCCCTTCAACGATCACGGCTTCGTGAGCCTTCTCGGTGCCGATTACGCAATGTGGATTCTTCGCCAGGTTGCGGCCCTTGCGTGATTTCTGGCCGGTGCTGAACAGAAATGTTCCGTCCATCCACAGCCCCCAGATGACCATCATGTGTGGCGAAGCATCCGGGCGAGTGGTGGAGATCCAATAATTGTGGGATTTTTCCAGACGTTGCCGCGCCCAGGTCCAAGGTAGAAGTCCCTTGGTTCCTTCAGGCAGGCCGTAGCCCGGCATGCGAGGACGGCTGGGAGTGGGTGTCGGATTTTTCCTGGCAGGCGCCACAGGATCTTTAGTGGAAGATCTTTTCGAAAGCTACGAACAGCCCTGCCGCGGCTAGACCGACAGCGATCAGAGCCCATCGCGTTTTGTAGAGTTTGTTCTTGAAGTTATCCATGGCAGCCTCAGCTACAAGTTTCGCTTAGTCCACTCGTCGATTTTCTGCTGAGCCTTGTTCAGATTTTCCAGCGAGTTCGCTACGCTAAAGCGCAGGTAGCCTTCGCCGAAATCCCCGAATGCCGTGCCCGAAAGGCAGGCAACGCCAGCGTCTTCCAGCAGAGCGTCGGCCAGCTTTTTCGATTTCCATCCCGTCTGCGCGATGTTGGGGAAGACGTAGAAGGCGCCTTTGGGCATGCGGCACGAGAATCCTTTGATACGGTTGAGGCCAGCGACAAACGAATCACGGCGACGCTGGAATTCCTGGCGCATCGTCTCAACCGAAGATTGATCTCCGCGCAGCGCCTCGATTCCCGCGATCTGCGTAAAACTCGCAGTGCACGAATTCGAGTTGGTCATCAGGCGCGTGACGTGGGTCGCTAGGTCCGCGCGCATCACGCCGTAACCCAGGCGCCACCCGGTCATGGCGTAGGTCTTCGAGAAGCCGTCGAGAAGAATGGTGCGATCTTTGAAGCCGGGCACCGACATGATGGAGTAATGCTCGCCATCGAAGATCAACCGGCTGTAGATTTCGTCGGACAGCACGAGTATGTTGCGGTCGCCAATCACTTCGGCGATGTCGCGAATATCCTGCTTGGTCAGCACGCCGCCAGTGGGATTGTGCGGCGAATTGAGGATGATCAGCTTGGTGCGGTCGGTGATCAGCGACGCCAGTTCGCGCACATCGAAGCCGAAATCCTTTTGCTCCTGAAGGCGAATGGGAATTGCATGGCCGCCAACGTAGTTGATCATTGACTCGTAAATGGGGAAGCCGGGATTGGGGTAAATGACCTCATCCCCCTCATTAATGAGAGCGAGAATCATGAAGAAAATAATGGGCTTGCCGCCGGGAACGACTACGACTTCCTCGGCCTTCACGTCCACCCCGCGGGTGCGGCTGATCTCTTCGGCGATCGCTTGCCGCAGCTCGGGCAAGCCGGCAGAGGGGCCGTAGTGCGTCCAGCCTTTGTGCAATGCTTGCACGCCGGACTCTACGACGTTCGCAGGCGTGTCGAAATCAGGCTCGCCGATCTCGAGATGAATAATCTGTTTGCCCTGACGCTCCAGGGCGCGCGCCTTGTTTAGAACTTCAAAGGCGGTTTCGGTGCCGAGACGTGACATGCGCTCGGCCAGGCGGAGTTCGTACTGAATGGCGGGTTCCATAGTCGCAAAGGTGGTCATTATACCCCCAAGAGGGTTGGCTTTGCCTTAGGGTATTGTTTCGCGGGCGAGCACGGGCGTCAGGGGCGGACGTCACAGCGCAATGTGACAATCCTTTATGATGACTCGTTCATGTTCTCTCACCGCACCGACTGGAAGCTGACTCCGAACCGCTTCACCGAGGCGCAGCGCGAACTGATTGCTGCCGGCGCCCAAGTGCTCGACTTGACTGTCTCGAATCCCGTGCGCGCCGAAATTCACTACGACGAAGAGGCGATTCTAGGTAGTCTCGCGAAGCCCGAGGCCATGGACTACGACCCCCAGCCCAAGGGGCTCCGCAGCGCGCGCGAAGGGGTTGTGGCTTACTACCGCGAGCAGCACGAAGAGTTTGATGTCGATCCCGAATCGATCGTTCTGACTACCAGCACGAGTGAAGGGTATTCGTATGTGTTCCGGCTGCTGGCGAATCCTGACGACGAGATTCTGGTCCCCAAGCCGAGTTATCCGCTATTCGAGTTTCTCGCCGATCTTCAGGACGTAAAGCTTGTGCCGTATCCGCTGCTCTACGATCACGGTTGGCAGATCGATTTTCCATCGCTCTACAATGCAGTGAACCACCGCACGCGGGCGGTCGTGGTCGTGCATCCCAACAATCCCACGGGATCGTATGTTGAAGCTGCGGAGCGAGCGGCGCTGAATAATTTCTGCCGCGAGTACGATCTATCGTTGGTCGTTGACGAAGTGTTTCTCGACTACGCGCACGACGGCGTAGCGCGGCCAACGTTCGCCGTCAACCAGGGCGCGCTCACGTTTACGCTCAGCGGGTTATCGAAGATTTCAGGACTACCGCAGATGAAGCTTGCATGGATCGTGACCAGCGGTCCAGAAGAGAAAGTAGCGTCCGCGATGGGACGACTCGAGGTGATTGCCGATACCTATCTTTCGATGAATGCTCCCATCCAGTTGGCGGCTCCGGTATTGCTTGATCAAAGGAAGAGCATTCAGCCGCTGCTGATCGATCGGGTACGTACGAATCGAGAAGAACTTGATCGCCAGCTCGCAAAGCAGACAATCTGTGAACGACTCGACGTGCAGGGGGGATGGTACGCAATCCTGCGAGTTCCAGTGAAGGGAACTGACGAGGACCTGGCGATCAGGCTATTGAAGGAAAAATCAGTGCTGGTGCATCCCGGACACTTCTATGACTTCCCGGCGGACGGATACTTGGTCGTAAGTTTGATCACGCCGCCGGGAATGTTTCGGCAGGGAATTGGGCGAGTGCTCGAAGCACTCGCCGATTAGCCGATCTACTGCTGCGGCGGCGCGCCCTGACCCTTGTCTTGCCCTCCTTCGTGCTTCTGCATATGCTCTTCGCGCTTGGCTTGCATTTCGTCCCACTTCTTCTGCTGGTTGGAATCGAGGACTCCGCGAATCTGGTCGCTCGACGTCTTGTGAATATCCATCATCTTGCTGCGGCGATCTTGCTGTGACATCGAGATGTCCTGATGCAGGCTCTCCATCTGCGATTTCTCGGACTGCAGGATGCTCTGCACTTTGCCTTGTTGGTCAGAGGTCAGGTTGAGTTTCTTGGTGAGCTCTGCGGTGCGTTTGGCAGGATCCATGCCATGGTGCATGTGTTCGCTATCTTGTGACGAGGCCTGCTGGTCATGGGACATGCTGTCCTGAGCGGAAGCGAATGTGGTGCCCGCCGCAATTAGCCCGGCGGCCATCAGAACGAGCACGGAATACTTAAACATAGAAATCTCCTTAGACACTACTGTCTGAATATATGAATGGAGTTGGCCGGTGAAAGTTGCGTGGAAAGACGGTTCCTTACAAACTTTGCAAAACTTTACGAAGTGTCGAGGGAATCGGCGCACCAAGAACATGCTCTCGGTGCCGCAAACGTGCGCTGCAGGCCATGAGCGCTAAGGCCGACTACAACCGGTATCAGATGATGCATTTGAAATCCGCTGTTCCCGCAGTATGCTGAACAGGTGAAATTCGGCCGAACGCTCAAACAGATAGCCGTTCTCTCGCTGTTGATCACGTGTTCCGTGTGCGCTGCTTCGGAGTATGTAGAGTTCACGGTTGTCGAGCGCATTAGGTTCTCTGTACCCGGTAACTGGCCGGTAATAGCGAGCAAGTCTACCTCTGAGAAAACCGTATTTGCTTTCCAAATCCCTAACCGGGCGGACAAGGGGACGCCTGACTCTTCGAATTTGTCGATTGTGGCTTCTGACCTGAAGGACGCTCGGGATAGAGGTGCTTTCGAGAAGAAAGCTTCGCCTGCAGAACACGACGCCCAGGATAAAGCGCTCGTACCTGGTTGGCGCTGCGCTACTTTTTCTGGGATGCAGAAGTCTACGCGGTACGTGGTGTGGGATTGTTATCGTATCGTCGCCGATTGCGGGGTGTCAGTTCGGATAGCGTGGCCGCACCTATCCAAGAATCCCCCCGACTACGACGAGCAGATGGAAGCTGTACTGGCGGATTTCCTCATGAGTGTCGGTCCATCCAAAAAGGCGCCCACGCAGCAACCGAAATGATCGCTGTCGAGTGCGCAAGAGTAAACCAGTCCAAACCGAGCCATTGCTTTTGTAATCCAGACAACTTCCGTCCAGCTCATGGGTTTTATTTGAACGAAGCCAGACAGCTTCCCGGTTGAGATCTCAGCAGTGAATCGTGAACCGCTCCCGCGCAGCTCTTCTGCGTGGCGCGCAGTTCATCCCTCGAAAATAGCAGCGAACCCTAGACAACATTAAGGAGATTTATGAAACTTCGCACACGTGTCGCTATACAACTTACAGCTCTGTGCCTTCTTTTGGGCGCATACAGCTTTGCCGCCGACTCGTCTTACCTTTACATCGTCAACGCCACACCGGGGCGAGACATGGGAAGCAGCGTCAATCCCGCATACCCGATCGATGTGTTGATCAACGGGGTGACCTGCCTTCCTCGGAATACAGCCTATGCCACCACCAGTGTGCCGTTCACGCTTACTCCAGGGACCTATGACGTGTTGATCAGCGAGTCCAACTCACTCATGCCCTGCACCAACCCGGCGATTGTGGACTCGCAAGTGACGCTGGCTGCGGGACAGACCGTCTCGGCCGTACTCGGCATCAGCGGATCGCAAGTGAGTCTGCTTCCGTTCACCGACAACCTGGGGACAGTGACGACGGGCAACGCGCGATTCGTCTTCACAAACGCCGCGGATGCTCCCGAACTGCAGGCGACGTTGACGCAGGTCGGCGTGAAGAATCCTCTAACCTTCACGGTGACGGCGGGTCCGGGCGCGCAACAGGCGATCACCGTACCCTTCGGCACCTATACAGAGCAGGTAACCGCCGTTGGCAGCACCACGGTATTGGTGTCGCAAACGATGACCTTACCCAATCAGTCAGTAACTTTCACGTACGCCGCGGGAAAGGCCAGCAAGTTCTTAGGGCTGGTCAATAAAGTTGTGCCGGGCGTCGATTAGTCAGGCGGGCCGTACTCGGGGCGGCCCTTTGTTTTGGATATCGCGTCCGCGTCTGATGCGGCCAATGGCTATAGTCGATGTTTACAAGAATTGTCGTCAAAGAAACGGAATGTGACGAAAGGCCGCGAACGGGCGTTTATTTGTCGTGTTCTCGGCGACCCTATAATCCAATGATGGAGACGAGAAGTACAAAAGCGGGAGCGTCGAGACTCCGCGAGATCGTCGCAAGGGTTCTCCTGTATTCAGCGATTAGTATGGTTCGGCTCCTCGTGCCTCTTCGAGTACTACAGTCGCACCGGGCCCACGGTTGCGAATCGAGTAGAGGGCAGGGTCTATGCACAAAATGACCACGATTATTACACCTATTTGACTGCGAAAGAACACTATCTAGTGATAGCGCTAATTGTATCTGCCGGGGAGTTAGCCTTAACGGGTTCTTTGGTGGACCCTGAACGGAGAATGTGGCAGTGGCGAGCACGTCACTAGCGAATGTTCCACCGGAGGCTGCGAGGCAAAACTAGTTCGCCTTTTAAAACCCCAAGGGGCGGAGGTCAATTTACGTTATGCGAACATTCTGGCAAATTCTATATGTTTCGCTGTTTGTAGTTTTCCTTATGACCTTCGTAGCTGACTTTTCGATGTATTACTGGCCAAGCATTCCGCTTTCTCCTCGCCCTGCTGAGGGCCGGATCTATCCGCTCAATAACCACGGCAGGTACACCTATATGAACAGGCGCGAATACTTCCTAGACGCAGACACACGACTAGTTCTTCCAGTCATCCTCATGACAATCGGCGCAATTTATTATTTTGTTGACCCATTCGAGCAGAAGCGCCGACGGCGGTTTTACGGCGGTCCGCCGGCGTAGCTGTTGCAAAATCTCCATTACACTCAGAATTCATCTTCATACCGCAGCATCTCCTGGCATTGGCCTTCCCCCGACCCAACGCTTTATACTTCCCGCCTATGCCTATCGTCGAAAAACATCGTCCCGGAGCTTTTTGCTGGATTGAACTGGCTACCAGCGACCAGAAAGCCGCCAAGGATTTTTACGGTCAACTCTTCGGATGGGCCGCCAACGATACGCCCATGGGGCCGGGAGACTTCTACACGATCTTCCAACTCGAAGGCAGCGACGCGGCTGCAGCCTACACGCTTCGTAAAGACCAGCGCGAGCAAGGCGTGCCTTCACACTGGATGCTTTACGTGGCGGTAGAAAATGCCGAGGCATCCGCCCAAAAGGCTGGGGAACTGGGCGGACAAGTCTTGGTTCCTCCATTCGACGTCGCGAGTTTCGGCAAGATGGCCGTGATTCAGGATCCGACGGGTCCGGTCTTCTCAATCTGGGAGTCTAAGGAGAGCACGGGCACGGGCATCACGGGGGTGGGAGGAACTCTGTGCTGGGCTGATCTCAGCTCGCCGGATACAGCGAGGGCGGCGAAGTTCTATCGCGATCTGTTCGGATGGAAGGCAACGTCCGACAACGACGACGATCCGGCATCGGGCTATCAGCATATTCAAAATGGTGAAGACTTCATTGGCGGGATTTTACCCACCGAGAAAGATTCGCAGATCCCGCCGCACTGGTTGCCCTACTTTCAGGTTGCGAATTGCGATCTGAGCGCGGCCAAAGCGAAAGAATTAGGGGCAGCTTTTCTGCTTGCACCCACGACCATGGAAAACGTCGGACGCATGGCGGTCATCGCCGATCTGCAACAGGCGGTCTTCGCCATATTTCAACCCATGAGGAAGCAATGATCGACAGGATTGACCACGATGCGGTGCGCGAACTGCGGCTGAACCGGCCTCCGGCAAATGCGCTGTCGCCCGATCTTGTTCCAGCGCTCATGCGGGCGGTCGACGAAGCGCCCAAGCAAGGTGCGCGTGCGCTGGTGCTTTCGGGTAGTCCGGGGAGGTTCTGCGGCGGCCTCGATGTTCCGTTGCTTCTGACTCTCGACAAACCGGGCATGACGGCGATGTGGCGCGACTTTTACAGCATGATGTGCGTGATGGCGGCGTGTCCAGTGCCGATGGCGGCCGCGATCACGGGGCATGCACCCGCGGGCGGGACTGTGCTCACTCTGTTTGCCGATTACCGCATTGTTGCCGAAGGGGATTGGAAGCTGGGAGTGAACGAAGTGGCCGTTGGGCTGACCCTTCCGCCGGTGATTTTTCTAGCTCTGCGTCGATTACTGGGAGCGCACCAGGCCGAGCGTCTGGCGGTCAGTGGTTTACTGATCTCTCCGCCGGAGGCGCTCCGGATCGGGCTGGTGGATGAGATCGTCCCCGCGGATAAAGTGATCGACCGCGCAGTGGAGTGGTGTCAGGGTATGGTTGCTCTGCCGCAAAGCTCAATGACTGCGACGCGGGCGCAAGCGCGGTCGGATCTGGTCAAGATCTTCGAACATAGCTTCGCCAACGAACTGGAATATGTCCTGGACATGTGGTGGGACGACGACACCCAGGCTACGTTGCGCTCGCTGGCGGAGCGGCTGAAGAAGAAATAGACTCGCGATAAAGGAATTGTCATTCCGAGCGCCCGGTTTTGGGCGAGGAATCTGCAGTTCTGGCCGCCAGCGAAATGCAGATCCCTCGCTTGCCCGGGATGACAATCCTAAAGTGGGCCAGGGACCGCAAATAACCTAGCGTTTCACTAAGAACGGATTACTTTCTCGTTCCTCGCCAATCGTGGTCAGCGGGCCGTGTCCTGGAACCACTACCGTGTCATCCGGCAGAGCCAGCACGGTTCCATGCAATGACTGAATGATCTTCTCGAACGATCCGCCGGGCAAGTCGGTGCGGCCAATGCTGCCGGCGAACAGCGTATCTCCCGCAACCAGCGTTTTCTCGGCAGGGAAGTAGAGGCAAACGCTGCCTTCCGTGTGCCCGGGCGTGTGCAGCACATTGGCGGTAACGGATCCTGCTTGAACTTTGTCGGCCTGACCGACGCTCTGATCGATCTCGACCTTACCCGGTGACTTCATTCCCACCCATGCCGCTTGTGTATCGAGCATCTTGAGCAGCGCATAGTCATTCTGGTTCAGCAGAATCGGCGCTCCGGTGGCGGCTCGGAGCTTCATGGCTCCGCCTACATGGTCTATGTGCGCGTGAGTGATGACGATCTGTTTGACCTGCAGATTGTGCTTGGCGATGAGGGCGAGAATGTCCTCGATCTCGTCACCCGGGTCGATGACCATGGCCTCATGGCTGGTCTCATCGCCAATGATTGAGCAGTTGCACCGCAGAGGTCCGACGGGGAGGATTTCGTGGATCATGGGTGGTTGTTTGTCGATGGTCGTCCGTCGTCAGTCAAAAACCATAAAGACCAACGGCCACCGACTTCAAATTACTTCTGCGGTGGCGCTGGAGGAGGCGTTGCCGGAGCCGCGGGTTGCGTCTTCACTGGCGCTGCTTTGACACCTTGCAGAACGGACGTGGGGCCGCCACGGCGTGTGGCATAGATCGACAGCGTGATCGAAGTCAGCATGAAAAAGACCGCGGACCACGTGGTCGCCTTGGAAAGGGCGCTGGCTGCGCCGCGCGGGCCAAAGGCCGTCTGGCTTCCCATGCCGCCGAAGGCCGCGGCAATGTCTCCGCTCTTGCCGCTCTGCAGTAGCACCACGATGATGATGAAGAAGCAAACGATGATGTGGATGATCGTGATCAGGATAATCATGCTTTTGAGGCCAGGTGAACCCCGGCAAATTCCTTTATTCCCCGCAGGAAATCGAATGTCTTGGTGCGGAAGGGGGGATTTGAACCCCCACGCCTTTCGGCGCCACCCCCTCAAGATGGTGTGTCTGCCAGTTCCACCACTTCCGCACGTCGAATGCTGGTCGATGCCCAGAACCCCGCACGCATGCACTCTCAGCGATAGGACTCACTGCTTGGAATGCGGTGTGAAGGCGTCCTGTCCCTTGGCTTTGAGGCGCGGCAAAGGGAGTGCCAAACGGCATCTGGACCGTCCATAATCTTATCATGGGTAAGCTTTTCCAGTAGATTCCCGGTTCTCGGAAATGTTTCGCTTCGTGCCAACCGTTCGGTCTGTAGGTGACATCCAACGCCCGTGAATGAAGACGCTTCGAAACTTCTACCGGTAACGTCGTCAACACCGCCTGATTTCCCGGACGATCAAAGAGAACTGTTCCGCGAAGTCCTGCTGGTGATGAACGCGGGTGATACTCCCTACGCGGTCTCGGGAGCTTTCGCCCTGCAGCAGCACACAGGAATTTGGCGGTTCACCAAAGATTTGGATCTGTTTCTCACGGCCGAGTCGGTACAGCCGGCATTGCGGCATCTTCGCCAGCACGGCTACGAGTGCGAACTATCTGACCCTGTCTGGCTGGCCAAGGCGAGACGCGATGATTTCTTCGTGGATCTGATCACCGGAATGAGCAACGGTGCGATCGCGGTTGACGATTCATGGATCGAGCGATCACAACCCGCGGAAATCATCGGCGTCGAGACTCGGGTTCTGAGAGCCGAAGAACTGCTGGCGTCAAAGTTATTTGTCACCCGGCGAGAGCGCTTCGACGGCGCCGATATCGCCCACATCATCCACGGCACTCAGGGAAAGATGGATTGGGACCGGATTCAGGCGATCGTCGGAGAGCACTGGGAAATTCTTCTCTGGGCGCTGATTCTGTTCCGCTACGTCTACCCGGCGCACACAGACTACGTTCCATTTGCGTTGTGGAGCGACCTGCTGACCCGCTACATGCAACTGGTTTCTAAGCCGGACCCTGACGCCCGATTTCGGGGTAGTCTGATCGATGAAAAAATGTTTGCAATCGACGTGAATGAGTGGGGAATGGATGACGTGTTGTCGGAACATCGCGAGCGCCTTTTGAAAACTGCACGAAAAAACCGTCCTCTTCAAGTCTTTGAAGAGTTCGAGCCGCCGGAGTTGTGAACGCATGCGAATTGCCGCTACCGCCGACCTTCACTTCTCAGCACAGAGCTATGCGATCATTCGGGACCAGTTTGCCCAGGTGCGCGACGAGGCCGATCTGCTGATACTTGCTGGAGACCTTACCAACTATGGGCGTCCGGAAGAGATGGAAGCGCTGCTGAATGCCTTGGTGCGCTTTCGCCTGCCTACAGTTGCCGTGCTGGGAAACCACGACTATGAGTCAGGCCACGAGGCAGAGTTACAGAAATTGATGGTGGATGCCGGGATCAAGGTTCTTGACGGGACGGCCTACGAACGTGGCGGAGTGGGCTTTGCCGGCACCAAAGGCTTCGTAGGCGGCTTCGGACGTGGGATGCTGACCGCCTTCGGCGAACGCGAGGTAAAGTCATTTGTGCAAACGTCGATCGATGAGTCTCTGAAGCTGGAACGGGCGATGTCGCAATTGCGCACTCCCAAGCGCATTGTGGTCCTGCATTATTCTCCCATCGTAGGCACGGTGGTGGGAGAGTCGCCAGAAATATTTCCTTTCCTTGGCACGTCGCGCTTGGCGGAAGTGATCGACCGTCACGGCGCCGATTTTGTGGTGCATGGCCACGCCCATCGTGGCACTACCGACGGGAAGACGACTGCGGGTATTCCGGTGCATAATGTCGCGATCACGCTTCTGCAGGCGCAAACACCGTCACGCGTCTATCGGCTGTTTGATCTGTAAGAGATTGAGTTCCCTGCGGGCGATAAGGCATGGCAAAGCAAGGTGAAGGTAGTCCGTGGCTCATCGCTATATCGGTGATGCTGGCGACGTTTATGGAAGTGCTCGATACTTCCATCGCGTCGGTGGCGTTGCCCTATATTGCAGGAAGCCTCTCCGCCACCAACGATCAAGCTACATGGGTGCTGACCAGTTACCTGGTGGCGAATGCCGTGGTCTTGCCCGCCAGTTCGTGGTTCTCGCTGCGCTTCGGGCGGAAGCGCTTTCTGATTACCTGCATCATCATTTTCACCATCTCGTCATTCATGTGCGGAGCGGCGACTAGCCTGGCTCTGATTTTGATCGCGCGCACGATTCAGGGAGCCGGAGGCGGTGCACTGCAGCCTCTCTCGCAAGCGATATTGTTGGAGAGTTTCCCGCCTAACAAGCGTGGTTTGGCCATGGCAGTATTCGCACTCGGAGTGGTGGTCGCGCCCGTCCTTGGGCCGACACTTGGGGGCTGGCTGACCGAAACCTATTCCTGGCGCTGGGCTTTCTACATCAACATTCCTATCGGTGTCCTGGCCGTGTTCATGATCATGCGGCGGGTGGAAGATCCTCCATATATCAAGCAGGCTAAGCCGGGACGGATCGATGGCATTGGACTCGGACTACTGGCGCTTTGGCTGGGGTGTTTGCAAATCATTCTGGATAAGGGGCAGGAAGACGATTGGTTCGGAGCCACGTGGATTCGCTACGCGGCAGTTCTGCTGGTCGTCGGCTTCGTACTGTTTCTGATCCGACAGTTCCGCCACGATAATCCGCTGGTGAACTTGAAGGTGTTCCGCAATAGAAATTTTGCGATTGGTTGCGTGTTGATCGGAATTTTCGGCGCGGCCATCTATGGATTGGTTACGCTACTCCCGCTGCTCTACCAGGAACTGCTCGGATACAACGCTCTCACGGCCGGAGTCGCGGTAAGTCCGCGCGGTTTAGGTGCGATCGTGGCCATGCCGGTCATTGGCCTGCTTACCGCCCGTGTCGATAACCGCTGGTTGATTGCCCTCGGATTCGCACTATTCGGGATCAGCAGCCTTTGGTTTGGGCGAGTGAATCTGGCGATCTCGCAATGGTCGTTCGTGTGGGCCATCATTATTAGCGGATTTGGATCCGGCTGCATCTTCGTTCCGCTCTCGACCACCGCGATGGCGGGACTCAAGAACGAAGAGATCGGGAACGCCAGCGGACTCTATAACCTGATGCGAAACATTGGGGGAAGCATCGGGATCTCGATCGTGAACACGATCGTTGCGCGTCATGAGCAGTTGCATCGCAACGAACTCGTTCACTCGGTTGCTTCGACCAGCATTACGCTTCAGGGGCAGGTCGCGAACTTGCGGCAGTACCTCGAGGCGCAAGGGTTTTCCCCAGCCGACGCGCTGCAAAAAGCATATGGCCTGATCAACATTCAGGTGTTACAGCAGTCGCGCCTGTGGGCCTATGTCGATGATTTCCGCTATATGGCGCTGGTGTGCTTTCTATGTATTCCGATTGTCTTTCTGCTCAAGAAGGCCGTGGGAAAGGGTGGCGTAAGCGCGGGGCACTGATAGGCTGCAAAGTCCTTTTTCTTTCATGCCTTACGGGTAATGTTCGCAGGTGACAGAGTTTCGTATTCTGTCCCCACCATACAGTTGCAAATCGGTTTCCCGGAGTGGCAACCCTAGGGATTTCCCCGCCTATCTTAGCTGTCGACGAAATCCGTTCCAGAGGAGTCTGTTATGACAAGAAAGTTGTTAATGGTCTTGAGTCTTCTGCTTTGTACCGGCTGGCTCATGGCGCAAGAAGGCAGCATGGGCAAGGGGCAAATGGGAAAAGGAGATTCCGGACAAATGAAAGTTGAAGGCTGCCTGCAGAAATCGGCAACCGGATTCACTTTGACCGACACAACTGGGAAGTCTTACGACTTGCAGGGAGATAGCGCCAAAATCAGTGAGCACGTAGGACACGAAGTGATGGTTACCGGAACCGCGGGCGGCGGGTCTGATTCTTCCATGTCAAACAGCCAGGCGGGGAACGTGCTGCAGGTCACTCAACTAAAGCACGTTTCGAAGACGTGTAAGTCGGAAGGCAAGATGAGCAAGTAACTCAAGCCAGCGGTAAGGGCAAAACAATATTCTGTTCCGCTATCCAACGCCGACCACGCGATCATCTGTTATCGCGTGGCCGGCGTTTTTTTCGAGGTTAGGCGACTGTTTCCTCCCGGACGGGCGGAATAGCGAGGCAACCGCGAGGTAAGCGGTGCCATCTGAAACATCCGCCACATATGAGCGACCCCGATTTTAGCCTGCTTCGTTTCTTACCTCTGGCATTCGCGCTGACATTCACCGGATGCGGCGGAGGCAGCTCTTCTCAACCGCCTCAACAACCCAATCAACTGTCTGTTGTGCTAAATCCCACATCGGCCAGCATGGCTGTGGGATCTACCAAGCAGTTCACGGCGACGGTGACCGGTACCAGCAACACAGCGGTCACGTGGTCTGTAGACGGGGCTAACGGCGGTAATGCGACCACTGGCACGATCAGCGCGTCGGGACTGTACACGTCTCCTGCGGTTGCAGGGAACCATACGGTTACCGCAACCTGCGTAGTGGACACGACCAAGAGCGCCAGTGCGCAAGTCACCGTGCAGGGTAACGCTTCCGTTTCACCGGCGTCGGTACAGCTTGCCGAGGGGGCAACGCAGCAGTTCACCGCGACTTTTCAGGGAGTGAGTAATGGAAGTGCGACCTGGTCAGTCGATGGCACCAATGGCGGCGATGCGAGCGTGGGCACGGTTACGGCTGCAGGGCTCTATACCGCTCCGGCACAGCCTGGCTCACACACGATAACGGCGACAAGCACCACGAATACCGCGTTGAGCGCGAGTGCGGCAATTACTGTGTCCGGACTCATGATTACACCGACAGCCGCGACGGTACTGCCCAGCGGGACCTTGCAATTCACGGCAACAGCCCAAGGATCGACGAGCAGTGTGAGTTGGTCTGTCGACGGTACAAACGGGGGGAACGCGCAAGTGGGAACGATAACCGCGAATGGTCTCTACACCGCGCCATTCGCCACAGGTGCGCACAGCATTGCGGCGAGCCTGACCTCGAACCCGACAGTTGTTGCCAAAGGCGCGATCACGGTAATTAACAGCAGTCTCGGAGCTGTGCTTAGCTATCACAACGATGATGCGCGCGACGGCGCGTTTACATCTGAGACCACGCTGACGCCCTTGAATGTGAATTCGGCCACGTTCGGGAAATTGTTTACCTACACGGTCGATGGCCAGGTATACGCGCAGCCTCTGTATCTGCCGCAACTTAGTATCGGCGGCGTCAAACATAATGTCGTCTTTGTCGCTACCGAGGCCAATACTGTTTTTGCTTTTGACGCGAACGGGTCGCAGAGCACACCGTTGTGGAGCTTCAATTTGGGTGTGCCCGTTCCGAAGAACGACCAAGAGGGCGTCTCACCGCAACTCGGCATCACGAGCACTCCGGTGATCGATATCACCACGGGAACCATGTACGTGCTCGCAGAGACGACCAGTGGGCCGTTTACGCTGCACGCTTTGGATGTGACAACTGGCAAGGAGAAATTCGGTGGGCCAGTCGTCGTGACAGGATCGGTTTCCGGTACGGGTTGGGACAGTGTCGGCGGCTCAATCACTCTCGAATCGTCTTGTTATCAGCGCACGAGCTTGGCGCTCAACCCGGCAACCAACTCAATCTATCTGGGATTTGGTCATTGCAATCACGGCTGGTTGCTGGCGTACGACAAGACGACGCTCAAGCAGACGGCGATCTTCAACGACACGCCGGATGGAGCCGGCGGAGGCCTGTGGGGAGGCGGTGGAGCTCCCGCGATCAACGATCAAACCGGCGATGTGTTCCTGATTACCGGTGTGGATCTCAACGATCCCCCTAGTGGATATAACGACGCGTTTTTGCGCCTGACCTCTTCCAATCTGGCCGTGGCCGATTACTTTCAACCTGACAACGAAGCATTCTTGCGGGCAAACGATGCCGATCTGGGCAGCGGTTCGGCCATCCTTATGCCCGACAATACATCGAGCACGCCCCACGAGGTTATTGGCGGCGGCAAGGACGGTAGAATTTTTGTCGTCAACCGCGACAACATGGGCTCCTTCAATCCGACTGTGAATAATGTGATTGAGACAGTGCAAACCGGGGTGCAACAGTTCGACAACATTTTTTCAACTCCCGTGTACTGGAATGGTTTCATCTACTATCACTGCGAAGCGGATGTGCTGCGGGCGTTCAGTTGGAGCAACGGAACGCTTTCGATGCAATCGGTTTCGATGGGTACTCCGGTCTATTCCATGCATGGGGCGACGTCTTCACTCTCATCGAACGGGACCACGAACGGGATCATCTGGGAGATTGAGAACTCGAACTATGGCAACGGCGGGCCCTCGATTCTGCATGCTTATAACGCGAGCAACGTTGCGACGGAGTTGTACAACAGCTCGCAGGCCGGTAATCGCGACACTGCAGGCCTCGCTCTAAAATTCACGGTACCGACTATTGCGGGGGGCGAGGTTTTTGTGGGCACATCGACCGAGTTGGATATTTACGGGGTACTGCCGTAACAGGGAGTAGCGACTCTTAAAGCGGGAGTTCCTTGGTGGCCGGCATCTGGTGCTGCTCACGGCCGATCTTGCCATCGTACTTGGTGCTCATTTTGAATAACTCGAAGCGCCCATCCAGAGCGTAAGCATGGCACTTCTGGCGCAAGAACTGCATCTCGTCCGCACTCATCGGCTTGAAGTTCAAGGCTACGCCGAGGTTTTGATCCAATACTTCCATCGATTCAATACCGCTGATCGTCGTAGCGACGGGAAGGCTCATTGCGTAGCGTAACCCTTCCTCGGCACTGATGGCGCCATGGCGCACCATTTCTCCGCTGCCCCCCAGGCTCTTCATTCCCAAGGCTGCCACGCCGCGGCGATTTATCTCAGGGAGGACTTGTGTCTCGAAACTGCGGAACTGCGCGTCGAAACAGTTCAAAGGCATCTGTACGGAATCGAAAGGGAAATCATGGGCCAGCATGGCCAGGTGAATTTGGGGATCCTTGTGGCCGGTAAATCCGACGAAGCGGACCTTTCCTTGCTCTTTAGCGGTTCGAAGCGCTTCGATGGCTCCGTTCGGGGCGAAGATGAGATCAGGGTCGTTGCGATAGATAACTTCATGGATTTGCCAAAGGTCCAGGTGATCAGTACCGAGCCGGCGCAACGATTCCTCGAGCATCCGGAGCGCGATATTCTTGTCACGGCCGTGTGAGCAGACCTTGGTCATCAGAAAGGCTTGGTTCCGTTTCCCCTTCAGTGCCTTTCCCATGCGCTCTTCGCTGAGGCCGTCGTGATATTCCCAGCAATTGTCGAAGAAGTTGATGCCGTGGTCGAGGGCTTTGGCAACGATCTCCAGCGCGACTTGATCCGTGTTCGCCGACCCCAGGTGATATCCGCCGAGTCCGATAGCGGAGATTTCGACTCCGGTTTTGCCGAACCTGCGCATAGGCACTCGTCCGCTCAGGTCCGCCGTCCCTGTTTTCGTGTTTTGTCCTGCCATATCGTTCCCCATCAGTAAGGGTGCCGCGCTGAGGACGGCGGCTCCCTTCAAGAAATTACGGCGATTGAAGTGACTGCTCAAGCAAAGCTCCTACAAAACCGGTGGTGGAAACGGATGGCCGGTGTTCTCCGAAGATCCCAGCATGTCTTGGGTCTCTGATTGCTCGAGGTCGAGCGGAAATCCATGAGCCATGCGAGCTTCGGGATTGTCGAATTTCAAAGATACTTTGTAGAGTTCAAAGTGCCCGTCTTGCCCATAAAGCCTGCACCGGGCGCGAAGAGCGCCCATCTCCGCGGGACTCATAGGGGTAAAATTCTGGGCGATTTTAAGGTTTTGCTGCAGGATGTCGGGATTTTCCATGCCCGTGATGGTGGTAGCGACTGGCAAGCTCATGGCGTAGCGTAACGCTTCTTCCGCCGAGAGAACGCCCTGCCGGATGGGATCTCCGTGACCCGAGAGCGGTTTCATGCCCAACGCCGCGATGCCGCGGCGGTTCAACTCGGGCAACACTTCGCGCTCGAAGCTGGTAACGAAGTTTGCGTCGAACGGATTGAGCGGCATCTGCACGGAGTCGAACGGAAATCCCGTTTTCAGCATTGCCAGATGTACCTGGGGAGACTTATGTCCGGTGAAGCCAACGAAGCGAACTTTGCCTTCTTTCTTGGCTCGGGTGAGGGCCTCGGCGGCTCCGTTGGGGCGAATGAAAAGTTCCGGATCATTTTCAAAGCCCATCCCGTGCGCCTGCCACAGATCCAGATGGTCGGTCTGCAGCCGCGTCAACGACTCTTCCAGCATCTGCATGGCGAGAACGGCGTCGCGCCCATGAGGACAGGTTTTCGTCATCAGGAAAACGCGGTCGCGGCGTCCTTTAAGGGCGGCTCCCATCCACAGTTCGGTTTTGCCGCGACGGTACTCCCAACAGTTGTCGAAGAAGGTTATGCCCGCATCCACCGCTTCCTGCACCATGCGGGTCGCAGTTTTCTCATCTGGCGCATCGCCAAGATGATGCCCGCCGAAGCCAAGAGCGGAGATTCGGACGTCAGTTCGCCCAAACTGGCGTTGTGGGATCGTCCTATTGCTTTGGAATGGCATGATTCGTTCTCCGCCGGAGGATTCCACGGACGACGATAGTTTCGATCATCGCCCGATTTGCTTAGGATGCGTTTCTTGGGCAGGAGTTGCCGCTGGAATGGAAAAGCGGGCATCGATTACGCCTGGATTTTGTAATGAGGAACACGAATCGCGTTATCCTCCAGCCCGCAGCGCGAGCTTTTCCTTAGGCAGCAAATCCCGGCGAAAGCAGCATCGGCGACTTCTCATCGCCGGTTAGAGCTGGAGACATGATGATCTCGAAGAGTGAATCGACCCCGCTGAGGCGCAGGACCTCGCGAATAGCCTCTGCGGGATTCAGCATACGCAGATAAATTCCGGCGCCCTGCAAAGCGACGAGCGCTCCAACGCCCGCGCCGTCGATCGCATCTACCTGGCTGAGATCGACCATGAGCTCTTGATCGGACTGCCCGATTGCCGCACAGAGGAGACCGGTCTCGAAGCCGCGGACAATTTGCCCGGCGCAACGCAGGATCACATTCTCTTCCGAATGTTCGATGGTGATGTTAAGCACGATCCACCTCCCTAAGCTTTCGGTGCTGTGGCAGAAGCGCCAAAGGGGCCGCATCCCGCGCGCATGGTGCCGCGAAACTTCTCCCGTTCTTCGGGCGTCATTTGTTCCCAGCGCTCCATCATCCTGCGTCGCCATCGCCAGCCACCGTGTGAGCGGCCGCGGAATCCGCCAAAGAGGATCTTGCTGAGAACCAGGAGTCCCAGAGCTTGCCAGTAGGTGATGACGTGCCAGCCGAACAAAGCCGGCGTTAGCCAGTTCCAAAGACTCATGACCAAATAGGTAAAGGCCGCCAGAAACAGCAGCGCGAAGAGCGCGAATTTTAATCCTCGTAAAAACCAGTTTCGTCTCATGATTGTGTCCTATCGTTTCCTGAATTCGTCGTAGATGGCCTGCAAGCGTTCGCGCAGATGGAGTACGGCATAGTGCTTGCGAGAAAGCAAAGTGTTCACGCTGACTCCGGTTTGGGCGGCCAACTCCTTAAAGCTGTACCCCATCAGTTCGTGGGCAACGAACACTTCCCGTTGCTCTTCCGGTAATTCATCGAGCGCGTCATCCAACTCATCGAGCAGCACGCTGCGAGCGTAGGCTGCATCCGGTCCCGCGTCGGGAGAGGGAAGCAGTTCTTCAAGCAGCAACTCTTCGCCATTTTCCGCAACCCGAGCGGGCTCATTGCGTGATGCCTCGCGGCTTCTTGCGCGGAACAGGTCAGTGATCCGATTGCGAGCGACCCGGAACAACCAGGCGGTGACCTGCTCGACCGGCTTCATCATCCGATACGCTTCGACCAGTTCGTAGAAGACGTCTTGGAGAATGTCTTCCGCATCCCCAGGGTCCGGCACGCGCCTGCGAATAAAGTTGCGCAAGCGCGACTGCTCGCGCGAGACCGCGTCAGAGATGCGTTGGTCTTGCTCTACCATCGGCCACTGTTTGTTCAGCGCCTCGTCCATCTATGGTGTAGACGAATGAGCGAGAGAAATATTGTAGGCGGGAATCCCTTGCCGGCGCATAAGCCAATTCGATCAAAGAGAAGCACTTGGCAGCCATCATGTTCCAGGCTCCGAAGCAGTGTTGACACAGGAACCATCTAGACACATAATCCCGCGGCCAGCACCGGGAGGCTTGGGATGAGTAGGCAAACATCACATTCGGTGAGTGTTTCGCTCGAACGAAGGCAACAAATCGAGAAGCGTTGCTTAGCGTACGCCCTAGCCGTTGGTGGTGCGACGCTGCTCGCCGCGCCTGCCAGGGCTGAGATCGTCTACACCCCGACCAACGTCTCGGTGCAAAATGGGACTATCTTCGTGGACTTGAACAATGATGGAATTTCGGACTTCAAGTTGTACGACGTTTGCACTGATTGCTCCACATCCGGATCGATCAAGTACCTGTTTGTTCGAGGTGCTCAAAATCCCTCCGCTCGCGTAATTGCGCGCAAGAACGGACGCTTCAGCCACGGCACGGCCTTGCCTGTACCCTACGGTTCTTCCATTGGGCCGAACTCGCCGAAGGGATTCATTGGCCCCTTGCGCACGGCAAGCGGTCCAGTCATGATTAACGGAAGGTGTTTTGCAGGCTCCCCCTGTCTCTTCTATGGACCCTGGCAAAAGGCGACAGACAAATATCTCGGCATCCAATTCAGCATCAGCGGACAGACTCACTACGGGTGGGCAAGGGTGACGGTAAAAACCTCTCTTCTCAACCGGTCGGTCCACATCAAGGCGACTCTCACTGGATACGCCTACGAGACTCAGGCGAACATGGCAATTCCAGCAGGAAACGAAGGCCCGAACGCAAAATCAACCGGAAGCGAAATCAGCGTGCATTCTCCTTCTTTAGGCCTGTTAAGCCTTGGCTCGGCGGGTCTCGACGTTTGGCGTCGTGAAAGGGCGTTGTGACGGTGAGCAGATCTTCCGATGGATCCCGCGCGACCTGCTCAGACGGGGCGGACAGAAAGAGAACGTAGGGCTTAGTACTTCACAATCTTCGCAAAAGACTTAGGATCGAGGCTGGCGCCACCGACTAACGCTCCGTCAATTTCTTCCTCCGACATTAGGGTCTTGGCATTTTCCGGCTTGACTGAACCTCCGTAGAGGATGCGCAAGGCCTGGGCGAAGTCGTCGCCAAAGGCTTTGGCAGCCTCGCCGCGGATCAGGATGTGAGCGTCGGCTGCCATCTGCGGCGTGGCGGTCTTTCCGGTTCCGATTGCCCAGACGGGTTCATAAGCGACGACCATTTTGGCGGCCTTCTTCGCGGAAATCGCATGAAAGGCTCTCAGGCACTGACGACGAAGAACATCTTCCGTGAGTCCCGCTTCGCGCTCCTCCAGCACTTCACCGACGCAGACGATGGGCGTCAATCCGGCTTCGAGTGCGGATTTCAGCTTCTGGTTCACGATGTCGTCAGTTTCACCGAAATACTGGCGGCGTTCGGAGTGCCCGAGTATCACGTGCGTGCAGCCCACGGCCAGCAGCATGTCCGGGCAAATTTCTCCCGTGTAGGCGCCGTTCTTCTCCCAATACATGTCTTGCGCGCCGATGGAGACGCTGGAACCACGCGTTGCCTCTACCGCTGCCGGCAGATCGATAAAAGGCGGGCACACGGTGATCTCATCGCGCGTGTGATCTTTGACCAGCGGCAGAAAATCGTGGAAGAACTCCCGAGTCTGGTCGGGTGTCTTGAACATCTTCCAATTCGCGGCAATTAATTTCTTACGGGACATCGGATCCTCTTTGAAAAGTTCCTACTTCTTATCGGTCAGGGCCTCAACGCCCGGAAGCTTTTTGCCTTCCAGGAATTCAAGCGAAGCTCCGCCGCCGGTCGAGATGTGAGTGACATGGTCAGCGACGCCTGCGGCGTGCACGGCGGAAACCGAATCGCCACCACCCACAATTGAGAGCGCGCCCGGATTGTCGGCGATGGCGCGAGCGATTTTGAAGGTGCCCTTGGAAAATGGGGAAACCTCGAATACCCCCATGGGACCGTTCCACACAATGGTGCGCGCGCGCGAGATTTCTTCGGAGAAGATCTCGATTGTCTTGGGGCCGATGTCGAGCGCCATGGCATTCGGCGGAATCGGGTGCCCACTGTCGATGATGTGCGTGACGGCGTTGACGTCGATCTTTTCAGCCACCACGTGATCTACAGGCAGCAGGAATTTCAGCTTGCGCGTCTTGGCTTCTTGAAGCAGCTGGCGTGCTAGATCGACCTTGTCTTCCTCAACCAACGATTTGCCGACTTGTTCGCCGTGGGCTTTCAGGAAGGTGTACGCCATGCCGCCGCCGACGATCAGCGCGTCGACCTTGTTCATCAGGTTCTGGATGACGCCGATCTTGTCGCTGACCTTGGCGCCTCCGAGGATGGCGATAAATGGCTCCTCGGGATGCTGCATCGCCTTTCCCAGATATTCGAGCTCTTTTTCCATCAGCAAACCAGCAGCGGATTTCTGTACAAACTTGGTGATACCGACAGTGGAGGCATGGGCGCGATGCGCTGTGCCGAACGCATCATTGACGTAATACTCGGCGAGGGAAGCGAGTTGTTTCGAGAACTTCTCGTCGTTGGCTTCTTCTTCCGCGTGAAAGCGCAGGTTCTCGAGCAGCAGCGTCTGGCCTTTCTCTAGCTTGCCCGCCATCTCTTCGGCTTCGAGGCCAACGCAGTCAGGACAGAAACCGACGTTCTCACCGCGCGCCAACTCGCGATCGAGCAGCATGCGCAGCCGTTCGGCCACCGGCTTGAGGCTCATCTTCGGATTCGGTTTGCCCTTGGGACGTCCCAGGTGCGATGCCAAAATTAGTCGCGCTCCGTGGCGCAACGCATATTCAATGGTCGGCAACGTTTCTTTGATGCGGGTATCGTCCATCACCCTCCCGTCTTCGAGAGGGACGTTGAAGTCCACACGCATGAAAATGCGACGGTCGTTGATGGAAAGATCGCGAATGGAAAGCTTGGACATGCTGGTTGTCCTCGTGAATATCGTGGGAGGGCGAGAACGCCCTCCCTACATCCGGCAGGCTGCCGGTGTTTTTTCTAGAGCCCTTTGCTGCCCAGGTAATTGATCAAATCGCGAACGCGGCAGGAGTATCCCCACTCGTTGTCGTACCAGGAGATCACCTTGACGCAGTTCCCGCCGACCACCAGGGTCATGAGTGCATCGACAATCGACGAATATGGGTTGCCCTTGAAGTCGGCAGACACCAGTTCTTCTTCCTCGTAAGCCAGATAGCCCTTCAGCGGACCTGATTCTGAAGCCTTTTTCAGAGCGGCGTTCACTTCTTCTTTTGTCGTTTTCTTCTCTACAAATGCCACTAGATCAACCACGGAAACGTTCGGAGTGGGAACACGCATGGCGAATCCGTCGAGTTTGCCCGCCAGTTCCGGTATGACCAGTTTCAGAGCCTTGGCAGCTCCAGTCGAAGTCGGGATCATCGACAGTGCCGCTGCACGCGCGCGCCGCAGGTCTTTATGCGGGAAGTCGAGAATCACCTGGTCGTTGGTATAGGAGTGGATGGTGGTCATCGTCCCGCTGACGATCTTGAAGTTGTCCTGGATGACTTTCGCAATCGGCGCCAGGCAGTTCGTGGTGCAAGAAGCGTTCGAAATGATGTGATGCTTCGCTGGATCGTACTTGTCATGATTCACGCCCAGCACCAGCGTGATGTCTTCATTCTTCGCCGGGGCCGAGATGATGACCTTCTTGACGGTACCGCGCATGTGCTTCTTGGCGTCGTTGGCGTCGGTGAAGTGTCCGGTGGATTCGAGGACGACTTGTGCACCGACGGACTCCCACGGCAGCTTGGCGGGATCTCTTTCGGCAAAGACTTTGATGGTTTTATTGTCGATGGTAATGCTGTCCGCGCCAGCGGTGATTTTGTGCGGCAGATTTCCCAGGATGGAGTCGTACTTCAGCAGGTGCGCGAGCGTCTTTGGGTTGGTCAGATCGTTGACGGCGACGAATTCGAGATTGGGATCGTTGAGGGCGGTGCGCAGAACGTTGCGGCCGATACGTCCGAAACCGTTAATTCCTACTTTGATTGCCATGTTGCCTCCGAGCAGAGGATGAAAGTCTTACAGAAATCATTGGGCCGAAGGAGCAAACAGAAAATGGTAACAGGCTGGCCCACGAGCGGCAAACAGCAATCCGCCACTAATGGACAACGAGGTCCAATTTGGAACTGCTATTCCGTCAGAGTGCAACCGCAGTCTGCCGGAGGCACGTGCGCCTTGAGAAAACTGACGACGCGGCTGTAAGCGTCGATCTGGTTCTCGACGCGAGCGAAGCCGTGGCCCTCGTTCTCGTAAATCTTGTACTCGACGGTGCCGCCACGCTTTTGGATCGAATCCACCACTTGTTGCGTTTCTTCTTTCGGGCAGCGCGGGTCGTGCCCACCTGCTAACAGGAACAGCGGCGCCTTTACGTTGTCGATGAAGTTGATCGGCGACCGATCCTCGTACAGCGCTTTGTTCTTCACCGGGTCGCCCATGGTGGCCAGATCCGATTCGCGTAGCACGGGATCCTCGTGCTCGAGCTCGGTGAACCAGTTGACGAAGGGAACGATCGGCACGCCTGCGGCCCAGACATCGGGAGCTTTCGTGACACCCATCATGGTCAGGTAGCCGCCATAGCTTCCGCCCATCAGGATTATTTTCTTGGGATCGAGGAAGCCGGTTTGCTTGATCCAGTCGGCTGCGGAGAGCACGTCTTCAAGATCGCCACCGCCCATGTCGAAGAGATTGGCCTGCTTGAAGTCTTTGCCGTATCCCGTCGACCCTCGATAGTTAGGGGCAATCACCATGTATCCCTGGTTGACCATGTATTGAACAAAGCGGTTGAACGAGTCAACGCTCTGCGACGCCGGCCCTCCGTGAACGTAGACAATCGCCGCATTCTTGCCGCTGCGCTGCATGTTAAACGGAACGTAGACCAAGGCGGAGATCGTCCACTTGCCGTCTTTGCTGGGATAGTGCACCAGAAACGGCTCGACCATGTGATCAGCGGGAATGCCTGCCATCAGCGAATGGGTCACCTGTTGCGACTTGCCCGTTGTGAGCGAGTAGGTCCATAGATCGCTGGGAGCGGTCGCACCGTTGTGGTGATAGAGCAGGTGGGAGCCGTCCCGGGTGAACGATGATTCGGAACCTGCGAGGTCATTTACGCCCTTCGGCAGTGGAAGGGAAGTGGTTTTCCCGGAAACCAAGTTGTAGACGTAGATGTTCGCGTAGCCGTCGACGTTAGCGGTCCAGGTGAGCGACTTGCCATCGGGTGAGAAATTGCCGCCATAGATCTGCCACTTGTCTTGAGTAAGCCACGAGATCTTATTCGAAGAGACATCAAGCAAGCCGACGTTGTCATAGCCATTGGCGGTGCTGGAAGTGATCAGCAACTTCTTCCCGTCGGGGCTGAAATCGTTCGCGCGATAGAGCTGTTCTCCTTCATGCGGAGTCAGAAGCGTTGACTGTCCGGTTTTCACCTCGGCAACGAAAATGTTCGAATCCGTGCCTTTTGCTTGCTCCTGGGTATAGGCGATCCGCTTGCCATCGGGCGACCAGATGGGGCGGTCGTTCAACTTGTCGGCCGGAGTATTCGTGGTGACGTGCTTCACGTCGCGCATCAGCATGTCGTAGACGTCGATCTCATAAACCGACGAGGTCTTGGGTTTGACGGTGTATGCCAGATAGCGCCCATCCGGCGACCACACGGGATACTCTTCTGCAATTTCCCGCGTCTTGGTCAGGTTCACGACCATGCCGTTTTTCGGCGAGACGAGAAATATGTCCCATTGCTCATCGCCGTCGTAGTCGGACATGTAGGCGATCCACTTGCCATCCGGAGACCATGTCGGCGCAGTTTGCCGCTGGTCGCTGACCGTGAGTTGCGTTGGCCATCCCCCGTCCGCTGGAACCAGCCAGAGATTGTTGCGCCCACTGATGTTCGAGACAAAGACGATGGTCTTGCTATCCGGCGACCACGAAGCGCTGGCCCACGGAACGCGTCATATAGAGGCGATCGATTGAGAGGCTGGGTTCGTTCTGCTCAACGTCGGCGCTGGGCTTGCTGGTAATTTGTTTCGGATCGGTGATGGCTTGGGGAACCGCAAGCGTTTCGGGAACAACAGTCGCACTCATACTTATGACCATAACAAAGAGAAGAAGAAAGCGCATGGAGGTCCTTGGGCACCTGAGGGAAGTCTACCAAACCGGCAACCCAGTCAGGATGACAGGCGGTCTTTAGGCCCTGGCACCTTTGTGCACGTCGACAGTCGTCCAAGTCTTGTCTTCGGCGTGGCAAATATTCTCTAGCGGACATTCCACGCATCTCGGAGAGCGCGCGATACAGAGTTTTCGCCCGTGCCAGATGATCTGGTGCGAGAAGAGTGTCCACTTCTCTTGCGGAATGATCTTCATCAAGTCCTGCTCGATCTTTTTGGGATCGTCATTCTTCGTCAACTCCAACCGTCGCGAGATGCGGTGTACGTGGGTGTCTACGACAACGCCAACGTTCTTTTTGAACCACGTGCCGAGCACGACGTTGGCTGTTTTGCGCGCCACGCCTGGCAGCGTTAATAGATCGTCCATGTTGTCGGGAACCTTCCCGCCGAAGTCACTGACGATTTTCTTTGCGGCACCGACCACGGACTTTGATTTATTGCGAAAGAATCCGGTCGAATGAATGTCGGGTTCCAGTTGCTCCGGTTTCAGCGCGGCGAAATCCTGCACAGTTGGATACTTCCGAAACAGTTCGGGTGTCACGCGATTCACATTCACATCGGTGGATTGGGCCGAGAGGATAGTGGCCACGACCAGCTCCCACGCGGTCTTATGATGCAACGCGCAGGTGACGTCGGGATATTGCTGGTCAAGCCTCTTGAGGATCTCACCGACTCGCTCTGGCGAAGTGGGATTGTAGCGTTTGGAGCGCGCTGGCCCGGACTTCTCGCTACTCGCAGGACGGGCGAGGGCACCCGTCCCCACGCGAGCCTTGCTCATGCGAGCAGATGCTACGCGAGTCTTAGTGCCTTCCTGACGTCCAGTTTTAGCGGGTTGGCGGGGCATTGCACCGCGTACCATGCGAATCCTCCCGAAAAGCAAATCGATGTTAGCAGAAGGCTCCAGTCTGTTCTCCGGTGTCCTTGGTGGCAAAGTTCCGGCTTCCCTTTGGTAACTCCCAGACCGCCCTCTTTAATTGACTCGGCCTGTCTCGCTCGGTACCCTGAAATCTGAGGCGATCATGGCCGTAAAGTCAATTCAACTCGGGCAGGTGTGGCGCAACGATGGCGATGGCCAGGACTATCTGGTCACCAAGGTTTACAGCGAAGTATTCTCGCAATTTGCCGTGTTACGCCCAGCGGAGGTGACCGCACCGGACGCACCTACTGTTCGCGTGAAAGTAACAAAGAACGCTTCGGGAGCTGGTCTCCCCGGTTACACCTTCACCCAAGAAGGCTCGTTCTAGTTCCCATGCTAATCTGATTAGGGTCCGGAGGGCGCAGCTGAGCTGCGTCTCTGCAGACGACCTCCCTATCTGATCCTTCATGACAGAGAAAATTCTTGCGGTCTTATTTGTCTTTATCAAGTCGGTGATCGGTGTGACCGGCTACGGTGGCATCACCTTGCTGATGGCGATCGAGTCCGCCTGCATTCCGCTGCCTTCGGAACTCATCATGCCCTTCGCCGGGTATCTGGTGCACGAAGGCTCCATGAACCTATGGTGGGCCGCGACTGCGGGTGCGATCGGCTGCAACCTCGGGTCGCTGGTGGCTTACGAGATCGGACGCTTCGGTGGCCGACCGCTGGTCGAGAAATACGGCCGCTGGATTCTGCTGAGCAAGCGCGAACTGGATTGGGCCGACAGATTCTTCCAAAGTTGGGGATATCTCGCGGTCTTCATCGCGCGACTTCTGCCCGTGGTTCGCACCTTCATCGCGCTTCCCGCCGGAATCGCGCGCATGCCTCGCGGACGCTTTCACCTTTACACCTTCCTGGGTTCCTGGCCATGGTGTCTGGGATTGGCGTGGTTCGGCATGAAGCTAGGCGAGAACTGGCGCTCTCTGGGAAAGTACTTCCACCAATTCGATGCCATCATCGGAGTTGTACTTCTGGCTGGGCTGATCTGGTTTGTGTGGTCCCACTGGCAGAATCGTATTCCTGCCGCCAACTAGGCCCTGCTTTTCCACCGCATAACTCGCTGAATTCGCGGTTCTTCTTTCTACATAAGAGCCGATTATTGCCGCCATAAAAACAATCAATTTCCGAGCTTGATCGAGAACTTCTAGATTCAACCCGTCGTCTTAAAAACAACCATCGGTGAGCATGATCACGGACCCTCTGGTCAGGATTCCCCTAGAATCGCGTTTACGAACGAAGTCACTCAATGCCGTTCTGTGGCGCGCGATTTCATTTTCCGGTCGTAAGAATTCTGTTTATTACAGGAGCGATTCATGGCGGATTCGAAAATTGAACCAAAGACTGTCCTCGAATTTGTGAAGAAAAACGAAGTCAGGATGCTCGACCTGCGCTTTACCGATTTGCCCGGGCTCTGGCATCACGTTTCTTACCCTATCGATCAATTGAGCGAAGCCTCATTTGAAGAAGGTTTTGGCATGGACGGTTCTTCGATTCGGGGATGGGCAGCGATTCACGAAAGCGACATGTTGCTGATTCCTGACGCCAGCACGCACGTTCTCGATCCCTTTACCGAAGTCGCAACAATGGTGATGGTTGCCGACGTCATCGATCCGGTCACCAAGCAGCGTTATGACCGTGATCCGCGCTACATCGCCCGCAAAGCGGAACTGTATCTGGCATCAACCGGTCTCGCCGACACCGCATACTTCGGCGCCGAGGCCGAGTTCTTTATCTTCGACAACGTTCGCTTCGACCAGCGTGAGCAACATGGCTTTTATTTCATCGACGCCGAGGAGGGCCGCTGGAACTCCGGCCGCAAGGAACACAATCTCGGATACCGGCCTCGCTTCAAAGAGGGGTATTTCCCCGTGCCTCCTACCGACCATTACCAGGACTTGCGGACTGAGATGGTCATGACGATGCAGGAGTGCGGCATGGAGGTCGAGTGCCATCATCATGAAGTCGCTACCGGCGGCCAGACCGAGATTGATCTCAAGTTCGATTCGCTGGTGCGGTCCGCCGATCACATGATGCTCTACAAGTACATTGTGAAGAATGTGGCGAATCAGTATGGAAAGACGGTGACTTTCATGCCCAAGCCGATCTTCCAGGACAACGGCAGCGGTATGCACACTCACCAATCACTATGGAAGGGCGGTAAGCCGCTATTTGCGGGCGATGGTTATGCGGGCATGTCGCAAATGGCGCTCTGGTATATCGGAGGGCTGATCAAACACGGGCCAGCGCTGTCGGCGCTGATTGCCCCGACCACCAACTCCTACAAACGCCTGGTGCCGGGATTCGAAGCTCCCGTCAATCTGGCGTACTCGCGGCGCAACCGCTCGGCCGCATGCCGTATTCCGATGTATTCAGCATCGCCGAGAGCCAAGCGCGTGGAGTTCCGTCCGCCTGACCCAAGTTGCAATCCTTATCTGGCTTTTGCCGCGATGATGATGGCAGGGCTCGATGGCATCGAGAATAAGATCGATCCCGGTCAACCGTTGGACAAAGACATCTACGATCTCGGACCAGAAGAACTGGCCAAGGTTCCGTCGATGCCCGGATCGCTGGAAGACGCGCTCGACGCCCTGGAACGGGACCACGCCTTTCTGCTGAAAGGCGACGTCTTCACCGAAGAATTACTGGTGACCTACATCGATTACAAGCGCAGCAAAGAGGTGGACGCGATTCGCCTGCGACCGCACCCCTTCGAATTCGCGCTGTATTACGACATCTAGGCCCACGTCCCGCCTTCGCTGGATGGACGAGAATCAGCGAAACCGTGTTCAGGCTACTGCGTGGCTTTTTCCTGTAGCAGTTTTTCGATCGCGGCAGCCACCTGGGGATCTTCAGGCGTCACCGCTGGCTCGAATCGCTGCATGACGGTGCCATTGCGATCGACCAGGAACTTAGTGAAGTTCCATTTGATGTCGCCTGTATAGCCCGTCTGCGCGCAGAGTTCCGGGACAGTGAGGAGTACAATGTCCGCCGTTCTCCAACCTCAGGCATCAGCATCACTTGGACCGGCACAGTAGCGCCGTTCGGGGCGAATCAGGTCTGCTTGCTGTGAGATAAGAGCGAAAACTTTTGCCGGGAGGCCTAATGAATCGCATCTGGTGGATTGTGATTTGTCTGTGTGGAGTGGCGTTAGCCCAGGACGCGGCGCCACCTTCAAGCCCTGCACCGGCGACATCGCGTCCGTTCGGCAGCAAAGATAGGTTTTTTCTTCCCAGCGACATGTTCTGGGGTTACGGGCAAGTCGATCTCGCTCCCCCGCACAATGAGATCGATCCCAACATCTGTGGGGCGAACGCCAAAGATTTCGGCGGCGCCAATGCGCCTTGCAACGCGTTCGCCCGCTACATGCTTTCCGGCTATATCGAAGTTCGTCCCTTTGGGCGGACAGAATTGAGCCGCTTCTTCCTGTTCGGAGAGCCGCGCTTTCTCTTCGGAAAGAACGTGCCGCAGGCTTTTTACACCTGGTCTCCCGCGGGGATCGGTTGGGAGCGTTCATGGGGCGCGGGCATTTATATGGGACGCGGCTTCGAGCTGCGGGTCACGCAACATTTCCTTTTCCAGCGCTTCGGAGCGCGCGATCAGTACTTGGGGACCGCGGACTTGGGACCGAACGGTCCCTGGGGTCGCTACACCGCCATCGGCGTGAGAAAGTATTTTGGAGAGCGGAGGTATTGATGACTCGCGGTTGCATGCACTTTCTAGATCTGGTTGCGGTTTGCCTGATTTGTTCGGCAGTTTGTTCTCCGGGTCAAAGCACTGTTGCATATACTCCGGGCCTTGATCCAACCTCGCTCGATCGTACTGTCGATCCTTGTGTCGACTTTTACCAGTTCGCGTGCGGCGGCTGGATGAAAAACAATCCCATCCCCGGCGACCAGACTCGCTGGAGCGTCGCCACTAAATTGCAGGATGAGAACCGCAGTCTACTCCGGCAGATTCTGGAGGCTGCTGCGAAACCCGACGCCAAACGTAGTGCCACCGAGCAGAAGATCGGAGACTACTATGGCGCTTGTATGGATGAAACAGCCGTGGAGAACCTGGGCGCCAAGCCCCTTCAGGCCGATCTCGAACAGATCGCCAAGATAAAATCTATCCGCGAGACGGCCGCTTATCTGGCCAGTTTTCACCCCCGCGATGTCTATACGGTGTTGCCCACGTCGACTGTGTTTTCATTCACTGCGGATCAGGACTATAAGAATTCGTCGGAGTATCTTCCCGAAGCCGATCAGGGAGGACTCGGCCTTCCGGACCGCGATTACTATTTGAAAGACGACCAGAAATCCACCGACCTTCGCCAGAAATATCTCGAACACATGCAGAAGATGTTTGTACTGCTAGGGGACAAGCCGGTAACTGCGGCAGAAAATGCCACAGCTGCTCTGTTCATCGAAACCGCTCTGGCAAGAGCTTCGCTCACTCGCGTCCAGCGTCGCGACCCCTCGGCGCTTTATCACAAGATGAACCGCGCCGAATTGCAATTGTTGACTCCTTCGTTTAACTGGAAAGTGTATCTCGCCGGGGTGGGTTTGCCGGACGCGCAATCTTTCAATGTTGTGGTTCCCGGCTTTTTCAAAGCGCTTGAAACCGAACTTAATACGGAGCCCTTGGAGAGCTGGAAATCCTATCTTCGCTGGCACGTCGTCCACGCCAATGCGCGCTATCTGTCCGATCCGTTTGTGGATGAGGATTTCTCATTCTTCGGTGCCATTCTGACGGGACAGCAAGCTCAGCAGCCGCGGTGGAAACGATGCGTGAGATTTGTCGACCGGGATCTGGGCGAAGCATTGAGTCAGGCCTATGTCGAAAAGACGTTTAGCCCTGATGACAAACAGCGCACTCTGAAGATGGTCGAAGAGATCGAAGCCGCCATGCAGCAGGATATCCACCAGTTGCCGTGGATGTCGGATGCGACCAAGCAGGCCGCGCTCGAGAAGCTTCATCTCATTCGCAACAAGATCGGATATCCCGATCATTGGCGGGACTACAGTTCCGTCCAAATCAGTCCTGCCGACCTGCTGGGAAATGTCCAGCGCTCGGTCAGCTTTCAGTTCCACCGACAGCTAGCGAAGATCGGCAAGCCTGTGGACAGGGGAGAGTGGCTGATCACGCCAGTCACCGTCGATGCTTATTACGATCCACAAATGAACGATATCAATTTCCCCGCTGGAATTTTGCGGCCGCCGTTTTTCGACAAAAAAATGGACGACGCTGTGAACTTCGGTGACATTGGCGGCGTCATCGGACACGAGTTAACCCACGCCTTTGACGACGAAGGCCGCCAGTTCGATGGCAACGGCAACCTGCGCGACTGGTGGACCCCTTCTGACGCCCAAGAGTTCGAAAAGCACGCCGCCTGCATTTCGACGCAATACTCCGATTACACCGTCGTCGACAACGTCAAGATCAACGGCAAACTCACTTTGGGAGAGGATGTCGCCGATCTCGGCGGCCTGATTCTTGCTTACATGGCGTGGCAGGGCGAAATTCAAAAACAGCAACTGATCCCGACCGACGGCTTTACGCCGGAACAGCGTTTCTTCATCGGCTATGGGCAGGGCTGGTGTACCAACGAAACTGCCGAACAACTGCGGGTGAATGCAGTGACCGATCCGCATTCTCCGGCGAAATACCGCGCCAATGGGGTGGTCTCAAACATGCCGGAATTTGGCAACGCGTTTCATTGCATCGACGATCAGCCGATGGTGCGGGAGAAACAGTGCCGAGTCTGGTAGGATTCACGTAGCGACGGCACCTTCAGACGGCCCATGCTAAATTGGCCCTATCTTGCCGCATTCTGGAACACCAAAAGAGCCCGAAACACCTTGTGACCGCGGGGATGCTCGGACTCCGGACCGCGATATTTCCGGCGCTCAGCACGTCATTTCGCGAGTGCAAAGAAGAGTCTCGCCGGGGCTGGCGTCCCGGCTGCCTGCGATGCTTGCCGACTCTCCTGACCCTGACTCGGCTTTGCTGTTGTTCGAGCGCTTCCTCGATGAGTCTCCATGTGAAGTGGTACAGGCTCTTGAGCGACAGCAGGCGCTCGCACATTATGCGCTCGTGATCTTCGGATACAGCCGTTATCTGGGCGAGACTCTGCTCCAGAACTCCGATGTGCTGCAGTCTTTGCAATTAGACAAAAGTCTAGATCGAAGCTTTACCATCGAGGACTTTCGCCGAGCTCTGGAGCACTGGCGTACCAACTCTTCAGAAGCAGATACGGCGCTCATGTTGGCGAGGTTCAAGCGGCGTGAATACATCCGCATCATGCTGCGCGACGTCCTGGGGATCGCTCCACTCGCTGAGACCACGGCGGAGATCTCGGCTCTCACTGATGTGATGATTGAGGCAGCCCTGGTTGAGGCGGAGAAGCGTCTTAGCGTTCGATACGGATCCAAAAGCGAAGCATCCCTTGGCGACCGGTTGCCCTTCGCGATCCTCTCGCTCGGAAAACTTGGCGGCAACGAATTGAATTACAGCTCCGACGTTGATCTCTTGTACGTTTACGGAGCAGCCTCGGATCAAGACGAAGCGGGAAATTACAGTCGCGAATACTTCATTCATTTAGCGCAGCAGGTCACTGAAATTCTTTCCAGCGTAACCCGCGAGGGAAGTGTTTTTCGCATCGATCTGCGGCTTCGTCCGCAGGGAAGCCAGGGCGAACTGGCTGTCAGCCTCAGTCATGCATTGAACTATTACCGTTCTGCAGCGCACGATTGGGAACTCCAGGCGCTGATCAAGGCGCGCTTTTCCGCCGGAGCTATGGAACTGGCGCACGCATTTATCACTGGAGTGCAAGATCACATCTACACGCAGGCTACAAATCTTGCGGCAATTGCCACCGCATTGCAGGCTCGCGAACGAATGAGCACGAATCGCCGTAAAGCGACTCCACGTCATCTGGCTGGCACCATCGATGTCAAGCGCGACCCCGGCGGAATCCGCGATATCGAGTTTCTCGTTCAATGCCTGCAGCGGGTGTACGGCGGCGCCGATCCCTGGCTGCGTTCCGGAGGAACCCTGTTCGCTCTCCAGAGACTGCATGACAAGCGTCATATCGGAGGGACAGAATTCCAGGAACTGACCGGCGCTTATGTATTTTTGCGACACGTCGAGCATCGGCTGCAATTGCGCCAAGGGCAGCAGACTCACCGTCTGCCTACCACGATCGAGGATTTGAGAATCCTGCAACGTTCTCTGGAGCGGATTTCAGGAGATGACGGATGCGGAGGCTCTGGTCTCGTTCATTCGCCAGCGCATGGAGACCGTCGCCCAGATCTATAACCGCGTGATGCGGCTGCAAGAGCGAAGAGGAGATCAACCCGAGCTTGCGTCCTACGAATTGAGAAGTGCTGCGTCGTGGGGCGCTCCGGGCGAGTCGAACGAGGCGATTCTGCGCCGCCTGGCGGCCGATTCGCCCAAGTTGTACGAACTTTCTACGAGCCGCAATTTGACGCCGGTCGAGAAGAAAAATCTATTTCGCTTCTTCAGTTCGGCTCTGACAAGTTCTGAGCGCTACGCAGCGGTGCTGCGCCATGCAGACGCGGTTCCGCTGGCATTGAGACTCTTCCAAAGCAGCGAATACCTAACCCAAATCCTCATCCGCCATCCCGAGGAAATTGCCACGCTTGCGGAATTGCCTGAAATGGCAGTTGCCGAGGGAAGTGGTTATTTGTTTGACGGCTCGTTCGGTAGAACGCGCGCGGACCGCGATCCCGTATTCAGCTACGTGGCTTCATCGGGACTCGACGACGGCGAGAAGATGACCCTGTTGCGCCGCCATTATCGCCATCGAGTCTTTGCGGCAGGCGCACGCGACGTGATTGACTCGCGCGCGGTTTACGATGCGCTCGCTGCAACCACGGCCGCGGCCGAAGACGCCATCACTGCGGCTTTCAGAATCGCCGGCGGCCCGCCAGATGTCGCGGTATTGGCGCTTGGCCGGCTGGGCAGCGGTGAATTCGACCTTCTCTCGGATGCCGACTTGCTGTTCGTGTGCGGAGAGGCTGCCGATCGGGAGGTTCTGGTGAAATCCACCGAGCGCATGATGCAGGTCCTAGCCGCGTACACGTGTGAAGGCATGGTTTTTCCGGTGGACACCCGCTTGCGTCCTCATGGACGCGAAGGGGAGTTGACGGTCACGCCCTCGCAACTCGCGGTCTACTGTGCCCAGGAAGCACAACCGTGGGAAGCGCTGATGTACACGAAGTTGCGGTACCTGGCAGGGTCGCTCAATCTTGCAGAGCGCGCAGCTTCGGCGGCCAATTATTTATTTCAGCGTTTCGCTGGTGAGCCGGGCTTTGTCAACGCGGTGCGAGAAATGCGAGCCAAGCTCGAAACCGTCGAAACCGGAGACAACCTGAAGACCTCCGCTGGGGCGGTGTATGACATCGATTTTCTCTCCAGTTTTCTGTTGGTGAAGAATCGCATTCATGACAAGCAAGGCTCGCTTCGCGACCGCCTGTGGCGATGCGCCGGGGCTGGGTTATTGTCAAAACCCGACGCGGCCGCACTTGACCATTCAGCTGAGTTGTTTCGCACCGTCGATCATGTGCTGCGCCTGGTGACCGGACGAGCGAGTAAGGGTCTGCCCACAACTCCGCAGGCCTGGCGCATGGTGGAAACGATGACCGCGGCAATTCTGCGCCGGAAGTTTCCGGAAGGGCTCGATGCTGACCTGCAGCGGACCTACCAGCAGGTGCGCGAGATTTTCTCGAGAGTGATCGCCGGCCGCGGCTAGTGGTGCTTTGATTTCAGCGCGTAATTGCGTGTATCCCCAAACGCCGTCACGCTGATATGGGTGATCGAAATCCAGCGCTCGATCTTATGATGCCCGGTGCGATGCATCCAGTATGAAAGGCCAACGGACGTTGCCGTGGCGGCGGCTTCCAGGCTGGCAAATCCCGCGGAATTATCGACGACGTCATCGGGAAGCAGGATCTCTTCCCGCCCGCGCGCCATGAAATTACGGGTGGAGGCGTAATCCAGACCGCGAAATACCGCGACGCCCGAAAATAGCAGGATGTTCGTGCGATCCCAGAACCGGTGGGGAGGAGCTTCTGTCTTGGGCGCCTCAGGCAAGGACGGTGGAGAAACCGAGGCCGTCGTTTGGGCGCTTGCCCGTGGAAGCAAGCAAGCCAGTGCCAGCAGAAGCAGTGAAAAACAAAGACAAGATGGGAAACAACGCCCCCGGCCCTTACGGCGCATGGTTTCGATTGTAAGGCCTGCGTTCGAGTTTTCGGGCACGGAGTGATGACTCGGGCATCTCGTCACAAGCTCCTGTGATCTGCGTCATTTCCCGATGTTCGCGCGAACCCTTTATAATTGTGCGATTTTCCAATCGATTGGGAGGTGCAGGATGGCGGACTCATACAATGGCGTGCCCGTGCCAAAAAACGGCAGCCGCATCAACTACAGCAACGGGCAGTACCAGATTCCGGATAACCCGATTATTCCTTTCATTGAGGGCGACGGTACGGGCCGTGACATCTGGAAAGCCTCGGTTCGCGTGTTCGACGCCGCGGTCGAGAAGGCCTACAAAGGCAAGCGTCGCGTTGCATGGTACGAGGTTTTCGCCGGCGAGAAGGCGATGGCAAAGTTCAACTCATGGCTGCCCGATGACTCGGTCAATGCCATTCGCGAATTTCGTGTCGCCATCAAGGGCCCGTTGACAACGCCCGTGGGCGGCGGCATCCGCTCGTTGAACGTTGCCCTGCGCCAGTTGCTCGATCTCTACGCTTGCGTACGCCCCGTGAAGTACTACAAGGGCACGCCTTCACCGGTGAAGCATCCCGAGCGCATGGATATCTTGATTTACCGCGAGAACACCGAAGACGTTTACGCGGGAATCGAGTGGGAGGAAGGAACTCCCGAAGCCGCGAAACTGATCAAGTTCCTCAACGAAGACATGCTGAAAGGCGGCAAGAAGCAGGTGCGCCTCGACTCCGGCGTGGGCATCAAGCCAATCTCGATCACGGGAACGAAGCGGTTGGTCCGCATGGCCATCAAGTTCGCTCTTGAGAATGGCAAGAAGAGCGTCACGCTGGTGCACAAAGGCAACATCCAGAAGTTCACCGAAGGTGCCTTTCGCAAGTGGGGATACGAGCTGGCCGCCGAAGAATTCCGAGATAAAGTCATCACCGAGCGCGAAAGCTGGATCGTCGACAACAAGGATCGCAATCCGAATATCTCGATCGAAGAGAACGCGAACCTGGTCGAGCCGGGACTCGAATTTGCCACCGAAGATTTCCGCAAGGAAGTGTATGCGGAAGTAAAAGAGGTGCTCGAGAAGATCTATGCCACGCACGGCAAGGGAGCCTGGAAGAAGAAACTCATGGTCAACGACCGCATCGCTGACTCGATCTTCCAGCAGGTCGTCACCCGCGCTGACGAGTACGCAGTGCTGGCCACGCCTAACTTGAACGGCGATTACATTTCCGATGCCTGCGCCGCGCAGGTTGGGGGCCTTGGCATCGCTCCTGGAGCCAACATAGGAGATGGTTTCGCTTGCTTCGAAGCGACTCACGGCACGGCTCCGAAGTATGCCGACAAAGACGTCATCAATCCGGGTTCTGTGATTCTCTCCGGCATGATGATGTTCCGCTTTATGGGGTGGACCGAAGCCGCCGACCTGATCGAACGCGGCCTGGAGCGCACGATCGAGCAGAAGAAGGTCACCTACGACTTCGAGCGGCTCATGGATGGCGCGACGAAAGTAAAGACCAGCGAGTTCGGCAACCACATCATCGAGAACATGGACGCGGGAGTGCTGGCCGCAGTCTAATCGTTCGCACTTGTCATTCTGAGCGTAGCGAAGAATCTGTTTTTGGATGGCAGTACCGATGCTGTACAGGAAAGCAGATTCCTCGCTCCGCTCGGAATGACAATCGGGAGATGACCAAGCCCTTTCGCAGACTGCAATGCTCCGCGTGATTTAGAATAGTGAGTTTTCCAGCAGTCATTGTCTCTACCAGAGAGGACATTCATGCGCAAGAAAGTAAGCATTGTGGGTTCGGGCAACGTGGGAGCTACCGCGGCCCACTGGATCGCGTCGAAGGAACTGGCTGACGTGGTCCTGATCGATATCATCGAAGGCGTTCCTCAGGGCAAAGCTCTCGACCTGCTCGAAGCCATGCCCATCGAGAAGCGCGACTCGCACGTGCTAGGTACGGGAGACTACGCCGACACCGCGAACTCCGACATCGTCGTGATTACCGCCGGCGTGCCGCGGAAACCTGGTATGAGCCGTGACGACCTGCTCAACATCAATCACAAAATCATGAAAGATGTTGTCGGCAAAGTAGTCCAGCATTCGCCGAACTGCATACTGATCATCGTTTCGAATCCCCTTGATGCCATGGCGCAGGCCGCCTACAAGATGTCCGGATTTCCCCGTGAGCGTGTCATCGGCATGGCCGGAGTGCTTGATTCCTCGCGCTTCCGCACTTTCATCGCCGCCGAGCTTGACGTCAGCGTCGAGAACGTCACAGCGTTTGTTCTAGGCGGACACGGTGACACCATGGTGCCTCTCCCGCGCTATTCGACGGTGGCCGGAATCCCCATGACCGAACTGATGGACGCTGCCACGGTGGAACGCCTGGTGCAGCGTACTCGCGATGGTGGAGCCGAGATCGTCAAATATCTCAAGACCGGTAGTGCTTATTACGCCCCATCGGCCGCGGTCACGGAAATGGTCGAAGCTATCCTCAAAGACAAGAAGAAGATTCTGCCGTGCGCGGCATATCTTGAAGGCGAGTACGGGATTAAGGGGCTCTACGTGGGAGTTCCGGTAAAGCTCGGGTCGAAGGGAATTGAAAAGATTATTGAGATCAAGCTTACGCCGGCAGAGAAGACTGCACTCGACAAGAGCGCCGAAGCGGTGAAGGAACTGGTCGCTGTAATCGGCGTCTAAATTGCCAATATAAGCCTCGTGGCGAATCCAGGTCAGTGGGACCCGGATTCGTCTTCCGAGGAGGCGTGATGGCCCCATCGAAGAAAAGCACGAACTCTGACAAAGTCGAGCTCTACGAAAAAGCGATCGCGACGATACCGGGCCTGGAGCGCAAGGGCGACGCGAATCCTTACACGTCTTTGAACGGGAACATGTTTACGCTACTGCATCAGGCGAAGACGCTGGCCATCCGGCTGCCAGAAAACGATAGAGAAAAATTTCTGAAGAAGTACAACACGACCTTGTTCGAGGCCTATGGCGCCGTGATGAAGGAATATGTCACCGTGCCTGACTCCCTGTTGAAGAACACGAAAGAATTAGGCAAACACCTTCATGTCAGTTTCGAATATGCGAAGACACTGAAACCCAAAGCCACAAAGAAGAAGTCCTGATCCTACATTCGGAATCGCCCCATCCGATCTGCACTCAAAAACCACAAAAAGAATTACAAAGCATGTCGATGTCGGCCATGCTGGATCGACGTCTAAGTAGAGCCGGAACTGAGTGAGAACTGGGTACGGCCTCCAAAATATTGATTCTTAAGGAGAAATCGCGATGCGATTCATGATGCTTGTGATCCCCAAGGGATATGAAACCGCCAAGCCCGGAACCATGCCGGACCCCAAAGCCGTGTCGGCGATGATGAAGTACAACGAACAGCTACAGAAAGCGGGAGTTTTGCTTGCGCTCGACGGGTTGCATCCACCGTCCGAGGGCGCGCGCGTGTCTTTTTCGGGCGGGAGGGCCAAAGTGACCGATGGGCCGTTCTCAGAGGCGAAAGAAGTGGTCGGCGGTTACTGGATGATTCAAGTGAAGTCGAAAGAAGAAGCTATCGAATGGGCGACGCGGTGTCCAATGGCGGACAACGAGATTATCGAAGTTCGCCAGGTGCAGGAGATGTCGGAGTTTCCGCCCGAAGTAAAAGAGGCAGCCTCTGGTTTCCTAGAGATGCAGGAGTCGCTCAACCGCAAGGGCAAGTGACTTGATCTTGCGGGTTGAACATGATGTGATCGGTAGCGGTGACCGCTACCGATACCCATCGTGCGATTGATGCCGTCTGGCGAATTGAGTCCCCCCGCCTTATCGCCGGGCTGACGCGGATCGTGCGCGATGTGGGGATCGCCGAAGACTTGGCGCAAGATGCGCTGGTGGCGGCACTGGAGCAGTGGCCGGAGTCGGGCGTCCCGGAGAATCCCGGTGCATGGCTGATGGCAACCGCGAAACACCGTGCCATCGATCGCCTGCGGCGCAACCAACTACTGGAACGCAAGCACGAGGAACTTGGCCGCGAGATGGAGGCCAGGGAGATGGCCGTGCCCGACCTGAATGCTTCCCTGGACGATGAACTAGGCGACGACTTGCTGCGGTTGATGTTTATCGCCTGCCATCCGGTGCTTTCGACCGAAGCGCGAACCGCGCTTACGTTGCGTTTACTCGGGGGCCTGACCACCGACGAGATTGCGCGGGCATTTCTGGTTCCTGAGGCTACGGTGGCACAACGGATTGTCAGGGCCAAACGCACGCTCTCGGAAAAACAAATTCCTTTTGAGGTTCCTCGGGGAGCGGAACTTTCCGCGCGCCTGGCATCCGTCCTCGAAGTCATCTACCTGATTTTCAACGAAGGTTATACGGCGACGGCTGGCGATGACTGGATGCGTCCATCGCTCTGCGACGACGCGCTGCGGGTGGGCCGCATACTGGCGGAACTGGCTCCGTTGGAGCCTGAGGTGCACGGACTGGTGGCCCTGATGGAGATTCAGGCGTCGCGAGCGAAGGCACGAGTGGAGCCGTCCGGTGAGCCGATCTTGTTGCTGGAGCAGAACCGCGCGCTGTGGGACCAGTTGCTGATCCATCGAGGATTGGCTGCGCTGGAGCGAGCCAAAAGACTGAACGGCGCCGGGCCCTACCTGCTGCAAGCGGAAATCGCCGCGTGCCACGCCCGGGCGCTTACCGCGGACGAGACCGACTGGTCACGAATCATGACACTCTATGAGGCTCTTGGCCAGATCACGCCATCGCCGGTTGTGGAGTTGAATCGAGCGGTCGCCGTCGGCATGGCGCTCGGTCCCCGGGCAGGCCTGGATGTTATCGACGCTCTGATTTCTACTCGCGCACTCGAGAGCTACCATCTCGTTTTCGCGGTTCGCGGAGATCTGCTGAAGAAGGTGGGACGCCCCGACGAGGCTCGCCGGGAGTTCGAGCGCGCGTCGTCTCTTACCCGAAACGCTCGCGAACGGAAATTGCTTCTTGATCGCGCCGCGGGCTGTGCAGGCGGTACTCCTTGACTAGACGGTCCGAAAACGTCCAGCCTTAATGCGTCGACTAGCTATGATAGGGGTGTTACGGCCATGAATTTGGATCTGCAAGTCTGTTCTCGAGCCAGGTTGACGCGCGATGCGCGCTTCGACGGCAAGTTCTTTATTGCGGTTCTGAGTACCGGCATTTACTGCCGCCCAATTTGTGCTTCCCGTACTTCCAAAGAAATCAACGTCCGCTACTATCCGACGGCCGCTGCGGCCTCCGAGGCAGGATTTCGACCCTGTTTGCGCTGCCGTCCCGAGTGCTCGCCCGGAACTCCGGCATGGCTAGGCACTCCGAGTACGGTCTCGAGAGCGTTGCGTCTTATCGGAGAGAGCGGTCTGGAGGACGGCGGAGTCGAAGTATTGGCCGAGCGGCTGGGTGTGGGGTCGCGTCATCTGCGACGGCTGTTTCTTCGCCATCTGGGAGCGACACCAAGCGCGGTTGCTCAAACGCGACGTTTGCAGTTCGCCAAGAAGTTGATTGATGAAACGCGGTTGCCGATGAAAGACGTCGCCGTGGCCGCGGGGTTTGGCTGCGTGCGTAGGTTCAATGCCGCGATTCATAAGGTCTATCATCGGCCGCCAACCCACTTGCGCAATCTGGCGAAACAAGCGGCCGTTTTGCCTGAGAACCAATATTTGTTTCGTCTACGCTACCGGCCTCCTTACCACTGGAAGGCGATGCTGCAGTTTCTGTCTGACCATGCCACGCCGGGCGTCGAGGTGGTCGAAGCACATCGCTACCGTCGTTCGATATCCCTCAATGGGGAAGATGGGTATTTCGAGGTCTCACTCGACCTTGAGACGGATACCCTGCATGCGCAAGTTTGGTTTCGGGATCCCCGTTCGCTGTATTTCATCACCGAACGAATTCGTCGGATGTTTGATCTGAACGCGGATTGGTCTGCAATCGTCCGCAGTCTTAGAGGCGACCCACTCTTGCGCCCCTTTTAGAAGCCAAGCCGGGACTGCGGCTTGCGGGCTGCTGGGATGGCTTCGAAGTAGCGATGCGTGCGATTCTGCGCGATCAGATTGCAGGTTCCGATGTGGCGACGATCGAGCGACAACTCGTGGAAAGATTTGGGCGAGCTTTTTCTGCCTCAAGCGGACTGACACATTTGTTTCCCGAGCCCGAGATCCTCGCGAATTGCGATCTTTCGACGATCGGAGTTCCGCGAGCGCAGGCTCAGACCATCCGCAGCCTGGCGAAGGTGGTGTGCAACGGAGAAATTTGTTTTGCGGGAATGACTGAGGCGAGCGTTTTCCTTGAGCACTTGTCAAAAGTTCCTGGCATGAGTCACGCGACGGCTCAGTACATCGCCATGAGAACCACGGGCGACACCGACGCATTCCCCGGGTTGGATGCCAGCTTGTTGAGAGCCACAGGCTTTAGGAATTCCGAAGAGTTGCGTCGGCGGTCGGAATGCTGGCGCCCCTGGCGAGCCTACGCGGCAATGTATTTAGGCGATGCGGGTCGAGAAGCGGATCGAGAGAGAATCCGGCTTCAGGCGCCCGTATCCGCTAGCGGTCAGCTAATTCGAGCTCAATCTTCTTCGAGGCTGGCTCCAACCTGGTGATCCGGAAACTTCGAATCTGACCTGCTTGCAGATCATCCGCTCTCTCGACTGGTCGCGCTGCGCCGCCTTTCCAATGAGACTTCAGCATCGAACTCAGGGCCGATAGGTCAGCTTTCCCGGTGCTCTGCGTGTTGTTCTGCTTCGCTTTCTGTTGCGACGCAACGGAGCAGGTGGCGTAGATACGCTCTCCCAGTTCAACGCGAGCGCTCCCTGACCCAACTTCAACCATGCGGCCTGTCACCACGTCGCCTTCTTTATGTTCCGCGATGAATTCGTCGAGCCCCGTGGGCACGAGTTGCTTCATACTCAAGCGCAGTTGCCGCTTTTGCGAATCGATCGCCAACACTTGGGCAGTGACGACTTGTCCGAGCTTGAGGACATCCTGCGGGTGATTGATGCGCTTGTCGGCGCTGATCTCGCTGACATGGATCATGCCTTCGACGCCTTCCGCAAGTTGCACGAAAGCGCCGAATTTCGTGATGCTGGTGATGGGACCTTCTACCACCGAGCCCTCCGCAAACTTCTGCGGAGCCTCGGCCCACGGGTCGCCCAAGGTCTGCTTCAGCCCCAGCGACAAGCGATGCTCGGCGGCATTCACGCCCAGTACGACGGCTTCGACGGTTTCACCCGGCTTCACGACATCGCTGGCTCTCTTGAGCTTCTTCGCCCACGACATCTCGGAGAGATGAATCAAGCCTTCGATTCCAGGCTCGAGTTCTACGAAGGCGCCAAACTCGACGATGCGAGTGACTGTGCCGCGCACTCGCTCGCCGATTGCGTATTTGCCCGGGACCGCCTCCCAAGGATGGGGCTGCAGTTGCTTCATCCCCAGCGAAATGCGCTGTTTCTCCCGATCAATCTTCAGGATCTTCACTTCGACCGGTTGACCCACGGTGAGAGCGTCTGAGGGCTTGTTCACCCGCTGCCACGAAATATCGGACACGTGCAACAGGCCGTCCATCCCGCCGATGTCCACGAAAGCCCCGTAGTCGGTAAGGCTTCTCACCTCTCCCTGAACCGTGTCGCCTTCCTTCAGTTCGGAGTATCGGTGGTCTTTGGCGGCGCGCTCTTCTTCTTGCAGAGCGCGGCGGTCAACGACGACATCTTCTTCGGTCGCGTCCAGTTTGATGATGCGGCAGCGAATCTCTGTTCCGACCAGTTTCTCAAGGTCAGCGGCATCGCGAGTCCCGCTGCGTGATGCGGGCATGAAGGCGCGCACGCCGACATCAACGCTGACGCCCCCTTTAATCACGCCGGTGACCATGCCCATGATCACTGATTTTTCGTTGAACGCTTTTTCGAGTGCAGGCCAGTCGGTGGGGCGCGCAATTTTTCCACGCGAAAGCTCGTAATAACCCTCGGGATCGCGTCCCTTCACCGAGACGAGAAACTTGTCTCCAGGTTTGGGCGGTTCCTTGGCGCCTTCAAAAGCCGAGAGGGGCAGAATGCCTTCGCTCTTCCGCCCGATGTCGAGCAGCACAGAGTCGACGGTTACGCTGACGACGGTGCCTTCGAGTTGCGTACGGCCGTCCGTAGCTTTGTGCGAATGGTCGCGCTCGAATTGTGCAAGAACTTGATCGAAAGATTCGGTGACTTCCGGAGTGGGCTGGGCTTCAGGATTCGTTGGGTTAGACATGATGGGACTAGTGAACCGCTCGTATTTAGAATATCACCCGGGCGTTTACGCTACTTGATATAGAACGCGGACTCCTCTGGACGCACCACGCGCGGCATCCATAAGGGCCGCCGCAGCCCGCCAGGGCCGGGCGCAGGGCGCGCCAGTGCTTTCCACTTCTGATAAACCGCATGTGAAAGATTCGTATCGACAAAGATATCGCCGTAGCGATCACCAGAGGCGGCCCGCTCCACCCTCACCATTTGGTGCCAGCAGTGCATTCCGCTGATGGGATCGGGATGCACGGGGAAAGTGATGTCCTGGTGAACTCCGGCATCGCTCCACCAGACGCGTTTGGTCTCGGGATCGGAAGTGTCGTAACTCTCCACGCCGCTAATCTGTCGCATCTTCCATTGGCCCTTACCGACCTCTTGCAGATCAACCCACGCGCTTGACATGCGCTCGACCTGATCTTCTTTGTTGATGCGCCAACGGCCAAGGTGATGCGAGCAGGCAACGACTCCGGGCGCGAGACCCTCGGTGATCCAGGCGTGCAGCACGAAATAGCCGATCTCGGTGTGAACCTTCATCAGATCCCCGGTTCGCAAATCGCCAAATTTCATTGCGTCGGTAGGATTCACCCACAGCGGATTCTTATGAGAAATCTCGTACAGATACTTCGCGTTTCCGGAACGTGAGTGGATAAGATTCGGCAGACGAAAGATTGGAAGCAGCGTGTACACGTCACCGGCGGAATCCTTTGGCCATTCCACGGTTGGCATAAATTGCGGATTGAAATCTTCCGAGGCCTGACCAACCGATGCCTCCTGCGCGGAGCGGTGAATGTGGCTTCGGTAGTATTCGGGAAGCGTGAATTCCGGCCACTTCCAGTCGGCCATGGTTTTCGCGAACAGCTCCAGCTTGCGAGACGGAGTGTTGTACCCGACAACCGGCTTGTCATCAACCATGACGCCGACTGCCTTGCCCGCTTTCGTGATAAGCCCGTTCGATTGCGCCTGGGAACCCTCTAGCTCAGTGGCCGAGAGTGGCTTCTCATTCAGCTTGTAGACGTCGGTGGTGATCTGGTACGCGCCGTACTTACGCATATACTCGAGCGGCGTCAGTCCTTCTTTCTTTGCCGCATCGGGCAGTCCCGGAACCGAATTTTCGAACATCCAGCCGTAGTATTCATCGACCGTTAGTTTCTGGCCCGGGCGATAGGGAGATTCAAACCATTGGCGGATGCCCATCGAGCCGTCGGGATCGATCGCCCACGAGAGGTTGATCCAGAACTCATCCTCTTCCCAGACTTCGCCGGGATTCGCCTGGTAGGTATAGTCGAACTTCTTGCCTGCGCGCTCCTGAAGGACTCGCAGCACCGGTTGGCGGAAGCCGATCCACTTGCTGCCATGAGTCTCCTGGCTCATCAGATCGTGGCGCTCTGAGCTGAAACCCATGGGCAGGACGTAATCGGCGAACCATGCGGTCTCGCTCCAAGTAGGAGTGAGGGCGGCGTGCAGTCCAACTTTTTCTTCGTCACGCAACATCTCGATCCATGAGAAACCGTCGGGATAGGTCCAAACCGGATTGAAGACGCGGGTGAAGTAGGCCTCTAAACGTCCGCGACCCTCTTTGAGAAAGTGTGGCAGCAAGAATGACATTTCATGTGTGCAGAGAGGCCATTCCTGCGGGTAGAGCAATTCATTCCAACGTTTTTGTGGCGGGGGTACTTTGAAAGGGCGGGGAACGAACTTATTCCAGGCGTTCAGGTTATGGCCGCCTTCAGTTCCAACAGAGCCTGTCAGCACGTGCAGCAGCATGAGCGCCCGGGCAGATTGCCAACCTCCAAGGTTTCCAGAAGCGCTTCCGCGCCACAGATGCGAGGCGAATCGGCTACCGGCGGTCGCGATCTCGCGTGCGAGTTTGACGATGACTTCTGCTTTAATGCCGCTCTCTTTCTCGGCAAACTGAGGAGTGAATTTCGCGTAGTGCCGTTTCAACGCCTCAATCGTTGCTTCGAAGCTCTGGCCCTGGGCGCGGAAGCCGTCGACCTCGAGGTCTTCCCAGTTTGTCCAGCTGCGCACGAATTTCGCGTCGTAGCGGTTCTCGTCAAGAATGATCTTGGCCATCGCCAGCAAAAGCGCGGCTTCGGTGCCGGGATAGGTTGGCATCCAGTAATCGGCCATGCTGGCTGTGTTCGAGAGGCGGGGATCCATGACAGCGAGCTTGGCGCCAGCCATTTTGCCGTCGATGATACGCTGGGCATGCGGATTGAAATAATGGCCAGACTCGAGATGAGCTGAAAGCAAGAGGATGAATCGCGCATTGGCATGATCCGGCGATGGACGATCGGCGTAATGCCACAGCAGGTACCCTAGACGCGCCGAAGAAGAGCAAACGTTGGTGTGCGAGTTATGTCCGTCGATACCCCACGCCTGGAGCGTGCGCTCCATGATGAAATCGTGGCCGGGGCGGCCGACGTGGTACATCACTTCTTCGCCGCGGTTTTCCTGAAACGCTTTGCGAATACGGGACCCAAATGTTTCGAGAACCTCGTCCCATGAAGTACGAGCCCATTTGCCGCCACCGCGCGGGCCGACCCGCTTCATGGGATAGAGAACGCGGTCGGGATCGTGAATTTGATTGATGGTTGCTGGACCCTTGGCGCAGAGCCGCCCGCGACTGGCGGGATGTTTCGGATTGCCTTCAAACTTTGCAACTTGCCCGGTTTCTTTGTCGACATACGCAAGCAAGCCACAGGCGGATTCGCAGTTGAAACAGATCGTCGGCACCAACTGGTAGTGCTTCTCCACGCGACGAGGCCATGCTTCGGAATCGTATTCGACCCAGTCGTCCCATTTCTCGACTGGTGGACAAAACGAAAGATGGCTACCGTCACGCTTGAAATCGGTCATCTAGATCTCCATGGTCTCCAAAAACTAACTGTTCGGCACGCTCTGTCCCGCCATTACAAAGCACCATTCAAAAACGAGAAGCCCAGACAGCGCGAGCACGCTCGCCAGGCCCACTACCAGCGGATTCGAGGCAGTCACTAAGAGAAGAATAGCCGGGAGAATGCCCCCAAGAGTGACGGCGCCTCCCCAAAACGCATTGCTGAACGGCCCGTTAGTGATGAGACGCGCGGCGTAGCGGGCGTTGTCGGTAGTGTGCGGGATGGCGATCTCTCCTAAAACCATCACGAGATGCAAACCCAGGCAGAGCAAAAGCCCATGGGCCGCAACTGAAAGAGCTTGCGGCGAACCGCCGAGAAAGCTGGGAAGTAGAGCAAGAACCGCCGATCCGCTCAGCAACGCTTGCACGACTAAGTGCGCCGGCAGCAGCGGTGTCTGCCAGAGATCGCGTCCTTCGCATTGTCCAAAAAGAAATGCCGTATATGCGGCGGCCATGAAACCCAGGGGCACGGTACACCAAAGCAAAATCGGCGCGCGGGTTGAGTAGCCAGCGATGGCGGCGATCCAGAATAGTCCGGCAAATCCGCTGTATGCGATGAGAATGAAAGCGCCGCGAGCCAGCCACGATTTAGTTTGTGGCGTGAACACCACGCGCAAAAATCGCTCCGGATGATCGAGATCCCACACCAGCAGGACCGTCGTGATCGCGGTGAAGATCAACGCGAGAGTGGCGAGCGCGATGTCGCGCATGCGATCGGCTGACAAAAGTCCGAGAGCCATTGCGATCGCAGGCACAGCCAGAACGCCCGAACCGATGGACTTTGTCCAACAGTATGCAGGAACTTGCCACCCCCAGGGGCGCGCGTGCGAAACGTCATAGGCCGCGACTGTGTCCCTCTGCAGCATGGGACTGTCGGCGGGGTAGATCGCTCCGCCTCCGTGGATGCTCGGATTCCGTTGCGACGCCATATAGAAAAGATCGTGTCGTGCAGCGGTGGGAACGATAGCTGCCTCGTCTGCGTCAATGTAGTAAAGCTTGGGCTGGGTACCTTGCTCCGGCTTGCGAACGCGAACTGTCTCGCGAGCCACTAACTGAGCGACTTCACTCGTGGTGTCGCTGAGATCGCCCGCGATGATGGCATGCTCGGGGCAGACGATTACGCAAGAAGGCTCCAAGCCCACTTCCGTACGATGGGCGCAAAAGTGGCACTTGGCTGCGGTTCCTTCGTCCGGATCGATGTAGATGGAATCGTAAGGACAGGCCTGCATACATGCCTTGCAGCCGATGCAGCGGTCGGAACTGAAATCGACAATGCCATCCTTGCGCTGATACATCGCCGTGACCGGGCAGATGGTTACGCACGGCGGCTTCTCGCAGTGATTGCAGCGCGTTACCTGAAAGACGCGGCGGGTGTTGGGAAACTGCCCTTTTTCGACGTACTTCACCCAGGTTCGGTTGACCGTCAGGGGGACGTGGTTTTCGGTTTTGCAGGCCACCGTGCAAGCGTGGCAACCGATGCATTTGCGGTTATCAATGACGAATCCGTATCTCATCGAATAAGGCCGGAATCGAGTGTCACATCAAGTGTCTGCGAAGGTCAACCTCTGAACCTACGCAAAACGGAGGTCCGGGAGTCTTTCGGGGTAAGAGCACGTCGAAGGGAACGAATGTTGTTCCTGAATCGAGGGGCCTTCAGGCAGAATCTAAAGCGCATGCCGGAAATAAGTTCCGGCGCCTATGAAGCTTCTTTACGGCTACGCCAAGCACTATTGGAAACTAGTGTTGCTCGCTTTGCTGCTGGCAGCGACAAACCAGATTTTCTCCCTTCTCGATCCCGTGATCTTCCGGCATGTGATTGATAGCTACGCCACGAAATATCACCAGTACACGCAAGGACAGTTCATCCGGGGCGCGGGACTACTGCTGCTCGCGGCGGTTGGGGTCGCCTTTGTGTCGCGCGTGGCTAAGAACTTTCAGGACTACTACACCAACGTGATCGTGCAGCGCCTGGGAGCGAAGATTTATTCCGACGGTCTGCAGCACTCGTTGGAACTGCCTTACCAGGTATTCGAAGACCAGCGCAGTGGAGAAACCCTGGGCATTCTGCAAAAGGCACGCAGTGACGTCGAAAAATTCATTACCGCCGCAATTAACGTGATCTTCATCTCGGTCATTGGCATTGTCTTTGTCATGATTTATGCCTTCCGGGTGCACTGGTCGATTGCTCCGGCATTTCTTGTGACTGTACCCCTGCTCGGAATCATCAGTTCAGTGCTAAGCCGGAAGATCAAGAAAATCCAGAAGACCATCGTTGCCGAGACGACGGGCCTGGCAGGCTCGACGACGGAATCGCTGCGAAACATCGAACTGGTAAAAAGTCTGGGTCTGGCGCAGCAGGAAGTGGACCGGCTAAACGGAATTACTGAAAAGATCCTCAAACTGGAATTGAAGAAGGTGAAGTATATCCGCAGCCTGAGCTTCATCCAGGGCACCTCAGTCAATGCGTTGCGTACCAGCATCCTGTTCCTGATGCTCTACTTGATCTTCCGGCAGGAGATCACGATCGGACAGTTCTTCTCATTGATGATCTATTCGTTTTACATCTTCACTCCGTTGCAGGAACTAGGAAACGTCATCAATATTTACCGGGAGACTGAAGTATCGCTGCAGAATTTCCAGAAGATTCTCGACACGCCACGCGATCCGAAGCCCCTGAATCCTGAGCCGCTGGAAGAACTGATGACGCTCACCTTTGAGAAAGTGAGCTTTCAGCATCAGAGCTCTTCGGTGCTCGCCTTGGACGAGATTACTTTCGGCGCGGCGCGGGGAGACACCGTGGCGTTCGTCGGCCCTTCCGGCGCCGGCAAATCGACGCTGGTAAAGCTCCTAGTGGGCTTATATCCGCCAAAGTCTGGAGAGATTCTTTATAACGGAATTCCCTCGGACCGGGTGGACCTGGACCTGCTTCGTGAGAAAATCGGCTTCGTCACCCAAGACACCCAGCTTTTCTCTGGTTCCATCCGGGAAAACCTGCTCTTCGTCAATCCGAATGCGACTGACGAAGAATGCATGCAAGTGTTGCACCAGGCCGCAACGCAGAGTTTGCTGTCCCGCGCCGACCGCGGGCTGGATACGCTCATCGGAGAAGGCGGAGTAAAGGTGTCGGGCGGTGAGAAGCAGCGCCTCTCGATTGCGCGGGCTCTCCTACGTCATCCGCAGCTTCTGGTATTTGACGAGGCGACATCCTCTCTTGATTCGCTCACGGAGGAGGAGATCAGCCGCACCATCCGCGAAGTCGCCACAAATCAGGAAGCGATTACCATCTTGATCGCCCATCGCTTATCCACGGTGATGCACGCAGACTGTATTTACGTATTAGAGTGTGGTCACATCGTGGAATCGGGCCGTCACGAAGACCTGCTCGCGCAGAAGGGTTTGTACTACGCGATGTGGCGACAGCAAGTGGGCGAGCGCGAGATGCAGAGACTTTCTAGCGGAGGGAAGTAACCGCTATTGCAGGGCCACCGAGGGAATTCCAAGCCGGACGGCCGCCGCGAAAGCGAAGCGAGAACTCAGCTCGCGCTCATCGACGAAATGTAGATCAACTCATTTTTGCGAAGGCAGCTCAGCATCGCAGGATTCCACGCCACGGTCTCTTTTCGAGTCTCGACCGGCCCTGCCAGATAGCCTTTAATCGCCGATTAGGTGGAGTTGCTGCCCGTGTAATACGATCACCGGTCGGCTCCTGTGAGCCAGAGAAGCGAAGTGAGGCGCAAGGATGAGCGAGGACGAACCATCCGGGCATGTTACGAGGCGCGAATTTATGACCACGACCGGTAAATTCTCTGCGACGGCAGCTGCAGGCCTCATGTTTGGAAAGCTTGGGTCGGTGGCTCCCGAAGCGTCGGGACCATTGTCGCCAGTGGTGGCCAAGAACGCAGCCGATCTGTCCAATCTGATTCGCTCAAAGCGAGTGTCCTGTCGAGAAGTGATGACGGCGTATCTCGATCAAATCGATCGTTTCAATCCCAAAGTCAACGCGATCGTATCGCTGCAGAGCCGGGATGGATTGCTGCAACAGGCGGATGAACGCGACCAGCAGCTGGCCCGGGGCGACTACAAAGGGTGGATGCATGGTTTTCCTCACGCAGTTAAAGATCTCGCCGCGACCAAAGGCATTCGCACCACGCGGGGCTCGCCGTTAGCCGACACGGTGCCACAAAAAGACGCACTGTTCGTTGAGCGATTGAAACGAAGCGGCGCCATTATCATCGGGAAGACGAACGCTCCTGAATTCGGACTCGGGTCGCAGACTTACAATTCGATTTTCGGAACCACTCTCAACGCCTACTCGCAATCAAAGTGTGCGGGCGGCAGCAGCGGCGGAGCGGCGGTGTCACTGGCGCTCCGCATGGTTCCAGTAGCCGACGGCAGTGACATGATGGGATCCCTGCGGAATCCTGCCGCTTTCAACAATGTCATTGGATTCCGGCCATCGTTCGGACGCGTCCCTTCAGCTGGAGATACGGAGTTGTTCTTCGAAACGTTGAGCACCGCGGGTGCTATGGGGAGGAGTGTTACCGATGTTGCCATGCTGTTGTCAGTGATGGCGGGTTCGGATGCGCGAGCGCCGTTTGCGATCGAAGAAAACCCCGCACAATTTGCCGATCCGTTGAAGCGAGACTTCAAGGGCACGCGCCTGGGATGGATGGGAAATTACAACGGCTATCTCGCGATGGAACCTCGCATCATGGAATTGTGCGAGAGTTCATTCAAGGCATTCGAATCGATTGGCTGCAGCGTTGACTCGGTTCAACCCGATTTCCCTGCGGAAAAGATGTGGCAGAGTTGGCTTACACTTCGCCATTGGCTGACGGCGGGAGACTTGGGGGAATTTTACAAGGACCCGTCGAAGCGAGAAAAGTTGAAACCGGAGGTGCAATGGGAGATTGAGGGCGGCCTCAATCTCACCGCAGCCGAAGTCTACGCAGCTTCGGTCACTCGGTCGGAATGGTATCGCGCAATGGGCAAGCTGTTCGAGACTTACGATTACTTGTTGCTGCCGAGCGCGCAGGTGTTTCCCTTCGATGCGCAAACGCACTGGCCGAAGGAAATCAACGGCAAGAAGATGGACACCTACCATCGGTGGATGGAAGTAGTGATTGGCGGGTCGTTGTCAGGCCACCCCGTCATCGATGTTCCCGTGGGTTTCAACCCTGCGGGCCTTCCGATGGGAATGCAGATCATTGGGAAGAGCCACGCCGACCTCGCGGTGCTTCAAATCGCATACGCATACGAACAAGCCACGAATTGGGTCGCGAACCATCTGCCTCCGCTGTTGCAATCGGCCTGAAGAAGCCGCATCAGCCTATTCCGGGCCAGAGGCAACAGGCCGGGTGGCGTTTTCTTCCAGAATCGCCTGCCAGTTCAGAATCGCGTTCCAAACCAGCCGGTGATCGCCGCGATTCAAATCGCGGTGCATAGGATTGAAGTTAAACGTGATGACATGCCCACGACCTACGGGTGTGTCCAAAATCGCGGGACGCCCGATCAGTTGACTCTCTCCCCACGCTTGCCCACTCACCACGAACGGCTGTCCGTCCTGCGCGCCCCACTCCATCACGATGTCTGTGCGGTCGGTGGGGCCGTCGAGGCAAGTGGTGCAGTAGGCCATGCGCAACCAGCGGCGCGGGGTGTCATAGAGTGGAAAATTCTGCCGGAACACCCATGTTTCCACTGGATAGCCGTATGCCAGCGGATGCTCGGGACGATCGAAAGTCACGCGCACGTGCGCGCCCGGAGTGCGAGTGGCAGCTTCCTGCGCGGCTGCCGCAGACTCAGTACCTCCGCCCTGGCTGCTGCGCGGAACTCCACCTGAAGACCGCCGTACACCACGCACGATGCCGCCCTCTAAGGCAAGCATGGAGCCGCTGCCGAGCGTCACCATGAGGCCGCCGCTATCCACGAACTTCTGGATCATCGCCAACCCTTCGTATCCGATACCACCGGTAATATCGTCAGATTCCGCGGGCGTGCCGAAGCTTGGTGTCTGCGGAGTTTTCTTGAAAGGCATCGGTCCCCAGGCTTTCGGCAATCCGACGATTTGTTCCGCGAGTTCGAGGTCGACGTGGCCATAAAGGAAAATGTCGATTTGATCGCGCAGATTTCCTTTGCGTATGTCTTCATCGCGAAGATAGGTGTACGGCACTTTGCGCTGGTCAAGGATGTAACGAATCCATCCGATGGAATCGGTGTCGGCCCAGGGCACCCAGAGGCCGAGGCGAGGGGTCTTTTCGCTGTGGGTGGCGACTTCAGGTTCCGTCGCGGCTTCTGTGAAATCGAGCCCGAGTTCCGCGGCGACAGTGTGAATCGCGTCAGGCAAGCTCGCTTGTGGTGGAAGAATCCACGATCCTTCGGGATATTCCGTTCCTCCGTTGGTGAACGGATGCTCCGCGACTTTGATCACGAATCGTGACAGGCGATAGCGAGCCGCGAGCAGACTCTCCTGGCCGGTATCTTTTAGTAGAAAAACAGGCCCCGATCCCGCGACGTTGCCTGCCGGATGCGGCGTTTCCGTCAGTGGCGTCAGAGTTGCAGAACGAACGGAGGCGTCGGCGGTCGCGATGGCCTGTAGATGATAGTGGGCGGGAAATTCCCACGAAACGTCATCGTAGGGTTCGCCGCCGTCCTTCGGATAGTGCTGCGGGGTGAGCAGATCAACGGCGTAGTTGCGATAAGGCTGATCAAGACGGACGATGTAAGTTCCGGCAGGAAAATCTCCGTCTTTCAAGTGCACGGACGACTGCAAGCGGCCAACTTCAATGTGTTGCGCGAGAAGGCGGCCTACCATCTGCGCCACGCGCATGCGATCGCCCTGATCTTCGGGAATGAGAATTGCGTAGGGCGCCTCGTTCACACCTTTTTGCCAGGAATTCCAATTCTTCTTGTAGAAGTTGCGCAGCATCTCTTTCGAATTGCGGGCGGAATAATCGAGCGCCATGAGCGCTCCGGTCTCCTGGTAGTTGAGATTATCGCGAGCTGACCAGAGGATCTGCGGCGGAGGCGGCACCAGGTCGTACCACTCGGGGCGAGTACGCTTCGCGCTGATCACACGCTTCATGGTCTCGGCGCTTCCGTTCCCGAAGGTTTCGTAGCCGCGCCCAATGCTGTTGTGGTTCATGGCTACGGAATCCAGATAGAGATGGCTGAAAGCCTCACCGAAGTTCCAGGTGGAGACTCCGGGCATGCCGAGAGCTGTCATCGTCTGCACTTCGTGAAAGCTGAGCTCAAGGAACTCGTCGTAAGTGATGGGATCAATGTTGGGGTTGTAAGGCCCAGTGCCGTTCCACGTCATCATCAGCGGACTGCCTTCGTGCAAATCATGGACTACTGTCGGGTGCCACTCGTGAAACATGCGATGCACTGCCTTCGTGGTCTCATGCGTCTGCTGGTGCGTGTCACGATTGATGTCGACGAAGGCGTATTTTGACCAGTAAGGCGGAGACTGTCGAGGAAGAGAAGCACGGTCGGTTTTCCCCTTCAAGTAGCGATAAAACCAGTCGACCATCTTGTCGCGGCCATCAGGATTTGATACCGGGTTGACCAGCACGACCAGGTTCTGGCGGATGTTTTGAATCATGGGCTGTTCGGAAACCGCGAGGCGGTACGCTAGTTCCAGCATGGCCTCGGTCGAGCCGGTTTCGTCCGAATGCAACGCAGCATTGAAGTAATAGATCGGGCGCGCTGAAGCGATCAGTTGCTCTGATGCGGGCAGATCAGTGCGTCTTGGGTCGGCCAGCGCCGCGGTCGCCGACTTCAGTCGATCGAGATCCCGAATGCCTGACTCATCGGCAATCGCGACCATCAGGATCTCTCGTCCTTCTTCGCTCTGGCCCAGGGTGAAGACCCGGACGCGAGGCGAGGCTGCTGCCAGAGCGCGGCAGTAGGCATAGGCTTTGGCGGTTCCCACCAGTTCACCCGGCGCCCCGGGAATCCTCCCCAGAAAAGCCATCGGGGATGGCACGGTCGATGACTGTGGCAGATACGCCACCCAGGGTGAGACGTAATGCGGATCGGTCGTGGCCGAAGCGATGGCCTGAATGGAGCCCGGTTCCGGCGTGTCAGGAGCAGCGTTTACTTGCGCATGAGATTGAACCGCCAGGTACGACACGACCGCTAACGTGACCATTGCAAACCGGGACATGCGAGCCTCCGCCCTCGCGAACAACGTTGCTTCTGGCTTTTGATGGCGAGGGCGAAAGCGAGTTTACTACGGGCGATCAGGAAAGACGTGGCTCCTGCATCCTGAACATGCTAGGCTGTGGCCCCGCAGGAGGGCGTTGCCGCTAGGAGGACGCTATGCATTGGACCCAGGTCTACGATCCGCTTGGTCACTGGTGGTTATCGACAGCAGTTGCAGCCCTTCCGATCGTCGTGCTCTTTAGTTTGCTGGCCGGCCTCAAAGTCAAGCCGCACTGGTGCGCGATGGCGGGAGCACTTACCGCGATTACCGTCGCGGTCCTGTTCTTTCACATGCCTCTTCTGCTGGCCGCGGCGAGTTTTACTTACGGAGTGGCCTTCGGCATTCTAAAAATCTCATGGATTGTGCTGGCCGCGGTTTATCTCTACGACATTTCAGTTGAGACGGGCCAGTTTGAAATCATGAAGGAATCCGTGGCAGGGATCACGGCCGATAGGCGCCTGCAGGTTTTGTTGGTGGCTTTTTGCTTTGGCGCTTTCATCGAAGGCGCCGCCGGATTCGGCGCTCCCGTGGCGATTGCAGGGGCTTTCATGATCGGGTTGGGGTTCAAGCCATTTCACGCGGCCGCTCTGAATCTGATTGCCAACACCGCGCCTGTAGCCTGGGGGGCGATCGGTACGCCCGTACATACGCTTGCCGCTGTCACGGCTCTGCCCGAATCTGATCTCAACGCGATGATCGGTCGCATTCTTCCGTTCACGGCCGTGATCGTCCCTTTCTGGCTGGTTCGAACCATGGTGGGTTGGGAGGAAACCTTCGAGGTCCTTCCCGCGATCACGGTCGTCGGGTTCTCGTTCGGCCTGACCCAATACTTCTGGTCCAATCACGTTGACAGTAATCTCGTGGATATCATGGGCGGCGTAGTGTCGATTCTGGCCCTGCTCATATTTCTCCGTTTTTGGAAACCGAAGAAGATTTGGCGCTTTGAATACGACGAAAAGGCAGCGCCACTGCCACCTCCGAGCCAAGGGGTTGACGATCAAGTCGGAGGCCACTGGGATGCCAATGAGTTCGATGGATATTCAAGGACGCGGAGTTATCCGCTCTCGAAAGTTCTAAAGGCTTGGATGCCGTTCGCGATCTTGTCGGTGTTTGTGCTGCTCTGGGGTTTGCCATCGATCAAACTGGCAATGAACCGTGCGACAACCCCCGCTTTTGCTGTACACCTGCCGGACGGAAGCGTGCGCCCCGGGCCGCCAGGATGGGACTTTCCGTACCTGCACAATGCGGTTTACCGATCCGCGCCCGTGGTGTCCAAACCGACCGCGGAGGCTGCCCGGTATGATTTCAACTGGCTGTCCGCAACCGGAACAGGCTGTTTTCTGGCGGCGCTAGTTTCCGGTCTTGCGCTCGGTCTGTCTCCCATGCGTCTGGCGAGAATATTCTGGCGAACGTTAGTACGAATGCGCCTTGCAATGGTCGCGATATCGTTCATGCTGGGCCTGGGATATGTCACTCGCTACGCGGGACTCGATGCCGTATTGGGGTTGGCCTTCACTCGGACCGGTTGGTTCTATCCGTTCTTTGGAACTTTCCTCGGTTGGCTAGGAGTGGCGCTTACTGGCAGTGACACTTCCTCAAACGCACTCTTCGGAAGCTTGCAGCGCATTACTTCCCAGCAATTGGGAATCGATCCCGTCCTCATGTGTGCAGCAAATAGTGCAGGTGGAGTGATGGGTAAAATGGTAGACGCGCAATCGATTACCATAGCCACAGCGGCCACGGAGCAGGTTGGGAACGAAGGTGTTATTTTCCGCTTCGTCGTTTGGCATTCTGTCGCTCTCGGCTCGATCGTAGGCATTATTGTCATGCTCTATGCTTACGTCTTCTCGCACGCCGTACCACATGGATTGACGTTCGTGAAGTGAGCCTACCAACAGCAGGAGTTTGATGAGCAAAGGGTCCATGGTTGCGTCTCCGCGAGTCCTCAACGTCGCAGACTTGCGGACCATCGCGAAGAAACGCCTTCCCAGAGTTGTCTTCGATTACCTCGATGGCGGCGCCGACGGCGAGATTACGCTACGCGACAATTGCAGGATATTCGATGCCGTCACTTTCCGGCCGCGGCACGCGGTTGTCGTTCCTGGCTGCGATCTGCGAACAACGGTGCTGGGTTCGGAAATCTCCTTTCCTGCCATGCTCGCTCCAGTCGGATATAGCCGACTGATGCATCCTGACGGCGAGCAAGGTGCCGCCCGAGCGGCCGGCGCTGCTGGCACCGGCTATATTCTCTCGACCATTTCCGGACACAAGCTAGAGGATGTTCGCGCCGCTTCGAAGGGTCCAGTCTGGTACCAGCTTTACATTGTCGGAGGCCGGGAAGTCTCCGAAGGCACGATCGAACGTGCGCGCACGGCGGGATATTCGGCGCTGGTGGTGACGATCGATACGCCGGTAGCCGGGTTGCGTGAGCGCGATTACCGTAACGGCATGAATGCGCTCTTGAACGGAAACATCTTTCAGAAACTTCCGTATTTGCCTAATCTGTTGGCACATCCAGGTTGGCTGGCCGGATTTCTACGCGACGGAGGTGTCCCGAATCTGCCCAACATTGTGATTCCCGGACAAGGCGCGATGCCTCTCATCGATGTTGCCGCTGCTTTAGCGAAATCCGCGGTTACGTGGAGTGATCTGCGTTGGATCCGCGAAGCCTGGCGCGGTCCGATTGTCATCAAAGGTGTCTTAACGGCAGAGGACGCCCGGCTGGCCGTTGATGAAGGCGCTTCTGCAATTGTGGTGTCGAACCACGGCGGCCGCCAACTGGATCACTCGCCCCCCACGCTGAGAATATTGCCTGAGGTGGTTGCGGCCGTGAACAAGCAAGTGGAAGTGTTCATGGATGGCGGGATTCGCAGGGGTACGGATATCGTCAAAGCAGTTTGCCTGGGAGCAAGAGCAGTTCTGATGGGGCGCGCTTGCGCCTACGGTTTAGCGGCAGCAGGAGAAGCGGGCGTGGCGCGAGCCTTAGAGTTGTTACGCGCCGACGTGGAGCGGACCCTTAGGCTGCTGGGATGCGCTTCTGTCGCGCAACTGGATCGCTCATACCTGAATGTCCCCGCCTGGGACGGCTTCTGAAGCGCAAGAATTCTGGAAAGAGAGTTGCGCTACCTGTGCCGATTTGATTTATTCTGCTCCTTCCGCCACGGAGACTGCCAATTGATTCCTACACGTCGTTTGGTCCCTGTTCTTCTCGCCTGTTCCCTAGTTCTCGTGTTTGCCGACGCCGCTTTCTCGCAACAAATCCCTGAGAATACCTATCAGGAGTTGCGCTGGCGCATGATTGGTCCCTTTCGTGGAGGGCGTACCCGGGCCCTGAGCGGCGTGCCCGACCAGCCGAATGTCTTTTACATCGGACAGGTGAACGGCGGGGTCTGGAAGTCGGACGACTATGGCCGTACCTGGAATCCGATCTTCGATTCGCAGCCGACGCAGTCGATCGGCGCCATCGCGATTGCCCCCTCTGATCCGAATGTCATTTATGTTGCCAGCGGTGAAGGTTTGCATCGCCCAGATCTCTCGGTGGGAGATGGAATTTACAAATCAACCGACGCGGGAAAAACCTGGACGCATTTGGGCCTCCGAGGGGGGCAGCAGATTCCGGCGCTGGTGGTTGACCCGCGTGATCCGAATCATCTGGTGGCCGCTGTATTGGGTCATCCCTACGGCGCCAGCGAAGAACGCGGGATTTATCGCTCTACCGACGGAGGCAACACCTGGAAGAAGGTGCTCTCTAAAGACGAGAACACAGGCGGATCGGACATCGAGATCGATCCCTCGAATCCCGACGTTTTATATGCGGCGCTCTGGGAAGCGCGCGAGGGTCCGTGGGAAGACAACAACCTGTTCAACGGAACCGGCGGTGGACTGTTCAAGTCAACGGATGGCGGCGAGACCTGGCACCCTCTGACTAAGGGCCTGCCGACGAATTTGGCGCAGATCAACGTCGCCATCGCACCGAGTGATCCCAAGCGACTCTATGCAACAGTGGCTACCACAGACCGTGAAGGACTTGGGGTCTATCGCTCCGACGACGCTGGCGAGAGTTGGTCTCACGTCACTATGGATCCGCGCGCCGGCATGCGAATCGGTGGCGGCGATCTTCCGATTCCGAAAGTGGATCCCAAGAATCCGGATGTCGTTTACAGCACCAGCATCGTGACCATGAAGTCCACAGACGGAGGCAAAACGTGGATCAGTTTCCGCGGGGCGCCTGGTGGCGATGACTATCAGAACATCTGGATCAATCCTCACGACGGCAACACGATTCTGCTGGTCAGTGATCAAGGCGCAATTGTGACAGTGAACGGCGGCAAGACCTGGGGTTCCTGGTACAACCAGCCCACGGCGCAGCTTTATCACGTTGGCGTCACCAATACTTTTCCTTATCGCGTTTGTAGTGGCCAGCAGGAGAGCGGGTCCGTGTGCATCCTGAGTCGCGGCAATGATGGCGAGATCACCCTTCGTGACTGGCATCCCGTTGGAGTGATTGAGTACGGATACGTCGCTCCCGATCCTCTTGATCCAGATGTAATTTATGGCGCAGGACGCAGCGAGGTCTCAAGGTTCCACTGGTCCACGGGGCAGGTGCAAAACATCACGCCAATTCCTGTGCGTAACGGAAAGTTTCGCGCGAACCGCACGGAACCCATCATGTTTTCTCCGCTGAATCCTCACGTGATGTACTACGCCGCGAATGTCCTGTTTAAGACAACGGATGCGGGAGAGAACTGGGAGACGATCAGCCCTGATCTAACCCGCGAGGCGCCAGGCGCTCCGCCCAGCGTGGGCAAACTGTTTCCGCAGGGCGCCGACAAGCAGCGCGGCGTGATCTACGCTCTGGCGCCATCATTCAAGAACGAAAGCACTCTGTGGGCCGGGACCGACGATGGTCAGGTATGGATCACCCACGACGCGGGGAAGCATTGGGGCAACATTACCCCGCCCGATCTGACGCCATGGAGTAAAGTCACCCAGATCAGTGCATCGCACTTCGATGACACGTCGGCTTACATTTCAGTGAGCCGTTTTCGCATCGATGATCTGCGGCCTTACATCTATCGCACTCGCGATGGAGGGAAGTCGTGGCAGTCCATCACGACAGGACTGCCGTCCGACGCTCCCGTCGATACGGTGCGCGAAGATCCCGAGCGCAAGGGACTCTTATTTGCCGGGACCGAAAACGCGGTGTGGGTAACCTTCGATGACGGAGACCACTGGCAGTCGCTGCAACTGAATCTGCCACACACTTCGATGCGCGACTTGTGGGTCCATGAGGATGACCTGATCGTGGCGACTCACGGCCGGGCATTCTGGATTTTGGATGACATCACTCCTTTGCGCCAATTGGCTGCCAGCGTCGTTCAAGCGGACGCAACTCTATTTCGGCCGGGCAAGGCATACCGGGTTCGTCGAGACACAAATCCTGACACGCCGATTCCACCGGACGAACCCACGGCCCTGAATCCTCCGCACGGCGCTATTCTCGATTACTACTTGGCCAAGCCAGCATCAGGGCCGGTAACCCTCGAGATTCTGGACCCCGCGGGCAAGATGGTACGGCGATTTTCCAGCACAGATAAGCCTGACGTAACCGAAGAGCAACTAAAGAGCCAGTTAATCCCTCTCTATTGGATTCGGATGCCAAAGGCTTTATCCACAGAAGCGGGAATGCATCGTTGGGTGTGGGATCTGCATTATCCGGACCCGGTTGCAACGCAACACGGCTATCCGATCGCCGCGATTCCCGGAGACACTCCTCGTGAGCCGCAGGGGCTCCATGCTCTCCCCGGAAAATACTCGGCGCGGCTCACCGTCAACGGGCATTCTTACACCGAGCCATTCACAGTGGTGATGGATCCCCGAGTGAAGACGACAACTGCCGGACTTGCGCAGTTGTTCGAGTTAGAGACTCGTTTGGCGGCGTTGTTAACGCGGACTTCTCAGGCCGTCGTGAACGCGCGGTCCATGCATACGCAAGCGCAGGGACTTGAAAGCAAGGCCACAGGTTCCACGGCAGACGCCCTCAAGAGTTTTGATCAGAAAGTTGGCGCAGTGCTTCAGAGTGCAGTGCCCTCAGCAGCTACGCAAACTCTTACTCTGACTCGAATCAACGGAGCCGCCTCAACCCTCTATGCGGACGCAGCGCGGGCCGACGCCGCCCCCACCAAGGCTTTGCTGGACGCGACGGCCACCGCGGAACAAGATGCCACGACCGTGTTGAAGAGCTTCGATGCCATCAAGAATGTTGATCTGCCCGCATTGAATCAGTCGTTGCGCGGGGCAAACTTGCCTGAGATTCGCGGAATGGCGGATTCACAGCCGACTGACGATGACTCAGATGTGGAATAGACCAACTCTTTATCTCAAGCTGTTTTCCTGGAGGAATAGTCACGTGCGAAACACTGCCGCCTTGTTAGTTGTAGTGTGCCTCAGCGCTTTTGTGTCGGGTCAGAAGAATCAATCGAAACCGGCGGGTTCGGGAAAGTTGAAGCCGAGTGTTGCCAGCGACAAAGCCCCCGCAACGAGCAGCGATGCGAAACCCGATCAAGACGATGACAAAGAGTCCAAAGGGCCTTGGAAGGGTCTGGAATATCGCTTGGTTGGTCCCTATCGTGGTGGACGCGTCGTAGCTGTCTCGGGCGTTGTCGGACAGGGCGATATCTACTACTTTGGCGCGACCGCGGGCGGGGTGTGGAAGACCACCGATGGTGGATTGAACTGGAAGCCGATTTTCGATAGGCAAAAAGATGCTTCGCCAGCGATTGGCGCTATCGCCGTCTCGGAGTCTGATCCTAACGTGATTTACGTCGGAACCGGCGAAGCCTGCATTCGCGGCAATATCGTGGGCGGAAATGGAGTTTACAAATCTATCGATGCAGGGAAGACCTGGAAGTTTGTCGGACTCGGTGACACCCATGCCATCGGTCGGTTGATCATCGATCCCAAGAATCCCGATGTCGCCTTCGTCGCGGCGTTGGGCCATCCCTTCGGCGATAACGACGAGCGCGGAATCTTTCGCACTCGCGATGGTGGCAAAACGTGGGACAAGGTGCTTTACAAGGATGCAAAGACGGGCGGCATCGATATCACATTCGATCCCAGCAATTCGAACATCCTATTCGCCGGGATGTGGCAGGCACGGCGTACCCCCTGGGGCATGGACAGCGGCGGTCCGGGCAGCGGTCTCTATCGCTCCATCGATGGCGGCACTACCTGGAAACAACTTAAAGGGCACGGGCTGCCGGAAGGAACTCTTGGGCGCATCGGTGTCACTGTGTCAGGGGCAAATCCGAACCGCGTGTGGGCCGTAATCGAGGCCGAAAAGGGCGGCATTTATCGCTCGGATGACGGAGGCGACAGTTGGCAACTCCTCACTGACGATCATCGCTTCCGGCAGCGCGCATGGTACTACTCGCACATTTTCGCCGATCCGAAGTCTGCCGACTCCGTCTACATCCTGAATACCGGAATCTACCGTTCGAATGATGGGGGAAAGACCTTCGCGCGCGTCCCCGCTCCGCACGGGGACAATCACGGTTTATGGATCGATCCCACCAATCCCCAGCGACTGATTAACGGCAACGACGGCGGAGCGACAGTCTCAACCAATGGCGGCGCGAGTTGGACCACTCAATACAACCAGCCGACGGCGCAGTTCTATCACGTCAGCACCGACAATCGTTTTCCCTATTTCATGTACGGCGCGCAGCAGGATAATTCCACCGTTGCGATTGCCAGTGCGAGCCCCAACGGCGCGATTGACCGTCCCGACTGGTACGACGTCGGCGGCGGCGAGAGCGGCTATATCGCCGCAGATCCCAACGATCCGATGATTGTCTACGCAGGCTCCTATGGCGGCGAAATCAGCCGCTACAATCATCGAACGCGGAGAGACGCAGGCCGTAAATCCGTGGCCAGTAAATCCCATCGGATGGGCAGCGGCCGATGTGAAGCATCGTTTCCAATGGACTGAGCCTATCGTCGTTTTCCCCACACGATCCCAAGACTCTCTATTTCGCCGGGGAAGTGCTCTTCAAGACGACCGACAGCGGCATGAACTGGACCATCGTCAGCCCAGACCTCACTCGTAACGACAAAAGTAAACAGCAGGCGTCAGGCGGACCAATCACAAAAGACAACACCGGCGTCGAGGTCTACGACACGATCTTCTCGGTCGTGGAGTCGCCTGTTCAGAAAGATTTGATCTGGGTTGGAACCGACGACGGACTGGTGCAACTGACGCGCGATGGCGGCAAGCACTGGGAGAACGTGACACCGAAAGCCATGCCGGACTGGGGCACGGTCAGCATGGTCGAGGCGTCTCCCCACGATGCGGGCACCGCTTACATCGCGGTGGAACGTCACAAGCAAGATGATTTCGCTCCCTACATTTTCAAGACCAGCGACTTCGGCAAGAGTTGGACCAAGCTTACTGACGGAATTCCGTCCAACAACTACGTGCATGCTGTCCGCATAGATCCTCGCCGCGCCGGATTGCTTTTCGCCGGAACGGAAATGGGAGTCTATGTTTCCTTCGATGACGGTGCGCACTGGCAGTCTTTGCAGCTCAATCTGCCGCCTGCGCCGGTGAACGATCTGATCGTCAAGAACTATGACCTGGTCGTGGCTACCCATGGCCGAAGTTTCTGGGTGATTGACAACATTACTCCGCTCGAGCAATACAGCGAGTCCATCGCGCTACAGGACGTACACCTGTTCACTCCCGGTCCGGCAAGCCATACCGTCTTTGGAGGTTCACCCTTTGCTTCCGCCAATGCCGGCAAGAATCCACCGGCTGGTGCGGTCATCGATTATTGGTTGAAGACTGAACTGAAGAAACCAGACGAGAAGAAGCCTTCCGGTGAGGATGAGTAAGAAAGCCGAAGCCGAAGAGTCCCACATCACGCTCGAGATCCTGGACTCGTCCGGCAAAGTCATCCGTAAATTTCCCAAGAAAGCCTGAAGAGGACAGCCCGGATGAAGGCGAAGGCCGTCGCGATAAGAACGCCGGGAAGTTGCCATCCGATGCCGGCCTCAACCGGTTTGTGTGGGATCTGAAGTATGAAGGCTCGAGTAAGGTTCCAAAGGCGCCTCTCTGGGCGGGAAGCAACGACGGCCCTGAAGCGTTGCCGGGGACGTACCAGGTTCGCCTGACAGTTCTCGGTAAGAGCTATACGGCGTCGCTCGAGGTGAAGGCCGATCCTCGCTCGAACGTGAGTGAAGCCGACATGGAGAAGCAATTTGACCTTCTCATGAAGATTCGCGAGAAGCTCAACGAGACCGACGACACGGTGATTCAGATCCGCGATCTGCGTGCGCAGATCAATGGCATCAACACCCGCCTGAAAGATGATCCACGCGAGAAGGCCATCGCCGACGCGGGAAAAGCGCTCGACAAGAAGATGACTGAGGTCGAAGAAGCGCTGATCCAGACCAAAGCCAAGAGCGGTCAGGACGTACTGAATTTCCCCATTCGCCTCAATAACCAGCTTGCGGCTTTGGGAGGCGTAGTTGCCAGCGCTGATTCTGCGCCTACGCAGCAATCCTACGAAGTGTTCGACATGTTGAGCAAAGCGATCGATGAGCAAACGGCGAAGTGGAAGCAGATTGTCGCAACGGACGTCAGCGCCTACAACAACCTCGTGAAGCAGCAGGATGTCCCAGCGCTCATGGTGATGAAGGCATCCGCCGGACAGTAACGGAGTTCATGCAAGCTATCCGTCGTGGGCGCGAAAGAATTGCTCCCGGTGTTCTTGATCGCGAAATGCTTCGACTCCGCCCGGCCGCGTGGTGGAGAGAGCACCGGCCAGATTGCCGGCTTTGAGGCAGGTCGGAAGATCGGCGCCCAAAACATATTGCGAGAGAAATCCGGCATCAAAACTGTCTCCGGCGCCCACGGCATCCACTGGACTTACTCGGGTTGCGGAGCTTTTGAAACGTTCGGATCCACGCTGGGCCAGGGAGCCATCCTCCCCTAACTTCACAACTACCAGTGGGACATTTTCAGCTAAGCGCTTCACGGCTTCGTCGAGGTCGCCGGTTCCGGCGATTTTCCTCGCCTCGCGCCCATTAGGCAGCAGGACGTCCAGGTAGGGCCATAACGGCTCAAGACCCGGCCACGAGTCGTCTGGGTCATCATTGGTGTCAAGAGAGGTCGTCAACCCTGCTTCCTTGAATCTCTTGAATAGTTCGACGGCTCGCGGGCGTAGATTGTTTTGCAGAAAGTACGACGAGAAATGGAAGTGCTTCGAATCGGAAAGGTATTCGAAGTCAAGATCTTCGTACGTCAGTTCGGCGATCGTGCCCGCGTAGGTGACCATATTTCGCCATTTGTCGCGTTGCAGAACGACAGTGAGCCCGGTTTGCGATCCGATTCGACTGGTTTGAACTCGTGATATATCAACGCCACTTTGTTGCAGGTGGCCAAGCGCTATCTGGCCGAGGGGATCGTCGCCGATGAGGGAGACGAACCCTACACGCCGTCCTAGAGCCGCCAAATTGTGCGCAACGATGGTCGACGATCCCCCCAGCGTCAGCATCATGCGCTCCGCAAGAAGTTCACGCTCAGGGGGAAGTTCCTCTGGCAAGCCATAAAGTATTAGATCGAGGTTGAGCTCCCCGGCAATTGTGACGTCGAATAGTGGCATAAGCATCGACATCATAGCGAAAGCCCTCGCTCTCTGACGTTAAAATGCACGTGTGTCGACAGATCTCTATCGCGGGCGCCTTGCGCCATCTCCCACTGGTTTGCTTCACGCCGGGCATGCTCGCACATTCTGGACAGCCTTCGAACGGGCTCGAGAGCATAGCGGCCTATTGGTTTTTCGCAATGAAGACCTTGATCCGCAGCGCTGCAAGCAGGAATTCGTCGACGCTATGTTCGAAGATCTTCGTTGGCTCGGCATCCATTGGGAAGAAGGACCCGACCGCGGAGGTCCGTTTGCGCCTTACTCGCAAAGTCAGCGGCGGGAGCACTACCTGGCGGCATGGCGGCAACTGCGAGACTCTGGGGCAATCTATCCGTGTACCTGTTCGCGCAAAGATGTTGCCTTGTCTGCGACCGCGCTGAATGAGGGCGATGACGAGCCTCTTTATTCCGGACGCTGCCGCTCCCGCGCCGACGCGGCCGCCTTTGCCGAACCCGTGGGAGTGAACTGGCGTTTCCGAGTGCCCGACGGCGAGAAGGTTAGCGTCACTGATCTTCACCTGGGAACTCACGATTGGACCGCGGGCACGGAATTCGGCGATTTCGTCGTGTGGCGACGCGATGACGTGCCAGCGTATCAACTGGCGGTCGTGGTAGACGATGCCCATATGCGAATCACCGAGGTCGTCCGAGGCGCCGATCTTCTGAAATCAACCGCACGCCAGCTATTGCTCATTCGCGCTCTCAACCTCCCCGTGCCCTCGTATTATCACTGCGATCTGGTTCGCGACAACTCAGGCGCAAGGTTGGCAAAGCGCCACGATGCTCTGAGCATCAGACATCTCGGCGAGCAGGGCTGGACTCCAGCGCAGGTTGTTGGGATTTAGCGAAGCCACGGCACAGTGCTGTTATACAATTCGCGCACGCGGCTGCGCATGCCGGACCGTCCATCCCATGACCGACGCTCAAGTCTCCGTTCCAATCGAAGGGGTCTGGCAACTCGAATCGTACGTACGCGCCGGCGTCTCTACGTCCGTTACCGGCGTTCTTTTCCTAACCGGAGGCCAGTGGTCAACTCTCTACTTCGTGCCTCAAGCGACCTCCGGAGAGTATTGGGGAAGTGCTGAGTCCGGTCGATACACATTCCACGGGGACCGCCTGACCTTCTATCACCGCTACACCTTCCAAGGGGGAGCGGAGAAACCTGTGGTGACGAATCTCGATTCGCAAGTGGTGGAAGAGTGCAGGATTGAGGCGTCCGGGGATCAACTTGCAATCTATTTTCCCAGCGGGAGCATCATCCGCTGCCGGCGTCACGAGAAATGACCGAGCCTCCGGTGGCCATCCCTCCTGAGTCGTTTCACCTGCGGCGCGAGATCGGCCTTTTAGGGTTAGTGGCCACCGGCGTAGCGGCGATGGTAGGAGTTGGCGTCAACATTCTGCCCTTCATGGTGCAGCGTTACCAGCCGGGAGTCGGGCCATGGGTGCCGGTTGCTTACGTGGTAGCGGCCGTGCCCGCTGTACTGGCAGCGGTTTGCTATGCCGCACTGGTGTCGGCAATGCCGCGTGCCGGTGGAAGCTATATAAGTGTCAGCCGCGCCCTAAGCCCATTCGCGGGATTCATCGCCAGCTTTTCGCAGTGGTTCGGCCTTTCGATGGCTATGGGAGTGGTGGCGTATTTTCTGGTTCCCGTCCTCCGCGATCTTCTGTCCGCCTTGGGAGTTTCAGTGCTAGAGCTTGATCGCCCCGTTCCCAGAATCGTAGCCTCCCTTCTGGCGATTTGGTTGGCGTGGCTGGTGAACTTGTTTGGCGTCCGGCTCTACGAACGCAGCGTCGTGTTGATGGCTGCGGTCACAATCATTGGACCGCTTGTCATGTCAGTCGCGGCATGGATTCGTCCGGCGGCGAGCGTTGTGCCGGCGCTTGGCGAACTAGCCTCCCCACAATTCACCGTTAAGGCCTTTCTCGGAACCGCAGTAGTGCTGTTTTCCTCATTTATCGGATTTGACGCCATTTCTCAGGCCGCCGGAGAGGCGAGGCGAGCGTCCGATCTGGTACGCGCCATTGTGATCGCCATTGGTGGGGTTACGCTCTACTACATCATCTTTACGTGGAGCGTGTATCACGCGGTGCCGTGGCAGTCCATCTATCGTGCTTCGCTGGTACACGACATTTCCGCGCCAGGTTTGATGGCTCCGTTACTGCCCGCATGGCTCGGCGCGCTTATCCTTTTTTCGGTGACTGTCGCGATTTTGAAAGTCCTGCCTGCCGTCATGCTGGGGAATTCGCGCACACTCTACGCTTTCAGCCGAGACGGGATCTTGCCGGAGCCGCTATCGAGAATTCATCCCAGGTTCCGGACTCCTCACTTCGCGCTCTTGCTGACCTCTGTTGCCGCGAGTCTCTGTGTGCTAGGTTGCAATCTAGCGGGAGACTTCTTTCTCGGCGTCGATTTGCTGGTGCTTTCCATGCTGGTAAATTTTATTCTGATGGCGGTAGCGCTGATTACCTTTCCTTCCGTCAACCCGGAACTCTACAGCCAGATGACGTTCCTTCGAGGCCGCACGCAGCAGATCACTGTCGCCGCGGCTGCCATCCTGTTACTCGGTGGACTGCTTCTTGTGGAAGTGATTGGCGACTTGCGTTCACCGGCGCGATGGTACTTGAAGTCCACGACCAGTTGGGTAGTTGTCATGCTCAGTGCCTGTGTACTGTTCTGGCGGTTTTGGTTGGGGCTTCGTAAGCGAGGGCTCGATCCCAACACCGCCATTTTCGATAGACTTCCTTCGGAGTGAAATGCAGACAGCGGATGTAGCCATTATCGGAGGCGGCATTATCGGGTGCTCGATTGCATTTCACCTTGCCGGACTGGGCTTGGAACGAATCGTCGTCTTCGAGCGGAAGCACGTTGCCAGCGGCGCTACTGGCGTTTGCCCCGGTGGCATTCGCCAGCAATTCGAGTCGGAAGCAGAGTGTGTTCTGGCACAGCGCTCGATGAGATTTTTCGAACAGGTCAACGAGCGCCTGATGCCGGAAACGCCGTTTGTTCTGGAGCGGAGCGGATATCTTTTTCTCGCGGAGAGCGAGGGAGTTCTGGGCCGCTTCGGAAAGAATGTCGCAATGCAGAACCGGCTGGGAATTCCATCCCGAATCATGAGTCCTGAAGAGATTCACAAGATCGTTCCCAGCCTTGTGCTCGATGGCATCCTGGGCGGATCGTTTTGTGCCGAGGATGGATTCCTCGAGGATTGCGACGGCGTCACCAATCGGATGCTTCGTATCGCACGGGATCGTGGCGCGAAACTGGTACTTCAAGCGGTGGCGCAAATTGACCGGGAGAACGAAGGCTGGAAGATTTCTACTTCGGGCGACTCGTGGATTGCCAAACATCTAGTGATTGCCGCCGGCGTCGATAGTCGCGAACTGGCCGCTCAAGTTGCAATCGAACTTCCTATCACGCCGGAACGACGGCGTCTTGCTTACACGGAACCCTTCGCTGCCAGGGCGATGTCACCGCTGGTGGTGGCGCTGGAACGCAGCTTCGCGGGAAAACAGCTCTTGAACGGAGTCTTCTACCTGGGATGGCTAGGCGAAACCGAGGAAAGCGACAATCTTACCTTTACCGAGCGCGCGTTGACCGCAGGCGCAACTCTGTTGCCAGCATTGGCGGACCTTCCGGTTCGCCGCGTCGTCGAGGGCCTTTACGATTCGACGCCCGATCATCGCCCCATCCTTGGTAAAGCTGCCTCCGGCCTGTTTCTGGCGACTGGATTCAGCGGACACGGCTTTATGCTGGCTCCGGCGGTAGGCAAAATGATGGCAGACCTGATCGCCAATGGGTATGAAGATCCGCTGTTCGAAGAATTCACACTGCAAAGATTTGCCCAAGCCACATTGAGAGAAGGACTCCAGATCTGATCATGCGGAAAACCAAACTCCTGTTCATTGTGAGACTTACTCTGCTAGTCGCCTGCGCTTCGGTTTGCCAAGCCCAGGAGCGAGGCTGGGATGAATTACTACAGGTCCATCAGGACTACTTGAAATTGCGCGACGAAGGCATGAAAGATGCCACGCACGATTTCTCTTCCACGGCGGTATCGGCTCGAGCCGCGCAACTGAAGAAGCTGACAGATCGCGTTCATTCAATCAATCGGGCTGGTTGGACGGTGGAACGGGAGGTCGATTGGGTGCTCGTCCGCACAGAACTTAACGATCTCGATTTCCGCTACCGGGTAGTGCGGCCATGGTCGCGCGATCCTAGTTTCTACGCCGACTTCTTTGAGAGGCTGCCGTACATCGCCTTGCCAGTCACGGCTGACAAGATCGATGAGTTTCGTGCACACCTGCGTTCTATACCCGTGATCGTCTCCCAAGCGAAGCAGAATTTGACAGAAGCGGGCGGCGACCTTGCCGACATCGCGATCTTTCATCTGGAGCACTACGATGGCGTCGGACAGGGTGAGCCTTTACGAAATCCGCCGCCGGAGGGATCTCTAGGCTGGTACTCAGATCTATTGGAGCGGACGCGTAAAGATCAGCCGGATCTGGCTCCCGACGTCGCAGCCGCTCTCCAGGCGGTCCGCGACTATAATGACTGGTTGATCGCAAGTCGCAGCGCTTTTAATCATCCCAGTGCTGTCGGAATCGACAACTACAACTGGTTCCTGAAGCACGTCCGGTTGATGCCGTATTCCGCCGACGACCTCAGCGTTCTTGCCGATACCGAACTGAGCCGCGCACGCACCTTCCTGAAGATTGAACAGATGAAGAATCGAAACCTTCCCGAACTTCAGCTGGCGAAGACAGAGCAGGAATATTACGCGCGGGTTCAAGATGCCGAGAAGTTGATACGAGGATTCATCCAGGAAAATCATATTCTGACGATCCCAGACTACGTGGGCCCGCAAAAGACCGACGCATTCTGGATTGAACGTCCGGGTGGCAAGCGCCACTTCTGGGAAGAAATTCAATATCGCGATCCTCTGGTCGATCACATTCACGCCTCGATTCCCGGTCATCGCTTCGATTTCGCGCTACACGAGGCACGACACACGACCGATCCGTTCGACCTATACCGACAGCGGACGTATCGAGGGCTGGGGCTTTTACTGCGAGGAAATGATGTTGCAGGCGGGGATACTGAAAGACCGTCCTCTTACGCGCGAATTGTTCTATATCGCGCAGCTGGCGCGAGCCGCGCGGATTCCAGCGGAACTGAAGATCCAGCGCGGAGAATTCTCGCTCAACGACGCCGTGGCATACATGGTCAAGACCGTGCCGTTTATGGACCCGAACCTGGCCCGCTACGATCTGGAGATTTACTTCCGCCAGCCAGGCTACGGAATGAACTACATTGCAGGGAAGCAGCAGATCGAGGAACTGCTGGCGGCTCGCGCTCAACAACAAGGCGACAAATTTGAACTAGGAACGTTCCACGACCAATTCCTCGGAGCAGGCATGATTCCTGTCACCCTTACGAAATGGGAGATGGTCGGCGTCGACGACGAGACGCAGCGCAAGTTCGAACTGCCATGAAAATTACTTTCGCTGTTCGAGTTTTACCGAGACGGTCACCGGCTTGCCATCGCGCAGGACTTTCACTTCCACAACGTCGCCGACTTTGCTGCGGCGCAGTGCGTCGGTGAAGTCGTAAAGATTGTTGATGGGCTTGTCGCCAAATTGGATAAGAACGTCTCCGGCCTTGAGACCGGCCTTGGCTGCGGGAGACGCCGGTCGCACATCGGAAAACTTCACGCCCTTTTCTGTCTGGCCGAAATCCGGGATCGAGCCGAAATAAGGCCCGTAACCGCGGCCACCGCCACCGGCGGGAGCCTTCTCGTCAGCAACCGTTAGAAACGTGGGACGGTCGGGCGCTTCAGCGATCTGAATCCCAACGTCAGACACGAGTCCAAGCAGATGGGCCGCGTCTGCGGAATTGATTTTGTCCCAGGTGTCGGAAGGCTTGTGATAGTCGGAGTGAAGCCCCGAAAAGAAGAAAAGAACCGGAATCTTCTTGCTGACAAACGAGGTATGGTCGCTGGCCGAGTATCCACCGGCGGAATATTCAATCTTGAAGCCTGTTTTCGGTTGATCTTCTTCGAGCAACGCCTTGAACGTAGAACCTGTGCCAACTCCGCCAATGTAGATTTTCTCGTCTTTGATTCTGCCGATCATGTCCATGTTGAGCATGGCGACGGCCTTGTCGAGAGGCAGTGTGGGTTCTTTCACCCATTCCGCAGAGCCCAATAACCCAAGCTCTTCTCCAGCGAAGGAAGCGAAGAGAATCCCTCGGCGTAGTTGACCCTGCATAGGCGCCAGGGACCGAGCAAGTTCAAGGACTCCGGCGGTTCCGGAAGCGTTATCGTCTGCGCCAGGATGAATCTGTCCAATCTGCGAGGGAGCGAGGGAATCGAAGTCGCCCCGACCCAGGTGATCATAGTGAGCGCCGATGATAACGTATTCGTCCGTCCTCCCCGGCAGATATGCGAGTACATTGTTAACCGTTGCCCGAGTATTCTCGATGCTTACATTAAGCGAAGCATGCAGGCTATCGGCGAAACCAAAAGACGCCGGCTTCTCGGATGAGTTGATCTGTGCTTGCACGTCAGCGAGGGACTTACCCGCGGATTGGAACCAACTTTCCGCGACCGAATTCTTCACTTGGGCAAACAGAATCCCGACGTTCTCGGGCCCGCTCACGCTACCGAAACGGGTGAGCAAGTCTTCTTCGCCGTCCCCCAACTTGCCATTGACCAGCACGATCGCCTTGGCGCCGTGATTTCTGGCGTTGATCGCTTTGGTGATCAACTGAGAATGCTGGGTCGTACCCGTATTGCCGCTTTTCGCGGCAAACCCTGCAGGTTCGTAGCGCAATACGACGACGATTTTGTTCTTTACGTCTACACCGGCATAATCGTCATATTGAAATTCGTCGGCGGAAGCGCCGTACCCTGCAAACACCAGCGGCCCAATCGCTGAACCCGAGGCGGAGAAGCTGAATGGAACAAAGTCTTGGTTCGGCTTCAAATTGTTCTTGGTGCTTCCCGACTCCACTACAAAGTGGTTATTCGATTTGAGCTTCGCGCCAGTGATTACCGAGAATGGCTGGAAGTAGCCATGAGTGCCGGCTGATTTCAAGCCTAGACTCTTGTATTGCTTTTCGAGGTAGTGCGCAGCCTTGTCGATACCTTTCGTTCCGGCGCCGCGGCCCTCCATTGAGGGCGCAGTGAGCGCCTGAATATCTGCAAGGTAGCGCTGAGGATTCGCAGGTGCGACTGCCGTTGTTGAGGCGCTGACTAGCAGGACCGATGCCGCTAACATCAGCGCAGCCCGGGGCACGAATCGCCAAATGCGCGACCGGTAAGAGGCCTTCTGGATTTTCATTTGGGTAAACTCAGGGGACTCAAGATCGTATTTCTCTCACTGCCGACTGTCAAACCTGGGCTGTGGCGTTGTCCTGCAGGTAGAATGGTCCGTTCACGAGGAGCGTCCTCATGAGGGCATGGATATTGGCGTTCTGCGCGGTAGGGTTGTTGACGACGGCCAACGTCGCGCAGGATGCTATCGGGACTAAGTCGGGCGCAGCGGCAGCAACAGCAATCAAGGTAGAGCCTCTTAAATTGGAATTCGGCTCTCTTGCAGCCGGAACCTCGAGTCAACCGATGGTCTCCACTCTGACAAACCCAGGCAGCAGCGCCGTGAAGATCGTCGACATTACTTCGTCGGGCATCGACTTTAGCGAGACCAACACCTGCGCTGAAACGCTGGCTGCCGGCTCCACTTGCCAAATCCAGGTGACTTTCAAACCCGTGATTACAGGTGACCGCCTTGGCGTGGTGAGCGTTATGACTTCGGTGTCTAGCGGCCGCCCATCCTACATCGTCCTCACTGGCGTTGGGCTCTAAACACGCGCCAAACGTATTTTGCCTAGCGTGTTAGTATTCCGCCTGTCGTTGTCGCGATTGGTTCGCTTCCATCCCAATACATTGATCTGATTTCATTTTCGTTGAGGTGAGGGCATGCGTTCTCTATCCGTGTCCAGGTTTGTGACAACCTTGGGCGTTCTTTGTTTTTCCGTGTTGAGTCAAGGACAATCCGGTTCCACCGCGGCTCACGCCGACACTTTGCGCCAGTATGACGACTCTCTCGCGGCTCTAGCGCAACAGGTCTTGCCGGCCGTGGTGCAGATTGAAGTCAGCGGTTTCGGTGCGCGTGAGACAAAGGGCGGCGACGATGACGTCGGCGTGATTGAACGGCAACGAGCAATTGGGTCCGGCGTGATCGTCGACCCCGACGGTTACATCATGACCAACGCTCACGTGGTGAATGGAGCGCAGAGAATTCGCGTCATCATTACTCCCACGCCTGCGGAGCTTGTCGCTTATCGGGCAAGTTTCCTAACTCGGCAGCGAACGTTTGAGGCGAAACTTATCGGAGCGAATCGGCTAGTTGACCTGGCATTGGTGAAGATCGAAGAAAAGAATCTTCCCTACATCCCCTTGAAGGCTGACTATCGAGTGCAGCTTGGCCAGACTGTGCTAGCTGTCGGATCGCCGGAAGGCCTCGAACATACCGTTACCAAGGGAATCGTGAGCGCGGTGGGCAGGCAGATCGATGCTGACAAGCCCATGGTCTACATTCAGACCGACGCCCCGATCAATCCCGGCAACAGCGGTGGGGCGCTGGTCGACCGCGACGGAAATCTGATTGGCTTGAATACCTTCATTTACACCGAGGGCGGCGGGAGCGAAGGCCTGGGCTTTGCGATCCCGGAGCCCGCGGTTCGATTCGCTTATCAGGAGTTCAAGGATCACGGACGCATTCGGCGTACGGAAATCGGAGCGAACGCGCAGACTATTAGCCCTGACCTGGCGGCAGGATTGAAGCTCCCTCAGGACTGGGGTGTCATCATTTCTGACGTGGTTCCGGGCGGTCCCGCCGCTAAAGCGGGCCTGAAGGCGAAAGACATTGTGCTCTCAGTTGACGGGCGTCCCATCGACTCTTTGCCGAAATTTAGTATTTGGCTCTACCTGCACCGGCGCGGGCAGCAGTTGCAGATGCAGATACTCCGGAACAAGGAGAACGTGAGCCTGTCGATTTCTCCGGTCGATGTGCCGAATGGGGTTGAGCACTTGTCCGACCTAATCGATCCGCAAAAGAGCCTGGTCGCGCCCCTCGGAGTGTTTCTGCTCGATCTGACTCCCTCAATTGCTGAGGCCTTGCCGGACCTGCGCTCTTCGGCCGGAGTTGTTGTGGCCGCCATAGTTGATTACGAACCGATTATTTCGGCCGATCTCGCGGTGGGGGACGTCATTCGCTCGATGAATGGCCAAGCCGTAAAGAACGTTGATGGATTTCGCGCTCAGTTATCGCAGTTCAAGCCCGCGGAGCCCGTAGTGCTTGAGGTAGAGCGTCTGGGCATCTATCAATTTGTGAGTTTTGAGATGGAATAGGCGCGCTCAGGAGCCGCCGACCAGGCCATAGACCAGGACGGCGAGCACAATGAGCGTGAATCCAACGTAGAGGCGATCGCCTTCGGCCGCGAAACCATATACGGCAAATGCCACCCGCGCCACCGGGGTTGCGATCAACAGCAGAAGGCCAAGTTGGATGATGCCACGACCGCTTAGATGGATCGATCGTTGAATGATTCCGTGCACGGTTCGAAGATCATTTGGTTCCCCTTGGAAGACTCGATAATCGGCCGAAGCCAGGCCGTGCCTTGTCAGGTAAATCGACGCGCCGATCAACACAATTGCGGCCGAGATAGTCACACCCGTGCGCAACAGATTGCCGACGACTTGTTCCACTCGCTGGTCCGTCCACTTAGGGATCACAGCCATCGTCAGATTCTCCCCGAAATTCCTTGATAGATCATCTGCAGCCCGAGAAAAACAATTACCAGGCTAAAGACCACGCGCAGCACCTTGGTTTCCGCCTTCACCAGGATGCGCGTGCCCAGCAGGGAACCTCCAAGTACGCCCAACATTACCGGCATCGCGAGTCCAGGATCGATGTAGCCGCGGTTCAGGTAAACGCCGGCGCTCGCCGCTGCGGTAACGCCGATCATGAAGTTGCTGGTGGTCGTCGAAACTTTGAAGGGAATCTTCATGGCCTGATCCATCGCTAGCACTTTCACGGCGCCTGACCCAATTCCCAAAAGCCCCGAGAGTGTGCCGGCTCCAAACATCAGGCCGAACCCTGTGGGGACTCGGACCGGGTTGTAATACCGCAGACCTTCTGGGGTAGGGAAGCTTCCATTCATGCCCAATCGGGTAGCCAGCGGATCGGGTGGATTGTGCCATTCGGACTTGGGACGCGCCTTGCGTGAAACGTAAGCTGAATACACCAGAACGACTCCGAAGATAATGGCGATGGCTTGCGTCGGCACTTTGGTGGCGATGAATGCGCCGAGAAGCGCGCCGATGGTGGTGGCAATCTCGAGAAACATGCCAATGCGGATATTCGAAAATCCCTCTTTTACGTAGGCTGCCGCCGCGCCGGAGGAGGTTGCGATGACCGAAACCAGCGAGGCGCCGATTGCGTATCGGATGTCGACTTTGAAAAACAGTGTAAGTAGGGGAACCAGGACCACACCACCGCCGAGCCCCGTGAGAGAGCCCAACAGTCCCGCCAGGAACGAGCCGGCAGCCACCAGTATCGTGAAGAGAAGAATCGTCATCCAGCCTCCACGGCTGCCATCGTGCCGTGTCTAGGTATGGGACGAAAAGGAATCAGGAATGCGCGGCGTATCGTCTCGCAAGGGCGATTGTCCAATCTCAAATAACAAAGAGGGCGAAGGTCAAACGTTTTGCCGGGTCACGATCTGCGCCAGGTTCGGCTTCAGAGTCTTCTTGCGCGGCTTCTTCTGATCTTTCGACACCGCCACCGGTGGCTTAATGATATCGGCGATCGTGGTGTTTTCCAGAATTTGCGCCGCTGCGTCCCGCACTTCAAGAAACACCTGGTAAAGCGCGCGGTGCTCAGCATCGCGATCGATCAAGGTCCGCAGCTGACCGGCATCGCCGAATGGTGCAAGCGGGCCGTCCACCAACCGGACGATCTCACTCAGGTGTATCTCGGAAGGCGGGCGTCGCAACTGGTATCCGCCCTTTGCGCCCCGCGCGCTTTCCACGATGCGCGCATTTTTCAATTCCAGCAAGATCAGTTCCAGGAATTTTTCCGGCAAGTCCTCTTCGTAAGCGATGTCGCGGATCTTGATGGCCCCCTGCTGATAATGGCGGGCCAGCATCATGGTCGCTTGCAGCGCGTAAAGTCCTTTTTGTGAGATCTTCACTCTACGGCTCCCCCAGAACAGTCGCCAAGTCGTTTAACGCCCCATAAGCGCCTCTGCGCTTTCAGGTTGCACTAACAAATTCGCTTCAAATACAGGAACACCTTAATTGTATACGGGTCACAATGCAATTCTGGTGTCTTGATGGCCTTGATACCCATGGGCGAGCGAGCAAACCAAAGACGGCTGATTCGCATCTTTTCAGAGTTAGGCGATTCAAATTGGCTCGAATGCTGCGTTTTTTCTGGGGAGGGCTGTGCTTTGCGAAAGTTTATTGGGACGGTTCTGGTTTCCTTTTCTCTGTTACTCGGGATGGCATCAGCTCAACAGATTGACATTGGCTTCGGACTCAGCGGTATCACTTCGCCGTCATACGGATCTTCCACGGTTTACTCCGCTCCTTCTCAGGGCGGCGGCGTCTATCCAGGCTTCAGTGGCGATTTTCTGCTGAAGAAAAATCTGGGTGTGGAGGGAGAAATATACTGGAAAGGCAGCCAAGGCGTTTACAACGGATACCAACCTTACAGGCCGCTCTTTTGGGACTTCAACGGAATCTGGTTACCGCATCTGGCCAAACACGTCACCGGGGAAGTAGTGGCGGGAATTGGCGCGGAGAGCATTCGTTTCTACAACAACTTTTACACCTGCAGCTACATCACCGGTTGCACGAACTACACCAGCAGCAATCACTTCATGGGCGACTTCGGCGGGGGTATCCGCTTCTATCCCATCGGAAATTTCTTTGTGCGGCCTGAAGCGCGCTTTTATCTGATTCGCAACAACGTGGAATTCAATTCGAACCATGCGACCCGCTATGGCGTGACGATCGGTTACACCTTTCGCTGATTGAAATGTAGGGAATCGCGGCGTTCCTGGTTTGGCCTGGACGCCCCGATCTTGTAAACTTCCAGCAGATTGATTCGAAATTCCAATCCCATGCCGCCGTCCTCAGCTGCCAGGAACGCCAGGTTTTGACCCGCGCTTCCTTGACTCCAGAGATACCGAGCCCGTCCCGAGGAGTTTCTCCCGCAGGGACGTGGGCGGCGATTCTTCTCATTTTTGCGGCCGTCTATCTCGGCTCCGCATTTTCGCCGGCTCTACAGGACGACGCCGATTCGTCGCACGCCGAAGCGGCGCGCGAAATGATGGCCAAAGGCGACTACGTCACTCTGCACATTAACGGCGTTCGCTATCTCGAGAAGGCGCCGATGATCTACTGGCTGGTGGCGTTCAGCTATGGGATCTTTGGTGTCAACGAATTCGCTACCCGGCTGCCTACCGTGCTGGCGATGTTTCTAATGGTGCTACTCGCGTTCCGTTGGGGAAGGCAAGCCTTCGGGCTGCGGGCCGGTGCCTACGCTGCTCTATTCGTAACTACGGGCGCGGGATTCTATCTGTTTACCCGCATTCTGATTCCTGAAGCGCTTCTGAGCCTGTTCATCTCAGCGTCGTTTTATTGCTTCGTGACGGCTTTAGACGATCCTCGGCAAGCGTGGCGCTGGTATGCCGGCTACGCCTGTCTCGCTCTAGCCGTCCTTACCAAGGGACTCATCCCGCTGGTCTTCGTTGGGATTACGGCGGTCGCCTACGTCGCAATCTCGGGCGACTGGCGACGATGGCGTGAGTTCCGTATCCCTTCTGGCCTGCTCCTTTTCTTGCTCATTGCCGCGCCCTGGCACATCCTCGCGGGGATCCGGAATCCGCATTTTTTCTGGTTCTATTTCGTGAACGAGCACTTCCTCAGGTTCTTAGGAAAGCGTTATCCCGTCGACTACAACAAAGTTCCGGCTGCGCTTTACTGGAGTTTGCATCTGGTTTGGCTCTTCCCGTGGAGTTTGTATCTCCCGTTAGCGATTCGGAATCTGCCACTCGATTTTCGGGCTTTGCGCCAGTCCGGTAAGATCAGCTTCGCTCTGCGGACGCGCATTATTTGCTGGATCTGGGCCGGCGTGGTTCTGACATTCTTCGCCTTCTCCACCAGCCAGGAGTACTATACATTTCCGGCGTATTTTCCTCTGATCTTATTGCTCGCGAGCTCTACGGCGGAGTATGAGGAGGAGTCCGGCAGACGCCGCTGGTTACTGGCGATCGCCGCCACAACCGCCGCAATCACGCTGATCGCGGCTGTCGCCCTCATTGGCGGACTCTGGACTTCCCGCCACCTGCCTTTTGTCTCCGATATCGGTAGTGTGCTGGCCAAGCACGATATGTCGGAAGACACTCTGTCTATGTCGCACATGCTCGATCTCACAGGAGAGTCTTTTGCCGCGCTGCGTTTGCCTGCATTGCTGGCCGTGGTTGCGCTGGTGCTAGGACCCTTGAGTAGCCTGTATCTCCGCATGCGCCGCAAACACTACGCAGCCACGCTGGCGATGGCCGTTGCGATGGGGCTTTTTCTAGTCGCCGCCCATATCGCGCTGAATCGATTTGACCCCTATCTGTCATCGAAGGTGATGGCGGATCGCATTGGCCCGCAGCTTCAGCCATCTGACAAAGTCATGATTTATGGCGATCAGGCTTTTGGGTCGTCTTTGCTTTTCTATTTGCGACGGCCGATCGATCTGGTGAACGGACGCACAACCTCCATGTGGTTCGGTTCGACGTACCCAGATGCTCCCAAGATTTTTCTCGATGATCAGGATCTTTTGAAGGAGTGGAGTTCTGGTGACCGAGTTTTTCTGTTTGTTCCTGCCTACGAGCGACAGACAGTGGACTCTCTGCTCCCGTCGCAAAGGTTTGTGGCCGCTGAGAGTTCAGGCAAGATTATCTACAGTAACCGGCCCTGAGGAAGGATTGCCGGACTGCGGCCCACCGACGCGTACCATTTTTCCATCGCGTTCCAGGCGGTAGGTCTCATTTCGCCAAACGATCGTGTTGCCAAAGAAACTGGCGCACCAATAACAAAAGCCGGTGAAATCGCGCACTGGATATAACCAGCAATACTTCAAGCTCCTCCGATCCCGCACGACCAACCAACCGGCGACGATCGCCATGACCAACCGGTTCAGCGCCGCCCCGGCGAACAGAACTGCGCCCAGCACAATATGACCAGCGGACACAGCCGCGATGAGGCCAAGCACTCCAAAGGGCATGGCGTATGTAAGTCCGGCTCCGATGTGTCCGGCTGGACGCGAAAAGCGGGTGCTCTTCATCCAACGCACCTGATGCAACACAGATTCTCTGAAGGTGCGATTAATGACTACGTGGTCGATTACATGCTTAGACAGTAAGACGGTGTAGCCGGCTTCGAATACGCGTTTGCCGAGGACATAGTCGTCCGCGCAATAATCGGCCAGCGCCCCCATTCCTCCGGCCTTCTCCAGCGCGTCCTTCCGCACTGCCATGGTGGGCCCCAGTGCGAATTGCATACCCTCGAGCATGTTGGCCACGAGCACGCCAGAGGTCATCTCGACCGACATACCAAGCGCCTCGAGCGTCGACCATGCTCCGCCCGTAGGAACTCCACGGTACAGGCAAGTAACCAGCCCTACGCGCTCATCAAACAGGGGTCTCACCACCTCTCGCAAGTAAGTCGGTTCGACGCGCACATCGCTGTCGCTGATGACCAGGTAGGGGGTCAAGGCCTGTGCATACATCTGCTCCAGCGAACAGATTTTGGCATTAGGACGGTCGGGGTTGCCGGAAGTGACAATCTTGGCTTTCACTTTCGGATACTTCTTATGCAGCTGGCGAACCACCGCGAGGGCAGGATCTGCCTGGTCTCTGGCGCCGAAAATGACTTCAAAATCGGGATAGTCCTGAGTAAAGAAGCTCTCCAGATTTGCCTCTAAGTCCGGTTCCAAGCCATGGAGGGGCTTCAGTAGGGTAACCGCCGGCCAGTCGCTGGGCATGGCTGGTTCAGGGTGGCGGCGCAGGTGATGGGCCGCGGCAACGATCATGAGAACTACAAATACCGACGATGCAAGCAGCCCCGCTGCGGCGACCAGCAACAACGCTCCAGTGATCATCAACTTGTCTCTAACCCGGTTCCCGCGCGGACCTGTCGCGTCCTTTTTCCCGCGGAGATTATCCTGCCTATCCTTGCGCAACCCTGAAATACTTCTGCCGCTCGAAGCCTAGGATCACGATTTAAAGTCTAATCTCCAAGCGGGAAGGGAGTCCAGATGGGGGCTCCCGGGAAAACGACTTGATCCCCGATACGCCGGGGGATGGGTGACCAGCAAAAACTTCATGGCACCCACTTAATAATATGTAACTCTTGGCTTCTACTTTGCTAAAATCCCAACCGAGGGGGAATTACATGCCAAATCTAGTACAAGTAATGACCGCGCTTGTGAAAGAACAAAAGCGTTTGCAAGGCAAGCTGCAAAGCGTAGATGCCGCGATCTCGGCACTGCGAGGAATCAACAGCGGTGGACGCAATGTAACCTCGATTGGACGGCCTCGCCGGCACCTTTCTGCAGCGGCACGCAAGAGAATCGCCGCGGCCCAGAAAGCCCGGTGGGCGAAGTTTAGAGCGCAGAAAAAAGCTGCGTAATTGCTTCTGGTAAGAACTGCCGGCGCTCGGGTTCTTCTCCCACTTCTCGCCCACGCCGGCAAGTCTTTTCCCGCTTCACCATTCTTGACGTTTCCACTCTTCGGACAAAGCTGTTTAGCGGCCGCGAGAACGCATTGTCGCGCCCACTAGTACTCCTTTACTGATGTCGGTAGATAGTTTAAAAGCGTGAGGCTGGATTAATCGCCGGCGTTGGCGGGGATGCGAGAGGGGAAGAACGTTCCTCCAGATAGCACTCTCTCCACGGCATCGACCAGATCTCGCGCCGCGTTGCTCTTGCAAACCGCGCCGCGAATACTGCCGGCGTCAAAGTGGTTCAAGAGTTCGTCGGAGAGATGCAGGGAGAACAGGATCACAGGGATGTCTGGGTTGGAACGGGAAATCTGGCTGGCCGCCTCTAGCCCGTTCATATTGGGCATGGTGAGGTCCATGATGATGATGTCAGGGCGTAACTGAATCGCCTTTTCGACAGCATCCCGGCCGTCGCACGCCTCGGCGCACACTCTCCAGTTTGGCTTGGTCTCCAGTAGGTTGCGAATCCCTAGCCGCATCACTTCGTGGTCGTCGGCTACTAGAATTCGAGTGTGATCTGCGGATACCCAGCGGGATCCAGCGGTCGCGGTCGTCATCATGGGGACGTGCCAGCTCCAACGTTAGTTTCACTGCCGTCGCCAAACCGGCTGAAGCTGGCCAGAGCAAAAGCGTTGCAGGTTTGGCTTGGTTTTGCAGCCAGCACTCTCGCTGGGCTGCCAGTCAGTTCCCCACGATAGGCCGTGCAAAGTATTCCCACAATAGCTCAGGAGTGTGGCCGACTGGCACGATTGTGCTAAGGGGAATGATGGAGACGGGTTTATAGTCCCGCCTCCATTAACGAAGAAGAAGTCTGCGACAGCGGGGCAACGATCTCCGCCGCGAGAGCTCGCACTTCTCGAGAAAAATTATTCTTCGCGGATCGGATTTTCAGGTGTTGATCGGCGCGCGCAGCCTTAGCTTTACGTTGCCTTCGCGGCAGCGTCTGTCGTACGGCCGCGCCCTCTTGGCCGGACGAAAGCAATTCTTGAATGCGTTGCTTGGCCTTGTGCAATTGCGACTTTGAATTTCCCACCGAGCAATCCAGTAGGCGAGCAATTTCCTGATGTTCGTAGCCTTCCACTTCGTGCAGCAGAAAGATGGTTCGGTAGCCGACTGGGAGTTCGCGAATCGCGCGTGCCAAGGCAATACGGTCCACGGTGCCCGCGAGTTGCTCATCGCGAATTCCGTAATCGCGGCGGATGGAGCGTCCATCTTTTTGCCGGCAGGGTTCGTCGAGCGAAACCTGACGCAACGCCTTCTTACGAAAGTGCATAAGAACGGTGTTGACGGCTACGCGATAAAGCCACGTCGACAAAGCTGAGTCGCCACGAAACGTCGCCAACTTCCGGTATACCTGCAGGAACGCGTCCTGAGTAAGGTCCTCTGCCTCAGCCGAGTTGTTGGTCATGCGCAGGCAAACGGAGTAGACCCTGGGCTTATGGGCGTAGAAAAGCGCGCTGAAGGCTTCCGGATCGCCGCTTTGTACTCTCTGAATAAGATCCCGATCAGTGTTGAAGTTCGCGATTGCGTTGTTGTCGTTCACTCTGTCTCCTTGTCAGGCCATCCGGCCCTTGCCCCCTGGTGGCATCAGTGGGCCATGAGTCATTTACAAGAGTGAGCGTAGGCTGAAAAGAAGTTTGGGTACATCCGGTGCAGGCTGTAGGGGGGAATTGTATTTGCTGTACCGATCAGGGTGGCATGGGTGGAGTCGCGCATGAAAAGAAATGCCCGCCATCGCAGCATGCGAGGCGGGCAAACATGCACTTAATTCAAATGGACTATTCGATCGCCGGCTGTACTACGTGCACGATATTGTTACGCACCGCATATAGCACCAGGTCGCTCACCGAGTGAATTTGCAATTTTCGCATGATATTCGAGCGATGAGTCTCCGCGGTCTTCACACTCAGGCCAAGTGCGACTGCGACTTCTTTTGTGCTCTTGCCCTCGGCGAGTAATTGCACAATCTCGCGCTCCCTCGGTGTCAGGCGATTTCGTGTGACCTGGGTTGGACTCGGGGCGACTCCGCCTTTCAAATAACCATCGAGCACCATCGCAGCGACCTTCGACGTGAAATAGGTTTTGTCGCGGCGGAGGGCCTCAGCGGCCGCTACAAGGTCGCGCGCAGCGTCCGACTTTAGAAGAAAACCACGGGCGCCTGCGTTCAACACTTCGCGCACCACGGAGTCTGAATCGTGCAGGGTCAGCACTAGAATCTTGGCGTCAGGATTCACTTTCAGAATTTGACGAGTCGCTTCCAGCCCGTTGAGGCTGGGCATTCCGATATCGAGGATAGTGATATCGGGCTTCAACTCGGAAGCCTTCTCCACAGCTTCACGACCGTCGCCTGCCTCACCGCACACTTCCCAGCCAGGCTGGGCCTCAAGCAACGAAATAAGGCCCTTGCGTACCACTTCGTGATCGTCCGCAATGAAAATGCGAAATGCCAAGGAACACCTCCGAGGTACTGATGTCTTTTGTCTCTCCAGCAGGCTTGGTAAAGCTCGCTCTCATAGCACTTGAAACGTGCTAGAAAAAATGAAGGCCCAAAGCTTTGGTGATTCGGTCAATTCTTAAGTCGCCTTATTGTTATGCATCATGATTGCCAAACCCGGTATTTGTTAAATATGTACGACTTAAACCGTATACCGTCGCAGGCGGAGCGTGTAATTCTTACTGGCTACGACCTGCGGAAACCTATCGTCGGAAAATAAAATCTCGAGAGGGAATTTTGGTCGAACTCTACATAACCCACCTCGCAAATTTAGCACTGGTTGAGCGCAGTGGGATGGGAGGGCTGATGCACGAGAGTGGAACTCTCTGGAGACTCGGATCGGATGCGATCCAGGGGAATCAGTTTGAGACCGTAAAGCGGTTCGAGCGTCACACAGAAACTAGATGCACACGATCCGCATAACCAGAAGTGAGAGAGTTCGCGTTTTGGTTTTTCATCGAACGGAAGCCGAGCCTCGTCACAGGCGGCAACCGAGATCGAAACTACTTCGAACTGGAACAGGCGGCCTTCAGCAAACGAACGGAGAGCCACGCGACAATCGGGATTAACGCAGTGAGTCAGCATGGCGCAAATACCCCATCTTTCTCGAAGGAACAGAGTCTACACTATCGCGGGTAAAGGCCAAATCCAATACAGCTTTCGCTGTAGCTATCGTTGATAGGGATAGGGTGGTCAGACCACAGCCGCCGACAATGTCGCTCTGGAACGAAAAGAGGTGGGTCCTCTACGGACCCCACCCCACAATTCCAAAAGCTAATCTGCGGCCATTTCCTGCGGCTCTCGCTGCATTTCCCGCCGCAGTTGGACTTCGTATGCGGCCAGCTCAGCTTCGACGCTCTCGCGGGCTTTTCGCCGCTCGATTACCTGATCGCGATACCGACGCAGGAAGTAATCGATGGTTTCGACCCGGATACGGATGGAGCCGGAAGGCTTATTTTCATCCAGGTCTTTGAAGCAGAAATACGGTGTACCCGATTGTTCGATGATGCCTTCGATCACCCCGTAAATCGGTGCATCGTGTCCGCATTTGAAGCTCGACATTTCCAGAGCCACCAGGTTCGGATGCCGCGCAGTGAACTTGGCAGCCCACACTTTGTGGTTGGTGCTGCATGAGTAGGAGTTCTTCCACACGTCAGTGATTTCTAGCGGCGTGCTGATGAGCCCCGCGCGAACCTCTTCGCCGAACAGGCGATCGAGCATGTCTTCATCGAGCGGCAGGGTGTTTTGCGAAAAAATTGGATAGCCGAGTTTCTGGAACTCCTCCATGATTTCGTGGTTCAGGCCTGGGTCGTGATGGTATACCCTGCCCAGCATCACGATGCCGATGCGGTCTTCCTGCTCCAACTGATCCAGCACCTGACGCGCCCGCTTACGAATGCTGGTTTCGTAATCTTTGAGCGCCTCGAATCCAGCTTCGACCGCGCGATCGTTCTCTTCTTCCGACAAGCCGAGGATCGGTTGCCATGCCTGATACATCTGGTATGCGAATAGCTTGCGATCCGAGAAATTGAGGATCGGGTCGAGGTACTTGACGTTGTGCTCCGCGAAGACGTCGGACTCTTTCGTGAAGGCTGCTTTCACCGTTTCCGGGGTCGCCGTAACGGTGGGGCAGGCGTTGTTGCCGACAACTTTCAGCAGAGGCGTGGTCAGGACGTCGTACATTGGGAAAAAGATTACATTCAGCGGTTTCTTCCGATGCTTCTCCTGAATTAGGTTGTAGACGTGCGGAATGCCAATCTTGGCGGGGAAGCAGGGATCGATAGCTCCCCGGCTGGCTCCCGCGCGATACATCTCAGGACTGGTGTAGTCGGAATAAATGATGTTTTCCGGCTGCACTCCCAGGCTCGCGAGATAAGCATTGAAGATCGGCGCGTATGCGTAGGCGTTCAGCACACGTGGGATGCCAATGCGAATCTGCTTGCGATTCTGCATCAGGACGACGCGCTCTTTCGCAGATTTCGTCCAGGCGCGCGCAGGAATCGGATCGGCCACAATCTTCGGATTGCGCGGCCTAAAGACTTCCTTCGCTGCGATGTCTACGAAGTTCGGATGAGCGTCGCGCAGCGATTCGATCCCGGCTTTAATCCCCTTCATTTCGTTGACGTCTTCCACAGTGCCTTTTTCGCAGGTCGCGATAATCAGACGCTGTTCATTCTCCATCAACGGAACTTTGGTGACCTTCTTCAGCGGGACGAAACTGGTGTCGGTGGTTGTCTTAATATCGATGAAGGTACGCAGGCAATTATTCTTGCAGAAATTGCAACGAGTGTCTTCGTTGCGCGTCGTCCGGTACTGAATACGGCGAACTGCGTCCAGCCCAACGAAAGTGGTTTGCAGACCGTTTTTCCACAATCGCAGCGACTCGACCGCGGCCCCGATAGCGCCCGACTCGCCACAATGTTCGTGGACGATAATCTCGGGCTGTTTACCGGCAGCGCGGAAGCTGTTGTGAATGAAATCCACCTCCGCCTTTACGACAGCCATATTGTTTTGAGTTCCGCCTTGCAGAACGAAGCGCGATCCCAAGGCTGCCAGGTTCGGAATGCTCGCGACATAGAGGAAGACATTCTTGGGCAGAACCGCAGCCAGCCCGGCGAGGATTTCTTCCGCTCTCCAGCCTTGCCGTTGGAAGTTCACGATGTCCGATTGCATGAACACGGCGCAGCCATAGCCGAATACTGGCATCGCCTGAGCCGAGAAGGCCATGTCAGCGTAGTCTTCGACCTTGAGTCCGAACCCTTCCGCAGTCGACTGCAGGAAGTAACCGTTGCCGGCAGAGCATTGGGTATTCAGCTTGAAATCCTTGACGCGGCCGTTGTGCAGGACGATGAGTTTGATATCCTGTCCGCCGACATCAACGATGACATGAGGGTCTTCGTAGAATTTGAGCGCTGATTCGGTGTGGGCGACGGTCTCTACCAAAGCCACATCGGCTTTTAGGACGTCTTTGAGAATGTCTTTTGCGTAACCGGTAGTTCCAACTCCTAGAACTTCCAGTTTAGCGTTCTGCGCCTCAACCTGCGTACGCAGGTTCTCGAACATCTCGATCGTGTCCTGGATGGGATTGCCGTTAGACAGCTGATACGACTTGCAAAGAATGTCGCCATTCTCGTCGACCAGCACCGCCTTCGTGGAAGTCGAGCCACCGTCAATGCCCACAAAGCCAGCGACGGTCTGGTTCTTCTGGAAGGTCGCAGGAATGAATTTCTTGCGGCGGTATTGTTCCTTGAAGCGGTCGAGTTCCGAGGGCTCGGCGACCAACCCCTTGCCGCCTGACTTGGCTTTCTCTTCCGCGCGTCCGAAATCGATGTAGTGCACTAGTTGATCGACGCCGCGATAACAGCCGATGCAGTCTTCTTCACCCTTACCAAACTCAATCGCGCCCAGAGCGGCGAAATACTGGGCATTAGAGGGAACCTTAATCAGTTCGTCGGGCTTGGCGCCCTCCGGAATCTCAACCTTGCGTTCCGCCCACATGCGCGGAATGTTCGCTTGCCATGCTTCCCGCATACCGCGGATAAAGCTATTCGGGCCGCCGAGCAACAAGACATGCGGACGCAGCGTATGTCCGCGTGTCAACACGCTCAAGTTTTGCAGGACGATGGCATCGAACAGGGAAGCCATGAGTTCGTCAGGCGGAGTGCCGACCTTCTGCAAACTGTTGATGTCTGTCTCTGCGAACACGCCGCACTTGCCCGCCACCCGATGCAATTTGATGTTGTGATATCCCTGATCGCACAATTCGGCCGCTGGAATCTTGAGCTTGGCATTGATCTTGTCGATGACCGCACCCGTACCGCCAGCGCACTTGTCATTCATCGAGGGGATCTTCTTCTTTCGTCCACTCTCGTTATCGTCTTTGAAAACGATAATCTTGGCGTCCTGTCCCCCGAGTTCGACGACCGAATACACTTCGGGATGGAGCTTCTCTACGGCAAGGGCTACCGCCGTAACTTCCTGCACAAACTTGGCGCCGATCTGGTCGGCGATTGATCCGCCACCGGACCCGGTCATGAACATGCGAGTGTCGTGCTTGCTCATGCCGACTTCGGCTTCCATGCGGCGCAGAAATTCCAGGGTTTTCTCGGGTTGCTTGGTCTCGTGGCGTTGGTAGTCCTGCCAAAGGATCTGATCTGTTTTCGCGTCTACCACCACGGCTTTGACCGTCGTGGAACCTACATCCAAGCCCACCATGAATTTGGTCTGGTGATCGTGCATTCCCTTGATCTCCCTGAAATCTTTCTGTGGAAGAAGCCTCCACCCTGCGCAGGTTGCTGAATTGAGCGGGAACACCATCATCGTGTTCCCGCCACATCGGGGGCGCGCTGAGCTCTCAGTCCCCGCTTGCCGTCGCCGGAACCGCGATCCCAGGAACTCGAGAGCGCTTCCAGAAGCGCGTGCTCTTGTCCATGCGATCGCTGACGTGAAGCACGAACTGCGCGGCGGTGCCGGTAACTCCTTCGCGATGGGGAACCTTATAGAAAGGTCGTTTCAGTTCCGCATGCTCGTCGACGTATTCGCGGATTTCCTCCATGCTCTTGCCTGTGGAGCTCAGAACTTGCTCGAATTCCGCCTTCGCCTTGACTTTGGCTTCGCCAAGCGCCATTTGCACACGGCTATGAGCGTTGACCTCGCCTTCGCCGGAAGTTTCGATCGGCAGGAAGATCATGTCTTTGAACTTGTTGATCACCGCCGATTGCACTCCATCAGATTGCGAAGACGGCATGCAGCCGAACGGCTTCAACGCCAGCACCATGTGGCACAGCTTATGAACGGTGTAATAAACGTTCTTGCCGACCTCCAGGTGACCTTCACCGCCGCGGGCAAACTGGTTGTAGAAAGGATGCGCCATCTCCGCCAGATCTTCTTGCGGAACCAGGTGGTGGGTGATACCACCCAGATGCTTGATGGTGCGGTGATAAAAGAAATTCCACATGATCTCGCCCACGCCAATTCCCATCAGCTTCTTGCGTAGCCCGAAATCATTAGCGAGATTTTTCTTAAGTTCCCACCATTGCGGATTGCGGTAAGGGCGGTTCACCGGCCACTTCGCCTTGGCATGCGCCTTAGCCTGATACATCAGATAGGCGACCCAGGTTGCGATGGGCTCAACGATAACCTGTGCCCCTTCGCGTTCGAGGAAGTTAAACATGTTGAAATTGCCATCGCCCTCGGTGATCTGCGCCCAAAATTCGCCTGTGATCTTCACCACCGGCTTCACCTTGGTTCGGTCGACCTCGATCGTGTTCATCTTCGCGGTGGCAGTGTCGAGAGCCTTTAGGTAATCCTTGCCCCACATGTGCTCATGCCACTTGCCGAAAACGTTGGCGGTATTGCGCAGGATCTTGTTGTTCTTGAACTTGGGCTTTGCCCACTCCGGAGCCCGCGCTTCGATTTCAAACGATTCGCGATTCCTCAAGTCTTCACAAAGGCCGTCAACCGCTTCATGGAACACGCGGTCGGTCTCGCCTTTATTTACTTCAAAAGGCCGGACCTGATAAATCAAATCGTTGAGCACATCGCCAAGATGCATTGCATTGAGCATGCCAAATCCAAAGTCGATGGTGAACTTCAACCCCGGTTCGCCGGAAGCCGCTTTGATGCCATCGCTGTCTTTGAAGAGCAACACGCGGAATCCGTCGAATCCCGCGTTCTTCAGCGCAAAACGGTACTCGGCTTCGTACATGCCGAAGCGGCAGGGACCGCACGAGCCCGCGGTAAAGAAGACGTAGTTGTCGAGAATCTGCTGCCGGGGAATTCCGGTCGATTCGAGAAATTGCAGATACTGCACGAGATTTCCCACAGTGAAATATGTAGGATTGCACTGTCCGTTGTTCCCGTATTCCTTTCCGATCTGAAACGCGGCGACATTCGGCACCGGCAGTTTTTCGCAGGTATATCCGGTCCCCTGAAATACGGCCCGGATGAGGTCTTCATGCTTCCATGTGAATCCGCCGAACAGGATCGTCACCTGCTTGCGCTCTTCGGCAGTGAAGGCCCTCTCAAATGGCCGTTGAAAATGATCAGGCCGCGAGAGGCCGTACTGCTTCTTGAGTCTCTCTCGTTCTGCCTCAAGACGTTGGCGGATGATTTCATCCGAATCAATCTGCACAAGGTTCTGCATGAGCTTCCTCCGGCGAATGCGAAATCGTGATTCTCGAATTTAAGAAAGGGTCAGGGAGTTGACGTTGCGTGGAGATCAGAGGCGCAAAAAATGCCCGGTGTGCGCAGGTGCGCAGGTGGGGATGCCGTGTAAGTCTTTCCATGGCAAGTATCCTGCTGAATCAGAGTCGCGTGTTTGGTCACAAACCGTATGTGATGTACATCACATTTGTATTGTGACGTGAATCACAAGAAATCGGAGGTTCATTTCAACAGGCCATTTGTTCAAGCGCCGCGCGATTACGTATCACCAGATCCGAACCGCGAATGCTGATGATGCGTTCGCGCCGCAACTGACTAAGCAGCCGAGTCACAGTCTCGCGCGAAGTGGCCGTCATCTGTGCGATTTGTTCCTGTGTTAACAGAAGTTTGACCCGTCCTCCCAGATCGGAGCGACGTTCCTCCTCGGAAATGTGCAGCAGCAGTTGCGCCACTCGTGCCGTCGCGGTCGGGAACCAGGCCAATGAGCGGAGGCTTTGCAAAGCAACCTGGTATTCCTGGCCGAGGGCCCTCAATAAGGGGAAAAAGACTTCGGGGAACGCGCGCACAAAGGCGAGGAAATCGTCGCGCTTCATTAGACGCATGGTTGCGGGCGACAGAGTCTCGGCGGTCACCTCGTAATGCGATCCCGTCAGCACCGAACTCAAAGCCAATACTTCACCCGCTCCTGCGGCTCGAAGCATGACCTTCTTTGAGTCGCGAGATGCCGTAGAAAGCTTGGCTCGCCCGGCACAAAGAATGAAAACTCCATGACACGGAGAATCGGCGGTGAAGACGAGGGAGTGTTCCGGATAGGTGACGGAGTAACTGATTTGATCCAGCTGACGCAACGCTTCAGGAGACAGGTTGCAGAACGCAGTCTTCTCCTTGAGTTTGCAAGCGGGACAATTCTCGATGAAGCACAATCCGTTCGAAGCACTCATCGGAAACCTTTGCTCAAGCTGGAACCGGGAGAGTTGGATTTGGGATCGAATCTAGCTCGAAGAGTGAGCCGCCACCGGCGGACGCAAGGCCATCCCGCAGAACGAAGTGGCACCGCCAATCCTTAGCAACGAAAGCCTTGGCATCTTTAGCGTCTCCTACCCCCGAGATATGAAGACTGGATGAGGAGAAGATAGTCCTGGTTTCATGAATCGGTGAGTTTTTCTGTGTGAAGATTTGTAATGATTCCCCACACAACGGCCGGCGGTTGTGTTTGACGAAGAGTTGTGCCTGATCGTGACTCGGGCAAGCTAGTGCGGATCAATCACTTATCTGTATTTCGAGAAGTTGTGCATGAAGGACGGTCATCTCAAATCGTTTTCCGCTGGAGCCTCGCTCCGGACCGCGCGCAGGTCAATGCCGAGCTGCTCCGCTTTCTTGTAAAGATGACTGCGCTCTAAGCCCAGAGACTTGGCAGCATTCGTGACGTTATTGTGATGGCGTTTGAGTTCCGCGAGAATTGCCTCGCGCTCAAATCCCTGCACCCGCTCCGCGAGAGATCCCGACACGGGTGCCCCTCCGACAGGATTCATGACAGCAGGGAGAGCGAAGTGTACGGTGTCTGCGTCGACGACTCCTTCGGTGGCCGACAGCATCAATCTCTCCACCACATTTCGCAATTCGCGCACGTTCCCGGGCCAAGAGTAAGCCTGCAGTGCCTTCACGGCTTGCGGTGTGAACGGGATGGCCTTCCAGTTATTTTGCTCGCAGACCTGCAAGGCGAAGTGCTCGACCAGCGCGGGAATGTCTTCCTTGCGCTCGCGCAAGCTTGGCAGAAGGATGGGAAAGACAAACACGCGATGAAACAGATCCTGGCGAAACTTGCCATCACGTACGAGAGACTCCAGGTTGCGGTGAGTGGCGACCAGTATTCTGACATCGACGCGAACCGGACGATCTCCACCAATGCGCTCAATCTCGCCTTCCTCGAGCACTCTCAGCAGCTTGGTCTGCATGGGCAATGGCATATCGCCAATCTCGTCGAGAAACAATGTTCCATGCTCGGCTTGCTCAAATTTGCCGATGTGGCGTCCTGTCGCTCCAGTGAACGAGCCCTTTTCGTGGCCGAACAATTCCGACTCGATCAACTCAGCCGGAACCGCGGCGCAATTGACCGCAACGAACGGCCCTCCTGCTCGCGAACTCTTTTCATGTAACGTTCTCGCCACCAGTTCTTTGCCTGTGCCTGTCTCTCCCAGGATGCAAACGCGAGTTTCGCTAGCGGCAACGCGATCTACCTGGGCCATCAGCTTGCGCATGGTTTCGCCGGTCCAGACCATTTCATGTTTGCCGAGGCGTTGACGTAATTGCCGATTCTCAGATTCGAGCCGCTGTAGTTTGAGCGCGTTTTCAACCGTGAGCAACAGCTTATCGGTCGAGATCGGCTTCTCGAGGAAGTCGAGCGCTCCAAGTTTGGTAGCGCGTACGGCCATATCGATATGAGCTTGTCCGGACATCATTACGACTGGCGCGGAAACATCCTGAGCTTTGAGATCCTCCAGTAGTGACAGCCCATCTTTCCCGGGCATGACCACGTCGGAGAGGATCAAATCGAAAGGTTGGGTCTTGGCGAGTTCGAGAGCCTTAGCGGCGTTGTCGCACACGGTTGCCTCGTGTCCGGCAAGCCGAAAGGCGCGCGAAAGGGAAGCCAGGGTATTGGCTTCGTCATCGACAATCAGAAGGTGCGCTTTTGGTGGCACAAACTTCTCCTCAAGAAAAAGAGTTCGAAGAGTTCTGGGTCAGTTCCGGGCGCAACTTCTCTAAATTATGCGGCAGCTCGATAGAGAACGTGGAGCCTTCGCCCGGCCTGCTCCGCACGCTGATTCGCCCGTCGTGGTCAGTGACCACGGATTGCACAATCGCCAGCCCCAGGCCAGTGCCGTGCGCTTTGCTCGTGTAGTAAGGGGTAAATAGGCGATCGCATTCCTCGGAGGTAAGCCCGCTTCCCGTGTCGGAGATCTCCAGCATGACCCGATTGCCGTTCTGTCGCGTTCGCAGTGTCAGAATTCCGCCCTTCGGCATCGCATCCATTGCATTGAGCACCAGGTTCGAGATGGCGCGATGAAGCAAATCGGGATCAGCCGCGATGGACGGAAGTGTCGCATCTAAGTCCAAATTGCATTCGATGGGTGGGCGGTCCGGGCTGCGGAATTGCGCCTGAAAAAGCCGCACAACGTTTTGCACTACTTCGTTGATCTGTACCCGCTGGAACTGGGGCTGCGGCATCTTCGAAAATTCGCTGAAGCGCGAGATGATGGCCTTCAGGTTCGCGATTTCCGCCAGCAACGTCGAAGAGCTCTCTTTCAGAATTTCTTCAAACATCTCGGGACTTTGCTCGCGCGCCCGAATCAAGTTTTCGACCGTCAGTTGCAAGGGGAATAGAGGATTCTTCAATTCGTGCGCCAACCGCCGTGCAAGTTCTCGCCATGCGGCGACTCGCTCCGTCTGCACCAGTTTCTCGCGCTGCTCGGTTAATTCCAGCGTCATGCGGTTAAACGATTGCGCCAATTCCCCCAGTTCGTCCGATGACGTCGCTTCCACTTGTGTGTTCCAATTTCCGCGAGCGACCTCGCGGGCGGCGTCGGCGAGTTGTTCGACTGGGCGGGTAACCTTGGCTGCCGCCCAACTGCTCAAGAGAATCGCCAGAAAAATCCCCCCACTCCCGACCAGGAGTGCCGCAGACCGTATCCGTTGCTGCAATTCCACATACGGACGGCGCGAGTTCCCAATCAACAGAATTCCCAGCAATTCGTTGTTCTGTCCGGTCAAGGGAATCGCGTGGACAGTTTCGTCCGAGGCTGCATCCGAAGACCAGTGAATCAATTCGGTCGTTTCTTGTTTCTCCAGCTGTACGCGTTTCACCAGAGGCCCCAGTCGATCCGCTTGTGGAATCACGCCGGCGGCATCCTGAAGCTGTGGCGCAGAGAAGTCTGACGACACATTTTGATAAAGCAATGTGCGCATGCCGGGCGGCAAGTCGAGGCTGGCCAGAAAGTTTTTGTCGACGCGGCGTCCCCCGATCACGTATAGAGACCTGTCCCCGGCGGTAGCTTCTCGAATGGCTGAAAGGCTGAGGGCAGAACCATCTGGAAGCGGCTCCTGTCTGAGAAAAGCTTCTTTCGGAGTCACACCACCTAGCGGCACAGAGGATTCTTTGTAACCGAACTTCGCCGGCCACTGCGCCGACGAAATGATGGTTCCCTGACCATCCACAAACTCGAGAAAATCCAATTGCTGGTTGTCAGCCAAGTTCTTCGCCTCGCTAAGGTAAGCACCATAGTCGGGCGAGTCGCGACTGAGAGACAACGCCATCCGTGCGGCTGCCTCACTGCTTGCGATGGCCTCGACTCGGCGGACGACGTCTTCGCCGCGGCGATGAAATTCATTATGAAATTCGGACACCAGGGAGGCGGTACGCTGCTCGTCCGCGCGTTCGAAGGCACGGCGCGTGATCGCTGAGATGCTCCAGGTCACGGCAGCGACCGAGAGCGTGATAGCCAGCGCGAACAGCAACAGAAGCTTACGCCGGAAACTCATGGCTTGTCCGCCGCGAGCCAGAGATCCTCGAGACGCCACACGCCATCCCGATCGGCCGACCAGTTCCTCACCGGCCGTCCAATGCCATAGGCCATGCGGGTATGCAGTAAGGGGATGATCCTCCGTGAGTTCAGCATCGCGGCCTCCGCTGCATAAAGGTCTTCCATCGAATCGCCGGCAAACTTAGGCGAAGGTAACCCGGTCATCGAAGCCAATGTGGTCAACGCGGTTCGATCGTTTAGCGATAAGAGCGGCGCTCGCACCAGTCGGATGTCCGAAGCGCCTGCAGTGGCAGGTTGCACAGTCAGTCCTACATCGCGTGCATTGAGCGCGATCCGTTCGGCAACAACTCGAGCCATAGGATCGGTCGCATCGTAACTCAAGCTCCACAGTACGCTTTGCCGGGAATCGCCGCGAGTTTGCCGCGCCAGGGAGGCATCCGCGATCGCAGGAAACAGGAACGCGTAGCCCGTCATCCAGTTTGGCAGCACGCCAGCGGCGGGGTCAGCCCCACCTTGAAACAAAACCTTGCTAAGGGACCCGCGGTCGATGCTCAAGCCGAGCGCCTGGCGAAGGCGCGGTTCATCGGCCGATTGCGGATCGCGCGCGAAGACCAGCGCTATGAGTTCAGCAGGGCTCGAACTCTCGACGCGGCGGTTTTCGGCGGCATGGTGAGATTGTTCCGGGGCGATTTCGATTAAGTCCGCTTTACCAACATCGAGGGAAATCATCTGATCGCGCAGGTTTTTGCCCAAATCGATCTCGATCGAGTCGACGAACGGACGACCATCCCAATAGTCGTCACGAGCGGCGAGCGTCAGTTTCTTTCCGGGATCCCATTGCGAGATGGAGTACGGTCCCGTTCCGATCAATTTGGCGCCGCTCCGCTTGGCAATTCCATAGCGAGCCAAGGTCAACTCCATCGGCAAGGTCGTATAAGGCGATTCGGTCTCGATGACCACCGCATCCTCGGCTGGGAAGACTCTCCAGTTTGGGTTGGCCGCCCTTAGAGATGCCGCCACGATATCCGACGTCAGCGGATTGCCGTCATGGCAAACCACGCCCTTGCGCAACTGAAAGCGCCAGCGCTGGCTACCCGGTTCTGCTTGCCATGAAGTCGCGAGAGCGGGTTGGGGGAATCCGCGGTCATCAAGCGTGACCAGCCTGTCGAAGATCAAATGAGAGAGATTGCGGGCAGCGACACCATCATAGGGATTGCCCGTTGCCGGATCGAGCGACATCGGCGCAATCCGCAAGGCGACGCGAAGGGTTCCACCGTAGTGAGGACGCGTGGCGGCCACGGCAACGACGCTACTGGCCGCAAGTAACAGTAAGGCGATACGCCTCATATTTCCCGCTCTCCGAATTATGAAGTACAGCGACAGCCGTATTTCCGTTTGACTCTGCCCATAACGCCGTAATCGCACCACTGAACACCAGAGGCGCACTCATCAACACCGGCTCACGGTCGGGAACTTCATAGACGCGAATCGTGTCGCCAGGACCCGTGCCGCTTTGCGTGGCAAGCACCTGCCACCCTGAGCCGCATTCGGTATGAACACTCGCAATGTCGCTGCCCCATGCAAGATTTCCAGCCGTGCGATCGGAGACTCCGTCGAGCAAATGCACCTGGCCGTCAACCCCGGCGAAGAGCGCGAGAGTGTATTTGTCGCGCGGAAGGGTCGCCGCCGAATAAAAAGCTGGAGCCGACGACTGTTTCCCGACTCCCGGCACCAGCACGCCGGGGAAGAAATTCCTCGCCGGCGCGAAGAACGCGCTTAAGTGAAACTGATCACTTCCCACTGGCCATGGATCGTCACTCTCGCGACAATTTAGGCTGAGAGGTGCGGTCGTCGTACTCTTGCAGAAAACTCCCGGCAGGTGCGCGTCGAACAGATGATCCTGCCTCAATATTAATCTTCCTCGTAAATCGCGAGGCCACGGATGAGCGTGCGTGACGGGGAAGGATTGCTCAGGCTGCCAGCGGCCATCGCGAAAACCGTACAGATCAAGCTTGTCGCCGCTCAATACTGCAAGATGCGAGGGATTCCCATCGATCACCGTGGCGTCGAGAATTCGCTCATCCTGTGACCAAAGCAGAGTCTTGTAAACGGTCAGAGGATTCGCTTCGCGAACTCCAATCGCGGCCGCTGGACGCGGAAGCGAAACCATGACGACCGACGACTCGTTATTTCCCTGATGAATCTCGGCTACCCAAACGTAGTTCTGCAGGTCTTCCGACAGGGTGATGTGGACAGTGCCTGCCGCCTGGTCCGGGTTGACGAAACGTAAGCCGAGATAAGCCAGTTGCGTGGTCAGGCCACGACGGACTTCATCATAGTCAGCGCGGGAGAGGGAAGAGGCATTGGTGATTTCCAGAGCCACCGCTCCCGGTCCGGTAGTTCCGGCAATCCGCCGCGCCAGCTGTTCTTCGGGGGCTGTCCAATTCGATGCCGATGCCAACAACGCGAATAAGCTCAGCAGTAGCAGGAAACCGGCCGAGCGCAGCCTGTGTGACGGCGAGATTGGCATGTAGGGAGTTGTCGAATTATAAACCGCCTTCGGCATGGCTCTCGCTCCTCGCCCGGTACTGTCTGGAGTCTGGCTTTAGCGCGGGGGCGGCTCCCAGTTTATGCAGACACCGGAGCCGCCCTTTTCGACGAGCTATTTCTCTTCAGGCGCCGCCTGGCTCGCCTGGTTGCTCACGTTCATGCTGCGGAGGACGTCATTGGCGAAGAAGAATTTGCCATCCGAGGGGACCATCATGATTTGCAACTTGTCCGACAGCCGCTCGGCGACAATTTTGTTGATCAGCAATGGATTCTGTTTCAGGATCTCGCCCTCGCTTTTCATCCGCCCGGCATCGGCTACCGCCGTCACACGAATGCGATCGGCCTCCGCGTCGGCCAGCAGTTTTCGCCGCTCCATTTCCGCTTTACTGTCGATGACCTTGGCTTCCGCCAGGGCCTCGGCGTTCTTGACCGTAGCTTCCTTGCGGGCTTCGGCCTCCAGGCGTGATTGCTGGATCTGCTTCTCCTTGAGCGGCAGCGTGTATTGCATGGCGTCGGCCTCACCCTTGGCCTGCAGCACATGGACCTGCGCCTCGCCCTCGGCCTGTTTGACTTGCTGCACCTTCGCCGCTTCGGCCTGCAGTTCCGCCAGACGAACCTGCTTCTGCTGGATATCGGTTTCCACGCCCATGCGGTCGTTTTCCTGCTCTTTCAACAGGAGGGTCTCAAGGCCCTTGGCGTATTCGGGCGGAAGCTGGATGTCACGTAACATGACCTCCTTCACGATGATTCCGTCCGATCCCAGTTTCTGGGCGATGGCATCGGCAGCTCGTTTACGGACCTCCTCGCGCTTAGCGGCGAATACATCGCGCACCGTGTAGTTCGGAACCATCTCGCGCCATACGCTGGCCACTACCGCGGGCACAATTTCCTTCTCCACAGGCTGAGGCAGATTCGCCTGGATGTAATCCAGCCGCTTCGGATCCAGCCGGTAGCGTACGGTGATCGCCAGGCCGAGAGGCAAGCCTTCCTTCGCCTGTACCTGCAGCGGCTCGGACTTCAAAGTTTTGTCAGCAGCCGCCTTACTGCTGTCCTCTACCGAGCCAGTGGTGAAGAGCTGATCTCGCGTATCGAAGAGGGCAACGTTTTCCGCGAGTGGAGTCACGAAGTGAACGCCGGGGTAAAGCGTGCCGGCGAGCGTTCCCTTGGTTTGACTGATGCGAACGCCCGCCATTCCGCTGGGCACTACCACAATGCCAAGTGCGATCAGGATCGGTCCCCAAGCCAGGAGCGCGAGCCCCAACGCGCCTCGCCAACGAACTTTCGGAAGAGGCGGCAAGGGGGTCAGACCGCCCGCCGCTGCCGCTTGCCGGTACTGCATCTCGCGATAGAGGTCGTAGAGCAGAATGCCGGCTGCGGCCAGCATCATGCCTACACCGCACCACGTCAGCAAATATTTCAGGAACAGCATGACAGCCTCCTTAGTATCAACGACCTTGCCCAGAGCGAATCCGAGCTGCCGCCTGCCGGGCAAAAAACAGGCGGAAGACTTTGCCGAAAATCAACTCTTCGACCAGGAGTGCGATCGCCAGCGAGAACACCAGGCCGGCGAGAACTGCGATAGCTGTGATTGCGAGTTGCATGACTTCCTCCGATGATTGCGTTTTCACTACTGCCCGCTTACCACTGAATCAAGGGGCACACTACGAACCAAACTCTATGTAATTGATAGAACAATAGTTAAGCTGGGAGAAGGCGAGTGGGCGCGTGCGTGAAGAATGACAGTGTGTCTGCTCTGACACGCTTTGGAGTCTTGGTGGCTGATTGAGAAAACCCGGCCCCGCCGCTGGGGGCGGCTAGTGGGGTTTTTAGAGCCGGGTCATCTTCTGGGTTTATGAGGTCCCGTTTTACTGTTGTGTACCTTCTAGAGGATTGCTCCCTGGCTTGCTGTGACGGCCATCACAGCTCTCGGTGACGTCCAAACCGGCGGTTGAACGGCGGCCAAGTGACCGCTGTCACGGTGCCGCTGGAAGCGTGTGGATATGCTGAGACCACCTACTTAGCTGGCGGAGAACGTTTATGGCTTATGTAATCACCAATACCTGTATCAAAGATCTGCTCTGTGTTGACGTCTGTCCGACAGATTGCATTCATCCCAAGAAAGACGAACCTGCGTTTGAAACGGTCGCGCAACTTTACATCGACCCCGTCGGCTGCATCGATTGCGGCGCCTGCGTCCCGGTCTGCACGTCTGATTCGATCCATCCTCTTGAGGATTTGCTGGGAGAACTGAAGCGGTTCGCCGACGTGAATGCGGCGTTTTACGCGAATTAGCTTCTCGAAGACTCCGGCGGCCCAGGGGAATCCGGTTGACACCTAAGCGGGCTGGCTCTATCGTTTCGGGCCAGCCCGCCAATGAATATCGTCAAAGCGACGCGGAAGTTTGAAGAATGGCTCGCCCAACACACTGTACTTGTGAAGGGGGACTTGCGCATTAAGCACCAGCGCATGGCCGAGGCCATCTTCCCCTTCTTCCGTGCGACGTTCTACCGCTGGGCACAGATATGGCCTGACGTCTGTCCCGATCTGGCCAAGGCCCCTCGCGTCCTCTCCGTTGGCGACTTGCACGTTGAGAATTTTGGCACCTGGCGCGACCTCGAAGGAAGGCTGGTTTGGGGTGTCAATGACTTCGATGAAGCTGCGTTCCTTGCCTATCCATACGATATCGTGCGTCTCGCGGTTAGCGCGCAGCTCGCGGCCGAAGCAGGACGCCTCGCGCTGAAGCCGAAAGAGGCTTGTTCCGCAATTCTAGAGGGCTATCGCGTATCCCTGGCTCGCGGTGGGCGTGCCTTCGTTCTGGAAGAAGAGAATCGGTGGCTGCGCCTGATCGCCCTGGCAGAGCTTCGTGATCCGGAACGCTTCTGGGCAAAGATGGAATCGCTGCCCGTCGTGCGAGAAGAAGTTGCGGTGAGCGCAAAGGAAGCGTTGGAACATCTTATGCCCGAGCCCGGACTCAGTTTTCGTGTGGCGCGTCGTGTCGCCGGACTGGGAAGTCTGGGACACCAGCGTCTGGTTGCGATTGCCGAATGTCACGGCGGCAAAATCGCCCGCGAGGCGAAGGCGCTGGTACCGTCTGCCGTCCACTGGGCACGTGGAGAACCAGGTCCGAGCGAGATTCTCTATCACGCCATCATTAGCCGCGCCGTGCGCAGCCGCGATCCCTTCGTTCAATTACGCGGCAGGTGGATTGTCCGGCGACTGTCGCCCCACTGCTGCCGCGTCGAACTTGCCTCGCTGCCTGCGGATCGCGATGAACTGAAGTTGCTCTACTCCATGGGATGGGAAACGGCGAACATTCATCTCGGCAGCGCTTCGATAAAAAACATCCGGCGACATGCTTCCAGCCTGAAAGGGAACTGGCTCGCGACGGCGGCTAAGCAGATGCTGAACGCGGTCAACCAGGACTGGAAGGACTGGAAGAAGTCGATGCCCGCACAGCCAGGAATCCGTGAATCCTAAGCCATCCCAGGTCCCGTCCCACACAATACCTCGGTCTCTACATCTAAAAAGGCCTCTGATGGCGCCTGGGTGCGTTCCAACGCGCAGAGCAATGCGTCGAGAATTGCGGTCAGCGAATGCGGACTGTCTCGCAGGATTCGTTGGATGCTCTCGCGATGAATCGCGAGCTCCCCAATCTGGCGCGCCCCCCTCAGGTCAACCACACTGCCGTCCTGCACAGGTTTGGATCGCCTCACTTCTTGTCGCCGTTCCTGCGTGCGTGCGAACGGGTAATCGAGTCCTCCCGTGGTCATCCAATGCACCACGAGTTCCTGCGCGTGCGAGGCGGTGCAGACTTTTTGCACCCCTGGCTGACCGGCCAGTTGATCGTGCCATTGCAGAATCGTGATTTTGTCCTGCCATCGGCTTTCCGTGAGCAGGAACCAGCTGCCATCATTCATCTTTTGCTGCCCGCAGATTGCACATCCAGAGTTTTGCGTTTGCATCTCTCCCCCTCTACTTCGCAAGGTGTCCAAGGCCGATGCCCGCTGCAACGCCCATCACCGTGGATCCACCGGGATCCGATAAAACTGGTTTTCTTGTCCCGGGTAGCGGAACTGTCACCATTCCCCGATCCGCATCGAAGAAGATCGTTAATTCGCGAGCGCAGTTGTCGCACATCCAGTAATGTTCCACTTTGCGCAACGCGCTCTTCCTTTGATTGAGTCCGCGAGCGTTGGAAACACGCTGGGACGGCATCTGGACGACAAAGAGCTTGCCTTCGGTCATTCGAAGAAAGGGAACCGAACACGCTGGATTAACACATTTGTGAAGCATAGGCACCTTCGCGGGTTATCGCTCTTCCATTGCACGTTCTTTACCGAATGCCTCTGACAACACGGATTAGCGGACCCGTCAATTAGCGGTGTTTCGGATTCCCTGCAATTTCCCGGAAGTGAACATGACGAGAGTTCGGCAACGCGGAAGCTGGTCGGCACCCGAGCGCTCGTTCTGTTTTCGCACGAGATGGCGGGAGTCCGCGATCCGCCGCATCTCGCGGCGCAAACGTCACACAGCTACGTGATCAGCGACACAGCCTCGATGCCCATTCTCGAGTGAACATGCAAGGTAAGGATTTCGCTGGTGCGGGGGGCGTAATCATGAAGCGACTGCTAATTCTAGGCGCGGCGGGCCGCGACTTTCACAACTTCAACGTGGTATTTCGCAACGATTCAAGTTACAAGGTTGTCGGATTCACCGCTACGCAAATTCCAGACATTGCAGGACGCCGCTATCCCAGGGAACTGGCGGGCCCACTCTATCCCGAAGGCATTCCTATTTTCGAGGAAAGGGATATGGAGCGGCTCGTCGCAGACCTTAGCGTCGACGCTGTTGTCTTTTCCTATAGTGATATCGCTCACGTCAACCTTATGCACTTGGCATCCCGTGCAGTTGCGGCAGGAGCCGATTTCTGGCTGTTAGGCACCGAACATACCCAGGTCAAATCGTCGCTTCCTGTGATTTCCATTTGCGCGGTTCGCACCGGTTGTGGCAAGAGTCCGCTCTCACGGCTGGTCGCTTCGAAATTGCGCAATCTTGGATGGAAGCCGGTCGTCATTCGCCATCCCATGCCCTACGGGGACTTGGCGGCTCAGGCCGTCCAGCGGTTCGCCACTCTGGACGATCTGGAAAAACATCAGTGCACGATTGAAGAGCGCGAGGAATACGAGCCGCATATCAACAAAGGGACGGTCGTGTACGCCGGCGTCGATTACGGACAGATCTTGCGCCAGGCCGAGAAAGAAGCGGACGTCATTCTCTGGGATGGCGGCAATAACGACACTCCATTCTACAAGTCCGACCTGGAAATCGTGGTTGCCGATCCGCATCGCGCCGGGCACGAACTCGCCTATTTTCCCGGCGAAGTAAATATGCGCAGGGCGCAAGTCGTGGTGATCAACAAGGTTGACACCGCCGCCCCCGCGGATGTGACTAAGGTTCGCGAGAACGTCCGCCGTCACAATCCGCACGCTGCGATCGTCGACATGGCCTGCCGAGTTTCGGTTGCCTCGCCGGAGCAAGTAAAAGGGAAGCGCGTACTGGTCGTTGAAGATGGACCGACCCTTACCCACGGCGAGATGCCTTACGGCGCTGGAGTCGTTGCCGCGCGGCTGTGCGGCGCGGCCGAGCTTGTCGATCCGCGTCCGTTTGCTGTGGGATCCATTCGCGGAACCTACGAACGCTATCCTCACATGACCATTCTGTTGCCGGCTATGGGTTACAGCGCGATGCAACGTCACGAACTCGAGCAGACCATCAATCAAATTCCTTGCGACCTGGTGCTCGTAGCCACTCCCATCGATCTGGCTCGCATCATCAAAATTGACAAGCCTAGCCTGCGAGTCACCTATGAAGTGGAGGAACTGACCACGCCCGGATTGGTGGCTGCGCTTGGGAAGTTCACCGACGAATACCAACAAGTGCCAGTAGGAGCGCTCAAATGACGCCAAAGGATTTCCTGTCGATTCGGGACTTCACTCCTTTGCAGATTCGCTTTCTGCTGGCGCTCGCTCGGCAAATCAAATCGCGGCCAGGCGCTTACGGAAAAGCCTTGGCCGGTAAGACTCTTGCCTTGATTTTCGAGAAGCCGTCTCTGCGGACGCGGGTCAGCTTCGACGTGGGCGTCCATCAACTCGGAGGCTTTGCCCTTTATCTCTCTCCGGCAGAAATCAACTTGGGTAAGCGCGAATCTCTCTACGACGTGGCCAAGAATCTCGAACGCATGGTGCAGGGCATCATGATCCGCACCTTCGCCCACCACATCGTTGATGAGATGGCCGCCTACTCCAGCGTTCCGGTAATCAATGGACTCACGGACTATAGCCATCCCTGCCAGGCGATGGCCGACTATCTCACCATCTGGGAAATGAAGTGCAGAGTCAGCGGCCTGAAAGTGGCGTTCATTGGAGACGGTAACAACGTCGCTCATTCGCTGATGTTTGTCGGGGCGCAACTAGGTGCCAACATGTGGATCTCGACGCCACCGGGATTTGAGCCAAAAGCCGATGCCGTCGTTTGGGCACACGAGCGCAGCGCCCAAACTGGCGGATCTTGCGTGGTGACCAACGATCCGGAAGAAGCCGCCGCAGGCGCCGACGTGATTTACACCGATACCTGGACCAGTATGGGGCAGGAATCCGAAGCCGATGAAAGACGCCGCACCTTTCTCCCCTATCAGGTAAATACGAAATTGTTCAATCTTGCCATGCGCGATGCGATTTTCCTGCACTGCCTGCCAGCGCACCGTGGCCTCGAAGTCACCGATGAAGTGATCGACTCGCCACACTCTATGGTTTTTCAGCAAGCCGAAAACCGGCTCCATGCGCAAAAAGCCATTCTGGTCGAGTTGATGAAGGATGCGACTGTGACCGTGCCAGAAATCACTGCCGCCGAGTCGCTGGTGAGTACTCTGGCTGAGAAGTCGTAGGCCGTGATGGAAAGTTGCCAAGCTCGCTATGAAGACCATTCTGCTTGCCGTCGGCGGCAACTCGCTCATTCGCGCGGGCGAGAAGGGAACTGCCGCTGAACAACTCGCCAACGCTCAGCGCACGGCGGCAGAAATCGCCATCTTGATTCGTGAAGGCTATTCCCTGGTCATCACTCACGGCAATGGTCCTCAGGTGGGCGCGGCTCTTCTCCGTTCCGAACGCGCCGCAAACCAAGTTCCCGGCCAGCCGCTCGACGTCTGTGGGGCGTGCTCCCAAGGGGAAATTGGATACCTGCTCGAGCAGGCATTGGTGAACGAGTTGGCCAAGGTGGGACTTCACACAGCAGTGATCGCCATGCTCACTCAAAGCGTGGTTGCGGCAAACGATCCCGCAATGCAGCATCCCACGAAGCCGATCGGACCCTTCTATTCGCGGCAAGAAGCGGAAGAGCGTCGGCGAACCTTGGGATGGCAGATCGTCGAAGATGCTTCGCGCGGCTATCGGCGCATTGTGCCATCACCGGATCCCATCGATATCCTCGAACTCGACGTGATTCGCGATCTCACTGGACACGGTGTCCTGGTCATTGCCTGTGGCGGCGGAGGCATCCCCGTGGTTCGGGATGACGGAAAGTGGAAGGGAATCGAAGCAGTGATCGACAAGGACCGCGCCTCGGCTTTACTGGCGGCCAAGCTGGGCGTTTCCCTATTTGTGATTTCGACCGATACCGATTACGTCTACCTCGACTACAAGAGGCCCACCCAGCGTCCTCTCACTTGGATCACAGCAAGCGAACTGCAGGAACACTTGATTGACGGTCAATTTCCCGCTGGCAACATGGGACCCAAGATCGAATCCGTTCTGCGTTTTCTGCGGGACGGAGGCAAAGAAGCCATCATCACTTCAGCCGAAAATCTGAGCAGGGCGGTCAGGGGGGATGCCGGAACCCACATCCTTCCCGATGAGTCCGATCTCATCAAGGCTGTGACAGTTCCAGACGAGCTCTCTATGGAGAGGCGATAACAATGGCCGAAACCTTGATCCCCGCCCCCGCGTCACAAGAATCGGCGGCGTCCCCTGCCACCAGGCTTGGCCATGTCATCGAGTCGCAGCAGTTCACGGTTCCGTTGCTGATGGAGTTGTTTAATCGCTCTCGGGGAATGGAGCGAGTCGTCGCTCGTGGAGGCACGCTCGACTACAACAACCGGATTCTCGCGACCTTGTTCTACCAACCCTCAACCCGCACCCGCTTCTCCTTTGAAGCCGCTATGCACCGGCTTGGTGGGCGGGTCCTCTCCACCGAGCATGCTAGCGCGTTTTCTTCCGAGATCGAAGCCGAGCAGGTCGAAGACTCTATCCGCATCATCGGCCACTACTGCGATGTGATTGTGATCCGCCATCACGAAGAGGGAGGCGCCCGCCGTGCCGCCCAGGTTTCTCCCGTGCCGGTCATCAGCGCCGGAGACGGGCAGGGCGGACAGCATCCCACTCAAGCCTTACTGGATCTTTATACGATCTATCGCGAGCGTCCTCTGGATGGCCTCAGCGTTGCCCTGATCGGCGAACTCGATAAAGGACGCACCGCCCGCTCGCTCGCCTATTTGCTGGCAAAGTTCGAGCGCATCAAGCTGTTTTTTGTTAGCCCGCCGGAACTGCAGATGAAGCCCGACATCCTCGACTATCTTGCTGACAACGACGTGCAGTACGAACTGGAATCAGACATCGATCGCGTCATCGGAGAAGTCGACGTCGTCTACCAGACCCGTATCCGCCCTGAGCGAATCGCCGATGCTCGCCGCCTAAAGCAGTATGCGATCGACTCCACCGTTCTCCCCAAGATGAAAAAGGACGCGATGATTCTGCATCCGCTGCCGCGAACGGTCGAACTCGATAAGACAGTCGATGACGATCCGCGCGCCATGTACTTCAAGCAAGCTGCGAATGGCCTTTATGTGCGCATGGCGCTGCTGACCATGGTTTTAGAGAAGGAATAAGAACTTCCAGGAGAGGAACTCATGCCGGCAATCGAAGAGCTGTTGCAAACCACGGGATTTCGTCGAACTCGAAAACCAGTACGGCGCCCATAACTATCATCCGCTCGATGTGGTCATCGAGCGCGCCCAGGGTGTTTGGGTCTATGACGTCGAGGGCAAGCGCTATCTCGATTGCCTGGCCGCCTACTCCGCGGTCAACCAGGGACACTGCCATCCAAAGATTCTGCAGACTCTCACCGATCAGGCACAGAAGGTGACACTCACATCTCGGGCCTTCCGCAATGATCAGCTACCACTGCTCTACAAGGAACTCCACGATCTCACCGGCATGGACATGGCCCTGCCCATGAACTCGGGAGCAGAAGCGGTTGAGACTGCAGTCAAGACCGCCCGCAAGTGGGGATACAAGGTCAAAGGCATTCCCGACGGGAAAGCTGAGATCATCGTCTGCGCCAATAACTTTCACGGCAGAACTGTGACAATCGTCAGCTTCTCGACCGACGAGCAATACCGCGATGGCTTCGGCCCGTTTCACTCCGGGATTCAAGATCATTCCGTTCGGCGATGCGCAAGCTCTGCGCGCCGCGATCACCCCCAATACCTGCGCATTTCTGGTTGAGCCGATTCAAGGCGAGGCGGGCATTGTGATTCCGCCCGATGGATTCCTGAAGGAAGCAGCCGAAATCTGCCGTGAGAACCGCGTACTGCTGATGACCGACGAGATTCAGTCCGGCTTGGGCCGCACGGGCAAGCTCTTCGCCTACATGCACGAAGGCATCACCCCCGATTTGCTCATCGTCGGCAAAGCTTTGGCGGGTGGTTTCTATCCGGTATCCGCGGTTCTCGCGTCGAAAGAAGTTCTAGGCGTCTACAAGCCCGGCGATCATGGCAGCACTTTCGGGGGCAATCCTCTAGGCTGTGCTGTCGCCCGTACTGCGCTGCGCGTGTTGGTGGAAGAAAAACTCGTAGAGCGTTCGGCTGAACTCGGAGCCTACTTCCTGGCAAAGCTGAAAACCTTGCGCAGTCCTGACCTGAAAGAAGTCCGCGGGAAAGGCCTTTGGATCGGCGTCGAACTCAACACTCCGGCCCGTCCGTATTGCGAGGCTCTGAAGCGCGAGGGAATTCTCTGCAAAGAGACACATGACCACGTGATTCGCATCGCGCCTCCGCTGGTGATCAAGCGCGAAGAGATTGACTGGGCCTTTGAGCGCATCCGGAAAGTGATCGAGCGAAACTGACGCACCTGGGGACAGCCGCCTCGGCTGTCCCTTATCATCCCTACATGACCCGGCGCGTCCTCATGTGTCCTCCGACGTTCTTCGACGTGCGCGAGGTCAAGAATCCCCACATGCGCTTGCCCATTGACCGCGTTCGAGCCCAGCAACAATGGGATAACCTGCGCCGACGCGTTCGAGGATGCGGGCGTCGAAGTCGAGACCATTGCGCCAGTAAAGATCTCGAGGACATGGTCTTTGCCGCGAACCAGGTGTTCGTCGGAGTCAGCGACAAGATCGGCAAGTTTCATCGTCCCCAGCGAAATGCGTTATCTCATTCGGCAAAGAGGAAGTTCCGTTCTATGTGGAGTGGTTTCGTGCACCGAGGATATCAAGTGATCTCGCTCGATTTGAAAGGCGAATGCCTGGAAGGCCACGGCGACCTGATCTGGCATCCCGATCACTCGAAGATCTGGGCTGGCTACGGCTTCCGGTCGACTCGAGGTGGCATCGAAAGATTTGCCGACGTCATGAACGATCTAGACCTTCGGGTGATTCCTTTGCGACTGGTCGATGAACACTGTTACCACCTCGACACTTGTTTCTGTCCGCTGAACAATGATGCTGTGATGATCTATCCGGGCGCGTTCGCTACGGAGGTTCTGCCGATAATCCGACGCGAGTGGAGCCGAGTGCACGAGCTTTCCCGCGAAGAGGCTATCGGATTTATGGCGAACGGAATCGTCGCCAATGGCCGCTACATTACTCCCCGGGTGGCGCCAAATCTGACCGCGATTCTCGAACAGGAAGGACTGCAGCCAGTCATCGTCGACACTTCAGAGTTTGAGAAATCCGGCGGCAGCGTCTTCTGCATGAAGGCCGTACTGGAATAGCCGTTCTATCGCGCAGTGTCGAAAATTTGCGAATGACAGTTCGCGCACAATGCGCTTTCTTTCAGATCGATCCACTCCACCGCATGCGACGGCGCCATCACACAGGAATAGTCGTCGCAATGAGTGAGGTTCAAAGTATGCCCCATCTCGTGCACTGCTTCTTTAAGCAATCGCCGCCGCAGAAGATCGGGGTCGGGGGGTAGTCCGTAAAACTCCTGACACAGGCGATGAGCCGAAACCACAGCGCACGGCCCCGCCATCTGCGCTTCGCCAAACACGAAAGTCAGAATCGGAATGTAGAGGTCCACGGCAGTGACGCCGAGAATTCGCCAGGAGTCCTGCGTCAGGTAACGCTGCATGTGGTGCAGGAGTTCCGAAGAATGATACTGCTGCCGTTCTCCGTGAAAAGCGAGTTGGGGATCGAGCGGGCGCGGCATCACCTCGCACGGCATGTGGAAGGTATCAGCGAGAGCGGGCCCCAGTTTCATCAGCCACCCGCCGTCCAGATCCCCGATCGGGAGCAGTTGCAAGAGCTTCATCGAGTTTCAACGGTTGGTTTGCTCCAGCCATATTTCTTGATCTTGTGGTGCAAGGTGACTCGGTCGATCTGCAAAACTTCCGCCGCCCGCGTGCGGTTCCATCCGCAAGACTCGAGCACCCGCAGGATGTGCGCTTTTTCGATTTCGTCCAAACTCTTGGGTGCGCCATTGGGAATGGCTATCTTGAAAACGAAGTCCTGTTCCCGGATCTCGGGTTCCTGGGCCACTACCATGGCGCGTTCGACCGCATTCTCAAGCTCGCGCACATTTCCTACCCACGGCTGTTGTTGCAGCAGGTCCATGGCGTTGGGCGCCACGCGGTTGATTCGCTTATTCATCTGCAGAGAAAACTTGTGCACGAAATGATTCACCAGGAGGGGAATATCGTCCCGCCGCTCCCGCAATGCGGGAAGTTCAATGCGAAAGATGTTAAGTCGATAGAAAAGGTCAGGACGAAATTTACCTTCCTCAATCAATTTCTCCAGGTCCTTGTTGGTGGCGGCTACGCAGCGGAAATCCACCTTGATCGGTTGATTACTGCCGACGCGAACGATCTCATGCTCCTGCAAGACGCGCAGAAGGTCGGTCTGAGTCTTCAGGCTGATATCGCCGATTTCGTCGAGAAATACCGTGCCTCCCTCGGCGATTTCAAACTTTCCCTTCTTACGATATTGGGCCCCGGTAAACGCGCCCTTTTCGTGTCCGAACAACTCGCTCTCGAGCAGGGTTTCGGTAAGCGCTCCGCAGTGAATCACCACCAGGGGATGGAAGCGGCGAGGGCTGGCATGGTGAACGGCCCGGGCGACAAGTTCCTTGCCAGTGCCACTTTCCCCTGTGATCAGCACAGTGGCGTCGGTCGGGCCTACAGTCTCAATGGCATCGAACAGCTTCGACATCGCGGCGCTCTGTCCGACGATGTCTTCCGGACGAGCGACTTCCGCGACGGTCTCGCGCAACAGCACGTTCTCTTTCTCGGTGTGCTTATGAGCTAGCGCTTTCTTTACCAGGTGGGCGATCTCATCGGGATCGAGAGGCTTCGTGACGTAATCATAGGCGCCATTCTTCAGTGCGGCGACAGCGGTTTCCACCGATGCGTATCCGGTCATCATGATGACCATCAGGTCCGAGTCGATTTCGTGCATCCGGCGCTGCAGTTCGATACCGTCGGTTCCTCGCATCTTGATGTCAACCAGCGCCGCGTCCCAACCGTGCTCGGCAAGACGGGCCAGCGCATCGTTGGCGTTCTCCGCTGTTCCCACCTCGTATCCTTCTTCTTGAAACCATTTGCTCAGAGAGTCGCGCACGCTCAGTTCGTCGTCGACAATCAGTAGTTTCGCCAGTGCGCTCACTTGTGTCACCTCGCATTCCTGGCCGCGAAGGGCGTATCTGTGGTGGTGGCGAACTCGGCCGCGGCTTCGACCGGCAGCGTGATAGTGAAGGCCGTCCCTTTACCCAGTTCCGAGACAACTTCGATTCGCCCATTATGCCGCTCGATGATGCCATGGCTGATAGCCAACCCGAGCCCTACACCACTCTCTTTCGTGGTCAGGAAGGGTTCGAAGATATGGGGGAGAATGTCCGCCGGGATGCCGACGCCGTCGTCCCGTACCTCGACGGCGACCTCCTCGGCTGAGTCTGCAAGTCCAGTGTGCACCCATAGGTTGCCGCCGCGCGGCATCGCATCGATCGCGTTCATCATCAAGGCCAGCAGCACTTGCTCGACTTGCGATGGATCGCAGCGGACCATCGGAATTTCGTGTCCCGCCTGCAGTTGCAATTGAATTCCATTCATCTCGCACTGATGCTGCACCAGCCGCGCTGCCCGGTCGACAATGGAATTCAAGTCGGTGGTCTGCAAGTTCATGGGAGGCGTGCGCGAGAAGCTCAGCAGGTTCTTGACCAGCTCGCCGCAGCGCCGGCTCTCTCCGGCAATCAGGTCCAGGCAATCGATTGCGTCTTTGCGTTTATCCCAGCCCGCGTCTCCGTGATCCAGCCACTTTCGCAATAACTTGGCGTAGGTCAGAATGCCCGACAGCGGATTGTTGATCTCATGCGCCACCACGGCTGCCATTTTCCCGACGGTCGCCATTTTCTCCACATGCAGCACGTGGTCGTGGGCCTTTTGCAGTTCGCGGGTCTTTTGTTCGACGCGCTCTTCCAGAGTTCTGGCCCAAGCGACGATCTCTTCGTTAGCGGCCTGCAGTTGCAGGCTCATTCCGTTGAAGGACTGCGCCAGATTCCCGACTTCGTCGCGCGAGCGCACTTCGATCTGATATCCCAATTCGCCATCCGCCAGCCGTTCGGTGCCGTCTTTCAGCGCGCGAATCGGTTCGCCCACCACGTGCCACACAAACAGCCAGCTGAGGAATGCGATGACGAGCACGGCGGAGAGTGTGTAGGCCAGCATCTGACGGCTTCCGGCAGCGAGTTGTGCATCGGCCTTCGCCAGGGAAATGTTGGTGTCGAGCACTCCGAGAATTTGTTGGCTCGCGGGATGAGCATGACACGCGGCGTTCGAGCAGGAGGGCTGATTTTCGATCGGTGTGATGATGCCCAACACACGCGGTCCACCCGCAAGGCGATAGATACGGAAACGGTCAGGCCGGTTCAGTCGGGTCAGCGGTTGCGATTGCGCATGGCATGCATAGCACGCCTCGCCGCCCTTGTCGACACTGTGGTTTACTTCGGTCGTGTCCGTTGAATAGCTCACGGTGCCGGTGGGATCGAAAATGCGAACCTTCACCATGCCCGGCTCGCCCGCAATTGTCTCCATCACGTGATAGAGGCCCTCACGATCGTTACGCATCATGTAATAAGTTGCGCTGCGCTTGATGACGTCACTGACCCGCTCAGCGCTGCCCAGATACCGATGCCTCAAGATCCTTGCGGTGCAGCCGGATGTTCAGATATCCCACCAGGGCAAAGATCACCACCATCGATGCCAGCAACAGCGTGATCAGTTTTGCGCTCACGCTGTGCATGAAGCGTGACCAGCGGCTGCGGGATGGCTCAATCTCCGGCATGACTCAACATCGTTTCTGTGTCTGCGATCGGTTCGAATTCCACCACCGGCCGAGTTTCTTCGGCAGGGAAGATAGGCAGATACTTCACCGCTAAACCGAACAGCGCGAATCCGACCCCGATAATCGCCCCGGTAACGGCGATTTCCGTCCACTTCGGCACGTAATGCATTCCGGCGGAGGACTCCAGGCCGGTGATGCTCACATTTAGCCGGTTGGTGATGAATCCAAGCACCACCAGAACGGCGGCAACGTAAAGCCCTCCGGCCGTGCTGCGAATTTTTCGTTGCGAAAGCAGAATCAGGGGCAGAATCAGGCTGAGCGAAATCTCAAGCCAGAACAAATACATTTCGTAGCTTGGTACGAGCGTGAGTTTGAGGATGCCGCGATGCAGCAGATCTTCGAAGCGCAGTGTGCCGTAGACGCAGAGAACGACAACCAAAACGCGTCCCAACTCCTGCAAGATCGGCAGTTCCAGTTGCCGTCCGAAGTGCCGCGCACTCATCGACGATTCGAAGATCGTCATCGCCAAACCCACTGCGATCGCCGAGATGAAGAAGAATGCCGGCAACAGCGGGCTATACCAGAAAGGATGAAGCTTTTCCGGCATGATCAGGTAGAGCGTCCCTAGCGAAGACTGGTGCAGGGTAGAGAGAATGACGCCCAGAATCACCGTGGGAATCAGGACCGCGCGAATGATCTTCAGCGGTCTCTGCAGATTGAAACGCTCCAGAACAATTGGCGCGAACTCCAGCGACAACACAGTCGTGTAGAGCATCACGCAATACGCAACTTCAAACATCACCGAATGCGGATTGCGCATGACGAGCGGATGCCAGATGCGATACGGCCGGCCCAGGTCGAACATCAGAGCGACCGAAACCAGCAGATAGCCAAGGAATGCGGTGAGGACAGTAGGCCGGACGATCGGGTGCAGCCGCTTGATATTGAAGATGTGGACTGCTGCCGTCAGCGTGAAGCCGCCCGCCGCCAGCATCACGCCGCAAAGCACATCGAAGCCGACCCAGATGCCCCAGGGGAACTGGTCGTTCAGATTCGTGGATTGTCCGAGGCCCTGTGTGAAGCGCACCACAGTCGCATAGAATCCCGCGGCCAGCAGTGCCAGAAAAACCAGCTTCCAGAAAGTTAGTTTGACCTTCATCGGTTCCTCTCTTTCTGATCGCTGGATTCGTGGTGTGTTCTTTCGAACGCCTCTACTTCTTCCCGTCGATGAGTGATCCACCAGACGCCGCCGAGCAGCATCCCGCCCAAGGGAACGAAATCGGGGATGCGCGAGAGCACGCGGTAAGTGAGAATGGGAAGCGGATCTTTCGATAAATCAGTGCGATAGCCGAATTGTTCGAAGGGAACACTTGAAAGCAGCAGGACGGAGGTTCCACCCACTTCGTTGATCCCGTAAACATGATCGACATATTTGCCGGGATTGTCGCGAATTCGCTGTTGCGCTTCCTGAATCAGATCGTCGCGTTCGCCGAACTTCGTGGCGCCGGTCGGGACAGATATCGGCGCAAGCAGTCTGCTGTCCAGCGGCCACCCGGTCGGCGCACATCGTGCACTTCTGCACTTTGGGTAGCACTTTGCTCCACTCGTATTTGGGAACGCCAAAAGGACACGCCACCATGCAGTAGCGGCATCCCATGCAGCGGTCCGCGTCGTAGGTGACCGGACCGGCGGCCGTCTTGCGCAACGCTCCTACGGGACACACCGATGCGCAGGCGGGTTCCTGGCAGTTCATGCACAGCCGCCGCATAAACTTGTCGCCCTTGGTCAGTACAACAGTGTACTTGTGGTCCGACTGCCGCTCTTCGGCGGCTACCGTGTCGTCGTAACGCAGCTTGTTCTTCTCGGCGCAGGCTTGCTCACATTGCTTGCAGCCAATGCAAACCGTCGCGTCATACAGCAACGCCTTGCTCATGGAATTGTCTCCGGGTCGCGCCCCGCCAGGATTTGCGTTCGAGCGGCATGTAGAGAGAAACGAATGTCGGCCGCTGGGAATGGCAGTCAGGAAGGGCGCACATCGTTGTCGAAGGGGAGAATAAAAAAATGTGCCCGGGCTTGGAATGATTCAGTCCAGAACCCGGGCGGGCGGTTCCCGTGACCCATGCGCATGTCGGAGCGGTTTGCCGGCTGGCAATGGATCGGCCAGTGCTTCGCACGATCCGCCGAGTTATGCCGGTCCGTCTCATGACACGCCCTCAGGCTCCCAAATCGCCGCCGGGCATACCTCTCCCGCAACGGCGGTGGTGCGCAATCGGGAACGGCCAATCTACTTCTGGACGCTGCGAATGTAGCTGACCAGCATCTTCACCTGGTCCGGTGTCAACGCTTTGGCTACGCCCGCATGTTTCGGCTTCTCGGTGATGGCCTTCTCCAGATCCGCGTCGCTGGCTTTCTTGGCGTCGTCGCCAATCAGGCTGGGGATCTTGGCTGCCGGTTTGCCGGCGGCATCGACGCCGTGGCAAGCCGCGCATTTGGTCTTGAACAGGGTCGCTCCGTCATCACCGGCCCAAGACAGGCTGGGGATCAGAATGAACAGGGCCACCGCGATCGTCAGGATTAACATCGCGAGCTTCGTCATCTTCATGATTGCTTTCCTTTTAAATAGAATTTGTACGGCCTGATGAACGCCGTGGCCTTTTTCTTGGCAGCTGCTGGCTGTTGCGGAATTGACCACCGGCTGACCTCCTGAAACATGGCCTTGTAGCGAATTTCAGCAATCGCTACCTAGAACCGTTACAAGTTTCAACGAATGAGACATGTCCCTGCTGTGACCCGTGTCACCCAGCAGCGTGAGTTAGAACGGGCATGTGGTGAAAAGGCTGGAGTTAACTCGAAGTGTCAACAGGCAGAGGTGGAGTGTTGCAGTCATCGAGGAGGGGGCAGGAGATTGAAATCCTATCTAGAATGAGTGAGTTGCATTTTGCGGCGGCGCTCCTGCTCTACCTCCATCTCGCGAATCGTGCTGAAGACGTAGGCGAGTAAAACGGAGTGATCCATTGAGGGTTTCCCCACTCCGGCTGGCCAGCTAGGGCATCCGCGAAGTCACGAAGCGCCTGATCCTGTTGTTGGGCCTGCCACTCGGCTACGGCGCGCGCCATGATCTTTTCTGGCTTCGTGCTGATTTGCTCGTAAATCATATTCAGGCTCTGCAAGGCGTCGCTATTTCGTCGCAGTTCGATCTGGCTCCATGCCAACTCAACTGTCAGTTGCAGATCTCCGGGCCGTTGCTGGACAGCGTCGCTCAACAGGTTCGGCCGCAGACTGATAATCGTCGGCGCGATAAAACCACCAACCCAACTCGCCCAGAGATACGGGAGCGCTTGGGTCCTGAGTGGTTGCGCGAAGTTGCGTCGCTAACTGATGAGCTGCGGTTGCATTGCCAGCAAGCAAATCCAGGCCCGCTTGCAGAACATTCGCCCCGGAAGGAGGTTCCGGAGTGACGGAGGCCGCCCAGCGGCGAAATTCCCCGGACGCAGTATGCCGGTCAGCTGCGCTCAAAGACACGGCATAAGCTTTGGCGTTTTCCGCGGTCGGACTCAATGCCAACAGCTTTCGATAGCTGTCGGAGGCCGCAGCAAACTCGGCTTGCGCGAATTGAGCGCGCGCGAGCGTTTCCAAAGCTTTCGCCTGGCGCTCTCGTACTTTCAGCGATCGACCGCCAATTGCTCCGCTACCGGATAACGATGCATCTCCAGCGCGGCATTCGCCCTGGCTGTCCAGAACACGTAAGCAACCGCCAAATCCTTTTCGGGCTTTAGTTCCCAATGCTCAGTGGCGATGAGCTTCTGAACTTGCGCAATCCTTTCTGAGGGAAGCGGGTGCGAGCGGAAATAACCCTCGACGGTTTGCTGCGCCACATCCGACAACTCTTCTTCAGGACTCTCTGCTCGCGCTTGGTACTCCTCATAGAGGCGCTGGAAAGTCTCAAACATGCGGATGGCGCCGTTGGCGGAATATCCAGCCTGCACCGCCAGACGCGTGCCTTCGCGATCGGCTTCCAGTTCCTGGTCTTTGCTGTAGCCTGCCTCAAAGACATCGACTGGCATTTCAATCAATCCGCCTAAGGGAATTCTTCGCAACGCCTGTTCCTGCTGCACTCGTTCCGCGCAGTGATAGTGATCGATGTGCTCGATCTCGTGTCCCATGACCGTGGCCAGTTCGTCTTCACTATCCATGAGCGCCAACAGGCCGCCTCCAACGAACACATGTCCGCCGGGCAAGGCGAAAGCATTCACCAGAGAGCGGTCGGGGATGTAATGAAACTTGTAGGGCAGCTTGCGGTGAGCCTGTGGCGCCAGGCGTGAACCGACTTGACTTAAATAAGCCTCGACTTCTTTGAACTCTGGAAAATTCTCGTCCGGTCCAGTCCAAACGTAGTTTTTCGCGAGTTGATCACCAATACTGATTTCCTCTTCATCGGACATGCGAGTAAAGCGCACCGGCATACGGGTCAGTTCCTGTTCGGTGTCGGCGACCAGGTACAACACGGCGGCAGGACCTGCGGGCACGTCGACCTTTCGTCGCTCGCTGACCCAGATGGCCGCGATCCCCATCAGCACAATTCCCGATAATGCAATCCAGCGCTTCATAAGTATTGCCGCAGCGTCTCACGATTCTTGGTGTAGAGAAATGAAACTAACAGCAGCGCCACGCCCAGCCCGATAAATGTCAGATACTTATCTCGTGGATTGAGCCCCCAGACATCCACCACCAGAATCTTTCCGACACACAGCAACAACAATCCCAGACCGGTGAGCCGGAAACTGCGCTCCGCAAGCCACAGCGCTAATAAAAACACCGCGACTCCTTCGATGCCCCACGACAGCGTGACCATGCCGTGCCTCATTTCAAGCGCTAACAGAACCGTTAGGAGTGCGACGGCGATAAAGAAAAAGACCTGTTCGGGGCGATGGTCCAAAACGTGAAGCAGTCGTTTCAACACGCTGTCCGCTTCAATGTCTCCCTTGATGCGAAGCCGCATGGCAACCGGTAGAGCCACGAAGAGCAACGTGATCGCAACGCCCACGCAGACCAGACGGCTATCCCAGAACGGAGCGGGGAAATAACTTCGTTGATAGAAATTGTGCAGACCCGCCCGGAAGCCGACACCGAAAGCCAGCAAGAGAGACTGGTGCAGGAACACGCGACGGAGGCTTCTCCATGCAATGGCCAACAGTACGACCGCCAGAGCTGCCCACGCAGCGGCCACCCAATCCGCTTCGAGTTCAAAGCGCGCCAGAGCGGCAATTGTGATTGTGCCCAGATAGCTGGAAATCTCCGCCACATGCAGTTTGCTCTCCACCCTCGTAATCTCAGACTCTGATTGGCTCAACCGCCAGTAGACGTAGTAGTACGCGAAGACCAGCGGAATGAGCGTGTAGACGCGGGGGCTCACTTCACCTGGAAATCCGGAGGCGTTGAGGTTCACGAAGAAAATTCGCGCAAAGCTGGCCAGGAACGCGACATAACCTTGCAGCCGCAAGGCGCGAGACTTGCAAGTCAGGCCAAGCTCGAACAAAAGTAAGCCGCCGATCGCCCAGGCGACGGCAACGCCCACGGGACGCAACTCGTACCAGGCCAACAACGCCAAGAGAAACGACGCTACCCAGGTGTAAGCATCGCGAACCACAAGACGCCAATCGGAGAAGTAAGGACCGACTTGCCGTTCGTCCGATTCTCCACGCGTTGACCATGCGGTCGCATAAAGCAATAGCGCAACCCCTCCTATACTCAGCAGGCGAATCGAAACCTGATGCAGAGTGGAGGTCGTCTCCAGATTGATGGCAAACACGCGAACCACTGCGGCAGCTCCGACAGCGTAGGCTTGATATGTAAGTTCTGGGATTGTGAACCGGCGGCCAGCAATGGCCAGAGCCAACCCGAAAACGCACCACGCCACGGCAGTCCAGGCTTCCGGAAACGCGATCCAGAGCCCGATGGCAGCCATCAGAGCAGCGATGTAAGAGAGGGGGCGTGTGAGCCGCTTGTCGACATCGTGGAAGAACATTGCGTTCCAGCGGCGCGCGACCCAGTGAGCATCGCCGTAGAAAAGCGCGGCGGCAATTCCAAAGATCATCGCCAACGGAAAATCGCTTCGAACGTCGCCTCCGTCCATACGCATGCCGAGCACGCGTGCGGCGTTTACGCTGATCATCTGGCCGGCGGTCAACGCGGAGGCAAGCAGTCCCAGCCGCCGGAAGATGACCTCTCGATTCCAGACTCCAATCAGCAGCAAGGCTTGCGCCTCGAGTAGCCACAGCACAGAAAGATTGCTTCCGGAATAGCGGAACGGAAACGCTGCGAGAAGCAGAATGACGCCCAGTGTCGAGAGAACAATCACCGCGCTGCGCCGCCGGCGAGTGATGGGCAGTTGGCCCAGCAGAGTTTCAATGGCTCCAACTGTCAACAACGCCCAGAAAGCCCATTCGGGATGCGTCGATTGATACTTAAACAGAAGCAGCAGTAGGAGAGTGTTCAGCACCGCTGCTGCACTGGAAATGTGTTCTTGCCGTGCATTCCCCGGCTTTCGGAACACATACGAGATGCGAAAGATGACCCAGTAGAGAGAGAGCAAACCAGCGCTCGCGGCAAACTCAGGGAAAGGACGTCGGTGTCCCTGCATTGGCTCGATTATCGGCCGCAGCCACAGATAGTGATTCAGATAGCTGGCGAGGATGCCGAAAAGTTCCAGTTCGAACCACTGCATCCGTCCGACAATGATGACCAATCCGAGAGCGAGCACGCCGCCCGCCGACAGGCTGTACACGTTGGAGTGACTGATCGTGACCGTCAGAAACGCCAACAGAAACGCTAGCCCTGTGACCACCTGTGAGCGATAGCGCAGCGTATGCCACACCATCGCGGCGGCGACGAGCAGCATCAAGACAAGATCAAGCGCCTGGGACGAGAGCACGTGCGCCGCAGGCACGTGGTACATCGCGTAGGTCGTAAAGAAGAGGAGTGCCCAACCTCCACCTACGCCCGCGCGCGCCAGAATTTGGTAACGATGATTTCTCTCAAACCAGATTCCGGCGCCCAAGAGAATGACGCTGGTTACGTATCCGACTAAGACTTTTCCCCCTGGACCCAGCGTCTTCAGTTGAAACGCGAGGAAAAATGCGACTCCTATGACGAGCAGACCAATGCCGAGCTTGTTAAGCCAGTTCGTTCCCAGAGCTTCTTCCACATTCAGGGCTGCCTTGTAGCGCTCGGTAAACGAGAACTTAGGCTCCTCGGTCTTCAGAGACGGCGGAGCTTGCGTCGGCTGCGGAGAAATCGCGATGGGGATGACGGCGGCGGCGGCGCGGGCCTGACCTCTTCCTCTACCACGACTGAAGGTTGAGAAACTTCTGGCGCGACAGGTGGCTTAGCCGGCGGAGCAACCGATGGAAACGGTGCACTCTCAACCTTCGGAGCCTGCGGAGCGGATGCGGGCGCAACCCCGTCCTTCAGACGCTGAACTGTCTGCTCAAGAGAGAAAATTCTTTCGGTCAGTTGTCCCCAGCGCTCCTGATCTTCCTGGCGCTGGCGAACGCGTTTGCGGTGGCTGCGCCAGAGAAAAATCCAGGGGCTAAACAGCACGATAACGACGATGCCGCCGTAGAAGAGGATCTCGTCCAAGTGGATATTAGCGACTCTGAGCGACGCGCCCCAGAAGTGGCGCGATTCTACTACAGAAGCGGGCGCACGATTATGGCGACAATCAGGCGGTCTTCGGAGCGGACTGCTTCGAAGCCGCCTCCCAACGTAGCCTGGCAACGACTAGCTTGATGTCTTCAAAAGTAATCTCCTCGGGAAGCGCATCCTTGAGGGGACGCAGCGCCTGCAGTCCCACGCGAACGCAGGCCGCTTCAATCAACGACTGCTTCTCGGCGGTGATCCACTTCGGAAAAAATGCCAAATCGCCGCTCTCCACCAGAGTCGCAACCGTGCTGACAATAGTCGAGACTTGCCGTCCACGCAGCTTGGCGATCTCTTCGAAGCTGCGCCCTTCCTGAAGCAGGCGGACGGTTTCCACCGCAGGCGCAATCTTGCGCTCCGGTGAAGCAGATGCCCTGGCGCCATCGCGGAAGTCCGCCAGTGCTTGCAGCAATTGCGTTCCGTACATCTCAACTTTGCGTTGTCCGAAGCCACTGATGCTGAGAATGTCGGAAAGAGTCTTGGGCGGCGACAGGCAGATCTGTTCGAGCGAAGTGTCGTGCATCACGATGAACGCTGCGACGCCTTGCTCCTTGGCGATGTTGCGCCGCCACTGCCGCAGATAGTCGCGCAACTCCGCGAGCGGATCAGGCGCGCCTGGCTCCAGTGCCTGGGTCCGCGCGACCACCTCGGGATTCAACGTGACCCGAGTCCGCAGACGCCGGGTAGTTTGCGTCGGCACTGCCAGCCATTCCGGAGACGAACCGCAGACATCGCATGCGTTACATGTGGCCCACTTCGGAGTCTCGCCAAAATGCAGACAGATTTGTCGATGCCGGCACTTTGGCGATTCGGCAAACTCGCGGACTTCACGATACCGCCGCCATGCGCGATCGGTTTCCGCCGGATCGGTGATTTCACTGATGAAGTGGGCTAGCAGCGCGGTATCGCGTTTCTGCCAAAGCAGAATGCAATCCGCGGGTTTGCCGTCGCGCCCTGCACGGCCAGCCTCCTGGTAATACTGTTCCACCGATTTCGGCAGCGAAAGATGGATGACCGCACGCACTGAGGCTTTGTTGATGCCCAGTCCAAAGGCTATCGTGCCCACCAGGACGCGCACTTCGTCCGACATCCAGCGCTCCTGGTTGCGGCGGCGCTCGTCGGCGTCCATCTTTCCGTGATATGCCACTGCCGGAATGCCTTGCTCCTCTAACGCATCCACGGTTTCTTCCACGCGCGCGATAGTAGGCGAGTAAACAATCACATTGCCTTCGGAGTAGTTTCGCAGAGCCCTCTCGAGCAATTGCGGTTGTGAGACCGAATCCGACTGCTTTACCACGTAACGCAGGTTCGAGCGATGAAAGCTGGCAATGTACTTATCGGCATTTCTTAACTGCAGTTGATGAAGGATGTCGTGACGTACTTGCCGCGTGGCGCTGGCAGTGAAGGCCGCAATCGGACAGTCAGGAAAATGCGTTCGCAAGCGGCTCAACTGCCGGTATTCGGGACGGAATTCGTGTCCCCACTCTGAGATGCAATGCGCCTCGTCGATGGCGAAGAAGGCCACGGGCACTTGTTGCAGCCATCCGATAGTGTCGGCACGTGCCAATCGCTCTGGAGAGAGGTAGAGCAGCCTGTACTGTCCGGCGCGTGCCTGGCGCATGACTCGAGATTGTTCGCCACTGTCCAACGTGCTGTTCAAAAGCGCGGCGGGAATTCCCATCTGTCCGAGTTGAACCACTTGATCCTGCATCAGCGCGATCAACGGCGAGATGACGATAGTGGTCTTGTCGGAAACTACGGCAGGTAGCTGGTAGCAGAGCGACTTGCCCCCACCAGTCGGCATAACGACACAGGCATCGTGCCCTCCCAGCAAGCTGGCGACAATGCGCTCCTGCATTGGCCGGAAGGAGTCATACCCCCAGTAGCGGCGCAGCGGTTCGAGGAGATTGATGGGGGAGGGCAAGGGAACAGTATAACGGGAGAATCCAAAGTGTCTTCTGTGACGAATGAACGGAGGTGCGGGTTACCGCATCGACTCTTCGACTTCGCTGATCCAGTCGGGTCGTTTGAGCACTTCGCGCGGCTTGGGACCGTCCGCGGCGCCGACAATTCCATCTCGCTCCATCATGTCAATCAGGTGCGCGGCGCGGCCGTAGCCGATGCGCAGGCGACGCTGCAGCAGGGAAGTCGAAGCCTTGCCGAACTCGACCACCAGGCGCACGGCATCGTTGTAGAGAGGATCGTTGTTCTCCTCGCCATCCTCGCCGCCCGCTTCCAGACCCTCGCGCTCTTCCTTCGGAGCCTGCAGGAATTTCTCTTCGTACTGTGCTGTGCCCTGCGAGCGCCAGAACTCGACAACCGCCGCGATTTCCTTCTCGGTAACAAAGGGCGCGTGCAGACGATGTACGCGAGCGGATCCCGAAGGTAGATACAGCATGTCGCCCTTCCCAAGCAGCGCCTCCGCGCCGTTGGCGTCAAGGATCGTGCGCGAGTCAACCTTCGTCGCCACCCGGAACGAAATGCGCGCCGGGAAGTTTGCCTTGATAAGGCCGGTGATGACATCGACCGACGGGCGTTGCGTCGCCAGCACCAGGTGAATGCCCACGGCGCGCGCCATCTGCGCCAGCCGGGTCACTGATTCTTCCACGTTGCCCGAATCGAGCATCATCAAGTCGGCCAACTCGTCAATGATGATCACGATGTAGGGAATTGGTCCCTCATCCGCTTTTTCATCGAAGAGGCTGGGCGTGGGTTCGTCATCGAAAAGCTTGTTGTACTGATCGATGTTGCGGACGCCCTTCTCTGCCAGCAATTTCAGCCGGCGTTCCATTTCGCGGACGGCATTACGCAGAGCATTGGCCGCCAACTTTGGTTCGGTAATGATAGGCGTAAACAGATGCGGTACGCCTTCGTAATTACCGAGTTCGAGCCGCTTGGGATCGACCAGAATCAACCGCACTTGATCAGGAGTCGACTTGTACAGAATCGACATGATCATGGCGTTGATGGCCACGCTTTTGCCGGCTCCCGTGGAACCGGCGATTAATAGATGCGGCATTCCCGCGAGATCGGCCGTCACAATACGGCCGTTGATATCTTTGCCAAGAGCCAGCGTGAGCTTCGACTTCGTGCCTATGAATTCCTGTGACTCGATGTTCTCGCGCAACCAGATGATCTCGCGCTCGCGGTTCGGCACCTGGATGCCGACCGTCGACTTGCCGGCCATACGCTCGATCAGAATGCTTTCGGCTTTCAGCGCCAGGCAAAGATCATCGGTCAGATTGGTGATGCGGCTGTACTTGATTCCAGCTTCGGGCTTGAACTCGAACGTGGTAACGACCGGTCCTGGATTGATCTGCGTGATCTGTCCATGGACGTCGAACTCGGAATACTTCTCCGTTAACACCTGCGCCAGGGACTTGAGTTCGTTGGCATCGATTGTTTGCTGTTCATCAGACCTATGCAGCAGGCTGCTGGGAGGTAGTTTGAAGCCTCCAGCAATACGGGGAAGGGTCGTCTTGGCCTTGCTTCCGCCATCAGCACGTTCCGTGACTTCAACCTCTGGAGCAACCGCGGCTGGTTGAGGTGGCAGCACTCGCTGCGGCGCTATCTGTTCCTGCTCTTCCGCAGCCATGCGGTCGATCCCCGTGGTGCGCACAGGCTCCGCGACGCGCTGTTGAGGCGGCGCAGGCCGTGCCGGAACCATTTGCGTCGTAATCGTGGGCTTCGAAGCGCGGCGCTTCTCCAGATCCTTCTGCATGCGGTTCTTGGCGCGCTCTGCCTGCCAGTCTTGGTAGCGGTTCCACAAAGCCACCACAAACGCAAAGCGAGTGAGAGCCCAAAGCCTAAGCGATGAGAACGAGAATGCCGTGGAAAGATAAAGCGCTACGGCGAGGACGCTGGCGCAGACAATATAGGCACCGGCCAGATTGAAGTAGTGGATGAGCACATCGCCCACGACGCGTCCCACCAAACCTTCCATGGGAACCGCGCCCATCCAGCGTACGTGACCAGGTAGCAGCGCCAGCAAAGCGGGCACAAAAATGATCAGCCAGACTCCGCCCAAAGTCTTGGCTAAGGGCGAAGCGACCTTGCGGGAGCGGAACCAGCGCAGGCCAAGCACAGCAGGGAAGACGGGGAGTAGAAAAGCTCCGATTCCGAAGCCCTGCAACGCCAGATCGGCAATCATCGCGCCCACGACGCCGATCCAGTTGCGGGCAACACGAGAGCCGGTCAATACCGAGGCGCTGTTCAGAGACGGATCGAGGGGCGAATAGGAAACCAGCGCGAGGAAAAGAAGGAGCGCGGAGACGCACAACAGGAATCCGATCAGCTCATTGAGCCGACGGTTACTGGTCGGGGCAAAAATCTGATTGAGATACCTCATTTGGCTGTTCGCGCCAGGCAAGACAAAAAATCCCGCCCGGTGACAGAACTAGGCCAGAGCCCAATGATTATGCCAAGAACCGGGCAGTCCGACAATGGCGAAAGTTGTCGAGTTAGCTACTGCCTTGAAATCAATGACGTAGGGACGGGAACCAATCTGGCGCGGGCGCCCTCGCCCGCGTCTAGCGAGGACGCAAAAAAGCCCGAATCCAAGTCACACTAGCCAACAGCAAAGGCAGTGTAGGAAAGGAACTATCCCGCCGCTCGAGCCAAAAATGCCAGCACCACAATCCCGAGAATGATTCGATAGATCGCGAATGGCACAAATCCGCGCTTTCGCACCCAAGCCATGAACCAAGCCACCGACCCATAGGCCACGATAAACGACACCACGAAACCAATCGCCAGCACAATCCACCCATGCGTGTCGATCTGAGCCACGCCAATCGGATTCGCCTCGCCTTTGCCACGCAAGGATTTCAGCAGATCGTAGAGGGTCGCCACCACCATGGTCGGGATCGACAGGAAGAAAGAGAATTCCAGCGCCGACGCCCGCGACATTCCCGCCAGTTGCCCTCCGGCGATAGTTGACATCGATCGTGACGTTCCCGGAAACACCGCCGAGAAGATCTGGCAGAAGCCGATCCAGATCGCTTGCCCCAGACTCATCGCTTCCATCTTCCAGGTATGAATGCGGCTGCCTGTGGCGCCCGGGCCAGCCGCTTCCCACTTCGCATTCATCGCGTCCACAATCCACATGATGACGCCGCCCACCAGAAGGGAAGTTCCGATGATGGTGAGGTCCTCAAGGTGTTTTCCAATCACTTTGGTCAACAAGAACGCCGGCACTGCGGTCACCACAAACGCAATCATCACCAAACTCAGAGGATGCGTAAAGATGGTGCGGTCGCCATTTTCACCCTTGGGAAAGGTCGAGAGGAATTTGGCAATGCGCTCGCGGAAATAGATTGGCAGGCACAGAATCGCGCCCAGTTGGATGACGATGGTGTACATCTTCCAATACCCATCGCCCAGATTGATATGCAGTAGCGATTCCGCGATGCGCAAATGCGCTGTCGAACTGACGGGAAGAAATTCGGTTAGGCCTTCGATAATTCCCAGCACCACAGAAAGCAGGTAATCGTTCAAGCTTCCTCCAAAGGGTGAGTGAGAAAGTATCGCAGAAAAGAGTAGGAGCAGAAAGTGTCACGGTGGTGGAGCGGATCGCCTTCAGGAAGTGTCTACTCGATACTATTCCCATAAGTTGGTACGCCCTGACCGATCAGAAACAACAACCGCTGTGCCCGCGCGCCCCAATCCGACTGCGGATACTGGCTGGCGACCCTCTGCGCAATTGCGATGGCCTTACCTTTGGACTCCTCCGACTTCTTGAGCTGTTCGTCGGTCTTGTACATCTCGATCAGAGCCGCGTACCGCCAAGCCGCGTCATAGAGGGCCTCGGCGGCCGCTGGAGACTGTGGGTGATCATTGACATACTTCTCGTAATAATCCGCTTCCTTCGCTGGACACTTCGGGTCTCCCTGCCAGTCTCCGCACAGCTTGTTCTCGATCAGGTGAAACGCCGCGAGATCGGCCCACTTGGTCCCCGGGAATTTCTTGATAACTTCTTTCATGAACTGCTCGTTCATGCCTTCGCGCAGATAGGCTTCCTTTTCCTTCGCCGAGGGGCGTGTGCTGATATCTGATTTCTCGATCTGCCAGCGAATGTCCGCAGCCCGGTACATGGCTTCGCCCGCGAACGGTGATTGGGGAAAGTATTCAGCGACGCAATAGTAAAGATGCATGGCGTCCTGCGCCGCGTTGTTGCGGCCATGGGCGCGGCTGGCTTGATCTTCGGAATCGACCGCTTCGCCATACAGAACGCGATCGCCGTCCGGTTGCGCGGCCCGGATCACGCCCTTGTCGACGATCCAACCCGTCACTGTCTTCACTTCATTAAGGTTGGCTGTCACGTGGACCCATCCTGGCGTGGTCTCAAGAATGACCAGGTCCCGCCCGCGATCGATTGAGCCCAGCACAGAAGAATTACTGTCGGGAGTCAGATAAATGCGCGCAAAACGAATCATGGCACCGCGCTGATAATCCGCGGCCACCGCCGCTGCGAGAAGCAGTCCCAACATGACCACAAGCTGAATCGCTCTGAGCACTCTCATTCCCATGTTGGATGCGCTCTGGTACCACCACAACCGAGGGTGCACCATCTTTGTCGCGTATTTTGCGACAAAGGTGGGATAGGGGACCCATACCTCACCCAGCGATCTCCCGCAACATCTGCGGATCAATGTTCCCCCCGCTGATCACCGCGGCATTGATCTTTGTCTGAGGCAACTCCGCGCGATGAAACAAAAATGCAGCCGTCGCCACTGCGCCGCTGGGCTCCGCCACGGTCTTGGGATTCTGAGCCAATCGCCGCATGGCCTCGCGAATTTCGTCCTCGCTCACCGTAACAATGTCGTCCACATACTTGCGAATATGTTCGAAGTTGATGGGACCGATGCTCTGTGTGCGCAGCCCGTCGGCCAGTGTCCGGGTCACCTGGTCGGCAGGGAATTCAACGATCTTTCCGGCACGTAGACTGGCTTGCGCATCCCCCGCCAGCGCAGGCTCCGCACCAATCACCTTCACGCTAGGATTAGACAGCTTGACCGCAGTGGCTACTCCGCTGATCATTCCGCCGCCGCCCACCGGAACAATCACCGTCTCGACCCCGGGCAGGTCTTCCAGAATCTCGAGGCCCATCGTGCCCTGACCAGCAATGATCTGCTCGTCGTTATAAGGAGGCACAATCACATAGCCATGTGTTGCAGCCAGTTCCTCGGCCTTGATCCTGCGCTCTTCACTGCCGGGGCCGACCAGCACAATCTCCGCTCCCATCGCCGCTGTGGCCTCACGTTTGATCCCCGGCGCATTGCCTGGCATCACAATCACGGCTTTCACGCCCATGGCCCGCGCCGCGTAAGCTACGCCCTGCGCATGATTGCCGCTGGAATAGGAAATCACTCCGCGCCGCCGCTCACCGTCCGTTAGCGATGCAATCTTGTTGTAAGCGCCGCGCAATTTAAACGCGCCAATCGGCTGAAGATTTTCAGGCTTGAGGAAAAGCTGGCGGTCATCCCCGGTGAGCGGAAAAGAAATGAGCGTAGTGCGGACGGCAATGCCGTCTAAACGCTTGCGGGCTTGCTGAATGTCATCAAGGCTAATGATCGTCAAATCTCCAAAATCACCGGCATGATTAGCGGACGCTTCTGCGTGCTCTTGGAAATGTAGCGCTTCAAATCCGCGCGAATCTTTTCCTTGATCACGCCGTAATCTGCTTTCTCTTCTTCACTCGACACATCGAGCGTCTGTGTGACGACCTGTTTGGCTCCATCCATGAAGCCGTCTTCGCCGGGAGAGAAGCCGCGGGTTACGATCTCTGGAGTCGTCTCCACCCGCCCGGTCAGCTTGTTGATCGCGATAATCGGCAGCACGATGCCATCCTCGCTCAGATGCCGCCGGTCTTTGATGATCAGATCCTCGACTACATCCGTTCGGTTGCCGGAGTCGATGCACACCCGCCCGACGTTGACGCGCCCCACTTTGCGTGCACCCAACTCGTCGAACTCGAGCACGTCGCCGCTCTCGATCAGAATCACGTTCCCGACCGAGTTGTGCATACTTCCCGCCAACTCCGCATGCAGCTTCAGTTGCCGATATTCGCCGTGTACCGGAATAAAGTACTTCGGCTTGACCAGATTGATGATCAGCTTGAGCTCTTCCTGGCTGGCGTGTCCGCTGACGTGGATCGGCGGCGAAGTCCCGTCTTCGTAAATCACGTGCGCTTCGCGGCGGAACAGATGGTCGATCATCCGGTAAATCGCCTTTTCGTTTCCCGGAATGATGCGCGACGACAGCACCACGGTGTCGCCCTTCTCGATCTTCGCATGCTTGTGATTGTCGACTGCCGCGCGCGACAGTGCCGACATCGGCTCGCCCTGCGTGCCGCTGATCATCACGCAAACTTTTTCCGGCGGGAAATTTTTCATCTCCCCGGGATGAATCAGCAATCCCTCGGGGATCTCGAGGTAGCCCAGATCCTCGGCAATCTCCGCCGAACTGTTCATCGAGCGGCCGATAAATGCGATCTTGCGTCCATGCTCGAACGCCAGCTCAGTCGCCAGCTTGATGCGGTGAATCGAAGACGAGAAGCACGAGATAAACAAGCGCCGCTGGGTGCGCGCAAACACTTCGTCAAACTTCCGCCGCACCGCGCGCTCGCTGGGGGTATAGCCCTTGCGCTCGACGTTGGTCGAATCCTGAAACAGCGCCAGCACGCCTTCTTTCCCGTATTCCGCGAACGAGTGCAGATCGAAAAGCTTGTTGTCAGTTGGTGTTGGATCGACCTTGAAGTCACCGGTATGAATCAGTACTCCCAATGGCGTATGAATGGCCAGCGCCACGCAATCCACCAAGCTGTGCGTCACCTGTATGGGATGAATCGTGAACGGACCGATCTTGAAGCGCTCATTGGGGCGAATCTCGTTCAGTTCGGCGTCGTCAAGCAATCCGTGCTCGTCCAACTTATCTTCCACGTAGGCCAGCGTAAACTCAGTGCCCCACACCGGAACGTTGAGCTCCGAGAGAATCCACGGCAGCGCGCCGATATGATCTTCGTGGCCGTGGGTGAGGACGATGCCCTTGACCTTGCTGCGATTGTCGGTAAGGTAGGTGATGTCAGGGACGACGATGTCCACACCGAGTAATTCCGCTTCGGGGAACATCAGGCCGGCGTCGACGACGATGATGTCATCGCCCCAACGGACCGCCATGCAGTTCATCCCAAACTCGCCCAGTCCGCCCAGCGGTACGATATGCAATTTTCCAGTTGGCATTGAGAAAGATGATGCTAGCACAGTGTTAGTACCCAGTACCGAGTACCCAGTACCGAGCGGAAGGCGGTCGAGCCTGTGTGAGAACTCGCTACGCGCCCGGTGACCGGCCACCAGCGACCGGCGACCGCTTGCCGCACTAGCGATCCGCCACCCATCTGCGTTATGGTCTAGAGAGATGCCCGATCTGACCCGAAAATCCTGGCTGCGCAAGCGTATCGAGAGCGGACTGCGCCGCGGCTTTCAGCACGCCTACGAAACCGTGAGGGTCGATCCCTCGCGTTTCTTGCTGCAAATGCGCGCCGCCTACGGGTTACCCATCACCACGTTCAAGGGCGTCTTTTCCGTGGAACTGAACACGCTCGACGATCTCGCCCATCGCGTGATTCGCAGCGGCATGAAAGTGGCCGCCGCCGAAGGCGCGGGCTTCGGCATCGGTGGCCTCGCCACCATCGTCCCCGATCTCGGCATTCTCTCGGCCATTACGCTGCGCACCATTCAGAAACTCAGCTTGCTCTACGGATTCGAGTTCACCACCGAAGAAGAAACGGCTGAGCTATGGATTGCCGCCGCCAGCGCCGCCGGAGTCGATATCAGCCGCGAACTTCTCGAAAAGGAAGTAGTCAACCGGTTTGTGCCCCGTGTGATTCAACGCATCGCCGCCCAGGCCAGCGCCGAGGTTGTCGAAAAGTGGTCGGGACGCCTCATTCCTGTTGCCAGTTCCATCATCGGCGCGGGACTGAACTATTACTTCGTGCGCGCCTGGGGCCAGCGCGCCCAAGCCCACTTCCGACAACGCCATCTTGAGATGCGCTACAAGATAGCCACAGCGGAAGCCTCTTCCCAGCGCCTGACTTCCTGACACCATTCATGCCTACTTTCCATTGTGCAGCCATTCTTTTCGATCTCGACGGAGTCCTCGTCGACTCCACTCGCTCGGTAACCCGCCAGTGGCGCCTCTGGGCCGAGGAGCACTCCATCGATCCCGATCAAACGGTCTCGATTGCGCACGGCCGCCGCAGCATCGAAGTCATCCGGATACTCGCGCCGCATCTCGATGCGGAAAAAGAAACCGTGAGACTCGAGGCCCGTGAAGCGGCTGACCTTGAAGGCGTCGAGGTAATGCCAGGAGCCGCGGATCTCCTGCGTTCTATTCCGGACGGCCGCTGGTGTGTCGTGACTTCAGGCACTCGCCGGCTGGCAACATCTCGCCTGCACTTGGCCAACTTGCCCATCCCGAAGGTTCTCGTATCTGCCGACGACGTCGTGCAAGGCAAGCCCCATCCGGAGCCTTATTTGAAGGGCGCAGAACTTCTAGGAATGAAACCGCAGGACTGCCTTGTCATCGAAGATGCCCCGTTCGGCATCGAGGCCGCGCACGCCGGAGGTATGAAAGCCATCGCCCTGCCTACCACGTTCCCCGCCGAAGAACTGAAGTCCGCCGACGCGATCGCGGAAAAGTTGGCCCAGATCGAAGTCGCCGTCTCGGGCAATGAGCTGACGGTCACCATCTGATGGCTCGAACGCCTCGGTAACTACATTGTCATTCCGACCGGAGGGAGGAATCTGCTTTCCCCACGCGCACAGTCACCGCTGGCGAAAGCAGATTCCTCGCTTCGGAATGACAAACTTGTTGAAGGATTTGCTTTTCCACTCGCACAACCTACCGCAACCACTCCTCCAACTCCGTCCCCTGATCCGTCTTCTCATCGCGATACTTCACAATGACCGGCGTATAAAGCGACAGATTCCAAGCGGGACCCTTCTTCACCGCTCGCGATCCCGGCACTACTACCGCGCCTTCGGGGACTTCCAACGGTTTCTCCGCCGTCGCTCGATACACCTCGCCTCGCACCAGATCGTAGAGCGGCGTCGAGCGCGTCAGAATCGTTCCTGCTCCTAGCACCGCCCGTGTCCGCACCAGCGTGCCTTCGTAAACGCCGCAATTCCCCCCGACCAACACGTCATCTTCAATGACAACCGGAGCCGCATTCACCGGTTCGAGCACGCCGCCAATCTGCGCCGCCGCACTGAGATGTACGCGCTTACCCACCTGCGCGCACGATCCGACCAGGGCATGCGAATCCACCATCGTGCCCTCGTCCACATACGCGCCCACATTGATAAACATCGGGGGCATGCAGATCACGGTAGGTGCGACGTAAGCGCCCACCCGTACCGACGAGCCTCCGGGCACCACGCGCACCCGGTCACGAACCGTGAACCGCCGGGCAGGGAAGGTGTCTTTGTCGACGAACGAAAGGCTCGCATCCTGCGCCATCTCGCTCAATTCGCCAAGACGAAATCCGAGCAGGATCCCCTGTTTCACCCAGGTGTTTACGATCCATTGACCGTCGACTTTCTCCGCGGCGCGAATCTTGCCCTGGGTCAATTCATCGCGAAAGTCCATGAAAAGTCTGGCGCGCCGCAGGATCGCGCTCCACTTCGCCCAGATTGGCAAGCCGTTCAATCGCAGATTGGAGGGAGGACATAAGAGTTTAGAGTACCGAGTACCCAGTACCGAGTAAAACCGTTGCAGATGAAGCGTTGCCTTTAACTCGGTACACGGTACTAGATACTCGGTACTGCTAGATGCATTTACATTCGCTGCGAATCAAAACTCCAGCCATGGTATGAGCGGAATCGCGCGCTTCAGAAAGTGTCGTGAACGGTCCATGCCAGCGCGCATGGTTGGCATCGTGGCCCGCGGGACGTCCCTTGCCATGGTTGCATTGCCCGCAACTGGAGCGGTGCAGCACGATCTTATGCGGGCCCGCCAACCAGTTTTCGTAGATGTAGAAGTCAACCGCATCGGCCGCTGGAGCCATCGCTTTCGAAACCACTCCAGCTTCCATCGCCACTTTCTGCAAACGTGAGCGCGTGTCCCGGCGCATCGGCAGCAGGGGAAGACGATAGACTTCTTCAATTTTCCCCATCATCGCCAGCACGGCCTTCACCGGCAGCGGGCTCGACTCGATGAAATTCGTCTGCATCAACGTCAGATATTTACGATGGATACGCCGCGCCGCCTTCCAGTCATTATTTAAAGCAGCCCTTGTCATTTCCGCCATCTCGTGCGGAATTTCGTTCGACGCCACCGAAATAATTCCAACTCCTCCGAGTGCGATTACCGGAAGCGTGATGGCATCGTCGCCAGAAAACACCAGGAAATTCTCCGGAACGACATTGCAGACTTCCGCGATCTGCGACGATGTTCCCGCTGGCCTCTTTCACCCCCGCGATATTCGGCACCGCCGCCAGCCGCGCCACCGTTGACGGCTCAAGGTTGGTGCTGGTGCGCCCCGGCACGTTGTAAAGAATGATGGGCTTGTCGATGGCCTCGGCAATCGCGCGGAAGTGGCGGTACTGGCCCTCTTGTGTCGGCTTGTTGTAATAAGGGGAGGCCGTAAAGCACAGCGTCGACTCCCGGGATCGCCGCCAACTTCCTTCGCCTTCGCTACCGCGTCGTGCGTCGCATTCGAGGTCGCGCCCGCGAGAATCGGCACTCGTCCAGCGCCGACTTCAATCGTAATCTCAATCACCCGCCGCCATTCTTCGTGCGAAAGCGTCGGAGTCTCACCGGTGGTCCCGCAGGGCACAAGAAAATCGATGCCCGATTCGATCTGCCAGTTGACGAGATTACGCAAGGCGGTTTCATCGATCGTTTCGTCCTGGCGAAACGGAGTGACCAGAGCGGTACCGCATCCACGGAGTTGCATATGGTTAAAGATAACGCGAACCGCCAAAGCTGCAAAATCGGGTTTCGTGGCTAGACCGGTCGCCAAACGAAGCGAGGCTCAATGAAAACCGCGGAGGACGCTGAGGACGCAGGGTTCAATGAAGCGAAGACTCTGCGTACCCCGCGTCCTCTGCGGTTTTGGTTAAGGCTTTAGGGCAGCTGTTTCCATACGTCCTTAAAATCAAAGAATCCCTGCTTGCCGGCCAGCCACTCGGCCGCCCGCACCGCGCCGTCGGCGAACCCTCGCCGCGATTTCGCGTCGTGACACAGGTAAATCGTATCGTTGGGAGAATCCAGCGTAAGTTCGTGCAGGCCCACCACTTCACCCTCGCGGAACGAGGTGATCTCCAGTTCCGTGCCCGACGCCGAGGCGATTGCCTTCTGCAATGCGATTGCCGTGCCCGAAGGGGCATCTTTTTTCTGCGCGTGATGCCGTTCGAAGATCTGTCCAAAATACTGATGCTCGAGCGCCGCCGCCGCCGTTTGCGCGACTTCAAAAAACAGATTCACGCCCACGGAGAAGTTCGCCGCATAGACAAATCCCGTGCCCTTCTTTTCGACCAAGCGCCGGACTGCAGGAATCTCGTCATACCACCCGGTCGTGCCCACAACCATATTCTTGCCGCAGTTCACGCAGGCTTCAATATTTTGCAGGACCGCGTGGGGAGTCGTGAAATCGACGACGACATCAACCTCTTGCAAAGACTCCGGAGTCAACCCGGCAGCCTTGGCATTCGATCCGGCATGGAGCACGCGCACCGTGTGCCCCCGATGCTCGGCCACCGAAGCGACGAGCGACCCAGTCTTTCCCCGACCTAAAACGCAAATGTTCATTCGATTTTCTTCGCGCTCTTAGCGTCCTTTGCGGTTTGATCTTCTACGCAAACACCGCCGGATCCAACTCCGAGAAAAACGTCTTATGCAGCCGCTGGATCACTCCTGGCACATCGTCTTCCTCAATTACAAACGTCAGGTTGATCTCCGACGCTCCTTGCGAAATCATCCGAATCTTCACATCCGACAATTCGCCAAACACTCGCGCCGCAATTCCCGGCGTCTCCCGCAGATTCTCGCCCACCAAGCAAACGATTGCTTTTCGTCCTTCGTATTTCACATCCGCCAGTTTCGCCAAGTCGGCGGCCAGCGCGGGAATCGACTCGTTCGAATCCACGGTCAGGGACACGCTAACTTCTGAGGTTGAAACCACATCGACCGGAACCTTGTGGCGATCAAATGCCTCAAAAATTGCTTTCAGAAATCCATGCGCCAGTAGCATTCGCGGTGCCGCTACGTCGACGATCGTAATTCTCTTCTTGACCGCAATCGCCTTAAAGCTGTTCCGGCAATGCGGAGCCCGCGCGGCAATCCGCGTTCCCTCACAACTTGGATTCCGCGAATTCAAAATGTATACAGGAATATTTTTCTGGACCGCTGGCAATACCGTCGCAGGATGCAAAACCTTCGCCCCGAAATACGCCAACTCGGCCGCTTCGTCAAAGCTGATGACCTTGATGCGATGCGCATCGCGGCAAATATTGGGATCGGTGGTCATCATCCCGTCTACGTCCGTCCATATTTCGATGCGCTCGGCTCCCAATCCGGCTCCCACAATCGCCGCGGAGAAATCTGACCCCCCGCGACCAATCGTAGTCGTCACTCCCGCCTTGGTCGCCGCGATGAACCCACCCATCACCGGTACGCGTCCCTGTTCGAGCATCGGCGCGAATGTCTCTTTCAACCGTTCGTTGGTTTCTTCGAAAAGTGGCGCCGCTCTCATATGGACATTGTCCGTGACAATGCAGTCACGTGAGTCGACCATGGTCGCGTCCAATCCCCGCGCCGAAAACGCCGCAGCAATCAGTTTGCTCGAAAGCAGCTCACCGTTGGACGCCACATTGTCCGAAGTTCGCGGAGTCAGTTCACCGACCGCTGCGATCCCGCGCAGCAGTTCATCCAGGCTGTCGAAGTCCGCTTCCAGTTCGCTGTGAAACTGGGTGAAGACTCCGGTGCCAAGCAATTCTCCTGCGGCGTTATAGTGACGTTCGCGCAGAGCCCGAGAAAGTTGCAGCGCCGTCTCGCGATCACCGCTCCCCGCCGCCCGCGCCATCGCCAGCAACTGATCGGTAACTTTCGCCATCGCGCTGACGACGACAACCGGCTTCTGCGGCAAGCGCGCCTTGACGATCGACAGCACCCGCTCGATGGCGCGCGCATCCTCCACCGAGGTCCCGCCGAATTTCATCACGATCATCGGCAGCGCCTTTGGAAAAAGCAGAAGTTTTCTCTGTGTCGCTGTGCCTCTGTGGTGAAAATCGGGAAGGGCACGACTTCAGTCGTGCCGTTACGCCAAACTTGAACGCGCTTTAGCGCCTGAGGTCTGCTGTTCATCCCAGATATCCCCGCGCCTTCAGCAACTCCGCATTCAGCAGCGCCGCTCCAGCCGCTCCGCGAATCGTGTTATGCGACAGCACGGTGAACTTCCAGTCCAGCACTTTGCAGGGACGCAGTCTCCCCACAGTTGTCGTCATCCCCGCGCCCGCATCCACATCAAACCGCGGCTGCGGCCGATCATTTGCCTCCAGATACTCAACTGGCTTCTCAGGCGCGCTGGGCAAATTCAACTCCGCTGGCACAGGAGGGAATTCCCGCCACGCCGCGATGATCTCCTTCGCCTCCGCCTTCTTGCGCAACTTCACCGACACCGACTCCGTATGCCCGTCCTCGACCGCCACTCGATTGCACTGCGCGCTCATGGCGAAGTCTCCTGGCACGATCGATGACCCCTTCATCCGCCCCAGAAGCTTCTGCGTCTCCTCTTCCATCTTCTCTTCTTCTTTGGCGATGTACGGAATCACGTTGCCCAGAATGTCGAGCGACGCGACTCCCGGATAGCCCGCGCCGCTGACCGCCTGCATGGTGACCGCCATCACCGTCTCCAGGCCAAAGCGCTTCTGCAATGGAGCCAGTGCCAGCACCAGTCCCATGGCCGAGCAATTGGAGTTGGTCACGACAAATCCGCCGGACTTCTTTTTCGAAGCTTGGCACTCAACGAGCTTGATGTGATCAGGATTGACTTCGGGAATCACCAGAGGGACGTCGCTCTTCATACGCAGCGCGCTCGAATTGGAAATCACCGCGCAGCCAGCGTCTGCAAAACGCGGCTCGAGTTCCGCAGCGATCCCGGCATCGAGCGCCGCAAAAATAACTTTCGGAGCCCCATCCGGAGTCGCTGGAGACACCTTCATTCCCGCAGCTTTCGCCGGCATGGCCGTCTTCATCCGCCAGCGCGCCGCTTCCGAGTATGCCTTGCCTTCCGACCGGTCTGACGCCGCCAGCCACGCGACTTCGAACCAGGGATGATGCTCCAGCATCTGCACGAAGCGCTGCCCAACAATGCCGGTCGCGCCCAGAATTCCTACAGGGATCTTTTTCTCCATGAGTGTGTTTTGAATTTTACATCAGCGATTCGGGACGCACTCGCACGGTCCCGCGCCTTCCGTGCTGTGGAACCCGGCATTTCTGCCGATAGAGAACCTGAGGAGTAACCATGCCAGAACTACGCCAGAACTTTTTCACCAAAGAGTGGGTCATCATCGCCACCGAGCGCGCCAAACGGCCCGAAGACCTGGTCGTGCATCACGAGGCGAAAGTCATCGCCCCTTATGTGCCTACTTGCCCCTTCTGCCCCGGCAACGAGAGCCAGACTCCACCCGAGGTCTTGCGTTATCCGGTGAGCAAGAACGGAAACTGGCAGGTCCGCGTCGTGCCCAACCGTTTCGCCGCCCTCGCGCGCGATCTCGAGCCTACACGAACCATCCACCGCTCCCGCCGCACCATTAACGGATTCGGCGTGCACGACGTCATCATCGAGACTCCCGATCACTCGCACTGCATGGCCCAGATGACCGATGCTCACGTGGCCGACGTGCTGCGCCTCTACAAGGCCCGCTACAACGAGCTTAGCCTCGATCCCCGCATCGCCCAGCTCACCATCTTTAAGAATCATGGACGCGATGCCGGGACCAGCCTCGAGCATCCGCACTCGCAACTCGTCGCCACACCCGTCATCTCTCACCAGGTGCGCGAGCGCCTGCAGCAGGCCCTCAGCCATTATGACGAATACGGCGACTGCATGTTTTGTCAGATGGTGCAGGAAGAATTAGAAGAGCAGACCCGCATCGTGATGGTCACGCCTCACTTTGCCGCCGTCGAACTCTTTGCCTCGGCTACCCCGTTTTCCACTTATATTTATCCGCTTCGCCACATGGCCAGCTTCGGAGACATCAGCGGCGCCGAGATCAACGACCTCGCGCACGTCCTGCGCTCCCTACTCACCAAGCTCTATATGGGACTCGAGAATCCCGACTTCAACTACACCATCCGCACCGCGCCCTCGGAGTGTTTCGGCGCGAAGTACTTCCACTGGTACGTGAGCGTGATCCCGCGCATGACCCGCGTCGCCGGCTTCGAACTCGGGCTCCGGGATGTTCATCAACACAGTCCTGCCGGAAACAGCCGCCGAATTCCTGCGAGGGATCAAATTGGAAGACGCGTCAGCCGCCGGCGCGTAGCCCATGGAGCGGGCGCCCCCGTCCGCTCAGTCGCGTAGCGACGAAAATGGGGCGTCACCACGCTCTCATTAAGAAGACGTCATCCCGACCCTGAGAGAAGCGAAGGGAGAGGGATCTGGCGTGCAGTGCATGAAAAGTCCACGCCAGATCCTTCGCCCTGTCGGACTCAGGATGACGTCAAGAAACGGAGGGTAAATAAAGGGCGATACGATGAGCCCTAGGCTCGCGGACTAATCTCCGACCCAAACGAATACTCGTTCAACGGTCCGAACCGCTTCTTCTCCGCATACAGCCGCCACCGCCGGAACACAATCCTTAAACTCGCCATCACCGGAATCGACAAATAGACTCCCAACACTCCGGCAATCTCTCCCCCCGCCAGCACTCCAAAAATCGCAGCCAAGGGATGCAGTTCCATGCTCTTTCCCATGATGCGGGGAGACACCACATAATCCTGAATCATCCGCCACGCTACCAGGAAGATCAGCAGCCCCAGCCAGCGGCTGTAGCTCAGCAGCAAAGCCACCCCCATAATCAGCAAGCCCGCCACCAGTGGACCCACCACGGGAATGAACTCCATGATGCCGCCCGCCGTGCCTAGCACCAGCGCGTAGGGAACTCGCATCACTCCCATGAACGCAATGTAGGCCACGAGCGACAATGCCGCCAGCGTCAACTGAGCGCGAATAAAATGCGCCAGCATCTGGTTCAGATCGCCCAGCACGCCTTCCATGAACTCGCGCTGTGGACGCGTATTCACGAACGACAGCACGACCTGGCTGAACATCTGGCCGTCTTTCAAAAAGAACGCCGCCAGAATCGGCACCACGATCAGCAGCCACGACTGTTGCGCCACCTCAGCCACGCGGATCCCGGCCCTTTGCGCCATGTCGAGAAGGTCCTGGCGATGATTGACCAGGAACGCTTTTAATTGCTGGCGAGTCGGCACTACTCCAGCCGTGCTCGGCGCCGAGTTGTTCGGCAATCTGCCCAGAGCCGATCTTTTCAATGAGTGCCGGGAGCGCCTCGCTCAATTTTTGTGTCTGCCGCCCAATCTGAGGGCCCACGAAGAAGAAGAACGTAACCAGCAGGATGACCAGCAGAAAGTAAATAACTGCGATCGCTCGCCCGCGGCTATGCATCAGTTTTTCCAGACGGGATACCGCTGGGTCAACCAGGTAAGCAAACAGCACCGCGAACAGGAAAGCCTCCAGAGTGCGGTGCGCCACGTAGAAGAATCCCAGCGCCAGGACGAACAATAGCGCCGTAAACAAAACCCGTGTCGTTTTTGTGTCGATGAGCGGCAACCCTTACTCCGCAACTTCGATGAAAAATTTAGTCCCCGGGAAGCTTGTTGCGAAAATATTCAACCGCTAGTGCCACGAAGTAACCTGTGCCTTCTCAGCGTCCTCGGCGGCTGTTCGCGCACCCTCTGCGGTCAAAAGCTTTTCCATTCAACAATCAAAAATCAACAATCAACAATGGACTTAATCCCGCACAACCTCGGTGTTATTCGACGGAACCAGAATCCGAATCAGCTTGAAGTGGTCCTGATCATCGAGGTAGAGCATCCAGTCGCCGCTTTCCTGCTTCAAACTTACCTTCAGCAGATCGCGATCCGCTCCTTTGATCTTCACTTTCTCCTTACCCACCAGTTGCAGGCTCACGCTCATCGAGGTGCGCTCCTGTGGCACCAGCACCCCAAACAGCGCCGGAGCGGTCGGGCACTGCATCTTCCCGTTGTCGGGCTTGCAACTCGATCCCAGATAGCGCCACGCCAGCAGTTCGCGCTGCACGAAAGAGTTGTTATCGAGCACCATGGTCGACTGCGGCATCAAAAACGGCTGCTCCGAAGGCTTTTCCCCCGCATGCGCCGTGATGTGCTCTACCAGGAACTGATCGTTGGGAGCCACGGACAACTCCGATTTTCCCTCGCCCAAGTCGTGCCACTCGTAACGGATCAGGTCACCGCCCGCCGAGATCTTCAATTCCGAACGCTGTCCAGGATCGGCGCCCCCTCCGCCTTGAGCTGCGACGTTACCGCGCTTCCGCCCGCGACCTGCTGCACCGAAAAGGTCTCGGTTGCCACCCGCTGTCCGTTGACGAACACGCCGAACGTGCCGGAGTCCACCGCCTGCGCTGGTGATTCCTTGGCGCTCGCCGCTCCGGCGATTAGCAGAAGCACACTTGCCATCATCATTCGCTTAAACTTCAAAGTTGCTCTCCAGAAAAGTTTTTGGGTGGACAGCGCTTCAGCCCTGCGATCAACTCGCCCTAAGGGCTGCTTTCGACCCACCGCTCAATCTCCGCCACTACAGTTTCTACGTCTTTGCCGCCCGTTTCAATGTGCAGGGAAGCACCGAGGTAACTAGCCTTTCGCAATTCATACAGCCGCCGGAAATGGTCTCCATCGCGCAGCAAAGGACGGTCGACCTCATCCGCCTCGCATCTCCGCCGCAGTTCTTCCACATCGGCGTCAAGAAATATGGTTCTGGCCTGCTTCAAGAGCTCCAGGTTTTCTCTCTGCGCAAACGCCCCGCCGCCTAAAGCAACCACAGCCGCAGACGAACCCAGTTCCGTCAACAGCGCTCGCAATTCCGCGTGCTCGGCGCGGCGAAACTCGCCTTCACCCGACTCTCTAAAGATTTCTTCAATGGAACGCCCCGCGCGCCGCTGAATCCGTTCGTCGAGATCATGAAACGGCCAGCCCAGCCGCTGGCTCAGGGCTTGTCCCACGCTGCTCTTGCCGGCGCCCATGAAGCCGACCAAAAATATGGCGTGCGGCCGCACTCCACCGTGCGCATCGCGTCCAGGAGTCATTCCTGCCTGAGTTCCGGACAGGCTTAACTACCTGTCCGGCAAGGTTTTCTAGCGTTTTCGGAAGTGAATTTTACCACTGAAGGAGATCAGCTTGACCGACGATGCGGCCTTGCCCATGGTACCTGCGAAGGCACTCCCTACTTTGATGGCGAAGGGCGTGTGTTTCGGCTGCAGCGGGAAGTCGTTGATCACTTGCCCCTTGATCGAGCGCGCGGTGACATCGATCGAGGCGTAGGCAGGAGCCACGGCATCGATATCCCCTGAGTGGCTGCTGAGAAGATATTCGCCGCCGGTACCAAAGTCGCCGTCATAACGAATGCCCCCGGACGTCGAATTCACCTGAACATAGCGTCCGGTGACATCCACCAGCGAAACCGGTCCGTTCACCGAAGAGATGTCCACATGGGCGTCGCGCACATTAGTCAGCGTGACCGCTCCATCCATGGTGCGCACATGCACATGCGCGTTATTCAGGTCGCGCACATCCACGATCGCCGTCGAGCATTCAATGTTCAGATCGCCCTGCAGCTTTTCGGCATGTAACGGTCCCGTGCCTGAATGTAGCGTTATGTTGGCGTCAGAAGGAATCTGGACTTCGTAGTCCACTTGGCCGCTGTGGCTGTCGGCTCCAGGCAGAAGATGGGAAAGCACGTCAACGCGATCTCCACTCTGGCTTTGATCGATCTCAACTTTGTCGGAATGCAGAATCGCGGTCACAATCACGTCTGTGCCGGGGGCCGGCTTGACCGAGATTGGGCCAAAGGGATTAGTGATGGAAACACTTGCCCGCGCTCCCACAGGAAAGTGGAACTCCTTGCGGGTCTCGCCGGCCGCCATGATCGCCGCAGCCACGATCAAAACAGCCGTCAGCCTCGCCGCTCTCGCGTTGCTTTCCATACGACTCTCTCCCCAAGCGCTGGCCCTTTTAGTCTTTGCCAGCTTCTGTCTGCCATTATGGCAGGGAACGGTCTAAAGCCATTTCATACAGCATCGACTTCTGTGCGTACGCGTTGACCAGCGATTCCTGCGCCTCTTCATCCGTCGGATCGTCTTTTACCGTCTGTTCTGCGTCATGGATGTAATCATTCACATTGCGCAGATTGTTCTCATACACGGTGCGCATCGCAGGCGCGCGCGAAGCCACCGCTTCCAGCATCTGCTGGTCTTCGGTCAAAGTTGCGGCTGCCAATGGAGCGCGGCCAATCGCCAAGTCGCTTTTTAACTGGCGCGTCTCCGCGTTCGTAAATCATGGTTCCTACGACCAGTAATGCTGCGGCCACCGGAGCCATCCATGCCCACACCCATGGACGCCTCGATCCCGCCATAACCAGGCGGTCTTGATGGGGCTTGCGAATCAGTCCCTCTTGCCGCAACGCAATCTCCAGCGAATTCCAGACCCTCGGACTTGGTTCCGCGGAATCCTGCAACTGCCGGGCTTCCGTGGAAACCAATTCCATTTCCGACTGCCATTGTTCGAGATTCGCTTGAATGGAGTTCCATACTCGCGGACTCGGCTCTTCGGAAGCCTGCAATAAGCGAGCTTCACTGGAGATCAAATCCATCTCTGCTTGCCATTGCCCTACAGTCGCGGCGATGGAACTCCAGACACGAGGACTGGGTTCTTCCGAAGCCTGCAACACCTTGGCATTTTCCGAAATCAAGTTCAGATCTGCGACAACGCTTGCGCATGCCTGACAGGAACGCAAGTGCGCTTCCTGCTCGGCGCTACGCCGGCCGTCCACGATCTCTGGCAGAACATGTTCCAACTCTGCGCAGGTCATGCTACCTCTCTCCCCGATACCGCGTGTCCCTTTTCGCTTCTCACGGCCTGGTGGCTTTTGCAGCTCTGCTCGTTTTGAGAAGCTCGCGCAGTTTCATCCGCGCTTTGTGTAACTGTGACTTGCTGTTGCCGATCGAACAACCTACCAATTCGGCAATCTCATTGTGCTCGAAACCCTCCACATCGTGCAGCACAAAAATCGATCGATACCCCGGAGGTAACGCTTCAATCGCCCGTTCCAACTGCAACCGGTCGATCGATCCAGCCAAGGCCGGGTCCAGCGCCCCCAATTCCTTCTTCGGCGTCTCTTCCTCGGTCTCCACCGTGTCTTCCAGTGGAACCACTGGCAAACCTTTTTTCCGCAGCCGCATCAGAACCACGTTCACCGCCATGCGGTGTAACCAGGTCGAGAAAGCAGATTCGCCGCGGAACGTCCCGATCTTTCGAAATAACTGCAGGAAGGCTTCTTGAGTGAGGTCTTCGGCTTCCGCCGTGTTGGCTGTCATGCGCAGACATAGCGAATATACGCGCCGCTTGTGCAGGTCATAGAGAGTCTCAAAGGCCTCTGCGTCTCCCTGCTTTGCTCGCTCAATGGCCTCTGCTTCCGAAAGCCCGTCGTTCGGTTTTCTTCGCGCGTCCGTCAAGTTGCCTTTTTCCGGCCGCACTTAGTCAGATGCGGCATAAATCCCTTTTCGTTGTATCGGTTGCAGACCATTCATCCTTCCATTTATGGAAGGGAAATATGAATAAATCCATTGTTTGTGCAAACTAACGCACACCCCTCACCAAAGTAACCCACCGAGCCTATCGGTATTCCCCAAATCCCGTCAACAGGGAAGCACTCCGAAACCCAAACCGGGGGACGCGGAGGAACGCATGGCTTCGGGCATTAGGCGTCAGGCCTCAGCCTTCGGGAAATAAAGACCGCCCGGGACGCAAACGACGCGGGTTCTTTACCAAATTCCTCGTGATGCCCGGAGCCCACCCTAGACCCCCGACGCCGTGGTAATCGTCTCCAACCCGTGCCCCTCGGGCCCGGTCTCCCTAAACCTGAGCAGGATGGCAAACGTTAACCCCACGAATCCCAACACCGAGAAAATCCACATCCCCATCGCGTACCCGCCAACATTATCCGCTCCGGCATGCGAGTAATCATTCGCCGACCCCACCATCAAGTTCAACAAGAAGAACCCAATCTGCTGAATTAACGTCATCAACGCGTAGGCAGTCCCCAGCCGCCCCTGATCGACGATGTATGCCACCGATGGCCACATCACCGCCGGAATCAACGAGAACGCAATTCCCATCATCGACGTTGCAATCAAAGGCACAAGCGGCAAATTCCACGTCCCAGCGAAGGGGATGTGCAGAGACACAACCTGACTGAACGGCAGATAGGCCAGCATCAGGTACACCGGCATCAGCAGCACCGAGCCTAACACCATGAAAAGAGCGCGCTTGCCCACGCGATCGACGAGCAGTCCAAACAACGGAGTGGCAATCATCGCCGCGAAGGGAAGAAGGCTATTCAGAAATCCGGCGGTCGAAAGCGCAGAAACGCGCGCCGCTTCTGTGATCACCGCGCCGCTCGTGGCCGCGATCTTATTGCTCAGCAAGTCGATAGCAAATGTTCGAAACGGAAAGATCGCGGAATAAAACGTGAAGCACAATCCCACCACATACCAGTAAGATCGGTTGAAGCGGAATATCTGGCTGAAATCGAGCTTATCGATGTCTCCCCGTTTTCCCAGTTCGTAGCGCCGCTCCGCCGCGCTCTCAAGCCCCCAGTAAATCAACGCCGTCACCATGCTCAACACGCCCGCGCCCACCGCGATCAGCAGCGGACCGCGCCAGCTCGGCGTCCCGCTCGGTCCATTGGGAAAAAACGCACTGTGTGCCCAGGTGGGAGAATTGTCTGCCGCCACCGACGCCAGCCGCGCAATCGTCAGATTAATGCCGAAGGCGAAGCTGAGTTCTTTTCCTTTGAACCATTTCGCCAGCGCCGTAGTCACGGCGACGATCATCGATTCCGCGCCCAATCCCAGCACCGCGCGGCTGCCGACCATGAACCACGGACTCGGCTTCAAAGACATCAATACCGCGCCCAGCAGGCAAAGACTTGCAAAGAACGTGAGGGCTTTCTTGGTCCCAATCCGATCAATGACGATGCCGCCTATCAGCAACGTCAATACCGCCGCCACGCTGTAACTGGAATTCAGCCACGCAAATTGCGTTGCCGAGAAGCCAAGTTGTTCTTTGAAAATACCTTCCAGCGGATTAATGCTGTCGTAGATGTAATAATTCCCGCCCATCGCCAGGCTGACAAAGACCAGTACAGTCCAGCGATAAAAAGCCGAAGGCCGGGGACGAAGCGCGTCCGTCATGGAGCGTCCTTAAGACCACCGATTCAACAAACCCAAGAAGATAGCAGAAGGACTCAAGGCGTGTGTAACCAAAACCGCAGGCGAAGCCGGGGCACAGCGCCTACCTCTGGTGTGATCTAGAGGTCTTCCGGCTGAAGTCCGGTTCGCTTCGCGATACGTGAAAGCATCACCGGGCCAATTTCTTCATTATCGTGAAAGCCAAACATGAATGTTCCCCGTTGCGGATGGGAGAGTTTGATATGAGAGCCTCGTTGCGAGACGACCGTCCAGCCCTTGCGGAGAAGAGCCCGAAACACGACCTTCGCTTTAGCGCTGGACCACTGGCTCAAGCCGACACGGGAGGGATGCTGATAGATTCGGGAATTTCCTGAGAGCGCTCCACATCATCTGCGATCGAATACAAGGCGAGAGCGTAGGCCTTAGCTTTCGCTTCTTCGACATTCGAACCGTAGGCCATGGCTCCCGGCACTTCAGGGATCTCGGCGATCCATCGGCCGTCAGCTTCGCGCTCGATCTCGAAGTTGAACTGCAAGTTTCGCCCCCTTGCGCTTTGCGGCGGTTTGCGCACAATCATAGCGTTGTTAAGATGCGTCACTCCGACCTGTGCCGCACCTTAAGAATGTAAAGACAATGCAAGGATACTCCACCACACCTTTCCTAAAAAGGATTTAGGAAGAAGCCCCGAAAGCCTACAGCCTACAGCCCAAACCTGATTACTCCAGTCCAGTTACCACCGTAACCTTCCCCAATCCCCCATTCGACGAAAAGATGGTGGCAGGCAAGGGGGACAGCAATGCGGAAACGATATGCGGTTGCAGGAATCCTGCTGGCGGTATTGGCATACGGAAGGGACCCGAAGCCAACCCAGAGTGGCGTGCTGATGAAAATGAATTCGGTGCAGTGCGGCTACGATGAGAAAGATGGACAGGGCGTTGCCAGCGAAATGCTGGGCACTGACTCCTCGCACAAGAAGACCCACGAATTGCTCTGCCAGGAATACGTGCTGCGCACCGACCGCATGGTCTTCCACATTCGTCCCAAGGATGACAAGCATCCGGTGTTGTTGCCCATTGGAGGCATCGCGCTCTTCCGCCTGGAGAAAGACAAGATGGTATTGCGTTCAGAAGATCTCGACGATAGGGAACGTCAGTACACAGTCGTGTCGATCGCTCCGCGGGACGATGATCAGACCGAGCAAGCCACCACGTCCAAGCTTAACAATCGATAATCCATCTCTACAGAAAATTACCTAAGGCGCGGACTTGAATCCGCGCCTTCAGTTTTTTGTACATACTGTTGCGCAACTAACGGAACCATTATTCCTCGAGACCCAACCCGCGTCGCGTGAGGCCGCATCCTATCTTGCTGTCCACTAGCTGAGTTTCATACGCCGCTCTCGTATGCATTCGGAGAAGCGTGGATGTTCGGAGAAGACCGACCACAGGAGAGTATTCACGCATGAAGCGCATCGCTGTATTTGCTCTATTCACGTTATGTTTTGCCGTGCCCGCAGTCACGGCGCAAACTTCCGGGGGAGATCATTTTGAGGCGGGTGTGTTCGCCGACTACCTTCGCCTGAGCCAGGTGAATCCCGCAATCAACTATGTCGGCGTCGGCGGGCGCGTTGCCTTCAACTTGCGCCCGAGCGTGCAACTCGAAGCCGAAATGGCGTACGACTTTAAACGGAACTTCACGACAACTTTCAACAATGGGATTAACACCCAGTTTGTGACCATTCGCACGCGTCCGTTGACCGGTTTGTTTGGACCCAAGTTCCAGACCGGGTCGGGACCGTTCCGCGCATTCGTGACCGGTAAAGCGGGCTTCGTGAACTTCAGCACCACGACCCAGAACGCACCCAATGGTTTCAACAACGCGATCAATGGAATCACCGCGGGTGACACGAAGTTTGCGCTTTATCCCGGGGGAGGTATCGAGGGCTTCTGGGGCCCGTTCGGATTGCGCGCCGAAGTTGGCGACGAGATTTATTTCGATAACGGAGCGCAGAATAACTTCCGCGTAACGTTCGGCCCGCAAATCCGCTTCTAGTGAAAGTTTGCACCGGTGACAGAACGGCGGCCTCGAACCTGGGGCCGCCGTTTTAATTGAGCGGGCTTTCTCCGCGCTCTCGGCGGCAGTTCTCTGCGGACTCTGCGGTAAAAGCTTTTGGCGGCTGAACGCAAATAAAACGCAAAATCTTGAACCGCAGAGAACGCTGAGAAAAGCTGTGGCGACCGCGGAGAACGCCATGCGCCAGAGGCCGCGATCGTGGTACATTAGGCGCATCGGAACTCGTCGACCCAGGGGTGTGGCCTCTGGAAACCAGTGCCAAAACCCTCGTTTAAGGAGTCCCCGCATGGCGCTCATCTACGATCTGGTGAAAGACCGCAAGGTTCTCACGACCGATGCCGACAGCACGGTTCTCGAAGCCGCGCGCTTCATGATGGAGCATCGTATTGGCGCCGTTCCCGTGCTGCGCAACGGGGAACTGGTGGGCATCTTTTCCGAGCGCGACATCATGAACCGCGTCGTCGCCGCTGGACGCGCGCCCGGAACCACCAAGGTTTCCGAGGTCATGACTTCCAATCCGAAGACCGTCGGCATGGATGAGACCATCGAGAACTGTCTCTTCATGATGCGTGAATTTGGCTTCCGCCACGTGCTGATCACCGACGACAAGAACGTCAAAGGCCTGGTTTCGCTGCGCGACATCCTGCTGCGCTATGTGGGAGAGCAGGAACGGGAGCGCCGCATCGCTGTTTAACACCGGACTTCGGACCTCGGACGTCGGACCTCCGACTTCAGGCGTCAGGCGTCAGGCTTCGGGCCTCAGGCGTCAGGCTTCGGGCCTCTGGCGTCAGGCTTTACCTCTCGGTTCCATACTCCTCCGTCTATTACGTCATCTTGAGCCCGAAAGGGCGAAGTATCTGGCGTGCGGGGAGCCAGGATTTGGGCAAAGATTTCTTCGCACTCAATTATATCTAAAAGCTAACGTCTCTAGAGAACTCTCGGGGAGCTCGCTTTCCCTCTAGATGACTCCTTTCCTCTGTCTTGCCCTCAGCGATCGCCCTGCAGTGCCTTAAAACCGTATTACATGGCATTCCAGAAGACATTCAGATCTGGTTTTCGGGCTACGACAAGTCGCTTACGGAAAATCAATCACTTAGCTGGGAGAGAACTGCAGAGCAGGTAATTTCCCACAATGGGAAACCGCAGCGGCTGGAGCCAGTATTGCGCGGACGGTTGCGGTACGGATGAAGCCGTACCCTGATACGAATCCCAAGCACGAAGAAGCATGAAGCGGAAGTCATAGCCTAGTCCCGGTTCCTGAAGCCCGAGGTCTGAGGTCTGTGGTCCGAGGTCCGGGTTCTCAGTCCCGCTTACGCAAGATCAGGTCGCCTTCGCTTGGAGGCAGGTTGAAAGGGAACTCGAAGACGCGATCGGGGAATGGGATTCGCAGAATGAATTCTTCCTGCTTCTTCCATTCGCCAATCCATTTATTTTTTGTGCCAAATAGAACCCAACCTGTGACTTCACTATTGCCGGAGTCGAGCTTGATCTCGCGCAAGGCGTTCTTGTTGAGGAAGTCCTGAAACTCGGTGGAGACGGCTAGATAGCTCTGCGCGGGCGCCTGTTTTTCGGCGGGATCGTCGGGATGTTTCTTGAGTCTGCGTTCCGCATCGTCTTCGAGAGTCTGCGCGTCGGCCTGCATGCGCGCGGCGAAGTCGTCGGGGTCGAGCGAAGTCTGGATGACTTTCGAATGGCGGACGAACTCGAGGCTCATGTTGTTGGTGGTCACGTCGACGGACTTGTCGCCGCGATACTTGAACGTCAGGCGAATCAGCATGGGACGCTCGATGCGTTTGGTTACCTTGACCAGTTCCTGCGAATCCACGGTCAATGTGATGCCGAGGTCCGAGGTCCATAGTTCCCAGCGGTAGAAGCCGTCATCGCCGCGGTCAAAGGTGCAACCGGGAGTTTGATCGGACCAGCGGACGACAGGGATGGTGTCTTTCTTCTTGGCGAAGGCGGAGAGGGGAAGAAGCAATAAACCGCAGAGGAAGAGAATGCGGGTCGGTGGGTGAGGGAAAAGTTTCAGGCGCATATTCATCTGCTTTGCCGAGCGATCCTTACTGTTCGGGCCCCTCCCGGATTTTACTCAGAGCGCGGACACAATGCAGATTCCTCCTTCGCTCGCTTCGCTCGCGCGTCGGAATGACAATGTGAGAAAAAGGGCTGCTCGCACGTCGGTATGACAATAGGGGCCGTGGGTTCATAAGTGGTGAAAGAAAACCGGCCGCCGCGGCGGCCGGTCATAGGCTGTTCGGCGAAATTACTGAACAGTTAGCGAAATCGTCGTGGTGCCACTGGCGGTTACGCCGCCGGAGGTGCCTCCGACGATGACGGAATAAGTGCCCGGGGGCGTGCCGCCTCCACCGCCACCACCTCCGCTGCTGCCGCCACCGCAGGCCGCCATAAAGGCCAAGCCCGAGAACAGCATGCAGCACATCACGAAGCCGAGCAGTTTTTGCTTGTTCGACTTGCCGGGGGCGAAGCCAACTCCGACGAGCGCCAATCCCGGCACGATGAGGAACGCAAAGTAAATGCCGCGCTTGTGATTGTCAATCAGCGAGGCAGAGCGAGCCATCGTTGTGATGGTGAGAGTCGACGTCCCGGAAGTCGTGACTGTAGCTGGATTGAACCCGCAAGCTGCTCCGGTGGGAAGCCCGCTGCAAGTGAGAGTTACCGTGCCGCTGAAGCCGTTGGTGGGCGCGACCGTTGCGGTGAACGGTGATGTGGAATTGCCGTGGGTGACAGTAGCGCTGGTGGGCGTTGTAGTGACAGTGAATCCAGCGGTACCAGACGGCGAGATCTTCGCAACAAATGCGTCGGCCATCGCCGGGGTTCCGCCGCCGAAAGTCGCCTGGAGGGCGCCCGTGGTCACCGGGAAATCTGTCGACAGGGTGTCGCCGGCGACATAGATATCACCGGAGCCGTCAACGGCAATGCCGCCGGAAACTCCGGTGCCGACGACGTCCTCTTCGCCTGAACCGCCAAGATATGTCGAAAAGGACAGTGAACTCGCGGTCGAGTTGAGTTGGGAGACAAACGCGTCAAATGTCCCGCCACCGAAGGTAGCTTGCGTTGGGGAGGCGAGAGGGAAACCGGAACCAGCTTGCCCGGTTACGTAGACGCTAGAACCAGTTTTCGCGCTGTCGAGCGCGATGGCGAGGCCAGTGTCATTGCTCCCTCCCAAGTAAGTGGAGAACGTCAATGCCGTGCCGGTAGAGTTTAGTTTGGTGACGAAGGCATTCTGCGTTCCGGCGAGGGACGACTGAACGACGCCGCTGGTTTTGGGAAAATTCGACGACATCGTCGAACCGGTGATGTAGCTGTTGAAACTGGTATCGACCACAATGCCGTAGGCATTGTCTGTAGCGCTGCCGCCGAGGAAGGTTGAGTAAATAAGGGAAGGGGAGCCGCTCTTGGTCGAGTCAAACTCGGCCACAAAAGCGTCGCCACCACCGCCGTACGTGCTCTGGACGACCCCACTGGTGATCGGAAAGTCTGTCGAGGCTGTATTGCCGGCAACATACACCTTGTTGTTTGAATCGAGGGTAACGGCCGTGATGATGTCGGCCCCGCTCCCGCCCATGTAGGTCGAGTAGACCTTGGCGCTCGCGGCTGGGTTGAGCTCTGTAAAGAAGCCATCAAACGCCATACCACCTCCCAAAGCGCCCTGAAAAGCGTTCTGGGTGGGAAAGTTTGTCGAGAGCGTCTGCCCGCCTACGTAGGCGTTTCCGGAACTATCCACGGCAATCGCGGCAGCGTCGTCGTCGGAAGAACCTCCGAGATATGTCGAGTAAAGCATGCTCCCGCTGCTGCTGAACTTGGCAACAAAGCCATCCAAGCCGCCTTGCGGCGATGCTTGAAGCACCCCGGCTGTCGTCGGGAAGTCAGTCGAACTGGTGCCACCAGCTACAAAAACGTCGCCGGTGCCAGTTGGATCGAGAGCGATGGCGTTACCACTTTGGTCGGTGGTTCCGCCGAACAAGGTTGAATAACTAAGCGCGGTTCCTGAAGCGTTCAATTTCAGTACATACACGTCGTGCGCAGAAGCATTGAAGCTTCCTGAGGTGTGGGGGAAAGAACTGTTCCCTGCTTCGCCCGTTATGTAGGCGTTGCCGCCACTGTCTATCACCACAGCGGTTGCCTGATCTTCACCTGTTCCGCCGATGTAGGTCGAGTAGAGGACCGAAGGGTCGATGATCAACTGGCGAGAGTGATCGTAATCACCCAGCGCGAACTTTACCTGATGATTCGCTGCTAATACGAAATTGGCACCCACTGGCTGCCGGGCTCCTTGGTTCTCCTGATACGCGATCGGTCTGTGCAGGCGCACGTCACCAGCGCTGGTGGCGATTAGCAGAGCGCCAGACTTGTCGATTCGCATGGCTTGCGCGCCGGAGAAGCTTAAACCGATGATCTGCGCGTTGGCTTCCGGATTCACGAGGAAGTCAAACTCCGTTTGCTTCTGAGCGCCGTGAAAGTCTAGATCAATTCCGGGATAGACATTGCGATAACTAACGCGCGCGAATTCAGGCACTCCCGTCTGCCATTTGCTGGGATCGTTCCCGACGTAGTAGTTACTCTTGCCGGGCAGCGATTGCTCGGCGGCGATTTCTGGCTGCGGATTCGCGCCCATCATCTTCATGCGCAGGGCATAACGCTCGCCCTTCGAGGAATATTTGGTGGTCTTGGAGTTCGACTTCGCCGGTCCCAGCAGCGAGAGCACCGCCTCCTGATTCGTTAGGAACAACGTGTAGCCGTTGCCGCGGGCCATGTATTTGACCTGGGGATCGGTTTGTCCCTGATTGGGTTCGAAGGCCAGAGGCAGGTTGCCGTAGGCGGCCAGGGCGCGTTGTTGAGTCGCGGCCGGGCTCGCGGCGGCGACCGTCTTGCCATGAGTCTGGAGAAGCACGAAGCCCGCTAACAGAATCAGCGTGGCGAGGAGCGTCCAAGCGAAGATTCTGTTTGGCCTGGGGTTGCGTGGTCTTGCTGTCATAAATCCTCCGAGGGAAGCTAGAAATCGATTGACCTGCAGGCAGGTGGTCCGAAGACGAAATGGGGAGAAGGTCGTCAAGCCTGGAGATTTTCGGAGTATGGTCTGTATAAAGGCGGTTGTCAATCAGAGTTGGGGTGTAGTCTGGGGTACTCGGGAAGTCTCCCTAACGAACTAACTCCTTTTCCCTCATTGATCTGGGGACCATCAGACTGGCTGGCGCACGAAGGTGCTAACACTAGTGGCGCGACTTGCCAGATTTGGTCTCTTGCCTGACAATGGGCCGCTCCAAAAAAGCAGGTTCGGAAGCTGCGGAAGTTCACTGCTAAGGGACTTCGAGGCCTCGCGGCGATCGCTCGGGAAATCATGCGCTTACTTTTTCCAGGGAAGCTGGCAGGAATTCTGTGCGCCTGGCTGGCGCTGGGGACGTGTTTTGCGCAGGATGCGGTGAATCCACCGGCGGTTTTGACGCTCGATCAGGCAGTGCAGATTGCCATCGCTAACAACCGCAACCTGAAGATTGCGGGACTCGACGTTGATAAATCAAAGTGGCAGATTGCGTCGGCGAAGACCAATCGATTCCCCGTGACGAAAACCTACCTTTTCGCGTCGGGGGATCTGACCTCGCCAACGTTTACCTTTCCGGCGGGGATTTTTGGTCCGGTGAACGGGACGCCGGTTCCTGAGCAGAGCCGAAATATCTCGCTGTCGAGCGGGGTGACCGGGAACGCCTATGTGCAGGTGGCGCAACCGTTAAGCCAGCTTTACAAGATTTGAGTCGCTGTCGCGCGTGGCGGTCGAGTCCAAGGTTCTCCGCGACCTGCATTTTTTTAAGGGCAGCGGATTCATTGGAGTGGATGCGAGTTCGATGCTGACGGACGATCAGTTGCGCGCGGCCGCGGATCGGCTGATCAGCGAGAAGTTGCATCGGTCCGAACTGCACCCCGACGCGTGGCAAGGTGCGTTCATACGCGATCCCCAAGACACAGCGGCGAAATTGACGGCGGTGGCAGGCGATCGCTACTCGTACCGCGAACTGGATGATTTTCCTGATCTGATTGCGCGCACGGTGCAGGGCGCGCCCGAGGTGGCGAAAGTCGATCGCAAAGGCGTGCTACCGGAGCAGATTTACCTCGATTACTCGCAGGAGCGTTTGGCGGAGTACGGAGTCACACCCTCGAATCTAAAAAGCATTCTGGGCGCGCGCAACATCACCTTACCCGGTGGATCGATCGAAGTAGGCCCAAAGAATGTTCTGATCGATCCTTCCCGCAAGTTCGATGATACGCAGCAAATTGGCGACGTGATCATCGGGACTTCATCAACCGCGGCGCACAGTCCCGTCTACTTGCGCGATCTGGTGGATATCTCGCGCGGATACCAGAGTCCCGCGAAATATCTGAATTACCTGACCTGGAAAGATAAAGATGGCAACTGGCATCGCAGCCGAGCGGTGACCGTCGCGGTGCAGATGAAAGATGGCGAGCAGATTGATGCGTTCGGAAGGAGCGTCGATCAGAAGCTGGCGGCGGTGCGGCAGTACTTGCCTGACGATCTGATTGTGGCGCGAACGTCAGATCAACCGTTGCAGGTGAAGGAAAACATCAGCTTGTTTATGGATGCGCTGTATGAGGCGATCATCCTGGTGGTGCTGGTGTCGTTGGTCGGATTCTGGGAGTGGCGCTCGGCGGTGCTGATGGCGATCTCTATCCCCATCACGCTGGCCATGACGTTCGGCACGATGTACCTGGTAGGAATCGATATCCAGCAGGTATCGGTCGCGACACTGATTATCGCGCTGGGATTGTTGGTGGACGATCCCGTGGTGGCGGGCGATTCGATCAAGCGCATGCTCGCGGAAGGGCATCCGCGAATCATTGCTGCATGGCTGGGGCCGACGACGCTGGAAAAGGCGATTCTCTACGCGACCATCACCAATATCGTCGCGTACGTGCCGTTTCTGTTGGTCACGGGCAGCACTGGCGAATTTCTTTTTAGTCTGCCCATCGTGATGACGTGCGCGTTGGTGGCGTCGCGGCTGATCTCGATGACGTTCATCCCTTATCTGGGTTACTACATCCTGCGTCCGAAAAAAGAGAAGACGCTTGAGGAAATGCGCTCCGGCGGATTGATGGGATGGTACGCGCGGGCGGCGAAGTATTCGATCGACCGTCGCTGGAAATTCTTCGTGGCGTCGCTGGTGTTCCTGGTGGCGGGCGGCTTCATTTTTGTCCAGCTCAAGACGGCGTTCTTCCCCGAAGACGTGCAGTATTGGTCGTACATCGATGTGTGGCTGCCGAACGATACGAATCTGGGAGAAACGAATCAGGTCACGCAGCAGGTGGAGCAGATCGTGCGCCAGCAGGCGAAGAAATATGGACGCGAGCATCCCGGAAGGGACGGTAAGCCCACGCCGATCTTGCGTTACATCACCAGCTTTGTGGGGGGCGGCGGTCCGCGCTTCTGGTTTTCGGCGTCGCCGCAGTTGCAGCAGTTGAACTACGCGCAGGTTCTGATCGAAGTCACCGATAAAGAAGCGGCGCCTGATTTCGTTCGTGAGTTGCAGCCGGTGCTGACAGCGTCGATTCCGGGAGCGCGTCTGGATGCACGGCAGTTGCTGACTAATCCGATCGATTACCCGATTGAGATTCGTATTTCGAGCACGGCCGATGTGAGCGCGCAGCAGGAAGCCGCCGACAATCGGACGCTCCAGAGTATTGCGACGAAGGCGGAGGACATCTTCCGCTCGATTCCCAACGCCGAGCGCACACGCAATGAATGGGGCGACGAGAACGCACAGATTTCGCTGACGATTGATCCCGATCGAGCGAACCTGGCGGGCATCACCAACATGGATGTCGCCAACTCGACATCGGGAGTCAGCGGGGTGACAGTCGCTGCGCTGCAGGAAGGGCACAAGCAAATTCCGGTAGTGGCGCGATTGCGGTCGGATGAACGGGCGCAGCTCTCCGATGTTCAGAATCTTTACGTTTACGGTTCGCAGGATAATTCGAAGATCCCTCTGGTGCAGGTTTCGAACATCGATCACGACCTGGTGATGGGACGCATCGTGCGGCTGGAGCAGTTCCGCACGATTAATGTGCGCAGCTTCCCGCATCCCGGGCATTTGAGTTCGGAAGTATTGAAAATTGCGATGCCGCGTCTGCTGGAGTTGCAGAAGTCGTTGCCGCCGGGGTATCAGATGCAGATTGGCGGCGAGCATGACAAAACCAAGAGCGGCTTTAAGAATCTCGCGGTGGTCATGCTGATTTCGACTTTCGCGATTTTTCTTGCGCTGGTGTTTCAATTCAATGATGCGATCAAGCCGATTCTGGTATTGGCGGCAGCGCCGTATGGCATGGTAGGCGCGTTCCTCGCGTTATGGGTGATGGGCGAGCCCTTTGGATTCATGGCGTTTCTCGGGGTGGCGAGCCTGGTGGGGGTGATCGTCAGCCACTCGATTGTGCTGTTTGATTTCATCGAAGATCGGCACGAGGCAGGAGATGACTTCGAAAACGCGGTGATCGACGCCGGGATCATGCGTTTGCGTCCGGTGCTGATCACGGTATTTGCCACGGTGCTCGCGCTTTTTCCGTTGGCCCTTCACGGGGGCCCTCTGTGGAAGCCTCTCTGCTACGCGCAGATTGGAGGCTTGCTGCTAGCAACGATCGTGACCAAGCTGCAAGTGCCGGTGATGTACGCGATCTTCGTGCTCGACTTCAAGATTCTGAAGTGGGAGACGAAGGAAGAAGCCGCAGCAGAGTCGAGGGCTGCAGCCGGCGCTGGATCGGCGATGAGAGTTTTGTCGTCCCTACTTACTCAGTTCTCGCGAATTTCCCCATGGCTTAAGTCGTGGGCTGTATTCCGCTCCTCGGCTGAAAAGTCGCTGCTTTAGCCGCGAGAGGTATGCGTTTCGGTTGTGTTAAATTGGAGGACAGTGGGCGCGTAGCTCAGTTGGTAGAGCAATGCCCTTTTAAGGCATGGGTCGCAGGTTCGAGTCCTGCCGCGCTCACCACTCTTCGCTTAAGAATTTACAATTCTTTGACAGTTTGGGGACACGCCCACCGGATTTCTGATCTATCTTAACTTCCCGCAGTTGGTAAACCCATCGAAAGCTTTGCCTTGGCTCCGGTAGTCGGCGACGCACTTCACGGAGGGATTTCCATGCCCCGCTTGAGACTGTTCGCTGCTTTTTTCTGTACCGTCCTGGCCGCTCACGCGCAGAAGCAAATGGTGACTGCAACTCCGAGCAGCATTGCTTTCGGAACGCAAACCGTAGGCCGCACTACCAAGCCGTTGAGCTATACGGCGAATGTTTTTCCAGTCTCGGTGGTCACCGGCGATTTCAATGGCGACGGCAAGTTAGACATCGCGGTTGCAAACCAGGAGGGCGGTGGCAGCATCTCGGTGCTATTTGGCAATGGGGACGGCACGTTGCAGGCGCCAACGAACTATGCGGACAGCCCTGACCCGCAGTTCATCGTTGCGGCGGATTTCAACGGGGACGGCAAACTGGATCTGGCGGTTGCCGACTACACCTCAGGCGTCAGCGTTTTCCTGAACAACGGCGACGGAACCTTTCAGCAGCCGCCCATCGATTATCCGACCGGTTACGGGTCGGTTGCCTTGACCGTTGGCGATGTGAATGGCGACGGAATTCCAGATTTGGTGACCGCCAACTACACGGGCAATACCGTCAGCGTCTTGCTGGGAAAAGGGGACGGGACTTTTTCGAAGGCGCTGACGAACCAGGTGGGGGCGTCCGCTTATTCTGTCGTGCTCGGAGATTTCAACGGCGATGGGAAAATCGATATAGCCGTGTCGCTGCAGCTTAGCTCCAGCGGCGAGATCGGTGTGTTGCTGGGGAACGGCAATGGAACATTTCAGAGGGTGATTTCCTCTACAACGGGCACCGGGCCAACTGGACTCGTGGCGGCTGACTTCAATGGCGACGGTAAACTCGATGTGGCCGTCGGGTCTGAAGGGACGGGATCAGGCGATACCTTATGCCTGCTCTTGGGGAAAGGCGATGGGACCTTTCAACCCCCGGTCAACTTTACCGTGGGCAAGGATCCCATCAATACAGTTTCTGCCGATTTCAACGGAGACGGGAAAGCAGACCTGGCAGTCATGAGTTATGGCGGGGCAAACTTCATCGTACTGCTTGGCAATGGAGATGGTACCTTCAAGCCTCCGGTCTCCTATATCAACGGGTTGCTGCCGTACGGGCTTGCGGTGGGAGATTTTACTGGCAGGGGTGTGATGGATTTAGTCAACACAGATCCCTATTTCACGAGCGACGTCTTCCTGGGCAACGGCAACGGCACGTTTCAGGACTATTTGGTGCTCCTGACGAATACAGGTACGGTTGCAGCCAATTTGAAGTATTCGATCACGGGACAGAATCCCAAAGACTTTGCGGCGCGGAACACGTGTGCTTTTCTCGGGCCCGGCGGTGTCTGCGGTTTTACAACCATGTTCTCGCCCAAGGCGAAGGGCGCGCGCACCGCGACTTTGCAAATCTTGGATACCAAAGGCAGCGTTCTGGCCACCGTGGCGTTGTCTGGCACGGGCAAGTAATGCCGTTTTCAGCGCGGCCAAGGTTAGCGCCCGAGAACCGCCGCGAACCTGGGGAACGCCCGCCGGCTCACCCATCACGCCGATTGAAACTGCTCCTCGGCCAGCTTTTTGATCGCCGGCAGGATCATGTCTCCTCCGCCGAGCGAGTCTTCATAGCGCTTCTGGCCATCTTCTACCGCGGCGAAATCTCCTTGCGTGATTTCAAGCACGCAAGCGTTCGCACTGCGCTCGGTCAGCGTGTAGGTCATGGTGAGATAGTTAGAGGGGATGTCGGCGACTGACGAGTTAGGGTCGATGATGGTGTAGGCGAGGCGGTGGGGCGCATCGATCGCAACGATCTTGCCTTTCACGTAGAGCTTGCCGTCGGCTGCGCCCTTCCAGAGCAGCGGAGAGCCCACTTTCCAGTCGGTGTCGGCGTAGCAGCCGAACATATATTGCTGGATGAATTGGTTGTCGGTGAGAATCTTCCACAGGGTAGCGGCGGGGGCATCGACTTCGATGGATTTGCGAATTTCAAGAGCTGTCATGATCGGTGTCTCCATAAGAGTACTTTAAGAAAATAATGGCTGCGAGGATTGGAAAAACGCGACAGGGTGCGGAGATTGAGGAAGTCTTCGATCCTGAGGTCGGGCGGGCGCGCGGGATGGTTCGCCGGACCTTGCCAGAAGGGAAGATGCGTCACGCGCGGCGGCGGCCTCCGCGGGAATTGCAGCCGTGGATCGCGCACTTCTGGATGATTCAGTGGGACCTGCGGGGGTGCAAACCGCAGTTGGTGGAGAATCTGCCGCATCCCAACGTGCATCTGATTTTCGAAGAAGACGGAGCGGTGGTTTCGGGTGTGCAGACGCGCAAATTCTCGCGCGTGATTGAGGGGTGCTCGCAAGTGTTCGGTGTGAAATTCAGAGCGGGAGGATTCCGTCCATTTCTTGGGGCTGCGGTTTCGACACTCGCCGATCGCGTCGTGCCGGCGAAAAAGGTTTTTGGGAAGGAAGTGGAGGGGCTGCAAGCGATACTTATCTCATCCGCGAAAGAGGCGGAGAAGCTGGAAGCAGCCGGTTCGTTTTTCCTGACACGCGTGCCCAAGCCGGACAAGACCGCGACACTGGCCGATGAGCTGGTGAATCGCATCCTCGGTGAACCTGAGATCAAGACGGTGGATGACTTGGTGGCGCACGCCGGAATGGGGAAGCGCTCGCTGCAAAGAATTTTCAACGAGTATGTCGGAGTCAGTCCCAAGTGGGTGATCCGCAGATACCGTTTGCATGAAGTGATGGAGCGGCTGAATTCCGGCGCTCAACCGGATTGGGCGCAACTGGCGCTGGAGTTGGGATACTTCGACCAGGCGCACTTGATCAATGACTTCAAATCCATCCTCGGCTATTCGCCAACGCAGTATCAGAAGATAGTGCAAAGCCTTCCTGAAGCGGCTCCGGCTGATTGAGCTTTCTTATTTGATGGAAATCGCACTATCCGAAAGCGCCTTGCGGCGTCTGACTGAATGGAGCAGACATTGCGAGACCGCAAACAGCGCAGATTCATTGTCGGGACTGTATTGGCTTGGATACCGTTCTCTCTTTTGATTTGTGTCAAGACCAGTGCTTCTCTTTTCACTCTGCTGGAGCGGACCAATGGTTGGCTGGTGGTGTTGGCCGTAGTGCTCGGGATCGCTGCCGAGGCCACGGCGATTCCGCTTCTTCTAGGCGCATTTGCCCGCGGAAAATGGCTGCGTGGTGCGTTCTCAGCCCTCTCGCTATGCTGCGCCGTATTTATGATTTTCGGATTCTTTATATTGCTGGTAGTGATGTGGGTAGGAGTTTCGCAGTTTCAGCCGCGAGGCTAAGCGGCTACGTTAGCCGGAATCGCAGATGAACCTCGCCAGGCTGCGAGCAATCCGAGGATTATGAGACCTCCGCCGGAGATCAGATGGCTGCGCGCTCAAGCCGGACCTGAACAGGGAACGATCTCGGTCAATGATCCACCTGCCCTCAGCATACCGAACAGTGCTGCGGAGATTCCTCCGAGGCGCAACGAGGGTGAGTGACGGCCCAGCGATCCCAATACGCCAACCGCGGCGAGCAACATGGCGGGTCCGGTGATGAGCCAAAGCATAGCGAAACCGCGCAAGGCGGGGGAGATGGCCCGCCACTCTTGAAGAGTAGAGTACCCACCCCCGGCTCCGATGACGCCGTACAAAAGAAACATTGGCACAAATAAGAGAACCGCGAAACGCGGCTTAGGGCGGGTGTTTTGCACAACAGGCATTCTAACCCTTTGTAGATTAGTGAATGCGAGAAAGTTGTATGTTGCCGGTCCTCTCCTGCTATTCTCCTGCTCATGATGCGACGCTCGCGTTTATTAGTCATCACTCTTGCCATCGCTTTTCTTTCCTTGGCTGCACAAGACAAGCCGACCGTGTGGAGCGATCAGGAGAAGCCCATCCTTGCGCAGCTTCGCGGGTTGCGTGCTTTGCCCGACGACGTGCGAGCCAAGACTACGAAGGATTTAGCCCTGAAGATTCGTGAGTTGCCGGCGGGGCCGAACAAGATGCGGCTCGCGAACGGTCTGGCCGGGTTATCGACCGAGGGCGACTTCGGACGCGACGCGTTGCAGGAAGTCGCCACCACGCTGGCGCAAACACTCAAAGAGCAGCCCTTGCCTGACGAGAAAGGACAGCCTGCGTACCCTTATGTCGAACTGGCGGAATTGGTGCGATACGAACACGTGGGCGCTACCTTGGACGCGCCCCAGTTCGCCGCCGCGATGGCCAAACTAGAGGCCGATGACCGGGGACGCCAGGGCGTCGACTTTACGCTGAAAGATTTAGACGGCAAGACCTGGACACTGAAACAACTACACGGCAAGGTTGTGCTGGTAAATTTCTGGGCGACATGGTGTCCGCCATGCCGCAAGGAAATGCCCGACCTGGAGACTCTTTACGAGCGTTTTAAGGATCAGGGCCTGGTCATCCTCTCGATTTCCGACGAGGAGGCCGACAAGGTGAAGCCATTTATTGCGGAGCGGAAGATCCAGTATCCGATTTTGCTCGATGGAGGAAAGGTCCATAAGCTTTTCGAAGTCGAGGGCATCCCCAAGAGCTTCGTCTACGATCGCGAAGGGAAGCTGGTGGCGGAATCGATTGATATGCGGACGCAACGGCAGTTTCTGGCGATGTTGGGACGGGCGGGACTGCAATAGTTACGAGTTGACGCATCCAACTGGAGATATAATGCGGCGTCGGAGGCGTTTTTATGCGATGCGATAGAGTAATTTTCGTCGCGCTTCTCGGGCTGGCTGCAACGGGATTGGCTTTTGCGAGCGACGCTCAGCCCGCAGCCAACGCTCGAGCCAATCTCACCATGGATTCGAAAATGATTCTGCCAGTTGCGGGGGAGCGCGAGCGGTTCACCGCCCGAAGCGAAGATCACGCGTGCTTCATGATGCGCACTTACCGGGTGCGGAAGGACATCGATCGCCAGAGCGTAATCCCAACTACGCCGAACCAGGCCTCTTTTAATCCGGACGACATCGTCGGCTACTCCACCTGCCAGAGGGCGGGCAAGTTTGGAGTGAAAACCACCGAGTAACTCCGATGTATGGGACTGACGGCCTCCAGTAAAGTCTGTAGTGGAAAGCTGCGCACCTTACTATAAGTTTGTGTTAAAGTGTGCGACGCTCGTTTGTAAGGCGGATGAGTTAGCGCTCATCGTCTCCTACCACACCAACCGCGCATGTCTTTGCGCGACGGCCCTTGGTTGAATGAAGGAGCCTGTCATGGAACGTGAAGCATCTGTCGCCACCTGGCGTTTAAGCCTGGTGGCTCTTGCGCTGCTGATTGTCATTGCGGCGTTGCTCATTGCTGGAAAATTCAATTCTCAGCCGGTTCACGCACAAACCACGCTCGGAGGCCCTCTGCCCGGGCTGACAACGAACCAACTAGCCCACTTTACTCAAGGTATGACCCAGTTCGATTTCTCCTGGGACCCGGTGCACGGGCTCGGTCCGGTGTATACCAACACTAATTGCAACAACTGTCACTCTACCCCCGTGGATGGCGGCTATAGCACCGCCAATCGGGTCACTTTGTTCGGCGCTCTCAACAGTGACGGCAGCTTCAATCCCTTGACCAACGAAGGAGGAATCGAACTCCAACCGTTGACCGTAGCCAAATTCATCCCGGGATGCACGGTGGTCGGCGAAACGGTTCCCGCTGATGCCACTATCGTCGGTAAGCGCTTGCCGCCTCCTCTATTCGGCGACGGCCTCATCGATAACATCGACGACTCGGCGATCATGGCAAATGCCGTGAATAAGGGGATGGGTATCCAAGGCTCAGTAAACATGGTTCCTGATTGGAATGGGAACATGCGAGTTGGGCATTTTGGACGCAAGGGGCAGATTGCCTCGCTGGTGCAAACTGTTGGCTTGGCGTTCGGACACGATATCGGCATCACTAATCCCGTCGATATGAACGAAGATTGCCCACAAGGCAACTGCACCATTCCGCCGCAGTGTTTGAAGAGGTCAGAACTCAATGACATGGGCGGCGTGGAGACAATCCAGATCTACGACTTCCTGGTCTACCTCGCACCCAACACGCCCGGCACAGGGAATTCCAACGGTCAGGCGTTATTCACTTCGATCGGATGCGCGCTGTGCCACATTCCCAGTTACACGACCGATCCCAACGTTGCGATTCCGGTCGACTTCCTGGGACACGTGAACGGCCCGCCGATTCTTGCCCTAAGCAACCAGCCGGTGAATCTCTATTCCGACCTTCTTATTCATGACATGGGACCGGGACTAGCGGACAACATTCCGATGGGCGTGGCCAGCGGCAGCCAGTGGCGAACCACGCCGTTATGGGGTCTGTCGTTCCGCACCGTTTATTTGCACGATGGACGTACCACGAATCTGACGAAAGCGATCACCATGCATGGTGGAGAAGCCGCCCAAGTGATCAATGCATTCAAGGCTTTGTCACCGTCGGATCAGGCGGATTTACTGGCCTTCATTCAGTCGCTCTGAGTCCGTAAGCCCCATTTCTCGCAAGGGATGCGAGGAATGGGCTTTCTTTTTTCCTTACAACGTGTCGTAGACCAGCTTCACGAAGAAGTCATTGCTGATGTGCCCCTTGCCCCACTTGGAATCGAGGTCGGCGGTGGGTTTGGCGGCGACGGCTTCGTCGACGGATCTACCGCTTTGTTTAAGTTTTGACACGCGATCGTGGACGGTGACCATCATGTCGCGATACTGCTCAAGCATGGCACGATCAGCCATGGGACCGTGGCCGGGAACGATTTTCGTTTGGCCGTCGGCGAGCGCCAGGGTTTTGTTGGCGGCGCCGATCATGCCCGCGATGTTGCCCTTCGTGCCCAAGTCAATCATGGGATACATCCCGTTAAAGAGGATGTCTCCGGCGTGGACGACGTTGTTGTTCGTGAAATGAACCAGGATGTCGGAGTCGGTGTGGGCCGGCGGGTAGTAGCGAAGGGCGATTGATTCCTGATTGAAGAAGAGATTCGCTTGCTCGGCGAAGGTCTGCTGAGGAAGAGCTGCCGCGGGCGCAGCATCGAAGTGCATGCCGAAGGCCGCGATCTCTTGCGGAGTCGAGAGCCTGGCGCGCGTATTCTCGTGCGCGATGATCAGCGCGCCGGCGTTGTGCATCCATTCATTGCCGTCGGTGTGATCGAAGTGCCAGTGGGTATTGATCAAGACGCGCAGCGGGTCGCTGTTGAGCGCGGCGAGAGCCGTCTTGAATTGCGGAGCCGAAGTGCCGAAGCCGGAGTCTACGATCACTTTTCCATCGGGTCCGGTGAGAACGGCCACGTTCCCTCCAGAGCCGAAGATGACGGAGACAGTGTCGGTCAATTTCTGGGTCGTGAGTTTGGCTGTGGCTCCGGAAGCCCGCATTTGCGCAACCATGTCGTTGTTGATGGTTTGCATGGGCTTCTGCCCGGAAGCTGTCTGGGCAAAGGCTGCAAAACTGCGCGGGAGCACGGTGGCCGCAACTCCGGCGGCTGCGTAACGAAGAAGAGTGCGCCGCACGGGGTTAAACATTTCCAGAGATTTACTGTGTGCCATGCCTGTCCCCTGATCGTGTCAAGCGGCGTTTCGCCGAAGTCTTTTTGATTTTACAAACAATTACCAGATCGAAGCATAAGTTTAACCATCTCGCACGCAAGGCGGCCTACGTCGAACGTTCTATGAACAGACAGGGAAGCGCTGATCGTACCCATTGTTCGATCTTCCGCTAGTGCCTCCTCACCGAAACCACGACAGACCACGGTCACGGAGGAAATATGGACAAGCAAGCAACGGTGTTTTATGTGGACGACAATCCTAAATCGCGAGAACTGCTCACCAACATATTAGAGACAAGAGGTTTTACCGTGATCACCGCGGCAGGTCCCTTGGAGGCATTAAACCAGGCCAGAAACCTGGTGTTCGAAATCGCTCTGCTCGACTACCAGATGCCGGGAATGCTGGGTACACAACTGGCGCGCGAACTGAAACGAATCGACCCGGATCTTCCCGTGGTAGTGATCTCCGGCTTAGCCGCTCTGCCATCCCATGAACTCGTGAATGTAAACGTTCACCTGGGGCGCGGGACGCGGGTGGATCAACTGTTGGAGACGATCGAGATGTTGGCGAACCGGGAATCGCCGCGATGGAGCGAAAGCGCGATCACCTGTTGGCACGGATCCACTTAGATTCGGCCATGACAAAAGCCCCACTCCTCGCGCAAGAAGTGGGGCTTTGTTGTAAGCACTAGTAAGCGACGTAGGGGCCTGCGCCTCCCGAAGTATTTTGTCCTTCGATTGCTTCGTAGACGTTGCGTCCGAAGTAGAAGGGAAGTCCCCAATCGAAGCTCTGCGGATTGGGTCCGGCGAGATTGCTGAAAAGGAAGTTAGAGCTGTTGAACAAGTTGTCGGTGTTGGCCACGCTGAAGGTGATGTTCTTCCCGATGCTCGGGTTGACGGTGCTTTGATTGGTTGCCGTTATCATCGTGGTCGACGACGGGCAATAGAACTGATTTTGCAGGTCGCTGCAGGTAGGAAGTCCCGTGGTGGTAGTGTCGAGGAAGAAGAATCCGTTCGAGCCGGTGTCGAGGAAGCTGAACGAGTAGCCTTTGCCTTTGTAGGTACTGGTGAAAAGCCCAGAGGAATCCAGGGGAAATACAGTTGCCCCTGTCAGGGCATTGTTCGATTGCGTGCCGATGCCGAAGACCAGCGATCCGGTAGCGCTCACTGCCCCCGATGAGGAAACAGAGGGCAATTCAATGATGTAGCCATTGTGATCGGTCGCGAACAACGCCACAGGATTCATCACCTGCTGAGTGAGAGGCACAAACGCAGAGACGCAGCCAGTATTTGGGCAGGAATAGTAAAGACCGGCTGGAGGCGTCGTTCCCGAAACGCAAAAATTGCCGCAGTCCTGCGGGAAGACGTTCAAGCCGAGAACTCCGTTGGCCCCAAAGGATTGCGGGCTGTTGCCATTCGTTCCTCCGTTGGAACAGGAGGCTGGAATGGTGGAGACGGTGGGGTCTCCAAGCACGTTAATCGGCACGGAGCTGGCGGTTTCGCTCGAGATTTTGATATCGGCGCTGCGCACCGTACCCCAGATGAAACTTCCATCGAGAAATTGTGTGCATTCGCCGATGGGATTATTGCTGGAGTCGTTCTCGATAGGCAGAGAGAGGTTGAACTGGCCGCCCACCGAAGAAGAAAAAAGGCGCAACCCGATAGAACCCGTGTCGACCAAAATGTCATTGATGGTCTGACAGGTAGAAGTCCCGGGGACGCAGACTGTGACCGACGTGAAAACGCCGTTAGCGTAGTTTCCCGTCAATCCCGAATTCAAAGAGAGGGCTTGGACGTTTGGGCCGGAGGGCGCAATCGTATTCGGTGGAGTGCTGCTACTGCTGCTGCCTCCGCCGCAGGCGAGAGCGAGAGCCAGTCCAGAAATCACCGCGAACACGCCGGTGGCGCGCAGAATAGAAAGCTTATTTGATTGCATCGGCCGTCACCCCCTCTGGCAGCATGTCAGGCACATAGGCCTTTCCAAAAAATGCACGCATGTGTCCGCCGGAATAAACGACTAATCCGGGTTGCTCGATCACAAGCGGTCCAGTTCCGCGGCGGTGGGCTTTTCCAGCCTGAATGAACTGTTGGAAGTAGGTGCCGAGAATCTGCGGGAAATCAGGAGGGGTTGCGCCCTGCCACGCCACTCCGAAGACTTTGCCTTGCGCAGTGACGTATTCACGGACCGTGCCCGAAGGAACGGTCAATTCATGCATCGCGTAACCCTGCTTTTGAGTGGAGCGCAGAGTTGCCTGCATTTGCAGCTGGTCGTTGGTAACCGAGGTCGCGTCCCCGCCTAGCGCGGCAAAGGCAGGAAGCGTAAGCGACAATGAGGCGGCGAAGGCGAGCGTTCTAAGACGCGACGAGTTTCTCATAGATTTTCTAATCCAATGCTTTCTTCGGGAATTACGATTCTTGACATACGCGGCAGAGAAGCCATTTCCATAGGTGGGATTGCGACACAATTGTTCCAATTTTAGATGAGAATGGCCCGGCGGGGTTGCCTTCGTAGAGTCACTTGTTCACGGGGAATGGGAGAGATGGGGGAGGCCCACCCTCGCGAGATGCAGCAAGGATGGGCGTGCGCACTGAAGTTTTTGTCGAGATCGCGTCTATTCGGGCGCGATCGAAAAGGGAATCAGCTGCCCACCGGTCCCGGTCTTTCTGGCTGGTGCCGGCGGTACCTTAGGTTTTCTGGAGACTGAAATGCGACGTTCGGGGCGTTTCTTTTTTTCCAGTGCTTCCAGCGCGACGATCGCCCGGTCAAGATGGCGACGCTGCCTCTTCAGTTCAGCGACGAGTTCCCGGATATCCAATGCAAGCCTCCCCCTCCCTGGGGATGAGAAATTAGACTCTGGATCACGAAATCAGGGAAGAGTTTCGACGGCTTGTTCGGTTTTCGGAACAGGCTGAGGAGCACCACTTTCCGCTCAATTCGAAGGAACGGTGTTTGGACCCGCGAGAAACGCCACTCGCCGCGTCCCGCCTGCGGGAGCGCGAGGCTTCCGCTATACTAGAGAGGATATGGCGATCTTCGAGAACATAGCAGCCATCGCCAAGGGCATGAGCATCACCTTCCGGGAGATGTTCCAGCCAACCTTGGTGGAGAATTACCCGGATGGACCGGGCCCGCTGAAAGGCGCCAAGTTCCAGGAGCGTTTCCGGGGCGTCCATGTGCTGCAGCGGGACGAGAATGGGTTGGAAAAGTGCGTGGCGTGCTTCCTCTGCGCCGCGAATTGCCCGTCGAATTGCATTTATATCGAAGCGGCCGAGAATACGGCGGAGAACCGGATTTCGGGCGCAGAGCGCTATGCCAAGGTCTACAACATCGATTACAACCGCTGCATCTTCTGCGGATACTGTGTGGAGGCGTGCCCCACGGATGCGATCACGCATGGGCACGGGTTCGAGTTGGCAACGTTTAACGCCAGCAGCCTGGTCTATCGCAAGGAACAGATGCTGGCGCCGGTCCCAGCGCACCTGGGCGCCAATGCCGTATTCAACATCGCTGAAGTATTGGAAGATCATGTGCCGGCGCAGCCGGTACCGGGAGTCTGAAACTTCAAGATTTCGAACGAGAATGAACGCCGGTCCCCTTTTTGGTGAGGGCCGGCGTTTGTGTATAGACAGTCGTTAGTCGATAGTCGTTGGTCGTTAGCCAAAGAGCCAATCTCCCACGGCGCGGATTGACGACTAATGACCAAAGACCGCCGACCAACGACCAGAGACTGATGACTGACTTCTTACAGACCGTGCGGGAGCGCGTTGTCGTCTATGACGGCGCCATGGGGACCAATATCCAGAAACGGAACCCCACCCTCGATGACTATTGGGGGAAAGAGAACTGCTCGGAAGTATTGGTGCTCAGCCGGCCCGACATCATTCGTGACATCCACGCGGACTTTCTGCGGGTCGGATGCGATGTGGTTGAGACCAATACGTTCGGCGGAACGCGCACGGTGCTGACCGAGTTCGATCTAGCCGACAAGGTGCGGGAAATCAATCTCGCGGCCGTGAAACTGGCGCGCGAAGCGGCGGATCAGTTTTCGACTAAGGATCATCCGAGGTTTGTTGCGGGGTCGATGGGCCCGACTACCAAGTTGCCATCGTTGGGGCACATCAAGTCAGACGAAATGATTGCGGCTTACGAAGAACAAGCTCTTGCCCTGATCGAAGGCGGAGTTGACGTTCTGCTGGTCGAGACCGCGCAAGATTTGCTGCAAGCCAAACTCGCGGCGATTGGCGTGATCGAGGCGATGCGAAAGTCCGGGAAGCGGTTGCCGCTTACGGTTCAGGTGACGCTGCAAGAGTCGGGGACCATGCTTTTGGGTACTGAAATTGGAGCCGCACTCACCGCGCTCGAAGTGCTGGATGTCGACGTAATCGGCATGAACTGCGCGACGGGCCCCGTCGAGATGAACGATGCGGTCCGCTACCTGGGGATCAATTCCACGAAGTACATCTCGGTTTTGCCGAATGCGGGACTGCCCCAGAACGAAGGCGGGCACGCGGTTTACAAGTTATCTCCCGAAGAGCTGGCTAAATTTCACAGACACTTTGTTGTCGACTATGGGGTGCGCATCGTCGGTGGCTGCTGCGGCACGACTCCCGAACATTTGAAGGCCGTGGTCGATGCCGTGTCTGGCGTCGAGCCTGCCATGCGCGACGTCAAAGCTGTGGGCGCGGCCTCGAGCGCGTACACATCGGTGCCGCTCGATCTTGATCCCAAGCCATTGATTGTTGCGGAAGAAATGAACACCACCACGCGGGTGGAGCATTTCAAGAATCTGGTGCGCGGCAAGAAGTACGACGACATTCTGCAACTGGCGAAGAAGTTGGTGAACGAAGGCTCGCACATGCTTGACTTGTGCTGCGCCATCGTTGGCGAGGATGAGAAGGGTTACATCTCGTCAATTCTGGAAAGAATTGCCACGCGCGTGCCTGCACCAATCCTCGTGGATTCAACCGAGGCTGACGTTGTCGAAGAGGCGCTGAAGCGAATTCCCGGCAAAGCGATTATCAACTCCATCAATCTGGAAGATGGTGAGAAGCGCACCTCGCAGGTGCTGCCAATGGCCAAGCGCTACGGCGCGGCGGTGATCGCGCTCACCATCGACGAAGACGGCATGGCGCTGACCGCAGATAAGAAAGTGGCGATCGCGCACCGCATCTTCGATCTGGCGACGAAGAAGTACGGCATCCGTCCCGTCGACATCATTTTTGACGCTCTGACGCTGCCGATTTCGACGGGGCAGGAAGATTACCGGACGGCGGGCATGGAGACGCTGGCGGCGGTGAAGCGGATCAAGGCGGAACTTCCGGACGTGAAGACGATTCTCGGCGTGTCGAATATTTCCTTCGGACTCGACGCCTATCCGCGGCGAGTATTGAACTCGGTCTTCATGCACGAAGCGGTAGATAACGGCCTGGATATGGCGATCGTTAACTACAGCAAAATCTATCCGTTATATAAGATTCCGCATGAAGAAGTTGAGCTGGCGAAGAAGCTGATTTACCGCCAAGGCGATGGCGATCCGCTGCAGAAGTATATGCAGCACTTCGCCGGGACCAAAGGCAAGATGCAGTCCTCGACTACCGCACATGTCGAAACGCTCTCGGTCGAAGACAAGCTGAAGTTTGCCATCATCAACGGCGAGAAAGCGGTGGGCGACGGAGAGCATCGCCAAACGCTGGAAGATCTGCTGGAAGACGCGCTGAAGGAATACTCGCCCCTCGAGATCATCAACACGGTGCTGCTCGATGGAATGCGCACGGTGGGTGAATTGTTCGGAGCGCGCAAGATGCAGTTGCCGTCGGTGCTCGATTCGGCCGGAGTGATGAAGCAAGCGGTCGCATATCTCGAGCCGAAGATGGAGAAGAAGTCGGGCTCGCAGAAGGGAACCATCGTGCTCGCGACGGTGAAGGGTGATGTGCACGATATCGGCAAGAATCTGGTCGACATCATTCTGACCAACAACGGATATCGCGTCGTGAACCTCGGGATCAAGCAACCGGGCGACACGATCATCCGCGCTGCCCAGGAACATAAAGCCGACGCAATCGGATTGAGCGGGTTGCTGGTGAAGTCGACGCTCGAGATGAAGTACGTGATCCAGGATTTGCAACGGCAGGCTCTGGAGTTCCCCGTGATCTGCGGCGGCGCCGCGCTCACGCGCAAGTATGTCGAAGACGATCTGCGGCGCGAATATGCAAATGCTGTCTTCTACGCCGACGATGCGTTTGCCGGATTGCACATCATGGAAGACTTGGCCACTCCCAACGGCGGGAAAGAAGCGCGCCTCAAGGAAGGCCGCACGGTGAAGGAATACGCGAAGGCCGCAGCTGTGGATGAAGAAACTGGGCCAGTGTTCTCGGAACGCTCCGCAGTAGTAACGGATGCGCCGAACATCCCTGTGCCTCCATTCTGGGGCGTGAAGGTCAGGAAAGACTTTGATTTACGCGAGCTGTTTCCTTTCATCAACGAGACAGCGCTGTTCAAGAACCAGTGGCAACTGAAGACCGCCTCGCAGGAAGACTACCTGCGGCTGGTGGAGGAGAAGTTTCGTCCTATTAAGAAGAAGCTGGAAGGGGAGATCATCGCCAGCGGGATCTTCGAGCCAAAGGTCGTGTATGGGTACTTTCCGGCGCAGGCTGATGGGAACGATGTCGTCGTTTATTCCCCTCCAGTACCCGGTACCGAGTACCCAGTACCTAGTGAAAACCAAAGTCAAGAGCTTCTGCGCTTTACTTTCCCGCGGCAACGAGAGGGTCGGCGCCTTTGCATCTCGGATTTCTTCGCTTCTAAAGGATCGGGGAAGATGGATGTAATAGGACTGTCGCTGGTGACGATTGGATCGAAAGCTTCAGAGGAAACGCAGAAGCTGTTCGAAGGCGGTGAGTACACCCGCTATTTGTATCTGCACGGATTGAGCGTGGAAACAGCCGAGGCACTGGCCGAGTATCTGCATAAGAAGATGCGCGAAGAGTTGGGGATCGCAGGGGGAAGATTCGCCGCACATTCGCGATCTGTTTCATCAGAAGTATCGTGGATCGCGGTATTCGTTTGGATATCCCGCCTGCCCGAACCTCGAAGATCAAACCAAACTCTTCGCGCTTCTCAAGCCGGAAGAGAATGTTGGAGTGCGGTTGACCTCGGGATTCTTGCTCGAGCCCGAGCAGTCGACTTCGGCTATTGTCGTACACCATCCGGCGGCGAAGTATTTTGTGGTATAGGGAAAGAGCAAAAGCGGCCACGGATTGCGCGGATTAGAAGACACTTCGTCAGAGCTCCTCGATACGCCGCCGCTACTCCAAGCCAGCCCGGGGTCCTTCGACTTCGCAACTGGTTTGCTTCGCTCCCGGTTGCTTGGCTCAGGATAACAACGTCGAGAGATGCCTGACTTTGCCTATTGACTCGGCGCTGGCGGAGACGTTTGGGGTGTGAGCGGTGGAGCGTCTGGCACGCGCCTTAAGTATGGGAACACTGGCGCGATCTCGAAGGGAATCTTCTCACTTGCTAGACGCACGGGCGTGGGCTTGGTTTTCAGCAGTTCAATGCGGTCACTCCAGGGATCGATTTTGACCCGGCTGCCGAGCGGCAGGGCAGCGATCTGATCGACGCGGACGATGTCCAGTTCAGGCGTGGACTTGGTCAACTGCGCCAGCCGCAATTCGTCGCCTTCCTTCAAGGCATTCCCCAGATGAGGATGAATCAGATTCGGCAACTCTTGTGAACGTGCCTGCAGCGTTTTCAGGAACAGTCCGGTCTGTGCCAGCTTGTCTTTGTAGGGAGACTTGGTGAGCAGGTCCGCCGCCTTGTGATTGGCGGCGTCTTCCTGCGCCTCATCTAAACGAAAGTCAAATTTCTGCAGCGTCTTTTCGTTAGAGAAGAAGAGGCTATTCCACGAAGCGTACTTGTCTTCCGACGAATGCCCAAGGACGATATGTGCGAGCTCGTGGGCGAGGATCGCGGCGAGCGTGGCTTCGTCGGGAAGAACGTCGATCAGCCCGCGGCTCAGCACGATCACGTGTCCAAAAGAAAACGATTCGAGCGGTGCGGTCAGCAGGACGCGGCAGCGGACTTCCGGCTTGATATCGAGTTGGTTGGTGATGATCAAGTTGCGGGTGACGGTCTCGAGAATCTGGTCAACGTCTCCCGTCGGAGCCATCAGTCCCGCAACTTGCAGCCGCTCGATGATGTTGTCTTCAGTGGAATATTGAAACGGACGCACGCTGAGCCGTCCGCTGAGGTCGTACCCCGAATTCTTCTTACCTTTCGCGTCGGCGGGCGCGGTTTCTGCGAGCGGCTGCGCATATTCGCGGAGATCGCCAGCATGTTGCAAGTCGTATCCCCAGATGCGGGTGAGCGCTTTGTAGCGGATCGATGGGCCGAGCTTCGAGTGCTCGTCTGGCTCCTCGCTGTAGGAGTATGCAGGAAGCCAGACGTGAGGCAGCACGTTGAGGCGCCAGGTCTCGAAGTGAGTTCCGGCGCGCGCGCCTACGTAGGTGCCGTTCATGCGGACAATGTGGTAGTCCTCGTCTTCCACCCAAATGCGGCCGAGGAAACGTCCATTACCGGAGTGCGCCTGAGGTTGCACATCCACCACAATGCAGCGGACTTCGCCGAGCATTTCGCTGCGAACGGGCGTGAAGTTGTAGTGCTCGCGATCGAGGCGGCCGGGATCGAGCAACAGAGTACGGGCAAAGTCGACACCGGAAGGCCGGGAGGAAATCAATCCGGTCATGCCATTCATTACCCGGGATCGAATTCCCGTGTCGCCTAGATAAGAGACTTCGGTGAAGCCATCGTCAAAGCTGAGTTGGCCCAGAAAGTATTCATCGCCGACCGGGACGGTGCCAAGCTTGGCGTCGGGCTTGGTGTCTTGTACGTAAGTTTCGGCGATGGGATGCAGGTTCCGCATCAGCTTGAAAATGTCGCCTTCTCGCGCGATGACGCGGTCGGTGAACTGGTCAAAATCGAGAGCTGGCGTAGCCGGATGACTTGGCGCGGTTTGGGCAACCGCTGTTACCAACATCATGAGCAGCGCAGCGCAGACGGCTATTTTCGAGACGGACATGCGAATTTCTGGCGGCTCCGACCGACCGTCATTTCAGGCTACAACGGATGGCAAGCTCTGGGGTTATTACGATTGTGCTACGAAAGCAGGGCAAACACAACGGGATCGTTGGCGGGGCATTTCCTGCTTAAAAGGCCCTGTCCAGATAACTCTGGACAGAGCCTTTACGCAGTCAGCGCATCGTTGGGGTGTCCAGGCTCCAGGAAAGCCTTAGACATTCAACGCGGTGAGTGTAAGCACGTAGGAAAGCAGGTGCAATCAGTTTTACATAACTTTACCTCTAGGCATGAATCTTGCCAAAAGCCATCTTTGTCCCGCGGCCGGAACAGATCGGAAGACAGGTTAGGGGAGGACCCCACCGGATGCTAGGATAGGCGTCCATAAGAGGTTCTTATGCGCCGCTTGGGTTGGGTTTGGGTAATGCTTCTGGCCGTCGTGGGCTCCGGATGGGCCGGGGACGCGCAGTGGGTTGAGGTCAAATCTCCACATTTTTCCGTGGTCACGGACGCTGGCGAAAAGCGCGGTCGCGATGTGGCTGTGCGTTTCGAGCAAATGCGTGCCGTCTTCGGAACGCTCCTGGTGAAGACCAACGTAAACCTGCCAGTTCCGCTGCAGATTATCGCCTTCCGTAATACGAAAGAAATGCGACAGTTCGCGCCGCTGTTTCACGGGAAGCCGACCGAGGTGGCGGGACTTTTTCAGTACAGCGATGATCGCAGCTTCATCCTCCTCGATATGTCATCGGAGGATCCGTGGCACGTTGTTTTCCACGAATATGCGCATCAACTCCTGAACGGGAACACTTCAGGGCAGCTGCAGCCATGGTTTGACGAGGGCTTCGCCGAATATTTTTCGACCATAAGAGTGCAGGGCAAGGAAGCAGACGTGGGTTTGCCTCCCGAGGGAGATGTCGAGATTCTCCGCCAGACCTCCTGGCTGAAGATTGCCGACCTTTTTCGCGTCCAGCAGAATTCGAGCACTTACAACGAGAGTGGAGATCATCGCTCGGTGTTTTATGCCGAGTCGTGGCTGGTGATGCATTTCCTGTATGACAAGCAATTGCTGGTGAAATCCGCCCCATACTTTGATCTGGCGGTTGATAAGAAAGTTCCGGTGGGAGACGCGGTTCAGCAGGCTTTCGGGATGACACCCGAGGTGTGGGACAAACAGCTGCGCCAGTACTTCAGCTCCGGGACCGTCAAGTACTACAAGCTGCCGACGCCCCCGGGAATCGAGACAACCGGATATACCACCACGGCACTCTCGTTTGCCGATGCTAAGGCTGTGCTCGCCGATATGCATCTGCATTCTCCCGACTATCAGGACAAGGCGGTTGAGGAATTTGAAGAAGTTCTCACCGTTGAACCGAACAACGTCCCGGCGCTGCGCGGGCTGGGATATGCCTATTTCAGGAAACGCAACCTCAGTACCGCGGCAGAATATTTCCAGAAGGCGGCAGCGCTGAACTCGAAGGACCCGCGAGTCCTCTACTATTCAGCGCTTCTGCGAAATCAGGAAAAGCTTGATATCGATCCTCAGCAAATGGAGGTCACGCAGAAAGAACTGGAAGGCTCCATCGCCTTGGACCCGAACTTCGCCGACGCCTACAGCCTGCTGGCTTTTGTGCTTCGGTCACAAGGGAAATTTCCCGAGGCCACCCAGGCGATGCAACACGCGGTAGCAATCAATCCTCGAAATGACATCTACCAGTACAACCTGTCGCAGATGTACATCGCTGCGCGAAACGTGGATGCAGCGGTACCGATCCTCGAGAGACTCAAGAACAGCACCGGTAATCCGCAGATCGCGATGATGGCGTCCAGTGCACTAGAACAGTTGGAAACCTACAAGAACGCCATGAAGTCCCAAGGTACGGAAGGGCAGCCGCCGGCATTGCGTATAAGAGCCGAAGGCAGCACAGCGTCTAACCAAGAGCCCGATGCTCATCCCCCCGCGCACGTAGCCCCGGCAGAATTCGTCAAGGGGAAAGTGATTGCGATTGACTGTTCGTCGCCCCCCTCAGCGGTGCTGACGGTTTCGGTGGGCAGTAAGACCTGGCAGATGCGAACCCAAAATCGGGACCACCTGATCCTGATCGGCGCCGATCAATGGTCCTGCGATTGGAGGAACCGCAGTGTTGCGGTCAACTACCGGCAGAGCGGCGATCAGCAGGGAGACATCATCTCGTTGGAGCTGCAATGAAAAAGAGCGACTGCTTACGTGTTCTTGTTCTGCTCTGCCTCACGAGTACGGTTGCAGTTTCCCAAGCCACTTGGGAGCGGGACCACGAAGCGGGAGTGAAAGCGGCCAAGGCGGCTCATTTCGCCGAGGCGGAAACGCTGCTCTCAGAGTCGGTGGAAACCGCGCGCAAGCAAGGCGAAGTCAATCCGCTTCTGGCGCGAAGTCTGCTCGATCTTGGCGAAGTGTACAGGACCGAAGGAAAGTATCAGGTGGCCCCGGCCTGCTACGACGAGGCGCTCGAGATCAATACGAAGCAATACGGCGCGGATTCGCTACAGGTCGCCGAGGTGCTCAACGCCCAGGCGGAGCTGGATAAGACACTGAACGACTTCGGGAAGGCCGAGCCGCTCTTGGTGTATGCGCTCGAGATTCGCGAGAAGAAGGGGAAAGCCACTGACGCTGAAATCGCTACGACCCAAAATGATTTAGGAGAGCTGTACACCAGCACGGGGAACTACGACAAGGCTTCGGATCTGCTGCAGAACGCGCTCGCAACCCGCAAGAAGGTGTTAGGGCCGGAGCACGAGCGTGTCGCGGAGACGCTTCAAGCGTTGGGGAATCTGGACAGGAAGCTTGGCAAGGACAAGGAAGCCGAAGACCTCTTTCGTCAGGCAGTCGGTATTTTCGGCAAGACCGTCGGCGGTGAACATCCTGACTATGCGAACGCCATGGAGAGCCTGGCGACGTTCTACTCTGACCGGCAGCAGTACGATTTGGCGGAGCCCTTATTGGGTAGAGTCTTAGAAATCCGCGAAAAAGTGTTTGGCGCTGACCATCACGACGTGGCGGTCAGCCTTGATGCTCTGGGGCTGGTTAAGCTGCAGCGGCACCAGTATGCAGAGGCAGCCGCACTTTATGAAAGAGCCCTTACGATTTGGGGCAACATCCTGGGGCAGGACAGTCCGGAACTCTCGGCAGATCTCAACAATCTCGCGCTCTGCTACGAGAGTCAGGGGAAAGGCCAGATTGCAGAGGCGCTCTGGCGAAAGGCGATTGCCAACGACGAGAAAGGCCTGTCAGCAGATAGCGTGGATCTCGCTAGCGACATGCAGAGCCTGGGCCAGTATTACACTTTGTGGAAACGTCCTGCCGAGGCTCTACCTCTTCTGAAGCGCGCATTGCAGATCCGCACAAATTCCTTAGGCCCAACGGCGTTAGAGACCAAAGAGACGATGCAGACTTACGCGACTGCGCTTCGCTTGCTGAACCGTGTCTCTGAGGCTGAAGAATTAGAATCGAAAGCAAAGGGACCAGCCCGCACAAATCCGACCGGCAGCCGTTGACAGTCATTGGACGAACGCCGCCAGTCTGCGATAGGTTGGCTGGGTCTAGTAAGGAGAAGTACGATGGCGAATATGTTGAGAACTTCGAATCCAGCGCTGAATCCCAAGGCATTCCAAGTTGGTGGCGCCACGTTTGGCGAGAGCATGACCGTCTCGGGTACGGTGAACAAGGCGGGGATTCTGCTGATCTGCGTAGTGGCGACCGCCGCATGGACGTGGCGGCAATTTCTGAGCGCTCCCGCACCTCAGACCATGGCGCCGTACGTAGCCGTGGGAGCCATCGGCGGCTTCATCGTGGCCTTGGTTACGATCTTCAAGAAGACATGGGCTCCGGTGACCGCGCCACTGTATGCGCTGCTTGAAGGGTTGGTATTGGGCAGCGTGTCGGCAATGTTCGAACTGCGCTTTCCGGGAATCGCGATCCAGGCGGTTGGTCTGACGTTTGGAACTCTCGTGGCTCTGCTGCTGGCTTACCGCTCGGGAATGATCCGCGTGACCAACAACTTCCGCCTCGGCGTGGTCGCAGCCACCGGAGGCATCGCGCTGTTCTATCTGGCCACGTTTGTACTGGGCTTCTTCGGCGTTCACTTCACGTCGATCTATGGAGCGGGACCGATCGGGATTGGCTTCAGCGTCCTCGTGGTTATTATTGCGGCGCTGAATCTTGTCTTGGATTTCGATTTCATCGAGAACGCAGCTCGCGCCGGAGTGCCGAAGTATATGGAGTGGTACGCGGCCTTTGGGCTGATGGTGACACTGATCTGGCTGTATCTGGAGATTCTGCGGTTGTTGTCGAAGTTGCGCAGCCGGGATTAAGAAGAGGCGTCAGGGCGTCAGCCTTCCGGTTTAACACCCACGGCTTGGCCGTGGGTTTATTCTTGTCGATTCGGTGTGGCCGGCGGGACGCCGGGCGCTACTTATAGAGGATTGCATGGGCGAACGAACTGACCGCGAACTGGGGATGGACCGCACGATCACGCGGCGGGATTTTCTCAATGGCGTAGCCGTTGGCGTCGGTGGATTGGCGCTTCCGGCGTGGGCTTTTGACCAAGCTGAGTACGCTCCCGAGAAGGCGGCTTCTTACTATCCTCCGGCGTTGACGGGCATGCGTGGCAATCACGATGGCACCTACACGTTCGCGCATTCGCTGCGCGATGGAGATTTCTGGGAGGGCCAGGGAAGTCCCGCCAGTACCGGCGAGAACTATGACCTGGTAGTTGTAGGAGGCGGAATCAGCGGTTTGTCGGTGGCATACTTCTATCGCAAACATGCGGGGAAGAGCGCGAAGATTCTGGTGCTCGATAATCACGACGACTTCGGCGGACACGCCAAACGCAACGAGTTTCAAGCCGGCGGCCGCATGGTGCTTAGCTACGGCGGCACGCAATCGATCGAGAGTCCGTCGGAGTATAGCGAGGTCGCGATCGGCCTACTGAAGGAACTGGGCATCGAACCGCAGAAGTTTTACAAGTACTACGATCAAAACCTCTATTCCTCAATGAAGTTGGGAACCGGAGTCTTCTTCGACAAAGAAACTTTCGGCGAGGATCGGCTGGTTGCGGGCATGGGAACGCTGCCGTGGAAGGAATTTCTGGCGAAAACTCCGCTTTCGGAAGTGGCGCGCCGCGACATTGAACGTGTTTACTCCGAGAAGGTCGATTATCTGCCAGGTTTGTCGCGCGAAGAAAAGCAAACTCGGTTGGCCACGATCAGTTACGCGGATTTTCTGACCAAGGTCGTCAAGTTGAGTCCTGAGGTCCTGCCGTTCTTTCAAACCAAGACGGAAGATTTGTTCGCGGTCCACATTGAGGCGGTTCCGGCGTTGGCCTGCTTCCTGGCGGGCGACGATTACGATTTGCCGTTCCCCGGTTTCCAGGGGATGGGGCTGCAGCAGACCGAAGGTCGTGGCACCGAAAAACCCGATCCCTATATCTTTCATTTCCCCGACGGCAATGCGTCGATCGCGCGCATGCTGGTGCGGTCACTGATTCCCGGGTCGATTCCCGGGTCCACGATGGAAGACATCGTGACGGCACGAGCGGACTACAGCAAGCTCGATCAGGCAGCGTCTCCTATACGCATTCGCTTAAACTCGACCGTGGTGCAGGCTCGCAATGCGAAGGGAAGCCCCGGCGCCGAGATCGCCTACATGCGCGGCGGCAAACTGGTCAGCGTGCGAGGGAAGTGCGCGGTTCTGGCTTGCTACAACGGCATGATCCCCTACCTGTGTCCGGAACTACCCGAGTCACAGCGCGACGCGCTTGCCTATCTGGTGAAGGCTTCGCTGGTCTATACCCATGTGGCGCTTCGCAATTGGACATCGTTTCAGAAACTGGGAGTGCGCGATGTGATTGCGCCGGGCAGCTATCATCCGTATGTGGCGCTCGATTTCCCCGTGAGCATTGGAGAATATAGATTTCCCAGCAAGCCTGAGGAACCGATGGTGTTGTTCATGCTGCGTACGCCGTGCAAGCCCGGCTTGCCAGAGCGAGAGCAGCATCGCGCGGGCCGGGCTGAATTGATGCGCACACCGCTCTCCTCGGTTGAGCGCAACATACGTGAGCAGTTGGCGCGCATGCTGGGTCCGGCAGGATTCGATCCCGCGCAGGATATTCAGGGGATCACCGTGAATCGCTGGGCGCACGGCTACGCTTATGGATACAACTCGTTGTTCGATCCGGATTGGAAAGAAGGCGAGCAGCCGTGGGTGCTGGGCCGCAAACCGTTTGGGCGCATCGCCATCGCGAACTCCGACGCGGGAGCATCGGCCTACACCGATGCCGCGATCGATCAGGCGCATCGTGCGGTGCAAGAGCTGGTTGCCAGCACCTAGTATCAGGTACCCAGTACCCAGAAAACGCATGATCAGGAAGATCGCGATCGCCGCCTTGCTCGGTCTGCTTCTCCTTTACGGCGGAGATTATTCGATCTTTCGCTTGCGGCATTCGCCGACCGGCACGGTTACGGTGCGCCGCTATCTGGCCATTCAGGAGAAGGCGAATCGCGTCGAATATGTTTTCAATGGTGAACAGAATCAAACGTGCGTGCAGTCTCTTTTCCCCCCACATAGGAGCAACGCCTTGCTGGTACCTCAGCCGCCACGCCGAGCAGCGCGTCGATATCTGATGGCACCAGGCAACCATTTTCAGGCCTTCATTAATTCCAATCGTTTGATCACTCTGCGCACGGCATCTATAAGTCTTTCGTGATCATCTAATGTATTGAGGATGATCAATATGAAACTGTCATGGATGAAAGCGGTGACGGGGTTCTTCCTGGCAGTGCTTCTATCTGCGCCTGCGTGGGGAGATACTCGTGGCGCAAATTCGGCCCTGCCTGGAACGTTGAATTATGTGGAGGGACAGGTTTCGATGGGCGCGGAAACGCTTAATTCGAAATCGATCGGCTCGGCCGAGTTGCAAACGGGCCAGGCCCTGACAACGGATAAAGGCAAAGCGGAAGTTTTGCTGACGCCCGGGGTATTCCTACGACTGGACGATCACAGCTCTGCCACGATGATCTCGCCCAATTTGACCGACACACAGGTCGAGATCACAAAAGGACGCGCGATGGTCGAGGTGGCGGAGCTTTATAAAGCCAACGATATACGCGTTCTGCAGAACGGTTCTATCACGCAACTGCTGAAGCCGGGCTTATATGACTTTGACGCCGGACGGAATCAGGTGCGCGTATTCGATGGAGAAGCACTGGTTCGCGACGGCGATCACCAGATGAAGTTGAAGAGCGGGCGTGAAGTTTCGCTCGACAACGGAACGCCCTTCAAGGCAAACAAGTTCGACAAGAAGGCGTTCGAAACCAGCGACCTGTATCGCTTCAGCAGTCTGCGGTCTTCGTACCTCGCGGAAGCCAACTTTGACGTGGCTCGTGGCTATGTCAGCGGTTACGGGTATGGTCCGGGATGGTATGGCGCGGGCTGGTACTGGAACCCATGGTTTAGCGCCTATACGTTCATTCCGGGCGAGGGGATCTTTTACAGCCCATTCGGTTATGGATTCTATTCGCCGTTCTGGGCGTTCAACGCTCCTTATTGGGGTGGAGGCTACTGGGGAGGGCATGTGAGACCGTTTGGACCGGGATACCGGCCACCGATTGCACGTCCCGGACCGGTCGGGCACGCCGGATTTGCGGGTAGCGGAGCGGTCGCACGGGGCGGTTCCATGGGAGGCTTCCACGGGGGCGAGCCGGCAGGAGGCGGGGGCTTCCACGGCGGCGGCAGCTTTGGCGGTGGAAGGCGGTAAGCAGTTAGTTCTCCTGGGGAATGGGGCGCTGCGGCGCCCCGTTGTTTTTGTCTACAATGCGGGAACTTCGCGTCCATGAGTCATGAAACGTGACTCGCGCGTTTGCCTTTTTACCCACGAGTGAAAATCCTTTCACATTGACACCTTAGTCGACCCGCGATAAATTTCCGCAGTCCTTCTGCTACGAACGTTGCGCCTGCCACTTCGAATTCGGTCTTTCGCGAAGCCGACTAAAAGGAACCTATGAAAGCGACAGCCCTGATTGTTTCTGCCCTGGTATTGAGTTCGATTGCAACCACCATTGCCGCAAACCGTTCTTTTCCCGCCACTCCGCTTACCCCCGCAGCTCTGAACTTTCTCCGGACCGACTATCCCACCGGCAGTTTTCCTGAGGGCATTCTCACAGCGGACTTCAATCACGACGGCAAGCAGGATGTGGCGGTCGCGGACTTCGGAGGCAACACCGTCAGCGTTTTCTTGGGAAACGGCGACGGCACATTTCAGGCGCGAGTCGACTACGCGACCGGGAACGGTCCTTATGGAATTGGCACGGGAGATGTCAACGGAGACGGGAAGCTGGATCTATTGTTGACCAACTATTACGATTCCACGGTTAGCGTGCTGTTGGGCAACGGCGATGGCACTTTTCAGGCGCACAAGGACTACGGGACAGGAGTCGACCCGAAGTCGGTCGTGGTTGCGGACTTTAACGGAGATGGCAAGCAGGATTTGGCCGTCACCAACTATTTCATAGGGACGGTCAGCATTCTGTTGGGAAACGGAGACGGTACCTTCCAACCGAAGGTGGATTACTCAACCGAGTCCCAGCCGCAATCGGTGGCGACCGCGGATTTCAATGGAGACGGAAACGCTGACCTTGCGGTTGCGAACTTTCTCAGCAACACAGTAAGCGTCCTGCTCGGCAAAGGCGATGGTACTTTTCAACCGCAAGTGGTCTACACCGCAGCCTTTGAACCCCTTAACATTGCCGCCGGAGATGTGAACAAAGACGGGAAGGCTGATCTGATCACGGCCAACTACGGCACCAACTCAGTGAGCGTATTCCTTAACAACGGAGACGGAACTTTCAAGGCGCATGTCGACTATCCCGTGGGGACGCAGACCTTCGCCGTCGCTATCGGGAACTTCAATGGAGACGCCAGCCCTGACCTGGTCACCGCGAACTACGGCACCAACAACGCCAGCGTGCTGCTTGGGAATGGCGATGGAACTTTCCAGACCCATGTGGATTTTGCCACTGGTAAGGAGCCCGGCTCCGTGGCTGCCGCGAGTTTCACTGGTAGCGGGACGACGTCACAAGATTTCGTCACATCCAACGGGCTGGATGCCACCATCAGCGCCCTGTTGAACGCTGCAGCAACGCACGTCAAGCTCACGAGTTCGCCCAATCCTTCGGTCCAAGGTCAAACGGTGACTTTCACAGCGACGGTTACGGCATCGTTGGCCGGATTGTCGACTCCGACGGGAAGCGTGGTTTTCCAGATCGGATCGAAGAAGAAGACCGTCGCACTGGTGAGCGGCAGCGCCAGTTTGGCTACTTCTCAATTGGCAAGCGGCAAATACAAAGTAAGGGCATCGTACTCAGGAGACGCGAATTTCAATCCCAATGTGTCGAATGTAGTGTTGCAGACCGTCAATCCATGAGGACGCAAGCTGCGGAGGGCATGAACGCGGCGCGTCCCTGAAGTTTCCACCTGTTTCTGCCGATAACTTTCCTGTAAGCCCATGTCTGGGCTGTGATGCCTATGTGTGTAGTGTCCGCGTCGCTGCTCTTGATCGTGTGCCATGCCCGTCCTGCCGTCGCAGGTGAAATCCTTCCCGGCAATCTTGAGTCGTGGAGCGGATGGCTGGTTGGGATTCTTGTGGTTCTCCTGGCGTGGCAGCAGTGGCGTCTTTACCGGTTTCGCCAACAGGCAGCGAAGCGTGAAGAGTTGTTCCGCATTGTCACGGAAAATGCCGCCGATATGATCGCCCTGGTCGACGTGAAAGGACGCCGTCTGTACAACAGTCCGGCCTACGAGAAAGTCTTGGGATACAAGGTGTCGGAGCTGGCCAAGACCTCGTCATTCGAACAAATCCATCAAGAAGACCGCTTCAAAGTGCTGGAAGCGGCACGCGAGGCGAAGCGCACAGGCGTCGGGAAGAAGCTGGAATATCGCATCCGGCACAAAGACGGAACCTGGCGGGTCCTCGAATCGGTTGCCAGCACCATCAAAGACCGGCATGGCGCGGTTCAGAAGTTGGTCATCGTGAACCGGGACATTACCAAGCGCAAGCGCACCGAAGAACTCCTCGAGCATAATTCGTTTCACGACACGCTGACGGGATTGCCCAACCGCCGTCTTTTTCTGGACCGTCTGCAGCATGCGCGGGCACGGGCGAAACGCAATCCGGAATTCCAATACGCCGTTCTGGTCGTGGACGTCGACGGCTTCCACGCATTCAACGAGAGTATGGGCCAGGCAGCCGGAGACCGCATGATTCTCGAAATTGGGAAAAGACTGCAGGCCAGCTTGCGCCAGGACGATACCGTCGCGCGGCCCGAGGGCCGCTTGCCAATTCCCGACCCCTTACTGTCGCGGCTGGGAGGCGACGAATTTACGCTGCTGCTGGAAGACATTCGCGAGCCGAGCGATGCGCTCCGCGTGGGAGAGAGGATTCAATCAGCATTGGCCATGCCGTGGCCGGAAGAAGGCCGCGAAGTGCTGGCTTCGGCGAGCATTGGAATCGGACTCAGCACATCGGTGCACGAGCGTGGCGAAGATTTGCTCCAAGATGCCGACACCGCCATGCGTCGAGCCAAGGCTCTCGGCGGATCGCGCTGCGAGGTTTTCGACGAGGCCATGCATTCGCAAGCGACGAACCGCCTGAAGTTGGAAGCGGAACTGAGGACTGCGGTCGACAAAAATCAATTCCAACTTTACTACCAGCCGATTGTTCATTTGAACACCCGGCAGGTGGCCGGATTCGAAGCCCTGCTGCGCTGGCGGCATCCAGAGAAGGGCGTTATCTCGGCCGATAAATTCATCGCTGTGGCCGAGGATGTTGGGCTTGTCGTCGCCGTAGGGAAGTGGGTGGCGTTCGAAGCCTGCCGGCAGATGCAGGAGTGGCGAACCCGCTTTCCCCACCTGAGCGCTGCCAGGATGACGGTGAACGTTTCCGCCCGGCAACTGGCGCATCCGAATCTCACCGCGGAAATCAAGGCAGCTCTGCAACAGTCGCAGCTGTCTCCGGAGAATCTCGCCGTAGAAATCACCGAGAGCGCCGCGATCGTGGACCCCAAGGTCACCCACGAACTTGTCGCCGACCTGAAGCTTCTGGGAGTGGGAGTGAGCCTCAGCGAATTTGGCTCCGATCGTACTTCGCTGAGTTGGCTGCGGCGCTGGCTGGTGGACGAAATCAAGATCGACCGCAAGATCGTGGCAAGCGTGCTGACCGATCGCCATCAAAGCGAAATGGTCACACTGATCGTCGGTATGTCGCGGATCCTGAAATCAAAGATCGTCGCCGAAGGCATCGAAAGCGCGCTCCAACTCCGACAACTCGAGTTGCTCGGATGCGATCTAGGGCAGGGATATTTGTTTTCACATCCACTGGACGCCGGACGAACTGAGGAATGGCTGCTGCAACAGGTCAAACGGGCAGCAGTGGGGAAAGAATAATGGATTCGTCCCTTGGTAAACACGCCGATGGCATTCTGATACTGCCCCATTTGCGAGTACAGCCAAGCCAAGTGGTAATAAGTCATGCTCAGGCAGCTTCCGATTGGGCGATAATTTCGGGGGCCGCTCGCTGAAAAAGACTCGCCGCGAGTCGCGCGCTAGAAGCGGTGCTCCGCGTTGTCACTTAACCCACCGGAAGTCTGGCGAATACCGCTCTCATTCATTGACTCCGGCTGTTCGCATTCTTTGGGAGGACAGTGAGGCATCGGAAGTGCTCCCGAGTGATCCGCGAAGTGCCTTGCGGGCTCTCGCTAGACGCGACATAACGGTTCCTATCGGAATCGCCAATACTTTCGCGATCTCCTGGTACGACATTTGCTCCACTTCACAAAGAAGAAGGGCCTCTCGATAATGCGAGGGCAGATCCTCAATGGCGTGCTGTATTAATTGATAATTCGAGCGATTCATCAGAATCGTTTCAGGAGTCTCGGTATCGACCGCCAGCTCGGGCCCGTCGTCCGACTCCATAGCGACGGTCATGCGCCGGTCGAGTCTTGCGCGCGAACTCAGGAAGGTGTTCCTCAAAATCTGAAACATCCATGCCCGGAAATTGGTGGCGGGCTGAAATGTCGCGAAACTGCGTAAGGCTTTTAGATAGGTCTCTTGTACGAGATCCTCGGCATCGTTCGAATTGCGCGCCATCCAGAGCGCGAAGTTGTAGAGGGAATCGAACAGGGGCATGGCCAATTCTTCGAATCCCGGCAATGCCTGACCGACCGGTGAGGATGGAGTAGCGAATCCGGCCATTTCTTGCAGTGCAGATCGAATAACCGCCATTGCCTTCTCCTGACCGCGATGGGGAACCACTGCTCTCGCCCGTCCGTGACAATCTGACGTTCCCGTCCTCCTCCGTCAATTGCCGGCGGAGTTTCTGTACATATCCAATTCATCTACTGTTAAGTAATTGTCGAGCAAAGAGTTACCTTCGCGGATATCCCAAATAAGGGGCTTACCGAGCGAAGTGCTAGACTCCTTTGCTAAGCGCCCAAAGGCAAGATGGAACGACCGCGGCCCAACTCCGTCGTGCGATTCGGAACCTATGAGGTTTCACTCCAGTCAGGTGAAGTGCGCAAAGGAGGTTTGAGAGTCAGAGTCCAGCAGCAACCGATGAAACTGCTGGAGATATTGCTGGAGCGTCCGGGGGAAGTCGTCACGAGAGAGGAGTTGCGCACCCGAGTCTGGGCCGACGAAAGTTTTGGGGACTTCGACCAAGCCGTCAATATCGCAATCGCGAAGCTTCGCAGCGCATTGGGAGACTCAGCTGAGAGCCCGCGATTCATCGAGACTCTTCCAAAACGTGGATATCGCTTTATCGCAGAAGTATCGGTCGTCGACTTAGACGCTCATCCAAAAAGGCCGGAATCCGCGACTGTAGATCCGCTGACGAGGGTGCCGGAGAATAAGGTCCAAGAGGGCGGGTCGGGCGTCGTGCCCCAACCCCGGCTCTGGACGCGTCCGATCATCGTCGCCATAGCGCTCGTCAGCTTGTTGATTCTCCCCGTCTTATTCTTTCGTTCACGTGGCCATGCGCGAACGGGCATCCGATCGCTCGCGGTACTTCCGCTGGACAACCTATCTGGCGATGCCTCGCAGAATTACTTCGCGGACGGCATGACGGACGAATTGATCACTGATCTGGCGCAGATCAGCGCTTTACGTGTGATCTCCCGCACCTCGGTAATGGCATATAAAGGAGCGCGCAAGCCTCTGCCGCAGATCGCTCGTGAGCTGAACGTGGACGCCGTGGTTGAAGGAAGCGTGCTCCGTTCCGGCGACCAGGTCCGCATCACGGCGCAGTTGATTGATGCCGCTACAGACAAACACTTGTGGTCTCAAAGCTACGAGGGAGAGTTCCGCGATACCTTGGCGCTCCAGAACCGGGTTGCTGGAGCCATTGCGGATCAAATTCGGATCAATTTGACTCCGCAGGAACAAGCTGCGCTAAAGAACACAAAGGTTGTCAATCCGGAAGCTTACGAGTCCTATCTCAAAGGACGTTACTTCTGGAATAAGCGAACGGCCGATGGTTTGAAGGCCGCTCTGGCTTATTTCAAGCAGGCAATCGAAGAAGACCCGAAATACGCCCAAGCTCATTCCGGCTTAGCTGACACCTATGCCCTGCTGGGAGATTGGCAGTATGCAGTCATGCCCCCCAAGGAGGCATTCCCCAAAGCGAAGGCGGCGGCGATCGAAGCCCTGGAACTGGACAGCACGCTCGGAGAAGCCCACAACTCGCTCGCTTTCGTTTTGGATGGGTTCGACTGGGATTTTGATTCTGCTGGAAAGGAATTCCGGCGAGCCATTGAACTAAACCCAGGCTACGCGACCGCCCACCATTGGTATGCTTGGCACCTCAGTCTATTGGGTCGATACGATGAAGCCATCGCGGAAATGAAAAAGGCGGAAAGTCTCGATCCGTTGTCTCTTATCATTAATACCGATTTAGCGGAACTGCTCGGCCTTGCGCACTCTTATGACGAATCCATACGGCAGAGCCAGAAGACGATTGAAATGGATCCGAATTTTGCTCTCGCACACAATCAACTTGCCCAGGCGTACCTTCAAAAACACATGTACGATGAAGCGGTTTCGGAATTGCAAAAAGCGGTCCAACTCTCTGGCAGTAGCCCGACCTGTGTCGCCAATCTAGCTCGCGCCTATGCGCTATCGGGCAAGAGGAGCGAGGCAGAGAAGCTGCTCAGCGACCTGAAGAAACGCTCAAGCCCGGCTTATTCGAATGCTTCAGAGATTGCCATGATTTATGCCTCTCTCGGAGATAAGGATCAAGCTATGATTTGGCTCGAAAAGGGCTACGAGGAGCGGTTTAACCCAGGGGTCTTGTTGCGACCGGGCTTCGATCCCATACGCTCGGATCCGCGGTTCCAGGAACTTGAGCGTCGCATTGGGCTTCCGCTGTAATCCAATGAATGGTGTAAGGCGTCCGATGCAAGGTCGGGAGGGTCGAATTCAAATCAGGCAAGCGATTCGCTAAGCCGACGGTTCGTTCGCTCGATGCCTGCTACGCGCCGACGACGGCGTGGTTGCTGTTTTCCGGTGCAGAGCCACGATGCATGGGCTGACTTGCGCAATCGGAGCTTGTGGATTACCGCGCAAATCTCGCACTTCCCACCGCGGACGTCGTTTCTCGCTCTCACTTGTTTTCCAATCTTGTTCATCCGTATCCCCCGAAGTCCGCTTACTGGGATAACGGAATTCTTGATGTTTTATTCCCTCCTCGACGAGATGATTCGTGGTCGCGCAATCATTGACTCGACTCCGACGGAATATTCTATGACATGCCTTTAAACAACTTCGCAAGATTTGCGATGTCCGCAGGACTTGCGTCGCCGATGACGAAGTAGCGCAACCCGCCTTCAGTCCATGTTTCCGTGTTAAACGTCAGTTTCGCGGGTGAGAACGTAGACGTGTGCAAGCTTGCCTGCAGGGCCCGTTCTTGGAAAATGAAAACTGAAATATGGTGTTTTCGCACATCATAGACAAGGTGCGCACCCGGAGTTTGCTCAAGATAGGCCATCCGTCCGCCAAGTAGGGAGAATTCGGAATTCTGGAGCTCCGGCAAATTGAACGCGAAGGGAATCTTCCCCTGGAACCAGGGCTTGACCGTGTGCCGATCTGTGGAGACGACATCGACTGGCGATGAACTAGCCAGCGTCGCCACGTGCAAATCTGCGATCTCGCTGAAAACATCGTCTTTGCCGGATCGGTTTCGAAGATAAGGCAAAGACAACATTCCGATCACAAGAATGGCAGCTGCCGCCGATGAGAACATCCACCCCAGGCGGAAATTGCGCCTCCGGACAGGGGCAACGCTGTGCTGCATCCGTTTCCGGAATTCGGCGCTAGGAGTGAAACGCTTTCCTGCAACGTGAACGGCGCGCTTCATCTGTACACGCGAAAGAGCATCCGACGAGCATGAGGAGCAGTCTTTCACGTGAGCATCGAAGCCCCGCATCTCCTGCTCCGAAACCTCACCATCGAGATAGGTGTCGAGTTTTGATCTCCAAGACTCACAAACCATAGTTCGCCCCCGTTTCCATCGCTGCGCTTGTTGTTATTGCTTGCGGCTGTGGTCGCAGGCGATCGCGTAAGGTCTTTCTGGCACGCGATAACCGCGACATGACGGTGCCTATCGGAACTGAAAGTGTTTCCGAAATCTCCTGATATGACATCTCCTCTACCTCACATAAAAGGAGAACTTCTCGGAAATGGACCGGCAGGTCATCGATCGCACTCTGCAGCAGCTCGCGGTTCGAGCTCGCAAACAGCAGCGTTTCTGGAGTGTCGTACTGAACCGCCAGTTCGGGTCCATCCTCATTGAGATCGAGCGGCACCGTCATTGTCGCTCTCAGTCCTGTATGAGAGGTCAGGAACGTATTACGCAGGATGCGATACATCCAAGCCCGGAAATTGGTTCCCAGTTGGAACGATGAGAACCCTTTCAAAGCCTTTACATATGTCTCCTGAACCAAATCTTCAGCTTCTTCGCGATTCTGCGTGAGCCATCGTGCGAAGTTGTACAACTGATCGAAGAGAGGCATCGCCAATGCTTCGAACGAGTCACGCTGAAGGCCTGTTGCTGACACGTCCACATTGGTAGAACGGAGCAATGGCTGATTTATTCCCTTCTAGAGCGATTTCTCTTGAGAATGCGGCGCAAGAACCGCCCCGAAGGTAAGACCTTCCAAACCACCCACGAACCTGTGGCGCGATTAGCCCATGGAATAAAAGACTGGGAACTCCGTTATCTACGGTGAAACTCATGTTGCAGGAGGCAGATTATGAACGACGGAAAAAAGCGATTCCTTAATTGCAAGTTGATGGCTTCGACAATCCTTACGACTGTGTTGCTGATTTCGGGTGGGGCATCCGCCAAAGAACACAAGCTCAAAAACGTTAACAACCCTGCCGGAGTTGTTTCACACATTTCGTTCACCGGATTTGCCGTCGTCGACATGGCAATTCAGCGACAAGGCAACGACAAGTTCTACCTCTACGTGCAGCACTCAAAAGAGCAAGGCATCTCGATCATCGATATCAGCAAGCCCGCTCGGCCGAAAGCCATTGGAGTAATTCCGTGGCCAGATCCAGCAGTCTCGAGCAGGATGAACGTAACAGGTGATTTGGCGATCATCGCTGAGAACGAGGCCCGCCCTGCGCACAGCAGCGCTTCCAACGACGATCTAGTGCTCTGGGACTTGTCAAATCCGGGCGCTCCCCGAGTAATGCAGAAGTTTTCTGGAGTGGTCAAATGGCTCGAGGACGAACGGGACTTTGTCTACGTCTTGAATGGCGATGGATTGTGGGTGGTTTCAAAACCAGCAGATCGCCAACTGGATCAGGCTGCATCCTCGAACAGCTACGGAGGATAAGTAAGTAGCCAAGCCAGCAACGTCCGTGCAGATACCAGAAGAGGCAAACTAATGGGAAATCCTTTTGATCTGAAGACCGTACTTCTCGCCAAGCACGCACAGCACGTGGTGCTGATACATTTTCCAATCGCACTATTTATCGTGGCCGTGTCCTTCGATCTGATCTCGCAATGGACGAAGCGTACAGGGTTCGCCGATGCGGCGTATTACAACTTGTCGGGCGCGGCGCTCTCGACGTTCCCCGTTATCACCACCGGGTTGCTGGCGTGGCAATTCCAGCTCGAGGGGCAGAAGCTGAAGGGAATTCTCTTGCTGCACTTGGTACTCGCGTGTGTCTCAACCGTGATGATCTGGCTGGTCTGGTGGGTGCATTTCCGGGCGCGACGACGGACGGTATATTTGCCCAACTACCGTCTGGCCGTTGAGCTTCTGGCAGTCGGCTTCGTCGCCTTGACGGCGCACTTGGGTGGTTTTCTAAGCGGCGTGAACGGGCCCGGTTAGAACGGGCTGCGAGATTCAGAACGCAAGTCTTCCGCTGAGAAGAAACATTCATAGGCCTTAGCCATCCCAGAATTTCACCACCACCACAACTGGGCCTGGAATAAAAGTGACTCGTGCCGGTTATGCATTGAGGCGGGCACAAACCCACACATCTTTACTGAAACCAATTTAGGAGAAATTGTGAAACTCACGTTTAGCGTAATTGTGTTGTCCGGACTGGCGATTGCCCTCATTCTCGGCGCGCCAGCATACGCACAAACCTCGGCGACCTCGATTTTTACAGTCGTCCCGACACCGAACGAGAACCAGTTCAACAGCAGCCTTTTTGCGGCATCAGCATCTTCTGCAAGCGACATCTGGGCAGTGGGAGATTCGACAATTCATTTTGACGGCACGAAGTGGACGGCGTTTCCAGCACCTTTGATCAATGGGCAAAACACTGCCTTTCTGCAAGGAGTAGCCGATATCTCTCCGACATTAGCCTGGGCAGTGGGAAATGTGGTTGACGGGGCGAACGCAGGACAGATGATTCAGCAGTGGAATGGAACCAAGTGGAGTTTGTTTCCGGGGCCGACATTCCCACCTGGTTCTCAAGCCGATCTGTTCGGCATAAGCTCGATCTCGGCCAACGATATTTGGGCGGCCGGTAACTTCGTAAACGGCGGGTTCGACTTCAACCTCTTCGAGCACTGGGACGGTACAACATGGACGGCCACAACGATACCTAAAAATACCTTTGAGTCGCTCACGGCCGTATCGGCCGATTCAACTAACGATGCCTGGGCAGTGGGATCATCGGAAGGTTCGATTGGAAAGACACTCGCCATTCATTGGGATGGCACGAGTTGGCAAGAAGTGGCAACTCCCAATGCAGGAGCCGGAACTAACATACTGAACGCCGTGCTCTCGCTGGCACCCGACAATGTCTGGGCGGTCGGCTCTTCCACTCCCGTCGCGCCTCCAAAGCAAGCCGCCACACTTACGCTTATCGAACATTTCGACGGAACCAGTTGGAAGGTAGTCCCCAGCCCCAACGTAGGGCCGAAAACCGTAAGCCAATCGAATCGCTTGCTGGGATTGACAGCAAATTCTCCAAATGACATCTGGGCGTTTGGTTCCTTCTTCGCTGCCAACGGTTCCGGACACCAGATGACGCTGCTTTTGCACTGGGATGGAAACTCATGGACCATTGCCCCCAGTCCCAATCCGACGAAGGGCGCGTTCCTCGATGATCTCCTGTTTGCCGGCGTTGTGCCGTCACCCGGTAACGTTTGGATTGTCGGGAACGAGGACGAGGGCGCCCAGGGCGGCATGGGAACGTTGGCCATTCATACAACGACTGGAGACTAGCTCTACCTTCTAGCTTCCAACTGCACCTGAAGGGCGGGCGAAGATGCCCGCCCTTGGGCTTTGTTGCGACAGACACGAATGCGCCGGATCCCATTCAATCGTTTCGCGTCTCGACCTTGCTGGGAATAAAAGCGACCGGCGCCAGTTATCACCTCAGAACGTTACAAACACGGAGAACAAAATGGCAGCGAAAAAGCACGATTTTATCGATCAGAAGTTGCAGGATCTCAATAACGATGGCATCGATCGTCGCGGCTTTCTGAAGTGTATGGCATGGGCGGGCACCGGGTTAGTCTGGACGATGAGCGGCGGTGTTCCAATGTCTCGGGCATTCGCCAAGACTGCGGGCCGGAGCGCCGGCAAGGGCGGGGACTTCAGCTTTGTTCAGATCAGTGACAGCCACATCGGCTTCAGCAAGCCGGCAAATCCCGACGTCACCGCGACTCTGCAGACCGCGATCAACAAGATTAACGCGATGCCCCACAAGCCGGATTTCGTCATTCACACCGGAGACTTGAGCCAGCTTTCAAAGCCAAGTGAATTCGACACGCTAGACCAGGTTCTCAAGGGAGCGTCCGCAAAACAGATCTTCTTTGTGCCGGGCGAGCACGACATGCTGAGCGACAACGGCGAGCAATATCTCGCGCGCTATGGGAAAGGCACGAAGGGCGCCGGGTGGTCGAGCTTCGATCACAAGGGCGTGCATTTCGTTGGTCTCGTGAATGTCGCCAATTTGAAAGCCGGAGGTATGGGATCGCTCGGGCATGAGCAACTGGAGTGGCTTGAGGATGATCTCAAGGGCCGCTCCGCCAGCACTCCGATTGTCCTCTTTGCACACATTCCGCTATGGACGATCTATCCCGACTGGGGTTGGGGAACTGACGACAGCGAACAAGCCTTGTCCTATATCAAGCGATTCGGTTCCGTGACTGTGTTAAACGGCCACATCCACCAGATCATGCAGAAGGTTGAAGGCAAGGTTTCATTCCATACAGCAATGTCGACAGCCTTCCCGCAACCTGCCCCCGGAACTGCTCCTTCAGCCGGTCCCATGAAGGTGCCCGCCGAACAGTTGCAGCGCGTATTGGGCATCACTGATGTGAACTATATCGTTAGCGGTCGCAGCCTGGCTGTTGTCGACTCCCCTCTCGATGGCTCGAGCTCCGCAGCTTCGGGCGATGCGGCACCGCAAGCCCTCATTGAATCAGAAGTCGGCTAGGTAATTACAGTAACGCGTACGTCTACATAAAAGAGACTAACCAAAGAAACACTACTCATAGAAAGGAATTAAGACAGTGAAGAAGACAAATCTAATTGCATGTATGGCAGCGCCGATCATGATTGCCGCGGTGCTGCTGTTAGCGGGATCGCCCAGCGTTACCGCAAGTGACCAAGCCTCCGCGACCAACGCGGAGGTGAAAATTGATAACTTCAGTTTTGGGCCGCAGACGGTCACAGTGCCCGTCGGAGCCACAGTTACCTGGACTAACCTTGATGACATCCCCCATACCGTGGTCAGCACGGACGGGGTGTTCAAGTCGAAGGTCCGGGATACGGATGAAAAGTTCTCTTATACCTTTACCAAGGCGGGAACGTATTCCTACTTCTGCTCGGTCCATCCCAAGATGACAGGCCAGGTCGTGGTGAAGTAACGCTTGTAGAACGGGATTGCTCTCCAAGCGACTGGAACGAATATGGCTAACGAGTCTGCACAATTCGCGAGCGAAAGGGTGGCGAGTGATGATCTGGATCTTGTTCGTGCCACCCTGCGCGGAGATGTATATGCTTTCGAGGAACTCGTGAGGAGATACGATCGCAAACTGCTCCGAATCGCTCTAAACGTGACGCATAACGCGGAAGATGCGCAAGACGCTGTTCAGGAGGCCTTTTTTAAGGCGTTTCAAAAGTTAGGTGAATTTCGAGCGGAGTCTCAATTCTCGACCTGGCTGATTCGTATCGCCTTGAACCAGGCGATAATGAAGGTCCGCAAACGGTGTTCCACAAAGGAGCAGTCACTTGATGGGGATTTCCAGGGGGATGGGGCTACATTTCCGATAGATCTCACCGATTGGGCTCCTAACCCTGAGCAGCGTTACCGGACATCTGAGTTGCGAGAAATTCTGCGTAAGGCGTTACAAGAATTGCCTCCGCTGTCGCGTACGGTTTTTGTGCTGCGAGACATTGAGGGCTTCTCAATTGAGGAGACCGCGGTGGCGATGAATCTGACTCATGCGACCGTTAAGTCGCGGCTATTACGAGGGCGATTGCAGCTTCGGGAGAGCCTTGCGCGGTATTTCCGCAAGCAAACACGACCTTTGCCAACCCATTCCGTTCCTTTCGGTAAGCGGGCAGGGCCGACCGTCAACCCTTCTTACCACCTGTCCGGACCACTCGATACCTCAGATATGCTGGATTAGTGCCCCACCTGGTCTATTCTCCCTCCCACGCTAGCGTTGGCTCTGCCGCCCGGATGTGTGTGCAACCACGTTCGGGTGAGGATCGATAGTCCCAACTTCATCTCCCCTGCATTACTTCGTCTGTCGCCTCCCTAAGTAGTAAGACAACTGCTTCAACCCGGCGGCACGTGTGTTAGGAGTCATCAACAAACAGTCGAGCGTGACAAAGAGATGACAATCAAATGACATCCTGCCCGCATCGTGGCCGGTGGGGTGCTGCGTCAAAACCACGTGCGTCGCGTTAAGCAGTTGACGATCGAGGCTCAGAGCAAACAGGCAGGACAAGGAAAGCGCCTGAAGGCGCATAAGTCATGAAACAAAGATGGAGGATAATGTGAAACAATCACTCTTACTCTCGGTACTGCTGGTGACGTTGACCATCCCTTCGGGATTGTTGGCCCAGCAGTCTGGCTACTCGCAAACTAATCTGGTCTCGAACACTGCTGGGGTCGCGAATACCACGGATTCTCAGCTTCTCAATCCTTGGGGGATTTCGTTTATTCCGGGATCTGACTTTTGGGTCGCTAATAATAACAGCGGGACCTCTACCCTCTATGACAACTTGGGCAATAAAGATACCGGTCTTGTGGTAACCATTCCGGGTGCTCGAAGCAATCCAAACGGTAATTGCAGTCCTGGTTGCCCTACGGGGAACGTCGCAAACGGCAACGGGTCCTACTTCGGTGGAGGACAGTTTATCTTTGATACCGAAGATGGCATGGTCGTAAACTGGACTGGCGCCAGCAATACAGCAACGGTGGCCTTCGATAACTCCGCCAGCGGCGCGGTGTACAAAGGTCTCACCCTGTTGAATGGCACTTTCCTATTGGCAGCGAATTTCAATAGCGGCAAAGTCGATGTACTTGATCGCAACTTCAACCTCACGTCGTTGAGCGGTTCTTTCACCGATCCAAAGCTCCCCGCGGGTCTCGCTCCCCATGGCATCCACGTCATCAATAACCAAGTCTATGTCGCGTACGCGATGCAAGATGCCGCTAAGCATGATGCACAGCCCGGCACCGGCCTCGGGCAAGTAGATATCTTCGATAGCAACGGCAATTTCGTGAGCACCTTCGTGGCCGCCGGTGGAAAGCTTAACGCGCCGTGGGGCGTGGTGGCGGCCCCCGCGACTTTCGGAGCGTTCCCGAACGCTATCCTGGTAGGAAATTTTGGCGATGGAACAATCAACGCGTTCGATACAACCGGAAAGTTTCTCGGCCAACTTACCGACTCTTCAAACAAGGTGTTGGTGAATCCCGGTTTGTGGGACATGGTGGTCGGTGGAGGCGGCACGTCTGGGGATCCAGGTACTCTTTACCTGACCGCCGGTGGCAGCAACCAGCCCAATTTCCCATCCGGAGGTAGTACGACGAGTGTCTTCGCCAGTCTCGTCCCTGCAGCAGCGGTCGGGGCCCCAGATTTCTCTCTGAGTCTCTCGGCACAGAGCGCAACAGTTACGCCGGGGGCTTCGACTAGTCTCACGGTCGACGCCGCGGCGGTTGGAGGATTTAGCGGCCAGATTTCGCTGAGCTGTTCCGCCTCCGCGGGGCTGACCTGCGCTTTCAGCCCCTCGACTATTTCTGCCGGGTCGAACGCGGCATCCACCTTAACAATCTCCGCGGCCGCGACCCCTCCGACCGGTGGCTACGGCCCGTCTGCGCTGCTGCCTGGTTTGGGGCTGTCCGGAGCCCTGGCAGCGGCTCGTAAGCGGAAGCGGCTTACCCGCAAGAACATTCTGTGGATGAGCCTGCTGGGTTTGCTACTACTGGTCTCACTGTTTGCTCTTGGGTGCGGTGGTAACAACTCAAAAACGCCAGCGGGATCTCAAGTCACCTTGACGGTGACCGGCACATCCGGCGCACTGAGCCACTCCACGCCCGTAACCATAACGGTCAGATAAGCCGACAACTCCAGACAAGGGCGCACTTCGGTGCGCTCTTTTCTTCCTTCGATTGCGTTGTTCTCCCCGTTTGAAGGATTGGGACCAACAAAGCACACTGATCGAAAATCGGAGGCGTAGCCGCGGTTGCCAGCGACCAGAGCGCTGAGATTGGAGCGGTTCTGCCTCCCGTAACAAGCCCTCCTTTCAAGGACCTCCGACAATACCGGCGCCTCATGGTTTTCTTTCGCCGGACGTAGCATGACGACGGAATAAATCCCGACCCTCTCGGTTATAGAAAGCGATGTTGATCGTATTTAGAAAGGTACATATGAATCGTTCTACGCAATATCTGTGCGGACTTATTCTCGGCATAAGCTGTGTGCTGTCCGCCCTACCGGGCCACGCGCAAGAGCCAACCCGAGTCAAAGTAAACATTCCCTTCGACTTTGTTGTCGGAGATAAACAACTTACAGCTGGCGATTACGTGATTGACTCTGTGCTCGATGGAAGGGTCATGATGCTTCGCAATAAACGTGGAGTGGTTCAGCAGGTCGCTTTTGCTGTGCCAGTCGAGACAAAGAAGACTGGAAATCACGAACGCGTCCTGTTTCGCCACGATGGTGACCGATATTTCTTATCTCAGATCTGGTTCTCGGGAGACGACAACGGCGAGGAACTCATCCAGGGAAGTCACCACGGGCAAGACCGGCCAGTCAGTAATCAAATGAGTGCTGGCCAATAACGCTCACGCGAGTCATGGGACAAGAAGAGTTCTCATGTTTGGAGGGTGGTTGATCCTATCTAGTGCCGCCCAATTCTCAGGATCCAGCATGGGGACTCTTTGGAGTCCAAAGAGCAGAGCCAGGAAACATCCGCGTTGGCCTGACTCAATCGGGACCCGAGCCTAACTGCTCAGTCACAATTGTTGGCCTGGAGTAGACGATTGATCGTGTCATTGTCTTTTCCGACGAAGAGCTTTCTGGGTACAGGCGCTACGTTTGCGGCGGATGTCAATCTCGTTGTTCAGCTCATCATGGGAGCAGCCCTGATCGCCGGAGCATTGTTCGCGAAAAAGAAGCGCTACAAAGCGCATGCTATTTGCCAGACCACAGTGCTTCTCTTGAATTTGGTGATGATCGGATTTGTGATGTTGCCTTCGTTTCTGCAACAAGTAGAGCCTGTGCTGCCTAAGCTTGTTCATAAGTGGTACTACAAGGTGGCGACCGTACATGCGATTCTGGGAATAACAGCTGAGCTTTTGGGACTCTATATCGTGATCGCTGCCGGGACGAACATACTCCCACAGCGGTTGCGGTTCACACATTGGAAACGCTGGATGCGCGCCGAGCTGGTGCTCTGGACAATCGTTTTGCTGAGTGGCGTTGGAACGTACTGCGCGTGGTATGTGAGGCCGTTCCGGTAGCGCCGGCGTCAGGTCACAGCACGAGGGAGTTGCACTGGAGGTGAGGATGCTTGAACAAACATTGTACGGACTGGCACTGGCACTGATTGTAGTGCTCGATTTTGTATACGGCGACGACATACCGGCCCCAGAGAAGCCCTGGCCCGGGCGAACCAAGAAGCTGGCCTTTAATGATTCTCCGCTAGCCCGGACCAGGAATAGCGGGCTCCGACGGAGAGGCAGTGAACATGACGACTCCAAAGCGCCCTTGCTGCAAACGGCGTCGCTTGCTCAGACCTGCCCAGTTAGCACTGCCAGCGATGATTCTTCAACCGATCGCATTGACGCGGAGGCTCGCGATGTCTGACGCGACCGCGTCCGTGCTGGCGGAACACTCCCACTCCATGTCGCTTATGGACCACCTGGAGGAGTTGAGGAAACGAATCGTATTTTCCGTTATCGGGATACTCGTCGGGTTCCTCTGCTGCTGGTCTTTCGCGGACCGGATTTTCGGTTTCTTGCAGCAACCCATCATTTTGGCACTGCGCCACCACGGGCTCGGCGGCGGCCTAGTGTATTTAAATCCGACAGAGCCCTTCAATCTATATTTGGAGGTCGGATTCGGCGCAGGGCTGTTCGCGGCGTCGCCGTTTGTGTTCTATCAATTGTGGTTATTCCTCGCTCCTGGGCTGTATCGCGCGGAAAAGCGTTATGTCTTGCCGTTCGTACTCAGTACGGTCGGTTTGTTCATCGCCGGCGGATTCTTTGGCTACAGAATCGTCTACCCTGCCTCCCTGGAGTTCTTAATCGGTTACGGCCAACGCTTCCAACCGATGATTACGATTGGAGAGTATATGAGATTGCTTCTTACCATCGTGGTGGGGCTCGGGCTGATCTTCGAAATGCCAATTCTTGTTTTCTTTCTCGCTTTGATGCGAGTAATTACAGCTCGTTGGATGTGGCGCAATCTGCGATATTCCATCCTCGCGAGTTTTGTTGTCGCGGCAGTTGTGACGCCGACAAGTGACATCCTGAACATGTGCCTTTTTGCCACCCCAATGATCGCGCTCTATGCGATCAGTATCGGGGTGGCTTGGCTCGTAAATCCACGCCCAACCGAGAAACGAGCATAGTCCAGCCTGCTTGATGGGCGATGTGGCGAGTGAGTGTTTCACTTAGGTGAAACGGTCCTTACATTCCGATGACCGCAGTCTGACAAATATCTAACAAGAAAATGACAAGGACTTCCCTCGGGTGGGTGCATGATTGCAGACACAAATCATATGTTGGCCCTCCTTCGTATTCGAGAAACGATTACAGCCTGATCTCAAGATAGAGCCTTCGGCAGAGAAGTCTCGTCTCCTGCTGTCCAAGAAATAATGTTTGAAAGTTGGGAATATTGTTCGGCTCCCTCGGTTTCCAATACAAGCTGTACTAAATCATGGGCAAAGGAATGGGAGTAAAGCATGAAAGAAGAGAATTCTGTATCCACTGTGGTATCGGAAGTAAACTCACCTGAAGCAAAGGAATCCTCCACGGAACAAGATGTGCAGCGTCACTGGCAAGGAGTAGTCAAGAGACGCTCATTTCTGAAGGGCTTGGGGATTGCCGGTGCAACCTTGTCAGCCAGCGCGTTACTGGGCACTGAGGCGAACGCGCAGACCACGCGGAGCACCGGTAAGCTTTCCAAAGGTGATGCTGCTCTGCTGCGGTTCGCGGCTGCCGCGGAACTCATTGAGGCTGATCTGTGGCAGCAATACAACGAACTCGGAGGGGTCCAAGGAGGCAACCCGGCGTACATTGCCGCACTCAGCAACCTTGACGGCGACATGCCTCAATACGTCGCTGATAACACGGACGACGAATTGAGCCATGCGGCTTTCTTAAACGCCTATTTGATCTCCAAGGGAGAAGAGCCAGTAAGTCTAGATTCGTTCCGGACGTTGCCCAGCAGTAAGGCGACCGGCGCCAAGAATCTCGGAAGGTTGACGAACCTGCTGAAGCTCAATGTAGATCTTAGTTGGTACACTCGGTACCGCAGCACACAGAATCCTGATTTTGGAGCGATTCTCAAGGGACCCTTCACCATCGAAAATCAGCCCGCGATACCTGTAAGTGACGACGACACGGATCCCAATCAGCCTCAGCCGGTTCCCCCGGCCACTCCGCAGCAATCCCGAATGCAGGCCATTGCGAATACAGCGGGATTTCACTTCGCTTTCATTGAGCAGGGTGGGGCGAGTCTGTATCCCACGTTGGCTTTCAAGGCGACTGACCCCGAAGTCCTGCGAATCCTGGTCAGCATTGGCGGAGTCGAGATCGACCACTTCGGACTCTGGCACGACAAGGCAGGCAATGCTGTAGCTCAGCCGTTGGCAGGCGTAGTCGATCCGGAAACCGGTCTCACGTTCCCAGATCTGAATGCACTCCATTCGGAGCTCGATCAGACGAACCTGATCTTGCCAGAGCCATGCGAGTTCATCAGCAAGTCTCTACCGCCGTGCTCAGTAATCCGGCCGACGTTGACCCAGAACGGGGGCGCCGTCGCCACCATCAAGGCCTTCACCGACGATCTTTTATTCCTTGGTCAATCACCCGCGTTCTTTAGCCTCGTGAACCGGCTTGCGGTCGAGGCCGATTCGGTGCGACGCGGCTTCTGATCGTTGCAAGCTCTCTCCGCTGCTGTCTGGGCAGGCGCTGTATCGGGTTGGGTGCGGCGCCTGCATTTTTACTAAAACGCTTCGAAAATGTCTCAATCAATCGGAAGGGGTACTCATGTTTGAAGGATTGTTTCAACCGATGCATCTGCTAGTAATTTTCGGGATTGCTCTGCTTGTGTTCGGACCCAAAAAACTCCCGGAACTTGGTAAAGGTTTTGGAGAGGGTATCCGCGGCTTCAAGGAGGCCATGAGGGCTGACGAGGAGAAAGTGGCGACTGCAGCGAGCACTGGTGCCGACAACCAAAACGTAGTCAAGGAGTGACTCGTGGGTTTCGCGACCGAAATTCTATTCATACTCGTCCTCGGATGGCTCGTACTGGGTCCGAAACAGTTGCAGATACTGTTGCGACACGTGGCGCGGGCCAGAACTGAATTCGAAGAAGCGAGCGGCGGCTTCAGATCTCTGCTTAGCGCAGAACTTGCAGATGCGCCTCGGGACGGTAAAACCGATTCCATGCACGATTTAAGTGAGAGTCATTGAACTGTCCGTCGGATTCCCGGCACCGGAACAGCGAATCCGCTTAATTTCGACAATTACTTCGCCGGATTTCGCGTTTGGGCAGTGACATCGACGAACCGGTGTGCAACGCCTACGGCTTGACGGAAACGGAAACTGATCTAGTCGAAGGAATGACCTTGCTCAATACCGATGGCTAACCGCCGAACCTGAGTTTGTAAGCAAATAGGTTGAGGACCTAGAACCCCAATAGTCTAAAAACCATTTTCGCAAAGGCATTGACCTTGAACACGAGCGCACCTTCGCCATAACCCTCTCATTCTTCCGCCCCGAACCACGCGATATCCGCCAAGCGGTCCTCAGGAACGTCTCGGAACTAGCACGAGAGAAGGGATTTTCGTGGATTTGCGATCAAAAGGTAATGGCGGAGAGGGTGGGATTTGTACTCCGTCCACTATTGAAAACACGCAACTTACTGATTCTTAAATTGCCTAGAATGGCGAGAATGGCACAAATGGCGAATAGCTAGCACAAATTAGCACAAGATTTCCAAACCGGGGGCGGGTTTGGCTAATGAAAGATCCTGGAGTTTCACATAATCTGCTCTAAGGTGATGTATATATTGTACACAGAGCCCGGTGCGGGTCCTGCTGTCAGTTGTGACGTTATAGTTGATTGGCGTACCCGCTTTCGCCCAGAATGTAACTGGAGAGGCATTAGGAACAAGCAATGCGGAGTTGTAGTACTTAGAGGTAAACACCTCCGCGACATTTCGAATCTGCCAAGTTCCAATGTCATCGGTCCAGCCGATGGCTGTGGCCCAATATGACGCGGTTGTTCCGCCGTCCATGATATTAACCATATAGACGCTCACACGGAACATCCCATCGGCAGTCGGCGTAAACAATGTAGTTTTGGGAATTCCGGCAGTCTGGTTCGTGAGTTTTACGGTCGCAACCACAGTGGGGAATATCTGGGCATTTCCCGCTAAGCTGAAGGCTGAGAGCAGAAGAGCGATGGTGATAATGAGTTGGCGCATTGCGTCTCCTTGGTCCCCGAAAGGGGCCCGATGTTACCACATCCAGTAGCGATAGAAAACCGAGCGACAAGGGCTGGGCGGTCAACATTTTTAGTGGCCCACAATAGTGTTTAATCGCGTTCTAAAGCCCTTGGCGCGCGTTTCGGCCAAAGGTGGCACTTCCGGTATGGTGATAATTTACTCCCACGGCAAGGGCGGGTTAGAGAGCGCGTCATAGACCGTTTCAATCTGCTTAACCCGGAGATTCAAGACCGTTCGCCGGTGCCGCTTAATCCATTTCGTCTCCAGGCAGGATGACAGCCACACATTCTTGTAGCCGCATGGTGTGCGCCCCGCGCCCGGCTTGCGCTCCGCTTTAACCTTCACGCGGACCACACGGTTTACGCCACGCTCCAGGATGACGCGGTGAGGGCGCAAGTAGCCGCCCAAAGAAGCTAACCACTCGGCAACAGGGTCGCCGGAGCGCGTATGCGTGCGTGAGCGGGTGCGCGTTGACAAGTCAATGGTTTGGCCTATGTACTTGACTTCCAGCGTGACGGGACACACTAATGCATAGATAATAAAAGGTGTACCTTCCCGTATTGCATTCTGCTGCCGATTTTCTGTTCCAAAGTCCTTTGTTTGGCTAACTGTTCTCAAATTGAGAATTACTTGTTTGTAGAAGATTTAGAATTGCGGCGCTCTTGGAGCAATCGGTCCTCAAGATTTTCGCCATTTCTTCGCCATCTATTAGGCCGCGTCACCTATCGAAGGCTGATACACACGGGGCACAGACAGTGAGTGCTTGGCGTGTGTGCGGTGTGACCCGCTGCGATCACTTCGGGCGGCACATTAGGTGATGACCACGGTGTGCCCGGCAGAATCGGTGGGTGTGTGATTGGTAGCCCGCAAACACATCGTTGCGGCGCTGTCTTCCGTCTTCGTTTCTTCATGTTGGCAACCACTCGCGTAAAATTAATCTTCCTCGTGCCCAATCCCATACCACCAGAAGAACGTCAGTTCTGATGGTGGGAGGGTAGACGTTGGCAACCATTCTTTTCTACTTATAGGGCGCTGCCAACTTTCACCCCGCCAATACCTAGCTCCAACCGCTTGAGCCTCACCCATTCCTTACTACGGTCAATTCCGGCGTCGTCCAGCAATTTGGACATTTTGACCCCGGATAGTTTCGGATTGGCTTTCATCAGCGCCACCGCCGCATCGTCTTTGCCGTCTTTGTTCGCCGTGTTCCCTAACGCTATAGTTGCACCGTCGCTTCCATCCACAAACGTCATCCGACAGGTTTCCCGGCTTGTGTTCACTTCAAACGAGGGGGGCTTCGGCTCAAAATCGCGTTGCTTGACGAATCGCATCAGGGACGCGGATTCGTACTCGTTCTCCATGTCCTGTGTGCGCATTGCGAGCGCCACGGACAAGAATGCAGACAACTCCCCCGTACCACGAAAGCTGTTTTCAAGGGTCAACTCATTGGCTTTGGTCATGGACTTGGGGCTGTGGTGCAGCATAACCACGCAAGCCGCCTTACTCCGAATGAGAGAAAACGCTTGTTCCGCAAACTCTTTCATCATGGCGGCGTCGTTCTCGCTGCCATCGGTGAAGCGGATTGCGGTATCAATGACAATAGCGGCGTCCTGTAGCTCTTCCGGCATGAGCGCGGTCAGCGGGCGCTTTTCCTGCATTGACATCGTGGAGTAGAAAAAGGTCTTGCATAGATAGTCACGCAAGCCGATGCGGTTTACCCGGTCAGAAAACGAAATCAAGCCGTTCTCCGGCCCCAGGTAGAGAACACGTTCCGGTTTTCGGGTTACTTTGTACTTCCCGAATAGCGGCTCGCCGGAGCACAGCGAGAACACGATGTTTAGCGCGGCAAGCGTTTTCTTTTGGCCAACAAAAGCGCCAATGCCCATGATGGCTTGCTCGGGCAGGAAGTCTTCAATTAGAAAACTTGGCGGCCCTACGCTATCGTGGTCCGTGAGGCTGTGATAGTGTTCGCGCCAATCCTTCACCGGCTTCGGCTGTGAGCTGCCAATAAAAGCCTTCCCCTCCGGCTCGGGGATGGGCCACGTAGCCGACGCCGCTATGCTCCTGCATTCGTCTTCTACGTTGAACTCCGTGTCATTGGTGAGGTTGTCCGAACAATGTTGAAGTAACGCCACTTCGATTGCGGAGGGGCTGAGGCCCGCGCGGCGCAGACTGCCGGCCACTTGGACAAGCGCGTTGTGGCGGCTTCCGTGGTCAAGTGGCAGCTGTGCGTTGCCATCAGGTGAATGCTGGTTCAAGCTGTCGTACAGCTCTTCAGCGCGGCTGATGAGTAAGTCGGGCGCCGGCCTAAAAGGTAGGTCTTGGAGTATCAGGTACGGCTTTCCCGTCTTGTGTGCGGAGCCTTCGCCCATCCCGAGTTTGCGGCGGCTCTTGAACTCGAAAACATTGTCCGGTTCGCCCGGCACGGCATAGTCAAGGTTTCGCTTCTGCATGGACCGGCTGCGCTCGGTTTGCAAAAACGTGAATTGCCTCCGGTCTTCGCGGGCGGAAATGCAGTACGTATCAAATAGCGCGGGGTCCGCCTGGAGCTGTGAGGCGAACAGCTCTTGCATCTTTGACCACCGGTCCGTGTCCACGATGAGAAACGTGTCATCACCGATGACGCCGCAGTTAGCGTCCGGCCACTTCTGTGCCCATTGCGCTATCTGCTCGGTGTCCGTGGTCGCCAAGTCCGGGAACTCCCGGATGTGCGGCTCTTTGGTACCGGCACGAACCGGAAAGACCCGAAGCCCGCGCGCGGCGTTGCGAAGTGCGATGTCTAAAAAGGTCATTTAAACGCGCTCCAAATTCAACTCTTCGTCCCCTTGGTCTTTGAGAATGTGGATGTGCACAAGGGTGACGCCTTTGTGCTGCTGGAAAACCAAGTCCCACACGTGGTCACATTCGCCATGAACGCGGACGGCTAACCCGTCTCGCCGGTACTGGCTCTGTCGAGCTACTAAGTGCGAGCCTCGATAGAGGGTCCCGCCCTCGTCGCCGCCGATTAGTGTGTAGACGCCCACAACGTGTGAGTACCAATGGCCACACACGGGACATGCGAGAGTAGGCTCCCCGTACGCTTCGCGCGTGAGTAGTTGAGAATCGGTGGGATTCTCGATTTGCTTTTTGACTCTGTTGTATTTCAACGTGCCTCCAATGGAGGGGAGGCCGGTAGGATTTGCCTTAGCCTTCCGGCCACGGCGGGCCACTGCCCTCTCAAATGTACGTAACTTGAGACTCATCACCCTCAAAGTGGGGGAGTTAATCTCATTTAGCGGTTCATCTTTCTAATGTGGCTGTCTACGTGTTTCTCAACAATGTGTTCGTTCTTTTCCAGCACCCGGTCAAAGCCCTCGCTGTCCATCGCGGTGATGCTGTAGTGGTGCGTATGGCGTGAATGTGTGTGTCGCCGCCGCCCGCGCTTCCCGACTTAGCCGCGTTGACTTGACGTGAAGCGAGCGATTGCCGGGGCGCTCATAAAGGGACCTCGCTTTCTTACTTCGCAGTCCCTAAGTGCAATCCGCCGGCCACTGTGTTTTTCTTCTTGTTTTCAGGCGCTTGGTTTGGTTTGGCTGTTGAAGGTGGGCAGTCGTTTTGCGCACTAAAGGGAAGTGTTATACTTCTACATGTCACGGTTATCATATATAACCGCAACTTACTAGTTGATGAGGCTATGAAAAAGAAGAGATGGAATGAAGGCTGCCCAAAGACAAATCGCCGAGTTTGGCTGGAGAGTGGCCGAGGCTGGTTACGAATGGAAGCAGAGTGTCGGCTCAAAGCAACACCTATATGAGCGGAATATCCCGGGGAAAGGTTCTCGGATCTACCGGCCTCTGGTAGACACTCCAGGCTCGTTCCTTGAATTTGCGGAGTTGCGAGGTAAAGACGATATTCGCGAGTTTGCGGATCAGTACGGCGCCCTATTCGACAAGTACTCCGATGACGATCACATAGAAGAGAAAAGTACATTCTGGTCAGTTGGTGCTGCGTGCGGCACGGCATTGATGGTCTGGCAGCGGGAGATCGTAGACATGCGGATCCTCATTGCCATTTTGGAATCAATTACGAGCAACAGAATGGCGGATCTTAAACAAATCGTTGCTTGGAAAGGCTCAGCGGTCAAGTACCGAGTCGTAACCCCTAGGTATCGTGCATCCGCATGGCTCGCACTGCCCGGTGAACCCCACCAGTTTGGGGAAGGGGATCTATTACTCCCTGCCCGATATGCCCTTCAACGGGAAATCAATAAGCGCCTGTCTGACGAGTTCAATGAATCAGACCGTAAAATCGCAGCTGTTCCGTGTCTCGTTTGGGGCGCGGACGGCAATCAGAGTTTACGAATAATGCCTCCGAACCTGCTTGGGGCAATGTGGCTTCAATTCGCTCAGTTCGCATCAGGCGCGTACCACCTCAAACGCTGTCCTGGGTGCAGTCGATACTTTCAGGCGGGAGAGGGAGCGCCGAGACGCGCTGACGCTGTCACTTGTAGCGATGCATGTCGTCAGCGCAAAAGAAGGGAGGCTATGAACTAGGCCTACTGCCTGGCCTTGTTTGTGCGAAGCGGCGCTATCACTGCGATTCCGGCCCCCACGCGCCCGGCGCAGTTCGGCCCAGGCTCGCGTATGGAGCGAATGCGATCCAATGGGCCGAGCGGCTCACGCCCGAGGGTGGCTCGGTTCTAATAGTCGCAAAGCGGGGCGCATCGGCTTTACGCGCTCTGAAACGGTTTATGTGGGACGATAGAATGGTCCTTTCAGCAGGACGCTCCCCGCCGCGCTGATAGCTCGAATAAGGCTGCACGTCTGGTGCATACGACGAAACTCAAAGAATCGCCCGAGGCAAGGCGAGATCTGGAGGCAATATTGAACGATCCCCGGAAGGACGAGGGACAGCGGCTCAGAGCCGAGTTGACGAAGCTGCGAAACAATTCGAGCCGGCTAGAGGTATGGCCTTGGCAACATCCCTTCACGCACATGCATGCGAGTGCACTTCACGAAGCTGGACACGCAGTGATTGCGGTCGCTTTACGGCGCCAGTTGTGCAAACTTACGGTTCTACAGGATGCCACCGGGGCTGGAGCCGTCGAGCGTGAAGTCCGGGAGACTACACCGAAAGAAATCGTCGAGGAAACCTTTATCGCTTACGCGGGATATGAGGCCGCACATCTCTATGGACTCGTAACTGACGACATCCATGATCGCAAGCGAGCGCAGAACCTGAACTCGAAAAGGGCTGATATGGTCGCGACAAGCGAGGAAGCAGCGCGCAGGTCCGTGCGCAAGGCCCTCATAGGCTTCCGTCACGCGCTCGAAGATCTAGCCGTGACGCTATTTTCGGAGGGAGAGCTGACAGGAGAGGCGGCTGCCGACTTGGTCGAGGCGACACTGTCCAGCAGCGAGAAGGCAATCGCGACAATGAACGACGAGATCGATTACCTAACCAGAAAGAAGCCAGTTCTCGTCCTTGGCTGGGGATCCGACGGTTGCGAGGACGTGGATGAGATCGTCAACTTCTACGGCCATGACCAAAGCCTCTATTGCGTGAGAGCCCTGCGCGCGGACAGCAGGGAGGTCCTAGGGGAAATCGAGAACTGGCTCAAAGGAAACCGTGACGCGCAAATTCTCTGCCTCGGCATGCATGGCACACCGAGCGGTCTTCGGCCGAAGAGAGCAAGCGATGGCGCTCAAATAACCTACTCTGAGCTTGCGAAGGCTATTAACCGGAATTTCTGCGGTAATTCGAGCCTGACAGTGTTCGTCGGCGCTGCCAATCGGAACACGCTGCCAAGGTGTGGAGGAAGTTGGGGCGGCTGCCTGTCAATCTCCTAGTCGCGTTTTCTGGAAAGGAAAAGATCGAGGTGATCCGGGAGGTACTCGGAACATTCCTCCGGCAAGGCGATCTGTGTTGGCCCGGCGAAATTGAAATTTCTAAGCCGATGGAGTTTCTGGAACGCGACATTGAAGAACTGCAGAGGCGCTTCGCGAGCATCAGGATCTATTACAAGTCGGACGGAGCGGAGCAGCTAACCAAAATCCCCGAGGGTGGAACGGAGAAGCTGGGGTATGACCTTGAGCAGCGAGGTCAAGTGGGAGCACGGGCGCTAATGGAGGCTGCTATACATGCTAGGAAGTCAGGCGCTGAGCGCCATTTGTCAGAAGCGGCTGCTACCCCCAAGAAGAAGCGATCGAAAGTTGGCACGCGAACAATTGGTCGACGCGCTTCGGCGAAACTCCGACCGCCGAGGAGAAAGTGAGTTGCGCCCGCCTCTCCTTTGTAGAGTTGTCGATGCATCGGCAGACAGTGTGTGGCCGCTCGGATACGTAACGATAACGGGCCAGGGTCTAAGAAGGCCATTGGGCGCATTTCGTTGGGACAGTCGAACTGAGCGAATAGACGCCATCTTGGACAAGTGACCGCACACGTGTTGCGGGCTTGCCATCCCAAGTAGTGAATGATAAAGGACGTTATCATTCACGATAACGCGAGGTAGCATGGCGACGGAAGATCGTCACTTCACGCATTCGACTTTACGCGAGCGCATCGTCGAGCATGTATTCGTCGGAGACGTGCCGCGCACTCTGGCGTCTTGGCGTGACCGACGTGGAAATTCTCCGGCCGGAATTCGACGCGCATGGCTATGACGTGGTTATGAGTCGTGGCCCCATTGTTCGCCACGTCCAGTTAAAGACTCAGGCTGCGGGCAAAGTGTCGGTTGGCCGCGCCCTGGCCGAGAAACCTAGCGGCTGTGTCGTTTGGATCGGTCTTAATAAGGATACGTTGGAGCTAGGACCGTTCATGTGGTTCGGCGGCTCTCCTGGCCTGCCCTTGCCCGACATCTCCTCTTACCCGAATCCCAAGCGTGCAACGCATAACGCTGAAGGCGTAAGGCCCGTGCGCAAGAATCACCATGTCCTTCCGCCTGCGGCTTTCACGAAGCTCAAGACGCTCGATGAGGTCGTGCGGCGGCTATTTGGGGAGATTCCCGCCGTATGACAACCCCTGCCCTCATACCCCTCGGCGGGCAGGTCGAGCTGGTGACGCTGAGGGCCAAGCTGCCTGCATTGTTTCTGCCCTATGCAAAGGCGTCTGAGCGCTTCTGGGAATTCTTTGCTGCGAACATACGAAACCGAAACACGCGGCGGGCGTACTACAGAGCCGCGTGCAGGTTCAACGACTGGTGCGAAGGGCGCGGACTGTTCGCTCTCGCTACAGTCAGACCGATTGATGTCGCGGCCTTCATTAGAGGATCTGCGGGGAACACACTCCAAGCCCACTGTTGAAACAGCACCTGACGCGGCCCCAAGCATGGCGTAAAAAAAAGGCAAGGCGCCAGTGCTCACGGCGGACGAAGCTAGAGTACTGCTCGACAGCATCGATACAAGCACGCTGATGGGCGCTGCGAGACCGGGCGCTCATTGCCCTCATGGCATACACATTCGCGCGCATTGGGGCGGCCTCGATGAGGTGGAGAAGATTGGGATTTGAGAAAAGCTGGGGGGCGGCCAGCGGTAATCAGTCAGCCTCGTCTTCAAAACTGATGAAGTATTTATCGATGGTCATGGGCTTGATCGTGATGTCTAGGGGTTTGAGCGCTTTCTCAATCTTCTTCTTGTCTGCGTCGGCCATTCGGGAGCCGAGATAAACCTTAGTTACACATTCTGTATCGCGATAGTCAACCCTGCCCTGGTTGGCGAACATTCTCCACTCGCGCTCATAGAGCCAGCGATAGTTCTTGTAAGAAAGCACCATCTTTGCAAGTTGTTGTGGGTCTTTGCTCGTGCGATGGACGGTCGGCACTGTCTCGTCGTAGTACATCCGCACAAAACTAACGTCGTCTTCAAGGGCCTTCAGAAGGCTGGATAGACTGTATGCAATGCAAAAGCCGGTGAATTGCTTCGCGTAGTGCGCCCACATCAACTCGTGATCGTACACTTCGCTGAACGAGCACAGCCCGATTCGTGCCTTATTATCACGGATGGCGTTCCTGATGTCCCGATACTTCGCGCTTTTTCTCAACAGCGCGCTGGATGTGAAAAGTCCCTCCATTGGATCGTTTAGGTTCATATACGGGGAACAGTAGAGATAACCACTCGAAATGCTGTCCAACTCGCGATCAAGATGCGCGATAGAACGGTATCGGTAGAGTCGTCGCGGCTGGACGTAGGATTCAATCGTCGCCATTTGCGAGATCCTTGCTCTCGTGCTGCCTTATGACATTCATGGGATTTTATCAGGCAACTCCTTGATAAACCGGATTGTCACGTACCTGGGATGACGCCAAGCGAGCAACGGAAATCGTTAAGAGGATTTTGCCGGAGTGATGCGCGGAGGCAACGCAGGCAATTATGGAGCGAATGGCGCTGGCGTTTCCTGGTCTTCACCGCGAATCCAGTGGTGACTGGGCACATTCATGACTCCTACAAGCCCTTTGTCCTTTTTATGAGCAGCTTCGCGGATCGATATCATCTCCACGAAATAAATGATTGCAGCCCGCGCCAGCTGCAGACTCTCGATGAGGTGCGATTTGAAGTCCGAAAGTCCACAGTGTTCAACAGAATCGGAGGGCCGGCTCGGCTCGCACCCTACATCATGAAGCACTGTGAATCGGTGCGTGGAAGCGTGACGATAGGCTTTTTTCTGTTGTAGGGCACCATTCTCGCGAATATCCAAGGAAAGCTCAGCCAAGGCAAGCATCGCCGTATTGCCTTTTTCGATTTCCGGACCTATCACCGCGTCCCAAGTGAGCGGATGCCCTTTCTTGGCGACAAGCCAGCGATTGGAAAAATACACATTCTTTTGGTGGCCGGGTATGGCAAAGAGCTCGCTGGTAGCGACCGCTATTTTGTCCAGCACGTCGATGCACGCGCGCTGTGCCAACGAAAGGATCGATGGCACAATCCCATAGATCGCATAGTCCAGCGTGTCGGAATAGAAACCGCTGTCGGGCAGTTTCTCGGAAAGGGCCTTAAAGGCTAGGTAGCGAGCCGCGAGAAAATCCGATTTCAGCACGTTGAACATCGCGAATAATGGCGGCACCCCTGAAATTGCCGACGTTTCTGTGAAGGATTGAATCCGAAGAAAGTCCCAGCGTTTCAGCGAGCAGTCCAGACCCTCGATGGTCGGAGAGAGCGCGAGCCGATGGCGCGCTACGAATTTTTCATAGTCTGTGGCACGGTCCAGTTTAGGCATTTCGCTGGCAGCCAACGGCTGGTGTATGAGCTTTTCGAGACTTGCATAACCTCGTGGATCAATCAATTCCTTGATTCTTTCTGGATGCTGTTTCGCGACGCTCAAATGACGGGCAGCGACCGAACGAAGAATTGGCGCATTGCCGATTCGGCTCTTTACGCAACGCAAGAGAATCTTGGCTGCACTTGTAGAAGCGACACCGTTGGTGCGGTCATCGCGAAGTGCCCGGCTGTAGGCATCGTATGCCTCAACCCAGCGGTATGCTCTCAGGAAAGCGTTACCAAGATTGGTCCACGCTTGAGATGAAACTTGGCCGTGCTTATTGATCGAAGTTGCTTGTTGTAGTTGCCAGCGCCCCTTTTGCCTGATGATCGCCGTCTGCAGATACCAGTCAAAAGCTTTATATGGCTGCAGATCAGCAAGTGCAATGTACCCATTTCCGAGGTTGTAGCGGGAGACCGCGTCCGTGGGGTCGGTCGCGAGCAGATCCTCGAAAACGGCGATGCCATCTTCGACAGCCTTCGTATCGCCCAAACGGGCCCCGGCGTCTATGAAGATACTTGCCTTAAGATGGGTGAATAGTTTGCTTTTTGCGGATGGGCCCGCTGGAAGAATGCGCGCTTCGGCGAGCGCTATAGCCGGATCTTCATTGAGAAAGGAAGTGAGCCTGGCTCGTTGCTGCTCAAATTTCTTAAATTGTGCTGAGACTTTGACCATTGTTGGCTCAGGCCTTCGACGCTTTTGTAATCATACGTCGAAACATTTCTCCTTGTTCAATGGCATCATCAAGCGCGTTGTGGGTGTGCGGCGCTGGCCCCTTGAGCTCCGACCGGATGCGGCTCGACCGCGTATCTTCCCAAGCACAACCCATCATGCCCATGTAGTAGGACTTGATGTCGATGCCGCCGAATCCAAATGGGTTCTCGCCCAGGTACTCGTGAAAGTAAGAATTCACAAATGCCCAATCGAACGTCGCGTTGAACCCAACGAACACAGGTTTCGCAGCCTTCGCCAAGCTTCCGAGCCAGTCGCGAAAGGCCGTCATTGCTTCCTTCGGGTCACGGCCGTTCTTTGCGAAGTCCTGAAGGGTTCTGCCAACCACTTTCATCGCATCGGGCACGAATTTGTCATTCACCGGCTTCAGTTCAACATAGAAGGTCTTTTTCGGATCGCCCACAACGACCGCACCAAGCGAGAGCATGCTAAATACCGTAGGAACAGGGCCAGCGGCCTCAATATCGACGGATATGTAGAGTTCCTGCACCTTGCCTCCGCGAATCGTCATGCGCTCTTCACAATCGTCGGCCTGTTGATGTTCTTTTCCCAGAATTCGACAAGGGCCTTTATCCTGTCATCAACGGTAGCGCCCGGCTTCCAGAAATGACACGGTATCATCGTCTGGTCAAAAGGAAGCGGCGTGCCCTCCTCCGCCGTCACCAGCACGCGATTGCCGGTGCCCAAGGCGTAGCCCAGCTCGATGAAGCAATTGGGCCGCTCGCCCGTAACGTCTACCATAGCGAGCGAAGAGAAGTGCAGGCTCTCGAAAATCGCGACATTCATGAAGGCATGCTCGCTCTTATCGGTCCCGATCTCGATGCGGCTGAACCCGGCTTCATGAACGACAGGATCGACAATATCCCGGAAAAACGACTCAACCCCAGCGAACTTCGGATGAGCCGGATTTAGGAGCCGCACGAAAAATGCGGTCGGCCTAGCAAGCTTGCAGAGAAGGCCTGCGATCCTCTGCAGCAACCTCGGCGGAACCGCGGCCCCGGCGCGCGTGGCAATGTCCGCAAGGGTCGCGCTTTCCGTGTTTGCGAAGGAGGTGTCGAAGCGAAAAAATCGAGTCGGCTCGCTGCGCGCTTCTTTGGCAAGGCGAGGTGCCCCGCCTGTGCCGTCATCGCGGCTGGCACCGAGCGGCAAATCAAGCGGCACCACCGGCTTCTTCGCTGCAAATACAAGTTCGCTGAATGCTCAACACCCGTGCCTCCACCAAGGATGACCAGAGCGTCGCCAAAAACCGCCTGACGCTGGCGCAAAAGCGCCGCCGCTCTGGAACCGGGCATGATGGATTCAATGTGAAGGAAGCCGCTCCTCAGCAATGTTTCGTAGAGTGCCCGGCGATTGTCGGGAATCTCCGACTCCGCCTTCTCCGATGTGGCCACAACGATGGGCAACCCGAACTTGGTAGGCCACGCTCCATGCCCCAGCTTCAAGCATTCGGCGGCGGCTTCAAGCGCCGTCCAATCGAAGGTCAGGCTTGGCGCATCGGGTCCCGCCCCTTCTGCCCGCGGCTCTCTCCCTAGGCCAACGACTATGCCACCTCCGGCAGCCATGACTTCCTTAACCAGGTTGCGGACGATTTCATGCGCATGAGGACGAGAGATGCCTTTGTCTTAGCGTTCGCTGATCCTGAAATCTGCACACGCCTCGCCGAACAGGGGCGGCGTTTTCACCCCTGAAACCAAGCCGCTTGGGCGTGCTGTCGTCATACCCCGTTCCTCACTGCGGGAGACGGTCGGACTTCCTTTGCGGCATGTAGGAGATCGTCTCCCGTCAGGGCCCGGCTCGGGAAGGCTCTGCAAAGCGCATCGGGCAGAAGTTTGGAGCGCAGGTCTGAAAAGGTGAAGCCGGGCTGTCCGTCTCTTGCGCCCCGTGAACCGCACTAGCTCGTGGATGGTCTGGTCCTTAATATTCAGCCCCTCCAGATCCATACGGAATACTTCTTCGCGCTCCTGATCGTTGGGCCGGGCAAATTCTTCGGTTCGGGCCGCACGCCGGACGATGGCGGGGTCGAGCGCGCCTGCTCGGTTCGTGCAGAGAAACACGAGTATCCGGCCCGAATGGCGGCGGAGGTCGTCTACCTTCTGGATAATGGTGTTGACCGCCACCTTGTCCTCGTGGTGGCTCTGGGCTGTATCGCGCGCCGAAGCGAGAGAGTCTGCCTCGTCAATGATGAGGAACGCCCGCCGGGTCTTGCCCGCCTGCTTAGCGACTACATCAAAAGCCTCATTGAGCAGCGTACTCATCTGGCCGACTTTACCGGAGCCCCGGACGCGCGTGCTGAGCTTGAACAGCATCGCTTCCTTCCGGCCTTCGCGTGCGAGCCTGTCACACGCACCTTCTGCTGTGGCGGTTTTTCCAGTACCCACGTCACCGGCAAAGATAACGAGTGGGTATCGGTCTGATATTGCACCGCAGATGGGCAGCTCCTTGTGGTGAAATTTCTTGCTCCAGTCAGCGAGTTCCTGCGGATCGGCGAGCAGGCGCAAGTCCCTGTGGAGTCTCTGGTAGCGGTTCTCAAAGCCTACGAGCCGTTTGGTGGACGCTGCTATCTTGTCGTTGGGGAGGTCAAGCTCCAACTCAAATAACGCTCCTTTTCAATCACTTCGCTCATTTATTTTGCCCTTGAAATCATTGGTATACGCTCTTCGTGACACCCCATCCGTTGCTGACGTAGGTACGATCCAGCGAGCGCGTCAACTTCGGAAATGACAGGTCCGTATTCGAGGTGGTCCATCCCGTGCTGAGGCCTTGCCTGAACGCGGCGCGTTGTGCATCCGTCAGATCACGCCATTTCTGGCTGTAGCGGACAACGATGGCGAGTTCGCCACCTGGAGTCTGGGGCCAGAGATTGTTGCCGGGTCGCTGTGCTTTCAGCAGGGAGCCGTCCGTTGAAACTTCATATTTCGCGGCACGGATAGGCTCGCCCTTCGAATCATAGAGGACGATGTTTGCTTCAACGAGATATCCGTTCTGCGCGAGGGCCTTAACGTCGGCGGCATAAGCTTTTACCTGCTCACGCGTCAGAAGTTTCGTTGACTGCGCGTTCATGTCCAAGTCTGACGCAATGCAGTCGATGACTTTCCCGATGTCTGCAAGGGTAAAAGTTTGGGTTACGGTTTCCGTGTACATGCCTTACTCCTCGATTACAAATGGCCGGCCGAATATCTCTTTCCAAAGCTCAAGCGTCTGCGTTTTTCCATCGCAGTTGCGCGCGTGGGTCAGAGTCTCCCAGGCGGTCAAGCTTTTTTCGACGATGTCCTTGCAGTCCTGGTCCGTAATTTTCCGGCCAACATTGTTGTCCACGTTGCAGGGATCGAGTATCACGACTCGATCCTTCGGGAAAGACTTCGGAGTCCCGCACTCCTTGAAGCAAATCGGGGACTTCAGCTCCGACTGCGCGACGTAACGGAAAAAGCGCAGCACACCCTCCTCAAGAGATGCAGGCGCGCCCTCAGCGTCCTGCAAATGGCTCAGGATGAGTTCAATCGTAAAGGAGCGCAGGCTGTCGCCAGGTCTTGGAAGTTGCGCCAGGACTTGAGCAAGCGCACTAGGGCAGTGAAATTCGCATATCCTTCCTTCCTTGCGCGGATGAATTCCAGCTGTTTCGTCACGCTGGTCTTGACCGGGGCATCGCCCTGCGACGAGGGCTGCCATCCGTAGTCGCCAGGTCCGTCTATGACGACGAGCGGCACGAGATCCATTTCGAGACCGGAAACGAGGAATTCAATGCCAAGGGTCCGCGGCTGGACCGTGAAGTCCTCGGGTTTCTTGGTGGGATAAATCTTCACGAGGAGTTTCCGGATGCGGTTGTGGAGGTTGGCGAGATCATATCCAGTCGCCCCGTTCGCGTTCAGGAAGACTGCAACATCCGCGTCTACGCCAATATCGCCGCTTGGGCGCAGTACCGTGCCCTTGCGCAGAGAGCCGGTCTTAAGAAATTTCTTGATGTCGATGAGCTTGTCGCCCTCGGCGGCTGCCGAAAACCGAGTAATGAGGGTGTCCACTTGGGCGAGATACTCGGCACGCTTGCCTTTGGGCAGTTTGAGCCTGTTATTCACGAAATAGTTAAGCTGGGTGTCTGTAAGTTCCATAAGTCCGCCTGAATGTGCCGCTGCCTTTCCGCCACGCAATACGCCAAGTTGCCCCGAAGAGTGCAGTGTAAGCGGACAGTGCGAACACTGTCAACAAAAAAAAGCTAAAGCCTGAGTTGCCCCGTCTCTGCCGGGTACAGTTCGGCGACCCGGATTTTGGTGACGATGGGGTTCACGTCAAAGATGTCGGCAAGCGCGCGCACTGCCTCGTCCCGACGTTTTTCATCGAGACCAAGTGCGCCGAGGGAACCGATCGCTACCAGAAAAGGCTTCAGCGCTTCCTGCACCAACGCTTTGGGACACAAAAGACCGCCTATCGCCCGGTTCGCCTGAAACTCCCACCAGCGGCCATCATAGGTCCGGCTTTTTCGTTCCCCGCCCTGGACATCCCGGCAAAGAATCTTGTGATCGGAGCGGCTGTCGGCATCGAAGAGATGGAGGGGTTTTTCGTCGAGTGCGAACAAGTAGGTGTGCAATAGTCCGTGCCCGGCTTCATGCGCGAGCGTGGTTCGCACACGGCGCTCAGCCACTTTGCCCTTCTCGGCGTCGAGCGCCGTTGCAACCACTATCGCTTCAACGCCTTTCTTGGTGAATTTCGTAAACCCCAACACTCCGCCTGGCAGATCTTCGTACTGCGGCACGATATTAAAACGCTTTTCGACGAAACGATCGATGCGTATGGCTTCCGGAGAATTCGGATAAAGACCTTCCTTTCGCAGCTCGTCTGCGCAAATCCGGTCGATCTCGCTCGGTTCAAAATGCGGCCGCTCGGAAAACGGACCCGACTTAGGGCGGTAGGTCTTCATTTCTTGTCTTTGCCTCGCTTCTCGTGCTCCTTTTTCTTCACGAATTCCAGTAGCTCGTCCGCAGTGATCTTCTTGTCGATGACACTACGGAAAGCCAATGCGAAAGTCGGATCATCGAGCGTGATTCGTTTGATATCGTCTATCGGCGCGCGGACATCCATCGCCCGCAGGTCCTCTACCTTCACCTTGAGGACGCGGGCCATTTCGGTCAAAACCTCGTCTGAAGGATGTCTTCGTCCCAATTCAATGTCGGAGATAAATGCTGGGGAACAATCCAGTTTCTTTGCAAATTCCCGTAACGAAAGGTCAAGTTCGTCACGGCGTTTCCGAATATACGGGCCTATGCCTGCCATGAGTGTCAGCTTATATAGCTGACACCTCGGTGTCAACGTTCCTGATGGCCAAGGGTGTTGCCTCAGTTGAGGTCTCCGAGGCGTCGTTGAGGGCATGGTGTAAGACCGATTCGAGAAGGCGACGCTTCTCGTCTTGTGCAGTGGTAAGTTCTGCCTCCAGGAGATCGCATAATTTCATTAACACGTTCACTCTGGTAACGATGCGATGTTGTTCGGCGAGCGGTGGAAGAGGTATGGGGAGCATGTAGATGACTTCCCTGGAAACATTTTTCATCGAGAAGCTCGTGCCAGAGGCTTCCTCGGCATAGTAAGCGCGAGCGTGCTTTGCGTGGTTGCTTATGAGGGTGAGAAAGTGCTTGCTGCAACATTCGGAAATCTGAAGTCTAACGATCTTGTCGCTGAGGATGAGATTGTGGGGTTGTTGTTCCACTACAACACACTTGGCCACTAGTTCGCTTGTATTCGCCCTGGAAATCAAGAAGTCGCCTGCGTGAACCTCAGCGGCTTCGGGCGCCGTTACTCCCGGAAGAAGCTGCTTGTTCTCTTCTGGGAGAAATCTATCCCAGGAAACAGCGCTCACTTTTAGAACACCCCAGTCGTCCCCTGACCTTGGAAAGTTTTCACTCCTGGGGCTCCATCCTGCGTCTGCGTCTTCGACCAGTTCACCAAAGCGTACCCACAGCCAACCAACAGGTGGCTGGAATGGCACTGTGTTCTCCGGAATCGAGGGTAGGGGCGCACGCAACCTGATCTTTCCTTCTTTCGCAAGTAGGGCTTTCTTGGCTTGGATGTGCCTGAGCAGCTCAAAAGCGTTTTCGTCCCTGGGATCTTGGGGCACCAGTTGTCCACGGTAAGCGAGATCGAGGATGGTGCTGCGCAGGGCAGAAATCTCCTCGGGGCGGACGGTGAGGCGCGGAAGATGGCTGATATAGGAACTGGCGTAACGGCGAAACGTTTCGGCATTCGCACCGTTATTGAGGTGATAACTGGATGCTGCCGCAAGCCGATCCCGGCGGGCTTCACGGTCGCGTTGTGTGGCTTCTAACCGATCACACAGTGCCATCAATTCGTTCACTTTGGCCATGATGCGGCGCTGTTCGACGAGCGGCGGAAGACCAAGTGGAAATTCCCGAACGAGTTCTGTGTTGAGGTTTAATTGGGCCATACCTCGCGCCTTCGTGGCTGCATACGACTGAAGACTCTGAAATAACACGAAGAAAAACCCCTTTGAAAGTTCCGATTCAGGGAAGTAGGGAAAGGCCAGGTATCCGTCGTGAATACAACCGCCTTCGAAACCGAGAAAGATTGGAACTCCAATTGTGGCGCTGTTTGTAACCACGAGTGTGCCTTTTGGGAGCAGGACACTCTTTTCCATCCCCGCCTTGGTCAGGAATTCATCTGTGTCGTACAGGACTCTATCTTTGGAGTGCTTTCTGATGTCGGATATCTTGATCCAGTGATATGGCGTCCGCGCGGCCGAAAAATACTTTGGATCTCCTTTCGGGCGTGGTGAAGCCCCACGAATGACTGTCAGCAAATTACCAATTCGGGTCGGCTCCCAATTACGGGGCAAAGCGTAGTCGAGATCACTCGCAGAGATTTTGTATTGTGGTCGATACTGCTTAATCTTTCCCTCTTTCAACAGGCGTGCTTTCTGCGCGTCGATCCGCTTCAGGAGCTCGGACGCAGGTTCATCCGTTGGATCTTGATCGACCAGCCTGCCCCGAACGGCAAGGTCGAGGATGAACTGGCGCATGCGCGAAATGGCTTCGGGAGTGTCGCTGATGCGATCGAAATAGGTTAGGAGCAACTCCGCGTTCATCGCAGCAGCGCCTCTGCCAGAATGCTCTTGAGCTGGTCACGCAATTTGACTGCCTGGCCTTCTGATTCGTTGAGTTTGGCTAGCAGTTCTTCGGGATCGCCGTGGTCGTCTGCGACGGTGTGTGGATTCTTGAAGTCGAGGTTGTAGCCGCGAGCCTTCACCTCCTCGGCGTTCACCTTCCATGCGACTTCCGTTTCCACCCTACCCTTGCGCTTTGAGCCTCCCCACCAGTCAACACACGGCTTCAAATGCTCGATCCGGATGGGCCTGGTCATCGAGTAGGCTTTCTGGGCGTCGGGAACACGATGCTCGAAAAACCAAATATCCTTTGTCGGCGAGCCCTTTTCAAAAAACAAGAGGTTCGTGCCAATGCTGGCGTATGGCTTGAATACGCTGTTGGGCAAGCGGACGATAGTGTGCAGATTGCACTCTTCCATCAACTGCTCCTTGAGACGCGTCTTTACCCCTTCACCGAATAGCGATCCATCTGGCAGCACGACGGCAGCACGACCTTCGGGCTTTAGAATACGAACTATGAGCGCGAGAAAGAGGTCGGCGGTCTCCCGGGTCTGAAAGTGCTTGGGGAAGTTACTCTCGATGCCTTCCTCCTCTCGACCACCGAAGGGCGGGTTGGTTAGAACGATGTCTACGCGGTCACTGGCGGTATAGCTGATATACGGCCGTGCCAGAGTGTTGTCATGGCGAACGAAGCTGGGATTCTCTATGCCGTGCAGCAGCATATTGGTGACGCAGAGCATGTGTGGCAACTGTTTCTTCTCAACAGCCCGCAACGCTTCCTGCATCCGCTGCTCATCTTCCACTTTCTTCACGTATCGGTCACGCATGTGGCGAATAGCGCAAGTGAGGAATCCCCCTGTACCGCACGCCGGGTCCAGGAGGATCTCGCCGGGTCTCGGATCGATGCGGTCCACCATGAAGGCAGTCACAGCGCGCGGAGTGTAGTACTCGCCCGCGTTACCGGCGCTTTGCAGGTCAGTGAGAATCTGCTCGTAAATGTCCCCGAAATGCTGCCGCTCGGCGAGGTTATTGAAGTCAACTTCGTTGATTTTGTTGATGACCTGGCGCATCAGCTGGCCGGACTTCATGTAGTTGTAGGCGTCCTCGAATACATCTCGCACGACACGGCGGCGGTCTGCTTGCTTTCCTGTGGTCGGGAGTTCCTTGAGCTGAGGGAAGAGCTGGGTGTTGATGAACGTCAGAAGCTCTTCGCCCGTGATGCCTTCGGGATCGGCCGCCCAGCTGCGCCAGCGAAGTTTCGCCGGGATCGGCGAGTGGTAGCCGTCCTGCATGAGTTCAAGTTGCTGATCCTGATCGTCGATGATTTTGAGGAAAAACATCCAGCAAAGTTGCGAGATGCGCTGGGCGTCGCCATCGACGCCGGAGTCCTGGCGCATGATGTCTTGTATCGATTTGACGGTATTGCGAACGGACATTGTTTAGGCTTCCTTCTGATAGAGCGCGGACTGGAGTTCCTGCACTGCGAACATGAAATCCGCACGCGTGCCGAATTCCTTGATGAGCTGGACGGGCGTTCCCATCGCATCAAGCGGCGGAATCTGCAGAATCCGTGGGTCTCCAAGATCGATGACACCCTGATCTTGATACTTTTGCAGCAATGCTTCAAGCACGGCGCGGGCCTGTGGGCCGTATTTCGTGAAAACATTACGCTTGCGAACATTGTCTGCGCGCTCGCGGCGCGTCAGCGGGGGCTGGTCAAATGCCACGTGGCAGATAAGGTCGAACGGATCGAGGTCTTTGCCGACTTCTTCGGCTAGCGGGTCAAGGGAAAGCCCCTCGTTTTCGAGTTCTTCGATAATGGCTTGCTTGCGCTCAGCGGATTTCCAGCGCTTAAGGAAATCATCCAGGCTCGCGAAACGCTTCTTCAGAGCGTTCTTGGTGAAGTCCCGAAGAGTTTCGGTGACCAGCCTCCCCTGCTCGTCCAGGTATTCCACACGCTCAGCGACGATGGTGGCCCCTACCCCATCGACATAGATTTTGCGGGGCGGGTCTTCACCGGGCCTGATGTTGATGTCCGGCGGTTGATCAACGATCATTTCGTCTTCTCCCGGCTGCGGTGGAATCGGATCGCCGTTTTCATCTACGGGAGCTACGTCGTCGGGCGGAACGATGGGATCATTTTGGCCGGGCTCATAAATCTGGACTGGCTCACCGTCGAATTCCGGATCAGCGAAGTGGTTGGTCGCACCCCGAAAATCAATCAGCGTGAAATAAAACTTCTTCGTGTCCTCATGAACGCGGGTGCCACGGCCGACGATCTGCTTGAATTCCGTCATGGAGCCCACGGAACGGTCCAATACGATGAGGCGGCAGGTCTGTGCATCCACGCCGGTGGAAAGCAGGCGAGAAGTCGTCACCAGCACAGGGTATTTTGCTTCCGGGTCGATGAAGTTCCCGAGCTGCGCCTGCCCTTCGTTATCGCTCCCCGTGATTCGCATGACGTAGCGGTGATTTTCGTTGCACAAGTCCTTGTTCTCATTGATCAAAGCCTGCCGCATGCGCGCGGCGTGCTCTTCGTCCACGCAAAACACAATCGTTTTTTGAAAGCGGTCGTGGCTCTCCTTCAGGAAGTCCGAAACTTTCTTGGCAACGAGCTTGGTGCGGTCGTCAATGACAAGCGTGCGGTCGAAATCCTTCGTATTGTAGATGCGGTCCTCGATCTCGTTGCCGTCCCGGTCCACATCTCCCCGCTCCGGCCGATAGCCCTCAACATCCACATCGATATGGACCTTGACCACTTTGTACGGGGCAAGGAAGCCGTCCGCTATGCCTTGCCTGAGCGAGTAGGTATAGACCGGGGTCCCGAAGTAATGAATATTGGAAACGTATTCGGTTTCCTTGGGCGTGGCCGTGAGTCCGATCTGGGTAGCACCGGAAAAGTAGGTGAGAATTTCGCGCCATGCCGCATCGTCGGCTGCGCTGCCGCGATGACACTCATCGATCACGATCAAATCAAAAAAGCCCGGAGAGAATTCCCGGAACAGCTTCTGGCGTTCCTCCGGGCCGGTGATGGCCTGATAGAGGCCCAGATAGATTTCGTAGGCCGTGTCGATGCGGCGCTTTTTGTCCAGCGCCGTGGTGAGTTCTACTTCGGAGCCGTCCTGGCGCTCGATGGTTTTCGCGCCGGTGCTGAGTTTCGCCATCGCCGCGCCGAAGGGGCGGAAATCATTGACCATCGTCTGATCGACGAGAACGTTGCGGTCGGCAAGAAAAAGGATGCGTTTCTTGCGTCCGGCCTTCCACAAGCGCCAGATGATCTGAAACGCGGTGTAGGTTTTGCCGGTGCCGGTGGCCATGACAAGCAGGATGCGGTTCTGGCCCTTCGCAATCGCTTCTATCGTCGCGTTGATCGCATTTGTCTGATAGTAGCGGGGTCGCTTTGCCGCTGCCGTCGTCAAAATAATCCTGCAGGACAATCTGCTTCCTCTTTGGGAGTGAGCCCCTTCCATGCGCAGTATTTTGACCAGAGTTCCTTGGGCGACGGGAAGTGCGTCGAGCGAGAGCGTAGGCTTCCTTCTCCGTCGGATGCGCCGGTGCGGTCGTGAAAAACAAAGCCGTCGCCGTTGGACGAAAACACAAACGGAATATTCAGGGTGGTCGCGTAGTCGAGCGCCTGCTGCATTCCGTCGCCGACGCTGTGATTGTTGTCTTTTGCCTCGATGATGGCGATCGGAATATTGGGCTTGTAATAAAGGATGTAGTCGGCGCGTTTCGCTTTGCCGCGGGTGACGAGCTTTCCCGGACGATGATGCGTCCCTTCGTGAAGGCGACCTCCTCGCGAATCTGCATCATCCCGTCCCAGCCCGCGCGTTTCACTGGCGGGGCCGATGAACTTGGAGCAGATGTCGCGCTCGCTGAGGTCCTTTTTGTTCATAAGGTTCGTCGTGGTTGACTCCTCAAGCGAGTCCTCAGGAGTGCACTACAGGGCTGCGCAAGGAATCATAGGGTTAATTCAACATTTATGCATAGGCTCTTGAACTTCGCTACTTTTTAAAAACGAAGCGGGGCAAGAGTCATAAACGCTCTGAGCACTATGTGTCTGGCTTTTCTCAAGAATACAGCGGAATGAGTCCGATGAAGGCGGTGCTCAAGTGTCCAGCGTGTCCCATTCGTCACCGAGTACCCACCGAAGAGCGGAAAGCTTCCCGTTGATCATCCCCCACTCAAAATCATCCCAAGGGCCGCAGTTGTCTTTGCCGAGCTTGCGTTCTGCTCTCTTTGCCGCCTTGAGCGCACCCTTCCAGACCGTATCGATGGTATGGGTTTGTCCATACCCTCTATACCGCCTCCACTTCGCGTCCCACTCTGCCCGTGTAACGAGCTTGTGGTGTCCACGCTGAATATTCCACGCAAGATTCTTGTGCCGGTTGTACCAAACCTTGGTTGTCATCTCATCAATGGAGTTGAGAATTTCCGGAAGTCTTCTCGGCTCTTCAACCCATTCCTGCTCGATCATGAGGTCGGCAAATTGCTCTGGCCTGACGCGGCGCAGCGCTTCGCCCAGGGTGATGAAGTACAGCGACCGCACGCGCGAGAAATATGCAGCGATATCGGGGTGCGGTAGTTTGTTATTTGCATTTGGGTGGCTGAAGTCCTTGATGTTGTGCGTGATGAAGGCAAAGCGGCTGCCGGGTGCTGCTTTGGCCGCAACCGCATCTGCATAGACTTCGATCAGAACCGCATCGTCGATGCCGTTCCGCTGCCTGTGAAACGGAGCACGCTTGTCGATGGCGCGCTGCGCCGCCCGCAGTTTTACCGAATCGGAAATCTCAACAACGGCCGTGTCCGCGAAGAGCTTCTCTATCCGGCCCACGGTGTCCACGGCTGCTGAGCCCAGTGTTGGAAGCCGATAATCTACGTCGTTGAGCTGAGCTTAATACCGTGCTCTTTTTCCGTGGATCGCCAAACTTCTCTACGGCTTCTTTGGCGCGTTTCAACGTGCTGGACAAGCTACGGCTGCGTCCTCAATGACGCGCGCCTTGTTACGGGCAAATTCATCAACGACGATGCGCGGGAGAATGAGCGCGATGTCTCCTTGCCGGATCAGTTCTTCGAATGCCGCCAGAATCGCCTGCTGCTGATAATCCTTGGCAACATCAGAGCCAAACACACGTGTCGATCAGGATGTTGAACCTTGGTGGCTGCTTCTGTTTATTCATGCACGCCCTTTTGGCCGTATGCTTTTTGGAGGACCTTCTCATATTCGGTTCCAATGCAAATACTACCCCCTGCCCCTCTGTTTGCCGCGCTCTGCAGCTGCGGGGGCGTTCTGCGCGGTGATGAGCGCATAGCCCTCGTCGCGAAGTCGCGAGCGCCCCTGGGCCTTGCCACTCACTTCGAGTAGCTTGTTCGCGGTTTCCTCGATGCTCCAGCCGCGGTGGGCCGCCATCATGCATCAGAAGGAATCTGCCATGCTGCGATCCGGGCCGCTGCCTTCCTTGTTCGGGGCCGCACCTTTGACGCAGCGCTATAGTCCGGCCAGGTGAGAGCTCATCGCGCGGCTACAAGTGTTCTGGCTGCGCGTAGAGCCATAACCCTCCAGCGCGCCTTTCAGCTATCATAGAAATCTTTCACATTCCACCTTAAAGGGGCACCCGGTTAAATGTCTGACTTTAACGGAGTAATACTGCAGTTGCAAAACCAGAAAGCGAAGATTGAATCTCAGTTGCAGAAGGTAAACGGTGCCGTTGAAGCACTCAGAGGTCTGGGTAGGAGCGGAACCGTAAGAACGGCGAGTGCCGGACCGCGCCGTGTCATGTCCGCAGCTGCTCGCCGAAAGATTGCTGCGGCTCAGCGGGCACGTTGGGCGAAATGGCGATCAGCGAAGAAAAGGGCAGCCTGATCTGGCTGCTCGAAACGTTCAATTTGTCTTTGCACGGTACGTTTGCCCATCCCGAATTCAAGAGCCTCGCGCCTGACAGAAAAGCTTGCAAGGCCGATAGCGACGGCCTGCTGAAACGATATCCGGTGACAGCCTCCGGCTTTCATTTGATAGGGCAGGAAACCGAGCGCGGTTGGGAACGAAACGATGATATCAGTACACTGATGCCGTCGCTTGTGCGATATAGCCAAAACAACGGAGTTGCTGACGACCAAGTGAGAAAACAGCTAGTTGAAATATCGCTGGCTCTTCTAGTAAGTGAAACCGGATTAAGCCGACACACGATCGTGCGAGCACGAAGAGGTCAACCGGTACAACCGCGATCTTTGCGGCTTCTTAAGGGTGTTGTCGCCGGGTGCCAGTTCGAGAGTGATCTCGGATTCCTGGCAAGAATGCCGATCTTGTTCGGATTTTGTAACAATCGTATTTTTGGCTTGACCTAGTGTTTGGGATGATGTAGATGTATTCCCTCTTCAGCGCTTGTTGTTTCCTGCCAATAAGCTGGGCTCCGGGCCATTAACTTTATTCGTAAGAAAAGTACATTTGCTGTTAGGGTCGTTTGTCCGCTGAGTAAGAGGCCCCCGCCACCAAGAAGGAGGAAGTAGCAGGAGGTGATGGCTCACAGGGATTCATGGTTCATTGGGTACGCTTAGCTCAGCGCGGCGTTCTGAGTCGACATGGATTCTCTGGCCTCTATCTGCCGACAATCGAAAAAACACGTCTGTGCTTGATAAACCTAACGAGGAGTTCCCATGACAGGCATCGCTCATCACGCCGTCGCTTTTGAGTTCCGTGGCGTAACTCTCTATTGGTACGGTCTGGCGTACTTAATCTCATTTATTTGGGTGGGTTGGCAAAGCAAGAGACTGTTGGGTTCAAGGATTATTTGGGGTTCCCACGAAGCGCCTCTACTGCCTCACTCCGTTCCGGTGCTTGTGGCGAGTCTTGCGCTTGGCGTCGTGGGAGGCGCACGCGTAGGTTTTGTCGTCGAGTCGATTGGAAGTGGTTTCTCTATAGCCTCGGCCATCACCGCTGGTGGAATGTCATCATTTGGGGCATTTGCTGGCGCCTCGATGGCGCTCGCTGCCTTTTGTTGGTTCAATCATTCTCCGCTCCGGTCAACTCTTGATCTGGTCGCTATCTCTGCACCGGGTTGCATATTGCTCATTCGCCTCGCCAATCTCGCAAACGGCGATTTCATTGGCATACCCGTCAAATCGGCATGGGCAATCAGACTCGTCGGCAATGCCCAATTACATCCGGTTGCTCTATATGAAGCCGTCGGCGAGGGGCTGTTACCGCTATTGGTCCTGCGACTTTGTGTCACCCGTTTCGGGTGGCTCCGTAGACCGGGTGCTGTGACGGGGCTTTTCGTTCTATTTTACGCCGTTGTACGTGGCGCCATGATCGGATTTCGAGATGTGCGGCCAGGAAATGCTCCACTTTGGCAGGGTGTTGACATTATTTGCTGCACTGCCCTAGCGATTACAGCAAGCATTATACTCTGCCTAGCATGGACGAGGACTTCAAAACAAACATCTAGGGCGGAACGGAGAATCCGAACTTGCACGCGACCAGGCTAGTGCAGGCTTTAAACATTGTGATCGTGATATCCGTTTCTTTACCCTTGGGAGGATGCGGTACTAGCGGGGATCAAGCCCCGTCCAACCCTGTCTCACTCGTCTATAGCAATCCGAACGCAGACGCGCAGTGTCCATGCGGGAACTCCCGGGCGCCTACGCTCAAAATACATCCGACATCACGCGTCAGGTCTCATGGACTGCCTACCCGAAGGACATCATCACCGGCAATACGGTCCAATCCAGTCCTGGCTCGGGGTCGGTTGGAGCGGGAGCGAAGCTATTTTTGGGTTGCACCACTTACGCACCAGGTACTCAGTGCCGTTATGAGGCCAGTTACGTGCTAGATCAAGCGCCGGCACTTCAGACAAACGTAAAGGGACTGGCGCTTTTTGGCGCAGTGGCATCTCCTTCAATCTCAAGTTGCAAAGCTTCATGCGAAAATCCGAGTGATGCATCCTCGCTCGCATGTCTACCGCTCGGAGTTCGCTATTACCAAGCAGTGGCTCCACTCACCCAGATGGTGCAGGCGGCACAAAGAGCGGGAGGAACTGTTACGAAAGCCGAGATTATGAAGCGATATAACCTCCAAGCATCCGATGATGCCTGCCAGCGTGGAGACATCAAGGCAACCGACAAACAAGTGGTTAACGACGGGGCTACGGAAGCTTGCACGATCTCAAGTGCGGATCTTCCGGCAAAAGTACTGCAAGCTCTCAATTTGGACAGCTTGGAAGGTGAAAGCCACTGAAAATGGATACGGTGCTGCCACGGCACGTTGCAGCCGAAGCGGAACCGAGCATTCGCGCCCTGGACGCCAGCAGTGTTTTGGTTTTTAGGTCTATGACATCGGCTCCCCACATCGCTTTTGAGGGTGCCGGAGGCGCCAAACTGACACATGATTTTGGCGGAGCGGTAATGGGATCTGCAGAAATCAAGTCATCTGCAGGTAAGGTACAGATGATCATCGCTACCCAAAATGGGTGCGTTGCGGTTGACGAGCCCTGATATATGCGCCTTCTGCGTGCTTTATTTTGTGCACTTACGGCTATGAGCACTTTAATGCCCGGCGACGCATGGGCAAGTCGGCACAGAAGTTGCAAGAGATCTCCCCGATTTTTGTAGAAAGGCCTTTCGCAACCCCTAAAGCTATCGATGCGTTTCGTGAATACGTTGCCAAAGTGTCACGGCAAACAGGCCGAGATATTCAGATCCCAAGTGAGTTTTATTCCGCCGCCCCCCTAATTACATATTGGGGACAAGTTTGAGAAGAATACGACCGGAACATACGATGTAATATTCACGCAAAAGTTTGATGTGTCATCTTTGTTCGCGGAGTTCATAAAGTTAGTTAATGGACTCCATGAAGATAATTGTTCAAACTGGCATGTAACCGGTGTACGTGTCACTGTAATGGCCTCCAAGGAGATCGATGTAGCTGGAGGAATGGCGGGAACCGAAATGTGGTGTACGCACATACCATTCGACGGTGACGCCAAGACCAAAGTCGGGGACATTGAAGGAGGCGCTACAGGGCGCTTGACTTTTGGGTAGACACCACCGGTGACTCCAAGGCACGATACAGAGGGACATTCTGCAAACGATCCGCAAGTCTCGGCATACGGAAAAGCGACATCCGTGTTCGGGATTAATACGGCTTCGGTGTTGGGTCAAGTTATCACAAGTATAGGACATCTGGCCCTTGCGCCTATAGCGTTCGTGCGCAACCCCACCGATCCATCGATGTGGGAAAGCGTCAACGCTTTTAATGGGAGCCTTTGGCGTGCTCCTACTATGGCGATAAATGACGTAACTTTTGTAATTTCAAATCACGGAGGTGTTGATTTCGCTCGTTACAGGTCGTTCGTTAGCGACGTAACCGAAACCACTTGGTCCATTCAGCCGCAGTTCGTAATTAGCGATGCACGATCCGGATTTACCGGTACACCTCAAGCACCAGTATTGGAGGTTTCGTTTGTCAACACCGTGAAGGCATATTATCCAATGGACACTATCGTGGCAGACATTTCCGAAGAGATTGATATCTTGAAATCCTTTTCACAGGATACTAAAGTAATCGCCGTGTCGCCGGGTAAGAATTTTTGGAAACTTTCTGACCAAATCTACGGAACGCCTTACTACTACAGCATGTTGGCCGCCGCAAATGGAGTGAGTCGAGCCCAGTCCTATCACCTTCGTGCAGCCAGAAGGATAACGGCACCGCCCCTTTACCAGCTCCCACTGACGCCCCAGGTGCATTTCATGAAGCCCGGCGAAACGATCTACGGACTATGCCGAGAGCGCTTTAATGTGCCGGTTGGAAAATGTATGGCTGGCATTGCACGCGCCAATCCACGTCTCTCACTGTCACACCTCTACGCACTTGAGGCAATACAGCTCCCCGCACTCCCAGGTCGTTAATTTGATTGGCGATGGCCCGCTACTTCACGTTCCTTGCCACGGTCCGGCATTTCCTGCACAGTTTTGGAGATATATCGATTTGTTTGGAAATTGCAAGAAACAATGCGCGGAATATTTGACTGGGGGGTGCATATTCCCTCCCGTTGTGTTCTCACCCCGTTAACCGTTTGATCCCATTTTCCGCCCGCCTGTAATTTTGCGCTTATTTCACAATCAAGAGTCCGCAAGAGACTTGGAATGCAATCTCGATTCGGCACAGGTCTGGGGTTGCGTCTCGAACCTAGAAAATCTGAAACCGGACTTAATCTCCCGAGCGAAAAACCGCCATGGGAAACCGATCACTTAGCTCATGGCCGCACGCTTTGGATAAATTGGAGCCGTTTTGTGTGGGTTGAACGCACCGTCCCCGGAGTATCGCGCCCGAATCTCGTGATCTCCAACATTGAGCCTCGACGTCGTTAGGGTGGCCCGCCCGAGACCAAGATAGTGGTCCCCAACGTGATCGCGCCGTCCTTGAAAGTCACTGTGCCAGTGGGCGTTCCCACTCCTTGCAGGCTTGCAGTCACGCTGGTCGTAAACGTTACTGATTGCCCAAGGGTGGAAGGATCACCGGAAAATCGAGTCAAAAAGAAGGTGCCTCCGATGTTAAGCAAGACGCTTAGGGTGTTGTCGGCCGCATTCGTTACTACCACATCGGGGGCTCCGTCGCGGTTCAAGTCTTTGGCGATTATTGAGCTGGGGACTGCTCCGGTCCCATAATCGACGTGCATGTCGAATGTGCCGTCTCCATTGCCCCTCAACACGGAAATGTTATTGGAGCTTTGGTTCGCCGTAACGAGGTCAAACTTGCCATCTCCGTCGAGGTCAGCTCCTGCCGCCGCATTGGGATCGGCACCAACCGTAAAGTCGACATGCGGCTGGAAGGTGCCATCGCCGTTGCCAAGGAGAATTGAAAGTTGTTATCGAGCCAGTTCGCCACCGCCAAATCCAGATTTGCGCCTGAATCAAAGTCTATAACCACGCGCGACGGAGAGCTAGACCCGGCACCATAGAGTGCGGCTTTCTGGAAGCACGATCGCCGTCGCCAACAAAATCGAAATACCGAATGGCGGATTGTTATTCAATACGGCGAGATCGGGTCTATTGTCATGATTGAAGTCGCCCACCATTACACCGACTGGATTTACTCCGGCAGGACATCCACCGGGGCCTGAAGTCCCATCCCCATTGCCCAAGAGGATTGAAGCGGTGCCGGTGCGAAAGTCCGGGCCATAGTTCGCAACGACAAGGTCAAGGTTCCCATCAAAATGAAGGTCTGACACCCCGACCAGGCTACAGCAGGGAAAGGCTCCCGCGCCCCCAGGGCAATCCACGTGTGTCGAAAACGTGCCATCGCCGTTGCCCAACAGCACACGATCAAGGGACATACGAGTTCTCCACCACTACGTCGGCCTTGCCGTCGGCATTAACCTCGCCAATTGCGGCTGAGTTGGGACCCGCACCCGTCGCGTAATCCACCTGGTTGCCGAATTATTCCCCATGGCCCAAGAGGACGCTCAGCGTGTTGCTTCAAGTTAGCTACCCACAAATCCGGCTTGCCGTCCCTATTGAGTTGGCTTCAGCTACCGCGTTCGGACTTTGGCCGTCGCGTAGTCCACATGGGCCTGGAATTCTCCGGCCCGTATTAACAAGGGCCCGGCTAAGATGTACAGTGCAACCAGGCAAAGCGCGTATCTCGACATAGATCTCTCCTCAATAACCGGCGGTAGTCCGCCGAAAAAGGCAAAGCGAAACGGTCTTTATGGACGAAGGCTAAGCCCGGAATGTCTAGCATCCCTTACCTAATAAAGCGTCACTCCCACCGAAAAGGGGTCAGGGGAGAGCACAACTCGTTTGGGAGCCGCTATCGATCACTAAAGGGGAGACAGTACCCTGGGACGGGACTCAGCTTGCCGTCGGTAGGAATAGGTGGCAAGAGCGCGACAGTTTATAATAGTGTCAGTTCCGTCCTCATCCGAATTGGTCATCAAGGTAAATGGAGGCTCCCTTTTTGCAATCCGCACCGGCAGCCGACTGGCGAACTTTGTCGGCGTTTGTTTTCCGAGGCGCAGTGAGGACGACTCACATTCGTATTCCCTGCGTCACAGCTCGATCAGCTGTTTGGCCTCCCCTGAGAGTTGTGAACCAGTGAGCGTCGAGGCATTCCGCCCGCCAATCGCCTGACTGGCGAACTCTGAACCGTTGTCACAGAACAGCACCTTGGGCGTCCCTCGCTGCAACATGGTCCCCGCCTGGCGAATCAACTCCGCCACCGAAATCCCCACCTCGGCCTGCTTTCAGGATGGCTACGATCTGCTCCACCGAATAGCGCTTCCGTTTCACGGCAAACCCCTTTCCTGGGTCCTTTGATTTTGCCGGAAACTCGAGATTCGCACTGGATTAAAAATCCCGGGGCCGCTCAACCCCCAGGGTACGCTCACTACTCGAATTGTCAGAGATCGTTTTCTTTGTCACGATTAACTGTGGAAAGGAAGAAGGCACTACCGACGCGGACGGCCAACCGGGGGGCTATAATTATTCAACATCCTGGAGCTTCAAGAATCGAGAGGAACAAGAAACATGCAGACATTGGGCGCCGTCGTGGCAATCGGTATTTTGGGGTTTGCTTCGATGGCGCTTGGTCAATGTAATGCAGCTCCCGGCGACCCGACAGTCCTCAGATGCGAGAAATGGAGTCCCTCAGTGCCAAGCGGGAAAGGCCTGGACTTCAGTCCGTGGTACGAGATAGTGTCCGATCCAAATTCGGGTTATGAACTGACATCTTCGACGCTACGGCTTGAAGGCACCCACACTTGTGGACATTGGGCACAATGTGACAAGTAGACCGCACTAACGATTTCGTAAAGTGGCGATTCAGAATACAAGGAACAAAAGAAGTGCTCCCCTCCGAAGGGATCTTACACGAGAAGGCATTGCTGAAGACAACGTGGAAAAAGGGAAGTAAATAAAGTTCATTAGATACAGGATCTTTTTGGTACGTGCCGGGAACCACAAACGGGCCCTGCAGGAACTTCCGCCCAAGCCTCTAGGAGAAAGATGGTCGATTGTCGGGGCGGTCGTTTTTGAGCGATCCGAATTATGCCGAAGATCGACAACATGAAATCCGAGGCTGAGTGCGCAGAGGCGTGATTGCGCGATTGACGCCGCTCTGCTAGCCTCAGTTGGCATTGAGGTGCCGCCTGTGCGGAATCTTTTGCTTTGCTCGTTGTTCGTGCTAACCGTTCTCTGTCTTCTTGAACTTCAGACAAGAGCATTCGGTCAAGACCACCCTGATCCTCACGAGACTGGTTGTTTGGCCGGATGCGTAGTAGACGTCATAGACTTCGATGAGGCGGACGTAGGCGATGTTACAGAGAAAGGTGAATACGGTAATCGCGGCAGCACCAGGGGGACTCGGAGGAGCCTCATCAACCGGCGGATGGGGGAAGTCAGACCCGGGAGGCACAGCATCTGAGCCTGGCGCGGAGCCCCTAAGGTCTTCGGGTCCGCTCCCTCTGATAATACTAGGATCTTTTAATTCCCCGTGGGGGAGGGCCAGCTCGTGCACCTCTTGATCCATACGCACTACAGCCACCTCGTGAGCCGTTTACACCTCCGTTGTTGCCTGGCGGTTGCCCCTTCCACCGACGCCAAGTCCGTCGATCTCGGCATTTCAAGGCATACCCGCGCTCTATTTGAAGGAAGTGGGACAGGGCTGCCCGGGGTGATTATGTCGATACCAGCGTCCAAGCTTCAGAAAAAGCTGTCGTTTGGGGTGTTCACACTGGAAATGTCGAGAAGGCAGCAACCGTATCAACGAATGTGTTAGGAAGTTCTTCATCCCTTACTGCTGCGTGAACGGTGTCCCATCCCGCATAGCTCAAGGGAAGAGTATCGTTATTCACCTCTCCACCTCCAGATCCACCTCCCTAGTGAAGGCCACGGAGTGGTAGTAAGCACGGCTGATTCTGGCTCAGTCTCCACGCCACCGACGAGAAGGATGATGAGGTATCCGAGGAAGCATACGAATTTAGCAAAGAGGCGATCGAAATTAGTACGGAACACGCGGTTTCATCGATTGATCGCGGGATAAATCAGATGCGGCAAAACCTGTCAAAAAACACGATTTCACAGAACCAATTCAACAAGTATCTCAGTGAAGCCAAGGACACCAAACAGTTAGTGTCGGGGGTTAGGCAAATTGATAACCGCTGCCGACTATGCTGTGGCTGTGAAAAAGGCCCTTGAGGCAGATCCCGGCAAGAACACGCAGTACCAAGCTGGACAGGTAGCCTACAAATTTGCGACTGATCTTGCAGGAAAAGCAAGTCAAAAAGGGATAGCAGCGGCCGCTAAGGCGGTCTTCCCTGTTATTGCAGAATACATTGTGGAAGGAGCGGAAATCGGTTTTGTCGTAATACCCATAACATTTGGTTCAGAAGAAATCGGTAAGGATCCCTCCGAGATCGTTATGGACAAGACGGAAAATACTCGTTAGAGGAGAAGAAAAAAGCCTTCGGTCAGCAGCTAAAGTGGTACGACCGCCATAAAGGACCCAATGAGGCACTTACCGATGACCTTCTAAAGCAACTCCAGACGATTTCCGAACAAGAGAATACCGCTCATCCCAAATAAGTCGCTAATTTACCATTGTTCCAGCCATTCTCGCTGCATGATATCTTCAGTCGTCGGCAAGGTAGCCGCTTATAGGGTTCGCGGTTGTTCCCACTCTCACTGTAGCACTGCTGGTTGACTTGTTAACTGATATGTGACCTTGAGGTGACCGACACTAATAAATCGTCCCCCAGGATTATCATGACGACCCTGGACCGCAAAGGTAGCATTCACTGCGTCATCTGATAGCGTTTTCCAATCGCAGGTTGCGTAGTCCGTGCATGTGTCCCAATCCCCAGAAATCCATACACATGCTTTCCTTACTACGTATAGCGCTGGCGGTTTTTCAAGAAGAGAGATAGTGTAGGTGCCAAAATCTTTGTTGTTTCCCTGCCCTCCTCATTCCCGCTATCGATTTCGATGGTGCGCATCGGTGGATCACTGATTATTGAATAGTCCAAGGTGAGTTCAGCCTGCAGACCTCCATCCTCGGTCAGATAGACCACATTGAGATCTTCGTATCCTATGTCCGGAACGAACTCGATGGTTAGACCTTTTGTCTCATTAGGTTGAAAAGTCGCCATGTAATTTGAATTCGGCACACCGGCCCAATACGCTCGTACGAATGAGCCCACATATGCAAGTGTGAGAGTTCTTGTGCGGCTCGTTGGATTGATAATCCTGAGGTCAAAGGTTTGGACTCCAATCTGCAAGGGGGAGGTCGGTGCCGGGCGCGTTGTGCATTTTCCTGCGGTGGGTTCCGCGCCGAAGGCTTTGTCCAGAGTGATACCCTGGGCTGTTGAAAATGTTCCGATCGTAAGAACATTCGCAAATTGTCGTTCCTTCTTGTCCCCAAACTGCCATTCCACTAGCCCGTTATCGTCCGGCTTCACCTGCTGGAAAACCGATGAACAGCGCGCCGGCACAATATCACACACTCTGCCCGAAGGTCTCATACCTGGGCTGAACTGCTCCGCAACGATCTGCTTGCTGAGAATGGATGTTGTCATCAGCGCTTGATACTGCTTTTCTTGAGCCACAAGAGACGGTCCGATATCCGTGTTTTTCAGCATCTTGTTGTTATCAAGTGCGACTGCGTAGAGGGCCGCTTGTCCCTGTGGGTGGCGGGCGATCAGGTCGTCTTGCAGCCCCTTATATTTGTTTGCTTGGAACTCATGCCATCCAATCTCGCGCAGACTAAAATATTCTCGGGTCGAGCTGGATGTCTCATCCTCGTCAGCTGCCTCTTTGGCATAGGATCGGCGCCTGCCGATTGCCGCAACGGAAAGTCCCGCGAATGTTTCGGATCGAATCTTGACTGCCGCCTTGGTTTGGTTGGTGTATGAGCGATATGTCATCCAAGTTTGTTCAGTCGCGGATAGGTCAGCCTTACTTGAGGGGGTGCTCAGTGCGAGTGGCGCCCGCGCATTGAATGTCAGGGGGTCGCTCGGATAATGTGGTACGCCGCGCACAAGCGTCGAGACGTACTTCATCCCACCTGTTGGGGGGAGCAATGCAACGAGAGTTGACCCGTTTCCTGCCGTCAAGTAACAGGCTGGAGGAGCTGTCACGGCTGCTTGCCAATTTCTGGGAGTTCCGAGTAACGGCTGATCGGGGGCAAATCCCCACGCTTCCGACACCGATGTTGCATTTGTCGAGGCTAAAAGCAAGAGAGTATCAAGAAGCTCTACGAAGTTGATAGCAGGTTGATCGAGATTCGTGAAGACGCACGCGGAGTCACCGCGCTCAAGAGTTGAATCCCTCTTCATCTGAAGAGGATGGACGAAGACATTTTGGGCCACTCCATTGGCGATTTTAAGTTCAATGTTGTAGCTCACATTTGGGTTATCTTCAGCATCTGCAAGGGCCTGATAGAGATTTTGCAAGGCGGAGCGATCGACAAACTTTACTGTGCTTAGTCCGGTAGTGATGAGGCCAACCGATGTGGAAGGAACCGTCTGCGCTTGAAGGGCAGCAGGTGAATCCGGTTGCAGTTGGTCGTAGGATGGAAGAGCGACCATTCTGATAGTGGGGGGTTTCCACAGCCACTGACCACCATTTTGATAGGTACCTGAATTCAGCGTTCCTATGCCCCCGATGTAATCAAAGGGTTTCGCGAGAACGGTAGGAAGTTTAATTCCCAACAGCTGACCGAAATTTATCGCGAGATCCGTCACCCCGGATCTACCGTTGTCCCTGAACTGTGCGAGGGCATTCTTGAGATCTGTATATACGGCGGAATCGATCTCAACGACAAACATGTTTGTCTTACCTGACAAAGCGCTGCGGGCGCACGCCTCAGCAGTTGCCTGTTGAACTGCCCGCTGGTGTTCATTTGAACTCAACTTCTGTCCACCCAGTAACCAGTCATCAAGGTGAAACCCGTTGGATTGATCCCCTTGCACAAAACCTACGACGCCTGGAGAATTCGGTCCGTCGGCGCAGAAATATACGTATTGTTCACCGGGTAATGGAGCTGTCCGGAGGTCCTTTTTCACTACGTCACCGTGCACCTCGGCAGCACATACGATGTACATTAACAATCCGATGACAGAAAGGCGCATTGTCAACTCCTGGCACGTCGTGTTCCGGGGGTGAGTTCAATCCCGTGAATATTAACACCATTGGCATTTGTACTTGGAGACTGAGAAGACAGTCCGGTGCGCGTCTGCGGGGACACGATTTGTTTTAGTCGTGCAACGGCTCCGAGTTGACTTATACTTCTGCCTAATAGCTGCAAGAGGGAACTCGCGATGGGAGAGTCTGCATCGGGATGCGTCGATAGCCGCCAAAGGATACTACAACTCGCCCGATCTGCCGTCTTCTGCTTCTTGGCAACTGTCGGTACGAATCATTTCGCGGCGTCGCAGTCTGAAAGAAAATTGCCCTCAGCAATCAACGACCTCCAGATCGTAAACGGCGACGAATGCGGGGATAGAACGGTTCTTTTCGGAAAGATGCAAATCTTGCTAATAGGAATGCTTCTCAGTGCATTAGAGCGACGATCAAAGTGCTGACCGCGCCCAGCGAAGGCGCTGGACAAACCTCGTTCGAGACACACGTCGTGCCGCCTAAGGGGCGCATCGATCTGGGCTGTTCCCGCGAAGGCAGCGGTGCTCCAGTCGCTGTAGACGTTCGTTTTGCAGTGTCGAAAGCACATCTCAAACAAAGGGCTCAGGGCTCATCTGGCTCAGGTTGCGGGACCCCTTCAAAGCCTTAAACGGCATCCTCAATTACGATTCCTCCTCAAAGACCGGACCGGAAGATCGGTCTAGGTAGTTGAATAAATCACTTCCTCGGCTCTGACATGCAGTTTCCCAGAAAGCTCTTGATCCGCTGTCGCGTTGTAACCGCTGATCGCCGTCCTCTTGTCGCCTTTCGATCTCTGGCTTCAACCGAGTCTGGTGCTCAATCTTCTCGTTGAGCATCGCTGAAAAGCTTAGAAGAAACCCCTCTCGATTGCACCGCAAAAAGTTAGAGAAATAGCCCGTTATCGAGGGCGCGGATTCGATTTGGAATGAGCAGCTTTTCGACGCCCGAGAAGCAGTGTTCAATTCCCGAAAGCACTCCTCCATCGCCTCGCTTGGGGTATTCGAGTGGCCATAGGTCTTGGCGAGGAGCGTGTTCCCCTTCTGCAGGATCTGGTCTCTAAGGATTTGCTTCTCCTCGGCGAGCGGCAAGAAATTAAACAAGCGGTTCTTTGTTCGGTGTGGGCGCTATGCTCTCTCACAACGTCGGAGAGTTCTCCTCGCTGGAGCCCTGTACAGTCTTCCAAGACATTCCCTCGTTCAGCTTGACGAACAACCTCTTGGGCGCTACCGCTAGGAGGTTGAACGTTCAAGATGTAGTCGATGGCATCCGTGATCTGCTCAAGCTCTTGGCGAAGAATCTTGTCTTTCGAATCGTCCTGAGTTGCCTGAACTGATGGATCTGTATCACTTATTTCTGCCGGTCCTCGATAACCCATAAAGCAGCGTTCTCCTGTCAGTGTTTTGTCCGTGAATAGGGTAAGAAAGAGGCAAAACGGTACAAAACCGCCTATCCCCTTTTTGTTTGTTTTGTTCTATTTGGTGCGCTCTGCTCTTACGGCTTGTAACCCCAAAATTGAGCTAAGAACCGGGAGGCGAATATTTCAACTCGCGGCAGCGATGCTACATGGACCGGTCGAAGAAGAGGAAAAACCTTATGGAAAAGGAGATCTTAAGGTTAAGAACCGGGAAGGCGGATATCGTAATGGCCTTACCGCCAACGATTTAATCAAAGAATACGACTAACGGTTTACCGGAGCTTTACTAGAGAAAGAAAAAAGCGTATTGATCGCAAGCTTGTAGGCACCCACGCTCGTCGATTTCCGCACTTCACCGAGGCATGGCGCACGCCGCGCAGCTCGATGCAGGAAGAAGTCATGCACGTACCGATGCGGTCCGAACGTCAGCGACGTAGGTGGTTGACGCGCTCATAGCGCCGGTTAAGAACAGCACCCTGGTATGAAGGAAGTGGGTGCTCTACATGCCCGCTGTAATCCCACACGATTCATGTCGAGAACGGGAGGGCCACGGGCTGAGCCGGAGGCTCGGGGGAGCCTATAAACGTCCCTAGGAAGCGACAATTAGGCTCAGAGCAGTCGTTCCGGGTTCAGAGGTTTCTGGCCGATGCGTGGGAGAATTGGGGATGGATCGTGGAGAAACTGGAATGGTAGAAACGCTTTTTTATGAGTATTCCGGACCGTTCTTCCCACCCGCCCGTCTGCGCGGCTATCAGGAGCGAGTTGGCAATCTGGATGTGATTGAGCACCGCCGCCGCAACAAGGTCCTACCATACGGGCTAAGGATGGAGTGCCAAGTCACAACGAAAGAGCAAGCCCAACGTTGCGACACTGAAGCGCGTCAATTGGCACGTGATCTAAATACCGTTTGGGCTTATGTTGCGCTCGTTACCCTGTTCCCAAAGCGGTTCATGATACGACTCTCGAAATCACCCGACGGCTGGCGTACGAATTTCAAGAGGATCAAATCAGTACGTCCCATCAAGCCGCGATCTTCACTTCGGATCTCTGGACCACCTGGTCCTCCGGTGGGTCTTACGGTGAATATGAAAATCAACCCAGGTAGGTACAAGGTGGTGTTGCCCTATATGCCTCTTCAGCGCGCTCTCGTGCCCGAGACGCTCTCGTGCCCACGTGATCACGTCGCCCGTTATGAGAGCGGCATTGTGTGGAGCATTGGTTGCTTTTGCTTTCTTTGCCACGAGCGGCGCCTCCATTATCGACGTGGCTTCGGGAAGAACAGAAGAGTGTACACGGCGGCTCTAGCGTTCCGAAAGCCTCACGAAGGGAACACGTTATCGATCTTTCGCATGATTACCTTGGCCCACTGAACCGCGGCGGCAATGATCGCATCGGTCCGCGGACTGCCCTATGGCCCATCGAACAAATCGTCTGCGGTGTTCAGATGCCGCGCTACCAGGTTTCCAGCCAAATCGCCAGGACGCGCTTGCGTCGCCTCGCCCATGCCAGCATGGTATTATATTCGCCGTTTGTTCGCCATTGCTGAGGCCGGTTGGGGCTTGTTCTTCCACGTGCCGCACTAGCAAAATCTGTCATCTAACATTGCCGAGGTGCAAACAAAAATGAGCGCACAAGCTTTCTCACTCAATCAGGGATGCATCCCCAAGAAGCGCAAACGACCGCTTTCGCAGGATGTTTACGAGGCCGTTCAATAAAACTGCTGGCGCGATAAGTATTTTCGAAGCTCCTAAGCACGTTGCAGACGCTGTGGCCATGGTCGGAAACGGCATTCATGCGGGCGCAGTGAATGCTGCGGCAATTGCCAGTAATCATGGCTGCAACGGAGTGGCGGCTGTCTGTCTGAAGGTCGCAGCAGCGGCACCCGTCATAGCGCAAGTGATCGTTTGCGTGGCCATCGTTGCCGTTGCATTCTGTATTTTCTGGTGGCTCCGATCCGCATAGGTGAGCTTATCTTGGGGCAGGGCCATACTCTCCTGCCCACTCGTTCATCCTCACTCTTGCGCGTCCTTACAGGGATTTCGCAGCCTTCCACGTCCTTGTAAGTTACTGCAACTACTGCTCCCGCTGCCCCTGAAAAAGCTGGCGCGGCGGTTCAACTCGGCCATGGCTTGGGGATGTTAGCTAGCGAGCTTTTTCCTCAATTCTCTTTCGTCTTGGCCGGATTGCTTCCCACTCTTTTCCGTAGCCCAACAGGAACTTATCGAACTGCCGGAAATTAACGTCGATTAGGCCGTAACGGCTTCTCACAGCCTCCACCGCCTGCTTGTATTTCGGATAGTTTTCCTTCAGGTCAGCATGTTTGACTTTTTGCCCATCCGATTTCTGATATGCATAGACCAGCGGTTCGACGTTTGTGTTTTCACAGATTGGGTAGTCGTTGGGGGCGTGAAAGTGACAATACTTACTCGCGAAAACATAGCCGCACTTTTTCCCTCCGGGCTTAAGGGATGCGATTTTGTCAACCAGGTCTGGCAACCTTTGTGTGAGCATGTCGTCTATGTTCAGGTCGCAAATCATCTTCGCCAGTTTAAAAAGGACGGACGCATCCTTTTCTTTCCTCCTGAGTTGGGTGGCGTACAAATCGTTGAGAGCTATCCCTTTCAGGTAAACTGCTTCGATTCTGCAATTGCGGGGGAACGTCCCGAATAACAGATCAAGGGCCTTGTCCGTAACAATCCACCAAGCGTCTTCCTCAAAGAGGTGTACATATTTGTCCACTAATTCACGTAACGGCTTCTGAGGCGCTGGCGGATTAATATTTGCGTGACCTTGGGGCTGATTAGCCGAATGCTACGCCTTCGCTACTGCCCGTAGGAAGTGAAAGATCGCCTTTGAGACGGTAGAGGTCAGGAGTTAAAGGCGCCAAGTCGGTCCTGTGTCAACCGGTGATTGGGTGTTGAGGAAACTTACAGGAGCCCGCCCCCTTAGTGTGGGAGTCCTTAAAGTGTTTACCCGATTGGCTTGATAACAGTCATCGCGGTAGTGTCTTAGTTTCATCGGACAAGAGGCTCGTAGCGGCCGTGCTCGTCATCCCCCATACTCCGAGCGCGGTCCTTATTACTTCCAGGTAGCTGTCACAAGCAGTTTTAGCCGGTCCTGCCGTCCTTTGACCCATCTTGCGTAGCTTTTCTCAGTGGTCTTGATGCTTTCGTGGCCGAGTAGCTTGCTGACTTCCTCAAGCGGGACGCCCTTCTCCAACAGGTCCACCGCGAAGGTGTCGCGCAGCCGGTGGCTCCTCATGTGGCCTTCGTTCGGAATCTTGGCCGCCTTGAAGCACGGGGCAATGTAGTACTTTGCCCATCCCTTGGTGATGGACTCTTCCTCACCGTTGCCCGACCAAAATACATAATCAGCGTTGCCGTTGAGGACGCTCAAGACTTCCTTAGCAACGGCGGGCGGGATGGGGACGGCAACGTGGGTGCCTGTCTTTTGCCGCGCGGTCACGATGCTATACACGCCGTCCTCATCCTTCGTAATCTCATGCCGCTTGAGTGTGAGCGCGTCCCGGATAGCGAGGCCGGACCAACGCATGAGCTGAAATAGCGCGTGGACCTTGTCCGCTTGCTTGCGGTCAGCAATCGTGCCGTGAACAGCGTTTAACAGGCGCTTGTACTCATCAGCGGTGAGCGGAAGCGTGGGCGGCTCTTCCACCTTGACCCTGGACACGGCGGGCACGCGGGCAAGCCATCCCGCTTGGAAGCAATAGCGCAAGAATGTCCGTATCCGCTCGCGGACCTTGGCCCTCGTGGTGGAAGACGGATAGCTCTTGGGCCACGTGGCGGCGTAATGGGTCAGTAGCTCCACGTTGATGAGCTGGACGGTGAAGACGGAGCGAGCCTCACAGAACAAGCGGAAGCGTTGCATCTCTCGCGTGTACTTCCCGAGGACGTTCTTAGCCACACTTTGGTTTTGCTTGTCCTTGAGGAAAACGTCAACGGCGTCGGCCAAGGATTGGGCGGACTCGTCCTTCGCGCTGATACGCCCGGCAAATTGGTCCTCCAGGTCCCGCTTGACCGATTCGGCCTCTTGCCATGACCGGGTGCCCGCCTTGCGGCGGTGTTGCTTGCCGTCCTTGGTCCATCGGAGGTGCTTGCGGCACTTGCAACCCTTGTGAAATTCATCCCCGGCATACCGGCAACCGGGCCTGTGGCGGACGAAAACGGTGATGAGCGGCGCAACGTTCATGGACCGAACGTAGCACAGAATTAGCGCAAAATTAAGCTATCTTTGGTAACCTATTGATTTGTATGGGTATAATAATGGCGGAGAGGGTGGGATTTGAACCCACGATACCCGTTAAGGTATGTCCGCTTTCGAGGCGGATCGTTTCAACCACTCACGCACCTCTCCGCAGCGGATAACAGTCGTCAGTCTTCGGTCTTCAGTCGTCAGGTACTGCCTATTCCTCGTCGCTCCGCTCCTCGGAATGACAAGAGTGGTTGACTAAGGACTACAGACCACCGACCAATGACTAACGCCGATTTCTAAAGAACGTTTGCAGTAGTTCTGCACAGCGGCCTGCCAGGACTCCTGAGCGAACTTCCATCTGATGATTCAGTTTTGGATGGTTCAGAACCTCCATCACCGAATGCACGGCGCCCGCTTTGGGGTCGTCGGCTCCGTACACCAGGCGCTTGATTCGGGCATGAACCATCGCGCCCGCGCACATCGCGCACGGTTCAATTGTAGCAAACAGTTCGCAGTCTCCCAGACGATGGTTGCCCAGCACGGTACCCGCCTCGCGCAGAGCGATGATTTCGGCGTGGCCCGCGGGATCGGAGTCGGTGATATTGCGATTCCATCCGCGAGCGATGGTGTTGCCCTGATGGACGACGACTGCGCCTACGGGAACCTCTCCCGCGTCGAGCGCGCGTTGGGCGGCGCGAAGGGCTTCTTCCATGAAGAGTTCGTCGGGATCGGTCGTTGGTCTTTGGTCGTTGGTCATTGGTCGCGGGTCGCCGGACAACACCTTATCAGTAGAGCTTTGATCGGTGTTTTTGGTCAACCGCGAGCGCTTTATTTCACAGGGAAACGTAGCAGGATGGGCTTGGTGAATTGCTCGTTCGGTTTGAGTTTGCCTGTGTCATCGATCTTGCCCCAGCCTACATTGGCCGTCACGTAGATCACGCCATCGACTTCGATAGCGTGAGTGGGTTCACCCAGCCGTGGCGTGGCTTGCTCGATCACTTCGAGCGAAGTGATCGAAGTCTGTTCGGGATTCAGACGCAGGCGGATGATTCGCTCAGGGTCCGTTCCATTCTGCACGCCGATGAGTGAGTCGCCCGTGAGGAAAAGGCCGTCGAGTCCTGTGATCGCGATGTTCTCTGGATGTGGTAAGTATGTGACCTTGCCGCTGGCAAGATCGATGACAGCGATGCCGATCGTGTAGTCGGCAACGAATAGGCGCTTGCCGTCGCGGGCTAACGCGGGAGTCTGGGGAGAGAAGAAACCGTCCGCAATCTTTTCGAGTTTGGCGGTTTCCAGATCGCCAGCCACACGGTAAACGCCGCCGCCCAGTCCATCGGTGACATAGACCGTTCCATCTTTCGTGACTGACATATCGCCGAGTAAACCCTGTGCTCCGCTCGCGAGGTCAAAGCGCTTGACCAGCTTGCCGCTCGCCGGATCGATGGCGACCAATGCTGTTTCCCCTTGATCATCTTTCGGCAGACCTGCGAAGCCGGGAAAGGCGGCGATGGTCATCCAGACTAGCTTGCGTTTGGGGTCGGCAGAGACGGCGGCGACTGGCCACTGGCGGATACTGGCTTCGAGAGGAATCTCCTGCAGCGTGCAATCGGCGCCCGCGGTTTTCGGCAGCGTTGCTCGGTAGAGGGAGTGATGCTGAATGCTGGAAACGACGAAGGTTTTGGCATCAGCCAAGTAAGTGAGGTCTTCCGGCATCAGGTCGGCAACGGGAAGCGTGCAGGCGATCTCTGCTTTAGAGATGGGTTTGCTTTGCGTATCCATACGCGCGGCGATGGGCTGGAAGTCTTTATCGCCCGCGAGCGGCTTCAGATCGTCATCTTTGATGACATCGTAGGTGAGCCCGGTGGCGGCGTAGCGATCCATCCATTTGAGCGCTTCTGCTTTGTTGCCCAGATGAGTTTCGACCGACGCCATGCGCAGCATATAGATGGGCGTTGGCGTTGGTAGTTCGTTGCCGATTTCAATCAGAGATTCGCGGAGGGACTTCCAGTCCTGCTGCTTCGCGAAACCGCTGGCCTTCTTGTTTAGCTCCATGAAGTGAGCGTGTTCGAGTGCCAGGCAGGGAAGAGTCAAGAGAAGTAAGATGTTGGCAAGTTTGAGCATCGGCTTGGTTAGACGGGGTGCATGGACTTTGGAGAGCATGCCCCGCCTTTCGCAAAGTGTGCAAAGAACGAGGCGCCGATGGTTGCGCTAGTTGGGGTTTGCGGCTTTCTGTCCTACCGCGATTGCGTCCTGCATTTGGCGGAAGAGATCGCCGATGGCGCCGGGGGAGTGCGAGACAAACAAGGTGTTGCTCTTGTCTTGCGCGCCGATTTCTTTCATGGTGTCGAGATATTGCGTGACCAGCACCAGCATCATGACATCCTTCGGCGTGGTGCCTTCGACTGCAGCGGAGAAGGCTTCCACCGATTGTTTCAGTCCTTCGATGATCGCTTTGCGCTGATTGGCAATGCCTTGGCCCTGTAGTGCTTTACTCTCGGCTTCGGCCTCGGCCTGCTTTACTTTCAGAATCTTCTCGGCTTCGCCGCGGGCGCTGGCGGCGACCTGCTCGCGCTGCGCGGCGTTGATCTCATTCATGGCTGCCTTTACTTTTTCGTCAGGTTCGATGTCAGTGACCAGCGCCTGGTCGATGGCATAGCCGTAGGTTTTCATCACATCGTCCAAACCCTCTTTGATCGCGACCGCTATATCTGATTGCTGCAGGAAGGCGTCGTCGAGATTCATCTTGGGGACGTGTCCGAGGATGACGTTGAACACATAAGAAGAAATCTGCTGTCGGGGATTGGCCAGCTTGTAAAAGGCCTCGTATACCTTGTCGGGAATCACGTGGTATTGCACGGAGACGGGAATCTTCACGAAGACGTTATCTTTGGTTTTCGTTTCGACGTCGAGAGCGAGTTGCTGCACTCGAAGATCGATGCGCGCGGCAATCTGGTCGAGCCAGGGCAGCTTGAAGTTGATGCCGGCATTAGCGATGCGGAGAAATTTCCCCATCCGCTGGATGACCACGGCTTCGGCGGTGCGCACCTGGAAAAATCCACTGAGTATGGTACCGACAAGAAATAAAGCGACGATGCCGTAAAAGAAGACGGTAATCGCTTGCGAAGCATCCATTGGGAAGCCTCCGTGAGTTGTGTGAGGACGGGTTCAGAATAAAGCGGCGCAGCGAAGGGGAATAGTGCTAGGGAAGGTCCGGATGATCGTTGCCGGCGGGACGCCGGCGCTATGGAGGACGGGCACTCGCCCGTCCTCCATAGCAGTTTAGAGGGCTGTGCAGACGGCTTTGACTTCGGTGTATTGCTCCAACACTTCTTTGCCCATCTCGCGTCCCCAGCCGGATTGCTTATATCCGCCGAAGGGTAGAGCGGCATCGAAAATGTTGTAGCAGTTGATCCAGACTGTGCCTGCGCGCAGTTTCGCGGCAAGGTTGTGTGCTTTCTGGATGTCGCGGGTCCAGATGCCGGCGGCCAATCCGTAAACACTGTCATTGGCCTGGGTGGCGAGGTCTTCGGCATTGCGGAAGGGAATCGCTGTCACTACGGGTCCAAAGATTTCTTCCTGCACGACTTTCATCTTCGGATTGGTATTCACGAGTACGGTTGGTTTCACGAAGTAGCCTTGATCGCCATGGCGTTCGCCGCCGGTCAACGCTTTAGCGCCTTCGGAGAATCCCGACTCAAGGAAGCCGCAGACGCGGTTGAGTTGTTCTTCGGAAACCAGTGGGCCGAGGTCGTTCTTGGAATCCCAGCCGGGGCCCACGTTAATTTTCTTGGCGTTATCAGCGACGCCCTCGACGACTTTGTCGAACACTTTGTCTTCGACGTAGAGGCGCGAGCCAGCGCAGCAGCATTGTCCCTGATTGAAGAAAATGGCGCTGGCAGAGCCGGCGATCGCCGAGTCGAGGTCGCTGTCAGCAAAGATGACATTCGGCGACTTGCCACCGAGTTCGAGCGAGACCTTCTTCAAGTTGCCGGCGGCCGCTTGCAGAATCAGTCTGCCCACTTCGGTGGATCCGGTGAACGCAACCTTGTCGACATCGGGATGAGCGGAGAGGGCGGCTCCGGCTGTTTCGCCATATCCCGGAACGATGTTCACCACGCCGTCAGGGAATCCTGCTTCCTGAATGAGTTCCCCCAGGCGAAGGCTGGATAGCGGCGTCTGCTCGGCGGGCTTGAGGACGACCGTGCAGCCCGTGGCTAGCGCTGGTCCTAATTTCCATGCGGCCATCAGCAGAGGGAAATTCCACGGGATGATTTGCCCCACCACTCCGACCGGTTCGCGCAAAGTATAAGCCAGATACTTGGTGCCGGGCGTGTAGGGAACGGAAAGAGGAATGGTCGTGCCCTCAATCTTCGTTGCCCATCCTGCCATGTAGCGGAAGAGGTCAACTGCTAGCGGAACATCAGCGGCGCGGGCTACTTTGAAAGGTTTGCCGTTGTCGAGCATTTCGAGTTCGGCCAGTTCGTCTAGATTTTGTTCGATGAGGTCAGCGAGTTTCCAGACCAGGCGTCCACGCTGGCTGGCGTTCAGTCTTGACCATGGGCCGGTTTCAAAGGCGGCGCGGGCCGCTTTCACCGCGCGGTCGATATCTTCGCGATCACCCTCAGCCACTTGCGCAAGGACCTCTCCGGTTGCGGGATTGTACGTGGCGAAAGTCTTGCCAGACGCAGCCTCTACCCACTTGCCGTTGATCAGAAGTTGGTGTTTTTGGGATACGAAATTGGAGGCCTTGTCGGCCGGCATTTTGAGCGCTGTAGCCATGTGTTCCTCCTCGATGTAGACGTTGAGGGAGCGGGAAATCAAGACAGTGATCGGAATGGCGCGGGAGCGGAATCCTGCGTCTGGCGGTGCACCATCCTCAACGGTGAAGGGGATTGTAACTCTTTTCGCGACGGGAAGGGGAATGGGAAAGAGGCGCAGTGGAACTGCGCCTCATCGCAAAGGGTTTTCAGATTTAGGCGGCCTTCTTCGGGACCTTCGCGCCCTTCTTGCGCGCTTCCGACAGACCGATGGCGATAGCTTGCTTGCGGCTCGTAACCTTACCGCCCTTCCCACCTTTTCCGGAGCGCAGCGTGCCGCGCTTTTCGCGGCGCATAGCGCTGGCTACGCTTTTTCCGGCGGCTTTCCCGTATTTTCGTGTCCCCGATTTCTTGCGTCCCGCAGAAGTCTTCTTGAGTGGCATGAGATTCCTCCGGCAATTGGAGGCGTGAGCGTTATGCCGGGTTGCCCATTTACGATGGGCAGATGCAACCGATCATTCTGAAACAAGATCTGGCAAAAGAGTTCCGCACCGAGGAGCGATGTTTCATTTTTGAAAGCCTCAATGCTTCGAACGATTCTCTCTCGGTCGCTCGAGCTCGCGTGGAGCCGGGCGTTACGACGCATTGGCATTCGGTCGAGGGAACGGTCGAACGCTACATCGTTGCTGAAGGCAAAGGCCGCGTACAGGTGGGAGGTCTCGAGCCAGAAGAAGTTGGTCCGGGGGATGTGGTCTTGATCCCAGCAGGCGTGCGCCAGCGAATTACCAACATTGGCAGCACCGATTTGATCTTCTATTGCGTATGCACGCCGCCCTTCGATCAAAAGAACTACCAGGATCTCGAGGAGTAAACTTACAAAGCTTTTGGCAGGTTCCAATGCTGTCGAACCGCTACCATGCGGAGCGCGAAGCAAGCGACTCCACCCAGCACGGCTGAGACCGTCGGAGGTAATCGGAGCTTGCGCGCCAGGACCATGACGATTGATCCGAATAAAGCTGCGGTGGCGTAAATGTCGGTGTGCAGGACGGCAGGAATCTGCGCCAGGAAAATGTCGCGAATCGTTCCACCGCCCACGCCAGTGATGGTGCCGAGCAGGACAGCGATAAACGGATTGATCTCAAAAGTGAGCGCCTTCCTCGTTCCCGCAACCGCGAACAAGGAAAGTGCGGCAGCGTCGAGAGTGATGATGACGGGCATGGGAATTGCGCGCACGAACGGATGGAGGAAAAATACGAGGGCACCCGCGAAAAACGCCGTCGCGGGATAGCGCCAGTCGCGAAGCGAAGCCGGAGGAACGTCGCCAATCAGAAGATCGCGGACCACGCCTCCAGCAAGCGCGGTGGCGAATGACAAGACCAGCACGCCGAGCAGATCCAGATTTCCCGCAATGGCGGTCAGCGCACCTTCCAGGCCGAACAGGAACGTACCGGTAAGGTCGGCGACCAGCAACAGCCTGTCGGAGGCACGATTCATGACTTGTGGGGATGCTCGTCAAGCCATAGGATTCGTGACATTGCATCTCCCCCGGGGTGGCAGGAAGTCTACAAACGGAATGAAAAGGGTGTCAACGTCCTGATGTGATTTCACTCAGGCTCGCGGTTGGGGAGCGGGACCAGGCGGAAGAATCTCAGGTTCATCGGAATTTAGGCGCTGGTGGGTTACAAACAACATAGCCGCAGTCCAGGTTGGAAACAAATCAAAGCCGGGCAGGAGTTCCGCTAGGAAAGAGGGCAGGAACGCCCAATGCCAGCCGAGCAAACGAATGAGCGCCGCGCCCACCACGAGATCAAGTGCGGTGTCAGCCGGGGAGACGCCTCCGGCCGCGAACAAAGGCAGTGCGCCGATTTGCAAGGCGTCTGCTGCCACAGCTACGATCCATGCCGTCCGCAGTTCCGGCGACTTGAGCGACTTGAAATAGTCTAGAAACCTCATCCCGCGCCCTTCCTTAACAGAAGTTTAGGCCTTCTGTTAGATGCCTGCAACGGCGGACGTGACTGACGACATTTCCCGGCGCCAGCCGCGCTGGAAACAGCGACCGCTTCGGAAGTAGACAAATGCAGCCAAAGGAAATACCCTCGCTTTTCCCGCGAAGAACTTGCTCAACCTTCGCGGAATCGGCGATGGTCACCAAAAACCAACCGGTCCCCAAACAGAAGACTGAAGGGGCTGTCCTTACGGCCGCGGGGGTCTTGCTTTTTGTCGCAGGCGCTGCGTTGCCTGTTTTTCTTTCGCCTCATTTCTGGATTGCCGCAGTGCGTTTGGCAGGTCTGCTCGTCCTGGCAATTGCCAGCGTGCGGCAGCGGTCGATGACTCGCTGGATTCTGCTGGCTATGCTGGTGGGCGGCGAAATTGGAGTTGACCGTCCACAATTTGCCGAGCATCTGCGCGTTTTCAGCGACATCTTCCTCCGCCTGATTAAGACGATCGTCGCCCCCCTCATCTTCGGTACGCTCGTGACCGGAGTGGCAGGACATGGAGATTTGCGCAGCATCGGCCGCATTGGCGTGAAAAGTCTTATCTACTTCGAGGTGATCACCACGCTGGCGCTTTTGATTGGCGTCGGGGCGATCAATATAAGCCGCGCTGGAGAGTCGCTCACCAATGTGCAAACGAGCGCGGAGCCGGTGCCCAGCGCTGCGCCATTGCACTGGGACGATTTCCTGTTGCATGTTTTTCCGGAAAACATTGCCAAGTCCGTAGCCGAAGGACAAATTCTCCAGGTCTCGGTTTTTGCCATTCTTTTTGGAATCGCCTTGGCCCGCGTTCCTGAACCGAAGCGGGCGGCAATGCTGAAGTTCGCCGAATCGCTGACCGAGACCATGTTCGCCTTCACCAATCTTGTGATGAATTACGCGCCGGTCGGAATTGGGGCTGCGATGGCGTACACCGTAGGACACATGGGCATTTCGGTATTGCTGCCTTTGGCGAAATTACTGTTGACAGGATACGCGGCGCTGATCTCGTTCTTGCTTTTGGTTTTGCTTCCGGTTGTGTTCATTGCGCGACTTCCACTCCGAAGATTCTTGCGAGCAGTGTCGGAACCCGCCGCCATTGCATTCGCTACCAGTACCTCTGAGGCCGCTCTGCCTCGCGCCATGGAGGCGATGGAAGCGTTCGGGGTGCCGCGACGAATCGTCGCTTTCGTTATCCCTGCCGGATACAGCTTCAATCTTGATGGGTCGACTCTCTATCTGTCGCTGGCGTCGATCTTCGTAGCCCAGGCCGCGGGGATCCATATGACATGGGGGCAACAACTATTCATGGTCTTCACCCTGATGATCACGAGTAAAGGCGTCGCCGGAGTCCCCCGGTCGGTGCTGGTTGTGTTGCTCGCGACGGCAGCAACCTTTCGCCTTCCGACCGAGCCGATCTTTCTGATTCTCGGTATCGACGTGTTGATGGACATGGCGCGCACCGCGGTGAACGTAACCGGAAATTGTCTTGCTTGCGCGGTGATTGCTCGCTGGGAGGGAGTTCTCGACACCAGTCCGGAAGTCCTGCGAATTCCAGAAGGCGGCGTGCTTTAGGAGAGCGTCGTGTCACCAATCGTGTACCGCAAGAGCACTCCCATCCCTCCGGCGAGATGTGATATATCTTGCCCGTTTAGGCAGTAGAATCCCCCATTTCATCGGAGGTCTTGAAGAAAGATGAAACGAAAACTTCTCAGCTCTGCCGCAGTGATTGGCTTGCTGCTGGCGATGTCGTCCCCCTCACCTGCGGCGGGCAAGCACCCTCAAATCGAGGACGCGCTGGCTGCTTTGCATAACGCCAAGGATCACCTGGAGCATGCGGCTCACGATTTCGGCGGGCATCGGGTCGATGCGATCAAGGCGATTGACGAGGCTGATCGTCAGTTGCGCATCTGCATGCAGTATTAATCTCTGTTATTGGGCAGGCTTACTTGGGGGAGCCTGCCCGGTTCCTCTTCACATTTCCTGCTACGTCGTTCCCAATTACGCATTTGCGGCGCCGGGAAACACGGGTTTGATATCGACCACGGGCGTTCCATCGATGGCTTCCAGCGGACCGACTTTGATCCGGTTGCCCGCCATTTCGAGAACCGTGACGCGATGTAGGCCAAGCGGGTTGGGACGATCGGGCGACCGCGTAGCGAAAACTCCCGCGAGAGCGGCGTCCTTGCACCCGCGCGGATGCACTTTCAGTACCTCCCGGCGTGCCTGGTGAAACCATGTAATCACGATAATTTCCTGCCCCACTTCGATACTTTCGAGGCCGTCAAGGATCTCAGGCTCGAATTCGAGCCAGGCGTCAGGTGCTCCCTCGCTACCTTGCCGAGGCGCATTCTTCCGCTTGCGCAGCGTAGATCGAACAAAGGCAATTGGCCTGATTCTGTAAGTCTCGTCGTCTTGCGTCAGAGCACCCTCCAAATAATCCTCAAGCCGCCGGCAGCGAAACGCTCGGCGAATCCTGCCATTTCTACTAAACTAAATAGCAGACTGGGGATCTGACAAATTGCCAAAGCTGAAGGGATGTCTTCGTCCTGCAGATGTCTTCTTGTGTTTCATATTAATCGCGGCCACAGCCGGTGCGCAGTCTGTTCCGTCGGAGTACGTGAACGGCCTTAAATGGCGGTTGCTGGGCCCATTTCGCGGTGGACGAGTCGCCTCCGTGACCGGAGTTCCCGGCGATTCCACCACATTTTACTTCGGATCGGTGAACGGGGGCGTTTGGAAAACTACCGACGCCGGCACAGTCTGGACGCCGATCTTTGACGGCCAACCGGTAGCGTCGATCGGAGCGCTGGCAGTCGCCCCATCCGATCCAAGTACGATTTACGCCGGCACAGGCGAGAGCGATATTCGTTCCAGCCTGTCTTTCGGCAGGGGCGTTTACAAGTCGACTGACGCGGGGAAGAGTTGGAAACACCTGGGACTGGACGACACGCGCCACATCAGCCGCATCGTGGTCGATCCGCAGAATCCCAATGTTGTTTACGTCGGCGCATTAGGGCACGTTTACGCGCCCAATGAGGAGCGGGGTGTTTTCAAATCCACGGACGGCGGCGCGCACTGGAGAAAAGTTCTCGATCAGGGGAAAGAGATCGGCGTTTCGGATCTGACGATCTGTTCGTCGAACCCGCAGTTGTTGTTTGCGGGAACATGGCACACGTGGCGGCCTCCGTGGAGCACCTATGGCCCCATCGATGGCCCCGGGAGCGGGTTGTTCCGATCCACGGACGGAGGCGAATCGTGGTCGCATTTACAGGGTCGCGGCTTGCCTGACGGCGACTGGAGCCGTGTGGGTGTTGCGGTTGCTTCGGACGGCAAACGCGTCTACGCACTCATTCAAGCCAAGCAATCAGGGCTATACCGCTCCGATGACGGCGGCGATACCTGGGTTCTGGAAAATTCCGACTCGCGTCTCACAAGCCGTGCCTGGTACTTCAACGGCATCACCATCGATACCAGCAACGCAGACGTGATTTACGTGCCTAACGTCGCTCTTTATCGTTCTGAAGACGGTGGGAAGACGATCTCGATTGTGCGTGGCGCGCCCGGGGGCGACGACTATCACCAGATCTGGATTGATCCCAAGAATTCTTCGAGTATGGTGCTGGGCACGGACCAGGGCACAACGATCAGTCTTGACCGGGGACAGACCTGGAGCAGTTGGTATAATCAGCCGACAGCGCAGATGTATCACGTCACCACCGACAACCAGTTTCCTTACGTCATCTACGGAACCCAGCAGGATAGCGGTAGCGCGGCGCTTCCCATTCGCACCGACCACGGCCAGATCACTCCGCGTGATTGGTTTCCGGCGGGAGGCAGCGAGAGCGGTTACATGGTTCCGGACCCAAGCGATCCGAACATCGTCTTCCTCACGAGCAGCTACGGCGGCGTTGCGCGCTACAACCGGCGCACTGGGTTCAGCCAGGATGTGAGCCCATGGCCGGTGACTACCTTTGGCAGTGAGATCAACGAGCGCAAATACCGAGCGGGGTGGGCCCCGGTGCTCGTTCTCTCTCCGCTCGATTCGAAGACGATGTATTTCGGAACGCAGTACCTGATGAAAACTTTGGATGGAGGTCTGCACTGGGAAACTGTCAGCCCCGATCTCACCGGAGCTGAAGGGAAGGCTGACGGCAAGACGCAGGGCACCCCTTCATTGCCGGATGCCAAGCGCCAAGGCTACGGAGCTTTGGTGACGATCGCGCCGTCGCCTCTCAACCGCGAAGTTCTATGGGCGGGAAGCGATACGGGAATGATCTACGTCACGCGCGACGGCGGAAAGAATTGGAAGAACGTCACTCCTCAGGTCCTTAGCGACTGGAGTCGAATTTCGCTGATTGAGGCATCACATTTCGATCCTGCAGTCGCGTATGCGGCCGTGGATCGCAGCCGCCTCGATGATGAGACCCCGCATCTTTATCGCACCCGTGACTACGGAGCAACTTGGCAGGCGATCACCGACGGCATTGCCGCTTCTGCGTTCTTGCGCGCTGTTCGTGAAGATCCTAAAGGCAAAGGGCTTCTTTTTGCCGGAACTGAGTTCGGCATCTACATTTCGTTCGATGACGGAGACCACTGGCAAACGCTGCAGCTGAATCTTCCCGTCACGTCGGTTCGTGACCTGGTCGTCCACGATGACGATCTCATCGTGGCGACTCACGGCCGCTCGTTCTGGGCGCTCGACAACATTACGCCGCTGCGCCAGGCCGCTGATGCTCAAAAATCTACTTCCGTGTGGCTGTATCGTCCAGCCGTGGCATTTCGTATCGACAACGATGCCTTTGTGGGAACGCCGTTACCACCAGAGGAGCCAACTGCTGAGAATCCTCCAAACGGTGCGGTGATTGACTACTTGCTGAAGTCACCGGCGCACTCGGTGAAATTGGAGATATTCGACAACCAACAGCAGCTTGTTCGCAGCTTTACCTCGGAGCGTAAAGATACGGCGAAGCGTTTGTCGCTACCGGTCGCGGAGCGCTGGATTCCTAAGCCGCAGTTGCTTGAGGCAACGCCCGGCATGCACCGGTTTGTTTGGGATCTGACATGGAGAAGTTCGGGTGGGCCGGACGCCGACGAGGACGCCGACTATCGAAATCCGCGTGGTCCCAAAGCGGTGCCGGGGACATATCAAGTCCACCTCACAGTTGACGGGCAGACGCAGACGCAACCCCTGCAAGTGAAGATGGATCCGCGAGCGGCAGCGACCCCCGAAGTGCTGACGCAGCAATTGGAGTCAGGCCGAAAGATCTTCGGCGAAACGCTCGAAGCTCGCCGCGCTATCGCTGAGATCAGTCAGGTGCAAAAACAACTCGGAGAAACGCAAGAGAAGACGCAAGACGCAAAGCTGAAAAAAATCTTGACCGGCGCCCAATCGGAGATCGGTTCGATTCTCTCTAATAAGGCAACTGCTCCGAACCAAACTCAAGGACTGCAAGAAGCCTACTCCGATCTCGCCTCTTCGCTGAGGGTGGTTGAAAGCGGAGACCGGGCGATACCTTCGCAGGCGAAAGAGCTCTACAAGCAATCGAGCGCGCACGTGAAGGAGCGAATCCAGCAATGGGCTTCGTTCAAACAATCCCAATTACCGAAACTCAACGACGAATTGCGGCACGCCAACTTGATGCCCATAGCCGTGGCAAAGATTGAAAGGGAAGTAGAAGACTTGATGACGCAATGAGCCACGGGTTCGGCGGGAGATGAAAATAGCGGTCGAGGATGAACTCTCGACCGCCGAGATTCTGCTCGCTCTTAGGGGCGAGCTTCGTAAACAATGTTGAATGGGGTTTCAGTCGCGCGCCGGAAGCGAGTGAAGCCCGCCGTAGTGATTACCTCTTTGATGCGCTTCTCCCCGGATTGTGCGCCCAGACACAGGCCAACTTCCTGCGAGCGTGAGCAAGGCGTGCATAGCAACGTCGAGAACGAGTAATAAACACGCCCCACCGGATTGAGGTTGTCTTTCAGTTCATCGTTCGCGAATGGCTCGACGATCATCCACGTTCCGTTTTTGCCTAGCGAATTACGAACGTGGGTGGCAGCTCCGACTGGATCACCCATGTCGTGCAGGCAATCAAAAACCGCGACGAAGTCGTAGTCCTTGCCGGGAAACTCTTTCGCCTTGGCCACTTCAAAGGTTACGCGATCGGCGACGCCTTCTCGCTTGGCGGTTTCGCGCGCTCCCTCAATGGACTTATCGTGATAGTCGAATCCGAAAAAGTGGGAGTTGGGGAATGCCTTCGCCAGCAAAAGCGTTGACGCGCCTTTACCGCAGCCCACATCAGCCACTCGCGCTCCTCGTTCGAGTTTTTGCTGTACACCCTCGAGCGCCGGAATCCAGGTAGTGACGAGATTGGCTGCGTATCCAGGACGGAAAAACTTCTCGCAGCCGTGGAATACGCCGTCATCATGCTCGTGCCAGCCCATCCCGGCCCCGGAGCGGAACGAATCGGCGATTCGCGGCACGGCAGCAAGGGAGCCGAGAGCCAATTGAAATGCCCCGGGCAGATAGGCCGGGCTGTCCTCTTTGGCTAGAGCGAAAGCCTGTTCCTCGGTAAGACTGAACTTGTGGGTCTTTTCATCGTAGGTCACGTAACCGCCCGCCGCTTGCGAGGCCAGCCATTCGCGGACGTAGCGTTCATCGGTTGAAGTTTTGACGGAAAGCTCGGCTGAAGTCATAGGCTCGGTTGCGAGCGCCTTATACAGTCCAAGCTTGTCTCCGATGACGACCATTCCGGCGTGCACCGCCGCCCCCAGATCGCCAACGAACCGCCCCATAAAAGCATTCAGTTTGTCCATGTCGATTGCCACAGGTACCCTCCTAAACAGTGGGAGCATTTTAGTGCAACCAAACGGAACTGTTTGTCAAAAACGTGTAGAAGGTTGTCTGCTAGGAATTGACACGCTCCCGGATTTGGGCAGGAGATGAAAATAGCGGTTAGCTTTTTTCACATCTTTCGATATCTGCAACTTCAGCGCTTCGATCGAAGGAAACTTGATCTCATCACGCAGGCGGTCGAGGAAGCAAATCTCGACTTCAGTGTCAGGATTGAGTTCGACGGGATGGAAATTCAAAAGATGCGTTTCGATGGCGAACGAATCGCCGCCGAACGTGGGGCGATTCCCGACGTTCGTCACTGCGTCGAAACTTTCTCCCGCCACACGCACACGGGTGATGTATACGCCGTCGCGTGGAACCATTTCTTCGTACCGGCTGAGGTTGATGGTGGGTACAGTGTATTTCGATCCGTAGCCACGCCCCCGGCCCGGCGTGGAAAGAATGCTGAAAGGCTTCCCGAGAAGGTGACGTGCCCGATTGACCCGGCCCTCGCCCAGTAATTTGCGAATGTGGGTGCTGGAGACAGGTTCTCCGCGAAGAGTCATCTCCGCATAAATTTTGACGTCGAATCCCATCTCGCGTCCCAGATCCGAGAGCATAGTCACGTCGCCCGAAGCCTTGTGTCCAAAGCGGAAGTTGTAGCCCTCATGCACTTCGCGCGCGCGCAGCTTATTTTTCAGAATCTCATCTGCGAATTGGTGAGGCGTCATTAGCGAGAGATCGCGCGTGAAGGGGAGGAGAACCACGGCGTCGAGGCCCGTCTCTTCGAGCAGGCGCAGCTTCTCAGGGGTAGGTGTAATCAGCTTCAACCCAGAATCGGGACGCAGAATGCGGACGGGATGCGGATCGAAGGTAACGGCGACAGCCTTGGCGCTCTCCTGCCGGGCACGCTCCACCATTTCCCGGATTACGTAACGGTGGGCGCGGTGCACGCCGTCAAAATTCCCCACACTTAAGATTGAGGGTCCGAAATCTGGCGGAATGTCTTCGAGCTTTCGAAAAACCTGCATGCGCGTATTTCCGATTTTCAATTGCCAATTGCCAATTGCCAATTGGAAATTGGCAATTCCTTTCAGATCTCAAACTCCAGTTTCATGCCGTCATACGAGAGCCGCACATGCGAAGGTAGCGATGCGTTCGTGGCGTCATGCGGCAAATCGTGGCAGATGTGAGTGAAAAATGCGCGTTTGGGCTGCACTCGGTCCACGATGCGCAACGAGTTCTCGACCGTGGAATGGGTTGGATGGGGTTTGTGGCGCAAAGCATCAAGAAACAGGATTTCCAATCCCTGCAACTGCGCAAACGATGCTTCGGGAATCTCGCTGAAGTCGGTCAGATAAGCGGCTGAGCCGAAGCGGAATCCGATGATCTCCAAGTCACCATGCATGACTCTGACCGGTTCAAAACGCGCGCCAAAGAGCTCCACGGGTCCGTCGATCGGATTCAGTTCAACCTGCGCGAGGCCGCCGTATTTGTAGGTCGGATCGAAAATGTAACGGAACATGTTGCGCAGGAAGTCCGCCGCGTCGGGCCGGGCATAAAGCGGAATTCGGTCGCGGCGATGAAAGCTCAGAGGGCGGAGGTCGTCGATCCCTAGAATGTGGTCGGCATGGGTGTGCGTATACAAAACGGCGTCGAGCGATCGAATCTGCTCACGGATCGCCTGTTCGCGAAAATCAGGAGTAGTGTCGATGAGTACAGTCTTGCCGTTGTACTCAATCATCACCGAGGGGCGAGTACGCCGGTCGTGCGGATCGGGAGAATGGCACACCACGCAGTCGCAACCAATCGTGGGCACACCCATCGACGTCCCGCTGCCCAACACGGTGAGCGTCGCCTTCATCGTCCCGTGGTTCCGGTACCCGGCGCGGCTTGTGGCGGACGAGCCAAAGCGTTGGTCACTTCGACGTAGGCCATGCGCAGCTCATATAGACAGTTCTGAAGGAAGTTCTCTTCGGCGCTAGTGAGGTTGCCCTTGGTTTTCTCGGCGACAATGCTGAGTGTATCGATAGTTTGCCGCGCGCCGATCAAGTCGAGCCGAGGCTGCCCGCCTTCTTCGTGCATCATGCCGAGCTGCAGCATGGCTGTCATGTACAGTGACGCCATGAAGCGCTCGAAAGTCATTTCCAGTTCTTTGGCGGAGTGGCCGCTGAGTTCGACACGCGTGTCGAGTTCCTTCGAAGATTTGCGGTAGGCGTCGGCCTGCTCCTGTTGCTCGGCAGCGGTCGGTGGAGGCGGCGCAGGTTCCTGCGCGGCAGCTTCCGGTTCCGCCGTGGCCGCTGTTGCGGCAGGCCCTGGCGCCGCGGGAGCTTCTACTGGCGGAGGCGCGGTCTGCTTTTCTTCCACAGTTTCTTTGCGCATTTCGCCGTCGGATGTGAACAAGCGGCGATCGGTTACGGTAAAACTGTCCTGTTTCTTCTCAGACATGGTTGGTCCTTAGAAAATGTTTTGGAATGGCAATTCTGAGACGATCGCCTCGCGGCCCCCGATCAGAACCTTCTTGCCAGGAGCTCCAGCCTCGCGGCGAATGTACCCCAAGGCGACTTTCCGCTCCGACCAGTCGAGCGGCAGGGAAGCGGCGCTGGTGATCTCTCCAACATCTTTGCCGTCGAGCTCGATTTTCGACCCCGCAACAGGCAAGTCGCCCGAGATTTCGAATCCGGTAAATTTGCGATGTACACTCCCGCGCGAACGGATACGCTCGACGATCTCCTGCCCGATGTAACATCCTTTGCTGAAGTGCAGCGCCCGGGCTTGCTCCGTTTCCTGCGGCAAGTCGCGTTCGCGAATGTCTTGACCGTACCGGGGTATGCCGCTCGCAACGCGAAGCAACTCAAGCGAAGCCGGACTAACAGGCGTCGCGCCCGCTTTACGTAGTGATTCTGTCAAAGTGAAGGCGTTGTCTTTCCCCAGCCATAATTCGTAAGAAGTGACGCTGGGATTGTCGCCGCGAACCACGGTGAGGACGATGTCGTTCCAGGTAACATCGGCGAACTGCAGCGGCTCTAAATCCGGCACAACGATTCCCGCAGCCCTTAAAGCCACGCCCGACTTCGATCCCGCGATGCCAATGGCGCTGAGATCGCTGAGCGTCGTTACTTCCACGTCATCCATGATGATGTAGCGGTCGAAAATTGCGAGAATCCGGTCCAATTGCGATTGCTCGACATCGACGGTGATCGAGTCGCCACGATTGTAGGCGTAGAGGTCTCCCTGAATGTGTCCCTGCGGATTCAGCAGGAAGGCATAGAGGCCATGTCCGGTCGCAAGATCGCGGATATTGTTCGTGACCATGCCATTCAGCCAGCGCACACGATCTTCGCCACGCAGCGAGACCTTCGAGCGGGAGCTTAAATCGTAGACACCACACCCCGTCCGCAACGCGGCGAACTCGCTGCGCAAACCCGTGTTATCCGTAGCTGTCTCGTTCTGTGAAGAGGCCACACTCATGGCTTAATACTCAATTATAGCGGACGGAAACCGGGTTGGCGGACATGCCCGGCGACTGATGGTTTGTAACGAAGGAAGTGATCTCTCCTGCTAAGAATGACAATCCTCCTGGTTAGTTGATACTCTCTTTTCCCGTGAGCACGAAAAAGCGAATCGCGACTCTTCCAGGAGACGGCATCGGCCGCGAGGTTATTCCCCAGGCTGTCAATGCCATCCAAGCAAGCGGTGCACCAGTCGAACTTACCGAGTTCGATTGGGGAGCTGACCGTTATCTCAAAGACGGAGTTACCGTTCCGCCCGACGGTTTCGCCATGCTCGGACGCGACTTCGATGCCATTTTGCTCGGCGCCTTTGGCGATCCTCGCGTGAAAACCAATATCCATGCCAAAGAGATTCTATTGGGCATGCGCTTCAAGATGGATTTGTACGCCAATGTGCGCCCTGTGCGCCTGATGGATGCGGCGCTGTGTCCGCTGAAGGGCGTCACCGAGAAAGACATCGATTTCGTCGTGATCCGGGAGAACACCGAAGGCGTTTACACCGATGGCGGCGGCGTCTTTAAGCAAGGTACTCCAGACGAGATCGCCACCCAGGAAGACATCAATACGCGAAAGGGCGTGGAGCGCATCGTTCGCTACGCCTTCGAATACTGCGAGTGGCATAAGAGACTTGACGGCTCTCCGCGGAAAAAAGTGCTGATGTGCGACAAGTCGAACGCCATGACTCACGCGGGAGGCCTGTGGCAGCGCACATTTAGAGAGGTCAGCCAGGAGTATCCGCAGATCACGCCGGAACATATGTACGTCGATGCTCTGTGCATGCAGATGGTGCGTGATCCGCGACAGTTCGACGTGATCGTCACCAACAATATGTTTGGGGACATCATCACCGATCTAGCGGCCGGGCTGCAGGGTGGGCTGGGGATGGCGGCAAGCGGAAACATTCATCCGGGTAAGACGTCGATGTTCGAGCCGGTGCACGGTTCGGCGCCGCCGATTGCGGGGAAGAATATTGCCAATCCCTTCGGAGCGATTCTGACAGCGGCCATGATGCTGAATCATCTGGGGCTGACGAACGAAGCCGAGAAGATTGAATCGGCCGTACTGGCGGCTGTGCATGAGAAACGAACGACGCAAGACATAGGTGGGGCGCTGGGCACGCGCGAAACCGGCGAATGGGTGGCAAAAAGGGTTGTCGGATAGCACCTTAGCGACCTTTGCGTGCTTTGCGGTTAAGACTTTTTTGCCGCAAAGACCGCATACGGGAAGAAATCAGTTAAACGTGGCCCGCAACCTTCTGATCCCTGCTAGAGCCGCTGTGTATCTCTTATCGAGCGCATATGCCTTCGCATAACATTGTTTCGCCCGTGTCCAGTCATGTTTGTGCTCGTACACTCGTCCTAGATTGAAGTGGGGATAGCAGCGCGCTTCATACCGCTTAGCCTCCATGGCCTTTTCGAACCATGGAATCGCTTCGTCCCATTTTCCTTGTTCAATCAGGTAAGCCCCGATATCGTTGTAGGGATTGCCAAACTCCGGATCGACTTTAATGGCTTCGTGGCATTCGGCGATAGCGCGCGTGTAATCGCCGAGGAAGGAATACGTCCAGCCGCGAAAGGTGTAGGCCTCGGCAGTGGGGAAGGCCTCGATGGACTTGCTGTAGAACTCGATTGCCTGGTGGTAGTCGCCGGCCATTTGCAGTTCGTAGGCCTGGCGAAAACATTCAGCGGCGGTCTCGCGAGGATCGGTGTCTGACATAAAGTACTCAATGACCGAATTCAAGAAATTTTATCGAAAATTCGCGAGTCCGCTCACGCTGATTTGGCTGGTGGCTTTTCTCGGCGTCACGCTAGGTTGTGCTCACAAGACGGTGGCGCAACAACCACCGCCCCCACCTGCCGCATCCTCCACGACGAACGATGCGAAACCGGTCGCTGCCGAGGCTTACCCCGACAGCAAGATTTCCTCCAAAGAAGCGGAAGAGCTCTTCCAACAGGTCGATGAGATTCTCAAGTTCGCCAGCGATGACACCGGGCTGCCGATCAAAAAGCAAGTGAAGCGCCGACTCACCAGCCGCAACGAAGTCGAGGCCTATTTGCAAAAGAACATGGCCGAAGACAAGGACGCGCAGCGATTGAGCCGGTCTCAGCTGGTGCTGAAGAAATTCGGATTGCTGCCACGCGACTTCGATCTGCAGACTTTTCTGGTGGCGCTGCTGAAAGAACAAGTGGCCGGATACTACGATCCCAAGACCAAGACCGTGAACCTTCTCGATTGGGTGGGGATCGAGCAGCAAAAGCCGGTGATGGCGCATGAACTCACCCACGCGCTGCAAGACCAGTCGTTCGGACTGGAAAGATGGATGAAGGAAGGTGATGTCGATCTCGACACGAAAAAAGACATAACCAGCGAAGACATCGAACGTGACGAGATCACGACTGCGCGGCAAGCGATAATTGAGGGGCAAGCAATGGTCACTCTGGTGAACTACATGCTGGCACCGACCGGGCAGACGGTAAAAGATTCTCCTCAAGTGGTCGAGGCTCTAAAACAGGGAATGCTGACGGGCACGCCAGATTCTGTGCAGTTTCACAACGCTCCGATCTTTCTGAAAGAGGCTCTCACGTTTCCCTATCGCTATGGGCTCGATTTCGAGGCGGCTTTGCTGATAAAAGGAGGCAAAACCAAAGCGTTCTACCAGACACTCATCAACCCCCCTCACAACACACGGCAGATTATGGAGCCGCAAACTTATCTTGCAGGCGAGAAGATTCCGCCGATGCCCATGCCTGATTTCAGAAAAGATCTAGCTGACTACGAGCGCTTCGATGTCGGCGCCATGGGCGAATTCGATGTCGCTGTGCTGATCGATCAGTATGTCGGCGAGGACGCTTCCCACCGTCTTTTTCCCGAGTGGCGTGGGGGATATTACTATGCAGCGCGGCCGAAAGGCGATCCGGCGGGTCCGTTAGGACTGCTGTATGTGTCCCGATGGTCGACCCCCGAGAAGGCATCGGAGTTCGCAGCCATCTATGCGAAGGCGTTGTCGAGACGCTATAAACAAGTGCGCGAATCTGGCACCGTTGCGGACAAGCCGGACGCGCGGCTCGAAGCGTTGGACTCAATGACTGGGAAGCGCCTCTGGACGACAGAAGAGGGAACAGTCGAGATCGACGTCCAGGACGACATCGTTTTCGTCAGCGAGAGCTTCGATGAAGCCAGCACGAAATTGTTGGAACAGGATGTATTAAAGACTCCGGTTGTGAAACAAGAAGCCTTGAACCGCAAAGATCGATAAGGGCGCCAAAGAAACTCAGGGCTTTGCTGGCTCCTCACTCAGAAATCGATACACCGTCGCTTGCACGGTGAACTGTTTTCCCGAGCGCTCCAGCACCAGGGTTCGAACGTCGCCAGGGCTTCCTCCCAGCAATGACCACGTCTGCCCCATGGTTCCTCCAGTGGGAGGCGTGCCGTCGATCGAGACCAACACATCCCCCGGCTTCACATCCGGAACCGATGGTTTGCCGTCGAAGTCGCCCACTCCCATAACCATGTAGTGCCCGTCCGGTTCAGGCCGTAAGACTAGGCCGACGACGTCCATGTCAGGCGGACGGTGCTTCGATGTTTGCTTGAAATACACGGTGCCGTGGGCATAATCGAGGCCGACGCGATAGTTGAGCAGCGCGTTGGCGCCGATCAGCCCAGCGGTAGAAACGCCGGCGCGCTTTGCGAAAAACGACATGGTTTCGGCGGAGAAGGCAGCAACACCGACATCATTCAGTGTTAGGGGCCCATATTGAATCGTGGGAAGTCGCAAGAGATTCCAATGCGCTTCCGCTTCTTGCCCCCACATATTTGCCGAGCCCACTGCACCGCTCATTCGAGGCCACTGCGGATTCGCCTTCTCCAGTTTGGTGACGACCTCGCTGGATAAGAAGCTCCACGATGCGCCCAAGTCGAGTCCGAGATTCTGTTTCTCTCCACCAATCATGCTCGCGATCTGCACCAGGCCGTTCTGCGAATTGACGATCGCTTTCGCGCTCTCGCCCTCGAAATGCATTGTTCCCGGTGCGGCGATTGTCAGTTCGCGGTTCAAATAATCGACCACGATGTCGTAATGCCGCAGCACGGTGGACGGCAGATTGATCTCAGCGCTTGAACCGGGGGCGATACTGTCACGGCCAACCACAGCCTTCGCTTCTGTTAGATCAGAGGGATGAATCGCCATGCCGCCAACGATGATGTCCTGTGGAGGCTGCACCGTCAAAACCTCGGTATTTTTCGCCGGCGGATCTCCGTGTAACCCTAGCGTCTTCGCCAGTTCAGCCGTGATCTCCATCTCGGGGGTGCCATTATCCACCCAGGCCCGCACTCGCTTCTTGCTGCCATCCGGCATGGGAAAACGCACGTCGATAATGATGCGGTTGTGATCGAGCGTGATGGGAACGGTGGCGGAGGTGGGAGCAGTTTGCGCAACAGCCGAGATTGCCAGGATCAGGATTAAGGACGCAAGGACGTGTCTCATGGCCAAGATTGTAACGGGTCAACCAATTGCCGTGTTTCGCTCTTGTATAATCGACGGTTTGATTCAGACCTTCTTACCCTGCAGGGGGACATTTGTCGCAAGCGGAAATTGGCATCATCGGAGGCAGCGGCCTTTATCACATGCCCGGGCTGACCGATGTTAGGGAACTTTCTCAGAAAACTCCATTTGGCGATCCGTCAGACCCGTACATTCTCGGCACGCTAGAAGGCCGCAAAGTTGCATTTCTTGCGCGTCACGGACGCGGCCATCGTCTGCTTCCCACCGAACTGAACTTTCGCGCCAACATTTACGGATTCAAGCAACTCGGCGTCGAGCGCATCGTCTCGGTTTCGGCCGTGGGCTCGTTGAAGGAAGAGCACAAGCCGCTGGATTTCGTGATCCCCGACCAGTTTTTTGACCGCACCCGGCATCGGATTGATACATTCTTCGGCGACGGCATTGTGGCTCATATCACTTTCGGCGATCCCATCTGCCCGGAACTTGCCAAGGCCGTTGAAGCCGCATGTAAGAAAGCAAGCGTCACCGGCAAACGCGGTGGCACTTACATTTGCATGGAAGGCCCGCAATTCTCGACCAAGGCCGAATCGAACGTTTACCGCAGTTGGGGCGCCGACGTAATCGGCATGACCAATTTGCAGGAAGCCAAACTCGCGCGCGAGGCAGAGATCTGCTACGTGACCGTCGCAATGGTCACGGACTATGACTGCTGGCACCCGGGACACGATCACGTCACCGTCGATCAGGTCGTGGCCGTGCTCGTGAAGAACGCAGATAACGCGGCCAAGGTCGTTCGCGAAACGGTTGCGGGCATGCCTTCTGGCCGTACCTGCAAATGCGGTTCGGCTTTGGCTCATGCCATCCTGACCGAGCGCGACAAGATTCCGGCAGCGACACGTCAAAAGCTTAGTCTCATCCTCGACAAATACCTGGATAAGAAAAACTAACTCATGAGCATTCTTGCCGTTGGTTCTATCGCATTCGACTCCATCGCGACGCCGTCCGGTCGCGTCGACAATGTTCTCGGTGGCTCCGCGACCTATTTTTCGCTCTCGGCCAGCTACTTCACCGACGTTCGCGTGGTCGCGGTCGTGGGAGAGGATTTCACTCCGGAACACGAGAACGTATTGAAGAAGCGCAAAGTCGATACTCGTGGCATCGAACATGCCAAGGGCAAGACCTTCCGTTGGGGCGGCCAGTATTTGGAGAATCTGAATGAAGCCAAGACCGACTTCACCGAACTGAATGTCTTCGAGAAGTTCCAGCCGCGAATTCCCGCCGAGTTCATGGACTCCCAGTTTCTTTTCCTGGGTAACATCCATCCCAGCCTGCAGGCTGCCGTTCGTCTGGAAATGGATGGCGTCCAACTGACTGGCGGCGACACCATGAATTTCTGGATTCAGGGAACGAAGAAGGAACTAGTCGACACCCTGCGTCTGGTCGATATCCTCCTCATCAACGACGGCGAAGCCAAGATGCTGGCGGGCGAGACGAGTCTACCCAAAGCGGCGCGCAAGGTTCTCTCGATGGGGCCGAAGGCGCTCGTCATCAAGCACGGAGAATATGGCGCAACCATCTTCTTCCGAGAAGGCGCGTTTGGCGTGGGCAGCCACCCGTTTCGCGCTCCCGCGTTGCCTATTGAAGAAGTGAAAGATCCAACCGGAGCGGGAGACTCCTTCGCTGGTGGCTTCATGGGCTATATCGCGTCGCAGGGAGAGATCAACCGCGAGGTAGTCAAGCGCGCTCTCTTTTATGGCGGTGTGATGGGATCGTTCGCAGTCGAGCGCTTCGGCACGGAACGGCTGCAATCGCTGACCAAAGAAGAAATCGAAGCCCGCTTCCAGCTCTTCCGCGAGCTAACGCACTTGGGATGAAGGCGCCCGCAAACCAGCGCGACTCCGACATTTCGCTACTAGCGTTACTGGCGACTTGCGCCTCGATGACTGCGTTCCTCTACTACTTGCGCCACGCGCAGGTGCTGCTCTACGGCGACGCGGTGGCGCACATCAACATCGCGCGCCGCGTCTTCGACTCCCGCACACCCGGGCCGCTCCAACTGGGTACGGTGTGGCTGCCCCTGCCTCACGTGTTGATGATGCCTTTCATCATCTCCAATCAATCGTGGCAAACCGGCGCAGGTGGATCGGTGCCATCGATGGTCGCCTACGTTCTCGGCGTGGTAGGAATCTTTCGCCTGGTTCGCAGCGCCACCAGTTTCAATCTCCCGCCGGACTCAAGCTCCAGAATCGCCGCTTGGATCGCCGCCGGCATCTACGCTGCGAATCCGAACCTTCTATATCTGCAGTCAACGGCGATGACAGAGTCGCTCTATCTCGCACTCTTTGTTTGGGTGCTGGTCTACTTCAACGAGTTTGTGCAGCAGACCGCATTCCCGGCGCCGCGAGAGGAATTCAAAGCGTCCGCATCGCTGCTCAAGTGCGGACTCTGTCTTGCAGGTGCCTGCCTTACTCGTTATGACGGATGGTTCCTCTCCGCCCTGATCATGATTGCAGCGTTGTTCTTTGTCTTGAGTGAAGGACTGCGTCCGGGCAATGCGCGCTCTGCGTTTCGAAAGTTTATTCTCATCGCTGCCTCGGTCCCAATCCTGTGGTTCGCTTACAACGCCATCATCTACCGCAATCCGCTGGAGTTTGCCAACGGCCCCTACTCGGCTCACGCGATCGAACAGAAGGGTAACGAGGTGCATCCCGGGACAAAAAATCTGGCAGTGGCCGCCACCTACTTTATGAAAGCCGCTGAGACCAACCTGGTCGAAAGCTATTGGCAGAAGGCGTGGCTGCTGCTCGCGCTAGTCGGCACGGTGCTGATCCTGCTCGATCGCCGTGTCTGGCCGCTCATCCTGCTGTGGGCGCCGCTGCCGTTTTACGCGCTCTCGGTTGCCTACGGAAGCGTGCCGGTTTACGTCCCGCGGTGGTGGCCGTTTTCGTACTACAACGTTCGTTACGGAATCGAACTTCTGCCGGCGTTCGCGGGATTCCTCGGCCTGGCCGTCTATTTCGGCAGCCGATTCGCGCGCAACTCTTTGGGCAAGGTGGTCACCTCAGTGGTTGTCATCGCCCTCGCTGCGGGAAGTTATGCCGCCGTCTGGCGCACGCAGCCGGTCTGTTTCCGCGAGGCCTGGACCAACTCCCGCACTCGCATCGCACTTGAAACTCAGGTCGCAGACGTCTTGAAGCAATTTCCCGCCGATTCGACGATCCTGATGTATCTGGGAAACCATGTGGCGGCGCTCCAGCAAGCGGGAATTCCTCTCAAGCGAACAATCAACGAGAGCGATCATCGGGTATGGAAGCGTCCCTCGGACCCAGATGGGTTATGGGAGAAGGCCCTTGCCGATCCCGCGAAGTACGCCGATTTCGTGGTCGCGTTTGAAGGTGATCCTGTTTCGCAAGCCATGAAAAATCATAAGCTCTTCACCATCGAAGTGCTGCACGCCTATGGACAGGCTTCGGCGACGATCTACCTGACAAACCCCATCCAGAGGTAATCTTCTGCGTTAACCGTGTGAGCGGGAAGGCGTCAGCAGCGCGGTTTTCCGGTGATAAAATCCACCCAACCTTCATGCCGGAAATGCAGCACATGTTTCACGATGTTCTGTCCTCGGTCTTGGGATCGAGTATCGCGCGCCTCATTCTGGCAGCCATTCTCGGCGGATTGATCGGACTGGAGCGCGAAATCAAGCACCGTCCGGCGGGCTTGCGCACAAATCTGTTCATCTGCTTCGGCGCCGCCATGTTCACCATCATGTCCGATCAACTGGCCGTCGAGCACCTGGGCGATCACACACGGATTGCCGCGCAAATCATTCCCGGCATCGGTTTCATTGGTGCGGGCTCGATCCTGCACTATCGCGGAGACCTCGTCACCGGCATCACGTCGGCGGCGACTCTGTTTGTCGTAGCTTCCGTGGGCATGGCTGCGGGCGGTGGACTCTATCTCACTTCCATCTTCGCGACCGTGCTGATCCTATTCTGTCTCTTCCTTCTCGGCAGACTGGAAGAGTGGTCGAATCTCAAGATCGAAATCCACACCTACGAAGTGACCGGGCGGACCGCGGAAGAAATTACAGAAGAGGTTAATTGCGTACTCGAGCCGGTACACTCGATAATGGAGAACGTGCAAGTCGCGACCACGAAACAGCACGTGCGGGTGCAATTCGATCTCGAAGGGAAGCGCCGCCAGCATGAGCAGGTGCTGCAGGCCCTTAAACACTCTCCTGTTTTTGAGAAAGCAGTCACCCTCGGCAGGGTGCAGTGGGAGTGACTTCTCCGGCTAACATCGTCCCCTTCGTCAAAGCCAGCGCCTGTGGCAACGACTTCTTGATCATCGACGCAAACTACGCTAGGGCAGACCTCGCCGAATTCACTCGCAGAATTTGTGACCGCCACAATGGAGCCGGCGCCGATGGAGTGGAGTGGCTGTCGCCAGCAGCAGATGCCGACGTGAAAGCGACTCTGTTCAACGCGGACGGATCGGAAGCCGAGATCTCGGGCAACGGCACGCGCTGCGTCGCCGCATATCTTTGCTCGGAAGAAGCGAAAGAGCGGGTGGTCATTCGCACGGGGGCAGGACTGAAGACCTGTACGCTTACGGCACACCACGACTCCACCTACGAGTTCGAAATTGCGATGGGCGAGCCACGCGTCCACGCGGAGTATTCGATTAAGCTCGCATCAGAAGAGATGCGCGGTGTTGCCGTTTCCATGGGCAACCCGCACTATGTGGTTTTTGTGAGAGATTTCGAGCAGAATTGGCAGGTTCAAGCCGCTGAAATCGGACGCCATCCCAGCTTCAAGCAAGGTGTTAACGTTGAGCTTGTAAGAGTCAGCAATAAAAGCGAGATAGACGTGCGCTTCTTTGAGCGGGGCGTGGGCGAAACGCAGTCCTCCGGTACCGGCTCGTGCGCCTCAGCGGTGGCCGCAATTGCCACGGGGCGCGCGCAATCCCCAATGCGAGTGAACGCCCCCGGCGGCTCGCAAATCGTTCGTTGGGATCATGAGGTTTTTCTACGGGGCCCGGCACAGCTCGTCTGCCGGGGAGAGTTTTTCATTTAACATTTCAACCATGCCCTCGGCTCCGCCAGTTCCGCGCGTTAAGCCTTCCGCACTGCGGCGAGGAGACACCGTCGGCATTGTTGCCCCGGCCAGCAACATCAAGCGGGATTGGCTTGAGGCAGGTTGCGCCGCACTCGAGCGGACGGGATACAAGCCTTTCTATTTCGATTCCATCTTCGAGAAGGAACTCTACTTTGCCGGATCGGTGGAGCGTCGCCTGCGGGAACTGGAAGAAATGTTTGTGCGCGAAGACGTTCGCGCAATCATTTGCGCCCGTGGTGGGTACGGTTCGAACTACCTGCTCGAAAGAATCGATCTCGGAAAGGTCAGGGCGAATCCCAAGGTTTTCGTCGGCTACAGCGATATCACGACTTTGCTCACGTACTTCACTGACGCGACCGGGCTAATCACCTTTCACGGGCCGATGGTCACGAAAGATTTCTCAGTCGCCGAAGGTGTCGATCTCCCTTCATGGAATTCCGCTGTCACGGGAGACTCCTCGTGGGACTTGAAACTTGGCGCGGACTCTGGTGTGAAAGCGCTGGTAGCCGGCCGCGGCGAGGGAACTCTCTACGGAGGATGCCTGTCGATGCTAGTCGAATCTTTGGGCACCCCATATGAGATTCGTACCGACGGCACAATTCTTTTCATTGAAGACATCGCGGCCAAGCCTTATCAGATTGACCGCATGCTGATGCAGTTGAAGTTGGCGGGGAAACTCGCGGGTGTTCGCGGCCTCGTCTTCGGCGAGATGCTCGATTGCGTGCAACACAAAGATCAGGGATACACGCTAAAGGAAGTCATTTTGCGGATCGTCGGCGACCTGAATATTCCGATCGCCTACGGTTTGCGCTCCGGCCATGTTTCGCGACAGAACGTGACGCTTCCGATTGGCGTGCGGGCGTCGTTGGCGGTTACCAACGACGAGGTCACACTGAAAATTCTCGAAGCCGCGACAACTCCGACGGCGGTTCGTTCCATGAAGGTCTGACAACCACCATGACTGAGAAGAAGCACATTCATCTGATCGGCATCTGCGGCACGGCGATGGCCTCGCTGGCGGGCATGCTGAACCAGCGCGGACATCGGGTTACCGGATCAGACGCAGCGGCATATCCGCCGATGTCCGACTTTCTGGCCTCGTTGCTGATTCCGGTATCACAGCCTTTCGCCGCTAAGAATCTCGAGCCCCGGCCCGATCTGGTGGTTGTGGGCAATGCCATTTCGCGCGGCAATGTCGAACTGGAGCATGTGCTCGATGAGCGCATCCCTTTCTGTTCTATGCCGCAGATTCTGCACGACGAATTCCTTAAAGCGAAAGAAGTGCTGGTTGTCGCCGGCACGCACGGAAAGACGACCACGACATCGATGCTGTCGTGGATCTTTCACACCGCGGGTCAGCAACCGTCATTTCTTATTGGAGGCATCGCGGAAAACTTCGGCAGCAGCTTCCGCGTTGGGCAAGGGAAGTATTTCATCGTCGAAGGCGACGAATACGATACAGCCTTCTTCGACAAGGGTCCGAAGTTCCTCCACTATTTCCCCGACAGCGTAATTCTCACGTCAGTGGAGTTCGATCACGCTGACATCTACAAAGATCTCGACGCCGTGGAAACTGCCTTCAAACGTCTGGTGAACTTGATTCCGCGGCGTGGAAAGCTGATCGCCTTCGACACCGGTGAAAGCATCGAGCGTTGCATCGCGAAGGCATTTCCTCCGGTTGAACGCTACGGGACATCGGCCAAAGCCACGTGGCGCGTTGCGAATCTGCGCCTGGAGCCATCACGCACCACATGGTCGGTACTCAAAGACGGCGAACCCTGGGCGGACTTCGAATTTCCTCTCGGCGGCGAATACAACGTCTGGAACGCAACCGCCGCGGCGGCGCTCGCCTTCAACTACGGCATTTCAAAAGAAGAGATTGCCGCGGCGCTGAAGACTTTCAAGAGTGTGAAGCGTCGCCTGGAAGTGCGGGCTGAAGTGAACGGCGTCACCATTATCGATGACTTCGCGCACCATCCTACGGCGATCGCCGGGACTTTAACGGCACTGCGTTCCCGCTATCCGGGAGCAAGGCTGTGGGCGATCCTTGAACCGCGTTCCAACACCATGCGCCGTAACGTCCTGCAAAACGATCTTGCCAACAGCTTGGCACTGGCCGACGAAGTTGTTATCGCTAATGTCTTCAAGTCGGAATCCATCCCCGAAGCAGAGCGTCTGGATCTGGCCGCGGTCGCCGCGCATATCCAGAAGCACGGACATCGCGCGCGCATCGTCCCCGAAGTGGATGGCATCGTGCAACTCATCGCCCCTGAAATGCGATTCGGAGATGTTGTGGCCATCCTCTCCAACGGAGGCTTCGGTGGTATCTACGAAAAGCTTCCGCAACGGCTGCGAGCAATCAGCGGCGGCGCTCCCCAAGGCGGTTCGGCGGAGGCCGCGGCCAAAGCGTGATCTCGAGAAAGCTGGCGCTCGCACTCCTGGTGTGTTTGGGTAGGGTCTGTTGTTGTGCTCAAACCGACACGGTGACATACCGCATTGCACTTGCCAATCCCTCTGCACATTTGGTCCACGTTCAGGTCACACTTCCGCCAGGTCCTGACGATCGTCAACTCCAAATGCCCGTTTGGAATGCCCTCTATCAGATTCGCGACTTCTCGCAATATGTGAACTGGGTTGAAGCCAAGAGTTCAACTGGGCAGTCGCTTAAACTCCGCAGCCTGAACAAGAGTTTGTGGGAACTCAACGGCGCCAGCGCTGGCGCTGAGGTAAATTACGAGATATATGCTGACCAGTCAGGCCCATACGGCGCACAATTGAACGAGCATCACGCGTTCTTCAATCTTGCTGAAATTCTGATGTATCCGATAGAAAACCGCGCTTCACCGATGAAAGTGAGTTTTGCGGACCCGCCTCCGGGCTGGCATATCGCAACATCGCTCGCGAGCGTTGAAGGTAACTACACCGCCGACAACTATGACCGCCTCGTCGACTCCCCAGTGGAGATCGGCGAATTCCAGGAGGTCGATTTCGACGAAGGCGGAGGCCACTACCGCATCATCGTGGACGCTGACGGCACCGAGTACGACATGCAGAAACTAGCTCCCGTCGTGCATCGCATCGTCAAGTCCGAAACCGATTGGATGAACGACCGGCCGTTCGACAGCTACACATTTATCTACCACTTTCCGAAAGAACCGGGCGGCGGTGGCATGGAGCATGCCTACTCCACTGCCATCGATCTCAACGCACAGGTGCTGGCGGACAATTTCGACGCCTTCGCCGATGTCACCGCGCACGAGTTCTTCCATCTGTGGAACGTGAAGCGCATTCGTCCCCAGTCACTGGAGCCTGTCGATTACACCAAAGAGAATTACTGCGACGCCTTGTGGTTCAGCGAAGGCGTGACCAACACGGTAGAAGACATCGCTCTGCTTCGCGCTGGGATGCTTGACGAACCAAACTATCTGCGCAAACTCGCCAATGACATTGAGTCGTTCGAGCGCCGCCCCGCGCACCTGACACAATCCGCGGAGGCTTCGAGTCTCAATGCCTGGCTCGAAAAATACTCTTACTATCGCGAGCCTCAACGCAGCATTTCTTATTACAACAAGGGCGAACTCCTGGGAGTGATGCTCGATCTCGCCATGCGCGACGCGAGCCATGGCTCCGCCTCGTTGCGCGACCTGTTTCTGGCGATGAACGCTGATGCCAAGCAAGGTAAATTCTTCTCAGACTCCGAAGGTGTCCGCCTCGCCGCGGAAAAGGTCAGCCATGCTGACCTGAAACCCTTCTTCGAAAAATACGTTGCCGGCACTGACGAAATTGCCTGGAACGATTACTTCAAGACTGTGGGCCTGCGATTGGAGCAAGTGAAGACCTCAGCCGCTGATCCGGGATTCACTCTGAATCGCGCTTTCGGTTCTCCGCCGGTTGTGACGAGTCTTCCTCCCGGGGGCGAAGCCGAGCGCGCCGGCCTTGCCGTGGGCGATTCGATTCTGCAGTTGAACGGGCGCCCTGTCAGCGGCGACTTCAGTTACGAACTGGCCCAACTACGTGCGGGAGATACCATCCGATTGCGGGTTCGCAACCACCACGGCGATCACGAAGTACACTGGAAGGTGGCCAGTCGAGAGCAGGTTGAGTTTCGACTGGAAGACGTGGAGAATGTCACGCTGCAAGAGAAAGCTCGTCGCGCGGCCTGGTTAAGAGGCGAATCCGAAGGAGAGGCTCAACCGTGATCCGCACGATCGCCATGCTGATGTTCTGGGCAATCCTGCTGCCCTTCGCGGCGATTTTTCTGTTTCCCTGGACCTTTCTCGTCGGCAACGTGAACGCGCTCTACCGTGTGTCGATGTGGGGCGCCTGGAACGCTGTGCGCCTGGCGGGAGTGAAAGTGCGCGCAGTGGGACTGGGAAAACTCGACCCGGCCCGCACCTACATCTTCATGTCGAACCATGTCTCAAACATTGACCCGCCGCTGCTGATGCCGCTGATCCCGAAGCGCACCTCGATCATGGCGAAGAAAGAGTTGTTCAGCTATCCCCTGTTGGGGAAGACCATGCGCCTGGGATCGCTGGTTCCGGTCGATCGTGGGAATCGCGACGCGGGCATCACGGCGGTACGCGCCGCCTCGGAAGTCATTCGCGGCGGCCTCAACATGACCATCTACGTCGAGGGCAAGCGCTCGTTCGACGGCAGACTCCTTCCTTTTAAAAAAGGGCCCTTTTACCTGGCCGAAGAGACGCGAGTGCCGGTGGTTCCCGTAACTATCGTGGGAACCCACTATGTGATGCCCAAGGGCCGCTTCGCTATTAAGCCCGGAGACGTCACCGTAATCTTCCATGACCCCATTGAACCCCAAGACTTCGGCGACCGCGAATGCCTGATGGAAAAGGTACGACGCGTCATCGACAGTGGACTCCCGGCCGAGTACCAGGCAACGCCGCAGGCGATCAAAGCTGGCTAACCATCAGTAATGACCCGCTGTGGATAACTCCGCACTTCTTCACAGGCCGCTTCCGCTTACAATCCCCACAACGTAAAATGACTACAGAGCCCCATGTCTGACTTCGTCCACCTGCATCTCCATACCGACTACTCCATGCTCGACGGCGCCTGCGACGTGGAGAAGCTCTGCGCCCGCGTCAAAGAGCTCAATATGCCCGCGGTCGCCATGACCGACCACGGCAACATCTTTGGCGCAGTGCACTTTTTCAACGCCGCGCATCACGAGGGCGTTAAGCCGATTATTGGATGTGAGCTCTACATCTGCAAGAAAGACGACCATCGCATCGAGCGCACGCCTCCGGACGGCGATACCTATAACCACTTGCTGGTTCTCGCCGAAAACGAAGAAGGCTACCGCAACCTCGCCAAGATCACGTCCGAGGCGTCGCTACACGGCTTCTACTACAAGCCGCGCGTGAGCAAGAAGTTTCTCGCCGAGCACTCCAGGGGACTAATCGGTCTTTCAGGATGTTTGAAGGGCGAAGTCGCCGAACTCCTGATGGACGATAAATACGACGCCGCGCGGGCTGCGGCCGGCACCTATCGCGACATCTTCGGCAAAGATAATTTCTTTCTCGAGATTCAGGATCAGGGTTTGGAACTAGAGCACCGCATCCATCCCAATCTTTACCGGATGGAGAAAGATCTAGGCCTGCCGCTAGTAGCTACCAACGACAGTCACTACCTCTGCGAAGACGACGCTCACGCGCAAGACGTGATGCTCTGCATTCAGACCGGCAAGTCGATTCAGGACGTAAACCGGCTGAAGTTCCAAGGCAACGACTTCTTCGTGAAGAGTCACGCTGAGATGTCGATGGTGTTTAAGGACTCTCCCGACGTGCTTACGCGGACGGTGGGGATCGCTGAGCGCTGCAACCTGCGGCTGGAAAAAGTCAGCAATCCGTTTCCGCATTTCGACGTCCCTCCGGGCTTCACGCTTGACAGCTATTTCGAGCACGTCAGCCGCGAAGGCTTCGCGCGCCGCCTCGAGGTGTTGCGTCCGCTTGACCAGCAGGGAAGACTCAAGCACAGCATCGCTGATTACGAGCAGCGCCTGGCACGCGAAATCTCGATCATCCAGCAGATGCAATTCTCCGGCTACTTTCTTATCGTCTGGGACTTCATCCGCTACGCCAAAGACCATGACATCCCCGTAGGCCCGGGCCGTGGCTCTGCTGCTGGATCGCTGGTCTCATTCGCGCTCGGCATCACCGACATCGATCCGCTACAGCACGAGCTACTGTTCGAGCGCTTCCTGAATCCCGAACGCATCTCGATGCCCGATATCGATATTGACTTCTGCATGAACCGGCGCGGCGAAGTGATCGATTACGTCACCCGCAAGTACGGCCGCGAGAATGTCGCGCAGATCATTACCTTCGGCACGATGGCGGCTAAAGCGGCGATCAAAGATGTTGGACGCGCCATGGATATGCCTTACGCCGACGTTGATCGCATCGCCAAGATGGTTCCAACGACGCTCAACATCAAGCTGGAACAGGCGATCAAGGATTCTCCCGCACTTCAGCAGGCCTACGATAGCGATGCCCAGGTTCGTCAGTTGATCGACACCGCCCGTAAGCTCGAAGGCTTGGTTCGCAACGCCGGAGTACATGCCGCCGGTGTCGTGATCTCGCCGCGTCCGCTCAACGAACTGGTTCCGCTCTTCAAGACCAAGAACGACGAAATTGTCACCGCCTTCGACATGGTCGCGATCGAGAAACTTGGCCTGTTGAAGATGGACTTCCTCGGGCTCACCACGCTAACCATTCTTGACGACGCGCTGAAGCTTATCGTCCAAACGCGCGGCGAAAAGATTCAGTTACATGAGATTCCGCTCGACAATCAGGAGACCTACGAAAAGGTCTTCCACAAAGGATTGACTTCTGGCGTCTTCCAGTTTGAATCGCACGGCATGCGCGACGTGCTGCGGCGCTACCAGCCCAACTCCATTGAGGATCTCACCGCTCTCAATGCCCTCTATCGTCCCGGACCGATTCAGGGTGGCATGATCGATGACTTCATCGAGCGCAAGCACGGTCGCCGCAAGATCGAATACGAGTTGCCGGAGTTGAAAGAAGTCCTGGCCGAGACCTTGGGCGTGATTGTCTACCAGGAACAGGTGATGCAGATCGCGAACAAGCTTGCCGGCTACTCCCTCGGCGAAGCCGATCTGTTGCGTCGGGCGATGGGCAAAAAGAAGGCCGAGGAGATGGCGCAGCAGCGCGAACGTTTCGTGAAAGGCGCTGCCCAGCAGCACTATCCCGCAAAGAAGATCGAAAAGATTTTCGATCTCATGGCCCAGTTTGCGGGATACGGCTTCAACAAGTCGCACTCCGCCGCCTATGCGCTCCTCGCCTATCACACTGCTTATCTGAAGACGTACTACCCGGTCGAGTTCATGGCCGCGCTGCTGACCTCGGTCACGGGATCGACCGACGACGTCGTCAAATACATCAACGAATGCCGCGAGATGGGCATCGCGGTCGAGCCGCCGGATATCAACGTCAGCGACGCCAACTTTACTCCACACGGTGCTGCCATCCGCTTCGGCCTCGCCGCCGTGAAGAACGTCGGCCACAATGCCATCGAGTCGATCGTCGCTGGAAGAAAAAATGGTCCCTACACGTCGATCTATGAATTCTGCGAAAAAGTCGATCTCCGCCTGCTCAACAAGCGCGTGCTCGAATCGCTGATCAAGAGCGGAGCCATGGATTCTCTTGGCCGGCGCGCCCAGTTGATGGCAGTTCTCGATAAGGCGATTGATCGCGCGCAGAAAACCCAGCGCGATGCTGAATCGGGCCAGCACGGATTGTTTGGCATCTTCGCGGAAGAAGAAGTTCCTCATAACAACGACCGTCTCCCCGAGACTCCCGACTGGGACGAGCATCAGCGCCTGGCGTCTGAGAAAGAAATTCTGGGCTTCTTCATCACCGGGCATCCGCTCGAAAAATACAAAGACAAGCTGGAAGACCTGCGCGCGCTCAGCACGCCCGAACTTATGGCGATGACCAAGTCAACAGGCAAAGATGAGAGCATCATCACTGCCGGCATCATCACCAACCTGCGCGTCGTTAAGTCCAAGAAAGGCGATTTCTACGCTCAGGGTGCACTCGAAGATATGGAAGGTTCGATCGAGATGATCGTCTTCCCTGAGGCCTACCGCAAGCTGCAAGAGAAAGTGAAACTCGAAGTGCCCGTTCTGATTCGCGCTGGTCTGCGCGTGGAAGAAGGCTCGAACCCCAAGATCACGGTCAATGACATCACTCCGCTTGACGAAGCGAAGGTGCCATTGCCACGCGCGCTGCGCATCCGGATCCCCCTCGAGGCTTCTACCGACTCCACCGTAGATGCTCTGCACACCTTGTTTGTCGAGCGAAAAGGACAGGCGAAAGTGCTGTTCGATGTGGAACGCCAAGGCGATTTCATGGTGGTGATGGAGGCAGAAGGCTATAATGTCCTTCCAGACCGCAACTTCATCGCCCGCGTGGAAGAGCTTTGTGGCCGGGGCGCGGTCAGAGTCATCGATTAGTTTTGCATAAATGAGGAATTCTATTTCCAGAAAAATTAGTCCGAAGGCTGGGAGTGTTCCCGATGGTGCGGACGCTCCAATGGCTATGCACGGTACCGAGTTCCTCCTCTCTATGGTCGAGGCTCGCTGGGCCGGAAAGAACGGTGACGGCAAAAAGATGGATTCGGGAAACAAGGCCGAAAGGGAATTACAGAAAATTGAGCAGCAGGTAGCCCGGCTCGAGTCGGTCGCAGGCGAGGACGAAGACACCCGCCAGCAGATTCGCCAGTTGAACGAACGCGTGCAGGCGCTGCGTGAGCAGGTGGCGGCATCGCATACCGCCGCGTGGGACAAGACCGAACTCGCCCGCCATCCGCAGCGGCCCTACACGCTCGACTACGTGGAGCGTCTGTTTACGGATTGGAGCGAGATCCACGGCGACCGCAGTTTCGCCGACGATCCCGCCATCGTCTGCGGTATGGCCCGCTTCCATGGCGAGGAAGTCATCGTCATCGGACATCAGAAGGCGCGCGACACCAAGCAGAAGGTCTATCGCAACTTCGGGATGCCGCATCCCGAGGGATATCGCAAGGCGCTGCGCGTAATGCACATCGCGGAGAAATTCGGGCGGCCCATCCTCACGTTCGTCGACACCGACGGCGCTTATCCGGGGCTCGGAGCCGAGGAGCGTGGACAAGGCGAGGCCATCGCTCACAACTTGCGCGAAATGGCGCGGCTAAAAGTCCCCATCGTGACCACTGTGATTGGTGTCGGGGGCAGCGGCGGCGCGCTGGCAATCGCCGTAGCCGACCGCGTCCTCATGATGGAAAACGCGGTCTACTCCGTCATCTCTCCCGAAGGTTGCGCATCGATCATGTGGCGCGATCCCTCCAAGAAAGAAATCGCCGCGCAGGCTATGAAGATTACCGCCAACGATCTGGCGGAACTCGGCTGCATCGACGCCATTGTTCCCGAACCACCCGGAGGGGCCCACGCCGATCACGAAGCTGCCGCCGCATTTCTGGACGAAGCCCTGGTCAAACACCTTGCCGCCATCCATCCGCTTCCCGCTGCGGAATTGGTCGCATCACGATATAATAAATTCCGCAACATGGCGCAGTTCTTCCGCGTCGAAGCCTAGTGAATAAGCCGTTACCCGCAGCGTGCGCGACACCTTTACCTGCCGTATAATGAAAGGTTCCGCTTCTCGAACTTTTAACCCACGCGGGAGTGTCCAAAACCCGCCACTGTCAAAGGAAGGGACTGGAATGGCCACTACGGATGTAGCGCTCCACGAAGCCTCAGGAGGTGTGGAGCCTAAGCGCGTCGTCAACAACATGAGCATTCAGGTTGCGACGGTGAATGGCAGCGGGTCGCAAAGTTCTAACACCGTACTGCTGCGCAGCATTTTTCAAATGGGGATTCCGGTCTCTGGCAAGAATCTCTTTCCCTCGAACATCGCCGGTTTGCCCACCTGGTACACCATTCGCGCCAATAAAGACGGTTACATCGCGCGCAAGAAGGAAATCGATTTCCTGATCGCAATGAATCCCGAGACCGCGCAAGAAGATGTGAAGTCGCTTGCGCCTGGCGCCGCGGTGCTCTACGACGAGCCGCTCGGCCTCGATAAGCTACGCGACGATCTCATCTTCTACACCGTTCCTTACGACAAACTAGTCGCTCCGGTCTGCCCAGAGGCCAAGCTGCGCAAACTCGTGCGCAACATGATCTACGTCGGTGTCGTGGCCAAGTTGCTCGAAATCGACATGGCGGAGGTCGAGAAGGCCATTCGCAAGCAGTTTGCCACAAAAGCCAAGGCCGCCAATCTGAACCTCGCCGCCGTCAAAGCTGGATACGACTACGCCGCCGCCAGCCTCACCAAGCGCGACCCTTATTTCGTCCAGCGCATGGACAAGACGAAGGGCAAAATCATTATCGACGGTAACTCTGCCGCGGCTCTAGGATGCATGTTCGCCGGTGTCACGGTTGTTGCCTGGTATCCCATCACACCATCGTCATCGCTTCCCGAAGCGCTGATCGATTACATGAAAGAACACCGCATCGGTCCCGACGGCAAAGCCACTTTCGCCATCGTCCAGGCGGAAGACGAACTGGCCGCGATCGGCATGGTCGTCGGCGCCGGATGGGCTGGCGCTCGCGCCATGACCGCGACGGCCGGTCCCGGAATCTCGCTGATGGCCGAATTCGCCGGCCTCGCCTACTACGCAGAAGTTCCGGGAGTGATCTGGGACATCCAGCGGGTAGGCCCCTCGACCGGGCTGCCGACCCGCACGTCGCAGGGCGACATTCTTTCGACCGCGTTCCTATCTCACGGTGACACCAAGAACATTCTGCTGATCCCGTGCTCCGCCGAAGAATGCTTCGGGATGGCAGGAGACGCCTTCGATTTGGCGGAGAAATTTCAGACGCTGGTGTTTGTCATGTCCGACCTCGATCTCGGCATGAACAACTGGATGGCCGATCCCTTCAAATATCCTGAGAAGCCTATCGAGCGCGGCAAAGTCCTGAGCAAAGAGGATCTCGACCGTCTTGGCAGCTTCGCTCGTTACAAAGACGTCGACGGGGACGGAATCGGCTACCGCACGTTGCCGGGCACCGATCATCCCGCCGCCGCGTACTTCGCGCGCGGCAGCGGACACAACGAGAAGGCGCAATACAGTGAGCGTCCCGACGACTTCGAGAACAACATGGAGCGTCTGAACCGCAAATTTGAAACTGCGCGTTCGTTCGTTCCGCGCCCCGAAGTTGAGACTGGCAAATCGAAGATCGGCATCATCGGTTACGGCACCTCGCATTGGGCGACTGATCGAGAGCCGCGATCAAATGCGCAACGAATACGGCGTCGAAACTGACTACCTCCGTATTCGCGCCTATCCTTTCACTCGCGAGATTCACGACTTCATCGAACAGCATGACCGCGTTTACGTTGTCGAACAGAATCGTGACGCACAGATGCTGGAACTTATCAAAATGGACATCAAGCCTGCGCTAGTCACCAAACTGCGCAGCATCGCTCACATCCACGGCCTGCCGCTCGACGCGCGCTCCGTGACTGACGAACTCATGACCATGGAGGGCAAGTAAATGGCGACCACACCGACCGCGCCACCACCGGCTCCGAAGATCAATCGCATCGGGCTCTCCGTCCTCGAGTACAAAGGCGGTAAGACCACGCTTTGCGCTGGATGCGGCCATAATGCCATCTCGGAACGCATCATCGACGCGATGTACGAAATGGGAGTCTCGCCCGAGCGCGTGCATCAAGCCGAGCGGCATCGGCTGCTCCTCGAAGAGTCCCGCGTATTTCATGAGCCGCTCGCACAGCTTCAACACCGTTCATGGACGCATGCCATCGGTCTCAACCGGCGCCATGCTAGCGAATCGCAATCTGATCGCTTTGGGCGTCAGCGGCGACGGCGACACTGCCTCCATCGGCATCGGGCAGTTCGTACACCTCATGCGGCGCAATCTGCCGATCATCTACATCATCGAAGACAATGGCGTCTACGGACTTACCAAGGGACAGTTTTCTGCCACCGCCGACTTGGGCTCGAAGCTGAAGACCGGAGTCATCAACGACCTGCCACCAATAGACACCTGCGCACTGGCCATTACGCTGGGCGCGACCTTCGTGGGACGCTCTTTCTCCGGAGACAAGAAGCAATTGCACGCCATGCTGAAAGCCGCCATCGCCCACAATGGCACGGTCATGCTTGATGTCGTGTCACCCTGCGTGACTTTCAACGACCACGAGGGCTCGACGAAATCCTACAAATACATGAAAGACCACGAAGAGCCGTTGCAGGAAGTCAACTTCGTGCCGTCATTCGAAGAGATCAACGTGGAGTACGATCCCGGCACTACTGTGGAAGTCACGATGCATGACGGATCGCGCCTCCATCTGCGTAAGCTTGAAGAAGAATACGACGCGACGAATCGCCTCGAAGCCATTCACCGCCTGAACGAATCGCACGAAAAAGGCGAGGTGCTCACAGGAGTTTTCTACGTTAACCCTAAAGCCCCAAGCTTCATCGATCTGCTGAACATGACCGACCAACCCCTGGCGACGCTGCCCGAATCGGCAGTTCGTCCTGGCAGGGAAGTGCTAGAGCAGGTGATGGAAGAGCTGAGATAAAACCGGTCGCCGGTCGCAGTTGGCTGGTCGCTGGCAAAACAAAAGCCCTCATCATGGAGGGCTTTTCGTTTGCTCGTCTATTCAAACCGAGTTCCGGCGACCTGCAACCGGGCCGCCGGCGACCGCCCTTACGCCACTTCGTCCAACTTCTTCCTGTCCGGTTCGCCGCTATGCTCCGGGCTCTCCCCCGGTTCCGGGAAATCCGAATCCGCATCCTTTAACATCGGGTCCTGGTCGCGATGGCCCAATTGTCCTTGCATCGAAGTATTGCCTTGCTGGCCGCGATCTTCCTGCTCCACCGCGCCCTTCATTCGGTCTTGGTCTTTGTGATCATTCATGAGATAAATGCCTCTAGGCAGACGGAGCAGCCTGGTTCGCCTGCAGGCCCAGCGTATCGCGAAACGGTGGTTCGAGGAAGAGGTTAAGTACGCAGTTGGGTGAAATTATTCCTGTAGTTGCCCGCCAAGTCGCGTAGCGACGAGAGAGAAGCAGAGGAACCCTCATGAAGCGCCTGATGCTAGCCGTATTCGCAATCCTGCTATTCACCACGACCCCCTGGGCTCAAACCCCGGTGCCCCAATCCGCAACGCTCAGCCGCGTAGGCAGGCACACCTCGAAGCATCGTGCCCATGCCCATCGCCACCGCACCAGTCGCCATCGCAGCCGCCAGCGCCACAGCGCCTAGAAATTTCCAATTGTCGATTTCCGATTGTCAATTGTGTGGTGAGCGCAGAAGTACAATCGGCAATCAACAATTGGAAATTGGAAATTTTCGCTGTGCGGAGCCACTCCTAGCATGACCGCGCCCACCACTCTCTTCCGCCCCTACGACAAGCTGGTTAAGATCACGCTCATGGGTAGGGAAGTCGAAGTTCCGGAAAACAACACCCTGTTGCGTTGCCTGCAATTCCTCGCCTCGGAAAGCGTCTCCTACGGACGCTTTTGCTGGAACGAGGACTGCCAATACTGCCGCGTAAGCTACGATCTGGGAGAAGGAACGCCCATCCGCGCCGCATTGGCCTGCAAGGTATTGGTCGAAGAGGGAATGCGGGTGAAGGAAGTCACCACCGAGATCAGATACTGTTTGAGGGGATTGAAGGGATGATTTTCGAGGTGCGATTGACGAAGTACGATCGAAAACAGTTTGCTACTTCGTATTTCAGCAATCGAACTTCGTAAATGTTTCTATTCTTTTGCCGTCAAGGGCAACCCCAGCTTCCGCAGCCGTTCCCGCGCCTGAGTGGCTTCGTTGGATCGCGGATATCGCTGAATCACATGGCGCAGTCCGCGACGCCGTCGTCCTTCTGCCCCAGTTCGATCAGAGCGAACCCCTTCTTCAACTGCGCGACGGCAGCTTTATTTCCGGTAGGGAAGTTCTGCATGACCTGATCATAATTCTTCGCGGCTTTCTGGATAGTTCCCCTGCCGATACTGGATTTCCGCCAGGTAGAAGTACGCGTTCCCCGCCAGATCAGTGTTGGGATAGTACTTGATGTAGTCGGAGAATTCCTGGGTAGCCAGGTCGTTCTTGCCGGCGTTGTAAGTCGCGAAGGGCGTTGTTATAAAGCACATCCGGCGGAGGCGCCTGCGCCTGTTGTTGCTGTTGCGCCTGCTGCGCGGCCAGACTCTGCTGCGCCGACTGCATGTCTTCCAATTGCTTGCTGACCTTGGCCCAGCCGCGCTTTCAGTTCGTCCATGGTGTCATTCAGCGACTGGATCTGCCCAGAGAGTTGGTCGACGTGCGCGCCGCTATCGCTCTGTTGCTTCTGCAAAGTGGTCTGAAGAGTGTTCATGACGTCGCGAGCCTTATTCATGCTGTCGGTGTTCTGGTCCACCAGGTTCTTCATGATGCCCATGCTGTTCGTCGAAGGACTGCCTCATTTGCGTCATTTGATCTTGCAGTTGCTTGCACCTGGGTCTGCAGTTGGATGATTTCCTTGCTCGCGCCCCAAGCCGGCGTCAGGTAACCATAGGGTGGTGCATGCCAAATCAGGATGAAATAACGCATCGATTTCTCATAATTATTCCATGGGCTTCCAGAAATCGATTCGCAAAAAGGTACGACCGGATACCTCCGCCCGAGATCGTACGCTGCAGGATAACCCGTTCCGGGCACGGTTGATGTACCCGCTCGAGCGAAGGCTCCAGACGTCGGCACAGAGGGGGCGGAGCCATCGAGCCCGCCCCCGCTAATCGACTACTTCTGAGTAGACAAAGTGACCACGTCGGTTCTGCTGCCAGCACTGCTCGTTGGACTTCGGTGCAGAACGGCTTCTCCTTGCCGTAGCTGATGGTCTTGATGTGGTCGGCACGTTCACCCCGCCTTGCACCAGAGCATTCTTCACCGCATTGGCGCGGCTATCGCCCAGTGCCAGGTTGTATTCGGTGGAACCTCGCTCGTCGCAGTGTCCTTCGATCGTGAAAGCGATGTTGGGATGCTGCTTCAGGAATCCAGCATCTCCCTGCAGCGCGGACTGCTGGTCGGGGCGAATATCGACTTTTGTCGTAATCGAAGTAGATGTCCTTCACATTTTGCGAGAACAGTTCTTCTTCCGTTGCCGAAGCACGGAGGAGGCGGAGGCGGCGGCGCAGTTACGGTAACTCGCGCCGTAGCTTCCTGCGTTCCGCCCGCGCCCTTGGCGGTCAGGTGATAAGTGGTCGAGTCGGCCGGAGTCACCTGCTGCGAACCATTGGGCTGCACCGCTCCAATTCCGTCAATGCTCACATCGGTGGCATTGGTCGTTTGCCAGGTCAGAGTGGTGGACTCGCCCTTCTCAATCGTGTCGGGGTTCGCCGTGAGCGAAGCCGTGGGTGCGGTGGGAGCCGGTGGCGGCGGCGGTGGTGGTGGCGCCACTTTCTTCTTGCAGGCGCCCAGCATCATGATGGCGCCTAGTACGAACACAAGTGTGATCCACTTCATTTTCGCTGCTTCACTTTCTCCTCCCAAAGTAGCGCGCGCCCTGCTGGCGCGCGGATCGAGTCCAGGCAGGCGGGTTAACTCTCCGCCGCTCCCCGGTCTGTATGAAACTAACAAATCTCATTTGTGCCCTACTTCCAGCTCCAATTCGGTTGCGTATTACTGCCGGCGTAGTCAGCTGCTTCTGATTGGTGCCATCCGCCAGCATGGTCCAAATCTGTTCGCCGCCAGAGCGGCTGGACTGAAAAATAATGTGCCGGCCGTCGGGCGACCAAGACGGAAAATCATTGCGCCCGCCATCGTGAGTCAATTGCACCCACTGCTTGCTGGCAATATCCATGATGTAGATATCTTGCGCTCCCGGCGCTCCCGGGCCATAGTGCCGAATCCAGGAAAACACCAGAAACTGCCCATTCGGGGACCACGCCGGAGACACCGCATAGCCCTGATCGGTCAGCTGCTGAACGTTGGTGCCGTCTGCTTCCATGGTGTAAATCTGCGGCAGGCCGGTGCGTCCGCTTACCCACGCGATCTGCGCTCCGGTCTTGCGATTCCACGCCGGAGAAACATCCGGGCCTTTGGAGGAGGTAAGCCGCTTCAGATTCCGCCCGATAGCATCGCACGTATAATTTCCGGATCGCCGCTGCGCGAGGAAGAGAATGCCAGCTTCGTCCCGTCCGGCGACCAGGCCGGGGAAAGATTGGTGCCGCCAAACGTGGGGAACGTGACCAACCGGTCCAGATCCAGCGAGTACATCAGGATGTCCCAGCCGGTCTTGGTGAGGGAACTGAACGCCAGCCGCGAACCATCGGGCGAAATGCGCGGTGAGAGCGAAATCGAACCCAGATGCGTGACCTGATGCTGGTTGGCGCCATCGTAATCCATGGCCCAGATTTCTTTGTGCCCACTGCGGCTGCTCACGAAATAGATCTTGCTCTCGGCAATGCCCGTGAATGCCGCCACCCAAACGAAAGATAATTTCGTCGGCGAACTTGTGCGCGATGCGTGCGGGCAGCGTCGGCTGGTCGCGGCATCCGTGTATTGCTTGCCCAGCACCTGCGGCGACGTGACGTTCTTCACGTCAAAGAGCCAGCCCTGCACCGTCAGCGTGTTGCCCGCCGCGCCCAGGTTGCCGAACGCCAGCATGGCCGCATTACCGGAGCTGCGCTGCACACATCAAACTTCACTTCCGCGGGATTCCGACCGGCGCCGAGGGCGGATAAAAGCTCTTCGACACCATATCGAAAATGCCGGCATTGTCGAGATCGTTCCACAGCGTGTCGTTGAAAGTACTTTAAGCAGGTCTGCGTTCTTCGCATCCTGCGTGGAGGCTTTGAAATCGGGAACTGCCAGGCGAACCTTCTCCACACCCAATCCAGTGCCAGTCTTGATCCAATCCTGCGCAAACGCTGAGGTGCAGAGAAACGCCACAATGACGGTAAAAATGAAAACCAATCTCGAATTGTCGACTCGACTCAATCGCATGCCTAATCCCTACTCGAAAAGCCTCAAGCTAAAGGTTAAGAGCTAGTCACCTAAAATCTCCTCTATCTTTTGTAATCGAACCAGAACTCAACTGAAACCTTATTCCCGGAATAATCGGACGGCAGTGGACCAAAAGTATCAATGCGTTGGATGGCCCGTACCGCCGACTGATCCAGCGAAGGTACGCCGCTCGACTGTTCCACTTGCACATTAGCCGGCTGCCCATCGCGCATCACATCAAAGGTCACATAGACCCGCTGCGCATCTGTGATCCGCGGATCTACTTCGTACTTCAGCCAGTTCTCCGAAACTTTCTGTTGAACCACTCGCACATACCAGGCGTAGCGCGTGCCAAAATCGCCGCCACCGCCGGTAAAGCCGAATCCACCTTTCGCGCCCCCTGCACTGAACGTCCCATAAGGCCCGCTCACCGGGCCGCCTTGTCCGAAGGGAACTACATTGTTGGCTTCTTCAACCGGCTCGGGCTGCGGTTTCTGACTCGTACTCGTTTCCTTCTTCGGGGCTTCTTTTTGGCGTTCTTGTCGGGAATCGGAATCGCTTCCGGCTCTTTCACTTCTTCGCTTGGGCTTGGACTGCGTCAGTCCCTTGGACTCGTTCGCCAGCACGTTCTGTGTTTCCGTCGGCTGAGCCGGCAAGGGAATGGTGCTTACCAGCGTTACTCCCATAGCGTCTCCGCCACCGCCCGCGCCCCAGCCTGAACCGCTGCGACTCGGAGCGAACACAGCATAGCCAACAATGAGCCAGCACCACCGCGACATGCAAGCCCGCCGACCAGGCCAGGTTACGCCCCCAACGTTCGTGTTCAAAGAAGATTTCAGCGTTTGCTTGCATGGCTGTCGAGAGGCTGGGTCACGATGCTGACGTTGATGATGCCGGATTGCTTCACCGCATCCATCACAGTGGCGAAGGCGCCGAAACGGCACATCTTCATCGGCGCGAATGAAGATCGATTGATGTTGCGGGTCGCGAATTTTCTGCTTGATCTGCGTCGCGATCTCATTGATGTTGATGGAGTCGTTGCCCAGAAACACGCGCTGCTTCTTGTCAATGCTGATCACCAGCCGCTCTTCCGTGATCTCTTTCACGGTGCGCGTTTTGGGCACGTTGACTTCGATCCCGGACTGCAGACCGGAGCCGTCACCATGAAAATGATCAGCAGCACCAGAACGACGTCCACCAGCGGCGTGATGTTGATATCGGAGAGGGAGGTCTGGGTGCGTCCATTGGAAGCCGTAAAGGCCATTACCGCCGCACCTCCGCAGCTGCCGCTTGCGCCTGTGGCTGGTGCGCTCGACTGCATTCAGCATCTCGAGCGCGAAGTCGTCGCCGCGCGCCGCAAACTCGCGGATCGATCCGCCGATCAGGTTGTAAGCAATGACCGCTGGAATGGCGGCCGCCAGTCCGGCCGCAGTGGTGATCAAAGCTTCAGAAATGCCCGGAGCCACCGCGCGCAAAGTCGCCGCGCCCGCCGTTCCCAGTCCGTGGAAGGCGTCAATGATGCCCCACACCGTTCCGAACAATCCGATGAACGGGGTAACCGCGCCGGTGATCGCGAGCCAGGGCAAGTTGCGTTCAAAGCGCGTCAATTCTTCAGAATTGGCGATCTGCATCGCCCGCTGAATGGCCACGGGATTCCGCACGACGCCGCTCGAAACTCCGCCTTGCCGCCGGTATTCCTCGAATCCGCCTTCAAATACTCCGACCAGCGGGCTCGGCCGAAACTGCTCGGCCACCGCGCCGACATCCTGCAGGCGCTGCGCCTTGCGAAAAGCGCGCACGAAGCGCCCACTCTGCACTCGCGCCCGGCGCAACAAGCTCCACTTGGAGAGAATGATAGCCCAGGAAATCAGGCTAAAGAGCAGAAGCAGAAGAAGGACCACTTTAGCGACAGGGCCGGTTTCTCCAACCAGATCAACGATCTCGCCGCCGACGAATGCTGCTAGCCATGGAAGAAAATGCATTGGTTTTCTAGGAAAATCCTGCCTTCGATTATAGACCACGGCGCAGGGGTTGCCCTCAGGATGAATCCCACGCATTACCCCTAGAAAGTACACGTGCCCCAGTGAAATCGTGCAAGAAATCAGGACATGCGCGACGCGATCCGCTCAGATGCCCGGAGCGTGACGTCCGCTTCCATGCTATTCTCGCAACAAATCAGCACCAGGAACTCCCGTGCTCGTCGAACTGCGCCTCGAAAACTACGCGGTGGTCGATAACCTGGCAGTCGAATTCGCTCCTGGCCTCAATCTCCTAACAGGCGAAACCGGAGCGGGCAAGTCCATCCTAATCGACGCCCTGGCCCTGCTCCTCGGAGAAAAAGCTTCCAGCGACGTCATCCGCTCGGGCGCCGACAAGGCCATCATCTCGGCTGTCTTCGAAGTGGAAGGCGGAGCCGAGAAGCGAGTCACCGAGGCGCTCGAAGCCAACGGCATCGACTCCGACGACGATGCCATCATCCTTCGGCGCGAAATTGCCGCCGGCGGCAAAGGACGCGTCTTCGTCAACAATCAGCCGGCCACGGTCGCCGTCCTGCGCCAACTCGCGCCACACCTGGCGACCATCCACGCGCAGAACGAGTCGATCCTGGCGTTCGATGGCCCCACGCGCCTGGCTTTGCTCGACGGATACGCGGGCACGCATCTCGACGCTACGGTTGAATCGTTTGCCCGCTGGAAAGAAATTGCTGCCCGCATCGAAGAGTTGCAGCGCGATGAGCAAGATCGCCTGCGCCTGCTCGATCTCTGGAGCTTCCAGAAGCACGAGATCGAAGAAGCCAAACTCCAGCCGGGAGAAGACGACAGCCTCCAAGCCGAAAAGCTGGTTCTTGCCAACGCCGAGAAAATCTACTCGGCTGCGATGAATGCCTTTGACCTGCTTTACGAAGGCAGCACCTCGACAGCATCATCGTTGCGCGCCGCCCAAAAGCATATCGAAGAACTAGCCCGCTTCGAGCCGAAATTCCACGAAGCCGTCACGCACTTGATTCTGCTCGCATCAGCGTCGAAGACGTGGGCGCGACGGTGCGTGATTATGCAGGGGGCATCCATGCCTCGCCTGAGCACCTTGCCGAGGTCGAAGACCGTTTGGCCTCGATCGATCGCCTGAAGCGTAAGTACGGGCCGACGCTCGACGACGTCATCAAGTTCGGCGACGAGGTCAGCGGCAAGCTTGCCGCCATGGAAAACAAAGACGAGACCCTGCGCCTGTTGCGCGCGGAACTCGATCAGGCAGGCGACGCTTACCTTCGAGCCGCGCGCGCGATTTCGAAGAAGCGATACGAAGCGGCTCGCAAACTCGAAAAGCTGGTCGAGGCCGAAATCAACGACCTCGCTATGAAAACGCACTTCCACATCGAAGTCAGCGGCACCGACGAAGAAGGGAACTGGACGTCGACAGGATTCGATCAGGTGGTCTATTTGATCTCAACAAATCCGGGAGAGCCCCTGCGCCGCCTGGAACACATCGCTTCTGGTGGCGAACTCTCGCGCGTGATGCTCGCTCTGAAAGCCAGCGTGGCGCGGACGCCCTCGTCCGCGGGGAGTTCGAGAAAAGCCCAGCGAACTTTAGTCTTCGACGAAATCGATACCGGTATCGGCGGAAGTGCGGCCGAAGCGGTCGGCAAGAAACTGAAAAGCCTCTCCCGCACCAGCCAGGTTCTTTGCGTTACCCACCTCCCGCAAATCGCCACGTTCGCCGACCATCATTACCTGCTGCAGAAGAAAGATTCCGCGAACCGCACGCGCACAACCATCCGTCTCATCACCGGGGGCGAGCGCACGGAGGAAGTCGCCCGCATGCTGAGCGGCGCGAAGCTGACCGACACATCGCGAAAGCATGCCGAGCAGATGATCAAGGCGAACGGGTGAGGACTGAAAGTCTCTTCCATGATGACGTCATCCCGAGCGGAGCGAGGGGATGAATTCACGTTTGAAGTGCAACAGAGTGTTCCAAGAATACCTCGTTGGGAGTTTTGAAGCCGAGGCATTTTCTGGGGGTATCGTTGTAGCGTTCGAGGCAGAGGGCGAGGCGCTGGGCGGGCAGGTCGTCGAGGTCGGTGTTTCTAGGCAACAGGCGGCGCAAACGGCCAATCGCGTTTTCGATGCCGCCCTTCTGCCAGGGCGAGTGGGTGTCGCAGAACCAGGTCTGGATGCCAAACCGTCGGCTCAGGAGATAGTGTTTGCTGAACTCCGCTCCGTTGTCGAAGGTCATGGATTGACATACGCGCGCGGGCAGCGCTTCCAGCAGGGTGCTGAGATTGTCGGCGACCGACTGCGCCGTTCTCGTGTTCTGCCGCATCAGCAGGGCGCGCCGCGATCGGCGTTCCTGCATCACCAGCAGGAACTGTCCCGGTTTGCGGAAGCTCATGAGGTCGGCCTCCCAATCGCCCGTGCGCGTTCTGGTCTCCACCACCGCCGGACGATCATGGATGGAAACCCTCTCCAATATCGACGCCGTCGACCAGCGGCCATTGGGCAGACGGTTTCCGCGACGGTATTTTTGCCGAGGCAGCCAGCGATGCAGAGTTTCGTTGAAGGACCAACTGCGCCAATAAATGTAACGGTAGATGGATTCGTAGCTGATGCGGTCGCTGCCCGGCAACTGGGCCATGCGCCCGGCAATCTGCTCCGGCGACCATCCGGCAGCGAGATGCTGCAACACTTTCTCCCGAAGTTCGGGCTGACGTTCCAGCTTGTGGGCCCGACCGCGGGCATGACGACGCAGCATCAGCCGCTGCGCGCGCTCGGGATCGTAGCCCCCCGGCCACTGCTTAGAGACCTTGCTGTTGCGCTTCAGTTCACGACTAATGGTCGCCGCGCTCCTCCCCAGAGTGGCGGCGATGCAGCGCAGAGATTTACCGTTTGCATGCAGACGGTAAATCTCAATCCGCTCCCTGAGCACCAACTGCTCATATCTTCTCTTTTCCATCGCAACACCTTTGTACGGTGTTGCACTTGATTCGTGAACTCATGGGGATCTGGCGCGGATCGACGGTACTCTTACCCGCGCCCGATCCTTCGCCTTATCGGGCTCAGGATTACGCCGGCCAATGGAGGAATGGCGGCGGTGAGGACCTACTTGGATATCCCCTTGCGCTTCGCTGGTTTCGTCTTCCCATTTTTCTCCACTCTCAGCTTCCAAGCCGTCCGTAGCGCTCCGGCTAGCACATCTTCGCTCGCCTTCCCCAGACGAATGTGGGTTGCTCCCATCCTTCCCCATCCACCGTGAACGGGCAGAAAGACCTCCGGCAGTTCGCGCACAAAATCGGCTTGAAGTTCCGGTGTGAGCATGAGGTTGCCGTAGCCCTGCTTCTCGGAAGCGAGGGTGGCGAAGATGCGACCGCCGACGCGGAAGTCGGCTGCGCCCATGTGCGAGCCCTCTTCTGCGCCTTCCAGAGTCAGCGCGATCCGTCGGAAATCAGTTGCATTCATCGCGACTCCTGCGCATCGATACTACGCCGGTCTGTCATGCGTTGACGCGCTTGTTCACGAAGATACTTTTCGATGAGAATCTTTCCCGCTTGCCGCGCCCAGTCCGCCGGCGTTGCGTGCCAAAGAATGTCTTCTAAATCCAGTCTTGCCCCATGTTCCACTAGCAGCCGCACCACCTCTTCGTGGCCGGCGCCAGCGGCCTGATGCAATGGCGTGGTATGAGAGTGTCCGCCGACCGGATTGTAACGATCGGGATCTTCTCCAGCATCGAGCAGCATGCGCACGATTTCGACGTGGCCATTGTCAGCCGCCAGGCTGAGCGCGAGGTGGCGGTCTTCCGCGCTTGCCGCAGGCAACAAGAGGCGGGCGTCGTCCGTGCGTCCGAGCATCGCCGCCACCGGCAGATCGATCGCCGCGCCGCGCTCGAGCAAAGCCTTCACTGAGTCAACCTCTCCGTGAAGGGCTGCAGCCTCGATGGCAGTTTCGGGATCGGCTCCGTTGTCACAAAGTAAGTCAATGAGCGGACGTTGCACTCGGCATTCGCGAGGCACGCTTCCAGTAGCGACCAGCATCAGGGTCTCATTCAATGCTTCCTGGGATGGCCCGGCATCAACAATGGCCTTCGCCACTTCCAAAATGTTGGCAGGCAATTTCCCGTGGCGCACGGGATTCTCGGCGATGAACTCCAGCAGCGTTGGATGGTAGAAGTAGTTTCCGCCTTCGAAATCGACGTGCTGAAAAACCAGTTTGGGATGCTGGTGCAAGAAAACACGCAATCCCGCTGCGTCGCCCGAGTCGATAAGAGCCACGGCTTGACGAAAAGTGGCGTCCTCGATGCGCTCATGGTGCGGAAGTTCGAGACGATCAGTAAGCGTGGTTTTTCGATGTGGCGCTTGAGCCGTGTCCAGCTGGGGAATCCGTATTCGCGTGCAATGGCGAGTTGCGCGTCGCTGAGTCGTAATGTGGCAGCGAAGACTTTGGCGTCGCTAAAATGGCGGAATCGCGAATGAAACTCCCGCAACCGCTGTGCTGCACGCGGATCGCGAGCCGCATGATCTTTCAACAAGTCTTTCGCTTGATGCTTGAGATGTTCGAGGTTGGGATTCGACGGGAGACGCTTGACCGGCATTACGAACTTCCTTTCATGAGCCCGAGGTCCGCATGTTGACGGGCAGAAAGTCAGTTCGTGAAATGAGTTGTGAACGACAAGGTGGACTCTGTCCTTTCCGCGGACCGGATGCGCCCTTCGCGCGGAAAGAGTTTAACATGCATCGGTCAACATAAAACGAGATCGGATCGAGCTCGCTAATGCACATTTTGGAACTGGAAAAGAGTTACACAAGGTCGGACGGTACCTCTTATTAACTAGTGAACAGGCGAGCGAGGATTTGAAGTCGAGTTCGAGTTTACCGACACCGGAGGACTTCCCTCCCTGCACATTCCATCGATGATGTCGTCGAAGTACGCGGCAGCGGCTGGCGAAACGTCCCAATACTTGGCAAACTGCCCGAAGCCTCCCGCCCAGCGCCATAAACCACCTGACTTCACAACGCCTCGCGCATCCTCAGCGCCGCCGCCTCCAATCTCCTTAGAATCTTCATAACTGATCGATCGCTCCTGGTAGCTCGCAGCGTCGACAAAATCCTCCGGCGTCGGGCGTCCAAACGAAACCGTCGCTCCTTCCCAAATTACAAGCCATTCTTTCTTCTTCCCATGTGGATACCGGATCAATCGTTTCTGGTAGTCAGAGTCGGTTATAACTTTGATCCTCGCATCCTTCGGGATCGCGTACCTCAGGTTCAACCAAGCCGACCGGGGCGGCTCTTTGCAATTCGGTACGAGCCACGTCTTGCCGACACTATTTATCATCGTCACGCTGAGTTCGGTCTGGTCCTTCCCAGGCACCACCGTGAGAGGTTCGTAGGCCGTAAGCCAAAAGGAAAACACCCCTTCAGTTTTCTTGATCCGAAACGCACCCTGAGAGTCGGTCTTAGTCCCTTCTTTGCCGCTTTCGAATACGACTACCCCCTCCAACGGCTTACCGTCGCTCGATTTCACGATCCCGGTCAGATAGTCTTGCGCGAGGGCAGCACTTACCACCAGAACAACCACCGTCGCGATCTGCGAGGCACATTTCATTTTTCAACCGGGATATTTATCGCTGCGACGCTTCAGGCTCAGGAACGACGTTTGCCAACCAATGTCGACGGACAACCCCGAAGTTCACTCCTAATGGCCTGTGTTCAACAGAATCGTAGCCGTGCCTGCATTCGCGCTGTTTATTGCTACGTCCGGCTTGCCATCCCCATTGAAATCGCCAGTCGCAATGGAAAGGGGATCAACTCCGACATGGATGATCTGTGGAGTATTAAACGTTCCATCTCCGTTCCCCGACAGAAAACTGAAAATTCCACTAGTCGAGCCCGGAGAACTGTCTACGGCAAGATCCAGATTGCCGTCGCCATCGAAGTCGGCAATCGCGACCGCGATTCCGTAAATTGAGACGTTATAGCCAATCGGAGATTGGAAAGTTCCGTCCCCGTTGCCAAGAAGGATGATGACCTGAGACTCGGTCACAACCGCAAGGTCGAGCTTTCCGTCATGGTTCAAATCGGCAGCTGCGCAGAATCGTGCCAATCCGTTGCCGATGGTCTCGGCGCCTGTCAGCGGACGGAACGTCCCATCGCCGTTACCGAGAAGGAGGTCTACCGTTGCGGTCTGGCCTTGATTGATCAGTGCTAGGTCCAGATTGCCATCGCCGTTGAAATCGCCCACCGCGAAGTATGCAGGGTTGTTCTTGCCGACGCTAATCGTCGTCGCTGGTTGCAACGTGCCGTCGCCATTTCCGAGAAGCAGACTCACGCTTCCGTAGGTACCGTTCCCGCCGTTTGACACGACTACATCGAGATGACCGTCTCGGTTAAAATCCGCGACCGCGATAGCATTCGGACAAACCCCTACCGTGTAAGTGGCTGAGCGGGAAAAAGTGCCATCCCCTTTGCCGAGGAGGACGCCAAATTTGGAATTTCCGGCGCAATTGTAGGCGAGGCCAACAATATCCGGGTGCCCGTCACCGTTCAAGTCCCCGGTAGAAACTGCGATTATGTCTCCAATGGCCAGCGAGTAAGATTTTGTGGGCGCAAAAGATTGGTTCCTGGCAAGAGCGACGCTTACTCCCTGTGTGTCACCGAATACGAGGTCGCTCTTGCCATCGGAGTTCAGATCGTCCGATACAACCGCTTGTGAAGAACCCCCAGCGGAAATGTCATAGGCAGATGCGAAGTTCGTCTTGCGGTTGAGCAAAATGCTGACATTGCCGTCGGTACGGTTGGCGGTGGCGATATCCATGAGCCCGTCTCCGTTGAAATCGCCAGTTATCGGTGTGGGATCGGTCCCAACGGACCACGCTTGCGTGGCGAATTGGAAGGTGCCGTCTCCGTTTCCAATGATCACACTGATGTCGTACCCATTCGTCACAGCAACGTCGTTCTTGCCGTCCCCGTTGAAGTCGGCAGCAACTATGTACCCGATAGCCCCGGGTTCGTAGCCAAAGTCGCGTTCCGGCTGAAAGGTGCCGTCACCATTTCCGAGAAAGATTCCGATCTTTCCGAGGAGACCCAACGAATCCCCGCCAGAGCGGGACATCACCAAATCGACCCTGCCATCGCCGTTAAAGTCAGCAGCGATCACTGGACCGGGGAAGGAAACATCCACTTCAAGCGCAGAGTCGAACGTTCCGTTTCCTTTCCCAAGCAAAACATAAAATCCCGTAGTCCCGGCTGAGTTCTCTTCGCCCACCAGGTCGAGTTTACCGTCCCCGTTGATGTCGATCACTTGAATGGAACTAGCAGAATTAAACGCGTCGAACAACGGTGGTTGAAAGGTGCCATCCCCGTTTCCCAACTGCACGTCGATACCGCCGAGCGTCTGGTACACGAGATCCAGGATTCCATCACCGTTGAAATCCCCGGTCACAACCATTCCCACACTCGCGTGAGTGTACAAAGGCGGCTGAAAAGTGCCATCTCCGTTTCCCATCAGAATGCTGTAGCCGGTAATGACTCCCACGACCAGATCTTGCTTGCCGTCCCGGTTGAAGTCGCCCACCGCGATGCTCTGCGAATACTCGTTCAAGCTGATTTCCATTTGCTGCTGGAACGCCCCTTGGCCTCCGCCAATGAGGATCGAGATGTACATCGCTCCGTTGTTGGCAGTAGCGAGGTCGAGACGCCCATCGTTATTGAAGTCACCGACCGCGATGGCCGAAGGCGCGAGACCGGTGGCATAGGTTCTCGCCGGACCGAGGAACGGTACTTGAGCGGCGATCCCCACGTGTGAGGCGAGAATCATCGTTACGAAAGTGATTGTTAGGAAAGCTTTTGAAATCATAAACGGAGTTGTACTGGACCTTCTTCGAAAGAGTGCGCTGCAACGTTTTGTCACGAAGTTGACCAGGAGACAAGAGCCGAACTTCTCTTGTCCAAAGACTAACCTGTCACGCCTTTGGTTCCTGCGAGCCAAACTGAGCGAAGGACATCACTGCGGTTTCTTCCGGCGGGAACGCTGAAAACAGCGTGTTGGGTTATCTTGAACCTTTGGTTGCGTTCGAGTTCTTGTCCGCAAGCGCGTACTCTTCGTTGCACTTTCCATCGATGATCTTGTCGAAGTACGCGGCAGCGCCGTTCTACCGTCCGTGCAGATTCACCCGATTGCTCCGGGATGAGCGATTGGGACTTCCGCTGCCGGGTGTGTTCTTGACCCCGGTCCGCGACGGCATGCTTTGCTGATAAAAGTTGTCGGCGGCAGGTTTGGCCTCCGCCGGTAGTTTGTAGGGTTGGACTTTTGGCGTCTTCGCCGCAGGTTGAATCACGGTGTTTGCGGTCTGACGCTCGAGCTTGTCGAGCTGGGAGTTGGTGTCCTTTTGTCCGTTCTGGGCGCCACCGCTCATCTGGGCCGGGAAGAACGGGTCGTCGTAGCGCCGTGTTTGCGGGTGGCGTCCAGGTACCCGATCCCCTCGGTAGCCTGACCAAATGCAGGCAATGACAGGGCTGCCACGCAGAGTAATGCACGCAAGCTTTTTCATCGACACTCTCCAGCGCGGCGCTTACGAGGATACCGCCGCAATGTCATGATTCTATCGATATCCCCCCGGCGTGGGGAACACCCCATTGGTGGTATCCCTGTCCCATTCGCTGCGCCAATTCCCCAATCGCTGCTAATCCTATCCATTTCTAGGGCTTACGTTGACCAAATGGGTACTTTCCGGTAGTTTAGAAGCATCCTATCCGTGGGAAAAGTGTAGGCTAGGAGCAGGCATATTACTGTGCGTGAGGATCAGAAAACACTGCTTTTATTGAAGCCGCGGGGCTTTTGTGCCGGAGTGGTCCGGGCGATTGATATTGTCCGCATTGCGCTGGAAGCTTTTGGGCCGCCGATTTATGTGCGCAAAGAGATCGTCCACAACCGCTTTGTGGTGGAAGAGCTTCAGGGCAAAGGGGCGATTTTTGTCGATAGCGTCGAGGAAGTGCCTAATGGCGAGCGCGTGATTTATAGCGCGCACGGCGTTTCTCCCGAAGTGCGCGAGGCCAGCAAGCACCGCAAGCTGCGCGTGATTGACGCGACCTGTCCGCTGGTCACCAAGGTCCACGTGGAGGCGGTCAAGTTCGCCAAAGAAGGCTATTCGCTGATGTTGATCGGCCATCGCGACCATGACGAAGTGATTGGCACGCTGGGCGAAGCACCGATGGTGACGCAGGTGGTGGGAATCACCGAGCAGGTGCAGTCGCTGACCGTGGCTGATCCTAACCGCGTCGCTTATCTGACGCAGACAACGTTGAGTCTCGACGAGACCAAAGACATCATTGCCGCGCTGCGTAAGAAGTTCCCCAACATCAAGGGGCCGGCGCGCGCAGGATATCTGTTATGCCACGGAAAACCGGCAGGTTGCGGTGAAGCAAGTGGCGTCGGAGGCCGATCTGTTACTGGTGGTCGGCTCCGATAACAGCTCCAATTCCAACAGTTTAGTCGAGGTGGCTCGCAATCTCGGCACCAATTCGCATCTAATCGACAGCTTCCGCAATATCAAGCCGGAGTGGCTGGACGGGGTGAAGACGATTGCGTTAACCGCGGGCGCTTCGGCTCCGGAGTGCCTGGTCGAGGAAGTGGTGAAATTTCTCGATACCAAGGGCTTCAAGAACGTACAAGAAGTCGAGGTCATGCCCGAAAATGTGCGCTTTGGTCTGCCGCCGGAGATTGTGCAGGCCATCGCCAGTGCTCCCCCGTCGGCGAATGCGGAGTAAATGTCGAATATGGAAGAAACCTCCTCCATCGACTTCGGCGAAACCCGCAGTTACGCTTCGGAAAAATAGATGATCTTGCCAGCCGCGTAGCCGCTGCGATTGATGGCGCGCGCAAGTTCCTGTTTTCCCAGCAAGATGAAGAGGGATACTGGTGCGGCGAACTGGAAGCCGACACTACTCTCGAATCCGACTACATTGTGCTGCACACGCTGCTGGGTACGGGCGATCCGGAGCGCTTCCAAAAGGCTGGACGTTACATTCTCGAGCATCAGAATGAAGACGGCGGCGTGGAGCATTTATCGCGGGCGGCCCTTCGAATATCAGCGCGTCGGTAAAGGCATATTTCGGGTTGAAGCTGGCCGGCTACAGGCACGATCATCCGGCGCTGGTGAGCGCGCGCAAAAAGATTCTCGAGATGGGCGGGGTCACCGAAGTCAATACTTTTACCAAGATCTATCTTGTGTTTCTTCGGGCAGTACGATTACGACGCCGTTCCCGCGATTCCGCCGGAGATCGTGCTGTTTCCCAACTGGTTCTGGTTCAATATCTACGAGATTTCGTCGTGGTCGCGGGCGATCCTGGTGCCGTTGTCGATCGCTTACGCGAAGAAGCCGTTTAAGAAAATTCCCGACGAAATGGGAGTGGAGGAACTATTCGTCGGTGGTCGCGACAAGTCGCGCATGCGCCTGCACTGGTCGAAGAAACTGGTTTCGTGGCGCAATTTTTTCCTGGTGCTGGATCGACTGACGCATTGGTTTGAGCGGGTGCATATTCGTCCTTTGCGTTCGGTTGCGCTGAGGAAGGCGGAGAAATGGATGCTTGAACGCTTTGAGATGAGTGACGGGCTGGGCGCGATTTATCCCGTCGATGATGAATTCGATCATCGCGCATGCGCTGCCTGGGATATTCGACGATGATCCGCAGGTGATTCGCGCGTTGGATGAATTTGAAAAGCTGGGGATCGAAGAAGGCGATACTTTCCGCATGCAGCCTTGCAAGTCGCCGGTGTGGGATACGGCCTATGCGCTGTTTGCACTGGGCGAAAGCGGCGTGCCGGCTAACGATCCGCGGATGGTGAAGTGCGCGGATTGGATTTTGCAAAAGCAGGTTCGCAATGCCGGCGACTGGAAGGTAAAAAATCCCAAAGGGCAGCCGGGCGGCTGGTACTTCGAGTTCAACAACGAGTTTTATCCCGATGTGGATGACACGCGCGATGGTCTGCCTGGCGCTGGGCCAGGTGGAGCATCCCAACGGACGCTATCAGCGCGAGTCGGTGCAGCGGGCGATCGACTGGATTTTGTCCATGCAGTGCAAGAACGGCGGCTGGGCGTCGTTCGACAAAGACAACGACCGCATGGTGTTCCAGCACATGCCTTTTGCTGACCACAACGCCATGCTCGATCCAGCGACGGTCGACATCACCGGACGCATTCTCGAGATGCTGGCGGCTACGGATATGACAAGAAGCATCCCGCGGTGAAGAAGGCTATAAAGTTTCTTCGCGACGAGCAGGAGCCTGACGGAGCTGGTTCGGGCGCTGGGGCGTGAATTACATCTACGGCACCATGCTGGTGCTGCGCGGGCTGGAAGCGATGGGCGTGGATCATCACGAGCCCTACGTGCAACAGGCGGCCGAGTGGCTGCGAATGGTGCAGAACCCCGATGGCGGCTGGGGCGAGACTTGCGGATCGTACGATGATCCGAACATGAAGGGCGTCGGGCCGAGCACTCCTTCGCAAACCGCCTGGGCGATGATGGGATTGCTGGCGGCCAACGATACTCGCAGCGATTGCGTGGCGCGGGGCATTGCTTATCTACTGCGGACGCAGAAAAAAGAGGGATCGTGGGATGAACCGCACTACACCGGCACTGGTTTCCCGCGAGTGTTCTACCTGAAGTACCACATGTACCGGCAGTATTTCCCGCTGATCGCGTTGACTACCTACAAGAAAGTGATGGCGGCGAAGCCGATCAGCTCTCAGCTGTCAGCTCTCAGCTATCAGTGACGAGCATTCGCTGACATGGCTCGATAGCTGACGGCTGACAGCTTTGCATGAAAGTTTTCGTCACAGGTGCGACGGGATTTGTGGGCAGCCATGTGGCCCTGCGTGCTGGCGGAGCAGGGAGCTGAGCTGCGTTTGCTGGTGCGTGCCGGCAGCGATCCCGGAACATCGAAGAGCTGAAGGCTGACCGAGTGATCGGAGATTTGCGCGATCCCGCATCGATTGAGAAAGCTATGGCCGGATGCGATGTGGTGTTTCATGTGGCGGCGGATTACCGGCTCTGGGTGCGGGATCCCGAGCAGATGTACCGGGCGAATGTTGATGGGACACGGGCGATTCTTACAGGCGGCGCGCAGACTCGGGTGCGGCGAGTGGTTTATACCTCGAGCGTGGCGACGATGGGATTCGGCCGAATGGGCACGAGTCTCCGCCCTGAATCGGGCGAACGAGATTCTCCGGTTTCGCTCGACCGACATGATCGGCCACTACAAACGCTCGAAATTCATGGCGGAAGAGGTGGCGATTAAAGCCGGGCGGAGCGGGATGGACGTTGTGGTGGTGAATCCCACGCACTCCGGTTGGCGAGCAGGACATCAAGCCGACGCCGACCGGGCGCATCGTGGTTGACTTCCTGAAGAAGAAGTTTCCCGCGTACGTGGATACGGGATTGAATCTGGTGGATGTAAGGGAATGCGCGCGCGGTCATGTGGCGGCCTTGAGAGAGGGAAGAAGCGGGCGAGCGTTACATTCTGGGCGGAGAGAATTTGACGTTGAAGCAGATTCTCGACAAGCTGGCGGCGATTACGGGATTGCCCTCGCCGAAAATCCGGTTCCGTATGTGGTGGCGCTGGCGACCGGCGTGGTCGATACGCTGTTGACGGGCATTCTGCTTCGCAAGAGCCTCGCGCTACCATCGACGCGGTACGCATGGGTCGCAAGAAAATGTTCGTAAGTCGGCCAAAGCGGAGCGCGAATTGGGATGGAAGGCCGGTTCCGTGGACGAAGCGTTGCGGCGGGCGGTGGAGTGGTTTCGGGCGAATGGATACGCCTAACGCCAGTTCCCACACGCTGCTGCACGAGCTCGCGATCGTGGCGGCGCTGGAGCGCGAAGTTTCGCCGTTCGTGAAGGATTGGCCGCAACGGTGCGCGAGTGGGACGGACGAAGCTTTCGTTTTTGAGAAGAAGGAAACGTCGTGGTTTGCGGCGGCGTTGGAGCGGAAGCGGCGCGGCGAGCGGCGGAGGCGGTGATCAACTTTACCATCCCGCTTTATTATTTCGGCGGGATTCGCGGGAGCCTTGGATCCCGCGCTATCCGTGGGAGACGCGTTGACGCCAAGCCAGGTGATTGATGCCGGCGATGGCAGTCGCATGCAGGCGGATGGCGGCGAAGGCATTTTGATCACATTCGATACGGTTGCCGACGTGGAACAGAAGGCGCGTTTCGCCAAGGCCTTCGGAGCGCATGCGGTCGACATGGAAGCTGCGGCGGTCGGCTAAAGCGGCGCGAGGCGCACGGCATCAAGTTCCTGGCGTGCAAGGTGATTTCGGATTCGAGCGATACGTCGTTGCCTGCCGTTGACGAAGTTCATCGGGCCGGATGGACGGTTTCAGACGTTCGGTTTGTGGCGTATTGTGCGTGCGTCCGTGGCGGTGGGCGGCGGTGATGCGGTTAAGGCCCGGGACAGCGTGTCGTGCAACGAGCCGCGCTGGGCAGTTGGGCTGTTCCGCATTACGCTGGAGCAAGATTCGGTCACGGGGCTGAAGCGCGTCCCTGATACTGAAACACAGATCGAGATGTATGAGCGATTCGAGTGGAACCATTCAACGTTAGAGAGCAAGGCGGCGATTCCGACCACCATGCTGGCGGCGGTGTATCGCGGCAAGGACGATGTGCGCCTGGAGACCGTGCCGGTGCCGGCGATCGGGCCGGGCGAATTGCTGGTGCGGGTGCACACCTGCGGCATCTGCGGAACCGATCTGAAGAAGATCGCCACCGGATCACATTCCGCGCCGCGCATCTTCGGTCACGAGACTTCAGGCATGGTCGCCGCGGTCGGCGAGGGCGTGGAGAAATTCCGCGCCGGCGACCGGGTGATGGTGTTTCATCACATTCCGTGTGGCAACTTGTTACTACTGCCGGCACAAAACTTTTGCCCAGTGCGAGACCTACAAGAAAGTGGGCTGCACGGCCGGGTTTGAGCCGAGCGGCGGCGGATTCGCGGAATACGTTCGGGTGATGGACTGGATCGTGGAGCGCGGCACAGTACGTATTCCCGACGGCGTTTCTTACGAGCAGGCCTGTTTCGTCGAGCCCGTCAATACCTGCATGAAAGGGATCGACACGCTGCGCCTGCGTCCGGAGGAGACAGTTCTGGTCATCGGACAGGGGCCAATCGGCATCATATTGAGTGTATTGGCCAAACGGACAGGGGCTAGGGTAATTACTTCCGATTTGTATCCGCAGAGGCTTACAATATCTAAAAGCTTCAGCTTGGGGAACGCGATAGATGCTTCGCGCACCGATGCGGTGAAAGCGGTGCGGGAGCAGACCGAGGGTCGAGGCGCTGATGCCGCGATATTGGCGGTCGGCGGCAACGGCCTGATCCGGACTGCGATGGATGCAGTGCGGCCAGGAGGCCGAGTGTTGTTATTTGCGCAGACGGTGCGCGGCGAGGCGACGATCGATCCGGCCGCGATTTGCGTAGACGAGAAAACACTGTTGGGGTCGTATAGCGCTTCCGTAGAGCTGCAAGAGGAATCGGTCCGGTTCGTAATGGACCGGGAGATGGATTTGGCGCGCCTGATCAGCCATCGTTTTCCTCTTTCGAGCAGCGTGGAAGCATTGAATCTGGCTGCCCATCCCCAACCGGACTCTATGAAAATCGTGATTCAACCGGGCAGCTCGTGGGAAGGAACAGTAGCGTGAATGGAAAAATGACGGCAGCCGTCCTCTATGGCAAAGAGGACGTAAAGATTGAAAAAGTACCGATTCCTCGCGTCGGAGACGGAGAGGTGCTGGTAAAAGTGCAGGTCGCGCTGACCTGCGGCACTGACCTGAAGGTCTATCAGCGTGGCTACCATGCCCGCATGATCGTCCCTCCTGCGTTGTTTGGGCACGAACTGGCCGGCGTGATCGAAGAAGTCGGGCACGGCGTGCGCGGCTTCAAGAAAGGCATGCGGGTGGTGGCGCTGAACTCCGCGCCCTGCCAGATGTGCTTCTACTGCTCGAAGCACCAGGAAAATCTTTGCGAAGATCTGCTGTTCAATAACGGCGCTTACGCTGAGTACATCCGCATTCCCGACCGCATCGTTGAAACCAACATGCTGGCCGTGCCTCCGGATGTGACCTATGAAGAGGCAGCGATGGTCGAGCCGCTGGCTTGCGTGCTGCGCGGCTTGCACGAGACCGGCGTGGAGATCGGCGACACCGTCACTGTCATCGGCGGCGGTCCGATCGGACTGATGTTCGTGCAGGTCGCGAAGGCGACCGGGTGCAACGTGATTTCCGTAGTCAAGCGCGACTCGCAGGTGGAAGCGGCGAAGCGCATGGGCGCGCACGAAACCGTGCAGATCACCAAAGTAAAAGATCCGATCGAAGCCGTGCGTATGCTGACGCCCGAAAAGCGCGGCAGCGATGTGGTGATTGAAGCCGTAGGGCGTCCCGATGCATGGGAGCAGTCGATCGACATGGTGCGCAAGGGCGGCACCGTAAACTTCTTTGGCGGATGCGCCAGCGGCACCAAGGTGACGCTCGATACCAACCGCTTGCACTATTCCGAGATCACGTTGAAGGCGACCTTTCATCACACGCCCGAGACGGTACGGCGGGCGTTTGCGCTGATCGCGGAGAAGAAAGTGCGCTCGACCGATTACATTACCGGCGAGGCGCCGTTATCGCGGTTGCAGCAGGTGCTGCGCCATATGCTGAACCGGAATGGGGACATCAAGACTGCGATTATTCCGGGCCATTAGAGCTAGAGAAATTGAGTCATTGAGTCATTGAATCACTGAGTCATTGGACTGATTTGAGCACGGGCGCAATGACTCTATCGATTCAATGACTCAATCTGTTTTATGAATCAAGCGGCGATTAGCGACGAGCGTGGGTGGGAGCGGCTTCCGCGGGAGTATGCGATTCCCGAGCAGGCCCCGTCGCTGGCCGAGGCGCAGGAGTATTGCCGCCGCCTGGCTCGCAGCCACTACGAGAATTTCTCGGTTGCCAGTTGGTTTCTGCCGGAGAGGTTGCGGCAGCATTTCTTCAATGTCTATGCCTATTGCCGGATCTCGGATGATCTGGGCGATGAAGTGGGCGATCCCGCGGCGTCGTTGCGTCTGCTCGATCAGTGGGAAGCGGAATTGAATGCCTGTTATGCGGGCGCGCCACGGCATCCGGTATTCGTGGCGCTGGCAGAGACGGTGCGGGCGTGCGACATCCCCAAACAGCCGTTTGCCGATTTGCTGACTGCATTCCGCCAGGACCAGACGGTCACGCGCTATGCCACCTTTGATGACTTGCTGGGATATTGCAAGAACTCGGCGAATCCAGTGGGGCATCTGGTGCTGTATCTGTGCGGGTATCGCGATGCCGAGCGGCAGAGCACTTTCCGATTTCACTTGCACCGCGTTGCAGTTGGCGAATTTCTGGCAGGACGTAAGCGTGGACTTACAAGAAAGGGCGCATCTATCTGCCGCTTGAAAGCTTGCGGCAGTTTGGTGTCAGCGAAGATGACATTGCTGGGGACCGTAACACTCCTGCGTTCTGCGATATGATGCGCTTCGAGGTTGGGCGGGCGCGCGAGTGGTTCGAGCGCGGACTGCCGTTGCCGGGAATAGTCGACAAAGAGCTGGCCATTGATCTGGAACTGTTCAGCCGCGGTGGACAAGAAATTCTGAACGCGATCGAGAATCAAGGTTATGCGGTGCTGGGGCGACGTCCTTCGATATCGAAATCACGGAAGCTGGTGCTGGTAGCGCGCGCCGCCCTGGGAAAGCTCCTATGAGCGCCGCCGTGCAACCCGCTCCCGCGCAATTCGGCCCGACGGAGTCGCAGTTGGCCGTGGCCTATTCGGTTTGCCGCAGCATCACGCGGCACTTCGGCAAAGAATTTCTACTACGCTTTCCTGGTATTGCCCAAGCCCAAGCGTCAGGCATTGTGCGCGGTCTACGCCTTCATGCGGCGCTGCGACGACATCACCGATGACACCACGCTGCGCGTTGAGAGATCGCCGCGAGAAGCTGGAAACCTGGCTGAACGATTTTCATCGCGTTCTGGCCGGCCAGCCGACGGATGAACCGGTGCTGCTGGCGCTGGCCGACACGCAGCGAAAATATCGCATCCCGATGGAACTGCTTGACCAGTTGGCGTACGGCACCGGAATGGATGTGCAAGAAGCCGAGTCGGCTGAGCTCACGGTGCAATACAGGACCTTCGACGATCTGTACGTGTACTGCTATCGCGTGGCGTCGGTTGTGGGTCTGGTCTGTATCCGCGTATTCGGCTATCGCGATCCGGGCGCAGAACCGCTGGCGGAACGTTTGGGGCTCGCGTTTCAGTTGACGAACATTATCCGTGATGTGAAGGAAGATGCGGAGATGGGGCGGGTGTACATCCCGCAGGAAGATTTAGCAAATCATGGAATCTCGGCGGCGGAGTTCCGGTCGGCTACGGATGCGGCACGCTTTCGTACTTTGCTGGCAATGGAGGCCGACCGGGCGCGGGAATATTACACTTCCGCGGATGAATTGATTCCGCTGATTGATGAGGACAGCCAGCCGGCGCTGTGGGTGCTGGCGACGATTTACCGGCGACTGCTCGACAAGATCGCGGCGCAGCGGTATGACGTGTTCCACGGCAGAGTCAGCCTGACGGTCCGTGAGAAGCTCACCATCCTGGGAAAGGGCTTTCTCAAGCGGTTGACGTGATGATCCAGCGCTTTACACAAACTCCCAAAATTGCCGTCGTCGGGGGCGGCCTGGCGGGACTTGCGGCGGGCTGCGCACTGGCCGATAGCGGTTTTGCAGTCACCCTGTTTGAGCGGCGTCCTTATCTGGGCGGGCGCGCTTCTTCCTACCAACATCCCGGTACCGGCGAAGTGGTGGACAACTGCCAGCACGTACTGCTGGGTTGCTGCACTAACCTGGTGGATTTCTACAAGAGATTGGGTGTGGAAGACAAGATTCGCTGGTACGAGCGCCTGACTTTTCTTGAGCCGGGCGGACGGGCGTCGGTGATTGAGCCATCGGGACTGCCTGCGCCTTTGCATACGGCGCCGGCGTTTCTGCGAGCGGATTGCCTCGGACTCTCCGACAAGCTGGCGATTGCGGGAGCGATGACGGCATTGGCCCCGGCAACGCCGCGGGATACGGGTGAATCATTTTTGAAATGGCTGCGTCGACATGGACAGACGGAACGCGCGATCGATCGATTTTGGAAAACGGTGCTGGTTAGCGCGCTGAATGAAGACATCGATCTGGTTTCGGTGCCGTATGCGGCACAGGTGGTGCGCGAATCTTTCCTGAAATCCGCTGCGGCCGGACGGATGGGTGTCCCCACGGTTCCTTTGAGCGATCTTTACAGTGTCGCCGGCAATTACATTGCTGCGCGGGGTGGGGAAGTGCGGCTGCGGACGAGCATTGATTCCTTCCGCGCGGAGCTGGCAAATGTGAAGTTGCTTTCAGCTTCCGGGGAAGAGTCGTTCGATTTTCTGGTATCGGCGGTGCCGTTCGATGTGCTGGAGCGCATGTTGCCGCAGACGACAGCGGCCGATCCGCTGCGCCAGACGTTGAGACGGTTCGAGACTTCTCCGATCACCGGAATCCATCTTTGGTTTGACCGGCAGATTACTGATCTTGAGCATGCAGTGTTGCTCGATCGCACTATTCAGTGGATGTTTCACAAGTCGAAGCTGCTGGCGCGGGGAGCCAGTTCACCGGAGCGGGTGGCCGCTCGACGATTGTCGTGCAACGGCGAGGACACTGGCTCGGGCGGTACCGCGACCATGGAAGAAGAAGATCCGGGACAAGGGATGAACGGTAGCTATCTTGAACTGGTGGTGAGTTCGTCGAAGAGCCTGGTGGAAAAATCCAAGGCGGAGATTGTTGAGCTCGCACTACAGGAGTTGCGCGAGTTCTTCCCCGAGGCTCGTAACGCGAAATTGCTGAAGTCGACTGTGATTAAAGAAGTGCATGCGACATACTCGCCGCGCCCCGGGGTGGATCAACACCGGCCCCAGCCGGAGACGGTATGGCCTCGCGTCTTTCTGGCTGGCGATTGGACTGCCACCGGTTGGCCTGCGACCATGGAAGGCGCGGTCCGCAGCGGTTACATTGCCGCACAATGCGTGGCAAGAGCGGCGGGGACGAGGAATGCGGCGTTCTTGGTGCCCGATCTGCCTGCGGCAGGATTCATGCGTTTGTTTAGCTGAGGGCGAGCGGCCCACCCACGATGATGCGAAATAAAAGTGCCCACTTCTCGCGTACACCCCGAGAAGTGGGCCTTCTTTTGGAATAGAAATTAGAGGCCGTGGACGAAGTGGACAACTTTCTTGCCCGCGTCTTCGGTGTAGTGGACGCTGACTTTTTCCCCTTCTTTCGCGTAGTCGGCGCCCTTCATCACGCCGTGCCCGGCGTCGATGGTGGCGTCTTTGGCGACGTGGTAGGTCGCTTCCGATCCATCTTCGGTTTTCACCGTAACCGTGCGGGCAGCTTTGTCGACTTTGGTGACCGTGCCTTCGCTGACTTTGACCGTGTCCTTGCCCAGGTCACGGAAGCCGACCGCGGACTTCTCAGCGCCTTCTCCGGTGTAGTGGACGAGGAGCGTGGTGCCTTCCTTGCCCTTCATATAAGTGTCGACCGCGCCGGTCTTGGTCATGTGGCCCGCGTCCTTCAGGCCGTGCATAGTGGTTTTTTCGGTGTACTTAAAGGCGTGCTCGGTCCCATCGGCAGTTTTAACGACGACCGTTTTGCCGGTGAGATCGACCTTGGTGACCACTCCCTCCACCGCATGGACCATATCTTCAGCGATGGCAAGTTGGGCGACCGCCGCGATCATCAAGGCTGCGAGGAAGAGTTTGGCAACAGAGCGTGTGTGCATGAAATCCCCTTTCGATTTAAAAGCGAGTCGGTAAAGTTTATTTTTTGATCTGATCAAGTGCGATCAACTGGTTGTCGACACTAAATACGCCGGAGACTTGATTCGCGCGCAATCCGGCGATGTTCTTGTCTCCTGCGTTATTCACCACCCCGTAAAGCGTGGCATGTCCATTCTCAACCACGATGCGAATCGGCTTTTGCGGATCGATCGCGTACTTCTGTAGAACCGGATCGCCATAGATGGCGCGGTAAAGGCGCAGGCGTAGATCGTCATCAAAGCCCGAGGTCGGGGCGACTTCGATATTGTCGATCACATCTTTAACGCCGGGAGTGGTCTCGGCGATGGCAATCGCGGAGTCACGACTGGGGTAGTCGTGCACGTTTCCACCGAGCGTGACCATACCGTTATCTACCGTTAGCGTGATGGCATTGAAGGCGATGCCGAAACCTACGCGATCATAACGGAGTTTATCGGCCAGGGTCTGCCTCAGTTGATCGTCGGGAACGTTGCTTTGCACCTGGACGTGGTTGCGCACCGCCTCCACGTTCTTCATCTTCTCGATCTTGCGCTCCAGATTCATCTTGTCGATGTAAAGATTCACGTTGCCGGTAATGGTGACGATCTGGTCTTCGGTGGTCGCTTTGATGCCTTGGTATTGCGATTTACTGCGAATGTGCTTTTCTACGTCCTGCTGAATCTGCGCATCGAAGCGCGACCCCGCAGGCGCCTGTTGACCGAAGGCGGAGGTCACGGACACGAACAGAACCGTCCATCCCAGGCAGGCTCGGCGCAACGATCGCATGGTCGTACTCCTCAAAAAACAAATCTGGTTGAGGGGCCCTTTTTGCAGGACAAAAGAATAGCGAAAAGACTGCGAACCGGCAATCTTATCCGGCCAGCAGAAACACTCCGCCGGCAACCATGAGTGCGGCCATCCAGCGGCGGCGATCAACGCGCTCGTGCAGAAAGAACTTGGCAGCAATCGCATTGGCGACGAACGTCAGCGACGCCGATGCAGGTGCGATCAAGCTGACGTCTCCCCAGGAAAGTCCGAACAGCAGGGAATAGAAAGCCACGGTCATAGCCAGCACGCCCAGCAGGAAGCTCGGGGTGCGCGCGATGCGCGAGACGACCTTCCACAGTCCGGCCTGACGGTATAGCGCGCCAACATCTCCCACTTCCTTCATAGCGCGGGAAAGCAGCACATCGCCAGTGGTCGAAGCCAGAACAATGGCCAGAATCGCGCTCCATTCGTACACAAATTTCATGGCGTCATCCTGGTCGAGACGGCTTCTTTCTTCGGCGGAGCCTGGTGCGTCAACTCCGGCCCTTGGGTTACAAAGCCTACGCCGCCGGAGATCAGAAGGATGCCCAACCAGCGCATTGGAGTCACTTCTTCGTGCAGCGCGTATTTGGCGATGATCGCAAGCAGCACATAGCCGAGCGATGTCGCGGGCAAAACATAGGTGAGGTCGGCCCAAGAAAGCGCAGTCATGTAAGAGGCGAAAAAGCCAAGGAGCAGAACGATCCCCATCGCGACCCAGGGATTGGTAATAGCAAGAAGAAGATCGGAAGGATGCCGCAGAGAGATGCTGCCCACTTCCTTCATACCGCGAGAAAGAAGTGAATCGCCGGTGGCCGCACAAAGCGTCACACCGGCTAGCACCAGATATTTGCGAAAGGTCAAACCCCGGTTCCTAAGCCTTTACAGGCTCGACGGCCGCGTTCGACTCGTCCTTTTCGCGCTTATCCTGCACCCACTTGTGGCGCATGGCGCGAGTCTTCAAGAAGCCTTTGGCTTCCTTGTAGAGACGTTTGCGGTCGTTACTGTTGAAAGCGGCCTTCCTCAGGATGCGGTAGATCGCTTTGGGCCGGAAATAATATTCGTCATAGAAGCGGTGCACGGCGTCGAGGATATCGTCCGCCGGCAATCCGGGATACTGGATGTGCGCGAGCTGATGTCCCCCCTCGTCGACCATCTTGTTGTCGCCGGCCATGAATCCGTTCTTCACCGCGTAGTCATAAAGCTCTGTGCCGGGATAGGCGTGCGCTACAGAAACCTGAATCGTCTCCACATCCAACTCCTTAGCAAAGGCAATGGTGCGGTTAATGGTTTCGTGAGTCTCCCCAGGCAGTCCGAGAATGAAGTCACCGTGAATGACCAGTCCAAGTTTGTGGCAGTCTTTGGTGAACTGGCGAGCGCGCTCGACGGTTGCGCCTTTCTTGATGTTCTTCAAGATCTGCGGATCGCCTGACTCGTAGCCCACGATGAGCAGCCGGCAACCGGCTTCCTTCATGGCTTTCAAGGTTTCGTAATCGGTGGTGACGCGCGAGGTGCAAGACCAAGTGAGACCCAGTGGCTTCAGCTTCTCGCAGAGCTCGATGGTGCGCGCTTTCTGAATGTTAAAGGTGTCGTCGTCGAAGAAGAACTCTCTTACTTCGGGCCAGTAGGCCTTTACTTTCGACATCTCGGCAGCGACATCGTCGGTGGAACGCTTGCGCCACGGATGTCCGCTCAACGTCTGGGGCCACAGGCAGAAGGTGCATTGCGCCGGGCAGCCACGCGTGGTGTAGAGCGAGACATACGGGTTCAGCAGGAATGGAACGTTGTAGCGGGTGACATCGAGATCGCGCTTGTAGACGTCAGTGACGTGCGGCAGGGCGTCGAGGTCCGTGATCTGCGGCGCGTCGGGGGTGTGAACGATCTTTCCGTCCTTCAGGAACGAGACGCCGGGAATCTCCTCAAGCGGCTTTCCCTTGGCGTAGTCGACGACTGCGTAGTCGAACTCTTTGCGGCAAATGAAATCGATGGATGGGCAATCGCGTAGAGACTTTTCCGGCAGCACGCTGACGTGCGGTCCGACGAACGCGATCTTGATCTTGGGATTGGCTTCCTTGATCTTCGCCGACAGGCGAATATCGCCAGGGAAGCCGGGGGTGCTGGTAAAAAGCACCAGGAACTCATAGTCGCGGGCGATGTTGATGGTATCTTCCGCCGAAATGTAATGCGGAGGGGCATCAAGCAGACGCGCCCCCTCGAGCATACCCGTGGGATACGCCAGCCAAACTGGGTACCAATACGACTCGATTTCGCGCGTGGCGGGCCAACGGGAACCGGCCCCGCCATCAAAGTTTTCAAACGAGGGCGGATTCAGAAACAGTGTTTTTAAAGGCATATGTGTCAATTACTTATCTTAACATTTTTCTCTGGTTTTTCGGTTCCTAAACCCCGTATCCAGCGAGGTTCCTGGCCATTCCCTCAGTCCGTACGAGCAGAACCTTCCCCAAGCGTTTGAAAGGAGTTTAACCCGATCCGGACTCCTGCCCAATCGAATTGCGGCGAATGGTAGTTGGATGCACCGAAGGGCGAAAATGACCCCTAAGAAGTAAGGCGAAGATCAGGCGAAGCGCTATTTCCCCACCCCCAACCAGTTTTCCAGGTCGCCCGTGGCACGAAGCAAGGCGATCCGGGCTTTCTCCAGTTCAAAGCTTGTGTCCTGCAGGCTGTTGAAACGTTCGTTGACCTGGTCGTTGGCATCTTGCATGTCTTGCAGAGTTGCGCTGCCGGCATCGACGCGAATCTTGAGGGCCGATAGGTTGGCCTGCGCGATCTGGTATCCGAGATCCGCGACTTCTTGGGCAGCGGCGAGTTGCTCGACCGTGCGCTGCAGCTTCAGAGTCTGTTCTGAGACCTGGTTCTTTGTGGCTTGGGCGTCTTGCTTTGCATGAAGCGCGTCGGCCTTCGCACCTTGCGCCTTAGCGCGCTGTACCTCGTTGATGAACGGGAAGCGCAGCACTACGCCGACCGTGGCGTTGTTGTTCTGGAACGAGTGTGGCACGAAGAACTGCTGGTAGTTGGCGAGCGAGGTCGATAGCAGAGCGTACTGGGCAGCGAAGTCGGCGGTGGGCCAGAGCGAGCGATGCTCTCCGCGAGCGCGGAAAGATTGCGCATCGGCGTGGATATTGGAGGCCTGGACGGCGGGATTATTCTGCACTGCTCGTGAAGGGAGATCGTCCTCCTGCTTGATCTCAGGCAGCGCCGGCAGCGAATCGGGATCGGCTTCAATAGAAGCTGCGGAAAGTCCGGTGAGATGCGCGAGTTTGTTGCGCAGAACGTCAATCGCGCCCAAAGCCTGCGCCAGCCGCAGCCGGATGCGGGCGGAAGTCAAACGGGCCTTGTTCCGCGTGAGTTCGCTATCAACTCCCGCCTGGATGCGTTGTTCGATTACCTGTTCCGACTTCGTTGCGGCTTCTTTTTCCTGCTGCAAATGGTCGATAGACGATTGCCACTTTCCCAGTTCCGCGTAGGTGACAACTGTATCCTGGATAACTTGCTCGCGCTGGTCTTTGGATTGAAATCCGGTGGCCTGCATGTCGATCTTGGCGGCGCGGATAAAATCGCGCAGTGCAGGATTGATGAGCGCAGACTGCGTGTTCAGGTTGAAGATGGAGGGAGCGGAATCCCTCGAGACTCAGCGGATATCCCCAGGCTTGCCCCAATCCCGAGCCCACGACCACTTGCGGGATGTATTGGTTGCGAACCTCGTGGTACGCGGCCAGAGCGCGCTGCACATCGGCGTCGGCGGCGACTGCCACGGTGCTGTGCTTGAGCGCGAGTTCAACAACGCGCTTCAGAGGCAGCGGTTCTGCCGCCTGAGCACAAAGACAACCTGCAAGGATCACGGGAATCAGTAAAAGACAAGAGCGTCCCAGAGTCTGCGAAGAGTATTTCATTTCTTCACCTGTTTGGAATGGCAAGTGTTTGAGTTACGAGTACCGGGTACCGAGAAAATATCATCGTGCCACGACCGGAGGAAGCGCGGAGACTTCATTCGCGCAGAATTCGGTCTGCCGTGATCTGCGGATGTCTTTAGAACTCGGTACTGGGTATCGGTACTCGGTACTAAACTACCGGTTCAGCCGGTTCAGAGCATCCTGGGCGGCGGAGTAGCTCTTGGCCAGGGCAAGCGCATCGCGATACTCCCGTGCGGCGGCCTGCTTGTCGCCTTGTTTTTCCAGAAGCGTGCCGAGCAGGTAATGCGCTTTGAAGGCCGGCGCCGCTTCCACGGTGGAACTGGAAGAAAGATAGCGGCGCAGCAGATCGATGGCCGTCGGAATATTGCGTCCGGTACGGTTTAGGGTTTCGGCGGCATCGACGAGAACTTCGCTGTGTCCAGTCTGCGCAGCGCTGGCGTGACGAATGGCGTCTTCCATTTCGTCAAGGCGATTGTGATTGCGGAAGAACAGCGCCAAATTGAGCCAGGAAAGCGCGCTGCCGTGGCTGATTTCGACGGCGGCGCGATATTCTTTTTCCGCGGTCTCCAGCTCTTTGTTTTTTTCAGCAATGCGTCCGCGCACCCAGTGTGCCTTCACGGGATCAAGCTTCTCAAGCGCGTTCGCTTGAGCCTCGGCCTTGTCGCGCCCGCCGCCGACAATTCCGGGGGCTTCGAGGTAGAACTCCGCCAGGTCCGTGCGGGCCTCGACGTTGTCTGGGTTCAGTTTTACTGCTTCTTCAAACTGGTCGCGTACTTTTCCCGCAAGACTGGCGGCTGTGAACCAGTTGGCGCGGTCGGCCTTTTCCCCGTAGATGCGTCCCAGCCACAGGTGATAGCGGCTGTTGTTGGGCGCAAGTTTCACCGATTTTTCGCAGTACGGAATACCGCGATCCCAATTTCCCAGCGCAAGATAGGCGCGGCACATCAAGTTGTAAGACTCGGCGTCGTCGGGAGCGGCGGTCAGCTTGGTTTGAAGCGATTGGATCGCGTCATCGACGCGCCCTTCCGCGAGCAGCGTTGGAATATCGGCGGCAATCGCAGTGGTAGCGAGCAGCAGCACGCCGGCCGTCAGGAGTTTTCTGAGAGACATCATTATTGCGGAACCACCTTTACAGCGAGGCCGTTTTTCAGCGGCTTGGAATTGGTTGAGTTCAGAGCAACCAGCGAATTTTCAGAGATGCCACCCGTTACTTCCACACTCGTGAGATCAGAGATCGAAGTCTTGATTTCCCGCCTCATCAGTTCGTCGTTGCTGACCTCGTAGACGTAGGGCTTCTCGTCGCTCAGCCGCAGAGCTTCGCGCGGTACGGTCAAAACATCATGGTGCTCGGCGGAGACGATGGTTACGCCCACATTGATATTAGGCAACAGGCGGAAGTCGGCGTTGTCGACAACGCAGGTCGTCTCTCCTACGGTGCGCGTATTACGCAGCTTCATTGTGGAAGGAAGCGTGTTGATGGTGGCGTTCCAGATTTTGCCGGGAATACCGTCCCACGTGACTTCGATTTTGTCTGCCGATCGCAAGCCGGGCTACGTCAGGTTCGTCGACAAAGGCGCGCACCATGACTTTCGAGAGATCGCTTCCTGCAAGATCAGATCGCCTGGATTAACATATGTCCCTTGTTCGGACAGGAAGGGAATAAACGACTCCATCGAAAGGTGCGCGAATGTTGAGCTGCGTCAAAATATCTTCGGCAGCGGCGAAGCTGGCTGTGCGGCTTCTTTTCTGTGCTTCGACACGCGCAATTTCCGGTTTGGAGTAGCGGTCGTTTTGTTTTTCTCGAAGCAGTTTGAAGTCGGCATCGGCTCGCGCCAATTGGTCCTGGCGCGTTCTTGACTTCTCCCGGCGAAGCCGCGCCCTGCTGCTGCAGCCGTGCAGTGCATCGAGATTGCGCTGGGCGGCGTCGCGTTCGCGTTCAGGCCTTGGCCAGTTCAGCGTCGAAGTCAGAACCTCTTCTTGAGTTGCCGCCGCTTTTCATGGCATTGATGTTGGCGTCGGTCGCGCTCGCATTTGCGCGAGGGCCCGGGCAGCCTGGCTCACGCGCCTCGGCGTCATTCAATTGGACCAGCAGCTGGCCTTTCTTGACATGATCGCCTTCTTTACCAACAGCTTCTTTACCGTGGTGCCAATCGGAGCATGGGCCTCAAAATTTTGCACGCGGCTCAACCTTGCCATTGGTGGACACCACGCTGCGAATGGTCGTGCGCGTTACCGTGGCGGCGCTCACCTGCACAGGATCGTCGTGCAATGAAAGAGGCCAGCAGAATAATTCCCGCGACGATCGCCGATCGTCCATAACAGCCAACGGTGTCGCTGCAAAATCCGGTATTGATAGCAGTCACAGGCATGTAGTGGCTGAACAAAGTAATGTATCACTTGCGTCGATGGCTCGAAGCTAGAGAAGCTTAACCCATTAGATGCTTTTGGTTGGATGGAAAAATGCCAGAAAAATGAGCCACTTGCCGCTTCTGCCAATGGGCTGGTTACAATAGGAGTATGTCTAAGTCGCCGCGTTACACCACGGCCCACGCGGAAGCGGGCCTCGACCACGAATTTCCCGAGATCGAAACCTGGCCCAATCAGTTTCCAGGATACGAAATTGTCGTGGACGATCCCGAGTTTACTTCCGTATGTCCCAAAACCGGACTACCCGATTTCGGCACTTTCACCATCCGCTATACGCCCAACAAAGACTGTCTGGAACTGAAGTCGTTAAAGGAATACCTGCAGTCTTATCGCAATCTAGGAATCTTCCAGGAAAACATTGTGAACCAGGTGTTGGAAGATGTGGTGCGCTGGGCGAAGCCGGTGTGGGCCGAGGTGAAAGGGGATTTCCGTCCGCGTGGCGGGATCTCGACGGTGGTGGTGGCGCGCTGGCCGCGGCCGAAGAAAGGGAAGTAGCGTACCTCGGGCGTACTTTGCCACGATTGTTCCGCCTGCTATATTCCCAGCCTGAGTGACCCCGACCAAACTCTATCCGCGGACCGCGCTGGTCCTGCTGACCGCGCTGAACCTGCTGAACTACATTGACCGCTCGGTCCTGTTTGCCGTGCAGCAGATGGTGCACAGAATTTCATCGCAGCGATGCGGCTTTGGATATCTAACCAGCGTCTTCTTTATTTTTTACATGTTTGCCGCCCCTTTTATGGGCCGTTGGCGGACCGCTACTCTCGAAAAGCGTGATCATTGCCGGCGCTATTTTCTGGAGTGTGGCTGACGCTGCTCACGGCCATCACTCAGAACTTTGAGGAACTGCTGATTCGCCACACTCTGGTGGGGATCGGCGAGGCGAGTTTCGTCACCATCCTCCCACATTCGTCGCCGACATGTTTCCCGAAGAAAAGCGCGGACGGATCTTCGGAATCTTTTATCTGGCGATTCCTGTGGGAACCGCGCGGGATATTTCCTCGGGGGCAGCATGGGTCCTGAATACGGTTGGCGGTCCCATTCTACATCGCGGCTGCCCCGGGTTGGTGCTGGCGTTCGCTGGTGTTGCTTTTTCCCGAGCCGCCGCTAGGCCAATTCGATTCGGTAAAAGAGACAGCCTGAACGCGACACACTCAAGGGACTGCTGCGCAATCCCGCGTTCTGACCGTCACCTTCGGCATGGCGCCTGATGACTTTCGCCTGGGCGGAGTGCAGGTCTGGATGCCGACGTTCCTTCTGCAGCGCGTGCGCTATCAGTTGCAGAAAGCCAACGAATCTCTTTCGCGGGATACGGTGGTCGACGGTATCGTGGCCTCGTTCTTCGGAGGATGGTTGTCGACCGCCTGTTGCCGCGCATGAAGGGTTCCTACTATTTTGTTTCGGCTGTCAGCATGGACTCGGCGTTCCCGCGATGATGTGGCGTTGTTCACAAGCGGAAAATTTATGGTCCTGCGATTTCCGTCGCAGGAGTTCTTCCTGCTCCTCAATACCGGGCCCTTGAACGCGGCAGTGATCAATTCGGTGGGGCCACAAATCCGCGCGATGGCGATGGCGGTAAACATTTTCATCTTCCACCTGCTGGGGGATGTGCCTTCGGCCTAGGCTGATCGGATACGTGTCCGACAAGTATTCCTTGCAAGCCGCGTTCATTGCGCCGGTCATCGCGATCGCGCTTTCTTCTGCCATACTGTTTTACGGAATGAGATTTGCCCCACCCTTACAGCACTCTGAATCTGCCGGCGCAGCAGGAGCCCCATCAGGATGACTTATTTTCACTGGATCGCCGGCAGCCTTTTGGCGCTGGCGTGGTTCTCCCGCATAGTTGGCGCTGCGATCGGCATGCCCAAAGTGACCGACGTGGCGCTACCGGAGTGGGACAAAAATCCCGTCACGCCGCAAGGTAATCCGCGCGTCAGCATCATTGTTCCTGCCTGCAACGAAGAAGAAACCATCGAGCAGGGACTCACCCAACTGCTCGCGCTCGACTACGACAACTACGAAATCATCGCGGTCGACGACCGATCGACCGATCGCACTGGCGAGATCATGGATCGCCTAGCTGCTGGGGCTGTAGCTCATGGTCGACTGCGGGTGATCCACGTCGAAACGCTGCCCTCCGGATGGCTGGGGAAGACACACGCGATGTGGACCGCGACGAACCAGGCCTCCGGCGATTGGCTCTTGTTTACCGATGCCGACGTGCTTTTTAAACCCGACGCGCTACGTCGTGCCCTGGTCTATGCCGAGTCGGAGCGTGCGGATCACGTGGTGTTGTTTCCCCGCATGATCATGAAGCGTCCCGGCGAGAAGATGATGATCGCGTTTTTCCAGACCCTGTTTGTCTTCGGACATCGTCCCTGGAAAGTCGCCGAACCCGACACCAAGGACCACATGGGCGTGGGCGCATTCAACATGATTCGGCGCAGCGTCTATGAAGCCATCGGCACCTATCACGCACTGCGCTTCGAAGTGCTCGACGACATGAAACTGGGCAAAGTCGTGAAGACCGCAGGATACGCGCAGCGCAATGTCTTCGGCGAAGATCTAATTTCCATTCGCTGGGCCAAAGGTGCGCTGGGCGTGGTGCGCAACCTGACCAAGAATTTCTTCGCGGTCATGTCGTTCCAGTGGCCGCGGGCTCCTGATCTCCTGCTTCGCGCTGGCCTTCCTGAACCTGATGCCCTTCATCGGAGTGTGGGTGGCGCACGGATGGGCGAAACTCCCCTACGCGATCGCGCTGCTCTCGATGTATCTCATCTATTTCGGCATGTCCTCCATGTCCGGAGTGCCTTCTTATTATTTCTTCCTTCATCCAGTAAGCACGCTGCTATTCGTCTACACGATGCTGCGTTCAATGATGGTGACGCTCTGGCACGGCGGCGTGACCTGGCGAGGCACGAAGTATCCATTAGAAGAACTCAAGAGAGGACTGGTGTAGGAGAGTACCGAGTGAACAGCGGAGTTCATCCGGGTGTTACTCGGTATCCAGTACTCGGTACTCTGAACTTTTCAATCCTCCACCGCCATCGGGTCCACTGGTTGCTCCGTCGGAATCGGAGGCGTTTGCCGTTTCTTCGCGGTTTTACGAGAGGTTTTGGCGTGAACGCTGCCCGCGCTGAAATGACCGCGCTTTTCAACGTCGTAGTCCTTGGGCAAAGGTGGAATGCGCGCAGCGTCGCCGCTTAACTGTTTATATCTTTGCAGAATGATCTCCGCGCGGCCGTCGTATGTCTTGATCGGACCGTGAATCTCAATCTCTTTGCCTTCGAGCTCGCGGACATCGCCGACGTCGCGCAGATTCCCGGAAAAAATAACCACCGTAAACGTGCACTGCTTGTAATCGAGACAGAAGTCGAGGTAAGTAGTTCCAGCCGTGCCTTGTTCGACGTGCAAGACTTTTCCTTTCACGCAACGAGTTTCCCCCACATGCTGGGAAGCCTCAACGAAAGGGATGCACTGCGCAGGACAGGGCAACTGGTAAACCGCGGCAAGCAATGTCAAGGCGATCAGTCGCAGAGCCACGAATACAGTCTCATCCCAGAGAAATGCCGCAGGATGTGACGGCTGGCGACGATCGATGTGATAGACGCGCCCCCTTACTTTCGACCCTGATTGAAAGCTTGAGAGGTCTGGGATAGCATCTCTCGCCACTAGTTCTTTATCGGCCCCGGGACCCATCGAAATTCAGCGGCAGAGAGCCGCTTCAAACGGGAGCTGCGATGGAAATTCCTGTCTCGTTGCACCGAAAGCAGTCAACTCACAATTCTTCGCCCGAGCGCCTGGCTCGTCTGGAACAAAGATGGCTCGCCTACGCCTTCGGAGCCGCCGGTGTCGCAGCGCTCACGCCCTCGGCGAACGCGTCTATTGTGTACACCAAGGCCAATCTCACACTAACCCACGGTTCGCTCAACATCGACCTGAACCACGATGGCATTGCCGATTTCGCTTTGCGCAACTACTCCGTGGGTTCTTCCTCCTTCTATTATCAGAAGCTGACAGTGCGGGGTGGAGGAAACAGCTCGGCAAAAGTGATCGGAGAAACTCTTTACACTCGCTTGCACGCGTGGGCCGCACCCGTCAGTTGGTCGATCGGCCCGAACTCTCCGAAGGGGTTCGTCAACGTCCAGGGCGCTCCTGCTGTAATGGCGTCTGGTGTGTGTTTGTTCCAATGCTATCCGCATGGCGCCTTCGGCAGGGCCACGGACAAATTTCTTGCTCTCCAGTTCAGCGTTAACGGGCAGGTCCACTATGGATGGGCACGTATCTCCGCGAGTCTGAAGGGCAATCTCATCACCGCAATGCTCACCGGCTACGCTTACGAGACCACGCCGAACATGGCGATCAAAGCGGGTGATCGAGGCCCAACTTCACCTGAACCGAGCCTCGAGGCTGTACCCAAAGAAGCGGGGCCATCGCTAGCCATGTTGAGTTTGGGGGCACAGGGACTGGACATCTGGCGTCCGCGAAAAGTAACTCCCTAGTGCGCCGCGAATCAGATCCTTTGCCTTTTCGGGATCAGGATGACGTCAACGCTTTGGGAATGCTTCGGGGCGGCGCAGTGGACGCAGGCCGGACGCACAGTCCGACCCGCCAGGTTTTAACCAACGACCAACGACCTCAGACCAACGACTATTTCGTTGCGAAGGCCTTCACCGCGCCGGCTTCATCGTCTTTCACATCAAAGACAGTGTAGAGCTTGGTGATCTGCAGCAGATCGTGGACTTTCTTGGTGAGATTCAGGAGCTTTAATTCTCCGCCCTGGTTGCGAACGGTGGTGAACGCGCTCACCAGTTCGCCGATGCCTGAGCTATCGATATAGTTGACGTCGCCAAGGTTCAACAGAATCTTCTTCTGTCCCTTGGAGAGCAGGTCGCGAACGGTGTCGCGCAAAATCACGCTGCCCTCACCCAGCGTAATACGGCCGCTGCAATCCACAATGGTTACACCATCCACCTGACGAGTACTGGTCTTCATGCTCACTGGGAAGCCTCCTTGCCCTCGGCTGAGCCGTGGACGTGTTTGATCAATTTAATTTCGGTGCCCGTCTGGGAGGGGTTGATTTCTACCTCATCCATGAACGAGCGGATAAGAAAAATGCCCCGTCCCGAGGTCTTCATCAGATTCTCAGGCGCCAACGGGTCGGGAATCTTGTTCGGGTCCAGCCCCTTGCCTTGGTCGCGGATCGTAATCACCAGATCCTGACTAGTCCTGACGAAATCGAATTTCACCTTCTTGCCGGGATCATAGGCGTTGCCATGGAGCACGGCGTTCACCGCCGCCTCCCGCACCGCCATCGAGATCCGCATGACCTCTTCTTCATCAAAACCGGCTTCCACCGCCATGCGGTTGGCTGCTTGCTCGGCGCTGTCGACAGTCTCCAGCGTCGAATCCATGGTGTAGGAGACCCGGTTTTCGGTCATGGCGAAAGTTAGAAGTGCAGACCCTCGCTCAACGGGGCGGTCAGAACTGGAGTGCGAAAAGAACCGTCCGTTTAAGCGAATCCGATAGTGTGCATTTCCCATGTGGAAAAGTCAACGCGAACCGCCAGTCACACTTTTGCCCGAACGTTTTTCACGCCTGTTCTTTTTAGACACCGAAGGTCACGAAAACATCCAAACCGTTGTGGATTCCAACACCACAGTTGGGTATTCTCAGAATGCCATGGCCATGGTCGCCCTTACCGAATTACTTGGCTCTCCCGTGTTTGACGCCGCGGGACGCTGTGGACGGGTGCGCGAAGTAGTGCTGGCGCCGCAAGAAGACCGCGCCCGTATTGCCATGTTCGTGGTGCGTACCGGGCAGGGGGATCGCATGCTGCCGTCCTCCTCTGTCAGCTCGATTAACGGGGGAATTCGTACGACCTCTTCAGCCTCGGAATGGGCAGCCAAGGAGCCGTCCGAAGGTCTGTTCTTTCTGGAAAGGGATCTGCTCGACCAGCAGGTGATCGACGTCTTCGGAAGAAAAGTCGTGCGTGTGAACGACGTCGACCTTCATCAGGACATGAGCAATAGTCGTCCGGTGCTCAGGGTGGGATCGGTCGACGTGGGCGCGCGCGGTGCTGTACGCCGTCTGTTAAAGGGAGTTGTTCCTCTGCTGGCTTTGCAGGCTCTCCTCCGCAAGATTCCCCCGCGAACCATTCCGTGGGACTTCGTCGATCTGATTGAAACCGATCCGGCGCGGCGGGTGAAGCTCAAGATTTCGCACGAGCGCCTCGCTCGACTGCATCCGGCAGACATTGCCGACATTGTCGAAGAACTCGCACCCGACGAGCGCGAGGCAGTCTTCGAGACTCTCGACGAAGAGGTTGCGGCCGAGGCCCTCGAAGAAGTCGAGCCCAAGGTGCAGAAGGCAATTATCGAGTCTCTCGATTCCGAGCGCGTCGCGGAAATCGTTGAGGAGATGCAGCCGGACGCGGCCGCCGACATGCTCGCCGATCTGCCAGAGGAGCGGACCAGCGAAATCCTGCAAGAGATGGCGCCCGCCGAGCGCGACGAAGTTGTCGAGTTGCTGGAGTTCAAAGAGGACACGGCTGCCGGCCGCATGAATACGGCTTACATCGCCTTGCCCGTAACCGCTACGGCGGACGATGCCATTGAAGCCCTGCGGCATTTCGAGGGTGGAGTCGAAACCGTGAGCACCGTCTATCTGGTCGATTCGCACGGCACCCTCGCCGGTGCCGTGCCCTTGGCCAAGCTGGTGCTGGCGCAATCCAATACTCCGCTGTTGGCGCTGGTAATGGACCCGCTTATCTCGACCCATGCCGGCGTCGACGAAAGAGAAGTCGCGGAACTCTTCGATAAATACAACCTCATGGCCTTGCCCGTAGTTGATGACAATCACAAGCTGACGGGTGTGATCACTTCCGACGACATCATCAGCCTGCTGCGCGCGAGATTGTAACCCTGCTCGCTCATCTTCCATAAAGACGTCATCCCGGCCCTGAGCGAAGCGAAGAAGGAGGGATCTGCCGTGCAGCACACTTGAGCCATGCCGCTCCGCGCCAGATCCTTCGCCCAGCCCGGAGTCCCGATCTCGATTGTGGACCGTTTGAGAACCCTCCGCCTTCCGTGTGACGAGTGAACTCGACGGATGTTGCCGCCAACCCCTATGATGGAAGTCCAACGTCATCTTACGAGGTCATCATGGCAGAACCGACTTATGAAGAACTGAAAGCGCGACTGGCAGAACTGGAGAAAGCTGGTCCGAAACGCAGTGGAAGCATGGAATTCCGAGTAAGCGAAAAGGGCGGAGTCAGTGTTTATGGCCTGGGCCGCTTTCCGGTCACGCTGTACTACGAACAGTGGACACGGTTGCTCGAGGCGGCCGATAAATTGCGCGAGTTCTTGGAAGACAACAAATCGAAGCTGAAACTAAAAGATCAGGGTTAGTAGCGCCGGCGTCCCGCCGGCCACGGTGATATTGAGATCGGGCCGTGCCTTGTTCGTCCCGTCTAGTGCCGAACTATTTCTTGTGATACGCCCGGATCCCAGATGGAAATAGATTCCATCGCTGCCAGCGGGACGTGCCACCACTTTGCAACAGCGCGCCGCTTGGTGTACAAGCAGGCATTCCACATTCAGGAGCTTCGCGTGAAAAGTCTGCTGCGCTACATCGCCATCGCGCTACTCTTCGCCTCGACCGGCGCTTTCGCTCAGTCCGCCGTCAGCGGTTCCGACAAGCCCTTCGTGGTTGAGTACTACTACAAGGCCAAGTGGGGGCACGCCGACGAGTTCCTGCGGCTCTTCAAAAAGAATCACTACCCGCTGCTGAAGAAAGAAGTCGAACTGGGGCGCATGTTGAAAGTCTGGGTCGATCAGCCGCGATACCACACCACGGAAGATGGACGTTGGGATTACCGCGTCACGATCGTCTTTAAGAACGCCTCGGTTGCGAACGATGCTTTCGACGAGACCGAGATTAAGAAGACACTGTGGCCCGATCAGGAAACCTATGAACGCGAAGAACAGCGAAGGTTCGAGATTCTTGAGGCACACTGGGATTTGCCGGTGAAGGCGGTTGAGATGGACGCAAAGTAGAAACGCTCCCGAGGCTGACGTCATCCCGAAGCGGAGCGAGGGATCTTGCGTGCAGTGACGGCGCTTTCACTGCACGCCAGATCCTTCGCCCTCTGGGTTCAGGACGACGTCATGAATGTCCATTCGCCAACCAATGCTCGCTAGACGCCATTGACGTTCCATCTTGCGCATTTAGCTTCTATGAGTTGCAAATCATTGCGCAGTACGAGAACATAACTGTTTGCATACATCCCAGAAAACTCATAAGGAAGCAGCCTAAACAAAATGGCCAAGCGGCAAAGTGTGAAAACGGGACAGCAAACCCCAGACTGATAACGAACTGCAAAAGCCCAAAGGCAAGCTGGGCGTCATGATCCCCGGCATGGGCGCCGTGGCTACGACCTTCGTCGCTGGCGTGGAAGCCGTGCGCAAGGGCCTGGCGAAGCCGATCGGATCCTTGACCCAGATGGGCACCGTCCGTCTGGGACGCCGCACCGACGCACGCTCCCCGATGATCAAAGAGTTCGTTCCGCTGGCCGGTCTGAATGACCTGGTCTTCACCGGATGGGACATCTTCGAAGACGACATGTACACCGCCGCGCGCAAAGCCGGCGTGCTTGAGAAAGAACTTCTCGACCAGGTGAAGCCATTCCTGAGCACGATTAAGCCGCAGAAGGCCGTCTTCGATCACAACTATGTCAAGAAGATCGACGGACCCAACGTTAAGAAGGGCAAGAACAAGATGGACCTGGCCGAACAGGTCCGCGACGATATTCGCAAGTTCAAGAAAACCTCAGGCGCGAGCCGCCTGATCACCATCTGGTGTGGATCGACTGAATCGTTCATCGTCCCGACTGCCGCGCACCAGACCGTGAAGTCGTTCGAGAAAGCGCTTACGCAGAACGACGAGAACATTGCGCCCTCGATGATCTACGCCTACGCCTCGCTGATGGAGGGCGTGCCCTTCGCCAATGGAGCGCCAAACCTGACCGTCGACATTCCGGCGATGCTCGAGCTGTCGCGGCAGAATGAAGCTCCAGTTTGCGGCAAAGACTTCAAGACCGGACAGACGTTGATCAAGACCATCCTCGCGCCCGGCTTCAAAGCGCGCATGATCGGATTAAACGGATGGTTCTCGACCAACATTCTGGGCAATCGCGACGGGGAAGTGCTCGACGATCCCGGCTCTTTCAAGACCAAAGAGGAGTCGAAGCTCTCGGTGCTCGAGCACATCCTGCAGCCAGAGCTTTACCCCGAACTTTACGGCAATTTCACCCACAAGGTTCGCATAAACTATTACCCTCCACGCGGTGATAACAAAGAGGGTTGGGACAACATCGACATCTTCGGATGGCTGGGCTATCCGATGCAGATCAAAGTTGATTTCCTGTGCCGCGATTCGATTCTCGCGGCGCCGATTGTGCTCGATCTCGTGCTATTCCTCGATCTAGCGCAGCGGACTTCCGAGCTCCGCGGCATCGGCATTCAGGAGTGGTTGAGCTTCTACTTCAAGTCGCCGATGGTTGCGCCGGGGCTTTATCCCGAGCACGATCTGTTCATTCAGTCGATGAAGCTGAAGAACACGTTCCGACACCTGAAGGGCGAAGAGCTGATCACGCACCTGGGGTTGGAGTACTACGACTGAGTTCGTGTGGCGCGGGCGCCCTCGCCCGCGTGCGTGCGCTGCCAATGCATCAAGCGTCTAATCTTGCTTTCTTCATTTTCCCCAGCGTTGAAACGCCGGGCTGTTGGCAGGCGGCCCTCCAGGGCTCGAGCATCGCGGACCTACTTCTCCCCGAAATCCACCCACACCCGCATCTTGCCGACATCGACCCGCATGTCGCAAGTTTTAGCCGCGATGTGCCCGAAGTAAACTGAGACTTCCGGTACGGCTTGCGGCAATTTCCCGCTCTGCATGGGAGCGCGCACCAGGTCTTGTTTGTCGTCGTAGGCCGTGTTGGCGCTGACGTTCTTGCTGACAATTATGGTCCACGTGTCTTTCGCGGGGATGAAATACAAGCGGTACGCGCCCGTAGGAATGTCGACGTTGTTCAAGGTAAGAGTGGTTTCGGTGAAGATATCCATTGGGGAATTACCGGGCATCCAGATCTTTCCGTTGGCGGCGTCGTCCTTCCCAACTTTCGCGGGGTTGTAGCGAACGCTCATCTGCTTGTCGTCGGTAAAAGTGCAAACTGCGGTGCTGGCGTTGGCATCGGTCTGGGCGAGTACGAGGTTCGGAAGGATCAAGGCAGAAAATACGAGTGTGCACACAATCGGCCACCGCATGGTTATTCTCCCAATGCAAAGTGTGTACAGCATGCTAAGTAGAAAAGAGCGTAACTTCTTGCGGAAAGCAGCCATCTGCCTTCGTCATGCCAGTTTGTTGAGCTTCTTGTAATCATCAAACTTTTCCAGAAAGCGATCAATATCTTTCTTTCGCAGGTAGTACGGCGTCGACAACCTCAGCTTCGAGGGCTCTCCACCGCGAATGCGAATCTTTTGCGTCTTCCACATCCAGTTTTCGAGATCCATGCGATGGATAGGAGGAACATTCACGGTGGTGATCGCACAACGCATTTTCGGATCAGGGGACGTCCAGGACTCGGCGCCGCGCTTGGTCATCTCCGCCAGCATGTAGTTGCCGAGCTCGCGGTGACGCTGTTCGATCCGCGCCATGCCAATCTGATTCGCCAGCTGAATTGCTGCGCGTAAACCGCAAAGCGATGGGACGTTCGACGACCCGATGCGCTGGAAACGCTCGGCGCGAAGCTGCGGCTCGTCCCAACCTTCGGTCGCGATGGTGTTCCACATCCGGTCGATGACTTCGTTCCGCACATAGAGGAAGCCCGAACCTTTGGGTGCCTGCAGCCACTTGTGCGGACTCGCTGAATAGAGATCGCAGTGCACGCTCGACAGATCAAGCTGCATCATGCCGGGAACGTGAGCTCCATCGACTGCAGAGAGAATGCCTTTGGATCGCGCCAGGTCGCACAGGTCTTTCGCCGGCAGCACGACTCCCGTGACGGTGGTGATGTGGCTGAAGAAAATCACGCGGGTGCGCGGTGTGATTGCCTGATCGAAAAGATTTAGCACCTGGCCAGGGTTCTCCACTGGTTTCGGCAGCGTCACTTTTTTGACCACAATCCCATAGCGCTTGGCTTTGAGCTGCCAGGGTTGCTCGCCGCCGGGATGCTCCTGATCGGTCATCAGCACTTCATCGCCCGCCTTCATATCGATACCGTTAGCGATGTAGCTATTGCCTTCAGTTGCATTCCGCACCAGCGCAATCTCGTCGCGATGGCACCCGACAAACTCCGCCAAGGGATCTCGAAACTCGTTCCAGGCGGCATATCCCCAGATTGGATAGTCTTCGGGATCCTGCTGGTCCATCTTCTCAGTCTGGTTGTAAGCATCGAAAATGGCGCCCAAAACTGGCGCAGGGCTGGATCCAACGGTGCCGTTGTTGAGGTAAATCTCGTCTTCGGGAATCAGGAATTGCTTACGCAGTTCGTCCCAATAGGCATCATGATTTTGGTCGAACAGTTTCGCGTCGGGAAGGGAGGCAGGGGCCTTCTCCAACTGCGCAAACAGGGGATTGCGAAATGCAACACCCGCAGCCACTGCGGCCGAACTGGCAAGGAAACCGCGGCGATCCAGCAATGAGCACCTCCGGTTTTAGGGAAACAGGTCATGTTACACCCGGGATGTGGTTCAAGCGAAACAGCTTAGGTTCGGGGCCCCAAGAGAGGCCGAAAAGAGCGGATGAGCCGTTTGCGGGTATTGCACCCAGGGGTTCACGCATAATCAAAATACATGGAGGGTAACCCCGGGGTCTCTTTCTGCGTCCAACTGAACAGAGAAATCCCGGGGAACGTGTCCCTAGCAGGGCTATAATCGCGATTAGGCCCGCCGGTTAGGACGGGAAAGGGAGCGGTCATGAAGTTCCGAATCACAGCGGTAGCGGTCGCGCTGATCTTGTTCGCAGCGCCCTTCAGTTTTTCAGCCGACAACAAGTCGAGCGGCCAACCCGATGACAGCACCAGCAATGCGCAATCGCAACCCCCGACCGTTCAACCCGCCGATCCCGACAAAGTAAAACACGATGGCGGAAAGACCGATGTGGAAGCCGTCGGCAACCGCAACGTCGGTTGCAATCGCGGATTCGGAAACTGGTACAGCGTCGAGAAACAGATTGCGATGGGTAAGGCCTATTCGCAGCAGGTCGAGTCAAGCGCGAAGATGGTGCAGGATCCGGTAGTCACGGAGTATGTCAACCGCCTGGGTCAGAACCTGGTGCGCAACTCCGATTCGCAAGTCCCTTTCACCATCAAGGTCATCGATTCCGACGAAATCAACGCCTTTGCGCTTCCTGGCGGGTTCTTCTATGTGAATTCGGGGTTGATTCTGGCGGCGGACGAAGAAGCGGAGCTGGCCGGCGTGATGTCGCATGAGATCGCGCACGTAGCCGCTTGCCATGCGGCTCGCGAGAATACTCGCGGCAACATCATGAACATGGCTTCGATTCCGCTCATCTTCGTGGGCGGTGGGATCGGTTATGCGGGGTACGAGGCGGCCGGTCTGGCACTTCCGATGACGTTCCTCAAATTCTCGCGCAACTTCGAGTCAGAAGCCGACTATCTCGGCCTGCAATACATGTACAAGTCGGGATACGATCCCCAGGCCTTCATCAGCTTCTTTGAAAAGGTGCAGGCACAGGAGAAGAAGAAGCCGGGCACGCTTTCGAAGGCGTTCTCGACGCATCCGCAAACTCCAGACCGGATTGAAAAATCGCAAGAAGAGATTTCGCAGATTCTTCCCGCGCGGCCTCAATACATCGTCACTACCTCTGAGTTTAACGATGTGAAATCGCGGCTGGCGGCCATCGAGAACCGCCACAAGGTCCTGGAGCAGAAGGATAACAACAAGCCCAGTCTGCGCCGCACATCGACGACCGACAAGACCAGCCAGGATGGCCAGTCTGCCCCCGGCGACGATCATCCGACGCTCAAGCGGCGTCCCGACGACAACAACAACTAGGGTCTGCTACTAATCTTGCTATAACCGGCGGCTTCGGCTGCCGGTTTTGTTTTGACGGAAACAAAGGCGGAAGGGTATTTTCTTCAAGGCGCAAACTCACCCGACAAGGAAACAATTCATGCCAAAGTTCTTGATTGAGCGGGAAATTCCGAACGCCGGTTCGTTGAGCCCTGACCAATTGCAAGGCATTTCTCAGAAATCATGTTCCGTTCTACGAGCCATGGGACCGAACATCCAGTGGGTGCAGAGTTACGTAACGGGTGACAAGATCTACTGCGTATACATCGCCGAAAGCGAAACTTCGATTCGTGAACACGCGAGGCAGGGAGGCTTCCCCGCAAACCGTATTTCCGAGATAAAGACCGTCATTGATCCGACCACCTCTGAAGGTAAGCCGCGAATAAACACAGAAAGGCCACGAGCTGTACTCGTGGCCTCTAAACTTGCCAGTGAGATTTACGCGGCTTCTTTGGTAGCCAGAGAAGCGACCCGCCCGCTCGCTTGAGTCGTGGGGTCCACTACCTTCATCTCTTGCCAGTCGTAAGGGAATTCCTTGCCACAATCGAGGCAGACTACATAAGTGCCGGTGAGAGAAGCTGCCTTGGTCCGACGGGCTGCTCCACGAACAGTAATAGGAAAGCTATAGTTGTTATGCCAGCAACCGAAGAAGGTATTGAGCAACTTCGCGATCATAATTCCTCCCAACAGCCAGGCCGCAACTTCCGCCCGTTCCCAGGACTTCCCCAAACTTAATTACTTAGATTCAACACCCGTCCAAAAGGTTCGACAAGTACAAACGTGATAGATGATGCCGGCGGAGTGTCGTCTGCAGCAACTTATTGGGGAAATTGGTGTTAGACGACCTAAGCTGGTGAGTATGGAGTCAGAAGGCTCCTTATCGGATGACAGGTTTTCTAGAAATTCAGGCTGAAGCGAGCCCGAGCTAGACTGTCTCGGGCCCCGGCTTTTTTCGCGATTGACACTTCGACATGATGGCCGAGCGCAATCTGGTGCGGAGATCGTCAGGCAGTTCGTAAAGCTGCGAGTCGCGGTAGATCTCGATGGTCTTCTTGGTGGTATCGCAGACGACGTAGCAGTTATGGCACCAGGCCAAATGATCCTCGAGTTCCGCCTTGGTACGGGCGTCGATCGCGCCGTCTAAGTAATTGGTTAGCTCTTGCAAAAATTCAGAGCATTTCACTGTTTCGCATCTCCGCTCTCACGTTTCTGGAAGTAACGGCTGAGCCGCTCTCGAAGCTGCAGCCGAGCCCGCAGCAGCCTCGATTTGACCGCGGGAATGCTCAAGTCAAGAGCATCCGCCGTTTCTTCGGTCGACAAACCCTCCACATCCCGCAGGACAAATACCGTCCTGAAACTGGGAGGAAGGCCTTGAATCGTGCGAGTCAAGATGTCCCGCAACTCGGCCTGGCTATACTGCTGCTCCGGGTTGGGGCTCCAATCCGCAACTTCCCGCGGAAGGGAATCGTCCTCGGTCTTGACGTCTTCGTCCAGTGAAACCGTGCGCTCGGGGCGACGGCGCCGCAACTTCATCAGCGCCTCGTTCACCGCAATACGCACCAGCCAGGTGTAAAACTTCGACTGGCCTTGGAACTGATGCAGGTTTCCGTAAGCTTTCAGGAACGCGTCTTGCACCACATCTTCAGCATCTTCACGATTCTGCGTGATGTGCTGTGCAATGCGGAATACGTTCCGATCGTAACGCCGGACCAACTCTTCGAAGGCTCCGACGTCGCCGCCTTTGGCTGCCTGAACCAGCGCCAGTTCGTCACTGACGGGCTCACCTACTTTTGGTTGGATGGCACTCATTGTTAGTCCGATGCAACAATTTTCCAGTCAACGCGGCGCAGACGGAACCAGTATTCTACTTGGTAACCGCCTTTACGCGTAATTGTTTTGACGTCCCCTTCTGCTTCCGGTTTGCTATAAATACGGCCGTGGCAGGGTGAGGGTGCCCATCCTGATACCTTTAGTCCTACGACCAACGGCCAGCGACGCGTGCATTTAAGTACCATATAATCAAAGTTTAGGGACCAAGATCGCAGTGGGACGCTTTGGCGCCCACGTTCATGGGGACGGGTGGCAATGGCTGACAAGAATCGGCTCAAGCAGATGGTCGAATCGGCGGTTTCTGAGGTGCTCGAGAAGCATCTTCCCGAGATTCGCGAAGATCTGGTAGGCCGGATTCTTCAGGAAATTGGCCCACAACTCACCGCTGCGGCCAGCGCCCCAGCTGTTGCCAACAACGCTCCGGCCGATCTACTCAAGTCGATCTCGGCCATCCATGCCGGGAGCAATCAAAAGGAAATTTTGCGCGGACTTCTAGACGGAACCAGCCAATACTGCGGTCGGGCTGCGCTATTCGTTGTCAAAGGCGGTGCGGCTACGGGATGGGAAGGACGCGGCTTCGCCAATAACGACGGAGTGAAGAATTTTGCCCTCGATGTGGTTAAGGGGGTTGCCGCCCGCACCCTGCAATCGCGGCTCACCTATACGGGAACGACCGACGACATGGACTCGGAGTTCATCGCCCACATGGGCGCGCCTGCTCAGGATCGCAATATCGTGTTGCCGCTGCTGTTGAAGGATAAAGTTGCGGCGCTGATCTACGCTGACTCGGGGTCATCTGAGAATCCCACGGATGATGCAGCTCTCGAAGTGCTCGTCACTTCGACCAGCGCATGGCTCGAGGTGATTTCGCTCCGCAAGCAGGCTCAGAAAGACGGGAGCGCCGAACCGCCGGTGGAGCGAGCGGAAGCGCCGCCAGCACCCGCGCAGTCTGTCTCGTCTTTCTCCGACCCCTTCGCAGGACATGCTCCGATGCACGCTGCGAGGCCGCCTGTAGTCGAACAGCCGCAGCCCGAAGCCGAACCTGAGCCAGTCGCCGTTGCTGCTGCTGCAGCCGCACCAGCAGTGGCAAAAGATGCCTTTGCGCATCTCTCGCCAGAAGACGCCGATACTCACCGCAAGGCGCAGCGCTTCGCCCGCCTGCTGGTGGATGAGATCAAGCTCTACAACCAGGTCAAGGTTTCCGAAGGACGCAAAAATAAAGATTTGTACGATCGTTTGAAAGAAGACATCGAGAAAAGCCGCTCGACCTACACCAAGCGATATGGCAACACGGCGGCAGCCAGCGCCGACTATTTCAGCAGTGAACTCGTCCGCAGCCTTGCGGAAGACGACATTTCCATCATGGGCGCCAATTTTCGGCGATAATACGAGAAGCGTGGTACTACTTCGTCGGCAACTGATTTCCGTTTTGATCCTGGCGCTGCTAGGGAGCAATTGCGCTCTGACGGCGCAAACTTCCCCGACCCCGACTTCCTCGAGCGATAGCCAACCGGCATCAAAGAAGCCTGTCGCCAAGAAAAAACCCACCACAGCGCAAAAGAAAAAGCGATCCTCTCCGCGCTTGCAGCGCATGCGTCAGGCTTTCGTCTCCTCCGCAAGCTTGAAGCCGATGGCACGGCAACTTTTGCAGGATCGCACTCCGGCTGGCTATGCAGGAGTCGAATCTTATGCCAGCCGCCACGCCAAAGAAGACGCAGGCGCGCTGGCTTGGCTCGTGCTGGGATACGCGCACACTCTCGATCGTGACTTCGCCAAGGCCGTCGATCCGTTGAATCGCGCGAAGTTGCACGCCGGCGACATCGGCGACTACGTGAATTACTACCTGGGCAACGCTTATTTCCAGACGGGACGAACGGCGGAAGCAATTGCCACCCTTGGGGAGTTTGACAAGACTTATCCTGAATCCTTGTTGATTCGCGATGCGCACGTGCTATATGCGAACGCCTTGCTCAGCGAGGCGCGCCCGCAGGAAGCGATTGACGTTCTCGAAAAAGAAAGACAGCCGACCCGCGTCGATCTCGAACTCGCATTGGGGCGCGCGTACGAAGGCGCCGGGCAAAATGCGAAAGCGGTCACAATCTTTCGCAATCTGTATTTTAATTTTCCGCTGAGCGGAGAATCCACCACCGCCGACACTGAACTGAGAAAGTTGGGCGCGGCTGGAACGCTCGCTCCGCCGCTGCTCACGGATCGCCGGACTCGCGCCGATCTTCTGGCGAAAGGCAAGCGCTACGTCGACGCGGCAAACGAATACCGCGATCTGCTCGATGAGGTAAGTGCCGCCGATAAACCGTCGATTCAGCTGGCGATTGCCGCGAATTTGCGGCATGCAGGACAAGGGAAAGAAGCGAAGAAAATTCTGGACTCGATCTCGAGCCCGACACCGGAGATCAACGCCGAGCGCTTATTCAATCTCGGAGAGATCGCCCGCTCCTCGGACGACGACAACAGCTTCCTGCAGTATCTTGATCAACTTCGACAGGCCTCTCCCACGTCGCCTTGGCTTGAGCAGGCACTGCTTTCGGCGGGAAACATCTACTTGCTACGACACGACTACGACAAGGCGATTGATTCCTTCCGCGAACTGCAAGCCCGCTTCCCAAACGGTGTAAAAGCCTCGTATGCGCATTGGAAGGCGACGTGGCTGAGTCTGCGGCAGGGGAGGAACGACGACGCGAAGGCGGGATTCGAAAAGCAGATCGCGATTTATCCTGAGTCCGGAGAAATTCCGGCAGCTCTGTATTGGCGGGGAAGACTCGCTGAAGAGGACAATGATCTTCCCACCGCGCAGGCCTACTACACGAAGATTTCAGCTCGCTTCCGCAATTACTATTACGGCGAGTTGGCGCGGCAACGCCTGAGCAAAATCAAGAGCGAAGCCGAGCCTCCACATCTTGCCTTGCTCGATCGAATTCCACCGCTCAATTCCACGGGAAAAGTGGTTCAGGATCCTGTTCCGACCGACAACCTGCGAGTGCAGAAAGCCGAGTTGCTAGAGAACGGCGCACTCCTCGATTTCTCGGTGAAAGAGTTGCAGGCTGCGGCTGCAGAAGAAAAAGGGAACTGGCTCGCCCCTGAGATCGCGCGCATGTACCAGGACGTGGGACGCTTCGATGTCGCGGTCGAGACTTTGAAACGCGCGGTTCCGAATTACTTTGCCATCGACCTCGCCAGCTTGCCGCGTCCGTACTGGGAAGGTCTGTTTCCCAAGCCTTATTGGACCGACCTGAAGCGTTTCTCTTCCGACAACGCGCTCGACCCTTATCTGGTAGCGTCGCTCATCCGGCAAGAGTCCGAGTTCAATCCCAACGCGGTGTCGCGCAAAGATGCGGTCGGACTGATGCAACTCCTGCCAAAAGTCGGCAAAGGCGTCGCCAAGCAGGAGAAGCTCAAGCATTACTCAGCCCAGCAATTATTTACTCCGTCGGTAAACATGCAGTTGGGCACTAAGTATTTCCGAGCCATGGTCGACAAGTTTGGCGCCTTCGAGTACGCGCTGGCTGCCTATAACGCCGGATCCGATCGGGTGCAGGATTGGATGGGGCAGGGTAAATATCGCGATGTGCCGGAGTTCGTTGAGTCGATTCCGTTCACTGAGACCCGCGAGTATGTCCAGGCCATCGTGCGCAACGCGAATGTCTATAAACAGCTCTACGGAACCCCCTGAGCAGTTGGTCCTTAAATTATAAAATTACCCGATTACAGAATTACCAAATCTTCTTACGCTGAGGTTTCTTGTGGCGTTTTGCTGAAGAGGATTTCGAAGACCAGCAGTCCTGCGCCGATCACAATGGCGCTATCGGCCACATTGAACGCCGGCCATTGATATTGGCCCACGTAGAACAAAAGAAAATCGACGACCTTCCCACTGACCAGGCGATCCCAAAGATTCCCCAGCGCGCCTCCCAGGATCAGGGACAGGCCTACCCCGGTGGTCGACATCGTGTGGCTATTGCGCCAAAGCAGCGTCGAAACGATCACCAGTGCGACTACCGAGAACAGCACCAGCATCCCGATCTTCCATTGCGAAGGAGAATCGGCGAATAAGCCGAACGCCGCGCCCCGGTTCTCGACGTGCGTGATGCGAAAGAAATTGGGGATCACCTGGATACTGGCGTGCAGGGCAAGATGATTCGCAATCACCCACTTCGTCGCCCGGTCGAGCAACAGGACGAAGAGGGCGATCAAAAAATGAAACTTACGCATACCGTGAAAATCAATCATTCCAGATAGTGGTTAGATTCGGATGCCGGTGCACAGGGTGCTCCCGATTAACGAACGCCGCTCTCCTCAAGTTCTTTCAAAACCGCGCTGCAACGCTCACACACCGTTGGATAGTTCGTGTCTTCTCCAACGTGGGTCGAGTAGTTATAGCAACGCTCGCACTTCAGACCTGGCGCCTTGCTGACCTCGACATTGATGCCGCTGCTTCCGTTTCCCGATGCGCCCTTTTCGAGGATCACCGAAGAGACGATGAAGACGTAACGAAGCTGATCCGCATAGCGGGCGAGGACGGAGTATGATGGCTCTCCCGCAGTCACTTTGACCTGCGCTTCCAGACCGGCGCCAATCAGTTTCTGGTTGCGCGCTTCTTCCAGGGCTTTCAAAACCTCGTCGCGGATGGCGCGCAAAGCCGTCCAGTCTTCAAGTTGCTTGGGATCATCTGCGACAGCCTCACCACCGAGAATCTCCGATGCTGCGGGAAACTTCGACAGATGGACGCTTTCCGACCGCGCTACGACCTGCGGAAGATAGGGCCAGAACTCTTCGCAGGTGAAAGTCATGATTGGCGCTAGCAGGCGAGCGAGAGCCTCTCCGATCTGCCAGATCGCGGTCTGAGCCGAGCGGCGCGCCAGCGACTTCGGCGCCGAGGTGTAAAGCCGGTCTTTGAGCACGTCGAAATAAAACGCGCTTAACTCCACCACGCAGAAATGATTCACGCGATGGTAGATCTTGTGGAAGCCAAGTTCGTCATACCAGCGAATGACGTCGGCCGCCATCGCCGCGGTCTGGCGCAGCATGTATTGATCGATCCCGTGCATTTCCGCGAAAGGTACGGCATCGCGCGCCGGGTCGAAGTCGTAGAGGTTTCCAAGAATGTAGCGAAACGTGTTTCGGATCTTTCTGTAATTCTCGGCGACGCGTTGCATCAGATGTTCCGAGCAGGCGACGTCTTCGCGGAAATCTACTGAGGCGACCCACAGGCGAACGATCTCTCCACCCATGCGCTTGGCGATGTCCACGGGGTCGACCGTGTTTCCGAGCGATTTCGACATGGCGCGACCCTGTTCGTCGAGGGTCCAACCGTTCGTTGACACCATCGCATAGGGAGCCGTTCCTCGCGCTCCCATGGCGCAGAGAAGGGAAGAATGGAACCATCCGCGATACTGGTCCCCGCCTTCGAGATAGAGATCCGACGGCCAAGGGTAACCTTCCTCCGCTTGCACAGCGAGGTAGCTCGATCCTGACTCGAACCAGACATCGATGATGTCGGTTTCCTTCTTGAAGCTAGATCCTCCGCAACCCGGACACTCGGTCCCCGGAGGCAGAATCGTGTCAGCCTCAGGTGTGTACCACGCATCGGCACCGAGTCTGCCGAAGAGTTCCACAACCTTCTTGCTGACCGCAGGATCGTTCAGCGGCGTGCCGCATCCCTCGCACAGAAACACGGCGATCGGCACGCCCCACACGCGCTGGCGAGAAATGCACCAGTCGGGCCGCGTCGCGATCATGTTCGAGATGCGCTCTTCGCCCCAGGCAGGATCCCACTTCACTTTCTTGATTTCGTCGAGCGTACGGCTGCGCAGCGTGCCGCTACCTTCCATCGGCGTTTCCATCGAGATGAACCACTGCTCGGTCGCCCGGAAAATGATCGGGTTGTGACAGCGCCAGCAGTGTGGATAGGAATGCTCAACTTTTTCCTGGTGCATCAGTACGCCGCGGGTCTTCAGCAACTCGATGATCGGCGCATTGGCCTCGAACACTTTCAGTCCATCGTATTCCGGCAAGCCGTTGTGAAGGCGTCCCGCCGCATCCACATTGCAGGTGAGCTCGATCTTGTACTTCACACCGGTGTTGAAGTCGTCGGCTCCGTGTGCAGGAGCGGTGTGCACTACCCCAGTGCCCTGATCCATGGTGACGTAGTCGGCCAGCACACCGAGAATCATTCGATCAAGGAAGGGATGCGCGAACTGGGCATATTCGAGCTTCTGGCCGGGGAAATGCGCGATCGTCTGCGGCGCCGTGAGTCCAACCTTGTCCGCGAAAACTTTCGCCAATTTCTCGGCAACGATGTACACCTCACCCTCAGATTCGATCGCCACGTACTCTTCCTTGGGATGAAAAGCCACCGCCATCGAAGCTGGCAGCGTCCACGGGGTAGTGGTCCAGATCACTGTGAATACTTTTTTTCCTGCCAAGGCCGGATCGAGCTTAGAGGGGTTATCCTTCAAGGCATACTTCACCCAGATGGTGGGACTGGTGTGGTTCTCGTATTCGACTTCGGCTTCGGCCAAGGCGGTCCGGTCATGGATGCACCAGTACACCGAGCGCAGCCCCTTATAGACAAAATTCTTCTCAAAAAACGCATAAAAAGTCTTCAGGACCACCGCCTCGTACGGAGGCTCCATGGTCGAATATGGCTTATCCCAGCGTCCGAAAACGCCAATGCGTTTGAACTGCTCGCGCTGCAGGTCGAGGTACTTCTGCGCGTATTTGCGGCATTCCATGCGCACGTCGAGCGGCTTCATCTGCAGCTTCTTGCCGCCCAGTTGCTGGTCAACCTTGATCTCGATAGGCAGGCCGTGGCAATCCCATCCTGGGACATAGGGGGCGTCCATTCCCGACATGGTCTTGGACTTGACGATAAAGTCCTTCAAACTCTTGTTCAGGGCGTGCCCGAGGTGTAACGGTCCGTTGGCGTAGGGGGGGCCATCGTGAAGCAGGTAGACAGGAGCCCCCGCTCGTGACTGCCGAATCCGCTCATAAATCCGCATATCTTCCCAACGGGCCAATACCTTCGGTTCGTTCTGCGGCAGGTTGGCCTTCATGGGGAAGTCAGTCTTGGGCAGATTGATGGTAGATTTCAGCTCGAGCGGCACGCGGGTAGATTCTCCCAAATAGTTGATTTCTTTCATTATAGGGAGGGCGCGGAGGAACGTCCATTGACTACGGAGCGATCCACGGGTTGCGGGGGAGGAACGTCGAAAAGCACTGTCAGAACTTCGCGGAAAGCGTGTACAATTTTCCTCAGACGCATTTGCTGGGTGGCCGCATCTAATGTGAAGAGTCTATTGGCCGAATCGCTCCTTGTGCGCAAAAGATCGGGGTGATCGAGGAGCCAGTCGATGAAATGTGCGTCTTGGCACAACGTTTGCTTATCAGTCGAGGGACACGAAGCGTTTCAGGTGGGACCGCCTGAAGAAATGAACTAGTCGGGTCAATATGGCAACTGGCGACATCAATCCCCGCATGAATTCTGGGGCTCAAGGTGAGCCTGAACTTGATCTGCTGCTGTCGAAGAGCACTTTCGAGGAACCCCTCTGGAAATCGCTCTTTCAGAACATCGACGATTTTCTTTTCCCCAAAAAGCAAGCGCCTCTCGTACTGACCTCGAAGCCCATCCCGGTTAAAGATATTTGGGGCTTCTACGATTACAAGAAGAATGGCGTACTGGGTTCGACCATCGTCCATATGGTGGCTTTGGCTCTTATTATCGGCGGGACGATTCTTGCCGGACGGGTCGTGAAGCAAGTCATCAAGCCGCAGGAATCAGTCACTCTAGTTGCGCCCGATGACATTCCCGCGTTGCCGCCTTCAAAGACTGTAGCCGGCGGTGGCGGAGGCGGCGGTGATCGCGACAAACTGGAAGCGCCGAAGGGAAAGCTGCCGAAGTTTTCCATGCAGCAGATCACACCTCCTGCAGTTGTGGTGCGTAATCCGAATCCCAAGTTGGCGGTTGAACCTACCGTAGTGGTGCCGCCAGACATTAAGTTGGCACAGGCGAACATTCCGACCCTCGGCGACCCAATGTCGCACCTTCCGTCCGGCCCACCTTCGAACGGCACTGGCTCCGGCGGTGGTATCGGATCTGGCAATGGTGGCGGAGTCGGTTCCGGTGAAGGCCCCGGTGTAGGTCCGGGACATGGTGGCGGTATCGGTGGCGGCGCTTTCCGCGTGGGCGGCGGCGTTTCGGCGCCGCGGGCAGTGTACGCGCCCGATCCCGAGTATTCCGAAGAAGCCCGCAAGGCGAAGTTCCAAGGCGTCTGCGTGTTGTGGCTGGTCGTCGGTCCCGATGGCAGGCCGCGTGACATTCGCGTAGCTCGCACTCTCGGATTAGGTCTGGACGAGAAAGCCATTGAAGCGGTGAAGAACTGGAAGTTTGAACCGGCGCTGAAAGACGGAAAGCCGGTAGCAGTGCAGATCAATGTGGAAGTGAGCTTCCGCCTGTACTGATTTTTCTCGAATTGCTGATAAAAAGGCCGCGACTCTCGCGGCCTTTTTTATTCCTTAAGATCGACGTGCTGCACATCATCGATGGCGTGGCCCAGGAATCGGCTACCCAGCCGGCGAAATTTCTCTACCGAATCCGTAGCGAAGAATTTCAGTCGCGGCGTGTGCCGGTGCTCCTCCCCGGGAGCAGTTTGCAGTGGTTCGACGGCGAGGCGGGTACGAACCACGCGCGCGGTGGATTCGGCTGAGTCGACGATCTTGACGTGTGCCGGTGCGGTCCGGCGCAAGACCTGTTTGATCAGGGGATAATGCGTGCAACCCAGCACCAAAACATCGGCGGAAGAGAATCCGTCTGCGAAGGCTTCCTGCAGATAAATACGGGAAACCTGCTCTGTTACCGGATGATCGGTCCAACCTTCTTCGACGAGCGGAACCAGCAGCGGGCAGGCTTTCTCGTGGGTCTCGACTCCGCGGGCTTCGAGGGCCTTCCGGTAAGCATGGCTGCTCACGGTGGCTTCGGTGCCAATCACGACGACCTTCTTCTCTTGAGTCGAAGCTGCGGCGCGTTCCGCCCCGGGCTCAACCACTCCTTCCACTGGGACGTTGCTCGCCTCACGAATCTGCGGCAGGGCGAGGGCAGTGGCGGTGTTGCAGGCGATAACCAGCATCTCGGCTCCATGTTGCTGCAGATACTGAGTCGCCCCCAGCGCGTAGCGGGCAACGGTTTCAGCGGACTTCGAGCCGTAGGGCAGCCGGGCGGTGTCCCCGAAATAGAGATAGTCAGCGTTCGGGATGAGCGCGACGAGTTCCTTGAGGACGGTCAGGCCGCCAAAGCCGGAATCGAAGACGCCGATGGTAGGTCGTTTCATAAGGATGCAGGAACTTCAATTAGCATGACACGGTTGAAGACTGCCGGAAAATAGTGAACACTATACCCTGTATGAAGAAAGTGACTTTTGCCGCAGATGAAAAGCTGATCGAGCAGGCGCGCCAAGTTGCGCGGTCCCGGCACAAGACCCTGAGTGCGGCATTTCGCGAGTGGCTCGAGCAGTACACATCCTGCGCTGGCGACGCACAAGAGTTTGAAAAACTCATGCACCGTCTTCAGCATGTGCGACCCGGCCAGAGCTTTAGTCGAGAGGAAATGAATCAGCGCTAGTCCTGTCTAGGTTCTCGGAGCCGCCACGGAATCGCGCGACTCGTTCTTGGATCCCACCCCTTTGCCGCAACACGGACCGGGCGGAATCGCGGCCCCATGTGGGCAAGTCTTCGGATGTCCCAGGAACGTGCAGATCTTGTCGGTGGCTTCGTACGAGAGGATGTGCTCGAACTTGCACGCCTGCTGTTCGATCTCTGATTCGCTGTCGAGGGCGAGACTATCGGTGAACAGGCGTTCTGCCAGGCGGTGCCGGCGAATGATGTCGGCCGCGCGTTGGCGTCCACGATCGGTCAATTCCACAATCATGCTGCCGTCGCCCACCGAAACGCCCGCGGGCTTCAGCGCGTCATGACAGGGATTCACGAAGGGTTTGTGTGCGTGAGTTTCAGGCGGATGCTCTGCGGTCGTGACCAGTCCTAGCTCGGCCATCTTTTCGACGGCAATGCTCACCGGGAGCGCTCCGTGTACCTCCATCAAAGCGATCTCGGCGGGTTGCCCGTGCTCGGCCAGCGCCCATAATTCTTCGAGGACTTCGTCAAACTGCTCCTCGTCCGCCATGGCAAAGACTTCCTGGGCTGCGATCTTGCCATGGTGCAGTTCGATTCGCCGGTCGGCGAGACGCGCTACGACCGGGTCATGCGTGACCATCACGATGGTGCGTCCTTGCTGGTGAAGCGTGCGCAGCAGGCGGAGGACGATCTCTTCATTCACGGCATCGAGATTACCGGTGGGTTCATCCGCCAGAACGATCTTGGGATCGTTGATCAGGGCTCGCGCGATGCAGACGCGCTGTTGTTCGCCTCCGGAGAGTTGTGAGGGAAGATGGTGGGCTCGCGCTTTCAATCCCACTCGTTCGAGCGCTTCGAGCGCTTCCTGCTCGTCGGTCATGCTGTGAAAATATTGGGCCAGCATCACGTTCTCGACGGCAGTGAGGTAGGGGATGAGGTGGAACTGCTGGAAGACGAATCCGATCTTTTCGGCGCGTACGCGATTGAGATCGGCCGCGGAAATGTTTGCGACATTCTGATTGTCGAGCCAGATCTCGCCCGAGCTGGGACGATCGAGGCATCCGATGAGATTCACCAGCGTTGACTTGCCGGAGCCCGAAGGACCCATGACCGCCACCCACTCACCGGGATCAACCGTGAGCGTGAAACTGTCGAGTGCGCGAATCGCGCCGCCGCTTTCGGCTTGCGCTGGATAGAGACGGCTGACGTTCTTCAGCTTGATCATTGCAATTCCCCGGACTCTCTCATTCCCCCCTCAGAATCATAGCGGGTTCGACGCGCCGCAGAAGCGAAATCGGCAGGATAGAGGCGATAAGAGCAACGACCACACTGCCTAATACGATCACCGGCAAGATGCTGAAGCGCGGGACGACGGGGGCATCGAAGTTGACCCGGCCGATCCAGGCCGCGACTCCCACACCAATCAAGAATCCCAGGATTGCGCCGACCACTCCCAAGGCCGCCGCTTCAGCGGCGAAGAAGCCATTGATGAGCCTGGAGGAAGCACCCAGCGCCTTCATGATGGCGAAATCGCGCCTTCGGTCGAAGACCCAGCCCATCAGGGTGGACAGCACACAGAGAGCTGATGTGAGGATGATGAGCGACGCTGCTGCCAGAAGAGTCGCGCGGGTCTTGCCCAGCACGCGGGCTTCGCCTTCCATGATTTGCCGGACGGGACGCACTTCTGTTGCTGGCAACGCCGAAGCCAGTTGCTTCATGGTCGCGTCCACTTCCTCAGGTGTGCCAGACGCTGCGATCTCGATGGTGGAGGGCTGCACGCCGGTCCATGTCTCGAAATCGGTTAGTGAGAGACAGACCCGGCTGTCTTCGGCGGCACCGGTGTGCAGCGTTCCTTTGGGAGTCAAGCGGATCGTGTGTCCCTGAAAGCTTAAATCAAACGGCTGGCCCTGAGGGCTGACCAGAGAAGCGGCGCGAGCTCCGATCAGCGCATCCCGAGGCGTCGAGGGCCATTCGCTCACCGCCCACCAGCTATCGAGCTTTCGGACCTGGACGAAGTCCGTCCCGGCAACCACGACGGATTGCCCATCATTGGTACGGGCGACGACATATGCAAAAGGAACAGCCAGGCCGCGGCCTGCCAGTGTCGATTGCACCGTCTGTAACGCATCTGCAGGGAGGGACTGTCCGTCTTTCGAGACGACGACCACGTTCGCTCCATAGTTACGAAACTCCTTGCGCAGCTTGGCCTGTACGTCGACGTATAGATTCAACATGGCCGTCGCGACAGCCGCCGCGACCACCATTGCCAATAGTGCCGATGCTGCGCGCCCACGCCGCAAGACTGCCGCCCGCGTTAACATCCGTAAGAACATGGAAGTGTGGGGAGCCTTTGCGCGCCGGCCAGCGACTTCCTGCGCGAGTTGAGAAGGATGCGAACTCACGCGTCTCCCTTCAGCGCGTACACCGGATCAAACTTGACCGCGCGGCGGATAGCCGCCGCGCTGCCGGCGAAGGTCACTACCACCGCGATCGCCAGAATGATCGGGAAGAGCACTGGGTCGATAGTGATCTGAGAACTGAAAATCGAGCGTCCAATCTGGCGCGCCAGCAAAGCCCCTGCAGCAAATCCCACTGCGCCGCCCATCAGGGCCAGCAGCGACTGCTTCAGTGAAGAACAGTGCAGCCACCGATGCGCTTCCAGCGCCTAGAGCCTTCATCAATCCCACTTCGGCTCGCCGCTCGAAAATCGCCGTAGCCATGGCAGCCGAAACCGCTAGACGCCGACGCCAGCAGCGCTGCAAACGTGATCAGCAGCATCAGACCCTTGATGCGGCCGAGAACTGCACCCTCGTTTTGCGCGACCTGCCGGATCTGCTCCGCATGCGAATGGGGAATTGCCTCTTGCAACTGGTACGCGATCGACTGCACATAAGGCGAGCAGTACCAGCGGTCGAATAATTCCGGATTCATGCTCTTGGGATCGCGTCGGGCGAGCGCGTCTTCAGGCTTGGTCAGGGCGCTGACGTAGATTCGGCGCACCGCACCGGGTTTGCCCAGGATCTGCTGCGCGAGAGAAAGAGGCGCGACGATCTGGTCATCTTCCGCTCCACCGGTCGAGAGAATTCCCGCGACGTTGTGCGGCTGTCCTGAAATCTCAGTCTGGTCTCCCGTCTTCAGGTTTAGACGCGAGGCCAGACGCTCGCCCAGCAGAACATCAGAAGATTCGTCCTTCGGCCACGCGCCTTGCACCTTCCACCACGGATGCGTGATGCGCACGCCGGTAGTGAAGTCGTCGGTACCGAAGCGCATGGGCTTGGAAAAGTAAGTACCTAACAACCCGACGTTCTGGGTGGGCCCTAACGAGACGTTCACCGGCAGCATGGGAGAGAAGCCGACGATATTGTGACGCCAGAACGTTCCTTTGATTTTCGGGAGATCGGCTTCGTTCAGATAGGCGCCGTCGCTGGGCGGCTTTAGATCGACTCCGCCGATTTGCAGATCGAGAGTGTCTTCCTGCGGAGTGACCACCAGGTTCGCGCCGTAGCTGCGCAACTCGCGGCTGATCTTGTCGCCGATGTCGGTGGCCACGGCGATCATCGCGGTGGCGACCCCGACTCCTAGGGTGATGGCGACTCCGGCTAAAAGCTTGCGGCGTTTCTGCCGTCGGAAGGATTCATAGACCAGGCGGACGAACATTCGCTATTGCTGGAACATTTTGGCGTGCGCCGCGATGTCCGCCTCCCGAATGATGATCGAGTCCGAGGTGACGTCCGCTTTCAGAGGCACTGGGTTGCATCCTCCGGGCATGCCCACCGACTGTCCGTTGATCGGCGCCGCGCAGTTCTTGCAGACGATGCCTTCCGGTCCCTTGTAGAAGCCAACGGCCCCGCAGATCTCGCAGGCATCGAACACCGTGGCAATCTTGCCGTCGGGTTTGCGGTACATCCAGAACCGCACTTCGGTTCCGTTCTCGTTGGCCTGCGTAGCGGTGCAGATCGCCATCGGAGACCTGGCTCAGCGGGATGGTGGCTTGTCCGTTGTCGAACGTTACTTCCGTCGCGGGAGAGAGCGCGCTCGCGCTTCTTGGCGTAGATGAATTCCGCCGTGACCATGAGGATGAAAACGAACGAGACTGGCATAGACCGAGGCCATCCAGAGACGCTCGCGGCGCGCAGTCCACAGTGCTTTGCGGCGTTCGGCAGGCGAATCCGGCAGCGCAGCCGGCTGGCGACGCTTCACTTCGAACAACACCATCAGCGCGGCCAGGGCGAGGATCGTGACGAAGAAGAACATATCGTTGCGTACGATCGGTCCAATGATCGCCATCTCACGCTTGGAGGAGGGAAGCACTCCGTTTTCGGAAAGCTCATGCAGGCCGGAGATGATCAGTTGGGCGGCAACGAAGAACAGAATCACCGTGGTCACGCGGAAGAATTTCTGCAGATTGATGCGGACGCTGCCCTTGACGAACATCACGCCGAACAAGATCGCGACCAGCACACCCAGCAGCGTGCCCATAAAGCTGAGCAGTTCGGTCGAGTTCAGGGACACGGCTCCGAGAATCAGGACGGTCTCTACACCCTCGCGCAACACCATCAGGAAGACGAACAGAAAGAGGCCGAACCAGGCGTCCTCGCCCGCCAGCAACCCGATTTTCCCTTCAATCTGGCCCTTCAGCTTTCGTCCAGTCTTCATCATGAAGATGATCATGGTGATCACGAAGAAGGCGGCGGCGAGCATGACCCATCCTTCAAAAATGTCCTGATTCCAGTGGGTTCGGGACATCAGAATGGCGATGCCAATGCTTCCCAGGAAAGCCGCGATCAACGCGAAATAGACCGACTTCTTGAGATCGGGACGGTTGATTTTGGCCAGGTAGGCAAGGGTGATGCCCACGATGAGAGCCGCTTCAACTCCCTCGCGCAAAGTAATGATGAATGCCTGTAACATGACGGAAACAGCCTCGTACCATTTTGAAAATGAATTTCAATTTCAACTATATAGGATAGTCTTCCCGCGCCGGCAGCGTCAACGCGCGAAGTCACAACAGCGCGTGATTTGCATCACACGGCGTATTGGCAGGGTTGAACAGGGGAAAATGCTGGTCAGAGTTGCCGCAGAAAACGCTTGGCTTGCTCCAGTTCGGGAAACTGTTTTTCCTCTTCCTGAAACTCCCGCGAGTGCACGCAGCGCCGGCTGCCCCTGAGCTTCACCGGATGCTTGAGGTGCAACATCTCGTGATAGACGATGTACTCCACGGCGGAGCGGGGAACGCGGGGATGATCGAAAACCCGGCTGACGACGATGGCGTTGTGCGCGGGATCGTAGTGTCCCAGGCTGTTGCGAGCATGGTCGCGGCTCCAGGTCATCTGGGGGCGCGCCAGCAGCCCATGAAAGAACCGCACGTTTAATTGGTCGAAGATGGCGTCGAGGTCGTACGCACGTCCCTGCGCCGAGTCGATGCGCTTGCGTCCCCGCATCTGCCGAACCAGATGGGCCTTCTGCACGATCTCATGACTGGATACGTATCGCCGATAGCGGGTTGAGTGGCTGCGCTCGATGGGCTTGCGGTACATCTTTGCCAGCAAGGATGTGGGCAATCGCCCGCAGCACCGGCTCAGGCGCGCCTTCCAGCAGGTCAGAGAGGCGCACCAATAGTCGCCCTTCCCGCAGGCGAATCGTATTGTTCACGTTGGCAAAGGCGAAGAATTCGATGGTCAGTTCAGGAATGGGCGCGCGCGGGCGCAGTTCGCGGTAGGTTTCATGGAAGACTTGTAGAAGCCGCTCGCTCACGTCAACCAAAGAGTAGCACGGAACCGTCTCAAGATTTCGTGGGCTTCTTGTGCTTGAATGCTTCTTCTTGTTCACTCAAGAGCTGGCGATGGTCCTGAACAGCGCTATCGAGAGTATCGAGCGCGTTCGCCAGCAGGAAATCATACTGCTTGATCTCCTCGGGAGAAGCTGTGGCTGCCTGTTTAAGCGCGCGCAACTTGGCCTGAAATTCGTTATCGGCTTCAAGCACGACCTTCAGAACTTTCCGCAGATCAGCCTTTCGGTCGGCGAACGTATTAACGTTATCATCCAATTCATCGTATAGATCGAGGAAGTCCTGCAAGCGGTCATGCGTGATTTGTCCCCGATCCGTCGGCTTGGCTTCAGCGCGCGCCTTGTCGAGAGCGTCTAAACGAGCGCGGGCGAAGGTGACGTAGAGTTTGAGACGTATGTCCGCGTCTTGCGCGGCATCGCGGAGTTGATCAATCTCGAGCGGCGTCAGCGGATCATGTCGCCTCTGCGCGGCAGTGGGAACTATCAGGAACGCAACGAAGGCAATTGTGGCAAGGCGCGCCTTCATTTTGCCCCTTTGCCAAACATGTGATTGAGCAAGTCAGTGCGCAATCCCTCAAGGTGTTCGATCGCGTTTTGCACCGGAGGCTGATCGTCGAACGACAAGCTGCGCTTGATATCCCGCAGTTTCTCGGCCATCTTGCGCACAGCAATTTCCGTATTTTTCAGTTTTTTGCCGCTCTTGGTTGCAGCGTCAGCAGCCTTGTCTGAGTAGCTGACTACATCCTTGATGGCCGCCTCGGCCTCGTCAGCTTTGCCTTGGTTGTAAAGCTGGTCGGCATTCCGCAATTGCAACTCGGCAATCTCGGCGTAAATCTGTGGGCGATCTTCGAGGCGGGCACTCTCGGCGCGCGTGATTAATTGCGGAATGGATTCGTCTTTGGCGGCCGACAGCGTCGGCACCGCCAAAATCGCGAGGGTGAGTAAGATGGCCGTCAGGCGCATCGGGGGTTCACTTCTTCTTGGGCTCGATCGCAATCAGACGATGCCTGGCCTGCCACTCCTGATCGGGAAACTGCCCATTTGCCACATCCAGAAACCGATGATAATTCTCCGATGCTTTCCGGTAATCGCGCAAGTGATCATATGCGGTTGCGCGCAGAAAGTAACCTACGGGCATCTCGGGCAAATACTTCGACCGGGTGTCTAGAGCCTGGATGGCCAGGGGATAGTTCTTGTTTTCATCAGCAGCGATCGCCAACTGCCCCCAGGCCACACCGAGGTCGGGCTTGAGATGAACCGCGATCCAGAACTCCTGCTGGGCTTCAGGAAACTTCTTTTGCTTCAGGTAGGTATCCCCCAGGCCCTGATGAAGTGAGGCATTGTTGGGGTCGGCCGTAAGCAGAGTACGGTATTGGGTTTCAGCCAAATTGAACTTTCCGGCTGTGGCATAAAGGTCGGCGAGATCGCGCGCAGCTCCCTTGTCTCCGGGACCGAGTTTGATGGCGGTCTGCAGCTCCGAGATTGCGTCATCATTCTTGCCTGCGGCCGCCAGCATGCGTCCCAGTTGCATATGAGCGCCGGCATCTTCGGGGTGGAGCGCGACCAGCTTGCGAAGTACGCCTTCAGCCTCCCGGAAGTTCTGACTTCGCATGTAAATGTTGGCCAGGCCAGTGAGGGCATCACTCGACGAATCGTCGATCGCCAACGCCTGCTTGAATTCATCGGTTGCATCGGTGAACTGGTTCTGTTCTTGGAATAGCAGTCCCGCCGCGAGGTGGGGCTCGGGATCAGCAGGCTGAAGCGCTGCGGCCTGACGGTAAGCCGCGATGGCCTCATCTGGTTTCTTCGCACCCAGCAGATGCGCCAGTGATAGCCACGCACGCGCCTGGCCTTCCTTCACGTTGGCGCTCGGAGTCAGTTTGGTGGCGGCGCGCAGAAATTGTTCCGCATCGGGCTGCCCCGACTTGGCCAGCATCAATCCTAGATTGAGGTTCGATTCGAAGACGTCCGGCTTGGCGGCGACCGCCTTGCGGTAGGCAGCAATCGAATCGTCAGAGCGGCCAAGCGCATTGTAGATAAATCCAAGGTCGAACCAGGCGGTGTAGTTCGCAGGATCACGGCTCGTGACCGTCTTCAGCAGCGGTTCAGCAGCGCCAAAATCTTTTTTCTCGATGGACGTTTCGGCTTCGACAAGTTCAGGCGGCTGGGCAGGATCTTCGACTGCGACTTTGTGGTGGCGAACGGTCTGTCCCGAATTCTGCGCGTGGCCGGTGTTCAGGCCAATCCCTAGCATTACGAGGGCAAGAAGATGTTTACTTGCGTCCATTGCTGCGCGACGATCCGTTCCCGTTCAGAATACGCGCCAGAAATTTTCCCGTATACGAATTGGGCAGCTTGGCAATCATTTCCGGAGGCCCCGCGCCAATCACGTAGCCGCCCTTTTCGCCGCCTTCAGGGCCAAGGTCGATCACCCAATCCGCCGTCTTGATCACTTCCAGATTATGCTCGATGACAAGAATCGATCCGCCGGCATCGATCAAGCGGCGGAAGGCGGACAGCAGTTTGCTGACGTCGTCGAAATGAAGTCCAGTGGTCGGCTCATCGAAGATGTAAAGCGTGCGAATTCGACGTCGCGGCTCAGATCCATTTACCGGACGTCCAATATCGCGCGCGGCGGGCTGAAGATGAGCCGCCAGCTTCATGCGTTGAGCTTCACCCCCGGAAAGCGTGGTCGCAGACTGTCCTAATCGCAGATAGCCAAGGCCGACTTCTTCCAGCACCCGCAGCTTGTCGACAATTTTTGGCACGCCCGAGAAAAAGTGCAGTGCCTCTTTTACGGTAAGGTTCAAGACTTCATGAATATTCTTGCCGTGATACTTCACTTCGAGTACCTGCGGCTTGTAACGTGTGCCTTTGCATTCTTCACAGATCAACTCGACGTCGGCGAGAAATTGCATCTCGACCGTTACAGTGCCGTCGCCCTGGCAGGTTTCACAACGCCCGCCGGGGATATTGAACGAGAAGTGTCCCGCGCCGAAGCCGCGCTTTTGCGCCTCGGGCAGGGAAGCGAACAAGTCGCGAATGCCGTCAAAAGCTTTGATGTAGGTGACTGGATTCGAGCGAGGTGTTCGGCCAATGGGAGACTGATCGACCAGCACAACGTCGTCGATATAGTCTTCTCCCTCGATCTCGTCCCAATACAGGGAGGGCGTCGCCGTGGCGTTTGTTTGGCGCTTCGCCGCACTTATCGCCTGATAAATCACGTCGTGCATCAACGACGATTTTCCTGACCCGGAGACACCGGTAATCGCCACGATCATCCCTAAGGGAATCGAGAGATCGACGTTCTTCAGGTTGTGGGCCCGCGCGCCGGTGATCTTAATTTGTTGCTTCCCCGGTTGGCGGCGAGCCGTGGGAAGCTGAATGCGGAGTTCGTCGGAGAGATACCGTCCGGTCAATGACGCGGGGTTGTGCTTGATCTCCTCGTAGGTGCCCGTGGCAATCACCTTGCCGCCGTTCTCACCCGCTCCGGGACCAAGATCGAGAATGCGATTCGACGCCCGCATGACATCGGGATCGTGCTCGACCACCAGAATCGTATTTCCCAGGTCGCGCAAGTCATGAAGGATCTTGATCAGGCGATGCGTATCGCGGCTGTGCAGTCCGATCGACGGCTCATCGAGAACATACAATGTCCCCACCAGTCGCGATCCGAGTGAGGTGGCCAGTTGAATCCGCTGCGCCTCGCCTCCCGATAACGTCGACGAAAGCCGGTCAAGCGTCAGATATTCGAGCCCCACTTCGTTGAGGAAGCGGAGCCGCTCCCGGATTTCAACAAGCAGCTTCTCCGCGATGTCGGCCTGTTGCTTCGTGAGCTTCACATGTTCGAAGAAGCGTAACGCCTCCTCGACGGTCATGTGACCAACTTCGCAAATATTCTTTCCATCGATGCGGACGGTCTGCGCCTCAGGACGAAGTCTCGCCCCTCCGCAAGTGGAACAAATCGAATATCCGCGATAACGGCTTAGGAACACGCGCACGTGCAGTTTGTATTTCTTGCGCTCCAGATGATTGAAGAAACCGCGCACTCCGCCGTAGACGCCATCTCCCTCGATCACTAACCGCCGTTGTTCGGGATCGAGTTCGGCCCAGGGAACATCCAGCGGGATGTCAGCCTGTCGCGCGAAGCGCTTGAGTTCCGTAAACAGAGGCCGATACTTGGGCTTTGTCCAAGGCTCGATGCCGCCCTGATTCAAGGTCTTCGATTTGTCGGGAATCACCAGGTCGAGATCGAAGTCGATAGTATTTCCGAAGCCTTGGCAGCGCGGGCAAGCGCCATAGGGATTGTTGAAAGAGAACAGATGCGGCTCAGGCTCCTCGTAACGAATCCCGCACGTTTTGCATTCGAACCGCTGGGAGAAGCGAAAACGCTGCGGCGGCTGGTCATCGCGCGGTACGGTTTCGAAAATCACTTCGCCGGACTCGCGGTAGCCGATCTCGATGGCATCGACCATTCGAGGACGCGCGTCTGCCGAGACCACCAGGCGATCCACGAGTAGAAACACGGGCTCTGCGAAGTTCACATCGAGCAGAGATTCCGGCGTCGAGAACTCAAAGATCTGTCCGCTTTGATAAAGCCGGTTGAAGCCGCGGGTACGCAGGTCCAACAGTCGCGCCTTCAGGACGTCATCAGCACTCTCAATCCCTTTCGACCGAGAGCGCTTCGTGGCCGGCGGGACGCCGGCGCTACTTTTCTTGGCTTTCTTCTTTGTTGCTACGGCTGTCGACTTCGCTCCTTGCAGGGGAAAGAACACGTTCAACCGAGTGCCTTCGCCTAGGCCCAGCAGGCGCTCCGTGACTTCATCCACCGTGTCTTTCTTGACTTCCTTGCCACATTGCAGGCAGTAAGTGCGTCCCACGCGGGCGAAAAGCAGGCGGAGATAATCGTAGATTTCGGTAGCCGTGGCAACCGTCGATCGGGGATTGCGGGTCGTATTCTTCTGGCGGATCGCGACCGCCGGAGCGATGCCATCAATCACATCGGCGTCTGGCTTTTCGATGCGCTCCAGAAATTGCCGCGCATAGGCCGACAGCGACTCGACATAGCGCCGCTGTCCTTCGGCGTAGATGGTATCGAAGGCAAGGGAAGACTTGCCGGAGCCAGACACCCCGGTGACGACCGTCAGTTCGTTATGCGGGATTTCAAAATCAATGTCCTTGAGGTTGTGGACCCGCGCCCCGCGAACAACAATGTTTTCCGTCGACATCAGTAGAAAGGACCCTTGCAGCCATCTCAGGGCCCCCAGAAGGCCCAAATGGTCCTGCAGAATCTTTCTATTATAAAGGGAAACTCAGGATTGTGTTTGCGAGCTAGGAGTTCTGTTCGGCGTCGCGCTTTTTGCCGTAGCGGAGAGCCAGCCCTATACCCACCGACATGAAACCGACCGGCGGGACCAACAGAATCATCACCGCGCGGCTGATGGCGATTTGACCTTCCTTAGTGCTGCCTGCAGCGCTGGCGTAGCACATGGCGCAACCTTGCGCCATCGCGGGGGCGGCCCACAATGCGACCGCGGCGATCAGGATGGCGAGACGAAACTTCATTTCACTCCCAGTTTGAGGATGCGGTCCGCATCGATGAAGAACAGACACATCAGGCAAAGACAGGCTACCACGGAAACCATCATGACCCACTTCATGGCCGCGATTTCGTACTTCAAGTGCATGAACCAGCCGATGATCAGGGCCGACTTGATGATGGAAAGAATCATCAGAACTTCCAGCATGCGCAGCGGTTCGAATACCCGGTTGTAAGCCAGAACGACCTCGACCGCGGTCAAAATCAACAGCGCGAACCAGACCCAGAAGTATTGGCCTTTCCCCTCATCGTGAGTGACGTCGTGCATAGCTTCTCCCGTGACTCAGAATAACCGCTACACCTTGGTGGACATCAGGTACACCAGTGGGAAGATGAACATCCAGACCAAATCCACAAAGTGCCAGTACAGCCCGGCAATCTCCACGTCGTGGGCATCGTAATCTTTCGGCTTCAAGAACAGGATGACCGCCGCCACAATCGCGCCAATCAGCAGAGCGTGCACTCCGATATGGAAAACATTGTCTGCCGGGGTAGCCAGAAAAATGATCAGCCAAAAGGCCAGCAGGATAGGCAGGAACCATTTACGCAATGCCACGACGCCCAGATAGATCACGCCGATAGTGACATGCAGCATGTGCATTCCGGTGAGCGTGAAGAATGTGCCTCCGAATTGCGGCACATTCGGAGCCCACGGATTCTTGAAGGGAGTCATGCCTTCGCCGATCAGCTTCGTCCACTCCATGCCGTGCAGCACGATGAAAGCTGAGCCGAAGAACATGGTGAAGAGAATCCAGTTGCGGGTCCAGGGCTTGTCTCCGCGCCGCGCCGCCAGCACCGCCAGCACCATGGTCAAGGAACTCGAAAGCAGGCATCCCGTCATGATGGTGGCGTTGATGATGCTTTCTTTGCCGAAAGGAGTCGGCCAGTCGGGATTCGAGATGCGCCCGTAACTGTAGGCGAACAGCAGCGCTCCGAAGGTTAGCGTATCGGAGAGCAGGAACAGCCACATTCCGATCTTCTTCGAATAGGTGCCAAACAACGATGGCTCGTAAACATCCGCCATTCCGTGTTGCACCGCGACATCAGACATGGGTTCGGTCTCCTGTGTGAGTTATCGGGCGATCACCAGCAGGGCAAAAATGTAGATCCATAAAAGCGCCATGAAATGCCAGTACCATGCAGTTGCGTCAACTACGATTCCGCGCGACTCGATCGGCTTGTGGAACACCATGGTCGCAGCGGCTGCGTAGAGCAATGCCACGATGCCACCGATCAGGTGAACCGCATGCACTCCGGTCAGCAAGTACACGAAGGAACTGCTGGCGCTGGTCGAAAGATTGAAGCCGCGGTTGGCAAGCTCGCGCCAAGCCATCCACTGGCCAGTCAAGAATGCAATACCGAGCACTGCGGTGATGCCAATCCACGGGAATGGGCGATCCTCGCCAACCGAAACTCCCGGAATGGAGCGTACCGGCGCCAGAGCTGCTTGCCGGGCGATTTGCCGCCGAGCCAGTTCCATGGTCACGCTGCTGATCAGCAGAATGAGAGTGTTGATCAACAACAGACTCATCGGCAGATTTACGGGGATCCAGTCATGCACATAGCTGCTGGTTTTGTCATCGAATGTTGGCAACCCGCGCCGCACCACTAACGCGCTGGTCAGCGAAACGAAGATCATGGTGATCGACGTAAGCGCAATGATCACACCTAGACGGACCCGGCGCAGACGATCCCCATAATTAGGGAAGGGATTGCTGTTGCCATCGCCGCCACCGCCGCCGCGAACGGGCGGTTCGACGCCACGGCCGCCGTGGCTGGTTTTTAGATCCTTTAGCGTGACTGTGGGAGACAAGGTCGCCATACCCGATTTCTAGTGCGACGGAACAGTTGCCGGATCGGTCTGCATGGTGAAATCACGCGGCGCCCCGGGCACGCTGTACTCGTACGGACCGTGATAAACCACCGGAGTGTGACCGCCGAAATTATCGTGCGGCGGCGGCGTGGCCGTCGTCCACTCCAGCGTCGTCGATTCCCACGGATTGTCGCTCGCCTTCGGCCCCTTGAACATGCTCCAGGACAAGTTGATCAAAAAGATGAACTGCGCCGCGACCGTGATGATCGCAGCGTAGGTGATGAACGTGTTCAGAGGCAGCAAATGCTGAAGATAGGCAAGTTCCGTGAACTGCGAATAACGGCGCGGCTGGCCCGCCAAACCCAGGTAGTGCATAGGCATAAAGATGGCGTAGGTCCCGACCAGGGTTATCCAGAAGTGAATTCGCCCCAAAGACTCGTTCATCATCCGGCCAAACATCTTGGGGAACCAGTAATAGGTCGCGGCGAAGATGCCGAAGATCGCGGCCACTCCCATGATCAGATGGAAGTGCGCCGGCACGAACGCCGTGTCATGCAACGGAATGTCGAGCACCGGCTGTGCCAGGAACGGTCCGCTCAATCCGCCAGAGACGAACAGTGACACGAAGCCGATTGCATAGAGCATCGGTGTCTGGAAACGAATCTTCGCTTTGTAAAGAGTTCCCAGCCAGTTGAAAGTCTTAATGGCTGAAGGTACGCCGATGCACATTGTCATTAGCGAGAACGAGAATGCCAGGTACGGGCTCATTCCGCTCATGAACATGTGATGGCCCCAAACCATGAAACCCAAGAGGCCGATGGCCATGATCGCGTACACCATCGCTTTGTATCCGAAGATGGGTTTGCGGGCGAAGGTCGACAGAACCTGCGACGCCACGCCCATGCCCGGCAGAATCGCGATGTACACCTCGGGATGTCCAAAGAACCAGAACAGATGCTGCCAGAGCAGGGGAGATCCACCCTTGTGTCCCATGACCTGCCCGTTCACGACGACCAGCGGGACGTAGAAGCTGGTGCCCAGATTGCGATCCATCAGCAGCAGGATTCCGGCCGAGAGCAGTACGCCGAACGCAAGCAACCCGAGGATCGCCGTGATGAACCACGACCAGACCGTCAGCGGCATGCGCATCATCGTCATGCCCTTGCAGCGCAGGTCAAGCACGGTGGTGATGAAATTCAGAGCGCCCATCAACGACGCGATGCAGAAGATGGCGATACTCGTGACCCACAAGTCCGCGCCCAACTGCTCACCTGGCCCTGAATTAGTCAGAGCACTCAGCGGAGCGTAGCCTGTCCATCCGTGAAGCGGAGCGCCGCCGGTTACGAAGAACGCGGCGAGGATCACCACGAAGCCGACAAATGTCGTCCAGAACGAAAGCATGTTCAGGACGGGGAACGCCATGTCAGGCGCGCCGATCTGAATGGGCAGCATGTAGTTTCCGAAGCCGCCCTGCGGTGCGGTAGTCAGCACGAAGAAAACCATGATGGTGCCGTGCATGGTGACCAGGCTGAGGTATGTTTCCGGCTTGATGTCGCCCACCAGCGGCAACACCAGCGTCGGCCAGATCATGTGGATGCGCATCAGCAGCGAGAGAAACATCCCGACAAACACCGCTGTCAGCGCGAGGAAGTAGTACTGAATCCCAATGACCTTGTGATCCAAACTAAAGATGTATTTTCGGATGAAGCCCTGAGGAGCCGCGTGCGCATGAACGGGTACTGTGGTCGCCATTTACTGTTTCTCCGCCTCCCGCGTCGCTAACCATTTATCGTAACCTTCCTGACTCACCACTTTCACCATGCCGTGCATCTTGTAATGACCAAGACCGCAAAGCTCGGCGCAAGCGATCTCGTAGTCGCCGATGGCAGTGGGCGTGAAGTGCATGTGGATCGCTAAGCCGGGAACCGCGTCCTGCTTGAATCGGAAGTTGGGGATGAAGAAGCTGTGGATGACGTCGATGGCGCGCAAGGTGACGTCGATCTGCCGGTTCACCGGAAGGTAAAGCGTGCCCGTGACCACGTCGTCCTTCGAAGCCGGATCGCTCGTGTCGAGACCGATAGCAGATTCATTGCCCGACGAAGGATCAATCAGTTTCGGACTGGTCGCGCCGAACTTGCCATCCGGGCCGGGATAGCGGAAGTACCAGGCGAATTGCATGCCCGTCACCTCGATCGGAACCGCTCCCGCACCCGCGGCGTCAAAGCGCTCCGCCGCCCAGATGTTGCTCCCCATCAAGTTCAAGCCAATGAACAGGATGGCAGTCAACGTTGTCCACAAGATTTCGAGTTTGACGTTGCCGTGCGAGTATTTCACTTTCTCGGAGGCGGCGCCGCGATCGCGATAGCGCCATGCCAGGTAGCCGAGGGAGCACTGCGCCAGCACAAAAATCACTCCCATCGCGATGAAAGTGACGGTGAACTGGCGATCAATGGCGGGCGCGGCTGCGGCGACTCCCACCGGAAACCACCAGGTTTTTGCAATAAAGAAATAAGTGCTGACAAAGGTGATTAACCAAATAACCACCATTAGCGCGAGGCCCATGTACGAACCCTCCAAGGCTCGTCGGTTATTTCCCCACAAGTCCGCAGCTTCGCGGCAAACACATCGCAGAATCTGTGGATCGCCCGGAAGTCTATCACAGCTCAGTGTGATCGGCGAAGCAGGTTGTTGTGATTTCAAATTCGCGCGTTGAGATTTTCAACAGGTTTGACCATCGCGACATTTCTGCGATCAAGTTTTTCACCCGAGTCGTAAGATGAAGAATCAGTGCACCCCGTGCGAGCCATATTCGCCGTAGTTTGTTTTCTCGCTGGAACCGTCGCTGCCCAGGAACCGACCTTTCGCAGCCAATCGAATGTCGTGCTTGTGCCCGCTCTCGTGAAAAACGCGAAGGGAGAGGCTGTTTATGGCCTGCAAGCGAAAGACTTCATCATCGAGGACGATGGCGTGGAGCAACCGGTTCGTCTAGATGAGGAGGCTGAGTCGAATCCCTTGTCGATCGTTTTAGCCGTACAGACTGGGCGCAGGGCAAAGCGCGAGTTCCCACGCATGCGTGGGCTGCGTGCAATGCTGAATCCGATTTTCGAGCAACCCGGAGCGCAGGTTGCTTTGCTCGAATTCGACAGCAAGTTGGAATTGACTCAGGACTTTACCAGCGACTCGGATGCGATCGAACAAGCTTTAGGAGAGTTGCGCGAGGGTGACAATGGAGCGGCCATTCTCGATGCCGTGGCGTACTCGGTGAAATTGCTGAGCCGCCTGCCGAAAGGGCGCCAGCGCGTCCTGTTGCTGATCAGCGAAGAGCGCGACCATGGCAGCCATTTCGCCACGATCGATCAGGTGGTGACCGCGGTGGGCGAAAGCAATACCGTCGTCTATTCGCTTACCTTCTCGCCTTCACTTTCTCAAGTGCTCGACACCGAGCGCGGAAGCAATCGCGACGAGGCATACTGGAACGCACCGCCCGATTTGTTGGCGCTCCTTGTCATGGCTCGGCACGCGATGGAAAAGAACGCGGCGAAGGCGGTTGCGTCCATGACTGGAGGGGAATACGAACTGTTCGCGACGCAAAAGAACTTCGATGTCCTCATGAATCGCTTCACCAATCACCTGCATAGCCGCTACCTGCTGAGCTTTGAGCCCAGGAATCCGCGCCCCGGTCTGCACCGCATAGCAGTTCGGCTCCGGGAGCCCTCTGATTCCTCGGTGCTATCGCGCAGCAGTTATTGGGCGGCGGGGTCGAACTCAGACCAAAGATGAAAGAAGAGCGCGCACAGTGGGATCGTCGCTACGGAGAAGGTTCGCACCGTTCTCTTGATCCAGATCCGTTTCTCGTCGAGTCGTACAAGGAGTTCATCGAGCCGCTATTTCCTCATGGAGGGGTTGCGCTCGATCTTGCCGGCGGTGTGGGCCGGCACGCGATCTGGCTGGCGCAGCGTGGTTGGCGAGTCACCCTGACCGACATTTCAGAAGTCGGAATCGCGAAAGCGCGCGAGAACGCGAGCGGGATCGCAGAAAAGATCACGTTCGAGGTGCAAGATGCCGGATCGTTTGCAGCCGGAAAGCAGCGATACGATCTGATTACAGTCTTCTTCTACCTGCAACGAGAGATTTTCCCGGAACTCGCAAAGGCTCTCCGACCCGGCGGTCTCTTGCTCTACAAGACGTACACGCGTCTTCATCCCAAGTTCGAACGCGGGCCCACACACCCCATGCACCTGCTGGAAGCAAACGAACTCTTGCGAGCATTTCCGGGATTGACGGCACTGCACTATCACGAGACGATCCGCGACCGCGGCGTGGCCGAGTTCGTGGGAAGAAAACCAGAATAGCCACCGAGGACGAGTGTCCTCGGTGGCTCGGGCTCTATTTCTCCTGCCATTCCGGAATGCGTCCCGGAGTCCACGGGGCTCCCGCCGCTTCCATGGCTTTCTCCAGGTTCATTACATCGACCTGAAGCAGGGTATGCAGTTTCGATAACTGCTGGGTGAATTCCTCTGACGCAATGTTGTAGGCGTCGATATGAGTCTGCGTCGGCTTGGCGATGGAGAAACGCTCGCCTTCCATGACGCCTTGCAGGCGATCGTTGATCGAAGTGGGAACATTCTCGCTGCGGGCGGCTATCACGGTGTCGCCACGCATAGCGCGAAGAATCTCATTGTTCTGCTTCTCAATCGCATCGGCCTGAGCGAGAAGCGCGTCGGAATTAGGCGTATCCTCCAGCGCCTTGCGGATACTCTTCAAGTGCTCCTGCAATTCGTTCGCAGAGCTGAGAGCCCCAGAGAAGGAGCGATACAAGCGCGAGACTTTGCGATTGAAATCTTCCTGGGCAGCGCGATCTGCCGGGCTGATTCCAGAGCTTCCGTCCGCGACAACGGTAAATGACTGAGCCGAGCCCATCTCGCTCACGGTCCCGTCGACCTTCTTGAAAAGCCGCACGGAATATTTTCCCGGCAAGACCAATGGTCCCATCGTTCCGGCGCTAGGGAAGTCCTCATCTTCGTCCCCGCCTCCACCATCCGCTAGCGACGGCGCGAAGTACCGCAGGTTCCAATTCACGCGATGGAAGCCTTCGCCCACATTGCCTTCAATCCTGCGAATCGGCGCGCTAGACTCGTCATAGACGATGAAGTAAACTTCCGGCGCAGGCGCCTCTCCCTCCGCCCGCAGTTGGTCGTTGTTCGGGATAGGGAAGCGTCTCGTTCTTTTTCGCTGCCTCCTTCTCTGCCTCCTGCCGCTGCTCCTTCTTGGTCTTCAGCTTCTCCTTCAAGTAATAAGTGAAGGTGGCGCCAAACGGAGGATTGTCGGCGGTGTAGAAGGCGTCTCCTTCGAAGCCATGCTTCGGAAGTCCGAGCGGCAGGCGCTCGATATAGAGCAGCGGATCTTTTACCGGGAAGAACGTCGAATTCTGTTGCAGCAACTCGGGCTTCGTCTGGCGCAGCGGCGTGATGTTGTCGAGCACGTAGAAGCCGCGCCCGAAGGTCGCGACCACGACATCACTCTCGCGCGCCTGCACGACGATGTCGCGAATGGCGATGGTCGGCAGTCCACCTTTAAGCTGAACCCATTTCTGTCCGCCATCCACGGTGAAGAAGATGCCGAACTCAGTGCCCGCAAACAGCAGATTGGGATTCACGCGGATCTTCCGCGAATGCCAACACCGGGCCGTTTTCGGGCAGATTCGCGGTAATCGAAGTCCAACTCTTGCCGCGATCCGTGGACTTCAGCACGTAAGGTTTGAAGTCAGCGTTCTTGTGGTTGTCGAAGGTCGCATAAACGGTGTTGGCGTCAAAGTGTGACGCGGCCAGGCGGCTGACGTAAGTTTTCTCAGGAACGCCGGGGAACTTGTCATACTTGGCCCACGACCCTCCAGAATCAGACGTCATCTGAATCAGCCCGTCATCGGTGCCGATATAAAGCAGATTCTCAGCCTTGGGCGATTCCGTCAGCGCCACAATGTTTCCATAGAACGAAGTGGATTGATTCTTGGCGACTGCGTCCGGTCCCCAGACTTTGCCCATCACTTGCAGTTGGTTGCGATCGATCTGGCGAGTGAGATCAGGACTGATCGGCTTTCCACGTATCTCCGCGGTCATCGCTGCGATACAGGCGGTTTGCCGCGAAATAGACGCGGGTGTGCGAGAACGGGCTGATCAGGATCGGCGAATCCCAGTTCCAGCGCAGTGGCGCTTCGCCTTTTCCTTCGGCGCGGCTGAATCAGGAATCTGTTCGCCGGTGCGCTTGTCGAAGCGTACCAGCACGCCATATTGCGACTCGCCGTAAATCGTATTGGGATCTTCCGGGTCAACCGCGGCATGGAAGCCGTCTCCGCCGGTGATAACAAACCAGTCGGAGTTCATGATCCCGTTGATATTTTTCGAGCGCGAGGGGCCACACCAGGAGAAGTTGTCCTGCGTTCCGCCGCAGACGTTATAGAACGGAGTCGCGTTGTCGACGGCGACATCGTAAAACTGCACCGTCGGCAGGTTGGCCTTGAACTGCCAACTGGCGAAGCCGTCGAAGCTCTCGTAGACGCCTCCGTCGCTTCCCAGCAGCAGGTGCTTGGTGTTATCGGGATCAACCCAGATGGCGTGATTGTCGCCGTGGTGATTGACTTCGTTTACTTTGTGCAGCGTCTTGCCGCCGTCTTCCGAGACGCGCAGAGAAACGTTCATCACGTAAATCTTATCGACGTTCTTTGGATCGGGAATGATTTGTCCGTAATACATTGCGCCCGCATCGAAGTCGTTGCGCTTTTCCCAGGTCGCGCCTTTGTCGGTGGATCGGAAGACGCCACCTTTCTTGTTGGCGGCTTCGATCGTGGCGTAGAGGATGTTGGGATCGACGGGAGAAACTGCGAGACCGATGCGACCCATGTCTTCCGACGGCAGGCCCGATTTCACTTTGTTCCAGGTAGCTCCTGCGTCGGTGGATTTGTAGATCGCGCTCTCAGGGCCGCCATCGATCAGGGTGAAGACATGGCGGCGACGTTGATAAGCGGCCGCATAAACCGTGTCAGGATTCGACGGATCAATCGCGACATCGACTACTCCCGTGTTCTCGCTGATCGTCAGGATGTCTTTCCAGGTCTTGCCGCCATCGGTCGTCTTATAAAGACCGCGATCTCCGCCCGGTCCCCAGAGCGGCCCTTCGGCGGCGACATAAACAACCTTGCTGTCTCGAGGATCGACCACAATGCGTCCGATGTGTTCGGACTTCTTCAGCCCCATGTTCTTCCAGCTCTTGCCGCCGTCATCAGAGCGGTAGACGCCATCGCCGTATCCCACGCTGCGCTGGCTGTTGCTTTCACCGCTGCCAACCCAGATCACCGACGGATCGTTGGGATCAAGCGTGATCCAGCCGATTGAGTACGAGCCTTCGTTCTCGAAGACCGGGGTCCAAGTCGTCCCGTCGTTCACCGTCTTCCACACCCCGCCTGAGGCGACGCCTACGTAATATTCCGATTTGTTCTTGGGATTCACCGCGAAGGCGATCACGCGTCCCGACGCGACCGATGGACCGATCGCGCGGAATGCTAAGCCGCTGAAGGTGTCAGCATTCATGCCAGCTTTTTTTTCTTCCTCCGCAGGCTTGGCCGGTTCCTGCGCCGGCTTTTGGTTCTTTTTGCCTTTGGCGACCGGAGGCTCCTGCTTCTTGCTTTCCTTCTGTGGAGAGGCGGTGGGTTCATTCTGCGAGGTCACAACCAGAGAGACGCTGAACAACAGGCTGACGATGAGCGCAATGCCGCGGAATCGATTCAAGGCGGAACTCCCTCTATAAGAAGTTAAACGTGCGGGATACCTGGGTGCACGAGATTCGACGAAGAAAACCGTCGTCGGTAAGCATTTCACGTGCGGAACCGTTGTTTATACAGGATTTGAGCCTTCGAGAGAAGGGATTCCATTCGAAACACTCGGCAACAGCCGCCTCAGGTATTCCCGAAGCGGAGCGAAGGCGCGCTCGGCACGGGTTAGAATCGGTATGCCCATGACCAAGAAGAAAACCTCCGGCCACGACACCCGCTATGTCCGCCTGCAAAAGAACTTCTGTTTTGGCTGCGGCAAAAACAATCCCGAAGGCATGCACCTGAAGTTCACTTATGACGAAGAACGAGACTGCTTCGTCTGCCGCTTTCGCCTGGGCAAACGCTACACCGGCCCGCCCGGACACTGCCACGGCGGCATCATTGCAACTCTGCTCGATGAGGCCATGGGCAAGGTAAACAAACTCCGCCACGTGATCGCCCTGACGTCGCAAATCACGGTCGACTATCTGAAGCCGGTGCCACTCAACAAACCCCTACGCGTGGAATCGCGGGAGGTCGAAGTCGAGGGACGCCGACACATCAACATGGCGGAGATCCTGAATCAAAAAGGCGAAGTACTCGCTCGCAGCAAGGGCCTATTCATCGCTATCGATCCCAAGAAGATGTTCGCGAAGTTCGTGGAAAAATAGGAATGCTTCTGTGGCGCGGGCGCCCTCGCCCGCGTGCGGCGCTATGAATGCTTCAGGGCTTCAGCCAGACTCTGCACTCCACGCCGAATTTCTTTGGTTCCCACCGCAGCAAATCCCAACACCAATCCCCTGGAATTGATCCGTCCCCAGGCATAACGGCTCAGAGGAAGTACGTCGACGTCATACTCGGCCGCCGCTCTTGCAGCTTTCTCAGCCGAGATTCCTCGCTTCAACCATGCCACCGTGCGTAACCCAGCCTCGACCGGAGGAATCTCCAGCAATCCGCTCAACTCTTCTCGTGCGCAGGTTAGCAGCACTCCCAGCCTTTCTGCGTACAACTCGCGCATGCGCCGCACGTGCCGGGCAAAGTGTCCCTCACTGATGAAGTCACACAGAATCGCCTGATCGATCAGCGGAGGATGATGCGTACTCACCGACTCTGCCGCCGCGAAAATATCGACCATGGCGGGAGGCACGACCATGTAGCCAAGCCGCAAGGCGGGAAACAATACATCGCTAAAGCTGCCGGCAAAAATGACCACGCCGGCATTGTCAAGCCCCTGCAGCGCCGGAATCGGGCGCCCCGCATAGCGATACTCCGAGTCGTAATCGTCTTCGAAAATCACCGTGCTGGCGCGGCGCGCCCAGGCAAGCAGCGAAATTCGTCGCGCCAGGCTCATCGTCATGCCCATCGGAAATTGATGCGCCGGAGTCACGTAGACCAGTCGCGGAGCGGGCCATCGCCGCTGTCCTTCTTCCAGATTCAATCCTTCCTCGTCGACCGGCACCGCGCAAACGCGCGCGCCAATGGCTTCGAATGCCTGTGCGGCGCCGGGGTAACCGGGTTCCTCCATCCAGACGGGATCGCCCGGGTTCAGCAACAAATGCGCCGCGCGATCGAGCGCTTGTTGAACGCCGGAAATAATCAGGACTTGTTCCGCCGAGCATTTCACCCCACGCGAAGTGTTCAAGTACTCGGCCACAGCCTCGCGCAACGGACGGTATCCGAGCGCTTCTCCTCCGCCAAGCAGTTGCACCGAAACCCGGCGCAAGCGTCTCGCCGCCACTTGGGCCCACAAACCGGTAGGGAAGGCGCCGAGCGCCGGATAGTTCGCCCGAAATGCGCGGACAGGTCGGAAGTCAGCTCGTACAAACGCAGGCAAGCGCCGCGCGTATTCCGAGAAGCGCGTCTTCCGAATTGGTGCCCGTGCTACCGGCTTCACCCGGGGAGCTTGCAGCAGGGCATCCGGCAACGTCTTGCTTACGTACGTCCCCGACCCCACTTTGCCTTCGACATATCCTTCGGAACGCAACTGCTCAAACGCGGTCACGATCGTGGGACGAGACAGTCCATACTGCATGGCAAGATCGCGCGTAGCCGGAAGTCGCGCACCCGAAGGCAGGCGCCCGGCCAGAATCGCCCCACGCAGTTCATCGTAAAACCAACGATAGAGAGGGGTACCAGCGGGCGGTTGCTGCAAGTTCAAGGGCAGCGTACTGGACTGCTTCGCCATAAATGGTATGGTCAGAATAGACTAAATGGACATTTCAGGCTAGCCACTGTACAAGGTAGTCTGGATGCAGGTTTTCGTGAAAAGAGGACTCATGTCACAACACAATGGAAACTCCACCAGCCTGCGCCTGAAGACCGGCCTCGCCGAGATGCTCAAGGGCGGCGTCATCATGGACGTCACCGATGCCAAGCAGGCGGAAATCGCCGAGAAGGCCGGCGCAGTGGCCGTCATGGCGCTTGAGCGCGTTCCCGCGCAGATCCGCGCCGAGGGCGGTGTGGCCCGCATGGCTTCTCCCAAGAAGATTCGCGAAATCATGGCGACGGTTTCCATCCCCGTGATGGCCAAATGCCGCATCGGGCACTTCGCCGAAGCGCAAATTCTCGAAGAACTCGGCGTCGACTACATCGACGAATCCGAGGTTCTCACTCCCGCCGACGAAGCCCATCACGTCGACAAGCACGCCTTCAAGGTCCCCTTCGTTTGCGGAGCGCGAAACCTGGGCGAGGCTTTACGCCGCATCGCGGAAGGCGCGGCCATGATTCGCACCAAGGGCGAGGCGGGTACGGGAGACGTCGTTCACGCCGTGAAGCACATCCGCCAGATCGTCCAGGAGATGAAGATTCTCACCGTGCTGAGCGAAGAAGAGCTCTACGCCAAGGCCAAAGAGCACGGCGCACCCTATGAACTGATTCGCATCGTCGCCAAAGCAGGGAAGCTTCCCGTACCGAATTTCTCCGCGGGAGGCATTGCTACTCCGGCCGATGCTTCACTCGTCATGCAACTCGGTGCCGAAGCCGTATTTGTCGGCTCGGGCATCTTCATGAAGAACTCCACCGAATTCGCCGATCCCGTCGAAGCCGAGAAGCGCGCACGTGCCATCGTGAAGGCCGCGACCCACTTTAACGATCCTAAAGTGTTACTTGAAGTCAGCGAAGACCTGCAGGGCGCGATGAAGGGACTGGCCGTAGCCGGTCTCGACGAAGCGCACATGCTGCAAACCAGAGGCTGGTAGAAAACCGGTCGTTGGTCGATAGTCGTTGGTCGTTCGCGAGTCAAAGCCGGGTGACCAACGACGAACGACCAGTGACCAACGACGAAACTATGACCATCGGCGTCCTGGCTCTACAAGGCGATTTCGACGCGCACCGCCGCCGGCTCGAAGAACTCGGGGCCGACGTGGTGCTCGTCAAGAAGCCTGAACAACTCGATCAGATTGACGGACTCGTCATCCCGGGCGGCGAGTCCGGTACTTTTCTCAAACTACTTGGCGAAGAAGGATTCGAAAAGCTCAAGCAGTTCGTCCGCGTGAAGCCTACGTTCGGCACCTGCGCCGGCGCAATTCTTTTAGCGCGCGAAGTCGAGAACCCGAAGCAGTCCGGGCTCGGCGCCCTCGACATCGGCATCCGCCGTAACGCCTACGGACGCCAGATCGACAGCTCGATCCGTCAAGGAAAGCTGGGCAACACTCCCATCGAGATGGTTTTCATCCGCGCCCCCAAGATCGAGCGCGTTGGTCCGGGCGTCGAAGTCATCGCTACCGAAGGCGCCGATCCGGTCGCCGTACGGCAGGGAAAGACGATGGCTGCGACCTTCCATCCCGAGCTATCTCAAGATACGCGGGTGCATCAGGCGTTCCTGGATCTAGTTCAGAACGGCCACAAATAAACTTCGTTACGCTGCTTCGTCTCGAATCGCCCCGCGCGCCTTCTCGGCCAGTTCCGGAGTAATCTCGCTCACTCCGTGCGCTTCACTTGCATGCACTGCTGCCTGCTGCAGAATCTCGTGTTCGGAATCGCCTCGCGCCACGAAATCACATCCCGGCACTACATCTCCACAACGCAGTTCTTTTGCCATGACCATTTCCTCCAGAGAGGGCAGAGTTTACTACGATTCGGAAGCCTCCGAGATTAGAGCGTGATGAAAATTTAAAAAAGTCTTGACAAGGGAATCGCGTAACCGTACAGTTACGCATTATGCGGAACCGTTCGGTTACATATTCGCAGGAGGCCACGTTCCAGGCCCTCTCCGATCCCACCCGGCGCGCCGTGCTTGATCTACTTCGCACGGGTAGCCAGCCGGCTGGAAGAATTGCCTCGTCGTTCCCCGTCTCCCGACCCGCCATCTCGAAACATCTACGGCTGCTGAGGCGGGCCCATCTGGTTGAGGAGAGACGCGAAGGCCGTCACCGGGTTTATCAGCTGAATCCCGAACCCCTCAGAGCCGTCGATTCATGGATCGAACAGTACCGCGTCTTCTGGGAGCGCAGCTTGACCAACCTCAAGGCCTTCGTTGAAACGGAATACGCGAAAGAGACAGCCCCAAAACGGGCAAAACGATTTCCGGGCCACGAGTAATAGAACCCCTAAGACGCCGGCCCGACCGGCCAAATTTAAGGAGAAGAACAATGAAAACAGTTCGCTATGCCATGTGCCTGATGTTGGTATTCGCCGCTGGCGGCCGCCGTCGCCCAATCCGACGCTCAGAAGTCCTTCGACAAGATGAAGTCGCTGGTCGGAACTTGGGAAGGGAAGATGAGCGATGGTCAAGAGGTCACGATGACTTATTCGTTGGTCTCAGGAGGCACGGCGCTGATGGCCGCGGGCGTCCACGATTCTATGGTGACCATGTACGCCTTGGACGGCAACCGCCTGCTCTTGACCCACTACTGCTCGATGGGGAATCAGCCGCGCATGTCGGCCAACCTTTCCCCGACGGCAAGACGCTGGAATTTAGCTTCCTCGATGCAACCAACCTGTCGAGCCCGCAGGCGGGACACATGCATCACGCCGTCTTCACTTTTGTGGATGCTAATCACTACACGGAGGAGTGGACGTTCACGCAAGATGGGCAAAGCAAGACCGAACATTTCGACCTGCACCGCAAGAGCTAAGTAGCGCCGGCATCTGCTGCCCAATTGGATCGAGGAGACGCAATGCCCGCAACTTCATATGACGCCCGACGGCGATGCGGTGGTCGGAGAAATCCTGATCGCCGCTCCGCCCGAGCGGATTTTCCAGGCGCTGACCGACCCTGCGCAGCTCATGCAATGGTGGGGACAGAAAGGCATGTTTCTCTCCAAGGACTGGAAAACAGATGTGCGCGTCGGCGGGGAGTGGCGGGGCGAGGCCGAGATGCGCGGCTGCATGTTCTGGATCAAGGGCGAGTACGTGGAAATCGATCCCCCGCGTCTTCTCGTCTTCACCTGGGTTTCGAACATGCCGGGAGAAACGCCCAGCCTGGTCCGCATCGAACTTCATACCGAGGGGTCCGGGACGCGGCTGAAGTTGCGTCATAGCGGCCTGGCAGCGAATGAGGCGGCGCGAGTCAATTATCAGGGAATGTGGCCGGCCTTGTTGTCCTGGGTCGCAGGTTTTGTCGAAAAGGGCGAGCGCGCGGACGCTCGGCCGGTGCCGTCGATGCCATAACAAATCTGGAAAGGGGGCGCGGCGTTGCCCCGCGCCGCGCCCTTCTACCTATTTCGCTTTTGGTGGATACTTCGCCAAAGTCTTTTTCACCATTTCGTTCAACTTGCCTTCGATCTTGTTGGCGTCGTCGGAGTCTTGCCGGGCAATTCCTCGCCACACCAGAGAGTGGGTGTGGCGATCGCGAAGGTTGATGACCAGCGTGCCCTCGGTATAAGGAACGCGCACCACACGCGTGCCCCAGCCTCGCCAGCCCGCCGGATAACTTTCCAGTTCAGTCTCTCGCCCCGAGCCCAGGGTGTAGACGATATGCAAATCGGGGGAGTTTTCGTCCTTGGTTAGCCCCTTGGCCATGAGGTTCTGATCAATGTCCGCTTCGATCTGCTTTTTAACCAGATCATTGTTCAAGGCTGGACTATTGCTGTTCAACTGCCCCTTCAGGAACGAGTATGTCTTGTAAGAGCCGAAGTTGGCGCCTTGATCGAACTCCACGGTAATTTTCTGGGCCAGCGACCGGCCGGCAAGAGAAGCTGCGACGATACTGCAAGCGCTCAGTTTCCCGGGCCGAGACAGCTGCACTTTCATTTTGAATAGAGCGAACTATGACACCCCACCTCCAATAGTCGCGAAGCAGTGTATCAGCCGGTTGCGGTTTTACTTCACACCTTTCTCCGGATCCCACGATCCCTGCAGTTTGCGGATGTAAACAATCTGTCCGACGTGATAGGCATTGTGCGTGCCGATGTGCGCGATGGTTGACGCCGAAGCCTGCAACTTCTGATCGTCCGCGGTCTCCACGAATTTCTCGATATCCTTCATCACTTGATCCAGTTGCTGCACCGTCTCGTTCCACTTCTTGGCGTCGAAGTTGGTGAAGGTTTCGTCGTTGTTGCCGTCAAACTTCGCGGGAGTCTCTCCCTTGAACTTTGCCAGCACCTGCTGGTTCCAAAAAACCAGATGGTAGGCAAGTTGTCCGACCGAATGGTTGCCCTTGCCGTCCGTCCAGTTGGCTTGCTCGGGAGTCAGTCCAGCCACGGCGGTATTGGCGTCAACGAACCAGTCTTTCGCATTGTGCGTGGTTTTCAGTTGCTCGAGCAGAATGCTGCGCAGCGTAGGTGGGGCTTTGGCTGTTTTATCCTGGGCTGGTGACAGAGCGCACAGCGATAGCAAGAGAACCGCAACGGCAAACATCTGTTTCATGAAAAAGCCTCCTTCGGCGAATTGCGAAAGGATAGACGTAATCCAAGGCCATTCGGCTAGCAAAAGCAGGGAAGCGCCGGACAATTTCCGGACCTCGCTGCCGCGCAATGCGCCCTTTAGGCGTGCGTTATACTTGACCCAGGATGGCTGAGAATCAGGAAAAAACGTTCTACCTCGAAACCTTTGGCTGCCAAATGAATGCCCATGACTCGGAAAAGGTCATTGGGACGCTGGTTTCCGAGGGATACCGCCAGGTCTCGACGGTCGAAGAAGCCGGCCTGGTCCTCTACAACACCTGCTCGATTCGCGATAAGGCCGAGCAGAAGGTGTTTCATCGCCTGGACGACTATAAGAAATACTTCAAGCAAGGGAAACGCTTCGGCGTTCTAGGATGTGTTGCCCAGCAGGAAGGCGAGAAGATTTTCGAACGCGCCCCCTATGTTTCGATGGTGTGCGGCTCAGCGTCCTATCGAAACTTGCCCGAGATGCTGGTGCAGATCGAGGCAGGGAACCGCCGGGTCACCGGTCTCGACGATCGTCAGACCGACGAGTGCTTCGAAACCGAATTCACTTCGCGAACCAACCCGCACCGCGGGTACATCACCATCATCGAGGGATGTGACAAGTTCTGCGCCTATTGTGTGGTTCCCTTTACCCGAGGCAAAGAACGTAGTCGCACTTCCGACTCGGTGCTGGCCGAAGCTCGCCAGATGGCCGATCTTGGATACACCGAGATTCAATTGCTTGGCCAGAACGTGAACTCTTATAAGGATCCATCTGGACGAAAGACGTTTGCTGAACTGTTGACGGCGGTCGGCGAGGTCGGCGGAATCCGCCGCGTGCGCTTCACCACTTCGCATCCGCGCGATTTCGGAAAGGACATCGTCGATGCCATCGAGGCCTCTCCAAACCTCTGCGATCACGTGCATCTGCCGGTGCAGAGCGGCTCCGCCCGCGTTCTCGACGCCATGCAACGTCTCTACACACCTGAGCAGTACATGGAGCGCGTTGCCTGGATCAAAGCAGCGAAGCGGGAAATCAGCCTGACCAGCGACATGATTGTCGGTTTTCCAGGCGAGACCGAGGCCGATTTCGAAGAGACGCTCGCACTTCTCGATGTCGTCGAGTACGACGCCATTTTCGGATTTAAATACTCTCCTCGCCCCAATACTCCCGCGATCAGGTTAGAGGACGCAATTCCTGAAGAGGAAAAGGTCCGCCGCCTTGCGGTTTTGAACCAGAAACAGCGCGAGATTCAGAGGCGGCGCTATCAACGCCACCTGGGACAACGAGTTGAAGTAATGGTTGAAGGTCGTAACGACGTGCGCCAGCAGTGGAACGGGCGTACGTCGCAGAACAAAGTGCTGAATTTCACCGCTCCCGACCACGTTAAACCCGCCATCGGCAGCTACGTTCCGGTGGTTACGACGGAGTGTTTTCCAAACAGCCTTTTGGGTCAAATGGTGGTATAAGCAAATTGTAAAGCCTCAGTTGGCAAGGAGCAGTAGCTAGGGGATTGCGGCGTACGAAAATCGGCAATTGGCAATCGTAAATCGCAAATTCCTTTGGGGGACGTGATGGAAGTTGAGATGAAAATTCGAGGCCTGATGATGGATCCGGTCACCAATATGCCCATAGTGATCTTGAAAGACGTGGGCACGGATACCGTCCTGCCCATTTGGGTGGGGATTTACGAGGCCAACGCCATCGCCCTCGAGATCGAGAAAGTCACCACGCCTCGGCCCATGACTCACGATCTGATCAAGAACGTCCTCGTCGGCCTCGACGCCAATGTTCACAAAGTTGTTGTGACGGAATTGCGGGAAGACACCTTCTTCGCCGTGATCTGGCTGGAGCGCGAAGGCAGGGTCATCAGCATCGATTCGCGCCCATCGGACGCTCTCGCTTTAGCGCTACGCGTGGATTGCCCAATCTACGTGGAAGATGAAGTCCTGAAGAACTCCAAGCAGGCCGCCAACGTCTCTGACCGCGTCACCAGCGAAGAGCTGCGCAAGTGGCTCGAAGGCCTGAGTGACGAGGACACGGGACGCTACAAGATGTAAATCGAACCAGGTCAAGGAAACGGTGGATAGCGGGCGGCTTTCCTCTTGCTTTACATAATACCTGTTATCGGACATTGCATATCCATCGGCGGCACACCTGCGTCTCCCAAACGCCTCAGCGCTCGATCCTGGAATTTCCACGCGGGGAGTCCATTCCCCTGGCGTGACTTCCCACGATCGAGGTGTCGCCGCCGACGGTTATTCGCACTGCTGTTGATTGGCGCCAAGCTGAAATGGGGTCCATCGTGCGACGTTCCCCGCAGTTCCATCTCCCGATCTTTCGCACCAGTAAATTTGAATTCTTGCCGAACCGTCCTCGAGTTTTCCGGTGACTACGGTGTGCAGGTCTCCCTTGAGGGCATTCCTTGGAAACGCCCCGCTCGGAAGCAACCAAAACTTGCTGGCGCTCACGAACCCCTCCCAATGCTGCTGGTTGATGGACACACTTGCCATGATGTCTTTCATGCTTGCAAGCGTCTGGCCGTTCCCGTACATAAGTCTGTACCGCGAAGGAAGTTGCGTGCGCAGCCCAATCGATGCGGGACGCGTGAGGGCCGGCTGATCGGTGTGGAGTAGATGGGTCGAGAAAAATCGGACCCAATCGGATAGTCGAATATCCGTTCGGATAGTCGAACTAGAGCCCGTACTTCTCTTTAAGTATGTTGCGATGATGCAGTTCGTGGCCGCCGATGATGTAGGCCAGCGCGCGCGCTGAGATCGGAGAGTTGTTGGCTGTACCCCGGCGCTTCCAGGCTTCCTCGTCTAAATCTCTGAACAAAAATACATTCGACTCCCGCACTGCCGAGAATTCGTCGATAAGGTTCGCCAATCGGCTCTTGGCGAATGGTCCGAAACGAACGTAGTCATCCTGCTCAAAACCTGGTAATGGCGTTTGATCGTTGCGAGCAACGCGCATGGCGCGATAGCCAAAGACGCGCTCGGTGTCGATCATGTGTCCGAGTACTTCTTTGACCGTCCACTTGTCGGCCGCATAGCGATGGTTGCCTTTCTCTTCGCTAACGCCTTTCAGGATGGCTTGCGTGTCTTTGATCTGCTGTCGCAGGGTGTCGACGATGTCACCTTGTGGAACAAGATCGATGTATCGCGAGTAGTAGGGGTTGTGCTCGTCGGCCTGTGGACGCTGGATGCCAATCGATGGGGCAGTCATGTCCGCAATAATATCAGTCTCGGGCGCCCGCACCGGCGGGCTGGGGAGCACGTTCGGCCACCAGAACAATCTTAGGATGGAACAGGCTACCAGCCACGCGGGTGGCGATCGCGATCAGTTCTGCCTGGCCGTAGAAGACTTTGACATAGCGCTTCCGCGAAAGCTCCGGGAGGTTCACAGTCCGTCCACTGCGTATTCTCGCGGCCGTTTCATCGGTCGCCGTGACGCAAGGGAACTCGGGCAAGAGCTGCCGCGGATGCAGAAACAGTTCCTCCACAGTTCCCTGCCGTCCCGCCCGATCAACCTCTTCGAGGGTGTGGGCTGCAGCCAAATCGAATTCCGCCACTCGGGTGCGGCGTAGCGATTCCAGATGCGCTCCGCAACCAAGCTTCTGGCCCATGTCGTGCGCCACCGAGCGCATGTAAGTCCCCGACGCCACCCGCGCGCGGAACTTCGCTCGGTCGCCCTCGGCCGCAAGGATGTCAAATTCCTTGATCTCGACCTGGACCGGCTTCAGGACGACCTCTTGCTTCTTCCGCGCCAGCTTGTAGGCGGGAACACCCTGAATCTTCTTGGCAGAAAACGGAGGCGGCATCTGCTCGATCAAGCCGCGGAATCCCTCCGCCAGCTCGTTCGCCACTTCAAGTGATACTTGAACTGTCTGCGGGGGCGAAGTCGGGCTTCCCTCCGCGTCGTAGGTATCGGTCGCAAAGCCAAAGCGGATGGTTCCCTCGTAAGTTTTCTCGGAAGCCGTGTAGAACTGCGCCAGGCGCGTCAGGTTCCCCGTGACCAATGGCAGAACGCCGGTGGCCATCGGATCCAGCGTGCCAAGATGCCCAACCGCCTTCTGCTGCAAGCTCCGGCGCACCCGGTTCACCACATCGTGGGACGTCAGGCCCGCGGGCTTGTCGATAATCAGAACGCCATTCATGGGGATTTGGTAATTTACCTATTGGGGGAATTTGAGAATCTGTCGAGCGGGTGCCTCTGTTAAGTTACCAAATTTCCCGGCTGCTGATTTACTAATCTTCAATGATTCCCCTTCGTGACGACACGCCCCGCTTTAGCACGCCATACGTCACGTACTTTCTTATCGCCCTGAATACCGCAATTTTCCTGTTCGAATGGTCGGTCGGCCTGCAAAGCAAGGCAGATCTCAATGCCCTTATCTTCCAATTTGGAGTCGTTCCCAGCCACGTCACCGCCCTGGTCAGCGGGACCGCACACGTCGATCCGGTCAGCGCTCTGCTTCCCCTCTTCACCTGCATGTTTCTGCACGGCTCATGGCTCCACGTCATTGGGAACATGTGGTTCCTGTGGATCTTTGGTGACAACATCGAAGATTATCTCGGCCACTTCTCTTATCTCGTTTTCTATCTCGTGAGCGGAATCGCGGCTTCCCTACTGCAGATCGTATTGAGCCCTACATCCCGGGTTCCAACCATCGGAGCCAGCGGCGCGATTGCCGGAGTGATGGGCGCCTTTCTCGTCCTCTACCCGAAGGCGCGAGTCCTCACGATCGTTCCCTTAATCATCTTCTTCACGTTCTGGTGGCTGCCCGCATGGGTTTTTCTCGGCTACTGGTTTGTGCTGGAATTCCTCAGCGGAACCGCGACCTCAATCGCCGCGACCACTTCGAACGCAGGCGGGATCGCCTTCTGGGCTCACGTGGGGGGCTTCCTCGCGGGAATCATCCTGATCAAGCTGATGCCCGAACGTCCGCACAGATCACGCTACGGAGCGTATTGAGACTTGAGAACGTAAAGGTCAGAGCGTTCCAGCAGACGGCAGCAGCACTAATTCTTCCAGCGTGCTGTCAGCGGGTAGGCATAACGCATCGATCACCGCGGCCGCTACGGTTCCCGGCGACATCATTTTCTTTCGCGGAGCTTCCGGCCAGAGTGTCTTCCAAATGGCAGTATCGGTCGCTCCCGGCAACAGAGCAATCACCCGAATACCTTTCGGCCGCAACTCTTCACGAAGCGTATCGGTCAAGCCCAAAGCTCCATGCTTTGACGCGTTGTAGGCAGACGAGCCTGGGAACACTCTCTTCGCCGCAATCGACAGATTATTCACAATCGCTCCGCCACGCTTCATCAATGGCAATGCGAAGTGCGTGACCAGAAACGTCCCGTTCAGGTTGGTATTAATCACGTCCCGCCAAGCGTCGTAAGACAACTGTTCTACGCTGCGATTGGAGTGGCCGACGCCGGCGTTATTCACCAGAATATCGATCCGCCGAAACTGTTTCTTGATTTCAACGAAGAACCGCCTGACGTCGTCTGGATCGCGGACGTCGCAAGGAACAGTGAGAACTTCATGGCTCCGGCGCTTCAGTTCCCTTCTCACCTGGTTGAGCTTTGCTGGATCGCGCGCTGTAAGAACGAGATTGCATCCCTCCGAGGCCAATGCCCGGGCAATCGCCAACCCAATCCCGCGATTGGCTCCGGTGATCAGCGCCACCTTACCTCGTAAACGAAATGTGGAGGATTTTGCCAACTGATGTAATCATCGACCCGCGAGGCAACGGGCGCGGTTGCGAGCGAATCGCGAGGCCGGAGCTTCCGGAATCTCTAAGCTAGAATCGCCGAGAACCCAGGTACCTACATCCCATTCGCGCGCGCCCGAATCAACGACAGGAATTCCGATCGCGTCTCCTGCTCCTCGCGGAAACAACCGAGCATGGAAGACGTCACCGCCGCCGAATGCTGCTTTTCCACTCCGCGCATCATCATGCAGAGATGCCGGGCCTCGATCACCACTCCGACTCCTTGGGGTTGAATGGCCGCCTGAATGGTTTCCGCAATCTGTGTAGTCAGCCGTTCCTGAATCTGCAGCCGCCGCGAAAAGATCTCGATGAGCCGCGGAATCTTGCTCAGCCCAATTACTTTCCCATTGGGAATGTAGGCGACGTGTACCTTGCCAAAGAACGGCAATATGTGATGCTCGCACAGGCTGAACATCTCCACATCTTTAACGATGACCATCTCGTCATAATTCACCGTGAAGAGCGCCTCTTTCAGCATCGCCTGAGGGTCTTGCTTGTAGCCCTTAGTGAGGTGCTCGTAGGCGTGGTGGACGCGCTCGGGAGTGCGCGTCAGACCTTCGCGCGCCGGATCTTCACCCAACCGCACGATCATCTCGCGCACTAATTCTTCAAAACTCGCACTGGTCAACGTCGGGGTTGCAACGGACTGTGTCATAAGACCTGCTTGGATTTGGTAATTTTGTAATCGGGCAATTTGGCTATTTGAAACCCAATGTTCAACTTACAAAATTCCCCGATTACCAATTTACGAAATTCTGTTTTTTCCCTGCGTATTCGAACGAATTCAACATCGTTTCTTCAATTCTTACTCTTTCCAGATGAGCGTGATGGAAGCTTCGCTCCAAAATATCGTAGACGGTCTCACACAGGTTTTCCGTGGTCGGGATGTTTCCGCTGAATTCTTTCGTCAGGTTCAAATTCTGCAAGTCGAAGCGCTCCAATACCTCACGCCGCACGACTTCGTCGAGATCGACCAGGTTGCAGACCATCCCGGTGCTCTCTTCGACGGGGCCACTGACCGTGACTTCAAGCGCGTAGTTATGCCCGTGTCCGTGCGGATTGTTGCATTTGCCGTAAACAGCCGCATTCTCAGCGTCCGACATGGCGTCGCTGTGCAAGCGATGCGAAGCTGAGAACCGGTAGCGCCGCGTCAGGTAAGCCTTCATGCTTCTCCGTAAAAATCGACGAATAGGTCAGGCGTCTCGTAAACGCGCACGCGATGCAACTTCGCGGCTCTTAACTTTGGCGCCAGGCGCTGCCAGACCGCGATGGCCAGGTTCTCGGTCGTCGGGATACGCGTGAAGAACTCCGGCACTTCCTTGTTCAGGAAGCGATGGTCCATGGCATCGAGCACTTCGCGGTTCAGAATCTCTTTTAACTCCTTGAGATCGACCACAAATCCAGATCGCGGATCGACTTCGCCCTTCACCGTCACTTCCAACGTGTAGTTGTGCCCATGCCCGTTGGGGTTGTTGCATTTGCCAAAGATGCGACGGTTCTCTTCCGCCGTGAATTCCGGATTATCGTAGTAGTGCGAAGCGGAAAACTCGGCTTTGCGCGTCAAATAAACCATAAAGTCATTTGGCAAATTTCGTAATCGAGCAATTTGGCAATTTGCGGCAGAAGCAACCGAAACTTGCAAAATTACCCGATCACCAAATCACAAAATCTAAGCGGCGGTTAACTTCCCCGCCGGATCGTATCGCCTTCCCTTCCAGTTCACCCGCCCTCTCTTATAAGAGATTGCCGAACGCAGCAGAAGGTAAGAAAAAATCGGCAGCCCAAAAAGTGACAAGGCGTTTGCACCCCGGGGAAAATGCGCCTGCCGAATTCGCTTCATGAGAAATGCGTACAAAACAAGTGCCAGCAAGCAGAGCACGATGCCGACTCGCACCCTTCCCTCTGCAATCGCGACGACAGCAAGCGTGGCACTCCCCGCAATCAACACAAACTCAAGCAGACGCAACAGAGCAATCTGCACCGGGGAGGCGAACAGCAGCGCCAGATTCTTCGTCCAGCCCTCGCGCAGCTGCGCAAAACTGCGATACATGCGTGTGCGCACCGCGTCGCCGCCATATCGGAAGAAGATCCTGCGTCGCGACTGCTTGACTTTCTTCGCCAACGCCACGTCTTCGAGCAAACTACCGCCAATTGCCGCGTGCCCACCCACCGCGTCATATGCTTCCCGCGACACCAGCAGGTACTGGCCATTCGCGGCGGCAGCCGAAGATCTCGGATCGCTCACCTGCGAAGGCCGATAAGTCGCCGCCAGTTCGGCGAAAATGACTGGCATCACAGCTTTCTCCAGCATTCCGTGAACTTCCTGCTCCGGTGAATAGGAAAGCAATGCCATACGATTCTGCTCAGCCTCGGTTACGCTTCGTGACAACGATACCGGTAGATGCACGGTGTCGGCATCGGTGAACAACAGCCAGCGCCCGCGCGCAACTCTAGCACCCGCCGTGACAGCATTGTTCTTTCCACTCCATCCCAAGGGCAGTGGCGGAGCCTCAATCAGCTTCACCGATGGAAACGACGTCGCGATCTGACGCGTACGGTCAGTCGAGCCGTCGTCGACCACGATGATCTCGAATAAGATGCCAGTCTGTCCGACCAGGGATTCCAGGCACGCCCCCAGCGAAGCCTCTTCGTTGCGCGCCGGCACAATCACGGATACCACCGGGCCCGAGACTGGATTTGCCGCCGCCATAGCCTGAATTAGGTATTATAGCTAGGTGCGACCCCGCGCTCTTCTCCTGGTTCTCGCAACCCTCATGCTGGCCGCGTGTTACAGCGGGACCCGCCCACCTCGCATCGGCACGGCCGCGCCTAATTTCACCGTCCAGGATGCTGACCGCAAACTGACTCTTAGCGACTACCATGGCAAAACCGTGGTCCTGAATTTCTGGGCCACGTGGTGTCCGCCCTGCGTGGAAGAGATGCCCTCGCTGATCCAAATGCAGCAGCGCATGAAAGATAAAGGTGTGGTGGTGCTGGCGGTGAGCCTTGACGAGGATGAGAGCGCCTATCACAAGTTCTTAAGGGATCACGGCGTAAACGTAATCACTGTGCGCGATCCCGCCATGAAGAGCAGCGACCTCTATGGGACGTTCAAGTATCCCGAGACCTATATCATCGACCGCAACGGCATTCTGCAGCGCAAATTCATCGGCGCGGTGGATTGGAACCAGCCAGAAGTAGTCGATTTCCTGACGAAGTTGTAACGATGTGGCGCGGGACACCGCGCGACGGTTGGGGATCTAGTTTGCCGACACGCGAAGCGCTTGTTGGACCGTGGCGTCCGGCTGGCGCCGAATTTCCTGCGCCTCGCTCCCCATCTTTTTCTCGATCTCCAACCGCGCCTGCGCAATCGGCTGCGTGTCTACATCGTCGTGCGCCGACTGCATCAACGATTCTGCGTGCAGCAATGACGCATAAGCTAATCGCGAATCGAATCCCGCATCGCGCAAGAAGAGCCCGTAGCCATACCAGTCCGCCGCCGCGATGCGCGGATCGTTCAATCCCTCATCCAGCATCAGGGCCTGCTGATAGAACCGCAGAGCCTCCGCCTTCTTGCCCTGGCTGGCTTCTAAAGAAGCAAAGCTGATGAGGGAGAACGCTTCCAGCTTCTTCTCTCCGGACTGCGAAGAGATGGTCTGCGCTAAAGCATAAGACCGTTCGGCCTGCGCCAGACGCTTCGCCTTGATCTGACACTGCGCCAACCGCAGCACGACAGAAATAGTCTCCCGCGCCGGAGGCCGTTCCTTCGCCGACGCCAGACCATCGAGATAGGCAACATAGTGAGGAATGGCCGCTTCCGGCTGATTGTTTCCATCGAGTTCTTCAGCCAGATAAAGATGCGGACGCGATTGGGAAGTATCCACGTCCAGCGCCTTCTGCCAGCTCGCTTCCGCCTCTTCGGGATGCCCCATCTGATTCGCCAGAATTCCATGGTCGACGAGTAAATCCGCATCTCTCGGCGAGTAGCGAATCGCTTTCGCGGTCACGGCGTACGCTTCGTCGTAGCGCTGGTTGGCTGTCAGATATTTCAATAGCGTGTTGCGCGGCACCGGAGCCGCTGGATTCACCTCAAAAGCCTTTCGCAAGGAAGCGACTGCTTCCACGGTAAGACCCGCCTGCAATTCTTTTCGTCCCAGGCGAGTTTCAAGCGAACTATCGAACGAGTTCAGGGCCGCAGCGCGCTGCAGATATCCCAGGTTTTCATCGTGCAGTACAAAAAAGTAGCGGACCTGATCCACTGCGCCAAGCGTGAGAAGTCCCAGAACTGCTCCCCACCGCAACGCTCGTGCGCCCGATGAGGAACCTACCAGCCAGCGCACGCTCGAAACTGCCTCGCTCGCCGCCGATGCCACGCGATCTCTTGAGTTCAATAAGACCGCTGCGATTCGCCCTTCCCGCAGCTTCCAGATTGCTCCGTCCAAAATGAAATGATGCAAGTTCACCAGCGCGGTGAAGATCAGGAAGCTCGATGTGAAGTCGTAGTGAAAGAGCTTGCTCGCCAGCCACGGCCCGGGAATGAACAGCGCGATACCTCCGGCGATCAACACGCCGAAGTAGGCCCACGGACGCCAGCGAACTTCTTTCGCCTCGCGCCGCGCATAGAAGCTGGTGATCCACAAGTACTGCGCCGAGTGCATCACAGCCATCACGCCGGTGCTGTAGCGGCTCTGCGGTACCCGCAAGCGCTCGCCCAGGGACAACGCGGTTGGCAATAAGAACCATACGAATTGCGTGGAAAACAATGTCAGCGAAGGAACGAGAGGACGCCATCCCACCTGCTCTGCCAACCCCGATAACCCATAGGTGGATGCCGCAATAAATATGAGAGCGAGCGGCAACACCAGAATCGTGCTGATATGCCCGGGGATCCCGATCGACAGAAACAGCGGATCATTCGACGGCCCAGTGTGAAAACTCAAGAACAGAATCAGATACGACAGCAGGAACGCGCCGTACAAAGCCTGGCGCTGGTTCTGCGAGGGCTGCGCTCCCGCTCGGCGCGCGAACATCATGAACAGGCCGTAATTCTGTCCGCTGTAATGCCACGGGCTCAACGTCAGATAAAGAGTGAAGATCCAGGGCAGCACACCAAACCAGAAGTGTGACAGCAACAGCGTCAGCAAAATCAGTCCGGTGATATGGACTGTGAAAATGCGGTAGCGATTGAAATCTTCCCTTGTGTGATAGGCGCGATAAATCGTCGCCATGTAGTGCGGGTAATTAAAGAAAAGCGCCAGCCCGTAGAACGCCACGGACCAGGTCAGTGTGCTCGAAGTCGCCGCCGCATACGTCAACAACAACAAGGGAGCCGACCACGCCCCGCACCCGACGATCAAGTCGAGCCACGGATTGTAGAGCCAGAGGGACTGCGGCTTTGTGGATTCCTGGGATTGCATATTGTTTGGGGAGGGCCGGGCTGCCTTGCCGGGATTATAAGTCGGTTAACACCCGATCCGGCCTACCCGAAAGGGCTCGGCCGAAAGTAACCGCCGGTCTTTTACAATTCAAGGAGTGAAGACCTGGGACGTCATTATTATCGGCGGCGGTATCATTGGCCTCTCGCTCGCCATCTCTCTGCGCAAACGCGGCGCCAGCGTTCTGGTCGTCGAACGCGGAGAACCTGGCCGCGAGGCCTCTCATGCCGCGGCGGGAATGCTGACTGATTTCATGCTCGAGACGCCAACGGCACTGCAAACGCTGGCCACCGCAAGCGCGCGCATGTATCCCGAGTTTGTCCACGAATTGGAAGATGAATCGGGCGTGAACTGCGATCTGCGCGATGAGGGCACACTGGTCTTCCCTGCTCACGAGCATTTGCGGAATTTTGCGGATTTGGATCTTGCATCTCTCGTCGAATTGGAGGCCAGCCTCGCCGATCTTACCCGCCCCGCCTTCCACCTGAAAGAGCGTAGCGTCGATCCGCGAGCGTTGGTCGCAGCCGCTCTCAAGGCTGCGAAGCATCGCGACGTCGATATCTCTTCCGGTGCGACCGTCCTGGAGGTACTCACGAGCGGGGGTCGCGTGGCAACTGTTCTCACCGAGAGGACCAGTTATCACGCTCCAGCGGTTGTGAATTGCGCGGGCGCATGGTCAGGACAGCTGCCACCCTGCAATTTCCCGACCCGCCCGGTGAAAGGCCAAATGCTTTCCGTGGTTGGTGAAGCCGCGAAGCTCCGCCACGTAATTCGCTCGCCCGAGGTCTATCTCGTTCCCCGCAGCGATGGACGCCTCCTGATCGGTGCAACAGTCGAAGAAGCGGGATACGACAAGCGCACCACGGCCGAGGCCATTCAACGCATGCATCGAGCCGCCATCTCGATGATTCCAGCGTTGGCCAATGCCCGCGTCCTCGAATCGTGGGCTGGCCTGCGTCCCGGCACGCCTGATGATCTGCCCATTCTCGGCGCGACCAGCACTCCGGGATACTTCGTTGCGACGGGCCACTTCCGCGATGGCATCCTACTCACTCCCATCACCGCCCACGTGATGGCGCAACTGATCACGGGTACCAAGCCGGATCAGGATCTCGCCCCGTTCGCGAGCACCCGCTTCGCAAATGTGGAGCAGTCTGGTAGCGTCGGCGTCCCGCCGGCAACGGAGCGCTAGTGTTTGTATCAGGGTATGGCTTCAGCCATACCGCAACGCAGCCAGAACCGACCGGCTTTAGCCGCTGCATACAGCGCCTAAGACGAAAATGAACTCCGCTCTTGCGGTCGCCAGAAGCGATACCCTGATGCGAATCCGAACCTCTATCTGAATTTCCCGGAACTTCTGTCCACTGTTATTCGTTATAAGCAGAAGAACGATGAAACTCACCATCGAAAACGTCGGCAAGCGCTATCGCGGAAACGTCTGGGCGCTGCGCAATTTCAGCCTTGACCTTGCTCCTGGCGTTCTCGGCCTGCTCGGCCCCAACGGTGCCGGAAAAACGACATCAATGAGCATCCTCGCCACCATCACTCGTGCCACGGAAGGACGGGTGCTTTGGAACGGTGTCGACATCGCGAAGAATCCCGACATGCTGCGCTCGGTTCTTGGATATCTTCCTCAGGATTTTGGCGTTTATCCCAATCTCAACGCAGTCGAGTTTCTGGAATATCTCGCGGCCGTCAAGGGTCTTGATGCCGCCACTTCGCGCCGACGCATCGACGAACTTCTGAATCTGGTCAATCTCAACGATGTCCGCAAGCGCCCTCTCGGTGGCTTCTCAGGAGGCATGAAGCAGCGGGTCGGCATCGCGCAGGCTCTGCTCAACGATCCACAACTGCTGATCGTCGACGAACCCACCGCCGGACTCGATCCTGAAGAGCGCGTCCGCTTCCGCAACCTGCTCTCCGATCTCTCCGGAGAGCGCATCGTGATTCTCTCCACACACATCGTGTCGGATGTCGAAGCCACGGCTACCGACATCGCCCTGATTTCACAGGGCACGCTGGTCGCCCATGCGACTCCGGAAGAACTCCTGCGCAGCGTTGAAGGCAAAGTCTGGGAATGGGTGGTACCAAGCACGGAACTGAACACTGTCAAGCAGCGCCACCTGATTAGCAATACCATCCGCCGCAGCGATGGAGTTCATGTCCGCATTCTCGGAGCCGATCGTCCCGTAGGATCGCAGCCGGTCGCACCGACTCTTGAAGACGCCTACTTGTTCGCGCTCTCCGCTCATCGCGCCGGAGCGGCAGCGTGAACCGCGGACGAGTTCTCTATCACCTGGTGAAAGCCGACTTTCTGGAGCGCGTGCGCCGCTACAGCTTCCTGCTCACGCTGGCGTTTGCTGTCTATCTCGGATACGCCGCTTACACCGGCAAGATCATGCTTCGCCTCGACGAATATCGCGGCATCTACAACTCCGCGTGGCTCGGCGGACTGATGGGCATCGTCGCCAGTTGTTTTCTCAGCCTTGTAGGGTTCTATGTGGTCAAGAATTCCATCCAACGCGACCAGCAAACCCGTGTCGGACAAATTCTCGCGACGACGCCGATGAGCAAAGCGTTCTACACCGTGGCGAAGACGATCAGTAATTTCGCCGTCCTGGGGAGCATGGTGATGGTGATGGGACTGGCCGCTCTCTGCATGCAGCTCTTACGCGCCGAAGATCCCCACATCAATCTATGGGCGCTGTTCTCACCGCTGATCCTGTTCGCTCTACCGGCGATGGCGTTTACCGCTGCCTTAGCTGTCCTCTTCGAAACTCTGCCCGCATTGCGCGGCGGAGTGGGCAATGTCATTTACTTCTTTCTGTGGACCGCACTCCTCGCCGGAGGCGGAATTTCTGAGCTCGAGATGGGCACCCCGCATCACGACTCGCTTTACTTCCGCGACTTTTGCGGCGTCACGTCGCTCATGACTCAGATGCAGGGCGGAGTGCGCGCAATCGATCCCGACCTACAAAGGTGGCTCCGCTCTCAACATCGGCGAGTCTGCACCGACCAAACGCTTCGTCTGGAACGGCGTGAAGTGGAACTCGATTCAGGTCGTCGCCCGCCTCTCGTGGTTTCTCTGGGCCGTCTTGGCGGCTCTGATTGCGTCGCTCTTCTTCCATCGCTTTGATCCGGCGCGAGAACTCTTTCCTAAGGCAAGAAGGAATCTGCCCGCGTCCGCCAACGGAACCCCTGAAGCGACCTCAACCCCAGTTCCGATCGTGACTCATCTCACGCCTCTGGCGCGAACTGGATCGCACAACCGCTTCGTCCACCTGGTCAACTCCGAACTTCGCCTGATGCTGAAGGGACACCCTGGTGGTGGTACATCATCGCCGCAGGATTCTTCATCGCCTGCCTCGCCTCACCGCTCGATGCGTCCCGGCAAGGGATCATCGTCGCCGCCTGGATCTGGCCCATCCTGCTCTGGTCGCAAATGGGATCCCGCGAATCCCGCTTCGCCACCGAATCCCTGATCTTTTCCTCCGACCATGCCCTGCTGCGCCAACTGCCGGCGGCCTGGACCGCTGGAGTCATCGTCGCCCTCATCACCGGAGGAGGCCTCGGCATCCGCCTGCTCTTGGCGGGCGATCACAACGGCCTGCTCGCCTGGTTTGCAGGCGCTCTTTTCATCCCCAGCCTCGCTCTCGCGCTCGGCGTCTGGAGCGGCAGCGGCAAGGCCTTCGAAGCTATTTACACGGTCTGGTGGTACATCGGACCGATGCATCACGTTCCCGGCGTTGACTTCATGGGGACCACGGCCGAAAGCAGCCAGCCTCTGCGTTTCCTGATGTTGACGCTGTTTTGTTTGACAGCCGCTTTCGTCGGTCGGCGCCGCAAACTCGCTTATGCCTGACCGCCGCGCGGAGTATACTGAAACGTTTTCTGCAATCACCCTCAAGAGTCTTTGCGACCGCTTCACACGCGAGAAAGGGACACACCAATGGCTTCCCCTGCAGTCAGCTATGCACGCGATAACCAGCAACGTTTCCTCAACGAACTGAAAGATCTTCTCCGCATTCCTAGTATCAGTACTCTCGAAGAACATAAGTCCGACGTACAGAAAGCCGCCGAATTTGTGGCCAGCGAACTCCGCCGCATCGGCATGGAAAATGTCGAGCTCATCCCCACCAAGGGACATCCGCTGCTCTACGCCGACTGGCTCAATGCGCCTGGCAAGCCAACCGTCCTTATGTATGCGCACTTCGACGTGCAGCCGCCCGACCCGCTCGACGAGTGGAAGACGCCTCCGTTTGAGCCCACCGAGCGCAACAGCAACATCTATGCGCGCGGCGCGGTCGACGACAAAGGCCAGCTCTGGATGGAAGTGAAAGCACTCGAATCGCTGATGAAAGCGCACGACGGCAAACTGCCCATCAACGTGAAGATTATTTTCGAAGGCGAAGAAGAAGTCGGAGGCGAGTCGATCGCCGAATACGTTCGCAAGCAGAAGCAAAAGCTCAAAGCCGACTTCGCGCTGGTTTGCGACACAGAACTCTTCGCGCCCGATCTACCAACTTTGTGCGTCGGCTTGCGCGGCCTTGTCTACACCGAGATCGAAGCCTACGGAGCCAAGACCGACTTGCACTCCGGCATGTACGGAGGCGCCGCTCCGAACCCGTTCTTTGCACTCATCGAGATCATCAGCAAGCTGAAAGACGCGAAGGGCAAAGTCCTGATCCCCGGCTTCTATTCGAAAGTGAAGGCTCCCAGCAAAGACGAACTGAAAGCCTGGAAGCGGCTGCCCTTCAACGAAGAGCACTACCGCAAGACCGAAGTCGGATCGAAAGTTCTCACCGGAGAGCCCGGCTTCTCTGTGCTCTATCGCACCTGGGCGCGTCCCACGCTCGAAGTCCACGGCATGCCCGGAGGCTTCACTGCTCCCGGCGCGAAAACCGTGATCCCGGCGAAGGCAGCGGCGAAAGTTTCCATGCGGCTCGTCCCGAATCAAGATCCGGACGACATCCTCAAGCGCTACACCGCTTACGTGAAGAAGCTCACGCCCAAGGGTATCGAAACCAAAATCAAAGTCTGGAGCAAGGGCCCGGCCTGCGTTGTCGGCACTGACAACAAATACGTCAAAGCCTCGACCGAAGCCATGCACGACATCTTCAAGAAAGACACGGTCTTCATCCGCTCGGGCGGATCGATTCCCATCGTCACCGATTTTCAGGATGTCCTGAAGATTCCCAGCGTCATGATGGGCTTCGGCCTCCCCGACGACAACTTGCACGCCCCCAACGAGAAGTTTCACATCCCGAACTTCCATCGGGGGATTGAAAGTATCTGCCTTTTCTTCGAGAAGCTGGGGAAGTAAGCCATCACCGACCGCTGTCATCCTGAGCGAAGCGGCTGGCATTCGCGAAACGGAGCCGCCGGCGAAGTCGAAGGACCCCTACGTCCGCTCGAGTGATGTCACCGGCGTCTCAAGGCATTCTCCACGATCCGACGTCATCCAGAGGCCGACAGGCCGAAGGATCTTGCGTGGAGTGACGACGCTGCTCGCCAGATCCCTCGCTTCGCTTCGGGATGACGTCCTCCAGGTATGAAGTTCGCCCCGGACACACTCTTACGGCCCGACAAACTCCCACGTCTCATTCGTCAACGGCCCGTTCGCGAGCAAGCCCCCAAACAAAATCGCCTGCCGCGTCGCGGGATCATAAGCCATGCCCACAGCCGATCTCGCCGAGGGTGAGTTGGTCGGCGCAAGCAGAGTCCACGTCGTTCCGTTCCACGTCCAGGTCTCGGCCACTCCGCCAAACACCACTACAGCTTTTTCAGCAGGATCGAACGCATATCCCGCACCGATGAGCGCCTCAATTTGGGTGGCGGGAGAAAGCAACGTCCAGTTGGTGCCATCCCAGGTCCACGTGTTGTCGGAGCGGATCGTGTCGCCGGTCCCTCCTGTCAGAACCACGTTGTGGTGCACCGGGTCGAGTGCCGCAATTCCCCATCCTCTGGGATAAGGAACCGTGGAAGGACTCAATTTTGTCCAAGCGGTCCCAGTCCATTGCCAAGTGAAGCTTGAAACCGGAATCACTTTCGTGGCGTTGTATCCGCCAAACATCGTCGCCTTGCCCGTAACCGGATCCGAAAACAGCATCGCGCCCGTCGCCTTGGGAGGTGGCGAAGGCATGCTCGCCTGCGTCCACGTCGAAGTGGCGCCGTCCCAAATCCAAGTGTCCTGGAGGTATTGCTTGCCGTTGAATCCGCCGAACAAGATCAGCTTTTTGCTGGGACGGTCATATCCCATCGTCGCCCCGTTGCGAACAGGTGGCGCGGAGGCCGTCGTGACTTGGGTCCAAGTGGTGCCGTCGAAGGTCCAGGTATCGTTGAGATTTCCCGTTGAGCCTTGCCCGCCAAAAAGAATGATTTTCTTGCTGACCGCGTCATACGCCATCGCGCAATAGGAGCGCGCCGCAGGAGAGACGGCCGGAGAGAGTTGCTGCCAAGTAGCGGCGTGAAGCAAAACCGGCCGCGACGCCGCAAGTGCGAAGACACCCAGAATGAACAACAAGCCTTTACTTGCGTGCTTGCGAAACCCCATAGACTCACCCCTTTCCCAGCGGCGGGCATTGTATCCCATTTACACAAGCATCTGATACGGACCTTCCACCCCATACCGACAATGGGGATGACCTGTGGCCACGTGGGGCGGGCGCCCCGCCGGGCGCGGGGTGGCGCAAGCATAATGTAGGTCCAGCCAGCCAACCTAGTGCGGCGCAGCCACCCTCAACACCGGGGTCTCATCCTTCGTCTCATCCAAAAACACAAACCGCTCCGGATTCTGCATATAGCACATCGACAACCATAGTGGCTTCCCTTCGAACTCGGGCCAGCTATATGTGGTTCTGGCTTTTCCTTCCAGATCCACAACTTTGAATAGCTTCTTCTTGGTATCTTCGTTCTTGAACTCGATCACGATGCTGTCGCCTGCAATTCGCATGCTCTGCGGCATCGCACCGCTATCTCCAGGGTCTACCGTCATTCGACGTAGAACTTCGCCGCCGGGTGAGATCGCGTAAATCACTGCGGGCGATAGCCAGCGCATCAAGTAAATGTTTCCATCCGCAGCCGTCGCGATCGCACCTTGATAGACGGCGCGATTGTTTCCCGGATGGGGGACGAATGCCGAGTCGCCAACCACGGTGTACTTGTAGATCTTGGCGTCGTCCTCCAGCGACAACTCCTTCAAGAACGTTCCTCTCGACGAAAAGATCGCGGTGAATGGTGCGTAATTCTGTTCAGCCTTCTGCCACTTCTCCCCGGCAATCAGGAAGTCCCCCGAAGAAAACACAGCGAACTTCTTGACATGCCACATCGCCCCTATATCGATCACCACTTTCGACTTGTAAGTGCCGTCTTTGCCAAACACAAGCAGATCGTGTTCCGTCATCGAGGCCATGACCTCCAGGTACAGCTCACCATCTTCAGCCACAGAAAACTGGCCTGAGTGGGCTAACTGCGGCGGCAGATTCGGCAAGTCGCCTGGAAGAGCTCGCCAGGAAGTCTGCCACCTTCTCGCCTTTCAGACTGAACTTGTGAATCGGAGATTGGAAAGTGAAGTCACTCTGGATGTAAAAGTTTCCGTCTGCGTCGCATCGTGGGTTGCCTAAGAGCAACGACGTGTCGATGCCCGGTAGCTTCGTGGTTTCGACCACCGCCAGGGTCGAGAACTGTCCGTGGGAATCGGTTTTCGTTTTTGGCTTAGCGACCTCTGATGGCTTTGCTGAAGGTGATTTCGCGGTTGCTTGTGCCAACAAAGTCTGACGCGGAGCGAACGCTAAGAGGGCGATCACGAACAGGAAAATGGCAGCCATATCCGACTCCTCGCGAGATCAGTGACATTCTCTCAGGATTCAGAACGAGCTCATATTCACTGCTTGCAGTTTTTTCACGCCGAAACGTTCACACAGTGACGGCTAGTTTATGTGGGGCGGGCGCCCCGCCCGCCAAGCCGCGGAGCGGCGACAGATGCTCGCCCGGCGCGTAAGTGCTGGAATCGACTGATACCTTTTTGCCCTTCGACTACGTCTAATCGACCTGACGTTAATACCGGGGCGCAAAGGACTCAGCGTGAGCGTCGGCTTGATAAATTCCTCGGCAGTCATGGCTCTCGTCACTATCCCCAGCGAGGTACGCTGGTCGTATCTTGTCGGCGGAACGATTTTTGCCATCGGGCTGGTCACAATCTTCCTCCGCGGCGATTGGCAAAAGGCACAAGGACTCGACAAGCTGATTCTCTTTGGCCCGCTTTTCTACGCGGCGCCCATCGCGGCCTTCGGCACCGAGCACTTCACCATCAACAGGATCATCGCCTCGATGGTACCCAAGGTGATTCCCTGGCATGTGTTCTGGGCATATTTCATAGGAGCCTGCTTCATCGCAGCCGGGCTAAGCCTGGTAACAAAAATTCAGACGCGTCTCTCGTCCAGTCTGCTCGCCTTGACGTTCTTCATCTTCGTCTCACTGATGGATGCTCCGGGTTGGGCACGAAATCCCGGAAATCGTCTAGCGCTGGCGCTCATGCTGCGCGAACTCTCGTTCGGCGCCGGCCCTTTAGCGCTGGCCGCCAGCCTTAGTGACAAAGGACACGAGGGCATCCAGCGCATCCTCATCACGATTGCCCGATACATCATTGCCATTTCCGTGCTCTATTACAGCCTCGAGCAATTCCTGCACGCAGACCATGTCCCCGGCATTCCTCTCGAAATGGTAACCCCTGGCTTCGTTTTCGGACACGCCTTCTGGACCTACCTGACGGCCGCGGTTTACGCGGTCACGGGCACTCTATTGCTCATTGGCAAGAAGACCCGTGCGGCGGCAACGTGGACGGGATTGATCATACTTCTCGGGATCTTGGTGGTGTACGTTCCGATCGCGATCGTGGAACACTCCAACCTCGAGGGCCTAAACTATTTTTTCGATACTCTGATGTTCGGCGGTACCGTTCTCCTGCTGGCCAGCGCCCTGCCCCGCGAAGCGTAAGCGCGTCTAACCCACACAGCGCGTCAAATACGAGTCCGCCACGCCGGTGCTGGAGTCAGTCCAACCAACGTGAGGACGCGACCGACCCTCACCTCCGAACGGACCGCCGCCGGTGTTATTCAAACCGCGACTCGATTCACCCTGGCCTAAGGAAAGTTCCGTACATCTATCGTTAACCAAACTCAAGGGCGAAGCCCAATGCGATCCAGTTCAACCTTGTATCATGGATGTGAATGGCTCTCGGAAACGACATGGATCTTCCATGGGAATGCCAAGCCTGAAGACTGGCCATGATGCCGCTCGTCGCCGATTCTTGCTGGCGATGGCGGGGTTTGCCATGGCGTTTGCGCTGCTTCCCTTTTCCTTCAATGTCGAACGTCGCCTGGAGACAACGGTTCACATCACAGGCGGAGAATCGGAAAAAGTTAGCCAGGAACTGGCGCTGCGTTTCAAGTCTCCGTACGCCCAGCGCGCGATTCTGGTGATCAGCGGTATTCCTGATCCGGATTCAGCAAAGGGTGCCGATGCATTGGGCTTCTTAACCAGTTCCTTGCGTAGTGTGCCCGGAGTGTCGGGCGCCATCTCGAGTCTGGATTGGCCAAATCCTCTGTTCACCGGGGAGAATGGCGGGGCCTTGATCATCGTTGGGTTGGACCCGCACGGTGAAGCGGTCGAGGCATTGGTCCCCAGACTAAGGTCAAAAGCAGAGTGGATGGAAGGTCAGCTCCGCTCGCAATACCCCAATATCAAGCTGGAGATTACGGGTGAAACGCCACTGAACTTCGATCTTCGCAAGGTCAGTGCAGATGTCGTCACCCGCGCAGAAGAACGAGCGATGCCGGTAACTCTCTTTCTGCTGGTTCTGGCTTTCGGCAGTCTGGTGGCCGCGCTATTGCCGCTCGGAATTGGAGTTCTCTCGATCTCGATGGCGCTGGGTGCGGCGGCGCTTCTCGCGCATTATCTGCTGCTGTCGATTCTGGTGCAGAATCTGGCGACGATGCTCGGCCTTGGCTTGGGCATCGACTATGCCTTGCTGATGGTGAGCCGGTTTCGCGAAGCATTGGCCGAGGGATATGATCCCGGCCAGGCTGCCGATATTGCCGCCGTCCAAGCGGGGCGAACGCTAATCATCTCGGCCACGACAGTTGCAATCGGATTTTCCGCGCTGCTGACTGTACCTATCAGCGAACTGCGCTCCATAGGAATCGCCGGCCTGCTGGTAACCGTTTTGAGTGTCATGCTGTGTACATTCATTCTGCCTTGGGTGTTGGGTCTGCTAGGGCATCGCGTCGATGCCGCCAGAGTGCGCCTTCTAGCCAGACGATTCCAAACGCGCGAGAGCCTCTGCGCGGCGAGTGAGCGGTGGGTGCGATGGGGCAGATTCATAACCGGCCGGCCCTGGACCGCTCTGCTTGTCGCCGGAATTCCGCTTCTGATCCTTGCATTTCAGGCACGGAAAATCTCTCCCGGAGTTCCGGACCGTAACTCGCTTCCGGCCGCGGCCGAATCGGTGCAAGCACTGCACACGCTTCAAGCCATGGGGCGGTCGGGTATTGTGCAGTCCCTGCGAGTGATCCTGGAGCTGCCGCCCCAGTCTCCGCCACTATCGCCGGCAGGGTGGCTTGCCCTCAGTCGGTTGACGGAGCACTTTCAGAGCGATCCTAGAGCGCAAGAGGTCTTATCTCTTCCGACCCTCACGGGAATGTCTGACACTGCGGATGCTCTCGACGATGTGCCCGAGCCAATCCGTACGAGTTTTCTTCGCAGCGATCGTCAAGCTACCTTGATTGAGTTGCTGCCCACCTCCACTCTTACGCCTAACGAACAAATACGATGGGTAAGAGAAGTGCGCTCCTCCGATGTTGCGGCGATAACCGGCGTGCCCGGGGCTATGCTGCGCGTTGGCGGCGTTCCCGCACTCGACTCAGATTATGACTCGGTAGTAAAAGAGCGGTTGCCGAAGCTGATCCTTGGCGTCGTATTGGGAAGCTTGCTGGCGCTCCTGATCGGGTTACGTTCTTTATTTGCGGCTCTCAAAGCGATTCTGCTCAATCTGCTCTCGGTAGGCGCTTCATTCGGCGCATTAGTTCTGGTTTTTCAGGAGGGCTACGGTAGCAAACTCTTTGGACTCGACGGACCCACCGGCAACATATTCCCGATCGTGCCGATCCTCTCGTTTGCCATCGTTTTCGGATTGAGCATGGACTATGAGGTGTTCCTGGTTGCCCGAGTCCTCGAAGAACGACGGCGCGGTCTTTCCGAAAGATCGGCGGTGATCGAGGGCTTGGCTCGGACGGCTGGGCTCATCACCAGCGCCGCGGCAATTATGATTGCCGTCTTCACCGCGTTCACCATAGGAAGCTTGCTGGTCATCCAAATGCTGGGCTTCACGCTCGCCGTCGCGGTGTTCATTGACGCTACCGTGGTGCGGGTGATTGTCGGGCCGGCACTATTGCAACTTGCGGGCGACTGGAACTGGTGGCCCTTTGGTTTATATGGGGCGCCGGCAGCGTCTGAAAAGGAGCTCGTTCCATGACGACGAACCCCGTGGATGCTCCAGTGACAGCACCGCGCCTCGCAACAGTCGAAGGTAGCGATTCCGTTTATTTCGCTTTCTCTTCTTGAGCGCTCGACTGGCCGATATCAAAGTCCTTGCGTCCAAGATGAGCCTTTCCCGAGCCCCCTTCGATGGCAAGGATCGACGAGCCGGGCTTGCCCTGCACCTTTGACTCCACTTGCGACGCAGACCAAGCGCCGCCGACCTGCCGCAGCCCAAAGTAGACGAATTCCTTCTGCTGTCCTGTCCCGTGCAGAGTCTTGACCACACGCACTGGGAACAAAATGCTGCGGTCAATCCACGATGTTACCGAGTCGTAGTAAGTGCGGTCCTGAGAGCCGGACGTGCTCTTAAGGACAAAGCAATCCCGTGCGCCGCATTTCTCCGACGTCAGCAGTTCCTGACCCTTCCAGAAGAACTGGTTCTCTACCATGTCTTCATAGGAAAAGTCCGTTCCCACGAGTGGGTCGTTCCAACGTTCGAATGGCAACACGCTGGCGGCCTTATCGCCCGGAAGCTTCGCCTCGATGGTTACGCGCCCAGCCACGGTCATGTGCACAAGCAGAATTGTTTTCTCCGAACCAGGCCCGGCGATCTCGCATAGCAGACGCAGGCCATCGGGAAACCAGTGCGCCTTGCCGACAAACTTGTAGCTCGTGCGCTTGCCATCCCCGTCCACCCGCGTGAGTCGCCCAGTCGCGCGGTAGTCCAACTTCTCAATACGCTGGCGCGAGCCGGTCAGAACAGTCTCCAGGTCAGGATTCGCCGCGACGGCCCGCGAGGTATGCATTAGCGAGAACAACACTAGCAAGGCAATGGACGCTTGAATCGTCCAGAAGGTGCAATTCGTCCGTCTGGCCGCTGGATACCGGCCAAACTTGCGGCTGCGAGAGAGCATTACGATCCGATGAAAAGAGGTCATATAAGCTGAAGCAGTTTACCAAGAGGAGGGTTAGATGCCCGTAGCGGCGCCTGTTGTTGCCCAAAATGGCGTGAGTTTAGAGCAGTTCAGTTGCTGAAGATGCCGCCGGCGTCGCTAAGAGAGCATCTGCTATCCGCGTCTGTATTCGACTCAGCCATCCGCGAATTTCGCGATGTTCTCCACCATTGCAGCAAAGGTTTCAGCTCTGACTCGTAGGGCTTGAGGCTCTCTTTGGTCAAGAACTCCATATTCTGGAATCCATCCTGCCTCGAGACACTGATTGTGTAGGGGTGCGAATCCTGGACAACTAAGCTCTTCATGCTCGGCGGCACATGCAGTTCGCGGAATTGCTTAGCATCAACAATTGCGGTTAGGGCGTTCCAGTCGGCGTCTGAGAGTTGCCCCTGATAGACTTTGCGTTCCTCGTCTTTGCCCCTTTTGCGATGCGCTTTTTCAGCGTGGAAATGATGGTCGTCAAAGACCAACATGCAGTACTGGTCACTGCCCAACGAGCCCGGCTGCACTTCCGAGAGCAGAACACGCAGAGCCGCACCCTTTTCGGGCTTGTCCGAGCCGGCGTTAGCGGCCGGGCTGATCACCAGCAGAACACAGACAATTGTTATTGGAAGCTTCATCGCGGTGCACTTGACTAGTGGCCGTCGCAGACTCCTCTATTGGCAGTACTGCGGTTTCGAGTCCTTCACTTTATTCTTCTTTCCCATTTCGTCAAACCATTTCACAAGCGGGGCAACTGTCTTCTTATACGGTTCTCCGGTGTCCAAAAACGAATCCAGTCCGCTCATGCTGCCTGAAGCAGCTCCTGTTGCCGTCGGGGCCCCCGTCTTCAAGCGTTCTTTCATGAACGTGAATTGTTGTGACTCACCTCCACGATTCACTTGCACATTCAGGCTCTCGGCTTCCTTGAGAACTTGCGCATCCGAGGGTAGCTCTGGCGCTTTAATATCGTTGATCTTCTTGAGTCCTTCGTCATCGAGCATTGCCTTCAGATGCTGAAGGTCATCCGCCGACAAGACACCCTCGGCCGATTTGGCCTTGGGTTTTCCCACAGTATGTTCATCTCTCTTCTCGAAGAAATACCTGCCATCGCCGTACACCACAAGACAGGTCGATGAGTTGGGATACTGCCTCACGTCCATCTGGTCCGACCCATTAAGGCCGGCTGAGTACGAGTTCCTTCCATTGGATATCGCATTCGAGTCGCTTTCCATCTCTGTTCGCAAGCGCTGTATCTGTACCAGCGGTTTCGATTCTTGAGAGTTGGCGAGTGGCGCCAGCACTAAGAATCCAAGAAGCAAAGACCACGGAAGCGTATGACAGCTTTTGTATTGGGACATGGGATTGTTCTCGCAAGATGCAATTGTGAGGAGTTTTGGCCAGAGACTCATTGCATTGTCAACGACAGTCAGCGCGCCAGCATGGATAAAGCCGAGCACTAACCGTCCTTAGTTGCTGCCGATCATACATCTCGATCAACCGTTTGCCAACGCAATTGTGATTCAGGCTAGACCAGGGCGGGTGTTCTGTGACGTTACTAATGTAACAGCCGCGGGTGCCCTCACCCGCGGCCTTTGACTTTGAGCTTGATCTCAGCAAGAAGCAAGAGAATGAATCCGCTCTCTAATTTTCTCCTGGCACTGCAAGGAAGCCGTGGACCTTGCCCTTCATGATGTACTGGCCCACAAGCATGCCGGAATTATTGATACCGAAAACCAAGGTTGACCTCGCCCCCGGCATATCGACTGTTGTGTAGGTTCCGTTCGAAAGCAAGAAGCCATGATCGCTCCCTGCCGAATCGATGTAGTAGCCGGCGATGGTGTTTTGCGAGTTGATCCCAAACGCATAGGTGTTGGTGGCTCCGGGAACGTCTATGGTCGTGTAGGTTCCGGCATCCCACTGAAATCCGTGCGCGACATTACCGCTGTCGTGCCAACCTCCGACAACGATATTGGCATCGTTAACGCCGTTGGCGCCCGCAGAAACGCCGCCGGGATAATCCAGGGTCGTCAGTTGTCCAGCCTGAAAGAAATATCCATGCCCGTCGCAACAGACGTCTAGATAGAGGCCGACAACCGTACCCTGAGTATTCACGCCAGCCGCATAATTCGCGGCAGCCCCGAAGTTGAGAAACTGGAATTTGTTGTTAAGAAAGCTGTAGCCATTCTGGATCGCTGTCACATCTGTGCCAACGATTTCTCCGGCATCATTGATCCCCTCCGCCGCATTCGTTTGGGAGTTCGGAAAATCCAACTTCCGAAACGTTGCCTGGCCGGCGTTGTAATAGAAGCCGCGTGTGTTCGGACCTCCGGCGGAGTAATAGCCCACCATGTCCCCGGCGTTGTTAATGCCGCTGACCGTCGTTCTCTGAGCTCCGGGAATGTCGATAGTGGTGAAGGTGAAGGTTTGGGCGGCCGCCGGTAGATTGGCAGCCAACAGAAGTACGATGCGCAGAGCCATACTCATGGATTGGACCTCGGTTCGATCTGGCTTGGGGAAGAGGTTGGGCCAGAGACCGCACAGTATCCGCTGTTCTCGGATCAGCGTCAAGCAATTGGTGATGCGAAGGGAACGCCTTAGCCGATATGCACAAGTTTGCATTCCGCCCTTAACGCAGCTCCGTCATAGTAACTGAATCTCTGAGGTTGGCATGAGGGTTAGTGAGTGTTGTGGCGATGTTACGGCAGTTGCCGACAGAAGGTCTGCCCGAATCGCTGAAGCATTCTGCGAGGCTACCGCATGGAGTTAAGGCCAGCCTTCGCCTGCGAAAAAATCCGCGGTGCTGCGTAATGGAACGTCTTATCATCCCTAGCGGGTAACCAGCCTTGTGTTTTTCAGCTACAGCGAATTTCGTCGGCAGCGGAGTTCTGGGCGCAGTCGGCGTCGTGACCTTCACCAAGGTAAAGCATCGGCGCGAATTGCTTTTCGCGGCCTTGCCCACTCTGTTTGCCATTCATCAGTTCATCGAAGGATTCGTCTGGTTGGGATTGGATGGAATTCTTTCTCCCATAGTGGCTCACAACATGGGCGCCGCGTTCATGCTGTACGCGCAGGGGCTACTCCCCTTTTTGCTGCCGCTCAGCGTGTGGCGATTCGAGGCTGACCGGAAGAGTCGCAGCCGCATGTTGCCGTTCCTCGTGCTTGGCGGAGCGACTACGCTCTACATCTTGTGGGCGCTGACAGCGTACCCGTTGGAGCTCTACATCAAGGGAAACAGTATCGTCTACATCAACCAGGCGACGAACAATACGGCGGTCGCTGTGCTCTATGTGGTTGCAACTTGCGGGTCACTGTTTTTCTCGAAGATCAGGATGATGGTGGTTTTCGGAGCCGCGAACCTGGCCATATTGCTGGTGGTGATGGAGGTCAAGCGGTACGCCTTCACCTCGCTGTGGTGTGCGTACGCGGCAGTCGCAAGCGTGATCATCCTCGCCTATTTCTGGACAAGCCGCGAAGAGCGGCCATTCCTCTACGCCTAACAGTCAACCCTTCCCGATATCTGTGATCCGAACAATGGTTCAAGGCAAAACCTACTCACTGAGGGGATGCTTGCGCGTTGCAATCATTGAACTCGTCAATGAGCCGGATATGGTCACCATCATTTCGGTGGGATTGTGCTTGGACGATCAATTAAAGGGCTGCTGTCCTCCGCTGCGATTCCCCCAGTTCGTAGCAAATCATTTGACACATTGCTGACATCTTCGACTAATCAAAATCTTTTTCTCGGAATCAAACCTTGCATACGTTGAAGCTTTTATTCCGGAATGAAAATTCCTACATTCCGTAATCCCAGCCACCGGTTGGGTCAGGTCGTCGACGTGAGGAAGCAGTGCGTATATCACGGCTATCGTGAATCACTCTGAATGAAGGAGAAATTATGACTGGTTTGATCAAGTCTTCGTTATTCGCTCTTTTGATGATTGTGCTCGGTACGGCAATTACTAGCACACCGGCGCACGGCCAGACTGGCAGTCGCGTCTCGGTAAACATACCGTTCGATTTTGTTATCGGCGATGCCACGCTGAAACAGGGTAACTACCAGGTTGAGCAAGTGGAACCGGGAGTCCTTTCCTTCAGTGGCCACGACGGGCAACAGCACCGCTTCGCTTTGACAGTCCTCGATAACTCCGACAACGGGAGTCATCACTCCCACTTGGTGTTCACACGATATGGGACAGAAACCTTCCTCAACAAGGTCTTCTTGTCCGCTGACAATGATTGCAACCAATTGCCGCGGAGCAGTCTGGAAAAGAAATTCGTCCGGGATCAAGTGCGCGGAGACGAGTTCTCTTTGTTGATCGAACCGGCGCGATAATTTTTCTGCACACGTCGAAGCCGCATCACGGGGAGGCTACGCGACGGCGCCCCGTGATGCGGCCGAGGTTCACACCTGGGGCACCGGTTAGCGGAAATAAATTTAAGGGGAAGTGCTTAATGTGGCGCATTCATAGCAAGGGCCTGACTTTACAGGAGGTCTTGATCATGGCCTACATGAACGTCCTGGAAGCAGCCTCGTGAATTCGCAAGAAAGCGTTTGATTTCTCTTTCGCCCTGAACTGAAGATATCTGGTTTGCTGAGCCGTACGCGGGTTAGACGGTATAATCCGCCCATACACCACTCTGATTTGGGGCAGCATTCAGATCGTCGAATCCAGGTCTTAAAACAAGGAGCGCTTCGGAATGTGCGGTATCGTTGCGTTTTTCTCGCGCCGTGATCACATTTCCGTTTCAGCGCTGGAGCGGGCTACCCAAAGCCTGCATCACCGCGGTCCCGATGGACAGCGCCACTGGGTATCGCCCGACCAGCGAATCGCACTCGGCCACGCGCGGCTCAGCATCATCGATTTGACGACCGGAGATCAGCCGATCGCGAACGAGGACGAGAAAATTCACATCGTGGTGAACGGGGAATTCTACGGATACGAAGCGACCCAGCGCGAGCTCGAGCAGGGTGGCCACCGCCTGCGCACCCGCTCCGATAGCGAAATCGCTCTACATCTTTACGAAAACCTCGGAGTGCAGTGTCTTCACCGCTTGCGCGGCGAATTTGCGTTTGTGATCTGGGATCAAATTCATCGCACCCTGTTTGCGGCTCGCGACCGCTTCGGCATCAAGCCGCTGTTCTACGCCTTCCACAACGAGACGCTTTACCTTGCGTCGGAAGTAAAGGCCCTGTTTGCCGCCGGAGTACCGGCTCGCTGGGATCCGGAGTCGATGTATCACTCCGTCGAATTCGGCGGGCATCCCATGCGAACGTTGTTCGACGGAATCCATCAGGTGCCACCGGGCCATTACCTGATCGCAACCGAGAAGCATATTCAGTTGCACCGCTACTGGGATTTCGATTACCCCCGCATTGACGCCGCCTCGCTCAAGCGCTCTGATGCCGACTATGCCGCGGAACTGCGCGCAGCGCTCGAGGACGCAGTGCGTATTCGTCTGCGCGCGGACGTCCCGGTCGGTTGTTACCTCAGTGGCGGGCTCGACTCGTGCGCTGTCCTTGGCCTGGCGGCGAGGCATCATCCCGACCCGATCCGCGCTTTCACTCTGACCTTCGACCACGCCGAATACGACGAAGAAAAAGAAGCCCGAGAGATGGCGGCGCAGTCGGGTGCGGAATTCTTTCCCATTCCCATCCGGCAGGATGACCTCGCAGATCACTTTGCCGATGCCATCCTGCAATCGGAAACGCTTTGCATCAATGCCCACGGCGTTGCCAAGTACTTGTTGAGCCGCGCGGTGCGCGATGCCGGCTACAAGGTGGTGATCACCGGAGAGGGATCCGATGAAATTCTTGGCGGTTACGCCCACTTTCGCCGCGACATGCTGCTTTACAACCAGGAGGGACAAGATCCAGAAGTAATCGCGGGTCTTCTTGGCGATTTGGAAAAGCTCAATCCAGTGTCCCGCGGGCTGTTGCTGCCCCATGGGGAAGCCGGACCGCTCGAAAGCGTGAAGCGGGTTCTGGGTTTCGTGCCTTCCTGGATCGAAACCTTTTCTGCCCGGTCAGTAAAGATGCGCGATCTGCTAGCACAGGATTTTCTCGAAACGTACGGGCAACGCGAAGGGTTTAGCGCTCTCTTTTACGACATGGATGTGCGCGGCCAACTCGCGGGACGAGAACCGCTGAACCAGTCACTCTACTTGTGGGCGAAGACTGGACTGCCCGGCTACATCCTGACCATGCTGGGCGATCGCATGGAGATGGCCCACTCGATTGAAGGACGCGTGCCTTTCCTCGATCATCATGTGGTCGAGGTGATCCGCTCGCAGCCCGTGTCGCAGAAAATCCGCGGAATGACGGAGAAGTACGTGCTTCGGGAAGCCGTGCGTGACGTCATCACCGACACGGTTTACCGCAGACAGAAGCATCCTTTCTTAAGCCCTCCGGCCACCCTCAATCCCGAGAAGCGGCTGAGCGGCTTCGTGCAAGGCACGCTGCGCGGGTCCGTGCTTTCTTCGATCCCATACTTCGACCAGAAGAAAGTTCTCGGCCTGCTCGACCGCCTGCATACCATGGACGAGAGCGCCCGGGTTGCCAATGACCAGGTCCTGATGCTGCTGGTGAGCACCTGTGTTCTGCACGAGCGATTTGGTTTGGCGGCGTGAGGAGAGGTCGAGCACGCTCTACAAATGAGCACCGGTTTGCCGCTTCGGAGTGCACAGCATCAGCAGCCCACCGGCAAGCGCAGCCCCCATCATCACGGCCCAGCCAGACAAGAACGATCCAGTTCGAGTGTGCAGGTAGCCAAACAGATATGGCCCTGCAAAGCCAGCAGCACTCCCGACAGCATTGATCATTCCCACCGCGGCCGCTGCGGCCGACTTGCTCAGGATTTCTGTCGGGATCGCCCAGAAGGCGGGCAAGTAAGCAAACGACAGACTGGTCAATGTGAACAGTACGATCGACAACGGGATGGAGCCCGGTTGCGTCATGAGGCCGAGCAATCCGGCGGAAGAAATGAAGAGCGGGATGGCGGCGTGCCAGCGCCTTTCGCGGGTCTTGTCCGAATGCCATCCGTTGATTTGCATCGCGATGAACGTCACGATGTAGGGGACAGCGCCGATCAATCCGACACGCATGTCGGAAAATCCTGATTGGCGTTTCAACATCGTCGGGAACCAGAAAACGAAGGTGTAGCCGATAAAGTAATTGAAAAAAGTCACCACGGCGAGCAACAGAATAGCCCGCGACTTGAGCGCTTGCCACACCGTGCTCACTTGCTTGCTGACGGGCTTTTCCTCGCACAACTTTTGTTCGATCCATTGCCGTTGGTCGGGAGCCAGCCAGGCGGCTTCGCGCGGCCAATCCGCTAAAAAGAAAAACGCAACCGCGCCCAGCACGATTGCCGGCATGCCTTCCAGGATGAACAGCCAGCGCCAGCCCTCAACCGCGAACCACTTGTGGCCGAGAATCCAGCCTGCGATCGGCGATCCGAGGATGAATGACATGGGAATCGCCGCCATGAAGTTGCTGGTTGCCTTGGCGCGGTCCTGCTGCATAAACCAGTGGCTGAGATAGACGATGACGCCGGGGAAAAAACCAGCCTCCGCAATGCCCAGCACGAAGCGCGCCAGGTAGAGTTGACCCGGAGTGTGCACCAGCGCGGTCAGGGCAGTGAGAGATCCCCATGCGATCATGGTTACCGAGATCACGCGACGCGCACTCCAGCGTTCCACCAGCAAAGCGCCGGGCATCTGCAACGCCACGTAGCTGACGAAGAAAATGCCGGCTCCCATCCCAAATACGCGGTCGCTGAATCCCAGTTCGCGGGACATCCCGATCGCCGCATAGGCCACGCTGGTGCGGTCGAGATAGTTGATGATGTAAAGGACAAACAGAAATGGAAGCAGCCGCAGGGCAATCCGGTGGCGCGTATGGTCCCCAAGGCCGGCGAGGGCGGGCGAGATCGCGGGCAACGCTGCTTCGGCCAGTGAGGTGTCTCCGGAAACAGAGTCGGGTCGCGCGGAGTATATCGGAACCCCGACGCCCTGGGAATTAAATATGACCGGCTCGGCACCATGCGCGCTACGCCATTGCATTGGCCGCCCCCCCGCGACCATTCCCATTGCTTTCCCCATCCACCCGCGCTACGCTTATCCCGCTCTCGCGATTCATCCCTCCGACCTCCTTCCCTTACTCATTCCCCGCGCACTTGCTGCATTGCGTGTGCAATATAGGTGGTTTGTGCAAAAGGGCACCCTATATGTAGTGTTTTCATGCTTGACCCCGGCAGGATTTCGTCGGTACAGTAGCTTCAATCTGTGCCCACCCTTTCCAGCCAGGGGACAGTAGCGCTCGCATCAGGCATCGTTTTCTCACGACGGGGAATCCGTCTGGTAAACACCGTGGCCCGCGGTCCAAGGAGTCGAAGTTGCTCAAACTGAAAAAGCTGCAGATTCTCGGGTTCAAGTCGTTCTGCGACCGCACCGAGCTTAAGTTCCACGGCGAAGGCATCGCGGCCATCATCGGTCCCAACGGATGCGGCAAGTCGAACATCGCCGACGCCATCTCATGGGTGCTGGGCGAGCAGTCGGCCAAGACTCTGCGCGGATCGCGCATGGAAGACGTCATCTTCGCCGGCACCCGCGACCGCAAGCCCACTGGCATGGCCGAAGTGTCGCTGACGTTGATCGATCCCGAGCAGTACGACGGCGCCGACGCCAACTTGCCCACCGAAATCGAAGTGCAGGACGAGATGCCCTCCGGCGATTGGGACGAAGCATCCATCCGCGCTCGAGCCGCCGAAGAGACCGAGCGCCTCACCGAAGAAGCCCAGCCTGGCAAGACTGAGGAGGTCGAAGGCGAGCCAGCACCGCGAAGTCGTGCAAGCCGAAGCCACTGGACCCAAGTGGTGCTTAAGATTCGTCGCCGCAAATTCAACCAGCAGCAGTTTCATAGAGGAGAGATCGCCGTCACCCGGCGCCTGTTCCGCTCGGGCGACAGCGAATATCTGCTGAACGGCAAGCTCTGCCGCCTGCGCGATATTCAGGAACTGTTCATGGGCACCGGCCTCGGTCCGGAGTCTTACGCGCTCATCGAGCAGGGACGCATTGGCCAGATCCTCAGCAGCCGTCCCACCGACCGCCGCGATATTATTGAAGAGGCCGCGGGCATCACCAAGTTCAAAACCAAGAAGCGCCTCGCTGAAGCGCGCCTCGAAGACGCCAAGCTGAACCTGAACCGCGTGAACGACATCTTCGAAGAAGTCACGCGGCAGATGAATTCGCTCAAGCGCCAGGCGTCGAAAGCCGAGCGCTATGCTCGGCTGCGCGATGAGATGCGCGCCAAGTTGCGCGTCGTGCTGTCGAGCAAGTTCACTCAACTCGATCAGGAAAACGCCCAGCTCGAGGCCAACATCGCCTCCCTCTCGGAAGAGATGCGTCTTCAGACCGAAGTCGTCCAGCAACTCGAGTCCGAGAACACCGACCGCACGCAGCGCGGATACGCCATCGAGAACGAGATCCGCGAGAATCGCGAGCGCTTGAGCCAGATCAAGCTCGAAACCGATCGCGCCGTCGCCCAACGTCGCCATAACGAGGAACGATGCGAAGAACTGCTGGTCCGCGCAGCCGCTTCAGAAGCAGAACTCGCGCAGGCACAGGCTCGCCACTCCACCCTTGAAGCCGAGCGCGATTCGAATCTTCAAACCTTGCAGTCCGCCGCGGCCGATGTCTCTGCCGCGCAGCAAGAGCTGCATCCATTGCCAGCAGGAGGCCACTGCCGCTGCCGCCGCGCTCGCCGAACTTGAGCGCCAGCAGGAATCCTCTCGCGTCGCGATCATGCAGACCGTGGCCTCCATCGCGGCATTGAAGAATCAACTCACGCAAGCGGAAGAGCGCATGGCCGCCGTCGATCGCGAAGGACAGCGCCTGCAATCCGAACTCTTCACCGGCAATTCGCAGGTCGAAGCCTTCGGAGGCCAGCGCGGCCAACTCGCCCTCGAATTCGAAACCGTCTCCCAGCGCGTTCGCGGGCTGACCAACGAAATCGTTTACACGCGTCAGGCGCTCGATGCCAAGCGTCGCGAAGAGTCTGAGGTCAAGCATCATCTCGATGGACTGCGCGCCGAGTACGCCTCCGCCCTCGGCAAGAAAGGTTCGCTCGAAGCCGTCATCGCTGAGCACGGCTACTCCACCGAATCCGTGCGCCGCCTCTTCCAATCCGGCGTGATGAATGGAGGCCTCGCCCCCGTCGGTGTTCTCGCCGATTTCCTCGAAGTCGAAGGACGCTACGAAGGTGTGGTCGAAGACTTTCTGCGCGACGAACTGAACTACATCGTCGTGAAATCGTGGGACGCCGCCGACGAAGGCCTGCGACTGCTGCGCACCGATGTTGACGGACGCGCCACCTTCCTCGTCCACCCGGAAGACGCCCAAGCGAAATTCTCATTCGTCGTCGACGAGAACGCGCACCCGGCTCCGCCCAATCATTCCATCGTGCCGCTGAAGAACACCATTCGTGTGCTCGACGGATTCGGCAAGTCGCTCGAAGTGATTCTCCCCAAGCTGCGAGACGGATACATCGTTCCTGACCCGGCGTTTGCGCGCGATCTCGCGCTCTCGAACCCCGACGCCTTCTTCCTCTCGCAGTCCGGTGAATGCTTCCATAACGTAACGGTCACCGGAGGCAAGCAACGCGAGGAAGGCCCGCTCTCGATGAAGCGCGAACTGCGCGAAGTCTTGCGTCTGATGGGCGATGTCGAAGCCGCTCTCCGCCACGAAGAAATGCGCGCCCTCACTCTCGGCCGCGAAATCAAAGAGCTCACTTCCCTGCTCGATCGCCTGGAAGAAGAAAAGCGCGAAGCCGAGAAGCAGGCCATGACTTCGGGCCACCTGCTGCAGCAATTGGAATCGGAAATGACCCGCGTCAGCGAGCGCGTAAGCGTCTGCCGCCAGGAACTGCAGCGTCTCGCCCTTGAACGCTCTGAACAGGAAAGCCTGATCACCGCGCGCCATGCGGAAATCAGTGCGCTCGATACTCGGCGTCTTGAATTAGAACAGGCCACCGCAAGCGCCCTGGAGCAATTGGCCGCCCAGCGCATCGCCCGCGATGCCGCCGCCGAGAGCGCTTCGCAACATCTCGCTCGCGTCGCTGCCCTCGAAGAGCGCCAACGCGCCGCGGCCGGCGTCTTGCAGCGCATCGAGGCCCTGGTCGTCGAGATGGGTGAACGCGTCAGCGCGCTGCGCTCGCAAATCGAGGGCTCCGCCGTCGAGAAACTTCAGCGCGAGGAGGAGAACCAGAAGCTCGCGGAACAACTGGTCGCGCTCGAAAGCGAACGCACCACCAGCGAACTACGCGATGCCGCACTGCAGACCGAATCTGAACAAGTCCGCGCTCGCTTGGCCGAGATCGATGAATCCCTGCGCCAAACCCGCGCGCTGCTCGATCAGGCCCGCGACCATCGTGCCGAGCTTTCCGCCGCGCTCGCCAAACTTCAATCTGACGTGCAGTACATGTCGGAGACCTGCCTCAACGATCTGGGAGTGCAGCGCGCCGAACTCATGGCCGATCTCACCATCCTTCGCCTGATGGGAGAGGAACTTGTTGCCGAAGACCAGCTCTACCGCGAGATGCGCACCCGCCTCGATGCCATGGGCCCGGTCAACATGATGGCGCTCGAGGAATACAAAGAGACCGCAGAACGCCACGCGTTCCTCGAAACTCAGCGCAAAGACCTGCTCGACTCGATCGAGAACACGCAAGCCACGATTAAAGAGATCGACGTCTTCTCGCGCCAGAAATTCGAGGAGGCCTTCCACAAGATCAACGACAACTTCCAGGCTACCTTCAAGAAACTCTTCGGCGGCGGACACGCCTTTATGCGCCTGACCGATGAAGAGAACAGCGCCGAAAGCGGCATCGATGTCGTCGCGTCGCCTCCCGGAAAGAAGCTGCAGAACGTCCTGCTGCTTTCGGGTGGAGAGAAAGCCCTCACCGCGCTCTCGCTTCTGGTCGGCATCTTCCAATACCAGCCAAGCCCGTTCTGCATCCTCGACGAAGTCGACGCCCCGCTCGATGAAGCCAACATCGGACGGTTCACCGAACTAGTGAAGGAAATGAGCATACAGACGCAATTCGTCTTGATCACCCACAGCAAGAAGACGATGAGCATCGCCCCGGTTCTTTATGGCGTGACCATGCAGGAACCGGGCGTCTCGAAGCTGGTCTCGGTCCGCTTCGGCGCCAGTTCCTGACAGGACTCAGGTGTGCACCAAGGTTTGAACCTTGCGCGAGCGCATATGCTCCCACTGCGCCGCCGCAGCCCTGACCGCTGCGATGCCAGCCGTCACGTAGAAGAGGCAGAACCACCGATCCTGCCAATTAGGAAGAATTACAAAGTGAAGCACCACATACGCGCTCGTGACGAAAAGCACGGTGCGCGGAGTTCCGGCTTTCGCCAAACCAATCGTTGCCAGCAGAAGAAATGGGATCAGCACGCCATCCGCGGCATTGCTAAGACCTTCGCGAAAGGCTCGGATGTAATCGTGAGCGGAGAACTGGGCCGGGGTCTCCGCCGGAGCCAGCGGGGTACCTAAAAAATTCCTGAAATACAACATTCTTATTCCGTAGTCTCCGGCGGCGTGATTGATCATCAACGCTGACCCCAGCGCCAGGCATGCCAGCACGCCTCCCTGCCAGAGTTTGATTCGCTTTTGCCAGACACATACGAGAAGGACCAAACCCGCCACCACCACGTTATCGGTACGCACAAAAATGGACACGAGAAGCAGGGCGAGCCCCGGAGTCAGCTTCTGCTTCTCGAAAATCAGATACAAAGAAAACAACGCGAACAGGGTTGCAAGACCATCCGATCCCGCAAAGCGTCCCACGAAGGTCACAGGCGGACTGAGCATGACCAACAATGACGCTGCCGCTGCGTACTCAACGTCGACGTACTCCGCCGTCCATGCGAACATGATCAGGCCGATGAAGATGTACGACGTGGTTGAGATCAGAATGGCCGCCCGCACCAGCCCCAACCCGGTCTTGCTCAGGAAGTACAGAGCCTGGTTGTAAATTGGCCGGATCGCGAAGAATGGGAGATACTCGGCAAAGTGCCAGGGATTTTGCGTCCGGTCCTGCTTGGAACGCACCAAATCACCCGAGCCTCCCCGTTGGCCCGTCATGTCCTGATAAGTGTCGCGCGGCAAGTCTCTGGCCGCGTCCGCATAAACGCGCGTGTGAATGTCGACCGGGTCGCGGTCTTCCATGAGCAGCGCGTTCCCCATGTATCCTAAAACGTCGAGTTGGTAAAAGGGGTTCCGGACGCAGCGCAGGGATGCAACCAGCAGTAGAAGCAGATAAACGGCGGTGATGCCTAGTTTACGAACTTGCCAAGGGACTTGCATCTCTCTACCACGCTCTTGCGAGAAATGAAAAACTGTCGACGCCGCCCCTAGCTGTTAAAGAAGTGACAGACCCTTACCAATTGAGATTTATTGTACTACGCGGGAGAATTTCTCAGCCGGGGGGCGAACTCCATCCTTGCGTTTTTCTTCCCAAGACCCGAGTCCGGGATCTTCAAGGGCACTCGTTCTTTTTCCCCTGATCTTGTTATCCTCCGCCGTCCTCAGAATTTCCACAAACCCATGGCCTCGAAACCCTTGCGGAATAAGCGAATCCACCGACTGGCATCGCTGTCAACCTTTTTTCGTTCATCGCGCGCGTCACGTCACATGAATGCATGACGGAAGTCGTTGACAAAAATTTCTGGCACGCTAGAATACGCGACGTTTTCAACCTGTAAAATTCCAACATGACTTCTCAACTTCTCGATTCCGTTCTCCTGCACACCGACTTTCCAGATCTCGAACTTTATGCCAGTGGCAAGGTTCGTGACGTCTACCGTCTCGACAGCGAGCGTCTGCTCTTTGTCGCCACCGACCGCATCTCTGCGTTCGACTACGTGCTCGCCACCGGCATCCCGCACAAGGGTCGCGTTCTCACGCAGATCTCTTTGTTCTGGTTCGATTTCCTCAAAGACATCGTGCCCAACCACTTCATCACCGCCGATGTCGACAAATATCCCGCCGCCGTGCGCAAGTACGCCGACCAGCTTCGCGGACGCTCCATGCTTGTCATGCGCGGCGACATGTTCCCCGTCGAATGCGTCGTTCGCGGATACCTCTCCGGCTCTGGCTGGAAGGAATACAAGGCCAGCGGCAAAGTCTGCGGCATCGAGCTTCCCGCGGGACTCAAAGAGTCCGACCAGCTCCCCGAGCCCATCTTCACTCCCGCGACCAAGGCGACCACCGGTCACGACGTCAACATCTCGTTTGAGGAGATGTGCAAGCTCGTCGATCCTGAGCAGAGCCGCCAGTTGCGCGACATCAGTCTGAAGATTTACAAGAAGGCGGCCGATTATGCCCGCACCAAGGGCATCATCATCGCCGATACCAAGTTCGAGTTCGGACGCACGCCGGCCGGAATCACGCTGGCGGACGAAGTTCTTACCCCCGATTCCTCCCGCTTCTGGCCGGCCGCTACCTACCAGCCGGGCAAAGCGCAGGATTCGTTCGACAAGCAGTACGTTCGCGATTACCTCGAAGAAATTCGCTGGAACAAGCAGCCGCCTGTCCCTGCTCTTCCCCCGGAAGTGGCGCGCAAGACTGGCGAAAAGTACATCGAGGCGTACACCAAGCTCACTGGTCGTGAGCTGGATGTCTAGCGCTTTAGCCGCGCGTGAGGGGATCTCATGAGCGGTGCGGATTGGATCATTCTGGCGGTCATCCTGATCTCGATCGTTCAGGCGGCCGCCGAGGGCTTTTTCCACGCGGCATTCAGTATGGGCGGGCTCATCTTGGCCTATCTGCTCGCCGCGTGGCAGTATCACCGTTTATCGGCTTGGTTTTCCCCTAACTTGAAATCACCCTGGTTGGGTGACATTGCAGGCTTCCTGATCATTTTTCTTGCGGTGCTGGTACTGGCGGGCATTGCCGGAAAGATTGCCCGCTGGGCGGTAAAGGAAGCCGGGCTCAGCATTGTTGATCGTGTTTTAGGAGCTGCCCTGGGCTTGGTTCGAGGTGCGCTGATGGTGTCTGTGGTCCTGATGGGAATGACCGCGTTCACGCCCACTTCGAAGTGGTTGGAAGGCTCGCAGTTAGCTCCCTATTTTCAGGTCGTGGGTCGAGCCGCAATTTGGGCGGCGCCTTCAGAGTTGCGAGGACGCTTCTACCAGGGGCTCGATCTGCTGCGTCAACGGCGAAACGATTTGCCGGGCGCCTCCGGAAAATAGGACAAAGATTTCATAACGCTTTTCATAGCGGCGGCTCGCCTTTGAAGCCGTGTTGTACCCAGAAAGAGAGATCCCGTGAGAGACCAGCTCGAAGCCCTGATCATGCAGATGTACAAGAGCAATATTCTTTATTCTGAAGCTGTCCGCGAATTCAAGAAGCGATTCATCCTGACCGTTCTTCAGGAAAACAAAGGCAACCAGTGCCGCGCCGCCCGCGAGCTCGGCATGCACCGCAACACTCTCAGCCGCACCATTACGGAATTAAAGATCGACGTCCGCCAACTACGCGACGGAGTAAAGCGTCCCCCACGCAGCGCCCGCGTTGCCACCTACGACAAAAAAGCCGTTCGTTAACTCTCAATCTTTTCCTGACGTCATCCTGAGGCCGAAAGGCCGAAGGATCTCGCGTGCAGTGCCGGTACTACTCGCCAGATCCCTCGCTTCGCTTCGGGATGACGTCATATAGCTTGTGGCACGGCGCCCTCGCCCGCGTAGTCGCGAGCGACGCCAGAAAATCCAACGAAAACCCCACGTCCTCACCGTCCCTTGGTTTTCATTTCCCTGAAAAAACAAAGCCCACAGCCAAAGCTGTGGGCTCTGAAAAGTCCGCCAGAAATCTACTGTGTGGGCTTCCGATGCACCGGAGGCTTCTTCGCCCCGGCCGGCGCCGCCTTCGTCAACAGCTGCCCTTTCTCCATCGTCATCATGAACGGATTCGGCGTGTACGACGCCGGCGTGCCCTCGAAATCTAGCGTCGCGCCTTCTTTCGGCATCAGCTTCGCCGGAATCGGCCCATTCATGGTCAACGTGATATCAGCCTTCTTCGCTTCGATATCATCCGAGCTCTCCGCGATCATGATCTGGTCGGCGGTCGCGCTGATGACTAGCCCCTCCATCTGCAGCGTCACACCCTTGATGGCGTCCCAGACCTTGGCCCCGTCTTCCGGAGTTCCCTGAGACAACACCAGTTGCCATTCCCCGAAGCTCAGCGCCTTGAGCTGGTCAGGAGTCTTGTCTTTCACCAGCGCGGCCGCCTGTTCTGCTGGTGTTGGGGCGGGCTTGATGGTGAAGCCAGCCGGGGGAAGTGGCGTCGTGGCCGTCTGGGCTAGTAATTCGTTCCAACCGTCCTCGCCAGCGTGGTACTTCACGTACTTAGAATGACCGAACTTGGTGAGATCTGACTTGGCCTTCGGATCCGGTACCAGGTTGGCCGCGCGCGCGATAAAGAACAAGCCATTGATGTAATCAGGAGGGGTCGCGCTCAAATAGGCCAGTGCCAACGGATAAATGTTTTCTACGTTGTTGGGATCAGCCTCAACCGCCGCGCGCAAATATTTTTGCGCGTTGGGATAATCTTTCAGCTGCAAAGCCGAAAAGCCTGCAATCCCGTTCAGCAGTGCAGTAAAACTCGTCTTCTGTTTCTGGAAATCGGCATCGGATGCGCCGTCGGGTTTGGACATCTTTGCGACCGCGTCCAAGCCGCGCTGCGCGTGCTGTTGGGCGTCCGCCCACTTTTGCGAAGCCCGCTCGTTGTAGGCGATCAAAACCAGAGCTCGTGCATTGTCCGGATTCACCGCCAGCAGGCGGTTAGCGGTCTCGATCACCTTTGGCGCATTGTTTGCCTGCTGGTATGCGCCCATCAGCAATTCCAGCGCGTCTTCCTTCATCACGCTGTTGGGATACTGCGTCAAAAATGCTTCCAGGCCGCTGACCTTGGCTGCGGCATCCTGTTGCTGCACTGCGCCCACGTAGGCGTTGTATTCAGCCGGGTCTTTGATTTCTTTCTTCTGCTGCTGCGGTGCGGGCGCGGCTTGCGACGAGGGCTGCGCAGGTTGGGCTGGCGTTTGCGCGACGGCGGGATAGGCTCCGGCAAACGTCAACACAATAGATAACAGGGTCTTCTTCATTCAACGCTCCTTGATACTGTTCAGGAAATCGGCGACGACAAACTTTACCCGGGCTCGACGCCAGCCCATCCAGGTGGATCAGACCATGAGCTTTCCGCTCATGCGTTGGGTCCGGCAAACCCGGCACCTTCACAAATTGCAAGGCGGCCAGAGTAGGATTCCGGTGCGTCGGATTATAAGTATGTACCGAGGCGAAGGCAAGCTTCGCGTTGTTGAGCACACTCATCCCCGTAGATGTGAGATGCAAGAATTGTTTGGCAGGATGGTTCCACCTATGCTCTCCGGTCATCCAAGCTTGCTGAATTCCTCGCACGCGGAGCAGATTTTTAAAATGGGACAAACCAATTCTCTCTCACCACAGGTCGCGCTCGTCACCGGCGCGGGACGCGGCATCGGCGCAGCCGTCGCCACCAAACTCGCCAGCCTCGGCGCCATCGCGCTGCTCTTTGGACGAAATCGATCTCCGTTGCAATCGACGGCCGATGCCATCGCCAGGCTGGGCGGCAAGTCCGAGATCCTTCCCTGCGACGTTACCGATCTGCACGCGACCGAAGCCGCCGCTGTTCACATCGAGAAAACGTACGGCCGCCTCGATGTTCTGGTGAATAACGCTGGCATCGGCGGCTTCAATAGCCCCTTGCATGAATTGCCGCCCGATTCCTGGGATCAAATTCTGAATACCAACCTGCGCGGCGTCTATTACATGATCCGCGCGTTCACGCCGATCATGATCCGCGCCCGCTCCGGACACATCGTCAACATCTCGTCCCTCGCCGGAAAAAACGCTCTGCCCAACGGTGCAGCGTACGCAGCTTCAAAATGGGGATTGAACGGCCTGACCTACTCGATAGCCGAAGAACTTCGCGGATACAACATCCGCGCCTCCGTCGTCTGCCCCGGATCGGTCAACACCGACCTGAGCCCGCACGCCGGAAAAGACAACAGCAAGATGCTGCAACCAGAAGACGTAGCCCACGTGGTAGCCATGCTCGTAACCCAAGCCCCGCAATCGTTTGTAAGTGAAGTGCTGCTGAGGCCCACGCAAAAGCCATAAAAACGGTCGTTGGTCGATGGTCGTTAGTCGTTGGTCGAACGAACCATGTAGCGCGCGCGCCCGCGCCACCCGTCGTCGCGGACGATGCACCAGAGAAGTAGCAGCGGCGTCCCGACGGCATGGAGAACTCAACCGTAGAGTAACGCTCAGAGGAACAATGTTGTCCGAGAGGGGTTTGGACCAACGACCAACGACGACCGACCAACGACTATTTCTTGAAAAGATTATCGAACGCCGCCCGAGCATCCTGCGGCTTCAAAGCCGCCGGCGTCGACGTCTCTTTCTCCACCATCACGCGAATCGCGTACGACGGACACTCGTTCCGCACATCTTTTCTCGCCACGCGTTCTTTCACCGGCTGCATGCACTCAAAGCGGCTCGACGGATCGAAATACATGCATTGTTTGCACGAGTGCAACTCGAATCCGCACTTGGGACAAGCGCCCAGCGGCTCGCTCAAATTTTGCAACACCGTCCCGCATTGCGAGCAGCGCGACACGTTGCGCGTTCCAGGCATCTGGATCGCCCGCGGACCAAACGTATCTTTCTTCGGCGGACGCGCTCCCTCAGACTTTTCGAACTTCGGTTTCTCTCCGCTGTCCTGATATCCGCGCTGGCGATATTTTCTGTCTGACACACGCCCTCCAATCGCCGCCATTGTCTCTCGGAATGCCCCGGTTGACAAACGACCAATTTGGCCCGGGCGCCCTCCTCCGCCCGCCGCCTAGCGACGAGAGCAAGCTCGGTGAGACCCGTATCAGGGCACGCCTTCAGGCGTGCCGCAAAGGACCTCGCCGCGACCGGCTTTAGCCGCTGCCTCGTCGGTCGGCGGGACGCCAGCGCCACACGGGTTTGACCAACGACGAACGACCAAAGACCAACGACCAACTACAGCATCTACTTTCGCAAACTACGCCTTCCCAGAATTGTATTTCGCCAATACGGGTGCTACCATCCGAATAAGCTCAATGCTTCTTGGAGGTTGGTATGTCGGACCGTGATGGCAACAGTTTTCTTTGGTTTTTGGCGGGTTTGGGCATCGGCGCTCTGGCCGGCGTCCTTTACGCGCCGCGTTCCGGCGATGAGACCCGCGAAGTGATTCGTGCCCGCGCCGATGAAGGCAAAGAGTATGTCCGCCACCGCGCACGCAAGGCGCGCGAACAAGCTAACGACTGGGTCGATAAGGGACGCGAAGTCCTCAATCAGCAGAAAGAACAGTTCCGCTCGGCCTACGAAGCGGGCCGGCAGGCGTATCAGGAAACCACCGCGGGTGAACCTGACGCCAAGAATCTCTAGGATTCTCTGCCGTTCCGGGTTAACGGCTCTCTAACGGGGCAAAGACATGGACACTAACACTTGGTTGGTCGCCTTTACCGCTGTCACCTCGGCTGCCGTCGTGATTCAAGCGGGCATCCTGATTGGGATGTACCTCGCCGTGCGCAAGACGGGCGAGAAGGTGGAATCCCTGGCCGCCCAAATCCAGACTAAGGTCTTGCCGACTGCCGACACCGTGCAATCCATGCTGGTCGATCTGCGCCCCAAGATCGAAACCATCGTCGGCAACACCAGCGAGTCCAGCGCCCTGGTCAAGGCTCAGCTCGGACGCGTCGACGCCACCGTCAACGACATTCTCGACCGCACGCGCCTGCAGGTCATTCGCGCGGACGAACTACTCAACAGCACCATGGACAAAGTGGAAGAGACAACCGAAATGGTGCACCGCACGGTGGTCTCTCCGGTACGCCAACTCGCCGGAGTGGTGCAGGGACTAAGCGTCGGCCTGGAATTCTTCCTCGGCGCCAAACGCCGTCGCCGCAACAACAACAATTCCTCAGTCCCGCAAGACGAGATGTTCATTTAGCTACAGGAATGCGTATCGGGCACTGCGCTTCGTCCCAGTGCCCTCCTTGTCGTTGCAATTCGTATGAGGACACGCGTTCAGGCGGCTCTTGTGGGTCGTATCAGGGCACGCCTTCAGGCGTGCCGCAAGACTGCCGCCCCGTCCGGCTCTATAGCCGCTGCCCAGCGCCTTAAAGGCGAAATCTAAGTTCATCCGCTGTGGCATCGCTAAAGCGATGCCCTGATACGAACCAATCACTTCGACTTCAGAATCAACTGCGTCCCGCTCTCCAGTTTCACATTCTCAGACATCGAACTGACTACCGATCCCTGATCGCTGCTATTCAGCTCGAAGCCTTTCATTCCCACGACACCCGTGTTCTGCACCGAGATGGCACCCGCTGGCGGCGCACTCTGCGTTTCAGTATTGGGAGTCTGTGGAGTCGGCGCTCCCGCCGGGCGTCCGGCCGGCGAGCCCATACCAGGATTGCCGCCGTATCCGCCCGAGGGCTCACCCGGTTGCGCGGTCGCGGGATTGATAATCAACGGCTTGGCGATCGCTTGGATGTTCGCGTGAAAAGGCATGGAACGTCCTTTGACCTCCAATTGATCGAAGGCGATGCCGATCGTCGAATTGGCGTCACCCTTTTGGCCCTTGGGCCTTCCCTGCACTTCGGTGACGTGGCCGGTGATCTTGCTGTCATGCGGGATGAGTACTTTGCCGTCCCCCAGCATGTCTTGTGTGGTCTTGGCCGTCACCGGATCGCCGACCTTGGCCTTGTGCGCGTCGATCGATTTCGATAACTCCGCCGCTAGCACGGTACCCGCAGGCACTTCCAGAAGTTGTGCGCCCCCTTCTTGAGCAAGCAAGAAGGCGGAAAGCAACAATAGCGCTAGAATCCCAAAAAGCGTCTTCATTCGTATCCCCCAGATCGTTTTCACCAAGAGGTGGCAGTTGTATCAGATTCTTGGATGTGGAAAAGCCGAAGCCGGCAGCCTCAACCGTGGCATTCACTTCAGGGGACGGCACAACTTGAGCTTCCAACACTCAGCCGGCAACCGCCATCTTCAGCTCTTACAGCGTTTTAGCAATGAATCTTGCGGAGGAAGATTAAGTCGAGCTTCGCTCGCCTCCTCCTACGTCGCTGCTTCCGCGACACTTACCCGGCGACGGTCGCGATCTTCGCCGAATCATCGCTTTCGTCGTGTGATCGCCCCACAAGAAGAATCAAGAACTTAGCTCGGTTTTTTAGTGGTCGTATTATATCTTCAGGCTATATTTCAACGGCAGGCAGGCGGGCATCTCTGCTGGCGCGTTTTCTCTATGCGGAGAGCCCTCGATATGGTTCGATACCCAATCGTCGTTCTAGAGGCTTTGCGGGCTCACTGGATGGCATTCTGCGCGTTGAAGGCGACGTCGTTTGCCGCCACGAATTCGCCTGAGCGCGTATAGCTCGAAGGCCATCCAGCGTTCCATTTTGGGAGAACTTACAGAATCCATCCCCCGCCGACCACGACATCCCCGTCATAGAATACGGCGGCCTGCCCGGGGGTGATAGCGCGCTGGGCATCATCGAAGGTCACGAGAATTTCATCCGCACCTGACTTCTCAATCCTTGCCGGAGCGGCCTCATGGCGATGGCGAATCTTCACACTCACGCGCATCGGCTCAGGCAAGCTCTCAACCGAGATGAGATTCGTGCGGTGTACGCGCAGCGTCTTCGAATACAAATCTTCCTGATTGCCGACCACCACCTGCCGCGCGTCTCCCTTGATCTGGATCACGTAGAGCGGCGTACCGGTGGCAACGCCGAGGCCCTTGCGCTGTCCTACGGTGAAGTTGTGAATTCCCTGATGCTCTCCGATCACTTCCCCGCTGCTAGTGACCAAATCTCCCGCCGTGTCAGGAAGTGCGTCGCCTTGTTCCGCGAGATAAGCATCGAGAAAACTCTTGTAATCGCCGCCAGGGACGAAGCAAATCTCCTGTGAATCGGGCTTCTCAGCGAGCGCGAGTCCGTGCTGCCGCGCGCGCTCGCGCACCTCGGGCTTGGTCATCTCGCCCAGGGGAAACAGCGTGCGGCTCAGTTGCTCTTGCGTGAGTCCAAACAAAAAGTAAGTTTGATCCTTCGCGCGATCGGCGGGACGCTTGAGCAGCCATCGGCCGGTGCTGTCATCGAAGTGGACCCGCGCGTAATGCCCCGTGGCCAGCGAGTCGGCGCCAATCTGCTTGGCGACGATTAACAGTTGATCAAACTTCAAGTGATTGTTACAGAGACTGCACGGGATGGGCGTGCGTCCCGAGAGGTACTCATTCACAAATGGACGCACCACTTCCTTCTCGAAGCGCTCTTCATGATTGACTACGTAGTAAGGGATGCCGAGTGTCTCGGCGACGCGTCGCGCGTCGTAGACATCGTCGATGGAGCAGCATCGTCCCTGCACCGCCTCTGGCATACCCTCGTGGCCAGCAAGGCGGCGCTGGTTCCAGAGTTGCATGGTGAGTCCGATGACCTCATGCCCCTCGGCGCGCAGCATGGCCGCGACGGTGGAGGAGTCAACTCCACCCGACATGGCCACGGCAATGGTTGTAGGAAGCATTTAGCTCTTAGCCTTTAGTTCTTAGCTTGTTCTGATTCAGCTAAAAGCCAAGAGCTAATAGCTAATAGCTTGTTTTCTATTGTAAACCGGGCTCAGTTCCCTCAAGCGGGCGACAGTCGCAGGGATCAACTCGAGCGCGAAATTTACTTCCTCTGCGGTGTTTTGCTTGCCCAGGCTGAAGCGCAGGCTGGCGCGGGCGCGATCGGAGGGAAGTCCCATGGCGGTGAGCACATGCGAAGGTTCAATCGCTCCTGAAGAGCACGCGGCCCCGGTTGAAACGGCGAGTCCCTTCAAGTCAAGAGCGATGACAAGGGCTTCGCCTTCGATGAAATCGAAATAGATGTTGGTCGTGTTGGGGACGCGCGGGGCGCCCGCTCCGTTCACTCCGGTCGACTCGACCGATTCGAGGATTGTCTTTTCGATTTGATCGCGCATGGTGGCAATCTTGGCCACGCTTCCGTCGTCGAATCCCTTCTTCGCCAACTCAGCAGCCTTGCCTAGCGCAACGATTCCCGGAACGTTCTCTGTTCCGGCGCGGCGCGAGCGCTCATGGCTGCCACCATACAGCATGGGTTGAAGAATCGCGCCCTTGCCTACATAGATCGCGCCGATGCCTTGCGGCGCGTTCATTTTATGTCCGGAGATCGAAAGCAGGTCGCAGCCGACGCGATGAACATCGATGGGAACCTTGCCCGCAGCCTGCACACCATCAGTGTGGAAGAAGACGTCACCCCCGGCGGCGATCTTGCCGATCTCTTCGACCGGCTGCAGCACTCCGGTCTCGTTGTTCGCGAACATGATGGTAATCAGCTTGGTGTTGGGACGCAGCGCGCGCTTGATGTCGTCGGGATCGACCTGGCCTCGTCCATCGACGGGGATGTAGGTGACTTCGCATCCCACGTCTTCCAGGCGCTTGGCGGAATTCAAGACGGCGTGATGTTCGATGGTCGAAGTAATGACGTGATCCCCAGCCTTGGCTAGCCCGAAGAGGGCCAGGTTGTCACCTTCCGTGCCACCGCTGGTAAAGACGATTTCCGTCGGACGGCAACCCAGCAGCGCCGCCACTGATTCGCGCGCCCGTTCGACGGCCGCGCGGGTTTCCTGTCCATGATGATGGATGGAGGACGCGTTGCCGAAGTGCTCTCCGAAATAAGGCCGCATGGCCTCAAAGATCTCAGGCAGCACCGGCGTGGTGGCGTTGTTGTCGAAGTAGACACGACGCATAGTTCTATTCTACGGGATTCGCGGGGCGTCGCGTTGGTGGCCGGCAACGATGGGTTCGTGGAATCCCCTTCGACTGCCCTCAGCGCGGGCTTTGCATGAAGCGCAAGGGTAGGCGCGGGTCTGTGCAGATGTTTTCACACTTGACCCGCGCCCCGCCTTGTCCTAGAGTGCCTCATCAGTCGCTCCCCCCGCGGCGGTTCGTGCAAGAACGGCCACTCCAGTGAACACTCCCATCGCCGGACAATGCAGCGCCCGACTCTCCGAAGGTCGCTTCAGGCAAGCTGAAACCCATAAATTCGGTGAGTGGCAGGAGAACAAAATGCGAGGTTACCGCAGCATTCTGGCACCCAGGATTTTGGTCTGCTTCATCGTTCTGACTGCGATTCCCTTCCATGCACAACAGAAGCAAATGCTGCACGGCCACGTTCGCGCCGCAGTCTCGAGCGGCCAGGCCCGACCCGTGGGTTCGCTTCCGGGCAACCGGCGACTGCAACTGGCGATCATGTTGCCGGTGCGTAATCAGAGCGAACTGAAGAATAGACTGGCGCGGCTCTACGATGCGTCGAGTCCCGACTACCGTCGTTTTCTTAGTGTGAGCGAATTCACCGAGGAGTTTGGCCCCACCGCGCAGGACTATCAGGGGGTAGTGAACTTCGCGAAGGCCAACGGATTTACGGTGACGGCTACAGCGGGAAATCGACTGCTGGTCGATGTGAGCGCCTCGGTGGCACAGATCGAAAAGGCATTCCATGTGAACATGCGGCTTTACAGGCATCCGACCGAGAACCGGTATTTCTACTCGCCTGATCGCGAGCCTTCGCTTGATCTAAGCGTGCCCGTGTCGCACATCGCCGGTATGAACGATTATTCACTTCCCCAGCCGATGGTGAAGAAAACGTCAGTGGCTCAGCTGGGAATTGCGAACTTGACGGGATCGGGTCCGGGCGGATCGTACCTGGGGAGCGATATGCGCGCCGCTTATTACGGGTCCACGGCTCTAACGGGAAGCGGGCAGGCGGTGGGGCTGCTTGAATTTGGTGGATATAACCTCAGCGACGTTGATCTCAATTTCAGCAGCGTCGGCCAAACCTACAACGTCCCGGTGAACAACGTTCTGCTGGATGGCGCGACTGGACTGCCGAATGGCGACGACGCAGAAGAGGTCCTCGACATCGTGCAGTCGATTTCCATGGCTCCGGGCTTGAGCCAGGTATTGGTTTACATTGCTCCCGCGGTACTTGACGTCGATGTGTTCAACCGCATGGCTACCGACAACATCGCCAAGCAGTTGAGTTGCTCATGGCTGTGGTATCCGGAAGACGCATCTGCCGATGATCCCATCTTTCAGGAATTTGCCGCGCAGGGCCAGAACCTGTTTGTCGCCTCGGGAGACTACGGGGCTTACGAGAACTTTATCTCCTCTCCGTTCTATTTTCCGGCGGAAGACGCAAACGTCACGGCGGTTGGCGGGACGGAATTGACCACGAACGGAGCCGGTGGGGTGTGGCAATCGGAGACCAGTTGGAACGGCGTTCTCGAAAACGCAGGCACTATTGGCAGTGGCGGCGGCGTTTCGCCCGACGCCATCCCTTTGCCACAGTTTCAGCTGGGCATCGCCAATGCTCTGAACCAGGCGTCGAAGACCGTGCGCAACTTGCCCGACGTAGCCGCGGAAGCAAACACCGACAACTACGTCTGCAACCTGGGCGTGTGCGATGGATTCTGGGGCGGCACCAGTTTTGCGGCACCGCGCTGGGCGGGCTTTCTAGCACTTGCTAATCAACAACAGGTTGCGGCGGGACAGCCCACGTTGGGATTCATCAATCCGGCGATCTATGCGATGGGACAGAGTTCTAGCTACGGCAGCGTCCTGCACGACATCACCACCGGCAACAATGATGTAACTGCGGGGGTGCTAGGAGGATTCAACGCGGTGCCGGGATACGACCTGGTCACTGGGTGGGGCAGTCCCAACGGGCAGAAGCTGATCGACGCCTTGCCGGCTCCGATCTTCGCGCTGGCGGCTTCGCCGAATAGTTTGACGATTGTGGGTTCGGGGAGCAGCACGATCTCGCTTAACGCGACGAGTAACTTCAGCGGCACTGTGAACCTTTCCGCATCGAATCTACCCAGCGGAGTGACCGCCTCATTCAACCCCACCAGCATCAGCGGAAAGCAGACGAGCAAACTGACACTGACGGCGAATGGCGGGGTGATGAACGGGGATCCGCTGGTGACCGTTACAGGCACATCAGGAAGTCTGTCGGCAAACACTCCCATCGCACTGTCGGTCGACTTTGGGACGACGGTAGCTCCAGCAACACAAACTGTCACGACGCCAAACAGCGTCACTTACACCACCACCGTGACCTTCAAAACGGGCTTCACGGGCACAGTGAATCTGAGTGTCCGCGGATTGCCGTCGGGCGCAACCGGGACGTTTAAGCCGCCTTCTCTGAGTGCGTCGGGAAAATCGGTGCTGACGATTTCGACGACTGCGTCAACGGCGACAGGCACATTCAATCTGGGGGTCGAGGCCACCACCGGCAACCTGACGCAGAACATTAGCGTGCCGCTGATTGTAAATGCGCCTTCGACGAACTTCGGCATGAGCGCTTCGCCTGCGACGGTTACCATTGGACAAACTGGAGTGACAGCCGGCGTGAGCACCATCGCAGTGACCAGCCTGAATAACTTCAGTGGTCCAGTCACGCTGAGTGCCAGCGGCGTTCCCGCAGGGGCAACGGCGTTGTTCTCGCCGAATCCGGTGACTCCGTCGCCTGATGGAACCGTCACCTCGACCCTGACTCTGTCTGAAATTACCTGGCCTGCGCCTTACGGGACCTTCCCAGTGACCGTGACTGGTACATCCGCCTTCGCGGTAGCGAATGTGAGCCTAACCCTCACCGTAGATCCACTGCTTTTTATCTTGTCGGCAGAGGATGCCAACAAAATCCTCACGCCGGGCAGCGGAGTACAAACTCCTATCTTCCTGAGTACCACTACCGGATTTAACTCGCCCATCACCCTGAGCGTATCCGGGCTGCCGAGTGGAGTAACGGGAGCCTTCTCGCCGAATCCGGTGATTCCAGTCGTCAGTTATGGCACTTCGACGCTGACGCTCACGGCTTCCAGCAGCACCGCGCCGGGATCGTACGCCATTACAGTGACGGCAACTTCGGGAGGGTCCAGCGAAAACATTGTTCTAACCTTAACGATTACCACTGTCGGTTTCACGATTAGTGCGTCCCCTGCATCGCTGGCCGTGCCGCAGGGGAGCTCGAAAAACGACAAGATTACCGTGACCAGCCAGAACGGTTTCAGTGGCCAAGTAGCTTTGTTCTCTCTCATCTTGCCGGATGGTGTGACGGTGACATATAACCCCGCGCTAGTGACCGTGCCGGCGAACGGCGCGGCCACTGCCAATCTGACGGTGCAAGCCTCTCCCGCGGCATCGACCGGGAGCTTTGGATTGGCAGCGACCGGCCAGTTTTTTGACTCCACCACAGCCAGCTTCCAGATCGTCACCGACAACGTGCCCGTCAACGTGACCGGGAATAAATCGACGTTCGTGACCTTGTCGTCGGCGTTCAACCGGGAAGGAATTTACGACGACGGATTGGACACGCACAACGTGACGAACGGGCTCGACACCCTGGGCCACGCTTATTCAGCCAACCTTCTATTCGGCTGGAATGAAATGTGGAACAACATTCCGTTCATGGCCGATACGTTAATTTTTGCGAACAACGTCGTGAGTGGAACGGGGCAGACGGTTGTGCTGCCAGCCGGCAAGTTCTCGTCGGTGGCGATGGTAGGCACCGCCGTGAATGGGCAACAAGCCTCGCAAACATTCACGATAACCTACACCGATGGAACGACGACCATCTTGACCCAGAGCCTGAGCGACTGGCAGAAGCCCCAGAATTTCGCGGGAGAAGCGAAGGTCTTCACCATGGCCTACGTGGACGACGTGTTCAACGGCGGCCGTCTGCCAAAGACGACATATTTGTACGGATACTCGTTTGCGATCGACAACACGAGGACGGTAAAGAGCGTTACCCTGCCCAAGAATTCCAACGTGGAAGTCTTGGCTATGACGCTGGTGCCGTAATTCGTTCACACAAACAAATGCCCCGCCCCTTCGGCAAACTGCGCGAAGGAACGGGGCAGTCGAGGCTCGTCTTACTACTTCCCTTTCGGTTCGGCCTTTATGGCCGCTTCTTCTTTCACATAGTTCGCGCTGAGCGTGCCCTTCTTGGTCGCGAGATCCAGCAGCGTGGGGTAAAACTGCACGAACGTCGTATCGACAGCGGCGTGTTGTTCGTGGCACGAGTAGCAGGAGGCTTCTTTCGGAACGATCTTGGCCGGCTCGTCGCCATCGAAGCCATAGAAAGCCCATCCGCCGTGGGCGCTGTCTTTGATGTGGATCTCGCGTCCCATCAGTTCCGCAGTCTGGTAGTGCCCGCTCTTGTTGATCGACGCTTTTGTCCCCGCCATGCGCGCTTCGAGCACCAGCATGGTCTTGTCAGGCCAGGTTCCGGTTTCAAGGAAAGAGTGGTAGGCGTCAGGGTTAACGAAAACGTTGTCGAACATGGAGTGGTCCATGCCCGCCATGGGCGAGTAGCTCATGTCGACGCCGGAAGTCAGGTAAACCCACTCGCGGTAGCCGGTGGGGAACATTAGCTTGCCGTCCGCCGTATAAGTTGGTGTCTGAGTTTGCGCGGCGGCTGTGATCGGCAGGAGCAGCGAAATGCAAAGAAGCATCCAGATACGCATCGATTCGTCACCTCGTAGACCTATCCAATTCATGAGATGCGAGTCTAACCGAGGGTTCAAAGGCTGTCTTGAACAAAGGCAACCTGGAGGGCGCGATGGCAGGTAACCAGGCGGAAGCGCTGACGGCGGGAAGTTTCTACGGAGCCATTGGCGGGAAGCGCGAGTTGGGCGGGGCGATTTTCACCGATTTGTGCCATGAGACTCCGCGCAGGCTTCCTAAGCACTCCCACCAATTGCCCTTCTTTGGCATGCTGCTGGGCGGCAGTTATCGCGAAGACTACGTGCACGAGGAGCGATACTTCGGGCCGTTCACCATCATGTTCCGCCCCGCAGGCGTGCCGCATCAGGATGAAATTGGCCCGCAAGGTGTGAAGTTTTTCGAGATTGAGATTCTGCCGGAGTGGCAGAGGCGGCTGGAGAGGTTGGACAATCCCTGTGAGGACTTTGGCGGTGGCCAACTGATATGGCTGGCGATGAAATTGTTTCGCGAAACACGCGGAGCGTGTGATGAATTGAGCGTCGAGAGCCTGCTGGCAGAACTGTTGGGAACCGTCGCCAACTCGCGAGAGAATCTGAAAGATGCTCCGTCATGGTTGCGGCGGGTGAAGGACAAACTTGAGAGTGAATTCTGCGAGCGGCTCACCCTCGACGAGTTGAGTGAAGAGGCGGAAGTCCATCCGGTCCATCTGTCGCGTGTTTTTCGGCGCTGTACTCGCGAAGGCATCGCAGAATATGTACATCGCCTGCGCATCCGAGCCGCGTGCGAGCAGATGCTGAGGCCGGAGACAAGCCTGACGGATGTTGCGTTGGAGAAGGGCTTCGCCGATCAAAGTCACTTCACGCGCGTGTTTCGCCGGGTGACGGGGATGAGTCCGGGGGCGTTCCGGCGGATGGTGGCATAGCGTTGTACGCACAGATCAGTTGCACTCAGCTTCCTTAATCGTTGTGGTAATCCATGCGACTGTGCCAGAAGATGTGTAAAAAGAAAGCCAGTAAGGCCGGGTCACCACTACGACGACTTCATGGTTGCCATCCTTCCAGCGAAAGACTCGTCGGGCAGGGGTCTCTTTTACGTCATGCAGGACTGGGACTTGGCCTGGATAAAAGGGCTTTAACGACTCCGTTGCCACTCGTTTTGGGTCTGTGAACGCCCAATGAGTTTCGCCGCTATCTGCCTTCTCTTGCTCTTCGATGGCTTTCTCGGCACCATCTGAGGAGGAGACTCGTCGTTTATCACTTAGAAGGCCATATTTGCAGTTCACATCCTCGTAGTAGCCTGCCTCAGCGGTGTAATCTAGGTCTTTCCTTGTGTGGGGATCAAATGATTCCACGCGCTGTATGACAAGAAGGCTGCAACATCCCAAGTGCCCGGCGCCGCCCCACGATGTAAAACCGTTTATGGTCTGTTTTTCACCTGAGAAAAATGTTCCCACCGCGGTCAGACGGACCGTTGTGTCCGGCTCTTTGGTAAGAAGACTGGTGAAGCGCCGAAAGATCGAGTCGTCTACTAGAGGAACATTTACCCCTTCAACTATCAGTGCTTCTCTGCGCGATTTGGACCCAGTCTCTCCCGGGCAACAATAGGCAGTATTGGACTGGGCACTTCCACCGTACATAACCCAAATAGAGAAACCCTGGGTACGACAGGTTGGTTCGGCGAAGTGGAAGTCTTCGAACCCGTGCGTCACGAAAGCGGTCAATCGCACCAATTCGTGATTGTGGCCGGCTGGATCCCTTGATAGGTCGCAATACGTGACGTCTTGGGGGGCTTTGCCGGCATTCGTCAGAGTTTTCTCACTTTGCGCAAACAATGACCCCGCTGCCATCAGCAACGCAAATATGAATTTCAGCGAAGGTTTCATGATGAGCATAGTAGGGGATGATCGCTCGCGCGCCAACACTTGTCACTGCGCATTTATGTCGAGGCTAGCATCTGCAAACGGGAGCGGATACCACGGGTTTTAGTTTTGGGGAGAACTCGTTGCAAGGTTTTCCCGCTCATGTCGCGGAAAAGGGGTCCTTCGACTCCGTGCTCTTGATACTCACGGAATCAACCGGCTTTCCTTGCCGATCTGCACGGCCTGGGTGCGACGCTTCGCTCCTAGCTTGTCGAACAGACGGCTGGAATGGGTCTTCACCGTGTTTTCGCTGACGAAGAGCCGGTCCGCAATCTCGCGGTTGCTCAGGCCGCTGGCTATGAGGCTGAGAATCTCTAACTCCCGCGGGGTGATGCCAAGTTCGCTCACGCGCCCCTCGTTCACCTCAAAGGGGGCGGTGACCGCGACTTCCTTAACGATGATTTCCGGCTTCTTTTTGGTGAGCGTCTGCCCCAGCCAGATGCCGACGCCCGCGAACAGGGCGGCGACCAGCCCGCCATAGATTTCGAACGAGTGCTCGATGACCAGGAAGCGGTACTCGGTGAGCTTGAGGATGGCGATCAACACGCCGCCGCAGAGACCGTAGAGGAGGATTTCGCGTATGGCACGGCGGCGCGCGGTCGGATCGGATTCGCTGGTCGACGTCATGGGACAGGACATGATAGCCGAAGCCGCGCGTGGACAACCCGGTATACTGAACTCTGCATCGAGATCAAGCATGCGCCTTCCCTGTTTGAGCCTCGTGTTCGCTCCGGCGCTAGCGGTTACCCTGGCCGCGCAGGATCTTCCGCCGCAACCCAAGAGCGGTGCCAAAGTCTGCGTTGCGATCGTGGGAAACGCCAGTTCAACCTCGGCCTTCGTCGAGCGCATGACGGAGCGTCTCACCAAGAGCCTCAAGCAGGACAAAGTCAACGCCGTAGCCATGGAATCGCGGACGACGGAGAAATATCCACTGGAGTTGAGCAGCGATAACGGCGACGAGTCAAAGCTGAAAGAATGCGATTACGTTGTGCTCTCGCTGATTCGCGACCCGCGGCAGCATCCGACTGAACCACAACCGCCGCAGATTTCGATCGGCGGCCGTGTACCCAGCGTAGACGCCAGCGACTCGTGGTCGAAAGGCCCCGTATCCCGCGAGAACATGGAAGTCGCCATCGCGGTGTTTCGCATCGGGCGATTTAAGCCAGTGTTAGACACCTACATTCTCGAAAGACCCGCTTCGAGCGTATCGGACACGCTGTTTCAAGCGATGGATCACGAAGCGAACCGGGTGCAGCAGGAATTGAAGAAACACTAATCCCTTCATCGACACCCACCTTTGCAAATCGCAAAGGTCGGGCACCCATACAATTCTTTTCGCTTCTTCAGTTCGGGGGTAGCACTTTGATTTTCGCCGTCATGAGAGGCAGCCGGTTAGCACCATAGCTAAGAGATTCGGTTCGTTCGAGGAGAAACCGTCACGGAAGATGCCAACCCCGTTAGATGCAAGGTCTTGCACATTGACAGGGGTATGAATCGGAACCATACTCCCATGGTGTGCGCGCCGTTGGGCCGGGCCTGGGGAAAGAAGATTTCGCTTCAAATCTGAGGATAAAATCCATGAGATTGCGACTCACCCTGATCGTCGCGCTGCTCGCCGCCTGTGCGACTCTACCGTTGCATGCGCAGATCCCGCTGAAAACACCCGAAGGAATAGTGTTCGATAGCGCGGGCAATCTTTATGTCGCGAACTACGGCTCGAACCAGATCTTGATCTACAGCCCCGCACTGGTGCAGACCGGTTCTATTAGTGAAGGCCTGTCGGGTCCGGTCCGATTGGCTTTTGACTCGCTCGGTAATCTTTACGTCGCAAACTATAGCAGCAATGCGATCACGGTTTACGATCCCAGCGGGAACCAGATCGTATCGAAGACCATCACGAATCGGGTCAATTACCCTTTAGGCGTAGCGGTCGATTCAGCGGGCAACGTCTATGTCGCGAACAGTGGGACGGGTAATATCGCCGCCTATACATCGGACGGAGTCCTGATTGGAACGCTGAGTCGGGACAATCACCACCGCTTCATCGCACCCGGCGTCATGGCGATCCTTGGTCCAAACATTTATATCGGGACGGGACCAAGCGCGGGCCAAAGCTACACCAACAGTTACAACATTGCCCTGCTCTTGACCGGGCACCCGAAAGAGGTTCAGACCTATTTCGACACGTTCGATGAAGGGCCGACTGGAATCGCTTTCGACTCTGCCTCGAATGTCTATATCGACTTTTTCTACACCGGCACCGCGGTGAAATACAGTCCGGTCAACAATGTTTTGCTGACGATAAAGTATGCCGACTACGGGCAGGGCGAAGGCATCGCGGTCGATTCGCAGGGGAACATCTACATTGCCTTCGGACCGAACACGATCAATATCTACAACTCGGCGGGGACGCTGATCAACACGCTGCACTAATCCCTCAAGGTAACCACGTCACGCAGCTCCATCCGAGTCGCTCGAAAGCGACGAAGTTGGGGCTCTCGCTTTGAGCTGGTGCTTTTGCGTCTTGATGGGGCGGTGGATCGGTCACAACATCGGCGCATCCAGTCCCCCCGCAGATTCGCGAGGTGGCTCATGAGTTCCACGGTTCGAATTCTTCTCACTCTTCTGCTCGCCGTTACTTGTCTGATCTGCTCCAGAGCATCGTCGCAGACCTTCACTGCGCTGGCCAGCTTCGATACGACCGACGGCACGCTGCCAGCGACGCCGCTGGTGCAAGCCGTTAACGGGAACTTCTATGGGACCACGCCGCTCGGCGGTCAGCACGGAATGGGTGTGGTGTTTGAGGTCACACCATCAGGGACCCTGACTTTGGTCTATAGCTTCTGTTCCAGGAGCAATTGTTCCGACGGCTTCGATCCCAACGCCGCGTTGGTCGTAGGAGCTAACGGGAACCTATATGGAACCACTACAGCGGGTGGGGCTTACTGCCCTGGCGATCTGAACCTGGGATGTGGAACGGTATTCGAAATCACGCCAGCGGGCAAACTGACGACCCTTTACAAGTTCTGCGCAGTGCGATCGAGTTGCACCGACGGCGCGTATCCGGAAGCAAGGCTGCTGCTGGGCAGCGACGGAAACTTTTATGGGACGACCTACCAGGGAGGAGCCAACGGCTCAGGGACGGTGTTTAAGATCACGCCCACAGGCAAGTTGACGACGCTGTACAGCTTTTGCTCGCTGAGTAATTGCGCCGATGGCGAATATCCGATCACGGGTGTGGTGGAGAGTAACGGAAAGTTCTATGGGACCACTTATGATGGCGGGACGGCGCTGTGCCCATTCTTCAACAACACCTTCGGTTGCGGCACCATCTTCTCTATCACCTCTCAGGGCGCGATGACGACCCTGTATAACTTTGGCACAGATGCAGGGCTGCTACAGGCGCCGCTGGCGGTGGGGAAAAACGGGAAGCTCTACGGAACGAGCGCGGATGGCGGGACGGGCAATTGCAACTACGGTTGCGGCACGGTGTTCGACATTACTCCGACCGGCGCGTTCACGACGCTCTACAGCTTCTGCACGAAGGGCACAAACTACTGTCCGGACGGTGCGTATCCGATCGCAGATGTGGTGCAAGCCACCGACGGAAACCTGTACGGAACGACCGAGACCGGAGGCGACGGGGGCGGAGGCACCATCTTCAACGTCACCTCGCAGGGTGCTGTGGCCACTCTCTACTCTCTCACTCCCAGCGATGGCTATATGTCGGAGGGCGGACTTTTGCAGGCCACCGATGGAAATTTATACGGAACTACGAACGGGGGCGGCACCACTAATCAAGGAACCGTCTTCAGGTTTTCCATGGGGCTCGCGCCGTTTGTGGAACCGGTTCCTACGGGTGGGCGGGTGGGAGCAAGGGTCTTGATTCTGGGAAACAATCTCACCGGAACGACCAGCGTCAGTTTCAACGGAACATCGGCCCAGTTCAGCGTCGTATCAAACACGGAACTTACCACCACGGTGCCCACGGGAGCAACCAGCGGAACGATCTCGGTTGTGACGCCTTCGGGGACGCTGGGAAGTAACGTGAAGTTCCGCGTGATCCCGTAATTGTCTGTTCGACGGGCGCAGGCCGCGGAACCCCACCTTAGTCGCAAAAAGCGCGACGAAGGTGGGGCGCGGTCGATTCGGTTGACTTCCGAAAGCGGTTATCTTCGATCCAACTGTACGTACTTCTGCGGATACGCCGGGCCGATGTAATCCGCGCGCGGGCGGATCAGGCGGTTGTCTTCGAGTTGCTCGATGACATGGGCAGTCCATCCGCTGACGCGGGAGACGGCGAAGACCGGAGTGAACAGGTCCACATCAATGCCCAGCGTGTGATACGTCGACGCAGAATAGAAGTCGACGTTCGCGTTCAGTTTCTTGTCGGCCTTCACGAATTCTTCGATCGCGTGCGAGAACTCGAACCACTTGGGTTGTCCACTCGAGGTTCCCAAATCGCGCGACATGGTGCGCAGGTGCGTGGCGCGCGGATCTTCGGTGTGATAGACGCGATGGCCAAAGCCCGGCACTTTCTTTTTCTGCGCCAGCATACCCTTGATGTACTCGACCGGATCAGCGCCGGACGCGTCAATCGCTTCGAGAATATGGAACACGGCCTCGTTGGCTCCGCCGTGCAGCGGGCCCTTCAGCGCGCCAATGGCCGAGGTCACTGCCGAGTGCATATCCGACAAGGTTGCGGCGGTCACGCGCGCAGCGAAAGTCGAGGCGTTCAGTTCGTGATCGGCGTGCAGGATGAGAGCAATATCAAGTGCGCGTTCCGCCGTCTTCGTCGGGTGCGTACCGTTCAACATCAGCAGGAAATTGGCCGCGTGCGAGAGAGCGCGATCGGGTTCGACGACCGGTTTCCCTTTGCGGATACGGTCATAAGCGGCGACCACCATGGCGATCTGCGAGGTCAGGCGGATCGCTTTGTGGAAGTTGGCGTCGCGATCATTGCTCTTCTCTTCGGGATCGTAGAAAGAGAGCGCGGAGACGATGGTGCGCAGCACGTCCATGGGCAGCGCGTGCTTAGGCGCTAGCTGCAGGCGGTAAATGATGGAAGCATCGAGCTTACGCTCTTCCGCGAGACGTTCGCGCAAATCATGCAATTCGCTGCGGCTCGGCAGCTTGCCGTACCAAAGCAGGTAGCAGGTTTCTTCGAAGGTGGAATTGTCGGCTAGCTCATGAATATCAATGCCGCGATAGGCTAAAACGCCCTGATCTCCGTCGATATAGCAGATGCTGGAGGTGGTGGCGACCACTCCCTCGAGCCCTTTCGGAGCATTGGTGGTGAGGCTGGACATGGTACCTCGCTCGCGCTTCCTGGATATTAGCGTTGTGGCTGCACGGAAGGAAAAGCGTCGTGCGGTCGCAACTAACTTTTATACGCCAAATTTACGGACTTTCCAACCCGCGCCCGGTGACGGCGGTCACCGCAGGTTGTGACTTGGCCCTGCCGCGACCAAACCAGTCGAAGCCGACTTAAAGATGGCAAGTTCCGCGGCTCGGCGCGTTCTTCCGATGGTGAACCTAAAGGTACATGGACAGGCGGAAAGCCCTCGGCCCGGGCACGGTCCGCGGTTACAATCGTTGGGCATGCGCTGCTTCACGCCCATCCTGGCCGTTGGCCTTCTGGCAATTTCCGCCTGGGCCGCCGACGATCCCCCTGCAGGCGTGCCCATCCTGCCTTGTGGTCAGGGAGCCGCCGATGGCCCCAATTGCGCTCCATCGAAGCAGGATCTGAAACAGGCAAAAAATGCTTACGAGCGCGGAATCAAACTGGCGAAGGCTCACCATCTCGAGGAGGCGGTCGCGCAATTCGAGAGCGCGTCGGAATTGGCCCCCAAGAATGTCGACTACGTCACCGCCCGGGAACTAGGACGCCAGGATCTGGTCTCGCAACATCTGCACCTCGGCAACGAGGAACTGCTCCACGGACGGCAAGTGGAAGCATTGGCCGAGTTCAGTTCCGCGTTACGCATCGATCCCGAAAACCACTTCGCGCAGCTGCGCCTGCAGGACGCGCTGTTGGAATGGGCTCCGAAGGAACCGGAACGCTCCACGGTGGTTGAGTCCGCAGGTCAACTCGAAGCGTTCCCCGATGCAGTGCGCGCCGATTTTCATTATCAAGGCGACTCAAAGACGTTGCTGTCGCAAATCGCCACAGCCTTCGGATTGACTTCGAACATCGACGATTCCGTGACGGGCCATCCGGTGCGCTTCGATATCACGAATGTGGACTTCTACGCGGCGATGCGCGCCGCGGGCGTGGTCACGAAGACGTTTTGGGCTCCGCTGGGCGAGAAGCAGATCGTCATTGCGCCCGACACCACCGAGGGACACCGGCAGTTCGACCGCCTGGGATTGCGCACCTTCTGGATTTCCAGTGCGGTCGCACCCACGGACCTGACCGATGTAGTCAACGCCTTGCGAACGGTGTTCGAAATCAAGTTCATCAACCAGCATCCGCAATCGAACACGATTACGGTACGCGCTCCGCAACAGACGATTGATGCGGCTACACGTTTTGTCGAGAGCCTGGGCGACTCGCGGCCGCAGGTTCTGCTCGACGTCAACCTCTACGAAGTCAGCCACACCGTGATGCGGAATATCGGCGTCCATGTGCCCAACCAGTTCAACCTGTTCAATCTACCGGCCGCGGCATTGGCCGGATTGGGCGGACAGAATATTCAGCAGCTGATCAACCAGTTGATCGCCGGCGGCGGGATCAATCAGGCGGGTTCCAGTTCGTTGTCCGCGCTGTTGGCGATGTTGATGGGCGGGCAGAATTCGCTCTTTGCCAACCCGCTGGCCACCTTCGGCGGAGGGCTTACGCTTTTCGGCCTTAGCCTCGATACGGTGATGGTGCAGTTGGGAATTAACGAGAGTTCGGTGCGGCATCTGGAGCATGCGACTCTGCACGTGGCTCAGGGGAACGAGGCTTCGTACAAGGTTGGTTCACGCTTTCCGATTCTGAACGCCAGCTTCGCGCCGGTTTTCAATACGCCGGCGATCGCGCAGAACATTCAGAACAATACTTTCCAGACACCATTTCCGTCTTTCAACTATGAGGACATCGGCCTGACGGTGAAAGCGAAGCCGTCCATCAGCGCGAACAACGACGTCAGCCTGCAACTGGAAATGCAGATACGTGCTCTCGGCACGCAAAGCATGAACGGCGTCCCAGTCATTTCGAATCGCGAATATAAAGGCGGAATCACGCTAATGGACGGAGAGCCCGGCGTGATCGCGAGCTCTGTGAACCGGACGGAATCGCGGAGCCTGGCAGGAATCCCGGGATTGGCGCAGGTCCCCGGTGTGAACCAAGTGATGGCCTCGAACATGAAGGAAGAAGATGACGATGAACTGCTAATCGTGATTACGCCCCACGTGATCGCCAATACCGAGCACCCGGAAGATGCCCGGATCTGGATTGGGAAGTAGTGGGGTTCGGACCTTAGACCTCGGACCTCGGCATTCAGCCAAGGCCCCGGTTCCTGCTAGCGTGCCGCCACACTTAACGGGGGACTAAGCCTTCTCTTCGGTACTGGGTACTCGGTACTGGGTACTGCCTACTCACTTCTGTTTCGCCGCGAAGTCCACAATCTTCTTCAGTGTGTCATAGTCCAGTCCACCGCCGACCTTGCGTCCGCTAATGAACATGGTGGGGGTTGAGTTCACGTCGAGAGACTTGCCGAGCGCTTCGGATTTTTCCACGCGGGCCACGGTTTCTGGTTTGGCGGCGCAGGCGGCGATCTCCGATCCTTTGACCCCCACTTTGTCAGCCACGGCGGTCAGCTTTTCGTCGGCGTTGCCGGCGTTGATGTCGGATTGCGCTTCGAAAACACTGTCCACGAACTTGAAGAAATTGTCGCTCGAACTGCGGCCCACACAATCCGCGTAGGCGGCGGCTTTCGATGACCAGTCGTGATTGGGTAGAGGGAAATTCTGAAATACCACCCGCACATTCTTGTCTTCGCTCACCAGCTTGTCGAGGGTCGGCTGTGCGTCTTTGCAGTGGGGGCATTGCAGGTCACTGAATTCGACGATGGTGACGGGAGCGTCGGCCGGTCCGCGCGACGGACCGGTCGCGGCCTTCTCCACTTCCCGAGCGGTGGCCGCGAACGGTTTCACTCCGAAAGGCATTAGCTCGCCGGCGACGGCGTGCTTGCCATCAGCAGTCACGTAGAAGCGCGCACTCTGCGGCCCTTGCGGTCCGGTAATGATGAGTTGTACTTCCGAGAGTCCTTCGGCCGACGTGGGCTTGATGCTGATGATCTTCCAGGTAACATCCGCCTCGTAGCCAAAGGTCTGCTGCATGAAGCCATTTACCGCTTCCTCCGAGGGTAAGCCAGCGGCCGATGCTGGTTTGGCGGAGGGGGCGTGAGCTGGGGCGGCGGGCTTTTGCTGCGCCACAGTCAGCGTCGCTAAGAGAAGAACGATCGGGATAAGTTGACGTTGCATGCAATCCTTTCAAGTAGTGCTGGATGACAGTTAGATGTCGGCTTTGGCGATCGGAAAGCGTCGTCCGTATCCGAATGCCTTGGCGGTAATTTTCAGTCCAGGGGCGGCTTGCTGACGCTTGTATTCGGCGCGCTCCACCATGCGAATCACCTTGCGCACCAGTTCGAGATCGAAGCCGCGTTCCTCGGCAATTTGCTCCGCCGGATGGGAATCTTCCACATAGTCTTCGAGAATCGCGTCGAGCACGTCGTAAGGCGGCAGGCTGTCGCTGTCTTTCTGGTCGGGCCGCAACTCCGCCGATGGCGGCTTCTCAAGGGTGGATTGAGGAATCACCGCGCGCAGCGAATTCACATAATGGCTTAATTTGTAAACCAGAGTCTTGGGGACATCAGAGATGACGGCCAGACCTCCCGCCATGTCGCCGTAGAGAGTGCAGTAGCCAACGCCGAGCTCGCTCTTGTTTCCAGTGCTCAGGACGATGGCGCCAAACTTGTTCGACATCGCCATCAGCAAGCCGCCACGAATGCGCGACTGAATGTTTTCTTCCGTGGTGTCTTCCTTGCGTCCGGCAAAAACGTTCTTGAGTGTCTTGCGATAACTTTCAAACGCATCGGTGATGCAGAGGAGTTCGAAGCGAATACCCAGGTTTTTCGCCAGCGCGCGGGCATCGTCGACGGAGCCTGGCGAGGAATAGGGGCCCGGCATCCCTACGCCGGTTACATTTTCTGGACCTAATGCATCGACAGCAATCGCGGCAGTCAGAGCAGAGTCGATGCCGCCACTCAGTCCGATGATCACTTGCTTGAATTGGCATTTGCGCACGTAGTCCCGGGTTCCCAGCACGAGTGCGGCGTACACCGTGGCCTCTTCGCCTTCGATTTGCTCGTGCACCTCTCCGGTGAGCTTGTCGGAGTCGAAGTAGATCAGGTCTTCCTCGAAAGACTTTCCGCGCGCGATGACTTCGCCTGCCGGATTCAGGACCAGGCTGGATCCATCGAAGATCAGGCTGTCATTCCCTCCGACCTGGTTCACCATGGCTACGGGCACACAGTAATTGCGCGCGATGCTGGCCAGCATGTTGCGCCGCACGTCGCGCTTCCCCAGCCAGAAGGGAGACGCTGAAATATTCAGCAGGAAATTGCCTCCGGCATGAACCAGAGACTCGACCGGATCGAAAGTGTAGAGACGTTTGTTCCAGTAGTGCTTGTCGTTCCAGGCATCTTCGCAAATGGTGAGAGCCATCTGCTTGCCGCAGAATGGAAACAGTACCTGGCTGCGAGCGGGAGCGAAGTTCCGCATCTCGTCGAAGACGTCGTAGGTAGGCAGCAGCATCTTCGATTGCAGGAAGGCGATGCGTCCGTCTTTCAGCAGAGCGGCGGAGTTCATGACCGACTTGCCGGTTTCCGCCTGCGCCGGGGTTACCAGGCCACAGATGACGGCAATGCCCTGGGTCTCGGCGGCAATGCGCTCCACCGATTCACGATTGCGAGCCACAAAGGATGGCCGCTCGACCAGATCGCGAGGAGGGTATCCGCAGACGGAAAGTTCAGGAAACAAGATGAGCCCCGCGCCCGCCGCTTGCGCCTGGCGCGCGAAGTCGATCATCTTGTCAGCGTTGCCTTGGAAATCCCCGACGGTGGGATTGATTTGTCCCAGCGCAATCTTCACTCATCCAGTGTAAAGGCTGTCGGAGGGAAGGGGCAATTCGGGCACTGGGCTCTGAGCTTTGGGGTCTTGCTCTGAAAGACGTCATCCCGAGGCTCGGAGGCCGAGGGCTCTTGCGCGCGGCAGACTCGCACTTGACCGGACATCAGATTTTCGGTCAGATGTGGGCCTTGAGGTGAGTCGTGAAGATTCATGGAATCGTTTTCCTCGCGATCGTGTTTCTTGTGGGTTGTTCGCATCCGCATAGCGAGAGTCGAGCCGTTTACACCAAGACGGTGAAGGCTGATCTGGATGTAAGGCATCTGATTAGCCGCGCGTGGCGGGTGTCCCCGTCGGCCTATGGTGAGGCGAGTGGCGCCATCTACGTCTTTCTTCCAAATGGAACGTTGCTTGAGACTTCGTGTGTGGAGACCTATCGGATCGCGACATGGAAGTCAGATCCCTCCAATGACGGAAAGCTGGAAATTCAGGAAGACAATCGTCCAGCATTTGCGGCGACGTTCTCAGTGGCGGACGACAATACGATGCACATGACGCAGGCGCTCATGCTGGGACAGCGCGAGGTGAAAGACATCACGCTGACGGGAATTGAAAAAGAGTTCGTGTGTCCGGATATGAAGAAGTGACGCTCTAGTGCGGCGGCGTCGTCGACGCAGGACCGCCTCCGGATGGCGCCGTTGGCGGCGCGGCGATCTGCACCGGGGGTGCGGCGGGACGAATCGTGGTCGGCGAGTCGTTGTCGACCGGCTCTCCGGGCCTGCGCAGGCTGGGCGAGTTCAGCGGCCGGCTTCCCCCTTGATCGGGAGCCTTCGCGATGGTCGGTTGCGGCTTCGTGTCCACTTCTTTTTCCGTGCGAACCATCTTCTCGCCGCCAACTTTCATGGTCTCGACACGCACGACTTCGTCGCCGACAAAGCGCACGAAATCCACGTCCTGCGGAGGTTCACCGTAAATCCATTCTTCGTATTCAGTGTCTCCCTGTTTCTCGCGTTCTTTCTTCGGCGGACGTCCCTTGGCGAAAATCACCATCTCGCGATTCATGCCCACTAGAACATGATGATCCTTGATCGCTTCTTTAACTTTGGGAGGAACGGTTTCCAGGTAAGCGTCGAGCGGCGACTTGGAATCGAAATCGAAGACGGGACGCAGCATGTCTTTCAGTTGTCGCGGGCCAAGGTCGGGAACGTAATGATCGAAAACCAGATCGACGTACGATCCCCTGGGATTGGCTTGGGCATCCGACGGCGCGAGCGGGACTTCACTGCTAGCTCCCACGATGGTGATGTGCTGGTACCACTTCTGACGCCGGACCGGACCACCGTTGATCTCGAAGTGGATGCGATTTTCTTTGATGATGATATCGCTGATACGGGCCTGATCGCCGGGCTTGACCGCTGGACCCCACATGGAGATCATTTGCTCGAGTTCCGGCCCCCTCGGTGTGACCTGTCCGTCTTTCAACGTCAGACCTTTCTTTCCCATCGGAAACGGAGAACGGATGTAGACCAATTCAGAATTAAACGCGCGCACCAAGTCCATGCGCGTTTCCTTCGACATGGGAGGAACTGAATTACTTTGATCGCTGGAATAGGCGGGCGCGGCGAGAGTTACGAAGGCGACGAACAGGGCCGGTAGACACCTTGGCTTCATGCAACACCCCGAGCCGGGCTATCCGCGATTATAGCCCGGTTTCTGGAAATTCAACGCCGGCTTTTCTGCATTTTTCCATTAGAAAACCCTTACGCCCGACCTGGCAATTTGCAGGGGCAGCACGCTGCCGCCTTCCCCGCCGATGGCCGTCGCCACCCGGCTGGCCGCTCCTTCCTCCACCATGAAAATCACGCATCCCCCACCCCCAGCGCCACATACCTTCGCCGCGACCCCGCCATTCTTTCCCGCCACCGAGATCAGTTTGTCGATGAGGGGAGTGGTGATTCCCGGGATATTGGTGCGGCGCAGTTTCCACTCTTCCCTAAGCAGACGCGCGACTTCTACCCAGTCCGACTTCCCCAGGGCGGTGTGCATGGCTCGGGCAATTTCGCAGATCTTCTCGAAGTTGCGGAAGACTCGCTTGTCGCCATTGATATGGGCTTTAAACACCTCCCAATTATTGATGCCCGACTGCCGGGGCGCTCCGGTGTAAGCCAGCACGAAGCGGGACTCCAGGGCCTCAAGGTCCACGGGCACGGCCTCACGATGGATACCGTCAGGATCAAGGTGGATTGCGCTCACGCCTCCGTACAGCGCCGGGTAATAATCCTGACAGCCCGTGGGGACCCGGATGATCTGAGCTTCAACGTTCTGGGCGATCACGCGCATCTGCTCAAGGGTCAGGTGGCGGTTGGTGAAGCGGGCGAGGGCCGCCGTCGCAGCAATCATCAGGGCGGAAGAGCCGGAAATCCCGGCTCCGGCGGGAGACTCCGAGTCGGTCTCGATCAGTAGTCCTTCTTTGGGAGCGAAGAATTGAAGTAGCCGCGCCGCCAGCGGAAGGCGGAACTTGCGCTTCTGCCGCAATTCCTCGAAGTCCCGAAACTGCTCTGTCTTGCGGGTGTCGAGGGAGCGCAACTGAATGCGCTTCCCTTTCAAGGGGGTGATCTTGCAGGTGGTTTGAATGTTCAGTGCAAGATTCAGGGTCAGGGCGTCGTTGTGAAAAAGATAGAGTGGCCAGAGGTCGATGGTGCCTCCGGCGAGATCGGCCCGGCAGGGGGCCTGCGCCACGATCGAAGGACCGCCGGAATCGGGAGCCTTGCTCGGCATGGCACTGTTTGTATCACGCGCAAAGGCTTACTGGCCCCGCGATGTCACTTCTTTTGCGGCCGCCAGAACCTCGGGCATAACGCAGATGTGGCGGCTTCGGTGATGGGACAGAGGATGCCCCTCCCTGTCGATACAGAGGGATTGCTATCGATCAAATAAGCGTATAGTATGAGCGATAGCTATACCCTTATCCCTCATGCGATGGAACTGGCAACAACCCGATTGGCCGAAGTTCGCTTGGGATCAATCCCGTCTAATCCAGGCGGAGCAACGTTTCTTGCTCGCCGCGGGAACCCTTGTGGGATCAGTGAAGCACCTGGACGGCTATGACCGAGAACAGATTACCATCGAGGCCATCAGTACCGAAGCTGTAACCACGTCAGAGATCGAAGGCGAGATACTTGATCGCGCCAGCGTGCAGTCCTCGATCCGTCGGCAATTCGGTTTGCAAACCGACAATCGACGCATCAAGCCCGCGGAGCAAGGGATTGCCGAGATGATGGTCGATCTCTACCGCTCTTTCGCCGAGCCGCTTTCGAGCGAGATGCTGTTCTCGTGGCATCGAATGCTGGTCAGCGGCAGGCGTGATCTCAAAGATGTGGGGCGTTATCGAACCAGCGGCGATCCGATGCAGGTGGTTTCGGGGGCACTCCACGAGCCCAAGATCCATTTTGAAGCGCTGCCTTCCTCGCGAATGAAGGCGGAGATGCAGCGCTTCATTACTTGGTTCAATCGAACCGGACCCCAAGGGTCGGAGCCTCTGACCGCGCTGACACGAGCGGGCATCGCGCATCTTTTCTTTGAGTCCATCCATCCGTTTGAAGACGGCAACGGCAGGATCGGCCGCGTCCTCGCCGAGAAGGTTCTAGCGCAGAATCTGGGTCAGCCGACGCTCATAGCATTGGCCGCCACGATCCTTGCCAAGCGCAAGAGCTATTACGAAGCACTCGAAGCTGCCAACAAGAGAAATGAAATTACCGAATGGCTGGCATGGTTTGCCGAGACGGCAATGGAAGCGCAACTGCGCACTACTGCGCTGGTCGAGTTCTTGATCGATAAAACGAAGCTACTAGACCGCCTGCGGGGTCAAATCAACATGCGGCAGGAGAAAGCATTGCTCCGGATGTTTCGCGAAGGTCCAGACGGTTTCATCGGTGGCATGAGCGCTGGCAAATACGCCACGATCACGGGTGCCTCCCCCGCAACCACGACGCGTGACCTGGCTGAACTTGTGACCATGGGTGCCCTGCACCGAACTGGCGAGCGTAAACACACACGTTATCAACTCGCTGTTCCTCTACGCCCAGTAACGCCTGCGGTGGCGCACCGGAAGGGTGATCTGGGCTAAAAAGAAAACCGATCGATTTTGCAACCTGCATTCAATCAAAACCCAAGCGGGTAGGGGCAACGGTGGTATAAAGTCAACGCCGAGAGATGTGCCGGCCCGCTGCCGCTTTGGGCTGAGAGGAGCTAGCCTCATGCGAAAACTTCTTGCGGTGCGAATTGGTTTACTGCTTTTGGTTCTGGCCGCCACTACTAAGTCGGGGGTGGCCAGCGGCTTCGCTCCGCCGGTTATTTATCAAGCTGGTGCTCAGCCCAGTTCGATTGCGTCCGCCGATTTCAACGGCGATGGCATAGCCGACTTGGCAGTCAGCAATCAGCTCAGCAACAATGTCAGTGTGTTACTGGGCAACGGCGATGGCACGTTTCAGCCAGCGGTCAACTACGCCGTCGGTCAGGCACCGGTTGCGATCTTGGCATCCGCCGCTTTCTCCGGGTTAAATCCTCCGCAATTTCTCGTGGTTGCCAATAGCGGCGACAACACGGTAAGTGTTCTGATCAGCAATGGAGATGGCACTTTTCAACCCGCGGTCAACTACAGCGTGGGTACGGGCGTTAGTCCGCAGGCCGTCTTGTGCTTCCCGACCAACTCGGGCTCGCTGAATTGGGACCTGGTGGTGGCGAATCGCGCGGGCGGGACCAGCAACAACGGGAACATTGCCGTGTTATTCGGTAACGGCGATGGCACTTTCCAACCTGCGCTCAACTACGACGTTCTGGGCAGCCAGCCGGTAGCGTTGGCTGCGGGAGCCTTCAACCAAAGCCTCTACCCAGATTTGGCGGTCGCCGACTTCGGTTCCAACGACGTCACGATTCTTCAAAACGACTGCGCTGGCCATTTTACGGCATCCACCACTTATCCCGTGGGGATTGCTCCGAGCGGAATTATGTGGATATACGTTCGCGGTGAACTGCTGGTTACCAACTCCGGCTCCAACGACATTACCATCCTGTCCAGCGTCCCCGGCGGGGGCTTCGGCTTTCCAAGGTCCTTCCCGGTTGGTACAAGTCCGACTGCTATCACCATCGGGATATTCAATCAGAGCCAATACCTGCTGGACATTGCCGTGGCTAATCAGGGAGACAGCACTATAAGCGTGTTTTTGGGTAAGGAACTGAAGCCCTACATCCGAAAGCCCGCGGTATTTCCAACCTGTTCGTCTCCGAAGTTCCTGTTGGCCTCAGATATCAGAACCTCCTACAATCGAGACGACCTTATGGTCGCCTGCTCTAACGGCGTGGGCGTGATGTTGAACACTACGCCGTAAATCTCCTCACTGGATCAAGGTTCGCTTTTTCGACAAAACGCCCAATCTCTGTCATTGACAAGCGACTCTGTTTGCCTCACACTCGCTCGCAACGCGCTCCAATAAAGGATTCCAGCCCGCCATATCGATCCCAACTCTGGCCGATTTGGGTAAGCGACCTTATGGCCTCTACCCCCTTTTCGCCTTCACCCTCCCCCGGGGTGCCGGGAATACCCACACCTGCGCTCTCCCGGGAAGAACGCCAAACTTCGTCTCGACCTCAACCGGATCCGATGACCATCTTTGCGACGCTGCGCGCGGCCATTGCTGCCGACCGCTATGACGCCACGGTGGTGCTCGGTGCCATTGCGGAATCGGCTCAAGCACTTACCAGCGCGACTTCGGCCGCGTTGGCCATGCGCCGGGATGGCTTGGTGATCTGTCGCGCCCGCAGCGGCGATATGGCGCCGGAGGTGGGCTCGCGGCTCAGTGTCGATTCCGGCATTTCAGGCGAGTGCCTGCGTACCGGCAAGGTCTTGCGCTGCGACGACACGCTGAAAGACTACCGCGCCGATCCCGAAGTCTGCCGGCGGCTGGGCCTCCGCTCGATCGCCGCTGTTCCATTGCGCGGTCGTCGCGGCACCATGGGAGTGTTGGAGGCCTTTTCGACGCGTCCTTACGCCTTCGCCGAAGAGCACATGCAATATCTGGTCCGGCTGGCGGAACTGGCGGAGAATGCGCGCCTGCGGGAATCGGGCGTAATCGAATCGGCTGAAGACTTGCGTCCCTCGCTGCCTCAACCCAAGAAACGTGTTTCGATCCTTGCTGTGGTCGCGGGCGCCGTTGTTTCCGCAAAGACTGCGATCGCTCCGCGAATCAGCGCGTGGTTTGATTCGCGAAAATTGCGCCTGACCCTGGCTGGACTGACGGCCGGTTTGCTGTTTGTCCTGGGATTTACCGGATGGAATTCGTGGCGCGGGGCCTCCGCGTCAACCAAGCAAGCGCCCAATAAAGTGGAAGCGGCGACGCCTGCGCCTGTGCCAGCATCGGCGGCGACAGATATTGTCTGGAAGCCTAGCCCCGCCCACGTTTCGCCCGCACAGTCCGGTGCCAACTCAGCAATTCAGGCCGCAGCGAAACGGGAAGTCGAGCAGTTAAGCCCGCCGTCTCCGGCGCCTGCGAATTCGCGGACGTTGGAAACAGCCGAGGCACTGCCGGCCCCGGTTCCCGCACCGGACGCGACGCCTCCGGTCGAAGCTCCAGCGATGGGAGCCGTCACCGCTAACAAGCCTCTTCCCGCTTTGACTTCGGCTCCAGTCGAGATGCCCGCCTTCGGGTCGCCTGTCTCCCAGGGCATCACGGGCGGTGTGCTTGAGCACAAGGTCCAGCCCGCTTACCCCTTGCAGGCTCTGCCGATGCGGCTGGCCGGAACCGTCATTCTTCAAGCGACGATCGGAGAAAAAGGGAAAGTGGATGACGTGAAAATAATCAGCGGACCGCCCCTGCTCACGGCTGCCGCTATTGATGCCGTGCGCCAGTGGCGCTACACGCCGTTTCTTTTGGATGGAAAACCAGTGAAGATGCAGAAGCAGATTACGATCAGCTTCCAGGCGCCGTAGAAGATTCGTATCAGGGCATCGCTTCAGCGATGCCGATCTGCTTGTCTGACTTTCGCCGTCAGGCGCTGGAGACCTACGAAAGATTCAACGCGCGTTTCATGGTTCCGCGCTCTTTCTGGATTTTTTCCTGTAGCAGCGTAATTGCGTAAATCAGCTGCTCAGGCCGCGGAGGGCATCCTGGAACGTACACATCCACCGGAATGACCTGATTCACGCTCTGCACCAGCGCGTAGTTCTGAAAGACTCCGCCTGACGTTGCGCAGGCTCCCATCGAGATCACCCACTTGGGCTCGGGCATCTGCTCCCAGAGTTGGCGAATTACGGGCGCCATTTTGTTTGATACGCGCCCCGCGATGATGATCAGGTCCGATTGCCGCGGCGAAGGACGAAAGACCTCGGCTCCGAAGCGCGCGATATCGAACCGCGACGCTCCCATCGACATCATCTCGATCGCGCAGCAGGCGAGGCCGAACGTCATTGGCCAGATGGAGTTCTTGCGCATCCAGTTGACGGCCGAGCCCAGCGTGGTGAGCACCACGCCTTCGGGAGTGGGATTGCCGTAAGTGAGATCTTTTACGGTTTTCTTGCCGTCTTCCACATCGACGTACGGGCCAAAATTGAGCTCACGAGCCATAGCGTTATTTTAAACCATCAGGCGAATCTCTGAAGCGGGGCACACACGAACTTCGCGCTCGCCCGCGTCGAAGCCATCGAGGAGTGAGTTGTGGTGAGCAATGATCTGCTCGAAGGTGAGCGAATGCGTATCCGCTGTCATGTGGCCATCCGATACGAGGATGGCGTCGTAACCGAGGCTCACGGCACGGCGAACGGTCGTATCGATGCAGAACTGGGTCATGCACCCGCAAACGATCAACTGCCTGATCGCTCTCGCGGTTAGGTGAGATTCCAGAGTCGTCTCGAAAAACGCATCGCTGGCGCGCTTGTGGACGACCAGGTCTCCGGACCGAGGCGAAACTTCCGGTCGTATCGGCCATCCCGAGGTTTCCGGTTCCAACCGGTGGCCGGGGCCGCCATCGTGCTGAACATAAATCACGGGTAATGCGGCCTCGCGGGCGCGTTGAATCAGGCCGGCAATGCGCGCCACCGTTTGGTCGAGGGCACGGTCGATTTCCTTCTTGCGGGCGAGGTTCGGCAGGTCGAGAATTCCCCGCTGAACATCCACGACGAGAAGAGCGGTGGCAACCATCGAGAACCTGCCCTCAGGGATTCAAGACGACTTTACCAAACATCTGGCTCTTTTCCAGATACTCGTGAGCAGCCTTAGCATCTTTTAGAGGGAACGCCCGGTCGACGACCGGCTTCAGCTTGCCATCAAAAACAAGTTTTAGGACTTGATTCAATTCTCCCATGGTTCCCATGTATGAACCCAGAATCGAGAGCTGCCGCGAATACACGAAGCGCAAATCGATCCCGACCTCAGGCCCTGTCGTCGCTCCGCAGGTGACCAGCGTTCCCGCCGTCTTCAGCGACTTCACGCTCTCCTCCCAGGTCGCCTTGCCGACATGTTCCATGACAATATCCACACCGCGCTTGTTGGTTATCTTCCGAACTTCATCGGAGATCTTCTGCGTGTAGTGATTGATGACGTAATCCGCCCCGAGTTTTCGCGCGCCTTCGGCTTTTCGATCGTCCCCGGCCGTCGCGATCACCGTCGCATTGAAGAGCTTCGCCAGTTGGATTCCCGCAATGCCCACGCCCGAGTTCGCGCCCAACACCAGAACTGTCTGTCCGGGACGAATGTTCGCGCGTCCAACGAGCATGTGCCAGGCGGTGACGAACACCAGGGGCACGCTGGCCGCCTCGTTGAAACCGAGATTGTCGGGAATCGGAATCACGTTGACTGGCGGCACTGCGATCAACTCACAATCGCCACCATCGACGCGATTGCCGAGGACGCTGTACTCCGGGCATTCGTTCTGGCGGCCGGCGGTGCAGGCTTCGCAGTGGTTGCAGAAAGTCATGGGCGCGAGCAGCACGCGCTGTCCCGGCTTGAATCCGGTGACCCACTCGCCCACTTCTACGATCTCTCCCGCGACGTCACTTCCCGGAATGTGCGGCAGCGGAGACTTCGTGGTTCCCTTCCGCACCCAAACATCCAGATGGTTAAGCGCGCAGGCCTTCACCCGAACCAGTACCTGATCCTGACGCGGCTTAGGATCGGGCACATCTTCGTAACGCAAAACTTCTGGTCCGCCGTATTCGTGCATCACAATGGCTTTCATAAGGACACTCCTTGCTGGATAAAATCGCTCGAGCGGAAAACTCATCAACCTAGCACATTCTGGGTTGGGCTGCTGCGCTCCATTCCCAATTCGGAATTGACCACTCGCAACGTGATCTAGCTCACCTAGACTGAAGGCCACCGAGTTCTAGGATCTCCTTGCGGGCCTGTCGTCTGGAGGGTGTTTCCAGTGGGTACTGGACACGGTCCGTCAAACCGGTGAGTGGCCCCATCAGCCACTGCAGTTCGAGTCTGCCGCCCTCCGTAGAGCCTCTCACCGAAGTAACTGTTGACAATGCATCTGATCAGAGCAACCATGTAATAGCGGACCGTGTTCAGTATCACTGGCTTCAACACCAGTAGCCCCGGAGTGATGATCCGGGGCTTTACTTTGCCCTCCTTTTGACTTCTCTCCCTCCCTGTCTGACAATCAACTGGATGGACATCTATGAGCAGATCGTAGCCCTGCGCCGCGATGGACGCCGCGGCGCCGTCGCGACGATCGTAAATGTGCGCGGGTCGATCCCTTCGTTCAAGACCGCGAAAATGCTGGTACGCGACGACGGCTCGATCGTGGGCACGATCGGCGGAGGCTGCGTAGAGGCCGAGGTCTGGCAAGCTGCTCGTGAAGTCATGGAGAGCGAAAAGCCTCGCACCATGACGTTCAATCTCAATCAGGATCCGAAGTACGATACCGGCCTGGTCTGTGGCGGCACGCTCGATATCTTCATCGAACCCATTTTGCCTGCCGCAACACTTTATCTTTTTGGCGCTGGACACGTCTCCCTCAGCCTCGCGAAAACAGTCAGCCGTGTCGGCTTCGATGTCACCGTGATTGACGACCGCGAGGCTTACGCCAGCCGTGAACGCTTTCCCGACGCCAACGAAGTCATCGCCGATGACTTTGACCGCGCCATGGCAGGCCTCACACCGAGCGAATCGTCCTACATCGTGATCATCACCCGCGGGCACCGCGACGACATGCGCATCTTGCGGTGGGCAGTGCAAACGCCCGCACGTTATATAGGCATGATCGGATCGAAGCGCAAGACGATCACGATTTTCCGCCAGCTGACGAGTGAGGGGATTGATCCGAAACTGTTTGACCGCGTGCACGCGCCCATCGGTCTCGATATCGGAGCAATTACTCCCGAAGAAATTGCGGTTGCGATTACTGCCGAACTGATTGCTGTTCGGCGCAACGTAGAACGCCCACTGCCGCACATGAGCTGGTTTCAAGGAAAGCGATTGGACGCGACGTCCGCCGAACAGGGGCCCGCAGATTCCGTGAAGGAAGATTCCAGCTTGTGATGACGACTCCTTTGGCGACTCAAATCGACAATCAACAATCGAAAATCGACAATTGCTCATGAGCCGCGCTCCCAGCCTCTGCGCCGTCATTCTCGCCGCAGGAGAATCCTCGCGCATGGGACGCGACAAGGCGCTGCTTCCCTGGCCTCCCCCGATACCGGGCGCTGACTTCTCTCCTCAAACGTTTCTCTCCGCGGCCATCCGCTCCCTGAATCCGTTTAACGACATGGTGATCGTCGTGGTCGGAAAGAATGAGACGAATCTTGCTCCTATCGTTTACGCCAGCGGAGCGTCCCTGGTGCGTAATCCTGCGCCGGAACGTGGCCAGTTCAGTTCCCTGCAGACGGGATTGCAGGAAGTGCTTAATCAGGGGCGCGACGCGGCCACGATTACGCTGGTCGATCGTCCTCCAGTGGCTCCGGCCACGTTAAAGACACTTCATAGTGCGTTTGAAAATGCCGTAACTCAGGAAAAATGGGCGGTCGTCCCCGAATATCAAGGCAAGCACGGACATCCCTTCCTTATCGGACGCGAGATGATCGAAGCCTTTCTGCGGGCCGACGCCTCCTCCACGGCGCGTGATGTCGAACACCAGCATCAGGCTTACGTCGAGTACGTTGCCATAGACGATCCCTTTATTGCTTTGAATGTTGACACGCCCGAACAATACGCGGCACTCTCTAAACTCCAAATCCATTGAGACTGAGCACGAGACCTGTGAATACTGCGCTTCCGCTCACTGCCATCCAATTGACCGACGCCGTCCTTCGCCTCGAGCCCAAATTCGCCGTCTTCGACTGCGACGGCACTCTGTGGCCGGGAGATTCGGGCGCAGGCTTCTTCTATTGGGAACTGGAGCGCGGTCTGGTTTCTGAGGACATCGCACGCTGGGCGCGATCGCGCTACGACGACTACCGCGCAGGCAAGGTCAGCGAAGATGACATGTGCGGAGAGATGGTCACCATGCATCGCGGCATGTACGAAACCGACTTGCGCCGCGCGGCGATTGAATTTTTTGATGTCCACATGCACGAGCAGATTTTTCCCGAGATGCGGACCCTGGTCGGACGCCTGCAACAGGCGGGTTGCGATATCTGGGTGGTTTCTTCAACGAATCACTGGGTGATTCGCGCAGCGATGCGTCACTTCGATATTCCGGAAGACCGCATCATCGCCGCCCACGTGGAAGTCGACAAAGGACGCATCACTGACCGCCTGCTGCGCGTGCCTTCCGGTGAAGGCAAGCCCAAGTTCATTCGGGCTATGGCGGGGAAAGATCCCGACGCCGCTTTCGGAAATTCCCGTTGGGACGTCGATATGCTGCGCATGGCGAAACACAGCTTTGCCATCAATCCGAATCCCGATCTTCTGCAACTTGCGAACCAATCGGGATGGCCAGTCTACCTTCCAAAGGCCATCGTAGCGGCCTCTACACCTTAGAAATCGTCGCGTCGTGACGTTTTCTCAGTACCTTGAGGGAATTCTTCCTCAATCTTAAGGTTCCCTACGTATTGCCTCTCGCGCCTCGCATCACCGATAAATGAATCGATGTGGGACCAGCCGTAGCTTTTCGAATGCTGATGTCCTTACGACGTAAATCCAGTGTTCGGGGGAGCACGGAATGGGCCGAGCAGCTTCTGTTGTTAGCGAACAAAACAAAATTCGTAAGGCCGCACAATTCTTCTTCGTTCTCTCATTACTCACCCTGGTGAATGTTTCCACCGGATGCGGCTCAAGTGACGCCAGCACCACAACTGCCCCTCCGCAGCCCAACTATCCCGCGGTGCCTGCGGTACCGATCACGTGGACACCTTCCACCAGTCCTCTGCCCGCGCCGCCGGCACAGGTGCCTCCGCCGACGCCGTCGAATGATTTTCCGCTCAGCGTCTCGAGTCCCACCGATGGAACTACGGGCACCTCGCCATTGCACGTCGTTGCGTCGGCGACACCGAAGAATCCTATCTTCTTCATGAGAGTCTATGTTGACCAGCTTTCTGTCTACTTCACCTTCAACAGTTCGATCGACACGCAGATTTTCGTCGGGCCGGGGCAGCACACCATCGAGATAGTGGCGGAGGATAATCAAGGATTTATCTCGGCCACACCGATCCAAGTCAATGTCACCACCCAATCGCAATACACCATCAGCAGCATTCAAGACCTGCCGGGCTGGCAATCGTGTTCTGCGGTTTTTCCTCCTGGCTCGGGGCGTGATGGGCAAATCTGCGCCGCAGGCTTGGGGATTGCGCAATCAACCATGACGGAAAACCAGAGTTCCCCCGCGATGGACGGCAAGTCCGCCAAATTCACCATGGGCGGGCCAACACCCTACTCCAACATCCTGTACTTCAATCCTGTCGCAGGTGGAGACAATGTCAGTCACTTCACTTACGACCTCTATTTCTACATTGACCAGCCCGACGCACCGCAGGCTCTTGAGTTCGATATCAATCAGACCTTCGGAGGCAATCGCTGGGTCTGGGGATCGGAGTGCAACTTCAACGGCTCAGGCAAATGGGATATCTGGAATGATCTAACAGGCTGGCAGCCGACCCAATTCCCTTGCACTCCATTCCCTGCCAACACCTGGATCCATCTGATCTGGAGCGTGGAACGCGTGGGCAATCAGGTGCACTACATCAGTCTTACGGTCGGCAACCAGGTCTACAACGTAGACACTTACTATCCCTAACCAGCCAACTTGGACGCTCGAGGAAATCGATGTGGCCTTCCAGATGGACGGCAACTACATGCAGCAGCCATACAACGTCTGGCTTGATCAGGTGAACCTGACAGCCTACTAGAGGAGAACTTCTGAAAAGGAATGGGGTTGCGTATCAATCGCCGGAAGCCCTTCCGCCTGATCTTCGGGGTGACCTCACTCGTGCTTCTGTCGTGGCTGCTAATGCAGTGCCAGGGGCTGCCGGCGAATGTCGCGAACTGCAAAGTGACCCCGGCGCCCCCGCCGCCGTTGACGTCGGTTCCTCCTGCCGAGGAACCCGCCCCTGCAGCAGTGTGCGCCTTCCCGCTTGAAATCTCGAGTCCGGCTGACGGGGCCAGTGTAACGTCACCCGCGCCAATCATGGCGAAAGCAACGCCGCCCGACTCGATCTACATGATGCGTCTTTACGTCGACGGACAGGCAGTCTTGTTCTCCTTCACGAGTTCCATCAATCAGTACATCTGGATGCCAAATGGAACGCACCTGGTGGAAGTGGTCGCTGAAGACAATGCGGGATATGTCGCGACCTCGACCATTCAGTTGAACGTCACCTCGACAAGCACGAGGTATCAGCAATATTCAGAACATGAGCAACTGGCTTTCCTGCTCCGCCAAGCTCGAATCGGGATCAACGTGCGCGGCAGGCTTGGGAGTGGCTGCGTCAACTCTCACGCAAGACCAGGCCACCCCGTCGCTCGATGGGTCGGCAGCGAGATTCAGCCTCGCTGGGTCGCAGGCTTATTCGAACGAGCTTTATTGGAATCCATTCGGGGGTGGCAACAACGTGAGCCACTTCACCCTCGGACCTGTATTTTTACGTCAACGAAGGTAACGCTCCACAGGCCCTGGAATTTGACGTGAACCAGGCTTTTGGCGGCATGCGTTGGACGTTTGGCACGGAGTGTGACTTCAACCAGACCGGCAAGTGGAATATCTGGGATGATCTGCACGCCATGTGGATGCCGACTTCGGTGGATTGCACCCATTTCCCGTCCAACACCTGGATACACCTGGTCTGGAACTTTGAGCGCGTGGGCAACCAGGTGCATTACATCAGCCTGAGCGTCGCCGATTCCAGCTACAACATCGATACCTACTACACAGCGCAATCGAATTGGAACCAGGAAGAGATCGACGTAGCTTTCCAAATGGATGGCAATTACGCGCAAACAGCCCTACGACGTCTGGCTCGATGAGGTAAACCTCAACGCTTATTGATCCGCTTCAGAGCGGCCTTGAGTGCGTCGACGGCGAGATGACTCGCGTGCCCCGATGCCTCCGGCAACCCGCCAACTGCCTCGACAATCTCTTCACGCCGCAACTGGATCGCGTCGGCTAAACTTCGGCCGCGCACTAGCTCCGTCAAAGCGGAGCCGCACGCCATTGCGGGAACACATCCCTTTGCCAGAAAACGGATGTCCTCGACCGTCCCTTCCCGCACTCGCAAGGTCAGCTTGAGGATATCGCCGCAGGCGGGGTTAGAAAGTTCCACCGAGGCATCAGGGTCCGAGACTTCACCCGCGTTTCGCGGATGTTCGAAGTGATCGAGAAGCGTGGGCGAGTACATCTGTATTTATTCTACTAAACCTGTCGTCAGTCGTTCGTCGTTGGTCGTTGGCAAAAGCTTATCTTCTTCGAGTCTTGACGAACGACCAAAGACCAGCGACCGGCGACGCAGTGAGTCGCTCCGTGTCCTGTAACATAGACGAGGAGCATGCCAACACACACGCCACAACGCATCGTCAGCCTGCAGCCTAGTGCGACGGTGATTCTGTCGTCCGTCGGCCGTCTCGATCGCGTCGTGGCTTGTACGAAATATTGTGCGGACGTCTGCCCTGAAGTGAAATCTTCCAGCCGCACGATCGTGGCCGATTCATGGACCGCCAAGACCGACGAGATTCTTGCCGCTCGGCCAGATCTGGTCATCGCCGCCGTTCCCTATCAAGAGAAGGCGGTCACCGAGATTCTCAAGTCCGGCGCACGATTCCTCGGACTCGCACCGAAGACTCTAGCGGACATCTACACTGACATTGCGACCATCGCCGGCGTCGTGGGCGAACTGCAGCGTGGGGAAGAAGTCATCGCAAACATGCAGCAGGAGATCGAGGAGGTTCGTAGAGCAGTCAACGGTTCACCTCGTCCGCGAGTCTTCTGTGAAGAATGGGGAAAGCCGCTGATCGCCTCGCAGGCCTGGGTCGCTGAGCTCGTCGAAGCAGCCGGCGGTGAATTTCTGACGATACCGGGCGCGCAGCAGAGTTTCGAAACTGTGCTGCAGTTGAACCCCGATGTGCTGGTCGCGGCCTGGTGTGGTGCAGGCAACCGAGTCCCTCTGGAAAAGATCACGCACGACCGCGGTTGGAGCGAAATGCGCGCGGTAAAAGAGAATCGCGTGTATTGCATCAACGATGAATTTCTAAATACTCCCGCCCCGACTCTTGTCGCTGGTCTTCATGCATTGGCAGCTGCAATTCATCCTGAGCGTTTTCCACAACCGCCGCAGGGTCTAAGATGTATCCAGAGTTCCCGTTAGCAATCTCTTCATGCGAGTAGAAAAAGGCAAAGTCCGTGCGCCCGAGATCGGACACGTCTGGCTGAACTCGGCCCCATTAAGCCTGCGGCAGTTGCGCGGACGCGTCGTCCTCATCGATTTCTGGGATTACACCTGCGTCAACTGCATCCGCACGCTTCCCTACGTGCAAGCCTGGCACGAACGCTATCAGGACAAGGGCCTTACAGTAATTGGAGTCCACACTCCGGAATTCAGCTTCGCGCAGTATGAATCGAATGTCGAACGCGCCATCCGCGAATTTCATCTCACCTATCCGATCGTCATCGACAATGACTACGAGCTCTGGAAGGCCTTCGCCAATCGCTGCTGGCCCACCAAATATCTTCTCGATCACGAAGGTTACTTGCGCTTTGCGAAGTTTGGAGAGGGTGAATACGTAGAGTCTGAGCAGGCCATCCAAGACCTTCTCCGGGAAATCGACTCGGCGATAGCGTTGCCCCAAATCATGAGTCCGCTGAAAGAAGAGGACCATACGGGCGCCGTCTGCTATCCGGCAAGCCCGGAGCTTTATCTTGGACACCGCCGCGGGCGTATCGGCAACGATGGCGGATTCCGCGAGGATTCGATTGCCGATTATTCTTTCTCCGGTGATCTTCAGGAAAATTGCTTCTATGCCAGCGGTCAGTGGGCTTCCACGGCGGAATATTTCGAGGCCGTTGGTGACGGAGAGCATCGGCTGGTGCTCAAGTACTCAGCCGGAGGCGTGAATCTGGTGATGGCTTCTCCTCGTGGCCCCGCCGTCGACGTCACTGTGTTGCAAGACGGCAAATCTCTTTCGCGCGAACAGGCCACGAAGGACATCAGTTTCCGGCGAGCCGGTGGACGCGAAGAGAGTTACGTCATGGTGCAGCATCCGCGCATGCATGCGCTGGTCGACAATCACGACTTCGGAGATCACTTGCTCGAACTTCGCTGTGCCGCGGGATTCGCTGCCTTTGCCTTCACTTTCACCAGTTGTGTCGACCCCGTCCGCAGCGCGCTAAGCGCGAGCGTGGTCCCATCATGAAAAGAGTTGTGGCCGCGCTCATTCTCAAGGACAACCAACTGCTAGTCTGCCAGCGAACCCGGCACCAGACCATGCCGCTAAAGTGGGAGTTCCCAGGAGGCAAGATCGAAGAAGGCGAGCAGCCGCGCGAGGCCCTGCGCCGGGAGCTGGAAGAAGAACTCGGAATCGACGCTCGCATCGATGAAGAAGTGTCGCGTATCCGTCACGACTACAAGAACGGAGGCTCCGTGGAACTCTACTTCTTCGCGGTACGCCACTATCAGGGACAGATCGAAAACAAAATCTTCAAAGAAATCCGCTGGGCGGAACGAAAAGAACTGCCAACTTTCGATTTTCTGGAAGCCGACCTCGAGCTGATCAAAGACCTGGTAAGCGGCAAACTGCTTTAGCCACTCCTACCCCACCGCCTTGTCATTCCTACCCCCACCCGCATTGTCATTCCGAGGAGCGAAGCGACGAGGAATCTGCCGTCCGCGCGCGTACCTATTGCTGATCCGCACCAGTCCGCCGCGTCAAAGTCGGATGCCCATCATCCTTGCCGTCATCCGGCTTCCCATCCGACCCGGTATCATTGCTGCCTCGCCTGCGCAGCGTTGGCAATTGTGCTTCTTTGCCCCCATTCAATTTGTGCCGGTTTTCGAGCGCCGCCAGGCGCGTCTTCACGTCTTCAAACTCTGACGTGTCCACTTTGTACTCGTCGCGTTCAGGTAGAAGAGTGTTGATCTCCTCCTGCGATTTGCGAATCCGGTCGGGCGTCTGAGGATGCGTACTGAAAGCCTTCGCCAGGGTTCCCGGCTTGCTCTTTTCCATCTGTTGCACTTTTTCAAAGAATGCCGTAAACGCCTGCGGATCGTATCCCGCTTTGTACATGTATTGCACGCCAAGGTAGTCCGCTTCTGACTCGAAGCCGCGCGAGAACTTCAGATAACCCATTGGCAATGCCAACCCCGCGGCTTCTTGCAGCGCGTAGCCAATGCCTCCACCGACGAAAATCAGCGGGATGGAAGCGAGATTCATGAGTTGACTGCGAGTATTTTCGCGCGCCGCATGGCACGCCGCGACGTGCGCGATCTCGTGCGACATCACTCCCACCAGTTCGGCTTCGTTGTCGGCTGCGAGAATCAGCCCCGAGTCCACGAAGAAGAAGCCGCCGGGAAGGGCGAAAGCGTTGACCGCATCGCTATCAACCACCTTGATGGTAAATGGGACTTCGGAGTCCGAGTTCCGAACAATATTCTGCCCTACCCGATTGACGTACTCGGTGATGACCGGGTCAGTCACCATGTTGCTGCTCGATTCCACGTCCTGGGAATAGGCCCTCCCCATGGCAACTTGTTTCTCGATGCTGAACCAATTGCCCACGCCGCGTCCGCATCCCACGTTGCGATTACCGACGGCATCGATGTCACGAATGCTGCCATCGTGATAGGACTTCACGGATTTATCAGAAGGAATTTGCGCGGGACAGGGGAACGCTGGAATCAGAAAGATTCCGGCGAGAATCGCGAGAGCACATCGCATAAACCACCACCACCCGGATCTTGCCCAAGATTATAGTGGCTTTTGAGGAAGCCGGCGGGAAAGAAGTTGTACCCGCCTCTCGTTTGTCTGGAAGAACCTGTTAGCCGGTTCCGCCGCGCAGCGTCCAGTACACCAGGGCCGCCGTTAGACCGATCATGATGACGGTCGATCCCCAGGCGATCACGTTGAACAACCTTGAATTCACGTACTCTCCCATCAGCTCTTTTTTGTTGATCAGCAGAAGCATGAAAATTAGAACGAAGGGTAACACCGCCCCGTTCACCACTTGCGATAGAACCGAGATCTTTACCAGTGGAAGATTGGGGGTCAGAATCACCCCCGCGCCGGCTGCGATCAGGATGGTGTAAAGCCAGTAGAAGATCGGCGCTTCGCTGAATCCTTTCCCAACGCCCGACTCAAAACCCAGTCCCTCGCAGACTGTGTAAGCAGTGGACAAAGGAAGGATGGAAGCGGCAAACAGCGATGCGTTAAACAGTCCGACAGCGAACAGAATGTACGCGTATTCTCCCGCCAACGGACGCAGCGCCTGCGCCGCATCGGCCGCGTCGCGCACATCGCGGTGTCCATGGACGTACAACGTAGCCGCGCAGGCAACAATGATGAACCACGCCACCACATCGGTGAAAATGCATCCCGCGACCACGTCAATCTTCGAAGCCTTGTACTGGCGGCGCGTGACGCCCTTCTCTACGATCGAGGACTGCAGGTAAAACTGCATCCACGGCGCAATTGTTGTTCCCACGACACCAATCACCATATACAGATAGGCTTCGTGGTGGAACTCCTGCAGCTTCGGCAGCCGCACGGTCGCCTTCATTGCGTCTTCCCACGCGGGATGGGCCAGTACACCAGCCACAATGTAGGTGATGTAAAAGAAAGACGCCGCGAGGAAGATCTTCTCCACGCTTTTGTACTGCCCTTTGACCACGATCAGCCAGACGATGACCGCGCAGATGGGCACCGTGTAATAGCGGTGGAGTCCGAAGAGTTCAAGGCTGGTGGCGATGCCGGCGAATTCGGCGACCACGTTGCCGAAATTCGTGATCAGGATGCCAATCATCATGAAGAAGGTGATCCGAAACCCAAACTCTTCGCGGATCAGGTCGCTCAACCCCTTGCCGGTGGCCGCGCCCATGCGGGCCGACATTTCCTGCACCACAATCAGCGCCAGGGTGGTGGGAATCATGGTCCAAAGCAGCATGTGCCCGAACTGCGCCCCGGCGGACGAGTAGGTCCAGATGCCGCCTGCATCGTTGTCGACATTCGCGGTAATGATTCCCGGCCCAACGACGGCAAAAAACAGCAGGAGCCGGATCTTCCAGCGCTTCAGAAAGCCCATTGGCACAGTTCGCGGACATAAAACGACCGTTTAGGATAAACGCCCTTCTGGAATCTGAACAGGTAGAAAGTGTTTCTTGAACGATTCATCGAACGATTATTTGTATTTTCTTGCTCACAAAGCCCTGGCTTGCCCGTCCATTGCAGCGTATCGTACGATTTCCTGGGGAAATTTCTGCCTTTCAACGTAGGAGCCTCTTACATGCGGCATCGCGTGGTCAGCGTTTTTGCGTTCCTCTTTATCGCCATTTGTGCCTTCTCTCAAACCGCCGACGAACTAGTTCAGAAGAATATTGAAGCGAGAGGCGGCCTCGATAAAATCCAAGCCCTCACGAGCATTCGCGTCGTCGGAAAGCTCACCCAGGGCGGCGTGAATGCCACCTACGGACAGGAGAACCAGCGTCCCAACCTGGTGCGGGAAACGTTTTCCCTCCAGGGGATGACTGCGATCCAGGCCTATGACGGCAGCGCCGGCTGGGCCGTGCAGCCGTTCGGCGGCCGCAAAGATCCCATGCTTATGGGCGAAGACGATCTTCGCGACCTGCTGATTGACTCCGATTTCGACGGGCCCCTGGTTAACTATCAGGCCAAAGGCAACAAGGTCGAGTTTCTGGGTCACGACACCATCGACGGCGACGACGCGTTGCGACTCAAGGTCACGCTGAAGAACGGTGACATCATCTATGACTACCTCGATCCCGATACCTACCTCGAGATCCGCAGAGAGAGTCAGGAATTCATACGCGGCTCGATGAAAGAGAACGTTATCGAATACGGCTCCTATAAGCCGGTAAACGGCGTTATGTTTCCCTTCTCCATCGCATCCGGACCGAAGAACGATCCTAGTTCGTGGCAGACCATCACGGTTGAGAAGATCGAGGTCAACGTGTCACTCAGCCCGGCCGATTTCGCGGTTCCTGCGTCTCTGAAAGAGTCGGGTAAGAAATAGCTCCTGATTAGACTTTGGATTGAACAAAGGACTTCTAACGATGATCGCTCGCGCTCGCTTCCAATCAATTTTGATCTTCTTCACACTGACGCTGGCTGCGTTCGCGCAACAGCCGGTGAAATTTGATGCCGCCACCGTCTCAGGCCTGCCCGCTCGCAATATCGGATCAGCCACCATGAGCGGACGCGTGGCCGCGATTGACGCTATCGAGAAAGACGGCCGCACCACCGTATTCATTGGGGCCGCCAGCGGAGGAGTTTGGAAATCCATCAACGGCGGTACCACATTCCTCCCGGTATTTGACCGCGAGCCGGTACAGTCGATCGGCGCAGTCGCTATCGACAAAACCAATCCCAACGTGGTGTGGGTAGGTAGTGGCGAGGCTTGGGTGCGCAACAGCGTTTCGGTGGGTGATGGAATCTACAAGTCGACCGACGGCGGAGAAAATTGGAACAACGTTGGCCTGAAAGACACCGAGCACATCGCCAAGATCATCGTCGACCCACGGGATGGGAACAACGTATTGGTTTGCGCTCTTGGCCATTTGTGGAACGACAACGACGAACGCGGCGTCTTCAAGACGACCGACGGCGGTAAGAACTGGAAGAAAGTTCTCGCGGGCGCTAACGCCTCTACCGGATGCGGCCTGATGTCGAGCAGTCCGCAGCAACCGGGCACCATCTTCGCGTCGCTGTGGGACTTCCGTCGTCAAGGCTGGACCTTCCGCTCCGGTGGCCCAGGCAGCGGCCTTTATAAGTCAACCGACAACGGCGACCACTGGACCGAACTGACGGACGCGAACGCGAAAGGCCTTCCCGAAAAGCCTTGGGGACGCGTCGCCGTTACCGTGGCGCCCGGCAAACCGAATGTGGTCTATGCCAATATCGAGTCGAAAAAGAGCGCGCTCTTCCGCTCTGACGACGGTGGCAATACCTGGGCGCGCCTCGACGCGAGCCGCTTCATGATTTGGCGGCCATTCTACTTTGGCAACCTGATCGTCGATCCGAAAGACGAGCACAAGATCTTCAAACCAGGTGGTCCGCTGCTGCTCAGCGTCAACGGGGGCCAGAGCTTCAGCTTCGTCTCCGGCGGAGCACACGGCGACTTTCACGACATTTGGATTAATCCCGCCGACCCCAACATCGTCTACGCGACGGATGACGGCGGCGTGTGGCGCAGCGAAGACGGCGGTACGCGCTGGAAACACCAGATGAACCTGCCGGTCTCGCAGTTCTATCACGTGAGCACCGACAACGCCGATCCCTACCACGTCTATGGCGGCTTGCAGGACAACAGCGCCTGGGTCGGCGATTCATCCTATCCCGGCGGCGTCAGCAATGCGCAGTGGGAAAACATGTACGGCGGCGACGGCTTCTGGATGTTCGAAGACACCTCCGACCCGAATTACATTTATGCGGAGGCGCAAGGCGGCACCATCGGCCGCGTCAACCGCTATACCCACGAGACCCGCGCAATTCAGCCCCTCCCCGAATACAACGAGAAGAAACTGCGCTTCAACTGGAACACGCCCATTCACATGAGTCCCAATGAAAAAGGGACAATCTATATCGGCGCACAGTTCCTGTTCCGCTCGCGCGATCACGGACAGTCGTGGGATCGCATCTCTCCCGATCTGACCACCAACGATCCGGAGAAGCAGAAGCAGGAAGAATCAGGCGGCGTGACCATCGACAACTCTGCCGCGGAAATGCACACTTCGATCTATTCGATTTCGGAGTCCCCGAAGAATGGACAGTTGATCTGGGTGGGCACCGATGACGGGAACGTCCAGATCACCCGCGATGGAGCCAAGACTTGGACCAACGTTGTCGGCAACATCTCGGGGCTTCCCAAGAATTCATGGGTCTCGACCATTGCCGCTGGCCGTTTCGACGAAAGCACGGCGTATGCGACGTTTGATCGTCACACCTACGGCGACCTCAAACCCTACGCTTATAAGACCACGGACTACGGCAAGACCTGGACTGCTCTTCCTCTCGAAGCCAGCGGAGTTCGCGGCTACGCACATGTCATCACCGAAGATACTGTGGATGCCAACCTGCTCTTTGTCGGCACCGAGTTTGGTCTCTGGATCTCGGTTGACGGAGGCCAGCGCTGGGCGCAATACAAGGGCAGCAACTTCCCCAACGTCGCCGTGCGCGACATCGTCATCCAGCCCCGCGAGTCCGATCTGGTGATGGCCACTCATGGACGTGGCATCTGGATCATCGACGACATCTCGCCGCTGCGCGCGCTCACACCTGACCTGATGACGAAAGAAGCGACGTTCATTGAAGGCCGTCCGTCAGCACAATACTTCAATGCCGATGCCAGTTGGCCGCAAGGTGACGAAGCTTTCGTCGGGCTCGGCCGCCCCGGCGATGCTGCCATCACCTATTACCAGAAGAGCCGCCACATCTTTGGCGATTTGAAGATTGAAATCTTCGATCAGGATGGCAAACTGCTCGACACCGTCGCTGGAAGCAAACGCCGCGGCTTGAATCGCGCGACGTGGTCGATGAGGCTGAAGGCTCCTACGGTTCCTCCCGCAGCCAGCGCCTTGTTTGAAGCTTCGCAAGGACCGCGCGTCCTACCCGGAACCTATACTGTAAAACTAACCAAAGGTGACAAGACCTACACCGAACCGCTGAAAGTGGTTCTCGATCCCCGAGCCAAGTACACGGTCGAAGATCGCAAGGCCCAGTTTGACCTGGCGATGAAGCTCTACAAACTGCTGGGACACATGAGCTACGGAACCGCCGCGATCGAAAGCGTGCGCGATTCCGCCACTGCCCGCGCAGCGAAGCTTCCAGAGAAAGACCCGCTGCGAGCGCGTTTGCAGAAAGTAGTGGAAGAGTGCGACAGCCTGCGTGGCAGAATCGTGGCTACCAAAGAAGGTGGCATGATCACTGGCGAAGAGCGCATTCGCGAACATATCGGACAGCTCTACGGCGACGTCAACAACTACGAAGGACGCCCTTCCGATTACCAGGTCAAGCGCGCCGACTCCCTCGGCCACGAACTGGAAGATGTGATCAAGGACTTCCAAACGTTCACGGCGAAGGAGCTACCTGCGGTGAATCCAGCTCTGCAGAAAAAGAAACTGGAACCGATCCAGGTACCCAAGGAAGACGACTGGCAGAAGCAACACGAAGGCGGAGGCGCATCCGCCGGAGGTTTGCTGGCCAGATTCCGCGAAACGGATTAGACCCTCACTGTCATCTCGAGCGGAGCATGCAGATTCGCAACGCGAATCTGCATGCGAAGTCGAGAGACCTTGTGTTTCTTACTCAGCGCTAGCCGGCACTGCCGCCGCAGCCGCGTCGAATCCAATCTTCGAGTGGGTTCCGTCGCAAAATGGTTTGTTGGTGGAAGCCCCGCAACGGCAGAGAGCAACCTTCTCCCCGGCCTCCACTTTATTTCCACTTGCGTCGGTGATGGTGAACTTCCCGGTAACCAGGTAAGGACCCTTCGGCAAAATCTGGATTGTCGGATCTGACATTCTTTCTTCCTTTCAAGTTGAGTGTTTCTCTACGATTTACGGGCATCGAGACTCATCGGCCCCGACCCGAAATACGCAACCATCAGCGCTCCACCCATAATGGTTACGTTCTTCAAGAACATCACCATTTGCATCTGAGCCGTCATCGCATCTTTCGCTGCCCAGAAGTTGTGCATGGTGAGGGTTACCGGCACTAGAAAGAGGACGATGAGCCAAGCTCCCCACCGCGCACGATAGCCAAGCAGGATGCTCAGCCCTCCCAGCGCCGCGACAATGCCCGAGGCTGGAACCAAAAATCTCGCAAACGGCACCCCCGCCTGGGAGGCAAAACTGATCTCCTGCGCTGAGAAGTGCATGAAGCCTGCCATGAGGAAGATCGCCGAAAACAGAAAGCGTCCCGCCAGCAACGCATATCTGCTCGCCGACCCTTCCAGCGAGCGGGCGTGACTGAGAGACCGTGAACCGAAACTCGATGCCGCACTGCTTGCCATGATTCTTCTCCACAATCGTGTGATTGAGCGGATAATGGTTACTTTAAATAACCGATTGCATTTGTAAAGTAGGAACTTTAAAGTAACCAAGTGCGGAGGAAAGATGCGGCGTTATGTCGAAAAACCCAGTCCCTGTGCGATTCACGGATTACTGGAAGTGTTGGCCCGTCCCTGGACCATGCACATTCTCTGGAACCTGAGTATGAATGGGCCCACCCGCTTCGGCGCATTGCGGCGGCAGATTGAAGGAATCTCGTCGCGCGTCCTGACCGAACGCCTGCGAACGCTGGAGGAAAAAGGATTCGTCTTTCGCGACTATGAACCCACCATTCCCCCGACTGTGACCTACGGCATAACCAAGCGGATGAACGATCTGCACGCGATTTTCGGCGATCTCGACCGTGTCGCCCGAAAGTGGCAGGCAGAAGATGCCTCCGCTCCGGTCAGAGGAGCCCAAAAACGCGCGGCGGCATCCGCCAAAGGTTAGTGGAATTCTATGCAGAGCCGTGAATCAGGCGGAGGTGGTCGATCAGCTTCTGGCGGGCAGTACGCAGCGACGCAGCAACCGTTTCGGTGTCTTCCGCCGACACGGTTTCCGGCGCAAGCGCGCCCGTAGCTTTTTTCTGCTTGAGCAGCAGTTCTCCCATCTCCGCCGCAAGCTGATCGCAGATATTACAGTTCATAACCCTCGTTCCGCGCCCAAAACCCATATTTCTACCGGAACACCGCAGGTTACGTGGCTTCCTCAATAGAAGCAAGTTACGGCTCCTTTCCTCCCACGTTACGGCTGGGAGATGATGAAAGCAGAGGAGATTTGGCGCTCACCAATATCCGGCGGATTTCGTCTATCCTTGCCAGAGACGCACTCGGTGGAGCCGGGCATCCATGAACAGATTCCGAATTCCCCTCTTCGCTGTCATTCTTCTTATCGCTTGCCCCGGGCCGATTCGCTCCCAAACCGCTGCCGCTCCCGCGGAAAACCGCAAGACCAGCACTCCCTACACGGGTGATCTCAGCATCTTCGAGTCTCCCGGACGCGACGAACGCTTGCAGATTAACCGTGTCATGGACATTCTGAACATCCACGCCGGAACAACGGTTGCTGACATCGGCGCAGGTTCCGGATGGTTTACTGTGCGTGCGGCGCGACGCGTAGGCGATGCCGCGGTGGTCTACGCTGTCGATATCAATCCTGAAGCCATTCGGTTCATCACTGACCGCGCGCAAAAAGAAGGCCTGCACAACGTGAAGACTGTGCTCAGCAAGCCTGACGACCCCATGCTTCCTCTGCATTCAGTCGACGCCGTGCTTTTGCTCAAGACCTACCACGAAGTTTCACGACCCGTGACGCTGCTGACGAATCTTCGGGCATATTTGAAACCGGATGCGAAAGTGGGAATCATCGATCGCAACGGCAACGGCGAGGATCACGGCGTGAATCGCAAGGTGGTCATTCGCGAAGCCCAACAAGCCGGATACCGCCTGGTGCAAAAAGAGGATTTTGTGAAGGGCGACAAGATGGACTACTTCCTGGTCTTCTCGCCCCAGTCTTAATCAGCCCAAGAACCGCCTGCGGGCCTTTTATGCGGCGTGTTTCGACTTGCCTTTCGTCTGTCCGAACAAGTCAAGCATGGCACGATTGAAGGCAGGAATATCGTCAGGATTGCGAGCGGACACCAGATTCTTGTCGGTGACTGCCTCCTGATCCATCCATTCCGCACCCGCATTCCGCAGATCCGTTTTCAATGAGGGCCATGATGCAATTTTGCGTCCTTTCGCGACGCCCGCTTCGATGATCGTCCAAGGGCCGTGACAAATTGCGGCCACCGCTTTCCCAGCATCAAAGAAACTTTTCACGAACTCCACGGCTGCCGGCAGCATCCGCAGCGAGTCAGGATTCATGACACCCCCGGGAAGCAGTAGCGCGTCAAAGCCTGCCGCCTTCGCTTTTTCCAGCGGGACATCTACCTGAAATTCATCGCCCCACTCCTTGTGGTTCCATCCCCGAACCTTTTGAGGTTTCGGCGAAACGATCTTTGTCTCCGCTCCAGCATCATCCAACGCTTGTCTCGGCTTCTCCAGTTCAACCTGCTCGAATCCGTCTGTAACCAGAATTGCAACTTTGAGTCCCTTTACATCTGCCATGATCCACCTCTCCTACTATGAGTTCCCGAGTTGTACCGCAAAGTTTCACCATCAGTACGAGACTCGAGATTCTGTTTCGATGCCGCGACGCGCAAGAGGGCAGCCTGCTGATTGATGATTTCTTCGGGGAAACGCTTGTGCTCGTCAGTCGATTTTCACCAGAACCGCGGCGTCCAATTTCGAATAGTATTTCTTTATGTCTGCCGCTCCGTACTTGCTGCGAAACTTCTCAACCGCCGAAGTCACGGTCTTGGTGTCGGCCGTATGCGTGGCCCTGAGCTCCACTTCCACATCACCTGCCGAGATTCTGATTTTGGGATGGCGAAGCAAGTTCTTGTACCACTGCGTGTCGGTACCCTCCACCGGAAGCAAATAAAGCGTATCGCCTTCCAGGACAAACCATACGGGACGTGAGATCCACTTCCCAGATTTCCTGCCGACTACGCTGATTTCAATTTCCTTGCGGCGGGCTAACCCGTGTTTGAGGTCGTGGGTTGCAGTTGCCATGTGTCAATCTCCTTTGCTTTTTTCATGGATGCAATCCCGGCATTTTAGAACAATAAAATTTTCCAGCACCGCTTTCGCGGGTAGCGCTGGTGGCGTGGAATCTGGGTGCCGCTTCAGTGGTTAGGAGAATGCGCTCTCTTAATTGGAGCGGGAGACGGGGATCGAACCCGCGACATCCAGCTTGGGAAGCTGGCGTTCTACCGCTGAACTACTCCCGCTCGTTACATCGGTAGGGACTAAGAGTACCACCGCGCCGATTTCGCTTACAACCGCCTCGCATCAGGTTGACATAATCGCCCCCGTCTCGCTGCCATACGGAAACTCTTCCCGCTTCGCCGCCAGCGTGGTCTCAAGAAACTCCAACATAAAAGTCTTTTCGTTGCGGCCTAACCAATCTCCGAAGCGGGGCATCAGCAACCCGAAGGCGAGAAAGAGGAATGGGAACGCCAAGCCCATATAAACGTCCCATTCGAAATGCCCGCCGACCAGGCGTTGAAGCGACACCCACGCGACCGGCAGAGTGAACAACATCGCCGCCCCCAACCAGATTCGAATGAACATCACAGCCCAACGCGGCGGACCAAAATAGCCTTCGATCCGCGCCGTGTTTCCCCATGGCCGGATCGTTCCATAGAAGTTGGGAGCAAAGTCATTGCGATAATACCGGCGCTTCTGCAACTGAATGGTATCGCCGTCGATGCGGCTGATGACAGGATTCTTGCCCTTATAGCCGGAGAGCGAAAAAGGCGTGCGCCGGCGCTCGTCGGTGTTGCTGCGCAGGCGTTCGCGGCATTGCTCCGGGCTCAGAGCACTCTGCAGCACAATCGTGCGCGGTTTGGCCATGCCCGAAACGTTATCCGCAAACGCTCTCTAGGTCCAGCGGAACCACTTCACCGCCAGGATGAACGAGATGCCACCCCACAATCCCAGCACCAGCAGGCGTCCTGCTTGGGCGCGCAGCGGCTCCCCTTGCAGGATCGTCGCCCGCAAGGCGTCGTTCATTGCCGTGAGCGGCAATGCCTTGATGAGTGGCTGCAGTACGGCAGGAAAACGCTCGTATGAGAAAAAGACGCCGGAGAAAATCCACATCGGCATCATGACTACGTTGATCAGGCCGCTGATGGTTTCAATCTTCTGCGCGCGACAGGCCGTGAGCAACCCCAATCCGCCGAACGAGAGTGCCCCGATCATGCCGACCAGGACGATGGTCCATAACGATCCCAGCACTCGCATATGAAACGCCAGGACGCCGAAGCCCAGCAACAATCCCACTTCGACCAGCATCAGGATTAACCGGCTGCTCATCAGCGCCAGCAGAAAATCGCTGCGTCGCATGGGAGTAGCCACAAAGCGCTTCAGAAGCTTGCGCTGGCGCATATCGACGATGCCGAATCCCAGTCCCCACATCGCGGCATTCATCAGGTTCATGCCCAGCAGTCCCGGTATCAGAAAATCGATGTAGCGTGATCCCGGCTCGCTCGATGCGACCGTGGAAGTGGGTACGGGATCCTTCCTGCCCGATGCGCTCTGTAACGCATCGTCCACTTCCGAATGTGACAACACGCTCTCAGGCCGCGACGGATCGTAGCGGTAGGTGTATCCGCCCTTTCCGTCGGACTCCATCACCAGATCGTATTTCCCCAGCCGCAAACCCTGCGCTGCGGCATCGCGGTCCGCGACCTGCACATGAATCGAAGGATTCTTCGCCTGCACCATGGCCGCTGTCTCTTGCGCCCCCGATCCAGCTACGATCGCGACCGACGTGATGTCAGCGGGCTTGTTGCGAAAGGCGATACCGAGTCCGAGTGCCAGCAGTATGGGGAAACCAAATACCCAAAAAATTACTTCCGGCTCGCGCTTCATCTCGAGCAGACGAGCCACCAACAAATGTGCATAGCCAGACCACCGCCCGTTGCGGCGCACCTGGCGCGGCGAGCCGCCGGTTTCGATAACACCTACCGGTTGTTCTGAAACCGCCACTATGCCTCCCTCAAGTGCCGGCCTGTGAGCCGGACGAATACATCTTCCAGGCTGGCCTGCCGCGTAGTCAGATGGAGCAACTCTTTCTGTTGACGCTCGACCGCATCCAGCAGCGCGGGAATCGTCAAATGTGGCTCTTTCACCGTGAGCGAAACCACGTCATCATCATCGCGAACACCTTCGACTCCCGGCAATGCCCGCCACGCGTCATGAGCCGTGCCATTCCCACTCACCGAGAATTCAACCACGTGGTGTCCGCCCAAACGCTCGATCAATTCTGCGGGAGATCCCTCGGCGATAATCTGTCCATGATCGACAATCGCGAGCCGGTCGCACAGACGCTCTGCCTCGTCCATGTAATGCGTGGTCAGCAGAACCGTGCCTCCACTACGCTGGAAAGCACGCACCAGGTCCCAAAGCTGCCGGCGGCTCTGCGGGTCGAGCCCGGTTGTTGGTTCATCCAGAAACAAGATCTTCGGATTCCCCACCAACGCCGTCGCAACAGCCAGCCGCTGTTTCTGTCCACCCGAGAGCTTCCCCACCCAGGCATCGGCCTTCTCGCTGAGCTGCAATTCCTCTAATACCTCATGGGATGACCGCGGATGACGATAAAAGCTCGCAAACAAATCAATCGTTTCCCGTACTGTCAGTTTCTCGGAAAGCCGCGTTTCCTGCAGCGAAATGCCGAGCTGTTCGCGAAGTTCTCGTTCGTTGCTTTGCCAGCTCTGTCCCAGAATTGTGACTTGGCCTGAAGTGGGAGCCAGCAATCCCTCGAGAATCTCGATGGTAGTGGTTTTCCCCGCGCCATTCGGACCGAGCAAGCCGAAGCATTCTCCGGTCTCGATCTTAAGATTCAGGCCACGTACCGCCTCGACCTTACCTTCGTAGGTCTTGCGCAGATCACGGCATTCGATCACAGCGGGCATCATGGGATTCTAACGTGAGAACGCGTTCCTCGGAACCATCCCCGATTGCAAACTTCCCTTCCGCGGTTTAACGTATTTGGAACCGCCTGCGGACGTGGGACCGCGGAGCACTCTCCTATGCCAGCGGGAAGACTCGGCTTCACTTGACGGCGCGCCTCGTGAGACGCCCGTGTGTCGTTTTCAGTTGAGCCCCTCATCTGCGCTGAAAGGACCTGATCATGCTTCACCTACGCCTCGTCCCTGTTCTGTTTTTGCTCACTACCGTCTGCGCTTCCGCGCAGGAGTCGCGCGACTTTACCTTCCGCTACTCTTTCACTGTAAAAAACGTTCCAGCGGGACAAAAGTTACGCATCTGGTTTCCCGCAGCCCATGCCGACTCTTTTCAGGATGCGCGAGCGATTACGGAAAACGGCGATTTGCCCCTGAAGAAGACCCACGAGTCGAAGTACGGCAACGAAATCTATTACGCCGAAACCTCGAAGGCGAAGCAGTCCGATTATCACTTCGAGATCGTTTACGACGTCATGCGCCGCGAACGGGTCACGCTTGGTGTCTCGACTCCTCACCTCGCCGATGTCAAGATCACCGACCGCGAAAAGAAAATCGATCTCGCCCCCGACGCCCTCGTCCCGATCACTGGCCTGCCAGCCGATCTCGCGAAGAAAGTCACCGAAGGGCAGCGAGGCCCGCTCGACAAAGCTCGCTCCATCTACGACTACGTCTTTGCGACCATGAAGTACGACAAGACGGGTACGGGCTGGGGCCACGGGGACGTGATGTACGCGTGTTCCGCCAAGAAGGGTAATTGCACCGACTTCCATTCGCTGTTCATCGCCATGGCGCGCTCGCAAGGCATTCCTTCTCGTTTCGAAATCGGCTTTCCCCTTCCCGCCGACAAGCACGCTGGCGAGATCGCCGGATACCACTGCTGGGCCGAGTTCTTCGAACCCAAGGACGGATGGATTCCGGTCGACATCTCCGAGGCCTGGAAGCATCCGGAAAAGAAGGACTATTTCTTCGGCGCTCACGACGCGAACCGCGTGCAGTTCTCTATGGGACGAGATCTTGAACTGAACCCCAAGCAGGAAGGCGCGCCGCTGAATTACTTCGTTTATCCCTACGTCGAAGTGGACGGCAAAGAGTATCCCAACGTCTCCAATGATTTTTCCTTCTCCGATAGCGGACAGGAATCAACCGAACAAACTTCAAGCATCAACTGAGACTGGCGGAAGTAGGATTGCTGGGAAGGGCACGAGTTTACTCCTGCCGCCCGGACTATTTTTACTTTGCGCTTTAGCGCCGGAGATATTCTCAATCTCCGTCCTTCTCCGGCACGACCGTATGCTTTGGCGCCGGCATCGGCGTGTCCCCTTTACGATCGCGCCACAGAATCGCATTCAGCACGTGTGTATTCACCGCATCGGGCCGCGAGAAATCCATCTTCTCTGACTCCTGCGCACCTTGCCCCCGAGGCGGGTTCACTTTGTAGATCAATCCGTTTTCGCGATTGCTGGGATCCACGCTGAACGCAGGCTGATTCCCGGCACCCGAGAACAACGGCGCCATCACCGGGGCGTACCCATCGTTCTGATTCATCGGCGGAAGCCCCAGCAGCGACTCCATCGTATGCATCATGTTCACGGTCGTGTAAAACCGGCTATCCACGAAAGGCTTTTCGGCAGATCCGGGCGAATATTTACTGATCACCAGCGCAATGGAGCGATGCGCATCCACATGGTCGGCCCCGTCCTGCGCGTCATCTTCAATGACAAAGATGGCGGTATCGTCCCAATAAGGGCTATGCGATACGGCATCGACCACTCTCCCCACGGCCAGATCGTTGTCGGCCACCGAGGCTGACGGTGTCGGCCGTCCCGCGCGGGTACCACCCGTATGATCGTCGGGCAGATACAACAGCACGAACTGTGGCAACTCGCTTCCCTTGCCTGCTTTGCGGGCCTGCACGAATCCCGAAAATTCGTTCAGGAATTCATCGGCACGCAACTGGTCGGGATATTCTGTGTTGAAATCCGGAAACAGAGGATCGTAATGGTCCCGCAAATTCGCCTTGGTCGGCCGCATGCGGCGCAATGCGGGGATGCTCCACGGCCATGGACTCGCGGACCCGTGAGGATCTCCAACGTTTTCTGGTAAGGGATCGCCCTTCTTGATTTCCCGCCGCGGACATTCCGCATTCAGCTTCGAAGTCGTTCCTTCCGTGGGCAACGACTCCGCATCGGCGGTTGGCTTGCACCACACCGCCAGCACAAATTCTCCGTAGTCACGATAGGTGACACCGTGCTTTGCAAGATTGTCCCAGATGTATCCTGTCTCGGGAGCGTCCACATCCGGCTCTCCGTTCTCCAGCGGAAACTCATCGGCTACCGTTCCTTGAAAATCATAGGTGCGTTCCTTACCTCGATAACCAATCTGCCAGGTCTTTTCGTTGTAGTCGCTGGTGATGGCCGCGTTCGACCACTCGTGCCCGTCGCCCGAAACTTCCCCGCTGTCGTAAAAGTTGTCGAGCACGCCGAACTGCAACGCCAACTTGTGTTGGTTGGGAGTGATATCTGCGCCATACATCGTCAGTGAAGAGTCGCCGTTGCCAACCTTGAGATCGCCGAACACCTGGTCGTAAGTACGATTCTCTTTGAGGATATAAATCACGTGCTTGATGGGATTTCCTCCGCCCTGAAAGCGAACATTCCCCGGGTCGGAACGCAGCAGGTTGCTGTCCTCCACTTTGCGAGTCAGCTCTGGAAGCTGCTTTTCGGCTGCGCGGAAATTCAGGCGCGCCAGCGAGCCATACATCAGTGTGGGAATGTAAGGATGGTCGCGGTGGCGCTTTTCACTTTTCAATTGGCTTATGCCATTGTTCGGGATCGTGCCCTCGCCCTTTGCCGTCGTAATGAGCAGGTCATCGCCGACGACCGCCAATGCGCTGGGATACCAGTCTGTTGGGATGAAACCAGCGGCGCGCTTGACGCTCCCGTCAGGTCCCTGCCCGGCCTTCGAATCATGATCAAAGACGGCAATGGCATTCAGGGAAGCGTCGGCGACAAACAAATGCTGGCCGTCCGCAGATACGGCTACAGCGCTGGGGTAGCTGCCCCCGTATGCCTGTCCGGGCGCGGTTGTGTCCAACAAGCTTTCCAATGCGCCGCTTTCTGTCGAGACTACTGCGACCCGGTCTACATTCGAAAGCGCCACATACAACAATTTTTCGTCCGGGCTTAACACCAGGGCCGTGGGATGGGATCCCGGAGCAATCGGATCTTTCGGCTCAAGCAGCGAAATCCAGCGGGTGACAGTACCTTTCTCTAAGTCGAGTTCCGCTACGCGCGAGCGGTTCCACAAACTGCACCACGCTCTTTTGCCGTCTTTGCTCGCTACAACCGTGTAAGGAAAAGATGATGGCACGATCTGGTGCGTGCTCAGATCAAACGACCGGATGACTCCGCCGTCCGCTGGATCGAGCAGCACGACGTTATCTGACAGATTATTGGCAATCAGTAGCAAATCTTTCCCGTCGCGCCGCACGATCGCGATCCCCGCCGGATACGGAATCGCCGTGCCCGGCGTAACTTTGCGCAGCCCGAAAGCCGGCTTGCGTCCCTCAGCCAGCTTTTGCGGAGCCACTCTCAAAAAGCGCTCGGCCGCAATCTTGCCTTGGTCAAAACTGTAAACGGCAATTCCGTTCCCCGTATCCTTCGGTTTCTCGCCCGTCGGGTCGGTGATGGAGCCGATCGACGCGTACAAATGTTTGCCGTCAGAACTAAATGCCAGTCCCAGAAAGTAACTCTGGCGCGGAGACTCCGAGAGCCGATCGTCCGGAAAGTCCGTGAGTTGGTTCGTCGCCAAGTTCAGGACAGCAATGGATTGGCGCGCCATCGCCTCTTGGGTGCCGTAACCGAAATTCAGCAGCGCGGCATACTTTCCATCCGGACTTACTGCGATGGTTACAGGGAAACTGTTGGTGGGTCCCAGTCGTCCCGGCGACGGGGTACTGAGCGTTTTGGAAGTAGGAAGCGAAATTTCGCGTCCAGGCTTGGGACCTTGCGCAAACGCCGCAAAACCACCCATGAACAGAAGAAGTAAATTAAAAGATCGCATCAAGGCTTCCCTCCGCAGCGATGCAGATCAGCTGCGTCTTCTCTCAGGACCACCGATCGTACTCCAAAAACAACAAGAGCCGGTCATTGTCTTGACCGGCTCAGCTGCTCAATCGATTACTTTAATGAGTGTCCGTAGCTGCCTCTTGCGTCGGCACTTCTAGCTGGCCTGCATTGTGGCGTACATCCGCTCCGCGCACCCAGAAGATGACGTCCTCGGCGATGTTGGTGGCGTGGTCCGCCACGCGCTCCAGATTGCGGGCCACCAGGAGGGCGTCCAAAGCTTGACGCGTAACTTCGGGCCGTTCGTTCATGGCCTTCACCAGCATGATGAACGCCTCGTCGCGCATACGGTCGACAACGTTATCCATTTCGAGCACGGCTTGCGCCAGTTCGGCCTTCCCTTCGATGAACGATTCCAACGCGCGCCGCACCATGGCCGCCACTGCTGCAGCCATCCGGGGAATATCGACCGGCAGATCCACCTTCGGCAGTTCGACCATGTCCATCACACGCTCGGCGATGTTCACGGCCTGATCGCCCACCCGCTCCAGATCGGAGTTGATTTTCGTCACCGCCAGAATGAATCGCAGATCGACTGCCATCGGTTGCTGCATGGCGAGTAGGTCAAAAGCCACTTCATCGATTTCGCGTTCGGCGGCGTTAATGAGGGATTCGCCCTCGAGCACCAGATGGCAGCGTGCCAGGTCGCGATCAATATAGGCTTGGCAGGCGCGATCCACCGCCTGTTCGGCCAGACCTCCCATGCGAAGCAGTCGCTCGCGAAGGTCGTCTAATCCCTGCTGAAAGCGGGTACGCATTATCCGAACCTGCCTGTGATGTAATCTTCCGTCCGTTTATCGGAAGGAGTGGTGAAAATCTTTTCCGTCTTGTCGAACTCGATCAGCTTCCCCAACAAAAAGAAACCGGTAAACTCCGCCACGCGCGAGGCCTGCTGCATATTGTGCGTGACAATCACAATAGTAAACCGTTCTTTAAGTTCGAAAATCAATTCTTCGATCTTGCCGGTCGAAATCGGATCCAGGGCTGAACAAGGCTCGTCCATCAACAGGACCTGAGGTTCAACCGCCAGCGCCCGCGCGATGCAAAGCCGCTGCTGCTGGCCTCCTGACAGGCTGGCCCCGGACTTCTTTCTGACCGTATCCTTGACTTCATCCCATAAAGCGGAGACCTTCAGCGACCGCTCCACGATTTCGTCCAGCCGCTTCTTGTCGCTGAATCCGTTCAGCTTTAGACCGGCAGCCACATTATCGTAAATCGACATCGTGGGAAACGGATTCGGTTTTTGAAACACCATTCCGATGCGCCGCCGTATCTGCACGGCTGACGTCCCGTTATAGACATCGAGATCGCCGATCTGAACTTTTCCCGCTGCCCGGGCGTCAGGAATCGTCTCGTGCATGCGATTCAAGCAGCGGACGAATGTCGACTTGCCGCAACCAGACGGGCCGATCACAGCCGTCGCATGGTTCGCCGCAATCTTGATGTTGATATCGTACAGCGCCTGCGTCTTGCCGAACCAGGCGTTCAGATTGTCGACTTGAATGCCTACGCCCATAGTTAGTTCGCTCCCTTGAGCGTTCCGTGGCTGGCCGCGAATCGAACCGCGCTGACCGCCAGCACAATCAGAATGATCAGAATCAACGCACCTGCCCAGGCCTGACGGTGCCACTCATCGAACGGCGAAATCGCGTAGGTAAAAATCTGCAGCGACAACGCGGCTGTTGGTTGATTGATGTTCCAGTTCCAATATTGATTGCCGAAGGCGGTGAACAACAGCGGCGCCGTTTCTCCCGCAACGCGCGCAAACGCCAGCATCACACCGGTAATCACTCCCGATGTTGCCGTCCGCAGCGTGATCGATAGCGTCGTCCGCCAGCGCGACACGCCCAATCCATACGCCGCTTCGCGCACCGCGTTAGGCACCAACAGCAGCATTTCTTCGGTGGTGCGCGTGATGGTCGGAATCATCATGATGCCCAGCGCCACGCCCCCGGCCAACGCCGAGAAGTGGCTCTGGGTGAGCACGACCAAGCCATATGCCACGATCCCCACGATGATCGAAGGCACGCCGTTCAACACGTCAGCTGTGAACCGGATCAGGTTGCCAAGTTGATTGCGCCCGTACTCGGCGAGATAGATGCCGGCCCCGATGCCGATCGGCACACCGATAAGACTGGCAATTCCTAGAATTAGGGCCGATCCCGCGATGGCGTTCGCCATTCCACCGCCCGCTTCTCCAACCGGCTTTGGAGTCTGGGTGAGGAACGCCCAGTTGATCGAACCGATGCCCTTGTAAACCAGGTATCCGAAAATCGCCAGCAATGGCGTCAAAACCAGAACCACAGCACCCGCTGCCGCCAGCGTCACCAGTTCGTTCATCGCGCGCCGGTACAGACTGATCGGCGCGGCGCCGAATGTCTCCATCCTGGCGGTGATGCCTGAGGTCGACATTAGCTGGCCCTCGCTGGTTGGCCGCGCGTCACCGTCCACACCAGAATCTGCGCCAGGATATTCACGATGATTGTGAGGATAAACAGCGCCAGCCCAACTTCCACAAGCGCGCTCAAATAAGTGTCCCCGGTCGCCTCGCTGAACTCGTTCGCAATCACGCTGGCCATGGTGTAGCCGGGCGCAAACAACGACTTGGCGATCTCTGGACGATTTCCGATCACCATGGTGACCGCCATGGTCTCACCGAGCGCGCGGCCCAGGCCCAGAATCACGCCGCCCAAAATACCGGCGCGCGCGTTACGCAGAACCCCGGTGCGAATCATCTCCCAACGCGTAGCACCCAACGCCAGCACCGCTTCGCGCTGCTGTTGCGGTACAGCAACCATCACTTCGCGCGTGATCGACGAAACGATCGGCACGACCATAATCGCCAGAATAATTCCCGCCGCCAGCATGCCGATTCCGTAAGGCGCGCCTGAGAATAGCCCGGTCCAACCTAAATACTTCCCGAGCCATGGCTCTACGTATTCCCGCAGCAGGGGCACCAGCACGAAGATCGCCCATAGCCCGTAAATAACGCTGGGGATCGCTGCCAACAATTCAGTGGTGAAAGCCAGTGGGCCGCGTAGCCATCGCGGCGACATCTCGGTAATGAAGACGGCCACGCCCACCGCCAGAGGTACAGCCAGAACCAGCGCGAGCAGCGACGAAACCAGCGTGCCATACACAAAGGGCCACGCGCCAAATTGGTCGTTGACCGGATCCCACTCACTTTGAAAGAAGAATTTCCAACCGAACGCGTGCCATGAGAGTTGCGACTTTGTGACCAGTTGGTAGATGATCAGGCCGACGAGCGCCAGCACACACAAGCCGCAGGCGAGCATTGCCCACGAAAAAACTCGGTCCGCGATTTCGCTTCGGACCGGTTTCAGAAGTGGCGCGTTCTGCGCCGATTCGTCCGTAACCTCTTTTTTGGGAACGGGTTGCGGTCCAGTCAGGCGAGGCGCTCCTAAGGCTTGATTCGCCATCCCCCAGACGCTAGCAGAATCGTGTTACAGCAGTGTTAAAATGCCTGCGCTGTTCCCCAGGATCAATGCACTTCGTGTTCGCGCCGAATGGTGCCTGAGGTTTTCTTGGGGACTCGCGATTGCTTTTGGTTTTTCCCGTTGAATTCTTATGTCGCTCGATCAGAAACGCAGTCATTTTGCATTTCAAAAACTCAATCGCCAGCTAAGCAAGCTCGCGACGAAGCCTGCGCCCGAGAACGTGCATAAGTTCCGCACATACGGACGCCGCATTGAGGCGTTGCTTGACGCTCTGGTCGCTCATCCCAATCGCAACGACCGGAAGCTCCTGAAAATGCTGGCGCGGCTGCGCAAGAAAGCGGGACGCGTTCGTGACCTTGATGTGCAGATCTCTTCGCTCCGGGGTTTGAAAGTTCCTCACGAGGCGGCGCAGAAGTCGGAACTCATCCACGCGCTGGCTGAAGAACGTCGCGAGCGCGAAAAGAAATTAGCGCGCGCGTTCGACGATGACACGCTGCGCGACCTTCGCCGTCGCCTCAAGCGCGCAGCCGAGGACAAAATCCCCTCGACGGCAGATCCCCTCGCCATCGCCTTGCGCGAACTCGAGGTGCTCGCCCGCAACCGCGCTCCTCTTACGGAAAAAACCTTGCACCGCTATCGCATTGTGGGGAAACGCGCCCGCTACCTAGCGGAGTTGGCTGGAGATACTCCCGAGGCTATTCACACGGTCGAACGGCTCAAGCGCATGCAGAATGTTCTCGGCGACTGGCACGACTGGCTCAAGCTGACGCAAAGGGCCGAGGAACTCTTCGGTATCGTGTCTGACTCCCCACTGCTGGCCGCGCTTCATAATGTGACTCGAACCAAGTTCCGGAAAGCCATCGATGTCCTTGCCGAAACGCGGATTGCGATGTCCCAGGCGAAGGCGACCTCCTCGGCTAGCAGTCCTGATCGCAAGAGTCCTGGCTCAACCAGCTCTCTAACTGCGGCCTGATTTGCCCTCATTCAAGTTGACTAGTTATATGACTAGTCATTATAATGCAGTCGAGGATGCCCCATGTCGGCGTGGCAAGTACAAGACGCGAAGGCCCGCTTCAGCGAGCTGCTGGAAGCGGCACTGAAGCACGGCCCCCAGACCGTCACCAAGAGAGGTATCGAAACTGCCGTCTTGGTGGCTGCCAGCGAATGGAAGCGACTGCAACACTCCGCCCGCCCTGGCCTCAAGCATTTGCTGCTGGACGCGGGCCCTCGCTTTGAATTCCCTGTTCGTGAGGGTCGACGGTTACGCCGACGTCGAACCTTGGAATTCAAATGACACGGTATCTGCTCGACACCAACGTAGTCTCGGAACTCCGCAAGCCCAAGCCACATGGAGCTGTAGTTTCGTGGATACAGAACTTACAGGACGACCAGATTCGTTTGTCGGCTGTCACCATCGGTGAATTGCAGGCGGGAGTTGAGTTGACCCGGCGTCAAGACGCCCGCAAAGCTGCCGAAATCGAAGTCTGGGTCGACCAATTGGCCGACTCCTATCAGTTACTCCCGATGGACGCAGATTGCTTCCGCGAATGGGCACGCCTGATGGAAGGGAAAGCGGACCACCTTCTGGAAGACGCCATGATTGCCGCCACTGCGCGCGTTCATCAGTTGACGGTGGCCACGAGGAACGAACGCGATTTCGCATCTTTGCGGGTCCCTCTCCTCAACCCCTTCAAGAACTAACTGTGATCTCTCGCTCTCTTCTCCGCGTGTTTCAGTCCCCAATCTGCCATCGACTGCAAAACCCGCGTCAGGGTCCTGCCATATGCCGTCAGCGAATACTCCACCTTGGGTGGAACCTGCGCGTAAATTTTCCTGCTGACGATCTCGTCCCGCTCCAACTGTCTTAGCTGTTGCGTCAACACCTTGTGCGTGGGTCCGGACACCTGTTTGCGCAATTCGCTATAACGCAACGGACCTGGCTTCAGAGCAACAATGATCAACGGCTTCCACTTCCCGCTGATGACATCGGCGGTGACTTTTACCGGGCACGAAAGCAAATCCATAAGCCTCTCTCGATTTCGAAACACTCGACAGCTGTCTAGCTCACGCGCACTCTCTGGAAAGTATCTACCCAAATTGTGCGTTCTTGCGCTCTCGCGTCATTTTCCTTATGACTCTGTTAGGAGGACGTTTTGAAAATTATTGCGTACGACTCGTTCAAGCCTGGCGTGACCCTCGACACTCTCAAGCCCTACTTGCAGGAAGAAGTCGCGAATGTCTGGCGCCTCTGGAAAGCCGGAATCGTTCGTGAGAATTACGCCCGCGCCGACGTTCCCGGTGTCGTGATTGTCTTCGAATGCGCCAGCGTAGACGAAGCTCGCCGCTATGTCGAAGACTTCCCACTCTCCCGCGCCGGATTTCTCGATTGGCAGTTCATCGCACTCGACGCTCCCCTCCCCCTGCAATACCTCTTCGATGCTAAAGTGGATGTCGCCGAACCTTACGATCGCACCACGCAGAAGCTCATAGGAAAATCGGCGTAATCGCATGCTCGAAATCCAAGGCCTGCCCATCCCTCGTACTTTGCCGGAACTCGTATCGCCCGATCTTACCGCCCTGATCGTTTACGACATGCAGGTCGGCATCGCGCGCCAGGTCGCTGATGGACCTCAGATTATCCAGAAGGTCACCACCATTCTCAACGCCGCGCGCCAGGCCGGCATCAGAACGTTTTTCACGCGACACATGTCCCTTCCTAAGAATCTCATGGGTGCTTTCCAGTATCGAACGGCGATGGCGTGGCAACACACCGAAGACTCAGAAAAAATCCAGCCCTGGTTTCTTCGCGACACGCCGGCCTTTCAGATTGTTCCTGAACTGCAACCCAACGAGCAAGAAGCAATTTTCGATAAGCTCTCCATGTCCGCTTTTGAGGGCACGCCCTTAGCTTTCGCTTTGCGCGATTGCGGCATCCGCAGCTTCATGATCGCCGGCATTGCGCTTGAAGTCGGCATCGATCCCACCTGCCGTCACGGAGCCGACCTCGGTTCGTCCCCATCTTGATTCGCGACGCTTGCGGCGCCGGCAATGCTCAGGCCGCCGAGCATTCCATCGCCAGCCTGTCTCACATGGGCGACACCGTGATCACCGATTCCGCTGCGATTTGTTCGATTGCTTGCCGCGGACTTCTATCCGGAAATGATTGAGCGCCTTCCCACCCTCGCTGTACACTATCTCGCTCGCCCATGCCGACCTTTGCCGCCGTCGATATCGGATCCAACTCCGTCCGTCTGAAGATTGCCCGCCTTACTCGCGGACGCTTGCGCGAGATTCACGAGGACCGTGAAGTCACCCGTCTGGGGGATTCCGTTTTCCGCTCGAACCTGCTTGATCCGGATGCGATGGCGAACACCGTCAAAGTGCTCCGACGCTTTCACCGGGCCGTGCAGTCTGCCGGCACTGATCAGGTTCGCGTCGTCGGCACCAGCGCCCTTCGCGATGCCCGCAACTCCCAGGCTTTTCTGGAGTGGGTTCGCTCCGCCACCGGATGGAATCTCGAAATCATCTCCGGACTGGAAGAGGCCCGCCTCATTCACCTCGGCCTCGTTTCCTCGCTGCGGGTGAGTTCCTCAAACGTCCTCATGATGGACTTGGGCGGGGGCAGTTGTGAGTTGACCATCTCGGCAAAGGGTCACATCCGCGAAACTGTCAGCTTGCCTTTGGGCGCCGTGCGCCTCACTAACGAATTCTTGCAGCACGATCCGCCGCGCAAGTCGGAACTGAAACGCCTGCAGAGTTTTGCCGGACGCGAAATTGGACGCATTTCCGCCCGCATTCAACGCGCGCGCCCTGGCATCGTGCTTGCGACTTCCGGAACTGCCGCCTCGCTGGCCGCGGTCTGCCGTGGCCTTTACAAAATCAAGGGATCGCGCGCCTCTGCTGTCTCGCAAACGCAGATGCGGAGAATCGCCAAGATGCTGGCCCGCTTGCCTCTTGATGGGCGCAGAAAGCTTCCTGGCGTGGGACCGCGACGCGCCGAAATTATTCCTGCCGGCGCCACGGTTTACGCCGAGATTCTCGACCGTTGCCAGCTCCGCGGCTTTCGCTACTCTCCTCTGGGCTTACGCGACGGGTTGCTCGCGCAGATGGCAGCGGAATACGATCGCAGCACCCGCTCCGGAAAGCAGATTGAATCTGAGCGAGCGGATTCGATTCGCGCGGCGGTTGAGCACTACCACGTCGATCTCGGTCACGCCACTGAAGTCCGTGATTCGGCCCTTTACCTCTTTAGTGCGCTCAAGTCGATTCATCGGCTTCCCCCCGAGTATCGTGAGTGGCTTTCGGCTGCCGCCATGCTCTACGAAGTTGGCGACTACGTGAATCGTTTCGGCCGCCATCGCCACACCTACTACATTATCGCCAACTCTGAGATTCTTGGATACACGCCCGCCCAACGCCGGCGCATCGCCGCGATTGCGCGCTATCTGGGAAAGTCGGTGCCGACCCCTGGGGACGGCCCCATGAAGGTGCTGCTGCCCGAGGAGCGAGAGGATGTTCGCAAGTCCGCCTTGTTGCTTCGCCTGGCACGGGCTTTAAATCTAGGACGCAGCGGCGCGGTGCAAAGCACAATGGCGCGCATTCGCAATGGCGGCGTGACTCTGACTTTGACCGCGAAACGCCGCTCCAGTGTGGATCTGGAACTCTGGGCAGTGGAAAAAGAGAAGAACTATTTCCGCGAAGTCTTCGGACGAGAGTTGTCGGCCGCTGCGGCATAAACCGAACGCAGAACTTTGGGAGTGATGCACCAGAGCATCGATCCGGAATTGCGGTTCATCTCCACCCGGGCCACCGCGCCTTTTTTCAGTTCGACACTGGCCTCGCACCCGCTGGTGCTGATCGAGCGTCCCAAAAACTCGCTCAGGTTGGGATTGTGCCCCACGACCATCACGTTTTCCAGCTTAGCGTACTTGTCGAACATCTTGCGGAAATCGGCGAAAGTTGCCGCCGGACGCAGCGCATCCTCAAACACCAACTTACCCTCGTAGCCCAATTCGTTTCCGACCAGTGCCGCCGTCTGCGCCGAGCGCTTCAGCGGGCTCGATAGAATAATGTCCACCTGCACATCGAGCGCTGTCAGAGCGCGGCCGACTTCGCCACACTGCTCGATCCCGGTCTTATCCAGGGCGCGCTTCTCGTCTTTTTTCGGATTCGCCAGACTCTCACCCGCGCTAGCGTGCCGCAGGAAGTAGATCACCATGTCCTGTTACCGTTCCTTTCCCACCAAGACCCTTCGCGCCCGTGGCTCAGCGACTTCGGGGATCGCATCGCCCCCAAGCTTACCCTCCGCCAGTCCAATCATAAAGTCCTGCGCACTAAACGCGGCTCCGCCCATAGGACGCTTGCGTTTGCCCTGCGCCTGCCATGTCCGAATATAGTCCCCGTTGCTTTGCAGGATTCGCGACTTCACATTGTCTGCAAGATAAGCATCCAGAATCTCGTGACGCACGCGCTCCCGCAGTAATTCGTCCTTCACCGGGAATATCACTTCGACCCGATCGTACAAATTGCGTGGCATCCAATCGGCGCTGCCCAGGTAGACTTCTTCCTCGCCGCCGTTCGTGAAGTAATAGATGCGGCTGTGCTCGAGGAATCGTCCCACGATGCTGCGCACCCGAATGCGGTCGCTCACTCCACGCACGCCGGGACGAAGCGCGCAAATCCCACGCACGATCAGGTCAATGTTCACGCCCGCTTGAGACGCGCTATACAGCGCGGCGATGACGTCTTTATCAAGCAACGCGTTCATCTTGGCGATAAGGCGCGCCGGGCGTCCCTGCCGCGCATGCTCTGCCTCGCGAGCAATCAGCGCCAGAGTGTGTTCTGCCAAGTCGAGCGGCGCTACCAGCAAAGGCTCGTAGTTGGGATGCTCCGCATACGCCGTCAGAAAACTGAAAACGTCGTGCACCGCTCCGGTAATCTCCGGATCGGCCGTCAGCAGGCTCAAGTCGGTATAGATCCGCGCCGTCGTCGCGTTGTAATTCCCTGTTCCCAGGTGGGCATAACGGCGGGTCACACCGTCGGGATCTTTCCTCACAAGCAGCGACAACTTGCAGTGCGTCTTCAACCCTACCAGCCCGTGAAACACCTGCACACCCGCATCTTCCAGGTCGCGCGCCCAACGGATGTTCGAGGCCTCGTCGAACCGAGCCTTCAATTCCACCACCGCCGTCACTTCTTTTTTTGCAGCCGCAGCCATCAACGACGGAACAATCAGCGAGTGTTCGCTGGTGCGGTAGAGCGTCTGCTTGATCGAGAGTACGCGCGGATCCTCCGCGGCCGATTCGATAAACGAAACCACGGCATCGTAAGAATCAAAAGGATGGTGCAGCAGAACGTCATGCCGCCGCAGTTCTTCGAACAGGTCCTGCGACTTCGCCGTCAGCCTTAACTCGCGCGGCGCAAACGGCTTGAATTTAAGCTCCGGATACTCCGTCTGCTCATAAATATTGAACAGCCGCGACAGGTTCACCGGACCATTCACCGGCAACACTTGCCACGGCTGCAGCTCGAAATTGGTTCGCAGCCTTTCAATAATTTCCGGGTCCGCGTCCGAGTCGATTTCCAGGCGAACCGCGTCTCCCTTGCGCCGGTTGTGCAACTCGGTTCGCACCGACTCCAGCAAGCTGCGGCTTTCTTCCTCAGCGAGATAAAGATTGCTGTTGCGCGTCACACGAAACGCCGCCGACGAAACGATGTCGTAACCGTGATACATGCGCGAAGCGTGAAAGGCAACGAGATCCGCGAGGAAGATGAAATCAACCGTGCCTTCCGAAGGCAACCGCACCAGGCGCGGCAGCGCGCGCGGGACTGTCACCACACCCGTGTAGGTCGTTGAAGATCTCCGCCGCCGTCGCAGCAGAAACGCCACGCACAGCGCTTTATTAATCACACGAGGAAACGGATGGGCCGGGTCCACCGTCACCGGCGTCAAAAGCAAGTCCAGTTCTCGCTCGCAATAATCCTCGACAAAGGCTCGCGCGCGCGCGTCGAGTTCGTGCAACTCCAGCACGCGAATTCCGTGCGCCATCAGCGCAGGACGAAGTTGGTCGTTCCAGCACGCGTACTGGTCTTCCACAAACTCGCGCGTCACCTTCGCAATCAGGTCGCGCTCCTCCAGCATCGTGAGCCCGTCCGGTCCAGCCGCGGTGTTGCCGTCTTCGAGCAGTTGCACCAGTCCGGCTACGCGGACTTCAAAAAATTCATCGAGATTGCTGGCCGTGATCGAAAGAAACTTCAACCGCTCCAGCAAAGGATTGCTTTCGTCCTGCGCCTCTTCCAGCACCCGCCGGTTGAAGGCCAGCCACGAGGCTTCCCGATTCAAGTAATACGCCGAACTATCAAGCGATGGACGAGCCATAATCAGTCTGAGAGGAAATTGCCTTACCCAACGAAGGTCAATAGCTATACGGGAAAAATCGTTTCACTTCGCTGCCGGCGGTGGTGCTGCCGTGCGCTTGGCGATTGCAAACTCCACTTCCAATCCATTGGGACGCTTGAGATAAAAATGGCGTCCATCAACCTTTACTTGAACCTCGGTCCCGGCCTTCCATTCTTCCGGCAAAGTTTCGCCTTCATGTCTGGGCTTGTAGACGCCGCGGTAAACCGAATTCCCTGATTGCACGTTCACTTCAAAATACGGATCGTCCTGGGTGACGGGAGTGTTAACGAGGTAGTAAAGAACGCGGGTCTCGACCTTCCGCTGCACGTCCACGATCTTTCCCGTCTGGTAGGGCCTTTCGACGGCTTGTGCGACTGCCGTCAGTCCCACCGCCAGCAGCAAGATCGTGATCGAACGCGTCATAGCCGAACATTCAGTATAAAACATCCTCCGGAAACTCGCCCGTGCCTCGTGGTGTTCCCGCCAACAAAAAAAGGCGCCAGCTTTTGCTGGCGCCTCGTGTTCCTCGTAAGTCACGCTCAGTGTACCTGCTTAACCGTCTCTCTCACCTTCGCGATTACGCTATCGGGCAGCGGCGCGTAGGTTAAATCTGCGGTCATTTTCTCGCCGTCATCCAGCATCCAGGTCAGGAAACCGTTCAGGATCTTCCCTTTCGCGGCATCCTTCGACTGCGCCGGAATCAGCAGCCAGGTGAAGCTCGAAATCGGATACGCGTCTTTCCCTGGCGCATTCGTAATCGATACTCGAAAGTCGGCCGGCATCTTGGGCACCGACGCCGCGGCCGCGGTCACGCTGGCCAAGCTGGCTTTGACGTAGTTTCCCGATGCGTTCCGGACAACTCCGTAGGGGATGCTGTTCTGCACTGCATAAATCAATTCGATGTAGCCGATGCCGCCCTTCATCTGGCGGATCATGCCTGCCACACCTTCGTTGCCTTTTCCGCCTAGTCCCACCGGCCACTTTACTGACGTGTTCTTGCCTACTCCGCTGGCCCAGTCAGAGCTGACCTTCGACAGATAATCAGTAAAGATGTAGGTGGTTCCACTGCCATCAGAACGATGCAGCACGATGATCGGATCCGAGGGCAACTTGACTCCGGGATTCTCTTTCGCAATCGCCGGATCGTTCCAGGTCGTAATCTTTCCCAGGAAAATTCCCGCCAGCGCGTCCGGAGTGAACTTCAATTCGCCGGTGACTCCCGGCACGTTATACGCAGGAACCACTGCTCCCATCACGGTAGGGATGTGAAACAGTTTGCCATTCTTATATTGCGACAGCTGCTCATCGCTCATCGGACCGTCGCTGGCTCCGAAATCGACGGTTCCCGCCAGCACTTGCCGGATTCCGCCGCCGCTACCGATCGATTGGTAGTTGATCTCTACGTCCGGATGAGCTTTGTGGTATTCGCTGAACCACTTGGAATACATAGGATAAGGAAACGTTGCGCCCGCCCCATTCAACGTGGTCTGCCCCACAGCGGGAATCGCGAGAGCGACGCACAATAGCGCAATTCGACGTATCACCAGTGTTCCTCCTTTTAATTTATGGTAACTCCCGTTTGTACGGTCAAATTGTTACAGCCACGTTAAAACCGAGTGAATTTCCAGTGAATGAAGGAAGCGCACTCTGGGAACTTCAAAGGCGGCCACGGATTGCACGGATCTTAACAAGGTTTTTCTAGGCACTGGGTACCGAGTACTGGGTACTGAGTTTTTCTCGGTACTCGGTACCCGGTACTCGATACTGGAAAGCCCAACGTTGACGCCTCCAGCTAACATTGCTAGCCTGAGAAGTTTGCTTTACCTCGATTTCCGCACCAGAAACGAGACCGCACATGGCTATCAAGTTCAAGGGCGTGGACTACCTGCAATTCGACTCGCTGCTCTCTGACGACGAGCGCCTTGTCCGCGACACTGCCCGCAAATTCATCGAGGAAAACCTCGTCCCCATCATCGAAGAATGCAACCGCGCAGGACGCTTCCCCCGCGAACTGGTCCGCCCCATGGGCGATCTCGGATTCTACGGCGCTAGCCTCAAAGGCTACGGCTGCGCGGGGATGTCGAACGTGGAGTATGGCCTGGTCATGCAGGAACTGGAGCGCGGAGACTCGGGCGTCCGCTCGTTCGTCAGCGTGCAATCCGCATTGTGCATGTATCCCATCTACGCGTTCGGAAGCGAAGAACAGAAGCAAACTTGGCTTCCCCCGATGCAGAAAGGCGAAAAGCTCGGCTGCTTCGGGCTCACCGAGCCCGACTTCGGATCCAATCCCGGAGGCATGCGCACCCGCGCCCGCAAAGTCGGCAACGAATATGTCTTGAACGGCGAAAAGATGTGGATCACTTCCGGTTCGATCGCCGATGTCGCCATCATCTGGGCCAAGGTCGAAAACGAAAACGACAAAGTCCGCGGATTCCTGGTCGAAACCAACCGCCCCGGATTCAAGGCCGAGGACATCCACGGCAAATGGTCGCTGCGCGCGTCCGTGACGTCAGGCCTCTCTCTGCAAGACGTCCACATCCCCGAATCGAATCTGCTTCCCGGTACCGGTGGATCTGAAATCTCCGCTGATGTGTTTGAATCAAGCCCGCTACGGCATCGCCTGGGGCGGCGTCGGTGCCGGAATGGCCTGCTACGACTGCGCCCTGCAATACGCACAACTCAGAAAACAATTCCGCGACCAACCCATCGCCAGCCACCAGTTAGTACAAGAAAAACTCGCCTGGATGATCACCGAGATCACCAAGGCCCAGTTACTCGTCTTACAAGTAGGCCGCCTAAAAGACCAGAACAAAGCCGAGCACTTCCACATCTCGATGGCGAAACGAAACAACGTATGGATGGCTCTCGAATGCGCCCGCATGGCCCGCGACATCCTCGGCGCCAACGGAGTAGCCGACGACTACCCAATCATGCGCCACATGATGAACCTGGAGTCGGTGAAAACCTACGAAGGCACACAGGACATCCACACGCTAATCATCGGCGCCCAGATCACGGGGATTGACGCGTTCTAGAAGTGTTAACGTGGCGCGGGCGCCCCCGCCCGCGTGGAACCAGCACAGCCCTCGCCCCCTCCTCTTGTCATTCCGAGGAGCGTAGCGACGAGGAATCTGCTGTCTCGCCTGCACTCGTATTGCATTGTCAAGCCACAAACTTCCCATTTAGTTACTTCCCCCACCCAACATCCACTACATTTCCTTGCCTTTTTTCCCGTCAAACGATAAACAACTATCAACTATGTTGAAGTTTGGGTGCGCCCTAACCTTCGTCCTGGCCCTGCTCTGTTCGTTCCCGGCTCCGGCCCAGCAGTCTTCCGCTACTCCTGCCATGCCTGATTATTCCAAGGAGGCGTTCGTCTACGAGCAAATCATCACCAAACTCGCTTACGAAAACGACGGGACCGTCGTGCGCAATAGCGCCGCAAAGATACGCGTGCGGTCCGACGCCGGAGTTCAGCATTGGGGACTGTTGCGCTTCTCATACCAGTCTTCCGTGGAGACTCTCGATATCGCTTACGTTCGCGTGCGCAAATCGGATGGCACTGTCGTACCAACTCCGCCCGACACCTTTCAAGATATGGCCGCCGACGTCGCCCGCGAGGCGCCTTTCTACAGCGACGCTCGCGAAAAACACGTTGCGGTCAAAGGTCTCGGCGTCGGCGATGTGATCGAGTACGAGTGCGTCTCCCACTTGCAGAAGCCGCTAGCCCCTGGCCAATTTTGGGGCACATTTTCATTTACTCGCGACAGCATCGTCCTGGCCGAGCAACTGGAAATCAGCGTGCCCCGCGACCGCGCCGTCAAGTGGAAGAGCGCCAAAATTCCTCCCGCTGTCACCGAACACGACAAGTACCGCGTTTATGGCTGGAACACTTCTAACCTGAAGGTTGACGCCAAAGATGACGATCGAACTGCCATTCAGCAGGCACGCGGACGCTTTCCCGCAGGGGACATCGTTTTCAGCAGCTTTCAATCGTGGGATGAAGTCGGCAAATGGTACGGCAGCCTGCAGGCAGAGCGTATCAAGCCCAGCCCTGAGATTCAGGCCAAAGCCGCCGCACTTACCAAGGCCGACGCCACCGACGACGCAAAGATCGCTGCGATCTACAAATATGTCTCGCCCGAATTCCGTTATATCGGAATCGCCTTCGGCATCGGCCGTTACCAGCCTCATACCGCAGCCGAGGTTTTGGCCAATCAGTACGGAGACTGCAAAGACAAACATACTTTGCTCGCTTCCCTGCTGGCCGCCGATGGCATTAAAGCTTATCCCGCATTGATCAGCGCTTCCCGTGAAATTGATCCCGATGTCCCCTCGCCCGGCCAATTCGACCACGTGATTGGCGTCGTTCCTCGAGGAGACAAGCTTCTCTGGCTCGACTCAACCGCAGAAGTATCGCCGCTCGGCTATCTGGTCGGTCCACTTCGCGACAAACCCGCTCTACTGATCGCCGACGACAAACCCGCCATCCTCGTCACAACTCCCGCCGATGCTCCGTTTCCTCAGAGGGAGGACATTAAGATTGTCGGCAAGCTGAGCGATACGGATGTTCTTAACGCCCGCTTTGAGCGCACCGATCGCGGCGACGCCGAAGTTCTCTTGCGGGCAGTCTTTCGGAAAGTTCCAGAAACCCAGTGGAAAGATCTCGCGCAGGGCATCTCGTATGCCTCGGGATTCGGTGGCACGGTCAGCGACGTTGTTGCAAGCTCGCCCACAGACCTCGAGAATCCTTTTCATATGTCCTACAGCTACAATCGCAAAGATTTCGGCGGGGACTGGGAGAACCGCCGCATTACGCCGGCGATTCCGTTGATTTTGCTGCCAGGACCGAAGAATGAAGATGAGACGCCGAAAGACCCGATTTGGCTGGGCGCGCGGCGCGAGATCGTGAGTGAGTCCCGCGTTGAGTTGCCCAAGGGACTTTCTCCGCAGCTTCCCAGAAACGTCAATGTTGCTCGCGATTTTGCGGAATACCATTCGAACTACTCTTTCGAAAACGGCCTTTTGGTCAATAAGATGAGCCTGGTGACGACCCTCCCAGAAGTTCCAGTAGCCAAATACGATGAGTACAAGGCTTTCCGCAAATGGATTGAAGAAGATCGCGACCAGTACATCCAACTTACGGTGCGCTCGGCGTCGCCCGCGGAGGAAGCGCGGAACAAGTTATTCGGAGACATATGGCAATTGCCGGATAGCAAAGACCCGAATGCTTTAAAGTACGAAAACGAAGCTCGGGACGCGGAGATGAGCAGAGATCCGTTGGGCGCAGTAGTGGCTTTGGAAAAATCCGTCGCCTCCGACCCTAAATTTCTTCGCGACTGGGTGCTGCTGGGCAGCTCCTATCAAGGCATCGGAAAACCGGACAAAGCGATCGGAGCCTATCGTAGCGCGACAGTTGCCGACCCAACAGAACCCCTGCCCTACAAAATGCTGGGCCTTTGCCTTATGTCCCAACACAAATACGACGAGGCTGTCGCAGCGTGGCAGGGAATGATTAAGGCTGATCCCAACGATGGCGACGGCCCCTCCAATCTGGCCACGTCTCTTTTCAAGCTCAAACGTTACAACGAAGCCGCAGCTGCGTATGAATCGGCAATCAAACTTCGGCAACCGACTCCCGGTCTCGAATCGAACCTGGGCATCGCCTATTTCCGCGCTGGCAACGAGAATGCCGCGACCGTTGCCTTCAACAAAGCGATCGAGCTTGACCCAACGCCCGATGCCAGGAATTCCCTCGCCTACGAATTGGCAGAGTCAAATGCAAAGCTTCCGCTTGCCTTGGAGTACGCACAAAAAGCCGTTAGCGAGGCTGAGGCGAGTTCCCGAAAGATTGACACCGCCATCCTCAAAACGGACGACTTGAAACCCACGCAGGAACTCGGCGCCTACTGGGATACGCTAGGCTGGGTTTATTACAAGATGGACAATGTGTCGCAGGCGGAAACATATCTGCGCGCCGCCTGGACGCTTTCCCTCGACGCAGTCGTGGCCGATCATCTCGGGCAAGTCTACGAGAAGCAGAACAAAACCACTGCTGCCATTCACATGTATCAGCTTGCGTTAGTGGCAAATCCCAAGCTCACCGAAGCCAAGGAGCATTTAGCTAAGGCGCGATCGGGAGTCGCCAGCCATCAGGTTCCCCCCGAAAATGAACTCTTTGCTCTGCGCCAGATTAAGATGCCGCACTTCACCACCGCAACCGGCAGTTCCGAGATTTTCCTTCTCGTCTCTTCCGATAAAATCCAGGACGTCTACTTCGTTAGTGGCTCTCAGAAAATCAAGCCCACAAAAACAATTTTCTCGCCGGCTAGCTTCAAAACGCAGTTCCCCGATGGTAGTGCCGCTTACGTGCTCCGTCGCGGCCTTCTGTCGTGCTTTCAACTCAGCGGCTGCAGCCTGGTTCTCTACACCCCCGACACGGTGCACTCCGTCAATTAACCCGCCTCGTGCCGCACCACGCCCTCAACCTTGCCCCAAGCCGCCGTCCTCGGATCGATTAGCTCGTAGTGTCCTGCCTCGGAGATTTCCATCAGATGCACATCCTCTCCCCGCGCCTTCTTCGTTTCCACGTAACGATGGCTGAAGTCCGGAGGCACCACGTCATCTCCTGCTCCAGCAATCACCCACTGCGTAGCCTTGGAAACCGAAAGCTCCATCGGATCGGCATCGCGATAGTGATCGGTTGCGGCTTTTGGAGTGCCTCCCAGAAACGCCACCACCGCATCGTCGCTCAAATGCTGCTCGTACGCCGCCTGCAGATCGAGCACGCCTGCCAGCGAGACCACGTGTTTCACCGCCGGCTCATGCGCCGCCAAGGCCACCGCAAGCTGTCCACCGGCCGAGTGTCCCATCACCACCACGCGCGACGAGTCGAGGTTGTATCGCTTGGCAATCTGCGGAATGAAACGGAACGCCGTACCCATATCCTGCAACGTCCCGGGCCATCCACCGCCCGCGTTGCCGACGCGCCGGTACTCGATATTCCAAGTGGCCAGCCCCTTCGACGTAAGCGCAGCGCACAAATTCCCGGCGTGCGCCAGGTCATATTTGGCCCGCCAGAAGCCGCCATGAATCATCATGACCACAGGAAACGGCCCGCCGCTTTTCGGAAAACGCAAATCCCCGAACTGGTTGGGATCGCTCCCATACGCCAACCGCACATCCGCCGGAGGCGGAGCCAGGCTCAAAATCGAATCATTGGACATATCATTATTGAATCACAATCGGAACGAACGGAAGGCATCGGGCTTCGGGCGTCAGGCTTCTGGGTACTGGGTACTCGGTACTCGGTACTGACAACTAGTACTGATTTACAATCTCCGCGATGCTTCGGACAACGCTCTACGCCGACCCCGAAAACCGATTCCTGCACGAACTCATCTTCGATTCCTGTCAGCGCTACCCGGCGAAGACCGCGATCGTTGATACCTCCGCGAGTCGCCGCATCACGTATGGCGAATACGGAGAACTCGTCTGCACCGTAGCCCGAGGCCTGACTGTCGCCGGACTCAAACCCGGCGAAGTCGTCGCCATCCATTCCTTCAATTCGTGGGAGTTCTGCGCCGCTTATCATGCCATCACTCTGGCGGGTGGCATCCCCACACTCCTCAATCCCAGTTACCGCGAGCGCGAGATCCGCTATCAACTGGAAAATTCCGGCGCCGCCATGCTGATTAGCGACGGCGTGCTACTCAGCGACGTGAATCTCGAGGGATTACCGATCCTCCGCCGCGTCTACACCACGCGCAACCCCAAAGCCGGCACCGAACCGTTCAGCGATTTGCTGCGGCCCGCGACCGGCGCTTTCGCAGGCAAGAGAAGTCATCGCGTGAAACTCTCGCCGCGCTTCCTTATTCGAGCGGCACCACGGGACTGCCCAAGGGCGTCATGCTCTCACACTTCAATCTCGTGGCCAACGTCTTTCAGATCCTCGGCCCCCACGCGGTCGACTTGAAACATGACGACGTCATGCTCTGCTTTCTCCCGCTCTACCACATCTATGGACTCAACGTCGCTCTCAATCCCGCGCTTACTCTCGGCGCAACTCTGGTCCTGATGCCACGCTTCAACGTTCCCCAACTGATGTCGCTCATTGCCGAAGAGTCGATCACGATGATGCCGATCGTTCCTCCAGCCATGAACGCCATTAACCAGGCCGCCGAAGCCGGACTGTTCCCCAAAAATCATTCTCTGCGCTGGGTAAAATGCGGAGCCGCTCCTCTCGCTCCCGAGCTCGCCCGCCGCTTCACCGAACTTACCGGCGCACTCATCGCCCAGGGATACGGCATGACCGAAGCCTCGCCCGTCACTCATCTCGGCTCCCTCGATCCCGAGCTCTATCGCCCCGAGTCCATCGGCCAACCGGTCGCTCAAACCGACTGCCGTGTTCTCGATGAATACGGGAATGAAGTCGCTCGCGGAGAAGCCGGAGAACTCGTCATGCGCGGTCCGCAATTCATGCTGGGATACTGGAAGGAACCGCAAGCCACCGCTGCGGTCTTGCGCGATGGCTGGTACTGGTCTGGCGACGTGGTCAAGCGCGACGAAAACGATTTTTTTTATGTCCTCGATCGCCGCAAAGAAATGATCAAGTACAAAGGCTTTCCCGTCGCCCCTGCCGAAGTGGAAGCCCTGCTGCTCGAGCATCCCGCCGTGCGCGACTGCGGAGTAATCGGACGCCCCGACCCTGCCGCTGGAGAAATCCCTGCAGCCTTCGTGGTCCTCCGCGAAGGCCAGGTGTCCTGCGACAAATTAAAAGAAGAGCTCTGCGCTTTTGTCGCCGACCGGCTCACGCACTATAAACAGCCGCGGGAAATCCACTTCGTCGACTCGGTTCCTCGCACCGCCTCAGGCAAAATCCTGAGACGCGAACTCAGAACGTTTTTAGCACCCCCTCGACAGTAATCGTCGTCATTTCAACAGAGTGCATGTCGCCTTCCCAGCACGAGGATTTTCTTCCACCTTGACTGGCAAAGAACAAGGTGACACGCTTCGAGCGCCTCGCACCCTGTCGAAGGTTTCTTGGAGGAGTTATGACGTTCCCGCGTTCAGTTCTTTGCCTGCTGCTTCTCTCCGCTTTCACTCAAGCCAGCCACGCCGTGACCTGGGCCACCGTCGATGTTCCCGGAGCCTACAGTACCCTCGGCGTCTGGGATATTAACAACAATGGCGTGATGGTCGGCGGCTATCAGGCCACCGCTGACGCCGATTCCATGGGATTCGTTGACAACAACGGGACCTTCACTACGATCAATGAGCCAAACGGCACCTACACCGTCGTCAGCGGCATTAACGACTTGGGACAAATGGTCGGATACTACTACGCGAAGAGTAACGGACAGCTGAATGGCTTCTATTACGACGGAACTACCTTCACTACGATTGATCCTCCCGGGGCGACGACCTCCGATCTGGAAAAGATCAATAACACCGGACAGATGGTAGGCCTGTACGTGGATGCTTCCGACGTCGAGCACGCGTTCGAATACGACATGAATACCGGCACGTTCACCGTGATTGATCCGCCAGGCTCCTACGATGCGCAAGCCGGAGGTATCAACAACCTGGGCGCCATTGTCGGCTACAACGCTACCCAGGCAAACGGAAATCTCGCCTTCCTGCTCAGCAACGGCACCTATCAGAACATCACCTACCCGTCAGCGCTTTTTACGCGCCCGTATGACATCAACGATTCCGGAGAAGTGGTAGGGTCTGTGCTTTCTCCCAAAGGAAACCGCACGCGCGCGTTCGTTTACCAGAACGGCAATTTCGCCCGGCTCAGTTTCCCCGGTGCCGATATTACCCAAGCCTACGGCATCAATAATTCCGGCGTGATCGTCGGAACCTATGCGGGAAATACCAACGTCGTGCACGGCTTCGTGCGCACACCCTAACTCTCAAAATTATTACCGTTGCTCCGTTCCTCTGCGCCTCTTACAGAGGGCGGGGCATTCTCCCTGCCCCCTGGCTACCAAATCCACGGAACTTCCCGCCGTGCCGACTCGTATCTTCCCCTGTAAGCGGCAACCGCCACTAACAAGGAGCCCATCATGGACGGAGAACTCGTCGGCCTCGCAGCAGTTGTGATGTCTCTCGGTATTCCCATCGCCGCGATGTACACCTATTACCGCGTGCGCAAGCTGCGCACCGAAGAACGTCTCGCCGCCATTGCCCGTGGCGTCACCGTACCCATGCAGGCCGAGCTTTCTGAGGCCGCCCGTTCACGCCGCTCCGGCATCCTGCTCACCGCCGGATCCATCGGCTACATCGTTACGTTTGCTTTGATCTCCCGCGTCGAATATGACGCCTGGACGGCCGCTGCGTTCGGCGCGATTCCGCTGGCCGTAGGCCTGGGATTCTTTCTCGACTCCGCGCTCATCCGCCGCGACCACCACGCGGCGTAACTCAAGCCGCTCGAACGCTGGCTGAGGTACGTCGAATCAGCCAGCGAAGCTTCGTCCCGCCGACTCGGTAGTCTCCACGCCCCATGGTTTCTTGAGCCCTAAGCCGCGCCGAAAGAATTTCAAAGAAAGTGCTTGCCTTCGCGTGTAATAGTGATATATATGACTATATCACATGGATTGGGGTTGCTCGTCCCGAACGATGAGGTTGAGCGAAGTTACTGAATCCACGTGAGTTGCCTGGAGGTTACAATGAAATCCCTTCGCTTGCTGTTTCCGCTGTTTTTCCTTTCCACCGCGCTCTTTGCCCAGTCAGGCGCCCAGAGCACATCCGCAGCCCCTTCTCCAGCCCAGAAGTCCTTCACAACCTTGAAAAGCCTGGCGGGGGAATGGGAAGGCCCTGCGACCGTGCCCGACATGCCGGAGATGTCGAACGGCAAACCGCTTCACGTCTCGATGCGCGTGACCTCCAGGGGAAACGTGCTCGTGCATGAACTGCAAGAAGCAGGAACGCCGCTGGATGCGACCAAGTACGACCATCCGGTAACGATGTTCTATGTCGACGGAGACCAGTTCACCCTGATTCACTATTGCGACGCCGGAAACCGCCCCCGCATGACCGGCACCATGGCACCCGATGGCAAGACCCTCGAGTTCGAGCTAAAAGACATCAGCGGAGATCCCGCATATCACATGCACCATTCGTTGATCACCATCATCGATGCCAACCATCACACCGAAGATTGGACCTTCATGATGAAAGACAAGCCGATTCACGCCCACATGGATCTGCACCGCGTCAATTAATGCGAAAAACTTCAGGAGATGGAACATGAAATCCCTACGTAGAATGCTGTTCGTGGTTGTTCTGCTGGCACTCGGCACCGCGGCCTTCGCGCAGTCGGACGCGCAGAAGTCATTCGATCAACTGAAAACTTTGACCGGGTCGTGGGAAGGCCGGGTATCGACCGTTCCGCCCCAGGCCGAGATTGAGGGGAAGCCCATGCAAGTGACGTTGCGCACCGCTTCGATGGGACACACCCTCATGCATGAGGCAACGGGAACTGGAAGGCCCGACGATCCCATCACCATGATCGTCGTCGATGGAGATCGGCTGCTCCTGACTCATTATTGCGACGCCAATAACCGTCCGCGCATGCAAGGCAAGATGTCGCCCGACGGCAAGACCGTTGAATTTGATTTTCTCGACGTGACCGGCAATCTGCAGTACGGTCACATGCAACACGCAAAGTTCACCATGATTGACGCAAATCATCACATTGAGGATTGGACTTACCTGCAACCAGGGGATAAACCGGTGGTCGCGCACTTTGACCTGCAACGCACCAAGTGACGGAATCGTTATCTGGAATCCATGATGGACCGTGAGTGGAACGACAATCAGCCGATTTACCGCCAGCTTCGCGACCGCGTGGTCGCGATGATACTCGACGGCGTGCTCAAAGAAGGTGATCCCCTGCCTTCCGTGCGCAACGTCGCGGCCGAGTATCGTGTCAATCACCTCACGGTCCTGAAGGGTTATCAACAACTGGTGGATGAGCGCCTGGTCGAGAGCCGCCGGGGTCTCGGCATGTTTATCAATGCCGGAGCGCGCAATTTGCTGCTCGCTGCCGAACGCCAGCGATTCCTTACGGAAGAATGGCCACGGGTTGAGGCCACCATTCAGCGCCTGGGCCTGAACCGCGAAGAACTGCTGGATCGAAACAACGGGAACTCCAATGCCTCAGAGGAGGCGAAGAAGAAACCATGACAATCATCGAAGCCCGCGGGCTCCGCAAGGCCTTCGGCTCAACCGTTGCGCTTGACGGAGTCGATTTGCGCGTGGAGGAAGGCCGCATTCTCGGGCTCATCGGCCCTAATGGCGCCGGGAAGAGCACCGCGCTCAACGCGATTCTCGGCCTCACGCCATATCAGGGAGAGTTGAAAGTGCTGGGCCGCGATCCCTGGACCGCGCGCGCCCAGCTCATGTGCGACGTCTCATTCATCGCCGACGTCGCTGTGCTGCCCCGTTGGATTCGGGTCTCGCAGGTGCTCGACTACGTCGTCGGCGTGCATCCCCGCTTCGACCGGGCCAAGGCTGAAGGTTTTCTGGCGAAGACCACCATTCAACGCAGCAGCAAAGTTCGGGAACTGTCAAAGGGCATGGTCACGCAACTGCATCTCGCGCTGGTCATGGCTATTGATGCGCGTCTGCTGGTGCTTGACGAGCCCACCCTCGGCCTCGACATCCTCTATCGCAAGCAGTTCTACGACTCCTTGCTAAACGACTATTTCGATCGCAGCCGCACTATCGTGGTGACCACACATCAAGTCGAAGAGATCCAGAACGTTCTCACCGATGTGGTGTTCATCAACCAGGGTCGCATCGTATTCAGTTGCAGCATGGAAGATTTAGAGTCGCGTTATACGGAAGTGATGGTGAATCCGGATCAGGTCCCAGCGGCCCGAACGCTCAAGCCCATTCACGAGCGGCAAGGATTCGGTCGCAGCGTCCTGCTGTTCGATAACGTCGATCGTCAGAAACTCGCGGTGCTTGGTGAAGTGCGCACGCCCAGCATCGCCGACCTGTTCGTTGCCATCATGGGAAATCAGGCGAGTCAGGCACAAGGAGCGGCCAGATGAATACGCAATCGAACACCATGCCTGAGGCGTTTCAGGCGCAGAGCGTGGCCCCAGTCCGGGTGTCTACGATGCAGCTCATGTACTGGTCCGTGCGGCGCGAGTTGTGGGAGATCCGTTCCATCTATCTAGCTCCAATTGTCGTCGCCGGACTCGTTTTGGTCGGCGCCCTCCTCGGCACAGTCCATGCGCCGGAACGGATGCGCGCCGCCCTGACCCTCAATCCAGTGGAGCAGATTGATCGAATGATGCAGCCCTACCGGATGGCTGGGCTCATCCTCATGGGGATCGAAATTCTCATCGCGGTGTTTTATTGCCTTGATGCCTTGCACGGGGAGCGTCGCGATCGCAGTATCCTTTTTTGGAAGTCGATGCCAGTTTCCGATGTAACTACCGTGTTATCGAAGGCCAGTATTCCGCTGCTGGTTGTCCCGGTAATCACCTTCGCCGTCACGTTGGCCACGCAGTGGGTTATGCTGCTGATCAATACGGTTGTCCTGTTGGCAAGCGGTGTGCCCGTTGCGCCGCTATGGTCACAGGTACCGTGGTTCCAAATGTCGGTGATGTTGCTCTACCACCTTGTGGCGATTCACGGGCTCTGGTTCGCCCCGTTTTACGCGTACTTGATACTGGTCTCGAGCTGGGCGCGGCGAGCGGTAGTAGTGTGGGCCGTGATACCGCTGGCAGCAGTTGGAGTGATCGAGAAGATCGCTTTCAACAGCTCACATTTTGTCGCGACGCTGCAGGCGCATTTCATGGGAGGACCTGGGGCTGGCGATCTCACTGCGATGGGCGGCCCGATGACGCACCCGCTGACCCTCCTCACCCTGGGTGAATTCCTGACGAGCCCGGGCCTGTGGATTGGCTTGGCGATCACCGCGGCGTTCCTCGCGGCCGCAGTCCGGCTGCGGCGCAACCACGGACCGATCTGAGTCGCCGCGGACAGGCCCAATTTCTCGAATAAGGAGACGCGATTATGAGCGCGACTGTAATGACCAAGCAGTTGGAGCTGACGTCGGTCGCAGACACATTCTTGAAAGCAGCGGTGCGATCCTGGTTTGTCGTGGCCGTCATCGGCCAATTTGTGTTTGCGTTTGCCGTAGCATCTTTCTATGGACTTACGGCGCTGCGAGGCGACTACCACGGCTGGAGTAAGTTCATTACTCATGGTTACGTCCCCGGCGATACGATGGGCAATTTCGCGGTCGCCATGCACGTGACCACCGCCGTCGTCGTCATGTCGGCTGGAGCCCTTCAGCTTGTTCCCGGCGTCCGGGACCGCTTCCCCGTCTTTCATCGCTGGAACGGCCGTATCTACATGCTGACGGCGGTTATGCTCAGCATAGCGGGTCTTTATATGACTTGGATCCGGGGAAGTGTAGGCGATCTCTCCCAACATCTGGGTTCTACGCTAAATTCCCTTCTGATCTGGCTATGCGCAGCCGCGGCCCTGCGTTATGCGATGGCGCGCAATTTCAGAGCTCATCGCCGCTGGGCCCTTCGCCTGTTCCTGGTGGCAAGTGCAGCCTGGTTCTATCGATTGACCTTCTTTCTCTTGCTTTTCATCTTTAAAGGTCCCATCGGATTTAATCCGCAAACGTTCACCGGACCGCTACCCACGTTCATGAGTTTTGCTCAATATCTGGTTCCGCTCGCGATCCTTGAAATGTATTTCCGCGCACAGAGCCGGCCTGGTGCTCCACGCCGCATTGCTATGGCAGGAGGTCTTTTTGTGCTGACTCTGGCAATGGCAGCAGGAATCTTTGCGGTTTCGATGGCGGTGTGGGTGCCGGACGTGAAAGCCGGCTTCGATCGGCGCAGATCCATTGCCGAAACCCTCGCTCCAACCATCGCATCCCGTGGCGTCGACGCCGCCGTGAAGCAATACCAATGACCTTAAGGCCGGCGAACCCACCACGTACAACTTCGATGAGGGGGAACTCAACACCTTGGGCTATCAACTGATTCGCGCGAAGAAATTCAAGGAAGCCATCCGCATTTTCGAACTGAACGTCGAGGCCTATCCGCAGTCCAGCAACGCCTACGACAGTCTGGCGGAAGGCTGCCTAGACGCTGGCGACAAAGCTCAGGCAATCGTCAACTACCGAAAAGCGATTCAATTGAACCCAAAGAACGGCAATTCCGTATCAATGCTTCAGAAGATCGAGGCTCCGTGACAAGCCATCTTCGGCTCTCTCTTTTTGCTGGCAGGGGGACACAATGATCCGTGAACGAGCGCTCAGAGCGGTGTTGGTGGTCGTCGGACTCATGTTTGCAGCGACAGCTTACCCTCTGCTAAGCATGAATTTGGATGAGTCTCTGCAGATGATGTTGAGTCTCTACGTCACGCTGGGAATCTTCGTGCTGCTCGCGGCTCGCAATCCCTCTGCTCATCGCAGTCTCATTGCCTTCGCAGCCTGGTCGAGCATCGCCCACGCCGCGGTAATGACGTTCCAGTCACGGTCGGACGTGGGCGAACGCATGCACTTGCTGATCGGATCGCTGGCTCTCGCCATCATCGGCGTCGCATTGATTGTGCTCATGCCCGCACAGAGAAAAGTCGACGCCTCCGGATTCCGAAAATCTTAAATCTGACTTCCGCAATCCCTCGGTGCTATCCTCTCTCTTTCCATGAGGGCCGACCTTCTCCCACTTTGCGACAAGCATTTCCGCACCATGGAGTCTTGCATCGCTCCTTTCAGCGCTGACTATTCCATCGACTACTTTCGTTGCACCGACAAATTCTGCGGACGCTGCTTCGGTGAGCGCGTCGGCTACGTCAATCCCAAGCGCAATGAACCACCCGTGCTCACTCCCGATCAGCCGCGCTGCGACATGCACGGACGCCCTCTCTTTATCGTGAGCCTTGACCGCCAGCGCAACCTCGTCCGCTACGCCTGCCCTGAACCCGATTGTTCAGAAAGCTTTACCAAGGGTTAGTCAAAGCGTGAACTGAGGTTCAGCAACTTCCCACATCATTCGGGGTTAAATACAAGAAGATAGATATGCCGGGCACCAACCCAGAGACGTGATTACGCTGGTGCGCGCCCAAAGGAATCCCGTTCGAGTGCGAGAGCATCCAAGTACTATGGAAGACACGAGAATGGAAATCTTCGACGAACAATATCGGGTCGTCGCCGTCGATAGCCGGCACCTGGTCATCCGCGGTGTGCGCACGGGAGAGGTCCTCGTCATCAACGCCGATCCCGCTGTTCCAATCGAACAGGCCGACTACCCGCTCGGCAAACTCATCGCCTTAAGCGATCCGTCCACCGCAGCCGCCAACTAGACCGCTGTTCAGCCACTTCGTCTGCTCTTTCTTAAGTTGAAAATCAAAAATTTGCGTTCGGCGTACCATTCATCCATGGACAAAATACTTTGGGACACAAGACCTGCACCCGCCAGCATCGCTCTCGTCTTCAATCTTCGTTCAGAACCGGACGAGGAAGAAGACGATGAAGAGGAAGATGATACAGAAGAAGAGGAAGACGACGGATTCGAAGATGACGGGGAAGATGACGACTTCGAAGACGACGGAACGGAAGATGACGGATACTCTGAGTGATGCCTCCGGCCAGCCAAGTTCGGCGCGTGAAACGTGCTAAAGTTTAATCGCGCGGCCCCGTAGCTCAACTGGATAGAGCATCAGACTTCGGATCTGAGGGTTGGGGGTTCGACTCCCTCCGGGGTCGCCATTCGACGATTACCGAGCACTCTTTCGGTTTTCATCGCGTTCTTTGCGCCCTTTGCGGTCAAAAGCTTTCCTCGTGCTCTCTGCGGCCGTTCTCAGCGATCTCTGCGGTTAAAGGCTTTACCCGACCAAAAACTTCCACTGCTCTTTATTCAGCGGCACCACTGAGAGCCTTCCCTGCCGCACCAGCGGAGACTCCGCAAATGCCGCGCTGGCCTTGATCTCCGCCAATGTCTTCGGCTTCGCAATCGCCTCGCCCACCTTCAATTTGACCTCGGGATTCTTCGCGTCTTTCACTTCGACGGACACCACACTTCCCGTCCCCACCGCAGTCTTTTCGTCGCCAGTGTGATAAATGATGACGCGGTCGCCCGCCTTCATCTCGCGCAGATGTTTCAAAGCCACGGGATTCGAAACCCCATCCCACACGGTCGTCTTCTCGCGCACCAAATCCGCAAACGAATAAACGGAAGGCTCGGTCTTAAGTAAGTAGTCCATAGCATTCTCAGTGGTTAGGAATTTTCGAAGTAGAGTTTGATTTTCAATCAACAATCAAAAATCAACAATCAAAAATCCTACTGCGGCTTCTTATCCGCAGAATGATCGTCGTAAATCGAATACTGCTTCTGCGGACGCTTCAGTTTCACCGTGATCGTCATCTCAGGCTTGTCGACCTGATAGTCGTCGCCGAAGGTCTGGAACCCGGGCGCCAGCACCTGTATCCGCAAAGGTCCATAAGGCACGCCGTCGAAGCTCGCCTTCCCCTCGGAGTCGGTCTTCAATTCGTAACCGCCCCGCGACTGCTTGCCCCGATTCACGGGATGCATTACCACGCCGGCGTTCCGCACCGGTTTCCCGCTGTCATCTTTTATCACCAGGAAATCGAGTTTGGCCTCCGGCCCTTCATTTAACTGTCCCCATGCCAGGCCCAGAAAACACACGAAACCCACCGCGACCAGAATCTTCCTCATGGCCATCGATTTTAAGCCGGAGGCCCCATCCTTGTCGCGCACTTTGCGCGTTGCGGCAGCCCGTTCAGGGGTTTCACTCGGTACTCGGTACTAGGTACTGGATACTGCTTTCAGTCAAAAGGACTCTCGTCCGCGCTTCGCCCATAAATGACCGGCACCGGCACATCCAACAGGCGCAGGTACACCGAAAGCTGCCCGCGATGGTGATACCAGTGATTGAGCATGATCGATCGCAGCACGTTGACCCGCGGCTGCGAGAAGACTTCTTTCCCCTTCGCCAGCAGGCGCCAGGTGCCGCGCGCCGCCTCATCGGTTAAACACCCCAGGCAACCCTCCGCTTGCTTCACGCTTTCCTCAAACGCCGACTGAATCTCTTTCATATCTCTTGGCTGATCGGGCACGAAATTCGCCTGCGCTACATCGAAGCTGTCGCTTTGCGTCGCCAGAGCCGCCAACCTGCCCGGCACCGTGGCGATGTGAATGGCCAGTTGTCCCAGCGTCATCGACTTCGGGTGCGGCTTCCAGGTCAGCTTATCGGCTGGAACCCTGTCGAGAATGCGCCGGGTGATGTTGGTCTCTTCGCGAAACTCGTTCAGCATGGGTTCTGCGATCGTCGTCATCGAACGTGCCTCCTCAAAACGTATAACTGCGCCAACAGGTAGACCATCGATACCGCGCACAACAAGATCAACATAAACTTTACATGCGAGATCGTCGCCACCGAAACGCCGACGCCGGTGAGCGTGGCCACATACGCAGCCACGCATAGCGGACACTTCGGCAAGAACAAGATCAGGCTACCCGGCACTAGCGCCGCGAAAATGCCGATTCGTTTCTGCGGACCGCGCAAATCCGGTCCGCAGTGCGCGCAACTGTGATTCGCCTTCATGGCTGCTCATGCCCCGAGCAGCACGAATCCGACTGCTTTTTCGACGCGTTCTCATACCGGTCATGATGGCGCACCCACGCCATCGGATGAGGCAGACTGTCTTCGTCTCGTCCCTTGGGCACCAGGTCCAACAACTGATAGGTCGCTAACCCGACCTCGGCCCCGCGGCCAAACGCTGAGTACGTGTGAAACAGCTTACCCGCTGCATCTTTATAGAAGACGCTGAAACCCGGTCCTTCATCTGACGGGAAGTTCTGCTCCTTGTAGTTGTAGTTCATCATCCCGCGGGCCACTTCGTCTTTGGTAAAAGAAACGTGATAGTCCCAATTGAAGTCGTTGTTCTGCGACGAAACCCAGGGAAACTGCCATCCCATGCGCCGCTTGAATGCCTCGATCTGCTCGCTCGACGCGCGCGAGACAGCCGCGTACGCCACATCGCGCGCCGCCAGGTGGGGCGACATTCCGTCCATGTGATCGGAGACAAACGAGCAACTCGGACAGCCTTCCGCCCACTCCGGCCCAAACATAAAGTGATAAACAATCAGCTGATTCTTTCCCTGAAACAGGTCGGCTAAAGTCACTTTGCCATCCGGACCATCAAACGAATAGTCCTTCGCCACTTCCCAGGGCAAAGCTCGCCGTGCCGCGGCAAGCTCGTCCTTCAGCTTGGTAAGTTCTTTTTCACGCTTCAGCAATTCCTTGCGCGCAGTCAGCCACTGCTCCCCAGACACCACGCGATGCTGGGACAGATTGTCACTCGAATCCAACGTCTTCACTTGTGTAGCCATAAACTTCTCCTTATCCAAAATCTGACGCCCTGGCACTAGGGCTTTTCTCGGTACTCGGTACTCGGTACTAGGTACTAGCGCCCCTCCGCCCGCTCCTGAATCCGCGACAGGATGTGTCCCCAACCTTTGCCCACCTGCTGGCGGTGGTCGTCTTGAATTACGCCGAAAGCTTTGTGATGAAAGCGGATCAGCGTCCCTCCCTCTTCTTCGCTCAGCCGATATTGCACGTTAGAGACGGCGCCGTAAGACATGAAGAGCGGACCGCTAATCTCGAGCAAGGTTGGCCGCTTGATCGCCTGCACGTGCCCCCAGAAATGCCCATTGTTGTCGCCCAAGTCGCGGTACCAACGCCCGCCCGGCCAAGGTTCGATCTTCATCGGCATCTTGGTCCCCTCCGGCGTGTCATTCTCCGGACCGATCTGTTCAAGAATCGCCGCGAACGTCCTCTCCAATGATGCCTTCACGTGAATTTCTCTGGTGATCATCAATGTCAAACTCTCAACGCCCGGCACAGCCTGAATAGTGCTCATAACTCCCTCCTTGTTTTTCTCGGTACTCGGTACTAGGTACTCGGTAGTGAAACTGGGTACTGGGTACCGGCTACTGGGTACTGCCTTTCTCCGCCCGCTCCTTGATTCGAGTCAACTGGTGAGTCCAGAAGCGTTCGAACGTTTTCGTCCACTCGTGTAGAGGACGGATCGCCTCGGCATTGGTCCGATACATCATGTGCCTTCCATTTCTTCTTACGCGCACCAGTCCCACATTCCGCAAGACGCGCAGATGCTTTGAAACCGACGGCTGCTCCATGCGCAGTCCGGCCACAATATCTCCGACGGGACGCTCGCCCGATGCCAAAAAATCCAGGATGTCCCGCCGCCGAGGCTCTGCCACCGCATTGAACGCATCCGAAGTGGTCGCCGCTCTTGCCATGAATCGCAATATATATGCCTATATAAGAATATGTCAAGCGGAGGTTTTCCCACTTCGGAACCAGGGGCACGGAGACAACCACGAGAGCTCTGTCTCTCAAGTTGCTGATACTAAGTGTCCACGTCACAATTTAGAATTGGGGCTTGACAACTGGGCACTCACATTCCTACAATTAGCACTCGTTGGATTAGAGTGCTAGCAGTAAACCGCAAATCTACCCCAATCAATTGATCGGAACGAAAGGAGTTTGTATCTATGGCGAAATTTACCCCGCTTCATGACCGCATCCTCGTACGTCGCGTAGAAGAGGCCTCGACCACGCGTGGCGGCATCATCATCCCCGACAGCGCAAAAGACAAACCGCAGGAGGGAGAAGTCATCTCCGCCGGCAAAGGCCGCACTAACGAAGAAGGCAAGACCTTCCCTCTCGCCGTCAAAGAGGGCGACCGCATCCTGTTCGGCAAGTACGCCGGCACCGAAATCAAGTTGGATGGCGAAGACTTCATCATCATGAAAGAAGAAGAAGTCCTCGGCATCATCACCGGCGCTGCCGCAAAGAAGAGAACCGCTGGATCGCGTAAGTAGTCGTCCGAGTCGTCGGTCTTCAGTCGTCAGCCCAGCTGACGCAAATAAATTTCATTTAGACATTAGGAGATAAGCACAATGGCAAAACAGATTGTTCACGGAGAAGAGTCCCGCCAGGCGATCCTCCGCGGCGTCAACCTTCTTGCGGACGCAGTGAAGGTGACCCTCGGCCCCAAAGGCCGCAACGTTGTGATCGAAAAGAAATTCGGTTCGCCGACCATCACCAAAGACGGCGTCACTGTCGCCAAAGAGATCGAACTTGAAGGACGGCCTCGAGAACATGGGCGCCCAGATGGTGCGCGAAGTCGCCTCGCAAGACCAGCGACGTCGCCGGCGATGGCACCACCACCGCCACCGTTCTGGCCCAGGCGATCTACCGCGAAGGCGTGAAGACCGTCGCTGCCGGCGCCAATCCGATGGCCATGAAGCGCGGCATCGAGAAGGCCGTCACCACCATTTGCGGCAGCCTCGACAAAGAAGGCAACCGCGTCAAGGGCGAATCGACAAGTTCTCCAAGCCCGTCAACAGCGATGCCATGATCGCCCAGGTCGGCACCATCTCCGCCAACAACGACGAGACCATCGGCAAGATCATTGCCGAGGCCATGAAGAAAGTCGGCAAAGACGGCGTCATCACCGTTGAAGAAGCCAAGACCCTCGAAACCCAGCTGGAAGTCGTCGAAGGCATGCAGTTCGATCGCGGCTACCTCTCTCCGTACTTCGTTACCGATCCGGAGCGCATGGAAGCCGTTCTCGAGAACGCCTACATCCTGATCCACGAAAAGAAAATCAGCTCGATGAAGGACCTGCTTCCCCTGCTCGAGCAGATCGCCAAGAGCGGCAAGCCGCTGCTCATCATCGCCGAAGACGTCGAAGGCGAGGCGCTCGCGACTCTGGTGGTCAACAAGCTGCGTGGCACGCTGCAAGTCTGCGCCGTCAAGGCTCCGGGCTTCGGCGATCGCCGCAAGGCCATGTTGCAGGACATCGCCATCCTCACCGGTGGCAAAGCCATCACCGAAGATCTCGGCATTAAGCTCGAGAACGTGCAGATGGCCGACCTCGGACAGGCCAAGAAGATCACCGTCGACAAGGACAACACCACCATCGTCGAAGGCAAGGGCAAGCACTCTGAGATCGAAGGCCGCGTGAAAGAGATTCGCGGCCAGATCGAAAAGACCACGAGCGACTACGACCGCGAGAAGCTGCAGGAGCGGTTGGCGAAGCTGGTCGGCGGCGTTGCGGTGATCAAGGTCGGCGCCGCGACCGAGACGGAAATGAAAGAGAAGAAAGCCCGCGTGGAAGATGCGATGCATGCGACCCGCGCGGCCGTCGAAGAAGGCATTGTCCCGGGCGGCGGAGTAGCGCTGGCGCGCTGCGTCGCAGCACTCGACAAGCTGAAGCTGGAAGGCGACGAGCAGATCGGTGTCAACATCGTGAAGCGCGCCATCCAGGAGCCTCTGCGTCAGATCGCCGAGAACGCCGGCGAAGAAGGCGCCATCGTTCTGGGCAAGATCAACGACTCGAAGGACAACAACTTCGGCTACAACGCCCTGACCGGAGAGTACGAAGATCTGGTCAAGGCAGGCGTGCTCGATCCGACCAAGGTCGTGCGCACCGCGCTGCAGAATGCCGGCTCCATCGCTTCCCTGATGCTCACCACCGAAGCACTGGTGGCCGAGATTCCGGAAGAGAAGAAGGGCGCTCCCATGCCCGGCGGCCACGGCGGCGGCATGGAAGGCATGTACTAAGAAGCCGTCAGCTTTCAGCTGTCAGCTTTCAGTAACATCGGGTGCCCCGTTCTTGTCGCGTTTTTTTGCGACAGGGCGGGGCATTTCTATGTCTTTCGCCGACATCAGAGCAACGCGTGCTGATGACGGGCGTCCGACGACTGCTTCAGGTCGCTAGGACGCTCATTCGTAGGCCTTTGGCGGGTCTCCAGATAATCCAGGCCGAAGGGTCTTTTGTCTCCTTGACCAGGATTCTCTAAACGATAGACTCTGAGGTGCCTTTTGCGGGATACGCGGCACCCAGTGACACTATCTTGGATAACAAATCGCAGAGGCCGACGATGGGTCACGTTAATTGTCTGTCTGAGTGCGATTTCCCTCGTCGTCCACCTAACCCAGCGCTTCTCTCAGCGGCCGCTAGCCGAGCGTGTTTCCGTGATGTGCGGATGCCCGCTGGAAGGATGGCAGTGTCTTCAACGTGACGCCTTGCAATGGGCGGCGCCACCGCCGAAAGTAATCCCTCTTCCACATTTGGCGGTGGAACCCTTCGCGGAGTGGCGCGAGGAAATACCAGTCTTACAGATCTTGCCGGACGAGAGTCGCTTCAGTCGTCCCCCACCTTCCTGCTGATTTTCCTTCACTCATAATCCTCACTCGCGTTAGTCGCTCGGCGCGTGTGTCTTGGTATTCGGCTTGGCCCGCTGGAAACGAGACCTGCTGGTTTCTGTTTTCCTTCACCAGGCGATCGCTGATGTGTGTCATCACATATCGTATTACGATATAGATATCGCGTTTGCTTTCAGCTAGATATGCACTTTTTTATTCTTTCTGCCGCAGTATTTTGCACATCCAGCGCGAGTTGAGGTCGAGCGCGACACCAGGCTGTAGATTTTCGCGTTTGCCAAGTTATTCAACCTGCAGGATCGAACCTGTCATGGATCGGATCACGATCTATTTCAGCCGATCTGGATCAGAACGTGCACGGGAAGAGCGCGACGACCGATCTAGGCCCCCCAATTCCTAGCGATACTAAAAGGAGAAGACCATGGATAGGACCCCCCGCGGAGGCATGCCATCAGGTGTTAAGGAAGACAATCCAGCAACGAAGCAATCACGCAAAATTGATTCAACCAGCCGCCGAAACTTCTTAGGCAAGCTCGGCGCCGCTACGGTCGCGGCCGGTGTGATCGGCAGTGTGCCCAAGGCGCTCGCCCAGTCGGGTGCGAGTTCAAAAGGATCGGCAACATCGGCCAACGGCATCACCAATACCAGAGTTCAGAGAGCTCTTAACCTCCGCACAGGCACGGCGACGAGGGACGCCGCACTTGGTCCGGCTCCTCAACTCGCCAACGGCGATGAACAACTTTATAGCGACAAGTCCGCCAGCTATAGCAAGCCCCTGCTCCAGGATGGCATCTGCAAAGTTGATCTGACCGCGTGGGCGTCGTTTAAGAAAGCGTTGCTGAGTGCCAAGAATAGCGACTATGAAGCAATCATCCTTGGCGGGACCCGCACGTTAAACGGACCCCAGGAGCCTACGCGTTCGACATGGAGGCTCTCGACTGCGTGCAGTGGGGCAATGCTCCGGCCGACGGAGATCCGCTAAGCCCGCCGCTGGTGCCCCCTTTCGATACCGTCACCAGTGCTTATTATGGAACCCAGTTGATCGAGATGTACTGGGCTTCGCTGTTGCGCGATGTCGCTTTCACCGACTACGGAACCAGTGCAACCGCTGCCGCAGCTGCTGCCGAACTCACCACGCAAACGACCTACCGCGGCCCTCGAGACGGAAGTGGGAACGTGACCACTGGCCTGTTGTTCCGGGGAAACTTCATGGGCGAGACGGTGGGGCCATATGTTTCGCAGCTCGCGATAACACCCACCAGCTTCGGCCAGCAAGCGATACCTATGCAGTTCACGACGTACGTGCAGAACGTTGACTACATGACGGATCCGACCACTTTCCTGCAGGTACAAAACGGAATCGACACCGGACTTCGCAACCAGACCGATCCGACTCCGCGCTACCTGCACGATTGGCGAGGCTGGGCGGCTCTCACGCACGTGGACGGGCTGTTTCAGGAATACCTGAATGCATTGCTAGCCCTGGGTACGCTCGGAGCCCCAACCAACCCCGGCAACCCGTACGTTGGATCGAGAACGCAGAATGCATTTTGCACTTGGGGCGGCCCCGATATTCAACAGACGATCGCAGAGGTAGCGGCTCGGGCGCTTCAGAAAGTCTGGTATCAGAAGTGGATCGTGCACCTGACCCATCGTCCGGAGTGGGGCGGAGGGCTGGTAAATCAGCTCCTGACCGGTAGCCCACTGCAGGCCCAGCCCAACGCCAACGTACTGAACTCGCAGGCGCTGGCGCAGAGCTTCAGCAAATACGGAACCTATTTCCTGTCGCAGGCGTTCCCCGAAGGTTCGCCGGCCCATCCTTCATACCCCACCGGTCACGGAACGGCGGGTGGCGCATGTATCACCGTGTTGAAGTTTTTCTTCGATGGCAGCTGGGTGATTCCGAATCCTCAGATGCCGTCGAGTGATGGTCTGTCGCTGCAGCCCTATACGGGAGGCGACGCAGGCCAGATTACGGTGAACAGCGAGTTGAACAAACTGTGCCGCAACACCAGCTTCGGCCACGGCGTCGGCGCGGGCATTCACTGGCGCACCGACACTGACAACTCCATGCTATTGGGCGAAGCTGTCGCTCTCAGCATGCTTCAGGATCGGGCCCACTGTTACAACGAGAAGTTCAGCGTCAACATCACGAAGCTGGACGGGACCGTAGTGACCATCACTAACCAGTAAGCTTCAGTTACCGTTTTGATCGTTTCGATGTGGGGTGCAAGGGAGACTCCAACAGGTCGCAACTAAGAAGGACCTTGTCAAGGAGACATTGAGATAGGGGCGGTTTGCACGCCTGACCGCCCCCTGCAATTGATCGAGAGGAACGTTCCACGCGAGGTGTATAAACAGGGGGGGTCCTGCTCCATCTAGTGTGGAGCTTCCTCTCGACTCGATTGCAGCATCAGTCGGATGGCGGGTGGCCCACTTCTTACTACCACACACCTTACTACCCCACACCTTACTACCACACACCAGGGTGCCCCATTTCTCGCGTTCTTTGCGAGAAGTGGGGCTTTCATCAAACTCTTATGTGCGACGAGGGATGGGTTCTTGCTGACGACTGCCGACCGAAGACTGACGACTACCAACCCTGTCATGCTGAGCGCAGCGAGGCGCAAGCCGAGCGGAGTCGAAGCACCCCTACCCGACCCGCAATGCCTGCCGGGCCACCGCAACCCCAACCCGTTGTCATCCCGAGGCGCAACGCGTCGAGGGATCCGCAGTTCCTCTGTGCCCTCAGTGGTTCAGGAACTTGATGTTGCTGACGACTGACGACCGAAGACTGACGACTACCAACCCTGTCATGCTGAGCGCAACGAGGCGCAAGCCGAGCGAAGTCGAAGCACCCCTACCCGACCCGCAATGCCTGCCGGGCCACCGCAACCCCAACCCGTTGTCATCCCGAGGCGCAACGCGTCGAGGGATCCGCAGTTCCTTTGTGCCCTCAGTGGTTCAGGAACTTGATGTTGCTGACGACTGCCGACCGAAGACTGACGACTACTAGCCCTGTCATGCTGAGCGCAGCGAGGCGCAAGCCGAGCGGAGTCGAAGCACCCCTACCCTACCCGCAATGTCTGCTGGGACACCGCAACCCCAACCCGTTGTCATCCCGAGGCGCAACGCGGCGAGGGATCCGCAGTTCCTTTGTGACCCTTCGTGTTTTGTGGTTCAGGAACTTGATGTTGCTGACGACCGACGACTGATTCACTTCTCGCAAAAAACGCGAGAAATGGGGCACCCCGTCTGTGATGGTAGGATGTGGGCCAGCCGCCCACCCGTCCGGCGACCTACTGGACAAATGGAGGGTTTTTTATTGCTTCCTCGACGTTGTAGTAGTACCAACCGAGACCTAAATCTGCGCGTAGAGCGACCGTTTCATTCCAATAATATTCGCCCTCATACACGCCTAGAAATAAGTATTCACGAGAAGCCGAGGTTTGGAGGCGTCCTTCTTTGTCAAGGGTTATGTGCGTCGGCTTACTTATGATGAGGCTGCCTGACGAACCTTCGTAGTATCTAAAATCGAACAGAAAGGCGTCCATGCCATCAAAGTGCATTCCAATAGGTGTGTTTAAGAGGCCCGTTTTAAGAATCGGCAGCTTGTTAAACCCGTCATAGAGCCCGAGGGGATATCCTATGACCAGCACGTCATCTCCAGGCTGCACCTCTAACGGTGATTTCCCCGGAAACCTGTCCGAATTTGCACCACTGAAACTTAGAACTGTCGCACGCTCTTGTATCAACTTTTTCATTTCGTCATCGAATTGATCGGTCACTTCTACGACCGCGACATCGACTGCTTCGTTTTGGCAAATATGCAATCTGTGTCCGAGTTCACCAGCATCCAAGTGGAGCGGATGCCACGCGACGCGGTCCTTATCGCCCACCCTCATGGCGTAGGAGAAGTCCACGACATCCTTTAGTCTCTTCGGTTGAACGATATGCTTGGCCGTCACAACATAAATGTGACTAATTGCGACCCAGTGTGGACCTTCCTTCTTTTCGGTCTCGTGAGCAAACTCAATATAGAAAAAGCCAGAACCTTGTACCCGTCTGCCACCCTTGAACTGAATCTCTATCGGAGTCGTCATGCCTGTCAGATTGGCTGAGTCTGGCTGAGGAACCGGAACATCTTGTGCGAGGCAGTTGGCTAGAATCGCAATGACGAAGCCTACTCTCAGCGATGAACGAATTGTTGAGAAAGACGACACTGGGCTAGTTTGGTGCAACGAGAATCCTAACCACCTGCGCTGATTCCAGACTCTTATCTTTACTCGCGCTCTGAAATACAAGCTGGCGATCGTCGATTCGTACCAGTCGGCCAGCAACCCTCGTTTTGTTTCGAAGCCAAATCACATCGTCCGTAGGGTTGTAGGTATCGGACGCGAAAACGGAATGCCCCGAATTGCTCTTTCCATCTCTTACTGGCTGCTCCTTGCGTTCGGCTTTCTTGGAATCTGTATCTTCCCGAGAAGCATCCTTGGTGGCGCCAGCACGCCCGACAAAGATGCTTATGTCCTTGGGAGGTGGACCAGAGTTGAAGTCACGTTTGTTAAATTCGACCGAAAGAACTTCCCTTCTATCAAACGTCCACTTTTCCGGCCCACCAGCGTACCGTGCGGTAATCAAGAAAGCGTCGTCAACGTAGCGTACTGTGCCGTTTATCTCTGCATTGTCTCGAAGGGTCAACGTATCCGCATAACCAACCTGGATAAAGGCAAGGCTTAGAAATGCTACACGAAGCACTATGAAGGCCATTTTCATCTCCCCGGAAGGCCAACCTGAATCCTTAGAGCTTGTACACGACTCTCAGGGAAGCTACAGACTCTAATATTCGGGGCAACTAAGTCCCTATTCTCCACATTGTCTATCGGGAGCACAACGACAACTTGGCCGTTTGCACGAAGCAACAACCTATATGTGGGATCATCCATTTTACAACCGCCCGCCTCCGTATCGTCCGTGCCCTCCAGAGTGACATACGGCAGCGTGGTGGTCGCCAGATACTCGTCCCGTTGGGCATTGCCCATCCCAATACCGGTGGCGTACCTCGAGCCTATCGCACTTGATAGTAGCAGCAGCAGGAGGGCAAACGCAGGATTCGAGATTACGCGCGCAGCCGTACGAGATAAGCTAATAATCATCAATACGGATGCGATGCAAACGAGAGGGACATAAAAGCCCACGCGTGTTGCGACTGGTATCGAGTGGACGAGAATTGTCTCCACCGAAAAGTTGAAACCATCTGCCGACAGTCCAAAAGCCCGATAGTACCCGTAAAGGTAGCTCCACCCAATCAAAAATAAACCAGCGCCTATGAGAATCGAAGCCTCGGCCAAGTTTTTCAGGAGCGACAAAAAATTGCTTGCTTGAGTTGCCTCTCCTGTACCCTCCGCCGACGAGGGTTCGTCCAACCGCGCAGCCGGCTGTGTGGCGGCTGGCGGCAGTGAATGCTCTCCCTGCAACTGTGGCTCTGTGCTCATCTTCGGCTTACAACTGAGTGTGTTGAATATGGGGATAATGCGGGGACAGACGGGACGTTCCCCAATTCTTCACCCGCTGTAGGAAGGATCAGGCGACTGCCCAGCCCGCAGATTCCCTTTTTGGCACTGGAATCTTGTCAATAGGTAGAACTTACACGATCGCGCTCATCTCTCTGTATCTAAAGCGAAAATATTGTTAGCTATGCTGTCCGACTTTCCCTTTGCTGTGTGATATAATGAAATTATAGAGTCGAGAAAGGAACGGCGGCCTTCGGGCCGCCTTTTTTATTGGTACTTATCTTATGAAATCTGCTGAAGCATCGTTCGACACCCCCAAAGAGCGTGGCGAATGGGCGGAAATGCGTTTTATGGCGCGCGCTGCCGAACACGGATTCCACGTGTCGAAGCCCTGGGGCGAATCCTCGCGCTATGATTTTGCCCTCGAGGCCAATGGACGCTTTCTGCGCATACAGGTCAAGTCCACCACTTTCCGCTCCCGGAACGCCTATAAGTGCGCCATCCAACCCCGCGGGGATTTTTCGCGACGCTACACCAGCGAACAGCTGGATTTCTTCGCCGCCTACGTCATCCCCGCCGACGTCTGGTACATTCTGCCAGCCGAAATTGTGCTGGGCCTGTCTCAAGAGATAGCGCTGTCGCCCAACTGCGAGAAGCACAAATATGCGCGCTACAAAGAAGCCTGGCACCTGCTGCACGAAGCCGTCGCGAAGAAAGATGGAGTGAGCCTGCCGGAGTTCGATACTTCGGCTGAGGGTGACGCCAGCCTGCCGGAGCCCGTCGCCGACCCGGACGCCGAGCCCGGAGGGATTCCCTTACTGCGCGGGGCGGTGGAACCCGCTCCGGCCGTGGGGTTCGATCCTGATCTGGTGCGCAGCCGCTTTACCGGGTGCTTCGAGAGAATCATGAAGCGGCGATAGCGGGGAGTGGCCCGCCTTTCCGACCTCGCTGGCAGCAGCAAGCGGCGGTTGGCCCATTCATCCGCGTTTTTTGTGTCCACCCGCCAAACGAGCCCCACTTCTCGCAAAAGGCGCGAGAAATGGGGCACCCGGCACCAATTTTAATTTTGCCGCAATTCTTCCTCGGTTTTGCTCTCGTGTAGTATCGATTTTCATGGAACCGATTCAGAGCTGGCAAGGCGCACTTGGCAGCAGCTACACCGAGAGGAATGTCGTCGATCCTCAACTAAGGCTGCCGGCCTTTCGCAAGATGACGGAGGGGCTCGACGGGCTTAACCGGATACTGGAAGTCGGTTGCAATCGCGGCCACAACCTGTTGGCGCTGCGCGCCGTTCTGGGGGAATCGAGCGAACTGCTTGGTGTGGAACCCAATCTCGCTGCGCTGAAAATCGCGCGACAATCGCCGGAATTCGCCGTGGTCCGGGGAGATTCTCGCGACCTGTTCTTCCGTTCCGGGGCGTTCGACCTGGTGTTTACGGCGGGAGTTCTGATTCACATTCCACCTTCGGCGCTGACATCTTCCATGACTGAGATCGCCCGCGTCTCGGGGCGCTACGTACTCGCGATTGAGTATTTCGCCGACCAGGAAACCGAGATTTCCTATCGCGGCGAGCAGGGCTTATTGTGGAAGCGCAATTACCTCTCTCTTTATCAGGAGACCGTTCCTGAACTCAAGTAGTGCGTACGGGATATTGGGATAAGGAAGATGGTTTTGACCGTTGTCACTGGTGGCTATTGCAGAAATAGTTTTCTGCTTCTATGCGGAGCGCTTCCGTCGTTCGTCGTTGGCGTGAGGTTGGGCGGGTTTCTTCTCGCATCGGGCGGGGTATTCAAGCGCAGGCAAGAAGAATGGACGATAGTGACGGCGCATGCATCGATGGCACCTGGCAAGTTCGAGCAAAAGCCCGCATGCGCGATCAAGCCACGTCTTCGGTTCCGAACGATAGATTTCAAAACTGCCGCAATAAGGACAGCAGTTCTCAAACCCAAATCTACGCATGACAACAACACCTGGGTCAGTTCATGACAATGCTACCCCCAAGTCGACGTCTAAAGCTACTTTTCCGCGGCCATTCATTGGGAATTCGATTCGACTGTTTACGATTTCGTTGCTGGTTCGATGGAGTGACCGTAAGATAATTTTGCGGGGCGACTATGAAAGTTCTGATCACAGTGAACAAAACAAACACCGGAAGAATCCAGGTTTCGTACCTGCGCAGTTCGAATGAGCGCGGCGGGATTGGAACTGGAGCGTCTTTGCCTCCCTTCAATCCGAACGCGATCGCCGAGGTGGAAGAGGTCATTCGGTGTCTGGGCGTGGATGAGGAATCGATCGCCCGCGCCGTCGCCACGCTCTCGACCGCCCGGCCGGGCGAACAGGTGAGGGTGGCTGACCTCGACGTGCCTGACGGCGTCCTGCGCGAGAATGGTTTCGAGGGTGTGGCCTAACGTCGCAGAACGCAAGGTGTTAAGATAGGCGCACCCGGGGTTCCTATCGGCCGAGTAGTTCTTTCCTGTTCATGATTCGTGACATTCACAGGTGCCTTCTAAGCCGTTGAAAGCACAGTGAGTTTTTGGCCTCCTAAACGGCATTGAACTTGCAGATTTCAACCTACCAACCAATACAAAGCGCGTCACGTTGAGAGCATCTAAGAGCGGTCCCAGGTCTTGAGTCCGCACCAGCACATTGGAGGAGAACGAAGCGTGAGCGGCCTTCGGCAAGCCGAGCGATTGCACCCACATGCGGAGGTGACATGCGACTTCTAAGCCTACGCCTGATCGTGTCGCTGATCCTAGGCGTGACCCTGGTGTCTTTGCTGTCGTCCTACAACGAGGTGCGCTCTGAGAAACGCGGACTGAGGCAGGAGCTCGAACACAATACGGCGGGCCTAGGCGAAAGCCTGGCGGCCAATGTCGAACCGTACGTGGAAAAGCAGTCGACGCGCGATCTGCTGAAGATCGTCGACCGCTTCTCGCATCGCGAGCACCTGATCGGCGTCGGGATCTACAACGAGAAGGGCGAGCCCCTGGCGGTATCGTCAGGACTGCCGCAATCGTTGAGCGCGCGCCCACCCGCGGTGGCGCAGGCGATCGTGAGCAATAGTCCGCAGAGCCAGTTCGTGCACCAGGATGGCGCGTCGCTGCATATCTATTCCCTGCCGCTGCACGGGAAAGACAAGACCGACGTGGACGGTGCGCTAGTCATCGTTCATGACGCGCACTACATCGACGTGCAGACGCGGCATATCTGGAGGGTCAGTTTCCTGCGGGTACTGATCCAAGTGCTGATCATTGCGCTGTTTACCCTTCTCATTGTCAGATGGAGCCTCACCGGCCCCATTGCCCGCGCGGCCCAATGGATGCGTGCCTTGCGCACGGGACGGGTGGGAGCCTCGTCCCGCGCGGCTTTGCCGGATATCGACTTGCTGAAGCCGCTGGCCAAGGAGATGGTGACGTTTGCCGAGAGCCTGCACGCGGCGCGCACGGCGGCGGAGAAAGAAGCGGAGTTGCGGGATGCGGCGGAATCGGTTTGGACCGCGGACCGGCTGTCGGTACACATCCGCAGCAAGCTCAATGGCAGCCGGCTGTTTGTGGTGTCGAACCGCGAGCCCTACAGCCATATCCGTCAGGGCAAGGAAATCGAAGTGATGGTTCCGGCCAGCGGGCTGGTGACCGCGCTCGAACCGGTGCTGCGCGCCTCAAACGGGACGTGGGTGGCGCACGGAAGTGGCGATGCGGATCGGGAGACGGTGGATCGCTATGACCGGTTGCGGGTGCCTCCGGATGATCGGCAAGTACACATTGCGGCGGGTGTGGCTGACCAAAGAAGAAGAAGACGGATATTACTATGGGTTCGCGAATGAGGGATTGTGGCCTCTGTGTCACATCGCGCATACGCGCCCGATCTTCCGGTCATCTGACTGGGAGTATTACCGCGAGGTGAATGAGAAGTTCGCAGCAGCGGTGCTGGAGGAGATGCGCGGTACAGAGGAGCCGGTACTGCTGGCGCAGGACTATCACTTCGCCCTGCTGCCGCGGTTGGTGAAGCGGGCGCGTCCGGATGCGAGGATCGCGATCTTCTGGCACATCCCGTGGCCGAATCCGGAGGCGTTCGCGATCTGTCCGTGGCAGAAGGAATTGCTGGACGGTTTGCTAGGCGCGGACTTGATTGGCTTCCACATTCAGGCACACTGCACGAACTTTCTGCAGACGGTGGACCGCACGCTGGAATCGCGGATTGATTGGGAGCATTTCGCGGTAAACCGCGAAGATCATCGGACGGTGGTGAAGCCGTTCCCAATCAGCGTGGATTTCGTCGAGGCGGATAAAGATTCGGAAGAGTCTCCGTACGCTGAACGGGGAGAAATTCTGCGCGAGTTGGGAGTCGAAGCAACGTACGTGGGTGTTGGAGTGGACCGCGTCGATTACACAAAGGGCATTCTGGAACGATTCCTGGGGATTGAGCGGATGCTGGAGAAGTATCCGCTGTCCAGGGCAAGTTTGTGTTTGTGCAGATCGGGGCCCCGAGCCGGTCGCAATCAAGCGGTATCACGATTTGCAGGTGGAAGTGGAAGCGGAGACGGAACGGATCAACCGGCGATTCCAGACCAGCAAATGGAAACCGATTGTGCTGCTAAAGCGACAGCACAGCCACAAGGAGATCCAACGTTATTACCGCACGGCTGACTTGTGCATGGTGACTTCCCTGCACGACGGAATGAACCTGGTCGCCAAAGAATTTGTGGCAGCGCGGCACGACGAGCAAGGTGTGCTGGTTCTGAGCCGTTTCACGGGAGCGGCGCGGGAATTGCCCGACGCAGTGCTGGTGAATCCGTATGACATCGAGCAGACGGCCGAGGCGATCCGATTCGCGCTGGAGATGCCCTCGGAGGAGCGAGCGGAACGCATGCGCAGAATGCGGCGCGAGGTGAAGGAGTACAACATTTACCGTTGGGCGGGAAATTTGATTGCCGACTTGTGCGCGGTGCGACTGGACGCTCCGGCGGAGACGGCAGCGAGCCGGGGGGCGTCGGTGGCGTGAGGTGCACACTTTAGGGATCGATAGCGAACAGATTCTTGATGGCTTCGACAACTCCTGCGCCTTGTTCACCTTTTGTGACTAACTGCACTTCTTTCTTCAACTCGGGGATGGCGTTGGCGACGGCCACGGAGAGTCCGCACATCTTGAGGAAGGCATGATCGTTTTCGGCGTCGCCAATTCCCATGACCGCTTTTCCGGATAAGCCTAAATCGGCGAGGGCCGCTGCGAAACCAGTGCCTTTGTCAATGCCATGAGGCAACACCATGATCGACTCACGATTCATAATGATGTCCCAACGAAGTTTGAGATCGCGGATGGTTTTCTCAACGGTGGCGTCATGGGGAACGGTCGTGGCAACAATGCAGCGGCCGGCCGACAGCGGCTTGACCCCGCGGCGGCGCAGTTCGGTAACCAGACCGTTGGGAGTGGATTTGCAGAGCAGGCGCTCGCGATTTGTGGCGGGCTGATAGAGGAGAGCTCCATTTTCAGCGACCACAAGATCGAAGATGTCTAACGGGGGGAAGACGTCTTGCAGGCTCTGCAGTTCGCGTCCGGTGATGAGGATCAAAGTGCGTCCGCTGGCCTGAGCCTCTCCCAGGGCAGCCATGGTTTCGGGGAAGACGCGGCCATCGGTAGCCAAGGTAGCGTCGAAATCGGTAGCAATGGCGATTAGCTTCAACCCAATGGTCCCCCTGACGTTTAATGTAGAACAGATGACTCTTCCGAAGGGGAAGCGATACCGATGACGACGCACACCACCCCGGCCGGCGTCCTCAGGCAGGCGCACACCCCATTTCACTTTAACTCAGCAGCCCATCTTTTGAGAATCGGGCGCGAGCGAGCGTTGAATCTTAATGAGTTGCTGGAAGCGATGCGAAGATGCCCGGACGAGTCGATTTTTCAGCACACCTTTCGGACCTTGCAAGAGCATCACTTTATTCAGCAAGGATTTTCCAACGATTTTGCGCACTGGGCCTATGTCGATTGCAACGAGGTGGGGCTGGCGGAGCAACTGGCGAGCCTGGATGTGAGGGAGTTCACCTCGATTTCAAAACTGCGCGAACGCATTGTGGAGATTCTGCAAGGATACCTGCAGCAGAATCTTTTGGCGGGGACGCGCAATGCGCGGCAGCCGTTTTACTTTTGCGCGTCCCATACCGTGGTTACGCCTACAACGTTTGTCACCTACAACCTGCAGGAATTCCTGAAGGCGATCGAGCAAGTGGGCCTGCATTCGATCCATTACCACTTCATCGAAGCCCGGCTGCGGCTTAAGCTGGAGTCCAATGATTTTTCCGTTTGGCTGAACCGCGAGTTGGGGATGTCTCCGGTGGCGGCTGAACTGAATCGCATCGACATTTACACTTCAACCCTGGAAGGTGTGCGCCAGCAGATCGTGCGCATCATTCAACGCGCCGCCAACTAACCGGCCGAGGAACCATGGCAGAGATACGGGATATCGACAGTATCAAAACCCGAACGGAAGAGCACACTTCGCCTGTTTCCCCCAGTGCGACACCCAGACGCGATGCGCGCCGTAAACCGCGAATTTCTGAGATGCCCCCCGTGCCTCCACCTCCGCCCAAACTTGATGACTACGAGCCCATCGTCGGACGTCCGGAGCTCGACGAACTGCGTCTGCTCGCCGTACCGCTGAGGGGTAAGACAGTGAAGATGGTGAACTCGACAGCGGTGGGAGGCGGCGTGGCGGAAATGCTGAACCGCCTGGTGCCGCTGCTCAGTGAAGTGGAGGTGAATACTCGCTGGGACGTAATCACTGGCGGGAACGACTTTTTCGAGGTCACCAAGGCTTTCCACAACGCGCTGCACGGTGACGGGTACACGCTGACGCGCGACGCACAGAAGGTGTTTCTCGCCTATGGCGAGCAGAACCGGCTGCGGATGCGGTTCGATGAAGATGTGGTGGTGATTCACGATCCGCAGCCGCTGGACCTGATCAATTCAAAACCAGCAAGCGGGGGCCAGCGCTGGATCTGGCGATGCCACATCGATCTGTCGAACCCGAATCCGGATGTGTGGGGATTCCTGCGCCCGATGGTCGATCGCTTCGACGCGGCGATTTTCTCTTCGCCTGCCTTTGCGCGCCGGCTGGGAATTCCGCAATATCTTTTCTATCCCTGCATCGATCCGCTTTCGGAAAAGAACAAAGATTTGGAAGACAGTTTCGTTCAGAAGGTTTGCGACGATTTTGGAGTCGACCGCACGCGTCCGATCGTGACGCAGATTTCGCGCTTCGACCGGCTGAAGGATCCGGTGGGGGTGGTGCAGGCTTACAAGCTGGCCAAGAAATATGTGGATTTCCAGCTGGTACTGGCCGGCGGTGGCGCGAGCGACGATCCCGAGGGAGCGCTCGTCCTGCAGGAAGTGATGGCGGAAGTGGGAGACGATCCCGACATCATCGTGTTGAATCTACCTCCATGGTGCGCGCTGGAGATCAACGCATTGCAGCGGGCCTCGACGATTGTCGTGCAGAAGTCGCTGAAAGAAGGCTTCGGACTTACTGTGACTGAGGCACTGTGGAAAGGCAAGCCGACGATTGCGGGAGCTGTGGGCGGGATTCCGAGCCAGATCATTCACAAACTAACGGGAATGCTGGTGCATTCGGTGGAAGGGTGCGCGTATCAGATCCGGTATTTGCTGACGCATCCGGAGTTCGCGCTGAAGCTGGGAAAAAGCGGACGAGAGCATGTGAAAGAGAATTTCCTGATGACGACCAATGTGAGGCGGTGGTTGTTGCTGTATAGGATTTTGCTGGGAATTCAGTAGGAACTGTGTCGTCTCTACGCGACCCGGCGGGCGAGGGCGCTCGCCCCACACGATCAGTGCTTATCCGATTTGCACGGCGAGCATGGAGATGGATCCGCCGTCGACGCCCTCTACCGGGAAAGTGATCGCTTCAGACGGCTTCCCGGTTCCCAGGACATAAAGCAGCGGCAGATAGTGGTCAGGAGTTGGAATGGAGAGCAGCGCGTCCTTGCCCAGGGTTTCGTAGTGCACCAGGGGGCGATGCTGATTGCCGAGCAGTAATTCGCGGACTTCGCTTTCGAAGCGGGCTGCCCAGTCGTACGGTTCCACCGCATGGGCTCCCCAAGCGTAGGTGTGCAGGTTGTGAACCAGGTTGCCGCTGCCGACAATGAGAATGCCTTCGTCGCGCAACGGAGCCAAGCGTTGTCCGATCTCGTAATGGAAAGACGCGGGTTTCGTTTCATCGATGCTGAGTTGGACGACAGGCACGTCGGCCTGGGGATATAGGTGACACAGAACCGACCATGTGCCGTGATCGAGTCCCCAGCGTTCTTCCAGATTTACAGAAAGCGGGCTGAGAAGTTTCTGAACGCGGCGTGCGAGTTCAGGATCTCCCGGGGCGGGATAGTTGATTTCGTAGAGTTCGCGAGGAAATCCTCCGAAATCATGAATGGTGCGCGGCGAAGTGTTGATGGTGACGGCGGCACCCGGAACATACCAATGGGCGGAAACGCAGAGAATGGCTTTGGGGCGTGGGGTGGCGTCGCCGATTGCGGTCCAGCGATCGGTGTAGGAATTGCGACGGATCGCGTTCATGGGGTTGCCGTGTCCGAAGAAGATGGCTGGGAGCGTGGGCATGGGGTGAAGGAATTTTACTCCATAGTACTAAAGCGGACCTCAGCAGCTGACGCCGATGAGAACTGTTATGGGGAAACGGTGCCGTATTTGAGTTAGTTAAGTTCTAACAAGTCCACCGATCGCGATTACACTCATGGAGGCGGTTGTAGGGCGAAAGACTCCAGTGGGGTCAATGAGCGTTAACGCCTGGTTTCGCCAGTTGAGCGAAGCGTACCTTTACTGCAGGGTTTTCTTGTGAAGAAGAAGAAAGCCAATTCCGCTGTAAATAATAGCGTTAATGACAGCCGCATAGGTAGTGACATCAAATCCGCCGCCGTTGTGGACTCCAAATGCGTATAAAGCAGCCACGCCCCCCGGAAATCCTAGAACGAAACTGACCATCGGAAGCCATGACGCGACAAGTCCGCTCGAAAGGGACAGTGCCGTGCCCACCGTGATTGCAATGAGAACACGCTTTGAAAGTGTTGCGATCGCACCGACGCAAATCAATGTGAGAGCGAATGAAATGCGCACACCCCACCCCAGTAACCACTGATGTCGGTCCTGCTCTTGATCGCCCCATCCCGCATTGGTGGCATTAAAATAGTGCGTCCGAAGCAGCCACATTAGGCTTATGACGGCGAACGTGGCCACAACGCCGCACACCACTGCGACTATCTTCCGATGTTCATTTCTGCGGAGTCTATCCACGATGCGAGGCTACACCAACGGGGACTGCCGGACCACGCCACGATGGGATAGGTCGAAACTGTCGTAACATCCCCGTTACGCTCATCATCCCGGCGGATCGCTGGGTCAACGCTTTCTCATGGGCATTGTGCAGGGTGAGGCAGTGCCAGTCACGTAAGAACCACCCCACAAGACCCCACGGCGCAGGCTCCCTGCCTCCCACCCAACGAAAACCGCGTTGGGTGGGGCACCCTCGTTCGTGGTATGTCGAGAAAGAGCCAATATCACAAGGATGAGCCAGTCCGCCTAGCATCGCGAGTTGTATCGAAACCTCTTTCGTTCCGCTTGCATCGAATGCGCATGAACCTGCAACTGGATAACAAGCGTGCGTTGGTAAGCGGTTCGACGGCGGGAATCGGGTTTGCGATCGCCGAGGCGTTGGCGCGAGAGGGTGCGTCGGTGATTGTGAATGGACGCACGCAAGCGAGAGTGGACGAAGCGCTGAAGAAGTTGAACGGTGGACGGAAAGTCGAAGGCTTGGCGGCTGACCTGGGAACTGCGGCAGGGGCGTTGCAGGCGATCGAGCGTTTTCCGGAAGCCGACATTCTGGTGAACAACCTGGGAATTTTCGAGGCCAAGCCCTTCGCCGACATCACAGACCAGGACTGGATGCGGTTCTTCGAAGTGAACGTTCTGAGCGGCGTGCGATTGAGCCGGCATTATCTGCCCGGCATGAAGCTGCGTAACTGGGGCCGCATTGTTTTTATCTCCAGTGAAAGCGCGGTGCAGATTCCGGCGGAGATGATCCACTATGGCATGACCAAGACAGCGCAGGTGGCAGTGGCACGCGGGTTGGCAGAGACGACGTCGGGAACGAACGTCACGGTAAACACGGTGTTGCCCGGACCGACGGCGTCGGAAGGTGTGACCGGGTTTCTGGATCAGATGGCCGCCAAGGAGCAGACGGACAAAGCCACGATCGAGCGAGAGTTCTTTACCAGCGTGCGGCCCAGTTCCCTTCTGAAGCGATTTGCGACGCCAGAGGAAGTAGCCGAGTTGGTAGCGTTCGTATGCAGTCCCTTGTCGTCGGCTACGAATGGGGCGGCATTGCGTGCGGATGGTGGAGTAGTGAGAGCGATTCTGTAAATCGACAAAAGCAAACCTCAGGGGCTGAAGCCCTGAGGTTTTGTTTTTGTATTGGCAAGATTGAAATCGTGCCCTTCCTGTGTTAGTTGGGCAGAAGGACGGTGTCTACTACGTGAATGACTCCGTTCGACTGGAAGACGTTGGGGATGGTGACGATCGACATATCGCCCTTTTCGTCTTTGAGGACGATGTTCTCGCCCTGCATCATCGCGGTGAGAGTTCCGCCGCTGACAGTCTTCATGTGGCTTGCCCGTGACCTTCCTTGATCTGCTTCTTGATTTCAGCCGCGCCCCAACGGCCCGAGACCACGTGGTAAGTCAAAATCTTCGTCAACATGTCTTTGTTCTCAGGCTTAAGTAAAGTATCGACAGTGCCTGCGGGCAACTTCGCGAAGGCTTCGTTGGTGGGAGCAAAGACGGTGAAAGGGCCGGGACCTTTCAGAGTGTCCACCAGTCCCGCCGCTTTGACGGCGGCAACCAAGGTGGTGTGATCGGCGGAATTGACCGCGTTATCAATGATGTCTTTGGTGGGGTACATTTCCTGTCCGCCCACCATGGGGTTTTTCGAGCCCGCCAGAGCGGATGTGGCGGCCAGTGCCAGAAGTACGATCGCCAATGTTCGTTTCACTGTGAAATCTCCTTAAGTGTGTTTCGGTGGTTCACAGTAAGTACGAGAGATTGGAAGATTCGGATTGTAGGAACAGGTTTCGAGTAGGAGACCCAGCGTACTAGTGGCGAATGAAGAATTGCCACTTATCGATGTCGGCGGGGATGGCCAGGTCGAAGAATCCAACCATCATTTCGTTGTAGGTCTGGTCTCCCCATTGGACGGGATCGTTGGAGTTGGGATTGTGGGGATTGTTGCGGGAATTGTCATACCAGGCAACGGCGCGAAGATCGGTTCCGGCTTTGAGCAGGCGCGGTTCGGCGAGACGATAACTGAGTTGCCAGTAGAAATCGTAGTTGACCTTTAACAGCGGCTCGATGGTTTTGTCGGGATTGACGATGTCGTATTCGAACTTCTTGCCGCGAAGATGCATGTGGGGGAAGAAACTGAGCAGCACGGCATCATTGGGGATGGTGCCGTGGACCTCGACGCGGTAGTCATCGGTGTTGGGAGGAATGGGAATCGCGTTGTGGTCGTTAGCGAGTTGCAGGGTGACGACGCGCTGCCGCGGCTTGGTTATGGCGAAGACCATGCCGACGCTGGTCTGATCAGTGGCCGTTTTCCCGTTTGAGGTGTAGTGCATCTGGAAGACGAGATCGGAATGGGCGGGAACGAATTTCGCCATGCCGTCAGGCCAATGATCGGGCGAGCTGCCGGGCGCATAGACGAGCAGCATGTCGCTGGTGGTGGAGTGTGCGTCGTGGCGCAAGTGCTCGTCTCCTAAGCTTGATGCTGTAAACGGCGTGCCGACTGGAGCTCCGCGCAGCCAGGGCGAGTCGGGCGGACGGATGTAGACCACGGCGTGATGGACGTGAGAGCGGCTGGAGGGACGGATCTCGGACATCTGGATCCATTTATCTTCCGTGAAATTGGTGGGGGCAATCTCGTAGGTGTATTCGATATCGCCATGCGCGGGGATGGCGACTGGTTTGGGCATGGAAAGAACGAGATCGGGTGGAGCAATGTTCCAGCCTTCGGTCCAATGAGGTGCGGGCGGGGCGTCTTGCGGATTGCCTTCGGGAGCCTTGGCGTTGGCCCACGCGGTGAGGGTGTCGATTTCCTGCTGAGTTAATGAGGGATCGTTGGCGAAGTGTCCGCAGCAGGGGTCGGCGAACCAAGGCGGCATTTTCCTGGAGCGGACGGCATCGCGAATCTGATCGGCCCAATCTTTGGTTTCCTTGTAGGTGACAAACGGGAGCGGCGCGATCTCGCGTGGACGATGACAGGTCTGGCAGTGTTGCTGCACGATGGGAAGAACGTCTTTGTAGAACGTGGGTGGGCTCGTCCGCGGAACCTGATAGAAGAAAACACCGAGAAATCCTAAGAGGAGTAGCGGGAGAAATCGAGGCAATCGGAGGCTCCGACGCTATTATCGCAAAAGCGCGCGGCCCGGGTTGCGATTTAAGGCTGGTGCGGTCATAATCCTGCGCCAAGTTTCGAGTGTCCCGCCGGATTTGTTCTGGCAGTTCGGAGTTCCACCCTACATCGCGCTGGATTCGCCGCGTAGGCGAATCGGCATCCTGGAGAGGTGATTTGATGACAGAGGTTAATTTTTCGAGATGATGGGAGGGGTTAATTTTTTGCGCTTTGGCGGGCGCGGATGTGGCCCGGGAGTTCGCGGACGGCGTAGCCGGTGAGGGCTGAGATGATGGAGCCGGCGGCGGTCAGCATCAAAGTGCTCGCATAGCGCGCGAACCATCCTGAACTCGCAGGCGGCGGATCCGCTGCACTGGCGGTACTTCCCTGCCAACTAAGGGCGACATCGCTGCGTCGCGCCACCACTGACAGGGTGCGCTGGGTATTGCGGGCGAAGTCGGCGCTGGTCGTATCTTCCTGAATATTGCCGTCGTCCGAGGTCACGCGCACCTTCACTTTGTGGCTGCCCGAAGGGATTTCGAGAGTCTCGGAGAGAGTTCCCTGCACGGTGTCGGGAAGGATTCCGAACTTTTTCTTAGCTGATCCGGTCAGCTTTCCGGAGTAGGCCACGTCATCGTCAATCCAGACTTGTAGTTGTGCGCTGCGAAAGGCGTGCTGGACTTTCAGACGGAGGGTAGCATCTTTGGCGACCATGACGGTATGAAGCGCCATGAGAAGAGCGGCGAAACAGACGAAGCCGCCGACGACCCATCCGGTTAGGGGCACTTTAGCGGCTCGGATCCTTGTCTTCTCGTAGACCCGCAATGCCCTCTCGCGAAGGCTAGCTATGCTCTCCTGGTTCATGAAGCTTCTATTTTCTCGCCGCGGGAGGATGCGCTCTAGTTACCAAGGTCCAGAGACGGAAAGCGAGATGGTTGTTTAGAAGGACTCTGCAACGAAGTGGACATTCCCTGATGGGTCTGTGGTAGCGCGAAGGAACGCCGGGTCCCTCGACTTCGCCGGAAGTCGCTTCGCTCCTTCCGGCTCCGCTCGGGATGACAAATTAGTCTTCCAGGCCCGCTTCGCTCAGGATGACCGAGGTTTTACTACGCCGACAGGGTTGTTGCAGGACGGGCGCGAACGCCCGTCCCATTGTTTCTTGTTTTCTTAGTAGGTGCCGGTGCGGGGGAGCGGGCGATCGCTTTTGCCGAAGTCGGCGCTGGCCTCTCCGGTAGAAGAGACATCTTCCGCCCCGGTAGATTCGAGGGTCGCCTTCGCTTTTTTGACCCACTCAGAATCGTCGCAATGGACGGGAAGAAGGCTGCCGCCATCTTTAATGCGTCCTTCATAGCGCTTGGCTTCGTACTCTGGAATACCGAAGCCGACTAGCGCTCCTGTTAAGCCTCCAACGACGCTGCCCGCGCCGATGCCGGCGAGGGCGGCGACGATGGGTCCAGCGGCAATGAAAGGGCCGATGCCGGGAATTGCGAGAGCACCGATTCCGGCCAGCCAGCCTAGAGCTCCACCGACGACCGCGCCTGAAGCGACACCGGTTGCAGTGCCTTCCGGAGCCTTGGTCGCTTTCACGGTTGCGAGTTCCTTGGAGCCCAGGTTCTCAGGCAGAAGAACCGAAACGTCTTCGTTACGGAATCCTTGATCGTTGAGGGAGAGCAGCGCGTTGTCGAGATCGGAGCGATGCTTATAAATGCCGAATACGGCCGTATTTTTTCCAGCCATGTTGTTCCTCCTATGTTGTGCGTTGTGGGCCGATGCTTATTCACACCCGATTCATAAGGTATGACGGTTCGAGGATGAACAGAATCCGGGGCTTCGGGTAGATGTAGGGGAAAGAAGCTGCAGGGCCATACCCTGATACGAATCGCAACTACTTTCCCGTGTCGGTGAGGAGGACAACGTCACGATTGACGCGGCCGCGGGAGACGGTGAGTTGTTTCCCGTCGCGTGACCAGGCAAAGTCGAAAATGCGGTCGGCTTTGAAATCGGTAATCGGCTTGGGCGCTCCTCCGGCGAGAGGTTGCATCCAGAGATTGCCGACACCGTGATCGTCAGTCACGGCATAGGCGATGCCATGGCCGTCGGGCGTGAAGCGAAGGTTGCCATCTTTTCCGGGTGGCACGTCAAACTGATGAATGGGAGCGCCTCCCGTAGACGAAATGACAGCGATCTTCAACTTGAAAGCGGCGGCGCCACCTTCGCCATATAAGTAGGCGACAAACTTGCCGTCGGGAGAAATGGTAGGCGTGTAGCTGCTGATGTCGGTGAGTTGTTGCGGCGAACGCCCGTCGATATTGGCGCGCCAGATGGTGAACTTGCCACCATCGCTCGACGAGTAGACAAACCATTTGCCATCAACCGAGCAGTTGGCGGATTGATCGAGCGATCCCTGGGTGAGTTGGAAGAGGTTTCCGCCGTTGGCGTCGATGCGCCAGATGTTGACGGAATTGCCCGCGTGCAACGACATAAAAATGATGTGATTGCCGTCGCCGCAGACGGACAGACTCTGTCCCGGCCACTCGTCTTTGAAAACTACGGATTTGTCGCCGCCGTCGGACTTATAGGAATTCAGCTCGAAGCCATCGCTATGCGGCTCGCTGACGATGCGGCCTTCGGGAGTCCAATTAAGCTCAAAGGCCTCCGCCTCTCCAGAAGTGATTTGCGTTGCCTGTGCGGCAGGAGCGTCGACGGGCATCACCCAGATGTTATTGGTGGATTCGCTGGCGACGGTCACCAGGGAGCGCGCATCGTGCGTCGCGCTGAATGAGTCGGAGTAATGATTCAGGTCGTTGGTGACGCGGCGAAGCTGCCCTGTTGGATAAGGGATGTAGCCGATCTGGCGATCCCAGCGCGTGCTCTGATTGGCGTAGGAGACAAGCAGTCCAGAATCATCGGGAAGCCAGGCAGCATCCGTGACAAGGCCGACCTGAGAGGCCGGAGCGACCTCAGTAACGGCGCCATTTGACGCGTCGACGGCCACCAACGATCCCAAGCCTTCTTTCCCGAGCACCCGCATCGTCGTAATTTGTTTTCCGTCAGGGGACCACGACGGCGCTCCCTGAAATAATGTGGGTTGCGTGACAGAGGCGAGTTTCTGTTCGCCGGTGCCGTCGGCATTGGCAATGAAGATGGTGCTGGACCCGTCGGTCGAGGCATCGCGACGAAAAGCGAAGCGGCGGCCGTCGGGTGAAAAGCTGATGTGCGAGTCGACGTCAGTGATGATCCGTTTAGGCGTCCCTCCGAGGACCGGGACCTGATAAAGCTGGCCGACCGAAGGATTGTCTTTCTCAATGCGGACGAAATAGACGTAGCTGCCATCTGGTGAAAACGTGACACCAGTGTAATTGGCATCGGTTGGGGGAATGATCTGGGCATTGCTGCCGGTGGCGATGTGGCGGATCCAGAGACTCTGCTGGCCGTGATCCTGCGCGACGTGGACCACATATTTTCCATCTGGAGAGATGGAGGCCATGAAGGCCTTGCCCGTGTCAGTGAGCTTGCTGATGTTCATGCTCTGGAAAGGCACTGGCTTGGCACGGTGGAGAAAAGCGTAGACTCCATAGCCTGCGCCTGCGAGAAGCAGGACGGCCACGAGGCCGATGACACCAACACCGAGTCTATGATCTCCCGCTTCCTGAGTGATCTTTGTGGCGCGCGATGAAGCTGGGGGCGTGACGGGCGCGGGAATGGCATCAGGCTGCTGCGTGGCGATGGGCACGCGGGCGGATTCCGTGTCGCGCTTCAGCCGCCTGAGATCGCTGCGCAGCTCGGCAGCGCTCTGGTAGCGGAGATCGCGATCTTTCTCGAGTAACTTGGAGACGACGCGCTCGAGTTCGGAGGGCAGACTCGGATTCAAGCGCACGGGAGGAACGGGTGCGCGGTGCAGAATGCCGTCGAACATGGCGGCAGACGTCGCTCCCTTAAAGGGCTGAACGCCGGATGCCATTTCGTAAAGCACAGTGCCGAAGGAAAAAAGATCAGAACGTGGATCGAGTTCTTCTCCTAGCGCCTGTTCCGGAGACATGTACGCTATCGTGCCAACGGCCATGCCCGGACTGGTCAAGTGGGTCGCAAGCGTAGCCGCGGTCGCGTCGTCGGTGTCGAGGGCTTTGTGTCCTGGAGCCAGCTTGGCCAAACCGAAATCGAGAATTTTGGCCTGGCTGCGATTGGTGATGAAAATGTTTCCCGGCTTGATGTCACGATGCAGGATGTGTTTCGCGTGGGCGGCGTCGAGCGCGTCGCTGATCTGGATCGCGAGATCGAGAAGTTGACTCACAGCGAGAGGTTTGCCGCCGATTTTCTGATCGAGCGGCATGCCTTCGAGCAACTCCATAGCGATGAAGTGCTGGCCTTCGAATTCGTTGATCTCGTAAATCGTACAAATGTTGGGGTGATTCAGAGCAGAGGCGGAACGGGCTTCACGCTGCAGGCGGTCGAGAGCTTGCTGGTCGTTTTCCAAGTCCTTGGGGAGGAATTTGAGGGCGACGTGGCGGCCCAGTTTGAGGTCTTCCGCCTCGTAGACGACACCCATGCCGCCGGAGCCGAGCTTACCGATTATTTTGTAATGCGCAACCGTTTGCCCAATCATGGAGAGACCGTCCGGAAATCGTATGGGCAGAGGGGTTGGGTGTCAATGGAGGTCTGCAGCGCTGAAGGACGGCATAAGGTTGGAGTATTGCGGCTTTGGCGAGGTCTGCGGCACTGCACGCCAGATCCCTCGCCCTTTCGGGCTCGGGATGACGGCATTATCTCTACAGAAGGAGCGTCGTCAATATCCCTTTTTCTTATCGACGATTGCTAGCAGCGGTTCCTGGGCGAGGTAGCGGCGCAGGTTTTCTGCGATCAAGGCGTAGTTTCTCTCCCAGAGTTTTTCCGTGAGGCCTGCGGTGTGAGGGGTAATGAGAAGATTTTCGAGGTCCCAGAGTGGAGAGTCGGCGGCCAGGGGCTCCTTGTCGAAGACGTCGAGGGCGGCGCCGCCGATGGATTGATTGCGCAAAGCCACGGCGAGCGCAGCGTGGTCGACGAGCGAGCCACGGCCAACATTGATGAGGTAGGCGTCAGGCTTCATCTGGGAGAGGCGTTTCGCGTCCATCAGATGTTGGGTTCTCGGCGTGACCGGAGCGGCGAGGACGACGTAGTCGGACTCGCCCAGCAGGAGATGAAGGTCGTCCGGCGAGAAGACTGCCTCTACGCTCGGTGGCTTGGGTTTGTCAGGATGCTCGCGCGAGGCGATGACGCGCATGCCGAGGGCGGCGGCATGTTTTGCAGCGACGCTCCCGATACTGCCGAGTCCCACGAAGCCGACCGTCGCGCCAGCGATTTCACGGGGACGAGGCTGCGTATCCCAGAGGGTTGTTTGTCCCCAAACGTGTTGTTGTTGAAAGCGGACGGCCTGAGGGATCCGTTTGGCGAGGGCAAAGATCAGTGCGATGACGTGCTCTGCCACCACCGGGCCATGCACGTCGCGGCCGTTTGTCAGAATAATGTCGCTGTCGACGAGCTCGGGAAACATTAACTGGTGTACAGCAGCGGCGGTGGAGTGGACCCAGCGTAGATTCGCCGCCGATTTCACTTGCTGCGGACGCAGCGACCAGGCGACAACCACCTCGGCGTCTTTGATTTGCTCATCGAGGCCCGCGTAATCCTTGAGATGGACGATTTCGATTTGCGGGAACTCGCGGCGGAGGCGTTCCGGCACCCAGTCTGGAGGGTTCCAGAGATCGAAGGGGTGGCGGAGAGCGATGAGGAGTTTCATGAGGCAGCGTCTAGACCGGCGTCGAAAAACTGCAGATTCCTCACTTCGTTCGGAATGACAAAACATTTTAACGATGAAAAGCATTAAGAAGTTTTTAGCGGCACGCGCAGATCGTGTCCCGTCATTTCTTTGGGTTCGGGAAGACCGAGCATGCCAAGAATTGTGGGGGAGATGTCGCGCAGGGATCCGTCGGGCCGAAGGGTGAACTGCTTGCCATTTTCCGAGACCACGATAAACGGAACGGGATTTGTGGTATGCGCGGTGTGCGGGCCTCCGGTTGCAGGATCGATCATCATTTCGGCGTTGCCGTGATCGGCGGTGATGAGCATGGCTCCGCCCTTGGCGCGTACGGCTTTTTCGATGCGGCCCAGGCAGGCATCGACCGTCTCGACAGCTTTTACCGTAGGCTCGATCTTTCCCGAGTGGCCGACCATGTCGGCGTTGGCGAAGTTCACGACCATGACATCAAACGTGCCATCTTCAGTGGCTTTGACGACGGCGTCGGCAATGCCGGCCGCGCTCATCTCCGGCTTTAGATCGTAAGTTGCGACTTTGGGAGATTGGATCATGACCCGGTCTTCGCCGGGAAAAGGTTGCTCGACGCCTCCGTTAAAGAAGTAAGTGACGTGGGCATACTTTTCGGTCTCGGCGACGCGCAGGTTGCGCAGATTGGTCTGTCCCATGACGTTGGCGAGGATGTTGGCCATCGATTCTGGCGGAATGACGACGGGTAGTGAGAAATTCTTGTCGTACTGGGTCATACAGACGTAATGCAGATTGTTGGGAACCTTGTCACGGGGGATGACTGCGTCGAGATCGGCCGCGCCGGGTAGATCGGTTCCGGCTTTTGCGTTCAGGCCGCTGTTGCGCGCGAGCGCGCGAGTGATCTGTCGGACGCGGTCGGCGCGGAAGTTGTAGCAGATGCAGGAATCATCGTTGCGAATCGTCGCCAGCGGTTCTCCGCGATTGTCGGCGCAAACGAAGGGGATGATGAATTCGTCGGTGACGTCTTTGTTGTAGGAATCTTTAATGCCCTGCACCGGATCGACATATTTCGCAGCTTCTCCATTGCCATAGACCATGACGTCGAAGGCTTTGGCTATGCGCTCCCAGCGGCGATCGCGATCCATCGCGTAGTAGCGTCCGCTGACGCTGGCGACCTTGCCGGTGTTGTACTCGCGCATTTTCTGCTGGAGTTGCTCCATGTATCCCGCGCCGTTGGTGGGAAGGGTGTCGCGGCCGTCCATAAAGGCGTGAACGAAGACGCGATCAACGCCATTTTGTTTCGCCATGCGCAGGAGCGCGTACAAGTGCGTCTGGTAGGAGTGAACACCTCCATCGGAGAGCAGGCCGAACAGATGGAGGCGGCGGCCACCGGCGCGCGCGTTCTTCATGGCATCGAGCAGAACGGGGTTGGTGAAGAACTCTCCGTTCTGGATCATGAGCTCGATGCGGGTGCTGTCCATGTGAACGATGCGCCCGGCGCCGATATTGAGGTGGCCGACTTCGCTGTTGCCCATCTGTCCGTCGGGCAGACCGACGAATTTGCCGCTGGTGTGGATCAGCGTGTTGGGATATTCGCGCAGCAGACGGTCGTAAGTCGGCTTGTGCGCGAGCGCGATGGCGTTGGCTTTGGTTTCGGCGCGGTATCCCCAGCCGTCGAGGATGATGAGGATCAGGGGTTTGGGACGCATGCAGCTCCTAGCTGTTAGCTCTTAGCTCAACTTCTTTGCCACGGATCTTCGCGGATTTACACGGATCAGAATTCTTTTCGCCACAGAGAAATACAAATGCTGATCTTCATCCCTGTCCTTGGTAGTTCAGTGCTTTGATCCCCAAGAATCTTGCTGAATCCCCCAGCGCTTCTTCGATACGCAGCAGTTGATTGTATTTCGCGATGCGGTCGGTGCGGGAGGCGGAGCCGGTCTTGATCTGGCCTGCTCCGGTGGCGACCGCCAGATCGGCGATGAAGGCGTCTTCGGTTTCGCCCGAGCGGTGCGAGATGACGCTTGTATAGCTATTGCGGCGCGCGAGGTCGATGGCGTCTAGCGTTTCACTGACCGTTCCGATCTGGTTGACTTTGATCAAGATGGAATTGGCAACGTGTTTATCGATTCCTTCCTGCAGGAATTCAACGTTCGTCACGAAAAGATCGTCTCCGACGAGTTGGATCTTATCGCCGAGTTCTTTCGTCAGGTTCCCCCAGCCTTCCCAGTCGTTTTCTGCCAGGCCGTCCTCGAGCGAGACGATCGGGTAATCGTTCGCCCACTTCGCCCAGAAGCGGACCATATCGTCGGAACTCTTGGCCGACTTGTCGGATTTCTTGAAAACGTATTTGCCGTCCTGATAGAACTCGCTGGCAGCGGGGTCGAGGGCGATGGCGATTTCTTCGCCGGGCTTGTATCCAGCTTGCGTGATGGCTTCGAGAACGACCTCTATGGCTTCGACGTTCGATTTCACCGAAGGAGCGAAGCCGCCTTCGTCACCGACCGCCGTGTTATAACCGCGCTTCTTCAGAACGCCTTTCAATGTGTGGAAGACTTCGACACCCCAGCGGAGCGCTTCAGAGAACGATGGCGCGCCCACTGGCATCACCATGAATTCCTGGAAGTCGACGTTATTGTCGGCGTGGGCTCCGCCGTTGAGGATATTCATCATGGGCAGCGGAAGCACGTTCGCGCCTGCGCCTCCGAGATACCGATAAAGCGGCAGACCGTACTCGGCGGCGGCTGCTCGGGCGGTGGCCATCGAGACCGCGAGAATGGCATTTGCGCCGAGGCGAGCCTTGTTAGGAGTGCCATCGAGTTCAATCATCTTCTGATCGATGGCGCGCTGCTCGGAGGCGTCCATGTTGGCAAGGGCGTCGGCGATTTCGCCGTTGACGTTCTCGACAGCTTTCAAAACACCCTTGCCCATGAAACGGTTGGTGTCGCCGTCGCGCAGCTCGACGGCCTCGTGCTCGCCGGTGGATGCGCCGCTGGGAACGATGGCGCGGCCGACGGTGCCGTCGGCGAGTGTGACTTCAGCTTCGACAGTGGGATTACCGCGGGAATCGAGTACTTCGCGCGCGTGGATATCTCCGATATTGATCATGGCGTGTTTGTCGTCCTTCTCGAGATTTATGAATTTTGTATTGTCATCAACCTGGATTGTTGGAGCGTCTGGCCGGAAGGTGAGACGTCGACCGGTGAGATATCCGGTGCCGGTATAAGTTCTGGCCATTGGCTGCTCCGAAACACGCGATTATATCGGAGGAGCGTCGGGGCGTCAGGGTCGGATGTCACAATGCGGAGGTTCTCTTCAATATCGTGATATGTCTTTCGCCCCTTCGGGGCTAGCTCATGTCGCGCCTTTTCCCAGGGCTTACGCCGTGGGCTGTATTCTTGCGCCGCTTTGCGGCTGATGCGATGAAGGCTCTGGCCCCGGCGCTTACGAGTCTGTGTGAGAACTTCAATCGTCCCTCCGGGACTTGATCGAATGTTCCACTCTCCCCGGCGCTGAAGCGCCGGGCTATTGGCAGCCGCTCCTACGGAGCTTATGGATCGTGGGTTCGGTCCCACCGGACGTTCTCAAAAAGCAAGTTCCCATAAACGTGGCGGGCAATTTTCTGACGTCGCTTCGCGAGTAAGCACTTCGCCTCCGCTCAGGGCAGGCTCACGAGGGCGCCCGCTCCACACGATCTCATCGGCTGGTATCTCGCTTGGTTCCCTTTCGTGTTCGCTTATTGTTCCCGCTTCGTAGCTGCTTTACAGTCGAAAAGAGATGTTAGATCACACCGAAACGTTGAAAGTCGGTGATAGGGCTCCGGAATTCCTGCTTCCTGCGGCAAACCGGGACGGGATCGTGTCGCTGTCAGGATCGCTGACACGAGGCCCAGTTGTTATCGAATTCTTGCGCGGGACGTGGTGACCGAACTGCGTCAAACGCATGGCCCAGTTTGAGCCATTGGTAGCGGAGATGGAGCAGGACAAGGCAGGACTGGTCTACATCGCAGCGGAAAAAGGGGACGGAGTGTGGAAGCCGGCGAAGTTTCTGGAGAAACATCCGGTGAGTTTCCCCTTCCTGCTGGATGAAGACCGTGCGGTGACTAAGGCTTATGGGCTGTATCACCGTTTCGGAAAAGATGCGATCAACATCGCGCACCCAGCGACGCTGCTCGTAGGACAGGACAGGAAACTGGCATACATCTATCGCGGCGACAGCCAGATGGATCGAGCGCCGATCGAGAGAGTCATCGACGCTCTGAAGAGATTGCAGATTTAGAGGCCAAAATTTCAGGAGGCGCGAATGAAAAAACTGGCAACACTGGTTTGCACGATCTTACTGACGCTGGCGGCGGTAGCGCAGAACAACATTTCTGTTCCCGCAGGCACGGCGTTAAGGGTGAAACTGGAAACAACTCTAAGCACATTTTCGAATAAAGAAGGCGATCCCTTCTCCGGAAAAGTGATGGAAGCGGTGTTGCTTGGCGGAAAGACGGTTATTCCGGCGGGCGCGACGGTACAGGGACGAGTCACCAAAGTCAGCGAACCGCGGCGCATCGCGGGCAAGCCGACGATTGGACTGTTTCCCGAGACGCTGATTCTGCCCAATGGCGAACACTTCATGCTGAACGCACCAGTGGTAGACACGAACCTCGGTCACGGAACTGACGTGAACGTGGAAGGTCAGTTCAAGGGCAGCGGCCACGACAAAAGGACGCTGGTTGAAGTTGGTGCGGGCACCGGCGGAGGCATGCTGGTCGGGGGATTGATCGGCGGCGGTCCGGGTGTACTGATTGGCGGGGCTGTCGGCGCGGGCGCGACGGTAACGCATTGGCTGGTGCAACACCGTTCAGCGACCTTGCCTTCTGGAACTGAGTTGACGCTGGAGCTGAGCCGTCCGCTGGCGCTTACGACAGAGGCGAGCGGGCAGTAGATTCAGGATATCTTTAGTCAAATGAGCCGGAGAGATGCGTCTCTCCGGCTTTTTGTTGGGAGTTTACAATCAGCCTTAAACATGGCAGATTTTGACTGTGCGCACAATCATCGACATTCCGGATTCTCTCTATCGCGAACTCAAGAGCAAATCAGCCAGTGAAGGACGTCCGGTCGAGGAATTGATTCTCCGCGGCATTCAGATCGAACTGAGTGGCGCTCCCAAACGCCCGGCCCGGCCCGGCACGGTCCCGTTAGTGCGATCAAAGCGACCAGGAACTATTCGGCTGGACAATGCCAAAATCTTCGAAATCATTCCTTTCCCCTGACGTGAACGTTTGGCTGGCTCTGAACTACGAAGGTCACGTTCACCATCCCCTTGCTCGAGGCTGGTTTCAGCAGTTGGATGACGATGCGCGTCTTTCCTGCGCTTGCTAACGACAGAAGCGATTATGGGCAAGGAGGACGTGCTGAGTCAGGCAGAGGCCTGGGGCGTCTACGATTCTGAAAGCGTGAATCCTTCCGCTGTGCGGTGCACCGATACTGCACGCCAGATCCCTCGCTACGCTCGGGATGACGTCAGGGTTAAGAAAAGTATTCAGACGTCGGTGTTGGGATGCCGGCAATTCTTCATTTGAATCTGCTTAGGCGAGCGCGGCTAGTTCGTCTTCGGTGAGCAGGTGCAGTTCGATCCAGCCTTCGACCGGCAAGGCGTCTACGGGCAATCCATTCTGCCAGAGGCTGAAGCGCAGGCGCAGCTTGCGGGTGACACCGCTTTTGGTGTCGGCATTCGCGGAACTGACGGGTGCGGCCAGTAACCATGACAGCGGAATCTTGAACTCGAAATTCTTGACCACAACCGCCAGCGCTTCCGCGGGCTGATCTGAGGTGGCCAGCGCCGTATGTTCCTCGTCGACCTTGACGCTCCACGCCATTAGTTTCTGCTGATGGACTTCCGCATCCAGGCGCAACGCACGCCGGGGCCGCGTCGCGTGATCCGGCCACGACTCCAGATTCACGACAAGCTCGAAGTCGATGTCGGGCACGCCCCCGCCGAAGTCGAGGCGTCCGTAGACGTTGGTCGCATCGATTCCCGCATAGACCGAGTCGAGCAGGAACTGCTTGCCGTGCATCGAACCGGAGCGGTGATCGGAGGTATAGATCGCGGCGCCCATCCATTCGAAATAGCGAATCATGTCGGCGGCAACACGGGGATGGATATAGGCAGTCTGCGGAATGAACGACGGCCGCACGACGCCTCCGATGATGGGTTGCGCGAGATAGTCGGGCGGCGTGGCTCCAAGCGCCTGGTAGACGTTTGAAAGATGCTTGCGGTAAAGCTCGTCGAACTCGCGGTCGTTGGCGGAGTGATGTTCCGGCCCATACCACCAGTTCCAGTCGCTGCCTTCGGCGATCAGGAGTTCTTCGAACGCCAAGGCGCGCTGCATCTCGTTGGCGCGGGCGGCGGCTTGCGCGTAGAAGTTGCGGGCGTGAAAGAGATAGTCCCAGGACTTGTTGTCTTCGGGAGCGCCGATCCATACGTTAAAGTTGGCGTTGATCCATGAGCCGGGTACGAGGGACGTGAGTTTTGCCGGCTCCTTGTGGCGCTCGATAGCCTCTGAAACTGTGACCCCTTCAATTCCCGGCTCTTTCTGCAGGGCATCGTAAAATCGGCGCAGGAACTCGCGGCCTGAGCGGGGATAGTATTCCCAGGCATTCTCACCATCGAGAATGATGGGGACCACGGCGTCGCGGCCCTTTTCCAGAACGGGTTGCGCGGCTCTCCTAATGTTATGGATGAGGTGTTGCGCAGCCTCGCCGGCGGGCATGCCGGAGTAGACGAAACCCACCAGATCTGAGATGGTGTGGTCGCGGAAAATCAGGTGCATCGCGGTCTGCGCGTTTTCGAAACGATGAATGTTATAGAGCTTCTCGGCATGTGCGGGTGGCAGGCGTCCCTCGCCATCGCGCGAGAAAAATGTGCCGAGGCTGCGGCCGAGGACGCCTTCATCGGTCGCCATCCACTTCACACCGAGGCTCTGGGCAATGCCGAGAACCTCCTCGGAAACACTGCCCTCGGACGGCCATACACCACGCGGACGGACGCCGAACACCTTCTCATGCAGATCGAGGCCGCGGAGAAGTTGCTCGCGGGCGTCTTCGGGATGTCGAAAGCGATTCTGCGGCAGCGGCAGTCCTGGGGATGAGACTGCGCCCATGTTGGTGTCGGCGACCAGCGGCAATATGGGATGGTAGAAGGGCGAGGTGGAGATCTCAATGCCTCCGCGCTTGGCGGCGTCAGCGTGAGCGGGCAACACCTTGGCGAGCAGTTCCCGTTCTTTTGCGATCACGAAGCGCTGGTCGTCGGCCGAGAAACTCCTTCCCTTCTTTACCAGCGCGGCAACTTCGGGTTCGTCAAGGAAGAACTCGTCGAACCATGCGATCTGCGAGAGGACTTGTAGATCGGTAAAGTCCTGCGGCTGAAAATATTTCTCTGCTCGTTCGGGATGATCGCCCGTGGCGCGAAAGCGCTCCCACAATTCCTGGTAGCGGGGGTATCGGCCGATCATGTTGACCGGGTTAGCCTGGAACAGATACTGCAAAGCAAAGCGGCGCTCGTCCGGAGTCAGATCTTTCGCGGGCTTGGCGGCGACCTGGAGAAATGGATCCTGAGCGGTTCCTGCAACGTAATCCTGAATCTGGGTGATCAACGAAGGGACGAGATTGAAAGTTTGATGAACCTGAGGAAACTCATCGAGCAGTTTCACCATCCCGTAATAGTCTTTGAGGGCGTGCAGGCGGACCCAGGGCAGGCGATATTCGCCCGTGACCAAGTCCTTGTAAAAGGGTTGATGCTGGTGCCACAGAACTATGACGCGGAGGACGGGCATCGAGAAGAGTCTCCCCGGAAAGTGCCGAGACCGGGCGAACAGGCAGAATAGCATGTGGCGCGGAAGTAAGGCGCGGAACGAAGGTCGCGGCAAGGCAAAATCGGGGCGGCTTCCGGTACACTAAGGTCCGAAGATGAAGATTGAAACCACCAACTCCACTGCGGTGCGCAGAGACGTTAGCCTTCTGGGTCCGGAAGATCTGCACCTTTTCAACGAAGGCACCCACTATCGCATTCACGAAAAATTAGGTGCGCATCTGACGACCGATGGCGGAGAAGCCGGGACCTGTTTCGGCGTGTGGGCTCCCAATGCGCGCGAAGTTTCAGTCATCGGCAGTTTCAATCACTGGACGCCGGGGGCGCACAAAACTATCCGCGTGGCAGTTCTGGCATCTGGGAGGGTTTCATTCCGGGGGTTGGTAAAGGGTCGCTCTACAAATTTCGTATCGCCTCGTTGCATCACGGCCACATCGGAGATAAGGCTGATCCATTCGGAATTTGGCATGAGAAGCCGCCGCGAACAGCTTCGGTAGTTTGGGATCTCGATTACCAATGGTCGGATGCGGACTGGATGGAAAAACGCGGCGCGAAGAATTCGTTGCGCGCGCCCATTTCTATCTACGAAGTGCATTTGGGATCGTGGATGCGAGTACCCGAGGAGCACAACCGGCCCCTAAGCTATCGCGAGACGGCACCGCGCCTGGCTGACTACGTGGTGCGGATGGGCTTCACTCATGTGGAATTGCTGCCGATCATGGAACACCCGTTTTATGGTTCGTGGGGATACCAGACGACCGGGTACTTCGCGCCGACCGCTCGCTTCGGCACGCCACAGGATTTCATGTACCTGGTGGACTATTTGCACCAGCGTGGCATCGGTGTAATTCTCGATTGGGTTCCGTCGCACTTCCCTTCTGACGGACACGGCCTCGCCTATTTCGACGGCACGCACTTGTTTGAGCACGCGGATTCGCGCAAAGGCTTCCATCCTGACTGGAAGACGCACATCTTCAATTACGGACGCAATGAGGTTCGGAGTTTCCTGCTATCGAGTGCGATGTTCTGGCTCGACAAGTATCATGCCGATGGGTTGAGAGTCGATGCGGTAGCGTCGATGCTTTATCTCGATTATTCGCGCAAGGAAGGTGAATGGATTCCTAACCAGTTCGGGGGACGCGAGAACCTGGAAGCCATCGATTTTCTGCGGCAGTTCAATCTGGAAGCGTACAAAGAACATCCCGACATTCAGACCTACGCGGAGGAATCGACGGCGTGGCCCATGGTCTCGCGGCCGGTTTACATCGGAGGGCTTGGCTTTGGGCTGAAGTGGGATATGGGGTGGATGCACGATACGCTTTCTTACTTCTCGCACGATCCCATTCACCGCAAGTTTCATCACAACCTGCTGACCTTCCGCATGCTGTACGGCTTCACGGAGAATTTTGTTTTGCCGCTCTCGCACGATGAAGTTGTGCACGGCAAGGGTTCACTGGTCGGCAAGATGCCCGGTGACGAGTGGCGGAAGTTCGCCAATCTGCGTTTGCTGTTTGCCTACATGTATGCGCAGCCGGGGAAGAAACTGTTGTTTATGGGGGACGAATTCGGGCAAGTGCGAGAGTGGGGACACGATCTCAGCTTGGAATGGCATGTTCTGCAATATCCTGTGCACCGCGGAGTACAGCTGTGGATGGAGCAACTGAACCGCGTTTACCGGGAAGAACCCGCGCTGCACGAACTGGACAACGATCCCAAGGGCTTCGAATGGATCGACTGTAACGATAACAATGCGAGCGTGATCTCATTGCTGCGCAAAGGAAAAAATCCCAAAGACACGGTTGTAGTGGTTTGCAATTTCACTCCGATCCCTCGCCTGAAATATCGCGTGGGAGTGCCGCTAGGGGGATATTGGCGGGAACTGCTGAACAGCGATGGAGCCGAATATGCCGGAAGCGGGATGGGAAATGCCGGCGGATGCATGGCTGAGGCAGTGCCCGAGCACGGAAGGAACTATTCGCTAAGCCTGACACTGCCTCCGCTTGGGGCTATTTTCCTGAAGCCTGAGTAGACTGAGGCGGAGGAGGATAGTCCGGAAGCTTCTCTTTGTTCTGGTTTGCTCGTTTCACTTCCAGTTCGTCGAACAGGATCGCCGGATTGACGATGCTGTGAGGCACGTTCAACACGAAGTTCGCGACCTCAAGTTCATTCCCTGTAGCGACGAGATCGTTGCGGAGTGTCCGAGTGTCAAGATCGCCAAAAATACTGCCGCGCACTAATTCTTCGCGCCCGTCCTTGACCCACACCTTGTAGAGCAGGCGCGGAGTTTTCTGTGGACCGAGTGTTTCCACGTAGTAGCCATACGGCAATTCGCGCTGCTGGCATAGCTCGATCAGTTTCTTCTTTAGCTGGTCGCGCGAAACTCCTTCTGACGAACGAATGATCAAGTTTCCCAGGCTCGGCCCAGGATAGTTGCTGGGGGGCTTGGCCCGGCCATGACCGTTCGAAGTGGGAAAGCCTCGAATGGGCTCGCGGCCCAAGAGGTAGTTCACGAGTTTTCCGTTGTCGACCAGCGAGACGGTGGAGGCTTTCACTCCCTCGTCGTCAAATTCGTAGTGACCGAATAAAACCTTCCCGTCGATCGAGGACTGAGTTGGATCGTCGACGACAGAGACAAAATCAGGGAGCACTCGGCTCTGATAACTCGTGGCCCAGGCGCCCTTGGTACGGGCGGGCTGCCCTAGAGGAGGCTTTAGGCCGAGAACGTTATCTCCAACCAGATCAATAAAGACTGAAGATGCGGCGTCAACCGAGAACAACACTGGACCGCGGTACTCCTCGTCAGCCAGCGGAGCCTCGCGCAACTGCTTGAGTGTGCCCAGCAGTTTCGTAGCTTCTGCCATCATTTTCGGTGGGGAAGGCAAATCTTTCAGCTCGGCTGCGACTTCGCCGTGCGAGCGATCAAGGCGCATGCCATCATCCGCTTGCGTGCTTCCAGAAATATGGACCTCGTAGAAGGTTCGGCCGCCCCGCAAAACGGTCCCTTCCGAGTTGAGAAAATAGCGGTTGATAGCCTGAAATCGGAGCGAGGAATCGAAGCTCTCGACTTTTGGATCGCTCTTGTAGATTCCTGAAACATCCTGAAGCATCTTGAGCCAGGGGGCCGGATCGAAGTCGAGTTTGGAGAGCGGATCAAGGTGCTGAACGGCATCTGCCCGGGAGAAGTCGTCGACCGGCTGGTCAATCGTCAGTTGCTTGAGTTGGGCCTGCTTCGCCGTTAGGGCCTCATTCGCCGACTTGTAGGCTTTATCCGTGGCCATCCAGAGTTGATGGCGAAGCGCCAGCAGGTCTTCGTCGAGGGGCATCAGTTCCACGTCGCCCTCGCCCTCTCCAAAGAAGCTGTCCTGCTTGTAGTCACCGACTCGAACCACGACGCGTAGAACTCGAAAACGCGCGCGCACGGATGTTCGCAGCGCGCCGTAGGCGGCTTCTGCGGCAAACTCGTCGGAATCGACTACCCGGTAATCGATGTAGTAGGGCGCACTCATCCCTTCCATTTTGAGTTGGGTTTTGGAGCGTTGCATTTCCGTCTGCATCGCCTGCAACACTAAATCGTCATTCGCTGTCGACTTGGTCGATTGTCCAAAAGCCACGCCGGCAAGCACCATCAACAATGCCCACGAAGCCAGCCTCCGCTTCAATAGTGACCGCGTCATCTCTGCCCTCCGGTCGTCAGGGTTCGCGTTGCTGGTGTGCTTTCGAAACCCGGTGGAGGAAGAATTGGCGGTCGCGCCAGGGAGTGCGCCCGTTTCTGGACTTCGATTTCCGAGAACAACATGGCGGGAGCAACTGCGGAGACCGGCACGCTTCCTGACTCAGCTCCGCAGACTCCGTTAAACACTGCCACTTTATCTCCCGTCATTATGATTCGACTCAGCGCGCCGAGCGGGGTGCCAACGATGTCCACTCCTCGTACGAGTTCGTCAGGACGCCCATCGGGATAGACCTTCCACACCAGAACTGGCAGCACCTCGAATGACTGCGGCATTCTTCGCTCGGTCAGCGTGAATCCTCCCTGAATATCCTCGAAGTAAAGGCCGTAGGGCTTGTTTTGTTTCTTCACTTCGTCAATAAGTTTCTGACGCAGTTCAGAGTCTTTGACATTCTGGGTGGAACTGACGATCAGGTTGCCCTGTCGCCCGGTCGGCATCAGCCCGGATTGCGCCCGCCCGTGTCCGTTGGATCGGGTGAAGTCTTTAATGGGCATGCGCGACATCAGAAAGCTCTTGAGGACGCCGTCTTTGATCAACACGGTCCGCTCTGCCGGCATTCCTTCGTCGTCATATTGATACCAGCCCGCCAGTTCGGTGCCATTTGCGGTCGCCAGAGTGGGGTCGTCGACCACGCTGAGAAATGGCGGCAAGACTTGTTGGTTCACCTTCTTGGTAAAAGTCTGGCCTTCCTTTTCGCCGCGTTGGCGGTGACCCTCCAGGCGATGGCCAAGGACTTCGTGGAAGTAGACTGCGGCCGCCCGTCCCGAAAGCAACGCAGGGCCGTCATAGGGCTCGGCTAGTGGCGCGGACCGCAAGGCCTTCAGGTCCGCGGCCATCTTTTCGACACGCACCGCGATGTCCGAATCCGATGGCAGATGATTGAGCGCCTCGGCCTGAAATGTTTCGACCCGGATCAAGTCCATTCCGTCGTCGGCACGGGTCGAGCCTTCAATGAAAAGCCTCACGTCTGTACTGGGAGTGACCACAACGCTGCCCTCGCTGGAAACGAAATAGCGCAGGGATTTCTGGGCGGTCGCCACCGCGGTAGATAAATAGATCTCGGGATACTTGCGGAGATAAGCTGAGTAACGGCGCACCAGGCCCTCCAGTTCGGCCTGTTCGGGCGAATTCTCGGCGCGAGTGGCGTCGTCATAAGACTGTGGAGTTTCTTGTGAAAAATCGGCAGAGGTATCTTCTTCCTGGGCGTTCACCTGCGTCTTCGTCTTTACGTTCAGATAGGCTCGAGATGCTTTGCGGTATTCCTCGTAAGTGAGGCGCCAGAATTCCCGCGCCGTCGCGTCGGAATCATTCTCGAGAGGCAGCGTCCCTGAATTGATGGCGGACGTACGATTCTCGCCGTGCGTGTTGTCGAGGGCGGGACTGCCAACGCGGACAATCACACTGGCCGAACGCTTGCGAAGGTGAGTTGAGGTGAATAAAGAACCCTGACTTCCGACCGCAAGCGTAAGGCTCTCATCGTAGACGGAGTAACTCAGGAAATAGGGGGCGGGATCCAGTTTGCCAAGGTTCTGTTGAGCGCGGTGCAATTCTTGTTGCATGGTCGCGAGCAACGGATCGGTCTTTCGCGGGGCCGGTTCGCGCGCGGAGCCGTTAACCTTGAGGCCCGCCAGCATAAGAAGGCAGATCGCGGCGTGCATACGTAGGCGCCGTGTCAAAGCAGAGTGCACAATCACCTCGACTCCTGACACTTAAGGTCCGCGGAAGCGAACATATAGATGTGTAGGATGAAAAGATGTTATCACCCCGCGCAAGCCGGATGGTGGGTCAGTTCGATAAGGATGCGATCCGAGCGCGCGTTTATGCGTCGCAAAGTACGCGACGCTTCGCGCGGATAGCCCAGATCCCTCGCTGCGCAAGAACCGCTTGCTCCCGATGACAAGCTAACTGACCCACAAGCCGGCTTTACTTGCCATTCATTCCCACATAGAGTAAGTGGCAATGACGATGACTGGGGGGTAGGTGGGAGCTCCGCGAAAAAAGGATCTGTCGACGTCACAACGCGCCTTCAAGGGCATGGCCGAAACTCTTGTCTCCCAGGAGTTCCTGGCGGCAATTCCCGATGCAATTGTCGCCGTCGATAAGAACGGCACCATCGTCCAGATCAATCCCCAGACCGAAGAGCTTTTTCGATACACGCGGGAAGAACTGCTGGGCCAGAAAATTGAAGTACTGGTGCCAGAGCGCTATCGTCCCGACCATCATCAGTATCGGGATCAGTTCGCCACGGAACCCAAGACGCGACGCATGGGGGCTGGGCTCGACCTCTACGGTCGACGCCGTGACGGGTCGGAATTCCCGGTGGAGATCAGCTTAAGCCCGGTCTCGACTAGCCACGGAATTCTCGTACTCAGCGCCATCCGCGACATCTCGGACCGTAAACGCATTGAGGAAGATTTGCGGCGCGCGCACGAAGAACTTAATCGCCGGACTACGCAAGAGATCGGAGAATACCGCGGGCGCCTTGCTTCAATCATTGACTCGTCGGAAGACTCCATCATCGCCAAAGACCTCGAAGGCACGATTCTTACGTGGAATTTAGGCGCCGAAAAACTGTACGGGTACACGGCCGAAGAAGCGGTCGGAAAATCGATTCGCATGCTGGCGCCGAAAGATCATGTTGACGAGATTCCTCGAATTCTGGAACGCGTCCGCCGCGGCGAGAGTATCGAGCATTATGAATCAATCCGGGTAACCAAAGACGGACGTCAGGTCGATGTTTCCATCCGCATTTCTCCGATTCGCGATGCGGTGGGAAATCCTGTGGGCGCTTCGGCGATTTCGCGCGACATCACCGCGCAAAAGCAAGCAGAAGAGCACATCCGACAAGCGCAGAAGATGGATGCTATCGGGCGTTTGGCAGGCGGACTAGCTCACGATTTTAACAATATTCTCGGCATTATTATGGCGTGTACCGAACTGCTTCGGTCCCATATCGACGCGCGCTGGGGAGTCTGGAGATTACATCGGCAACATCCGCAAGGCGGTCGACCGGGGCTCTGCCCTGACGCGTCAACTGCTGGCTTTCAGCAAGAAACAGAAAGTGCAGTTGCAACTGCTTGACCTGAACGAGCGGTTGAAGGAGACTGTCCGCCTGCTGCGCCCGTTGATGGGGGACGACGTTGAGATTGCGGTTTTACCGCGCTCTGCCTCCGCCGTCGTGGAAGCGGACCTCGGCCAGCTCGATCAGATCCTCATCAACCTCGCGGTGAACGCCCGGGATGCGATGCCGCGCGGCGGCCGGTTTATTCTGGAAACCTCCAATGTCCGATTAGACGAGATGTACGCTTCCCAGCACGCCTCCATTAGACCGGGGAGTTATGTGATGTTGGCGGTGAGTGATACAGGAACCGGGATGGATGCGGCGACGGCATCCCGCATCTTCGAGCCTTTCTTTACCACCAAGGAGGTCGGGAAAGGAACAGGGCTCGGCTTGGCGACGGTATACGGAATCGTGCAGCAGAGTGGCGGTCACATTCAGGTCTACAGCGAACTCGGTCGCGGCACCACTTTCAAGATTTATCTTCCCAACGCTGAACAGAAGCTGGGAATCACTTCTCAGGATGAGGACGAAAGCATCGCGCCGGCGCGCGCCAAAACCACGATCTTACTGGTCGAAGATGACGACATCATGCGAAAGATGACCCGCAAGCTGTTGGAGGAGCACGGATACGATGTGGTGGAAGCGGTCGACGGAAACGAGGCCATGGAGTGGGTCGAAGGGCATCAAGAAGGAATCGACTTGTTGCTCACGGACGTGGTCATGCGGGGCTTGAGCGGCCCGGAATTGGCGGCGCGATTGGGCGAGTCGCATCCTTCAGTCAAGGTCGTGTTCATGTCGGGGTATACGGGCGAACTGATCGAGGATCATCAAAGCCTGGGCCGAGGGATTACTTTGCTGGAAAAACCATTCACGCGGGCCACGCTTCTCAATACGCTGCACACGGCTCTGGGATAACCGAAGTACCCTTCCTTACAACGCCACTGCCGCTCCCGTGGTGATTGAGATCACACAGGGCTGTGTTAAATGACGCTCTTTCCAGCCTGGGCAAAATGGCGGTTCCCTCCTCCCCAGTTCGGTTGTGATTCGGTCCGGCTCTTGTTTTGTTTGACTTAGGGAGATGTCCGACTCTCGCGGCATCCAGGATGAGATTGGTGCGCCAGTTGCCTTTTCCTTAGGCAAGGAGAATCCAACATGGCGACCCCAACTACCAAGCTCGAGAACCTTAGCGCCGCAGAAAAGACCTTTCAGGGAATGTCCCCGGCACTCTTGCGGGAGCTGGAAATGGTCACCATGACCAACAGCTATCCGACCGGCGCCGTGCTGTTCGGCGAGGGCGAGCAGGCGCGAGGAATCTACGCGGTGGTTCGCGGCAAGGTTAAGTTGTCGGTGTGCGCCAGTGATGGCAGGACTTTAATTCTCCACATTGCCGGCGGGAACGAGGCGCTTGGGGTGGCCTCAACCATTTCTCGCCGCGAATATGAAGCCACGGCCGAAACCCTGGAGCCTTGCGACGTCAGTTTCATTCGCCAAAGCGACCTGTTGCGGCTGATGCGGGCGCACGGTGAATTGGCGCTCTGGGTGACGCAACAACTTAGCATTAACTACAATTCGACCTGCCGCGAGATTCGTAATCTCATGCTTTCAGAGTCGGCCAGCGAGAAACTGGCGCGCTTACTGGTGGGATGGCTCGATCAGAGCACCGAATCAAGACCGAGTTGCCAGATGAAACTGGCCATGACGCATGAGGAAATCGGGCAGATGATTGGGACTTCCCGCGAGACCGTGACCCGGCTGTTTGCCGGATTCAAGAAACAGCATCTCATCCAGCTCAAGGGCTCAACGCTGTTTGTGCCGAACCGCACCGCGCTAGAATCGCTGATTACGGCTTAGGGTCACTTCCAGACGCGTTGTACCAGGAGAACGGCTCCGACGACGGCGGCCAACGCTTCCCCGAGCCGAACATAGCCGGACCAGGTTGAAGGCGGGACGCTGCTGGCAAGAAGTCTCTGAATCTCGTCCAGGACCTGCTGAATGGGCGCGCCTTTGGCCAAGGCCGCGTCCACAAAATGAGGGGCTTCCTCCACCACGGGCCGCGAACCGGAAACCATGATGATAGGAAGGGCTGGATTGGAATGTTTGAGCTCAACGGCGAGCTCGGGCCCGCTCATCTCGGGCATGTCGTAGTCGGTGATAACCGCGTCGATGTGATATCCGCGGGTGCGAAAGATCTTAAGAGCCTGACGACCACTCCCAGCCAACACTACTTCGTAACCGTGAGTCACGAACAAGGTCTCGTAGAACTCACGGATGCCGGGGTCGTCGTCCACACAGAGCAATCTAGGACGTTTCATTGGGGGAAGGTCCTGTTACCGTTCTGGACGAAATTTATTTCCCGCGCCAGCGAGAAATTCATTCGGTGACTGCACGTTCTTTACCGAACAGCCTACGATGCAAACATTGAGCTTAGCGGACGTCTAAAATTCGGACGCGTAGCTTCTGCATCCCTGCTACGCAATTGCTTCCATGACCGTTGGTCATTGAGGCCAGACCCCTGCCTCCTTTAATTCGTCTTCAAGTCCAGCGGTTTTAACGATTTCGCCTACGGCCGCATGATCTATGTGAGGGGCGATGGGGTTGGGGTTCTGAACCACGGCGTAGGCCGTGACTGCCACGATGGCAACGTCGGCCTTGAAATTCACTGGGTCGACCTTGTCATAGGTGTCAGAGGACTTGTGGTGGATCAGGAAATAGGGTGCCTCATCGACTTCCTGATCGAGCGCCGGGATGCCGTGCAGCATAAACGGGCCGTGGTCGGTGTCGTACGTGGTCTCGAGTGACAGGTCGCCCGCGGCCATATCCTTCAACAGAGAGTCGCTGATGGGCTGCATGGCTTCCACCATGTCCTTGCGTCCTTCGACCTTCCAGCCTTTGGGGTGTCCAGCGCCATTGTCAGTGTTGATGACAGCGATGCACTTATCCAACTCTTTCAGGTGAGCCTGTGTGTACATGTAGGAGCCAATGATTCCCTCCTCTTCCCCACCCCAGAGAGCGAAACGTACGGAACGGCGAGGAGCGTGGCCCATGGTGGCGAATACGCGTGCCACTTCCAGCACCGACACGGTTCCCGTGCCGTTGTCTTGAGCGCCAGTGCCGAAGTCCCAGGAGTCGAGATGGGCACCGATGATGATCCACTCATCGGGATGCTCGCTGCCCTTGATTTCGGCGACCACGTTGTGAACCGTCGTGGGCCCAGTGACCTGATTCTGGACGTCGAGTTTCACATGCACGGTGGCTCTTGCAGCAAAGGTGCGGCGCACTAAATCCGCGTCTTCCATGCCAAGGTCGACCATTGGCAAGCGCGCCACCATCGCGTGCCAACCCGGCGAATGAGCGTTGATGATGTTATTGGTCTCGCGTCCCGGCAGAACGATGGCGAGGGCACCCTCGTCGGCCAACAGCGGGTACGCCGCTTGCAGCATCTGGTAAGCCTTCCTCCGGTCTTGCTTGTACATTTTGCTGGCATCGACCATGACAATGTGGCCTTTGATCTGCGCAGCGGAATTCTTGATATTGCTGTCGGAAAAATCGGTCAGCAGGACAAGATCCGATTCGACTCCTCCAGCAGGGGTCGAGGGCGCCCATCCCAGCGACTCGACGTGCAGGGGGCGATGGAGAGGAACAGACATCTCCGCGTGGGCGTATCCACGCTGCCAGCCGTTCGGGATCGTGAACGCTTCGAGCTGGACATCCTTGATGCCATAGCTGCGAAATTTCGCCGCAGCCCATTCCGCCGAGTGTTCGTACGCAGGAGAGCCGGTAAGGCGTCCACCGAAGCCGTCCGTAAGCTCGCGCAGCGTGGTCATCGCCGGCCCCGTCAGGACCGAACTGGCCAGGCCATTTGTCGCCTGCTGAAGATCGTCGGGAGGGGCGGCTGAACAGGTGAGAGTGAAGAGAAGAACCAGGACGGGCAAACCAACTCGTCGAAAGAGCATGCTTTTGTATGATCCCCAGAAACGCAGATTGTCATGAAGAGAGCTGCGTATTGTGCTACGAACGGCGGGTCTAACGCAAGCCAGCGCTTGGATCGGAATCTCCGCCATGCCATACTTTGCACATATGACGATTGAAGAGTGCCGTCGATTTTTCGCCGAAGAAATCCGCCTGGCCGCTCACATTCAATCGCCGGCTCTGGTCGAAGCGTTCGCCCGAGTGCCACGGGAGAAGTTTCTCGGCTCAGGCCCGTGGAAAATCGCTTCGGCGGATATTGGCATGGGCGCCGTCGTCTATACCGAGACTGCTGACGATGACCCACGCCACGTTTATCACAACGTACCGATTGCGCTCGACACTACTCGCGATCTGAACAACGGACAGCCTGGCTCGCTCGCACATTGGATCGACGCGTTGGAGCTTAGAGCTGGTGATCGTCTTTTCCACCTTGGCTGCGGCGTTGGATATTTCACCGCGATCATGGCGGAGGTCGTAGGAAAAGAAGGTCACGTGGTCGCAAGCGAGGTGGACCCTGATTTGGCCGATCGAGCTAAGCGCAACCTCGCAGGTTACGCGAATGTCGAAGTTCACGGTGGAGACGGAGCGGAGCTTGATCCCGGAGAGCGCGATGCCATTCTGATCAATGCGGGCGTGACCCATCCGCATCCGCGTTGGCTCGATCGCTTAGCCGTGAGCGGAAGGATGATTCTGCCGCTGACCGTGCCGATGGGGCCAACACTAGGCAAAGGGGTGATGGCGAAAATCACGCGCGAACCCGAAGGCTTCTCCGCCAGGGTGGTCACGTTTGTCGCGATCTATTCGTGTGCCAGCGTGCGCGATCCGCAGATCGAACCATTACTAGGAAAGGCCATGGTTGGCGGAACCCTGATGAAGATTCGCTCATTGCGCCGCGACGCCCATGAGTCAGACCAGACGTGCGCCGTGCATGGCCGCGATATGTGCCTCAGCACGGCGGCGCTCGCGGCCAGTCAAAGTGCGGCGTGAGCTGAACCCGAATAGGAAATCATGCGGCAGCGCGTGCTAGACTCACCTTAGTTTTCGTCCATGCGGATTCTCACTCGGTATATCCTGCGCGAGATTACCGGCGCCGCGCTGATCGGCATCGCGGTGTTCACGTTCGTGCTGTTCACCCGCGATTTGGGACGAATTCTGGAGTTGGTCGTCCGCAATAGCGCTCCGCTTCCCAGCGTGGCTGAGATTTTCTTCTTCACGGTCCCCGTCGCCCTGACCTACACCATTCCAATGGGCGTGTTGGTGGGCATCCTCATTGGGCTGAGCCGCCTTGCTGCCGACAGCGAAATCACTGCCATGCGCGCCAGCGGTGTCGGAGTCTGGTCGTTCCTGCGGATCATCTCGATCTTCGTCATCGCGGCATGGATCGTGGCTGTCGCGAATGGCGTCTACCTCGCACCACTCTCGCAAGCAGCTCTCGGAAAGTTGCAGGACCGCCTGAAAACTTCGCAGGCGTCTTTCGAAATCCAGCCGCGAGTGTTCTATGAAGGATTTCCCAAGCTTGTGCTTTACGTGCAGGACGTGAAGAGCGCGCAGGGAGCGGCGATCTGGAAGGGCGTCTTCATCGCGGACATCACTACTCCGGGCGCTCCGCGAATCACGCTGGCGCAGCAAGGCATTCTCGTCAGCGAGGGGCCCGACACGCTGCACCTGCACCTGACCAACGGATCGACGCACGAGACAGATCTCAAGGAAACTGATCGTTACCAGATTTCCACTTTCGAAGAGACCGACATACCGATCCAAGCGACCTCGACCGACAAACAGTCGGACCAGGAACCCGCGCCCATCGCTGAGTTGCCGACGTTGCAATTGCCAACTGCTGCGCAGAAGGTCGATCCGATCACACGGCGCTGGTATTTCATCGAACTCTACCGGCGTTTCGCCTTGCCGACGGCCTGCATTGTGCTGGCCCTGGTCGGCATTCCGCTGGGACTCTCTTCGAAGAAGGGCGGGAAGTCCTCCGGATTCGTACTCACGATCCTCCTGGTGTTTGCCTACTATTCGTTTTCTCTAATCGGTGTTTCTCTCGCGCGGCAAGGTAGGGTCTCACCGTTCATTGGAGTCTGGCTGGCCAACCTGCTGTTCTTTGCTGCAGGTTCTTTTCTGTTATGGAGAGCCGAGCGCAAGCCGTTTGAGGTCGCTTCCTTGCGCCTGCGCAACCCTTTCAAAACCACGCTGGCCGAAGGCGGAGCGCTGTTTCGTTCGCGCCCGGAAGACGCGTTTGCGCGCGCCTCCAGCCGGCGAAGGGTTTTCAGCGCCCGCTTCCCCATGATTCTGGATGACCTCGTCATCAAGGATTTCCTCGTCTACCTGGTAATGATTCTGGCAACGTTCATCATGTTGTTACTGATCTTCACCCTCTTTGAGTTGTTGGGGGATATCTTGCGGAATCAGGTTTCCCCCCTGGTAGTCGGAGAATACCTGGTAAATGTTGCGCCGTATTTTCTCTACAACATTGCGCCGCTCGGCATCCTGCTGGCGGTGCTGATCACCTTCGGATTGATGCAGCGATCAAATGAAATTACCGCCATCAAAGCGACGGGAATCAGTATTTATCGCATTATTGTTCCGGTGCTGTTGGCCTCGGCGCTGCTAGCTTTAGGATTGTTCTTCTTCGATCAGTTTTATCTGCCCCACGCGAACAAGCGGCAGGACGCGCTACGCAACGAGATCAAGGGCAAGCCCGCGCAGACCTATCTCAATCCAGATCGCAAGTGGATTTTCGGCCAGCATTCGAATATCTACTATTATCAGCTCTTCGATTCGGAGAAGAATCAGTTCGGGAGCCTAGCGGTTTTCCAGTTCGATCCGGCAACCTTCCAACTTGCGCGCCGGGTTTATGCCGAGCGCGCGCAATGGGACGATCATCTGAACCGGTGGGTCTGCACACAAGGGTGGGAGCGCGATTTGCAAGGCTCCGCTATAGAGGATTACCGAACTTTCGAGGTAGCCACATTCCCGGCGCTCAGCGAACCTCCGGCGTACTTCAAGAAGGAAGTGAAGCAGTCTTCCGAAATGAACTATGAAGAATTGCGACGCTACATCCGGGATTTGCAACAAAGTGGCTTCGACGTAGTGCGGTTACGAGTCCAGTTGCAGAAGAAGTTTGCTTATCCCGTGATCACGCTGGTGATGGCTGTGCTCGCGATTCCCTTTGCGCTTTCCGCGGGCAAACGAGGTGCGATCACCGGGGTGGCCGTCGCAGTGGGAGTGGCGGTTGTGTACTGGACAGTCTCGGGGCTATTTGAGGCCATGGGAAACATCAGCCAATTGCCACCGATGTTGGCGGCGTGGTCTCCTGATCTGCTGTTCGCTCTGATCGGCGGCTATTTGATTCTGAAAGTGCCGACCTAGACAACGTCTGTCACTGCTAATGAATGGCGATTGACGAGGGTTGTCCGGGCGTCGGAAATGCCAGTTGGATCGGACCGAGCGACCCTGTCAAATAGTCCACGTGAAAAGCGCTCAGCGACGCTGCGCCGATGTTCGTGGTGTAAAGATAAACGCCGGTGGGGTCCATCGCAATTCCGGTGGGGCCGAAACCCGTGGAGATGGCATTCGGAGTGAGAGGACTCAATTCTCCGCTGGCTGCACTGATCAGAAAACCGGAGACTTGGTTGGAACCGTAATCCGCAACATAGAGGAAATCTTCGACCGGATCAGCCACCAGCGCCTGCGGTCCCGTTCCGGTCGCGATCGTGTACGGGGATTTTGGAGTAGGGGCCAGGGTACCGTCGGAGGCGATCATGAAACCGCTAATATTATTCGATCCGAAATTCGTAACGTAGAGATAACCCTTCTTGTTGATGGCCACTCCGGCAGGAGTAGTTCCTCCCGTTATATAGCTGCCTACCTTGGTCAACGCCCCGCTGGTGGAATCGAAGGAATATTGCGTGACTTCTCCTTGCAACAAGGGTAAGGCGCCGACGCTGTTAGCGACATAAAGGAAGTTTGCAGTAGGCGACACCTCGAGAGCGGTTGCGAAGTCATCCGTGGGAGTCGTGCTCGCCAGACTCACCGTGGAGCCTGAAATCGTATAGACCGAAATGCTGCTCGTCCCGCTGATCCCGCCTACGCCCTGATTTGCGACAAACATGAACTTGCCGCTGGGGTCGATAGCTAACGCCGCCGGGCTTGGGCCTCCGGAAGCAACGCTTGCTCCAGAAGAACTCAGCGATCCATCGCCATTCACGCTATAGGTGGCGATGTTGTCGCTGCCGCTTGGAGGGACGCCCTTGTTGACGATAAAGGCCGACTTGCCGTCGGGCGTGAATTTGATCGCCACCGGCATGGTGTTGGCGCCGGTTGGGATCTCGCTGCCCACCTGAGTCAATTGGCCATTGCCCAGGTTCACTTGATAGGACAGCACCGACATATCGCCCTGGCTGGTGAAGATCATGTCTGCAATCGTCGTCGACGAAGTAATGTTACTGGTGCTGCAAGCGATCAAAATCCCCAGCGACATCAGAATCAAAACACCCATCAACCAACGAAACTTCATCGGTATTGTTCTCCCTGTTCCTTCTCCGGGCCGCAGAAGCCCCGAGATCCCCCGAAAAGCCAGCAAGAGGCTGTAAAGTGTACTCATTTGTGTATCAGGAATAACGGACAAGAGCAAACTGCCGGACCCCGTCGTTGGGCTTTGGTCGTTGGTCGTCGGCCAAACTCAACCCTTTTCGCTGTAGGGATTTTCCACCAACGAACGAGCAAGGACCAGAGATCCTTGTTACTTGAGATGCAAAAACCTGCACCGGTCACTGGTAAAATCTCATCTAGAACTTCAACATGCTGCTGAAAAGTCTGCGCCCGCTATTGCCGTATCTTAAGAAGTACCGCTGGAGCTACGTGGCGGGCAGTTTCTGCATCCTGCTGCACAATGGCATTTGGCTTCTATTCGCCCAGGTTCTCAAACGCGCCATTGACGGCCTGCACGGCAGTGTCACCCGAGAGAAGCTGCTGCTTTATACCCTGGAGCTTCTGGCGGTGGCCGGAACGAAGGCCATCTTCCAATTTCTGACCCGCTGGATCGTCATCGGCGTCTCGCGCGAGATCGAGTTTGATCTGCGCAACGACCTCTTCCAGCACCTCGAAAGCCTCTCCTATTCCTTCTATCAGCGCACCCGCACCGGCGACATCATGGCCAAGGCGACCAATGATTTGAGTGCTGTGCGTCAGTTGCTCGGTCCCGCCATCATGTACTCGGCGAATACAATCGTGTTCACCGCTGGGGCGCTGGCTTTCATGCTTTCGATCAGTCCTCACCTCACGATGTATGCGTTCCTGCCTCTGCCGGTGGTGAGCGTCACGGTGCAGTATTTTGGGCGAAAGATTCACGAGCGCTTCGAGCGCATCCAGGCTATGTTCTCGGAGATCTCGGCGCGGGCGCAAGAAAACTTCTCAGGCGCGCGCGTGATTCGAGCGTACGTGCAAGAGAATGCCGAGATCGAATCGTTTGAAGAGTCGAATCGCGAATACATCGGACGCAGCCTGAAACTCGTTCGCTTGATGGGCATGTTGTGGCCGACGCTCGAAACCTTGCTGGGGCTCGCCATCGTGCTGGTGCTCTGGTTGGGTGGCCGCGAGGTGCTGTATGGCCGGATGACCATCGGTTCCTTTGTTGCCTTCAATACCTACATGGTTCAATTGACCTGGCCCGTCATCGCGCTCGGCTTCGTCATTAATCTTTTTCAGCGCGGTACGGCGTCGATGCTTCGCATCAATGAGATCCTGACCGAGAGACCGGAAATTCAAGATAGTCCCGAGGCCGTCGCGGTGGCGAGCAATGGCAATGGCCTTCCGGCAATTCAGGGCGAGATCGAGTTTCGCAACTTGAATTTTTCCTACGGAGACAAGCAGGTTCTCCACAACATCAGCCTGCGCATCCCGTCAGGAAGCAGCCTTGCCATCGTGGGTCCAACCGGGTCCGGCAAGACGACGCTGGTGGATCTAATCCCGCGAATTTACGACGCGGCTCCCGGTAGCGTGCTGATCGACGGCAAGCCGATCCGACAGTATCCTCTGGCGACATTGCGCGAAAACATCGGATTCGTGCCGCAAGAAACTTTCCTGTTCAGCGAGACGGTGCGCGAGAACATTGCCTTCGGAGTGGACGACGCTACTGACGAACAGATCAAAGCCGCAGCCGCAGCCGCCAACATCGCGGCCGACATCGAAGGCTTTCCCGATCAATACCAGACAATGGTGGGAGAGCGCGGCATCACTCTTTCCGGCGGACAAAAGCAGCGCACAGCGATCGCACGAGCTCTTATTCGCAACCCCCGTATTCTGATTCTCGACGACGCGCTTTCCAGTGTAGACACGCAGACCGAAGACCGCATCTTGAATCACCTGCGCGAAGTGATGCAAGGACGCACTACCTTGTTCATCTCCCATCGCGTCTCTACCGTTCGGAATGCCGATCGCATCGCCGTGCTGCACGGGGGAAAGATCGTGGAACTAGGAACGCATGACGAACTGATCGCGCTGAACGGCTACTACAGCGATCTGTACAACAAACAACTGTTGGAAGAAGAGTTGGCTGAGGTGTAAATCGGCTGCGCGGTTTGAGTCCGTAATCAGGACGATTCCTTCTTCAGGAAACCCCTTCCTTAATTGTCATTCCGAGCAACGCGAGGAATCTGCAGTTCTGGATGGGACCGGCAACTGCAGATCCCCATGAGTTCACGAATCAAGTGCAACACCGTACAAAGGTGTTGCGATGGAAAAGAGAAGATATGAGCAGTTGGTGCTCAGGGAGCGGATTGAGATTTACCGTCTGCATGCAAACGGTAAATCTCTGCGCTGCATCGCCGCCACTCTGGGGAGGAGCGCGGCGACCATTAGTCGTGAACTGAAGCGCAACAGCAAGGTCTCTAAGCAGTGGCCGGGGGGCTACGATCCCGAGCGCGCGCAGCGGCTGATGCTGCGTCGTCATGCCCGCGGTCGGGCCCACAAGCTGGAACGTCAGCCCGAACTTCGGGAGAAAGTGTTGCAGCATCTCGCTGCCGGATGGTCGCCGGAGCAGATTGCCGGGCGCATGGCCCAGTTGCCGGGCAGCGACCGCATCAGCTACGAATCCATCTACCGTTACATTTATTGGCGCAGTTGGTCCTTCAACGAAACTCTGCATCGCTGGCTGCCTCGGCAAAAATACCGTCGCGGAAACCGTCTGCCCAATGGCCGCTGGTCGACGGCGTCGATATTGGAGAGGGTTTCCATCCATGATCGTCCGGCGGTGGTGGAGACCAGAACGCGCACGGGCGATTGGGAGGCCGACCTCATGAGCTTCCGCAAACCGGGACAGTTCCTGCTGGTGATGCAGGAACGCCGATCGCGGCGCGCCCTGCTGATGCGGCAGAACACGAGAACGGCGCAGTCGGTCGCCGACAATCTCAGCACCCTGCTGGAAGCGCTGCCCGCGCGCGTATGTCAATCCATGACCTTCGATAACGGAGCGGAGTTCAGCAAACACTATCTCCTGAGCCGACGGTTTGGCATCCAGACCTGGTTCTGCGACACCCACTCGCCCTGGCAGAAGGGCGGCATCGAAAACGCGATTGGCCGTTTGCGCCGCCTGTTGCCTAGAAACACCGACCTCGACGACCTGCCCGCCCAGCGCCTCGCCCTCTGCCTCGAATGCTACAACGATACCCCCAGAAAATGCCTCGGCTTCAAAACTCCCAACGAGGTATTCTTGGAACACTCTGTTGCACTTCAAACGTGAATTCATCCCCTCGCTCCGCTCAGGATGACAAAAACGAAGAGGGTCGGAATGACAATCAAGAGAGGGATCGGGAATGACTATAAAAGAGGTGGCCTTTAACTAGCGGACGAAAACTAGCGGACGACCAGCACTTCCCTTACATTGTCTCTCGCCAGGAAGAACTTGATCGATGCAAAATCTCGAAAAAGCGTTTCGATGTGGCGGTTGTTGAACACGCGCTGCAAACGGAACCCTCCGCCGACGGATGTGTGTACTGCTCCGGTGGGTCCGCGACGCACTTCGCGACGTCCGCCGATAGGTTGCATTTCGAGCAGATCGTTGCCAACCACGTGAAAGCGATAGCACGGAGCGTCTGGTCCCGCTTCTTTGGTGTGGAAGAATGCCAGTAGCATCCCGCCCGGCTTGAGCACCGACCATAGCCTTCCCACGGTCGGTTTGACCAAACTCTCATCCAAATAATCGGCCAGGTTCCAGCACAGCACCACATCGAACTGCGCCGCCTGGAAGACCAGGTTTTCGGAGAGGAATTTCTTGCTGTCCAGCACCGAGTTTCCCTGCTCATCTTTGGCGATGAGCGACGGGTCGGTCGAGGCGATCAGCAAATCCTCGCTATAGATTTTGTGGCCGCGCTCGGTGAGATAACGAATATTGGTGGGGGAAGTCGAGCCAATATCCAAAACGCAGAGCGACTCGTCGGACGCCAGGGTGCGGGCCAGTTCGCCTAATCCGCTCGAGCGCCGGGAGAGCCGTTTGTTTGCCGATTCCGCTGTCAACCCCTCAGGGCCGGGGCCGGAACCACGAAAAAATTTCATGAAGCCATTAGTAACGGATGCCATTTCCACTTCCAGGCGTCCGATTCACGAACACCGCAAATTTACTATATCGTGCGAAGATTTCAGAACCAGCGTACTTCTTGCGTATCTAAGTTACCGGAGTTTTGCCCGCCCCGCTGGCACCAGCCGTCGCGGCGGCGGATTCGGCTTTCACTCCGTCTCGCTGAATGTCGACTTTACCTTTCAGATAGGCGCCATCTTCGATCGAGATGCGCTTGGAGACCACGTCTCCCACGGCGATTGCCGACTTTTGCAACTCCACCCGATCGCTGGCGCGAATGTTGCCGTCGAGTTTCCCCTGCACGACCACGCCCTTGGCGTTGACGTTGGCCCGCACTTGGCCGTTCGGACCAATTATCAGTTGATTTCCGGCCAATTCGATGTTGCCCTCCACCTGTCCGTCGATGTAGAGATCTTCACTGCCAGAGAGTTCTCCCTTGATAATCACTGACTTACCGATGTGGGCAAACTCCCCCGTCTTGGGCGTATCCATGAAGCCTCCTTGGTCCAGCGGTTGCGGGGCGCAAGCGGAATAAGCGATTCTAAATCATCCCGGGGAATCCCGCTGGACAACCGGAAATTGCCGGTCGATATACAACGGCGGCCCGCGAAATACTCGTCTAAAATCGAGTTTGGGCATGCTGAAACAAGGGTACGGGCTACGCAACTCGTTTTGGGCGATCCTGGCGATTCTCTCAGCCTTTCCCTGCCTGGGCCGGGATCAGACACCAATCCCTCCGGTCGAACTGGTTCGCCGCACGGTGAGCAATGAAATCAATGCCAACGGCGGCAACGTTCACTACATGTTCAAGGATTTCAAGGAGACGCCGAACGGCTCGCAAACCAAGCTGCTGGTCGAAACGCAAGAGGCGACCGCTGGGCTTCTGATTGCCGTCAACGGAAAACCGCTCTCAGCCCAGCAGCGCCAGGATGAAATCGCGCGCATCGACCGCTTCGTGCAAAATCCCGAGGAGTTGCGCAAGAGACGGAAGCAGGAAAAAGAAGAGGCCGAGCACGTTACCCGAATCATGAAGGCGTTGCCGGACGCGTTTCTTTACGAGCCCGACGGAACCGAACCCGGCTCTGAGGGACTCGGGCGCCCGGGCGACGAACTGGTGCGGCTCAAGTTTCGTCCCAATCCCAATTACGATCCCCCTACGCATACTGAGCAGGTTCTCACCGGGATGACGGGATACATTCTGATCGACTCGAACCACGAGCGCATCGCGAAGATCGACGGAACGCTGATGAAGGAGGTGGGCTTTGGATGGGGCATCCTGGGGCACCTCGACAAAGGCGGACGCTTCGTGGTGCAGCAGGCCGACGTGGGCGACGATCACTGGGAAATCTCGCGCATGGACCTGGCATTCACCGGCAAGGTTCTGTTCTTCAAGAGCCTGAATATCAAATCGACAGAGATCTACAGCGACTTCCGCCCCGCGCCGTCGAACCTGACTTTCGCGCAGGGAGTTGAGCTGCTGAAAAAGCAGGAAGCAGAGATAGCGCAGAAATAGTGCCCCAGTACCCGAGTACCTAGTACCCAGTACCCAGAAAAACCTCCGCTCGTTTTATCTGTCTATTGCCTGTTGGTTCGCTCGAGTCGCGGAGCAAACGCTAGATGCTGGCCCCGCAAGTGAGTGCCCGGTGGAACGCAAATTGAGTCGAGTCCCTTTAGGGACGATAGCGCCCGCCAGCCCGATGTGACAACCGTCACCGCACGCCGTCACCGCATCGCCTACATTCCCATCCATGGCTACCACTAACGAGCGTGCGCGCTGGATACAGGGGCCGTCCGGCGAATGCGGGCCTGTGCGAAGCATTCAGAATCCTTATCGGCTGGTGCTGTTGGGCGCGCCGGGCGTCGGTAAGGGCACGCAGGCCGAGTTGCTGCATCAACGACTACGTGCCTGCCATCTTTCTACGGGAGACGTCTTCCGCGCCGCCAGCAAGAGTCAGTGCGAATTGAGTCCGGCGATGAAGGCCGCCATGGAATATATGCGCCGTGGCGAATTGGTGCCCGACTCCACCGTCTGGGATATGGTCCGCGAGCGCAACGGCTGCCTGCGCTGCGGTGGAGGCTTTATCCTCGATGGCTTTCCGCGCACGCTGGGCCAAGCGGAGTTGTTGAAGCAACTCATGCAGGACGAAAGTCTCGCGTTGACCGCGGTGGTGAATTACGAACTTCCGCAATCCGAGATCGTCGCGCGCTTGAGCGGACGCCGCACTTGCGAAGTGTGCAAAGCGGTCTTTCATGTGACGGAGCGTCCCTCAAGGACCGCCGATGTATGTGACCGATGTGCGGGAAAGCTGTTTCAGCGGGAGGACGATCGTCCGGAATCGATCAAAGTACGGCTGGAAGCTTACGAGCGCAGCACAGCGCCGTTAATCGAGTTCTACGAGAAGCTGGGATTGCTGTTGACGGTGGCTGCGGCAGGATCGCCGGATGAGATTTGCGCGCGGACAGTGGCGGGGCTGGGGTAAGACAGCTACCTCTTCCCAAACACTTCCTTCAGCAGCGCGGTAGTCTGCGCCGCCGGATCTTTGCGGATTTTCTTTTCTTCCTCTCCCAGCATCAGGAAGAGGCCGTCAAGCGTTTTGCCGACGACGTACTTATTCAGGTCGAACTGTCCGGCGAGGGCGCTGCCCCCGGGTGCCGTCGCTAGTACGTGATCATATTGCTGCACGACTCCGACGTGCTCCATGGAGCGCTGAACGATGGGAGAGAAGGCGGTCGTCAGATCCTGGGAACTGGTGCGCTTGAAGTATTCCGTGGCCGCCGTATCGCTGCCGGAAAGAATTTTGCGGGCATCATCGAAACTCATCTTCTTCACCGCCGCGATAAAAATCGCCTTCGCTTCGGGAGTGGCTTGCTCCGCGGCACGATTCATGCCGACTTCGAGTTCGTCCACGGGACGCACCCATGCCAAGCATTCGCATGCCCTTGCCAACGGTCTCCAGCTTGGGCGGCAGCAGAATCTTGATGGCTTGATTCTTCAGAAAGCCGTCCGGCCTGCCTGTTAGCGCGACCGCTTTGCCGGTACTGACCTCAAGGGCTTCTTTCAATCCCGCAACGATCTTGTCATTGCTGAGTCCTGCAGTGTTGTGCGGACTGAGAGTGTCTTCGGCTTTCTTGAGGATGTCGTCAAGCTGGGCTTGGGCGAGATAGGAAGAGAACAGGATGACCGTAAGGAATAATGCTCGCATGGTGGGCTCCTGGGAGAGAAGTCTACACTTGGACGGGAGCTCGTCTGCGATGCTCAAGGAGCAGAGGATGTCCCGAATGGAAAGAGCTACCAAGCGAAGATCTGGTGCCCGGTCGATGAGCGTAATGGCGATTTTGCAACAGTTGGGTGATACCCTCTTGAAGAGAAGGGATGGCATTTCTCTTTAAGGTTGAAGTAGCATTCGAGATTAGCGGTCGAGGTTGCGTCATTGTTCCCGCTATGGTTGAGGGCGCAGACTGGAAAATACGCCAGGGGGACTCCATCCAGCTTCGCACTCCTGATGGACGCACCATCAATACCCAAATCATTCAGTCGAGTTCTTAAAGCCAGCGGTTGAAAAGTGCCGCATAGCAGTCGTCTATTGTCGAAGTTCTAAAGAGAGATGTTCCCAACGGAACGGACGTGTGGCTCATCCAGAGTCAATGAGTGCCATCGGGATTTTCCGCCAATGGCTGAGATAAAGCCCATGGGGCATGTTGGCGAGACGAAAACCCTGTCGCAGTTACCAGTTGCTACGTCAATGCTTCTCGCTCTGCAACAGCGACTTCTTCGCTAGAGCGAGAGCCTTCTCTAAGCAGGGATCTGCTCGCTGGATCAAGTCCTGCGCTGTCGGGACGCATTTTTCGTCAGGGATTACCCCGCGCCCTTCCAGTTCCTCCCCATCCGGCATCACTAGTTTTGCCGTGGTAACCAAGGTCGCAAACGGCATTACAAAGCCTGCACCGATCTTGCCCGCGATGATCTCTCCCTCATTGAAGTTGCCGCCAGTGACATCTCCAAGAACCGTAGCTTTACCAAAAGTTGCAGATAGCATGCTACCAACTCTGCGGCACTAGCGGTATCAGAGTCCACCATTACTATGGTCGAACCGCGGAATCCGGAGTTACGAGGGTTGATCATCCAATCCTGACACTGGGACCGCGACACTTTCTTCGCCAGTGCCGCTGGATGATCCGTAAAGAAACCCAGGAACTCAGCAACTGTTTCCAGGAGTCCTCCTCGGTTACCTCTCAGATCAAGAATCAGCACACGGGCATATTTCGCTTTTTCTATTTCGGAATAGGCAACCTCCGGGAAAGTTACAAAGCTCGGAACGGCAATATAGGAAGTATTGTTCTCGTAATCTCTGTGTACAAAATTAACTCGGACATCGCGAGCGCGTTGCAAGTCGGCGACGCGCCAAACGTCGATATAGCTCTGGTGCTGGGATGTCGTGATGAGGCGAGCTGGAACGTGAACCGTCCGGGCCTGTGCTCCAGAGGGAACTATCAAGTCAACCGCTGTGGCCGGCGCTAATGCGGTTACAATCCGAAGAATGTGGTCGATGTTGCTTCTATCGGCATTGACTCCATTTATGGAGAGAATTGTGTCTCCAACCTGCAATCCAGCCTTTTCAGCAGGGCCTCTCTTTTCAATTTCGTAGACTCGCACATCGTCACCATAAGCCTTGGCTTTAAAACCAAAGTCTGAGTAGGCGGTAAGCCGCGGCGGGATAAAGTAAGTGTGCGAATCTTGAAGCTGGCCCAGCAGCGATGAAATGGCGAGAATCATCTGCCCGACATTGTCGGACGTCCTGATGTGTTGACGAGTCTCATCCGTCAATGCAGACCAGTCCAACCCCTTCATTCCGGGATCGTAGAAGTTCTTCTGGACATCCGCGGAAACCTGTTTCAGCACGTCCTCCCACTCGCCACGCTGAACACTCTGCCCCGAGGATGGCTTCGGAATAATCGTGAACGCCGCGATTAGCACTAGAGCCAACCCAAATTCATGCGAGACCCGATATTTACGGGATACCCTCATCGTTAACCGTCCAGTCACGCTTGAATTTATCATCGCGAAGATGGTTTACGTAACCAGGCGTCTACACTTAGAACGCTCAAAGCGTCGCGACGCGCGGTCCTTACTTGATCGTCTCTTTCCTCACCGTCAGCTTCTCAATCAAATCTTCCCTGATCTTGTAGCCCGTCCCCGGCGCGTCGCTGATTGGGATCATTCCCTGCGGCGAGACTTCTACCTCGGGCTCGATGATGTCTTCTTTCCAGTAACGCTTCGACGCTGACACGTCGCCCGGCAGGCGGAAATTCTCCAGCGTCGAGAGGGCGATGTTGTGGGCGCGTCCGATGCCGGATTCGAGCATGCCTCCGCACCAGACGGGGATGTTGTTGGCCTTGCAGACATCGTGAACTTTCAGGGCTTCGGTGAAGCCTCCGAGGCGTCCGACTTTGATGTTGATGATGCGGCAGGCGCCGCTCTCGGTCGCGGCCGCGGCATCGCGCGCGCTTTCGATCGATTCATCGAGACAGAGCGCTGTGCGCAGCTCTTTTTGCAGGCGCGCGTGGTAGAAGATGTCGTCATTCCACAGCGGCTGTTCGATCATCAGCAGATTGAATTGATCGAACTTGCGCAGGTGCTCGACTTCATCGAGCGTGTAGGCCGAGTTGGCGTCGCAGCTGAGCACGATATCGGCCCAGCGCGAGCGGATCTTTTCGAGGACGTTCACGTCCCAGCCCGGCTTGACTTTGACTTTGATGCGGCGGTATCCGGCGGCCAACTCGGTTTGAATCTTGTCGAGAAGCTGGTCGACCGTGTCTTGAATGCCGATGGAAACGCCGCATTGAATCTCGCGGCGCGTGCCGCCCAGCAGCTTCCATAGCGGCACTTGCTTCTGGCGGGCTTCGGCGTCCCATAGCGCGTTTTCGATAGAAGCTTTGGCCATGCGATGTCCGCGGACTCTCGCCATCAGCGTGGCACTGTCGCGTCCTGCCGAGATCGTCTTTCCGATGACGGCGGGCGCGAGATGGTGCTTGAGCGTCGGCCACGTGCTCTCGATCCATTCGCTGCTGTAGTAGGGGTCTTCGCCGGTGACGCATTCGGCCCATCCGTCGACGCCCTCACAGTGCGCGGTGACGAGCACGATGCGGCGATGGTAGAGGCGGCCGAAGCTCGTCTCGAAGAAGTGGACGAGCGGCATCTGAATTTCGCGGAGGGTGATGGCTTCGATCTTCATTGGTTTAACTCTAGTCCCGCAGCAGCCCCTAAAGGGGGTCCGGTATGCGTCAATATGGCACGGCTGAAGCCGTGCCCTGATACGAATCGGGACTTGCTTGCGGCACGCAGTGAAGGTCGTGCCCTTCCCAAGAAACCGTCAGTACATTCCACTTCTCAGTCCCAACGTCCCAGACCAGAAACTTGCCGTTGCCTGCCTGATCGTGTTCGTAGCCCAGCACGGCAAGGCCTGCGGAGAATGCTTTAACGAATGATTGACGATTGCTGCTTTGCACTTCCTCCGCCGCTCGCGCGTGGCCGGCGAGGCCTTCCACTCGTAGATCTGCGCGGGAACGCCGATACTTTCGACGGTTTCAAATCCGGGCTTGGCTTTTCCATGGACAACATTTTCTACGCGCTTCGACTTGAACCACCATTCGGCGACCAGGCGATCAGTTGGCAATCCTCCTTGCAAGGGAGACGACGTGATGCCGTATTGATTCTCGTTGTAGCGGCGGGTGATGGCGCCCAACTTTTCGATGTTCAAGTACGCGTTCTTGATTTCCAGCGGATCGAACGTCCATTCCATCAATTCGAATCCGCGGGCGATGCCGTCTTCGCGTTGCAGCAGCTTCAGGCGGCGTCCCACACCGGCGTTGCGATACTCTTTGTGCACCGCCAGCATGTGCGAATAAAGATAAGCATGGCCATTGCGGTATCCCGGAATCGCCATGGCGAAGCCGATCAGGTCTTTGCCTTCGAAGGCGCCCATGACCTGTCCGCCAACTTTCTCGGCGACGACGAAGATGCGTAGCGGTACCAGTTCGATGTCGGTGAAGTTCCAGACTTCTTTCTGCAGCAGGACGCAGGCGCGCAATTCGTCAAGGCCCTTGCACTTGCGCAGGACCAGCGAATCGGAGCTTCACCGGGCTTCGTAGCCTCTTGCTGTTTCGCCTGCTGCCAGAGCGACTCGAGTTCTTCCATCGAGGCCTGTTGCGGAGTGCGGTTTGAGGCGCGAAGTTGTTCTTCCATCCATTGGAAGCGGCGTTTGAATTTGCGATTGGTTTTCTTGAGCGCCGACTCGGGATCGATGGCGAGGTAGCGTGCGACGTTGACGATGACGAAAAATATGTCGCCCACTTCGCCTTCGAGTTTTTCGCGCAGTTCTTCTGGAATTTGCGGGACGTCCAGCTCCTGCGACTCCGCGATGCTGCGGCTGCGGACCGGGCTCGGGGAATTTCTTCAGCAGTTCGAACAGCTCTTCGGTTTCTTCATGCAATTTATCGAAGAGGCCATCCATGTTAGGCCAATCGAAGCCGACATGGGCCGCGCGCGAGCTTAACTTATGCGCTTCGAGCAACGCAGGCATAGCGCTGGAGACACCCGCTAATACCGACTCCGGTTTGCCCTCATCTTTCGCTTGCTTCCCACCGCCCGCGGCCAGGCGCTTCTTCTTCTCTTCCGCTTTCAAGCGCTTCCCAATTGCGCAGAACATCGGAAGAGGTTTCGGCTTTCACGTCCCCAAAGACATGCGGATGCCGGTCGACGAGCTTGTTCGACAGACGGTCGAGCACGTCATCGATGGAAAAGGTCTTGTCCTCTTTCGCCATCTGGGAATAGAAGAGCACCTGCAAAAGCAGATCGCCCAGCTCCCCGGGCAGCTCTGACCAGTCGCGATTGTCGATGGCTTCGAGGACTTCGTAGGTTTCTTCCAGGGTGTAGGGCTTGATCGAATCAAAGGTCTGCTCGCGGTCCCATGGGCATCCGCCCGGCCCGCGCAGCCGGGCCATGATCGACACCGCTCTCTCGAAACGCTCTCCAGTCGTTGACATGAATGCAAACACTGTAAATGAGGGGTGCGAGGAGGAGCAATGACGCGTTCTGAAATCTAGACAGCCAAGATTAAGGGACTGTTAATCCGGACTGCCAGTAACGTTACCCGAATCTGGGCGGTTACCCTGTTGCACTCTCGTGACCTTCCGGAAACCCTTGTCTGGAGCGATTCTTAAAGGGAGACCAGTGTCAGGAATCGTGTCTTTGGCGCTGGCATCCAAGACTTACATGAACTTCCCCGGTCCAACCCGGCGATGGCTGGAAGGCGAACGCTTTCAGGTCATCGTGATCGGTGGCGGCATCAATGGCGTTGCCATCGCGCGCCAGTGTGCCAGCGCCGGGAAGCGTACGCTGTTGCTGGAACAGCACGATTTCGCGGCCGGGACGACCAGTCGCTCGACGCGAATTATTCATGGCGGATTGCGCTACCTCGAGCATGGGGAAATCGGGTTGGTGCGTGAAGCCTTGCGCGAGCGGCAACGATTGCTGCGCGAGCGGCCGCACCTGACTCATCCTGTACATTTTCTTCTCGCCCTCGATCAGAAAAGCAAACGCAGCGCCATGAGCATACGCGCCGGTCTCTGGCTCTACGGACGCATGGGCGGCACGCACCTTGGCGCCGAGCACAATCAGATGGATCAAGTGAAGCTCGAGCGGTTGCTCGATTCGGGACGGAAGTGGTCGACTTTCAGCTTCGAAGATGCGCAGTGCGAATTCCCCGAGCGCCTGGTTGCCGAGTGGCTGACCGAAGCCATTGAAGCGGGTACGGTTGCCCGCAATCACACGCAAGTGCTTGCGGTTGACGTGCGTCACGGGCGAGCGACGGGTGTCCTGCTGCGCGATTTGCTCAGCGGGAAGGAAGAGCGGGTAGAAGGTACGTGGGTCGTCAACGCCACCGGGCCCTGGGCCGATCGCCTGTGCCAGCGCTCGCGTGTCGAAACCAAGAATCCCATGGTCGGCGGGGTTCGCGGTTCGCACATCGTGCTTCCACGATTTGCGGGCGCGCCCGATGCCGCCGTCTACGCTGAAGCCACCGACGGGCGTCCCATCTTCGTTATTCCCTGGAACGATCAGATACTGGTCGGAACCACCGAAGTGCCGGATGCCGGCGACCCCGCCAAGACTCAGCCATCGGCCGAAGAAATCGAATACTTGCTGCGCTCATTCCTGCATCTGTTTCCCAAGGTGAAGATCTCCGCGCAAGATATCCGCTACTCGTTCGCGGGAGTGCGGCCGCTTCCCTACTCGCCGAAGGCGGATATGTCGGCGGTGAGCCGCAAGCATTTTATTCACGATCACAAAGAGGATGGCGCCGCCAACATGGTTTCCATCATCGGCGGCAAGCTGACGACAGCGGCGGAACTGGCGCGGCATTGCGCGGCCCATCTCGGAATCAAGTCGGTCGTCCATGCGACCCTGGCGATGGGTGACAGTGAAGATCTGGATCCGATGCTCGATCAATGGGTACTACAAATCGCGCAGGCTGGGGGGATCAGCGAGAGTTCCGCTCGCGCCGTGGTCGAATGGCACGGCAAGCGTTCTCTGAACATCGCGCGGATGGCTCTAAGCAGCGCTGAAATGCGCGCGCCGCTCTGTCCGCATAGCGAGCACATAGTCGCGGAAGTGGCCGACGCTTTCAATAGCGAATGCGCTGCGACCCTGGCTGATGTTCTGTTGCGTCGTGTGCCGGTTGCTCTAGGAAGCTGCTGGTCGCAAGCCTGCAGCCGCGATGCCGCATTGCGCATCGCGACGGTTATGGGATGGAACGAAGAACAAACGGCGGCCGAGTTAGAAGGATTCGAGAATGAACGCGCTGCCTTCTTGCGCAAACCCTCGCGTGGCGGAGAGTTTCTCGAAGCTGCCGCCGACTAGTCTCTGCCGTTTTTTCGCGAATCTCTCTGCGTCTTTACCGAAGCCCGCTTGACGCGCTTCGCCGGAGGCATGTCAGATCTGTCGCCTTGCCGGGACAGCGTTCGTGCGAGGAGCCCTGGGTCATCGGAAATAATTCCATCGACATCCCAAGCGGCAAGACGGCGCATGATCTCTGGTTTGTTCACCGTCCACACCAACAGCTTTCTTCCCGCGTCGTGGATCTTCCCCACCAGATCTTCGCGAACCAGCGATTGCGCGAGAATCATGTAATCCACGGGCAGTTCGAATCCGCGCCGCAATTGCAAAGGCTTTTCACAAATGATCCCCAGAGGAATACCGCTGCGGCGGGCGCGCAATTCGAGAACGACGGAAGGCAGGAAAGATGAGACCACGTAACCGCGCTCGGGCTGGTAGTCCCGCAGAAGCCGAAGCACCTCCAGTTCCATCCCTTGAACTTTGAGTTCGATATCGAGAAAACCGCGGCTGCCGTACTTCTTCAAGACCTCGGAGAGTTGTGGAAGATTAGCGAGGCGCGATCGCTGTGTTTTTGCGACCGCGATTCCGCGGTACCTTGGATCATGAATCGTCACCAGGGAGCCGTCCGCCGTCGAGCGGACATCAAACTCAAATCCGTCGCATCCCTGGGTCAGGGCTGCGTCGAACGCGGCAAAGGAATTTTCCGGTGAGGTGCGGAGAACACGAGTACCTCTGTGGCCGAGGAGGAGGGGTGGCGCTGACATTTTGCGGCTTCATTCTACGTCTCTTGCGCAAGGACGCAACATGAAAAGTACGCTACGGCAATTTTTTGATGTCCAGATTGAAAATGATTTCCTTCAGGAGTAGCTAATCAAGATCGATTTCGCGGATGGGACGTCCCGTATCGGGAGTCTCTTTGGCTTTCTTGACGGCTTCCTGAAACTTCTTTTCGAGCAGATCAGAGGCGTTTTTCTGCGCTTCTACCGATTGCCGGAAGATGGAGTCCCGGCGGCTGTCCTGTTCCTTCATCGCGCGCGCCGCTTCTTCCATGTCGTTGAAGGTTTTCGGCTTTACCGCGGCGGTGTGTGCGATTATCGCCTGATTTGTGGGATCCACCTTCAGCACTGCGTTACAGCAGGGGCAGGTCACTTCGAAGGCGGCAAGACTCTTTCCCATGCCGGAATGATACTCCAAACAATCAGCGCGGAGCCAACTTGATGGGTAGCACGTGAAAAACGTATAGCATTTCCCATCCCAGTAAAGTGATCGACATGATCACCACCATGATGGCAAGGGTTTCTCCAAAACTCAGGCGATTGCGGTTAGGCTCAAAACGCCGCCCAACCAGCGCGAGAATGTTGAGGGTGGCAAAACCGAAGACCGCGATCCAAAGAAGATTGTACGCACTGCTTTTCTTGTCCCAAGACTCCGAGAACCAGGCAGCTTGCAAGCCGATGATGCGAAGCATCCATAGCGCGAGCACGTTGCCATAAATGACCATCGGTTTTGCGGGTAGCGCCATCTTTCACTTGGAATCGGCGGGGCCCAAAGAGTTGCCTAAAAGTCTTACGATATTACCTTTTTCCTTGAATGAAGTCAGCGCAAGGGGTTAACTCCGAAGGACCTAGAGTCAGAGCCAGCGGCTATTTTGATGAGGTAGAATGGCGCTTCCATGAAATGGATGATCCCCCTCCTGCTCGCGGCTGCAGCGATTCTCTCCGGCGCCCAGCAAGCAACGCCGTCGATTGTCAGCGGCAATTTGAAAGCTCCCGGGCTGAAACAACCGGTGGAGGTGCTGCGCGACCGCTGGGGGGTAGCTCATATTTATGCGAAGAATCAGCACGACCTGTTTTTCGCGCAGGGTTTTGTGGCCGCTGAGGATCGTTTGTTTCAGATGGAATTGTGGAAGCGCTCGGGTCAGGGGCGTCTGACGGAAATCTTAGGCCCTTCAGCCCTTCTTCGCGACGTCAATGCTCGCCTGCTGCGCTATCGCGGCGACATGAAAGCGGAGTACGAGAGCTACTCTCCCGACACGAAGGAGATTCTTGAGGCGTTTACCGAGGGCATCAACGCCTACGTCGCCAGCCGCGCCGGCAATCTTCCCATCGAATTGCAGATCGCCGGATTCAAGCCGGAACCTTGGAAGCCAGAAGACTGCCTGAATCGCATGGCGGCCTTCTCCATGACCGGCAATTCGTGGGATGAACTTCAACATGCGGAGGCCATCGCGGCCGTCGGTGCAGAAAAAGCTTCGCAACTATTCGACTTCGATCCCGCTGTCAGCCTCGACCCGGCCCCGGGCATAGAGTTCGCGGGACTGTCTCCCAGGTTGCTGCGTAATCTTGTGGGCAGCGATACGCGCATCGAGTTCCCCACATATCTGCTGGAAGGAAGCAATAACTGGACGGTCGCTGGTTCCCTGACCAAGACTGGGAAGCCGCTGTTGGCCAACGATCCTCATCGCGTGATCGCGGAGCCTTCACTGCGCTACATCGTGCATCTGGTGGCTCCGGGATGGGATGTGATTGGCGCAGGTGAGCCTGGTCTTCCCGGCGTTGCGCTGGGACACAACCAGCACATCGCCTGGGGCTTCACCATCTTCGGTCTCGATCAGCAGGATCTCTATCTTGAGGAACTCAATCCGTCCGACCCCTCGCAGTACAAGACCGACCACGGCTGGGAGAAGATGCGGATTGAAAAAGAAACCTTCGTCATCCGCGGAGGCCCGGACGCGAGCGTCGACTTGAAGTTCACCCGTCATGGGCCGGTGCTCTGGTCTAACGGAAAGCGGGCATTGGCCTTGCGTTGGGTGGGAGCGGAACCTGGCACTGCGGGCTATTTGGGATCTCTGGCCGTCGATCGCGCACAAAACTGGCAGGAGTTTGAAGTTGCCATGCCCCGCTGGAAGGTGCCGTCAGAGAACATCGTGTATGCCGATAACAACGGCAACATCGGAGAGCACTCCATCGGCCTCACACCGCTGCGCAAAAACTGGACGGGACTTCTTCCGGTACCCGGTGGGGGCGGATTTGAGTGGTCAGGGTTTGTACCTGCTTCAGAGCTGCCGCACTCGTTCAATCCGACGGCGGGATTTATTGCCAGCGCGAATCACAAGATGATTCCGGACGACTATCCCTACAAGGTCGGTTATCAATGGGCGCCTGGGTTTCGTATTCAACGCATCACCAGCGTTCTCGCAGGCGCTCGCGATTCTGGCCACAAGCAGGATTCCGAAGATATGGGCAAGTTGCAAACGGACGTGGTGTCGCTTCCCGCGCGACAACTCGTGGACTCTCTGCGCAATGCCGTCGGGACTGCGCAGGACTCCTCGGCTCAACTGCTGTTGCAATGGGATAACGTGGTGACGCGCGAGTCGGCTGCCGCGGCTCTCTACGAAATCTGGCTAGGTGAGACGACCCGAGCGGTGATACATAAAGCAGCTCCTAAGACCCTCTGGACTCTGCTCGATTCCGAGTGGACTCCCGCGACCCTGCTGCGGGCACTCTCGAATCCGGAGACATTCGGCATGACCGCCAGCGAACGGGACCAGGTTCTGCGCGACAGCCTGAAAAACGCTACTGCGAAACTCACACAGATGGAAGGCGCGGATTCCTCGAAATGGGATTGGGGGCGATTGCACGTAGTGAAATTTCGCCATCCGCTTGATCGCGCGCCTGATCCCGGCGCAACTTTCGATCTTGGCCCAGTGCCGCGTCCCGGGGATAGCTACACAGTGAATGCCACGGAATATTTCGACGACTCATTCGAACAAGTTTCGGGCGCCAGCTATCGCGAGATTCTCGATACCTCTGATTGGGACAAGTCGCTGGCAGTAAACACACCGGGACAGAGCGGAGAACCGGGCAGTCCGCACTATTCTGACTTGCTGCCTCTCTGGGATCAGGGGAAATATTTTCCGTTATCGTATTCGCGCGAAGCGGTGGAAAAAGTAACCACCGATCGGTTGATGCTGAACCCGTAGAGTCACAGGCATCTCCAATTACAATGACCAGATGCTCGGCAAGCCCACAACCATCTTCTTCGACGTCGGTAACACCCTTCTGTTCCCTAATCGCAGGTGATTCTGGCGCCTCTCCATGACCGGGGCGTTACGCCTTCCCTCGCACAATGGCACGCCATTGAGCGCAAGACCAAGAGCGAGTTTGATTCGCAGATGCGCACGGGAACCGTCGATCATGGTTTCTGGCATCTCTTCTACTCCCACATGCTCGCCGAACTTGGCATCGATGATGACGCTTTGCAAACGCAACTCACCGATAGCACTCGCATTTCCGCCAACTGGTGCATCGTTCCGCCGGGAACGCGCGAGATCCTTGAACGTATCGGACGTCGATACCAAATCGCGGTCATCTCGAATGCCGATGGCAAGATCGAAGATGTGCTCACTGTGTGCGGCATTGCCGATTGCTTCCGCACGATTACTGACTCGGGAATTGTCGGATACGAGAAGCCTCACCCCGCCATTTTTGAAGCCGCGCTGCGTGGGTTAAACGCCTTGCCGGAAGAAAGCCTCTACGTCGGCGACGGCTATGCGATCGACTACGTTGGAGCCACGAATGCCGGTATGCAGGCCATGCTGCTCGATGTCTCGGGCGCATATCGCGACACCAATCACGCCCGCGTGGAATCATTGAAAGAACTGGAAGAGAGACTGGAGTAGCGCAGCTGGCCACAGAAAGCTTAAAGCGAAATCACTTGATGATCGAGACAGTCTGTGTGAATGGTCTCGTATAACCCGCGCAGAAATTCTGGGCCATGCGCAGCCACAAAATAAATTCCCGCGACCTCGCGTTCCTGCAAGCTCTTATTAGGATAAAGAGCATTGCCGAGCAGCTCGGCGTGCCGCGATAAAACTTCGTTGCGCCGTAGCTCGGCACGGCCAGCTCGAGATCTCAATTTGCTGAGCTGATATTGCATTTTTGATTCCGACCGTGTCGCCGATTCCACCAGCGTGGGATCCAGGCGGCTGAGTGCTCCGCGAATGGACGAAAGCGATTCCGACAGTGTGGTGTCCGCCCGATCGAACGCGCTCTGAATTTCCTGAGGCAGCACCTTGATGGCGAGCCGCTCTCGGACTTCATTCGGTCCCGCAAAAAGTTCGGGAAGCGCCAGATGGTAACGTTCAAGTAACTTCTGAGCTTTCGCCTCTATCACGCTGGCGCTGAACCTCGGAAGCACCGGCGTTACCCGTCCCAGCAGAGCCTCGTAAACGACCGCACCCTGGGCAAAATAAGCGACCTCAGCCGCGCCACCCGTATACGCCAGGGTAGGAAGCAGATAATCCTGCATCACCGGACGCAGCAGAACATTCGCGCTGAAATTTTCGGGTACGGTATCGATCTGCCGCAGCAACTCGGCCTGCGTAATTTTCTGCTCGCCGATCACGAACAGTGCTTCCGCCCCGTTGGCCTTGCGATGGATGGGGGTGCGCACTCCGTCGCGGATCGCGAACAGCAAAGTCGACGACGGCGTGACCTTTACCTGCTGGTGGTATCCCGCGCTCTCTAAAGCTTTGCCGCGGGCCAACAACGCATCATCGAGTTCTGCGGCGCGCGCGATTGCGGCTTGAAAAACAGGCTTTGCGATCGCGTGGAACTCTCGCTCCATGGGATCGAGCAGCACCACGCCCCAATCGGCGAACAGGCGCGCAAACAGTTTTGCGAAACCGCTACCGAAAGTCTCGCCCGGGCGATAGGACTCGCGCAGAAAATTGGCGACCTCGGTTTCCCCGAGCAAAGCAGTGGCTTCGGAAACAGCGGCCTCGATCTCCTGACCGAAAGCAATCTGCCCTACGGGAGCATCTGCGATACCGTGAGTGGAAACACTGATTGTGTGGAGTGCCGCATTCGCTCCCGGGATCGAAACGTGGTTCACTTCGGCGAGGTCGTGATCTTCGGTCGCCAACCAGAACACTGGCACCGCGTCCACCCCGGCCTGCGTCGCCTGCTCGGCCAGTTTCACCGCGGTGAGGGCTTTGTATATCGAGAACGCCGGCCCGCCGAATAGCACCACCTGCTGTCCGGTTACGACAGCCGAAGCCCCACGGCGAAAGCGCACAATGTTTTCGAGCGTCTTCTCCGACGCTCCCCACGATCGGTTTTGTCGCTCAAGGACAGAGGCTACGCGTTCGCGCCGCTCGGAGTCGTAGCGAATCTTCCCGGCTTCATCCGTCAGCCATTCGCTGAAATTAGAGGATCGAGGGTAGAACTCACGGGTCTTTGGGGAATTGGAAATAAAGTCGGAAAACAGCTTGGTGGTGTGGGGAATCTGGCTGAACGGAAGACACTGCGCCTTCACCGGCAACACCCCCGATAGGTCCCGAGCGTCCAAATCATGCTGCCATCCCGTTTCGTATTCTACAGGCACGGTAGATGAGATGTTAGACGGTGACTGTAGATGCAAAGTTACCGACCCAAAAGCCAAAAACGGATGGCGAAACACTTCGGTGGCGTCGGTTAATGAGCTCTTTGGCGTTGTTTTGGCTTACAATCCGAGGGCATGAAACTGGGTTCCTCTGGCCGGGGGCTCGTGGCTATCGCCACATTGGCGATCCTCGCCCTTTCAGGAGTCGCTGCCTCCGAAGACCCGCAACCCATCTTCACCTCACGCTCAGAGTTGGTTCTGGTTCCGGCCGTGGTAACCGACAAATCGGGCACTCACCTTTCCGGACTCACCAAGGAAGATTTTGTTGTCCTCGAAGATGGCAAGCCGCAGACGATTTCTGTCTTCGAAGAGATCAAGGCCAACTCGGGCGCGATCCAGAGAGTCCCTAACACCGCCGGCCAATTCGGCAATTCGCTCGAATCGCAGGGTCGTTCGCCAAGGTTGCTGATTGTTGCTCTCGACATGATCAACACTCCTTCCCTATTGCAGGCCAATGCGAAGAATGAAGTGCTGAAGTTCCTCTCGAAATCGATTGACCCTGCCAATCCGACCGAATTTGTGCTGATCACCCGCGGTGGCCTGCACGTAATCCACGATTTCAACGGAGATCCCCGTGTGTTGGCAGCGGCCCTGCAGCGATTGACGGGAACGCGGAACGATCTGGCGGAAAAGGAAGCCCCTTCGCCCGTTCCCCCGAATACGGATGCATTATCCGGCGTACTGGCGAGATTGGCGCGGGAAGAGAACGAAAGCAAATTACAAGTGCAGACGTTCGAACGGCGGTCGGCCATTCTCACCACTATGCAAGCTCTGCAGCAGATTGCCGGAGAAGTCGCGGGAGTGCCCGGACGGAAGGCGTTGATCTGGGTGAGCGCCGGATTTCCCGCCTCGGTTACCAAGTTGAGCGACAGTCTCTCAGAACCAGCCAGCGCGCTGGTCGACGGCAGCGCCGTATCGGATCTCTACAGGCACACCTGGCAGCTGTTGAATCAGGCGCAATTGGCGGTATATCCCGTCGACGTTCGTTACCTAAACTATCCGGCGTTTCAAGGAGCGGATGAGCCCGGAGTTTATTTCTCCGGTCCGCACAACCCGAGAGACAACCCCTACACGATGGTCATGGAACATCGGAATTGGGAGAACGACGAAACCCTCAGCACGTTCCGAACATTTGCCGAAAACACCGGAGGCCGCGCCTACTACAACAGCAATGACCTGCAGCGCGGCATGCGAGAGGCCTCAGAAGACAGTGCGAGTTACTACATGCTTGGCTATCAGCTCAATCGGCAGGGCAAGAAACTGGGATGGCACAAGTTGAAAGTCGAGGTTTCGAGACGCGGCATCGAGGTTCGCGCGCGGAATACGTTTCTGCTTACCAGTCCGAAAGGAAGTTCCGTCGAGGATCGCCGCGCTGTCGTGCGGAGTGCTTTGCAGTCTCCAGTGGATTTCACCGCGATTACCATTCAAGGATCGTGGACGGGGGTATCAGCAGGAGACGCGAAAAATAAAAAGGTGGCGTTCGAACTTCTCATGCCGAGCGGCTTCGCCGATATCGACAGTGCTCAAAATAACCACATGCATGTGGAGTTCCTGGTAAAGGCTGCATCGGATGGCAAAGGCGACCCCTCGATTTCGACGCGCACCGTCGACGTTCACCTCGACCCCAAAGGTCTCGAGCAAGTGCAGCAACACGGCCTTACTTTCCGCAGTTCGTTGAACCTGCCGGCTGGCACTTACAACGTTCGCTTCGTGGTTCTCGACGCCCTCAGCGGACGAGTAGGAAGCACGTCCGCATCGCTAAAGGTTGACTGAGACCTGATCTTTGAGATGGCTTCTGGCCGCAGACTTTCGGGCGCATTTCCCATCCTAAGGATACAATCCTGCCATGAGTTTTCGCGGGCTTGGGCGTGGAACTGGTTGTGCGGCTCTGCTCCTTTTCGGCGCCTGCACGCTGTTTTCGCAAAACGAAAACCCAAAGTTTAGTTCGCAATCTGAACTCGTCCTCGTGCCCGCCGTGGTGACCGACAAGTCGGGCAAGCACATCCCAAACCTGACCAAGGACGATTTCATCGTTCTCGAGGACGGTAAGCCGCAGAAGGTTACGGTCTTTGAGGAACTCAAGACATCGGCAACCCGAGTGCAGCGCAGCTCAGTGCCCGCAGGACACTTCAGCAACATGCTGGAGACCGACAACCGCCCCAAGAGGCTGGTGATTGTTGCGCTCGACGTAATCAACACTCCGATCCTGCAGCAGTCGAGCGCCAGGATGGAGTTGCTGAGGTTTCTGGCGCAGTCGCTTGATCCCGGCGAGCCCACAGAACTGGTGATGATAGGACGGAACGGGCTCACCGTCTTACACGACTTCACGGGCGATCCCGCAGTGCTGGCGGCAGCGTTGCGCCAAAAAACCGGGACTAGCCCTTCTCTGGCAGAGGCCCAACCAGTCTCTCAGTCCCCGCACGGCGGCGACGGCTTAGCCGCAACGCTGCATATGCTCGGCCAGATGGAGAACGAAGACAAAGCGAGGATAGAGGCGTTCGATAGACACGCAGCCATCCTCTCAACCCTGGCAGCATTTCAACAGATTGCGGCCTCCGTAGCGGGAATTCCGGGTCGCAAAGCGCTTCTCTGGGTGAGCTCCGGGTTTCCGTTTTCTATTACGCAGTCCGAGAACGCGCCTTCGCGTGGCACGGTGATGGACTCTTACGAGAGCACATGGAGAATGCTGAATCAGGCGCAGGTCGCGGTATACCCCATTGATGTTCGCTATCTCACGAATTCCAAGTTTCACGGAGTAGACGAGCCCGGCACTAAGCACATGCCCTGGGAAGCGACGGGCGACGACCCCTACACTGACATTCTGTTGCGCGACGATAAGGAGCAGCAGGAGATTCTGACCACGCTGCAGAATTTTGCCGACGCCACCGGCGGGCGCGCTTTCTTCGACTCGAATGATTTGCAGCGCGGATTCCGCGAGGCCGTCGACGACAATTCCGATTACTACATGCTCGGGTACTATTTGAATCGCCAGGGGAAAAAATCGGGATGGCACAAGTTGCAAGTCAAGATCGAGCAGAAAGGAACAGTCGTCCGCGCGCGCAATACATTCCTTCTCGCAAACGGCCCGCTCAGCGGCGGCACCGAGCGCGAAGATTTGGGAGGGGCTTTGCAGTCGCCGGTGGACTTCACAGCCATCCCGATTCAAGGCAGTTGGACAGAAGTTTCTGCCGAGAAAAAAAGAGCGGCGTTCGAGCTGGTCTTACCCCCCGGATTCGCCGACATCGCCGAAGACGACGGCAACCACATGAAGGTTGAATTCGTGGTCGAGGCCAAGACGGAGGGCGCGAATCCCGTTCGCATCGGGCAGACGGTCGACGTTCATCTCGATGCGAAAGGTCTGGAGCAAATTCGCAGTAACGGGATGACCTACCATAACGCCCTGAAACTAGCCCCAGGAAACTACAACGTCCGCTTCGTAGTGCTCGACGCCGTGAGTGGAAGGGTTGGCAGCGCCTTTTCTTCGCTGAAGCTTGAGTAGTGTGTCTTCCTGAGGCCTGAAGCCCGACGCCTCAAGCCCCTGGTTTTGTGGTACTTCCGTACCCACTTCCGCATCCAATAGACAGTTTGACTTCCCATCAGGCGAGCCCTAGATTGGAAGTGGATCTTTACAGGCCAATCCCACCAGTGGGGGCGTCACGGCTTCGACGGAGATGCTTGCGGCCAAGAGGCATGCCGGGGTGCACACACCCGTAATCGTGAGCAAAATGATAATTGCCAATCAACAAATGGCATACGCAGCCTAATTAGTTAGGCAGCCGCTCTCCACCGCTTCGCCCTTGGGCGGTGAGCGAGCGTCACACAGAGGGCTGCTCTTCCCGTCTACGTCTGGGGCGGGAGGTTAAGATCACAGGCTAGCGGTAGGCGTTTCTTGTCCGTTCTGAGCGTCGCCCGCGAACGTCCCAGGGTAATGCCTGGGGCATGAACGCGAATAAGCATGTAGTCTCTTGACCAGTAACATTTTCGGACGCGGGTTCGACTCCCGCCGCCTCCACCAATTTTTCTTCGTCCTCGCATTTGCCAACCGTCTTCTGAACCTTCACAATCCCCCAGATGCTTCGGTTCTCTGACGCCACTCCCGCGCAGCGCCGAACCCTGCTCGCGGCTTCGCTGGGATGGATGCTCGATGCCTTCGACACCATGCTGTATGCGCTAGTGCTGACGCACATCATGCGCGATCTGGGGATGTCGAAGTCGACCGGCGGCCTGCTGAACACGCTGACCCTGCTGGCCTCGGGCATCGGAGGCGTGTCGTTCGGCTTCCTCGCTGACCGCATCGGACGCAAGCGCGCACTGATGCTGAGCATTGTGACCTACTCCGTCTGCTCGTTCGCATCCGGCCTCTCGACGTCGATTCTCATGTTGGCCGTGTTTCGCTTCATCCTCGGACTAGGCATGGGCGGCGAATGGAATACCGGCGCGACGCTGGTTGCCGAAACCTGGCCCACGGAGTTGCGCGCGAAAGCGATTTCGATCGTGCAGAGCTCGTGGGCCATCGGATACGCACTCGCGGCGCTCGTTGCTGGTCTGGTGCTGCAAGTCTCGAACTGGAGAGTGGTGTTCTTCGTCGGCATCCTTCCGGCGCTGATCACTTTGTGGATCCAGAAAGACGTGCCGGAATCGGGGATGTGGAAGGAGCAAGCGACCGCAGCGAAAACACCCTTCAGTCAGATCTTCCAGCCGCCTTATACCAAGTCGACTTTTGCGCTGCTGTTTTTGAATTTCTTCTGCCTGTTTGCGTGGTGGGGACTGTTCACGTGGATTCCTCCGTATCTGTCGCTGCCCGTCGAGCAAGGCGGGCGCGGCTTCGGCATTATGCAGACGACTTCGCTTCTGCTGGTGCTGAATCTTGTCGGCATGCTGCCCGGCTATCTCAGCTTCGGATGGGTCGCCGACGTCCTCGGACGCCGCAAGGCTTTCATTGCCTACACCCTCATCGCCGCCGCTCTGGTCCCGCTCTATGCGGTGGCGCGGCATCCGTGGGCGCTGTTGGTCGTCGGAACTGTGTTGGCCTTTTTCGGGACTGGATATTTCTCCGGCTCGGGCCTGATTGGCAGCGAAATCTTTCCCACCAGCGTTCGTGCCCGCGCTTTGGGCTTCACCTACAACGGAGCCCGAGCCATGAGCTCAGTTGCGCCATTTGTCATCGGACGTGTCGGGCAGACACAGGGATTGAGTTGGGCATTCTACCTATGTGCGGGAGGATTTCTTCTGGCGGCGCTGTGCGCGACACAGTTGCCGGAGACGAAGGGAAAAGAATTGAAGTAATCGACGGGCCCGCCCGCCAGCCCCCGCGGGCAACAGATGATTGTGCTGCCAGCAGCCGACCAGGGAGGACGAGCCACTCGGCGGGTTCTCAAGATAGCCGGTTTAAACCTGGTTTCAACAATGGTCGTCAAAGAAACGGAATGTGACGAAAGGCCGCGAACGGGCGTTTATTTGTCGTGTTCTCGGCGACCCTATAATCCAAAGGTAGATACGAGAAGAATAAAAATGAGAGTGCCGAAACTCCGCGAGATTGTCGCAAGGGTTCTCCTGTATTCAGCAATTCTAGTATGGTTAGGCTGCTCCTTCCTCTTCGAGCACTACAGTCGCACCCGGCCCACCGTTGCGAATCGAGCAGAGGGCAGGGTCTATGCACAAAATGACCACGGTTATCACACCTATTTGACCGCGAAAGAACACTATCTAGTGATGGCGCTAATGGTAACCGCCGGGGGATTAGCCTTAACGGGTTCTTTGGTGGACCCTGAACGAAGAATGTGGCAGTGGCGAGCACGTCACTAGCGAATGTTCCACTGGAACCTGCAAGGCCAAACTAGATCGCCGCTCAAACCCCCCGTGCCGCAGTCTCACATGGCGATAGCACTCATCATGCGACAAAACATGAAACGACGTTACATCAACTGTGTCATGCGGCTCTCTGCGGTCTCGGGTACGTTGTAAATTGTTGAAATGAAAATATGGGGAGTGGCTGTTGAGATATTGGGAGGCGTGTTGTATACCGTCGTGATTTCTTACCAGGTGCAGGAATTGCTTGGCTTGGATGGGGTTCTCTCGTCCCATGAGGCCCGTTTCCATGCAGACTCTGTTTAGGCGGGACTGCTGGCCACGGTCGTTACTCCGTCAGTCTATGGGCATGCGGGAATCCCCCCCGCAAATCATTTTGGCCATTGTTCTACACGGCCATGAGCGGCTGGTGGGAATCGTTCCCATCATCGTCGTTTGGCCCATAGCGATTCCGCTCATAGGTGCATATGCGAAGAAACGATCCTCTGCTAGAGATGCCGGGTGTGATGATTGACGTAACACCATTACACTCATTGACCTCGGCCTCTTGAGCAGTGACGATCTTCCCCGTCATAGGCTCGCTGGAACGCCCCGGTCGTCACGTCACGCCTGTCGCAAATCACCAACACCGTCGGCAGCCAACGGGCGGGCGACTCGTCCTCCATCGTTTTGAGTTACTCGATCGGCTCGACAACCGTCCCCGGCGACTTCCCGTCCGGCATCTGCACCACCAGCGTCGCCGCCAGCACCAGCACAATTCCCACCGTCTGCAATGGACGCATCACTTCCCCCAGCACTATCGCTGCAAGCACGATGGAGAAAACTGGCTCCAGACAACTCACTACGATCGCCCGCGTCGGCTCCAGGTGCTGCAATCCCGCGAAGTAGAAAGAAAACGGCGCCAGCACCGAGACCAGCGAGAACACCAATAGGAACACCCATTCCGCGCCGGAATAATGCGCCGCCGCGATCTTCCACGGAGGATTCACGATGATCCAGAACAGCGCCGTGCTCCCTGTTACGTAGAGGAGCACCGTCCAGCGGTCGTAGCGCTCGAGAAGCGTGTGCCCGGCGACGTTGTAGAACGAAAACGAAAAAGCAGCCAGCATGGCGGCGATCACGCCGAGAGTGTCGAGCCGCACGCTACCTGATCCGACAATGCCAATCACCAGCACGATCCCAGTCAAGGCCAGCAATACCGCGACCACGCGTTGCACGGTGGCCCGTTGCAGTCCGCGAATCACCATGTACAGCAGCACCCACACCGGCGCGGTGTATTGCACGATGATGGCGATGGCTACGTTTGTTCGTTGAATCGCGAGGTAGTAGAAGTAATTCGAGGCGGCGACGCCTAGCACTCCCAGAAGCATCAATCGGCCGATGTCGGTGTTGGGCAGGCGTAGGCGCCTCGGTCCACGGCTCAGAAATAGCACCGGCAACAACACGAAGAACGACAGCGTGGTGCGGCTCTGTGAAAGAATCAGAGGATCGATCGGACGCAACGATGCGCTGGAAAGCAGCCGCCCGGTAAACGCGGCGCGACCCAATGTTGCCGAAACGCCCCACATGAAGGTGGCGGCGGCGATGTAGAAATATCCGCGAGCGGGATGGGCTCTAGGAGCCAAGGATTTGGTCGAGCCGTTCAGGATCGAATCCCACCATGATCTCTTCCCCAATCACCAGGGTGGGAGTCGAACGGCTGCCATATTTATAAACCAAATCTTCGATCGCGGAAGGGTCGCGGCGAATGTCGCGCTCCTCAAATGCAATTCCTCTCCCCGAGAGGTAGGCCGTGGCGACGTGGCAAGGCGGTCAACCCGGCTGGGTGAAGACGATGATTTTCTTGTCAGAGCCCATAGTGTTTGTGCGACGATCGGCCGCCCGCGCCCGGCGACCTATTCTACGTACTCGATCTCATATGTGATCTTCGCGGTTTTGCTCAGCATGGCTGCGACCGAGCAGTACTTATCTTCAGAAAGTTTCACCGCATCTTCCATCGCTTTACGAGATATCTTTCCGCCAACGCGATAAATCAAGTGTATCTCAGTATAGACGTTCGGAGACTCGGTCGCCTTCTCCGCCTTGGCGCTGACTTCGAGGCTCGTAAAAAGCTCGCGCTTCTTGCGCAGGATGCTCGCCACGTCGTATCCGGTGCACCCACACAACCCGATCAACACCAGTTCCATCGGACTGGGACCGGACTTCTTGTCCCCGTCCACCACAATCGCGTGACCGCTGGTAGCCTCGCCGACAAACTGCTGGGCCGAGACTAAAATTGCTTTGGCTTCAACCATGATCTTTCCTAATTGTTGATTTTTGATTGTTGATTTTTGAATGAAACCCTTTTTTTGCTGTCGTCTTAGAGGCATTCAGGATTGCCACTAGCTGATTGGCTTCGGACTTTAAGTCCGACAAGAGGCGTTCGGGCACTACTTTCGAATCTACGAGCAATTCAAGCCACAACGAGGATTCGTCGGCCTCTTCTATGACCACGCCCAACTTTGAGACGAACTCAGCTCGTGAACGAGCCCGGCAAACCGCCCTATAATTTGCTGCGACCGATGTTGCCGAACGCACCAGTTGATTGCCAATCACCCGCGCCTCTGGTAAGGCCGGCAGAGCCCGAGACAATCGAATGACACGCAGTGCGAATTGCTTAGTACGCTCCTTAAGCGCAACCGCCTTGTGCTCCATAGCGGCCTTCCATTCAACAATCAAAAATCAACAATGAACAATTAGATGCCAAGCCCCGCTGGCACGACTGTGACGCTCATCACCGACGGTTATCCGTCCTCGGCTCCGGATGAATCAGCACTCGGAACAGTTCCGGCGCTTCTTGTTTGAAGCGAATCTCGAGGTCGGTCTGAATATCGTGCACTCGCGTCAGCGGCAGATCATCGGACATGGTGCAATGGCAGGAAACGTAGAGCCTGCCGCGCACGCGCTTGAATTGAAAATCGTGGGTATCAAGCACGTCGGGAAATTCTCCAGCAATCTTCTTCAGCTTCTTTTCGAGAGCGGCGTCGCGCACAATTTCGTCGCCGGTTTCAATGGTTGCCGGCTCGCTTTCAATGTGCGTCAGGATCGAAGCAATCTCCGGCACTTCGTCGCGCATCTCAGCTTCGAGCACGGTCACCCGGTCGTGGGCATCTTTCAGGCTCAGGCGCTCATCGAGTTCCAGATGTTGTTCCACGTGCAACTGACCTCCCAAATCCTGCACGCTGACATCGTGAACGTTAAAGTTATTCCTGGTCGCCACGGCGCGAATGCGGTCAAAAATGTTTTCCGTGTTTACGGCGCGCGGAATCGAGTGCACCACCACGTCCGCATCCGGCAGAACTCCGTGGACCGCGTCGGTCACCGCGGCCGCCACCTGTTCAGAACGCTGGAAGGTCACGTTCCGTGCCAACCCGATCGAGAGATCGGCGAAGTAACGGTTCCCTGCCCGCCGTATGCGTACCCGGTCCACTTCCAGCAGGCCATCCACTCCCGAAAGCGCGGCAATAATCTTATTGCGCACGCCCGACGGAGCAGCATCCAGCAAGGCGTCAATGGTTTTTCGCGCCAGCCTCCAACTGACCCAGGTGACCACTCCGGCAACGAACAGGGCAGCCACCGGGTCGGCGTTGCGCAGCCATCCGATCCCGAAAATCCGGCCCAATAAAACCAGAAGCAGGCCTAGCACCACCATGCCGCTCGACCAGATATCGGTGGAAAAATGCAGGGCGTCGGCTTCTAGGGCCTGGCTATCGTATTTGTTGGCAATCCGGCCCAGCGCCCGCGAGCGCCACCAATCCACGGCCATCGAGATGAACATCACGGCAAAAGCCGCCGCGCTGGGCTCGATCTCTACGTGGTGGTAGAAGAGGCGCTTTACCGCCTCGTAGACAATCCACACGCAGGTCAACAGCAGCAGGCCGGTCTCGATAAATGCGGAAAAATTTTCAACTTTCCCGTGCCCGTATTGGTGATCTACATCGGCAGGTTTGTCGGATACACGGACGGAAAAGAAGGTTATAATAGCGGCGATCAGATCCAGCCCGGAGTGGGCCGCTTCCGAAAGAATGCCGAGGCTGCCGGTAGTCACACCGACGACAATCTTGAGTGCGGTTATGGCCATCGCCGCCAGCACGGAGTTGCCTGCCACGGCTCGCTTCTCCGCACGCATAGACTCGGAGCTGTAGACCGCTGGCGTCGCCGGCATGGGCGCATTATCGCTGTTCAACACTGTGTCCGCCAAGTCTCTCCCCTTGCGGACTGGCTGTGATGGGAGCCGCCGCCGCTCTGTGCTAGGATTTTCAGTTACTTCGAACTCTTCTGGAGGAATTCCAATTATGACCCATCGTGGGTTGGTATGTCTGCTTTTGCTCGGGGCCTCGGCCTTTGGGCAGGCAGCGAAGCCAACAGAACCAGCAGCCCCAGCCGCCGCTCAGATGACCGAGGACATGACGGCCAAAGCAGATCCATCGAAAGTCAGCCCAGACGCGGTCGTCATCACCATTCCGGGCATGTGCGATAAAGCCCCGGCTGACAAGAGTGCCTCCGCGGACTGCAAAACCGTAGTGACCAAGGCCGAGTTTGAAAAACTCGTCAATGCCATTGCTCCTACCATGCCGCCCGCCGGACGCCGCCAGCTCGCCGGCCGTTACGCCAGCGGTCTGATGATGGCGCACGAAGCCGAACAGATGGGACTCGACAAAGGCCCGAACTACGAAGAGATGATGAAAATCAGCCGCATCCAAGTGCTGGCGCAGGAGCTGCAGCGCTCGATGCAGGAGAAGGCCGATCAGGTTCCCGACAAGGATATCGAGGACTATTACAACAAGAACCAGGCGCAGTTCGAGGAAGCCAACCTGCATCGCCTGTTCATCCCTAAGAACAAGCAGATGGAGCCGCCCAAAGAAAAGTTGAGTGACGAAGCCATGAAAGCTCGGCAGGACGCGGCCGAGGCCTCGATGAAAGCGGTCGCCGTGAAACTTCAGGCGCGCGCCGCGGCGGGAGAAGACTTCGACAAACTGCAAGGCGAAGCTTTCGAAGCCGCTGGACTTAAGGCAAAAGCTCCTAACACCGACATGGGTAAGATTCGGCGCACCGCGTTGCCACCCGCGCACGCTGCGGCATTCGATCTCAAGACCGGACAGGTTTCGAGCCTGATCACCGATGGCTCCGGTTTCTTCGTCTACAAGATGGGGGAACACGACACGGTTCCGCTGGATAAGGCAAAGGACGAAATTCACAGCACCCTGCGTGCGCAGCGTATGCAGGATTCCATGGAGGCCATGCAGCAGGCCGCCCAGCCTACGTTGAACGACGACTACTTTGGTCCAGAGCAGCCGAATCCTGGCATGAAGCCTGGCATGGGACGCCCCATGCCCGGCAAGGTGCCCGGCAAAGCGCCCGCCACCACTCCACCGACTGAGCCCAAGTAATGTCGGGTACGAAACCCACGGTCGTGGTCACCGGCATCGCCGGCAATCTCGGCCAGCGTTTGTTGCCGCAGTTGGCGGATTTTCAAGTCATCGGTATTGACTTGAAACCGCCAACCGGCAATTTCGCGGGACAATTCGTCTCCATGGATCTCGGCGAGGAAGCGTCTTGCCGTGAACTCACGCTGCTCTTGAAAGACTCCGGGGCAGCGGCCGTTGTGCATCTCGCTTTCGTCATTGATCCCGTGCGCACTGGCGTGCTCGACGTCGATCGTATGTGGCACATCAACGTCGCCGGTACCGCTCGTGTGCTGGAAGCCATCACCGAAGCCAACCGCGACGGCGCCATCGTGCAGAAGTTTGTTTTCCCCAGCAGTGTTTCTGCTTATGGTTCCGATCTTCCGGGTCCGGTCTCGGAAGACTTCCCTCTTGGCGCCCACACGCTTCCCTACGCCATGCACAAGATGGAGTGTGATCGCGTGGTGCAGCAACGCGCGCCCTCTTTGCGAGGTTGCAGCGCCTATATGCTTCGTCCCCACATTTTTGCCGGGGCTCCGGTCGAGAATTATCTACTGGGGGCGTTTCGCGGTACTCCCAATGGGCGCTCGAAGCGTGCTGCGAAGATGCGCAATGAAGGCCGGCGCCTCTCATGCATGCTTCCCTATGGCAAGAAGTATCTGGATAACAAGATTCAATTCGTCCACATCGACGATATGGCTCGACTGATGGGGCACCTGGTGCGCAAATCCGAACCCGAAGCCCAACGCCTGACCATTCTGAATGTCGCCGGACGCGGCGAAGCGCTCACCTTCGGACGTTGCATCGAGATGGCCCAGGCGAAGTTGGTGCGCGTTCCGGGAAAATCTGCGATGCGGATGGTGTTGCAGTTTCTTTGGAAGTCGGGCGTCTCGGCGATTCCTCCGGAAGCGGTGCCCTACATGACCGGCGAATACACCATGAACACCGAGCGCCTGAAGAAATTTCTTGGACCAGAGTACGAGAAAGTCATCCGCTACTCTATTGCTGACGCCTTCGCCGATAGCTTCGCCCAACAGTCGCAATCGATGGCCCAAGGCTCCGCCGCAGACTAATTCTTACACCTATCATCCCGAGCGGAGTATGCAGATCGCGAAGCGATCTGCATGCGGAGTCGAGAGCCTGCCCTGAGCAACGTCGAAGGGGACCTTGCGTTCAGCTTTCCCCATACACCCCTCGCTGCCCAAGCTTCCCTTCGTCGCCACATGTCGCGGGAACACGGCAACCTGCCACACTCGTACGTCGTTCAAGATGCCCCTCGAAGCCGGCATCCAGGAGGGAAAGATTCCGTCATCGCGATCGTAAAAAGGGATTGCCGGTCCTGGATTTATTTCTTTGGAAAACCGGGAATAAAGTCGCGCCTCGCCAGTTTACTCTAGGGAGGTGGGGAAAGAGCGCTTGACAGCCGCAACGTTCGAAGAACTGGCCATGCCGCTCTTCGACCAGCTTTACAACTTCGCCCACTGGCTGACGCGCGATCCGTCAGAGGCTGAGGATTTGGTACAGGAAACCTACACCAAAGCGCTTCGCGGTTTCGCATCGTTCCAGCCGGGAAGCAATTTTCGGGCGTGGATGTACCGTATCCTGCGCAACACATTCCTTACGTCGCGTACGGGCCTTGCTGCGAGCGCCACGGTGTCGCTGGACGAAGACGACGATACGATTATCCCGGTAGCCCCGGGCACGCCGGAGACCATCCTAATCGAGCGCACGCACGAACAACTATTGCAGAACGCAATGGAAGACTTGCCGCTGCCGTACCGCGAGGTCATTCTGTTAAATGAAGTGGAAGAAATGTCGTATCAGGAAATCGCCGAGGCGCTATCGATCCCAATTGGAACCGTTATGTCGCGGCTAGCGCGCGCGCGAAAAGCATTGCGGGAGATCCTGCAACAGAAGCTGAAAAGAAAATGACAGATTCCTGGGCCGCAAAACTCGATACTTATCTCGACGGGGAACTTTCTTCCGACGAGATGCACAATCTCGACGCGCACCTGAAGAGCTGCACCGATTGCGCCGCCGAGGTGTTGCATCGCGTGCAACTCAAGCGGGCGATCAAGACCGCGGGGAAACGCTTCGAGCCGAGCCAGGAATTCCGCCAGCGAATACAGCGGCAGATCGCAGCGCGCCCGAGGACTTCGCCCTGGAGAATCTGGTCAATCGCCGCGGCCGGGTTCGCCACGCTGCTCCTGGCGGGATGGCTCGTCACCTACTTCGGGCAAATCCGAATAGGGGAACGCCAGACTTACAGCGAGATCGCCGACTTGCACGTTGCGACACTCGCAAGCACAAATCCCGTCGACGTCCTTTCTACGGACCGCCATACGGTGAAGCCGTGGTTCCAGGGAAAACTTCCCTTCACCTTTAATCTACCGGAATTGCAGAACTCCGATTTCACGCTGATTGGCGGACGCGTCACATACCTTGGACAGGCTCCCGGCGCGCACTTGATCTTCCAGGTGCGCAAGCACCAGATCTCGGTCTTCATTTTTCAGGATCGTGATCTGAGCGCGGGGTCGGGCGTTCGCAAAGATCAATCGTTCAATCTTGAGACCTGGAACGAATCCGGCCTGCGCTACTTTGTCATCGGCGATGCCAGTTCAGACGACATCAACAAGTTGTCGGAGTTGTTGAAAGCGGCAGGAAAATCGTAAGGCCTTGTTTATTTCTTTCTCTGCGTGTTCTTCTTAGCGACCTCTGCGATCTTTGCGGTTAAAAGCTTTTGGTTCCCTTGGATGCGTATCAATCGCGCGCTATGACTACTTCTTCCCCCGATACAACCCAGCAATCCCAAACGTATAAGCAGTCCACGCCGCTTCGCGAAACCCCGCTCGCCGCATGCGCTCCAGCATCTCCGCGGGCTCAGGAAACCTTTCGACTGACGCGGGCAGATATGCGTAAGGCCCCTTCACGCCTGAAATCATCGACCCAACCGCCGGAAGCACGCGTTTGAAATATACGCGATACAACTTCCCCATCACGCCCTTCGGCTCTCCAAAATCGAGAATGCCGCACTCGCCTCCGGGCTTCAGCACCCGCAGAATCTCGCGAAGCCCGGCATCATAGTCCGCCAGGTTGCGGAAACCGAACGCTGAAGTGACCAAGTCAAACCGCTCTTCACCGAAAGGCAAGTGCAGCGCATCCGCCTCGACCCAACGCAACGACGTCCCTCGGCCCTTGAGATTTGCCCGCTGCAACATCGCATGCGAAAAATCGCCGCCCACAATCCCTGCCGCCTCGTGCGCTCGTCGCCGCAATGCGAATGTCATATCGCCAGTTCCACAACAAAGATCGAGCACGTGCGCATCGGGACGCTGCAATAGATCGGAAAAGGTCCGCGCCGCCCGCGCCCACCAAAGGCGATCCACGTTGAACGACAGCACATGATTTAGCAGATCGTAGCGCGGCGCAATCGAGGTGAACATCTCGCGAATCGCGCGCGCGGCCGTATCCCGATCCCGCGCTCCCTCGGGAGCAGCGCCAATCACGGCGGATTTGCTTCGCTCAGCCATTTTCAATTGCCAATTTCCAATTGCCAATTTGAAATCAGGTTTCAATCGGCAATTGGAAATTGGAAATCAGTTTCGACCTGATAACTTTTTCAACTCGGCCACCTCCTCCATCACGATCTTCTCCGGCACTCCCTTCACGATCTCCACTTTCCCAATCTCCCGCGGAAGAACGAAGTGCACCACGCCGTCTTTAGTCTTCTTGTCAGCCTGCAGGCGCTTCAGCACCTTCGCAGGCTTCACCCTAATCGGAGGCAAATCGCCCAATTCCAGCACCGCGTCGACAATCCGCTTCGCATTCACGCTGCCCAGTTTGCCCATCGCAAACGCAATGTTCGTGGCCGCAACCATTCCCCACGCGACAGCTTCTCCGTGCAGGAATCCGCGATAGCCTGTCTCGGCCTCAAGCGCGTGCCCAATCGTATGTCCAAAGTTCAAAACCTGCCGCAGTCCAGACTCTTTCTCGTCCGCCGCGACAACGGCGGCCTTCTGCCTCACCGATTCGGCAATCACCCACTCGATCGTCGCCGCATCCCGCTTGAGGATCTTGTCTTTCTCATCTTCAAACCGCCGAAACAATTCCGGACTCCCAATGACTCCGCACTTCAACGCCTCATACAATCCCGCCCGAAACTCGCGCTCCGGCAACGACGTCAGTACGGCGGGATCGATCAGCACCGCCCGAGGCTGATGAAACGTTCCCAGCAAATTCTTCCCTGCCTTCAGATTGACTCCGGTCTTTCCGCCGATCGACGCATCCACCTGAGCCAACACCGTCGTCGGAATCTGTACCACGCTGATGCCGCGCATGTAGAGCGACGCCAGCAACCCGGCCGTATCTCCCACTACGCCGCCGCCGAAGGCCAGCACGACCGCCTTCCGGTCCGCGCCGAGCGCTGCCAGCTCCGAAGCCAGCATCTCGACCGTCGCCAACTTTTTCGCCGGCTCACCGTCTGCCATCTCGACGACCTTCGCTTTGATCCCTGCCGCCGCGAGTGACGACATCAGCGTCTTTCCCCATTTCCTCCGCACCGGTGGTACCGTCACCACAAACACGCGTTCGCGCCCCTCGAGCAACTCGCGCAGGCATGCACCCGCCCGCGCCAGCAAGCCACTCTCGATCACCGCCTCATACGGACGCGGCTCTATCGCAATCTTCACCCTGATCATGAGTCTTCATCATAACGTAGCCCGCGCTGACACCCCGGCCCGCTCAGCGTGATACCATTTTTCTGGCTATGAAGTGTGCACCGCCAGAGACAGATTTTCTGGTCGTCGGCGCTGGAGTCGCGGGCCTGCGCTCCGCCATCGAACTCGCTCCTGCGGGACGCGTCGTCGTTCTCGCCAAGCGCGAAGTCACCGACTCCGCCACCAACTATGCCCAGGGCGGGATCGCCGTCGCCCTCAGCGACGAAGACGAAATCAGCATTCACCTGCAAGACACGCTGGTCGCCGGAGACGGGCTTTGCAACGTCGCCGCCGCCAAGGTGTTGGTTGAAGAAGGCCCCGAACGCATCGAAGAACTGCTGCAATGGGGGACGGAATTCGATCGCGACGGCACCAAGCTCGCTTTCACCCGCGAAGGTGCCCACAGCCGCGACCGCATACTGCACGCTCACGGAGACTCCACTGGACGCGAAATCCTCCGCGCCCTCTACGCCAAAGCCAAGACGCTCAAAAACATTTCCGTCTGTGAGTTCGAATTCTCCACTGAACTGCGCATGGAAAACGGGCGCGTCTCAGGCATCGACCTGATCGGCGACAAGGGAACCCACGAAACCATGCTCGCCTCCTCGGTCCTACTTGCCACCGGAGGTCTCGGGCAGCTCTATCGCAACACGACCAATCCCTCTGTCGCCACCGGAGACGGGGTCGCCATGGCCTACCGGGCTGGCGCCGAAGTCAGCGATATGGAGTTCATTCAGTTTCATCCCACCGCGCTCTATCTCAAGAAAGCCCCGCGCTTCCTCCTCTCCGAGGCCCTGCGCGGCGAGGGAGCCTACCTGCGCAACATGGTACTCGACCGCTTCATGCCCAAGTATCATGCTCTCGGAGAACTCGCGCCTCGCGACGTCGTGGCGCGCGCCATTGTTCACGAGCTTGAAACCACCAGGGCGAAAGATCCGGTCGTCTATCTCGACCTCACGCACCTCGATGCCGAGCACGTGAAGAAGCGCTTCCCGCGCATCTATTCCACCTGCATGGAATACAACATCGACATCACCACGGAGCTCATTCCGATTCGTCCCGCTGCACACTACGCCATGGGTGGCGTGCGCACCGATCTCGAAGGACGCGCCACTGTGCCCGGTCTCTATGCCGCCGGAGAAGCCGCCGCTACCGGCGTCCATGGCGCCAATCGCCTGGCCAGCAATTCCCTGCTCGAAGGCTTGGTTTTCGGAGCCCGCGCGGGACGCATCATGCGCAACGAACTGAAGCAAGCTCCGAAGAAGCCCGCCGAGTCGAAAAACGCGAGCTATTCGAACGGTCCGGTCGATGCCGGATTAGAAACTTTAATCGGGGAAATGCAGGACCTGATGTGGAACGACGTGGGCATCGTTCGTGACAAGGCGGGCCTGAAGCGCGCGATCGATCACCTCGATCAGATCGCTCCGCGCGTGGCTCACCCACATACCCGGCGCGCCTACGAGGCCCAGAACATCCGCCTCGCCGGATCGCTCGTCGCCCGCTCCGCCCTGGCCCGCGAAGAAAGCCGCGGCGCCCATTACCGCACCGACTACCCCGCCCACAACGACGCCAAGTTCCTCAAACACTCCATCGTGCAGAACGAAAAGATCCGCTTCGAAGCCGAATAAGAATTCCAATTTTCAATTGCCGATTGCTAATTGAACCCGCTGTTTTTACTCGGTACTCGGTACTGGCGACTGGGTACTAGCTACTAGCTACTAGGTACTGGTTTTCTCGGAAACACCAGCGAGGCCGCCACCGACACCGCCAGCACTCCCCCAACCACCCCCAGCGCGATCGCCGTTGGAATCTGGTAGTAGTGCGATACCAGCATCTTCGCCCCAATAAAAATCAGCACCACTGACAATCCGTAATGCAGATAGTGAAACACTTCCATCATCCCCGCCAGCGCGAAGTACATCGAGCGTAGCCCCATGATCGCGAACACATTCGAGGTATAAACAATAAAACCATTCAAGGTAATGGCCAGGACCGCCGGAATCGAGTCGGTCGCGAAAATCACATCCGTCGTCTCCACCACTACCAATACAACCAGCAGTGGGGTAGCCATCAGTCCCGGACGCCGCACCAGAAACTTGCCCTCTTCATACGTATCGCTCACCGGCATCAAGCGTCGAAACATGCGGAGCACCGGATTTTTCTCGGGATGCACTTCCCCCTCATCCTGAAAAATCAGTTTGACCCCGCTGTAAACAAGGAAAGCGCCGAAAACATAGATGATCCAGTGGAAGCGCGAAATCAGTGACACTCCCAGCAGAATGAAAATCGCGCGCATCGCCAGCGCGCCCAGAATGCCCCAGAATAAGACCTTGCGCTGATCGCCGGGGGGAACTTTGAAATAGCGGAAGATCAGCAGGAAGATAAAGAGATTATCGACACTGAGCGATAACTCGATGATGTAGCCGGTTACAAATTCGAGCGATTCCGTGCGACCGTGCCAGAAGTACACGATCACCGCGAAGGCAGCCGCTAGTGCGATCCAGACTACGCTCCAGCCCACCGCCTCGCGAAACTTTACCTCGTGCCCGGAACGATGAAATACGCCCAGATCGAGCGCCAGCATCGCCGCGACAAACAGGTTGAAGAGAATCCAGAATAAGAGCAAAGTTACCCCAAGCCAGGCGCCGAATTTTTGATTGTTGATTGTTGATTGTTGAATTCAAACCCAGTCTGGTGCGGGATTGGGAATTCAACAATCAAAATTCAACAATCAACAATCTAGTTCTGTCTTCCTCTCTCCCCGCTCTCCCAAGCCTTCCACGCTCCCGAGGATTTCATGCTCTCATCCATCTGCGACTCGTGCAGCTGCTTTTCCACCTCGGCGCGGTGCAGCCGTGGTCCTACCCGCCCCTGCGCATCCGCAATCGCAAACGTCGCTACCGACGACTCTGCCACCAGTTTTTTCAATTCCGGAAGATCGACTTTGTCGAAAGTATCCGACATGGCGTGATAATTGATGATGTAGTTCGCCTCCACCTGGTTCACATACAACGTCGGGACACCTTCCAGCAGAAAATCAAAATGATCCGTGTCGGCCGTCAGATCGAACGTCAGGCCGGTGGCATCGTAGCCCTTCAGTGGCGCGATCAGACTCTTCACCTCCCCGGCGATGTCCTTGCGCCCGCCCAGCGAGAATCCGGTCATGCGGCCATTGCCATCGTCGAAAGCGATCACGGCATCGATATTGTCCATCTCCGCGCGGTGTGCGGTGACATACGCCCGCGAGCCCAGTAACCCCTCTTCCTCTCCGGAAAACAGAATGAACCGAATCGTTCGCTTGGGACGCAGCCCTGTCGCCTTGATCGTCCGCAGCGTATCGATCACCAGCGCCGCGCCGCACCCGTTGTCGAGCGCGCCCGTGCCCAGGTCCCAGGAATCCAGATGCGCGCCGAGCACCACGACCTCGTCCGGCTTCTCGCTGCCCTTCAACTCTGCAATCACATTCGCGCTCTTAGCCGGACCCTCAATGTGATTGGGAATCGCCAGGTCGGCATACAGCGCCTGTCCCGACTTCAAGAGTCGTGACATGCGCCCCGCATCTTCCCTCGCCACAATCACCATGGGGATGTCTTCAATCTCGCCGTGTTCCGAGTGCGTGTGCCGGTAAAGCAACTTGTATGGACGCGTCGATTGAAACGCGATCGCCAGGACTTTCGCGCGCTTGGCCCGCACCATCACCTCGTGGGCTTTGTCATATTCGTTGTCGAGATCCTGCCACGTCTTCAACTCGCCCTGCGGCACCAGCAGAATCGTGCCCGCAATGTTTCCGGCACGAACGAAGTCGTCAATCTGGCCTTCGCCAATATCCACTACGCGCACATGATGCTGGGGCGCGAGCGCCGGTCCCCACGCAATCGAAACTAACCGCACCGGGAAAGCCTCGGGAGCCACCACACTCATCTCGGTCGCACCCTCAGTCCAGTACGCCGGAATCGTGAAACTCTCGGTATGCACGGCGTCGGCACCCGCAGCTTTAAACGCGTCGACGCCCCACTCCACCGCCCGATCCATCGCGGGACTGCCCGTCACTCGTCCGCCAATCGCGTCCGTCAACCGCTCCAGATTCTGTCCAATAGGAGAAGGCTTGAGCGCCTCACGAACTAAAATATCCGCGTGGGATTCCGAAAAAACTGGAGGAGATAAAAAAAGACAGAGCGCGCCAGACAAAACCACCCGCAGGATTCGCATACGAGCTGAATTAGAAATGAAATGAGAAGAAAAGGCTAGAAGCGGACATCAGACCTCGGACCTCAGGCTTCCGGATCAAACAAACATGTCATCCCACGCGGAGCATGCAGATCACGAAGCGATTTGAATGCGGAGTCGAGAGCTTGCCTGAGCGAAGTCGAAGGGGACCCCGTGCTCGAGTGCACTACCGGTAGCTCGTCAAGGAATTCTAACGAAACCGCGAAGCCTAGCGCCCAGAGCCTGAGGTCTGAGGTCCGACGTCCGAGGCCTAGTGCCCGACGCCCGATGCCTGAGGCCCGGCGCCTGAGTTCCGATCCAGCAACTGCACCGTCCCCAACACCACATCCCCCACGATCTGCAGACTCTTCGCACTCAGCTTGTCGACCGTGTCCTGCGGAGTGTGCCAGAAGACGTTGTTGTATCCGTAATCGAAATCGATCAAATCAGCCGAAGGCACACCGCGCTGCACAAATGGAAGGTGATCATCCCCGACTGGTATCGTTCGGGCAAAAAAGTGCGACTGATAACCCATGTCTTGCGCTGCTTTGTAGACATAATCTTCCAGCCACGGAGTCGAATAGGAATCGTGCTCGACGTTCAGATCCGCGTCAGCAATCATGTCCACCAGCAGAAACGCTTTGATCTGCTTGAGCGTGCCGTCTTTCTCCCACTTCTCCGCCAGATGCCGCGCGCCATAGGTATTGTCGTTGCCGCTCCATTCCTTCACAGCTTCTTCGCCGTCCGTCCACAATAACCACACGGTGTATCCGTCACGTTTTTTGCCGCGCAACTGGTTGGCAAATTCGAGCAACAGTCCAGTCGAAGACCCACCGTCGTTCGCTCCCACATAACCCGCATCTCGCAACGGATAGTTCGTGTCGTAGTGCCCGGCGATGACAATCACGCCTTCACGAGTCCCAGGAAATTTGGCGATGATATTCCGCACGGGCAATTTCCCTGCCGGCGTATCGGCCATGAAGTATTCGTCTTCCACCATATCGCCCTTGAGATGAGCGTAGATGTAATCTTCCAGTTTCTTGTGATTGGCGCTGCCGATCGGGCGCGGCCCGAACGCCGCGACTTCTTTCGTGTACTGCAAGGCCCGCGCCCCATCAATCGACGGCAGCGGCCCCATGCTCGCAGGAGGTGTACTCGCCTGCGCCAGGTTGGGCAGCACCATCGACGACTTGGTTTCTTTCGGAGTCTCGGCCGGCTTTTCCTGACTACACGCGACCAGCCCAAACGAAGCTAATAAAAAGAGCGCAACGCCGACTCTTGCCTGAGCTGTCATCATTAGTCCGAGAAATCTAAGAAGTGTAGTCACCCTTGACGCCGAGCGGCGCCCCTAGTAAATGTTCGAGAATTGCTCAACCTTACGTCCCGCCCGCACCCTTCTCCCGTCGCGCTCGCCGCTGTTTAGGATGCACTAGCCACGCCACTCCGATACTCAAAACGTACAACACCACCATGGGCAACGCGAACAAACACATGTTCATGATGTCGGTGGTCGGCGTCAGCACGGCCGCGATGACAAAAATCACCAGGATCGAGTAACGCACATTGCGCCACATCCAACCCGGACTGACAATCCCCATCAGCGCCAGGAAGAAGACCAGGATTGGCATCTCGAAGATCGCGCCCAATCCGATAATGATCGTCAGGAAAAGATCGGTGTACTCGCCGATGGTGATCATCGGCTGAAACTGTTTGCCGTATCCGATCAGGAAATCGAGAGCGGCTGGATACACCATCTTGTATCCGAACAGACCTCCCGCCAGAAACAGGCTGACGGTCGAGATCATGAACGGGAACACATATTTCTTTTCATTGCGGTAAAGGCCCGGCGAGATGAACAGCCACAACTGGTAAAGCACAACCGGCGAAGCCACAAATAGCCCCGCCATGAATCCGATCTTCAAATACAAGTTGAACGGCTCGGTCGGATTCAGATAGACCAGTTTCTCCGGCATGCCATTGCGGTGCAGCGCATCCATGATCGGCTTCTGCATCAGGGCGAAGATGTTTTCCGCGTATCCCCAGCAGAGAAAGAAGCCCGCGGCTACCGCGATAAGCGAGTAGACGAGCCTCTTCCGCAGCTCCTCGAGGTGATCGAGGAAGCTCATGGCGGGCATGGCGTCTTGCGCGTTCCCGCTGGGTGGCAATTCCGCAGCAATTTCAGGCATCAGGAGCCTTGGCGACCGGATTTACTTCAGGGCTTTCAATTACCGAAGGAGGTGGAAGTTCGTGCTCGATGGTCGGAGCGCTGGCAACCGTCCCCGTCGGAGGCTCCAGCGGCGCCATAATCTGTCGTTTGGCTTTCTCGATCTCGGCGCGCGCGTTCTGCATGTCGATGCTCGAAATCTCGTTTTCGATCTGTGCCTTGAACTCGTTCGAGGCGCGCTTGAACTCGTTGAGCGCCTTGCCTATCTGGCGCCCGATCTCCGGCAGCTTCTTAGGCCCGAAGATGATAAGGGCCAGCAGAAAAATGAAGATCATCTCCGGGAGACCGAGGTTCATAACTCCATGATACTGCGGGAAGCGCAGTGCAGCCAATCCGAACGTAATCCGTCAACAAACATCCCCACAGAGAATTGCCATTCCGCGGAGCGAAGCGACGAGGGAATCTGCTTTCCTATTTCCTATGCACCGCAACTGCGGGTGCCCCGTCTTTGCCGCGCTTTTTGCGGCAAAAGTGGGATTCCATCAATGCCGGCACCAGCTCCTCGAAAAACCAGAACCTCCCGCCTGGTGGATGGAGCTTTTTGCGGAAAGATTAGGATTCCATCGATGCCGGCACCAGAGCCCCGAAAATCCCGAACCCCAACCCCCAGTGGACGCATCCTAACTATTGGAAACTGCTTGTCCTGATGGTTACTTCCGGGTGTCTTCTGGGCGGTTTCAGACCACTTGGGTGCGTGCTATACTGCGCTCAAACGCAGCCGGCAGGGATCTTCTATGCCCCGGCCGAAGGAAATTAAAGATGGCTGGTAGTTCTCGACGTTCTCTATTCCTGGTTGTTGTCATTCTTATCACCTGTGGCTTTCTGGGTATGGTCTTCGGCCAGCGGCTCAACCCCGCGGCGGCCCCCAGTGGCGACTCTGATGTTCGCGACAGCCTCAAACAATTCACCCAGGTCTACGACACCATCGAGCAGAATTACGCCGAACCCGTGAACGCCGACAAGGCCATTTACAACGGCGCGATCCCGGGCATGCTGCACGTACTCGATCCGCACTCCAACTTCTTCGATCCCAAGTCCTACGCGCTGTTGCGCGAGGATCAGCGCGGCAAGTATTACGGCGTGGGTATGACCGTCGGCCCGCGCAACAATAAAGTCATCGTCATCGCGCCGTTCGCGGGAACTCCCGCCTATCGCGCCGGCATTCGTCCCGGCGACATCATCATCGCCGTCGACGGCAAAAACACCGACAACATGAGCACATCGGACGTCGCCGACCTGCTCAAAGGCCCCAAGGGGACCACAGTTCACATCACTGTTCTTCGCGAAGGCAGCGACAAGCCCATCGATTTCGCCGTCGTTCGCGACGAGATTCCCCGTTACAGCGTCGACCTCCATTTCATGATTCGTCCGGGAATTGGTTACATGCACATCTCCGGATTCAACGAGACCACCGAGCACGAAGTCGGACAGGCGCTCGATGAAATGGGAGATCTCAAAGGCCTGGTTCTCGATCTGCGCCAGAATCCTGGTGGATTGCTCAGCGAAGGCGTCGGCACGGCCGACAAGTTCCTGCGCAAAGGACAGTTGATCGTCTCGCATCACGGGCGCTCTTCACCGGAAAAGCGTTATGTCGCGACGCGCGGCAACGGCGGCAAGGAATATCCGTTGGTAGTTCTCGTCAATCGCGGCACAGCTTCGGCAGCTGAAATCGTTGCCGGTGCGATTCAGGATCATGATCGCGGGTTGATCGTCGGCGAAGTCACTTTCGGCAAGGGCCTGGTGCAGACCGTGTATCCGCTGTCTGAGAACACCGGTCTCGCGCTGACCACCGCCAAGTACTACACGCCCAGCGGACGCTTGATTCAGCGTGATTATTCGAACGTCTCGCTCTACGACTACTACTTCAATCGCGACAACAACGAAGACAACGCGAACAACAAAGACGTAAAGCTCACCGACAGCGGACGCACCATGTACGGCGGCGGAGGCATTACCCCCGACGTCAAGATTCCGCCGACCAAGAGCAACCGCTTCCAGGATTCGTTGTTGCAGCATTACGCCTTCTTCAACTTTGCCAAGCACTACATGATCAACCATCATCCGACTAAGACCTTCGAAGTGGATGATGCGACCATGCAGGACTTCCGCAAGTTCCTCGACAGCGAGAAAATTCCCTACACCGAAGCCGACCTGCTGGAAAACAACGACTGGCTCCGCTCGAACGTCAAGAGCGAGATCTTCGTCGATGCATTCGGTCAGGAACTGGGGATGCAGGTGAAGGCCGAGACCGATCCTGAAGTATTGAAAGGACTTGAGCTGATGCCGCAGGCAAAGGCCCTGGCGGAAAACGCCCGGAAAATCGTTGCCGAGCGCGCTCAGGTTCACGAAATGTCTCGCTAACAAGCAATTAACTGTTACAGGAAGGCCCGGACAACCGGGCCTTTTTCTATTGCCCCTGATGTTTTCACTCGGTACTGGGTACTAGGTACTGGGTACTGCACTCCCTGCGTTGACGCTTGAGGTACGACTGTGTGAAAATCCGCCCATCATTCACTACATTCAACTCTGTTCCCTCGCCGCATGAAACCGGGCATAATTGGACTCACCGTCGCCTTGGCGATCGTCGCCGGCATCATGGATTGGCGTTCTCGCCGGATTCCCAACTGGTTGACGGTGCCCGGGCTCTTCGTAGGAGTTATCGCGAATACGGCAGTTTCCGGCTGGAGCGGAGCCAAGGCTTCCCTGTTGGGCGCAGGACTGGGATTACTCCTGCTCTTGCCATTTGTTTTGGTTCGCAGCCTGGGAGCGGGTGACTGGAAGCTGATGGGCGCGCTGGGTGCGTTTCTCGGTCCCGGCAACTTGCTCGACGTGTTGCTGGTTACGGTTCTGATGGCGGGCGTGATGGCGCTGTCGCTGATCGTATGGAAAGGCAGGGTGAAGCAGACGATGCGGAATATTCTGCACATCCTGGGAGCCTTCTTCAGCTTTCACCTGCCGGGTCCTGAGGTGTCACTCGACAGCAAGGAGTCGTTAAAGATACCGTTCGGAGTAGCAGTGACGGCAGCGGTAGTCTTGTTTTCCGTCCGTGAATTGTGGGGAGTGCTGTGAAACAGGTCCGAAAGATTATTGCTGGAAGCGGCGGCTCGCAGATCGCCGAAGCCGCGCTGGTCATGCCCATTGTGTTTCTGCTGTTTCTCGGCATCTTCTGGTTCGGACGCGCCTTCAATATCTACGCCACCATCAATCACGCCGCGCGCGAAGCGGCGCGTCTGGCAGCTACCAGCAGTTGTGCCTTGTGCGGCAACGTTGATTACTCGACCCCGAACGCCGATCCCGTTGCCATCGTTGTTGCAAAAGCGCTGCAAGCTTCGAAGCTCGATCCGGCGCAGGTCACTCCAGTGACGCCTACGTTCTGCACGTGCGGAAACATCAGCTGCCAGCAGCAGGTTCAGTGCGCGACGGTTTCCGCCGGTCAGCCGCAGATTTGCGTGCAATTCAATGTGCAACTCAATCCCGCCGCCCCATCGCCGGGGTCGTGCGGAGTCTCGGTGGCGTTCCAGTATCCGTACAAGGCTTACCTGCCTTTCACTTCTCTGAACTTGCAGCAGATTTACCTTCCCACCCAGGTGCAGGCGAAAGGGGAGCAATAAGTGCAACTCCGATTGCCGATGCTCGGCCGCAGCGAGGGCTCGCAACTGGTGGAGTTCGCGGTTTCGCTGCCCTTGCTTGTCGTCTTTGTGGTGGGAATTTTCGATTTCAGCCAGGCCTTCAACGTTAAGCTGAAGTTGAACGGGGCAGTACGGGAAGGCGCGCGGTTAGGCGCGAGCTTTCCAACCAGCGACCTCACGGGAAATCCGCTTCTGGCAACCGGGGGAACCGTCGACGCCGTACGCAATGTGGTCGACGCTTACATAAAAGCCGCAGGGCTGAACGATTGCGGGCTCTCGTCGCTGACTGGGGTGCAAAGCTCAGGAACGCTGTTGTGGACCTACACGGCCGCCGCCAGCAACGGGAGCGGTTGTCCCGGCTCCCTTACCCTCACCATAAATCGCGGGTTTGCCTTCAAGACAACCGTCAACACCAATCAGGTGGACGTGATCTGCACCCAGGTCACGATTTCCTATCCGTTCATGTGGCACTTCAACAGCGTCATTCAATTGCTGGTGCCGGGAGCAAGTTACGCGGGATCGACGCAGATTCCTACGGACGCGCTGGCACCTAACCTGGATTGATAAATCCGATGATCAAGTCTTTATCAAAAGGTAGCCAAGAACACGGGCAGACGATCTTGCTGGTGGCCGTGTCGATGGTGGCGATGCTGGGCTTTGCAGCCCTGGCGATCGACGTGATCACGCTCTACGTGTCGCGCGCGGAGGCGCAACGCGCAGCGGATGCAGGCGCACTTGCGGGGGCGCAAATGCTGGTGACGGCGGGAGTAACTGCCGATCCCTGCAACGCGGCGCTGGCGACGACTGCGCAAAGTTTGGCGATGGCACAGGCCACCGCGGTCGCCCAGCAAAACAACATCGCCGGACGGCCCGCGCAAAACATCACTCCGACGTTTCCGAATGGCAGCTCCACCTGTTCTGGGTTGGGGCCGGGTGGGTTCGGAATCAATCCCCAAATCAAAGTAGACCTGCAACGCACCGGTCTGCCGACCTTCTTCTCCCGCATATGGGGTCCATCCTTGGGAACTGTGAGTGCGACGGCAACGGCGGAGGCCTACAATCCGTCGGGTTCGGCAGCCCTGAATTCGACCGGTTCGGTGATTCCGATCGCGCCAAGATGCGCGAAGCCTATGGTCTTGCCGAATTGCGACCCGAACCCGAAACATGGCAGCGCCTGCGATGGTGTGGCACCACGCTCGTCGACCCAAGTACAGGCGCGATCACGACTACCCGGCGCGATGCCAGCCGGGGTAATTGGGGAAAAGTCGCGATGAGCGCGGGCGTGCCAGCAGTGGGAACAGGCTCAGTTGCACACCGCTACTCAGACAAACTCCCGGCGCTTACTATCCCTTGACACTCTCTGCGACGGCGCTTCATTTATGTCCCGGTTGTTCGACATCGAGTGGCGGATTTCAGCAAGATCTGGAGTGTTGCAACGCTTCGAGTTGGCGTGCGGACAACAGGCAACGGTGGATTACTCCGTGAATCCGAACGGGCCAGGAATGGTCTGGCGACGGACGGCGGGCAATGCCTGATTCACCAGAAGTCCGGGACAGGGGCAAGATACGCTCATTCAAGAATTCCCCGCGATTTTCCAGGCCGGACCGAATAATCCTTTTGTGGGAACGTCGGTCCAAGCGAACGATAACATCCTGACCAGCGATTCAGTAGTAACGATTCCGCTCTACGACGGTGTGACGGTTCCGACAAGCAGGTGGATCCGTCACGATTATTGGCTATCTCCAGGTGTTTATCAATAGGGTCGACAACAAGGGGGACCATGAACGCGACCGTACTCAACGTCTCGGGCTGCGGGAACTCCCCGGCGGGACCGCCGGTGCTGGGCGCGGCTACCTCCGTGCCGGTGCGGTTGATTCAGGCGCCGTAGAATCCGTCGAATGCAGGAGTAAGAAGTCAGAATGCCGAAGTGGACCCTTCCGCACGCAGTCGGTATTTTGGGGTAAGTCCGGGAAAGGCACGACTTTCAGTCGTGCCGCTAACCTTGGATCGTGACGCCTTCAGCCGCTGGGGTGGGCTCATCGAGTTTGAAGCCTGGGTAGGCTGAGGAATATCGATACGACGCGGGATTTTCGACGAGGCCGCGTTCAACCGGCTTCTGATGAATGTACTCTCGATGTGCGCGAAATCCTCAGCGTCGCGAATGCGATGATCTGTAAATCCGCGTTGCCAGACTTCGCCCCGGCGAAACTCTAGCCCGAAAGCGTGGGAGTATCCGCCTTTGATCAGTTGCAGCGCCCGCTCCAAGGTCACGTCGCGCCCGGGTGTAAGCAAAAGATGAGCGTGCTCGGGCATCACCACGAAAGCGTGCAGTTGAAAGTTTCCTTGGCGACGATAGCTGTAGAGCGTCTTGAGAAATCCGAAAGTACGGTTCGACAACGAAAAGCCTACTCCTTTGCCAGGTGGTGAAGGTTACGAAGTACATCCCGGGAGGAGAAATCAATCGAGTCGGCTTCACGAGCAAACCTCAGTGGCTAAAGCCTTATCCTCTAGCTTACAGTGGCACGCGTGAACGCGTGCCCTTCCCGGCTTGTGAGAAACAAATTGGTCCCGTTATGGAACGTGGTGAGAAGTCCCTCCCTTCCCGTCTCTCTGGGGTCTCCCGTCCTTCGTTGGGCAAATCGGGAAGGGCACGACTTTCAGTCGTGCCGATAACGCCTCAAACCGCGACGGCTTTAGCCGCTGAGGTGGGCTCGACAAGTTTGAAGCCTTCCGTTGTCCAACAAGGCAGCGGCTGAAGCCGATCGATGGAGTGCTTATGAGCTCATGCCCTTCCCATTCTGCCAAGCGCGAGAAATGCAGATTCCTCGCGTTGCTCGGAATGACAAGAACAAAAATTGATGCTATTGCTGCGGGTCGGGCGCGTCGGCTTCTACGGGTTGGGGCGGCGGGGGTTGCGGCGGGCGTGCCTGCGGTTGTTGTTGCTGGTATGGGGCGGAAACATTGTTGGGCGTCACGCCTCCAGTGCGCGGGATCAGGATCACGCTGCTGATCTTCGCCGGGTTGTCGGACGCTCCCACCGTTACGAAATTAAAGCGAGAGCCATTCAATAGCGCCGCGATCACTTGTTCTGCGGGTCCGGGGCCGTAGTTGGCGATTACCTGATCTTGCTCTGCGCCGGAAGGGATCGCAATGTCGGCTCCCGTCTGATGATGGATCTCGTTCAGCACTTCGGCGAGCGTCGCTTTCTCAGCCCAGACTTTCAATAATCCACCACGAAATGAAACGCGCACGCGCGGCCCCTGCGGAACCACGGGTTGAGGCGGAGGCACGTTCACAACCTCGAATTCGGTTTCCGGCGGGCCCAGTTTTACGATCACGCTCTTGTGCGAGGGAAAGATCTGGTAGCTCTGCGGCGTCTTCAGGTCGACGACCACGCGCGTGACCGGAGGAGCGGAGGAGAAGAGTCCGACGCGAACTCCGGTTACTTCGCCGCGGGCCAACGAGAGATTGCGCAGACTGCCGGCTGGCGTGCTGTTGGGAAAGTCGATAACCAGACGATCAGGACCAGTTACCACCTGGATGCTGGGTGTGACGGGATCGTCGGTTGAAATTTCCAGTTCGGTGCCGTTGGCTCCCGCAAGCACGTTGACTTTGCGCACGATGGTGTTCTTGGCCTGGGCGGAAGACACCAATGCGAAAAGAGAATGCCGACGAGGCTGGAGAACTTCTTCATGACAGCGGAGTAACTTGAATTCTAGCAGCGCGGCGAGTGATTTCAGAGAAACTTCGGTCACGTTGCGGGGTCGCCCGCTTAAGGGCAAAAGCCTTTAAACGCAAAGATCGCAAAGAAAATCGCAAAGGCCGCTAAGAAAGCCATCAAGCCTTCCTTGCGATCTTTGCGGTGCCTTTGCGTACTTTGCGTTCAAGAGATTTTGCGGAGTCGCCCGCTTCCGACCTCTCAGAAGGCAGGAGCCTTTGACCGCAAAGATCGCGGAGAAAACAAGCGCTACGCCTTCGCTTTGCGGTAGCGCAGGTAGATTCCGGCTACGCCTGACGCAAACAGCAGAATTGTGCCTGGCTCGGGCACAACTGGTGGTGGCGGGCCTCCTCCCGTGCCGGGCTTCTTCGGGCAGTTTCGCTTGACCGTGGTGTCTTCGATGCCGAATCGGCGCCCTTCTCTTGCCGGCTTGGGAAGATGGTATTGCAAGCTCCGGCCCCGCCGGGAAGTGGTGGCGGGAACACCGGAGGAAAGCCTCCGCCTGCGCCCGGGCCGTACAGGTAGCTGCTGGTGAGTGGAGCGGTGCCTCCGCCGCCGTCGAAGGCGGGCAGCGCGTGCTGGGTCGACTCGAAGGTTCCGGGGAACGGCGACCGCATGCCTGAGCCGCCGTCGGCGATGAACGGCTGATCGAACTTCTCGGCCGGAGGCTCTTCCGGCGACACTGCATTCTTCGCCAATTCCGAAACCTGGTTCGCGCAGCGAGTGCGCGCGATCATCCTTCCGTCGGAGATGACTTTCTCTCCCGCATGCAGCTTGATGCGCTTGGAGGTCCAGTAAATCTTGTCGCGCATGCGATACGACAGATACATGAGCTGAGCCTGCTTCAACTCGATGACGCGGGCGCGCTTAAAATCGAATCCCGCATAATGGGCGGCAACGACTTTGTCGTGCGCGGCCGCTTGCTCAAGATCTTCGGGAGACTGCACGCCTCCGGGGACGACGGAGTAAGGGTAGACCGCGCCCTTCGTCTGTACCCGCGGCGTGGTTCCGACGGCGGTCGAGGCGGCGAGTCCTGCCAGGCGGTTGCTGGCACTGCCGCGAGTCCATTGCGATGGAGTGTCGAGATCGGAGGAGTTTTCGCGAGTGGAGGCGATGCGAAACGCGCCGAATCCTGCGGCGACCAACAAAGCAAAAATAATGGAAACGACGAAGCGCTTGCGATGCCGACGCAATCGGCCGGACCGACCCCTATGAGGTCGTCGTGCCACATAGCCCACAGTGCTCTCCTACGACAGCTTGCCTGGGAAGGCATGAAACGGGGGAGATACACCAATCCCAGTGCAGTTATCCTTCCAGACTTCCGGCTCTAAACTGGCGATACTGCTAGAGATATTTAGTCTTTAGGGTGGGGAATGTTAGCAGAGTGTGAAGGGGATTGCACATAAAAAGCCTGTGGATAATCGCAAAATTCCCGTAATAGGAAAGGTTCCTCCGACATCGCGGAGGAAACCTGCATTGAAGCCAACCGTTTTCATCGTCCCTTGCTATGCCACCGCTACGCGGGTGGAGCGCTCGCCTGCCTGTCTACCTACGGATTGGCGGCGGCCAACTGCATGACTTCCGCCAGTTGCTTTCTGGCTAAATCGCTGTCGGGGCCGGTGGGTTGGAGTTGCAAGAATTGTCGTAAGTGCTCCGCGGCGTCGCTGTATTTCTGGCGGTGCACCAGCACTACTCCCAGAAGAAACTGTAGTTTGGGCAGACGATGATCGGCGTCGATGTGAATGCCCTGGCGCGCGCTCTTTTCCGCCGACTCAAGAACGTGCTGGTTGTAATAGCCGAGCGCGTTAAGGAACCAGGCGTCGGGAAAGTTGACGGGATTGAGCGCGAGCAACTTGGTCGTGATCTCGATTAACTCTGACCACTGGCGTCCTGCAGCGGCTAGCTGGGCGAGTCCGCGATAAGGATTTACGTACTGGGGATCGGCGGAGATGGATTCGGTGAAAGCATGGCGGGCGGCGGCTGGATCGTTTTTTTCCTGCCGGACGCGTCCAAGTTCACACCAGGCGACGGCGTACCGGGGATAGATGGCGACCGCTTTCTCGAACGCCTGCTGCGCCTGATCCCAGTTCTGTTTTACTTCTTCCTTGCGTCCCTTCTCATAAGCCTTACGTGCGGAGCCCGGGGCGGCAGCACTGGTCGCGCTAATGGTCAGTCCGTCGACTTTCTCGAGGCGATGAAGGACGATGCGCCCGATGTCGTTGCTTTGGCCCATGGCAATCTTCGACGCGAGTCCAACGGAATCGGAGGTAAATCCGCCGAGCGACGCGGTTAGATCGCAGTCTCCCAGGTCGCGGGTTCGGCTGGTGTTATTGCTGTTCCAGGAAGTGTCGGCGTCGGCGAGTCCAGCAGCGTTGGAGTTCACGGCGCGGCCGATTTCAAAACTGAAGTTGCCATGAGAGTCGGTATAGGCCTCGGTGTGTTTCTGACCGCGACAGGTGCTCTGTATGGCTGCGGGCTCGGTCAATTCACCTCCGTCTTCAATCACGACCTTGCCGCTGAGAAACAGGCTGCCGCCGGAATTTGTGTTGACGCCTGGAGGAGGAGCCGAGGGAACCCCGCGGGAAGGACCTCGCCGTTGCGCGAGGCTAGGTGCGCCGAGGAGAAGTACCAGGCACGAGCCCAGGAGGAAGAAGCACTTCATAAAACGCCCCTTGATTTGCGCGATTATAAGATGCTTTCGGCGGGAGAAATGTCAAAAGATTGTTTGTTTTTTTGAAGACATTTTCGGACGTGGTTGGATGTGGCGCGGACCTGCCCTGAGCGGAGTTGAAGGGGCTCCCCGCCCGCGTTTGGCCAAGAGCAGACTCTCCGTAGTCACGAACACTCAATCTGACGTCATCCCGAGGCGAAGCGAGGGGATGAATTCACGTTTGAAGTGCAACAGAGTGTTCCAAGAATACCTCGTTGGGAGTTTTGAAGCCGAGGCATTTTCTGGGGGTATCGTTGTAGCGTTCGAGGCAGAGGGCGAGGCGCTGGGCGGGCAGGTCGTCGAGGTCGGTGTTTCTAGGCAACAGGCGGCGCAAACGGCCAATCGCGTTTTCGATGCCGCCCTTCTGCCAGGGCGAGTGGGTGTCGCAGAACCAGGTCTGGATGCCAAACCGTCGGCTCAGGAGATAGTGTTTGCTGAACTCCGCTCCGTTGTCGAAGGTCATGGATTGACATACGCGCGCGGGCAGCGCTTCCAGCAGGGTGCTGAGATTGTCGGCGACCGACTGCGCCGTTCTCGTGTTCTGCCGCATCAGCAGGGCGCGCCGCGATCGGCGTTCCTGCATCACCAGCAGGAACTGTCCCGGTTTGCGGAAGCTCATGAGGTCGGCCTCCCAATCGCCCGTGCGCGTTCTGGTCTCCACCACCGCCGGACGATCATGGATGGAAACCCTCTCCAATATCGACGCCGTCGACCAGCGGCCATTGGGCAGACGGTTTCCGCGACGGTATTTTTGCCGAGGCAGCCAGCGATGCAGAGTTTCGTTGAAGGACCAACTGCGCCAATAAATGTAACGGTAGATGGATTCGTAGCTGATGCGGTCGCTGCCCGGCAACTGGGCCATGCGCCCGGCAATCTGCTCCGGCGACCATCCGGCAGCGAGATGCTGCAACACTTTCTCCCGAAGTTCGGGCTGACGTTCCAGCTTGTGGGCCCGACCGCGGGCATGACGACGCAGCATCAGCCGCTGCGCGCGCTCGGGATCGTAGCCCCCCGGCCACTGCTTAGAGACCTTGCTGTTGCGCTTCAGTTCACGACTAATGGTCGCCGCGCTCCTCCCCAGAGTGGCGGCGATGCAGCGCAGAGATTTACCGTTTGCATGCAGACGGTAAATCTCAATCCGCTCCCTGAGCACCAACTGCTCATATCTTCTCTTTTCCATCGCAACACCTTTGTACGGTGTTGCACTTGATTCGTGAACTCATGGGGATCTGGCGCGCACAACGAGCGAACCACTCCACGCCAGATGCTTCGCCCTACCGGGCTCAGCATGACGTCGTGGCCGGCGGGACGCCGGCGCTACCTAGTTTCCTGCCAAGCCGTAAGACGATATTGGCGTGCCCAGCGGGTTGGTGACTTGAATCAGGCTGCCGTCGGTTTGGATCTGGAAACCGACGATGCCCCCGAAACTGCCTTCCAAAGCATAGAGATAGCTGCTGTCGGAGCTGAGGGCTTCGTCAAGCGGATCGCCTCCGGTGGGCAGGACGAACGTCCGGCCATCGGCGTTGAGCAGCGAGATGGCACCGTTCGCGGCGATGCTGAAGCCGGAGATGGTCGCATCGGCAGTGTTGGTGATGTAGGAATACTGGGTCGGATATTTCTTGCTGTTGGTGTTGATCGTCCAGCAGGCGGCCTTGCCGAAGTCGACCAGGGAACCGGTAATCACTGTAAGGGTTCCGGAAGACGACACGGAGTACGACGAAGCCGCGCTCTGCATGACCTCAGAAACGATGAGGTGCCCGAGATTGTCAAAAGCGAAGCCGAAGGGACCGGGGCCGTTCGAGTTCTGGGTGTTGGGTCCGGTAGCGAGACCGGTGGTCAGTGAGACGGTGTAGGTATCGATCTTATTGGTGCCTTTTTCGGTGACGACCAGAAGTGTGCCAGTGGAGTTGAATCCGATCTGCGTGGGCGTCGGAAGCGCAGTGCTCAGCTTGCGGGCGGAGTTGGCGATGGCTTTCAGCGTGCCAGTCGAGTTGACTTTGAATCCGCTGATACGGGCAGCGGTCCCTCCCGCATTGAGCGCGTAAAGAAAGCTGCCGTGCAAGGTGAGGCTGACGGGGAAAGTACCGCCCGAGGGCACTTTCGAAACGAAGGTAAGTTGCCCGCCCGATTTCACCGAGAAGCTGGTGATCTCGTTGCTTCCGGCGTTGACCACGAACAGCAGCTTTCCACTCTTGCTAAGGATGATCGCGCTCTGCGAGTCGAGGTTACCGCTATTCGATCCGGCGCCTTGGGTGGGGAAACTTCCGGCGAAACTCAGCGTTCCATCAGTGGCACGAGTGTAAGACCAGACTTCGTTCGCGGTCTGGTTGGTGTTGAGGTAGATGGCTCCGGTAGTCTGAGTGAAGGCCAGAGCTGCCGACAGAAAAACCAAAGCAACGCCGCATCGCACTACGCGCATGGTGAATTCTCCTGGAGTAAGGACTCCGCGCGGGGGGCGTACCAGCGGGCCGGAAGGATTTTCCCCCGGCCAGTGGAGAGAGTCAAGATGCAAGAAAGTGCGGCTTGACTAGCGGGCTCCGGTGACCTCGATCGGCCATTTGTTGTTTTGATTTGGTAAAGACTTGGCTGTCTCCGCAGGATCTTCTGCCAGCAGCGGGAGCACGTTGCGCAACGCTTCGACTTCCTGACGCACACGTTGGACTTCTTTTTCTTTCTCGATCAATACCGCATAGAGGTCCTTCACTGGCAGCCTCCGAATGGGACGGGATGGGGTAGAGTTTTACTCCGAAAGTGCCCGCTTTGCAATTGTGAATTAGTACATATTGGCTAAAAAAGCTGAACGCTGCGAGCAGCTATAATTTCCAGACGTGGGAAAGGATGATTTTCTGGACTATGAGCACACTGAAAGAGTTTCAATGTGAGATTTGCGGGATTGTGGAAGCGAATCCGATTCACTGGTTTGTGATCGAGTGCGGGGAGCAGACGCTCGCGGTGCATAAATGGGATCTGGAGCGGGCGAATGGGGCGCAGGCTCGCCATTTCTGCGGCGAGGCGCATGCCCAGGTTTATATCAGCCGGTGGTTTGATTCGGTGTGCTCTCCGCCTCGGGTGGCGGCGCGGGGGTAGATTATTTACCCCGTGATCCTGAGCGTAGTCGCCGCGAGCGTGGCCGGCGGGACGCCGGCGCTACTTTGCAGTTATTTTGATTTCGTAAGTTCGCGGCGTGTCTACCAGTATCGGTTGGCCGTCTTTCAGGTACGGGGTCAGCACCCCAGGGTTCTGCCACTCCAGGTCCCATCCATTCTGCAGGGCAATCACTGTGTATCTTCCGGGAACGACGTTTTGCAGGGAGAACGTGCCGTCGCTGTCGCTCTGATCGCGGCGAAAGAGGACGCGGTTATTCGCGGGGTCCTGCGGCACTAATACCACCATCGCTTGAGAGGACGGCTTGGCGTCGCGCAGGACCGTGCCGTCGACACGCGCGAGTCCTCGCGATACGAGAATGTCGAGATGAACAGTACTTCCTCCAGCCAGCGTGATGTTGTGTCCAACGGCTTTGGCCCCGGTCGCGGTGATGCTTCGAACCGCGATCGTGCCATCCGGGTTCATTAAGGCGACTTCGTAAGTACCCGGCTTAGTGAGATCGTGCTGAAACTCGAACTGGCCTTTGTCGGAGATGGGCTCGCCGAAATTATCTCCGGTATCGACGTTGCGAAAGCGCAAAGCGAGCTGTGTGTTCAGGTTCTGATTGCCCTCCAGATGAACTTTGCCGCTGATGCCCACCACCGACGCGGGGCGGCGGCTGGCATCGATTTCCTGATCTCCCGTGAGATCGACTTCGCGATCCTGGCGATCGGCCACTTCCTCGCTGCGAGACATCAGATTGAGGATGTAGTGTCCCGGAGCAATGCCGTTGATTTCGATTGTGCCTGGCGCGACTTCATCGGTGTCGGCGAAGAGGGGCATCTTCATTCCGTCGAAAGTGGGCTGAAATAAGATCACGTTGCCGATGCTCGCGACGTTGACGAGGCGCACATGAATCGCCGGCACCGAGGTGAGGGCTACGTCGGCAACAAAGCGATCACCCGGCCCGACAGTGATAAGCGTCGCTCCGTTAGGATCGGTCGCCTGGGGATAAAAGGTCGTCGGATAAGCGACGTCGAGATCGGGACGGAGCGGCTGCTGCGGTAAAGCCTGTCCATTCTCGTCGACGCGCTGCGAGGAGCGCTGCACATACTGCGCGAACCAGGGTCGCGCGAGAATCGCCACGTAGTATTTCCCCGGATCGACGTGATCAAAGCGGTAATGTCCGGCGTCATCGAGCTGCACCTGATTGGCAAAGCGCACCGACTGACTGCCGTCCTGTAGGCCGCTCTTGAAAAGAATGACGCGACCGTTGCGCACAGCTTCGTTTTCTTCGTCGGTCACGGTGCCGGAGATAGAAGCGTCGGGATTTAGTTCAAAGATTAAGTCGTCGGAGATCTTCCCCGGGCCGACCGCGACGGCGGTCGAATACAGTTCATGCTGCTGGTACGACTGGCGGGTGAATCCGCGACGCTGCGCGCTCATCGCGTACTTGCCGGGTGCAACATTCTCGAAGGAGAAGCGGCCATCTTCTCCGGTGGTGACCTGTTCGGTATCGTTGGGATTTTCAGGGACCGCGATGAAGACCGTGACCTGGGAAAGGGGCTGGCCTCCGATGGCGTTCACCACGGTGCCGGAGATGCGGTAAATGGGATGCGCAATGGTAATCGGCTTCCGCTGCTGTGCTGCAGCCATGATCGCCAGCATCGCCAAGATTAACCCGTAATGGATCCTTTGCTTCACTTCTCGACCCTGATCAACTCAACGTTGGTGCTCGACTGCCCGTTAGCCTGTAGGCTGACGTGTGTTCCGCGTGAAAGGTATGCATTCAGGACCTCGGGATCGCGATACTCAAGATCAGTGACATGATCGAAAGCGAGCACGCGGTAGTCTCCGGGCGCGAGGTGATCGAAGCGGAATTCTCCGGCTTGGGCTGCCGACGCGACTTTGGCTTGCGCGGCCGAACCACGCTCGGGCACGAGCACGACGGTTCCGTGTTCCGGGCTGCCGTCGGATTGAACCGAGCCAGTCAGCGTGGCTCCATCATTGCGCAACGTGATGTCGATCGGCGGCAATTGGCTTCCGGCAGGAACCGCGAGTTCATCGCGTAGCAGATCAGTGCTGCCGCAACTGGCCGACAGCACGTACCACGATCCGTTGGCAACGATATCCACGGAATACTTGCCAGGATCTACGTTATGGATGGCAAGGGGATGATCTTTCTGCGGGTCGGGAGCAGACCAGAAATCGAGCGAATTGAACGGAGACTGGCTAGAGCTGAGGTGAACCGCGATGGGCTCCCCGGCGCGCAGATTGACGGTATCGGATTCGCTCGCTTCCCTGCGCACATTGACAGGTATCGAGGTTGCCGGGCCAAGAATGATCTGCACTCCGCTCAGATTTCCCGCGACGCTGACCGGAACATCGGCTGCGGCGGATTGCTTCGCGTCCTGCGCGCGCGCGCGCAAGGTGTAGTCTCCGGCGGGAACTTTGGTATCGAACGTCCCGGTCTCCGGGTTCAACTGGATGGGGACCGTAAGCTGCTCGCCGAGTTTGTCCACGATTTGCAGATCAACTCCCATGTTCGCGACATAACCTCTCACGATGCCGGAAATTTTAAATACCGGCTGGGGCTTGAGCGCGAAGTGCACTTCCTGCTGCTGGCCCGGAGTGAGAACGATGGGCGAAGCTCCCGTTGGATCGGTCGCGCCGGGATAAAAGGCGGTGGTGTATCCCTCCTCTCCGACCTGCAAGCGGCGAGCGCGACGCATGCGAAAGCTGGCCCCGGGTCCGGCTTCGACGTAGTAAACGCCGGGCGGAAGGTTGGCGACGCGAAACTCTCCGTCTTCGTTGGTCATGCTGTTGGCGCGCGGCTCCCAGCGCTTGCGGCCGTCGACTATATGCGACGAGATCACGCGGATGGGAATCTCTTCGATGGGCTCGCCGTCGGGAGCCTCGACACGGCCGTAGATGATGCTCTCCGGTGTGAGCTTGACCGCGACCGATGGAGTGTCTGCGCCAACCAGAACCGATTTGACTTCGGGCGAGCCGCCTTCCAGTTCCTCCTGCGCGAAAAAGCCCGGCTTCCGAGCGGTGACGTTGACTTGGGCTGCGGGAAGACCGGCGAATTCGAAGTGTCCGTTAGAGTCGGTCAGGGCCGATCGTTCAGAGCCTCCTTCAAGTTGAACCAGGGCGCGGCGGATGGGATCTCCCGTAACCGCGTTGACGACCGATCCGGTCAGCTTGAACTGGCCCGCAGGAGTTTGAGGAGCGGGTGGGGTGTCGGCTTGGGAGTCAGTTTGCGCCGACAACGTGGACGCCGAGAATGCGCAGAAAGCTACCAAGAGCCCGACTGACGAAAGTGACCGGCGCTTCCACATGCGGAGACGTACCCTTATTCCTTAGACACCAATCCGGGGTGAAGGACAGGGAGGAACCTTGCTCAGTCTGTCTTGGCAGGGCGCGGCTGTCAAGGGAGGCAGGATCAGGCTTGACCACTGGGATTTTCTTTGCGCACTTTGCGTTCTTCGCGGTCATGTTTTCAAATCCTTAACCGGGGAGAAGCCCTGTTCGTCTTTGCGATCTCTGCGAAACCTTAGCGCCCTCTGCGGTTAAGAGCTTTTAATGTCCGGCGCCCGAACATTCCGGTTGACGCCAATCCCTCATGAATGACAACATACTCGCAAGTCGTTTGGGCGTGACGGCTCCTTGTCTTTGAGCGCGATTCTGCTGGTTTGCAGAAATGTGCGTTGTGCCGCCTCGCGCTCAGGGCTTAGCCCTCACAAAACAACTTAGTAATTAGTGTGCGCGGATCTTCATGCGTTCCGGGTATCCGCCCACGTTTGTTTGGCGCGCGGCGGAGGCTCGGTTTCGTCTGCGGCGAAGCGTTGAGCTGCGTTTTCAGGGCAAGCCTTAAAACATGATTCGATATCTGATCGATTTCTCGCTGCGTAACCGCATTCTGGTCTTGGCGCTCGCATTTTTCCTATTCATCTGGGGGATCGTTTCTTTCCACCGTCTGCCGATCGAGGCCTATCCCGATGTCGCCGATACCTATGTGCAGATCATCACCCAGTGGCCGGGTCACGCAGCGGAGGAGGTCGAGCAGCAGATCACGGTTCCCCTCGAAGTCACGCTGAACGGCGTGGCGCACATGACTCATCTGCGTTCGACTTCGCTGGCTGGCTTGTCGGTGATCACAATTATTTACGACGACGACACGACGACGTTCTTCGCCCGCCAGGAGGTGCTCGACCGGCTGCAGCAGGTAAGCCTGCCGAATGCCGTGGCACCGAGCGTGGGCCCGGATTCGAGTCCGACCGGGCAGATCATGTTCTACACGCTCGAGAGTCACAATCCTCAGTATGACCCGATGGAGTTGAAGACACTCAACGACTGGTACGTGCGGAACCAGTTGAAGTCGGTGCCGAATGTGGTGGAGGTGAATCCGTTTGGCGGCCCGACACGCGAATACCAGGTGCAGATCGATCCCGGGAAGCTGGTGTCGTATGGATTGACGCTGGCGCAAGTCGAACAGGCAATTGCGGCGAATAACACGAATGCCGGCGGAGGCTTCGTCGAACGCGGCGAGCAGGCGCTCAACGTCCGCGCCGTGGGATTGATGCAAGGCACCGAAGACATCGCCAACACTGTCATTAAAGTGCAAAATGGCACGCCGGTTCGGGTAACAGACATCGCCGTGGTGGTGCAGGCGCCGAAGGTCCGCCTGGGACAGTTGGGCAAGGCCGTCCGCAAAGAAGATGGAACCATCATCAACGATGACGACGTCGTCGAAGGAATCGTTCTACTGCGCAAAGGCGCCGAGGCCGACACCACGCTCGATGCGCTGCATCAGAAAGTCCAAGAGCTAAACGATCACGGATTGCCGGCCGGAGTGAAGCTGATTCCTCACCTCGACCGCAGCGACCTGGTGCACTACACAACGCACACAGTCCTGCGCAATCTGACTGACGGCGTTCTGTTGGTGACACTGATTCTGTTTCTCTTCCTGGGGAACGTGCGCAGCGCGCTGGTGGTGACAATCACGATTCCCTTCTCGCTGTTGTTTGCCGCGATTCTGCTGGATCTGCGTCACATTCCAGCCAACCTTCTGTCTTTAGGAGCACTCGACTTCGGCATGGTGGTCGACGGTTCCGTGGTGATGGTCGAGAACATTCTTCGCCACACCGAATTTGCCGACAAGAAAAAGTCATTCATGGAAACGGTGGCCATCGCCGCCCATGAAGTGCAGAAGCCAGTGTTCTTCGCGCGCATCATCATCATCGTGGCCTACCTGCCCATCTTCACGCTGCAACGGGTGGAAGGGCGGTTGTTCAGTCCCATGGCATGGACGGTGGCCTTCGCCCTGTTGGGCGCCTTGTTGTTCGCTCTGTTCATCGCCCCCGTGCTATGCAGTCTGCTGTTCCAGGGCGGCGTAAAGGAGTGGAAGAATCCGGTTCTGCATTTTCTGCAGGAACGCTACGCCGCCACGTTGGAGTGGTGCTTCGATCATCTGAAAATGACGCTGGGATTGGGATTGGTGGCGCTCGCCCTCATGTTATTTCTTGCGCTGAGCGGCATCATCGGCTCGGAGTTTTTGCCGCACCTTGATGAAGGCGCGATCTGGGTGCGCGGAACATTGGCTCCGAGCACCGGTCCGACAGCGGGCATTGGATTGGCGAACAAGGCGCGGGTGGCGTTGGCGGAGTTTCCCGAGGTCAAACAGGTCGTTAGCCAGGTTGGACGTCCCGACGATGGCAGCGATGCCAGTGGCTTCTACAACACAGAATTTTTTGTCGATCTGCTTCCCCGCTCCAAATGGCGCAAGCAGTTCAAGAGCAAAGACGATCTGATCGCGGCCATGGATAAGACGCTCGATAGTTTCCGGGCGTCTATTGGAATTTCTCCCAACCGATTTCCGACAACGTGGAAGAAGCGGTCAGCGGCGTGAAAGGCGAACTGGCGGTCAAACTCTTCGGCACCGATTTGAAGACGCTTGAAGCGAAGGCGGATGAGATTCAGGATGTGATGTCGAAAATTCCCGGCGTGGCCGACCTGGGGACGTTCCAGGTGCGCGGCCAACCGAACGTGAACCTGGTGATCAACCGCACGGCGGCCAACCGCTACGGCATTAACGTTGCTGATATTCAGGATGCGATCGAGACTGCGGTCGGCGGCAAAGCGGTGAGCCAGGTTTTGATTGGTGAGCAACGTTACGATTTGACGCTGCGGTACCAGGAGCCCTTCCGGCGCACGATCGATGACATCTCAAACATTAGGCTGGTAGCTCCCTCAGGCGAGCGCGTGTCGTTGGGACAGCTGTGCAAGATCAGTCTCGATGACGGCGCGTCGACAATCTATCGCGAAGGCAACTCGCGCTACATTGCGATCAAATACAGCGTCCGCGGACGCGACCTGGGCAGCACGGTGCGGCAGGCGATCGAAGAAGTGAATCAGAAAGTAAAACTGCCGGAACGTTACCACCTCGACTGGACCGGCGAATACGAAAGCCAGCAACGCGCCAATAAACGTCTGGCATTCATCGTACCCATCACCTTGCTGCTGATGTCCTTCATCCTTTATTCGGCCTTCGGATCCTGGAAGTGGGTAGGACTGATTCTTGCAGTCGTCGCCCTCTCTCCTTTAGGTGGATTTCTCAGCCTGCTGGCGACCGGCACGCACTTCTCGGTGTCGTCTGGACTTGGCTTCCTCGCCCTGATCGGCGTCTCGGTCGAGATCGGCGTGATCATGCTGGAGTACATCAATCAACTCCGCACGCGCGGCATGGAAGTTCGCGAAGCGGTGAAGGAAGGCGCATCGCTGAGACTGCGTCCCATCATGATGACGATGCTGGTGGCGACCCTCGGCCTGTTGCCCGCAGCTATGTCTCACGATATTGGGTCGGACTCGCAGCGTCCGTTCGCGATTGTGGTGGTCGGTGGATTAATTGTCGAACTGTTCATCAGCGTCATTCTGCTGCCCGCGTTATATGTCTTCTGGGCGCGCGGGGATGACAAGCTGCCACCTCCGGAGACATCGTTTGCGTCGGAGGGAGAGCACGTGGATTAGGTCGCTGGTCGCGGGTCGTTGGTCGCCGGCGATTCAGTTCCAGAGCAGGATGCACAACTCCGGATCTTGCGACGGTTGGATCCGGCAGACCCTACGGCTAAGACAACGGTCCCAGTTTGGACAGGAACGGCAGGGCGTCCCGCAGGCTTCATAGGTCACCGCGAAATCGGCAAGAGAGTAGAGAACGAACGTAGCGGCAAAGATCGCGAGCGAGACAGAAATCATGACAGTCTCCACGAACGACGTCATGATCGTCCGTTTCGTTCACGCCTGCCTGTGACGGCCATCACATGGGTTGGTGATAAACAACCAGAAAGACTTATCCGTGGAAATCTGCGCAGATCCGTGGCAGGTTTTGCTTTCCTGACCACTGCTGACCCGCAGCGTTGTATAATCTCGCCGCCCCGGAGGCCCTATGCGCAAGCTTCTCCCAGCCGTTACCCTGCTTGTCTTTGTTTCTTCCGCCTTGGCCCAATCGACCCAGCACCTGAGCGCGCGCGTTCCAGTACAAGGAAACAGCCGCGAAATCGGCGCCGATCGTACAGCGCCCCCGCCTTCCGTATCGGCGAGGGCAAAGACCTCTCCCACAACCAATCCCTGGAAGCTGCAAGCCACGCTAACGGGGGCTGTGATCCACGACATTTCCTTCCCGACACCAAAGATTGGATATGCCGCAGCAGAACTCGGCCAAGTCTGGAAAACCTCCAACGGCGGCGCCAGTTGGACCGAGATTCTGAATCTAGGCTTTCCTTATTACTGGTACGGCGTAACCACACTGAGTGCGAATGAAGTCGTGATCTCCGGCTTCAACGATTCGAATTTCGAAGGCATCATTCGCTGGAGCCAGGACGGCGGCACCACTTGGACCAACGACATCGTGCTCACTACCTCCGGATGGTCCTATCGCACGCGATTCGCGAATGCCAACGATGGGCTGGTCATGGATGGCCTTGCGCTCAACGCGCCCAACGCCGCTCACGTGACCACCGACGGCGGCCAGACAGCAACCGATTGGACCCTGGTGCAGCCAGTCGATCCCAACGGCGGATGGTTCGGAAACGAGTTCAGCCTCCTTCCCAATCTGCACGCGCGGGCATCGGGCATTACCTATTGTTCGAGCACCAACGGCGGCAGCGCCTGGACCTGTGGGCCTCCGGTGGATTCGGTCTTCGACGGACCGGTATTTTTTGCCAACGATAAAGCCGGATGGGTCGGCGGTGGCGAGATTTCTCCTAACGTCGAGGGCTGGGTGCATCGCACCACCGACGGCGGTAACACCTGGAGCGGGCGGACGCTCGATGACGCGTGGCCGATCCGCCAGATTAACTTCCTCACTCCGCAGGTGGGTTGGGCCGCGGGCGGCAACGTCTACAGCGGCGTTGGTGGAATGTATTACAGCGCGGATGGCGGCCAGACCTGGACACTCGATATCAGCACCGGCGCCGAGATGTCGTCGTGCGACTCGAAGCATTCCGGCAAGAACTATCAGATCTGGTGCGCGGGGTATAACGGGTCGTTCAACGGCGTGGTGTACACGTTGAAGGGAACGCTGTAGAGATCATCCACCCAGTGGTTCTCAGGGACGCGGTTTCGCTGCGTCCCCTTTTTGTTGGCGAAAGCGTCCCTTCCGCTTCCCCGGAACCTCTGACCTAGTTCGAAGCGCTTGCCTTGCATCGGAAATAGGTATGGCTAGCCCGAGGACTTATTTCTTACTCTATTAGACCCCAAAAGATTGCAAGTGCTTGCGCATTACATTTCTTCCAGAATGGGAAGCAACAATGTTTCCAGTTTATTTTCAGCACGATACAGACAGTAATTCAATGGAAACTTAAATGCTATTACCGAGGTGCTACACGGGTAAGCCTGCTGCATTAGTCTCTCCTCCCCGGGCGATGAAGGGCTACTCCAGGAAAACTAGGAAGGGAGATCCGCAGACATGTCCACACCAAAAGTGCTGTTTTTTGCCGCCCTGATGCTGTGCTTGCCCTTGGCCGCCTTCGCCAATAGCACAGTGGATTTCGGGTACTCCGGCGGAATGCTGAGCACACCTACGAACAGTTACATCACCACAGGTCCAATCGGAAGCACGCTGACCTCGGTCAGCGGTTACAACGGCGGGGGAATCATTACCGGGAGCAATCTCGGAACGATCACCTTCACCACAGGCGCTCGCATCTCCGGCGGCATGGGGAACGCTACCTTCGCCGCGGGTGGATCGATTGTGATTACGGCGAATGGAACCGGCGGCCTACCCGCAGGGGTCCTATTCACCGGCACATTCACCAGCACCAGCACCTTGAGCCAGGGAATCACCAGCGGCGGGCTTTACTACTACACCGTCTCTGGCACCATCAGCGGCACCTTCAGCAACGGTCAAACCGTTTCCGGACAGCTGCTCACGATCTCGGTCTCGTCGAGGCAACCCTTCCACGGGTCCATCGGGATCAGTAGCGGAAGCGCAACCGTTGTGACTCCAGAGCCCGGCACGCTGAGCCTGCTCGGCACCGGCTTGATCGGTTTAGCGGGAATGATCCGGAAGAAATTGATCGCCAGCTAGAGTTTTTTGCCTGCACCCTGAGGCCCCGGCGCGACACGCTTGCCTCCAGCAAAAGCCGGGGCTTCTTATTTTTTGACCCATTACACTCCACAGAGCCGGCTGAACTGGGCATCGGTCATATTCACCATCCCTGCAAACACGATTCGCGCCTCGCCGTCCGGCTCGCGCACCAGGTTGACATCGAACTCCGGGATCGCTGATGAGAGGCGGGTGAGCAACTCCTCCCGCGAGAAAAAGATGAGCGGGCCGTGGAAATCCATCGGCTCAGGATAGACAACCACGCGATATTGCGTCGAAGCCCTTCCCCGGGCGGGGACGGACTGAATCACCAGGCGTAACTGCCTTTCTCCAGGGAGCACGGCAGCCATCTTCGGGGCGTCCGTCACTTCCCGCTGTGATCTGGATCACACTTGATGCCGAGGGTGCGGGAACAAGACTCAGTGCAGCAGATAATGACCCACGGCGTAGACCGTCTCGCCGAGAACGATCATCAGGATAAGAACGGAGAGTGCGAAAGCCACAGGGCCCACCTGGTTCGTCATGATGGTTCCGCCAGTTTTGAGAGTCACGGCCACTCTACGCACGTTGCATTGCAAAGCGGTTACAACAAGATTACGGGGAGGTAAAACCTGTTGTGGCTACTCTTTCAACCACGCTTGCGCTTCCGCGAGCGAAGGAAAGATGCGGATGTTTTCGTCGTCATTTCGAAGAATCTGATGGAGACGCGCGGCGTGCACCTGCAGCTTACTTTGCGCAATGAAGGCCCGTTTTGCGCGGCTGGAAAAAGGATCTACCAGGTCAGCCAGAGTGATGGCATGCTCGGAACTCAATTCCAGTTCTTGGACATTGCTGAGGTCGACAATCTCAGAGAATTCCGGGGTGAACGACGGGTCCGCAATCAAGGCCGTGACGTAGCCCTCTACATCACGGACCGAGAAACGCTTTCCGAACTTCACCGAAACCACTCGCTTTTCCGTAGACAATTCATACACGGCTGCTCTCCTGTCGTTGGCTGAGACTCTTCACGCGCGCCACCTCGCGTCCCTAAGAGAATAGTAATCCCCCTAGCGGCGCCTTTGGACTTACGAATGGACGTAACGGGAAGCGGGGGCTCGATATGTTTCTGCTATGCGAAGGCAGGGCCGAAACCATGGCGACGCGGCGTTATCACTTGGAAAATTGCGGGGACTGTGGTCGATATCCGCTGCGGGTTCGAATATGGAAACTCTTCATGTGCTCCCCTGAAAGTTTTACCGTGATGGTTCGCCAACCCGTGTTGGGGTTCGGTTGCGGATAATAGCTAAGCGAATAAAGATGCGCCAGGTCGTCGCGAATCGACGTAAAGGCTCGGTGTTCGTCTTTCCAATTTTTGGCGAAATACGCTTTGCCTCCGGTGGCGGCGGTCATCCGCTCAAAGACCGCGGTCGAGACCGGCTCGATTTTGGCTTGCTGCGTACTGATCATATAGATGGCGATGCCGGCGGATTGCGCCAATTCCGCGACGTCCTCGGGCGGCACTACGCTCGCATTGTCAGGACCGTTCGAAAAAACTACTACCACTTTTTTGCCCGTATACTGGGCAGCATCCTGCAGCGTCAACAACAGGCAGTTGTAAAGCGCCGCGTCATCTCCTGCGACCGTGCTGCGCACGCCGCGCAAAACCTGGGAGCGGTCAGAGGTAAGTTGAGTCTCGCGTGAAAGATCGCGGCTATACGAGTACAAAGCCAGTTTATCGGCGGTTTCCAGTGAACGAACAAAATCAGCGATGGCGTCCTGGGCAAACACAAATCCGCGATACATGTAGTTACTGGTATCGAAAAGTATGAATACGTTGGCCCCCGCAACCAGGGAGCCCAGTTTCTCATTCGGATCATCGGCGGGCGCGGCTTGAGGCGAGGCAAGCGCGGGGGGCAGCGGAATCACCCTGAGGCCTTCCCGGCAGAGCATTGGCCACCAGGGTGCGCGTGAGCTCGTTGCCCTCGGCAAACGTGGAGATCGTTTGAGGTATGCCGTCCTCAGTCACCGAGAATGCCTGGGGTGGAATACCGGTAACGTAGTTCCCCTTACTGTCGGTCACGGCTACGTTCAGCTGGACCAGGTTCACAAAAACCCGGATGTGTGGCTCGGTGTCCTGAGCCACGGTCCCATTGCCGAGCCCGAAGTAGATAAGACAAAGCGCCAGGAAGCATCTCTTTGCCATGAATCCGTATCTCCTGCTAGACCATCATTTGCACTAATTCTGCGATGCCGCGCTATTTGCAGATAGCGAGACGATTTTGCCCTGACGAAACTCTTCCCCAGTCTCCCGCATCGCGCGAAGAATCGCCGCCCAATCTTCCTGATCCGTGGCAAAGATTTTTTCGATCATGCGTCGTGTCAATTGCGGGACAAGCAGGTTCAGGGTCACAGGCGAATAGCCCTTTTCGTCCGCCAATCGAGCCCAATACAAATTACTGGAATCCCAGGTTTCGGCCATCAGCCGGCTGGAATAGCCCGATAGCGCAGGAAGCGGTTTCAGGTTCAACAGTTCCGATGCATATCTCTGCGATAAGACGGGGTGGGGGATACCAAAGTCTTGCGAAAGGCGCTCCCAGCTGAGTTCCGCAGGATAGCGGGAACACAGATGTTCCAGTTCCACGCTGGCGGGACCGACATCGATCGCGTGCGGAGATCTCCGGCGAAACTCGGCCGCCAGATAAAAAGTATCGGCCGGCGTAACTTGGGGGAGTACGTCCGCCAGACGCCCCGAGGTTTGCGCCTGTTGCAATTTCTCAAGCAGCTGAGAGGTCATGCGGTCCGAAAGGATACTGATCACTTGTCCTCGGAGTTCCTGGTTCCCGACGGAGGCGGTCAACAGTTCCTCCCCAGATTTCTGGTACAAGGCGACAGCATGCAGTTCGTTCGTGCTCACGCTCCACCAGCGCGGCAGAGTTGAACTGAGGACCAGGCCGGGCACCACTTCCCGCCAGATGAGCGCCTGAACATTTTCTGGAGAGATAAAATCCTGTTCTACTTCCGCCAGGATATACGGCAAGTCTGCCAGGGACCCGACTAGACGCGCGCCGCCACCAGCAGGAGAACCTTCGCCAAACAAGCGAGGAGCTTGCCAGAGGTGCTCCAACCCCGCGATGGTATCGCCGGAGAAGTCATGGGAGCGAATGAACAGCGGGTTGTAGTGCAGAAGCTGTGCTCCCGGAGGCTCGTAGTAGGCGTAGTTCAGTCCGACCAGGGTATCGCGAAGGAAGGGAGTGAGTTGGCCTCGCGCAGCTTCCAGTTGCTCGGCGGACGCGGGCGACTTGATGACTTTCCCGACGTCGGTCCGCATCTCCAGATCAGTGTGACGATTGTTATAGATGCCGACTGCCCATTCAGTTCTCTCACCACGAGTAAAGATGGGGCGAGGCATTTCGAATTCCCGCAATTCACCGGCGCGGGAGATGAGAGCGTCCCCACTGTCACGGCCTCGTGCCATTGCATCCAGACCGTTTCCCAATACAAACAAGGAATCAAGGGAAACCAGGCGTTGGTCGCTCAGGATAGTGCGAATGCGAGCGGCCGATTCATCGTGGATGCGCCGGCCGTCAGCACTGGTTTGCGGCGGGCCTGCCAACAGTTCGACGATTTCATCCTGGGACATGTTCGCCTTCCCGCCCGCCGCGCGCACCAGCGCTCCCAGAGAATTCTGGCCAGCATCGAAAAGTTGCCTCGGAGAATTAACGACGGTAAAGGGACTGAGAACATGCATCCATGAGTTGTTCTGTTCAGCGGCCGGTATCTGACCCTGGCGAGCCAGAATTTGCCATAGCCCTACATTGGCCTGAAAGATTCCCATGGCATCGCCGCGCAGCGCGTGGTTGGGAATTCTACTGAGATTGTCCACAACGCTAATGAAGCTCTGGATCGAGGCGTCGTCTAACTCACTGAACTCGGAAAATATCCGGTATTGATCGCTCAGATGAACGAACTTGCTGGACAGGAGCAGGACAGTCTGCGGACTCATTCGCTTGTCGGGAGAACGCCCGCTATCGATTTCGCTTAGCGTGAGATAAATCGGCAAAGGCCCGCTGAGAGTCTTCTGCCGCGAAAATGCGAACATGGCTTCGAGCAGTTCCTGGGGATCATCCCAATGGCCTGCGCGTTTGCCCCAATCTCGAACGACTTTGGAATCAGTTTTCTGCCGCAGGATTTGTGCCCAGACTTGCAGATCTCCTGGAACCAGAGGTTCTCCGTTCGCTGCCCATCGCGTTCGTGCGAGAAAAAGCAGAAGGTCCGCGGCCGGCCGGAAAGTTGGGCGGGCAGCATCTTCTGACTGGTCGGCGTTCCAAAACGCCTCGTAGTAGCGTTGAAGACCCTTGCCCTGCGTAAAGTGTGCCTGTTGCTCCTGACTGGTCCGCAACAGCGCATCAAAGAATGCCGCCAGCCATCCTCGATCTTTCGCCAGCAGGCGGGGAATAAATTCGTCTGGAACCCCTGGACTGACGCCCACAACCGACTTCCACTCAGGCTCAGCCCTCAGGCCTCCGGGGACGACAACGTGTCCCGAGCGAATACAAATTTGGGTCCCGTAAAAGTCGAGCACGGCCGCGACCGGCAGAAGACGCTTCAGACCGGGATGCTGCCGCAATGCGGCGGCGGTGCTGGGATCGCTCTTAGAGATAGCCCAATAAAGACGCGCCAGCAAGGGATCGCTCAAGAAGTTGTCGATCAGGTTCTGCGGCCCACGGCCGTCCGCGTGATTCACTGATACCCATTCGCTTTCCCCGAACAGTACGGGAACCCGCGAGGACGGGAATTTGTACGAAAATTCTTTGCCGCCCTGAAGCGTTTCCTCCAGGTCACTCAGAGGGAAGCCCGAATCAATCGTCAAAAATGCTCTTTCTGGATCGGCGGTTACCAAGGCCGTATCTTTCTGTCCGCACTCTGGCCGTGCGCGGTATCCAAGAACGTGAAGCAGGGCGGGTGCTTGCTGACAGTTTGAGATAAGAATGACGCCATCGGGTCCCGCAAGCGCCGAGAGTTCCCTCGCTTGCTGCACATAGCGGGTGAGCAGAATTAAAAATTCTGTCGGGCGACCTTTGTCTACCGAGCCGGTATACCCTTGGACGAAAACGTTGCGAGCCAGCAAGGGTAAGATTTGTTCTGGAGTTACTTTTTGGCTGATCCCGGCCATGCGCAGGAAAGCCCGCATGGGACCCGGAATCGTGACCATTCCGATCTGGGGAGACATTGTGTCTGGAGGATCGGCCGTCGTCGCAGCAGCACGAGAATACAAAAGAAGAAGGCCGAGCAACACGACGAACAGAACAGTGAGCAGGCGACGGGAAGAATGCATGGCTGGCGTCCCCCAGAAAACTTGGATCTGCAACGGATCCGAGACAAGGAGCTTTGCTCGGGGGTCCGGTTGCCCCGTTTGTTATCGGCCAAGATACCCCTGTCTTCGCCTAAAGCCAAGACTCTTTTCGGCGATATCGAGAACTATCTGCTTTTTTGCGGCGGATGGGCAAGAAAGAAGTCAGCAGCTCTAAGGGTCTCATTTGAAAGCCTGCGTAAGAGTCATGATTTTCAGGGAGTTCCTGAGTTCATCGAGCGTCGCGGAGGACTTGACGGTCACCATAACCGATTCGCCGGCGTTTTGCGAAAGAATCGAGGTAAATCGGCTCGAAATCAGAGTTCCGATGCTTCATGCGATGCGCAGTTCTTTCTGCATCTCTTCCAGGGTGAAACCTTTCGTTTCCGGATAAACGAATAACACTACGAAAAACTGCACAACCATCATGATCGAGAAAAAAACAAAAGGGTAAGCGCCGGACGAGGCCGCCATCAGCGGAAATATGGCGGAGATCAGGGCATTCATGAACCAGTGGGAAAAACTTTCCGAGGCTTTGGCCCTTGGCGCGCAAATGGTTGGGAAATATCTGCAGGATGTAACCCCAGACACCGATACTGACGACGTTCACGCGGCGACCTCCTTGCGGAAGCAAAGAAGCATGTATCACGACCAACGAGCGCACTCTTACCATAACGCACGTTCGGCTGCACAGATCGAACTGACAAGGAAAGTAACACTGAAATAAACCGGCAGTTAAGCGCCTAAAGCCACCCAACTCCGCGACGAAGCCGATCTCTCGAGTGCATCGAGCACTCGCTGCACGGCAAGTGCATCTTCAAAATCAGGGTGGAATCTTTTCTTGTCGCGCCATCGTGCCCAGAAAGTCTCCGAGCGTCGCAATGAAGGGATGTTCGTAGCCGAGAGTGTGACCGGGCTTCCAGAACGTCTCCCAATAAGGGTGGTTCGGGCCGGTCACCATTAAGTCTCGCGCGGCGCGTAGACTGGAAACTTCTGTAGCGTCGTAGAACTCGAGACGGTTCATGTGGTCGAGGCTGAATCGCAACATGCCTTTAGATCCATTAATTTCGAAGACGTTGCGATTCTGACAGCCCACGCCATAGCGGCTCACCTCGAAGCTGCCTATGCTTCCATTCGCAAATCTCGCCATTAATAGGGCCGCATCGTCCACATCGCGTCCGGGAGCGAACGTGTGTGTCATTGCCATGAGTTCAACAATGGGTCCGTTAAGGTAAAGCGCCATATCGATCGAATGCGACAGCAGATCTCCTGCAGCACCCATCCCGGCTTCGCTGCGCTGGTAGCGCCATCCTGATGTTTTGGACGGATCGTTTCCTGACTGGTTCAGGTAGAGGGCGCGATAGTGAAATGCTTGCCCCGTCCGCCCTTCTTCGATGAGCTGTTTTGCAAAAACCACAGCCGGAATTCGCCGGTAATTGAACCACACCAGGTTCGGAACGTTGCGAACCGCGTTTGCCATAGCCTCTGCCTCTGCCAGAGACGTAGCCAAAGGTTTCTCGCACAGGACCGTCTTCCCCGCTTCCGCCGCGGCAATCGCGATCGGCGCGTGCAATGCGTTGGGAACTGCGATGTCAATGACGTCGATATCCTTGCGGTCGACAATTGCGCTCCAATCCGTTTCGACTCCTTCCCATCCCCACTGCGGAGCGGCGGCTTCCACCTTCGTCCGATTCCGTCCGCAAATGACCTTCAATTCCAGTTCGTAAGGTAAGTCGAAAAAATGACCGACTTGGCGGAAGGCATTTGAATGGACCTTTCCAATGAAGCCTGAGCCGATCATGGCTATGTTCAGCTTTTGTTTCGTCATTTCACGTCCCCGTGCAGTCTGTCGATCTATTTTATCCGTTCATCTGATGGGGAAATCAGGCTCCAAGGCAAGATCCCGCCGGGCAATTGGACAAAGCGGCGAAGCTCAAGAAGCGTCACAAACGCAATGAAGAGAGCGCGCATATTGTAAGTGATTGAAAACTTGGTGGAGCTAGTCGGGCTCGAACCGACGACCTCATCGTTGCGAACGATGCGCTCTCCCAGCTGAGCTATAGCCCCACTTGCGTGGCGGGAAGTTTGAAGTGCTTTGCAATTTTAGCAGCGATATCTCGCCCTTGTCATTCCGCGAGCCCGGAACCGAACAATCGTCGCCAACCGCTATAATGTTCAGGTGAGTTCTGATTCGGTTCGACAAGTGGCTTCCGCCGATTTCCCCACCCGTTGGGGTAAGTTCCGCATTTATGGCTTTGAAGGCGAGATTGGCGACGAGCGGCGTCCAGAAACCGCTGTGGCGCTGGTAATGGGCGATGTGCATTCGGCGCCTCCTCTGGTAAGAATCCATTCCCAATGCCTTACCGGCGATGTGTTTGGTTCGCTGCGCTGCGACTGCCGGCAGCAGTTGGAGATGGCGCTCTCGATGATCGCGCAGAGCGGCGCGGGTGTTCTGGTCTACGAGCAGCAGGAGGGGCGCGGCATCGGATTGATGGCCAAGCTTCAGGCATACGAGTTGCAGGACGCAGGATTGGATACCGTGGAAGCCAATGAACGCCTGGGATTCAAGGCAGATCAACGGGAGTACGCGTTGCCCGCACTGGTTCTGAAAGCGCTTGATATCGACCGGGTGCGACTGCTTTCCAACAATCCCGATAAAATGGCAGCTCTCGAGAATGCTGGAATCGAAGTCGTTGAGCGAGTCCCTTGTGAAGTCGAGGCCAGCAGCTATGCTGAGGACTATCTAAAGACCAAGAAAGAGAAGATGGGCCATTTGTTTTCGGAGAAGTAAGGGCAAGCGCGGCGTGAGCGCAACCTTCCTACTCAGGCCAGATCGTGAGAGCCGTCCGGCTTAGAATCTGATCTTTTAGTTTCTCATCCAACGCGAGCGCGCGGAAATCATCCAGGTTCTGCTTGATGTCCGGTACGCCCGGACCGGGCCAGTCGGTGCCGAACAGTGTCTTGTGCGCGATTTCTTCCAGCCGTGGAAAATACTTTAATAACGTCTTGGGAGGGATACCGCTGATGTCGAGGTAGACATTAGGGTGCCGGCGCAGCAGGAAAAATGCCGTGTTCATCCAGAGTGGGCGGCCGCCGTGCGCAAGCAGGATTTTCAGCTTCGGAAAGTCGACCGCAACATCATCGATGTAAATTGGATCGCCGTACTTGTTGCGGGCGCCGGGGAAAATCGACGTGCCGGTATGGAACATGACCGGAATGCCGTTGGCCTCCGCGGCACGATAGATGATCTCGAGTTCCTTAACCCCGGTGATGTAGTCATTTGGAAACAGGAGTTGATGCGGGGGATGGATCTTGATCATCCGAATGCCAAGGTTGAGCAACTGCTCGATATCGGCGAGAACGTTGGCGGTGTGCCGCGGATGCAGGCTGCCACACGACAGCAGGCGTTTCGGATTCTCCTTGGTGTAATCAGCGATGAACTGGTTCACGCCTGACGTGAAGCCGATCACTTCCGGAGCGACGTAGTTGATGAGCACTGCCCGATCGACGCCAGCTTCATCGAGATGTTTGAGGAACGCCTTCGGAGATCGGCAGAACTCGGCGATCTGATCGAAGTTCGCACGCTTCTTCTTCATGAGTTCAAGCGCATGCGGCTTGAACATCTCTATCGGCTGAATATGGATGTGGCAGTCAGTAATCACTTGGTCTTTGGTCGTTCGTCTGTGGTTGTTGGTCGAACCCGCTTCACGCCGACGCCGCTGCCAACACTGCGCGCTTGGTGAAGACGCGGATCATCTCTCTGCGGTACTCCGGTGTCAAGGCTGATGTGGTCAGCGGCTTGGCGACCTTTGCCGCGAGTTCGCCGACCGCTTCTGCCAGTGCCTCGTCCATTATCTTTCCTTCCATCAGAGGCCCTGCCTTTGGCACAAGCAACGGCGCTGGATTCACGGCCGTGATCGCCACTTGCGCACCGCTCACATGCCCATTGGCACGCTTCATGACAACTGCGACGCCGGCGAGAGGATAATCGATCGATCCGCGGATACGCAGCTTGCGGTAGAGGCCGCGATAATCCGCCGTACGCCTCAGGCAGAAATACGCGCGTCAACAGCTCGTTCGGGGCCAGTTTGCGATAGTTGTCTCCGATGCCGGTGTAGAACTCGTGCAGCGGAATCCTACGCGTGCCAGACGGGCTGGCGATCTCGACTTCGGCGTTCAGGCACAACAAAGCTGGGGGCGTATCTCCGGAGAATGCCGCCCAGCACTTTGTGCCTCCGGGCGCGACGTGGCAGAGATCTCCATCTTTCTTGATGCAGAAGCCACATCCCTTGCGCCAGGTCAGGGACTGGTTGTACCAGAGGCAGCGCGTGTCGAGGCAGATGTTGCCGCCGATCGTCCCCATATTTCTCAGGACGGGAGAAGCCACGGTGGCGGCAGCTTCAGTCAAAACCGGATAATGTTGCCGCAGGAACGTAGACCGCTCGATTGTCGATAGTGGAGTCAGGGCTCCAATTTCGACGCCTGCACCCTTGGCCGGACGAATCCCTTTCAACTCGGCGATATGCCGGATATCGAGAACGAACTCAGGATCGAAGAGTCTCTGCCGCATCGAGGGAATCAGGTCGGTGCCGCCGGCCAACACGCGCAGGCTGCCGAATGTTTCGCCAGTAACTCGATGGCCTCTTGCAGCGAGCGCGGTCGCAGAAGCTTGAATTGCGGAAGACTCAATCGTCACCTCCCGCTGCAGCAGGGCTCTCGCGCCGCGATGGATCGAGCGGATGGCGAGTCGGGCCCTTGCCTCGGAACCAGAGCGAGCCTCCATGTTCGCGGAAGCGCGCAGGTGCCGTCGGATCGATGCCTTCGGTCATGTCGATTTTCTTCTGCGACCGTTTGGCTCGCAGCGCCGAGAGTACGCGCTCGGGAGTAAACGGCGACTCGTGCAATCGAACTCCCACGGCGTCGTAAATCGCGTTTGAAATCGCGGGAATGGTCGCCGCCAGCGAGCCTTCGCTGCACTCTTTGGCCCCGAACGGCCCTTCGGGATCGATGCTCTCGACGATGATGGGCTCAATCTCAGGCGACTCGACTGACGACGGGCTGCGATATTCGAGCAGGCCGGGATTCATCAGCATGCCATCTTTCCACACCATCTCTTCGGTCAGCGCCTGGCCCATGCCCATCCAGACGGAGCCAATAATTTGTCCTTCGACCGACACGGGATTGAGCGCCCGCCCGCAGTCATGGGATGCCCAAACTTTATGGACGGTCACTTCTCCGGTTTCCTCGTCAACACTGACTTCAGCAACCTGTGCCGAATAGGAATAGGCAGGGGAAGGTCCGACGCCTGCGCCTTTGTGCTTCCCGCCGCGTGCCTCAGGCGGCGGCGCGTAAGAACCGGTGCCGCTCAAAGCACCGTGGAAATCAATGGCCGCAACGACCGCTTCTTCAAACGTCATCCAATCTTTGGGGCCTTCGTCTTTGCGCTTCTGCTGCAAAGAACCGCGCAGGATTTGGCCTTCCACGCGTCCGGACACGGTGGCACCGGCTTCGGTGGCTTCTTCGGATTCGTCGCTCACGGCTGGGGGCGCGCTACCCTGCTTGAACACCACGTCCTCGCGAAACACCAGGTCTTCTGGTATGCAGTTCATTTTTCTTGCGGCAGCCAAGGCGATCTGCTTCTTCACGTCCTGCGCGGCGCGCAGTGTGGCATTACCGTTCATGAACGTAACCCGGCTGGAATAAGAGCCGATATCAATGGGAGTGAGATCAGTGTCAGCGGCGATTACTTTGACACGGCCGAGAGAGCAGCCGAGTACCTCACACGAAATCTGCGCCACCATGGTGTCAGAACCCTGGCCGATGTCAGAGGCTCCGGTGTAAACAACGACTCCTCCGTCGCGATCGATCTTGATGTTGACGGTGGAGTGCGGCATGTCAGAACGAATAATCGAATTCGCCGCACCGCTCACGTAGTGACTGCAAGCAATCCCCAGGCCCCGACCCTTTCGGTAGCTTCCCTTTTCTCTCTGCCCACTTCGAGCGGTCGACGACTTTATCAATACACTCCGGCAAACCGTAGCTTTGCACGCGTAGGCCGTTCACGGTGATGCAAGGAGGCTTCAGCAGATTGCGGCGGCGAATCTCGGCCGGGTCCATCTTCAGCTCTAACGCCAGTTCATCCAACTGCGACTCGAAGGCGAAACGGACATTGACCGTGCCATGTCCACGCATCGCACCGCACACAGGCTTGTTGGTAAGCACGCGGTATCCGTCGTATTGAATATTGGGGATATCGTAGAGCGCACCCAGCAGCGCACCCGAATAAAGAATCGTGACGACGCCGTAGGAACAATAGCCGCCGCCATCCTGCACGACGCGAGCCTTGACGGCGGTGATGTGTCCTTCTTTATCGACACCGGTCTTCAAGTCGACGATAGTCCGCGGACGCCCGCGATGTGCCCAGAACACTTCCTCACGCGTGTAGGTGATCTTCACCGGAGCCTTTGCGGCGCGGGCTGCAACTGCGGCGGTGATCTCTAAGGGAATGACTTCGCTCTTGCCGCCAAAGCCTCCGCCGACTAGCGGCTTGATGACGCGTATCTGCGACATCGGCATTTCAAGCACCAGCGACAACTTGTGCTGCAGATAGTACGGAACCTGCGTAGAAGACCAGACGGTGAGGCGTCCGGGCTTTCCGGTGTGCGGATCAATCTCGAAAGACGCCAGCGTAGAATGCGGTTCCATCGCGGCATGCGTGACTTCATTGGCGATGAATCGCGCTTCCGCCACGTGAGCCGCCTCGGTAAAAGCCTTCTCCGGATCTCCGAAGACGTGGTGATAGTCCTTCTCAATGTTGTGCGGCTTGTTGTCGTGAATGAAGTCGCTCTGCGCTTTCATCGATTCTTCTGGATCGAAATACGCCGGCAGAACTTCATAATCGACGTCGATCAACTCAAGACCTTTGTCCGCGGTCACTTCGTCGACCGCGATCACACAAGCGACGTTGTCTCCCACATAGCGAACCTTGTCGGTAGCCATCGCATGCTCATCGTGTCCCACGGGCAGGATGCCATACGGATTGGGTGCGTCTTTGCCGGTCACGACAGCCACCACACCTTCGAGTTTCTCGGCACGGCTGGTGTCGATGCTCTTGATGCGGGCGTGAGGATAGGGTGAATGCAGAATGCGCCCGATCAGCATTCCGGGAAGGCTGAGATCGTCCGCGTACTTGCCCGCGCCGGTGGTCTTACCCGCCGCGTCCACCATCGCCGTCGGTTTTCCGATTACAGAGAATTCAGTCATTGGTCAGTAGTCGTTGGTCGTTGGTCGTTGGTCGTTTGCACCACATCAGTTCTGAGTCGCCTTTGCTTTTTCTCGGTACTCGGTACTAGGTACTGGCAACTGAGTATTGGGTACTGCTTTCACTTCCGCTTCAATCGCGGCCCTGATTGCCTGGTACATCTGACTGTAGCCGGTGCAGCGGCAGAGATTCCCGCTAAGGGCGCCACGAATGTCTTCTTCTGTCGGATTAGCGTTCTCGGCCAGCAGATGCTTCACAGTCATCATGAATCCCGGAGTGCAGTATCCGCATTGCGATCCGCCCCAGTCGCCATACGCCTTCTGAATAGCGGCCAGGCTGCCGTGCTCGCTGACACCTTCGACGGTGGTGATCTCTTGCCCTTCGCAACTTGCCGCGAGCAGAGTGCACGACATCATGGGCGTGCCGTCAACAAGCACCGTGCACGCTCCACAGGAAGAATCATCGCAACCGCGCTTGGAGCCGGTAAATTGCAGATCTTCTCGCAAGGCATCGAGCAAAAGCTTGCTCGGCTCGATGGCCAGCTCATGAGAGCGTCCGTTCACCCGAAGTTCGATAAGTTCTTTTTTCATGATGCAGCTCTTAGCTCTTAGCCTTTAGCCCTATTGGTTCAAGCCAAGAGCTAAGAGCTAACGGCTAAGAGCTGTTTCAGTACAACGGAATCTTCGGATCCACGGTGCGGGCCCAGCCGTCGATTCCTCCCCGCACCGATTGCACTTTCTCGAATCCCTGCTGCCGCAGCCAGTTAGTCACGCTCAATGACCTCACACCGTGATGGCAGAGCACGATGATGTGCTCGTCGGGATCGAGTTCCTGGTGCCCTCTCGTGGGAATGTCGCCCATGGGAATTTGCTTGCTGCCTTCGATGCTAGCCTTTTCGATCTCCCAAGGCTCGCGGACATCGAGCAAGACAAACTTCTCCCCACGCTTGAGCATGGCCTTCACCTGCGCTGCACTGATTTCGAAGTCCATAAGGTCACTCTTTAGCCATTCGCTCCTGGCCAAAAGCTAAAGGCTAAGAGCTAAAAGCTGCTTTTCAATATCCAAAGTCCGCCTGGGCCGCATACGCATGCTGCTTCACACCCAAGTCGTCCACGCGGCACGTTCCCAGCTGATTCACATACGCTCGCCGATCTGCCAACTTGTAAACCCACCGTTCCAGCCAAGCGTCACTGTCAGACTTCGTTTTCGTCTGCTCATGATATTGGCGGAAGAAGGCATCGTCGCGCTTGTAGTATCCCTGCACCGGCGAAGGATGTGCTCCATACACGCATTCGACGACCGCGTTCACCAGAAACCCCGGAATCACGGTGCGGTTCGGATCACTCGCGATCACTTCGGGTTCAACCACTTCTTCGGCCACCACGATCACTCGCTTCGCCGCGCGCACGCCTTCAATCATCACTCCGAAGTTTCCCCAGCAGTGCGCATTCCCCTCGCGATCGGCGCGCTGCACATGAACGATGGTGACATCCGGATTCAGCGCCCTAACCGCCCACAATGTCTCTTTCGGCTCGAACGGCGAGAATATCTGATAGAAGAAATGATTCCCCTTGGGGATATCGCTGCCCAGCGCGCTGCGAGTGGGAAGAAACGGAACTCCCATCGCACCTGCTTGCAGAGCTAATGCGACAGTGAAGTTGGTCATATTGAAAACCTTCATCCCATCTTGCTCAACCGCGCGCCGAAAGTTGTAGGCCGATCCCATCATCACATTGCCAACCCACGCCGCGATCACCTGGTCCACGCAGCCACTACCGATCATTTGATCGAAGAGAATATCGGAGATCGGCCCAATCAACTTCAACCCGCGCTTCCTCTGCCGGATGATCTCCTGCCCCGCGGCAAAGGGGATCATCTGCTCCATCTGCAGACCAAGAGCGACGCTCGCGCCGTCAGGCACGAACTCGGCAATCGCGTCATGCATGGTGCGAACTTTAGACATGCTTGATTAGCCTTTTAAACCAAAGAGGTATGCTCACACAAAGGCCGATCATAATGACGAGATAAATCACTCGGAGCACTTCGGCATTGAATACCTGGACAGTGTCGGACGCATGCGCGAGCCTAAGAATAATACGGATTGCAATTCCAAAGCAGAACAACCCACACGCGTACTTTACAATACGATTCCGCGTGATCGCGGCACCCCATGCACTCAAGAGAAAGTAAATAATCGTTACCCATGTGACCTGAGTCTCGACGGCCGAGCGAGCGACAACTCTGCGGGCAGTTCCATAAGCCGCCAGGAGCATAAACACGAAGAAGATCAGCGATAGAGCCGCACTCTGCCAATCTATGTCCAGCGCTATCTGCTTCTTCCCTTCTGGTAAGTTATCTGACATTTCGTTCGGGGCCGCTCCGCTATTGCCCTTTCCACTTCGGCTCACGCTTTTCCATGAACGCCTTGATTCCCTCTTGCGCGTCTTCAGTCTTCATCAGATCTTCGACGTAAACTTTCTCCGCGCGCGCCAATCCTTTATCAAAGTGAATCGAATCCCATGCGTAGATCGCCTTCTTCGTGACTGCCAGCGCCGCAGAACTCAGTTTGGTCAAATGATCCACGGCCTCGTTCACTGCGGAATCGAGTTCTCCATCCACTGCAGCGCGATTTGCCAATCCCATCTCAGCCGCTTGCTGCCCGGTAATGCTCCGTCCGGTGAGTACCAAATCTGCCGCGTTCTTCTGTCCGATCAGCGCGGCAAGCGCCGTTGCTGCGACGGGCGGATAACAACCTAGCTTGATCTCGGGAAATCCCCACGTCGCGGATTCTGTCGTGTAGACCATGTCGCACACCATCGCCAGTTCAGCGCCGCCGCCAAGACAATGTCCCCGAACCGAGGCAATCGTGACTTTTTTCAGGCCAACCAGCTTCAGAATCGCGCCGTGAAACTTGCTTAGCATCTCGTCAATGTTGTCGGGCGTGTGTGCGGCAACGTCGACGCCGGCAGAGAAGGCTTTTTCCGAGCCGCTCAGAATCACTACCGAAATCTCTGGCCTGGCTTCAAGATCCGTCAGCGCCTGTGACAACTCGTCCATCATCGCCAGATCAATCACGTTGAGCGGCGGATTTTGCAGCACCAGTCGCGCGATTGGAGCCTCTACCGTCAACGCGATCCGGGTTGCCGCCGTCGGGGCTTCTTTGGCTTCTTTAGTCTTGTCGGCCGCCGGAATCATCGCACGTACGGTCCGAAAACCTAAGTTGTCCAAAAACCCTCCTTGTCGTACTCCCGGATTGCTTTCAACTCTTCCGCACTTGGTTCCGGCGTAGCTACCATGTCATCGGCCACACGCAGCCTCCACCCGGTATTCGCAACCACATCGTCGACTTCAACGCCGGAATGCACCGATGCGAGAAACGCTTCGCCATCCTCACCAAATCGCAAGACCGCTTTCGTAGTGATGACAGCCGACGGGCCGCCGCGCGGCAGGCCAACTCTCCTTCGCCAATCTTTTCCGTCACCGTTCCCGGGACTCGTCAGGAACGAAACCCGCTCGGGCAACCGCTGCTTGCTGTGATCGAGCAGCGCGACGAAACGCTGCGCCAGCGACGCGATGTCGCACGCACCGCCGGATCCGGGCAGGCGCGTCAACCCCTTGGGTCCACGGACCTCGCTCGAATTCAGATTGCCAAAGCGGTCCACCTCGGCGGCGCCAAGAAATCCCAGATGCACTCGTCCTGACTGCAACAGGCTCATGACACTAAGCATGTCGAGACACTGCGTAGCGCCGAGAATATTCGGTGGATCAGCCATGGTGTAAATCAACTCCGGCGATGGCGTCGAACGAATCACGCCGTTTTCAAACAGTCCGACCGCATTCGGCGCGTGCGTTTTCTTGGCGACGACAAAGGCAATCAGCGGCAGCCGCATCCCGACGAAGACGATCTCTCGGTCGCGAATCTCACGCGCCGCGCTGGCAACCATCAACTCACCAAGCGTGTAACCGCGATCAACCGAAACTGTAGTTGGTGTCGTTGCCATGCTCAGAACTAGCCTTCAGCCGAACCGGGTTAAGCTAAGGGCTAAAAGCCAAAGGCTAGTAGCTCAAATATTGATTGCCGATTTGCGCGGCTCACCGATGGTTGCCAGCGGATCTCGCGCACCCTCTTTTTCCGCAATCCACTTCTTCTCGTTCTTGATGATGTCGAGGAGCAATGTCTTGTCTGCCACAGTCGGCATGAATTCCGTCAGGTGCTGTTCGTAGGCCTTGTCGTCGAGTTCTTCGCCCGTCTGCGCGTGGAACTTTTGTCCTGCCCAGCGCCCGATATTGCGGTTGAACTTGATGTTGGGCGCGTAAAGCCGAGGCTCTCCCGCTTTGAGGAAGCTGTTCAACCGCTCCACCAGGCCCGACACTTCGTCGCGATAGAGTTGCCGGTTGTAGTCGTTCAATTCGTCCAAGTTGGCTTGCTCTTTATTTTGCGGCTCATCGTAGCGACCCTTGATACCCCACACATAGGCCCAATGCGCCGAAGACGAATGATCCGTGCCAAACAGATCGTAAGAGCTCGAAATCCACTTGTTAAGATAGCGCTGGATCAGCCAAGCGGGAATCACACCGGCCTGCACGATGCGGCGCAGGCCATCGTTGCCCGTGCCCATGTGAAACGCCTCTTCGCGCAGCATGTACGACATAGAGCGTCCCAGCGGCGCGAAGGCCGAGTACTTCAACATCTGCAGCTGGAATTTTCCGTCGCGATCGACAAAATCGGTGTAGGTGAAAAAATCCATCCAGTTATCGACATCGACGTTGAAAGCGCCAAGCAGACGCTTGTTCTCAAACGCCCGGCGCTCCAGCATTTTCTGCGCTTCGACTTTGCCTGAGTATCCAAACTGATCGACCAGCAGCGCGCACATCTGCCAGCCATGCCGCATTTCTTCGATCATTACACGAGTCAGCGCTTTGCGATCCCAATCCGTGGGCGCGCTCTCGAACAGGTTCCGCTGCTGCTCGACGCTGGCGAATTCGGTGTCGCCCTGGTAGACGATCAAATTGATCAGCGCGTCGCGCATCTGCTGCGTGGGGACCTGGCGAAGGTTCTCCCACTTCTTCCGGCCCTTGAACGAGCCAAATTGAATCTCTTCGGTTTCGATCGCTCCAAAAAGAGTGTCGAATTTGAAGCTGGCGATCTCGTCCGTATTGACGCCAATCTCCTTGCGCCAATCGTCGAACAGTCCTACCCAGTCACTAAAAGTGCCTATTTTTGCTACTTTTCCTGGCATGATATTTTCCTCAGCTGTCAGCTCTTAGCTGTTAGCTTTTAGCGCCTCGGTCAAGCGAAAGGCTAAGAGCTAAAAGCTAAGAGCGATCTTTATCCTAAGTTCATCCAAACGCTTTTGAGTTCGGTGTAATGTTCGATAGCGTGCATTCCCAGTTCGCGGCCGAAACCTGAATTCTTAAAACCGCCGAAAGGGACTGCCGCGTCCATCAGCCCGTAAGTATTAATCCAGATCAGTCCGGCGCGAAGCTGGCGGGAAACACGGTGCGCCTTACTCAGGTCGCGAGTCCACACCGCAGCCGCGAGGCCGTAAGGATTCGCGTTTGCCTGCTCGACCGCCTCATCGACCTCGTCAAACCCAATCACTGAGAGCACTGGCCCAAAGATTTCTTCCTGCGCGATCTTCATGTCGTTGGTGACACCGCCGAATATTGTCGGCTCGATGAAGAAGCCCTTGTCACCGCCGACCGGTACGCGATTACCGCCCGCCACCAACTTCGCGCCTTCTTTCTTTCCCGTCTCGATGTAGCCGAGCACGCGCTCCATCTGCTCCTGGCTGGCGATTGCGCCCAATCGGGTCTTTGGATCCAGCGGGTCGCCCGGTTTCATTTTGTTGGCGCGGGCAATCAGTTTGTCGACGAACTCATCTTGCACTTTGCGCTCGACGAACAGCCGCGACCCCGCGTTGCAGCACTCGCCCTTGCCGTAGAAGATTCCGGTGATCGCGCCTTTGACAGCATTGTCGAGATCGGCATCGGCAAAAACAATGTTAGGAGACTTGCCACCCAGCTCGAGGGTCACGCGCTTCAAAGTGTCCGCGGTGCCACGCATGATGTCTTTGCCCACCGAGGTCGAACCGGTGAACGCAATCTTGTCGATGCCCGGGTGCCGCACAATAGCTTTGCCGACTTCGGCGCCTCCAGTGAGGATATTGATCACGCCCGCCGGAATTCCTGCCTCAATCACCAACTCGCCGAAACGTAGCGCCGTTAGTGGCGTTTGCTCGGCAGGTTTCATGACAACCGTGTTACCGCACGCCAGCGCCGGACCCAGTTTCCACGAAGCGAGCAGCAGCGGGAAATTCCAGGGAATAATCATCCCCACTACGCCAACGGGCTCGCGCAGAGTGTAGGTGAACGCGTTCTCGAAACTGTTGACCGTCTCGCCGTGAATCTTGGTCGCCCATCCCGCGTAATAGCGCAACACATCGACCACCATGGGGATGTCAACGTAGCGAGATTCGAAAATCGGCTTGCCATTGTCGAGCGTCTCGAGCTCGGCAATCTCTTCCAGATTCTTTTCCACCAGATCAGCCAAACGCCAAATCAGGCGCCCACGCTCACTGGCTGACATCTTGCGCCACGGACCGCTACGATCTTCGAAGGTCTTGCGAGCAGCCGCAACTGCACGGTCAACGTCGGCGGCCGACGCTTCCACAACCTGCGCCAACACCTCTTCCGTCGCCGGATTGATAGTGTCGAACTTCTTCGCGCCCTCGACCCACTGCCCGTCGATGAGAAGGCGTCCCGCTTCAATCTTCACTTTAGTTTCTGTCGGCATTTTGAATTCTCTCGTCAACGCCAAGGGTGCGGACTGCATCCGCATCCTTAGCGCTTTCACTCGGTACACGGTACTCGGTACTATTTTGCTGTAAAGTTCGCCGGCCGCTTCTCAACGTACGCAGCGAGCCCTTCCTTCGCATCATCGCTCTGGAACAGGATCTGCTGGTTCTCGCGTTCCACAGCCAGCGCCGACTCCATCGGAATCTCCCAGCCGGTCTGCACCGCGCGCTTAATGCGTCCAACGGCCTTGGCAGCCTTGTTCGGCGGGCAGAACTGGCGGGCGTACTCCATGATGTTTTCCATGAAGTTGTCGCGTTCGAAGATGTCATTGACGATGCCAAGCTCTTTGGCTTCTTCAAATGAGAAGGTGTTGCCGGTCACCATGAGCTCGATAGCGCGGCTCTTCCCCACCATGCGCGACAGGCGCTGGGTGCCGCCGGTTCCCGGCAGCACGCCAAGGTTCACTTCCGGCAGTCCGATCTTGCCCGCGTCTTTGCGAGCAATGCGGAGATCAGCCGCCATGGCGATTTCCAGTCCGCCACCCACCGTGTGCCCGTTCAGCGCGGCAATCACCAGCTTCGGGGTGTGTTCCAGCCGCAGCAGCATCTCGTTCGCGTGCAGGCAGAAGTAGTACTTGAACGTCGGATCGACGCTGGCCAACATTTTGATATTGGCGCCGGCAGAGAAGAATTTGTCACCCGAGCCGGTGAGCACAATCACGTAGACGTTGTTATCCATGCGCGCCTTCAGGATGGCTTCGTCCAGCTGACGGTTCATTTCGTAGGTGTAAGTATTTGCCGGCGGATCGAACATCTCGATGACCGCCACGCCGGCGTCGGTGCGGTAGTTGACGAGGGTCTTGGTGGTTTCGCCGCTAGCCGGCTGCACAGTTGTCGCCATGGTAAAACTCCTTTTCAGCAATAGTTGAAAATCTCTAAATCAATTAGCCCGCCTGCCGTTCTTCCCAACCTTGGCTGCGGTCACACCTTTCAGAAAAATGTCGCCCATCTGGGCCGCCAGCTCCCCGGCGTCCGCGTCGATGCGCGGATTGTGCCAGGTGTAAATCCAGTTCATCATCCCGAACAAGCTCAGCACCGCCAGCCGGCTGGAAAATTCTAGTCCCTTTGTCTTCTTTAGATCGTCGAGCAGGCCTACGCAAATCCGGTAGTACTCGCGCTTGATGGCGGCGATTTCGCTGCCATAGCCATTCTTCAACACATCGTCTTCATGCGATAGGACCTTCATCGCTTTTTGGTTGGCGAGAAAATACTCAAGGTGATTCAGGATAAAAACGCGCACGCGCAACTCCGGATCAGAGACATCCTTCAGTCGCTCGCGCAAGCGCTCTACGATGGTGGTAAATGTGTCCTTCTGGATCAGGTAGAGCAGCTTTTCTTTCGAGTCAAAATAATAGTAGAGCCCCGAGAGCGACACGCCGCTCGCGCGCGAGAGATCGCGCATTGAGGCGCCTTCATATCCCTTCTGGTAGAAGACGTCGGTCGCGTGGGCGAGGATCTTGGCCAGACGCCGGTCAAACCGCGTTTCTTCTGCGGGCAAAACCGCACGGCGGCGGCCAGTCTGGGTCGAAGCTGGGGAAGAGGAAGCCATTGTTCGAACGTTCGTTCGAATTATACCGCGGAGTGACTGGGATCACAAGGGGTTGTGACCTCTTACCTGGCTGCCTCGTAGGCCTCCGCCAGCCACTTCAAGGCATCGCGCATATCTTCGTCAGAAGAGATCGCGAAAGTAAACCAGCGCTTCTTTTGCATCTCGGTAAAGCCCATGCGTGCATCGCGTTTGGCCCGGCTCACAATTCGTGGATTCGCGAATTCCAGCTTGAACGCAATCGCATGTGGAGGGTCCATAGCACGCGTTTGCGGTAGCAGCGCGAAAATGTTTTCCCCGCGATACTGCGCGCTAAAGCCAAAAAACGATCGCGAAGTGCATTGCGGCCACCGCGCCAATTCCGCTCCCAATGCAACCGACCACGCCTTCATCTCCTCAGAGATTTTCGGAAACTTCCCTGGTTTTGGCAGCATATCTTATTGAGTAGGAGCGTCTCTTTCGACGAGAAGAATCCGTTTGACCTGATTCCGGTTGAGGTGCTGCATCGTACCACCAATCCTGAGGACGACCTCTGCAGCCGAGACCGTCTCCAAATCCCCTGTCAAAACGCTTCCATCGCGCAGTTCGACCGTGTCGTGCGCCGAGGTTCCAAGCTCGTAGCTCACGCTGCCGCCGGAGACATCACTGGGGGTGACCTCCAGCGGAAAGTGTCCGGTGTTGAAGCCTTCCTTGCTGAATTCGAGCATGTGCTTACCGACACCGACCTGCACCGATTTCGGCGTTGTCCCCGCATCTGCGCCGTCGACCTTCACCGACGCTCCCTGGGGAACGGAGTTCACAGTGATCGAAATCGTCTTCGCAGGAGCCAGGGGCTGCAACTCAGGCGGCAGAGAATTCACAGCTAGCTCCAGCGATACTGGAACGCCCGAAGCACCCACGGTCGTCTGAAACTTGACGGATTGGCCTGCAGGCACGTCGTTGAGCGCAATCCATCCTTCACCGATTCGGACTTTGTTCTTGTCAAACAGATAAAGAGAAAATCCCATCCGCGAGATTTTCTTTCCCCAGACATTTTCCGCTGTGGTGTCGATGACGTAGCTGTGCTGCCCACCAAGCGCTCCGAGTTCTTTGAACTTTCCGAAACTAAAACGTACAACGGTCTGACCGGACGCCGGCCAAGCGATCACTTGGGCGGGCTGGTCTTTGGACTGGGAAAACAAAACGAGAAAAACAAGAAGAAATGGGAGCAGCGAGCGACGAGTGGCCATGGCTGCTCCATGTTACACAGAAAAAGCGCGAGAGCAATTGCTTACTTAGTTGCGAATGCTCTCCATGAGCTGCTCGATCTCTGCTTTTCCATCGGCCGTCAGCGGCAGCAGCGGCAGGCGCACCCCGCCACCAAAATATCCGTTGAAGTCCATCGCGTATTTCACGCCGGGGATGCTCAATCCTCCGACGATCCGCTCCGCGGCTTTGGCAATCCGATCCTGTTTGAGGCGGGCCAGTTCAGCATCGCCTTCTTTCCATGCCGCATAGATTTCATAGCAGGCCGTCGGCGCCGGATCCGCGAAGGCGAGAATCGCCCCCACGGCCCCCGCCTGCAAAGAAGGTTCGAGTTTCTGCGCGGCTCCGACCAGCACCTGGAATCCGACTTCCTTCTGGCGAGTCTTAAGGCCGCCGACCACGCTGATGGATGATGACGAAGGTTTCGCGCCGCCGATAGAAACCAGTTCCCCGCCCTGTCCGTTCCCTTCAGCCGCTTTCAACATCCGCGGAGTAACCGCATCGAACGTCTCCGTCACCGTGGCGCTTCGCTTCACGTGTCGCGTACCTTCAACCATCCTGCGGACCTTCTCCACGTCGCCGCTCGATTCCTTGATGCCAACCAGATTAGGGTGGTCGGCAAGCTCGATGACAATCTCTGCGGGAATGTCGTATCCCGTGGCTTGCGGAAAGTTGTAAATGATCACGGGCAAGGGAGAACGATCACACACAAAGCGATAAAATGCCAGCATATTCGCCGGCTTCATCTGTCCTTTGTAGTAGTGCGGAGTGCGCACCATGGCGATGTCATAACCGATCGACGCCGCGTACTCGGTCAAGCTTCAAAGTCTCGCTCGCTGACTCGATCCCGGTTCCGGCAATCAAGACTTTATGATTCGCCGCCGCCTCACGCGTCGTCTTCAACACCTCGCGCCGCTCTTCCTCCGACAGGAGGATGGCCTCGCCGGTCGATCCAAGCGGGACGATTCCCGCTACGGGGGTTTTCGAGTACCGCTCGACATTGGCTTCGAGCTTCTTGTGATAGACCTTGCCGTCAGGATAAAACGGCGTGGTTATGGGGGAAAAATACCCTGCAGGAGCATGGGAGGCCTCAGCTTTCAGCTGCTAAGGTTCAGAATATCACTTTCAACTTCGGTGCTACTTGGCGGAGCATGCCTGGGGAGGCCGCAGGAACCGCATTCCTCCGCCATACCGTATCGCCATCCGCAGCGTGGGCACTTCATCGAAATTGCTCGCACCATAAAGCTCAAAGAGTAGAAAATTACGAAACCTGCCCATGCCAGGGAGGCGACCACTAGATCGACTGATAATTGATAGTGGGAATCATCGAGAAAGCGAACACCGACAAAGACGGCAAGCGCAAAGGGACCTAGCGCCAACGGTCGGTAATATCTCTGCCAGAATTCCTTCTTCTTAGAAAAGCTTGCGTAGGGCGGCCATTCGTCCAAAAAGCGAGGTTCTGCCATATAGCTCCCGCCGGGACCCCCATAGCCACTTCAAACAACTACTGCCCCAGCGTGCAATTCTTATTCACGTTCTGAGCGTAAATCGAATTGTTGCCGATGCGGCTATCCGCCCAAGTCAGCGCCGACAAGCCGGACGATGCAATCCCCGCGACCAGGCCGTACGGTTGCACCGGCGTCGTCGACACCGCGAATTCCGGGCACATCACCTTGCCACTCCCGTTCAACCTCGTGGCTTGGATGGTCGACGACGTGAAGCTCGCCTGATCGACCCAATACACCAGCGCTCCGGTGCCTTCCTGCACGTTCTCGACGAAAATCTGCGAGTCCGCGCCCAACGGCACAATCGTGACTCCGGTCGTTCCCCACTTCCGGTTGCCCGAGCCATCAAACTTCTGACCCGACACTCCGTTGGTAAACTGGTTCGAGTCTTCCTCGGTCCAGAACACAAACGTCTCATCGGTGCTGGCGCGATAAGAAGCCGAAGGAGAAACCCTGACGTTCACGACATTCGTCGAGACTGCCGATCCATTGTGCGGGAAAGCTTCGGTGCCCGCCGCAAGGATGTGCTGCGCGTAGCACTGCAGCGTCGGACTGTTCGTATACCAATCGAAGATCGCCCCGCCATTACCGTCGTAAACGAAGTAGGGAAAGTTTCCGAACTGCAGCGATCCGGTGTCGAAGATGGTGACGTTGCCCGTCCCCCACATCACCGCCCCGGTGCTCGAGAGTTTGTTCGCGCGCAGCTGATGATTGCTGGTGAAGCCGTTATCACGCACCCACGACAGAATGACCGATCCATTATCAGCGGCGTGCAGATCGGCCAACGTGTAGTTAAAGCCCGACTCAGTAAATACAATGCCCGTGCCCCACTGAGGAACGCCGTTGGTATCGAGCTTCTGCAACACGACATTGCTACCGCTGGTCCAACCGACGACTACGCCGCCATCGCTGGTTCCGGTGACTTTCGGGTCCGCGTGGAAATTGGAATCGCTGGTGAGCTGCACTCCGCGATTACCCCACAACTGTTTCCCCGCAGGACTGACCTTGGTCGCCGTAACCTGCTGGTTCGAACCTTCGCGCGTATCGAGGAAAGCCAGCAGCGCATTGCTCGAAGTATCGATATCGAGTCCGTAATCCTCGGTCGAACTGTTGCTCAGATCAGCGATAAGAATTCCATTATGGGGAAACTGTTCAAAGCCTCCTGCGCTCAGACGCTGCAGCCGCACGTCAAATCCAACCGGCGGAGGACTGGTCGGATCGGAATCAAACCAGCTGACCCACCACCCGTTCGTCGGCAGCGCCTTGAGCTTCGGCTGGACTTGATCATTGGCATTGCCCTTGTTGGCAATGGGAAGATTCACCGATGGATCGGACGACCACTGACCCCAAGCTGCGGAGGTGAGGGCTAAGCACAGCACGAATGCTGCACTACCAAATCTGATTTTCATGAGATCCTCCGACACGTCTGAGAGTCCAAAACCCGCGCGGAAAGCCGCGACTGCGCACTCTACACTCCGAAGGAGCGAAGGTCAATTTTGCTGTGACCGCCGGTTATGCAGGTCAGCGGCGGCTCTTCGCCGCACGCTCGGCGTGCAAGTGCTGCAGCGCTTGCACCTTGATCTCGCCACGTTGCAGTGCAGCGATGCCCTCAGCGGCGGCACGAGCCGCTGAAAGAGTGGTAATCGTGGGGATGCGTGCATTGACCGCTGCCCGGCGAATCGCTTTTTCATCGAACCAGGGCTCAAGCCCGGTCGGCGTATTAATAATGAGCTGAATGCGTTCGCCTTTGATCAAATCCACTACGTTGGGACGCCCTTCTTTGACTTTATACACGCGCTCTACCGACATTCCCTTCTGCTCCAGGATGTCAGCAGTACCGGCTGTAGCCACCAGCTTGAATCCCATATCCACGAAGCGCCGCGCCAGGTCGGCAACGTATGCCTTGTCATGATCGGTGACACTGATGAATACCGTTCCCTGGGTCGGGAGTTTCTGCCCCGCGGCGATCTGTGCCTTCGCGAAGGCTTCGCCGAAGGTGTCGCCCACGCCCATAACTTCGCCGGTGGACTTCATCTCCGGGCCGAGCACGGTATCCACGCCCGGGAATTTATTCCACGGGAAGACTGGAGATTTCACGTAGTAACCACGGCCGGTATCGAGATCTTTGCGCGCGTCGATGAACTCCGGCAGGAATTCCCGCAGCTTTCGGCCTGTCATCAACCGTGACGCGATCTTCGCCATCGGAACTCCGGTGGCCTTCGAGACGTAAGGCACGGTCCGTGACGCGCGCGGATTCACTTCGAGCACATAAACCTTGTCGCCATTTCCTTTCGCGCCGTGGCTCCGCGGGATGGCGAACTGAATATTCATCAGCCCGATGACTTTCAGCGCGCGCGCCAGCTTGAAAGTGTATTCCCGCATGCGGTCCATCAGGTGCGGAGGAATATCGACCGCAGGAAGCACGCAGGAAGAATCGCCCGAGTGGATTCCGGCTTCCTCAATATGTTGCATGATGCCGCCGATGACGACATCTTCGCCGTCGGATAGCGCGTCGACATCAACTTCGATCGCATCTTCCAGGAAGTGATCAATCAGCACGGGACGATCCTGCGAATACTCGACGGCCTCCTTCATGTAACGCACAACCGTTTCTTCGTCGTACGCGATGACCATGGCGCGTCCTCCGAGCACGTACGAAGGCCGCACCAGCACCGGGTATTCAACCCGCTTCGCGCCTTCAATGGCCTCTTCGACCGACGCAACCATCACGCCGGGCGCCTGCGGGATATCCAGTTCTTCGAGCAGTTTGTTGAAACGTTTGCGATCTTCGGCCAGATCGATCGATTCGGGCGTTGTGCCGATGATCTTCACGCCCGAAGCCTTCAACGGCAGCGAGAGGTTTAGCGGCGTCTGCCCGCCGAATTGCACGATCACCCCAACGTCCGCGCCGCCGGAGGTTTCGTGCTGGTACACCTCAAAAACATCCTCGAGAGTCAGTGGTTCGAAGTACAAACGATCGCTGGTGTCGTAGTCGGTCGAGACCGTTTCGGGATTGCAGTTGACCATGATGGTCTCGTAACCATCGTCGCGCAGCGCGAAGGCCGCATGGCAGCAGCAGTAATCGAATTCAATTCCCTGCCCGATGCGGTTCGGGCCGCTGCCCAGAATCATGACTTTCTTTTTCTCCGTCGGCGCCGCCTCGTCTTCTTCTTCGTACGTCGAGTAGAGATAGGGCGTGTGGCTGACAAATTCCGCAGCGCACGTATCGACGCGCTTGTACACCGGAGTGATTCCGCGCTTCTTCCTCAGGTGCCGAACTTTTTCAAGTGCGCCTTTACCATCGAGACGCCACACACCCGCGAGCCGTCCGTCAGAGATGCCGTAACGCTTGGCCTCGCGCAGCACCTCGGTAGGAATCGACTCCATCGGATGCTTCTCCAACTCAAGCTGCATGTCGTTAATCTCTTTGAGCTGGTAAAGGAACCACGGATCCATCGAAGTCATCGTGGCCAGCTGCTTTACAGTATGTCCCTGGCGAAGCGCGTAGCGGACGTAAGACAAACGCTCGGGATGCGGAGTCACCAGGCGCTGGGTCAGAATTTTAGGCTCGATCTTTTCCGATCCGACTTTTTTTCCGGTATCGAGTGCGCGCACACCCTTCAGCAGAGCTTCTTTGAAGGTGCGGCCGATAGCCATCACTTCGCCCACCGACTTCATCTGCGGGCCAAGATTTTCATCGGCTCCAGGAAATTTTTCGAATTGCCATTTCGGAATCTTTACCACTACGTAATCGAGCGTCGGCTCAAAGCACGCAGGAGTCTTGCGGGTGATGTCATTGGGAATTTCGTCGAGCGTATATCCCACCGCGAGCTTCGCAGCAATCTTCGCAATCGGAAATCCCGTCGCCTTCGAAGCCAGCGCCGATGACCGCGACACGCGCGGGTTCATCTCGATCACCACCATGCGTCCAGTCTGGGGATCGACTCCGAATTGAATATTCGATCCGCCCGTCTCGACGCCAATCTCGCGAATCACGGCGATCGCTGCGTCGCGCATCAATTGGTATTCGCGATCGGTAAGCGTCTGCGCCGGAGCCACGGTAATCGAATCCCCGGTATGCACGCCCATGGGATCGAAATTCTCGATCGAGCAGATGATGATGACGTTGTCTTTGGTGTCGCGCATCACCTCAAGCTCGAACTCTTTCCAGCCGAGAACCGACTCTTCGATCAGCGCTTCGTGCACGGGAGAGAAATCAAGTCCGCGGGCTAGCAATTCCATCAGCTCTTCGCGGTTGTAAGCGATGCCGCCGCCCGATCCGCCCAGCGTGAATGACGGACGGATGATGACCGGAAATCCAATCTTCCCGGCGAACTCGAGACCGTCTTTCAGATTGGCAACCAGCGCCGACTTAGGCACGTCGAGACCAATCTTCTGCATCGCATCTTTAAAGAAGAGGCGGTCTTCAGCTTTCTTAATGGCGCTGATCTGCGCGCCGATTAGTTGGACGTTATATTTCTCGAGAATGCCACTGTCCGAAAGTTCGATGGCGAGGTTGAGAGCCGTCTGTCCGCCAACGGTGGGAAGCACGGCGAACCCTGCGCTCGGAGAAAGCTCGCGCTCGACGCGGATGATTTCTTCCACATAGTCGCGGGTAAGCGGCTCAATGTAAGTGCGGTCCGACAAATCCGGATCGGTCATGATGGTGGCCGGATTCGAATTCGCCAGCACGACCTCGAAGCCCTCGGCCTTGAGCGCCTTGCAAGCCTGCGTCCCGGAGTAATCAAACTCCGCCGACTGGCCAATAATGATAGGGCCAGAGCCGATAATCAGAATCTTCTGGATGTCAGTGCGTTTAGGCATTGGTAATTAGTCGTTGGTCGTTCGTCATTGGTCGTTGGCCTTCGCTCACTGTCGCGCTCATCTCACTTCGCCTCTTCTGTGTCATCCCGAGCGTAGTGAGGCGAAGCCGAACGGAGTCGAGGGACCTTGCGTTTCGCTCGGTACTGGGTACTCGGTACTAGGTACTTCTTTTAAATTCCTCCATCATCTTCACAAAATCCTTGAACAGATAGTGCGAATCATGAGGCCCCGGCGCCGCTTCAGGGTGATATTGCACGCTGAACAACGGCAAATTCCGGTGGCGCAAGCCCTCGAGCGTTTGGTCGTTCAAATTGATGTGCGTCAGTTCAACTTCACTCTGCGGCAGCGAGTCGGGATCGACAGCGAAGTTGTGGTTGTGCGCCGTGATTTCAATTTTTCCTGACTGCAATTGTTTCACGGGATGATTTCCGCCGTGATGTCCAAACTTCAACTTGTAAGTCTTCCCGCCGAGCGCGATCCCGGTGAGTTGATGACCCAGGCAGATGCCGAAAATCGGCTGACGTCCCATCAACCGGCGGATGTTGTCGACTGCATACGTACACGGTTCAGGATCGCCGGGGCCGTTTGAGAGAAAGACTCCGTCGGGTTTTAGCGCGAGCACGTCTTCAGCTTTGGTCTCCGCGGGAACCACAGTGACCTTGCAGCCTTCTCCGCGCAGCTTGCGCAGAATGTTGTGCTTGATGCCGTAGTCGTAAGCGACCACATGAAATCGCGGTGGCTGATCTTTTACTCCGACCACTTCATCCGGCAGATGCGAGCGCTCGCCCGTCTCCCAAACGTAGGTGCTCTTGGTGCTGACCACCTTGGCAAGATCGGTGCCGTCCATCTTGGGGAATGATCTTGCCTTCTCGACCAGCTTCTGAGCGTCGGTCTCAAGCGTCGAGATCACGCCGCGCATCACACCGTGATCGCGCAGATGGCGCACCAGCGCCCGCGAGTCGATATCGCCCAGCACCGGAATCTTGAACTGCTCGAGATATTCCTCGGCCACCTGCTGCGAACGCCAGTTCGAACTCACGCGCGAGAACTCGCGCACGATCAGTCCCTCTATATAAGGACGGGTCGATTCCTGGTCTTCAGTGTTGGTGCCGTAGTTCCCGATCTCGGGATTGGTGAGAACAACAATTTGTCCGGCGTAGGAAGGGTCGGTGAAAATTTCCTGATAACCGGTGATGGAAGTATTAAAAACTACTTCCCCGCGACATTCGCCTTTTGCTCCGTAGCCTTTGCCTCGGAAGACCTTGCCGTCTTCCAGCGCAAGAATGGCTTGCATTCTCTCTCCGGGGGAGTGGATTTTACAGATTCTAACAGCCCAGCCGAATTCGGCCAAGTGAGGATTGCTGAGGAAAACCAGAAAAAAATGCGGGCCTCTGGAAACCGTCGCGCTTTTAGCGCAAACGTCCCAGCTTCTCCATGGGCCAATACCCGAAAACCGCCTTGCCATAGATGAAGCCTGCATCCACGGGGCCGAAATCGCGGCTGTCGTTCGACATCGTCCGGTGATCGCCGAGGACAAAGTAGCTGTTCGGCGGGACTACCAGTCTCGGGATACGATCGCTCGTCAGCGTAGATCCGCGGCACATAGTCCTCTTCCAAAAGCTTGCCGTTCACGAAGATTCGTCCGTCATCGATCTGGATATGGTCGCCCGCCAGTCCGATCACCCGCTTGATGAAGCTCTTTGAGGGATCCCTTGGATAGCGGAACACCACGATGTCGCCACGCTCAATCGACTCCAGGCGGTAGACGAACTTATTGACGAAGATGCGCTCCTGGTCGTCAAGCGAAGGCATCATGCTAGTACCTTCCACCTTCACCGGCTGGTACAGGAAAACGATGATGAACGCTGAAATGGCAAGAGAGATGACCAGATCGCGCAGCCATACGGACAGTACAGGCAGGATTTTTTGCGGAGACAGGGTTAGGAGTCGCTGGGATCGTGCCGGGCGATTCGGGAATTTCTGGCTCCGCCATGTTCTTTCTGATTATACCGATCGACTTTACGCCTGCGAAGGTTGCCTTGCCATCCAAATCGCCCGAACCACCCGGGCTACTGCCAATCCACTGATTCGGGTTACAATAAATGGACGAAACGCTCCAACCGAAGGAAAACCGGACCTATGGTGAAACGCGGGCTGATCTTGGCATGTCTGTTTGCAATCGTTTTCGCGGTCTCTGCTCCCTGGGCTAGCTCACAGGAGGAGGAAGGCAGCGGCATTCCGGCTTATAACGCTGGGCCGCCCCCGAAGGGCACCAAGCTTCCCCCGATCCTAGGCAAAGATCAGCTTTGGGGACAAGCCTCGCAATACCCCTATCAGACACATGCTTATGACCTTGCAGCCAAAATTCCAGTCGTCCTTCACCAGCAGCCCTGCTTTTGCTATTGCGACCGGATGGGTCATAACAGCCTGCATAGCTGCTTCGAGGGCACTCACGGCGCCCTCTGCGCCACCTGCTTGAAGGAGCTTTATTTCGCCTACGACATGCACCAGAAAGGCAAGACCGCAGCGCAGATCCGCAAAGGGATGACAGATTGCCGGCAAGTGCGACCAACAGGGTCGAACCTCGACAAGATGGCCCCGCTATCACACTGGAGTGATTTCTATGCCATAAGCTCAAACAAGGAGTACTTACGAAGAGTACAGGAAGAATTTTGCAGATGGCTCAGAAAGCAACACCGAAGAAGGCAGTCGCTGAAGATCCTCACTACACGCAGGCGGTGCAGAGCTACGAAGCCGGCCTGCGCGCCATGCAAGAGCGCAAGTTCGACAAGGCCAAGGGCTTTTTCCAGAAGGTGATTGCCGGCTCCGGCCCGCGAACTTGTCCGACCGCGCGTCGGTTCACCTCAATGCCTGCAACCAGCATTTGGAGAGCGCCGCCGCCCAATTCAAGACTCCGGAAGAGCACTACGATTACGCGGTCTCGCTGATCAACGTGGGCGATTACGTGAGCGCGCGCGAGCATCTCGACAAGCTGTCGAAACAGGTGCCCAAAGGCCGACTACGTCGTCCTATGGCATGGCGGCGCTGAATTGCCTGACCGGACACGTGGAAGACGCGCTGCGCAATCTGGACGAGGCCATCCGCATCAATCCCGCGCTGCGTTTCCAGGCCCGCAACGATTCCGACTTCCAGCATCTGGCGGAAGATCCGCGCTTCACCGAATTGCTTTATCCCGATCCCGGCGCCGACTGTGCTTCCGAGCTCCGACGACTCCGAGGAGAATCGTGTAGCCTCGCCATGATCGGCGCCATCCGAGCATCCCGACGGTCCGCGAGAGAAGTCCTCCGCGAACCAGGCTTGCGAGTGGTGGCCATCGGCGGCGGAACCGGGCTCTCTACCCTGCTCAAGGGCCTGAAGGCTTACGTTCCTGCTCCCGGCGAAGCGCAGGCCTCGGACCAGTCTCGACATCGCCGAACTCTGTGCTGTAGTCACGGTCAGTGACGACGGAGGCTCCAGCGGACGCCTGCGCAAAGAACTCAACATGCTTCCTCCCGGGCGACATCCGCAACTGCATCGTCGCTCTCTCCGAAGACGAAGCCCTGCTCTCGAAACTCTTTCAGCACCGTTTTGTCAAAGGATCGGGACTCGAAGGCCACAGCTTCGGAAATCTGTTTCTCGCCGCGCTGACTTCCATCACCAGCGATTTCAGCGAGGCCGTGCGGCTTTCGTCCGAGATTCTGCTCACCCGCGGGCACATCTTATCCCGCTACCACTTCGAACATCGAACTCGAAGCCCTGATGGAAGATGGACCCGGGTGCTGGGCGAGACCAAAATCACCGCCAGCAAGGGACGGATCAAGGAACTGTTTCTGGTTCCTCCGGACGTCGAGCCGCTGCCCGCAAACCCTGGCCGCCATCGCCAATGCCGACCTCATCACCATCGGTCCCGGATCGCTCTTCACCAGCCTGATTCCGAACCTGCTGGTGCGCGGGATCGCCAAGGCGATTGTCGAATCGCGCCGCGAAAGGTTTACGTCTGCAACCTGATGACGCAGGCCAACGAAAGCCTGGGACTCACCGCCTCCGACCATATTCGCGCGCTCGATCGCCACGCCCAGGCGAAGCGCATTTTTGATTACGCGCTGATCAATCAGACGCCCGCGTCCGGACTGAACTGAAAGCCAAGTACGCCCTCGAAGGGGCATCGCAAATCGTCGCCGACCTGGAAGCCATCGAGGAACTGGGCGTCTGCCCGGTGCTCGGAGATTATCTGGAGTCAGGCGTGGTCGCCCGCCACGCCACCGATCGTGTCGCGAAGGATCTGATGCAGATCGCGACGCAGGCCGAGAGCATTCCGAAGAGGTCGGTGTCGGCAGGGTCGCGGTAGGCGACCACTTCAACGGGGGACACGCGGCGCGACTGCTTTGTTTTTACGCTGAAATCGTGTCAAGGGCTATACGCTGCGCGTTATGTGGAAAATGTCCCGCCCTTCCCGCATTTCCTGAGACCCGTGACTGTCAGACTGGTAGCGCCTTGAGTAGGTCTGCATCGGCCTTCAGTAACGCTAAGCTGTTGGGTTGGAATTTCTGAACAGCGTAATGCACGTCGTCCTTGAAGCTTTCCGGGTATCGCTCGAGAAAACTCTTGTTATCCTTGATGCTGAGATATTCAGGATTTTTGGCGAAAAACTCATGAATGCCTCTAACAACGTCTCCGGCGTAAACGAGTTCCGTGGCGCCTCTAAGTCGAGTCTTCAGCAACAAAAGCTCGTTATTTGTCCTTTCTAACGCTTCGGCCTTCGCTAGTTGACGATCTTTCTCTCTTGCCTGCTCTGCGCGTTCTTCCGCGCGAATCTCCCGTAGCGAGACCGCTTCCTGTTTCTTGCCTTCCAAGTAGTGTTCAAACAATTTGGTGACGAAAGCACCAAGCCATGTAAGCACCCCGCCGCCCACCGCACCGATTGACACTTGGGACCAATCTAGATTGGGCAAATTCATGGAGACCGGCACACCCTTTCTCCGTTGGATCATAAACCACCCAATTCGTCTGAGGCTTTTGAAGCCTTGACAGCCAACCTCGACAGAGAAAGCCTATCTTTTTCTTATCAGGTCATAGGCAAGCTGAATGTGTACAACCTCCAGTAATTTCTTGGCCTCGAACCATGCAACCTGCACCCCAACCAGTCCGGGATTCGGACTCCACAGATTATTAACAGGGCGGTTACACCACACCCCTGTTCCACTTATCCCATATGGATCAATACCGTCGTTCCCACGAGTGTACTCCATCAAGAACTGACGGCCCTGATCGAAACGAGATGGAAGGTCTGATCGAAATTGCGCCGTGGGGTCAAACTTCGCATGCTCACTTATCATTCCAATGGCTCGAAATTGAGGGCTAACCGGAATGCTGTTGCTCACCGCGTATCCAACCAAAATGAGAGAGGCACCCGGCTCGATTACGATTGGATCCTGATTCGGAACGTAGAAACTAGCTCCGACTGGCGGCTCATAACTCTGTAAGAGAGGGATTGCAGCGAGATCGTTCGCTTGGTCTGAAAGGTAAGCATCATCTACTGGAAGCTGCTGGCCGCTGCTCAGCTGCCTTAGCTTCGACGCATGACTTGCCATTGAACCTTCCTCAGCATTGCCGGGAGGCGTGACAAAAAATCGAACCTCACTCGGTTTCGTGCCGTCGAGGTTGTGGAGGGCAGTCAAAATGAAACGCCTTCCTTGCCATTCCAGGAGTGTTCCAGTCCCTATATTTCTGCCGTTTAAGATGCTTAGACCGACCGTATGTCGCGCAATTGCATGTACAAATGCCATGTACTCGGCACGGTCAGCGTCGTACTCGCTAAACATTTATTGCCTCCGCGAAGTGCTTCTCCCTTCCCGTTGTTCGCGCATTACTTTCACCGCATTATCTACACTACTATATAAGTGGGCCTGGGGGCCCCCTCATCCGTACAGAACGCGGATGTACGGGCCACTCGCCCGACCATGGTCTATTCTCCCGGTGAGGAAGGGTGAGCCAGCCTCTCGGGAAGTGACTAACTTGCGGTGTTACAATCCCATGTATGGCCTTCTACTGGACTTGTCCGTACTGCGACCGTGATACAACGATCAACGACACTTATAGCAACAGCTATTTTGATCTCAGGTTGAAGAATGCCGACGGCTTTTTACGCTTCACTACGCAGATTATCGTGTGTCCGAACCCCAAGTGCAAGAAATTCACACTCTCAATAGCCAAGCGAGAGCTCATCCTTACGGAGGTAGGGCCGGACAAATCCGGTGCGGAGGTTCTTGAATTTTGGCGCCTGATCCCTCCGTCAAGCGCAAAGGTGTTTCCCGATTATGTGCCCGAGCCTATCCGTGAGGACTACAAGGAAGCATGCGCCATTCGGGACTTGAGCCCTAAAGCCTCTGCAACCTTGTCGCGCAGATGCTTGCAGGGGATGATCCGGGACTTTTGGGGGGATCAAGAAAGCGCGTCTGAAAGATGAGGTGGACGCTTTACAAGATAAGGTAGATCCCATGACCTGGAATGCCATAGACAGCGTGAGAAAGATCGGGAATATCGGCGCACACATGGAGAAAGACATCAACGTTATCGTTGACGTTGAAGCGAACGAAGCTCAATTATTGATTGAACTGATCGAAGTACTCGTGAAGGATTGGTACGTGACGAGGTTTCAACGCGAGGAACGGCTCAAGGGAATCGTCGCAGTGAGCACCGCAAAAGACGCTGTCAAGAACGGGCAACAACCATAACGGACGGCAGGTGGGCGGGTGGCCAACACATTAGCGCCTTTTGCGAATGTGTGGAACGCGAGCTAACCAAAACCTGCCAATACAATCCTTTAAGAGGGATTGAAATGATTCCGCGTGCCGCATGGTATCTCGTAGAAAAAGCCGAACGGGCCAAGCTTCACCTTGACGCTTTCAATGGGCACGTGTCTGCCTACATGAAAGAACCGCACACCGTTGTTCGCAAGTACGACGCGGAGAACAGACGACACATCAAGCGGTTTCAAATGAAATCCTTCGAGCCTGCCCTTGGAATGGAGCTTGGGGAATTCCTGGATTGTCTCCGCTCCGGCCTCGACCAGATGGCTTGGCAAATGGCTTTGCCCAATGCCAGACGGGACTCCCCTAGAGAGATCTATTTCCCGATTCCGGAGGACCTCAGCAACCGGGACAGAAGGCGTAACTACGCCAAGGCATTGCGACGATTCCCTAACGACGTTAGGAGACAGATCAATGCTGTTCAACCGCACAAGGGAGCGCACCCGCCGGAGAATCATCCCCTTTGGCAACTGAACAAGCTTTGCAATCTCGACAAGCACAAATTCTTCCCGATTCACTCCAGAGGGATTAATCCGTTCATCCCTCAGGTTCCCGGAGTCAAGGTCCAGAATTTCGACCAAGAAGATGCACTTGAGGTGAGCGTTCCCGAAAAGTACAAAGACCATCTCGATCTCAAGCCAACACTGCCCGACCCGATAGAGATCGGCGAATGGAACTCCGATTGGAGACTTCCTCTCTACAGGCTCAGCGATATATACGGCTTCATAACTTGCACAGTCATCCCGCGATTTGTGCCGTTTAATCTCGCGGACGTACCCACTGAATCGCTGCGGGTTTACAAAGTCACTCCAATCTATTGAGGTGGCCGGGTGGCCCGGCCTTTCAACTGCCGACACAATTACTGCTGTGGGTGCCCCGTCCTTCGCGTGTTTTGCGAAGGGCTGGAGTGTGGGGGGTACCGCTACCGCCGACAGGATAGGCCTATTGTGCTCTCATTCCCGTATCCCACCTTTGTCGCAAAAGACGCGACAAAGACGGGGCACCCTTTTTCTTGCCGCTGCCGGCGAAATGCGGATTCCTCCCTCCGGTCGGAATGACAAATCATGAGGCGGGTATGACATCCGCGCTTTTTGCGACTGGATTCATCGGCAGCGCGCGCCAGACCTCTCGCCCTATCGAGCTCGGGATGACGGATGGGTTTGGGGACGCGTCCTGGTTGTCTTCCTGCGGAAGTTCTTGAACTGGACCTAATTCGTTGGGCTGGTTTTTGCGGCACGACCGAGGTCGTGCCCTTCCCTTTTTTCGATGTCTCCGGAAACATTTCAGCCGCGGTAGGGGTCTTTCGACTGCGTCTTCGCGCGCTTCGCTGGCGACGACTCCGCTCAAGATGACAGATTTATTCAGATCGGATGGCGCCACATCGATTGCGTTCCGAGCGAATGAACGGACCAGCCGCCAATTCGGCACTTCGCAAGCCCACCTTGCGGCCTCAGGCTGCATCTGAAGTCCGTGCGAAATTCGGTCGTCGGAGTAAATTCGTGCGCAAACACAACGTGACGGGGATTCATGCAGTGCTGGTGATCGCTCTGCTGGGCTTCGGCCTAGAGAGGGCGGGGGCGGTTACGTACACACAAATTACAGTGCCGGGCTCGGTCTCAACCCAGGCCCGTGCGATTAACAACACCGGCCAGGTTGTCGGATCCTATATCGCTGCCTCGCAGACCCATGGTTATCTGCTTAGCGGCAGTCAGTACACCACGATCGACTTTCCCGGTGCGACCTCTACTACGATTTCCGGCATTAACGATGCCGGAGACATGGTTGGTTCTTATAGCGACAGCGCCGGCGTCACACACGGCTTTGTGGATCACGCAGGAACTCTGACGGCGATCAACTTTCCCCAAGCGCCGGACACAATTGCTTATGGAATCAATCAGGCGGGGCAGATCGTTGGATTCTATATCGATCAGACCGGGGAGTTCCGCGGGTTTGAACTAAGCGGCGGTAAATACACACACTTGGATGTTCCGAACGCGATCCAAACCCAGCCTTACGGGATCAACACCGCCGGCGATATTTGCGGGGCCTACAATGACGCGAACGGGCTGCAGCACGGCTTTCTACTGCGCAACGGAAGCTACCAGACTTTCAACGTTCCCGGTACGACTCTACACCGGCGCCGTTGCCATCAACGACAAAGATCACGTGGTAGGAAGCTACGTCAATCCTAAACTCCAGCAACTGCAAGGATACGCGAGCAACCTGGTGAAGTTCATTAAGGTGGCAGATCCCAACGGCACGATGACGGGGCCAACCGGAATCAATAACTCGGGCACGATCGTGGGAACCTTCATCGATTCGCAGGGCGTTGAGACGGGATTTTTAGCGACCCACTGATGGCGAAAAGCAGATTCCTCTTTCCAGTAGGGAATGACAAATCGGAAGAGTTTCAGTGATTCCCTTTTTGGCACTGGAATCTTGTCAATAGGTAGAAGTTACACGATCGGGCTTATCTCCCTGTATCTAAAGCGAAAATATTGTTAGCTATGCTGTCCGACTTTCCTATTGCTGTGTGATATAATGGAATTATAGAGTTGAGAAAGGAACGGCGGCCTACGGGCCGCCTTTTTTATTGGTGCTTATCTTATGAAATCTCCTGAAGAATTGTTCCCCCATCCCAAAAAGCGCGGGGAATGGGCGGAAATGCGTTTTATGGCGCGCGCGGCGGAAGAAGGCTTCCGGGTTTCGAAACCCTGGGGAGACTCGGCCCGCTATGACTTTGCGGTCGAGGATAAGGGACGATTTCTGCGCATACAGGTTAAGTCCACCATGCACCGCCACGACGATGGATACCTGTGCCACGTCCAACCCCACGTCGGACTCTCGCCGCGCTACACCAGCGACCAGGTGGATTTCTTCGCTGCTTACGTGATTCCCGAAGACGTCTGGTACATCCTACCCGCCGAAGTTGCGGTGGGTTTGGTTTGCCGAATAAAACTGTCGCCCCGTACCAAGGGCTCCAGACATGAATGCTACAAAGAAGCCTGGCACCTGCTGCACGAAGCCGTCGCGAAGAAAGATGCAGTGAGCGTGGCCGACGCTTCGCCGGAAGAGGACGCTGTCCCTGCCGTCGCCGACCCGGACGGAGAACCGGGAGAGATTCCCTTATTGCGCGGGGCGGTGGAACCCGCTCCGGCCGCGGGGTTCGATCCCGATCTGGTGCGCAGCCGCTTCGCGGGATGCTTCGAGAGAATCATGAAGCGGCGATAGCGCGGGGGCGCGATTCTGTCGTCGCTACGCGACTTGGCGGGCAGGAGTGCCCGCCCTACAGAAACGTGCTCACCATCTCTCTCAAGGTTATTGTCCAGCCGGTTTCGGGGCTGGCGGCGGATCCGGCGGCCTCGTGAACTTTCCGTCTTCGATTGGGACGTTTTGCTGGACGCTGTCGATCTGGATGGTGAAGGCTCCCGAGGGACGGGCGAGCGTCCAGCGGAAGGGAGTCTTCACGCCGTTCACGTCGCGGTAGTCGGCGTAGTCGATCTGCGTGGGCATCAGTCCCAGGATGGTGTCGGAAAAACGGAGCATGCGGATGAGCAATCCTGATTGCTGATCGAAGTAAAGCTTCACCTGGGGCTGGTTGGTGCGGGTGCCGATGAGGACGTTGGTGGTGTGATCTCCGATTTTCGCGGCGGGCGCGGGCTTGATCTCGGTGAAGATGGTCTTCAGGTCGGTGGCGAAGTGCAGATCGGCGTCGAGGCTTGCGGCGGCGGCTTCGGCGAGGCTCATGTCGTGGATGGGGCGTCCGGGATTGCCCAGCCATCCGCCGGCGCTGCCATTGTAGGCGGTGATGCTGTCGCCCTTGGGCGTGATCATGTACGAGGCGCGCTTGTCAGGAGCTTTGGCGTACACCTCGATGGCCATCTTCTGTCCCATGACTTCGGTATTTCCCTTTTCCACGCGGCTGGTGACTTTCTGAATGGCTGCGGCGCCGCCCAGGGCCTGAATATATTTCTCGATGACCTGATCGGCTGGAGGACCGGCGGGGGCTTCTTCGCCCTCGTGCATCGAAGCGATCTCGACGGCGGGATCGCCGCTGGCGATTACGGGCGTCGCCACCGGGTGCGGCGATCCGCGATGACAGGTGTTGCAGGTCACTTCGCGGTGGCCGTCGAAGTTGTCGGCGTTGAGAGAGATCATCATCTCCATCATCACGCGGGCGGTCTGCTTGGGTTTCTTGTCGTCTTTGTCGAAAGCACCGGCTACGTGGCAGAACTCGCATTCAACTCCGAGAGCGGCGCTGATGAATTGCATGGTGGGGATGAGTTGATCGGCGGGGTGTCCTTTTAGGATCCGGATGTTCTTAAAGGCCTGCTCGGTGGTTTTGGGCGCCTGCGGAGTTTGCGCGCGCAGGGTGAGCGCTGTCATCAACAATGCCGCCATGCAGGTGGTGGCCAGCAGGATTTTCCATCCGCGATCAGTCATGGGTGTGTCCTCAGTGGAAGTGCGAAGAGGAAGTGTAGCAAAAGATTAGCGCGGGACGTTGAAGTCGACGCCGCGGTCGTCGTTGACCTTGATGGTCGCGGGCACATCCAGATCCGTGAGCGGGATCTTCTTGGCTCGATCTTCGTTGAAGACCCAGAGGGTTCGTCCTACAACCGCGTAGTTTTTGATCTCTTCGCGATGCTGGTCGCGGAAGATGAGTACGGTGGGATCGGAGATGTTCGCTTTCGCCGCATCAGGCGGAGCCTGGCGGTTCGTGGGCAGCGGGGCATAGGCGCGAATCTCATTCTCATCGCGCAGCCGCGCGACTTCGTTGCTGAGTTCGTTTACCTGCTGCGAGAGTTGCTCGTTCTGCTCAGCGTACTGATCAGAATTGTCGTAGGAGCTAGCCGACCCCCACAAAAACGGATCATACCCATACAGCCCGTAGGGATAGCCATATCCATAACCGTAGCCGTATCCATAGTATCGATGGCGATAGCCGTAGCCGCCGTGTCCGAAGTGGTAGGGATTGACGTGCGAGGTGGTGAAGGTGACGCCGTTGCTGCGAGGGACGCCTGCGAAACTTCCGCCGTGACTCATCATGGGTGCGCTGTGAGAGAACGAACTCATGTGCGCGCCGCCGCCTCCCATCGAACCGCCGCGGTGCTGGGCAAAGGCACACGGAACCAACAGGACTGCGGTAATCGCCGCGATCATCCACAGGCGACGCATGAATTGATTATAGCGCCGAATGGCTTGTCTGGCGCGGAGTTTGAGGGAGGCTCCGGCACAAACGGAAAACCGGCATCTGTCGGGCTTCGCCCGAGTGGGCGGACGAAGGCGTCCGCCCCTACACAAGCATTTATGAATACGAGTCTTAGCGGTGCTTCTTCGCCGGCTTCTTCGCGGTCTTCTGGGCTGGCTTCGCGGCTTTCTTTGGCGCAGCCAGCTTCACCGCGGCTTTGTGCTTGGCAGGAGCGGGTTTGGGCTTCGCTGGTGCCGCTTCCGGCTTGGGAGCTGGCGGAGGCGCGGGCGCTGGAGTTGCCGCCGCTTTGCCCTTCTTCTTCCCTGCCGCAGGAACCGGTGCCACTGCGGCCTGCGCGGCAGCTTTTGCCGCGCGTCCTCGCTTTGGAGGCGGAGGAGGCGGAGGCGGTGGAGGAGGAGCCAGCGGTTTCAGAAACTTCAGAATTTCGGTCCGCGAGCGCAACTTGCCATCCAGCAGCAGCATGAACACGTCGTTGGCAATCTTCGGATACTCCGGCATTTGCGGAGTGATGTGCAGCTCCGTCATTTCGGGCAGCGGAACTTTCTGTTGCACCTGCCGCCACTTGGTGAAGAAATTCTTGATCTTCTGCGTGACGGCCTGCTGCTTAGCGGTCACGGCGAGGAAAAGCGTCATCTCCGGACGCGCCTCCGACAGCAGCTTCCAGGTCCGCGAAGGCGTTGCCGCTTCTTTGCCGGTGAGCCGCTTGGCCAGGCTCTTCGCGTTGTCTTCAAGATCGCGCCAGGCTTCGACCAGATCCTTGCGCGGGATCAGCTTGCGCATGTCGGCGATGTCTTTGTCGCCAGCCGGCTGGTGAGGAAGTACAGCACCGCGGGGGACGGGTCCGGCGTTATAGCCGAGCTCGTTCATCTGCTGGCGAGTTTTCAGCAACTGCGCTAGCCCGTGGTGTCAATCTTGCTGGTGTTCCAGTGCGGATTCAGCACCTTCAGCCAATCTTCCTTTTCCAGAACCCGCACGATGTGCAGCGGATCGTCTTCGTAGGCGAGTTGCTCGATCTCCTGCCCAATAGCCTTGTCGCTGATGTGCTCGATGTACTTGTTTTCTTTGGCCGAGTCGAAGCGCGCCTGCGTACGCTCTTCGAGTGGCCAATGGAAACGCGCCGCGAAACGGAGTGGCGCGAATCAGCCGCGAAGGATCTTCGACAAAGGCATAATTGTGCAGGACGCGAATCAGCTTGGCTTCGATGTCGGCCGCGCCGTTGAAGGGATCCATCAACAGGCCGCGCGATCCAGGATTCAGCGAGAGCGCCATGGCGTTGACGGTGAAGTCGCGGCGGCGCAGGTCTTCAATGATGGTGGCGGGGGCAACGATCGGAGGCTTGCCCGTCTTCTCGTAGCGTCTCGGTGCGGGCCATGCTGATTTCGGCGCGCACGCCCCCGGCAGAAACCAGGTACAAGGCTTGATGTCATCGTCGGCAGCGGAGATGATCGCTCCCGCGCGCTCCAGTTCCTTTTGGAGCTTGAGCGGATTGCCCTGCACGGTGAAATCAAGATCGCGGATGGTAAAACCGCTGATGATGTCGCGGATGGCCCCGCCGGTGAGGTAAATATTCATGCCGGCGGCGCGGGCGACATCCTGCACCACGGTGACGCCGCGCTGCTGGTCCGGCGTCAACCGGATTTCCATGGTGTAAATGTAATCAGCCATGCTTTACGAACTGCCGGGTCCTGGGAGCGCTTTCGCCGCCGCCGCTGGGAGATTTCCACAGGGCGCACCGCCGGGGTTGCCGAACCCCCAGCCGGCTCCATGTAAATGATTCTACAGAATAGACTTATACCTATTTTGATGCGCTTGTGGCAAGCATACACAAAATATCACATAGTTAACCTTTTGGCTACTGCGAAGGACGAGCCACCAGCGGTTTCACCGGAAAAGTGCGAGAATCGCCTTGAGCCAAGCGGCGGAAACCCGCGTCCGCAGGCCCTTAGCCATAGCATGCCTTCCACAACCAAAAAAGTAATTGTGCGCAAGATGGACCGCGACACAATTAACGGATACGTGGCGCCATCTAACTTCGTGCACGAGGGCAAGCTCGAGCTGCTGAACACGTCGGGCAACGTGGTGGCGATTGAACTGAAGGAAATCAAGGGCGTTTATTTCGTGCGCGAGTTCGGAGACTCGGAATCTCGACTCGCAAGACTTTCACCAGCCGTCCCCGGACTGAAGGACTGTGGGTGCGCTTGAGATTCAAAGACAACGAAGTGGTCGAGGGGATGATGCCCAACGACCTGAGCCTGACCACGGCCGAGGGATTCCTGGTCAATCCTCCGGACATGCGCTCGAACACGCAGCGGATTTTTGTTCCTCGCACGGCGCTCGAATCGCTTACCGTGCTGGCAGTAATTGGCGCGGCCCGTCGCCGGCGCGGCGCGGCCGAAGATATACGACAGGTTCCGATGTTCGGGGAGTAAAATGTAGACTCTCAGCTTATGATTTCAGATTTGTCGCCACTCTCTTCTCGCTTTTCTTTTCCACTGGCTGCGCTCGGCTGCGGAGGGGGCTCGGGTTCCAAGCCGAAGCAGCCGGCGACCCCCCCACCGGCCGCGGTGCCTCTGACTCAGTTGAGCACTGATACATTCACCAACTCCACCAGCCAGCATGAAACCGAGGTGGAAGCGCACGCCTGGTCGAACGGGTCGACCATCGTGAGCGCCTTTCAAGTTGCCCGAATTTTCGGCGGAGGCGGCGCCGACATTGGCTTTGCCACGTCCACCGACGGAGGCGCAACCTGGACTCACGGTTCCCTGCCCGGGATCACTACGTTTGATGGCGGAAGTTTCTCGGCAGCCAGCGACGCAGCTGTGGCTTATGACGCCACTCACGGGGTTTGGATGATTTCGACTTTGCCCATCAATTCATCCACCGAGAAAGTTGCGGTCAGCATTTCCACTGATGGACTGAACTGGGGCAATCCGGTGATTGTCAGCACCACTCCTGATTCCGATAAGAACTGGGTGGCGTGCGACAGCAACACCAGCAGCCCGTTCTACGGACACTGCTACGTCGAGTGGGATGATCCCAGCAACAGCGGAATTATTAACATGAGCACCTCCAGCGATGGGGGACAGACCTGGGGTCCGGCGCACACGACCTTGGATCTGGGATCCGGCATTGGTGGCCAGCCCGTGGTCCAGCCCAACGGCAATGTCGGTGGTTCCAATAGAGAGTTTCGATGGCGCTTCGATGATGCCTTTGATTCCGCCGATGGGGGCAACACGTGGAGTGCGACGACGTGGTTTCAATCGATCTCGGATCACGGTGTCGCAGGAAATCTGAGGACTTCTCCCCTACCCGCCGCTGCAGGAGATGTTGGCGGAACAGTGTATCTGGTGTGGCAGGATTGCCGTTTCCGCGCGCGGCTTGTGCTTCGAATGACCTGGTGATCGCACATCGACCGAACGGCGTGACCTGGACGGCGCCGGCCCGGGTTCCGATTGATGCCGTCACCAGCACGGCGGATTACTTCATCCCCGGGCTGGCCGTTGATCCGTCGACGAGCGGAGGCGGAGCGCACTTGGGGCTGACTTATTACTTCTATTCCAATGCGAATTGCACCGCCTCGACTTGCGCGCTCAACGTGGGGTTCATCTCGTCGCTCGACGGGGGAACGACGTGGGCCGGTCCGACGACTTTGGCGGGCCGATGACTCCACCTGGTTGCCGAACACTTTCGCGGGGTTCATGGTCGGCGACTACAGTTCGACGACCTATTCGGAGGCAAGGCGTTTTCGGTGTTCGCACTGGCGGGATCAAATGCGGGAATGGTCTTCGATGAGCCGATCTTTGCGAATAGCAACGGTTTCCGCGGCGCGAGGGTGGTGATCCGTCGTCGGTGGGCGAACTGCCGGTGCCCGGAGCGCATTCGGATCACGCCCGCGCAAGTTCGCGGATCAGGAACAGGATCCGAGAGTGGCGCCCGAAGAATAGATCCGGCCGTATCCTGAGGCGTGCCGTCTGTCTCCCTTCCGGCGAATCCAGCGGCTAAAGCCCGGATCGAACCGGCTCCTACGGCACGGCTGAAGTCATGCCCTGATACGAATCTCGGTATGCCACCGCGATCCGAAGTTTCGTCCTAGACTCTGACGTCGTATCCTTCTCACAGCTGTTCACGCGTCCGTTACAATCCCTTGTTACCCCGGTTAATAATTCCTATGAAACTTGCACAGATCGCCATTGCCCTGATACGCGGCTGGAAACCGGCTCGCCAGAGACAGAAATTACCGGCGTCGCGGGAATCGAAGAAGCCGGGCCGGGCAAGCTGACGTTTGTCGCGAATCCGAAGTACGCGGCCGCGGCGAAGACAACCAAGGCAGCGGCAGTAATTGTTGGCGACGACTTCCCCGCCATCGCCACGGCGACTTTGCGCAACAAGAATCCGTATCTCGCCTTCGCGCGCGCGATCGAATTGTTCTACCAGCCGCCGCAATATGCGCCGGGCGTGCACCCCTCGGCGGTGGTCGATCCCTCGGCCAAGATCGGCAAGAATGCGCATGTCGGCGCGTATGTCGTGATCAACGAAGGTGTCGCAATCGGGGACAACGCCGTGCTCCTCCCGCATGTGGTGATCTATCGCGGAGTCACCATCGGTGACAACTTCTTTGCCCACGCGCACGCAGTGGTGCGAGAGGATTGCCGCCTCGGCAACAACGTCGTGCTGCAGAACGGCGTCGTCATCGGCAGCGACGGCTTTGGGTTCGCCAAAGATGACGCAGGACATTGGCACAAGATCCTGCAATCGGGACCAACCATCCTGGGCGACAACGTGGAAGTGCAGGCCAACAGCGCGATCGACCGCGCCAGCGTCGGCGAGACCTACATCGCTTCCGGAGTGAAGGTAGACAACCTGGTGCAAGTGGGACACGGCTCGCGCGTGGGAGAAGACACGCTGCTCTGTGCCCAAGTGGGACTCGCCGGCTCAACCGAAATCGGCAAGAACGCGATTCTCGCGGGACAAGTCGGCGTGGCCGGTCATTGCCACGTGGGAGATAACGTAATCATCACAGCGCAAAGCGGCACGCATGGAGACATCCCGCCGGGTCGATGATCAGCGGTTCTCCGGCGTTCGATCACAAGCAGTGGCTGCGCGCCACAGCAATGTTTGCAAAGTTGCCGGAGCTTGCGAAAGCTCTGCGAGAGAAGAGCGGCAAGAGATCGTAAGCTGCGACCTCGGTCGGCCTGCGTGCTGCTAGAGATACATGCTGAGAGCACCTTTAGACCGTTATCGCGACTCTCCCGAGTGAGAAAGCGAATATGGCAAAAAAGAATTGTCATTCCGAGCGCCCGGTTTTGGCGCGAGGAATCTGCAGTTCTGACTGCAGGCGAACTGCAGATCCCCATGAGTTCACGAATCAAGTGCAACACCGTACAAAGGTGTTGCGATGGAAAAGAGAAGATATGAGCAGTTGGTGCTCAGGGAGCGGATTGAGATTTACCGTCTGCATGCAAACGGTAAATCTCTGCGCTGCATCGCCGCCACTCTGGGGAGGAGCGCGGCGACCATTAGTCGTGAACTGAAGCGCAACAGCAAGGTCTCTAAGCAGTGGCCGGGGGGCTACGATCCCGAGCGCGCGCAGCGGCTGATGCTGCGTCGTCATGCCCGCGGTCGGGCCCACAAGCTGGAACGTCAGCCCGAACTTCGGGAGAAAGTGTTGCAGCATCTCGCTGCCGGATGGTCGCCGGAGCAGATTGCCGGGCGCATGGCCCAGTTGCCGGGCAGCGACCGCATCAGCTACGAATCCATCTACCGTTACATTTATTGGCGCAGTTGGTCCTTCAACGAAACTCTGCATCGCTGGCTGCCTCGGCAAAAATACCGTCGCGGAAACCGTCTGCCCAATGGCCGCTGGTCGACGGCGTCGATATTGGAGAGGGTTTCCATCCATGATCGTCCGGCGGTGGTGGAGACCAGAACGCGCACGGGCGATTGGGAGGCCGACCTCATGAGCTTCCGCAAACCGGGACAGTTCCTGCTGGTGATGCAGGAACGCCGATCGCGGCGCGCCCTGCTGATGCGGCAGAACACGAGAACGGCGCAGTCGGTCGCCGACAATCTCAGCACCCTGCTGGAAGCGCTGCCCGCGCGCGTATGTCAATCCATGACCTTCGACAACGGAGCGGAGTTCAGCAAACACTATCTCCTGAGCCGACGGTTTGGCATCCAGACCTGGTTCTGCGACACCCACTCGCCCTGGCAGAAGGGCGGCATCGAAAACGCGATTGGCCGTTTGCGCCGCCTGTTGCCTAGAAACACCGACCTCGACGACCTGCCCGCCCAGCGCCTCGCCCTCTGCCTCGAACGCTACAACGATACCCCCAGAAAATGCCTCGGCTTCAAAACTCCCAACGAGGTATTCTTGGAACACTCTGTTGCACTTCAAACGTGAATTCATCCCCTCGCTTCGCTCGGGATGACAGTCCTACAAGTGTCACTGCACTGTTCGAACCTCAGCAGCAATCGCGCTTATTCCTTACTCAAAAACGCCATGCCATGAGGACTCACCATACCGGTTACGACATCGGTGAGAACTCCGGTTTGCTTATTCAGCACGGCCACCGTGGTAGGCGTTGCGCAGTAGGCTATGCCCGGCAGGAAGATGTTCCGCGAGATCGCGTAGACAGTCTCTCCATCGCGGTCTGAGACCAGAACGCTGCCGTGGGTGGAAGCACTGAACACCGTGTCATCGATCTGCACCGCCGCGCCGTTCTCCGTCAGGGGGAGTTGCCATACACTCTGGTTGAACAGCCCCGGGTTGTGCACGACGATCAGTTCCGCATCCGCCTGGCTATCGAGAAGGATGTCTCCGAAGGAGTCAATGATCATCGAGTCCGGATCCTGCAGGTTCAGCTTCGTCGAAGTGTTCAGCGGGATGTTGATGGCCTTGGCATTGCCGTAAAGCACTGGCGTAACTGACACCGTGTTTCCCACGATCGTGGCCTGTACAATGGCCGCCTTGGTGTTGGGGTTATTGGCGGGATTCGACGCGCTCAGATAGACGTTGTTTCCACTAAACGCGATGTCGTCATACCCGCCGCCATGCGGAGTGGGGCCGAAGGTGTACATGGTCTGAGTCTGCGTGGTGGGATCGATGATCACTAGATTCGGGTTGGCATCTTCGTTCTGCATAGCCCACAACTGATTCGTGTTGGGATTCACGCGCAGCCCGTCGTTATGACCAAGCACCGTGTACGTGGTCAGCAGCTTTCCGCTCGAGGTGTACTCCACAATCGTGCTGCTCTTGCCGTCGGAGCCGTCGGGGGCCACGCCATCGCCGTAGCCGATATAGACATTCCCATTCAAGATCGCAATGGAGTCAGGGGCGAAGTCGACTCCGGTGATGCTCTTGGTGAAGACGGTAACGGTGTAAGGAGGCACCGCCACGACCTGGGCTGTCGCGCACAACCCGGCCAGGAAGATGCCGCAAACCACAACCAATTGCAAAACACTCTTCGGTCTCATGAAATTCCTCCGTAATTTTGCGCCGCGCGCTCGGCGCATCAGGGCAGCGTATCTCTACGGAAATAGGCTAAGGTTAAACGGAGGTTAATTTGCAGACTGCTGCGGATGGGGTACATCAGGCGGGTGGCCGACACATCCCGAGCGGAGTCAGGGATCTGGCGTGGGTCTCTTCGACAAACCTCTCGCGGCGGAGGCTTCGATCGCGATCTGCTGAGCCGCCGTTTCGCGGGATGCTTCGACAGAATCCTGAAGCGGCAATAGCGGGGGCGCGACGGTCGCGATATATTGAGTCGAATGCCAAAGACTGCGAAACCTCAATCCTCTCCCCGAATTGCCATTGCCATCATGGCCGCCGGCAAAGGTACGCGGCTGAAATCGAAATATCCGAAAGTTCTGCATGAAGTAGGGGGCAGGCCGCTGCTGGCGCATGTAATCGCTGCCGCGACTCAGATCGTCCCGGCCAAAGATGTCTACGCCATCATCGGCCACGAAGCCGATCGCGTACGCGAAGCCGTGGCGAGCACTGGAATTCGGTTCGTTCTGCAAAAAGAACAGCGCGGCACCGGGCATGCGCTCATGGTGGCCCGCGAAGCGCTCGCTCCCTACGATATCGTTCTGGTGCTATCCGGAGACGCGCCTCTGATTACGGTCGAGACGATCGCAAAGCTTCGCGATTTTCATCTCGCAAAGAATGCGGCGATGACACTGCTGACCGCGCAACTGGAAAATCCCACCGGGTACGGACGGGTGATTCGCAAGAGCGCGAAGAGCGACGACGTCAAAGGCCATCGTTGAGCAGAAGGCGCTGTCGGCCGCGCAGAACAAGATTTGCGAGATCAACGCCGGGTTCTACGCCTTCTCGGTAGCTCCGCTCTATCGGCAACATCGACAAACTCAGCACCGCCAATCCTCATGCTGAGTTCTATCTGACCGACATGGCTGCGATTTTGGGAAAGGCGAAGCAGCGGGTAGTGGCGGTCGGTGCGCAAGATCCCTACGAAGTCCTGGGAGGGAACACTCGCGCCGAATTGATGGAGATCGATCAGCGCCTGCGCACGCTGAAGAATCAGCAACTGATGACAGACGGCGTGAGCATCTATCTATCCCCAGACCTGCGTGATCGACACTGAAGTCGAGATCGGCGCGGACACGGTGATCGAGCCCTTCGTCCAGATTCTCGGTAAAACGCGGATTGGCAGCGGATTGCAGAATCCGCTCCTACAGCGTCATCAAGAACTCCGAGATCGGTGACGGCGTCACCGTGCGTCCGGGAAGCATCATGGAAGACGCGCGGTCGCGCGCGGGCGCGATTCTTGGGCCCTACTCACACCTGCGTCCCGGCAGCGACATCGGCGAGGGCGCGCACGTGGGCAATTTTGTTGAGACCAAAAAGATCAAGCTGGGCAAGGGATCGAAAGCCAACCATCTCACTTACCTCGGAGATGCCGAGATAGGCGCAGGCGTGAACATCGGAGCGGGCACCATCACCTGCAACTACGATGGCGTGAACAAAAACACAACCATCATTGAAGACGGCGTCTTCATCGGCAGCGATTCCACGTTGGTCGCGCTCCGGTGAAGGTGAAGCGCGGGGCTTATGTGGGAGCGGCGTCGTGCATCACTGAAGACGTGCCGGAAGACTCGTTGGCGATCGCGCGGGGACGGCAGGTTGTGAAAGAAGGCTGGGTGAAGGAAGAGAAGCGCGAAAGTAAAAGGGGCGGCTTCGTGGGGAGACGCGGGCAAGAGTGCCCGCGCCACACCAAGCATTTACTTCGAGACTGCCGCGAACAACTCCGAGTGCATCAGCGACTGGAATTTCTTGTCATCGGTTTTGAAATGCATTTGCAAGTTGGAGCTGTCGGAGTCGACCGTAACGCTGTCGAGGGCGATCTTTTCGGTAGGCGTCGCGCTTATCTTCTTGAAGAGCACTCCCGCTTTCACCAGCGTCGATAATGTCGTCGCGGTGACTGAATCGGCCGTCAGCACATCGAGATCGAAGTTCACGCCGATGTTGAAATTCATCTGATAGCGCGATCCCAGTAGTCGCTTCTTCACCGTCTCATAGTCTCCCAGTCTCGAAGCCTCGCCCAGCGCCGAACGCATCATGTTCTGGGTTCCCTGCTGGTCGAGGACGCTCCACACCGTGCCGCGAATCAACCGCGCCCATCATGTCGGCAATGGTGTTGTTGCTGTCGAGAGTCGAGCGTATAGCCGTCGCGGGCATCGAGCGCTCCCTGCACCGCCGGTACGATTCCCCGAAGAGCAAACGTATTCTCATCGAGGAAAACCATGTCCATGCCGCCAGACATGGGCCATACGTCGGTGTTGCGGATCTTGGCGGGCTTGATTTTGTGCAGGGCCATGCGCTTGAGGAAAGCCTTCATGGGAAAGTCTCCCTGCGCGACGCCGACCATCCTTACCGTCTGCTTCGCATTGCGGTAGGACGCCACAGTAAGCTGCTCGACGTTTTTCTCAGGATCCATTCCGGCGCTTTCAGAGCCTCCTCAAACTGCTTCAGATTGTCAGGCTCGACCTGATTCTTCAGCTGCCATCGCGGTGTCGGAATTCTTGAGCGCCCGATAATCCACGGAAATAATCTGCTGAATGTCGGAGGGAATCACGCCGCGCGCCTGCGTACCCATGGGCATCGCCCACACGCTGACAGCGAGAAATAAAAAGACGCCCAAACACAGTAGGGATTTCTTCATAAGACTGCCTCTGAGAAACATGGTGAGTTAGATGCTGTTCGGTCGCCGCCCGTAACCTGCATCCGATGTTCAATTGTATGCCAAGCTGCGGGACAGAGGGCTAAACGAAAGTGCAATGCGGTGTAATCAGAACGGTTCCTGGCCGGCGGTCTTGCGCTGACAATCCCGAGTCCTATGTCGCGGCACTCATTTCTTACGATGTATCTTGTGCCCGATAGGCGAAGGATCTGGCGTGGGGCGTCGATGCTGCGCGCCAGATCTCTCGTCTCTACGTTTCGTGGGTCACGTCGACATGCGGGAAATTTCGAACTGCCCAAAGTGAGTCTTTAAAGCGTTAGTCAGTGGACGGCTTTCAGCATTCCGCCCTGCTCCAGCGGCGGGCCGGACGCATTCTCGATGTGGATATCCGCCTGGGTTTGCCCCAGACGCAGCCGTTGCTAACGAAATCGTGCTATCGGCAGGGATGTTGAACTGGTACGCCGAGTCCAGCACCATCTCGGCTTCCACGGCGCAATCACGATCCCCGGGATGCGTGCTCATGCGGCTGACATAGCCCACTTTCACTCCGGCTACATAAACCCGCGAGCCTTCCTTGAGTTGTCCGGGGTCGGCAAAGCAGGCGCGAACCGCGAGACGCTGGGCCGTGATGTCTCCAGACCAGTTCGGTCGAGAAGATCAGCAGCACGATGCCGGCGATCACGATCGTGATGATCTTTCCCGGCGAGTCCATCGAAGCTGTCATGTTGGTTTCGGGTCTCCATCAGACTTTCAGCGCCGGCGCTTGTTGCCTTGCGCCTGCTCGCGAAAGCCTGGATCGTCGAGCGATTCGACGTTGATCTCGACATTGGAAATCGCGCCTTCGAGCGCGGCGCGCGCAAGCGCCGTGGCCGTGGTCAGGTCTGAACTTCATATTGGGGTTGGTGATCGGCTTCAGCCGTTCCGCAATAATCGGCCACTTCTTTCGCGCGCTGGGCCACACTCAGCGGGACGTTGGTGGCCTCCTTTCAGCGCAGCCGCGATGAGTCCGCCAGCGTTGCGTCGGCTCGGCCTTCGCCTGCTTGTACGCCTTCATGACCGCGTTATAGGACTGGGCGTCGGCATCGATCGCAGACTTTCAGTTCTTCGCGCAGCTGCGAGCCTCGCGATGGCCTCGCTCAACTGCGCTTCGTACTGCGATAAGCTTTCTTGCCTCGCGACATCGAGGCCACCATGTGGACCAGACCCGCCAGCCATCGCTCCCGCCGCTGCCGCCGCGCTTCCGCCACCGGGAGTCGCAGTCGGCGCAGCCAGTTGTTCGATGAAGGGTTCGACGCCGGCGCGCAGTCCGCCGACCGCCATCTTGCCGCTCATCACCGCGTCCAGGCGGTTTTCCAGAATCAGCGACGAGTCGAAATTCTCGATCTGCAGAAACCATTCCGCCGCCGATTCCAAAGCTTTCTTCGGAATCAATCCGACAATCTCGCTGCTTACTGCCTGCACGCCATAACGCGCCGCTTCGCGCTTTCACAAATTCGAATACGCGGTGCACGGGAGTCTGTTCGAAATCGGTCAGGTTCATGGACACCTGCGCCTGTCCGCGAACCAGGAAACCCGCGCCCTTCACAAAACGGAATCCGCCGGTCGAAAAGCGCACGGCCTTCGCGATCTTTTTTGCAATGTCGACATCGGTAGGTGTTCAGGAAGACGTTGTAGGCAACAAGAAATTTCCGAGCCCCAACGACGGTCGCACCCGCCGTGGGATGGACCCGCGCTTCGCCGAAATCCGGCTTGCGCGCGGGATTGGTCGCGATGTCGGCGCGAATGCCCTCGAACTGTCCACGGCGAATGTTCTCGAGATTCTGCCGCTCCGGAGAAGTGGCTGCTGCCTCATAGAGGTAAACAGGAATCTGATAGCGCTTCCAGATCTCCTCGCCGACATGCTCGCCATCGCCACGCAATCTTCGATACTCAAACCTTCAATGGGGATGAACGGAACCACATCGGCGGCTCCCATGCGCGGGTGCGCTCCCTGATGCTGCGTCAGATCGATCAGTTCCGCGGCCTTCCCGACTCCGCGAATGGCCGATTCCTGAATGCGGCTCTCGCTCTCCGACCAGCGTGATGACGCAGCGATTGTGATCGGCATCCATTTCGCGATCGAGCAGGTAGACGCCGGGCATCTTCATGGCATCGAGAATGGCGTCAACTTTTGATTTGTCGCGGCCTTCGGAAAAATTAGGGACACATTCGACGAGCGTGGACATAGGTCAGCAGAATATCGGGCGCGAAGAATGGCTGCAACTGAGCTGAAAACCAGAAGAAAGGGGAGGGCGGAAGAGAGCTTAAAAATACGAAGAGGGCTCATTAGGTAGCCCCGGACCCCCCGGTCAAGGAACAAAGTTTCTCCCCCGGCAGCTAAAGGAGGCAGGACAACGCTGCGCTGCGTCATCCAGTGTGCTGCCCGGGAGAATCACCCTAATGAGCCCACCACTAGTTGAGATGCGTAACGCCGGACTGAAGTTACAAAATGGGAAGATTTCCGGGGAAAAAAGTGTGGGAATCCGGCAGAACCGGCTGGTATCGTGCTGATTAACAAAGGCTTACTTCTTCCCGTGCGCAAAGAACTCGACCAATTCCAAGACGTACTTGCACCGTATTCACTCCGGGATTTGGGGACGAAAGCCCGGCGTTCGAAATATGTATATAACGAATCTCCGCGCTCCAGTTGTATTTCTCGCCGAGGATGTGGGTTCCCAAAGCCGCGCCCGAAGTGAAATTGATCTTCGAGGTGAACGAGGGTACTTCGTTGTTCGTGAACAGGGTTCCGCCGTCGAGTTCAAGGTAAGGGACGAAGTTTCCTCGCGTGGCGAAGTTCCACTTAAGGTTTACGGGGTTAACTCCAAAGCCATACGAGGTGTTAGCGGGTTGGAAGACCAGGAACACCGGCACGGCATCGACGGCCGCCTCGAATCGTCCCTTAAGAAAACCCGGGCCATGGGGACGGGTCAGGATCCATCCATAGCGCAGGCCGAGATTCCAGACGCCGGTATTCGAAGTGCCCCCGCTGACCGAGTGCCCGCCGCCGCTCCAGACTTGGATTTCGTGGCCTCCGTCTTCCGGACGGGCTTGAGCGGATGCCAGCAACGGCGCGAATAGCAGCAGGAGAAGAAGAATCTGTTTCATGAGAGATGCAAACAGCGCACGATACAGGAAACGGTTAGGCGGTGACAAATCGTTCACAGCCCTAGTCCACCGTCGACGGCGAGAATCTGTCCGGTCACAAAATGGGGAGCGGTGGCGAAGAACAGCACAGCCGCGGCGATTTCTTCCCCTGTGCCGTTGCGTCTCATCGGGGTCTCCTTAGCCATCTTTCGCATGAACGCCGCTGCCGCCTTCTCGCCCAAATCGATCATCCCGGGAGCCACGGCATTCACAGCGATTTCGGGTGCCAGGGCTTTGGCCATCACCTTGGTCAACATATGTACGGCGGCTTTCGAGGAACAGTAATGCGCATGCGTGGGCCAGGGACGAAGGCCTCCCAGCGATCCCATGTTGATGATCTTTCCCTTCCGCTCACGCAGCCACTTCAAAGCCGATTGCGAAACCAGGAATGGGCCGCGCGTGTTGGAGGCAAAGATGGCGTCCCATTGCTTGACGGTAAGCTTGTCGAACTCAGCGGTCTCGTAGTTCGCGGCGTTGTTTACCAGGATGTCAATCCCACCCAGTTCCCTGGCGGCGTCCTTCACCGCTGCTTTAACCGACTTCGGATCGGTCACATCGCATCGCAGGGCCACGGCCCGCACGCCATAACCGCCGACATCGATGACGGTATGTTGCGCCTCGCGGGCGGAGTTCCGGAAGGTGATGGCAACGTCGGCTCCGGCCTTCGCCAGCGCGAGAGCCGAGGCGCGGCCCAGGCGCTTGGCGGCTCCCGTGATCAAGACTGCTTTGCCGCTTAGTGGACGTCGTTCATGTCGCACCGATTGTACCGCCTCGCTGTCACCCATCATGACCGACCGTTCGCTCGGTCAAAATTGATGGAAAGCGCCCAATATTATTGCTAAACTCCCTCAATGCTCGCTCCTCGAGAGGTCGTGGTTTACTCACGAAAAGGCTGCCACCTTTGCGAGATTGTGAAAGAAACTCTGGTAAAGCTCGAGCGCCGCGGCGGATTCAAATGGCAGGAAGTGGACGTCGATAGCGACGAATCTCTACGCCGCCAGTTCACTGACGAAGTTCCCGTCGTGTTCATCGACGGCCGTAAAGCTTTCAAGTATCGCATGGACGAGCGCGAGTTTCTCCGCAAGTTGGCCTGCTAAGTCCGCATTCAGCACTCAGCACTCAGCATTTAGCACTCAGCATTCAGCATTCAGCCAATCGAGGTTGCATTTGATGCGCGCCAGATCCCTCGCTGCGCTCGGGATGACGTCAGGTTTTGTGAAACTGGCCCTTTCAAAGCCGCGGGCGGATTTTCAAACGACCCAGCGACCAATGACCATCGACTCGCAACCAACGACTGACTTCGCGGTATCATGATTCCGACTTCCCTATGGATTTCGATCAGCTCGAGACCTTTCTCGAAGTCGCGCGATTGTGCTCGTTCTCCCGTGCCGCGGAGAAACGCTTCCGCACGCAGCCTGCTATTTCATCGCAAATCCGAGCGCTCGAAGAAGAAGTAGGAGCGAAATTGCTGGATCGCTCCGGCGGCAAAGTTTCGCTCACCGCTCCCGGCAAACTGTTTCTGAAATACGCTGAAGAGACCATCGAATCGCGGAAGGCCGTTCTCACGGCGGTCGCCGAAACCGAGCGAATTCCCCGCGGCGAAATCATCGTCGGCGCGAACGAAGGCACGTGCCTGCACATTCTTCCCGAAGTTTTTGCGCAGTTCAAAAGGCAGTATCCGGATGTTGCGGTTAACATCAAACGTTCCGATTACGCCAAGATTCTGGAATCGGTGATCGACAACTCGGTCGACTTCGGAGTGGTTTCTCTCCCCGTCAGCGACAACCGGCTTACCGTGGTGCTGATTCATCGCGACGAACTGGTGATCATCGCGCCGCCGCGGCATCCGCTGGCGAAACTGAAATCGCGCTTCGGTGGCTGAGTCGGCGAAATTTCCGCTGGTCGTACCCAAAGCTGGACACACGCGCGACGCGCTCGAGAATCTGTTTCACGAGCATAAACTCAAACCCCGCTATGCGATGGAACTGGATTCAAGCGAATTGCTGAAACGGTTTGTGGCCGCCGATGTAGGGGTCGGGTTCATCGCACGGTCCAACGTTTCGGAGGATGTTCGCGCCGGTGTGTTGTCAGCCATTCCCCTCGCCGATGCGCAGATTCGCCGCGATCTGGCGCTCGTCTTCCGCAAAGACAAAGCCCTTAGCCGGGCGGCGCTGGCGTTCATCGACACCACGGTGAAGATCAAGACGGTAGACCCAGTGGTCGCAAGCAAACCCTGAAGCTCTCTGGTTTACAATCCTTGGTTGTGAACCGTTGGCTGGTCTTTCTCTTCTTCCTTCTCCCCGCGATCCTCAGTTCCGCTCAGACTCGCAAGCTTTCTCCCAAGGACCTTCCTCCGTCCGCCTTCAAATTGATTTCGGTCAAGATCGCGGGTCGCGACCGCTACACGCCGGAGGAAATTACCGAGGCCGCTCGTTTGAAGATCGGGGAGACTTTCACGAACGATGACTTCAAGGCGGCGACCGAGCGACTTGGCGCCAGCGGAGCCTTCAGCGATGTCGCCTATACCTACCAGTATGCGAGCGAAGGCACGAGATTAACCTTTCAGCTCACCGAGTCTGACAAGCTGGTCCCGGTGCGCTTTGACAATATTGTTTGGTATTCGGATGACGAACTGCTGGCCCAGCTTCACGAACGCGTGCCGCTGTTTCACGGGCGCCTCCCAGTCAGCGGCTATTTGGCCGACCGCGCTTCCGATGCGCTGCAGGCGCTGATGGTGGAGCGCGGCGTTTCGGGTAAGGTCGACTACCTGCGCGCAGGACCTGAGAACGGCCCGATCGAAGCTATCGTGTACAGCATCAAAGGGCCTGACATTCGGGTTCGCAAGACTGATTTCAGCGGGGCATCCCCAGCGGAATTCGAGGCTCTACAAACCGCCGCAGCCCGCCTGGAGGGTGCCGATTACTCGCGTTCCCTGCTTCGCGCGCAGGAAGATAAAGTATTTCTGCCCATCTATCTCGCACGTGGATACCTGAAGAGCAGCTTCGGCGATCCCCAGGCGAAAGTTGTCGGAGGAACTTCGAATCCAACTCTGGTCGATGTCACTTTCCCTCTCGTTCCCGGCACGCAATACAAAGTGAGTGCGGTTCAGGTCGCTGGCGCACAAGCCTTCTCTCAAGATCGCTTGCGCTCTTTGATCCACCTCAAGCCGGGCGAACCCGCCGATGCCGTGCAGTTGCAAGATGACTTCCTTGCCATCAAAAAACTCTATGGGACGAAGGGATACATGGCCGCGGAACTACAGCCCACACCTCAGTTCGACGAGGCGCAATCGACAGTGAACTACTTGATCGAGGTGCGCGAGGGCGACGTCTTCAAGATGGGAGAACTCACTATCGAAGGTCTCGACAAACAGACCACCGCGCGCTTAGAGGATGACTGGAAGCTGCGCGGAGGCGATCCCTACGACTCCAGCTATCCGCACCGTTTCCTTACCGAGAACACTGTCGAACTGAAGGGGATGGGAGGGTGGAACGAGACCATCCACGAAACCCTCGACGACAAAGACAAAATCGTTGACGTAAGCATTCGTTACGACCCCAAAGCGCGGTGAAAGAGCGAGTTCTTTTCCCTCAGGGGCTAAAGCCCAGGTTCTCGTCGGTTGCTTAGCGGTACGGCTGAAGCCGTGCCCTGATACGAATCCCGACTTTTTTCGCAGCCTGTGAAAGCCGTGCCCTTCCCAAAGCCATTTGTGAGGACGAGTTGTGAATGCTCCCGGCGGGCTAAGGTTTCCAAATTCGGGACAACTGTATAAAAATCCTGTAACTATCTTGTCCGGCGGTAATCTCTTGTGTAAGGTTTGTGTGCGTCCTGAACGGCAGCGAGACACGTTATAGATTTCAAAGGAGACCGATTCATGGGTTTGCAGAAATTCACTGTTTCATTGGCCGCGCTGGTTTTGGGCGCGGGACTGGCAGTTTCCCCGGCGCTAGCGGCAGATAAGGCCCAGACTTTCAAGGGCGAGGTCAGCGATTCCATGTGCGGCAAGAAGCACATGATGGAAGGCGACAACGCCAGTTGCACGCGCGCCTGCGTCGGCAAAGGCTCAAGTTATGCCCTGGTGGTGGGCGACAAGGTTTATACGCTCGACGCCAAAGACAAGGCGTCGCTCGACGAGCTCGACAAGCTCGCCGGCAAACAAGCCAGCGTGAAAGGCACGGCCAACGGCGACACGATCAGCGTCAGTTCGGTCATGGCTGGCAAGTAGCGAAAAAGTTCCCGGCGCAGCCCTCCCCCCTTTCGCGCCGGATCAGGCGGGAATCTCCCAAGCGGATTCCCGCCATTTTTTTGGCGCGAATCTGAATTTTCATACTCCTGTCACATTTCACTATGTTAGATTTGAGCGCTAAACCACACGATCACCGGAGGAACACGAATTGGGCAAGGACATGGTCCCCAAGCGGATTTTTTTCACCAAGGGGGTCGGCAAACATCGGGAACGTCTTACTTCCTTCGAATTGGCGCTTCGCGACGCCGGCATCGCAGCGCAAAACCTGGTTCGAGTTTCATCGATTTTTCCGCCACAGTGCAAACTGATCGCCCGCTCGCAGGGATTGAAGTATCTGCATCCCGGCGAAGTGGTCTTCTCGGTCGTCGCCGAGAACTCGACGCACGAGCCTCACCGCTTGCTGGCTGCCAGCATCGGCGTCGCCATTCCCGCTGACCGTAATACTTACGGCTATCTGAGCGAACATCACTCGTTCGGGGAGACCGAGGACACGGCCGGAGAGTACGCGGAAGAGCTCGCTGCGGAAATGCTGGCGACCACGTTGAATGTGGAGTTCGATCCGGACCGTTCGTGGGACGAGAAGAAGGAAATCTACCGCATCTCGAACAAGATCGTGCGCACCGCTAACGTTACGCAGTCGGCCGTAGGCGACAAACGCGGACTGTGGACCACCGTCATCGCCGCCGCGATCTTTATTTTCGACTAGAAACGACACCTTCCTGAAGAGACGCAGCTTTCCGGCTGCGTCTTTCGTTCTCATGTCCAATGTTCGAACGAAATGAAAACCGCAGAGGACGCGGGGGACGCAGTGAATTTTGTTAATAACCCTGCGTCCTCGGCGTCCTCGGCGGTTTTGGTTTCGGAAGGCAACTCGTTCGCGAAATCCGCCTTCTCAGGCTCATGATTCGCCAAATAAAATCCGGAGAGTTTCGCCTCTACTCAAGAAAGAAAGATGCCAAGACGGGCAAACGCAAAAATCTTGGAACGTTTTCGACGCGTAAAGCTGCCGAGAAGCACGAGCGGGCGGTGCAGTACTTTAAGCGCGCGGGATAGGTGAAATGAAAACCGCAGAGAACGCTGGGGACGCGGAGGATTTTTTTATGTCATTTTTCCTCTGCATCCTCGGCGTCCCCGGCGGTTTTGGTTGAGCTTTGATAACTACTTTTTCGCCGTCTTCTCTTTTTTTGCCTTGCCGCCGCCGTTGCCTTTCTTGTCGAGGCGCTCGAGAACAGCAGCGACGATCAAGGGCAATCCCACCGTGGCATCAAGGAAGACTTCGCCGAATTTTCCGCCTTCGGCTGGGGGGACGAACTTGCCCCAGGAGATGGCCTCGCTGTATGGGCTACCCGATAGGCCTCCCCAATAGACGGGCTCGGGACAGATGCGCACGCCGTAGTGGTAGCGCTTGAGCGGAACATTCTCGCCCAGGCGGCGATGGCGCAGTTCGATGAATGGGCCAAATTGTTGCGACCAGTTCCGCGGCACACCTCCGCCGACGGTCAGAATCCCCAGGCGTTTCTGCCGCAGCAACGTGGCAGCAAAGTGTTCGAGATCTTCGAAGGGATCAAAGCGCAGCTTGTGCCGCCCTGTCGATTCCCGCAGGCGATTGTTGAGCGCCACATCCAGTCCCAGCTCAGAATCCGTAAATGCCGGAACGAAGACTGGAACGCCCTTTTCATAAGCCGACTTCAGAATGCCGCGCGATCCCTTGGCGTGCTTCGCGAGATGCTCTCCGATGACATGGTTCAGCTTGTAGGAGCAGACGATTTCGTTGTGATCCCATCCTTCGAGGATCTGCGACATCACTTCTTCCACGTCGTCGAGGTTCTGCTCGGGCTCGAGCGTGTCATAGACGCGGTTGTAGCCCTGCTCGTAGAGCTCTTCGTCAGGAACTTCGGGGTTGTAGCGGAAATGAGATTTGCCGGTGGCTTCGACCAGTCCATGCGCCATGAGAGCGCCGGTCGAAACGATGGCATTGATGATGCCACGGTCGATCAACTCGGCAATGATCAATCCCTGCTTGGCTACGGTCATGGCTCCAGCCAGGGTCATCACCTTGAAGCAGTCCTGGTCGCGAGCCATGGCTTCGAGCACGTCGGCGGCTTCCCCAACCTGGCGGCCGGTAAAGGCGGTCTTCGACATCGCTCGCACCAGGTCGTCGACCGAGTGCACACGATTCAGGTCCAGAGGCTCGAGCGGAATCAAACGATCTTCAATCGGATTATGCAGCTTGCGGTCGATGCCCGCTCCGTCATGATTGCTGTTCTTCAACTTCCACCTCCAGAAAATGTCGATGAAATGTGAAGGATTACTTTACTAGAAGAACGCGGGTGGCGTCAGGGGGCGGTCGTTGGTCGTTCGTCGTTGGTCGTTGGCTTGAAGCAAAACCTTGACCCCACAGGACACGAAGGGGCACGAAGGAAGATTTTTCTCGTGGACGGATTGAGAAGCCTTACTCCGGACTTACGTTGGGGGTTAAATTGTGCTGCCCCTTTGGGGGCTGCAGTTCACTTGTCTGATATTCTAAATCGCAAAATTCTTTCAGGAGCAGGGAAACTTGTCGTCGAAGAAATTCACCGTCGGCCTGGTGCAGATGTCTGCCACGCCGGATCCGGACAAAAACCTGCAACGCGCCATTGACAAGGTTCATCATGCGCAGGCACGAGGGGCGCAAGTGGTATGCCTGCCTGAACTTTTTCAGACGCAATATTTTTGTCAGCGCGAAGATGCGGCTCTCTTTGATTTGGCGGAGCCTATTCCCGGAAGAACCACCGCGACCTTGGCGAATCTTGCGAGGCAGTTGCGCATCGTAATCATCGCTTCTCTTTTTGAGAAGCGCGCTCCCGGCGTATATCACAATACCGCTGCCATCTTCGACAACGACGGATCGTTGCGCGGGATTTACCGCAAGATGCATATCCCTGACGACCCTCTTTACTACGAAAAATATTATTTCACTCCCGGGGACCTCGGCTTTCGCGCGCTCGACACCAGCGTGGGCAAGCTGGGAACTTTGGTTTGTTGGGATCAGTGGTATCCGGAGGGCGCGCGGCTCACGGCGTTGCAAGGAACGCCGATCTTGTTCTATCCGACGGCAATCGGTTGGCATCCCGCGGAAAAGGAAGAATGGGGAACCGCGCAGCACGATGCCTGGCGCACGATACAGCGCTCGCACGCTATCGCCAACGGCGTGTATGTCGCGGTGGTCAACCGCGTTGGTCACGAAAACGGAGATATCCGCGGCAACGCCGCTCCCGGTCCTGGTCTCGATTTCTGGGGAGGATCCTTTCTCTGCGATCCCTTCGGGCGCGTCATCGCGGAAGCTTCGCACGATAAAGAAGAAATCCTGATTGGCGACGTTGACTTCAAAGTGCTCGAAGACATCCGCCGCAACTGGCCATTTCTGCGCGACCGCCGTATTGACAGCTACGGTTTGATCACCAACCGGCTGCTGGACTGACGCTTGACACCTGCCTCAAAGAATAGCGTTCGCTTCCCTGCTGAGTGGGAGCCTCATGCTGCCACCTGGCTCGCGTGGCCGCATTTTCGCGACGACTGGCCGGGGAAGTTTGAACCGATCCCGTGGGTGTATGCGGAAATCATTCGTAATCTCGCGAGGCACGAACGGGTCGAGCTGATCGTCAACGATGCAGTCTCGGAGAAGCGCGCCCGCAAAACCCTCTCTCTTGCCAACGCATTGAGCGACAACGTTCGTTTCCATCGTTGGGCGACGAACCGCGTGTGGACTCGCGATTCTGGCTGCACGTTTGTCGAACGTGGCGCCGGCCTGCAAGCCGTCCATTGGCGCTTTAACGCCTGGGCGAAGTATCCCAACTACCAGCACGATCAGAAAATTGGCGGGCTTATGGCAAAGGCCGCTGGAGCCGACGCCATCCAACCTGCCTTTGGCAAGACTAGGGTCGTCCTCGAAGGCGGATCCATCGACACTAACGGCCTCGGCACTTTGCTTACCACCGAAGAATGCCTGCTCAGCAAAGTTCAGCAACGTAATCCGAAGATGGGGCGCATGGATTATGAAAAAGTTTTTGCCGATTATCTGGGGATCACCAGCGTGATCTGGCTGGGGAATGGAGTCACGGGAGATGACACACACGGACACGTGGACGACATCACCCGCTTCGTCTCGCCTGACACGGTCGTTACTGTGGTCGAATCTGACCCCAAAGATCCGAACTACGAACCTCTGCGCGACAACATCCAGCGGCTGCGCGCCGCCAGCGATCAGGATGGCAAATCGCTCGCGATCATTGAACTTCCCATGCCCGCGCCGGTGATTTTCGAAGGACGTCGATTGCCCGCCAGCTACGGTAATTTCTATATAGCTAACGGAGTCGTGCTGGTCCCGGTGTTCAACGATCCTAACGATCGCGTGGCGCTCGACATTCTTGCAGACGTCTTTCCCGACCGCGATATCGTCGGCATTTATTCTGGAGATCTAATTTGGGGTTTTGGGGCGATGCACTGCATGACACAGCAGGAGCCGGTCGTTAGTCGTTAGTCGTTGGTCTTTGGTCGTTGGCCAAAACCAAAACATCTGCGATGACGATGGAGGAGAGTTGGCGCGAGAGTACCGCCGAAGGGCTAAATGCTAAGTGCTAAATGCTAATTGCTGCTCTTCTATTTCTTCAAAATAACTTTTCGTCCGCCGAAGAATCCGCACTCGGGTGTATCCGGTTGCACCGAGTCGCCGCCTTTGGGATTCAACTGCTCCCACGCCTGCGCCAGCGGTTCTCCTGCTGATGTTTTCTCCAGTAAATTTCCCAGGAACAGTGGGAAGTACGGTCCTAGTCGCCGGACGGTCGTAATGAGATTGATTTTCTTCCCGCGCGTATCGAAGGCCTTCGAGTAATTCTCCGGCTTGTTATCGTTGGCAATCCAGAGCAGTTTCACATTTGCGGCGCAGCACGCGTCGAGCAGTTGCGATCCAGTCATCCCGCCAGTAATCGAGCCGTCCGCGGCAACATCTCCGTAGAAATGTACGACGTCATAGGCCTGCGCGATCGCTTGTGTCAGAGTCGGCACGCCAGGAAATACAGTCGCCGAGGTCGCAGGATACAACCGCTTGTACTGCTGGCTGTCGGAGTTCAAGAACTGCTGGAAGCGGGCGTCCACTGCGCACAGCAGAATCTTGGTGCCAACCACTTCTTCTTTCTTGAAGGCGTCAAACAGGCCCATGCGTCTCCACTCTCGATGAAAGGATTTCGTGCAGAAGAACGATTACTTGCGGTATTGCGTAGGTTGCGGCCCCTTTTCCAGGGTTTCGCGATCCCAGATCGCCCCCTCGCGCGTGTAGCTGGCCAGTTCGAAATCCTGGGTCAACTCCAACGCGTCGGTGGGACACGCATCTTCGCACAGGCCGCAGAACATGCACCGGCTGAGGTCGTAGGTAAAAGTCGTAAGTTCCTTGCGGCGGGTCTTCTCGTTGCGCTCGCTGGAAACCATGATCAGGTGCTCGGGACATGCCAGCGCGCACAAATCGCAGGCGATGCACATGGTCTCGTTGGTGTCGGGATTCACGTTGAGCCGCGGCGCGCCGCGATACCGCTCCGCCACCTGGGGACGCTGCAAGGGATATTGCTCGGTATAAATCTCTTTGGGATCCTGATAAAGGAAGGTGACTTTCAGACCCTGAAGAAGGTCAACGAAGAACACTTTGCGAAGCAGGCTCGTCATTCCCATGACGCGGTAAGCATATCATTATCAGGAAAATACGTCAGCCCAGCGGACGGTCACGTTATTCGGAGCCCGAAATGGCGGAAGGATATTGCCGTGGCGTGGGCTACCCTTGCTGCGCGCCAGATCCGTCGCTTCGCTTCGGGATGACGTCAAACTTCTTGGGGTGGCGTCAAAATTGAAGAGATGCCCCGAGCGATTCGTGGGATGACGTCGATTTTTTCGGGATGACGTCCATTTTGTTTTGGCTGAGGTTGCTTTTTTCCAGGGAACTTCTGGCTGTACGCCGACGTATCTACTCGCAGGAGACAGGATATGAAGGCCTACATCGCGCAGCTTCCGCCGGTTGGCTGGGTAGCCCTTATGCTGCCGATTCTGGTGATAGCGCGTGCTGTCATGACCGCCCTCGCGACGTCGCTGGTACATGGCGCGATCCCCACTACAGTCTGCAACTTCCTGCGGTTGCTATAACCAGCAGAGACGCAGCTTCGGCGCGACTCAGCATCACACAAAAAGGCGAAGGATCTGGCGTGGGACGGGCTACGCTTGCTGCGCGCCAGATCCCTCGCTTCGCTTCGGGATGACGTCAAATTCTCGGGATGACGTCAAATTGAAGAGATGCCCCGAACTATTGCGTGTCGGGGGCCGGGGGTTCTGCGGGAATTTTTGAATCTTCCCGCACCTGCTGCATGTGTGCCTGCATGGTTTCGCGCGCCTTCTCGGGATCGTGCTGCTCCACCGCTTCCAGAATGCGCTTGTGATGAAACTGCCCGCGCTCCGGTCCGCCTCCGATGTAATAGGTGCGCAGCCTCTGTTCGCGCAGCAAACCTACGATCGAGTCGATGAGCGACAGGATCATCGGATTGCCAGCGGCCTCTGCGAGTGCGAGGTGAAAATCCAGATCGCCCTCAATGAAAGCGTCCGCATCGTGGCGGGAACGATCCATGAGATCGACGGCTTCGCGCATTTGACTGATATGCGACTCTTCGGCGCGGATGGCGGCCAGCGCGGCGATTCCCGGCTCCAGAATTTCGCGCACCTCGGCGAGATGAGCGGAACCATCTGGCTGCCCGATCTTAATCATCAAGTCGAGCGACTGCCGAATCACTTGCGAGGTTCCGTTGGTGACAAACGTTCCCCGGCCCGAATAGGCCTCGACCAAACCTTTTTCGCTGAGGACGCGGACCGCCTCGCGCACTGCAGTCCTACTCACGCCAAACTGCTGCGCCAATTCGCGCTCGGCCGGAAGCTGATCTCCGGGCTTCAGCGCGCCACGGGTGATCGACTCTTCAATTTGCCGAACGATGTGTTCGTAAAGACGGGAAGTTTGGACTGCTTTGTACAAAGGTGGGTCTCCGGCTCGGCTCGCGTCGCAGAACCGAACACGGTAACTATATCAAAAAGGGGCGGACGGGTAGGGCCGTCAGACCGCGAAGTTGTCCGGTCCCTAGACGTCTCAGCCACAGCGGAACCCTACCCGTCATTTACTCCTAACTAGTTCTCCTAACTGGGAGATACCACCACTAAATGGAAGGAGCCCGGAACCGCCTTCCCGCGAGGATGCGGATTATCGGCGGTCGGGGCTGGTGGCGGTCCGAATTCCGCGGCGGGCAGATAAATCTTGCGCGTTTTGGAGTCGAGCGCCATCGTACGTGCGCTCTTTTCAGTTTTCACGTTGTCCAACACCGTGTACTTGTCAGCGCTCTCCTGCTTGACTACCGTCAAAGTGCCCGCGCCGTTGGAAGAAAACACGAGTTTATTGTCTGGGTCGTAGGCTGCCGCGTCGGGTCCATCTCCAATGGCAACCGTGGTGACGACTTTTCCTGCGCCGGCGTCTACGACGACCATTTTCTTCTCGTCGCATACGGCGAATAAACGATTCGAGGCGATGTCCATGGCCAGGCCCGATGGTCCTTCGCAAGGCGCAATCGCCCAACGAGCTGTCACAGTCAACGCCTGGGGATCGATTTTGATGATCTCGTTCTTGTCTTCAATGTTGGCGTAGACGTTTCCTTTTCCGTCGCTGACCGGGAACTCCGGCTTTCCTCCCACCGGAATGGTGCCCAGCACTTTGCCAGTCGCCGCGTCGATTGCTGTCGCATCGGCGCTCTTTCCGTTGAACGCGAACACGCGCTTGGTCGCCGGATCATAAAGAATTCCGTCCGGATTCGTCCCCGCCTTTACTTTCTGAAGCACTGCGTGCGACTTCATGTCGAACACGACGACGTCATTCTCGCCGCCGTCGCTGATGAATCCGCGGGTCAACTCCTTCGCCAGCGCGATGCCATGAATGTGCATCATGCCGTCAATCTTGCCGATGATTTTCTCGGAATCGAGGTCGATTAACTCGACCTGCGTCCCATGAGACACGTAAAGCACGCGGTTTTCCCCGTCGGCGAGCAGGTAATCCCAACCCCAATCCCCTGGGATCGGAATCTTTCCGGTGACTTTGTATTGCTGCGCGGTGAGCGGCAGTCCAGCGGCAAGCAGAAGGATGGAAACGGCCAGAATCCGAAAAGACTTCATGAAAATACCTCCTGACGATGAAGAGCGAACTGATTCTACGCGTGCTACCTGAAGGGAGTCTTAATTCCGGGACCGGAACAACGATCATCAGGAGGCGATTGTTTCCGGCAACCCTGTCTCATCTCATAAATGCTGTTGGTGGAGTCAAAGAGCGAACTCCAGGGGCTAAAAGCCCGGATTTCACAGCATCGTGACGGCACGGCTGAACAGGCTGCGGGAAGACTCGATTTCGCGAATGCAGCCCCTAGACGAGCGTCTTACGGTGCCGCCAAAGCGGTACCCTGATACAAATCTGGTGTTTTTCCGCAGCCTGCGAAGCCGGGCCCTCCCCGAACCTAATTTGCGGCAGGATTCCTTAGCATCTGAGATAGCCTCGTTCGGGTATCCGAGAGGTACAAGTAATGAGAATAAAGTCTCTGCTGACAACGATATGCAATTGCTTTCATATTGACAAGCTCCGATACACACTCCACACTCTCAATGCGCTTACTGTGGGGGTAGTGTCGCCCGCGCCGGTGAGGTTAGCTTGACGCCGGTTCGGTTGTTTCAGGGGACACTCAAGGAATTACCGGGAGGAGTTTTCATGCATAGCGGAACGGCCTCGATCTCCAGGAGAATCGGTTTCGTGCTGCTCGCGTTGTTTGTCGCGGCAATGTTTCTTTCTACCCTCGGGCATCTTCCTGCAGCTCAGGTTCAGGCACAAACCACTTTGGGCGGTCCGCTCGCTGGACTTACCAGCGGCCAGCTGATGCACTTCACCACGGGAATGACGCAGTTCGATTTTTCCTGGGATCCGGTGCACGGTCTCGGCCCCGTCTATACCAATACCAATTGCAACAATTGCCATGCGCAGCCTGTGAACGGCGGATACAACAACACAATGCGCACCACCTTTTTTGGTTCGCTTAATAGCGATGGCAGTTTTAATCCGCTGACTAACAAAGGTGGATTTGTTCTGCAGCCGCTAAGCGTGAGCAAGTTTATTCCGAATTGCGCACTGGCTGGAGAGACCACCGCGAATACAGGCGCGACCATCATTGCGCAGCGCGTGCCGCCTCCGCTGTTTGGCGACGGCCTCGTCGATTCGATCGACGACGCCACCATCATCGCGAATTCCGGATCAAAGGGTCTGGGCATCGACGGCGTCCCTAACATGGTCACGGACTACAACGGCGTCACTCGCGTCGGGCACTTCGGCCGTAAGGGACAACTCGCTTCCCTGCTGTTCGCTACCGGAAACGCCTTCCTGCACGACGTCGGCATCACCAATCCCGTAGTCCCTACCGAAGACTGCCCGCAGGGTAATTGCAATGTGCCGAAAGTTTGTTTCAAGAAATCCACCACCATGTTGAATGACCCGAACGGGGTCGAGACGATCCAGATGTACCAGTTCCTGGCTTATCTCGCGCCGGCACTTCCCGGGACAGGGAATTCAAACGGGCAGACTCAGTTCACCAATGTGGGTTGCAACCTTTGCCACACGCCGAGCTATGCCACCGATCCGGCAGCCAAGGTGATCACGGATTTCTCCGGACACACCAACGGCCCCATCGGTCCTCTCAGCAATCAGACAGTGAGTCTCTATTCTGATTTGCTGATACACCACATGGGCCCACTTCTCGCCGACGGCATTCAATTGGGTCAAGCGAACGGCGACCAGTGGCGCACTGCGCCGCTGTGGGGACTTTCCTTCCGGACTGTGTATCTGCACGATGGCCGCGATAACAGCGTGATGCAGGCGATCGAGGATCACTTCAGCCTGGCGAATGGAACTTATCCCGCGTCGGAGGCGAATCAGGTCATCACCAACTTCAACGCGCTTTCGCCGCAAGACCAGGCGGACCTAATCAGCTTCATCAACTCGTTGTAGATTGGAAATCAACGGCAATCCAAAAACATCAGGCTTTCTGCCTGATGTTTTTTTGTGCGCATCGAATGGTGGGCCCCACTGCTTTACAATGGACGGGACTACAAAACATATATGTCCACCACCACACGCCCTGCGCATCCTGAGACCGCCGCAACCGGCGTTCCCGCGGTCCCCCTCACCGTCGAAGGCTACAGTGTCCTGCATCAGATGATGCGCGTTCGCTGGTCGGCCTGGCGACAGCTGCGTGCCTCGCAGAAAACCGACATTGTGCACGAGGCCACATCCGTGTTGGGCAAGATGGAGCAAAACAGCGGCGGACAATCCGCCCTCTACTCCCTGCTGGGTCACAAGGGCGACCTGATGCTCGTCCACTTCCGCAACTCATTCGATGAACTTAACCAGGCCGAGCTGCACCTGTCGCGCATACGGCTCGGTGATTATCTGGAGCCGACATCGTCGTATCTTTCGATCATCGAACTGGGCCTTTACGATTCGACGACGAAAACATATAAGGCGCTGACCGAGCGGGGCATTGAACCGCATTCGGAAGAGTGGAAGAAAGAAATCGCGGAGACGCTGAAGCGCCAGAAAGAGGCGATGCATCCGCGCCTGTTTCCCGAGATTCCGAAGCATCGTTACATCTGCTTCTATCCCATGGACCGGCGCCGCGGCGAAGACAAGAACTGGTACATGGTGCCGATCGAAGAGCGCGCCCGCCAGATGGGTGAGCACGGACTGGTCGGCCGCCGCTACGCCGGCGAAGTACGCCAGATTATTACGGGATCGATTGGGTATGACGACTGGGAGTGGGGAGTAGATCTTTTCGCCGACGATCCGCTGGTCTTCAAAAAGCTGATCTACGAAATGCGGTTCGACGAAGTCAGCGCCGTGTACGCACTGTTCGGGGCATTCTACGTAGGGATGCGAGTGCCGGCGGCTCATCTAGGGAAGTTGATGAAGGGTGAACTGCCGAAAGCTTAAGTTTCAAGAGATCGTCTGACCACGAGCAACAGAGTCGAGCGTGCATTGATTTCTCTTTGGCTCTCGTGTAGGTCTAGCCGCGAACTCATTCTCCGACTTGAGCAGGAGACTTGCTCGTGGTGAGACGCGGGCAGGAGTGCCCGCGCCACACAAACTTTTTGCACCTGAGGGATGCATGCCGAAGCTTATCGAATACAAGGACGCCAGCGCCGAAGTCCGCGCCGTCTATGACGACATCATGACGACGCCCAAGACCGACTGGATCAACAATTTCTGGAAGGCTCTGGCCAACGATCCTGCAACCTTGAAGCGCACGTGGGAGAGCATCAAGCAGATCATGGCGCCGGGCGCGCTTGATCCGCTGACCAAAGAAATGATTTACGTTGCCGTGAGCGTGAGCAATCAATGCCCGTACTGCATCGCGTCACACACCGCCGCCGCCCGCAAGAAAGGCATGACCGATGCCATGTTCCACGAACTGATGGCGGTGGTCGGCATGGCTAACGAGAGCAACCGCCTGGCTGCGGGATATCAGATTGAGATCGACGAAGCGTTCAAATAGTCGGTGGTCTTTGGTCGGTGGTCGGTGGCCAAACCCTTAGCGCTTCCTGACGCCCGAGGGCCGGGGCCCGGAGCCCTTCTTAAACACAAACTCATGCAACTTCATATTCACGCGGCGGCCGCGGAAGGTGACTCCTTCGGCTTGCAGGCGGAAGCGTTGCTCGAGCGCTGACTCTCCGCGCAGTTTGATCTCACCTCCGGCGCCTAGCACTCGTTGCCACGGCAAATCGTAAGCGCCACGAAGAGTCCGTGCCACCAGGCGTGCCCCGCGGGGAAATCCCGCAGCCTTGGCCACGGCTCCGTAGGTAGAAACTTTTCCTTTAGGGATTCGGCGAATGGTGGCGGCGATAGCGGAATAACCGAGCACAGGCGGATGTCAGAGAAAACTACTGGGCGCAGCTTACGCGGCTGCGCCTTTAAGGAAGGATTGAATCGCATCTTCTTCGTTGTCGAAAACTTCAAAGATGGTGACCAGCTTCGTGACCTGCAGCAAATCGCCAACCCGCTGAGTGAGGTTTGCGAGCTTGATCGATCCGCCGGCGTTGCGAGCAGTGGTGTAAAGCGATACAAGCGTTCCCAGTCCGCCGGAATCGATATAGGTAATTCCGCCGAGGTTCATCACGATGCGCTGGTTCTCGGCAATAAGTTTACGCACGGTATCGCGGAGCATGGCCGATTCCTCGCCGAAGACGATCCGGCCGTGGCAATCGATGACCAGGATTCCGTCCACGGTGCGGGTGTTGATGCTCAGTTGCATAGGGCCTCCCAGCAGCCGGACCCGAGGTCTCGACCGCGTTAGAAGCCTATCTTGTCTCGAGCGCATTGGGCAAGAGCTTTGGACAAAAGACCCTCAAAACCGGCCACGGATTACGCGGATTCCCACGGATAAATCTCTAAGATCTTTCAAAAATCCGTGAGAATCCGCGTAATCCGTGGCTAGTTCGTCGTCCCCTCGCCATACCGTATAATCAACTATTCCCCATCATGAGCTATCAAGTTCTGGCGCGTAAGTATCGTCCGCAAAAGTTCTCCGAAGTCATCGGACAGGAACACGTTACGCGGACTCTGAAGAACGCCCTCGAACAGGGACGCACCGCCCATGGCTATATTTTCAGCGGTCATCGCGGCATCGGAAAGACCACGGTGGCGCGCATTCTGGCCATGGCGCTCAACTGCCGCTCGTCTGACAAGCCGGTGACTGAGCCTTGTGGAATCTGTGAATCCTGCACGGAAATTCGCGCGGGAAATGCCGTCGATGTCATTGAAATTGACGCCGCCACCAATCGCGGCATTGATGAGATTCGCGAACTCCGCGAGGCGGCACGCTATCGCCCGGCGCGGGACCGCTTCAAGATCTACATTCTCGACGAAGCGCACCAGATTACCGACGCCGCTTTCAACGCACTGCTGAAGACGCTGGAAGAGCCGCCGGGTCACGTGGTTTTCATGCTGGCAACGACGCAGCCGGAAGATATTCCGCAGACCATCCGTTCGCGCTGTCAGCACTTCAGTTTTCGGGCCGTTCGCTTCGAGCAGATTCTCGACCAGCTACGCGATCTCATTGGACGAGAGAAAATCGAAGCCGATGAGGATGCCCTTGCCCTGGTGGCCGAAGCTGGAGACGGTTCGGTGCGCGATGCGCTCTCGATTCTCGACCAGGCCATCGCTTCGTCGGAAGGACGCCTTACCGCGGATGGAGTTCGACAATTGGTCGGCGCGGCGCCGTCTGGCGTGATGGAAGAAGTCATGCAGGCGGTCTCGCAAAGCGCGAGTCAGGATGTGCTGCGCATTGTGGATCGTCTCATCGGCGAAGGTCACAGTCCGACGCACTTTGCCCGGCAGATGGTGCGCTTCCTTCGCAATACGATCGTCGCCAAGGTGGCCGGCGGAGACTCTTCCCTGCTGCAGATTTCCAGCGACGAGCGCCAACGCGTCGCGCGCGTGGCGGAGTTGTTCAGCGAAGAAGACCTGGCGCGGCATCTGCAAATCATGCTGCGCACCCACGGTGAGATTGGGTATCGCCAAGAGCAACGCTTCCACCTCGAACTGGGTTTGCTGAAGATGACGCACGCGCAGCGCCTGCTGCCGATCGAGCAGTTGTTGAGTGAGGCGGGAGTGACGAGCGCGCCGCGTTCACCCGGAAAGCCCTCGATGGTTCCGGATACGAAGAGATTTGACACTCCGCCTGCTTCGCGCACGAACGCCGTCTCTCCGTTCGCTGCCGACTCTGCCCGCAAGACTGGATCGAAGCCGGAGATGTCGGTCGAGAATGCGCCTAGCGCAGGTCCGCGCCCGGTGGCCAATTCGACATCACAAAGTGTGGTGATGGGATCCGCGGCGCCGGCTACTGTGCCCGTCGAGCCCGCACACGCTCCAAGCGCTGATCTGGAAACCTTGCGGAATGCTGTGCTCAACGCGCTCGGCGGGCATCGAATGTTGGCCTCGATGGTCGACTCCGGCGAGTGGAGCGTCGAAGGCAGTGAACTCATCATTCAGGTCGCGGCGTCGAACACGGTCATCGAGATGTCGCTCGGAGCCGACGCCAAGCGCTTGATCATTGCCGCGGCTAGTGGAGCGCTGGGTCGAGCGGCGAGGTTGAAAGTAGTTTCGGGAGGAACCGCGCAGCCGAAGACCAGTGGCGCTGTCTCTCAATCGAACGGTGGAGGCCGCAATCGGGCAGAGCAGGATCCCGTCGTTCGCCGCATGAAAGATAAGTTTGGCGCCGAGATTAGGACGATCATTGATTACCGGGAAAAGCGGTAAGCAGGCGGAGTTATGAGTACCGAGTACCCGGTACCCAGTCAAAGTCAAGAGCCTTTAACCGCAGAGGTCGCGAAGAAAAACTTGAACCACCGAAGAAGCACTCGGTACTGGGTACCCGGTACTCGTAACTCCGTCTGAAGCCCGAAAGCCGAGGTTTTTATGTCCGGATTCAATATTCAAGAACTGATGTCGCAGGCCAAGCAGCAGTACGAAGTGCTGCAAAAGAAAATGCAGGAGACCATCGTCGAATCCACTTCCGGCGGCGGCAGCGTTACCGTCAAAATGGACGGGCGCAAACAAGTCCTCGGCATCAAGATCGACCCCGAGGTGGTGAAGTCTGGCGACGTCGAGATGCTGCAAGACCTGGTGACTGCGGCCGTGAACGGCGCCGGACGCAAAGTCGACGAGGCGATGCAATCGACGATGGGTGGCATGCTGGGGGGACTGGGAGGAATGTTGTAATTTGGTAATTTCTTTTGCTTTCAAATTACAAAATTACCCGATTACAAAATTACCAAATCTTTATGAGTAAATTCGCAGAACCCATGGCGCGGTTGATCGATGAGATGAAGAAGCTGCCGGGCATTGGCAGCAAGACGGCGCAGCGCCTCGCTTTTCACATCCTGCGATCGAGTGACGAAGACGCCGAGGCGCTAGCGGCCGCGGTGCGCGACGTCAAAGCCAGCTTGCGCCTGTGCTCCATCTGCAATAACATCACCGATGTCGATCCCTGCGTCTACTGCAGCAGCGCCACCCGCAACCAGCGCCTGGTATGCGTGGTCGAAGAACCCACGAACATCGCTTCGATCGAAAAAACCAAGCACTTCAACGGAACTTATCACGTGCTGCACGGATCGATTTCTCCGCTGCACGGGATTGGTCCCGAGCAATTGCGGATTTCGAATCTGCTGCGGCGCGTTGAAGGCGGGCAAGTCGATGAAGTCATTCTCGCTACCAACCCTACGGTCGAAGGAGAAGCGACGGCTGTTTATCTTTCTCAGCATCTGCGCCGACCGGGCCTCCGCGTAACCCGCATCGCCATGGGAATTCCGGTGGGCAGCGACATTGAATACGCCGACGAAATCACTATGTTGAAAGCCATGGAAGGCCGCCGCGATTTGTAAGATTCCTTTCCAAGATGTGCAAGGTTTTGATCCTCGATCGACTGTAGACTCTTTCAACAATGGCGACGGATCATACAACGCCATTATTTGCAGTCGCTTACCGGCCTCCTCTCCACCGGCGCATGAGTCTACTCATGGCACCATGTTTGCACCATTTCTCCCCGTTCATACCTCGCCTTCATGCTTTTCTGACGCGAGGGCGTGCCATCCGGGAAGCCGGTTCTGGACACAAACAGCGACCAGAGGCACGTTTCGGGCGCCAGCATTGCGCCGCGCTCGGATGTAACCGCATCCAACTCGACGCTCGAGAAGCCGGGCCAACCAGCCCGGTTTTCTTTTGTCATGTGCAGTCTTAGAATTGCGGCCATGCCCCCGACCTTCGCCAACGGAAAAATCTGCTATATCGAACTTCCCGCAACCGACATCGCCCGCTCATCCAACTTCTACAAACAAGTTTTCGGATGGAACATCCGCACTCGCGGCGATGGCAGCGTTGCCTTCGACGACGCTGTCGGCGAAGTCAGCGGCACGTGGGTCAAGGGACGTCCGCCTAGCGACAAGCCCGGCATGCTCTTCTACGTGATGGTGGATAGCGTTGCCGACACGATGAGAGCGGTTGAGGCTGCTGGAGGGAAAATTGTTCAGCCGATCGGGGCCGATGCTCCTGAGATCACCGCCCGCTTCACCGATCCCGCAGGTAATGTGATCGGCCTTTACCAGCAACCGGCCTAAGCCTCAAGCGTGGCGTCAGGATCGAGAAAGACGTTGAGTTCATGTTCGGGCGCAAGAATGCCTTCGGGCAGAGTGCCGCGATTGTACTCGGCCATGCGGTTTTTCCACTTCAGGAAGTCAGTGAGACTCTGCGGCTCGATGCGAATCTCTACGCGGCGCAAGCTCGCTAGCAGCAAATTCATCTCGTAACGGAATCCGGTTTGCGAACGCAGATCGCGGGCCGACGCTTTCCTCAATTCGACTTTGCGATTGTGCGCTTCCAGGAGGCCCCAGCCTTCCGGCAGCTCTTCTTCTCTTAGCAACCCCTTTGGAACCAGGTAATACCGCTCGCAACCGACGCCAACTTTAGGCTTCTGGCGGAAAGGCTTCTCCCGATCGGCAAGAAAATCCGCGCGAGAGATCTTGCACTCGACCAGCACGGAGTGGCAGGCGCGCTTCCATCCGATGGCGTCAGGCATCTCGCCGCTCGAGCAGGCCTGCTCCGACAGGATCACCCCGCAGCGATAAGAACGCAGCCAGCGCACCGCCATGGCAACTAGTTGGGCATGAGTCATGAAGGGAAGATATCGCGAGATGTGGCGCGAACGGAAGTGGCGTAGGGGTTTCGGAACCTGGCTTGGGTCAACGAGCGTAAATGGCGATTTATCGCCAACTCACAAAGCTTTCCTCGATATGGAACTAAAAAGGAGTTGCACCCGAGCTGTAGAAGTCGTCACTGAGCCATTGTGACGAGGCTGCCGACAAGATTGCTGGCTAAGGCTGCCCTAGTCTTTCGACCACGGCGGGGTTACGCCTGTCATGCGCGCATAAGCGACCAGCTGACCCATGTGCTCGTTGCAGTGAATGATCAGGCGAAGATAGACGGCGTCGGCCGTGCTGCTTCGCGTCAGAAACTCAACCTTTCTCTCCAGCTCTTTGGGAGTTTCCTTGGCCCGTGCGTCGCGCGCGGCATCTAACGAACGCTTCAGCCATGAGATCACGTCGGCCTTGGCAGTCACTGTTTTCTCAAATCCCGGTTTGATCTCAGTTGGCATTGTCAGTTTTCCGACAACGCTCAGATAGTAGAAATTGGCGGTGACGATGTGCATGTACACTTCACTCGTAGAGCGCACGCCGGGCGCTGGCCGCCACGCGAACTTATCGGTGGGCGTGGCCTCCGCCAAGGCCAGCAGTTGACTGGTTACATGCTTAAACTCGCCATCGTAGCCCTGTCCAATTCCCTCTGGAATGGTCTGGGCAATTGCTGGTGAAATGAGACACACCAGTAACAGCAACAATTTCCCCATACAAGCTCCTCGCTGCATGCAGCCTCGAATTGTACTTGAATGACCGAGCCAAATAGAACGGTGCATGCACGCTACGTCCTTGTAGTCGCGGCTCGGTTCCGAAGGGGGCGACGGGCCTTTTTCTTGGCGACTGACTGCGGGCGATGCGATTCGCGAAGTTCAGCCATAAAGTCTGCCCTTCGCTTCGGTCCTCCCTCTTTCAGCAACAGAGGCAGGCCCCTCAGCCCCGATCCCGGCACGTGCTTTTGCCCCCATACACTCATCTCCATAAGGAGAGGAAGCAAGTCGATGCCTTTTTCCGTAAGACTGTAAATGGCTTTCTGCTTATGGCTGGGATCATGAGACTTGACGATGATCCCTTGCTTGACGAGCCTTTGCAGACGATCGGCCAAAATATTCGACGCAATCCTTTCCTGAGAGTCGGTAAGGAGCTCGCGAAAATGCCTTCGGTTCATGAACATGATGTCGCGGATGACGAGCAGACTCCACTGATCGCCAAACATTTCCACCATTCGGTTCATAACGCATTCTGACCTGTGATCTTTGCGCACGCTGCCTCCACTGCGGCGGGGTGGTCTTTGCACCGATGATTGTACAACTGGTTGCAAGTGAGAACCAGTTGTGTTTGCGGCCTGGCGTCGTACGGGGCTTCCCGCCAACTTCTTCCTTTTCAGAGGCGGTCGCAGGCAGGTTCCAGAGGGGCATCGGCTTTCTCGCCGGCAATTTTCCAGCCGACTGACATCAAGGAAAAGCCACGCAGTTGTTACATACAACCGGTTGCATAACGCAACCAGTATATTCTTTCTCATAGAAGCGCGGCGGCCAAAGTCCGGTTTTTTGTAGATGTGTGTCCGGCTTTACGCAGTCAAGTTTGTGAACGGACGTTATTGCAGATCACGCTTTTGCGGAATCGCGTTATACGGCAGTGGGTTATCCCCGCGTTCCCTGACGCCGTAACCGAGGCCGAGAATGGGCGATGTACGACACAGTTGATGGCACCTGAAATGCTTTTGGACACGCGGACGCGTTAATAGCACGCGCGCTCAAACCCAAGCACCTCTTCTAAGGAGTTCCAGCATGACCACTCATTTCGAATCAAACTCAGGGCGAGGTATGGATCGACTGCTCTGGAAAGTAGTAAGCGTCGTACTTCTTGCATGTGGTTTCGCAAGCGCTCAAACCATCACCTCATTTAGTGCTCCGGGCGCGGGCACAGGCGCAGGCCAGGGCACTGGAGGCTTTGGCATCAACCCGCAGGGGACTATCGTGGGATCCTACCTTGACGACGGCAACGTGTTTCACGGCTACGAGTGCGTTTCGGGCTGTGGATCCACCGACACCTTCAGCACATTTAACGCTCCGGGCGCAGGCACAGCCGCCAACCAGGGCACGATCACTTTCAGCATCAACCAGTTCGGAGTGCTTGCAGGTTACTACGTTGACGCAAATACTGTGGCTCACGGCTTCGTGACTACAGCTCCGTTTGACACCTTCGTCAGTTTGAGCGACCCCGACGCCGGGCTAGGAGCCGGGCAAGGCACTTTCGCGGGCAACATCAACCTGAGAGGGGAAGTCGCCGGATACTACATCGACGCAAGTAATGTATCCCACGGCTTCGTCACCGCTCCGCCTTACCGCACCTTCACCTCATTCGATCCCACAGGCTCCGTATTTACGCTTACCTCAATTGCAAGCGGCCTCAACCTGGAGGGAGCGGCCACAGGAACTTACTTTGACGCGAGCGGCGTACTTCATGCCTACGTACGCGCTGCCAACGGCACCATCACCGAATACAATGTCAAGGGCGCGGGAACGGCGTCAGGCCAAGGAACCTCACCCTCAAGCATCAACGACCTGGGAGAGACCACGGGAAACTACATCGACTCGAACGGCGTGAATCACGGGTACGCGCGCCGACGCTTCGGTGCCATCTCCACATTCAGCGTTACGGACGGGGGCACAGGCTCCGGCCAAGGCACCATCCCTGAGGGCATCGATCTGTTGGGGAACATCACCGGACAATCCATTGACTCGAACGGCGTGAATCACGGCTTCGTGCGCGACCCGTTCGGCAACATCACCATCTTCGACGCTCCGGGAGCGGGAACGGCCTCTGGCCAGGGTACGATTCCTGTGACCCCTAACGAATTAGGGGTGATCACTGGACAATATATTGACAACAACAATGTGCACTTCGGCTTCATCCGGACTCCATAAGGCCGCTTTGGGAGAACGGGCATCACCTGGCTCTTGATTCAAAACTTCAGCCGCCGGTTCAACCCGGCGGCTTTTCTTGATTCGTAAGCATCACGAGCGCGCCTAGCGCACCAAGCGTAAGCTCGGCACCGCCATCGCCTTCACCATCACTGGACGCCGGTAGATCAACTCCAGCAGATGCCTCGCTGCCGCCACTTGCTCTGCCATACGATCTCGCGGCGAGTAGCCCTTGGCGGCCACCAGCAGAAGTCCATCTTGTTCACGAATTTCTAGACTTGTAATGCGTCCATCGCGCTCGCCATCGAAAGCATCGGCGAGACGCAGAATGCTCGCCAACCGCAAAACGGTCTTTCGCTCCACAACCGTCAGCCCCGTCAGCGATTTCTGCCCCGATCGCGGCAACGCTCCGCGATGGTAGCGCGCGACTGAAGCCACCAGACGCAGATCGTGCTCCGTCCAACCGAGCGGTGCCGCCATGCGCGACACCAATCGAAATGTGCTCTTGTGATGACCCTTCTCGCGCTTTGAACGTCCCACATCATGCAGCAAGGCCGCCAACCGCAGGATGTCACGCTCGTCCTGCTGACGCGGGTTCGCCCCGGGATTTTTCCCCGGCAGCCCGTCATACAACTGCAGAGCCAGGTGCGAGATATGATCCGCGTGCTTGAAATCGGGATCGAGAATCGATCCCCACAAGCGCAGACGGCTCAGTGCAGCGGTAGAAATCTCTTCCCCTTGCGGAAGCTCCGCGCGCCATGCGCCCCACAGCGCAGTCTTTCCCACCATCTTCTCGTGATATTTGGCAATCCTCCGGCTGCGCTCTTCCAGTACCAGACTGTGCCAGCGCGTGCGCGCCTCGGCATCAGGAAACGCATGAATGCGCACCGCCGTTGCCCACAGCACGTCGAGGTCGTGAACTTCTCCCAACTGATCCTGCAAATCTTTCAGATCGTCTTTCCACGCCACATGCTGTTGCGGAAGGAAATTTTCGACAATGTAACGAAAGCGTTTCAGCCCGATGCGCAGGCTGTGAAACGCAACCTGCGAACGGTTGCGGAGCGCTTTGCGGTGCAGGTCGTGCGCCGCCATCCATTTTTCGAGGGCAAGATGCTTGAAGATCGCGCTTCCCTGCCGGAACTTCGCGGCCCGACGCGGTAATGAGCGTCCCCAGCGCGCCCATTGTTTGCGATCGAATTCTTTCAACGCCTGGGCCGCGTCCACCTTGAGCTGCATCTCGCGGCTCGAGAGATAGGCGAGAATCGCTTGCCCCGTTGGATCGTCCGCGCCCTGCAACTTCCGCACCCACTCCTCCATCACCTGCACATCGCGGAGTTCGCCCAGGCTGGAAAACAACTTCTTGCCAGCCTTCTTCATAGCCTTCCAGGCGGGGTCGGGGTCCATGGCGATGAGGCCGTCGGCCATCGAGCGGCAACGACGCAGCGCCACCCGGAGATCGTGAACCGGATCGGCCGCAAAGTTAGCCGACGCGTGGTCGCACTCCTCGAGCACGCGTTGCATCCACGCGGCGAGTCCGGCGGGTGGATCGGGCCGTTTAGCGACAGCGGCGGAAGCGGCAGAGGACAAAGCACGTCCCTCAGAATCTGGTATTGGGACACCATTCTCGCCGCAAAGTGTGATTTACGCCAGTATTTTGCTCGCGCCCCCTGCTCGACCTGCACCGAAGTCGCAATGCTTCCGAAGTTGGTCTTATTACCTCCGTAATGTGCGCTAACTTACCTTTCGCATTACGCTTACGGCGTAGCCAGAATTGTGTAGGAGCGGCATATTCTTACTACTGACACCAACAAAGAGAGCCGGAGTTCCTCAGCTCGGGCCTTCGTCCATAGCCTGAACATCCTGGTGAAATATGTTCGCCTTTACGGCTTCGAACATAAGCGCACCGAGGGACAGTTCGAGAGCACTTGGGCCGAACTGCAGAATGGCCTTCCCAAAGGCCAGGACGGCAGTTTCCTGCTGGGCGTCTCGGGGAACAGGTTGCTGCTCGATGGCGTTGCGCTCGAAACCGGGCAAGCCGAACGCAGCTTTGCGCAGCTTCTGACTACGGCGGGTCTCGCCAGCATTCATTTCTCCAATAAGGTTACGATCGACGAGTTCGCGCGCCTGGTGCGCGCTTTCGCCGTGGGCGGCTCGAAAGCCACCGACGTGGTTAAGCAGATCAAGGATACGTTCGGTGACAACAAGCAGGCCAGCATCCGCATTAATGAAGTGAAGTTCGTGGCCGCCGATCCCTCGACCAACGACGTCACCGTCGCCGCACAGATCGCGGCCCAGACCCTGGGACCAGAATTCAAGCAGTGGCTGAATGATCCTCAGAAACTTCTGCAGTTGATCGCCGCAGCCGAAGGCGCCCACAGCGGCGGTGGCGGAGGCGAAGGTGGCGCTCCAATAGGCAGTGTCCCCACTATCAAGATGAGCGGTGGCGGCGGTGGCGGCGGAACAGGAACTGGAACGGGAACTGGCGGAGGCGGTGGCGCCTGGAGCGGCGGTGTGGTTCCGCTGCAGGAAGAGGAAGTGATTCAAGCCATCCGGCTGCTGACCAAGTTCGGCGAAGTCGGCAGCGCCGATCCCAATGTGAAGCCCGAGCTTCTGCAAAAAGAGCTCGGCAGCGTCGACCCCAACACCAAGCTGAACCTGCAGCAACTGCTCGAAAGCCTGGCGTCGAACGTCTCGAACGAACAGACCGACACTCCGCTGCTGATGAAGGCGGCCGAGCATATGGCCATCCGCTTCGCCCTGGAGCGTTTCCAGAAGGGCGAAGTCAAGGTCAACGCCGTGCACCAGATGATGGAGCACATGAGCCGGCAGATGGACACGTTGCGCCAGATTTTGAAGATCCAGGAAGAGAAGATGGGCAAGGCCGGAATTCTGGTCGAGTCCCATGCCGACATTCTGGATCGCATGTTCTGGGCGGAAGTTCCTGAGGCGGGCAAGAAGAGCGTGCTGATGTCGAACGAAGCGCCCTGTGTTCCCGCGCGTAACGTTCGCCAGTTCGTCGAACTTCTGCTGGAGCGCGGCGATAAGGAAGCCGCCTCGGCGATTCTCAAAAATTATTTTGGATGTCTCGATCTCAAAGACGCGGAACCGCGCAAGAAAACGGCCATCGGACTGAGCCAACTCGCCGACCTGTTTGCCGCCGCCGGCGGCGAAGTCATGGGACTCACCGTCCGCAAGGTGGGCGACGCTTTAGCCAAGGAATCGGATCCCGAGCTGCAAAGCTTGTTGGGTGCGGCCTTCGTTCGTCTCAGCACCGAAGCCAGCAACCGCAAACAATTCACGGCTCTCAGTGAAGTCTGTGCAGCCATGGACGTCGTGGCCAAGCAGCGTCCGGTGCTGGCGCAGGAGTTGCGTCCGCGCATCGGCGTGGAAAACCGCCTGCCGGAATTCATTGAAGAAGCGCTGCGATTGCCCGAAGTTCCGCAAGACTTGATGCAGGTGCTCAAGCGCACCTCGCAAGCGTCAGTCGATCATCTGTCCGACCGCTTCTTCCGCTGCATGCGCCGCGAAGAGTGCGACCGCATGGTGGAAGTCGTGCAGCAACTCGGAACCCCCGGGCAGCAACAGCTTCGCGACATGCTGCGTACCGGCCAACCGCGGCAGGCTGCATCCGCCGTCGGCTTAATGAGCCGACTCGATGTGCCATCTTTGCTCGAATTGCTTCCGGCCCGCTTGCCGGAGTGGAATCGTTTCTACCACGATGTCGTGGTGCGACAGATCGCTTATGGCGCTGCGCACGATCGCGGGCGTTCGTTGCTCGAGCTTCTGGAAATCCTGGACCCCCTGGTGTTACCGCAGGCAATCGATGAGATCGGTATGAGCGGAGACCGCACCGCGGTGCCGCCGCTCATCGTGATCGCCGAAGCCGGCGAGACACACGGACGCTCGCCGCTTCTGCAAGTCAAAGCCGTCGAATCGCTGGGCCGTTTGCGCGAAGCCGAGGCGGTTCCGGTACTGCGCAACCTGCTCGAAGCCAGGAAAATGTGGAAGTGGTCGAACCATCGTGAACTGCGCATCGCAGCCGCACAGGCACTGGCCAAAATCGATCCGCGGTACGGCAGCCAGGTGCTCACCGATAGCGGCCTCGAGCCGGGAGAGCTGGCTATCGCCGCTCTCGACGCGGCTCCAGCATGCCCGTGGGTGCGCCAGCGCCGTTACGAACGCATCGTGTTGCGCAAAACTCTTTCCGCCACCATCAGCAGTTCGTGGGGCAAATCAAGCCTGATGATCCGCGAGCTCAGCCTCGGCGGCGGCATGGGCACGAAAGAGGACAATCTCCGCGTTGGCTCAGAAGCCAACATCGATATCTCGACCGGCGTGCGCCATATCCGCGCGCAGGTTCTGCTGCGCCGCGCCCGCGTGAACGAAGTAGGATTTGAAATCGTCAACACCGACCTTGAGAGCCGTTACCGCCTGCGCCGCGTGCTGGTGGAATCGGTAGACCGCGCTCCTGAAATCAAGAATGAGGATTGGGACGGCAAGCGGAAGGCGTAAGAGCCTAGTCGTTGGGTCGTTGGTCGTTGGTCGTCAGGAAACCCTGAAGCGCAAAAAAAAGACGCAGCCTGAGCTGCGTCTCTATCGAAAACCTAAATTCTTACGCCACTTTTACGAAGATAATTACCAGCGTGAACAGTACCAGGGACTCGATGAAGGCCAGTCCCAGAATCAGCGCCAGCTGAATGCCGGGGCGGGCTGCGGGATTCCGCGCCATACCTTCACACGCCGACGCCGCGACTTTCGACTGTCCCAACGCAGCCAACGCGACCGCCAATGCCATCGCGAAACCGGAAGTGATGGCAACCCAGTTCGTACCCGTGTGAGCCGCCGCTTCGCCTGTCTGCGCGAATGCCGGCATGGCTACCGTCAGGCAGACCATGAGCATTAACACCAACATAACAACTTTCCGCATATTGCACTCTCCTAATGAATTGCCGCCAGTGGGTGGTTGACGTCATCCTCGTGCAGACGCCCTCACGCTGAACGGAACCAACTGCCAGGTTGCTGGTAGCTGGTGGCTGGTCGCTGGTAAGCGTTTCGCCGCTACCAGCGACCAGCGACCTGCTACCGGTGTTCCTAGTGCTCGTGCGCCGTGGCCTCGCCGAGATATACGCATGCCAGCAACACGAAAATATAAGTCTGAATCAGCGCGACGAAAATATGCAGCCCTTCGAAAATAATCGGAATGCCCAGTGGGATCAGCGAGAAGAACACCAACGTCACCATTTCCCCGGCGAACATATTGGCGAAGAGACGAACTGTTAGAGAGAGTAATCGTGCCAGGTGACTGACAACTTCAATCGGAAACAACAATAGCGGCAGGAGGATACGCACGGGCAAAGGTATGCTCGAGTCTTGTGGGCCGATGAAATGCTTGAGATATCCGACGGGTCCGTTCGCCTTGATTCCTTGAATGTGATAGTAAAACCAGGTGACCAGCGCGCATCCCAACGGGACTACGGGGACCGCCGTTGGAGATTCGAGTCCAGGTATCAAACCAATCAGATTGCAAGTCAGAATGAATACGCCTAGCGTAACCAAGTAGCCAATAAAGGGTTCATAGCCATGGCCGATAATTTCCTTCGCCATTCCACTGGTGAAACCCTCAATCCCTTCCATCACATGCTGCAGAGGTCCCGGCGAATCGACCGACAGCCGCATCCGCACCGCGATAAAGAATGCCGTCAGCAGCAGAAACACCAGGACTTCCATGGCAGCGCTGTCGCGAATGGGAGCCTGGGGATACTTGGTATGAATATGCAGCGCGTTGAACAGGGCCAGCACCTGTCCGCCGAAGAGTTTATTCAGAAGCTGTGTGAATGCGAGTTGCTCCACGCCATTTTCCCTGAACGATCAGAGTTGTAAATCAATACCCGCGGCGGAGCGCAGCATAGGCTTCCCATGCCGCCTCGCATAACATGGCCCCCACCGGCAGGCACAGGCCGAACAGAAAACCTCGAAAGGCCTGTAGAGAACCTCTGAATATAGCATAGGCGACGATTCCAACCAACACATAACGCAGGAGAAAGCGCAGAACCACGGTTCCCCCGCGCTCACGGCTTTGCGCTTCGACAATGCGGCTGGCCAAGCCTTCCACGCTGCGTGCCAGCGCCTTGAAGTTGACCCAGGAAATCAAGGCTCCGAGAAAGAAGCCAACAGCGGCTGCGATTCCATAAAACCACCAAACAGGCCACGGGGCGATGACTGCGAGCACGAGAAGAATGCGAACGATACGGCGGATGGCTCCGCCGTAGAAGTTTTCGGCGACAGGATTGGGCGGGAGTTCCGCGTCCACTACTTGTCCTTGAATGAGGCGGTTGCGGTGCGGATCATTTGCGCAAAGCCCACTACTGCGCCGAAGATGATGCCGCTCACCGTAAGCCACTTGGTATGAAGCCAGTAGTCGAGCAACTTGCCGAGAGCGAACCCCAGCAACACGGCCGCGGGGATGATGAAACCGATCTCCGAATAACGAGCGACGGAGACCCAGGGGTTTTTGCGCTCTTGATCGTCGGATGCCACGGCGAAAGAGTAGCAGAAAGCATTGGCAGAGGAGGCTGGTTTCGCTTAGGCTGTCGCACAATGAAACGCAAGGACGGCTCGGACAAGCTGGAACGGAATTTTTGGATCGTGGTAATCCTGTTCGTGGTGGTCGCCGTCATCCTGATTTTGCTGGAGGGACATTACTGGAATTTTGAGTAACGATCTACGTGGCGCGGGTGCCCCCGCCCGCGTTTCGCCACGAGGACAAAATTGCCATCATTACCAAATCCCTGGCGAGGCTTGATGTGCTGCTCAATAGCCTGCTGCTGGCCAGACGCGGGCGAGGGCGCCCGCGCCACATAAGCGGTCCTAGCGGGTGGCGGCTTCGCCTTTTTTGGCTAGCTTGGCGGCTACGAAGGCGTCGATCTCGTTGATCGACTGGAAATTCTCGAGAACAATTTCGTCGTCGGAGATGCGGACGCGGAAGTTGTCTTCCAGAAAAGAAACCAGGCGGAAGATTCCCAGCGAGTCGATAATGCCGGCTTCCATCAGCGACTGGTCGTCGGCGACCTGGTTGATCCCTTTGCTGCGGGCGCTTTCCAAAACAAACTCGCGGACTTGCTCTTTCACGTCGGCCATTATCCCCCCAAAGTTTTCAGACTACCATTTTCCCTATGCCGCCGGGGCTTTGTTCGCCAGCGTGACCCGGTCGATCTTCCCTGTCGACGTCTTCGGCAATACGTCGCGCAATTCGATGATTTCGGGAATCATGTATTTCGGAATGCGCGTGGAGCAGTGTTGCTGCAGTTGTACTACCGTGAGTCCGTTGGCGCCTTCGTTTAACGAGACGAAGGCTTTGATGCGGTTGCCGATTTCTTCGTCGGGAATGGCGATGGCGGCGGCTTCTTTCACGTGGTCGTGGCTTAGCAGCGCGGCTTCGATCTCGCCGAGTTCGATGCGGTAGCCGCGGCTCTTGATCTGGCTGTCGCGGCGGCCAAGGAAGAGGTATCCGCCTTCGTCATCGGGCGTGACCAGATCTCCCGTGCGATACATCTTCTCTTCGAAATTCGGCTGGAAGCGGTTGGGCACGCACATCTTCGCCGTCTTCTCGGGATCGGCCCAATAGCCAGGAGTTACACACGGTCCGCGGACATAGAGTTCTCCGACTTCGCCTTTGCCGATGAACTTGTCGTGCTCGTCGACGCCGAAGACTTCAGTGTTGCCGCAGGCTTTGCCGATCGGCAGCTTCTCTTGCGTCTTCAGGCGCTCGCGGTTGACTTGATAGTAGGTGCAGACGTTGGTTTCCGTCGGTCCGTAGAGATTGTAGAGATCGATCTTCGGAAACAGGTCCGCAAGCTGGCGCAGATATTTGATGGGAAAGACTTCTCCGGCAAAAAGAATGGTGCGCAGATGGGGAATGCGTTCCGGAGTCAGGTTCGCATGTTGCAGCAGCAAGATCAGCGCCGAGGGCACTGCATACGAAATCGAGATCTTGTTGGTTTCGAAAAACTTTCCCAGGCTTGCCGGAAACATGGCTACTTCTTCGGGAACCATGTAGACGGTGGCTCCGGCCTTGATGCCGTTGTAAACATCGAACACCGAGAGATCGAAATGCAGCGGCGCATGATTCGAGAGGACGTCATCACTCGTGACATTGAACGTCTCGGCACACCACTCGATGAAAGTCAGCGCGTTCTGATGCGTGAGCATCACGCCCTTGGGGCGTCCCGTGGAATCCGGAGGTGTAGAGGATGTAAGCGAGGTCGGTGGTGGTGGCATCGAGCGTCGGGTGGCTTCGAGCCATCGAATTGCGAGAGTTCGTCGAAGTTCAGGTGGTTGGGATTCTGCTTCTGATTGTCGGCGAGAATCGCGAATTCGACTGAGGGAATGGTGTCGGGTGCGAGGCCACGCAGTTTGTCGGCGTTGGTGATCAGGCCCGGATTCCGCAATTGCCGATGATGTAGCTGATGCGGTCGACCGGAGCTTGCGGATCGAGCGGGACATAGACGGCTCCGGCTTTGACCACACCGAACATGCCGGCGATGAATTCAGCGCGCTTCGGCGAATAAAGGCCGATGCGGTCGCCCTTCTTGATTCCGCGCGAGCGCAGGAAGTGCGCCAGCTGGTTCGAGCGCTCTTCGAGTTCGCGGTAGGTCAGGCCTTTGCCGCGGGCCGAGATCGCGAGCTTGTCGGGATGCAGCTTCGCGCTGTGGCTCAGTAGTTGTTGAAGAACGTATGGCATTTCCCCACCTTGACTCGGTCTTAGTCATCCTTGCGTGCTTTGCGAATTCGGGATCAAAAGCTTTTCACCGCAAAGGCCGCTAAGGTCGCAAAGAAATCTCGTTATCCAATTCCATGAAATCCGGCGATGATCATTTCCTGAATTTCCGACGTGCCGGAGTAAATTTTGCCTGAGATTGCATCGCGCAATTCGCGCTCGATCTGGTATTCGGTCATGTATCCGTAACCGCCATGAATCTGGATAGCATCGAGCGCGGTCTGTACGTAGGCGTCGGCGATGTAGAGCTTCGCAATCGAGGCTTCGCGCAGCGGATGGCGTCCCTGGCTCTTGAGCCACGCGGCTTTGTAGAGCAGCAGGCGAGAGGCTTCGAGGCGCATGTCCATCTGGGCGATTTTGTGGGCGATGTTGGGAAATTTACCAATCGCCTGTCCGAACTGGTGGCGCTCTTGTGCGTACTTACTGCTCGTCTCGAGAAGGCGTTGCATAGCTCCAAGCTTAGCGGACATGATGCAGATGCGTTCCCACTCCATGGAAGCGGTGAAGATGGCGGAGCCTCCGCCCTCTTTGCCCAGCAGATTTTCGACCGGAACTTCGACATCGACCAGCGCGAGTTCCGCCATGGGCGATGTACGCAGTCCCATCTTGTGAAGCTTCTTGCTGATGGAAAATCCTGGAGTGCCTTTGTCGACGATGAATCCGGTGACGCCCGCCTTGCCTTTTGAAGGATCAAGGTTGGCGAAGACAATGATCATGTCGGCCATGGGCGCGTTGGTGATGAAAGTTTTGCTGCCGTTGATGATGTAGCGATCGCCTTTGCGCTCGGCGCGGCTGCGCATCGCGTAGGCGTCAGAGCCAGACGTCGGCTCGGTCATTGCATGAACGCCGACCCATTCTCCGCTCGCAAGCTTCGGCAGATAGTGCTCCTTCTGCTTCTCGGTACCGAACGAGAGAATTGGAATTTCCGAGCTCCACATATGGGCGTTGATGGTGAAGAGAAGCCCGTTATCTTTGCAGCCGTAGCCGAGAGCTTCGAGAGCGCAGACGGTGGTGAGGATGTCGGCTCCGCCGCCGCCGTATTCCTGGGGAATGGGTAGTCCGTGAATGCCGAACTTGGCGCACTTGTCCCAAAGGTCGCGCGAGAAGGCTTCGTCATGGTCGCGCTGAATCATGTCATCCGCGAGTTCGGTTTTGGCGAAGCGGATGACTTCTTTCCGGAAATCCTGCTGCTCGTCACTCCATGCAAAGTCCAAAGGTTCGTCCTCGTTGCGTCAGCCCCTGAAGGGGCAATTATAAGAACCGAATAGCGGTACGGCTAAAGCCGTACCCTGATACAACTCTCAGCGCCTAAGCTCAGTCGTCCCTACGGGACTTGGATCTAAATTGTCGCCTCTTTCCCGACGCTGAAGCGCCGGGCTATTGGCAGTCGCCGCTACGCGGCTTCTTCTTTCGCTCCTTCAGAGCTCGGTCATTAACTCTTCTGCACGGGCTGGCGGGGGAAGCGCCGCAACTTGCCGCCGGGGATTTTGATCCGCGCGGGAACTCCCATCACAGTCAGGTTGTCCCCGACGTCGGTAATCACCGTACTGTTGGCGAGGATGACGACGTTATTGCCGATTTTCGCGTCGCCAATCAGTTTCGCGCCCGGTCCGAAATAAACGTTGTCGCCTACGCCGCGGCTGCCGCCCGCGATTAAGACTCCGCTCCCCACGGTGCAATTGGCGCCAATGCGCGTGGGGCCAATGCAAATGCCATACGGTGTGTGGACGATCAAGCCCGGGCCAATCTCGGCCTCGCGGCTAATGAAGACGCCGTTCCACAGCTCTACCCAGCGCCCAAAGATAATCGCTACAAGCAGTACGAGTTGCTTAACCACCGGCACACGAATCTTGGTAGCCCAGTGGGAGAAGCGATAGGCGATGACCGACCAGGTATTCTGCGCCATCAATATGCGGACAGTTTGCAGCAGCTCCGAACGCTTATAGGCCCCCTGCCCAAGCGTTCCCACCCGATCCCATTTGGCCCTGGCAATGTCTGCGCGCAGATTCTCGAACATGATGGGACGCCCCCGGCCCGAAAGTCGGGGACAAGTTTAACAGCAGAGCAAGCGAGCGGCCCAACGGGATGGCTGTAAATTATTCATTCTCGAAATGTTAGTGCCGCGGTCGGGAGGGCGGGATGAAGAAGTTTGCGACTTTGGGTGAATTGCTCGTGCGCTCATCGGGAAAGAGCAAGAGCCTCGAACCGCAAAGTACGCAAAGAGCGCTAAGACAAAGCCAAGGCCTTGACCGCAGAGTGCGCGGAGGTTGAGCGAAGAAGAGAGTGCTCCGTCCTTTCGCGCAAAACATGCGAAAGGACGAAACGCCCCCGGTTCTTTATTGCGAGGTCACCTAGAGCGAACTGATGAAGGCAATCAGGTCGGCCTGGTCTGAGGGCGACAGGGCGTTGAAGTTGGCCAGCACCTGCGTGGCTTCTCCGCCGTGATCCTGAATCGCCGTGTTCAGATCTTTCGCGCGGCCGTCGTGTAGGAAAACCGTGCGTTGCGACAATCCCCACAAAGGTGCGGTGCGCCACTGACTACCGGTGGCCATGCCTTGGGGAGTCTTATCGGAGAGTGCCGTTCCCATATCGTGCAGGAGCAGATCGGAGTAGAGATTTGCGGTCTGGCTGCTGAGCGCGGTAATCGGCCCGTTGAAGTGTCCAGCAAGATCAGACGGGATCATCACGGCCGGATCGGTAGGAAAGCTGGGGTTGTGGCACAAGGAACAGCCCACGGTCGTAAACAAGGCCTGGCCATTGGCATTGCCAGCTCCCGGAGTAACGGGCGCGAGATAAACGAGGAAGTCGAAGATCTGAACGGTTTCGGCCCCGAGCGGATCATTGAGTTCCTGACGCTTGATGCACGCTCCGGGAATGGGGTTTCCTTGGGGAAGATCTTCGGTCGTCGAAATGGGATTGGTAATGCCGGTATCGTGGCCGAAGGCCAGGGCGGTAATCTGCATCAGCGAAGCGAATTGGGACTTAAGACCGAATCGTCCCGGGCGCACCTTGCCGGTATAGTCAGCGACCATGTTAGCGACGCCGTTAATTCCGAATCCTTTCGAACCCACGTTCGCAAGGATGGCGTTGTCGTCGATCGAGTCGATCAAGCCATCGCCGAATAGCGGGGGCGGCATGTGCTTGGCCACGATGGTGGCATCGAAGGGCACAAACTCACCCGGCAATGGACACCCTGGAATGAACTTGTTGACGCTGAATTTCTGCAGCAACGGTCCGCCTTCATTCGTCAACTGGTTGAAGCTGCCGTCGCTATTAAGCTTTCCGAAGAAAGTGTTGAAGAAGGAAGAGTCGCCATTGAATCCGCCGGAGACCGGACCGGCCGTAGCGGTCTTGATGTGGCAGAGATTGCACCTGGTCTGGGTGAAAACGGGACCAAGGCCGTGCACCGGATCCCAGGGAAAGTTGAACTGTGTCTGCCCGATGGTGAAATGACTCAGCTGGCCGCTTGTAAGGCCGGGCAAAGCTCCGCCGAGCGCACTTTGGGCTTTGACACCGGAGGGATGAAGAGAGCCGAAGTTGGAAAGCAGTGTGGCTGCGGTGGCAATTAACACGACCGTCAAACTCGCACCGCGCAAAAGCGAGGAATTCCAGCGCTTCATAAGGGCTCCTTCATAGCTAAAAGCTAAGCGGGCCCGGGGGAGCCCGCATTCACTCACGGTTCAGTAATCGTCATTTTCTGGTTACTGGCGACATTGGTCAGCGTTTGAATCATGCCGCTCGGCCAATAGATCGTCAGCGTGTCGGCCTGGGTGGAAGTTCCCAATCCGAACTGCTGGGTCAACGTGCTGTTCCCTTGATAGGTACCGCCATCTACGACGGTCTTGATCAGGTTGACGCCGCCGACGCTCGCCACCAAGCGGGCTCCGATACCGTCATGATTACTGACGGTGCCGACGAGCTTCACTTGCAACCAGTGACTGGTGTTGGGCGTGTTGACGAAGAGATGGTCGAGACCATTCGATGGCGCCTGGAAAACATCCATGAACCCATCGTTGTTGAAATCAGTGAAGACGGCGGTCGGAGACGTGCCGGCTTTCTGCGATCCGTTGGTACCGGCAACATCTCCCAGGTCGAGGAATACACCTTTCAAGTTCATCAACACGGTGGTGTTCACTTGCAGTTCGGTGCAGCCGTTGGCGCCAGCGCCGGAACCTGCCATGAAGATGTCGTCCCAACCATCGTTATTGAGGTCCATGAAGCCGCCGCCCCAAGTCACGGAGCTGGCCTGACCTCCCGGAGGGCTGACACAGGGAACGGTAGAGCGCTTGGCGTGAGCTCCGCCTTGCTGGTCGCCCTGATTCTGAATGAAGACACCGCTCGACGAGCCTGCGAGAAGGATGTTGTTCAGCGGGTTCGGCAGGTTGTTGAAGTTGGTGAGATAGATATCGAACTGACCGTCGCGGTTGTAATCGCCGACGCTCATGCCCATGGCGGCCATGCCGATGCCAAATCCGCTCGTAGCGGAAACATCGTTGAAGATCCATCCGCCGCTGCCGTTAGAGCCGCCGTTTTGCCACAGGACGTTCGCGCCGAAGTTAGAGCCCTGGTCGTTGCCCACCATAATGTCGACGAGGCCGTCCTGGTTGTAGTCGACGAAGAGAGCTGTCAAGCCGCGGCCGCTGATCTTGGTGGTGCCGAGAAAACTGGTGACATCGGTGAAGGTGAGATTCTGGTTGTTGTGATAGAGGTGGACCCCGCTGTTTTTGCCCGAGCAGTCGGCATGGTCGACGATCACCACATCGAGGTAGCCATCGTTATCGTAGTCGCCCCAGCTGGCGCTGAAGTTATTGACAGGGGATCCAGCAAGGCCCGAAGTGGCGCTGATGTCGGTGAACGTTCCGTTTCCATTGTTGTGCAGAACGACGTTGGTCGCTTGCGGGCCGCCGAGAATCAAGAGATCCGGATGGCCGTCATTATCGATATCCGCAAAGGTTGCGCCGCTAAGGGAAGCCGCCGCCGTGAGGGGAATTCCAGCGGTGGAAGCCATGTCGGTGTAGGTGCCGTTATGGTTGTTGTGCCATAGGTGGCTGTCGCCCGCTTCTCCGGGAACGAAGATGTCTTCGAAACCATCGCCGTCGTAGTCGGCAATGGCTGCGCCGGAATTACCCGAATTGAAGTCGGGGAAGCTTCCGCAACCGGGAGGCAATGTAGGAATAGCGCGTGGAGAGTTAATTCCGGCGGTAGTTGATTTGTCTTTGAATATAGTGGCGAAACCTGCCGGCAACCCGTTGCGCATGAAAGTGCTGATGTCGGTCGCCAATATGTTTCCGCTGCTGTCCATCACATTCACGGTGACCGAATAGGTGCCGGTCGCTGCGGAGAACTGGGTGGTGGTTGCGGTCAACGGCGTAATGCTATTCGCGCCGGCGTTGAAGTTGATACCCGGCTCCGGGCTTGATGATCTCGGTGGTGGCGTTGGTCAAGGTCAATATCACTTGCGTCTGCAGAGTCATCGCTGAGGCGCTGAGATTGGCCACGACAGTCGAGAAGTCATAGGTGTAGCCGATCGGCGCAGTGCGCTGGGCCCGCGTCCGCCTATGCTGGCGTAGATGCCGTTGGCGGGGACGGCTACGACGGTAAGCGGAAGCGTCTTCGACATCAACATGTGCCCAGAGCTGTCGAAAGTGGCCGCCTGCAGGTTGAAAGCTCCGGTCGCGCTAGTGAAATTGCTGGTGGTGAAAGTTCCAGGAGTTCCGAGCACCTGGCCAGGAGCAAGAGTCGGAGTGCTGCTCAGAAGAATGTAGCTGGTATTGCTGGGATCGAGCAATGTGACTTTATCAGTCAGAGTGACCGATGTAGTGCCGGTGTTGGTCAACGTGATTTGAAATTGCATTGGGGCGCCCAGCGCAGCATGCGGCGCCGTCAACATGTAGAACGTCAGGGTCACCTGCGCAGACGCTGACTGCGCAACGAACAAGGGGAAAAACAGCATAGCTATGAGCAATAGAGCAGTAAGGACACCTTTGTTGGCCTTCATGGGTAAACTCCTAATGGTTGCGCACACGGCATCGTCTAAGGGGAGGGACGGCACAGCAGATCACCGACAACGGCTCTGGGCTAAGAAGTTTCTACTGTCGTGATGCCTGTGTCAAGATGAAAGAAATTGCACCCCGCGAAAACACTGATGGAGAGCCTCATTTCACAAAGACGAAGTGGGACTGAAGAAAACTAACACGGGCGAGGCTGAGCCCGGGATTTGTCAGTTGCGAAAGATGGCTAGTGACAGTTCGCGATCAGATCGCTAGCTACAGCCTGGGCTCCATCAAGAACGTCTGCAATTTTATGCGGACCGTCGGCTATACATTCGAAACTGTGATTCGAAGTGATCGCATTCTCCCAAAGTACAGCCAACGCAGCGCCCGAACCCACGTCCTGCGCACCAAAAATAAAGTGCACAGGGATTTTGTAGTTCAATTGTGACTTACCGTCAGAAGAGACGATGCTGTCGGCCGCCCATTGCGCGGTGTCGGGAGTCGCGGCGCCGTTGGAACAATCGGTATTTCCGTATGCAGGATCGAGAAACAGATTGGCATCGGTGCCATAGCACGTAGCCTGCACCCCCGCACAGTTTGTGGTCTGCATGGTTTGCTGGCTGCAGCGGCATCCGTCGTTGATATTGCTGAACGGAGGTCCGCTCGTGGGCAGCACGTAGTTGAAGAGCGAATCTTCTCCAAAGCGTGATAGCGCATAGGCAATAACGCCGGCACCGCCACTATTGCCGGTGGCGCAGAAAGCAGTGCCTGAACTGCGCACGTTCGTGGAAACCCATTGCGCCAGGGTCGCCCAGCGACAGGAAAGAAGTAGTGGCCCTCCGGGGCCGTCGAGCCAACCAGTGCTGCCCAAGTTGGTGTCGTTGAAATCGGTCTGCACGGCGGTGTAGTTGGCTTGAACGATGTTGTTGATGGCTACGTTGCCATAAACGAACTGGTCTTCGTAAAGCTGGTTCCCGCCTCCGCCAGTGGTGTAAATGACAGTGCCGACAGAAGCACCGGACGGCTGCGTGACTTTGATGTCAGCGGCGTAGGTTGCAACGCTGGGGCAAGAAATCGTAACGGTATAGCAGGCTGAACCGGCGACGGGAGGAATGGTCGTCGAAGGCGGGCAGGAGACCGGCACGGCCGCTGCGGTTCCCAATTGATTGGGCGCGCCCGAAGGTGGCGTCGGAGTATTGCTTGAGGTCGAGCCACCTCCGCAGGCGACGAGCAACACGGCGGTGGTCAGCAGGACTGCGAGAGCCAGAAGAAATCCGGCCCGCACCAGGCGCCGGCGCATCACGGACCGTGCAGTACCCATAGGGGAGGTCACCTCAAGCGAAAGATATCCATCTGATTTAAACCCGAATCTGTGAAGTATGTTTTGGCTACGAACCAAACAACTAACGTCGAGCCAGGGAATGTTCGCATTCCCCTCGTGATTCTTGCATACACTTTGGTGCTTGCGATGGATCGGCAGTTGCCAACAGCGAGGGTGTCCCCGTTCGCGCGCACTGTAGGCCCTTAGTTCTGATGGGTCTAAGCTGTCTAGAGAAGTCTTACTCCGGGTCATCAGACCGCTCGCGTTCCGCGGCAATTCGGTGCATTATCCCTACTGCTTGGTGGGAAGGGGTTCTCCTGTGGTGGAAGGAACCAAGCCCCTTTTACTGTTTGTGCAAAAAATTGCGCTGACCCCTGACTCAGGATTCACAGAGGCTCCCGGAGAGGTCGCAAGCGCCTTTTTTTACAGTAATTTGCGGTGCCATAGCAGGCATGGTGACAGGAGTGGCAATGGCAGCCTGCTTGCTCCAGGAGAAGAGCTGCAGATTGTAAGTCCAGGAGCAGAAGCTGTTTAGATGCGCATTCTCGCCCGCCGGCACTGGCCGTACGGTGAGAAGTGAACAGTTGGGGCGGACTTCCTGAGGATGGGGTGTCAGGAAGCCGTGGGCTTACAAAGTCTGGGTGAAAGTTTGCGTTGGTACCCAGTCTGGCTTTTCAGTGTGCCGTTCATAAAGAAACCTTATTAGGAGAATGCCGGATGAGACCGAGCCGTGTATTGTGCATCGGATTTTTGCTGTTGCTGGTGGCGATGTATAGCAGCGTGGCCCAGCAGGCACCCGCGGGGAACGGTCCGCAAAACGGATTGCAAGCGCCGGCTACGATGAACGGCGCCATGCCGGCAAATGGCGCGATGCCAGCGAATAGCGCCATGCCGGTGAACCAGCAGAATGCCGGGCAGAGCGCGGCCGAAAGCACAATGACTAGCCCGAATCCAGCGCCTGCAACGGACGGCTCGACTCCCGCAGCGCCAGCGAATCAGATGATGGGCAGCAACGGGCAGACGAACTCGGTGCCACAGCTGCAGACACGCGATCCGCGGTACCGCATCAACAAGACCGACACCTTTAACATCAACTTCCTGTTCACTCCCGAGTATGACCAAGTCTTGCAAGTGCAGCCCGATGGCTACGTAATTCCGCGAAACATCCCGCAGATTAAAGCGGAAGGAATGACGGTCCCGCAGCTCACCGAAGCTCTGCAGCAAGCTTACAGCAAGCTGCTTCATGAACCCGTGATCACGGTGCTTCCGACCAATATCGTTCCCGCCTATTTCATCGCCGGCGGCGAAGTACACAATCCTGGTCGCTATGTATTCCAGGGCGATACCACGATTGCGCAGGCTGTGGTTCTGGCCGGCGGTTTCACTTCCTACGCCAAGCATTCGCAAGTGATCTTGTACCGTCGCATTAACAACGAGTGGGTGGAAGGTCGGCGGGTCGATCTGAAGCACATGTTGAATTCCGGGAACCTGTCGGAAGACATTCACCTGGAGCCGGGCGACATGATCTATGTACCCAAGAACTTTATTTCCAAGACGCAGCCCTGGTTGACGCCGTTCTCGGACTTCATCAAGGCTGGCTTCTTTGGCAACTATCCTTTGGCGTTCTGAAACCGTTCTGAAAACGGAAGGCAGAGAGGAATTCATTCATGGAAGAGCTACACCAAAACGGCAACGGCCATAACGGCAACGGAAATGGAAACGGAAACACGGTCAAAGGCGTGAAACCCGGTTCGTCCGTGGTGAAAGAGTTTGTGGCTCTGCTTTTCCGTCGTCGCGAACTGACCAAGAAGGTTTTCCTCTGGAGCACGCTGGGCATTTTGATCGCGGTGTTCTTCTTCGGAGTCATCTATGAGTCCGACATGGAGTTCCTGCTGCGCACCGATATCGTGGATCAGGCGATCACTCCTGATAACAATCCGCGCGCTTCCGCCGGTCCGAGTGGTGTCTCGACCAATGAGATCAACAGCGAAGTGGAACTGTTGATGAGCCAGGACGTGCTGCGCGAGGTGGTGAATCGTTGCCCAATGTTGGTTCAGGGCACTTCCCTGCCGTCGCGAGTGGCGCAGAAGATCACCGATCTGATTCCGGGCTACCAGGAAACCAAGTTCCCCGACGCGGTGAAAAAGCTGGCGGCAAAACTGGAAGTGACGGCGGTGAAAGACGCCAACAACATTCAGGTTTCTTACAGCTCGACAGATCCGGTGAAATCCGGTTGCGTGATCGCGAGCCTCGCCGACATTTATATGGCGAAGCGCGACATGGTGAACCGTCCCCCGAAGATGTTCGATTTCTTCGCACAACAAACCGAGGATTACCGGCTGAAGCTGATCGGCGCCGAGAAGAAGCTGCTGGAATTTGAAAACACGCAGGATGCGGTTGCCGCCGGCACGCAAGCCGGACTCGCGGTGACGCAAGGCAGCCAGTTCCTGGCGCAGTTGCGGAACACGCAGACTCAGATCGAACAGACGCGCGAGCAGATCGCCGCTTTGGAGCAACAGCAAAACGCCCTACCCAAGCGAGTTGAAACCGAAACCAAGAACGCCGACAACACCAACTTACTGTCGAACTTGAAGACGCAATTGAATGTCCTGCAGAACACTTACACCGACTACACGTTCCGCTACGACCAGAGCTACCGCCTGGTGCAAGACGTGGAGAAGCAGATCAAGCAGACACAGGACATGATCGCGGCGCAGAACCATGAACAGGTGGGAGAGAGCACGATGGACGTGAACCCCTCCTATCAATGGGTACTGCAACAGTTGGTCCAGGCTCGCGAGCAGTTGCCATCGATGAAGGCGGAAGCGGGCGCGATCGCGCACAATGTGAAGCTCTATCACGATGAAGCAGCGAGCTACAACGCCAAGGGCGTGACGCAAGACGATCTGACTCGCGAAGTAAAGGCGGCGGAGGGCAACTACCTTCTCTACCTGCAGAAGCGCGAGCAGGCTCGGATTCAGGACATGATGGATGCACGACGAGTATCGAACGTAGTGCTCGACGAGAGTCCAACGTGGCCCGCGTTACCGACCTTTTCTCCGCTGGTGCTGATCCTATTGAGTTTCATGGTGGCGGCATTCCTGAGCGTGGGCGTAGCGTTGACGGCCGATTATCTTGATCCGTCGTTCCGCACTCCCGATGAAGTCAAGGATTATCTCGACATTCCAGTGTTCGCTTCGATTCCAGCCAACGGTCACGAAGTGACCGCCGGCACGCCGAAGAACGGACACTGATCAGTTTCACGACGAGCACCAGGGGGAGGACACGTTGAGTAAGGCTTTCGAGTTACTGCAGAATGTCGAAATGGAGCGCGGGACCGCTGTGGGTCCCGTGCCCGTAAACCGGGTTCGTCCCAGCGTAGTCGGTCAAGAAGAAGTCACGCGACTGATTCAGCGTCTGTTCCGCGTTCCGGATGCTCCGCGATCGGTACTGTTTGCGGGCATCGATCCAGGCGATGGCTGTACTTCGGTCTGCGCCGCCACCGCGGAGAATCTGGCAGCGACCGCGCCCGGTTCGGTTTGCGTCGTGGATGCAAACCATCGCAATCCTTCCATTCACCAGTATTTCGACGTCAGCAACAGCATTGGACTGGCGGAAGCGATTACCCAGTCCGGCGCAGTTCATAACTTTGCTCAGCATATCTCCGGCACCAATCTGTGGGTTCTACCCAGCGGATCGGGAATCGCGAGTGCACAGGCGTTGATCGGATCGGATGGAATGCGGGCGCGGATGGCTGAACTGAACCAGGCATTCGATCATGTGCTGGTCGATTCGCCGGCACTAAACCGCTCCTCCGACGCCCTGGTGTTGGGTCGCATGGTAGACGGATTGCTTTTGGTTTTGCAGTCAAATGCCACCAAGCGGGAAACGGCGCGTAACGTTATCGCCAGCATTCGGAACGCGAATGTGAATTTGCTGGGTGCAGTGCTGAACAAGCGCACTTTCCCCATTCCACAGAATTTGTACGACCGTTTGTAAAAGCTTGGATTTCGGACCCCCCAACAGGACCAGCCTGTAAAGCTGGCAGTCAAGGAACTAACGCAGGACCTAAATGGGACTGAGAGGGCGGAGCTGTGCAGACTGAGTGCATCACGGATCGTCAACCAGTGCCGGTGAGTATAGAAGGGCCCCGTTGGTACGCCGTGCAGACGCGATCCCGTCACGAAAAGAAGGCGGCCGCTGAACTTCGCGACAAAGGGATCTACTGCTTCCTGCCTCTCGCCACACAGGTTCATCACTGGAGCGATCGCGATAAGGAAGTTGAAGTTCCCCTGTTTCCCGGCTATCTGTTCGTGAATACGCTCACCGTTCCTGAAATACGAGTTTCGATTCTGCGCACGTCCGGCATTTCGAGTTTTGTTGGGAACCAGGGAAAAGGCACGCCGATCCCCGATAATCAGATTGAAGCCGTGCAGGCGTTGGTGAACCAGAGAGTGCCGATAACGGCGCACCCTTTCTTGAGCGTGAATCAAAAAGTTCGGATCCGCGGCGGATCGCTGGATGGCGTCGAAGGAGTTCTGGTAGGCGTGAACCCCGATCTGAGCCTGGTGGTTTCCGTCGATTTGATTCAGCGCGCGGTTGCAATCAGGGTTTCCGGATACGAAGTGGAAGCCGCATAACACCAACCGTTAAGTTTTGCTTTACCAATCTGCATTACCAAACCAAGTCCCAGAGTTCTAAAGGTCCCAGGTGAAAATGGCGAGCAAGCAAAAAGCGATCAAGATTGCAGTCTTGGGAATGGGCCACGTGGGGTTGCCAACTGCGTTGGGCCTAGCCGAATTGGGTTGGCAGGTGATCGGCGCCGATGACGACGCCAGCAAAATTAAAGTGTTGCAGGATGGCAAAGTCACTTTCTACGAACCAGAGATGCAGCCTCTGCTTACGAAGCATCTAGGCAAGGGATTTCAGGTTACGAGCGATGTGGGCAAAGCGGTGGCGGACGCGACTGTGCTTTTCGTTTGCGTGGGAACTCCGCAAGGCGAGAGCGGAAAGGCCGACCTCAGCCAGGTGGAATCGATCGCCCGTACCGTAGCCGCGAATCTGAACGGATACAAGTTGATCGTCGAGAAGAGCACGGTTCCGGCGATCACAGCGCAGTGGATCAAGCGCACGGTGGTTCGTCATGCACGCGTGGGCTCGAACGGCCATCTCAATGGAAGCGGCAAGAACAAACCAGCGACGCTGAATGCGCTGCCTGAGTTTGACGTTGCGTCCAACCCGGAATTCCTGCAGGAAGGCCGCGCGATCGAGAACTTCTTTCATCCCGATCGCATCGTGATCGGCGTCGATTCGGAACGCGCTCGCAAACTTCTGGAGACCATTTACGGTCCGCTGCAATGTCCCATCGTGGTGACCAATCCCACGACCGCGGAACTGATCAAACACGCCGCCAACGCGTTCCTTTCGACAAAGATCTCGTTTATCAATATGGTGTCGGATATTTGCGAGGCCGTGGGAGCGGACGTGGACAGTGTGGCGCGAGGCATTGGACTCGATCCCCGCATCGGAACGCAGTTCCTTTCAGCAGGCATCGGATTCGGCGGTTATTGCTTCCCAAAAGATTTGCGAGCGTTCCTCCACCTGGGAGAGGAACACGGTGCCGATACTTCCCTGCTCCGCGAAGTCGAGCGCATCAATCACCATCGCATCGAAATTTACTTAAACAAAGTGCGCAAGGCGCTATGGATTGTGTCGGGCAAAACCATTGCTGTGCTGGGTCTGGCGTTCAAGCCTAAGACGGACGACATTCGCGAAGCACCGAGCCTCAAGGTGATTGAAGCGCTGATGCGGGATGGCGCTTCCCTGCGGTTGTACGATCCTGAGGCGATGCCGAACACGCAGCGCGAACTTCCGGAGCAACCTGGGCGCGTGACTTATTGCAAATCGGCTTATGAAGCGGCCCGCGGCGCGCATGCTGTGCTGGTGCTGACCGAGTGGGACGAATTCCGCAAGCTTGACTTAAAGAAGATGCGCGAAGCGATGGCCATGCCGATCGTGGTGGACGGCCGCAACATCTACCGGGCAGAAACGGTAGAAAAAGCGGGGCTCGAATACATCAGCATGGGACGCCGAAGTGGCGAAACTCACGTTCAAGCTATTCCTCCGGCGCAGAGCACGGCGCGCAGCGTACCGCGGCCATTGCCGCAACGCCTCAACCGAGTTCGTCAAAAAATACAATCTGCTGTTCAGTAGGAAGTACTCAGCAACGAGGTAATTTCCTGTGGGCACGATTCGACGACGGATACTCCTCAATTTGTTTAAGTTCTTCGACCTGGCGCTGATGGTGTGCGCGTTCGCGCTCGCCACTCTGCCGGTGTTGCGGGAACACGGCGGCATGTCATTTACGCAGTTTCTGTCGATGCGGGTGAAGGTCGCGAATCTTGCGTTATTCCTGGCGTTTCTTGTTATCTGGCACATCATCTTTTCGGCTTTCGGCCTTTATCACTCGAAACGGTTGTCGTCGCGCGCTTCTGAACTTTTCGATGTAGTGAAGGCCAATACGACCGGGACTATCATCCTGGGAACCATGGCGGTGCTGTTCCACATCGACATGGTCAACAGTCTTTTTCTCCTGGTGTTCTGGGTACTGGTAATCGGGCCGGGAATTCTGAGCCGTTTGCTGTTGCGTTATTTCCTCGGACGTCTGCGTACCCATCACCGTAATTTGCGGTGCATCTTGATTGCGGGCACGAACCCGCGGGCCGTGGCCTTTGCGCGGAAACTCGAGGCCAAACCGGAATTGGGATATCGCATCGTCGGCTTCGTCGATGAAGAGTGGGCCGGAACTGAGGAATTCCACAAGACGGGCTATCCGCTTGCCGGAGGATTTGAAGATCTGACGACTCTGTTACGCCAGAGCGTAGTCGATGAAGTTGTCATGGGATTGCCGGTGAAGTCCTGCTATTTCCAGGCGGCGCGAATCACCGCCATGTGCGAAGAGCAAGGAATTATCGTGCGCTTCCCGTCGAGCATTTTCGATCTGAAGCTGGCGCGCACGAAGGCTGAAGATTTCGCCGGCGATTCGGTTATCACCATGTCGTCGACCGGAGCCCACGAAGATTGGCCGGCCGTCGTGAAGCGGGCAATGGATTTCGTTTTGTCTGCCATGCTGCTGATCGGACTCTCTCCCCTGCTGCTGGTCACGGCGCTGATGATCAAGTTGACTTCGCCCGGTCCAGTGTTTTTCCGGCAGAGGCGTCTGGGCACGAACAAGCGCATCTTTGAGATCTACAAATTCCGCACGATGGTGATCGATGCCGAGCAGAAGCTGAAAGAACTGGAGAAGTTCAACGAAGCTCAAGGTCCGGTGTTCAAGATCAAGAACGATCCGCGCATCACGCCGATCGGAAAGTTTCTGCGCAAGACCAGCATCGACGAACTGCCGCAGTTGCTGAACGTCTTGAGCGGCGAGATGAGCCTGGTGGGGCCGCGACCTCTTCCGGTGCGCGACTACGAGGGCTTCGATAAAGACTGGCAGCGGCGGCGCTTCAGCGTGCGCCCGGGCATCACTTGCCTGTGGCAGATTAACGGCCGCAGTTCCATCCCTTTTGAACAATGGATGGAGTTGGATATGCAATACATCGATAAGTGGTCGCTCTGGTTGGACGTGAAGATTTTGTACCGGACCATTCCGGCGGTACTAAAAGGATCTGGAGCGGCGTAAGGCTTGTACCTGCGACGCTTCCTGAAGTCTTTCGTCTGCCCCCGACGAAGTGATTCTCCCCGCCGCGACCTTGTATTAGATTACTGGCCGCGCGCCCCGAAGTATCCCCTCAGAAATTCCTTCGGGCTCCTCAGTTGGACGGGTGTGAGTAGTTGAAGTTTTCTCGTTTTCAGAATTGCTTGGGACGAACACTATGGTTTCGAGATTCCGGCGGATACGTCACAAGATCATGCGAACCAAGGTTCGCGCGCCGCTTATCTGGCTGCGGCACCGCGGCCTCGACGAGAGCGACGTTTTCCTCGCTTCCTACCCCAGGTCGGGAAACACGTGGACGCGCTTCCTGCTCACCGAAGTGTTGGCGAAAGAGTCAGCCAGTTTCGATAACATCAATTTCGTGATCCCAGAGATGGGGATTCAGGCGCGGGCGACGCTGGAACTGCCGAACGGCGGACGTCTTATTAAAACGCATGAACCGTACCGCAACGAGTACAAGCGGGCAGTCTACTTGATTCGCGATTTCCGCGACGTCGTGTTATCGCAGTACGCGCGCGAGCGCGAGTTGGGTTTGTATCAGGCGAATTTCGATGAATATGTAGCCGCGTACCTCGAAGGCCGTCTAAGCGGATTCGGAGCCTGGCAGGAGCATCTGCCCACATGGCTTGATTCCCCGTTGGCGCGGAATGGCAACCTGCTGATCATCAAGTTCGAAGAGATGCGCAAGAATCCCGAGCCGGCGATCGCTAAGGTCGTCGACTTCCTGGGAGTTCCGGTGAATCTCGACCGCATTCGCGAAGCGATCACGAATAACTCGGTTGAGAGGATGCAGGCGAAGGAAAAAGCCTCGAAGACCCTGGTTAAGAGCAAAGGCGAAGAAGGCCGCTTTGTTCGCAAAGGCGCCGTGGCCGGGTGGCGTGAAAAATTCAGCGAAGAGCAGTTGCGGTTGGTGGATCAACAAGCCGGAGCGGTGCTGCAGAGAATGGGCTACCCGCTGGCGTTTCCCCCGGAAGTCAATGTCGGAGAATTCGCAACCGCATAAGAGGACGTCATGGCACAGGCGATACGACAAAACGCGATACCGGTATCTCCGCGCTCTCCGTGGCGGAGTATGCGGCGCGCGGTCGGGAGCTGGGTGGCCTATCTGGTGAGTTGGTACCGGTACTAGGAAATCTTCAAGGTTCAGGAAAGCAAGCGATGCTCAAGCGACTTCGTTACCAACTTTCGAAAAGCAGTCTGCGCGTGCCTTTGGTTTGGGCGCGGCACCGCGGGGTGAAAGATCAGGATGTGTTCGTGGCGTCCTACCCGCGGTCGGGGAGCACGTGGTTACGCTTCCTGTTATTCGAAACGCTCACCAAGAACGACGCTGGATTCGACAATGTGAACCGCATGCTTCCCGACGTCGGCATGCACGCCGACGCGACTCCTCTTCTGCCCAATCAAGGCCGGCTGATCAAGACTCATGAGCCCTTTCGTCCCGCTTACAAGCGGGCCGTCTATGTGGTGCGCGATGTTCGCGACGTGGTGCTCTCCGAGTATGCCTACCAGAACGCGCTGGGACGCATCGAGCGAACGTTTGATGACTATCTGACGGACTTTTTGAATGGAACCGCGACAGGCTATGGATCGTGGCAGGAGCATGTGCGCGGATGGATCGATTCCCCACTGGCTGGCAACGGGAATCTGTTGGTTGTGCGCTATCGCGATCTGCGCAAGGACACGCAGACCTACCTGCAGCGCATCGTGGACTTCCTCGGAGTCGACGTAGACCGACAGATGATCGTGAGGGCAGTTCAGAATAATGAGTTCCAGAAGATGCGCGCCAAGGAAGACAAGAGTCCGCAGCTCGGGAAGTCCGTCGAGGGAGAAAGTCGCTTCGTCCGGAAAGGTACGGTGGGCGGCTGGAGAGAGCAACTCACCCCTGAGCAGTTACTGAGAATCGAAGAGAAGACGGGTACAATGCTGACTCGCCTGAGATTTGGGTCTTCCTTCGAAGATGTGCTGACGCCGAACGCCGCCAGCGCCGATTAGCGATAAGTTTGTGGGCCCCAGAAGGAGTTTATGTTGGATCAAAGAGTGAACAGGACGACGGAGCGCACAGATAAGTTGTTTCCTCTGCTGGTGCCCTTTGGTTTCGCGGCCTTGGGATTGGTGCTAGGGCTGTTTCTTGTGACCGTCGCGGGCGTCCTGCAGAAGCATAGCCACCGCTATGCGGAAATGATTGCCTTCGCTTCGTTCTTCATTGTGCCGGTGCTCATCGCTTACGGGTGGACTGCGTTCAAACAGGCAGTTCAGACCGGCAAAACTCTCTTCAAGAATCTTTATTGGTATCACTACCTGTGGGCCCTGCTCTTCCTAAGCATGCTTACATGGCGCAAGCGCGATATCAGCGAAATCCGCGCCGAACCTGTGGACACATTTGCCGCGGTTCGTCTGGTCACAGTGACTGTAGTCGGCTCCATTTTGCTCTACCGTTTGTTCACACGTCGCACAGACTGGCTCAGATCATGGTTTCGGGGAATCCCCGGGACCCTGATGCTCTTTGTCCTGGCCGCTTTGTGCTCTTGCTTCTGGTCAATCTACTGGCAGTGGACGCTCTACAAGGCTTGCGAGTATGCCGTAGACGTAGCCATGCTGGCCGCAGTACTGGCCGTCATCCAGACTCCTGACGAGTTCAAACACTTATTTGACTGGACGTGGATGTGGTACGGAATTCTGCTGGGCATGTGCTGGTTGGGCGCCGCGCTATGGCCCGATATCGCGCTGACCAAGCAGATGGAATACGGCGAGTCGGGCATTGGATTGATCCCGGTGCAGTTGAGCGGCGTCTTCCCTGACGTTTCCGCAAACCGCGTGGGCGAATACTCAGCCCTGCTGTGTTGTGTGGCCCTGGCGCGATTATTGCCGGTGAAGGGCTGGCATCGCGTGATGAAGAGTTGGTACAGCTGGATGTTTCTCGCGTCCTTCACTACGATGATTTTCGCGCAGACACGCTCTGCGATTCTGGGATTTGGCGTCGGCGTCTTCTTCATCTTTTTGTTCTCTGGCAGGGTTCGCCTGGGAACGGTCATCGTCGTCGGTTCGGTGTTATTCATCGTGATCACCGGGTCGGGGGGCATCTTGTATGACTATTTACGACGCGGCCAGACTCCTGCGGAAATGGCGACGTTGACCGGCCGCATCCAGTGGTGGGAATTTGCCTGGAAGAAATTCACCGATGCACCGCTGACAGGATTCGGGGCGTGGGCTGCCGGCCGATTCCTGATCATGGGCGCGATCGGTAATAACATCGGCAGTATGCACAGCGACTGGGTAGAGGTTCTGGTGGGCACCGGTTTCGCGGGTATCATCCCATTAGTAGCCACTTTGGCGCTGGGTTGGGGCAATCTGATTCGGTATGTTCGCGATTTCTCCCTGAGTCCACTGGAGCGGCAACTGGCGCTCGAGGCTATCGGCGTATTCTCGGTGGTCTGCACGCGTACCATCTTTAGCACTGACTTCACCTGGCATTGCCCACTGTCGTTCTGGATTCCGCTCGGATTCGCGGAATACTTGAGACGCCGTTATTGGGCGACCGAAACGTATCGCGCCTATCCTGCTTTCGCGACCAGCCTAGGATCGAGCCGCGGATAGCTCTTCCCGATTCGGGTCGCGTTTTCTGGAATTTGGGTTGTTCGTCACATCGGTGATTCGATGAGCCGCACTTACAATTCGGAAGTATGCATACTCCTCCGAAGACGCGGTTATGACCGGGACCCGAGCATCAGAATGTTCCGCAACTCTTGAGGCTGTCGAGGTTCGAGCGTTTCCGTGGAAAGCTTCGCTTTCGGTTCTGGCACTCGTTGTGGTGGGTTGCAATCGGCTCATCGCTTCTGACATTCATAAAGACTGGCTCAACGTTGTTCCCACGATTGCGACCCTGTTTCTAACTTACGTGGTCGCATCGGAGGGAAAGCAGAACCTGAAATCATTTCTGTTTTCCCGATGGTTTCGCTCATTGATGCTGGTTGTGTTGATGCTGGCCACTGTGGAATTTGTTCTACGCACGGCCAGGTATCATCGGGCCCTACTTTACGAACGCCAAGGAAATCTGCTCTTCACTCCGGTACCGAATCAGGAGTACACAGAAAAGGTTTCGCTCAGTAGCTCGAAAACGAACGACCTCGGGTTACGTGGGGGAACCCTGGATCTACTTGGCAGCACAACAAAGATCCTGGCGCTGGGTGACTCAGTAACTTATGGGTACGGATTGGGTGATGCAGACACCTACCCTGCAAGGCTGAAAAATGCGCTCGACCTGAAGTTTCCCGGTCGGTACACAGTGGCGAACGGCGGCGTCAACGCTTATCCAATCAGCTTCGAGCACCAGAAATTTCTCTACCTTTGGGCAAAGGGTCTTCATCCCGATGTAGTGATCGTCGGATACAGTTTCAACGAAGGTCGCCTGGGACATCTAGTGGGCAGCGACGAAAAGACCAAGTCTGAATTTGCAGATCGTGTCCACGTGAAGAATTTCCTTCGTACCTTCGCGCTCTACAACGTGATTGTCGAGAACTGGGCGCGTTGGGGATACGACAAGATGACCCGGAACATGGTTCCCGGTACGAACTTCGTATCCTTGTCACCGGAAGACGTAAATGTCATTTACGCCCGTCAGCTTCAGGCGTTTGTTGATGACCTGCAGGCTTACCAGGTAAAGCCGTTATTCCTGCTCTTCTGCGGTTATGATGCACGCATCGACAACTACGACGATTCCGGACCGTATCAGAAAGTGTTCCGAAGTTTTGCCGAGGCACATGGCATTCCGCTCCTTCGGAGCAAAGAAGGGTTGCTGAAGAACCAAGAGCAGACCGACAAGCTTCGTCCCTATTTTCAGGACTTATCCCATATGAAGCCGGTGGGAACGGCGAAAGTGGGAGAGATGATCGCGGAAGCCGTACCGCGATTGCTCGAACATCCGCCGGCGAGTTGGCAATACACCGCTATCCACTAGCTTCCTTTCACAGAACCTAACTGCGCTAAACTTCGAAAACGACAAATCCCCACCTCCAGGCCGAACGGAGAGCACGTTGAAGCACACGCTGGTGTCTTTGGGTTGGAAACAATCGATTATTGCGTTGGGAATACTTGGATCGTTGATGACTTTCGGCCGCGTGGTATCCGGCGCAAGTTCTGACAAGGAAGTCGTCCTTCAACCGGGCGACAATGTGCAGGAGATAGTGGACCGCAATTCCTCCGGGACTGTGTTTCATTTCAAAGCTGGGTTGTATCGCGGGCTTTCGATTGTCCCCAAGGATCGTGACGTATTCGAAGGAGACAATGGCGCGATTTTGACGGGAGCGCAGGTTCTGCGCTTCGAGCGGCGCGGAAACTATTGGGTAGCGGCCGGTAGAACCAACCCTGATGAAGACGAGGCCATGCGCCGCGGATCGGCGGTGCAGACGCCGGGTGGCGGTGGTGGCGGACAACGTGGGCAAGGACAAGGCGGCGGACGCGGTGGGTTTGGTGGACCTCGTATTGGCCCCTTCGGTTGGCCCGCTGGCGGCGGAGGTGGTGGAGGCGGACGACGTCAGGGCGGTGGCGGTCAGGGTGGTGGTGGCGGCCAAGGCGGTCCCAACGCCGAGTATCGCGGACGTTGTCAGCCGGAATATCCGCTGTGCATCTACCCCGAAGACATTTTCGTCGATGAGCTACCGCTGGTTCGAGTGCAGACACAGGGAGAGTTGGGTGCGGGCCGCTGGTGGTCCGATGCTTCCGCCGGCGAAATCTACTTGACGGACGATCCCACCGGAAAAAAAGTGGAGATGAGCTTGACGCGCAAGGCGTTCTCCGGAAATGCAAAAGGTGTAACAATTCGCGGGTTGGTGATTGAAAAGTACGCCCAGCCTGCGGGAGAAGCAGCGATCGACGGCAAAAACGCCGAGGAGTGGACGGTCGAACAGAACGAGACCCGCTTCAATCACGCTTCCGGAATTCGTGCCAACACGAGATGGAAAGTTCTGAACAACAAGACTCACCACAATGGCGAAGCCGGCATGGGTGGCAGCGGACGCGACATTCTGGTCGAGGGCAACGAGATGTACAAGAACAACTACGCGGGATACTGGCCCGGGTGGGAATCGGGGGGTGCAAAGTTTGTTCTGACAGAAAATCTGGTCGTGAGGAACAACTTCTCGCACGACAATATTGGCCCCGGATTATGGACCGACATCAGCAACAACAACACGTTGTATGAAGGAAACCGGACCACCAATAACACTGAGGGGATTTTTCACGAGATCAGCTTCAAGGCCATCATCCGTAACAATACGATCTGGGAAGACGGCAACAATACATTCGGACATCACGATGTCGATGCCGGCATCCTGATCGGGGAATCGCAGGATGTCGAAGTCTACGGAAATACCATCACCAACTGTAAGAACGGCATTCTTGGACGCCAACTCAACCGCGAAGAAGACCGGCAGCGGTACCGCTCAGACCGGCCCTATGTGATCAAGAATCTTTATGTGCACGACAACGTCATTACGCAGCAGACCGGAATTGCAATCGGCATCATCAAACCCGCTCCCCATGTAAGTGACGAAGTTTTTAAAGGATGGGGCAATCGGGTGGAGCACAACACGATCAAGGCCAATTCCAACGACAAGCCTTTTGCCTGGAATAACGAGCGCTATTCGGATAGTGAGTTTCAACAGATGATGGCGAAGGAGCGATAGAGCCCCGGACCCCCTGTTTCCAAGTTCTAGGACTCCAAATCCATGTCACACAATAAAGTGGTTGTCACAACAAGCTGGGATGACGGTGACCGCGCCGACTTAAAGTTGGCGGATTTGCTCCACGCTCGTGGGGTGACGGGAACTTTATATGTCCCAATCGAGCCGTTCCAAGGCCATCCTTCACTTACGCGAAGCGAGTTGCGTATGCTATCGGATGCGGGCTTTGAGATCGGCGCTCACGGCGTGGATCACGAGCACATGCCGAGTCTGTCTCGGGAGCAGACGTTGACGGTCGTGCGCGAGTGCAAGAACCGTCTGGAGTGGATGGTGGGGCAACCGGTGCGCATGTTCTGCTATCCGGGCGGCCATTACACTCCCACGACGGTGCGTTGTCTCGCGGACACCGGATATTACGGCGCGCGTACTACACGGATGCTTGCCACGCGTTCAAGTTTCGGTCGTTTCGAGATGCCGACGACGGTGCAGGCGTATCCGCATAGCGGCTTCACCTACTTGAAGAACACGCTGAAAGCACGCCGCCCCGCCCGTCTTCTTAATTACGTAAAGGGCGGTACTCACGGATGGGTACAATTAGGCAAACGCACCTTCGATCGGGTGCTGCGCGACGGTGGCGTCTGGCACCTTTACGGACATTCATGGGAGATTGAAGCACACGGCCTGTGGGATGGCCTGGCGGAACTCATGGATTACGTCGGCGGCCGCGAAGGAGTTGCGTACTTGACCAACGGCCAAGCCTTGGCCATGCTTCAACCCGGCATTGACGCGATTCGGGAGAGAGCGCAGACACGTGAAGATCCTGCTCGTCCACAACAAGTATCAACAGCCGGGCGGTGAAGACGTTGTCTTCGAGCAGGAACGGAAACTGCTCGAAAGCGCGGGACACAACGTCGCGACTTACTGCCGGACGAACGACGAGATCAACCAGTACACAGGACTACAGCGGCTGACCCTGATCAAGAACACAATCTCCTCTGACGACAGCCGGCGTCAGGTTTTAGAGGTGTTGCAGCGGGAAGAACCGGAAGTGGTTCACATCCACAACACCTTCATGATGATTTCGCCGAGCATTTATTCGGCGTGCCGGGAAGCCGGCGTTCCAGTTGTGCAAACGCTGCATAACTACCGGTTGCTTTGTCCGGCAGCAAATTTCTTCCGCGACGGACATGTTTGCGAAGAGTGCGAGCACCACGGAGTCTGGCGCGGCGTGCGTTACGGCTGCTACCGGGGATCCCGCCTAGCTACGGCAACCGTGGCTGTGATGCTGACGGTGCACCGGCAAGAGCACACGTACACGAAGTCGATCGACCGCTTCATCGCCCTGAGTAACTTTGCTCGCGGCAAGTTCATCGCAGGCGGCCTGCCGGGAGAGCGGATCGACGTAAAGCCGAATTTCGTCGAGCCTGATCCGGGAGAACGAACGCAAGGCGGCGGATATGCGGTGTTCGTCGGGCGTCTCTCCGAAGAAAAGGGCCTCGAGACGCTAGTTGCCGCGTGGGCACAGTTGGGAAATCGCGTTCCGCTGGTGATAGTCGGCGATGGTCCGGTTGGTGAGGGCCTTAAAAAGCTGGCGGAGGAAAAAGGGATTACCAGCATCGACTTCCGTGGACGGGTGCCGCGGAGCGAGGCGCAGGAAATCGTTAAGGGATCGAGTTTCATGATCCTGCCCAGCGAGTGTTACGAAAATTTTCCCATGGGCATGGTGGAAGCCTTCGCCTGTGGCGTACCGGTGATTGCTTCCCGGCTAGGCGCGTTGCAAGAATTAGTAGACGACGGACGGACAGGATTGCATTTCTCTCCCGGATCCCCCCAGGAACTTGCGGAAAAAATTGAGTGGGCATGGTCGCATCCCGAGCGCTTGCGGGAGATGGGTAAGGAAGCGCGACGCGAGTTTGAGAATCGATACACCGCCGAGAAGAATTATTCGATGCTAATGAACATCTACAAAAGCGTGATCGCTCAACCGCAAGAGGTAACGGCATGAGCACGCTGGCAGTGAATCCGGTGGCGTCGTTTAAGTTGCTGGGCGTGCGCGTGCACGCGGTGCAGATTCCCGATGCCGTCGCCGAGATGGAGCGCTGGATCGAAGAAAAGCAAGGCTGCCATTATGTTGCCGTCACCGGAATGCACGGGGTGATGGAAGCGCAGCAAGACGCGCGCTTCAAACAGATCCTGAACACCGCCGACCTGGTGGTAAGCGATGGTATGCCGTTGGTTTGGGCAGGACGCCAGCGCGGATACGACTCGATGAAGCGCCGCGTGTACGGTCCAGAGTTGATGATGGCCTTCTGCGAAGAGACTGCGGGCAGGGGTTACCGCCATTATTTTTACGGCGGAGCCGAAGGCGTTCCTGAGCATCTTGCGGAAACATTAAGCAACCGCTTCCCGGGATTTCAAGTTGCCGGGTGCTATTCCCCGCCCTTCCGTCCGGTCACTCCCGAGGAAGATCGGGATATTGTCGAGAAGATTAATAACTCCCGAGCAGACATCTTGTGGGTTGGGTTGAGCACGCCCAAGCAAGAGAAATGGATGTACGAGCACCGCGAGAAGCTCAATGTCCCCGTCCTGATGGGCGTGGGGGCGGCGTTCGACCTGAATACCGGGCCGGCTGACCCAGGCTCCGGCCTGGATGCGGGAGCACGGAATGGAATGGTTTTTCCGTCTAGTGATGGAACCGCGACGTTTATGGCGGCGGTATTTGGTGCTGGGTCCGAAGTTCGCTTGGAACGTTTCACTTGAGATGCTGAAACTCAAGCAATATCAATAAGTTAGCGCAGATTCTTCAAAAACTCCTCCAAATGCAGTTGGTTCCCATTTTGGACAGTAAAGTGCACAGTTTGAAAATCTGGTAAGAACAACTTTCGGGGAAACTCAATGAAAACACAGAAGCGAGTCCTGGTTACGGGTGCAGGTGGGTTCATCGGACATCATCTGGTAAAGCGTCTCAAGGGCGATGGCCATTGGGTACGTGGGGTCGACATCAAGGAACCGCAGTATGAACCGAGCGCGGGCGATGAGTTTGAAGTACTCGACCTGCGGCGATCCGATGCTTGCCTGATGGCAACGCGCGGAGGTATCGACGAGGTATACAACCTGGCTGCCGACATGGGCGGCATCGGCTATATCACTGCGTCGCACGCCGACATTTCCCGCAACAATATTCTGATTAACGCGCAGATGCTCGAGGCCAGCAAGCAGAACAGCGTCGGCCGCTTCCTGTTCTCGTCCTCAGCTTGCGTTTATGCACAGGGCAAGCAGAAAAACCCTGACGTCACGCCATTGCGTGAGGAAGACGCGTATCCCGCCGATCCCGAGCCTGGCTATGGCTGGGAGAAGCTGTTCGCCGAAGAGCTCTGCCGTTATTACTATCAGGACTTCAAATTCCCGACCCGCATTGTCCGTTTCCACAATGTGTATGGTCCGTTGGGAACTTATGACGGCGGCAAAGAGAAGGCGCCCGCCGCAATCTCCCGCAAAGTAGCTTTGGTTGAAGACGGCGGCACGATTGAAGTTTGGGGCGACGGCGAGCAAACACGTACATTCATGTACGTAGATGATTGCTGCGAAGGTCTGGTCCGCTTGATGGCTTCCGATTACACCGAACCGTTGAACCTGGGCACCGACGAACTGATCACGATCAATGGACTGGTCGACATGGTGGCGGGAATCGCCGGCAAACGCGTGGTCAAAGCACACAACCTAAGCGGACCGCAAGGCGTACGCGGCCGCAATAGCGACAACACTCGTCTCAATAAAGTATTGGGTTGGGAACCTTCGATCAAACTGCAGGAAGGATTGAAGATTACCTACGAGTGGATCGCCAACGAGCTGGGTGTATCACACAAGCCTGTATCGGTTGCCGCAGACTGAAGCAAATTTGGCGTGCAACCCTGTGATTGAAGACAAATCCACCCGGAGAACTTGTGTTTAAAACGATCTGGTTAGCATTAAAGCGTTTTTGGGCAGGCTGGACCAAGGTTGCGCACATCATCGGCAACTTTCAGGCCCGCGTGCTATTGACCATCATGTACGCGGTCCTGGTTCTGCCCTTTGGGCTGGCGGTAAGGTGGTTTGGCGATCCCCTTCGCATGAAGACCCCGCCAGACAAGTGGCTGGATCACGCCGAAGAAAAGATGGACATGGAGTGGGCGCACCGGCAGTAGCCCACTCTCAACTATCTGGATGTTCCAACCTGCGATTTCTGAGGGTGCATGCAAGCTGTGAGTGACGATCGCGCCGTAGACTCTCAAAGTTCCCGGGTCCAGCGCTCGTTGAACAATTTCTTTGCGATGCTCGCCATCACGGGGATACTCCTGCTTCTGGTGGAATGTATTTCCTTCGTGGCGATGCGGGCATTGCGCGCCTCGGTGTTTGAAGAAACGCCTGGGAAACGCGAACTGGCCGCATACAAAGGACAGAGCTGGGCTCCGGCGTTGGCTCGCGAAGAGAAGGCCTCTCGTCAGGTCTACGATTACAAGCCTTACACCATCTGGCGAAGTCATCCCTACCACGGCGAGACCGTGAACATCGGTGAAGATGGACTTCGCCGAACCTACAACTCGCATTGCGACGGCAACGAGTTCACGATCTGGATGTTTGGCGGGTCGACCATGCGGGGCAACGGTTCTCCCGACTGGGGAACGATTCCTTCGCAGCTTGCCGGAATATTCGAGAGGGCAGGCCAACCAGCCTGCGTGATCAATTTCGGCGAGGGAGCGTGGGTAAGCACGCAGGAGGTCACACAGCTGATGCTGGCTTTGAAGAGCCAGACTCGCAAGCCAAACTTCGTCATCTTCTACGATGGAGCCAATGATACGTACGTGCCTTATCAGTCTGGCAAGGCCGACGTGCACATGAATTACGACACCATCAAGCACCAGTTCGAAGGACAACGAGCGTTGCGCGATGGTAGCTTTTCTTACCTGCTACAAACCAACACTATGCGTTTGGTGTTGTCGTTGTCGGCGCGGGCACTGCGACGTGCTGGGGACCGGCCAGTCCCGAACGCTGATTTGGATGGTTTGGCGAAAGCCACAGCGAACAATTACTTCGCCAACATCGACGTCGTGAAAGGCCTGGCCCAGCAGTACGGATTCGACTACGCATTCTTCTGGCAACCTGTGTTGTTCACGTCGCATAAGCCTCTGCTCGGCGACGAACAGCAAGTTAAGCAATCGAAAGCACAGGCCAATCTGGCGGCTTGGACTCCGCGCGTCTACGACTTGATCCGAAGCGCGCCTCACCCGCATTTCTACGATCTGACAAATACCTTCGATCAGACCAATGACATGTTGTTTCTCGACTGGTGTCATATCGCAATGCCGGGAAACGAATTGATCGCTCGCAGAATGTATACGGTTCTTCGGCCGAATGGTGCCGGATAGTTTTGATAACGAATCCGCGAGTGTGCGATTCTGGACATTCGCAAAAGATCTTGCTTCTGGAGGAGAACGGGTATGGGCTTCATTCAAGTCGCACAACGGCGGTTCGGTATTGCCGGTGAATTGCTGTCTTTTTTCGCGCGCAACAAGCGCTGGTGGATGTTGCCGATGATCTTTGTGGTACTGCTGCTGGGAGTGTTGCTGATTCTGGCGCAAAGCTCGGTCATCGCACCATTTATCTATACATTGTTCTAGACATCGGTAACGCAATCTGTGTGCTCCTGAAGCCTGCGTGGCTCGACGCCGGCGGGAGCCGACCAAGGGAAAACTGAACCGTGCATATTCTCGGAATCTCCTGTTATTACCATGATGCTGCGGCTGTTCTGCTGCGCGACGGACAGTTAATCGCCGCCGCGGAGGAAGAACGCTTCACGCGCAAAAAACACGACTATGACTTCCCTAAGAATGCCATTCAGTATTGTCTGGATACGGCGGGCATTACGGGGAAAGATCTCGATTATGTCGTGTTCTTTGAGAAGCCCTTCCGCAAGCTCGACCGCATCCTCGCCACGGTGCTGCAGACCTATCCGAAGTCGTGGAAGGTGTTCCGTGAATCGATGATCACCTGGGTGCTCGACAAGCTCTGGGTTGCCAGCACGCTGCAGGCCGAGATCGGAGTACCCAAAGAGCGCGTGCTGTTCTCAGAGCATCACTTGTCGCACGCGGCCAGCGCTTTCCTTTGCTCGCCGTTCGACGAAGCAGCCATCCTCACGGTGGACGGAGTCGGCGAGTGGGTCACCGGCACCTACGGCGTCGGCAAAGGCAGCGACATCAAGATTCTCAAGCAGATGGAATTCCCACATTCGCTGGGATTGCTGTACAGCGCGTTCACCGCGTTTCTCGGATTCGAAGTGAACGAGGGTGAATACAAAGTCATGGGCATGGCGCCCTATGGCAAGCCCATCTATGTGGACAAAGTCTGGAAGGTGATCAAACAGAACGCTGACGGCTCATTCGCGCTCGACATGAGCTATTTCAGTTTCCAGCATTCGACCGAGAGGACCTACAACGAGAAGTTCGCCCAGCTGTTCGGAACGCCGCGTCCGACCAAGCTGCAGTTCTTCACCGAGGCGACGGGCTTCCCGAAGTATTTCGGCGATCCTCCGGGAAATTATCTCGAGCTGTGCAAGTTGAACCAGCACTATGCCGACATCGCAGCCAGCATTCAGAAGGTAACCGAAGAAGTTCTCATCGGGATGGCCCAGAACCTTTACAAGGTCACGGGCATGAAGAACCTGTGCATCGCCGGCGGCGTCGGCCTTAACAGCGTTGCCAATACCCGCATTCTGCATGAAACCCCGTTCGAGCGGCTCTACATTCAACCAGCCGCCGGAGACGGTGGCGGCGCGTTAGGGGCAGCTCTCTGGGCTTATAACACCCTGCTCGGCAAGCCCCGCGCTTTTGTCATGAATCATGCCTACTGGGGCAAGGAATTCACCGAGGGGGAGATTGCCGATTTCCTCACTTCAAACAACATTCCGTTCCGCCAGGCAAAGAATGAAGACGAGTTACTCGATCGAACTGTCGAGCGGCTGACGAACGCGAAAGTCATCGGCTGGTATCAAGGACGCTTTGAATGGGGTCCGCGAGCGCTCGGCAACCGCAGTATCATTGCCGATCCTCGCAATCACGAGATGAAAGAAATCGTGAATGCCAAGATCAAGTTCCGCGAGCCCTATCGTCCCTTCGCTCCCTCAGTGCTGGCGGAATATGCCGACCGCTACTTCGACCTGCCCAACATGATGGACCATTATCCGGCGCGCTACATGCTTTACGTGGTGCCGGTAAAGGAAGCAGCGCAAGCCACTCTGCCTGCCATCACCCACGTCGATGGCACGGGACGCTTGCAAACAGTGTTTAAGGAACAGAGCCCACGCTACTACGGCTTGATCGAGCGTTTCGGACAAGCGACCGGCGTCCCTGTGATCCTCAACACCTCGTTCAATCTGCGCGGCGAGCCGGTGGTGACCTCACCGGCCAATGCCTTCAGCACCTACTCGAAGAGCGAAATGGACAGCCTGGTGATGGGCAGCTTTATTGTCGATAAGCAGCCGGTCTCGGCTTCCCATTCCACCGTCTCTGTAGGAGACGTGGTGGACGAGAGTGCGGAAGCACCCACGCGTTCCTGATTCTTAGGAACGCGACAATAAACCACTTTGCAAGAAACGCGGTCCCTCACTTGGGTCCGCGTTTCTTTAGATAGAACCTCACCGAACCTTTGTCAGGTGGAAGCAATGCTGATCCTGGGCCTTTCGTCGCTCGACCACGACATCGCCGCAGCACTCTTGCGGGACGGAGAGGTCGTCGCGGCCATTGAGAACGATAAGCTGGTCCGGTCAGGCATGCGTGGATTGCCGCAAGAGGCGATCCGATTCTGCCTGGACAAAGCTGGGGTTGGCTGGGGAGATCTCGACACGGTGGCCGTGGCATCAGGACCGGTCGAAGGTTGGTTGCGACGGTCTATTCTGCGCGCGCGCCTTTCCCCGCTATCGCTTCGGGCCAGCGCTTATTACGAGGTCACGGAATTAGGACGCCTGGCACGCGAACTCAATCACCGGCGGGTGTTGCGCGATCTCCACGGAGCCAAGGCAAGAGTCGTTAACCTCAATCATCACCTATGTCACGCAGCCAACGCCTTTTATCAATCTCCGTACGATCGCGCACTGATTCTGACGCTCGATCACGAAGGCGACGGAACGTCTGGCACCGTCGCCCTGGGCGAGGGAGCGAAACTTCGCTCGGTGCGCCGCTTCTCGTTTCCGAACTCGTGGGCATGGGTATATTCGCAAGTCACCGAATTGCTCGGCTTTGCGCCACGCAAGGATGAACACAAGACCCAATGGCTCAGCCTCGAAGGTGAGCCGGTTTATAAAGATTTTTTCCTCAAGATCCTGCGCCGCCCCGGATCCCCCCTCCCCCGCCTCGACCTCCATTACTTCAATCGCGGATTGGTCGGCCGTTTGGCGTTCTCCGACCGCTTTTATCGCGAACTGAATCTGCCACGGCCGCTAAAACTTGCGGACGAGTTGCGCCGCTCGCTCGCCGCCAGCATTCAACAAGCGTGTGCGGAGGCGGTCATTGTCCTTCTGCAATATTTCCGCGATCGCGAAAAAGTAAACCAAATTTGCCTGGGCGGCGGGATGTTTCTGAATTCCCTGCTCGTCTCAGACGTTGAAAAGAAGTTCGGCTCGAATCAGGTATATGTTCCGCCCGCACCGGGGAACGCAGGTTCGGCAGTCGGCGCAGCGCTGCTGATCTGGCATAAGCAAATGGCCAAGCCACGTCGCGGCGCCAAGCCCCTTGGGCCTTATTGGGGACCGGCGTTCAGCCGCACCGAGATCAAAGACACGCTCGACAATTCGAAGGCCCGCTATTCTTTGCAGATTACGGAAGACCGGAAGATGGATATGGCGGTCCAGCTTCTGCACGCGGGAAAGATTGTCGGTTGGTATCAAGGGGCGACGGAGTTTGGTCCGCGTGCGCTCGGCAATCGCAGCGTGCTGGCTTCACCGTGGGCCGATTACGTCAAAGAAAATCTTAACGATTACATCAAGCATCGCGAATGGTTCCGGCCGTTTGCCTTGGCCGTTCCCGAGGAAGATTGCGAAAGATGGTTCGACGCATCGCCTTCCTGCCGCTACATGAACTCGCTGGCGACGGTTCGTTCCGAAAAAGATAGCGTGCCGGCAGGCTTTCAACTGCCTGGAAATCGCGTCCGTTTGCACGTTGTAACCCGGGAAGCGAATCCGGCTTTCTGGAAGCTGCTGAAACGTTTTGGCGAGTCTGCACCCGCGCCGATTCTGGTGAACACCTCGTTCAATCTCTTCGGCGAGCCACTCGTCGTCAAACCCAGGGACGCGATGCGCAGTTACTTCTGCTCGGGACTCGATGCTCTGATCATCGATAACTTTGTTCTCTCGAAATCGGCAGTCAGTCAGGTTCTTGTGGCGACGCGCGCCTCGCAGACGGCCTAAGCCAAATGGAAAGCCCTCAACATCGAGGGCTTTTGGGCGCGATCGGATAGAAAGACGGTTATTGGTTTTGCAGCAGAATGGGTTTGGCTCCAACTGGTACCGAAGCTCCCACGACGTTGTGACTGATGCCGGTTAGATCGAGATAATGAAGATATTGCGATCCCACCGACTGAGTTGACGTGGTGCAGCTTCCGTTAGAGCAGGTCTGCGAAGTATCCCAGATCGCCTCGGCCGCGTATCCGCCGCTCCGCGTATAGGTGCAGTTCCAGACCGTGCCATTCTGGACGCACTGGCCACCAGTCGTTGCACCCACGATCCAGTTCTCCACTTGCTGATAAGCCGTGCCCGAAGTGTTCAGGCCGGAAGTGGAATCCCACAAGCCTCCCCACGTACCGTTGTCGTAGGCATACCAGTAATAGCGAACCACTCCTTCGCTGTTCTGCAGCAGGTAGTGGCGGGCAACATAGGCGGCGTGCAGATCGGGGTCGGTGAAACCGTTTCCAGTCGTGCCTCCCCAACTGCCCTCAGTGCACCACAGCGGTTTGTTGCTTTGACCGTAAAGGGCGGTCTGCACTTTCAGGTTGTCCACAATCCCCACGATGTCTTCCGGCTGGGGATAGACGCCAGGGTTCTGCGACCAGCTGTATCCGTGGAACGAGATGATATCGGCGTACTGGCCACCGCCCGCGGCCAGATAGGGTCCCATCCAGTTAGCGACGCCGTTAATTCCTGTGGAGGGCGACGGGGTGGTGACTTGCGCCGTCGGATCGATCGACTTGATGATGCCATACGCATCGCTTGCCATTCGGACCAGCTGGGCATCATTGCCTTGCCAGTACGACGTAATGGTCGGCTCGTTCCAGAGCTCGTAATACTTGATGCTGCCGGCTGCGTGCGTGACCAGCGCGGTCACAAAGTCTTTCCAATGCTGGTTGGTGCCGGTTCCATCGGCGTTCAGGTCATCCGGCGGAGCGCATGAGCCCGCATTGAAATTGACTCCGGTCCCACAGATGAGGCTGGGCTGCGATGAAGCCCATGTGGGAACCATACCGAACGTGTAAATGAGATCGACACCGTTCGACTGAGCTGCTGCCGTCCAGTTGTCGAGGACGTGAAAGTCATAGACGCCATCGGAAGTGTTCATCGTCGCCCAGTAGGTGCCCGTATCCCAGAGGCGCACGCTATTGATGGTGACGGTAGGCCAATCGGTTCGGCTGTGAAAGCTCATCGAGAATAGGCTGGCGGGAACGACGGGGCCCGACGAGTTCTTCTGGCTGACCGTAATCTTGCTGGTGGACTGAACGCCGCCACGGCTGGCGGTGATGGTGGCGCTGCCCAAGCCCACCGCTGTGACCAAGCCGGCGCTAGTCACTGTGGCGACGGCAGTGGAGGACGAGCTCCACGTCACGTGAGAAGTCACCGTGTGCATGTTGTTATCGGTGCCTTTGCCAGTGGCGGCCAGTTGCGAGGTTTGACCGGAAGTGAGCGTAGCTGTTCCCGGAGAAATCTGCATCGACAAGAGGCTGTAGTGGCCGTTGCCGCCCGATGTGGCGCGAAATCCGCTGGGATTGGTGCGGGGCTGGGTCTGCGCCGAGGCTGACTCGAAAGCCAGCATGAAACAAAGCACGCAGGCAACGGTGAAGAACGGTAAAGCATTCCGCTTGGGGGTCACGGACTTCCTCCTGATTTTGGCCAGAGGCTTTTGCTCAGCTGGAGAGTAAGCGGAGGACCGCCGGCGAGGAAGGTCACGAAAGGACAGTTGGACTATCGGCATCCGGGCTGCCCGAGCCGAGACTAGCGGAAAGCGGAGTCTGGCTGCTGGTAACCAGGATGGCTTCGAATATGTGCGATCATTTTATTAATATCTTTAGGATATACACGCAGACTGAGTGCAGGCGGGCACTTGGCGCAGGCTTACGTACCGTCGAAGGCTACCTCTGACACTCCCAAATCGAGCTATTGACACGCTTCGCCTCAAAGCTATGATTGAAACCCATCGGTGCGGTCCTCCAGTTGCCCGTGCGCAGCCGGGGCCCCGGAAACTTTTCAGGTTCTACTGAGTGCTGAATCTTCAGATCCCGTTCATCGCAGGAGCACGAATGCCACGTTCGAACGCAGTCAGGATCACAGCTTGCCTGTTCGTACTATTCCTCGTCGCCGCCCTGAATCTTTGGGGACGCTATCCGTTCTACGTTCCCGACCAGGCCGAAAACGGAGAAGAGGAAATCCAGTTGGCGCCACAGCGTATGCTGTCCGAGACGCCCACTTCGAAAATCGCCGCGCCTAAGAGTGGCGTATTTGGCGGAAACCCGTATTTGGTCGGCCCCATCATTACTCCCACCACTACAGTGTCGGAGGCAGAAACCAGTATCGCGATCAATCCGTCGAACTCAGCAAACATGGTCGCGATCATCACCGACTACTCGCTCCGACCGGGGGGAATTTCGACCAATGGTGTGAGCAAATACGCAGTATCCAATGACTTCGGAGCGACGTGGACCGACAACTTCGTGCCCTTCTCTGCTGGCTACGGGTACACCAGCGACGGGGTGAAGTGGCTCGTAAACCGGGATCCCGGAGTTGCGATTGACTCCCAGGGTTATGTTTACTTTTCCGGTCTATACCTGAAACTGGCTCCTGGGCAATCTCACAGCAACATTACCTACAAGCGCGAGCATACGCCGGGCGGCGTGTACGTGTGTGCGGGACAGTTGCCAAACATCACCATGACCAATGCGAATTGCAATCCGGTGTTTGCATACACTCTGTCGACCGGCAACACCAACGACGTGGATCGCGACTGGCTGTCGGTGGATGGCAACGCGACCTCGCCCTTCGCCGGGAACGTCTACACCACGTGGACTCACTACACCGGATGCGCCGGGTCGATTTGCGCCAACAAATTTATTGCATTTTCGCGTTCCACCGATCACGGCGTCACATGGTCGCCGCTGATGCAGATCAACACCACCAGCCAGACCACGGTTGACTGGTCGATGGTCAACGTGGGCAGTGACGGTACGGTGTACGTCGTGTATCAACTCTACTTCCAGAACAACAATCTGCGGCAGCACTGGCTGTCTACTTCGAGCGACGGCGGGGCTACCTTCAGCGCTCCGGTGGCGATGACGCCGCAGTTTCGCGACGTCGTCTTCAATACCAAGTACCGCAAGAACGCAGCGCCAAACGTCGTGATCAGCTCTGTGCCCGGCGCCGAGTACGTGTATGACGTTTTCGCTGAGACCACGGGCAGCGGCACCAGCATCGCGATGGCTCGCTCGAATCAACCTAAGGGCTTGGGAGGATTTACTTCGCCGGTGACGATGAACGATTCGCTGGCAGGACAACGGGAATATCCCGCGGCTGCGGTTGACGCCAACGGAACCCTGCATGTCGGCTGGCTCGATACCCGCAACTCGTCGGTCGTCAGCATGTATGACGTGTATGCCACCTACACCAAGGATTTGGGCGTCACCTTCGCGACCAAACGCGAGGATCAACTCCTTCACTCCTTAACGGCAATAGCACATTCCTGGGCGATTACTTTGGCATGACCGTGGAGCCCACGACCGGTATCGCTCATCCGACCTGGACAAACGGCGGCTACGGTCCGGGCCAACTGCAAACCACTACGCTCACACCGCAGTAAGACTCGCTCTCGGCTTGTGTCCGGAAGAATATTGGCCTTTTGGACACAAGCCGATGCAATTTCCCGCCAGCTCGCCTACAATACCCCCGGTTTCCAAATACATTTCATCCGTACAACTTTGAGCTCTCGCCCGGGTTCACGAGGGTGGAACTTTGTGAACTCCGCGGTCGGACAACAAGGAAGGATCCACTCATGGTTGATAAACAGACGGCGTCTCTGAGTTTGCTGCGACGCGCGGCAATGCTGCTTCTAGGTCTGGCAGGGCTGACTGCGGTGGCGATGGCGTCAGAACCCGCTCCCCCGAGAAAGCCGATTCCGGCAACTTACTTCGGCTTGCATGCGCAGCGCATTGTGGTTCCACCGCGTCTGCAAATGGACCCCGCGCCCTTCCCCACCGTGCCTTTCGGCAGCTTTCGCCTATGGTCGATTCCTGACTGGTTTCAAATCAACGGACGTCCCGGCCAGGATTACAATTTCACCGCAATTGATCGCTTCGTAGATTTGGCGAAAGAGCATGACGTGAACGTCATGTTCACCGTCGGACATACGCCGCGCTGGGCATCCTCGGATCCGAATGATCAAGGTTGCGCCCCAGCCTTCAATCCAGGAGGTTGCGATCCTCCGAGTGATTTGAAGCGCGACGGCAGCGGCTCTGATCAGTACTTCCGCGATTTCATTACCGCCCTCGCCAAACACGAAAAGGGCCGGGTTAACAATTACGAAATGTGGAACGAACCGGGCGGCCGCAGGCAATGGACTGGAACCACTGAGCAACTGGTACGCATGACGAAAGACATGAACTCGATCGTCAAAGAGATCGATCGTTCCGCGCTCATTGTCAGTCCGGCCTACACCGGCGTGGGAAGAGATATCGCGTCGCGACTAGGAGAATTTTTTAAAGCGGGGGGTGGTAACTACGTCGATGTTGTGGCTTTCCACGGATATATCTACCGGCGCCCTCCCGTGCCCGAAGAAATTGTCGATTACATCAAGAATATTCGCGAGGTGATGGAGAAAAACGGGGCGGGCGACAAGCCGCTGTGGGATACAGAAGCGAGTTGGGGACACAACCCCGACTATCCCGATCCCGATATGCAGGCGGCGTTCCTGGCTCGCATGTATTTGCTGCAATGGTCGCTGGGAGTGGAACGCTACTATTGGTGGACCTGGAGCCACTATCCTTCGGGCACGCTGTGGGACTACGAAGCTCGGTCGCTCACCAAGGCAGGCATAGCCTATAAGCAGGTTTACGATTGGATGGTGGGGGCTACGCAGACGGAGGGATGCCGGGAAAAGAGTTCAGTCTGGACTTGCGGCTTCACCCGTAGCGGCGGTTACAAGGCGCAAGCGGTATGGGATTCATCAGCGGATGCGGGCAAAACCAAGTCTTATTCCGCGCCAGCGGAATTCACGCGCTACCGGGATTTGGACGGCAACGAAAACGACATTCCGAAGAACCGGTCGGTTTCGATCGGGGCAAAGCCGATTTTGCTGGAGACAGGAGCGCCTCAGTAAACTTTGCGCAAATGCAAAGAACAATGGGAGGGCATCGGCCCTCCCATTTTCTTTGACGTCGTTTGTTACTGCGGCGTGAGCGTGGTCGTCTGCAGGAACCCGTTTGCCAATCCCGCATTACTCCAAACCGCATGAGCCACTCCGGTTGACGGTTCCACCGTAATCCCGAAGAAGTCGCCGATGAAGCTGGTGTTCCCGTTCATCAAAGCAGGAGTCACGCGCGCATTGGGGGCCCAACTGGCGCCGTTGTTCTTGGAGTAGGTGCCGTAAACATCGTACATCTCGACCGTCGATGAGTTGCGGGTATCCTCCCAGATGGTGTGAACGGTGCCGTTGCCGTCGACGGCGGCGGCAACATATTGCCGTTGGCCCGCGGTGGAATCGTTGATGACGACCGGAGTCGTGAATCCGCCCAATCCTTTGGGCTGAACCGACTTCGCGACTGCGATATCCGTTCCCTTGCTCACTTGCTCAGCCCATGCGTCGTAAACATACTCGCTGCCCGACACTGGACTGACGACCACGTTCGGCGCACTATTCTCACGGTAAGTGGTGCTGAAGACTACATTGCGAAATTGCGGCGTCATCGCCACCGGAGTGCTGAAGGTTAGTCCGCCGTCGGTCGAAGTCGTCAGGAAGTGTTGCCGCATATTGTTGGTCATGTAGTAATACTGATAAGCGACGTAAACCGTGCCATCGTTCCCCACCGTCACCATCGACCAATCCACAATCGTATGTTGCGGGGCACTGACCTGAAGGAGCGGAGACCAGGTGACTCCGTGATCGGTGGAACGCGAGAACGCGATGAACTTTGCCTGGCAGGTGGTTAGTGTGCAGCCAGTGTAATGCGTCCACACTGCGTAGACATTTCCGGAATATTGCGAAGTGCTGGCGTCGACGGCAATCCAATCGCGGTCGACGGAGGTGGTGTTGCCGGTGGACTTGGTGTAGGTGAACACGGGATTGCAATTGGCAGCAGTCAGCGTCACCGAAGGCAGCTTGCCCGCGCATACGTAAACTCCACCCGGATACGTCTGGACCGTGAAATCAAGTTTTGACGAAGCGGTCGATGGCTGTTGATCCGGGAGCTAGTTTCAAATACAGCCCGGAGAAGAACACATTGCCTTGCAGATCGATGGCGATTCCCGGATCGCGATCGACTAGCCAGCTCACGCCATCGCTAGTTGTGCCATAGGAGTTCAAGGAAGGCACAAACTGTTCCGTCCAGGTTTGGCCACCGTCGTTTGAAATTACGTACTTGCTGACTCCGTTGCTCAGATCGCCGCCAGGGCGCATGGAGTAGTCGGTGATCAGCGCGACCAGGTTTGACGAATTCAGAGGATTGATCGCAATGTTGGTCTCGGCCTCGGGAACAGTGGTGGTGGGATTCACGATGGGCCCAACCAGATAAGGATTGCCGCCGAACGTGGCGGGCCTGGGTGCCGGCGGATTCTGAATCGCCTGCAGACCGGAAGAAATCCGTTGCGGGGCCAAGCGGATTTCGTCGTCGCCATTTTCCACCGCGTCGGCGTCGAAGAAGGGGCGCCATCCCCAAAGGTTGAGGCTCGCCAGAGCGAACAAAACACACAAAGAAATCAGAACTCTGCCTGCGATCGCGGGACGCATGACAACTCCTTACGATTGATCTTGGGGGGACTTCTAAACAAAGTGGACAAACGAACGCGGCGAACCCCAACTGGTGAACGCTTACCCGATGGTCTATCGGGCTGAAAGACTTGTCAATAGAGCCTTTTGGGTGTGTGCAAGAAGTTGCACAGTGATGACTCGGCGTTCTAAGAAGAGGCATTTTTAGGCACCTACGGCCTGACTACAAAATTTGCATTGCTCAGTAATGTTCCAGCTGCAGTGGTTGCAGAGATCCGTCCTGATGTCGCGCCGCTCGGAACTGTCGCTGTGATTTGAGTTGCGGAAACCACCGTGAATGTCGCTGGACTTCCATTAAAACTCACGGCGGTTGTGCCGGTGAGGTTCGTACCGAGAAGGTTGATCTGAGAACCGGCCTTGGCGGAATTCGGGTTGGCGATGATGAAAGACGGAAGTCCCAAGTCTAACTTGAAAATTGTGCCTTGATTCGACGGTCCGCCGTAATAAGTTGTTCCATAAAGGCTGCCATCGGTCGCTTGCGTAAGGGTCACCATATACTGCCCAAACGAACTGTCTCCCGAGGGAAAGCTGACGACATTGCTGGTTTGCCCTTGCAACGTGGACTTGAAGATCGTGCCGCAGCCGATCGAGCAACTCGTCGATGAACCCCCAAGAGCCGCCGCACCGTAAAGATTCCCGTCCGAGGCCTGCAACAGTGCGGTGGGGGCGTCGGCAACCAGAGTGTGCAACTTGGCGATGGTGCGAAAATGCCCCTGCAGTGTGCCCGCGAACAAAGTCCCGCAACCTGGAGAATCGGGGCAATTGAAGGGACCTCCGGTCATCGCAGCCCCGTACAGGTTTCCATCGAGACCTTGGAGCAGCGCAATCGGAAAGGCCCCGTTATATCCAGTAAAACTGACGAGGCTGGTCAATCCAGACGAATTGAATCGAAACACCGTTCCACAAGCAAAGAGACAGCTTCCAGTGCCGCCTTCCGTCGTAAGGCCATAGATGTTTCCATCGGAAGCGTAGAGCAAACGGATAGGTCCTGAGCCGTTGCTGTATTGGAAATTCACCAGATTGGCGAGAGTCCCTGTAGTCGTAAGGCTAAATAGATTGCCGTTTCCATTCGGGTCTCCCAAGCCGGTTCCGCCATACAGTGTGCCGCTAGGCGCCTGGATGAGTGGGACCAGGGGCGTGCATCCGGCGCTACCGCCGAACTCCGCCAGCACGGTTAGCGTGCCTTGCGGCGTCAACTGGAAAGCGTTGCCGCAACCGCTCACATTGTAGTCACTCGTTGTGCCGTAGAAGTTGCCATCGGCGCCGAGAAGCAGCCCCGCGTACGGGTACTTATCCTTTGCGCTGGAGTTGTAGCTTACTAAGGTCGTCAAAGTGCCGTTGCTGGTCACGCGAAAGACGGTGCCTCCGCCGCCCGAGCCGCCGAACTGCGTCACACCATAGAGGTAGCCATCCAACCCTTGGACGAGCGAGCCGGCAGGATTGGCGCCATTCGTATCGTCAAAGTTCACCAACGTGGTTAGCGTCTGGGCGGAAGCAAGATGATTGGTGAGCACGACCAAGGACAGAACCGATAGGCAACTCCTGGAGATTAGGCGAAGCAACGAGGACGACATAGCAACTCCTTCCGCGGTTATGGCGTCCACATAAATCCGTGGCTGGCGATATAGGTCCCTTGTGTGTGCACTGTGTAAGAGCCCACCACCACTCCCAAGGAATTGATGCCACTGCCAAACGTGTATATGGAACCCGGAACCTTCAATTCGTGATGTTTCGTCTGTCCCTGATTCAAGATGAAGGCGCCGGCGTCGTCGTAGCCCACAATCTCTCCGCTGTCGTTAATGCCGTTGGCACTGGAATTTTGGGAACCGGGGATTTCGATCTTCACATACGCTCCCTGCGTCAGCGCCCACCCAGCCACAACGAAGCTCGCAAGACCATAGTATCCCCCGACGATGTCACCAAGGTCGTTGATGCCAAATGCAAGGACACCGTCGTTATCCGTCAGCGGAGGCTTGATGTCGGTATAAACTCCGTTAGTCAACAGAAACGCGTGAACGTCAGCAAGTCCTGCATAACCGACAATCTGTCCGGAATTATTGATCCCGGTTGCAACCGTCGTCGTCGCGCCCGGGTACTGAATATCAGTAAAGGTCTGACCATCGAACACAAATCCCTTTGTATGTTGACAGTCTTCAATACAGTAGAACCCCACAATCTGCCCTAAATCATTGACGCCGTACAAAGTGGTGCTTACGGCTCCCGGGACGTCAATAGTCGTAAACACTCCGCCGCTTAACAAAAAGCCCTGCCTAGGACCGCTCGCAGTAATGGAATAGAGTCCAACGATGTCACCTGCGCTGTTGATTGCCAAGGGTACAGTTTGTCCGGCCCCGGGCACATCAATCCTGGTGAACGTGCCCGCAAGTGGCAGAGGCTCCCGCCAGAGTCACACCGACTATTACGGAGATGGCAAACAACCATTGGCTTTTCATCGCTTGAATCTCGCTCCTGGTTTCGCAGACTCACGGCATCCACATAAATCCGTGGTTGGCAAAGAGGCGGCCCGACAGGGCGTTGTACGCGCCCACCACCTGTCCGAGTGAGTTGATGCCGCCGGCTTGGGTATACACCGCACCGGGAACTCGTAACTCCTGGTGCATCATTGCGCCCTTGTTCTTGAGATAAACGCCCCTGTCATCCTGGCCCACAATCGCGCCGCTATCGTTGATGCCATAAGCGCAAGAGCTTCCCGAGTCCGGCAGGATTATCTTCTCGAATATTCCCTGTGTCAGTTCCCACCCGACAAAACGGAACAGCCCTTTGCTGGCTTGGTAACATCCGACGACGTCGCCGAAGTCGTTGATGCCATTGGCCCAGACACCGTCGAAATCAGTTTCCGGGGGATCGATTTTGGTGTAAACGCCATTGGTCAGCAGAAACGCGTGAAGGAAACCCATACTGGTGTAAGAACCAACGATTTGTCCAGCATTATTGATCCCATGGGCGATCGAGGAGAGTGAGCCCGGATACTGAATATCCGTATAAGTCTGTCCATCGAAAAGGAATCCCCTATGGTGCCCGAATGCGATTTGATAATAGCCGACGATTTGTCCCTGATCGTTGATTCCGAGTGGAATGGTGAAGCTCGCTCCGGGAACACTTATGGCCGTGAACTGGCCGCCGCTGTACAAAAAACCCTGAAAATTACTGGTCTGCGTCTGAGCATAAAAACCAACGATATCTCCGGCACTGTTGATTGCTGTCGGAGAGGTGCCGGCCACTCCCGGCATGTCGATTTTGGTGAAGGTCCCTGCGGCTGCGGATGTTGCGGCTAGCGCAACCACCATGGTCAGGAACGCACCGAGGCGGGATTGGTTTTTCATCTCTGTTTTCCTTTTCGCTTGCCGTTAGCGGGGCGAATTGTTTGGCAATTGAGCCACGAAACCATTCGGCTTGCCTTTGCTCAGCTTCCCATAGGCGTAGGTTCCCGCGATTGGTCTCCGTACGAAATCGGATCAGGCGTCACGAACTCTGCTCGAATCGCGAGTCTTTGTCAATTGGGAGAAAAGACTCTTCTAAGAAACGCGGCTGCGTCTGCAGAACCGGACTCCACTTTCTCTTGCCGAAACATCGCAATAGCACTATCGACTCTGCAAACAGAAGCCTCGATCACGGGGTCACGCGGAAATTAAAGCTGGTCGAGAGGACGCCAGTCGGCGTCATCACTTTGATTTTGCCGGTGGTCGCGCCCGTGGGAACCGTGGTGGTGATTTCCGAACTGGATACCACGGTAAAGGAGGAACTCACTCCGTTAAAAGCAACCTTCGTGGCTCCGGTCAGGTTCGTGCCCAAAATCGTAACCGCGGTTCCAACGCTCCCTGACGTGGGCACCGAGTTCACATTCGGGCTCAAGCCAACCCCTAAGACATAAATGGTCCCGTAATTCGCAACATCATCGCCGCTAGTCGTCCCATAGAGATTCCCGTCGGTGGCCTGCAGCATGGTCCCTATTGGGAAGGAGCCGTCCGCGCCACCGGCGAAGGAATGCAAAGTAGTCAATGTTCCCGCCGAGGTGATTTCAAAAATTGTGCCGTTTGCATTGGTTCCTCCTAAGCCGGTCGTCGAGCCATAAAAATTCCCATTGGTGGCTAGAGTCAATCCAGCGGTCGGATCGCTGCCATCGGCGCAACCGGTCTGCGCGCAGAAATTGTAGAGTGTTGTCAAAACACCCGCAGGAGTAATTTTGAAGACGGTGCCATGTCCGTTTGCCCCGCCGAACTCCGTAGTTCCATAGAAGTTTCCATCGCGCCCCTGCACCAGCGGCGCGGCGGGGGCTTGACCATCCGGGCCACTGAATCGGTACAGAGTCTTCAGAACCCCCGCCGAGTTCACTTTGAAGATGGTACCGTCGGGCGTCTTGGAACCGCCTCCAGAAGTCGTGCCATAGAAGTTGCCGTCAGAGGCTTGAATCAAGCCTGCTAAAGGTTGTCCGCCGTCGGGACAGCCGCTCGGAATACAGAATTCGTAGACAGGCGTTAAAGTCCCACTTGGAGTGAGCTTAAAGATCCCACCCTTGTGCGGGGCGAATCCGCTCGACCACGTAGTCCCGTAGAAATTTCCATCGGGCGCCAGAAGCAAAGTTCCCTTGGGGAAATCGCCTTCCGTGCAACTGGTAGTCCGGCAAAAAGTGTACAGGAGCGTGAATGTGCCGGTCGGAGTGATCTTGAACGCAGTGCCTACCTGGTTCGCTCCGCCTCCGGAGGCGGTACCGTAGAAGCTCCCGTCCGTCCCGAGGGCCAAGGCGATGGCAGGATTCATGCCATCAAGGCAAGATTGTTGCGTACAGAAATCGTAAAGAGTGGTAAGCGCGCCGTTCGCCGGGTTGATGTTATAAATGGTTCCTCCACCGGTAGGGCCGGAAGGACCGCCGCCAGCCGTAATGCCGTAAAGATTTCCGTCGAACCCCTGGACGAGCGCGTAAGGTGCCACGCCGTTGAAGCCGTTAAAAGTGGTCAGTACCGAATAAGACTGCGCGTGGGCTGCAACCAGTGTGGTCATGAAAATCAGCAGTACCAGCAGGCCTCTACGCATCCAGCCGAAATCTCTCACATGACCTCGATATAAGCTAACGGTTGGCGGGACTGGAGCTTTGAGGGCGGGGGCGAAGTCGTCACTTTTCATATTGTTCCTCCGGTGAAAGATGGGGTTTGTCTCCTGGAGTGGCGGCTGTCATGCTTCGTGACACGGGTTGGGTGCTCGCGACTTATCCCGATTGCGAAGGCGTGTCTATAGAGACGTAGGAATGGGTAAGATGGGCCCACCACCGAACTGTGTGCTCAAAGATGTGGGCGAGGGCGCACCCGCCACGCTCGAAAACTATTGCGCCGTAATCATCCCGAACCATCCGTGCTTGTAGGCGCTGGGGCCGGCGGCGAAATAGAGCACCGTCGTGCTTCCGCCTTGGCCGCCGTTACCGAAAGTGATCTCCCAGAGGCCGGCGATGGTCAATGCTGTTCCCGTGGAGTCGCTCAGTTGTCCCTTCAGCGCACCGGTGTTGGGGTCAAAGGCGGTAATCTTTCCATCTCCCAAATTTGCTACCAGCATGTCGTTGCTGAAGGTTCCGAAGTTTGCTGGCGCGAGAGCGAGTCCCCAGGGCGCGTTCAGCTTGCCTTTCGAGGCGAAGCGCTTGATGAAGTTTCCATTGAGGTCAAAAACGTCGACAATTCCGAGACCGGCTCCGTGTACCGAGTCTTTCTTGGTCGCGTTCTGCTTAGCGTAGGCGATATAGAGCTGGCCATTGATGTTGCGGATGTTATAAGGAGCCCATCCCGAGGGCAGCTTCGGGTCGGTGAAGGAGCCGGAAAGTGTGACTTCGGTGAAAGTCCGGTCCAGCACAACAACCTTCGCGGAAAAGAAATCCAGGACGTAGAGATAATTCGCGGTGCCATTGTTGCCAGTTTCCATGCCGAAGTAAGTTCCACCGTTACTGAAGGCCACGATGGCCTTGGTGGGGTTCACGCTCATATTCCATCCGCTCACGGTTCCGTCCTCGGTACAGAACAAGAACGAAGCGGGGCCGGACTTTCCATTCTGAGTGACCACGAAGTCGGTGGTTGCATTGAACACGGTTCCGGTTGGCCGTCCCTTCCCCACACCTTGCGCGGGCGGTATGGTGACCACTAGACTCTGCGGCACTCCGCTGCCGTTGTAGAGAGTGGAGACGCCGGTGCCGTTGTCGGAGGCCCAGAAGGGGCCAGTCGGACTGAAACTCATTCCCCACGGATTAATGAGATTCGGATCGGTGTTGACACCCACTCCCGTCTGGTCCGCGGTTAGGACAGTGAGTGCATAGAATTGAGCATAGGCGGTGGTAGTGCCGCACGAAAGCAGCACGATCACAACCGCCATGATCAACAGCTTGGTTCCGTTAGGTAGAAAGACTCGCATAGGCGCTCCTTGACCGGCGCGAGACCGGACAACCACGACAGTGGCAGGTCCGTGTCACCAGCCGAAAACGGCTGACAGCATACACCGATTCCCTCGCGCCAGCAATGCGCCGTCGCTACTGATTCTGCAACAGGATCGGCTTCACTCCTACCGGAACGGAAGAATTGTTGATGGTATGAGTCACGCCCGCGATGTCTTTGTAGTGCAGGTATTGCGAACCTACCTTCGTCGACTTCGTCGTGCACGATCCATTGGAGCAATTTTGAGAGGTATCCCAGATGGTCTCGGCTTGGTATCCTCCGGACTTAGTGTAGTTACACGTCCAGACTGTCCCGTTCTGCACACATTTCCCGGTCGGCGTCAGGCCTACCAACCAGTTTTCTACCTGTTGATAAGCGGTGCCAGATTTTGTAATTCCAGCCGATGCGGTCCACAAACCGTCATCCGCGTTGTCCCACGCAAACCAGTAATAACGTACGACCCCTTCACTCTCTTGCAGGATGTAATGGCGCGCGAGGAAAGCCGCGCGCAGATCGGGATCGACGAAACCGTTGAAGCTGGTATCGCCCCAACTACCTTCGGTGCACCATAGCGGCTTGCTGCTTTGGCCGTATATGACGAGCTGCGCTTTCAGGTTCTCAACCAGCGGAACAATGTCTTCGGGTTTGGGCCATACACCCCAGTTCATGCTCCAGCTATAGCCATGAAAGGTGATGATGTCAGCGTACTGGCCGCCGCCTAAGGCGAGGTAAGGACCCATCCAGTTGGCGACACCGTTAATTCCAGTCGAGGGTGACGGAGTCGTGACGATCGCGTTGGGATTGAGCGCCTTGATAATTCCGTACGCATCTTTGGCCATTCGCAGCAACTGCGCATCATTGCCTTGCCAGTAGCCCGGAACCGTAGGCTCGTTCCACATCTCCCAGTACTTGATCTGTCCCGCCACGTGATTGACGATGGCGGTCACGTAGTCTTTGAAGTGCTGATCGGTGCCTCCGCCGGTGCTAGTGACGTCGTTGGGCGGCGCACACGACCCGTCGGGGGTGCCGGCGTTCCCGCATACCAGGCTCTTATTGGACGATGCCCAGGTCGGAACTTCTCCAAACGTATAAATGAGGTCCACTCCATTCGCCTGTGCCGTCGACATCCAAGTGTCGAGAGCGGTGAAATCGTAAACGCCCTGCGAAGGATTCATGGTGTACCAGTCCGTTCCCGTGTCCCAGAGCCGCATGCCGTTAACGGTCACGCTGGGCCAATCAGAATGAGAGTGGCTGGTCATCGAGAACAAGGTCGCGGGAACTGGCACGTAGCCCGGCCGATTATGGGATTGCGAAGAAGTTTGTGAATTCTGAGAAGAGGAATCTTCCTGCGCGAATCCCAAAGGGCAAACGGTCATCGCGAATGTGAGCGCGGCGGCCATGAGGCCGCGTGCAGTACTTCGCAGCAGCACCAAGTTTATTCTCCTGACGTTGTAATGGGACGAACAAGGGCCAGAGTAACGAATGCGGGCGCAACTCTATCCGCGCATGCGACGCGAGCACGCGAAAAAAGAGGATAGTTCTATTCGAGGAGGAACAATGGGCTCAAGATACCGTCGTATCTCGCGGAAGGCAATAAGAGGAAAGCCTTAGTTAATGTGAATTTTGGCGCGCGCGCCGATTGCCTACGAACCTTCGTTCTCCCACATGGGCCGAACGATGATGATGGCGAACTTCAACTCCGAGTCCTTCCCTTTCGCTTCTACGGGCAGGTTGACTTGCAGAGTGCAGAATCCCCGGTCATCGGCAATGGCAGCCGGCAGCTTTTTATAGGCGGGATTGACCGGAACTAAACTCATCGCGGCAGGCTCGTTGTGATGAGAGGCGACGGCGCCGCGCTTGTTGAGTTCGTCTAACGGGACAGCCGCCGCCAGATCCTTATCGAGCCACGCCGGACTGAGGATCACAAAGTCCTTGTAAGGGCTCACGGCATGGTCGTCGTCATCCTGCTGAAGCTGCGCGTAGCGCATGGTGTAAAGGCCGGGCCGCAACAGGTGATGCTGGAAATCTTCGCGATATCCGAGGATGCTGATGACGCCTACGAATGTCCCGGGTTTGATATCTCCGTAAGCGATATCGGGAGTTGGGTGGCCTGAGGACTGAAGAGTTGCTCGCTTGCTGAGCCAAACGTCGCAAACCGGGGTCTGCTTTTCTTGTGTGTTGCTCAACAGGCGGATGCCATCGGGGCTGACAGCATCGGAGATGTATTTGGGAAGTTCAGAGAAAGCCAGCGCCGGGGCTGGTTCCGTGACGTAGGGATCTAATCCCCACGCGAAACCAGCCCACAGCAGCGGCAATAGCAAGAGCGGTCTTCGCACAACGGCGCGCAGCATGGTTCGATTCTACTGCCCCACGCCCGTCAGAGGTGCGAGTTGCGGGCTGCCGCCTCCATTGTCGGTGAACTGCACGTTTGCACTTCTGGTTCCGGTCGCGCTGGGCGTGAACGTCACCATAATCGTGCAGGTTGCGCCCGGAGCCAGAGATGCCGGGCAGTTGTTGCTGATGACGGCGAAGTCGCTCGCGTTCGTGCCGCTCGTGGTCACATTCGTGACCTTCAAATTACCGGTGGCGGCCACGTTCTTTACCGTGATGGTCTTCGGCTGGCTGGTTGTTCCCACTCCCTGGTTGCCAAAGTTCAGGCTTGCAGGAGTCAGGCCCAAAGCCGTACCGGTACCGCTTAGCGCCACAGTTTGCGGGGAGCCGACGGCATTATCGGTGATTGATAAGGTGCCAGTGGCAGGTCCGATCACCTTGGGCTTGAAGAAGACCAAGAATCATACAACTGGCTCGCCCCAACAGAATTGCTGTGCATTGGTTAGTTCTCTGGAACGGCCGGTTGATAGCCACGTTCGTAATCGTGACTGGTAGGGTTCCCGGTATTAGTCACTGTTACAGTTTGCGGAGCGCTCACCACCCCGATCGGAACCACGCCAAAAACCAGGCTCGAAGGAGTGACCGAGACCGTGGGGCCATCATCGATCCGCCAGCGTTCAACAGAATGGAGGCTGAGGTGGACGAGGAATTCGCTACCGCCAAGTCCAGATTGCCGTCGCGATTGAAGTCGCCGGTGGCCAGACCTGCGGGAGCCGATCCGACGCCCGTGTCTGTATGACCTTGCAGGGTGCCATTGCCATTGCCGAGCAGGATGGAAACGTTCCCGCTTCCGGAGTTCGCGACCGCGACATCGAGTTTGCCGTCAGCATTGAAGTCGCCGAGAGCAATCGAGTCGGGTGACGTTCCGGTGGAGAACGTGCCAGCCAGCGTGAACGTTCCGCTTCCCGTTCCGAGCAGCACGGTTACGGTGCCGTCGGTCTGGTTCGCGGTAGCCAAATCAACTTTGCCGTCGCCGTTGAAGTCTCCCGAGGCGATCGCCACCGGAGTCTTGCCCGTGTTGGGCTTGGAACCAGCGGTCTTGAAGGTTCCGTCGCCTTGTCCGAGCAGCACGAAGACGTTGTTGTCGGTTGAGTCGACGATCGCAAGATCGACTTTGTTGTCGAGGTTGAAATCGCCCAGACGCGATGGCCAGCGGACCGTTACCGGTATCGGGCGGCGTGGTTTGCAGGATGAAGGTTCCATCGCCATTGCCCATCCAGACTCCGATGGCGACACCAACGCTGTAGGGATAGACCAGGTCGAGGTTGCCGTCGCGATTGAAGTCAGCCGTCTGCACATCAGTCGGCCAGATCGCGGGCAGCAGCGTGCCCTGGGTGAATGCGAGAGCGCCGTTGCCCAGCAGAATGCTCAGCGTGTTGCCGGTGTTGTTGGCGACAACGAGATCAAGGTCGCCGTCATTGTTGAAGTCGCCGACCGTGGCAGCAACTGGACCGACCGAGTTACAAACGGAGTTCGTCGAACCTCCGGTGCACATGGTCGAGACCAGCGTGAACGTGCCGTCGCCGTTCCCCATAAAGATGGAGGCGGTGCTGTCAGCGTTGTTCAACACCACCAGGTCCGCCTTGCCGTCTTTATTGAAGTCGGCCGAAACCACACCTTTCGGGCTCTTGCCCGTGGTGATGTCGGCGCGATTCAGCGTAACTCCTGTAGTTGAAGTCGCGACCTGGAAGAAGTTGGTATTGGAAACACCTCCTCCGGGAATCGGGACTCGAAACGGTGATGGCGCCGGTGCCGCGGTCGTAAGGTCGCTGGCGGGAATGGTCGCATTAAGCTGATGTCCACTGACGAACGTAGTCGCCAGCGCGGCGCCGTTCCAGTTGACAACCGACTTGGTGCCGAAGTTGGCGCCGTTGACGGTCATCTTCGCGCTACGCGCTGCCCGGAGCAGCATTGCGCGGAGAAAGCGACTGGGCCTTCAGACGGAACGGATTGTTGGTTGAAGCCGAGCCAGTGCCGGTGATGTTGACCACCTGCGGACTATCGCCTTCGCTGTCCCACACGAACAACTGCGCGGCAAGCGCCCCTTGCAGCACCGGAGTGAAGGTGATGCTTATGCTGCAACTGCCCGAAGGCAAGGATCGGAAGAGGGCAGTTATTGGTCTGCTGGAAGTCTTTGGTGAAGCTGTCAGGCTGGCCGCCGTTGTTGCCGGTGAGCATAATGGCGGGCAATCCGAACGTGGGGTTGGCTAGCGTGAGAGTCATCGATTTAAGCGTTGGTCAGCGTGACGGTCTGAGGCAGAGCTGACGGTACCGATCGCCTGGCTGGTGAAGTTCAGAGTTGCAGGAGCGAGCGAGACCTGCGTGCCGATGCCGGTCAGATTCAGAATCTGCGGACTTCCACCATCGCTGTCAGTGATCGTGACGGTACCGTAGCGCGTGCCAGTGGTCGTCGGCAGGAACACCGCGGTGATGGTGCAGCTTGCGCCCGGGTTCAAGACCGGTTCCGCAGTTGTTGGTCTGGCTGTAGTCTCCATTCGGCTGAATGCTCGAGATGGTGAGCGGAACTGAGCTGGCGTTGGTAAGCGTCGCCATCTGGGCGTTGCCACTCATGAAGACCTGCTGCGCTCCGAAGCTGAGAATCGACGGGCTCAGCGTGACGTTGGTGCCGGTGGCTGTGAGCGTAACCGTCTGCTTCGAGCCGCTAACGTCGTTATCCATCATCGTCAACGTGGCGGTTTTCGGACCTGCGCTCGTTGGTGTGAAGGTAACGTTCACCATGCAATTCGAAGGACTCTCGTTCTTCAGAGGAGAGACGCCGGCAGCGCAAGTGTTGGTTTGCGTGAACTCCGGGTCGCCGGTAATCGCAATGCTGCTGAAGGTCAGCGTGTTCGACATGCTGAAGTTCCGCATGGTCACGGTCGAAATTGGGCTTGGCGTGCCCACTGGCTGCGTCTGATAAAACTGAAGGGTGTTAGTGGAGTTGGGGACGCACTGCATCGGAGTCAACGACAACGGAGCCTGAAGTGACTGATTGAAATTAAACAACGCCGGATCAGCCGCGATTTGATTGGATCCGGAATCACGATTCGTCAAGTTCGGCAGATTGAAGAGATCTTCGACGAAGCGCAAAACTGAGGAGTGCTCGTATTGCACGTGACTCACAGAACCTGCTGGGGCAGAGTTGGGAGTGTAGGGCGAGATCACCAGAAACGGAGCGCGCGCGCCTAGACCGTACTGGTCGAGTACCGGGGGCGGCACGTGATCGTACCAGCCGCCCGAATCATCCCAAGTTACAAAAATCGCTGTGGGCTCGGTGGTCCAGTACTTGGAACTCATAATCGCGTTGATCGCATTTACCGTGTAGTTCTGCCCGAAACACAAGCTGTAGGGAGGGTGATCGGTGGCCTCACCGGTGGCTTCAAGCCAGCTTACCTGCTGTAGGTTTCCCTTCTGGACGTCCCCAACAAAGTTGTTATCAGGAACATTGTTCACCCAGAGAGGTCCAAAGCGCAGGTGGCTGATGAGCTGCATCGCGTTGAACGGAATCTTGGTGTCGACGTAGTAGCGCCAGGAAACGCCTGCCGCCTGCAATTCGTCCATCAGCGTGAGCATGTCGACGCAAGGATAGGCAGTCGACAGGTTGCCGTTGGCGTCGAGAATGGCGAGCTCGTCGTTTGGCGGGGAATCGCATCCCGCAGGCGCGTTGGTAATCACGCCGCCTGACTGCGCTGCGACGGTGTAAAGGTGATTTGGCGTCGTGGCAGTTTTGATGGAAGTGAAATAGTTATCACTGAAAGCAAAGTTCTCGGCGTAGTTATAATAATTCTGCATTTGCAAAGCGGTCTGGCGGCCATAGCATTCGTAGTCGCCATTCATATCGCAAGGCTCGCCGACAGTTTGCAGATCGAAGCCGTCCATTTTGCCGTTGTCGATGGCGAGGATGAAGCATCCCCAGCCGTGGCAGATATCGTGGGCCACCGCATCCGACAAATCCTGCAGAGGAAGAACCTGGCCGGTCGAGATGGGCCCGGAGCTTGCTGTGTTGATGGCCACATGGTTTGGGTCATCAGTCCAATGGCTGAACATGTTGTCGAAGGAGCGGTTCTCCTTGACGATGAAGACCACATGCTGGATGTTGCTGAGCCCGGGAATCCGGTGCACCTGGTCGAGAACGGCCTTCGACTGCTCGGCGGACTGGGCCACGGCAGGGATCACGCCCAGGCAAACCACGGCAAGCAACAGGAGACAGGCGATACCGGCATTACGCTGCATTTTTGGCCTTACGAATGTCATGCGGTCCTCTCACAGCTTGAGTTCTGGAACGGCCCAACTTCTTTACCGAGCCTCCTGGGATAGCTGGCGCAAGGCTCGAAACGGCGCTGGAACCGGGCAATGCAAAGTCTTTCCTCTTAGAGGCAAAGCTTTGGTTAGATCACGCCCGGTCTGGCGCTGTAAGACGTTGGGGGAGTGAACTTACGGTGCTGGAAACCCCACCGGTTGCCCCGTAAAGGAGCAATTTGGATGCCACGAAGGGTGTGCAAACTCCTGATCCAGCAGTGGTTTCGGCCTCGGTCACACGGTGGTTGGCGGGGCTTACCGAGGCAGCGACCAAGTGACGGCTCGAATGAAGTATTCGGGCAGAATTCCAATAAACACGGTTGCAAAAGCCGTGACTCCGAGCGCCGTCCACATAGCGGGGCTTATCCGGAGGCGGGTCTTATCCATGGCCTCGCGCATAAACATGGCGTTGCCTATCTTCATGTAGTAATAAAAACCGAAAAGCGCGTAGAGGACGGCAAGCGAGCGCCAGAACGAAGTGCCCGCTCTCGATCAGGCTGAGGAAGATGAAGTACTTTCCGTAGAAGCCTGCCAGCGGCGGAATTCCCGCCAGCGACAAGAGGAAGATCAACATCAGCACTGCTTCGACAGGAGCGCGGTAGTAGAGTCCGGCGATGTCGTCGATCTCGTCGCCAATCACATCTCGCTGGCGCAGCGAGGTGATCACGGCGAAGGCTCCCAGGTTCATGAAGGTGTAAACCATCAGGTAAAGAAGAATGCCCTTGAGTCCATCTGCTTCTGCCGGCTGAGTCGCGGAGCCTACGGCCACCACGCCGAGCAGAATGTACCCCACATGAGCGATCGAAGAGTACGCCAGCAGACGCTTCATGTTGTTTTGCGTGAGCGCGGCTAGATTCGCCAGCGTCATGGTGGCGATGGAAACAAGGATCAGGAACGGCGTGTAAACGTCGTGCAGCGGGAAGAGTCCCCAGAACAGGATACGCATCAACATCGCCCACCCGGCTGACTTCACAGCAACCGACATGAATCCCGTCACGCTGGTCGGCGCGCCTTCGTAAGCATCGGGAGCCCACTGGTGAAAAGGGACGGCGGCGATCTTGAACAGCAACCCAGTCGCGGTCATCAAGAGTGCGAGAATGGCGACGGGCTTTACGTCCGGGTGTTGTAGTAAAAGTTGTCCCAGGCGGCGGTTGATGAGAATCAAATTGGTTGTGCCGGTCAGACCATAGAACAGCGAAAGCCCGTAGGCGAAGATGCCCGAGGAGAAGGCGCCCAGCAGCAGATATTTCAGTGCGGCTTCGTTCGAACGGCGATCGGTACGCAGAAATCCCACCAGGATGTAGGTGGAGATCGCCATCAACTCCAGTCCGATAAATATCAGGACGATGTCGAAGCCTGCGGCCATGCACATCATCCCAATGACCGAGAACAACATTAGTGCGTAGAACTCGCCGTGATGCTCGTGCTCGATTTCGAGGTATTTCACCGACATCAGGATCGAGATCGCCGTCGCCGCCAAAAACAGATACCAGAAATAAAGCGAGAAGTGGTCGACCACCATGGTGTTGAGGAACGCGGACTGGCCGGGAATATGATCGCGCGCGAACTGCAATTGAATCTTGAACACTCCGCCGGTCGCGAACATTACGCCTACGAAAGCAATCCACGCGTTCAGCGACTTCGAGTCTTTCGGCAACATCAAGTCGATGAGCAGGATGCCAAGAGCGAACAACGTGAGCAGAATAATGGGCAGCGACAGCAAATAGTCCGCGCCGGTAAAGTATTGTCCCAGGCCGCCCGGCACTTATTTGCTCTCCTTGACAGGGGTCGAATTTGCGGGAACGAGCGCCACATTCTGCGGGGCCACCGGTTGCCCTGAGGCGTTCACGACGCCCTTCAAATCCGGATAGTCCTTGGGGCGGATGTTATAGACGAGTTGATTGACGGGCTGCTCAAGAATCTCAAAGAAAGGCTTGGGATAGAGGCCAATCCATAGCGCCATCACCAGCAGCGGCGCGAAGGTCAGAAGCTCGCGCGGCGTCAGGTCGTGCAGCTTTTCATTCTTCGGATTGGTGACCGTCCCGAAGAAGACCCGCTGGTACAGCCAGAGCAGATAGGCCGCGGCAAGAATCACTCCAGGCACGGCCCATGCCGCCCACTTCCAGTTCTCCATGAAGGTGCCCTGCAGGATGGTGAACTCGCCGACGAAGCCATTCAGCAACGGCAGTCCCATCGACGATAGAAACATAATCAGCGTGATGATCGCGTACACCGGCATAACGTTGGCGATGCCGCCGTACTCGGAGATCTCGCGCGTGTGCCGCCGCTCGTAGAGGATGCCGACGATCAAGAACAGCGCTCCGGTCGAGATGCCGTGGTTAATCTGCTGTAACACCGAGCCGCTCAGTCCGAGCGGACTGAGAGCAAAAATTCCTAGCGTGCAAAAGCCAAGGTGGCTCACCGAAGAATATGCCACCAGCTTCTTCATGTCCTTCTGCATGAGGGAGACAAGCGCGCCGTAGATGATGCCGATGATCGAGAGTGTGATCATCCAGAAACGAACCGTCGGATGCATCACAACGCCCGGGAAGAACGGCAGCGCGAAGCGGACGAATCCGTACGTTCCCATCTTTAGCAGAACGCCGGCCAGAATCACAGAGCCTGCAGTTGGAGCTTCCACGTGCGCGTCGGGCAGCCACGTATGGAAGGGGAACATCGGCACCTTGATGGCGAATCCGAGGAAGAACGCCAGGAAGAGCCAGATAGCGTAGTTAAACGGAATCATCGGAGCCGTTTTGTAGAGCTCCGGAATCGCGAAGGTAAAGACCCCGGTAATCTGGTGATGGTGGAAGTAGAGGAACAAGACTGCCAGCAACATCAAGACCGAACCGAACAACGTATAGAGGAAGAACTTGATGGCGGCGTAAAGCTTGCGCGGGCCTCCCCAGATGCCGATGAGCAGGTACATCGGAACCAGCATCGCTTCCCAGAACATGAAGAACAGGAAGAAATCGAGCGACATGAAAACGCCCAGCATTCCGGTCTGCAAGACCAGAAACCAGACGTAGTATTCCTTCACGCGATTCTCAATCGCGGTCCACGATGAGAGGATCGAGATCGCCCCCAGCAGCGTGGTGAGCATGATCAGCAGAAACGAAATGCCGTCGATGCCGAGATAATAACCAGCGCCGATCGAGGGGATCCAGTTGTTGGGCATGCCCTCGATGAACTTAAAGCCGGGTTCAAAGCGCTGCGCCCAGAACAACGGCACGAGTGGCAACGAAACCAGAAAACCCAGTAAGGCGAAGATATTCGCGACCCAGCGAATGGCGTCTTTGTTCTCCTTGGGCATAAACAGAAGGAGAAACGCGCCCACCAGCGGCGTCAGAAGAATAATCGTGAGGATGTGACTTTGCATAAGAGCGGTTCTCAGTTCTCAGTTCCCGGTTCTCAGTCGCGCTGGCGGCCTTCTCGCTTCAGGTCGCGAAGCGACGTCGCAAGAAATTCACGAACATGTAGGTCAAGATAATCAACACTATGCCCGCCACCACCATCAAAACCACACGTAACAGTTGGGCGCAAATGAAACACACTAGGCCAATCGTCATCACCAGCGCGTACCACTGCACCAGTCCCCACTGCAGCATGCGCAGGGATAGGAAAACACTCGCGCCAGGATGGCAGGACCATTCACGAGAATGCCGTCGATGATCCACTTGTCCCACCAACTGGAGATGCGGCCAGTGAGTTTCGTCAGTCGGCCTACGCCGTTCACCGTGCCGTCGATTACATGCGTGTCGAACCAGGCGGCAGGCACCGCCTAGGCCGAGCACTCCGAGACGGAAGCCGTCGATCTTGCGGCGGCCGGTGAAGACATAGTCGTAGCCTTCATCGACGTAATACTTGTTCAAGAGCACGTTGTATACGGGTGGAGCGACGGCATCGATTGGTTCTTTGTAGTCTTTGCCGGCGTTGCTGTAGGCCTTCCAGGCAAAGCCGAGTCCTACGAAGGCGGCGGCAACCGACAGCCCCATCAGGCCGTATTCCATCGGGTCCGTGTGCTCTTCTTCTTTTTCACCTGCCGCTAGCTGAGCGGGTTTGTCTTCGCGGAAGACTTTTACGTCGCGAGCAAAGACTGGTTCAAGAAATTTCCCAAAGTGATCGGAGCCGCCCAAGCTGTGCGGCAGTCCGAACCATCCAGCCGCGACCGAGAAGAATGCCAGGATCACGAACGGCACGGTCATAGAACGTGGCGACTCGTGAATGTGATGTTCGACCTCGTGGCTCATGCGCGGCTTGCTGAAGAAGGTCAGCACGATCAAGCGGCCCATGTAGAAAGCCGTCATGAGAGCGGTGATGAAGCCGATGAACCAGAGCAGGCGATAGGCTCCGCCCTCGGAAGACCAAGACTGCCACAGGATTTCGTCCTTCGAAAAGAAGCCGGCGAAACCCGGAATGCCCGCAATCGCAAGAGTGCCGATGAACATGGTCCAGAAAGTGATAGGCGTGCGTTCGCGTAGATCTCCCATGTTCCGCATGTCCTGCTCTCCGCTCATGGCGTGGATCACTGAGCCGGAGCCAAGGAAGAGGAGCGCCTTGAAGAATGCATGCGTGAAGACGTGGAAAACGCCGGCAGCGAATGCTCCCACGCCGAGCGCGAGGAACATGTATCCCAGCTGCGATACGGTCGAGTACGCGAGCACCCGCTTGATGTCGTTCTGCACCAGCCCGATGGAAGCCGCGAAGATCGCGGTCAGCGCACCGACGATGGCGACCGTCTTCATCGACGTTGGAGCCAGCACAAACAGAGCGTTCGAGCGCGCCACCATGTACACCCCCGCCGTCACCATGGTTGCCGCATGGATCAAGGCAGAAACCGGGGTCGGGCCCTCCATGGCATCGGGCAGCCAGATATAAAGAGGTAGCTGCGCCGACTTGCCGCAAGCGCCGACAAAAAGTAGCAGGGTCGCGGCGGTGATGATGGGGTCGCCAATCAGAAAGTGTCCGCTATGCGCTAGACGGTTTACGTCGATGTAGCTCAGTGACCCGAAATACCAGGCGATCGTGAACATCCCCAGCAGGAAGCCCGCGTCGCCGATGCGGTTCACGATGAATGCTTTGTTCGCGGCATTGCTGGCCGACTTCCGATGGAAGTAGAAACCGATCAGCAGATACGAACACAGGCCCACGCCCTCCCATCCGACGAACATCAGGACATAGTTGTTCGCCAGTATCAGCGTGAGCATCGAGAACATGAAGAGGTTGAGGTATCCGAAGAAGCGGTAGTAGCCGCCCTCGTGCGCCATGTATCCGGTGGAGTAGATATGGATCAACATGCCCACGCCGGTGACGAAAAGCAGCCAGATGGCGGAAAGAGGGTCGAGCAGGAAGCCGGCGTCCGCCTTAAATTGCGCTAGGCTGCCGCTGTGAGTCGCGTAGTCCAAATTTCCAGTATCAGTGCCGAGCCAGGTGTAGAGAATCGTCTGGTAAGGCTTGCCCGGCGTGTCGTGCACGTAGTCGGAGTACTGCCAGACCGCACCGCACGCCATCAGGAACGCGAGGACCACGGCGCCGACGCAGATGATGTTGACGGACGACTTCGGCATCTTCTTGCCGAAGAACAGCATGAGCGCCGCGCCAGCGGCGGGTAGCAGCGGAATCAGCCAGATGTTGGATAGAAATAGCATTCAGCACTCAGCATTCAGCACTCAGCCCCTTGGCTGAGCACTTAGCACTTGGCAGTTAGCATTTGGCCCGTTGGGTTCTCATGCGATCCCCGCAAGGACCCGTGTTTGGCTAAATGCTAAGTGCTAAATGCTAAAGGCTGCTTTTCTACCACTTCAACAAATCGACTTCATCCACATTCACCGTTTCTTTGTTGCGGAAGAAGGCGATCAAAATCCCGAGGCCTACCGCGGCTTCGGCGGCGGCATCGGTAATAACAAAAATTGCGAAGGTCTGTCCGTGCAACCCGTAAATTCGCGAAAAGGCCACCAGATTCAGGTTCACCGCATTCAAAATCAGCTCAATCGACATCAGGACGATGACCACGTTGCGCCGGGTCAAGACGCCCACCACGCCCAGGATGAACAGGGCGGCGGCGACGATCAGATAATGAATGGTTCCTATGGGGGCCATGAAAATCAGCTCTTAGCTTTTAGCTCTTAGCTTGCTCAAATTCTCTTTTTTGCCATTACTACTGCACCGATGATTGCTACCAACAGCAGTAACGACGCGATTTCAAATGCAAACATGTATTGCGTGTAGAGCAGTTGTCCGATCTGCTGGGTATTCGATTCCTCGGGCATTTGCGCCAGGCGGTCCGGAAAGAATGCTTTTGCTTTCAAGAAGACCGCGCAGAACAATCCGAAGAGAGCCGCCGCCGCGACAATGCCGGCGATCCATTGCTTGTTGAACTGCTCTTCTTTCACGGACCGGTTGATATTGATTAGCATGATGACGAACAGGAAGAGCACCATGATGCCGCCCGCATAAAGAATGATCTGCACGCCAGCGACGAACGGCGCGTAGAGCATGAGGTACAGACCGGCGAGCGCAAGCAGTGTCAGGATCAATGCCAACGCCGAGTGCACAGGATTCTTGCGGGTGACGACCAGTATCCCGCCGAGCACGGCAAGTCCCGACAGCAGGTAGAAGAAAAAGGTTGTGGCTACTGGCTGCATATTTAATAGCTTCCAATAGAGCCAACAGAACTTTGGCTCAACCGATCTTGCCCGCGCCTCCCAAGAGCGCCGAAATAAAGTGATGGCTCTTTAGCCATTCCTCGATGAAAGGCTGCAGAACTCCGGTTGTAGCCGTCAACACCAGCACTCCCAGCCCAACCGGCAACAGCACTTTCCATCCCACCTTCATCAACTGGTCAAAGCGGTAGCGGGGGAACGTTCCGCGATACCAGATGTAGAGATACATGAACGCCGCGACTTTCGCCGAGAACCAGAAGATGTCCTGAATTCGGTCGCGCACTGGCGGGATAAACAGCACAATTCCGATCAGTCCCAGCACAGCCGCGAAGCCAGCGAGGCCAATGGTTTGAATGCGGAAGTATGGATGCTTCGGCATGCGCGAGGTGCTGTAGAACGCCATCGCTGCGAGAAACAGGAACGACAACCCGGGGATGAGCGAGAACGCCAGGTCCCATGTGTCACCGCTAAACCATGTTGGGAAAGGACGCATCCATCCGCCGAGCCACAGCGTTACGGCGATCGACGAGACGGCAATCATCGCCGAGTATTCCGCCAGGAAGAACAGCGACCATCGGAAGCCGCTGTACTCAGTGTGGAAACCCGCGGTCAGCTCAGATTCGGCTTCGGGCAGATCGAACGGTGCACGATTGGTTTCGGCAACCATCGCGATGGCGAAGACCACGAACGCAATCAGTCCCAGCGGAAAGAACTTGAAGATGAACCAAGTATGCTGCGCCTGTTGTGCCTGCACGATGCCGATCATGCTGAGCGTGCCGATGCCGTCGGTGTTCAGGCTCGTCATCACGACCGCAGAGATCACAGCCAATCCCATCGCGATTTCGTATGAGACCATCTGGGCGCTCGAGCGCAGCGCACCGATCAGCGGATAGTGCGAGTTCGAAGCCCATCCCGCCATCACGATGCCCAACACGCCAAGCGACGAAACGCCGAGCATAAAGAGGATGCCGATATTCATGTCGGTCACGGCATGGGTTGGTCCGAATGGCACCACAATGAAGACGGTAAAAGCAGTAAGCACGACCATGAATGGCGCGATCCAGAAAACGAAGCGATCGGCCTCAGACGGGATGATGTCTTCTTTCAACAGCAACTTGATAGCGTCGGCGATGGGTTGCAGCAGACCATGCGGCCCGACGCGCATGGGCCCAAGGCGAATCTGCATGTGCGCGAGAATTTTGCGCTCCAACCAATTCATGGCGATCACAGCCACCGAGAGCCCGCCGAAAATAAGCAGGATGTAGACGAACGCCCACAGCACATTCCCCGCCTGGCCCGGCGTCTGCGTGCTCTTCAGATATGAGGTGATGTAATCGAGCATTACCGATCCACCTCGCCCAGGACGATGTCGAGCGTACCGATGACGGCGATCACGTCGGCGACCAGCGCGCCGCGCACCATCATGTCGAGCGCCTGCAAATTTACGAACGACGGAGGCCGCACGCGCACGCGATAGGGCTGCGTCGAGCCATCGCTGACAATGAAATATCCCAACTCGCCCTTCGGAGCCTCAATCGAGTGATAGATTTCGCCGACCGGCGGCTTGATCACCTTGGGAACCTTGGCCATGATCGGGCCTTCGGGAATCTTGGCGACTGCCTGTTCCAGAATGCGCAGCGATTGCCGCATCTCTTCCATGCGTACCAGGTACCGATCGTAAGTGTCACCTTTGGTGCCAACTGGGATCTCGAAATCGACGTCCGCATAGGCGGCGTAGGGCTTCGCTTTGCGAAGATCCCACTTGACGCCACTCGCCCGAAGCACCGGTCCGGTTACTCCCAAGGCTTTGCACTGATCAGCGGTGATCATGCCGACGCCCTTCGTCCGCTCGAGCCAGATGCGGTTCGTGGTCAGCAGCGTCTCGTATTCGTCGATCTTCGGCTTGGCGAAGGCGATGAACTTCTCCACGTCGCGCTCGAAGCCTTCGTAAGTCTCGTATTGGCATCCACCGATGCGGAAGGCGTGCGTAGTCAGCCGTGCGCCGCAGTACTTTTCGAAAATCTTGAGAATCTCTTCCCGATCGCGGAACAGATAAAACAGGGGCGTAATTGCACCGATATCGAGCGCATGCGTCCCCAACCACAGCTGATGACTGGCGAGGCGGTTCAGTTCCGTCAGGATGATTCGGATATAGTTGGCTCGCGGCGGCGCCTCAACGTTCATCAACTTCTCGACCGCTTCGCAGTAGCCGAGCCCGTTCGAGACCGCGGCGACGTAATCCATGCGATCGACGTAGGGATTGAACATCGTGTAGGTGCGATGTTCGGCAATCTTCTCTACGCCGCGATGGAGGTATCCGATAACACATTCCGTGCCTAATACCTTCTCGCCGTCGAGCTTCAGAATCACGCGCAACACACCGTGGGTTGCCGGATGCTGCGGGCCCATATTGATGATGAGTTCGTTGGAATCAAGATAGGTCTGGTCCGGTTCGCCGAGTTCGAGATGCGAGATGTAAGTCGTCGGGTCGGTCATTGGCCGGTCTCGATGCCCAGGTTGATCTGTACCCACTCCTGATCCTGCTGAATGATGCCGTATTCTTTGCGCAACGGATGGCCCTTCCAGCCATCGGGCAGCAGAATGCGCTTCAAGTCAGGGTGTCCGTCAAAACGAATGCCGAACATGTCGAAGACTTCCCTCTCCAGCCAGTTCGTGGTCGGCCAGATCGAGGTCGAACTCGGAACGGACGCGCCGTCGGCTATTCTGGCGGTCACACGAATGCGCTCGTTCTTCGCGAACGAATAAAGTATCCAGACGACGTCGAACTGTTTGTCGCGATTGGGATAATGGACAGCGGTCACATCGACGCAGTAGTCGAACTGCTCTTGGTCGCGCAGGATCTGCAACACCTCAGGTATCAGCGAGGAGTCGACGACAAAGTAGTTCTGTCCAAGATAAGTGTTCGCCTCCGCGATGCCAGAGCCATATTGACCCTTTAAGCGAGCGACTAAAGGAGAATCCCAGGGCGTGGGTGCCGGACCTGCCGGCTTAGTAGGCGGGGCGGGCTTTTCAGCGGCCGGGGCCTTCGGTGGAATAGCAGGTGCTGAGGACTGAGCGAGGGAAGTCTTCTCCGCCGCCGGTTTCTGCTCACCGCCCGGCGGCTGCGGTGTAGGCGATTTGGTTTCCTCGGGCATAGCTGCGAAGCTACACACCTCCGGCGTCGCAAAGGCTTTTTGAAGAACGTTAACTTCTAACAGCTTGCTACTACGCTGTCAACGGATTGCGCGCCGTTACACCCATTCCAGCGCGCCTTTTCTCCAGATCCAGATGTATCCCACCACCAGAATCAGAAGAAAGATGAGAACCTCGACGAGGCCGAAGACGCCAAAGGCTTTCGACATTACGGCCCAGGGGAACAGGAAGATGGTCTCCACATCGAAGACCACGAAAAGGATGGCCACAATATAGAAGCGGACTGTGTAACGTCCGCGGGCATTATCTATGGGGTCGATGCCGCACTCGTACGGCATCAGTTTGGTCTTGCCAGGATTCTCGGGCCGTACCAGCTTCGCCGCCAACAGGGTGACCGGGAGCAGCACTCCCACCAGGGCGACGAAGAGAAAGATAGGAACGTAGTTCTGGGGCATCCGCTCCTCACGCTACAAGAAAAATGCGAGCTGGCAATATTACTGCGGACTGCATTTGTCTTCAAGGACTACGGAGAAATAGTGTTTGTTTATAATCACTGTTTACCTTTCGCTCCCGAAGGATATCCTTGGCACTCGACGAAGAAATTTACCAGTTGCGTCGCGACAAACTGAAAAAGATTGAGGCTCTTGGCCAGGAGTCTTACCCTCGCCGCTACGAATTCACCCATACGATTCCCCAGATTCTCGGCGAATACGCTGCGAAACCCGGCGAGGAACTGGAAGCGGCGCGGGTCACGGTTCGTGTCGCCGGACGCATCATGGCGATTCGGCTGATGGGGAAGGCGGGTTTCGCCCACCTGCAGCAGAACGGTGAACGGCTGCAGATCTACGTCAAGAAGGACGCCGTCGGCGAAAACGCATTCGAGCTGTACAAACTGCTCGATCTGGGAGATCACGTCGGAGTGAGCGGATATCTCTTCCGCACCCGCACCGGGGAGCTTTCGATTCACGTGGAGGAGATCACATTTCTCTCCAAAGATCTTCTGCCTTTGCCGGAAAAGTGGCACGGTCTGACCGACGTTGAGCAGCGGTACCGGCAGCGTTATGTCGATCTGTTCGTGAATCCTGAGGTTCGCGAGGTCTTCATCAAACGCAGCAAACTCGTGCAGTCGCTGCGAAGGTCGCTTGATGGGCGCGGGTTTATTGAAGTTGAGACGCCGATGATGCATCCCATCGCCGGCGGAGCTGTGGCCAAGCCGTTCGTCACGCATCACAACACGTTGGACGTCAACCTCTATCTTCGCATCGCTCCTGAGCTCTACTTAAAGAGGCTTACGGTCGGTGGCCTGGATCGGGTCTATGAGATCAATCGCAACTTCCGCAATGAAGGCATCTCTACGCGCCACAACCCTGAATTCACCATGCTCGAGTTCTATCAGGCTTACGCTGATTACCGCGTGGTGATGGAACTGACGCAGCAACTGATCGAGCACGCAGCCAAGGATGTCAATGGCGGCACCACCAGTCAGTGGGGCGAACACATCCTCGACTGGTCCAAGTGGCAGAAGATGACCATGCGGGAAGCGATTATCCATTTCTGGCCGGAAAAAGCTGGAGCGAAGCCGGAGATGTCCGATTTCGCTTCGCATGACAGAGTGAAAGCGCTGGTCGAGCGCTTCAATGCGGCACACGCCCACATTGCTTACGATCCCAAAGAACCGGTGGGAAGAACCATCGCGAATCTGTTCGAGGCTACATCCGAAGATCACCTGATCCAGCCGACGGTCATCTATGAATTCCCGACCGCGGTTTCGCCGCTCTCAAAGCAGAAGGCCGATGAACCGGACTGGACCGAACGCTTCGAGATTTACGCCGGGCAGATGGAGATTTCGAACGGGTTCAGTGAACTCAACGATCCGGTCGATCAGCGCAACCGCTTTGAGCAGCAATTGGAGGAGCGCGAGCGCGGAGACGACGAGGCTCATCAGATGGACGAAGACTACATTCGCGCGCTGTCATACGGAATGCCACCAGCCGGGGGCGTTGGTGTGGGAATCGACCGGTTGACCATGCTCTTCACGAATTCAACCAGCATTCGCGACGTTATTCTTTTCCCGCTGCTGCGGCCAGAAAGAGTCGCCGAAGATCAGCCCGAGGAATCGAAACCCTAGAAAAAATCGGTTTGACCGCAATTTCCGCATAGACGTTTCGCTTCTTTCTCCGCACACTGGAATTGAATACAGCCATGAGCTTCGACTTTGATTCCGCGACCCGCCGCCGATTGGGTTACCAACTCATTGATCAAATTGACGCCTTTTTTTCTTCCCTGCCCGATCGTCCCGTGCAATTACCGGCTGATCAGCGCACCTACGGACCGCTCGACGGCAGCCTGCCTGAGTTAGGCGAAGATCCCGAAGTCGTTCTGGCGGAGGTCTGCGGCGCGATGGTGGAGAAGGGCTTTCATGTGCCCAGCGCGCATTACTTCGGCCTGATGAATCCCACGCCAACCTACATGGGAGTGCTGGGCGAGGCTCTGACAGCGGCGCTGAATCCACAGCTTGCGACGTTAGCCCGCTCGCAGTTGGCCTCGAAGGTCGAATTGCAAACCGTGCAGTGGATTGGTGCACGGGTGGGATGGAAGGATTCGTTCAGCGGCACTTTCACCAGCGGAGGCAACGAAGCGAACTTCAGCGGCCTGGCGTTGGCGCTGGCTGATAAGTTTCCTGATGCCATCGAAGACGGTATCGCTTCGATCGGCGCGCAACCAGTTGCCTATGCCTCTGAAGAGTCGCACCACTCGCTAGACAAGTCAGCGGGATTGCTGGGCATCGGACGCAAGGGCCTGCGACGAATTCCCGTTGACGACAGTTTGCGACTGGATGTGGGACGTCTGAAGCGCGCAATCGTCGATGACGTTTCCGCCGGCAAAAGGCCCTTCTGTGTCGTCGTTACGGCGGGAACGACCAACTCAGGCATGGTGGATGACATTGAAGCAGTTTCTAGAGTCTGCCGTGAACACGGTCTCTGGCTTCATGTCGACGGTGCATATGGTGCTTCGGTAATCTTCTCGGACCAGCACCGTGACCTGGTAAAGGGCATCGAGCTCGCAGACTCGATTACGCTCGATCCACATAAATGGCTGGCGGTCCCGTTCGCCGCTGGAGTCATCCTCACGAATCATCCTGAAGTGATGGAGCGAGCCTTCTCGGTCGCCGCCCCTTATATGCCTAAAGCCGGAGGCGCCAAACTTCCAGACAACGCGCGCATCAGCACGCAGTGGACGCGCCGCATGAACTCGCTGAAGCTGTGGTTGACCCTGCGCGTGCACGGTCGCAAAGCCTATGAGGATCTGATCGACCGCCAGCTGCGTTTGGCTTATGGCTTTGCCGATTGGATTCGCGGCTCAGCGCACTACGAACTGGTGATTTCTCCGACTCTGCCGATCGTGACGTTCCAGTGGAAGAGCTCGCAAATCGGGTCGCGGACACTGGCGGACATCCACGCGGAGGTTGTGGAAGAGATGACCCAAGACGGACGGCTCTGGATCTCAGATACACTGGTCAGGGGCCGCAGTGCGCTAAGAATGATGGTAATCAGCTACCTGACCGAAGATCGCCATTTGCGTGATCTTCAAGAGGGCCTCGAACACACGGCGGCAAAGATTTCCGCGGTGGCGACCCACAAATAAAAAAGGGATGAGATTTCTCCCACCCCTTCACAGCCAGATAATTCGAGGCTACTTCATTACAACAGCAAGTCCTTGCGGCACTTCGCCAGCGTGGACGGGAATCTTGATCGGATTCAAAGTCTCCGTCAAGGAACCGTCGGTGGCGCTGATGTTCAGGACGTGCAGGAAGTTCCCTGGCGTCTGACCATTGGGTTGAAGTCCGAGCACGTATAGGAAATTGCCGGTCGGATCGATCTTGGTTTCCGTCGGTTCATCCGTGCCCGCCTTCAGTGTCAGATGTTGTACCTGAAGAGGCTTCAAATAGTTCCCGCCGCTTACGTTGTAAACCGTGATGGTCCGGGTTCCAGTCTCGATGGTGTAGAGGTGGGATCCGGTCGGATCAACAGTCAGCCAGCAGATTAGCGATCCCTGATTCACGATGACCTTGCCAAGCGCCAACACGCCAGCCGTGCTGTAGGTATAGACACCCATCTGGTTGACAGCGGGCATTCCGACGTAAACGGCGCGTTGCTTCGGATGCGCGGCCGCTCCGAGGAACACCGGGCCACGTACCGGCAACATGCTGTTGTTGGCGGCGAGCGTTCCATCGGTGTTCACGTTATAGGAGGTAAGCAAGCCACCATCCATGAACTGCACGACGAAGTTGAACTTTCCACTGGGGCTAACCAGCGCCTGAGCCGGCAGAGAACCAGCAGGATAGTTGATTGTCGAGTTCGCCACGGGTGTCAGTACGCCCGTAGCTTCGTTTACGGTGAAGGTGGTGATATTCGGAGTTCCGCCAGTCTGCAGCGGATCGTCAGCCTGATTGACAACCGTCATCTGCGCTCCGGCAGGGCTGATCTCGTCGAGGCCGATGCTGACCGGATCCTGGCCATTCGAGGCCGCGGAGGTCAGGTTCTTCAGGCTGCCATCGGAATTAATGGCGAAGCTGGTGATGGTGTTAGTATCGCCGTTCACTGCGAACAGCAACGTGCCCGCCGCGTTGACGACAATTTGCTGGTCGGACTGGAAACCGGGTGAGAAAACGGAGTTCATTTCGAAAACGCCGCTTCCGCCGGTCGCGAAAGGAGAGCCCTTGATCGGGGTCAGCTTTCCGGTTCCATCGTTGCTGTAGGCATAGACAGAGTTTTTGTTGGGCAACTGGCCAATGTTGCTTTCGACGTAGACAGCATTGACCTGGGCGAGGGCCGCGGTGCCTACCATCAAGATAGCGGTCAGCAGAAGACCTGGGCGGAACCGCGACTTTTTGCGGCCTGCTTGTGACATGCTCATGACTTGCTCATCCTCCTGTTGGAATTCTTCAACTGCAAGCGTCGGCAACATAGCGGAAACCCGCCTCTGTAACCGTTTCGCCATCGGGAGCCTTGCCACCTGCCCCGCCGGCATCGATTGAATGTTTGTGGTCCCGACCGGGCCTGCCCTTCGGAAAGGGCAAGTGGGGGGTGTCGATCAGGCACAGAACCTCTGTCCGTCCCGGTGCAGGTTGGTGGCCAAATCACCGGCATGAAGAAACAACATCTTTTCGTGCTTTTCGATTGCGCTAGTGCAGATTCATGCACAATCTGTCCAGCCTTGTGCATTCGGTAGCACGTCATTAAACAAAAACCTAACCTAGATTCCGTACGCAATCGAGGTTGAAACGGATTCTATCCAGCAAATCATTCATCGAAACTGAGGTTCAATGAGATGAAGTGATTGAGAAGTTAGACTCTATTGCAACAAGAATCACTAAGGATGAAGTACTCCATTCTTCTCGCTCTAATCTACGTGCTCGCCTTCTTCTAGGAAGCGCGCTTCGGGAGGCGGCAGCTTGTCGCCGGGCCGTGCCCAGAAGCAGTACAACGTGGGCAACAGGAACACACCAATCAGCAGTTCCAACGTCAGGCCGCCCACAATCACGATAGCGAAGGGACGTTGCGAGTCCGATCCGATCTCGTGCGACATCGCGGCCGGCAGCAGTCCCAACGTCGCGACCAGCATGGTCATCATGATGGGTCGCAAGCGCAGAGACGCTCCTTCTTTGGCCGCCTCCTGTACGGTGCGCCCTCGTACCCGCAGCTGGTTGATGTACTCGACCATGATGACTCCGGTCTGCACTGATACGCCGATCAACGCAAGAAAGCCGAGGCCAGAAGAAACGCTGAAGTGGGTTCCCGTTGCGAGTAGCGACAACAAGCCGCCCAGAGGAGACAACGAAACCACCGCCAGGATCAGGCCCGTCCACTTCCATGACGAGAACGCCGAGTACAGGATCAACGAAATCAGAAGCAAGGTGATGGGGACGACGATGGCAAGTCGCCGGTTGGCACGCTGCTGACTTTCGTACTCGCCCGTCCAATCGAGGTGATATCCCTCGGGGAACTGGACTTTCTCTTTCACTTGCTGGATGGCTTGCTCCACGGTGCTACCCAGATCTCTCCCGCGCACGCTGTACTTGATTGCGATGTAGCGCGAGTTCCCTTCCCGGTAGATGGTCGAAGCGCCGTCTTCGAGCTTGATCTGGCAGAGTTGACCAAGGGAAACGCGCTCGCCCGACGGTGACAAAATACGGATGTTGGCGATGTCGTCGACCGTCTTGCGATACGACTCCTGATAGCGCGCCGTCAGGTCGTAACGCTGGTCTCCGATCAAGATCTGACTGACGGCCTTCCCGCCAACGGCGGTCTCGACAGCGTCCTGCACGTCGCTGACGTTGATGCCGAAGCGATCGGCGGCCGCGCGGTCGATTACCAGATTGACATTGGGTTGCCCACGCACCTCAAAGATTCCCAGGTCGGCTACTCCGGGAACTTTGCTCATCACATCCTGCATCTCGTTGGCTTTTTGCTCCAGCGTCTTGAGATCTGAGCCGAACAACTTAACAGCGAGTTCGCCTTTGACGCCGCTGACAGCCTCTTCCACGTTGTCGGAAATCGGTTGCGAGAAATTCCAAATCACGCCGGGGAGCTTGCTGAGTTCCTTGTCCATGGCGGCGATCAGGTCGTCTTTCGAGTCGAACTGTTTGCGCCATTTATCCCGCGGCAATAAATCGACAAAGAATTCCGTGTTGTAAAAGCCGCTGGCGTCGGTACCGTCGTCCGGGCGGCCCACTTGGCTCACTATCTGCGTGACTTCGGGAAACTGTGACAGCACGGTCCGAGCCTTGTTGGCCAAATCGATGCCGGCTGTAGGTCCGGTGCTTGGCGCCAACGTACCGCGCACCCAGATCGCGCCTTCATCGAGATGGGGAAGGAATTCGGAGCCAATGACTCCGCTGAAACCGAGGAACAGCATGAGCACCAGAAGAACCAAGGCGCCCGACAATACCGTCTTTTCATGTTCCAGGCACCAGTCAAGATCGTGCCGGTAGCGCTTGATCAGGAACTCAAGCACTGGATTGCGCCACTCTTTCATGTGCCCGCGGAACAGAAAACTACAAACAACAGGAGCGATCACCAACGCAAAGATCAGGGCACCCAACAGGGCGAAGGCCACGGTCCAGGCCATCGGTGCGAACAAGCGTCCTTCCACTCGTTGCAACGTAAATATCGGCAGATAGGCCGTGATGATGATCAGAATGGCGAAAAACACCGGACGCTGCACTTCGTGCGCTGCATCGCCAATGATCTGCACCAGCGTCTTGTGTTCGCCAGTATTGGTCTCCGTGTGGCGAAGAATGTTCTCGACCATGACGACTGAACCGTCGACGATCATTCCGAAGTCGAGGGCGCCGAGAGAAAGCAGGTTCGCGGGAATGTGCCGGATGTCGAGCAGGATGGACGCGAACAGCAAAGAAAACGGGATGGTTCCAGCAACGACCAGCGCACTGCGCGCGTTGCCAAGAAATAGAAACAGGATCAACGTGACCAGCAGGACGCCGTGTGTCAGGTTCCGCAGCACGGTGTGGCTGGTGTAAGTCACCAAGTCGCTACGATCAAGGTGCGGCACCAGTTTTACACCTGCAGGCAAGAGCCGGTTGTTCAACTGATGAATCTTGTTATGCAGCGCCACCAGCGTGGTGTCGGCTTCCGCGCCTTTGCGCAGCAGGATGATCCCTTCCACAACATCGTCATCGTTGAGGACGGTTCCGTCTTCATGGCGGATGGTTTTTCCTAGTTGTCCCAGCCGCACCTTTGGTGCCTGCACGACGATTCCCAGGTCGCGGATTCGCACCGGAGTACCGTTAACAACTTTGACCACAGTGGCGCCGATATCATCCGTGTTGGCCATCAATCCCACCGCGCGGACGTTCAACGCCTGCTGCCCGCGCTCGATGAAGCCTCCTCCGGCGTTAATGTTGTTATTCGCCAGCGCCTGTTCCACCGTGCTCAGTGAGAGGCCGTAGGAGACCAGTTTGTTGGGATCGAGCTGCACCTGGTATTCGCGCGTAGGACCGCCGAAGATATTCACATCCACGACGTTCGGCACCGACTTCAGCTGATTCAGTACGAACCAATCCTGCAGCGACTTCAGTTCCATCACGTCATACTTCGGATTGGAACTGGTCAGCGTGTAAAACATGATCTGACCGGTAGGGCTGTAATCGGGACCGAGTCCGGGATTCACACCATTGGGAAGTGTCGCCAACTGCAGGCGGTCGAGCACCTCCTGGCGCGCATTGAAGGTGGTGGTTTCGTCGTCGTAGATGATGGTGATGACCGACAATCCGGCCAGCGACGTTGAGCGGATGTGCGTCATGTGAGCCACACCGTTCAACTGCACTTCGAGCGGAACCGTGATCTGCTGTTCCACCTCTTCGGCGGCATGGCCGGGCCATTGGGTAATGACCTGGGCGTAGGTGTCCGCTACATCGGGATACGCTTCGATCGGCAGGTTGTGAAAAGAAATCCCGCCCCAGACGAACAACAAAACTGCCAGACTCAACACCAGAATTCGATTTCGCAATGCGAAATCGATAAGAGACCGAATCATTTGCCTTGCTCCGCTACTGCGGTGGAAAACTCAAGTGCGTTGGCGACAATTTCCTGACCGGCTGCGACGCCATCTTGCAACTGTGTGAATCCGTCTGGCGCCGTGCCGAGAGCATGAACTTCCATCCGGCGAAAACGGTTTGGCGTCTCTTTTTGGAAGACCCAGTCCTTGTCATGGAGTCGCATCACGGCAGTGGTCGGTACGACGGTCCTTTGCACCGTTTTGCGCGAGCGGAAAGTGGCAACAGCGAACATGCCCGGACGCAAGGCTCCGTCGCCGTTCGTCAGCACGATGCGCACTTTTGCCGAACGCGTGTTGGGATCGAGTACGCGGGAAATGTCGGCGACTTTGCCGCGGAATATGCGGTCCGGAAAAGCGTTCAATCGGACTTCCGCGGGATCACCGGTATGAACTTCGCCCAGATCATTCTCGAATACATCGCAGACCACCCATACCTGGCTTAGATCGGCGATGGTGAACAGGTTGGGGGTATTGTCGAGACTCTTCACACCTTCGAAGCCGGCGACGTTCTGCTCAACAATGGTTCCAGAGACTGGGGCGCGCAAAGGAATGAGGCCCCCGGGACTCTTCGGGTCGCCACCGAGAATGCGGATATGCTCTTCGGTGGTGGTCACGTCTACCTTGGCCTTGCTTTCGGCATTCTGCGCGGCTTCCAGATCTTTCGCCGCGAGAGCGCCGCGATCGTAAAGCAACTGCGCGCGATCGAGCGCCCGGTGCGCCAGATCTTCATCCGCGCGCGCTTTTTGATAATCGGACACCGCTCCCGCAAGGTCGGGGCTTGAGACCGTCATCAAGAGTTGACCCTTCTTCACTTGGTCGCCGAGGCGAACCTTCAACTCCATCACCCGGCCTGAACCCATCGAGGTCACGTGAATCGTCCGGTTCACGTCGGGGCTAATGGTTCCATTCGCGGTCACTTCCGTCGGCAGATTGCGAGTCTCAACCTTGGCCAGTTTGAACAGTTCCGGATGATCGACATCAAAAACCCCCGGCTCGCGCGTGACTTCCTGTTTGGTGGCCGAGGCTTCCGTGTCGCGAGAACAACCGGAGGCGACCAACATGACACCCAGCAGGAAAATCAATCCCAGCGAAGCCAGGCGCAAAGATGACTTTGAAGTGAGCACGGCAGAGGGGCGTGTCTCTGCCGTGCCTCTCCAAGGGCAACAGCCGGAGGCTGCTTTGACGTTCGCCCTTGAACTCGAGAAATGTTGAAAATGCCGGTTCATTGGATTACCTCCCGACCCACTGCAAGATTCAACTGAGCCGCGGCGGTCAAGTAGGACCCAACCAGATTCAGATAATTCAGTTGAATACTTCGGTAGTCATTCTGTGCGTTGAGAAAATCGAGCAGCGACGCGCCGCCATGCTGGTAGGCGAACGAAACCGTGTCGCGCACTCTCACCGCTTGTTGTAGGTATTTGGCTTTGTACGGACGCAGCAGCACCAGGCTGCTGTCGACGGTTGCATATGCCGAATCGACGTCGCTGAAAACCTGCGTCTGCGTGGCATCCATCAGCTTCTGGTTGCGGGTGATATCAAGTTGCGTGCGCAGCTTCTCTCCCTGATTGCGATCGAAGACGCGAAGAGGAAAATTAACGCTAACGCCAAGGGTGTTCAGCGCTGCGGGATTGTTGAAAGATCCGTTGTGGGTGTACCACCCGGCAATCGTCGGATCAGTCGATCCGTTGGCGACAGCCAGCTTGTGATCGGTCCGCGCCTTGTCCACCGCCTCAACAGCGGCTTTGAGGTCAGGCCGCGTCTCAACGGCCGTCTTACGGAACTCTTCCTGCGGCATCAACTGGTCGTTGAAATCGAACGATCCCGTGACCTCGAGCTGCTCGACTGGAGAGTGATCGTTGAGCAGGGCCAGCAGTTGAATCTTGGCGGTGCGCAGATTGACCATTGCCGTCTGCAGATCCGACTCATATTGCACCCGCTGAAGTTCAAGGCGATCCAGGTCCACCTGCGCGATGTCTCCGGCTTTGAACCGCTCCCGGCTTACGTCGAGCACGTGGTCGTAGTAAGAGAGATTGTCTTTAGCCAACTGAACGACTGCGCTTGCTTGCAGAGTCGAGACAAAGGCGTTGCGCAGGTTGAAGAGCAGAGTCCGTTCCACGTCGGCATGGTTCGACTCGGCAATCAGGGTCCCCTTCTTGGCACTCTCCAGGCGCAGTTCGCGCTTGTGCCGCCGTTCGTGCAGATAACTGATCCCGGGCGATTCGAAGGTTCCGGCAAGAGGCTGCCACACGCCGTTGGCGGGAGCGATTTGGGTGCCGTCTACTGAAAGAGTGAGATCTGGGTTGGGACGCAGATAGGCGGTAATTTCGTCAGCCTTGGCTTCCTCAATGTTGAATTGATCCGCTTGCAGCGTCGGATTCTGTTGCTCAAAGCGGGCCCGGACCTGCTCCCATGTCAATGGTTGTTGAGCTGCGGCAAGGGCCACGCAGCCATGGATCAGCGCCAAAAGGAAACAGCGCTGCACTGACTTTCGCATGAAAAGCTCCGTCGCTACGCCCGACCTTCGGGCGCCTGATTTCAAAAACAAATAATCTCGCCACTCGCATCGAGTGACTCTGTTTGGAAAAACGGGTACTCCCCGCGCTTAGCGTGAGGAATTCAGGGATTAGCTGTGGGTCGAGCTAGGAGGGGCACGTCCGGTAGCCACGCCTTGGAGAGTCGCAACCGGCGGCTGACCCGTGAAGCTGATTACCAGACCGTGAAATTCATCGGCGGGTGCAAACGTTGTAAATACACCGACCAGCGCCGGCGCAGTCCCCATGTGGGGAGAATGATCTCTTTCGTTCTCGGCACTTCTGTAGGCTCGGCGCCCCGAGGGGCATTCCTCGGTCTCCGTTTGCATCGCGCGGAGATCGTCGGTTGCCGAGATGACCGGGAACAGCAGAAGTAGTACAAACCCCAGAGCTAATACGCATCGGACTGGGCTCAGATAGCGGTTTCTGTGTGAAGGCAGAGCCTCACGCCGCCACAGCCAGAAGGCCGGGACCGCCAACAAAACCCAAATTAAATTAAGTAATAGCTCCATACGGCTAATTGCAGACCACTAATTATAGGGCCGTCTGCGGTTTTCCGCACCGAGGAACCGCAGACGGCGAGCATCACCAGAGTAACTTTACTTCATTAATGTTGCCAACCCGATGGGGAAGTTTCCGCTCGGCACCGGCAACGTCACCGGCGCCAGGGTCTCAGTCATGGTTCCGTCGCTGGCTACATTCATGACATGCAGCGACGAACTAGTGGGCGAATTTGAAATCGCGTACAGGAATTGCCCTGTCGGGTCGAACCTCATGTTGGTGACGGAACTCCCGGTGGTTGTCGTCGACAACGTAAGATGCTGCAACTGCACCGGCAAGAGAGGGTTGGTTAAATCATAGACAGTGATCGAGTTGCTCGCACTCTCGCCCGAATAGAGGCGAGTTCCGGTGGAATTGATCGCCAACCAGCAGGCCAGTGAGCCGGGGTTCGCAACCGTCGTCTGGAAAGTGAGAATTCCGGTCGCTGCGCTGTATTGATAAACCGCGATCTGGCTATCTGCGGGCAATGCCGCATACAGAATCGTCTGTGTTGGATGCACCACTTCCCCGAGAAACACGTTCCCCGTTGGCGTTTGCACCGTGTTGTTCAACTTCAATGTGCCGTTCGACCGGATCCGGTAAGAGTAAATCTGCGACGGTACGCCGACCACTCCGCCGCCGGCGAATTGCATACCGAACACGAGGTGCTGTTGGCCGATTGCCGCCTGGGAGGGCGAAGCTCCGAAAGGCAGTGTTACTTGCGACCCCGTGTTGTGCGTCAGGGTGCCGTCCGTGGCAACCGTAAAAGTTTGGAAGTTCGGCGCCTTGGGGTTGATTTGGTTGGGATCGCTTTCCTTGTTGACGACCACCAGAAAACTGTTCCCGTTGCTCAAGACCCCGTCGAACAATCCCAGGCTGGCGGGTTGCGGACCACCCGACGTGTAAGGCGAACCGGTGACAGGGGTAAGGCTCGCATCAGCATTAATGGTAAATACCGCCAGGGTGTTGCTAAAACCGTTGACGGTGAACAACACCGTCCCGGCTTTGTTTACGATCACCTGCTGATCATCGTCGGTCTGTAGCCCCAAAGACATACCAGACGCCGGAGCGGAACCGGTCCCCCCGGTGAGATAAGGAGATCCAGGTAAAGGGATCAGATTCCCAGTACCGTCGTTGCTATAGCCTAAGACCACGTTCGCATTGGAGACGGTTCCGATGTTGGCGTTCAAGTAAACCGCGTTTGTTTGTCCTTGGACAGCGAGCGCCGATCCTGCTCCTAGAACAAGTACCGCAGTCGATATCATCCATCCCCGCCACAGCTTTCTCATTCCTCGCGCAAGCTCCTTCATGCTGCCCCCTTTATTGTGTGGAGTTTTGGGTTGAACTTCGTTTCTGGCCAGGCGAAACGAGGGAAGGGCTCAATCCCCTTCTCCATCTCACACCCGCGCCCCCGAGACTGCTACCTGACTTGGTTCGAAACGAACCTGGGTTGAATTTCCGGATCCCCCCGGATCGGAGAGAAATCCATAACTAATTATGCACTCTGCCTGCCACTTAGCCGACTAAGTTCCGCCTTATTTTTGTTAGGAAATCACAAAAGGCCTTCTAGTTCGGTTTGCAGTCATTGCATTCATTTGCACAACTGTGACAGTTGGGTACACATTTTTCCCTTGATCCCTTTCGACAAGAAGGCGCTGATGGGAGTTCAAGAACCTCCAACGCCATTCCCAATTTACCCCTTATATGTTTTGTTTGATCAGGGGTTGCGGACTCGCATCTGAAGGTGTTCACATGGCAGAAGAATTGCCCGTGAGAATACAGTTCGATTGTAACCATACCCTCGGAGATTCAAGGACTCGCTTATGAAACCCCAGCCGACCAGCCCGGAGAACGTATCTTCCGGCATTTTCTCCTTGCGAGAAAAACCCACCATCTCGTGCCTGCGGTGCAACACGGAATTAACGGAGTACCGGCCCACTCGCTTTACGTTCTTGCCCTACGGCATAAGCCGCGCTCACGCCATGCTGGTCTGCCCCAAGTGCGGCCACGTGGAATTTCTCTCGAAAGATAGTCCGCTTTTGAATGATCTCGAGGCCATCGCCAGCGACGGCGGCGACGACGACTAGGCCGGTATTCGTTCCTGCTCAGAGAGCTTCCGAAAGGCACCAGCAGATTTCTGCTGCCACTGCCATGCGGTAGAAACGATTTCATCGAGCGAGCGACGCGCAGTCCAATGCAGCAAGTCTTCTGCTAGCCGGGGATCGGCGACCAGCTCTGCTGGATCTCCCGGACGTCTCACTCCTAACTGAGTCGGAACCGCGCGCCCGGTGGCGCGCTCAATCGCTGCGATCACTTCTTTCACGGAATGACCGCGTCCTGTGCCAAGATTCAATTCCACCGACTCGCAGCTCTCCAGATACTCCAGTCCGAGCACGTGCGCCTCTGCCAAGTCGCTGACATGAACGTAGTCGCGCACGCAGGTCCCATCGTCGGTGGGATAGTCGTTACCGTAAATCTCCACGCAGTCGCGTGCTCCTGCCAACGCTTCGAAGGCGCAGGGAATCAAGTGCGTCTCGGGAAAATGCAACTCCCCGACTCTCCCCTGTTCATCGGCTCCGGCGGCATTGAAATATCGGAACGCGACAAAGTGCAGGCCATAAGCGCGATCGTAGGCTTCGAGAGCATTTTCAAGCGTCAGCTTTGACGCTCCATATGGACTCACGGGAAAGCGGGGACTGCGCTCCGTGAGGGGCAAGCTCTCAGGTATTCCGTACACGGCGCAGCTTGAGGAAAAAATAAACTTCCGGACCGGAGAATCGAGCACCGCGTGCAACAGCGCCAGGCCGCTGCGGACATTATTCTCGAAATACTTCCGGGGATGAACCACCGACTCGCCCACATAAGCGCACGCGGCAAAGTGCATGACCGCATCGACTCGCGGAAGGATCTTTCGCAGCTTCGACGAATCGGCTGCATCGCCCACGACGAGCTCAAATCCGGACGCCAGGCTTGCGTGTCCGGTCGACAGGTTGTCGTAGATGATGACTTCGTGCCCCTTGCTACGCAGCGCGTGAGCGGTGTGGCTTCCGATATATCCCGCGCCCCCAACCACCAGGACAACCAAAGCGGCCTCCGGGGTTGAGCGTAACAATCACAGGTTTCTGGCGATGTGACGTATATCCTGAGAGGGCTGTGAAAAACTTGAATGCGGTCTTTTCGAAACTCACTGTCCGCCGTCGCTACGAGGTCTGGTTTCTCCGCCTCGGCTTGGCGGATAACACCGGCGCCTGGTGGTTTCGCTATTTGTTGATGAACCCGGGCCGCGCGGGATGTGCTGGAAATTCATCCGGAATGCCGGTGCAGGTGTGGGCCACGTGGTTTCTTCGCAGTGGAAGGCCGCAGAGTTTTATTCAGGGATTTGGCTTAGACCAACTACAACTCAGTGGGCGCACCAGCGGTCGATTTCATTTCGGGATCGGCGAAAACAGAATCGACGAAGACTCTTGTTCCGGGCGCATCGAAGTCGACGGCCACCGCATTGCCTGGAATCTGCACTATCGCTCTACCGCGAAGGTCACACTAAGCGATAAAGGATGGATCGGATTCTCGCGAACGCCCCATTCGGATGCGGTGTTCTCGGGGGAAATCGATTTCGATGGGAAACAATTCCGCGGTGATCCTCTGGGCTGGGGCGTACAGGGACACAACTGTGGTTACCGCCATCGCAACCAGTGGACATGGACCCACGCTTGTTTCCCGCAAAGTGACGGGGGCATCAGCAGCTTCGAGGCTCTGATTTACGAGATGCCGTTAGGTCTACAGTTCCGCAAAGCCGTGCTATGGCATCGCGGACGCTGGTACACGTTTCGAAAATTCGACGAGAAAGTGCGCGACCAAAAAACACTGCAGTGGATTCTTACCTGCTCTGATTCGAGCGGGAACGAAGTCGAAGCCAGCGTCGATGGCACGGGAGAATCGCTCCATCGCTTGCCTTATCTCAAGACGGACTGCTCTGGAACGTTCGAAGTCGCCAACAACAGTATGGCGCAAGCGCGGTTGATGATTCGAACGGGCGAGGGAGCAGAAGAACTCGCGACGAAAAATGGCGCTGTCCTCGAGATGGCTGGATAATCTACTTCCCCTTCTGCGGCCCTGTCTTCGGCGCAACATAAGGCGTCTTATCCGCGGAGAAATTGGCGCTCAAGTAGTCGATGAACCCATCCCGATCGGCAGGATCGACAAATGCGCCCCATTTGATCATCTTATCGACTTCTTTCGTCCACGCGGCCTTGCTCAACCGCTGTTGCACGATGATGCGTGATTCATGGCACTCCGTGCACGCCGTAGTCACTTTCGCTTGTACTGGCCCCTGCGGCAGCTCATTCGACTGGGCCCAGGTCAGAGGCGCAGCGAGCAGAATCAGAACGGTCTTCATTGCATTACGCGTCGACACGAATCTTCACCTTATCGATGGAATTGTTCAGATAGCCGCTCGGGTTCCAGGGCGCAAGCTCCGGCTGGACGCGTCCCTGGCTATCCGTCGCTCGCGACATGATCACGTAGTCGCCCGCCTTCGGAGCCTTCCAACGGTAACTCCAAAGACGCCATGCATACTTGGCCTGATCTTTTCCAAGGTCCGCGAGTTTCCAATTAGCCCCCGCGTCAGTCGAGATCTCCACCTTCGTGATGTCGGCCTCTCCGGCCCAAGCCACGCCCTGGATGTTCAACGACCGTGACTTAATCGTGGAACTGTCGCTGGGCGCAGAAATCAGTGACTTCACGTTGAGTGCGGTGACCGGGCGGGTATCTTCTGACTTCAACGTATCGCCCGGCTTGATCGGCTGGTTGGGCAGCCGATATCCCGGACTCATGAAGTTGCCTTCGAATTCTTTATCCAACACTTTAATTTCAGCCAGCCACTTGCAAGAGGCCGCGCCGATCCAGCCTGGAACCATCGTGCGGGCGGGATATCCGTGATGTTTCGCCAGGGCCGCGCCGTTCATTTGAGTTGCGACCAACGTATCGTCGTCGAGCGCTTTCTCAAGAGGGATGCTACGGATGAACGGCGGCACTTTGCCCGGGACCTCATCCAATCCATGAAACATTACGTGCTTGCCGGTCGGCTTTACTCCCGCTCGACGCAGAATGTCCCCCAGCCGCGGCCCGCTGAAACGTGCCGTACCAACCGCGCCTTTCGCCCACTGAATCCCGGGCACGTGAGGATCTTCAAACGCGCGTCCGTTCCCGGCGCACTCAAGCGTGTTGGTCACCGTATGCGTCTCGAATTTCAGTAGATCGGCTATGGTGAGAGCGAGCGGATTCACGACTTCCCCGCCGACTGTGAGTTTCCACGTCCCGATGTCGAGCGCCGCCGGCTCGTGCATGTGATTACGCACGAAAAAATGCGGAATGGGGGTGATCCACGAGTTGGCATACTCGGGCGGCATCTCCAGATCGAGAAAACGGAACGAGCGCAGAATCATGCCGTCTTTTCCCGGCACGGTGATGGCTGCGTCGGACGCCCAACTCAATAATGGATAGACCGTGCTGGCGGCCGCCAGCGCCAAAGAAGTTGTCCTGACAAACTCTCGCCGCGAGATCACGAGCCTTCTAGCCTCCGCTGCTATCTAGATCAGAATTGCCGGCCGGAAGGAGACCCATTCCTGACCGGCCAGCAATTCCAAGTTTACCTCTCGTACTTAGAACGTATAAATCAGATCGAACTGGAACCGGTTCAAACTTGGTTCCTTCTGACCCGCCGTGGTGATGGTTTTGGCCGCGAGCGCCGCGTTGTTTTCGAGGCCGGTATTGAGCGTGTGTCCGTGCCACAGCGTGAAGCTCGCTAGAGTATTGCTCCGCAGCTTCCACAAGGCGTAGATGCGATTTTGCAGAATGTTCGTTGGTGCGCGTTGATCGCTTTCCGCGAACGACGCCAGCACTGAATCCTGTTCCTGCCGCAGCCATGCGTATCCGAACTGGAGGTCGTTCCGGTTCCGCACCTGGCCCAGGCTGACATCTACTCCGTACGACTTGTTCTGCGAGCCCAGATTCGTCAGCACATTGCCCTTCGTGTCGAGCGGATGGCTGGCGGCATCGAGGTTGTCTTCGAGTTCCAGTAGCAGGTTGACGGGGAAACGCTCCAGTCCAGTCTTGAACTGGTTGTTCAAGATGAAGTCGGCGTAGAAAAATCCCGACCAGAAGCGCGGCTTGCCGGTGGAATCGGTATAAACCGCGTTGGTGATGCCATTCGGTCCAAATGCGCAAGGAGCGTAGCTGGGCAAGGAGGTGCTGCCTGCGGAGCCCTTGGCGCAACCTGGACCTTCTCCGGGCGTGGGGAACGGGCCAGCAGGAGTTGTGCCGCTGCTGCCGGTCGTCGTCGCCTGAACGTTAAAGGCGCTGGCTTGAAGAATCGCGCTCGTGCCCTGCCACTTGACGGCCAGGAAAGATGGCGTCGCCGTCCACGGCCCCAGTTGCAATCTGGTTTGACCCTGTCCACCGAGAGCGTACGAGTCGGTCCCGGAAGTGACTTCGTTGAATAAGTAGTTGATCGCCTGGACGGTGACGTTCTTCACCAGAGGACCTTCGCGATCGAACGAGGCCTTGATGTCGAAGCCTTCCGGATTCAAGTCAGGATCGCCGGTGACCGACGTCCGCTGCCACTGATAGGCGAACTTGCCGCCTGTCGCAGAGAGCCAGCGGTGCGCCACCGGATTGTAAGTAATGAATCCTTTGTCGAGGCCGATGGTCTTGCGGTCGAAAAAGCCCGACAAGGTTTCGTTCGTCGTTGTGGGGTCGCCCAACGTTCCGGTCGCGATTTGCACCCCGGCGATGAAGTCTTCGTTCAGCTTGCCGTCGAATCCGAAGCGGACGCGTATACGGGCCCGGTTGCGGTCCTGCGTGGTGTCTTGCATATAACTCTCGCCCCGCACGCGGACATCCCCGTTAAAGCGGAACCTCGACGCAAAAGTCTCGAGCGCGGAAACCCGCTTTTGCTCGTCCTGAGACGCAACGACCGAATTGCTCAGGGTGTTCTTTACATCCGTCAGGTCGCTGCTCAGTTTGGTAACCGTAGCTTGCTGCGCATTGGCGGCGCTCTCGGCATCTGCAGCTTTCTGCTGCGCATCGGTGGCTGCCGACTGCGCCTGTTGCAGCTGCTGTTGGGCCTGCTGAGCCTGTTGCTGCGCTTGCTGCAGAGCGGTTTCCCTGCCTCGCATTTCGTCACGCAACTCTTGAATCTGCTGTTGCTGCGCGGCTAGGGCGTCTCGAGTTCCTTCACATCTTGGGCGGTGATGACTGCTGCTTTGGTGGAGGCCTTCTTCGCCTTCGGCGTGGTCGCCGGAGAGGATTGGGCGTAAATAGCCGCGGCCGCAAACAACAGAACCGTGGCGATGAGTGATTTGCGACTGGATTGCATTGCTTTTTGGGTCTCCTTTTGTGTTTTTCCAACACTGAACCACTTCTGTGGACATCTCTATAAACCCTATTAGAACGATAGTCATTACGAAGCGGGATTTCCCTTCATCGTAACGACACAAAATCAATCAACTACGGGAAACCGGGGAGGACGAACCGTTCAACTTACTACTTGGCCGGCGATAATCCCCATCTGCGCTGCAACCGGCGCTCAAACGTCTTGAAGACCAGACCATCGACGATGTAGCCGATGGCAATGATCAGAAACATGACCGCAATCACCTGGCTCATGTCGTTCAGATCGCGGCCCATCATCAGCAACTGCCCTAAGCCCAAGGCTGACGAAAATCATTTCTCCGGAGATCAGCGAGCGCCACGCGAACGCCCATCCCTGCTTGAGGCCCGACAGAATGAACGGAAGACTCGCTGGAAGCAGCACGTACCAGAACAGCTTGAAACCTTTGGCGCCCAAGTTGCGTCCCGCCATGCCGTAAATCTTCGGCATCTGCTGGCGGCCGGTTTCCATCGCGATCGTCACCGACAACAGCGAGCCCATGACGACAACAAACAGGATCGCTTTCTCTGTGAGCCCAAACCACAGCACTGCTAGCGGAAGCCAGCAAATGCTCGGCAGGCTCTGCAGGCTGACCAGCAATCCACCCACGGTCTCTTCCAGGAACTTGTTGCTGGCTACGCCTAGACCCGAGAATCATGCCCAGGACAACGGACAAGCTGTAGCCAATCAGCATGCGCTTCATGCTGACCGCGATGGCGATCCAGAAACTGTGGTCGGCAAACCCCGCGCGCAGCGAGTCGTAAACGCCGGTTGGCGTGGGAAACACATACGGAGGCCAAACCTTCGTCTTTGCCAGAATGACCCAGACGGCGATCAACACGGTGTAGAAAATCGCCTGCCTAAAGAACTGCTTCATGGCCGTATTGCTCCTCCAGCGACTTGTTGATCTCTTCGCGCAAGTCATCAAGAATCTCGCGGGCATTCTTCGCAACCGAGACGTCCTCAAGCTGTCGCGGGCGCGGCAGATCGACCGGATATTCGCGTTTGATTCTTCCGGGGCGAAATGTGAACAGCACCACGCGGTCTCCCAACCGGATCGCCTCGCGCACGTTATGCGTCACGAAGATGATGGTGCGACCGGTTTCCGCCCAGATGCGCTCCAACTCGTCGTGCAGCAGGTCGCGCGTTTGCGCATCGAGCGCGGCGAAGGGCTCGTCCATCAGCAGGACATCCGGCTCCGTCGCCAAGGCCCGCGCCAGCGCCACGCGCTGCCGCATTCCGCCGGAAAGCTGATGCGTGTAGCTATTCTTGAACTGCGACAGGTGCACCAGGCGCAGGTAGTAATCGATTCGTTCCCTGCGCTCGGCTTTCGGAACGCCCTTCATCTTCATGCCGAACTCAACGTTGTCGGCAACTGTAAGCCAGGGAAAAGACCCAGCTCCTGAAAGATCAGGATGCGGTCAGTTCCCGGTCCATCCACCATTTTGTCGTCGACTAGCACCTTGCCCGAGGTTTGCTGGTGCAGTCCGGCAATCAAATGCAGCAGCGTAGACTTTCCGCAGCCGGAAGGCCCGACAATGCAGAGGAATTCCCCGGGGTTCACCTTGAGGTTGATGCGGTCAAGCGCCAGCAAGCGCTGTCCGTCGGTGGTCTCGTAGCTAAGAGAGATATCGTTCAGCGAGACTTTGGGCGTTCCCCCGAGCTGTGGATGGTGAAGCGAAAGCACAGCCGCACTCGCGGCGCCTCGCGCGCGATGCATGGACTCCTGAAATTCCCCGGAAAAGAAGTTTGCGGAGCGGCTGTCATTGGATCGCCTTTTTCCCTTTCTCCACCAGAACCTGGTTCAGCAGCGTCAAGTCATAGAGACGCGATAGGTCGGGCATCTCTTTCCCCAGAAAGCCTGCGTCGTAACGCGGATTTCGCCGAACTCAACAGCGTGTTGCGCAATGGATCGTAGGTGACTTCGATCCGCGTGAATGCCTCGTCGAGCACATCGGCGGGAAGCGCCTTGCCGGTCTCAGTCTGGATCTGCTGGTTCAAGAATCTTCTTGGCTTCGGGAAGGTGCCCATTGATCCAGACGGTGAGATCGACATTGGCGCGAATCCAGTTCTTGACCAGATCCGGATGCTCGTTCAGAAACTTCGTGCTGACGATGAGGTTGGTGATGACGAACTGATGGTTGGGCCAGAGATCGCGTTCATCGAGAAACAGACGTCCGTTACCTTCATGGACCAAACGCGTCGCCCACGGCTCGGGCGCCCACGCCGCATCCAATTGCTTCTTCAGAAATAGGGTGAGTTGGTCCGGATTCGCCATCGGCATCACTTGCACATCGCCGCCCTTATCGAGAGATTTCATGCCGTGAGCCAGCAGCCAGGATCGCAGCGCAACATCCTGCGTATTTCCAAGTTGCGGTGACGCCACGCGCTTGCCGTGAAAATCTTCCGGCTTACTGATGCCAGAATCGTTGCGGACGACCAACGCCGCTCCGCCGCTGGCCGCTCCCGCGACCACGCGCAACGCCTCGCCGTTCGAGCGCACGTAGCCGCTGATCGTGGGGTTGGGACCGACATAGGTCATGTCGATTGCGCCCGCGAACAGCGCTTCAATGGCCGAGGGACCTGCGTTAAACGTCTTCCATTCAATCTTTACGTTCGGGACCCATTGCCTTTTCAAAAAAGCCATTGCCTTTGCCGACCATGGCCTGCGGATGAGTGATGTTGGGAAAAGCTCCCACACGGATGACATTTCCCTGCGCAAAGAGCGAAACCGGAAGCGCCACCAGAAGACTTGTAAGAACGAGCGAGAGTTTACGCATCTTTTCCTCTGTTCGCATGAGCGTTCACGACCATGGGAATTACGCTGACCTCTTCTTTGCTCTTTTTCGTCTTTCCGGGGCGGGAAAGTTCCGACTGGGCCCGGCCGATAATGTCGGCGAGGGTTGTGTTCTCGAGGATTTTCGCCGCCGCATCGCGCACCGCCAGGAATGTCTGGTACAGCGCTCGGTGTTCGGCGTCGCGGTCAATCAAGCTGCGTAACTGCTCGGCGTCGCCAAACGGGGCCAGCGCGCCGTCGATCAAGCGGATGATTTCACTCAGGGCGATTTCGGAAGGTGGCCGGCGGAGTTGGTACCCGCCCTTCGCACCGCGCACACTTTCCACCATGCGGGCGTTCTTTAATTCCAGCAGAATGAGTTCCAGGAACTTCTCCGGCAGTCCTTCCTCATAGGCGATATCGCGTATGCGAATCGCGCCCTGGTTATAGCGCCGCGCCAGCACCATCATTGCCTGCATCGCATACAGTCCCTTCTGTGAGATTCGCATCTTAGTCCTTTGATCCCATAATGTCTATTGCTTTAATAGCCATTATCGACATACAGGGAATAGCAATCCTGGTGCCAGTCCTGCGTCTTGACACCCGATGGCAGGCTCCAATCTTTTCAATCATTTGTAGGAATCAGGAGGGGCCGGGCTGGAAAAATATGTGCAGGGATTTTCAACCTGAAAGCAGTTTTTGATCACGCCGGTTCGAAAACGACGGCTGTCTAGTCGATTCGAACCACTTGCAAAGTAATGTTGTCCGGGCCCCCGCGGTCGCGGGCCATCTGCACCAGTTCCCGGCAGGCTTCCTCGGGGCCCTGGCTGGCGACCACCTTCCTGATTTGTTCGTCGCCAACCACACCCCACAAGCCATCCGTACAAAGCACGATCTGGTCCCCAGAGTGCAATTCCAACGGAGCGGAGGGAGCGTCGGGCTCAACTTCGCTTCCAGCGCCCAAGGCAGCCGTCAGGATATGCCGTTGCGGGTGAAACTCAGCTTCTTCGGAACTGATGACGCCGTGGGCCACGAGCCGGCTGACATAAGAATGATCCTGGGTTAGACGAGTAATGGACGCATCCCGCACCAGATACAAACGGCTATCCCCAACATGCGCGAAATAAAGCTGGCGGCCCACTAACGCCACAGTCGTACAAGTCGTTCCCATGCCCTCAAGCGCGGGATGGCTCACGGCATAGCTCTGGATTTTCTGATGCGCCGCGCGAAAGCCCGAAAGCAGTGCCGACTGCACGTCGCTCTCAGGATCTCCGGCATACGCTTCTTCTACCGACTCAATGGCGATCCGGCTGGCTTCTTGACCGCCTTCGTAACCACCCATTCCATCGGCGACGCTGATCAGCCGGCCTTTAGCCGCAAACTGCTGGTCAGCACTCGGCTCCCAATAGGAATAGCGGTCTTCATTGTTCTCACGCTGGCATCCCAAGTCGGTGAGCGCTGCCAGTTCTATCCCCGGCCGAATCTGCATTTCACCTCGTTCGCCTCTGATTTGTGTGAAAGAAGGCTCGCTTCCCTGTCAGTATCCGCCCACAGCGGCATGGGAAGCGTACCCAAACTGTTGGGGATCAACGTTCGCAGGGGATCCGTCCTGAGCCGCCTAACCGAAATTGCCGCATACAAAATCCGAGTGCGATTATACCGGACCTCCGCCCAGCCACGCTTCCCTGCCCTCAATGACATTTGTCATCGTAACTTGGTGATGATCTCCACTGACGCTGCCAGGACGCTATGGAAGATGATCCTTTCAGCCGGAGACAAATCCGGCAGCGGAGTAACTCTCATGATTGCCACGTTAGGCGAACGCCTCGATGCGCAGCTTACGCACCGCCCAAGTTCTCTTCCCGTTGCTTGCCTGGAGGGCGTCACCAAGACCTACGGGGAAGTAAAGGCCCTCGATAACCTTGACCTCACGGTCCGCGCCGGCGAACTGCTGGCTCTGCTCGGGCCGAACGGCGCTGGAAAAACCACCGCGGTGAAACTGCTTCTCGGTCTTGCCAAGCCCAATGCTGGGCGAGTGAATGTCTTCGGTGGGAACCCGGTCCTTCCCGCATCGCGCATGCGTACCGGCGCCATGCTACAGGTTGCGCGCGTACCCGAAACCCTGCGCGTCCGCGAGCACATTGACCTATTCTCGAGTTACTACCGGCATCCGCTTCCAGCCGATGAAGTTCTCTCCCTCGCAGGCTTGAGCGAAGTCCGGGATAGGTTGTTCGGCGAACTTTCGGGCGGCCAGCGGCAGCGCGTATTGTTCGCCCTCGCCTTGTGCGGAGATCCGGACCTTCTCTTTCTCGATGAGCCCACGGTCGGCATGGATGTGGAAGCGCGCCGCGCTCTCTGGCAACAGATCCGCAAACTGGTCGCGCGCGGGAAAACCGTGCTGCTCACGACTCACTATCTCGAGGAAGCCGACGCTCTGGCCGACCGGGTCGTCGTTCTCAATCGCGGCGTAGTCGTCGCTGAAGGCACGCCGGCCGAAATCAAGGCGAAGACAGCGGGACGCCGCATCCGCTGCGTGACCTGGCTCAGTCCTGAGTTGGTCCGGCAGATTCCAGGCGTACTCGATGTGAGACAGGACCGTGAGGCCCTAGAAATTCAGACCGCCTTACCCGAACCCGTACTCCGCGAACTGCTGGCGCTCGACTTCGGGATATCGCAAATCGAAGTTACCAGCGCGGGTTTGGAAGACGCCTTTCTGGCGCTCACGAACAACGGCAACTAGTCGCACTACTGAGAGAGGTCTTACGATGGCAACAGCATCTGTGGCACTCGAGAACGTCGGCAGGCCATTCAACCAGACGTTCCGTATTCTGCTCAAGGAAGTGAAATACGAATTCCTGAAGAACTTTCGTCTGCGCATGTATTCCGTCGCAGTCGTCTTCTTCCCTGTCATGTTCTATGTCCTCTTCGGCCTGGTTCTGGGAAGGCGGGGGCCAGGTCACATCAACATGGCTTCGTACCTGATCGCGACATACGGCACCTTCGGCGTGATGGGAGCATCGCTCTTCGGCACTGCCGCGGGTCTCGCCGCTGAGCGCGGTCTGGGATGGTTGCAGGTCAAGCGCGCTAGCCCCATGCCTCCCTCGATTTACTTCGGCGCGAAGGTCATCATGAGCATGATCTTCAGCGGCGAAGTGGTCTTGTTGCTCCTGTTGTTAGGGGTAACATTCGGCGGCGTGCGCATGCCGGTCGCCGATGCCCTCAAACTTCTCGGAGTTCTTTTGGCCGGCTCCATTCCCTTCTGTGCCATGGGACTCGCCCTGGGATATTTCATCGGCCCGAACTCAGCTCCGCCCACCATCAACATGATCTATCTCCCGATGTCCTTTTGTTCGGGCTTGTGGGTGCCGCTGATGTTCTTGCCCAAGCTCATGCGCCAGATTGCAGAATTTCTTCCCTCGTATCATCTGTCGCAACTCGCTCTGGGAATCGTTGGCGCGGGACAAGGCGAACCTGCCTGGAAGCATTGGGAAGTGCTGATCGGATTCACTTTGATTTGTCTCGGCATCGCTCGCATCGGATTTCAGCGCGACGAAGGGAAAATGTATGGCTAACCAGAAAATGGCTGGATGGTGCCTGGTGGCATTAGGCTTGGTTCTTCTGACTGTGTCTGGCAGACTGGACCTGTTCACTGTGGTGCTGGCGCTGTGTCTTATTCTGTTGGCAGTTTCGATGCTGCGGTGCGCGGCCCGCAAAAAAGAACTAGCGCGATGAGACTCATTCCCACGAATCGTGATAACGGCTGGGCACCCTACATCTGGCTCGCCTATTTCGGTTTCTTCTTCCTCGACCCCATTCTGAACCACGCGGGATGGGAGCGCTGGTTGGCCACCGGGCTCGGCACGGTTGTGTTCCTTGCGCTCTATTTTGCCGCGTTTTGGCTGCGCAGCCCTTGGGATCTGGTGGACCTGGGAGTGATGCTGCTGTGCGGGGTGGCCTACGCTCCCTGGAACGGTGGCGCCACTTGTTTCTTCATCTACGCGGCCGCCCTCCTACCTTTCGTGGTTGAGTCGGAAGTACGGGCGATTCAGTTGCTCGCCGTGGTTTTTGCTGCGGCCATTGGCACATGGTGGGCCTTTCATTTATCGGGATGGTTCTTGTTTTATTCCGTCGGCATGTCGGGCGTGGTCTGCGCGAGCAACATTTACTTCGCGCAGCGCTCGCGCATGTATAAAAAGCTGCGCTCGGCACAGGACGAGATCGAGCATCTCGCCAAAGTGGCCGAACGCGAACGCATTGCTCGCGATCTGCATGACGTCCTGGGACACACGCTCTCGGTCATTATCCTGAAGTCAGAACTGGCCTCGAAGCTCATCGATCGCGATCCCGAACGCGCGAAGGCTGAAGTCCGCGACGTCGAGCAAACCTCGCGCGAGGCGCTGGCTGAAGTGCGCAGCACCATCCGCGGCTACCGTCAGCAAGGCCTCGAAGAAGAAATGAAGCGTGCTAAGGCAACGCTCGAAACCGCTGGCCTCAAAGTCACATCAGAATCTGCGGCGGTCGGGCTCACTCCCGCCCAGGAAAGTGTCGTCGCCATGGTCGTGCGGGAAGCCGTCACCAACGTGGTCCGCCACGCGCAAGCTCGCACTTGCGAACTCCGCCTGTCGCCGCAGAACGGCACTTGTGTTCTCGAAATTCAAGATGACGGCCGCGGCGCATGTCAGCCCGAGGGCAACGGACTGCGCGGTATGCGCGAACGTATTGAAGCTCTCGGCGGCACCCTGGAGCGCGAGACTACAGCAGGCACCAAACTCACAATCCGCTTCCCGCTGGCCGCGTCCGCGGAGAATGGCTGTCATTGAACCCCTCCCTCCAAAACAGGCCGCAAGACCATTCGCGTCGGCATCGCCGAAGATCAGGGTATGGTGCTCGGCGCACTCGCTGCCTTGCTTGAGATCGAAGGCGACATCTCGGTCGTCTTTCAGGCACGTAATGGGAAAGACGCCCTCAGCGAAGTGCTTGCGCAGAAACCCGACGTCTTCATCACCGACATTGAAATGCCCGAGATGACCGGCCTCGATGTCGCCGCCGAGCTCCAGCGCAGAAAAACTGGAACCCGCGTGATTATCCTGACGACGTTCGCGCGCAGCGGCTACCTTCGGCGCGCTCTCGATGCTGGGGCATTGGGATATCTGCTGAAAGACATGCGCGCCGAGGAACTCGCAGAAGCCGTGCGCAGGGTGCAACAAGGCTTGCGCGTTATCGATCCCGAACTCGCCGCTGAATCATGGGGAGAGCCTGACCCGCTCACCGATCGCGAGCGCCAGGTGTTGCGTCTCGCCGGGGACGGTGTCGCCAGCGGTGAAATCGCCGCCAAACTCAACCTCTCCGAAGGGACCGTGCGCAACTACCTCTCTGAAGCGATCAGCAAACTCGGCGCGGCTAACCGCGTGGAAGCCGCCCGTATCGCGCGTACCAAGGGCTGGCTGTAAACGCGTCGAGCCTCGCGACTGCACTTCCATACAAACAAGAGCGACGAGGACGCATCTTATTTAGAACCGACGCGGATTATGCCGCGCCTTTATTTTTTCGATGCACCCGATCAGTATTTTTCGTGGAGGCGCCGCCGTTTGTCGCAGCAGTCACGAATCAATTTGTACGGCGGCGCGAACAAACCACACCGATCGAAAATGTCAAGTTGACGATATAGGCCATGGGCTGCGTATAGTTCTTTAACTGAATTCATATCCATTTTTAGGAAACGGTGCGAATGAATGGCGGCTCAGGGCCTCGATTTGAATAACAGTGATCAAGACATGCAAGCAACTTCCGTGCGCGACGGCAAAAATGTTTTGAGTTTTGAGGAAGTCGACAGCTTAACCCCCGAGGGCGGCAAAGCGGCCGAAACCCTCATGAACGTCGTAGCTTTGATCGCAAAGCGCTTTGGCACCGACGTTTGCTCTGCCTACTTGCTCGAGCCCGACCGCGCCAACCTCGTACTCGCGGCCACTCTCGGACTTCGCCGCGAATCGATCGGCCATCTGCGTATGGGTGTGCAAGAGGGACTGGTCGGCCTGGTCGCCGAGCAAGTGCGGCCCGTCGCCGTCGAAGAAGCCCGCAATCATCCTCGCTTCAAGTATTTCGAAGAAGCCGGAGAAGACGATTACCAATCGTTCCTCGGCGTGCCACTGATCGATCGCGGAGTGCTGCAAGGCGTACTCGTGGTGCAAACCGTGGAAGCCCGCACTTTCACCGACGATGAGATTCGCATGTTGAGTCAGGCCGCCGCCCAAGTCGCCCCCGTGGTCAGCGAGGCGCGCAACCTCGATCGCTTCATCGCACCAGTGCAAGAACGCCTCTGGGCCATTGCCCGTAACCTCTGGTGGAGTTGGGATCAGGACTCGGCCAACCTGTTCCTCGATCTCGATCCTGTGCGTTGGTCGCAGCTGAATCAGAATCCCATTTCGCTGTTGAACGAATTCCCTCTCGAAAAGCTTGAGCATCGCGCCCGCGAACTGGTGCTCCACAGCCGCATCAACTACGACTACCGTCGTCTTCGCGAATACCTGGAAGCAGGACGCACCTGGGGAGGCCGCCGCGCCGCCGTGCTGCGCCCTCGTCCGGTTGCTTATTTCTCTGCCGAGTTCGGCGTCCACGAGTCTTTGCCTATTTATTCCGGCGGCCTCGGCGTTCTGGCCGGAGATCACATCAAAAGTGCCTCAGACCTCGACATCCCCCTTGTCGGCATTGGCCTCTTCTACGGTCAGGGATATTTCCGCCAGCGGCTCGATATCAACGGCTGGCAGCAGGAGGAATATCTCGAGACCGACGTCAACCAACTTCCGATGGAGCCCGCTATCGGCACCAACGGCAGTCCTGTGGCGGTGCAGATCGACACGCGCTCCGGAACCATTCACGCAAAGGTCTGGCGCGTCAGCGTCGGACGGATTGATCTGTTCCTGCTCGACTCCGACGTCGAAGGCAACGCTCCCGAAGATCGCGAACTCACCTCGCGCCTCTACGGTGGCGATGCCCGCACTCGCATTCGTCAGGAACTGCTGCTCGGCATCGGCGGCTTCCGCGCGTTGAAAGCCATGGGCATCACGCCAGGCGTCCTTCACCTCAACGAAGGACACAGCGGGTTCGCGATTCTCGAGGCCATTCGCACGCGCATGGAAGAAGAGGGCATTGGTTTTGACGGCGCCGTTCCCCGCGTCTCACGCGAGGTCGTCTTCACCACCCATACTCCGTTGCCCGCAGGCCACGACCGCTTCCCCGCCGATCTCGTCGAGGAACACCTGGGCGTAATCCGCGAAGCTCTGGGACTGTCTCCCGAAAACTTGATGGGACTTGGACGTCAGGATCCCAACAACCCGCAGGAAACTTTCTGCATGACGGTACTCGCTCTGCGTCTGTCGCGGCGCGCCAACGCGGTCTCAGCACTTCACGGCGAAGTTTCCCGCGCCATGTGGACCGGCATCTCTCCCGGCAAGCCCGAAGACGAAGTTCCCATTGGACACATCACCAACGGCGTGCACGTTCCCTCATGGCTGGCTCCGCAGATGTCACGCCTTTATGAACGCCATCTCGGCACCGAATGGCGCGAGCACTCGAGCGAAGCCAAAATGTGGGAGGGCATCGAGGATGTAGACGATGGCGAGTTGTGGGAGACTCACCTCAGCCTGAAATCGCGCTTGATCGAATTCGTCCGCCGTCGCCTCGTTGAGCAAGCCTCGCGCCGAGGCGAACCGCGTGACATTTTGGAGAAACTCGAAGGAGCGTTAAATCCCGACGCGCTCACCATCGGCTTTGCTCGCCGCTTCGCCACCTACAAGCGCGCCAACCTGGTGTTGCACGACATTCAGAACCTGGCCACGATGGTCAACGATCCGAAGCGGCCCGTGCAATTCGTATTTGCCGGAAAGGCCCATCCGCACGACGAACCTGGCAAGCAGATGTTGCAGCAGATCGCCCAGCTGATGCGCGATTCGGAGTTCTCCGATCGCTTTGTGTTCATCGAAGACTACGACATCAATGTCGGGCGCCACTTCGTGCAAGGCGTCGATGTCTGGCTCAATAACCCGCGGCGTCCTATGGAAGCGTCCGGCACCAGCGGACAAAAAGTTGTGCTGAATGGCGGCTTGAACCTCTCCGTACTCGACGGATGGTGGGCCGAGGCCTACGACGGCATGAACGGGTTCGCTATCGGCAAAGGCCGCACCCACTCCAACATGAGCGTGCACGATACTCGCGACGCCGAAGATCTGCACCGCGCGCTGCGCGACGAAGTCATTCCGCTCTTCTATCAGCGCGATCGTGACGGCCTGCCGCGCGGCTGGATCAAGCGCATGAAGCACACTATCCGCACCCTGGGCTGGCGCTTCAACGCCGATCGCATGGTGATGGACTACACGCTAAAGTGCTACATCCCCGCCGCCGGAGGCACGTCCAGCGACATCCGCGCGCAATGGTAGAGCTCACATAGGGACGGACGCCTCGTCCGTCCCCGCTGACTTGTATCAGGGTACGGCTTCAGCCGTACCGCAAACCGATACGCTTCCAGCCCCTTTAGGGGCTCCTGACTTTGGCCCCGCCCCACCCCGCGTTATATCCTCGTCATCGTGTCCGGAAACTCCCCGACATCCAAACTCTTCCTCGGGCTGATCATCACCCTCGCCGCGGTCGTCCTCTATTCCCTCTACATCACCCGTCAAATCTCTGGCTTGCGCGAGCTGCAACATTCTCTCGTCGACCGCAACCGCAAAGACTCTCTGCAACTCATCCGTATCCAGAATGATCTCAACTCCCTCGCGCTTGCAATGCGCGACATGCTTGACAACACGGAACCATATCCTCTGACCGCGTGGTCCTCGCAGTTCCAACGCATCCGGGCGGATCTCGACGATGCGCTGCGTCTCGAAAGCGAAGTCGCTGCTACCGGCCGCACGGCCGAACAGAGACAATATCTGGGAGACTCGGTTCGCCAATTCTGGGATGCCGTCGACCGCACATTCGCCCTCGCCGCTAGCGGCAAACAGAAAGAAGCTGAGGATCAAATTCGCCTCTCCCTGCAAGCCCGGCAAGCGGCCCTCAGCACCGCCGTGTCGCGACTGTTGGTCCAAAACAACGAAAGTGAAGAGCAAGCTACGCTTCGTATTTCCCAGATTTACGATCGCGTTCAGCGCCAGGCTTATTTTTTCCTTACAGCGACTCTCATCGCGATTCTCTTCACCAGCCTGTACTTGATCCGCTCTAACCGCCGCCTCTTTGCCAAGATGGCTGAACTCTCGGACCAGCGCAGTGAACTCGCTCAGAAACTGATCTCGACGCAGGAATCGACTCTGCGTTACATTTCGCGCGAACTGCACGATGAGTTCGGACAGATTCTGACTGCCATGGGCTCCATGCTCAGCCGCGCGGGAAATCACGCGCCCGAGGGAACGCCCCTCCGCGCCGACCTCCGCGAAATTTCCGAAATCGCTCAAACCAGCCTCGACAAAGTCCGCACCCTGTCCCAGGCCCTACATCCGGTCATGCTCGATGAAGCCGGACTCGAAAGCACGCTCGACTGGTATTTACCGGTCGTCGAAAAGCAAACCGGAACCAAAATCCATTATGAGAAACTAGGGAAACCATATTCTGTGGACAGCAACGCCGGCATCCAGGTTTATCGCGTGTTACAGGAAGCCTTGAATAATGTCGCGCGCCATTCGGGAGTGAAGGAAGCGTGGGTGCGCCTGCGTTTTCTGCCCGAGCGGCTGGAGCTCGAAGTGGAAGATCACGGCAAAGGGTTGTCGTCTGAAACGAAGAAGCTTGGAATCGGCTTAGTGGCCATGCGAGAGCGCGCTGAACTTCTGGGCGGGCGCCTTGAACTTCTACGACCTGAAGCTGGGGGAGCCCTGGTGCGACTGATGGTTCCGCGCGACAAAGTGGAAGCCCATGCCGAATAAGATTTCCGTACTCCTCGTCGACGATCACAGCCTGGTACGTCGGGGCTTCCGCCGCATTCTCGAAGACGAGCCCGACATCACAGTTGTTGGCGAGGCCAGCGATGGTCAGGAAGCCGTGGAACTCGCCGCGCAGCTCCAGCCCAGAGTCGTTGTCATGGACTGTGCCTTGCCCGGCATGAACGGCCTCGATGCTACGCGGAAAATCCTCGCCACTCGTCCCGAAACGCGAGTGCTCATGCTCAGCATGCACAACGAGGAAACCTGGGTTCGACAGGCACTCGACGCGGGCGCGCGAGGATACATCCTGAAAAATGCAGTCGACCTTGAACTGGGAGCTTCGGTCCGCCGTATCGCTGCCGGGGAAACTGTCCTCGATTCCCAACTCAATCGCCCCGCCCCTCTTAAGGGAGAGCAAGACGCGGCGCTCACTCCGCGCGAACTTGAAATCCTTCAAATGATTGTTGACGGCAAATCCAACAAAGAGATTGCCGCCGCGTTGAATCTCAGCGCCAATACCGTCGCCGTGCATCGCGCCAATATCATGAACGCGCTCGGCATCCACAAGACCGCCGAACTCGTCGTCTATGCCATTCGTCACGGGCTGGTGAATCTCCCGTGAATCGCCGGTCCTTCCTTGCGGGCATGACCGGACTGCTCTCCGCTTCGGCCTTCGCTCGATTCGATGCTGGCGCGCCCGCCCTTCCCTTCCGCTTCGTCGACGTCAGCCGCTCCGCCGGAATTGATTTCCGTCACAACAGCGGCGCCTACGGAGGCAAGCTTCTCCCCGAAACTCTGGGGTCCGGCTGCGCCTTCCTCGATTACGACGGCGACGGCTGGCAGGACATCTTGCTCGTCAATGGCATGGACTGGCCCGGCCACAAGCGGACCCACAGCACCCTTCGCCTCTATCGCAACAATCGCAACGGCACCTTCAACGATGTCACGAAAGCTGCCGGACTCGACCTCGAAATGTATGGCATGGGCGTCGCCGTCGGCGACTCCAACAACGACGGCTTTCCCGACATCCTCATCACCTGTGTCGGCCAGAATCGTCTCTTCCGCAACACTGGCAAAGGCACATTTGTCGACGCAACCCAGTCGAGCGGACTGGGTAACCGCCAGGGCTTCAGTACTTCCGCTCTCTGGTTCGACTTCGATCGCGACGGATTGCTCGATCTGTTTGTCTGCAATTACGTCAAGTGGTCAGCGGATCACGACGTTTTCTGCAGCCTCGACGGCAAGCATAAGTCGTATTGCACTCCCGAGGCCTATCATGGAGAAACCTACTGGCTCTTTCACAATCGCGGCGACGGCACCTTCGAAGACATCACTGCGACCAGCGGCATCTTCGACAGCAGTTCGAAGTCATTGGGCGTGACCATGCTCGACTACGACCACGACGGATGGCCCGACCTGCTCGTCGCCAACGACACCCAGCCCAATAAGCTCTACCGCAATCAGCGTAATGGAACTTTCAAAGACGTTGCCGTCGAGGCGGGAATCGCCTTCAGCTCCGAAGGCAAAGCCCGCGCCGGCATGGGCGTCGACGCCGCCGACTTCGACAACTCCGGCTCCGCCGGAGTCGCGATCACCAACTTCGACAACGAAATGGTAGGACTTTACCGTGCCTCCGGCAACGGCACTTACGCTGACATCGCCGCGCCCAGCGGAGTTGGTATCGCCTCCAAAGACAAGTTAGGATTTGGCTGCGTCTTTCTCGACGCCGGCCTCACCGGCTCTCTCGACCTCGCCATCGTCAATGGACACATCGACGACACCCTACGCAATGTGCGCAACGTCGGCTACGCCCAAGCGCCGCAGCTTTTTCTCAACGACGGTCACGGCAAGTTCCACGAAGTCGCCGCCGAATCCGGAGGAGGATTCGCCGACCCCAAAGTCGGACGCGGCCTCGCCTATGCCGACTTCGATCGTGATGGAGACCTCGACCTGCTCATCACCACGAACAACGGTCCGGCTTATCTCTACCGCAACGACCAAACCGCCGGCAATCGCAGCGTCCGCATTCGCCTCGTAGGCACGAAGTCAAACCGAGATGCCATCGGCGCGACCGTCAAGCTCACCTCTGGAAGCGTTACTCAATCGCGCCTGGTCAAAGGCGGATCAAGTTACCTATCCCAATCCGAACTGCCCGTTATATTCGGGCTAGGAAAACTCGACCACGCCGACCGCGTGGTGATCGAATGGCCAAGCGGAAGGACGGAGGATTATAAGAATCTTGCAGCGGGACGCGCCTATGAGTGCGTCGAAGCCAAGGGAATCACAGGTCTACCCGGCTTCTAAGCATGCGAATTCTGGCCGGCGCCAATCATCGCGCCGGAGGATGCGATTCGCTGCGCTGATCCAGCGCGGACAATTCTTAACTGTCCTAAGCCTTTTGCGTTACCATTACACACGCGAGGTGTACCGTGCGGACTCGCCTGTTGGCTCTTCTGCTCATCCTGACCGCCGTTGCCTTCTCGGCACTCTCGAACAGATCCCGAAGGTTAACTGTCGCGCCTGAAACGGAAAGCTCCTTTCTGAAGAATTACACGCCGCAGCGCGTGATCGAGCGTTTCCAATGCGACCAGACTTCATCCCACTCCTTCAGCAATGGCACCGGGGCGGAAAAGGATTTCGTGACTCACCAATCCGCGGTGGAATGGTATTTCGTTGTGGCGTCCGACAAATTGCTTCCGCTTACGACCGCTCTCAATGATGACCTGGTCGCGCAACTGCGGCTGAACGGAGCCCAGATCCTGAGCCGGAGCGGCGACGCCCGCACCGGGTTTCACTACGAATACAAACTGGGCAAGAGCGTAGGCAGCGTCACTCTCCCGCCCGTGGAGCTAAGCTCTCATGTCCGTCGAGCGACACCGCTGCCAACCTCTATGTTGGACGTGACGGCGAAAGTGGAAACGACCGAAAAGTGGTACCCAAAATCGCAGCTGTAAACACAACCCCCATGTGACCTGCGACGATCCACTACACTCCAAACGCGTTTTGTTCAGCGCGGTCACCACTCGTGACTAACTTTTTACATTCCAATGACAACTGCATTTTGCCATGGGAATAAAAGACCAAAGTCATAGGCCCTCGATCTCATCCCCGTTTTCACAGGAGCATACGCCCATGAAGCTCTGGATTTCCCTCGCCAGCCTATTCCTTCTCCTTTGCACCCCGGCCTTCGCCGCCAACTCGTTCACCACCTTGTTGACCCTCACCTGCAACGGCAGCCAGTTCCAGAGAATCGGCCCGTGCCCTGACGGCGGCCGAGCGGTGGCCCTCACGATCGGCTCTGATGGTAATTTTTACGGAACCGCTCAAGATTCGATGGAAGGCAGCTCCGCTCCTAACGGAGGTACGGTTTATTCGCTTACTCCTTCGGGCTCATTCAAGTTACTGCACACATTCGCCCCAGGAACAGGAAGCAATTATCCCAACGGGAATCTTCCAGGCCTCCTGCGGCAGGGACCTGACGGCAAGCTCTACGGCACCACGCTGTTCGGCGCGGTCAATGGTTGTAACGGCTACTGCGGATTCGGTGTGCTCTACCGGATCAACACCGATGGAACCGGCTTCAAGATTCTTCACAAGTTCTGTTCAAAGACCAACTGCATCGACGGGGGCGAATCCGCCAGCAATCTCGCGCTCGGAACCGACGGCAATCTCTATGGCACTTCGTTCGCTGGAGGGACAAACAATTACGGCACCATTTACAAGATCAGCGTCTCCACCGGCGCATATCAGGTCGTTTATGACTTCAATTTCTCTACCACCGGCGAGACCCCTTCAAGCCTCGTGGTGGCAACTGACGGCACCTTCTACGGACTCACTTCCAGTTCTCAAGGACAGCTGTTGTTCCACTACACGGAGTCGACCGGAACTCTCACCTCCATCCCCCTGAATTTCCCGGTGATCAACGGACTCCCATCCAGCGGGAGTTTACTCACCCTCGGTCCCAACGGAAATTTCTACGGCATCTATGTGATCTATGGGGAAACTGGCTCGGGGATTTTCGAAGTTCAACCCGACGGCAGCAACCTACAACTCTTCCCCTTCTTTACGACGGTCGGTTCCGGGAGCACGCAGAGTCTGCTGCTGGCTTCAGACGGCAACTTCTGGATTCCGAATCTTAACGGCACCGACGGCTATGGGGCCATCATGACTGTGTCCCCGATCGATGGCAGCCTGATCCAGACGCTTTCGCCCTTCTCCGCGACAGCCGCAGTGGGTGCATATCCCACCTCGCTTCTCCAGGACTCGAAAGGAATTCTCTGGGGAACCACCGACTCTTACGGCAAAGCGCCCAAGAACCACTTCGCTGACGGCACGGTATTCAGTCTGAACGCAGGACTGCCGCCGCGGTAAGGCTCATTCTCTCTGTTTCGAGCAGATGCCTTTCGCATCCACGGAGGGCATCTGTTCTTTAGCAAGAAACACAGAACGCTCCTCTAGTATTTTCGCAGTATTGCCCATTCCACCGCGCACAGCTAACTTTGCTCCAGTTCCACGACCTCCTTACGGCTCTCATGAAGCCTTTACGGAGGCACCCTACCCCAAGGGAGCAGGCCCTCACCCGGACTGCTCCCTGTTTACCCCCTCCATCCTCCGCGTCGTTGACGCAGCGATGCCCCGTGCTTAAGATGAATCGGCTCAGTCGGACTCCCCCTGTGATCGGCGAACTCATTTCGCATTACCGCGTTGTCGAGCAGCTCGGCGGCGGCGGCATGGGCATTGTGTATAAGGCCGAAGACACCTCTCTCGGCCGTTTCGTCGCCCTCAAGTTTCTTCCGCCCGACGTCGCCCAAGACACCAATGCTCTCGAACGCTTTCGCCGGGAAGCCCGCGCCGCCTCGGCTCTCAATCACCCCAACATCTGCACCATCTACGAAATCGGCAGCCACGAACAGCAATCGTTCATCGCGATGGAGTTTCTCGACGGCGTGACTCTTAAGCATCGTATCGCTGGACGTCCTCTCGATTCCGACGTTTTGCTCTCCCTAGCGATCGAAATCGCCGACGCTCTCGACGCCGCCCACTCCGAGGGCATCGTTCATCGTGATATCAAGCCCGCCAACATCTTCGTCACCAAGCGCGGACACGCAAAAATCCTCGACTTTGGCCTGGCGAAAGTGGGCCCGACTTCTGGATCTTCCAGTAAGTTCGCGGCCGTCAACAGCGCCACGGAAACTGCCGAACCGCACCTGACCAGTCCCGGCTCCACGCTCGGCACCGTCGCTTACATGTCCCCCGAGCAGGCCCGAGCCCGCGAACTCGACGCCCGCACCGACCTGTTCTCCTTCGGCGCCGTGCTCTATGAGATGGCCACGGGCTCACTTCCCTTTCGCGGCGAGAGTAATGCGGTGATTTTCAAAGCTATTCTTGACGCCGCCCCTACTCCTGCCGTGCGCCTGAATCCCGATATTCCCGCCGAGCTGGAACGCATCATCAATAAGGCGCTGGAAAAAGATCGTGATCTCCGCTACCAGCACGCCGCCGACATGCGCTCTGACCTGCAGCGTCTGAAGCGCGACACCGACACACACTCCTCAACAGCAGCCGCGGTGGCCGCCGCCAAGCCCGCTTCGGGCCGAGCCACCCGTCACATTCCGCTCTATATCGGCGCAGTCATCGTGTCACTCGCTGTCATCGCTGCTGGACTCTACTACCGCTCTCATCGCAGCAAAACGCTTTCCGAAAAAGACACCATCGCTGTGGCCGATTTTTCCAACAGCACTGGCGATCCCGTGTTCGACGACACCCTCAAAACGGCGCTTAGCGTTTCCCTCCGCCAGTCTCCCTTTCTCAACGTTCTTTCCGATGGCGAAGTTTCTAGGACCTTAAAGCTAATGACTCTTCCCGCTGGGACTAAGCTCACACCCGAGGTCGCTCGCGATCTCTGCCAGCGCGCCGGCAGCAAGGCCTACATTGCCGGATCCGTGGGCAGCCTGGGAAGCGAGTATGTCCTGTCCCTGAAAGCCGTGAACTGCCAGACTGGCGATGTCCTAGCGCAAGAGCAGGTCACCGCATCCTCCAAAGAGAATGTCTTACCGGCGCTCGGTGACGCCACTTCCAAATTGCGCGGCGAATTAGGAGAATCTCTCGCCACCGTGCAAAAGTTCGATGTCCCCCTCGCCCAGGCCACCACTTCGTCGCTCGAGGCGCTCAAGGAATACAGTCAGGGAGCCACTAAACAAGAGCCCGATCAAGCGCTTCCCTACGACCTCAAGTCCATTCAACTCGATCCCAACTTTGCCATGGCTTACCTCGCCGTCGGCCAGGATTATCTTGTCGAGGCGGAAACCGGACGCGCCGCCCAGTACTTCCGAAAAGCCTTCGAACTGCGCAACAACGCCAGCGAACGCGAGAAATTAATGATCGACGCGGAATATTACAGCAGCGTCACTGGAGAGCTCGACAAGGCCGCCCAAACCTATCGCGAGGAAATCGAAAATTACCCTCGCAAGAGTAGCGCCTACAACAATCTCGGCAACATCTACGCCGCCCAGGGTCAGTGGAGCAAGGCGGCCGAAATGCTTCGCCAGTCGCTCGCCATGTCGGGCGACAAATCCGCCGACTACGAAAATCTTGGGAATGCGATGATGGCGCTGCAACGCTTCGAAGACGCGGAGAAGGTTCTCCACGAAGCGCAGGCCAAGAATCTTGAAGACAGCCTCGGCCGCATCGGCCTTTACGGCATCGCCTTTCTCAAAGGCGATACTGCGGCCATGACTCAACACTCCACCTGGCTGAGGGGCAGGCCCGATTCCGAAAACTACGCTCTTAGCCTCGAAGCCGACACCGCAGCCTTCGCGGGACGCCTTCGCGAAGCGCGGGAGCTAACCCAGAAGGCCGCAGACTCTTCCGTGCGCAACGACAGCAAGGAGAATGCCGCCGTCTGGCTCGAGAATGCCGCGCTCCGCGAAGCCATGTTCGGAAATTTCGCCGACGCTCGCCGTACCGTATCGCAGGGCCTCAAGCTCAATGCGACCAGCGAAGGCGTCCGCGTTGAAGCCGCGCTCGCCTCCGCCCTCGCCGGTGACTCCGCCACCAGCACGGCGCTCGCACGCGGCCTCGACAAAGAATTTCCTCTCGGCACCCAGGTGCAATCCCTCTGGCTGCCCTCCGTTCGAGCCCAACTCGCTTTGAACAAAAAGGACCCATCCGCTGTTGCAGCCCTAGAGCCCGCTCTGCAATCAGGAGGCCTGCAGGAATTCGGCCAGATCTCGTTCGCGCTCAATCTCTCCTGTCTCTATTCTGCCTACGTGCGCGGGAACGCCTATCTCGCCGCAGGCAATGGCAGTGCGGCTGCCGGAGAGTTTCAAAAGATCCTCGACCACAACGGACTTGTCTGGAATTGTCCCACCGGCGCCTTAGCGCATTTGGGATCCGCGCGCGCCAACGCTCTGCAAGCCAAAAGCCTCCAGGGCGCCGAGGCCGACGCTGCTCGCGCCCGCGCCCTCGCCGCTTACAAGAACTTCCTCACACTCTGGAAAGACGCCGACCAGGACATCCCCATCCTCAACCAAGCCAAGGCGGAATACGCTAAGCTACAAAATTGACGCAAGGCCAAGGGAGACTTGATGACCATCCTCCGGAAACTGTCTGTCGTAGTCGTTACACTCGCAATGTGGAATACCGCCTCCGCCGGCAACAACGCTGTTGATGAAGCCCTGGCCACCATTCGTCCCGAGGCGATCCGTGCCAACATGACTTTCCTCGCCGACGATGCACTCGAAGGCCGCGGCACGGGCACCCGCGGATACGCTATCGCTGCGAAATTCATGGCTGCGCAATTCGCCGCTCTCGGACTTCAACCCGCAGGCGACGCTGGATCATACTTTCAGGATGTCCCCTTTCGTTCCATGCGCCCCGACCAAACGCAAACGACGCTGACGCTCGTTCGCGACGGCAAAGAGGAGAGTCTCACGTACCGCAAGGACTTCATCACTCGTGGTGATCCCGTCCGCCCCGACACTTCCGTGGAAGCCCCCGTCGTCTTTGTAGGCTTCGGTGTCACCGCCCCTGAGCAGGGCTACGACGATTATCGGGGTATTGACGCGAAAGGAAAGATCGTCGCCCTGGTATTCGGCGCCCCCAATTTCGAGTCGTCGATGAAGGCGCACTACTCCTCCTCGCAAGGAAAACTGGCCAACGCAGCCGCGCACGGAGCCGTTGGCATCATCACCCTCGATAGCCCGACGATGGAGCAGGTGTATTCCTTCAGCGAGCAAGTCAGAGATCTCGCGCTTCCGCAATTCCGCTGGCTCGACAAACAAGGCACTCCAAATAATTATTATCCGGAATTGAAAGGCACCGCGATCCTGAGTTTAGCGGCCACCGCAAGATTTTTTGCCGACAGTCCACATACCGCGGACGAAGTTTATGCCGCGTTGAAAACCGGTAAGCCCATCTCGTTCGACCTGCCAGTCACCGCGAAGATTCGCAACGTCACCAAACTTGATGACGTGCATAGTCCCAACGTCGTCGCCAAACTCGAAGGCAGCGATCCGGCGCTCAAGGCCGAGTACGTGGTCTATAGCGCTCACCTCGATCACCTCGGCGTCGGTGCGCCCGTCAACGGAGACAGCATCTATAACGGCGCGCTCGACAACGCCTCTGGTTCGGCCATCCTGATCGAAATGGCGCGTGCCTTCAGCAGCATGAAAGTCCGCCCGCGCCGTTCCATCCTGTTTCTCGCCGTCACCGCCGAAGAGGCCGGACTGCTTGGCTCTGATTATTTCGCGCACTATCCCACCGTCACGAAAAGCGACATCGTTGCCGACGTCAATACCGACGAAGACCCCATGTTCTGGCCGCTCGCCGACATCGTCGCGTTCGGCGCCGAACATTCCTCGATCGAAAGCGCTATTCATCGCGCCTGCGAGCGCATGCACCTTAGCCAGAGTGCCGACCCCGCCCCCGAGCAAGTCGTCTTCATCCGGAGCGATCAATATTCGTTTGTGAAGCAAGGCATCCCCGCGGTCATGCCCACCCCGGGAGGAAAATCCACCAACCCGAATCTCAACCCTGGCGCCATCTTCGCCAATTGGGAGCGAACCCGTTACCACCAACCGCAAGACGACATCCAACAACCAGGGCTGGATTTCGAAACCGCCGCGCAGTTCGCGAGATTCGCTTTCCTGACGGGCTACTTCATCAGCCAGGACAACGAGCGCCCCACATGGAACAAAGGCGATTTCTTCGGCGACCACTACGGCAAGAAAAACTGAGGAAAGTTACGCGATTGCCTGGTGGGCCTCTTGGCCGCGTTGTTTGCGACAGGACGGGATGTTCGATCGTGCCGAAATTGCGACAAGCCTATTTTGAACTTAGTGACAATCCTCGCATGCTCTCCCGCGCAATCCATCCCAGCCTTCTTTCACGATGATGGGCACCATAATCAAGGCGGCGGTTGGGTCTGCCCACCACCAACCGAAAAGCGCATTGAGCAGCAGACCTCCGAGAAGAATCACGGACAGGTAAGCGCAGATGGAAGTCTGGCGGGAATCCGCTTGCAGCGCAGCACTGCCCAGAGACTTCGCCGTTCGCCGTTTCGCGCGCGCCAGGACGGGCATTACGACTAAAGAGAGAACAGCTATCGCGATACCTACCGTACTGCGCTTGGGAGCTTCACGCTTCAGCAGCGAGGCTGTGGCATCCCACGTTACGTATGCCGCGAGCAGCAGGAACCCTACGCCAACCAGCCTGACCGCCTTTTTCTCTAACGCCTCCGGGTGACCACCGATCCGCTCCGCATGAAGCCTCCAAAGCAGCACTGCGCCCGAGGACGTCTCAATCCAGGAATCCACGCCGAAGCCCACCAGCGCAACGCTGCCGGCAACCAGGCCCGCGATCAGAGAAACAAAACCTTCAAGAAAGTTCCACACGATGGTCAAATATTCGAGTCTGATCCCGCGTTCTACAGCAGCAGCTCGGTCTACCGCATCGGAGGCCATCTGCTCATGCTACAGCAGCGATAAATCTTCCATCGCGCAAACCGGCCGGTACCCCCCTGACCTTCCGACCGCGATCCAGACCAAAATGGGAATTTCTGGGCCGAATTCGACGTCGGCCATCCGTCGTCCGATTTCTTGTCAAGCCCCCTAAACGTCCTCTTTTCTCCTAAACTTCTCATAACAACCCGAATATATTTTTGAAAACTTGTCCGATTTTACCTTAGCAATATGCTATACTGTACTTATAGAGTGGAAGAAGGCGTTGGCCCCGTGCCAGCGCCTTTTGTATTTAAGGGCCAATTCGGGAAAGGGGCGCGCAGGGATGGAACCTGCGCTTTTTTTGTGTCTACAACTATCCAGGAAACACCGGCGGCAACAACCGCTAGGCGTCCGCGACGTAAGGTAAAACCTATGCTCGGAACCAAGGCGCCGAAGCGCTGGGGTGAGGTCGGCGAGCTAGCCTTGATGCACATCGCATCCCTGTTAGGCTTTGGTGTTTTGAAGCCGCACGGCGACAGCATGCGTTACGATTTCGTTTTCGACTCGGGTCGCCGCCTGTGGCGAATCCAAGTAAAGTCTACATGGGTGAAAGGTGTTCGCGGTTACAGTATCTCCGCAACCTGGAAGTCCACACACTGCATCGTGCCTTACGACTCCCTCGACATCGACTTCTTGATTGCCTACCTGCAACCCGAGGAGGCGTGGTACATCATTCCGGTCGCCGCCTTCGCTCCCCGCAAACGGTTGCGTTTCTATCCCAACGGGGAGAATCCGCGCGCCCGCTACGAACAATATCGCGACGCCTGGTGCCAACTCGCCTGCCGCCGCGAAGGTTGCTTCGAGAACCTTCCGATTCACGCGCACTGCCAGGAAGGAGGCACGTGTCCATTCAAGTAACACCGGTGTCTAACGCGCATAACGCCGAAGCGTCGTTAGGGGGAGTGACTGGCAGAAAGAATATTTCCGCAATTGCAAATTGACAATTGAAAATTGGCAATCGAAATGGGCTTGGTTTTTTCAATCAACAAATCAAAACTCAACAATCATCAATCGATCCCAAGTTCCTTCCACTTCTTGTCGACGGCCGACTTAGTCTTCGCGTCCATAAGAATCTCGTCCGGCCAGGGACGGGTGAATCCTTCGCTTGACCATTTGCGGGTGGCGTCGATGCCCATCTTCGATCCGAAGTTGGGCAGGCGCGAGGCGTGATCGAGTGAATCCACCGGGCCGAGCGTGAATTGGATATCGCGTTCGGGATCAATGTGATTTAGCGCTTTGAGTGTTACGTCGCCGATGTCTTGCACGTTGACGTCTTCATCCACGACGACAATGCATTTGGTGAACATCGCCTGGCCCAGCGACCAGATTGCGTTCATCACCTTGCGCGCCTGGCCGGGATACGATTTCTTGATAGACACGATCATCAGGTTGTGAAACACGCCTTCGAGCGGCAGGTTGATGTCGACCAGTTCAGGGATGGTCAACTTCATCAGCGGCAGGAAGATACGTTCGACGGCCTTGCCCATCCATCCATCTTCCATCGGAGGCTTGCCGACGATGGTGGTCGCATAAATTGGATCTTTGCGGTGCGTGATGCAGGAAACATGAAACACAGGATAGAGATCTTCGAGCGAGTAGAAGCCAGTGTGATCGCCAAACGGCCCTTCGGTGCGAAGTTCATCAAGATGCACGTGGCCTTCGAGAACGATTTCGGAATTGGCGGGAACTTCGAGATCCACGGTTTCGCACTTCACTAACTCGACAGGCTTCTGTCGCAAAAAGCCAGCGATGAGATATTCCTCAACATCCGGAGGTGCGGGAACAATAGCGGAAAACGTCAAGGCGGGATCGGTGCCAATGGCAACAGCGACTTCCATCTTCCCTCCGGGAAGATTGTCGGTAAGTTGCGATCCACCCGAGGTGCGAGCCATCAGATCGACAGAAGCGGTTGAACTCGCGGCCCTCAGCGCTTCGCGATAGTGCTCGGCCGCGACTTTCTGGCGCTGCCAATGCATGCCCGCGGTTTTCGCGTCATAGACCTGCACTCGATACATGCCTACGTTTCGTTTGCCTGTGTTGGGATCGCGAGTGACCACGCAGGGCAGCGTGATGAAGCGTCCCGCATCTTTCGGCCAGCATTGCAGGATGGGAAAGTCGAGCAGCGAGAAGTTATCGCGCATGATGACTTCCTTGCAGGGAGCGCTGGTGACGGTCTTGGGAAAGAACTTACCCATTTCGGCCAGCATGGGCAGCATTTTGACTTTGTCGAGAAAGCCTTGCGGAGACTTCACGTCCATGAAAGCGCGAATGCGATCGGCGACTTCGTCGAGCTTGTCGACTTCGAGCGCAAGATTCATCCGGCGCGCGGAACCGAACTGGTTGATCAGAACTTGCGATCCGGGATAGCCCTTAATGTTCTGAAACAGGAGTGCTTTGTTCTTTGGGGCGCGGGCGCCCTCGCCCGCGAACCCCGACTTCGACACACGGTCGGTAATTTCGGTAATTTCAAGAATGGGATCGACTTCAGTGCGGATCTTCTTCAGTTCACCGGCGCGGTCGAGCGCGGCAATCCAGTCGCGTAGGTCGTCGTAGGCCAAGCATCCTCCTGGAAACGTTCGATTATACGGCTCGGAAAGCTTTTCACTGCAAAGGCCGCCAAGAACGCAAAGACAGCCGCAAGCAATTGAAAGTGCGGCCGATACAGTTTGCATCCGGCGAAAGGGTTTGGAATCTACATAGCTGTCGTTAGAAGCAGTTCTGACGGTTATGTAAAACCTTTCCAAGCCGAATCAGGCAGATTCAAGCTGAACAAGCGGAACTGCTCGTCCTGAGCGAACTCAGGGGGAGTAAAGCATGAGGCATCACTTGCGAGTGGTGGCGATTCTGGCGGTGTGCGTCGCCGCGTACGGCGTGCTGGTCGAGGCGTTTCACTGGATGAACCAGCCTCGGGACGCGTCGGTATTCGGCGGCATTGCAGTGATTTTTGCGTTGCTGGTGATCGTGCCAGTAGCGGTTCACACGATCTGGAGGAGACTATGACGCTTTTCAATGATGATCGCGGAAACAGAGTGATCAATGGGATGGGAGACAGCTTCCCTTCCCGCAAAGTGATCGTGTCGCTGCTGGTGATTTTGGGCATTGTGGTTGGAGTCTGGCTCATTGGCAGCACACTGATTGGAATTACACGCATTGAGGCCGGCTATGTCGGCGTGGAAGTGAACCTGGCGGGCAGCCAGCGCGGCGCATCGGAGATTCCGGTGCGTACCGGTTGGGTGTTTTACAGCCCGCTGACCACGCAGATCATTGAGTTCCCGACCTACGTGCAAACCGTGAAGTGGACTCGCGATGTGAACGAGGGCAATCCGCTGAACGAAGAGATGGGCTTCAACAGCAAGGAGGGAATGGAAATCTTTGCCGACGTTTCGCTGTCGTATGCGATTGATCCGACCAAGGTGCCTGATTTCTATGTCAAGTATCGGGTGAACAATCTCGATCGCTTCACGCATGGCATCCTGCGGGATATTGTGCGCAACTCGCTGAACGAAGTGGCTTCGACGTATACGGTCGAGGATGTGTATGGTGAGAAGAAAGCGCAATTCCTGAAGCAGGTAGAGGATCAGATTCAGGCGAAGGTCACTAACGTTGGCGTAGGCGTACAGCAGTTCGGCTTTATTGGAGCGCCTCGAGTTCCCAATGTGATCGCTCAGGCGATAACAGCGAAGGCCCAGGCGATCCAGGAAGCAGAACGGGCGAAGAACGAACTGGCGACGACGCAGGCTGAGGCGGCGAAGAAGATCGCTGAAGCCGATGGCGATGCCAAGTCGGCGGTAGAGCGGGCGCAGGGTGAGGCCGATGCCAACCGCATCCGGCAGAACTCGCTGACACCGCAGTTGCTCGAACTTCGCAGGCTCGAAAACCAGCGAGCGCTGATCGAGAAATGGAACGGGCAGCTGCCGACAGTGCAGTCGGGCCAAGGTGCTGGATTGATGTTGCAGATGCCAAAGCCTGAATAGTCTTTGGTCTTTGGTCGTTAGTCGTTGGTCATTTTGGGGAAGGTGCGTGGCACCTTCCCTGTCTTATTTTGCGAAAGAATTGAGAGTCCGAGGCTGAGGTCTGACGTCCGAGGTCCGAGGCCCGTCTTCTGTAATTCTTTTGTAATGTATGCGCCGCGTCACATCGCATACGCAAGCAACTTTCTACGATCGAAGTATGCAGGCACATCCCAAAGGGATTCATGCACGCTTGTTGTTAACTTCGGTATTTGGACCCTATGCACAAGACGACGAGTTCGGTAGCCGCCGCATCAACCCCATGGAACTGTATTGGAATCAGGTGACGCGGGCGCAGGGGGCATTTTCGCTGCGTATGTTTCACCGGTCGTGGGGGATTTTGATGATCCAGGCGAATATTTCGGCGCCTTGTACGGTGCTTGATTTTCCGACGCGGAAGCGGTTTGCGCGGGAGTTGGGGAAGAACCAATACGACGTCGTTGGAATTTCGTCGATCATCGTGAACGTCGGCAAGGTGCGGGAGATGTGCCGCATGGTGCGCGAGCTTTCTCCGAAGTCGGTGATTGTGGTCGGGGGCCACGTGGCGGCGATTCCGGGCATTGAAGGAATGATTGATGCCGATCACATTGTCAAAGGCGAAGGCATCGCGTGGATGCGGCAGTTCCTGGGCGAGGATGTGGGCCGGCCGATTGTGCATCCGCCAATTGTTTCGGGATTGAAGACACGGATCATGGGCGTGCGCTTGCCGGACCGAAAAGGAGCAACAGCCGCGACGATTATTCCGTCGGTGGGATGTCCGATGGGCTGCAACTTCTGCACGACGTCGGCGTTTTTTGGCGGCAAGGGAAAGTTTGTCAACTTCTATGACTCGGGCGAGCAGTTGTTCAACGTGATGTGCCAGATGGAACAGAAGCTCAAGGTGAAATCGTTCTTCGTGATGGATGAAAACTTTCTTCTGCACAAACAGCGCGCGATGGAGTTGCTTCGGTTGATGAAGGCGGCGGGAAAGAGTTGGGAGCTGTCGGTATTCGCTTCGGCGAATGCAATTCGCAAATACACCATGGAAGAACTGGTGGAGTTGGGTGTGTCCTGGCTGTGGATGGGACTGGAGTCGCCGAGGGCCGGCTACACAAAGTTGCAAGGGACCGACACACGCGAGTTGACACGGCAGTTGCGGGAGCATGGTATCCGGGTCCAGGGTTCGACGATCATTGGACTCGAGCATCACACCCCCGATAACATTCGACGCGAGATCGAGCACGCGGTCGAGCACGATACCGACTTTCACCAGTTCATGCTCTACACGCCCGTACCGGGAACACCGCTGTATGCGCAGATGTCAAAGGAGGGACGGATGCTGGAGGGCATCGATCCCGCGGATATTCATGGGCAATTCAAATTCAACTTCCAACACGCAGCCATTTCGCGGGACGACTCGAAGCGTTTTCTGGATTGGGCGTTCTTGAGGGATTTCGAGAGGAACGGTCCTAGTTTGTACCGGATTTGCCAGACGATGTTGCAGGGATGGAAGCGGTACAAGGATTATCCGGATGCGCGCGTGCAGGAGCGGTTTGCGCGGGAGATGAAGAAAGTGGGGACAGCCTACAACGCGGCTCTGTGGGCGATGGAACGCGAGTTTCGCAAAGTGAACCGCGAGGTGAGCGAGAAGATCGGTGAAGTGCGGCGGGAGGTCGAGAAGGAGTGCGGCCTGATGGCGCGGATGGTCGCGGATGTTCTGGGCCCGGTGTTGCTATGGACTACGCGTCGGGAGGAGCGCCGGTTGGCACGAGGCGTGACTTATGAGCCGCCTACGATTGTGGAGAGGAAGAACTGGTACCCAGTACCTAGTACCCGGTGAAATCGGCTTCGGGCTTCAGGCCTTCGGGCAACGGCTTCAACCGAGAAGGTCGCTAAAGTTCGCAAAGAAAACCATACATACTTAATTGCTGGCGGGCCCCTTCGACTACGCTCAGGGCGGGCTCTGGCGCTACTTGGCAGTCTTCGGCTGCCATTCTTTTTGGAGGCAATCATGATTACGGAAGTGAATGTTGGTTTGAAGATTCCAGAGTTGAGTTTGCAACCGCCAGTGGGATTGGCGGGGATTGTGCGCGAGTTCGGGGATGTGCGGGAATTTGTACAGGCGGATGGTTTTCTGGATCCGCGGTGGGAGATGGAGTCTCTGGCACTGGTTTCGCTGCCCTTCCCGTTGGTGCTTGCGTGGGATCATTCGAAGGCGGTGTCTTCGTTTCGTTGTCATCGCCGGTTGACGGGGATTTTTTCTGACCTCTTCAAGCATATTGCGGCTGCAGGTTTGGCATCGAAGGTCCGGAGTTTTGGCGGGTGCTTCATGTTTCGTCCGCAGCGGACCGGGGCGAAGCTGTCGACGCATAGCTGGGGGATTGCGATTGATTTGAATCCGGAGACAAACCAGCTGGGAACTGTCGGCGACATGGATGCTGGTTTAGTCAAGGCCTTCGAGGACGCGGGGTTTGAGTGGGGCGGGGGGTGGATCGGACTGGGGCGGGATCCGATGCATTTTCAGTTTTGTTCCGGGTATTAGAAAAGCCTTTAACCGCCGAGGACGCTGAGGATTCGCAGAGGGCGCGGAGGGAAGCTTCCTCTAACCGCATAACTTCTTGAACCGCAAAGGGCGCAAAGAACGCAAAGGAAGTCTCAGGCTGCGATGTGATGGCGGCACTTCCATCGTTTGCGCTGTTCGGGTATAGTCTCTCCCGGTTTCTATGGCGACCTTATGACAACACAAACGACCAAGAATGGAACTGTGGCAAAGAGTTTTGGCGAGAACCTGGAAAGCGATTTGGCGCTGGAGTTTATACGGGTCGTCGAAAATGCGGCGATCGCTTCGGCGCGCACCATGGGACAAGGGGAGCGCAAGCTTTCGGACCACGTGGCCACCGAGGCAATGCGGCACACGATGGATACCGTGCCCATGGATGGGACGATCGTGATCGGCGAGGGCGAGCGGGACGAGGCACCCATGTTGTATATCGGCGAGAAGGTGGGGGCGCAATTCCCCGATGGAAAAGATGTGCCGCAGGTAGACATCGCGGTCGATCCGCTGGAAGGAACGAACTTGTGCGCGACCGGTGCGCCGGGAGCAATCACGGTGCTGGCGGCTTCGGAGCGCGGCGGATTGTTGAACGCACCCGACTGCTACATGGAGAAGATTGTGGTAGGCCCGTCGTGCAAAGACGCCGTGGAGATGGACGCCCCGGTGGCCGACAATCTGAAAAACATCGCAAAGCGTTTGGAGCGCGATGTGGAAGATCTGGTTGTCATCGTTCTTGACAGGCCGCGGCACGAGAAGTTGATTGCGGACATTCGGGCGGCGGGAGCGCGGATTCGCTTGATTGGCGATGGCGACTTGTCGGCGGGTATTGCCGCCGCGGTCATCGGGACCGGCGTGCATGCGGTCATGGGATCTGGCGGCGCGCCCGAGGGCGTGATTACGGCGGCGGCGATCCGGTGCCTCAACGGATACATGCTGGGCCGGTTGGTAATTGACAAGCCGGAACTGGAAGAACGCATTGCACGGATGGGGATCAAGGACAAGAACCGGATTTATGAAGCGGAAGACCTGGCTCCAGGCAAACAGATGATTTTTGCGGCAACCGGTGTCACGGATGGCGCCTTGATGCGCGGCGTACGCTTCTTCGGCGAAGGCACGCGGACGCAGTCGGTCATCATGACCTTGCAGACGGGCAAGGTGCGGTTCATCGATAGCATTCATTTGGAGAAAGGGCCGGATGTGAAGATCAGATTTTCTTAGTCGTTGGTCTTTGGTCGTTCGTCGTTGGTCAAAACATTTGGGCCTCCCTCGCGGGAGGCCTTTTTGTTCTTGAGGAGATCGTTCTGCCGTCGCTCCGCGACTAGGCGGGCGAGGGCGCCCGCCCCACACGATCTGTTCTGATAATCTTTCGGCATGAATATGGAACGAAAAGAGCCGGTTTATTTGTTTACGGAGAAACAGGTCGCGGAGAGAAGCGACTTGGCGCGGCGGTTTCTGGAGACGCGGTCGCGATTGAATGAAAACGTCGACAAGGCTGACAACTTTCTGGTCAAGCGCTTTTACAACATCGATCACAATACTTATCTCGAGGGTGCGATTCCGGCGAAGTACAAAGAGATGATGGGATTGGTGGTGTCAGCGGGATTGCGGTGTGATGATTGCATCAACTACCACATCATCCAGTCGTACCGACTGGGAGCGTCGCGGGCAGAGCAGGAAGAGGCTTTGAACGTGGCGCTGGTGGTGGGCGGGAGCATTGTGATTCCGCATTTGCGAAGGGCTTATGCGGTGTTGGAGGAGTTGTATACCCCAGTACCCAGTGCCTAGAGTACCGAGTACCGAGTACCGAGTAAAAGCAGATTCCTCCCTTCGGTCGGAATGACAATTTTTCAAGGAGACAGCTTTGGCGTCGCTCCGCGATTTGGCGGGCGAGGGCGGCCGCGCCACATGAGCATCGTGGCCGGCGGGATGCCGGCGCTACACGAGCGCGCCGGGGCGCGGGGGCCATTCTTGCGAGAAGCCTTGGAACAGGAACTTGGTCCTCTCGGCGCGTTTCGTGCCGTCGTGGACAGCGATTTGGTGCGGCTTTCTGGTGTCACTGTAGCCTTCCCAAAGAGAGACGCCAGCGTAGGCTCCGTCTTTGCGCAGGATGTAGTACGTCATGTCCATGAAGCGCAAGCGATCTTTTTCTCCGTTGTAATTGCGGACGATGCGTTTGAGGGCATCGAATCCGGCTTCTTCCGGAGTCATTCCCTTTCTCATGTTTTCAACGATGGTGTGAGCTCCGGCGACTTTGATGTTCTCTTCGCCGCTGCCGGTGGCTCCGGCGGAACCCACATCCTGATCGGTGTAGCAGCCAGCGCCGATGACGGCGGAGTCGCCAACGCGTCCGGGAATTTTCCAGGCGAGGCCGCTAGTGGTGGTGCAGCCGGAGATTTCTCCTTTGTCATTGAGCGCGGAACAATGGATGGTGCCGGTGGGTGGGCGAAGAATTTTGCGGACGGCGTCCAGGCGCTCGGCCTCGGGGATTCCGAGATCGGTTGCGACCTCTTTCATGTGCTCGATTATCTCGCTGGCTTGTGGCTTCCCTTCCGGTAAGCGTTTCTTCCAGGTTGGATCGGAGAGGCCGGGTCCCCACCAGTCGGAGTGGGTTTCTTTGTAGAGCAGCCAGAGTTTGCGGGAATGTTCGGTAAGCAGGTTCTCGCGCGGGAAGCCCTCGGCGACGGCGAAACGTTCGGCACCTTCGCCGACGAGCATGACGTGTCCGGTACGCTCCATGACAGCTTTCGTGACAAGCGAGACATTCTTGATGTTGCGAACGCCGCCGACCGAACCGGCGCGGCGCGTGGGCCCGTGCATGCAACAGGCATCGAGTTCGACGACACCTTCTTCATTGGGAAGGCCTCCGAGGCCGACGGAGTCGTCATTGGGATCGTCTTCGGGGCCGCGAACTACGCGGAGGGCGGCATCGAGGGTGTCGGAGCCTGACCGCAGCATCTGGAAGCCGTCGTCGATGTAGTTCAATCCGTTGAAAGCGGAGATGATGATGGGGCGCTTGCCGGGAGCGGCCGGCGTGCTCTGGGCATTAAGGGCTAACGAGAGCGAACCAACAGCGGTGGTGGCGAGAAAATCGCGACGGGAAAAGGACATGCACGGGCTCCGAAGGGTTTGCGTGGGAACGGCGAAAAGGATAACACGTTGCTAGTAGCCAGTACCTAGTACCGAGTACCCAGTACCGAGAAAAGCAGATTCCTCCCTTCGGTTGATTGCATAACGACGTTGGCTCGTCGCAGCGAGTAGATTGGTTGCGATGAACAGACCAAGGCTCGAGAGAAGGAGCCAACGTCATGCTGATTATAGGCTGTGATTTTCATCCGGGATTTCAGCAGGTCGCGATCTTTGACAAACGAACGGGAGAGGTAGAGGAAAAACGGCTGGCCCACCGGGAGGAGGCGGAAGCCTTTTACCGGTCGCTGGGCGGTGAGCCGGTGCGAGTGGGGATGGAAGCTTGCGGACACTATCCCTGGTTCGAGCGTTTGCTGGCGGAGTTGGGGTGCGAGTTGCAGTTGGGGGATGCGGCCAAGATTCGCGCCTCGGAAGTACGCAAGCAGAAGACGGACCGGCGGGACGCGGCGCATATTCTTGATCTGCTGTTGACGGGGCAGTTTCCCCAGATCTGGGTGCCGAGTCTGGAAGAGCGCGACGTGCGGCAGTTGCTGGTGCATCGGCACAAGCAGGTGCAGGCGCGAACCCGCACCAAGAACCAGCTGCAGGCCATGGCGCTGAGCCATGGCGTGCAGAAGAAGTGGAAGCTGTGGACAGCGGCAGGGCGGACGGAGTTGGAGCAGTTGCCGCTGTTGCCCTACGCGGCCCAGAGGCGGAAGCATTTGCTGGGGGCGCTCGATCAACTCGAACTCGAGATCGGGGAACTGAACCGGCGGGTGGAACAAGAAGCCAGGCAACGTCCGGCGGCGTCACGATTGATGACGCATCCGGGCGTGGGTCCGGTGACCGCACTGGCCATGGTGCTGACCCTAGGCGAGGCCACGCGCTTCCACACGGGCAAACAAGTGGCCAGCTACTTCGGGCTGATTCCCAGCGAGTGGTCGAGCGGGGGACGGCAGAAGCTGGGACACATCAGCAAGCAGGGCAGTTCGTTTCTGCGCTTTCTGCTGGTGGAAGCGGGGCAGGCGGCGGTGCGCGGAGACGCCGAGTTGGGACGCTTCTATCGCCGCTTGTCGGTGCGCAAACATCGCGCTCTGGCCAAAGTAGCGGTGGCGCGCAAGCTGGCAGTGAGGTTGTACCTGATGTTGCGCGAGGACTGGACGTACGCGCAACTGTGTCAGGCGGTCGTGCAGGGGAGCCCGAGTCATTCTGTGGTTGGCAAGTAAGTCGCCGATCGCTTGAGTGGGCAGCCTGCCTCCCCAGAAAGAGTGGGGAGTTCGAATCACGAATCATGGGAGCGAGTCCCGAAGAGATGGATGGCGGGAGCCTGCGGGCACCGCTGCCCGATTAAAAAGAACACGGCCTTGGTCTGGAAAGTCAAAAGCGTTCTGCGAGAGCGAAATGGCGCACTTGGTTGCGTCCGCGCAGTAGTGTTGCCACAAAGGCCTTGACACTGTCTACCGTCGTTAGAGACGGAATGACAAGAACTTGAGGGCATAGAGAAATGCAGATTCCTCGCTGCGCTCGGAATGACAATTGACCTCTACGAAGATGGGGAGGTCAGACTTGACCCGGGGCGTGCGTTGCCGTTAGTGTTCGCCGGGACGTTTTTCTTTAGGAGGCTGGAATGAAGCAATGGATAGTGGTGGCTTGCCTGTTGATCGGGGCCGTGCTCGGGAGCGCGCAGAGCGGATCAGGACCGACGATCATCAAGCCTGGGACATCGAAGTGGGATCCGTTTATTCCGGGCGTGGAGATCGCAGTGTTGTCGGGAGATCCAGCGAAGGCGGGGCTTTACACGATTCGGCTGCGGCTGGCAGATGGGACGAAGATTGCTCCGCATTGGCATCCAGAGGATGAGCACGTGACGGTGCTGCGGGGGACATTCCTGGCGGGGATGGGAGACAAGTTCGATGACGCGGCGCTGCAGGAACTGCCCGCGGGGACGTATGTGCTCATGCCCAAGAACATGCATCATTTCGCAAAGGCGAGTGGGCAGACGGTGTTGCAGTTACACGGCCAGGGGCCGTTTGTCATCAATTATGTCAATCCGGAGGATGATCCGGCGAAGGCGAAGAAGTAGCGGGTGTGGAGAACAAGCACCTGCAGATTACTCGCTCCGCTCGAAATGACAATCTTAGAGGGTTATATCATGCGGACGGGGACAGCCGAAGGCGGCTGTCCCCACGTGGCTTACGAGGCTACCGCCAGGCCGGCGCCGCGGGCTTGGTCGGCGCGGAAGCGTAGTAATGCGGCGATGTTGCCGGCGCGGTCGAACTCGTCGTCGTTTTTGACATAAAACAATTCGATGTCGCGACGGATGGCGGCGGGAATGATAGCGTCGCTGACGTCGTCGAGTTCGCGAGTAGCGTGCCCGCAGACGGGACAGTGCCGGACGATGTGGGCGTCGAGGTGTCCGCAGTTGGTGCATTCGACTGCGTGGGCGCTGTAATTTTCACCCATAAGCAGGGTTTGTACTTCGCCTAACTCCAGAGAGCGAAGGACGCGGCGAAGTCCGGTGACCCCGCGGTTGTTGCTCTTGGCCTGGTTGAGAGCTTCACGGACGACGCTCTTGCGGCGATTGTCGCGAGACTCGGCCAGGATACGGGAAGCGTGCGCGTGGATTTCGTCATTGGTAGCGGTGACGACGTCGGTGGAGAAGCGTCCCAACAGGCGTTGCATCACGTAGGGATGGAGTTGCGGCTCAAACTCAGGCCAGTGGTTGTCCTGGCATCCGATAATGAGTTTTTCCCATGCGCCTTTTTCGGCTTCGTCTTTCAGGCGAGCGGCAACGTCTTTGTAGTGGTGAAGGGCCTCTTCGGCGATATGGCGCTCATGGTGGCCGGCGTTGTATCCAGCATAGCCGTCGCTGCGAGTGCGGCGAGGGACATCGCGGTAGATGCCGTCCCTTTCTTTCAGTTCATCCAAACGAAGATCGAAGAGACGTGCGCGTTGGCGGTTCACTAGTGCGACGCAGACGCGGCGCTGTGCGCCGAGCAACAGGGCCAGCGGCTTGAGGTGGAAACGGCTGTTAACGAAGAGCTGGCTTCCGGGAAGCTCGGGAGGGAGATCGAATTCGCGCCAAAGATTTTTGGCGCCACAAGCGAAGATAACTTTAGCGCGGGTTTGATGTCCGTGAAGAGTTTCGGCGACGCTTAACATGCGGAGCAGGTCAGCGCGGGCACATCCATTTTTGCCGTTCTTTTCCGCCTCACGCATGGCATTGCGCACCAGATCTTTGGCGAGGATGGCTTCCTCACGATGCGATTTGTTCTGCGGCGGGCGGGGCTGGAAGTAAAAACTCAGAGCACAGCTGTCTTTGTCATCAAACTGGAATTGCGCCAGCTCACGGATGTCTTCGCGGGTAATCATCGAATTCTCCTGCTTGCTGTATTGGGTTACCTGGGTACAGATGCGTGAAGTGCCCGGTCTTTGAAACGACTGGCAATGGGGGCGGAGTGTCGGAGATGATCGCGGGCGATGGAAATCGAAGATTCGACCTCCGATGGCTTGCGATCGGTAATCGCGGAAATTTCCTCCACGGTGAAGCCTTCGATGCCATGCAAGAGAAAGACTTCCCGATGGTTGCGATCAAGGCCCTTGAGAGCGTACTGGACGAGGGAGACCATTTCATCGTTGTCGGCGAGATCTTCGGGGGTTGCCGATCCACGATCTGGGATGATGTTTTCCTCAGTCAAGGTTTCATCGGGTTGATGAAATTGCAGCACAGGCTCATCGCTGGCGCGCACGTTCTGGCGGCGGGCGGAGTCTCCGAGGTGAACTGCGGGAATTTCTTCGTGATTGCCAGCGGCGAGGTCCCCGATCGCATGGAGAGCGAGGCGGTAGAGCCAAGGTTCGAGGGCGAGACGCTCAGGTTTTTCGCCTCCGTCGCCGAGAGCGCGAGCAATGGCTTCGTCGATGACTTCCTCTTTGGTGACGGCATCGGCCGAAATTTGGTCGGTCGCTTCGCGGTAGGAAAGTTCGCGTTCAACAAAGCGTTCCAGGCGCGCGAGATTGGCGTTGACGTAGTGGCGGATATCGTCGCCGGAGATGGTAGCGGGCTGAACCGCAGCCAGGGTTTGTTCAAAAGGGACTTGGGGCTGGGGCCGTTCGTTCTCCACGCGGCGCCAGCGCGGCCAGTTATGGGTGTTGCGGAGCTGGGCTTTGTGTTTGTTGAGTTGTTGGAGAAGGTCCTCAAAACCAGATTTCAATGCAGCGCTGGCAGTCGGGGCCGAATCTTGTACAGCCATCTGACCAGACGGCAAGCGCAGGTTCAATGAGACCACGAAGCCTTCGCGCGGGGAGTTCAGTTCGATGACACCCTTTAAGTGGATGAGTTCTGGGCGAAAGACCTGGAGACGCTTACGTAGTTTGTCGAGATGATGAGTGATTTCTTTTTCGATATCGGGCGTTTTGGAAATTTTGTAGCTGATGTGGACGTTCATGCACGCCTCGGATACGGGGAGCGGATCCCGTGAAGCTTTCTTTCGCTACAAGGCGATTCTACACCCGGGCGGGAGGGAGGGAGTCAATGAATTGTGTGAAGTTTCGCGACGTCATGTGCGCCCTTGACAGGGAGTTGCTTTCTGGAATTCAAGAGCAAAAGCTTTAACCGCAAAGGACGCGAAGGGCGCAAAGCAGATTCCTCCCCTGCGTCTACGCTCGGTGTTGGAGTGACAAGACTTATGGGTGGCCGGCGACGCTACTCGTAACGCAGGGCTTCGATGGGGTCGAGGCGCGAGGCGCGAAGGGCCGGGATCATGCCGCTCAGCAGGCCGACGATGGTGAGGATGAAGGTGGCGATGATGAGGGTTGTAGGATCGATCACCAGGCGTACGTCCGCGGATTCGGCGTGCTTGGCGATGGCGCTGTAGAGGGTAAGGCGTCCGACGGAAAGAGCCACGGTGTAGGCAAGAATGATGCCCAACGCGCCGCCGAGGAACGTAATGGTGAGGGCTTCGGCGAGAAATTGCAGAAAGATGTCGCGGGCACGGGCGCCTAGAGATTTCTCGAGTCCGATTTCGCGGGTGCGCTGGGTGACAGAGACCAGCATGATGTTCATCAGGCCGACACCGCCGATGCCGAGGGTGAGGGTGCCGATGAAGCCGAGAAGAATTTTCAAGCCGAGCGTAATGAGTTCAAATTGGTGAACCTGGTCCATCAAATTGAACACGTATAGCGCGCGGCGATCAGCAGGATTGAACTGGTGCAGCGGGGCCATCAGGTAGCGAACGGACTGTTCGAGGCGCTCATACTCGTTGGTTTCGTAATTAAACCAGATGGAATCGAGGTAATGAATGTCTTTCAGATCCGAGGCGGTGGTGAAAGGGATATAGATGATGCGGTTTACATTGTCGTCTCCCGCCTGCATTTTGGGGACGAGGACGCCAATGACTTCGAAACTGATGCCATCGATGCGAATCCGTTCGCCGAGGGCGTTGCGTCCGGAAAAGAGCTTGTCTTTCGTGTCAGAACCGATGACGGCGACGCGGGAGTGCTGCATTTCGTCTTCAGCGTTGTAGAAACGTCCCTGGCCGACCTCGAGAGCACGGATCGATTCCACGTTGGGATAGTTTCCGCTGGTGTAGATGGGGTAAGTACGGGTGTCGTATTGGATGTTGCACTGCTTGCCGCACTCGGGCGTGATGTGAGTGATCTGCGGAAGATTATTGGTCAGAGTGTCAACGTCGTCGAGTGTGAAGCGGACGGGCGCGCCGGCTTTTTGTCCCCCAGCCTGCATGGAACTGCGGCCGGGAGCGAGGATCATGAGCTTGGTACCGAAGTTGGCAAAGATGTTGGCGCAGGCGACCCCGAATCCGTTTCCGTAGGATAAAAGCATGACGACAGTGGCGATGCCCCAAGCCATACCGAACATGGTCAGCATAGTGCGGCGCCAGTTGTGGCGCATGGCGCTATAGGCTTCGCGTAGGAGGTCTTTGAACACGGCTACTCCTGTCTCAAGGCTTCGACCGGTTCGAGCATGGCCGCTTTACGGGCGGGATAAAGTCCGGCAATAACGCCGGCGATCGCCAAACTGCTGATGGCCAGGATTGCGGTTGTAGGCACGAGTTTGGGCGGATCAAATCCGCCTGGGCCCTGAAATTGTCCGAGGAAGGCCATAAGGCCTCCGGCAAAGCCCATACCGATCAGGCCGCTCAACAGAGTGATCGAAATTCCCTCCAGAAAAAACTGCAAAAGGATGCTGCGATTGGTGGCACCCAAGGCCTTGCGCAAGCCGATCTCGCGGGTGCGATCACTCACGGCGACCAGCATGATGTTGATGACCCCAATCGCACCGAGAGCGAGTGTCACCATGCCGACAGTGCCGAGAAAAGTATTCATGGCGTCGAAGATGAGGCCCATCATCTGAGCTTGCTGAACTGTGTCCCAGCCTTCGAAGGCATCGGTGTCATGGAAATCGAAGCCGTGATTGCGCGCAATAATCTTGCGGACTTCGTCTTGCGCGATGAGGTGCTCGTCGGCGGCGCGGGGCTGATAGTTAATGAAGGAAATAGCGTCCTCAGATTCTTCTCCAGGAAGGGGGAAGTAGTCGCGCATGACCGAGAACGGAATGTAACAGCGCATGTTGGTGGAGTTGTCGTCGCCGCGTCCTACACGCTCAAGCGTACCAATGATCTGGAAACGGATGCCGTTCATCAGGATGTAAGCGCCGATGGCGGGACGCCCGGGAAAGAGATTGCGGCGCATCTCATCGCCGAGCACAATGACGTGGTGCTCCTCGGTTTCGTCGAGCCAATCGAGGTAGCGGCCCTCACGCAGAGGAAGGTAGCGGATACCACGGTACTGGGGCAGGGCTCCGGTGACTTGTCCGTTGGCAGTAGCAAATTCACTGACCGCGTGGGTGTCGTCCTTTACCAGTACCGGTGTGGCGGCCCTAACGTGGGGAGCGTCCGTCGCGATGTCGGCGTAGTCCTTATATTTCAGCCGGTAGGTACGGGCAGAACTCATGTTTCCCTGCACCGCGGGCGCACGGCCGGGAAAGATGAACATGATGTTCTCACCGTATTGAGAGAGATTGCGCTTGTTTCCGGCGCGGAAGCCTTCGCCGAGTCCCACCAAAAGAAGAAGAGAGCCCACTCCCCATGCGATACCGAACATGGTGAGGAACGAGCGCATTTTGTGCGCCCAGAGATTGCGGAATATCTGGGCTAGAAGATCAAGGATGCCGCGCATGAGTCTCCTAACCATGTTACTTGGACCGGGGCTGGGTGGAAAGGGTGAGCAGGAGAAGTTGTAAAAAATGGGGCATCCGGCTTCGGTCGTCGGGAACTAAAGATTCCTCGTCGCTTCGCTCCTCGAAATGACAATTGTGAGAGGAAGCGGCCGGCCGAGGCTTGGGCTACACAGCCACTGTTACGGATGTTTCTGTGCGAGTAACCGGGCGGTAGAGGGTGTCGCGCTCGATGGGTTCGCGTCCGGCTTCAGTGATGAGGCGGATCAACTCCTGGCGCCGCATACCCTGGGGCGTTGTTGCGCCCGCATCGTGGTAAATCTTCTCTTCGATCACGGTACCGTCGATATCGTCAGCGCCAAAGCGCAGGGCGATCTGCGCAATTTTGGCGCTCATCATTTGCCAGTAGGCTTTAATGTGGGGAAAGTTGTCGAGGACCAGGCGGCTGACGGCGATCTGCTTGATATCGAGCATGCCCGTGGTCTTCGGCAGATGCTCGAGCGCGGTGTGGTCGGGATGGAACGCCAGCGGAATGAAGGTTTGGAAGCCGTGGGTTTCGTCCTGTAATGCGCGGAGTTTGAGCAAGTGGTCGACGCGGTCTTCGTCGTTTTCGACGTGTCCGTAAAGCATGGTGGCGTTCGACTTGAGACCGATCTGGTGGGCGAGTTTGGCGGTGTCGAGCCACTGGTCGCCGTCGATCTTGTGATCGCAGATGATATGACGGATGCGGTCGGCGAAGATTTCTGCGCCTCCGCCGGGGAGCGAGTCTACTCCGGCGGCTTTCAATTGCTCCAGCGTTTCTTTAATCGACAGCTTGGCGCGTTTGGATAAGTATGCGACCTCGACCATGGTGAAGGCCTTGAGATGCACTTGCGGGAAGCGCTGCTTCAATCCAGAACAGAGATCGAGGAAATATTGAAAAGGGAGGTCTGGGTGAAGGCCTCCGACGATGTGGAATTCGGTGACGGCTTCGGTGTATCCCGAGGCTGCGGTTTCGAAAGCCTCGTCGAGCGCCATGGTGTAGGAGCCGGGCGCGTCTTTCTTGCGCCCGAAGGCGCAGAGGCGGCAGGCGGCGACGCAGACGTTCGTGGGATTGATATGGCGATTGACGTTGAAATAGGCTTTGTCGCCATGCAGGCGCTCGCGAACGGAATTGGCCAGCCAACCGACGGCCAGGATGTCTCCGGTACGGTAAAGAGCGAGGGCATCGTCGACGTCCAGGCGAGTGCCCTGTGCGACCTTTTCGGCGATTGGGTGGAGGCGGGCGTCGTCGGTCTGGAACGGGTGCGTTGCCATCTACTTGATGATATCGCAGGCGAAGTGACCTCGGGTAGGGTCAAACGCTTTGAACCGCAAAGATCGTAAAGGACGCACAGAAGACCAGTAGAATTGACTATTCCCGGAGGATTGCTTGAAGAATGCCTTTCTGTTAATGCCGCTGCTAGCTTGTTCGTGTTTGTTCGGGCAGAAACCGGATCCTTGCGCGGCGATCAATGCTGCCAAAGCGAAGACCTACGGATTTCTTCCCAGCAAATTGACTACGAAAGAGCGGCAGGCTAAGTCGGTGCAGATGGATTCTTTCTGGCACCTGGCAGGCGCGGACAAGACTACCGGAGCGCAATGCTTGCGCGGCTTGCTGAACGCCGAGAAGCAAGATGGATTCTTCCTGTTTGACGGGGCTTCCCTCCTCTACAGCCTCGATCAATCACCTGAGTCGGCCAAGGTCGTGGTGGCGAGTCTGGAGCGGGCTGACATGGCGGAATTCGAGCCGTCCGGTTATTTACGATTGCTGCTGCGGATGTCGAATGACGGCGTGGATATTGGTCCGCTGGCTGCGCGCTACTCGCAGTATCCGACGGTGAAGACTTTCATTCCGCAGCATGCTATGGATCTGGATCGGGATATGGGCGGCGTCTTGCTTTATGGAAGCATGGCACCGGAGCTGGAAGATTCGTATCTGATCGCGGCCTTGGCGGACAAAGAGGCTTATGCTCGATCGACAGCAGCGCTGCTTCTGGCACTGAACATGACCGAGGCGAGTCTTAAGGCATTGAGCACGTTTTCGGGACTGGCGGAATTGCCCGAGGATTCTCGGAAACTGGTGCAGTCTTACCGGACGTATGAAGCTTACAAGACACCGGCCAGCCCCGCGAAATTCAGCCGGGAAGAAGTGCTTGCGTATATTGCGCAGTTGCCGCATAGCCAAGCCGAGTTCCGCGCGGCGATGCAGCGTCAGGAGGCGTACGAGAAGCAGCATCCACAGTTGAACGTGAATGAAAAACTCCGCGATCAAGAGTTGGAGGCGGCGGTCACGAAGAAAGTGCAGGAGAGTCCGCCATTTTTTGGGGTGTCGGGGGCGGATCGGTTTATCGAGAGCGCCATCGCGAATTTAGATGAGCGAGATCTGCCGACGATTCGCGAGGCCCGGCGCAGGTCGATCACCGGCATTTCCGATGAAGTGCTGGGGGAATATTTTGCGTACAGTCACATCATTCGAGGTGTGGTGGACCGGTTGGATTTGTATAAAGAGTACCGGTTGCATTGAGAAGCAAAAAGCCTTTGACCGCAGAGGGCGCAGAGGTCGCTAAGAAGACCTAGTTATCTTCGGATGAGCAGGTCGGCTGCTACGAATGCGAAAAACACTACCGAAATGACGCCGTTCATGGTGAAGAAGGCGGCGTTGAGTTTTGAGAGATCGTCGTGCTTGACCAGTGAGTGTTCGTAAGCGAGCAGTAACGCGACAGCGGCAACACCTGCGATCGCTAGTTTCCCGAGACCAAACGCAACTACCAGGCTTACCAATAGAAACAACATAAGCAGGTGAAAGGCGCGGGCGATCCAGAGCGCGTTGGGGATTCCTACGTAGCGCGGGATGGAGTGGAGTCCGGCATCTTTGTCGAAATCGTGATCCTGGCAGGCATAGAGGACGTCGAAGCCTCCGACCCAGAAAGTGACGGCGGCCGTGAGTAGCAGCATGCGCGGGTCGTAGGAGCCTCGCACGGCAATCCAAGCAGCGGAAGGAGCGATGCCGAGTGCGAATCCCAGTACGAGATGCGACCAACGGGTGAAACGCTTGGTGTAGGAGTAAAGCAAAAGAACCGCCAGCGCGAGAGGGGAAAGCCAGAAAGTGAGGCGATTCAGTTGCGAGGCGGCGAGTACGAAGATTCCGCAGGAGACGAGGACGAACGTGGTGACGAATCCGGGCGTCAGTGTGCCGGCGGGAAGGGCGCGAGTGGCAGTGCGCGGGTTAGCTGCGTCGATGGAAGCATCGGCAAGGCGATTGAAGGCCATGGCGGCAGAACGGGCGGAGACCATGGCGACGACGATCCAGAGGAGTTGATGGGCGGAAGGCCATCCGTTGGCAGCGAGCATGGCTCCGCAGAGCGCGAATGGCAGGGCGAAGATGGAGTGCTCCCACTTGATCATCTCAAGCGTGGTGCGGAGATCGTGGATGAGGGGCACAACGGAATTGTAAATCAGGCTTCGGGCTTCGGGCTTCGGGCTTCAGGTTCGGCGTGGCCGGCGAGACGCCGGCGCTACTTACACGCGACGCTACTTTTGATACGCTTCTTGGCCGATTAGCGGGACGAAGCGGCAAGGTTCCAGCACCGTGATGACGGGAGCGCCGTTTTTCTTTTCGACCAGTTGCAACTGCTGAGCTTCCTCGGGACCTACGGGGATCACCATGCGTCCCGTTTCTTTTAGTTGCTCGAATAGAGACGCAGGAATGTGGGGAGCGGCAGCGGAGACCACGATGGCGTCGAAGGGCGCGCGGTCCGCAAGACCTCGGCTTCCGTCTCCCGTGGTGATGGTGACATTGTTGTAACCGAGGCGGAGCAAGGCTCGCTGCGCGGCGGCGGCTAACGATGCGTGGCGTTCCACCGAGTAAACATGCTGACTGAGTTCCGCGAGGAGAGCGGTCTGGTATCCGGAGCCCGTGCCGACTTCGAGAACACGGTCGGTTGGTTGAAGCGATAAAAATTGCAGGGCGACTGCGACGATAAGAGGTTGGGAAATGGTCTGAGCTTCGCCGATCGGGATTGGGTGGTCTTCATAGGCCTCGGCGCGACGGGCAAGAGGCACAAATTCGTGACGTGGTACGCGGGACATCGCGTCGAGCACGCGCGCGCTATTGATACCGCGAGCGCGAATCTGGGTTTCTACCATGTCTAGCCGCGCTGACGTCAAAGGATCGGATTGCGGACTCGCGACCATCAGAGGCTCAGGATACGCCTGTTCCGGCCTAGGGAAGCCGTCGGCTGCGCTCAGGACAGGCAATGGCGCTACTTTTTTCGGGTGCGCAAGCGAACGTCGATGCTGACGACGCCGTTCTGATCACGGATGGCGACAATGGAGACGTTGCGCGTCACATTGTACTCCGCCTGAATGATCTGTTGGCTCGTCTGCGAAACGCTGGTGCTGTAAGTCAACGTAAGGTTGTTCGTCACTTGCTGTTCGATGGTGACCTGCGGACCGCGGGCCAGGTTGGTTTCCGTCGTGCTCAGCCCTTGTGGGTCGACCTTGATGCGGCTGACCCCGAACAACCGCTGTACGCGGTTGCTGACTGTGGCGTTGAGCGCTTCCGCGATGATGGCGCTGGAAGCGTCCTGCCCAACGGAAGACTGGCCGGACTGCTGCAGCGCGGCGGCTTCTTCCTGCGTGCGGCCGAGCGCAAGCAGCGTGATGATGTCGGCTTCGGGCAGCGGCGGTTCGGAGCGATAAGTCACGTGGAGCGCGTTGGGTTTCGTGGGATCGCCGTTGATGGAAAGCGTCACATCGTAGTCGCGAATGCGCGTGGATGCCTGGAGATCGACGATCGGCGTTGTGGACACGGGACTGGTAAAGGTGACGTCTCCACGTTCCAGGCGGTACTTCGATCCGTTGAAGTAGGCTTCGCCTTCGAGGATGTCGGCGCGTCCCAGGACGACAGGTTTCGCGGCCGTCCCGCGGAGACGAAGGTCGGCGTCTCCCGAGAGCCGAACCACTGCCGTCTGCATTTGCAGTTCCGGGGCGGTAACGACATGGACATCGAGCTTGATGCGGTTGAGGAGAGGATTGGTTTGGGGCAGAACGGACGACTGCGCACTGCTCTCTAGGGCGGAGCCGAAATCAAAGCCGGGGGTAATGGCAAGTTTGTTCACCGTAATATCGCCGGAAAGCGTGGAGGACTGGTTACTGCCAACCCAGTGCAGGTCGGCATCTGCTGTCGAACTGACTCCCGGCGGGTAGCGAAGACGAACGCCTTGTCCGGAGACGGTGAGATCGAAATTCAGAAGATTGTTGTAGGAGGTGGCGTAGCCTCCGAAGGTAACGAGACCTCCTCCGGTATGGGCGGTGAGGGTCTGAACCTCAAGGCGGTTCTGATTGAAAAGCAGGGTGCCGTTGATTTCGCTGAGCGCACTGGGCAAGTCGATGTACGCGACGGAGCCATTGTCGATCTGAACCTTTCCCTGAGTCAGCGGCCGGGCGATGGTTCCCCCGATGTTGGCATCGACCGTGACTACGCCCGAAGAAGTGAAGTCAGAGTTGAAGGTTTCAATCAGGTTCAGGTTCAGTTTTCCCTGCGCATGCACGTCGAGATGGTGGTCCTCGGCAAGTTCCACCGAGCCGTTCGCGGAAATATCGGTGCCCTCTCCAATCAAGTGGAATTGATCGAGTTGAAACCGTTGGCTGTTAGCCGAGAAGCGGATTGGACCGTGGTTGCGGATCTTGATGTTATCGATGTCGGCGTAAAGATCGACGACGTTGCCGGTCACGGTGACGTCGTGAATCTTGCGAAGAGGCCCGCGCAGTTCGAGATCACCGGCAGTGGCAGAGTGTCCTATGACGCGCCCGTGTAGATAGGTCCGCAAGAACGGGTCGACATCGAGATGATCGAAGTGCAGGCTGATGGTGGAGGGAAAATCGTCACGCAGATGGATGGAACCGTCCATGTGCAACTCGGCATGCTCGAACTCAGACTGGCCTTTGAGTGTGAGGTCTGCGCCTTGAGTTACGGCCTGGATGGTGAGGTCGCCGGCACGCTCGTGGTCAAGCGTTAGATCACGGACGTGAATGGTGGCGTTTACGGCGGGTTGGTCGATCGTTCCAGAGCCGCTAGCTGTGAAATCGGCGCGCCCTTCGACGTCGACGCGAGTGGTTTCGAGGCGAGGGATGCGAGTGAGATCGAAATTCGTTCCGGTCAAATTGAAGCGGAATGCCCGAGTCGAAGGATTGTAGGTTGCGCCTCCGGACACGTGAGCATCGTAATGAACCAGTTGAATGTTATTGAGCTGCGCTTCTCCGCCGCTGTAATGGAAGTCGGAATCAAAATGCGAGACAGGTTCGCCATAAATGAGAGCGTCGGTGAGTTGGACGTGGCCTTCGGCATGAGGCTGAATGCGAGTTCCGCCCGCCAGCAGCGAGAGATTCATGGTCCCTGACACCGGATAGCCGTAGCCGGCAAGGGTTAGCACCTCGCCGACATCCACCTTATGCAGGTTGACGTGTGCAGTGAACGAGCTGCTATCGGTAAAAACGCCCTTTTGAAGGTTGGCGCTGCCGTCGAAGCGGACGTAGGTGTCATCGTGGTGCAACAGGCCGTTGCGAGCGGAGATCGCGCGCTCGGAAAGGAGCAGGTCGGCTTTGACGAAATCCCAGTGGATCGTCGTTTGCGGGCTGTGCTCGGTAGCGGGAAGAATGGAATCGAAGTCTTCGACTTGAAGATCGCCGGCCACGGTAGCATCGGTTAGTTTTCCAGTAGCGCTTCCGTTGAAAGCTGCGCGTCCATGCAGCGTGATGGGAATCCGAACATCGCTGCCTAACGCAGTAAGAATCGGCTGCCACTCCGCGAGGTCGGTGGTGTTCACGGAGAACTTGAGAGCCGCGCGCGAAGAAAGCGTTCCACTTGCCTGCACATGAGTGGCGCGTGTGCTGGCGTTGAATTCCGCAAGTTCGAGTTCCCCCGAAACAGCGCGGTAAGCGCCGCGGGCGTGCGCTTTCACGGGAAGATCCGTCGGCCCAACAATAGTGGGCGAAGCGAGATCGATATTGAAAGCAGTCTCGGAGTTAAGCGGCGAACCTCGCCAGCGCGCATCGAGAGTGCCGGATGCACTGCCCGCGAGGTTGAGCCGGCGGAGGGGACGTTCCCGGGTCGAAAGGGTGGTTGCCAGTTCCTTCGCCGAAATGTTCTTGAGACGCAGGTGAACGACACCCTGCTGCTCTTCTGCCTGTTTTCCCTTGGCAGGCTTCGTCTCCTTGGTGCCGCTCATCCAGTTCGTGATGTCGGCGTCTCCGGTCGCAGCGCCCCCAAACAGGCGGGCATCGATCTTGGTGAGAGTGAGGCGCTGCGGAGTGACGTAGTATTCCGTGGAGACGCCCGCGTTGCGCAGGTCGACCGGTTCGTTCTTCCAATCGAAATCCTTAAGCAGCAGCCTTCCGGTGGAGGCAAAGGTATCGAGAGACCACGTGCCGTGTCCGGTGGTCTGCAGAGTGCCTCGACGCAGGTTGGGCTGGCGGACAATCGCGCCGCCTTCCATGAGGTCGATGGTGGCATCGTAGTTGGCGTTGATCTTTGGTTGGTGAAAATCATCCACGCGTCCGCTGAGCACCAAACGCGAGCGTCCTGAGGTAGCGGTGATTGACTTCACTTCCACGCTATTCTTGCTGAGGGTGAAGTGCGCCTCAGCTGTCCAGGAGATGGGGCGATAATCGGGCAGCCAGGTCTCGGCCTTCCCTAGCAAAACGTTGCTTTCATAACGCCTTCGCAGGAAAGAATAAGTCATGTCGGCGGAGACGTCGTTCACGACGAAATCCATCGGCATCTTCTCATCGTTCCACAAGAACTCGCCGTGGCGAACTTCCAAACGATTGATGGAAACATCGAACAGGCGCTCGACGGGATTCTCGTTGCTGACCGATTTCTCTTTCGGCTCAGGCTGGTTGGTGGAGCCGTCGGGATAAAGGATCAGATGAATGACTGGGCTTTCGAGCACGAGCGAGTCGAAGCCGAACTCAGTCCCCAGGATGGAAATGATTTTTATCTGAGCCAGCAACCGGTCGACATGGGCGTAGGGCACCTGATTGGGGCCCTCGGTGCCGTGGACGGTAAGATCGCGAACCTCGACGCGGAGCTGAAGGGGGACAGTATGAATACTGCCAAGGTCCACCTTGCCACCAGTAATGCGCTCAAGTTCCACCACCAGGCGCTTGCGGACCATTTGCTGGAAAGAATCGGTATTGATGTACCAGGCGGCGAATCCGACGACGAGCCAGCCAAGGCCCGTGGCGATGAGGAGATAACGCCACCACCTGCGAGGCTTCGGCTTGTCGCCGGTTTCCGTCATCGAGCCTGCGCGGCAGAGGTGGGCCAGGGGGCTTCGGTGCGAATTTCACTGCTGGCGCGAAGATTCTGGAGCCAGGCAGTGAGAAGCTGATTCATTTTCTGTTGGGTCAGAAGCTCGCGGATTTTCGGAGTCACTTCGGAAAGAGGAACTTCCTGTGCTCCCTTCTGCCGAAGCTGAGGCAGCAACTCCTGACTGTAGTAACTCTCGATACTGTGGGGATCGATCTGCACCGAGGGACGCAACCGGGCATCGACCAGTCGGAGAACATCAAGCTCAAGCGCGACCCGGGTCTTGAACTCGCTTTCAGTCAGGCCGTAGCGGAAGAGAAGAGCCTGCCATGCGGAATCGGTTCCGGCCCCCGGGTATTGATTGCGAACCTGGGCAATACGATCGGCGACTTCCTGCGGCGTGGCATGAGCGAAATCGGATGATGCCATCTGCTCGCGCAACAGTTCCTGATCGATCAGACGGTCAAGCGCGGCTTTGCGCTCCTCGGCGGTGATCTGGTCGAGAGGGTGGCCGGCGACGAAAGCCTCGTAGCAGAGGGCATCCTCCCAATCGCTTTGCAGGATGATATGGCCGTTCACAGTAGCCACGATGCGGTCGATGACTTCGCCGGCGCAGGCAAAAATGGCCACCAGTAAGAGCGCCGCCGCGGGAAATAGGGTGCGTTTGGTAATCATCAGAACGTCTGTCCAATACTAAAGTACACGTTGAAATGGCCTACCCGTTGCCCGTTAAAGAACGGAGTGCTCGCGGGACACGACGACGTGGGCTGCGAGTTGCTCTCGGGAGCAGTCGACTGGCAACTGGGAAAATACGGCGGATTTAGATTGTATCCGAAATCAAAGCGCACCGGACCAATCGGCGTCTTATAACGCACGCCCACGCCGATCGCATGGGAAATGTAGTTGTAGTCACACTCATCCCGCGTGCTGGCTTGGCGGCATAAGAATGGAGCCGACTGATTCCAGCGCAGCAGACTGTTCACCATGTTGTGACCAGCCGTAAAGACATTCCCGGCGTCCTCGAACACCGCGAAGCTGAGGTTCTCCTGAAAATAGGGCAGGTTCGCCGGCGGGAAACGCAACTCGAGATTATTTACGAAGACGGCGGCTCCGCCTAAAGGAAACCCGGTGGTGGGGTCACGAGGGCCAGCCTGATTCAATCCGAAGCCGCGGTGAGTATTGCCGCCGCCCGAAAAGAAGCGTTCTGGCAATGGGATAACGGCGCAACTGGTGAGGCCGTGGGGACAAGGCGCCCCGGGATTGAGGATATATGTGTTCGCCAGGTTATTCTCCACTCCAATGCGGATGGAACGAGCGAAGACAAACTTCTTTTCGAGGGGCCGGTTTTTTCCAAAGGCGTGATAGGTAGTGTTCTGAATCAGGGCGCGGCTGAAGTCGGCTTCCGACCCGAAATATCCCGAGGCCAAGCCGCCGTCGAAGGTGGTGTAGTTCCCCTTGGTCGATTCGAGCGGGTTATCGCGCTTGTCGCGAATGTAGCTGAAGCCGGGCATCCCGACGCGGGTGGGCAATGAGAACAACGGAATGAGGTCTTGCGTCACCTCGATGTTGGTAGCTTTCACCCGCCGGTAGGTGAAGCGGTAGAACATGGTGCTGGCCTTGCTGAGGATTTCCTCTGCTTGTACGGAACCTTCGAGACGCTGCGAGGTGAATGTCGTGACGTCGAGCGTATTGTCGTAAAAGGCGGTTAGTGTCAGTCGCCACGCAGTACTGTTGAACCATCGTGGAGCGTCGTAACTGACAAGGGCACGCTGTTGCAGACGACCCACGTGTCCTTTGAAGGTGACGGTGTGATCGCGCCCCCGGAAATTAAGGCGGGTCACATCGAGCGAAACCCTGGGGCTCACTCCCATAGCGCCCTGCGGTGTGGTGGTGCCGACTGCGGGTGTCCCTGTCTGGAATTCCAATCCGACTCCGTAGTTGAACGTGTAGCGCTTGGCCTCCTGAAGGTCGACTAGGACGTTCTTCTGCGGCTCGACGCCGTTTGGGTTCTGTACGGCAGTATCGACCTGACTAAAGATGCCGAGGTCGTAGAGACTCTGCTGAGTCTTGAGTATCTTGAGCTGGCTTAGCGGGTCGCCAGATTTGACCTTCACTTCACGCTCAATCACGAACGGCTTGGTGTAATAGAGACCCGAGATCAGAACCTTGCCGACGAAAACCTGTTCGCCTTCATGCAAGGTATAGGAGACATCCATGTGGTTGGGTTTATCGGGCGAGGGTTTGGCGGCCGCTTCAAAGGTGGCGTCGGGGAATCCATTGTTAAAGTAGTAGTTCAAGAGGATGTCGCGATCGGCGGCGATATTCGATTCCGAAAACGGCTGGCCCGCCGACGTGTTTAATGGCGGAAACTGGTCTTCGGCGACGATATGGTTCCCTTCGATATGTAAGCCGCCAACCAGAGTCTGCGCGCCTTCATCGATCGTGATTTCAACGGCGATGGTGTTCTCTTGACCGTCGTAGTTATCGAGAACGTTGCTGCTGACTTTGACTTCCTGGAACCCGTTGGTGCGGTAAAGAGTCTCGATGCCGCGCACGTCGTTATTCAACAAACTCTGGTTGAAGCGGCCCTGGGAAAATACTCTGCTGGCCGGTTGCACTTGCATGCGCGGTAAAAGAAAGTCGCTGGCAAAATATTTGTTGCCCTTGATCTGGACCTTCACCAGTTTGTGACGGGCGCCTTCATCGATGACGTAGATGACTCGAAGCTCATTGTCCTGGGGATCGTTGTGCTTCTTGTATCCGACTTTGGCTTCGAAGTAACCGCGGGTTTGCAGGTAGTTGAGCAGGTTGCGGCGGCCTTCGTTCAGCAAGTCGTCATCGAGCGCGTTTTCTTCATACACTGGAACGCTTTTCTTAAGTTCGCCGCGTTTGATCTTGTAACCTTCGGCGACGATGTCGACGGTGGGACCGGGCTGGACATCGAGGGTGTAGTCGACCACATTGGTATCGGCGTGGTAGGTCCGATTGGTGATCGACACCTGCGCCAGCAAACGATTCTTCTTTTGAAATTTCTTTCGCAAGCGGTCCAGCGCGTTGCTGACACGCTGGGCAGAGACGGTATCGCCCGGGTGCATCTTGGCGATGTCTTGCACCTGCTCCTCCGAGTAAACAGGGTTGCCGGTAACATTGACGCGTCCAATTCGGGCTTGCGGGCCGGGCTTTACGCGGAACAGGATCGATATCTGCTGCGTCTCGGGATTTTGCTTTTCTTCGTCCTCGATAGTGGATTTGTAGTAACCGTTCTCCTTCATAAGCAGTTCAATGCTGGTATGAGCGCGGTCGATCTTATCTTTGGTAAAGGGGTCGCCCAACTGCAGTTTCGAGGCGTTGACGATCTGGTTCGCGGTAGGGCGGGACGGATTTCCGACAACCCGGATGTCACCAATGAAATAGTTCGGTTCACTCACGAAGGTGAGGGTGACGTCGCCATCGAAGGTACGCTCGGCTTCGACGCGAAGGTCGGCGAAGCGCCCCGTGCCGTGCAGCACTTGCATGCTTTGGCGCAGCAGATCGCGATCGAAGGGCTGACCGGCCTTCTGCGGGATCATCTTTCGCATGAGGTCCTGATCGGCATCCGAAAGACCGGGCAAGCGGAGCTCACGAACAGTAAGGCCTTGGTAGGAAGACACTCCAGTTGCGGCAGGCAAAGATTCGGCTGCGGCTCGGCCAGGGGGATTTTGCCCCGCGACTATTGAGGACAGCGTCAGCGCCACCACGGCAATCAACAGTACTCCCCGAACTCGCAAACAGGCTCCCTCAAGGCGCGGATGGTCGCTTAACTGTTTCGATGAAGTATCGTAGGGCAATTGTTGTCTTATGGGACCGATCGCCGTTCCGGTCCCTGCGGGTTCACCGGACAAATCGGACCGCACCTATAATAAAGGCTCGGAGCAGAAGTGGTGACGTCTTTGGAAGAACGATATTCGCGGCAAGTCTTGTTTCCGGGGATCGGCCCCGAGGGACAGCGAAAGTTAGCGGCAGCCCGGGTCGCGGTTGTCGGCTGCGGAGCGACCGGATCGGCGATCGTGTCTTTACTGGCGAGAGCCGGCGTGGGAACGCTTCGGATCATCGATCGCGATTATGTCGAGCCCAGCAATCTGCAGCGGCAGTCGCTGTTCGATGAGGCAGACGCTGCGGAATCTCTGCCCAAGGCGATTGCGGCGGCAAAGAAGATTGGCCTGTTCAATTCACAGATTGTCGTAGAGCCTCAAGTTGCAGATGTCACCCCCGGCAACATCGAGGCTTTGCTCTCCGGAACGGACCTGATTTTAGACGGCACCGACAATTTCGAGACGCGGTATCTGATCAATGATTTTGCCGTGAAGAATTCCCTGCCTTGGATTTATACGGCTGCGGTAGGAAGCTACGGCGTGACTTTGAATATCCAGCCAGGACGGACGGCTTGCCTGGCGTGTATCTTTCCCGATGCCCCTCGCGGGGCCGTGGAGACTTGCGAGACTTCCGGGATTTTGAACTCTGCGGTGAATCTCGCAGCCTCGGTGGCGGCGACCGAGGCGTTGAAGCTACTGGTCGGTGCTGAGGATCGCCTGCGCCGGACATTGCTGTCGTTCGATGTCTGGAGGAATGACCGGGCGGAGGTGTCGGCGGGTAGACCCCGGCCGGGATGCCGTGCATGCGGGGAGCGGGAGTTTACCCATCTGGCGGGAGAAGGGCGTCCCCACATCACGCTCTGTGGACGGAACTCGGTACAGATCCATGAGCGGCAGCGGCCCCTCGACTTCGTGGAAATGAGCGCCCGGCTCAAGCCTTTGGGCCAAGTGCGGCACAACGACTTTGTCCTCAAGTTCTGGCACGATCCATATGAAATGACCCTGTTCCCTGATGGGCGGGCCATCATCAAGGGCACAACCGATGCCGCCGTGGCCAGAAGTCTCTATGCCCGATACGTGGGAAGCTAGAAAACCCGCGCCAGACAAGGCATTCCGGGTGTAAGATGCGATTGTAGTCGCAGGGCAGATCGCCCAGAGCTCCTCCTTCTGATCCTCGTTTTCCATTTTTTGATCCTGGAGGCGTTCTCCGCGAAGGGCCTCGACTCTCAAGTTTTACTTGAAGTTTCTAGGAGGAAGTATGGGTCCACTGAAGTCTCTCTCTCTGGTTCTTCTGCTCTCAGGTTTGGCATTAGGGCAAGCAACGGTGATTGGTGGAACCGCCAGCAACTGGGCACCACCTTATGGAGTCTATGCTGCGCCCTTCGTTCCCCTGGTCGTTACGCCGTCGGTTTCTTTGGAGACGGTATCTCCTTCTCCGGTTGGCGCCAGTAATGCGACCTTCGGGAACGTGGCGGGAGCGCGGAATGCAACCCTGGAAATCGTGACGCCACCTCCGGTTGGGGTTTATACGGTACCAGTGTGGTACGGCCCGAAGCCTGCGGAACATTATGGCGCAGCCATGGAGATGCACCACGAGATGGAGATGCACGGCGAAATGCACGAGCACGGGGGAATGCACGAAGAGCACGTGCGACACCTGGAGGTGGGCGTAGCATCGTGGCAGAGCTCCCACAGTGTTAAGCAATTGATGGCGAGTGCGGCACCTGTGAAGAGGGCTTCACGGACCTATACGAATGCCGACATCGACCGCTTCAATCAATCGACGGGCAATGTGAAGTATGACGGGAAGAACGAGAAGATGAATTAAGTCGGTGGCAGGTCGCCGGTCTTCGGTCGCAGCATATGGCGACCTGCCGCCGGCGACCCGCGACCGTTCTATCTTTGCGTTACGCTCTCAATCGCCTGGAAGAATTCCGGGTACGAGATAACCGCAGCGTCGGCCCCGTGAATGACGGTTTCGCCCTCCGCCCTTAGAGCGGCGACGGCGAATGCCATGGCGATGCGGTGGTCGCCGAATGAATCGATCTCTGCTCCGCAAAGTTTTTGCCCGCCGGGAATTTTCAATCCATCTTCCAGTTCTTCTACTTCCGCATTCATCGCCCGCAGATTTTTCGCCATGGCGGCGATGCGGTCCGATTCTTTTACCCGTAGCTCGCCTGCATCACGAATCTCGATACCAGTTGTCATATAGGGCGAGATCGCGGCTAGCACCGGAATCTCGTCAATCAGCGACACGGTGTCGGCTCCCGCGATGGTCGTTCCCTTCAGCTTGCTGCCTTCGACCTGCACCGTTCCCACCAGTTCGCCATGATGTTCTTCCAACTGGGTCACGGAAATTCGCGCGCCCATGGCGATCAGAATATCGAGCAGGCGGGCGCGAGTGGGATTCATGAGCAGATTGGTGAGCGTCAACTGCGAATCTGGAAACAGAGCCGCCGCGCAAAGAAAAAATGCCGCGCTCGAAATGTCTCCGGGGATGTGGGCTTCGATCGCATGCAGGACCTGACCTCCACGGATGCGAGTTTCGTTCCCATGGCGGTGGAGTTCAGCCCCAAACGCGCGTAGCGCTAGTTCGCCGTGGTCGCGGGTGCGAGCTGGTTCTTCGACTCGAGTCTCGCCGCTGGCGAATAACCCGGCGAACAAAAGAGACGACTTCACCTGAGCCGAGGCCACTGGCATCGCGTAGTCGATCGCTTTGAGCGATCCGCCGGTGATTCGGATCGGAGGCCGGTTCCCTTCTGAAGATGTAATTTTCGCTCCCATCAGCTCGAGAGGCTTGATAATGCGGGCCATGGGACGTCGGGAAAGGGATTCGTCGCCCGTGAGTTCACTGTTGTAACGTTGCCCGGCAAGGATGCCGCTGAGCATACGCATGGTAGATCCGGAGTTGCCGCAATCGAGCGCGGTAGTGGGGATAGCCAAATCGGAACCACGGCCCTGGATCGTAATTTGATTCTCTTTTCGCTCCCACACAACTCCAAGAGTTCTAAGACAGCCGAGAGTGCTGGCGCAATCAGCTCCAGTCGAAAAGTTCTCGAGACGCGTGGTTCCCGTCGCGATGGCTGCAAGCATCGCGTAGCGGTGCGAGATCGATTTATCGCCCGGAAGGCTTAGGGAACCGTGGATGGTTCGGACCGGGTGAACGCGGTAGGAAGGCATTGTTGATTTTTGATTGTTGATTTTTGAATTCAAAAGCAAAGCCCTTTGTCGGCGGTTTTCAATCAAAAATCAACAATCGACAATCTAGCCAAGTGCCTTAGCCTCGGCGGTAGCTTCTCTGAGGATGTCAGCTGGCACTTCTTTCATCGCGAGGCTGAATTCAAACATGGGGATTTCGGTGCCGCGTCCCCAGCGACCGGTTTCCCAATGCGCGCGCACGAACTTGATCGCCGCCTGGCCAGTCAGATCAAGAAGGATGGGGTGCTCTCCGCGATAGAACTTTTGCGGAAAAGAAGCCACGGCCTTCGGCTCCCATGTGGTTCCGTCGGCCGAGCCGTGGATGCTGACATCCAGCGACTCTTGCTCGACGATGTCGGTGATATCAAGCGTCAACAGGAAGACACGATTGGACGCGGAGCTGACATCAACCGAGGAACCGTCTCCCTTGGCGTGAATCGTAGTTTTCTGCGGAACGAGGAAGGTATCGATCATAACGTGAGAATTGTAGCAAAGAGCAGTTCTCAGTTCCGGGTTCTCAGTTCTCAGTTGAGCACTATCGTGCGGCGTCCAGAAACTGCCTCAGCACTTTCCCCACGTCTTCCGGTCGCTCCCAGACCGCGTAATGACCGGCGCGGGGAATCGCCTTCATCTGGGCATTGGGGATGTTTGCGCGCATGAGTTCGGCGTCGGCAGGAGTGGAGAGCGTGTCTTCGTCTCCCACCACGACCAGTGCGGGAACATTGATCGTCTTAAGCGTGGGAACAGAGTCGGGTCGCTGAGCCATGCCCTGCTGCACCAGATTGATGTCCTGCGGCGACATCTTCATCATCAGTTTGCGCGCGGAGCTCACCAGGTCGGGGCGCGTGCGCTGCGTGGTTTCCCCGAAGAGTTTGGGCAGCATGCTATCGACGAAGGGTTCGACTCCCTTTTCGAGAACGTCGGCGGCGGCTTGCAGGCGGTTGGCGCGGGCCTGGTCGTTGTCGGGTTGGGCCTTGGTATCGATGAAGGCGAGACTGGCGACCCGTCCGCGATTGCGCCTCCAGAATTCGAAGAGGATATAGCCCCCGATGGATACTCCGGCGAAAGCGGCGCGGCCGACGTCAGCATCATCGAGAATGCGAGTCAGATCGGCGGCGTGTTTCTCCATGGTGGCGGGACCTTCGCCGGGCTCAGAGACGCCATGGGCGCGCAGGTCTGGAAGAATGACGCGATAACGCGAAGTGAGAGCCAGCGCTGCCGGATTCCAGAGTTCGTGGCTGGCGGGAAAAGGATGCAGCAGGACTACCGGAGGGCCGTCGCCTTCAACTTCGTAATAGATTTCAGCATCACCGCTCTTGATGGTGGGCATGGCTAACGGATTTAAACATACAAAATCTTAAACCGCAGAGAACGCGGAGAAAATTCCGCAGAAGGCGCTGAGAAACGCCCCCCATCACATTAAGACCGATCAGGCGTGCAGCATTGATGCTCCACGCCAGATCCCTCGCTTCGCTTCGGGGATGACGTCGCATTGAGGACTAGAGAAGGGATGACGTCATAACCGTGAAGTCCGCGAAGGGCGCCAAGAAAAACTTATGAACTCGTAACCGGCGCACCTGCAGGGGCCGAGAGTCTTAGCGGCTCTTCGGGCATGACGATCCAGGCGATGGGATAGGAGAGCAGGCCGATGCCAGTCATGACCGAAACGATCAGCCACACCAGGCGGACGAGGGTCACGTCGAGGTCGAAGTATTCGGCGAAGCCCAGGCAGACGCCGGCAATCTTGCGTCCTTGCCGGGGACGCAGCAGGCGCTTGCGCGCCATCACATTGCCCACGCGCTTGCCGCAATAGGCGCAGTGATTCGCGTCGTCCTGAATGACCTTTCCGCAGTAGTTGCAGTACATGTGGTGCCTCCGTCTAGCTCCATCTTACAACTGTGCACCTTAATCTGCCCGATACGCTTCCTTCATGTGCTTACGCGCGATTTCAGCCGGAGGGCTATCGGCATTGCTGGCGATGACCGCCTGATATTTCTTGAGCGCCAGGTCCCGCTTCTGCAGCAAATCATACATCTCACCCGCGCCGAGATTGGCCTTCTGTGCGATCTCTGGATCAGGCTGGGCGATTTCGTTCACCTCGTCGTAGGCGGCAGCCGCCCCCACGTAGTCTTTCTCGCTGCGCAACAGATCTCCCAGACTCAAGGCTGCGGCTTCGTAGTGCAGGCCTGCGTAATGGCCCGCTTTGCCCGCTAGCCAGATTTGACGATAAGCATCTGCCGCCTCCTGATTGTGTCCCTCTGCGCGCAGGAGGTTCCCTTCTTCGAGCCCAAGCAAGACGTTGCGTGGGTAGGCGGGAATAAGGCTGCGCGTATCCCGCAAAGCTTCGTCGAATTGATGTTCGCGGCGCAGGAAGAGCGCCAGAAGAATCTTCGCATCTACGCTGGTCTCACCAGTGCCGTTGGCAGATTCGCGAAGATAGTCGAGACCCTTCTCTTTGCTGCCGCTCAGTCCGACCATGCTGACAGCAGCCTTCACCGCCCAGGGCAGACTGCCCATCACAAAATTGTGTGCGCCAACAATGAGTTTCGCGTCGGTGTATCCGGGAGAGAGTTCAAGCACGCGTTCGTGATCGCGGCGTGCGCCTACGGCGTTGCGTAAGGCAGAGAACCAAGCGCGTTCCATCAGGGCGGTGTAGGTGGAGAACTGGGCTCGCGTCACGCCACGCGCGTAGAGCATATCGACATCGTTGGGATTTGTGGCCAGAGTCTTGTCTTCCAGCTTCGTCGCACGGTCGACCAGAGCTTTGATTTGCTCTTTTATCTTGGGGTCAGGATCCTGATGAACTTTCCCGATGAAGCTGTCGTTGGAATAGTCGCCGGTGTTTAAAGCTCCCATACGGTAAAGCTCTTTGAATTGGACAGCGGTCAGCAAATGGTTCACTGCGAATGGATCATCGGGATGGCGCTGCAACACCTGCTCGAATCCCTGGATCGCGCGGTCGTAGTCGAGGTTATAGAAGTGATCGAACGCGATCGCGTTCTGTGGATCGGCGGGCCGAAATGAAAGGGTTCCCCCAGCTTTGATCGCGCCAGTTTGAGAGAAGGCGGAGAAAGAAAGACAGGCAAGCAAAGAAACGTGAAGGATGAAAGTGCCAGGGAGCCGCAACCGCGAAGTCGGAGTCTTCGTGTCCAAAGGTGTGTTGGCCCTCAGTGTAACTGATGCGGCCGACGGAGACGAGGAACCAAGACGGTCAACGGAATGGGACCTGATCGAACAAATCGCCACTTTATAATCCAACTTTCCATGGTTACGAGGTAATTCTTGCCAGCGATTCTCATAGGCAGGAACAGACGGAAATCTGAACAGTCTTAGCCGTCAATAGGTTAGACGCGTAAAGTTTTTGGTCACTGGCTTGCGGTGAAGATGAGCGGCAGGTAACTCATGGCGGAAGTCGTCCATAACACGCAACAGGAGTTCTGGCGCCCTCCAGTGGTACAGAGGGAGCCAATTGCTCCGTCTCTGGTCCAAGCCTGTGAGGGCTGCGGAGCGGAGTTCATGGTTGGGTCGCGGTATTGCCACATTTGTGGTTCAGCCCGCGAGGTGATCCCGGTTACCGACCCCCATTGGGCACGCCATCTGGAACTGCATAACATTAAGCAAGGCCTCGGCCTCCCCCTTCCCTCCCTCATCGCTTTCATCGCGGGCATTGGATGCATTCTGGCAGCTTTGGCGGCCGGACTGGTCTATAGCGAACGCAACGTCCTCGAATGGGAAGCCGTGCAGGCGTTCCGTCTCCAGTGGCTGGTGGCGGCGGTGGCGGCATTTGTTGCGGGCGTCCTTTTGAAGAAAACTTCTGGCGTTCGAGACTAGACCTCCTCCTGGCAGTATTCACTCCAAAAAAATCAACAGCCTTTGATCGCGTAGAGCATGAAGGCTTCGCAAAGAAACCCCGCTTCTAATGGACTGGTTCGGGATCGCCGGTGGGATTGGTGCGACGCTGCGGTTGGGTCATGCGGTAGAGATGATGGACAGGCCCAATACCGCGTCCCATGGGATGGGCATTCGAGATCGCGGCGGTTACGTAAGCCTTCGCCAGCAGAACGGCCTCCGGAAGTCCTCGGCCTTGCGCCAGGTGGCACGCCATAGCCGTGGCGAAGGCACATCCGGTTCCGTGAGTTGAGTTGGAACGCTGCCGGTCAGACTTGAACAACTCCTGCTCGATGCCCCGCTCGGTGGTGAAGCTGAGAAGATCGATGGCCTTGTCGAGGTGGCCTCCGGTCACCACGACGGCCGAGGCCCCGAGTGAATGAAGCTTAGTGGCGGCAGCACGCATTTGATCGGGGTTAGTGACGGCAAGTCCCGACAGGGCTGAAGCCTCATCCACATTTGGCGTGACGACCGTGGCTAGGGGAACCAACTTCTCGAGTAAGAGTTTGGCACCGACCGAGTCCACAAGGGCGGCGCTCGAAGACGACTTCAAGATCGGATCGAGAACAATATTGGGAAGCTTCTCTTTTGCCAGGAACTCGGCGACCGTCTTTACGACCTTGGCAGATCCCAACATGCCGATGTGCACGGCGGCGACTTCGATGTCAGAGGTAAGTTCGCGAAGCGTTTCGGCGATGAGTTCAGGGTTAACCGGTTCAACCCGGCGAACTCCCGCGGTTGATTGAACAGTTAATGCGGATATGCAGGCAATGCCATAGCAACCGTGGGCGGCGATGGTCTTTATGTCGGCCGTTACTCCCGCTCCCGATGAAGGATCGAAGCCGGCAATGGTAAGAACAACAGGAGGCGCCTGCGCCATACAGGCAATCTATCGGAAAACGAACGAAGAATCCCATTGGTTTCGACCGACGAGAGGTTACGGGTGGGTAGGTTTCCGAGGCCTGGGGCTTTGCCGGGAGCCGTTTCGGATGCGGTTCAGCTTGTGCATCCCATTCATTCCGGGCTGCTTATATACGCCCGAGGCTTAAGTACTTGAAAACACTGAGTTACCAAATACTTTTCGCATTCCCGGCGTTTGGGTATTTACTATTGTATAAACATCTAAAGTACTGACATCACACGACCTCCAGCGCATTACTCATGTTTTTCCTTAGGTTACGTGAACTATATATTGCTAGATGATCACCTTCCTACGGAGATTTACGGATTGACGACCCTTCTTCACCCCGGTAGCATGACGGAATCCTAGGCGAAGTTCGTGGAGGGCAAATTTTGACTTTGAAACTGCGAGGTGACTAGTGAGAATCCGTTTAGCTCATGGACTGGCACTGGCTTTATCAGTGGTCAGCCTAGGGGCGGCTCAGGGTCCAACCAGCTCAGGGTCGGATCACGCCCGAATCTATAGCGTAAGCAAAGCTGGGACGGCAGCCAGTCAGAAGGCAGCCCGCAAGAAGCCCTATCAGGTAGGAACTGCGTCCTGGTACGGGCAGGATTTCGTGGGCAAGCCCACCGCCAGCGGCGAACCCTACGACATGTATGACATGACGGCGGCGCATCCGACGCTTCCTCTGGGAACGTACGTCAAAGTCACGAATCTGCGCAATGGCCGGGCTGTTGTGGTTCGTATTAATGACCGGGGACCTGTAGTGGATGGACGCATTATTGACGTTTCTTATAACGCTGCCCGAGCGTTGAACTTCAAGAACCAAGGTATCCAGCGAGTTCGCCTTGACGTCGTACCTCAGGCACAAACCGTTGCCATGCTTCGGCCGTTGGCGAATTAATCTCAAAAGCTTAAACTGGAAGGCGTGACTGATCCACGCCAGCATCTGATTGTTGCCTTGGATGTTTCGACTGCGGCTGCTGCGCGGAAAATCGTAGCGGCCGTAGGTGATTCCGCCTTCACCTACAAAGTCGGAATGCAGCTTTACACCGCCGAAGGTCCCCAAGTGGTACGCGACCTGGTGACGTCGGGACGGCGAGTATTCCTTGACCTGAAATATAACGACATCCCAACGACGGTAGCAGCGGCTGTGAAAGAGGCTGTGGCGCTTGGTGTGAGAATGCTTACGGTGCACGCCTCGGGCGGCGGTAAGATGCTGCGCGCCGCGACCGAAGCGGCTGCGCCGAACCCCGGGTTGATGGTGCTTGCGGTAACTGTGCTGACCAGCATGGACCACAACGACCTCGACAAAGTCGGAGTCCACGGAACTGTGGTCGATCAAGTCCTTCGACTGGCGGCACTCGCCTTGACCAACGGATGCCAGGGAGTGGTTGCCTCAGCGCGCGAAGCGTCGGCGCTCCGCCAAGAACTGGGAGATGACTTCGCGATTGTGACGCCGGGAGTGCGGCCAGCTGGATCTTCCCACGGCGATCAGGCACGCGTGGTAACTCCCGAAGAAGCCATCTCCGCCGGTGCGACACACATTGTGGTGGGACGCCCGATCACGGGCGCTGCCGATCCCGCTGCTGAGGCAAGAGCAATATTGGGGCAAATGACGGCAGTGCCGAGCTGGTAGCCAGCTATCAGGCCAGCCACCAGTATGGGCTTAGAGCTTTTCGAAGAATTCGCAAGCCGAGCAGGAAATAAAGATCCCTCCAGGGACGTTGCGTTCGCGGTCCTTTACCCGCTTCACAATGCGCGTAGGCTTGCCGCACTTGGGGCAGTCGGTGCTCTTGGTGGTGTCCATGACCTTCTTACGGTCGGCTGTCTTGGCAATTTTCACAGTCGTCTCCTGACAAAATCTTCCCCAGCGAAATCCTGAGGATTCTAAAGTGCGGGAGTAATTTCTGGGCTGGCGCCGGGCTCACGGGCCGGCGAAAGGTCCGAATCGAATACTCGCCTCAGTGATTTTACACGAAGCCATGGTTGTCCTGTCGGGCAATATCCCTTAGCCTAAGCTTTCATGACAAATGCACCCAGGTCTGCGCTTCGCGTCGGCAGGAGCGGTATTCAAGGTAAGGGGCTCTTCACGAGCGTCGCGTTGCGTGCGCGCAAGAAATTAGGCGAATTTACCGGCGAACGAATTTCGACCCAAGAGGCGGCCAGGCGAGCGCTAGGCGCGAAACGAATCGCTATCGTCGATTTGACGGAGCGGGAAGCGATTGACGGCAGTGTCCGGGGCGGTCCGTTTCAATTCCTGAACCACTCCTGCGAGGCCAACGTATTTATCCGCATTGCTTATGGGCGAATCGAGTTTTATGCGCGCAGAAATATCAAGGCAGGCGAAGAACTGACTTGCGACTACGGGCTCTCCTATCACGAGGGACGACTGGCTTGCCAATGTGGGAAAGCTAAGTGCAAAAAGTTCATCTAGAAAGCATGAATGAATGACTTCTCGATAACATAAGCCTCCCCTTCTTTCTTATTTAGTAGAATCCCCGGGCAGCTTTTTTCCATCTGAGCATTGTTGTGATCTACAGGGTAAGGACGGCCGTCATTGAGCGATTCGGAACGCTATGCCCCGGGGTGGCCGGGGATTGCTCCTCGTTGGACTTCGAGCGCGAAAGTTGGTGTGGGCACCGCGCTGAACCAGCACAGCAAAGTCTGGTTCACGCTGAGTCATGGGATTTTGAACGAGATTTACTACCCGCGCGTCGATCAGGCGTGCACTCGCGATCAGGAGTTTCTGATCAGCGATGGCAAAGAATTTTTTTCAGAGGAAAAGCGAAGTTGCGCCTTCGATAGCGCTCCCTATGAGCCCGGCGTCCCGATTTACCGGCTGGTTAATACCTGTCTGGAGGGCCGCTATCGCATCTCGAAAGAGATTTTGACCGATCCCTACCGCAATGTAGTTCTCCAGAAGGTTCGTTTTGAGGCGCTTCAGGGAAAGCTCTCCGACTATCGTTTGTATGCGCTGCTCTCGCCCCATCTGACCAATGTGGGCCGTGACAATACCGGATGGGTTGGAGATTACAAGGGCGTGCCGATGTTGTTTGCGGAGCGTGAAAATGCCGCACTGGCTTTCGCTTGCTCGGTTCCGTGGCGGAAGATGTCAGTGGGATTTGTCGGAGCGTCGGATGGCTGGCAAGACGTCTCGCAGCATTTTCAGATGGAATGGGACTATACGCGGGCGGAGAACGGGAACGTCGCCCTCACAGGCGAAATTGATTTAGCAGCGTGCGGCGGAGAGTTTCTGCTCGCCCTGGGTTTCGGCGGCATTTGGGCGGAGGCCGGGCAGCAGGCCAGATCCACCTTGCTCGAACCGTACGAAGACCTTCACGACCATTACGCGTGGCACTGGAAAAACTGGCAAGATCAACTTCTGAAACTCGACGATCCTCCGCGCGAGCACGATCGCTATCGCGCCAGTACGGCAGTGCTGCGAACCCACGAGTCTAAGGACTTCCTGGGCGGCGTGATTGCGAGCCTTTCTATTCCCTGGGGATTCAATAAGGGCGACGAGGATCTCGGCGGATATCACCTGGTGTGGCCGCGTGACCTGGTGGAGACGGCAGTTGCCTTCCTTGCTGCCGGGGCCGAGCTCGATGCCTTGCGAGTGCTTCGTTACCTCGAATCAACTCAGGAGGCCGACGGACACTGGGCGCAGAATCTCTGGCTCGACGGGCGTCCTTACTGGATGGGATTGCAGATGGACGAGGCTGCATTCCCGATTCTGTTGACCGACAGCTTGCGCCGGATCGCTCCTTTCGTTTTGGGGGAACCCTCGCGGTGGTGGACGATGGTGCAGAAATCCGCGGCCTTTCTGGTGCGCAACGGCCCGGTCACCCAGCAAGATCGATGGGAAGAAGACGCGGGCTTCTCTCCTTTCACGCTGGCGGTGGAAGTTTCTGCGCTGCTGGCCGCTGCGGATCTGGCCGATGCGGTGGGCCATAAAGATTCGGGCGATTTCTTGCGCGAAACCGCCGACACGTGGAACGAAAATATTGAGCGCTGGACGTACGTCATGGGAACCGACCTGGCGCAACAGATCGGAGTCGAGGGATATTACGTGCGCATTGCGCCGCCCGAAGTCGAGTGTGCGCCTTCGCCATCCGAGGGATTTGTACCCATCAAGAATCGTCCGCCTGGCGAAAACGTGGCGACGGCGGGTCACGTGATTAGTCCCGACGCCCTAGCGCTGGTACGTTTTGGGCTGAGAGCTCCCGATGATCCACGGATTCTGAATACGATCAAAGTGATTGATGCCCTGCTGAAAGCGAACCTTCCGCAGGGACCGTGCTGGTACCGCTACAACGGCGACGGCTACGGAGAACATGCCGACGGATCGCCGTTCGATGGCACTGGAATCGGGCGTCCGTGGCCATTATTGGCTGGGGAGCGGGCTCATTACGAATTGTTGGCGGGTAACCGCAAAGCCGCGGAAGAGCTGTTGTTGATGATCGAGCTTTCCACGCAGCAGGGGGGACGTTTACTCCCCGAGCAGGTTTGGGACGCTTCCGATCTACCCGACCGGGAATTATTTCGGGGTAAGCCGACGGGTTCGGCGTGTCCACTGGTCTGGGCGCACGGGGAGTACATCAAATTGCGGCGGTCGCTGCGGGACGGGAAACTTTTCGACCAGCCTCCGCAAGCGCTGGCACGCTACATCCAGAAGAAGCAGAAATCCGTTTACTTTGCCTGGCGCTTCAACAATAAGTGCAAGACGATGCCCCGAGGCAAGAAATTCCGGCTGTCTTTACTCGCGCCCGCCAGCGTGCATTGGAGCTTCGACGGGTGGAAGACAACGAACGACACGAAAACTCGTGACACTGGCATGGGAATTCACGTTGCCGACTTGCCGAGCGAGACATTAGCGGTGGGAAGCGAGATTGTGTTCACGTTTCTCTGGACCATAGAAAACAACTGGGAGGGAACGAACTACTCGGTCCTTGTGGAATGAGCGGCGCCCCAGCCTTGCCTGGCCAAATTGGTGTATAGAGCCACCGCGCATAGAGCAGAACCACCAAGTAGCAACAGCCCTTCAATCATCGGCCCAATCAGTACATGGCCCAGACCGAACAGTGCCAGATAGACCATGGCACATCCCAAAACCCACGAGACTAGGTTTCGTCCTAGATCGCGCGTGGGCGGCACGTCGGGGGAGAGTCGCGCGATGGGTTGCCATCCCGACACGTGCGGACGCACCGCACGATAGAAGCTGGTTAGCACTGCCTCTGGCTCGGCTTTGGTGGCGAACGTCACGATCAACCAGACCAGTGTGGTGGCGACCGTCGTGGTCAAGGCAGTCTTGGCGAATACTGCGGGCCCCGAGCCTGCGAATGGCGCGACCCAGCGCAGAAACACCGACGACACGAGAGCCGTGATCATGGCGGAGATTTCGCTCCATGCGTTGATGCTCCACCAATACCAGCGCAACAGGTAAACGCCTCCGGTTCCGGCGCCGACTTCTAAGACAAACTCCCATCCCGAGCGAATCGAGCCAACTGTGCCGAAACATAAGCGGAAACGATCACGAGCAGAACTGTTGCCAGCCTCGATACATGACGTAGTGCTTCTCGTCAGCATCGCGCTTGATGAATCGGCGATAAAAGTCGGAGACCAGGTACGACGCTCCCCAGTTCAATTGCGTCGCGATCGTTGACATGAAAGCTGCCATGAATCCGGCGATCACGATGCCGCGCAGTGCCGTCGGCACATGCTGGCTGACAACCAGCATGTATCCCGTCTCAGGATGCTCGAGATGGGGATAGAGCACGATGGCGGCGAGAGCAGTCAGTATCCAGGGCCACGGGCGGATGGCGTAGTGCGCGATGTTGAACCATAGCACGGAGAGCAATCCGTTGCGCTCGTCGCGGGCGCGAAGATGCGCTGCGCGATGTAGCCGCCGCCGCCCGGCTCAGCGCCGGGATACCAGAACGCCCACCACTGCAAACCGATGTAGACAAGAAATGTGAGCACCGGAAGAGTCCACAACGTTTCCTGCTCATGGGGGCGCGAGAAGTCGGGGAAGAACGAAGTCGCGTCGCCGGCGTTCGGACCAGCGGCCGCGCTGCATCGCGCGAGATCGGTCGAGCATGGCGTGCATTCCATCCGCAGGCCGCACCGCATACCAGGCGACACGCGATGACGATTGCCATCTTAAGCGCGAACTGAAATAGATCGGTCCACAAAACTCCCCACAGCCCGCCCAGAGCGACATAGAGCCCAGTGAACGGAATCAGAAAGAAAACACAAATCGCGCAGCGCACTTCCGGTCGCTGACGCCCAGCGTGTCGTGAGCACAATGCTGGTCATCGCTTTCGTCACCCAGCCGAGGATCAGGCAATTCATCAGCAATCCGAGATAGACGGCGCGGAAGCCGCGAAGGAAGGCTGCCGGTTTTCCGGAGTAGCGCATCTCGGCGAACTGCACATCGGTCAGCAGTCCGGATCGCCGCCACAGGCGAGCGAACAGAAACACCGTCATCATGCCGGAGAGCAGAAAACCCCACCAGAGCCAGTTCCCTGCTATGCCTTGCGTGTAAACCAGGCCGGTCACGACCAGCGGCGTATCGGCAGCGAAAGTGGTCGCAACCATCGACGTCCCGGCAAGCCACCAGGAGACGTTGCGTCCCGAAACAAAGTAGTCGTCAACGCTTTTGCCGGAACGACCGCGGAAATAGAGACCCAGGACGAGCGTAATGCCGAGATAGGCGACGATGGCGGACCAGTCGAGGAAGGTGAAGTTCATGGGAGGCTCAAGAATACAACGGAGTGCCCACCGCGCCCGGCAAACATCTCGAACAGAGTGCCTCGGGAATTACCAGTGCGATCGAGGCAGAAAAAAGCCCGCCGTGTCCGGGCGGGCTCGTGCGCACCAGGGCAGTCCTAACTCCCGTTTGAGCAAATGAAGAGCGACGAATTTCCCTGGAAACTTAGCCATCCGTTTACCGACGTGCTTGTGGGCGCGCCGAAATACGGAAGCGTGACCAAGTCTTGCAGGTTGTAGGTGAATCCGTTCAGAGTGTAAGGGAACCCCCCATAGTTGCTAAACCCCTCTTCCGGATCTCCGACTTCCAAAATACCGCAAGGCGTATTGTTGCCATTGATGTTGACGACCAGCGGATCATCCGCCCACTCACCAACTTCGTGCGAAAGCGCCGAGACGTCTTGCGCAAAGTCTCCGGGATGGTCCACGTAGGTCGCGTGAGCATACGACTGCGGATTGCTCGAGCTTCCCTCTGAACTGTGGTATCCGCCAATGCAGCATTGGCCACTCTGCGTCAGGTACACGTCGTACGTCAGGAAAATGACGAACGTGTTCGGTTGAATGCCAAGGTTGCTGATTAGCGTAGGCAGCTGTGAGTCAAACCAATTGATGTCGACCAGTCCGGCCGTGAAGCCGAAGACGCTGCCGACTTTACCGTACGACGATGGCGGACTCAAGGTCTGCTCTGTGAGCACCGTCGGCCCACCGAGCAAAAGGTGAGAATTGGTTGCCGTCTTCACCGTACCCCAGAAGTTGGCGCGTTGAAAGGCATCGATGTACTGAGTTGTGCCTACGTCGACCCCGCCCTGGGTATAGGTTGTCGTCGAATCGAAGATCGGGGAAGCCACCGTGTTGTTGGTTACGGTTTTCCCGTTCGACAAAACGTGAGACGGGTCATAAGTGTACTTTGTTCTGCGGCTGGTGATGACGATCTTCACTGGGACGACATAAGTTGTGATCGTCGCCGATGTATTGGAGGAAGGGGCTGCGCCCACCATGTTGTAAGAATAGTTGCTACCGTTGTAAGTGAACGAACCGTTCCAGGTCTGAAGCGAAACCGCCGGAGCGGTCACATCGGGGCGGAGATGAGGCGGCATCACGACGTACCTTCCTCGCGGCTGCGACACAGTTTGGGGACTATCATCCTGGGCGAATGCTGACGTCAGGCAAAGGCCTGCGATGGCAACCGTACCTATTACTCGACACAAACCATTAGGCGTCTTCATTTTTATCTTTGCTCCTTAGACTTGGTTTGAAAGTGGCGGCGCAGCCACTTTTGCTGCTGTCCCAAGCATGGCGATAGTCCGAGCGATGGTCGTCGATTGTGCGCACGAACTGCAACACTGTCAACGATAAAGTTGCATAACTCAGCAAATGTTTTCCACAGAGAAGGATTTACTACAGGAAAGTACTCACTCAGTCTATAGCCTGGACTTGATTCCCAGAGCGAGAACAAAAAACGAGACTTGCCGACCATGAACCTATGACAATTTGTAAATTCTGGCGAATTATTTATCCAGTATATAGAAGATCGACAACCGTGCAGTCATCACTCAGCGGAGTGCCGCTGCAGAAATCCGCAACCGCAGTAAAGATATCTTCGAGAGAATGGCTCTTGGCAGCTACGATTTCCAGTCGCGAATCTTCAAAGAAATCTCCCCGGGCGTTTTCGGCCTCGGTGACACCATCCGTGACTAAGACCAGGCGGTCCCCCGGCTTCATGCGGCAGCGGTCACTCTCATAAGTTGCGTCTTTCAGCAATCCGACGGGAAGATTGCCGTGAGTCGGCCGATTCACCGACTGATTCGAAACTAAAAGTGGAGGCACGTGCCCGCAGTTGACGTACTCAAGCTCGCCGTCAGGATGAATGCGCGCCACGATAACCGTCGCATACTTCTCGCCAATGTGTTTGTGAGTAAAGAAACGATTGACTGCGGTGACGATCTCGACCAGTGGCATGCGCGCTGTGAGCTGGGAGTAAATCATCCCTTGTAAAGTCGACGCTAACAGCGCAGCCGAAACTCCCTTGCCGCTAACGTCAGCGAGAACAATCGCCAGCCCGTCTTCGGTATTGACGGCGTCAAAGAAGTCGCCACCAATTTCCTTACAAGAAAGGTTGCGGCCCGCCAGTCGGGCAAACGGTACCTCAGGAATCGTCACAGCCATCAGGCGTTGTTGAATTCCCGCAGCGATGGAAAGCTCTTGCTGATAGCGGCGCGCCGCTTCTTCGGTCTGCACCAGGCGCGCATTTTCGATGAGCGAAGCGGCCTCAATCGCGATCGCCTGCAGAATCTCGTTGCTCACGCTCGAAATGTCGCGCGAGGCAAAGCGGGAATCGACATAAAGCGCGCCCATCACCTCCCCGGACCCGGTTGCCCCACCCTGAGCATCCCGCGTCGCCTGCACCTGCGGCTTGCGCAGCGGGATACAAATGACCGTCCGCAGATCGTACGCCACGATACTTTGGCGTCCCGCGAGATCAAGAGACTGACTGGTATCGGTAATCACAAACTCGGAATTCGATTTCAGCGTCTCGTCTAGAATCGAATGCGAGATGGTTTTATCGTCGAGTAATGGTTCGCCTTTAGAATTGCGGCCGGCGGCCAGGCGCAGATTGCCGTCTTCATTTTTCATGAAGACGTAGCCACGCTCCGCTCGCGTCAGCTTCAGGGTCGCGTCGAGCAGGGTTACGAAGATTTCATCGAGCACGCCAATTGTGTTCAGCTTGCGGGCAGCTTCGAGGAAAAGGGTCAGCTTCTCTAGATCTGTGGTCTCGGTCGAAATATGAATGCCCGAGATCTGACTTAAGAATTCGCGCGCGGTGTTCGAACTCTGCATGTGCAGAGGGTGGAAAATGACGTACGCGACGTCGCGGACACCGAATTCCAAGCGGTCATTGCGCTCCAGTTTTTGCCGTTGAACGCGCTCTCCGTTGACGAACGTTCCATGTTTGCTTCCCTGATCAACCACAAAGAAAACGCCGTTTTCGGAGACAACGAGCGCATGATCGCGGGAAACGCGGGGATCGGCGATCACAAGATCTTTGTCAACTTTGCGTCCGACAGAGTAAGGGCTGTGATCGAGATTGATCGTGCGCTGCTCGTTACCCTGAACGAAGATCAGCGTGGGGAACAGTCCCGAAGAAGACCCTCCGGAATCCGACCCCGATCCTGACGATGAAAATGTCATTCTTTCGCTAAAGCTCCCTAAAGCAGTTTTGCATTCAAAATAATGACAGGATCAAGCACAGGCGGGAAGGCTCCGGCACCGAAAAGGCCATATCTGTTTTCAGGCAGCCCCGCGTTGGAAGGCAGCAATCGCCTGCGGCTCGTTGTCGTAGACCTCAAACACCGTGACTAGTTTCGTAATCTGCAGCACATCGCGCAGGCGCTGCCCGAGCCCTGTAAGTTTAATGTCGGCGCCAGCTGAGCGCGCCGAAGAATACACGCCAACCAAGGTGCCCAACCCCCCCGAATCGATGTAACTGACGCCGGAAAAATTCAGAATCAGCTTCCGGCTCGATGCAAGAACCTGTTTCAGGTAATCACGCAGGTGGGAAGACTCTTCTCCGAACACAATTCGTCCCTGACAATTAACAACGGTGACTCCGTCGACTTCTCGAGAGTCGAGCTTGAGGGTCATGCGGCTTCTCCCAATGCCCGTGAAATGGGTTCGAGAAGCCTAACGCCCAAGGCGGTATGAATGCAAGTGAACGAGTTCAAGGGTTCAACAGAAACACGAGCGTGGCAAGCACTCCTAAGGGAATTTCGAGGCTTGTGTAGAGCGGGGTTGCCCACGCTTGTTGCACAGTATCGGGCGTCAGAGCAACGGAAGCGGCTGAAAGCAAGAGTGCCGCCAACCAAGGCCAGAGGAGCAGTGCCGTGGCGACAAATGCCACCGTCCGTGCCACGGCGCTTTTCTGCCGCAGCAAGTCCCAGGAACGAACGATCAGAAAAATCGCAGGCAGCAGCAGAACCTGATTGTAAGGAGCAAACGTCGGGATGATGACCACCGTGGCGGCCAAGACCAGAGCGAGCATGCTGGCGAAAGCGGCAGAATTTTCCGACTCGTTCCTTTTCTTCCAACAGAAATAGATCACCGTCAGGATGACGAGGCCCGCGAGAATTCTGCCGAAACCTTGGCCGACCAAAACATCGAGCAACGAACGGCTACCGCCGGTGTAGTCGCCATAAGCGGCGACCGCTTGGCGAAAGCGAGCAATCCATCCGGGAAGTTCGTATTCGCCAGCGGCAATGAGTACACCAAGAGTTATGTAGAAACCAACCAGAAAGCGCCACCGTTGCCGTCGAGCGAGCGACCAGAGCGTGAACCATCCTGCGAGTGGAAGCGCGAGCTGCGGTTTGATGCAAGCCAAGGCAAGCAACCCGCCTGAGATTGCAAGATATCCGCTGGTCAAAAGCGCAGCCGACGCTGCGAGCAAGAACCCTACGAGCAGACTCAACTGTTGCAGTTTGATGCCTTGCACCACTGCGAAACTGCCCAGGGTCAGCGCCAACAGAATAACCTGAACTTTTCGCGGAGGGCGCCAACCGATCGCACGCAGCCAGAGCGGAACGGTGACAGCAGTGAGCAGCGCCAGAAGCCAGAAAAATCCAGCCTGCACAGCCGCAAAGGGCAGATGGATTGTCGGCGAAAGCAGGAACACTACGTACACCGGATAGGCGAATCCTTGCTGATCTTTCGGATCGTTCGGGCGATTGGGATCGAGTTCGCGGCCGTAGTATCCGGCTTGAATCTCGCGCGTAACCTCGGCTCCGTAGGGATCGCGATGGCGAAGTAGCAATTCACGTGCTCCGAGCCAACGGGGATAGAGGTCAGAGAGGGTTCCACGGGGACGATCGTGACGGGCCGCATCGCCTTGCTGGTAGGGGATGAGCACCCGCTGCACATAGAACCACATGCTCGCCGCCATCAACAATGCAGCGACAACGCCGATTGTGGAGCGATCACGCAAAGTCGGGATCTCGCGCTCCCGCGCGAGCAAGCCATGTTACAACTTATGCGGCAGAACCTGTGCGACAGAGAATTCTCATCTCGTTAGCGATTGGGACCGGAAGCGGTATTTTTTGTTGGTTCCTGCTGGCCCATTTCCATCAAGGCGCGGCGGATTTCGGATGGGCCATCGCGGCCGCCAGAGATCTGCTGGCGCATCGCGATCCGTACGCGACGCCGATGCAGTTGTATCCACTGACCTCCGCGCTTTTTGGACTGCCTTTCGTATGGATGACGCCGGAGGTCGCAGGGGGAGTTTTCTACGGCATCAGCTCGGCGCTGATGGCTTTCGGACTCTCACGCCACGGCTATCACCGGCTGCTGGTTTTCATGGCCTATCCTTATTGGGCAGGATTTCTGGTGGCGCAATGGCCACCACTGATTCTAGCCAGCGCATTCTTCCCCCTCCTGCTTCCTGCGACAATGGCCAAGCCGCAGTTGGGGTTGCCAGTGTTTCTCACGCACATGAGCAAGCGCGGAGTCGCAGCGTGTGTTTTGATCTTCCTTCTGAGCCTCGCTGTGGTTCCGAACTGGCCGCAACTTTGGATTGGGCACTTTCACAACTATGCGCGGTTTATTCCGTTGTTGATTTTGCCGGGACCGTCGCTCCTGCTGGCCCTTTTTCGTTACCGGGATCGTGACGTCCACTTGTTGTTGCTGATGTCGTTGATGCCCCAACGCTGGTTCTACGACATGCTGATTCTTTGGCTGATTCCAAAATCACGCCGCGAGATCGTCTGGACAACATTCATCAGCTGGGGAGCGGGACTGTGGCGCTGGTATCACATCCCGCATACCTTTAACGAAGTCGGGCGCGTGGCAGTGCTGACCATGTATTTGCCGATGCTGGCGGTCGTATTGATAAGGGGATGGAAGAAAGAACCGGCCGGGTCAGTCTTGGCCGCGGAGTAGTGGGGCTTCTGCGATTCCGTACATCCAGAACAGAAGAATAAATCCCATCAGGGCGTATTCCTTGTACTGCAGTGAGAGCAGCAGGTGGAGGGGGGACAGGAACAAGAGGGCAATTCCACATGCAATCGCAAAGGCCGATCGCTGATGAAGGCTCTGTTCCTTTAACAGATGGTTGGCGACAAGGAAGATGGGAATCAGCAGCACGCTGAGGTCGTAGCTGACAACGTGATAGCTCACCAGCACGGTGGCTAAAAGCGCTAACGAGAAATTCAGATCGAACGAGGTTGAAGGACTGGCCAGGCGCAAGCGCCTCGCAGTGAAAACAAATATTGCAAGCGAGAAGAGTAGAACGACTGCAGGGCCGTATCTCCAGTCGGGCAAGAAGACGTACATGAGCCCTCGCAGGTTCGGCATTCCGGCGGGTACGCGATCGGTGGCGGCCAGTACGTCTTCCCAATAGAAGACGTACCGCGGATACGCCCACAAGGCGCGAATTCCCGCAATCGCAATCGAACTCATCACGACAAGAATGGAGACCGGCACGAAGCCATAAAGAACTTTCCATCTTTTTTGCAGGAGCAACAAAAGCACGAAGGGCAAAATCAGATGGAACTTGAAGAGACCGACTGCCAGAATCGCACCCGCCGCGGCATGCTGATCTTTTTTCAGAAATACATATGCGGCCGCGTAGAGGAATAGCAGAACAATGCCGTCTTGCCCTTCGAGTAGATTGAAAAATACCGGAAAGAATGCGATGGCCAGCAGCCACAGAGCCGGACCGCGCGCCCGCAACTCAGCGAGATGCGGTGACATCAACCACAACACAAGCCCCACCAGAATCAAATTAAAGACATTCCACAGGGCATAGGCCGTCAAGTAGGAGAAGGAACTGAATGGAGCGAAGAACAGCGTCTCGAATGGCGGGTGAGTCCACGGTAACGGACCACGAAATAAGGGGACGTTGGTCGCGAACTGTTGCTGCACCTGGAAACGCGCGCCTGCGTCGTACAACTGATGTCCCAGGCCTTGGCGCACAACCGCTCCCGCGCAATAGTAAATCGCGAAGTCTGGCAGACCCGCGGCGACCAGGCGGCGCGTGTTCCAGCAAACGGTGGCATACATCGCCAGCACGCCCAGCAGATAAACAACCACGAGAGATTTCCATCGCGGGGGCTTCATGCAGCTTTCAAGCGGGCTCCTCCGCCGTCATTCGACAACTCACGCGAGAGGCCGTAGAACCAAAGCAGAAGAATGGGTGCAACCAGGCTGAATTCACCGTAGCGAAACCAGAGCAGCATGAGCAGAGGACTGAGAAAGAGCGCCACCATCGGCGCTAACATGGCAATTCTGTTCCCGGCCTTGGGGAGTCCCGATGCGTAGAAGTCATTGCTGAGCAAAAGCAGCGGCAGCAGCAAGAGACAGAGATCGTGGGCGAGCACGTGATAACTGAGAATGACGGTCGCAACCGTAGCCAGGGAAATACTCAAGTCGAGCCGTCGACCGAGCGATGAGTCGTCCCACCGCGCCGAGGCCAGGAGCAGCAATATAGCTGACACGAATGACACTCCTACCTCCACTCGCGGCGTCCAGGGAATAAACATGTGCACGAAGCCGCGCAGATTTGGCATCGCCGAGATCAGGCTCGTAGTGCTGCCGGTCGAGTTCTCGACTCCCCAAACATAGACAGGGTAGTGGAACGCTTCCTTCCAACCCACTACCTCAACTGACACCAGACCAAGCGCAACCGCGACGAGTAGAAATCCCATTAGCGCTTTGCCTTTGCGATGCAGCAACAGGATCAGCAGCAAAGGCAGCACCAGGTGGAAACGAAACAGTCCGAGTCCTAACCAACAGCCGACCGCAAACTGCTGATTCTTTCGGAAGGCGATGTAGGCCAAAGAAAACAGCAGCAGGAGCGGGATGCTGTCTTGCCCTTGGAGCAGGGCGGCGAATACCGGGAAAAACGCTAGTATCGCCAGCCACCAGAAAGCGAGGCTGTGTTGCCGGAGTAGCGGAACATATTGTCTTAATAGAAGAGGTAGTAAGGCGAGGATTAACAGACTGAGTAGATCCCATACCACGTAAGCCATCGGATATGACAATCCAGCGAGGGGGGCGAAAACCAATGCTTCGAACGGCGGATGGTTATAAGGCAAAGCGCCCTGGCGAATGAAGACTTGGGACGCAAATTGACGTTGAATCTGAAACTGCAATGCAGTGTCGTACAACTGACCCGCTAATCCCTGACGCACGATGGTTCCGGCAGTATAGAAGATGCTGAAATCCGGATAGCCCTGGCGAATCTTTTCGCGCAGGCTCCAAAATACCAGCGCATGCATCAGGACCATCCCTGTCAGAAAAATCACCAGCAGTTTTCCCGCGCTGCGCTTGTTCATAAGGCGTGAGCCGGAATTCTATATCGGCTCAGGTATGATTCTTACCGAAAGTGACTTCCTGGCTTGAGACCCGGCGAGTTTTCGTCATCCTTGTCGCCCTGGGATTGTTCGCCATGGCGGCTCGCAACGTTACCGATCCAGATGTGTGGTGGCACTTGCGCACGGGAGAGTTGATTGCGCAGACCCACGCCTTCGTCCACGCAGATCCCTATTCTTTTACGCGGCAAGGCCAGCCTTGGGTAAACCACGAGTGGTTGTCTGATCTGCTGGTGTACGGTATTTATCGGGCCGGCGGTTGGGGCGGCCTCATCGTGGTGTTCGGCGCAATTACTTCGCTGACGTTGATGCTAGTGTTCCTGCGCTCACCCGGAAAGCCGTATTTTGCAGCTCTGGCGCTGATACTGGGAGCGTATGCCTCGGCGCCGGGTTGGGGCGTACGGCCGCATACCATCTCACTTCTGCTGGCCAGTGTTTTTCTCTCAGTGCTTGAGCGTTCGGAAGAGCGGCCCCGTCTTTTATGGTGGTCAATCCCTTTGACGCTGTTGTGGGTCAATCTTCACGCAGAATACGCCCTGGGAATCGCGCTGCTCGCCTTGTTTCTGTTCGGCGAGATGCTCGATGCTGCATTCGGAATTCGCGATTGGTCGAGTCTCGGTTCCCGTCTGCGCAGTCTGGCGATCGCGCTGGTCGCCTGCCTGGTGGTCGTCCCCATCAATCCAAATGGGCTTCGAATGTTCACTTATCCGGTCGAGACGCTGCGATCGGTGGCGATGCAGAAATACATAGCAGAGTGGGCCTCTCCTAATTTTCACGAAGCAAAGTATCTTCCCTTTGCTGCGATGTTGTTGGGGATCTTGTTTTTCCTCTCTGTTTCCCCAAAAAGAATTCGCGCACGCGATCTGCTGCTAGTGCTCGTGTTCGGCGCTGGAGCATTGCGTTCGGTGAGACACGTTTCCGCATTTGTGCTGGTTGCGGTTCCTATCCTGAGCGGGCTGGCACAGAGTTGGTGGCATGAGCAAATGCGGAAACCGAATGCGGTTTCACCACGCTCAGGACAGCGGCTGGCGATGAACGCCACGGTGCTAACGGCGTTTCTCGTCTTCGCACTAGTGCGCGTCCGCACCGTGGTGGTACATCAGGAGGCTACCGAGGTGGAGAATTTTCCCGCAGGCGCCGCGACCTACCTCGCATCCCGGCAACCGCCCGGTCCGATCTTCAACCATTACAACTTCGGGGGATATTTCATCTGGAAGCTGTATCCGCAATACCAAGTTTTTATCGATGGGCGCGCCGATCTGTACGGCGATGACTTTCTGCATGACTTCGCAAGAACCTACTATGTAACGGACCCCGATTGGGAACGGCCGATTCGCGACTGGAGGATACAAACGGTGATTCTGCCGCCGGACGCCCCTCTGATCGCCGCGTTAAAGCTAAGTCATAGATGGGATGAGGTTTACGTCGACTCACAAGCAATAATCCTGACCCGTTCCAGCCGTCCATGACAGCGGCGCGGATTACCTCTGTAATCATCACTCGGAGGGTCTTTTCGCGCGATTCCAATGATTGCGCTGTTGAAGCAAATACACCAAGAGTATGATGTGTATCAGTGGTTTACAGTTCTTTCTTAAGGTAGCCGTGAATCATTAGTGTGTGGCCCTCCCCCCCACTCTGTCCGGTCTAGAGGCTGAAGATGAACCTGACATGGCGACAGCTCTTCATGGAGGAGCACGGCCAAGACATCGCAGAATATGCGGTCATGCTCGCGGTGATTTTGGCGATTGTTGTGGGGACGATTCGGCTGATCGGGGCGAGCGCAAACAACGTTTTTTCCTCGGTAGCCAGTTCCATCCAGTAGTGCCACTTTCTCGACAATCCGCGAAAACGACCCTTAGAGACTAAAACGGGGCGGTTTGGTAGACTCCACGCAAAGTGTGCAACAAATTATCGTTCTGCCAAAGGACGTGGCAGGGTATGATGGGCGGGGGATTAGAGGGCACCTCCTGTCCCTTCTCAAGCCAATTGATTCGGATGCTGGATGCGCCTTGGGGCCCTACTCCAGGTGCGCACAAAATTGCACAGATCAGTACCTGTAATCATCACGGGTCTGAAGTAGGAGGCGGTAACATGAATGCTATTCTCGGTAGGCTGTGGTCGGAGGATGATGGGCAAGACATCGCCGAATATGCGGTGATGCTGGCTGTGATCCTGGTCATCGTGGTGGGCACGATCAGGCTCATCGGCACAAATGCAAATAATGTGTTTTCCTCCGTTGCCAGTTCGATTCAGTGAGTTGCAGCAGTGGAGAGGTTGTTGGAGCGTGGCGTTCGACAGGTTCGTTCCGTCCGGACTCCCTGTGCGATAGGGGGACGGAGTTGTACGTACGACCATGCCGGCGACTGCTGGTCGGGTTTCGTTTTGAGGTATTTCGATGAACCGTAACCGCCTCTTGATGATCGGCTTTGTGGCACTGGCGTTAGGCGCTGTTGTCAGCCTGCTGGTTTATCGCAATCTGCAGGGCCGGGCGGCAGTCGATAACCGTCCCGGGATAGACGTGGTCGTCGCGACTGGCGATCTTCCCGTCGGCTCAAAGATCGAGGACAAAGATATTAAAGTTGTCCGGTTCCCGACCGGGGATTTGCCCCCGCATCTCTACAATCTGAAATCCCAAGTGATTGGGCGCGGCGTGGTGCTGCCGATTGCTCAAGGAGAGTTTGTTCTACCGGGAAAACTGGCTGGCGCGAACGCAGGATATGGTATGCCGTCCCTGATCCCGCCGGGAATGCGCGCTGTGTCGGTTCGTGTCAACGAGGTGGTCTCGGTTGCAGGTTTCGTTCAGCCCGGCACTCGAGTGGATGTACTTCTCACGGGGAACCCGAACGGCTCGAATGAGCAGCAGACTACGACCGTTCTGGAGAATGTCGCGGTGCTCGCAACCGGACAGAAACTGGAGCGCAACGCAGCCGGCGAAGCTTCCTCGGCTCCGGTCATCACGCTGCTGGTTTCTCCCGATGACGCACAGAAGCTCACGCTGGCAGGCAATCAGGGACACATCCAGTTAACGCTGCGCAATCCGGTGGACACTCGCCAGGAAGAATTGCCTTCGGTGAAGACGGACACGCTTTACAGGAATGTGTCGGCACCGGTTCAGGTAGCGGCTGCACCTCGTCCCAGGGGCAAAAAGACAACAACCACGATGATGCCGGCGGCTCCGGCGGTTTATGAGATCGAAGTAATCCGGGGCGAGAAAAAAGACGTAACCAAGTTCTAAAGACAGATGCACTCCCACACCCATGGGGAGGAATAAGAATTTGAAGATTATTGAACGGCTGCTGCAGGGAATGGTCGTTGTCATTCTGCTGTACGGCGCTGCGGCAGCCAGGATTCAAGATCAGGCGCCAGCACCTCCGCCGTCTTCTCCCGTGCAGGCAGCTCCCGCGCAATCTGAAGCGCAGGGGCCAGCTGCGAGTTCTCAGAACGCTCCGGCGGAATCTTCAGGCGCGGCGCCGCTGCGGGTCCTGGTTGGCAAATCTCTACTCATAAATACCACTGAGCGGCTAAAGCGCGTGTCGGTGACCGACCCGACAATCGCCGATCCTCAGGTCGTGAGCCCTACGCAGATTCTGATCCACGGGCGCTCTCCAGGCGAAGTTTCCCTGCTGATCTGGGACGAACTGGAACGCTCGCGGAGTTTTGATCTGCGCGTGGACGTCGACGTCAGCGCGGCGGCGGAAGAAGAAAAGCGAGTTTTCCCGGATGAGCAGATTACCGTGACGCCTTCGCGTTCGGCGATCGTGCTCTCAGGTCACGTGTCTGACGAAGATGTATCCAAGCGCGCGGGGATGATCGCAGAGGCGTACTCGCACAACGTAGTGAATGTGCTTAGCTTCGGTCCGGTGGGCGCGCAGGAGGTTTTGCTCGAGGTCAAGTTTGCCGAAGTCGATCGCTCGGCGATGACCCAACTCGGTGCGAACTTCTTCTCGACCGGCGCGGCCAACACGATCGGAACCGTGACCACAGGCCAGTTTGGCGGCTTCGGTTCGCAGCAGGTCACGCAAACGACTGGGCAAGCTGTGACTTCTCCTTTCACCTCGAACCAGACGATCGGCAGTGTGCTGAATCTGTTTCTATTCCGTCCCGATATTCATCTGGGCGCGGTGATTGAAGCGCTGCAGAACAAGAACGTACTACAGATTCTCGCAGAGCCCAACCTGATTGCGGTCAACGGTAAAGAAGCCAGTTTTCTGGCTGGCGGCGAGTTCCCCTTCCCCATTGTGCAACCGGGACAAGGTTTCACGGCCGTGACCATTCAGTTCAAGGAGTTTGGCGTCAAGTTGAAGTTCACGCCGCTGATCGAACCGAACGGAAACATTCACCTGCGGGTTGTGCCCGAGGTGAGCACGCTGGACTTTGCCAACTCTCTCACCATTTCGGGATTCACCATCCCAGCGTTGAGCACACGGCGAGCCGACACCGAATTTGAATTGCAGGACGGACAGAGTTTTGTCATTGCCGGACTGATGGACAATCGGGTAACGAATATAGTCAACAAAGTGCCGGGGCTTGGGGACATCCCGATTCTGGGGAATTTCTTCAAAAGCAAGAGTGCTCAGAAGAGCAATTCGGAGCTGATGGTGTTGTGTACGGCACGGAGGGTATCGCCGAACGTGCAACCTCCGGCGGGGCCTGCGAATCCGATTCCGCTTCTTAACAAAGATCAGTTCGACGGGAAGAAGCCTTCAGGGAGCGGCAAGTGAGCGGGCAAGTCTTAGGTTTCAGGCGGTTGTTGGGGGGCCGAGCAGGATCATGCCCGAGTTATCCGTAGTCATCGTCGCCGCCGACGGCGAGCAGCGCGCCGTGCTGCAGGTATTGGTGGACGGCACCAGTGTGGCACGCACGGTTCATACCTGTGCCGGCTATCCGGTCGCTGCTGCTGACCCTATCTTGCGTCGTGTGCAGACAGCGAAGCCCGATGTGGTTCTAGTTGACATCCCTCAAGACAACGGAAGCGGGGCGCTGCGAGCGCTCGAACTTTTGCATCAGGAAATGCCGGAAGCGGCGCTGTTTGCCATCGGCAGCATGAGTCAGCCGCAGATTATCGTAAACGCCATGCGTTCAGGTGCAAGGGAATTCATTGAACGTCCTACTACCACGACCGACCTGCTCGAAGCATTCGTTCGGCTGGCTGCAGCTCAGCGCAAGGTTCATCGCGAGACCGCCCGGGGAAAAGTCTTCACCGTCGTCAATGCGAAAGGCGGCTGTGGAGCCACGACTATTGCGGTGAATCTGGCTCTGGCGTTGCAGTCCGCGCACGGCAATGTGGCGCTCGTCGATCTGGGGCCTCTGGGACACGCGTCGTTGCACATGAATCTCAAGCCACTGTTCAGCGTAGCTGACGCTCTACGGAATCTGCATCGCCTCGACAGTTCCCTGCTGGAAGGATTCATGACTCGGCATCCCGAGGGGATGCATTTGCTCGCCGGCATGAATACGCCTGCCCCGGTCGAGCCATCCACTTCAGAGTTCGCGCGCTTGTTCGACATGCTGGTAAGCCACTATCGCTACGTGGTGGTAGACACTTCCAGCCGGATAGATCCGACGATGCGTCTGGTGAGCAACTTGTCGGAGACCGTCCTGCTGATTGCGCACACCGACGTCGCGTCATTGTGGAGCGCTTCGCGAGTGCAGCAATACTTGGGAGAAACGGGCGGCCGCGAACGAGTCAAACTGGTTCTCAACCGCTTTCGCAAGATTCCCGGATTCAATGAAGCGGATGCGGAAAGCGCTGCTGGAGCGAAGTTGCTCTGGAAGATTCCGAATCAGTATTTCGCGGTGTCCGCGGCCATCGATCGCGGTACGCCCTTGATGCAGCAGAATCATACCGAAATCGCGCGCAGCTTCAGCGGCCTGGCCGCTGCGCTGACGGCCAATGACGACGAGGTGAAACGTTCGGCTTGGTCGTTGTTTAAGACGGTTTAGAGACCTTCATGGCAAATTTGCAGAGCTTCGAGAGAACCGAGTACCAGCAGGTAAAGGCGGATCTGCATCGCAAGATCCTTGACCGCCTCGATCTGGAAAAGCTCGGCCGGACCGCGAACGACACGGCGCGCGAAGAAGTGCTCCTGCTGATTCGCAATACTGTGAACAGCGAAGCCGTTCCGCTAAGCTTCGCCGAACGTGAGCGACTGGCACGCGAGATTCTGGATGAGATCTTCGGCCTCGGTCCGCTCGAGCCGTTGCTGAAAGATCCCACCATCTCCGACATCCTGATCAATCGTTATGACCGGGTCTACGTGGAGCGCGCAGGAAAGCTCGAGCCCACCGGCTTGAGTTTCAAAGACGATCAGCATCTGATGCAGATCATCGATCGCATCGTGTCGCGGGTCGGCCGCCGCGTAGATGAGTCTTCGCCGATGGTCGATGCCCGCCTCGCCGATGGATCGCGCGTCAACGCCATTATTCCTCCTTTAGCGATCGATGGACCGTGCCTCTCGATCCGCCGTTTTGGACATGATCCCATCACCGCGCGCAACATGATCGAGAACAAGACCTTGACTGAACCCATGCTGGAGTTGCTGTCAGCGATGGTCAAGGGCAAGCTGAATCTTCTGATCTCGGGTGGAACCGGCGCAGGCAAGACCACTTTGCTCAATGTGCTTTCGGGGTACATTCCAAACTCGGAGCGCATCGTCACCATCGAAGACGCGGCCGAATTACAACTCAAGCAGGAACACGTCGTGCGTTTGGAAACGCGCCCGCCCAACATCGAAGGCAAAGGCGCGGTGCGCCAGCGGCAACTGGTGATCAACAGTTTGCGTATGCGTCCTGACCGCATTGTGGTTGGCGAGGTGCGTGGCGAGGAAGCCTTCGACATGCTTCAGGCGATGAACACAGGTCACGAGGGGTCGTTGACTACGGTCCACGCAAACTCGCAGCGCGATGCGCTCGCCCGCGTTGAAAGCATGTTCTCAATGGCTAATCTGAATGTTCCCGAACGGGCTGTGCGCTTACAGATCGCCTCGGCCATTCACGCGGTCGTGCAGATCGCGCGCCTTTCCGACGGTTCGAGAAAAGTGATCACCATCTCGGAAGTAACCGGCGTGCAAGACGAAACCATCATGATGAATGACATCTTTGTATTCGAACGCAAAGGCATCGACGAGACCGGGAAGGTGCGGGGTTCGTTCCATGCTACCGGAATTCGTCCGAAATTCGCCGATCGCCTGGCCACCGGCGGACTGCGATTGCGTCCCGCATTGTTTGAATCGCAGATGGAGGTTTAGGCGCAAAATCGTAGCTTATGCCGATCCTGATAGCCATTCTCGTATTCGTGGTGGTCGCGGTGATTGCGTTTGCGATCGGATCGCTCATCGACCAACGCGATGCGCGCGCCCGTTTGATTCGGGAACGCCTGGCCTCGGTCGAAAAGCCGGCGGAACGCGCTCCAGGGGAGGATCTCGCGCTGGTTCGCGACGAGATGCTCAGCAAGATTCCGGCCTTCGACAACTTGCTGCGAAGATCGGAACGCATCTCGAATCTGCAATTACTGCTGGCGCAATCTGATATCGATCTTCGGGCGGGCAATCTTCTCCTGATCTGCGTGCTCTCGGCGATTATTTGCGGCGTCGCTGCATTCTTCGTGGGAGGGTCCTCCCCCTGGGCACCGATGGTCGCGTGGGTGGCGGTACTTTTAGGCGGCATCCTTCCCTACTCTTACATCTCTTACAAGCGGACCAAGCGCTTTCAGCGCTTCGAAGAACTCTTCCCCGAGGCCATCGATACTTTGGCCCGAGCTGTGCGTGCCGGGCACGCTTTCACAGTGGCTTTGGAGATGATCTCGAACGAAGTGTCGGACCCTATCGCCTCGGAATTCCGCAAGTTGTTCGAAGAGCAGAAGTTTGGCCTTCCGGTGCGCGATGCACTCATGAATCTCACGGATCGCGTTCCCCTGGTCGACGTTAAATTCTTTGTGACTGCGGTCATGTTGCAACGCGAAACAGGCGGGAATTTGGCCGAGATTCTCGATAACCTGTCGTATGTGATCCGGGAACGGTTCAAGATCATGAGGCAGGTGCGAGTCTATACCGCACAGGGACGGCTGACGATGATGCTGCTCATGGGGTTGCCGCCAATCATCGTCGTGACCATGTTGCTCATGAACCCGAGCTTCATCCGGCCTCTGTTCGCCGATCCGATCGGACACGTTCTGGTAGTTGCAGGAATCACGCTGCAGACGCTCGGCTACTTCGTGATTCGCAGGATTATTCAGATTCAGGTTTAGACATGCTGATTACCGCGCTTGCTGTCATCATCTTCGTGACCGTCGTTCTGGCGGTGTTCTCGTTCGGGGCTGCAGCCTATGCTCCCTCGTCGGTGATCGGTGCACGTCTGCGGGCATTGGGTTGGCAAAAGACGGATGTGCCGGAAAAGCCGGCTTTCAAGGAGCGACTGGAACAGGCTCTCGACCCGCTCAGCAAAGCCCTGCCGCTGTCCCCTTCCGAAGTTTCCCGCACCCGCAAGTGGCTTATCCAGGCGGGATTTCGCGAAGAACGTCATCTGACTATGTATGTGGGCAGCCGCGTCGCGCTTGCCGTGCTAGGCATGGCACTGGTGATTGTAGCTACCGGATTCAATTCCATTGCGATCATGGTCAGTGTGGGCGCCTTCGGATTCTTTCTGCCGCGCTTTGTTCTCAAGCGCCTGATTCGCGATCGCCAGCAGCGCATTCGACTAGCTCTGCCGGACGCACTCGACCTGACCGTAATCTGCGTGGAAGCCGGACTCGCTCTCGATCAAGCGCTGATGCGCGTCGGCGAAGACTTGCATCATGCGCATCCAGAGTTAAGCGACGAATTTCACCTGGTCAATCTGGAAATGCGTGCCGGCAAACCCCGAGCGGAGGCTCTGCGAAATCTTGTGGATCGCACTGGAGTCGACGATATCCGAGCGCTGGTCGCAACGTTAGTGCAGACGGATCGCTTCGGAACCAGCGTGGCCACCGCACTGCGAGTGCACTCCGATTCGTTGCGTACAGAAAGACGTCAACGCGCTGAAGAACAGGCTGCCAAGACTACCATCAAGATGGTCATTCCCCTGGTCGTATTCGTTCTCCCCTCCATCATCTTCGTGACCTTAGGGCCCGCAGTCATTCAGTTGTTCCGCACGTTGCTGCCTGCAACCGGACACTGATACCGTTAAAGGAAGGATCGAACCTGGGAGCAGTCATGCCAGCCGTAACTTCCACAGGCTATGCGTTCAACCGGACACGAGGAGCCTACCTCGCCACGGAGTTGAGTCTGGCGAATACACATTGGTCACGCCTCCGCGGATTAATGGGTACTGATGCTGCGACTTTTTCCGCAGGAAAGGCTCTCTGGATCGTTCCCTGTCGAGGGGTCCATACGTTCGCTATGCGGTTCCCGATTGACGTGGTTTATCTGGATCGAGGGCAGGTGGTAGTGCACATTGAAAGAAGCCTGAGACCGTGGCGCATGGCTCCCGTCCGCATGAGTGCCACGTCGGTGCTTGAGCTACCGCCCAATACTCTTGCGGGAAGTGGGACGTCGGTTGGGGATGAGCTCGAGATCGGGATGGGCCAGAGACCGGAGGCAGTTCACTCTTGAACGACGCACCCAAACTTCTGGTGGAGTGGTCTTCTCCGTGGCAGGAGTTCCTGACCGCAGTGGGACCTGCCCTGGGGCGTTCGCCCAAGCGGCTCGCCGGCGAAGCCCGCACCGGATTACTGCCCTACCGCGGTATGTTGGTCTCGTGGGTTCTGGAAGCGGCTCTGCTGGCCGCCGTAATCATTCTGCCGACCAAGCTTTCGACGTTACGGACCATTCAGCCTCCGCCGCTCCCCAAGTACGACATCATCTACTACTCGGGAGATGAGCTGCCGCGCACTGAAGACAATGGCGGGGCCAGGAGCGGGCGCAGCGGGCTCGCCGGAGGACAGGAAGCTCACCATCGTAGCCAGTCGATTCGCGTGTCACGCGGCGATTCTCTGCGGGAGAAGGTGGTGGACGCGCCCAAACTCAATCTGCCGGCTTCCGATTCTGCAGTCGCAAACCTGCTGGCTTACAAAGCGATTCCCGGGCCTCCGCCTGCTGAAGGACTGAGGTCATCCCAGCGCGGTCCACGGGGGATTGAATCAGTAGTGCCGCCCGCGCCGGATGCACCTCGCGATAGATTTAAAGCTTCTCCAGCACTCACGGCTACTGTGGTCGCGCCGCCTCCGTCGACTCCCCAGCGTGACCTTCCATCGTTGGCACTGCCGGGGAATCATCCCGTGCAGGTAGTGCCGCCGCCAGTATCCGCTCCGGAACAGATTACGAATCTGAATCCCAAACTGACCTTGCCCGCGCCGTTGATCGTTGCTCCGCCGCCGCAGGTGACCCAGGACATTGCGCGTCACGGTCCCGGTTTTGGGGCCGGAGACCTTCGCAAGCAGATCGTACCTCCTCCGGTGCAGGTCGGGGCAGTCACTGGGTCATCGCGGGGTCCCAGCGGTTTGGGCAGCGTGAATGTCGTGCCGCCCCCGGTTCAAGTCGAGGAAGCGGTTGCGGGACGACAGACGGTGAGTGGATTGGGAAATCCGTCGATCGTCCCGCCTCCGGTACAAGTGGCAGGGCTAGGTGGACGATCGGCGTCCGCCGGCGGCCTTGGCGGAAACGGAACCGCCGTGGTACCTCCCCCGCCAAGCGCTTCCGGGTTCGGTTCAGCGATCGGCCAGGGCCGCGGAGCTAAAGGAGGTGGGTTGGGCGGTCCATTCGACGTGGGATCGGTTGCGGCGCCTCCTAGCAACGGCGGCGGCAGTCCCGGAGGTACAGGGGTCGTAGTCTCAAGCCAGCCCGGATCGAAGGCTGGGGTGCCTAGCGGCGGCGGCGCGGGGTCCCTGGCGATGTCGCCTGCGGGCGGAAACACGCCCGGACTCGGCGGATCGGGCGGAGGCACTGGTATCGGTCGTGGGAATGGTCCGGGCAGTGGCTTCTCGGGCACCGGTTCGGGTGCGTCTGTCCAAGGAGATGGGCGCGGCTCCGATGTGATGGCTAAGAGCGGAATCTCGCCGTATCCCGGCCCGGGCGGAGCGGGTAATGGAACCAATGGCAAGCCGCCGATCCCAGGTGTTTCGGTAAGCGGCGGCAGCAACAACATCGTGACGCTGGGAAGCTTTGGGTCGGACGGCTCGAAGCCTGATCCTCCCGAGCGATCTGGGGCCGCGGGCAGTCATTCCGGCCTCGGAGTGACCGTCGTTGCTACTTCACGTTCCGGCGGTGCCTTCAACTTTTATGGCGTTCTCAAGGGCGACAAGGTCTACACCATCTATCTCGAGACGGGCCTCGGGCCTGCGGTGATGCAGTTTGCTGACCCGACTTCGGAGCATCACGCCTACGGGCAGGAACTGGCTTCTCCGGAACCGATGCGGGTAGATGTCCGCGGCGAATTGCCTGCGAGTTTCAAGCGCACGCGCCTGGTGATCGCCTGCACTCTCGACCGCTCCGGTTCGCTGCGTGGCACACAAGTGCTGGAGCCGGGCTCAGCCGAAATGACCAGCAAAGTTCTGGCATCGCTACCAAACTGGAAATTTCGTCCCGCATTTCGCGGAGACGAACCGGTTGAGGTGAACGCTATTCTGGGATTCAACATCGACACCAGGTAAATTGTCGATTGTCGATTTTCGATTGTTGATTGAAAAGCAAGAGAAATCTTAGCGATTTTCGTTCTGAAATAACGTTGCGGTTTCGTCTTCGTAGATTACTTTCCATTGCGGAACTTCTTTGAGGATGTTGGTTAGCGTTGATTCCCTCGTCAGCAAAACGTAATTCGGATTCATCTCTTTCAACGCTGCTTCCCAGCCCGGTTCTACGTGGATGATCTTCAGATAACGCTTCAGAAACGCGTCGCCATAAAAATCATGGCGGTCGTCGACGAAGACTCGATTCTGCGGATACAGGCGATAGATCAGGTAGCCGCCCCAGTAGTCTTCACTGAAGATCGGCTCGCGAATTCCGCGCTGTTGAATCGCATTCACCGCTGCGACCGGAAAGCGCTTGGCATCGAAGTGTGCTTGCATGATCTGATCCGACGCTAACCTGCCTTGCTGCGCTACAAGGAACAACCCGCCGATCACCGCGATTGCCGGCCATAAGTGACCGCGAAGGCCAGATTCGGCGTGCGCCATCCGCGCGGAAAAGGAATCGATCGCCGAGAGAAGGCGCCTTGTACCGGACGGGATCGAACTATTCTTCCCTGCACTGGCTAGGGCCTCAGAAAGCAGCGGCGCCAGAATCAGAGTCATCAGCAGTGACGATACCGGCAGATTGCGTGAAGCATAGAGCCCGCTGTAGACGGCGAAGATCAACACCAGTAACTCCGATGTTCGCAGTTTCCTTCCAGCCATCGCGACAGTTACGATGGCCATCAACAACAGCGCCGCGAAGCACTGCTGGGCCAACCCGTGAAAATCGGGTGAGCGAAATTCGTCGATGTGATTCATCAGAAAGCGGTCAGAGAGATACTGGTAAACGTGGGTGTAGAGCTTGTAACCGAAGGGGTTGATCAACCCGACGAGAAAAGAAGCCGCGCCGGCCACGCTTAACTTCGCGATCCACGCGCGAAGCGTCTGCCGTTCCGCGGAGTCTCGTGTGCGCCAGAAGCGGACGCATCCGGCCACGAGGTAAATTGCGCAGAGCACCAAGCCCAGAACAAAGCCTCCGTGGACATTCACCCAGAGCAACATGATCACAGGCAGCCAGAGGAGTCCCCGGCCCTTGCCATCGTTAACGGCCTCCGCCGAGTCCAGCAGCTGAAACCAGATCACTGCCAGCAGCCAACTGAAAACGTGGGGACGAGCAAATAAATGGATGGCGGACGCGCCCACAGCTGTCACCAGAAGTGGTAGCGTGACGGCAACCGATCCTCCACGTCGCAGGGATAAGCGAAACGTCAAGGCGAAACTAGCAGCAACGATCAGCGCTGCTAAGAAACAGACTCCGTTGAGGCCCGCCCACTGATGAATTTTCGCGATGGCGGCGTCAAAAAGCCACTCCCACGCATACCAGGGCTGGCCATTCATCGTGGCGGAAAAAGAATCGATGCGGGTAATCCGACCGCTATCAAGGATTAGATCCCCGTTACGGATATGCCAGCCCGTCCCGGCATCGCCAAGCAATCTGGGCGCGAGTGCACCAATCATCAAGCTAAAGAGAAGCAGGATGAACAGCAAATCGGTGACGGAGGGAAGTAAGAAGCGAATCCAAATCCGCGAGTCGGACGCGAGTGCGTTCTTTCCGGAAGAGCTCAATGTCGTACCGAGTTCGATCGAAGGATTCAAATCGCCACCAGGCGTCATGTTACCTGATCGCGCGCGGAGCTAAGGGTGAAAGGCGAGGTACCCTATGCCGACCCGCATTCGGTGAAGGATACTGTCGGAGAAACTCGCGGCGATGGTGAGGCCCAGCAGTGCGTGAACCACGCCGAGAGGGATAATGGTACGGTAGCGGCGAAACATCTCGCAGAAAAATAATCCGCCGAGCAGCGTCCCCACCGTCAACACAGGACTAGGAAGGTGAACAGTTGAGAACAAGATTGCCGCGGCAACGACAGCGCGACGGCTGCCAATCAAGGATTCCATTCTGAGGTAAAAAAAAGACTGCAGCGCGAATTGCTGCATCAGTGCCCACAGAGCGTACTGCCAGGCGCCGTGCCAGGGGACAACTCGCACGGGCGGGAATCGCAGTCCGGTCAAAACCCCAATCATCGGGAGAGTGACGGCAAACAAAATCCCCCACCCCAGGATCAGCAGCGAGCCCCGCATAGGCGGGAATCCGAGTCCCATTTCCTTGCCCGTATAGCGGCCAAATGTCGCCAGCAGCAGTGCAGTACCGGCCGTGGCAACCATGAGGCCGACTTTCAACAAGCTCTCCGGCGTCCAGCAAGCAGTGATGATCAAGGCATAAACTAGGCTTATTTGGAGCCAAAGGCTCCCACGCCCAGCCTGGGCGACCGGTATTGCCGTAGACGGGTACGCAAGAATTTCGGGAAAACTTTTCGACTCGGCAGCCATCTTGGGAATCTAGATGTTAGGACTCTTTCTGAAGATGAGATGCATCTTCCAGCTTCGGGGGCAGTTGAAATCATACAAAGGGGCGCAATGAACAACAAGGGCACGAACGTGGTAATCGTGGGGGCAGGTTTCGGCGGGCTACTTTGCGCCCGACATCTGGCGCGCCATCCCGTTCACATCACGTTAATCGACCGCCGCAACCATCACACGTTTCAACCCTTGCTTTATCAAGTAGCGACAGCGGGAATCTCACCCGGCGAAATCGCCGCTCCCATCCGCTGGATCATGCGTGGACGGCGCAACGTGGAAGTGCTGCTCGGCGAAGTTCACGACTTCGACCTGGCCCGCAAGGTGGTAAGAGTTGCAGAGGACGAGATTGACTATGACTACCTTGTTCTGGCCGCGGGCGCTAGCCATGCGTATTTTGGGCACGAGGGTTGGGAACCCCTCGCTCCGGGGTTGAAGACGATCGAAGATGCTCTTGAAATCCGGCGCCGTGTTCTGCTGGCATTTGAACTGGCCGAGCGGCAAGCAGCGTCAGGTGAAGGACATGTGCCCTTGAATTTCGTTGTCGTTGGAGGCGGTCCCACCGGAGTGGAATTGGCCGGAACGCTCGCCGAGATCTCGCGACAGGTGCTGACCAACGAATTCCACACCATCGATCCCAAGCGCACGCGGATCATCCTGATCGAAGGCGGACCGCGTGTGCTGCCTGCGTATCCTGAAGATCTGTCGCGCAGCGCCGAGGAACAACTGAAGCGTTTGGGGGTCGAGGTTCACACCTCGGCGATGGTGACCAACGTAGAAGAGGCCGCGGTGGACATGGGCACTACAAAGATTCCTTCGGTGGTGACGCTCTGGGCGGCAGGAGTGGCAGCTTCGCCGCTGGGAAAAAAGCTGGGAGTACCGATCGATCGAGCAGGCCGGGTGATGGTCAATCCGGATCTGAGCGTGCCGGGCCATCCCGAAGTTTTTGTTATCGGCGATCTGGCAGCGCTCAAAGACAAAGAAGGCAAGCTTTTGCCTGGCGTGGCGCCGGTCGCAATGCAAGAGGGCGCCGCAACGGCGGCAAACATTGCCCGCGATTTGCGCGGCGAACCGCGGAAGGAGTTTCACTACCTGGACAAAGGCAGCCTTGCCACCATTGGGCGAGCGGCAGCCGTCGCGCAGTTCGGCAAGATTCACATTTCCGGATTCATCGCGTGGCTGTCATGGCTGTTCATACATATTTTCTTCCTTATCGGTTTCCGCAACCGCATCATCGTGCTTATCCAATGGGCCTGGTCCTATTTCACGTATGAGCGGGGCGCGCGCCTGATTACTGGAGATCAGAACCTGGCCAGTTGGTCGGCTCTGAATGAAGAAACGGAAGAAGCTCAACGGAAGCGCGCTTGAGCGACGTGAAGTCACATCCAGGATCGCAGCAATCGCTATAATTGATTCATCTTGAAATGCCTCCGGCTGATTGCTGTGGTTGGGTTGTTTGCCATCGCCACCGGGGTCGGGATTGCGCAAAACGCGAGTCCGATCGGGCAAACGGTGGTGGTCTTTCCGTTTGAGAATCGGTCAAACGCACCCGGTCTCGAATGGATCAGCGAATCGTTCCCCGAACTACTCGAAGAACGCGTGCTGTCTCCCGACCTCTATGTTTTAACTCGCGAAGACCGCTTGCGAGCTTACGATCGCATCGGAATTCCCATCGACATCCACCCCTCGCACGCCACGATTTATCGCGTCGCCGAACAGATTGATGCCGACGTTGTAATCTTTGGCTCTTATACGTTCGATGGACAAATCTTTACCGCGAATGCCCAGTTGCTTGATATGCGCCGCGAGAGGCTGCTGCCTCAGATCACGGAATCCGGTCCGTTGGTGCAATTAATCGAGATTGAGACGGCTCTGGCTTGGGATATCCTGAAGACGCTACATCCGACTTTTCCCGTCTCCAAACAAGCGTTCACCTCAACCGCAGCGCCGATTCGGCTGGATGCTTTTGAAAACTATGTGCGTGGTGTCACTGCGTCAAATCCGCAGGATCAAATCCGGCGTTTCCGCGAGGCGCTAAGACTGAATCCAAGTTATCCAGACGCCCTGCTGCAACTGGGAAAGACGTACTATCAGCAGCGCCAATATGATCAGGCCGTCTCCACACTGGGCCGAGTTCCGCAAAATGATCCCTTGGCCCGCGCAGCGAATTTTTTTCTAGGCCTATCCGCTTACTACCAAGGTGATTTTCCAAGGGCGGAAAATGCTTTCGGATTCGTGGCGGCTCGCATGCCTTTGCCCGAGGTCTATAACAACCTCGGCGTAGCGCAGTCGCGAAGGAATGAAAAAACTGCTGCCGACTATTTTCAGAAGGCCAGCGAAACCGACCCCAACGACGCGGATTATCACTTCAACCTTGCAGTTGCTCTATATCGCTCAGGCGATCTAGCCGGGGCGACAAGACAGTTGCACGATGTTCTCGGGTTGCGTCCTGACGATGCGGAGGCAAAGTCGCTTCTCGATAGCGTAAACAGCGAGGCCACCAACCGCATTCAGCAGAGGCCGAACGCAGTAAATGCCCGGGTGCCGCTCGAACGCATTCGTGCGAACTACGAGGAAGGCACATTTCGGCAACTGGCGTTTAAGCTGAACGAGGCCGCGGAACAGCGGCTCGCCAAAACCGATCCAAAGACGCACGCGCAGTATCACGCCGATCGCGGACAACAATTCCTGAATCAGGGATTCCTCTCCGAAGCGGAAAAGGAATTCCGCGAATCCATCTCGCTTTCGCCGTCGAACGCTGCCGCCCATACCGGATTGGCCCGGGTGCTTGAGACCAATAACGATCCCGCCGGAGCGAGCGCGGAAGCCGAGGCGGCACTGCGCTTGAAACCGTCCGCGGATGCCTTCTTGGTGCTGGCGAGGCTCGATTTGAGAGACAATAGGACCGACGAGGCGGCCACGAACGTGGACCAGGCATTGCGTTTGGATCCGAACAACGGCCAGGCCTTGGCCCTGAAGCGTGCGGTCGCAGCCAAGCTCGCGGAGAAAGCGCAGCCGCTGCCACATCCATGAAAATGTTACGCGCATTGATCCTGATGTTACTGGTATCAACTCTGAGTGCTTCCGCACGCGCCGAAGTCCTGAAAATCGTTTTAAACGACACTATCCAACCCATTAGCGAGGAGTACATTGGGCGAGCAATTGACGAGGCTGCACGCAATCACGATGACGCGCTATTGATCGAGCTTAACACTCCTGGCGGCCTGCTCGACTCGACTCGCGAGATTATCGAGAAAATTCTGGCATCGCCGGTGCCAGTCATCATTTATGTCACGCCCAGCGGCAGCCGCGCGGCTTCTGCGGGATTCTTCATTCTTGAGAGCGCCGATGTAGCAGTGATGGCTCCCGGCACGAACACCGGGGCAGCCCATCCCGTGACTCTCGGTGGCGGCAAGATGGATGACATCATGAAGACCAAGATCGAGAACGACTCGGCGGCACTCATGCGGTCGGTGGTCTCGAAGCGCGGACGAAACGTCGACATCGCTGAGACCACGGTTAGAGAGTCGAAATCATTCACCGATCAAGAAGCCCTCAAAGATCATCTGATCGATTATGTGGCGACGAACGAAGAGGATTTGTTCAAACAAATTCAAGGGAAACCGATCAAGCGTTTCAACGGAGAGAATACTTCTCTGAAGTTAGCAGACGAGCCGATTCGCAATTACGACATGACGTTGAAGCAACACATTCTCGGCTACATGATGGATCCGAATGTGGCTTTCATTCTGCTAGCGATCGGCGCGCTTGCTCTGTATGCGGAATTCAACCATCCTGGCGCAGTCGTTCCGGGAACGGTCGGCGTGGTTTTCATACTCCTGGCAATCTTCGCGCTGAATCTTTTGCCCACCCGTTTCGCGGCTGTAGTCCTCATTTTGGCATCTTTCGTCTTGTTCGCTTTAGAGGCCAAATTTGTGACTCATGGCGTGTTGGCCGTCGGCGGGATCGCGACCATGGTGCTTGGCGGCTTGCTGTTAGTCGATGCGCCAATCCCCGAAATGCGAGTGCACTTATTGACCGCACTCGCCATCAGCATTCCGATAGGAATCATCACAGTTTTTCTGATGACCCTCGCCCTGCGAGCGCGCCACAACAAAGTTGTCACTGGCATTCAAGGCTTGATCGGAGAAGTCGGAATCACGCAGACCGCGCTCTCGCCTGCAGGCAAGGTTTTTGTTCACGGAGAGATCTGGAATGCGGTATCGACTGTGCCTCTGCCGGCCGGAGAAGCGGTCGTGGTGCGCAAGGTGGAGGGCCTTGAGCTTACCGTCGACCCGACGCAGACCGCCGACGGTCTCGCCGTCTCGAATCTAGTGCGGCAACCCCCTGGTCGCTCAAGCACAGCGCTTCCCCGAGTAATTACGATACAATCCGCCTCAGGAAGGCTTTGTACTGCGAAGCCTGGAGGCGAAGATGGAAATCGGATTCGGCTTCGTAACAATCGTACTTATCATCGTCGCACTCTACATCCTGAGTTCGATCAAGATTCTCGCGGAATACGAACGGGGAGTGATCTTCCGGCTGGGACACCTCTTGCCAGCCGCCAAAGGACCCGGCCTTGTTTTTGTATTCGTGCCTCTCGATCGCATGGTCCGCGTATCTCTTCGGCAAGAAGCTCTGGAAGTACCTCCGCAGGACATCATTACCCGTGACAACGTCACTCTGAAAGTAAACGCGGTGATTTTCCTGCGCGTCATCGAGCCTCGCAAGGCTGTGGTCGAAGTATCAAATTACGTCTACCAGACGTCCCAGTTTGCTCAGACCACGCTGCGCTCTGTACTCGGCGAGCAGGAACTCGACGAACTTCTGGCGCATCGCGACAAGATCAATCTGCGGCTGCAAAGCATTCTCGACACCCACACCGCTCCCTGGGGAGTGAAAGTGGTTAACGTCGAGGTGAAGCAGGTAGACATGCCCGAAAGCATGTTGCGCGCCATGGCCAAACAGGCCGAAGCCGAACGCGAAAAGCGATCGAAGATCATTCACGCCGAGGGCGAGTTTTCGGCCGCACAGAGGCTGGTGGACGCATCCAAACTATTGGCGACCGAACCGGTCAGCGTGCAATTGCGTTACTTGCAGACACTTACCGAGATTGGCGTGGAGAAGAACACGACGGTGATTTTCCCGGTTCCAGTGGACTTCTTCCCGGGAATTCAGAGGCTCATCACGAAAGCTGCCGGCGAGGATCCGCAGCCTCCGGCGGCAAAGCAAGGAACTTAACGCGAGGTTTACATGGCAACTTCTCAGGACACGGAAATCACGTTAGGCACGGGCAAGATGCTGACCTTATTTTTTGGGCTGGTCGCGCTGTGCGCGGTGTTCTTCGGCACGGGGTTTTCCCTCGGACGAAGTTCGGTCAAGCCCATAAATGCCGACATGGCTACTCCAGTCGCCAGCGCGAACCCCGCAGTTCGCCCGTCTGCCGTGAAACCAGCCAGCGCGCCTTCGAACCTCACGTTCTACAAAGCCGTGGAGCAGAAAGACTCCGACACAGCTTCGATTCCGAACGAGCCCGCTACGAAGGCTGCCGACACACCGGCGCCTTTGGCGGAAACAAAGCCGGTGGCCGCCGATCCAGTAGCCGCACCATCAACCAGTGGCTATTTCGTGCAGGTAGCGGCGGTCAGCAAACAAGAGGATGCGCAAGCCCTGGTAGATGCTCTCAAGAAGAAACAGTATCCGGCTTTCACTGCGGGAGGGTCTGCCGACAAGTTGTTTCACGTCCAGGTGGGACCTTTTTCCGATATCAAGGACGCGGAAGGAATGCGCGCCAAGCTGGTCAGCGACGGATACAATCCAATTCTGAAAAAGTAATTTATGAGCTGAACCTCTGCTCCTTCCACGGGTCTCCGTACATGTGATACCCGTTCTGCTCCCAGAATCCCGGAGTGTCGTGATCCAGAAATTCCAGCCCGCGCACCCACTTCACTGATTTCCACGCGTAGAGATGCGGAACAATAAGACGCAGCGGATAACCGTGATCCGCCGACAACGGCTCGCCATCATGATGGGTCGCGAGTAGTACTTCGTCCTGGTCCAGATCCGCGAGTGGAACGTTGGCCGTGTAGCCTTGCTCCGCGTGCACAAGAACGTACTGAGCAGCCGGCAAGGGGTGCACCCGCCGCAGGATTTCGCGGAAAGCAACCCCGTTCCAGCGGTTGTCGAAGCGGCTCCAACGGGTCACGCAATGAAAGTCGCTGGTGTGTTCAAACTTCGGCAGCAGGTTGAAATCCTTCCACGACAGCGTCAGCGGGGTCTCCACCTGCCCGTACACGCGGAAATCCCATCGCTCGGGATCGAAGCGCGGTACCGAGCCGTACTGCAAAACCGGCCACTTCAAGGTGAGAGACTGCCCCGGAGGCAACCGTCCCTCTTCCTTCATCTGTTGTTCGCGTCGTTTGCGTTCGTTTCCTTCGAAGAGCATAGGGGCGGACCTCAGACCTCTGACTTCAGACCCTAGGGCTTTTGCCTTCATACACGCTACACCGGTGCTTGTGCAACCTGTGAGTTCCCGCGGCCGATCGAAGATTGACAGCGCTCAATCTACCGTTTATTCCTATGTGATCATGGACAATTCTGAACAGCTCTTGAATCGGGCGCTGCACGCGATTGCCGATCCGACGCGAAGGCGGATCCTTGAAGCCCTCAAAGAGCGCGGCGGTTGTTCTATCGGAAGGGAAACCGGGCTTTGCGCCTACGACATCGAATTGCGCGTGAAGCTGTCGCAACCTACGATCTCGCATCACATGTCGATTCTGAAGCGAGCCGGGCTGGTGGAGGCTCACAAAGTTGGCCAGTGGCGTTGGTACCGGCGGAACGAGAATGCTTTGAAGGAATTTACGCGTCTCTTGAAAGACACGCTGTGAGTTGGTTAGCTGGCGCCCGCGGCCTGCGCCTTCGGAAGCAGGCGGCGCGTTTGCGCGATGAGGTCCGCGACTTCGAAAGGCTTCACCAGAGACGGTATGTTCTTCTCTTGCAGGAAACTCCGGACCTCAGGCTCAGCGACGCTTGAGAAGGTAAAGAGCAGGCGCCGTTCCATCCCCGGAGCATTTTGCTCGATCCAGCGATAAACCTCGGGAATACTCCAGCCACCCGGCATCTTGCCGTTCATGATCAGCGCGTCGAAAGACTCCTGGACTAGTCGGGCCTTCACTTCTTCGCCATTCATCAAGGTAACCACTTGAGCTCCGGCGCCGGTAAGCACGTCGCGCTCGAACTCGAGCACCGCCTCTTCGTCTTCAACCAGAAGCACGCGCCCGGAAATCGCGAACTCCCTGCGCGGCACGGCGGTAACGCTCTCGGTGTGCGCGGTATGTTCCGCGGCCGGGAGTCGCACTTCCACGATCGCCCCGCCCTGAGGCGAATTGTGGGCGGAGATGTCGCCGCCATGCTCTTTGATAATGCCGTAGCAGATACTCAAGCCAAGGCCAGTCCCCTTGCCCACTGTCTTGGTGGTGTAAAAGGGATCGAAGATGCGGTTGAGTTCCTTGATACCGGGTCCCGAATCGCGGAACTCGGCGCACACCTGCTGATCTTTGGTGTAGACCTGCACGTTTAGATTACCGCCGCCGCCAGCTTCGAGCATGGCGTCCACCGCATTGTTAATGATATTGAGGAACACCTGCTCGAGTTGATGCGGATCGGCGACCACCTGAGGAACGTCACTCTCGACCTTGAGATCCAGGTGAATGTCGTTTACCTTTAGGTCGTAATCCCGCAGCGTCAGTGTTTCCTCGACTACTTTGCGGATATCGACTTGCTGCTTCTGTGGCTTGCGCTGACGCGCGAAAGACAGCAGGTTTTGCACAACGCGATGAGTGCGCTGCGCCTGCTTGAAGAGCTTCTTGACAAAGTCGGAGGCTCTATCCTGCAGGTCTTCACTTTCCAGTAATTGGGCATACCCCAGGATCGCGGTGAGCGGATTGTTCAGTTCGTGGGCGACTCCGGCAATCAACTGACCCACCGCTGACATCTTCTCGCTTTGCAGCAACTGTTCCTGGGTGCGGCGCAGATCTTCGTAAGCGCGGCACGTTTCTTCGTAGAGGCGAACCTTTTCGACCGTGGTAGCCAACTGGCGGCCGATCGCGACCAGCAGGTTTTCATCGTTGCTGGTGTATTCGCGCGACTCGCGGCTGCTGATGCCCATGATGCCGATAGGCTTGTCTTTGCTCCACAGCAATACCCATATCCACGATTGCAAATTGTCGGCTCGAATGAATTCCGCGAGCACCGGTGGCAGATGCGGCAGATATTCAGGCGTGAGGACTTCGGTTCTTGAGCGTGTAACCAGATCGCCGAAGTCAGGTAACCTCACTTCCGAGAACTTCGCCCGATCGGCGCTGCGCTGTCCCCACCCGGCTCGTCGGCGGAAGGTGGTCTCGTCGGTGTCGGAGAGATAGACCGACCCGGTTTCCGCTCCCAGGAGCGTGATCACCTGACGCAGCGTCAGGTTTAGGATTTCGTCCAGATCGAACGACTGCGTCGCAATCACGGCCATCGCATTCAGCGCATTCAATTCGCGATTGCGGCGGCGGATCTCATCTTCCGCGCGCTTCTTCTCGGTCATGTCGAGCAGAAAGCCCTGGTAGCGCTCGATCTTTCCGGTGGCGTCGCGGGTGGCGAAACTGCTCTCCATCGCCGTGAGCTGGGTGCCATCCTTGCGGCGCAGCGTCACTTCAAAGTTGCGAACGTAGTTATGTAGTTCAACTTCCCGCCGGAAGACGTCCCGCTGTTCTGCGGACGCGTACAAATCGGTGTCTACGTTTGCGACTGAGAGTTCTTCACGATTGCCGTAGCCGAGCATGCGCAGGAACGCGTCGTTACAATCGATCAACTTGCCATCCGGCGTAGCCACAAATACGCCTTCCTGCACTTGCTCGAATAGCAGACGGTACTTCTCTTCCGCGACGCGCCGGTCGCTGGTATCTCGGATGACGTGAATGGTGCCGCGCTGGTTGCTGTTCTGCTCGGTGTAAGACGAGGTGGAAACCATCGAGAAGCCGCCAAAGCAAGGATCAGCGCCCTCCCAGAAAGCCTCTTCCGCTCCCCGGCAATACGGGCACGCTTTCCATTCCCCGCGATCGCGCGGCAACACCTCTTCGCAGGGTTGTCCAACGATGTCAGAGTGCGATTGCTCAAGCCGCTGCAGCAAGGCTCGATTCGCCTTCATCACATGAAACTCCGAATCGTGCAGCAGTACCAGATCCTGGATGGAATCGAAGGTGTTACTCCACTGCCGGTGAGAACGCAGAATCTGCTCGACCAGCCGCAGGTTCTCAACCGCAAGTCCAAGTTGATGAGCACTGGTGGCAAGGAACTCCATGTCATCAGGCGCGTAAGAAAAACGCCGCCGGCTGCCCAGCGTGACCATGCCAATCGGCGATTTCTTGCCGAGCACTGGAACCATCACCACATGGTTGAAGCGTTCCTCTTTGAAGTACGGCCGCATGGTGTCGGGAGCGGCCGCGGTCTTGATGACCGTCGGCACGCCATCGCGCAGTACCTCTTCCACCGTTTTGTCGATAGGAATCAGACTGCGATCGCGCAGGAATTCCGGGGATAGTCCGATCTGTTGCGCGATGACGAGGTTGTCACCTTCGAGAAGGCGGAACCATGCAGCCTTGGCGCGCATCAGGCCCTTCAGTTCCTCGAGTGCGGTGGCCATCATGGGGCCATGCTGCTGGGATCGCGTGATCGTAGTAGTGAGTGCGTTGATCACCGCCAGGCGGCGGGTCCGCATCTTGGAATCGTCAAAAACCACTAGCAGCATGCTCATTCCGAGAATCAGATCCGCCATCATTCCCAGACTTGGCGGCATGAGCACGTTCAGGGGCGCCCACTCCAAATGCAGCAAGAGCAGGCTGAAGGCGAGCAACCACGGGCCAATCTCTCCTCGACCCCAGCGATAGCGTATAAGTTGAACGGCGGCCGCAAGGGAGATCAGGCGGTAGGCTACCTCCAAGACGACCCGCGGCATGAACATCTGCGGCCAAAGCATGGCTCGAACGACCGCGAACGCCATCAGCACGAGCGTGATGATGAGTAATGCGTTGAGCAACTTCCGTGCGTGGGTGTAAACAAAAACCGATGCCGCGAAAAGGCAGACCGCCAGAATGAACTCCGCTTGGGAAATCGCGATCAGATCTCGGGACCAATCGAGCGTGCTACCGCGAAGCGTCCAGCGCGAGACGAAATAGGCTAGCCAGCCCAGAATCCAGATCAGCAGGTAGCGTTCGCGGAAGGTGCGGAAAACCAGCAGTGAGGCCGCCAGAATGATGAGCGCAGCCGACTCCTGTGCCATCAGCTTAGGGACACTAATGTCCCCGACCGCATACCAGATGCCCAGGATCGAAGTATTCATAGCGGCTAATTGAGGCCGGTACTCCTACTCTTGATAGCATGGCCACCCGGGCCTTTGGTGACTTTTCCGAATCTAGAAGGTTACTTTCGGCACCTCGGACTACGGTAGAATTACTTCTAGACTCAAATCACACATGCCATCGGACCGAATCCTGGTAGTCGACGACGAGGAACCAATCCGCGAGATTGTGACCTCAATGCTTGCGGCGTCTAACTACAAGACCCGCCAGGCTGCTTCTGGCCTGGAGGCCTTGGCCTTGCTCGATTCCGGCGAAGAATTCGAGCTCATGCTGTCGGATCTGATGATGGCTGATCTCGACGGCATTGGATTGCTGGAACGCACCAAAGAGCGCTATCCCGATATGCCCGTGGTCATGGTGACCGCGGTACACGATATTTCGGTAGCTCTGGCCGCCATTCGCAATGGCGCCTACGACTACCTGCTCAAACCGTTTGAGCGGGAACAACTGCTGGCAACCGTTCGCCGAGCTCTTGAGAATCGCCGTCTCAAGCTGGAGAATCGCGATTACCAAACGAAATTGGAATCGCTAGTCGCAGCGCGAACCGAACAGCTCCGGAAGGCAATGGGCAATCTGGAGCGGTCCTATGACATCACTCTCGAAGCGCTCGGCGACGCGCTTGACTTGAAAGACGCAGAGACTGAGGGTCACTCCAAGCGAGTCACGGCGTTTACGATCGCGATCGCCCGCGCTATGGGATTGCCGGCCGATCAGATTCGCATCATCGCTCGCGGCGCCTTCTTGCACGACATCGGGAAAATGGCGATTCCTGACGCAATCCTGCGCAAGCCGGGCAAACTCGATCCCGAAGAGGTGGCTATCATGCGCGAGCATTGCTACCGCGGCTATATGATCTTGAAAAAGATTCCGTTTTTGACCGAAGCGGCCGAGATTGTCTACTCGCACCAGGAACGCTGGGATGGCACCGGTTATCCGAGAGGGTTAAAGGAAGATCAGATTCCGCTGGGCTCGCGAATGTTCTCGGTTGCCGACACACTCGACGCGATTACTTCGGACCGGCCTTACCGACCCAAGCAGACCATCACGGCGGCTTGTGAAGAAATCAAAGCTTGGTCGGGACGGCAGTTCGATCCGGACGTGGTTAAAGTATTTTTGTCTATGCCGGAAAATATTTGGGACGATCTCAGGCGGGAAATCGACGCGCAACTCTATCGCTTCGCCTACTCGACGAGCGCGAAAAGCTCGTCCTGAACCTCTAGCGGTTCTCTCGAAACTTCAGACCTGACAGATACCAGTGCCACAAGAATCTTTCCAGGAAAACCACAACTGCGCCCAACATGATCACGATGCCGATGGTGGGCGAACTCTGACGCACGTGATTGCCGGCGAGTAGCAGCAAAACGATTACCAGGTCACGCAACCAGCCAAACGCCGTCAAGGACTTCACCATTCTTTTGACTCCCCCGTTCGTAAGGGTTACAGCCCTCAAAGCTGCGGTCAACTACCCTCGGGGAGTGCCCTTCAGTAATACCCAGCTACTTGGAACCGTTTCTGCCCTGCTTCTACTGACTTAGATTCGCGATCGAGAACCGAGGTTGCGGAAGGTACAAAAAAGGCCCGGATTGCCTGAGCAACCCGGGCCAAGGAGAAGGAGAACGTTCACTTCACAACAGAAAATTCAATGCGCCGGTTGCGGAACCGGCCCTCGTCCGTGTCATTCGAGGCGATCGGACGTGTGTCCCCGTAGCCCTTCGTGGTCAGAATTGAAGCGTCGACGCCTTGCCGCACCAGGTAGTCGCGGACGGCATCAGCACGCTGTTGCGACAACTGAAGGTTCGCGGCTGCGTCTCCGGTATTGTCGGTATGTCCGCCCACCTCGATTACCGTGCCGGCGGGAACCGAACGCATGACCACAGCAGCTTTGTTCAGGAAGTCACTATTGTCAGCGGGGATCTGAGCGCTTCCGGTGGCGAAGTTGATGATATCGAGATTCAGAACCCCAACCAGGTCCTGGCTGCTAAAGCCCGGCTTCAACGAGGTGAGAGCAGCGGTTGCTTTCTCTCCCGCCATGCGAACCGCGTTGTCCGCGTTGAACGCAGTCGTGGTCGTGCCCCGCGACCAGAGCCATAGCCCAAGGAGGGCTGCGACGAGAAGAGCGACAATCGGAAGAAGGTAGCGACCAATACCGCTCTTCTCCGTGGCGCGCTCGGCAACATATATGGCCTGGCGAGCTCCGGTGGCGACCGCCGCCGTAGGACCGGAAATATATGACGTCAATTCCGCCGGCAGGTGGGTGGGTATAGAACCTCCTGGAGCAAGGCTTTGAATGAGTTTGGGCATCATGAACGCGAGAACCGAGGAGGCGGTCGCCGAGGACAATCCCGCCTTCGCAGCCAGGTTACTGATGGTGTTGTCGCCGAGAACGCTTTCCACTTGATCGGTGCTGATGTTGCGCGCATTGCCGCTGGTCCAGGCGGAGAGAACGTCTCCGAGGCCGGCGCTCTTGAAACGATCAAGAAAACCGCTGACCCCGCCACTCTGTTGCGTGATGAAAGACAGGAGACCGGAAAGCAGAGAGCCTGCCTTCGCCTCGCTGATACCGAAACGGCTTTGCACTTCGTTCATGACTAGGTCGAGAGCACCCATGGATTGAACTCCTTTCGCATTAGGGGGAATGTGTGCGCGCTGCGAGTGCAGAACCCATTGGGTGGGATCACGACTACGTCGGATACAACCTTCCGGGGCTGACTACTCTACAGAAGTACGTCTTGCAGGGCCCGGATCGAACCACGTCGAACGGTCGTGCACCGTCGACGCCGCGATTCGTTCTTACAGAGGAGCGCGGCGATCCTCTGAATTTTTCCCTGCGTCAGCTCTGCCGGCTAAGCAGAATTGATGCGGGGAATACACTTAGGCTTGGGCAGTTTTTCCTTTGATGAGGCGATACAGGAACAGCAGTAATACCGAACCAGCGACCGACATGATGAAGCCGGCCGATTGTCCGGGCTGGTACCAGCCCACGGCTTGGCCAAGGTAGGTGGCTACCAGAGACCCTACGATACCGATACCCATAGTGATAAAAATTCCCCCCGGATCTTTTCCCGGCATCAGGAATTTTGCCACCGCGCCAACTATCAATCCGATGAGCGCTTCCCAGAGCAGGCTAAGCATAAACACTCTCCTTTACGGATCGAGACTTTGCAGGGCCCTCGCTTTTCCGACCTGCCAGTCGGGAAAAAACTCTACCACAAGTCGTCTCCCCGCGGCGTAGGGGTTTCCCCTATGGCCTTGCCTGCTGAAATCAGCTTTGTTGAATAGTAAAATGCTTCCCTATTTCAAGATACTTATGAGAACGACATCGCCTTTTTTTCGACACATCTCCCGTACTGTAGTCTGCGCCCTGCTGTTATCAGGCCTGGGCTATGCCAACGTGGATCCGAAGAAGGGACGGGTCACAGATAACCCTACTTCGGGAAACCGCTATTCTATCGATCAGGAAATACAACTGGGGCGACAGGGCGTGGCAGAAATAGAGAAGCAGCTCAAGTTACTGCCGCCCGACCATCCGATGTCGAAGTTTATTAATCAGCTGGGGCAATCGTTGGCCGCGAAGGCTCCGGGATACAAATTCCCTTACACGTTCAAGGTCGTGCGCGAAAAATCGATCAATGCCTTTGCCCTTCCCGGGCGGGCCAATTTACGTCCATACCGGATTGATCGACGCGGCCTCTGAATCGCAGCTTGCGGCAGTCATGGGCCATGAAATTTCTCACGTCGTCATGCGCCACTCGACCCGACAAGCGAGCCGGGCCATGAAGGCACAGATACCGCTTGCGATTCTAGGCGGAGTGTTGGGCGCAGGCGTAGGAGGATGGGCCGGTGCGTTAGGTCAAATGGGGATTTCTCTTACCGCTGGCTCGGTGATGATGAAATATTCCCGCGATGCTGAAACCGAATCCGATATGGTCGGCGCTCAGATCATGTATGACGCCGGCTACAATCCCGAAGCGGCAGTGAGCTTTTTCCAGAAGCTCAAAGAGCAATCTGGCGGCAGTAGCGGGCCGCAGTTCCTCGCGTCGCACCCCGACCCGGGAAATCGAGCTCAAGACATCGGCAAAATCCTTTCCCGTTTTCCTCCAAAAACCTACAAGCCGATGGATAGCGCGGAGTATCTAGCAGCCAAGAAATCTCTCGCCGACCTCGGGCCGCAAACCGTGGCGGCTCCAGACGCCTCCGGACATGCCTCGCCTGCGAACCGAAAACATCACCAGCCAGAACTACAAGACTTTTCAGCACAGCGCTTTCTCGATCGACTATCCCGACAACTGGCAAATCGGCGGCAATGCGAGCGATGGAGTTTCGATCTCTCCCGACGGCGGGTCAGCAAACGGCACCATCGCCTACGGAGTGATGGTCAGCGGCTTCCAGCCGAAGACACGAAGCAACGAACTGGATGACGCCTTGCGCGAGTTGACCACCGACATTCAGATGAGCAATCCCGGGATGACCATCGCCAACAGTCCGCAGGCTTTTACGCTCAACGGCCGCTCCGCGAGAAAGCTTGACTGGCTTGGAACCTCAGCCGTGCAGGAAAAAGGAAAGCCGTTGAAAGAGCGCGTGCGACTGGTGGCCTTTCAAGGAAAGTCCCGCGTCATTCTTTACTTGGTCTTTATCGCGCCAGACCTGGATTTTCAGGCGCTTTGGCCTACTTACGAAAAGATGTTGAACAGCATGCGGGTACGTTAGACTGCCAGTCTTTTCACTCTTTGTTTCCTCCGGCCGCCAGCCTATACTTGCGCGCGCCTTGCAAATCCCCGCTGCTAAAGGAGTCGAGCCGTGAAAAGATCAGCCCGCCTGCTCGTTGCCGCCATCGCTTTACTTTTGAACTGTGCCGCATTTGCACAAACCGTAGTGGCCACAATTCCCGTCGGGAGCGCACCCGCGCTGGTCGCTGTCGACCGCAAGAGCGATTTGATTTACGTAAGCAACGCCGGGAGCAACTCGGTTTCGGTGATCGACGGATCCACGAACATGGTCGTTAACACCGATGCGGTGGGAAGCTTCCCGCAGGCCGTGGCGGCCAACGCGAATGCGAACCGTATTTATGTCGGCGTCTTTGGCTCGACCGACCAACTTTCAGTCATCAACGGTGCCACGAACCAGGTCAAGCAATTCCAGATCGGCAAGTCAGGGGTCGCCACCGGCCTGACCGTCAATCCGGCGACCGGTTCCGTTTACATCTGTAATCCCACAAACAATCTTGTCGTATTCAACGGCAAGACCAACAAAATTACGACCACCCTCTCGGTGCCGAATTGCAGCTTCGGCATGAACATAATCAGTAAAACCAATTTGATTTACGTGGCCACATTCACCCCTAACATCACGGTCATTGATGGCAGCACTAACACCATCGTGAACACCTTGCCGCTGGACCTGACCGGCCCGGTCTCGGTGGCCGCCGACGCGCAAAGCAATCATCTAGGTCTAGTCGACACCAATGCCGGCAAGTTCGAAGTGATCGATGCCGCAAGCGGAACCGTACTTGGCTCAGTCACAGGCCTGCAACGTCCGTTCGGTGCGGTGTACTTGCCCGGCGCAAAGTTTGCCTTGGTGACGGAAGAAAGCGGAAATGATCTGGCGGTAATCGACGCAACAACCTTCACGGTGAAAAGCAGAACCGCTGTCGGACAGTTTCCGCTCGGGCTCGATTACGACCCCATCACCCATTTGGCCTATGTCGTAAACATGACCGATGGAACGGTGTCGGTGGTCTCGATCCCGTAAGCCGTAAGCCCTTGCAGAAGGGTGCCTTGCCAGACCCCACAACTTTCGCACTCTAGAAGTGTTTGTATTCTTAGAGATCGGAGGGTGCGGAAATGCTAAGAAAATCAGTATTGTTCGCGGTGTTGGGACTGGCGGCGGCGCTCACGGTGATGACTCCGTCGCAAGCCCATGCTGGAGTCGTCGTAGGTATTGGAGTGGGTCCGGTGGTCGCGCGCCCCTATGTCGTGGGCCCGTACGCCTACTATGGTCCTCCTCGACCCTACGTTTACGCTCCCGCCTACGCATATTCGGGACCGGGCTACTGGGTTGGCGGACGCTGGCATCCCCGCTATTACGCCTATCGTGGCTACTACGGACCGCGCCGTTATTGGAGGCGGTAATTCACTCCTAACGCGAATCGTGAAAAAGCCCCTCAGTCAAAACGACTCGAGGGGCTTTTTCCTTTTACTTTCCGGTGAATTGGATCGTTCCGAATGCTCCATTCGCATAGTTGGAAGGCCCTGCGGTGAAGAACAATTGATTCACCGCTCCATTCGACGAACTGCCGCCGCCGAATTCCAGCCCCCACAACTGATCGATGTGAATGACCTTGCCGCTGGAATCTTTGAGTTGTCCTAGAAATTTTCCAGTCTTGGCATTGAAGGCATTGATCGTGCCGTCCGGAATGTTGTCGCCCACCAGTAAAGCAGTACTGAAGGGCCCAAAGTTGGCCGGAGCCAGCGCCATTCCCCACGGCTGGTTCAGCGTGCCTCCCTGGGCGAAGCGCTTCACGAACGCGCCTTGCTCGCTGAAGATGTCGATGAATCCTCCGGGGGCGTTTCCGGTACTGGCGAAGGTGACACACACCTGACTATTGATGTCCTGAATTCCGTAAGCCGAAAATCCTTCGGGAATAGTCGGATCGGTAAGCGTCTTGATCAGCCGAAAGCTGCCATCGTAGACGTCGACCCGATTGTTGACGGTGTCAGCGGCGTAGAGAAAATTTCCATTCTTGCCACTGCTGATGGCAAGTCCAGTATACACGGCTCCAGCCTTGGAATTATCAGCGGCGATTACGGCGTTATTCAGAGCCACACTCGGACTCCATCCGCTGATCGTTCCGTCGAGAGTCGCAAAAATAAAAAACGCCGTGCCCGACAGCCCGTTCTGCGTCACGACAAAATCGTTCCCGCCATTGAAGACAATGCCCGAAGGCGAACCGGTGTTCCCAGCCACGGCCGGGATACTGACCACCAGCGATTGAATGTTGCCCAAACCGTCGTAAAGGGTCGAGAGGCCTGTGCCATTGTCACTCACCCAGAAAGGTCCCGTGCTCGAGCGAGTCAGTCCCCACGCGTTCACCAGATTGGGGTCGGTGTTTGGCGCCTTGTTAGGAAGATTTTCCACCAGATTCGATAACTGGTACTGTGCGGCAGCTGTTCCAGGAAGAACCGCGAATCCCAATGCCAGCATCACCGCGAGAGAGAGGGTACGAAGCGAAAAACGTCTCATGTCAACTTCTCCTTAACTTCGGAAGCCGCAACCGCGGAAACGCGTCTGCGGGGGGAAGGGCGTATTTCCCTTTGAATCTCCGAGAGTAAGGCGATGCTAGGACGCCCCATGCGGCGAGTTGTCGGCGCGAAGTCACCGAATTGCAAAAATTTTACTTCGGGCGAACGGCCTTGTGCCTCAATCAGTTAGAGGTCACGGCTCGCGGCGGTAGAGGATTTCGACTCCTTGCCGAAGATCCCCTACTGAAATACCCTGTCGACTGACCCATCTGGGGATGAGGATTTTATGCCGGGAACGAACGTCTACACGGATTTGAACGCGCCGGAGTCAAATAAGAGAAGCATGGGCGAAGTCGCTCAGATTGCAGTTCTCTCGGTAATCATTCTTGTGTTCCTTGTCATCGCGGCCAGCAGCGGTGTCGGATTGTTGGTAAGCGCAATGCACCACTAAACAGGCGATGCGGGGCCCTCTAGCCAAGGGCGCCCCGCCGTTTCGGAAAAATCTCTCCCATGCGGCGGATCTCGGCGCCGACTGCCTTCATCTTTTCCTCGATCTGCTCGTAACCCCGATCGATATGGTAGACACGGTCGATGATGGTTTCTCCATCAGCAACCAGCGCCGCCAAAACCAGGGAAGCTGATGCCCGCAAGTCCGATGCGAGAACTGCCGCTGCACTCAGCGGGGTCTTCCCGCGCACGATTGCCCGCCTGCCTTCGATTCTAATATTCGCTCCCATGCGCACCATCTCTTGCGCGTGCATAAAGCGATTCTCGAAGATATTCTCGGTCACCACCGACGTGCCTTCGGCTTGTGTCGCGAGAGCCATGTACTGAGCTTGCATGTCGGTGGGGAATCCTGGAAATTCTTCGGTATTGATATCGGCGGCCTTGAGCGGACCATCGCCCATGACGCGGATCGCATCAGCACTCACCGCTAGCTTCACTCCTACTTCACCGAGTTTCTGCAGCAAAGAGCCCAGATGTTTTGGCTCGCACCCGGCGATCTTCAAGTCTCCGCCTGTAAGCAGTCCGGCAATGATGAACGTCGCAGCCTCAATGCGGTCAGGAATGATGCGGTGCTTGGCGCCATGAAGTTTCGAGACACCTTTCACGCGAATGGTCGGCGTACCCGCTCCCTCGATATTTGCTCCCATCGCATTAAGCAGGTTAGCCAGATCTTCGACCTCCGGCTCGCGAGCGCAATTCTGCATCACGGTCTCGCCGTCTGCGAGAGTAGCCGCCATCAACAGATCTTCCGTACCGGTAACGGTGATCTTGTCGAAAACAATCTCGGCTCCCTTCAGCCTGTCGGCAGAAGCTTCGACGTAGCCGTGCTCTTGCGTGATCTTCGCTCCCAGCCGCTCGAGCCCCTTGATGTGGAGATCGATGGGACGTGCTCCGATAGCGCAGCCGCCCGGCAGAGAAACCCGAGCGCGGCCGCAACGCGCTACCAGCGGCCCCAGTACTAGCGTCGAGGCACGCATGGTCTTGACCAGTTCATATGAAGCTTCCGGAGAAGAAAGATTTCGGCAGGAAATCGTCGTTCGATGATGCGCGCGCCCATATCCCAGCTCGACCTCGGCCCCCATCGCCGCCAGCAATTTGCGAGTGGTCTCAATATCGCGGACCTGGGGAATGTTTTCGAGGATGACCGTGTCCTCTGTCAGCAAGGCAGCAGCCATTGCGGGCAGCGCCGCGTTCTTGGCACCGCTGATCCGAACCGTGCCCAGCAGCGGATTTCCGCCGCGAATCACAAGTTTATCCATCTGAATAAGCCTTTAGAAATGGAGGAAAATGTACGGTTCTATTCTAGCGGGGAATTTCTGGAAGCGTCCCGAGATTCGGAAATCGATAGGCCACGGCCGCCCGGACGGCTTCTAAGGCTGACTTGCGAGCGCAATCGCCCTGCGCACATTACCCAATGCTGACCGCAGGGCTCGCTGTGCCTGCCCCCGGTTCACTTTCGCTTTCAACATTACCAGGGCCACGGCAACACTGTTGCCCGACTTCCGCAGCGCCCGACGAGCATCAGTCTCTTGTAGTTTTGACCCTGTCTCGACGATCGAGACGGTTCGTTCGGCAAGCTTCTTATTTCTGGGACGCACATTGACCATCAGATTCCCGTAGACAAATCCCAGACGAACCATCGCTCCGGTGGAGAGCATATTCAACACCATTTTCTGTGCCGTGCCTGCTTTCATACGAGTCGAACCGGAAACCACCTCTGGCCCGACCTCGGTGACGATCGCCAGATCCGCAGCCTTCTGCAAAGGTGACTTGCGATTGCAGGTCACCGCCACGGTCTGCGCTCCCTGGCGACGAGCGTACTGAACAGCCGCAATCGTGAAGGGCGTCCGACCACTGGCAGCAATGCCGACGACAACGTCGTTCTTCCCTGGTTTCTTTCTGGCGATCTCGCGTTCGCCTAACGTTGCGCGAGTCTTCGTTCGTTTCAACCGCTCCTGCCAGCGCTTTCCGGCCACCAGCCATGACAAACTGCACGGCGTCGGAACGAGTGCTGAAGGTTGGCGGACACTCCACCGCATCGAGCGCAGCGATTCGTCCACTGGTTCCCGCGCCAACATAGATCAGACGCCCGCCGCTACCAAGTGCAGAAGCAATCCAATCGATGGCCTCTGCGATCTGCGGCAGAGCCCTGCTTCACCGCTCCAGCAACCTTTGAGTCTTCCGAATTGATGATGCGCGCAATCTCAAGCGATGACTTCAGATCAAGATTGTCGGAAGCATGATTCCTCTGCTCGGTTTTGAGGCGGCTAAGGTTTTCTTTGCGCCGATTTGCGGTTCAAAGCTTTTGGCCGGTTCACCGCGAAGCCTCCAGACGCTTCGATCACGGCGTCATGAAATGCGGGCCGCACCTGCTTGATTGCTTGATTGCGGCAGTCCGGCCACGTGCGGTTGGTCAGCAGCGTGACAGACAGCTGGCGCTCTGGATCAATCCACAAAGACGTCCCCGTATATCCCAGATGCCCGTAGGCATTCGCCGAGAAGTACTTGCCTGACTGTGAAGGAGCGGATGGAGTATCCCATCCCAACGCTCGCGATTTGCCTGGCGGATAGGATTCGCGCCGCGTGAATAGTGCCAGAGTCTCGGGGCGCACGATGGGCTGTCCACCTTCGATCAAAGCCGCGCCGAAGATGGCTACATCTGACGCGGTCGAGAACAGGCCCGCATGTCCCGCTACACCGCCCAGGACACTCGCATTCTCGTCCTGTACTTCGCCCTGAATTACGCGGTGTCGAAAGGACTGATCGTCGGCTGTCGGGACTGCGATCTCGCGCCAGGCTTTCGGCGGATTAAACGCGGTCCGCGTCATGCCCAGCGGGCCAAACACTTCGCGCTGGCAGAAGCGGTTGAGAGATTCATCAGCAAGGCGCTCAAGCGCCAGTCCCAACAGGATGAACCCGATGTCACTGTACACAGCCTTGGTTTCCGGATCAGCAGCAAGAGGAACCGAAAATGCCGCCTGCAACAGGTCATCTCTGGTCTTCGCTCTGAGAAAGAGCTTCTCGTACGCAGGAAGTCCCGAAGAATGAGCGAGCAATTGACGAAAATTGACTTCCCGCCGGCGTTCATCTTCTCCTGCAAACTCCGGCACGACATGGACCAGCGGCATTTCAAGATCGAGCAATCCTCTTTCGTAGAGGATCATCGCCATCGTGGTGGTAGCGATCGCCTTCGATACCGACGCCAGATCGAACACGCTTTCGGTATCGAACTACAGGGGAGTCCGCAGCGTAGGTGAAGCGACCGAGCGCCTTCAACGCCACCAACCGGCCCCGATGGGTAATGGCAATCGACGCCGCGGGAAAGGCGTGCTGGGCGATGGCATCTTGCAGAACCGAAAATGCGCGGCGGAATACCGCGATCCTGCTCTTCGTAAGCGGGAATCGGCAAGCGCACGGACATGCTGGTACCTGGATTCAGCAAAGGCTCACAGAAAACACTCGAAGCTGAGTTATAGCAAACTTGCTGGGGGCCGTTAAAGCCGCGCTCTTGGCACAAATGGCACTCCCTCAAGGACTCCCTTGAGCAGCGTGTCTTAGGTTGTGTAAAGTCGAAACATCCACGGACTCATCAAAATGAAGCGTCTTTTGCGTGCTCTCCATCTCCGTCTGATCGTGTCTCTGCTTCTGCTGACTTCTTCGGCGGCTGCGATTTCCAAGCGGCCCACTGCTACCGACGAAAGGCTCGGCGTAGTCGATTCCATCGTCAAAGACGCCATTCACGACGGACAGATCCCCGGCGCGGTTGTTCTCATCTGGCACGATGGACAGGTCATCTATCGCAAGGCATTCGGCCATCGCGCACTGGAGCCTCGGCAAGAGGCGATGACGCTCGACACCATTTTCGACATCGCTTCCCTCACAAAGGTTGTGGCCACCACGACCGCCGTGATGCAACTGGTCGAAGACGGTAAGATACGCATCAACGATCCGGTGGCGAAGTATCTGCCTGACTTCGCGCAAAACGATAAACAAGACATCACGATTCGCCAGTTGCTGACCCACTTCTCCGGCATTACGGAAGATCTGGATTTGACCGAGCACTGGCAAGGTCGCGACACCGCGCTGAAGCTGGCTTACGCCGAGAAACCAATCTTCCCTCCGGGCTCAAAGTTCCTCTATAGCGATGTCAATTTCCTCACGCTGGGCGCACTGGTGGAACATGTCTCCGACACAACTCTCGATCAATATTGCGACAAGAATATCTTCAAGCCGCTGAAGATGACGCACACTCGCTTCGTGCCTCCTGCGAACTGGCGACCCAAGATCGCGCCTACGCAGTACGACGAAGACAACAAGATGCTGCGCGGCGTGGTCCACGATCCTACGGCCCGCCGCATGGGCGGAGTTGCCGGGCACGCGGGTCTATTCTCGACGGCTGACGATCTATCAAAATTTGCCCAGGCTCTGCTGTCGGGAAGCAGCGTCTTGCCGCCACTGATGGTTGAGAAGATGACCACGCCGCAGCAGCCGCCCTCAGCGCAGGTTTTGCGCGGCTTCGGCTGGGACATCGACACCCCGTACTCCACTAATCGCGGCGATCTCCTTCCCGTTGGTTCTTTCGGACACACGGGCTTCACAGGCACTTCGCTCTGGATCGATCCCACCACCCGCACTTACATCATCATCCTCAGCAATGCAGTTCACCCTCGCGGGGGAAATGCCATCGCGCTGCGCTCGAAGATCGCGACCGCCACCACCGCCGCACTCAACCTGAATCCCAGCGAGAAAGAAGCCCTGCGCTTTAAGTCCATCACGGGATATAACGAAGCCGAAACGGCCGCGCGCCGCATGGCGGCGCGAAACGGATCGGTGCAGACCGGCATCGACGTCCTCGAAGCCCACAAGTTCGACGTCATCAGCGGTGGCGACAAGAAGAAACACATCGGCCTTCTCACCAATCAAACCGGAATCGACGCTCAGGGGCAACGCACTATCGACGTTCTTGCACACGCTCCAGGCGTATCACTCGATGCGATTTTCAGTCCCGAGCATGGAGTCACCGGAACGCTCGATACCACCGACATCTCGAACTCGAAAGATGCCGCCACCGGCATTACCGTCTACAACCTTTACGGCGCGAAAGACTCTGCCCGGCGGCCTTCAATCGACATACTCAAGACTCTCGACGCGGTGGTCATTGATATCCAGGACGCCGGCGTCCGCTTCTACACCTACGAGACCACGCTGGGATATTTTCTCGAAGCCGCGGCCAAGTCTGGCACCGAAATTGTCGTGCTTGATCGCCCGGATCCCGTGACCGGCTCGTTCGTGCAAGGTCCACTCTCCGATCCCGGGAAAGAAAACTTCAACGCCTATCATGCGGTTCCCGTCCGCCACGGAATGACGATGGGTGAACTGGCCCAGATGTTTAACGCCGAGCGCCACATCGACGCCAAGCTCAAAGTAGTCCCCATGGAAGGCTGGATGCGCGGCGACTGGTTCGACTCCACTGGGCTGACCTGGATCAACCCCTCCCCCAACCTGCGCAGCCCCACTGCGGCTACACTTTACCCCGGCGTCGGACTGGTTGAGGGCGCCAACATCTCTGTCGGCAGGGGCACTGATACTCCCTTCGAGCTGTTGGGCGCTCCTTGGATCAAGGGCCGCGACCTGGCTGCCTATCTCAACGCCAGAAACATTTCGGGCGTGCGATTCGTCCCCACCGAATTCACTCCCACTGCCAGCAACTACGCGGGACAAAAATGCGGCGGGGTGAACTTCGTCCTGCTTGATCGCAACTCGCTTGATGCGCCCGAACTGGGAATCGAAATCGCCGCCGCCCTGCACAAGCTCTATCCAGACCAGTTTCACCTTGAAAAGATCGTCGACCTTCTGCTGAATCAATCCGTCTACGACGCCCTCGCCAAGGGGCAAGATCCGCGCCGCATCGCCCAAGACTGGCAGGAATCCCTCGACAAATTCATGCAAATCCGGCAAAAGTACTTAATTTATAAGTGATCGGGCCAGTGTCCTTTTTCCCGTAAGACTCCGCCGGCTTACTTGCTAGAATATGGGGCGCCATTCGGAGACCTGCAGGATGTCTGGCAATTCCAATCCGATTCCCTTTTACCGTTGTGCTGGACCCAATTGCGGAGTACTCAAGCGCTCCAGCGATCGCTGGTGGCTGATGTGGACCTCATTCGGCGAATACAACCGGCCCGTGCTCTACTTGTGCGCGTGGGATGAGGACATCGCCCAGAAGGAAGGTACCCTGCACCTTTGCGGCGAGCTTTGCGCCCAGCGCCTGCAATCTCAGTTTATGGGCAACGTTCGCGAAACTCAGCTGCGCCGCAGCGGATCGTAGTCTCGAAGGGAAATAACCATTCCTGCTCTCCGCCGCATCCTATCGACCATCCGTCAGTCGCATTCAGGAGATCCGGGCATGCGTCTCTTCACGTTATTCTTTGCACTTTCAACGCTGGCGTTCGGTCAGGCTCCCGCGCCTGGGACGACTGCTCCGTCGACGCCGGTGGAATTCAATATTCCGGCCGGGACCAAGGTTCCCTTGGCGCTTAAACATGCGATTTCGACGAAGACCACCCACGAGGGGGATGCCGTTTATGCAGAAACAACGTTCCCCATCGTCGCCAACGGCCGCGTGCTGATTCCCGCCGGAACCTACGTCCAGGGCCGCATTTCGCACATCCAACGCGCAGGACACATCAAGGGTCGCGCCGAGGTGCTAATGCACTTCACCACGTTGATCTATCCCAGCGGATACACGGTCATGCTGCCGGGCTCGGTCGAGAACGCTCCAGGGGTCGACAAGACTTCGGTGAAAGATCAGGAAGGAACCATCCAGGGTGATAGCCAGACCGGAGAGAAAGCAGGAACCGTCGCCACTGCGGCCGGCACAGGTGCGGTTGTTGGAGGGTTGAGCCGCGGCGGCAAGGGCGCGCTCGTTGGAGCCGGCATCGGCGGTGCCGTAGGCACCGCCGTCGCACTGCTCAGTCGCGGCAATGATGTGAAACTTGACGCTGGAACTACGGTGGAAATGGTTATTCAGCGCGAGGTTCCGCTCGACGCTAGCCGGCTTCCACCGCCAGTTAAGTAGGTCGCGCGCTACCTGAGCGAGAACATCGCGTTAACGTGTGAAGTCACGGTCACGCTCTGCGGAGAAAATTCTTCCGTGGGAGCGGGAGCATTCGCAGCCATTCCCTTGGCTTCCATGGTTCGCATCATTGGCTGGAAAACACGCACATTCTCGAACGTATCCACCGAAGCGTACGACAGTTCGCCGACGGCTCGTCCGCTGGCTCGCGCGATCGCGTCCGCCGATGCTCGCGCCCGACGGTACGCATCCTCCACCGCTCTGCTCTTGGCCGCGTCAATGTCTTCCAGCGTGTAATTGATAGACTGGTTCTCGCTGACATCGGTTTCGGCGAGCTGCGAGAGAATCGGCGCCACCTTCGAAAAATCCTTCAGCTTCAAAGTCACATTTGCCGATACTTTATAGGCGATCACCTTATGTTTGGGATTCTTCCAATCATAGATCGGCTGGAGCGCCAGGTATCCGATCTGCGCCGCCTTTGGATCAATGCCGTTGGACTTCATAATATCGCGAATCTGCTCGGCATTCTTTGACGCGTGATCATAAGCCGCGCGCGAGGTATCTTCTTGGTCCGCGATATTGAATTGAATAACGGCCGTGTCGGGGTTCGTTTCAAACTTTCCATCCGCTCCGACAAACACTGAGTTTGGTTGCGCTGTCACCGCTGGATGCTCCTGCGCCACCGCCATTCCTACGATCGCCAGCAAAACCGAGAGCAAGATTGCAACATTCTTCATCGCCATCTCCTGAAAAGAACAGCATGAATTTACACACTTCTGCTGCCTTTACTCAAGGAACGTTTAGGAAAGATGGAATTGCGGAAAAAGAAAGGGCGCGAATTTCGCGGTCCGCGCCCTTCCCTTCGTCGAAACCGACTCCGCGACGACGGAGTCGGTTGAAAATCGATACCTTTGGGATTGGATGTCGGTCGCAACAGAATCGATGTCTCTACTCCCGCGTAAAACCAAAAGAAAAAGGCCGCAACCAGAGGTTGCAGCCTTTCTTAACCGATTAAAGGACTTCTAGTGCCGAGGCCCGCCATGCCCTCCATGGCCGCCGCGTCCTCCGCCCCCGCCGCCTCCGCCGCGACGACGACGTCCGCCGCCACCGCCTCCAGGACGTCCACCGCGCCCGCCGCGATCTCCGCCAGGCCCACGATCTCCGCTCGGACGCTCTGGAGCGGGACCCCCTACAGGAGCCGCGTCATCGCGATTGAAGTTTGGCTCGGGCTCGTCGTCGAAATCCCCGCCACCCTCGATCGTCATAGCCGCTACCGGAGCTGCCGCCGGCTCGCCACCATCCACCGGAGCGCCTTCGCCTCCGCCCATCTTCGCGCGCTGCTCTTTCAGAATCGCTTTGCGCGACAGCCGGATGCGGTTGCCTTCGACGGCAAGCACCTTCACCAGCACCTGATCGCCCTCTTTCAACTCGTCGCGAATATCCTTGATCCGGTGCTCAGCCACTTCGCTGATGTGCAACAGGCCATCGGTTCCCGGCAAAATTTCGACAAACGCTCCGAAATCCGCCAAGCGCGAGACCGTGCCGAGATAAGTCTTCCCCACCTCAGCCGTCGCGGTGATGTCGCCGATCATCTGCAGCGCCTTGGCCGCCGAGGTCTCATCGCTTGAGGCCACGTTAACCTTGCCGCTGTCGTCGACATCGATCTTCACGCCGGTCTGATCGATGATGCTGCGAATCATCTTTCCACCGGGCCCAATCAGATCGCGAATCTTGTCGGTCGGGATCTGCAGGGTGTAGAAGCGCGGTGCATAGGACGAAACCTTCCCACGCGGCTCTGCGAGTACCTCATTCATCTTCCCGAGGATGAACATCCGTCCCCGTTGTGCCTGCGCCAGCGCCTCGCGCATGATCTGCGCGGTGATGCCGCCAACTTTGATATCCATCTGCAGCGCGGTGATGCCATCTTTCGTTCCGGCAACTTTGAAATCCATATCGCCGTAATGATCTTCCGCGCCCGCAATGTCGGTTAGGATGGCGTACTGCTCGCCTTCCTTCACCAATCCCATCGCAACTCCGGCTACCGGAGCCTTCAACGGAACGCCCGCATCCATCAACGCCAGCGCCGCTCCGCAGACCGTCGCCATTGATGACGAACCGTTCGATTCGAGAATGTCGGAAACCACGCGCATCGCGTATGGCCACGTCTCGTCGCTCGGCAGCACCGCAGAAATCGATCTCTCGGCAAGCGCACCGTGACCAATCTCGCGCCGCCCCGCTCCGCGCAGGAACGCTACTTCGCCCACCGAGAATGGTGGAAAATTGTAGTGCAGCATAAAGCGCTTCTTGGCTTCACCTTCGAAGCCTTCCAGGCGCTGCATGTCGTCAGTCGTGCCCAGAGTGGTCGTGACCAGGGCTTGCGTCTCGCCACGGGTGAAGATCGCTGATCCGTGAGTGCGTGGCAGAACGCCGACTTCCACCCAGATGTCGCGGATCTGATCGAACGCGCGACCATCGGGACGCCGTTTCTGATTGATCACTTGCTCGCGGAAGATGCGCTCACGCAAAGTCTCGTAATACGACTTCAGCTTGGCCTGCGCTTCTTCGTCCTCTTCCGGAATCGCCGCCATCAACTCTTTCTTCAGCGCCTTGACCAACTCGTAGCTCTCGGCTTTGGGATGCTTTTGTGTATCCAGCCGGCCTGCCAAGTCGGCGCCAATGCGCTTCTTCAAATCGTTGTAATACTTCTCATCGAACTCGGGCGGCGTGACTTCGCGCTTCTTCTTGCCCGCCTTCGCGCGCAGGTCGTTGATCGCGGCGCAAATTTTCTTAATCTCGGTGTGGCCAAATTCAATCGCGTCCACGACCGTCTCTTCTTTCACTTCTTTCGCGCCGGACTCGATCATCACGATGCCTTCGGCGGTGCCGACCACCATGATATTCAGCAAACTGTCGCGCATCTCCGAGTACGTCGGATTCACTACGAACTGTCCATTCACCAACCCCACGCGTACCGCGCCAATCGGGCCATTGAACGGAATGTCAGAAATCGTCAGGGCCGCCGAAGCGCCATTGATACCGCAAACGTCCGGATCATTCTCGGTGTCAGCCGATAGCACAAACGCAATCACCTGGGTTTCGCACTTAAATCCGTCAGGAAAGAGCGGCCGGATAGGACGATCGATCTGCCGGCTGGTCAGAATTTCGCGCTCGCTGGGACGTCCCTCGCGCTTGATGAAGCCGCCGGGAATGCGTCCGCCAGCGTAGGTGTATTCGCGGTAGTCGACGGTCAGCGGGAAGAAATCGATTCCCTCGCGGGGATCCGCGTTCGAGACTGCGGTGGCGAGAATGACGTTGTCTCCAATGCGCACGACGACTGAGCCGTGGGCCTGCTTCGCCAATTTTCCAGTTTCAAAGGAGATTTGTTTACCGCCGGAGAGTTCAACGGATACATCTTGTTTCATGATTTGTTTCCTTATGGGCAGGAGGGCACGCGCGTGCGTCCTGGGCAGATTGCACGTTGGATGAGCGAATGCCAGTAGCGATTTTCGTCGTTGGCCGGAAACGCACCGTCAAGTAGATTCCTTGGTTGGGCACCGCTGTCCCTGGGACAGCAGGAAGAAGATAAGCCGGAAACACTACTTGCGTAGGCCGAGCTTCTGCACAACGCCTTTGTAGCGTTCGGAATCGTACGTCTTGAGGTAGTCGAGCAGGCGACGCCGCTTGCTGACCAGCATGAGAAGGCCGCGGCGCGAGCCGTGATCTTTCTGGTGCGTTTTGAAGTGCTCCGTCAGTTGACCAATGCGCTCACTTAATAGCGCGATCTGGACTTCGGGACTGCCCGTATCCGTGGGATGCGTGGCGTAGTGGTCAATGAGGGACTTTTTTTGCTCTCTGGCTAGCACTAACCTGATGCACTCCTGTCTCTATGTTTTCAATTTATCTTCGTTACGCCAATCAGGTTAACACGTTGGCAACGAAAGTGTAAAGAACCGCAGCGTCGAAGCCGAACCTCTAATTTAGCCTGCCGCGGCTGCCGCTTTCCGAGCGATGAGTAGAAATCCTCGATTGGACGCCTCTTTTTGCAGGGCGTTCAGAGTAGCTCGTCCGGCGGGTTTGCCTACCTTGACTTCAATGTCTCCCAAGGCGAGGCGCGCTTGCAGCGCGCAGGAAACGCAACCCATTTTGTTCGCGCGTTCCAAAACCGCGGTTAGAGTTCCAATCGCTTCACCCGTTTTGCCGGCTGCCGCCAGGACGAGTCCCGAGTGAATGGCGACATTCATCTGGATATGCACGTCCTGACTCTTCTGTGCGAGTTCCCTATCCTTGGCCATGATCTGCTGGGCCTCAGGCAATTTGTTTTGCGCTAGTAAACTGCGGATCAAAATTCCAAGCGCGTATGGTTCCTCGTCGAGTGATCCCAGTCCGGATAGTCCGTCGGCAGCCTGACGCGCCAACGGCTCGGCATCCGCAGCGCGGCCATCTTCCACCGCCGTCTGGGCCAACAAGAACTTGCAATAGGCAACGTCTTCCTGCTGCTGATTCGTTTCGCTAAGTTTGAGTAATTCTTCCTGCAGGCGACGGGCTCCCGTCAAGTCTCCCTGTTTCATCTGTAGTTCACTTCTCGCCATCTGGATAGAGGGCACCTGGCCCTTGAAGTTCTGCTCCGCGACCGCCAGGCTCTCGTCGTATTTGGCTTGAGCATCTTTCAAGTCGCCGCGAATCGTGCTCAGATCGGCCAGATCAAGAAGGATCGACGACACCAAAGATCTTGGCCCGGCGGTTTTCGCGAGTCCCAGAGATTCGTTTAGGCTAGCCTCGGCTTGCTGATAGTTCCCGAGTTGCTTCATGAGCCCTCCACGATGCCAGAGGGCGTTACTCAGCTTGGTTTTCGCGTCGATTCGGCGATACGTAGCTATCACTTGCTCGTTAAGAGGTTCGGCACCTTTCAGGTCGCCGTCCTCTTGTTTCAACCGAGCGGTCATCTGCAATGCGCGCGCCGCAAAGGCTTCGTCTCCGATTTCCTCCAACGTGGCCAGAGCGGAGCGGAACTGGGCGGCAGCGCCTTCGCGATCGCCCGTGTTCATTCGCAGCACACCGCTCTGGATTTGCAACCGGGCGGCGCCGTCCCTGCTACCGGCGGCTTCATACAGTTGCCGCGCCTGGTCGCCCAGAGGGAGCGCGCCGGTGTGATCTCCCTGTTGCTCGTGAACACTCATCTGCAATGAGAGCGCGGCCGCGGCGGTGAGGCGGTCGCCCAAAAGCAGCGCTCGTTTGCTGGCACGTTCCGCGGCGGCGAGCGCGCGCTTTGGATCGCCGGTGAGGTCGGCGGCGAGCCCTTCATTCAGATCAATGCGCGGGTCGGCGTTCATCGGAGATGCCAGCTTGCGCAGCGCGTCAAGCGTGTGGAACGCGTCAGGGGCATTGCCTGCACTCATCTGCGCTTTCGCCAAGCCCAGGCCGTACTCCAGGTTGTCAGGAAAGAAATTGAACAAGCTGCTGTAGGTCTTCACCGCCTCTCCGTGCTCGCCGTTCATCTCGTGAGCGCGGGCCTGAATCTCTAGTCGATCCTCACGTGCCAGACTGCCAGAAAGTTCAGCCGCTCTTTGTATCTCCTCTTTTGCCTTAGCTGCATAACCCAGGGTCTCCCATGCCGAGCTGAGAGCAACGTGACTGGGAGCGTAGCCGGCCTCTTCCGCGATTGCCTTCAACAACGCGTCGCGCGCACCGAGCGCATCAAAGGCGCGCAGGCGGGCTAAGCCATCGGCGTAAAGTTGAGCAGCTTTGGGATTCGCCGGATGCGAGGCAGCGAGCGTCGCAACGTCGGCGGAGGAGATACTTCCCGCCCCACATTTTTCGCGCAAGTCGGAACCCAGTCGATTTACGAGTGCGAAAATCTCCGTCTCGGTCCCGGTCTCGGAAATCGTGGCAAGAGTTTCACCCTGCGAAGTGTCCTGCACCCGCAGGTCGACCCGCAATTTCCCGTTTATGTCGAGATACGACCCCAGCACGACCAGATCGGTGCCAAGAAGTTTGTGCACCTTGCTCAGAGAGTCTTCTCCCATGCTTTCGGCGTCGGGCAAGGAGAGGTCCGCCTTCACCCGGGAGACGGTTTCCCCGGGGATGGTGCGCAATTGTTCGCCAGCGCTCAATTCGGTCGTGAGCATCTCTCCGAGCGCTGTGGAGAGCCAATTCTGTTGTGGCTGGGTGGAAAGATTCTTGAAGCCAAGCACGGCCACGGAGCGCCGCGCCTTCACCGGACCGCTCACAGCTTCGGTTGCCCGATTTTTTCCGAAGCGATAGGCCTCGCCGAGGACTAAGCCAGCGACGAGCAATGCGATGGCTGCGATCCAGTACCGTCGCGAAGTCTGCCGAGGCTTCGCCAGAGGGCGCTTGCCCGCGGTCAGCCGCTCGAGATCCACTTCCATTTCACGGATCGTCCGGTAGCGCTTTGCGGGATCCTTATCGAGCGCTTTCAGGATGATGTTTTCCATCCCTGGCGAGACCTGATGGTTGAGCGAGCTCGGCTGTGGCGGTTCACGATTGAGGATGCCGTCGATCAGGATCGGCCCGTTCTCTTCCGGAAAAGGACGCTTGCCCGTGGCCATCTCATACAACACCACCCCCGCCGCCCAAATATCGCTACACGCATTGGCCGCTTGTCCGCGCAGCTGCTCTGGAGCCATGTAAGGAAGCGTTCCGGCCGTGGTAGGAAGGTCGCGGGTCAACGTGACAGCGATATTCGGGTCATCGTGCTGCGGTATTAATTGCGCCAGTCCGAAATCAAGGATCTTCAGGCGATCATCCGGCGTGATCCGGATGTTGCCGGGTTTAAGATCGCGATGCACAACGCCCTGCTCGTGGGCTGCGGCCAATCCCTGGGTGAGTTGGAGAGCGAGCTCAATGACCTCTTCCGGAGGAAGTGGTCCACCGCTCAGCTTGGTATCAAGAGTGACGCCCGGAATCAGTTCCGTGACCAGAAAATCGGTGCCGTTTTCGTTCCCGAATTCAAAGATGGTAGCGATGTTGGGATGATTCAGCTTGGCGAGAGAAAGAGCTTCTTTGCGAAACCGCCGGCGCGCAGACTCGTCCGAAAGCATCCCGGGGGGCAGGACCTTGATGGCTACATCGCGCTCGAGCTGTTCGTCGTGCGCGCGGTAAACAACGCCCATACCACCGGCGCCAATGCTCTCCAAAATCCGATAATGCGATAGGGTCTTGGGGGCCACGGATGACAAGGATGGTATAAGCCGCAGGTAGGAGGGTCAACCGGGGCAAGGCAGCTTTGGGGCGAACACAATCGTGCGACCGCACGGGACCGGATCGAGTGTCACAGGCCGGAGAGCAAATCGAAAAGGCCCTGCTTGCGCAGGGCCTTTTTGTTCAAGCTGTGACTCGGACTTACGGGATTGGAACGGTGGCGAAATCCACGTCTTGCACATGAACTCCTCCAACCGTGCGCGTACCGTCGGTCCAGGTGATGAATGCGTTGCCATTAAGAGTGGTGTCGTAGTCATAGTCACCCGCGTAGCAGCTTACGACCGAAGGATCGTTCTGCGTCGGCTGAGCAATGACTCCGCTGACGGCCTTGATCGGGCCGAACGTCGTGCCATTGTCTTTCGACTGGCGGAGAACCCGCTCGTAGGCGCATCCCGGATCGCTGGTCGTCGTGCATTTCGTGGTGGCCTTGCGACGATCGTACCAAGAAGCGGTGACTCCGCCGGCGGCATCTGCCGACAACGATGGCATCCATTGCGTTTTGAACGCCGCGTCTGCCGTGCCGTTCAGCTTCTTGCCTACCGACCAGGTCACGCCGTTGTCCGTCGACTTGGTATAGAAAATGTCGCCAGGATCGCCGTTGGTTCCCAGACCGGCGTAAACATAGTGCACGACGCCGTTCGGTCCAACTGCCGGCTCTCCCCATCCCATGTGGCGGATGATCGGATTGACCTGAGCAAAGTACGAGTTGCTGCTGCAGAGCGCGTCACAGATCGGCTTGAAGCTGGCGCCCATGGTAGCCATGGTCCAAGTAACGCCGCCGTCAAGCGATTTGTACATCATGTTGGTACGGTTTGCACAACCGCCGCCACCTTCATTCATGGCCGCGATGAACACGGTGCTGTTGGCGCCTTCATAACGCGTCGCGCCCGCCGGCGAACCGGTGATCTGTACGTCGCGAATAAAGGTTGAGCCATTGTTAACAAGCACTGGCTTGGACCACTTCACGCCATCATCGGAGCTAACCACGCCAAGAGCGCCAGAGCCCACGGTGAAATCGTTGTACGAGACGTACATACGGCCATAGGTTCCGCTGGTGGGCTCGTTGTCGACCCACATGGATTCGCGGTCGTCACTGCCGCCGTTGTGAGCGCAAGCCGAAAGGGTCCAGGTCGTACCGTCGGTTGAGCTCCAGGTGCCGACGCCGAAGCCGCCGCAGCCGGTGGCCAAGTCGCCGGCAAAGAACTTGCCCAGCTTGGCGTTGTAGACCACGATGGGATCGCCCAAGTTCGAGCCATGTCCACTGGCGAAGGGCGGAGGCAGTATTTCCGTGAAGGTCACGCCGCCATCATTGGAGACCGAGGTACCCGAATACTGGTTGGCATTGTGGTCGTTATAGTTGACCACGATGTTCAGAGGGTTGGTAACGTTGGCAAACACCATGTTTTCGCTCTTGGTGCAAGCTCTGGAGCTGGTGCAAGTACGGTTGCTGACTTGGATGTTCGGTGGCATCAGCGGGAATTTTGCGGCCTTTCCCGGTTGTCCGCCCTGGGCCAGTCCGCATTCAATCAGGACTTGTCCGGCGCCGAAGTTCTCTTGTTTCTGAATTCCCAGAGCCTGAATTTGTGAACAATCGATTCCCACTGACGTCATCTGAGCCACTGCCGGCGTCGGTTGGACCGCGAACGCTACCAGCAACAGGACTGGAAGCGCAAGGTAACCAAGTGTTGTACGTCCGTTGCACATCTTCATCGCGTACACCCCTTTATTTGTGTTACTGATTTCCCGAGTTCGAAGGTGCTCCGGACATGCGCCGCTGCTCCGTCGGCTCCGTCGTCACCGCACTTCCCTTACCGAAATACTGCTCATCCATCCAAATACCAGTCTTCTTTCTTAGGCCATCCAACTCTTTTTCCATCTTCTCGCCTTGCACGAGCTTGCCGACCAGAGCACTCACGTCTGACAGTGGCTGGCGATCGCGCCCCGCCAGATACACCAGAATCAGGTGATCGGGAGTATCCTCCGCTTGCACCCATTGCCCCACCTTCATGGTGAATGCCGCTTTGTCCAGACTTGGTGGAAGCTGGCCGCGTATGAAGGGTAGAGGCTGGTCATCCACGATGCCTTGATCAGTCCCTTTGAACATCTCCGCCAGTTTGATCGAATCGCCGCCGGAGGCCGAGGCCTGCAGGATGGCGTTGGCGCGCGCCTTGGCATCTTCCGAAGAAAGTCCGCGCGTATTCTTCGAACCTTCCCCGACCTTCCAGATGAAGAGCCTTCGGATTTGCACGCGGTCAAAGTCCGAGAGATGCGCCTTGTAATAAGCTTCGCGTTCTTCTGGAGTCGACTTGTTCTTGTCGAGCAAGCGCCCAAACTCGGCGTCGGACAGAATCTGCAGCCGGGCCACCGCCAGCTTCTGGCGGATCTCGGGCGTCGTATCCAGATGGTTGGCCAATGCCAGTTGCGAGAGCATCAGCACCGAGGCGTAGTCGCTTCCAAGGCGGCGACGATCCTTCTCCGCAGCCTCGCCCTTGTCCGGATCGCCCTGCGGTTCGATATCTCCGATGGTCGACTCGAACTCCGACCGCTTCACCGGCACGCCTCCGACCTTCATGACCACATGGTCTGCGGAGGACGCAGCCTTCTTTGTTGTCTCGGAAGCAGGCGTCGATTTGCTGTCGGCATCCTGGGTGCGAGCCTGTTGCGCACAACCCAAGCCAACAATGAAAGCCAGGAGTATGAAACGGTAGAAAGCGCTGCGCACACTAATCAAAAGCGGGTCTCCCATGGAACCAATACATTTTCAGGTTAAGACTTGAGTGCCTTCTCAGTTCAGGTCAGACTCTCGACCGCCGAGCGCCGGCGAGAACCCCGATCAGGAAGGCAGCGACTACGACTTGCGACGTACTATCGCCATCCGTATTCAGCGGGCAAGCGTAGTCGATCAAGCGCCCAGTGTCAACGTGCAAAATGTTTCGCTTCATAGCTTTAGCCTCTGAGAAGAAAGTCTCAAGGGCAAGCGGAAAGAGCATTAAACCAAGGCGGAACGTGCGGCTGCCTAGCGAGCGCTGCAACTCGAAACGTGGGACTCAAAGTCGGCAAGGCCCCTCAGATTCCTACGATGCAAGCGACATACTTCCAATCCTCGCCGCCAACCGGTAGAGGTCGATCCTTCGACACCTCTCCGTTATCACACTTCCCTGTGACTAGCCGGTTGCCCGAAAACGCTCTTACCCGAATCCTTCCAACCGTTTCCCGATTCCCGTAGAATTACTTATAGCTATAATATTTTCCACAAGTGTTCCACGTGGAACATTACGTCGATTGGCACGTGACTTACGTAACCCGCCCCTCCGTAGGCAGAAAGCGCGGCATTGGTTATGGTAAGAAGGCAGGCTCGAATCGATGACGTCTTCTTCTCCCAAGAGTGCCCGCGCCAAAGATGGACGCGACTACCAGCGCCGCACTCCGCGCTACCGCACCGACTTGACGTTAATCGTGCGCGTGCTCGCCGAACGTGGATACGTTCGTGTTCACGGACGCTGCACCGAGATTTCCGACTCAGGCCTCGGCGCCGTAACCAGCGCCGAGTTGAACAGTGGAGAGATCGTCTCGCTGGAACTGCCGCTTCCAGGAGGAGACGCCATGGATCTCCGCGCTGTCGTACGCCACCGTATGGGTTTCCTTCACGGTTTCGAGTTCATCAGCCTGCTGCCCGCGCAAGCCGATCGTCTTCGGGAATTCTGCCGCAGCCTCAGCGAAGACTCCTGATCCATTTGCACGACACTCAACGGTAACCTCTTAAGCGCTCGCGAAAATCGGTATAGTGGTAAGAGATTTATGACCATCCGTTGTCCTGAGTGCGGTTACGAAAACCGCGACATATACCGCTTCTGCGGGATGTGCGGAGCTACGCTCCGGCGCGAGCCCGTCAGCGCTCCACCCAGCGCAGTGGAATCACCGGCAGTGGCCGCGGAACCTGCGCCTGTTGAACCGCCGAGCGCTCGTCCTCCCGCAGCAACCCAACCCGCTCCGCCACCGAGCCTCGACTACTTGCTGGAGGAGGAATCTCCCAAAAGCCACGGAAAACTTTACTTAACGCTCGCGTTGCTGGTGATTGCAGCGGGAGTCATTGCATGGCATTGGGAGGGCGACCAGCGCACATCGGCCGAACCGGCAGCGACGTCGACGCCAGCGGCTTCCACGACGACCGCCACGACGCAGACGCCTGCGCCAGTATCAAGTAATCCATCTCCTTCGAAGCCGGAGGATGCAGCCACGCCGAAGCCTTCCGATTCAGCGAAGCCTGTCCCTGCTCCGCCGGTGGTTACGCAGGAAACGCTTCCGGCAACGAAACCGGCTGAAGAGGCGGAGGCAAAACCTCAGGAGCAGAGCCCAACTCCGCCCGCAAGCAGCGATACACCCGCGGATTCGTCGTCGACTGCAGATGCAAGTCAACCTGCCTCTGCTGTTGTTCCGCCGACGCCTGCGCCAAAACCGAAGCCTGATCCGAAAGTGGCAACGCCATCCGCGCCAGCCCTGAAAGGCGATGACAAGTTAGTCGCGGACGGAGAGAAATATCTTTACGGCAATGGAGTTCCAGAGGATTGCGACCTGGCGCAAAAGAATCTGAAAGCCGCCGCAGCGCATTCGAATGCGCGCGCACTGACGCTCATGGGAGCAATGTATGCGACAGGACACTGCGTGGATCGCGATCTACCCACCGCGTATCGCTGGTTTGCCAAAGCTCTTCATCAGGACCCGTCCAATGCGAGAGTGCAGCAGGATATTGAAATCTTGTGGAAGCAAATGACCCCGGGCGAGCGGCAGTTGGCGACCAAGACTGGGGGCTAGCGCCGCGGCTCTCGAGAAAAACCCCGCGGCGAAGGGCAAGCCGCGGGGATGCCACTAACACCATTCTCCCGTGGCAACACTCATTCCAAAGACTCATCCAGCAACCCTGGCGTTCCTCCCCCACTGCTTGTGACGAACGCTGGGTTGCTGGTATGTTGACGCGTCGGCCGGCAGCGGCCCGGCCCGTTTCCATCAGTACGCTGTAATTGCAGTAACGGATTGGTACCCGTGGCGAGTTACCTCCGGATGCAATCCGGCCGATAGCGGTCGGCGTACTCAGAAAGGAAGAGAATCCGCTTGGCCAGCGCTGAGTTCAAAGGGGGTACGACCGACGTGGAAATAGTGTCGGCGATACGCTCGGGCGATGAGAGCGCGATGGCCCATTTGTACGATAAATACTCGTCGATCGTGTATTCAGTTGCTTTAAGAGTGCTGGCGGATACGGGCGCGGCCGAGGATGTGCTGCAGGAAGTCTTCATGCAGCTCTGGCGGAATCCCGGAGCCTTTGATGCTAGCCGGGGAAACCTCGCGCCGTGGCTGGCGGTGATTGCGCGCAACCGTGCGATCGATTCGCTGCGCAGGCGGCAGCCTGAGACTGACATCGAAGATGTCATCGTTTCTGTCGAGCCCGATATGGCAGGCGACGCGGAGCGTTCGCGCGCCATGGAAAAAGTAAGGAGCGCGTTGGGGTCGATGCCGGCGCCGCAGCGCAGCGCGTTAGAGATGGCGTATTTTGAAGGCCTGACACACACCGAAATCGCAGAGAAGACGGGCGAACCTCTAGGGACCGTGAAAACACGGATTCGCGCTGGCCTGATGGCCTTGCGCAAAGTATTTGCATGAGCGTACACGAACAATTCGCGGATGATCTCGCACTGTACGCGCTAGGCGCGTTGCAGGGAGACGAGCGGGCGACCCTTGAGAAACATCTCGAGACCTGTGCCGATTGCCGTCGCGAGCTCGACCAGTTGCGCGGAGACATGGCGCTGATGGCGATGTCGGCGGCGGGGCCGAAGCCTCCGCAGCGTTCGAAGCAGCGCTTGATGAACGCGATCGCGAAAGAACCACGGCGTAGCGCAGAGCCGCAACGTCGTGGATGGCTTGGCTGGATTCCCTGGGTGATTACAGCGGCGGCGGCCTTTGCGGTGGGCTCGTTGCTTTTGCAGAACAGCCAACTGGAAGAAGACCTGGCGGAGGGGAAGGACCAGTTGTCTTCCTCGCAAACCGAACTGCAGAAGGCAAAAGAAGTTGTTGCCACCCTGACGGCATCAGATGCGATACGAGTAACACTGGTGGCCGCGAAAACGCCTCCGCAGCCGCAAGGCAAGGCGATCTACTTGAAAGACCGTTCGAGCCTGATTTTCCTGGCGAACAATATGCCGCTGCTGCCCGCGCAGAAGGCGTATGAGTTGTGGTTGATTCCGAAGACGGGGAATCCGATTCCGGCTGGAGTCTTCAAGCCCGATGCTCATGGCAGCGCAACCGTAGTGAATCCGCCGTTGCCTGCGGGAGTGGAGGCCAAGGCGTTCGCCATTACCGTCGAGCCCGAGAGCGGATCGGCGACTCCGACAATGCCCATTGTGATGGTGGGGGCTGGGGAGTAGAAACAGTTTCGACTTTCAGGTTTTGAGTCAGGTGGCGAAGGCGCTCGCCCCACACAATTGTTTTCTATCCTTCCATTGTTGAGACGTCTCCGGCGTCTTTTCCGGTCTCTTTGGCTTTGAGGAAGCGGCGGAGAATTTTCCCGGAGCGCGTCTTGGGCAGCGACGTCACGAACTCTAACGCTGATGGCGTCGCGATGGGGCCCAGTTCCCTTCTCACGTGTTCAATCAACGCGGCAGCGAGTGCATCCGAAGGAACGTGTTCGGCACGAGTCTGAACGAAGACCTTAATGGTCTCGCCTTTCAGCGGGTCGGGGATGCCGATCGCGGCTGCTTCAGCCACCGCAGGATGGGAAACTAAAGCGCTTTCGACTTCTGCGGTGCCGATGCGGTGTCCGGCAACGTTGAGCACGTCGTCGGCGCGGCCGAGGACGGAGATGTATCCGTCTTTGTCTTTGACCGCGACATCTCCCGTGACATAGCAGCCGGGAATTGCTGCCAATCACGCTCATAGCGCGCGGGGTTGCGCCAGACAGTGCGCAACATACACGGATAGGGCCGCTTGAGCACCAGGCGTCCGCCAACTCCCGGCGGATTGGAATGGCCGTCTTCATCGACGACATCGGCTTCGCAACCCGGCAATGAGACTCCAGCTTTGCCGGGACGCATCGCCATTGACGGAGGCGTGCCGAGCGCGGGGCCGCCTAATTCCGTCTGCCACCAGTTGTCGACCACGTATCCCCACTTGCCGTCTCCGGCGAGATAGGTCTGCGCCCAGCGCCAGGCTTCGGGATTCAACGGCTCTCCTGCGCAAGCAATGAAGCGCAGAGCTGGTCAGATCGTATTGCTGCGGATATTTCTCCCCGTAGCGCATGAACATGCGCAAAGCCGTGGGCGCGGTGAACATCTTGGTCACGCCGTAGCGCTCGACGATCTCCCATGCGGTGCCGGGATTGGGGAAGTCGATGGCGCCTTCGCGGAACAGCGTCGTGGCTCCCGCGCAGAGGGGCGCGTAAACGATGTAGGAGTGGCCGACGATCCATCCGATGTCGGAGGTGCACCAGAAAATATCCTGGTCGCCAACGTCATAGAACGTTTCGAGATAGTAAGTCGTGGCGACCATGTAGCCGCCATGGACGTGGACGACGCCTTTGGGCTTCCCGGTGGAACCCGAGGTGTAGAGCAAAAAGAGCGGATCTTCCGCGTCCATCGGTTCTGCAGGGCACTCGGCGGGGAACCTCATTAGCTCGTTGAAGTCGATCTCGCGCTTGCCGCTGAGTTCGGCAGCGCGTCGGGAGTAGACGACGACTTTCTCTACAAACTCAAGGCCGTCGAGAGCTTCATCAACGATGGGCTTGAGAGCCACAGTCTTGCCGCGGCGGAATCCGACATCACCGGCGATGACAACTTTGGCCTGCGCGTCTTCGATGCGATCTCGCAGGGCGGTGTGGCCGAGGCCGTCGTAGACCACAGAATGAATGGCGCCGATGCGAGCGGAGGCCAGCATGGCCACCGCGCCTTCCACAGTGAGCGGCATGTAGATCACGACACGGTCGCCTTTTTTCACGCCCAGCGATTTGAGGCCGTTGGCAAAACGGCAGACCATGCGATAGAGCTGTCCGTAGGTGACGATGCGCTCGCTACCGTCTTCGCCGAGCCAGATGTAGGCGGCGCGATTGCGGCGCTCGGAGTTAGCGTGGCGATCGAGAGCGTTCACGGTAATGTTGGTCTTCCCGCCGACGAACCATTGGTGATGGACGCCGTCCCAGTCGAGCACTTTCTCCCACGGCCGCGACCAGACGAATCTCTTCGCGTAGTCTCCCCAAAAGGCTTCTGGATCTCGAACGGACCGCTTATAGTCTTCCGCAAAGTTCTGTTGGAGGCAGTTGGAGGCGACGATGGCTGGGGCCGCGTATTCTTCGTCGATGGCCAACAGGTTAGAGATTTTCTGGTCGGTGACGGCCGGGCTGCTCATGAGGGAGCTCCTCTAACGGACGGGTGTTGGGATTTTCGTCCGGGGGCGACCCGAGCGCAGTGATGGCGATCACAGGAGGGTGTGCCGAGGACAACGAAACCAATTCGTAGAGACGCATCTTAGGCGACGCCCTTCCCGTCATAGGACGTCATCCCGAGCCACGCGAGGGATCTGGCGCGCAGTGTCTTCACGGCCCGGGGTCGGAGTGCTGCACGCCAGATCCTTCGCCCTAGCGGGCTCACGATGACGTCAAACGGGGTGGGACAAAAGATGCAGCTGGGCTGCATCTCTACAGAGAGAGCCCTATTGTTCCGGTTCATCGTGGCGGGCGGGACGCCGCCGCTACTAGACTTCGTCGCTTTCTTTGAGTTTCGCAATTACGCCGAAATCCTCGAGCGTGGTGGTGTCGCCTTTCACGTCGCCGTTGGTGGCTAGTTCGCGGAGCAGGCGGCGCATGATTTTTCCGCTTCTGGTCTTTGGGAGCATGTCGGTGAAGCGGATGTCGTCGGGCTTGGCCAGGGAGCCGATTTCTTTCGCGACCCAGCGGCGCAATTCTTCTTTCAGTTCGGCCGTCGGCTTTCTTCCCTGCTCGAGCGTGACGAATGCAGAGATCGCCTGTCCCTTGAGTTCATCCGGACGTCCCACGACAGCAGCTTCGGCGACCGCCTCGTGCGAGACCAAGGCCGACTCTACTTCCATGGTGCTGAGGCGATGTCCCGAGACATTGAGCACGTCATCGACGCGGCCCATGATCCAGAAGTAGCCGTCTTTGTCTTTGCGCGCGCCGTCTCCGGTGAAATAAGCACCGGGAATTTGCGACCAGTACTGGCGAACGTAGCGGTCGGGATCTCCGTAGACTGTGCGCAACATGCCGGGCCAGGGTTGGCGGATGATAAGGAAGCCGCCCGAGCCGTCAGGCACGGGATTGCCTTCCATGGTGACGATTTCGGGAACCACACCGGGGATTGGTCGCGTCGCCGAGCCGGGCTTGGTGGCGATTGCGCCTGGAATCGGCGCGATCATGATGTGCCCGGTTTCGGTTTGCCACCAGGTATCGACGATGGGACATTTGTCATGGCCGATGACTTCGCGATACCACATCCAGGCTTCTGGATTAATGGGCTCACCCACCGTTCCCAGCAAGCGCAGGCTCGACATCTTATGCTTCTTCGGCCACTCGTCTCCCCACTTGATAAAGGTGCGGATGGCAGTCGGCGCAGTATAAAAAATATTCACTTGATGGCGGTCGATGATGTCCCAGAAGCGGTCGGGTTGCGGGAAATTCGGAGCACCTTCGTACATCAGGCTGGTCGCACCATTCTGCAGCGGGCCGTAGACGATGTAGCTGTGGCCGGTCACCCATCCGATATCGGCCGTACACCAGTAGGTGTCTTCTTCTTTCAAGTCGAAGACCCATTTTGTTGTCAGATAGGTTCCGACCGAATACCCGCCGGTGGTATGCACAACGCCCTTCGGCTTCCCGGTTGTCCCGGAGGTGTAAAGAATGTACAGCGGATGCTCGGAGTCGAGCGGTTCGGCAGGACACTCGTCAGAGGCTGTAGCCATCAGGTCATGCCACCAGTAGTCGCGTCCTGCTGTCAGATCGATGGGGCTGCCCGTGCGTTTGTAGACGACAACGTGCTTCACGGAGGGGCAGGATTTGAGCGCCTCTTCGACCGCGGGAAACAATTTCACTTCTGAGCCGCGGCGGTAAGAGCCGTCCTGCGTCACGACGGCGACGGCTTGCGAGTCGTGAATGCGATCGATGAGCGCGTTCGAGGAGAAGCCTCCGAAGACGATGGTGTGCGGCGCGCCGATGCGGGCGCAGGCCAGCATGGCGATGGGAAGCTCGGGCGTCATGCCCATGTAAATCGCAACCCTGTCACCTTTCTTGACACCGAGCGATTTCAGTACGTTGGCAAATTTCTGCACTTCGCGATGCAGTTGCTGGTAGGTGAAGGTACGAATCTCGCCAGGTTCACTCTCCCAGATCAGCGCGGCTTTGTTTTTACGCCAAGTCTGGACGTGGCGATCGAGACAGTTATAGGAGAGATTAATCTGTCCGCCGACGAACCATTTGGCCCACGGGCAATTCCAGTCGAGAACCTTGTCCCACTTCTTGAACCAGTGCAGTTCGCTGGCAATGCGCGACCAGAATTTGTCGGGCTGCTCAATCGATTCGCGATAGAGGCGCTCGTAATCTTCGAGGCTCTTGATGTGAGCTTGTTTGGCGAACTCCGGGGGGCATTCGAACTTGCGCTGTTCTTGGAGGACGGAATCGATGTTTACACCGGGGACGGTCGCTTCTGCCATGAGCCTCACCTCTGAATTTTGGTTCGCCGCATGCGATTTTACTGCGCGCGGCGAAGAATGTCTCGGGCCGGAGTGGCGTCCGCTGAAGCGGATTGTACGGGCGAGGGCGCCCGTCCCCACACTAAGCCGCTCCCGCTCTTTCCGCTCCTAGTCCTGTATTCGATCGGACGAGCAGTTCGTTGAACTTGTGCTGCGATGTTGGTTCATGGCTGAGCATGGTGCCGAGAAACGCGCCGAGAAATCCCAGGGGAATGCTGAGGATGCCGGGATTCTCGAGTGGGAACCAGGCCTTCGCCTGAATGAGATGCCGGGCCGCACCCACGACCGTAGGCGGATCGACCGCCATGAGGCTAGGGCTCACGAGAATCAATCCGATGGAAGCGACCAGCCCGGTGATAAGACCGGAGACAGCGCCCGCGGTGTTGAAGCGACGCCAGAAAATCGAGAGAACGATCACCGGCAGGTTGGCCGAAGCAGCGACCGCGAAGGCGAGAGCTACCAGAAACGCGACGTTCGCCGTAGGGCCGAGCAGGATCGCGATGAAGATGGCGATGGCTCCCACCACGAAGGCAGAGATACGCGCGACTAAGACTTCTTCTCCCGGCTTGCGCTCGACTCCCTTGTGAATGACGTTGGTCCAGAAGTCATGCGCGAAAGACGTTGAAGCGCTGATGGTGAGTCCTGCGACCACGGCGAGAATGGTGGCGAAGGCGATGGCGGAGATGAAGGCGAAGAAGACGTCTCCGGCAAGACTCTGTGCGAGCAGCGGCGCGCTCATGTTGGTGCCGCCATGAGTTGAGATGAAGTCGCGTCCGACGATGGTAGCGGCGCCAAAGCCCAGAAACGTCGTCATGATGTAAAAACTGCCGATCAGAACCATCGCCCAAACCACGCTGTGGCGGGCGGTCTTGGCGTCGGGAACGGTGTAGAAGCGGACCAGGATATGCGGCAGTCCCGCGGTGCCCAGGATAAGCGCCATACCGAGGGAGATCAGGTCGAGCGGCCCGTATGGCGGCTTGTAGCGCAAGCCCGGCTGCAGGAAGTCCTTGACCACGACTTGCCCCTTGTCATGATAGGTGACATGGCCGACGGCATCGAAGAAAGCCGCGAGGCTGAAATGGAAGTGGGCAAGCACGAGAATGCTGAGCAGCACTGTGCCCGCGATCAGCAGGATGGCCTTGATGATCTGCACCCAGGTGGTCGCCAGCATTCCGCCGAAGACCACGTAAACGATCATCAATACGCCGACGGCAATCACGGCCGTCTGGTAGCTGATGCCAGAGTCCTTCAACAGGAGTGTGACCAGCGCGCCGGCGCCGACCATCTGCGCGATCATATAAAAGGTGCTCACGGTGAGCGTACTTAACGAAGCCATCGCACGCACCGGGCGCGGACGCAGGCGGTAGGCCAGCACGTCGGCCATGGTGTACTTGCCGGCGTTGCGTAGTGGCTCGGCGATCACAAGCAGCACCGTCAGATAAGCCACCAGCCATCCGACGGAGAAGAGGAAACCGTCGTATCCCTGGAAAGCGATGATGCCAGCGATGCCGAGGAAAGAGGCCGCACTCATATAGTCGCCAGCGACCGCAATGCCGTTCTGCCACGCAGTGATACGGCGCCCAGCGGCAAAAAAGGCGCTGCTTCCGCTGGAGCGCTTGGACGCCCAATAGGTGATGCCTAGCGTGATGGCGATAAATCCCACGAACATGACCAGTGGCGTTGACATAGTTAAGCGCCTTTCCGATTCTCGGCCTTCTCGATGATGTCCTTGGCCAGTTTGTCGAAGTCACCTGCGGCTTTCACGTAGAGCCATGCGATCGTCCAAGCCATGAAGAATTGGGAGAGCGCGAAGAGGTAAGCGAGGTTCACGTTGCCAATCACTTTGGTGGACATGAACGCCGGCGCGTATCCCACGAGAATGGGCAAGGCGAAGTAGTAGACGATGAAAAATACAAACGCGGGGACGATGAAGATCTTCTTGGTCGCCATCAAATCCTTGAATTCCTTGCTGGCCGCGACGCGATCCCACTCGGTCTGGCTGGCCTCGTATCGCTGCAACTCCTGGGGCAGAGCGTTCATGGGCGTTCCTTCCTTTGAAGGGAAGCCCTGCGGGGCGTCCCCTTGAATTACGCTTTCCAGCGGCCGTCGATCTAGTTGCGACGGGCATCCTATCATTTGCGCCAACATAGTTCGAACAACAAACGATCGGCTTAGAAGCTGAAGATCGGCCCGAATTCTGTGCGGTTGTCTTTCCAGGAATTTGAGGGCTTCCCGGCAATGGTGTAGAGCCCGCCTACGTCCGGAGTCGCAAGGGTTTTGTACTGTGACTGTTCGAAGGCAAACGTAGCCCAAGAGTTGAGTTTGTAGTACAGAGTGACGGCGGTGAACCTCGACTGCGAGAGCGGGATGCCGCCGTTGCAGGCAGTCGCGGCGTCGGCACTGGTACACCCGATGCCCAGGGCCTTCTGAATATCGCGATGTACGACCTGATCTTTGCCAGCGTGCAGGTACAGTTGCCAGCCGGCGTTGTGGCCCTTGGGATCAGCATTAAACCAGCGAGACAAAGGCAGCCCAAGATTTACGAATCCTCCGAACGCGCCGACCGGGCGCTGGCGGGCAATCTGCCAAACACCGCCTGAACTGGTGCAGGTGTTGTTGGCCAGAATTCTGACCGTGCAGCCAAGCTGCTGTGCGCCGGCGACGCCCACGTTGTCGACGGTCTGAACCGTCTGCACATTGAAGAGCCCTTCGGTGTCGGTGTAGAAAGTATTTAGTTGACCGGCGAGCATGAAGCGCATATCCGCGCCGCGATAGGCGCTAGCAACCAGAGTGAACCACCGGGTCGGCAGTTGTACTCCAAGTTGGTTTCCATAAAGATTGCTGCTGTTGGTAAAACCCGCGGGATACTGCGTCAGAATATCCAGCGGCAAAGTGGAAGACGAAGCGAGATTGCCGCTGGTGGTGATGGCGGTACGGCGGGCTTCATATCCGGACCAGAGCAGTTGCGCGGGAGCCACTCCCGGGGCCTTATCGAGCTGGAATTGCAAGACTGCACGTGCTTCGAGTTCGGGACGCCCAGAGTCTGCGCCCTGCCGCTCCCCTTCCCCGATTTGCGCTTCGAAGCCTCCAAGGGTGTTGTTGAGCTTGTAGATTTGCCCCGTGCTCGGCATCATGAGGGCAAATTCAGGCGAGAACTTTAAGTTGCGCGAGCCGCCCAATTTCTGCACTAGGCCGAAACGGAACTGCGGCGCTCGCTCCCAGATGTCCCCAGAAAATGCGCCCAGGAAAGTGGTTTCCAGAATGTTAGGTAGCGCGGTGGATCCGAACAAGGTCCAGTCTTGTCCAGCTTCGAAGAACACGTCCGATTTCTCTCCGGCCGCATAGTCAGCGCGGACGTAGGCTAGGCGCAGACGCGGGCCGGGATTGCGAATGGAGGAAATGTCGGCGTTATCCACTTCGCTGAAGTTGCCTTCGAAGTCCATTTCCACTTTGCCGGTGAGTGTCAGCTTCGGCGACATATCGGGCCATTCGAAATTGCTTCCCAAACGGGTTGAGCGCGCTTTGATATGGAAAGACGAATTTGTGGTTGGACCGGTACTGAAGAGCGAACTCGAATTCAGAAAGATTCCAGGGAACGGAAAATCATCTCCGTTGGGAGAACTCGTATCGTGAACGGTGGTCGCCTTGATAAAGCCATAAGGAGTGACCTTCACGGGACCGACCTTGAAGCCGGGGATCAGTCCGTCTTTAACCGGTGGATCGACAGGTAACACGCGCATCGGAGCGACCGCGGAAACGACGACGGGGCCCTTCGGCTTCGTTTCCTGCGGGGGAATGGCAGCTGGAGCTGCCGCGGGAACGACCGGCGTCGTAGAAGCTACTAAAGCTTTCGCAACCTGGGTGGACGCGGCAGGCTCCGTTAATGAAGAGAGTTCGTCCGATGAGATTACGCCTTTGTCACGCAACAGCGTGAGCAAGCGATCGCGCTGCTGACTGGAGGGAACGCCGTTGATACTCTTGGCTTCCTCGGCCGTGATCACGCCCTTACTGGTGAGAAGTTGAATCAGCGGATCGCTGTCAGCCGTGGCTAGAGGATCGGCTGCGAATAGAGGGCAAGCCAGGAATGCAAGGGACGCAAACGCGATCAAGAGAGGGCGTAACGAACGTCTCATTATGGAGACCTCCGGTTTGGATGAACAGACAGGCCTCCCTGTGCGCGGTTTGCGTTTCTTCCGCGATCAGGTTGCGGGATTGTCGTGCAGTCCGAACGGTCGTTCAGTGATAACTGTCACGGTTTAGGGTTCACTCGTCACAACGGGTCTGTGATTTACGACAGAGGGGCAGGAGAGCTGCAAACGCGGCCGACTCTCCTGCGCAAGTTGGACCTAGCGGACGGGTTGGACGCCGACGGCGCGGTCGAGATCGGCGGTCTGATAGACCACACCGTCTTTCACCACGGTTTTTACCCTTCGTACGTCGCCTACGTGGGCGGCGGGGTTGCCGTCAATGAGAATGACATCGGCGAGTTTGCCGACTTCGATGCTTCCCCGTTCCTGGTCCTGTTTCATGACGCGGGCGGCGCCTAGAGTTGCCAGTTGCAGAACCTTGGGAGACGGAATCCCTGCGGCTTCATACAGTTCGAGTTCGCGGGGCAGAGTAAATCCCGCGAGCGAGTCGGTGCCGGCTACTAGGGGAATTCCCGCGTCGTAAAGGGCTTTCGTCATCTTGAGCATTTGCCGGAACGAGTCTTGATAACGTCGGTCCATGCCCTCGGGAACTTCGAGACCTCCGTAGAGGAATCCACGACGGATCTGGGCGGGCAAGCGATCGCCGACAGCCGCATAGACAGCGGACATCTTGCCTGGCCGGTCGTCAAACATGCCTTCAAAAACAACCAGCGTGGGGTCGACGACGGTTTTGTGTTGCTGCAACAATTGAATAAAGCTTTGTACTTGCGGCGATGCGGGATCAATGTCAGCTCCACGACTTGCGACTTCGGTGAAGCGGGCGGGAGTGCGTGTGTCCTTCACCTTGTCAAACATGAAATTCAGGAAGATGAAATTCATGTGCTGGATCTCGTCGGCGCCATCATTGACGAATTGCTCTGCGTTCATAAAGGCAGGTACGTGTCCGCTGACGCGCATGCCGTGGGCGTGCGCGATCTCCGCGATTTTGGGAACCAGTTCCGGCTTAATCGAGCTGTAGATTTTTATCTGCACATAACCGAGCTTGGCGAAGCGGTCGATGTTGTCGCGTGCCTCCTGCTCACTATCGACGTTGATCTTGGTCGGCCCCGCATAGGGCCCGCGGCCATCGATGAGTCCTGCCATCAGCACGCGCGGACCGATCTCCGTTCCATTATCAAAACGCGCGCGCATCTTCCCCAGTTGATCGATATCGTTGCCCAGATCGCGGACGCTAGTGATGCCGCTCGCGATGTGGAGCAAGCCATCGTTGGGTCCGAGGTGAACGTGCATATCCCAGAGACCAGGCATTAGAGTCTTGTTCGTCGCGTCGATCACCTGGGCTGATTTGGGAACCGGAACACTGCCGTCGCCACCAACTGCGGTAATTTTGTTGCCCTCGATAACGACAGTGCTGCTGGGAACCACGGTGGCAGTGGTTGAGTCGAAAAGGTTCGCGTGAACGAAGGCGAGAGGGCCGCCAGGCTTATGGCCCAGCGAACTTGCGAGATTCGCGATCCGCTGGTTGTCGAAATCATCTTGCGCTTTTTGCAACGAGTCAACCGTCGATTCCCATCCCTCACGCACGACCACGAACCAGCCACTGACGCTAGCGAACATCTCACCTTTCTCGTCGAGCCAAATAGGATCAGGAGCGAAGTCGAGGCCGCTAATCGCGTACTGGCTCATGGTGAGCGTCTGGTTATTGACGTTGACCTTGAGATCGCTGCGATGTTCGATCGACGCTTCGCCTGAAGGCAGCAGCGGGAGACGACCCCCATTTCCGAGAATGGCTCTGGCTAGCACCGCACCCTCTTGTGGGGTGCCGCTGATGCTTATGTAAAAAGCCTTCCCTGTTAGTTTCTTTTCACCCTGCTCTGCGCGATTCTTCCAACTCGCAACTCCGTTCTTCACTGTGAATTGTTCTTCGACCGGAGCTTTGAGATAGTCGTTGCCGCTATTGTGAATTTCCGTCGGAAGGCCATTCTTGTCGAGGACGAGATGCTCCGTAATCTTGGGCCCGCGACCGCGATCGTTGAACTCGTAGTAAAGCTCGAGGCTGCCGTCAGGGTTGCGGGTTGCGGTTTCATATCCGGCTTTGTTGCCCGCCAGCATCAAGGTGTAGCGGGTTACGTTGCTCGCGGGAGGCGTCGCTTGGGCGGCGCAGAACGGCGCAAGCAGAAGCAACAAGAACAGTCTTTTCATGTCAGTCCCCAGGTGATGAGTGCGGGCATAAATCTATACCAAACCGAGGCTCAGGTCACAACTGATCGAGGAATTTGTGGCGATCTCGGGAATCAGGCAACGGACAGACATCATACTTGCCGAAAATTCGATAACGGTTACCCGCCACGACGTTGTAGCCCCAGTCGCGAAGGGGACGGGGCATGACGCGAAGCACTTTGGATACGAAGCTCCAGAGTCCGCCTAGCATGGCCAAGACCGCGATACCCGCGTCGGACCGGCTTGCTAGAGATTCACCAGTTTGCTGAAAATCGCGAACCAGGTACACGGTGTCGAGATCCACGGCATTCACACCATGCCGGCCCAGAATGGCTTTGGCGAACTCGCTTTGTAGCGCCGCAAACCGAAATCGATCGTTGCGGTCACGTTTCAGGACAAACTGCACAAAACGGTTGCACAGGCCACAAACGCCGTCGTAGAGCAGGATCGGGTTGTCGCTCCCAGCCATCCCTACAACCATGCTACCGGAAATTCCCCTCTGTGATCTCCGTCACAACTGTCTGTGATCCACGTTCCGGACGGGTGTGCCCTTCGACGCGCATCCTCTTAGCCATGGATTTCCCCCACACCAACTGGGAGCGTGAGGAACATCATGAAGCGTAAGTCGAAGACCATGGATGCCAACGAGGCGGTGGCGAATGTCGCCTACCGCGTGAATGAAGTGATCGCCATATACCCGATTACGCCGTCGTCAGCCATGGGCGAATGGGCCGATCAATGGGCTTCGGAGCGGGTTCCGAACATCTGGGGAACTGTCCCCCACGTGATGGAGATGCAGAGCGAGGGCGGCGCCGCCGGTGCGGTGCATGGAGCTTTGCAGACCGGTTCGCTAGCGACCACCTTTACGGCTTCCCAGGGTTTGCTTCTGATGATCCCAAACATGAATAAGATCGCCGGCGAACTGACCCCGGCGACATTCCATGTTTCGGCAAGAACCGTGGCCACGCACGCGTTGTCGATTTTCGGTGACCACAGCGATGTGATGTTCTGCCGGACCACCGGCTGGGCCATGCTTTGTTCGAATTCCGTACAAGAAGCGATGGACCTGGCGTTGATCGCGCACTCTGCAAGTTTAGAAACACGGATTCCCTTCCTGCACTTCTTCGATGGCTTCCGCACTTCACACGAAGTCAACAAGATCGAGGTGCTGAATGAAGACGACATGCGAGCCATGATCGACATGGACCGCGTGTTCGAGCATCGTAAACGAGCGCTATCGCCTGATCATCCCGTGATGCGGGGTACAGCGCAGAATCCCGACGTTTTTTTTCAGATGCGCGAGAGCAGCAATCCCTTCTACAAGGCTTGCCCCGAAAAAGTGCAGGCGGCGATGGACTGGTTCGGGCAAGTCGTCGGACGCTCTTACAAACTATTTGAATATGTTGGCGCGCCGGACGCGGAACGGGTGCTGGTGATCATGGGATCGGGAGCAGAGGTCGCTCATGAGACGGTCGACTACCTCAATGCCCGCGGCGAAAAGCTGGGACTGCTGAAGGTGCGCCTGTATCGGCCGTTCTCGGTCAAACATTTTCTGGAAGCGTTGCCCCCGACCGCCAGCCGCATAGCGGTGCTTGATCGGACGAAAGAAGCAGGAGCGGTCGGCGAACCACTTTTTCTGGATGTTGCCAATGCGCTGCTGGAAGGCGTGAAACTGGGCTCTTCGCGATGGTCAAATATCTCTACCGTAGTCGGCGGACGTTACGGTCTGTCCTCCAAAGAGTTCACTCCGGCGATGGTCAAGGCGGTGTACGACAATCTGAAATCCGATCGCCCCAAAGATCACTTCACCGTCGGCATTCAAGATGATGTCAGCCAGACCAGTCTTTCCTACGACAAAGATTTTTCTACCGAACCCGACAGCGTTGTCCGTGCTTTGTTCTACGGATTGGGCGCCGATGGAACGGTGGGAGCGAACAAGAATTCAATCAAGATCATCGGCGAAAACACTGACAATTACGCGCAAGGTTATTTCGTGTACGACTCCAAGAAGTCCGGCGCGATGACGGTCTCCCACCTGCGCTTCGGTCCGCGTCCCATTCGCTCGAGCTATCTCGTATCGAAAGCAAATTTCATCGCCTGCCACCAGTGGATTTTCCTTGAGCGCTACGACATGCTGAGCGCGCTGGTCGAGGGTGGGACGTTTCTCTTGAACAGTCCTTTCGGCGCCGAGGAAGTGTGGAATCGCCTACCGCGTCCCATGCAAGAACAGATCATCGCCAAGAAGGCAAAGTTCTATGTGATCGACGCCTACAAGGTCGCTCGGGATGCGGGCATGGGCAGCCGGATGAATACGATTCTCCAGGTCTGCTTCTTTGCAATTTCGAAAGTGCTGCCGCGAGAGGCAGCCATCGAAGCGATCCGCCAATCGATTCGCGATACCTACGGAAAGAAGGGCGAAGAGATTGTTGAGAAAAACATGAAGGCTGTCGACGAAACCCTAGCTCACCTGTTCGAGGTCAAGGTTCCCGACACGATCACGAGCACCATCGAGATGCCTCCTCCGTTCTCAGCCGCAGCGCCGCGTTTCGAAAGCGATGTTCTCGGTCCGATCTACGCTGGTATGGGCGACGATCTGCCGGTAAGCGCATTCCCTGTCGATGGTACGTTCCCTACCGGCACTGCGAAATGGGAGAAGCGCAACCTGGCCTTGGAGATTCCCGCTTGGGATACCAAGACCTGTATCCAGTGCGGTAAGTGCGCGATGGTTTGTCCGCACGCCGTGATCCGCATCAAGGTTTACGACTCGAAAAATCTCGCGGGCTCGCCAGAGACGTTCAAGTCCACGGAAGCGCGCGACAAGGAGTGGCAGGGCCTCAAGTACACGATTCAGGTAGCGCCCGAGGATTGCACGGGTTGCGGAATTTGCGTGGATATCTGTCCTGCCAAGAATAAAACGGAAACTCGGCTGAAGGCGATCAACATGGTGCCGCAGCCTCCGTTGCGCTATCCCGAGCGCGATAACTGGGAGTTCTTCTTGAAGCTTCCGGAACTCGACCGGCGAAACATAAAGGTGGGCAATATCCGGCAGCAACAGGTGCAGGAACCCTTGTTCGAATTCTCGGGGGCTTGCTCAGGATGCGGCGAAACTCCCTACCTCAAACTAATGTCGCAATTATTCGGGGATCGGGCGGTGGTCGCCAACGCCACTGGTTGTTCTTCCATCTTCGGCGGAAACTTGCCAACAACGCCTTGGAGCAAGAACGCAGAGGGGCGCGGTCCGGCGTGGTCGAATTCCCTTTTCGAAGACAACGCCGAGTTCGGGTTGGGCTTCCGTCTCTCCATCGATAAGCAAAAAGAATTCGCCGAGGAACTCGTTCGCAGGCTGAGTGGCACGATCGGTGACACGCTGAGCAACGCGCTACTGACCTCGCCGCAGAAAGATGAGTCCGACATCTTCGAGCAGCGGCAACGCGTGGAACTAATCAAAGAGAAACTGCAAAACGCTAATTCGGCAGATGCAAAGCAACTGCTCGCTCTTGCCGACCTGCTGGTAAAGAAGAGCGTATGGATCGTCGGCGGCGATGGTTGGGCCTATGACATCGGCTACGGCGGCCTCGACCACGTGCTGGCCAGCGGACGCAATGTGAACGTGCTCGTGCTCGATACCGAGGTTTATTCCAACACGGGAGGTCAAGCCTCGAAATCTACTCCTCGCGGCGCGGTTGCTAAATTCGCCGCCAGCGGCAAGCCCGGTCCCAAGAAAGATCTGGGCCTGATGGCGATGAGCTACGGCAACGTGTACGTCGCCAGCGTCGCCATGGGCGCCAAAAATGAGCACACTCTCAAAGCATTTCTCGACGCAGAAGCCTATGACGGGCCCAGCCTGATCATCGCGTATTCGCACTGCATTGCACACGGCATCAATATGACAACCGGGATGTCAGATCAAAAGTCCGCGGTGGAAAGCGGACAGTGGTTGCTCTATCGCTACAACCCTGAGCGCGTAGAACAGGGAGAAAACCCGCTGCAGCTCGATTCGCGCAAACCCACCAAGCGAGTGCAAGACTTCCTGTTCATGGAAACGCGCTTCAAGATGCTCACCAAGAGCAAGCCCGAAGAGGGCAAAGAACTCTGGAAACTGGCGCAGCACGATGCTGAGGTTCGCTACGAGATGTACGAGTATCTGGCTCAGCGCAAGTTCGAAAAGCCTCCGGACACCGCTTATGCTGCGGAGGCTAAACGTGAAGAGACAAAGCCGGTGCCGGCTGAGACGACGAAATAACTCCAGGAGGATTCCATGGTCGACTTGACCACGAAGTATCTCGGTCTGAAATTGCGGACACCGCTGGTGCCGTCGGCGTCTCCGCTCTCTCAGGAAATCGACAGCATTCGGCGCATGGAAGATATGGGCGCCTCGGCCGTCGTCCTCTATTCGCTCTTTGAAGAACAGCTGCGCCAAGAGACTGCGGAACTGGATCATCACCTCAATGCAGGAACGAACAGTTTTGCGGAATCTCTCTCATTCTTTCCGCATGGGGGCGAGTTTCGCATGGGCCCCGAGGGCTATCTCAAACACATCCGCCGCGCGAAAGAAGCGGTCGACATTCCGATCATCGCCAGCTTAAATGGCGCGACCGTGGGCGGATGGGCCGATTATGCGAAGCAGATTGAGCAGGCGGGCGCTGATGCGATTGAGTGCAACATCTATTCGATTCCCACCGACATGGAAGTCCCGGGCGTGGAAGTCGAGCAAACCTACATCGAGATCGTGCGCGCGGTGAAATCCGCAGTCACCATTCCTGTCACCGTAAAGCTCAGTCCCTTCTTCAGCAGCATGGCGAACATGGCGAAGCAACTCGATCAGGCAGGCGCGAATGGGCTGGTTTTGTTCAATCGCTTTTACCAGCCTGACATTGATATCGACGAACTCGAAATCCGGCCGAACGTTCTGCTCAGCACGCCCCAAGCGCTTCGCCTGCCTTTAACCTGGATCGGAATCCTGTATGGACGCATCAAAGCCAGCCTCGCCGCTACCAGCGGCGTTCACGGCCCCGAAGATGTGATCAAGCTGCTCATGGTTGGAGCCGACATCACCATGCTCTGTTCGACCCTGCTGCGCAACGGAATCAACCATCTGCGATACATTGAACACGGACTGATCGATTGGATGGAGAAACACGAGTACGAATCGGTCGCGCAGATGAAGGGCAGCATGAGCCAGTTGCGCTGTGCCGATCCCTCAGCCTTCGAACGCGCGCAATACATGAAGGCGGTGAAGAGTGTGCAGCATGTGCTGGTGACGAGCCGTGAAGCCTGGAGACTGCTGAGCGGCGACTAAGCGCGTCGCGCCAACTCGGGGACGAACTCTTCGACTGTCGCTTTTTCGAGCAAGTAGACCCCCGGTCCCTGCATGCCGCGAACCGTCCGGCAGAATTCCGCGACAAAAAAACCAGCTCTGATCGCTTCGGTGAAAGCCCAACGAGTGTCTTCGCGCCACCGCACGGCGAGCGCGAAATCCTTCTTCTCGATAGCAGCGATGTCACCTGGGACTTCGATCGCGATTCGTTGCCGTGACAATGCAGCGGATAAATCTGTTCTGACCGGATGTCCATCGCCATTGAAGCGGATGAGTGGAGATAAGCGCGAGAGAGTGTCCAACCACTCGGAGCGGTGGTCTTTTCCCTGGAGGCGCTCTGCCACGCGGCGGCTCGCCAATGGCCACCGAACCCACAGCCGGTCAGTCCCATTGCGGTGCAGAACGCTCGAAGTCTCAGGGCCGTAGAAATCGATCCTGTAGCTATTGGAAACCGTTCCCAGTTTCGCGAAGTTGAAATGCGCATTCTTGCTTTGCAGCGGGTCAAATGTCCAAGTCATCTCTGGAATGCCGGCGGCGAGCGTCCGTTCCCTTTGTGCCAGCTTGAGCTTAAGACCGAGATGCAAGTCCCGATATTCGTCGAGCACCGCGAGCATGTGAGAGTGCAACATCACGCGGCCGTGTTCAATACCTAGGAAACCGAAGGCGAATCCCACAAGACGATCTTTGTCGAAGGCTCCCAGCCAGATATTCCCCGCAGCCCGAGTGGCGATCGCCATGGTGAGGGGCAAGACATCGATGTCCGCGAGCCCCCACACTTCTCGCTCGACGCGCTCGACTTGTTGCAGATCGTCGAAGGTTTCCAGATCGCGAATGGTTACGACTGGCTTGGCTTTGGGAGTTGGCATGCCCGGGAGCACTGAACGCGCTCCAATATACGCGACCAGATTCCGCGCAGCCAGCGTGTCTTCAAATTGTTCTGAATTCGGGACTTTAGGCGGCGACGTTAGGACCGTCGGAACCGAAGTAGGTTTCATTGCGCAGCAGGGCTTCGAGTCCCTTCACCACTTCGGTTCCCGTATTCTTGGACACCGCTCCACGAAATCCCGCTTTGGTGGCTTCGTCCCGCAATTGCGTCGAGACCTGCTGCACGGTAAGGAGCAGCATGAGGGTTGTGGGCTTCATCTTCGCGATTTCCCGAGCCGCCTGAAGCCCGTTCATTTTGGGCATAGCGAGATCGAGAATAATGAGATCGGGAGAGCGCTCGCGGAACCGCTCGAGCGCCTCGGCCCCATTAGCCGCTTCCCCGCAAACCTCCCAATCGGGATGTTGCTCCTGCAGCACGCGGCGCAGGAGCCGGCGAATGGCCGTGTGATCATCAACAACCAGGATACGCACTGGCATGAAAGCTCCTTGAACTCTAACTAAGGCCGCTGGCGTAATCTCCACCATGGTGGCCGTTCCGCCTATATCACGCGAAGTGACTGGATTTTTTATCTCATGCTCGATGCAGCGGGACAATACATGAGAGACCTTATTACCGCCGGAACCACGCCCGACATGAATTTTTGTGAATCTCAACAAATGCGCTGCGTGGAATTCGCCAAAGTCACGAAACACGATGCCCACGTTGATGAAGGCAGCTTATCGAACTATCCTCAATACGGTAGGAGCCGACCGAAGAAATGCCACGTCCGAACAATGGACACCCCAATTCCCGAGGTTTGAGCTGGAAGTTCGTTCTGCGTGCTCTGAAATATCGAAATTACCGCCTCTTTTTCAGCGGGCAGAGTGTCTCGTTGATCGGTACTTGGATGACACGGGTCGCGACCAGTTGGCTGGTCTATCGCCTGACACATTCGGCCCTGCTGCTCGGCGTTATCGGCTTCGCCGGACAGATACCCACATTCCTTCTCGGCCCCTTGGCTGGAGTCTGGGTCGACCGCTGGAACCGGCACCGCACTCTTGTCGTCACCCAAATTCTCTCGATGCTGCAATCGTTCGCGCTGGCGTTTCTCGCGCTCAAACAGATCATTACTGTTGGTGACATCCTCTGGCTCAGCCTGGCGCAAGGCGTCATCAATGCATTCGATATGCCCGCGCGCCAGGCCTTTGTCGTAGAGATGGTGGAAAACCGTGAAGATCTGGGGAACGCTATCGCGCTGAATTCCTCGATGGTCAACGCCGCGCGTCTGCTAGGTCCATCAACCGCGGGCGTCATCATCGCGGCTTTCGGCGAAGGATACTGTTTTCTGATCGATGGATTCAGTTACATCGCCGTGATCGCGTCGCTGCTGATGATGCAACTCAAAACCACCGCACGAACCCGCCTTCAGAAAGCAGTCTTGCAGGAACTACGCGAAGGCTGGAGCTATGCCACCCGATCCCTTCCCATCCGATCATTATTGTTGCTCCTGGCCATGGTCAGTCTGGTTGGGATGCCGTACACCGTCCTGATGCCCATCTTCGCCGCGCAAGTCTTGCACGGCGGAGCACACACATTAGGCTTTCTCATGGGTGCATCCGGAGTGGGGGCATTAGCAGGGGCAGTCTTTCTTGCGGCTCGTCGAAGTGTCCTGGGCCTGGGTCGCATTGTTCCGATATCGGCCGCAACCTTCGGAGCGGGCCTGATCTGCTTCGGCTTCTCCAGGGTCTTGTGGCTCTCTTTGCTGTTGATGCTCTTCGTTGGCGGCGCCATGATGGTTCAAATGGCCGCCAGCAATACGATCTTGCAAACCATCGTCGAGGATGACAAACGCGGTCGAGTAATGAGCTTCTATTCCATGGCTTTTTTAGGGATGGCTCCGTTTGGCAGCTTATTGGCCGGAACCCTTGCGACAAAGATCGGTGCGCCCCGAACCGTGATGCTAACCGGGTCTGTTTGCATCGCGGGCGCTGCCTTGTTCGCCTTCTGCCTGCCGGCGATCCGCCATGCGATTCGTCCCATTTACGCGGGCCTGGGGATTCTTCCGGAAGTAGCTGCTGGCCTTCAAACCGCAAACGCGTTACAAACGCCTCCTGAAGAATGATGATGTTGTTGGGTCTATACTGATCGAGTAACAAAGGAGAACATCCATGCCCGCGGAACCCATTCCTCCGAAGCCGAGCCAGCCTCCTGCGGTCGAGCATGTGGAGGGCGCCCACGATTTGCTGAAGGCTCTGCGTGCGAGGATTGGCGAGCATCCCGAGTTGACTGAGGCCATTACTCGGCTGGAAATGGCGCTCAATGCTTTGACCCTCACCACCGGGGGGATGCTCTAACCGGGCACCTACCTCGTGGTAGACGCGTGTATGCGCGCCTTCGTATGGCCCGCAGGCGCTTCCGTTCCTCTCGGTAAGTTGTTGACTTCGGCCCAGATACTCAACGTCAACAATCCAATCGCGCACAGCCAGAAGAAAACTATCACCAGGATTCGCAGCATAGCTCCGCCTCCTGTCAAAATTCCGTTCGGCCAACGATTCATTTTCAGTTTAGGGCCCGGGGTCTGTAGAATGCTGTGATCCCGGTCACGCCTTGACTTGTCTTATCCGCGAGCGAAAACTCAGGGCCGTCACCGTGTAAGCAGCACATTCTTCGGGCCCGCCCCGGCAAATAGGAGAAACACTAGTGTCGAAATTCCTCGTGGGACTGGTGTTAGGTTTCGTGGCTGTTCCCCTCGTCGTATATGCGTACATCACCTCGGGCAACATGCCCGTGGCTACTGCTTCCGCGCCCTTGCCGTTCGAGAGAATGATGGCGCACAAAGCGCTGAATGCCGTCATTGACAGAGAGATGCCCAAGAATGTGCCCATTCAGGCCGATGAACCGAACTTCACCACTGGCGCCCAGGTCTACCGAGAGAACTGCGCGGTATGTCATGGCCTGCCCGGACAGCCGAAAACCTCCATCGCGAAAGGGATGTTTCCCGACCCTCCCGTGTTGCTCGAGGGCAAAGGTGTGACGGATGATCCCGCGGGCGAGACCTATTGGAAAGTCGCCAACGGAATTCGCTTGACCGGCATGCCAGGATTCAAGGGTTCTTTGACCGATACGCAGATGTGGCAGGTTAGCGTTTTGTTAGCACAGGCGGACAAACTGCCTGCGTCGGTAAAAACAAGTCTCGCGGCTCCCGCAGTCACGGCACCGCCGGCTAGTTCACCAGCTTCGTCAAAGCCATAAGGCTCGGCGAAGTTCTTTGCTATATGATGTGCCAAGTGTGTCGGCGCTTCGCCGTCATTGCGCTTGCTTAGTCTTGTAGTTCAGAGGAGTTCGCGTCGCAACGTAGCGACTCCACTTAGTGCCTTGGGCCGGAGGACGAGTATGGGTCGCTGTAACTTCAAAACTATCGTTGGATTGTCCTTAACCGTAGGTTTGTTTTCCGTTGCCGTCTGCGCGCAAAGTCCCGGCGCACGTATCACTCAGAACGTCGACGACCAGAATCTCACCCTCCTTCGCGGCAACACCCATCCGCTGGCCCAAAAGAAGTTTGACCAAGGCGCGGCGCCTGCCAGCATGCCGATGCATCGCATGATGCTGGTGTTGCAGCGCAGTCCGCAGCAGGACCACTCGCTCGTCACCCTGCTCGATTCTCAACAGGATAAGTCCTCACCGAACTATCACCAGTGGCTTACTCCCGATCAATTCGGCCAGCAATTCGGTCCCGCCGACTCCGACGTGCAAACAGTAACGAGTTGGCTGCAGTTGCATGGCTTTCAGGTAACTCGCGTTTCAAAAGGAAAGACGATTATCGAGTTCGACGGGACCGCCGGACAGGTCCAGCAAGCGTTCCACACTGCAATTCATAGCTATGTCGTGAACGGCGAGCAGCATTGGGCAAACGCGAGCGATCCGCAAATCCCCGCGGCGCTCGCTCCGGTGGTGGCTGGGCCGGTGTCGTTGCACAACTTCTTCCCCAAGCCGCAGAATCGGTTCGGCGGAATTTTCTCCAAGTCGAAGACCTCGCCGAAATTGACGCCGGTGAACCCTCAATTCACCTTCCTCGGTTGCTATAGCAATTGTTACGCGGTCGTACCCTACGACTTTGCGACGATCTACAACGTCCTTCCCTTATGGAATGCGGGCATAGACGGCACGGGACAAACGATCGCAATCGTGGGCCAGACCAATATCAACATTCAGGATGTGCGCGATTTCCGCTCTCTGTTCGGACTTCCTGCTCACGATCCCAATATCATTCTGAACGGGCCCGATCCCGGAATCATCAGCGATGAAGGGGAGGCGGACATTGATGTTCAATGGTCAGGCGCCGTGGCTAAGGGTGCGACTGTCGATTTCGTAGTTTCAGAATCGACGGAAACTACCGCGGGCATCGATCTCTCGGCCGAATACATCATTGATAACAACCTGGCTCCTGTCATGAGCGAGAGCTACGGCGGATGCGAACTCGCCTTCGGAACTGCTGGCAATCAATTTTATTCTGCTCTCTGGGAGCAGGCGGCTGCCCAGGGAATTACAGTGATGATTTCCACGGGGGATAGCGGATCGGCAGGCTGTGACCAGAACTCCGGGACGGCAGCACAGTTCGGGCTGGCCGTGAACGGCATTGCATCGACACCGTTCAATGTCGCGGTCGGAGGAACCGACTTCGCCGACTACAACATTTGGCAGACTTATTGGAACACCGCAAACGATCCCTCCACACAACTCTCCGCCAAAGGATACGTTCCCGAAACCACTTGGAATGACAGTTGCACCAACAGCCTGCTCGTCAACTTTGGCTTCAGCTCTAACGCGGAAACAACCTGTAACGACCAGAATGCTCTCGCACAGGGACTTGGACAAGCAATTGGGGGCAGCGGAGGACCGAGTAATTGCACAACGAACAGCCAGCAACTGGGAACGTGTTCGGGTGGCTACGCCAAACCTTCCTGGCAGTCCGCAAACGGCGTTCCAACTGACGGCAAGCGAGACTTACCGGATGTGTCGCTGTTCGCCAGTAACGGATTTCAAGGGAATTACTACATTGTTTGTCAATCCGACTTGAGCCAGTCGGGAATGTGCGACTTAACATCCCCCTTTTCCGATCTCGCAGGTTACGGAGGGACTTCGGTAGCTTCGCCTGCGTTCGCGGGCATCATGGCTCTCGTCAACCAGCAGCACGGCCGCCAGGGAAATGCGAACTATGTCCTCTACAAGCTCGCCGCGCAGCAGACCGCGGCGAACTGCAATTCGAGCAACGGATCTGGCAGCAGTTGCATGTTCAACGACGTCACCTCGGGAACGATCGCGATGCCGTGTTTGACGGGAAGCCCGAATTGCACTACCAGCACCCCCGGACATCAGTTCGGCATTCTCACCGGGTACCCGACGACTAGCGGCTACGATCTCGCCACCGGCCTCGGCACGGTCAACGCTGCGAATCTCGTTAACAACTGGAGCAACGTCACCTTCACTCCTAGTACGACGACGCTATCGCTGACGCCCACGACGGGCCTCACGCACGGCCAGTCAGTCGCGGTCAATGCCACGGTCTCTCCCTCTTCCGCTACAGGGGATGTTTCTCTTTTGACCAGTAATGGTAAGAGTGTCGACGGATTCACTTTGAGTGGCGGCAACGTAACAGGAAGCACAACGTTGCTGCCAGGCGGAACTTACACCGTTCACGCGCACTACGCAGGAGACGGCACTTACGCCGCCAGCGACTCAGTTCCGGTCAGCGTTACTGTAGCAAAAGAAAACAGCACGACCGCGTTGAGCCTAATCACTTTCAATTCTCAAGGTCAGATCACGAACTCCCACGCGACTACGGCCCCATACGGTTCCCCTTACATCTTCCGAGTCGACGTCACCGCTTCTTCGGGCGCCGTCTGCGGACCACTGGCGAACTGCCCGACCGGAACCCTCACAGTCACCGACAATGGGAGCCCATTAGATCCCACCCTCTTTAATGCAGTTCTAAACAGTCTCGGCTATACCGAGGATCAACCCGTTCAATTCCCCGGCGGCACAAATACCGTGGTCGCGAACTACCCGGGCGATAGCAGCTTTAACCCAAGTTCCACAAGTGCGGCTTACTCCATCACGCCGGCCACCACCAGCATGTCGTCTGTGTCCGCGGGCTCAAACAACATAACCATTGGAGTTCCCTTCACAGTCTCCACCACCGTTCAAACCTCGAGTTCCGGTGCAGCCCCAAGCGGTGCAGTCACTTTCCTTGCAGGGGGCACTCCTCTGACTGGAACGGTTACGTACACGCCCGTTGCCGGATCATTTACTGCTCCCGCGTCACTGGCGGCATCCCTCACAACGACTCTGTCGGCGGTAGGCAACTATGCCCTCACAGCGACGTACTCCGGAGATACTAATTACAGCGCCTCGAACGCCACGGGAGTGACACTTTCGGTTACGAACTTCACGTTATCGGCGAACAGCCCGGGGTCCATTGTCATCCCCAGTCCCGGAAGCAGCGGGCAGTTGATGCTTACGATTACCGGCCTCACGGGTTATACCGGCACAGTGAACTTCACACCCGCCTCTTGCTCGGGCCTGCCCTCGGGAGCCGCCTGCGGCTTCAGCCCGGCAAGCGTCACTGGTACCGGAACCACGACCGTCACGGTTACCACCCGAGGGCCCAGCGCGGCAGCCCAGCGTGCCGGTCTTAACGGCACGAACTGGTTAATCACAAGCATGGGAACCATCGCGTTTGGAATCGTTTTCCTTGGAGGGTCGATGAGAAAGCGCTGGCCGACACTGCTCGGTCTTGCCGTAGTCGCGCTGCTTCTCTTCCTTCCCGCATGCGGCGGGGGCAGCAGTGGAGGGGGTGGCGGCAATCCCGGAACTCCGACCGGCACTTATAACGTGGTGGTCACCGCTACCAGCGGAAACGCAAGTCAGAATGCAACCTTCACCCTCATGGTGAACTAAGGTCAAAGAAAAAAGGTCCGGGCTCACGCCCGGACCCTTTTTCTCCTAACCGGAAACTTCTTCTACTTCATCAACACCTGAACTCCCAGCGGCACAGTACCGGAGGGCAAGCCCAAGTTGTAAGGCGTCAGGCTCTCGGTCACGGTTCCGTCCGAGGCGATGTTCAACACGTGCAACACGCCCAGGCGGTCGAGCACATAAAGGAATTGCCCTGTCGGATCAACCTTCATGTGCGTCGGCAGAGCGCCGGTGCCGCTGACGGCCATGTGCTGTAACTGAACCGGCTTCTTGGTGTTGGTCAGGTCGTACACGCTGATCGTGCCTGAAGCAGTCTCAGACGTGTAGAGCCGCGTGCCGGCAGCATTGATCGCATCCCAGCAAACCGCCAGACCCTGGTTCTGCGCGCTACCCACCGAGCCAAGCTTTCCCGTGGTGTCATATCCGTAGACTTGCACCTGATGGTCCGCGGGCAAGGTCAAGTAGAGACCCTTGATCGTGGGATGCAGCACCGCGCCCACGCCAACTGGAGTTGGCCCAGGCATGGCTACCGAATTCGTTACCGACATGATGCCGGCGCGAGTCAGCTTGTACGAAGAGACTGTACCCGCCATGAATTCGATTCCGAAGAAACCTGTCGGAGCGCCACGGCGGATCAACGCCATCGCTGGCGATGCTCCCGCAGGCAGAGTGAACGTAGAACCGCTGTTCAGAGTCAGCACGCCGCCGACACCCACGGTGAAGGTCGTGTAGTTCGGGGCCGTCGGCGTCTGCAACGGATCGGAATCTTTGTTCACCACTACCATCTCGGAAGAGCCGTTCCCCAGGGCATTGTCTTTGTAGGCGATGCTGGCGGGTTGCGGGCCGCCCGAAGCGAAGGGCGAACCGGTAATCGTGGTCAAGCTGCCGTCGGAATTCAGCTTGAATGCCGCGATGTTATTCGAATCGCCATTCACTGCGTAGAGAAGAGTTCCTGCCGCATTGATCGCGACTTCGCCGTCGGAGTCCCAGTCAGCGTCGCCACTGGGCGGTATGCCTACGCCGGTTCCGCCAGTGAGGAACGGAGAACCCGCAAGTGGCGTCATGTGTCCAGTACCGTCGTTGACCAGAACGATGACTGCGTTCTGACCCGAGACGGCAATGTTGCCGTTGATGTAAACGAGATTTTTTTGTGCGAGCGCCGGAGACGCGCAAAGCGCCATCGTCAGCGTCGCAAGCGCAGCCACAAGCAAAAATCGCCGGGTGAGTTGGGCAACGGTCATTTTTGTGCCTCCTTCAAAGCACCAAACATAAACTTGGATGGGATAGGCCGCGCCTGTTGCTTCCGCTCCGGCTGGGGGGTCGCATCTTTCCGAAACGCCGGATCAGTGCTCCACGCGAACCATGGGACCTCTAAGATGCCTTGTTTGCAACTTTATGGGTAGAGGGAGAAAGACTCTGTGCAGAAGTTTTCTACTTTGGCCAAGCGCGAACAGAAACCTTGACATTCTGCGCGCACCAATCCGGAGGGGGCTACGTCCCCGCAGCTTGCCAGACCATCCGCATGAAGCCAGTCGTGACCGGGCCCTCGCTACTTGCCTTGAGCCGGCAACGACTTGATATACGAGACGATCTGCCAACGCTGGGTCTCTGGCAAACTGGCGAAGGACGGCATCGCTGGCATCATGTGCCATCGGTTGCCGTGCTGAATCAGCCACTCCAATTCTCCCGGTGTTGCCTGTTGCACGCTCTGCGTTCGTAGTGAAGGATGATGTCCTTTGCCTTCCGCAGTCTCTCCGTGACACTTGGCGCATTTCTCGGTGTAGAGTTTTCCGCCGGCGGCCACGGCATCCGGGTCATTTGCCACCGGATTAGCCCGGGCCTTGTCGGCCTCCGGAACTTTCTTTTCCCAACCGCTTTCCGAGGCGAAAGCGAGCCCTACAACTAGCATGACGGCTACGAGCGCCAGCCACAACGAACGAACAAAATGCAGTTCACTCTTCATTGGTCCCCACAAATGACTCTCCCTCATTCTACAACGTGGGGATGAGGGCGTTCTTGTTCAAACATTCCCGGCAGATGGCGCGAACATGATCCGCATCGACGCATTGCAAAGCATCGTGGGCAAGGGCGGTGAGGTCGGAATACTTCAATTGCCGGAACAAGGCTTTGATTTCGGCGGCCTGCTTCGGACGCACACTTAGACTGCGAATACCGAGCCCGACGAACACCGCCGCCGCCACCGGATCGGAGGCGGCCTCTCCACAAACGGAGACGTGCCGCGCGGTGACGGCTGCGGAGTTTGCGACCTTCTTCATCAGCCGTAGCACAGCGGGTTGAAGCGCATCTTGAAGATTGCCCAGAGCTCCGTTTCCACGCTCTGCTGCCATGACGTATTGCGTCAGATCGTTGGTGCCGATGCTGAAAAATTCCGCTTCCGCCGCCAGTTGCTCCGCCATCAAGGCGGCGGAGGGGACTTCGATCATTACGCCTAATTTCACGGGCCAGAGATGCTCGCGCCCCATGGCCTCCAGTTCCTCGTGCGCTCTTTCGAGCAAACTACGGGTTTGCTGGATTTCGTCGACGACGGAAATCATGGGAAGCATCAGCCACACCTCCCGACCTGTTGCCGCAGAAAGAATCGCACGCAAGTGCGAGAGGAAGAAATCGGGATATCGCAGCGACAACCGAATTCCGCGCATGCCCAGGAACGGATTTCTCTCGTCCCTTTGCGGCTGGAACGCCAGCGGCTTGTCGGCTCCTACGTCGAGCGTACGCACGATGATGGTCCCGCGCATCGCTGCAAATATCCCTCGCAATGCCTCTTCCTGCTCTCGTTCCGACGGAGCCTCAGCGCGGGAGAGAAACAGAAATTCGGTGCGCAGCAGCCCGATTCCCTCAGCGCCGTTTTGAGCGGCAATCTCGGCGTCGCGGACGTTTCCCACGTTGGCCAGTACTTCGATGCGAACATCGTCGAGCGTAAGGCTCGGCAGGCTTCGGCTTCTAGCAGCCTCTTCCTGGTCAGTTCGCTGCTGCTTCTTTTTCGCGGAGAGCGTCATAACGATTTCGGAACCGGGTTCAAGCCACACTTCGCCAGTTCCGCCATCCATGGCGACCGTTATGCCTTCGATCGTTTTCTCGTCGAACCAGTCCACACCAACCACCATGGGGATTCCCTGTGTTCGCAGGAGAATGGAACTATGTGCCGTCGGACTTCCCTGCCGGGTAATCACACCCAACACCATCGAGGGATGGCAAACCGCTGCGTCGCTTGCCAGCAATTCATCGGTAAAGAGAATCGAAGGACGCTCCAAATGGATCGCCGTCGCCGCTTCTCCCGATAACTCGCGAAGCACACGGCGTCCGATGTCGCGAACGTCAGACGCACGGGCGCGCAGGCAGGGATCATCCATCTTCTGGTACAACTCACCCACTTCAGAGTTCGCCGCCATCCAGGCGCGCGGGGCGTTCCAGTGATTCGCCTTCACAAGCCTGTTCAATTTCTCGACCAGCACTGCGTCATCGAGAATCAGCGATTGCGCTTCGATGATTTCCTTTGCTTCGTGCGAAAGTGGGCGCTCGTTTGCGATTGCCGTTCGGACCCGCGCAATGGCCGATGTAATCTTTTCGAGTTCCTCGTCTGGATTCTCGGCCCGATTCTGAGGAACTTCGATGGGAAGGTCGCGCAGCGCGACCAGTGGGGCAATCGCGACTCCGTCGGAAGCAGGAATCCCGCGGTTTGCTTGAGCATTGCTCTTTACGGATGCAGGTGGAGCGCTAGCCTTGGGACTGGTCTCGCCGAAATTCCTTAACGCCAACTCGCGAATCTCGGCCAGCGCCGCAACCCTGTCCGCGCCACCCGCTCGTATATGAATCCGATCACCCTGGTTTATCTGGAGTAGCGCCAGGCTCGTCATGCTGAGCGCGGGCGCTGGGCCGCGCCCGGAAGTCTCGTTGGTGATCTGAACATCTGCTTGGTACTTACCCAGCGCCCGAATCAGATTTGCTGCCGGGCGCGCGTGCAGACCATGCTCGTTCTTTATTGCAATTACGATTTCGTCGGTGTCGCCGGGGGGATGCGTCGTAGGCTGGGGAGCGGGTGGCTCGCTTCGGGCCAACTGTTGTTCTTTACCGTCCAAGGCTCGTCGCGCCTCTCGAAAAACCTCATCCAGGCTGGAGTTCGCAGTGGCTTGTACCGCTGCCGCCAGGGCTCCCTCGACCAACGGCCCCGGACACAGACAAATGCTTCCGCGCAGGCGGGGATCGATCAGTTCCAATGCCGTTTCAGTGCTGAGAACTGCACTGCCCAAATCCATCAGGACCAGCACGCCGTCTGGCCCGCAGGACCTTCTTAGCGCTTTCGCAATGTAAACGGCATCGGTACCGGGTTCCTGATGGCGCTGGCCAACACCTGCCGCCACGGCAATCGTCAGTTGCGGGCCTGCCATCTGGCGCACCAGGTCTCGCACCGCCAAAGCCAGCTTGCGGCTATGCGAGACCAGAACCAAGCTCACCACGGCAGAGCTCCTTGCCGGCTAATGTGAGACTCGCGAACTAGAAGCAGGATAAGGTGCATCACTTTTCGCAGCACGGGCCACAACCTAAGCGCAGACCTTCGCCAGCGCCTGTAGTAAGAGCCAACTGGAAGTGGCTCCGGGATCCTGATGCCCAATGCTTCTCTCCCCTAAATAACTGGCCCGCCCCTTTCGCGCTTCCAGAGGACGAGTAGCTTCGGCAGAAACCTTTGCCGTGTCTTGAGCAACTCGCGCCGCCGCGGTAATGTCGTTATCTGCCGGAGGACTGGAACGCCCTCACCCCAGGAGAAAGCGCATCGACCATGGTCTTGTCGCCCAGTTCCGCCTTCCCTCTTCGCTGGATGTCGCTCAAACCGCGTTCCAGCATCTGACTGACCTCCGATTTCGTCAATGCAGTCTTGCCGGCGGCGGTGCGCCCCAGCTCCAGGAAAAATCCTCCGTACAAAGGCCCGGCGGCGCCGCCCACAGTGGAAAGCAAGGTCATCCCCACCAGTTTGAAGAGTGCGCCGAAATCTGGCGTCCCTGTCGAAGCGAGTTTCTTTTCGACAGCGGTGAATCCCCGCGACATGTTCACGCCATGATCTCCATCCCCGATCGGCGTATCGAGTTCGGATAGCATGGCGGCGTTTTCCGCCATGGCGAGCGCGGCCGCCTGCATCCACGACCGCGCCACGTCGACTGTCAGATGTTCCATGGCTTCCTCGTTAGTCGCAGGCCCAGCGCAGAGCAGGCGTGTCGACCGGAGCATCCCACAGTTTGCAAAGCTGATCGTCCATCTTGAGCATGGTGATCGAAGCCCCCGCCATCTCAAGACTGGTGATGTAGGTTCCCACGAGGTTGCGGACAATCTTCAGCCCATGCTTCTTCGCAATCTCTGCGGCCTTGCGATACACGATGTACAACTCGATCGCCGGCGTCCCGCCCATGCCGTTGACGAACATAAGGACATCGTCTCCCGACTTGAAAGGCAGATCCGACAGGATCGGCTCCATCAGCATTGCCGTGATCTCGTCGGCTGTCGCCAATTTCATGCGCTTTCGTCCCGGTTCGCCGTGAATACCAATGCCCATTTCAATCTCGTCGTCCGCCAAAGTAAACGACGGCTTTCCCGCGTGAGGCACGGTACAAGGCGTAAGAGCCATGCCCATGCTGCGTCCCAAACCGCGAATATGGTCGCCGAGCTTCTTCATTCCCGCGAGATTCATGCGGTTCTGCGCCGCTGCACCCAGCAACTTCTCCATTAGAACGGTTAGGCCTACGCCGCGACGACCGGCTGTGTAGAGACTGTTCTGAACAGCAACATCATCGTCGACCAGCACGGTTTCGACCTCAATATTTTCATTGCGCAACATCTCGGCGGCGAGGTCAAAGTTCATGACATCGCCGGTATAGTTCTTTACCAGTTGCAGGACTCCCGCCCCACCGTTCACCGCCTTACCGGCTTCGAACATCTGATCCGGAGTGGGGCTGGTAAAAACATGGCCGGGACAAGCGGCATCGAGCATGCCCTTGCCTACGTAGCCTCCGTGCATCGGTTCGTGGCCGCTTCCGCCCCCGGAAATCAAGCCAACTTTGCCACGCACTGGGGCATCCTTGCGAACAACATAAAAAGGCTCGTAACTGATGCGCAAACGGTCTCCATGTGCAGCTTCCATTCCCTCGAGCGCTTGCCGCACCACATCTTCAGGAGCATTGATCAACTTCTTCACGGTACCCTCCCTTCCCTTTTATGGGAACCTACGGAGAATTTGAAGTATGAATCCGAGCGCTACCCTTTGGCGAGTGGCGGCAAAGAAAACGCCCAAGAGCAGCCCGCCGTCCCTGAGAACGGATCGATGCAACCCCTGGGCGCGGAACTCTCTATTCTCTGGCGCGCCAACAAGTCTTCGATACCAGTTACAGGCTATGGCTCTCACGGGCGACTGTCTGTGACTGCTGTCACGCTGCGCCAGTGCAACTCTCTTAAAGCAGTGTTTCTTTCCGCCATGGCCGGACATCTAAGGTCTGAGATATGCCATTCTGAGGAGCACATTGCATGATCGATATTTCGAAGATTGAAGAAGTTCTGTTGAGGGACGGCCAATGGCACAAAGTCGAGAAGAACTCTTTCGGGATCGGCGACTACGTCATCGGGAAACAATCGCAGAGCGGCAACAAGATCAACTTCGAAACCAATCGGTGGGACGGCGACGTCAAGTCGAAAGCCGCTTTTTGGCAGGAAGAAGGCCATTTGGTCATCGTTCCCATGACTTCGGTACGCGGATATAAGACCGCTCCGTAGACCCGGAGTTGCAAGAGTAGATGCGAAACATGCAAGCTAGTGCGCGTGCCTGAACTGCCCGACATCTCCGCTTACATCCAAGCGCTGGAGTCTCGCATTCTTGGACAACCGCTTGAGCAGGTGCGGGTGGCAAGCCCGTTCCTGCTGCGAACGGTAGAGCCACCACCCTCCGACGCCGAGGACCACATTGTTCGCGAAATCCGGCGAGTCGGAAAGCGAATCGCAATCGGGCTGGATAACGACCTCTGGCTAGTCCTGCACCTGATGATCGCCGGACGGCTGCATTGGAAAAAACGCGGGGCCGCGCTCAACGGCCGCCAGAATCTAGCCGCGTTCGACTTTCCAAACGGCTCTCTGGTTCTTACCGAAGCCGGAGCTAGGCGGCGCGCCTCGTTGCATGTGCTCAAGGGTGAAGAAGGTCTAAAGTCTGTAGACCCTGGTGGGATCGAAATCTTCTCCAGCGATCTCGAATCGTTTCGCGCCGCACTGACCGCCGAAAACCGGACCCTGAAGCGAGCACTCACCGACCCGCGAATTATCAGTGGCGTTGGCAATGCTTACTCAGATGAGATTCTCCACGAAGCGCATTTGTCTCCAATCACCCTGACCCACAAACTCAAGCCTGAAGAATGGGAGCGACTCTATGTTGCGACCCGCAAGACGATGCAAGATTGGATGGACCGTCTGGGTGCGGAAGCTGCCACGGGATTCCCCGAGAAAGTGACCGCTTTCCGCAAAGGGATGGCAGCGCACGGACGTTACGGCGAACCTTGCCCCAGGTGTGGAGAAAAGATCCAGCGTATCCGCTATGCCGCCAATGAAACTAACTATTGCGCCCGGTGCCAGACGGGCGGAAAGGTCTTGGCTGACCGCAGCCTGTCCCGCCTTCTAGGATCAGACTGGCCCCGCACCCTTGACGAACTCGAAGCGCTGAAGAAACGCTAGAAGCTCTTGAGGTCACTGGAGTTACACCCACCCAAATCCGCTGAGTAAGTCCCACTTCTTTCACAATCTAAATTCCTTGCACGCGGCTAAGCTCGCACCGTTTCGAGAATAATTCCAGATTGCGTTTATTAATCTGGGGTAGAATCCCTCAAGTTTTGAACTAAGAGAGGAAACTCTGATGTCGCCACTTTCGTTTCGCTCTAAGTTCGCGATCGTAGCTACGATCACCTTCGCGTTCCCATGCCTTCTCTCCGCCGCCTCGGGAGGCTCTTTTGTGAATCTCGGGGATATGACAATGGCCCGCCTGTATCACGGCGTCGCTCTCCTTCCCGACGGGAAGGTCCTGATTGCCGGCGGTTTTAGCGTCTCCCAAGACACCTCCAGCGCTGAGATCTACGATCCCGCCGCCCGCACATTCACCGCTACCGGAAGCATGGAGTCGCCACGGGAGTTCTGCGCCAAAGCCGACGCCCCGATCCCTTTGGTCAACGGTAAAGTTCTAGTCGTCGGAGGCAGAAGCGGTAACACTTACATATCCACTGCAGAGTTGTACGACGAAACCACGGGAGTCTTCTCTCCGACCGGGTCCATGTCGACCGGGCGCTTTTGTCCTACGGTGACCCTGCTTGCCGACGGGAGAGTGCTGGTTGCCGGAGGCTTCAGCCAGATGTTTTCCGCTCTAAACAGTGCTGAGATCTACGATCCCGCTAGCGGAACGTTTTCCCCCACCAACGGCAATCTAATCGCCCCGCGAGGCGGCGCAATTGGCTCACTCTTGCAGGATGGCACGGTCCTGATCGTAGAGGGATATGGCAATACCATGGCCTACTTAACCACGTCCGAAATTTTTGATCCGACTTCCGGAACTTTCAGGACGACCGGCAGCACGCCAGTGGGAGTGGGGTTTCCTTACGAAGGCGTGGCGCAACTCAAGAATGGCAACGTGCTCGTCACTGGATTCAGCCGAATCAATCCTGCGCGCATCTACAGTCCCGCGACCGGCGTCTTCACCGAAGCCGCCTCAGAACCGTTCGTGGAGTATGGCGAAACCGACATTGCACTCAATAACGGGAATGTAATCAACGTTGGGAAATCCGGCCACTTGTACGTAACCAGCAGCAATCAGTTCATCGATGGACCCACCATGATCGGCTCCGACAGCGCAGCCATCTTGTTAAACGACGGCACGGTGCTGGTATGCGGTGGGACTATCAATTCAACGGTACGAAGAGCGGGCTTATACGTGCCAAGCTAGGCTGTATTTTAGAATGACCTTGCAGAAGAAAATGGCAGCCCCCTAGGGATTCGAACCCCAATAACCTGCTCCAGAGGCAGGTGTCCTAACCGTTGAACGAGGGGGCTGTCCAAAGAATAGCCCACGCACTCGAAGGGACGCAAGCATCGGCCCACACTTCTGTTCTTTCCTCCACAACCGGTTTAAGATTCCCGCAGGAGCCCTCAATGGCAACCACTCTTGGCGGAATCGCGGTCACCGGCAACGATTACAGCGAAATCGCCCGCCGCTTTCTTGAAGCCGACCAGTGCGCGCTGATCGTCATCGATATCCAGGAAAAACTGCTGCCGCCGATCTTTCAAAAAGAGCTGCTGGTCAAGAACTCGAAGCTCCTGATTCGCCTCGCGGGGATTTTGAAGATTCCCACTATCATGACCACGCAGTACGCGAAAGGATTGGGGAACACCGTTCCTGAGATCGCTTCCCTGCTCCCCGAAACCCAGGCAATCGACAAGCAGATGTTCTCCTGCTTCGGCAGTGACGTGTTCTGCTCAGTGCTTAAGCGCCTGCTCGGACACCGCAACGCCGTCTTACTCTGCGGGATGGAGAGCCACATTTGCGTCACGCAAACCGCACTGAGCGCGCTGCGGGAAGGCTACCTCGTGCACGTCGCTTCTGACGCAGTCAGTTCTCGTGCGGAATGGAACTGGAAAATCGGATTGGAACGGATGCGAGCGGCCGGCGCGGTCATCTCGTCGACCGAGATGATCATGTACGAACTGCTGCGTGCCTCAAATGCCGCCGGATTCAAAGAACTGCTGCCCTACCTTAAGGAGTAGGCTCAGGCTTCCTTCTGTTTCACTTTCACGACCGTGATCTTCGAGAAGCCTTCGTCAAAGGTCGGCGCCTTGAGCTTGTCCGCCATGCGCCGCATCACATCCTCTGCTACAACTCGCGAACGCTTCTGATTGCGTTGCAGGCAAACCTCCACCGGGACATCGAAAAAGACGGCCTGCACTTCATAACCGAAGTCCTTGGCCAGTTTGATCCATCCATGACGCTCGTGGGGGGTGAGGTTCGTTGCGTCCACATAGTTCAAGGGACGCCGCGCGATCAAACGCGCCTTCAACATTGAACGCAAGTTGGAAAAAACCAAATCCTGGAAGCGCTGCTCGGTCGCGTCATCGAATAACAGCGCCCGCAACAGATCACTGGAGAGAGGATTGATATTGTGCCGCTTGAACCAAGAACTCTTGCCGGACCCCGGCAAGCCAATCGCAAGCACAACCACGCCTTTCGGAGGTCGTGCGGCAGCAGGCGCCGCCTGCACAGGAGCCGCTGCTGCAACAAGTGGAGCACCTTCATCGCCCGCACTCCCAACTGGCTGAACAGCAACAACTGGTGGTGGCGCTGCGTTACGCCCTCGTCCCCGCCCACCTCGTCCTCTTCGACGACGACGGCGCTGAGGTCCATCTCCAGTTCCACCCGGCTCGGCCGCCACAACTGCAGCCGCTTCGGCCGGCTCCGAGTCTGGTTCTTCCGTCGCGGGAGCTTCTACCTCGGGCTCGACCGGTGCCTCCGGCTCAGGGGCGGCCGCATCGAAATAGGCTGGTTGTAGCGGAGCGGGTGCCGCCTCGGCGGCAGCTTCGGTTGGCTTCTTGCGGCGCTTCATGCGCTCGCGCATCCATTTACGCATGTTCAGGCTTTTAACACACTGGCGTGCTCGGGAGCAATCTGGCGGAACCACCCATGCTAGCCGCCGACGGTTTCATTACAATTGTACCCATGGCGATCCCCCCGCAGATTCTAGGACAGAAGTACGTCAGCCTCTCCACCCTCCGCAAGAATGGGAATGCGGTTCAAACCCCGGTATGGTTCGGAGAGCAAAACGGCAAACTGTACGTGATGAGCCGTCCCGACTCGGGCAAGTGCAAACGCATCCGCAACAATTCTGCGGTTAAGGTCGCACCGTGCACCATGAGAGGAAAAATCACAGGACCCGAGTTCAACGGAACTGCGCGTATATTGCCCGCACAAGACTCGCCGTGGGCGCGCGAAACTGTCAGAAAAAAGTATTGGCTGGCGCGATTGCCTTTTTGGAGCAAGGAGAATGTCTATCTGGAGATTGACCTAGCCGCGACGTAGGATGGCTTGAACGAGTCCCGGGATCGTATATTCCTTCGCTTCGACGTCGGCTCCCAGGCCCAACTCCGCGAGGGTCGCAGAAGTTACGGGCCCGATCGACGCCAACGTAATTCCGTCTCGCACTGACGATGAAATCCTTCCCGCCAGCGCCACGAAGTTTCTGACCGTCGACGAACTGGTGAAAGTGATTACGTCAGGGCGTCTCGCGGGATTCTTCATCATCGCCCGCAAGCGCGTTCGCGACGCGGCAGGCGCTACGGTCTCGTAAGCTTCGACTACATCCACCTCGGCTCCCAGGTGGCGCAACTGTCGGGGGATCACATCGCGCGCGACTTTCGCTCGAGCCAGCAGGACTCGCTTCCCCTTCACTTTGCTGCGCAGACTTTTCACTACGGACTCAGCGACGTACTCCTCGGGAACGACGTCTACCTTGACGCCTTTTTTTTCTACGGCTTTTCGCGTGGCCGGACCGATCGCCGCCACTTTCAAGTGCTTGAGGTCTCTCTTACTGAGCCTCATCTTCGCAAGCCGCTCCCACGTAGCGTCAACCCCATTGACGCTGGTCAGGATCAGCCAATCGTAAGTCGCAAGATTCTTGAGAGCCGTATCGAGTGGTTGATAAGATCGTGGGCGCCGAATTTCAATGAAGGGAATTTCAACCACTTCGGCGCCAAGTTTTCGCAGGTCCGAAGATAGAGCTCCCGCTTGATGACGCGCTCGTCCGACCAGGACTCGGACATCCGTCAGCGGTCGCTTCGCTGCGCGCCTCACGGTTGCTGCGGCGCAGCGAATCCTTCGCCGTAAACTTCTTCGAGGATGGCATCGCCGCCGCGCGCCAGCAAAGTGTCGCCGACTTCTTCTCCCAGTTTTGTCGGGTCGTCACCGTCGCGCGATTCCCGCAAGATCAAGGTTCCATCCGGATGCGCCACGATGGCCTCCAGATGAATGCTTCCATCGCGTGCCTCAGCCGACGCGCCGATGGGAACCTGGCAGCCTCCGCCAAGCTTGTTCAGAAGCGCGCGCTCGCAGGTGGTTGTAGCGCGCGCTGCCGCATCATCGAGAAACACCAGATGCTTTCGCGTCTCGGAATCGCCGGCGCGAATCTCTATCCCTAGCGCGCCCTGGCCCGCCGCTGGACACATGATTTCCGCCGGAATAATCTGCTTCACCAACTCCGTCTTGCCTAGCCGATTCAGCCCAGCCGCGGCCAGAATGATAGCGTCGTACTCTCCGGCTTCCAGCTTTCTCAAACGGGTATCGACATTGCCACGCAGGGGAAAAATCTCTAGGTCCGGACGCAGAGCTTTTAGCTGCGCCTGCCGCCGCAAGCTACTTGTGCCTACTCGCGCCCGCTTCGGCAGATCGTCGATGCTTTTATATTTCACCGAGCAAAACACGTCGTTCGGATTCTCACGCGTGGTGATCGCGGCGATTTCAAACTCGCGTGACAACTCCGTCGGCAGATCCTTTAGGCTGTGTACCGCGAGATCCACGCGCCCTTCGAGCAGTGCCTCTTCGATTTCTTTGGTGAACATTCCCTTTGTGCCGACTTTGGCAAGGGCAACGTCAGTGATTTTGTCGCCCGTCGTCTTGATGATCTCAAGTTCGACCTCGTGCCCGCGTTCCCGCAGCAAAGCGCTGATGTGATGCGCTTGCCAAAGGGCGAGTTGTGATCCTCGGGAACCAATGCGCAGACGCGCCATCAGTTCTTTCCTCCCGACTCTCCGTCCGACTTGGCAGCATTTTTCTCCTGCAGATTGAAAAGCCGGCGCACCAGATCGACAACCGTGGTTGCCTCCGACTCGCGTGCCGCCGTCTTCAAGGTGCTGATGGGGGTATGCATGATCTTGTTCACGATGCCGCGAGTCAGCGTTTCCACCGCGAGCTCCTGTTCCGGAGACAGCGGCCCTAGCCGTCCACGCACGCGATCGATCTCCGCCTGCCGAATGGTCTCCAGATGATCCTGCAGCGAAACGATGGTGGGAACCACGTCGAGCGTCTGCAATCGCGACTGGAAACGCTCGACTTCACTCGTGATGATTTCTTCCGCGCGCTCCGCCTCCTTGCGGCGGTCGGCTACATGCGCGCTCACCGCTTGCTGCAAATCATCGATGTCATAGACGAAGATGCCGTCCACTTTGTTCATGTCCGGATCGACGTCGCGCGGCACCGCAATATCGATAAAAAACATTGGCCGGTTCTTGCGCCGGCTCAGGAACGCTTCGCCATGCTCGCGGCGGAAAATCGCATGCGGCGCGCCGGTCGACGTGATGACGATATCGGCCCGATCACAGGTCTCGTAAAGCCTGGAGAACTCGATCGCCTGCCCGTCAAACTTCTGCGCCAGTCGAATCGCGCGATCGTAGGTACGGTTGGAGACAAAAATCGATGCGGCTCCATGCGCAATCAAGTGTCGCGCCGCCAGCTCACTCATCTTTCCCGCGCCGACGAGAAAAACGCTTTTGCCATTCAACGATCCAAAAATCTTCTTCGCCAGTTCCACCGCGACTGACGCCACCGACACGGCGGAAGAACCGACTGCGGTTTCCGTCCGCACGCGCTTGGCTACCGCGAAAGCTCGGGTCAGCAGCAAATCCAGCTGCGAGTGCACCGCACCCACTGCGCGCGCCGTCGCGTACGCCTCTTTCATTTGTCCGAGAATCTGCGGCTCCCCGACCACCATCGAGTCGAGGCTCGAGGTCACGCGAAACACATGGTGAATCGCTTCCCTCGCGTGAAATTCGTAGAGGTGAGGATTGAGTTCGTCCGACTGAAACTGGAAGTATTCCCGCAGAAAGCCGCGCAAATCTGAGGTGCCATTCTTGGTCTGCGCCAGCAACTCCACCCGGTTGCAGGTGCTGATGATCAACGCCTCTTCAATTCCAGGATGCTGCACCAACCGCTTCAGAGCCTCTGGCAAACGCGATTCTGGAATAGCCAACCGTTCGCGCACCTCGACCGGCGCACTGTTGTGATTCACGCCGATGAGCTGAAAGTTCATGATTGCACGAACCTGTGAATGGTATTGAAGTACCAGGCCACTACCGCCGCCAGGAACGCGAGACTCGCGAGATATGCGGCGCGCCGTCCACGCCATCCTGCCGTCCAGCGGGTGTAGAGCATGATCAGGTACACCACCCACATCAGAATCGAGAGAAAAATCTTAGGATCAAGAAAATCCACTCTCCCGTAAGTCGCCTGCGCCACTACGGTGCCGGCAATCAATCCCAATGTCATGAACGGGAAGCCCAGCAATAACGAGCGATAACCAATCTCGTCGATGACTTCAAGCGCCGGCAGCCTCGCCAGGATCGACGAGGCCCGCTTCGACTTCAGACTGCGTTCCTGAATGAGGTACAGCAAACTCGCGACGAAACTGAGAACCAGCGCCGCGTATCCCGTGAAAATCAGAGCAATGTGCGTAAACAGCCATCCCTTGTGCAGAACCGGGGAATCGAGCGTGAATGGTTTCTGCGCCGTCGCCGCGACAAAAGTCAGCAGAAACACCAGAGGGAAGACCACAATCCCGAGCGACGTGGTCTTGTAAATCAGGTACGTGATCATGAAGGAGGTCATGATCAGGAAAGCCAGCAGCGACTCCGAGTTATGCACCTGGATCAGGCTCATCACTCCGGAACCGAGGGCTACCTCTGTCAGTGAAACGAAGTGAAAGACCATGCCCAGGTAAGCTGCGTGCAATGCGACTTTGGTCAGCAGGTCGCTGGTGCGGCTCAACGCCACCAGGGCGTAAATCAGGCCCACAGCGTAGCAGCCCAGCGCAACTCGCAGCCAAAGCAGTGACATGGTATTCGATTCCCCGCCTGGGTTTCCGGTACCCCTCTCCGGATCCGCCAAGGTGATTATAGTCTGCACCGCCGCAGGTGCTGAAGGCAGCGGGCGATATCACACTCTATTGTGATCTAGGTCACACCGGCAAGGTAAACGCCGGAAGGTCATGGGCGGAATCCCGCGCCTTGGTTGCGTCGGCCTTTCTCCGCGATCTCTGCGGAATTTCTCAGCGGCCTCTGCGGTTTAGGATTTTGAGGGATCTAAGCCACTCCCAACCCACCGAGCAGATCCTGCAACGACGAGGCGTCCAACCGCAATTCCCGTCCGTCCGACATCATGTTCTTAACCTCGTCAAAAGCTTGAAACAACCGCATCTTCACCGCCGCGTACTGTTCCGCCTCGGTTAAGGATCGGCCATGCGCTCGTATCCAGGATTGCAACGCGTCGTTTGGAAGAAAAATACTCACGGAGAAAGTTGTCTTACGGTCGGACGTGACGTCGAAAACGAACTCGGTGGAAGACTCCGCCGTAGGACGTTTCCCCACAAAGTAGTACTGATAAACGTAACCTTGCCCTCCGGTGTAGGTCTTCATGCGGCGCACGGGGAGGTGGTCGTTGGTCGTTGGTCGATGGTCGTTCGTCAAACCGAATCCTCCATTTTCTCGTTAGCTCTTAATGACCAACGACGAATGACCAAAGACCAAAGACTATTTTCCATTTGCCGACGAAACCACGCGTCCATATTCCGACGCCCTCCCCAACCGATCGAACATTTGATAAGCGTGGAGGCCGATACGGCTGATCGCATCTTCCCCGTCCCGCTCTCTTCGCAGATAGCTGGTCATGACCGAGATGACATAAGGACGATTCGCCACGAACACAACCCCCGAATCGTTGCGCACGCCCTCAAGGGCTCCGGGCTTATCGGCGATCTTCAATCCCTCCGGCAGATCCCGCGGAATCCAGCTGTCTTTGTGCGTGCTGAGCATGGTAAAGAAGTCGTCCGTCATCGCTTTGTTCAAGACCTTGCCCTGATAAAGATCCGATAGCAGTGTCACGAACTCGTGCGGAGTGGCCACATTCTCGCGCCCTTCGCTGGCCGCCTTCAAGTCCATCATTTTCCGGCGCAGCCGTGTATGCGTAAGCCCCAGAGAATCGAGCATGGCGTTGACATTCTCCATGCCAACCCTATCGATCAATACATTGGTCGCGCTGTTGTCGCTGACCGCGACCATCATGGTCGCCAGATCGCGCAGCGTCACCTTGGTCACGCCCGGTGTCAGACCGTTCATGATGTCGCTGTCCTGCACCAGATCGGAAGCCTGCACCGTGTAGATGTCGGTCAGCCTGAGCTTTCCCGACTGCGCCTGCCGGTACAGTTCCGCCAATACCGCAATCTTGATGGAACTGGCGGTGGGAAATACTTCGTCCGCATGCAGGAAATATTGCTGGTGATCGGTCAGATCGTAGACGGCAACTCCCATGACACCATCAAGGTTGCGGTCGACTTCGTTGATGGATGCTTCCAGTTTCTGCCACAGGATTTGCCGCTTGGCTTCTGCGGTAGGGGTTTGAGCGAACGCAGCACCGGCCAGAAGAATAATGCAGATCAGTTGCTTCAAGGGTCCCCCAGAGGAACGCCATTATAGACCCGCTTAAGCCTCCACCGCCGCTTCGCGCAGCCGCTTCACTGCCGTCTCCGACGTCACCGGCGAATAATAAACTTCCTTGAACGTGTACGATTTCGCCTTCGCCGAGATGATGGGCAGAATCTCGATGTGCCAGTGATAATCCTCGTCGATGGTCTTCCAGTATCCCAGGCTTTCGGAGCGGTGCAGGGTGTTGGGAGAGGTGTGCAGCACCAGATGAAAATCCTCGGTAATGGTACGGATTCTTTGCAAGGTCCGGCGCAGAAGAACTCCAAGATCGCGCATAGAGCCCGGGCGGCTGAGCCCGAACCGTTCGAAAGCCGCTTCATGGGTTCGCGGAAGAATCCATGTCTCATAGGGTACGCGAGGAGCGTAAGGACACGTCGCGATGTAATCTCCGCGCACTTCGAGCACCCGTTGGTTCTGCCGCTCTTCCTGCACAATAATGTCGCAGAAGACACAGCGCTCTTTGGTCTGATAGTAATCTCGTCCGGCCCGCAACTCATAAAGCACCCGCCGCGGCACAAATGTGGTCGCCGTCAATTGCGACGTTGGATGTTCAAACTCCTGCCCGGCATGTGCCCCGTGATTCTTGAAGATGCTGATGTATTTCAAGCGATGGTCGCGTTTCAGATCGTGGATGCGCTGCGCACCCAGCATAAGGAATTGCTCAATCTCCGCCGCGCTCGCACTCCACAGATTGCCATCATGCTTCGGATTTTCAACCAGCACTTCGTGCGCTCCGAGCGAGCGCATGCGGTCGTAGAGCCCGTCCGCGCGGCGGGAAGGCTCGCCTTCGATGCGGTACAAAGGCGTCGGATGCACCACTGATCGCGCGGACCATTGCCCGCCATCCACGCTGGCCATGCTGGAGATCACTTGCGGAGCCACCGGCGAGTCGGCGCAGAACGCGCACACCGGATCAGTGCGCGGAGGTTTCTCTGAAACATCGTCTCCTGTGATGACCCATGAGCGAGTGATCGGATCTTTGCGCAGCTCCATGCGTGTAGGAGAGCACCGCTGTGCGCTGACGTCAACTGTGATTTCCGTCGCCGAAGCTGATCGGCGCCGTTTGTTATAATCCGCGCACGAAGCCGCCCGAAATGACCGAGCCGTCCACGCCGCTGATGCGGCAGTACGCCGCCATCAAGAAGGAGCATCCCAGCGCCCTGCTGTTTTTCCGTCTGGGCGACTTCTACGAGCTTTTCTTCGACGACGCGATTCTTGCGGCGCGCGAACTGCAAATCACCCTGACCTCTCGCAATAAGGAAAAAGGCGTCGCCATCCCCATGTGCGGCGTGCCCTATCACGCGGCCGAAGGATACATCTCGAAACTCATTCGTAAGGGATTCAAGGTCGCGATCTGCGAGCAGACCGAAGATCCGAAAGTGGCGAAGAAGTTGGTCCGCCGCGAAGTCACTCGCGTGGTTACGCCGGGGACTGCGGCCGACTCTTCGCTCTCATCGGAAGAAAACAATTTCCTCGCGGCCGTCTCGCAAAGCGGCGAGCGGGTCGGATTCGCCGCCCTTGATCTTTCTACCGGTGAATTTCGCGCGACCGAATTTGTTGGAGAAAACGCCTTCCGGCGCATTCAAGAAGAACTTCAACAATTGCGCCCTAAAGAGCTGTTATACGCATCTTCCGCGCCTCTCTTCGAAAACGCTGCTCGCGCCAACTCGGTGACCCCGCACACCGGCGCCGGCTTCTCAGAAACCCCGCTCGACGATTGGATCTTTGCCCCCGATCACGCCATTCCTTTGCTAGAAAATCATTTCGGGGTGCTCTCGCTCGAAGGCTTTGGCCTCTCCGGAAAGCCCGCAGCCGCAGCCGCAGCCGGAGCCATTCTTTACTACGTCCGCTCCACGCAGCGGGGAACGCTCGATCACGTGGACCGCATCGGTTTTTACGAGCGCCAGAATTGCCTGGTACTCGACACGGTCACTGTCCGGAATCTCGAGTTGATCGAGCCTCTGTTCGCAGGAACCGATCCCAGCGTCACGCTCTTCCGCTCGATCGACGCGACGATTACTCCGATGGGAAAGCGCCTGCTCCGCTCCTGGATGTTGCGCCCCTCCGTTGACCTTGGAGAAATCGACGGACGCCTCGAAGCCGTCGAAATTCAGGTGAAAGACACAGTCGCCCGCGAGGAATTGCGCCGCGCGCTGGATGGCATTCTCGACTTGGAGCGACTGCTCAGCCGGGTCACCCTCGAAACCGCGAACCCACGCGACGTACTCGCGCTCGCCGCGTCTCTAGCCAAGATTCCGGCGTTGCGGGCCGCGCTTGATCGGCTCAATGCGAAACGCCTCCGAACTTTGCACTCGTCAGTCGACGAACTGAGCGACCTGCGTCAGACGATCGACCAGACCATTGTTCCCGAACCACCGATTTCGTTGAACGACGGCGGAGTCATTCGATCCGGCATCAATTCGGAACTCGACGAACTCCGCGACCTCAGCCGCAACAGCAAGCAATACCTCGCGCAGATCGAACAACGCGAACGCCAGCGCACCGGCATCTCGTCGCTGAAGATCAAATTCAACTCCGTGTTTGGTTACTACATAGAGGTTTCGAAGCCTAATCTGCACCTGGTGCCGGCCGATTACGAACGCAAGCAGACGCTGGTCAACGCCGAGCGTTTCACCACTCCTGAGCTGAAAGAGTACGAATCGAAGATTCTCGACGCGCAGGAGAAGATCGTCGAGATCGAGCGTCGTCTCTTTGCCGAGTTGCGTTCCTCTATCGCGGGAGAAGCCAAGCGCATCCGTCAAACCGCGCTCGCCATCGCAGAAGTCGACGTTCTCGGCGGACTGGCTCATGTCGCAGCCCTGCGCAACTATTGCCGTCCCAAGTTCGACGATTCCGGCGATCTTGAAATCGTCGAAGGGCGCCACCCCGTCATCGAGCAACAGGAAATCGGCGGCGGAGATCGCTTCGTCCCCAACGATCTCTTCCTCAATTCCACGACTCATACGGTGCTTGTCCTTACCGGGCCCAACATGGGTGGCAAGTCGACTTACCTGCGCCAAGCCGCGCTCACCGTAATCCTCGCGCAGATGGGTTCTTTCGTTCCCGCGCGTTCAGCGCGACTGGGAGTGGTTGACCGCGTCTTTACTCGCATCGGTGCCAGCGACAACGTAGCTCGCGGGCGCTCGACATTCATGGTCGAGATGACCGAAACTGCGGCGATCCTGCATACCGCGACCGCCCGATCGCTGATTCTGCTCGACGAAGTGGGGCGCGGCACGTCCACTTACGACGGATTGGCCATCGCTTGGGCCGCAGTCGAATACATCCATGCACGTATGCGTGCGAAGACTCTGTTCGCCACCCATTACTTCGAATTGACCGAACTCGCCGACCAACTTTCCGGTGTGAAGAACTATCACGTCTCGGTGAAAGAGACGGGCGGAGGCATTGTTTTTCTAAGAAAAGTTGAGCCCGGCGCCGCCGATCGCAGCTACGGAATCGAAGTCGCCAAGCTCGCAGGACTGCCGAACGAAGTCATCGACCGTGCCCGCGAGGTTCTCGCCGAGCACGAAAGCGCCGAACGGCAACTGACCGCGCAACTTGAGAGCGACGGGAGCCGCCCCCGTCCACCGGCGCAGTTAACTATCTTCACGCCGCTGTCGCAACCGGTGCTGGAAAAACTGCGCGAGATCGATTTGAACCGCCTCACCCCGCTCGAAGCGCTGAACCTTCTGGCGGAATTGAAAAAGCAAATCGAATAAAAAGTCATGGCACGATCGTCCAAATCCGATCTCCACCATCAAATCGGCCAGCTCCTCATCATCGGCTTCGAGGCCACCGAGGTCTCAGCCCATCTCGGTTCCCTGCTCTCGCGCCTGCAACCCTCCGGCGTCATTCTCTTCGCTCGCAACATCACCAGTCCCGACCAAACTTATCAACTTCTCAAGAACTGCCGGGCCTGGGTCTCGACGCCGATGTTTACTTGCGTTGACATGGAAGGAGGCCGCGTCGACCGCCTGAAGAACATCATCGCGCCCGCCCCATCTGCGGCCGAAGTCTTCGCCAGCGGAGATCGCAAACTCTTCCGCAAACACGGCAAGCTGATTGGCGACTCCTGCAGGGCAGTCGGATTCAACACCGACTTCGCTCCGGTCGTCGACCTCGCGTACGAGGTCTCGCGCACCGTGATGGGTTCGCGCGCCGTCTCTGCCGATCCCAAACAGGCGATTCTTTACGCCCGCGAATTTCTCGCTGGTCTGAAGTCGGCGCACGTGGTCGGCTCTGCCAAACACTTTCCAGGATTGGGCGAGGCCAATCTCGACACGCATCACCATTTGCCCAATGTCGATAAGAGCTGGAAGAAGCTTTGGGAAGAAGACATGGCGCCCTATCGCGTCATGCGCCGCGAATTGCCAATGGTTCTCGTCGGCCATGCGAGCTATCCCGCGGTGACAGCAAAGGGCACTCCTGCTTCCCTCTCGAAGAAGTGGATCACCGATATTCTGCGAAAGAAGATCGGCTATCGCGGACTGGTCGTCTCCGACGATCTGGAGATGGGAGGTGTGCTCGCTGCCGCGCCCATCGAGCAAGCCGCCGTCGAACACATTCGCGCCGGCGGAGACCTCTGCCTCATCTGCCGCCAGGAAGAATTCGTCGTGCGTGCGCATGAGGCTCTGATCAAAGAAGGCGAGCGCGATCGCAAATTTGCCGCAAGAGTGGCGGAGTCTTCGCGCCGCGTGATGGCTTTCAAGAAGAGGTCGAAAGAACTGAAACGCCGCACTTCGCCTCCCACAACCGCGAAACTCAATCAACTGTCACGCCAACTCTGGGAGTTCAGCGAGCAACTGCGCCTGGAAACCATCAACCGGCAGGAAACGGCATGATCGTTGCCGGAGTGATGAGCGGCACATCTGCCGACGGAATTAATGTCGCCTTGGTGCGCGTCTCCGGCTCCAAAGCTTTCAAGCTGCTTGGGCATTCCGAACATCCGTACAAGAAAGATGTCAGGCGCGCCGTGCTCGCGGCGATGAATGCAAAAGCCGCCAGCGTCGCCGAGCTGGCCAGGCTCGAATTTTCTCTTAGGCGAGCTTTATGCCGAAGCTGTCCTAAAGACCCAACGCCAGTTTCGGATAGAGGCCGAACTTGTGGGATGCCACGGCCAGACGATCTACCATCAAGGCGAGGCCGCCCCTTATCTGGGACGTAAGATCACGACCACATGGCAGACCGGTGAAGGGGCCGTCATCGCGGCTCGTGTTGGAGTGCCCGTGGTTTCTGACTTCCGTCCTGCCGACATGGCCGCAGGAGGCAAAGGCGCACCGCTGGTTCCCTTCCTCGATTACGCCCTCTATCGTGACCGCCGCATTGGACGCATCGTACAGAACATCGGAGGCATCGGGAATCTCACCGCGATTCCTGCGAATGCATCCTCGAAACAAGTCATCGCGTTCGACACTGGCCCCGGAAACATGGTGATCGACGCCGTTACGGAGCGCCTGTTCTCGAAGCCGTACGATCGCGATGGCAAGATCGCGGCTTCAGGCGTAGTTCTCAAACCGGTGGTCGCGCGAATTCTGAAAGGCAAGTTCTTTCAACGTAAGCCGCCGAAGACCGCAGGACGCGAACAGTTTGGACGCGAGTTCGTCGCCGACTTCCTCCGACGTTGCGGACGCACGGCTAAACAAAATGTGGTCGCGACCGCAACTGCTCTTACAGCGGAATCTATTCGCGACGCAGTCCGGCATTTCGTGCTGCGGAAATCCGCTAACTACAAGGAGTTTGTGGTCGCAGGAGGCGGAGCTAAGAACCCAACGCTTCTTGCAATGCTGGCGAATGCGCTACAACCGTTGGGGCTCATCATTCGCGTATCCGACGAATTTGGCCTGCCCGCAGAAGCGAAAGAAGCAGTGGCCTTTGCGCTAATGGCATACGAGACTTGGCGCAGGCGTCCTTCCAACGTTCCGTCAGCGACAGGCGCCAAGCGTCCTGCCGTGCTCGGTAAAATCTCTTTTCCTTAACCTATGCCGACTTACATTTCCCTAATTCGCGGCATTAACGTTGGCGGGCACAAGAAGCTCAAGATGGACGAGCTTCGCAAATCCGTTGAAGCCCTCGGATTCGAGCAAGTCCGAACTTACGTGCAGAGCGGAAATCTGGTCTTTCAAGCTCCGAAACAGTCGACAGCGACGGTATCGAAGAAGATCGAGGCGGTCATCTTGAAGAAGTTTGGCCACGAAGTTTCGGTCATCACCAAAACGCCAGAAGAGTTAAAGGCGGCAATCGAAAAAAATCCGTTCTTAAAAAACAAAGCAATCGCCGAGGAACGACTTTACGTCACCTTCTTATCCGGCTGTCCCGAACCAGTGAACGTCAAAAAACTGGATGCCGTCTCGAGCGGCGACGACAAATATCGTTGGCAGGACGACATCCTGTACTTCCATCTGCCCAACGGCGCCGGAAACAGCAAACTCGCCACCGCTCCCTTTGAAAAATGGTGCTCCGTGCACGCCACTACTCGCAATTGGAGAACGGTCAATAATCTTCTCCAGATGGCGACGGAGCGCGGATGAAGCGAACCGCATGGGGCCTGGCGACGATCTGCATCGTCTTACTTCCGCTATTCGCCTGCTCCAGCAAGCCCGATCCCAACACGCTGGTGATGATCATCGAATCCAGCCCCACCAATCTCGATCCGCGGGTGGGACTCGACGCCCAGTCGGAGCGCATCGATGAACTCATCTTCGACGACCTCCTCGATCGCGATGAACACCTCAGCGTGAAGCCCGCCCTAGCGGAAAGCTGGGAGATTCCCAATCCCAAGACGTACATCTTCCATCTTCACCGCGGAGTGAAGTTCCACAACGGCTCGCCCCTAACCTCGCGCGATGTGAAGTGGACCTTCGATTCGATCCTGCAGGGGAAAATTCGTACGACCAAGTCGGCCGTCTACCGCCCAGTCGATCACATCGACACGCCTGATGACGCGACAGTGGTCTTTCACCTGAAAGAGCCCTTCACATCGTTGTTGTGGAATGTTTCGGACGGCGCCGTTGGCATCGTTCCCTACGGCACGACGCAAGAGATCAGCCAGCATCCCATCGGATCGGGCCCATTTCGTTTCGTCAGCGCCGAGCAGGATAAAGAAGTCGTCCTCGAACGCAACGACGATTACTGGGGAGAGAAAGCCAAAATTCCCCGCTTGCGCTTCGCGGTGGTCCCCGACGACACCACTCGCGCTCTCGAACTCCGCAAGGGTAGTGCCGACATCGTCAGTAATGCTTTGCCGTTCGACACCGTCGTCGCTCTTCAGAGCGAACCGGAGCTCACCATTCTTCACGGCCCCGGTACGATCCTCAGCTACATGGCGTTCAACCTGCGCGATCCGATCCTCAAAGACGTTCGTGTCCGCCAAGCGCTTGCCTATGCCATCAATCGTGGACCCATCCTGCAGTATCTGGGACGCGGCTTCGAGCGCCCGGCCTACAGCATCCTGCCGCCAGAAAGTTGGGCCTACGACGGAGACGTTCCGCACTATGACTTCAATCCCGACAAAGCCCGTGAACTGCTCGATCAAGCGGGATATCCGCTGGTGAACGGCGTCCGTTTTCACCTGACCATGAAGACTTCGACGGAAGGCAGCACTCGAGTTCTGGCTGCCGTCCTTCAGCAGCAACTACACGAAGTCGGAATCGCCCTCGACATACGCACCTTTGAATTCGCCACTTTTTTCTCTGATGTCACCCACGGCGCATTCCAGTTCTATTCCCTACGCTGGATCGGCGGTAACGAAGATCCCGACATCTTTGAATATGTCTTCTCCACCGCGAAGTTCACGCCCAACGGCGCCAACCGCGGCTTTTATTCCAATCCCAAGATCGACGTTCTCATTGACCAAGCCAAGGCCGAACTCAATCAGAGTGTAAGAAAGCAGTTATACGCGCAGGTGCAGCAGATTCTCGCGGAGGATTTGCCCTACATTAATCTGTGGTATTACGACAACGTGGTCGTGCACACGCACCGGGTCAGCGGAATCACGCTCAATCCTTCGGGCAACTACGACTTCCTGAAAACCGCGCAATTGAATCCTTAAAGGTTCAACCCAAACGAAGGATGATCCCGCGTCCCGGTGATCTTGATCGGCAGAACGGTTTTCCCGTTCTTGCGGAAGAATGAATCGAACGGCTTCAGGAGCACTGATTTAAATCCCGTCGTTACCTGAGACAGCTTCGCTGTCAACCGCAAGTGCCCGCGAAAATCGAGTTCCCCGCTGTGCAGCGCATAAGTCCCGTTCAAATCAATGTCCGCGCCGGTCACGCCGAAATTCAAGTCGCGAAACGTGATCAGCCCATCTTTCAACACGAAGTGCCCCTTTAACGCAGTCACGGCACTGCCGGCATCTTCCTCGTCCGGCTTGCCCTGCCCTCGCCGGCTGAGCGACTTTATCTTTTCCTGAATCTTGAGCTCGGTGAAATTCCCCTGCTCGATTCCGAACTGTCCATCCAGAAAGAGCCGATCGGCAATCTCACCTTTCCCCGGAGGCAGATCAAACTTGGTTTTCAGATCCACCGATCCGGTCATCGGCGGCTTGCCTTTGACTGCCAGCGCCATCAAGTCTTCCAATCGCGCATCGTTGGCCACCACCTGCAAACTAATTTCTTTCCCGTGGCCAGACTTCGGCTTCACAATCCCGCCATTACAGATCAACTTCGAGCGCAAAAACTCCGCGATCACCGGGTGCAGCAGCGTGTCTCCATTTGAGCCATCAACGGTCGCCTCAAATTGCGTCTTGAGATGAACAGCATGCCCGCCCACATCGACCGTGAAATCAGGAGTGTCGGTCTCGCCCTTGACTGCCAATTCATTCAACGGCCCGGCAAACTTGCCGGTCGACGACAAAATGCCGGAGATCCCTTTGAATACTCCCAAATCCGCCTTCGAGAAAACATAACCGGCGTCCACAGGAGTCGATGCTGGATCATCGCGATTCCATGGGCCGAAATGTCCTTCCGTCTGAATTTCTCCCGGAGGAACCGCGTTGGTCAATTCCGTCTTAAATGACGCGGAACGTCCCAAGCCGAGGTCGTGCATCACCAGATGATGAATGTCGAACACGTGCGGATCTTTTTCCGGATTCTTAGGAATGATCACCAGTTGCGCATCGTCTGAGATGAACTCATCAACCGACACTTTGATTTCCTTCTGTTTGCCCGACAGTTTCGGCTGTTCTTGTCCCGGCAGATGAGGTGGAATCTGAATATGCAGCCCCTCTACTTTCACCTGGCGCAGATGCCAGCGAAAAAGGCTGCTCAGACTCGCATCGGCATGAAACTTCCCAATGATGATCAGGGGAGGAACATCCCGGCGCCCGTGATGGCGCAGTTCCAGCCCTCCGCCATGGATGCCCAGCGGAAACAAAGATGCATGGAAATCGTGAATTTCTACTTGGCTCTCAAAACGATCGCTGAGCATGGCGATGGCTCGCTCGCGCAGCACGGGAGAAAGACGCCACCTCACCAGCAGAGCTCCCAGGATCGCAAGCAGTATGATCCCTGCGCCCAGCAGCCACCATCCGCGCCGACTGCGGAGCACCACCTCCGATTTTTCCGTTGTGACTTGCCCCAAGCTATTCTCAGATTACGATTCTCGCCTTCGCGGTTGGCCAGATTGCACGTGTTACCATCAAAATTCGTTTGCATTTCTAGCCTGACCCAATCTCAAGGAGCCCCGTTGCGCATTCTTTTTATAGGAGACATTTTCGGACGTCCCGGTCGCAATATCGTGAAAGACCGCCTGCCCGGCCTGGTCAAGCAGTTTTCTATCGATCTCATCATCGCTAACGGAGAGAACTCCGCTGCTGGGTTCGGCATTACTCCGGCCCTCGCCGAAGATCTTTTCGAAATGGATATCGATGTCATCACCACCGGAAACCATGTTTGGGATAAACGGGAGATCGTCGACTACTTCCACATGGCCGATGGCAACCAGCACAGCATGGCGCGGCGACTGCTTCGTCCCGCGAATTATCCCGCGGGCATGCCGGGATGGGGCTTCTATCAAGGCGAGAAAAAGGGCGTTCCTTACGCGGTGATAAACCTTCAAGGACGCGTCTTCATGGCCTCCAACGACGATCCCTTCCGCGTCGCCGACCAGTTGCTCAAGACCACGAGCGCGAAAGTCATCTTCGTTGATGTGCATGCCGAAGCAACCTCCGAAAAAATCTCGTTGGGATGGTATCTCGATGGACGCGTCACCGTAGTCGTCGGAACTCACACCCATGTGCCCACCGCCGACGAACGCGTCTTGCCAGGGGGTACGGCGTACATCACAGACGTGGGCATGACGGGTCCGTATGACAGTGTCATCGGCGTAAAGAAGGAATTAGTCGTCGAACGATTCCTGACTGGAATGCCAACGCGATTCGAACCAGCGACGGGCGACGTCCGGCTCTGTGCGGTGGTTGTGGATTGCGACGAAGCAACTGGGAAAGCCAGGACCATCGAGCGAGTCATGTTGCATTAGCCTCGAACTCTCGGAGCAGATGAATGGTCAAGCTGGATCACATCAAGCTAGAAGTCAAAGACTGGCGCGCGGCCCGCGATTGGTATCTCAACACTCTGGGTCTCAAGGTTGAGTTCGAAGTCCCGGAAGGCGGCCCGACAAAGCTCGGCGTGGTGATCACGACTGAGGCAAACCTTTAACTTCCGTCCAACACCTTTTCCAATTCCTTCCGGTTCCTGGCCGGCAAGTTCCGCACCGCCGCCCGCGCCAGCGCCACGTACACCGCGAGCGCCTCAGGATTTCCCTTCAAAGCCTCCAGGTGCTTTCCGACAACCACTGCATCCCCTCGCACAATCGGACCGCTGAAGGCCTCCGCCGCACCAAGCCTGGCATAATTCGCGACCGTCTGTTGCACGATCGGAGCCGCCAACTTGCGCGCATCTTTGCTGGAAAAACCGATACTCTCGGCGACCTTCTCAGCGGTCACTAACAATGACACCACCATCGGCGAAGTAAATCCTCCCCAGGCGTGATAAAGCGCCTTCTGCTCGAGCGTCAAAGTGAAGGGCGCGCCACTTAAATGCCCCACGATTCCACGGGCTACACGCACCGCGGTACTGTCGCCCTCGATCCCGAACGGCACATCTTCCAACGATGGCGCCGATTGGCTCACGAATGTCATGAACGGATGCACGGAAGCCACCGACGCCCCCAACTGACGCAGGACATCAAGCTCTTCGCTTCCTAAGGCCCCACTCGAATGGAAGGCAATTTTCCCCTTCCACGAGACTCTGGGAGCCAACTCCCTGGCCGCAGCGCTAATCTCGCGGTCGGGCACAAGAAACCAGATCACCTTCGCAGTTAACTCAGCGACTCGCGCAGTCACCGCCTCCGCACCGGTGGCGCGCGCCAGCGCTCGCGCCGCTCGCTGCGACCCCGCTGCCTCTCGCGAAATAACTTCGCTGATCTGGTACCCAGCCCGTTTCAGCGCAAGCCCCAACGCGTTGCCTACCCTGCCCGGACCGACAATCGTGATGTTTGCCTTCCACTGCACGCGGGCAGCATATCAAATCCCCCTCGCTTATATTGTTGTTATGGCTAAATCTTCTTCCCGCAAGACAAGAGCTCGAGTGCTTTCCTCCCGCGAGGTCTACAAAGGACCGCTGTTTCGCGTGACTCGCGACGAAGTCATCGAACCGTCGGGCGTTAAAGTCCGCCGCGACATCGTGCGCCACTCCGGATCGGTCGTCATATTGGCCGTCGACGAGAGCCAACCCGAGCCGTGCATCCTGCTGGAACGCCAATATCGCCACGCCGCGCAGGATTTTCTTTGGGAGCTCCCCGCGGGACGCATTGACGAAGGCGAAACGGCGCTCGCCGCCGCCAAACGCGAACTCCACGAAGAGACTGGATACACCGCCCGGCGCTGGAAGCGAATTTTGCACTTCTATGCCAGCCCTGGGTTCGTCGCCGAACCCATGTCCGTTTATCTCGCTCAAGGGCTTAGTGTTGGGGAAGCGGAGCCCGAAGCCGACGAAGTCATCGAAAGGCATCTGGTCCGATTGTCAAAAGCAGTTCGCATGGCAACCGGTGGCAATATTCGTGACTCTAAAACGATCTCTTCGGTGCTATGGTTCGATCATTGGTGGCACGCCCGCAAGGCGCACGAGTAGCGTCTTCCTGCCTCCGATGTTCTTGACAGCCCCGAAGCCTAGCAGCAAAATGGCAGAAAATGACTGGCACGGCCTCAATGCAACACGGTAAGAGAAAGAGAACGTGCTTGGGGGGCGTACGTGGAACGACTGAAAGGAACCGTCAAGTGGTTCAATAACGCGAAGGGTTACGGATTTATCGGGCGTGATGATGGGCCCGATGTGTTTGTTCACTACAGTGCAATTTCGTCCGAAGGCTATAAAAGCCTGCAGGAAGGCGATGCGGTCGAGTTCGAGATCGTGCAAGGACAGAAAGGACCGCAAGCGGCAAACGTAAGCAAGCCTTCTTAAGCGCTGCCCGAGACCCTCCTCGCAGATCACTTCCGCCGTGACCTGTCCGCCAGTCGCTCTTGCCGAGTGGCCTTCGGGGATTGCCTTTCTCTCATCCGCCCAGTTGTTTTACTCTGTCTGTCACATGGACAACAAAGCCATCGCAGGCATCCTCTTCGAAACCGCTGCCCTGCTCGAAATCGACGGACAGGACTCCTTCCGCATCCGTTCTTACCGTAACGCCGCCGAGGCCATCGAAGCCTTCCCCCAACAGATAGCCGACATCATTCATGAACCCAAGCAAGTGTTGGCCATCTCCGGCGTCGGCAAAGGTATGCTCGCGAATCTCAATGAGATGCTCAAAGACGGACGGTTAGCCCTGCACGCCGAGCTGCTCACGAAATATCACCCGTCGATGCTCGAGTTGCTGAAGATCCAGGGTTTGGGACCCAAGACGATCGGACTGATCTGGAGCGCATACAAAGTCAGCGATCCTGAAGGGGTCGCCAAACTCGCCCGTGAAGGCAAGATTCGCGAACTGCCGCGCATGGGCGAGAAGCAGGAACAGAAACTGCTCAAAGCCATCGAAGACTACCAGCGCGTCGCGGGACGCTTCCTGCTCGATGCTGCTGAGATTCAGGCGCAGAAAATCATCGACCACCTGAAGAGCTTCCCTGGAGTCGAAAAAGTCACGCCCGCCGGATCGCTCCGCCGCGGACGCGAAACCGTCGGCGATCTCGACATGCTGGTCACCGGCAAGGCATGCACCATCGACACCGAGCGCGAAGAGCTCATCGAGCACATCATCAAGCTGCCCGGCCTGATGGAGATCATTGCCCGCGGCGAAAACAAAGTCAGCTTCCGCATGCGCGGAGGCATGCAGGTTGATGTGCGGTTCCTCTCCCCCGATTCCTACGGCGCTGCCATGCAGTACTTCACCGGATCGAAAGCCCACAACGTCACCCTCCGCCAGCGCGCTCTGAAAATGGGCTACACCCTCAGCGAATACAGCCTGGCTAGTCTCGCGGATGAAAAACCGGTGGCGGGAAAGACCGAAGAAGAAATTTACGCCAAGCTCAAACTCGATTACATTCCGCCCGAACTGCGCGAGAACACCGGCGAAATCGATGCCGCTGGAGAACACAAGCTTCCTGAATTAATTACGCAAGCCGATCTGCAGGGCGACGTCCACATGCACACCGTCGAGACCGACGGCCGCAACACGATCGAAGAAATGGCCCTCGCCGCGAAAGAACACGGCTACAAATACATGGCCATCACCGACCACTCGAAGAATCTGGCCTTCGCCAACGGACTCGATGACAAGCGCGCCCTTGAACATATCCAGCGCATCCGCGCCGCAAATGACAAACTCGACGCCATCAAGATCTTCGCAGGCATCGAAGTCGACATCCTCGCCGACGGTTCCCTCGATCTCTCTGACGACGTTCTCGCCCAGATGGATCTGGTCATTGCTAGCGTCCACTCACACATGGCGCAAACCTCGAAAGAGATGACCGACCGCGTGCTCAAAGCCATCGAGAATCCCAACACCTCGATCATCGGCCATCCCACAGGACGCCTGCTGCTCCGCCGCGAGCCCTTTCAACTCGACATTGACGCGCTCATCAAAGCCGCCGCCAGCCGCAAAGTCGCCATGGAACTCAACGCCTATCCCGATCGGCTCGACCTCTGCGATCGCCACTTGCGCCTGGCGAAACAGCACGGCGTGAAAATTGTCATCAACACAGACAGCCATCACACCTCGCACATGGACAAAATCAGGTACGGCATCCTGCAAGCCCGCCGCGCCTGGTTGACGAAAGAAGACGTACTCAACACCCTCCCAGTCCAACAATTCGCCAAAGCCATGAAACACAATTGGCAGTAGGAAAAGACAGCGGGCGTCCGGTCCGTCCCAAGATTTCCTTTGGGAATTCTTCGCGACCTTTGCGAACTTTGCGGTCAAAAGCCTCTGACTTCGGACTAAAATCACCCGTATGCCAGACGAAGCCATCCCCCCAGAACCGACGCCAGAACCAGTCGAACCGCCGCCCAAACCCATCCCCTTCTACATCGGCGAAGAATTCGGCACTGCAAAAAAAAATCTCCCTCCCGCAAAGATTGTCATCATTGGTGTCGTGGCTCTCGCCGTGGTGGCGGGAATATTCGCTCTGCTCCAGCGACCGAAGACCACGGGCGCGGGAAAGATCGACAACATCGTTTCGGTAGAAATTCCCAATCAGAAGTCGGTCATGGTCGCCGTCAACGTCTCATTCCGGAACAATGGCCAGAAGGCTTTCTGGATTCACAACATGGAAGCAACTCTCCAAACCGAGAGCGGGCTCCTCAAAGATGACGCGGCCTCGGCCGCCGACTTCGACCGCTACTTCCAGGCCTTTCCCGCGCTGAAAGAACACGCACTGCCGCCGCTGAAACTCGAAGACAAAATCGAGCCCGGCGGATCCACCAAAGGCACCATCATCGTCAGCTTCCCCGTGACCCAGGAAGACTTCAACAAAGCGAAATCCCTTCAAGTCTCCATCTGGCCGTACGACCAGGCCGTCCCATTGGTCTTAAGCAAATAGGATGTGCTCGTGTGGGGTGGGCGCCCGCGCCCGCCTAGTCGCATAGCGACGACAGGACTTCGTCAAGTGGTTTCTCTACGTCTTCTTCTGCAAAAACTTCCGTCGCGCCAGATGCGTGCTCGCTGTCGGCTTTATGTCGTCATACTTCATCATGCTGATCGACCCATCCACTTCAAGCACCGCCAGCGCAATGCTGTGATAGTCCGCGATCCCGTGCTCGCGCATCGCACGCTCTAGCTCGTCCATGCTGACATGCTCTTTGGCCATATGCGCTTCCATGATCTGGCCATCATGTACCAGCAGGCTCGGCTCGCCCTGAACAAATTTGCGGAAGCGCCGATTCGCCCCAGACAGGTCGGCCACGAAGTAATTCATCACCAACAAAGTCACTGCCGCCACCACGCCGCCCAGCAGCGACGTGTCGGGCCCAGTCATTGCATTTTGTACGGAGTTGCTGAGTAGCAGCAGCAGGGTCAGGTCGAAGGGCGTCATCTGCCCCACTTCCCGCTTGCCGCTCAGGCGGACACCCGCGAGCACCACCGCATACACCGCGACGGTTCGCAGCGCAATCTCGAGAAGCGCATGCCCACTGGCAGGAAGCATGTAGTTATTGCGACGGCGTCGGAGTAATCGGCACGGGCGCGCCCTTCGGCGTGCTCAAGTAACCCGTGACTTTATTCTTGTCCACCGACCACACCACCAACTCGAAAAGCAGATGATCGCGGCCGCTATAGAACTGGATCGGCTCCGCCACGTTCCGGTCTTTCTTCTCGAAGGTCTTGTCGTCGGAAGTCACGTTCAACGTGAATTTGCTCTTTTTCGGATCAGTCTTCTTCAGTTGCAAGCTGACGGTTGAAACCGGCTGCGGCTTCGCCCCCTTCAGCAAAGTGAACTCGTAGTAGTTGCGATCGCCCTTATGCTTGAGGACTTCCAGATCGTCGCGGGTATGCGCAATCAGACCGCTCTGCACGCCGAGGTCGCCGATCGTGCTTTCCAGCTTGGCTCGCGTCGCTTCCAGTTCAGTCTTGGTCGAAGCCACGTCGGTCTTAACTCCACCGACGTCCGTCTTCACTCCCGAGATTTCGCCGCTCACCTGGCTGATCTGCTCTTTCTGCTCCTGTGCCAGACGCGCCTCGGCAGCCTTGGTCTGCGCTTGCAACTGAGCCGCGCGCTGCGCCAGTTCTTTCTTGGTCATGCCCACTTGCTGGCCCAGCGTCTCGGCCTCAGCCTCGGCCGACTGCATGCGCTTCGTAAGCTCGTCGATTTGCGCCTTGCTGGCCGCCTGATCTTTGCTCGCCAGTTCTGCCCGGTTGCGCAAATCGAACATGAAATAGAGCGACCCGGCTACATAAAGCAGTGCCAGCAGCAATGCAATCCACTTGCCCGTAGTGCTCTCGGTATGGACTTCCGCCATTTCGCCTGGTTCGGCCATTGGGGTTCTCCGCCTTTGGGTTGTAAATGAAAGTTGTTCTAATTGTTGAGCATAACCCCAAGGGTGTCAATTCTCGCCGCCCCCTCAGTGTCACTTCGTTACCAACAGTTACTTCCGTTATGGACGACATGCACCCCCGCGTCCTGATTCCCCGTTATTCCGCTGTACTCTATTCCAGGTCTTTCGGCCCCTGAACCATGGAACGTCGCACATTCACGCATATCGGCCGCTATGAAGTCATCGCAGAGCTCGGCCGCGGGGCAATGGGAGTTGTCTACCAGGCTCGAGATCCGCAGATCGACCGCCTCGTTGCCGTCAAAACCATCGCCCTTGTAACCGACGACCTCGAAGCCGAACAGGAATACCGCCAGCGTTTCTTTCTCGAAGCCCGCGCTGCAGGACGCCTCTCCCATCCCGGCATTGTCACTATCTTTGACGTAGGCGAAGAGCCTGACACTCACGCTCCGTATATTGTGATGGAGTACGTCGCCGGCCAGCCGTTGAGCAAGTTCATCTCGTCGCCACCAAAAATTCCCGCTCGGCGCGCTCTGCGCTACGCGCAGCAACTCGCCGAAGCTCTCGACTATGCCCACGCCCAGGGCGTGGTCCATCGCGACATGAAGCCGGCCAACATCCTGATCGGCAAAGACGCGCATGCCAAGATCACCGACTTCGGCATCGCCAAAATGAATCTTGCAGACATCACCCATGCGGGACACGTAATTGGCACGCCCGCCTACATGTCTCCGGAACAACTGGAAGGCGCCGCGGTGGATGGACGCTCTGACCTGTTCTCACTCGGCGTCATTCTCTATACGATGCTTACGGGACACCGTCCCTTTCAGGGCAACAGCGCCGCCACGGTCTCTTACAAAGTGGCCAATCGCGATCCCCTGCCTGCATCGGCCTTCGACTCCGCATTTCCCGCGGAAGTCGACTACGTCATCGCCCGTGCCATGGCCAAAGACCCCAATGCTCGTTACCAGACGGGACGCGAGATGGCGCTCGATCTCCACAGCATTCTTCGCGGGCAAACTCCTCGCAGCCAGGGCGACCATAATCACAAGAACGCCGCGTCGGTCGCATCCGGATCGGACTCTACGCAGAAACAAGCGACTCACACTACTACGGAGGAAACTTCCGTCCGCAAGCTACTCGCCTTCGTGGCTCAGGCGCCGACCAAGCGGGAAGGACTCGCCGCGCTGGTCCTGCTCTGCGCCATCTTTTTCGCCAGCCACTACCGGCGCTCTGCGGCACACAATGCTCCCCCTCCGGCTCAAACCGCGCCGGCAACTCCAGTCGCCGTCGTCCAACCGATACCCCAAGCGCCGAAGCTTGCCACTCCGAAACCAATCATTCTCTCTTCTACTCTCGAACTGCAAGTGCAGCATCACCTGGCGAGCGCCACACTCCGCCTCTGGAGTGACGGACACCTCATTTGCACCCGCGCACTCCATGGAGCCGCCACCAAGCACTTGGTTGTGTTCAAGAAAGTAGAAGGGATCGACAAAGAATCCCTCAAACTTCCGGCAGGCAAACACAAAATCAAAGTCGAAGTCGAAGCCGACGGATACAACCACTCCAACACCATCGAAGCCACGCTCTCTCACGACCAAGCCCAGACCCTGGAAGTCCGCTGCAACAAAGAAACCCTCGACTTATCACTGCAGCAATAGCTCATGTGGCGCGGCGATTCGTATCAGGGCATCGCTTTAGCGATGCCGTAAAGCCGTCTCGTGGTGTTCCCCTTCAGGGGTTGCAACCGGGTGCTATACTCCGCACTCATTCAGCGACCTCAAAGGAACCACACATGTCGAACATCGTGATCACCGGCACCAGCACCGGCATCGGCCTCGCCACCGCCCTCACCTTTGGACGCGCTGGCCACCAGGTCTACGCCACCATGCGCAATCCCTCCCGTGCGCCGGAGCTGGCGCAAACAACTGCGCGGGAAAAACTTCCAATCAAAATTTCTGTGATGGATGTCGACTCCGACAGCTCCGTCCAAAACGCCATGGCCGACATCCTCAAAGATGCGGGTCACATTGACGTTCTCATCAATAACGCCGGCATCGAACGCGCCGGATCGGTCGAAGAACTGCCAATCGCGGAGTTCCGCGCCGTCATGGAGACCAACTACTTTGGCCCCTTGCGTTGCATCCAGGCGGTCGCCCCTAAGATGCGCCAACGCAAGAGCGGCTGCATCATCAATGTGACTTCAGTAGCCGGACGCATTGCCACTTCACCGCTCGCTCCTTACACCGCATCCAAGTTCGCCCTCGAGGCGCTCAGCGAAGCACTTGCCCAGGAGATGAAGACCTTCAACGTCCGCGTCGCCATTGTGCAACCCGGCATTATCGAGACCCCTATGGCGACCCGCATCGGAGTGTCCGATGGTCACCGCTCCGCCTACTCTCAGCAACAGCGGTTTTCGAATCTGTTTCGGGCGGTGTTGAAGAATCCCGTGCCTCCGTCCGTGGTCGCAGACAAAATAGCCGAGATCGTCGATAGCGGAACCTGGCAATTGCGGCACCCAGTGGGACCGGATGCCCTGCCGTTTCTCGGCTGGCGCAACTCCATGACTGACGAAGAGTGGGTGGCCTTGCACGCCGCGGATGACGAAGCCTGGTACGCGCGCATGGAGCGCGACTTCGGGCTGAGCATCCGTCCTAAGAATTAAGAAACCAGAGTCGCGCAGCGACGACAGAAATTAGGCCGAAACGTAGGCGCCGAAAGAGAACGTCAAATAAGAGTGACTCCGATTCAGCACACGAGGTATTTTATGGTCACTTACTTATGAATAGCCATTCTGGAACTCACTTTATGGAAGAATTCCGTGATACAGTTTGCGCGCCATATCTGCCCATGAATGTTTATGTCCAAATTCGTCAGTTCGTACGAGTTGTCTTCCTTTTCCTGATGATCGCCGTTGGTTTGCCTGCCCACGCGCAGACCGAGAAGATTCTGCACAGCTTCGGTGGACCAGGCGATGCAAAAGAACCAAACAGCCTCACTCTGGACGGCCTGGGAAACTTGTATGGCGGGAGCGCCGGACCCAAATTCGGTCTCGGAAGCATTTTTGAATTGACCCCGCTCAACGGTGGTACTTGGATTGAGCTATTCTCAAGGCGTTTGGAGCTGAATATGGCGCTCCAGCATTCGTAGAGTATGGCCCGGCAGGAGATTTGTTCGGCATCTTAGGCTCTCCGGCTTATGGCAACTTCTTCCAATTAACTCGTACCCAATCCGGCGGATGGGCCGCTAAGCTTACTCTACAATTTCACGGGTGGCGTGGAAGGAGACTATCCAGGCAGCCTGACCTTTCGATGCAGAAGGAAATTTCTACGGTACAACTTTCAACGGCGGTGCAAACGATACGGGAACGGTTTTCAAACTGAGTCGAAACGGTTCACGACAATGGAGTGTCACCGTGCTGCACGTTTTTGGACCAGTTGGAGGCACGGATGTGTGGGATAGTCCGGGAGTGGCTTTAGATTCGCATGGGAACCTCTATGGTATCGGCTTTTACGGAGGCATCTCTGGAAATGGAGGCGTCTTCGAATTGATTCCAAACACAGGGGGAGGTTGGACGGAAAACATCCTGTACAGCTTCTCTGGTGGACAAGATGGTGCAAATCCAGGCTCGACTCCCGTTCTCGACACTGCCGGAAATTTATACGGAACTACCTACTACGGGGGCGGCACTGGATGTGGTGGGATCGGCTGTGGAACGGTTTTTGAACTGTCGCCTGAGGGCGCATCGTGGACCGAAACTCTACTGTACCGATTCGCCGGAGGAACGGATGGTAGTTGTCCGGCCGGAACTCTCTTGATGGATTCGCGGAGTAACCTCTATGAGACGACGATAACGGGTGGAGGAGCAGGAGCGTGCACTGCATACTGCGGTACCGTTTTCGAACTGAGTCCCGTCGCCGGGGGAACCTGGCAGGAAACAATCCTGCACAGCTTCCAAGGCGGCGCGGACGGAGCCACGCCGGAAAACGGAGTAGTGATGGACAGTCAGGGCAATTTGTACGGCACCACGATCCAAGGCGGAGGACTCGGACACTGTCTTTCAAACGGCAAGAACAATTATTGTGGAACTGTATTCGAGATAATCCCGTAGCTCGCTGCGCAGCGCGCGTGTGTCCTAGCGCCCTCTGTCCTTACAATCGCCCCTTACAACTCCACCCGCCGCAACCTCAACGAATTCCCAATCACCGAAACCGAACTAAAGCTCATCGCCGCTGCCGCCAAAATCGGGCTCAGCAGAAATCCGAAGAATGGATACAGCACTCCCGCCGCAACCGGCACTCCAATCGAGTTATAGATAAACGCAAAAAACAAATTCTGCCGGATATTCTTCATCGTGGCCTGGCTGAATTTGCGGGCCCGCACGATTCCCAGCAGATCGCCCTTCACCAGCGTGATGCCGCCGCTCTCCATCGCGACATCGGTGCCTGTTCCCATCGCAATGCCTACGTCGGCCTGCCGCCAGCGCCGGAGCATCGTTGATGCCGTCGCCTGCCATCGCAACCGTGCGTCCTTCTTTCTGCAGGCGCTCGTACGACTTCCGCTTTCTTGTCTGGCAGAACTTCGGCTTCGAATTCGGTCGATCCCCAGCTTGCGGCGACCGCCTCGGCGGTGGCGCGGCTGTCGCCGGTGAGCATGACGATGCGCAAGCCCTCGGCCTTCAATTCGCGAATCGCCTCCGCCGTCGAGTCTTTGACCGGATCGGCGATCGCCAATCATCCCGCCGGCTGCCCGTCGATGCCGCAAAGATCAACGGTTTGCCGTCGCGGCGAAGCTCGTCCGGCTCTGCCGCGCAGCCCAATCGAATTCATCTTGCGGCTCTGAAACAGAGTTTCATTCCCCACCAGCACATCTTGCCATCCACTTTTCCGCTCACACCAAATCCGGTGAGATAGTGAAAGTCGAGGCTTCGACAGCGCGAATCCATTCTCTTGCGCCGTGCGAACGATGGCCGCGCCCAGCGGATGTTCGCTTCACTGCTCCACACTCGCCACCAGCCGCAGTAGCTCGGCTTCTCATTCCTGGTTGTCGTAATCACCGAATGCACCTTCGGCTTGCCCTCGGTCAGGGTGCCGGTTTTGTCGAGGACCAGCGTGTCGACTTTCTCCAGCATCTCCAGAGCTTCCGCATTCTTGAATCAGCACTCCGGCATGCGCACCGCGCCCGGTGCCGACCATGATCGCCATCGGTGTCGCCAATCCCAGCGCACAAGGACAGGCAATAATCAGCACCGCCACCGCATTCACCAGAGCATGCGCCAGCCGCGGCGCGGCCCGAAAAGCTCCCCATACCACGAACGTCAGCACAGCAATGCCAATCACTGCCGGGACAAACCACGCCGCCACCCGATCGGCCAGCCGCTGTATCGGCGCGCGGCTACGCTGCGCCTGGCCCACCATTTGCACGATCTGTGCCAGCAGAGTTTCGCTGCCCACCCGATCGGCCCGCATCACAAACGAGCCCGCCCCGTTCACCGTTGCCGCCAATCACCGAGCTGCCGGCCGTCTTTCTCAACCGGCATCGATTCGCCCGTGACCATGGACTCATCCACCGCGCTCTTTGCCTTCGAGCACGATTCCGTCGACAGGAATTTTTTCTCCCGGACGCACCCGCATCGGTCGCCCGGCTTCACTTGTTCCAGCAGGATGTCTATCTCTGTGCCGTCGCGCAATACACGCGCCGTCTTCGGCGTCAGATCAAGCAGTGCGCGAATCGCTGCGCCGGTCTGACTGCGCGCGCGCAACTCCAGCACCTGTCCCAAAAGTACCAACGTGGTGATCGCCGCGGCAGCTTCGAAGTAGACCGCCGGACGCCATCCATCTCGCGAAATGATGCCGGAAAAATTCCCGGCAACAACGTCGCCACCAGGCTGTAAAGGTATGCCACGCCCGTTCCCATCGCGATGAGCGTGAACATGTTGGTCGAGCGGTTGACGATCGACGCCCATCCCCGTTGAAAGAATGGCCATCCCGCCCACAGAACGACCGGCGTTGCCAACAGCAACTCGATCCACGGCAACCAGCCCTTCGGCAGCGCCGATTCGACCGGCATGCCCGGCAACATGTCTGCCATGGCCGACAGCCAGCAGCGGACGGTCAGAACCACGCTGATCCAGAAGCGCCGTGTCATGTCGCGCAGTTCCGGATTTTCTTCTTCTGCCGCCGTCACGGTGCGCGGTTCCAGCGCCATCCCGCAGATCGGACAGCTCCCGGCCCCGGCCGCACAATCTCAGGATGCATAGGGCAGGTGTACTCCACTCGCGGCGGCCACAGGCATCTCTCGCTCCAGTGCCATACCGCAACTCGGACACGGCACCGGTTTCGATTCCCGCACCTCCGGACACATCGGACATACATACGCTGCCGAGCAGCCGCGACCTGCGTCGACCCCGCCCCGCTTTCAAATATTTCTCAGGATTCGCGCCAAATTTCTCCGCGCATCCCGCGCTGCAGAATGAATAGACTTTTCCCGCATATTCGGTCTTATGCTTGGCTTCGCGGGGTCGACATCCATCCCGCACACGGGATCTTTCACCTTCAACGCCGGCGCACCCAGCGTCACCAGGCCCGATAACGCCTTCGCGCTCAAATACTTCTCAGGATCGGCAGAAAACTCTGGACGCATCCCGCACAACAAAAGAAGTAGTCCTTCCCCGCATGTTGGTACTTATGCTTCGCCGTCGCGGGATCGACCGTCATCCCGCAAACCGGATCTTTCACTACTTGGTCCAACTGCTTAGCCTCACTCGCATAAAGCGATCCTATACCTACGGATTCCATGTTCTATATTGGATTCAAGCCCACGAGCACGAACGAAAGGCACCATGACACAACTGGAAGTCGCTACCGTTACGTCGAACTCCCCGGCGAAGCCGAGATGCGCGCCATCGACTACCATGCGCGAGGTCTACGGCATCCGTAAAATCGCCTTCAACGAAAAAGAACGCATCATCCGCATAGAGTTCGACGCCTCCCGCCTCAAAGAGCCGAACGTCGCCGGCCTCCTGCGCCGCGCAGGAATGGATTGAAGGAAAGACTAGTCCTGGCTTAGTAGATGTCTGAGGTCTCAGGTCGTTGAGGTCTGTGGTCTGGGTTCTGAGGTCTGAGGTCTGAGCTATGAGGTTGAAAAAAGGGCTGAGGTCTGAGGTCTGAGTCTGAGGTCTGAGGTCTGAGGTCTGAGGTCGAGGTCTGAGGTTAGGAGGGTGCCTCGGGGGAGGGCTTTGGGCAGAAATGCAAGGGGCGCTCAAGAAAACCTCTGGCCGAAGTTTATTCTCAAGAGCGCCCCGTTGCGCGCCACTTCGTCTGCTTTCAAATATAGCACTCACCATGCCATCCCCAATGGCCTGAAAATACAACACTGGCCGAACATCCCGCTCGGTAGGAATTTCCCCCTAGAAGGAAAGAATTACGTCCGCCTCAAAAGCCGCACGGGACGGGCCGAACCGCCTGTTGAAATCAATAATTTACAGCTGATTTTCACGAAGATTTCTCTCGGATCGAGACGCTCCCGACGGATGCGAACTCCGTCACTCTTGGCGAACTCTGCGGCCGTTCTCCGCGACCTCTGCGGTTTAAGATTTGGTCGGGTTCGAAGTGTCGTCACGCGAGCGCGATTTTCACCAAAGCAAAACTTTCGTTATAATCAAACCCTGCATCCGAACGTCAGTTTGTTCCGCGCCCTTAGCTCAGCTGGATAGAGCGTCTGGCTACGAACCAGAAGGTCGGGAGTTCGAATCTCTCAGGGCGCACCATTCTTTTCAACCTCTTGCCGGGCTATGCTACCCATTTGCTACCGTTACTCAAGCGGTCACTGTAGTGAAAAGTGTAGGGACTCACTGAACCGTCTCCATTTCCAGTTCCGCCTCTTTGCTCGCGTTGTACGCCTCGAACCTCGTAAAGGCATTCTCGATCAGGGCAGGCGTCGGGTGAACGTAACGCTGGCTAATTACGGCAGAAGAGTGGCCCGCGATCCTCTGGATTGTGAAAGCCTCAGCACCGGACTCACCTAAGCGCGTCAGCATCGTGTGGCGAAGGGAGTACAGGACGAAGGCCTTGACCTTCGAATCCTTCAGCGCCCTCCGATGCTGGCTCTTGACGCTCTCAACTCTGCCGCTCTTCGTGTGCGCAGGGAATACCCACCCCTCTTTAGGCTTCCCCTGCTTTTCGAGTCGCATCTCAAGCAGTGCCTTGACGCGGCCTGTCAGGGGAATGTTCCGGCGCGCATATTTCGTCTTCCCGTACGGG
>CAWIZO010000009.1:0-11533 GCA_963840665.1 Terriglobia bacterium
CTGATCGATGCCGCAATCGCCTGATCGTTAGTAGGGTGGCCAGAGTTTAGCGAGGCGGATTGAACTGGGAACAGAGCGCGAAAGTCTTCTCCAGGTGCTCGATGAAGATGCGTACTTTGGCGGACAGCCGGCGGCTGGCAGGTCGAACCGCAAGGATCGGCACAATTCGTTCAAAGGGAGTCAGAAGACGGATGACAGTACCTTCTCTGAGTTCTGCGGCGAAGAGCCATGCTGGCGCCTGGGCAATCCCCAGATGTTCGAGGACACCCATCCGCATCTGTTCAATATCGCTGGTTCGAAAGACTCCTGTGGGGATAACACGCTTCGCGTCTTGTCCGGAGCCAAAGCTCCACGGCTGTACGGAGCCCCGCTCGACAAAAACGACAGATCGAAAGCGTTTGAGATCGTCCGGCGATTCCGGTGCGCCGTGTCGTGAAAGGTACTGAGGAGTGGCGACGAGAATGATCATCGTCTGCGCGAATCTTCGGGCAACCAGGGTGGAGTCTGGAAGATCACCTGAGTGGATCGCTAAATCGAAGCCGTCTTCGATGATCGTTGACGGGCTCTCCGACGCCGCCATCTCAACTGCCATGTCGGGGTAGGCGGCAAAAAACGCAGGCAGCTTTGACACCATGTGGAGGCGGGCAAACGTGGGAGGAACGGTCACACGAATGAGGCCTTTCGGTGCAGTTTGGCCTCTGCCGATTCGTGAAGTCGCGTTTTCAAAGTCGTCGAGAATGTGCAAAGCAGACTCGTAAAAGTCGCGACCTGGCTCAGTCAGTGCAATCGAGCGAGAGGTGCGGTGAATCAGTTCGGTGCCGAGCTCATCCTCAAGGGCGGAGATCTGCTTGCTGACGGCAGGTTGACCAATTCCACGTTCCTTTGCGACAGCGGAGAAGCTCCCTTTTTCAACTAACTCGGACGAACATCTGCATTGCATCGAATTTGTCCACACGCACCTCCGTATTCCTCTATGGAATGGATTCTATGCAAGGAGTAACGATTCTCCCGCTTGTTGTCCATTTCAAGAACGTGGGCGAAAGAAGCTTCTCGCCTCTCCGCCATGCATTCCTATTCGGAATAGCCGGTATTCCTCAGAGTGCCAAATCTGCTTGCAATGCAGGCACATCAACATACCAGGCGATTGAATCAGTGAAGTGCTGAATCGTTCACAGAAACCATAGGAGATCACATGTCTAAATTAACCGAAAAAGTGGCACTCGTTACCGGCGGTTCGCGCGGCATTGGCGCAGCGATCGCGAAACGTCTGGCCGCGGATGGAGCGAGCGTGGCCATCACGTACGCGAAGGATGCCAGCGCGGCTTCCGCCGTGGTCAAAGCGATTGAACGCAACGGCGGAAAGGCTGTCGCGATCCAGGCGGACGCCGCCGACGTCGAAGCTGTCAAGAGGCGCGGTCGAAAAGACGGTCGCAACCTTCGGCCGACTGGATGTGCTTGTGAACAATGCCGGCACGGCCATTCCGAAACCGTTCGAGGAGACGACGCTGGAGGAGATGGATCGCGTGATCGACATCAACGTCCGAGGCGTACTCGCCACCACGCAGGCGGCGCTGAAGCACATGAATGATGGCGGTCGCATCATCATGATCGGTTCGGCAGTGGGCGAGCGTGCCGTTGCGCCCGGGCTTGTGCCCTACGCGGCCACGAAAGGAGCCGTCAAGATGTTCACTCAGGCGCTTTCCAGAGAGGTAGGGAGCCGGGGCATCACGGTCAACAACGTCCAGCCGGGTCCGATCGACACGGATTTAAATCCCGCCTCGGGTGATTGGGCGGTGCCGCAGAAGGCCGCCACAGCGCTCGACCGTTACGGGCGTGTGGATGAGATCGCCGCGATGGTGGCGTTTGTCGCCGGTCCGGAGTCCTCGTACATCACCGGGGCGAATCTTACCGTGGATGGCGGAATGAATGCCTGAACCGACGCACACGAAGTCACATTGCGAATCTCGGCAAGGTGATTCTGCAGCACAGGGAAGGCCGCCGCGATTGGCGGAGTGCGGGGATGATGAACACGCAATAAATATCAAATGGAGGAAGGTGTCCAATGGCTAACGTGGTGAAGAAATACAGCATCTCTTATGAGCTAGCACAGAAAATGGTGGATGCAGCGGTGGCGAAAGCCAGAGAACTTGGCGTTAGCGAGAACGTAGCGATTCTCGACGACGGCGGCAATCTCAAGGCCTTTGGCCGGATGGATGGCGCCCCGATCCCTACCACTGAGATGGCCCAGAACAAGGCATACACAGCTCTGTTCGGCGTCTCCACGCAGGAGTTTTTCAACTTTATCCAGAGCGACCCGTCGCTTTTGGCCGGCATCCCCACGCTTGCGCGTATGGCGGCGTGGGGTGGAGGGTTTCCCATTAAGGTGAACGGAGAAGTTGTCGGGGCGATCGGGCTGAGCGGTGCGCCCACAGTGCAGAACGACATCGACTGCGCGAAAGCAGCTCTAGCGCTCGTATCCGATGCGGTGCCGACTAAATGATAAAGGGAGCGACCATAATGATTCATACTCACCAGACCGCGCCGACACAGTTCGTAGAGGCTAACGGAATCCGCTTCGCCTATCGCCGATTCGGCAAGACCGGCGGTGTGCCTATCGTCTTCAACCAGCACTACATCGGCACCATGGATTATTGGGACCCGACGGTGACGGATGGCCTCGCTCGCGACCGTGAGGTGATCCTGTTCAACAACGCGGGCGTCTCCAGCAGCTCCGGCGAGGTCCCGACGACGTTCGAGCGGATGGGCGCTAACGCCATCGCCTTCATCAAGGCGCTGGGCCTGAAGCAAGTTGACGTACTTGGCTTCTCGATCGGCGGCATGGTCGCGCAGGAAATCACTTTGCAGGCGCCCGATCTCGTTCGCAGGTTGATCGTCGATGGCACAGGTCCGCGCGGCGGTCAGGGAATGGAGTTGCTGACCCAGGCTGCAGGGCGGCTCTTTGGCGCCACCTACGATCCGCCCGAGAATGTCTGGCTCGCGGTCAAATTCAGTCCGTCCGCGGCAGGCCAGGCGGCGGGACGGGAGTTCCTGAAGCGCACGCATCTTAGGCAGGAGGGCCGCGATCCCGAGGTGAACGACAAGGTGTCGCCCGCCCAGGTCGAAGCGATGGGCAAGTGGGGCGTCCAGCAAAAGGGGTCCTACGACTATCTGAAGACGATCAAGCAGCCAACACTCGTCGTGAACGGCAGTAACGACGTGATCATGCCCACGGTGAACTCTTTCATCATGCAGCAGAACATGCCGTATGCGCAGCTGATCGTCTACCCCGACTCCAATCACGGCGCGCACCACATGTACCCGGAGCTCTTCGTTGAACATGCGACTCTCTTTTTGAACGCGTGACGACGACGGCAAGACCGCTGGGTAACGGCGACCCAAAGGGAATAAACATGGCTGTTCAATCCGAGAACGAGCGAAACAAGGCGGTGGTGGATGAGTATGTGGCGGCGTGGGGCGGCGGATTTCCCATCAAAGTGAATGGAGAAGTTGTCGGAGCGATCGGTCTCAGCGGCGCACCCGCGGTGCAGAATGACGTTGATTGCGCGAAAGCGGCCCTCGCGCTCATACCGGATGCGATTCCAGAAAAATAACAAAGGAGCGAGTATTATGATGCATTCCCACCAGACCGCGCCGACACAGTTCGTAGAGGCCAACAGCATCCGCTTCGCCTATCGCCGCTTCGGCAAGACCGGAGGAGTGCCGCTCGTCTTCAACCAGCACTACATCGGCACCATGGATTATTGGGACCCGACGGTGACGGATGGCTTGGCTCGCGACCGTGAGGTGATCCTGTTCAACAACGCCGGCGTATCCAGCAGCTCCGGCGAGGTCCCGACGACGTTCGAGCAGATGGCCGCCGACGCCATCGCCTTCATCAAGGCGCTGGGCCTGAAGCAAGTTGACCTATTTGGCTTCTCGATCGGCGGCATGGTCGTGCAGGAAATCACTTTGCAGGCGCCCGATCTCGTTCGCAGGTTGATCGTCGATGGCGCAGGTCCGCGCGGCGGTCAGGGAATGGAGTTGATAGCCCAGGCTACAGGGCGGCTCTTTGGTGCCCACCCCCACGATCCGCCCGAGAGTGTCTGGCTCGCGGTCAAATTCAGTCCGTCCGCGGCGGGCCAGGCGGCGGGACGGGAGTTCCTGAAGCGCACGCATCTTCGGCAGGAGGGCCGCGATCCCGAAGTGAACGACAAGGTGTCGCCCGCCCAGGTCGAAGCGATTGGCAAGTGGGGCGTCCAGCAAAAGGGGTCCGACGACTATCTGAAGACGATCAAGCAGCCAACACTCGTCGTGAACGGCAGTAACGACGTGAACATACCCACGGTGAACTCTTTCATCATGCAGCAGAACATCCCGTACGCGGAGCTGATCATCTATCCCGACTCCAATCACGGCGCGCACCACCAGTACCCGGAGCTCTTCGTTGAACACGCGACTCTGTTTTTGAAGGGTTGAGCTCCGGCACAAAACGGATCGAATCGAGCAACCGTCGTCGGTCGCTTCACTTTTAAATAGAAGGAGTCTGAGAGAGTCGAGATCCATGAAAACGTTAAGGGCACATAAGCTGTTCACGCCAATTCAAGTCGGATCCATGGAATTGGAGCACCGCGTGGTGATGGCTCCGCTTACACGCTCGCGGTCCGTTCAGCCTGGGAGTATTCCGGGTGACCTGATGCTCGAGTACTATTCGCAACGGGCCTCCGAAGGTGGGCTCATAGTTTCTGAAGGGACTTCGATTTCGATCGCGGCTGGGGGGTGGTTCGGTGCCCCCGGCTTGTATTCGGACGAGCAGGTTGCGGGATGGAAGAGAATCACGGACGCCGTTCATGGGAAGCGTGGGCACATGTTCTCCCAACTCTGGCATACAGGGCGTGCCTCGCATGTGGACTCGACGAACGGCGCAATCCCTGTCAGTTCATCGGTCAACCCGGAGTATTGGCAGGATTCAACGATAAAAGACTCTACGCCTCACGGTTGGCTGCAGCCTTCGCCTCACCGTGCGCTTGAAATCAGAGAAATCCCCGGCATCGTCGAGGATTATCGCAAAGCCGCGGAACGAGCAAAAGCCGCGGGTTTTGACGGCGTTGAGCTTCACGCGGGTAACGGCTACCTGCCCGATCAATTTCTGCAGGATGGCATCAACAAGCGAACCGATATGTACGGCGGTTCGATCGAGAATCGATCCCGCTTCTTGCTTCAAGTGGTTGAAGCAATGGTTTCGGTGTGGGGAGGCAACTGCTGTCGCAGTGCGCATCGCGCCCGGCGGAACTTGGAACGGGGTATCGGATAGCAATCCGATCGCGCTGTTTGACTACGTCGCAAAGCAGCTGAACCACTTTGGACTCGCTTACTTGCACATCATCGAACCACGCATCAAAGGAAACGTGCTGATCGCCGAGGGCCAAGGGCACATTGCGACCGCGAGGCTGCGAAAGATATTCACGGGAAAGATTATTGCGGCTGGGGGTTTTGAATCGGACACTGCCGAGGCTGCTGTTGGAGAGGGCGCTGCGGATTTGGTCGCCTTCGGACGGCATTTCGTCGCGAATCCAGACTTGCCAAAGCGTATCCGGCTCGGGCTGCCGCTGAATGCTTACGATCGTGACACGTTTTACACTTTCGACGCTCGCGGCTACACGGATTATCCGTTCTATGAAGGGCGAATCGCAGGTAAAAGAAAATGGCTGCCCTTCTTAACAAAACTGCTTTGGTGACTGGAGCCTCACGGGGAATTGGGCGCGCTACGGCGTCGGCGCTTGCTGCGGCCGGTGCCCACGTCCTAGTTCACTATGGCCGTTCCGCGCAGGACGCGGAATCTCTCGTAGCCGACATCCGTTCAAAAGAGGGACGCGCAGATGCCATCCAGGCAGACTTGGGAACGCCAGACGGCGCGACACTGCTCGCGAAGGAGGTGCGCTCAATTGTTGGCGAGCGATTGGATGTGCTCGTGTCCAACGCCGGCATTTCCAAGGCTGCAACCATCAAGGATCATACGGTCGAGGACTTTGACAATCTCTTTGCAACGAATGTGCGCAGTCCGTTTTTTCTGGTGCAGCAACTCCTGCCCGTCCTCGGTGAGGGCTCGAACATTATTGTGATCTCTTCGATTGGGGCGCACGCCGTAGTTGGGAAGCCCGGTCTGGACAACCCTTCGGTCCTTGCCTATGCCTCGACCAAAGGAGCATTAGAGACTCTAGTCAGAAACTGGGCCGCCATTCTTGGGCCGCGAGGCATCCGCGTAAATGCAGTCGCGCCAGGCGCAATCGACACTGATATGTCGAATTTTACGAAGACCGAGGCAGGTCGTGAGATGACGCTTGGAATGCAGGCGTTGAAACGAATCGGCAAACCAGAAGATGTTGCGGACGTAGTCGCGTTTCTTGCGTCAGATGCGGCGCGCTGGATCACGGGAGCGAGTATCCCGGTCGACGGTGGGTCGAAACTCTAGGATTTACGGAATCTACTTGGCAAAAGGAGAGTTCAATGAAGACGACAGAAGAGAACAATAAGAAGCTTGTCTTAGAAGCGTTCGACACGCTGTTCAATAAGCGTGACTATGCGGCGGCCGAACGTTATTGGTCACCTCACTACATTCAGCACAGCAATCATATTGAGCCTGGCCGAGAGGGCCTGTTCAATCTCATCAAGAGCCTTCCGCCCACGCTGAAGTATGAGGCAGGTGTCATCGTCGCCGGGGAAGATTTCGTGATCGTCCATGGCCGTTTCTCCGACTTTGGTGCGCCTGTGAACTGGATCGCCGCCGATATCGTTCGTCTCCAAGACGGGCTGCTCATCGAGCACTGGGACGTGATTCAGGACGAGGCCACGCAGGAACAGTCAAAGAGCGGCTTGCCCATGTTCGGCGACAAGTTTCCGCAATGACCAGGTGAATTGCTACCAGCGCAAATCCCACTGTGTAACGGGTATCGACTGAATCGGAGAAATCACGATGAACGACCTATTGAACCTCGCGATGAAAGCGCACGGCGGCCTCGAACGTTGGAAGCAAGTCCGAAATATGCAAGCCAAGGTCACGTTGAACGGTACCCTTTGGCGGATCAAAGGCCGGCCTGACGGACTGTCTGGCGTGGTGATGAGATTAAACACGAAGGAGCCCGATCTTACCATCACTCCGTTCCCGAAGCCCGGAACGGCGGGGCACTTTACTCCCAGCCGCGTTTGGATTGAGGACGCCAACGGAACTGTCGTCAGCGAATTGAAAAATCCCCGAGACTCATTCGCCGGTGCCGTCCTCACGACGAAGTGGAACGAACTTCAGGAACTCTACTTCGCAAGCTACGCGTTCTGGAATTATTTCACGGTCCCGTTCCTGCTGGCTCAGCCCGGCGTTGAGGTCGAAGAAATAGAGACCCACAACGAGGACGGTGAGACCTGGCGACAGCTCAGCGTGATCTTCCCACCTGAGATTCCGACCCATTCCGCTCGCCAGACATTCTATTTCAATGAGAAGGGTCTTCTCCAGAGGCTTGACTATGCTACCGACGTGGCGGGCGGCGTGGCTGCTCACTACTGCTTTGACCACCTCACCTTCGACGGTATCGTAGTGCCGACCTTTCGTCGCGTGGTCAAGCGCAAGCCTGAGGGTCCCATTGTTCATGGTCCAACCGCAGTGCTGATAGTGATCAGCGATGTTTCGCTGAGCTGAGGTCGCGCCCTCAACGGGCATCGGGAAACAGGCTCAGTTGGGCTGCTCGCAACGATTGTTGAGCATGTCACGCAGTTCCTGAAGGGCTGAACACGGGCAGAAAGGGAGACCGAAACATGAAAGAAAAGCAGGTCAAGCTTCCAGGTCCAGATCATCCGATTTCCATCCAGCGCAATCCCGCCCGCGTTGTCATATCCGTCGCGGGCCGTGTGGTTGCCGATACGCGCAATGCCCTGACGCTTCGCGAAGCGGCGTATCCGCCCGTTCAATACATTCCACCCGAGGACGTTGAGTTTTCCAAATTGGAACGGACGGATCACGTTACCTATTGCCCTTATAAGGGGGATTGCAGTTACTACAGCGTTCCCTCTGGAGGAGAGAAGTCCGTCAATGCGGTGTGGTCATACGAGGATCCGTTTCCTGCTGTTGCGCAGATTAGGGGGCATGTTGCGTTCTATCCCGAGCGGGTAGATGAAATAGCAGAGCGGCTCCCAACGTGAAGAAAGATTGACCGACTGGATCATTGCATCGAGTCTGAGGCCGGGAGCGGGCTCGCGTTTAGAGTGCTGGCCGCTCAAGCAAATCGGCTGTCCGTACTACTCACCCGTATAAATCACCTGTCGTATCAGCTCTGACAGGCAACGCTGGTTCGACGCTGAGCGGATGTCCTCATTTCCGCAGACTGCCAAGCCGTATTTCCTAGTCAACTCGATTTGAAAGGAGAGTTGTCATGTCCGCTACTTCTGAAACACCCGTCACGGAACGCCAGATCCTGCTTGTTGGACCGTACGGCGTCCTTGGTACAGGTGTCATTGACGCCGTCGCCGAGAATCCAAAATGGGGGATCACCACAGCTGCGCGCCGACCCCCGCCTGCCTACCGGGCGCAGGCCGCACCCCCTCATATCAGCGTTGATCTCATGGACCGCGAGAGCACGACAAACGCCTTTTCATCTCTCGATAACGTGACAGATCTGGTCTTCGCTGCCTACGTCGAGAAACCCACGATGGCAGAAACTGTTGAGCCGAATGCCAGAATGTTGAAGAATACGCTCGACGGTCTTGCCGCGCGCAATGTGCCTCTTCAGCGCATCATGCTTGCCGGCGGCGCCAAGTCGTACGGTTTCAGTCTTGGGGCGTTCAACGCTCCAGCGAAGGAGACAGAGCCACGTCTAATCGCGCCGATCCACTACCACCAGCAAGAAGACATTGTGGCTGAATGGGCGGCTAAGAACGGAGCCAGCTGGACCGTCTTGCGTCCCCATTTGGTCATGGGACCAAGCATAAACTCGCCAATGAACCTGGTTACCAGTCTTGCGACCTATGCTGCGATGAGCTCGCGAACTCGGGTTGCCCTTACGCTTTCCTGGCACGAAGGAGGGATGGAATACTCTTCAGGAGACAACAGACGCAGAATTGTTCGGGCGCGCGACTTTGTGGGCTCTGGGTGAAGACAAAGCACGCAACGAAATCTTCAACGTATCGAACGGAGATGTGTATCGCTGGAGGCAACTGTGGAATGAGCTCGCTGCCTTCTACGACCTTCCAATCGCAGAGCCGCTCGCGATGTCTACTGTTTCCGAGATGAGCGAGAAGGCTCCATTGTGGGATTCAATGGTTGCCCGCTATGGCCTGCATGCCACGCCCTACGAGCAGATTGCAAACTGGGCGTTCGTAGACTGGATGCTCAACTTCCGTGAAGAGACAATCCAGAGCACCATCAAGATTCGTCAGGCAGGCTTTGCGGATTGCATCGACACGCACCAGAGCTTTAGGCGGCAGCTCACCAGACTTCGCGACCTGCGCATCATCCCCTAGAGCTTTTATGGACGACCTCGAATGAATACCCGTCCGGGTCAAATATATCGGCGGCATAGTATCCCGGATAGTATTCCAGTCGTGCCCGCGGTGAAATATTGTCCCTGGCACCAGCGGATATTGCCGCCCTGTAGAATTCATCGACCTTACCATTGTTTTCGGCCATGAACCCCCAGTGAATGGACGCTGGATCAGGCTTCCCTTGCTTGATCCAGAAGAACGCCCTCTTGCCATCGCCAAATCCCCACAGATCAGGATGATCACCTTCGCCCTTGTAGGGTAGGAAGAACTTGATATTAAGAGGCTTCAAGGCCGCCTCATAGAACGCCAACGAACGTTCGACATTGCTGACAGTCAGAATCATGTGGTCGAGCATTGTTCTCTCCTTCAAATCACAAGGGCTTCGACGGCCTGTTCACATTGGGACGATCCAACGGTTTGATGCGGCGCATCTGCTTTAGAGAAAGGCCGCCTATGCGTCGGCCTCTCGAACTGGCGTCGGCCCGTTGTTCAAAGCCTTCCCTGCTTAATCAGGCGCGTCTGGATCGCCGAGATCCGCGCCTCGGCTTCACGCAGCGCCTCGGCGCTTGTGTGCACGGAGTGGGAGCCCAGGACAAGGTCGTAATCATGCGGGATAGCCGAGCCAAGTACGAACTCTGCATCGGATTGGGCCTCGAATTCGATCGCTGCGTTCGAAGGCCTGAAGGCCACCAGCTCGCCCTGCTGCAGCTCGTCCGGGACCAGAACGGAGCCCCTTCCGACGGCGATCCAGAGCACAGTGTGCTCAGCGGGCGGCTGGTAGGTCCAGCGCTCTCCGGCTTTCAAACGTACCGCAAGGTAATTCATCGGTGAAGGAGTTTTGATCGCACTTGTCGCGGTTCCGTAGCTACCGAGGAGGACACGCGCTGGCCCGTCTTGGGGAATGACCTCTGGTGCCAGGTAGACGCTCTCGGATGGCCCCAGCTCAAGCTCGGGCGGCAAGGCGATCCAAAGCTGGAAGCCACGCGTCCGTCCCGGTTCGCCGGCGCCGCCGCCATGCCAGACTCCGCCGCCGGCCCGCATCCATTCGATACCGCCGGCGCGCAACAATCCCGTCGCTCCGTTCGTGTCTTCATAGCGGACGCTGCCCTCGGCAACGTAGGTAAGGGTTGCGATGCCGGAATGTGGATGGAGCCCGAAACCAGAGAACGGTTTTCCCTGATTGTCGATCAGGTCGAGAAATACGAAGGGTTTCAAAAGACGGCCAAAGTCGGACGGCGACATGAGGCGTGTGATGGGCCCGTGACTCTGGCCGCGGGTCCGTCTGGCGATTCGAGTAACGGTTCTGTCTTGGGATTTTACATCAAGCATGGGTTTGGCCTTTCTAAATTCGGTTGTCAGGGTTTGCGGGCCGCCTTAAGTGCGGCCGTCCACCACAGCAGGTCATCAATCATCGTCTGGGCTTGTTTCTCAAGCTCGGCGAGTCCTTTGTCCACGTCACCGCCCTGGAAATGCGCCCAAAGAGTCGTGACAGGTATGTGGACGGACGAGCGCACCGGGGCGATCTGAACCTCGATCATGGTTTCCCGGAGCTGCTGGATGCCGCGCGCGCCCATGGCGCTGCCGTAGCTTACGAAAGCAGCCGCCTTGCGGTTCCACTCCGGATAGACCCAGTCGATCGCATTTTTGAGCACTGCTGAGGTGCCGTAGTTGTATTCCGGGGTGACGAAAACAAAACTGTCCGATGCGGCTATTGCAGCGGTCCAGCGTTTGACAACCTCATGCTCGTAAGGCGCACGGCCAGGCATGGCAGGCGGCATGGGCTGGTCAAAGAAGGGCATCGGAAAGTCGCGCAGGTCGAGCAGCCGTGCTTCGATTCCGTCGCGCTTCTGGAGGTGTTGAAGAATCCACTGCGCGGGCTTTTCAGAAAACCGACCCTGGCGCGTGCTGCCTACGATTACGGAGATAGTCGTCATATCTTTTTCCTTTGCTGCTTAATGAGGGATCGAAGCCTACTCATCCTGGGGGAGTGATCTCGTGGCTTGCGAGT
>CAWIZO010000010.1:0-857818 GCA_963840665.1 Terriglobia bacterium
GTATCAGCCCGAGGGCACGCTGCGAGGGGAAGATCTGACGCGGCAGTACACGGAAATCTTCTTTGCGGGAGCATTGCAGTAGCAGCTTTTAGCACTTGGCACCTGGCATTTAGCCAATAGAGAGCAGTGGCAAAGCCCTTGGCTGGCCAAATGCTAAGTGCCAAGTGCTAAGTGCCAAGTGCTAAGTGCTGGAAACATGAATACTTTCTCTCACCTAACTCAGCTTCTCGAAGATCATCGTCAAAGCGACAAACGCTATCTTGAATTCCTGCGTGTCCCATCGATGAGCGCGGGAGTATATGTTCTCGCAGCCGGCGCCACCGATCCGCAGAAGCCACATCTGCAGGACGAGATGTATTACGTAGTAAGTGGACGCGCGCGCATGCAAGCCGGCGCCGAAGATCAGGCGGTCGAAGAAAGAAGCGTGATCTTTGTGCCCGCTAACGTGAAGCATCGTTTCTACGACATCACCGAAAAACTGGTGGTGCTCGTGTTCTTTGCTCCGGCGGAGACCGAATGAACTTCGCCATCCAGTCCATGACCGACGCCGACGCGCCCTTCGTGATCGAGATCTACCGGCAGGGCATTGCCACCGGCAACGCCACCTTTGAAACCGAGCCCCCTGCCTGGGGGGAGTTCAGCGCGGGGCATCTTTCGCATTCTCGCCTGGTCGCTCGCGACGGAGCCGGAGTGCTGGGTTGGGCGATGTTGAGTCCGGTCTCCGGCCGATGCGTTTATGGAGGCGTTGCTGAAGTATCGATCTATATCGCCGAATCTGAGCGCGGACGCGGCATTGGCGGCGCCCTGCTCGAAGAATTGATCCGGCAGTCGGAGCAGAACGGGATATGGACGCTGCAGGCAGGCATCTTTCCCGAGAACACAGCCAGCATCCGCTTGCACAAGCGACACGGCTTCCGGGAAGTAGGACGCCGCGAGCGCATCGGCAAGTTGGGCGATGTCTGGCGCGATACAGTGTTACTGGAGCGACGGAGCAGAATAGTTGGGAGTACCTAGTACCGGGTACCGAGCAAAAGAAGAGACGGGCGCGGACGCCCGTCCCAGTATTTCTCGGTACTCGGTACTAGGTACTGACTTCCTTCCCCGGAATCCAGTAAATCTCCTCTTTCAGGAACTCTTTCTGGAAGCCGATGCGTTTCAGCATGCCTTTGCCGTGTTCGATCATCTCGGGATGTCCGCAGAGGTAGCCGACTGAGTTAGAGCCGTTCAGTCCCCACAGGTCGGCGTACTTACGAAGCACGTCGTCAACTCGGCCGACTTCGCCCGTCCACTTCTCGTCATCCCAAGGACGGCTTACGCACGGAACATAAGTGAGCCAGGGAACTTCTTTCGCGAACTTCTGAAGTTCGTCGAGATATCCGAACTCCCACGAGCGGCTGGCGCCGTTCAGCAGAAACAATTTGTGCTCGCCGCTGTACTTGCCTTCCTTCCAATCTTTATGAAGTGTGCGCACATAGCTCACGAAGGGAGCGACGCCGGTGACGGTCGAGACTAGAAGATGGTTGGTGCGTCCACTTTTGGTGTCGAGAGTGAAGCGGCCCTTGCAAGCCTTCCGCATCAACAACTCGTCGCCGATTTGCAGCTTGTAAATCTGTGGCGTGAGTTCTCCCTCGGGGACCAGTTCGAAGAAGAATTCGATTTCATCCTCATAAGGAGAAGACACGATGGAGTACGGACGTTCGGAGCGCTTTTCCGCCCCCTGCACGCCCAGCGTGGCGTACTGTCCTGGGGCAAACTTGAACTCGCCGCCGGCCTGGATTCGAATCATCCAGAGGTCAGGGGCGAAGTCCATGCGCTTGGTAATCTTCGCATGGTAGAACTTGTCATCCGGTGTGCTCATAAGCAACCTCGTTGCATGGTTGACCGCAAAAGATTCGGGTAGTTTACAGGAGTTGGTCAAGACCGCGACGAGAATGAGAGCTCAGAGGTCCTTTTGTGTGGCCGCTTTGGAACCAAACGCCCGCGTTCTCCGTACTGTATTGTGATGCGGCGATTTGACAGTCGGGGTTGGCGGCTATATCGTTTGTTTTCCGTTGATTCCACCGCTTTTGCCTCCCCAGACGATCGCCGTCGGTTGCGCATTCGCGGAAGTTCCCGAGGAGAAATCATGTTGCGAAAGCTGTATCTCAGCGCAGTAGTGGCCGTTGTGCTCGTGCCTGCCATGTTGGCCCAGACGGCGGACGAAATAGTAGCGAAACATATTGCGGCCACGGGCGGGGCGGACAAGATCAAAGCCGCCAAAACCGTCAAGATGACCGGCAAAGCCGAAATGCAGAGCATGGAAGCTCCGTTCGTCATGTCGCTTAAGCAGCCGAACATGCTGCGCATGGAGATCACGGTTCAGGGCCTAGTACTGGTGCAGGCATACGACGGCAAGTCGGGCTGGGCGATCGTGCCTTTCACTGGAAAGAAAGATCCCGAAGCGGTCACTGCCGATGAAGCCAAAGAATTGCAAGACCAGGCGGACTTGTGGCCCTTGTTGGACTATCAAGCCAAGGGACACAAAGTGGAATTGCTGGGCAAAGACAAGATCGAAGGCACCGACGCCTACAAGTTAAAGCTCACTCACGCCAATGGTGACGTGGAGACTCTTTATCTCGATGCTGACAGTTTTCTCGAGATCAAGAACGAGGAAACGCGTACCGTCCGCGGCAGCGAGCAGCAGACCGAAACCTCACTGGGCGACTATCGCGAAATCGGCGGACTCATGTTCCCCTTCGCGATTGAGAGCGGAGTGAAAGGCAGCCCGGAAAAGCAGAAGATCACTCTCGAAAAAGTGGAACTGAACGTTCCCGTCGACGACTCGGCCTTCAAAATGCCGCCTCCGGCGCCTGCTCCCAAGACCGACGCAAAGCCGGCGGATAAGCCGAAGAACTAAACGAGCATCTTGATCCGTCGCGGGTGCGTGCCCGCGACGGATCAGTAACGCGCGCCTTTCAAAAATGCGATTTCCCGTCGCAGTCCAAAAATCCGCTATCCATCCTGAACTTCTGAGTGAGGTCTACTTATGATGAACCGGGTCTCGACCCTGGTGGTTGTTTGTGTGTTCGCCGTGCTCGGCCTTTGTTCTGCTTCGGGCCAGCAAATTGATTCCGATACCTTCAGCGGCTTGTGGGCGCGTCCGATCGGGCCTGCCGTCATGGGCGGACGCATCAGCGACATTACCGCGATCGCCGAAGAGCAGCGCCTCACCGTGTACATCGGCGCCGCGGGCGGTGGCGTATGGAAGTCGGTGGATGGCGGCACCACCTTCAAACCGATGTTCGACAAACAGCCAACGCAGTCGATTGGTTCGATTGCCACTGATCCTAATCATCCGAAGACAGTATGGGTCGGCACCGGCGAAAGCTGGGCGCGCAATAGCGTCTCGGTCGGTACTGGTCTCTACAAATCCACCGATGCCGGTGAGAACTGGCAGTTGATGGGACTGGCCGACTCTGAGCATGTGAGCCGCGTGTTGGTCCATCCGACGGACGGCAACACGGTCTACGCCTGCGCTCTCGGACACCTTTGGAATTCCAACGAAGAGCGTGGCGTCTTCAAGACCACCGACGGTGGCAAGACCTGGAAGAAGATTTTTTACGTTGACGACAAAACCGGCTGCGCGGAAATGGCGATGGACGCACAGCATCCCGATACTGTTTACGCCGCGATGTGGCAAGTGCTGCGCCAACCCTGGAACTTCACTTCGGGTGGACCGGGCAGCGGATTGTTCAAGAGCACCGACGGCGGCGCTACCTGGCATCCCATTCGCAAAGGATTTCCTGACGGCGATCTTGGCCGCATCGGAGTTGCGGTAGCTGCCTCGAGTCCGAGCCGTCTTTACGCGGTTGTGGAAGCGAAGAACCATACCGCGCTATTTCGTTCTGACGACGCGGGAGATAGTTGGACCGAGGTGAACAACTCGTTCAACGTGAGCGGGCGACCTTTCTACTTCGCGCGCGTGATTGCTGATCCGAATAATCCCGATCGTGTTTATAAACCCGGCTTCGGCCTCACCGTGAGCGACGACGCTGGCAAAAGCTTCAGCGCGGCCTTTTCCGGAGATGATTCGGGAGGGGTGCACGGCGACTACCACGCGCTCTGGATCAATCCCAAGAACTCGGAAGAACTTTTTACGGGCAGCGATGGTGGCGTCTATCACTCGCTCGATCGCGCCAATCATTGGCGCTTTCTGAATCAGATGCCGGTGGCCCAGTACTACCACGTCAGCGCCGACATGGAACGTCCCTACAACGTCTATGGCGGATTGCAAGACAACGGCACGTGGATGGGACCGTCGAGCGCAGTGGGTGGCGTTGCTAACCGTCACTGGAAGAACATCGGATTCGGCGATGGCTTCTGGGCCTTCAGCGATCCCACCGATACCGATACGGTCTATGTCGAATATCAGGGCGGGCACATCTCGCGTGTTCGCAAATCAACAGAAGAGTCGAAGGAAATACGCCCGCTGTCGGGTGCGAATGAACCGGAGTACCGCTTCAATTGGAACGCGCCAATTGCCATGAGCCCAAACCATCCCGGCACCATCTATATCGGCGCACAGTTTCTATTTCGCACGACCGACAAAGGCGAGTCGTGGCAAAAAATTTCCCCGGATCTCACCACCAACAATCCCGAGCGCCAACATCAGGAGCTTTCCGGCGGTTTGACCATCGACAACTCCGACGCCGAGCGCTACGAAACCATCTTCACGATTGCCGAATCGCCGAAGAACGGAGACGTGATCTGGGCCGGAACCGACGACGGCAATGTGCAGATCACCAAGGATGGCGGCAAGACCTGGACGAACGTCGTGAAAAATGTCTCCGGCCTTCCTGGCAACACTTGGGTGACCACGATCGAAGCAGGACACTACGATGCCGGAACGGCGTACGCCACCTTCGACGGCCACGCCACCGGCGACATGAAGACCTACGTCTACAAAACCACCGATTACGGCCAGACCTGGACGTCGCTCACGACCGACGGGTTGAAGGGATACGCCCACGTTGTTCGCGAAGATCTGGTCGATCCGAATCTTTTGTTTGTGGGCACAGAGTTCGGATTGTTCCTGAGCGTGGACGGCGGAAAGAACTGGGCGCAATTCACTGGGAAGCTCCCCAATGTTGCAGTGCGTGATGTTTTCATTCACCCGCGCGAATCCGATCTGGCGATTGCGACTCACGGACGAGGAATTTACATTCTCGACGATCTGACTCCGCTGCGCGCAATTACTCCGGAAATTCTCGCGCAGGATGCTGCGATTCTGCCGTCGCGTCCTACCCAGCTAGCGCTACCTTCGTTCGAGCAGCGGTTCGATGGCGATTCGGAATTCATCGGGCGCTCGTTGCCCGATAGCGCTCCCATCGTCTACTACCAGAAGAAGAGGAACATCGTCGGCACCTTGCGCTTCGAGATTTATGACGCGCAAGGCAACCTGATGAACACACTGTCGGGAGATCCGCGGCGGGGCGTGATTCGCGTGGATTGGGCGGAACGCTTGAAGCCACCGAAAGTGCCGCCGGCTGCTTCGCTGGTGGAACAGCCTTTTGCCTTTTTCGGTCCGCAAGTGGAGCCTGGAACTTACACCGTCAAATTGCTTCGCGGAAAGCAGACTTACAACGGAAAGATCGAACTGGTGGCCGATCCGCGTTCGAAGGCCACTCCCGAAGACCTGGCGTTGCAGCACAAGACGGTCATGCAGCTTTACAACATGCTGGGCGACCTGACGTATGTTGCCGATTCGACTGTGGATTTGCGCGATCAGGTACGCCAGCGTTCGACGCAGGCAGGCAAAGACCGCAAGCTCAAGACTCAACTCGACACTCTCGCCAAGCAACTCGATGACTTCCGGTCGACTCTGGTCTCTGTTAAAGAGGGCGGCGCGATCACCGGAGAGCACAAGCTGCGAGAGAATCTCGGCGAACTTTACGGAGGCGTCAATGGCTTCGAAGGCAAGCCCACGCAATCGCAACTGGACCGGACGGATTTCCTGAAGAAGCAGTTGGACAATGCGACTGCCAAGTTCCAGCAGCTTTCCGACGTCACCAAGCTGAATGCCGATATGGCAAAAGCGAAGTTGGAACCGGTGACGCCGATGTCGAAGGACGACTGGAGCAAGAAGCATCAATAAAAGGCCGAGCCTTGGGAAACGCCGGGGAAATCACCTGAGTGTCCCGGTGTTCTCTCGGGTCAGGTCCGACAAGCCGGTATGCATGACTACGCCCTCGCTAGCTCGCGTCGTCAAAGTGCTGGAGAAATTCTATGGAAAGCCCGCGCCGCCAAAGACGGTCGATCCCGTCGAGCTGATCCTTTACGAAAATGTCGCCTATCTTGTAAACGACGAAAAGCGGACAGCAGCCTTTGCGGCCCTGAAGAAGAATATCGGTACCAAACCTGCTCAAATTCTAAAAGCCTCGGATGCGCAACTGCTCGAAATTACGAGGATGGGCGGCATGGTGCCCGAAATCCGCGCCCGCCGGCTGCGACAAATCGTCGAACTCGTTCACTGGATATTCAAAGACGATTTGAAATCCGAATTACGGAAGCCCCTCCCCGACGCAAAGAAAGCGCTCAAGAAATTCCCAACGATTGGTGATCCGGGGGCCGAGAAGATTCTCATGCTCACCCACAGCCACCCGGTTCTCTCGCTGGAGTCGAATGGCTTGCGTGTTCTCCTACGTCTGGGATTCGCGGAAGAGAAGAAGAGTTATTCCACCACATATCGCGCGATGCAAGATGCGCTGAGAGATCAATTGCCTGACAAGTTCGAATTTCTGATAGCCGCCCACCAATTGCTGCGCCAACATGGCCAGGAACTCTGCAAGCGATCCGCCCCACTATGCGATGAGTGCCCGCTTAAGGCAGAGTGCCGTTATTTCGAGACGGGCCTTCCGCCCGCGCCCAGCCGGTTTTAGTATCGATATCTTCTGCGGCGGGAGCGTCTTTTAACTTTCCGAGATTTGCCAGGGTTTTCTGCCAGGCCTTCTTGTTGCGCTTGGTGGAGATGGGCGAATTCGGATCAGCGTAGAACGCGAGGATGTTGGTCTTCAATTCGGGAGTCAACTGGTTGAAGTTTTTCTGCACCAGTTGGTCGAGCAATTTCGCATAAGAGTCGTCGGTCAGGCGATATTCTCCCGCTTGCGTCTCCCTCCCCGTGTCGCAGTCTTTATTTGACAAGCGCAGGTCCTGCACCCGGGTTTCGTGCAGAAGGTGTTTGTAGTCTTCCACCGTAAGGTCGACGCTTTTGATATACATGTCTTCAGTTTTGGTCGACGGAATCTTGAACGATAGGGCGCTGAACGGCCCGACCTTGGGAACGATTCGCAGGAAGAACGCCAGGATGCGCGTTCCCACCCCAGCTTTCCGGTACTCCGTGCCCCAATCTTTTTCGTAGTTGGTGCGCGAGAGATAGTAGAGAAATTTCTTTTCGTTGAAATTTGGCGTGTCGGCTACGATCTCCTTCCGCCGCGCCAGCAGCGCCACTCGCGTCATCTCGGGAATGATGTTGCTTACCCCGCGGCGAAACGTCCCGATCGCGAGATCTTCGTTGGGAATCACTTCCTGTAGGGGGGTGTTGTAGGTCTTTAAGAAAGCCCGTTCCAGCACCGGCTTCGAGATCTCAAATCCGATGAAATCGTGGTAGCGGTCTGAGGTGTATCGGTTTTTAGCGACCTGCACCATATCGAATCCAAACTCGGTGCGGATGTGCGCTTTGGGATTATCAGCGTACGTTACCTCGTCGCCGTATTTCTTTTGCAGCTTGGGGAATTCAATTGCGGCAACTCGATTGATGGTCGGGTGTCCGCTGTTGTCGGAGGCATAATGCGCCAGCGCTCCCAGCGCGAAGGCATATTCATTCAAGTCTGAAGATTCCTGGATCAGGTTGATCACGAAATCGCCGCTGCGGACGTAATGCAATAGATCGCTAAAGTATTTGCTGCCGAAGGGGTAGTAGCCCATGTCCTGGATCAGCGAGCCGCCGTAGGCGAAAGCATGAGCCTTTTTCAGATCGTCGTCGCTGGCGTCGGGAAAGCGCTTCTTCAACAAAGGTTGAATCTGGTCTTGCCATAGCAGATCTACAATCTGTTCGTGAGTGAGAACCGAGTAACCGAAGCTCGCCTGCGCAAAGACGAAGACCAGGCAGAACGCCATCAACCGCTTCAAAAGAGCCAATCTCGTCAATCTCTCCCCCGTCCCAAGCTGCCGATATTATTCCATCGCTCCGCCGGGGCCAAAGCTGAAAACTGCAGGAATAAAACTGTAGGGGGAAAGTTGTAGTCGGTGGTCCCGTCCGCCACCGGTAAGCCTCCTGCAAGTCACACAAACCACTCGCGCCGACGCCCGGTAACAAACCAAAGTACTCGGACGTAACTTTATGGCTCAGGCCGGCGATCCTAGACTCTTCTTGTGAATATGTGGGAGCACGATTCGCGTCTGGATGCCACGCCCGATTACGGCGCATTGGGGCAAGGCGCGGATGTGTCTTCCGACGGCCCTATTCATGTTCCCGCCCGAGGCATGCAGGCGCCACGGTTGATTCTCGCAGCGGTGTTGGGGGGACTGGCGATCGTGATGGTCGACAGCGGTGTTGCACGCGCCGGTTGGGAGCAGTTGTCGCAATACCTGCCGCTGCAGGGAAAGCCAGTTGCGGGTTCTCCAGCAATCCTTTCGCAACACGAAACCCAGAAGCTAAATGGCGATACGCCGCAGGGCCAGGCGGAGCTACTGCTGGAACGTGCCATCAACCACTACGACGGCGCGACCGACCAGATTGCGAGTCGTGTGGACGGCTGGCACGGTCATCTCAAACTTACGCCGCAGCTGAGCGCGTTGCTCACAACCGGCATGAATTCCGACGATCTTCGCGTGCGCGCGACGGCCATCGAAGTCGATCTGGCGGCGCTGAATGAGGCCAAGACCACTGAGAGCGTCGACCGCTTGGAAAAGCAGGCGCAGACTGGTCCGCAGCAACAACGGATTTGGGCATATTGGACATTGGGTCTGCTCGGCAATCGCGGAGTGGAACCAGAACGGGTGAACGAAATCCTCAGCAGCGGCTTGCGGGACTCAGATCCTGAAGTTCGTCATTGGGCGGTCGAGGGGCTGTCGTACCTCGGCACCGACGAAACTCTTGAACCGCTGCTGAGGATGTTTCACGACGATCCTTCACCCATGGTGCGCGAAAGGGCGGCCTGCGGTCTCGCGCAGTCGGGAATGCTTACCGCCGGGCAGCGGCGCAGCATAGTGCCTAAACTTATTGACTTTGCGGAAGACACTTCTCTCGACGCGCAAACCCACAGCTGGGTTTATCACGCGTTGCGCGACATCACGGCGCAGAATCTGCCACCGAACCCTGCGGCTTGGCGGAGTTGGTACGAGGGCGCGGGGCGGTAGTCGATTCTCATGGAGCAAGTCGCCTTAGACCGACGCGCTGTAGCTCGCGTCATAATCACAACTTGTGGTTCTTTCTCTATTTTGTTGTTCCTTTTCTGGAACCCGCTCGTCCTGCGTCCCCGATTCTGGAATGCGAAGGTTGTCATTTGGACGTTCGCGTTAGACGCGGCGCTCCTCCTCATTGGGGTGGGACTAATTCTCCTCAGACGGTGGGCCGCACTGTTAGCTTCGGCAACGGCTGTCTGTCTTGCATCCAATTTTGTAAGCCGTGAAGGAGGCATTAGCGGAGCGACCTTGGGCCTTCTGACACCCCTGCTTCTTACCGTGGTCTTTTGGAGAGATTTAGTCTGGGGAAACAAACGGCGTGACCTGCTATTGACCCTTGCTATTCTGATGGGGAGTGGGCTTATCGTTTATGCCGCATTCTTGATTCATCATGCGTGAAGGCCGACTGTGACGGGCGACTCCCTGCTGCGCGACATCACGGCGCAGAATCTGCCACCGAATCCCGCTGCTTGGCGGAGTTGGTACGAAACCTCGCTACGGTAGAGCTCAATGAAGGCCGGGCAGAATCGGTGTGTGCCTGCTAACATTTCTTGTTTGGGGCCGTCCAACGGCTGCAGACGGTGAGGTGTGCGTGAAAATTGTCCTTGTTTCAGTGCTCCTGGCAACTTCAATCGCGGCCGCCTCTGATGGAACAAAGCCCAAAGAGGCTAGTGTCTTAGAATTCGATTACGGCAAGTGTATTGCCGTGGTCAGAGCGCTCGATGCCTATGGGAAACCTGTGCCTGGTGCTGTGATCGGAGTCAAAATCCAGCGCGATAGTCCTCACGGCGACACGCAGGCACGTTCCAAAGTCGACTCGGAGGGATACGTACGCTTCCTCGGGTTGCCCGGAGGAAAAATCCCATTCAGCGCCTCAGCCGACGGTCGACAGACCACATTAATGGTTGATACGGCGAACCAGTGTGAAGGTAAGTACGACATTGTCTTGACGAAGTAGCCGGGCCCTCACCCGTCCACCCGCGAACAAAAGGCTATCGACATTGCTTCGAAGGGGCCGAGGTGTCTCCAAAAACACCGGCCCACCTTCGCCGAACAACTAGCGAAGGTGGGCCGGCGCGAAAGGACAAACCTCAACGAAGCTACCCACTTCATCGGCAAATGCCAACTATCAAAACTAGCTAGGTTCTGCCTCTTGTTTCTGTAGTTTCTGTTCTATTTCATTCAAGTTCGATTTTGCTGAAACTGAATGAACAAGCCGTCGAATTACTGGCCAGCCACACCTTTGTTCACCAGGACCTTGACTTCCACGCGCCGGTTTTCTGCGCGTCCCTGAGCGGTCTCGTTGGGCGCTGTAGGATCAGCCGTGCCCATCGCTCCCGGGGCTATGACGTGCCGCACAGGCACCTTGCAGTCCTGGATCAAGTAGGCAATCACCGCCTGGGCGCGGTCCTGGCTCAACTGCTGGTTCATGGCGGCATTGCCCGAAGAATCGGCGAAGCCCTTCACCTGAACGATGTAGCCAGTGAGACCCACCGCATCCTGCGCCAGTTTCGAGAGGGCGGCTTTGTCACTTGCTGAGATCACTGACTTTCCGACGGCGAAATTAACCGTAAGGTCCCCCTTGGTGTCGTACTCACTGAGTTCCGAGAAACGCTTCGTGGTTGCTGCAATGTCCTGCTGATTGGCGGCAATGTTGCTTTGATTGGCGGCAATATCGCTTTGGTTGGCGGCAATGGCTTGTTTGTTGGCGCCGATTGCCTGCTTGTTCGCTCCAGCCGCATCCTTGTTCGCTTGAATGTTCGACATGTTTGTTTGTTGCTGTTGCTGTGTCGGGTTCAAGCCGGCTTGAATGGTTTCGGCCAGTTGCAAATCGGCTGGGTCGAAGTTAATTGTCTGGGCGGTTATCTTGCTCTGCGCGTCGCCGGTGCCATCCACTGAGACCTTGAGCCCGGGGATTAGCACGGTGGCTGACATCTGCTTCTTGCGAAGGCCAAGACCCTTGGGTTGTTGGACCTTGGTGTCATCGCTGAGAACGACAGTGACGTTCCCGCCATCCGCGGTTTTCAAAGTCAGAGTCTCTCCAGTTCGGGTCGTGATCAACCCCTTGACCTTGACTTTGTCGCCGGCATACGACAATCCAACCGACAAGGCGCACAGCAATACGGTGAAGGCTACGATCCATCTGCGTTGTTGCTTCATAAGAATGGTCCTTTCGACAGTTCTCACTCCTGAGATTGCGAGCCGATTGGCTCGGTGGGTAGTAACTGGAAAATGCTAGGGGGCCTTCTCCGCCGTGCATACTGTCAAAAATGACACTGTAAGCCGGGGTGCAGAGGCCTCAGGATTGCAAGCGCACCGCCAAGCCCCGAGCCACGTCTTAACGCTGCAGACAGCCAGGATCGTGAAAACCATGAAGTTCCTCTCCATCACTCTCTGTCTAATCGGTCTTGCCCTCTTCCTGCCCGACTTGGCGCAGCAATTGGTTTCGGCTCAAACTGGCCAAGCAAGCAATCCGGCTGCAAAGAGTGCTCCCTCCAGCGCGCAGGCAGGACCCGATGAACCCGGCTTCACGGTGCGCAAGACGGTGAACGAAGTCCACCTGGTTTTCAGCGTCACCGACAAGCACGGCCGCTACATCAAGGACATGAAGAGAAACGATTTCAAAATTCTGGACGACCACAAGCCGCCCGAAGAGATCCTGAGCTTCACCAGCGAGACGGATCTGCCCCTGCACGTCGGCCTGTTGATCGACGCCAGCGAATCGGTGACCGGCCGGTTCAAGTTCGAGCAGCAAGCGGCCGTCGAGTTTCTCAGGGAGACGATCCGGCAGAAGTACGACCAGGCCTTTGTCATCGGCTTTGACATGACTCCCAAGGTCACGCAGGATTTCACCGGTGACACCGAGAAGCTTTCGGCCGGCATCCGCGCGCTGCGGCCAGGCAGCCTCACGGCAATGTATGACGCTCTCTACTATGCCTGCTGGGAAAAGCTGGCGAAGCAACCAGAGGCTGGCCCGGTCCGGCGCGCCATCATTTTGTTGAGCGACGGCAATGACAACGCAAGCTCAGTGACCCGCGAGAAGGCCATCGAGATCGCACAGCAGGCCGAGGTCTCGGTGTACACCATCAGCACCAACCTGGCCGGCTCCCGCTCCCGCGGTAACAAGACCTTGGAAAGCATTGCCGAAGCAACCGGCGGGAGAGCGTACGTGCCCTCCCAGATCACCGAAGTAGCCAACGCATTTGCCGCCATTCAGGAGGAGTTGCGGAGCCAGTACGCGGTGTCTTACAAACCGGCAGAGTTCAAGCCGGATGGGCATTACCGCACCATCGGCGTTCAAGCGCAGAACCGGAAAGGCCTGCGCATCCATAGCCGTAAGGGGTACCGCAGTCCGACGGAATCCAACGCACCGAACCACTAGAGCTGAGTTGCTCCGCGAGACCTAACGCCGAGGCGCCGGGATCTACAGATCGGATTCGGCTTAGGTGCTGAAAGTTTTGACAGCTTACAGGTTGGGAATGACAGCGTATTCTTAGTAACTGCCCGCATCTCAGCGACAGGGGTTGGTGCATATGTTCGCCGAAAAAAAGAAACATCCGGATACAGGAGTTCTCCCTCTTTGGAATGCAGTCTTCTGCCTGGATTGCGAGGTCATCAGCAACAGTCGAGGTGACGAATGCGCCGCGTGCAAAAGTCGCTCACTCGTCAGCTTAGCTCGGATGCTCGAGGGTAGCTTGGTCGTGCACGAGGCACAACACTCTCAGGAGTGGGAAAGTGGTTTGTTCGACATTACAGTTACGATTGAATTGCAACGGATGCAGGCCAAGAGCTTGAGTACTACCGTTGAGAGATTAACCAGTGTGATTGGCCCGAAACTAGCAGGAGGCCGAGCGTCGCTCCACGTCAATGTGAGGCCGGCAGTAGAGCAACTCGACCTACAGTCCTCGCTTTGTTTCCCAGAGCGTGAAGCCGCATAGAGCGACTACACCAAGGCGGCGCCGAAGCCAACCGGAGCCTTCCTAAGTTCGGCGTGCGATTAGGGCATCGTGGCGTTTCACCAATCGTCCAAGAGTCTTTCGGCCTACTTGACACCCAGCGCACGTGCGCTCATCCTTCAACGAACTACTACGGCTCCTAGTTGCCGTTGCTAGGACCTCGCAACCTGTCGTCGCACGAAAAATCCCAAGTCCTGTGGAGGCCAATCTTGTCGCGTACTGTCACGCCTAAACCCTGTTCCCCCTTTTTCACATTAGCCCTCGTGCTATCCGTAATCCTGGCGTTTTCCATCGTCAGCCCGGCCCAAGTCGCACTGAACGAAATCAGCAAAGACCCGTTCACCAACATCGGACCGCAGCACGCCACCGAAGTTGAGCCTGACACCTTCTCTTTTGGCAAAACCATTGTCACCGCCTTCCAGCAGGGACGCTTCAATTTGAACGGCGGCTGCTCCGATATCGGATGGGCGACCTCGCTTGATGGCGGCATGACCTGGCAGAGTGGTTCGCTTCCTGGGCTGACCAAGAATCTTGGCGGAGGAAAATTCCTCCGCGTCAGCGATCCCGCGGTAGCGTTTGACGCCGAGCACAGCACGTGGATGATTGCTTCGCTTCCTCTGCAGTCCTCTGGTTCGCACACCGCCATGCTGATGAGCCGCTCGACGGACGGCATCACCTGGAATAATCCGGTCAACGTCACGGTGCCGGTTGAGAATAGCGACAAGACCTGGGTAGCTTGCGATAACAATTCTGGCAGTCCGTTCTTCGGACACTGCTACGCTGAGTGGGATGACAACTTCGCCGGCGACGTGATTTTTCTGAATACATCGACCGACGGGGGAATGACTTGGGGACCGAACACGCAGCCTGCGGGCGGCCCGACAGGTCTCGGCGGAAATCCGATGGCGCAGCCCAATGGAACGGTTATCGTTCCCACCAGCGATGCCTTTGCATCATCGCTGCTGGCCTACACCTCCGCCGATGGTGGTAACACCTGGAGCAGCACGGTGACCATCGCTGTCCCGAACACGCACGCCAACTCGGGAGGCTTGCGCGATCTGAATCTTCCCGGCGCGGCGATTGATGCTGCCGGAAAAGTCTTTGTCGCCTGGCACGATTGCAGCTTCCGTTCGGGATGTCCGTCGAATGACATCGTGTTCAGCACATCGACGAATGGCAAGACCTGGTCAAAAGCCGTGCGAGTTCCGATTGATCCAACAACGAGCACGGTCGATCACTTCATTCCCGGTATCGAGATCGAACCGGGCACTTCGGGATCGACTGCTCACATCGGATTGACCTACTACTTCTATCCGGTATCGAACTGCACGGTTACCACGTGCCAGTTGATGGAAGGCTACATCTCTTCTCCTGACGGAGGAACGACGTGGACGGCGCCGATCACTTTGGCGGGCCCGATGTCGCTGAAATCGCTGCCTGCGACGAGTCTTGGCCCGATGGTCGGCGATTATCAATCGCTCTCATTTGCCGGAGGGACCGCGCATCCGGTATTTGCACTCGCGAATCCCAGGTCGAGCGGAAAATTCGACGAAGCGATGTATTCGCCGGTTTCCGGATTGACGGATGGGATTGCGATCTATCCCGCTGGACAAGACAAGCCGGTGCCGAACGCACACTCTGATCATCCTCCGTTGACGACGCCGATTAAAGACAACGACGACGAAGACTAAGAGGAAAGCCGGCCGTTCGAAAGAACGGCCGGCTTGTTTTCACTCGGTACTCGGTACTAGGCATTGTTTTCTACTCCGCCATCTTCGCCACGTGCAGATCAAAGCCGGTCTTTGGTAGCAACGACGTCAACTCAAACGCCCGGAAGCCATCTCCTGCAACTTCGGTGTGTCGGTAGAGTCCCGGTTCACTCTCAATCGTCTGGTGGCGGCCTTCGAAGTCTTCAAGAAATTGCTGCGCGCTCTTGATGTCTACTTCATGATTGCTGCTACGTCCTCCGATGGCTTCGGTTGCGTACGAGCGCACCAGCTTCGGCCAGTATTTTTGCAGCAGCTGTGTGCTCGCGAATAGATCAGACCAGACGATCTGTCCATTGACCGCGACCACAACCCCTACGGCATTGCGATCCTTCAGTTGCTTGATCACACTCTCGTAGTTCTGCTCAACCGGCGCAGCGACCGCGTCAACCTGCTTCTTCACATCGTCATTCTGCATGACACGGGCATAGGAACTGGTGCCGCCAAGCGCAGCGGCCGCTGGAGCCGGCGCGTTAACAGTCATCTGCTCCTTTGCTTTGCCCACTTCAGCCCAGACTTTGTTTTGATCCTTGTCGGCCATCGCTTTTGCGCGCACGGTTGGTTGCACCATGACGCCGCCGGAGTAGCCGAACTTTGAGGAGACGCCCGTCCATCGCCCCGGCTCGACGCAGAAAACGCCAAGGTCGATAGGATCGCTTTCTCCGGGAACGATGCGATCTTTTCCGATCACTCGGTCTTGTTTTCCTCCGGTCACGATTTCGCCCGCCAGCAGAATCAGAGGACGCTTCGAGTTATTCACCAGCACTAACTGGTTGACTTGCGCTCCTCCGCCGTAAGGTCGGGAAGACTCACCGGGATGCCGCGGCCGCACTAGCGGCGATACGCTCCCCGACTCGGTGACGATCACCTCGCCTGATCTCAAGCCCTCATCCAGCGTGATGAATCCCTCGGTGTCGTGCAAGCGAGTCGATACCACGGGAAACACGGCCAAGTTTCCTTGCCGGATCGGAGCGAGCACGGTGAATCCCGAAGCGCTGGGAATCTCTCCGGCATGCGCCGGAAATCTTGTCATCAGCGCCAGCCCTGACACCACACACACTACTCCCGCAATCAGCAATTCTGACTTCATGTTGTCCCTCCACATTGCCCTGCCAGGGACACTCGGGGAGCGCGCCAACTCGCTCTCCGCGAGCGTCCCTTTTTTCTTTTCCCGACTGCACTCGGAACGGCAAAAAGGCCGCTACTTGCGTCTAAAAGTTGGTAGCATCGAGGTTGCGCGCCACGCCGATGGACGCTCCAACCCAACTCGCCGCCGCTCCGCCGGGTCTCGAATCCATAGTGGCGGAGCTCTATCAGAAAAGCCGTGGCGCCGATTTCGGCATGAGCGCGGAGTTATTCATTGGCATCCTGGGCGAGATTGCGGCGAAGAGTCTTCCGGGCGCGCCGTCGTCAGAGGTTCGCGAGTTGTATCTGAGCCTGCGCGTGGAAGAACTCGCTCTGGCCCGTGGCTGTGCTGCCGGGAACGAAAAGGCGTGGGAAGTCTTTCTAACGCGCTATCGCGAGAAGCTCTACGAAGTTGCGGGATATATCGCCAAAGAAAGCTCTGCCGCACGCGAACTCGCCGACTCGCTCTACGCTGACCTGTACGGAACTTCACTTCGCGATGGTCAACGAGTTTCGAAACTGTCTTCTTATACCGGCCGCGGATCGCTCGAAGGCTGGCTGCGCACAGTCATGGCGCAAGAGTATGTGAACCGCTACCGCCGCACGAAGAAGTTGGTCAGCCTGGAAGAAGAGACAGAAGACGGCGCGCAGTTTGCCAGCCCAGAAACCGAGGTTATGGCCCCTGTCGATCCGCGGGTCGCTGCTGCGATCGACGATACCCTGGCAGCTTTGCCGGCCGAAGACCGATATGTGCTTGCGGCTTACTTCCTGGATGATCGCACCCTGGCCGACGTAGCCCGCAGCCTGAAAGTGCACGAATCGACCATCAGTCGCAAACTCGATAAACTCTGTAAGTCATTGCGTAAGAATGTCTTGGCGGCGCTACGGCAGCGGGGAATGAGCCGGCGTCAAGCCGAAGAGGCTTTGGATGTCGACGTCCGCGACCTGCAATTGAACCTGCGTCAGCGCTTGCAAGAAACCCCGCCACAAGCGTTCTCAGAGAAGAAGGTACCGTCGGACGGGTCCGGTTGAGCAGTGCCATTGAAGAAATGATTGCGAAGACACGAAAGAAACACTGATGTCGGAAATACCCAAAATCGTGCGACAGAGATTGGCAGCGAACCTCGCGGCGGGAGCTCATCCCGATGCCAATCTGCTGACCGCTTTCGCGGAGCAGACGCTTACTCGCCGCGAGCGCGATTCGGTTCTCCGGCATCTGTCGCAGTGCTCGGAATGTCGCGAAGTGACGATCCTCTCCGCGCCGGAACCGGAAATTGAGACCGACGTGGTGCCGGTACGTTCGTCCTGGCTGGGATGGCCCGCTTTGCGCTGGGGCGCTCTGGTCGCTTGTGGGGTCCTGGTCGTCGCTGCCGTAAGCTTGCGGCAGCGTTCGAGCCATCTTGCGACCGCTCATGAGACGCCGGCAGAGATTGGTATGAGAGCAGAAGTGCCCGCTGCGTCCCAGAAGCCACAGGTCGCAGTTGAGACGCAAAAAGATCGTGCCACGATGGATTACAAGTCCCGCGCCGATGTCGTGAAGCCGGACGAGAGAGTGTTCAACATCCCCCAGCGGCCAGCGCCGAAGGCGAGAGCCGCTCAAACGGCTTCCGCCTCTCCGAGCATGGTACCCGGAGCAACCGCGTCTTTGGCTGGAAGTACACTCGCCGCGCGAGATCAGAAAATGTTCGCAAAACCCGCCGCGCCGGCACCCCCACCGTCCCAAGTCGCGGAGCAAGTGGAAGTGACTACGCAACCAACCGAGCAAATGGTCACGGCGTCGAAGTCTGCGGTGGCTGCGGACGCGGTGGAAGCCAATCTCGGGAAAGCCAAGCAAGCGGTGCAGGGGAATCTGGCTGGCGAGAACAAAGTGGGAAAGTTCGAAGCGCCTGCTGCTGCGGTCGGTGGGTCTCTGTTTAAGAAAGTGACACCCCGCTGGACGCTCTCGGCTGACGGCACCCTGCAGCGATCGCTCGACGGAGGAAAAACCTGGAAGACGATTCCGGTTGCCGCCGATGCGACTCTGACCGCAGTCGCGGCGATGGATTCCGACATTTGGGTGGGAGGCTCCCACGGTTCGCTTTACCATTCGACCGATGCGGGAGATCACTGGGCGCAGGTCGCTCCCGCGAGCGCCGGCCAGAGTTTGACTTCTAACGTGATCGGCATCGAGTTCACCGACACGCTTCACGGCAAGATCACCACCGCCGATCAGGAAGTCTGGACTACCGCTGACGGCGGCCAAAGCTGGCAAGTTTCCCCCTAGAGCGTTTCTTCGAGTTGTAGAAAATCTTCGAAGTCACTCTCAGTAACCCGCGCGAAAATATGTAAACTTGTCGCCGTTTCACCGTTTTCAGATCAGGGGATTGCAGCGCATTCCAGGGTTCGTTGAAGTCGCCCCGAGTGTTACTTCCGGGACCGTCCGCCAGGTTACTCGTCGTCTGCAACCTATTACTAACGTTACATTTACAGATTTCTGCCCCCATCCTAAGATCAGCTCGTGGTTTGGCAGTTCTGGGGGAGGGCTGCCGAGGCGTCCTGAGCTGAATAAGCTTAGGGCGCTTTTAATTTTGGACTTCAGCTTTTAGCTCTTAGCCTTTAGCCCTTAGCTTTGGGCTCTCGACTCGAGGGTCCCGTTCCACAGGAAGGTTTCGTAGCTGAAAGGCCATGTGTCCGTTCCAAGAGCTAAGAGCTAAAGGCCAAAGGCTAAGAGCCGCCCTTGCGACTTCCGACACTGACCAGCATCTAATGTGGTGTTAGGATAGTGGCTCATCCGGCAAGCACTCATACCGATTGGCCGACCCGGGGAACGCCGTCGCAAGAACACGGCGACGAGCGAGACTAACGGAGGAACTATGGCAGGAAACGGGATTCTTGAAGTGAACGATGCGAATTTCGATCAGGATGTGCTGAAGTCCGATCAGCCAGTTCTGGTCGATTTCTGGGCGACTTGGTGCGGCCCGTGCCGCGCGATTGCCCCCATCGTTGAGGAACTGGCGACCGAGTACCAGGGCAAGGTGAAAGTCGGCAAAATGGATGTGGACCGCAACAGCGCCACGCCCATGCGCTACGGCGTGCGTGGCATCCCCACGCTGCTGGTTTTCAAAGGCGGACAGGTAAAAGAGCAGATCGTCGGGTACGTTCCGAAAGAACAGATCCAGAAGGCGCTCGACAAGCATCTTGGATAAGTGGTCGTTGGTCGGTAGTCGTTGGTCTTTGGCCACGTCAAAATCGAACGCCCGGACTTAGTCCGGGCGTTTTTGTTTTGACCAACGACCAATGACGAACGACCAACGACCGGTTCAATACTTTCTCAACACTCCAATGACCCGCCCCTGAATTTCTACGGTTGAGGCATGCTTGATGATCGGCTGCATCGCAGCATTCGAAGGTTGCAGGCGGATGTTGTCGCCCTCGCGGTAGAAGCGCTTCAAAGTCGCGTCGCTTCCTGATACCAGCGCGACGACAATGTCTCCGTTATGCGCCGTCCGAGTTTTCTCGACCAATACATAGTCGCCATCCACAATGTGTTCGTCCTGCATTGATTCGCCTTTCACTTCGAGCACGAAAACTTCTTTCGATCTCACAAAGTCGGCGAGCGAAATGGTGCTCTGAGCCTCGACCGCTTCAATCGGCTGGCCGGCGGCGATTCGTCCCAGCACCGGCAGCACGACTCCGCTGTTCACGGCCATCGATTGCTTCAGTCGCCCTTTGGGAGGGACCAGGTCGATCGAGCGGCTGCGATTGTAGTCGCGCGTGAGCAGGCCCTTTTTCTCGAGATTCGAGATGTGCTTGTGCACGGTTGCGAGCGAACTCAACTCCATGCCCGAGGCAATCTCCTCGAACGAAGGCGAGTAACCGTTCTCCGCCACAAAGCGCGATATGAAGTCATACACCTGGTGCTGACGACGTGTAATGGCCATAGGCAAATTTTGGGCGAAGATAAGGCGAATGTCAAGTGCCAATAGTGATTTCTACTCCGTCGTCACCATTTTCAGAAATCGATAGTAAAACTCCACCGCACGATCGAACGATGCCATTGGCACCCGCTCATCTTTTCCGTGCGCGCGGATATCGGTGCGCTCAATGGCTTCGCCTGATACACCGTACGTGGGCAATCCCGCGGCGTTGGTGTACACCCCATCAGAAGCGCCGGTGCTCATGCTGGGAACGACGGGAGCGCCCGGCCACATCTCGGCGGTGACCTTCTCGATCGAGGTCATCACCTCGGGACGCAACGGCGGCGGCGGATAGCTGACCCGGTCCGCGGCATGTTCCGTGACAACCCCGAGTGGTCCCACATATTGCACGGTCACCTTCGGATCGTTCACCACCTGCTCCAGCTACCTTTCGCACTTCCTCGGCGGGATGCCCGGGCAAGATTCTGCAATTCACATTGGCTTGCGCCATCTGCGGAAGCGCATTGTTGGCGTGACCGCCACTGAGCCGTGTGGCCACACAAGTAGTGTGCATCGTCGAATTGTCGACGGGATCTTTCGAGAGCCGCGCCACAGCGTCCATGTCAGGGGGCGTTTTGAGTATCGCCTTGATGTCGGCTGCGCGCTCGCCTGTCGCGGCTGACGCCATGCGCTCGTAATAAGCGCGCGTGACGGTGTTCAACTCAAAGGGAAATTGATATTGCTCAAGCCGGCCCAGGGCGTCCGCCAGGTGGTAGATGGCATTGTCAGGGAGCGGCAGGGAACTGTGGCCGCCGGGATTGGTCGAAGTAAGACGGAAGTCCGCATAGAGCTTCTCGGTGGCATCCAGTTCCATGTATACGGCCTTGCCACGATCGAGGGTGATGCCTCCGCCGTCATGATTCAGGACAAACTCCGCGTCGATCAACTCGCGGTGATTCTTGATCAGCCAGTCGACGCCGTTTGACTTGCCGCCTTCTTCGTCTGCGGTGAGCGCAAGAATGATGTCACGATCGGGGACGTATCCTGCTTTCTTCATGCGGACGAGCGTAGTCACCATGACGGCGTCTCCGTCTTTCATGTCCTGCGTGCCGCGGCCATAGTAGAAGCCGTCTTTTTCTACGAACTGAAAGGGATCGGTTGTCCAGTCTTCGCGGTGCGCTTCAACCACGTCCAAGTGTCCGATCAGCAAGACGGGCTTGTGCTTGCCGCTGCCGTGCAGACGAACCACGACGTTCTTTTTGCGATCATTGGGTCCCAGGATCTGGATGTCACTCTCGGGGAATCCAGCATCGCGAAAACGCTGCGCCATGGCTTCGGCAGCCGCAGTGACGTTGCCCACAGAGTCGGTGGTATTGATCTCGATGAGCTGCTTGAAGACGTCATGGGCGTATTGCTTGGTTGGGCCGTCGAGCTGGGAAAAAGCAGAGCAAGAACAGAACAGACAAAGCGCAACTAGGACGCGTGTTCTCAAACGGGGTCTCCTCAGAACTGGATCACCAGAATTGTGTTCCAAGCTACCAGATCGTCGAGATTGCGCAAAACGGCGGGGAGCGGCCGCAGGTCGCCGGTCGTCAGTGGCAGGCAAAGACTAAGTGCCAAATGCCAAGTGCTAAGTGCTTATTTTCCTAACCTATCCCGACACGACATATTTTCCCAATTTTTCTCTTGCACAAAATCCGAAGTCATGGCATCTTCTAACATCTTCTTCAGAAAGGATGCCCCATTGGCAGAACCGATAACCACATTGCTATGCGGGCAACTGGGACCGGTCGTCGGTCTAAGTTGCTACCGGGCGTCCTTTGATCGCCTCAAGCTGATCCTCGGCGCTCTGTAACGCATATCCAACAAAACTAAGCTCGCTGGGTGGCGCAGGCCGCGGTTTCATCGCCTCGACAACGCAAATACCGCTGCCGTTCATACCCCCAGCCCTAACTTCACAGGGTCAGTGGTGAAGGCTGCGGATACTTCGATGTTCCCCCATTTGGGGGTGTTGGAGGATGTAAGACTCCATCATCTGGACTTGCCGCAATCGCATGTTCCCTGACCAAATTTCTGGTGGCACGATTGCGTTCGTGCCGTCAAAGCCCGATGTGTGCGTTGCTGTCGACTGACGACCGATGACTGACGACTGGTTTCGCGCCGGTGGTGAAAGAGAAGGGTTACTTCCGCGAAGATACGAGCAGGGACGGAAACCCTGCCGAGGCTTCTAACTTGAGGGATGGGGGCGTAGCCCCGATTTACAAGATTCCTCGAGAGTACAACCTCGAACTCTTCTCGCACGTTCCCCGGCGAGTCCTTGCTGACTGACGCCCGAAGACTGACGACGGAATTAAGGCCGGTGGTGAAGACAACGGTTACTTCGCTTGGTATGCGGGGGATGCAGGTTCGACTCCTGCCACGGGAATTATGCCGTGTGGTCTAAAGGTAAGACACCTAAACACCGTTGTCGCTTGTTCCCCGGCTCTTTACACAATTTTGCAACTTCGGCGAGGACGCCGATTAGAAAACGAACTTATGGTGCAACTGATCAAAGGGATATTGAACAGCCACAATCAATTCGCGTCTGGCGGATTGCTTCTGATGATCTTCGGCGGCCTTGGCGTCTACATGCGCGCCGTTCCGGAAGCGATATGGGACTGGTTCGTCGGGCAGACGACGATGAAGATTACGGTGAAGGATGACGACGCCGCGTTCGTGTGGGTCAAGGAATGGTTTCTGGAGCAGAGCTTTCTCAAGCGAGTTCGAAGGGTGGATCTCGATACGACATTACGTGGCGAGCGAATTACCTTGATCCCGGCACCGGGACATCACTGGTTCTGGTATGGAGGGCGTCCGTTTCAGGTCTGGTTTTATCGCAGTGAGGAAACGCGCGAACGATCTGCCAGACGAATCGAGTCCCTGACGTTCAGGGCGCCGGGTCGAAGCCAGACTGTACTGAAGGACTTCGTGGACGATGTGGTGCGATGCCATACCGCTAGGCTGGGCATTCGATCGTATCTGTTCAGTTACAACGATGGCTGGGATCTGGTCGAAGGTTACTCACCAAGGTTGCTTGAGTCGGTAGTTCTGCCGCCGGGGGAGGATAAAAATCTGGTGCAGGACATCGAGAGGTTTCGAAGTTCGAGGCAACGTTACGCGCGCCTGGGAATCCCGTATCACCGCGGTTATCTGCTTTACGGGCCTCCGGGGACGGGTAAGACTTCGCTGGTTTCGGCGATTGCAGCGCACTTCAGTCTGTCGATCTATTGCTTCAATCTTGCGGAGTTCAACGACCGAAGCTTGATGAATGCCGTGAACCAGGTGCCAGCGAATTCGCTGCTGCCGTTTGAGGATATCGACTGCATGAAGAGCAGTAGCACGCGTTCGGCTCCAACGCCAATCGTCGCAGAGGATGGCGCGACACAGGACAGGAAGGGCACAGCGACGGATCGCAGTGGAGTCACGCTTTCCGGACTGTTGAACGTGCTCGACGGTTTCTACGCGCCAACCGGCGTCTTGTTCGTCATGACAACGAACCATGTGGAAGCGCTTGACCCGGCCCTGCTGCGGCCGGGGAGAATCGATTACAAGGTCTATCTCGGGAAGGCGGCAGGCCTGCAAAAAGTGGAACTTTACCTCAGATTCTTCCCTGAGGCGTCCGAGGCTGAAGCAATGGCTTTTGTTGATTTGCATCGCTCTGTAGAAACTATGGCTGAGTTTCAAGGGCTGCTGTTAGCGCTTGAGGTTGACCGGATCAGATGCGAATTAGTAAGTGTGTGTGATTGAGTACGGCAGAATGAAAGGAGGTCGCGATGTACGGATTTGTGCTTTACGTGATCGTTGTCGCGGTGCGGCGCATTATGAAGCGCAAGAGCGCACCGAAGCCTCGCGGCCTCTGTGGTGAATGCAGCTTCGCGCACATCCAGTACGGGGCCGACGCGAAGTGCGCGACGTTCTGCACCTACGGCGGAGGCGTGCGCCCGGTCGCACTCGATGTGTTGTATTGCACCGACTACCGCGACCGAAACGCCGCCCCGCGAGTCGTGCCAATTGGATTCGTGCGCGAGATCGCGGGCATCGAAGTCGTCGCAGAAGTCGCGACACGCACGCATTAGAGACCCACGGCAGGGTCCCTAAACATTGGTCATGACATTTCGCCGGTGGTGAAGACGAGGGTTACTTCTTAATCCGAAAGTCGCGGGTTCGAGTCCTGCCATGGCTTACGCCGTGTAGCTCAGAGGCAGAGCATCGGAACCATACCGTCGTCGCTTAATTCCCCGGCGACAGCAAAAGCAGATTCCTCGCCGCTTTGAGGTTCGGAATGACAACGCTGAAAAGGAACGGCGGGGGTACTTGATCAGTTGGTTTTGCTAACGACCAACGACCAAGCAAGGAGGCCACCATGGCCCGTTTGAACATGTTGAATCTCAATTTCGGTCCGCGCACTCATGAGGGGGCGCCGGCTCGTCACGTCTCGGCCGAGTTGCAGCTTCGCCGTTCCGTAATGGCGTGTCTGCTTTGGGAGAACCAGTTCTACGAGAACGGGGTTGCAATCGCGACCCGCATCGCAGAACTCGTCCCCAAGGTCGATGCCGAGAAGCTGGCTGCGCTAGCGGTCGAGGCGCGTGAGCAGATGAAGCTGCGTCACGCTCCTTTGCTCGTGGTCCGCGAGATGGCGCGTCACAAGACGCATCGTCACCTGGTGGCCGACACGCTCGTCCGTGTCATCCAGCGTGCCGACGAACTCGCTGAGTTCGTTGCCATCTACTGGAAGGACGGGCGCGTGCCGCTCTCGGGCCAGGTGAAGAAGGGGCTGGCCGCGGCCTTCCCGAAGTTTGATGAGTATCAGCTGGCGAAGTACGACCGTGCCGGAACCATCAAGCTGCGCGACGTCCTGTTTCTGTGCCACGCGAAGCCGCGTGATGCAGCGCAGGCCGGCGTGTGGAAGAAGCTGATCTGGGGCCGCTTGCAGACGCCCGACACCTGGGAGGTAGCTCTCAGCTCGGGCGCCGACAAGCGCGAGGCATGGCAGCGTCTGCTCGCGGAAAACAAGCTGGGCGCGCTGGCCCTGCTCCGCAACCTGCGCAACATGAAGGAAGCAGGGGTGGACGAGGAGTTGGTGCTCGCGGCCTTGCGCTCCATGAAGACGCAGCGTGTGCTCCCGTTTCGTTTTCTTGCTGCTGCGCGTTACGCACCGCAGTGGGAAGAGACACTCGAGCAGGCGATGCTGGCCTGTGTTGCCGGACAGGAGAAGCTGCCGGGGAAGACGATCGTACTGGTTGACGTTTCCGGCTCGATGACCGCGCCGCTTTCTCGCCGTTCCGAGATGCAGCGTACCGACGCAGCCTACGGGCTCGCCGTGTTGCTGCGCGAGATCGGAGAGAAGGTGAGCGTGTTCAGCTTCTCTGACAATCTGGTCGAGGTTCCGGCGCGTCGTGGATTCGCTCTGCGCGACGCGATCGACATCTCGCAGGTCCACAATGGCACTTACCTCGGTAAGGCCGTTGAGGGACTGAACCAGAACGAGCGCTACGACCGCCTCATCGTTATCACTGACGAGCAGGCCCACGACACCGTGCCCGGGCCGCGAGGCAAGGGCTATGTGATCAACGTAGCGTCGGCCAAGAACGGCATTGGCTACGGCAAGTGGACGCACATCGACGGATGGAGCGAGTCGGTGGTCGAGTACATCCGCGAAGCCGAGGCAATGCCGGAGAAGTAAGAACTCGGTGGTTCCGAAACGCACCTTACTCCACACGCGCGAAAGGGCCACCGCTTTCTATTTCGCCTTGATGAAGTCTTCGACGGCGTACCACTTGCCGCCGAATTCGAAGACGCCCGATGCCGACCGTATCCATGTCGGAGTCAAGAATGTTGGCGCGATGGTTCGGCGACTTCATGAACTGGTCATGAATGTCGTTAGCACCGTTGCCTTCGGCGATGTTTTCGGAGAGCCAGGAGTGGTGAACTCCAGCCTGTCCCACACGGCCGGGGAGGGTCGTCTCTCCAGGAAGCTGATGGGAAAGAGTGCGCTGCTGTGCCATTTGCTCGGCGTGTTTGCGCGCGGCGCTGGCGAGCGCATCGTCCCACTTAAGAGCCGGCAGTCCTTGTTCGCGGCGCTCGCGGTTCGCGGCATCGAAGAGTCCACGCTCAATGCTCGTACCGTGTTGCTGGCTCCAACTCAAAGGAACAGTAAACGCCCCCAGCAACAGGGCCACAACCAGACCGTGTGACCATCGCATAAGAAAATCCGTCTCCTGTACTGATAAAAACCCTTATCGCACAATTTCCTCTCGACCGAAACATGACCTTAGTGGATGAACCGATGCTCGTCTTGCAGTGGCGGGAAGTGTCTGATTTTAAAGATGCAAGCCCAGCTTCGTAACTTCTATTCCCGCCGGCAATCCAATAAGCAGAACCAATCGTTATTCTTCCTGGGGGATTCATGAAGTCTCATTTGCGAGTTGCCGCCGTATTGTCGCTGTTGCTTGCCGGATTTGTCCGTTGCCAGGCGGCCGACGTTACCACGCCTGTGCCCAATCCGCAGTTTGATGCGTCGCTCGCCAAGACGAAGGGTGAACAGACCGCTGTGGTCTCCGGCGGATGCTTCTGGGGAATTCAGGCGGTCTTCGCACACGTGAAGGGCGTAGTCAAAGCGACCTCCGGGTATGCTGGAGGCTCGGCGAAGAATCCCAGCTATGAACAGGTGAGCACTGGTGACACCGGGCACGCGGAATCGGTGGAGATCATGTACGATCCCTCGCAAGTCACTTACGGACAGTTGCTGCGGGTCTTCTTCTCGGTGGCACATGATCCGACGGAGTTGAACCGGCAGGGCCCAGATGACGGCACGCAGTATCGCTCGATGATTTCGTACACCAGCGATGAGCAGAAGAAGATCGCTGATGCCTACATCGCGCAGTTGGACAAAGCGAAGGTTTATCCACACAAGATTGTCACCCAGGTTGTCCCGCTGAAGAGTTTCTATCCTGCCGAGGCTTATCATCAGGATTACGCGGCGCTGCATCCGAACAGTCCTTATATCTTCTTCAATGATGCGCCAAAGGTGGAGCACCTCAAGTCGGAGTTCCCGGACTTGTACACCACCACCGACGCGTCGGCGCTGGCGAAGAAATAGATAGGAAAGAACTGGTCGACGAGGAAACCTTAATGTTTGACTCCGAACTAGACAAAGACACGGGCGCGATGCGCCGTCGTACATTTCTCGTAGCCGCCGCATCAGCGTTCGGCGGCGTCATCCTATGGTCGCTGCGCAAGCCCCACGTCCTCGAAGCCAGCGCCAATGCGCCTGCGGAAACACCCAAAGAAGTCACCGTCGTGCAATTCTCCGACGATGGGAAAAAGCTGCAGAAGGTTCACGTCCCGAGAATAGTGAAGACGGAAGAGGAGTGGAAAAAGCAGCTCTCCCCAAACGCTTTCGACATCACGCGTCACGCCGACACGGAATTCGCCTACTCGGGTCAGTACTGGAACATGCATGACAAGGGACTCTATCGCTGCATCTGTTGTGACAACGGGCTGTTCAGTTCAGAGACGAAATTCGATTCCGGAACCGGCTGGCCAAGCTTTTGGGAGCCGATTGCAAAAGAGAATGTGACGGAAATAACCGACAAGAGTCTTGGAATGAGCCGCACTGCGGTTTCCTGCACGCTTTGCGACGCTCATTTAGGACATGTGTTCGATGACGGTCCAAAGCCCACAGGCCTGCGCTATTGCATGAACTCAGCATCGCTGAAGTTCATTAAGGCCTAAGGTCCGAAGTCCGAGGTCTGAGGTCCGCTACTCGAGGACACTGTCATCCAACTTCTTTTTTCCCCAATCGGCGGCATTCTGCACGAACGCCAAGACAAGCGGATGCGGGTCGTTCTTGGTCGATGACAGCTGGGGCTGATACAACGTCGCGATGAAGAAGCGATGCGTCGGAGATTCGATGGCCCGAATCTCGCCCTTCGCTCCGCGGGCTGCCACGGGGAATCCAGCTTCGATCGCGGCCCATTCATATTCGGGATTCACTTCAAAATTACAGAAGAATTCTTCCTTGACCACATCTTTGCCGTAAAAACTTTGCAAGTAAGAACCAGGGCGCAGGCGGATTTCGGGCACAACTCCCGACAGCTTCGGCGCTCCCTTCTTCTGGTCAGGAACGGCGCAGGCCACGGGAAAGACGATGATGTTCTTCGAGCCGGAATTATTCTCCGCCGTATCGGCATCTTTGATGCCTAGCACATTGCGTGCGCACTCGATCAAGGCGTACTGAAAGCCGCCACAAGTTCCCAGGAACGGCCAATCCCGCTTCCGCGCAAACTCAATGCCTTTGAGCATGCCTTCCATGCTTTTGTAAGGACTGCCGGGCGATGCCCAGATTCCATCAAAGCTTTCGAGCGTCTTTAGGGCGCCAGGCGTAACCAACGAAGGCGTAGGAATCCACTGCGACTCAAGCTTGATTTCCAGCTTGGCGGCCGCGTGCTGCAGACAGTCGTTGGTGGCGTGATGGGACCGGAAGTCGAGGTTAAAGTCGCCCAGAATCCCAATGCGAACCGCGTCGTTCACCGTGTCATTCTACTGGACGGCTTCGTCCCTCGTAAGGTACTGACGTGCCATGGGGTTAGAAAGCTGGTACAAGCCCTGAAGTCCAGTTTTTCTGGTTGCCCCACGTCTGAATTCGGGAATAATCTGGCCCGCGGAAGGGTTTGTGGTGTATCTTTCTTCCGTTTTCGCTGATCTGCCGCCTCAGGGGCAGTTCAGAACCGCCGGCATCAGCATCGTTCTTCCAGACGTACTTCGGCGTCCCGCCGGCGCATTCCCGGGTCTCGAGTAAAAATTTCTCGCAGTCGTTCAGAGTGCAGCTTGCCGGAAACTACCGGCTCCAGGAGGCTTTGCTATGACGACGCTTCGTCGCCTGCTTTTTCTGTACCTTTGTGTTCAAGTGGTTTTCCTTGCTTCTTCTCTTTCAGCCCAAGTGGTCACCACGACCGCAGGTGGCCATGTCGGAGACGGGGGCAGCCCAACCCTTGCGGGACTTGCCCTTCCGCGATACGCGATTCAGGACGCGAGCGGGAATACGTTCATCAGCGATGGCGACAATCACCGCATTCGCAAGGTGAGCAATGGCGTGATTACCACATTTGCGGGTACCGGTATCTCGGGGTTCAGCGGAGATGGCGGTTTGGCGAAGAACGCCATGTTGAGCTATCCCATTGGCGTCCTGTTCGATTCTGCCAGCAACCTGATTGTTGCAGATGCCAATAACAACCGAATCCGCAAGATCTACACCACCGGCACCATCACCACCATAGCGGGTACGGGCGTGCTCGGATTCAGTGGAGACGGTGGCCCGGCATTGTCCGCTGAACTTGACTTTCCCTTCGGACTGGTGTTTGACGCCGTGGGCAACTTGTATTTCACCGACCTGCTCAACAACCGCGTTCGCAAAATCGACACCACTGGAATCATCACCACCGTCGCGGGGAATGGCACTGCGGGATACAACGGCGATGGGATTCCCGCCACGGCCGCCAGTTTGAATAATCCCCGTGGAATCGTGTTGGACTCCAGCGGAAATCTCTACATCGCCGACACTCTGAATTCGCGGGTGCGTCGAGTGGATACCTCCGGCATCATCACCACGTTTGCCGGCAATGGAATTCAGGGATTCACCGGCGACGGCGGCCCCGCCATCGACGCGGAAGTGGGAAGGCCGAGGGACGTGATCGTACGCGGCAACCAGCTCCTGATCTCCAATGCCGGCGCGGCGCGTATTCGCACCGTCGGTTTTACAAGTGGGATCATCAACAGCATGGCCGGAAACTTTCCCGGCTTCGACGGCGACAACAACCCGCCGCTGCTCACGGAATTCAACGGGCCTACAGGAATATTCTTGACGACTTCCGGGAATTTGCTGGTCACGGACGAGTTCAACAGCCGGGTGCGCACCGTGACATCATCAGTGACCACGACGTTGGCTGGCGGGTTTGTGGGAGACAATGGCCCTGCCACAGGTGCGGATTTCGTTGCGCCCGAGAATCTCGTCTTTGATTCCGCCGGAAACTATTACGTTGCCGATCCCAACGCTCATCGGATTCGCAAGATCGATACGTCGGGTAAAATCACCACCGTCGCGGGCAATGGGACTACCGGCTACAGCGGCGACGGCGGCCTCGCAACGCAAGGTCAGCTCAATTTCCCCTACGGCGTTGTCGTGGATTCGGCGGGCAACATCTTTATCGCAGATACCGGCAATGGCCTGATCCGAGAAGTGAACACTTCCGGAATCATTACAACCTTCGCCACCGATGCCAGTTTCTCTGACCTGCTTTCACTAACGATGGATACCTCAGGCAATCTCTATGCTGCCGACGACGGGGTCTGCGTAGTTCACAAAATCACGCCAGCGGCGGTGGTTTCCATCGTAGCCGGCGTCGAGGGAAGCTGCGGCTACAACGGGGATGGCATTTTGGCGACGACAGCCCTCCTGAGCGGTCCCTACGGGATCGCGCTAGACGCACAAGGGAACCTATACCTGGGCGACTATGGGAACAACCGCGTCCGCAAGGTGAACCGCTCCGGCATCATCAGCACCATTGCCGGGACCGGAACCTGCGGGTTCAGCGGGGATGGCGGAACTGGAGTATTAGCCATGCTGTGCTCGCCAGAAGGAGTCGCCACCGATACCAAGGGGAATGTCTACATCGGTGACTACAGCAACGCCCGCATCCGCAAATTAAACCATGCCGGGAAAATCACCACGATCGCAGGAACCGGGATCGGGGGATACAACGGAAACAACCTGCCAGCTGTGAGCACCAATATCGGAGGTGCGATCACGGCGGCTGTCGACAAAGCTGGGAACGTCTACTTCGTAGATGATGACAGCCTTCGCGTCCGCAAGATTCACTGAGACGCGGAAGGCCGGCAAGTTATACGGGCCAGCGTCTACGAGGCGCTGGCTCCGAATGCCATCTTCACATCGCTCTTATCGGCCTCTTCCACTTTGAACATCTCGCGGGGACGCAGGCTCATGAACGATGCCACGAAGGTGTCGGGAATCTGCTGAATGCGGATGTTGAAAGTGTTGACGGAGTCGTTGTAAAACTCGCGGCGATCCGCGATCTGGCTCTCGAGATCGGTGATGCGCTTCTGCAATTGCTGGAAATTGTTGTTGGCTTTGAGGTCGGGATAATTCTCCGCGACTGCGAAGAATCCGCGCAGAGCTGAAGTCATGCTCTGGTCGGCCTGGGCTTTCTGGTCGACCGTCTTCGCCTGCTGGTACATGCTGCGCGCCTGCGTGATCTTCTGCAGCGTGTCGCGCTCGTAGTCCATGTAGCCTTTGCAAACGTCGAGTAGCTTGCTGAGTTCGTCGTGACGCTGCTTGAGCATCACGTCGATGTTGGCCCAGGCTTTGTCGATGTCGTTCTTGAGGGCGATCAGACCGTTATAGATCGTCGTCATGTACCAAAGCGCGCCTACGATCGCGAAAACAAAGGCGGCCAGAATCACGGTATTCATTCGATTCTCCCTATAACCATCCAAAGTGTGCGAACACGTAGTACAAGCAAGCAAGCGTCAGCGCCGGACCGCCCCAGATCATGGCGGTCGATTTCCATCCCAACGAACTGACGATCTCTTTCTGGCTGCGCCATGAAATAAGGAATGCCGTCTGGTGGCTGCCCTTCATCAAAACGACTGGAGGAGGGGTTTCAAATTCCTGCGACGGATCCGTCGTAGGGACCGTACCATCGCCGGGAGCGGTTGCCGTCCCCGTGGCCGCTCCAGCCACGGCCCAGGCTGCCGGGCTTGTAATTCCAGCTTTGGTCAAGGCCGCGGCAATCTTTCCTTGTTGGGTCATGTCGGCTGCGCTCCCGGGCTTGGCGTCGCTCGAAAGCCGGATGACTTCCTGCGGCACACCGTCTTTCAGGGTATTCACAACGACCGTGCGGTGCACCGTGACGTTGGTATTGGAATTCAGGCTTCGCTCTGGCCTGTCCGCGATCAAAGTCGGCAGGCCTAATTCCACGGTGCTCAACCTTGAAGTGCCGGTGGTGGCGCTGGGCGTCGGCGTGGCACTCGCTTTAATACCGGGGTTCGTCGCCAACGTCCCGAGGATAAAGAGCGCATTCTTCGGCTTGATGCAATATTCGTCGACTCTAAGTTTGTGGTCGTTGTCCACGCCATGACGGGTAAGGAAGTTGAGCACGTTAGCCGGCACGTCATCATTGCTGCCGAAAAACGAGCCGCTGTATTCCTCGTGGAAGTCGCGGTGAATGTCCATCTCGGCGCCTTGCGGATCCACTAACACCCGGCCGGTGTTGTCATCGAGGAAGAACGGCACATGCATGCTCTCTTCCGCGACCTTCTGCCACTCCTTGTTCTTGCCCGCCTGCTTCAGCTGCCAGGCAATCGTGCGATGGAAGTAACAAGGGACGCCGGTTACTGGAGCAGGGATGGTGTAAGGCCCGACCGCAAGTCCGCTGACTTCTACGAGCCCCATCGACGCGCTGCGAATTTTAGAAGCAGGTGTGTCGAGGATGAGCCGCCTCTGTTGCAGCGTGCGAAAGCCGCGGTAGAACAAATAAATGCCGACAGCGCTGCCTACGCTGGCGTATAGCCAGAGATTGTCTTGTCCCGACAAAACCGCCAAGGCTAGAAAATTCACGTTTTCGTTCCACACCCCCGCCGTCACGCAGACAGGTGGCGTCGGCCCGAGAGTAGCGGAGCGCCATGGCGGGTCGCAGCAGAAAACGTGGGTTTTGGCTTACTTCAGTAATGGTGCGAGGTCCATCATGGAACGGAAGTGTCAGTCTGAAACTTCACTGGCGGATGGCTCGGCCCACCGCAAATTTCAAATTCATCCCGTACAATAGAACGTTCCCGTCATCATCAATGCCAATCGGCAGGAGCCCCGTAGATGCGAAAGAGTGTTCTCTTCTGTTTGTTTTTGGTGTCTCTACAGACTGTTGCATTGGCCCAGACCGGCCGCAGAACGTCATCCGGAAATACTCTAGCCGCGGCGCATCTTCCGGGCACGGCGATTGCCGCCATGCAGAAGATCGATCCTGAACGCATTCGCGCTCACGTCAAGTTCCTGGCCAGCGATTTGCTCGAAGGACGCGGTACCGGACAACGCGGCGGAGACATAGCCGCTGAATACATAGCGACCCAGTTTGCTCTCGACGGATTGAAGCCTGCCGGCGACAACGGCACCTACATGCAGAAGGTGCCGATGGTCGGCGTCACTACATTGCCGCAAACGACTTTTTCCGTCGTTCCCGCGAACGGTTCTGCGATTGATCTGAAGCCACTTACGGACTACGTCGCTTTTAACGAGACGCAGCAACCCGAGTCCGATATCGATGCCGACATCGTCTACGTCGGTTACGGAATCGAAGCTCCCGAGTACAACTGGGATGACTACAAGGGCGTCGACGTAAGAGGCAAAGTGCTGCTCATGCTGGTGAACGAGCCACCCTCTACCGACATCAAATTCTTCAAGGGCCGCGCACTGACGTTCTACGGACGCTGGGTCTACAAGTACGAAGAAGCAGCGCGCAAGGGCGCGGTTGGCGCCATCCTGATTCACCAGACGGAGATGGCCAGCTATCCCTGGGAAGTCGTGCGCAACTCGAACTCCGGCGAAAAATCGTTTCTCAAGCTCGAAGGCCAGCCGAAGTTGAAGGCCGCTTCCTGGGTACAGTTGGATGTCGCTCGCCAGATCGCTGCAACCTCAGGGATGGATATCACCAAACTCATGGCCGACGCGAATTCGCGTGACTTCCATCCGGTAGCGCTGCAAGCAAGGTTGAAGGCGCACATGGTCAGCCAGATTCGTCCATTTCAGTCGAACAACGTCGTGGCCATGCTGCCCGGCTCGGATCCGAAGTTGAAAGATGAAGCCGTGATGTACAGCGCGCACTACGATCATCTCGGAATTCGTCCTGACATGCCTGGCGACAACATCTATAACGGCGCCAATGACAACGCTACGGGATGCGGCATCGTGCTTGAGATCGCGCGGGTTTATACGCTGTCGGCGCAGAAGCCGCGACGTTCCATCTTGTTTGCTTCAGTGACTGCGGAAGAGCAAGGGTTACTGGGATCGGAATATCTCGGGAAGCATCCACCCATTTCCTCCGGAAAGATCACGCTCGACCTGAACTACGACGACGTGCCTCCGCTTGGTTCCCCGGAAGAAGTCGAAGTGTCAGGCTCTGAGCGCACCACCTTTTACCCGACCGTGGAAGCGATGGCGAAAGAATTCCGCCTGGCGATTCGTCCTGACGCCCGCCCCGAAGCTGGACACTACTACCGCTCCGACCACTTCAGTCTTGCCCGCGTCGGCATTCCTGCCTTCTCCATCAACGAAGGTACGAAATACAAAGGGCACGACGCTGCCTGGGGATTGCAACAGGCCGAAGAGTACACCTCGAAGCACTATCACCAGCCGAGCGACGAATATCATGCCGACATGGATTTCACAGGAGACGCCGTGATGGCCCGCTTCGGCTTTGCCCTGGGCTGGCAAGCGGCAACCATGCCGAAACTAGTGGGTTGGGAAAAGGGCGACGAGTTCGAAGCCGCAAGAATGAAGAGCCAATAACGGTTCGTGCCTGAGTCAAAAAAACGCCCGTAAGTTTGACCGCATCCCGAGCGGGCGTCGCGACCCGGTAACCAGCACCTTCCGCGTCCATCCGGACAACCCCCTCCCGTACCGCCGTGCCCTTGTGGGCTACGGCAAATCGAGGTGAAATGCCCACAGCAACTCAAGAGGTGATCCTACCGGGAACTGGTTGGATCAACCCGCAAATGAAGGTATCCCCCATGCTTTACGAACGAATTGCCGCCTGGATGCTCGTCGCCGTTTATTACACCGTGTTCCTCGGCACCATTGTGCTGGGCCTTCGCGGCGCACTGTAACCGGCACATCATTTCAGAAAAAAAACCGCGCCCGCCGGAGTTTCCGGTCGAGCGCGGTGAAGTGCTATTGCGTTTCTGCTAGTTAACCGTGATGTTGACGGCGGCCGAAGGAATGCCGTTGGCTACCACCACCAGGGTGCTGGCTCCCGTCTCAATTCCCGTGGGAACGTCGAAGTTGGTGGAAACGATCTTGGTGCCCGTCGCCACTCCCATGGTGCTGTGATCGTGCGTCTTCGCGTAGAAGACGTGCCCGGTGCTGGTATTGGTGATTCGCACTAGCGGATAATTCGTCGCGGTCTGGAACTCATCTCCAAATGCCGCAGCCTGTGACAGTCCGTTGAATTGTGTTCCCGTGATCTGGTAGGTCATCCCGTGGGTAACGGTACTGGGAACTGTCTTGATCGTGGGCGCCCATGACGGGTTATAGGTGCCGGTTGAGTTGTAGAGTTGCACGGTCGATCCGGCAACAATCACTTGTCCGGTCGGAAGCACCATCAGACTTCCCGAGGCGAACGGGCCCGAGGTGAAGTTGGTTCCGTCGAACTCATACAGACGTCCGCTATTACCCAACACCAGCACGTTGCCACTGGTCAGCAGCGCCGCGAAAGAGTCACCAGCGTTGTCGCCGTTGGGGAAATCCGGTCCAGGCGTCCAACCCTTGGTGACGGGTGAATAGACCGACGTATGACCGGTCGATGCACCCGTGGCCAGACTGCCGGTTGCGAACACGGTGCCGTCAGGTCGCAGAATGCCAGGCCCTACTTCTCCCGGGGCAGGGTAGCAATGTTTTCCGCCGTACGGGATGCATTCGGGATTAATCGAGTGCAGGTCTACGATTGTGCTGCCAGCGGTTGCCCACGAGCCCTTCGACGGAGTGTAGATCTCTGAGTTCGGAGCATCCTTCACGTCGTAGGTGAGGACCGTGCCGTCAGGCATCAACGTCCAACCCTCTTCCGCGTTGAAATCCGCTTTGCCTGCGTAACCAACCTTTGTCCAGGTTAGGGTCTTGGGATCAAGTGTGGCTCCCTGTGTCACCAGCTTGTCACCTACGAGGTATTTGCCGTTGGGGAGTATGACGGAAGGGGAGTCTCCGATCCAGGGCCAGAAACTGGGAGGCGTTAGGGGCGTCCATGTCGCCGTGCTGGGATCGTAGACAGCGCCCTGATTGGTGAGGGTAAACGCTCCGTTGTTATATTCGCCGCCGACGATAACCGCTCGACCGTCCGCAAACACGGCGGAAGCGAAGGCGTCGGGCACGTAGCCGGATTGCAGGCTGCCGACCTTCGTCCACGTTCCGTTGAGATAGCTTCCGTTGATATCGGGTGTAAGTTTCCACCAATCCGACTCGGCGTTGCCTTGGAAAAGACAGGTGCCGTCGGTTAGAAGGAGGCCGATGCCGGCCCCATCGGGCGGCTGATGAGTTAGTTTCTGCAGCGTCTGCGCCAGCGAAGCGCTGGAAACGCAGAGCAAGAGCAGGGCTACCGCAAGAAGAGAGCTTTTCCGCAAGACAGACCACCTTTCGTGAAGGCTTTTCAGAGCCGCTTAGCAGATTCTGGCTGTAACGACGAATGACAGGGTGTGTAATGCTAACAAATGATTGCAGGTTTGGGCAGGGGCGCGCTGTCTCTAGGACGAAGGACCCTCGAATCTACGTCGGAGGCAGGCTCGATTTCGCCGCCGCTTTCAGATCCAGATTGCGAATCAGCCGCAGCAGGGAATTGGGATGCATCTCCAGAATCTTCGCGGCTTCAATGTAATTCCCGTTCGATTGCTGTAACGCCTGCAGAATGAGCTGCTTCTTCGTCTCTTTCAGCGCGCCGTGATACTTGGCATGAACTGACGGCGCTGGCAACGCCGATTCGACAATGGTGTCAGGCAAGTCGTCAGGAAGGATGACATCGCTGGTGCCCAGTACCAGTGCCCTCTCGATGGCGTTCTCGAGCTCCCGCACATTTCCCGGCCAATCGTAGGTTTGCAGACAGGCTCGGGCATCTGCAGAGATTGCCTTGGCCCGCGATCCCGATTTCCGGCAAGTCTTGGCAATAAAGTGCTCGGCCAGCTGGAGGATGTCATCTCTGCGGTCCCGCAGCGCTGGCATGGTCAATGCCACGACGTTCAACCGGTAATAAAGGTCCTTGCGGAAGGCTCCTGCTTCCACCGCATTCTCGAGTTTCCGGTTGGTGGCAGCCACCAGTCGGACATTTAGCTTGATGGCCCGGGTTCCGCCCACGCGTTCGAACTCGCGCTCTTGCAACACCCGCAGCAGCTTCGCCTGCAGGCCCACGGCAAGTTCCGTGACTTCGTCGAGGAACAGGGTGCCGCCGTCGGCGACTTCCATCTTTCCTTTTACTTGCGCGTGAGCGCCGGTGAAGGCTCCTCGCTCGTGTCCAAAGAGCTCGCTCTCCAACAAACTCTCGGTGATTGCTGCGCAGTTGATGGCCACGAAGGGCCGCTCCGCGCGGGGGCTGTTGCGGTGAATCGCCCGGGCCACTAATTCCTTCCCGGTGCCGCTCTCGCCTTCGATCAGCACGGTCGAGTCGGTTGGCGCCACCCGACGAATGAACTCGAAAACCTCGCGAATCCTTGGACTGGAGCCCACCATGTTGTGCTCCAGATTCATTTCCGCGCGAAGGTCGCTATTCTCTTGCAGCAACTGTTCCCAGTGCTTCACATTGTCGAGCGCCAGCGTCGCGATCCCAGCCACGGCCGTCATCACCTGAAGATGGCTCTCGTCGAAACGCTCGGTCGAACTCCGGCTGTCGAGGTAAATCGCACCCAGCGCGGTATTCCTCGATAGCAGCGGGACGCAGAGCAGGGAACGCACCTGTAAATCTTTGAGGGTCTGCACGGAGCGCAGGCTCTTATCGCAGGAGACGTCGCTTACCACCAGGCCCACACGCTCCTGAATTACCCGACGCACGACGGTTCGACTGACCCGCACGGGATGTGCTGGGCCCAGCACCCGATCCCAGGCGACCGCCGATTCAAATTCGTCGACACTGTCGGTGAGCAGGACCGCGCCACAGTCTGCTGGCACTACATCGAAGACGAGCCCCAACAGTTGCCACTGCAGGGATTCGCGATCGCGAATGTGGCCGATCCCGGTAGAAATTTTGAGCAGCGCATCCAGATCTCGCGCCTGCCTCACCGGATCCACTCCGCGCACTTCTGTTTCCTGCTGCAGGTAGACGGCGTCTTCCTGGCGGAGCATCATCGGAGCGCCGCCTAGTTCCGCCGTATCGGCGAAGACTACGGGGCTTCGCTCGAGATGAGTTTCGTCGGAGTGAATCAGGAAGACGACGACCGACTCACCCACGGAAATCTGGTCGCCGTGCCGGAGCGGTTCTTCTTCCACAGGTACGCCGTTCAGGAGCGTGCCGTTCCGGCTACCCAAGTCACGGACGACAAACTTCTCGCCGCTACCGGCAATCAGGCAATGTCGCCGGGATAGCGATTTGTCAGAGATGCAAAGCTGGTTCGCCGGATCGCGTCCGATGGACACGTCTCCGCCGGGCAAGGGGAAGGTCATCCCCTGGAACGGACCGGCAATGCCGACAACTCTAGGATTCATGGACGTACGCCCCGAGCACTCAGGTGTGATTAACCCCGAGGGTAGCTGCCACTAACCGTTGGGTTAGCGATGAGAGCTAAAGCCAGCCCTCTCGAGTTCAGGCCAGACTTCGCGATTTAATCACAAACTACGTCGGATCAGTGCGTTGTGGCGCAGACGGAAGCAGACAACGATGCCCTGGATTATATGGCCACACGCTTGCCTTAGCTACTGGTGAGAACGGTTCGATCAAGGGAAGGCCGGGTTACAGGCGATCTTGAAAGCGAAGGGCACGCTGACCTGTCCATAACTTTAAGGGCCAAAATTAAGGAGGAGTTATGAAATTCCATGGATCTACTCTGCTTGTTGTGCTCGCGTTGATGATGGTAGGTGAATCGGTCGCACAGACGATCCGGTTGAAGGCCGATGTCCCGTTTGAGTTCATCGTCAACGGATCGACCCTTCCCCCTGGCCAATACACCATTCAGTCGTTTGGCACCGCCGACGGCAAGACTCTGCTGGTGCGGAATGCGAATAAGAATGAGAACGCGATGGTCAATTCGATCAACGTGGAATCCAGAGAGTCCGCTTCGGAAACCAAGCTGATCTTCCATCGCTATGGCGACCGTTACTTTCTGGCCCAGGTATGGGTCGAGGGTAACGAGCGCGGCCATGAAATGCCAAAGAGCCATCGCGAGTCGGAACTCGCCAGGGACTACGACCATCACTTTCAGGAAGTGGATGTCGTCGCTGATTTGCGGTAGCTGAGGGGGTGGCGCTCATTCATCCTGCGTAGGAAAGGGCACATGCAAATGTGCCCTTTTCATGTTTAGGATGTTAGTCAAGTGTAGCGGTCCGGTTAACGGCTCACTTCGATTTGGTTCACTACCTGGGCGACGTTGGGCACGCTCGAAGCGACTTGCTCAGCAACTTCGCGTTGGCGCACGTCCTTCACCGAACCTTTGAGCGTAAGCACGCCGTTCTTCGCGTCGAAGTGGATATCCTGCTTGTCCAGTCCCTTCGCGATCAGTTGCGCTTTGTAATTCTTCTCGATCGCATCATCCGTGTTCGACTCGATCTTGCGAGCGTCTGATTCCATTCCGACCGGTTCTACACTGATCTGGTTCACGATGGTCCGGCCGCCGGAAACCGACTGAGCTACTTCGGACGCCTGCTGTTTGGCATTCTCGGAATGCAGTTTGCCGCCCAGCGTGATGGTGTTTTTGTCGCTATCTTCGTCGACGGTCACGTCCTTGTAATCTGCCTGTTCCAGCGCTTTCTTGACGCCATCTTTGTAAGAGACATTCTTCGCGCGCTGGGTGCAACCCGCGGTCGAAAGCCCCAAAGTCAGTGCCAGAAAAGCCAAGAGCAATGTTTTCATTTGAGAGAACTCCTTAAGAAAATGAATCGGAGTTATTGCGGGGGCGCGGTCTTGTCTTCGACCTTTTGCGCTCCCTCTTTGGTTTTCTTCGCGGCCTTGTGCGTGGTTTTCTTCGTGGTCTTCTTCACTGCATGCCCAGTATCCTTCGCCGCGTTCTTGGTGTCGTGTCCGGCATCTTTCATGTCCTGCTTGGCGCTTTGTGTGTCGGACTGAGCGTAGGCGATTCCCGCCGTGCTCAACAGCAAAACAGCGAAGCATAGTCTTTGCAGAAACATCTTCATAGTTCTCCTTTAGGCGACGGTCCGGCTCGCTGCCAGAACGTTCGCGATCAACACCAGCAACGCTGCCAGCGGCAACAAATCAATCAGCCCCAAGCCCACGTGCAGGCTTGAAAGCAGAAGCCACAAGGTCAGCAGCAGGGCCAAAATATTCCAAACCATAGCTTTTTCACCGCTTACGAAGATTAAGGGGCACACCGCATCCTCGCCATACCCTGCATGCTGTAGTCTCGCGGACGCTCACGGGTAGAGGCGAAACCGCAGTGCAACTAGCGGCCACGCTCCGCGCCTGCTACCATCGCTTTGGGATGGCGTCACGCAATCTCACCCGCAAAACTAAACGCAAGGTGCGCAGGGTCGCGCGTAAAGCGTCGGCTCACGACACACATTCGCTCGCCGAGTTGGTCATCATCACCGGCATGAGCGGGTCAGGGAAGGCGTCCGTTCTGAAGGCCTTCGAGGACCTCGGCTACTACTGCGTCGATAACCTTCCCGTCGGCCTGATTCCCCGCTTCGCAGAACTGGTTGGGCAGTCCTCGGAAATCGAGCGCACTGCGTTAGTGGTGGACGTCCGCGAAGGCACGCAACTGGAAAGCCTGCCAGAGATTCTGAAGTCGGTTCGCCGGATGCTTCCCACCAAAGTCCTTTTTCTGGAAGCCGCCGACGCCGTCCTGGTGCGCCGTTATAGCGAAACCCGGCGCCCGCATCCTCTCGGCACCAACACGACCGTGAAGTCCTCGCTATCCGCCGAACGCCGCCATCTGCGCGCTATCCGCGCCATGGCCGACCTGGTTATCGACACTTCGAAGTTCAACGTTCACGAACTGCGCGCCTATATCACGCAGCGCTTCATTAAGCAGGAGACAGATAAGAACCTCATGGTCTCGTGCGTCAGCTTCGGCTTTAAGCACGGCGTACCCGAAGACGCCGACCTGATGTTTGACGTCCGCTTTCTCCCCAATCCGCATTTCGTGCCCGAATTTCGCCCGCTCACCGGACGCGATCCGAAAGTCGCAAAATACATTCGATCGTTCCCTCAATCCCGCGAGTTCATCTCGCGCATCTCCGAACTTCTGATCTATCTGTTGCCCCATTACGTCCGCGAAGGCAAAAGTTATCTCACGATTTCCTTCGGCTGCACCGGAGGCCAACATCGCTCCGTGATGATCGCCGAAGACGTCAGCAAGCGCCTGCGCAAAGCCGGATACCGGGTGAAAACCGTGCACCGCGACAGCCCCAGCTAGTCCCGCATGACGCAGTAACGCTTCGCCGCTGCTTTCCAACCCAAATGAGGCCGGTTCTACCTCGACACTATCCGGGAATTCACTCGGTAACGCCGAATTTGTTTGAGCCTCACCGTCCCTCGCACTAGAATCGGGCGAACCCCTTGCAACAAGGTCGGATGTCACTGCCGCATCCTCGGGAAGTCCAGTAGAATAGAGGTTTGCGACACTCTGAATCAGTACAGGCGGCGGACTCAGTCCAGCTGCGCTTCATGAGCCCCCTATGCGGCAACTGACACGGCTTCTTCGCTACGTCATTCCGTACTGGTGGCAACTGCTGTCATCAATCCTGTTGATGGCATTCGTTGGGCTGCTTGATGCGTTCCGCGTTCTGCTGATCGGACCCATCTTCGATCGCGTCCTCAACCCCAGTTCGCAAGGTCGCGATATCCAGCTCTTCAAGGTTCCCGGAACCGACCACACGGTTTACTTGCAGCGCTTCGTGCCGTCCCACTTCCAGAATCCCTGGACTGTGGTCGCTTTCGCCCTGGTCGCCGCCACGGTGCTCAAGGGATTCTTCGATTACGCCGGAACCTATCTGGTGAACTTCGCCGGATTCGGCATGATCACCGACCTGCGTGACGATCTCTACGACTCCATCCTGCGCCGCTCCGCCGCGTTTTTCTCGAAGCACACTACGGGTACTCTGGTCTCGACCATCGTCAACGACATCGAGCGTGTCCAGTTCGCTATGTCGAATGTGCTGGCCGAGTTTCTGCAGCAATTCTTCACGCTGATCTTCACCGCTATTGTGGTTGTCTTGCTGGGCGGAAAACTCGCATGGGTGCTTCTGCTGTTTGTGCCTGTCATCATTTATTCCGCGGGAAAGATTGGACGTCGCGTCCGCAGCACCACGCGCCGCGGGCAGGACAAACTCGCCGACATTCAGAACATCCTGCACGAAACCATCACCGGCAACCGCATCGTCAAAGCGTTCAGCATGGAGTCGTGGGAGATCGCCCGCTTCCGCAAGGCCGCCCAGCGCTTGTTCCGCGCGAATCTCCGCTCTGTCGCAGCCGCCGCTCTCAGTTCGCCGCTGATGGATATCTTTGGGGCTGTGGCTATTGCCTTGCTCCTGCTGCTCGGCCGCGACCAGATCAACCATCACCTTTTCACCGCGGGAACGTTTCTCGCCTTCATCATTGCTGTCTTTAAGCTTTACGATCCCGTCCGCAAATTCGCGCTTTTCTACAATAATTTCCAACAGGCCATCGGAGCCTCTTCCGAGATCTTCAAATTCATGGACACCGAAGACGAAGTCCGCGAGAAGGCCACGGCCAAAGCGCTACCGCCATTCTCAAAGACCGTGATCTTCGACAATGTGGGCTTTTCATATGAAGCGAACGGCGATGGCGCCCGTGAGATTCTGCGCGATATCAATCTCGATGTGAAGGCCGGAGAAGTGCTCGCGGTTGTAGGCTCGAGCGGCGCCGGTAAGAGCACGCTGGTTCACCTGATCCCGCGCTTCTTCGACGTCAGCTCCGGACGCCTTCTCATCGATGGCCACGATGTTCGCGACCTAACCCTCACGTCGCTCCGTTCGCAGATTGGCATCGTCACTCAGGAAACAGTCCTGTTCAATGACACGCTGCGCAACAACATCGCCTACGGCCAGCCAGCAGTTTCGCAACAACAAGTGGAGGCGGCGGCCAGAGCGGCGCTCGCCCACGACTTCATCGCGGACCTGCCCGCCGGATACGAAACCGTGATTGGCGAGCGCGGAGTGCGCCTCTCCGGCGGCGAGCGCCAGCGTATCGCCATCGCACGCGCCATTCTGAAAAACGCACCGATCCTCATTCTCGACGAGGCGACTTCCGCCCTTGATAGCGAGTCGGAATCGCTGGTGCAAACCGCCTTGCAGAACCTGATGACGGGACGCACAGTCTTTGTAATCGCGCATCGGTTGTCGACCGTTCGTCGCGCCGATCGTATTGTGGTCCTCGAGAATGGCACCATCAGCGACATCGGAGCTCATGAAGAATTGATGAAGAAGTTAGGCACGTATCGCCGTCTGTATGAGCTGCAGTTTTTGCAAATCGACCAGACGAAGCTAGTACCAAGCAGGGAGTAGAAAGAATTGCGAATTTCCGATTGCCGATTGCCAATTGAACTGCGGGTCAAACTAAGATTTCAGAATTGGAAATTAGCAATTGAAAATTGGAAATTAGCGGCTTTGCAATCGACAATCAAAAATCGACAATCGTAAATTTCTTCCTATGCCCATCCGCTCCATGACCGGGTTCGCGCAAGTCAAAGGACAGGTGAACAACCAACTCGGCTTTACCCTGTCTCTCAAATCCGTCAACCACCGCTTCCTAGACCTCCATTTCCGCATGCCTTCCGACAGCGATTCGCTGGAGATGAAGCTGCGCCGCCTGCTGAAAGAGAAGCTGGCGCGAGGACATGTCGAGCTCACGTTGAGCCTCGAGCGTGGAACTACTGACGGTTTCTCCCTCAACCGCGAACTCGTCGGAGGCTATGTCCAGGCCTTCCGCAAAGCGTCCGCCGAATTCGGACTGGTCGCCGAGCCCGATTTGAACGCGATCCTTCGCATGCCCGGCGCCGTGGAAAGCGCCGCCCTTCCCGCCAGCGACGATCTCGAGGCCGTCGTTCTCGCCAAGGCCGAAGAAGCTCTCGGCAAGCTGAACCACATGCGAGAAGAAGAAGGACGAGGCATTGAGCGCGAATTGCGCCAGCGCATGGCCCACGTCGAAAAGTCGGGCCACGGCGTCGAGCATCACCGCCATGCTGTGCTTCAAAGTTATCTCGAAAAGTTGAAAACTCGAATGCAGGAGATGATCACCACTCAGGTCGATCCCGAGCGTTTGCTCCAGGAAGCCGCCTTGCTCGTCGACCGCAGCGACATTCAGGAAGAATTGGTTCGCCTGCAAACCCACGTCAAGCACTTCACTGGACTGCTCGACGAAGGATCCGAGATTGGCAAGAAACTCGATTTCCTGTTGCAGGAGATGAATCGCGAGGCCAACACGCTGCTCTCGAAAACCTCAGGCCTCGCAGGCGACGCGCTCAAGATCACCGAGATGGGATTGGCCATGAAGGCCGACATCGAAAAAGCTCGCGAGCAGGTGCAAAACCTCGAATGACCAACGTATTCATTATTTCCGCTCCTTCTGGCTCGGGGAAATCCACGCTGGTGAACGAAGTACTTTTCCGTGTCCATGGCCTCGAGTTCTCGGTTTCTTACACCACTCGCCAGCCGCGCGGCAGCGAAAAGAGCGGGCGCGAATACTTCTTTGTTACTCGCGAAGAATTTGAGCGAATGATCGGAGAGGACGAGTTTCTCGAGCACGCAGACGTTTTCGGTAACTATTACGGAACGGCTCGCAGCTTCTTGCGTGACGCGCAGCAAACTGGCCGCGATCTGCTGCTCGACATCGACGTCCAGGGCGCTCAGCAAATCAAGAAAAAATTGCCCGAAGCTGTGAGTATTTTCATCCTTCCCCCGAACCGCAAAGAGTTGGAGGCCCGTCTCCGCAACCGCAGCCTGGATACCGAGCAGGTCATCGAGCGCCGGTTGGCCACGGCCGCCCGTGAGATTGAGAATTACGCCAAATACGACTATATTTTGGTCAATGACCGCTTGGAGGATTCCATCGAGTTGCTGAGATCGATCCTGCTTGCGGTTCGACTACAGCGCTCCGGAACCCAAATTTCTGCCGACGATGCTGAGACCATTGCCAGGGCTGAATCGTGCCGGCTGCAAAATGTACGGGAACGCTTGCAGCCTATTCTGGCTTCGTTCGCACCGGCGGGTGCTGGCAACAAAAGCTAGCTACAAGGGGGAATACGATGAAATTGATCGAAGGCTTCGACAGTAACTATCGATATATTCTGGTTGCCGCCCGGCGCGCCCGGCAATTGCAAGGCGGCGCTCCTCCGGTAATCGAGACCATTTCCCGCAAGCCCTGCCGCATCGCGCAAGACGAAATCAAGGCCGGCAAGGTGAAGTGGGTCATCCCCGAAATCCCCAAAACCCCAGCCGAAGTCGCCAGCGAAATCATGGACAAGGGAATCAAGGCCGATTGATTGTCAAATTGCAATTGCCAATTGCCGATTGAAGAGCGGAGCTTCTTGAAATTGGCAATTGGAAATCGGCAATCGGGAATATTCCCATGAAAATCGCTCTCGGAGTCAGCGGCGGAATCGCAGCCTATAAGGCAGCGGAAGTGGTTCGCCTCCTGCAGGAGCGCGGCATTCGCGTGCAGGTTGTCATCACCCGCGCCGCCCAGGAATTTATCCGTCCTCTGACCTTCGCCGCCCTCTCCGGAGAAAAAGTCATTACCGATCTCTTTGCCGCTGGCGATGAACAGCCAAACATCGACTCGGCGGTCGAGCATATCGCCGTGGCACAGGCCATCGACGCGCTGGTCGTCGTTCCCGCCACGGCCGACGTGATTGGAAAATTCGCGCAGGGAATCGCCAACGACTTCCTGACCACGCTCTATCTCGCCACCACCGCGCCCGTGGTTCTCGCCCCCGCGATGAACGTGAACATGTGGAACCATCCGGCTGTGCAGGTGAATCTTGAGATTCTCCGCAAACGTGGCGTGAAAATCGTCGAACCAGGTGATGGATACTTGGCGTGTGGCATGACTGGCCCCGGCCGCCTCGCCGAAAACGAACTAATCGTGGCTGCTGCCATGGAAGCGCTCGGCGCTTCTCAGGAGCTTGCTGGTGAATCGGTCCTGATCACCGCTGGACCGACGCGAGAGAAGATCGACCCCGTTCGCTATCTGACGAATCGCTCCAGCGGTCGCATGGGATACGCCTTGGCCGAAGCCGCTCTGCGCCGGGGCGCTCGCGTACTGTTAGTCACCGGACCGACCGCCATTAGTCCGCCCGGCGGCGCCGAAGTAACGCGCGTAGAATCCGCCGAGCAAATGCGCCAGGCGGTACTAAAGCTCTTGCCGGAAGCCTCGATCGTCATCAAGACGGCTGCCGTTTCCGACTATCGCCCCAAGGCTCGGGCCGATCAAAAGATCAAGCGCACTGGACCGATGTCTTTGGATCTGGAGCCAACCATCGACATCCTCGCGGAAGTATCGCGGCACCGGCAATCGCAGCTGATCATCGGATTCGCCGCCGAGACGCAGAACGCGATCGAGAATGCTCGCAAGAAATTGAAGAGCAAATCGCTCGACGCCATTGTTGTCAACGACGTCTCACGCGAGGGCGTAGGCTTTGACTCCGATCGCAACGCGGTCACCATCATCACGCCTGATGAGGCCATCGAAGTCCCCGAAACCACCAAATGGGAAGTCGCACAACGTGTATTGGATCAAGTCGTCCGCCTGAGAAAACAAAAGCCCAACCCAACCACGGTTCGATGATAAAAAGAGAGTGTTGCCAATGTGGCGCGGGTGCCCTCGCCCGCGAAGTCGCGAAGCGACGACAGAGATTTGTTTCTTGGGAAGAGCGCGACTTCAGTCGTACCGTTAGACATTAGACAAGATCGGATTTAGTCGCTGAGGAAGAATGCCCCGGACTTTTGATCCCCAACTCAAACGCGCCCTCGCCGACCGTATCCACTACTACAACGAACTTGGGATCTACGACTTCTACCGCCGCGAAACATTATCAATTTCCGAAGTCCAGCCAGAACAGCGAGAAGAAATGCCGCACAAAACCAAGCCGGTCCCTCTCGATTCTGAACTCTTTGTCGTTCCCAGGCCCGAGGCAGCCGTTTCCGATCCCGTTGCTGCTTTGCGCATCATTCGTGAGGACCTCGGCGACTGCACCCGCTGCCGCCTCGCCAAACAGGGACGGAAGCAGATCGTCTTCGGCGTCGGAAATCCTCAAGCCGACTTGATGTTCATCGGCGAAGCTCCTGGGGCCGATGAAGATATTCAGGGAGAGCCTTTCGTCGGCCGCGCCGGACAACTGCTGAACAACATGATCAAGGCCATGGGCTTGGCACGGGAAGATGTTTATATCGCCAACATTATCAAGTGCCGTCCGCCGAACAACCGAACCCCCGAACGCGACGAATGCGAAACCTGTTCGCCGTTCCTGATGCGTCAGATCGAAGCTATCAAGCCGAAAGCGATCGTTGCTCTCGGTGCCGTCGCTGCCAAAACTCTTCTTGCCCTCAACGCGCCGATGTCCGAGTTCCGCGGACACTGGTACGACTTCCGCGGCACGAAGCTGGCCGTGACCTATCACCCGGCATTCTTGCTGCGCGATCCTCGCCAGAAGAAAGAGGCGTGGAAAGATCTGCAAATGGTCATGCAGAAGCTGGGTCTCGAACCTCCTGCCAAGAGTCCCGAATAGGTCAGTTTTGCAAGTACCATACCCCTGACCATGTCCGACTTCTGCGACGTCGCCCTCGCTGTGCCGCTCGATATGGCGTTCACCTATCGCGTGCCTGAGGGCATGGCTCCAGTCGTCGGCGGGCGCGTCCTCGTTCCATTTCGCCAGCAGCGCATGTCGGGCATCGTCGTCGAGTTGCACGATCGCAAGCCTTCTGTCCAAACCAAGAATGTGATCAGTGTGCTTGATGCGGAGCCCGTGCTTGATGAGTCGCTCATTCGTTTAGGCAAATGGATCGCCGACTATTACCTTGCGCCCATCGGCGAAGTCTTTCGTACGATGCTGCCTCTCAGTGCGGAGTTCAAACGCACCATCACTTACCGCATTACAGAGCAGGGACACATGGCTCTGCATCTTGCGGGCATGGCCGGATCGTCCGCGCGCTCGCGGAAGACTCCCGAGGATCAGCTCGCGGAATTCCGCGTGCTCGATTTTCTTTCTGAGCGTGAATCGGCTCGAGAGCAGAGCGTGCGCAGCGCGACTCGCGTGTCACGGTCCCTGCTGAGCGGGATGGTGCGCAAGAAGTGGATTGAGCGCGAAGACGTATCCAACGCGCAAGATGCATCGCGCACCGTCCGAGTCGCTGTTCTGAAGATCGCCGATAGCAAGCTCAACGCGAACCAACGCCTGCTGATCGACACTCTCGCGGCGGCCGGAGGCAGGGTTGAAGTCGAGACCTTGCATGCGCCCGAAGTTCCTCGCAGCACATTAGGCACGCTGGTCAAGCGCGGACTGGTGGAGTTCGTCGAAGAAGCCGCGGGCTTCACCATGTCGAAATCAAAACCGCGGTCTTTTGATTTTCAATTCAATTCGGCGCAGCAAGCCGCGCTCAAACAAATCGGCGCAGCGGTCGAAGCACGGAAGTTTTCCGGATTCCTTCTTCACGGCGTGACCGGCTCGGGGAAAACCGCGGTGTATCTCGCGTGCATGCGTGCTGTGCTTGAAGCAGGTCGCTCGGCGATTCTTCTGGTTCCAGAGATTGGTCTGACTCCAGCGGTTGCGGCCGATCTGCATCAGGTATTTGGCGGTGAAGTGGCGATCCTGCATTCCGCATTGTCTGACCAGGAGCGCGCAGAGCAATGGCATCGCATCAAGCGCGGCGAAGCGCGCATGGTGGTAGGCACCCGCTCCGCAGTGTTCGCACCCGTCTCTGATCTGGCCCTGATGATTGTCGATGAAGAGCACGACTCCTCTTACAAACAAGAAGAAACTCCGCGTTATCACGCTCGCGATGTTGCGGTGGTCCGAGCGAAGATGGCGAACGCCGTCGTTGTTTTGGGGTCGGCGACTCCGTCACTCGAGTCTTATTTCAACGCCAAGAAACATAAATACGGTTTGATCGATCTACCCGATCGCGTGGAGAAGCGTCCGCTGCCTGAAGTTGAGATCATCGACATGCGCCAGGAATTTCAGGAGACCGGCAGCGAGCAAGTGATCTCACGCAAGCTGTCGGAAGAAATCAAAGAACGCCTGGAACGCAAAGAGCAGGTGATGGTGCTTCTCAACCGCCGCGGGTTTTCTCCGGTTGCGCTGTGCCGCACTTGCGGAAGCAAGATGGAATGCAAAAACTGCGCGGTCGCGCTCACGCATCACAAGCAGTCGCGACGCATGGAGTGCCACTACTGCGGCTTCACCGCGCCGGTTCCCAAGGTATGTGGAAAGTGCGGCAGCGAGTACGTCTATTTTCTCGGAACCGGCTCCGAAAAGCTCGAAGAGATTCTGCATGGAATGTTTCCGCAAGCACGCATCGCGCGTCTGGACCGCGATACGGTTCGTGGCCGCGACGACTTCGAACGCGCGCTGAATGCTCTGAACGAAGGCGAACTCGATCTGTTAGTCGGCACGCAGATGATCGCGAAGGGGCACGACATTCACGGTGTGACCCTCGTGGGAGTTGTGGGTGCGGACATGGCGTTGGGCCTGCCGGACTTTCGCGCCGCAGAGAGAACGTTTCAATTGTTGACCCAAGTAGCCGGCCGCGCGGGGCGCGGGCAGACAAAGGGAAAAGTTGTCCTGCAGACCTATTTCCCCGATCACTATGCGGTGCAATATGCAGCGCGGCACGATTTTGCGGGCTTCTATGAAAAAGAATTGCGCTTCCGCAGTTGGATGCAGTACCCGCCATACAGCGCTCTGGCCAACGTCCTGGTGCGCAGCGACAAGCTTGATGAAGCGTTGCAGTGGTCCGGCGATTTGGGAAAGTGGTTCGATAAGACGCGGCATGAAGGCATTCGCGTGCTGGGTCCGGCAGCCGCCCCCATTCTGCGTTTGAAGCGGGATTATCGTTATCACTTCGTATTGAAGTCAGCGAGCCGGGAGAAACTGAACACGACGTTGCGGGCGATGCTGGTGTATGCGGCGCAGCAGAAAATTCCGCGAACACAGGTCATCGTAGACGTCGACGCGATCTGGCTTATGTAAAGCAGGCTTCAGCCGTCGGGCTTCTGGCGTCAGGCTTACAGTCCTTTTCGGCGGAGAAAGTCGCTGACTACTTCTTTGGCGTCCTTGTGCTGGCCATCGACTGCGTAATTGAGTTGGCGCATGTCATCGTCCGTGATCTTTCCTGCCAACTTATCGAGGGCTTGCTTTATTTCCGGATGACGCGTGATCACTTCCTCACGAATGATTGGGACCGCTTCGTAGGGCGGAAAGTAGTGACGGTCGTCTTCGAGCACAAACAAATCAAGCGCGGGAATAAGCCCATCTGTTGTGTTGCCTGCGGCGAGATCGATCTGTTTGTCTTTGAGGCTGCGGGCGAGAAGGCCGAGATCCATGATGCGTGGTGCTTCGGCGAATTGCAGGCCGTACGTTTTCGCCAGGCCTTTATAGCCGTCGGGACGCTCCATAAACTCGTAGCCGAATCCGGCGCGCCATTTGGGAGCATAAGCGGACGCCTGCGAGATTGTCTTCAAACCTAATCGACGTGCATCTTCGCCGCGAATCTCGATAGCAAACGTATCGTTGAAGCCGAGGGGCTCCCCGACAGCAAGCTGAAAGCGGCGCGCATACTCGTCATGCACCCGCCTGTAGACCTCTTCGTGGGTGCCTTGCGGATTCTCTTTGAGGATCGCGGTGAGCGCGGTTCCTGTGTATTCGGGATAGATGTCGATGCGTCCGCCGAGAATCGATTGCTGGCAAATGAAAGTTCCCGCGAGATAGAACTTGCGCTCGACCGTCAGGTGAGTCTTGTTCTCGATCTGCTGGGCCAGAATTTCTCCGAGGACGAGTTGCTCGGTGAAGTTCTTGGAGCCGATGACGATGCGGTCTTCGCGCGGAGGGAGACATGAGGTCAGCAGAAGAGTGAGCGCGACCAGAGAAGTCCACTTCAAGTCTTAAGAGTATCAAGTACCGAGTGCCGAGCAAAACGACTGCCCGCGCTACCTTGTTAGCCGTTTCTCCAGCCAGCCCAGGCTCACGTCGGCGCCGATGGCGAGGAGTGCCGCGGGGATGGCTCCCGCTAGGATGACCTGGTTATTCACCATAGCGAGGCCGCGGAATATGTATTCGCCGAGGCCGCCGGCGCCGATGGCGGCGGCGATCGTTGCTAGACCCACCGAGATTACAGAAGCCACTCGAATGCCCGCGATGATGACACTGAGGGCGAGCGGCAATTCGACCTGAAACAGGAGTTGGCGGTCTGTCATTCCCATGCCGCGCCCGGCTTCGATGATGGCGCGGTCGACCCCGCAAATGCCGGTGTAGGTATTGCGAATCAGGGGCAGCAGCGCGTAAAGAGTGAGCGCGAGGATGGCCAAGCGGTCGGCGCGCGCGCCAATCCAGGGCGCGGGCAGAAGAAAGCCGAAGAGGGCGAGGCTGGGAATGGTTTGAATGATATTAGCTCCGCCCAAGATGGGTTTGTTCCACGCCGGATGCCGCGTGATAAAGATGCCGAGCGGGATGCCGATGAGCACGGCAAAGAAAATGGAAGCGGCAACCAGCCACAAATGCTGGAGCGTGAGCTCCAGTACTTCAACGTGATTTTGGGCGATGAAATGCCAGACATTCATACTGACCCTCGAGAACTGCAAAAGCCTCTAAACGCAAAGATCGCAAAGAACGGGCCCAAAGATCGCGGAGAAAATCGTCACTGCCGGAAGTCGGTGCCGAAAGCGTCTACGTACGATTTCACCAGCGGTTCTTCTGAATGCAGAAATTCGTTCGGCGTCAGAACCTCAACCAGCTGGCCAGCTTCCATGAGAGCGATGCGGGTGCCCAGCATGAGAGCTTCGTGCAGGTCATGGGTGACGAAGACGACGGTTTTTTTCAGGCGCTGCTGAAGTGCAAGAAATTCACGTTGCAATTCGGCGCGCGTGATGGGGTCGAGGGCGCCGAAAGGCTCGTCCATCAAGAGAATGGGAGGATCGGCGGCGAGAGCACGGGCGACGCCGACACGTTGCCGCTGACCTCCCGAGAGTTCCCGCGGATAACGGGAAGCAAGCGCTTGATCGAGTCCGACGAGTTGCATGAGTTCCTCGACGCGCTTTTGGACACGGTGCTTGGGCCAGTCTTCGATCTGAGGAACAAGTCCAATGTTGCGGGCGACGGTGAAGTGGGGGAATAGGCCGGTCTCCTGAATCGCGTAACCGATGCCGCGGCGGAGGCGGATCACGTCCCAGTCTCGCGTGGATTTGCCTTGGACTCGAATTTCGCCTCTAGTAGGGACGAGCAGGTGATTGATGAGTTTGAGAGTAGTGGTTTTACCGGAACCGCTGCGGCCGAGGAGAACGAGGGTCTCTCCAAAGTGGATGTCGAGATCCAGATTCTGGAGAAGTTCGTGTCCGCCGTCAAAGCGGTAAGAGACGTTACGAAACTGGATGACGGATTCGTTGGTGGGTGGAGTCATCAATGTTGACGTTTCCAAAAAGCCTCACCCTGTCGCAGAAGGCGCGACAAGGTTGGGGCACCCAGTAGACTCGGTCTCGTTACTTGTAGGCGGCTTCGGGCAAACCTGTGATGCGAATTCCGCTATGAGCTTTGCTGCGGATATTGATGCCGATGAGGAGCGCAGTAATCTGTTCGACGATCCGGGCATTTTCGAGCTTCCCACCGTCAACCGGACGCAGCCCGGGGATTTTTACAACCAAGGAACGCGCGAGTTGGCTGGCATTGGGGTCGTCGCTGCAAACCAGTACGTCGCACTCGATCGGGCCATCTGCGTTCAACAACTCGGCCGAAACATTTTGAAAAGCGGCAACAACCGTGACACCTTTCGGAACCAGTTCGGCAGTCTGTTGAGCGGCGGAGCCCTGCCAGACACCGAGTGTGCGGGAGGCGCGTCCACCGACACTCGCGGCAAGGGGAACGGTCGCATCAATGACAATGCTGCCGGGACGAATCGCAGTCTTGAGTTGCTTCAGCAAGTTCGCCTGGCCCTCGAAAGGGACCGTCAGGACGATTAAGTCGGTAGCGGCGCACACGGCAGAGTTTTCGTCACCAGAGATTTGCGCGTGCGCGCCAACTCTCTCTTTGATCTTCGCGGCGGCTTCCTGGGCGCGCTTGGCGTCGCGCGATCCGATTATGACCGTCTCTCCCGCTCGGGCCCAACGAAGGGCCAAACCAAAACCCTCGGGCCCCGTGCCTCCGATGACCGCGATGGCGCGGCTCATGCGAACTCCGGTTCGAGGGCCTCTTCGATGACAAGGTCTTCGGGACGAAGTTTAATTTGCATACGGGTGTAAGTGGTGTTGCGCTCAGCGGGAATGCGGCCCGCTTCCAGAATCAGCGACTGAAAATCCTCGGGGCTGGTGTATTGCCCGGCGGTTGCCCCAGCTTCGCGTGAGATGTTTTCTTCCATTAACGTGCCGCCGTAATCGTTGGCGCCCGCGCTCAGACAAAGTTGCGAGAGCTGACGATTCAGTTTCACCCACGAAACCTGAATGTTGTTGATACTTCCGGCCAACAACACTCGGGCGAGCGCGTGGATTTTCAAATGCTCGGCGAGAGTCGGCCCAGAGCGCGAGAGTCCCTGATGGAACAGGATGGTGTTCTGGTGAACAAACCCGAGAGGAACGAACTCAGTGAATCCGGAGGTCTCACTCTGGATTTCGCGAAGCAACAGAAGCTGGTTGACCCAGTGCTCGGGTGTCTCAACGTGTCCGTACATCAACGTGGACGTGCTGCGGATCCCACATCCATGGGCAGTTCGAATCACGGCTTTCCACTGCTCAGTCGTCAGCTTATTGCGAGAGAGGATAAAGCGGATCTGGTCATCCAGAATCTCGGCGGCAGTACCGGGTAAAGTGTCGAGCCCGTTATCGCGCAGCATCGAAAGATAATCCGCCAGCGGCATTCCCGTGAGCTCAATGCCGTACATAATCTCCATCGGGGAGAAGGCGTGGATGTGCATGCACGGCAGCGCGCCTTTGACGGCGCGAAGAATATCGCGGTAGTAGAACGGGGGCAGACCGTGAGGAAGGCCGCCCTGAATGCAGACTTCGGTGGCGCCGAGTTCCCAGGCTTCAATGGCTTTCTGCGCGACTTGTTCGGGCTGCAGGAAATAAGTGTCGGACTCGCGCGGGCCGCGGCTGAACGCGCAGAACTTGCATCCCACGAAACAAATATTGGTGAAATTGATATTGCGATTCACAACGTAGGTGACAATGTTTCCGGCGAGTTCACGACGCATTTCATTCGCAGCCACCAGCAGGCCAACCAGATCATCCCCCTCGGCATGAGCCAGCAGCAGCGCCTGCTCGCGCGTGAGCGATGATCCATCCAGAGTTTGTTGCGCGCGTTCGAGGACCTCGCGCAGTGGAGACGAAAGTCGCGCACAAATATCGGCCCATCCGAGAGAAGGGAAGTTTTCGAGTTCTGGCATAGGGCCTCTTAGCTGTCGAGCGCTAGCGGAACAAATCGCTGGCTGCCGGCCGAAGGAGTTCTCGGGCCGTTCCTCGAGCCGGGCGGTACGGAAAACCCCTAATGATACACGCGGGCGTGCGAGCTAGCTTGCCGCAAACCAGGCCAGCCGCACAAGCAAGCTCGTCCGCGACCGCTTCCAAACTGACGCGCAGCACGTACCCGCCGGGATCGCGTCGCCCACGATCATCGTGAATGGCCTTCATCCCGGCGATGCCGATGGCCACTTCGGTTAGTCCCTCCCGCCACGGACGGCCGAAAGTATCAGTGATGAGAACCGGGATGGAAAGTTTCAGTCGTTTTTTCAGGGCACGATGGAGTTCGAGTGCGGAGAGGTCGGGATCGGCGGGAAGAAGCAGAGCGTGGCGCCCGCCGCTCACATTGGAAACGTCGATACCACTATTGGCGCAGACCATGCCGTGAGCGGTCTCGGTGATCAGAACTCCGCGCTTGCGGCGAACGATGCGGACACTTTGCTGCAAGGCAAGTTCCGTGACACGGGCGTCAAGCTTGTAGCGGCGCGCCCACCGGCGCGAGGCGCGAGAGGGCTTCACTGTGTCGAGGTTGATGAGTTGGCCTTCGGCTTTGGAAACGATTTTGTGTTTGATGACCAGGATGTCGCCGGTCTTTAGGCTCAGTTTGTCTTGCTTGAGCGCGCGCAGAAGTTTGTCGGGGAGCGAATCTCCTGGCAGGATCTCGTCTTTAAAAGGGATGGGAATGACGCTAAGGGCTGTCATGAATGATGCCCTCTCACTCGTTGGCGGCTCGTGGCAGGTCGCTCAAGTCCCACTGGCGAATCAGGCGCTGGGAGCGGGTTTCGCCCGGAGCGGCGGCGAGAAGCGCGAGATCTGCAGGATTGTCGACGTCCGTGGCGATGCCTGGAAACGACAACACGACGCAGGGTTTGCCAGTCGCCTTGGCTGCAGCGAAGTGCGGCTTGAAACTGTCGTTGCCGAAGCGAAGCGGAAAAAGACCTGCGGGACGGCGGAATGCGGCGTTGGTGCCGCGTCCATCGCCGGCAGGCACAAGAACTGTTCCCTCCTCGGGAGCCGCTTCCATGACCGTTTGCAACTCTGAAGCGTGGATCAGCGGGATGTCGCCGGGGATGACAAGCGTGTTGTCGGTGCCGTGAGATTCGCAGTAGCGCGTGGCCATCTCGATGGCGTCGGTTTCGCTGATGTTGGCGTTGTCAGGGATTACGGTGAACGCGAAGCGCCGCGCCAATTCGAGAGCGTAGGCGTCGCTGGTGACCACGCCGACTTCTGGGCGCGTGCTCCAGTTGGCGAGGGTTTCCAGGACGTCGAGCAGCATGACGTGAGCTAGTTCGGTGCGCGAATGTTGATCGAGAACCGAAGCCAGGCGTTGTTTGGCGTTCGAGAGATTCTTGACGGGAACGAGGATCATGACGGGTCCGAAGCGGCGCGAGCCGCGGATTCCTTGGAGATAACCTCGAGCACGGCGCGCGCCAGTTCCGCCTTGTCCTCGGCGGTACGCATGATGGTGCGAGCGCAATGCACGCGAAATCCGGTTTGTTGCAGTTGCTCGGCTTCCTTGGCGTCGCGAGTGTCAGCGATAAGGACGTCTAGAAAATCGTGGTAGGCCTGTGCAACTCCAGCGAGCGAGACAGGAAATCCTTGTGCGGCCATGAGCGCGCCGGCAGGACCAGACACTGCGGCGCCCCCGACGATGGGTGAGATGGCGACGACGGGGGCACGAGTCTCGCGGAGAGCTTCGCGAACGCCTGGAACTGCGAGAATGGGGCCGATACTCGTTACCGGGTTGCTGGGCGCGAGAATCACAACACTCGCGGCCTTGATCGCTTCGATTACCCCGGGAGCCGGTTCGGCGTCAGCGGCGCCGGCGAAGCGGACGGACTCAACCGGATCCTGATACCAACGTTGGACGAAATATTCCTCGAAGCTCAATTCGCCGATGGGTGTCATGACTCGTGTCTCCACGCGCGAGTCGGTCATCGGCAATATTCGCGCTTGAACGCCCAGGCGAGAAGAAATCTCCGAAGTAGCTTCGCTCAGAGTCTTCCCCTGAGTGATCATTTTCGACCGGAACAAGTGCACGGCAAGATCGCGGTCTCCGGTTTTGAACCAGATCGGCTGGCCCAGCTGTCCCATGGCCTGCAGGCAGAAAAAGGTGTCGCCCTTCACGCCCCAGCCGCGCTCTTTGCTTAACATGCCGGCGAGCACGTAGGTAATGGAATCGATGTCGGGCGAGACGTACAGCCCCCACCATTCGAGATCGTCCCCCGTATTCACGATGATGGTGAGTTCTTGCGCCGACACTACCTGGCGAAGTCCATCGACAAATTTCGCGCCACCTGTGCCCCCGGTGAGGACGACGATCATGCAGCGAGCCTCCTGGCGTAGCCGTCTTGGTCCGCGGCTGTGCTGAGCCGGTTTGCGAGCAGGGGAGCAGAAGATTCTAGCTTAAATAGAAATTCGGGATATACAGGAAGACGCTGGCGCAACGTTTGTCCCTTCGATCGCGTGCGTTCCTCAAGTTGCTGCAGATGGGGCCAAGGCTTTTCCGGATTGATGAAATCGGGGGTCAACGGCGACACTCCGCCCCAGTCGTTGATGCCGGCATCGAGCAAGTCATCATAGTACGGCGCGGAAAGGTTGGGTGGGGCCTGAATATTGACGTTCGGCATGAGCAAACGGGCGACGGCCACGGTCCGCATCATTTCTCCGGAGGTCGGTTCGGGCCAGTTTCGCATTGGTATGGTCGGCTTAACGCGGAAATTCTGCACGATAACTTCCTGGATGTGGCCGTAGCGCTCGTGCAGGCCGCGAATCGCCAGCAGCGTATCAACGCGGTCTTCCAGCGTTTCTCCTATGCCGATCAGCAGCCCGGTGGTGAAAGGTACTCCTTGCTTGCCCGCATCTTCAATCGTGCGCAGACGCTTGGCAGGAAGCTTATCGGGCGCATTGTCGTGAGCGAGGCCGGCGCCGAGCAGGCTTGCATTGGTAGTCTCGAGCATCAACCCCATGCTGGGAGAGACGGCGGCAAGGCGCCTGATCCACTCTGCGCTCATCAATCCCGGGTTAGGGTGCGGCAACAGTGTCGTTTCGCGCAGCACTAACTCGCACATGGCTTCCAGATATTGCAGAGTCGAGGTGTAGCCCAGGTGCCGAAGCGTCTTCCGCATTTGCGGGAAGAGCAGTTCTGGTTTATCGCCCAGGCTGAAGAGGGCCTCGGTGCAACCCAGCTTTTCCCCGTCCCGCGCGACCTTGAGGACTTCGTCGGGCGTCATGGTGTGAGCGCCGGGCTCGCCGGGATCGCGGCGAAAAGTGCAATAGCCGCAATAGTCGCGACAGAGATTGGTCAGGGGAAGAAAAACCTTTCGCGAATAGGTGATCACACCCGGCTTGAAGCGTTCTTTTGCAGTTCGGGCGGCGCAGAGCAGATGAGGGAGCTCGTCATCGGTGGAACGAATAAGCCGCAGGGCGGCATCTCGCGAAACCGGCGGACTCGACGCTGAGAACTCCAGCGCGGATTCGAACGACCGAACTGTTTCCAGCGAAGACAACTTAGGCCTCACCGATTCCAGATTCAGAAGAAAACCGTAGCGAACCCATCCCGAAATTCATACTCAGCGAGAAAACGACTCTCCCGCAGACCTCCGAACCTTGATCCGATCACGAAAATCATACATGAGAGCGGGAGAGTCCGTGACTTCCCCGTACCGTGCCGAATCGCAACCGAGAACAGAGATTTCCACAAATTCGTTGAATTGTTCAACACTTGACATTGTGAACAATTGGGAGCACCATGCCTCCCCGTTCAAGCTTTCCACTGATCGGGATGGAACGCTCACAAATACACCGAACCAGTGTTGCCGACCAAGTGGCGTCGATTCTGAGGCACAGGATTCTCACTGGAGAATTGCCTCCCGGAAACGCGCTACAGGAAGTGCCTTTGGCGGCGTCGCTCGGCGTGTCCCGCAACACCATGCGCGAAGCCATGCGCATTCTGTCGCTGGAAGGCTTGCTGAAGCGCAGCATCCACCGCGGCGTGGCGGTCTCGCAGCTCTCCCCAAAAGATGTGCAGGAGATCTACCACCTGCGGCGGATGCTGGAGATTCCCGCAGTGTCGGTGGCTAAGCCGGGCCATGAAGTGTTTGCGGAGTTGCGCAATGAATTGAATGGCTACGAGCGTGCTGTCCGTGAACGTGACTGGATGCGAGCGGTGAGTCACGATTTGCATTTCCACAGTCTCCTGGTGCGGTTTCACGGGAACAAACGACTGGAGTCGTTTTATCAAAAGCTGATCGGCGAGGTCCGGCTCGGCATGGTGCTGGTCGACTTGAGCCACGAGGACCCGAACAAACTGATTCCCGTACACCGGGCGATCTATGAACTTTTAAGCGCGGGCAAACTGAAGCAGTGTGCCGCAACGCTGGCGCAGCATCTGGATGATTCGGAATTACGCTTAAGCCAGGTCATGCACGCGCAGAACTCGAAGAAGAAAGCGTCAGGGAGAGAGAAAACAGCACGGCAAACATCAAAACGTAAAGTCTAACGGGCCAATCTTGAGGAGGCGATATGGAGCGCTATGAGACGAGTAGTGCTTTTGACCGATCCGTCCGAGCTTTGATCTGTGGACTCTTGGTATTTCTGGCGATGGCGATACCGCTATCAGCGCAGGTCGTCACGGTGACGGTGGAGGGTCGGGTTTACGACACAACCGGAGCTGCCATTCCGGGCGCGACGGTATCTGCCGTTAATGACAAGACTGGCATCTCGCGCACGGCCACAGCGAATGCGACCGGCGACTATCAGTTTGCTTCGTTGCCAGTCGGCGATTACACCTTCACGGCCGACAAACCCGGCTTCCAGAAGCAGGGCAAGAAGACCCATCTCGACGTTGGCGCCAGCGGCATTCTTGATTTCAAGCTCCCTCCCGGACAAGTGTCACAGGAAGTGACGGTGCAAGACGTGGGCGAAGTGGCCGAGCCCACGCGAAGCATGGTCAGCACGGTCATTGATGAGCAGAAAATTGAGAACCTTCCGGTCAATGGACGCCAGTTCATCGACTTCGCGCTTCTGGCTCCCGGAGTAACCATTGGCGATACGACTTCCGGCAGCACCGACGTGATTATCGAGCCGGTGACCAAGCTGTCTTTTGCCGGGCAGAACATTCACTACAACTTTGTCGCGGTCGATGGCGCCGACAACATGTCGACCGCTTCGGGCATTCAGAAGACCACTCCTTCGCAGGAAGCGGTGCAGGAGTTCCGCGTCATCAACAGTGACTACAGCGCGCAGTTTGGACGCGCCGTGGGCGGTATCGTGAATGTGATCACCAAGAGCGGCACCAACAACTTGCATGGGTCGCTCTATGAATTTTTCCGCAACGATTTCATGGATGCCAAGAGCCCGCTGGCAGGCGAGGGCTTTAACGAGTTGCGGCAAAACCAGTTTGGTGGAACCGTCGGCGGCCCTATTCAGAAGGGGAAGACGTTTTACTTCGCCAACTACGAAGGGCAGCGGCACGTCGAGTCGCCCTTTTACAACATCGCGGTCCTCGATAACTTGAACGCGATCAACAATGTGAAAACCACAGTCTTCGGGCTGCCTGCAGAAAACCTGCACGTGCACCGCGTAATCAACTACGACGATGGATTTGCCAGGCTAGACCATACCTTCAGCGAGAAGGAATCGCTCTTTCTGCGCTACTTCATCAACGATCAGCGGTCCACCAACCTTTCCCCATTGAACGACGGATTTGATCTGCCCTCGGGTTTCAAGAACAACAGCTTCCGCGATCAGTCGGTCGTGGGCAACTTTGTCTCGGTTTTCTCCAATTCCCTGGTGAATGAAGCGCGCTTCCAATATGCGCATCGGTTTTTTGATTTTCCCACTACCAGCACCCAGCCCCACCTTGAAGTGTCTAATCTGTTTACCCTGGGTGTGAATCGTGGCAATCCCGATTTCTATGAAGAAGGCCGCTACGAGTTTGTGGATGATGTCACCAAGATTTGGAGGAACCACACCATTGCCTTTGGCGGCGACTTCAATCACGTCAATACGACGGAATCGTTTCCGCTGTTCTATCCGTTTGAAGCGGATTTCGCGAGCCTGGGAGCATTTCTAGGGAATGATGGCGCGGTCTCGCCTTGCGCTGGGCCGGGCGGCTTGTGTCCCCATCCCTTTGTGGTCTTCTTTGAGCGGTTCGATGCAGCATCGAACTTTAGTGAACCGACCATTAACACGTCGGTGTATCAGGGCAGCGCGATCTCTTCGTCCATTCGCAACCAGGCAAAAGGCACGCTTGGCCATACCTATGAAGGTCTCTACATTCAGGATAAGTGGAGAGTAAGGCCGAACTTTACCCTCAACTTTGGCCTCCGCTGGGAAGGCGAAACTTGGCCGAGCGCCGCGATTAACAATCCAAATAAGAATTTCAATCCGCGCGCGGGATTTGCGTGGTCGCCGGGTGGACATTCGAACCTGGTGATTCGTGGCGGTGGTGGAATCTTCTACGGAACCATTCCTTCGCCCCTGCTCATGTGCCAGATCCCTTCTTGCGGAGGCACGATCGGACCGTATCCCGGACGTGCTAACAAGGAAGACACGCTGAGTGCCAGGACGCGATTGTTTGCCTTTGCGAGTGCGCCGTCCTTGACGAACTTTGCGATCGAGAGTTTGCTGGCGCCGGGCGCTAGCCAGGGCACTTATCCTGATGCCACTCCTGCGGGGTTCTGTCCCAATGGATTCCTGGCAACCTGTGGCTTCTTTGGCGACTCCGTCATCGCACGCTTTGCCCAGGACCACAAGCCTCCTTACGGCGCGCAGGCGAGCTTCGGCGTCGAGTTCCAACCCTTCAAAGATGCGGTGCTCGATATCACCGCTCTACATGTGCGCGGCGTTCACTTGGGCAGTTTCTGGAACGTGAATCAACCGGATCAGAATGGATGTCCGGCGCTTGATCACAACTCGGCAGGCCAGCCAGGATTTAAGAACGACTATCACGTTGTCGGGATTCCGGGGTCTTGTAAGACGATTACTCAGTTTCCCGGGACGCGCCAACCGCAAGTCTTCGGCAGTTCGATCGCGGTCTACTTCGAAGCTGATTCGAAGTGGGATTCGCAATGGGACGGCCTGCTGATCAACCTGAACAAGCGGCTGAGCCATCACTTCGGATATGGCGTCAGTTACACCTGGTCGAAGGGCATCGACAACGGCCCCAACCCCAGCTTCGTGCTGATTCCGCAAGATAGCTGCTGCTTCAACAAGGAGCGCGCCATTTCCTCCGACGGTGTTGGCCAGCGCTTCGTGGCCAATGCGATTCTGTCGGGCCCTGAACATATGAATATTCTGCTGAACGGCTGGATGCTCAGCACGATCGTGAGCTTGCAGTCGCCTAACTACTTCACCAAGTTCGCCGGCTTCGATTCGAATGGAGATGTTTTCGGCAACAACGACCGCGTGGGCCTTGAGGCGCGCAACACCTTCCAGGGAGATAGCTATCAGAGCGTGGACCTGCGGGTGTCGCGAAACTTTAGGGTCGGCGAAGGCAAGAATCTCGAAGCTTTAGCGGAGGGTTTCAACCTTCTGAACACGCTGAACGTCCATTACTTCAACACCGCCTACGGAGCGGCGGACTTCTGTCCGTTCGTCGCGTCGTCGAACCTGGCGAACGCGGGCTGTCCAGCGACGCCATCGGGATTCCGCGAGGGCTCACCGAGCCAGTTCTACGGTACGCCGCGGGCGATCTTCAATCCGCGTCAGTTGCAGCTTGCATTGCGCTTCACGTTCTAAACTCGACAGCGGGCGGCCGGTCGCCGCTCCGCCTGAAACTCAGCTAAGATTGCCAGGGGCCCACCTTCCGATGAGTGTTACCCAGGCAGACTTTCGCAAGGCGATGGGATGTTTTGCCACCGGCGTCACGGTGATCACGGTGGACTATGAAGGCGAAATTCACGGCATGACAGCGAATGCGTTTACGTCGGTTTCGCTCGATCCTCTGCTGGTACTGGTTTGCGTCGATCAGAAGGCGAGAACGCACGCGCATCTGCATGCGAAGAAGCGATTCGGAGTGAACGTGCTGGCCGAGGAACAGCAGGTGATTTCAGATTACTATGCCCGCCCCATGCGCACGCATGAGAAGGCCGAAGAAGAGGCGGGAGCACGCTTCGAGCGCACCGCTCACGGAACTCCGGTGATGCACGGGGCGCTCGCTTACCTTGAATGCCGGCTGCACACCGCGCAGGACGCGGGCGACCATACCATCTTCATCGCGGAAGTGGAGGACGTCGTGGTGCGGGAAGGCAATCCGCTGCTTTATTTTCGCGGGAACTACCGTGGGATGAAAGAGCCATCAGGGGGAGCCATGCGATTCGGCATCTATTGCGAAATGCAAACGCCGCCGGGCAAGTCGCATTACGACATGACCTGGGAAATCATGCGGCAGATTGAGCACGCCGATGAAGTGGGATTCGACGTCTATTCGGTGATCGATCATCACTTCTTCCAGAAGTTCTCCATCTCCGCAAATCCGCTGGCGATGTTCGCGGCGGCGGCCCAGCGTACCAACCGCATCCGCTTTCGCACGGCCCTGCACACTTTGCCCCTCGAAAATCCCATGCGGCTTGCCGGCATGATCGCCGAGACGGATATCCTCACCAATGGACGATTGGAAGTGGGCCTGGGCCGCGGACACGCATGGTTGTTCGGGCCATCAGCCTTGCCGCTGGAAGAAAGCCGTCCGCGCTACAACGAAGCGATTGACATTCTGCAACTGGCCTTCACGCAAGAGAAGTTTTCTTACGATGGAAAGTTCTACAAGGTGAGAGATGTCAGCGTCGTACCTCGTCCGCTGCAGAAGCCGCATCCCAAGTTTTATACCGGTGGGACCAGCGATATCACTTATCAGATGGCAGGAGCGAAAGGCTGGGGCATCTTCGTCCCGCCTCTGTTGCCATGGAAGGTGCTGGAAGCGCCGCTGAACATTTACAAGCAAGCGTGCAAGGAACACGGACACGAACCCGATATCGTCTACATTCGCCCGGTGTACATCGATGAGGACGAGAAGCAGATTCGTAAGGAGGTTGAGCAGGCGTTGAAAAACTTCCTGGCATTCAACGCTTCGCCGGTCGAGTCGATTCAAAGCGAAGAGAAAAAGGCCGAGCTTCGTGAGAAAGGCTACGGCTTTTACGCCAGCGGCGCGCTCGAGTCGCTGACCAAGCTTACCTACGAGCAGATTGTGGATCAGGAGATCGGGTTTATCGGCACGCCCGAGAAGGTGATTCATCAAGTGCGCGCGCTGGCTCACAAAGGAGGCATTGGCGAGTTGGCCATCGTTTCCAACTTCGGAGGCCTCGATCACTGGAAGAGCATTAAGACGCAACACATGTTCGCGAAATATGTCATGCCGGCGTTTCGCACGGTCGGCAAAGAGTCGAAGGCGGCAGATTAGAGTATGGCGGTCTGGGAGCCAGCGAATTCGCGGGAAAATGTCGGAAGTGCCCACGTGATGGACCGCGGCGCGAGTGCTTGGGCCGCGGGTTTCAGCGCGATGGGTGCGCAGCGTTTTCTGGTGTTCGGAGGCATTGTGCTGATCGCCGTGGGAATGTTGTTCGGAGACATTTTCGCTGTGTTCATCCTGCATCAGAATGGTGGGCAGACGGGTGCGGCGCTCTTGGCCGCCGCTGAGCAAGTCGAGGCGCAAAACTCCGAAGGAGTCGAAAAGGCTTTCGCGCAGATTGGCGGCTTGATGGAGGATCGCGGAACCAAAGTGGACGCGCACGTCCATATGTCCGGCGCAGGCTATCTGGCATTGCTGCTCGCTCTGGTGCAACCCTACGTGGCCTTGTCGCTAGGGACGAAGAGAGTGTTGGCGAAATTGTTTCTGACGGCGGGCATTCTGCTCCCGGTTGGAATTTTCCTGATCCACTATGTGGGGCTGGCCTACAGCCCATTCGCGGCGATCGGATGGGCAAGTGTTCTGGCGGACTCCGCAGGTGCCCTGCTGATTGTCGTTCTCGTGGCAGAAACGTGGGGCTTGTGGACCTATTTCCGCAGCCGTCGTGTGGGGCCTGTCGAAGCGGCTTTGCCGTCCGATCGAAGCTGGGGGCGCAGAGCGTTGCTCTCTGGAGGCACCCTGCTGGTGCTGCTGGGCTTCCTGCACGGAGCGTGGTACGCGGGTGTGCACCTGTATGAACACGAAGCCCGCGAGGTAAAGATTTTGGACGCCGTCGTCGATGCTGCCGCAGCGACCAATGCGTCCGCCGTAGCCCGGGCCGGGCAAGACTACGGGCTGCTGCAAGGGGAGAAGGCGGTTAACATTGCCGCGCATTCGCACGTCATCGAGTTCGGATTGCTCGCGATTCTGCTGTCATTCTTCCAGCCCTACGTGTTTCTCAGCGACAAGTGGAAGCATCGTTGGGTGAATGTGCTGCTCGCAGGTTCGTTGATTCTTCCTGTCGCTGTTTTTCTCGAGATTAAGTACGGACTGGTAGCTGGCGGCATCGCGGATGTGGCCGGCCTGATGGTGATCGTCGCTCTCATCGGCATGGCGGTGGGCGTAGTGCGATACAGTGGCCATTTCGACGCGGGTGCGGCATGAGCGCGGCGAGAAAACTGCTGATCTTCGGCGGAATCGCGCTGGCTGCGCTGGGAATGCTTTACGGACTGCATTACGCGGTCTTCGTCGAGCATCAGACGCTCGACCAAATGGGCGGGTCATTAGCGAAGGGATTCGTGCACGCGGCCAACCGGCAGATGCTCGAGGCGCACGCGTCTATCGCCGATTATGCGGGAGTCAAGTACGACTACGTGCGTCAGGTTGATCTGCATTCGCACTGGATCGGCCTGGGCATGATCATGATTGTCCTGGGCGTAGTGTTCGACCGAGTGGCGTTCGGACCCGCTGTGCAATTCGGGTTGGCGCTGGCATTTTCCGTTGGCGCGGCGATTTTTCCGCTAGGTGTGATTATGCAAACGCTAACCCATGTGGCGACATTTGCCTCCGCGCTCGCAATCGCTGGTTCAAGTCTGATCATTGCGTCGTTGGCTTTGATTGCATTCGGTTTTGCACGCCAAACTGCCTGAGCGTGCGAGGTTCGTCACATCTTTGTTAAGCTGATTGGCCCGGTCGTTGAAGTCCCCGGCCGCCCGAGAAAAACGAAATCATGTATCCCAGAGTCTTTCACTATCACCGCGCGGGATCGCTGAAGGAAGCCGCGGCCATGTTGGCGGAGCTCGGGGACGAGGCCAAATTGCTGGCAGGCGGCCAGAGCCTGATTCCGCTGATGAAATTGCGCTTCGCCAATCCGCAGCATCTGGTGGATCTGAACTTCATTCCCGGCACGTCTTATATCAAAGAGGACGGCGCGACTTTGAAGTTTGGCGCTCTCACGCGTCATGCGGAGATTGAGAATTCGAAGATCGCAGTAAAGATTCCCATCCTTCACGATTGCGCGGCGGGCATTGCTGACGTGCAGGTCCGTAATCGAGGCACCATCGGTGGCTCGCTGGCCGAAGCCGATCCCAGCGGCGACTGGGCGGCCGTGTTGATGACACTCGCGACCGAAGTGCGCTGCTTGGGGACGAATGGCGAGCGCACCGTTCCGCTGCCTGATTTTATCCAGGATGCCTATTCCACGGCGCTCGCGCACGACGAACTGCTCAGCGAAGTCAGCGTGAAAATGCCGCCGAAAGGCAGTGGAGGAGCCTACATCGCCTTCAAGCGCTCCGCTCCCGTTTATCCGACGGCCAGCGCCGCCGTGCAGGTGGTCATGGATGGTGACACCTGTAAAGACGCAGCCATTTCTTTGGGTTGCGTCGGCCTGATGGCCATTAAAGCGAAAGACGCAGAAGCTGCGCTGCGAGGAAAGCCGATTGACAAGAAGACGATTGCGGCCGCAGCCGAGGCGGCTCGCGCGGCAGCCGACCCACAAACCGACATGCGCGGTTCAGCGGATTACAAGCGGCAACTGGTGGGCGCCCTGGTGAAGCAAGCCATCGAAATCGGGGTGCGTCGCGCGCGCGGAGAACAGGTCGAGGTGAGCCATCTCTATGCCTGAAGCAGTACAGAAAGTTGCGATTCAACTTAAGGTTAACGGCAAGCCGCACAAGCTCACCGTGGAGCCGAGAAAACTACTGGTAGAACTGCTGCGCGAAGATCTCGACCTCACTGGTACGCACGTCGGTTGCGATACAACTTATTGCGGCGCGTGCACTGTCTTGCTCGATGGGGCGGCCGTGAAATCCTGCACCATGTTCGCCGTCCAGGCAGACGGTGCCGAGATTATGACGGTCGAAGGCTTGGAAAAAGACGGCGAACTTCATCCCATTCAAAAAGCTTTCGGCGACAGCTACGGTCTGCAATGCGGATATTGCACTCCCGGGCTGATGCTGTCGACATTCCAACTGCTGTCGCAGAACCAAAACCCCAGCGAGAAAGAAATGCGCAAGGCAATCGCCGGCAACACCTGCCGCTGTACCGGGTATCAGAATATTCTGAAAGCGATTCAGATGGCAGCACGGGCGACGAAGGGGGCCTGAAGCATGGCGATTAAGTTCGGCGGCGAGTTCGAGGTGAAGCGTACTCCGGAAGAGGTCTACGACTTCCTCACCGATCCCAATAAATTCGCGCCGCTGCTGCCGGAGTTTCGCGGAGTCACCGTGCAAGACCCGACGCACTTTACCGTGAAAGTGAATGTCGGCGTGTCTTACATCAAGGGTGCGGCCGACGTGAAGATGGAGTTAGCTGAGGCTGACCGTCCCAAGCGCGCTCAGTACAAAGGGCAGGGAAGCATGGCTGGCGGAAATGTCGCGCTGGTCGCGGGGTTCGATCTGGCACCGGCGGAGGCGGGTACAAAGGTCGGATGGAAAGGCGAAGCACAGATTTTCGGATCTCTGGCATCGGTGGCCGGCGGCCTGCTTGAGCCATTGGGCAAGAAGCAAGTGCAAAAACTGATCGACGCACTGCAAGCTGCGTTGGTGTAACCAAGGAGCACGATTCGTGAGTGTGGCAGAAAAAACTGGATGGGTCGGACAATCGCTTCCGCGCAAGGAAGAGAATCGCCTTTTGCGCGGGCGGGGGCGCTTCGCGGACGACATCAAGTTGCGCGAGATGCTTTATCTGCGCTTCGTGCGTTCCCCGTTTGCTCACGCCAGGGTTGTCAGCATTGATGTTTCTGCTGCCGAAGCCTTGCCAGGAGTCGTTTGTACATTAACTGGCGCTGAAATCGTGCCACACACTCAGCCTTTCATCGAAATTGCGCCTGACGCCGGGGGCAGAATCAAGGACTACCCGTTGGCAGTCGGCAAAGTGCGATATCAAGGCGAGCCTGTCGTTGCCATCGTCGCCGAGTCCCCTAGTATTGCCGATGACGCTGCGGAACTCGTGCAGATCGATTACGAGGCGCTGGACCCTGTCGTCGATGCGCAGGAGGCACTGAAAGATAAAAGCCTCCTGCACGGAGAGGCGGGAACCAACAAAGTCTGGAATGGCGTCTTTGAATATGGCGACGTCGAAAAAGCCTTTAAAGACGCTGCTTACGTAGTGAAGATTGATCGGATGCACTTCCATCGTTTTTCCAGCACACCGCTGGAGAATAACGTTGTCATCGGGCAATGGGACCCGAAAGACGAGCGGATCTATTACCAGTGCAATAACTCTTTTCCCTCGTTTGCGATTCAGTTTCTGTCGGCGCACCTGCAAGTTCACATCGATCGCATTCGAGTGCAAACCGCTGACATCGGCGGAAGTTTCGGAATCAAGATCACCAGTTATCCGCAGATGGCGGTGTGCGCGCTGATTTCCAAGAAGGCTGGCGGACGTCCGGTCAAGTGGGTGGAGACTCGCTCCGAGCACATCACTTCGAGCGCACACGGAAACGAACGTACGTTTCGTGACACGCGCGTCGCTCTCGACGAAGATGGCGTGATCATCGGAATCGCATCGCGTCACATTGATGATTGCGGCGCCTATCCGCGCTACGAACCGCTCGGGTGCGTGATCTGGTCGCAGGTATTCCCAGGCGTCTATCGCTTCAAGAATGCGCGCATCGATTTTAGCCAGGCGGTGACCAACAAGTGTCCCGTCGGTCCCAATCGGGGATACTCGCGCATGCAGCATCTCTGGTTTCTCGAACGCATCATCGATATTTGCGCCCACGAGTTGGGCATTGCTCCCGACGAGATGCGCCTGCGCAATTACATTCGTCCCGAAGAATTTCCGTACACGACGCCGAATGGTTGCGTCTACGACTCGGGAAACTATCCGAAGATGTTGCAAGTCGCAAAGGACCTCATTGGCTGGGATGACTGGAAGAAAAAGCAGGCGGAAGCCCGCAAGGAAGGACGTCTGATCGGCATCGGCATTGGTACCACGCTCGATTCCGGCACCAATAATTTCGGCCAGTCACAAATCGTCAATCCCGGCGCTCCGTTCTCCGGCAACTCCCAGGGCGCGAACTGCAAGCTCGATATCTACGGAGAAGTGGTCGTCGCCGTCGGGTCCTGTCCGCAAGGTCAAGGGCACGAGACCACAGCGGCGCAAGTCGTTGCCGACGTGCTGAACATCCATCCCGACCTGATCACGGTGCGCACCGGATTCGACACCGAGCGCAATGTGCATACTGGATTTTCGGGAACTTACGCCAGCCAGTTTGCGGTTTCTGGCTTGTCGGCGGTCCATGGCGCCGCGCAAAAGTTGAAATCGGAAATGAAGCGCCTGGGTGCCTTCGTTCTCGAGACCAATGAGGAGGACGTGGAATTCGGCTGTGGGAGCGCAGGGTCCGGAACTGCGCGCCGAAGGGAATGGCAAGTCCATCAACTATTGGGGGCTCGCGAACATCGTCAACGTGAATAGTGCCGTGCTGCCGACCGAGATGCACGAGTCACGTTGAATTGCCGCTACATCTGGCGCGCTCCTTTCAAAGTTCCTGACAAAGTGAAGAAGTACGGCAACCTCACTCTGACGTATGCATCACAATTGCACGTCGCGGTGATCGAGATCGATCGCGATACATTCATACCCAGGATTCTCGACTACGTTGCAGTAGACGACTGCGGCACTGTCATCAATCCGCCCATTGTTGAGGGGCAAGTCTACGGCGCAACGGCGCATGGCATCGGCGCTGCATTGATGGAAACCTGCGTCTACGACGCCGTCGGCAACATGCTCACCAGCACCTTCAGCGATTACACGCCAATCACCGCGATGAATATGCCTAAGGTGAAATACGGACACATTCAGACGCCTTCGCCCCACAGTTACAGTGGCGCTAAGGGCATGGGCGAAGGGGGAGCTGCACCAATTCACACGATTTCTGCTGCGTTGCAGGATGCGCTCTTTGCTGAAGGCATCTTCATTGACGACTCGTTTAACAATGCGGACAGCTTGTTCCGTGCGCATGGTTGGTAAGGAGATCAGCCAAAAAGCGAATCTGGTGAAAGTCGAGCGACGTTAGGCAGAAGATGAAGAGAGTGTGCATTGTTGGCTGCGGCGCGATTGGGAGTCTGTACGCGGCGCACTTGGCCCGGGTTGTGGAGGTATGGGCCTTTGTTCGCCGTCCTGAACACGCCGGCTCTGAACGAAGAGGGCTTGCGCGTTTCGGGAAAGCATGACTTCCATGTTTCCGTTAGGGCGACGTCGAATCCGAAGGATTTGCCGGAATGCGATCTGGCGATCGTCGCGACGAAGGCTACGCAGGTAGAGGAATCGATTGCAGCTGTCGGTCATCGACTTCGATTACGGAGCTGTGATTTCGGCGCAAAACGGATTGGGAAGTGAGGAGATCATCGCGGCTCATACTCGCGGACAGGTGATTCGAGGCACGACCTTCATGAGCGGCACCAAGCACAGCGATTCTCATGTGCAGTACGAACTCGATACGGCGACGTGGCTTGGCCCGTTCGAGGAACGGCACACTCCGTATGCGCTGGTGAAAGAGGCCGCTGACCTGATTGTGGCCGGCGGATTGAAGGCCGAACCGCTGCAAGATGCGCGTCCGGCGCAGTGGTCGAAGCTGATTTTCAACGCTTCGGTGAATGGAGTTTCGGCTCTAACAGGTTTGCCTCATTCTCCGCACTTCGCGGCCGAAGCGCAGTTCGCGGATCTGGGGCATCTGCTGCACGCTTTGATCGAAGAGGGCAAGACTGTGGCCTCGGCGGCTGGAATCGAATTGCACGAAGATCCGTGGGTCATGAATAAAATTGGAGCGATGACCAATCATCCGCCATCGATGTTGTACGACGTACGTCATCAGTTGTCGACGGAAGTGGATTTCCTTAGCGGCGCGATTGCGCGGGAAGCAGAAAAGGCAGGAGTCTCGGCGCCGTTGCACACGGCGGTTTACCGCTTGATCAAAGGCAAGGAAGCCGCGTGGACCTTCAAAGAAGAAAACCGCGCAGTAGGAACGCACTAGTTAGGACTACAGATGGCTTGGGCGAAGGACAAGGCGAAGCTTGATCGCGTGCAGTCGCTGATGAAAGATCGCGATTTGTCGGCTCTCGTGGTGCGCGCGCCCGACAATGTGCTCTATCTCACCAACTACTGGTGCATGAAGGGATATGACGCGGTGGTGTTTCCTAGTGAGGGCGATCCGACTTTGATCGCGCTAGAACCCCAGCGGGCGGACGCGGAGCGCAATGCCTGGACGACTGACCTGCGCTTTTTCAAGGGCTATCACGAAAGCGATCCGCGGCCGCCGCAATACCGCGCACTCGACATCGCGCTCGACGTTCTTAAGAAACGCGGACTTGACTGAAAAGGTGGCCGTCGAGTTAAACATGGGAACCCAGTCAGCGGATCGCATGGTGGGCGAGCCGACGACGCCGACGCAGATGTACTTCGATGCCTTCGGAGAAGTGGCCGGTCAGGTCGTAGACGCTACGCCGCTACTCAACGAAGCGCGCGCCATCAAGACATCGCAGGAAGTGGAGCGCATGCGCCTGGCCAATGAACTAGCGGCTCTCGCCATGGACTACACGCGCGAACACATGCGTCCTGGCATGAAAGAGAGTGAAGTTGGGGGCATGTACGAAGGCTTCGTGCACGGCCTCGGCGTGGGCTACAAAGGCAAAGTTGAGATGGCGCGTGCCTTCACGCTGGTGTGGTCCGGCAAGGGGATTGCGACGTTCACTGCGACCGGTGATCGTCCTATTCAGAAAAATGAACCGACCCTGTTTGAGATATGGGTCTGCGTCGATGGCTACTGGACCGACCTCACAAAGAACGCCTGTCCGGGAGAATTGACGCCCGAGTATCACAAGTTACTTGATCTGTTACTGAAAGTCTTCAATGAGGCGGTTGCATTTTCAAAAGACGGTGCGAGCTTTCCTGATCTTGATCGATTAGTTCGTGCGCGCATCGCCGAGGGCGGATATCCCGGACAGCCGTCTCATCCCATCTGTCATGGCGTCGGAGCCCGAGCGCACGAGCAACCCTATGCTCATCAGGCGGGGCAGGGAACCATTCGCAAAGGCATGGTGCTCGCGATCGAGCCAGGAATCTACTGGCCGGGTGGGGGAGGCCTGCGCCTGGAAGATAACTTCCTGATCACCGACGATGGCAACGAGAAGATGTGCACATATCCCGACGATTTTCGCCTCGCAGGCAAAGGATAGATGACGAAGAAGAACGCATCGACGCTTGACCCCGCGCTCGTGGAGAAAATTGTTTCCCAGGTGAAGGAAGAAGAGATCGTCGGCATGTCATGCGACGTGATCAATATCCCTTCTCCGACTGGTTTTGAACTGCAGATGGGCGAATATATGCAAGGTCGCCTGAAGCAACTCGGCCTCAATGTGACTTGGCAGGAAGTGGAGGAGAGCCGTGCCAACGTTGTGGCACGATGGAACGGGAGCGGCGGCGGCAAGAACTTGATGTTCAATGGACACATGGATACATCGAACACAGGCAACGAAGAATTTCTCACGGGAATTGGCTACAAGCCACATGCAGTCGTGAAAGACGGTTTCATCTACGGCCTCGGTATCTACAACATGAAAGGCGCGTTGGTCTGCTACACGCACGCGGTGCAAGCATTGCAGCGTGCAGGAGTAAAACTGAGGGGCGACGTGATCGTCGCTGCCGTCGCCGGTGAGATCGAGAAGACGCAGTGGGGAGAATTCAAGGGCAAAGAATATCGCGGCTACGGCTACGGCACCCACTACTTGGTGAATCATGGCGTACTGCCTGACATGTGCATTCTCGGTGAGCCGACCGACACCCACGTGGTGCTCGAGCACTTTGGCTCGATGTGGGTGCGAATCTCATGTACGGGCATTTATGTACACACAGCGTTCTGCGAAGGGCGCGAAGAGATGAATTCCATCCGCCGCATGTACGAGCTGATGGATCCGGTCATGAAATGGATTGCTGCCTGGGAGAAGAACGCGTCGCATGGAGGCAAGAAGGCCTTGGTGAATCTGGGCGGAATCCGCGGTGGACATGCCTGGCGCGCCAGCCGTACTCCTGAGAAGACGGATCTGTTTCTCGATGTACGCGTGCCTCCGACGATTCCCATGAGCGAAGCGCGCCGCAATATCCAGCAGATGTTTTTTGAATTAGAGAAGAAGCATCCAGATTGGGGCCTGGAGTTCGAGACTTACGTCTCGGTCCCGGGAGCGCGCATCAGTGACGAGCACGAGATGATTCGCGCGATCGACGCGAATCATGAGCGCATCATGGGCGCAGCACCGCAGCGCGAGGTGGTGACCTGGTGTTCGGATGCGAGCGTGCTGAGCCGGTACGGCGTCGAGACCGTGAACTACGGGCCTTCGAGCGGTCCCCGCGATCATCAAGGGGAAAAAGTTGAAATCAAGACTCTGGTGAACATCACCAAGATTTACGCGTTGGTCGCCGCTGAAATATGCGGCGTTCAACAGTAGGACACAAATTGCCGAGCCGACAGGAAATCGACCGCCGTTATAAGAACATTCGTTCGCGAATGGAGCGTGAAGAAATTGACGCGCTCATCGTATGCGGAAATCAGTATGCAGGTTTTGAAGGTGCGGTGACCTACGTCTCCGGCTTTGAAATCGTGCATCGCTACGTCTACGCCGTCATCCCGCTCTCCGGTGAACCCACGCTGGTGTTTCCGCGCGAAGCGCGATGGATCGGCGATAAAACCAAACCCTGGGTCACGGACCATGTCTGGCCCGACGTGCCGGGACAATGGATCCGTGAGCGTGCGCAGGAGCGTGGCTGGAAACGCGTCGGTATCTACGGAATGAACTTTGTTCTCGCCGTGCGCGATTACCGCGAACTGATCAACGGATCGTTCGAACTCGTGCCGTTCGATGTTCCCTTCGATACGGTTCGCGCGGTGAAGAGTGAAGAAGAACTCGTCGAAGTGCGCGACGCGATGGACATCATCGTAGAGGGCTTCTGGGCTTTGGTCGAAGCCTACGAGCCCGGCAAGACCGAAGCGGAGATCATGGCTCCCGCAGTCGAGCGATTTTTTGCTCGCGGCGCTGGGCCACGAATGATGAACATTCTTCTCTCCGGCGCGAATGGCGAAGCGGAAGCGTCGTTCAAAGTGCCTGGAAACCGCGTGGTTGCGGCGGATGATCTGCTTTTGTACTCGCTCGAAATCACCGGCGTCGGATGCTACTGGGTTGAGTTTTCGCGGCCCTTGATTCGAGGCAAGGTCAGCGCGCGCACCCAGCAGATGGCTGATGCTTATCCCGCGGCTCTAGAAGCGGCCCGCAAGCTCATGCGAGCAGGAGAACTCGCCAGCACCGTGCATCGCTCCGTCGCTGAAACCTTTGCCAAGCACGGATTCGCCCTCGGTCATCTTTCTGGACACAGCATCGGCACCACGATGCTCGAATATCCGGCCATCGGCGCGAAGAGCGACGTTGAACTCGAAGAGAACATGATTTTCTCGCTGCATCCGCAGGTGGTCGACAAAGACGGCAAGGTCTGCCTCTACACACAGGACACTTATCGCATCGGCAAGAACGAAGGCGAATGCCTTGCGGATGTCCCCTGGCGCTTTTATTCCGGTCAGGAAACACGTGAAACGGTGTCGCGATGAAGATTTGTGTAGTAGGCTGCGGCGCCGTGGGAAGCTTGTTTGCCGCGCATCTCGCGAAAGCCGGGGAAGCCGAGGTTTTCGCGTACGACGTTTGGAAAGAGCACACCGACGCAATCCGCAAAAACGGCCTTCGCCTCTCGGGCGCGACAGAGTTTACGGCGAGACTGAACGCAACCAGCGACCCCAAAGGACTGCCGCGCTGCGACTACGGCATTGTCGCTACCAAAGCCATCCACACTCGCAGCGCCATCGCGCAAGTTGCGCATATCTTCGATGAAAACAGCGCCGTCTGCTCGGTCCAGAATGGTGTGGGCAACGAGGAGATCATCGCCGAGCATGTGAAGCAAGTGATCCGAGGCACGACGTTTCCCGCGGGACACCCCATCGCTCCCGGACACATCGGCTATGACATCAAAGGTGACACGTGGATTGGCCCCTTTGAGCCTACGAACACCCCCTACTCCAAAGTCGAAGAACTCGCTGGCTTCATCACGCGCGCCGGCATGAATACGATTCCGCTAAAAGATGCTCGTGGCGCGCAATGGACCAAGTTGATCTTTAACGCCGCCACCAATCCCGTAGGCGCGCTGACCTTGCTGCACCACGGCGCGGCCGCGCGTTTTGAGCCTACCGCGAAGCTATTCGACGACCTGATTGCTGAAGGCGAGGCAGTCTCCAAGAAGCTTGGAATCGAACTCCATGGAGATCCCCGTCAACTGGTGCAGAAAGGCGCCAATGCTCCCGGGAAACATCGCGCCAGCATGTTGCAGGATGTCCTCGCCAAGCGCCACACGGAAGTTGATTTCATGAATGGCGCCATCGTGCAGTGGGGAGAGAAGTCTGGCGTGCCCACTCCGCTCAATCGCGCGATCTGGCAGCTGATCAAGGGTCTCGAACACGCCTGGAAAGATCCCGACTAAAGGAACGCGACAACTCATGGTCCCATTCAACATCGGTGTGTTGCAACTCAGCATGGAGCCCGTAGCCGAAACCGTCGCCATGGCCCGGGCCTGCGAAGACGCGAATTTTGACGCTTTCTGGATCGCCGAGGCTTATCCCTGGTGGCGCAAGCATTCCTTTGAAGCGCGCTCCTCAACCGCCATCCTGGCTGTGATCGCAGCGCAGACTCGGCGCATTCAGCTGGGCTGGGGAATTATTTCTCCCTACACTCGTCATCCTGTGCAGATCGCCATGGAGGCCCGAGTGATGCAGGATCTGGCAGGCGATCGCTTCTTGCTGGGACTGGGCGCCTCGAAAATCTTCATGAAAGAAATCGGCGAAGGCGAAGGCGAAAAAGTTGGCCCCGCTACGGTAATGCGCGAAAGTATTGAAGTTGTCAGGGGCGTTCTAAAAGGCGATGCGTTCCAATATGAGGGCAAAGTATTCTCAGCCAATGTTCCTCCCTTAAAGTCAGACGCGCACACCTCGCGCGAAGTTCCCCCTGTCTACGTCGCGGGCACCGGTCCGGTCATGCAGAAAATGTCGGGCTCTGTTGGCGATGGTTTGCTGACCGCCAGCATCACTACGCCTGCCTTTGTCGAGTATTCGAAAAAGAATATGGAGGAAGGTGCGCGCAAGGTGGGAAAGGATCCGTCGAATCTTGTGCTGGGCTCGGTAGTAGTGGGAAGCATTGATCGCGACTCGGCTAGAGGCAAAGAGGGCGCACGCGAACAGGCCGCGATGTATCTTGCAAACAAGGTCCAGAATATTCGAGGATCAGCCGACGTGCTGCTGGAGTGTGCTGGGCTCACCTTTGAGGAACTGCGTCCAGTAGCGGATGCCATGGAAAAAGGCGGACGGAAGGCGGCGGCGAAGGCCGTGACCGACGATATTTTGCGCAAGGTCTGTCCCATCGCCGGAACACCGGATGAGTGTCTCCAGCGAATCGAAGATTATCGCGCTGCTGGGTGCACTCACATCATGCTCGAAATTTGGGGCGATGACCGCACCGGGCAAGCTAAATTGTTTGGCGACGCGGTACTTCCTCATTTCCGAGCTTAATCGACGCGACCGGGAACTTTTCCGCTCTTCCATCCGTACCTCTGATCGTTCGGGCGGAGGTGTGTTCATGAAACATTCAGCGATTCTTCTGGTGCTGCCTTTTCTGCTGGCCACCATGGCCTTGGCCGAGAAGCCGATCGAGACCAAGGGAACGGGGAAAGAGCCTTTTCAGGCTGAATTTCCTTCCGGTGGCCAACTTCGCGTGCAGGTCCGGTCCGGGGAACTAGTAGTCAAGGGAATCGACGAAGCCAAGGTCCGCGTACATTTCGAAGGCAGGAAGTCTGACGAACTCGGCGATGTCGAGGTGAAGCTGAAGGTCACCGGATCCAGAGGAGAACTCGACGTTTCTGGCGGTCCGCGGAATGACTTTCGCATTATCCTCGAGGTGCCGAAGGTCGTCGATCTCCATCTCCGCATGCCCTTTGGCGACGCGACGGTGGAACGGTTGACTGGCGATAAAGATATTGCAATTCATGCTGGCGACCTGTCAGTCGATCTTGGCGATGTCAACGAATATGGGCACGTGGAGGCGTCCGTGATGAGCGGCGACCTCGATGCCGGACCCTTCAATGTTTCCAAGAGTGGACTGTTCCGGTCGTTTGAGAAAAGCGGGAGCGGCAAGTACCGCCTGTACGCGCACGTTGGAGCGGGAGATCTGACGCTGCGAGACTAGAGTGTCACCGCGCCACGGCTACGAAATTGGCAACAATCTGGCGGAATTCCTCGTCTGTCAAAAGGCCCCGCTTCGCGATCGCCCGCTTCTTCACTTCGGCAAGAATCGGAGCGCGCTGCTCGGCTGACACCTCAAGCCCGAGTTCCTTAGCCTTCAAATCAATGCTGTCGAGCCCGCTCTTTTTCCCCAGAACGATGCTGCGCCGCGCATCGACCAGTTCCGATGAGTAGGGCTCGATTGCTTCCGGAATATGGAACTGGCTGGCGACCGCTCCGCTCTCGCGCATGAAGAGATTGTCTCCAACCAGCGGCTTCCAGGCATCGAGTGTGTATCCCGAATTTTCGCAAACGACCTTTGACACCTCGCGGACCTTGGTAAGATCAAGCGCTACCGGAACATCGTAGAGACACTTCAATGCCAGCGCGATCTCACTGATGTCGGCATTTCCGGCGCGTTCTCCCATGCCGTTGATGGTGCCCTGAATCCATGAGGCGCCGCCACGCACGGCAGCAACGCCACAGGCCGTCGCCATGCCAAAGTCATTGTGGCCGTGCCAATGCACTGGGACAGACGGGCCAACCCATCCGCAAACTTGCGAAACCAGGAACTCGGCGGCCTCTGGACCACAGGCACCGATCGTGTCAACCACCACGATCTCCGCAGCCCCCGCCTCCAAGGCGACAAGATAGACACGGCGTAAAAATTCGAGTTGCGTGCGCGTGCTGTCTACGGCAAAAAAAGCCACCGTGATGCCGCTTTTCTTCGCCGCTGAAATCGCCTCGGTCACGCGTTTCAACAAATCCCCGCGGGAGATTCCGTATGCCTTCAGCTTGATGTCGCTGGTCGGCGATTCAATCACGGAAGCGTGCAATCCCAGCCGGACCAGTTCTTCCACGTCGGCTTTCACGGCGCGCGAAAATCCCCAAAGCTCGGCTTTCAGGCGAGCCTTCTGCATCAGTTGGATGGCTTCGGCGTCTTCCGGAGATACACGCGGAAACCCGGCTTCTATGCGGCTGACGCCCAACTCGTCGAGCTTACGGGCGATCTCCAACTTTTGTTCGGGAGATAACACGACCCCAACCGTCTGCTCGCCATCTCGCAAAGTTGTGTCGTAGAAGCGAACGGTATTTCGCGGAAAAGCCGAGCGAATCTCCGGACGCGCATTCAGTTCACTGACCCAGATTTTGGAATCAGATGTCATCGTCAGACTCACTCCGCAACAGAGTCTCTCTGAGACTCTGTGTCTTTGTGGCGAACGGATCTATTTCAGCACTTCTTGTGTCGCCATCGCAGCCGGCTTATGTCCGTAGGCTTCTTCCCACGAGATCACGCGATTGCGCAGCACGCCGATTTTCTCGATTTCACACTCCATCACGTCACCCGGCTTGAGATACCATGCTTTCGGATCGCCACTGAACGCCGCGACTCCCGAAACCGTCCCCGTCGATACCACATCGCCGGCACTGTATCCCATGGGCGAGTAGTGCGACAGAATCTCGGGAATTTTCACCGACATTTTGCCGGAATGCGAGCGCTGCCGCGACTCGCCGTTTACTCGCAACTCCATGGCCAGGTTGTGCGGATCCGGGATTTCATCGGCAGTTACAATCCAAGGCCCCAGCGGGCAGAACGTGTCGATGCCCTTGCAGAAGCTGAACACGCCCGACTTCATCTCCCGTCGCTGGATGTCACGCGCGGTGACATCATTGAAAATCACATATCCGCCAATGTGATCCGCGGCTTCTTCCGGAGTGAAGTGCTTGCCGCCTTTTTTCAGCACAACCGCAAGTTCCAACTCGTAATCCATCTCCTGCGTCAGGTGCTCGGGATAGATCACGGGCTCATCGTGCCCGATGATTGCGTCAACGTTCTGAAAAAACACGATCCAGGGAAGCACGGGATGCGAGAACCCGGCTTTCGTCGCCTCTTCGTGATGTTCGCGAAAATTGCCGGCAGTATGAAAGAACTTCTTCGGGATGATCGGCGCCTTCAACTTAACGTCTTCCGCGGCGTGAAAAATAGTCTCGCCTCGCGGCCCCACGGTGCCCTCTTCATGATGCAGGGCATAATCCAGCGCCTTGTGGGCCGTCTGCAGGCTGGTGTCTCCACCCTCAAAGAGCGCACGCATATTGGCAGGAACCAGAGCGTCCGCGAGCCGGTAAAACGCACCTTCACTCTCGACATCCCGAAGGTAGAGTGCCGCGGCTAGGTTTAAGTCAACAATCCGGCCATCGTCGGTCACAGCGCCGACGCGCTGTTGTTTTGCGGAATCTTCAAAGGTGACAAGTCGCATAAGGTCAAGGCCGCATGCGCGGCGCACTCTCAAAAGTGTATGGGCTAACTCGCCGTCTTGTCTAGAAAAGCGGCCCGCCGTTCTCGATCTGCGCTAAGATAGTTCGCTTTCCAAAACATCAGGCGATATCGGGGAGTTCCCATGGCAAACCGGAGGCAATTCCTGCGCACCCTCGCAGGCACAGCGGCGCTCAGTATTACCGCGGACATGACCAGTTTCGGCCGTATGCGGCGATTGCGTCTTTCGGCCGCCATGCCCGACATGGGCACGCACGACCGCCTGCAACCCGACTGGTATCGCGGCAAAATCACGCCAGGTGCAACAGGAAATGAAGAAGCGCAAAATCAATGTGCTGGTCCTGCTGAACGCCACCAACGTCATTTACACCACTGGATATTTTCATTTGCCCACAGAGCGCCCGCTGGCGGCACTGATTCCAGAGTCAGGCGATCCCGTGTTGTTCGTGCCCGGCGTGGAAGAAGATCAAGTCAAGCTCTGGTGGGTGAAGGACTACGAGTCTTACTTCGACTACCCCGGCCCGGTAAACCGAGTGCAGTGGATTTTCGAGCGTGTCGCCAAACGCGGCTTCGGTGTCGGGCACATTGGCATCGAAGAGCCCACACCATCTCGCCTGATTCACATCAAGACCGGCGCCCCTAAAGCGACCATCGTGGATGGCGGTGAACTCATCGAGAGCGTGCGCTGGATCAAGGATGACGACGAAATTGCTGTCATGCGCCGTGCCATGTACTTCGCCGACTTTACCGTCGAAGCCGGACGCACCTTCGTCCAGACCAAGGGCAACGTTACCGAGGACGAAATTCTCAAAGCGACCGCCGATGCCGTCGCCGACAAAATGTCCGCAGAACTGACCGAAATCGCTGGAGTCGGCGTCGATCCGCCGTTCGGTGGGCTGGTGCCGTTCGGAAAGCGATCCGCGTTCCCCCATGCCGTCCCCAGCAAAGACAAGCTCAAATCGGGCGATGCGTTGATACTCAGTCTGGGCGCTCAGGTTGGTGGCTACAACGTCGAATGCGAACGATCTTTCTGTGTCGGCAAGCCCACCGACTATGCGAAGAAACTCTACGACGCCATGCTAGCGGCGCATGATACGGGCGCCGACAACCTGAAGGAAGGCGCAATTGCCGAACAGGTCGACAAAATGAGCCTCGACCAGATTCGCAAAGCCGGTTTCGAAAAATTTCTAAAGCACCGCACCGGACACGGCATTGGCCTCGAAGCCCATGAATCGCCCTGGATCGCCGAGGGGGACAAAACCGTCCTGAAACAGGGTATGACCTTCAGTTGCGAGCCGGGCGTCTACGATCCCAACTGGGGCGGCTTCCGCCACTCCGACACCGTCGTGGTTCGCAAGGACAAAGGCGAGATATTGAACAACTATCCGACCCGACTGGAGGACATGATCATCCAGATCTGAGCGATGCGACATTTTCGCGCCCCATGCATCAAATAACCAGTCGTTGGTCAGTCGTTGGTCGTTGGCCAACGACCAAAGACGAACGACTACTGACGAAATCTTATGCCTGACAAGATCACAAAATCTGATGAACAATGGCGCAGGCAGCTTTCGCCTGAGCAGTATCAGGTAACCCGGCAGTCCGGCACCGAGCCTGCATTCACGGGGAAGTATTACAAGTCGAAAGAGACCGGCATCTACCACTGCGTTTGCTGCGACCAGCCGCTATTCAGGTCTGATGCAAAGTACGACTCCGGCTCTGGCTGGCCTAGTTTCTGGCAGCCCATCGATGCCAACTCCGTAGTCGAAATCACCGACCGCAGCCATGGCATGGTTCGCACCGAACTGCGCTGCGCGAAGTGCGATGCCCATCTCGGGCACGTCTTCGACGACGGTCCAAACCCAACGGGTCTTCGCTACTGCATGAACTCCGCGGCCCTCGATCTGAAACCCACCGAAAAGAAATAGGGCACCTCGAAAGGTGCCCTATCACACAGATTGAATGTTCCAGGTTTATGCTTGTCCGGCGGCTGCGGCGTTCGCCTTCGGCTGCTCGGTGATCGAGGTAACCTGCTTCTGCTGATTCTGCTGTTGTTTGTCGTGCTTCCCGTCGGCAGTGCGAACCTGCACGCTGCCTTTAAGGACGGCGCCGTCTTCCACGCTGATGCGCATGGTCGTCACGTCGCCTGCCAGTGAGCCTTCGCTGCGGATGTCGAGACGATCGCTGCACTGGATGTTGCCGGTGACCTTGCCCATGATCACAACTTCGCGGGCAGTGATGTTGGCGGCTACCACGCCGTTGCGGCCGATGGTGACGCGGTTATCGGTCAGGTTGATGGTGCCCTCGATCTTGCCATCCACATAAAGCGATTCTGCGCCGCTAATTTCGCCCTTAATCACGAGCGACCGGCCGATGGTGGCTTGCTCCGTAGGCGCCGTGGTGGTCTTGGCCGGCGTGAACGAGTTCGGGTTCGAGGAAAACTGGGGATTGGAAGAATTCTTTTCTGGTGACTGCAGCATCGGTGCCGACCTTCCTTGAGTCCGAGCGGCTTCGTCAGGCAGAGGCCGCGGCGGCGGGTCTTAAAATGTTGGCCTGTCGAAGGCCACGGCTGACTATCGCATGGACTTTAGGGGAAACGCAGGTTACGGAAGAACCTGTACGACTGGAAAATGGCACATTTCAGGCTTCAAGCGCTGCACCTAACTCTTCCCATTCGGCCAGCCGGGATTGCAACGTCGGCCTTGCGAGCGGCAAGTTCCTGTGTCACCCGCTGCGTTTCTTCCGCACTGACAAAGGCTTGCAGCGCGGTTTCGCAACCGGCAATGCGCGGTTTCCAGATCGGAAATTTCCTGCTCAACTTCACCCAGCCGATCCTCCATCTGCTTGCGCTTGATGGGATTCAAACGCTTCGCCTTGCCATCGTTCGGGGCGGTCGGAGCCTGGTTACCATTGGTTGGCTGGGGTGTTGCCTGTGAGGCCACGATGCTCTTCTGTAGCGCTTCCGCCCCGCCCTGCTTCCTCCACATATAGTCTTCATAATTGCCAGGGTAGACTTCGACCTCTCCGCCGCCGACCTCAAAAACGCGCGTTGCCAGCTTGTCGATGAAGTAACGGTCGTGGGAGACGAACACCACCGTGCCGGTGTATTTCGAGAGCGCCTCAAGCAACACATCTTTGGCACGCATGTCGAGATGGTTGGTGGGCTCGTCCAGTAGCAGGAAGTTCGCAGGATGCAGCAGCATTCGCAGCAGGGCGTATCGGTTGCGCTCTCCGCCGGAAAGCACGCCGATCTTTTTGAAAGCGTCGTCGGCAGAGAAGAGAAAGCATCCCAGCAAGCTGCGCAATTCAGTTTCGGTCGAACGCGGAGAGAGCGCCCCCAGATCGTCCAGAATGCGCGCCTCGGGATTCAATTCCTTGTACTGATCCTGCGCAAAGTAATCCGATTGCACATTGTGTCCCAGCTTGTACTCGCCCGCGGTTAAAGGCTCGTCGTCCGCCAACAACTTGATCAGCGTCGATTTTCCCGCGCCATTCACGCCTACCAACGCAATGCGGTCGCCCCGCTCGATCATGAAGCTGACATTGCGAAAGACGTTTTTCTCGCCGTAACTCTTTGCCACTCCCGAAAACTCGGCCACAATTCTCCCGCTTGCTTTCGGTTGGGGAAAGGAGAAGTGAATCGTCCGCTCTTCCGGAGGCAGTTCAATCCGCTCAATCTTCTCCAGTTCCTTGATGCGGCTCTGCACCTGCTTGGCTTTGGTCGCCGTGTAGCGAAAGCGGTTGATAAATACTTCCAATTGCTCGATACGTTCTTTCTGCGTGCGCTGAGCCGCTTCCAGTTGCTCCAGGCGCTGCGTTTTGGTCACGAGATACTTGTCGTAGTTGCCGGGATAAAGCGTGATCTTCTTGTTCCAGATTTCTGCGATCTTGTTGACGGTCACATCGAGAAAGTAGCGGTCATGCGAGATCAGCACAAAAGAATTGGGATAGTTCGTGAGGTACTCTTCCAACCAGTTCCGTGCTTCAAGATCGAGGTGGTTCGTCGGCTCGTCGAGCAGCAGCAGGTTCGGCTGTTGCAGCAGCAGTTTGGCCAGTGCAATGCGCATTTGCCAGCCACCAGAGAAATCTTCTGTATGGCGATGCCAATCTTCTTTGGCGAACCCGAGCCCCGAGAGCACTGTTCCCACCTGCGCTTCGATCGCATACCCGTTCCGCGTTTGGAATTCGTGCTCGATGCGGTGATAGCGATCCGCCACCTGTGCATATTCGGGGGACGACGAATCGATCTCCGACATCCTCCGGGTCAGCTCCTCCATCTCGGTTTCGAGCGCGCGCAGGCCCGAAAACACCGCCATGCACTCTTCGAACACCGTGCGTCCGGAAAGAGTGAGGCCATCCTGCGGCAGATATCCAGCGCTGATCCCTTTCGCCGTGCTGATCGACCCGTAGTCGAGCGTTTCCGACCCGGCCAGAATCTTCATCAACGTCGATTTGCCGGTTCCGTTCGCGCCCACCAGGCCCACGCGGTCGTGGTTCGTGATCAGCCAATCCGCTCCCTCGAACAGGAGCTTGTGGCCATAGCGTTTTCCGGCGGAAGACAGCTGAATCATGGGTTCTATCCATCATCCCATGAGAGTGCCGTTTCTAGAAAGATTGAGGCTTACGGCTGGATGCCGCGCCGTGAAGGCGGCGCGAGGCGCGTGGGCAGAGAGCCGTCGGGACGAATGTGTTCCAGTGCGCGATCTACGACCGCCTGAATCTCACGGGCGTATTTCACCTCGCGTCCCTTCGCCAGAATCTTGCGTGCGTCCTCGGGACTGAACCATGTCGGATTACGCATCTCTTCCATGGGCGCGCCGATTGCTTCCACTTCCATCAGGAAAGCCTTGACCACGAACTCTTGCACGCCCGGCGGTTTCCAGAACACGCCCTTGGAATGAAGGTAGAGGTGAAAATGTCTCGGCTCGATGATGCCACGTGCGCCGGCCTCCTCCCACGCCTCGCGCGCCGCAGCCTGGCTGTGCGACATTGAAGCGGCAGGAGCACCCTTGGGAAAGGTCCACTTATTTCCGCCGTTGGTATTGACGAGAAGAAACTCTACGGAACCCTCACGGCGGCGATAGCAAACCGCGGCGACTTGAAAGGGAAGCGCAAATCGCGGAATTCGGGCCGAACCCATGCTCGGAAACCTCGCCACGTCGATATTACCTCCACAATATTTCACCAGTGTGAATGTGCAACAAAAATTGTGCAACCCTTGGTTACGAAGGGGTTACGAGTGCGGCGCGTACTAAACCTATGCAGAAAAAATGACGATACGACTCAAAGAGAGTATGGGTCTCCATGCCGATTCGTACCAAATCGTGTGCCTTGCCAGGTAAAGGAAGGTGTTGCCGCGAAGGTTGCGGAAACGACGTGTGCCCGTGCCCAACTCCGTCGACACCGCCTGCGGCATGCGATGACAGTTTCCATAAACGACTCATCGACAATCTTTACGACGCCGTTTATTTCGTCGATTGTGAACGCCGAATCACTTACTGGAATCGCGCCGCGGAACTGCTTACGGGATACTCCGCCGACCATGTCATCGGAATGCATTGCTTCGACAACATCCTTGTGCACACTGACGGCAACGGTAAAGGACTGTGCCGCAGTGATTGCCCTTTAAGCGCCACCATTCTCGATAACCGCTCCCGGGAAGCGGATGTCTATTTGCGCCACAAGAATGGCCATCGTGTCTCCGTGTCCGTCCGCGTGCAGCCTATTCGTAACGCGCAAGACGAAACTATTGGTGCAGTCGAAGTCTTCAGCGATAACGCGGCCAAAAGGGAAGCCGAGCAGAAAGCATCGCAGCTCCAGCAGATGGCTTTCATTGATTGCCTCACTCGTGTTCCAAACCGCCGCTTCATGGAACTGCGATTGCGCCAGGTGCTTGAGGAGTCACGCCGCTATGGACACCATTTCGGCCTGTTGCTGGTAGATTTGGATCACTTCAAGCAGATCAACGATAGCTACGGTCACTCCGTCGGCGACGCCGCCCTGATCGTAGTGGCACAAACCCTGAGCCGCAGCCTTCGCGCAGTCGACAACGTGGGCAGATGGGGTGGAGACGAGTTCGCCGTCATTCTTCCCGAACTTGCCGAGGATGATTTGCGGCGTTTGGCGGAGCGCTGCCGGGCGCTCGTAGAGCAGTCCAAGGTGGCAGGCGTCAAAGGCAATGTGCCGCTGCAGGTTTCTATTGGAGGCACTCTCGTCCGCCCTGACGATACTCCGGAGTCCGCCATGCGTCGCGCGGATCAGAGGCTCTACGAAAGTAAGAACCAGGGCAGAGGCCGGGTTACGGTTGCTAACGCGAACTACAAGCCCTTGCCGTAAACCGGGATGACGGCGCCGGTTACATCGCTTTCGGTCGCGAGCCAGAGAATCAAAGAGGCAACAGACTCAGTCCGCACCCACGTGGAAAAATCCGCCTTAGGCATCGCTTTCCGGTTTACCGGTGTATCCATGGTTCCGGGAAGAATGCTGTTCGCCGTGATCCCCAGGTCTTTGTTCTCGCGAGCCACCGTCTCGATCAGCGAAACCACGGCTGCTTTCGAAGCGCTGTAAGCGCCCACCCCTGGCCCGGGATCCTCCGCGGCGCGGCTGCCGATGGCGATGATGCGTCCGCTGCGCGCCTGGCGCATGTAAGGGATGACCGCCCGCAGCAAATAGAAGGCGGCATTCAGATTGACTTCAAACATCTGCTGGAAATTCGCGATCCTCCGGCAAATCCGCCAACCAAATGAGCCAGGATATCGATTCTTTTATGGCAGGCGACGATCTCATCGACCACGTTCTTCGCCGACGGTCCCGACGATATGTCCGCGCTGACCGCGAAAAAATTGGGGCCGGAAAATTCCGACTGCTCGATTTTCCGCGAGAGGCCTACCACCGTGGTTCCGGCGTCCAACAAGGCCTGGGTCACAGATTTACCCAGGCCACCGTTAGCTCCAGTGACAAGCGCAATTTTCCCAGAGAGAGATTTTTCCATAAGCTTCACCGCAGATGATGTGGCGCGGGGTCCTCGCCCGCGAAGTCCCGTAGGGACGACAGAAGATTCAATCAAGAAAACTTCGCCCAGGATCAGCCTAGACCTTCACGAGTTGCCGTTCCAGCGTGTGCATGGTGCTCAGAATGGTCGAGATGACATTCTCATTTCCAACCGCAGTATTGATCATCATGTGATAAAGCGAACGTGTCGGCCAGTCGGCGTTGTAGTAGCGTTTGACGAAAGCCATGCGATCGCGGTCGATGGTATCCACCTGCTCCTCGGCTTCTTCCACGGTCTTTCCGCTTGCCTGCAGCCGGCGAATCTTTTCCGCTCGCGGTGCGTAAAGAAAAACGTGGAAGGCATCACACCGTTCTCTCAGAAAGTAGGGAGCGCCGCGTCCGACAATCACGCAGCTTCCTTCCTGCGCGGCTCCTTGCAGCACCTGCTGCACCATCTCGACCATACAGTCGGCGTCGAACGTGTCACTCAAGTGGCTGCTGCGCTCGTAACTGCCCCGCCAGAACACCCGTGCCAGCCGGTAAAACGTGCTGTCGACGCGTTCATCGCAGCGCTCGACGGTCGAACAGTCGACGTTCGCCTGTTTAGCGATCTCTTCGGTCAGGGCGTGGTCCCAGAGCTTCCATCCCAGTTGCCGCGAAAGGATTCCTGCAATTTCACCAGCCCCACACCCATACTCGCGTTCGATGGTGATAACTCTGTACACAGTCACCCCCTAATGGACGGCAATTTCGCCACCCGGCTGTGCCTTCTTCATCAAGAATACCACCGGAATCATACATAGAATCGCGGCTCCCAGCAGCCAGAAGCAGTCGATATAGGCGAGCATATTGGCCTGCCGGAAGAGGTTGTTTTGCAGGATGGCGTACGCGCGGTGAGTGGCATCAATCGGCGAAAACCCCTTTGCCTCCAGTGACTTTGTCATCGAGCTGATCATGGAAGAAAACGTCGGATTCGAGGGGTTCAGGTGAACCGACATGTCCGTCTGATGATGCTGTGCCCGTCGCGCCAGCAGCGTTGTCACCAGGGAGATTCCTACGCTGCCTCCTATGTTGCGGGCCAGATTCATCAGTCCTGACGCCGCGTTGTTCTTCTCTCTAGGTAAGAAAGCGTACGCAGAAGTGTTAATCGGGACGAACAGAAATGCCAACCCCGAAGCCTGGATCATTCTGGCAATCACAACGGTGCGAAAATCAACATCCAGATCGAAGCGCGTCATGTGGAAGAGTGAGAACGAGAGCACCACCATGCCAACCACCAGCAGACGCCGCGCGTCGTAACGCGACAATAGAAATCCCACCAAGGGCATCAACAGCATGATGGTGAACCCGCCCGGGGAAAGCGCTAATCCTGCCTGTTCCGCCGTGTATCCCAGCAGTGTCTGGCTGAACAGCGGCAACAACAAAGTGCTGCCTAACAGGGCGAAGCCGAGCATAAACATCAAAATATTCGCGGAAGCGAAGGTCCGATCCTTGAAAAGATGCAGATCGATGACCGGTTCTTTTTGCCGCCACTCCCACCAAATCACAAAGAGCAGAGAAGCCGCCGCAATCAGTGACAGGGTAAGAATGAAATTCGATTCGAACCAGTCATCGCGTTGGCCTTTGTCGAGTACAACCTGCAACGTGCCCAGGCCAAGAGCTACGAAACCCAGTCCCACATAATCAATCTTCACTTCGGAAAGCTTTTTTCGTTTCAGAAATGGCGGATCCTGAATCAGCCGCGAAGTCAGGATCAACGACAGAATCCCAACCGGAATGTTGACGAAGAAAATCCAGCGCCAGGTGTAGTTGTCGGTAATCCATCCCCCGAGCGTTGGACCGATGGCCGGGGCCATCACCACCGCAATGCCGTAAACCGCGAACGCCATCCCGCGTTTTGCGGGAGGGAATGTGTCCGCAAGAATCGCCTGCTCGCTCGGTTGCAGTCCGCCACCGCCCGCACCCTGCAGCACGCGAAAGAAAATCAGCAGTGGCAGGTTCGGAGCCAGTCCACAGAGCAGAGAACTGACCGTGAACACGCCGACGCAGGTCATGTAAAAGCGTTTGCGGCCGATGATGGTGGAAATCCAACCGCTTAGGGGAAGAACTATGGCGTTCGAAACCAGGTAGGAAGTGAGGACCCACGTGCTCTCATCGGTCCCGGCCGACAGGCTGCCCGCGATGTGCGGCAAGGCTACGTTGGCGATGCTGGTATCGAGCACCTCCATGAACGTAGCCAGGGTCACGGCGATGGCGATGATCCACGGATTGATCGCCGGCTTGCCGGCGTTCACCCCGTCGAGGGTAAGCGCCGCCGAACTCATCGGATAAAGACCTTGGGTTCGACCGACATCCCCGGGCGCAAGTCGTGCTGCTTGGTCTCGCCGGCATCGAAGGTGATCTTCACCGGAATCCGCTGTACGACTTTCACGTAGTTGCCGGTAGCATTTTCCGGAGGCAGAAGGCTGGTAATCGCGCCACTGGCGCCGGCAATACTTTGAACGTGTGCTTTGTATTCCTTGCCGGTGGCGTCTACCGAGATAGTGGCCCGCTGGCCTACCTGCATGTGCTGCAACTGGGTTTCCTTGAAGTTCGCGGTCACCCAGATGTCGTCAAGGTTGATGACTTTCATCAACTCCTGCCCGACGGAAACGTTTTGGCCGACTTCAACGCTGCGCTGTGTCACGACACCGCTGACGGGAGCGACGATGGTGGTGTACTGCACATTGAGTTGAGCTTGCTCAAGCTCCGCTTTATAGCGATCCGCCTGTGCTTGTGCGGACTGCGCTCTTGAACGGGTCACCGCCATCTGCTGCGGCACCGTCTGACTCGCTCTGTAATTCGCTTGGGTTTGTGCCAGCTTTGCTTGTGCCTGGTTCACTTGCTGCTGTGCCGCGGAAGCGTTTGCGCGCGCTGCATCGACCGTGGCCGCGCTCCCCTTGGCGCTCGCCAGAGCCTGGTCGTACTGCTGTTGTGAGATTTCCTGCTTATCAACGAGCTGCTTGTAACGAACCAGGTCGTTCTGCGCCTTCACATCGTTCGCTTGCGCCTCGGCCAGTTGTGCATTCGCGGCATCATATTGCTGCCGCGCCGCTGAGATGCCGGCTCGTGCGTTCTCCACATCCGCTTGCGCCGCCGATTCCTGGCTGGTGGTATTCACATTCGTCAGCGGAACATTGACCTGCGCCGCCTGGGACGTCGCCAGCGCATCGGCGTAATAGGCCTGGGCGCGGTCGAGTGCGACTTGATAATCCTTGGGATCAATCTGCACCAGTGGCGTGCCCGCTTCCACATACTGGTTGTCTTCGACAAGCAGCTTGAGCACGTGTCCGGAAACGCGCGCGCTAATGGAGTTCAAGTGGCCATCGACCTGCGCGTCGTCAGTCGATTCGTAGCTGGTGAAATAACGCCACAGGAAAAACCCCGCCACCACCAGTACGATTGCGCCCAGAATGAGAGCCATGCGAACGCGCGGATTGCTGGTTGTCCTCTTCCACCGCAGGTCTTTCTCGGAAGCCGGCAATGGCGTCGGATTCTGCTGCGCCGCCGCGGGGCTTTGCTGTGCTGGAGTCTCTGTTGTCTGTGCCATGTGATTTACTTGCTCTTTAAATATTGCTTCACGCCTTCTTCCGCATAACCAATCGCTCGGGCAAGTTCAACCTTGGCGAGATTATGAGCGTAAAGGCCGGAAATATAGCTTTCGTTCGCGGAGGCTACGGACTCCTGCGCCTGAATCACTTCCAGATTGTCGGTAACCCCAGCCGCGAAGCGGTCGCGCGCTTGCGTCAGGGTCTGATCGGCTAGATCGACCGAGCTGCGTGCGACTTCCACTTGATCGGCGGCGGCGTTCAGATCGAGCAGGGCAGTGCGGACATCATAGTCGATTTGTCCGTGCAGGTTCTGAAGCTGCTGCTCGCTCTGTTTCAGTTGCGCTTCTGCTTGCAGAACGTCGGCGTGCACTTTTCCGCCCTGAAAAATCGGAATTCGCAACGTACCGGAAACCGTAAACACGCCATGAGAATTTCCCACCGTGATCCCCGAGTCCCCATAATTCGCTGCGACGTCGACCGTCGGGTAATATTCGGCGGTGGCGGCATTGCGGAAGAATTGTGCAGAGCGCACCTGTTGCAGGGCAGCCTGGTAGTCGGAACGCGAGTCGTATGCGCGCCTCAGGCTATCTTCTACGCTCAACGCAGCAAGCGGTTCATACGGCGCTTTGATCGGCGAGCGAGAACTCTTGTCCCGGAGGCAGTCCAATCGCCCGCGCCAAGGTCAGCTTCTGCTTCGCATAAGTCGTTTCGCGCCACAATGAGTTGCTGCTGCCGGCTTTGCAACTCCACTCTCGATCGCAGCGTATCGATCGCCGGACTTACGCCCGCATCCTGCTGATCTTTCGACTTGTCGTAAAGAGCCTGCGCGGTCTGTACTTGCGCCTCCGCCGTATCTACCCGGGCCGCTCCGGCGAGCGCCTGTAAATAAGCGTTTCCGACAGCGAGCACTACCAGATCACGCGCATCTTTGTAGTTGAAGCGCGCGGCTTTCTCGTTGTCCACCGCGCCCCGCGTCCGGTCGATCGCCTTCAGGCTGAAAATCGTTTGCGTCAGGAAAACGCGGCTCTCAAAGAAACCAAATGGTCCAACTACGGTGGGGATTCCAGCAAATGCACCGCCGGAAAAACGGAACCCCTCCGCCGCCAAATTGATTTGCGCCGCATTCTCGCTCACGCCAGCGCTGAGGTTCGGAAGCAGGTTGCTGAGTTCGCTCCATTTTTGTCCCCGGGCGTTAATCGTGTTGTCGGCTTGCAGCAAGGCGCCGAGGTTATTTTGCAGCCCGCGGTCGATCGCATCTTTGAATGACAGAGGTAGCACAGTGCCTGTCGCTTTTCCCGGGGCGACGCTTCCGCCAAAAGGGCCCTGCGCCGGTGGAATGGCAACCCCACTCGAACTGCCGGATGTGCTCGAATAGTCGCCCAGAGTTTGCCCAACCGCGAAGACCGAGGCTACACACATCGCGGCGACTCCCAATAACGCCCAACTCCCCCTCAGATATGGCTTCATTGAGTGTAACGATTCCATATGTAAGATTTCATACCACTTAGCTTAAAAGCAGCACAGGCAGAAGATGCAAAACATCTTGATTCGGTTCGCCGCGCGACCGATGCAAAGCTTTCGATTTTGAGTCGCCCCCGCGAAGTCCTGCTTAGACGCTGGCAGCCTAACAAAATATTTGCAATCAGCAACCTACGCCATTCGAACCGAGAATTCCAGCCGGGAGGAAATCCCTGCAGCTAGTTTTCCGAAGCGTGATTTGGATGCGGTTGCTCGATCGGCAGCCGTACCCGAAAACAGGTATTGCCCGGCTTCGACGAAAAACTGATGTTGCCGTGGTGCTGGCGCACGATGCGGTAGACGGTATCCAGCCCCAGCCCGCTTCCATCCCCCACATCCTTAGTGGTAAAGAACGGGTCGAAAATGCGCGACTGGATCTCTGGGGGAACCCCGGGGCCGTTGTCCACGATCTCTACCATCACGTCGTGGTCGCCCTCTCGGCAGGTGCGAATCCGCAACTCTCCCTTGCCCTTCATCGAGTCGATGGCGTTGTCGATCAAATTGGTCCACACCTGGTTCAGTTCGCTGCCAAAGGAAAAAATCTTGGGAAGGTCAGGATCATATTCGCGAATCACGTTGACCCCATGCTTCAGCTTGTAAGTGAGAATGGTCAGCGTGCTCTCCAGACCTTTGGCGACATCCACTTGCTGTGACGGAGCCTGGTCCATGAAGGAGTATTCCTTGATAGCCTTCACCAGTTCCGAAATCCTGCTGGTGCTGTTCTGAATCTCCTGTACCAGCCGGGAAATATCGAGCGTCGCCGACAGGCGCTTCACGACGGCTGAAAGCGACCCCGCCGGAATCTGGCCTTGCAGATTTTCCAGAGCCTGCACATCGAAATCGGACTCGGCTAGGATTGAAGCAAACTCCCACCCGTTGCTGACGCCATTTTTGTCGAGCCAGCTTCCTACAAATTCCTCGGCATCGCTCTGCGCGAGAGCGTCCTTCGGCTTCGATTGCCCTTGCCGCTTCTGCGCATCCGCTTCCATCGCGCGGATCAAATCTCTTTGTTCAAGGGACGGCTGGTCTCGATCGAGGTCCGCCTCCGCCGCGCGCAGCCGGTCAAATGCTTCCTTCAACGCCACTGCTGAACGCCTGCCTGCAGCCGCGGGATTGTTCAGTTCATGCGCCAGCCCTGCGGACAGCTTTCCCAATGCGGCCAGCTTGTCGCGCTGGAGGTCTAGCTTGGTGACTTCTCGGATGCGGTCGGCGAGAATTCCCACCAGTCGCGGCCCCAGCGCCGGTATGCGGTGCAGCATGTCGGGAAAAACGCTGGTTGGAATTGCGGCGATCCGCGTCGGCATCACCGCACGGCCGGTGATGGTGTAAGTGGTCATGCGCGAGAACGGGAGCATCCCTGTCACTTGCCCGGTGCGCCCCGTATAGACGGGAGCGTCGGCCCCCATGCTCTCCTTGCGGCCTTGCAATTCGCCCTCAAGGATGATGGTCATGCGGTCAGCGGGTTCGCCCTCGCGCATGATCAACTCGCCCGCCTTGAAGTTGTAAACCGTGGCTTTACCGGCAAGCCACGCCAGATCGTCCTCCGACAAATCGGAGAACGCTTCGATTTTCCTCAGCTCCTCTACCAGTTCAGCGCTCATGCTCCGACCTTTTTCAGGTACTCATGCACGAATTGCACTGCTACCGCTCCTTCGCCAACTCCCGAGGCCACCCGCTTTGTCGATCCTTTTCGCACGTCGCCGACCACGAAGATCCCAGGGACATTGGTTTCCAGCAATCCCGGATCGCGATCGAGATGCCAGGTCTTCGGACGCTGGCCATTGTGCAGCAAGTCTGGACCGGACAGAATAAACCCGCGCTCGTCGCGCTCAATCTGGTCTCCGAGCCACTCCGTGCGCGGCACCGCGCCAATAAAGATAAACAGCGACGAGGCCGGCACCTGCTCGATCTTGTTGGTGTCAGAGCAGAGAATCGAAATCGATTCCAATCGCGTTTCTCCATGCACCTCGGTCACACTCGAATGAGTGTAGACCTTGATCTTCGGAGTCTGGTTGATTTCGTCAATCAAGTACTGCGACATGGTTGCCGCCAGCGAGTCGCCGCGTACCAGCATGACTACTTCGCAGGCGTACCGCGAGAAAAACATCGCAGCTTGTCCTGCGGAGTTCGCTCCGCCCACGATGAAAACTTTTTCATCCTTGCACGACATCGCCTCCGTCGTGCCCGCGCCATAATAAATCCCGGCGCCCTGCAAACGATCTTCGCCCGGTAGTCCCAATTTTCGCCATTGCACCCCCATCGCCAGCAACACCGCGTGACAGGAAATCTCGCTGCCGTCGGAAAGCTTCACGAAGCGGTAAGGCCCTTCCTCGCGCAGACCGACCGCCTCTACAGGAGAGAGAATCTCGACCCCAAACCGCCGTGCCTGGGCCACTCCGCGCCGCGCCAGATCGCCACCGCTCAAGCCGGCCGGAAATCCCAGATAGTTTTCAATCTTTGAACTCAGCCCGGCTTGTCCCCCCGGAGCTTCGCGTTCCACCATCACCGTCCGCAATCCCTCCGACGCTCCATAGACTGCCGCTGCCAATCCCGCCGGACCTCCTCCGATGATGACCAGATCGTAGAAGTTGGCTTCTGCGTGCGTGCGCAATCCAACCTTCGCCGCGATATCGGAGTGCGACGGCTCTGGCAGCCGAGATCCATCAGGGAAGAGCACCAGCGGCAAGGCCTCTTTCTCGGGACCAAGCACGTCGAGCAATCGCCGCACCTCCGGGTTGGTTGGCGCCGACTCGACATCGATCCACTCATAGGGAATGTGATTCCGCGCCAGAAAGTCGCGAAGCTCATACGATTTCGGAGCCCACCGCGTGCCCAGCACCCGCAACCCTTCGAAGCTCGGACGGAACGACGCCAGCCAGTCGCTCAGCAGATCATCGAGCACAGGGTAGAGATTCTCCGACGGCGGATCCCACGGCTTCAGAAAGTAGTGATGCAGCTTGGCTTTGTTGATGGCACTGATCGCGGCATCGGTGTCGGCGTACGCCGTAAGCAAGGCCCGCTTTGCATCGGGATACAGATCCATCGCTTCGCCGAGAAAATCGACGCCATCCATCTGCGGCATGCGCTGATCGGCCAGCAACAGGGCAACCGCCTCGTTGCGAACCTTCAGTTGCTTCAGGGTTTCCAGAGCCGCTTTACCCGAGCTTGACCGCATGATCCGAAAGCGGTCCGCGTAGTGCTGCCGCAGATCGCGTTCAATCGCCCGCAACACCTCGGGATCGTCATCTACCGTCAAAAGAACAGGTTTTGCCATGAAGATTAATTCCTTGGGGTGTCATTTTAGATGTCAGCGAGCCTTTTGGGATTCACAGGAAAAGATTTAAACGACATTAGGTGAAATTTCACCGGCAGGTCAATTGTCTCCAAGTTGTTAATAGCTGAAGACTGACGACCGAAGACTGACGACTTTCTTTTTGCATTTCCATGACCTCCCGCTGACATTCCCCAGTTGTTGGAACGTTACAGTCGCGACAGCTTCACATCGGAGGACTGACATGAAACCGTTTCACTACACCCTGGTCATCATCGCCGCTTTGCTCGCCACCGCCGCCTCCAGCCGTAACACTGCTCCCAGCCTCAACACAGGGGATGCTTTTCACGCCACCGATGGCGCTTACCGCGACGGACTCTTCGTCGGACATCTCGACCGTTCCCACGGCCAACGCCACCACCTGGCCGCCGGGCGCTGGAACAACTCCACCGATCGCCAATCCTTCGTCGCCGGATACGAACAGGGCTATTCCCAGGTGGCAGAAAACTGAATAATCCGGGATGTTGAAGGTGGCTGAGGTCCGACGCCTGAGGTCCAACGTCGGGTTTTTTCTGGCCGGCGTGATAGGCTGCCCTGAGGGCGCGCTTCGATGCCGAATGACGCTAGCGGACCGAATGCCGAGCACACCGTCGCTCCGCAGAGATGGGTCACTATGCTCGGCCAGTTCGCCGGCTGGATGTGGGGAGCGATGGCGGGCGGTGGTGGTCTGTGGCTCCTCTTCACGAGAGGTCCATGGCCACTTACGAACGGCTGGTTCGCGCTGGCGTCAGGGATTTCAGCATGTCCGCTCACAGCTTGGATTGTGAAACGATTGACGGGCGTCGCCGTTTCAGGGCGGGCTCAATTCGCGTTCGCGACGGTTTTCTTCATTGCTGGCAGGATCGCGTTGAAGATCGGTATCTGAGATTCTCTTACAAAGCCTCGCTCATTTTTCTACATCCAATCCCCTCGGCTGGAATGCCAGGCCAATGAGTGCTAACGGGATTTTTCGACAGTTAACGGTTGGTTCGAGTTGTAGAACAGGAGAGCGGTTGGGAAAGGGTCTGATTATTCGAGGGTGCTCGCGTTGGTTCAACATCAACCGTGTCGCCTTTGTGGAGCTTGGCATCTCCGCTCTTTTTGAAGAACAATCATCGCGGCAGAAGGGAACCGCGTAGCGGGCCTTGAAAAAGCTAGGGGCTTCGTTTAGGGTGAATTCACGTCTGAAGCCCCTACCTGCAAAACACTTAGCCCTGACTCACTCTACGACAACGGTGCCGATTAGCTTGCCAACATGGTCTCCGCAGCCGCTCACCGCGAACATAACTCCCGGAACATGCCCATGGGTCAATCCGTCAAGATGTTGGACCACAACAAAGCTCGCTACTGTCCCACGGACGAGTTTTGCCCGGAAAAATCCGTCGTGTATCTGGAAACTCGCCTCCTTGCGAGAGCTGTCGTATTGGCGGACATACGCCGAGTCAACCAAAGCGTTGTAAGAACTTCCCGGCGTCGCCACGCATGCGCCTGGCCCGGTTACCGGAGCTACCTGGACGGTTTCCCCCTGTCCCGCAAGCACAATGGGAGCCATTCCCGGTTTCGTGGGATCGTAATTGAGCTTGACCGTGAGTTTCGCGTTTCCGTTCGCGTCAGTGACGAAGCCGTTGGGGTCCAATCCCGTACCGCCCTTAAATCCCGATCGATCGTCCACCGCTGGAGTGTTGGGACGGACGGCTGCTAGAGTCCCTAGATTCTTGTCCGTCACTACCGCCAGCCCCAATACAGCATCGGTGAGGAAGGGCGGCTTGGTTGTGTCGAAGACTTGCCAGAAGCTGTGCACCGTGTTTGGAGTGAGACCAGAAACTGTAAGCTCCAAGGTTACGCCTCCACTGGTTTCCGTGACCACCACCTGGCCGGTTTGACTACCCGAGCCTATCGGTACAAGAGCTACGGTTTGATTAGCGGCAATGGCAGTTGGGACAAAAGCCACCGCAAACGCCGCAACACAGAGTGACAACTTGCAGAACCAATTGTGTTTGTACGTCATGTGACTCACCCGGAGCCGCGTGAGCGGCCCTTTCCAGCGCCCCCCAAGAGGCGCACGTGATGGTTCGTTACGAACGTTGGGTGGCGTCCCTGATCGAATGTGCCCAGCGAGGTTGTGAGGCAGCTGCGTCTGGGCGACAAAGATCGAGGGGAACGCACCCGTTTGTTTGGAAATCCCAAGGCTCGAAGGGCCGCTTCTCGTCGGGAAGCTGGTGGACAGGGGAAACTAAGAACTCTGCAACGCCATCAGCGGCGAGGAACAAAATCATACGCCTTAAGGGGCGGAAAAGGAACGTAAAGCTTCACCTAATTGGCGGCGAGTAGTCCAAGAACAGACGGTTTTGGGGGCCGTCAGATTGGCCATCCCGCTCCCCTCACTGGGGAGTTTGAACAAGTAATCATGATCGCAGTTGGGGATCGAAGAGATGGCTGGGTCGGACTGAGTTCCTGACCCCAACGATTGGAAGCGAGCCTAGGTTGGAACGTGCAAAGCATCTTCGAGAGCGAAATGGCGCTCTTTTACGAGTGCACGCAGTCGTGTGCTCGAAGACTGCTTGACATCGCCGACATTGTTAGAGATCGGAATTTATCGACAACTATGCCCTGTGCGCAGGACATTGTACTTTCGTAATTGGGAATGGACCGTATTGAAGCAACGATGCTTCGCACTGCAAAATCCAATAGTTGTGAGGCAAATTTCTCACGAACACACCCTTCAGGAGTTTTCCATGCCCTCCCTAGACGTAGCGCAAGCATTACTGGCACTTGAAACACCAAAGGCTTTGTCCCTCCCCATGGCCGCCGTGATCTTCGGAGCTGTATCACAGGTGGAGACAGTAATGGAAATAGTTGACCGAGTCTGTGACCCGCTCTTCGGTGGCTCTGTCAAGACAGCAAACTCGACTCAGTCAGGGTTTTGAGTGTAATTGCGATTTTTCGCCAACTCACGCGAAACAATTCCGTTTGATTACGAGAGGAATAGTTGCGGCCCTTACGGAGTTCCTTCGAAGCCGTGAATGATCCCTGATGCGTCTGTGTATCTCCCCACGATTGTGCCGCTGGAGTTCACTCCAAAGACTTGTGTATCGGTTGCTCCGGGAAAATCCACACTCGTAAATACTCCGTTGATGTCGGCGAACCCATGGTTAATCTTATTCGCGCGCACCCCAAGGCGAATCTCGCACCTACTGTCCGAGGACTTGGGTTTTGCTGAGGTCCGGCGCCGGAGGTCCAACGTCGGGTTTTATCTGGTCGGGGCGCGCGGATTTGAACCGCGGACCCCCTGCGCCCAAGGCAGGTGCGCTACCAGGCTGCGCTACGCCCCGACTCCCTGAAGGTCTTCCTCGATTATAACTGACCTTTCCGCCCCCGCTAATCTGCCGTCGCACAAGCTGTCTTGACCGCGTTATAATGCCCACGCGATGATGCAGGCCCCGCGCTATTCCCTGGTCGCGTACGTGAAGAGCCCGGTCGGCCAGTTCGTTGAGTCTCTGCGCCGCGAACTGCATCCCGCCTTGCCCCACCTCGCCGCCCATGTCACCGTGCTTCCGCCCCGTACTCTGCAGGCCAGCGAATTCGCGGCCACCGAGCTTTTAGAGGATGTCTGCAGCAAGGTTGATCCTTTCGAGATCGCCGTGGGCGACATCGAAACCTTCTGTCCTGCCACTCCCACCGTCTTTGTACGCATCGCCCGCGCCGGGTACCGTCTCCGCGAACTCCACGATCGCCTGAACTCGGGAGCGCTGATGTCCCGGGAAGAGTTTCCCTACATGCCGCACATCACGATCGCGAAGTTCAACGATGAAAAGCAGGCACGGTTGGCGCATCAGATCGCCCGCGAACGCTGGGCCGCCTTCGAAGGCCTGCGGCGCATCGAGATCAAGGAACTCACCTTCGTTCGCGAAGAAAAGGAAAACCGCTGGGTCGATCTCTCCCCCGTCCCCCTGGGCCGCACGCTGGTTTCCCGCGCCGGGCGCTAGCAACAATCGAAAGACCACTCTCCCCCTCGCCCAAAATCATGAGGACACTCCCCCAAGTACAAGTCCCTATCGTGCGTTGCCAACCCAGTTTGGCGGGCGTACACCAGAAAGTGGGTGTGCCCTTTCGTACATGGGTAAATGCCGCTTCCCAGGCGGCTTTCAGGACTGTCGGTAGCCGGAGCCCCTATGCAAATCGGCGTCTATGGTTCGGGATACCTGGGCACGGTCATCTCTGCCTGCCTCGCCGATTTCGGCACCCCGGTCATCTGCTGCCATCCCGATAGTTCCCGCATGGTTGAGATGGCGCAAGGGAACGTCCCCTTCTTTGAAAAGAATCTGACCGAGGTCATCAAGCGCAATGTGCGCTCGGGACGGTTGATTTATTCGACCGATATGGAATCGTTTGCGCGCAAAGCCCAAGTCATCTTTCTTGCGGAAGACTCGCCACAGCATTTGTCCGATCTTGCCGTCCGCATCGCGCGCTCGGCGACCAAGCCTCCGGTGCTTTCGCTGGTCACGCCCGTCTCAGTAGGCTCCGCCGCCGGAGTTGAGAAGCGTCTGAAAGAAGAAAAATTGAAGGCCACCATCGTTTCCCAGCCCATGTTCTTTACCCCCGGCTGCGCTGTGGAGGACTTCAACTGGCCCGATCGCATCATTCTGGGCACTCCCTCGAACGAGGCGGTCCTGGCGATCAAACAAATCTTTCATCCCCTGGTGATGCGCGGCGTTCCCGTGATTGTCACTAACCACGAAACCGCGGAACTCGTTCGCGAATCTGCTACCGCCTTCGTCGCCACCAAGATCTCGTTCATCAATGAACTGGCGAGCCTTTGCGAACGGGTGAATGCAGATGCGGTCAATCTCGCTCTCGCGTTGGGTCTCGACAAGAAAATCGCACCGCGCTGCCTGCAGCCGGGTGCCGGCATGGGCGGCCTGTTCGCCGAGACCGACATGGACTCGCTCGCCGAGCTCGCCCGCGCCAACGGAGTCTCGTTAAAAGTGCTAAGCGCCGCGCGCGAAGTGAATCAGAATCTCGCTGAGCAGATGGTCGACAAGATTTCCGCCGTAGTCAAATCAGTGCAGAACAAAGACGTCGGAATCCTCGGCCTGGCTTTTAAGCCCAACACGAATTCCGTCGCCGGCTCGGCCTCGCTCCGCCTCGCACAAAGCCTCATCGCGAAAGGCGCACGCGTTCGCGCCTACGATCCGGTTGCGATTCCCGAAGCGCGCATGGAACTGAACGGAACGGTCTTCTATTGTGAAACTCCCTACGCAGCCGCCGAAGGCGTGGACGCACTCGTCGTCGGCACCGGCTGGCCCGAGTTCCGCGCACTCGATTTTGGACGCATCAAGCAAGCCCTCAAACGCCCGCTCATCTTCGATACCAAGAATCTGCTCGACTCCAGCCGCCTCCGCTCCATGGGCTTCCAATACGTTGGCGTGGGCCGCTAAGAGCGGACCTCGGCCGTCAATCGCTACAGCTTCGCGCGGGCAAATCATACTGAGGTACTTCTATGACGGCCCGGAGAGCACGCTCAGAGTTACGGAATTAGAGTTGTAGTTCACCTGAAAGTGTTCGCTGGAATTGATGCTGGTGCCGTTGACGGTGGAGAAGGTCCCGGAGACAGCGGTGCCTTTCATAATGGTGAACGTGCTGCCGATCGTGGGAATGAAGCCGTTGATCAGTTTGATATTGAGGACTCCGTCGAGGGCAATCCCATTGGATACGGCGAGCTGAGAATACTGGGTGCCGACCGTGTTGCCTCCGATCGCGACGTTGAGGTTGCCGGTGGTCGTGGTCTGCGAGTAACTGCCCGTAACAGTCAGAAGTCCGGCTTTGCTGGTTGAGTCACCGACCGTGACGGAGCCTCCGCTCACAGTCATCGCTGCCACCACCGTTCCCTGGCCCTGCAGAGTGCCACCTGAAACGGTGAGCGCGGTGGGTGCGGTCAGGGTTCCGTCAACGGTCGTCGTTCCCGAGGATTGCGTGTAGCTGCTGCCCACGCTGAATGCGCTCCCAGTTCCGACGGTGACTTTTCCTTTATTGGTGAACTTGGTCGCCGTACCAACCGCGGCCCCCATCTGCAGGGAAAAGATTCCGCGCGCGCCATTGATAGAGAAACTCTTCAAGGCATTGCTACCGGTAGCGGTGTCAACAATCTTCGCGGCGCTTCCAGTGAGCGTGATGTTGGCGGAGTTCGACTTGATGCTGGCATTCAGAAATTCAAAGGTTCCCATGACCGAGTAAATGCCGCCCTTCAGCGTATTGCTGGTGAAATTGGTGAAGAGTCCATTCACGTTTAACGTGCTGCCGGCGAAGACGCTCAGGATTCCGTTGTTGGTAAAGCCGACAACAGAGTCCGGTTGGACGATGAGTGTCCCTCCGGAAACATTGGCCAGGATCGTGCCAGCGTTCACGATGGGCATGGGATTGGAGTCACCGATGCTGCCTGCGCCCTCAATCGTGTTGTGGTTCGTGAGCGTGGAGGTAGAGGAGAAAGCCAAAAAGCAGTTCGCCGACCCCGCCATGGTGACTTTGCCGGTACCAGTGAGCGTGAGCGGTGCATCCAGATCGATGCAGCCTCCGGTGGAATCGAGGGCGAATGTGCCGGTATTGTTGATCGTGCCCTTCATCTGGAGCGAGTTGCCGTTAGCCACGGTGAACAGTCCGGCGTTCGTGGGAATGTTCACGGTGCCGTCGAGAGTGCCGCTGATGGTTTGGAAGGTTCCGGTTCCGCTGGTGGTCAGCATACCGCCGTTGATGGTGCCAAAATCAAGCAGCACGGTGGATCCGGTCTGCGCCTCAATAGTTCCTCCCGTATTGTTCACGGTGTTTGCAATCTGCAGCGTGCCTCCGCCAGAAGCCTCCAGGGTCTTGGTGTTGGTGAGCGAAAGACCGGAGAGGATCAGCGGATGCGCGGTGTCGGTGGCGTTAATCGTGCCTTGGTTCGTGACCGTGAGGCCACTGTCTCCGATGCCGCCGGATCCTGTGATCGAGCTTTGGTTGGTGAGAGCACCCGATCCATTGAGAGAGTTGATGCTACCGGTGGACACCATCGGAACGGAGCCAGTCCCTGTCAGGGTCACGCTTCCGCTGATAAACAACACTCCTTGCGCTTGAATGGTGCCGTTGTTAGTGATGGTTGCAAGCAGCGTGGAGCTTCCGCCGGGAACGATCAGGTAGTTCGCGTTACTGGTTAAGTTCTTCCACGCCGGGTTTACTCCTCCCGCGGGCGTGGAGAAAATTCCCGTACCCACACTGGTAAGGGTTCCCCCGCTGATGGTGCCCCCGGTCAGGGTGACAGTCCCTCCGGCAAGCGCTTGGATGAGACCACCGGTGTTGTTGAAGATAGTACCTTGACCACCAGAATCGGTGAGATTCAGCGTGGCACCGCTCGAGGCTTGCATGGTTCCAGTATTGGTCGCGCCCAGAGGGCTCGGGAAAATGTTGAGTACGCCCCCGCTGGCCGTGATGGTCGACTGATTGATAATCCCTATATCGCCGATCCCTACGAAACCTTGACCTGTAATAAGGTTGTCGACATTCATGAGCGTTCCGCCGACATTACCCGCGATCTCGTTGTTAGGTCCCAGCAACGTAATTGTGCCGCCGCCGGTGAGCGGAACCGTGAGACCTGTCGTGCCCCCGATCGATAAGCCTCCTTTAAAGGAAGGTCCAAAGGTAACGCTAGCAGGATTCACCACGCTGGGGCCGTAAACGATCAGGAGGGAAGTGGGTATCGGCCAAACGTTGCCGGCGGCAATGGTCAAGTTGCGACAGATGCCATTGATATCTACATTGGGGGCAGAATTGGCAGGAATGACGCAGTCATTTCCTTGCCCAGGAACAGCATCGAGAGACCAGTTAGCCATTTGGCTCCACATCCCGCTTCCACCCAGCCACGTGTCGGTCTGGGAGAAAGCAGGAAGAGAGGCCAGGCAAAACAGAACTGTGGCAATCACTCTTGAGAAATGCAGGACGCGCATACGAACCTCCGAGCAATGAGAGTCGAAGGGCCTGATGTTCGCGGTCGATTCCTGGACGGGGCTTCCCAGCTCTGCAGCGGGACGGAGAGAAGTTGATCGTTCCTGCGCTGTCAGAGCGTTTACAGCTTTTTCGTCAGACGTACAAAACCCGGGGAGAAACGGTGGAAGGGGTGACGGCGAAGCCGAACCCCTGGTTCGATACTTTCTTGGGCGGGAACGTTAGGCCGAGAGCGGGCAGAAGTCAATAGGGAACATAGTCTCTGCATCTCACGTCGAGATAAATGCCATGAGCACGCGTATAACCGGCGAAATGAGGGTCAGCATAAGCCCGCCCTGTCAATGAGCGTTATGCGGATGTATCGTCAACAACGTGCTTTCACGTAGGTCAGAAACACTATCCCAGTGTGGGGACAATCGCCCTGCCTTCCTGATTCGGCGCTACCGTCATGTTGAACTGATGACCGAGCATCGTCGGGTCAATGCCGTCGGGGGCCCCGATGACTACGATCTGCGTGCGGGGTGCGCGCTCGCCCCATTCTCCTTGTAACGAGATGTCCACGCGCCGGCCGACTACCTGCAGCACGGCCCGACGCTGTGGTGCGTCAGCGTTGTATATGACTCCTTTGGCCCGGTAAATGGTCCCCGGCAACTTACGCATCGTTTCCCGCAACGCTTCCAGCGACAGAGGTTGATCCGTCTGGTAGCTCCAGGTGCTGAAAACCTTCGAGTGATGATCGTGCGCATGGTGATCGTCGTAGCAGGTCGAGTCGGTGCAGCTTTGCCCAGCGGGATGCCGGTTGAGCGCTGCTCGCGCCGCATCAAAACGCCCGACACCCAAGAGGATCTCGTAGGGCACTTCGCAGTAATTAGTCTCGACGATGCGAAGACGGCTGAAATGCTCGTCGAGCCAGGCCTTGACTTTCTCGACTTGCTCGGGACCGGCGAGGTCCACCTTGTTGAGAATCAGCATGTCCGCAAACCCGACCTGGCGCAGCTTGAGGTCCAGCAACGGCGGGTACTCTGGGTGCGCGAAAACCTGGTCTGCATCCACCACGCAGATGACGCTGTCGAGACGGATGCGATCCCGCAGACTGGAATCACTGAAGGTCGCGAAAATACCGCCGGGGTCTGCGACGCCGCTGGCTTCGAGCAGGATGTATTCAATCTTCTCCGGACGCGCCAGCAGGGCCACAACCGACTCGATCAGGTCGTCACGAATCTCGCAGCAGACGCAGCCGTTGGCCAGGCTGATCATGTTATTGTCGACGCCAACGACGAGTTCGGCGTCGATGTTGATCGAGCCAAAGTCGTTGACAAGGACGCCAACGCGCAGACCGTGATTGCCAGTCAGGATGCGATTCAGCAGCGTGGTTTTTCCTGCCCCAAGAAAGCCAGTCAGGATTGTGATCGGAACAGTCTTGCCGTTGTCGTCAATGATTTCCATGATGTAGGTTTTCCTCTCAGAACGTCCGCACAAAAAAACTCGATCGTGCAAAACAACCCCGGCGCCCCGCCGCTACAACCGCGACGGGACGCCAGGACCACACCGCTAAGCTACTTTCGGCTTAATTGGATCTGCGGGCTTGGGCATATTTTTCATCATTTGACTCAGATCGATTCCCATGGCCTTTGCCATATCAAGCAGATTGACCAGTTGCGGGTTCGGGAGATGGGTGAGCGGCTCACGGTAAAGCTCCGGCGGATAGTACTTATGCGGATCAATTTCTAGGTCACGCGTACGTTGCTCCTGCTGCTGCTCGCGCGGCAGCCTCGGCTGCGGCACGACACCCATGCCAGTGTCGAGAGGCAGAGGGTCGCCGAATAGCACGGTGGGATTCGGCAAGGACTGACCTGCGAATCCGGGCAGCACGGCATCCCGGTGCCAGATCGCATCCTTGGTTACGTTGAGCGTCACCACATCCGGTGCGCCGTAGAGGAAGAGCCCTTTCCAGTGGGTGCGAACGTCTGCAGTTTGCTCGTTGAGCGTGTCGTTATCGAAGGCAAGGTGCGTGGCCATACCTACGCGAGGGTTAACCTGGTTGATGAGGTAGCCTGTGGCGTATGCCAATGTATGGTGGATGTCGACGGTGTAGTTAAAGAGGAATTCGGGCAACCCATACTTCAGCAGATTAATGTGCGCCAGATCGGGTTGGAGCTCGGTCACGAAAACGTCGACGCCCTTGGCGTATTTTGCTGTCAGATCGTCAGGCCGACCGTCACCAGTCCACACGAACGAAAGGCCGTTCCAGTCGAGGCGGTAGGCCGAGGCGCCGTCCTTAACGTGCGATCGCCGCCAATGGCGGATCGTGACGCCGTTCTTCTCGTAGCAGATACCGTTCTCGTCCTTCCAGTCAAACTCGTTAACCTCGACCTCATAGCCCTGTCCGATCGGGCAGGCATCGAATGCGTCCAGGTGCCATTTGAGCATCTGCTTCATGCCCGCAACCATGGCCTTCGTGCCCATTTCCGGTGTGCGGCCCGAGGGCCCGGTCACGCGCAGCGGTTCTTTCCACCGCCCAGCCCACGCCGAGAACGGGAGGAGATAGGACAAGTCGTGGTAGTGGTCGACGTGCAGGTGAGTAATGAAGATGTCGTTAATGCTGGGGACGGGAACTCCCATGGCGAGGATGTTCTTGACGCAGCCCGGGCCGAAGTCGAAGAAGAAGCGGTCGCCGTTGCCCAGTTCAATCATGATGCACGTGCCAGCTTGGTTACGCCTTGGCGGGAAAGGGCAACTGCCGACGAACGAGATGCGCATCTCGTCCTTCCCGATCGGCTCACTGCCGGGGAAGTAGTTCATCCGACTGCGGACGGACGGCGTCGGCTTGTAGTAGGGCGGGAACTGCAGGCCCGTGCTGCCTCCGCCGTAGGGGTTGACGTCTTGGCTCGCTACTGCTGTCTTCGTATCCTTGTTTTCAGCGCTCATCTTAGCTCCTTTTATTCCTCTTTAATTCCTCGTTTAGTTCAGGCACTCATTTATGGAGTGCAACCCCTGACAAGAACTGTCCTCTCAACTCACAACCATTCGCAGAAGTCAGGCGGCCACTATGTGGTTCCTGACTGCGTACTTGACTAGTTCGGCATTGCTTCTCGCGCCCACCAGGTTCATCATCCGGTACTTGTGATAGGCCACCGTCCTAGCTGTCATGTTCAGAATGTCGCCCACTTCCTTCATCACTTTGCCTTCAGCCAGCAACTGCAGCACTTCTCGCTGGCGGTGGGTCAGCAGTTCGGCTTCCTCGACGAGTTCCTTGTCCTGCCGGCGCATGAAATCGATGGTGTCGCGGGGCAGGGCCTTGGAGATATAGGATTTGCCACGCAGCACGTCGCGCACTGCAAGCACTATGTCGGCTGCGGCACAGGTCTTCAGCAAGTACGCTGAGGCGCCGCGCCGGAAGGCTTCGGCCGCTACTTCAACGTCAGGATTCATGGTCAGATAGACCAGCTTGACTGCGGGCAGCGTTCGTTTCAGTTGCCGTCCTGCGTCCAGTCCATTGAGAATGGGCATGGCAATGTCGATTACCGCTACATCTGGCCGCAATTCACAGGCGGCACGCACTAAGGCGTGGCCGTCACCACACACTCCGACGACATCAAATTCAGTTTCGAGAATTCTCTTGCACATCTCCGCCACCAGGTTGTGGTCGTCGGCAATCAGAATGCGGGAACGGTGGGTCATCGTCTTGACCTCAGTAAAATATTTACTAGCTTCGTAGCCCTTTTCATTCGCGGGCCAATTCACTCGGTCCAACTCTGTTAACTGCCAGATCTTTGAAATCAGGTCCTCTTAAGCGAATCGCGCTTGAGCTTTTCTAGTGACTCGATCAATCGCTGATATGCCGAGGCATTTTGTACGACTACCTCAGCCTTCCCATTCACCGTCAGTAATTCGGGGCGACCAGTCCGCTTCAGTCTTTTCAGGTGGGCCTGCGTGTTACGCTGAAACTCTGTAAGTGATCCAATGTCCTGGGGCCTGATCATGGCGGTACTCTCCATCAATCGATCACCAGTGATTTAGCTGCGAATCACAAGCGAATTGCTTGCGAAAATATAGGTAGGTTATGGAATGTGTCTATCCAGTTTCGGCAAAATTGAGGAAATTTGTCCGTCCCCAACCTGCCGGGCAAAACGGACTTGTCTTCCATTAAATTCCTGCTTCGCAGAAGCGCCCGTCACGGCCACTTAATGCAGGTGGCGCAGCGTCTGGGAAGGGAGTTCACCGAAGAGGAAGCGGTAGTCCTGGGCCAGGCGGCCGAAGTGCCAGACACCGAACTGCGTGGCAATGTCGCTGACTGTCGCGCGCGATGGATCTGCCGTTTTGAGTGCTCTCCGAATCTGGTGAAGAGTTCTCATGTTCAGATACTGCACTGGTCCGACACCGAAGTAGTGCTGAAACGCATCACGAAGCGTACGCTCAGACACACCTGCCGCAATAGCGAGCTGTTCCACGGATAGACAATCGAGGTCGTGCTGTTCAACGAAATCCATAGCCATGCGAATGATCTGCCTTCGCGACAGCACGTGGCGGCCACGTGTGGGTTCGAAGGTGTGCGGCGCGGCAAGCAACTTGCGGACTTCGCGGAGCAGTTTCTGGGCCGCTGCCCTTTGCCCAGCGGCTGATTCCAAGGCGCTAGGCGCTTCCTGAACTAGCGCTTCGAGCTGCCCAACGATGGATCGAAACCTCGTGATCCGCTTGACGTGACACTTGGAAAAAGCCACGCCTGGAATCGACGGCGGTTGTCACATCTCCGTTTGCGTCCGCCAGCACTTGATTCGGAATATAGAGACCACACCAACTTCTCGGAGTGTTAGCTGCGGATAAGCAGAAATCGGCGCCCGGCGCATCGACCATCAGCGAGAATTCGTCACACTGACGCCCATTGCACCACCATGCCTCGGGCGCCCGAGTCGGAAGGAAGATGGAGATGCCGGCCGCCCTCGGGGCTCCCTCTACGACTGCTTTCGCTTCTGCTTGTCCCCATTGAATGCTTAAATTGTTGAGAACCAGGCTGGTGAGCACCCATTTTTCACCCGCGGGCCCGAGAACCATCGGGCGCATACTTGCAAACCGGAATGCGTCAAAGAACGCGTCGAAGGATGAAAACCTCTGTACGGGCATCCTGCTTCTCCGGTTGATCGCACGAAAACGTGGGCCGTCAACGATTGCCGCAAAAGGTCACTTAGCCGAGTTCGGACCGGAAGTGGCCCAATGTTGTTTGAACCCGGCTGGCAGTCTTTTTCTGTTGAAGCCCGCACATATTGCGAGGCCCGCAGACTCGGCATGGCCACGCACTCGTGCGTGCAGCCGAACGTATAGGGCTTATCCTCCTCTCGAAACTGTCAGAAGTGCCAGTCCGCCCGGAAATCAGACGGCGACAAGAACCATCGTTTCCGCGATGAAAGGACTAGGTGATCGAGCCGAGAAACGGGCATCTCCTCTTGGCTTAAAGATTTATCGACAACGATGATTGCGAATGGCAATAAACGTACATCCCGAGACGGCCCCAAGCGAGCCGTAGACTGCTGCATCCAACGGAGCTAGCAACATCAAGACGGAGCTAAACGAAGGATCAACCGTTATCGTCAGGACGCAGGCAGGACAATACGAGTACACCAACGGGGGCGCTGGGTGCCAACCATGTGGAGCGAAGTACAGTGCCGCAGTCCAGAGGTAAGAAAATACGGCGAACACTCCCAACATCTTGATCGGAACCAATGAGAAACGTTCGCTTCTCGACTCGATTTTGAAAAGACTAGTCAACCATGAGGTTGGGAGCAGAGCCAAAACCACAGCAAATCCGCCAACTGCTATCAAAGCAATCGATAACAGAAGCCATGTACCTTGAAGGGTAGGATCAAAAGGTCTGAACATCCTATACGCGTTGCCCAAAAAGATGGCGACGATTCCGCACACGAAGAAAGCTATGCGGGATGGTATTCCAATCAGACTGAGTGCCATGCGGCGGATTTTAGCAGCAGTTGGTGAGGATGCCGATAGCTGAGGCTAACAGGCGTTAGCGCAAGTTTGAGCCTTTTCCTCGCCAAGATCCGCCTCTGTGAGAGATCGAGAGATGTATTGTCGACATTCTTTGCGATGCTCTTTTCCCGCAACAATCTTTTCGCCGTCCGTTCATTTACTGTGGCAAAACGGACGACTGTCAGGTACGCGTTTCTATTGTTAGGTTTGTTATTCACCTACCCATTGATCTCGAACATATTTTGGCGGGATACGGGAATCGGCACGGCGCTGGACGCACTGTTCTTTTGCTGTTATCTCTGCTTCGGTTTCACGCTCCAGCTGTTGCTTCCTCGCTTTCGCTGGGTCGTTTGGTCTGTCTTGTTGCTAAGTGCGCTTTTCGTCGCGCCACAGGCGCTCTTTCCGCCAGCATTTGAGTCGCATTCCGCGCGCCTTTGGTGTCTGCGAGCGACGCTGGCCTGCAGCGTATTCTTGCTGAGAGAGACTAGACTCGCAGGTGCCGGGCCCCAGCAGACGCCCGAAGCCGAACATCCGCTGTATAATTCCTAGACGCGGTGGGAGTAGCTCAACTGGCAGAGCACCGGACTGTGGCTCCGGACGTTGCGGGTTCGATTCCCGTCTCCCACCCCAACAGATCTCTCCGCCAGCCCAATCAATTTCCCCGTAATTCGTAAGGTTTCCCGCCCCGGCGCGCTTGGCCGGAGCGGGTTCTCTCCGCCTCACAAATGTGGAGGATCCGTGCTATTGGGCGGCGGGACCAAGGGAGCCGGAGTCACCGGAGGAGTTGAGTTCGCCGGATTTGCCGGGTCGGTTCTCACCTGCGGCTTGGGCGCCGAATCTGCCAGCCTGTCAGAGTTTGGTTTGTTGACCGGTTTGGCCGCTTCCTCCCCAGTGTTCTCGCCAGTGTTCACGGGTTTCATCGCCACGACTTGATAAGTTCTCGTTTTGCGGTCTCCGTCAGGCACCTTGAGGAACATGCGGTCTTTCTTGATTTTGAACTCGCCCTCTTTGCCTATCGGCAAAACTACGGGATGCTTTCCGTCCGTCGGGCGAATGTGATACTCCATCTCGTCGGTGCGAAGCAAGTATTGCGGGCATAGCTTCTCATCTGAATTGACGTGCTCGATCCCGGCTGAGCCGAATACGCTGCCCAACCCGGTAAGGCCTCGTTCTCTGGCGCCGCACGGAACTGCTTCCATCTTCTCGAGCATGCCGCGCTCTGCGTGCTTTCTCTTGGCCTTGGCGGACACCGCTCCAGGGAGCGCCAACGCCAGAAGAATTGCCGGAATCACATAAATCTTGATGTTCATGTTGTCTCCGTCTTCGCAAATTTCCTTAATCCAGCATTAAAGGGAAGGCCGCGAGCGGCCTCCCCTCATACGCCGGACGGTTATTGCTTGGGTTTCTGTTCAGGTTGTGGCGGTTTGGCCGGATTGGTCGCCGGGGTACCGTTCGTCATCGGCTGCGCCGACTTCATCACAACCTGCGGGTTCTGCGCCAGTTGTTGCTGCACTCCAGGATGTGTCTTCAGGTACTGCTGAAGTTCAGGATGGCTCTCCAGAAATTCCTGGTTCTTGGCCAGCGAAGGATCGCGTGAGAGTTGCTCTGCGACGTTCGAATGATCGCCAAGGAACTCGTGGAAGCTTGTCATATCCGGATCAAGCGAACGGCGGTCGGCGATATTTTCACGCTGGTCGAAGCGCTGCTCCTGGTGCAGGAAAGCGTTCGGATTCTGGCTTAGATCCGCGCGCACTCCCGGATTCTGCTGCAAATATTCATGCAGCGCCGGATGCTTCTCTACGAATTCTTCATTGTTTACCAGGCTCGGATTCTTTCGCAGTTGTTCCGCGATCTCCTCATGCGAATCGAGGAAGCGGTCGAAGCTGGCTAGTTGTCCGCGGTTTACGTCGCGATCGCGATCGTCACCGGTGCGGTCAAAGCGATCTTCCTGGTGCATGAACGCATTCGGATTTTCCTTAAAATCCTCGCGAACCTGAGGGTTGTCTTCGAGGAAATCCTTCAGATTCTGGTGTCCCGCGATGAACTCCTTGTTGTTGATGAGCGAAGGATCTTTGCGCAACTGCTCGGCAGTCTCTGGATGGCTGTCGAGGAACTGATCGAACTTCGCCACCGCGCCCCGGTCGTTATCACGGCGATCGCGATCACGATCGCGGTCTCGGTCGCGATCGTCTTCGCGTCGCTCAAATCGCTGTTCGTGGTGCATGAACGAGTCGGGGTTTTCCTTCAATTCCTCACGAACTTCAGGATGCTGCTCCAGGAACTCTCTCAGGTTCTGGTGTCCTTCGATAAATTCCTTGTTGTTGATCAACGAAGGATCTTTGCGCAGCTGCTCAGCGGTTTCCGGATGGCTGTCAAGAAACTGATCGAACGTGGCTACCTCTGAGCGAGTGATGTCGTTGCGGTCCGCGGTGGGCGCCCCTTGCGCGCTCGCCGGCATTGCAAACCAGAGTAGTGCCATCAAGGTCATCAAAAACAACGGATATGTGGGACGTAATTGAATGTTTTTCATATACCGAATGTCTTCCTCCTGTGTGGACTAAGACTCGGGTTCTAAATTGCAACCGCTTCGCCAACCGCCGAATGCGGCTCAAGCCTCTATGGTTTGCGAGAGGGTCTGTCATGGCGAGACTTTGTAGGGGAACGCAAATTCGACATGCTTGAGGAAAATCGCCATACGGGGGCGACCTTAGGTGAAAGCTCTTAGAGAAGTGTCTTCGGAAGACACGGGAGAAGAACGACTGGGCGCAGCAGGAGTTTGCAATCGCACCACTCTCGAGCTCGGAGAATCGCGGCCGCCGGCCTGAACAGCAACAAACCATCGCAATTGATTTCCGCGTCGAACTATCGTAGCCGCTGTAAATCTATCGGCGGAACGCTGGCGCGTCCCTCCTTGTTCTTAGTTCTTAGTCATCTGATTTGCCTAATTCCTTCGGGTCAGATATGAACCCGCATCCATCAATCCGCATCTCTAGCTTTAATCTTTGCGAGGTGTGAGAACGTTGAAAGCTGAAATCCGAATTCTTAGTGTCTTGCTCTTCTGCAGTTTTGCATTCGCGCAGAACTCAAGCTTCCATCAGGCACCCGCATCTGCGGCTGAGATGAAAAATCCCTACGCCGGCAGTGCGGCTGCAGCCAGTAACGGAGCGAAGTTGTATGCGATGAATTGTGGCTCCTGCCACGGGCCGACAGGCAAGGGAACCGGCAACGTTCCGCCGCTGACGAGCAAGGCAGTCGAGTCCGCCAAAGACGGAGAAATGTTCTGGTACATCACCAAAGGCGACGCAGCCAACGGCATGCCCGCATGGGCCATCCTGCCTGAGAACAAGCGCTGGCAAATTATCACCTTCGTCAGAACGCTAAAGTCCGGGGCGAGCGCACCGGTGGCCGCCGCTCCCGCGGCCCCCGCCGATAGAACCAACGCACCACCGCCGCCCGCGCCTTTCACCGACTACCGCTTTGAAGAACCGGGAAAGATTCGCAAGATCACGGTGCAGGATCTGCCAGCCCCTTACGCTACCAGGTCAGCCAACCGCGGGGCGCAGATCGTTCCTCGACCCGCCAACGCATGGCCCAAATCGCTGCCCGGATTCAAAGTCGAACAGTATGCGACCGGACTCGATAATCCGCGACTGCTTCGCACCGCTCCCAACGGCGATATCTTTCTGGCGGAAGGCGAAAGCGGCGAGATCAAAATATTTCGCGGAATGACCAGCGAGGGCAAGCCGGAACAGACCCAAGTCTTCGCTACGGGATTGAACCGTCCCTTCGGAATTAATTTCTATCCTCCTGGTCCTAACCCGCAGTGGGTCTACGTGGGGAATACAGACTCGGTGGTCCGGTTTCCGTATGAGAACGGGGATCTTAAGGCACGAGGAGCAGCGCAACACGTCGCGGACCTCCCTCATGGCAGCGGACACTGGACCCGCGACATTCAATTCTCGCTCGACGGCAGCAAGATGTTCGTCGCTGTGGGCTCGGGCTCAAACGTCGACGATCCCGATACGACTCCTGAAGAAAGAAACCGCGCCGACATTCTCGAGTTCAATCCCGACGGATCGGGCCTGAGGATCTACGCCTACGGCATCCGCAATCCCGTGGGCATTGCCGTAAACCCCAAGACTGGAGAGCTGTGGTGTTCTGTCAACGAACGTGACGGGCTGGGCGACAACTTGGTCGCCGACTACATCACGCACGTGCAGGACGGAGGCTTCTACGGCTGGCCGTGGTGGTACATGGGTGGACATCAAGACCCGCGACATCAGGGCAAGCATCCCGAATTGCAAAGCAAGGTCATCACGCCCGATGTGATTCTGCAGCCGCACAACGCGTCACTAGAAATGACTTTCTACACCGGCCATCAGTTTCCCAAAGAATATGCGGGAGACATTTTCGCCTCGGAACACGGTTCGTGGAATAAGTCGGTGCGCGCAGGATACGAAGTCATTCGCGTGCCTCTTCATCAAACCGGACATGCCACCGGCGAGTATGAAGATTTCCTCACCGGATTCGTGGTCGATAACAACAACGTCTGGGGACGTCCCGTGGGCATCACTGTAGCACCCGATGGATCGCTCCTGGTCTCAGACGACGGATCGAACACAATCTGGCGCGTCAGCTATGTAGGAAAATAATCACGACGGGGACGAGTGGAACTCGTGCCCTTCCCGGTTCTACGGCAAACTAAACGCCAGCACATAATCTCCCTGCTTAGTCCGCAACTTCCCGTGCCCTCCCGCAGCAATGACGACATACTGCTTGCCTTCAATCGTGTAAGTCATGGGAGTCGCTTGCCCTCCGGCGGGCAGTTCGAATCGACCCGATAGAACTCAATGCCGCAAACAAGATCAGCAAAGGGAATTGAGAGAGGGTTTTCATGGCACCTAAGCATGCGGGCAAGCGCCTCATTTGTGCAACCGCTCAGGGATCAACAGGCCCAGGAGGTGGACCAACGGGGCAAAAAAACGCGGCCCGAATCTGTCCGGAGGGGCAGAAGTCAGGCCGCGAAGGGACGGCTCCAGGAACTACTTCAGCAAGTTCAATGTATTGGTCGCGTCATCGACGAAATAAACGCCTTGATTCTTCACTACCACCAATCCGAAGAGCGCTCCCGCTCCCGGAGGACATCCGCTGCTGTCGATCAGTTGATGGTAGATCTGCGCGCCGGCGGGAGTGATCTCAATGATGTTGCCATCATTGCCGTTCACGACTCCCAGATTTCCGTTGGGAGCCAGGGTGAGTCCAAGCGGATCATTCAGGAATCCGCCGGTCGAAACCGTCACGCCAGTGGACGCACTCGTGGTGCGCACCAGAGCGTCATGGATGGCCTGCACTCGATTGGTAAGACTGTCGGCGACATAAAGAATGTCGCCCACGGGATCGAGCGCCACACCGGTCGGTCCAATCACCAGTGCCGCGGGATCGGTACGCTCTTCAAACTTCGATCCGATAATTGTCTCCGATACTTCCGTCGGCATCGACTCTGATGTGTCTGTGACCACCAGGCGAACCACCGTTCCGTCATGAACGATCGTGCCGCCACCGCGCAGCGTACCGTTCAGGACATTGGTAAAGAACAAATATCCGAGGCCATTGGCTTCGTATGACGTCATGTCCCACGGACCGTTGATGTTCGCATCCGAGAACGTTTCCACCACGTTGCCTGTGCTATCGAGCACGATCAGGCATCCGGCCTGAGCTGTTCCGGAAGTTCCATCCGTCGTTGGCAGGCTGCCCACAATCACCCATCCCGTCTGGAATACCGACAGGGCCGTAGTCAGGCCGACGCCGCCCGGGCACGGTCCCGGAAGAGTCGAGGCATTGATTTGCGCGAACAAGGTTTGCGTTCCGGTGGGCGAGATTTGCACAATCGTCGTCCCGGTTCCCTGAAGGTTTGCGCTGCTGTTGAAATTGCTGATCAGGATGTTACCCGCGACCAGGTTCCCAACGCTTTGCGTCACGCGCGCCACCCCGTAAGGGTTAATATCTCCATTGGCGGGAATGGTCGAAGCGATCGTGCTGACAGTTTTGTAGGTGCTGAGAGAAGGCTTGTTGTTTCCGCCAAACGCAACGGCAGAGACAAGAATAATGGTGGCCAGAAGTCTTAGGAGCTTCATAACATCCTCCGAGGGCCACTAGGTTGCGTTACATGGAACGGGGGTTTGTCACTGAAATGTCAAATTGTTGTCATTTGCGGCCTAAGCGTCAGCCTACGAATCCGCCATAACCCGCCTCGGGTGCTCGCTTGGGCCGCTTTGTCGAAACGCCCATCGATACTGGGGAACTGTCTCTAATTTGTCGCGCGATGATCGTTTCACCCGCCTTTCCCCGTGGCAAAACAATGACGCACCTTTCACATCTCCCTGACACCGTCATCAAACGCCGGTCCTAGACTCGCCCTCAGAGTGCCGGAATCATTCCGGCTTCCTCCAACTTAATGAGAGTGGGTGCTGTATGAATACGAAGTTGTTTGGAATCTTGCTGGTAGTCGCGGTTTGCGCGATCCAAAACGCGCGCGCCGCCGACGCGCCGACGTCTGCCTCCACAGGCGTGCGCGGCGTCGTCAAAGTAGAAGGGCCGGTACCCAAGTCCGCACATGTCTCCATGGCCGCCGATCCCAGTTGTGCCAAGCTTCATCCTGGCGGAGTGGTCACCGATGACGTTATCGCCGACGCCGGCGGCGGCCTCGAGAATGTGATCGTCTTTGTTTCCCAAGGCTTACCCGGACGCACCTTCGACCCTCCCCCCCAGGCTGCGGTCATCGAGCAGAAAGGATGCATGTACGTTCCCCATGTCGTGGCGATCCAGGCGAATCAGAAGCTGGAAGTCGTCAATAGCGACAACACCATGCATAACATCCACCCCATGCCGGCCAACAACCGCGAGTGGAACAAGGCCCAGCCGCCCGGGTCTCCTCTGGAAGAGACCTTCGCCCGCGAGGAGGTCGCGATTCCCGTGCGCTGCAATGTGCACCCTTGGATGCACAGCTACATCGCAGTCTTCAAACACCCTTACTTTTCAGTGACCGGGAAGGGCGGTTCGTTCGAATTAAAGAATCTGCCTCCAGGCACTTACACTTTGGAAGCGTGGCACGAGAAACTGGGAACTTCCACACAAACCGTCACCGTCGGAGCGAATGAAACGAAATCAATTGATTTCGTCTTTAAGGCGGGTCACTAGAAGGAACAGGCGCCGGGGGGCGATCATCTCCCCGGCGTCCTTCTGCTAAATTCCTCTCAAACTGAAGTCCCAAGTTCAGACAAGAAATTCGACGCTGCACACCATTCTCTCCAGCAAAATTCATTGAAATTCCACCAGATTGCTAGTATGAAGGGTCCGCAACTACACCTGACGCACCGCGCCAGGGTATTGATCCTGATCCGGTCTGAAAATTGGACACCGGGTTTTTGCCGGAACTGCAGAGGCCAAGTTTTGCTCTTCAGCTGGGTTATGATTAGCTGGATCACTTCCCGAGAGACGGGTGAAGCATGTTCGGAGCGGGCCAAAATCTTCGCGGCGTTCGAGAGCGCTTAGGACTGACCATGCGAGATGTCGAGAGCGCCAGCGCTCGCATCGCACAAAGGCATGGTAACGAAGAATTTCTGATTGGTCCCAGCCGCTTGTCCGACATCGAGACCAAGGGCATCATCCCCAGTATTTATCGCATCTACGCCCTGTCTATCATTTACCGTCGCGATCTTCATGAGATCTTGCGCTGGTACGGTGTCGATACCAATGAAGGGGCCGCGGATCTGACTCTTGCCATTCCTCCTAAATCTCACCGCATGGAAGCTCTCGAGCATGCCAGCGTGGTACAAATGCCAACCCGTCTTGATCCCTCGTTCGACGCTCGCCGTACCAGCAATGTGGGGCGGATGATCGAACAGTGGGGAGCAGTGCCGCTTTCCTACCTCGCGCAATTTGTAAACCACAACTTTACTTACGGATACATCGGCAGCGAAGATTTCACCATGTATCCCATCCTGCCTCCGGGAACCTTTATCCAGGTCGACGAGTCGCGCAACAAGGTTATGGATGGTGTCTGGCGTTCAGAATATGAGCGGCCCATCTATTTTGTCGAAACGCGCGATGGCCACACTTGTTGTTGGTGCACGCTGAAGCGTGACAATCTGATTCTGCAGCCGCACCCTCTGTCCCCTGTTTCGGTGCGGGTGCTAAAGCATCCGCAGGAAGCGGAAATCGTGGGCCAGGTTGTGGGAGTGGCAATGCGGCTCGGTGAGTGGCAGGCTATCGAGGCTTTACCAGGTGCGAAAGAACGCGCAACACTGAGTTAAGATGCTTTGCGGATCCCGCCCCGGCATGGGATGGCACAAGTTCCTCCGCCCGTGTCTGTAGTTCTTTCAGGTACTCCTCGGGAGGTACGTTTTGGGCTTCGCTGGAAGTCTCCGCATCTCGAACCATTCGCCGCAACGGCGTGCGTAGTACTTCCGCAGTAGTTGCGCGATGGGCTTCGGAAAGGGCTTCCTGCGCGGCCGCTTCGCCATGGACTCGCGACAATCCCCAGTGACCGTATTTGCCGTCTGCCCCGCGGAGGCGTGCAAGATAGTTCAACCTGCCCAGCAGACCGGTAACTCTTCGCAACGTCGTGTCTCGTAGATCTTCGAGGGCGGAATGCAACGGCATAAGACTTGTTCGGATTCCGGAAAACTGAAATATTCAACGGCCCATGGTAGATACAAGTCCGACTTAATGCACACTAACACGGTTGCAGTTCTCTGGAAAGGAGTAACCATGTAACGGTTTGGCATTTGCCGCCGCCCCGTCCGCACAAAAGCAGCGCAGCTCGCTTGGTCAGAAACACCCTTCAGTTCGGTTTCTGGCTCGACAATTCATTGCTGAAGCGCCTGTTGTGCGATGCGAGGAGGGCGAGGTATGCTGCCCGCTCTCGGTTTAGAAATGTTGATTACTGTCGTTCTCATTTTCGTCGCCTGTTTGTTGCCGGTGGTGGTTTTCGCCGTCTCTCGCCGAAGGTCCTCGTTCAATGCATCGCCCAACGAACTTACTTCTCAGTTGCAACCGGTTGATATCGAGGCTTTCTGTAACCTTGTTGATCCCGATGAAGAGAGCTTCCTGCGAACGAATTTGCCTCCCGCGTTATTTCGCTCGGTGCAGCGAGAGCGCCTGCTCGCGGCGACGGAATATGTAGCGGCGGTTTCCCACAATGCTTCCATTCTCACCAGGCTGGGAGAGGCTATGCGCCATCACGCCGATGCCGGCATTGCCCAAGCCGCCCAGCAACTTGCCAACAATGCCGTTCGCCTGCGCCTTCATTGTTTTCTGGTTACGGCAAATCTTTGGACCGCCATCGCCTTGCCTGGTGCTGCCCTCCCCTCTGGTTCCGTCGTGGAGCGCTATCAGCAACTCAATGGACTGACACGCAACCTGGCCCGTTTGCGCGCACCTGCAAGCGGTTCGCAAGCCTCCGTCTCTGGTGGGTGACAGGCGTCAAGACGATCGCTTCTCTTAGCGTCCATCCGCCGGAAATTGTCCTAACGCCCTGAGTTCCATGCATAGTCAGGGCCCGCGAATTTCTAGAACAGATTTGTTCTCGAAACGGCTTGTTCGTTTTTCGGAACAGTTCTTGTATCGGAAGCGCTGAGTCCCCCTTGGTCGCTTAGAATCACCGCAATCGGTCTCATCTGGCTCGGGGAAAATCCGGTGCATGTTGATGACCAACAGTCACCGGTCAAAAACTTGAGTAACTGGGTGGTTGTTCCGCCGCAACGTCATGGCGCTGGGACGGCTCGTGCTGTCCCGGTGGTGGATCTCTGAAAGACAACGGTCTTCGTCGGAGCTTACCCACAAACGGGATACATACGCGGCAATGGTGTCTTCTGGGGTTGCAAGCATAAGGTCCGGTCGCGGGAGCAGACGCTGGATGGTCGCAAATCCATCGTGAGCTTGGCGGATATCCCGCCTGGCACGCGGCAAAGCAACGAACACGCAAGAGGGCCCAATGTTAAAAGACAGAATTCTTCTGGTGGAAGATGAGTTGGCGGTTCGCGAAACCCTCAGCGACTTCCTGCAAAGCCGTAACTATGATGTGCTGGCCACCGGAACCAGTGCGGGAGCCGAACAGCTTTGGCGGGCCGGGCATCCCGACGCCGCTGTGCTCGATTATTGTCTGCCCGATGGCAATGCCCTGGATCTCATTCCGCGCCTCAGAGCGATTGATCCCACCATCCCCGTAATCATTCTCACAGGATACGGCTCCATTGATCTCGCAGTCGAAGCGGTTAAGCTTGGCGCGGAGCACTTTCTTACCAAGCCGATCGAAATGGCTACGTTGTCTCTGATGTTGCAACGCTGCATTGAAAATCAACGCAACCGGCAAAAGCAACTGGTGGAGAAAAATCGTTTGCAACGCCGGAGCTTCGATCTTTTTCTTGGAACCAGCGCCGCCATTACCAAGCTGGCCGAAACTGCCAAAAAGGTTCTTTCCAGTGATAGCCCCATTCTGATTCAAGGCGAGACCGGAACCGGCAAAGGCATCCTCGCCCACTGGCTGCATCAGAACGGACCACGTGCGTCTTCCCCCTTTGTAGACCTGAACTGCGGCGCTCTCTCGCGCGAGTTGCTCGAGACCGAACTCTTCGGACACGAACGCGGAGCGTTCACCGGCGCCGTACAAACCAAAACTGGATTGCTCGAGATCGCGCATAAGGGCACGGTTTTTCTCGATGAAATCGGCGACGTCGATCTGCAGGTGCAGCCCAAGCTGCTGAAGGTTCTGGAGGAAAAGCAGTTTCGCCGCCTCGGCGATGTCCGCGACCGTCGCGTCGATATTCGCCTGATCGCCGCCACCCATCAGGATATGGCGCGCCGGGTGCGCGACAAGCACTTCCGCAGCGATCTCTACTTCCGCATCAGTGCTATTCCTCTGATCACGCCTCCCATCCGCGAGCGCGTGGAAGACATCCCCATGCTCACCGCCAGCATCCTCGGCCATCTGGCCGCCGATCTCGGCACCGGCTCTCTCGAAGTCAGCCCCGCCACCATGCGTATGCTGCAGTCGTACTCCTGGCCCGGGAACATTCGCGAGCTGCGCAACGTCCTGGAGCGCGCAGTGCTGTTAAACGGCGGCCACACCATTACCGAGAGAGATCTGCACTTCGACGTCGACCTGGAGGCCGTCGAGTTCCAGAACGGCCATGTCAGAACGCTCGAAGATATGGAACGCCAGTACATCGAAGAAGTGTTGTATCTCGAGGGCGGCCGTGTCGAGCCGGCCGCGAGAAAACTCGGCATTCCCCGCAGCTCGCTCTATCACAAAATCAAACAGTACGGAATCAACCGTCCTAGCGCGAACGCCACGCACTAGTCCCGCGCTCGCGAAGTTGTCCCGTGCGTGGACGAACAGTCTGGCGCTTGGACAGATTCCCTCGACGACCCTCCGTTTCTCAATCACTTAGCGTTGGCACCCAGCGTGCATTCCTTCTTGTCATGTTTCGTGACAATGCCCGCCCAATCAAGCAGCGCCGGTGTTGCGCCGGCAACTCGAACCATTGGAGCGGTTTTTAAAGAAGGTGAGAGAGCGATGAAGCGAGTAATAGTTACGACGGCAGCTGTGGTCATGTCGATCGCCATGGCATGCGCGGCGACAACCACTCCGGCAGCGAATCGCGCGTCAAGATATCAGAACGCTCGAAGAATGCATGCGCCCATGTATCAGCGCGAGCATCGCGCCGGCAACAAATCGGCTGATGGTAACGGCCAGTTGCAGCCAGTCATGCGCTCTAGCTTCCCCACAATGAATCTGGGCTTCTTCGCCGGAACCACGATCGCCGCCGGAGGCGAGAGTTTCGGAGCCCCCGCTATCGGCGATTTCAATGGCGACGGCAATCCTGATATCGCGGTCATGGTGTCGACCAACTACGGCGCCACGTTTTCGATGGCCATGATACCCGGCAACGGGGACGGCACATTCGGCACGCCAGTGTTGACACCATCCTCGTATGGCTACAGCGACATTCTCTACGCTGCCGACTTCGACGGCGATGGACGCGATGATCTCATCCTCGTGCATAGCGGGAACTCCACCGGTTCGTTTGATGTTTTTCTCAGCACCGGAGGCGGAAGGTTCGCCAATCCCGTGCCCTACGCGATATCGGCGGCGAATCCCGCAGCTGTCATTTTCGTCGACGTGAATGGTGACGGCAAACTCGACCTGATGATTGCCGACGGCGTACCCGCGCCCGACGATCCCAACCCCAATCCATCGGTCTCCACTCTGATCGGCAATGGCGACGGTACTTTTCAGCCTCCGACCCGAGTCCCGTATCCCGGACCGATGGTCGACGCCGTGTTCGTCGATGTGAATGGCGACGGCAGGCTTGACCTCGTCAGTAATTCGCAAGTGATTCTTGCCACCTCCACCGGATATCAAGCTCCCGCGAACCTGATACGTCCCAGCGGGCAGACCTCCTGTGTTGCGGTCGACGGAGTTGTTGCGGTCGCCGACGTGAACGGCGACGGGCATCCCGACATCGCGACCGCTGATTGCCAGAACGATACCGCCACCATCTACCTGAACAATGGCGACGGCACATTCCAGATGGGTACTTCGTACTGGGCCGGTTTCTATCCACAAGGATTGGCGATGGGGGACGTCAATGGCGATGGCAAGGCTGACATCGTTGTTGCCAACGCCGACAGCGCTGACGCTGCCGTACTTCTTGGCAACGGTGACGGAACTTTCCAACCTGTGACTTCAGGATTCTCTGTCGGCGGATTCCCCTGGGCCAAGCCCGTCCTCGCTGACTTCAACAAAGACTCCAAGCTCGATGTGCTCGCGGCGAATTATGTCCCTGACATTTCGTTCGCGCTGACTTACCTGCAAGGCTTCGGTGATGGAACCTTTGCGGCCGCCCGCGACTACTATTCTCCGCAACCTGCCTCGGGTGGATATGCATTCGGCGTTGGAGTCGCTACCGCCGACTTCAACAATGACGGCAAGCCCGACTTCGTCCTCGGCAACGCTGGATCGAGCAGCGTGGGTATCTCCGTATTTCTCGGCAACACCAGCGGATTGCAGCGCGGCGTCAACTATGGCAGCGGTGGCAGCCTTAATTATGTTGCTACCGCTGATTTCAACTCCGACGGCAGGCAGGACATCGTTGCCTCCGACAATTCCACCGGAAACCTTGACTTGTTCCTCGGTAACGGAGACGGCACCTTCCAGACTCCAACTGCGATTTCCGCCGGTACGGGATGGGCACAAGGCCTGGTCGCCGCCGATTTCAACGGCGACGGCAAACCCGACGTCGCCATGGTCACCGGTCCCAACAATGTCATCGTTCTGATCAACAACGGATCGGGAGGGTTTAATTCTCCGATCAACTACACGCTCACCAGCCAGGGCAATGAAATCGCGGCAGCCGATCTTAACAACGATGGCATCCTCGACTTGATCGTTCCCCAATCCGAATCAAACTACGCCTCGATTCTTCTGGGCAATGGGGATGGAACGTTCACCCCCAAACCAGACTTCGATCTGGGGAATTCCTATCCTGTTGCTGTCACCGTGGGTGACTGGAACGGAGACGGCAAGCAGGATCTCGCCGTCACCATTGATGACTACAACACCGGGATGGGCATCGCCGTCGCGCTCGGCAACGGCGACGGAACATTCCAGGCGGCCACTCTCTATCCCGCGACCGCGAACTCCAGTACCGATCTGCCCTATCCCTCAGAGATTCGCGCCGCGGACGTGAACCAGGACGGAAACCTCGACCTTGTCTACGTCAATTCTGAATTCGGAACAGCCGGCGTTCTCTACGGTACCGGTTCCGGCACCTTTAGCGCGCCCTCCGAATTCCCGGCAGGTGGATATCCCTACGGCTTGGTCACCGCCGACGTCAACGGTGATGGCGGCGGCATCGATGCCATCCTCGGCGGCGACAGCTTTTCTGGCGTAACCGTGTTGTTGAACTCCGCCGGCAGCAGCGTGGCGCTGGCATCTTCCGCAAATCCTTCCCTCGCCACTGCGCCTGTCACCTTCACCGCAACCGTCACCGCGGGGGGACGCGGCGTCAGGATCGTCCCGACGGGAACTGTCACGTTCTATGACGGTGGAAACGCGTTGGGAAGCGGCACGCTGAGCGGCGGACAAACTACCATCACCACGTCCAGCCTCACGGTGGGCAGCCACTCCATTACCGCAACGTACGCAGGAGATTCTTCCTTCTTCCAGAGCACCAGCGCGACCTTGACCCAGGTGGTGAACAGCACCGGTTCGACTCCCGGTTACAAAGTCAGCGCCAGTCCCTCCGCAGCCACAATTCAACTCGGTCAAAGCGCAAACTTTACCGTCACGGTGAATCCAGTGAATGGATTCAAAGGCGCCGTAACGCTCTCCTGCGGCACTCTGCCACAGGGAGTTTCGTGCCAGTTCAATCCCGCGACGGTCACCCCTTCGAATGGACCGGTTCAGTCTGTCTTGACGGTGAGCACCGCCAGCACAACCGCCGCGAACCAATCGCATTCACGGACTCTCCTGCCGCTGTGGGCCAGTGGATTCTTCGGGTTAATCATGATCGAAGGGATCAGCCGCCGCCGACGAATCGCAGTCGCACTGTTTGCGATTGCCGTGTTCGCGATGCTGACGCTGACCGGTTGCGGATCAGGATCCCGTAACAGCGCGGCGTCCGCCGTGAACCATACTCAAACCGTCCAGGTATTCGCGACCAGCAGTGCGGGCAACACAGCTCAGCAAGTCGCGATCAGCATCACGATCGAAGAATAAGACTGGGAGATGAAGGAATCGGGTGCTCCGTTCCTTTCGCGCACTTTACGAAAGGAACGGAGCATTCTGCTCAAGCGGCACTCGAAGGCGTGCGCTCCAACTCAGCTCGATCCCATTTCCCCAGATTCGCCCCTGCCTCATACGTGCTCTGCAGAAAATCAAGCAGCAGGGTTTTGGGCGATGCCGCCTGCCGCACGTCGTCATACATCAGAAAGAACTCTTTCATCTGCGGATGATAAAAAGCCTGCGAGGGAAGCACCACGCTCTTCGAAAATCCCTCCGGCTCCGGCGCGGCGTACACATAAAATGCCGCATCCTTGATGTCGCCGGCGCCCGGCCAGAATCCCGCGCTGATTACCTCATGAGAATACGCTTCTTTTGTGATCGGATCGGCTCCCTCGCGTTCCGGCGCGCGCCTTCCCGAAAATCGCGTTACCGCCAGATCAAAACTTCCCCAGAAAAAATGCACTGGCGAATCTTTCCCGATGAACCGTCCCCGAAACTCTTTGAAGATTGTGTCTACGGAAATCAAGGCATGCCAGAATCGGCTGACCGCATCGCGGTCGTACGAAGCGTGGACGAAGTCTTTGTCGAACGCAATCGGATTCGGAACTTCGACCGGCATGTTCCAGATCTTCACATGAATGCCGAGCGACTCCAGTGCCGCCATGAATTCCTTGTAGAAATCCGCCACCGGTCGCGGCGCTAAAGGAATCGTCTTGCTGGTTCCCTCGCTCGTCTGGATCACCAGGTTGTGATGGAGAAAGTCGAACTCAACCTCGAAAATTCCGCGCTCGTACGGAATCGGCGACGTCGTCAGCCCTCGCGCGCTGACATAGAGCGTGACTTCCCAGCAATGATTCACCCAGGGAGCCAGGGCCAGTCGAACTTTGCCGACTATCTGCGTCCACATATGCAGCGTCGCATAAGTGTCCTGCCACTCGGCCAGCGGCAACGCCGGCCACGGATCATAAATAATGGGAGATGAAGCAGAACTCATAACAAACCTCCTGCGACCAGCATCGAAGCCCGGCGACCTACTTTGCGCCCGCCGCCTTCACCAGTTTTTCTATCGGCGGCGCCACCATCAGCAGCAATTGCGCCTGCGGCTTCTTCGCCTGCTCCGCCAGCGCCAGCAATTCCTTCGTCCATTCCTCGGACGCCGCCCGCCTGTCGGAAATGTAGTCCATCGCCTGCAGACCGCCTGCGGCCAGCGCCGAAAGATTCTGCGAAATCGGAATCACTTCCTGCAGCAAAAAAGACTTAGTTGCAAAGGGCTGCAACTTGGTTTGATTATCCCGCCACGTCATCAACAATTCCCGCATCCGGTTTTTGGTCGCGTCATCCGCCTTGCCGGCAACCAACTGATCGGCCATCTCCGAGAACTCCCGCGCCGTCGCGCTCTCCGGACGCGCCGTATCCACCAAACGGTTCAACGGGCTCGAACTCGTTGCCGGCGTCTGCGCCAACTCTTCGCGCGCGTAGTCTTTCACCGGTTCCACCACGTCGGCCAGCACCCGCACCGGGGCCGCGTCGTCCGATCCCGCAATCCGCCGCAGCATCAACGGATATACCGAGTCATGCGTTAGTCCCAGCAAATCCAGACGCCGCCGCATGATCTCCATGCGCGCGTACATCGACGCTACATCCTGCACCGTCGGCGCCGACCACAATCGTTCCGCAATTACCGCGGCGCGCGGCCAGATGCGTGCATCAATATTTTCCGGCGAAGCGTACTCCGACCACATGCAAGCCTCGCCGCCCAGAATGCGCGACCGCTGCTCGGCATTCAAATCCGAAGCTCCATCGCCCAGCGGATCTACCGCATAATGCCGCGCCGCCGGCCACATCAGGTCGAGATAGTAGCCATACGACAGCAGGCCACGGTATCCCTGCCTCGACGCATCCGCGAGCGACGCCTGTCCCCGCCACGACTGCACCACGATCGTCTTCGGCAGGTCTGGCCGCAGAATTTCATCCCATCCCACCATCGTCTTGCCGTGCCGGCGCACAAGCTCCTGCACCCGCGTATTGAAGTACGCCTGCAGATCTTGATTATTCTTCAGGCTGTGAAGATGCATGAAGGCCTGAATCTTCGGATTCGCATCCCACTGCTTGCCGTTGACCTCGTCTCCGCCAATGTGGAAGTAAGGATCGGGAAACAGCTTGGCCATCTCGCCGATAAACTCGTCCAGGAAGCGGTAAGTGCGCTCCTGCGTCGGATCCATCGCTGCATCAAAAATTCCCCAGGTGCGCGTAATCGAGTAAGTTCCCGGCTTGCTTGACAGCTCGGGATATCCCACGAACCACGCCGTGGTGTGTCCCGGCATATCGAATTCCGGAACCACGCGAATGCCGCGGTCGCGCGCATAAGTGATCAGCTCGCGCACTTCTTCCTGCGTGTAATAAAGTCCGTCCGAGCCCATCTGCTGCAGGTTGGGAAAACGGCGGCTCTCTACGCGAAATCCCTGATCGTCCGATAAGTGCCAGTGAAAGACGTTCATCTTCACCGCTGCCATGGCGTCGAGATTGCGCTTCAGCACCTCGAGAGGAATGAAATGCCGGCTAACATCGATCATCAGGCCACGCCACGGAAAACGCGGCTGGTCACGAATCGTGACTGCCGGAACTGCAAATCCGTCAGCAGTTACTTCCACCAGTTGCAGGAAGGTCTCAAGCCCACGCATCGCCCCAAGCGTATTTGCCGCACTCAGCGTGGCTCGCGTGCTGGTCACATCGAGCGCGTAGGATTCATCTTCCCCCGGCTCCTGCACGTCTCTGCTGATCGCCTCGGTGCGAATCACCAGGCTCGCCTTCGATACATCGGCCAGCCCCACATCCACGGGCAGCATGCCGGTCTCTTCATGCAGGCGTTCGGTGAAAATTTCCACTGCGTGCTGCAGCCGCACTTCGGTATTGCCAGTGACCGCAACCGCGAATGTGGGAGTAATCGGAAGCTGGCCTTCGCGCGCCTGGACGCTGGCGGGAACCGGCATCAAATTGAAAGGACCTTCCTGCGCGGTGAGAAACGGTGCAAGCATCCAGAGCAACAGCAGAGTCAGTTTTGGCGTTCGCATCATCAGACGTTCTTAGTAACTTGCCCCGCTGCCGTCGGGCTCAGGACCTCGATCTTTTCTTGTCATAGCTGCAAAGTTTTGCGCAATTGCCAGAAGCTTTAACTGTTCCGGTCTCTACCTTTATGAAAACAATCGGGCTTTTGGGAGCACCCGGAATGGCGCGCCGCTTGCTCCAGCCTAACGAGTACAGGTCTAGGCCGCCCCTGGGACAAATCAGACCTGTAGGAGCCACCTCGTGAATCGTTCTATCAGGTTTTCGCGCCTTTTGTTCGTTTTCATTGCTCTGGCCGTATTCGCCACGGCGGCTTACGCAGATTCCAGCCTCGATCCGACCATCATCATTCGTGACCCCGCTTGCCCGACACCTGGTTGCGTTTCGGTCGGCCAGAATTTCACTTTTGGGGTCCCCAATAGCGGACAGGGAACACTGTTTTTCACCAACGCCTCGGGCGTGAACTTTGACAACCTTAAACTCACCGAGAGCGGAGTATCGGCGAATGTAATCGGCTGCACCTCTACCGCGTTCGCCAACTGCACCGTGTCTACGATCAACGGTATCACTACAATCTTCCTGTCGGGCGTCAATGGGAGTTTTGCGGGCATTCCGAATGGGCAGAATTTCTCCATCGTCTTCGGATGCGTAAACGATGCCTGTTGGCCCGGCGGTCTTGACTTTACGGCAACGGCAAACGTTCCTGAACCTGGAACCGTAGCGTTGATGCTCACCGGACTCGGCGGAATCATCACTCGCCGGCGCTGGGGCAAACGTCCCGCCGCATAGAAACTAAAGACTCAAGTGATTGATCACGGCACGAGCTTGCTCGTGCCGTTTCTTTTGCGCTTCACTCCTGCGCGCTATACGGAAGGGCAAGACTGTCAGTCGTGCCGTGGATGCGTCGATTGAGACGGACTTTGGCCATGAGGCGCTTACTGCCCCTTCTTCTTCGAGTACTGTCCAACTAACTGCTGAAATGCAGGCAGCCCCTTCAACTTCACCAGCTCCGGATCATTCTGCGCTTCCTCGGGCGAATATCCCTTCTCAAACGCTTCCTTCAGCGCCGCCAGTGCCTCTGGCTGTTTGCCCCCCAACGCGTACACCTGCACTTGATCGTAGATCAGTTGCAAGTCCGAGGAATCAATTGCTCGCGCCTGCTTAATGTATTGCTCCGCATGCGCGGGATCGCCTTTCTTCGCATAGTAGAGCGCCAGATCTCCCATCACGCTGGCCGATCGCGGGTTCACCTGCAACTGCTGATACGCCAGCCCAATCGCCTTGTCGTACGTCGCGATTGCCTGATCAGTGTGTCCCGAAGCACGATACGCGTCCGCAAGATTGCCCATCACTTGCTCATCCTTTGGGCTCATCTCCGCGGCCTTCTCGAAGGCATGCACCGCTTCGTCATAACGCTTCAGGAAAAAGTATGCCGTGCCAAGATTCGAATACGCCGACGCATCGGGCTCCAGTTCAATCGTCTTTTGCAATCCCGGAATCGCTTCCTGATACTTTCCCTGTCGCAAATAAACCGCGGCGATATTTCCCCAACCAATGGGATTGTCTGCCGCGAGTTCAGTCACGCGCTGATACTCCTGCAAAGCTTTGTCGCTGTCGCCAGTTTGCAGATATGCGCCGCCCAGCTTGTTGTGGTTATACCAATAATAGGGATTGGCATTCACCGCTGCCTGATACGCGGTGATCGCATCCTGTTTTTTCCCGCTCGCCAGATACGCGTCACCCAACCGGTAGTAAGTTTCATCTGAGTTGGGAGCCAGCTTCAGTGCCTGCTTCAACTCATCCACGGCTTCGGCGCTCTTGCCGGTCGCGTTGTAAACGCTTCCCAGCGCCTGGTGGACTTCCGGCAGGTTCGGATTCAGCCCCTCCGCCTTCTTGGCGGCTGCCAGGGCTTTCTGCGCATACAGCGAATCTTTGGTGTCACGATAGAGACGCAAATTCGCATCCGCTATTCCGGCGTAAGCCAGCGCGAAATTCGGATCCTGTTTTAACGCCTCTTCCAGGAACTGCACCGCCGACTGCGTATCGCGTGTGCCCTGGCTTCCGCGTAACGCATTGCGTCCCTTCAAATATGAGTCGTACGCCGTGCTGTTCTCCGTCGGATGGACGCCACTGCGCGCCAACTCTTCGTTCGTCGGCTTCAACTCAAGCGCCGCCACCACGCTGCCGTAGATCTGGTCTTCAAGCGTCAGCAGATCGGCGGGGATACCGGAAAATTCATCGCTCCACAAGCGGCGTCCGCTGGCAACATCTTCCAGATCGAGCGTGATCCGGAACTTGTCCGCCGATCCCTGCACCGTGCCCTGCAAAATCAAATTCACGCCCAGCGCCTGCGCGACTTTGGTCAGAGGCAAGTCTTTATTGGCAATCTTGTCGACCGCGGCCGACGACGCTACGTGCACTTCCTTCAACTGAAACATCTTGGCCGAGAGCGCGTCGACCAATCCGGCCCCCACATAGCCCAACGTCTTTTCATCCCCAAGCACTCTCAGCGGGAGCACCGCTACGTACTTTCCCTGGCTCAAGGAAGGAATGTTGCCCGCGCTGATTTCGCCCTGCTGTGCCGTCACCGGGAAAACCAGGTGCCGCGTCACGGGGACCGCAAAAAAAGCGACGATCAACGCCAGCGCGGCCGCGACCCAGATCATTCGACTCTTGGCCGGCAGGTTCAACTGCACCTGCACGCTGCGCGCAGCGGAAGTTTGCGAAATCAACTTCTCGACCACGCTGGGGTTCGATTGCCACGCGTCCAGCGTATCCAGCAATTCCTGCGCGGTTGAGTAACGATGATTCGGATCCCGCTCCAGGCATCGCGCCACCACCATGCTTAGCGACTTCGGAACCGTGGGATCGACCTGCGAGACGGGCACCGCCGCTTCCCGCGTGCGTTTCACCAGCGTGGCAATGCCGGTGTCCGCTTTGTATGGAGACTTTGCCGTCAGCAGTTCGTAGAAAATCAAACCCACGGCGAACAAGTCTGACCGCTGATCGAGTGTCTCGCCCATCGCCTGTTCCGGCGACATGTATTCGAACGTGCCCACCAGCGCGCCGGTCTGCGTCATGCCCGGAGACTCGAGCAGGCGCGCCAGGCCGAAATCCATTACCACCACGCGCCCTTGCGGATCGCGCATTACGTTCTGCGGCTTTAGGTCGCGATGGATTACCCCTTCGGCATGCGCCGCTTCGAGCGCGCGGCAAATCTGCTGAATCGTCTCTACCGCCTGGCTGGGAGAAAATTTCCCGTGTCGCCGCAACAGCGTCCGCAGATCATCGCCTTCCACGTACTCCATGGTGATGAATCGCGTGCCGTCTGATTCGCCCAGATCGTAAATGCGCACTACGTTCTTGTGCGTCACGTGCCGCGCGAGAATCAGTTCCTGCTTGAAGCGCTGCAGAATGCTGGAATTCCCCGCCAGCTCAGGACGAATCACCTTCAACGCAATGATGCGATCCAGTTCCTGATCGCGCGCCTGGTAAACCGCGCCCATGCCGCCCTGGCCCAGTATTTTCAAAATGCGGTAACGCCCGGCGAGCGTCGCCCCCGGCATGAGGAGAGATTGCTTCGCCAACTCGCTGTCGGAAATTGCCGTGATTGGAGGGGCGGGCGTCGAGCCGCCCATCGCGCTGGCGTGCGCCATGGTAGGTGCATCAGAAATGTCCGACTGCGGTGGCGGAGTCTGCGCAGCCACCGCCCCCTTCTTGGGCGACGCAGAACCTTCCCCCGAAGCTTTGGGAGCTTCGAAATCAGGCATAGTTTTGCCGTTGTCTTCCATGCGAAGTCTGCTACTCCCAGGTGCGAGCCTTCTTCGGAATTCCTGGATTCAGACGAAGCGCGACCAGGGTCGGGGAATCCCCGCAGTATACTCCACCCGAAGCCCTCGCAAACCATTGTTATGTCTGGGAATAACCGACCGGAACCCAAATGAAAACCGCCGAGGACGCAGAGGTTTTTCAAAAAATGAAAACCGCCGAGGGCGCTGAGGATGCCGAGGTTTCTAAATCAACAACCCTGCGTCCTCTGCGTCCCCTGCGGTTTTAATTTCGCAAGTAGTGGGAACCCCGCCTAATTCATATTCCTCATGCCGCAGGCGCCCGGTCCCCGCGGATCGCCGCAACTCCCGCACGCTCCTGTGGGTTGCGATGCCGACGCTCCACTCTTCGCCGGTGCCGCAAACACTGACAACTGTGGCGTCAACTTCTTGCTGTGGCATTTGGGGCACTCGGCCTTTTCGGCTCCATACACCAGCGCTTCGAACCCGTGCTCGCATTCTTTGCAAATGTACTCATAGATAGGCATAAATGACTCCGCACCGACTCAACCATTTAAAATGAACTCGTGGGGCCCGCGCAAGACAAACCAGCCTTTCAACCTCGCCGCGGACTGCGCGGCGGACATCTGCAAACTATTGGCAGCTTTCTGCTTCCACGCCACGTCGTCCCCGCGCCCGGCGAAGAACGCCTGATTGACGTCGAAGACGGGGCAAAGATTCTCTGCCATTGTCACTGGCAGCCCGACCGCGCGAACGCTCTTACCGTGATCATCGTGCACGGACTTGAAGGTTCCAGCGATTCCACTTACATGCTCGGCATTGCCGCCAAAGGTTTGGCTTGCGGAATGAATGTCATCCGCATGAACCAGCGCAATTGCGGAGGCACTGACGGCATTTCACCCACTCTCTACCATTCGGGGCGCTCGGCTGACGTCGCCGCTGTCGTGTGCCATCTCATAGAGAACGATCATATTTCCCGTCTCGCGCTGGTCGGATTTTCCATGGGCGGCAATCTCGTGCTCAAACTCGCAGGCGAATGGGGAAGGGAAGGTCCGCCGCAATTTCGCGCGGTCGCCGCCGTCTGTCCTTCGGTCGACCTTGCAGCCTCAGCCGACGCGCTGCATCTGCCCAGCAACCGCTTATACGAGTATTACTTCCTGTGGAAGTTGCGTCGCCGTTTGCGCGAGAAAGCGCGCCTGTTTCCCGGAGTCTTCGACGTCTCCCGACTCAATGGCGTCACTACGTTGCGCGACTTCGACGACAAAGTGACGGCTTTTTATTCCGGATTCACCGGCGCCGACGACTACTACGCCCGCGCCGCAGCATCGAATGTCATCGATCGCATTGCAGTTCCGGCTTTTATTCTGAACGCCGCCAATGATCCCTTTATCCGTATCACTCCTGAAACGCGCAGAAAGATTCTCGCCAATCCCAACATCACGTTCGTCGAAACCGCTGACGGCGGACATTGCTCCTACCTCGCCCAACCCGACCGGGACGACGGCCGCTGGGCCGAAGCCCGCGTGATCGAATTCCTGCGAGAGATCTAACTGTCGAAAGGATTCGTATCAGGGCACGCCTTCAGGCGTGCCACGAGTCGTCCGCTCGACCGCCTTCAGGCGCTGCGGCGGCTAAAGCCGGTCTCTCTCGAGTCTTTGTTGATATGGCTAAAGCCATATCCTGATACGAACCCGCACGCCGCGCCCACTCGTCTTGACAACCTCGCCTCTCTCACGTGCAATACTCCCACGGGTTAGTGGTCTGCCACATGCGGCTTGATCGCTGGAATCAGCTTGGGTTCCAAATCAGTCATTCAGGAAGGTCCACAGTTGTCCCAGCGATTGCGCGCTTTGTTCGTCTTGAGTCTGCTCGTCTGCCTGCTCAATTGTGGCGGAGGCAGTTCCAGTTCCGGCCCGACCCCTCCCCCCGTTCCCGGCGCGGTCCCTGCCAGTTTGTTCTCGATGACCGTGCATGATAACCAGAACTGGCCTTCGGTTCCGACCGCCAGTATTCGTCTGTGGATCACGGGAACTTCGTGGGGTGACATGAATCCCGCACAAGGTGTCTACGATTTTTCCAATCTCGATGTCTGGATCGCCACTGCGCAGGCGCACCACGCCGATTTGCTTTATACCTTCGGCGAAACGCCGGTCTGGGCCTCTTCCAGTCCTACGACTGTCTGCGGAACCAATGGCTCTCCCAATGGATCGTGCGCGCCGCCCAACGATCTGAACGCTGATGGCACCGGCACGAACCAGCACTGGAAAGATTATGTGACTGCGGTCGCGACGCACGCCGCCGGCAGCATCAAGTACTGGGAAATTTGGAACGAGCCTACCATCGCGGGATATTGGCAAGGCACCAAGCCGCAGATGCTGCGCCTGGCGCAGGACGCGTACACCATTATTAAGTCGATTGATCCGAATGCGCTGGTGACCACTCCCTCGCCGTCCACCGGAATCAACGGTGTGGCTAACTGGATGGGCCCTTATCTCGCCTTGGGCGGCGGCAAGTACGCGGATATCATCGCCTTCCAGGGATACAACTGGAGCACGCAACCGGGTGTCTATCCTCAACCCGAAGCTATCGTCCCCTTGGTGAACAACCTGGAAGCCGTGCTGGTCAGCAACGGGCAAGATAACAAGCCGCTCTGGTGTACCGAAGGCGGTTGGGGAGATACGACCGGGAACGGCTTCGTCGATCAGGATCTGCACGCCGCGTTTCTCGCCCGCCATTACCTTTTGCAGGAGAGCGAGGGCGTCGATCGCTATTACTGGTTTGCCTGGGATAATGGCTTCGACAGCCTGGGCTTGCCCGATGGGCTCTGGGTTCCGACCACCGGCATCACACTCGCGGGAACCGCTTACCAGCAGGTTGAGAACTGGATGGTCGGCGCCACTCCCACCGCGCAATGCTCTGCCAACGGAAATATCTGGACCTGCAGTTACACTCGCTCGAACGGATATCAGGCCGAGGCGATTTGGGACACATCGAAGAGTTGCGCCAACGGCGTCTGCGGCACCGGTCCGCAGAGCGCACCTTCGCAATACGTGCACTATCGCGATCTCAACGGCAACACGACAACTATCACCGGCGGTACAGTGCCGGTAGGCGCGAAACCGATTCTGCTCGAGAACCAGTAACGGCTATTGCACGTTCACTGTGACTGGAGTGGAGGTTCTATACGCGAGACACGATCCAGAATGCTCCAGCGATGGCGATCGCATCTTCCGCAAGCGCTACCACGAAGTCGGGCCAGCGCATCCGCGCGACCAGCGCGTGGCGAATGTTGTATCCGCCGAAGGCCCCGGCAACTCCTCCAGCAACTCCCGCGACTACTGCGGGCGGCAATTTCGCATGGTAGCTGAGGGCCAGCGCCGCGCCACAGAAGCCGCCGAAGAAAACGCGTGCGCTCAGACCTAATGGCTCCGTACGCGCAGGAGTCCGTGGCAATTTGTCTGCTATGAGTTCACCGATAGCCATCAGCGTGAAGACCACCAGCGCCGGAGTGCGTCCAGCGAAGGCCAACCACGTCCCTTCCAGGGGCAACCAGCCCAGATGCGTCGCCCAGCAAACGGCCGCGGCCCCGCTAAGCGAACGCAGTCCGGTAACGCAGCCGAGAAGAAAACTAAGCACGGGCAAAGTCATAGGTTGCTTGGATGTCTAAAAGCAGGCTGACGGCGCGCTCCGATTCCTTTGCGACCACGCAGCGGGTAAAATGAGAGCCGTGGGCGCGTAGCTCAAACGGATAGAGCATCGGATTTCTAATCCGAGGGTTGCAGGTTCGAATCCTGCCGTGCCTACCATCCCTTCCTAAGCCAAAATGCAGAAACGCAATCTCAGGGTCACGAAATGGCTTGCAACAACTCCTGCAGTCGCCGTGTGTACCGCGTGCGGACGCGAGTTCAAGGTTCCGACGGGTTTGTTATCGAAGGTCGCTGACGCCCAGGAGAGTCTCAGGGTTCAATTTGCCGAGCACAAGTGTGTGCCGGAGCACGGAGCTTCGGAGTAGGCACGCCCAATCGTTCCCATTTTGGTAATCTTTAGGCTAAGTTGTTGATAATCGATTTGGGGAATTTCAACCTGCAAAATATAGGTCGGGGTGTCGCGTAGAATGCGGTGTATTGGGCCATAAAGGCTCATGAGCCGACGCGCAAGGGTCGGGTGGGCCTGGAGGTCATCCGGGACGCTAGCCGCTCTTGTAGAGCCTCCAAATCGCGAATATCTCTTAGATAGAGTTTAGTATAGACAAAAGTGTCTATACAAGTGCGCCTTAATGTGGCGCGGGCGCCCCCGCCCGCGTCTCACCACAGGATAGAAAGCCCGAAGCTGTTCGAAACTTGAATTTCTCGCGGGCCTGGGAATCCCATGTTTCGACACCTGGTAAGAGGTGTTGTTACGCGAAGGTTTGTTCCGCTGGTTAGACGCGGGCGAGGGCGCCCGCGCCACACAGGCCTTCGCCACATTGACAACTTCCGGGAAACGTAGCAGACTTACGCCCCGGTTGCGCTTGAGGTCCGGTTCTTCCCCTTCCACTTTCGCGCACCCGCCATATCTCGCGCTCCGGCGAACCTCTGTTCCAGTCCGCCGCGCTCGGAGGATTGCCATGAAGAAGTCCCTGCTCGCCACCCTCGTTGTCTTGCTTTCAGTCTCCTTCACTGTCGCGCAAGAGAACTCGATCCGCGCGGCTACGCTCATGCAATTGGGGAAGCTAACGGCTTCCGATGGACTAGCCAACAGCGAGATCGGCCGCACACTGTCTGCGAGCGGAAACACCGTCGTGATCAGTCATGGGACCGAAGTCTACGTTTTCGCGAAGCCATCCGGCGGATGGGGTAACTCCACGGAATCCGCCAGACTGGTTGCCTCCGACGGCACCGCCGGTTTTTCTGCCGCTGCGGTAAGCGGTAATATCGTTGCCGCCAGCGCTATCGAGAGCACTACGCAGGTTGGTAGTGTCTACGTGTTCGTGCGACCGGCGGGCGGTTGGTCAGGAACCGTGACAGAAAGCGCGATTCTCAGCGACGCTGGGCAACATTGCTTCGGAACCACCATCGGTATCAGCGGCGGCACAATCGTTGTGGGCACGGGGATGTGGGGTGCGTTTTATTTCTCAAACTGCGTTTTCGTCATGCCCGCAGGCGGATGGAAGAACGCGACCCAGGCTAATGCCACGTTGAGCGTGCCCATTAATGCAAGTACAACTTTTGTGCCTTTAGCCATTAGCGGCAATACGATTGTTATCGGGGTTCCCGGGAATTTCACGGGAGAGGGCACGCTCTACGTTTTTGCCAAGCCAACCGCGGGATGGAGCGGAACTCTGAATCCGTCGGCAATCCTGATTGCCTCCGATGCCAACCTGGATCATGAGTTAGGCTTTGAGCTTGCCATTAGTGGAAACACGATTGTAGCCAACTCCGTTGACATCATAAACGGGGCGGGGAAGGCCTACATCTTCGTGGAACCTTCCGGAGGATGGGTGGACATGACCGAGACCGCTCAATTAATGCCGCCGCAAGGCTCACTTGGCTTCCCGAGTTCGGTAGCGATCGGCGGAAATGCCGTGATGATCGGCGCTGCGAATACCACCGTCGACTTCAATCAACTGCAAGGCGCCGCCTACGTATTCGTGAAACCGCAGGGGGGGTGGAAGACGACTTCGACCTCCAACGCGGAACTGGTCTCGTCCGACGGTGCTGCCGGCGATGCCTTTGGATCCTCTGTCGCAATCGGCGGCAATAACTTCTTCGTGGGTGCGCCGCTGGCGACAGTCAACTCGAACCTGCTTGAAGGCGCGGTGTACGTGTTCGGAAAGTGACAAAACCCACCGGGATGGGTCCGTGGAATCCCAGGTTCGATAAAGCCGAAACGCGGTGCACCCGGCATAGTTCTCTGCGCTCAGCTTTCGGGAGGCCGTCCTCGCTTCGCTTCGGAGCCCTTCGGGCTACGCTCAGGGCAGGCTCGTGAAGGCGCCCGCTGCTACGTGATTGGTTACGCAAGAAACGGATTGGCTGCGCGTCATCCGAAAAGCGATCAAGACGCGTGAGTCGAAGCATTTCCTAACAGCATATCCTGTGCATTTCTGAAAACTTGCTTCCAGAGACCATCGGCCCTCTGTGCATTCTGCTGCACATTGACTCTCCACAGCCAACAGAGATAAAGTCCGCTTCGCGCTAGTTCCTGGAAAAATTATCGAGCTGGATTTCCTGCGCAGTCCCGCGCTTCTCCCAGTCCTTTAAAGCACCCAGGAAACGCAAAAAAAATTCACTAGCCATGGAGGCCAACCTTGACCAGAAACTCTCGCGCACTTTGGTGTTCCATTCTCACCTCCACACTATTCCTCTTTCTCACGCCCGCTTTGAACGCGCAAGACCAACACATTTTCGACAAACCGCAGTCCGGCGGTTTTCTCGCGGCCGAGGCCTTCCACGAAGGCAGGCTGCATATTCAAAGCGGCACTGCTAACCGCGTCGCTCCTCCCAGCCTCACCTGCAGCCCGGCGCCTTGCGCGTTCACACCCGTGGATGCTGCCGAAGGCGGCACGAATCCCGTGAATGAGGATCCGATCGTCGTGAACCCGAGCAACACAATGCAGATCCTCAGTGGTGGCAATGACTACAACTGCGGCACAATTCAAGGATTCTTCGCCTCTAGTGACGGAGGTACCACCTGGACGCGAGTCTGCCTGCCGCTGTTCACCGGGGGCTTCGCTGGAGACGGCGATCCCATCGTAGGCTATGACCTGAACAACGTCGCTTATGCCGGCGGCATTCAGAGAAACTCTAGCTCTACATTTTTCGGTGTTGTAGTGTCTTCATCCACCAATAACGGTACCACGTGGGGCACCCCAGTAAGGGCCGTCAAGGACGAACTGGGATACCTTGCCGACAAGCCGTGGATGGAAATCGACACCAACTCCGGCAGTACCTTCAAGAACAACATCTACATTTCGACGACACAATTTGCCTCGAACAGCAACACTCAGATCTGGGTAGCGCACTCGTCGGACGGTGGGAAAACCTGGACCGACAAGCCGGTGAGCGCCCTGGCAACCTACCCGACCTCCGTCAATCAGTTCAGCGATCTGGCGATAGGAGCGGACGGAACAGTGTATGCCAACTGGATCAACTGCCCTCCAAGCAATGGCGCCCCGCCCTATTGCGGTGGACAGAAAAGCAGCATCATGTTCTCGAAGTCTACCGACGGTGGAAACACCTGGAGCACCCCGAGCACGGTCGGCACCGTGACCTTCGTGACGGATCCATCCGGCTGCTGCTTCTACGGCCAGCTGCCGAATACCAGCGAGCGTGTTAGCAACCTTCCCTCCAATGGCGCCATCGGTAGCGGTTCGACCGCGTCCGTGTATGTTGCCGCTTACAACTGGACCGGAACACAGATGCAAGTGGAAGTGTTTACTTCAGCTAATGGCGGCGGCACTTGGGGCGCGCCTGTGATCGTCAACCCGACCTCGACCAAGGGAGATCAATTCTTCCAGTGGTTGAATGTCAACTCGGCTGGCACGGTTGGCGTGACCTGGCTCGATCGCCGCAACGACACGGCCAACCTGAGCTATCAGCCGTTCTTTGCGTATTCGAAGACCAAAGGCGCCAGCTTCAGCAAGGGCCATGCGCTCTCCAAGAGCAAGTCGAATCCCGATAACGACGGCTTCGGCGGATCGTTCATGGGCGACTACACGGGCAACGCGTGGAATGGCACGAAGACCCTGTACCAATCGTACATGGATACCACTACCAATACCTGCCAGGACTTCGTCACGGGCGTGCTGTTCCCGTAGTCGAAGTTTGGTCTCAAGACTCAAACCCACTGGCTTCGGCCAGTGGGTTTTTTCTTGGGTGTGGCGGGACGCCGGTGCTACTTTTGTGCCAGCCCGTGCTCGTGCGCGGCGTTTTCTTTTTGTCCCAGCTGCGTGTAGGCATCCGCCAGCAGCGCGTGAATATCGGCGGCATCCGGCCGCAGCTTCGCGGCTTTTTGCAAACAGGGAAGCGCCTGCGCCGGAGTCTTCTCCACCAGAAACACCTGGCCAAGCATTTTATTGGCTTCGTAGTCGTTGGGCTTGATCTTGAGCGACGCCTGCAGCTGGCGGCGCGCGTCGTCCATGCGATTGATGCGAACGTACACCGAGGCCAGCGAATAATGCATTGCGGCCGAGCCCGGGTTGCCGGCAACGGCTGCCTCGAATTGTGGCGCGGCCCCTTGCAGATTGCCCGATTGAAACAGGGCCATCCCCAGTCCGTAATGCGCTGACACCGAGTCTGGCCGCAGCGCGACAGCTTTTTGCAGCGCCGGAACGGCGTGGCCGAGATCACCCATCGAAGTAAGGATTTCTCCTAACTGCGTATACGCCGGAGCCAGCGTCGGATCTTTGGCGACGACACTTTCGAGGAGGTTGACGGCTTGTCGATACTGGCCTTCCTCCTCGGCAAAGATCGCGTCGGTCATCAGATTGGCGATCTCGATTTTATCCTTGGGGTCGATGCCGCTAACTTCAGCCGGCTTGCTGTTGCTGTCGCTTGAGGCTACGTATCCCAGGGCGCGCAGGCGTTGGGCTTCTTGTGGATCGAGCGGCCCGCCGACTGTGGCGCGTGTGCTGCTGGTCTCGCGGCGGAATTTGTCGAGTTGCGCGGCCAGGGTTGCGGTGACCGCTCCTGAGGCCGTCGAGAGATCGTGTGCGTCCGCCTCGTCCACAGTCTGGTCGTACAATTCCTTGCGCGGCGCATCGATGAACAGGTATTTGCCGGTGCGCAGGGAGCGCAGGGAACTCCATCCGTAGGCGCGGTGCGGGTAGTCGGTTTCCGCATAAGCCGGACGGTCATTGTTGCGCGCGGCGTGTGTCTTCTCGAGGAGCGGAACGAGCGAGGCGCCCTGCACCGTTTTCGGCACGGGTACGTTGGCGGCTTCGAGAACCGTGGGCAACACGTCGACGAGTTCCACGCGCGACTCGACTCTGGCTGCTGTCATGCCTGGTACTTTGATGATCAGCGGCACATGAATGGTCGGGGCGTAGAGAAAGATTCCGTGCCCGCGCTCGCCGTGTTCGCCGAGTGCTTCTCCATGATCGGCCATCACTGCGACGACCGCATCGTCGTAGAGCTCCTCAGCCCGCAACTCGTCGAGCAGCTTTCCGACCGCGGCATCGGTGTAGGCAATTTCTCCGTCGTAAGGCTGGGCAGTGAAACGGCTGCGATAGGGTTCCGGAGGATCGTAGGGCGCGTGTGGATCGTACAGGTGCACCCAGAGAAAGAAGGGCTGCGACCGCGGGCGTTGCTTCAACCACTGGAGGGCATGGGCGACGACTTCGTCGCCGCGCCTTTCGACTGTCGTGTAGCGGTCTTCTCCCGGACGGCGCGAGTGAAAGCCTGCGTCGTACTTCGTGAATCCGCGGTCAAAGCCGGGAGCACCGGCTTTCGGGTCAAGGATCACGCTGCCGACGAAGGCGGCCGTCTGGTATCCCCGCAGCCGCAGAATTGCTGGAGCGTAAGGCAGATCTTTGCCTAAGGCCACGCCTGCGTCATTGACCTTGTGATATTGAGGATAAGTTCCGGTGAGAATGGTTGCGTGGGAGGCAGTGGTCAGCGGAACCTGCGAAAACGCATTCGTGAAGACGGCTGACTGGCTGGCGAGCTTGTCGAGGTTGGGTGTAAGCCCGGACTTCGAACCGAGAAACCCCATGCGATCGGCGCGAGTCGTGTCCAACGTGATGAGGATTATGTTGCGGGGCGCAGCGAAACAGCGAAGACAACCGCTGAGAATAACCAGAAAAATCCAACCACGGCGGGGCATGGGATGGGCAGTCTAACACTGAATTGTTGCGGCTCACAACCTGCCTAAAGCCCGCGCGAGTCATCGTTGTCACGAGTGCACTGTCCGGTTTTGCGTCGGGGCATGCCTCTCCCGTGCCGTATACTTTCCCGTCCACCCATGCCTCCCAAAAATCCGTCCCGTCTGGCTTATATCGATTGGATGCGCGGCCTCGCGTGCCTTCTGATGTTTCAGACGCATTGCTACGATTCGTGGCTGGGTGGCGATGCGCGCCAGTCGAAGTTCTTTATGTATTCGCAACTGGGCGGGACGCTGCCTGCGCCGCTATTTCTGTTTCTGGCGGGAATTTCGTTCGCGCTGGTGACCGACAAGCTGCGGACGAAAGCGACTCCGGCGGATCAGATTGCGCGAACAACCATTCGCCGCGGCGCGGAAATTCTCGGGCTGGGGTTGCTGTTTCGCCTGCAGGAGTATCTGATCGCGTTTCCCTGGGCGCCGTGGAGCGATCTGCTGCGCGTGGATATTCTGAACACCATCGGCCTCTCGATGATGCTGATGGGCGTGATGTGTTGGGCGGTGATGCGGGCGCGCAGCAGCCGCTTGGCGTTGGGCGCGGCGGCCGTCAGCGTGGCGTTGACGATCTCGTTGCTGACGCCGCTGATTTGGACGGTGTGGCGTCCGCGATGGCTGCCGTGGCCCATCGAGTCGTATATCGATGGCGTACACAATCTGGGTGTGCCGCAGGCGTGGCTGTTTCCGATCTTTCCCTGGACGGCGTTTGCATTTGCAGGACTGGCGGTGGGATTTTTGCTGCTGAGCGATTGGGCGCGTGAGCGGCAAGCGGCAACTTTCGTGACAGCGGGCGTGGGTGGGGTGGCGCTGATTTATCTCGCGAAGTGGCTGGATGCGCGGCCCGGGCAGTTGTATCCCGTCTACGATTTCTGGCACACCAGTCCTAATTTCTTTTTGATTCGCGTGGGGTTGCTGCTGGCGATTTTGTTGGGAGTCTATGCGTGGTGCCGCTGGGGAGCAGGGCAGTGGGGATTCAGTCCGCTGATTCAGTTGGGACAGACGTCGTTGCTGGTGTATTGGGTGCACATTGAGTTTGTGTACGGACGGTTATCGATACTACCGAAGCGCGTGAATGACATTCGCACCGCGTCGCTGGGGTTGCTGGCAATTTTTGTGGCGATGCTGGTGCTGTCGATCTTGCGCACGCGCTTCAAGGGACGAGGGGCCGAAGTCTGGGGATGGCTGAGAAGACCCGCGGAGTCGTGAGAGATTCGTATCAGGGCACGCCTTCAGGCGTGCCGTCGAAATCGAAATGGTTTGCGCTCTAGCGCCTGAGGGTTGACTGAGAATTCCCTGATACGTCTGCGACACTGCACGCGCACGCAAGGTCCCTCGACTCCGCGCGGCTTCGCCTTGCTCCGCTCGGGATGACAAGCTAATCTACTATCATTTCGCCAAACTCGACACTTGTCGGATGGCGTTCTCCACCAGCTTTAATCCAATCACCCATTGCTGCCGGGCTCGTTCTTCTTCGTCGCCGTATCCAAATAAATAGAACGTGATGTAGAAACCTGATTTCTCTCCGTAGTAACAACGGCGAATCAGGAATTCCGCAGCTGCGGGAATTTCAGGAACGCGTTTCAGCAGTTGCGTAAGGCGCTTGGCCAGGTTTTCATGCTCGGGGAATGAGAAGCGCGTGTCATCATTTGTGAATAGCAGATCGACATAAGATCCAAATTTGTGAGTGGCTCCGAAGATTTCTTCTTCAGGATTCAGTTCCGTGGTCGACCAGGCATCGCATTTCGCAGTTTCAAGAAGACTGGTTGGCGAGTTGACCGCGGCCAGAAATGCGCCCAGATCTTTTTCGCGCTGGGCTTCTTCGATGTAGAGCAGCAGATCGGGCTGGCGTTTCAGGTCGTAGTAGCGCGGGCCGCCATCGTCCGCGGCCCAGGGTAGAGAGAGGGTTTCATCGTCGCGCCCAAGTTCGACCGAGAAGTCGGATTGCATGATAGATAAATGACAAACGCAGGGGACGCAGAGGTTTTTCTAAAAAATGCCCTGCGTCCTCAGCGTCCCCTGCGGTTTTGGTTTCAGGCTTAGTGCGCCGGTGCAGCCTGCGGTGTCGCTTGCGGTGCCTGCTGCGTTCCGAAATCTACTTTCGGAACGGCGCGCGAGCCTTCGCTGGCCTGGAAGTACGCGTCATTCACTTTGAATCCCGCCCATCCCGCGAACAGGCTGTTGGGGAATTGCTGGACGTAGGTGTTGTAGTCCTGCAGCGTGTCGTTGTAGCGCTTGCGCTCGACAGCGATGCGGTTTTCTGTTCCGGCGAGTTCATCCTGCAGGCGCAGGAAGTTCTCGTTCGACTTCAACTGCGGATAGTTTTCCGAGATGGCAAGCAGTCGTCCGAGAGCGCCGTCGAGTTGTCCGTTGGCGGCGATCTTGTCGGCGGGAGTGTTGGCCGAGAGCAGCCGGGCGCGCGCGTTGGCGATGTCGCTGAACACGGTGACTTCCTGCGCGGCGTATCCCTTCACCGTACTGACCAGGTTAGGGATCAGGTCGGCGCGGCGTTGCAGCACGACGTCCACCTGCGACCACGCGGATTTCACTGCTTCGTTCTTGGTAACGAGAGTGTTCTTCACGCTCACGTACTGGCCGAACGCGAACAGCGCGATCAGCACCAGAATGATTATGACGATCAGACCTTTACCCATTGTTTTGTCTCCTGCAACCGGTCATCCGCTTCATAGTTTTTGCGGACCGGTGGAATCGAGCATTGTATCGACTGCCGCGGTAACTTGCTCGACCGCGGTTAAATAACGGGCGAAAACGTCAGCAACGTCGAATTGCGAGCGCTCGGCCTTCTTTTCGCGAAGATCGAGCAACTGGAAAAAGGCCGAAGGATCGAACCCGAGACGCCGGGAGAGAATCTCAATGGTCTCGCGCTTGGCGTTGGGGACGGGTTGTCCCATGGCCATCAGGCTGTGGCGAAACAAAGTAGTGAAGGCGGGGAAGGAACCCAGCAGGAGTTGCCACATGCGGTCTTTGTTTCCCGAAGCCATCAGCACGCGCTCGCGCAGCAGGATCAGCTTCTCGCGCAGTTCGTATTCCAGTTGAGTGCGGTGCAAATGCATCGGAATTTCGAGGCTGGCGAGCACATCTTCGCCGAAGAGCAGGCGATGGCGTTGCTTCATGTCGAACAACTCGATGGAGAAAACATCAGCGGAGCGCTTCAGTTCTTCTTTCGTCATTACCAGAGGCGCGGGATGTTTGGCGCGGGCCCACCAGGCGACGGTGGGAGCGAGTTTATCGAGCGTAGGGTAGGAAGTGTCCCGAAGTATGCAGAGCAGGTTCACGTTCGAGTATTCGGGATGGAAGTCTCCCGTGGCGGCCGAGCCGTAGAGGACGATGCTTTCGAGACTGTCTCCCGCAGCTTCGCGCGCGCGGGTGATGAATTCGTTGATTTGCTTTTCCGGGATCACGACATCCTCCAAGAGCACTTACGCTGCCGGCAAAATGCAGATTCCTCTGCGGCTTCGCCGCTTCGGAATGACAAGGTCAATAGGGGCCCATGCCGCCAAGGCCGTTGCGCTTCAGAATGACAAGGTCTAAGAATTACCAGCTGCCTCCGGCGCCGCCGCCTCCGGTGCTGCCTCCGCCAAAACCGCCGAAGCCACCACCGCCTCCGCCGAAGCCTCCACCGCCCCCACCGCTGCTGTATCCGCCGTCACCACCTCTTCCACCGCCGCCGAAGATCAGGAACCAGAACAAAATCCTGCGCAAGGGTGGAACCAGAAGAATGATGATGATCGCGATGATGATGGCAATGATTGCGCCGGGAGACAGTTGGTTATCGTGCTCACGATATTGCACGGCGGGCGCGGCCGGACGAACCATGTCGATCTGTACGCCCGCATCCTGCGCGATGACATCGGCGATACGCGAAGTCAGCAGCAGCAGCGCGCCGTTGTAATCATTCTGTTTCAGCAAGGGAACGGCTTCGCGGCCGAAGCCTCCGACTTTTCCGTCCGGAAGAATGGCTTCGAGTCCGTATCCGGTGTTGACGTAGTATTTGCGATCGTTGACCGCGAGCAGAATCAGCACGCCGCGGTCTTTGCCCTTTTGTCCGATGCCCCATTGCTGGTAAAGCTTGACCGAGTAATCGAAGATGTCACCGCCGTCGAGCGACTTGATAGTGACGACGGCGACTTGGGCCTGCGCCTTAGTCTCGAGCTGGCGGCAGATGTCGTTGAGTTGGGAGACGGTGCTTTGGTTCAGGACCCCGGCGAAGTCGTTGACGTATCCAGTAGGGCGAAGTTGTGCAAAGGGCTCGGCACAAGCCACCACGGCGAGGGCCACGAGGAGAATGGCGATGGATGAACTTTGCCTCACCGACTTCATGTCGGGGAGATTGTACAGGATGGGTGAGGATTGCGGTTTGTATCAGGGTACGGCTTTAGCCGTACCAGCAAAGCGAGATGACCGGTCCGGCTTTAGCCGCTGCCGCAGCGCCTAAAGGCGGTCGTCGAAGGCACATATCGGCACGCCTGAAGGCGTGCCCTGATACGAATCGTTTCGCATAACCCTACTCGCTCTCGGATACAGCTTTCACCCGCAGAGCCTTGTGTTCACAACTTGGAGTGTTGATGCATTCGTCCGCGAGCATGAGGCGCTCGACTGGTTTGCCTCCGATGATGTGGGAGTCGATGATTTCGTCGACGTCGGCGGGCGTCACGTGTCCGTACCAGACGGCTTCGGGATAGACGACGACGGTAGGACCGTGCTCGCACTGGTCCAGGCATCCGGACTGGTTGGCGCGCACTTTGCCTTTGAGGCCGCGCTCTTTCAATTTGTCTTTGAATAATTTCTGCAGCGCCGCTTTGCCTTCGGGATCGCAGCATCCGCGGGAACTCCCCGGAGGACGCTGATTTCCGCAGACAAAGATGTGCTTCTCAAACTTGGGCATGGAGTGGGCGTCAGGCCTCAGGCGTCAGCGAGAGCCTTTTGCTTAGGCTGTCTTCAAGAATACTTGATTGATGACTGGAATGTTAGGGGTTGAAGCCTGACGTCCGAGGTCTGAAGTCCGAGGTCCGGTTCTAGTCTTTTAACGGCACGATCGGCCTATCGCCTTCGCAATAGGTGGCGACGCGCTCGATGCCTCCGGTGGCGTCCGGGAGCATGCGCACCGGGCCGACGCAATAGACCGCGTGGCCGGAGGCGGCAAGATACCAGCGTCCGCCCTTGCGGGCGTGTTGTATGGGAGTGGGGTCGACCGGCTTATGCAGCGGTTGAGTGAGCCGGGGATTAGCGAACGACAACAACATCACCACAGAAACCAGGGTTTTCATGGCCTACCTACCAGCGGTCGTCCTGCCTTAGATCGTCTTCAGACTGCGACGTTCGTCTGCCATCTCTTGACCTTCCTGGGATGGCTTGGGCGGAACAGGCTTGCGAAATTTGGCGGCACTCTTGTTGCCGGTGTCGGGCATCACCTGCGTCGGAGGAGCCTGGGGTGCGGCTGCCGCGGGTGCCTGCGTCTTAGCGTGAGGATGATCATGGGCCCACTTCTCTTGGAAAGCCTTGCCCTTGAGCGCGCTCAGCTGCGAGCTGTCGCCAAAAAGCTGGTGAATGAGGGCTCGCTGGGAGTCGATGGTCCGCGACTGTTCCACCACGAGAAGGGCCATCAGGCCGTAGGAAATCAGGAACAGAACCACGAGCAGCGGCAACATCGAGTTCTTGGGTTTCGGAACGACCGCTACGGGTTCGCTGACCACTACCGGTACGCTCATTAGACTAATCACGTTGCACCCCATCCTTGGCCGAATCACCTCGAGCACCCTGTGGAAATGCAGCTTGAGAACCAATGCAAAGGATTTTTGTAAAGCGATGATTAAAGGGATGTTAAGGGGGGTGTCGGGGGGGCGGATGGCCGCACAATATGCAAACTTCTGCACAATATGAGTAACAGGTCATCGGATTACGAGGGTGACTGGAAACTGCCCGGAAATCGGCATGAGGAATGCTGAACGGCTCTTAGCTCTTAGCCTTTAGCTCTTAGCCTAAGGCCCGCGGTTTTGGCTAAGAGCTGAGAGCTGAAAGCTTGTTTACTTTCCCATCACTAACTTCGCGATTGTACCCAACTGCATATTCGACGTGCCTTCGTAGATCTTTCCAATCTTCGAATCGCGCCAGAATTTTTCGACGGGATAATCCTTGGTGAAGCCGTATCCGCCATAGATTTCGATGGCGAGCGACGTCACGCGTTCCGCCACCTGCGAGCAGAACAGCTTGGTCATAGCCGCTTCTTTCACGAAAGGGACGCCGGCGTCTTTCATGCGGGCGGCGTTATAGACCATCAACCGCGCGGCTTCGATTTCCGTGGCCATTTGCGCGATCTGGAACTGGATGCCTTGGAAATCAGCGATGGCCTTTCCGAACTGCTTGCGCTCTTGTGCGTACTTGCAGGCGTATTCAAAGGCGCCGCGGGCGACTCCCGCCATCTGCGCGCCAATGCCGATGCGGCCTTCGTTCAGCGTCTCGATGGCAATCTTGTATCCCTTGCCCGCTTCACCAAGCACATTCGATTTCGGCACCTTGCAATCTTCGAGAATCAATTCGCAAGTGGATGAGGCGCGGATACCGAGCTTGTCCTCTTTCTTACCCACGGTGAATCCGGGGAATTCTTTTTCGACGATGAAGGCGGTGATGCCTTTATATCCCGCGGCCGGATCGAGCGTGGCGAACAGGATGAAGATGCCGGCTTCCTTGCCGTTGGTGATCCAGAGCTTGCGTCCGTTGAGGACGTAGTCGCTGCCTTTAAGTTCGGCCTTGGTTTGCAGGCCGAAGGCGTCGGAGCCCGATCCCGCTTCGCTGAGCGCGTAAGCGCCGACCGTGTCGGCAGCCATGCGCGGCAGGTAGCGCTTTTTCTGCTCTTCGTTGCCCCAACGGATGAAGGCGTTGTTGACCAGCGTGTTCTGTACATCGACCACCACGCCGGCGGAAGCATCGACGCGTGACATTTCTTCCACGGCGAGAATGGCTTCGAAGAACTTCGCCCCGCCCCCGCCGTACTGCTCGGGAATCTCGATACCCATCAGGCCCAGTTGAAAGAACTCCTGGATCAGGCTCTTGTCGAAGATGCCCTTCTCGTCCATCTCTTTCACCAGAGGGCGGACCTTGTCTTCGGCGAACTGGTGAATGTTGTCGCGAAAGAGAATCTCGTCTTCGGTTAGCGATGTCAGAGGAGAGGGAACAGCGGCTTGCAGCGTGGTCTCAGCCATATAGAACCTTCGAGTCAGGATAGCGAACCAGAGATTTTAGCACCCGCGGGTTGGCGCACGAACCTCGGATTAAGGCTGCCGTTCTAAATCTCTTGAACCCCCTCTCAAAAGACATCGATCGTCAGACAATGGGCAGTAGCGGGCCAAATGGGCCAATGTTGCAACGGTGGAACCCAGCAGCTTCAAGGAAAGCTGATTTTGAAGACCACGCCACAACCTTCATCGTACGCGCTGCATGTGAAATCCCCGCCAATTTGGGTCACTCCAAATAAACTCCCGTTTGCATCTCGGACCAAGTTTCCGGTCGGGCCATTGCCATCGGCACCGCCAGTGAAGTTATATAAAACGGTAAAGCTTCCATATCGATCCAGTTTGTAGGAAGTTCCTCTGCCGAAGGCGCCTTCCGATTGAGTGGTACCGTAGAAATTTCCTGCTCGGTCGCGCACTAGTCCGAAAGGATCGCCTCCGTCGGGGGAGGTAAACGTGTACAAGATCTTGTATTTCCCGCCGGTACTCATTTTGAAAATCACTCCGCTATTGCCCGAGCTGCCTTGTGCCGCCGCACCATACAGATTGCCTCGCGGATCGGCGATCAAACCCTCAGCAGCGTTCCATCCAGAAACATTTTTAAACGCGTGCAGTAGGGTTAAGGTCCCGGTGGGATCTAGCTTGTATGCCGTGCCACAGCCGAAAGGAGGGTTGCATCCAAAACCCCCGCCTTTTTGATTAACACCATACAAGTTGCCGGCGGCATCGCGGACCAGAGCCCCTACTGGATTGTATCCATTTACATCCCGGGCGAAGTTGTGTAGCACCGTGAGATTGTCTGACGAATCGAGTTTGAACACGGTCCCCCCAAAGTACAGACCGCCGGCCTCGGCTGTGCCGTAGAGGTTACCGGAGTTATCCGAGATCAAGGTAGAGACAGGGTCGCACCCTTCATTCTCGCTCAAGGGCCGAAAGGTATAGGAGCCATCGGTGCCTAAGCGAAAGGTTCCTCCACAATTTGACGGCCCTCCGGCCTGGACCGTGCCGACCAGGTTCCCATTCGCATCCCAACTCAGGCCGCCTTGTGGCAAACCGCTGTCTGCCATAGCGAAGTTGTGCAGCACAGTCTCGTTATTGTCAGTGTCGAGTTTGAATACCGTCCCCCAATCGTCCGTGCCCCCTTGCACCGTAATGCCATAAAGATTGCCCACAGCGTCTATTGTGAGTCCCCACGGAATGCGACCATCAGGCAAGGCTTTGAACGAATACAGTACCGTATACGTTTGAGCTTCCGCCGCATTGACATTACTGAAGAACAGCAGCGCGGCCAGGATGATTGCAAATGCCAGAACGGATATTCGACCTCTTCGGAAAAGAATGCTTGCTGTCCCCTTTGTGCGTTTCATGATGGCTGCTCCTCTGTTACAAACAGTATTCCGCTTGGTGATTTAAGAAAGGAATCGCTATTTTGGACCTGTACTGCCGAGGATCTTACTGTGGGTCACCTTGCGCGATGGCGCTAAGTTCGGCGACCCCTGACTTGGACAATATCCTTCAGAGGGGATGTTAAGTGTTTAGAACGAGCTATTCTGTGACTGCAATCACGCCCATTCGTGAGGGCGTCCGACGTTTGGGATCGTCGTGGAAAGAGTGTTCGCTGTCGATCGGTCAATCATGTTTTTCACGACGCACCAGTTTCAACCCATCCGCCTGCAGGATGCGTTGAATCTGGTTGCGGGCGTGGACGGCCCACGGGCCCGTCGTATCGAGCTTCACATAAGCGCGCCAGTGGCGGAGCGCCCGGCGCGGTTCCTTTACTTTTTCGTACGCGAGCGCGAGATTGTAGTGCGCGTCGGCGTAGGTCGGCGCGAGCTGCAGCGCGGTGTTGTAGGTTTGAATGGCTTCGGCGACGCGTCCAGTTTCGTCGAGCACATTGCCCAGATCGAAATAGGCCAGCGCATACCGCGGATCGATCTCGATGGCGCGGCGGTAGTGCTTCTCGGCCAGCGCGTAATCCTGCCGGTTGTAGTGAAGCGTTCCCAGATTAATGTTCGCAGCGGCGTGCTCCGGATCGGTTTCGAGCACACGCTGGTAAGTCGCGATCGCCTGCAACTGATTGTTGGGATCTTCTTCCAGCGCGATGCCGCGCGCGAATAGCTCTGCTGCATCCGACGACGGAATCGTGGGCTTCGGCATCTGGATGGTCGGCTGGCTGACAACTTTTTGCCCCGGAGAGAAATCGAACATGAACTGCCCGGCGATGGGTTCAACCAACCTGCCTTGATGGCGGAAGGCGACGCGATTGTGCCGGGTAGTGATGGCTCCCGCTTCGAGCAGGGGATTCTCCATCCCCGCGACCTGTTTCTGCATAGCTTCGAGCGACTGGCGAATCACCGCTGGCCGCACCTTGCGGGCGCAGAGGTCGCGCACTTTTTTAATCTGCAGGAGATCGAAAAAGGAATAGTCCTCGGCGGTCGGCACCAGCCCAGCCTTTTCCCAGGTACTGAACTGACGGGCCGTCAGCCGAAGTATGCGAAGCAAATCCGCTCGACTGTATCGGTACACGATTGTTATAGGAGCTTACATCCACATTATCGGGAATGTGGTTGTTGATTGACAAGTGGTATTTGGTCTCTAAGGGAATCTTTCTCAGCAACTTGCAGCCATTTTGGTGCACAAAGTCAGGAGCCTTTAGTCTCGTCCGGAGGTTACCTGGGTGATCACCTGTTTACAGACTTTTAACTTGGCATTGATTCTGCTGCAAAGCGCTTCCGCTATCCCTGAACCATGCCAATTTCTGCTTTCGAAGCGCGTGTCGGGTCGCCCGCGCAAGCGCCCGATCTGTTTCCGGGAAAGAATTTCTGGCAACGTCTGCAGCCGCTGCATAAGGTGCAGCAGCTTTACCGCCGGGCCCAGCAGCCAGCGAACCGCTCGCTGCTCGAAAATGTGCTGAAAGAAATTGGGGCCGAGTACCGCATCAGCGACGCGGATCTGGAGCGCATTCCCACCAGCGGTGCGGTCGTGGTTGTGGCGAATCATCCGTTTGGCGTCCTCGACGGAGCGATCCTGGGTGCACTGCTCGAACGCGTTCGTCCCGATGTGAAGATCATGACCAATGTCCTGCTGGCCGGGATTCCCGAGTTGCAGGAGCGATGCATTTTTGTGGATCCCTTTGGCGAGCGTGGCTCTGCCGCTTTGAATCGCCGCGCGATGAAACAGGCGCTGGCCTGGCTGCGCGGCGGCGGAATGCTGGCGGTGTTTCCGGCGGGCGAAGTGTCGCACATTCTGCTGCGGCGGATGGAGATTGCCGACCCCGAGTGGAATTCGACGGTCGCGCGCCTGATCCGGCTGACTGGAGCGTCGGCCCTGCCGCTGTTTTTCGAGGGTCGCAACAGCGTCGCGTTCCAAACGGTGGGGTTGCTGCATCCCATGCTGCGCACCGCGTGGTTGCTAAATGAATTCTTACAGCAGAAAAACAAGAAGGTGGAAGTGCGGGTAGGATCTCCGATCTCGGCCGAGACGATTTCTAACGCTGGCACCGATCATGACGCGACCGGATATCTTCGTTGGCGCACCTATCTTTTGGCGCAGCGAGGACATGAGTCGCGTGCGCTGCCGCCCGCATTGCGCGCGGTATTTCTGCGCAAGAAGCAGGAGGCGATTGCGGCGCCGGTTCTCGACCGCAAATCTGCTCGCGGAAATTCAGAAGCTGCCGGTCTTCGATCAGACCAAAGACTTCTCGGTGCATGTGGCCGATGCCGGGGAGATTCCTAATCTCTTGCGGGAAGTCGGGCGCCTGCGCGAAGTCACATTCCGCGCCGTAGGCGAAGGCACCGGGAAGAGCGTCGACCTCGACCGCTTCGACCACTACTACAAGCACCTGCTGCTGTGGAACAAAGCCAAACAGGAATTAGTCGGCGCTTACCGTCTGGGGCTCACCCAGGAAATTCTTCCGCGCCTCGGGACCGCAGGCCTCTATACCAGTACGCTCTTCCGTTATGACGCGCGCCTGTTCGATCAGTTCGGCCCGGCGCTCGAGTTGGGGCGATCCTTCGTTCGTCCTGAGTATCAGCGTCAGTATGCGCCGTTGCTCATGTTGTGGCGAGGCATTGGGCGGTTTCTGGCCGCCAATCCTCACCTGACGATCCTGTTTGGCGCCGTCAGCATCAGCAGTCGGTACAACCGCGTCTCGCGCGAGTTGATTGTGCGTTTCTTCCGCTCTCGCGAAAAAGATCCGGCCCAGCGCAAGCTGATTACGCCGCGACGGCCATTTCGTTCAGGGTGGATTCGTCCTGGCGACTGCCCTTCGACTTGCACGCGTCTGAAGGATCTCGAGGAACTGGCTGATCCCATCGCCGATGTCGAGTCCGACGGAAAGGGCGTGCCCATCCTCATCAAGCAGTACGCCAAGCTTGGCGGACGGTTGCTCAGCTTCAATGTCGACCGCGATTTCTCGAACGTGCTCGACGGCCTGGTCGTGGTCGACCTCCGCCAGACCGATCCCGCGGTCCTTGAACGCTATGTTGGCAAGGATGGAATTCGCGCCTTTCAGCGGTATCATGGACTGCCTGCTGGGGTGAAGGGCCATGAAGCGTAAGCGCGTCGAAGAACTGGATTCCACCAAAGAACTGACTACGCTGGTGCAGCAAGGTTGCCTGGTCGCGAAAGACGCCGCCTTCAATTTGCGCGACTTCATCGAGAATGCTTCGAACATGGCATTCCTCGCGGTGAAGGATTGCGAAAAAGAGCTCGACCGCATGGAGCGGCGCATCGACGAGGAAATCACCGCGGCCATCACCCAGGTGAGCGAAGCCGAAGCGCGCGAATTGCTGGCCTGCCTGAAGTTCATCATCGATCTCGAGCGCATCGGCGATCTGGCATGGTCGGTGACCATGCGTTTGCAGAAACTGGGAACGCGCCTGCCGAAAGAAGATCAGAAAGACTTCATCACGATGGCGCAGGTGCTCGATAAGATGCTGAACGCGGTCTATGAGGGATACGTGACGCGCGAGGTTGAATCCGCTACCTGGGTGCTGCAGACAGATCCTGAGATTGACCGCTGCTGCCACGCGGTGTTTCATCGTCATCTGGCCGCGGGAGACCAGGAGCGCCGCGAGTTCAGCACTTCAATCATGTTGATGGCGCAAGCCTTCGAACGCGCCGGGGATCACGCCAAGAATCTCGGCGAGGAATTGTTTCACCTGGTGGAAGGACGGAGCGTGAGACACGAGCCCAAGGGTCCGAAGCGAGTACGGAATATGGGGAAGGCGCGGGCGGATCGGGAAGGCTAGAGACGGTGCTGGGAATGAAAACCGCAGGGGACGCGGAGGACGCAGGGTCTTATCTAGAAAAACTCTGCGTCCCCAGCGTCCTCCGCGGTTTTCATTTCGCGCTGCCTTAAAGGCGTGACACGACACGAATCAAGAGCCGCTCGGGGGCGGTTCCGGCGACCCGCCACCTGCGACCTGCGACCGCTCTTTCGCTTTCCGCTCCAACTCCTCTTCCGAGTACAGCGTGCCGCGGCAATTCTTGGCGCCGCAAGAACACGGAGACTCGTCGTCTCCATCGTAGAGGCAGTAGTCGTAGGTGAGTTCTTCTCCCGCCTGAATGTCGCGGATCGCGTAAATCCACACGTGCCCGTCGATCTCATCCGACTCGCAATTGGGATCGCAGGAGTGGTTGATGAAGGCGGCGACTCCGTCTCCGTCGAGAACGTAGGTGCCGTCGTCGAGGCCAAACAGGTAGGTGTCTTCGCGATTTTCGTAGCGCTCGTCGGCGTCGGGCTTGGTGATGCGCTCGCCCGTGTATTCGACGATAAAGGTGCCGTCGGCGATGGGCTCAGTCGTGTAGCAGCCCTTGGAGTGGATGTTGGAATCGCGCACGATCAGGTGCGAGGTTCGGGTAGGTTTGGGCGCTGTCTCAGGAGTGGCCATGGAATTCCGTCGAGGAAGATTCCATACGCTATCGCAAAATTCGCGGGTTCGTCCACCGCGAAGCGGAAGAGAGTCTTAGTTGATTAACACCAGAGTCACTCCCTTGTTTCCGCTTCCCAGATCCTGATCGACGAGCAAGTCTGGCTGGCGGCGGAGAAGTTCGCGGCTGCGTTCTTCGAACTGGGAGAAGCTTTCTCCGTTGACGAACAGGGCAATCTCGCCGCGATCTTTCATCTGCCGCAGATAGCCGCGAACGGCGAAACGCAAGACCCCGCCTTTGCCAGAGGATCCGTAGCCATGAATGATCTTCAGAGCAGGTATGCCGTCCTTCTTAGCCTGGACGATGGCCGACTCCAACTTCTGGCGAGCCTCGTCACGCGTAGGGAACCCATGCTCGAGGTTGACGGTGCGAATGCGGCCCATGGCACATCGTAAATCAGCATCGGAAAAGGCCTCCGGGGTTCCTCGACTTTCTAGCGTTTGTAACCTTTGGGAGAGATGCGAATCAGAAGCGGATATGGGGCCCGCGGGGGTGCGTCCTGTGAAACCTCTTTCACTACAGTCGCATATGGGTGCGATCCTGCCAACTGTGAAAAGCTCGCCGGAGAGTTGCGGAATTCAGCAATAAATAAACCTAAACTTCTGGAAGATAAGCACTTTACTTCGTTCTTGCGCCTCCCAAAGTGGGAAGCCGAAGCTTTGGCAGCCCAGATGCCACAGCCCCGCCAGTCAGTTGTACAAGCTCGGTTGTACGACTTCGGATGTACAAGCTCGGATATACAAGCTCGGATATACAAGCTCGGATTCTCCCCCTTTTGGCTTCGCACCTAACCTGTCAAAGGAGAAAAACATGAGCAGGACCCCCCGTAATGAGCAGGCCGAAGGCCTGTGCGCAGAAAGGACTGAAGGTACTTCCACTCCCATCGCATCTCCTAGCCGTCGCAAGTTTATTGGCAAGTTGGGTGCGGCAACCGTTGCAGCTGGCGTTCTCGGGAACGCTCGTAGCGCTGTAGCCGGTCTGAACCCGTTCAAGGGAATCGGGACCAACTTGACCAGCAGTCAAGCCAACCGTGTTGCGGCAGCCACAGCTCTTCGCATCGCGCAAGCCAATGCCGACGCCGCGCTCGGTGTTCCGCCACACACCACCAACGGTGATGAAGGGCGCTATGCCGATCACTCCGCAAGCTATAGCAAGGGCCTGCTCCAAGACAGCATCGGTGTGGTCAACGCCGCTGCCTGGGCTTCTTTCAAGAAGGCGCTGAATAGCGGCAAGAACAGCGACTTCGAAGCCATGATCATCGGTGGCACACGCACGCAGAACGGTCCCCAGGGATCGTACGCGTTCGACCTGGAATGTCCGGACTCTTCTCAGTTCGGAAATGCTCCGATTGCTGGAGATCCAACCGGTCTGCCAGCCGTTCCGCCTTTCTACGTAATCTCGGGACGGGAATACGCTGCGCAGTTGGTCGAAATGTATTGGGCGGCGGCACTGCGTGACGTAGCCTTCACCGACTACGCTGGAAACGCCACGGCACAAGCGGCAGCGGCGGAACTCGACAAATTGCCAGGCTACCGTGGTCCGAAAGACACCACCGGTCATGTAACCACCGATACGCTGTTCCGCGGTGTCTTCCCGGGCGAACTGATCGGTCCTTACATGTCGCAGTTCATGATTACACCCACGTCGTTCGGGCAGCAGCCGTTGGATCAGTTGATGACCACTTTCCTGCCGGCCATCGACTACATGACCGATACCACAAGCTTCCTGCAAGTGCAGAATGGCATTGGAACCGGGCAGACTCTGCAACTCGATCCCATCCGCCGCTATCTGCATGACGGACGTGGTCTGGGTGCGTGGACTCACGCCGATGTGCTCTACCAGGGCTATCTCATTGCAATGCTGGTCCTGGGCACGATCAAGGCGCCTGTGAACCCGGGCAGCCCGTATGTTGGCTCGAAGACGCAGAATGGATTTTGCACCTTCGGCGGACCCGATTTCGCCGCCTCGATGGGCGAGTGCGCCGCCAAGGCATTAGACAAGGTTTGGTACCAGAAGTGGCTGGTGCACTTGACCCATCGTCCGGAAGCGGGCGGAGGCGTACTGCACTCTAACCTCACTGGAGGAGCCGCCCAGGCCAAGATTCACAGCGACGCTGTGAACTCACAAGCGGTGGCGCAAAGCTTCAGCAAGTACGGTACTTACTTGCTGGCGCAAGCCTTCCCCGAGGGCTCGCCGACTCACCCCTGCTACCCAACGGGTCACGGAACGGTTGCCGGAGCTGCCATAACGATGCTCAAGTTCTTCTTCGACGAGAACTTCGTGATTCCGAATCCGCAGATGCCTTCGAACGATGGTCTCTCACTGCAACCCTACACGGGTGGGGATGCGGGACAGATCACGGTCGGTGGCGAATTGAACAAGCTGGCCAGCAACGTCAGCTTTGGCCACGGGATCCACGCTGGCATTCACTGGCGCTACAGCACCTATTCCTCGATTCTGCTCGGCGAGGCCATGGCGATCGGTATGCTCCAGGATCGTGCCAAAACCTACAACGAGAAGTTCTCTGTCACGTTCACCAAGCTTGACGGGAACAAGATCACCATCTCGAACCTGTAAGGCGTTTCCAGTTGGTGCGGTCCGGATCTTCCGGACCGCATCGGCTGGCTGTTTGCGCAATCTCTTTCACTACAGTCGCATCTGTATGCGTTATCGCGCTGCTTCGCCTTCCTGGGGCGGCATTCGACAGCCTCTACCCATCCGAACCTAACCTCCTTTGACCACATACTCTTAGGCCTTCATGCACTTGTGATCGCGAAGCCTCGACCCTTTGGCAACGAAGATGCCAACGCCTCGTCAGGCCCCGGTCAGCTTGGATCTGTCTGCTTTTCCTTCCGTCTGCGTCGCACCTAGCTCTAAAAGGAGAAAACTCATGAGTAGGACCCCCCGCAAGCCAGAAGTTCTCTGTGCAGAAACGTCGACTCCCGAAACCAACTCCACAACCCCAATCTCATCTCCCAGCCGTCGTAAGTTTCTCGGCAAACTGGGTGCAGCCACAGTCGCCGCTGGAGTCATCGGCAGCGCCCCCAAAGCCTTGGCCGGGCTCAATCCCGTGAATCGAATTGGGCCGAACCTGACAGTACAGCAGTCGAACCGTGTTCAAGCCGCCTTCAACCTGAGGGCAAAGCAAAATGTGGCCGACGCTCTTTCTCCAGTTCCGCCCCATACCGCCAACGGTGACGAACAGCTCTATTCCGACAAGTCGGCCAGCTACAGCAAAGGTCTGCTGCAGAATGATGTTTGCCTGGTCAACCTACCGGCGTGGACCTCATTCAAGACGGCGCTGAACAATCCGACCGCGAACAACTGGAACGCCATCATCATCGGTGGCACCCGTACTCAGAACGGTCCGCAGGGCTCTTATGCCTTCGATCTTGAGGGGCTGGACTCCTCGCAGTACGGCAATGCTGCTTCGCCGAGCGATCCTACCGGTGCGATTCTGGTGCCCCCCTTTGACACGGTGAGCAGCGCTTCGTACGGAACGCAGTTGATCGAGTTGTACTGGGCATCATTGTTGCGCGATGTGGCCTTCACCGACTATGGCACCAGCTCTGTTGCCGCTTCGGCGGCCGCCGAGCTGACTGCGCAGACGACCTATCGCGGTCCTCGAGATGGCAGCGGCAACGTGACTACCGATCTGCTGTTCCGCGGCACCTTCCCTGGGGAAACGCTCGGACCCTATATGTCGCAGCTGATGATCACCCCGACCAACTTTGGTCAGCAGGCGATCAGCCAGCAGATGACCAGCTATCAGGCGGGTTTGGACTATATGCTCGATCAAACGACGTTCCTGCAGGTGCAGAATGGGATTAGCACTGGACTGAAGAACGTAAACGATCCCACTTTGCGCTACCTGCACGACTGGCGTGGCCTAGCGGCTTGGACGCACACGGACGTGCTTTACCAGGGTTACCTGGTTGCGCTTCTGGTGATGGGTACTCTGGGCGTCCCGGCGAACCCAGGAAGTCCCTACGCTGGAAATAAAACGCAGAATGGCTTCTGCACGTTCGGCGGTCCTGACTTCGCAGCTTCGATTGGAGAAATCGCGGCGCGGGCTTTGCAGAAGGTGTGGTACCAGAAATGGTTGGTGCACCTGACCCATCGTCCGGAAATCGGCGGGGGTTTAGTGTGGACAATCCTGACCGGCAACCAGAATAAGGTCAAAGCTACGCTGAACAGCAATGTCCTTAATTCGCAGGCGGTGGCGCAGAGTTTCGCGACTAACCAATCGTACTTCTTGTCGCAACCGTTCCCTGAAGGCTCACCGACTCACCCGTCGTATCCCACCGGTCATGGGACGGTGGGCGGCGCTGGGATCACGCTGCTCAAGTTCTTCTTCGACGAGAATTACGTGTTCACCAACCCGATGCAGCCTTCGAGCGATGGACTGTCGCTCGTGCCTTACACCGGCGGAGACACACTCACACTCGGCGGCGAACTGAACAAGCTGGCGCGCAACATCAGCTTCGGTCACGGCGTCGGCGCCGGCATCCACTGGCGCATGGACACTGACAATTCCATGCTCCTTGGCGAAGCGATGGCGATCAGCTATCTGCAGGACAAGGCGAAGACCTACAACGAGAAGTTCAGCATCACGTTCACCAAACTCGACGGGAACGCGGTTACCATCACTAACGAAAAGTAAGGTGTGAGAGCAAGTCAACACCCCGTCCCGGCTCAGCCGGGGCGGGGTTGTTTTTTGGATCGCGTGATTCAAAGGTAGAATTCTGCAACAATCCCGCAGGGGCATTTCGCCTTTGGACGGAGTCCGCTGCGTAGTGGGGGGGAGCGTAATGGCGAAGGGCGCGACCAAGAATCCTCTGCTGACTCGCGTAAGTGAGATTGCGGCGGCGCTACCTGAGTCATCGCGAAAAATCCACGGATCACACGCGCAGTTTCTGGTGCGAAAAAAGACTTTCGCGTATTTTCTCGATAACCACCACGGCGACGGAATCATCGGATTGACTTGCAAAGTACTGCCCGGGGACAACAAAGCGCTGGTCGAGGCGCAACCGCACCGGTTTTATATGCCTGCGTATCTGGCGGCAAGAGGATGGGTCGCTTTACGGTTGGACGTCGGCAAAGTCGATTGGCAAGAGGTGAAGGAGTTGATGGAAGGCAGTTACTTGCTGATCGCCCCCAGCAAACTGGCCGAGCAGGTGCGGACGGAAGGGTAACGTTTCGTTAAGACAATTCTCATTCGCAAACAGATGTGTTTCATCCTTAGGGCGCGACCACGAACGGCACGTTGCTCAACAGGCTGTGACTGGATGACATAACTTCGACTCTGCCGCTGGTCGCGCCAGCAGGAACCGTCGCTGTGATCAAGTTCTTCGAAACGACTTGGAACGTCGCAGCCGTGCCGTGGAACGTAACGCTGGTCGCGGATGTCAGGTTGTTTCCGAGAATCTTCACCGTCGCTCCGAGCTGGCCTGATCCCGGCTGTACTGACACGAATGGCTTGAGTCCTTCGGACAAGCTATAGATCGAGCCATCGTCGTCGGCGCCTCCGAAGTAAGTCGTGCCATAGAAGCTGCCGTTGGTGCCTTGCATCAGCCCGCCGAAGTAATAAAAGAACGTTCCCGAGAACGAGTAGAGAGTGGTGAGCGCGCCGGCCGGAGTGATCTGGAAGACCGTCCCCTGGCTGGCGGTTCCGCCGCCGATCGTCGTTCCGTAGAAATTCCCATCGCTGCCTGCGGTCAGAGATGAAGGCCCGATGCCGTCAGTGCCGTTGAAGGCGAACAGCGTAGTCACGGTTCCGCTTGAGGTCATGCTGAAGACCGTTCCCAGATCGCTCGTGCCGCCGCCTGCAGTGCTTCCGTAGAAAACACCCTTGGAGCCTTCGACCACTCCTGGAGCGGGATAATCGCCATCTCTTTTACTGAAGGTGTGCAGGGTCGTCAGCGTGCCGCCGAGAGTCAGTTGAAAGACGGTACCGCAACCCGATTGAGGACAGTAAGTGAAGTTTCCTCCGCCGTGGGTCGTGCCATAGATGTTCCCATCGCTCGCCTCGATCAGTGCGCCGCCGGGGAGTTGACCATCGGGGCAGCCGCTCTGCAAACAGAAAGTGTGGAGCGTAGTGAAGGCCCCGCCGGGCGTGATCATGAAGACAGTTCCACAGCCTCCGACCAGGGTGCAGGTTCCGCCTCCGGTGGCGGTGCCGTAAAAATTCCCATTGCTGGCGAGCAGTAGCGATCCGTAGGGGCTGACGCCATCAATTGCATTGAAACTATGGAGCGTGGTGAGGGTGCCGCTGGGCGATACTTTGAAGATTGTGCCGTAAAGAGGATTGTAGATTCCGCCATTCTGCGTGGTGCCGTAGAAGTCTCCATCGTTGCCCAGTACGAGCGTCGAGACCGGATACTGGCCGTCGGTGCAATTGCTTTGCGAGCAGAAGTCGTAGAGCGAAACCAGCGTGCCGCTGGGCGTGATTTTGATCACGTTCCCGCTGGAGTTGGCGCCGCCATCGATGGTAGTGCCGTAGAGATTCCCGTCGGCGCCCTGGGTCATGCCGGCGTAAGGGTTGGCGCCGTCCGTGCCCGTGAAGCTGTGCAGAGTGGTGAAGGTCTGCGCGGACACGGTGATTCCGGTCGCGGTACACAGCAAGAGAACGGCGCATGGTTTTTTCCAGCCAGCAAGTTTGGTCATGAGAATCCTCCGGCGCAAGGTGTTAGGGGACAAAGGCCGGGTCAGTCGGGAACGACTAAAGAAAGGATGCGGCAGGCCGAGCCGGGAGGATTATCTGCCGCAGGCGGCGCGGCGTCAAGCGGGAAGAGTCATGGTTGATGACGGGGGTGGAAGCGCCGGAGGACCGGCGTTTGCCGCGTCCTGCCGCGACGGTGAAGTTGCGGAAGCTGTTGGAACTTACTTCAGGGAAATAATATTTCACTGGGTCGATTCAGGCGGCGCTGAACGTTCGCAGAGGCAAACGGGCAAGCGGACGCTCCACTTGGATTGGGTTCCGCTAATCTGGAAAATGCAATCGACGTAGTCGATCATGCTCCCGCAGAGAGAACAGGTCTGCGGTTGCTCAACCCGGGCTGACAGGGCGTCGAGAAGCTCTTTGACGGAATCGATAAGCTCTTCTTGCGGGGCCTGACGGGGAGATTGCATTCGAGCCTTTCATCGCCGCATATTCGTGCGCTAGCGTGGAAGTGGCGATAGTACCGATGCGTTGCCTGCCTGTCTGCTCGATCAAGATCACACATAAGTCCGCTAGCGGATATACAAGCCTCACCCAAAAAGCGTACGGTCTACGGTCGCGCCGGGGCGCGCTCTTCGTTCGCAATATATGTGGGTTGCGCATCGAAACGTCCACAACCGGGCCGCCAAAAAAACCTATGGGCAAGAACGTCGCTCGTACTTCCAAGTCCTCTGTCACCTCACGCAGACGGGATGGAGATGGCAACCATGTTCGCAATCTGATTTTGCACGACCTTCCACACCAGGAATTCGCCCAACTTGCGCCCCACTTAGAGTTTGTCCGGCTAAGCCTGCACCAGGTCATTCATGAGGCCCGCGAAACCATCAAATCGGGATATTTCCTGAATGAAGGCCTAGGCTCGGTGCTGACCGTGCAGCCTGATGGGAAGAGCGTAGAAGTCGGTTTGATCGGAAATGAAGGCTTCATCGGCCTGCCGGTGGTCTTCGGTTTCAAGACCAGCGGATTACGAGTTGTTACCCAAGGCGACGGAACTGGGTTCAGGGTTGGCGTGAACGCCCTGAAAAGTATTCTGGAGCACTGTCCGGAACTGGAGCGGCGATTGCAGCGTTTTGCCATGATTCTGGCGATGCAATCGACCCAGTTGGCAGCCTGCAACCGGCTGCACGATGTGGTGGAGCGACTGGCGAGATGGTTATTGATGAGCCAGGATCGAATTGGCGGCAGAATTCTGCCTCTGACCCAGGAGTTCCTCGGACAAATGCTTGGAGCCCGGCGAGCCAGCGTCAGTGTCGCCGCGAGCGCATTACAGAAAGCGGGAATGATCGCTTACACGCGTGGAAACGTGACGATCGTAGATCGAAGCGGGCTTGAAGATGCGGCCTGTGATTGCTACCAGATCATCCGGCAGCAGACGAGCCGCTGGCAGTCGGAATCTGCTTGAGGCATGATTGCCTGGCCCCGGCTGCGCAGCGTTACTTGTTATTGGAACTCATAGGCTCCTATATCCACAATTCCGTTTACGATACGCGGCTTTCCGGCCAGGTCTTTCTTCGGCAAATCGGGGGCCGAGTTTGTTCCTGCATCAATGGCGGGAGAGCCGGCCTGTAACTGCAGATTCATTGGCGCTTTAACGAATAGTGGATCCGCGGAAATGTTTCCGTTGCTGCCGCTCTGATCGCTGCAAATCCCGCCATAGTTGGTGCCTCCGCTTGCGATCACGTCGTTATTAAAGAACAAAGGGATGGTGCTGCTATTCAGATTTCCGCAGTAGACCGCCGTTTGGCCGCTGACTTCATCGACGATGTTGTTGTAGAGATGGCTCGGCACATCAAAATCGTTCGCGTAGACTGCCGATCCCATTCCGGTCGTCGCTGTGTTGTCAAAGAAAGTATTGTTCACCAAGGTCGGCCCGTTCGCGCCGGAAGGCACGAGATAATAGACGCCTCCGCCCTGGGGCGAACTATTTTTGATAAACAGATTTTGCACCACGACGGCGTCCGACAAGTTGTACATGGAAATGGCTCCGCCGGTCGTCACGTTGGTGTTGCCCATAAAGATGTTATTCATGATGGTGGGCGTACCGGCTGCGAATAACGAGATGCCGCCGCCGCCGATGCCATCTCCAGCATTGTTGTTCGCGATCATATTCCCAATGACCTGCGCGCTGGCCGCTCCGCCAATTTCGATCCCGCCACCCCCAGTCCCACCGCTGCAGCCCGATTGAATATTGCCCACAATCTGATTGCCGCGAATGACCGGCGAACCAAAGCTGACCTCGATGCCATCCCCGTCGCACGCCTGATTCTTCTTGATCACATTCTTCAGTATGGTTGGAGAAGCCGAAGAAATCTCAATGCCTCCGCCTCCGAAGGACGCTTTCCCGTTCGTGATTGTGAATCCGCTCAGCACGGAAGCCGTCGTCTCCCCGGATGAGAACGTCACGACTGAGGCGGCCAACCCGCCGTCGATGGTTGTGACTTTCGCTCCGCCTGAACTGGTGACGGTGATCGCCTTGCCCATGAAGTTGATGTTCTCTTTGTAAGTGCCAGGAGCCACGAGAACAGTGTCACCGGTTACCGCCGCGTTGATAGCCGCTTGAATCGTCGGCTGATCGGCGGGCACGTTGATGGTGGCGGCAAACGTCGGACAGGCGCAGATCAACAGAGCGAAGGCGAAATGAGCGAGAGCGCTTCTCATGGGTTATCTCCCTCCGGGCGGAGGCATAATACCGCTTCCTCACGGCTTGGGGCAGGAGACGAAAGTTAGTGCAGGATGCGGGAAGGGAAAGGAGGGCGTTCAGCCAGCCGCCCACAAAACGCCTCTACCGACACGCTCGACATGGCCCGACGTTTTGGATAAGGGCTTAGGCAGCGCTCCCGAGGGTGGATTGATATCGGTTGGAATCAGATAAGACGTGTGCGTAAGGATGATGATTGTAATGCGAGATGTTACGACAGTTGAAGAGGTGCCATGGGTGCAGGTGCCTGACCTGTGTGACAATTGCACTCGTATGAAGTCCAAGGTTCGACAGGTCGTGATAACGGCAGTGCTTGCTTTCGCAGTTGCTATTGGCCTTCCTGTCTTTGTTCATCGGCACGATTTCGATGTTGCCTTATCGCGGTGGACGAAGGATCAGTCAACTGAAAACACCGCCGCCCTGAATGAAGAAGCACGCAAGAGCAGGTGGATTGTATTGGAGACCCAAATTGAGGCCGGCTGCGTCACTTTCTTGCTACTGAACGGGGGCTGGTTCGTCGTGCGCCGCGTGGTGCGATCAGGAACTTCCAGAGCTTCCCAATCTGGTCAATGAGCGTAATCGCGATTTTGCGCTGATTGACTCCCCCACTGAAAAGACTGGGTTTCACATCAGCTGTTCTAAGGTTATGTAGACGTTGTACACAGACAACTCGGCGCCGGTCCGAATCGTTCCGTGTGACGTTATAGCTGATCGGGGTGCCTGCTTTCAGCCAAACTGTTACCGGGAGCTGTAGGAACAAAAAGTGCCGGCTGGGGTTCGGGGCAAAACCGTGCGCTATGGTTACCCTGATTCCGAATGGGATCGTCCAGCCTATCGGTGTGCTCGACTTTGACTCGGTGGTCCCCCCGTCTTGATATTAACCATGTAGACAGTCATGCGGAACATCCCATCCGCAGGAGGTGTATACAATGTAGTCTTTGTAATTTCGCCAGTCTGATTCGTGAGTTTCCCTGTCGCAACCACAGTGGGGAATATCTGAGCGTTTCCCGCTAAGCTGAAGGCTTCGAAAGCAGAACTGTGAGGGTGAAAATAGAGTTGGCCCATTCGCGTCTCCTTGGCCCCGAATGCGACGGAACATCGTACCATCCGTAGCAACAGAACCAATTCGCACCATTGCGTACCAGTCGCGCCTCTCAATTCGGCAGGTCAACTCTCATAATCAGGCGATAGCGCTCACTGACCGCGGCATGTCGATGGAGCTGAGGTGGTGTGAAGTTCGAATGGAGCCGACGAGCGGACTTGAACCGCTGACCTGCCGATTACGAATTGTCCAGGCTGAGGGCAGGTCGCGCAACAATCACTTGCAGTCGTAGTCGAGTGTCCCAACCCACCCCAGATTACCTCATTCGGCATCTTCGGGACAGTGCTCGGGACAGCAAACCCGAGGGCGACCAGGCCGCGCGGTCCCGGTCGATGAGTGTAATGATTCCATAACAATGTCGGGATTTTTCGCCAACCGTCTTAAGTGCTAAGCTCTTGGGGTTCAATTCGAAGGTGCTTCCGGTGAGGTTTCTCTCGCTCGGCATAACCATCATGTTTGCACTTGCTGTGCTTGCGGCCTCGAAACACGTGGCTGGATGAATGATCTCTTCAAACACGCTGTTTCGCTTTCGCTCCTCGGGAAGTGCGTTGCCGCAGTTGTCGGAATCCTTTTTATTCAAGGCACGTTTGGCGTGCTCGAACAAACCCTGCCCCGGCGCTTTGGACGGGCCGATGCGCGCTATAAGGTTCGCAAGTTCCTCGTCTTTTCCGGGTACCTTTCGATTCTCCTTTTCCTCGCCATCCTCTTTGAAGATCGCCTGGGCCGCCTCAGCTTTGCCATTGGTGCCATCGGCGCGGGTGTGGCAGTCGCCCTCCAGGACGTGGTGGCCAGCATTGCCGGTGCTTTCTCCATCGGTTTTTCAAAGCTGTATGCCGTGGGAGACAGAGTGCAGATCGGCGACACTCAAGGGGACGTGATCGACATCGGGCTGCTGCGCACCACCTTGATGGAAACGGGGAACTGGGTCAGCCGGGACTTGTACAACGGCCGCATCGCTCGCATCCCCAACAGCACCGTCTTGCGCGGGTCCGTTTTTAACTACTCGCAAGGATTCCGGTTTGTTTGGGACGAGATTCACGTGCTGTTTAAAATCACCAGCGATTGCCAGCTTGCCAAAGCGATGCTTTTGCGGGCAGCCAACGAGGCGATTGGCGAGTACCTGGTCGAGGCGCAGAGCTCATGGAAAGTGATGAGTGACAATTATCAGAGCGCAAATCCTCCGTTGGAACCTACCCTCGCACTCGTCGTAAATGCCGGATCGCTGGAATTTACCGTCAGCTACGTGGTCGACTACACGAAACGAACCGCTATGAAAGATCAGTTGTTCACGAAAATCGTAGAGGAAGTCGCAAATAGCGATGGGCGGCTCGAATGGGCATCGTCGGCAGTTATTCCCATGAGCCCGCCCGGCGATGCCGGACACGAATCGAAGGCGCTCCTCCCGTCATCCTCGACTCTCGGTGCGGGCCACGCGGCAGATTCCCATTAGCGCCAGCCCACCCGTTAGGCCACCCTGAAGATTGGGAGTGGTGGGCACGCGCACACACGGCTAGGGCCATGGCAGGCCACGCAATCCCAGTCACTTACAGTCGTATTCAGGCGTCCTAAAAGCGCTGCAAATTGCCCCATTCGGCAAATTCTAGATAGCGCCTAGGCAGTAAACAGATCGGCGTCTGGTCCACAGGGTCGATCGATCACAGTCAGGGAAAAATCTCAGATTGGGTGAGGGGCCATCAATGCCGATACCTATGAGATGAAGGACTCTCGGTTTAGTGAAGAGTTCTGCACATTGACAGCGTTCGTTTCTGCGGACATAATCACGCCCACTTGGCCCAGGTGATTGCAATCAGTTATCGACTTCACTGTCTAACTGAAGCTCTTCGCGATCCGATAGTTCTCACCGTCGGGCCAGTTAGTACAGTTCCGCCGGAGCCAGCCATGCCAATCCGTGCTTCAGTACGCTCGACGCTTCTAGTCTTGTTCTCGCTTGCTTTCGTCTTCCTAAATGCGAGCGTCGCTTCTAATTTTCAGAATGGACTAAACTTCCCGTCCGGAATCAAGCCTTCTGGGGTGAGCGCTGGTGACTTTAACAAAGACGGCAATGTCGATCTGGTTGTAGCCAACACCGGCGGAAGCTCAATCGCAGTCCTGCTGGGAAACGGGAATGGCAATTTCCAGCCTCCGGTGAAGTACAAAATCGGCGGGCAATATCCCGTCAGTATCGCCGTTGGCGATTTCAACGGTGACGGGAACTTGGACCTCGCGGTCGGGATGAATCCCAACCTGGCAATTTTGCTCGGTAACGGAGACGGCACGTTTCAACCGGCGTCAGTAATCGCGAACTATGGAATTAACTTTATTGCTGCGGCCGATTTCAATGGCGACGGGAAACTCGACTTGGCCTATTGCGGAGAAGCCGCGGTTCGGCTGGGCAATGGCGATGGCACCTTCCAAGGACCGATCTCACTCAACCTCACCTCGTCTTGTAGCGGCTTAACCATTGCCGACTTCAACGGCGATGGCAAACCGGATTTGGCGGTAACCGAGAGCGCAGATCCTGGATATGTTGTAGTGGCGCTAGGGCAGGGTAATGGCTCCTTCCGACTTCCGGTTCAGTACGGCGCTGGAAACTATCCCGTCTCGGTCACCGCGGCCGACTTCAATGGGGACGGAAAAATCGATCTGGCGGTTGTCGAGCCCACGGGCGGAACCGCTCTCACGGGGGCGATTGCCGTGCTCCTGGGGAATGGTGATGGGACCTTCCAAAGCGCGCAGATTTTTGCGGCGATCACCGACGCTGAATCTAGATGGATCACAACAGCGGATTTCAACGGAGACGGGAAAGCGGATATCGCGGTTGTAAATTCGTACAGCAATGACGTCACGGAATTGCTCGGCAACGGGGACGGAACTTTCCAGCGCGGGATGAACTGGTCGGTTGGCACGACGCCTCTATTCCTGGCACTGGGCGATTTCAACAACGATGGCTTACCGGATTTGGCAACCGCGAACTATGGATCGAACGATGTGACGGTGCTTTTGGGACATGCGGGTGGCGCTTTTAGCGGAGCGCGTGACATTCTGGTAGGAAAGGCCACGTCCCTTCAATTCGGCACCCTTTTCGGAGCCGCAGGCGACTTCAATGAAGACGGTCTCATCGATCTGGTTGCCACCAACCCCGGAGCGGTTAGCGTGGTGCTTGCCAAAGAAGATGGCTCTTTCTCGCCCCCCGTAAGATATGCGGTGCAAGACCCGTCCTTTGGCCCGGATGTAGTCGTTGCCGATCTTAACCACGATTCACATCTTGATCTGATCGCGGTCAATCAGAATGTTTATGGGAGTGGAAGTGTTTCCGTATTGCATGGAAAAGGCGACGGTAGCTTCCAACCTGCTGTAAACGAGCCAGTGGGTGAAGCCTCCGTTTCCGTTTCTGTGGGCGATTTCAACGGCGACGGTGTTCCAGATTTGATGGTGGCCGATCGAGGTGAAACTGCGCCTGGCGATGCCGAGCTTCTGCTAGGAAATGGAGATGGCACCTTCAAGCCTGCCAAGATTGTGGGAAATTTCAGTTCGGCTTGGGGAGTTGCGGGCGATTTCAACGGCGATGGAAAACTCGATTTCGCGGGCGTCACGTCCTTGAACATCAGTGTGATCCTTGGAAACGGAGACGGAACGTTTCAGCCGCCCATCACCTCGCCCTCTATTGGTGAAGCAGTGTTCGCGGCCGCAGCCGATCTGAATGGAGATGGCAAGCTCGACTTTGTCACTGCGAACTATACTCGAATACCGTAAGCGTGGCGCTCGGAAATGGCGATGGAACGTTTCAAACGCCCACCACCTATAACCCCGGCGAGACACCTTTCGGCGTTGCGATCGCCGACTTTAACGGCGATGGAAAAATCGACATCGCCGTTGCGGACGATGGCTCTAACGGAGGAACCGGGGCTTTCACCATTCTGAGGGGAAAAGGCGATGGGACTTTTACCATAACTCCAAGCCAGAGCATCGGGTGCAATCCGGTCGCGATCGCTCTCGCAGACTTTAACGGAGACGGCCAGCCGGATCTGGCCGTATTCAACGTTCAATCAACCGAAGCCTCAATTCTGCTCAACACGTCTCACTGATTGACGTCGAACGCGGATACGAAAGACCGTGAATTATTTCAGGATCGCGACAACACAGGTCACGAGGCGATGGCGAAAGTCGAAAAAAGACTTCTCCAAAACTCCCAGTCAATTCTTCGAGATATCAAACTCGTTTCAAGGCATTAACTGCTGGAATCGTGAACTGACGATCAGAGGTTGAACGGGTGGTGAGGTTCGAATGGAGCCGACGAGCGGACTTGAACCGCTGACCTGCCGATTACGAATCGGCTGCTCTACCAACTGAGCTACGTCGGCCTGTTTTGATTTTAAATGAAGAAGCAGTCGTCAGTCTTCAGTCGTCGGTCGTCAGCAAAACAAATTCGTTGTTGGTCTTCAGTCGTTGGTCGTTGGCAGAACAAAATCGTATGGAGAACCATCCTGTCTCATGGCCGTCCTTGCGGATTTCTTGTTGGCTGACGACTGAAGACCGACGACTGACGACTAAATAAAAAGGCCACCCGGCAAAAGGCGGCCTTTTCTTTTCAAGGGAGAATAGTTCTAACGGAGGCAAAGCCGTCAAAACTTTCTGGCGAAATCTTATGAGCCGAAAAAGGGGGGTGTCAAGAAATTTTTGGGAAATAAATACCATTGTTTTCAATGGTTTACGAAATAGGTTAACAGTTTCTGGAAGTGAGTCAAAATGAGACAAAAATGCCAGGCCGGACTCTTAACCGACTTTGATTGATGGACTTACCTTTGAATTCTCGGCCTCGCTCTGGTTTTGGGACAGATGGAGAGAGATGAATTCCATGTCTGAGCCTCGAGCGAAGCCTCGCTCCGGAAGCATGCGTTTGGCGAGCACTCGCAGGCCTCCGAAGGCCAGTCCGGCGACCAAGGCGAAGCCCAGAATGATGCCGCACAGGATGATGATGTTGACCAAAAGATTGGCAAGGTTGTCACGTTTCGTGAAATGCGTATTTTCGTTCCAGGTTACGTCGGCGTCGTAGTTCACGGATGCGAGTAGTGACTTGGCTTCGCTTTGCGAGAACGGTCCAGTGGCGACGGCGACAATCGGTCCACTGCGGCGATCGAGCAACGGAGATTGCGCATGGGCCGCATCCATGCGACGCAGATGCTCGGCGGCAATTTGCGGCGTGGGATAGGAGATGACGGCGAGCGTGGCTTCTCCGCCGGAGCTGTTGTAATTGCCGAGCACGACTTCGGCACCCGCGGCGAAGTCGACGAGATCCGGCGCCAGAGGAGCGTTTAGCTTGCTGAGTGCGATTGGACCTAAAACATATTTGATGGAATTCGGCTCGAGCGATTGCCGCGGCAAGTAGGACGGCAGATTGGGAGCGTTCGCGGCATTGCTCGGAGGCAACGGCAGATTGCTAGCGAGTTCTCTCAGTTCTGCGGCCGACATTGCGCTCAATTTGGCGAAGACGGCGTCCACCAAAATGTTGCCGCGGAGAAACAACACACGCTCGTTCAGCGAGACGCCCTGATCGCCAATCTTTTCGACGATCATTTGGGGCATGCGGTAATAGGTGAAAGCGCCATAAGCTCCGCTGGCATCGTTGAAGCGCGCGGCCTTAATCGACAATTTGCGCCCGTCATCGCGGACGTAGTTGGCCGACTCGATATCGGTGAATCCGTATTCCTTGAGCAGCGCTGGATTGATGGGATCGGCAATCGCGGGATCGGTGCTGGGTTTCGCAGAGCCGGAGATCTGCCATCCGCCGAACTGTTTAGGGAGCAAAGGCGAAGGTGTGGCGCGGCCACCCTCGGCCGCGAAGGCGTACAAGGTCAGGAAGACAACGAAAAAAGACGGGAAAAACCTGGGAAGCCTCATGAAGTCCCTAAGAATTAGACTACAGAGAGGGGCGGAAAGTTTCCAGGGGCCGGAGTACCGAGTACCGAGAAAGACCCTCATGGGAACAAAATTGCGGTCGTCACCTCGGCTGGGGTTTGCTCGCCGGGCGTACCTCAGCGGCTAAAGCCGTCGTGATGAGGAACCCAACGGCACAGCTGAAGCTGTGCCCTTCCCGAGATCGACTGGTTTTGGATTTTAACTCGGTACTGGGTACTCGGTACTATTCACCTTTATCGATCTTGCTCGCTACTTTGACTCCGCTCAGGCCGTTCACATATTTGGCGATGCCGCGGTAGAGGGATTCGGCGATGCGTTGGCGGTATTCGGGGGTTTCGAGTTTGCGCTCGTCGTCAGGATTACTGACGAAGGAAATCTCGGCCAGGATCGACGGCATATTCGCGCCGATCAGCACGATGAACGGGGCCTTCTTCACCCCGCGGTCGCGGATGCTGGCGTTGCGCGCGGCGAGTCCGCTGTGCAGCGACTCCTGCACGTCGCTGGCGAACTCCTGCGACTCTTCGATCTTTTCTTTCAGCGCGATCTTCTTCACCAGGTCTTGCAGCTCGTGAATCGATTTTTCCGAGACTGCATTTTCGCGGGCGGCAACTTCGAGCGCGTCGTGCGATGAGGTGAAGTTCAGGTAGTAAGTCTCGACTCCGCGGGCATCGGGATCGTGGCTCGAATTCGCGTGGATGGAGATAAACAGATCCGCCTGCTGTTGATTGGCAATGGCCGTCCGCGTCTCGAGCGGGATGAACGTGTCATCGCTGCGCGTGTAAACGACTTCCGCGCCCAGCCGTTCGAGCTGCTTGCCCAGGCGCTTGGCGACATCGAGCACCAGATCTTTTTCACACAAGCCGTTGGGACCGATCGTGCCGGTGTCGTGGCCGCCGTGTCCGGGATCGATAACGATCTTGCCGATCTTCAATCCCAGCGCCCGGATGAGCGAGCGATCTCCGCTAGCGGTCGGCTGGGCTTCGCGGATGTCCATGTCTGGCGCGGGAGTCTTCGTGGCTTTAGTGCTTGACTTCCGCCGGGTTGGGGCGGGTACTGGCGTCTTCACTGGCGGCGGCTCAAGCTTAGCAACGGTGGTGGTGTCATCATCGTCGTCAGCTTCGACGATCCGCTTCTTTGGCGCCGATGGATTCACAACGACGGCCGGGATATCTTTCTCTTCCGTTTTCGCAGTCTTTTTGAATTCATCGACGCGGGTGGCGTCGGCGTTTTCCTGCTTCTTTTCGTCTTCCGATTTCACCACCAGGGTGTTGGCCGACGGCTTAGTGGTCTCGAATTTTGGTTCGGGCTTGGTCGCGGTGTCGGGATCGTCGTCGGTCGCTCGGGCTACGTGTTTTCCGTGGCTGTCTTTGCCATGGATGTCGATGATGAGCCGCGTGGGGTTGGGCAGGAGAAAGACTTCGTAGTCGGAAAGCTCGTCAACTTCAAGAACCACCCGGGTTTTGCGTTGGGCGAACTGGGCCACGCGAATCTTGCGCAGGAATCCGTCGTCAACGTCGAAAGTTTTTCCAACCAGCGTGGAAGCCAGTTGGGTGTCGAGCAAGTCAAAGAAAATGCGGTCAGGATGACTGATGCGCTGCGATTCGTACTTCACGTCTTGTTCGACATCAATCGCGACTCGCGTGTAGTCGGGAGTTGACCAGTGGCGGATGCCGGTGACGCGGGCGATAGGCTTGCGGCCTTCCTGCTCTTTGTCTTTCGCGTCTTTGGCGTCGAGGGTCTTGTCGGCTTTTTCTTCGGCGGCGTCGGCTGGCTGATTGTCGTCGACAACGGTCTTCGCGGCGGTCTTCTTGCGATCGGAACCATCGCTCGATTTCAAGGACGCGCGTTGTACCGGTTGCTCGAGCGCGGCGCGCGCATCATCAGCTAAATGACTGTGCGGATAACGCTTCACGAAATCCTGGAACGTAGCGCGAGCCTTGGCGTTGTCCCCGAGATCGTCTTTGTAAATCTCGCCGATGGTGAAGAGGGCGTCGACGCGATACTTGCTGCCGGGATATTCTTTGCGCAGAAATTGATATTGGCCGATCGCCGATCGCAGGACCGTGTCGTCATCGAACTGGCGTCCCATCTCGACCATCAGCTCGGCGACAGCCACCACGCTGGGGTCGGCCTTGCTTGATGCGGGAGCTCCGTAATAGACCTCTCGATAAGCGTTGATCACGCGCTGATACTGACGGCGTGTGCGTTCTTGCGCGGGACGTCCGTTCAACGCTTCGCGCATGCGCTCGGCAGTTGCGAACTGCGAGCGCGCCCAGGAGTCGGTGTGGCGACTGCGGGCGAGCGCCGGCACCGCTGGCAGCAGCAAGAGGATCAGGGCTGCTCCCTGGCGCAAGGCGCGTAGGCTTCGATTTCGATTCTTCAACTTTTGTAGCCCGTAATCGCTTGAACGTACTTCAGAACAGATGCCGGGAACTCAGTCGGTGTTGCTGATATACAGCACGCCGCGCGCGTCCCGTTCCACCCGTACCGGGTCATGCACAGGGCTGCCCAGGATGTGGGAGCCGTCGTCAGACCCGTTGTTGTACAGATTAGTGATTCTTTTCACGTAGTTGCGAGTCTCGGCGAAGTGAGGAATGCCCCCGCTCCGCGCCACCGATCCCTGGCCCGCGTTGTAGGCGGCCAGGCTCAGCTTGACATCCCCGCCGTAGCTCTCCATGAGCTGCTTAAGATGTCGAACCCCGGCATCCACGTTTTGTTCCGGATCAAATGGATTGGTCACCTTCAATTGTCGAGCTGTTTGCGGCATCAGCTGCATCAGTCCCATGGCTCCCTTGCGGGAAACCGCGTTGGGATTGAAGTTGGACTCCACCTTGATTACGGCACGCACCAGGTTGGGATCCACGTTGTGTTCGGCCGCAGCCTTTTCGATGGCCGCATCCACTTGCTCTGGGGTGAACGACTTGCCCTGGTTGTAGTTGAGAACCGGCCCCTGGGAATCATGTCCCAGATACTGGCTCACATCTGCAGCCGCGGAACGCGCCGCGCGCACATTGGCCGAGGGAACCGGTTTCCACCGGCGCTCGGAGGCGCTCCAATAAACCAGCGCGCTGCGCTGGGCTGGAACGTCGTTGCTGATGTGCTTCGACGAGTTCACGGGAACCGACTCATTTTCGTAAATCTTGCGTCCACTTTCGTCGGTGGTGGTGGTGATGATTTGGGTCGTTCCTCCGGACCCGGCCTCGGCCTGCACGTATGGCTTGCTGAGTGAAAGGAAGGTCGCGATTACGGTACTTGCCATCCAGGCGAGTTGCAGGTGCTTTCGCATAGCCGGTTTTACGCTTTCAGCCGAAAGACACAACTGTGCCCTCGCAGCTACCTGCCCGGAACCATAGGAGAATCAGTACTACCAGAGTGGGTCGATTATAGGACGAAGGGGAGGGGGGAGCAATCTATCCAACGGGCATAGAACCATTGGAGTAATCTTGGTAAGTGATTTTAATACAATAGGTTATAGGTTGTTAAGGGGTGGCATGATTCACCGTGGTCACCCGTTTCGCGCGGTTTCCTGATGCCGGAAGTAACTTATTTCGGATTCAGGCAATACTGGCCGATTTTTTCCGCCGTCGCAGGGTTCGCACCATCGGGATAGATGTTCACGTTCTGGCAATCGTACATGCCGTGATTCTTCGGCAATTGCACCATGACATATCTGCCGACCTTCAACGAGACGCAGGCTGACATGCTTTGGGTGCATTGCAGTTCGATCGGCTTTCCCTCCAGGTCCGCGGTAACAATCACTACGCCGGTTGCAACGGTCGCTTCTTTGACCACGATTGAGGATGACTGTTGCTGCGCCATAAGCGTTACGGTTGCGAAGAACGCCAATAGGATCAGTGCCTTTTTCATAAGGCCTCCCGCATCGAGTTCATTCTTGGTCGTCCGCCGACGGCCGTCAGTGATGGTTGCACGCGGGGAGTGTGCGCTGCGGCACTATGTCTCCACCCGCATTTTTCTTCTTGACGTATTGTACTTTATAATGCAAAGTACTCCACGAAGCCGAATCCCCCGCGGCCGGGAGACCATCCATGATCAAGCGCATCATCGCTATCAGCTTTATCTTCGTTTGCACCACCATCGCCTGGATGATTCTGGGCGCAACCATCTTTTCTCGCACTTATTCGGCTAGCGGCCACTTGGACGAGAGGGTCGCTTCCAGTTGGGGGACGCAGCAAAAGCAAACTGCTCCGACTGCGTTTTTTTGGACTGAGAAGTTGGTCACCGAGCAGGTGCAGGAAAACGGGCAGACCTTCAATCGCGAGGTCAAGAAGTCGGTGCCGACTGCGCTTCCGCTCGAGAGCAGCCGTGTCAATGCCGCACTGAATCTCGACTACCGTCAGAAGGGACTGCTCTGGTACAGCACCTACGCGGTCGATTTCGCCGGGGCGTACAAGTTCCGCAATACGAGCGCGACGAACGAGCGGGTGGATTTCCAGTTGAAGTTTCCGGCGTCACAGGCGGTCTATGACGACCTGACCGTCATGGTCGATGACAAACCAGTGCCGATTCGTACTGACAGCAACGGAGTGACCGCGACGGTGCCGCTCGACGCGGGACAAACGGCGGCGGTGACATTTTCTTACCGCTCGCAGGGAATGGAAAGCTGGGTCTACAAGTTCGGCGAGGATGTATCGCAGGTGCGCGACTTCGCGCTCAGCATGAAAACAAATTTCAAAGAAGTCGATTTTCCCGCCGACACGCTTTCTCCGACGGAGAAGAAAGAGACGGCGGACGGTTGGGACCTGACGTGGAAATATTCCAACCTGCTATCGGGTTTTCAGATCGGCACCACCATGCCAGAGAAGTTGCAACCGGGGCCGCTGGCAGGTCAGATCAGCCTCTTTGCTCCTGTCTCGCTGTTCTTTTTCTTCTTTCTGATATTCATCATCACCACGCTGCGCGGGATCGAGATGCATCCCATGAACTATTTTTTCCTGGCCACGGCATTCTTTGCCTTTCACTTGCTGATGGCGTATCTGGTGGATCACATTTCGATTCATGCAGCGTTCGTGATCTGCTCGCTGGTCTCGGTATTTCTGGTGGTGAGTTATCTGCGGTTGGTGGTGGGACTTCGCTTTGCCGCCGTCGAGGCAGGGATTGCGCAATTGATTTACTTGGTGCTGTTTTCGTATGCGTTTTTCTTCAAGGGATTCACCGGGCTCGCGATCACGATCGGCTCGATTATCACCTTGTTCGTAGTGATGCAGATGACGGGGAGGATCAAGTGGGCGGAAAAGTTTGTGCCCAAGCCTCCAGTGTCTCCGGATTTCGCGGCGGGGAGTTTTCATGATTAGTGGCGTGTGGGGCGGGCGCTCGCCCACAACCGCGGAGAGGCGGCAGTTTCGGCCGTCTCTCCGGGACTTGATCATGCTCGACGCTAACCCAGCGCTGAAGCGCTGGGCTATTATCGCGACGCCCCTCCGGGGCTGGATTCATGTCACATGGGCAGTCTTAATGCTTGGAAACGCCACACAAATCTCTGACAGGTCGCCGGGAGAATTCCAATCGATCCTGAAGCCGAGTTCCGGCCATTCACGACCTGCACCGAGACCAGCCACCCGCGACCCGCGACCTGCGACCGGCCACCTAGAGCCTGAAGCCTGGAGCCCGACGCCTGACTTGTAGTAGCCTCGACTGTTCATGGCTGACAACTCACTCCAGCGGCAGACGCCCGATTCGCTCATGCTGCGCGGCTTCTGGTATCGCGCGCTGCCCTCGGATCAAGTCGGCAGGAATGAGCTGCGGAAGGCGATGCTGCTCGAAATTCCTCTCGTCATCGGACGTGACAAATCCGGCCGCGCGTTCGCTTTGCAAGACGCCTGTCCGCATCGCGGCATGCCGCTTTCATGCGGATGGTTTGACGGATCGCAGGTCGAGTGCAGTTATCACGGATGGAAGTTCGATGCGCACTCGGGTCAGTGCCAACTCATTCCTTCGCTGACTGCCGACCAGAAGCTGAGGATCGATCGCATCTACGCGGGCAGTTTCGCCTGCGAAGAACATGACGATTTCATATGGGCGTTCATCCCCGAGCCTGGCCCTGCGGGCGCTGGATTCACACAACGTGAAGAGCCTGCGACTCCGGCACCGAGCGTGCCCACGTTCAGCGACAAGTACAAGCTCGCTTATCTCACGGCCGATCTTCCTTGCACGGTGGACCACGGCATTATCGGATTGATGGATCCGGCTCACGGGCCCTTTGTCCATCAAGCCTGGTGGTGGCGCAAGCGCGAAAGCATTCACGAGAAGACGAAGAACTTCGAGCCCATCCCCAACGGATTCCGCATGAGCGCGCATACTCCCAGTTCCAACAGCGCGCCATACAAACTGCTGCGGCTCTACGCCGACGCCGATTCGATCACTACGACGATCGATTTCGTTCTGCCGAACCTACGCCTTGAAACCATCCGGGCAGGGAAGTACTGGTTCTCGAGCCTGACCACGGTCACGCCCATCACCCGCAGCCAGTGCCGCATTGATGTGGTGGCTGCCTGGAATCTGTTTCGCTGGATTCCGTTCGCACCTGACTTGCTTAAATTTGTCTTTGCGAAATTCGTCGAGCAAGATCGCCAGACGATGGAGAATCAGTCGGAAGGTCTGAAATACGATCCGCACCTCATGCTGATCGACGACGCGGATCGTCCCGCGAAGTGGTACTTCCAGCTAAAACAAGCGTACTTGGAATCACGGGAGAGTGGCGGAGAGATGAAACATCCGATGGGCGGACCGGTGACCTTACGCTGGAGAAGTTGACTCACCGCTCGCGAGTTCCGCGACTGTCAGTTGATCGGCGTTGCGCAGTTCCGGGAAGCGCCATGCCCAGATGGCGATCACGACCAGAGTTCCGATTCCGCCCAGAACCACAGCTGGAACGGTTCCAAACCAGTGCGCGGTGACGCCCGATTCGAATTGGCCGAACTCGTTTGAGACGCCGATGAAAAGCATGTCGACAGCGTTGACGCGCCCGCGCATTTCGTCGGGCGTAGCGATCTGGATCAGCGTGCCTCGAATGACGACACTCACCATATCGGTAGCGCCAACAAGCACCAGCGCCAGCATCGAGATCACAATACTGCGCGAGAGGCCGAAGACGATGGTGAACACTCCGAATCCAGCGACGCACCAGAGCATGATGGCGCCGACGCGCTTCCGCAAAGGGCGAAGCGCGAGCAGGATCGCCATTGTGCCGGCGCCGATGGCGGGAGAACTGCGGAGCAATCCCAGACCCCACGGCCCGGTTTTCAGGATTTCGCTGGCATAAACGGGTAACAGGGCGACTGCGCCTCCCAGCAAGACGGCGAACATGTCGAGCGAGATCGATCCCAGGATCAATTTTTGCCGCCATACGTAGCGCAACCCTGCCGAGACCGAGCGCAGGGTCATCTCAGTTGGGCCGCGCACGCTTTCGAGAGGATGAATCTTTAGGGTGGAAATAGTGGCGAGAATGCCGGCGATCATCGCCGCTAAGTAGACCTCAGACGGTCCGCGAAAGAAGGCATAGATCAATCCGCCGACGGCCGGGCCCATGATGGTGGCGGCCTGGAAAATACCGGAGTTCCAGGCGACCGCGTTCTGAAAATGCTCCATGCGAACCAGTTGCGGGAGCAAAGCACGGCTGACAGGACCGTTGAACGATCGCACGACTCCGAGCATCAGCAGCACTGCGTAAATTGGATAAACCGATGCAATTTGCTGGTGGCTGATCAGGAGTAGCAGGGCGGAACACGCAGCAAAACCGACGTAACAGGCCATCAGCAGCTTGCGGCGATTAAAGCGGTCGGCGGCGTGTCCACTAATCAGGAACAAAAGCAGGCCGGGCAGGAATTGCGCGAGACCCGCGTAGCCGAGATCGAGTGGTCGGCGGGTGATCTCGTAGACCTGCCATCCCACGGCGACCGATTGCATCTCGAGCGCGAGGACGATGAAGAAGCGCGCGATCTGGTAGAGGACAAAATCCGGGGAAGTGAATGCGGCACGGCCGGAAGCGGGCAGGTCCGTGGACAGGGCCATCCCTATCTACTGTGCCACAAAATCCTCATCTCCGCTCACACCAGATCTTTGAGGGTCAGTTCCACATCGCGATTGTTCGTGCCCGATTGCACCGTGAGATGCAGCTTGGTTCCGGCGGGATCGGACTTGAAGCGGCGGCGGATGTCTGCGAGTGAGATATTGTCGGCCGCCTGGCCGTCGATGGCCTGAATCTTGTCGCCCGGATGCAGGCCGGCGCTCGCGGCAGGGCCTGCCGCAACGACGTCGACGACCTCAAAGCTGGTGCCGGACTGGTTCAGCCACATTCCCGAACGGTCGAAGACATCGGGCTTATCGTAGCTGGAATTGCGTTCGAAAATGAGCTGTTGGTGCGAGTAATCGAAGGTGATGTTGAAGCGCTTGAGCACGCCAGCGCCGACGTTGCCGGCAACATATTGGCTTGTGAACGAACCTTTCTTTTGCAGCGAGAGCTCGGTGATCGGATGAGTTACTTCCACCGAGCCGAGGCGCAAGACTTCCGCGCGAGTCACGAGAGAGCGTGCAGCGCCGCCGACTCCCCATCCGGTGACCGCTTCGATCTTCGCGTTGTAGTGTGCGACCAGATTATTTTTCTCAACGAATGGCTTCAGCAAGTCAACCGACGAGCGGCTGCCGGTATCGATATCGAACTTGCCGGAGATGCCGTCGATCGAACCATCCACCTGCGGAATGTGATCGTTGAACTGAAAGGGAACCGATATCCCATTGCCGTGGTAGGCGAAGGCCGAAGGAACGGTAAGGGTGAGGGTTTCGTGCTCGTAATCGACTTTCACTACAAAGCGCTTGAAGACTTCGAAGCCAATCATGCCGTTCTCGGGCACGCCTTCGACCGTCGCAAACGACTCCATAGGGAAGACTGCGAAGAGTTGATTGGAAAGCGTGGCATCGCCGACTTGCAGGCTTTCGAGTTTCACCAGGCCTACGTCTTCCGATTTCTCTCCGACGCCGCGGCCTTGCAACGCGCCTTCAGATTTCAACCCGAGTTCTTTGGCGAGCGTGGGCGTGACGATGTTAGCTCCGCCGGTATCGCAGAGCACGCGGAATGGCCCTTTCCCGTTGAGCCTCACGTCGAGATAGATGTGGTTGTTGATGAGCTTGAAAGGAACCGTCGTAGAGGTCTTGCCGTCAGCGATGGCGAAGTCTGGCGGAGGAGGCGCGGGCATGTGGAACTGCGCTTCCTCGACCGGTTGATTGAATTCGATTTTCTGCATGGTGACGAACTGGTCGTACTTGGCGTCTCCATTGGTGGTGCGTTCGCTGAAGGGAACCTTCACGCCGTTCACGTCGCGATAGTCCGAGAAATAGGATGTGCGCGTGTCCATCTCGGCTTTTTCTACCGTGTGGTCGAAGAGGTAAGTGGTGGCGTCGATCCAGACATCGAAGGGGCGTCCGCCTTGAGGGGTGATGCGCAGGACGAAAAAGTTCTTTCCGTTGTCGGTTTTCTCGCCAGAATATTCGACTTGCGCGGGCCAGCGGTCGGGGAACCAGTAGGCGTGGGTGCGGCGGTAAGCCTCGTTCGCCGCGCCCTGAAGGGCTTCTCCACCCGAGTCGGCGTTGGGTTGGCCAGAGGAATCTTGTGACCAGACGGTCTTGCCGTCGAAACCTTCCGCGCCTGAGGCCGGTCCCATCTTGTAGCGGACGAGCGAATGTCCGCTGACGTTGTCTTCCCAGATCTCCAGGTTGCCGTTCAAGCCGCTGGTTTTGAGGGTTAAAGTGGCGTGGGTGGTGCGGATCGAGTTCCAGGCGTCTCCGCCGGCAGCTTGTTTTGCTTTCGCTAGGATCTCTTCCGAGGAAGGGGCAGCGACGGCAGGAACGATACAAAGCAGGGCGAACAAGGAACTCACCATCAATTTGCGCATGAAACCCTCTGTTGAATTCAATGGCTGGACAAGTTTTCGCCCGGCAATAGAGGTTACGCACCGAGAACGAGAAAAGTTCCGCACTGGTTCGTGCTATGCTCTTAATGCTTTTTTATCCGCTCGCCCATGCGCTTTCGCCTGCTTTTCTTGGTGTTCGGCTCGGTCTTGTTGACGACCAGCCTGCTTGCTCAGAGCCCGCTTGAATTTCGCACGCTTAGCCAGGACGCAATCGAGGTGCGGCTGCAGGCCTTCTCGGTGAAAAATGATCAGAGGGAAGCGATACTTAAGCAGCTCTTTCTCCAGTCCGGGTGCAAAGACGACCGATTGTCGGAACAAGTGGTCCGCAAAAATCTGCCGCCAAATTTGATTTGCGTTTTGCCGGGCGCGACCGACCAAGTCATTCTGGTGGGCGCGCATTCCGATCACGTGGACAAAGGCGACGGAGTGGTCGACAACTGGAGCGGCGCCTCGCTGCTACCCAGCCTTTTCTACAGTATGAGTGCGACGCCGCGGCGGCACACCTACGTGTTTATTGCGTTTACCGAAGAAGAAGCCGGGCTGATTGGATCCGAGTTTTATGCGCGCAATCTTCCCGCTGACCAGCGCACACGAGTATCGGGCATGGTCAATCTGGACACGCTGGGATTGGGTCCAACTGAGGTGTGGACATCTCGATCCGACAACTCGATGCTCGATGCGCTGGCGCAGACGGCATTTGCCATGAAGATTCCCGTGACAGCGATGAACGTCGATCAGGTCGGATCGACGGACTCGGAGTCTTTCGCACACTACAAGATTCCGAGGATTACGATTCACTCAGTAACGCCGGAGACGTGGCCGATTCTTCATTCGACGCGAGACAAGCTGAACGTGGTGAAGATGAAGGATTACTACGAGAGTTATCACTTGATCGCAGCGTATCTGGCGTTTTTAGACACCTATCTGGATCAGCCCGCGCCTCCGCCGAAATCTATCCAATAGCCGGCGCTACCTTACCTGCGCGGTAAGGTAGATCAGAACAAGACCCAACACCAGCACGCCCTGTTCAATCTTTGTCGACCAGACGTGCAAGGCGTCGAATTGGACGCGTGCGGGATTGTCGAGGGGCACGGCGTCGATCTCTGCAGGCATGGATGCTTTGAGCGCGTTCATGCGCGGGATGATGCCGAATTGCGAAATCAACGTGAGAAGCAGCATCAGGCAGATGAGGATATTGCGCGCTCCGAACGCGTGCATCGAGCCGGTGGTCAGCCGGTTGTAGATCAGCGAACTGATGAGGAAGATGATACCGGAGGCGATGGCCATCCAGTGCAGGATGGTGAGCGAGCGTCCGACGATCATGCCTGCGAGATTGCGTGTGGGCAGCACGGAGAAGGCAGTTTGCGCGACGACCGGGAAGAAGATCAGGCCGCCGATCCAAACGATCAGAGAGAGAAACATGAGGAAGCGGAGGAAAGACATGATGCTAAGAGTCTCTCACACGCAGCAAGAGTCGGAGCTTGTTTCGCCGCCTCGCGGGCGAGGGCGCCCGCGCCACATCGTCATTAACTAGACGGGGACGTGGACGCTTTCGACGATTTCCTGAAGGAGTTGTTCTGCCTGTTCGGATTTTTTCAGTGTGGATGACGCCATTGCGTTGGCCACGACGCGGTGGGCGAAAACAGCAACCACCAGCGGTTTGAAGTCTTCGGGCACGCAGAAGTTGCGGCCCTCAAGGAAGGCCATGGCCTGGGCGGCGCGATAGAGCATTTGCGATCCGCGGGGCGAGACGCCTAGTGAGAATTGCTCGGATTCGCGCGTCTTGCGCACGATGGCAAGGCAGTAGTTCACCAGCGAGTCATCGACGCGAACCTGTTTCACTGCGTTCTGCATTTCGAGAATGTCGGTGCCGGTGAGCACAGGTTGCATCAACTCGAGCTTGCGCGGTGCCCGCTTCCGAACGAAGAATTTCGCGTTCGGCATTGCCGTCGGGGTATCCCATACGCACCCGCATCAGAAAGCGATCGAGCTGCGATTCAGGCAAAGGATAAGTGCCGTGGTGCTCGACGGGATTCTGAGTAGCGATTACCAGAAATGGCTGCGGCAAAGCATATGAATGCGCATCCACCGTGACCTGGCCTTCATTCATTGCCTCAAGCAGAGCGGACTGCGTCTTCGGCGTCGTGCGGTTGATTTCGTCCGCCAGCAGAACGTTGGTGAAAACCGGGCCACGCTTGAATTCAAATTCCTGTTCGACGGCCGAATAAATCGAGATACCCAGCACATCGGACGGCAGCATGTCGCTGGTGAATTGCACGCGCTGGAAGGTGCAATCGAGCGCGCGGGCAAGGGCCTGTCCGAGTGTGGTCTTGCCGACGCCGGGGACGCCTTCGATAAGGATATGGCCGCGAGCCAGCATGGAAACCAGGGCATAACCGGAGCACATCGTCTTTGCCGCGAATAACCTTGCGGAGGGCGCCTTCGAGTTGGCCTGCACGGTGCGAGACGGCCGTTGCGGTTTCAGGTGACATTAGATCGATTCTACTATGCGATGAGATGAGGGCTCGGCGGCCAAAGTTGGCGGGGGAGTACGAAAGTCACGGAACGGACCTCGGACTTCAGACCTCAGACCTCGGACTTCGGACCTCAGACTTCGGACCTCAGCTCTCAGTAAGAACGGACCCGTGCCGCCAGCTTGCAACTCGATTTCGCTGAGAGCTGATGGCTGAGAGCTGACAGCTTCTACTGCGTAAATTCTGCGGGGCGTCCGGTGAGGCGCTCGATGCGCTTGGCAACCGGGGGATGGGTCGAGAATAAGCTGCCGAAGTTCATCCCCAGAAATGGCTGGATGATGAACAAATGCGCAGTCGACGGCGTTGCCACCATGGGAGCGCGGCGGGCATAAGCGTCGATCTTGGCGAGAGCGCTGGCCAGTGCGTAGGGATTTCCTGTCAGGTGGCGCCGGTGGCGTCGGCCTGATACTCCCGCGAGCGCGAGACAGCGAGCTGAATCAGCATGGCGGCAATAGGCGCGAGGATCAACATCAACAGCGCGCCGATACCTCCACCACGACGTTCGTCACGACCTCCTCCAAAGAAGAAGCCAAAGCGAGCGAGGAAAGTTACAGCTCCAGCTAAAGTCGCGGCAATCGAGCTGATCAGGATGTCGCGGTTAGTGACATGTCCCAGCTCGTGAGCCAGCACGCCTTCCAGTTCCTCATCGTTCAGCAGATTCAATATGCCCTGCGTCACGGCAACTGAGGCGTGCTTGGGATTGCGCCCCGTAGCGAACGCGTTGGGAGAATCCGTGGGGATGACGTAGATCTTGGGCATGGGCAACCCAATCTTCTGGGTGATGCGTTCGACCACACTGTAGACACGCGGTAGCTGCTCGCGAGTCACCGGCTGCGCGCGATAAGTCGCCAGCGCGATTTTGTCAGAGAAGAAATATGCGACGAAATTCGTGACTGCGGCGATGCCAAGCGCGAGCAGCATGCCATTCTGTCCACCGAAAGCGCGGCCAATGGCCATCAACAGCAGCGTCATTGCTGTCAGCAGAAGTGCAGTCTTGAAAGTATTTCCCATAGAAAAGACCTACAAGAGATTAGATGCTGCGGCGGTCCGGCGGATTCGTCCGCACGGCCCGCTGGACGCCGGCGCTACGTCTTCTGGGTTTCGCGCTTTAGGGCGCGCTCTAGCGTTTGGTCCAGGGCAGCCTTGGCCTTGTCGTATTCCTGTTGGGAGATGCGTCCTTGTTTGTGATCGAGTTCCAGTTGGAAGAGCTCTTCTTTCAGCGCTTCGAGCAACATATTGGATCGTGCAGCGGGCGCGGCTGGACGCGCTGCCGACGGCGCGGGTAGCTCGGCCTCGATATCGGAGTAGTCGGCGACGGGAACGCTTTTCGATCGTCCTGAGATATAGATCGCTCCCGCGGCCAAAACCACCGCGAAGCCGCCCAGGATGTACCAGCGATATTTGTCGAGGGGATCGGGAGCCTCGATCGGAGGACCTAAGCCTCCACCGGGACGTCCGGAGACTTGCGCACCACCGACTGCCTGACTATTACCACCACCGCCTCCGCCGCCGGCGCTGTCTTGTCCGCCGGGGCCGCCTTCGGGCAGCAAGCCGGTTCCCGAAATCTTGAAGCCAAGTTTTTGTCCCAGCGTGGTGTTGGAAGCTACCTCGACGAGGGCGCTGGACTGTTGCGGATCATCCATTGCCTGAAAGCCGCCGCCGGCCGAGGAGAACTGCATGGTCTTCGGCACCATGACGACAAAATGCTGCGCCGCATACAGGGGCCGAGGATCGATGCTCAACTCGCCGCTATACGGCATGTGGTAGACGACCTGGAACTGTGTCTCTCCCGGCCGCAGGGGAAAGATGAAGGCGAAACGGTTCTTCTCTTTTTGCGGAACCGGCGTCGAGTTGACGGGCTGTCCTCCGGCTGTCTTGGCGAGAGCGGTGTCGATCTGCGCGCCGTCGGGTAGATAGAACTCGAAGTTCTGATCGTTCATCTGGGTGCGCGGCGGATTGGAGTTGTTGTCCACCGCAAACAAGCGCACGCCTTGCATCTGGTCGCCTTGCGCCTGAAAGCGCATGACATCGGCGGTGACGCTCAGCCCTTCAATTTTCTTCGAAGCCTCGAAGACTTGTACTTCGACCGACGTGGTTCCCGGAGGCGCCATGCGGTGATAGGTCACGCCCTCATGGATGGCGCGAATGAGGTGCGGATTGTCGCCATCATCGAGCTTGAAACTGAACTTGCCTTGCGAGTCGGTCTTGGTGCGTCCGCCTTCTTCCATTCCGTTGGCGAGTTTCAGAAGCACAACATCGTCGCCGGCAGCCGGCTTGTTGGTCGTGCCGTTGGTGACCGTGCCGGTGAGAGTTTGCGCGGACGCGAAGGCGCATGCCATGAGGAGGATGGAAACTCCAGCAATCTTGTAGAAGGACCTCAAACTCTTGCTCCTTTTCCGGCGCGAAGTCGTGCAGGGGCAGACGCAGCAATTTCCTCAAGCTGGGCGATCTCAGACAGGACGGCGGCAGCTTCATCTTCCAGCGAGGTCTTGATCGACTGGTAGTCGGCGTCCGGAAGCTTGCCGGCTTTGAATTCGAAATTCAGGTCGCGCAGATTCTCGTAGATCGCCTCTTTGCGCTCGCGTAGATAAGAGAGGCGCGTCTTCTCGGGTCCGAGATAGAGTTTGCCGGGAAGATAGAAGATATAGACCAGCGCTCCCAACGTAATAAACGCGCAGGCGAGATCGGCAACCATCATAGTTCGGTATCCTTTCGAGCCTGATCGCGGAAATGCTCGAGCTCTTCTCCCTTGATCGGGGCAACCGCGCCTTCTGGCAAAACCAGAGGGCGCATCTTCCACGCGCGCACAATGAGGACGACCGTGGTCAATCCCAGAACGAGGGCCAGGTAAGGCATGATCCAAGCCACGCGGTTGAAGCCTTTCGTCGTCGGGGCGGCCATCACCGTGGTGCCGTACTTCTGCACGAAACCTTGCAGCGTCAGGTCGTCATTGTCGCCGCGCTCGACGGCGGCCATCAATTCCCCGCGCATGGTGTCGGAGTACTTGCATCCGACGTGATTGCACTCCAGCAGAATCTGGCTGCATCCGCAGACGCACATCAGGCGGTGTCCGAGATCGTTGAAGCGGGCCGCTTCGTCTCCCGCGCCCATGAAGGTGAAGAGAGCCACACACACAAGGACAAGCTGAAGCGACCGGCGGAGCGGGTTGGAGAGTCTCGGCATTAATCGCCCGCTCCTACGGGGCCGCTTCCTGCACCCGCACTGGCGCAGGGACTCGCACCGGAACTGCGTTCGGAATCAGCGCTACTACAGTTCCACCGATGATCAGCCATACGCCGACCCAGATCCACATCACCAGCGGATTCAGGTGAATCTTGATGATGGGACGGCCTGTGTCTTGATTCAGGCCTTCGTACACCACGTACAGATCTTCTTTCATGGTCGAGCGGTTCGCGACCATGGTGGAAGTCTGCTGGCTGGCTTTGTAGAAGCGCCGCTCGGGATAGAGCGTATCGATCTGCTTGCCGCCTTTGAAGACGTCCATCACCGCCCACTCGCTGCTGTAGTTAGGCTTGTCGTCCTGCGTGTAGGACTTGCAGATCAGGGTGTAGGCGCCGACGCTGACTTTGTCGCCGTAGCCCATTTCCTTCTCGACATCTTTATTGAATGCCGCCCCCGCAAAGCCGATCATGATGACGATCACGCCAAAGTGGACAATATATCCGCCGTAGCGGCGGGTGTTGCGGTGGCATAGGTGCACCATGGAAGCGAGCAGGTTCTGTCCGGTATGTCCCGAGATGACGCGTCCGCCGCGGACGAACTCAGAGATCACCGTGAATCCCACCAGAACAGACAGCATGATGGTCATCAACGCATAGAAGTAAGAGGCGTCTTCCCAGGGACGCATGCCGAGCGGCAACCAGCACGATGCCGGTGACGAGCGCGCCAATCGCTGGCCACTTGAAATTCCGCTTGATGCTCTCGAAGGAGGTCTTGCGCCATGCGAGCAGCGGTCCGAGCGCCGTTAGCAGCAACAACAACAGCGCAACGGGAATGTTCACGCGATTAAAGAACGGCGGCCCGACCGTCACCTTGGTGCCTTGCACCCATTCGGAGAGAACCGGGAACAAGCGTTCCCCACAACACCGTGAAACACGCGACCAGCAAGAGAAGATTGTTGAACAGGAAACTCGATTCGCGTGAGACCAGCGATTCCAGTTTGTGCTCGCTGCGCAGGGCTGATTTGTTCTTCACAAAGAAGAAGACACAGGTCGCGAAGATCAGAGCAAGGAAGGCTACGAACCAGTCTCCGATCGAGGACTGGGCGAAGGCATGCACCGAGCTGACCACGCCGCTGCGCGTAAGAAACGTGCCGAAGATGGAGAGCCCGAAGGTGGCGAAAATCAGCCACATGTTCCAGATCTTCAGCATGCCGCGCTTCTCCTGCATCATGACGGAATGCAGGAAAGCAGTGCCGGTGAGCCACGGCATCAGCGACGCGTTTTCGACGGGATCCCATCCCCAATAGCCGCCCCAGCCGAGAACCGAGTAAGCCCAGTGCGCGCCGAGGAAGATGCCGCAGGTCAGGAAGCCCCAGGTCACCATGGTCCAGACGCGGGTGATGCGGATCCACTTTTCGCCGGGATAGCGCATGATCAGCGCGCCTAAAGCGAAGGCGAAGGGCACGGTGAATCCCACGTAGCCCAGATAGAGCATAGGCGGATGGATGACCATCTCCGGATATTGCAGAAGCGGATTAAGGCCGTTGCCATCCGGCGGGAATTGCGCCCTGGGTCAAGGCGAAGGGTCTGGCTGCGAAATTCAGCAGCAATAAGAAGAAGACCTGCACCGCCGCGATGATCATCTGAGGCATAGGCGAAAAGGCGGCTATCGGTCTTGTGGCGGACGCGGAGCACGAATCCGTAGGTCCCCAGCAGCAGAGACCAGAACAGCAGCGAACCTTCTTGTCCGGACCAAAGCGTTGCGAATTTGTAGGGAGCCGGGAGGTCACGGTTGCTGTGCTGCAGGATGTAGGCGATGGAGAAGTCGTCCTGGAAGGCGGAGACGACGAGGACAATCGCCGCCAGCAGGACAATCACGAACACGGCGATGCCCGCGCGACGAGCAGTTTCGCCCAGACGCTCGGAACCTGCGCCAGGTTTCAGCAGTGCTAGAGCGCCCGCGAGAAATGAGTACGCGCTCAATGCCAGCGCCAGAAGCAGCGCGAAACTACCGATTTGCGACATGGTGAGCCCTTCGGTATTTTTTCAGAAACACCCAACTGAGGCAACCTGAAAGCCCCAAGCAAAAAGCTTGTGCAATTGGAATTCCGCCTGGTTTAGGAGGTTGCCGAACCGCCAAGAATGAAGATGTCTAAACCCTTGAGGCCGCAGCCCTAAGCAATGACTACTGTATCGCATAAAGGGGCAGATGGCACAAACTGCCGGAAGGGCAAGGATTGGCCCGAAAATTGGACAGGTGCCAAGATTCTGGACGGAGGGGGCGGAGATTCGACGGGCGGGACCGCCCGTCTCTCCTTCAATCGAATAGCGGTATTGGTTCTACGCGCTCTGCTGGCGGTAACGGGCCAGGACTTCGCGCTCGGCGACGAGCCAGTCGTCGTTTTCATGTCCGGGGATGAATCCTCGCGCTTCCGACAGTTCGTATGCGCGGCGCCGGATCTCGTCATCGACATTGATGGGGGTGGGTGGAACGTACTTCTTGACTTCGACAGCTTTGACTTCCGGCGTGCTCGTGATCTTGCTCTCGGGCATCGCGGTGATGTTGGTTTCAGTGGGTGGGGTCTTTGCAGTGGGGCGGGGTGTCTTTGCTTTTGCCATGATCGGATACTCCTTACAAGTTCCAAGATTTAGGAATGAATCGAATTGATGAGCTAGCCACATAACACGTCGGCCTCCGACAGATTTATGGGCCCAATAAACTTGTGGCGAAGGATGTATCCACTATAAACCAGAGAGGCTGTGGATGTGAGAGACGAGATGAGAAATTTATCGGTTTATAACATTTATTTTTTTGATGGAGCTAATGGAAGTCATGCGATTCGGTTTGTGCGCGCGTGATGGAGAGAGGAGCGACGCGTCGCGCCTTGACCGAGATGACATTGTCTTGATTCTGCAGCGTGCCTTCAATCATTAAAAATTGTTCGGAAGATAACAATAAACGATTCTTTTGAAAGAGATCGGGATGAATAATGGCGTTAGCGACTCCAGTCTCATCTTCAAGGCTGACAAAAACAAACCCTTTAGCGGTCCCCGGACGCTGACGCGTGATCACACAACCGCCAATGCGGAGATATTCTCCGTCGGGAATGCTGGCGAGATCGCGAGCTTTGCGAATGCCACGTGACGACATTTCGGCACGGTGGTAGGCCATGGGATGTGGCCCAACAGTCAGACCGGTTCCGCGAAAATCGGCGACGAGACGTTCTTCATGATTCATGGGGCGTAATGGAGACTTCGCGTCGGGCTCAGGGAGTTCGTCTAATAAAGGACCGGAGCGACGCACCGCGCGTTCGACTTGCCAGAGAGCGTCGCGGCGGTGAAGGGGATGGGGAATTGTGGATTGTTGATTTTTGATTGTTGATTTGGGGTTTCTATCAATTGTTTTCTCTGTGGCTCTGTGACTCTGTGGTGGATTTTCTTTTCCGATTTCATTCAGCGCGCCAATTTCGGCAAGCGTGACTAATTCATCCTTGCGCAGCTCGGGCACGCGTTGCACCAGATCGCGCATAGAGAGAAATGGCGTGCGATTACGTTGGAGCACGAGAGACTGAGCGGCTTCCTCGCGCACTCCACGGGCATAACGCAGGCCGAGGCGGACGGCGAATTGGTCTTGACCAACGACCAACGACGAACGACCAACGACCGACTCCACCGTGCAATTCCACTCCGACTTCGTCACATCGATCGGCAGCATCTTCAGTCCGTGGCGCTGCGCGTCTTTTACTAATGTCGCGGGGCGATAGAATCCCATCGGCTGGTTATTCAGGATGGCGGCGGTGAAGGCGGCGAGGTAATGGCATTTTAGATAGGCGCTGGCGTAAGCGATGAGCGCAAAGCTCGCAGCGTGGGACTCAGGAAATCCGTAGAGAGCGAACGAGGTGATGGAAAGAATGATCTGCTCTTGCGCCGCGGGTGCGATTCCGTTCTGCGTCATGCCGCTGCGCAGCCTGGCCTCGATTTCTTTCATGCGTGCCTGAGAGCGTTTGAATCCCATGGCGCGGCGCAATTCTTCCGCTTCGCCTCCGCTGAAATTGGCGACCACCATGGCCATCTTGAGTAACTGTTCCTGAAAAAGTGGAACTCCCAGAGTGCGGGCGAGCACCGGTTCGAGAGAAGGATGCGCGTAAGTGACTTCTTCCCGTCCCATACGACGCTGCAAATAAGGATTCACCATCTGTCCGACGATCGGTCCTGGGCGGATGATGGCGACCTGCACCACGATGTCGTAAAAACGCTTGGGACGCAGGCGCGGCAGACACGACATCTGCGCGCGGCTTTCCACCTGGAACATGCCGATGGTGTCGGCCTTCTGCAAAGTGGAATACACCGCGGGATCGTCAGCCGGCAGATGAGCGAGATCAACCTCTTCTTTATAGTGATCGCGAATCAGGTGGATGGAATCTTCGAGCACGGCCATCATGCCCAGGCCGAGCAGATCCACTTTGATGATTTTGAGATCGGCGCAATCTTCTTTGTCCCATTGCACCACTACGCGGCCCGGCATCGACGCAGGTTCGAGAGGCACGACAGAATCAAGCTGGCCCTGGCAGATGACCATGCCTCCGGAATGCTGGCCGAGATGGCGAGGCAGATCCTGCACGGCTTCGCAGAGTTCGAAATACTTGCGCAAGCGCGGATGGCGCAAATCGAGTCCGGCATCCTGAAAACGGTGATCGAGCGTGTCGTTGGCATCGCGGTATTCCCAGGTGGAAACGGCGGCGGAAACTTTGTCGAGAGTTTCGGGATCGAAACCCATGGCTTTGCCCATCTCGCGGGAAGCCATTTTGCTGCGGTAAGTGATGACGTTGGCGGTCATGGCCGCGCCACGCTCGCCGTAACGCTGGTAGACATGTTGGATGACACGTTCGCGCTGATCTCCGCTGGGCAGGTCAAGGTCGATGTCGGGCCACTCGCCGCGCTCTTCCGAAAGAAAGCGTTCGAAGAGCAACTCCATGCCGACAGGATCAACGGCGGTTATGCCGAGCGAGTAGCAGACGGCGCTGTTGGCGGCCGAGCCGCGGCCTTGCACCAGAATCTTTTGCTCGCGGCAGAACTGGACCAGATCCCAGACGATGAGGAAGTATCCCGCTAGATCGAGTTTTGCGATCAGGCGCAGCTCGCGTTCGATCTGACGGCGTGCGCGGGTTTTGAGATCGGCGGCGGAGTGTCCATAGCGGATTTCAAATCCTGCCCAAGTGCGATCGCGCAGGAACGACATCATGGTTTCGCCGGCGGGCACGGGATATTTGGGGAACTCATATCCCAGATCGTCGAGCGCGAACTCGAGCCGGGCAGCGAGAGTTTCGGTGTTGGCGATGGCTTCAGGCAAGTCGGCGAAGAGCTGCTGCATGTCGCGCGCCGGTTTCAGATGACGCTCGGAGTTGCGTGCCAGCAATTTGCCTGCAGTCGCCAGCGTACGATGATTACGGATGGCGGTGAAGACATCGCAGAGTTCACGATCGCGCGGGGTGGCGTAGCAGACTCCGTTCGTCGCTAACAAGGGCAGCTTCAGCGAGCGCGCGATTTCGATGGCCACGCGGTTGCGCGCTTCCTGCTCACGATGGAAGTGGCGTTGCAATTCAACGTAGACATTGCCGTGGCCAAAGATTCCAATAAGGCGATCAACGGCGCGGCGCGCAGCCTCTGGACCGCCTTGTGAGAGTGCGATCGCCAGCGGTCCGTCGTGGCTTCCAGTAAGACAGATAAGCCCGGCAGCATGTTCTTGCAGTTCGCTGGTGCGGGCGCGGCCTTCGCCTTTTTTTGCGCGCAGCTTGGTCTTCGTGATCAGGCGGCAGAGGTTCTGATAGCCGAGGCGGGAGGAGACGAGGAGGGGAAGGCGAAAGACATTGTTGATTGTTGATTTTTGATTGTTGATTGGGGGGCGGTTGTTTTGGTTTTCAATCAAAAATCGAAAATCAACAATCGACAATTCGCATGTGATTTCCGCTCCGATAAATGCCTTCAACCCCGCTTTTTCGGCGGCCATGTGGAAACGCGGTGCGCCGTAGACTCCGTCGGCGTCGAGCAGAGCGATGCCTTTCATGTCCAGATTCGCAGCCGTGCCAATGAGAGTCTCGGGCAGGGAAGCGCCTTCCAGAAAACTGAAAGCAGAGTGGGAGTGAAGCTCAAAGTACATAGAGTTGAAAAGTACCGAGTACCGAGTACCGAGAGCTGAAAGCTGATTCAGTCATACGTTCCTTCCACTCGCCACTGTCCATCGAGAAGGTCGCGAACCAGGCGGTAGAGTGCGATGCCCGCATCATTTTGTAGTGCGATGTCCCATTCGTCGCGGGCCCAGCCATCCTGCTCCCACCAGTCGCCGGAGGAGCGCCAGGGTCCGGCGGTCCACAAAACTTCTCCGCTGATTTCTTTTCGTTTGGGGCAAACCACTTTCGCCGGTTTGCTGTCATACAACGTGACCGTCGCGACTGCTGGTGGACGCAGAATGCGCATGGCAGTGACAGCGCTTTTGGTTTCCGCGACGGCTTTGTAATGTTCATCCGGCGGACGCGGCGCGAAGTGCTGCATGCGGAACGCTTCAGGTCGATGCGTGTCGAGCAGCGCCAGCGAGCCAACTTTGTCCTCGCCGACAATGCCGGCGATTCGAGCCAGCGTGACTTCGAGCTTTTCGGGATCGGGAGAAGGAGGAAGAAACAGGCCTCCTTGTGCCGATCGTAGCCGCGCCGGTTCCGCCGAAAGATGAATCTTCACGATGGGAGCGCCCGGCGGGTGAGTGTTCAGATCGAGTTGCAGAAGTTTCAGAAAGACGCGGGGATCCAGCAGTGGTACTGGAAGATGCAGCACGCGGTGGAATTGTTGGGTTGTGGTGAGGCAGGGGCCAGCGAGATCGCCCACTCCCGAACTTTGCTCCTGATAAGCAGTGGAGTCCAATTCCAGACGCAGATGCAATTCCTGCGTGCACAGCGCATGTGCGCTCAGGCGATGGCAGAGATGTTCGAGCATGCGCGCCAGCAGAAAGGCCAGCGGCTCGAGCAGCAGCAGCGGGTAGTCAAGTTCAATGACTTCCTCGAAAACTTGCGGCGGATCGACTGGAACGAGCGTGCGCGAAGTGGCTCCGCGAGCCAGTTGTTGTAAGCGGACACCGGATTGTCCCAAACGTTCGCTTACTGGAACTTCGGGCAGAGCGGCGAGAGCGCGCAGATTGCGCACGCCCCAGCGCCGCAAAGTTTCCAGGTGAACGATGTCGGTAGCGGGAAGACCGAACAGCACATCGAGGGGAAGACTGCCCAGCCGCTCATCTTCCCTGCCCGAGGGAATCACGGTGATCCCGGAAAATCCACGTGCCGCCAGCAGAGCTGTATCGGGATTGGAAGCCACGGCAACGTTTGCCTCTAATCCCAGGTCGGAGGCGAGCCGCGCCATCTCGCGCGCAATTTTGGCGGGCGTGCCGAATAATGTTTCCAGACCACTCAGATCCAAAAGAATCGTGTCATGAGCCGTGTCTTCCACCCGCGGGGAAAACGACTGGGCGCAGTCGACGAGCGCCGCGTGCGCCGCGGTTTCCTGCAAAAGAGAACGAGCACGCAGGACGAGTCCGGGACAGGCTTCAATTTGAATCTTGCTCATTCCCGGATCCACACCTGCGTGCCTCGCCTTTTCGTTCACGGCGAAAACTTTTTGCAGAGGAACAGTTCCTTCCAGAATGACGACTGCCTGCGAGCGCAACTCCGGTTCCGCGCGCAACCGCGCTTCCACGGGAAAATCGGGAACGAAGAGGCAGGCAAACTGGTCGTTAGTCATGAGAAAAGCTCTCAGCTATCAGCCTTCAGCTCTTAGCTTGAAACTTGAAGTGTTGAATGCAGTGACTGATTGCACGGGTTTGCGCTCCAATCGCGAGCGCAGCAGTTCTCCGCCAATGTGAAGCCCTTCTAGAAGTTGTGTGTGGGCCGGAATTGTTTTCGCTGATAGCTGAGAGCTGACAGCTGACAGCTTCAAAAGCAGCGAAGCGCAAGTTTGCGCCAGCGGCGTTTCGGCAATGACAAACAAGATGGTGGGTGTCGTTTCCACCGCGCGCTGAAATCGGAACCATGTAGTCAACGGGATGCGGCGCGCGCTCTTAAACGGGATGTCCCCCAGATCGAGGACGATCATCCCAAAGCCTCCGCTCTGCAGAAGCAGGTCAGTAGTGCGCAGCGCATTTTCGAGAGGCCCCTCAGGGGCTAAAGCCCTGGTTTTGGGGTTAGGCTTATTGGCACGACTGAAGTCATGCCCTTCCCGGTCAAATGTGGTTTGAATTTTATTTTTCGATCCCTCTGTGTCTCTGTGTCGCTGGGGTGGATTTTTCCCATCGCATCGTACCCACAGCATTTTTTCAAAGTCGACTCCTGCGGCCGCGCCTGATAAAGGATCGAATGCATCCGGGGTATCCACCAGCGCGCAGACTTCCTGGCGGCGGGTCGCGGCGGCGAGCGTTGCCAGCAATACGCTGGTGCGTCCTGAGGAAGCCGAGCCGCAGATTTCGGTGATACATCCGCGCGGCAGGCCGCCGGTCAGCGCATCGATTTCGCTGATTCCACTCGAAACCATTTCCGGTGTGGGACGTATTTCAAGGCGCGAGGCTGGCCTAACAGAGGCAAGCTTCGGAATGGCCGAGAGCCGTTGGAATACCAATGCCGGTTTCTCGTGGCGGGGAAAGACGACAGGACATCCCGGCGCCAAATCGGCGCGTAAAAGTGGGGAAGACATTAGAACCTCGGATTTCAGGGAACGTGCAGGCCAGCGGAGCTTATTCGCTTTTTATTCGCCTAAATGGGATTCTGCCCCTGCGCCCAAGGCTTGTCAAGCGGATCGAAGTAACTTTTTAAAGCCAATATTTTCAGTAGTTTGAAATCAATCAAGATTATCGACGTAACGTTTACATTTCTTCAGGCCGAAAGTAGAGTCTGCTGATGTCCTCCCAAACTGTTCCTGTCTCTGGATCGGCCAGGCAACATCCTTTTCTATCGTTGTCCTCAGCCGAACTCGACCTGATGCTGCAGTTTGTGTTGGCTTCGGGATCGTTGAAAGATCTGGCCCGCGTCTACCAAGTCAGCTATCCCACGATTCGCGCGCGCGTGGACCGCATGATCGAACGCCTGCGTCAGGTTGTGGCGGGTGAGCAGTCAGACCCCATGACGCAATTGCTTGCGGATCTGGTGGAGCGTGGAGAGATCACACCTTCGGTCGCGCAACTGCTGCGCGAGGTTTATCAAAGCGAAAAAGCCGGCTAGCCTCGCGCTGTGCGGATGGAAGGCCCTGCGCTGGCTTTGTTATAATCACGTCTCGATCCTGTGGCGCTATCGTCTAGGGGTTAGGACGTGAGATTCTCAATCTTAAAACCCGGGTTCGATTCCCGGTAGCGCTACCATTCCTTCCTTCTGGGTCGAAATTTCCTCCACTGCCAAACGCCGAGGGCTGCATATGGAGTATTTGATTGGCTTGATATTGTCTTTGGCGGTAGCTGGTTTTGCGGTCGTTGTTGGCTTTGACCGCGAGCGCGCGTTTTACCCCACCGTGCTGATCGTAGTCGCCTCCTACTATGTATTGTTCGCCGCGATGGGAGCCTCTGGGCGCACATTGATTATTGAAATCGCTGTTGCATGCGGCTTCTTGCTGGTTGCCGTTCTCGGCTTCAGAAAAAATGCATGGCTAGTCGTCGCTGCCCTTATTGGGCACGGTATTTTTGACTTCGTCCATCGCTTCTTTATCGACAACCCCGGCGTGCCGCACTGGTGGCCAGGCTTTTGCATGGCATTCGATGTGCTTCTCGGTGTGTTCTTAACGGTGCGAATGATAAGACACCCGGAACGAATGTCTTTCGAGGAAAGGTGAAAGTCACTAGCGACAGCAAATCCCGTACCGCTGCCAAAGCTGGAACCACGGGCTGTGCGCGTTCATCTCGTCGTGCCTGCGATTTAGCGCCGAGAGATCGCTCGCGCTTAGGGGTCTGTTATCGGGCGCGGCGAAGATGCGCTCCAGCAACTCGATCTCGGCAATGGTCCGTTCGGCGTCCATCCATCACACTATCTAACAAATAGGCGAGGCGGTCAATCTGGATGGCTTGTGACGGGAGTAACCTTATCAGGCTGGGCTGCATTGCGATCACCAGCCCATTTGGCGCATTCGCTCAAGGATGAGCGCGCTGTAGTGATTCATGCGCTCGGGCCGTCGCTTCAGGGGAGCTGGCAGAATCGCGGCGAGCCGAGCCGCTTGGTCGCGGCCGACATTCCGGGCCGCCGTTCCGTCGTAATAATGACACGCCGACTCTGCGCCATAGATGCCGGGACCCCATTCGACCACGTTGAGATAGATTTCCAGAATGCGCCGCTTGCCGAGGACAAATTCGGCGACCGGCACCAGGGTGAACTCGGCGCCCTTGCGGAGGATAGAGCGGCCGGTTCCAAAAAATAGGTTCTTTACAAGTTGCTGCGTAATGGTAGAAGCTCCGCGAGTGCGACCGCCTTCCAAATCGTCCTCGGCGGCGATTTCAACCTCGTGCCAATCGAACCCATGGTGCTGGTAGAAGCGCGCGTCTTCGGCTGCAACCACGGCATGCTGGAGATCGGGCGAGATTTGGCTGAGCGGAATGAATTTATAGCGTTCGTGATACGGGGTGTGGTGAGCCGAGGCCTGCAAGCGGCGCTGGATGTGCACCGCGGTGGAGGGTGGGTCGATCCACCGGGTGGCTAGAAGAAGCAGCGCGGCAAGCAGCCAGGCAAGCACCACGCCGATGGCGAGCCATCGAATCAAGGATCGAAAAAAGCCCTTGCCAAGCCGTGTCTTACGCTCTGGCTTTTCAGTCACATTTCAGAATAATCGCTCGCGGAGCTGAGTTGGTGCTTGCCCGTTATCTGCCAAGGTTCAAGACGTTTCCAACTTCACGACTTCAAAACGGTTTTCAGCAGCGCCTCTACGCCGTTCCAGGTGATTTGCACTCCGATACATAAAAGCACGAATGCGATCACGCGCAAGATGCCGTGCGCGGTTTGCGGGGAGACTCGTGAAGTGATTTTAGGGGCATAGCCGTAGCACAAAAAAACCGTAACGCTGAGGGCGACGATAGCGAGGAAAATTCCCAGGTGCGCCATCACGTTATTGAGCGCTCCGTTTGCGGAGGCGTGAGCGCTCAACGTGAGCGTGATGACGATGCAACCGGGTCCGGCGGTAACGGGAAATGTGAGCGGATAGAAGACCTGCTGGTCGAGCGATCCGTAAACCGATTCTGCCGCCTCGGTTTTTTCGCGGCTCGTCTGGGCCCCCTGCTGGTTTAGCAGGCTCCATCCCATGATCGCGAGGACTAGTCCGCCTGAGACTTGAACCACTGGAAGCGAGATTCCAAAAAACGTCAGCAGCGCTGTGCCGACCAGTTCGACGACCGCCAAAAAGATCGTCGTACTCACTGCGATCTTCCGAGCCAGATTGAGGTACACCGATGATGGAGCGGTTCCCACGATCCCAATAAACATCAGAGCCGAACCCAGGGGATTGATCAGCGGCAGCAGCGCGCTAAACGCGAGGCCGAAGAACTTGACGAGATTGGATGCACTGCCCATGGAAGTGCAACAGCATAGCATTCCGCGCGACCGCTTGCAGACAGGCTGGCTAGGCCCCACTCGAAACGCATACAATGCTGGGCCATATGCGACTTATCCAGATTCTTGTTCCAATGGCGACTGTGTTTTTTTCGCTAGCAGCCCTACCGCAGTCCCAATCTCCCTCTTCATCTTTGAAGGCCCTTCTCGACGAGGAGTGGGACTATGAGATGCGCACCGGTCCTGAAACTGCGACGGCCTATGGCGACAGCCGCTTCAACGACCGGCTGAGCGATTTTTCGCCTGAGTTTTTTGCGAGCGATGTTCGAAAGGACCAGGATTTTCTGGCGAAGTTTCAGGCCATCTCCGAAGCCGGATTGTCAGAGCAAGAGAAACTCAATCGCAGCCTGATGATCCGCCGCCTGCAGAACGATATCGACGGCGCGCGCTTCAAGCCGTGGGAGATGCAGATCGATCAGTTCAACGGCATTCATCTTTCTTATGGAGGGCTGCCGTCGATCTGTCCATTTGCAACGGTGAGGGACTATGAGAATTACATTGCGCGCCTTCATCAATTGCCGCGCGTGTTTGACCAGGTGATTGCGAATTCGCGGCAGGGAATGCGCGACAAGCTGATGCCGCCGAAGTTTTTACTGGAGCAAGTGGTGCCGCAGGCAAGAACCGTTGCCGATGATGTGAGCGAGTCGAATCCCTTTGCGCAGCCAATCGCGAAATTTCCTGAGGGTATCAGTCCTGCCGATCAAGCGCGCCTGCGGAAAGAAGTCATGGCGGCGGTGAAAGATGATATTGCGCCTGCCTACGCTAAGTTCGCGGATTTCGTGCAGAAGGATTACGCGCCCAACGGCCGCACCGACGTTGGCGTGTGGGCGCTGCCGGATGGCGCGGACCGCTATCGCTACAACATTCGGCAACTCACGACCACCGATATGACGCCTGAGCAAATTCATGAGCTAGGGCTGAAGCAGGTCGCGGAAATCGATGCCGAGATGCAGGCTGTTGCTCACAAGCTGGGCTTCAAGGATGTGGCTGCCTTGAATGCTCATGTTCGTGCCGATCATTCGCTGTACGCGTCCACGAGTCAACAGGTGCTGGGCTTGTATCAGAAGTATGCGGACCAGATGTATGTGAAACTGCCCGAGCTTTTTGGAACTCTGCCGAAGAACAAGCTGGTCGTTGTGCCGATGGAATCGTTTCGCGAGAAGGCGGGCGTGCCCGCGGACTACAGTTCAGGGTCGCCGCAGACCGGGCGTCCGGGGCGCATCAATGTGAATATGTACGATCCCGAGCACCGGCTCACGCTGAACATCGAAGCCATCGCCTATCACGAGGGCGTACCCGGACATCACCTGCAGATTTCGATTGGGCAGGAGATTCCGTCGTTGCCCGCGTTCCGGCAACATGCCGAGTACACCGCATTTGTCGAGGGATGGGCTTTGTACTCGGAGCGGCTTGGGAAAGAAGTTGGCTTCTACCAGGATCCTTATAGTGATTACGGGCGCCTGGAGAATGAGATGTGGCGTGCGGTGCGGCTCGTGGTCGATACGGGCGTGCATTCAAAGCATTGGTCCCGGCAACAGATGGTCGACTACTTCCATCAATACACGGCGATGGATGAACCCAACATTCAAACAGAAGTCGATCGCTACATCGCGTGGCCGGGACAGGCGTTGGCGTACAAGCTCGGCCAGTTACGGATTCTCGAAATGCGGGAGCAGGCGAAGAAGGAATTGGGAGTGGCGTTCGATATTCGGGCATTTCACGATGAGGTGTTGGGGGCCTCGGCGCTGCCGCTGGATGTGTTTGAGAAGCGCATGGTCGGGTGGATCGCAACGCGTAAGGCGTCTAAACAGTAGAAACTCTCTTCAATGACGTCATCTTGAATCCGGCAGGACGAGGGATCTGGCGTGCTGCGATGGGGGACTTGTTGGCGGCCCACGCCAGATCCCTCGCTGCGCTTCGGGATGACGTCAGTGAGGTTTAACACTATCCAGATCGAGATTGAGATCGAGCACGTTTACCCGCGGCTCGCCCAGCAATCCCAATTGCCGCTGCTGTGTGTGCTGCCGGACCAGATTTCTGACGGCATCTTCCGATAAGCCACGCTCTTTTGCGACGCGCGGCACCTGAAACTCTGCGGCTGCGGGGGTAATGTCGGGATCGAGCCCTGAGCCTGACGCGGTCACCAGATCGATGGGCACCTGACCGTTTGGATTTTCCTTTTGCAGGCGCGCGACGTCGCCGTCCACCCGATCCACTAGCTTCTTATTTGTCGGTCCGAGCGTCGATCCACCTGACGCGGTGGGGTCGTAACCCGCATCGCCTGATGCGGAGGGACGCGAGTGAAAATATCCCGGGCCGTTGAATGGCTGGCCGAGCAGATGCGAGCCGACTACCGTGTCTCCGCGATGAATGAGTTCGCCATTGGCCTGGTTGGGAAAGAACACCTGGGCAAGACCGGTGATCAGCAAGGGATAGAGAATCCCTAGCAAAATCGTGGTTGCAATGGTCATGAGAATGGAAGTGACGATCTGCTTTTTCATACCAACCTCGCGCTGGTGATGAGAATATCGATGAGCTTGATGCCGATGAAGGGGACGATCAGTCCACCCAATCCGTAGACAAGCAGGTTGCGGCGGAGCAGCGACTCTGCATTCATCGGGATGTACTTCACGCCGCGCAGCGCCAGCGGTATCAGCGCGACAATGATTAAGGCATTAAAGATGACAGCCGAGAGGACTGCGGATTCCGGTGTCTTCAGCTGCATGATGTTCAACGCGTTGAGCACGGGGAAGGTCGCGGCAAACATCGCGGGGATGATGGCGAAATACTTGGCCACATCGTTGGCGATGGAGAAAGTGGTCAAAGCGCCGCGCGTCATCAGCAACTGCTTACCGATCTCCACGATCTCGATGAGCTTGGTGGGATTGGAATCGAGGTCCACCATATTCCCGGCTTCTTTCGCAGCTTGCGTGCCAGTGTTCATGGCGACACCGACGTCGGCTTGCGCGAGGGCGGGAGCATCGTTGGTGCCGTCTCCGGTCATCGCGACGAGTTTGCCTTGGCCTTGCTCGCGGCGAATCAAATCCATTTTGTCTTTCGGAGTGGCCTCCGCCAGGAAGTCGTCGACGCCGGCCTCGCGTGCGATTGCGGCGGCTGTCAAAGGATTGTCGCCGGTGATCATCACCGTCTTGATCCCCATATTGCGCAACTGATCGAAGCGCTCGCGCATGCCTCCCTTGACGATGTCCTTTAGGTGGATCACTCCAAGAGCGCGGCGGTTCTCTGCAACCACCAGAGGTGTTCCGCCAGACCGGGCGATCGTCTCGACCGCTCCCTGAATTTCTTTCGGCAGACCGGTGCCGTACTGGTTGAGATATTTGGCGATGGCATCGACGGCGCCCTTGCGGATCTCGCGTCCATCGAGGTTCACGCCTGACATGCGAGTCTGCGCGGTGAAGGGAATGAACTCCGCTTCCTGCGACGCCAGTTCGCGACCGCGCAGTTGATAGCGTTCTTTGGCGAGCACGACGATGGAACGTCCTTCAGGAGTTTCGTCGGCGAGCGACGAGAGCTGCGCGGCATCCGCCATCTGCGCTTCGGTAATGCCGGGGGCAGCAACGAATTCGGATGCCTGGCGATTTCCCAGCGTGATGGTCCCAGTCTTGTCGAGCAGCAGCGTGTTCACGTCACCGGCGGCTTCGACAGCGCGGCCGGACATCGCGAGAACATTGTGCTGCACCAGGCGGTCCATACCAGCAATGCCGATCGCCGAAAGCAGTCCGCCAATGGTGGTGGGAATTAAGCAGACCAGCAGCGAGACCAGAACAAAGACGGTTTGCGGAGATCCCGAGTAGATCGCGAAGGGCTGCAAAGTCACCACAGCCAGCAGAAAGATGATGGTCAGTCCCGCCAGCAGAATGTTCAGCGCGATCTCGTTCGGTGTTTTCTGCCGTTCCGCGCCCTCGACGAGAGCGATCATGCGGTCGAGAAACGTTTCACCCGGGTTGGAGGTGATGCGGACTTTGATCTTGTCGGAAAGCACTCGCGTGCCCCCTGTGACCGCGGATCGGTCTCCGCCGGACTCGCGAATGACGGGAGCCGACTCACCGGTGATGGCGGACTCATCCACCGAAGCGACACCTTCGATGACTTCTCCATCGCCGGGTATGAATTCGCCGGCTTCCACCAGCACTTCATCGCCCGAGCGCAGGTTGGCGCACGCGATCGTCTCGGTGGTACCGCCGGGCAGCAGCCTTCGCGCCATGGTTTCAGATTTGGCTTTGCGCAAGGTGTCGGCCTGAGCCTTGCCGCGTCCTTCTGCCATGGCTTCCGCGAAGTTGGCGAACAACACTGTGAACCAAAGCCAGAGGGTGATCTGCAGGTTGAACCAGAAGCTGGAATGCGAACGGAACAGCAGAGCGGTGGTGACCACGCTGCCGACTTCCACGACGAACATCACGGGATTGCGCATCATGGTTAACGGGCTGAGCTTGAGTACGCAATCGATAAGCGCGCGGCGAACGATTTTCCCATCCCACAAACTTCGGGCCTGCGACGATGTTTTTCTTGCCATAGTGATTGCCTAGAAAGTCTTTCCTACTTGCATCAAGAGGTGTTCGAGTAGTGGTCCCAGGCTCAAGGCCGGGAAGAAGGTCAAAGCACCCACAATCAGGATCACGCTGACCAGCAGAATCGAAAACAGCGGCGTGGTCACGGGGAAGGTGCCGAGCGACGGTGGAACGTACTTCTTTTTCGCCAGATTGCCCGCCACCGCCAGCATGGGGATGATCATGAAGAAGCGTCCGACCAGCATGGTGATGCCGAGCGTGAAGTTGTACCAGGGCGTGTTGCCGTTGAAGCCGGCGAAGGCCGATCCGTTGTTACCCGCGCCCGAGGTGTAGGCATAAAGAATTTGAGTCAGTCCATGCGGGCCGGGATTGCTAATGCTCGACGTGCCGAACGCCGGAGCCACGACTGATATCCCGGTAAATACGAGAATCACCAGCGGAAACACCAGCACCACCAGCATCGACATCTTCACGTCGTAGGCTTCGATCTTCTTACCCAGGTATTCGGGAGTACGTCCGACCATCAATCCCGCGATGAAGACCGAGAGCACGACGTAAATGAGAACTCCGTACAGCCCAGCGCCCACGCCTCCGAAAACAACCTCACTCAGCATGATGTTCACTAGCGGAACCATGCCGCCGAGTGGAGTGAAGGAATCGTGCACGCCGTTGACGGCACCGCAGCTGGCATCGGTCGTGGCTGTCGCGAACAGGGCAGAATTCGCAATGCCGAAACGTACCTCCTTTCCTTCCATGTTTCCGCCAGATTGGGTGATGCTGGCGCGCTGATCGGTGTTCGTGAGCAGGGGATTACCGCGAGCCTCCGCCCAGTACGCGGTCACGACGCCAGCCGAGAAGAGGATGGCCATCGCTGCCCACACTGCCCAGCCATGGCGCGGCGAGTTGGTCATCTTGCCCAAGGTGTAAGTCAATCCCGCGGGAATCGCGAAGATCGAAATCATCTGCAGGAAGTTCGAAAACGGCGTCGGGTTCTCAAACGGGTGCGCACTGTTAGCGTTGAAGAATCCGCCGCCGTTCGTCCCGTACATCTTGATCGCCTCTTGCGAGGCAGTGGGACCTTGCGCGATCACTTGATCGGTGATGGTTTCTGTGGTTGTTTTGCCGTCGGCTCCAGTCTTCTGCACCTGCTGCTTCTCGATCAGCTTCGCGGTGTCATAGGGACGGAAATTCTGGACTACGCCTTGCGAAACCAGCACCAGCGCGAATGCGATGCAGACGGGCAGCAGCACCCACAGCGTCGCGCGAGTCATGTCAACCCAGAAGTTGCCAATCGTCTCCCGCTCGCGTCGGGCGATCCCACGCACAAACGCGATGGCCAGCGCAATGCCGACGGCGGCCGAGACGAAGTTGTGGTAAGCGAGTCCGGCCATCTGAGTGAAATAACTCATGGTGGTTTCCGGAACATAGTTTTGCCAGTTGGTGTTGGTGGTGAATGAGGCAGCCGTGTTGAATGCCAGGTCCGTTCCCACTCCCGCGAACTTCTGCGGGTTGAGGAAAGGGATTACTCCTTGCAGACGCTCGATCGCATAAAGCAGCAGCATCGAGACACCACTGAACAACAGCATGCAGATCGCATACTCGGTCCACTTCATCTCGTGCTGCTCATCGACGCCCGTCATCCGGTAGAGCAAACGCTCCACAGGACGCATTACCGGGTCCAGAAAAGTCTTTTCCCGGTTGAAAACCCGGGCCATGAACAGGCCCATCGGCTTGGTGATCGCGAAGATCACAGCCAGAAAGAAAATGATTTGGATCCAGCCACTGGTAGTCATCGCTAAAATTTCTCCGGCGCGAGCAGCGCGTAGCCCAGATACACCATGAGCAACACACAAACGGCGAGCAATACTCCCGACTCAATTCCCATGACGCACCTCAGCGCAGGCGCTCGCAGGCGTATACGTACACGACTGAGAGCGCGAAGAATGCGATCGTGACCACGATATAAAGCAAGTCATGCATAACAGCTCCTTAGAACTTCACCAGGATGGCGAAGGTCAGACGGTTCTCATCCTTAACCAAATTTGGAGACCAGCCCTGCACTTGAGATCCCGGTGCGCCTTGGTTGCCTCCGGGGGGCGTAATACCTCCCGATCCTGAGAAGTAGGGAACATTGGCGGCACGATGATTTGCCTCCCAGCGGAAGGTAATGTATTGGCTGGGCATGTAATCAAAGGTTGCGGAGACATCCCAGGCTTTGAACTTATCGCCAGGGTTCTCGGTGAAGTACGGCGTGCCAGAGGCAGCGGTCGCGCCGTTGATGGGCGGCAGCAGCACCAGGTATCGTCCAGGGTTGTTAATCGCTCCGCCGCCGAGGGTGACAGCGTAACGGTCTTTGTTGAACCAGACGCGGTCGTAGACCATGAAGCCCAGGAACGATTGCTTCTTCGCGGTCTTGGTGTCCCCGGTGCAATTCACCCCGCCGCCGGTCTCGCATCCCGCATCGAGAGTCACCGTGAACGCCGACTTGTCGAAATAATTCTTGGGGTTGTCGTAGTACTTCACTTCAATGCTGTCGTCGGTGTGCAGGCGGGTGCGAGTAGGAATACCCAACGCATCCGCGCCCACACCATAGTTGTTCGAGATGATGTCGATGTTTCCGTTGGGGCGGTAGTTGATCTGCCCGCCTACGCCAGGACGGCTGTTGAACCTCCCGTAAGATTGCCATCCATTAATGAACCAGGGCTCGATCTTCAACTTTTCGGTGGGGAAGATCTGAACCCGCACGCCGTTGAAGAACCACGGAGTGTTCGAGGAGACATAGGACGGCTGGTAGGCCCAGTTGTCGAACTGGTAGTAACTGAAAAGCCCGATGTAAGACATGAAAATTCCAGCATCGAGATTGACGCCGTGCAGCGCATTGAAGTGGTAGCCGCCGTAGGCTTCGGAGACGTAGCGATAAGCGCTGTCAAGGTTCCATTGCCCGCGGGCCGGGCTGGCATCGTTGCGGGGAGTGGTCTCGGAGTAGAGTCCGAACTGTGTCATCAGGCGGGCGCGAACGTTGTCGTAGTGAAAATCGCCGCCCACGCCCAGTTGAGTTACCTGCACTTCCTGTGCGCGGAAGATTTCGCTGGATCCGCCAATGGTGTCGTCCTTGGGCTGGCGGAAATCGTATGTGTAATTCACGTCTGCGCGAATTTCAGGCGTGAAGAACGGAGTATCGAGGGGGGATTCCTTGGTTCGGGCATTGCCGTTGAGCCAAGTCCAGTCGGCAAAAGCGAACGGCTCCGATGGTTTCGGCTTTCCGGTGGGGGTTCCGGCAGGCAGCGCGGCAGCCGCTACGTTTTGGGTTTGCACCATGGAGTTTGCAAGTACGGGCGCGGCCATGACCGGGCTGCCGGATGCGGTTGTTGTACTTGGCGGATCGGCGGCTCCTTGCGGCTGACCTTGCTTCTGCTGCTCGCTTTCCAGCTTTTCAACTTTTAACTGCAACTGATGGACCAGTTCTTTGAGTTCCTGAACTTCCTGGGCGCTGGCGGGCGCGGGTAGGGATGCTGTTTGTTGTTGTCCAAAAAGGGACGATGAGAGCAAGGTCGCGGCGAGTACCACCGAGGCCGTCTTCCTTGCACATTTGTGCTTTAGCTCTTTTGGATTTGTCACAAATAAGCTCCGTTTATTTCCTGTGTATTTCGCGAGAGGGGCCGTCGAACACCAGGGCCGAAAACTCTTCCTTCGACCATGAAGAGCTATGAAGAAAACGCAGCGCTAACGCTGCTACGTCCACACACGCAATCAAGAATGCGAAGACCATGTTCAGTTCCGGGCACACTGCAAACGCAAGTTTCGCAACTCATCATTTGACAATTTTCGATGTAAAAGTGAGGTAAATAGTTCATAAGGGATTCATAAAGATTAGGCCCGATTCGGACTTAGAGGTGCAGACGCAGCCGGTAGGAGGGATTCTGCCTCAGCAGAGATTCTGATATGGGACCTCCCTGCAATTGCCGCTTCGAGACTAGCGTCCGATTCGAAGAGGGTTTTCGAATTGGCTCCGGATGCTCAACGATGGAAGTGAAGATCATTGCCCTATAGATCGGCCGCACGCGCCGCTCACGAGAGAGTGCGAAAAGAAATCGCAATAGAAACGTCACGAACCCGAAGCTGATCAATAAAAACACGACGGGGACAGACATCTTTTCCTCATCGCACGTCACAGCTCTCGTGACTGGCTGGTTCGAAGCGGTAGAAGACCCATGGCTCCGTACGAATGTAGTGCGCGGTTCCTCCAACCGCTTCGATCTTCTTTCGTAGACTCGACAGCACGCGGAGAAAGTCGGCTTGGCGTACTTTGTGATCTCCCCAGCGCGTGCTCAGCAGGGTGCGAGGCGTGACCACCCGGCGCGGATGTCCGGTTAGAAAGACGAGCATGTCGAATTCTTCCGAGTCGAGTTGCACTTCTTGATCTCGCACCATCACTTCATGAGTGCGGAGATCAATTCTGAAATCGCCCGTCTCGATGAGGTCATCTTCTTTCTCGCTCTTGGTCCGGTTAGTCCCTTGAAAGAAATTTCCTAGCCGCACCGAAATTTGTCGCAAACTCAACCCGCTCGCCATACCTGTCTCCTATCAGAGGCCCCGAGCCTGCCGGCCACCGGGCGGCAGCCGCAGGCCCAAGACCACAATCCGCAGCCTGTTCTTTCTAACTTGTGGTTAGTCCCATGTGAACAAGCCGGGATCGATTTTCTCCCGATCATCTCGGGAAACTTCAGCAACCCCAATCCGCTTCGCCCGGTTTGGCGAAGTAATCCGCGTCCGACTTTCTTTGCCGGGTCTCTGACAACTCAAGCAATGCGAGACGAGCCGCCGTGATCATCAGCTTGCGCTGGTTCTGCGGCGTCTGATCCCACGAAGCGCTCATTTTCTGTTGCGACTCACAGCCAAAATCACTGGCCAAAGCGCCCTGATAGTGGTGTACGAGTTTCGCCAGTTCTTCCGCGGACACATCCTGAATTGACATAAGCTTCCTTTTTTTCTCCTCGGGATCTCTCCCGTCATTGGTTCTCAACGTTGCGGTTGCGCCAATGAATCGATGCCTGACTTGCGGGCCTGAGAATGTGTTTCCGAAGTTCCCCATCCTCGTCGTACGAACAGAAAGTTCGCGATGAGCAGAGCCAGGTTGATCATTGCCAAAATCGCCATTGCTTTTTCGCCTCTCGATACATTCGATACTCGGACCCATAAAGATCGAATAAAGAGTTCATAGAATGTTCGTAAGCTTGGCTAAACGATTGACGGGAAGCAGGTTAGCAGCCGGGTTCGAAGCGGTAGCCCACCCAGGGCTCGGTCAGAATGTAGCGCGGGGAGTTCGTGGCAGACTCCAGTTTCTTCCGCAACTGGCCCACGAACACACGCAGATATTCAACCTGCTCGGTGGAGTTGCCTCCCCAAACCGCCGCCAACAAGGCACGATGCGTGACAACCTTATTCGGATTGCGGGCCAGATAGGTGAGCAGTTCGAATTCTTTGGGAGTGAGATGAACCTCACGGCCCCGAACCACGACTTTGTGGGCAGACTGGTCGATCAGGAAATCGCCCGCTTCGATCACTGCGGGTGCGTCGCTCGCCGTTGTCGAAATCCGCCGCAGGTTTGCGCGTACGCGCGCCAGCAATTCTTCCATCCCGAACGGTTTGGTCACATAGTCATCCGCTCCGGCATCGAGCGCCTGTACCTTCGTCCGTTCCTCGCCTTTCACCGAGAGCACAATGATGGGAACGGAGAGTTTCGTGCGGACGCGGCGGGAGAGTTCGAGGCCGTCCATGTTTGGCATCGAGAGATCGGTGATCACCAGATCGGGCGTCCAGTTCTTCATGATTTCGAGGGCCGTCTCGCCATCATTGGCGACGCGCAGATCATAGCCCTGGCTGGAGAGGCTGGTCCTGAGCACCCGCGTGATCTGCGGTTCATCGTCCACCACGAGAATGCGACGGTGCTCGTTCATCGGCTAAGAAGGCTCTTGCGTGACGATGTGAACATCGACCGCGGGGGCATCGCGCAGGAAGCGGTGAATCGCGGAAAAATAGAGATATTTTCTCCATCCGCGCGTGGCTGAGCGCCCGAACACGACCTGGGTGATGCGCTTCTCGTGGACGAATTGAGCCACAGTTTCCGCCACGTCCGTGCCTTTTACTTTGATCACCTGTGCGCCGACGTTCTCAGCAAAGCGGATATTGGCGGCCAGCGTCTTCTGATCGCGCTCGTTGTCATCTTGCCCCATGTCGATATAGAGAACGTAAAGTTCGCCGTCGATCCCTTGCGCCATGCGCGCGCCGCGGGCAATCAGATATTGAGCCGCCGGATTCGAGCTTATGCAGACCGCTATGCGTTCGCGCACACCCAGATTGCGCCCGGAGTCCTCTTTGTCCATGTAAGTTTCCAGGCTGCGATCGACGGCCTGGGCTACCTGGCGAAGGGCAAGTTCGCGGAGAGCGATTAAATTGCTGGGCCGAAAGAAATTCCCAAGGGCGCGTTCGACTCTTTCAAGGGGATATACATCACCCCGGCGCATGCGATTTTGCAGCGCCTCGGGCGTCAGATCAGACATCACCACTTCGTCGACGCGTTTCAGCACCCAGTCGGGAACCGTCTCGCGGACCGTGATTCCGGTGATGCCCTGCACCATGGGAGTCACGCTCTCCAGGTGCTGGATGTTCATGGTCGAGAGTACGTCGATTCCGGCATCGAGCAGCTCGAAAACATCTTCGTAACGTTTGGCGTGCTTACTGCCTTCCACATTAGTGTGAGCTAATTCGTCGACCAGTGCGACGTGCGGCTTGCGCGCGAGGATGGCGTCGACATCCATCTCTTCGAACACTGCACCCTTGTACGGAAGCTTTCTGCGCGGGATGGTTTCCAGTTGGCCGGCTAACTCAGCGGTAGCTTTGCGGCCGTGACTCTCGATGACTCCGATGACGACATCTTCTCCGCGACTGTGACGCCGAATGGCTTCGCTCAACATGCCGTATGTCTTGCCCACGCCCGGCGCATACCCCAGAAACAGTTTGAACACGCCCGCCTTCTTCGCGGGAGATGCCTGTTCCAACCACTGTTCTGGAGTCTTGGTCATCGCGCCTATTGTCGTCGAGCAGAAGAAAATTGTCGATGTCAGCTACAATCCCATCGTGAAACGAACTCCTGCCCAGACCGTCACCCAGTACGTCGCGGCTGCCGCGGTCGTCTTTGTGATTGTCATGGTTTACCGGCGCATCGTAGGCGTCAATCCCACCACGGTAGCGCTGACTTTTCTTCTCGGAGTACTGATCGTTTCCGCGACTTGGGGCTTGCGCTGCGCGGTCTTCATGGCCGTAGTGTCGACCCTCGCCTTCAACTATTACTTCCTGCCGCCGGTGGGAACGTTTACCATCGCGGATCCGCAAAATTGGGCGGCTCTGTTCGCGTTCCTGGTAACCGCCGTCATCGCAAGCCAGCTTTCTGAGCGCGCCCGCCGTGCCGCACGCAGTGCCGACGAACGACGACACGAGGTGGAGCGCCTCTACGCTTTCAGCCAGCAATTGCTTTCCACCGACAATATCGCCGAGTTGCTGAACGCCATCCCCGGATACATCGCCGAAACTTTCGATGTGCGCGCAGCGGCGATTTGGGTTCCTAACCGCAAAGATGTTTACCGCTCCCGCCTCGAAATCAGCGGTCTTGAGACCCAGGAATTGCAATCGGTGGCGGCGCGAGGAGAGCCGAAATTCGGCCTGGGCGACGTGTCGTTTGTCCCGCTGCGCATGGGTGCGAAGGTCGTGGGGAGCCTCGGAGTAGCGGGGTCGTCGGTTTCAAGAGGGACGCTCGAGGCCGTGGGAAGCCTGGTGGCGATCGGTATTGAGCGCGCAGGCGCGGTTGAAAAACTGAGCAAGACCGAGGCTTCCCGTGAAGGAGAGCAACTTCGCTCGGCTCTTCTCGATTCTGTAACCCACGAATTCCGCACGCCACTTACCGGAATCAAGGCGTCCGCCACTACGCTGCTTTCCAATCCAAACCTCGACGAGAGCCAGCGCCACGAATTGCTGCAGGTCATCAACGAAGAGAGCGATCGCCTGAACCGGTTGATTGGTGAAGCGGCGGAGATGGCGCAACTCGATGCCAATCAAGTAGAACTTCACCTTGCTCCACACCGGATTCAAGAGGCAATCGAGGGCGCGGTTGAAAAGTCGAAGCAATTGCTGGGTTCGCATCCGATCGAAATGCATCTTCCCGCAGACCTGCCGCCAGTCCGCATCGATCTGGAACGAATCGAAGAAGTCATCGTGCAACTGCTCGAGAACGCAGCCAAGTACTCGCCGCCAGACGCTCCGATCTACATTACCGGAGAGCATCGCGGGCGCATGGTCATGACAAGTGTGGCCGACCGCGGCTCGGGCATCGATGACTTCGAACAAGGGCTCATCTTCGACAAGTTTTATCGGGGACGCGACCAGCGGTTACGAGTGCAGGGAACCGGCATGGGATTGGCGATTGCCAAGGCCATCGTTGAAGCGCACGCCGGACAGATCGGAGTTACCAGCCAGTTGGGACATGGCTCAGTCTTTTATTTCAACCTACCTATTGCTTAAGGAAGTTCAAGGCCGCTCGATTAGTCCCGCTTGTGCGAGGCTCTCGGCCGAAACGGGTCGGCATACTTGTCGACTCAGGAATTCCTCCAGAGCCTCGGCGAGTTCTCGTGGACGAAAAGGTTTTCTTATGAGCAGCCAGCACCCCGGACAAATTCCTGCTTCGGCATTGGCCTTTTCTGACTCTCCGGTGAGAAACAGCACTCGCGTAAAGGGACGGGCATCGGTCACCATTCGCGCCAATTCGAATCCGCGCAAACCAGGCAAGCGGATATCTGACAACAGCAAGTCGATCGGGCCCTCGTGATGGCGGCAGAGAAGCGCGGCTTCTTCACCGTTGATGGCTTGCAGAACGCGATAGCCATGGCATTCCAGAGTCCTTCGTAGCGCCTTGCGCACGATGTCATCGGACTCGGCCAGCAGAATGGTCCTGGTCGAACCTTGATTCTTCTTGCGGCTGTCGAAAGGCTGGGACACAGCTTGGCCTCTTCGCGAACAGAAGTGCGATCAGGCACCAGCAAGTGTGCGTCCAAACCTATTTATACGTAAGTAGATTGCAGTTACTTCGAGATAGCTTCCTTGATGCTGGGTCTTGCCGGGAAGTAGTGCCGAAATAGCGTCGCCCGCTAGCACTTATCGGCGCAGAACCTGCGGTCTTACTTCTTATACAATGACTTAGCGCGGTCCGCTGCGGTTTGCGCCTCCGCGGTCTTGCCCAAGCCCGAGTAGGCCTTCGATAGAGCTTCGAAGACTTGCGCATTGTCGGGCTGCGACTTCGTCAACGGCTCGAGTTGCTCGACGGCGGCAGTGAAGTTCCCCTCAGCGACTAGAGCGCGTGCCGAGCCCACTTGCGCGGCTACGCTATTGGAATCCAGTAACTGTGCAGCTTCAAACTGGTCCTCGGCTGCTTTGGGGTCTTTAAGACTGAGGTAGACGTCGCCAAGCAACAAGCGTGCTTCCGATTGGCCGGGAGTGAGCTTCAAACTCGCTTCAAGCGCATCGCGCGCACCGGCAAAGTCCCCGATCTTGTTTCTGGCTTGGCCTTCGTAGAAGGCTGCGGTTGCGTCTTCTGGACGAACTTCGCGCGCACGCTTCAGATGATCTGCGGCTTTCGCGTTGTCTCCCGCCTGAAGTTCGAGTTCCCCGAGTTGCCGCAGTGCTGTTGGAGACTTTGCATCGAGTTGCAAGACTTGCTCGAGAGCGGTTCGCGCCTCCGCAGAACGGTTATCGTCGGACGCCATCATGGCGGTGTGCAGCAGGTTCTGTTCTTCAATCTTGTCTTTCGGATCGGGAAGATTCGCAGAATTCGTAGTGCCTGAAGCATTCCCAGCCGCATAGCCGAGCGCCTTCAGATTATTCTTCGCGCTCTCGCTGGCCGCTCCATCGGAAGCCGTCTCCGTGGGAGCCTTGGAGTAGACAGCGGCCAGCAACTGCTGATACTTGGCGACCGTGCTGTTTCCAGCTTCATAGGTATTCTTCAACTCGCCGGGGTCAGAATGAAGATCGTACAGCTCAGGACGCGGTGCCTGAATCAGCTTGAATCCCTCCGCTCGCACCGAACGCAGCGGTGCCCAGCCAAATCGCAAGGGGTAGTCTGTCTCTCCGTCGGCAGTGCGACTGGTGGTGTCTCCGGCAAAATACGGCTTCAGGGAAGCGCCGTCTAATCCGGTTGGAGTTGGCGCATGAAGTAAATCAAGCGCGGTCGGCACGATATCCATGGTGCGAACTTGAGCGTCGACGACCTTTCCCGCGTTGCTTTTCGCGGGCAACTTTACAATCAGCGGTACGTGGGTGGTCGAGTCGTAAAGAAATATTCCATGCGTATTTTCGTGATGCTCGCCCAGTCCTTCGCCATGATCGCCGACGATGACGACGACGGCGTTGTCGTACCAACCCTGCTTTTTCACGTACGCGAGAAAGTTCGCCAGCGCCGAGTCGGCATAGGCGATTTCGCCATCGTAAAGATGATCTTTGTAAGTCTCAGCGTAAGGTGCGGGTGGCTCATAGGGATCGTGCGGATCGTACAAATGCACCCACACAAAATGCGGTCCGGCAGGATGCGTGTCCAACCAGGTTTCCGCATTTTTCACAACCTGCATCCCGCGCCGCTCTACTCGTCCCCAACGGGCCTTGGTGTCGGTGTGTTCGGGAAAATTGTCGTAGAAATCGAAGCCGCGATCGAGTCCTGGCGCCAGGGTCTTGCTGTCGAGAATGACCGCGCCGATGAACGCCCCCGTGTGGTAACCCTTTTTCTTGAGCATCTCCGCGAGCGTGAGATGCGACGAATCGAGAGGCACGGCGAAGTCCGTAACCCCGTGGTGGGTCGGCAGCAGGCCGGTAAGAATCGTAGTATGAGAAGTGTTGGTGATTGGGCTAGGCGTGAACGCCTGCGAAAAGCGAATGCCATCCTTCGCCAAGCTATCGATCGCTGGCGTCTCGACCTTGTCATATCCGTAACAATGAACATGGTCGGAGCGTAAGGTGTCGATGGTGACCAGGAAGATGTCAGGCGGGGAAGGCTTCTTGGCGGGAGAAGTTTGAGCCTGTCCCGCAAGCGTTAGGACCGCACAAACCAGCAGAATTCGAACACCCCTCATGGTCTCTCAGACTAGCATAATTCGCGGCTTTCCTCCGGCTTCGCGCCTCGCGAGTGGGATATAATTTTCCTCACCGAATGACCTCTTTTCGTTCCGCCGTTATCCCAGTGATCGTGTGTCTTAGCGCGCTCTGTGCGGCTGAGCCCAATGCCGGATCGAACGTCGTGGTGATCACCATCGACACGCTGCGCGCTGATCACGTGGGATGCTACGGCTATAAAGGCGTCAAAACGCCGAGTATCGATGCTCTCGCGCAAGAGGGTACGCGCTTCGAGCGGGCTTACACGCCGGTCCCAGTCACTCTGCCGGCCCATTCAGCGCTTTTCACCGGGACCTTCCCGTTGCGCAGCGGGATGCACGATTTTGCCGATAACAAGCTGAGCCCGACGCAACCGACTCTAGCCTCAGTCCTGAAGGAAAATGGCTACGCCACCGGAGCGGTGATTGGTTCAGCAGTGCTCGACTCGCGCTTCGGGCTCAATCACGGCTTCGATTTTTATTACGATCACTTCGATTTCAGCCGGCTGCAGGAATCAAATCTCGATGAGATGGAGCGGCCAGGGGACGCCGTAGCCGATCAGGCGATCGATTGGCTCGACAAGAATTATCGGAAGAAGTTTTTCCTATGGATGCACCTCTACGATCCCCATTATCCTTATCGTCCGCCAAGCCCCTACAGCGAGGAGTATAAGGATCGCCCTTATGACGGCGAGATCGCCTTCGCTGATTCCCAGGTGGGACGCCTGATCCGCGAACTCAAGGAGAAAGGCGTCTACCAGAATACGGTCATCGTCGTAACTGGCGATCATGGCGAAAGCCTCGGCGAGCATGGAGAGAAGACGCACGGCTTCTTCATCTACAACGCAACGCTGCAGATTCCGGTCATCATTCGTGTCCCGGGCGATTCTTCCGCACGAACTGTAGCCGACCTCGTTACCCTCCCCGATCTCATGCCGACGCTGCTGGCCTTCCTCAAGATTGACCCGCCTTCGGACGTGCAGGGGCGTAACCTGCTGCCGCTTATGGCCGCCAAAGACAAGGACCCGGCGCGCACGCTCTACGCAGAAACGTTTCTCCCCAGACTGCATTTCAATTGGAGCGAACTGCGCGGTTCCGAGACCGAGAACTATCACTTTATCGATGCGCCCAAGCCCGAACTGTACGATCTGAAGAAAGATCCCGGAGAGACGAACAATCTCTATTCGCAGAAAAAAGCCGTCGCCGACGAGATGCGCAACAAGCTAACGACGCTCATCCAGCAATACAGCAGCGGACAGGAACTTGCACAGAAGACCGGTCTCGACCCGGCGCTGATGGAGCGGCTCAAATCGTTAGGGTACGCGGGGTTTTCCGGGGGCAGCACTCCCACAGTCACGGATCGCAGCCTTCCCGATCCCAAAGATCGGGTGCAGGTCTACGAATTGATCTCAGACGCGATCGCCGACAGTCAGCACGGCAACTACGCCCCTTCGACGGAGAAGCTGAACGCCGCTCTCAAAATCGAGCCCAACTCTGTTCCCGTGCACTATCTGCTCGGACTCAACTACTACCGCACCATGGAGTTCCCCAAGTCCATCGAGGAGCTTCAGCGCGTCCTGCAACTCAGCCCTGACTATTCGCTGGCAGTCTTTCAGTTGGGACTTGCTTACGCGCATGTGGGAGATTTTGATAACGCGATTCAGACGCTTAAGCACGCGCTCGACCTGGATGCGACAAACTTCTCCGCAGCTTACAATCTGGGCGCAGCGTATTTGCAGAAGAAAATGGTGCCCGAAGCGGCAGCCGCCTTTCGCCAATCGATTACGGCTTATCCTGATTACGGGCCCGGCCATCGCGCGTTGGGGGAGGTTCTCGTCTATCAAGGTCAGGTGGATGAAGCGATCACCGAGTTGCGACGCGCCTCAGAACTGATGCCCCAAGACTCCGGAACCCATGCGGCACTGGCCAAAGCTCTCGCAGCCAAGGGTCTGAATCAACAAGCAGACGAAGAAATGCGCAAGGCACAATCGCCAAAGTGAAATACTTCCTAACAGTTTGCTTGCTGCTGCCCATCTGCGCGATTGCGGCCACACAGCCCGCGCCTCCCAAATTGCGTCCAAACATTATTCTGATCACGCTCGATACGGTTCGCGCCGATCACCTCGCCTGTTATGGATATACCGAGATTCAGACTCCGACGCTCGACGCCTTGGCGCATGACGGAGTCGTCTTTGAGCGCGCCATCTCGCAAGTCCCGCTGACCTGGCCTTCTCACGCCGCCATTCTGACCGGCACGTATCCCTTTCAGAATGGTGTACAGGATTTCACCGGGCAGCCGTTGGCACCCGAGTTTCACTCCGTCGCGCAAGCGCTGAAGCAGCACGGATACGCTACCGGAGCGGTGGTCAGCGCTTTTGTCCTCGATCGCAGCTGGGGACTGAATCGCGGGTTCGATTTCTACGACGATGCCTTCTCCGCTGAGACCTTCCAGAAAAAAGATATCGGACTAGTCGACCGCCGCGCGGCCGAGAGCGTCTCGCATGCGATCGCGTGGGTCAAGAAGACGCCGCACCGCCCGTTCTTTCTGTGGCTGCACTTGTACGATCCGCACAGCCCTTACGATCCGCCCGAGCCTTTCCGCACCCAATATAAAGATCATCTCTATGACGGAGAGATCGCTTACGCCGATCATGAACTGGGACGCCTTGTCACTTTTCTAAAACAGAATCACATCTACGACCATACGTTGATCGCCTTCCTCAGCGACCACGGTGAGTCGCTCGGAGATCACGGCGAACACGAGCATGGATTCTTCGTATACAACTCTACCGTCCACATTCCATTAATTGTCAAACCGCCCGCTGGAAGCGGCATTCGGCCAAGTCGCGTTGCGCGTCCAGTTGAGACAGTCGCGGTTGCTCCTGCGCTGCTGCAGGCTGTCGGGATAAAAGATCCCATCGAAAAGCAGTTTCATTCTCACGGACTCTTTGGATCTGAGGCAGAGAAAGAAGACTCAGGGTACAGTGAGACGTTTTATCCGTTTAGTTCCTTCGGATGGAGCCCGCTGCACGCGCTTGAGACCGCGCGCTATCACTACATTGAAGCGCCTGAGCCGGAGTTGTATGACGTCGTCGCTGATCCGGCGGAGAAGAACAATCTGGCTCCGCAACAGTCTGCGACCGTCGCTGTTCTGAAAGACAAGGTCGCCACCCTGCTTCGCGAAAAGCCCTTCACGGCCGTACCGGGGCAAGCTTCCAATCTCAGTCCTGACGCCACCGAGAAGCTTCGAGCTCTCGGTTACGTTTCGTACCGGTCGGCTGTTTCTCCCGAGACGCTGGCCAAAGGGCTCGCCGATCCTAAGACCAAACTCTGGGAATTCAATTCGATTCTCGAAGCCGGAGACGCCTTCCAGGTAAACGACTTCACAACCGGGCAGGATCTGCTGCAAAAAGTCCGCGAGAAAGATCCGCAGATCTACATTGTTCCGTTCATGCTGGGGGAGGTGGCTTTGCGCCAGCAAAACTGGGCCGAAGCCTCGATGCAACTGAGAAAGTGCCTGGACCTGAATCCCAATTTCGATCAAGCCATGGTGGGTCTGGGGCGCGCCTTGATCAACCAAGACAATCCTGAAGAAGCCAAGAGCTGGGTGAATAAGGCGCTCGCATACAACCCGCAAAATTATCGCGCGTGGTATGAGTTGGCGTTCATCGAATCGAAAACTGATAAGTCCGCGGCGGAAGCTGCTTTCGAAAAGACCGTCAGCATTCAACCCAACTTCGCTCTGGCTCGCCGCGACTTCGGGATGTTCCAGTACCAGCAGAAAAATTATGCCGACGCGGTGACGCAGTTAAGCAAAGCCGCTGATCTTGGCATGGACAAAGATCCCCAACTCTACAACTTTCTAGGCATCAGCTACAGCTTGACCAAGCGTCTGCCCCAAGCAGTCGAAAGCTACCACAAGGCGCTGAAGATTGATCCAAACCTTGCCGAGGGCCATCTGAATCTCGGTCTCGCCTACGAACAGATGGGACAAAAGAATCTCGCCGGCAAGGAATACGATCAGGCCTGCAAACTGAAGCAGGACTTCTGCCAACTGATTCAGAATCGCCAAAAGAATTAGATTTTATGGAGGACGACCCTCTAGTTTGGCGCTTTCGCTTGCGCAGGGCCCTCGATCTTCTCGAGCACTTTCCGCGCCTGCGGACTGAAGGGATTATCAGGAAAGGTTGTTACGAATTCCCGCAACTGTTCCGCTGCTTCCTGCTTCTTGCCTGTTTGCAGAAACAGATTTACCAGCTGCAACCGCGGCTGTACCATGGTCGGATTCAACTTGATCGACTGCTGTAACGCCCGCTCCGCTTCCGGCAGCTTTCCGGTTTTCATGTTGAGCGAGCCCAGCAGAAACAGCCCTAAGGCCGAATCCGGTTCGCGGCGCAAGCCTTCGTCGAGATACTTCTGCGCCTCCGGCAGGTTTCCTGTCAGCATGCTTACATTGCTCAGGTTGAAGTAGCCGGCGGCGTCGCTCTGATTCTGCTGGATCGCCTGCTCGAACTCTTTGCGCGCGGCAGGGAAGTCCGACTTGCTCACGTAGTCCGACCCCAAGTTGTTGTGCGCTTCATAAAATGCGGGCGCGATCTGGACTGCCTTCAGGTAGTGCTTAATGGCGTCATCTTTCTTGCCATCCTGGTCGGCCTGCGCGCCCTTCTTGAACTCCTTCACCGCAGCTTTGGGAAACTGGGATTCATACTCCCGCACGTCGGTGATGTTGGGATTCGAGCCGACGGACTTTTGGGGAACCTTATCGTCTGCCTTAGGCGGAGTTTTCGCTATCAAGGTGATGTCGACGAAGGCGACCGGAGTAAGGCTTGAACTCGGAATGAAGGCCTGGCGCTGTTCCGCATGGTAACGGTCATCGTTAATCACAACGTAATAGGTGTTTGGGAGCAAGTTGTGGAAGCCGTAAGCTCCCTGCGAATCGGCGTATACGGTGTCGATGGTGCTGCCTCGGAATTGCAGTAATACCAAGATACGTTCGGGAGGTGGCCCGCCCTGTGAGATCCGAAGGCGGCCGTTGACCGAGCCGAGGGTCGTTTGGCCATGCGATTCTCGCGACGAGATGAGGCAGAAGGCCCAACAGGCGAGTATCAGCGCGAGGGTTTTCCTCGATCCGGCGACGGATGGCATGAAGCACTTCCAAAGAACAAGGGCTTGTCCCGAACTTCGAGACAAGCCCAGGTTAGAACGCTATCCGTTAGTTTAGAAGCTCAACTTTAAGCCAAGTTGCAGTTGGCGCGGGTTGAGTGTTCCACCAGCTTTTCCGAAGTTCGTGAAGCTGACGTGATTGTTAGCACCGCCTCCGGAAGTCGCCAGCAGGAAGTTGGCGCGATTGAAGATGTTGAAAGCGCTCGCTTCGAACTTCAGGTTCAACCGCTCGGTGAACTTGAAGACTTTGGCGAGCGTCATATCCGCTGCCCAGTTACCGGGCCCAACGAATGTGTTACGGCCCAGGTTGCCGGAGCAACCAAGACAGGGGCTGGACAGAGCAGGCAGGTTCGCCGCGCTGGGAGCCACTCCCCCGGTGCAACCGGTGTTGAATGCATAGCCGCCAACACCCTGAGCGTTAGTTGGACACCATCCGTTCGCCCAAGTATTGCGGGAGAACGAGGCTCCGGGAACACTGCTGTTCGGACGATCATTCTTGTCCGCGTTCAGGTTGAAGTCGCCGCCCAGGTTCTGGCAGTTACCGCTGTTTACGTCAGCCGCCGTGCACCCTGTGACAGGGCTCGAGATCTCACGCAGTCTCGGGCTGCTGGAGCTGTACGGAGAGAAGTGCGCTCCGCTCTGGAATGACCAGATGCCGTTGAGGTTCCACCCACCAGCGATCCAGCCCGCCGCTCCGTGCAACTTCTGCCCGGGCAGTTCCATAACGTAGTTCACAACCAGCCGCTGACGGATGTCAAACACCGAATTGCCATAGTCCAAATTAGGAATCGCTTGATCCGTCAAGTAGCCGTCTCCGCCGGATCCACCGGTGGCAGTAGTCGAACCGCTGTGCCAGGTAGAACCGTCATCCAGTGAGTGGCTCCAAGTATAGGCAACGTTGAACAGAATCCCATGGCTCATCTGCTTCTTGGCGGAGAGTTGCAGGGAGTTGTAGTTCGAGTTCACAGCGTTTTCCCAAGTACGCAGGGTTGCGTAGTTCGGGTTTGGACGCCCAACGCCATTGATGGAACTCTGCAGTCCCGTTAACGTTCTGCCAAAGTTGTCAACGACGCTGCTTCCTGCGGGCAAGAAAGCGCCCGCAGCAGTGTTGATGTCGGAGGCACGGAACAGTTTGTGCGCCGTTGTGCCTACGTAATCAGCCTCCACCACCAACTTGGGGATAACCTCGCGTTGCACGCTCAGGAAGAAGCTGTACACGTAAGGATCGCGAATTCCCTGCGGCAGGACGATACCGGTCAGCTTGGCCTGATCAGGGTTGGAAGAGGCCCAGCCATTGATATTGCCTGTAGCCTGTGCACCAATGCCCTGACCGGGGTTGGTAGGTGGGCCGGTGAAAGTTGGAGTTGCACCCGACGGAACGCAGTTCGCGCCGTTGGTGCAAGTGGTCGGTCCATAAACTACGATCGACGGATTATTGGGTTGGACTAGGAAATCATTGGCTCCGTTGAACGAGTAGTACGGAGGATTCCAGCGCGAGTTCGAGAGCGGGTTGTACAGCGTGCTCTCATAGGAAACGCCGAAACCGCCGCGCAATGAGGTCTTGCCGTCCCCGAACATATCCCATGCGAAACCAACGCGGGGACCAAAGTTGTTGTGGTCGCCAGGCCCCAGGGTGCTCGCCGTAGCAAATCCGCCCGGCCCGCAAACCCCAGCCAGAATCTGGGTATTCGGCACCTTCACCGAGCCCGGATTGCAACTGGTCGAACCGAGAGGATCGAAGGGAACGTTGGCATTCTGTACCTGCTGCGCCAATCCGATTCCAGGTCCAAGTTTGAACGTCGTTACTAAACCATTTTCCTCGGTGTGGCGAGTGAACAGGTCATAGCGCAGTCCAAGGTTCAAAGTGAGTCGCTTGGTGACCTTCCAGTCGTCCTGGAAGTACGCGCCAAATTCCAAGTTGCGCCAGTGGCGGACATTGTCGCCCAAGGCTCCCGGCTGTCCGGTAGCGAACCCCGGGTTCACACCCGCAGCGACGCCATACGGAGCATCGGCAGCGAAGTAGAGAGAATCGAAGAAGTAGTAGGAGCCGCGAGCGATATCGAATTCGCTGTTTTCGATGTTGCGTTTGATGTCGACGCCGGTTTTCATGTTGTGATTGCCGTGGCTGATCGACACCATGTCACCGTAACTGTAATCGTGCTCTTTGAAGAACTGTGGGTACCCGTTATAAGAACCGAAACCCACGGTTCCGTCGTCGAAAGCGATCGAGGGGACGCCCGGCAGTGAAACCGCGGTGCCCACGTTGTTCTGGGTGTAACCCGCCTTAAACTCGTTCAAGATGGTTGGCGAGAAGGTGTGAACATAACTGAATTGTCCGTTGGGGAAGATGCTGCGCGACGGATTCGAAAATCCGCGAGTGCAAGCGGTCGAGCAAGGCCCGTATTTGTCGGTCGACTTGAACCAGTTGAACTGCGCATACATCCGGTTGTTGGTGTTCCAGTTGTAGTCCAAGCGTCCGGACGCTTCGTTGCCGTTGAACAGGTTACCCAATGGCTGAGCCTGCGAACCGATAATCGCGGTGCTGGAGTCAAGGTAATTGTTCGTCCGGATGCCCGGGTACCCGGCGGTGATCGCTGGAATCGTGCTGCAGCCCGCTGCCGCCGCATTTAATTGATCCTGTGTATTCACTCCTAACAATTGGGCAAACTTTGCCGCGATTGCCGGACTGTTGTTGTCGGGGCAAAGGTAAGTGCTAAAGTCGGGGAACGTGCCCCCGGTTGGTGTAAACAAACCCGTCAGGGTCGTGATCGGCGTTCCGGCCACGTTTGGGGCGAAGTTCTTATAGAGTAGAGCTGCGGTCGAAGTCGGGAAGGTGGACTCTACCGCCTGTCGGAACTGCGCATCTTCGGTGGTGATCGGTACTGCCGGCAGGTTCGTCAAGAACCGGTCTCCCTGATAAGAACCGAAGAAGAACAGCTTATCTTTGAGGATCGGACCGCCAACCGTGCCGCCAAACTGGTTAAAGTGCAACGGCAGCCGGGCAACTCCCGACTGATTGGCAAAATACTCGTTCGCATCAAAAGCGCTGTTTCGAGCGTATTCCCACACACTTCCGTGGTAGGCATTGGTTCCAGACTTTGTCACCAGGTTGTTGATACTCCCGGCGCTGTTGCCGTATTGGGCCGACACGTTCAACTGGAGTTGCTGGAATTCCTGTACCGTGTCTTGAATCGGCGTGTTGTTGACGCCGCCGCTCAGACCCTTGTTAGCCACACCGTTGATCAAGAAGCCGTTGAAATCTTCGCGCAAGCCGTTGACCACGGTACCGTGACCGTTTTCCATGTCGACGCCGTTTACGTTTACGGCGCCCGGAGCCTGCTGCATCAGGTCGTACACGTTGCGGCCGTTCAGCGGAAGGTTATTGATCTGGGTGGCACTGATCGTCGTCGCCAGCTTCGATTCCTCGGTGCTCACCGCGCTGGCTTCACTGGTTACTTCGACGATTTCCTGGGCCTGGCCCAGCGTCATTTTGAAGTCGACGTGTTCGATCGTGCCGGCGTTCAAGGTGACGTTGGTATCGTTCACCGTCTTGAAACCAGAGGCCTCGGAAGTGATCTTATAAGTTCCCGGAGGCAACTCTTTCACGGCGTATGAGCCGGTCTGGTTGGTCGTGGTCGAGACCGAAAGGTTAGTTCCGGTGTTTGTGACGGTAACCTTGGCGTTGGGAATGGCGGCGCCTGATGGATCGGTTACTGTTCCGGAGAACTGGCCGTTCTGGATCTGGGCTACGGCGCCTAGCGCCAATAGCAACACGGAGAACAACACAAGGCAGAACTGCAGCTTTTTCATTAGCCTACCCTCTCGCTGTGAGCGATGTTTTCAAAAAAGCGTTCGCCAACCGAAAGCCATGGGATCACACTCTGATGTAAGCGGCATCACTGCTAAGTGTGAAGTGCGCAGCATTTTGCGCCCCAAGGCTCCACCTGTCAAGCGTTAGTACCCTAACTGATCTGGAAGATCGAAGCGTTTGGACTGCACGTCACCCCGGCGAGTCCGAAAACGCTTTGAGTCGATCAGCGCACGTGGTTCGCCAAAGCGGTCGGGTAATTGTTTCAATAAGTTAGGGGTGTTTTGTTGGTTACTACTATGGCGAACGGAAGATCGAGAATGGGGAATTCCAGAATTTGGTAGATCGGCGCACTATCACCGGGACGAGGTGACCGGGGTCTCACATGGATGTGATCGGCGGTCAGTGTTTGTGTCCGGCGGACTCAGGCTTATGTCGTTCCGTGATGCCTCTTCCTTCTTCAATCACCAATTCCTGATCGGCCGCTTCCGGTCCAACCTGCTCGGTCTTGCCCGAAGGCCAACGTATCGACACGGAATCGACGCTTGTGGCCAGCCCCAATCCAAAATGGAGACGTGGATCGCTCGCCGACTCGAAGCTGCTATTGGTGCGAGACCTCCATTCGCTGGCTAAGCTTGCCGGCCTTCACTTCCACTTGCGTGCCGAAGCCATCCCGGTTCGACTTGTTGCCCACGAGTTTGATCCGGAGCCAGTGTCCGCTGGGCGCAGTTTGATTGCGGAGTAAAACCGCAGAGCCGTCGAGCACGGTCATTACGAGATCCTGCCGCCCGTCATTCCAGAAATCCGCCGACGCCGCGCCACGACCGACATAGCGGCGACTCATCGCTTGGCCGGATTTCGTTCCGATCTCCTCGAACTTCCCGTTTTCGAGATTGCGAAACAATAGTGGCCGCTCCGCATAGGTCACTCCGAAAGAGTGCTGGTCTACTTGCGGATTGACGTGTCCGTTGGCGACGAAGATGTCTTTCCAACCGTCATTGTCAAGATCGAGAAACTTCATTCCAAAGCCGAGGAAGGGAATACTGATCGGCCCGAATCCCGCCGGGCCCGCCATGTCGGTGAACTCGCCGTTGTGATCGTTGTGATAGAGGTTGTTGGTATCGTCGGAAAAATTGGCCTTGGCGATATCGGGCCAGCCATCGTGATCGTAGTCTTCGGAATCGATCCCCATGCCGGCCTGCTCGCGCCCATCCGCGCTGTAAGCGACTCCCGCTTCGGCGCCGACTTCGGTGAATCCGCCCTTGCAGTTGTTGTGATAGAGCATGCTGGGAGAAGAATCGTCGGCCACGTAAAGGTCCAGGCAGCCGTCCTTGTCGTAGTCGAGCCACAGGACACCGAGGCCGTAGTCGCCGTCGGGATCGATGTTCAACTTCTCGGTCACGTCGGTGAAGGTGCCGTCTCCGTTGTTGTGGTAGAGACGATCGCGCGATCCCTTTCAATCCTCGCGGGCCGCACGACACAGGGATGCCGCGGTACTGGCAGAACGGCCCTTTGCCGAACTCAGGTAAGTGGTCGAGATCGATGTCGACGTAGTTGGCTACGTAGAGATCGAGATTGCCGTCATTGTCATAGTCGCCGAACGCCGCGCTGGTCCCCCAGCGTCCGGGATTTCCAACGCCCGCCTTGGCCGTGACATCGGTAAACGTTCCGTCGTGATTGTTGTGATAGAGGACAGCGCCGTCGAGATAAGTAATGTAAAGATCTTCCCAGCCATCGTTGTCGTAGTCGCCGACGGCTACGCCGAATCCCCAGCCGCAGTGCGTGAGTCCCGCTTTCGCCGTCATGTCACGGAACGTGCCATCGTGATTATTGCGGTAAAGCTTGCCAGGATGGCATTTGCCGGAGTGCACATCCTCGATCGTCGATCCGTCCACGAGAATAAATGTCCATCCAGCCATCGTTGTCGTAGTCGAAGACGGCAACGCCGCCGCACATCGAGTCCATGATGTAGCGCTTGTCGAGCGTGCCGCAGGTCAAATGGAAGTCGATGCCCGCCGCGCGAGTGACGTCGGCGAACGAAATCGTTCTCCGCCGGAAGAGCGGGTTTGGAGGCCTTCGACTCAGCGCAAAGCACCGCCGAGCACATCAGCAGAAAGAAGAAGAGTGCGAACCGGAAGCGGCCCATCACTGGATTCGGCCCGTGGCCATGCCTCCGGTTTGCGGCTGCGCTTTTTTTAGTTCTGCGAAGCGCTGCCTTTCCAGTTTCGCCTCCTCGCCGTTTCCGATTTTCTCGAGGGCGCGAGCCAGTTGGTAATGCGGACTGGGATCGGTGGGGTTCAATTCGATTGCACGTCGTAGAACGCGGATGGCTCCCGCAGCGTCACCTTCAAGCACCATCGCTTTGCCCAAGTCATAAGCGGCATCGCCGTTCTGTGGCGCGAGTTCCGTCGCTTTCTGCAGATGAACCATCGCCGATTTCCAGTCGCCCGTTTCGAGCAAACAGTGTCCGAATTCATACTGGACGTTGGGATTTTCAGGGGAGCGCACAATCTCCTTGTTATATTCCGTGATCGCCTCCGCGTTCCTTCCTATGCTCGCGTACGCGAATCCCAGATGATAATGGCCGAGCGGCAGATTCGGATCGATCCGCAGCGCGCTTTGAAACTCGCTGATCGCCTGCACGGTGCGATTGCTGTTCTGGTAGGCGCGTCCGAGCAGCACGTGCGCCAGCGCATTGGAAGGACTCAGCTTGATGGCCTTTTCCAATTCATCTGCCGCCGAGGAATATTGCTTGGTTTCGAGCAGTACCAACGCGGTGTCGAAATGAATATCGAAGTGGCTCCCCTCCAGCTTCTCCGAGCGTTGCAGGCTTTCTAACGCCTGTTCGTTTCTTCCCGTCTTGAAATACACCAGACCGAGCCAATGTTGGATTTGCGCGTCCTGAGGCCAGCGCGCGGCAGAACTTGTCCCGATGGCCTCCGCCTCACGCAGGCGCCCGGCTTCCAGGTAAGTCAGAAGCAATCCGCGGTTCGCCTCAAGATTTTCTGGCGCGAGTTTCCTCGCTTTTTCGAAATCCGCCGACGCGTGCCCTAGATCTCCCGCTTCGAGCGCAGCCTTCCCGCTCCGGATCAGGCTTTGCGCGTCCTCCTGTGCCCGGCAGAGCACGGCTTCCAGCAGGAAGAAACACACGACAATGGTGCAGATGCGACGCATTTGTCACTCCTTCGCATCCTAGCGTCTTGCCGACAGCGGCGCAATCCCGCGAGACTTTGCGAGACGCGCCCTTCCCGACTTAAAGTAGTCGGAGGGAAATCTGACTATGGACACGCAACATCTGCAGCGTCTGTTCAACTATGACGAGTGGGCTAACCTCGAGGTCGTACGGGTTCTGCGGTCGTCGTCGACTGAGAAATCGCAAAAGCTTCTCGGCCATATTCTTTCCGCGGAGCGCTTGTGGCTTGAGCGTTTGCAGCAGAAGCCGCCCAGCCAAGCGGTATGGCCCGCACTACCTCTTGAGCAGTGCGAAAAAGAAATCAAGGGCCTCGCCGCCGAATGGAAGCGCCGGCTGCAAACCGCCGATCTGGATCGCCAGGTAAATTACAAGAACACCAAGGGAGAACCGTGGAGGAGCCGCGAAGAAGATATCCTGTTGCACGTGATCACGCACTCGACCTACCACCGCGGACAGATTGCCGCTGACCTGCGCGCCGCTGGCGTTCAACCTGCCTACACCGATTTCATCCACGGTGTACGCCAAGGACTGATCGAATGAACAGCGCGCCGAAGAAGTTTCTTCCTTTTCTGATTGTGCAGTTCGTGCTTTTTCTGGCGGTCTTGTTTTTTGTTGTCTTTCTTATGCCCGGTCCCTGGGGCGTGACTCGTTTCATAGGCCTTGCCGTCATGATCATCGGCGCGATTTTTCTCTTCACTGCGCGTTTCCAGCTGGGTAATTCGTTCGCCGTCAAAGCGCAGGCCCGAGAACTAGTAACGTGCGGGCTCTATTCGAAGATTCGCAATCCCATCTATGTTTTCAGCAGCCTTATTGTCCTGGGTTTGTTCATCATCATTGGGAAACCGTATCCCTTTCTCTTCCTTGTTTTCTTAGTTGCCGTGCAGAGTTTCCGCGCCCGTCGGGAAGCTCAGGTACTGGAAGCAAAATTCGGCGACCAATACAGGGAATATCGCAAGCACACCTGGTTTTAGCGTTTTGAAGGCCATGATGCGAATACGGTTCCTTCCAATCATCCCGCTCCTCGCGGTTCTTCTCTACGGTGCGAAGACTGGGATGGATTCGTTGCCCCTGCCTGTGTCCAACAATGCCGTGGCCGTCCTGAAATCGGGCCGCCATGATTTGCTGTTTTCGCTGATGGGCATCGGACCGAAGAAAACGTTCGACGCAATTGTGTCGGCCGGGTACGCCCTCGATACGTCGACCGGCGAGTGGACCGAACTCACCCCGGTGCCAGGCACGGGGCGCATCGCCGCAGCTGCCGTCGGCGCGCGCGGTCGCGTGTACTTGTTCGGCGGATATGTAGTCGACGCACCAGGCAACGAGACTACCGCAGCCGATGTGAACGTTCTCGACCTGGAGAGCGGACGCTGGTACCGCGGCGCCGACATCCCCGTTCCAGTTGATGATTCGGTAGCCGGAGTTTACGACGATCGCTACATTTATTTGGTCAGCGGTTGGTCGAAGAACAATGCCGTTGCCAACGTGCAGGTTTACGACATCGACAAAGACAAATGGGACCAAGCCACTCCGATCTCAGGAACGCCCGTCTTCGGTCACGCCGGAGCGCTGATTGGCAACACCATCTTGTATGTCGATGGCGCGCGCAAAAATCCTTCCGGTGAGAAGCCGAAGTACACACCGTCTAACGAGTGCTGGATGGGAAAGATCGACTCTCGCGATCATAATAAAATTAAGTGGACCAAGCTACCAAACCATCCCGGGTCCGCGCGCTACCGCATCGCCGCTGGCGGTTCCGACAAAGATGGGAAGATTTACTTCTCCGGCGGCACTGACAATCCTTACAACTACAACGGAATCGGCTATGACGGAAAGCCGTCAGAACCTTCGGCCGTGACGTTCGCTTTCAATCTGAAGTCAGGGAAGTGGGAGACGCTCAGCGAGAACACTCCAGACCCAAGCATGGATCATCGAGGATTACTGGTGACGGACAAGAGCCTGGTCATTCTTGGAGGAATGGAAAAGGGACAGCAGGTGACATCCCACGTAAGCGCGTTACCAAAGGAAAAAAAGAAGTAAGCCCTTCTGGGGAGCGACAAAAAGCGGGCCGCCACGGTTATGGCGCGCCCGCTCGGTACTGGCTGGTAATTCGAGGGAACTACAGAGCCAGAATTGCTTCGGCCTCTTCTTTGTCGACGTCGCTCACCAGTGGGATACCGCTGATGCGTGCGGCATCCGGTGTGAGTGCTGCGATGTCAGTGCGGTCGATGTATTTGCAGGCGAACTTGCGCGCTCCTGCCATCAGTTGCCGCAAGCCTTGAGCGACGCGCTGGTAGTAGGTGTAAAAACCGATGGCGCCAACCGGCAACTTCGTGAAGCGATCGCCGAACCGCTCGCGCAGTTCGGTGGAGCTCACGAAGATTTCGTCGACGGTGGTGCCGAAACGCTCGATGTAAATTGGCAACGTCTGCGCTTCGATCGATTTGCCGATATTTTTAGCCACCATCGCCGCGGCCAGAGGGCCACGGGCCCATCCGATCAGCTTCACGTATGGCGCGCAGAGTGCGAATCCCTTGAAGATCTGATCTTCAAAGGTGAATCCGCCGGCCAGCGCGATGGGAGGAACGTACTCGCCTTTCCGTCGCAGCTCATCCAGATACTGGCGCAGCAGCGAATGTAGTTCGATTCCAGGGATGCCCCATTCATTCATCATGCGCCAGGGGCTCATGCCGGTCCCACCGCCCGCCGCGTCTACCGTGAGCAAATCGATCTGCGCCAGCGAGGCGAACTTCACCGCCCGTGCCAGATCGACAGGGCGATACGCTCCTGTCTTTAACGTAACGTAACGAGCGCCAGCTGCGCGCAGTTCCTCAACCCGTTTAAGGAACCCGTCCTTCGTGACCATACCGACACGCGAGTGGCGCTCGAACTCGTGGAATGCACCTTTCTTGAAAGCTTCAATCACAACATGGTTGGTGGGATTGGGCAGAACGACATATCCCCGGCGATGCAATTCCTGCGCCTTGGCGAGGTCTTTGATCTTCACTTCGCCGCCGATATCTTTCGCACCCTGTCCCCACTTCAGCTCAACTGCTTTCACGCCTAGTTTCTTGATGGCGTATTCCTGCACACCCAGCATGGTGTCTTCGACGTTGGCTTGGATGTAGACTTGGCCGTAACCCTCCGTCTGCCATTCGCGGAAGCATTGGACGCGCCACTCCAGGTCGGAGCTTGAGATCACCTTGCCGTTGTCGAACTTCGAATCCATATCCATGCCGACCACGTTTTCGCCGACGGCGATGCCGGTGCCGGTGATGGCGGCTCCGGCTGCGATGCCCGGCCAGTTATTCTTAGCCACGTTGGTCGATCCCATGGCTGCCAAAGTGAACGGCAGTTTGTAGCGGATGCCATGATCGGCGCCGACGGTCGTCTCCAGATCGACGGCAGGGAACAGCGCGCGATTGGAGTCTTCTTCAATTCCCCACGCGCCGGCTGCTCGTCCGAGGATGGTGAAGTGCGACAGGTCCACCGGGTAGTCTTTCTGCGAGGCGGTGGTAATGATCCCGAAGGGCTGTGGGTAAATCATCTCGGCGCCGCGATACGAACTCTTGCCGATCTCGCACATGCCGATGCATCCATCGACACAAGTTGTGCACATTCCACTAAAGGGGCTGACTGAATCTTCCGTTCGATTCTTGGTCAGCGTGGCGGCGGAGGCATTCAGATGCGTTAAGGTCATGGCAGTTTCTCCAAACTATTTCTCCACTATGTGGGTAAATTCTTTCGACCGCGTTTTTGCCGGGACATCATCGCGAAAAGGTCCGGCGATTTCACAGGCATGGCACGGCTCGAGGAAACACATCGCGTGGTCGTAACTCTGAAAGCATGCGGTCGAAATGTTCAGGCAGCCGTTGCACAGCGTGCTTTCGGCCTGCGGACCCTGGCAGCGCGATTCGCATACGGGGCAGATATAAAGACAGGCCCCGCATTGGCGGCATTGCTCGCTGGTCATGTCAAAAGGACGGCTGACTTCGCGATTCACTCCGCGCCCGGCGAAGCCGATGGCGCCCGCCATCATTTGTTGTTCGCACATGCGCACGCAGAGGCCGCATTGAATACACGTTTCCTCTTTGGGGGCGTAACGAACCTGTCGCACCCCCATCGCGGAGGCCATATCTTGAATGCGCTTGGAACTTGGGCATACCGAGACATACATCTCTACCAGCAGCTTGCGCGCCCGTTCGACGCGCGAGGAATGGGTGAAGATCTTCATGCCATCTTCCGCGGGTAGGCAGCAGGACGCTTGCAGAGTCTTTTTTCTGCCGCTTGCGACTTCGACCAGGCAGAGACGGCAAGCGCCATAAGGGGACAGTCCATCTTCGTGACAAAGCGTAGGGATGGGGATGCCCAGGAAGCGCGCGGCATCGAGCACCGTGCTCCCGCGTTCGACTTCGACTTCGATGCCGTTAATCGTCAACGTTGGCACGGCATTCTCTCCTTGAAAAAGAACCTCTAACCGCAAAGTTCGCGAAGTTCGCAAAGAAAACTTGTCCGAGCATCCGCTTAGCGCTCTTTGCGTCCTTTTGCGGTAATGAGCCTTTGACTTCTAATGCACCAGCACCGCTTTTGGCCGGCAGACTTCCAAACAAGCCCCGCACTTAATGCACTTTGCCGCCTCGATCTCGTGAGCCTTGTCCTTCTCCCCCAGAATTGCGTCCGAGGCGCAGACTTTTACGCACGCATGACAGCCGTCGCAGATCGTCTCTTCGATCTCGTAGACAATCAGCTCGCGGCAGACTTTCGCGGGGCATTTCTTATCGCGAATGTGTGCAATGTATTCGTCTTTGAAGTAGCGCAGAGTCGAAAGCACGGGATTCGGTGCAGTCTGCCCTAACCCGCACAACGATGTTTCTTTGATCATCCAGCCCGCGTCGTCGAGCAATTTGAGATCAGCTTCCGTCCCCTTGCCCTGCGAGATGCGGTTGAGAATCTCTTTCAGATGCTGTGTGCCTTCGCGGCAAGGGAAGCATTTGCCGCATGACTCTTCTTCCAGGAACTCCATGAAGTAGCGGGCGACGTCGACCATGCAGGTGTCTTCGTCCATCACCACCATGCCGCCCGAGCCCATCATCGATCCTGCGGAAGTCAGAGCTTCGTAGTCGATCGGCAGATCGATCATGCTGGCGGGAATGCATCCGCCAGACGGCCCACCGATCTGAATTGCTTTCAACTTCTTGTCATGAGGAACCCCGCCGCCGATGTCATAAATCATTTCGCGCAGCGTGGTGCCCATCGGGACTTCCACGAGACCAGTGTTGCTGATCTTTCCCACCAGCGAAAACACCGCTGTGCCTTTGCTTTGCTCAGTACCGATCGAGGCGTACCACTCGGGCCCGTGATTGATGATGACTGGAAGATTCGCCCAGGTCTTAACGTTGTTAATGACGGTAGGTTTGCCCCAGAGTCCGCGCTGCACGGGGTAAGGAGGCCGGGGGTGCGGTTCGCCAACCCTTCCTTCGATCGAGGCCAGCAGTGCGGTTTCTTCTCCACACACAAACGCACCCGCGCCCATTACCAGGTGGATGCGGAAGTTTAATCCCGACCCCAGGAGGTTCTCCCCGAGCAGACCACATTTCTCTGCATGTTCGATCGCCGTGTTCAGGTGTTCGACCGCCAGCGGATATTCAGCCCGTACATAGATGTAGCCTTCGCTGGCTTCAAGGGCGAAGGCGCCGATGATCATGCCTTCGATCACGCTATGCGGATTGCCTTCGAGCAGGCTGCGATCCATGAACGCGCCGGGATCTCCTTCATCGGCGTTGCACACGATGTAGCGCGGTTTCATCGGGCTCTTGCGCAGTGCTTCCCACTTCAACGCTGTGGGAAAGCCCGCGCCGCCGCGCCCGCGCAAGCCCGCGCGCTTGACCGCATCCACTACCTTCTCTGGAGCGAACTGAGAGATCACGCGCGCCAGAGCTGTATAACCACCGATCTGGATGTAATCGCGAATGTCCTGCGGGTCAATCTTGGCGTTGTTGCCGAACAGATTGCGTTGCTGGCGCGCGTAGAAGGGGATCTCCTGCTCGTGCGTCGCGCGTTGCCCATCGGCGCATTTGTAGAGCAGCCGCTCTACTGGCTTTGTTCCGGGGGGCAGACTGTCGACAATATCCTTCGCATCTTTCGCGGCAACCTTTGTATAGAAAATCTTGTCGGGCCAGACGATCACAGTCGGTTCCTGCTCACAAAAGCCGTGGCAGCCCGTGCTCTTGAGATCGACGGTGTGGTTCAGTCCGCGCTCCTCAAGTTCCTTGCGCAAGGCGGCTAAGACCAGTTCGGCGCCCGAAGCGATTCCGCAACTTCCCGAGGCGCAGACCGAAATCGATTTCCGCCCGCTTTCGCTGGCTTCGAGACAAAGCCGCATTTCCTTCAGTGCGTGGACTGACTTAAGCTTCTGCATGACTGGCCTCGTCCGTCTTCGCGGGCGACTGACTCTCCGCCTTTGAGTGGTACTTCTTCAGCACTGCGGGGACTTTTGCCTGCGTGAGGTGCGAATGCACATTCTTGTTGTCAACCCGGGCCACGGGAGCGAGCCCGCAACATCCGATGCAGCGCACGGGTTCCACCGTGAACCCTAAGTCACTGGTCGTTCCGGGATGCGCCAGCTTCAAATCGCGCAGGATGCGGTCCATCACGCGCGGCGCTCCCCTCACATGGCAGGCGGTCCCCATGCACACCTGAATCACATGCTTGCCGCGCGGCACCAGGCTGAAGCAGCTGTAGAACGTCGCAACATGGAACACTTCGGTTAGGGGAATCCGCAACTTCTGTGCGATCTTCCGCAACACGTCCTGCCGCAAGTAGCGGTAGGTTTCCTGAACATCCTGCAAAATGGGTATGAGATTGGTACGGCGGGACTCGTACTGGTCGAGTAGCGGCTCCACTTTTTCCATTTCAACTTGCGGCATGGTGGCAACCTTCATTCGGGTTGTGCGTTAAAAGCTCAAGACCGTGCTACTCCTTCGGACTTCTGCGCCAGATCGGCATTTGCGGATTCCAGGTGTGCACGTCCTTCTCGAAATCTCTCGACTCCGGACGCCTCGCCCCCACCCCCGCCGGCTCTGTCTGCAGCAGCTCCGCCAGATATTTCTCGATTTTTTCTCGGAGATTACGGTCGGTCAGCAGTCCGATCAGTTCGTTGCGGGCGACTTGCGAATGGCCTTGGCACAGTGGGCATTTGCGAAGATCGTCATTCGCCATAGGAAACTCCGGTGCCGTTCGCGGTCAGCAGCCATAACGCATTAAAGGCTCTAGTCCCGGAATGAGCAGTGACTCTTACCACCCCGCATGGTGAGGATTCTCACAAGGGCATGTGCGCGGCGGCCCGACCCGTGGCCATTGACGGCGTGGCAGTTACTCCCCGGCTTTCGCATCCGCTAAGAGTCAAAAGTCCACATTGACAGATGGGCCAAGAGCGCAGTACTTTTTCCACAGAAGTATTGACTCTATGACTCGCTGGCGCTGGGCGCTCCTCATTTTCGAGTTGTTGCTGATTGCGCTGATTCTGGTGCTTCCGCAGGTGGATTTACCGGATTACACCTTTCATAGCGGAACGGCTCCAGTGGCGGCCAAGGCGCGAGTCTCGTCGGCGTCGTCGGGTTCCGGCGTTACTCTGGCCCATGTCAAGGTAGTGCTGCCTACCCGACATCTTGAGGATCATCACGACAATGGCGGAGCGCTAGGCTCCTCGGATTCCGACGTCCTTCTTGCCATGCTCTGTACCTTCCTTTGCTAGCTCTCTGTCTCGTTCTCTAACTCACCCAATTTTTCGGCTTTTTGTTTTGCTCCGCGCGGGGCGTGCCTGCTAACTGAAGGGGTGCGCGGGGCAACGGGGCAGCCGCACCGGTTGAGGGTGCGCACTGGGAGGCCCAACTGAGGAACCCAGGCCCAACTGTTGAGCGGCTGCCTCGATTTAGTTTTGAAGTGGGGAAACTACGGTAGGACTTTGAATGCTCTTCTTAGCGTCCTTCGCGACCTTTGCGTTCAAAAGCTTTCGATCTTAGCGCGCCCGCGCCAGCACCAGCGTCACGTCATCGGGTTGCTCGTTAGCGCCGATCCAGTCGTCTACCGCTGCCGTCACAATCTCGCTGATCCGCGCCAGCGGCAGATCGCGATTCTCGCGCAGCAAGTCGATCAACCGCTCTTCTCCGAACTCGCCAAAATCGTTCTCCGGTTCCGTCACCCCGTCGCTATAAGCAATAAAGATGTCCCCGCGCCGCAAAGACACCGAGGCTTCTTCGTAAGCCATGTTATCGAATAAGCCGACCACCGTCCCACCGACATCCAGACGCCGAATAGATCCATCTTCGCTCATGATGATAGGAGGCAAGTGCCCGCCGTTGCTATAGGTCAACCGGCGCGCCGTGCCATCGTAGGTGCCAAGGAATAGAGTCGCGTATTTTTCCGGCGGCGTACTCTCGTACAGTTGGTGATTCAGCAGCGCCAGTAACGCTCCGGGCGAAGCTTCGACTCCCTGCAGGCTCGCACCGACTAACAATTCCTTACCAGTGGAGGCTCCCACCGCCACCGATTCCCGCAACGCCGGCATGCCTTCCATGCTGTAAGCGCGCACCGCCGAGTGAATGGTCGCCATCAGCAAGGCCGCCGAAATTCCTTTCCCGCTGATATCGCCCACCGCCAGTAACATGCGATCGGCGCTGGCGGCGAGGAAGTCGTAGTAGTCGCCGCTCACGGTGCGCGCGGGACGGCAGAATCCATGCACTTCGAGCGACTCCAGTTCAGTAGTCTGCCGCGGAAACAGCTGCGCCTGCACCTCCTGCGCGATCACCAGCTCGTTCTCCATGCGCTGCTTCTGTTTCTGCTCTTCGATCAGCTCTTGCAGCGACGCGGTCATGGAATTGAACGATGTCGCGAGCGCAGCCAGCTGATCGTGCGACTGCACTGGAATGCGGTGGCTCAAGTCGCCGCGGTTTATGTGCTCGGTGGCATCGTAGAGTTGCGCGACTGCCTTGGTCACGCTTCGTGACAGCCGCGAGCCGATATAGAGAGCCACTAATTCAATGATTGCGAAGAAGATGGCGATGAAGAGGAGAATGAATTCCACCCCCTCAACGAAATCGCCCAGGGTCTCGAAAAGACGGTCGTAGACCAGAGAGGGACGTGTCAGCACTCCCAACCCCACACCGTTCGAATTCTTTGCGCCGGTCCGCCAATCCGCGACAGGAAGCGGTGTTCCGAACTTGATTTGACGGTCCGTGATTCCCTTTGCCGCCGGCAGTGCGCCGGCGGTAAACACGGGCCGAAGCGGTTCGTTGCCGCTTCGTACCGACGGACCTCCCGGCCCTGCGCGGTAATTGAAGTCAGGCTGTTTCTGTTCGGCTCCAGCGGTTTTTGCAGTCGGATCGTCCTTCAACGCGGCAACATACAACGTGATTTCGCCCAGGCCGTGCGCAATCCGTTCTGTCAAATCCTGATCGAGTGGTTGGCTCGAGACTAAGGTCAGCTTGCTGTTGCGCATCGGGATCGTAATGGCGGCTCGCAGATACAGCTTCCCGCCGTCGCGCACGATCGCGCCGTTCTGGGGAACCTCCCATCCCGGTGGGGGGAAGGGGGTCGTCGCGCCGCAAAGAGGCAGGGGCTTGTCTCCTAGCCATCCGCAAACTTGGTGGTGTACCCAGAATGGGTCGCTTTTCCGCAGTCCTTCGAGCGCCTTCGAAACCGGAGGCTGCCCTTGCTCCAGTTGTCCCGCAAGCTCGTTGGCAATCGCCGTGTTCGCCGCAGCCATCCTTTGCATTTGCGAATCGAACTCCGAAGTCACCACGAAATTCGCGAACTGTCCCGAGAACAGATAGAGGAGCGCCGCACCCATCGCCACCAACAGGACGACGGGGATCACTCCGATGAAGACGTAAGTGACGATGAGCCGGTTGCGCAGCCGCCACAGCAATCGCTTCTTCAGCCAGCGAATCGCTAGGACAAGAAACAGAACGATAACGATGAAAGAGAGGAAGGTGACCCATCCCCCTAGGCTCTCTGCATAAGAGTTCTTGAACGGCTCTAAGACTTTTTGCAGCCCAAAGAGCAAAAGATCCAGCCCCAGCAGATACCAGGTCACCAGCGCCAACTTGCCGGAGGGCAGCAGGCCTTTGTGGCTCAACCAAAAACGCAAGTAGCGGTATGAGACCGGCATAAGAACTGACTCCGATTATAGATGGCGGAAGGCGGACTTCGGACCCCGGGCTCAAGGCTTCGGGCGTCGGGCTTCAGGCATCAGGCATTGGGTTACGAACTGAGCCAGCAGACTCCAAATCCGACGCCCGAAGCGAGGCTGAAGCCCGAAGCGTGACGCCCGAAGCCCATTTAAAATACCTTCATGGCTAACCTGACTCTGGTTTACGGAATGCGCCTGCTCCCCGCCGACGAGGTCCTCGAAGTTGGCGACGCTACCCTCAAGCTCAAGAATGGGCGCGAAGCCCACGTCACCATGCACGTCCTTGAGGGCAGCAAGGACGAAGTGGAGAAACAATTAAAGATGAGCCTGGAGGCTTTCTTCGATATCTATCCGGAAATCTAGGGGCGGACCTCGGATATCCGACATCGGGCCGCCATGCCATCGTTAGTGCCCACATCTGCATCCTAGTCCCGCAAAGAGGACGGACAGATGCGCGATGCGCGTTTCTCGATCGAAAAGGCCACCTTCATCTTTGTCATTTTGTTTATGTGGGTCGGCTGCGGCGGAGGCTCCTCTTCCAGTTCTCCGCCGCCCTCATCTATGGCTTCATTCCCGCAATTCGGGCATGTCTTTCTCGTCGTCGAAGAGAATCACAGCTATTCCGAAGTGATCGGCAGTTCAGCGATGCCTTACCTGAGCAGCCTGGCCTCGAAATACGGGCTAGCCTCGCAGTATTACGCCAACACTCATCCTTCGATCGGCAACTACTTCATGCTGACGACTGGACAACTTGTCAGCAACGACGACGCATTCACTGGAACCGTCAGCTCCGACAATGTTGTGCGCGAGCTAGTTGCGGCAGGAAAAAGCTGGAAATCGTACGCTGAAAATCTTCCATCCCAGGGATACACTGGCGGCGATGTTTATCCTTACGCGAAGCACCACAATCCCTTCGCGTATCTCACCGACGTGCTCAACAGCACGACCGAGACGCAGAATCTGGTTTCTTTCTCGCAATTCGCTTCCGACCTCGCCAATAATCAGTTGCCGGATTTTTCTTACATCGTTCCAAACCTGTTGGATGACGCGCACGATGGCACCCTGCAGGCCGCCGACGCGTGGCTGCAGCAAAACATCGCGCCCCTGATCGCCAGCGCGACATTTCAAAAAACGGACTCCTGCTCATCGTATTCGACGAGTCCGATACCACGGACGTCGCCAATGGCGGCGGTCACGTCGCTGCAGTAATCATCAGTCCTAAAGCGAAGTTGGGGTATCAGTCCACAACGCTTTACCAGCACCAGAGCACATTAAGGCTAATCCTGCATGGCTTGGGAGTGACAACCTACCCCGGAGCAGCGACAACCGCGCCCGATATGGGCGAATTCTTTTAGCCGAAGTCCGAAGTCTGAGGTCCGACGTCGGATGCTAAAATCCCTGCGTGCTTCGATACTTCCTTTTCATACAAATATTAGGCGTCGCCACACTCTCCAGCGGGCAGCAACCTGCTCCGCCTTCGAACCAGCCGCAGGTCAAAGTGAACATGCTGAACGTCTGCGCTCCATCGCCCGAAGACAAGCAGGAGATTGCCTCGGCCTTGTCCAAAGTGCCCAAGCAGCCGCTCTTCGGCAGCGATTTCGAGGTTGCGCGCGGACGCTCGAGCCTCGAAGCCCAGCCGAACTTCCTGCAAGCCGGAGCCAATGCCCAAATGGGCGACAGTTCTGACAGTGCGAGTTGGGTCCGAATGCGCAAAGAATTCTCGATCCAGGCTATGTTCTCGACGGTCCAATACTCATTCAGCGCCGATGCCAAGAATATGATCGAGACGCTGGTCTTCCGTGTCCGCGACCCCAAAGATTTGCTGGAGTTGACGATCGAAGACAGCGCCTCTGCCGTGACCACTCCGGCTACGATGCTCGGAACGAATACTCCCGCAAGCCGCATAAAGTTGGAGCGCTTTGGCAAATCGTCAGTCGTGCTCGCGCGGTGCTATGCCACCGAGGCCGGCCGCGCGCCTGATCAAAGCGCCTACGAACCACTGTTCCAAAGCGCTTCGGGAATCGTCTCCACTTACCGCAAGCTGTTCGGCGCGCAGAGCACGGTTCCGGCTGAGCTTGCCCGCGTCAACGCCGCTGGAGCAAAGCCGAAACCGAAAAAATAGCGCCAGCCACGATGAGGCAGGCGCCATGAAATCAGCCCATTTCCGTCGTCTGCATCCAAATTCGAAATCGTTAATCTATACTCTGGACCGCTAAATCTATGGACATTCGCAAAGTCATCATCATGGGCTCCGGCTGCGCAGGACACACCGCTGCCCTTTACACGGCTCGCGCCAACTTAAAGCCGCTCGTCATCGAAGGCCACGAACCCGGAGGCCAGCTCTCCCTCACCACACTGGTCGAGAATTTTCCCGGCTTTCCTGACGGAATTCAGGGACCTGAACTGATCGAGAACATGCGCAAGCAGGCGTCGCGCTTCGGCGCCGAGTATCACTTGGGACACGTCAGCAGCGTCGATCTGAGCCAACGCCCCTTCACGCTCCATGCCGGCAAGCATCAGTTCCATACCGAGACTCTGATCATCGCCAGCGGCGCCTCCGCTCGTTGGCTCGGCCTTCCCAACGAACAGGCACTGATCGGGCATGGCGTATCGTCTTGCGCGACCTGTGATGGATTCTTTTTCTCGGGGAAAGAGATCGCCGTGATCGGCGGCGGCGATTCCGCGATGGAAGAAGCAACATTCCTGACCCGCTTCGCCAGTAAGGTCACGCTCATCCATCGCCGCGATCAGTTCCGTGCATCAAAAATCATGCTCGATCGCGCGCAGGCGAATCCAAAAATCCAATTTCTGACGAACACCATCGTCGAAGACGTGCTCGACCACTCGAAAAAGGAAGTCACCGGACTCAAACTGCGCGACACGAAAACTGACAAAGCCTTCGACCTTCCGGTAAGCGCCATGTTCCTTGGAATCGGACACATTCCCAATGCCAAGATGTTCGAAGGTCAGCTCGACACCGATCAGGACGGATATCTGAAAACGACCAACAACGTCTTCACCCGGGTGCAAGGCGTTTTCGCCTGCGGCGACGTGCAAGACCGCCGCTACCGTCAGGCCATCACCGCCGCCGGTTCTGGTTGTATGGCCGCTTTAGAGGTGGAAAAGTTTCTCGAAGAGCATGGGCAGTAAGAGAGTACCCAGTACCGAGTGAAAAGCAAACCGCGGTTCGTATCAGGGCATCGCTTCACCGATGCCGTAAAGCTAAGGGCTAAGAGCTAAGAGCTGAGTTATGAACTACCGCACCCTCGGACAAACCGGACTCCAGGTCAGCGAAGTCAGCTTCGGATCGTGGGCCATTGGGGGTGCCAGCGAAGCTGCCGGCGAGCAATGGGGATGGGGAGACACTCCCGAAGCCGATGCGATCGCTGCTGTTCATCGCGCCCGCGATCTTGGCGTCAACTTCTTTGACACCGCCGATGTCTACGGCAATGGCCGCAGCGAGGAAATGCTCGGCAAGGCTCTCGCGTCCGATTGGGACAAAGTTTACGTCGCCTCGAAAGCCGGCAATGTCGTGCGTAACGGCGTCGGCATGAAAGACTGGAGCCGCGACCATCTCGTCCATTCCTGCGAAGCCAGCCTGAAGCGCCTGAAAAAAGATGTCATCGATCTGTACCAACTGCACAATCCTAGCGAATACGACATTCGCCACGGCGACTGGCCTGAGACCATGGAGCATCTGCAGAAGCAGGGAAAGATTCGTTGGTACGGCGTCTCCATCTTTCTTCCCGAAGAAGGCATCGCCATGCTCGCGCGGGGAAAAGGACAGGTCATCCAACTCGGTTACAACGCCCTGCGCCTCGAAATGGAAGAGACGGTTCTGCCGCTGGCACAAAGAAAAAACATAGGGATTATCGCGCGCGTGCCACTCTACTACGGCATTCTCGCAGGCAAGTTCAAACCCGGTCATGTTTTTCCCGCCGACGACCACCGCTCGCACACTTTGGCTCCGTCGATGATGAAGGAATTGGTGCCCCGCGCCGAGCGTCTGCGCGACCTTGCTGGCATTGCTCCCGGGGATTCCGAGGCCTTCGGCAAGTGGTCGCTCAAATTTATCCTGGCTAACCCCGCTGTCTCGACCGTCATCCCGGGTGCGCGCAATCCGCAGCAGGCAGAAAAAAATTCCAGCGCCTCCGACGGCCAACCGCTATCTAAAGAACAGATCGCGGCCACACGAAAGTTGTGGCAAGACGATCCCTGGCTGAAAGCCCTGCGTACCGAGCTGTAACGCTTCTTGCTCGGTACCCGGTACTCGGTACTGATTACTATGAAATATTCCCGCCTCGGCAACACCGGCCTTATCGTTTCCCGCCTCTCCTTCGGAGTGATGACCTTCGGCTCCACTGGCCCGTCCGACCCACGCAGTTCCGTCTGGAAGGCCGGGCAGGACGTGGCCACCGCACTCATCACCCGATCCATTGATGCCGGGATCAATTTCTTCGATGCCGCCGACGCATACGCCGACGGCCAATCTGAACAAATGCTGGGACGCGCCCTCGGCCCGCGCCGCAAGAATGTCATCATCTCTACCAAAGTCGGCTTTCGGTCCGGAGCGGCGGTCATTCAGGCCGGTGCATCTTTTCGCTACATTCTCGCCGCCACCGAAGCTTCGCTCCGCCGCCTGAACACCGACTACATCGATCTGCTCTCTATCCACAAACCCGATCCTTTCACCCCTCTCGAAGAGACGGCCCGCGCACTCGAGAATCTGGTGCAGCGTGGGCTGGTCCGCTACGTGGGATACTCCAATCTCAGTGCGTGGCAGGCGGCGAAGTTCGTTGGCATTCAGAGCAAGCACAACTACTCTCCGTTTGTCGCTGCGCAGATGTATTACTCATTGGTGGGGCGTGACATCGAATACGAGATCGCCCCCTTTTGTGAGGACGCCGGCATTGGCATTGTCGTCTGGAGTCCGCTCGCGGGTGGTTTCCTCACTGGCCGCTACACTCGCGAGGATCCCACCGGAGGCCAGGGACGCCTCGCCAGCTTCGACTTGCTGCCACACGACAAGGAGAAAGGCTACAAGCTCATCGATCGCATGAAAGATATCGGCGAGCGCTACAAAGCCAGCGTCGCGCAGGTCGCGTTGGCATGGTTGCTGACTAAGCCGTTCGTCGCCACGGTTCTGGTTGGAGCGAGCAAACTCGCGCAGTTGGAAGACAATCTTGGAGCGAGCGATCTTCTCATTGCCGCCGAAGACATCGCCGAACTCGACAACCTCACAGAACCGGCGCGCCTCTATCCCAACTGGTTTCACAAGTTCGCGCTCGACAGCACCACCTACGACGCTTTGCATGCCGGATTGCATCCTGGCGCCGAAAAGAAATCGTAACTATCAGGAGATTTGTCATGCCTCAAACTCGCTCCACCTGCGCTCACGTGAAAGAGATCAAAGACGACGTCAAACCCAGCGGCAAAGGCTGCAAGGAATGTCTGGAGATGGGAGACACGTGGGTCCACCTGCGTGAGTGCCTCATCTGTGGACATGTCGGATGCTGCGATTCGTCGAAAAACAAGCACGCCACCAAGCACTTCCATCAGACCAAGCACCCCATCATGCAATCGTTCGAGCCAGGCGAGAACTGGCGCTGGTGCTATGTCGACGATGCCTTTCTAGTCTGACAGACCGGACCTCGGACCTCAGACCTCAGACCTCAGCCTTAAGGCCTCGGGGACCGCCGTTTCTACGTCCACTACATGCGCAAGTGGAGTCCATCTTGGCTGGAATGCGCAATTTCAACTTACGTGCGAGCTTTAAGTGAGTGCGGCGCCCAGAGCCCAAAGTCTAAGGTCCAAGGTCCGAGGTCTGAGGTCCGACATCCGCTCCCACACGGAAGTAGTAGACACCGAAAGTGACTATCGTGATCTTCGGAATACTAAGATTTCCCGCTAACCTTGTCTTATCGTGAACGCACGCCGAAAAACTATTTTCTTTCTGTTGGTGCTCTCCTCGGCCCTGCTGCTGGCTTTCCCTTCTGTAGGACAGACGGATCAGACTGAGTCCAAGCGCAAGGTGGTCAGCAAGGTCATGCCGGTTTACCCAGAAATCGCTCGCAATATGCGCATCAAAGGTGTGGTTCGCATTGAAGCCGTGGTGGGGTCCAACGGCTCGGTCAAGAGCACCCATGTTCTCGGAGGACATCCGTTGCTCGCGCAGTCGGCCGATGACGCAGTGCACAAGTGGCGTTGGGAATCAAGCCCCGCTGAAAGCAAAGAACTGGTCGAAGTGAGGTTCGATCCCGACAACCACTAGATTCGCTCCGCTTGCTTGTGATGTCCGTCCTAGCTGCTATCCCTCTGGTTTGTGATACAAATTTCTGTGCACTTCATGTACCTGTACGTCCTTAATCTCTATATCTTGATTCCTGTGTCAGGTTTCTCGTGCTGAGGGCGCTTTTTATCTCTCTTTCCGAGAGCCGCACTCTGCGCGGAATTGCCGAGCGCTCCGTCATCGGACAGCGCATGTCCGGCCGTTTCGTCGCCGGAACGCAGGTGGAAGACGTGCTCCGCGCCACCCGCAACGTCAACCAGCTTGGTCCGACCGTCTCCATCGATAACCTTGGGGAAAATGTCACCAACGCTGACGAGGCGCGCCTGAGCGCCAAGCTTTACCACCAGCTTCTTGACGAAATCGCCGCTCGCCAGCTCAACGCCAACATCAGCTTGAAGCTCACCCACATGGGGCTTGATGTCGACGAAAAGCTGGCGCGCGATCTGGTTACAGGCTTGGTAACCAAAGCCGCCGGCATGAAGCCTCCGAACTTTGTTCGCGTCGACATGGAAGGCTCGCCTTACACGCAACGCACGCTCGACTTCGTCCACGAACTGCACCGTATCCCCGGAAATCAAGGATGCGTCGGCGCTGTCATCCAGTCCTATATGCGCCGCTCCGAATCGGACGTGGAGAAGCTGCTAAGCGAGCGCATCCGCATCCGTCTGTGCAAAGGCGCTTACAAAGAGCCTGAGGACATTGCTTTCCAGAAAAAATCAGAAGTGGACGAGAGTTACGTCGGCCTGATGAAGACTCTGATGAAGAGCGGGGTCTATCACGGCCTCGCCACGCATGACGAGAACATTATTAAAGAAGCGAAGGCCTTCGCCACCCGCGAGAAGATCGCCCGCGACGCATTTGAATTTCAAATGCTCTATGGCATCCGCCGCGACTTGCAACAAAGCCTGGTGAAAGATGGATGGAAGATGCGCGTCTACATCCCCTTCGGCACGGAGTGGTACCCGTACCTGATGCGGCGCCTGGCCGAACGCCCAGCCAACGCCCTATTCATCGCGAAAAACCTCTTCCGGAGTTAAGCAGGCTCATGTGAGGCGGGCGCCCTCGCCCGCCAGTCGCCGAGGAGCGGCTCTAGACTGAAGGCTGAGGTCTGAAGTCCGAGGTCCTGAAGTCCGAGGTCTGAAGTCCGAGGTCTGAAGTCCGAGCCCTACTGCTCTTCGGGCCCTTCGCTCTCGTGTTCCGGCGGCGCCAGCGGTAATTGTGACGTCCCGCGCAGCAGATCGCGTTCTTGCGGAGTGAATTGGTTCTTATAGCGCTCGGAATTGATCAACTGCTCACGTTGTTCCGGAGGCGTATTGCGCAGCTCCTGAATCGCGCCCTGCATCGCCTGCCGTCGTTCCGGAGGAAGCTGGCGGAACTGCTGGAATATCTCCCGGGCCTGGCCTTTTTGCTCAGGTGTCAGGTGCTCCCAGGTTTCCATGCGGTTCAAAATGCGTTGCTGCTGTTGCGGAGGTAGATTGCTGAAATGTTGCAGGCGCTGGCGCAACTGCTGCTGTCGCTCCGGCGGAAGATTGCGAAATTGCGGGTCGTTCTCGAGCGCTTTCTGCTGCTGCGCGGGAGGAAGATCTTTGTAGCGGCGCAGCCAGTCGCCCGCGTGTGACTGATTCTGACGCCGGGCCTCATTGCGCTGTTGCTGCTGCCCGTTTCGGCGTTGCGCCACGGTCGGCGATGCGATGCACAGCACCATCGCCAAACCGGCCATTGCCAGCCCCGGATTGAGACTCCGCCCTCTCACCTTCCCGCTCTCCCCGCAGTGCTCGGAGACGCATTCGAGCTGCGCCTCTGCGATCACCACCTGCGCCACGAATTACGGATTCGCGGTCACGTCCTGCTGTACTTGCAAATCGTCAAGCTCGTCGAAATCAGAATATAGATCGTGATTTTTCTCCAGTGCCTGTAAATCGCCCACTGCCGTGCCCGGTTCGGGCATCACGTTGCTCACCGAAGTCTTCGGCTTATCGGGCGAGTTCAGTCGAACCACCGTCACGCTCGCCAGCATGATCACAGCGAACGAGATTGCCAAAGCCGGCTTGCGGAACCATTGCATCCAGCCCGAAGGCTGCGCGGCCGCTTCGCGCAATCGCGCATTCAGCCGCGTATCGAAGTATGGGGATGGCTCCGGTACTTGCCACTCATCGAGCAGCGCCATGGTTTGCCGGAACTCTTCCAAAGTACGCGCACACTCCCCGCAAGTGCGCAGATGTTCCCGGATCTCGGGAGTGGGTGCGTCGATCCCGGCGGCCAGGTCCGGCATCAGTTCGCGAATGTTATCGCATTTCATAACTGCTTCCTTTACACAAACTCTTTTAACTGTCCTCGTAACGTTTCATACGCCCGGAACAGCAGTGACTTGGTGGCGGACTCGCTCAGCTTTAACACATCGGCAATTTGGCGGTAATCCATCTGCTGGTACTTATGCATGATGACCGCCGTCCTCTGCCTCTCCGGCAGGGCTTGCACGCGCTGGCGAATCGCCGCCATCCTCTCCCTCTTCATGATGGTTTCTTCCGCGGTCGCCGACCCATCGGGTACGTCGACGGTCAGCCCCGTTTCCTCATCCGGTTCGTCCAGGCTGACCGTATTTTCTGGACGCTCGTGGCGCGTATCTCGCGCATGATTCACCGCCAGGTTCGTCGCGATCCGGTAAAGCCAGGTCGTGAACTTGGCGCTCGCCTCGTAACCTTCCCGCGAGCGGTAAACGCGCAGGAAAACTTCCTGCGCCAGGTCCTCCGCCGCGGCCGCATTGTGCGACATGCGGTACATGAAACTCACCATCGGACGGCGATATTTCTGCACCAGGTACGCGAAAGCCGATTCGTCCCCGGCTTTGACGCGTAACATGACCTCGGCATCGTCGGTGCCGCCGGAAACGACCACCGCTTCCAGCGCAGGCTGAACTCCCGCCGCCATTCCGAGCATGCCGCGATCCATGGCTACACTGCTCACATCTGATCGAACCCCGTCCGGGCGGGAAAGTTGCGTCTCATCCGATTCCGCGCGCGGAACGGAACTCCCTTTTCCTGAAGGGCCTGCGGGGACACTGGCGGGTTTGGGATCGGGCGCCATAGGGGCACTTTTCCGCACACCTCAGCCCGAGTCTGAGACCTGCGGAACCCTAGCCTACCACGCCCTTGATAAGCTGAAAACTGGTTCGTTTCCTATGATATACGAGCGTTCCGGGCATGGGCGGAGTACATCTTCGGCGACCCGTGTGGAAACCGATTCTCAGGCCGCCGAACCGAATCTTGCGCGGGTCTCGCGTTTTTCGGTTACTCCTGTAATCGATCCGCCCCTTACCCAGGATCGCGAGCCGTGCCGCGTGACAGCAAAGGCCCACGGCCGTGATTCGCAACTCCCACTGCACAGGAGGGTTTAGACTAGCTCAAAGAATTCTCCGTTACGGAGGTTTGCGTGAGTCACTTGCCTCTTCGTCCGGTTTATTCGATCCTGCTTGCTCTTTCCCTTTGTAGCTTCGGTTGTGGCAGCGGACGCCAGTTGCAATCCGTCGCCCTCACCCCAGCCACCGCCGACGCCAAGAATTTCGCCAACGGTATTGTCCCGTTCACGGCTACAGGCACGTTTAACAAGCCACCTTCTCCGCAGCCTCTCACAAGCAGCGATGTTTTGTGGTGCGCCGGTTCGGGTGGAATTTGCGACGGAAACATCAACCCTGGCGTGACCCTCGACCAATCCGGCCGCGCTTAGTGTGAAGCCGGATTTTCAGGGACTGTCACCATCCTGGCAGGGGAAGCCACGCCCGCTCCGGGTCCTGATGGGGGCCCTCATTTGAAGGTCTTCGGGGCAGCTCAACTGACATGCCCCTAGTTTCAACTATTGGGTCCGCGTGAAGACCGCGTCATGCTCCAGCGCCAGGTTCTCGATGAGCACCTGATTCTTATCGAGAGAAAACTTCGCTCCCCGCCGCCCCAGGCCCGTGCTCTCGCTCGCAAAGTAGTAGCTGAACGTATCTCCGTCCCAATGGGTAAGTTCGTAGTACGCCCCTCGCGGTGGAAGTCGCAGGACCAGCCGGTTGTCATCGACCGTGACTGAGAGCGTCCCGAAGTACTCATTCGTATACTTGCCCGCATACGCACTCAGCGGTTTCGCCGCCACCGGATTTTTCGGCGGGGCCATCGTCGCGTAATCCGGAGACGCATCCTGCGTCTCTTTCACCATCTGCGCCATGAACTGGCCTATCAGAGGCAGGTAATCGCGCTGCGCTTTGCCGTAGTGCACGAGGTCAAGAAAGTGCAGGCAAATCGATTCCGGCAATCCCACCGGAGTAGCGTTGCTTAATGCGAGAATTCCAAGATGCTCTTCGGGAATCATGTAAACGCTAGTGCCCGTGCCCAGAAAGAACGCGCCGCTGTGACCAATTTGCGCGCGCCCCTGGGCGTCAGTGCCGACATCCCAACCGAGTCCGTAGTATTGATTTCCCGGGCACGCCCCGTTTCGCAGGATCGGCAGCATTTCGGCAAATCTGCGCCTTATGCGTCTCCGCAAGCGCGCTCGGGTCGACGATCTGCTTCGCATTCCATTTGCCGTTGTTCAACTGCATTCTCACCCACTCGGCGAGATCGCGCGCGCTCGAACTCACTCCGCCCGCCGGTGATTCGGCATCGGCTTCGCGCACAAAGCGATTCATCGGTTCGCCGTTCACGAAGACATGCAGCGCCGCTTTGTTGGTCCGGTTCTCGTAGTCTGAGAAACGCGAACTCGTCGACGTCATCCCCAGCTTCGAATAGATCTGCTCCTCCGCAATCTCTTCCCACGGCTTGCCAAGCTTCATGGCCGCCGCAATTGCTCCGGTTGTGTATCCGAAATTGCTGTAGGCATAAGTCTTGCGGAAGGTTCCCGGCAGCGGCAGATAGCGCATGCGGTAAAGAATGTCGGGACGCGAATAGCCGAGGTCCTCGAGCAGATCGCCAGAGGTCGTCGCCAGCCCGCTGCGGTGCGAGAGGAAGTCGCGAATCGTGATCTGCCGCGTGGTCTCTGGATTCGAAAGCTGGAAGCCGGGATCGAGGTCGGCGATGCGATCGTCCCAGCTGATCTTCTTTTCGCCTACTAGCGATGCCAGAACGCTCGAGGCGATCGGCTTTGAGAAGGACGCGATCTCAAACACCGTGTCAGGGTCGACGGCTGCATCTTGTCCAATCTTGCGAATGCCATAGCCGCGCAGGAAGATGACTTTGTCATTGAAGATGACGGCTACAGAGACTCCCGGCACTCTCGTTGTCGCCATGCTGGAGCGGATGTAGGTATCCAGCTGAGCCAGCGCGGCATTAACGGTCTCCGCAGTCGGTTTGTCTTGCGCCGCGCAAGTGGCTACGGCGATGAGCAGAATCGCGATGACTCGCTTGAACATGACTTTCTCCCCGCAGTGAGTGCAGGCATTAAATCATGCTCGAATGGAATCCGAAACCAAAACCGCAGGGGAGGGAAGGCCGCGAGCTTCGGCAGGCTCTCCAATCCTGCCGATCCCATGTGTCTTCCGCGCACCTGCGGTATTCATGGTTGGTGACTGAGCGGTCCCCAACCACGATCTTGTTCGCGAGACTACGGACCTGACACCACGGTGAGCGTCACATTGTTCGAGTTGTAAGCCACCGTGAAGTGCTCGCTGCTATTGATGGAGGTGCCGTTGATCTTGGCAAAAGTGCCGCTCACCGCTTGCGCCGTCAGAATCGGGAAGGTGGCGCCCACCAGCGGCACAAAACTATTGAGCAGTTTGATGTTCAGCACGCCTCCTAGAGTCGCCGTGCCTTTCACGTTCAGTAGGTTGAACTGAGTCGCGCTGGCGATGTTGGTATCGAGCGTACCCGGAGCGACTTGCGTATAGGCTCCGGTGACCGTCAGTTTGCCAGTGGTCGTGATGGTCGCAGCCGGCAGCACAGTGCCCATGGAAGTGACCGCCGCCTGGACATTCCCTCCATTGCCCAATAGCGAGCCTTTCATGATCATGACCGAACCGGCGCTCGTGGCGTCTTCACCGAACCGGTTGGCTGTTGCCGAGGTGGTTAGCCGTCCTGTCACCACGGTTTTGCCGCCCGTCTGCACGTAGTTTCCACCCGAGCCAACCGTGAAGGTGCTTTTCGCGCCAATCACGACATCACCCAGATTAGAAAACGTGCCCGGCGAAATGTAGTTCTGTCCGCCGTTGATGGAGAACGTTCCCATGGCACTGTTCGTGACAAAGCCCGCTAGGGCGTTAGTGCTCGGGTTGAGGATCTGCGACGCCAGGCCGGTAAGCGTGATCTTGGCGGCATTGGTGTTGATGTTGCCCGGAATCAGCAGGGTTCCCGTCACATCGTAAGTTCCGCCGGTGAGCGTGTTGTTGGCGAGGTTGGTAAAGCCGCTGGAATTTGTCACATCGATGGTGCTGCTCGCTCCCGCATTGAGCGTCCCCACGTTAGTGAAGGTGCCGCCAAGACCGAAGCCGGGGTCGAAACCAAATTTGCCGCCGTTGGTAGCTTCCACGGTTCCGTTATTGGTGAACACGCCGCCGCCGATGCGGCTCAAGAAAAGTTCGAGAGCGTTGGTACCAACCGGGATATTGGCATTCATCACGCCATTGTTGGTGACGCCCACGGTAAGCCCGATCAGGCCTGTCCCAGTGACGATGGAATTATTGATGAAAGTGCCGCTGGTGCCGAAGTTGTTCCCGATGGCAGGATTGTTGTTGTAGGCGTTGTCGGTGCCGTCGCCCATGACGATGGAACCTGTACCAGTTACCGTGAGATTCTCTCCGTTTGGAATCTGAAGGAATACTGAGCCGTTGTCATCCGTGGGCGCAAGGACTTGGATGGTCCCCGTGTTGTTGAGCGTCCCCTGCGCTTGAAGGTCTTGGAAGTTAATGATCATCGTGCCCGCGTTATTGACGGTACTCGTCGTTCCATCGAGGAGCGAGCCGCCCTGGCCGTAAATAATGCCTCCGCTGGAACTAGTCAGAGTGCCGCCGGTGATGGTGAGTCCGGAAGTTCCGAGCGAACCGACTAACTGGACATTCGAGTTCGTGCCGCTGGCTGAGATGGTGCCGCCGACGTTGTTCAGCGTCGTGCTGCCAAGCTGCAGAACTCCGCCGTTGGTAGCTTCGATCGTACCGGTGTTCGTACCGGTTGCGGTGCGGCCCAACTGCAGTACCAGGTTGTTGGTGCCGGTGGGAATATTCGCGTCAATGGTGCCGCTGTTGGTAAAGGCAGTCAGATTTAGAATGGTGCCTGTCCCCTGAATGGTTTGCTGATTGACCAATGTCCCGCTGCTGATGCCTGGCTTGTTGTTATAGGAGTTGCTGGTACCGTCGCCCAAGGTCATGCTGCCGCTGCCCATCAGCGTGAGAGTCTGTCCGTTGGGGATGCTCAGGATCACTTGGTCGCCGGTAGAGAGAATCTGCATGGTGCCCGTGTTATTGACAGTTCCCTGAAAACTGGCGCCGGCGTTGCCGCCGGTGTCGGGCACGTTGAGAGTTCCTTTGTTGGTGACCGTGTTGCCATTGGTTCCATCAACGGTGGTGGAGTTTTCAGCATTGATGACGCCGCCCGAAGACGTGGTGTAGGTGCCGCCGGTGATGGTCTCGCCGCCCTGGCCTTCATTGACCATTGACACGGAAGATCCAGCGCCAACGGCCTGAATTGTTCCGCCAACGTTATTGAGCGTGAGGCTTCCCATCGCGAGCTGGCCGCCGTTGGTGGCTTCTATCAAGCCGGTATTAGTCGAGCCGCCCAGGTTCTGGTTGCGTCCCACGACCAGTTGAAATCCGGGCAGGTTGCCGTTAATCACGCCGGTACTAGAATTGTTGAACGTCATGTCGAAGCTGCCTGCGCCCTGGATCGTCGACTGATTCAACAGCAACCCGCTGCCTCCCAGGGAGTCGCTACCGAAACTGGTGGCGTTCAGAGTGATGGTTCCAGGACCGGACAGGGTGACCGTCCCGCCGGATGAAAGGTTGATGCCGGTCCCGCCAAACGACACAACTGGGGAAAAGATGATCTGGCCACTGTTCGAAATTAAGTTGCCAGTAATGGTGAGTCCGGGACTTGCATTAGTCACGCTGGGAATCGTCAGGCTGTCGGAGCTGCCCAGGGTAAGGGTCCCGACTCCACCGTTAATGTCCAACACGACCGCCGCTCCCCCTAGCTGAATGCAGGCGTTGTCGCTGTTGCCCGGCACCATGCCGTTCGACCAGTTTGTGCCGAAACTCCAGGCGCCGTTTCCCGCGGTACCGGTCCAACTGTCGGTGCACTGAGCAGCTGCCGAAGCGGTCAGCAATACCACCATCATTAAGGTCATCAGCAACACGTAAGGGCGAAAGCATTTTCCCCGGTGGACGAAGCGATCCATATAGCCTCCTGAGAAATTTCCAGCACGCGAGCAGATCCAGCGCACCGGGATATCCCCAAATCCGAAACTCGGCTATAATCCTCGCGCCCTCCCCTCCCCACAAGGGACAAGACCGGATACAACAGGACACAACCGGACAATCCCCCGATTTCTATTGCCTGAGCACATGGGACAGCCGCAAACAACCAGTGCCGACCGCCGTTTGGAGTCATGGAAGGAGATCGCCGCCTTCTTCGGGCGCGAGGAGAGAACCGTCCGGCGGTGGGAGAAAGAAAGCGCTTTGCCGGTGCATCGCGTCCCCGGCGGCGCTAAAGGACGGATCTATGCCTACGAGTCCGAGCTCCGCCGCTGGCTTGCAACTCCGCGAGCCGTTCCCGAAGCAAGCACTCCTGCGCAACCCGCCATCGAAGCTATCGATCAACCGCGATTATTGAAGTTCGGCTTAGCAGGGAAGTGGGCCCTGGCCTTATCGCTCGTCGCGGTGGTGGCAGTCGTTATCTTTGCCTACCGCAGTGGCCACCGCTTTGCCGTCCATGCCTCCGCTGCGCTTCGGAACCGGGGAAAGGGGTGACTCCCGAAGCGCGGGACCTCTATCTACAGGGCCGCTACTATTGGAGCAAGCGTACACCGGAAGATCTGAACAAGGCCGTCGATTTCTTTACCCAGTCGATCGTGCACGATCCCAGCTACGCGCCCGCCTATGTTGGATTGGCCGATTCCTATAATCTGCTGCGCGAATATTCGGCCATGCCCGCCTCCGAAGCCTATCCTCGAGCTTTGGCTGCGGCGAAGAAGGCAGTGGAGTTAGACGACAACTCTTCCGAAGCCCACGCTTCCTTAGCCTTCGTTTCATTCTTCGGTATGTGGGACTTCGCTGACGGAGAGCGCGAGTTCCGGCGTGCCATAGCACTCGATCCCAACAATGCAAGAGCGCATCACTGGTCGGCCAACGCGTTGCTGGCGCTGCATCGTCTACCGGAAGCCCTGGCCGAGATCGAACATGCGCAGGCCCTTGATCCTTCTTCGGGTTCGATTCTGGCCGACAAGGGAAACATTCTGTTCGTTAGTGGACGCGAGGATGAGGGAATTGCCCTTCTTGAAGCCATCGCAAAACACGATCCCTCGTTTCGTTCTCCGCATCGCTACCTGCGGGATTTCTACTTTAGAAACCAGGATTATCCCCGCTTCCTTAACGAGTTGCGCTCTGACGCGGCCGCTGCTCACGATGATGCAGCCTTGGCGGTTGCCAAGGCCGCAGACGAAGGATTCGCAGCTCACGGCGCCGATGGCATGCTTACGGGAATGTTGCAGGCGCAAGAAAAGCTATACGCGCAACAATTAGTCGGGCCAACCGATCTGGCTCGCACCCTGACGGCATTGGGCAGAAAAGGCAAGGCTCTCCGTTATCTGGATTTGGCATACCAACAGCGGGATGGAGCGCTGCTTTTCATCGAAGCCTTCCGCGAGTTCGCCCCCTTGCGCGCCGAACCCGCCTATCGAGACATGCTGGCCCGCATGAATCTTCCCCCGCAGAGTTAACTGGTCATGTGGGGGCGGGCGCTCTCGCCCGCCAGTCGCGGAGCGGCGCCAGAGAGTATTACTTGGCCACTCTCCCCCGAATCACCACCACCGAAGCGGCCGGCAGTTCATACTCCGTATCTTTCCCCGCGCTGATCTTCTGCCGCGCAATCGGACCATCCGGATCGGCACTGCCATTGTTGACGATCACAATTGTGTTCTGCGCCGCCTGTTCCGCATGAGCGACGAATCGCGTTCGTGGTGGATGCCACTGATACTGCCCGCTGCCGAACGTCGCCGTCTCCACCCCTCCGCTCAGCGCGGTTCCATCGCTAAACCGTATCCGCACTTTGTGTGCGGTCTCCTGATCGCGATTCACCGCCATGACGGACCACTGCCCATCGGGACGCTTCACCGCATACGCCGTCACCAGTTGATGGCCGGCGCCGTCATCCACATCGCCGTGGGACGCGAAGATTTCATTCGCGCCGTCCCCCGGCTGCACCCACTCTAGATTTATCAATTGCGCCACAAAAAACTGCGCCAGCGGTTGCTCGATCTTGTAATTCGCATCCACCGTGAACATCCCGAAGGTTCCCGGAGACCCGTTGCACCCGGGCTCCATCTTCAACGGCAAATAGTGGAAGAAGTACAAACCCTTCCCGCCGGCGGCCATGAACGAACCCACATAATCTGCGAGCCATACTCCCGAGAAAATATCCTGATAGGTTTCGCTCGCTCCCGACGAAAGATTGCCTTCGGTAATGAACATCGGCATCTCCGCCGGTACTCCGTCCTCATGCCAGGTTTGCATGATGTGGCTAACTAAATCCGGTTCGTCGTAGAGTACGCCCCACGGGGTGCGGCAGGGGTCGTAGGGATAATGCTCAAACGAGAAGAATGCCAGATCCTGCATGCGCCCATGCTGTTTTAGGTAGTCGAGAAACCGTGCCGTCCACGACACTCGCCCCTGATCATCGGGCCAGGCCTCAATATCTCGATTCACGCCTTGAAATGACGGCCCGCCCAACTTCAACGCAGGATCCACGCGATGGATCGCCGTAGCCCACTCCAAATACAGCGCTGCGTAATCTTCCGGCAGCATGTACTGACCGTCGGCCTCTTCGCCCATCTCTACGTAGGAAATCGGATACTTTCGCTTCTCGAGGTACGCAATCTCCGCCGCCGCATTCTCGGGAGTGTCATACAACATCGCCACCGGCATCATGGCTGGCATTCCTCGCGTCACTCCGCTGTTGTAGAAGAGATCAAATCCCACTTGCGCCTGCGTCGTCGCTCCGATGTCTGAAGGCTCGTGCCACGGATCGACCGACGAACAGTAAGTGGTCGTCTGCTCCTGATCTGCGGTGTGCCGCACCACATCGTGAAATTCGCCGGCTGCTGTCGACATTCCCAAGTACAGCTCGCGAATCGCGTAGCCCACGCAATTTCGCGGATCGCTGGGCCCATCGGCATCGCATGCGTTCGACGACTCCGTCATCCATATCCGTACGAAGCGCACCGGCATCGCGCTCGGCGAGAGCACAATCGTCTCGGTGCCGCCTTTGCCCGCGCGCGCCACGCCTTGCGCGAACGTCTCCCACACTCCGCGCGTCGGAGCCTTGATGGGGTCGTCGCCCGTCCAGTACTGCACAATATAATGCGTCGCGAATGGCGCCGCCCACGCAATGCGAATGCTGTTGATCATCTGTACCTGCGCCAGGTCCATCACCACCCACTGCGGATGCGACGCGTCACTCTCGCCGGTGAAATGCTGCGTGAGATACGGATTGCTCTTCCAGAAACTATTCGTGTCGCCATCGGTCAGCCGTGAGAATCCGGCGTTCTCGGTCCCGTCATTGCGTGTGAACCCGCGCCGCGGCAACCGGTATCCGTACGAATACTTGATCGGGTCTCCCAGACTCGTCGACCCCGTGAAATAACCTCTTCCTTTGGGATCGCTCCATGTCCCCACCGGATTCCAATGCCACGCCTCAACCGCGAGCTCGGTATTCTGCCGGTAGGAGACCGGCTGCCAGCCCGACGACAGCGCCGCATCGAGTGCGGGCTGCGTCAGATCTTTGTCGATGGCCTCGACGTGAATCCGGTCCACTCCCGCGCCTAAAGTCTCGCGCGGCACGAATGTATTCGTCGGCCGGGTTGTATCAATCACAATCGTTTGCCCCCACAGGCCGGCCGTTAACAGCAAACACATCCCCCAGAGAACTTTCTTCAAGGAAGACCTCCATTAAAACGATTGAATAGGGAGTATACGACGAACTGGAAACCTCGGCACTTGCATTTCTCCGCGCCCGTTTATGATGGAGCAACTTTTTGGGAGTCAGCAGTGAATATCATCGACACTTTATTCGGCCGTCCTCTAGCCACGGAAGAAGAAAAGGCCGAACGCATCGGTCCGCTCAAGGGCATTCCCATCTTCGGCCTCGATGCGCTGAGTTCCGCTGCGTACGGCCCCGAGGCTGCTCTCACCTTACTCATTCCTCTGGGAATGGCTGGGTCGGTCTACATCTGGCCCATCACTATCGGCATCGTCATCCTGCTCGGCATCGTCTATTCGTCATACTGTCAGACGATCTCCGCTTATCCGCAGGGCGGAGGCTCTTACACCGTCGCCTCCGAAAACCTGGGAGTGAATGCGGGGCTGCTCTCCGCCGCCGCGCTCATGATCGACTACGTCCTCACCGCCGCTGTTGGAATTTCCGCAGGCGTGGGCGCCCTGGTTTCCGCGGTGCCCACGCTCCAAAGTCATACGCTGATGTTGTGCCTGGGCATTCTGCTGCTGATCACCATGATCAACTTGCGCGGCGTGCAGGAGACCGGCGGCATCTTCCTGCTGCCCACTTACATCTTCATCGGCTGCTTGCTGGGATTGATCGCTGTTGGAGTTGTTAAAGCACTGCTGGCAGGAGGTCATCCCACTCCCGTAATTGCTCCGCCGAAGTTAACCGCGATCACCGGAGCTGTCAGCGCGTGGCTCCTGCTACGTACTTTTTCAAGCGGTTGCACCGCCATGACCGGAGTCGAAGCTGTCAGCAACGGTGTGATGGCTTTTCGCGACCCTACCGACAAATACGCCAAGCTCACGTTGACCATCATCATCGCCATCCTGATGGTCATGCTGATCGGGATCGCCTATCTCGTACCCGTCTATGGCATCGCCGCCACCGATCCCGGAGCAGTGGGATATCAGAGCGTGCTCTCACAGTTGCTCGCTGCCATCACCGGACGCGGCATCTTCTATTGGGTCAGCATCAGTTCGATCCTTATTGTTCTTTCGCTGTCGGCCAACACCGCCTTCGCCGATTTCCCCCGCCTCGCCCGCGCCATCGCCGCCAATGGATACTTGCCTCACGGCTTCGTCCTGCGCGGACGCCGCCTGATTTATGCCCAAGGCGTCTATGCGCTCGCCATTCTCACCGGAGTGCTGCTGATTATTTTCGGAGGCGTTACCGATCGCCTGATTCCTCTCTATGCCGTCGGCGCATTTCTCGCGTTCACGCTTTCTCAGGCGGGAATGGTCGTGCACTGGAAACGCAAGGGAGGAAAGAACGCGCGCCGCCGCATTTACGTCAATGCCCTCGGAGCCTTCGCTACGGGATGCACGACGGCCGTCGTGCTGGTAGCCAAGTTTGTCGACGGGGCTTGGATCACCGTCATCCTTATTCCGTCGCTAATCTTCATGATGCGTGCCGTCAAGCGTCATTACGCCAGAGTCTTTCGCGAGATTTGCGACACCTGTGGACCGGTGCAGACTCACGACTTGCGCGAGCCCGTGATCCTGATGCCCATCGATCGCTGGAGCATGGTTTCCGAAAAAGCCCTGCGCTATGCCTGGACACTCTCGAAAGAAATTCACGCCCTGCACGTAGCCTGCGGAGAAACCACCGACACACTCCGCGGCCAGTGGAGTGACTTCGTAGAGATCCCCGCCCGCGCCGCAGGACTTCCAGTGCCGCGCCTAGTCGTGCTCGAGTCGCCGTACCGCTATATCGTGAAACCCATCGTCGACTACGCGCTCGAGAAACAGCTGGAGCAACCCGACCGCACTATCACCGTGCTTGTTCCCGAGCTGGTGGAAAGCCGCTGGTATCATTATTTCCTTCACAACAACCGCCCCGAAGCCATCCGCGCCCTATTGCTGCTGAACGGCAACCAACGCATCACGGTCGCGACCGTTCCTTACCACCTCATTAGTTAAGCGAGTTCAAGCAGGTGTGGCGCGGGCGCCTCCGCCCGCGTGTAGCCAGGAGAACAAGACTGGAACTCTCAAGTGGGGCAGCAAGGACACACCCCAACCCGATCGTCAATCCCGAGGCCAGAGGCCGAAGGATCTCGCGTAGAGTATCGTTGGTGCTCGCCAGATCCCTCGCTTCGCGTTCGGGATGACGTCCTCAGCAGAGATGAACTGCGCAGGGGAAGTTTTCGCCGGTTCAGCCGCGAAGCCGCGCAAGAATGCAGCCCACGGCGCAAGCCTTGGGACAAGAAGGGAAGCACGACCAGTCGCGAAGGGGCGAAAGTAAGAACTCTGTATGTTCTATGCCGCTCCTTCCTCACGCTGCTCTGAAGGTTTCTCATCCGCTTCCTTCTGCGTATTCTCCTTTGCCACCGGCTTGGGCTCGGCTGTTTTGTTTGCCTCTTCAGGCCGCCGATCGGTCTTGTCTGGCTGTGCCTCGTTCTTCGGTTTGCTCTCGTTGATCGCTTGCCGCGCCTTCTCCTCTTCTTTTACCGCAGCCTCAAAAACGCGTTCCAGCCTGACCTTGGCGGCAAGCCATCGGACATTACTGGCATTTCCCGCCTGTTCCATGTACGGCGCAAGTTCTTCGCCGGTGACGATGCCTTTTACTTTCAACAGTTCGAGCAGAGCCGCATTCTGAGTCTCCAGCGCTTCCAGCGAGGCGCTGAGCTCGTTCAGAAGCTCTTTGGCAACATGAGCGTTCATTCCAGCCTCCGCACTTTGGATGCCAGGAATGGACACAGCGCTGGATCAAAGCTCGCCGTTCAAACGAAATTCTCGATCGCTCGCGAATCCGCCGGAGACAACGTCCCTCCCCGTTCCTCTAAAATGATCCGACTTTCGCCGAAGGGACAGTCCAGCGATGATCAAGCTATTGAAGTACGCGGTGCTGGTGGCGGTAATGGCATACGTACTCCGTCAAGCCCGCAAGCCAACCAAGCGGCTGGGCAGGGCCTTTCTCCGTGCCATGAACGAATCGCATTCCACCCTCACCGACTGGGGACTCTCGCATGCTGTCATCGCTCGTGACTTCACAATCCTCGACGTCGGCTGCGGCGGTGGCCGGACCATCAACAAGCTAGCGGCGATGGCCACCGAGGGAAGAGTCTGCGGCATCGACTACGCGGAGGGCAGCGTCGCGGCCTCGCACGATTACAACGCTCGCTCGATCAAAGCCGGGCGCGTCGCCATCGAAAAAGCCTCGGTCTCGAAGCTGCCGTTCGCCGACGACACTTTCGATCTCGTCACCGCCGTGGAAACGCAATACTACTGGCCTGATCTGCCCGGAGATATGCGCGAAGTCTTGCGCGTGCTGAAACCCGGCGGCAAACTGCTTGTCATCGCCGAAACCTACAAAGGAGGGAAGTACGACCTGCTTAAATGGCCGGTGATGTGGTTACTTCGTTCCTCACATCTCAGCGTGAACGACCATCGCGAGCTATTTTCGAGAGCTGGCTATGAGGGTGTGGAGATCTTCGAAGAACAAAAGAAAGGCTGGCTCTGCGGAGTAGCCGCCAAGCCCCTCCAGCCAAGACCGTCGGTCTAGTGAAAGAATTGAAATCAGACCTAGGTGGGTAAAGGGGTGCACTTTTCAGTAGCGTCGCTAAGCGCGCGCAACCTCGCGGCGATCGCTGATGACTTTTGCCGTGCCAGCAATCGAAGGTCCCTCGGGCCGCCAACGCGGCGGGGAATCATATGAACAACGTTGTTGCTATCTCGGCTTCTCGGGTTTCTCGCTATCCTCTCGAATTCCTTCTTTGAAGGCGCGGATACCATCGCCGAGCCCCTTGCCTAGTTCAGGCAACTTTTTGGGTCCGAACACCAATAGCGCAATGAACGCGATTACCAGCAGATGCATTGGCTGGAACAGCCCCTCACCCATAATCCCTCCTTGTTATTTCACAGCAAAATGATTGCAGGGTGAAAGGAGAGCGGCCATGAGCGTTATCACAAGCAGATGTGACAGACGTCACCCCAGACGTTTGCTGATGGGTAAACAGACAGCGCAAACCTGTGCAAGCGCTGTTTTCAATACGGGCCCGTCATCGCTCCGGTGAGGATGCCAGACTCTCGGGCAATGAGGTGCTTTCGTGGCAGCGCGATGTTGATATGCTGGATCGTAAGATGCCATGGCAAGAGGCTTCAACGCTTATGACACGATCAACGACGCAGGCGATTTCTCCGTTCTTCATTGTGAGCAATGTCGATCAAACCATCGCTTTTTATCGCGACAGGCTTGGCTTCGAGACAAGATTCCAGCAGCCGGAGCGAAATCCTTTTTTCGCCATCATCGGCCGCGACGGAGCGCAGATCTTCATCAAGTCCGATAAAGGTACGCCGCCTCTGCCGAACCCAAAGCGCTGTCCTTCGATGAGGTGGGATGCCTTCGTCTATGCAGCAGACCCGGATGCACTCGCCGCCGAATTTGGCGGTCATGGAGCAGCATTCAGCGCGCCGCTCGAAGATACCCACGACGGTCTGCGCGGATTCGAGATTTCTGATCCTGACGGCTACGTTCTGTTCTTCGGCCGGCCAAGAAGCTAGGTGCGTTCGCAATTGACAATTTCTGAAACGTCGGCGGATACTGCAATCGGCGCATGTAGGGTGCATCGGCACGTCGCCGAAGGGGCAATGCCCACCTACGCGATCTAATCGTTAAGGACCTGCATGCCCAATCTAGAAAACCTCAAGAAGCAAGCTAAGCTCATATTGCGTTGGCATCGCGAAGGGCACTATCCCGTCGCCGCAGAAATCCGCGGGCATTTGCCTCGTTTCCTGAATATGCCTGACTCCGAGATTCTTGCGGCAAGTTTTAAGCTCAGCGATGCGCAAGAAATGGTCGCAAGACAGCAAGGTTTCGACAGTTGGCAAGCCCTGAAAGCGGGACTTTCAGCCACCTCGCCCAAAGTGAAATCATCGCCATCGAAAGCAATGATCGTCAGTGCCGAGCCGCAACTGTTCGTCGCCGACATCGAGAGATCATGCGAATTCTTCCGTGAGAAGTTAGGCTTTTCGTTGGTATTCAGCTACGGCAAACCTCCCTACTATGCTCAGGTCGGTCGCGACGCGGCGCGTCTCAATCTAAGGAGTGTCGATCGACCAGTCGTCGAGTCGACAGTCCGCGATCGCGAGGAATTGTTGTCGGTATCGATGACCGTCGCTACAGCGGACGAGATCAAGCTGCTGTTTCTTGAGTTTCAGTCCGCGGGTGTTGCCTTTCAGCAGACGCTGAAAAAGCAGCCTTGGGGCGCCAAGAATTTCGTCGTCAAAGACCCGGATGGGAATCTGCTGCTGTTTGCTGGGCCCGCAAGCTAACAGCTAGTCGAGCCGAAGTTTGGCCGAGCCCGGTTCCCTCAGCGAGGCTCATTGTTTCAGCTCAGCGGGCCACGCGGAGGCCCGCCTCCGGTATGATCTACGCAACTTGGACCAACCCCGAGACACGAGGAGTTCTAGAGATCCCATGAAAATCGAAATCGTCCACTGTCCCACCTGAGGAAACAACCAAGCCAAGGTCGCGAGTCTCGTGGCCCTCATCAAGCAGAAACTGGGAATCGACGCTGCCGTGGTCCGCGGCAAGATAGGTCAGTTCGACGTAATCGCCGACCGCGAGAAGATCGTCGAGCGCGGAGGCAACTGGTTCACCCGCAGCTTCGGCGCCGGCTATCCCGACCTCGACCAAGTCATCGAACAACTTAAGAGTCGCTCCAAATAACCCACAACGGGACCAACGACCAACGATGAGCGACCAACGACCGATTTGCTACAATATCCAGACCGCATGCACATTGGGCGCTTAACTCAGCGGTAGAGTGCCATCTTCACACGGTGGAAGTCATAGGTTCGAATCCTATAGCGCCCACCAAATCCTTTTTTCTTTTCAGTGTGTTCCAGAGCGTCTCGGGAGCACAGGGGAGCAAGACTTCTAAACCGGGATCGCCCGCGGTCGCGGCTTGGTCCGGCGCGGTCGGGGCGGCGTCCGGTGTGTTTTACCGGTAACAGGGGATCCGTTGCGCGGTTTGGTTACCGCCTCCATCAACGCCTTTTGGGCATCCACGAAGTTCTTCACGCCTTCGCGAGTCCAATCTGAAAGTGGCATGACCTCGAGCGGCTTCAGCAGATCCATGGTTCGGCTGGCGGTTTTCAGGTTCGCGTCCACTTGACGGCCGGCAACGTCGACCAATCTCTTTTGCGCCTCAATGAACGATTCGGTGGCTCGGCTTGCGAGTTCCGCTAACTCAGTTTTTTTGGATTTCTCCTTGGCTCCGGCCGGTGTTTTCCTCGTGGCTTTGGTAGTTTCGTCGGCGATGGCATCGAGCAGTTGCTTTTCAGCGTGGACAAATTTATCCATCGCTTCGCGCGCCAGTTCAATCACGGTGTCGCCCTGGAGAGTTTTGCCCGCCTTCGCACTCTCAATCCATGCATGGCTGTGCTGGCCTGCGATATGCAGGAAATCCTGTTGCATATGGATGGCTATGTCGAGGCTGCGGCGCAATAGATCGGCAATGGCCACTGCAGGGGAGGAATATCCCACGCGCTCTTTCAAGCCGTTCATCACAATATCGTTCTGCCGCTGGGCCAGATCGAGGAATATCTTATGTGCGCCAACCAGGTTGGATACGCCCTCGTCAGCGAGTTCGGTGAGCAGGTGGGTGGGAGAGTGGAGCGGGTCAGAGAGGCGCTCCTTCAGAGAGTACATGAGGCTTGAGTTTTGCCGCATGGCGAGATCCATGAGAATGCGCTGTGTGGCGAAGTAGCTTTGAACGCCCTGCTGCGCCCATCCGGACATTAAGTTGATGAACGATGACTCCCGGGGATGGTTTCGTGGCGATTCCTTCCTCGCGTATTCCCGCATATATGCCTCCTTTGCTGCATCGCAGCATCATGTTTAGGATACTGTTGCGCCTGGCGGCGGTGTCAAGGACGTGGGTAACAATTTTGCGGTGCAAGAAGTTGGATTTCCCAAAACGGGACGCAAGAAAGTTCCGCCGGCGCCCTTGGAGGATTGACCGGAGAGCGGTTTCACAGCTATAACATGGACGATTGGCACGATGCCGCCTCCGGAAGTCGCGCCTCCTCCGCGTTACAAGAGTGCGCCTCTGCTGCGCGGCAATATGGGAGAAAAGGTGGACAATATCCTCAAGCGGTGTCAGTATGTCAATGGAATGGTGCTGCAGTGCAACAAGAGGAATGACGCCCGATGGAATCCACGACTGTGATCGTCAAGAAATACGGCAACCGGAGGCTTTACGACACTTCTGGCAGTCGCTATGTGAATCTGGATGAGATCGCTACCTTGATTCGCAAAGGCGTGCAGGTACAAGTCGTCGACGCCAAGACCGGCGAGGACCTGACGCGCGTCACGCTCACGCAGATCATCACGGAAGATGCGAAGGACAAACCTACAGGGTTGCCACTGGAACTGCTTCGTCAACTGATCGTCGCATCCGATCAAACGCGGCAGGAGTTCGTGATGTGGTACTTGAAGTCGGCGTTCGATACCTATCAGACCGTGCAGGATGCGGTGCAGAACCGCCTGGGAGAGATGCAGTCGGCGATTTTGTCGCCGGTGGAATCGGTAAAGCGACTCTTGACGGGACCGCATACGCGTCCGCCACAAAACAGCTTGTCGGAGCTGGAAGCATTGCGGGAACGAATCGCGGAGCTAGAGGGCCGGAGGAAGAAGAAGACGGCGTCGAAGAAGAAATCGAGCCGTCGTAAAGCCAGGTAAGAAAGCCCGAAGCTATCTTGCCATTTTGGTCCGCTAAGACAGCGTAGTCAGCGAATTTCTCTGGCTCGTCACTGCAGTCATTTTCCAAAAGGCGTATGGGTTGGTGCAACGTAAGGCCCGGCTTTGGTTTGAAAAACCAAAGATGCGGGCCGCGGAGGCGATCATGAATATTCCCCTCACTCCTCTGCGGTTTCTGCGCTACGCGCGCGAACAATTCCCGAACAAGGTAGGAGTAGTGTGTGGCAGCGAGCGTTTTTCCTATGCGCGGTTCGCTGAGCGCAGCGCGAGGCTGGCGGGGACATTATTGGCGGCCGGCGCGCAACCGGGAGACCGCATAGCGTTTCTGAGCACTAACTGCCACCGGTTGCTAGAGGCGTACTACGGAGTTCTTGAGGCTGGCTGCGTTTTATTGCCTTTGAATATTCGGCTCGCGCCCCACGAGTTGGAGTTTGTCCTGAATGACGCTAAAGCCAGATTTCTATTCCTTGAGCAGCAGTTTCTTCCAGTCGTTGAGGTGTTCCGGAAGGCAGTTCCTTCCCTAGAGACTTTTGTGATGTTGGACGGTCGACCCCAAGCGGCCTGGATGGTGGCGAAGAACTACGATGAACTGCTCGAAGCAGCCACGCCTTTTCAGTGCGATGTGATGCAGATCGACGAAGACTCTGTAGCTGAACTTTTCTACACCAGCGGAAGCAGTGACACACCCAAGGGAGTGATGTTGTCGCACCGCAATGTTTATCTCCATGCCTTGTCGGTGATTGTGGCGGGGCAAACTTCGCCCATGATGGCGGGATACACCTCGGGCCAAACCGTCATGTTGCACTCCATTCCATTGTTTCACGCCAATGGGTGGGGGGCTGCACACACCATTACGCTGGTGGGCGGCAGGCATGTGATGCTTCACCACTTCAATCCCGTCGAAGTATTTCGACTGATAGAACACGAGCGAGTCTGGTGCTGTGCCCTCGTCCCCACCATGGCCAACGCATTGCTGCATTCGCCCGAAAGAACGAAGTACGACCTTAGCAGCATGCGCCTCATCACCATTGGCGGAGCGGCCTCTTCTCCAACTCTGGTGAAGGAGGTGGAAGAGAAGCTGGGCTGCGGCTGTGTTTCCGGATACGGCCTGACCGAGACTTCTCCGGCGATCGCATTCTCTCCGATGAAGCCGAACTTGTCATGGGAAGGAGCGCAGCGTTATGCCGGCCAGGCGATGACAGGCTTTGCGATTCCCGGCATGGAGCTTCGAGTGGTAACCGAGGACGGCAGTGACGTTCCCCACGATGGAAAGGCAATTGGTGAAGTCGTGGCGCGAGGTGATGCAGTCATGAAGGGGTACTGGGGGCGTCCCGACACTACGGAACTAGCGATGCAGGGGGGATGGTTTCACACCGGGGACGTCGCTTCAATCGACGAAGACAACTACATCTTAATTGTCGATCGCAAGAAGGACATCATCGTCAGCGGAGGGGAGAATATCTCGTCCCTGGAAGTGGAGAAGGTGCTGGGTTCGCATTCCGCCGTCTTTGAAGTGGTTGTTATTCCAGTGCCGGACGACAAGTGGGGAGAAGTTCCCAAAGGGCTAGTGGTTCTGAAACCTGGGACGCAAGCCAGCGAAACTGAACTTGTGGAGTTTTGTCGCGCCCGCCTGTCTCATTACAAATGTCCTCACTCAATTGAATTTCTCGATAGCCTTCCCAAGACAGGCACCGGGAAGCTGCTGAAGAGAGAACTACGGGGAAAGTATTTCGCGGCGCGGAAGAGTGCCGTTCCGTAGATATATCCGTAAAGCAACCTCACGTTCCCGAGAAATGAGTTCCTGAACCAGGGAGCGCAGTTAGAAGGAGAGAGAATATGGCGACGACGAGCGCGGTGCCCACGGCAAAGATCTCTGGCGGCAGCTTTCTGATTAAGACCTGCGAAGCAGAAGTTGTCTTTACTCCGGAAGATTTCACCGAGCAGCAGAATCTGATCGCACAAACCGCGGAGGAATTTGCCATCAACGAAATCGTTCCCAACATTGAGAAGCTGGAGCGCAAGGATTTTCCGCTGCTTCGCGAGTTGGTAAAGAAGGCCGGCGACCTGGGATTAAGTGCGGTAGACACCCCGGAGGCATACGGGGGCCTGGAGATGGATAAGGTGACCTCGGCGATCATCGCCGACCGCCTGGCAAGGTACGGTGGGTTCAGTGCGACGTGGGGCGCCCACACCTGCATCGGCACGCTGCCGATTGTGTATTTCGGGACGGAGGAGCAGAAGAAGAAATATCTGCCGGGGCTCGCGTCGGGTCAGATGGTGGGCGCCTATGCGCTTTCGGAATCTTCTTCCGCGTCTGATTCCCTGAACTGTCGCACGCGGGCCGTGCTTTCGTCCGACAAGAAGTTTTACATCTTGAACGGCGAAAAAACCTGGATCACGAATGCCGGATTCGCCGACCTGTTCACTGTCTTTGCCAAGGTGGACGGAGAGAAGTTTACCGCTTTCCTCATTGAACGCAATTTTCCTGGATTCTCCATAGGCGCCGAAGAGCACAAGATGGGCATTCGCGGCTCTTCTACCTGTCCACTCATCCTGACGGATTGCAAGGTGCCGGTGGAGAACGTTCTGGGAGAAATCGGGAAGGGGCATCACATAGCGTTTAACGTTCTAAATGTGGGGCGATTCAAGTTGGGAGCGGGATCGGTGGGCGCGTCCCGCGCTTGCCTCGAGAGCTCGATTGCCTATGCCAAGCAGCGTAAGGCCTTCGGCAAAGTGATTGCCGATTTCGGATTGATTCGCGAGAAGCTGGCGAATATCGCGGTGGGTGTTTTCACTGGCGAAGCGATGGCATATCGTACGGTCGGCATGATGGATGCGGCGATCGCAGATCTGGGGGATGCGCACACTACAGATATGCTCGCCGTGCGTAAGGTGATCGACGAGTATGCCATCGAATGCTCCATTCTCAAGGTGTGGGGTTCGGAGCTGATTGATTTCGTAGTCGACGAGATGGTGCAGATCTACGGTGGGTACGGCTTTGTCGAGGAATATCCAGCGGAGCGGGCTTATCGCGATTCGCGCGTCAACCGGATCTTCGAGGGTACCAACGAAATCAACCGGCTAGTGATCACCGGCTTCCTGCTGAAGCGGGCGATGTCGGGGCAGTTGCCGCTGATGCCGGCGATTAAGAAATTGATGGACGAAGTCATCTCGGGCGCCACGGCCGACGATGATGGAAACGAGTCCTTCGTAGAAGAACGGAAGCTGGTTGCGGGCGCGAAGAAGCTGGCTTTATTCGCAGCGGGAACGGCTTCACAGAAGTACATGCAGGCGATTCAGGACCAGCAGGAAATTATGGGCGCAATCGCTGACATGGTGATTGAGACGTATGCCATGGAGTCGGCCCTGTTGCGAGCACAAAAGCTGGCAGCTCGCAATGGCAAGCCGGACCTGACGATTGCGATGACTCGCGTTTATCTATCCGGCGGGATAGAGAAGATTGAAAGCAATGCCCGCAGAGTCGTTGCAGCCGTGGCTGAGGGCGACATGCTGCGATCGCAAATGGCGATCGTGCGCCGGCTGGCCAAGCATGAGCCTTTCAATACGATTGCGCTGCGTGAACAGATTGCGCAGAGAATCATCGACGCGGGCAAGTACGTCATCGCGTAACCGATGTCCAAGAGGTGGGGATGTTGCTGTCCCTGAGCGAACGCGACCTGCAGCGGTTCACACCGGAGGAATTGCAGGTCGCGTTTTTTGCTTCTTACCCGACGACCGCAGAACGAGTGATCGCGATTGAAACTTTGCTGCGCGGCCCCGCAGGGCCATTTTTGCGGGAGCGAATTGGGCGCTGGGTGATTGAACGCCTGCCGGCAGCAGAGTTGGTTCCGGAGAAATATTCCGCTTGGCGTCCGCTGGTGCAGGACGCGATGCTGTTCATGTTTCTCAACCTCTCGGTGGAGAGGCTCGCCCCCAAGCTGGTTGAACAGTTGGAACTCCCAGCGAAAACGCCGACCGGGGCGCGTCTGCTGAAACTCATCGCTAAGGTGCCGGGCCTGCAAAAACTTGGGCAAGTGCTAGCCAGAAACCGGCACCTGCATCCGCGGCTGCGAAGGTCGCTCACGGAACTTGAAGACGGAATCGCGGATATGGAAGCGGGGCAGGTCCGCGCCATCATCGTTGAGGAACTGGGTCCCAGGCTGGACGCGCACTCTGTCAATATCAAGCCGGGCATCTTCCGCGAAGCGAGTGTCAGCGCGGTAGTGCGATTTACCTGGAAGAATTCAGAAACAGACGGGCGGGAGCGCGGCGTATTCAAGGTGATGAAACCCCACATTCCCGTGTACTTCGCTGAGGATATGCATCTGCTGGCTCAACTAGCGAAATATGTCGCCAAGAAACATCGCGAGTACGGATTCGCAAAACGGGTCCTGCCAGAAACCTTCAGCGATGTGCGGCGCCTGCTGCAGCATGAAGTGCAGTTCTCACGAGAGCAAGCGACACTGATTGAAGCGCAACGCATCTACGGTTCCATAATTGGAGTTCGCGTTCCGCGTCTGATACCGCAACTATGTACTGCCAAGATCACGGCCATGACGGAGGAGCGGGGCAAGAAAGTAACGAACGCTGTTGCTTCCATGCCGCAGTGGCGAAGGGCCCGCGTCTCGGAATTGTTGGTCGAGGCTTTTCTAGCGGTCCCGGTCTTTTCGCAAGAGAAGGACGCGATGTTTCATGCGGATCCGCACGCAGGCAACCTTCTCTATGACAAGGAAAGGGAAGAGCTCGTTATTCTCGATTGGGCTTTGACCGAACGAGTGAATGCCGAACAACGACGGCATCTCGCATTGCTGTTCCTGCTGACCGCCCTGCGGGATCCGAATGGGATTGTCAGGCAGATCCAGGCGCTAAGCCGCGGAGGCGCGAGACGCAAGAAATCACAAGTGAAGATCATTCGCGATTGCGAAGAGACGTTCATCGCTCGACTTCCCCTTACACGCATTCCGGGAGCGCACGATGCGCTGAGTCTGCTGGAAGAAATCGCGATGAAGGGCGTCCGTTTACCGGCACCGCTCATTATGTTGCGCAAAGTGCTATTCACTCTGGATGGCGTGCAGCACGACATTGGCGATCCAGAGGTCAGCATGATTTCCGTTTTCGCGCGCCACGCCTCGCAACGCTTGATGACGAGTTGGAAGGCGTTCGGCGCGCCGCTTTCACTGCGAGATTGGGTGTCGGTGCAATCAAGTGCCCTTTTCTACGGCAGCCGGTTGTGCTGGCAAGGTGCACAGAACGTGCTGAACAGCCAGAGTCAGCCTTGAGTGGCGATATGTAGGCAAGTATCCACGACCCGGACCAGCGAAGCGTTCACAAAGGCTGATCGAGTCTGCCTGCGAGTCCCGTTTTGGGACACAGGTCGAGTAACCCGCATGTGGCCTAGAGTCTTTCATTTGTGAGTACTCGCATCCCCGAACCGTCCGCCTTTTCCTTAGCGATGTCCTGCCGCAACGCAACACGAAGCGCTTTGTTGTTGACATAAACAACTCATAGTAATACATGTTAAGTGATGCTGCAGTGCAGCAATTGGAGGGTTATTATGAAGAAGCAAACCAAGTCCGGGCACGCCCACTCCGGCCCGCCGACCTTTGTCTCCCTGCTGACCGGGTGGGTGCAGCAAGGGGTTGAGAGTTTCTTTGCGACGCAGCGAATTTTAGTGGATATCGCCATGCGCCAAAACGTGGCTGCGACAAAAAACATGCGGGAAGGAATTTTTGATACCGAGAATTCTCCGGTGACGATCCTGGCGGAGCTGGCGACCGAAGGGACCTCGAGCTTCGTGGAAGCGCAGAAGATTCTGCTGAACCTGGCGCACCAGGAAAATGAAATCCTGATGAATGTTGGTAAGGAGCGGTTGGCTGGGTCAGTGCGAGCCGTAGCCGCGACCGACCTGGTTCGGCGCAGCCTGGAAACGTTTATCAGGATGCAACAGGACTTCTTGACGACGACCAGCAAGCAGACGCTGCAGTGGTTAGAGGCGGTGAAAGAAGGGAAGGGCTATCAAAATACCCACTTGGTTGAATCCGCCCGCGAAGGAATGGAAACCTTTGTCCAGGCACAGAAGAAGTTCCTCGATGTGATTGCGCAAGAGACCGCAAGGGCGGCGAGTGGCAAGCATGAGCAGCACGTCAAGACGGTGAAGAAGACCGAGTTGTCGAAGCTGGCGACCGAAGCCACCAACTTGTTCATCGACGCGCAAAAGAAGCTGCTTGATGTCGTGGGCCAGCAGACGAACGTAAGCCTCAAAGCGGCGACCAAGACGATGGCAATGCTCTCGCCCTCGCGGATCCTGCCGATGGCCAATCTTACCGGAGACGGAGTCAAAAGCTTTGTCACCGCCGAAAAGGCATTGATCGAGTCGATGATCAAACCGCGGAATGCGGCTCGTGCGATTAATCGTCGTCCGCCACACACTGTGCATGAAAAGACTGCAAAGACCCGGGCGGCGCACGCCGGGGCTTGATGAAGCCGGATTTCGACGTTGGGCTCATTGGATCCTGATGACGTGCCATTTATCGCAATCGACCCGTCATCAGAGTCCTTGTAAGATTCGCATCGCGCGATGTGCGCATCACTAGGATGAAGAGCAATCACGTGAAAAAAAAGGGGTCAGGGCGCCGCCGCTCCACCGTGCCGCCTGCGGCATCCCGCATTCACGAGCATGAAGCGGGGATGGACATTCCTATATGGCGGGAAGCTCTGTTCGGCGCCGAACTCCTGCTACTGCATGCCTCGCCGGTTTACTACGGATTGGGAATTCCGCGCGGGGATCATTCCGCTGTAGTTGTGATTCCGGGTTTTCTCGGCACCGACCTGTACATGACTCATCTGCATTCATGGCTGGAGCGGATCGGGTATCGGGCTTACCTTTCCGGGATAGGGCTGAATGCCGAGTGTCCGAACTTGCTGATTCGCTATCGCCTGGCCGAGACCATCCGGCAAGCGGTTGAGGATACTGGCAGGAAAGTTCACCTGATTGGACACAGTCTGGGAGGGATCATCGCTCGCTCCCTCGCTTCCCAGCGACCCAAAGATATTGCATCGGTGATCACTCTCGCTGCGCCCATTCGTGGCACGGTGATGCATCCATCGATCGTGCGCGCGGCCAGCGCGGTTCGAGATGAGATCTTGAATCATCATGGGCATGGTGTTCTCCCGGATTGCTACACGCCGCGATGTACGTGCGATTTTCTCAGCTCTCTGCGGGGCACGCTGCCTTCCTCGATTGCCGAAACAGCCATCTATACCAAGGACGATGGAGTGGTGGACTGGCGATATTGCAGGACGGGAGACAGCGATCTGGACTTCGAGGTGCCGGGGACGCATGTCGGCCTGGTCTTCAATCCGTCTGCCTACACCATCATCGCCGAACGTCTCGCCGAGGCTTCGCAAGGCTGAGGCCGGCTTTCACGCCTGCCCAATCTGACATCACTCGCTTCTGTATGCCGCGTCACCGCTTTGCCACGCGAAGTCACGTATCCTGCAACGCCAGCAGCGAATCTGAAGCGGTCTCGCGGGAGGGCATTGCTATGAGCGTGAACCCTTGGCCATGGAGCGACGAGGAAGAAGCGCAGTGGGAACGGGAATTGAGACAGCAGGAATTTGGCTGGATCGATGAACTGATCGACCACATGATCAGCGATGCTCTGGCCGGTTCTAGTTACGATCCTCTCCAACCACAGGAGAACTGGCTAGAAGAAGAGGTTGTTTCCTGAAATGGGGCGCGCCACTAGGTAAGGGCGCGACGCGTCGCCTCAAGCGTATTGATCAACGATTCTCTAGGTAAATTCTGGATAATCGGCTCGATCATCCATCCCAGCCCGAAGGGCACGTCGCGAGTCAGGGAAATGGCTCGGCACTCGGCGTACACGCCATCTTCGTTTTCCTGAAACCTCCAGTAGGAATAAAGGCGCCACAAGAATCCGCGGCCCGTATCCGGCGGGAGCTCTTTCTCATTCACGCTGCCCGCGTTTTCAACCTCGGCAATGCGGGTGGTACGAGAGTGACAAAGCCAGCGGTGTCGGTCCAACCGACGATAGACCACGTCATGATCGGTATCGAGAATGACGGTAATGATTTTCTTCTTAAGAAGCCGCAGATAAATCTTGAAGTGATTCCCCTGCCGGCTTAACAGCGCCGACTCCATGACATCAGGTGCGTAGATCACTTTGTGATCATCGTAGTCCTGAATGAGGGCCAGAGTTTTTGCGATGGTCGTGCTGGGAATGAAAACGGCGCCAATCCAGTCGTGAATCAAGCCGTTCGGTACTTTAACCGGGCCCTGGCCGGAGAAGAACTCGGCCGCGATCTTACCGTTTTGCACCTGCCGAGCGATCGCAGGAGGACCGTCCGACCAAAGGAACTCATCGGAGTCTCTCTCTGTATCCTTCATTTTCGATTCAGCCACCCGAACGTATTTCGCAAACGCCTTCAGCGTTTCAGGCTTAAGGCTCACGGGGTTCGCGGCGCGCGTCATAGGCATCGACCTATTGCGAATCGTCGGCTGTCGCTACCAGCTTGTCAAGGTAGCGCGGCCCCAAACCCGCCGCACGCGGAGAGCTGGCGGTCGCCATGCATCATGCTGCCCGACGCTGGTGACGCGAGTCACAGCGATGAGGCAGCGTGGGCAGTAACCTGTCTCTGCAGGTAATGACTGGCCAGCAGGGAAATCTTATGAGCTTCTGCGAGTGGGAGAAATCCAGCATGAACTACGGCCGCAAGCTTATGCATTCTGGAGTCGAGGGCGCGCGTTCTGGGGAGGAAGAATTTCTCCATGGTCGACCCATTACTCCATTTCTGAATGAGTCGGCGCAACATGCTGTCATGGCGGCCACCATTGGAGCGGCGATCGGTCTGTTGAGCGGGTTCGCGGCCAGACGAAGTGCTTCCACGAGCAAACCCCTCGCCGGCTTAATCTTCGGGGGCGCGTTCGGTTTCGGAGCGGGTGTCGCATGGGAATGCCGGCATTTGGGCGCAAGCGTGATCGCCAGCGCTCTGAAGAGCATTGGTCAAGCGCGGGACGAACACTGGCTCGAGAAAAACCCGATCGACTACGCGTAGAGATCCGGCAATTCTCTCTCTCCCGACCCCATCGTGACGAGAGACATTCACGACCGGTGAGGGAGGCACAATGCCACCGGATGTTTCCAATCTGAGTCAAGAACGGATTGCCTACCTCGAGGAATTAGTCCAACAAGCCAGAACCGCCGCCGCGGTTTTTACGCAATACACCCAGGAAGACGTCGATCGCATCGTCAAACCAATGGTTCTGGCTGGACTGGGTCAAGCTCAATATCTGGCGCGTCTCGCTATTGAGGAAACCAAACTCGGGGTCATGGAAGACAAGGCCATCAAGAACATGGTGGCCACAGAGTTTGTCTACAACTACGTTAAGGATAAACGCACCGTCGGGGTCATCCGCGAGTTCCCGGAACGTTGTTTGGTAGAGGTGGCCGAACCGATTGGGGTCATTTTCTCGCTCACGCCGATCACGAACCCTACTTCGACAGTTCTCTTCAAATGCATCATGGCGATAAAAACGCGCAATGCGGTGATTTTCAGTCCGCATCCGAACGCCTGGCATTGCTGCCATGAAGCGGTGCGCATCATGTACGAGACAGCCGTGAAGCATGGCGCACCCGAAGGCGTCTTTACTTGCCTCGAATCGCATACACTGGACGACAACGCCTACCTGATGCGGCACAAAGACATCGGCTTGATTGATGCTACCGGTGGACCCAGCGCGGTGAAAGCTGCTTACAGTTCCGGCAAACCGGCCCTGGGAGTTGGGCCGGGAAATTCGCCAGTCTATCTGGAAAAAACCGCCGATCTGAATATGGCGGTGGTCGACATCATCACCTCCAAGACGTTCGACAATGGAACGATCTGCGCTTCAGAACAAACGGTGGTGATCGATGACGAAATCTACGATGTCGTCTTGAAGAAGTTTGCCGAGTTGGGTGCCCACATCTGCAACCAGAAAGAGGCGGAGCTACTAGGCCGCGCGGTGATCGATAGTGTGACCGGATATATGCAGCCGGCGGCCGTTGGCCAGCGAGCAACTGATATTGCGCGCATGGTGGGCCTGTCGGTGAAGCCGGACACCAAGCTTCTGATTGCTCCCATTCAAGGCGTGGGCCGGAAGCATCCTCTGTCGTTCGAAAAACTTTTCCCCGTGCTCGCGGTCTACCGGGCCAAATCTGTCGACGAGGCGCTAAAAGTATGCGTGGATGTGAATCACGCGGGCGGACTGGGACACACGGCGGTGATCTTCTCGCGCGATGATGCCATCATTAGGAAGTTCGGAGAAGTGATCAATGCCGGGCGCATCATCGTGAATTCTCCGGGATCGGTTGGAGCCTTCGGCGGCATTTACAACGATATGGTCCCCACTTTTTCCTTTGGTTGTGGCACCGGCGGGGGGAACAGCACCACCGACAACGTCAATGTCTATCACTACCTGAATATCAAACGCGTGGCGCGAAGGACGCAAGCGCATATGTGGTTTCGAGTTCCCAATCAAATCTACTTCAATATGAATGCCGTGGAGAATCTGCGGCGTCTGGCATCACGCTCCACCATTATTGTTACCAACCAAGCCTTGGAGCAATTTGGACTTGTCGATGTCGTGCGGCGCAATATTCCCGCCCAGACATTAGTTCATGTCTCCGTCATTCCTGATGCGGAGCCAGACGTCAAAGTCGTAATGCAAGGCGTGGAGACATTCAACTTATACAAGGTGGATCAGATCATTGCGCTCGGCGGCGGGTCGGTGATCGATGCCGCAAAGATCATGAAGCTCAAGTACGAATCGCCACAGGCCGACCTGGAGGAACTGGCGGCGCCGTTCATGGATATCCGCAAGCGGGTGGTCGAGTACCCGACGGAGAAAACCAATCGGGCGCGGTTGATTGCGATTCCTACAACCAGCGGTACGGGAAGCGAGGTCACTCCTTTCGCGGTTCTGTCGGACAAGGAACACGGCCGCAAGGTCACCCTGGCCGACTACTCGCTTACCCCTGATGTGGCGATCGTAGACCCGCAGTTCGTGATGTCGATGCCGAGAGGCCTGACGGCAGACACTGGCATTGACTGCTTGACCCACGCGCTCGAGGCAGGAGTTTCGATCTTGGCGTCGCCGTACACCGATTCGAATGCGATGCAAGCGATTCGGTTGGTGTTCAAGTACCTGCCAATCGCCTACGAACATCCTAACGACGAAGAGGCGCGCAGCATGATGCACAACGCGGCCTGCATTGCGGCGATTGCATTCTCCAACGCGGCGGTGGGAGTGAATCACGCGCTGGCACATGCTTTTGGAGCGCGCTTCGGAGTTGCGCATGGTCGAGCCAACGCGCTGATGTTGCCGCACGTGATCGCCTACAATGCGGCCGTACCCACCAAGTTTGCGCCATCGCCGAATCAGAAGGGTTATGTGGCCCACAAGAAATACGCAACCATGGCGGATTTGCTCGGTCTCGGCGGCAATACGATTGATGAGAAGGTAAAGAACTTGGTGGCGGCGACAGAACAATTGCTGGATCAGTTGGCGATTCCCCGATCGATCGCCGAGTTAGGGATTTCAAGGGAAGAGTTCGAGCGAGCAATGCCTGATCTGGCCAAGAACGCGTTTGACGATCCCTCCTGGCGATCGAATCCTCGCATGCCCCTGGTGAACGAACTAATCGATCTCTTTTGGCAGGCATATGACGGGCGAGGCGCAGCGAAATCGCATGGGGCCGTACAACACCAGACCGCATGAGGGACAGTATGGCGAACGTAATCATCGCAGAATGGCTCAAAGTCGACGAATCACGGTTCATGCAGAGTTTGCAGGAAGCGGATGAGAAATTACATCAGGCCGAGGGGGAAGTGATCTTAGACTTTACTTCCGTAATCCGGGTCGATTCGAAAGGACTGCGAGAATTGGAACGGCTCGCAGATCGAGCCGATGCGAAGTCGACCAAGTTTGTCTTGCGCGGAGTCAACGTAGATATTTACAAAGTGCTGAAGTTGATGAAGCTGGCGCCACGTTTCTTGTTTCGCTCTTGAGACGCGACGCTGGAGGGAGACGCCCAATGCAACAGGGCCGGGACGACAATCGGCTTTCCGGGGGGGATGCTCTCTTCCTCTATCTCGAACGGGAAGGCATGCCTCTCAATGTGGCTTCGGTTAACGTATTCGAGGGAGAAGTTTCCCTCAAAGCCTGCATTTCTTTCGTCGAGTCGAAGTTGCCTCTGATCCCGCGCTATCTACAGCGGGTTGTATCGCCGCCCTTCAACATTGGGCTGCCGGCCTGGGAGTTCGATCCCGAGTTTGACATCCGAAATCACATCCATGAGGTCGCGCTCAAACGTGGCACGCAGGCTGAGTTCAAGGCGGTCGCAGGCAAAATTCTGAGCCGGACGATGGATCGCCAGCGGCCTCTTTGGGACTTTACGGTGGTGCGTGGTTTGAAAGGGGGCAATACCGGCATCATCACCCGAATGCATCACTGTTTAGCCGACGGCCTCGCGGGCGTGGGACTTCTGAATGTGTTGATGGATCCAAGTCCTGAAGTTCATCCCTTACCTAAGAGAAAGGTTCGTGTTCAGGCGCCTCCGCAAAAGGACTCGACTACATCGCTCCTAGACGAGTTGATCGCTTCATCCTCTTCGGTCGCACAACGAGTGCTGACCGCACAAACGGAACTGTTGAGTGTGCTGCAACACGTGCTCGGCACCAATGGCCGTGATGGCTCTCACACTGAACCGCAAGTGAATGGGGAGACCGACCTCTCGGTGGACGATCTCGCGCAATTCATGCCCGAACTGACCGGGACCACGCAACGATTGCCGTTCAACATCATTTGCCGCGGGCCACAAAATTTCAGGTGGGCGGAAATTCCCCTGGCCGATATCAAAGCGATCAAGCAGGCATGCGGTGCCACGGTAAACGACGTGGTGCTCACCATAGTGGCTTCAGCGATTCAACGCTATGTTGAGCGGCAAAAGGTCCGCATCGAAGGTCGGCTGTTGCGAATTGGAGTTCCGGTCAACGTGCGCGGCAACGGAAGCGTGGGTGACCTGGGGAATCGCATTACCTTCCTGCCCCTTACGGTGCCGCTCGACATTCGTAGTCCTCGAAAACTCATGAGTGCGATTCAAGAGCGCGTCGCATTCTCGAAGCGGGCACATGTGGCAGAGCTTGTTGGCATGGCGGGCACGATGTTGGGTACGATTCCGACTGCCGCGCAGGTGGTGATGGGACCGATTATCAGCCAGTTGCCGCTCGGACTTTGCAACCTCATTTGCACGAATGTCCCAGGGCCTGCGTTTCCGCTCTATCTGTTGGGTCACAAGCTGCTGCACTTCTACCCGTATGTGCCGATTGGGGGCGACATCGGAATCAATTGCGCCGTCCTCACCTACAACGGCACGGCATATTTCGGATTCACGGGCGATGTGCATGCTGCCCCAGATCTCTGGCGACTGGAGAAATTTCTAACTGAGAGCTTTGTCGACTTGCGCAAGTCGCTGCGTATCCCCTCTCCACGCCACAAAACCACACGCGCGGCAAAACAAAACGATCGTCGTGGAACTTCTGCGGCAAAGCCTGGAAGACGCCCCTTACAGCCGACCATCCTCATTCCATCGAAACCTGACTCGGAACCAAGCACCGTGAGGGAAGAGAAGAGCGAACCTCAAGCACGCGTAGTCGCTTAGCACGCGGACAGCGTAGAACGCTGGCGAGATGCCTCACAACAGCGAATTCGATTTTGACTTCGTGATCGTGGGCTCGGGTTTTGGGGGGAGTGTCGCTGCCTACCGTTTAGCAGAAAAAGGCTACAGGGTGGCAGTGATGGAGATGGGCAAGCGCTGGTCGCCCGAAACCTTGCCGCGTACGAGTTGGTCCCTTCATCGTTGGTTCTGGCGCCCGAGCTTAGGGCTCAACGGCTTCTTTAACATCCGCTATTTCCGGCATGTCACCATCTTGCATGGATGTGCGGTTGGAGGCGGATCGATTACCTATGCGACCACGTTGCTGCGTCCTCCGGATAGAGTGTGGCGAGCGGGATCCTGGACCGGACTCGCGGCATGGCAACAAGAGATGCCGCGGCACTATGACGTCGCGTCTCGAATGCTGGGGGTTGTGGAAAACACGATTCTCGGTCCCGCCGATCACTTGCTGAAAGCTGCGGCGCAAGAAGTCGGAGTCGCAAATACGTTTTACCGCACCAGCGTGGCAATTTTTCAACCACCTATAGGAGCGACCGGAGGTGTCACGGTTCCTGATCCGTTCTTTGGTGGCGAAGGGCCGGCGCGCACGACTTGCATTGGCTGTGGCGGATGCATGATGGGATGCCGCTACGGAGCGAAGAACACTCTCGATCTGAACTATCTTTATCTTGCGGAAACCCGAGGAGTGCGGATTCTCGCAGAAACCAAAGTGGTAGACGTCAATCCCCTGAACAAAATGGCCGATGGCCGCGCCGGTTACGAAGTGCGGACGGTCAAATCCACGGGTTGGTTCACGAAGGATCCGCGAAGTTTCACCTGCCGCGGCGTAGTGTTCTCCGCGTCTTCGTTGGGAACCATGGATTTGCTGTTCCATCTCAAAGAAAGTGGCCTGCTGCCAGCAATCAGCGATCAGCTCGGCAAGCATGTCCGCACCAATTCCGAATCATTGCTTGCCGTGCGCATACCGGGAAGCCGCGAAGACTTATCAAAAGGGGTCGCGATTGGTTCCGGTATCTATGTCGACGAACACACGCACATCGAAGCAGTTCGTTACCCGAGCGGTTCCGACACGATGAGCATGCTCACCACTCTATTGACCGGAGGCACTCCGGGCCGCGTGCGCATTACCCGCTGGCTGAAAAATCTCACGTTCGGTTTGCTGCGACATCCATTTCGGACCTTACGCGTCCTGCAACCTTTTGGATGGGCGCGTGAGAATGTAGTTCTGCTTTGCATGCAGGCGACGGAAGGCGATCTGGAGATGTGCTGGAGGCGTCCCTGGTTTTGGCCCTTCCGAAAATCTCTGGCCAGCCGAGGACAGAAAGTTCCAACCTATATTCCCCAGGCAAATGAGTTCGCGGAAACGTTTGCTCGCCTCACTGGCGGCACCGCAATGAGCATGATTCCGGAAATCCTCTTCGACGTTCCGGGCACTGCTCATTGCCTTGGCGGTTGCGTGATCGCAGGGTCTCCCGAACAGGGTGTGGTGGACGATCACCATCGCGTCTTCGGTTACAAGAACATGTACGTTTGCGACGGGTCTGTGGTTGCCGCGAATCTAGGAGTGAATCCCAGCCTGACGATCACCGCTCTTGCCGAGCGTGCCATGGAGTTCGTCCGGCCAGCGTCAGAGACGGAATGGAACGATTGCGCAGAAAGCGGCCAATGGGATTCACCTGGCGTCGAGGGCAACACCTGATTTCTTTCCCCGGCGACTCGGCCCATCGCAAATCATGTCACCGTGTGACCCGCCTCACAGAGAATGAAGTCCCACCTCACAGACCTAGCTGTGGAAGCGGAGCAGAATGTTGTCGAACGCAGATCCGCTGTAGCGGACGCTGCTGGACTCCCAGGTACTTATTCTGGTTGCCAATTTGTTCAGGGACTTTAAAGCACTGCCATTGGGTTGGGGGCAGCCCGCATATGGACAGTCAAGCAACAGTACTCGGCTCGTTTCCCGTTTCGCGCGATCGCCAGAGCTCTAATAGAGTCGCAACGAAACAGCAGCGGAACTTTATTCGCTGCCGCACGACCGGAAACTCACTCCTAGTCGCCGAGGACTTCCCTGACCGGTCATTCCTCCGAAAAACGTGAATGGTCGAATTCCGTGATGCCCTGACTTGTTGTTCGTGAGTTTCTCTCCACTTCGTCCAGTGGGAGATGACAACTTCATGGTCGAGGGAATTCGCTTACCCGCAGAATCGACATACTGGTTGATCCAGGGGCGAATCTTGTTCCTGGTGATTCACCTGCTCGGACTCGCCTGTTTTTCATACATTGCGGCGAAACGCCTGCGGCCGTTGCTTCGGGGACAAGCAGACTTTCGCTTCGATCGTCCCGTGGAAAGACTGGGAAAAGTTTTCCAGTTCTGGCTGGGGCAGTGGAGACATCCACGCTACCCGGCGGCGGGCGTCATTCACATTTTGGTGTTCGCGGGGTTTCTTCTCCTCGCCACGCGCGCGTTCTCCCTGATTCTTGGCTTCTCAGACAACTTCTTCGGGGCCACCATAGTCGGTCACATTTACGAGATGGTTAGAGAGTATGCCACCACGATTGTTTTTGCCTGCATGGTGGTTCTGGCAGTTCGACGGCTCGTTTTCAAACCCGCGCGCTATGCAGTGCCTGCAAAATATGGGATAGGCCACACGGGCGACGCCGTCTTTCTTCTAGCGTTGATCGCGATCCTGATGTTGGCTGACAGTGTCTTCGAAGCCAGCAAGTTGGCGGCTCAAGCGCAGCAAGGCCAAGCGGTAGAATCTCTCGCCTTTCTCTCACTGCCGTGGATTCTCGAAAGACTGTTGGCTGCGGTTCCGTCGGGGACCCTCAGAAGCCTTTATCTGGGCGGTTATCTCGCGCATGACCTCACCTTTTTCTTCTTGTTGTGCTATCGCCCATTCGGAATTCAGTTCCACGTGGAAACTTCGCTGTTCAGCATATTCTTCGCGAAGTTAGACCGCGGAACCCTGAAGCCGGTCCGCTGGGGAGTCTCCGACGAGCAACTCGATCAGGTGAAATCTTTCGGCGTAAAGACCTTCGACGACTTCACCTGGAAGCACATGCTGGACTTTTATTCCTGCGCCGATTGCGGACGCTGCTCCGATAATTGCCCGGCTAATGCTGTTGGACGCCCGCTGTCACCGCGCTTCCTCACCATTAAGGCGCGTGATTATTGCTTTGAGCATTATCCCGTGCTAGGCAAGGCGAACAACGGAGCCGCACTGGTTGGCGGAATCTACTCCGAGGACGAAATCTGGTCCTGCACGACCTGCGGGGCGTGCGAACAGGAATGCCCTCTGCTGGTCGAATACATCGACAAGATCGTCGACCTGCGGCGCGGCCTGGTTGACGACGGCAATGTTCCGCAATCTCTGCAGAAGCCGCTCAAGGCGCTCGAGAGCCGGGGAAATCCCTACGGCAAGATGGAAAAAAAGAAAGCCGACTGGATCAAGAGCAAAGAATTCCAACAGGACTGCCAGGTCAAGGTCCTCGATGGAAGCGAGACTGCCCAGACTCTGTATTTCGTCGACAGCGTGACTTCCTACGACGACCGCATGCAGGCTATCGCACGGGCCACCGCGAAAATCCTAGACCGCCTGGGGATCAATTTCGGAATTCTTGGCGCCGCGGAAAAAGACAGCGGTCATGAGGTTCGTCGCTTCGGCGAAGAAACATTGTTCATGGCCCTGCGCGACCACAATGTCGAAGCCATCAAGGCTGCAGGCGTTCAGCACATCGTCACCGCCGATCCCCACGCTTACAACGCGCTCAAACACGATTACAAAGACATGCCGCCAGTTGAGCACATCAGCCAAGTCATCGCACGCGAAGTGAAGGCGGGCAACATCACCTTCCACCGGACCGACGAGAATAAGGTCTACACCTACCACGATCCTTGCTACCTGGGGCGTCACAACCAGGTCTATGACGACCCTCGCGATGTGCTCGACGCGATTCCTGGCATGAATCGTGTCGAGATGGCTCGCTCCCGTGATCGCTCGTTCTGCTGCGGTGGCGGCGGGCTCATGCTCTTTTACGAACCGAAGGAAGATCAGCGCATCGGAGTGAAACGCGTGCAAATGGCCGCCGAGGCAGGCGCCAACGTCATCGTGACCGCCTGCCCGTTCTGCATGGTGAATGTGGAAGACGCCATTAAGGTCGCGGGTTTGGAAGGAAAGATGACGGCCATCGATCTCACCGAACTGGTTGAGAAGCAAATGGTGCTCCCCAATGAATCTGAAACCGTAGTTCACGGAGGCTGAAGGTGGAAATTCTAGTTTGCGTCAAAAGAGTGCCCGACACTTCGGAAAACGAGATCGCACTGAATGCCGCGGGCAACGACATCGAACGTGACGATCTCGTCTATTCCATCAATGAATGGGACAACTACGCGGTCGAAGAGGCCCTGCAGATCACCGCGAAGGTTGGCGGCGCTGTCACCGTTGTCACCGTCGGTGGGGAAGACGACGAGGAAGTCCTGCGCCGCGAAATGGCCATGGGCGCAACTCACGGCGTTTTGATTTCAGACGATGCCTTCACCGGATCGGATGCCCGCGGCATCGCTACCATCCTGAAAGCTTTTGTCGAGAAAGGCACGTACGATCTGATCCTCACCGGAGTGCAAGCCGAAGACGGCGGCGCTCTGGTCGGGGGCACGCTCGCAGCGATGCTCGACTATCCCTTCGCCTCACTGGTGAATTCCATCGAACTGCTCGACGGCAAGACGCTGAAGATCAGCCGCGAAATCGCTGGAGGCAACAAGGAAGTTAACCAGATTGATCTGCCGTGTGTGCTCTCCATACAGACTGGCATCAACGAACCTCGTTACGTCGGTATGCGAGGGATTCGCCAGGTAGCTTCCATCCCGATTCCAACGTTGGGCGTTTCCGAACTGAATCTCGATCCGCAGATCGTTGGACTGGCTGCCACAAAAGTCCAGCGCGTGGATTACTTCACGCCCGCCATGGGCAAGGGCGCCGAAATGCTCCAAGGCAGCAGAGAAGAGGTCATCGACAAACTATTTGAGTTGGTAGCCGCCAAAGGAGGGTTGAAGTAATGTCACGCATTTTTGCTTATATCGTTCACAAGGCTGGCGTCATCGATGACTCGGCGCTCGAACTGGCGGCCGCGGCAAGAACAATCGATCCTTCTGCATCTCTGACCGCGCTTGTCATGGGCTCGGGACCAGACTTGGATAAGGTGTGCGCCACCCTCTCCAACACCTATGTCGAGATCTGGAAAGTTTTGAACGAGTCCCTTGCCTATCCCAATGCCGAGCTGGTGCGCCAGGCGCTGGTAAAGATCCTGCCCCCGGGCAGCATCCTTTTAGTCGCGCATGAGCATTTCGGAATCGATCTCGCACCTGGACTCTCGGTCCGCATGAATGGAGCGTGTGTCTCCGATGTTTTGGGAATCGAGGGGACGGCCGGCGCAAAACTCAAACTAATTCGCCAGGAATTCGGCGGACAAGTCAGCGCCCACGTGACTTGCGACACCTCGTCTGGCGCGGTGATCACTGTGCGCCCGGGGGCATTCAAGCCGCTCGAAACCGCGGCGGCAAATGGGACCGTGATCGACAAGTCTTCTGAAGTTGGCGTCCTGGCGGCGAGGCGGCGTTATCTCGAAACGGTCGTCGCCGAAGCGGGAGACGTTGATATCACCAAGCACAACGTGCTCGTCTCAATCGGTCGCGGTATCCAGGAAAAAGACAACGTCGCTATGGCAGAGGAACTTGCCGAAGCCCTTGGCGCGGCTGTCAGTTGCTCCCGCCCGGTGGTGGATGCCAAGTGGCTGGAGAAATCCCGTCAGGTCGGCACCTCTGGCAAAACCGTAAAGCCCAAGGTTTACCTGGCCTGCGGTATAAGCGGAGCCTTCCAGCACCTCGCTGGGATCAAGGGCAATCCCTTCATCATCGCCATCAACAAGAATTCCAAAGCTCCCATTTTCCAGGTCGCCGACATAGGCATCGTCGATGACCTGCTGGAATTCTTGCCAGAATTCACCAACAAAGTTCGCGAAATGCGCACCGCTTCAGCAAAGTGAGGACATATCGATGATTGCTCCTAAGACACTCAAGCTCAGCCTGAAATCCCTCCGCGACTTCGCCAAGAAGCGCTTGCCCGACGAAACCCTTATCGAATTGGACGAACGCGACGAATGCCCGCTCGAAATCGTGCGCCACATGTGCAGCCCTGACAAGCTGGGCATTCAACTCCTATTCATCCCTGAAGAATTCGGAGGTATGGGTGGCGGCGCGTTCGATGTCTATTGCATTTGCGAGGAGATGGCGCACATCGACCTCGGGATCGCCACCGCAGTGCTTGCGACCTTCCTGGGGAGCGATCCCATCACGGTGGGCGCTACCCCGGCGCAAAAGAAGCTGTGGCTGAGCCGCATCGCAGACGAAGGAATCTTGTTTGCCTACGGCGCCACTGAACCGGAAGCAGGCAGCGATCTCGGGTCGCTTCGCACTACGGCCGACCGGGTCATGCAAGACGGGAAAGTGGTCGGTTACAAGATCAACGGCAACAAGCAATGGATCAGCAATGGCGGTATCGCCGACGCATACACGGTATTGGCCAATACCCCCGCGGGTCCAAGCTGGTTTGTGGTGGAAAAAGGCGTCAAGGGTTTCACTCATGACGAGCCCGAAGACAAGCACGGGATTCGACTCAGCAACACGGCAGCCCTGGCTTTCAGCGACGTGTACGTCGATGCTGACCGGCTCCTCGGCGGAGTTGAAGGCCAGGGTTTGACACAAGCGCAAGCGGTGTTTGGTTACACCCGCTTGATGGTTGCCGCCTTCGGTCTCGGTGGCGGGTGGGCCGCGCTCGATCGTGCCATTCCTTACTCCACGAAACGCATTCAGGCGGGCGCACCGCTCTCCGAAAAGCAAGGCTATACCCACAAGCTGATCGTCCCTCATGCAGCGCATCTGGAAGCCGCTCGCGCTTACATCGAAGAAACCGCCGACCGCATTGATGCGGGCAGCGAAGGCAGTTTAAACACCGAAGGCGCTATCGCGAAGTACATGGCCACCGAAGCCGGCAACGCCGCAGCCGAAGCCGGCATTCAGGCGCTGGGTGGTTATGGGTACACCCACGAATATCTGGTCGAGAAAATCAGTCGCGACGTTCGTATCACCACCATTTACGAGGGCACCTCCGAGATCATGGAGATGACCATCAGTCGCGATCGCTGGCAGCTTCACCTGAAAACTCGTGGGCAGCATTATCACGATGAGGCTCGCAAGTTCGAAACTTTGCACGGACAACATCCCGAAGTGGGTGCGAACGTCGCCGCTCTCGCGTTGCACGCCCTGGCCGACATTATGGAGAGAGCTCGGGTGGGACGCCTCACGCGCTACCAGCATGTTCTGTTACGCCTGGGCGAACTGATTGCCTATGCAGAATGTGCCGGAGCTTTATCTCGACGCGCCGCGCTCATGGCAGACGGCAAACTCAACGAAAAAACCAGTCGCCGTTTCGATGCCATAGGACTCGCGGCCGTGAGCCGGGTCTTCGCCCGCGAAGCCGCGCTCAAAGTTGCCGAAGAAGGATTACGCCTGATCATCGGCGCCAGCGGCGTGAGCGAGGCCGACACGGCTGCGTTTGAAACGAGCCTGGGTCTGCCCGCCATTCACAAGGCGCAAGCAGGCCTGATCAATGACATGGACTATGTCGCCGACGTTCTGTACAGCCGAGCGGCGAAAGTGCAGACCGCAGCCTGATGCCGGTCAAGACCGGCGCGTCACTTCAACCTGGGAGTCTCGTCATGGAAGATACCGCACATCGAGCCATTGCGATCGTGGGGGTCGGGGCCGTCTTGCCCGATGCTCCGAACGTACCCGCATTCTGGGAGAACATTAAAACCGGACGTTACAGCATCACGGACGTTTCCTCCGATCGCTGGGATCCCGCGTTTTATTACGACTCCGATCACAATGCGCCCGACAAGACCTACTCCAAGATTGGCGGATGGGTACGCGAGCACCGCTGGGAACCCATGAAGTGGCACTTGGCGATTCCGCCTCGGGTGGTCGACGCCATGGACGAATCCCAAAAGTGGGCCATCTCCTGCACGCGTGAAGCGCTCGAAGATTACGGTTACCCAAAGCGTCCGTTGAATCTCGATCGCACCGCCGTGATTCTGGGCAACGCTATGGCGGGCGAGAAACACTACTTCACCGCTTTGCGTTTGTATTTCCCCGAGTATGCCCATGAACTCGCCGAGAGCGCTAGTTTCGCGGCCCTGCCTACGGCTTTGCGTAGCGATATCACGCGCGAATTGCACCACCGCATGACTCATCGCATTCCTAATGTGACGGAAGACACGATGCCGGGCGAACTAGCCAACTGCATCGCCGGACGATTGGCTAACACATTCAATTTTCACGGCCCTAACTACGTGGTCGATGCGGCCTGCGCCTCGGCCATGGCCGCATTTAGCGGCGCGGTCGAGGGCCTGGTGGAAAACGATTTCGATGTCGCAGTCACCGGTGGCATCGATCGCAATATGGGCGCGTCCACATACGTCAAGTTCAGCAAGATTGGTGCGCTCTCTGCATCCGGTACTCGGCCCTACGCCGAAGGAGCCGACGGCTTCGTAATGGGCGAAGGTTCTGTCATCTTCCTGCTCAAACGTCTGGCCGACGCGGAGCGCGATGGCGACAAGATTTACGCGGTGTTACGCGGCATCGCCGGATCCAGCGATGGCAAGGGGAAGGGCATCACCGCTCCCAATCCCATCGGACAAAAACTCAGCATCGAACGTGCCTGGCAAAACGCCGGCCTCTCTCCCGCTACCGTCAGCTTCATTGAGGGCCACGGTACTTCTACAAAAGTCGGCGATGTGGTCGAAGTTCAGAGCATGACCGAAGTGCTGAGCACTTTCCACGTTGCTCCCCACAGCGTGGCGCTAGGTTCGGTGAAATCGAATATTGGACACCTGAAAGCCGCTGCCGGCGCCGCCGGGCTGCTCAAAGCCGCGCTGGCGCTGCACGACAAAGTTCTGCCACCCAGTGTGCACTGCGATCACCCCAACCCGGATATCGACTTTGTGCACTCTCCGCTCTATGTCAACACTGAGCTGAAGCCATGGACAATGCCCTCGGACGCGGTACGCCGCGCTGGCGCCAGTGCCTTTGGTTTCGGCGGAACCAATTTCCACGTCGTGCTCGAGGAATATATTCCCCACCGTCTAAACGGAAACGGCAAGCGCTCGCTCGCCATCGGTGCACTACCAACCGTCGCAATGAATGAGGGCAATATGAATACCAGGAATGCGGGGGAGCAAACTCCCTTGTCCCGTTCCTCCGGGTCTGTGGCGGAGGTCCGAAGCGCTGGGCAAACTCCTTCCGTGAAGAAACCGCTGCGTGGTGCCCTGGTGCTTGGCGGCGACTCCAATGCTGAGCTCATCGAGCGCCTGCGTGCGGTGCAGAAAGCAGCGGAAGAAGGCCACGCTCCAGATTATTCTGCTCCCGATGAAAAAGATTTGCGCGCGTCCGAGCGCCTGGCGATCGATTACGCCGATGCTGCCGACTTGCTCGACAAGTCAGCCAAGGCGCTGAAGGCGCTCGCCGCCGACCAGGCGCCCATCTGGAAAGCGCTGCGCGCGCAAGGTATTTTCCGCGGCAGCGGCCCCGCGCCCAAAGTCGCATTCCTCTACACCGGACAAGGTTCGCAATACGCCAATATGCTTCGTCCGCTATTCACCGCTGAGCCGATTGTTTCCGCAACCTTCGCCGAAGCCAATCGTGTGATGACTCCGCTTCTAGGCAAGCCGCTTACGGATTTCATCTTCGTGGATCAATCCGACGCGGGCGCCGTGGCTCAAGCCGAAGAAGATCTTCGCCAGACCGCCATCACGCAGCCCGCGGTGCTCGCGACCGATGAAGCTCTCACTCGTCTCTTGGCCGCTTACGGCATCAAGCCAGACATGACGATGGGACACAGCCTTGGCGAATACGGAGCGCTTGTAGCCGCAGGCTCACTGTCCTTCGACGACGCGTTGGAAGCAGTGAGTGCCCGTGGTCGCGGCATGACCGAAGTGGCAATGGATGACAACGGACGCATGGCCGCGGTCTTCGCGCCCCTTACCGAGGTGGAACGAATCCTCAAGACCATCGACGGATACGTCGTCATTGCCAACATCAATAGCAGCTCTCAAGCTGTCATCGGCGGTGCCAGCAAGGCCGTCGAACAGGCCATGCAAGCATTCGAGAAAGCCGGCTACGAGCCGGTGGCTTTGCCGGTGAGTCACGCTTTTCACACTTCCATTGTGGCCGCCGCCGGAGTGCCTCTGCGTAAAGAGCTCGAGCGTCTGCGTATTCAATCTCCGCGGCTACCCATCGTCGCCAACGTTGACGGTGAGTTCTATCCCATGGGTCCCGATGTTGTCCCCAAAATGCTCGACATCTTGACTCGACAAGTCGCCTCGCCCGTGCAATTCGTGAAAGGCTTGCGCACTCTTTACGCTGCTGGCGCTCGTGTCTTTGTGGAAGTCGGTCCGAAAAAAGCCTTGCAGGGTTTCGCGGAGGACGTGCTCAAAGAACACAACGATGTGGTCTCTCTTTTCACGAACCATCCCAAGATCGGCGACATCGCGGCATTCAACCAGGCGTTGTGTGCGCTCTATGCCGCAGGATTAGGCCGCGGGATCGCCGACGCAGTGCCTGCGCAAACTTCTGAAGCTATCCCGGTTACCCCCTCGAAGCCATTGAAGGAAGACCGTTATTCCGAACTTGGACACATGTTCGCCGATGTTCTGGAGCGTGGCTGGAAGGTTTACCATGGCTCTAACGGCGGGTCCGCAGACGTTCCCGTGGTCATTACTGGAGCGGCTCTCGGCCTGCCCGGCACCGAACGCATCTTCGATGACACCAACATTAGTCGCATTCTACGCGGCGATCAGTTCATCGCTCACATCCCTAAGCATTTTCGCCAAGCCATGCTCGATAAACGCATCACGCGCCTGTTGAAGAGCGACAACGGCGGACCCACTTTCGAGTCTATCGACAATATCGCCGATGTCATCAAGCTGGCGGGACGCGGTGGCCAGTTCGATCTGGAGAAAGAATTCGGCGTCTCCGCCGATCGCGCGGCTGCCCTCGATCGCGTCACCCGTCTTGCGATGGGCGCAGGCATCGATGCCCTGCGTGATGCCGGTATTCCCCTAGTCATGCGTTACAAGACCACCACCAAGGGTACTCAGTTGCCTGATCGCTGGAGCCTGCCCGATGCTCTGCGCGACGACACCGGCGTCATCTTCGCCTCTGCCTTCCCCGGCTATGACTCATTCGCCGATGAGATGTCGCGTTATTACGCCGATCACGCCCGCCGTGAGCAATTGGCTATGCTCGAGAGCTTGCGGTCCCGCGCCGTCGAAGGCAACGGACACTCCAGGGTCGTGCTCGAAATTGATCGTCGCATCGCGGAAGTGCGAGCCGCAATCGACAAGGATCCCTATATCTTTGACCGCCGTTTCCTGTTCAAGGTCCTTTCCATGGGGCACTCGCAATTTGCGGAATTCATCGGCGCTCGCGGACCCAACACGCAAATCAACTCAGCCTGTGCTAGCACTACGCAAGGCATTACCCTGGCCCAGGACTGGATTCGCGCCGGGCGTTGCAGCCGCGTGATTGTGATCTCAGCCGATGACGTGACCTCCGACCACATGCTGGAATGGTTTGGTCCAGGATTCCTCGCCAGCGGCGCGGCGGCCACCGACGAAACTGTCACCGAAGCTGCCATTCCTTTCGATCGCCGTCGCCATGGTTTGATCGTCGGCATGGGCGCTGCGGCGCTGGTCGTCGAAAGCGCCGAAGCCGCCAGCGAGCGTGGCATTCAGCCCATTTGCGAAGTGCTCAGCGCGGTCACTGCCAACAGCGCGTTTCATGGCAGCCGCCTTGATGTCCAGCATATCGGCCGGGTCATGGAAAGCCTGATCGCCCAGGCCGAAACCCGCCATGGCATCTCGCGCCAGCAAATCGCTCCGCAGACCGTATTTGTATCGCATGAAACCTACACACCCGCGCGCGGCGGCAGCGCCTCCGCAGAAATCTTTGCCCTGCGCCAGGTCTTCAGAGAACTGGCCGATCGCATCGTCATCGCCAATACCAAAGGCTTCACTGGCCACGCCATGGGGACCGGCATTGAAGACGTCGTCGCGGTGAAGGCGCTTGAGACCGGATTCGTGCCGCCCGTCGCCAATTTCAAGGAGGTCGACCCCGAACTCGGGCCGCTCAATTTGTCGAAAGGCGGGAGCTATCCCATCGAATACGCGCTGCATCTCGGTGCAGGTTTCGGATCGCAAATCAGCATGACGTTGTTGCACTGGGTGAAGAGCAAGGATGGAGTGCGCCGCGGCCCCAATGATTTGGGCTATACCTATCGCATTGCTGACACAGATGTCTGGGATGCGTGGATGAAGAGCGTCACGGGTCATCCCGGCAGTGATCTCGAAGTCGTCCATCGCACGCTGCGCATGAAGGACCAGGCCGCTACTGCGCGGATCGTTCCAGTGGCGACCGTACTTGTGCCGGAGCCACCCAAGCCCGCGCCTCAGCAACTTCAACCAGTGGCTGCGGTCGCCATCGCAAATACAGAATCGGTGAAGCAGCGCGTGCTCGCCCTGGTAGCGGAGAAGACTGGTTACCCAGTCGACATGCTCGACCTCGATTTGGATCTTGAGGCTGATCTCGGCGTTGACACCGTCAAGCAAGCGGAAGTGTTCGCTGCCGTCCGCGAGGCCTATGGCATCGTTCGTGACGATCAGATCAAATTGCGCGATTTCCCCACGCTCGCTCACGTCATCCGCTTCGTGTACGACCGCCGTCCTGACCTGGCTGCCCAGGCGTCACCCATCGCCGCCGCTCTAAAAACAGAAACGCTAGAAACAAAAGCCGCCGTCGACGTCCCCGCCGCAACACTTTCCCCGAATGTTTCTAGTGGCGACGTGCAACAGCGCATTCTGGAACTCGTGGTAGAAAAGACCGGCTATCCCAAAGACATGCTTGACCTCGACCTCGATCTCGAAGCCGACCTTGGCGTCGATACCGTCAAGCAGGCGGAGATGTTTGCTGCCGTACGAGCGGCTTACAACATTCCGCGGAATGAGAATCTGAAGCTGCGTGATTATCCGACGCTCGCGCACGTGATCCGTTTCGTGTTAGAGAATCGTCCCGATCTGGTCGCCTCAACGGCCCCTCCGTCGCCCCAGTCTGCCGCGCCGGTGGCAACCGTGGCCCCGGTTCTGCAGGCTGTGTCAGATGATTCGATTCGAGAAAAGGTCCTCGAGATCGTCGCCGAAAAAACTGGCTATCCCAAAGATATGCTTGACTTGGATCTCGATCTCGAAGCCGACCTCGGCGTCGACACTGTCAAGCAAGCCGAAATGTTTGCCGCCGTGCGCGCGGCCTACAAGATCCCGCGCGATGAAAACTTGAAGCTGCGCGATTTCCCAACGCTCGCCCACGTGATCAAGTTTGCTCGCGACCGTCAACCAGCCCCGATTGCCGCAAATCCTGTGAACCCGGTTGCTGCCTCTCCTGTGGCCGCGCCGGAGCCCGTATTGACGCCCGCCATTACCGATGAGTCCATAAAAGAAAAGGTCCTCGAGATGGTGGCCGAAAAAACCGGCTATCCCAAAGACATGCTCGACTTGGATCTCGATCTCGAAGCGGATCTGGGCGTCGATACCGTCAAGCAAGCCGAGATGTTCGCCGCCGTGCGCGCGGCCTACAACATCCCGCGTGACGAAAACTTGAAGCTGCGTGATTTCCCCACGCTCGCCCACGTGATCAAATTTGCTCGCGACCGCCGGCAGGTTAGCCAAAGTGCGGCAACTCCAGTCGTTCCCGCGCAGAAAACCGTTGAGCGCGCGCTGCTCACCAGCTTCGATGCGGCAGATCGCATTCCGCGGCGCGTGCCCGTACCCACTCTGCGTCCATCGCTCAATCTCTGCAAGTCGACTGGCGTCCCTTTGAGCGCCGGTCGCCGCGTTGTCATCATGCCTGACAAAGCAGGAGTAGCGGGCACACTCAGTCAACGGCTGGTAGAGAGGGGAGTGAAGGTCCTCGTCATCGAACCCGCTCTCGACCCTGACAATCTGATTGCATCCCTCAAAACCTGGCTCGCCGCTGGGCCCATCCACGGAATCTACTGGCTGCCCGCGCTCGACGACGAGGGACCCCTCAATGCGATGAACATTGCTTCGTGGCGTGAGGCGCTGCGCGTTCGCGTCAAATCCTTCTATACGGCCATGCGAACACTTTACGAGTCCATCGCGCCTCCCGGCACCTTCCTGGTCTCAGCGACCCGGCTTGGCGGACAACACGGCTACGATCCTTCCGGCGCGGTTGCCCCGCTTGGTGGCGCCGTAACAGGTTTCACCAAGACGTACAAGCGCGAGCGCTCCGATGCCTTGGTGAAAGCCGTCGATTTCGAAGCTACGCGCACTTCCGCCGAAGTCGCCGATCTTCTTATCGAAGAAACACTGCGTGATCCCGGCGCGCTCGAAGTCGGATATCAGCAAGGCCAGCGTTGGACCATCGGATTGCAGGAACAACCTGCGATCGATGGCCGCCCTGGCCTTACCTTCGATTCCAACACCGTCGTCGTGATCACTGGGGCTGCGGGAAGCATTGTCTCCGCGATCACCGCCGACCTTGCCGCTGCTTCCGGAGGGACTTTCTACCTGCTCGACTTGGTTCCCGAGCCGGACCCGAACAATCCTGATCTCCGGCGCTTCGTCACCGACAAAGAAGGATTGAAGCGCGAATTGTTCGCTCGTATTCAGGCACGCGGCGAGCGCGCTACTCCGGCCCTAGTCGAAAGGGAACTAGCTGCTCTCGAACGCGCCCAGGCTGCAGTCACCGCCATCAACGCGGTAAAAAATGCCGGTGGCAAAGTCCACTACTTCAGCGTCAACCTCACTGACGCGGATGGAGTCAACAAGATCATCCAGCAAGTGCGAGAGCGTAGCGGACACATCGATGTCCTCTTGCACGCCGCCGGTCTGGAACGCAGCCACTTCCTTCCCGACAAAGATGCCAATGAGTTCGATCTGGTCTTCGACGTCAAGGCCGACGGATGGTTCAACCTGCTTCACGCCATCGGCGATATGCCGCTTTCGTCAACCGTCGCATTCAGTTCCATCGCCGGTCGCTTCGGCAACGGAGGCCAGACCGATTACAGCTCGGCCAACGATTTGCTGTGCAAGATTACTTCCAGTTTCCGGACTACTCGCCCCGCCACCCGCGGCATCGTCATTGATTGGACCGCATGGGGTGGTATCGGCATGGCGACTCGCGGCTCCATCCCCAAGATGATGGAACTTGCGGGCATCGATATGTTGCCGCCTGAGGCCGGAGTTCCTTTGATTCGCCGCGAACTCACCGTGGGCGGGACACGCGGTGAAATTGTCATTGGACAGCGGCTCGGCGCCCTGCTCAACGAATGGGATATTACTGGCGGACTTCAGGTCTCCGCAGCGTCCACTGAAAAACGTGGACCCATGCTTGGCACACTCGGTTCATTCACCATTCAGCACGGTATCACTATCGAAACCCAGCTTGATCCGAACGTCCAGCCGTTTCTGCACGACCACCAGATCGATGGCACCTCCGTTCTCCCCGGTGTCATGGGAATCGAAGCCTTTGCCGAGGCCGCGCTGGCCCTGCTTCCTGGCTGGAGTATTGCATCGATCGAGGATGTGAATTTCCTCGCTCCGTTCAAGTTCTACCGGAATGAGCCGCGTAGCGTAACCACCCAAGTTCTGCTGCGCTCGGAAAGCAATCGCCTTTGCGCGGATTGCCGCCTTATTGGTCACCGCAGCCTGCCGAATCAACCAGAAATGCAAATCACCACCCACTTCACCGGGCGTGTGCGTCTCACAAAAAATCTGCCAGCTGCCATCACCACGGCTGCCATGGGAACCCCCAACGGATCGGTGATTGAAGCCGCTGATATTTATCGTCTTTACTTCCACGGTCCCGCGTACCAAGTCATCGAACGTGCCTGGTGGGACGGTCAGCGAATGGTGGGCCTGTTGTCGAATCATTTACCCGACAATCATCATCCCGCCGATCTGCCAACACTCGCAGCTCCGAGATTGATCGAGTTGTGTTTCCAAACTGCCGGGTTATGGGAAATGGGAGTGCAAGGCCGCATGGGCTTGCCGCAGCACGTCGACGAAGTGGTCTGGCTGTGCTCGCCCGGTAAAACCGCGGAACGGTTGTATGCGGTGATCACTCCTGATCCCGGCCCCGGAACCTTCGACGCCGACGTGATCGACAGCGCCGGAAATCTCTATATGCAGTTGCGCGGCTATCGCACAGTCGCACTTGCCAACGCCGTCGATCCCGAACGATTGAAGGCGCTGCAATCCGCGATGGCACTGGAAGCAGTCGTGGCGTGACATATAAAAATACGACTCTCGCGACGGTCTTCTGATCGGAGACTTTATGAACCACGAATTTCAGCGCGTGGCTATTATCACTCGGGGTGAAGCAGCGATGCGCTTCATCCATGCGGTGCGCGAGTTCAATCAGGAGCACGGTACGTCGCTGAGGACAATCGCGCTCTTCGCCGAGCCCGATCGCCATGCCATGTTCGTTCGGGAGGCGGATGAGGCTCTGCCCCTCGGGGCTGCTCAGTTCATCGACCTGTACCGGCATCGATCAGAGAAGGCTTCCGTCGACTATGAACTGATCAAGCGTGCATTGGTGATGTCGCACGCCGACGCCGTCTGGACGGGCTGGCAACTTGCCCCCTTCGGTGCGGACTTTGTGGACTTATGTCGAGAACTCGGCGTCGTATTCATTGGCCCGGATAGCGAAGTAATACGGCGATTAGAAGACAAAATCGGCGTGAAACGTCTGGCTGAACAAGCGGGCATTCCAGTAGTGCCGTGGAGCGGCGGACCGGTTGAAACCGTCGCGGAGGCCCGCCGTCACGCAGGGAGGTTGGGATATCCGCTGGTGATCAAGGCTGCTGCGGGAAACGGCGGCCACGGAGTTCTCCGCGTGGACTCGGCAGATCAACTCCGGCACGCCTTTGAGAGCGCGCGGTCCGAGTGGTTTGAAGTCTTTGGCAATCCGACGGTGCTTATGGAGCAATGGATCCAAAGTGCACGTCAAGTCGAAGTCCCGATTATCGCCGACCACTACGGAACTGCGTGGACCGCCCCCGTGCGCGACTGCACGATCCAGTTTGGTCATCGGAAAATCGTCGTCGAATCGCCCTCGCCTGTTCTTTCTCCTCAACTGGATCAGTCGCTGCGCGAAATGGCGGTGCGGCTGAGTCAGCAGGCGAGTTATTCCAACGCGGGCGTCGTGGAATTCTTGTACGAACCTGAGAGCCAACGCGCCTTGTTCCTCAATATGAAGACGGGATTGCAAGACGAACATCCTGTCACCGAATGCATCACCGGACGCGATTTCGTCAAAATGCAGATTCACGTCGCACGGGGCGGCCACCTGGAAGGAGAGCCGCTGCGCGCAAGCGGCCATGCCATCGAGGTGCAACTCAATGCCGAGAATCCGAAGGACGATTCGATCCCCCCTTCAGCAATCATTGAACGGCTGAAGATTCCAATGGGGGCCGGCATACGCGTCGACACCTCCGTTGCAGAGGGTGATGTCATCCCGCCTGAGTTCGATACCGCCATTCTCAAACTCACTGCCCATGGCTACAGTCGAAGCGAAGCACTATCCCGGTTGCAACGGACGTTGCGCGAAAGCGTTGTCATCATCAACGGCCAATGCACCAATAAAGAACTGTTGCTGGATATATTGAGCCGCCCCGAAGTGAACAGCGGAGAAGTCGATGCCGGATGGTTGGACTTGCTGACATCGAGTCGCGACCGCAGCACGCCGCACCACGCTGACGTAGCTCTGATTTCTGCAGCGATTGAGGGATACGAAGCTCAATTCGCGGTTGAGCAGATGCAGTTCTACGCCTCGGCTGCGCGCCTGCGTCCAAGCGTGCGGAGTGAGATTGGCCGCACTGTCGAACTAAGTTATCGAGGGCGCCCGTATTCTCTCAAGACGTATCGCGTGGGCCTCAATCACTACCGCGTGGAACTAGATGGGTCGCTTGTCGACGCTCGCGTCGATCGAGTGGGGCGCTTTGAATATTGGGTGGCGGTTTTCGGCCGCCGGTTTCACGTCGTCGCCGCGCTACAAGGTTTGAGCTACCGGATTGAAGTGGACGGCGTCTGTCATCAAGTTGATCGAGATGATGGTGGAGTCGTGCACGCACCGTCACCATCGGTTGTGGTTTCCGTCTGCGTGAAAGTGGGGGACACGGTTGAAGTCGGCGATCGATTAGCTGTGCTCGAAGCGATGAAAATGGAAATGCCGGTCGTCGCCCCATTTTCGGGGAAAGTGCGCCAGATCATGACGATCCCCAATGTGCAGGTGGACACCGGCGCTCCGCTAGTACGGATTGAACCCAACGCGAACACCGATCCCAACGTGACTGGGGGCCGGGTGGCCTTGGGAGAGTCGATTCCTTCTGACGGCAGGATGGTCACGGTTGGATCTCGTTGCCGCCAAAACCTGGAGGATATCCGGCAACTCATGCTGGGTTTCGACATAAACCCCATCAGCAGTAGCCGGGTGTTCGCGGAATGGAATCGAGATTGCCCCGCAGAGAGCGACGAAATAAGGCGCGAGGAGGAGGAGATCCTCAGCATCTTCGTGGACCTTTGCGCTTTGTTCGACCATCTGCCATCGGCGGACGATCCAAGTGGGGCCGAAGGACCAAGTGCTGAAGCCTACCTGTTTTCCTATTTGCGCAGTTTGAGCAGTTGCGGGGAGGGGTTGCCGCCATCTTTCTTGAAATGCCTGCGCCGGGCGCTGGCCCATTACGGAGTGCTTACCTTGGACCGCACGGCGGAACTGGAACAGAGTTTGCTATGGATTTTCAAATCGCACCAACGCGTCGATCAGCAGGTCGCTACCATACAGGTCGTGCTGGAGTCGCGCCTGCGAAGCTTCGAAACTTCGCGAGGGCACAGCGAAAATTCGTTTCGGACACTTCTCGATGGTCTGATCCTCACGACCCGCGGACTATTTCCAGTTCTCTCTGATCTTGCCAGGGAAGTGCGCTATCGCTATTTTGATCGGCCGGTTTTTGAGCAGGCGCGAAGACAGGTCTACGAGCGAGCCGAAGCTGATCTGGCTCATCTTGCTGCCGACCCAGAGGGTCAGGATCGCAGCCAGAGAGTTCGCGACCTCGTCGAATGCCCGCAGCCGCTGGTGTCTTTGTTTTCCGGCTATTTTGCAACGGCCCATAACCCGTTGCGCCAGGTCATGCTGGAAGTGCTGCTTTCGCGACATTACCGCATTCGCTCTCTTCTCGACCCTCGCGCTTTGGTCGTCGACGGACATTGTTTTGTAACCGCGGAGTACGACCACGAGGGAAAGCGTATTCACGTCTTCACCACGCACGCTGAACATGCCGAATTGAGCGAGGCGCTCCGGACGATGGTTCCCATGATCGCGCAAGTGCCCGTGGATGACGATGTCGCGATCGATCTCTATGTTTGGCAGACCACCCCGGTGGATGACCCCGAAGCGGCACAGCAGGAACTCTGCCGGAGCCTGAACCAAACTGGTTTTGGCCGCTCGATCCGCCGCATTACGGCGGCAGTTGCCGGGCCGAGCCATGGCCTAGGCACGGCGGGGGTGCAGTTTTGTACTTATCGTCTTTGCGGAAATTCCTACGAAGAAGAGAAGTTCTTACCGGGGCATCCATCCCATGATGGGCAAGCGGCTCCATCTCTGGCGGCTTAACAATTTCAAGATCGAACGCCTGCCGTCGCCTGAAGATGTCTATCTCCTGCACGCGGTTGCGCGTGACAACCCTAAGGACGAGCGGCTTTTTGCCTGTGCTGAGGTTCGCGATCTGACGCCGGTCAGAGATATCTCAGGACGCATCGTGCAACTGCCGCACCTGGAACGAATGTTGATGGAAGCACTCGCGAGCGTCCGGCGATTTCAATCGCATCGTCGACCCAATGAGCGCCTCTATTGGAACCGGATATTGCTTAACGTCTGGCCGCCATTCAATCTAACTCCGGAAGAATTGCATGACATCGTGCGCAGACTAGCTCCGGAGACAGAAGGCCTGGGGCTTGAGCAACTGGTCGTCCGCGCTCGTATTGCCAACCCGGAAACCGGAGTTTTGCGTGATATGGTCGTGCGCATCTCCAGCCCAGGAGGCAGCGAACCGCTGATCACCTTCCGGCCAGCCAACAAATTGCAGCCCATTAAGCCATTGACAGAGTATGACCAGAAAGTCGTGCGCATGCGGCAGCGTGGGCTCATTTATCCATACGAACTTATCAGCATGCTTACACCCACGCCGCAGGACACGAGCGCGGAGTTTCCCGAGGGTGTTTTCTTCGAACATGATCTGGATGCCGAAGGACGATTAGTACCGGTTGAGCGTCCCCACGGAAAGAATAAGGCCAACATCGTTGTCGGCTTGATCCGCAACTTCACAGGCCGCTATCCCGAAGGCATGACACGTGTCTTGCTGATGGGAGATCCGGGAAGAGATCTGGGCGCGATCGCAGAACCGGAGTGCCGGCGCATTCTTGCAGCTCTCGACCTGGCGGAAGAGAAGGGAGTGCCGGTCGAATGGTTCCCCATTTCCGCAGGTGCGAAGATCTCGATGGAGAGCGGAGTGGAGAACATGGATTGGATCGCCCGCGTCCTGCGCCGCTTGATCGAGTTCACCCAAGCGGGCGGAGAAGTCAACCTGGTGGTCAACGGTATCAACGTGGGGGCGCAACCCTACTGGAACGCCGAAGCCACGATGCTCATGCACACCCGCGGCATTCTCATCATGACACCCAAAGCTGCAATGGTGCTTACTGGGAAGCGGGCACTCGAATTTTCGGGCAGTATTTCTGCGGAAGACAATCTCGGAATCGGTGGCTACGACCGCATTATGGGACTCAACGGGCAGGCACAGTACTGGGCGCGAAACATCGAAGAGGCTTGCCATATCCTCATGAGGCATTACGAACACACCTACGTGGCGCCGGGCGAGAGATTCCCCAGAAAGGCGATTACAACCGATCCTATTGACCGAGACGTCCAGCTGTATCCGCACAGGAACGGAAACGAAAGTGATTTCGCTCAAGTAGGCGAAATTTTTTCCGACGCCACCAATCCTGGACGCAAGAAGCCTTTCGATATTCGCAATGTCATGATGGCCGCTGCAGACCAGGATCTTCCTCTTCTAGAGCGCTGGGCTGGCATGCGAGGAGCAGAGACCGCCGTGGTGTGGGATGCCCATCTCGGAGGCTATCCGGTTTGCCTTATCGGCATCGAATCGAAGCCGGTGCCAAGGATGGGATTCGCCCCAGCCGACGGGCCGGAACGGTGGACCTCCGGTACGCTCTTTCCTCTTTCTTCCAAGAAAGTGGCGCGTGCGATCAACGCGGCCAGCAACAACCGGCCCGTGGTCCTTCTGGCAAACCTGTCGGGCTTTGATGGTTCTCCAGAGTCCATGCGGAAACTGCAACTTGAATACGGCGCCGAGATCGGACGAGCGGTGGTGAACTTCAAAGGTCCGATGATCTTTTGCGTGATCTCCCGCTATCACGGCGGCGCGTACGTCGTCTTCTCGCAAGCTCTGAACGAAAATCTCGAGGTGGTTGCTTTAGAAGGAACCTACGCCTCGGTCATAGGTGGCGCCCCAGCGGCAGCGGTTGTATTCGCGGGCGAAGTGGACGCCAGGGCTCGCAAAGATGCGCGACTGGAAGCACTCAAGGAATCCATCGACAAGGCCGTCGGCGCAGATAAGGCAGAGTTGCGCGCCCAATGGGATGAACTCTATAAAGTCATACATTCCGAGAAGCTAGGCGAAGTGGCCGATGAGTTCGACCACGTGCACAACGTGCATCGCGCCCGACAGGTGGGGGCCTTGCGCGACATACTTCCACCCGCGAATCTTCGCCCTTATCTGATAAACGCGGTTGAGCGTGCGATGGGCGCGGAGCTGGAGGGCAAGGACACCAAAGCATTGGACGAAATCGATACCGCCGCCTAGTTCATGTTCCTTGCTTTCGTCTCTCAGATTGGGTCTACAGATGAATATTTATTGGCTGGAGCAAACCGAAGCATCCGTGCCGTCGGATGAAAATTGGTTGGGCCCTGACGAAATGCTTCTCCTTAGCGGCATGCGCTTCCCCAAGCGCCGCGCCGACTGGCGATTGGGACGATGGACTGCAAAGCGGGCGGTTGCGGCCTATCTGAGCCTCACGGGACGCGCTTCTGATCTCGCCGCAATACAAATACTGCCTGCGCCTTCGGGTGCGCCCCGAGCCTGGTTCAAGAAGCAGAGTGCTCCCGTGGAGATTTCAATTAGCCACAGTTCGGGCCGTGCAATTTGTGCGGTAGCGCCTTCCGGTGCAGCTTTGGGGTGTGACTTGGAGTTGATTGAGACTCGGAGCGAGTGTTTCGTTGATGACTATTTCACGACCGAAGAACGAGCTACGATCTCGCGGGTATCTCCTGAGCAACGAACGCAACTTGTTATGTTGCTCTGGAGCGCCAAAGAAAGTGCGCTAAAGCTGTTGGGCGAGGGACTTCGGGTCGACACCCGTTTGGTGGCGGTCAACGTCGCTGAAGAATCCCAACCTGTTTGCGAGAATGGCGCTCCGTCTACCGTCGATAACAACGACCTTGCATGCTGCAACAACCAATGGCAACCGCTCCAGGTTTGTTATGCCGATCGCCAAATATTCGATGGGTGGTGGCAACGCAGTGAATACTTCATACGAACCTTGATCGCGGCGCCGGCGCCGGGTCGGCCGATTTTGATCTCTCCGTCGGAAATAGGATGTCCCGGCCCACGATGGCAGCCAAAGTGTAAATATTCTCTAGTCGGGCTGGTTCTCAGCGTATCCAACTCCAAGAATCATCGCAATCTTCCCCGAAAGTTAAAGTTTTTGCTCCTTCTGCCGATGGCTACGAAGTGTCCATCTCTGCTGGTACCAAGCCCGCCGCCGAACGCACCGCCTCCGCCCGTTACGTAGCTCGTCAACCCATTCTGACCCGCGAAGAGCAGGTCTTCGGATACGAGCTGCTGTTTCGCGACGGAGTCGAAAACTATTTCAACGGCAAAGACGCCGATGCCGCTGCGCGCTCGACCGTCGATCACTCCATGCTGATCGGTTTCGATGTGCTCTGCGCCGGGCGACGCGCTTTCATCAATTGCACTCGCGAGATTCTGCTCAAGGACTACATCACTCTACTGCCTTCGGGACAGACCGTGGTCGAAGTCCTCGAGTCGGTCGAACCCGATGACCTGGTCATTGCCGCCTGCCAGCGTCTCAAGGCTGCGGGATACCAGATCGCGCTCGATGACTTCGTCGCCGACGATCCCAGGGAATCGATGACCGACCTCGCCGACATCATCAAGGTTGATATGAAGCTCACCACTCCGGCCCAGCGGGTCGCGATGGTGAAAAAATATGGGCCATGGCGCTCGCGCCTGCTGGCGGAAAAAGTCGAGACCCGCGAAGAATTCATCGAAGCACGCGACGCTGGCTTTGTCTACTTTCAGGGATACTTCTTCCAGCGGCCCGAAGTTCTCACCACGCACGGCATCCCGGAGAACCGTTTCAACTATGTGCGCATGCTGCAGGCCGTGGCCAGGCCTGAACTCGACGAGAAAGAAATCGAAGACGTCATCAAGAGCGAAGCTTCCATCTGTTACCGCCTCCTGCGCTATATGAACTCGGCGGTCTTCGCCTTCTCGAGCGAAATCCATTCCATCCGCCACGCGCTCTCGATGTTAGGAGAACGCGAAACCCGCCGCTGGATCCGTCTGATCGCTACCCTCGGCGCGGGCCAAGGCAAGTCGAGCGAGTTAGTCACCTCCGCACTGGTGCGTGCCCGCTTCTGCGAACTGCTCTCGCCTCGCCTGCAACATGGAGACTCCGATTTATTCCTGATGGGCCTGCTCTCGCTCATGGACGCCATGCTCGAAATCCCCATGGCCGATGTGCTCGATAAAGTCCCGCTCGATCACGAGACGAAAGCGGTGTTACTTGGAGGCGCCAGCCGCTTGCGTCCCCTCTATCAACTCATGCTGGCCCAGGAATCGGGCGAATGGCAAAGCTCAGGAGAACTCTCTCGCCTCCTCCACCTCAGTGAAAGTGAAGTTGCCGACGCCTACTGGCAGGCCATGCAATGGGCCAAAGAAGTCAGCGGAGGGTAGAGAACAGGATGTGGCGTGGCGCTCGCCCTCCGCGTCCCAACACTGGCAAGAAACTGGGAGTTCAGGAGGAATAGGTCTTTCAATCGACAATCGAAAATCGACAATCGAAAATGGTTTCAGAACATCACTCCCGCGTGACGTCCGCCCTTGTGCCACTCGATCATCGAAGCCCGAAACGGTTCTGCGCCTGCCAGGGTCGCGCCGTAATTCACCCGCTCAAATGTCTGTATCTCTGCATCTGGCACTTGCGCCACAATCTCTTCCGCGGACTCCGGAGAAATCTTGGCCGCAAACTGCACGCAGCGCCGCCACAAAGCCGTCGAAGGCCACACGCCCTTAAACACCAGGTTCGGATCCGAAGAGTCCACATCGCGCGCGTAGAGCTTGTCCGCCAATTTCATCAGATCCTTGATGCTGCTTCTTGCTTCTTCCATGTCACCGACTTCGATATAAAAGTTCGGTACCACCGGTAGGACCCGCGCCTGGACTGCGATATCTTCATCGGTCGCCAGCTTGCGCAGATCGTTCATCGCCTTCTTGGCGATTTCCGGATTCTTCTTGACCCCATCTCTCGCGACCCATTGCAGCGCCTGGACACGCGGTGCGAAGGAATCTCCTCCATAGGGAGTCTTTAGCGGCACCTCCAGCGCGTCCTGATAAGCCTGCTCGGGATCTTTTTCCGCTTCGCGCGCAATCTTTTCAAACTGCCCTTCGATCCGGGCCATCTCCTGATCCTCCGCCTGCTCGGTTGCCGCCCCCGCCGGATCTTTGCTCACTATCATGTCCACATCCGCGGTGCCATATTCATCTTTGGGCAGCGGCGTGTCGCCATACGACTTGGGATCCATTGACTGCGGGCCGCGCGGAAACTGGTCGAGCGCGTGACTGACTTCGGCATTGTCACGCAACAAGCTTTCGGCTTTCGCTTTATCCAGATCTTCCAACACCGGGAGTAGTTGGAAGAGACGTAACTGGTAACGCGAATCGAAATACACGCTGCCGCTTGGCGCATTCACGCCGACGCGAGCCTTCTCTTCTTCATCCTGATCCTTGGCCCGCGCCAGAATCTGATAGACGGCATCGAGCACCGTTCCCGGGGGCAGATCGTGCGAGAAACGCATGACCATGGTCGCGAGATCGCTGCTCTGCGGAACCGCATCGTGCTCCTGCCGGAAACGTGACACTGCTTGGTCGAACAGCGCAAGGCGATCCTCGGGATGAGAATCGTGCACCATTAATTCTTCCGCCGCCCAGTAAGGATAATCCGATCCATCTCCCACTTGATCGAGCAGCGCTCGCGCTTTGGCAAATTGATTCTTTTCCGCATACTTAATCACCAGCCGCGCGGTCAGCAACTCCCTCTCTCCCCTCGAGCCGCGGCAACATTTGCTCGACATCGTCGTAACGCCCGGTCGGCTCATCCCGCTTCATCAGTTCTTCCAGGAGATGACTTTGCAAATACGACTTCATGCGGCAGACGTCCCACTCACACCCTTCCGGCGGACTGTCCTCCACCGACTCACTGACTTTGATGGCCTCGATCAGGGTGGCCTTGCTTTTCTGTGGAAGTAACTGCGTGTATCCATGCGAGACCTGCCACAAAACGAAGGCCCGCATCTCCGGTTGCAAACCCGTGGCTTCTCCCTCACTGGCTTTCAGCAACCGCAGCCCGCGTTGTTGCTCCGGAGTGAGCTTAGGTTTCGCAGGGACAGACTTAACAGGGGCAACACTCTTAGCCATAGGCTTCGATTGAGCGAAGCATGAAAGGGAGCACAGCAAGGGAACAAGCACACAACGCACGGGAGTAGACCAAGCCATAGAGACGCTCCCCCGGGGAAGTGTGAATTATAGAACTCTTTGCGACCGCACGCGGGGTGCGAACTGGCAAGTCATCTTGCGGGAAATACTTGACAGGGAAGTTGAAGAGAGCCCGGCCCCTCCGGGCAGAGCGTGAGAATCCGGGAGTGGGTAGCGGGGCGACGTTGACTCATCAATGAGTCATTTATACTCATCACATGAGTAAGCGTCTCGACATCATGCGGCAATCTCGAAAAAAAGCTCGAAGCGGTCCGCCGAGCAGCACAATACGAATTTCCCTCAAGCGATCTCGACTCCGGATTCGACCGTTTCCCCGGCATTGCCCGTCTGTCCTAAGTCTGACTGCCGGCTCCCCGGTTACTTCTGTGCAAAAATACAGTGAGTTAGCACTTGCGTACCGTCTGTAACCAGCGGTAGCATGAGGATGTTCCCAGTGGCCGCGCTCCCTAGCGGGCCCTCCGCGCCAACGGTCTCCAGGCGCCTAACGGACAAAAAGTTCATTCACGAGCTGGTTCCAGCCGCAACGGGTTTGTCCCGCACCCAAAGGTGCGCGAGGCAGGTGACTACCCGGAGCGCGGCGGCAAGAGAGTAGGCAACGCACGCGTCCTTTCCGGACGCACAGAACGCAGGACTACATTAAACGAGACAAATTATGAATGTTGGACCCGGTAACCCCTCCGGCGGTGGTGGAGGGAGAAACAGACGGCGGCGTGGACGCCGTCCTCCTAATCGCGGTGGACAACCTGGCCGCGATCGCCAGCAACACAGCGGCATCTTTACCGCTCCCATGGATCACAGCTATCGCGCCGCACAGAATGGCGGAAACGCAGCTCGTCCCGGGCGTGGACGTCCCGGCTTCGCGCCGTCGTATTCGCCGGCCGATCCTGAGCCGCTGCCGCAACGCGACGACGCGACTTCGCGCATCTTTGCCTTCGTCGACGATTTGTTCTTCGCCGCCAAGATTCAAGAGACCGCGCGCAAGCTTAACGTCAAAGTCGAATTCGTCAAGACGGAGAAAGATCTGCTCGAGCACATGAAGCAGAATGGCGAAGAGAAACCTTCGCTCATCATCTTCGACATGAACAATGTCAACGCCAAGCCGTTGACCCTGATTCCGAAACTCAAGACGAAACTAAAGAAAACCTCGATCATCGGATTCTTGTCACACGTGCAGGGTGATCTGAAACAGAAAGCCCACGAAGTCGGATGCGACATGGTGCTACCGCGTTCGGCCTTCTCGCAGAACCTGCCGCAGTTGCTGCGCCGCCACGGCGCGCCCGAAGATGAGACGGTGAACTAGAGCGGCCCCTGACATGCGTTTTGTTCCATTACGGGAACCACGTGCCCATGGGTCGCGGTTTTCATAGCACAAAGCTATACATGGATGCCAGGTACTCTACGCGCCCGCTGGACGCAGCGGTGTTCCAAGGATGATGTCGGGGCTCACCTCACCCCCAATTGCCGACTGGCAACCTATTAATGGCGTCGCAAAGGGCATTCCCGGCACTACCCAGATCGGATTCTCACTCTCTAGTGCGACGATATCTCTAAGTTATTGAAGAATCACGGTAGACGAGGCTAGCCCGGCGGCCAGCTCAAATGACGCCCCCCGATGAGGTGGACGTGCAGATGGAAAACCGACTGTCCCGAATTGGGACCGACGTTGAGCACGGTGCGATATCCGTCTTCAATGCCACGCTCGCGCGCAATCTTCGCGGCGGTGAGATGACAGCGGCCGACGAGTTCGGCTTCTTCCGCTGTGGCTTCTTTCAATCCGCGAACGTGTTTCTTGGGAATTACTAGCACATGCGTCGGCCCTTGTGGATTGATGTCTTCAAAGGCGAAGGTGTGATCGTCTTCGTAAACCTTCTTAGCAGGAATCTCGCCGCGCATAATGCGGCAGAACAGGCAGTCGGTCATGGGGGCAATCTTAAACTCACTCGGGATTTCAGGGGAAGGGCAGACGTTCAATGAAAACCGCAGAGGACGCTGAGGACAAGGAGATTGTTTTTCAAATCCCCTGCGTCCTCGGCGTCCTCTGTGGTTTGTTCCGTAAGAAGTGATCTAGTGGCAGAATCTTTGAATTTCTGGGGTCGGCGGGGTTGGGACCGTGTCGAACTCACCCTGCCAGCCCGTGCATCCTTTGGCGGAAACCACGCGGCTCGCGATCTGCTCGAGATCCCGCGCTTTGCGTTTGCCTTCCGTCACTTGATTGGTGCCCAAAGCTGCCTCGAGCGCTGCGGCATCGCTGCCTGCCGCCTTGTTTCCTGCGTCATAGCTAACCAGCAGCCACACATAAGCTTGCATCTTGTCGGCGTCGACGCCTTTTCCGTCTTTCAACAGGTTTCCTATCTGCTGTTGCGCGAGAGGAATGCCTTGCATCGCCGCTTTGCGGAACATGGCTGCAGCGTTGATGTAGTCGTTGCGCTCAAGTTTTACCAGCCCGAGCAGGTATTGGCCGTAGGGATCTCCTTGATTCGCAGCCTTCTTCAGATACGTCTCTGCGGCGTCAAGATCGCGCGGGATCGCGCCCGAGTAGTAGAGACGTCCCAAAAGCCAATCGCCCAAGCGGTCGTCCTGCTTGGCGGCTTTCTTATACCACTCGGCAGCCGCGGACGGGTCGGCCGTAACCTTCAAGCCGGTCTCGTAAAAGTATCCCATCACCGTTTGTGCCGGAGCGAATCCCAGGTCGGCGGAGCGATGGAAATAGTCGATCGCATTCACATCGCTGGTGGTTACGCCGATTCCCATCAGATTGTCCATGCCCTGATCGAAGAGGCGAGGAGCGTTCATCCCCAACGTGGTTTGTGCGGACACCGATGTGGACAACAAGGCGAGAAACAATACGAACAAAGCGGTAAGCCGGCGATTCATGCCAAGCACCCCCATGCAGGTATCGTCAGGCTAGCGCGGGAATTCGTCAAAACACGTAAGTCGGGGGCCGAGGGGGAGTGAACTTTGGTAACGCGGTCGTTTGTCGTTCGTCGTTGGTCGTTGGTCAAAACCTCCGGAGGCTGAGGGCGCCGCTATCCTCAGCGCCGCAAAGGCGAATTGAATTTTGCGAAGTTGGCATCGCTACGGCGATGCCCTGATACGAATCCGCAAGCGTAGATAGGTTTTCGACCAACGACCAACGACGAACGACCGCTTCAATCCAGCCTGACCAAAAATATCGCCCCTTCGCTGGTTGAAGTCTCTTTGGCCACGTCCTGGGCGCGCTCGCGGTCGTCATTCTGCACGCGGATGCGTACCCACCAGTCTCCAACGGGACTGCAGAAGCTGGTGACCTTCGCGGTGTGATAGCGGCGGGTGAGGTGGTCGGCGAGATCGGTGGCGGCTTTCTTGTCGAGCGCGCCAACTTGCACGGCCCATCGTCCGCCTTCGTTGAGAGACGAAGGAGTTTGTAGCACTTCAAGTTTCACCGTAGCTGTGCCGGGTTGATAGACATCGACTTGCTTGGCGGCGGCGAGCGAGAGATCGACGATGCGTCCTTCCACAAAGGGCCCGCGATCGGTGATGCGCACGACAGCGGAGTGTCCCGTCTTGATGTTTGTCACGCGTACGATCGAACCCAGCGGCAACGTCAGGTGCGCCGCGGTCAATGCGTGCATGTTGTAGACCTCGCCATTCGATCCGCGGCGGTTGTGGTAAGGCGCGCCGTACCAGCTGGCGGTTCCCGTTTGAGTTAGAAGAGGCTTGGCGTCGGCCGGAATCTTGATGGCTTCTTTGTCTTCACTTTCGGCGGGTGCGGTCTCTTCGGGAGTCGGGGTTGTGGGAAGCGCAACCGCGGGTGGAGCGGGAACGCTCGATTGCACGGGCTTGTGTCCGCAGGCAGTCAACAGGAAAGCGAGGGTCGCGAGAAGGGCTAGCTTTGCTTGTGCTGGTCCATGTAATCGGCGAGGCGCGTGAGTTTCTCGGAGGCGATGCGCAGCGCTTTTGTGGAGTGCTGGCGCGCAGCCGGGACTACTTCTTCGTTCAGATACTTGATGAGTTCCGCCGTTTCCTTTTCCAGGCGCTCGGCGGCCTCCTCGACCTTGCGGTTGAAGTCGTTCATAAACGGTCATCCCATCTTGCGGCTCGAAAGAAAGCAATCGTCGCTCGCGGAAACCAGGTTGAGTCATTATTTCGTCTTGGGTGCTGGGGGTCAACTCTTAGGTAGTCGTTGGTCGTTGGCCAAAACCACTTGCCCTGACATTACGGTCGCTGTTCCCACCAGAAATGCGGCTGGTTTTGCCTTTGCCAACGACCAACGACCACAGACCAACGACCATTTCCAACGACCAACGACGGGTTTAAAATCACGGCATGAAAACGCGTCTCATGATGTTGATGCTGCTTAGCGTGCTAGCGTTTTTGCCCGGGTGCACCCTGTATGGCGAGCGTAAGGTCGTCAATCACTGGGCGGACGCGACGGGCGGCATCGGGTTCGAGCGCAGCTACTGGGAAGACGTCAAAGACAAGAACTGGGACCAACTCTCCGGACACGTGGCCGACAACTACCTGGTGACTACGTCGCAAGGCACAATCGACCGCGCGACGGCGCTCGAGCGGTTGCAGCATATGGACCTGAAAAGCTATTCGCTGGCCAAAGTAAAGGCCGAGTTGAATGGCAACACCTTCGTCGTAACTTACCAGTTAACGCTCGAGGGCAAGATCGATGACAAGCCGATCTCGCCTGACCCAATGCGCATGATGACCGTGTGGCAGCAGCAAAAACGTGGTTGGGTGGCGATCGCAAGGTCGGAGTTTTAGCAGTACCCGTTTCAGTACCGAGTACCGAGTACCGAGTACCGAGTACCGAGAGAAGACCTATCAAGGCCAAATGCCAAGTGCTAAGTGCCAAGTGCCGTCGCTGAGCGCTTCCGACAAACGTTCCTTCCGCCGCCGGCTGCTCTCTTGGTACGACCTTGAGCGCCGCGATTTGCCGTGGCGGCAAGATCGCGATCCTTATCGCGTCTGGATTTCCGAGATCATGTTGCAGCAGACGCGTGTCGCGGCGGTCATTGAGCACTATCATGCTTTTCTCGAGAAATTTCCGACGGTTAAGAAGCTCGCGGCGGCGCGCGAGCCCTCGGTGCTGGCGGCCTGGAGTGGGCTTGGGTATTATCGCCGGGCGCGCATGATGCATCGCGCGGCCAAAGAACTTGTCGGCAAAAATGACGGAAAGTTTCCGGCGACGGCGGAAGGGTTGCGCGAACTGCCCGGCATTGGCAGATATACGGCGGCGGCGATTGCCAGCATTGCCTTTGGAGAAGCAGTTGCGGTGGTCGATGGAAATGTGGAACGCGTGCTGTCGCGAATCGCGGGAGAAAATCTGTCCCACCCCGACGTGTGGACGCTGGCGGACGACACGCTCGATACCAAGCGTCCCGGAGATTTCAATCAGGCAATGATGGAGTTGGGCGCTACGGTATGCGTGCCGCGGCAGCCCAAGTGTTTGATGTGTCCGGTGAACGAAATATGCAGAACGCGAGGGGAGTTGCCCGCTGCAGAGAAAGCTAAGCCGCAGCAGAAAAAAGAAGTGCACTACGCTCTCGATTGCCGCGAGGATGCGGTTTTGCTGGTGGAGCGGGCGAAGCACGAATCGCTGATGCCGGGCATGTGGGAGTTGCCGCGGATCGAAGGCAACGGCGTCGATGGATCGTGGATGAAGTTGAAGCACTCGATCACCGTTACCGATTACACGGTGCGTGTGAAGCAGGGGCCATCGGGAGTCGAGGGGAGTTGGATCCCTCGGAAGCGTGTTCTGGCACTGCCGCTAACCGGGTTGGCGCGGAAAATCCTCAAGCGGGCAGGAGTCATCTAACACCCCGAGGAACAGAGTCCGTGAAGACCCGGCAGGGTAGATTGCCGATTTTCGATTGCCGATTGAAAATCTCGGTCTTTAGGTTTTTCGATGAGAAATTGGCAATCGAAAATTGGAAATGATTCAAGCTTGGAGGAATGATGGCGGCTTTGGTCGAAGGGAAGACGGCTCCGGATTTTTCTTTGCCGGCGATGGATGGTTCTACTTTTTCTTTGAAAGGGGCTTTGGCCAAGGGGCCAGTGGTGTTGGCTTTCTTCAAGGTTTCCTGCCCTACTTGCCAGTACGCGTTTCCTTTTCTGGAGCGAATCTACAAAGCTTACGGCAAGAAGAATGTCACTTTCGTAGGCGTTTCACAGAACGAGAAGAAAGATACGGCGTCGTTTATTCGCGAGTTCGGCGTCACTTTTCCGGTTTTGTTGGATGACACGCATTCCTATCGGGTGTCGAATGCGTATGGATTGACCAACGTACCCACCGTGTTCTGGGTTGCGCAGGATAGCGAGATTGAAGTTTCGTCTGTCGGTTGGTCGCGGAAAGAGATGGACCTTGTGAACGCCAAGGCCGCCGAGGCTTTGGGCGATGCCGTGAAGCCCTTTTTTCAGGCCGGGGAGCAGGTCATTGAGTTTCGGGCTGGTTGAGGGTCGAAAAATTGATCCCGCGGTCTGCGGGAAAATCAAAAGCTTTTATCGCAAAGGAAGACGCGCAAAGGTCGCTCAGAAAAGCCTCCTCATTGCTGACGTCAGCTTAAGTGGGATCTAGCGTGCGCTTCCTACGCGCTCGTGCAGGATTTCGTTCACCGTGGCGACCGCTTCGTCGATTTCTTCATCGGTGTTGTAAAAGTGCGGGGACATGCGGACTCCGGCTTTGGGGCGCCAGTCGACCAACACGTCTCTCTTCAATAACTCGCGGCAGACTTCCTGTGAGTCCGGCATATCGATGGAGACGGTGCCTCCGCGCTTTTCGGCGTCGCGAGGCGTGTTCACGCGCCAGCCATTTTTCTCAGCGAGAGCCATCAGTTTGGCGGTCTGGCGTTTCGATTTTTCGCGGATTCTTTCGACTCCAACTTCTTGAATAATCTTGAGTCCTGGCAGCGCGGCTTCGAGCGCGGGGATGTGCGGCGTTCCGTTCATGAAGCGGTATGGCGGATCGGTGTAGCGGTTGGGGCCGATTTCGAATGCGAATGGGTTCTGGTGCGCCGTCCACCCCGTGAGGCGAGGTTCAAGTTTCTTTCCCAGATCGGGGCGCACGTAGAGATAGCCGACGCCCGGGCCTCCGCAGAGCCATTTCAAAACGCCTCCGCAGGCAAAGTCGGTGTCGAGCGCTTGCACGTCGACAGGCACGGTCCCGAGTGATTGAAACGTATCGAGTACGACCATCGCGCCGACCTTGTGCGCTTTCTCGATGATGGCTCTCGCGTCTTGAATGTAAGCGCTGCGGAAAATCACGTGTGACATCGGGACGAGCAGCGTTTCTTCGTCGATGGCATCGATCATGCTCTGGGTGGGGACAGTAATTCCGTCATCGGTCTTGACCATGTGCACGCGCACGCCGTTGGCTTGCTGGGCTTCCCAGAAATACATGACCGAGGGGAAGTTCATGTCGCTGTAAACGACCTTGTTGCGCTTGCCGGAGAAGTCGAAACAGGAAGCTACAACAGCCTGGCAGGTCGTCACGTTTTGATGAGTTGAGACCGATCCTTTCGCCGCGTTCATGATCGCGCCGATTTCGTCGCCGACTTCGGCGGCGAGCATCCACCAGCGCTCTTCCCAGGCACGGACGCCGCGGGTGGCCCAGGTGTCGGCGTATCCCTTCATCGCGTCATAAACGCCGCGGGGCATGGCTCCGAGCGAGTTGCTGATCAAGTAGGTCGAGCGCTCGAGGATGGGGAATTCAGCGCGGTAGCGGAGCAGGTCATCAGTCATGGTGGGTATTTTAGAACCTTTTCACCACAGAGGCACAGAGACGCAGAGAAAATCAAGATCGGGTAAAAAGCCCATGCGGGCGGCAGCACGGTCTATGACCAGAAGACGGCCCGGGCAAAGAGTTTTCCTGTTTACCAACGGAAGAGCACGGCTTTGTAGTAGGTGGGCTGCCGGAGGCATAGATTTTTCTATTTGTTGGTTTCCTCTGTGACTCTGTGTCTCTGTGGTGAATGTTTTAGGACGTAATAGGCGGCGGTCAGCACGACCATGTAGACAGCGCCGCTGATGAGCGTCAGGTGGGATTTGAGTCCGGATTCGAGGATGGCAATGATCACCATCAAGAATCCCACGATGGATCCCCAGGGACCTAGCGGGGAGCGCATTGGCAGCGCGGCCAGTTCTTCGGCGGAGAGCGTCTGGCGGAATTTGACGTGGGCGGCGAGTGTCACCAGCCATGACAGCAGCATTCCCACCAGGGCCGCGCCGAGAATGGAGACGAAAGCGTCTTTTGGCGCCCATTTTTCCAGAACCAACGCCACGATGATTCCGAAAGAAGAAACGAGCAGGGCAAGTCGAGGCGATCCTACGGAATTTAGTTTCCCAAGAGCCTTGGGTGCCCATCCGGTACGTGCTAACGAGAACAGCATGCGCGACGCAACATAAAGGGCGGCGTTCGATCCCGAAAGAGCGGCAGTAAGCACGACGAAGTTCATGAAGTGGGTCGCGCCCGGGATGCCGACATCGCGGAAGACGCTGACGAACGGGCTCTCTGTGACTCCGGCGCGGTTCCACGGCATGATTCCCGCGAGCACGATGATGGCTCCGAGATAGACGCTGGTAAGAATGACGAACGTCAGACGGACAGCCTTGGGGATTTCCTCGCGCGAGCGCGATTCCCCCGTGGTGATGGCGACCATCTCGACGCCTCCGAAGGTGTAGATGGCGAAGCCCATGGCGAGCAGCGGGCCGAGCGGGCCGTTGGGAAGGAATCCGCCGTGGGCGGTGTATTGCGGGGCTACGCGTCCGCCGAAAAGCAGTCCTGCGCCGATGACGACGAATGCCACGATGGTCGCGACTTTGATCATGGCGAACCAGTATTCGAAACGCCCGTAATTGCCGACGCTGCGCAGGTTTATCAGAAACAACAGCAGCGAGAACGTGATAGCCCAGACCAACGCCGGAACTTTGGGAAACCAGAATGCCATGTAGGTTGCCGAGGCGATGAGTTCTGCGCCGATCGAGATGGCGATCGCCGCCCAGTATCCCGCGCGGGAAATGAATCCAGCCCAGTGATTGAGGTAGAGGTCGGCGTAGACGCCGAACGATCCCGCGGCGGGATGCTGGCTGGCGAGTTCTCCCATAGCGAGGGCGACGGTCCAATTGATGAGGGCTGCGAAGGCGAAGCTGAGGATGACGCCGGGCCCGGCGATTTCGAGCGCGGCGGCAGAGCCTAAAAGCAAGCCGGTACCGATCGATCCGCCGACGGCGACCATGGCCATCTGTCCGGCGGAGAGTTGGTGTCGTAAACCCTGTTCCTGGGAGGCTTCGGGACTTTCGGGCATTCCGGCACGTATACCAGAATGTCTCTCAGTGCAAAAGAGTTATTGCTAGGCGTGACCTTCGTAATCTGGGTGTGCCTTACCTCATTGCTGGGGTTCGTAACCAGAAACGATAATGCAAGTGGGTTACTCCCTCCATCGCCCATGGCAGACGCAACCAATCGAGTCGACCGCGCCGAGATCACCAAGCACGTAGAGCGTGCGGAAAAGCTGCTGCAAAAAGGCAAGACCGCCGATGCGCTGGAAGAATATCTCTGGGTAGTGTCGGTCGATCCCGATAATGACACAGTCCGGCAGATGGCGGCCGATTTATGCCTCTCTTTGCAACGGACTCCGGAGGCGGTGCGGCTGCTGGGGGACTTGTTTGACCGCCAGGTCGAAGATGGCGACGCCACCCGTGCGAGCCTGACCTATAAGAAGTTAGCGCGGTTTGTGAATCCCACGTGGGACCAGAAAGTCCGTTTCGGACAGCTTTTAGAGAACAGCAACCGCAAGCTGGCGGTTGAAACCTACGAAAACGCCCTGGAAGAATTGACGAAGCAACAGCGGAAGCCAGATTCGCTGATGGTGCTAAAGCGGGTTGTGGCGCTGGACGCGAGCGAGCGGAATTTCCTGCGGCTGGGCGAGTTGTGTTCGGAACTCGGAGACAACAAAGCGGCGGCAGCCGCGTTTCAGCGCCTGGCGGAAATCACCGAGACTTCTGGCGCGAACGCGGCGCAGTGGTATGAGCGCGCTTACGCGGAGGATGCCACCGATCAGAAGATTGCATTGGGCTACGGCAAGAATTTGCTGGCACAAGGACAAATGGGTGCGGCGATTTTCGTCCTCGAGCCGCATGTGAGTGCGGGGAATCCTTCGATCGAATTGCGCGATGTTTACGCGAAAGCGCTGGTGGCCGCGAACCGCCTGACCGAGGCGGAGCCGTTTGTATGGCAGATCATGGAGCAGAATCCGGCGCGCGTGAACGAAGTCGCGAACCTGATTGGTCTGCTGATTGACGCGGAACAGGATGCGGATGCTGTCGCTTTGGCACGCAAGCTCGAGTCTTACACGCGGCGCAAGGGTGAGCGGCGAGCGTTCATGGCCATGATCCAGGAAGTGGCGGCGGCGCACCGCGCGTCTCCCGAGATTCTCGAGTTCATGAGCGAGCTGTTCAACGGCTCGAATCGCGAGGCGGACTACTGCCAGACTCTGCTGAAGCTGTTCGATCTCCACTTCGGGATGGGAAATTTCCCCAAGGCAGCGGAATGTCTGGATCGCGCGGCGGAAGTGGATGCCTACGAGCCCGGACATCAGAAGAGACTGGAATCGCTGAAAGGGAAAATCGACGAAGCGCGCTATAAGGTCATTTCATCTCGGCTGACGAATTTGAATAAGTCGGTGCCTGAGCCCACGCGCACCGAGGAGCCGACGCTGGGATCGGCCGCACTGCAAGACTTGATGTTGCAGGCCGAAATTCTGGTGCAGTACGGCATGCGCTCGAAGGCAATCGAGCGGTTGCAGCGCATTCAGGAACTGTTTCCCCGGGAAGAAGAACGCAATCAGGATTTGCAGCAGCTCTATCTGGCCGCGGGCATGTCGCCACGCTACACAGACTCTTCGGCGCCTGCACCTGCTCAGAAGCCGGCGCCGGTTGCGGCTCCGCCCGTGGCCACGCGCGAGATGATGTCAGAGACGACCGATGTCTCGAGCTTCACCCGCGTAGCCGAGATCACGCGCAAGCTCTACCGGCAGAGCAATGCAGACGCGGTGATGACGACCGCGGTAAACGAGATTGGCTCGCAATGGAAGGCGACACGCTGTGTGACCGCGATGCGCAAGCCGGGCTTGCCGCCGACGGCAGTCAAGGAATTCTGCGGCGAAGGAGTCAAGGCCGGGAACAACAGCGCGCTGGCGAGAGTGGTGGCGGCGGTGCAAGATCTGGCCATCAGCCAGGGAGCGTTGACGGTAACCGATGCAGCGGCCGCTCCGGAACTGCAGTCGGTGCGCGAGGCGCTGGCGGAGTTGAATATCACTTCACTGCTGGCGTTGCCGCTGAGCGATGGGCCCGATCATGTAGGCGTGATGTTTCTTGGGCAAAGTGCTCCGCAGGGATGGCATGCAAATGACATCGTAGTGCTCAAAACCATCAGCGACCAGATTGTGATTGCGCTGAATAACGCGGGCCTGCGGCGGTTGGTGAAGAACCTGTCCGTTACCGACGAGAAGTCGGGATTGCTGAAGCGCGCCTCCTATCTCGACCTTCTCATGGCGGAAACCAAGCGCGGCATTCAGCAGGGAACTCCAGTCACGGTTCTGCTGATGCAATTCGGCAAAAGCGCGGCGATGGTGAAGGAATTCGGCGAAGCGGCGGTAGAAGCGGCGATGCGCGAGATTGGGCAACTCTTTGCCGCCAATATCCGGCAGAACGATCTGGCGTTCCGCTATGAAATGACGACCATTGCGATCGTGCTCGGCGAGACGGCAGAAAAAGAAGCGCTGATGGCGGTGGAGAAGCTGCGCAAGGTGATTGCGACCGTCAAGCTGCCGGAAAAAGAAGATCCGATTGCGTTCAGCGCGGGATTAGCGGAGGCCGTGGTGCGCCAGCAGTACGACTCCGTGGATATCGTCACTGAAGTGATCAACCGCGCCGAACTCGCGCTCGATATGGCCGTAGCCCAGGGTGCGGGGAAAGTTGTGTCGATGGCGGCGGCGCTGGCGACTGCGGCGGTAGCGTAGAGCCATTTTCGATTGTTGATTTTCGATTGTCGATTGAAAAACCCAAAAAACCAAACAAACAATTAGCCCTTGTCATTCCGAGCGCAGCGGGGAATCTGCTGTCCTGTCCGCGATCGAACTGCAGATCCCCATGAGTTCACGAATCAAGTGCAACACCGTACAAAGGTGTTGCGATGGAAAAGAGAAGATATGAGCAGTTGGTGCTCAGGGAGCGGATTGAGATTTACCGTCTGCATGCAAACGGTAAATCTCTGCGCTGCATCGCCGCCACTCTGGGGAGGAGCGCGGCGACCATTAGTCGTGAACTGAAGCGCAACAGCAAGGTCTCTAAGCAGTGGCCGGGGGGCTACGATCCCGAGCGCGCGCAGCGGCTGATGCTGCGTCGTCATGCCCGCGGTCGGGCCCACAAGCTGGAACGTCAGCCCGAACTTCGGGAGAAAGTGTTGCAGCATCTCGCTGCCGGATGGTCGCCGGAGCAGATTGCCGGGCGCATGGCCCAGTTGCCGGGCAGCGACCGCATCAGCTACGAATCCATCTACCGTTACATTTATTGGCGCAGTTGGTCCTTCAACGAAACTCTGCATCGCTGGCTGCCTCGGCAAAAATACCGTCGCGGAAACCGTCTGCCCAATGGCCGCTGGTCGACGGCGTCGATATTGGAGAGGGTTTCCATCCATGATCGTCCGGCGGTGGTGGAGACCAGAACGCGCACGGGCGATTGGGAGGCCGACCTCATGAGCTTCCGCAAACCGGGACAGTTCCTGCTGGTGATGCAGGAACGCCGATCGCGGCGCGCCCTGCTGATGCGGCAGAACACGAGAACGGCGCAGTCGGTCGCCGACAATCTCAGCACCCTGCTGGAAGCGCTGCCCGCGCGCGTATGTCAATCCATGACCTTCGACAACGGAGCGGAGTTCAGCAAACACTATCTCCTGAGCCGACGGTTTGGCATCCAGACCTGGTTCTGCGACACCCACTCGCCCTGGCAGAAGGGCGGCATCGAAAACGCGATTGGCCGTTTGCGCCGCCTGTTGCCTAGAAACACCGACCTCGACGACCTGCCCGCCCAGCGCCTCGCCCTCTGCCTCGAACGCTACAACGATACCCCCAGAAAATGCCTCGGCTTCAAAACTCCCAACGAGGTATTCTTGGAACACTCTGTTGCACTTCAAACGTGAATTCATCCCCTCGCTCCGCTCGGGATGACAATGCGTGAGGGTTTTTCAATCGACAATCGAAAACAATCGGCAATTCGCACGAATCCTGCCTGCGCTGATAAACTAACAAGTTTGGTTGTGCCATTCTTATCCTTTCTGAGTCAGGACCTTCATGTTGAAACCAGGTGATATTGCAATCGTAAGCGGAGCGCGGACGCCCATGGGGCGCTACTGCGGCAAACTGAAAGACTTCACGGCCATGGAACTGGCGGCGGTCGCGAGTAAAGGCGCGATCGAGCGCTCCGGGATCGATCCCAAGGAGTTTGATCATGCGGTATTCGGCAACGCGCAGCAGACTTCCGGCGATGCTTTGTACGGCGCGCGGCACGTGGGGCTGCGGGCGGGGTTGCCGATTGAAACTCCCGCGCTAACGGTCAATCGTTTGTGCGGATCGGGAATGCAGGCGATCGTGAACGCCGCGCAGATGATCGAACTGGGCGAAGCGAATGTTGTACTGGCTGGCGGCATGGAAGCCATGTCCCAGGCGCCGTTTTCCATTCGCGGCCGAGACGGGTTCACGCTGGCACCCGGCGGCAAGCTGGAAGATTCGCTGATGGTCGCGCTGCTCGATACCTATTGTGGACTCTACATGGCCAATACAGCCGAGCTTTATGGAGAGCAGCAAGGCATTACGCGGCAGCATCAGGACGAGTTTGCGCTGCGTTCGCAGCAGAACGCCGATGCCGCCTACAAAGCCGGATATTTGCAAGAAGAAATTGTTCCAGTGCCGCTGAAAGACCGCAAGGGCGAGTTGAGCGGCGAGATGTTCACCGAGGATGACCACCGGCGTCCGCAGACGACGATGGAAGGCTTGGCGAAGCTGAAGCCGGCGTTCGGGAAGAACGGAACGGTGACGGCCGGTAACGCGAGCGGCATTGTCGATGGCGGAGCGGCGGTCGTTGTCATGGCGCTGGAGCAGGCGCAGAAGCGAAACCTGAAGCCACTGGGACGAATCGTGAGTTGGGGGATTGCCGGTGTTGATCCCAAATTGATGGGGCGCGGCCCAGTTCCAGCTACCAAGTTAGCTTTGCAGAAGGCGGGATTGACGCTCGACTACATCGATCTGATCGAAGTGAACGAGGCCTTTGCGGCACAGTATCTCGCGGTCGAAAAAGAGTTGGGCCTCGATCGCGAGAAAGTGAACGTCAACGGCGGAGCGATCGCGCTGGGGCATCCGCTGGGCGCGACGGGAACGCGGCTGGTGATCACTCTGCTGCACGAACTGCGGCGGCGGAAGAAGAAGTATGGACTCGCGACGGCATGCATCGGCGGCGGGCAGGGGATTGCGATGATTGTCGAAAGCATGAACTGAATTTTTGATTGTTGATTTTTGATTGTTGACTGAAACCCCTACGGTTTGTCATCCCGAGCGGAGCGAGGGGATGAATTCACGTTTGAAGTGCAACAGAGTGTTCCAAGAATACCTCGTTGGGAGTTTTGAAGCCGAGGCATTTTCTGGGGGTATCGTTGTAGCGTTCGAGGCAGAGGGCGAGGCGCTGGGCGGGCAGGTCGTCGAGGTCGGTGTTTCTAGGCAACAGGCGGCGCAAACGGCCAATCGCGTTTTCGATGCCGCCCTTCTGCCAGGGCGAGTGGGTGTCGCAGAACCAGGTCTGGATGCCAAACCGTCGGCTCAGGAGATAGTGTTTGCTGAACTCCGCTCCGTTGTCGAAGGTCATGGATTGACATACGCGCGCGGGCAGCGCTTCCAGCAGGGTGCTGAGATTGTCGGCGACCGACTGCGCCGTTCTCGTGTTCTGCCGCATCAGCAGGGCGCGCCGCGATCGGCGTTCCTGCATCACCAGCAGGAACTGTCCCGGTTTGCGGAAGCTCATGAGGTCGGCCTCCCAATCGCCCGTGCGCGTTCTGGTCTCCACCACCGCCGGACGATCATGGATGGAAACCCTCTCCAATATCGACGCCGTCGACCAGCGGCCATTGGGCAGACGGTTTCCGCGACGGTATTTTTGCCGAGGCAGCCAGCGATGCAGAGTTTCGTTGAAGGACCAACTGCGCCAATAAATGTAACGGTAGATGGATTCGTAGCTGATGCGGTCGCTGCCCGGCAACTGGGCCATGCGCCCGGCAATCTGCTCCGGCGACCATCCGGCAGCGAGATGCTGCAACACTTTCTCCCGAAGTTCGGGCTGACGTTCCAGCTTGTGGGCCCGACCGCGGGCATGACGACGCAGCATCAGCCGCTGCGCGCGCTCGGGATCGTAGCCCCCCGGCCACTGCTTAGAGACCTTGCTGTTGCGCTTCAGTTCACGACTAATGGTCGCCGCGCTCCTCCCCAGAGTGGCGGCGATGCAGCGCAGAGATTTACCGTTTGCATGCAGACGGTAAATCTCAATCCGCTCCCTGAGCACCAACTGCTCATATCTTCTCTTTTCCATCGCAACACCTTTGTACGGTGTTGCACTTGATTCGTGAACTCATGGGGATCTGCAGTTTGCTGATGGACGGAACAGCAGATTCCTCGCTGCGCTCGGAATGACAAAGGGTTAAAAATTGGCAATTGAAAATCGAAAACTCTTAAAGGACTCTTATGGACATTAAGAAAGTCGGCGTTCTAGGTTGTGGCTTGATGGGTTCTGGCATCGCGCAGGTTGCGGCGATGGCCGGGTTTGACGTGACCGTCCTTGAAGTCGAGCAGAAATTCCTCGACAAGGGCTTTGCTGGGATCGAGAAGTCGCTGGCCAAGTTTGCGGAGCGTCCGGTGGATAAGGGCGGGATCACGGCGCAACAGAAGGATGCGGCCCGCGCGCGGCTAAAGGGCACGACCAACATGCAAGACCTTGCCGATTGCGACATCATTGTTGAGGCCGTCATCGAGAATGTTGCCGAGAAGAAGAAGATTTATTCGGCACTCGATGCCATCGCCAAGAAAGACTGCATCTTCGCTTCCAATACTTCTTCGATTTCGATTACTGAGCTCCTGACTTCAACTAAGCGTCCTGAGCGCTTTATTGGCCTGCACTTTTTCAATCCTGTGCCGCTGATGAAACTGGTCGAAGTGGTGCGCACGATCGCCACCGCTGATGACGTCTACGAAACTGCGTACGAATTTGGCAAGAAACTGGGCAAAGTTCCAGTGCGCACCTCGGACAAGACCGGATTCATCGTCAACCGGCTGCTGGTGCCCTATTTGCTGGATGCGATCCGCGCCTATGAAGAAGGCGTTGGATCGATTGAAGACATCGACAATGCCATGAAGCTGGGATGCGGGTATCCCATGGGCCCGTTTACGCTGCTCGATTTTGTCGGCTTGGATACGACTTACTACATCACGCACGTCATGTACGACGAATTCAAAGAGCGGCGCTTCGCTTCGCCTCCATTATTGAAGCGGTTGGTGATGGCGGGGTGGTACGGGCGGAAATCGGGCCGGGGGTTTTATGATTATGCAGACCCGGCGAATCCGAAGCCGCAGAAGCTGTAACATCTTTCGCCACGGATTTTCGCGGATCGGCGCGGATAAACAATGCTAGCCGGGAGAATTCGCGGGTGGGCCTGCAGATTCTTAAGTGATAGGGGTCCTTCGACTTCGCTTAGGATGACAGGGGTTGATTGATCCGCGATAATCCGCGTAAATCCGTGGCAAGGAATTTCTTATGACCTTCGAAAACATTCTTCTCGAAAAGAAAAACGCAATTGCTTACGTCACCGTCAACCGTCCCAAGGTTCTGAACGCGCTCAACATGGCGACCATGGAAGACCTGCGCGGGGCGTTCCATGACATTAAGAATGACGACACGATCCGGGTGGTGATCCTTACCGGATCGGGCGAGAAGGCATTTATCGCTGGAGCTGACATCGGCGAACTGTCCAAGAACGATGCAGTGATGGCAAAGGCGTACACCCATAAAGGACAATCGGTGCTCAACTTGATTGAGAACCTGGGCAAGCCGGTGATCGCCTGCATCAATGGATTCGCCCTGGGCGGCGGATGCGAGATTGCCATGGCTTGCGCCATGCGGCTGGCGAGCGAGAACGCGAAGTTCGGACAGCCCGAGGTGAAGCTCGGCATTATTCCCGGCTACGGCGGCACGCAACGTTTGCCGCGACTGGTGGGGAAGGGCATCGCGATGCAGTTGGTGCTTGCGGGCGAAATGATCTCCGCGCAGGAGGCGCATCGCATCGGTCTTGTGAACGAGGTCACAGCCGCAGGTGATCTGATTCCTCGCGCAGAAGCCATCGCGCAGAAGATTATTGCCAATGCTCCGCTGGCGGTGCAATACGCCATGGAGGCGGTGAACAAGGGCATGGAAATGACACTGGCCGAGGGTTTGTATCTCGAAGCGGTGCTGTTCGCCGTGGCCTGCGCGACAGAAGATAAGAAAGAAGGCACGACCGCGTTTCTGGAAAAGCGGGCGGCGCAGTTCAAGGGAAAGTAAGAAGTACGATTGACGATTTGAAAATCCTGGGTTTTCAATCGACAATCGAAAATCGACAATCGAAAATTGCTTAAGTCATTACATATCGGTCGCTACGCCACTAAGCCTGAGGATTTTCGCCGGTTAGTGGCTTTCTTCGAGGCCATCGGATTCGAGCCTCTGGCGGGATCGGAGCGTCGTTCGGCGGTGCTTACGGCTCCGGTCGGCATGCTCAGCCTGAACCAGTTGTCTCCGCAGTATCCCAAGGAAGTTCTGGCGCGGCTGAAGGACGTGGCGCAGCTGATCGTGGTCGAAGTCACGAATCCTGACAATGTGTTCACCATTGCCGAAAAGATGAAACTCAAAGTCCTGGCCGACACGGTGTCTCCCGCTACAGGAGAGCGCAGCTTCTCGCTCGAACTACCCGGCCAGATCATTGTCACGGTGCATGGCAAGCCGGAAGAACCAATTCCTGGCATCGAGGGCGAGCTCAATGCCAAGGGGAAGCGCTTTGCGCTGGTGGTGGCGCGCTTCAACGCGTTCATCACCGAGCGGTTGCTGCAAGGCGCGCTCGATGCGTTGCGCCGCACCGGGGCGCGTAGCCAAGACATCACCGTCATGCGCGTGCCAGGCAGCTTTGAAATTCCTTCGGCGGCGCGGATGCTTGCGGAGACGGGAAAGTACGAGGCGATTGTCTGTATCGGATGCCTGCTGCGCGGAGACACCGCGCACTACGATGTCATCGTCAACGAAGTGACGCGCGGCATCGGTCAATCGGCTCAGGAAACGGGCGTGCCTCACAGCCTGGGCGTGCTGACCTGCAATAATCTGGAACAGGCCATCGATCGCGCCGGGTTGAAGATGGGGAACAAGGGCTTTGAAGCGGCGCTGGCGGCGGTGGAGATGGCGAATCTAAGGGAAGCTGTCAGCTCTCAGCCGTCAGCTTTCAGCAAAGGCGCAAAGGCCAGATCACGCCGTACCGCCAAAAAACGCCGACGCTGATTTCTAGAACTCCTCTCCAACTCCTGTAAACTGACAGCTGAGAGCTGACGGCTGAAAGCTTTTATGGGAACCCGACGTAAATCACGCGAGATGGTTTTGCAGATGCTTTTTCAGGCCGATATGGGCCAGCAAAAAGCGGACGACGTGCGGCGTACGTTCTGGAACGAACGTAGCGGCGTAGGCGGAGACGTGCGCGGATTCGCCGAAGATCTGTTTCGCGTAGCTAGTGATCGCAGTGCGGAGATCGATCAGCTGATCGAGCGTCACGCCGAGAATTGGCGCATGGAGCGTATGGCCGCCGTTGACCGCAATGTGCTCCGGGCAGCCGTCGCCGAGTTGCTTGCCTTTCCCACCACACCGCGCGCGGTCATCATTAATGAAGCTCTTGAGATTGCTCGCAAGTTCTCCAGTCCTGAGTCGGTTCAGTTCATCAACGGCGTCCTCGATAGCGTGGGACGCGATCTCGAAAAAGCGAAAGCCTAGGCCTCAGCGGCGAAGCTTGCCATTGTCCATGTCTGAATTGCAGGGGCGAAGGCCGCGCGCCAACCTCAGCTGAGCGAGTGCAATCCCCAGGTGAGGCCAACAGCCAGAGCCTAAAACCCAAAGCCTGACACCCGAAGCCTAGAGCCCAACCCTACGGCTGAATTCCAATCAGATTTGGCGTGCACGCGACCGGAGGCGTGTTGGGACAGAGGTAGTCAGGAGTAGTCGGCGTCGTGGGGAAGGGAATCTCAGCGACGTCCCCGCCGGACTGCGTGCTGAGCACGTGGATCATGCCATCGCTGGTGGCTACGTACAGCAGGTTTCCATCGAGGGTGAGAGCGGCGCGCTGCGCGGTGGTGTTTCCGTTCAGCGGAATCGAAGAGGAGTTCTGGTTCGTCACGTCAAAAACCAGAACGCTCGGCAGGTTGGCAGTGATCACATAAGCCTTGGTGCCATCGGGTGCGATCAGCAGTTGCAGCGGAAGAAAATTTCCCTGACCAAGGTTGAAGGGCTTCACCGTGTTGGTAACGGTGGGGAAGCAACCCGTTGGTCCGGGTGGCGGAGTCGTCACGCTGATGACGTCGATATTAGGCGGATCAAGCGCGAGCACCTGTGTGGCATTGGGCAAAGTTTTGATGATCGCTGGGGCCGCGGGTGTAGTTACCGTACCCAAGATCGCGTTATCGCAAGTTCTCCCGACAGTGACGCCATTCGGGCTTCCGCCGGCGATGTAAGCGAATGCGCCTTCCGATAGGAATGACACGCTGTTAGCCGGGGTTACGGAGCTGAGAGGAATGGTCTGCAGCGCGTCCAGCAGAGAATAGATATACAAGGTGCTCGACAAGCCGTTGTTGGCGACGATAAACGCTTTCAGTCCGTCTGGAGAAAAGTCCGCCGCTTGGGCCCCAGTGATTGGCAGGCTGATGGAAGTGTGGGCCACGCTGTCGTAGATATAGACCTGGTTCGGAGTATCGATGGTGTCGGATACGACGACCTTGGTGCCGGTGGGAGAGACAGTTAGAACCTTGCCCACAACTCCCGGAGATTGCGCCACCGTCGGCGTGTTGTTGAGAGTGACGGCCATCAGACCTCTGCTGCCTTGCTGGCTTGAGTCGGTGCCAAGGAAGCCAGTCAGCGTGAAACTCGATCCCATGGGGACAAGGCCGATGACGAGCGAATTCGGAGTGGCCGGAAGGATCGTCAGATTGCCCACCACATTATTCGGACTGAAAATGGGGACCAGTGCGGTGACGCAATTCGTGCCGACGTTGCCGGAAGCGTTGCAGTCGGTGGTCGTTACCCAGACGGTTTGCGTCGGCTCAGTTGAGCTGCTGGAAGTGGCTGTCCCTGTAATTACGCTTTCCGGATAGACCGCTCCGGTAGGAAACACGGGGTCCGCGGGAGTTAATCCTATGTTGCACGTCGGCGGCGTGCAAGACGCGACCACGGCCGTCGTCCCGGGATGGGTGATCGAGATCGTGCCGATACCGCTGGTGGTGTTACCGCTTGCGGTTCCTGCATTCTTGGCCGACGAACTCCAGGTCAGCGGCACGCCCGTGATGCTGTTGTTGTTGGTGTCGAGGATGGTTGGGGTCACCGTTTTTGATCCGGAACCGATTACCGTAAATGTATTTCCGGCCACGCCATTGATGGCCAGTGAGATCGACTTGACCGGGCACGTGTAGATATTGAACGGCGGACTATTGACGTTGGCCACTGTCGTGAAAAGCTGGGTCAATCCTGGGGTTTTGCCCGTGACCTGTGCCTGGTTCAACGAGACTCCATTGACCAGATTTCCGAGGCCGCTAGCAGTATTGCTGGTGGTCGCTACCATGATGCTCTGCGATTGCCACGTGAACTGACCGACCGTTGAGGTGATGTCGATGCCCTTGCTGAAGGCATTGGTTTGGAACACCGCAGTCGAATCCTTAGATATGCAGTAAGGCGGCGGAGGTAGCGGAATCGGCGCGATTTGGCTGATAGTGATGTTGTCGATGTGCTGGTGCACGTAGATGGTGACCGGAGCGGAACTGACACCGCGGGCGGAAGAAAAGACCTGGGCGACGCCGACGCTGCCTGGGGTGCAGACCTGTCCGAGAGCGTCCCACGTGCCCGCGCAAGCTGTGCCGTTGCTGCTGACGGTGACTACAGAAGTGTTAGAGGATTGGTACGAGGGCACGACGACGATAGAGTGTCCGGTGAAGTTGGTTGCCGTGGTTGTGAATGACTGTGTTCCACCGAGGTCGAGCGAAACCGAAGTCGAGGGGTTGATCGCGAGGTGGGCGGGTTTTTCAAAGTTGGTGCCGGTAACAGCGCCGCTGCCACAACCCGCAAACATCAGGCTAAGGGAGACAATGATTAAGATAAGTGCGAACCGAACGGAAAACGACCTTACCATGCATCCTCCCCGCCGCAGGGTTCTCCCCACAACGAGCATGCTATGAGTGGAAACGGACAGTTTAGAGGCTGCGAATCTTTTCAGCAAGTTGAGTTGATCGGTGGACGCGAACATGCCCGGAACTGTTCATTTTTGGTTTGCCGTACCAGGCAGACCCCTTACCTGCCATAAGATGCGGCACGGAACTGTTGACGATGTGCAAGATCAATTGTTATATTTGTAAGGTTCCGCGAGCTAAGTCTGGCTAGTCTGTACGCGGAGGTATTCTTCGCGCGCTGCATGTGTGCGCGAATTGCCTCCTAGGAATGCAGCTCAGCTTTAGTAGTTTTTCGTCTTCAGAGAGTTTTCTGAGGCGCCCTCGCTGAAACGCTCCGCGCTCACCTTTCACCCGTTGAAAGGATATGCGGGGCAAAGCTGGCGAAACGGAGCATCTCCCGCCGCAAACTGCGGCGGTGCCTGGTGCCACCGTCGTTAGCGTAAGTCCGAACGGGAAACCAGAATTCTCCTGCTGCCCTTGTGTGCGGTGGGAAGTATGGTGGCGGACCCCGCCATCCAGCCCCTGAAATCAGGGAAAGGTAAGTGCGGCGCAGTTCCGCGTCCGCGCCCTCGTGGTGCGGAAGTGGACAGCCGAAGGAGCAGCCAAGAGTGCCGACCTTTAATCAACTGGTGAAATTTGGCCGCAAGCGGCCCCGGTACAAGACGGCGAGTCCGGCGTTGCAGGGATGTCCGCAGAAACGCGGCGTTTGCACGCGCGTGTACACCCAGACGCCGAAGAAGCCGAACTCGGCTTTACGCAAGGTGGCACGTGTGCGCCTGACCAACGGGATTGAAGTCACGACGTACATCCCCGGCGTCGGCCACAACCTGCAGGAGCACTCGATTGTGCTGATCCGCGGAGGCCGTGTGAAAGATCTGCCGGGCGTGCGCTATCACGTGGTGCGCGGAACGCTGGACGCAGTGGGCGTTGCCGGCCGCAAGCAAAGCCGCTCGAAGTACGGAGCGAAGAGACCGAAAGCGTAATTAGTCGTTCGTCGTTGGTCATTGGTCGTTGGCCGAGACCAACCAGGAGCTGAGAGCTAGATGCCTCGAAAAGGACATATCGCAAAGCGTGGAACCGAGCTTGATCCGGTTTACCAGTCGGATCTAGTGACGAAGTTTGTCAACTCCATGATGTGGCAGGGCAAGAAGAGCACCGCCGAGGGCATTTTTTATGAAGCCCTGACCCGCTTGCAGCAAAAGGGCGGCGACGAAGCGTTGAAGCTCTTCAAGAAAGCTGTTGAGAACGCCAAGCCACTGCTCGAAGTGAAAACCCGCCGCGTGGGTGGCGCGAACTATCAGGTGCCGGTCGAAGTAAATGCCGATCGCCGTACTTCGCTGGCGATCCGCTGGCTAATCACCTACTCCCGCGGACGCGGTGAGAAGGGCATGATCGACAAATTAAGCAACGAATTGCTGGATGCCGCCAATAACCGCGGCGCCGCAATCAAGAAAAAGGAAGACGTTCACCGTATGGCGGAAGCCAATAAGGCCTTCGCGCATTACAGGTGGTAGAAGAGCAGCCATTAGCTCTTAGCCATTAGCTCTTTCGAGAGCCGGGTGGCTAACAGCTAGAGGCTAAGAGCTAACAGCTAACAGCTTTTTCCGAGCCCCAGAAAGAAGAGTAGCGAGACCGTGCCCAGAACAGTTCCATTAGAGCGTTGCAGAAACATCGGCATCATGGCTCACATCGATGCCGGCAAGACCACTACGACCGAGCGCATCCTGTTCTATACGGGAAAGACGCATCGCATCGGAGAGGTCCATGAAGGCACGGCCACGATGGATTGGATGGAGCAGGAGCAGGAGCGCGGCATCACCATTACGTCGGCCGCTACGACCTGCACCTGGCGCGATATCCGCATCAACATTATTGATACGCCCGGGCACGTCGATTTTACGGCTGAGGTGGAGCGTTCGCTGCGCGTGCTCGACGGAGCGGTCGCAGTGTTTGACGCTGTTCACGGCGTGCAGCCGCAGTCGGAAAAAGTCTGGCGCCAGGCTGATAAATACGGCGTCCCGCGAATTTGTTTCATCAACAAGATCGACAAGATGGGCGCCGATTTCGAGCATGCCATCGATACCATCCGCAAGCGCCTCAACGCCAAGCCCGTCGCGATCCAGATTCCCATCGGCCAGGAAGATAAGTTCAAAGGCGTCGTTGATCTGATCAACATGAAGGCCATCGTGTGGAAAGACGAAACGATGGGTGCCGAGTACCATACCGAGGAAATTCCCGCCGACCTGCTGAAGAAAGCGGAAGCGTTCCGTACCCAGTTGGTAGAAACCATCGCCGAGAACGATGACGATGTTCTGCACAAGTTCCTGGAAGGCGAAGCGATTTCCCCCGACGAACTGCGTGCCTCACTGCGCAAGTCGACGATCGGTCTGAAGTTGTTCCCGGTTGTGTTGGGAACGGCATTTAAGAACAAGGGTATTCAGCCGCTGCTCGATGCGGTGGTGGATTATCTGCCCTCCCCTCTCGATACTAAAGAAGTGCACGGCAAGAATCCCGACAATGGTGAAGTCCTCACTCGCAAGGCGGATGACAAAGAGCCTTTCGCGGCGCTGGCTTTCAAGATCATGGCCGATCCGTTTGTCGGTCAACTGACCTTCATCCGCGTCTATTCGGGACAGATCAAGTCTGGCGAAGGTGTGTTGAACCCGCGCACCACCAAGCATGAGCGCATCGGGCGTTTGCTCAAGATGCACGCCAACAAGCGCGAGGACATCCAGGAGATTCTGGCGGGTGACATCTGCGCCGTGGTAGGCATGAAAAATGTCTCGACCGGCGACACGATTTGCGATGAGAAGCATCCCATCGCCCTCGAGTCGATTGAGTTTGCGGTGCCCGTGATTTCGGTGGCGGTTGAACCCAAGACCAAAGCCGATCAGGAAAAGATGGGTATGGCGCTGGCGAAGCTGGCGCAGGAAGATCCCACCTTCAAGGTTCACACCGATCCTGACAGCGGACAGACCATCATCAGCGGTATGGGCGAGTTGCACCTGGAAATCATCGTCGACCGCATGATGCGCGAATACAAAGTCGAGGCGAACGTCGGTAAGCCGCAGGTGGCGTACCGCGAGACGATTCGCAAGAAGTCGGAAGCCGAAGGCAAGTACATCCGCCAGACCGGCGGACGCGGCCAGTACGGTCACGCAAAGATTCGCCTGGAGCCGAACGAGCCCGGCAAAGGCTACGAATTCATCAACGACATTATTGGCGGTTCGGTGCCGAAAGAATTCATTAAGCCGATCGATCAGGGCATTAAAGAAGCGATGGAAGGCGGCGTTCTGGCGGGCTACGAGATGGTTGACGTCAAAGCAACGCTATACGACGGCAGCTATCACGATGTCGATTCGAACGAAATGGCTTTCAAGATCGCCGGATCGATGGCGTTCAAAGAAGCCGCGCGCAAGGCTTCTCCGGTGCTGCTTGAGCCGGTGATGTCGGTCGAAGTGGTGACCCCGGAAGATTACGCCGGAGTCATCATGGGTGACTTGAGCTCGCGTCGGGGACGAATCGAAGGCATGGAGCACCGCGCCGGTTCGCAGGTGATTCACGCCATCGTGCCACTGGCGGAAATGTTCGGTTACGCGACTCACATGCGTTCTTCAACCCAAGGGCGCGCGGAATACTCGATGCATTTTGCGCGGTATGAAGAAGCTCCGCGCTCGGTGGCGGAGGAGATCATTGCGCGGGTGCAAGGCACCGCGAAGTGAATCGCGGCGCCGCGGTTCGTCGTCGACCGCAGATTTTGGGCCAGGCAAGGCAAGTTCGCTGAATTCGAGCGAGTGTTCGGGCCGGATGGAGTTTGGCAGCGAATTGTTCGGCAGTCGGAAGCGTATCTGGCAACCGACATAAAACGGGAGTCGAATGAGCGGTGCCGGGTTCGGGATTTCTGGAGCGGGCATCGCGGGTTTGAACGCTTTCGCGAGCGATTTGCAGAGGATCTCGGCAGATTCGATCGTTGGATCGTCGAGGAACTGGTGGAAAAACAGGAATTCGTCGGTGCGTATTACGAAGCCGACGGTGACGATTTGGTTCCGGCGTAGTTAGAAGCCGAGGAGATAGAAAGAAAATGGCGAAAGAGAAATTTGAGCGTAATAAGCCGCACTGCAACGTAGGGACGATTGGTCACATTGACCACGGGAAGACCACGTTGACGGCGGCGATCACCAAGGTGTTGTCGAAGCACAACCCCAAGATCCAGTTCCGGTCGTTTGATTCGATCGATAACGCTCCGGAAGAGAAGGCGCGCGGAATCACGATCGCGACGGCGCACGTCGAGTACGAGACGCCGAACCGGCACTACGCGCACGTGGATTGCCCGGGCCACGCCGACTACATCAAGAACATGATCACGGGCGCGGCGCAGATGGATGGCGCGATCCTCGTGGTCGCGGCCACTGACGGTCCCATGCCGCAGACGCGCGAGCACGTGCTGCTTGCTCGCCAGGTGGGTGTGCCGTACATCGTTGTCGCGCTGAACAAGTGCGATGCGGTCGACGATCCTGAGCTGCTCGACCTGGTCGAACTCGAAGTGCGCGAGTTGCTGAAGTCCTACCAGTTCCCGGGAGACGATGTTCCGGTGGTTCGTCTCTCCGCCCTCGGTGCATTGAACGGCGAAGAGAAGTGGGAAAAGCAGATTGATGCGTTGATGGAAGCGGTGGACAAGAGCGTGCCGCAGCCGGCGCGCGATCTGGATAAGCCATTCCTGATGCCGATCGAAGACATCTTCTCGATCTCGGGACGCGGCACGGTAGTCACGGGCCGAATCGAGCGCGGCAAGGTGAAAGTTGGCGAAGAAGTCGAAATCGTAGGCTTCCGCGATACGCGCAAGACGGTTGTGACTGGCGTCGAAATGTTCAAAAAGCAGTTGGACGAAGGCATGGCTGGTGACAACGCCGGGTTGCTGTTGCGCGGCATTGCGAAAGAAGATGTCGAGCGCGGCATGGTGCTGGCAAAGACAGGATCGATCACGCCGCACACGAAGTTCAAGGCGGAGGTGTACATCCTGACGAAAGAAGAAGGTGGACGACACACGCCGTTCTTCAAGGGATACCGTCCGCAGTTCTACCTGCGCACGACCGACGTGACGGGAGTGGCGGAGTTGCCGGCGGGCACGGAGATGGTCATGCCCGGTGACAACGTAAGCCTGGTGATCGAGCTGATCACGCCGGTGGCCATGGAAAAAGGATTACGCTTCGCGATTCGTGAAGGCGGCCACACGGTGGGCGCAGGCACGATTGCCGAAATTGTTCAGTAACTGCGAGTATTCAGTACCGAGTACCGAGTTCCGAGAAAAAAGAGCTAAAGGCTAAAAGCTAATAGCTAGGTTTTGAAATGGGTTCGCGGGCGAGGGCGCCCGCGCCACATAAAGATCTTTCCTTCCGGAGAGCCGGGAGGGCGAAAGAGTGATGACGTGATTGGAAAAGAAAGAATTCGCATCCGGTTGAAAGCTTACGACTACCGCATCCTGGACCAGTCCACGGGTGAGATTGTCGACACAGCGCGCCGTACCGGCGCGCAGATCGCGGGCCCGATTCCATTGCCCACGATGAAAAATAAATATTGCGTGCTGCGTTCGCCGCACGTCGACAAGAAGTCGCGCGAGCAGTTCGAGATCCGCACCCACAAGCGTTTGCTCGATATTCTCGAGCCCACGCAGCAGACCGTGGATGCGCTGATGAAGCTCGATCTTCCCGCGGGCGTGGATGTGGAGATCAAGGCGTTCGGCAAGGAACACAAGTAGTCGTTGGTCGTTCGTCGTTGGTCTTTGGCCAAGACAAACAATCAACCCCAGCCAATAGCCACTCTTTTGAATGACGAGCCAAGCTGGGAATGGAGAGGGAAATGGCGAAAGTCGCAGGGATTCTGGGAAAGAAAGTCGGGATGACGCAGCTCTTCGATGACAAGGGCGACGTGCATCCGGCGACCGTGCTGCAGGCGGGCCCGTGCGTGGTCACGCAGCACAAGACGCAGACCAAAGACGGTTATGAGTCGGCGCAGATCGGGTTGGTTGAGTTCGTGAAAGAGAAGAGCCTGACCAAGCCGGCGAAGGGACACCTGGGCAAGAATAATCTGCCTCCGGTGAAGTTCATGCGCGAAGTGCCGGTCGAAGTCGAAGAGAAATCCGAAGGCAACGGCGCACTCAAGGCTGGCGAGCGCGTGCTGGTCGACATTTTCGACGGCGAGCGCTTTGTCGATATCGTCGGCATCAGCAAGGGACGCGGATTCGCTGGCGTTGTGAAACGTCATCACTTCGCGGGCGGTCCCAAGTCTCACGGTTCGATGTTCCAGATCACCGGTTCGATTGGATCGTCGGCGTTCCCGTCGCGCGTGTTCAAAGGCATGCGGATGTCGGGACACATGGGCGTCGATCGCGTCACGGTTCGCAATCTGCGCATCCTGGGCGTCGATAAAGATGACAACCTGCTGGTGGTGGAAGGCAGCGTGCCCGGTCCGAATGGCGGGTACCTGGTGATTACCAAAGCGAAGAAGCCACCGCGAGAGCGCCGTGGATTTGCAGGTTCGGCGACGGTCGATCCGTTGAAGGCCGCCAAGCGCGCAGCGAAAAAAGGCTAACGCGTACTGAGTATCGAGTACCGAGAGAAGAAAATGGCAACGATAGACATTCATAATTTGAGCGGAGCCAAGGTCGGGACGCTGGACCTCGCCGATGAGATTTTCGGCGCGGTCAACGAAGACCTGCTCTGGGAAGCGGTGAAGCACTACCGCGCTTCGCAGCGCGCCGGCACGCACGCCACCAAGAACAAGAAGCTGGTGTCGGGCGCCGGCAAGAAGCTGTGGAAGCAGAAGGGAACGGGACGCGCCCGCGTGGGTTCGATTCGCTCTCCTCTGTGGCGCCATGGCGGCACCGTTCACGGACCGCAACCGCACTCGCACGATTACACGTTCCCGCGCAAAAAGCTGCTGGGGGCGCTACGTTCGGCGCTGGCCGCCAAGTTTGCGGACGGCAAGCTGATCGTCGTCAATGCGTTTGACGTGAAAGAGCCCAAGACCAAGCAGTTCCGCGAGGCGCTTGACGCTTTGAAGGTCGAGAAGACGGCGCTTCTGGTCGAAGTTCCCAAGCACGAGAACAAGAATCTCGAACTGAGCTCGCGAAACCTGCACGGTGTCGAGTTGGTTCTTGGCAACGCGGTGCATCCCTATCACCTGCTGCGTTATGACTGTGCGATCTTCTCGCAGCCGGCGATCGAGAAGCTGCAGGTTTCGTTGAAAGATTCGGTTTCGAAGAAGCGCCGCCAGCACAACGAAGGCGAGGGAGCTGCGAAGAAGGCTTCGCGCTCTCCCCGCAAGCGGGCGCGGCACGAAAAAGCGGCGGAGGTGGCCTGATGAAATCCGCATATCAGATTCTTCGCCGTCCGGTGATCACGGAAAAGGGCCTGGCGATCAAGGAAAACCAGAACACGCTGGTCTTCCAGGTGGCGCAGAAGGCGACTAAGACCGAGATCAAGGAAGCGGTGCAGTCGATTTTCAAAGTGAAGGTGCGCTCGGTGCGTACCGCGAATTATCCGGGAAAAGAGCGCCGGAGGGGCAAGTTTGCCGGCTACCGTCCCGATTGGAAGAAAGCGTACGTACGCTTGCGAGCCGGCGAAAAAATGCCGGAGTACGCACAAAATCTCTAAAGCAGCTATCAGCTGTCAGCCGTCAGCTTTCAGTGAAAGCGGCGGCTGATAGAAGGTTTCTGAGAGCTGACAGCTGAAAGCTGAGAGCTTATATGGCAATCAAGACTTACAGACCGACGACGCAGACGTTGCGCTACCGCACGACGATCGTCAATGACGACATCACGACCAAGAATCCGCACAAGCCGTTGCTTGAAACCAAGCAGCGCACGGGCGGACGCCGCAATTCCGGCGACATCACCATCTGGCATCGTGGTGGCGGACACAAGCGCAAGCTGCGCATCATCGATTTCAAACGCGACAAGACCGGCATCGCCGCCAAGGTGGTTTCGATCGAGTACGATCCCAACCGCTCGGCGCGCATTGCGTTGCTGGCTTATGCCGACGGCGAGAAGCGTTACATCCTGCAGCCCGATGGGTTGAAGGTGGGACAAAAGATTGTCAGCGGTCCCGACGCCGACATTTTGGTTGGCAATGCACTGCCGCTGCGCAATATTCCCCCTGGCACGACCATTCACAACGTCGAGTTGCGTCCTGGCAAGGGCGCGCAGATGGTGCGCTCCGCGGGTGGATCGGCGCAGTTGGTCGCGAAAGAAGGCGACTACGCGCTGGTGAAGTTGCCTTCGGGCGAGACCCGCAAGGTCGCGCAGGACTGCATGGCGACGATCGGACAGGTTGGCAATCTCGATCACGAGAACGTCACCATCGGCAAAGCGGGACGCACGCGTTGGTTAGGACGTCGTCCGGTGAACCGCGGTGTTTCTATGAACCCGGTCGATCACCCGCACGGCGGCGGAGAAGGCAAAACCTCTGGCGGACGTCACCCGGTGACTCCGTGGGGCCAGCCGACCCGCGGATACAAGACTCGCAACAACAAGCGGACGGATGCGTTCATCGTGAACCGCCGCGGCAAGAAATAGTCACTGGTCGTTCGTCGTTGGTCGTTGGCGAACGCGTAACACGAAGCTGTTGGCTGAGAGCTGACGGCTGAAAGCTGAGAGCTGAATTTATGGCACGTTCAACCAAAAAAGGTCCGTTTATCGATGGCTTCCTGCAGGCGCGGGTAGAAGGCATGAACTCGCGTAACGAGAAGAAAGTGCTGCGCACCTGGTCGCGGCGCTCGACCATCATTCCTGAGATGGTGGGACACACCATCGCTGTGCACAACGGCAAGAAGTTCATCCCTGTGTACATCACCGAGAACATGGTGGGTCACAAGCTGGGCGAGTTCAGTTTCACCCGGCAGTTCAAGGGACACTCGATGAAGGCCGCGACCGAAACGGCCGCGAAGCCGGCGGGCATTCCCGGTGGTCCGGGAGCTGTGGCTCCGGCGGCGCCAGCGGCGCCCAAGGCGTAAAGGAGACGCATCATGGAATTTCGAGCTCAAGCCCGTTACATGCGCGTCTCGCCGCAGAAGGCACGCCTGGTGCTGGACCTGATCAAGGGCCGCAAGGTGGAAGACGCGCTCAACACGCTGATCTTCACCAAGAAGCGGGTCGCGCCCACGATCGAAAAGTTGCTGCGCTCGGCGCTCGAGAATGCGAATTACCTGAGCGCGGAAAAGAATATCGACGTCGATGTCGACAATCTTTACGTGAAGCGCGCGGTGGCGAACGATGGTCCGCGCATGAAGCGCATCCGTCCCGCTCCCATGGGACGCGCGTTCCGCTACGTCCGCCGCATCTCGCATATCGAGATTGAGCTGGCAGAGCGCGGCAAGAACGGCGAGAGTGTTGCGCACGTGGTTGGGGAAGAGCGCAGCGCGGCGCCGGTGAAAGCAAAGGTTCCGGCCAGGGCCAAAGCCAAAGGCAAGGCTCCGGCAAAGAAGAAACAAGTAGCAAAAGCGAAGAAGTAGTCGGCAGGATTGAGGAGCAACGATGGGTCAAAAAGTTCATCCTTACGGGTTCCGGCTGGGATACACCAAGCCGTGGAAGTCACGCTGGTTTGTCGAGCGGGATTACGACAAGCTGCTGCTCGAAGACGTCAGGCTGAAGAACGAGCTGAAAGACAAGCTCAAGTCGGCGGGCGTGAGCTCGATTGAGATCGAGCGTCCGGGCAACAAGCTGCGCGTGATCATCAAGACCGCGCGTCCCGGCATCATCATCGGCCGTAAAGGCGCCGAGATCGACAAGCTGAAGCAGGACGTGCAGAAGCGCACCTCGCGCGAGGTGTACATCGATATCCAGGAAGTGCACAAGCCGGAACTGGATGCGCAGCTGGTCTCGGAATCGATCGCGCTGCAACTGGAAAAGCGCGTTGGGTTCCGCCGCGCCATGCGCAAAGCTGTAGATTCGGCGCTGCGTTTCGGATGCAAGGGAATCAAGGTCCGCGTCAGCGGCCGCTTGAACGGCAACGAAATCGCGCGCTCCGAGTGGTACCTGCAGGGGCGTTTGCCGCTGCACACGCTGCGTGCCGATATCGAGTACGGATTCACCGAAGCGCGAACCACGTACGGCGTGATTGGCGTGAAGGTATGGATGTACCGCGGTGAAATTCTGCCGGCGGCCAAGAAGCGCGAAGGCGTGCAGCCGGCGTCCGCAACGGGTGCGTTTTAAAGTTTTTGCCGAAAGCTGATAGCTGAAAGCCGAGAGCTGATTTTATGTTGATGCCAAAGAAAGTGAAGTACCGCAAGCAGCAGCGCGGGCGCATGACCGGAAAGGCATGGCGCGGCAGCACGCTGGCGTACGGTGATTACGGATTGAAAGTGCTCGAGCCCGGATGGATTACCGACCGGCAGATCGAGGCCAGCCGCGTGGCCATGACGCGTTTCATCAAGCGCGGCGGCAAGATCTGGATCCGCCTGTTTCCCGATAAGCCCGTGACCAAGAAGCCGGCCGAAACCCGTATGGGTAAAGGCAAGGGTGCTCCCGATCACTGGGTCGCGGTGGTGCGTCCCGGCAAAATTTTATTTGAGATGGAAGGCGTTTCGGTGGCCGACGCGACGGAGGCGATGCGTCTGGCTTCGCACAAGCTCCCTCTGCGCACCAGCTTCGTGAAGCGCGCAGGACACTGAGAGTGATTATGAAAGCAGAAAAAGTTCGTAACCTGACCGACGACGAGTTGCGCCACCAGGAGCGCGAGCTCAACGACCAGCTCTTCAAGTTGAAGTTCCAGCTCAACATGGGACAGACGGAGAGCCTGAAGAAGATTCGCGGTTTGCGCAAAGACATCGCCCGGGTGAAGACCATCGCCCGAGAGCGAGTGGCTACGGGCGCCCGCGCCACGGAGAAGAAGTAATGGCTGAAACCGCACAGCAGGTCCACCATCACAAAGAGGTGGTTGGCGAAGTGGTCTCGAACAAGATGAAGAAGACCATCGTGGTCGAAGTAGTGCGCAAAAAGGCGCATCCCTTCTACGGCCGTGTGATCTCGAAGGGCAAAAAGTTTTATGCCCATGATGAAAACAATGAAGCTCACGTCGGCGACGTCGTGCGCCTGGAAGAAACGCGGCCTCTTTCGAAGCTGAAGCGTTGGAAGCTGAAAGAGATTGTCCGCAAGACCGCCTTGGTGCCGGAAGTCGTGGCCACCGACGTAGCCAGCTAAGCCCGCGAGTCGAGGAGAACGATTATGGCTGTGATGATGAGAACCATGCTCGAGGTCGCCGACAACTCTGGCGCCCGCAAGCTGCAGATGATCCTGCCGCTCGGCGGCTCGACGGGCTTGCGTGCCGGTCTGGGAGATGTGATCACGGCTGCCGTGAAAGAAGCCTCGCCCGACGGCCAGGTCAAGAAGGGCGCGGTGGTGAAAGCGGTGATCGTGCGCACCCGCAAGGAATATGGTCGGCGCGATGGCACATACATCCGCTTCGATTCCAATGCCGCGGTGCTGATCAATGAAGGCGGAGAGCCGGTCGGGACACGCGTGTTCGGACCCGTAGCCCGCGAGTTGCGCGAGAAGAAGTTCTTGAAGATCGTCTCGCTGGCTCCGGAAGTGCTGTAGGGATTTTGTGATTTGGCAATCGGGGAATTTTGTAATTTGAAACCCGATGGCAAACGTTTTGAAATTGCAAAATTACCCGATTACAAAATTACGAGATTAGAAGGTTTTTATGGGAACAGCAACAACGACAGTACACAAGCGAGTGGATATCCGGCGCAACGACAACGTGAAAGTGATCACGGGCCGTGACAAGGGCAAAGAGGGACGCGTGCTGCGCGTGTTTCCCGACGAGGGCAAGATCCTGGTCGAGCACGTGATGATCATGAAGAAGCACGTGCGCCCCAACCCGCAGCGCAACGTGAAGGGCGGCATCGCCGAGCAGGAGAGCCGCATCTCGCTCTCGAACGTGCAACTGGTGTGCGGCACCTGCGGTCCGGTCCGCATCGGACACGAAGTGCGCGGAGACCGCAAAGTGCGCATCTGCAAGAAGTGCGGAACGACGCTGGACAAATAAGCTGTAGCTCTTAGCCTTTAGCTCTTAGCTTGAGGCAGAGACGAATTAAGTTGAAGGTGCTCACGAACCGGAATGGTTTGGCTAAAAGCCAAAGGCTAAGAGCTAATAGCTGACCTCCGAAACCGTGAGAGAAAGCAACGAAGATCATGGCAAAAGAGAAGAAAGAGAAAAAAGGCGAGGCGCAGGCGGAACCGAAAGCTCCGCAGCAGGCGCACCATAGCGCGAAAGAGACTCCGCGCTTGAAGACCCGCTTCCTGAAGGAAGTGGCGCCGGCGCTGATGAAGGAATTCGATCTCAAGAATCCCATGTCGGTGCCGCATCTGAACAAGATCGTGGTCAACATGGGTGTCGGCGAGGCCACGCAGAATTCGAAGATCCTCGATCCGGCCGTGAATGAACTGGGCCAGATCACCGGACAGAAGCCAGTCGTCACGCGCGCCAAGAAGTCGATTGCGGCTTTCAAGGTGCGCGAAGGCCAGTCGATCGGCGCGATGGTCACTCTGCGCGGCGATCGCATGTACGAGTTCATGGACCGCCTGGTGAATGTCGTGCTGCCTCGCGTGCGCGACTTCCGCGGCGTTTCGACGAAGTCGTTCGACGGGCGCGGCAACTACACACTGGGATTGCACGACCAGTTGATTTTCCCGGAGATCGATTACGCGAAGGTCGACAAGCAGAAGGGCATGAACGTCACCATCGTGACCACGGCGCGCAACGACGATCAGTCGCGCGCGCTGCTGCGGCACCTGGGAATGCCGTTCAGAACTTAGACATTGAGTTCATTGGACGCAGGACGTAGTGATTGAGAGCTGGCAGCAGAGAGTTGACAGCTAAAGGCTAGGAGCTAAAAGCTAAGTGGCTACTACAGCAAAACGAGTAAAAGACGGCACGAATTTTTCGACGAAGCCGGGCAACGTCAAGAAGCCCAAGTTCTCTTCGCGCAAGCACAACCGCTGCCATATTTGCGGACGCCCGCGCGCTTACCTGCGGAAGTTCGGCATTTGCCGTTTGTGCTTCCGCGGTCTGGCGCTGCGAGGAGAGATTCCAGGGGTTTCGAAGTCGTCCTGGTAGGAAAACGGTCGTTGGTCATTGGTCGTTCGTCGTTGGCCAATGCGAGACGACTCATGTGAAACAGTTAGCTGCCGCGGGTTCTCCGGATCTTACGGAGCGAACGGGTGGCTTGAGGAGAAGCAAACGATGAGGTTGACCGATCCGGTCGCAGACATGCTGACGCGCATTCGCAATTCGATCAATGCGCGCCACCAGAAGGTAGATATTCCCGCTTCCAAGCTGAAGCTGGAGATTGCCCGCATTCTCAAGGAAGAGGGCTACATCTCGAACTTCAAAGCCACGGAAGAAGACGGCCACAAAGTGGTACGCGTCTACCTGAAATATGGCAGCAACAACGAGGCCGCGATCTCGAAGGTCGAGCGCGTCTCCCGTCCCGGATGCCGCGTTTACGTGCGCCGCACCGAGATTCCGCGCGTGCTCGGCGGGTTGGGCATCAATATTCTGACCACGCCTCGCGGCGTGATGACGGGTCGCCAGGCGCGCAAAGAAGGCGTGGGCGGCGAAGTCTTGTGTGAAATTTACTAGCTTGGCAGCTAACTGCTAAAGGCTAAGAGCGAATTTATGTCGAGAATTGGAAAAAAGCCGATCCCGCTCCCCAAGGGAGTGACGGTCAAGATTGAAGGCAACACGGTTGCCGTGCAGGGTCCGAAGGGCAAGGTGGAAACGCCGCTGCCGGCGGGCATCCGCGTCGAACAGCAGGACGGAAACCTGGTCGCGATTCGCGAAAACGATTCGCAGGCTGCGGTGCACGGACTGGCTCGCGCCCTGGTGAACAACGCGGTCGAAGGCGTCACCAAGGGTTGGACGCGCGAACTGGAAATCGTCGGCATCGGCTACCGCGCCGAGCTGAAGGGCAAGGGTATGGTGGTGTTCACGCTGGGTTTTTCCCATCCCATTGAGTACCCGCTGCCCACCGGCGTTGAAGCCACGGTTGATCCTAAGCAGACCAAGTTGAGTGTCACTGGAATTGACCGGCAGAAGGTCGGCCAGGTTGCCGCTGAAATGCGCAGCCTGCGCCCGCCGGATCCGTACAAGAACAAGGGCGTGCGCTATGTTGGCGAGCGCTTGAAGAAGAAGGTCGGAAAGACCGGAGCGAAATAGGCGGTCGTTAGTCAGTGGTCGTTGGTCGATGGCCAACACCAAAACGAAGAGCACACCGTTGTCGTCGGGTTTGAGTCGTGGAAGATGTTTTTGCCAACGACCAAAGACCAGCGACTAACGACGAGGGTTTAAGAAATGTTTAACAAGCAATCGAAGAATATTACGCGGCGGCATGTGCATGACCGCATCCGCAAAAAGGTGATGGGTACTCCGGAGCGGCCGCGCCTTAACGTGTACCGTTCGTTGAATCACATCTACGTCCAGGTCATTGACGATCTGAAGGGTGCGACCATCGTTGCCGCCAGCTCCGCCGAAGGAAAAAAGGGCGAGCGCAAGACCGGCGGAAACGTAGCTTCCGCGAAAGATGTGGGCAAGGCGATCGCCCAGCGCGCGAAAGCCAAGGGCATCGATAAGGTCGTGTTCGATCGCGGCGGCTACATCTATCATGGCCGCGTCAAAGCGCTGGCCGACGCCGCTCGCGAAGCTGGATTGCAGTTCTAGGAGATTGAGCAATTTTGTAATCGGGTAATTTGGTAATTTCTGAGACGAGCGTTTCAAATTACAAAATTACAGATTACAAAATTACGAAATACAAATTATGCCAACAGTGATTAAGAAACTCGATGCGGGTTCGTATCAGCTGAAAGATCAGGTGGTCGCCATCAATCGCGTCACCAAGGTAGTTAAAGGCGGCAAGAATCTTTCGTTCGCCGCTCTGGTGGTGGTAGGAGATCCGAGCGCCGCAGTGGTGGGATACGGATCGGGCAAGGCGAAAGAAGTTCCGCAGGCGATCCGCAAAGGGATTGAGTCGGCGAAGAAGAATCTGGTGAAGGTGAATCTCACGCAGACTTCGATTCCGCACCTCGTTCTGGGACGCTACGGCTCTGGTAGAGTGCTGCTGAAGCCGGCTCCCGAAGGAACGGGCGTGATTGCGGGCGGCGCGGTGCGAGCGGTCATGACCTCGGCGGGCATTCAGAACGTGCTCACCAAGTCGATCGGCACGACTAATCCGCACAACGTCATCAAGGCTACCTTCGACGCGCTGAAGCGGCTCAAGAACCGCAGCGATGTGGCGGCCATGCGCGGCAAGTCGGCGCAGGAGTTATAGTCCCGGCGTTTGCCGGCAATGAGGAATTATGGCGAAGCAATCAAAAGCGAGCGCGAACGGAAAGATCCAGCTGAAATGGATTCGCTCCGCGATTTGCGCCCCGGTGAAGCAGAAGCTAGTAGTTAAGGGTCTGGGTTTTACCCGCCTGAATCAGGTGATCGAGCGTCCCGACACGCCTGCCATCCGTGGCATGGTGGCGAAGGTGCCGCATCTGGTAGAGATCTTGCAGTAGGAGCCATCAGTTTCAGTGAGAACTGAAAGCTGACAGCTGAGAGCTTACTTATGAATCTTTCGAATGTACGAGCACCGAAGAAGGCGAATTCTGGCAAGAAGCGCGTAGGCCGCGGCATGGGTTCCGGCATGGGCAAGACGTCGACCCGCGGACACAAAGGCCAGCGCTCCCGCAGCGGTTCGCGCATGATGCGCGGGTTTGAAGGCGGCCAGATGCCTTTGCACCGCCGCATGCCGAAGCGCGGATTCACCAACATCTTCCGCAAGGAATTCAACATCGTGAACATTGAGAAGCTGGCGGCGCTGGGTGAGACCACCATCAATCCCGATGTGCTGCGCAAGGCTGGCGTTATCTCTACCAAGCATCCCGTGAAGATTCTCGGCGATGGCGAACTGAAAGTCGCGATCACCGTTTACGCCCACAAATTTTCGAAATCGGCCCAGGAAAAGATCACCAAGGCCGGCGGTAAATTCGAGGTCCTGTAGTAATGTTCGAAAAACTGGCAAACATCTTCCGCGTTCCGGACCTGCGTAAGCGCATCCTGTTTACGCTCGGGCTTCTGGCGGTGTACCGCTTGGGCGGACACATTCCTACGCCAGGAGTGAACGCCGACAAGCTGCAGCAGTTCTTTGATCAGAACCGCGGCACTCTGTTGGGCTTCGTGGACTTGTTTTCCGGTGGCCAGTTGCGCCGCTTGACCATCTTCGCCCTGGGCATCATGCCCTATATCACCGCGTCGATCATTCTGCAGTTGTTGACAGTCGTCTACGAGCCGTTGGCGAAACTGCAGAAAGAAGGCGAACTGGGACGCAAGAAAATCACCCAGTGGACCCGTTATCTGACCGTCATTCTAAGCGCGGTGCAGTCGCTGGGTATCGCTATCAGTCTGGAGAAGTCGGGCGATTTCGTCCTCAATCCCGGCATCGGCTTCGTCCTGATGACAATGTTGACGCTCACCACGGGAAGCGCCTTCATCATGTGGCTGGGCGAGCAGATCACCGAACGCGGCGTTGGCAACGGCATGTCACTGCTGATCTTCGCCGGCATCGTCGTCGGATTGCCACGTGGCGTCGCTGACTTGGTCGACAAAGTTCGCACCAGCGCATGGGGACCGTTCACGCCGTTCGCGATCCTGATTCTGGTCGCGCTCATGATCGCGGTTGTCGGGTTCATCGTTTACGTGGAACGCAGTGAGCGCCGCATTCCCGTGCAGTATGCCAAGCGCGTCGTTGGTCGCAAGGTGATGGGCGGACAGTCCACCCACCTTCCGCTACGTGTGAATGCCGGCGGCGTTATGCCGGTCATTTTCGCATCGTCGATTCTGACTTTGCCCCAGACTGCGCTTTATGCCTTCCACAACAACAAGGTGCTTGGCCCAATCCTCGATGCACTGAAGTGGGGCGAGCCTCTTTACACGTTGCTGTATGCGGTCGGAATCATATTCTTCGCGTACTTCTACGTTTCGATCGTGTTCAACCCGAGCGAAGTTGCCGACAACATGCGGAAGTATGGTGGATTCATTCCCGGCATCCGCCCCGGCAAGCGTACGGCTGACGCGATTAACGAAATCCTGACGCGCATCACGCTGGTCGGAGCGCTCTACCTGATCATCATCTCGTTCATTCCCGAGTGGATGATTGCCGGAATTCACCTCAATCACCTGCCCGGTGCTTTGGGCGGATTCTTCGAGCGGCTGCCGAGTTGGGTCACGAACGGTTTGGGTGTGAGCTTCTATTTTGGTGGTACATCGCTGCTGATCGTCGTAGGCGTAGCGATGGATACGGTGACGCAGATCGAAGCGCAATTGATTATGCGGCACTATGACGGATTCACCCCGCGCAGTGGTCGCATTCGCGGGCGTCGTACCTGGTCGTAATGGCTGAAAGCGGGGCCGTCCCCCGCGAGTGGTAGTGGTAAATGGCAATGCTTGGGCAGTTCGATGGCAGAGGACACCTCGCGCAACATCGGACCGATCATACTGCTCGGACCTCCCGGTGCCGGCAAGGGCACACAGGCCAAGCGTATCGCCGAACGCTATGGCATTCCGCAGATCTCTACCGGAGACATCCTGCGGGATAACGTGAAGCGCGGCACGGACTTGGGTTTGATGGCCAAGTCGATGATGGAACACGGAGAACTGGTTCCAGACGACTTGGTTTGCGAGATGGTGGCTTCCCGGCTGCGCAATGCGGATTGCCAGCGGGGTTTTATTCTCGATGGATTTCCGCGAACCGCCAGACAGGCGGGCTGGCTCGATGCGTTTTTCGAGCACGAGTTCCTTGACAACTCACGTGTTCGCAAGTGTTTGCCGATTGTGATCCGGCTCGATGTCGACTATAATAAGTTGTTGCTCCGTATCACCGGACGTAGGACTTGTCTCGCCAACGGGCATATCTATAACGTCTACTTCCAGCCGCCCCGCGTCGCCGATGTCTGCGATGTTGATGGTTCTAAGCTGGTTATCCGCAACGACGATCGAGAAGAAGTGATCCGGGAACGTCTGACTGCTTATGAGCTGCAGACCCGCCCGGTCGCCGACTATTACGACATCAAAGGACGCCTGGTTTCGATCAATGGCGACTTGTCGGCGGATGAAGTCACGGCAGCGGTGTTTCAGGTGCTAGAAGGCTTTAGCAGTGCGGCGGTTGACGGCGACTAGGGAATGGCGATTGTTTGTAAATCGGCGAGCGAGATCGAGAAAATGAGGCGCAGCGGCCGCATCGTGCGTCAGGTACTGGAACACCTTCGGGGCGTGGTAGCCCCCGGCGCAAGCACGATGGATCTGGAGCGTGCCGCCGAAGAAAAGATCAAGGAACTGGGCGCGAAGCCGGCCTTCAAGGGTTACTACGATTATCCTTGCGTGCTTTGCACCTCGATTAACGAAGAGATTGTTCACGGCATTCCGTCGGCCAAGCGGCTGCTGAAAGCTGGAGACATCGTATCCATCGATTGCGGAGTGGTGCTCGACGGATACTACGGCGACGCAGCTATCACGGTGCCGGTTGGGGATTCGATCGATCCTGAGCTGAAGAAGCTGCTCGAAGTGACGGAAGCTTCGCTCTATCGCGGAATCGAAGCTGCGCGAGTCGGAAATTCAGTCGGCGATGTCGGGGCCGCCGTGCAAGAGATCGTCGAAGCCAACGGCTTCAGCGTGGTACGGGAGTTTGTAGGACACGGGATTGGCACGCGCCTGCACGAAGAGCCGCAGGTTCCGAATTTCGGGACTCGTGGACACGGAACCCGATTACGCGAAGGTATGGTGATCGCCATCGAGCCCATGGTGAACTTCGGCAAAGCCGGAACCCGGGTGCTCGAAGACAAGTGGACCGCAGTCACGGTTGACGGCAGTTTCAGCGCCCACTTCGAACACTGTGTAGCCGTGACCAGAAATGGTCCGGAGATTTTGACGCAATAGAAGCTGTTAGCCATCAGTTCTCAGCTTTCAGTGCAAACGGATTCACTGAAAGCTGAGTGCTGACAGCTGAGAGCTGATTTTAAGGAGTCAATGAGCAAAGAGGACGCGATTGAAGTGATGGCAGTGGTGCTCGAGCCCCTGCCCAACGCCATGTTTAAGGTGGAACTGGAGAACAAGCACCAGGTACTGGCGCATGTCTCAGGCAAGATGCGCAAGAACTTTATCCGTATTTTGCCGGGCGACAAAGTAGCGGTCGAGCTTTCCCCCTACGACCTGAATCGCGGCCGGATTGTATATCGCTACAAATGAGATCTTAGCCATTAGCTTTTAGCCTTTAGCGAGAAGCCAAGAGCTAACAGCTAAGACCTTTTGGGGACGGACTGATTTTATGAAAGTACGAGCATCGGTAAAGAAAATCTGCGACAAGTGCAAGGTAATCCACCGCAAGGGTGTAGTGCGGGTGATTTGCGAAAACTCGAAACACAAACAGCGCCAGGGATAAAACAGCTTTTAGCCTTTAGCTGTTAGCTCTTAGCTTCCGACACAACCGTAGTCTTAGGAAGCTAAAAGCTAACGGCTAAGAGCTAAGAGCCTGAAATCCTTAAGCTCAGAGGAGCGGGTAATTTATGGCACGTATTGCAGGCGTCGATCTTCCGCGAAACAAGCACGCGAATATCGCGCTGACCTACATCTACGGTATCGGGAACTCGCGCGCCGCGCGCATCCTCGACGAGGCTAAGGTCGACCCCATGAAGAAGGTCCAGGATCTCGGCGAAGATGAAGTGAACCGCATCCGCCAGGTCATCGAAGGGGAAGGACTGGTCGAAGGCGATCTGCGCAAGGAAGTTTCGATGAACATCAAGCGTCTCATCGAAATCGGCTCCTATCGCGGATACCGCCATCGCCGCAACCTGCCGGTTCGCGGACAGCGCACCCACACCAATGCCCGTACCCGCAAGGGTCCGCGCAAAGGCACCGTGGCGCAGAAGAAGAAGGCGACGGCAAAAACTTAAGAACCAGTCGGTGGTCGTTGGTCTTTGGTCGTTGGCCAAAGCCCGACAGTTTTGCCAACGACGAACGACCAACGACCAAGGACGAATTTATGGCAAAACCAGCAGCAGCGGCAGGCGGCGCAGCGGCGCCGGATAAAAAAGGCAAGAAGAAGACGTTCAAGAAGAAAGAGCGCAAGCATGTGTCCCACGGAGTGGCGCACATCCAGGCGTCTTTCAATAACACGATCGTGACCATTTCCGATCCCGCGGGCAACGTGCTCTCGTGGAAGAGTTCCGGTTCGCTGGGTTTCCGCGGATCGCGTAAAGGTACGCCATTCGCCGCGCAGCAGGCCGCCAGCAACGCCGCCAATATGGCGCGCGATCACGGTGTGCGCAGTGTGGAAGTCCGCGTCAGCGGCCCCGGTTCCGGACGCGAGTCCGCCATCCGAGCCCTGGCTGCGGCTGGCATCGAAGTCCGCAACATTCGTGACACGACGCCGATTCCGCACAACGGCTGCCGTCCGCCGAAGCGCCGTAGGGTGTAAGAAACAAGCTTTTAGCTCTTAGCTTTTAGCCAAAGGCTAACGGCTAAGAGCTAAAAGCTGATTTTGGTCGTTCGTCGTTGGTCTTTGGCCAACGACCACAGACCAACGACCAACGACGATTTACCGTCCGGGATGAAGGGTGAAGCCAAACCTGTAAACCGGTCATCTAATAAGGAGAAACAACTTGGCACGTTACACCGATCCCGTCTGCCGCCTTTGCCGTCGCGAAGGCATGAAGCTGTTCCTGAAGGGCACCAAATGTTTCAGCGACAAGTGCCCCATCGAAAAGCGCAATTTTGCCCCTGGTCAGCACGGTAAAGACCGCAAAGCCAAGATCGTTGGCTACGGTCTGCAACTGCGCGAAAAGCAGAAGACCAAGCGCATGTATTTCACCCAGGAAGGCCAGTTCCGCAATTACTTCGAGAACGCGGCCAAGTCGAAGGGTGTGACCGGCGAAAAGCTGCTGCAGCAGCTGGAACGGCGTCTCGACAACGTCGTCTACCGTCTCGGATTCGGCATGTCGCGCCGGCAGGCGCGCCAGTTGGTGCGTCACGGGCACGTCGCCGTCAACGGCCGGAAGGTGAACATTCCTTCTTACCAGTGCAGCGTAGGCGAGGAAATCACGATTCGCGAAGCGAGCAAGAAACTCGCGATCCTGGAGCAGTCGAAGGATTTCGCGAGCCACCAGAACGCGCCGACCTGGCTTGAGATTGATCGCGACAATTACAAAGGTCGCGTGCTCTCTCTGCCCAAGCGCGAAGAAATACAGATGCCGGTCAACGAACAGTTGATCGTCGAACTTTATAGCAAGTAGTCGATGGTCGATAGTCAGTAGTCGTTGGTTCGTAGTTGGCCAACGACGAACGACCAAAGACCAACGACAGTTTTTTTCGGTCCATATTCGTGCCAGATCAGCCTTTGCTGACGTCTGACCTGAACCCGGACCGGTTCGGGGAGTCAGCATTGAGCCGCATGGCCGAAGGAGAACAACGTAATGCTTTGGAAAGGTTTTCAAAAACCCAAGCGTCTCGCAGTCGACACTTCCACCCTCACCGACAAGTACGGCATCTTCTGGGCGCAGCCGTTTGAACGCGGCTTCGGCACCACCATCGGCAATGCTCTGCGGCGCGTCATGCTTTCCTCGATCGAGGGAGCGGCGGTCACGGCAGTGAAGATCGATGGCGTGCTGCACGAGTTCCAGTCGATCCCCGGCGTGGTGGAAGATGCGACTGACATCATCCTCAACTTGAAGCAGATTCCCTTCAAGCTTGCGGGCGATGCGCCGAAGGCGATCTATCTGCGCGCCGATCAGCCGGGAGTTGTAACCTCGGGCATGATCGAAGCCGACGCCGATGTGGAAGTGCTGGACAAAGACGTCTACATTGCCACCGTCAGCGAAGGCGGCAAGCTCGATATGGAAATGCGCCTCAAGCGCGGCCGCGGCTATGTCTCCGCCGACAAGAACTTCGACGAAGACCTGGGCATCGGCTTCATTCCCATCGACTCGGTGCACTCGCCGGTTCGTAAGTGCAACTACACCGTGGAAGCTGCGCGTTTGGGACAGATTACCGACTACGACAAGTTGACCATCGAAGTGTGGACCAACGGCTCCATTACTCCAGCCGACTCTATTGGCCTGGCGGCGAAGCTGCTGAAAGACCACATGAATATCTTCATCAACTTCGAAGAAGATATCGAGACTTCGACTTCGTCGGAAGAGCGCAAGCCTGAGATCAAGAATGAGAACCTGAACCGCTCGGTCGAAGAGCTGGAACTTTCGGTCCGCAGCTACAACTGTCTGAAGAACGCGAACATTCAGACCATCGGCGAACTCGTGCAGAAGACCGAAGCCGAGATGCTGAAGACTAAGAACTTCGGACGCAAGTCGCTGAACGAGATCAAAGAAATCCTCTCGACCATGGGCCTGAGCCTGGGAATGAAGATCGACGAGCACGGCAATGCCGTACCCGGACCGACTTCCAACCAGGTGCTGCCGGCCTCGGCCTACGGCGATAACGATCTGTAAGAATCAAACGCGGACGCTCCGGCGTCCGCGTTGCTTTTCTATCGACATCTGAGAACTGGAGTATTTCCATGCGTCATAAAGAATCAGGATGGAAGCTGGGACGGAACACCGCGCACCGCCGCTCTCTACTGCGCAATCTGGTGACCTCGCTCATCCTTGAGGAGCGGATTGAAACCACGGTTATCAAGGCGAAGGCGATGCGCCCCAACGTCGAGAAGATGATCACGCTGGGCAAGCGTGGAGACCTCTCGGCGCGGCGTCAGGCGGCCGCCTATCTGATGACCGGAGAAGCCGTCACCAAGCTGTTCGACACCATCGCCCCGCGTTTTGGCGATCGCAATGGCGGCTACGCACGCATTGTCCGGTCCACCTGGCGCAAGGGAGATGGCGCGGAAACAGCCTTCATCGAACTGCTTGGTAGCGAAGCAGTGCTCGATGAGAAGCGCCAGAAACGCGCTGAAGCCCGCGCGAAGCGCGCCGCTGAAACCAAGAAGGCCATGGAAGAAGCGGAAGCACAACAGGCGCAAGCCGCAGCCGAATCCGAGCCTGCATCGGGTGGAGACAAAGAGTAGTTCGAAACCCTCCACGTAACTTTCAGAACGCACCCCTCGCGGGTGCGTTTTCTTTTTGCCTAATCCCAACACCTCGCGATAGTCTCTCTGAGCAGGGTCGTGCCCCGAGGAATCGAATGAAGCGCATCGCACTCTTCCTGATCATGCTGGCAGTATCGTCGTCGGCGCAGACGGCGGACGAGGTGATCGCCAAGGCCATTGCCGCCCGCGGCGGGATCGACAAACTCAAAGCCATTCAGACGCAGCGCCTCACCGGCAACATCACCATCGGCGATCACGAACCGGGCCCCTTCATGGTTGAAATGAAGCGCGGCGGAAAGATGCGTCAGGAAATGACCGTTGGTGGACAGAATGCGGTTCGCATCACTGACGGCGTCGCGGGTTGGAAGGTCGAGAACAACAGCGATCCCGCGCCGTTAGACGCTGGAGAGCTCAAGAATATGGCGGGCGGCGCCGACATTGATGGCCCCCTTGTCGATTACAAAGCAAAAGGCAATCAGGTCGAACTCGAAGGCAAAGAAAAAGTCGACGGCAACGAAGCCTACAAACTGAAGATCACGCAGAAAGATGGCAGATTCGCCATGACTACATGGACGCCAGCTCCTATCTTGAGGTGAAGTGGCAAGGAGAAATCGAAGCCGGAGAGAAGAAGTTCGTGGCCGAATCCTTTTTCAAAGACTACCGCCCGGTGGACGGTGTGATGTATCACCATCTCGATCGAATCCGACACCATCGGCACGCCCTACAAACAGAAACTCGTCTTCGACAAAATCGAAGTAAATATCCCCCTTGACGATTCGGTTTTCGGGAAGCCGCCGCCTTCGCTCCGACACCCGCAGAAATAAAGGCTTCCCGCAGTCGCGATTTGCTGTCTCCAGAACTTCTGTCCCGTTCGCCGTGGCCGTTCGTACATGTCCCGCTGCGTCTATCGACCGTAATCTTGCAACAGTTTGCAGCAGGGATACACTGACGCGAGCATCATGGAATTCAACCGCACACAGATCGCGATCGCTGGCGGCGCAGGAGCGTTGATCCTGATCGTCTTTCTGGGCTACTTGATGTGGCTCAACGGCCAGGGCCCAGTACTAACGCTCGGCCGATGTCGATCCGCTCTCTGGTGTGCCTAATGAGATCAAGCTCAATCCGCTGCGCGATCGTTCATCCGAGCGCGTGGCAAACAAGTTCATCCGATCCATGCGTGACGGACAGTGCAAAGTTCAATTAGCTGATTGGGAAAAAGACTACCGCAAGAAATACGCCGCCTTCCTGTGCGATTCGGAAGCGCAGCATCCGCTGATCTCGTGGGAGATCGTGGACTGGGAAGACGCGCCTCCGCTGCGCATCCTTCACTACCGTGGCAAACGCCACAACCCTCCCGGACAAAAGGGCACCTACAAAGAGCTGTTCTCCGTCACTCTGGAAAACCAGGACGGCGAATGGGTGGTCACCAAGTACGACTCGATGTACTGACATTAGTGCTCAGCAGCTAATGTCATTAGCCAGCCCAAAATCCAGTAGTCTGTTCTCCGTCGTGATACAACATGCCTGATGCCCGATGTCGCCTAGGCTGCGACCCGCTGAAACCCGCGAAACATCTATGTCTTCGGTGCAACTTCTTTCCTCAACGACACCGCAAGCGAAATGGCATATTGGGTTTTGCCAGCGTTTCTCGCTTCGATCGGCGCCGGCCCAGCGAAATGGGAATCATCGAAGGGATTGCGGAAAGCGTAGCTTCGTTTGCCAAGCTCTTTTCCGGATATCTTGCGGATCGTTTTCCTCGGCGGAAGCCGCTGGTGGTCTCCGGTTATTTCGTCGCGAATGCAGTGAAGCCCTTGCTGGCGCTGACCACGTCGTGGTGGCAAATCCTCGGTATACGTTTTGCCGACCGTTTTTCCAAAGGCATTCGTGGCACTGCACGCGATGTAATGGTGGCCGAAGCGATGGACAAGTCGAAAATCGGCTCTGCTTATGGATTGATCCAGGCGATGGATTCCGCTGGCGCGATCGCCGGCCCATTCATTGCGCTGCTTCTGTTGTCCCGTTACGGATTGCGGGGCGTGTTCTGGGCGGCGGGTGTTCCGGGCCTTCTCTGCATAATCGTAGCTTGGTTGGGAATTCGCGAACCTAGTGCCGCACGGCCGAAAATCGCAGTTGCAAAAAAATCTGTCGGAACCGCGCTGGTGGCAAATGACTTTCCGAAGCAACTTCTACTTTGTGATGGTTGCGGTCACCTTGTTTTCGCTGGGGAATTCGAGTGATATGTTTTTGGTGCTTCGTGCGCAGAACATCGGCATATCTATCGGTTACCCATGCTCCGCTACTGGGGCTGGTATTCAATCTCGACGTACACGGCTTTCTCGTGGCCTGCTGGACATCTGAGCGACCGTTTCTCGCGGAGGATCATCGCGGCGGCCGGTTATCTGGTTTTTGCAGTCGGTCTATTTTGTTTTTGCTCTGGCCCCGTCCGGCTGGCGATTTGGATCGTGATGGCGTCCTATGGCTTGTTTTTATGCGCTAACGAGTCCGGTGCTGAAGGCGCTGATCGTCGAGAAGGTAGAACCTGCTGTCCGGGGACGCGCTTTGGGGGTCTATTTCTTCGCAACAAGCGTAGCGACTCTATTGGCCAGCGTCATTACGGGAACCCTCTGGAAAAGTTCGGACCGGCGGTTCCGCTGTATCTTTCAGCTGCCATCGCCGTGATCTCTGCCCTATTGCTTCTGCTCTCGCGATCTACCGGACAGCGCCAACCATTGCCGAAGGCGGGCTAGAAACTGCTGAGATTCCGCGCACCGTGGCGGGCATCCTCCACCTTCGAACGTAGAACCAGAAGAAAATCGCCAGCTGCGCGGCAAACGCAGCGCTGCTGTCGAGTAGAACATCATGCAGAGTACCGGTGCGTGAGGGAATGAAGGTCTGATGCCACTCGTCGAGACACGCCACCAGGCGCCGTCATGAAAAAAGCGATTCTCGCCCACTCAATCGACCATCGCGCAGCCTGCACCGGGATGGTCGCTTTCCACGCACGAAACAACAGCAGGCTCAATCGCGAAATATCCCACTACGTGTCCGGTCTTGCGGATGTAGAAATTCCAGAACATGAAACGTGAAGGGATCCGACGTTGGTCAGCCAATGAAGCAGGGGATAGAGAAAGCGGCTGGTGTTCGACGCCGAAAGCCAGTCGGTTGACTCAATGCCGATCAGTACCAGCCAAAAGCCCGCCGCGATCCACGTTTTGTAGATTTCTTTGCGGGCCTTGTTCAAGACGGATTTTTCCGCGACACCAAAGTCATAAACTTCCGTCAGGAACGGCTCTACTCAATCGCATAATTCGGCGCTTCACGCGTGATCATCACGTCATGCACGTGGCTCTCGCGCAGTCCAGCGCCGCTGATGCGCACAAAGCTGCGTCTTCTGCTGCAGTTCAGGAATGGTCTGTGCTGCCGCAATAGCCCATGCCGGATTTCAGTCCGCCCACCATCTGGTGAACGATCATCGCCACCGAGCCGCGATAGGGAACGCGGCCTTCAATGCCTTCCGGCACCAGTTTATCCACGCGATTGCGCCGCTTCGCCGATCGGGCATTGCCGTGGAAGACTCCGTCGGCGCTCTGGAAGTAGCGCTCGCTCGATCCGGCGGCCATGGCGCCAAGCGATCCCATGCCGCGATAAGACTTAAACGTGCGGCCCTGGTAAAGAATCATTTCGCCAGGACTCTCGTCCGTTCCGGCAAACAGCGAGCCGATCATGACTGCGCTCGCGCCGGCCGCGATGGCTTTGGTGATGTCGCCGGAATACTTGATGCCGCCATCGGCAATCACTGGAATTCCGGCGTCTTTGGTGGCGCGGTAAGCTTCGGCAATCGCGGTAATCTGCGGCACGCCTGCGCCGGTCACAACGCGCGTGGTGCAGATCGAGCCCGGGCCAATGCCGACTTTAATCGCGTCAGCTCCGGCTCTAGCCAGTTCGCAGGCGCCGTCAAACGTGCCCACGTTGCCGGCGATCAAATCAACTTCCGGCAGTTTGGACTTGATTTCCTTGATGGCGTCGAGCACGCGAGTGGAGTGGCCGTGCGCGCTGTCAATGGCCAGCACGTCGACTTTCGCTCTTGCCATCTCCTGCGCACGCTCCAGAAAATCGCCCGTCGCGCCGATGGCCGCTCCCACGCGCAGCCGTCCGTGTCGAATCTTTGGCCGCGTTGGGATACTTCAAGTTTCTTCTGAATGTCTTTAACCGTGATCAGGCCTTTCAGAGTTGTATTGATCGTCGACGACCAGCAGCTTCTCCACGCGATGCTCATGCAGAATTTTTTCCGCTTCTTCGAGCGTGGTGCCCACCGGAACCGTGATCAGATTGTCCTTGGTCATGACCTGGCTGATCAGGAATGTCGAAGCGGGTTTCAAAGCGCAGGTCGCGATTGGTAAGAATGCCGACGAGCTTGTTTGTTCTTGGTGATCGGGAACGCCGGAAATCTTGTACTTGCGCATGACTTCCAGCGCGTCGGAAACTTTGTGCGTCGGGAGACATGGTGACCGGGTCCACGATCATGCCGCTCTCCGAGCGCTTTACCTTGTCGACTTCATTCGCCTGCTGCTCGATGCGTCAGGTTGCGATGGATAATGCCCAGTCCGCCCTGCTGCGCCATCGCAATCGCCATGTGCGATTCGGTCACCGTATCCATGGCAGCGCTGATAATGGGAATATTCAGGCGAATATTCCGCGTCAAGTTGGGTCTGCGTATTGGCCAGGGCGGGAACCACGTCAGAATGCGCGGGCAGCAGCAACACGTCATCGAAGGTAAGGGCTTCGGGAACGGGAAAATGAATCATATGTTTTCTCAGGAGAAAGGGTAATTCTCTATTCTAGAGGCGGGTTGGGAATTGAGGCAAGGAAGGGAAGCGGTGCGTCAGACTTCGGACCTCAGGGCCGCCGTCCCATCAAAAGATAAAAAGGCGTAAAGCTCCGAAAACGATGAGCAGAATGCCCGCCGCAAACCAGCGCACGGAAATCTGCCGGTTTGGCTTCTTCCAGAGCGATGAGGGCTACGCCTAGCCCGATTTCCAGCAGAGAGAACCAGACCATGCAAGAAGTTTACACACTTGTGTATTTGGGGCCTGTGGTGGCTGATCAACAGCCCGAAGTTCTGCAAATTCCTTGCTATCTCCCGGGAAAAATAATAACTTTGCACGCATTCAGTGAAACTGGGAGTTTGCATATGAGCTGGCTTCGTCAGTCGCTTCTTCGGTTCGGTCTAATGATTGCCGTAATGTCTCTAGTTGTGAGCCTACGGGCACAAGCTCCGTCCCCTGGGGAAGTGCCTCCTCCCACCATTCGTGTAAGCACACATCTTGTGCTGGTAGACGTGGTTGTAACTGACAAGCAAGGTAAAGCGATTCCGGGCCTGCATCCGGAAGATTTCGTCGTCGAGGAGAACGGGAAGCAGCAGAAAATCTCTACGTTCACGACGCCGGCGGAAAATGCTGGCACTCCACCCGCTTTGCCTCCCGGCGTCTACTCGAACCGGCCGGAATACCGCTCACACGGAGGACCCGTTACGGTTCTGTTGCTGGACGCGATCAACACTCCGTTCAAGGATCAGGCTTATGCGCGCAATCAAATGTTGAAGTTCGTAAAGGAGAACTTCAAGCCCGACTCGCGCATGGCCGTGCTTACTCTAACCGGCTCGTTAAACGTTTTGCAGGATCTGACCAGCGATCCTCAGATCTTGTACACGGCGCTGCAACGGTTCCGGCCTCTGCAAAACGAATTCACGCCCTCAAGTGCTTCGCTTCCAAGCGGACCAGCGGCTGCCAACGATGCAAGCGTCGTTCCGCCGAGTGACGCCGCCACCAGCGGTGCAGTCGGGTCATTTGTTTCGGGCCAGATCAGCGGTGTAACGCTTGAATTGCAGGAATTCGCCGACCTTGCCGAGGGCTATGCCCAGGACCAGCGGATCTATCTCACCCTCAATGCTCTAAATAGCCTGAGTCGAATTCTCGGCGGTATACCAGGACGCAAGAACGTGATTTGGGTTACCGGGGACGTGCCCATCTCCCTCATTCCGGAAGATCGCACCGTAACGCAAGCTGAGCTGGCGGAAGATCTTCCCAGCTTAAACACGCGCCGCGCAGACCAACACGCGTCGGGAAACTACGCGGCAACTGCTCGAGGTCTCCACGCCCAGGAGATCCGCGAGACCGCTGCTCGGTTATCGAGTTCCCAGATCGCGATCTATCCCGTCGATGCCCGCGGATTGACGCTTTCCACCGACACGGACCCACAAGAGTCTATGCGCGAGATTGCCCGCGAAACCGGCGGCCGTGCCTACGTCAACCAGAACGAAATTAAGATTGGCGTCGAGCGTGCGTTCCAAGATCAAGTCGCCGCGTACACCGTCGGTTACTACCCAGAGAACAAGAAGTATGACGGCAAGTACCGCAACATCAAAGTCAAGGTGAAGCGGGACGGCATTGACGTGCAAAATCGCCGCGGGTACTTCGCTATCGATCCAACTCAGACCAAAGGCTACGATCCACAACAGGAAGTTGCGAAAGCCACTACTGACGTGGTCCCCTCGACACTGGTTGCCTTCACCGCACAAGTTGTGCCTGCCTCGGCGAACAAAGGGAAGGTGGGAGTTACATTTCTCGTAGATGCCTCTTCGCTCTCCGTCGAAGATTCGGCCGGCGGTAAGCACTTGAATGTAGTCTTTTACGCGACCACCTTTGCCCCTGACGGCAAGATGGGGACTAGCGTAAGCAAGAAGGTCGACCAGTCGTTTGACGACAAAACCTACCAGCAGATCCTGCAACACGGGCTGCTCTTGCATATGGATATGGATCCTCCGCCGGCTAATAGCAATGTCCACTTAGCCGTACAAGACGGACGCACCGGGTTGGTCGGCACGATTAAAGCGCCCGTGAGTCAGTAAATTCTCAGGGAGGCCAGCGTGGCCTCCCATGTTTTTGTAATCGTGAAAACCCGTGCCCGATTTGACGTTCCGGGTTAAAATAACTCGCCCGCCTTCCGTTGGAGTCCCGTGTCATGAAACAATCTCGCCGGCCCCATCTTTGCCAGCTAGCTCTATTGAAACGATTCACTACATCCTTTGCAGTGCTCATCTTCCTTCACCCGGCGTTCGCCCAGCAGGCTACCGTCGACATCACGCCCGGACATTCAACTAACACGTTCAGCCCTCTACGATCTCTGGGGGCTGGCATCGATCGTGACCCGCTGAACTCCGCCAAAATTCTCTACGGAGCCACCGACGTCCAGCAGATGTTGACGGCAGGATGGGGTGGCATCAGCTACCGCCTCAACACCGAACTCAGCATTCAGGCCTGGCACTGGAATCCCACTGGGGTTTGGAGCGACCCCGCGGGCCAGGGATACTTTGTCGGCGATGCAAACAGCGGAGGAGCGATTCAGCGTTCGTTCGGTTACAACCTGTCGATGCGCGGCGTCACCAGCAATTACGGGTCGAGCGGCGGCTACTCCAGACTCGACGACGGAGATCTGACCACCTACTGGAAGAGCGATCCCTACCTCTCTGAACATTTCACAGGAGAAAGCGACACGTTGCATGCGGGATGGATTATGGTCGATCTCGGCGCGAAGATGCCCGTGAGCGCAATCAAGATTGCCTGGACGAATCCCTACGCTATCGATTATCAGGTCCAGTATTGGACTGGCTCGGACGCAATCGGCAGTCCGGGCAGCGGTACCTGGAAAAACTTTCCCAAAGGAACATCTCCGGCGGAGCGGGCGGGACAGTCACCCTCACGCTCTCCAACACTCCACTCAATGTGGAATTCGTTCGCGTGCTGATGACGTTGTCGTCGAATACTTGCGACACTCACGGTTCGTCGGACATTCGCAATTGTCTGGGCTACGCCATCGACGAAGTTTACGTAGGCACCTTCGACTCCGCTGGGAAGTTTCAGGATTACATGCAACACAGCGCCGACGGGAATCAGACTCTTACCTACTGTTCTTCGGTCGATCCCTGGCATGATCCGAGCGGTATCGCGACGGATGATGGCGAGCAACCGGGATTTGATCTGGTCTTCAATAGCGGCCTGACGCGGGGCTTGCCGATGACCATCCCTGTGGCCATGCTTTACGACAATCCAGAAAACGCCGCCAATCAGATTGCCTATCTAGAGAGTCACGGATATGCCATCAACTTTGTAGAACTGGGCGAAGAACCGGACGGCCAGTTCGTCTTACCCGAAGATGACGCCGCTCTCTACATGCAGTGGGCCAACGCGATTCATGCCGTCGATCCGAACATCAAGCTCGCCGGACCAGTGTTTGAAGGCACGAACAGTGACATCCAAGTGTGGCCCGATGCGCAGGGAAACGTTTCCTGGTTCAATCGGTTTCTGAACTATCTCACCAGCCACAACGCCATCGCGCGATCTGAACGTGATGACCTTCGAGCACTATCCGTTTAACCCTTGCAGCATTCAGTGGCAGGACTTGTATCGCGAACCGAAACTCGTCACCGGCATCATGCAGGTGTGGCGCAAAGATGGCCTGCCCGCGAACGTCCCTATGCAGATCACCGAATCGAATCTCGCCTTCGACACCGCCATTCAATACATGCAACCCTTCGGAGCCTTGTGGGCTGCGGATTACGCGGGCTCTTTCCTGTCCGCCGGCGGACAGGCGTTGTTCTACTACCAGTGGGAACCGCTGCCCATGTATCAGGGCTGCGGCGGATGGGGAACCTTTGGCATGTTCAATGCCGGCGCGCAGTACAACGTGAAGCAAAATACTTCGCAGTTTTTCTCCGCGCAGATGTTGACGCAGGAGTGGTCCGATCCCGTGGATGAGAGCCACGTAGTGTATCCGGCCTCGACGAATATTACCGATTCGAAAGGCCACGTGTTGGTGACGGTCTACTCAGTCCTGCGACCTGACGGTCAGTGGGCGTTACTGCTGGTGAACAAAGATCAGTTCACTCCTCACGCGCTGACTGTCGACTTCCACAATTCCAGCGACGATACCGACCACTATTTCGAAGGAAACGTTACGCAGATCAGCTTTGGAGCGGATAACTATGTTTGGAACCCCATGGGACAGAATGGATTCGCGAATCCCGACGGCCCTTCGGTGACCTCGAATCAGCCTGGCGGGAAGGGCGTGCAGTACACGTTGCCGAAAGCGTCGATCACGGTTTTGAGAGGGATGGTGCAGTAGCATCCACCGCAGGCAGAATGTACTGCGGCACCAGATCCCGCTGAATCTTAAAGCGCACCGGATCCGCATAATTTCCCGCGTAAAAAGCAACTACCAGGTCGAGATCGGGGATTCCCATGACCACTTGCCCACCATTTCCCGCAGCAAAGAAAGCATGGATGGCCTTACCCTTGTACACATATTCGGCGCTCCACCAAAGATAGCCGTACTGCAGCTTTTGCAAATGTTCGAGAGGCGAGGTCGATCGGCGCGCCCACTCTGCACTCACAATTCTTTGTCCGTTCCAGGTGCCACCGTTCAGCATGACCTGCCCGAGTTTCATGAAGTCGCGAGGAAGCCAGTAAATGCCTCCGCCCATGTAAGGCTCACCTGTCGGACTTAGGTTGAGGTAGTAGCGTTTGACTTGCAGCGGGTCGGCGATGCGTTGTTGGAATAGTTCGGTCAACGGCTTGCCCGTCGCGTGCGCCATCACGTCGCCCAGCAAGTTCGGATTGGCAGAACAGTAAACCGGTTTTTCTCCTGGATTGTCAGCCATCGGGACATTCAGAGTGTAGTGATACCAGTCCGGTCGGCTGTTTGGCTCTGCATCACGTCTTCGTTTCCAGGGGCGGAAGGATCATTGTCGTCGCAATAATAGCCCGAGGCCATCATCAGGAGATGCTCGGCCGTCATCTGTTTCTTGCGCGGATCGAGATCCGCAGGGAGTTGATCTCCATAAATCATTTTGTAAACCGGTGTAGAAACGCTAATCGGCGCTCCATGGGCAATGAGTGAACCCATCAGCGTCGCGGTAAGACTTTTGCTCGCGGAGCGCGTGTCATGCGGTTTTTCGCGATGAAATCCATGGAAATATTCTTCAAACACCAGTTTGCCGTGACGAGCGATCAAAATGCCGTGAATGTAAGGATCGTGAACCGATTTCGCCGGAGGATCAATGACTGTCTCGATCAGCTTCTTGATTGGCGCTTCGGAAATTCCAGCGTCGCTCAGCGTTGCGGTTTGCCAGCCATCCTCTTCTGAAGGCGGAGGGGAATAGATATACTCGGCGGGAGTTTTTCCGTGCGCATAGAACAGGCTGTTGTCGCTAGCGCGGGAGAAATCGTAAGTCCCGTTTAGATTGGGAAAATAGATCGAGATCTGGTCCTGGCTGGGGTTGTCGCCGGAGTGATAGATGCCCTGCGCGAGCACCTGCTGGTCGTTTTGCCCGCGCCGGTGGCCGATGAGCTTAATCGCGTCACCGTCGCGGTCGAGGCGATCGATATCGAGAAAAACACCGACGTTTAATTCGGGGTTTCGCAGGAAGGCATGGACGACACCGTTTTCGCCCGCGGTGGCCACGAGAAACAGCGTGATCTCATCTTCTACGGGTACGACTACCCCACGCCACTGATCTTTACCGGCGGACTTCAACGTGACCGGAGAAGCGTAGCGCAATCCACCGCTGACGGTAGCCGGCTGAATCCAGTGGCCGCGAATTTCGTTCGTCTTGGCATCGAGCGTTCCGTGAAACTCGCCACGCTCTGCGCTGAAGGTGAGATGAAAGGCCGCGCCTTCGATGGTTGCGCTGGTCCGCTGGCCTGCGATATCAGCGGTCCAATTGCTTTTGTCCCGGGTAACCAGAAGCGGGCCGCGGAGCTCGGGACCAAAGTGGCGCGCGGCCTCCCAAACGCCTGAGAGATCAGTAGCGGGCGCGGAAGCCATTCCTGCAATACACGCAAGAAGCACTGACCAAATATGGATGGTGGCGGACTTGAGGATGCGGTCAGTGGTTGAGCGGCCTGCGGCTCTCATGATTCATCGACGGCCATGTATTCGGGATGTTAGCGTCGCATTTCTAATTCACCGTCAGCGGGGCGGACACGCTGCCGATCTTGCCGCTCGGGTTGTCGCGCACCACGAAGCGCACGGTGTATTGCCCCGGAGGTAGTTCCAGCGCATTACTGTATGCCAAACCCTCAGCCCGCAACTTGGCTAAGGTTTCGGGCTTCGCCGCTCCCTGCAGAGTTTGACTGAGTGTATCGGCCGCCGTCCCATTTTTCGCCGTGAGCGCGATAATGGCGAAGTCGAGATCCATCTGGTTATGCTCTCCTTCGATCGTCACGCCTTCCGGGAGCGACGTGAAGTCCGAACTGAACTTTCTTCTTGTCGCCATCCGCGGAGGTTGCCTTCCAGCGCACGGTGAGCGGAATTCCGGTACTGTCGAACGGAGAAGTCAGCGCGAAAGCCATGTCGCTCTGATGAGATGAACTCGAGTTCATCGTTGCATTGGTGACGAAGAAGCCGCTGCGCGCACGAACCTCAGTGCCGGGGCGACGCACTTTCACCTTCAAAGCGCGCCATCCTGGCTTTGTGTTCTTGGTGTCGAGATAGTAGGAGAGTAAGTAATAATTTGCGGCGTCGTCGGCAGCGCGTTTGAAGCTGGTGGTCAGGTCATTGGTGTTATAGAATGCGCGTCCGCCGGTCATCTCGGCAAAGTCTTTTAAGGTATCAACGGTCGATGTCTGCAGCCAACTTCGAGCGGTCAAACTCTGCGTGTAAGAGTTTCCCAGTCTCGTGCCACGAATGCTGGCATCACTGGTTGGTGAAAAGTTCACCAGCCCTCGAACGTCCACAGGATAGACCGAGATCTCGGAGTCGTTGAGCGCCTGCATGGCGCGCTCGTAAATAATCGACAGATATCCCCCGGGAACAGCTTGCGGCGTATCCATGAAGAACGGAAAGCCGCCGGTGGCCCAGATCAAAGACTTCTTGCCCGGCACACCACGCACTGACCACGCCACTTCCAGAAAGGCTTTGATCGTCGCCTCGATAGCCCGATCGCGCTGCATGCGAGCGATCGCTGCGTCTCCCTGGGTCACGAAGTCTTCGAGATTCGCGGCCGTGCTCCCGAGAGGCAGGTTCACAGCAGAGAGAGGTTCCAGGTCCGCGCCGGTGGCGGCCGCAGCTTGCGTGTCGATATCCACTCCCTGCAACGCGGGAAGCTCACCGTTCACTTTCTTCAGAGCCTGAATCAACTCCGCCGGATCGGAAGACAGATCATGAATCACCTTGACGCCCTTGCTGGTAAAGGAAACCAATCCAATCGCCTGTCCGGGCTGTACGTTCTCCGCGAGATATTTGAGTAACTGCTTTCGTCCGTATGTCTGATCGAGATAAGGCGTGTTGATCGTATCTAGAGCGATAATCGTCACCGCTCTAGGAGCGTCGCCTACAGCGCCGGCGTTACTGTACTCGCCCGCGTGAACGGCAGCGGGAGTCAATGGAGCACGGCTGGTCTGTATCTCTTCGAAGCTGGCGATCTTCTGTTCCTTTCCGCCCTCGAGTACTGTGAAGTCGCTGCCGCTGAGTCCCGGCACATGATTTCCAGACTTGTCTGTCACGACGACGGGCACTTGCACCAGAACGGTTTCCGACTTGAACTCTACGGGACGTTCGTCGCTGGCATGCTGCACCGTCGGCGATGTGAGAAAGGGAGTGTTCTGGTAGGTCGGATTTGGGACGGTGCCAGGGCCACTGGCGCTTCTCCCGGTGGTGCCACGGGTTCCGCCTCCACCCCCACCGCCACGTTGAGCCCACGCGGGAACGAAAACCAGAGAAAGAGCAATCAAAGTCAGCGCGCAACGACGAAGCATCCGCGAACCCCCCAAGGTCTGCGCCGATTATAACCCTCGGTCGCCACTGTCTTTAGGTGACTTCGAGCGTGCCTTGAGCCACGGTGCGCTGTTTGTCTTTTCCTGCCCGGCGGCGTATATTGATGACTGGAAACTGTTGTGTAGTACCAGCATTCGGCGAAGCACACCAGTGGGCGCAAGCCCACTTTTTAGTTTCAGCCTGTTTCGCTGCCGCACAATCAATTGTAAGTTGCTGGTTCTATGGCATTTGAGATCGATCGAGTGCGCGAGGTTGCAGAGCGCGTGGCCGCCTCCAGCGGGCTGGAAGTGGTGGAAGTCGAGTTACGCGGCGGGGGCAAGGCACGCATGCTCCGCATTGTGATCGACAAGCCGAACGGTGTGACGCACGAAGATTGCGCCAACGTCAGCCGGGAAGTGGGAACCATCCTTGATGTCGAGGACGCGGTGCCCGGCGGTTCGTATCTGTTGGAAGTATCGTCGCCGGGTTTGGATCGCAAGTTACTTCGCGCGGCCGACTACGAGCGGTTTACTGGAAGCCTGGTAAAGCTGACGACGCGGCAGCCGGTGAGCGGCAACCGCCACTTCGAAGGCAGGATCGAGAGCTTTCACGAAGGACGCTTGACGCTCGATGTGACTATGGCAAGAAAGAAGTTTCGCCCTGCGGACGGCACGACGCAGAAGTTAGAGATTGAGCTGGCGAATGTCGAGCATGCGAATTTAGTGCCAGAAATTTGAAAGTCGGACGTTAGACGTCGGACCTCAGACTTCGGCCAAACCCGAGTTGAGGCGAGCTGAGGTCCAAGGTCCGAAGTCCGAGGTCCGGTTCACTTATGGCAAGCGAGCTTTACAACACTATCGACGCCCTTAGCCGTGAAAAGGGAATTGATCCGCAGATTGTAGTTAGTGCGGTGGAAGACGCCATTGTTGTCGCCACACGCAAGTACTACAAGACGCAGGAAAACCTGCGCGCGGAATTGAATAAGGAAACCGGCAAGATTCGCGCCTTCGCAGTGAAGACGGTAGTCGAGAGTCCCGAACAGGTAGAGGATCCTACACTGCAAGTCACGCTGGAAGATGCGCGCAAGGTGAATCCCGATATCGAAGTCGGCGGCGAACTGCAGATCCCCAAAGAGACCGAGGGGATTCTGGGACGCATTGCTGCGCAACTTGCGAAACAAGTCATCTTCCAGAAAGTCCGCGAGGCGGAACGCGACACCGTTTACAACGAATACATCGGACGCGTGCAAGAGATCGTGAACGCCACCGTGAAACGCATCGAAGGTCCAGACGTGATCTTCGATCTCGGCAAAGCCGAGTCGCGCATGCCGCGGAAAGAGCAGTCGCGTCTGGAATCGTTCGCAATCGGCGAACGTGTGCGCGTCGTCATCGCTCGCGTTGAAAAGGCTTCGAAAGGCCCGCAGGTCGTGGTTTCCCGCGCGGCGCCGGAGCTTGTCCAGCATCTGTTTCAGACCGAAGTTCCCGAAATTTACGACGGCACCGTGGTGATCCGTGCGATTGCGCGCGAAGCTGGCGAACGCACTAAGATCGCCGTCATGTCGAAAGACAAGGACGTGGACGCGGTAGGCGCGTGCGTTGGCATGAAGGGCATGCGCGTCCAGTCGATCATCCGCGAACTGCGTGGAGAGAAGATCGACATCATCGAGTATCACGAAGATCCGGTAACTTTCGCGGAGAAGGCTTTGCAGCCGGCGAAGGTCAGCCGGGTCACTGTGCTCGAAGCCGGTGAGAAGCATCTTGAAGTCGTGGTCGACGATACGCAGCTCTCTCTTGCCATCGGCAAGAAGGGACAAAACGTACGCCTGGCCGCCAAGCTGCTCGGCTGGAAGATCGACATCAAGAGCGAGGAAGAAAAGCGACAGGAAGTCGAGCAACAGATGTCGCAGCTCGTCGGATCTTCCTCCACGCCGCTGGCGGATGTTCCGGGATTGGGTGAGGGATTGGTCGAGAAGCTCAGCGCTGCCGGAGTTACGACCGTCGAAGCCTTGGCTGACATGACGCCGGAGCAACTGGAAGCCATCGAAGGCATCGGTCCCAAGACGGTGGAAAAAATCAGCCTTGCGGTCAATAATTATTTCGCCAGCCTCGAAGGTGGAGAGGTGGCGGTGGCTCCTGCCGAGGGAGAAGCGGTGGAAGTGTCCGCTGAGGAACCTCCCAGCGAGAGCAGTGAAGAAGTGCAGGCCGCTGCAGAATCCGATTCGGAAACAACGAATCAAACGGAGGAGACCGCGGAAGCGGAAACTCCTTCCGGGGAAAAAGAGTAAGTGCTACGCGCTGCTGCAAACAATGCGGAGTGCGGGAAAGTATGCCGACACCGTGAGGTTGATATGAAGACTTAGCGGGGACATATCGGAGGAAACGAAGGGCGGATGAGCAAGATTCGAATCAACGATCTGGCTAGGGAGCTGGAAGTCAAAAGCAAAGCGATTCTCGATGTACTGCCGCTGGTCGGCGTGACCGAGAAGAAAACGCATTCCAGTTCTATTGAAGAGCATGAAGCAGTCAAGGTCCGTGCCTATCTCAGAGGCGGTGGCGACAGCCAGGGATCTGCTGCGAAAGCCTCGCGTTCGAGTCGTCCCGACGCGGATGAGATTCGCACCAAGATTGACCTATCCCACATATCCAAGCCTGGAGACGTACTGAACGCCATTCGTGCCAAGCAGCAAACGCCGGCGCCAGACTTCGGCCCCCGCGGCTCCTCCGCCCCCTCGTCCCACAATCGTACCTCCTTCGGTGGAAGCCAAGCCCGCTGCCTCAGCAGCGGCAGCGCCCGCGACAACGGCCCCACAAGCTCCACCAACGCCGACAGCTCCTCCGCGGTTGGTTGTTCCTCAGACCTCGCCGCGTCCGACATTCACCGTCCCCGCGCCTCCGGTGCAGAAGCCCGCACCGCCAGCAGCGGCTGCGCCTCCGGCCACCGTGCCGCCGAAGCCCGCACCGCCGGTTGTGACTCCGCCGGCAGCCCAGACTGCGGCGCCTCCGGTGACGGCCACTCCGTCGGCTCCGTCCGCGCCTGCTCCACAAATTCCAGCAGCTCCGACCACAGTAAGACCCGGGACTCCGATTGCTCAGCCCCCGCGTCCGAGGATGATCGTTCCGCAGACCGGACCGCGTCCCGTGTATCAGGCCCCTCCACGGCCTGCGGCACCCCCCCCGTCCGCGGCCGGTGCGACTCCGGTCAGGCCCGCTCCAGGACGTCCGGTTCCCGGTCAGCCAATATTCCAGCGCCCGCGTCCAGGTGGTCCGCCGACGTCTCGTGCGCCACTGCGTCCGGGCGAACGGCGTCCCATGCATCCGACGCGGCAATCGCCCACGGGCGCGCGTCCTCTAGGCGTAGGCCCTGCAGGACCGCCTCCCGGCCCCACGCGTCCCGGAAGCCGTCCCGGCGCGCCTTCGCGCAGGCCTGGACAGCGCTACGTTCCTCGCGGCGTAAAAGAAGGCCCGATGAAGGGCTACGTGCCGCCGCCGCGGTTATCGCTCTCGAACGAGCCGCAGCCGATCACGCGCACTATCACGATTTCTGAAGGCATCAGCGTGAAAGACCTGGCTGAGAAGCTGGGCATTCGCGCCAAAGACCTCATTGGACGCTTGCTGGCTCGCGGCGTGTTCGCCACCGTCAACCAGACCCTCGACTCCGAACTCGCCAGCGAAATGGCGCGTTTCTTCGGAGCCGATACCAATGTCATCAGCTTTGAAGAGCAGGCGCAGAAAGAAATCTCCGACGCTGCCGTCGGCGAGGAAGGGTCCAGCATCGAAGCCGTTTCGCGTCCGCCCGTGGTGACCATCATGGGTCACGTCGATCACGGAAAAACGACGCTGCTTGACTCCATCCGTCTTACCAACGTCGCAGGCGGCGAGGCGGGCGGCATCACGCAACATATCGGCGCCTACAAAGTCACGATCATGGACACGCAGTCTCCAGCCTATGGCCGCCAGATTGTGTTCCTCGATACGCCGGGTCACGAAGCGTTCACTCGCATGCGTGCACGCGGTGCTAAGGCTACCGACATCGTCGTCCTTGTCGTCGCAGCCGACGACGGAGTCATGCCGCAAACCCTCGAAGCCATCGATCACGCTCACGCCGCGGAAGTGCCGATTATCGTGGCGGTGAACAAGATCGATAAGCCCGATGCTCTTCCTGATCGCGTGAAGAAGCAACTCGCGGATCGCGGCTTGATGCCGGAAGACTGGGGAGGCACCACCGTCTTCGTCGATGTTTCGGCCAAGCAGAAGACCAATCTCAACCTCCTGATGGAAATGATCTGCCTGGTGGCGGATCTGCAGGAACTCAAAGCTACGCCCGAGCGCTCGGCAACGGGCGTCGTTCTCGAAGCCAAACTCGATCGCGGACGCGGCCCGGTGGCCACCGTGCTGGTGCAAGACGGCACGCTGCGTACCGGCGACAACTTCGTCGTCGGCAACGTTTACGGCAGAGTGCGCGCCATGTTTGACGATCGCGGCGCGCAGTTAGAAGTCGCTCCTCCTTCGACCCCGGTCGAGATTCTTGGCATGGAAAGCTTGCCGCAGGCAGGCGATCAGTTTGTCGTAGTTGCCGACCGCGACAAGGCCCGAGGCATCTCCGAGTACCGCGAGCAGAAAGCCCGCGAAGCGACTCTGGCTAAGAGTTCGCGCGTATCGCTGGAAGGCCTTGCGGAGCAACTCAAGACCGCCGGTACCAAGGAATTGAACATCATCCTGAAAGCCGACGTGGGCGGATCGGTCGAAGTGCTCAGCGACTTGCTCACAAAGATTTCGAACGACAAGGTGCGCTTGAAACTCCTGCGCACCGGTGTCGGCGCTATCACCGAGAGCGACGTGCTGCTGGCGTCGGCGTCGAATGCGATCATCATCGGCTTCAACGTTCGTCCGGAACGCAAAGCACAGGAACTTGCGGAACAGGAGAAAGTCGATATCCGTCTGCACTCGATCATTTACGAGTTGCAGGACGAGATCAAGCGAGCCATGACCGGCCTGCTCGAACCGACGATCAAGGAAACCTACCAAGGCCGTGCCGAAGTTCGCGAGACCTTCCGTATCCCGAAAGTCGGGACCGTGGCTGGGTGCCAGGTCATCGATGGCATCATCAAGCGCGATTCCGAAGTTCGCTTGCTGCGCGACAACGTGGTCGTCTTCAAAGGCAAAGTCGGATCGCTGCGGCGCTTCAAAGACGATGCCAGCGAAGTTCGCAACGGCATGGAGTGCGGCATCTCGATCGCGAATTACGGCGACATCAAGTCCGGTGACATCATCGAAGCGTTCGTTACTGAACGTGTCGCCGCGGAAGTGATCGCATAATAGTCATTGGTCGGTGGTCGGTAGTCTTTGGTCAAACCAAATTTGCGAATGACCAACGACCATCGGCCAAAGACCACATGATCGCGTTTCTTACCCTCGACTTGCGCATTGAAGCCGCGCAATCGCTCAAAGACAAGCGGCAAGTGGTGCGCAGCTTGAAAGACCGGCTGCGTGTGCACTTCAACGTCTCGGTCGCGGAGCTCGATGCCAGCAACATCTGGAACCAGGCGACCATCGGGGTGGTCAGCATTTCTGACTCGCGCGACTACCTCGACGGCTTGATGAAGAATGTGGAGCGGCAGGCGACCCGCATCGCCAATAATGCCGGCGCGGATGTCGCCGATTCCTTCGTGGAATTTTTGGACTCCCCGTAAATTCCTGTATCTGCAGACTTTCCCTTAATAGGACTGAAGTCACACGGAACGCGATTTGCCTGCGGACCGGCGGCCCGATTTCTGATATTCTCATTCGTTTTATTTCGAGGTGCGGTTTGGAGAAGCGTGGGCGAAAGTATCACCGGGAGCGGGTGGGAGAAGCGCTGCGCGAGGAAATCGAAACCATCCTCGAAGGCGAGCTCGGCGATCCTCGAATCGGCTTGGTGAACGTGAGCAGTGTCGTGCTCGCCGAGGACGGCAAGTCCGCACGGATTTTCGTGAACTGCGAGGGCGACGACGACGAAGCCGAACGCTCGTTGCAAGGTTTGATAGCGGCAACGGGATTCATTCGCCGGGAAGTGGCTGAGCGGCTGCACTTGCGTCGTCCGCCGGAGTTGCTGTTTCAGATCGACCGCTCGGATCAGTACGGAGCGCGGATCGACGAGCTGCTAGGGCGCACCCGGAAGCGATCCTCCGCCGCAACTCGGTCTTCGGCAAGACCCGATAAGCAAGAGCGAAAGGGCTAAGGGTCGAGCGAACATGGTGAAAGAGGTCCTCAAGCAAATCGTGGAGCGCAAGCGTTTTCTGCTGACTTCGCACGCGCGCCCTGACGGCGACGCGGTCGGCTCGGCGCTGGCTTGCGGACAGATTCTGCGGCAGATGGGCAAGGAAGCCGAGGTCGTGCTCGCCGATGGTGTCCCACGCATTTATCAGCCGCTTCCATTCGCCGATCGAGTGGTGCAAGCGCAAAAAGTAAATGGCAACTACGAAGCCGCCATCATCCTGGAGTGCGACAGCGTGCAGCGTACCCGCCTCGAGGGTCTGGAGAATCGCTTCCTCATCAGTATTGATCACCACTTGAGTGGTAAGCCCTTCGCCAACGTGAACTGGATCGATCCGAAAGCCGTCGCCACCGCGGAGTTGGTCTACCGGCTCGCGAAGGAAGCTGGAGTCACGATCACGCCCGACATTGCGACCTGCTTGTATACCGCCGTGCTCACGGATACCGGGGCGTTCATGTTCGCGGGAACCAACGAGCATACTTTCTCGCTGGCGCGCGAACTGGTGATGGCCGGAGCTGATCCCGCCCGCTGTGCCCGAAATATCTACTTTGCGCACTCCACGGCAAAGATGCGGCTGCTAGGTGCCGCACTCTCCAATCTGCATCGCGAAGGTCCCCTGGCCTGGATCTGGATTACGCGCGAACAAATGGACCGTTGTGAAGCCAGAGAAGAAGATTGCGAAGGCATCGTGAACTACGCGCTCTCGATTCAGGATGTCGAGGTTGCCGCGTTTTTCCGCGAGCTCCCCGATGGCCGCTACCGAGTGAGTCTCCGCAGTAAAGGCGAATTGAATGTTGCCTCCGTGGCCGCGCAATTTGGCGGTGGCGGCCACGAGTGCGCTAGCGGGCTTTCGCTCGATGGACCTTTATCAGTTGCCGTCGCCCGCGTGATCGCACAACTTCGCCTCGGACCCACCGTACAATAACTCTCATGGAAATTTCGATGGTCCGGCAAATTGCTTCGTTTGCCGGCGCGCTCTTAATTCTTGTCGCTTACGCGGGCCACCAGATGCGCTGGATGAATTCAGGAAAAGCCGCGTATAACATCCTCAATGCGGTCGGCTCTTGCATTCTCGCCTACATCGCCTTCCATCCCTTCCAGATCGGCTTCGTAGTTCTCGAAGTGACTTGGACCCTCATCAGCATCTACGCGCTGTTGCGGCCTCGAGGACAGGAAAATTGATTAACTCGGGATGGAACACGCGCATCCGAGCTGTGACAGACTGGCTGCTGCTCGCCGGCCTCTGCGCTTTTCTCTTTTTCTACGGATTGGGTTCCTTCGGCCTGATCGGCGCCGATGAACCGCGTTACGCACAAGTCGCACGCGAGATGCTCGAACGTCACGACTGGATCACGCCCACGCTTGGCGGAGTTCCCTGGCTCGAGAAACCCGCGCTCTACTACTGGGAAGCGATGCTTTCGTATCGCGTCTTCGGGGCCAGCGATTGGGCGGCACGAGTCCCGTCGGCCATCGACGCGACTTTGATGGTGTTCGCCGTGTATTTCTTCCTGCGCCGCTTTCGTCCGGGATCGCATCTCGACGGAGCTTTGATTGTCGCATCCTCCGCAGGCATCATCGGGTTCGCGCGCGCAGCCTCCATGGACATGCCGCTTACCGCATCGCTCGCCATCGCATTGCTCGCTTGGTATGCATGGCACGAGAGTCAAAGCAACCGCCACCTGGGTTTGTTCTATGCCTTCCTGGCTTTGGGAACTCTCGCGAAGGGCCCGGTCGCACCCTTTCTGGCCGTTGTCATCATCGGAATATTTGTTCTAGCCAAAGGCGACCTGTCGTTGGTGAAGCGAACGCTATGGTTGCCGGGACTGTTGCTTTTTCTATTGATCGCCGCACCATGGTACATCGCCGTTCAACTGAAGAATCCGCAGTTCTTTCGCGAATTTATTCTTGAGCACAACCTCGCGCGCTTCGGAACCAATCTCTACCATCACCCTGAGCCGTTCTGGTATTACCTCCCGGTGATTTTGCTGGGCTTGGTTCCATGGTCCGTGCTCGTAGTCGCGGCCACATGGGAAATCGCCGGCGCATGGATCGCCGAAAAACGCGAAATGCTGCGCTCGGAAGATGCGTTCAACGCATTCTTGTTGATCTGGATGACGGTACCGGCGGTCTTCTTTTCCTTCTCGCAATCGAAGTTGCCCGGCTACATCGTGCCAGCTCTGCCCGCAGGCGCGCTCCTCCTGGCAGAGTATGTGCGCCGAAAAACTGTTGATAACGAGCGTCCCAGCTTTTTGTGGATCATCGGCCACGCAATCTTGGCTGCTTCTGTGATCGTTCCGACACTGATGATCGCTTACATTCTTCAGCAACACCATTTGCCGTGGAACCGTGCTACCGAAGTCTCTTGCGTGCTCGCCGCCATCCTCGCCGCGGGAATTGCGATCACGCTCCTGCGTTCGCCGGGGCTCCGATTGTTGCGCTTTGTGACTCTGATTCCCGTCGTGCTCAGCGTGGCCGCGCTGCTCCGCATCGGTGCCCCGGTCTTGGATGACGCTCTCTCGGCTCGCCCGCTTCTCGCCGACATCGCCCGCATGGAAGACGTGAATGCCCTGCCGCCACTGGCGGTCTTTGCCGTTCCTCGTGAGACCGAATACGGCCTGACGTTTTATCGTAATCAGGCGATGCTGCAATACGAGCCCGGAAAGATTCCACCCCAAACGCACATTGTGGTCGCTCCACAAGCCGCGCGTGAGTTGATCCGCAAAGTATTACGCGACCGCCGCGTTTCCTACCTGGGCACATTTCAGCCGCAGAAAATGGACTATTACTGGGTGGCGCAGGCGGGTAGTCTGTAGCTGCGCTTCTTCGTGTTGTCTCCGCATGTTCGCCAGTTTGCCTATGGTCGCGAGGAAGCACTAAACTCCACTTTCGGATTCGCGTTTTTCGTTCCGCAGCCTCAGGAGTCCCAGGGTTGGAAATTCTCGATCTCAGACACTTTTCCTCGGCAGATTTGCGCTCCTTGCTGGAAGACGAGAACCAGCTCTGGGAGCGCATTCTCTCGTGGGATTACAGCGGCTCGGCCGACATGATTCTGCGCTACGTCGACGCCAAAATTCTTCCCGGCTACGCCGCCATTGATCGCGGACGCATTTTCGGCTACGCCTTCTTCGTCTACGAAGGCAGCAAAGGAGTGATCGGCGATCTCTTTGTCGCGAACGGCGGACGCCTACCCGACCCCCACGCCGTCGAGTCGCGCCTTCTGACACACGTGATCGAGACTTTGCAGCAATCGCCGGGAATTCATCGCATCGAGGCGCAGCTTCTGATTCACGAGACCGGAGTGGTTGCGCGTCCTTTTGTAGAGCAGGGGTTCTCACGGCACGGACGTCTCTTCATGGTGCTTCCCCTGACCGATCCGGTGAAGGCGGTAAAGCCCGTCAGCAGTGAAATCGAAATTCGCCGCTGGACCGAGGCTGACTATCAGCCCGTCGCGGCGTTGATTACCTCTGCATATCGTGGCCACGTGGACGCGGAGATTAATGACCAGTACCGCACCCTTAGCGGCTCGCTTCGCTTCCTGAATAACATTGTCCGTTTCCCGGGATGTGGAGTCTTCGACTCGGAATCATCATTCGTTGCCGTCAATAAACGCAGCCGGAGTGTCATCGGGGTCATCCTCTGCTCCCGAGTCCGGCACGATGTCGGCCACGTGACGCAAGTATGTGTGCTGCCAGAGTATCGCTCCCATGGAATTGGGGAAACTCTGCTCGCCGCAACCGCCGCTAACCTGCGTGAGCGCAAGTTCTCCCTGCTGTCATTGACCGTGACCGAAGCCAACTATCGCGCGGTCGAACTCTATCGCCATCTGGGATTCGACTCCAAACGGGTGTTTGATGCGTTTGTGTGGGAGGGATAGAACCGGACCTCGGACGTAGGACCTCAGGCGTCCGACGTTCCGCATCAGATTCTTTGCGGTGTTGTTTCGAACCTAAGATTAGAGCTGAAGGCCCAGTGCCGAGGTCTGGAGTGCGAAGGCTGAGGTCCGAGGTCTGACGTCCGAAGTCTGGTTCTAGTGTCTAAGCATCCACATGACCCAGCCGGCCACGAAAACCCCGCCGAGAAACATGGCGAAGCAGTAGAGGCCGTATTTCACCTGGTCCATGGCGGCGCTACGCTGGGTAATGCCGAACACCACTGAGGCGAAGAGCGCGAAGAAGAACGCGGCGCTGAAGTGTGAGAGTTCCAGGATCACGGTTTCTTTCCAATCGCGATGTGATAGGCGTCGGCCACGGCAATAAAATTCAGCAGCCCCGCCACGATCAGGTATTTCGTTCCGTAATCGGCGGTCGCGTGCGCGATCGCTCCCTGGCCCCAATCCTTGGCCAGCGTCAGGAAGTACAGCCCGCCTGCTCCAACGTTGCCCACGAACCCTAGGATGTCGAGGATGTCCCCACCGTTCGGCTTGTACACATGCCCCTGCATCAGCAGGCCAAGAACGAACATAGTCACGATCGATGCCATCAGGATCAGGCCGCGAACATAACGCCTGAGAATAAGATGTCCGGCGCCTGGAATCAGCCACCCGATCAAAGACGCGAGCATCGCCATCGCGGTGAGCGGTTGCGTCTCTGCGGTTTCGGCCGCTCTCGGTTTACTCACGGTGGAATTTGCCATTCAGATGATGACTAGCTCGCTTTGAATTTTTCCGGTAACTTCCGCCGCTTTCGGCCGAACCAGAACGTCGACCTCGCTACGCACCCCGAACTCCGGCAGATAAATGCCGGGCTCGATCGAGAAGCAGGAGTTGGGCAGGATCCTGCGCTCATCGTGAATCTCCAGATCGTCCATGTTGGCGCCGTTCGCGTGCACGTCCGTGCCAATTGAGTGTCCGGTACGATGAATGAAGTTGTCGCCGAAACCGACGTTCTTGATGTGCGCCCGGACTGCGTGATCCACTTCCCACCCGGCAATCGGACGCCCCGCCGCAATCGCTTCCTGCACCGTCTTTACGCCGATATCGCGACCGTCGCGGACAATCTTGAACACTTCGCGCATGCGGTCCGATGGCGCCTTGCCCACGAACCCAGTCCATGTAATGTCGTAGTAGACAGCTTCCGGCGTATTCTTCTTTCCCCAAACGTCGAGCAAAACGAAATCGCCCTCGCGGATAGGGGCTGACTTACCCGCATGCGGCTCGTAGTGCGGGTTTCCGCTGTTTCCGTTGACTGCGACAATCGGAGGATCGTCGGTCACCAGATTCTCGCGCGGAATGCCTCCATGAACCATTGCTGAATGTCGGCTTCCGTGGTCCCGCCATTGCGTACGCGCCGTCCGATTTCCTTAAAGGCCTCGGCTGTGATCGAGTCAATCGCGTCGCGCGCGGCGAAGTGCGTCTTGATCTGTTCGTCGCTCCAGACGGCCTCGAATTGCGCCACCAGGTCGCCGGAACTCACTACGTTCTTCCCCAGTCCTCGAATCAATTCCAGCGTGCCGCCATCCACCAGCGATACCGTGAAGACCAGATTATTCGGGGAGTACTGCATGGCGATATTGCGATGCGGCGCCAGTACCTGCTTAATCTTCTCGAACAGCTCTTCCCATCCCGCGTATTGATGCTTGGTTCCGGGAAGCGTGTCCAGATGCCCTGACTCGATCTTGTGTACGAGCTTGGTCGGTTCGCCGTTCGCTGGGATGAGATAAAACCAGCGCCGCGTCACCATCAGCCCCTCAGGCAAGCCCAGCACCCGATAGGCAATGGGATCGCGGTGATGGTGATCGTAGAAGAGCCAAGCTTCGATATTCCGCTCGCGCAAGGCAGCTTGGATGGCGGCTAGGTTCATGGACAAACTCCTATTGTAAACAACCTAAGGGATTTCCGCGAATACACAGAACATTCTGGCAATGTCACCGGGCGCGCCACCATCGCCGCAAAGCGACCAGAGACCAAATGGCTTCAACTATGCCGAAGGGCCACGCTCCCTGCAGAAAACCGTAGATCGATTCCGAGAGCGCAAGCACCGGCAAAGGCCAGGATGAACCAGCGGCTGCGATCCTCGAAGGCGTAGCAGATTAGCATCGCGCTCACAGCGAAGAGACCGAAGATAGTGAGTCCGCTCAACCGGCGAGAATCCGTCTGCGTGTCGCGGTGGGCAGCGTTTCACACGCGGTTCGGAGCACAAGGCGAGGCGCCGTCGCACGGATCCTCATCAGGTAGGGAAGCGTGCGTTTCGGATCAGCCTTGGCCGTCTCGCGCAACAGCCAGCCGAGACCCTTCTGCGCCATGTCGTCGTCATCCAACAGAAGCTGGTTCGAGAGCTTCACGATCTCCGGGAAAAACATTTTGCGCCGCGTACCTTGAATCAGCGCCACGCACGCCGCCCGGCGATGCCATCGGTCACGTGATCGCGCCCAGCGAAAAACATTGCGAGCACGCGTAGGTTTCGCCGCGATCATCGGCGCAATTAGATAGTGCACCAACCCATCATGATCAGACCAACTGCTGAGGCGCGAGAGCCACGACTCGAACAGCCTGAACTCTTTGTCGCCGAGGTCATCGGTGTTCTTCTCCAGCAAAAATACCGCGAAATGTTTTTCTTCCGGCACCCGGCCCGAGAAGAGCCCGTCCGCAACCCGCACCAGGAAGGGAAGCCCGGCTTCCTTAATAATCGTCCGGCGAAAGCGGACCGCGACCTTGCGCAGTTCCGCAGTGCGCCATCCACGCGATTTCACTACTTCTTTGAAGAACCACTGCACATCCTCAGCGTGCGGCGCTGATCCGCCGTCCTTCAATACGCGGCGAATGTGCGCGGCAATGTAAGTGGGAGTGAGCTTGTTCTTGGCCATAGAAATCGGCGGGAATAATACTGAAAAATAGCGCGGATTGCAGTGACAGCTAGCTGCTCGCGGCTGCTCCCCCCACCCGCAGCGTCTTGTCGTAGATCCACAGGAGCGCCGCCGTCGCGACCCCGACCCCCGTCACTGCCCACCAGATATAGGTCGGCTGATGCGTAACCTCGCCAAAGTAGTGGACGAGCTTTCCCCCAAACCACCCGCCAATCAGCGAACCGATGCCAATCGGCAGAAATGCAAAGCCCATGTACGTACCCTGCTGCCCCGGGGGCGCGAGGCGCGAGATGTATTCGTAATACCGCGGCGATTGCGTGATCTCGCCCAACGACACCGCGACGAGAGTAACAATCACCATCGGAACCGTGGGGTGCAGGATCAGCAGAATCCAAGCCAGCCCCGACATCAGCGTGCCCAGCGTGATTGCGCTAAAAGCCGGAATCTTTTTCGTCAGGAAACTGAAGAGCAGCTGTAAAGAAATCACTGTCAGGGGTCCGGTCACCAGCATGAGTTCCGTGTTGGCTTTGGGATCGATGTAATTGTGCACATAAATCGGCAAGATAATGAATTCCTGCCAGTACACGATCCAATATCCCGAGAAGATCAGCAGAAAAATCATGAACCGCGGGTTGCCAAGCACGGTTCCGAAATTCTTCGCCGCCTGCGCAAGGCTGACAGTCTGGGTTTCGCCCGATCGGCGCGGTTCCTTGAAAAACAGCAGCACGGCGAAGAACATGGCGAATACGCTGAGCGCAGCTACGCGAAAAACATTCTCCACGCTCATGTGCTGATGGACCCATGAAGCGACATAGGGCCCGGCAGCCCCGCCGATATTCACGAGCGTGTAATAAATCGAATAACCGATCGAGCGCACGTTTTCTTTCGAAGCACGCGCCGTCGTGCCCACCACGCATGGCTTGACCAGAGCAATGCCAAGCGCCGGAAGCATGAGGACAAGAGTGACCAGCACCACCAGCGGCATTGCATCGCGCACCGGGGCCAGCCAGGGCGCTCCGATCGACCCCAAAAGGAAATAAGCGCAGCTTAGAATCAAGTAAGCCAGCGAAAGCGCGCGCCTGAAGCCCATGCGGTCGGCCAGCGTTCCGCCGAACGCCGCGAGGAACCAGACCAATCCCCCGAAGAGGCCCGTAAGTCCGCTGGCCTGCTCGACGGGAAATTTCAGAGTCTCGTGCAGGTAGCGCGCCAGCGACGCAAACGCCGCGTAGTAGGAAAGCCTTTCGAAAAGCTCGCTGATGTTGGCGACCCAGAACGGACGCTCAAACCCGGTACGAATCTCTTCCAAGCGTTCGGAAAAGCTCAATCGCGGCTCCTGTTCGCTAGACTCCCAAACGTTGCTGCACTTCCGCAACCGACAACCCGGTCACCCGAATCACTTTGTTGCGGCTCGTCTGACCGGACGCAATAGTAATCGACGAGCGCGGTACCCTCAAAAGATTTGCGAGAAACTCGATGCAGGCCTCGTTCGCCCGCCCTTCGACCGGAGGAGCGGTTAAAGACAACTTCAGCGCATCGCCCACCTTGCCAGTGATCGCGTCTTTCTTCGCCCGCGGATGAATCTTCACCGCGAACGTCGCTCCCTCGGGGCTGTCTCTGATAAGAATCACTGGCTCAAGCACTCAGCAGTCAGCACTCAGCATTCAGTCAGTCTGGACCGGGAATGACGCCTTCCCGGCTGAATGCTGACTGCTGAGTGCTCATTTTCTCTCCCCAAAAATCGCCGTCCCCACCCGCACGCAAGTCGAACCTTCTTCAATCGCCACCTCGAAGTCGTGTGACATGCCCATCGACAGCACATCCAAGCCAACTCCAGGCAAACGGCGCGCTGCAATCTGATCCCGCAAACCGCGCAGCTTGCGAAAATACGGTCGGGCCGCCTCCGGAGCATCGAAGTACGGAGGCACCGTCATCAATCCGCGAAACTCAAGCGACTCAAACCCGCCAGCCGCTGACAGCAATTCCTCCAACTCCCGTGATCCGGGTGCAACGCCGCTCTTCGCCGCCTCGCCACCCACATTAATCTCGATCAGCACTGACATTTTCTTACCCAGGCTCGCAGCCGCCGCATTCAGTTTCTGCGCCAACTTCGCCGAGTCGACCGAATCCACCGCACCGAACAGCTCCACGGCCTTCGCGGCTTTGTTAGTTTGCAGGTGCCCGATCATATGCCACTGTGCATCGCGCAAGTCGCTCAACATCGAAGCTTTCTCCGCAAACTCCTGCACCCGGTTCTCGCCGAACAGCCAAAGTCCCGCCTCGTAAGCTTCGCGAATCACTTCAGCAGGGTGCGTCTTCGATACCGCCATCAACGCAATATCGCCCGCATCTCTCCCGCCGCGCCGCGCCGCGCCGCGTATCCGCTCTTGCACCGCAGCCAGGTTTTCCGCAATTGCCATAAAAAGAAAATGCAGAAGCCGCAACCAGCACTTCTGCATTCTAGCTTCTCAGTTCTGCGATCCACCTACATGATCGCCGTCGGCGGCGCCGGATCCTCGGGCCGTCCTGCATTGGCGAGCGGGACACGGATCATGACCAGATGCCAGAATCGCGAGCGCACCCAACGCCAGGAAGAAGGGAGGCGTCCACTTGAACAGCGTCACATCATGGTCCGATCCCACCAGTCCCGCGATCACCAGCCCGCACAGCGCTTCTCCGGCAATCATGCCGGAAGCCGTCAACACGCCCGCGTTCTCCACCCGAGCCTTCTGCGCATCGTTGTAGCCGCGGCGATCGCGCAGTTTGTCGGTGATCCAGCGAATGATGCCGCCCACAAAAATCGAGAAGGTCGTTCCCAGCGGCAAGTACATGCCGACCGCGAACAGCATCACACTCTTCACCTCGATCATGATCATCCCCAGCCCCAGCAGGATGCCCACAATCACCAGCGGCCACGCCATATCTCCGCCGACAATACCTTTCGAGAGCATGGCCATTAAACCCGCTTGCGGAGCGGGAAGCGCGCGCGCTGCCGAAGTGATACGCCTTTGCCAGAATCGCGATGGGGAAGAACAACACCAGTGATGCGACGACGACGCCGAACAGATCGCCGATCTGCATCTTCGCCGGAGTGCCGCCGAGAATGTGTCCTACTTTCAAGTCCTGCAGCATCTCGCCAGCTACTGCCGATGAAACGCAAACCACAGCAGCCACGCCCAACACCGCCGCGACGCCGCCCGTTCCAGAGACGCCCATCGCCACCATCAGCAGCGCGGCAATCACCAGTGTGCAAAGCGTCAATCCAGAGACAGGATTATTCGATGATCCGATCATCCCCACCAGGTTTCCCGAAACCGCCGCGAAAAAGAATCCGACGATGATCATTACGCCGGCAGCTACTAACGATCCGGCGAGCACCTGTGAGCCAGTCAAGTTACCTGCACCGCTGATGAAGTAGTGATACAGCACGATCATGGCGACGAAGACTAGTCCCACTCCGACGAATACTGCCTTGGCAGGAAGATCGCGCTCGGTGCGATTGGTGGCCGCATGTGCCGCCGCAGACTTCTTCAAATCAGAAACGGCGCGTCCCATGCCCAGCGCCAGTTGCTTGCGCATCTTGAATAGCGTGTAAGACGCGCCGACCAACATGCCGCCGACGGCAATCGGTCGCACGATCGAGAAATAGATCGCGCTCGCCAGCAAGGTCCAGGAAATCTCCTGCCCTGCCGGCTGCCCCGCTTGGATATAAGGTCCGATCGTGAACGTGAGTAGCGGGACCAACAGTCCCCACGCCAGCACGCCGCCGGCAAAGTTCAGCGCCGCTAACCTAGGCCCGATGATGTAACCCACGCCCAGATATGCAGGGCTGACATCTGGCGCTGTGAACAGGGTCGTCCCGCCTGTCATGGTTGTTGCCACATTGGGATTCGTGCTGGTCCGCAACAACAGTTTCTTTCCCAGATTGCCGATGACCACGGTAAACGTATTGTTCGGATTGAATACATTCACCGCGCCCAGCAGATACATGAATCCGCCAAATCCCATGTTGGCGAAAAGAATCTTCGCCGCCGTCGATCCCTGCTGCCCGGCCTTATGAATCTCCGAAGCCGCCACCGACTCGGGGTAGGGAAGATCAGGGTCTTCCACCATCACTCGCCGCAGCAGGGTCACAAACAAAATGCCCAGCGTGCCGCCGATCATCATCAGCGCGACCGATTTCCAGTATTCCGGCGACCTGAAACTCGGCGTCAGGGCGGGCCAAAGGTCGGCCATCACGAATGCCGGAATGGTGAAGATCGCTCCCGCCGCCACTGACTCGCCAATCGATCCCACAGTTCGAGCGATGTTCTCTTCCAGTAACGATCCCTTCATCAGCCGCAGCAGCGCCATGCCGATCACGGCTGCCGGGTAGGTGGCCGCAATGGTCATGCCAGCCTTCAGGCCCAGGTAGGCGTTTGCAGACCCCAGCAAGGCTGTCAGGAATAGGCCGATCAGCACGGCCCGGAAGGTAAACTCCTTCATTTCCATGTTTTCCGGGACGTAGGGCTTGTGCTTCCTATCGGCAGTTTCTTTGACGATGGTTGGAGTGCTCATAAGTTTAAGGATCCTCGCAACTGACTGTGCGGCCCCCTCTTAGGTGAGACCGCGCACGTTACCACGCACCCCGCCTGCTTTACAAGAGGGGCCCCTCCGAACTTTAGCGTCCAGCTTATATTAATCCCGTGTTAAATTAAGGGACGCGACTTTTCCGTCTCACCGGTGTTTGGTACCATTTGTGAAGAACAACCTGCCCTCTGGCCCAAGCATCTGAGGTTGACCAGCCATGATGTCCAAAACGTTCCAATGTGAAGATTGCGGGAGCGTTGAAGGCTATCGTTCCCGCCCTCGTAACTTCTTAGAGAAGCGCGTCCTACCGCTGGTAGGTTTGCGTCCTGTGCGCTGTGGAGACTGCTTTCGGCGCTATTACCGTCCCAACTTTGTAGAGGTGCGGGAACGTCCCGAATTGAGTTCGTCTCCAGTGCAGCGAGCGGCTGCCTGAACCATCTCTAGCGATTGCACGCCGGTCCATAGCCCCGCTATACTGGAAGGGATTCGTCTGGGTTGGAGCCCCCGTAGCACCGGCCGGACGAGGGAGGCTCGTCTTCAGCAGTAGCGAGTACCCAACTCGGGCCACTGGATCGAAAGCGGTAACGAAGCAAAACGTATTGGTGGCATCGCTGGTCTCTTCGGTGACAGGCATCGCCGAGAGCCTTTTCGCGACCTTGTTTCCCTCCGATTGCCGCATCTGCGGCGCGCCCCTGATCAACATCTCCCGGCTTCCCGTATGCGATGACTGCCTGTCATCGATCCGGCCAATCGCCGGCGGAGTTTGCGCGATCTGCGGTGAGCGCCTGGTGAGCATGCACGCTTATTCTGGAGCCGATGAAGAGCCCCTCTGCGGAATATGTCGCAGGCTCGATCCTCCTTTCGAGAAAGCCGCCGCTTATGGGAGCTACGATGGAGGCCTGCGCGAGCTCATTCACCTGCTGAAGTTCGAGCAAGTGCGCCCGGCTGCCAACGTATTGGGACGCATGCTCGCGGAAGTTATCGCCGGGCTCGAAATTGCTTTCACGGCGGACCCCATCGTTGTCGTCCCTGTGCCGCTGCATGTGAGAAAGCTGCGGCAGCGCGGATTCAACCAGTCTGAGCTGATTGCGCGCGCCGCACTGAAAATTCGCCGCGCCGGCCACTACGCTCTGTCGGCAAACGTGCTGGAACGCCGCCGGGAGACTAAGTCGCAGATCGGACTCACCAGCCACCAGCGGCGTGAGAATTTGCGCGGAGCTTTTGCCGTCACCGATCCGCAGGCAATCGCTGGACGCGAAGTTTTATTGGTCGATGACGTCTACACTACAGGTACCACGGCTTCCGAGTGTTCGCGCGTTCTACGCCGCGCAGGCGCTTCAAAAGTGTGGGTGGCGACAGTAGCGCGAACTTTAAAATTGAACGCGGCCTTTGCTGAGCCGGTAGAGGAGGACGACGCCAGGCTCTCCATGGCAGCGCACGGCTGACGAAAGAAGATCTCAGGAAATTATGTCGGGCAAGTGGAACAACTCGATGAGCAGAACTCATTTGCCGCCGCCAATGATGATGGTGGGTACTCATCAGGATGACGATGGCCACGCCCTGCACGCGCCCGTTCTCGTGCTCAACGCCTCCTATGAGCCGATCAACGTCTGCGCCGCTCGCCGCGCCATTGTGCTCGTGCTCAAGGGCGTTGCCATGACCGAGGAAGAAAACGGACACTTCCTGCACGCAGCCCGTCTCGCCGTGCGCCTGCCCTCGGTGATCCGCCTGCTCGAGTACCGCCGCATTCCGCACCAGACGCGCGCTCTCTCGCGCAAGAACATCCTGCTGCGCGATCGCAACACCTGCCAATACTGTGCGGAAGTTTTGCCCTCGGGAGAGTTGACGCTCGACCACGTGATCCCCCGTTCGCGCGGAGGCAATTCCACCTGGGAAAATCTCGTCGCCTGCTGCCACACCTGCAACCGCCGCAAAGGCAACCAGACGCCGCTCGAAGCCAATATGAAGCTGATGCGCGAACCCCGCGCCTTCAACCTCCACACCAGCCGCCACATCATGCGCCTGATGGGAAGGTCCGATGATAAGTGGCGGAAGTACTTGTTCTACTAACTCCCCCGATTAAAGAGAGAGATCGAGAACAACAAAGCTGTTGTAGAATCTCGATTCGCGCGATCACTGCGATTGCGTCCCCCGGAGAGGCCGACTCCCTATGTCTCGTGGCTACTGCGCCGCCATTCTTTCTCTGTTTCTCGTCATCCCAGTATTTGGGCAAACGGGACCAAGCGACAATGCGAAACCCGACACTTCGCAAGAAGCTTTGGTCTTCGATCAGGTCTCTGACCGCTATCGCTATGAGATCGACGGCACGGGAGACCACATCGCAAGTGCGGTGATCCGCATTCAAAGTCAGGCCGCAGTCGAAGAATTCGGTCAGTTAGTACTGGGTTATAACTCGGCCTTCGAAACCCTCGATGTAGACTACGTCCGCGTCCGAAAGCCGGGCGGAGAAACCGTTAACACCCCGGCCTCAAGCCTGCAGGACTTCGCGCCTGAGATTCTCAAGTCCGCCCCCATGTACAGCGACTACCGCGAAAAACATGTGAGCGTCGTCGGACTTCGCCCCGGCGATATCCTCGAATATCAGACTACGACCCACATAAAGACCGCCATGGTGCCGGGCGAATTTTGGGTGAACCATACTTTCCCCAAAGATGTCGTTGTTCACGAAGCGCGCCTGGAAGTCGACGTTCCTAAGTCGAGGGCAGTTCACCTCAAGAGTCCCGATCGAACCTATGAGACTCATGAGTCTGCCGACCGCCGCACTTATACCTGGGTTGTGCGAGATATAGTCCCTGACCGCAAGCCGAAGAAGAACATCTTCGATTTCGACTTCGATAACGCTACCTTCGATGCGCAATTGACAACCTTCGCCGACTGGCAGGAAGTAGCGCACTGGTATGCCAAACTTCAGGGGCAGCAAGTGGTCGTGAACGACACAATCAGGAAGAAGGCCGATGAACTCACCCGCGGCGCTGCCTCTCCCGATGAAAAAGCACGACGGCTTTATGACTTCGTCGCCCGCAATATTCGATATGTAAGTCTTTCCTTCGGCATCGGCCGCTACCAGCCACACACTTCAGTCGAGGTGCTGCAAAACGGCTATGGCGACTGCAAGGACAAGCACACGCTCCTGGCTGCCTTATTGAGTGCAGCCGGCATTCAGAGTTATCCCGTCCTCATCAATTCCAGCATTAAGCTCGACCCCGACGTGCCGTCACCAGCGCAGTTCGATCACGTGATTACCGCCGCACGGTTGGGGAAAGACTTCACCTGGTTAGACAGCACCGCCGAGGTCGCCCCTTACGGGCTCATTCTCTATCAACTGCGCAACAAACAGGCGCTCTTAGCCTCAGACGACAGTAACGCTGGGTTGCAACGCACTCCCGCAGACGCTCCCATAAAGAACACTCAGGTAATCGCAATTGACGGCAAGCTCAGCGAGACCGGCGTTTTCGACAGTTCTGTCGACATCACGGCCACTGGAGACAGCGACTTCCCTTTGCGCGCAACCTTTCGTGGAGTTCCGCAGCCTGATTGGCCGAGGCTGCTTGAGTACGTCACAAAGGGCTTCGGTCTCGACGGGGATGTCTCTGACATCACCGTGGGTCCTCTGGAAGACACGACGAAACCATTTCACTTGCACTATCGCCTTCATCGCGACGGTTATTTCTCGGTGCCAGGCCGGTTCGACCGGGCTGTACCGTTGCCTCCTGTCGCCATTAAGGGAGACCGCGCAAAGGCCAAGCCCACGGAACCGATTGATATCGGCCCCGCAACTGACATAACCTATCGCGCCCACCTGCAGCTTGCGCCGAACTACGACGTCCGGCTCGCAGTTCCCGTTCGAATTTCCCGCGACTACGCTGAGTATTCTTCCAGTTATCGCCTCTCCAAGAACCTGCTCGAAGCGGAACGCCATTGGGTCTTGAAAGTCAACGAACTCCCCGGGACGAGGAAATCGGATCTGCAGTCGGTGCGCAGCGTCCTTCAGGAGGACGCGGTTCAAACCATGAGCTACGTGATTACTCCAGCGTCGCGCGCCGCTGAGGAATCGGCCGCCGCAGGAGTTGGCGACAATCCCGAGGATCTGATGAAGGCTGGAAATGGCGCCCTGCAGCGCCGCGACTTTGAAACCGCAGCAAAGCTCTTTCAGCGCGTGGTGGCCAAGGATCCCAAATACGAAAAGGCCTGGGACTCGCTGGGCCACGCTTACGCGGCGCTCAACAACCACGACGAGGCCATCAAGGCCTTTCAAAAGCAGATCGAGTTAGACGCCTACGATCAGTCGGCCAACCGCGAACTCGCGGAGCAGTTGCAGCAGGCCGGCCGTAACGACGACGACATCACCGCCTACGGCAAACACCTTGAGATCGTGCCGCTTGATCCCACCGCCCACAAAAATCTGGGATTGCTGCTGGTCTCGCTGAAGCGCGACACTGATGCGCGCCCCGAACTCGAAGCCGCTTCCAGGATCTCGCCCGACGATTCCGAGGTGCAGCTTGCTCTCGCGCAACTTTACGCGCGGATCGGTGAAGCCGACAAAGCGACCGCCCTTGCGAAGGGTGTGACGGGGGGAAGCAGCGCGTCGTCAGCCGACGACCCCTTCAGCGCGGCTCTTGGTGACGATGCCGACCCCAATCGCTCTACCCAGGACGCGCGCCGCGCCCTCACTGACATCGGTGATCATTTTGACGCTGGCGATTACGACCAACTGAACGCTTCGGTCTTCTCTGCGATGCGCTTCGTCTCTTTAGCCTGGGCACGCATAGGATGGGCAAGCTACCTGCATCAAGAGAACATGACCTCGCTGCAATTCCTCGAGTCTTCCTGGCTGTTGAGCCGGTCGGGCACCGTGGCGAATCGCCTGGGTCGTCTCTATCAGGAGGAAGGCCAACGCGACAAAGCACGCCACATGTTCGCCCTCGCCGTGGCCGCCGGAGGTCCCGACGCGCAGAAGTCCAAGGATCAAGTGGTAAAACTCTCTGCCGATCCAGACGCTGCCCAACAGGAACTGGGACGCGCCAATGCCGAACTCGTCCAAGCGCGATCGATCAAAGTGCCGTCCGTCACCAAGACCGCTGGCTCTGCTCAGTTCAATCTGGTGTTTGATAGCTCGAACCAGCCGGAACGGGTGCAATTCGTCAGTGGTGATGAAGCTCTGCGCTCTGCCAGCGAACCCCTGATGAAACTGGCCTACCCGGTAAAGTTCCCCGACGTTTCATCAATCAAGATTGTTCACCGCGGTACGCTCTCATGCATTCCCACAGGCTGCACGATGGTGCTGACGTTGTTGGACCGCGTTCAATAGAAGGAAGATTTACTGAGGATTCGGTGGTGGAGGCGGCTCGTTCTTTTTCTTTGAGTCGCCTTTGTCCTTCTGCACTTCCTGGCCGTCGTAGGTGATCTTCACATCTGATCCGAAGCGCTTGTAGTCTTCGTACTTCACGATTTCAACAATCCTGATGTCCCCCGCCGGTCCCTGGAAGTGCAGCACGTCGTCAGCTTTGGTATAGGCGGGAAACCAGTATTTGTTGTCGATCAACTGCCGCCAGGTCGTGAATTTCGGAAACAGGTTCTCCTGCCCCTTTTTCTTGTGGATGTCGGGCACCGTTTTGCCGTACGTCTTTACGATCTGAAAATCCTGATTGTCGACCCAAATCCGTCCCTGAAAATAGCGCTTCTTCCCGACGATTTCTTTCGGCGCGATGTCGAACACGTAACACTGCAGCTCGTCTTCCTTCTGTTGTCCGACATAAAGAATCTGGTATTCAGGAATCTCGTCGCTGGTGAGCACGAACGGCAGCCGGTGGCGGATGTCATCCAGGTCCTCCGGCGACATCTGCAGTTTTTCCAGCGAACTCTGCGGAGCGAACACGACGTTCTCGAGCCGCTTGCCCGAGTCGTCGAAAACCACGTCGAACACTTCCTGGTACGTGCCGTTATCCTCGGGCGTTTTCACCGTCACCGACTGCCGGTAAGTGTAGTGGTCCCGGGCGTCTTTGAATTCTTTCTCCTTGTTGGAGAATCGCGTGATGATTTCTTCCGGAGTAATGCCCTTAGGCTGCGCTTTATCCAGATCGCCTTCCTGCGCGAACGCAGGCAAAGCCAACAGCAGCACGAAAGCGAGGCGTGCGAGGAATCTCATAATACTAGTGTAGCGGAAGCAGGGCTGGTATGCGCTGGACACCGCCGCTCCCTTGCCACCGTGCCCTCTCCGCTCAGGGGGCCGGAGTGCAAGGGAGCTGCAGTTCTGCCTATTTCGTTAGACGTGGATGGTGGCAAGAAAGTTGCCGAAAAAAAGCATTCGGCATTCAGCACTCAGCATTCAGCCTCTAGACCCTGTCATTACAAAACATGACGTCATCCTGACCCGCGTAGGCGGGGTAGGATCGTGCGCGTACTACCCGGACCTTAACCGGCTGAATGCTGAGTGCTGAATGCTAAGTGCTGGCTGTCACATGCACCCACCCCCAACTTGGTTTACACTTTCCCGTTCTCTGGAGACACAACATGCGCCGCCTGTGCGTTCTTCTCTTTACGCTTCTTTACGTTCTTCCGCTCTTCGCGCAAAAACATCCATTCACGTTTGATGACATGATGTTGCTCAAGCGTGTCGGCGAGCCGGTTCCGTCTCCCGATGGCAAATGGGTCTTGTTCAGCGTGGTGGATGTCAGTCTCGCCGCCAACACCAAAACGCCGCACATCTGGGCCGTTCCCCTCGCTGGCGGCAAAGAACACATGATCATCGCCGCGCAGGATGCCGACCGCCCGCGCTGGGCGCCGGATGGCAAGCGGTTCGCCTTCATCTCCACGAAAGAAGGCGGATCGCAAGTCTGGATCGCCGACTTCGACACCGAGTCAGGAACCGTGACAACTACCTACAAGTTCACCTCCATCGCCACCGAAGCGGGAGGGGAACTCTGGTCTCCTGACGGAAAATACATTCTGTTCACCTCAGACATCTATCCCGAGTGTGACAACACTCCTGGCGCCGAGGCCACTTGCAACGCCTCAGTTCTCGAACGGCACGAGAAATCAAAAGTGAAAGCGATCGTCTTCACCCGCCTCCTATACCGTCATTGGAATTCCTATAAAGACGGTCGTCGCAGCCACATCTTCGTCCCGCCGGTAAATGGAGAAGTGCGGGCCAACTGCGCGCACGACCCCGCCGATCCGCACGACTATCAGTGTATCGGCAACCGCTATCGCGACCTCACCCCCGGCGACTACGACGCGCCTGTGTTCTCGCTCGGCGGGCAGGACGACTACGCCTTCTCGCCCGATGGCAAGGAAATCTGTTACACCTCGAACCACGACAAGGTCGAAGCCACATCGACCGACAACGATCTCTGGACGGTCCCGGTCAACGTGGAGCCCGCCTCCCCGCCGCAACGCGTTCGAGAACAGACCAGAAACATTACCGCCGACAATCCCGCCAGCGACTCGACGCCCCTCTATTCGCCCGATGGCAAATACATCGCCTATCGCGCGCAGCAGCGTCCGGGATACGAGAGCGATCGGTTCCGGTTGATGCTGTATGACAGGAAGACGGGAGAGAAGAAGAATCTGACTCGAGGAGCTCGATCGGTGGGTCGGAACGATCGTGGGCGCCGGATTCTCGCGTCATTTATTTTGTCGCCGAGGAGAAAGGCGAATCGCCTGTGTATTCAGTGAGCTTGCCAGCAAGTCGATAGTGAGCCCGCGCATATGACATGTGGTGACCAACGTCGACGTGCATATCGATGACTCTGTTGCACGGCTTCAACGAGGACTTCATACTTTCCAGCGATGGCAGACGCTGCTGTTTACTCGAGATGTCTTTAGAGGGCCCGAACGAAATCCTGTCGAACTGCCGAATTCTCTGCTGATGACCTATGGCAGGATGCACCGATAGTGAAGACTCCGAGCTTCAATTTACAGGCCTCAACGACGCCGTCCTCTCCCAAGTCTCCATGTCTCCCCTCGAAACCTTCTGGTTCGAAGGCGCCCATGGCGACAAAGTCCAAGGTTTCCTCGTCAAGCCTCCCAACTTCGACGCCAGCAAGAAATATCCCGTGAAGTTCCTCGTCCACGGCGGCCCGCAAGGCGCCTGGGGAGACGACTGGAGCTACCGCTGGAATCCCGAACTCTTCGCCGCCAACGGATACGTCGTCATCATGATCAACTTCCACGGCTCGACCGGATACGGACAGAAATTCATCGACGCGATCAACGGCGACTGGGGCGGCGCTCCGTTCGAAGATCTGATGAAAGGCCTCGACTACGCCGAGAAGACGTATCCATTCATCGACAAAGACCGCGAGTGCGCGCTTGGCGCGAGCTATGGCGGATACATGGCCAACTGGATTCTCGGCCACACCGACCGCTTCAAGTGCATCGTCTCGCACGACGGCCAGTTCAACGCCGTCTCCACCTGGGGCACCACCGAAGAACTGTGGTTTCAGGAGTGGGAATTCAAAGGCACGCCCTACACGAACCGCGCGAGTTACGAGAAATGGTCTCCGCACACGTATGCCACCAACTTCAAGACGCCGACGCTGGTGGTCCACGGACAGCTCGACTACCGGCTGGACGTCAGCGAAGGATTCCAACTCTTCACCACGCTGCAACGCGAGGGCGTACCGTCAAAAATGCTCTACTTCCCAGACGAAGGGCACTGGGTCCTAAAACCCCAGAACAGCCAGCTCTGGTACAAGACAGTCAACGACTGGGTCGACCAATGGACAAAGAAGTAAAACCATTAGTCTAGGACGTTAGGATCTTACGTGCAGTAGCAAGAACGCCGCTGCCGTCTGGAACGCCTTATCAAATCTGACGTCATCCCGAAGCGAAGCGAGGGATCTGGCGTGCAGTGTTGAGAGTGTTTGTGGTCCACGCCGGATCTCTCGCTTCGCTTCGGGATGACGTCAGTGTTAAAACGTTATGGGGTGGTCGGAACGACGTTTCTTGGTCGTCGATCGACCGGCCTATACACGTCCTCCCATTCAGCGACCAAGTCGTGCCATTGCGGATTCATACTTTCAATCAGCGCAATCTTCTTACCCCTTCGCCAATCTTTGATTTCTTTCTCACGTGCAATAGCGTCTCCTGGATACGCAAACATCTCGTAGTAGACCAAACGAGTGAGGTTGTAGCGGCTGGTGAACCCAGGAAACAGCTTGTGTTTATGTTGAAATACTCGGCGAGGAAGATAGCCAGTCATGCCGGTATAGAGAACATGAGAGCGCGGCCCGTTCGTCATGATGTAGACGTAGAAATGCTTCGGTGCACGCATACTTAATCCTTCTATTTATGGCGTCATCTTGAGCCCGCAAGGGCGAAGGATCCGGCGTGCAGTGCCAAGAATGTAGCCGCTCCACGCCAGATCCCCCGCTGCGCTTCGGGATGACGTCAAATTGAAGCGTTCCATGAATAGTAAAGCCGCCATCCTGAGCCCGAGAGGGCGAAGGATCTGACGTGCAGTGGCAAGAACGTCCCTGCCGTCTGGAACGCCTTATCAAATCTGACGTCATCCCGAAGCGAAGCGAGGGATCTGGCGTGCAGTGTTAAGACTGTTTGTGGTCCACGCGGGGTCCCTCGCTTCGGGACGACGTCAGTGTTGAGGACAGTCGATATAGAGCCGTCATCACTCATTCGTTCGTGGCCCAGCAACGCGACGCCGCACGGCCTTCCCTCGATATCCTCCCGACACCTTCCCCACCGCCTCCAACTCAAATGGCAGCGAACTGGTCCCCACGTTCGCCGTCCCTTCTACTTCCGCGGAGAATGGCAGAGAAAATTGCAGACTCGCCAGGCCATTGCTGCCCGACACCACCGTATTCTGCGACGAAGAGAGAATCACCGGCATCGGTAGCGAAGTGATGATTGTTTCCCCGGTTTGCTCGATCGCGGCATCATCGTCCACGCGCATGACCACGGACTGAAACACCACGCTCGCCCCCACCACATTGTTCGGAGGCGTGGCTGAGTCCGTTACCTGCACCACCACTGGCGCGAACGCCTGCCCCACGTTCACCACCTGCGTGTTGCCGCCGACCGGGCCTAGCTTCAATTGAGAGACAGGCGTCACCGTGCCATAGAAAGTCTGGCACGGATTGTCCCCCGGCTCCGCGCACGCCGTCACCTGTACTCCGTTGACGATCGCACTCAAATGAAGTGTGGTCGAGGCGAATCCGTTGGTATCGCTCGCTACTGTAGCTGCAGTCAGCGTTCCCGTCCCGGACACGATCGTGAATTTCACGCTCTTTCCCGTCACTGGCGTGCCATTCGACAACACTCGCACCGAGAGCGGGATATCCACGGTCGCGCCCTGCGCGATGTACTGATAAGGCAAGATCATCGACAGATCGAGCGTAGACTGCATTCCCTGAATCGTGGTCTGCGCTTGCTGCGGCGTCGAATAAGAGGCCGGAGCCAGCTTCGCCGTAATCGCCGTGGCTCCCGTGCTCAACACAGTCACGAATGCTGACACATCGCCGCTATCGTCCGACAAAACAGTGCAACTTCCCCCACCGCCGCAGATATCAAAACCTGCGGAAGGAATTGCACTGAACTGCACGCTGGCTCCGCCGACCGGCGTTACTCCATCGGCCGCCAGAACTTTCACGCGGATCGGATTGATGCCCCGTCCGCCGACCGGCGTTGCAGGATTCGATCCCGCAATTAGCTTGATTGTGTCGGTCGGCCCGGCGCCATAGGTCAGCGCGCCGGTCAAGATCGACGTCGCTCCCGTCGCCGGGTCTTTTAGAGTCACATCTTGTACGCCGTCGGCTACGGCCGGAGCGGCCATCATGATCTGGTTGGGAGCAGTCGCCATGACTGCGGCCGACGCAACTCCTACCTGCGCCGTGTTGCCCGGACGGAATCCGTAACCCCGCGCCATCAGCGCCGTTCCCCCGCGCACGCTGGCTCGTGCTGGAATCACGTTGTCGCCGTAGAAAAGCCGTGCGTGATAGCGATAGTCGGGCCGCCCGTCGCCGCGGAAGTCAGAGATGCCCACGCGAAACTGCGTGCTCTGCAACAAATTCACATTCAGCTGAGACATGCCGACGATGCTGAACGGATTGAGAAATGCCGCCGGCGTAGCGGCCGGTGGCAGCGTACCCGGAGGATCTGCCAGCGCCCACATGCCGATTACAGGCAGCGCCTTTCCCTGCGACGGTATGCCACTGTCATCAAGCGCTGTCACTTCCACTGATAGTGATCGGTTCGCCTGCCCAGTGAATTGAAAATAGTCTGACTCGCCATATCCGCTTATCGCTCCGATCCATTCTCCGGAGGTGGGTACGGGCGCGGGAGCGTCGTAGGTCGCAGGATCAAACGTATCTTGCACGGGAGACGCGCTCCCTTGCATCAGAATGTCCTGCAGCGTATCGCCGCCCAGGCTCACCGTCACTGTGATCGGCTGCGCCGCGCCCGAAGGCTGCACTTGCCCGGGCCCGTAGGGTCTGATCCCCTGCGACCAGAACGGGTCTAGTGCCTCTACCGTGAGTTGATATTGCGCGCTGTTTGCCCCGTCGGGAATCTGCAATCCCGCAAGATCGTAGAAGCCCTCCAAGCCTGTGTCATCCGAACCAAACTGGTTGTAGGGCTGTCCCGTGGGATCCAGACTTCCGTTGATCGGGTTTCCGGCATTCCCACAAAAGAGAAAACCGGAAACCGCGGCCGCGCTGTATAGGTGCGATGGCTGCCCCGTCGAAGGATCGATCCATCGCGCCACCACATTCACGCCTTGCATCGGTTGCCCCGCTCCACTGCCGTCGACGAAATGAACGCTCCCGTGAATGCGTACGCTGTTCTGCGAGAAGAGCTGCTTTCCGGGAAAATTTCCGATGTTCTGGCTGGTCACCGGATACAGCCGCGAAAGCGCCGCCTGATCGTCCATCTTCGGCACATCGGCATTGGGATAGCAAATCGAAATCGGCACGCAGTTCGAGTGATCGGACGAATGCATCACCGGAAATCCCGCGAGATCGTCCGGCGTCGGCGAGGGCTTCCAGGTGACGACATTGACATTCACCTGCGACCAGTCGAGCCCCAGCACCCGGCCCAGCACGCGCACCAGCCGGTACTTCACGTCAGGCAACTGACCCGAAGTTTGCGCGCAATTTCCATTGATCAACACCAGAGCATGCAGAAACCGCGCGTTGCTGCCGAGGCTGTCGACTCCGCCAGAGACCGCGTTGCTGAAGCAGAGCGACACGCCGCCCGCGCCTGCACCCAGGAGCGCGCTGGTCACCGATCCGTCACTGTCATAGACAATTCCCAGCGGCTTCGTTGTCGCGGTCGGAAGAATATCTGCTGGCATGGTGATGGTGCCGTCGGGATTCACAATCACATTGCTGCCGTTGACGTCTTCCGCGAGTTGTCCCGCCTCACTCGCAGCCACGGCGGCGGTGGAAATCAGAGTCCAGCGGCTGAACGCGTCTGCCACAAATGCGTCGGCGGCCGCGTGCGGCAGCAGAGGACTCAAGTCTCCCGGATCGGTGTAGTAGTTGATCGTCCCCCCGGCCCAAACCAGCGGCTGGCCCTTGACCGACGGATCGAAATAGCTCGCCCCCGCAACGTAGGCCGGACCACTCGCCCGCGCCATACGCACAAAAAAGAAAAGCAGCAACACAATCAGAAGCACCGTATAGAACACCGGCCAGAACAGCCGCACGGCTTTTGGCGGACGCTGCGGATCGTGAAACTCCACCACCCTCGGTGAAGTCGATTCGTGCTTGGCTACCTGATGAAAATGAAAGTGTTCCGCCATGGCTTACTCCTTGGCCGCGCGCCGCAGCACGCGGGCAAAGTCGCGACCACTGACATGATTTCTGCCGCGCAACCACGGCCCGACGACTGGATCGTGCGCCAGCGTTCCTGTTGGTTGCGTCGCAAGGTTGCCGTCGCGGTCGAGAGCGAACCTGCCCAGCGCTCCGCCCACAGGGCTTGTCAATCCCACATGGCTCGGCGGATAGAGCATCAACACCACGTGTTCGCCAGGACGATAATGCTCGCCCGCGTTCCAAAGCCCTGCCCACTCTCGAATCGTGAGCATTTGGCGCGACTGCACACCGCGAACGCCTTCATCGACACGAAAAGTGACGCGAATTGTTTCTATTTCATTGGAATGGGTCGCCGGCACTCTTTCGACGGAAGTGACCGTTCCGGCAAAGATGTAGCCAGCCGAAGCCGCCATCTGATGTAAGGAAGGCCCCGCCGTCGCCTGCGCATGGGCGAGAAACGAAGAAAGACACAGAACCAGAAGAGATCGGGACAAAGAGAAATGCATGCAAGCCTCGGCAGGAGGCCAGCCGCTAACGGGTAGGGAAACATCGTAGAAGGCGAATCCCAAAAGTACTGTGCCGAAGATCACTCGGCTGCGTGACGAAAGTAGTTCCGGCGTCCCGCCGCCCAAGATGGTTCTAACGGGCGAACCTCAAAGTGAAGGAACCTAGAACTCCCGCCGCTGCAACTCCGCCGACAAGTGTGCCCCGGTAAGCAAAAGCAATCCTGACAAGAATGCCCAGAACATCAAACTCACCGACAAGGCAAACGGCCCATACACTTCCTGAAAGTTCAGCCGTGGCAGCGCCAGGATGTAGCAGTACTTCATCGTCTCCGACAGCAATCCCATGATCACCGCCGTCGGCAGCACGGCTCGCGCTGGCACTTTCCCGTTCGGCAGCAGCCAGTAGATCAAAAAGAAAATCGCGATGCTCGCCGCCACGGCGAAAATCTTCATCACCAGAAATCCCACGAACCGCACGAAGAAGACTCCGTGTCCCAACATCACGGTCGTCAGCAAAGCCACGTTGCCCGCTGTCATCGCCACTGACAAAAGAGCCAGCACGCCGCACGCAAATGCCAATCCCAGAGAGATCAGGTGGTTCCCTAAGTAAGATCGGTTATTCGGAAACCGCCAGATCCGGTTCAACGCCACTTCCAGCGGCATGAACACGCCCGTCGACGTAACTAGCAGTATCAGCAGCGACACCACTTGTGCCCGATGCCTCGCCTGCACCAGCGCGTTCAGATTGCGGATCACGAAGTCCTGTCCGGCCGGAAGGTAATCGCGTAACAATTGCACGACCACGTCGTACATCACTGGAGAATGAAATACCCTCCGGATCAGCATCATCATCAACAGCACAAACGGAAAGAAAGAGAGCAGCGCGTTGGCCGCTACTGAAAAAGCAAAAGTATGAACCTCGGTCCGCAACAGATACCGAACTGTGGAAAAAACCAACCCCGAGTAAACTCTCCAGCGCGAATGGCGAGCGAACCGGCGCGACCCTTCCGCGGGCTCGGTCACGATGGCTGACTTTTGGTCATGCATGTGGTTTGTGTCATGTTATCAAAAGGTTGCAGTTAAATCGGTTTAACCACCGTACCGCGACGCAGACGATAGTACCTTTCCGCAGGCCCCTGGTAACGCAAACCTATGACTCTAGGAAGCTTGCAGCCCAATTTCTCTACTTGCCAGAATTCCCATAACTGCATATCATCTGGTGCTCGCCGGAGGAAAATCACTTTCGGCGAGTCCAAGAGCAGGTTGAGTTTTGCTGGATGGCAGTCGAAACACGGGTCACGTTGACAGGCTCCTGAGCTTTGCGCCTTGCTTTCTCTACCGCGCACAGCTCAGGAGCCTTTCTCGTTAAAGCACGGTTTCTTCCCAACCAGATGCGCCATGCAGGACTTCCGCTCCTCTTGAGGGGGACGCACCACTTCTAGGGCTTCGCACGGGGCGCGGAAGAAGTTCAAATAAAGAAGTTGCGAAAGGAGTACTTTGTGAGAGAGAAGGGCACAGTGAAGTGGTTCAACGGGGCTAAAGGGTATGGATTTATCCAGCGCTCCACCGGGGAGGATGTCTTCGTACATTTCTCCGCGATTCAAGAGAACGGGTATCGCACACTCAACGAAGGCGAGACCGTGGAGTTTGATCTGTTGAAAGGCCCCAAGGGCTTCCAGGCGGGCAACGTCGTCCGCGTTTAAGCCGCCGGATTGCTACATTTCCTGACCCTTCCGGCTTCCCCCGGGAGGGTTTCTTATTTCCAGGACAGGTTCCAGGATTCCTGCTCGCGTAGGGCTTTCCCCTATACCGCTTTCTCCGTTCACAGAGGTAAAATTCGCCCTCAATTTGGGGCCACGGTCCGAGGAAGTCCCAGTCCTGGAGGTTCTTATGCGATTTCAGCAGACCCTGAAGACACTTTTTCTGCTCACAGCCTGTGCACTAGCCCTGAGTTCGGTCGCTCTCGCGCAGCAATATCAAATTCTTCGTTCTGATTACGGAGCCGGCAATCAACGCGTCGATGTCACTCAGAAGCTGCAGCAGATCGCCGCGGCCAATACGCAGTTCCGCATGGGAAACAGCACCTTTGGCGTCGATCCCGCGCCTGGCCAGGTGAAGACTCTTCGCATCTACGCTCGCGATTCCCGCGGTGGCACCCGCACCTTCGAATATCGCGAGGGAAGCACCGTCGACGGCTCGCAGTTCTCCGGATGGAGCGGCGGCAACTGGGGTGGTCCTTATCGTCCCAACTTCGGCACTCGCCCCGGCGAGCAATTTCAAATTCTCCGTGCCGACTATGGCGCTGGCACGCGCCGCGTTGACGTTACCCAGCGCTTGCAGCAGCTGGCCTCCACCAACCAAACCGTTCGCATGGGCAATGACACTTTCGGTGTGGATCCCGCGCCCGGCACGGTGAAGACCCTGCGCATCTTCGCCCGCAGCCCCGGCGGCCAGAATCGTACCTTTGAATATCCCGAGAACAGCCTCGTCGACGGCTCTCTGTTCACCGGATGGAACGGCGGCAACTGGGGACCCGGTTCGTCCGGGCAATACCAGATCACTCGGGCCGACTACGGTGCCGGTAATCAACGCGTCGATGTCACCCAGCGCTTGCAGCAACTCGCAGCTTCCAACCGCACCTTCCGTATGGGCAACGATACCTTCGGTGTAGATCCTGCGCCGGGAACGGTAAAGACCCTGCGGATTTTCGCCCGCGACTCCCGCGGCGGAAGTCGCACCTTCGAGTATCGCGAAGGCAGCACCGTCGACGGCTCCCAGTTCACCGGATGGAGCAGCGGCAGTTGGCCCGGCATCAAGCGGCCCGGAATGTAGCCTTTGCTTTTGTGGATGAGCCCCGCTTCGTATTTGCGAGGCGGGGTTTTATTTCAGCTTCTCGCCCTCAAAGAACTTCCACGCGTCTTTGTTCACCTGTTCCGACACTTCGTAATAGTTGTGATCATGGCCCGCAATTTCGACGTAGTGCACCGGAAACCCATCTTTATGCAATAGGTCGCGCGTCTTGCGCACATGCGACAGCGGGAAATACTGGTCGCTGTCTCCGATATAAATCGCAATCGGGATTTTTCTTTTCGCCTTGTCGAGAATCGACACGTAGTCATCGGCGATGTCAGAACCGTGGATCGCTGCCGCCGCAAAATACTCCGAGTCGTACATGGCCGTATCGAATCCCAGGTAGCCCCCCATCGAGTGCCCAAAGAGATAGACGCGCTGCGCATCAATCGCTGTCTGTTTCTTCGCGTCTTCGACCATGCACTCAAAAACCGCTGGCGCCACCGGCTCAAACTTGATCTCCCGGGGAATCTCAGGCGTGATCAGCACCGCATGTTCGCGATGCGCAAGGTGAGTCCAGTTGTCGATGAAGTTGGCTGCGTGATCTCCGGCCCCGTGTAGCAAGAGCACCGCCGGAGCAGGTGCTGTGTGCGGTTCCGCGTACAACAGATATTGGTAGTCGGTGTTCTCGCAATGCACCGTATGCGACACCGGATCCAGAGCGACGCTGAGGCTTGCCCAGAGAAAGAAGAAAAGTAACCAAGCGATTCGCACGCGAGGATGTTACAACAAAAAGCTCACACCAACGCTTCCCCCGCCATGCGCTCCAGAATCCGCAGCGGCGAATCCGCGGGAGACACCAGCGCCTCCACGGGAATCACGAAGGTCTGCTCCAGCGCGAACTGTCCCGAAAGAACCGCATGCGCCACTCCGTCCGTATAGACCACCCAGGTCGACATCGGCGGAAACTCCACCTGCTCACCATCATTCCGGCCCTGGTAACCTGCATTCTCTTTCAGGAAGTCGTGAAACTGCCGCATGAAGCGGTCATAGCGCGATCGCTCGGGAATGCGTAGGCCCGCAGCCCGGAGCCATCCCGAAACGCGGGTCCTGATCGTCGAGTCCCGCATCTCATGCAAGCCCGCTGCCGCCGCATATCGCTGGGCGAGCGACGCGAACGGAGCGTCTGTTCGCCACACCCGGCTACGAAAGGGATGAATATTGGTAAACACCCGCAAAATACGCCCGCCGCGTGTGGGCCGCGTGGGAAAGGCATCAACGTGCAGCAGGTCGTTTCGCTTACGTACGGGCAAGTCTCGCCCTTCTTCTTCCGCGGGACGAAAGCTGGCATAGTCACGCAGCGCTTTCCCCGCGTAGGGAATCAAGAAGCGGTTTACGAACCCAGTGACCGCCTCTGAGTATGCCCGCAGAATGTTCTCTGTCCTCTTCTGCGCCTGTACCGTCCCCGTGAAACCAAAAAGCCTTTCCTCCTCAGGACGGTAAGAAACATTCTTATGCAACCGTGACCCTCGCTGCGATTGCTGCATAAGGAAAGCGCAGTCTTCGCCTGACAATAAGAATGGAGGTCGCCCGAAAAACAGGATTTCTCCCCGCTCCAATTGCCGGCAGTAATGCACGGCGCGAGTATCCGGCTTTCCGCCGTCCGGCACAGTAATACGGGCAGTCTTTCGCTGCGATCGAATGGGTAGCGCCGGGTTGGGCCACGCAGTCACGAGCATCTCTAAAGATGCAGAAACGTGACAGTGCGCTTCATGAGGAAAAACAATTTGCGGCAGGACGCGTCAAGACGAAAAGGTCGGCCCTACTCTACTTCCAGCGACACGAGATCCCCGTCCGACTTACCCCCGGCTTTGTAATTCACTGACACTGGCATGTTCTTCCAGCCGCACGAGAACTGATCAGCCCCCACCAGGGTCAGGGATTTGAAATCCTCGGTGCGCAGCTTCAGCGCCTTCTTCGCAGCAGGCGCCACCGTCAGCACCGCCGCCGGTTGGTGCGAACAATCCACGCTCACTAGCTTCGCCTTCAGGAAAACCACGGAACGTGTATCCGGCTTCGGTTCTTCCGGAGGCTTTTCTTCGGCGTCATCCGAAGAATCGCCTGAGCTCGAAACGGCTTGCGCGGGTGCCGGCTTCGGCGTCTCACTCTGCGGCAACAGTCCGTACTTCCTCAGGGTCGGCAAGTCATCCAGATCCTTCCGAGCGACTTTCGCTACCTGCGTATTCTGGCTGCCCTTGAGCTGCTCAAGCATCGCCGTCGCGTCGTCCCACTTCTTGCCCGCGATGTAAATGTGTGCCATGTCGAGCAGATATTCCTCGTTCCGCGGGCTCAGTTGGATCGCCGTGCGCATCGACTCCATCGCCGAATTCACGCCGCCACCTTCTAAACGAAACACGCCCAACATTCCGTAGGCCTCGGCGAAGGTTGGATCCCAGTCGATGACCGTTCGCAGATCGATCATGGCATTGGCCAACCCCTGTGTGGGCTGCCCCGTAAAGCGCGCGCGCCGGTATTTCACCAGCGCCAGGTAGTAGTGCACCCAGGGATCGTTGCGATCCAGATCTGAGCCCTTCATCAATTCTTCGTTGGCGGCATCGAACTCGTTCTTGTCGAGATGCGCCCAGCCCAGCGCGCGGTGAACGACCGCGCTGTCTCCCTTGGGCGCATCGATCATCTTTTCGAGATCGTGCAAAGCTTGCGCGCGATGCTCGGGAAGCCGCAGCATCATCTCCGACAGGAACGACGGACCCTGCAGATCGCTGAGATCGATGCGGCTCACGCCCACTTCATCGCCGCTGACCGGCAGAGGAAGGGAAGTGGTCTGTCCCCCCGCGTCGAGTGTGCCTTGCTGCTTCGATTTGTCGAGGGCAATGAAAAGTTGTTCCTGCGCGTGGAAGTATTTCTTCACCGCGTCATCAAACTGCGCGGGAGTCATGCCATACGCCTTCTGAATGGCATCATTCACCGGCACTTTCTGATTCAACACCAGGTCGAACAACATTCCCGTCTGCGGCAGGCGATTCGTGTTCAACAGAAAGTGCATCGTGATCCACGATTGCGCGTAGAAGAGCGTGCTGTGTGACCCTTCCTGGTAGTTTGCGACGTTGTGCTTGATGGCGAACAGGTCTTGCATGGAAAGCCACACCGGACCGCTCAACAGGTCGGTCAGCGATTTAGGTAGATTGCGGTGCTCGAGCTGGTTGCCGATCAAGTCCTGTTTCCAGGTGAGCCCCAGCTCGGGATCGGCCCCAATCTGCACCTGCTTGCCATCCAAACGCATGCTGGAGAAATATTCCGCGAAACCTTCATCGAACCACGCCGGCGTCGGAGGGTAGTTGTAATTCAGCAAGTAATGCGCAAACTGGTGCGCCACCGCCCGCCAACTCTCGTCCTCAAACACATCGAGAACGATGAAGATCCGATCGTCTCCGGCAATAAAAAATCCGGGGGCGTCAATCGGCTTGCCGTCCCGCAGGGGCGCTACAGCCTCATATTCCTTGTCTGATTTCAAAGCAATGATGTCGATGGGCAACGACATGTTGACCTTGCTTCTCGACAAAAGCACGCTAAACACGCCGCGCATCTGCTCAAAGCACACGATGACATCGTGCCCCTTTTTCTCCCCGGCATCGGTGAGGACGGTGAAGTGGGTGGAGTTGACGCGCATCCACTGCGGCTCATCCTTGGCGGCAGACGGAGTTACCAAGACGAAGAGCGCGATAAGAACTCGAGTAGGGCAGCGCATTGGTCGTGTTTCTCTGAGGAATGCTACCACGGGGCAAAAAAACCAAGCGGCCCGCATTCCGAATGAGGCCGAGGAATTTGTAGGTTTCTGGTCCGGCAACTTCTCAAATTTCTTTGCCACATGCGTACTAGCTGTTATAGTACGCGCGTGCTGCCGTTCCGCGTCCACTTCCGCCCCGGTCTATCGCTCTATGAGCAAGTGGTCTACGCGGCCAAAAAAGCAGTCATCTGCGGACAGTTGCATCCTGGCGACGTATTTCCTTCCGTACGCACTCTCAGCAAGGAACTCAAGATCAACCCCAACACCGCCCATAAGGTTGTGGCCCAACTCGTGACTGCGGGGCTAATCGAGACGCGCCCCGGAATCGGCACTGTTGTGGCTCAACTGCCTCCTTCAAGTGCAGCTGAGCGGACAGAGCTTCTCGGGAATGAAATTGAACAGTTGGTAGTCGAAGCGAAAAAACTCGGCATCGATCTCGAAGACATGCGGGCGTCTCTATCTGCACATTGGCAGAGATTGGGACGAACGCCAGGGGACTCGAGCGCAGGAGGACGCGGCAAAAGATGAATAGCGTGATTCGAACCCGGGAACTGGTGAAGAAGTTTCGCGGCGTCAAAGCTGTGGATGGCTTGGATCTCGACGTGCCCAGCGGCGCAATTTATGCGCTGGTCGGTCCCAACGGAGCCGGCAAAACCACTGCCATCAAGATTCTGATGAACATCTTTCCTGCCACGAGCGGCCATGCCGAAGTACTCGGCAAAAACTCCGCATTGCTCCGCGGAAAGGCATTCACATCGATCGGGTACGTCTCTGAAAACCAGCAAATGCCGGACTGGATGCGACTCGATGCATTCGTCGCCTACCTCCGCCCTTTCTACCCGTCGTGGGATCGAACTCTTGAAGATGACCTTGTCCGGCAGTTTCAGTTGCCGCGGGACCGCAAACTGGGGAAGCTTTCGCGTGGCATGCGCATGAAGGTCGCCTTGGTAAGTTCGCTCGCATACCATCCCGAACTGATCGTGCTCGATGAACCTTTTGGTGGGCTTGACCCCTGGTTCGCGACGAACTTATCGAAGGTCTTCTCGAGCGCGCCTCTGAGACCGCGATCTTCATTTCCTCACACGACCTCGCGGAAATAGAGAATTTGGCGAGCCACGTGGGATACCTGGAGCAGGGACGGCTGCGTTTTTCGGAAGAGATGACCACTTTGGTCGAGCGATTTCGCGAAGTGGAAGTGATTCTCGATTCGCCCCTCGCCCAAAAGCAGGCGTGGCCCGAGAACTGGATGCAGGTCGATACTTCCGCATCTGTGGTGCGTTTCATCGAAAGCCGATTCGATGCCGAACGCACCCCGGCCGAGATTCGCTCCCGTTTTCAGAATGTTCGCGGCATCTCGTTCTCGCCGATGTCGCTACGATCTATCTTTCTGGCCATGGCAAAGACTGGCCGCAACCTTGCCATGGAAAGGACTACTTGATGGGTCAGATCCTGCATATCTTTCGCAAAGACGTTCGCCGCCACTGGCCCGAGATCGCCGTGTCACTAGCGTTACTGATCGCATTTGCCTGGAATGAACCGAAGCAGTGGATCGGGGGTTTCGATCCCGACAGCCGTTTTTGGTTGACTCTGCTGACACCGCTAGTCCCGGTCGGCTGGATATTTCTGATCTTGCGCGTGGTGCAAGATGAGTGCTTGGTGGGTGACCGGCAATTTTGGGTGACACGGCCTTATCAATGGCCACAACTGCTCTGCGAAAAGACTCTTGTCGTTCTGATGTTCGTGAATATTCCTTTGTTTTTGGCTGACCTCTTCCTGCTAGAGAAGGCTGGCTTCCACCCCGCCTCTTATGTGTCGGGGCTGATTTCGTTGCAATTGATGTGGTTGTTGGTTCTGGTTCTCCCAGCAATGACATTGGGCGCCGTCACCTCTGGGATCGGGCAATCCCTGCTTGCCGTTCTGGCCGGCATAATTTATCTGATAGCGTTTGAGGCTCTCACGTCATCCATCCCTACCCCAGGACTCTGGCGTGCCGAAGAAGTTCCTCGTCTCGTTATATTCGGCATGCTTGTAGCTGTCGGTATAGCCGTTGTGCTGTGGCAATATGCCCGCCGCCGGACCGGAGGCTCGCGTCCGCTGATACTGATAGCAGCGGCAGCAACGGTTCTCATTACGTACGTTACTCCCCACGAAACCCTAATCGGCAGGACTTATCCACGCCTAAGCTCTCAGCAGAAACCGCCTGTACTCTTGGCGTTTGATCCGAGCGCAAAGCCTTCCCAGCAAGGACGCTTCGTTGACAAAGACAAAGTGTGGGTACAACTTCCGATGACCTTCGTGGGCGTTGCCTCCGACTCAGAGGTGGATATCGAGGGCATGACTGTCACCATTCAGGCGCCTGGCGGTCATTCTTGGACCTCTCGGTGGCAAACTTCGCCCGGAAGATTAATGCCCGCTCGCCAGCACTTTGAGGAGACATTTACCATCGATAAGAAGTTCTTCGACCAAGTGAAATCAACTCCGGTGAGCGTTCGGATTACGGTTGCACTAAATGTTATTCATATCGAGGGTGCAGCTCGGATCGTGGTTTCCGCGGGCGAATTCTCGCTCCCTGGGAACGGGCGATGCTTCCTGGAATCCCGTGCGAGGCGACCAGATTCGGTGTCTTTTTCCCTTCGGAGAACCTTATTCCCTAATGACCGTTTATTCGCGGGAGGTCACGTGCCCAATCGGAGAGAAGGATGTCCCTCTCCCGCCGGGACTGACTGGCTACGGTTGGTTAGGACACAGCAATTCCGGTTCGGTGGATTTCGGCTTGAGCCCGGTGCAAGCTTCAAACCTCTTTCTCTGGGATTGGGAACAGGCGTCGCCAATCCCTCCCCGTATTTGTCCTGCAACGCCCATCAACATAAGTCGCCTACAAGAAACTCAGCAAACCCAAGCCGAACTCAACATCGACGGAATTCGCCTCAACGATTACGCACTTAAAAGTGCGGGCGGCGTGAATGGAACAACTGCTTGGGACGTCACCGTGCACTAAACGCGAGGAGTCTGCTTTTACTCGGTACTCGGTACTCGGTACTGGTTACTGGTTACTGGTATCCTTTTCCGATGCCGCCGCACGCCGCAACCAAGCACTTCCTTAGCGACAAGGTCGAGCACTTCACCGAATCCGTTATTCGCGAGATGACGCGCCAGGCCATGCTTCACGGCGCGGTCAACCTGTCCCAGGGATTCCCCGACTTTCCCGCGCCCGCGGAAATCAAACGGGCCGCGCAGGAAGCCATCGCTGCTGATGTCAACCAGTACGCCATCACCTGGGGTGCGAAGAATCTGCGCAACGCCATCGCCCGCCGCGCCCACGACTGGCAAGGCTTGACTGTCGATCCCGAAACCAACGTCACGGTCTGTTGCGGATCCACCGAAGCGATGATCTCGACGTTGATGGCCATTTGCAATGCGGGAGATGAAGTCATCGTGTTCGAGCCCTTCTACGAAAATTACGGGCCTGATTCGATTCTTTCGGGGGCGAAACCGCGCTTCGTGAAGCTCCGTCCGCCGACCGGCGACTATGGCGAGTGGACGTTCGATGAACGCGAACTCCGTGCCGCGTTCCATCCCCAGACCAAAGCCATCATCGTCAATACGCCGAACAATCCCACAGGAAAAGTCTTCACCCAGCAAGAACTCGAACTCATCCGCGATCTCTGCGTCGAGTTCAACGTCATCGCTATCACCGACGAAATCTACGAGCACATCCTTTACGACGGCACGAAACACATCTCGCTGGCCCGCCTCGATGGCATGCAAGACCGCACGGTCACCATCAATGGCCTTTCGAAAACCTACAGCGTCACGGGATGGCGCGTGGGATGGACCATTGCTCCCCCCGCCATCACCAATGCCATCCGCAAGGTGCATGACTTCCTCACCGTCGGAGCCCCAGCGCCGCTGCAAGAAGCCGGAGCCGCTGCCCTCGAACTTCCATCGTCGTACTATCAAAAACTATCCGACGGATACCGCACCCGCCGCGACAAACTCATCCCCGTCCTCGAAGAAGTCGGCTTTCGCTGCTACCGTCCCCGCGGCGCGTATTACGTCATGACCGACATCTCGAAATTTAAATATGCCGACGACGTGACCTTCGCGAAATATCTGGTGAAGGATGTAGGAGTCGCCACCGTCCCCGGCTCTTCGTTCTACAAGAACGCGAAAGACGGCGCCCAACAAGTCCGCTTCGCCTTCTGCAAGAAAGACGAAACACTGGATGAAGCGGCTCACCGCCTGAGGACCAGGCTCTAGGCTTCGGGCATCGGGCTTCATGCATCAAGAGTATCGGTCGCGGGTCGACGGTCGCGGGTCGCGGGAAGATCAAGGAAGACAGAAGTCCATAGTTCTGCGACAAACTGTTTTCCTGAAGCCCGGTGCCTGAAGCCTGACGCCCAACCGCAACCTGCGACCCACGACCGATATTCCTGAAGCCCAAAGCCTGACGCCCGAAGCCCAATTCTGCGGTATACTCAGCCCAAGATCGAAAATCTCCCAAGGGAAGTGAAGTCCCATGTCTGTCAGATTGGCTGAAGAGGTATCTGCTCAGGTTCCCGCCGACGATTTCCAGGCGCTGGAAGAGAAGGTTTATCGCACTATTGAGTTGTACAAGTCCGCACGCGACGCCCGGTCAGCCGCCGAGCGCGATACCCAACGCCTGCGCGAACAGCTCGAAGAGCGCGAGGAGGAAGTCGAAACCATGCGCAAAGAGATGATCCAGTTGCGCAAGGAACGTGAAGAAATCCGCGGCCGCGTGGAAAAAATGCTGCAGCAGATCGATTCCATCTCGGCCGAGCAGGCCGCAAGTTGACTTGGACGCATCCTAAGGGGCCAGGAGCATAACCGTTATGGCATCCGCTACCAAGCAAACAGCGATCCGCGACGCCAACAACAACGCCGTCCGCGTCGAGATCTTCGACCAGGCCTACAACCTGCGCGGCTCCGACCCCGACTACATCCTCAAACTCGCCGACTACGTCGACTCCAAAATGCGCGCCGTCGCCGAGCAGACGCACACCGTCGACACCGTTCGCCTCGCCGTACTCGCTGCGCTCAACATTGCCGACGAATTTCACTTGCTCAAACGCAAATCAGAAAACGGATCTTCCGATTACGCCCAGCGCGCCCAGCATCTCTCCAACATCCTCGACGAAGTTCTCGAGGACAAACGCAAAGCCGGCTAACGCCAACCGAAAAAAAGAGTCTCTTGTCATTCCGCGGCGCGCCGCGCCGAGGAATCTGCTTTCCTTTCCACCAGAAACCCACCCCTTACCAAAGTCGCTGGCAAATGGAGTGCCATCTTTTTACCTCCGGCCTCTTGCACTCCGCTGCGCTTTTCCCTAGCATCCAACTCTGTAGCCGGCCTGCGGTGTTGGTGATCGGGGGTAACCGATTTTTGAACCAATGCCGAATGAACGGGGACTCGACTCGACAATTCGATCCTGTGTGCGACGCTCCGCCATGCGGAGATGCCTAATGGGTCTCGGCGGGTTCCCACCGTCTAAGACGGGTTCATTCTCGGCCCTCCAACACGGCACAGTGGGCCGGCTTACTTTTTCTCCTCCTGTTCGATCCTGCTAAAATAAGTCGAGTCCTTCTTTGTAGTTGGCCAGCGACCAAAGACCGACGACCAAAGACGGGTTTCTGCATCTAACCAAACAGTGTTCCCACGACTCCTTCATATCGGCGCCTTTAATCTTCCCACTTACGGGTTTCTCGTTTCTACCGGTGTTCTTCTCGGCATGTGGATCAGCGTCCGCAATTCCGAGAAATCGGGCATCGATCCCGAAGATGCGTGGAACCTGGGGATTCTGGTCGTTCTGTGCGGCATCCTCGGCGCCAAGATTCTCTATATCATCAATGACTGGAGCACCTACGCCGCGCATCCTGGGGACATCTTCTCGCTCGCCACCTTGCAAGCTGGAGGCGTGTTCTCCGGAGGCCTGATCGGCGCGTTCGTCGCTGCTTTCTGGTACATTCACCGCCGCAAGATGCCGCCGCTAGCCACTTGGGATGCCTTCGCCCCCGGCCTCGCCCTCGGCCATGCCATCGGACGCATAGGCTGCTTCGCTGCCGGATGCTGCTGGGGCAAGCCAACGTCGCATTTCTGGGGAGTGACCTTCACCAATCCGCTGGCTCGTGATCTTGTCGGCACCCCATTGGGAGTCGCGCTCGAGCCGACTCAGCTCATCGAGTCGGCCGTCGAGCTGGCGAACTTTTTCCTGCTGATGTGGATGTTCAAACGCAAAAAGTTCGATGGACAAGTCTTCGCCGCTTATCTGATCCTCTACGGCGTTGCCCGTTACTTCATCGAATTCCTGCGGGACGACCCCGGCCGTGGGTCGGTCTTCGGAGGCATCATGACCGGCACGCAGGCAATCTCGATAGGCCTGGTCGTCCTCGGCGGCGTTATCTGGTATTTGAAGAGCAACGTCCCGAAATCCGTCCCAATGCAAGCCACGCGCTAGGCAGCTTAACTACCCTGTCATCCAGGATGAAATGGACGCGAGCGAAGCGAGCGCCCACGCTGCCGAAGGACCCCTACTTCAACCCATCCCAAAAACTCTTGTCATTCCGAACGAAGTGAGGAATCTGGAGTCCTTAGCGTCCTTTGCGATCTTTGCGGTGAAAAGCTTTTCCCCGCCCACTCTATAATTCCTCACAATGCCCGACTACCCCCAATTCCTGACGGTGGATGAAAAATCCGCTGGCCAGCGTCTCGACCAATTCCTCGCGGCAAAACTCGACCATACCTCCCGCGCCCGCATCCAGCAGCTGATCGCCGAGAACCAAGTTCGTATCAACGAAGAAGAAGTCTCCAAACCATCTCTTCGTCTTCACGGCGGAGAGCGCATCTCCATTCTGGGCCCTGTCGTGTTGCCCCCGTTGCGAGCCATCGCCGAAGACATCCCGCTCGACATCGTCTACGAAGACGCCGACCTCGCCATCATCAATAAGCCCGCGGGCATGATGGTCCACGCGGGCGCAGGAGCCACCGAAGGCGACCGCAATCGCGGCACGCTGGTCAACGCGCTGCTCCACCGCTTCGGAAAACTCTCGGATGTCGGAGGCGAACTTCGCCCGGGCATCGTGCACCGCCTCGACAAGGAAACCAGCGGCCTCGTCGTCGTCGCAAAAAATGACGAAGCGCATCGGCGCCTTGCCGTCCAATTCGCCGAGCGCAAAGTGAAGAAGACCTACGTCGCCTTAGTTCATGGATGGATGAAAAACGAGAAGGGAACCATCAACACCAGCATTGCCCGTGACGCCGTGCGCCGCATTCGCATGACCACTCGCGGCTCCGGAGGCCGCGACGCCGTCACTCATTACGAAGTCAAACAAAAGCTAGAGTCGCCCTACGGAAAATTCTCGCTGGTAGAAGTCCGCATCGACACCGGACGCACCCACCAAATCCGCGTCCACTTATCATCGATTGGACATCCGGTCGTCGGAGATGCGCTCTACGGCGCCGCCCGTGATCTGAAAGCGAAGAACGGCCCGACAATCTCGCTCGATCGCAATTTCCTGCACGCTAAATCCCTTACGCTAACCCACCCGAGCACCAACTCCCCACTCTCATTCACGACAGAACTACCGGAAGAACTAAACGCATTTCTAGCAAAACTAAAGCACGATCGAAGTAGCGCCGGCGCGCCCCCTGCCCCCGATGCTTCAAACCGCATGTCATCCTGAGCGAAGTGATTGCGAGCGAAGCGAGCAAGCACGCAGTCGAAGGACCCCGCGCTCGCCTGCACGACCAGCGCCACCGCCAGGCATTTCCACTAAAAAACAAAAACGGCGCGTACGGCGCCGTCCCGTCATAAAAAAGTCTTGTCATTCCGAGCGGAGCGAGGAATCTGCAGTCCTGCTATCACCGCGCTCTTAGTCTTCCGCCCAAGGCCTCCAGCGCTTTCACAACTTGTTCTGACCAGCCTGCCACTTCCTCCTCGCGCAACGTCCGATCAGGAGATTGGAAGGTTGCACGCAGCAGCACTGAATACGAACCGGAAGCGACGAATACAGTTTCGCCTCCGCGGAAAATCTCCACAGGAACGAAAGCGCGCAGCTCCCTCAGTCCCAGTCCCATTACTGCTTGATGAATCTTCTCGAATACAACAGCGTTATCAAATGAAAACGAGAAGTCTCTTTCCACCGCAGGATATTTCGGCAACGCTTCATACCGCACCTCGCGCAGCCCGTGCACATAGAGCCGGTCCAGATAAATCTCCGCGAGAAACACATCCTGACGCAGCTTTCTCGCCGCCGCGACCTCAGGATGCACCTGCCCAAACTGCGCCACGGTTGATCCGTCCATCACCGCACGCGCCGACCGCCCCGGATGATAGTAGTCATCGGTATTCGCGTCGAAGTGCAGCGCCTTATGCGCGAACATCCCGAGCAACGTCTCCACATCGCCCTTCACATCAAAGAACGACAAAGGCCGAGGCGTCTGATTGACGCTGGGGACCACGGCACTCCCCGTCAGCCCCATGCACACGCGCTTCAACTCCGCCGCCCTGGTGCCTGAAGCCTCCCAGATCGCGCCCGCCTCGAACAACCTGACATCATTCGTGCCACGATTCAGGTTGTAGGCCAGCATGTTCAGCATGCCGGGCGCGAGCGAAGTCCGCAACACCGAAGCTTCGTCGCTGAGCGGATTAGCCAGTTCCATCGCGATTGCGGCCGAAAACTTCTCAGCGTCGTTCTTTCCTATGAAACTCAGCGACACCGCTTCGTCATATCCCAGGCCCAGCAGTGACGTCCGCAGCTTGCGGTCTTTCGCCGCCTCTGGCAACTCGACGACAGCCCCTGCGTACGCCGGCAACGTATTGCGGAACTTGTCGTACCCGTACACCCGCGCGATTTCTTCGATCAAATCAATCTCGCGCGAAACATCCAGCCGCCACGAAGGAATGTGCACGCGGAACTCCGAAGCATCCCGTCGCTCCGCTGTCAGCTCAAATCCCAGATGCTCGAGGATGCGCACAATCTCTTCCGTCGGCAACCGTTCTCCCAGAATCCGCACCACTTCCGGCAAGTTCAGCGCAATCGGAGCCTGATCGACGCGCATGGCAATGACGTCCACTGCATCGCCAACCAGTTCGCCGCCGCCCGATTCCAGAATCAACTCCGCCACGCGATCGCATGACAGAATCGTCGACTCGAAATCCGCGCCGCGCTCAAAGCGATGGGAAGCATCCGTATGCAGCGCATGTCGCCGCGCCATCTTGCGCACGGTCGTGGGATCAAACCACGCCGACTCGATCAGGATATTCCGCGTCTTGTCGGTAATCATCGTGTCGAAGCCGCCCATCACTCCGGCCAGCCCCACCGGACGCTTGGCATCGGCAATGACTAGATCTTCCGGTGTCAGCTTGCGCTCCACGCCATCGAGCGTCTTGAGCGTCTCGCCCTCTTCCGCCAGGCGAACGATAATCCGCCCGCCATCAAGCAAATCGAGATCATAAGCATGGGTAGGCTTGCCCATCTCGAGCAGTGTGTAATTCGAAGCATCGACGGCGTTATTAATAGGACGCGAATCCATCAACGAAATCCGACGCGTAATTTTTTCTGGCGAAGGTTTGATCTTTACCCCGCGTAACACCCGCCCCGTAAACCGCGCGCACAATTTCCCCGCAAGAATCTCGATGGGGAAGGCCGTGGCAGAGTTTTGAAAGGGCGCGGATTTATCCGCGCTGCCAGAGGCCCGGTTTTTTTGAAGGGGCGCAGCTTCAGCTGCGCCGTCTGGAAGCTGATGAGCCCCGGCTTTAGCCGCTGAGGGAAGCTTGGGATTAATGGGCTTCAGCGGTAAGTCGTAAATCGCCGCCGCCTCGCGCGCCACCCCATAATGATTCATAGCATCAGGACGGTTTGTCCCAATCTCCATCTCGAAAACGGTATTCTCCCCGCTGCCGGAAATCCCTTCGACGGCAATGCCGACGGAAGTCAAATCCTCAGCCAACCGTCCGTTATCGACGGTCAACTCAACAAAATCCCGCAACCATTGAGGAGAAAGTTTCATAAACAGCCATCAGCTCTCAGCCGTCAGCTCTCAGTGAAATCAATGTCATCCTGAACGAAGTGATCGCGAGCGAACCGCACGATCACGCAGTCGAAGGACCCCTGCCGGACCACGACTCTCGAACCCCCAAGAAGCTTGTCATTCCGACCGAAGGGAGGAATCTGTTTTCCCGTCGGATCAACAAAACTACTCGTCAGGACCTTTTTTCGGCGCCAGAAGCGGGCTCCACGTCAACTTTGGTCGCCAATCCACCCGATGCGAATTCCAGTTTGCTTTAGCCTGAGCCTCCGCTTCAATATGCCAATCCAGAGCCTGAAAGAAACTGATCTCACAAACTGGCGGCGCATACTCGAAGTAAACGACAAACTTGCGATCGGGAAACTCGACCTTCAACTTGCTGTCCCATATCTCCCGAACGGTATTCCCAGCACTGCACAAAAGCCTCGGCGACGGTTCCGGTGGCGCTACCTCGAACAATTCCCAAATCTCACGCCGGTTCACCAAGTATTCGATTTTCTGGCGTTCCTCGGGCGATTCCGGATCTCTCTTAGGCAACAACTCCGTCGGAGCTCCATTGATCAAAACACAACCATGAAGCACAACAAATTTCGGACTCAAAGCAACTGCAGAAAGCAAGTTCTTGGTGCGGAAATCTTTCTTCATCTACGAGACAACGTCCCCGAAGTTTCGGACTTGCCATCTAAACGCTTGCTTTTGCTCGGTACTCGGTACTAGGTACTGGCAACTGCCACTACCTCCACTGCCGCAAGAACCGCTCATCCCCGTTAAAGAACAACTGAATATCATCGACCCCATACTTCAAGATGGCGATGCGGTCCGCTCCCATGCCGAACGCGAACCCCGAAACCTTCTTCGGGTCATACCCGTTGTCCTTCACAAACTCGAACACATTCGGATCGACCATCCCGCAACCGAGAATTTCAATCCACCCGGTGGTCTTGCACGGACGGCAAGGCTCCGACCCGCGCCGTCCCTTGCCCCCGCAGATGAAACAAGACACCATCATCTCGGCGCTCGGCTCGGTGAAAGGGAAGAACGACGGACGGAAGTGCGTTTTCACGCTCGACCCGAACAGAGCCTTCATCGCGTGATCGAGCGTGCCCTTCAAATCGCCAAATGTAATGTTGGTGTCGACCGCCAATCCTTCGACCTGGTGAAACATCGGAGAATGGCTCGCATCGGGAGGATCGTTGCGATGCACCTTCCCGGGAATCACGATGCGCAAGGGAGGCTTCATCTTCTCCATGGTGCGAATCTGCACTGGAGAAGTGTGCGTGCGCAGCAACAAGCGATCGCGCTGCGCCTTGCCGCCCTGCTTCGCAATGAAGAGTGTGTCCTGCATATCGCGCGCAGGATGATTAGGAGGGAAATTCAGCGCCTCGAAGTTGTAGTAGTCCGTCTCGACGACGGGACCTTCTTCAACGGAATACCCAAGATCGCGAAAGACGGCAATGATCTCGTTCAAAGTCTTGATGACAGGATGCTCGGCGCCGAGAGGACGGCGAATACCGGGCAGGGTGACATCCACCCGATCGGCAACCAGCTTCGAACCCGCAGACCCACTCTGGATGCTCGCCAGCGCCGCATCAACGCCTGCTTCGACCCGCGTCTTCAATTCATTGACGCGCTGTCCGACGTCGCGCTTGGCATCTTTCGGCGCAGCCTTCAACCAGAGATCGTTGACCAGCGAGAGGACGCCGTTCTTGCGCGCCATCCATCGGTCGCGAAAAACCTTCCACTCGTTCTCATTCCCAACGGCCGCAGCTTCACCCTCAAGCGCGGACAGAAGCTCGCGGGCCGCCGCCTCCAGCGCCGCCGCCGAAAAATCCATCAATTTTGGAACGTTGTAAGCCAAGTCGTGACCATGTGGCGCGGGCGCCCTCGCCCGCGTCTCGCCATCTCAAAAGCTCTGTCATCCAGAGCGAAGCTATCGTGGGGCGCCGTCCGTCAGCGAAGACCTCGAGGCATTCTCTGAGACCTCAGGGCACCCTCTGCGGTCTTTGCGGTAAAAGGCTTTTAAGTGGACACCAAAAAAGGTGGCAGAACGGCGCAAAAGCCCGTTCCTCAGCGACTCAAGCTAAAGGCTAAAAGCTAAGTGCTAAAAGCTCTTTAAGCCAGCGCGCTCTTCGCCTGCTCCGCCAGACTCTTAAACGCAGGCGCATCTTTCACCGCGAGGTCCGCAAGAATCTTGCGATCCAACTCGACTCCGGCTTTCTTCAAGCCGTGGATGAACTGGTTGTAGCTCATCCCATTGAGCTTGGCAGCCGCGCCGATGCGGACGATCCACAGCGAGCGGTACTGGCGCTTCTTCTGCTTGCGTCCAGAGTAGGCAAACTTCAGCCCGCGCTCGACCGCTTCCTTGGCGGAACGGTACAGTTTTGATTTTGTGAGGAAGTAACCACTCGCGCGGTCTAATATCTTTTTCCGCTTGGCGCGGCGTTTGGTTCCACGTTTGACACGAGGCATGTCGTTCTCCTTTTAACTTCGTAGTAACGGCGGCTGGAGGTAGAAAAACCAGGCAACCTCTTCACTCACCGGACCGCAAACAGCGCAGTCAAATGGCAGCAAAGCTGCCAAAAATGTTTTAACTCGGTACTAGGTACTCGGTACTGAAAACTAGTACGGAATCATCCGCTTGATTTTCGGCGTATCGGCATCGCTCACCAGCACACCTTGACCGAGCTTCTTTTTCCGCTTATGTGGTTTCGAGGTCAGAATGTGGCGCAGATGCGAATGCCCGCGCTTCACCTTCCCCGTGGCAGTTTTCTTGAAGCGCTTCGCAGCGCCTTTATGTGTTTTTAGTTTCGGCATAATTCCTCAATCAGCAATTAGCACTTGGCATTTAGCACTTAGCCAGCAAAGCTTCTTGCAGACGCCCGCACAAACCCAGAAGGGCTAAATGCCAAGTGCCAATTGCTAAGTGCTGTTTTTCCTACGCCTGATTCACTCGCGGCGGCGGTGGTGCAGCTTGTGCCTGTTTCGGCTCCGCAGGCTTATGCGGCTTCTGTTGCACTTCAGTCTTTTTCGGCGCCAGGATGGCGTGCAGCGTGTTGCCTTCCTGCCGCGGTCGGAACTCTACGATCGCATGCTCCTGCACGTCTTTGATCAAACGTTCCAGGATCTGCCGGCCCAAGCCAGTCCGCGTCATTTCGCGTCCGCGGAAGAAGATGGTCGCTTTGACCTTGTCCCCCTCGTCGAGGAAGCGCAGCACATGGTTCTTCTTAGTGTCGTAATCGTGGTCATCGACGTTAATGCGGAACTTCACTTCCTTAACGGTAATGACCTTCTGATGCTTCTTCGCCTCGCGCTCTTTCTTTTCCTGCTGGTACAGAAATTTCCCGTAGTCCATGATGCGGCAGACTGGGGGGGTAGCGGTGGGCGAAATCTCGACCAGGTCCAGGTTCTTTTCGCGGGCCATTTTGAGCGCTTCGTAGGGGGGCAGAATCCCGATTTGCTGCCCTTCATCGTCAATCACGCGGATTTCCCGCGCCCGAATACGCTCGTTCGTGCGGATAAAACGTTTATCGATACGGGCCTCCGTCCACTCTTCGGATAGAAAAGGGATTGGAAATTATAGCATGAGGTTGCGGCGCTTCCGGCTGTGGAGGGCGGTTTTCTCCAGACTAACTTCTCGCGTTGACAAGCGGCGCGCTTCGAAGCACAATCTCGCCACTTTTTACAGCCTTCCCCAGGTAAACCCAGCAGCGACCGAACCCAGGGGGCAGTTCTTTCACAGGGCCAAGGGAGACCGGGGAACAACCATTCACCGACATCAACCGTGGTTAATGGAGGGTTTTCAATGTCTCATCGGGAGCAGTTGTTCACCACACTCACTATCACACTTATCTCAGTTTGCCTGATTGCGCCGGCTTCCGCCAACAGTTTCCGGGCAGCGGGCCATTTCAACACAGCGAACCATCCGGTTGCCATTGCAGCCGGGGACTTTGACGGCGATGGGAATCTGGACCTCGCGGTCGTCAATAGCAATCGCACGGTCAGCGTTCTGGCGGGTCTGGGCGATGGCACGTTCCGTGACCGCGTGGATTATGCGATTGGCGTGGATGGGCGATCCATCATCGTCGCTGACATCAACGGTGACGGCAGAGCCGATATCGCCGTCGGCAATGCCGGAACGAAATCCGTCAGCTTGCTTCTGGGCCGGGGCGATGGCACATTTCAATCGCACTCGGAGACGAGCGCTGCGCGCGTTTCGGGCGCTCTGGTGATTCTGCTGAGCAATCAGAAGACTTACCAGACGGGAAGGCAGTCGGTGTCGGTTGTGTTTGGAGATTTCAATCACGACGGATTGCTCGATCAGGCCGTGACCGGCACGCTTCGCAATGATGTCAGCATCTTGCTGGGAACTAAGGGAGTGGCAGAAGAGGCGGCTCCGGCCACGAATCTTCTGGTGAACGGAGGATTTGAAACGGGAACCATTTCGCCGTGGGCGTTGGGCCGAAACTTCTGCACAACCGGTTGCAAGCCGTGGGCAGCCACCAAGTCCATGCCGAAGGCAGGCAAGTACGATGCAGGCGACGTAGGCAATGCCGAGATGGTGCAGGATTTCACGGCCACCTCGACCAGTTCCCTGACCAAGGTCGCGTTCTATGACCGGCATCCCGCGGGCTCAGAGCCGACAGCGGCAGACTTCTTCTACTCCGACGGAACTGACGACGAGTTCGTTGCCTTCACCACCGACACCAGTTGGGACGTGATCGACTTGACCGTGGATCTCGCGGCGGGAAAGATGCTCGATGGCTTCTCGCTGTGGGGATTCTCAGGCACAGTCGCGAATCAGGCTACATTCATCGACAACGCTACGATTCACTAGATGGTGGTTGGTCGTTCTGCGTTGGTATTTGGCCGGCAGCTTGCGCTGCCGGCCTTTTTCTTACTGACCTAGAACCGCGAAGGCTCCCAGTTCCTGGGTGCTTTGCTGGAACCAGCCGTTTCCTAGACTGTTCGAGAACGGGCCCTGCAAGCCTTTGAAGTTGTTATTCCAGACATTCCAGGTGCCCTGGTTGGTCGGCTTTGTGCGCAACACGACCCAATACTGCGTGCCCTGCGTTACAGGGACACCAGTTGTGAGCGTAGCGGTCTGCAGAGTGCAGCACGTGCCAAAAGTCGGCAGGTTGGTGAACTGCGTAATGAAGAGAGTCTTGCCCGGCTTGCCTCCGTTGTCTTCATTCAGACTGAGGATGACGGAGTTCGCGCCCTCGACCCAGGTGACACCGACCTGTATCTCGGTGACGGTGTGGTTCGCCGTGGGAGTGAATCCATTTGCGACCCATTCTGGAAAAGGCTGGTTGGGAACATTCCTGCCGAGGACGCCCGTACCGGCGGCGCCGTTATAGACGTTGGTGCCGGTGCCTAGATTACTGTAGATGGTGACCAGGCCGGGTTGCTGCTTGGCGGCCGGATGGGAACGGTCGACGGGTTTGACGTAAACGAAATTGCGTCCGCCGTTGATGGGCACGACGCCGTCCTTGCTCTGGGCAAAAACGGGCAGGGAAGCGGCGAGAAGAAGACAGAAGAGGGTGAGTTTCATGGGGAAGCTCCTTGGGTTCGGTCCTGATGTATGAACAGCAGCGGAGGGGCATTGTGGCAGCGGATGGGCCGAGAGTCAAGAAAGATGACGGGGAAAGTGGCGAAAAATAACCGACACTGCTCCCTCGTGTTTTGTGCGGGGTCCGGAGAATTGGAGACAACGTTACGGACGCATGCGATGAATGCGTTCGAGCTCGGTGAGAAGAGCTTTGCGAATGCGATCAGAGTCGCGATCGCCTGCGGCGACCCGGCTGACATAAGAAGCGTCGATGTCGAGTTTACGAGCTACCCGAGCGTAAACTCCGCGATGCAAAAGGTGCCAGGAAAGCAGTGCGTCTCCGTTGGACTTACCGTTGGTCGATGCCGATGTCCGTTTCATTCATAACCCCTGTTTACTCATTTTTGCCCACGCCACGCAGAGGGCTTTGGCATGATTGTCGGAGACATCATTCGTGACTGCAGTGATCTGCGTCACAATTTGGTAGCATTTTTTGGTTTGGCGAAGATCGCAAAATTGACCGTGGGTTAGGGAGTTAGTACCCAGTACCGAGTACCGAGAAGAAGCAGATTCCTCCGCTTCGCTGCGTTCAGCGTCGAAATGGTTAAAGGGCTGTGGCGATTAATACGCCTTTGTCAACATTCGTGACTTGGGCGATGAGCCAGCGGTTGTGGGCGTGGTGGCCGTCGAGGCGGAGCTTCAGGTAATTGTGGGTCAACGCTTCGGTATGGTTCTCGCGGGCGGGGCCACATGAGTCGCTTTTCAGCGTGATGGCTTCGATGGTTTTTCCCAGGTGCGATTGCATGAATGCAAGCTTCTTGGCAGATGCCAGCTCGCGGAGGATGCGGTTGCGTTCGCGAGCGATGCGCTCGTGAACCTGGTGGGGTACGGATGCGGCAGGCGTGCCCGGGCGCGCGGAATAAGTGAAGACGTGAAGGTAAGTGAAGGGCAGATCGTCCACCATCCCGCGAGTCTCTTCGAACTCACGATCGGTTTCACCAGGGAATCCGACCATCACGTCGGCACCGATAGCCGCGTCGGGCATGGCGGCGCGAATCTTCATGATGCGATCGACATAATGCTTTGGCCGGTACTTTCTGTGCATGCGCCGAAGGACTGTGTCGCTTCCCGATTGCATGGGGACGTGGGCGTGTTTTGCGATGCGCGGCGACGTTGCCATGAGAGAGATGAGGTCGTCCGTCCAGTCCATGGGTTCGACGGAACTGATTCTTAGCTTCGGCACGGCGGTTTGGTAGAGGATTAGCCGTATCAGGTTTTCGAATTTCGGATGGCGGTCGCGCGTCGCCGGTCGCTGGTCGCCGGATTCGACTTGCGCTTCGCGCGTCAGATCTCGCCCCCACCGCCCTAGATTGATGCCTGAGAGCACTACCTCCTGATATCCGGCGGCTACCAGCGTGTTTACTTCTTCGAGGATGCGATCTGTGGTCAGCGAACGGCTTTTGCCGCGGACGTAGGGGATGACGCAAAAGGAGCAGCGGTTGTTGCATCCATCTTGAATTTTGAGATTGGGGCGAGTGCGCTCATTGGCCGCGTCGAAGACGGGAGCGGCGAGGAGTTCGGTGTGGGCGAAGATGTCGGAAACCCAGACGTCGGGCGTCAGGCGTCGGGCGTCAGGCGTCAGGACGGACAATGGGACGAAATTTTCCGACTCTTGATTCTGCTGAGGTCCGAGGTCTGAGGTCTGAGGTCTGCCCTGAGTGCTGAGTGCCGAATGCTGAGTGCTAATTTCCGCCAGCAAGTGCTTATGCGAATTGCCGATGACCTTGGTGACGCCGGGGATGGCAGCGATTTCTTCCGGGGCGCGTTGGGCGTAGCATCCGGTGACGATGATCTGGGCGTTGGGATTCTGGCGGTGGATGCGGCGGATGGCGGCACGGGCATCGTGATCGGCGGCGGCGGTGACGGTGCAGGTATTGAGCACGACGAGTTCGGCTTCACTCGGAGCGGCGGCGGGATCGAATCCCTGCTGCTCGAACTGGCGCTCGATCGAGGCGCCGTCGGCCTGGGTGGCGCGGCATCCGAAATTCTCGACGTAGAAAGTTGCCACGGAACTAGTGTAACGTAGGAACGGCGCAGAGTTGGGAATGGAGTCGCGCCCGTCACGCGGTGTTCCTTCTGATTTTCTGCGCAGTCGCAGAGCCTTTGCGGCTTCGAACACCTTATCCCTCGAGGTGCTCCATGAAGCGGCGGATCCTTCTAGTCGATGATGATATGGCAGTGCTGCTAACGTTGAAAGCGGTGCTGGAGTTGAATAATTTTGATGTCGATACAGCCTCGTCGGCCGCGGAAGCGGTGAAAAAGCTGGCGACGGACGTGTATCAAATGGTGATTACGGACTCGCGCATGGAGACTGAGGATGCGGGGTTTCATGTGATCCGCGCGGCGCGAAAGCAGAAATATAATCCCGCCACGGCGCTGTTGACAGCGTATCCGCCGGACGACGGCGAGTGGAAACGGGAAGGCGCGCAATCGCTTCTGGTGAAGCCTCTCGGTACGCAGGATCTGTTGCGGCAGATTGAGGCGCTGCTAGTGAAGCATGAGGACGAGAAGCGGGCGTTTCCGGCCGAGCGGGGGCGGAGAGTTGGGACGTAGCCAGTTGTCGTACCCAGTACCCAGTTGCCAGTACCGAGTACCCAGTACCGAGAAAAAGCAAATTCCTCGCCGCTTCGCTCCTCAATCCTCATTGATCAGAAGCAGCCTCATGAACTGTAAGATGGGTTCTTGCCTAGCAATCCGATTACTGGGTACTGGGTACTCGGTACTGGCAACTGGGGTTAGAGACACTAAGGAGTGAGCGGAAGTCTGCTTGGCTGGTGGAGAGCGGGGGGCTTCCACCGAAGCTGGGGCCCTTCTTACAGAGTGCGACTCGAAGATCAATTATTGCAGCTGCCCTTTGCTAAGCGGAGGCAGCTTGCCGACGTCCCTGGAAACACTCGCGGCAAAAGACCGGACGGCCCTGGGTCGGCTTGAAGGGCACGGTGGTTTCCTTCCCGCATTGTGAACAAGTGGTGCGGGTTTCCACTTTTGCGTAACTGCCATTTCCATTGCCAGGGGCGGGCGTCGCACCGAGCACGGAAACGCGTTTCGCTTTGCAAGTTTTGCAGCGCTTGGGTTCGTTCTTAAACTGTTTGTCGTGGAAGAACAGCTGTTCGCCGGCGGTAAAAACAAAGTCGGCTCCACAGTCGATACACTTGAGTACCTTGTCCTGGAATTCCATTGAGAGTGCTCCCTTCACCCGATCTCCTCTGCGTGGCGCGAGTGCAGAAGAGCCATCACACCCCCCTCAAAATCACCTTGGAAATGCCCCTGGATTCGGCCCGGCCCGCTCCGCGTAGGGAGCGGGGAACAACGTAGATCGTGGATGAGTCGGTTGGCTTTTTCCCAAAACGGGATGAAAATTGATAAACGAATGGGCCGTCACTGGGGGAGCGACGGCCCAGATGTCCGCTTAGTCTTGTTCTTTGCGTGCTTTCTTGCGGCTGCGCTTGCGAGCGAGCGCTTCCTTGACACGCTTCTTCTCGCCGGGCTTCAGGTAGAAGGAATGACGTTTTACTTCTTTGATAATGTCTTCCTGTTGTACCTTACGCTTGAAACGGCGGAGAGCATTTTCGAGGGATTCACCCTCTTGAAGTCGGACTTCAGCCAAACGAACTACACCCCCAAACTCGTCCCACTTGGACCGGATAGTTATTGCAAGGTTCTGCAGGCAAGTCAAGCGGATTATCAGGATTTTGAACACGGAAAGTGGGAAATTTGGGGGAAATTGCGGGCATGAGACGGGTCCGTTGCCGGGAGGATAGCGGTTATCTTGTTGTCTGCAAGTGACTTACCGGTCGGTGCGGACATATTGGCATCCTGAGCTCGGGCGACAGGGGCATGATGACGATGAAGATGTGGCAAACCATTCGCGCTGCTGTGCTCAGCCGCCACGTGCATGAAGAGGCGTACGCCGCGCTCGTGCTGGCAGGTGGCTACGAAGAAGCTGGTGATCATGGACGCTTCCGGGTGAAGGCCGGCGACGTAGTTTTTCATGAACAGTTTGAAGCGCACCTTGATCGCTTCGAAAGCAGTGCGGTGTTGCTGAATCTCGCGTTACCCGGCGGATGCTTTACTCCAGGAATTGCGAGCGTGGTGGATGCTGACTCGGTGGTGCGCACGGCCGAGCGAAATCGCAAAGACGCCGTGGACTTACTTCGCTCGATGATGGTGGCAGAAACGCCGCGATCCACCGACTGGCCCGACGAACTGTCAGCTGCTCTCATCGAGAACCCGTCTCTGAAACTATCCCGGTGGGGAGAGGCGAAAGGAATTGCACCGTGGGAGGTGTCACGAGGTTTCTCGCTAGTGTTCGGTATTTCGCCGGAGGCTTTTCGCGCGCGTGTTCGTGCGCGTCATGCGCTCAAGTTTATTCGGAATACCCGGGCGCCACTGGCAAGCATCGCTGCCGAGTTGGGATTCTCCGACCAATCGCACATGACGCGCAGCGTCAAGCAACTCACGGGCATGGGGCCACGGGCCTGGCGCACTGCAAATGGATTCAAGACAGCAGCAACCCCCGGCGTTTAGAACTGGAGCATGCGCCGGATTGTTTATCTGCTCTCACTCGCGATCTCTTGCAGCGTTCTACTTCGCGCGGAAACCGTGTCTCTTCACACCACCACCGACTGGGAACTGAAGCCTTCCCTAAAGTACGACATTCTCTGCCTGCTGAATGCATTGAGCGGCGATGCTTACTATCTGCATTATTACCAGGCGGAATATGACCATTTTCATCCGTTGTTCACGCCGGAGGAGCAAGCGGCGTTTGTCGAGTTGAAGCGCGTGATCAAGGATGAGGGGCAGGGAATCATCTCGGCGAAGCTGACGTTGTACTTCTCCGTGGTCGATGATGAGACCTTGCCGGAGATGATTCGGACGGCACATGACAGCGCTGGGATGGAAGCGGGCCTCAGGAAGACCTCCTATTGGGATGACGTTGGCTGGAAGAATTACGAGAAGGCCCGGCCCTCGCTCGAAGTAACGCTGAAGGCCCTGGAGCGCGTTGGGTTTCCAGCGTATTGGGCGGCGACAGCCAAGCCGAAGATTGAGAAGCGGATTACGGAGATTTCTTCCGAACTTCCGAGGTACAACATCGTTCCGGTGATTGAGAGCTACCTCGGATTTCCGCTTCCTTCGAACACAATCACTGTTTATTTGCTGGCTTATTCAGAGCCGCACGGGATCCGGATCACTGGGTTGCGTTTTTTGACGCACGTGTCGTATCCGTTCACGATCGTGCTGCACAATGCAATTCATGAGCCGATGCATCCGCCTTACCACGCGGATGATCCCAAGGTTCGCAAGGCGATTGCACTGCTTGGGAAGGATCCGCTGGTGATGGATAAGGTGCAGCACCATGATGCATCGTTCGGTTACAACACGACCGAGGGTTACATCGAAGAAAACTCGGTGCAGGCGCTGGAAGAGATCGTCAGCGAGAAGTTCGGGCTGCCTCGGAATACCTGCGCGTATTGGCGGGAGCAGGATGGAGGGATGCATGTGCTGGCTGCGGCGATTTATACGGACTACAAGAAGGCGTCGGGTCAGGCTTACTCGCAGTGGTTTGTGCGCGCGGTGCAAGACGGTGAACTTCGAGGAGAGAAGTTGAAGGGGACCGTTCGGGAGTTCTTCGCGGCTTGTCGTTAGCTGTCAGTACCTCGTACTCAGTAACCGGTACCGAGCAAAAGCGATTCCTCGTCGCTTCGCTCCTCGGAATGACGAAGCCTGAACCCGACCACTGTTGAGAGAAGCCCCGCTCTGTCGCGGCAGACGCGACAGCTGCGGGCATCCGGGATACAAATCCACATCCTTTAGTGTGAGCCGGCAGCGTTCAATAAGACACTCACGACTCCGTTCACGGTGCCATCGCAAGACCCGCCCGCGGGCGCGCAATTGGTGACGGCGACGTCGATGTGGCCGTCGCCATTCAGATCTCCCGTTGCAACGGCAAGCGAATTTTCCCCTCCGGAACTGTAGCTGGATTGTGCCTGGAAAGTGCCATCGCCTTTCCCGAGGAGGACGGTGACGGCCGCCGTGACTTGGCAGACATATTGTCCTGAGGCGCAGGTGGCAAGGATCACGTCCGGATGCCCATCGCCGTCGATGTCCGCCACTGCAATGGAATCCACGTATTTCTCTCCGGAGTTGTACGTCACCACCGGTTGGAAGGTGCCGTCTCCATTCGCAAGGAGCACGCCGAGTCCCTCACCACCGCCGCCATTGGCGACGAGGATGTCAGGATTGCCATCGCCATTGACGTCGGCAACGAAGGGTATGAGAGTCCGGCCATTTGAGGAGTAAGTGACCGGCGTCGCGAATTTTCCGTTCCCTTTTCCCAGGAGGACGGCGACAAAGCCATCGCCGTCGCAGGCAGAATCCTGGCACAAGTTGGCTATTACCAGATCTACCTTGCCATCGTGGTTCAGGTCTTGAGCAACGAGTGACCATGCACCTACGCCACCGGAGTTAGAAGTGAGCGCTTTTCCGAATGTCCCATCGCCTCGCCCCATCAGCACGGCAAAAGTTCCACAAGCAGTTGTGCCAAACGATGAACAGTTAGTTACTGCAACATCCATTTTGCCGTCACCATTGAAATCAGCAACGGCGATTGAGTTGACGGTTGGGCCTCCAGCGTCGAATGCGCGGGCCGAGCGAAAAGTCCCATCACCCCTGCCGAGATACACCAAGACACAACCATCAGAGTGCGTTCCGCAAGGGCCCCAACTGGCGCCGAGCAGATCCGGGATTCCGTCACCGTTCACGTCAGCGATCACAATCGCGCTCGCGCCGAGACCGATCGAGGGGTGGAATACGGCAGGCTGAAACGTGCCGTCGCCGTTCCCCAAGAGAGTGCTCAAACCCTTGTTGGTCCCGATGGCTAGATCGAGCTTACCGTCAGCGTTCATATCGGCGCTCGCGACCCCACCCGACGCCAGTCCACCCGCGTCGTAAGTGACCGGCGGTAATAGAAGGGAGATGTCTGCTTGTCTGCCGATAATGCCTGCATGAGAAGACAAGGCGAACATAAGCAGAAGTGCCCCTACGCGCGTATCGAAAACTCTTCTGATCATAAAAACTCCTGTAAGTCAGAATGTCGACCTGTCACCTTTGAGAGCCGTCACACTGGGGATAGGCTTGAAATCGCATCGATCGCGACCAAAGAGGGAACCGCAAAGATCGGCGCAACGTTATCAGGTGAATGCCTCCATATCAATGACAAATTGAGAGGGATGAGTAAGTCTGCTCTGGACCTTTGCCGGTTGGGAACGATTAAGACTCAGGAGAAAAAGCCCCGCCCTGTCGCAACCATCGCGATCAGGACGGGGGACCCAGTTCTCTCTCTCACTAAAAGGCGAATTTCAGTGCCAGTTGAATTTGGCGGGGGGCGTAGGAGTTTGTAGCTTTGGTGAAGTTCGCGGGGACACGATATTGAGCCGGGTAATAGTTCACGCCTAGTTTCTGATCCATGTAGACGAATTGTCCGGCAGTGTTCTGGAAGCTGTCGTCGGTGATGTTGACGCGCAGGTTGTCGCGGTTGAACAGGTTAAACGACTCGATGATGAAATCGAGTTTCATGCGGTCGCGGCGGAAAAGGTGACGGGTGATGCGCATGTCGGTGGTGGCGTAGTCAGGGCCGAGGAAGGCATTGCGTCCCTGACCGGGTAGACGGTCGTTGGAGTCATTGCCGTCCTGGTTGGGATCGCCGAAGACTTTGGCATCAACGGGTCGGCCGCTGCCGATGGTCACGATCGATGACACTTTCCAGTCATTGAAGATTTTTCCCAACAACGGATGCTCGCGATGGAACGGCCGGGGCTCGGCGATCCATGAGAAAGCGAGGCGATGACGCTGATCGGTGACGCTGGGGCCGCGTTCGGAGGAGGTGGAATAGGAATTCTGTACGGTCACGGGGCGTCCGGTGACGAGAGCGTCCTGCCCGTCGTCGATGGCGTGGGCAAAGGTGTAGGCGAGGCGGAAGTAAAGGCCGTTGGTCATACGGCGGTTTATGGAGAGTGTCGCGCCGTGATAGACGCTGGAGGCGCCGCTCTCGTACTGATTGATTGCTCCGAGCTGCGGGATCGGCCGGACAAGCGGATTGATGCAGGGAGGCCACGGGCAAGTGATGGTGGGGCTCATCTGCATAGTCGCGAAAGACGCGACGTTGTAATAGCCCAGGAGGTCAGTCCCAGTGTCGTCGTAAACGGGATAAGTGACATTGGTCGGAGGACGCAGATTCACGTCGCGTGCGCGGATGAGATTTTCGCCATGGACGTACATGTAGGAAACGCCGATGTACAGACGTTTCGCGACTTCGCGCTCAATGGAGACGCTGGCCTGCTGGACTTTTGGAGTCTGAAAATTGCGGGCGAAGGAGGCAACGTCGTTGCTGAGAAAAGCGGTGAGACTTGCGGGCGCGGCACAGCCCGAGCCGTTAGCTGGACACTGCACCATGGCATTGGGATAGGTGGGAAAGATCTGGCGATCGTAGTAGTTGGTGTTGTTGAGGAAGAGGGTGGTCGAGGCAATTCCGTTGTCGGTGGCGAGCGTCGAGGTGTAGATCTGCGGGATGCGGGTATAGAAGAGGCCGTATCCGGCGCGGACGACGAGCGGGCGGCTGTCGCCGATGGAGTAGGCGAATCCCACGCGGGGAGAAACATTGTTGGTGTCAAAGGGAACTTTGCCGGAGTCGGGCCACAGCGGGTTCGAGACCAAGCCGCGGGTGGAAAAGGTTTGCAGGTCATAGCGTACGCCGAGGCTTACGGCGAGACGGCTGGTGACACGAATCGTGTCTTGCGCGAAGGCGGCGTACTCGTTGGTATTGGGATGCGTTGTGTAAGAGCCAAAGTTCTGAATGTAGTAATGCGGAAGCTGGTGCGCATAGGCGCGCAGCGGTGTTGTCTCCATGCCTCCGATCATGGGCTCGAAGGTCCAGGGATCGACTTTGATGTCGTCAAAGATGTATTCGCCGCCGGAAAGGGAAGGGAAGTAATTCTGAATCCAGGTAAAGAGGCCGTCGCCGCCGAACTTCCAGGAGTTGCGTCCTGTTTCGAGGCTGAAGGTTTCGGTCAGATGCAGGCGATGTTCATTGGTCTGGCGCGGAAGAATGGTGGAGCGGCCGAAGCCGTCGGTGATGCTGGCGATCCGTGTCAGCACGTCGCTGGTATTGGCGAAAGATTGCTGCAAATCTCGCGAGAACTGTGCGCGCAAGTGGCTGACGGTGCGCGGTGAGAGGGAACTGGTCAGCGAGACAGAAGCGCTTTCGGTGGAAACATCTTCTTGTCCGTTGTCGCTCATCATGTAAGTAGTGATGGGGCTGGCGGGATCGAAGAAGACATTGTTCGATCCGTAATATCGTGAAGTATTGAGGCGCGCGGTCAACAGATGTTTAGGACTGATGGTGAAGTCGACCTTGGCGAAGCCCGCGTTGCCGAGGAGGGCGGAGTGGAAATTTCCTGCCATGGTTGAAAGTTGAGCGGCAGCAGCGAAGACCAGGGCTTTGTCGCTGTCTTCGTAGTCTCCATGATGCAGAGGCTCCTGGCCCTTCTGGGGTACGAGCACGGAGCTGCCATCAAGAAAGCGCACCAGCGCGGGGACGTGAAAGATGTTCTGATCGAATCCTGCGAAAAAGAATGCTTTGTTTTGTTTGATGGGACCGCCGACGGTGAATCCGAATTGCTGCTGGCGGTCTTCGATATTCGCGCCCTGGGTGTAGGCATGCACGGCATTGAGCGCGTTGTCGCGGAAATAGTAGAAGCCGGTGCCGTGAAAGTGGTTGGTTCCGGATTTGGTGACGACATTGACGACTGCGCCACCTGCGCGTCCTAGCTCGGCGCCGTAGGTGTTCGACGAGACGCGGAACTCCTGCACGACTTCGTTCGAAAATTGATAAGGAGCGCGATAGCGCCCGCGAGCCTGCGAGAAGAAAGCGTTGTTATTATCTGCGCCGTCGACCAGGTAGCTGGACTGGTATCCGCGAATGCCTCCGAAGGCAAGATCGCCGTTCGAGGCCGAAGTGAGGCCGCGCGGGTCTTGGGTGACGCCCGGGGCCAGCAGCGCGAGGTCGGTGTAGCGGCGTCCGTTGAGCGGGAGGTCGCTGATGGCGCGTTCGTCGAGAAGGGCGCTAATGGCGGAGGGCTGAGTCTCGACGAGTTGCGGTCCGGCGGAGACGGTGACCGTTTCTTTCGCTCCGGCGACCGAGAGCGCGAAGTCGAGTTGCAGCAGGCCTCCGACGTCAATGTGGAGATTGGGCGTGAGTTCCGGCGACATGCCTTGCGACTCGGCGCGAGCAGAGTAGTCGCCGGGTGGAAGCAGATCGAGGAAGTAGCGTCCTTCGGCGTTGGTAGTCGAGGAGTAGGTGAGTCCGGTGGCCGGATTGACGATGGCCACGGTGGCGTTGGGAACAGGCGCGTGAGTGGAGTCGGTGACGGTGCCGCGGAGGGCGCCGGTCGAGGCATCTTGGGCAAGGGCGACACCGAGAAACAATTCACCACAGAGGCACAGAGACACAGAGAAGAATTTGAAAAAGAAATGGCGCGGCATGGGACGTCACCTGTTTTGGAATGAGGTGAGTCCAGCTGACGGGCGAACTTCTTTGGTATAGCACTTCGTTCTGGTTACGGATGTGAGGAGTGAACGTCATTTTGGGAATTTGTTCCCGAAATGGAGTCAGCTCCTAGCACCCACTACCGAGTACCGAGTAAAAGCAGATTCCTCGTCGCTGTGCTCCTCGGAATGACAACGCGGTGGGGTATCAGTTGCTAGGTACTGGTTACTAGGTACTGGCTACTAGGCGCTGGGTACTGACTTCCACTGCACTTGCTCGACTCGTCCTACGACGTAGATCCAGGATACGGCACCGGTGAGGGCGATGGCGGTGACGATGGCGAAAGCCCAATAGAAGTGTCCGGTACGATCGAGGACGAATCCGGTGAGAGCGGGCGCGACGACCCCGGCGAGATTGCCGAAGAAGTTTTGGAAGCCGGTCCAGCGTCCAGCGGCTTCGGGCCCAGCGAGAGTCTGGGTGATGGCCCAGACATTCGAACTGCTCACGCCGAAGAAGCTGATCCCCACGAAGAGAAATGGCACGACAAAGTGCGGTCCGCTGAAAGCCGAGAGTCCGAGAAAGATTCCGGCGAGCGCGATGCCTCCGGCGGCGAAGGTTTTGCGAACGCGGGTCGGCGTGCCTCCGGCCATGATCCAGCGATCAGAGAGCCAGCCTGACAGAGTGGAGCAGCAGCCCGCCGAGAGATAGGCGATGCCACCGATGCGGGCCATCTTGTCCATGGCGAAGTGGCGCTCGCGTACCAGGTAAAACGGTAGCCAGGTGATCAGGAAATAATTCAAATAATTTCCGCAAAAGAGTCCGAAGCAAGTTCCCCAGGCAGAGCGCAATCTTACGAACTCAAGAAGGCTGGGTGCGCCCGTTTTCAGTACAGGCACGGACTCTCGTGGGCCGGGCATGTATTTGATCCAGGGGATGAGCCAGAGCAGGCTGCCGAGTCCGAGCACGATGAAGAAAGGACGCCAGCCGAAACGCGCCATGAGGAGGCCGCCGGCGAGCATGCCGAAGCCAGGGCCAGTGGCGAGTCCCGCGGCGACGACGGAGTTGGCGAGGCCGCGATGTTCTTCGGGAAAATGTAGTGCGATGATTTTTGAATATGAAGGAAAGGCGACGGACTCGCCTACGCCGACGATAAGGCGCAAGACAAATAGCGCGGCGAAAGCGTGGACCACACCGGTGACCGCGGTCGCGGTTGACCAGACGAGGAAGCCTCCGGCGATCACCCAGTTGACGTTGATGCGGTCGACGAGCCATCCCGTGAAGGGTTGCAGGCAGGCGTAAGTCCAGAAAAACGCGGAGAACAGAACGCCCAGCTGCTTGCCCGAGATTCCCAGCTCGTCTTTGAGCATGGGGCCAGCGATGGACAGGTTGCCGCGATCGACGTAATTGATGAAGACGGAGATGCCCAGCAGGACGAGGACGATGGAGAGAGTACGCGAGAGGGCCTGGCGCTGCGGCGACGTGGCGGTAGCCATGAAGGTCGGCGCGATTGTCTCGTCTATGAAGAGTTTTTGCAACTGAGGAAAGTCAAAAGACTTTTACCGCAGAGGTCGCAGAGAAAGGCCGCGGAGGTCGGAAAGGAAGACCTGGCTTCGGGCGTTGGGCGTGAGAGAGAGTTTTCACCGCAGGCGCAGGGAAAATCGCTAAAGCGGGCGCGAGTTGCACAGAGTTTGAAATGTTGCAGGGGGACTGATGGCCGCATGACCCTCAATCCCCCCGCGAGGACGAGCGAACTATTTCTTGTGGCTGGGATCGTCGTCGGGATTGACGTAGTTGAATTGCACTGGTGCGGTGCCGTGGATTTGAACGATCACTTCATCGGCGGCCATCGCGTAGTGGTGCATGTCGGGATCGAGGTAGGCGAAGCTGCCGGCGGGAAATGTCAGCATGCTGCTCTCGTCAAAGCGGTCGCCCATGCCGACCTTGAATGTTCCCGAGATGACGGTGACATTCTCACGTTTGGGATGCCAGTGCGGCGCGATGCGATATCCGGCGGGCATCTTGAGACGGACGGTGTAGTCTCCGCTGGAAGCCATGGGGTTGCCTTCCAGAACGGCCAGTTGAGCGCCCGGCGCGACGAAGGGCGGTGGTGGACCGAAGGGAACAGAATCGGGCGTGAAGGCGTTTTTCTCCGCTGAAGGTGGTGCCGCCGCAAGAACGAAGATGTTGGGTCGACCAATCGTCAGCAACACCGCGAGCAGCGTCAGAGTGAGCCACAGAGTTCTTCTCATTGAAATCATTCTCCTTGACGGCGTGATGCCATTTGTCGAACAACACTATCTCCAACTTTGCGGAATCCAGCAATCAGCAAGAAATCACCTTTGTGTATTTTTGGTGTATCTTCGTAGCCAATTGATGTTCATGGGTTTATCGATGAAATCACTCTCGGCACGGAGTTCGAAATCGGGGGATGTTGAGCTCGACCTGGGTCGTTACGAACTACGTCGCTTTCAGCGTCGGGTGAAGCTTGAGAAGAAAGCTATGGAGCTTTTGATTTTCCTGGTATCGCGGCGGGAGCAACTCGTCTCGCGCCAGGAAATCGTGGGCAAGCTCTGGCAATCCGATCTCTTCATTGATACTGAGCGAAACATCAACAATCTGGTGCGGAAGATTCGAACGGCGTTGGGCGAAAACGCCGACAAACCACGCTTCCTTGAGACGGTGGTGGGCAAAGGCTACCGGTTCATTGGACAGATCCGTGTGATTAGTCCGCGCTTCCCGAAGCCTATTCAAGACACAGGCCGAGACCAAGCGACGGTCCCGGAGGGCGCCTGGGGGCCGGAACGCTCGTCCCTCGCGGTGATTCCCCTACGCCTGCTGGGAGAGCTCGCGGATGATCAGGGGGTATGCATTGGGTTTGCCGACGCAACCGTTTCGCGCCTGGCGAATCTCGAGGGAATCGATGTTCTACCCATGTCGACAGTTTTTAGCGTGCCTACCCATGCGCGGCCAGGGGAAATTGCCGAACGGTTGGGTGTTCGGTTTGTGATGCACGGAGCGATCCAGAGTTCCAAGGGAGAATCGCGATTGTCGGTGGAGTTGTTTGATGCTCATTCGCAGAGCAGTTACTTCGTCCGCAAATTTGTTCTCGACCTCAAGCGTCCGTTCGAGCACATCGATGAGATCGTGAAACAGACAGCGAGGGCCTTGAAGCGCTCGCCTCATGGGCCGGTGCTGCAGAGCCGCGTGAGGTACAGCCGGGATCCCTTGGCTTATGCGGAGTTCATCCAGGGCTACCGGCACAGCGAATCGGGCGATCCAGGGCTTTTGGAAGAAGCCGCGCGGTATCTGATGAACGCGGTGAATCGCGATCCCGCATTTGCGCTGGCCCATGCCGTCCTTTCCTTCGTGTGCGCGAAACAGCATTTCGAAGTCGATCCCCGGCACAGCTGGCTGGAGAAGGCGGAATTCCACTGCCAACGCGCGTTGGAACTGGATTCGGCGCTGCCGGAAGGACACGTAGCGAAAGCATACCTGCTGTGGGGACCGTCGAAGAACTTCCAGCATCTCGAAGCGGTTGCCGAGTTGAAGCGCGCCCTGACGCTGCAGAAGAATCTGCCGCATGCCTACAGCCGGTTGGGCACAATCCTGGCGCACGTCGGATTGCTCGATCATGCCCGCGCCATGTATGAGAGCGGGAGGCCGTTCGATCCGGCGAAAGCGATCAGCCACAGCATCACGCAGGTTTATGTGTGGGGCGGCGAATATGAACTCGCCCGGCAGCAGATAGAAAGATGGCGAGCGGAATATCCTGCGAATAAGTATGCAATCTATTTTGCGCCACAGCCCGCGATCTTGACCGGAGAATGGGAAGAGGCCAAGAGGTTGCTTGACGAAGCAACGGCGCTGGTGCCGGATGAGCCCATGATCGTCACAACACAGGGGGTGATGCATGCGGCGATGGGAGAAACCGAGAGGGCGCTCGATTGCATGAAGCGAGCATGCACCAATCCGAAATCGTTTGGCCACGCGCACCACACTTATTATCAGATCGCCTGCATTCTTTCTCTATTAAACCGGATTGACGTTGCGTTTGAGTGGCTGGAACGCAGCGTGGATACTGGTTTCGCGTGTTGGCCCTTCTTCTTACGGGACCCGTGCCTGAAGAATCTGCGCCGGCATCCGCAGTTTGAATTGTTGGTGAGTTCTCTGCAGGCGAAATATCCCGATCATCTCGGGCTACTGTAACTAACACTCGTGAAATGTGAGCGCTTGCGGTTACCGGCAGGTTTGGCGTAGCCTGCGATTCTTGTTGGCCGGCGTGGGGCCGTCCATTTTTTTTCAGATTCTGGGAGAACATGATGAGAAATGCTTGCCGAAGTGTGTTGATCGTTGTTTGCGGCGTGACACTTTTTGCTGGGATGGCGATCGCTCAGAAACGAGCGATCACAGAAAAAGATTTGTTTCAGTTCCAGTGGATCGGGAATCCGCAAATTTCTCCGGATGGTTCTCAGGTTGCATTTGTGCGGATCGTCGCCGGAGAGAAGCAGCAGTACGAGACTTCGATTTGGACAGTGGCCACGGCTGGCGGCGAGCCGCGAAAGTTGACTTCGGGGAAACATGATTCGGGGCCACGATGGTCTCCGGACGGAAAGTATCTGGCATTTCAGCGGTCGGTAGAGAAAGACGGGAAGCCAGAGCCTCCGCAGATTTTTATTCTGGCGATGGCGGGCGGCGAGGCCTGGCAGTTGACGGAGATGCCGCAGGGAGCGGGCGGGCCGAAGTGGTCTCCCGATGGGAAGACGATTGCGTTCACCAGCGGGGCGAATCCGGACGACCTGGAGATGGCGGCATGCGAGAAAGAGAAAGATAAAAGCAAATGCGCGAAGCCCGAGCATGAACCTGACATTCATGTCGTGACGCGGGCGGTGTTTCGTTTGAATGGAGAAGGGTACCTGGATTTCTCGCGACCCGGTCACATCTGGACGATTGCGTTTCCGTCGAACCCGCAGGATTTGCCGAAACCGAAGCAATTGACCAGCGGAAATTTTGATGAGGACGATGTGTTGTGGTCTCCGGATGGAGCGAAGATTTACTTCACGTCCGATCGGAATTTGGAGCCGTACTACGAAGGCCCGTCGAACCTGGTGTATTCGATTCCGGCCGCCGGTGGAGAGACTTCTGAAGTCGCGAGGATTGATGGGGCGGCTTTCGAGATTGCGCTGAGCCCGGACGGACGCCGGATGACGTTCATGGGGCAGGACGCGAAGCCGGTGCAGTCCTATAAGAAGCAGGACTTGTGGGTGATGGACATCGGTGGCAAGCCGCGCAAGCTGACGGCGGATTATGACTGGGATATTGATGGCGGAATTCTGGGCGATCAGGAGCCTCCGCGAGGTGGAGGTGGAACGCGTCCTGTGTGGAGCGCGAACGGGAAGTCGATCATGCTGGTGGTGGCCAAGCAAGGGCGGGCGAATGTGGAACGGATTGATGTCGACAGCGGCAAGATCACGCCCGTGACCAGCGGGGATCAGGCAGTCGAAGCGTTCTCGTCGAATGGGACGCAGACGGTGGCGGAGATTTCGACTCCTGTCATGATCAATGACTTGTTTGTAGTGGGCGATGGGTCGCAGAAACGATTGACCGATGTGAATGCGAAGTTGTTCGGTGAATTGAATCTAACCATGCCGGAAGACCTCTCGTACACCAGCTTCGACGGCAAGAAGATTGAAGGCTGGGTGCAGAAGCCGCCCGATTTCGATCCCAAGAAGAAGTATCCGTTGATCCTGAATATTCACGGCGGTCCGCATACGGCGTACGGCTACGTCTTTTTTCACGAGATGCAGTGGATGGCGGCGAAGGGGTATGTGGTGCTGTATCCGAACCCGCGGGGAAGTACGTCGTATGGCGAGGCATTTGGCAACATCATTCAGTATCACTATCCCGGAGATGACTTCAAAGATCTGATGGCTGGCGTGGATGAGTTGATCAAGCGCGGTTATGTCGACGACAGGCACATGGGTGTGACCGGAGGCAGCGGCGGCGGGTTGCTGACGAACTGGGTAGTGGGGCATACCGACAGGTTCGCGGCGGCGGTGTCGCAGCGCGATATCGCGAGTTGGGCGGCGTGGTGGTACGCGGCTGACTTCACTTTGTTTCAGGAGAACTGGTTCCGGAAGCCTCCGTTTGAAGATCCGGATGACTATCGCGACCGCTCGCCGATTACCTACATCGGCAAGGTGAAGACGCCGCTGATGCTGATTCTGGGGGATGCGGATTTCCGTACGCCTCCGGATAGCGGCGGTGATGAGATGTTCCGAGCGCTGAAGTGGCGGAAGATTCCGACCGCCGAAGTGCGGTTTCCGGGTGAGTCGCACGAGTTGTCGCGCTCGGGGCAGCCGTGGCATCGGGTGGAGAGGCTGCACCACATCGTGAACTGGTTCGACATCTATCTGAAGGGGCAGAAGTCGAACGAGTATGACCTGGTGCCGCCTGTGGAGCCGGAGTGGGAGAAGAGTAAGTAGTTGCGAGTACCGAGAAAGGCTCAGTACCCAGTACCCAGTACCCAGAGAGGCGGTCGCCGGTTGCGGGTCGTTGGTCGCCGGAGGCGTGTGCGCGGGGAAGGTTTTGTTTTGGCCAACGACCAACGACGAACGACCAATGACCCAAAGGATAGTAATCTGGTACGCTGCTTAGGCTATGCGACTTGCTCTGCGTGTGTTTCTTCTCTCCCTGCTTGTAGTCCCCGTTTTCGCTCAAAACGACCAACCCATCGCCGACCGGTTGGCGGCGCAGAATGCGCTGTTCGAGGAGCAGTATCAGACCGATCTGCGGAATTTCCCTGAGCGGGCAACCGCGTACGGCGACTATCGCTACAACGATAAGCTGGCCGACTACTCGCTTGCGGCCATCGCCGCGCGTCATAAGACGGACGAAGATTTCCTGGCGCGGCTCAAGGCGATTTCCACCGATGGTTTCTCGGATCAGGATCTGCTCTCGCACGACCTACTGGTCCGAGTGCTGCAACAGCGAATTGCCGACTACGATCTCAAAGAGTACGAGATGCCGATCAATCAGCAGAGCGGCATCCATACCAATCTGGCCGACTTGCCACTGGCGGTGCCGTTCGACACGGTTAAACAATATGAAGATTACATCTCGCGACTGCATCAGATTCCGCGGGCCATGAGCCAAGTCACGGAAGTTCTGCGCGCAGGCATGAAAGACAAGCTAATGCCGGTGCGCTTCCTGCTGGAGAAGATTCCCGGGCAGTGTCAGGGGATTATTGATTCCGATCCGTTTCTGACGCCGACCAAGAAATTTCCGGCAACCATTTCGGCAGAAGATCAGAAGCGTCTGACACAACAGATGACGGACGCGATCAACACCGACGTCAATCCCGCCTACAAGACCTTCGCAGCGTTTGTGCGCGACGAATACGCGCCCCAAGGACGGACGACGCTCGCCATCACCTCGTTGCCCGATGGCGAGAAGCGTTACGCGAACGACATTTATGCGCGTACCACAACGCATATGACCGCGGATGAAATTCATCAGCTGGGATTGCGTGAGATTGATCGCATTCAAGCGGAGATGACCGCGATCGCCAAGAAGGAAGGCTTCGCCGATCTGGAGTCGTTTCGCGCTTCGCTGAAGACCAATCCGAAATACATTCCGAAGTCGGCGGATCAGATTCTCGATGATTTCCGGCGTTACATCGCGCAGATGGAGCCCAAGCTGCCGCAACTGTTCACGCTGCTGCCGAAATCTCCGGTGACAGTGGAAGCGATTCCGAGTTTTCAGGCGACTGCCGCAACCCATTATGTGACGGGCACGCCGGATGGCAAACGTCCTGGCCGCGTGGTAGTGGCTACATCTGACTTCGCCCATCGTTCGCTCATTGACGATGAGGCGGTTGCCTACCATGAGGGAATCCCGGGGCATCACATGCAGCAATCGGTGCAGCAGCAGTTGACCGGGTTGCCTAGATTCCGACTGCACGGCCTCGGGTTCAATGCCTACATCGAAGGCTGGGCGTTGTATGCCGAGCAACTCGGGAAGGAAGTCGGCTTCTATCAGGATCCGGTATCGGATTATGGGCGGCTGTCATCTGAGTTGTTCCGCGCCGTACGATTGGTGGTGGATACCGGAATTCATTCCAAGGGATGGAGCCGCGATCAGGTGGTGGAATTCTTCCGCAAGTCGGGTGCGGTGGATGAACCGACGCTGCAAGCCGAGACCGACCGCTATATTTCGTGGCCAGCGCAGGCGCTGAGTTACAAGCTGGGCCAATTGAAATTCCGCCAGTTGAGGGAAAAGGCGGAGAAAGAGTTGGGTCCGAAGTTTGATATCCGCAAGTTCCACGATGAAATGCTCGATGGCGGGACGCTGCCGCTGGATATGCTCGAAGCGCGGACCGATCAGTGGATTGCGGAGCAGAAGGGAAGGTAGGTAGGCTGCTCGGCTTCGCGATCGCTCGCCACGTACCGAGAAAAAGCAGATTCCTCGTCGCTTCGCTCCTCGGAATGACAAGTCTTCTGGCGGGGATCCGGCTCGGCGTCGCCATCGCTAGCGGCGAGGCGCCCCGCCACACGAGCAGTTACTGATGGCCGATTTTGTCGATTTCTTTTTTGATCGCCAAGTTCTCGAGACTGGCGAGTGGCAGACTCAGGAACAAGTTGATGCGGCGCTCGAGCATGAAGAAAGCGTCGCGATAGGCGCGCTGGATCTCCTCAGCCGTGCCGACGACAGCGGCGGGGTCGGGGACTCCCCAGTGGGCGGTCATCGGTTGCCCGGGCCAGACGGGGCAGACCTCTTTGGCGGCGTTGTCGCAAACCGTAAATACGAACTGGAGTTCGGGTGCGCTGGGTTGCGAAAACTCCTCCCAGCTCTTGCTGCGTAAGCCGGTGGTGGAGATGCGCGCATTGGCGAGTTGGGTTAGAGCTTCGGCGCGAACTTTACCCGAGGGATGGCTTCCGGCGCTGTATGCCGTGAAGGTGGGGCGTCCGCGGTGATTCATGATGGCTTCGGCCATGATGGAGCGGGCGGAGTTTCCGGTGCAGAGGAAGAGAACGTTGTAGAGAGTGGGCATCTTGTTTCACCTCATCTGATCACTTCACGGGCAGGCAACAGCCAACGAAAAGTCAACGTTGCAGCCAAGGCTCCAGCAAGCTGGGCGGCGATAAAGCCGGGAGCGTCGATCGGTCTAATTCCAGCAAACGTGTCGCTGGCGGCGCGAGCTAACGTTACCGCAGGATTTGCAAACGACGTGGAGGCGGTGAACCAGTAAGCGGCGGTGATGTAGGCTCCGACAGCATAGGGGACGGCGGTGGGGCGGGAGCGCGAGCAGCCCCAGATGACCGCGAGCAGGCCGAAGGTGGCGACGAATTCACTCCACAATTGCGCGGGACCGCTGCGGGCGTGATGCGAAGCAAAAAAAAGAGGCAGTCCAAACATCAGGTGGGCTGAGGCCACTCCAGCAAATGCGCCAAGGATTTGCGCAGCAAGATAGCCGGGGACTTCGCGCCAGGAGATTCCTCCGGCGAGCGCCTCACTGATCGTGACCGCCGGATTCAAGTGGGCGCCGGAGACGGGTCCGAAGGCCAGAATGAGAGCGACGAGAGCCGCGCCGGTAGAGAGGGTGTTAGCAAGGAGAGCGATGGCAACGTTGCCCCCAGAAAGGCGTTCGCCCATGATGCCCGAGCCGACGACCGCCATCAGCAGGAAGGCGGTGCCCATGGCTTCGGCGGCGAGGCGGCGCGTCAAGATATTGGCTCCTGCGTGTTTAGTCCCTGAAGGACTCGGTCACCATTGGTTTTTATTTCCTGGCGCTTCCACCTGCCGTCGCTACACGACCAGGCGGGCGAGGGCGCCCGCCCCACATTGCCTATGCTGGTTTCACGGCGCGAATGAAGGCGCTCATGAATTTGCCATCGATTTGCGGCGCGATTTTGTCGACGTCGATGCCTTCGTGGGAAAGAAATTCGCGGGCGTCTTCGACGCGGTAGACGCGCGTGGGTTCGAGGTCGATTTGCTCGAATCCCGCCGCCGTGAGTTTGCCGCGATATTCGTTTTCTTCGAGCGCTCCGGCGATGCAACCCACCCAGAGAAGGACACTCTTGCGAATTTCGGGAAGCATCTCGCCGCGCGTGACAACGTCTGAGACGGCGACGCGTCCACCGGGCTTCAAGACGCGAAAGGCTTCTTTCAGGACGCGGTCTTTGTCGGCGGAAAGATTGATGACGCAGTTCGAGATGATGACATCGACGGAATTGTCGGGCAGAGGAATGTGTTCGATCTCGCCTTTCAGGAATTCCACGTTGGTCAAGCCCGACTTGCGCTTGTTCTCGTTGGCAAGCGCGAGCATTTGATCCGTCATATCGAGGCCGTAGGCTTTTCCGCCGGGGGCGACGCGACGGGCGGAGAGGAGAACGTCGATGCCTCCGCCCGAGCCGAGATCGAGCACTACTTCGCCGGGATGAAGCTGCGCGAGCGCGGTGGGATTGCCGCATCCGAGAGAAGCCAACACAGCTTCCTCGGGAAGTTGGCTGATCTGGGAAACGTCGTACAGCTGGCCAGTGATGGGATCGCAGCAATGCTGGTCGGTTGCGGGCGCGGCACCGCAGCAGGTACTCGAGGATCCGGATTGGGCGCGCTGGGCGGCTTGTCCGTATCTTTCTTTAACGGCGTCTTTGATGTCGGTGGTCATGGGGATCTCCTATTTAATCTGTATGAAGTCTTCAGGCTTGAGTGCTTTATTGCGAGTGCAACATTCGGCATAAAGGAATTGCACGAGCTCCTGCAGCGCATCGGTATTGGCGGTGTAGCGCAGAAACGTGCCTTCGCGCTGCACCTCGACCAGGTCTTCGTTCTTCAGCTTGTCGAGATGATGGGAGAGGGTGGAGTTCGGAATTTCCAGTTCGTTCTGGATGTCGCCGACCACGAGTCCTTCGGGATGAGCCTTGAGCAGAAGCTGCATGATACGCAGGCGAGGCTCGGTGCCCATGGCGGAAAACATGTCGGCGTACTGGGCGACGCGGTCTCGCATATTTCGATAATACTGGAAATATGGTAGAAGTCAAGTACCCAGTACAGTACCGAGTACCCAGTACCGAGAAAAAGCAGATTCCTCGTCGCATTCGCTCCTCGGAATGACAATCCTGAGGGGGCCAGTTTGGCTTCGCCTTCGCCGCGGGCGAGGCGCCTGCGCCACATCAGGCAAATAAAAACGGGTACCGATTTCTCGGTACCCGTTAGCAAAAAAGAAATGCCTAGTTGACGGTGACGTTGACCGGGATGGACGCAATTCCGTTGGCTACGACTTCGAGGGTGCTGGCGCCGGTTTCGATGGTGGCGGGCACGTCGAATTGGGTGGAAACGATTTTGCTCCCGGTTGCTACGCCCATGGTGCTGAAGGTGTGAGTCTTGGCGTAGAAGACGTGGCCCGTCCCCGTGTTGGTGATGCGCACGAGGGGATAGTTGGTGTTCATGCCAGCGTCATCGCCGTAGGCGGCGCCGTTGGACAGTCCGTTGAACTGGGTTCCTGACGCCGTCACTGTCGTTCCATGAGTGATGGTCGAAGGAACGGAAGTGACAGTCGGCGCCCATGCGGGGTTCGAGGTGCCGGCCGCGGTGTAGATGGCGGCAAACTTGGTTTTGCCCTCGGAAGGTACGAAAAGAACCTGTCCGGTAGGCAAAACCAGCAAGCGTCCTTCGTAAGAGGTGTTGTCGACGCCGACCTTGGCAGGCTTGGGAACGGAGTTGAACTGGGTGCCGTCGAACTCGTAGAAGCTTACCGGAGATCCGAAGATGCCGGGGCTGACTTCGCAGAGCACGTTGCCATCAGGCAGGATAGCAGCCGGTGCGTCGGCCATATCGTTGCCGTTGGGGAAGTTCGGACCCGCGACCCAGGTACCAGTACCCATGTGTGTGGTGGGTGGAGTGTAGATCGCGGTGGGTCCGGCAGTGTTCCCGCCCATCGCGAAAACCGTGCCATCTGGACGGAGAATCATTGGTCCGATTTCGAGCGAACCCGGATCTGCCAGATCAACCGGAGTCGTACCAGCGTTGATCCACTTATTCAGGGTCTTGGGAGGCAAATAGCGCTCGGCGTTCTTGGCTTTGCTGGTGTCTACGGTCAGGACGCTGGTGTCAGGCAGCATCACGAAACCTTCTTCCACATAGATGTCGGCTTTGCCGGAGCCGGTGACGGTCCAGGTCAAAGTCGATTCGTTAAACTGGGCGGAGGCCTTGGTCTGGTTTTGGCCCAGGAAAACGGTCGAATTCGCCAGCACGATGGCAGGCGAGTCGCCGATCTCACTCCAGCCAGTGGGCGGATTGACCTGAGTCCATTTGTTGGCAGCAGGGTCATAGATAGAGCCCATGTTGGTCTCATCCTGGCTGAGGAAGTTGTATTCTCCACCTTCAACCAACACCTTGCCGTCGCGCAAAACTACGGAAGCAAAGTACAGCGGCGCATACGTGGACTGCATGGATGCCAGCTGCGTCCACGTTCCATTGAGATAGCTGCCAGTGTTATCGGGAGTGAGACGCCACCATGTCGGGCTGTTGTACTGATGGGTCATGACTGTGCCGTCGGTAAGTAGAACGGAAGTGTCAGGGAAGAAAGTCGGTTGGTTCGTGAGTGAAGTCCAGGTTTGAGCTTGGGCAAGGCCAGCCCATGTCAGTATGACGAGCCCGAGTCCGAGCACGCGCAACATCTTCATGTTTTGTCCCCTCTCAGTAGTTGAGGCTTGGTAGGTAGGATCCGTGACGCCTCATTCAGCTCTGCCCAGCCGGGAAGCGAACACCTGGAGGCGGAGTATTCTACGTGTGCGTCGGCGTGTCAATAGGCAGATGTTTGCACAGAGAAATCAGTACCCAGTCGCCAGTACCTAGTACCGAGTACCGAGAAGAAGCAGATTCCTCGTCGCCGTGCTCCTCGGAATGACAACGAGTATAAGAGCTGCCGTCTCGGCCTGCGACCTGCCACCGGCGACCTGCGACCTGAACCACGGCCATAACCAGTTTGGTCCGGCAGGGAACTCCTTTCTTGAAGTTTTTCGCGACGCGGAGTAGTTTTGCGCCGAGTTCCAGCATGAGTTCGCGTCAGGAGGGGGATGCATGGTCTCCAAATGGTTCTTGACGATGGCAACGGTGTGTCTTGCGGTGAATGCGGCGGCTCAGGATCCCACCAAAGTTGAACCCAAACATTACAAGCTGGCTTTCGAGAATGAATACGTACAGGTGGTCGATGTGCATTACGGGCCACATGAGAAGTCGGCGTTGCACGATCATCCTGGAGGAGTTGTTGTAGTACTGACGAGTGGCCATCTTCGGTTCACTGACGAGAACGGCAAGGTCACCGAAGTGTTTTCCAAACCAGGGGAATCGCGCTGGTTTCCTCCTTTTAAGCACAAGGTGGAGAATCTGGGAGACACGACTTACAACGCGGTGTACATCGGCGTAAAGAGCAAGGCGAGCGCGTCGAACGGCGCGGAGCCTCCGACAGACGCGGAGGTTCAGAAGATTGTCGCGGAATATCTGGCGGGAGTGAAACGCTAGGCACAAGGAATGCGGTTTACTCGGTGGATGAGCGCGGGTGTGATGGCGGCGTCGGTTTTGCCGAGTGCCGCAAAGGTCGCAGTTCCGCTGTGCAACCAACGGAACACGATCTGCGTCTGGACGGCGATGCGAAACGCCAAAGTGAGTAGCCCGCTGCGGATTCAGGCGCGGATTTCCGCCAAAGACGATGTGCAGGTGACATGGGAGTTGAAGGACGATACGGGCGCGAGTCTAGCGTCGGGATCCACGTGGCAAGAACGGGAGACGCTCAGAAGACGTTCTGCTTCGGCGGAAGAACTCGATGCCCGGGTGTTTCTGATTGAGCCGGCGAAATCAGACCACGGGTTATTGATACTCACGCCCGTGCGCACCGATGTTTCTTCCGAAAAGATGAATCTGCCATCGCTCAGTATTCCTCTGCTGCTGGAGACGGAGACAACGGAATTGACCATCCTGATGCCCAAGGACGTGGCGGGATACGAAGCTGACGTGGAGGCCTATGCTGATGAACCCAAGCCCACGGATTTCGCGCCGAAGACCCCACTCGTGCCGCAGACGGTCACAGTGATGAAAGTGGACGAAAGCTCGCGCATGGCGGCGACCGCGCAGGCGGTGCTGCGCGCAATGCCCGCGCAGGGAGGTCCGTGGCACGTGGAGAGTTTGCTTGTGGAGAACGGAACTGCGCATGTGAAATTAAGCTCTGACGCCTGGGCCGGGGTCTCTTACTACTGGCTCGCCATGGGATACTTGCTTGAAAAGTCGCTGGAGCAGTTTCCCGGCGTGCGGCAGGTGGAATTTAAGTAGTGGGCTTCGGGCCGCTGGCGAATTATCCTTGCGCGGCGGTTTCCAACTTCTGATTCACGGCATCCTCGACGCGGGCGAGAACCTCGTCCTCCGACAGAGCGGTCGAGTCAAGCACCAGCGCGTCAGCCGCGGCGACAAGCGGTGAGGCGGCGCGAGTGCGGTCGCGGCGATCGCGTTCGCGAAGTTCGGCGGCAGTGGCTTCGGCCGCTTTGCCTTTGAGTTGCTGTTGGGCGAGTCGGCGCTGCTCGCGGACTAGTGGATCGGCGTCGAGAAACACTTTCACATCGGCATGAGGAAAGACTTTGGTGCCGATGTCGCGGCCTTCCATCACCACACCTCCACCAGTGCCCATTTCCTGTTGGCGGGCGACCATCCATTCACGAACCTTGGGATGCACCGAGACGCGCGACGCGGCTTCGGTGACATCGGTTTCGCGCACACGAGCGGTGACGTCACGATTGTCGAGTAGAACGCGGTTTCCCCCCAGGCTGGGTTCAAGTTGGATTCGTGAGTTGTGAGCGAGTTCGACGAGCGCGGCTTCATCGTCGAAGGATGTGTCCCATTCAATGGCTTTGAGCCCGAGGGCGCGATACATGGCGCCGCTTTCGAGATTGACGTATCCCAACTTGCGGGCCAGGCGAGATGCGATGGTGCTCTTGCCGGCTCCGGCGGGGCCGTCGATGGCGATGATCAGTTTGCGCGGGTCGGACATCTCGCTGAATTTTATATTAGTCTTTAGTACCGAGTACCGAGTACCGAGAAGAAGCAGATTCCTCGTCGCTGCGCTCCTCGGAATGACAATGGGGAGGGGATGTTGAGAACGCTCCTGGAGGGCGTGAGTATCTCTTTCTCGGTACACGCTACTCGAAACTCTTAAGAAGCCGTCCGATTGGCGACGGGCTTCGCGGGGGTGATTTGAACTAACGAGCGATTGCCGACGCGCAGGAAACTCAATTCGCGGGCGGCGAGCAGAGCGTTGACGGACTCCTTCACGCGGGAGCGGGGAACAAAACTCCCGAAGAAAGTTTCGAGTTCCGTCTGATCGGCAGCGATGACGCAATCCAAATATTTCGAAAGCAGTGCACTCAGAGCTTCGACGATTGAGAGGCCCGTGCCTTCGGCAACTGCATCAGGCGCCCAACGGTAAAGGACGTCCCAGGAAGAGCCTTCGGTGGGATTGTAGTCCACGCGAGTAATGCGCAACTTCGACCACAGCGTGCCGAGAGCGTGATCGAGTCCTGCGAGCGAGACCGATCCTCCAAGTTTCTCCTGCAGCTTCGCCTTTGAGATGGGACCCTCGCGATGAATGACGGCGAAAGCGTCGCAGGCGAGTTGCGAGTAAGGAGAACGTGGCCCTGGTTTGGGCGCGAGCTTAGGGTTGCGCTCTCCGACCAAAGCATAGAAATAAGGAAATACCGAAGCCGCGACCAGAAGGCCGTTGTTTTCGTCGAACAGGTTGCCCTCGTAGGCATCGTGTTCGCGGAGAAGTCGAACCATGAGTTCGCTGGCGTCGCGAGCACGCGGATCGGAGAAGGCGTGTTGCCAGGTGGGAAGCTTTTCGTCGGAACCCGCCCAGGCTCCGATCAGTGTAGGGATAAGAACTGGCTGCTTCAATGGATACAAGAGCGAGAATCCGACCGATTCGATGAACGAGCGCGCGTCGTCGAGTGTGCGGACGGTCTTCCCCGTCAAATGCCACTTTTCGCGGCGCAACTGGTCGAGTTCCTGGTCGGTGATGACGTCGGAAGAGGGCACGTAGTTATTAGAACATAGCACTCAGCATTCAGCATTCAGCACTCAGCTAAGTTCAGGATTACCAGCAATGACGACTCTGCCTAACGTAAAATTAACCGGATGCTTACGGTTGGATCGCAAGGTGCCTACGAATGGCTGGTTACCGACCAACAGTTCGATCTGCTGGAGATTTGCCCGGAGATCGTGCTTGGAAAGAACATCGCCATCACGTCTATCGACAGCGGCGCATTCGTCCCAACCGAAGAAGAAGTGGCGGCCGGTTGGGACAGTCGAAGCAAGATTGCTTATAGTCCCAGGATCGAAAGTATTGAGAGTATCGCGCGTGAGGGATGGGATGAATGGTACATCTTCGATAGCCTTACCGATTTGGGCATAAGCCATCTTGCTGAAAATATCTTTGAAGTGCCGCAAGAGCACGGTCATGTAAGTGTACTTGTGAACTACTGCCTGGCTTTGCATAGTTCCGAAATGAAGGAACTTGCTAGCCTATTCTGGCAACAAATGGACCGCATTCGTCCGGAGTCCTATGTGGGGGACAACGATTATCTAAATTTCGTGACCTCGAATAAAATTCTGTTCGCCAGCGTTCGAAGCGCGGTGCAAGCGCTCAAGTAATCGCTCGATCGTCGGCGATCAAAAGTGAACTAAACGAGTAGATTTGGATCGGGAGGGAGACGAGCTTCAGTGTCAAATTTTTAGCAAGGTGGACCGATGGCAAAGGCGTACAGAACGGATGTGCTCGGCAAGCAGAAGTTTCAAGAGGAAGTCGCACAGCGCAAGAGCGCTTTGAAGCCGGAGCGGGTGCCTTGTCCTGAACCGGGTTGTGCTTGCACCTACGAAATGTACGGATACAAGCCCGCGACATTGGCGGACAACGTGGCGGCGCTACAGCAGAGAGTGAAGAAGGAGCATCCCGGTCACACCAGCGAGGTGCTGGCGGTGAATGAATTTCGCCGGCCAAGGTGAGGGGTGTGGAGACGTCAGCAAGAGCGCCATCCTTCGGAACAAATCACGAAGGCTGGGTGTTCAAATACTTTACGAGTAGCACCTCATTGCCGTCTTGGCTGTAAATCAGCTCATCAACCAGTTGCTGAGCGAGCAGAACGCCGAAACCACCAGGACGCAAGCCTTGCTTCTCGCGATACTCCTGATGGCGGAGCGGGTCTTCAGGCGGATTCGCAATCGCGGCGTGCGGGATTTCATCAATCGTGAACCCATCCCCCGGATCGCTGATCCGGCAGGTGACCATGTGCCGGGCGCGGACGTAGGCGATCTCAACGAACTGCTTCGGATCAAGCTTACCGCCGTGCTCAATTGCGTTCAGAAGCATCTCGCGAAATGCCAGAGCTACCTTGTGTCGTTCTGGGTTTGGCAGTTCCGCAACCTCGTCAAAGAACTGGAGCACGCGGTCAGCCGTGTTCCGGTCGCAACGTGCCAGGATGCGAATCCATTCGGGGGTGGCTGAGATGATATCGATGCCATCGTCCCAGCAGGGCTCCTCGATGGCCCTCCGGATCATCGCGGCGAGAGCCTCCATTGAATAAGGTTTCGAGAAGTAACTGAAGGCGCTTCCCCGCATCGCATCAATCACATCGCGAGGCGTGCTTTGGTCCGTAAGGATGATCAGACGAGTGTGAGGACGCGTGCGCCTGATCCGGCGCAGGAGTTCGACATCTTCTTTGGCCGATGTCTTTTGACTCGTCAAGATAAGTTCGAACGCTTTGTTCTGAGCTAGTGCCAGGGCTGATGCATTGTCCGGCGCACGTTGGATCGCCCACGCTCCCGGTTCGAAGATGGTGCGCAGCAGCCTGTCGATCTTAGGATCGCTGTCTACAATAAGTGCGTTTCTGACGGGGAAGGGGCGCAACTCGATGTTCGGAGCGGTACTCATGTTGCAACTCCCTCATAAAGCTATCACCGTTCCCAAGCGACTACCAGTTGGACTTGGCGCGCGGCCCGCAATCACAGCAGATTCCTCGTCGCTACGCTCCTCGGAAATGACCATCGGAAACGTTGCTTGAGCTGAGAGCTGACGGCTGAGAGCTGACAGCTGAGAGCTGACAGCTGAGAGCTGACAGCTTCTTCAGATCCTCTTGAACGCCTTCTGAATATCTTTCATCGAATAGCGAAGAACGACTGGTCTGCCGTGGGGACAACTCATGGGGCATTCGGTCTTGGCGAGTTCGGCCAACAGCCACTCCATTTTGTTTTGCTCGAGCGGCATCTTGACTTTAATGGCGGCGTGGCAGGCGATAGAGGCGGCGATGCGGGCGCGGACTTTTTCCAGATTGATGGTCTGATCTTCGTGCGAAAGCTGGTCGATCAGTTCGTGCAGCATGTGTTCGACTTGGGTGGCATCGATGCCCGCGGGAGCGATTTTCACGGCGATGCTGCGCGAGCCGAAGGGTTCGGCTTCGAATCCGTTCAATGCAAGTTCGTCGGAGATTTCGGCGAAGACGGCTTGCTGGGCAGGTGAAAGCTCGAGGACCAGCGGCATCAACAGTCGCTGGCTTTCGACTCTCTGCGCGGCGCGCTGCTTCAGAACTTTTTCGAAGAGCACGCGTTCGTGAGCGACGTGCTGGTCGATGATCCAGAGGCCTTCGGGATTGACAGCGAGGATGAACGACTCGCGGATCTGGCCCAGCGGCTTCAGCGAAGCGAGAGAAGGCGCGAGGTCAGAAGGAGGTTCAGGCTCGATTGGAATGGCGGGAGTGCATCCGTCAGATTGTGTGACCCCGGGAATGACTTCCGGCGCGCGGGCAAGCGCGAGCGCGGCGTTGCCATCGACTTGAATTCCATCCTGAAAATAAAAGCGCTCGTTAATGGGGGGCGGGACCGGGGCTTGAAGTGTGAAAGGTTGGGTCGCCGTGTGTGCCCGATCGCTGATGGGACCGGCACTCAATCCCCTTGCGCCTGGCGTAAGCGAGGGGCTGGCGGTCGGGTGCGCGTTGATCTCCGCGGCGAACTGCGGGACCGGGCGGGCTTTCATAAGCGCTGCGCGCACCGAGTCGCGGACGAAATCATGCGTCACGCTCGACTGGCGGAAACGAACTTCAGTCTTCGAAGGATGAACATTGACGTCGACTTCTCCGCTGGGCAACTCCAGAAAGAGCAGCACCACGGGATAGACAGTCGGTGGAATGATGTTGCGGTACGCCTCGGTGAGCGCGTGCTGGATGAGGCGGTCGCGGATAAGGCGTCCATTGACGAAGATGTAGATCGAGGTGCGGTTGAGCTTCTGGATTTCGGGCTTCGAGACAAAGCCGTGGACGCGCAGTTCTCCGAAGCCATGCTCACCGTGGCTCTCCTCGGCGGAGTCTGGCTCGACTGACTCACTTTTTCTCCACGGCGGGGGTTGCGGTAGGCCGATACGTTCGAGCGGCTGCACCGCGGCGACGGGGATCAGTTGATCGAGAGTGTCTTTGCCGAAGACCTGGTAAACGCGCTCGCTGTATCCCGCAACCGGTGGAGCAACCAGCATGGCGTTGGTCGCGGAGTGCAACTCGAAATGTTTGTCCGGATGGGCGAGGGCATAGTGCGTAACTAGAGAAGCGATGTGCGAAAGCTCGGTGGACTCTGCTTTCAGAAACTTCTTCCGTGCGGGCGTATTGAAGAAGAGGTCGCGGACGGTGATTGAAGTTCCTGCGGGAAGTCCGGCTTCTTCGACTTTGAAAATCTTGCCGCCGTTGATTTCGATCACGGTTCCGGAATCTTCTTCCGGAGCGCGGGTTTCCAGGCGAAGGCGCGAAACCGAGGCGATGGTGGGAAGCGCTTCTCCGCGGAAGCCGAGGGTGGCGACGCTTAAGAGATCCTCAGCGTTTCTGAGTTTCGATGTTGCATGGCGCTCGAAGGCCAGCATGGCGTCGTCGCGCACCATGCCACAGCCGTTGTCGGTGATCTGTATGAGCTTCTTGCCTCCGGCTTCGACTTGCACGCGGACGCGGGAGGATCCGGCGTCGAGCGAGTTTTCCAGCAATTCTTTGACGACCGAGGCGGGGCGTTCGACGACTTCTCCGGCAGCGATTTTGTTAGCGACGGCTTCGGAGAGGACGTGGATTTTGCCCATGGGTTGAGAGTGCTAGTGGGCATTTTACAGGGTCGGAAGTTGATGCGTGTGAGTGCAAAATAGTGCATCTTGACAGGGGTAGGGAAGGCGCACAGACTTGGTGGCTGCGAACTTGCAGAGTTCCCCTCCCTCGCGCGTTTTGCTGATGTGCTTCGATTGAAATCTCTGATCGATGGAAAGGTTCGCGGCGCGCCGGCGGACAGCAGATTCCTCGTCGCTTCGCTCCTCGGAATGACAAATGGGTGGGGGATGTGGGAATGACGACATGGGACAGAGTGCCGCGAAGATGGTAGGGGTCCTTCGACTGCGTTCGGCTACGCCTCACTGCGCTCAGGATGACAGTCGTTGAGAGATGTTCGGGTCGAGTCCAGGAGAATTTTATGAAGTGGTCCCGGGTTTTGTGGCTGTTGATCATCGCACAGTGGAGCTTAGCAGCGACGTTGCACCCGGTACCGCAGGTGTCGGCGCTGGCTCCGGTAAGTGTGGCTCCTGGTAGCGCGGCGTTTACGCTGACTGTAAACGGTGCGAACTTCGCCAAGGGCGCGATGGTTGAATGGAACGGCTCGATCCGGGTGACGACATTCGTCTCGGCTGCGCAACTGACGGCGAAAATTCTCGCGACTGATGTCGCCGCTGCGGGAACAGCGTCCATAAAAGTGATCAATGGCTCACCAGGGCAGCCTCTTTCCAATATCACGTATTTTCCGATTGTGACTGCGGTTCCGCAGGTGAACTTTGCGCAAACCAACATCTTGTCGGTCAGCGGCAATCCGTTCGTGATGACCACCGCCGACTTGAATAAAGACGGCATTCTCGATCTGGTGTTGTGCCGTGAGCTTACCGGGAAGGTGTCGGTGCTATTGGGTACGGGGGGAGGCGGTTTCGGAACAGCCAAGGACTACCTGATTCAAGGGATGTGCGTTTCGCTAGTGCTGGGTGATTTCAATGGAGACGGCAACGTGGATGTCGCCGCCTCGAATACGGCGGTTGTGAGCGTGCTTTTGGGAAAAGGCGACGGGACTTTAGCTCAACCGGTCAACTACCGAGCAGGGATGGATCCCCAAGGCCTGGTGGCAGGAGATTTTAACGGCGACGGCAAACTCGATCTCGCGACGTCGAATTTCGATTCCAGTTCCGTTTCAGTGTTGATCGGCAATGGAGACGGAACCTTTCAAGGCCACGTTGATTACACGGTAGACGCGGATCCGCAAGGGTTGGTGACTGGGGACTTTAACGGCGACGGTATTTTGGATCTGGTGGTGTCGAACAAGACGGAAAACGAAGTTTCGCTCTTGCTCGGCGTGGGCGATGGAACATTTGGCACACCAGCGCTCTTTCCGGCGGGGGTGAATCCGCGTGTCTGGCCACGGGAGATTTCAATCACGACGGGAAACTCGATCTGGTGGTTTCAAACCTGAACCCAATTACTTTCCCAATCTCGATTCTGTTGGGGAATGGCGACGGCACATTTCAGCCGCGCAAGGGATATCCCGCCGTCGCGCTGGGTACGCCACAAGTGGCGGACGTGAATGGTGATGGGATTCTCGATATCGTGATGGCGAATCAGGCCGGCCCCGAGGTTCTGCTCGGCAAGGGCGATGGAAGTTTCCAATCCGGTGTCTTGTTCTCGACGCAGAGCGCCAACGCGCTCACGATTGCCGATTTCAACGGCGACGGCCGTCTGGATTTCGCAGTAGGTGGATATTCCAGCGGGAAGGTGCCAATCCTGTTGCAGACGACCGTAGCATTGAGTCCGACGAGCATCAACTTCGGGTCGCAAACGGTCGGTACGAGCACCATGATGAGCGCGACCTTGACCAACTTCGGGGCGACCGATGTAACCATCTCAAAGATTATTTTGGGCGGTTCCAACGCCGCCGATTACAAACTCAAGAACACATGCTCAAACACCCTTAGCGCAGGGACGAGTTGCACTCTTACGCTGACTTTTACGCCATCGGTGAAGGGGCAGCGCCTAGCCATGGTGACGGTTACCGATAGTGTGCCGGGGCCGCAAGTGTTGAGTTTGTCGGGCGTGGGCAAGTAAGAGCGGACCTCAGACCTCGGGCCTCAGACCTCAGACGTCGGACCTTGGACAATTGGACATCTGCTACGAGCTTAATGCGTTGATGTCCGAGGTCTGAGGTCCGAGGTCCGACGTCGGTTTTTTGCCCCCTGCTACAATTCCTTGCTTTCTCGGCTCAGAACTTCCGCGGCAAAATTAACGTATCTCCTGTGTGCTGTTGAGGCTGGAAGCCTGAGGCCGGGATTCCGGGGAGTTGGGGATTGGAAGATACCCAGGTGGTTTCACTGCTGGTCCGTCGCTGCGTCGCCGGCGACGCCGCTGCCTGGGAAGAGATTGTTCAGCGCTACAACCGCCGTATCTACAATATCTGCTATAGGTTTGCGGGAACCTCGGACGACGCCCAGGACCTGACCCAGGAAGTTTTCATCAAAATGTACCGCACCTTGAGCAGCTACGACGTGGAACGTGGCGCCTTCATGACGTGGGTCACGACCATGACGCGGAACCTGTTGGTCGACCACTTCCGCAAGACCAAGCAGGACCGGGTGACCGATTCCTTAGATGGGGCGGCTTCGGAACATGAAGATTCCATGCCCCTTAGCGATCAAATTCAGGATAAAGGCCCGGCTCCGGACAGCAAGGTCCAGAGCCGGGAAACCAGCGAAACCGTGCACCGGGCGCTTGAAAAGCTGTCCCCGGAGCTGCGGGAAGCCGTGATTTTGCGGGATCTTCAGGATATGGACTACCGGGAAATTGCCGCAGTTCTTAAGGTTCCAGAGGGTACCGTAAAGTCGAGAATAAACCGCGGGCGCGCGGAACTTGCACGCCTGCTCCAACGTACATATAAACAGGTGATTTAAATGCCAGGTCAAGGCAAAAACGGTATGCAGTGCGCCGAGTTCGATGCTCTTCTGAGCGACGTCCTGGACGAGGTTTTGACAGGAGCGAAGCTGGAGAGTTTCCGGGCTCATGCCGGGGTGTGTCCGCAATGCGGGCCGCTGTTGGCAGAAGCGGAAGAAGGAAGGCGCTGGCTGAAGGGTCTCACGGAGGTGGAGCCTCCAGCCAACCTGGTGCATAACATTCTGGCCGCGACGAGCGGGGTCGAAAGCGCCCGCTCATTCGCCAAGCCGAAACTCTCGTGGAAAGAAGCGGTGGCTGGATGGCTGCGCCCGGTGTTCGCTCCGGTGTTCGCCGTGGCGCGCCAGCCGAGATTCGTCATGTCATTCGGCATGACGTTTTTCTCGCTGTCCGTCGCACTCAGCATGGCTGGGGTCAAGGTGAAAGACCTGCAGCGTGCCGATCTGCGTCCCAGCGCTATCAAGCGCACTTACTACGAGACTTCGGGACGAGTGGTGAAGTACTACGAAAATATCCGCTTCGTGTACGAGATTGAATCGCGCGTACAGCAGTTCAAGCGGGCTACCACGCCCGAGGAGCCGCGGCGCGAGGAAAACAAAGAGCGGAAAAATAACAACACCAGTGAACAACCTGAAAAAAGGCAGGAACGCAACTACAGCCAGGGGGAAAGCCAGTTGGTGGTGGCATCTCTCCTGAATGATCCACCTGTAGTGACGGTGACCACTTACAGGAGGTTGGTATGAACTGCGCGAACCATCCCGATAGGGCGACGGTAGCGTATTGCCGCACGTGTGGCAAAGGCGTATGCCAGGAGTGTGCCCACAACGTGCGAGGAGTGATCTACTGCGAGAACTGTCTCGCAGCGCGTCTGGAGGGCACGCAACCGCCTCCAGCACAGCCACAGGGGACGCCAGCGGGCTTCGTGCCTCCGGCGCAAGCAACCTATGCGACGCCGCCGATCGGGCCAACGTCGGGGCCGAATCCGACGGTCGCGGGAATTCTAGCGGGATTTTTCCCGATCGGAGTGGGCGCGGTGTACGCCGGCCAGTACGCCAAGGGATTGGCTCACATGCTGATCGCGTTCGGGCTGATTTGGGGCCAGGCCACGACTGACAGCGATGGCGTGCACGTCGCATTGGGGCTGGCGATGGGGTTTTTCTACTTCTACCAAATCATCGACGCGGTGCGTTCGGCGAAGGCGATTCAAACCGGGCAACCGGCGCCTGATCCGTTTGGACTGGCTCGCACGTTCAGCGCCGGCGACAAGATGGACACGAGCAAGATTCCCGCAGGCGCGATCGTGCTGATCGGCCTCGGCTTTCTGTTCATGCTCGAGACCATGGGCTTCCACTTTTTCAACCTCGGGCACTTGTGGCCGCTCATTCTCATCGGCATTGGCGCATGGCTGTTCGCGGTGCGCTGGGGTTATGTGAACGGCGGCAAAGTCTATGACTGCGAACGCTGTCGCGCTCGTGGATTGATGGGCCCAGCCGTACTGGTCACGCTGGGCACGCTGTTCTTGCTCGAGCAATTGGATGTGCTGCACTTTCACAAGGCTTGGCCGCTGCTGCTGGTGGTGATCGGATTGGTGAAAGTTGTGCAGAGCAACGCATCGACCGAAGGCCACGTGTATACGCAGTTGCCTCCACCGGGGGCTCCGGCCAGTCAGGTACAGCCGCCGGTGAGTGAGGTGAAAAATGGCTAGCCAAGCGCCAATTCCGCCGCCGCAGCAACCACGTGCGCGGCGTTCCATGGCCGGACCGTTTGTAATGATCGTGCTTGGTATCCTGCTGCTTCTGGCCAACATGGGCAAGCTACCTTGGCAGACCCTGGCCACCTGGTTCGCTCATTACTGGCCGGTGCTGATCATCGTGTGGGGCATCATCAAGCTGGTCGAGCACCAGCAGGCGCAGAGGCAGGGACTGCGGCCGCCGGGCATCGGAGTCGGCGGAGTCTTCCTGCTGATCGTACTGATCGTATTTGGTTTGGCAGCGACCCAGGCGACGCGGGTGAATTGGGGATCGGTTCGCGACAATATCGACATAGATGGCCAAGACATCCCATTTTTCGGCAACACCTACAACTACGACGATCAACTGCAAACTGATTTTCCTGCGGGTGCAACCCTGCACGTGGTCTGCGATCGGGGCGCGGTAAATGTGAGTGCCTCCGATGACACCCAGATTCACGTGATGGTGCACAAGCGGGTGAGCGCCGGAAGTCAAAGCGATGCCGATAATTGGAATGCAAAGACCAAGCCGACCTTCACCACCAGCGATCGAATGGTTACGCTAAATGCGAACACGCAGGCGGCGGGCGATCATTGGATTGCCACTGACCTGACCATTTCGTTGCCGCGGAAGGCTTCCGTGACCGTCTCATCGCGGCGAGGCGATATCAGCGTCTTAGGGCGTGACGGAGATATTAACCTGACGAGCCAGCGCGGCGATGTCACGGCCGATGACATCAAGGGGAATGCCACCTTCAGCCTGGAGCACAGCTCCGGACGGATTTCGAAAGTGTCAGGAGACGTCTCGGTGGAAGGGCGTCCTAACGACGTTACCGTGGAGGACGTTGGCGGCGGGTTACGCTTGAACGGCGAGTTCGACAGCATCAAGATTTCCAGGATTGCAGGCGCGGTTAACTTCAAATCGCAACGCACCGATATGGAATTCGCGAAACTGACGGGCGACCTCGATATGGACTCCGGCGACCTGCGGGCGAACGATCTGCTGGGACCGTTCCGGCTTACCACGCGCTCCAAAGACGTTCATCTCGAGGGCGTGAGCGGGGACGTTCGCATCGACGACGAGAACGGCGATATCTCATTGCGTGTGGTGAAGCTGGGAAGCATCCAGATCGAGAATCGTAAGGGCGACTTGCAGCTCTATCTGCCAGACAAATCCAGCTTCCAACTCGATGCGCGGTCGCGCGGCGGGGAATTTCAGACGGACTTTCCAGAGTTGAAGGTGAACAACGGAGACGACCAGGCCAGCGCGAATGGTTCGGTGGGAACGGGCGGTCCGCACATCGTGCTGAACAACGAACACGGCACGATCGAGATCCGCAAGGGAAGTTCGCTGGCGGAAGTGCCGGAGCCACCGATGCCTCCGAAGCCGATGCGGCCGCCGGCGGCGAAGGCGAAGCCGCTCGAGCCGACGGAGAATTAGCAGTACCCAGTACCCAGTACCGAGTACCGAGTACCGAGTACCGAGAGTCCGACTCATTTGTTGCTTCTCCGCTAATTTCGACTTCATCCTGAGCCCGATAGGGCGAAGGATCTGGCGCGAAGTGCTTCGACGCTCCACGCCAGATCCCCATGAGTTCACGAATCAAGTGCAACACCGTACAAAGGTGTTGCGATGGAAAAGAGAAGATATGAGCAGTTGGTGCTCAGGGAGCGGATTGAGATTTACCGTCTGCATGCAAACGGTAAATCTCTGCGCTGCATCGCCGCCACTCTGGGGAGGAGCGCGGCGACCATTAGTCGTGAACTGAAGCGCAACAGCAAGGTCTCTAAGCAGTGGCCGGGGGGCTACGATCCCGAGCGCGCGCAGCGGCTGATGCTGCGTCGTCATGCCCGCGGTCGGGCCCACAAGCTGGAACGTCAGCCCGAACTTCGGGAGAAAGTGTTGCAGCATCTCGCTGCCGGATGGTCGCCGGAGCAGATTGCCGGGCGCATGGCCCAGTTGCCGGGCAGCGACCGCATCAGCTACGAATCCATCTACCGTTACATTTATTGGCGCAGTTGGTCCTTCAACGAAACTCTGCATCGCTGGCTGCCTCGGCAAAAATACCGTCGCGGAAACCGTCTGCCCAATGGCCGCTGGTCGACGGCGTCGATATTGGAGAGGGTTTCCATCCATGATCGTCCGGCGGTGGTGGAGACCAGAACGCGCACGGGCGATTGGGAGGCCGACCTCATGAGCTTCCGCAAACCGGGACAGTTCCTGCTGGTGATGCAGGAACGCCGATCGCGGCGCGCCCTGCTGATGCGGCAGAACACGAGAACGGCGCAGTCGGTCGCCGACAATCTCAGCACCCTGCTGGAAGCGCTGCCCGCGCGCGTATGTCAATCCATGACCTTCGACAACGGAGCGGAGTTCAGCAAACACTATCTCCTGAGCCGACGGTTTGGCATCCAGACCTGGTTCTGCGACACCCACTCGCCCTGGCAGAAGGGCGGCATCGAAAACGCGATTGGCCGTTTGCGCCGCCTGTTGCCTAGAAACACCGACCTCGACGACCTGCCCGCCCAGCGCCTCGCCCTCTGCCTCGAACGCTACAACGATACCCCCAGAAAATGCCTCGGCTTCAAAACTCCCAACGAGGTATTCTTGGAACACTCTGTTGCACTTCAAACGTGAATTCATCCCCTCGCTTCGCGAGGGATGACGTCTTTAATTATTATGACGACATTGTTGGGGCCGACTCCCGCTGATCGCTACACGTCCAACCCGATGGATCGCATCAGCTCCAGCCCATTGCTTTTCGTGACGACGCCTTCGCGTAATTTGTAATCGAACGTGATCTTTCCATCCTGAAATTCATCTTCGAAGTGGACGTTGTGCACGTGGCTTCCCCCGACATCGGTCAGCGCCAGGTCGTGGGTGCTGATTAGTCCGATGGCGCCGTGTTGCAGCAGGGCGCGCACTACGCCTTCGGCTCCAATCTTGCGGTCATGCGAGTTGGTGCCTTGCAGCAGCTCATCGAGCAGAGCGAGAACCGGAGGGTCTCCATTGGCGAGTTCGAAGATGTCGCGCAGGCGTGTGATCTCGGCATAGAAGCGCGAGCTGCCTTCCTGCAGGGAATCGTTCACACGGATGCTGGCTCCCACCCGCAATGGAGTGAGCCGCAGGCGCTGCGCTCGCACGGGCGCGCCCGCCATGGTCAGAACCGTATTGATTCCGACCGCCCGCAGCAGCGTGCTTTTCCCCGACATGTTCGATCCGCTGATCAGCAGAACGCGTGTCTCCCCGCAGATGCTGACGTCGTTGCGCACGCAGCGGGCCGTGGGAAGCAGAGGATGCCCGAGCAATTGAGCCTCAAAACAAGCCGGCCCTGAAGCAAACTCGGGAAAACGATCCGCGGGATGCTCGTAGCTGTAGGCTGCCAGCGAGAGCAGCGCCTCCACCTCGCCAGTGACTTCAAGCCATCGCTGGACCGCCGAGCCATGCTCGCGCCGCCATGCTTCGGTGGCATAGGCGACCTGCACCGAGTAGAGCAAAGAAAGGTCGATCAACTTCACAAACAGGTTGTCGCGCGACAAGATGCAATCGACGATGGTGCGTAGCCGGGCGATGGCTCGCGAGCCTGCAAGATGGTGGGATGCCAATTGCTGCATCAGGGCCTGAAGGCGCGCAGACTGGAACCGCTCACGCTCCAGGCGCGCCAGCAGTCCCGAAAGCAGATCGAGGTCTTCGAACTGGTGCTCAGTCCCATGAAAAATATCTTCCATGTGTTTGCGAACGGGCCGCGCCAGGATGGCCTCGACGATAAGAACACAAAGCAGAGGTGTCGGATGCCCCCACAGTCCCCAGACCACGGCAGCAGCTATGGCGCACAGCGCGAGAAGTGGCGAAACGATGTGCATCCAGGGGCGCGCCAGCCGGTTGGGAGCTTCGGCCCACCGTACCAGCGCTTCTGGGTGCACTCCGACGCGTGCATCCTCACCTGCTACCTCCAGATCCTCGCGCAGATCGAGCAGAGGGCGAAGTTCGGTTACGGCCTGATGGCGTTCTTGAATCTGTTCCAGCGGCGAAGGCGCCAGCAGCCAGCGCGCCAATGTGTCTTCGCCCATCCGGGTGCGGGCCAGGGAAAGTAATTGAAAAAGTCCTCCATTGCCGAACAAGTCGAGGTCAGCGGCATACACGTGATGAGGATCGTTGAAGCGCTCGCCGGTTGAACCCATACCAGCCCAGCGGTCCTCGATGCGGGCGATCCCGTGCCGGTAGACGGCGACAGCTCGTTCGGCATGGGCTTTATCGCTCAGGATTTTCGCGTGATAGACGGCGACGGCGAAGAAGAAGGCTAGAGGCGCCACCAGCCACCAGAGTGAGAACGCATGGCGCCAGACTGCGAGCCAGAACATGACTGCGGCCACGAAGGCGAGCAGCAGTCGCACGTTTCCCAGGCGAATGTGAATTTGCTCGAAATGGCGGACACGATCCTCGCGGGAGACGAGACGAGCGGCGTATTCCTGAGAAGCATTTAGCACTTGGCACTTAGCATTTGGCCAAACCGGGATCGGGAGTGGCTAATGCCAAGTGCTAAATGCCAAGTGCCAACTTTATCAGTTTCAACTATCACCGGCGATTCGCGCCTTGAGGCGTCGTCATGGTATGTTCAATTTCTTCGATACTCGTCATGATTCGCTCTTTTAAAGGCATTACTCCTACCATTCCGGCATCGTGTTACGTCGATCAGTCGGCGCAGGTCATCGGCGACGTGGTGCTGGGCGAACACGCCAGCATCTGGATGAACGCTGTAGTTCGCGGCGATGTGCACGAAATTCGCATTGGCGCGCATTCGAACGTGCAGGACTGCAGCGTGCTTCACGGCATGAAAGAGAAGTACGGCGTCTATCTTGGCGAATACGTCACCGTGGGCCACTCGGTCACGCTGCACGGCTGCGTGATCGAAGACCGCTGCCTGATTGGTATGGGATGCGTCATTCTGAACGGCGCGCGCATCGGCGCAGGGTCGATCATTGCGGCGGGAACGCTGATCCCCGAGATGACTGTGGTTGAGCCGGGTTCGCTGTGGATGGGCTCTCCCGGCAAATTCCGCCGCAAGCTCGAGGAAAAAGATCAGCAGATGATTTTGATGTATGCGAACAATTATCTGGGATATACGGAAGCGTATTTGAAGGAGAAGTAGCAGTCAGCATTCAGCCCGTGCGGGTGTTTGCTGAGGTCTGAGGTCCGACGCCCGATGCTCAAAGCCATCCGAGGAACCCGCGATCTGTTGCCGCCGGATACGGCGCTGTGGAATTTTGTCGAAGCCACGGTGCGCGACGTGATGCGGGCTTACAACTTCCACGAGATTCGCACGCCGATCTTTGAAGAGACGCAGCTGTTCGCGCGTGCGGTGGGCGAAGAGACCGACGTCGTATCGAAAGAGATGTATACGTGGGAGGACCGGGCGCGAGCGGAGAGCGAGAAAGGCCAGTCGCTGACCCTGCGTCCCGAGAATACCGCTGGCGTAGTGCGCGCTTACATCGAGCACAAGCTTTGGGATCGCGGCCTCAACAAGCTCTATTACATCGGACCGCAATTTCGCCGCGAGCGTCCGCAGAAGGGGCGTTATCGCCAGTTCTACCAGATTGGCGCCGAGGTCATCGGGCCGCCGACGGCGGGCAGCGAGTCTCCTGCTCGCGATGCGGAAGTCCTCGAAATGCTGGCGACGTTGCTTGACCGTCTCGGCATCACAGGATGGACACTCGAATTGAATTCTGTCGGCTGCGCGAACGATCGCGCGACCTATAACGAGGTGTTGCGGAAGGCGCTCGAGCCGGTAGTCGCGCAAATGGATGCCGATTGCCAGCGGCGGGCGGTGACGAATCCCTTGCGCGTCTTTGACTGCAAAGTGCCAGCCGATCAGCCGATCATCGAGAAGCTGCCGCGCATCAGCCAGTATCTTGATGAGCCGTGCCGCAAGCACTTCGAAGAAGTGCAGGCGATTCTGACTGCAGTGGGCGTGCCGTTTGTTCTGAATGATCGCCTGGTGCGCGGTCTTGATTACTACTCGCGCACGGCGTTTGAGTTCACGCACGGGGCGCTCGGCGCGCAGAATGCGATTCTCGGCGGAGGCCGCTACGACGGGCTTTCAGAGTCATTGGGCGGACCGAAGGCTCCGGGCATCGGCTTCGCCATCGGCGAAGACCGGCTGGTGATGTCGCTGAACGAGACCGCCGATGCGGTGCAGCGCAAGCCGGACGTTTACATCGCTCCACTGGGTGCGGGGATGGATCGCGAAGCGGCGCGCTTGGCGCGAGAGCTGCGTCGGCATGATGTGATCGTCGAACTCGGCGATGAGACTTTTCGTCTGAAGAAATCGTTTGAGACCGCCAGCAAGGTCGGCGCGAAGTTTATCCTGATCGTTGGTGAAAATGAAGTGAAGGCGGACGCGTTCGCGCTGAAGAATCTGGAGAGCGGGGAACAGGTTTCAGTACCGCGGGCAGAGCTAGCAGAGAAGATACAGGGCAGGTAAACTGCGCGCCAGATCCTTCGCCCTTTCGGGCTCGGAATGACGTCAACAACATTGGAGGACGTATGAAGAAGATCGCAGGTTTGATGATTGTGGCGCTCGTATGGCTGTCTCCTTCTTTTGCGCAGACCAACCCCCTGCAGCAAACACTGATTGATGCCCAGCAGCGAGCCGCGAATGCCGAGATCAAGAAAGACGCTGCCTTCTTCGCGCACGCTCTCGCGGAGGATTTTACCGAGGTTGATCCGAACGGCGACACCAGCGATCGCGACGATTTTGTGAAGGGTGTTTCTGACTCCGATCTCACCAACATCCTGCTTTACAACTTCAAACTGGTTCCGCTCAGTGATGGGGCTGCGGTGCTGACCTACGATCGCGTGATCCTGCGCACGAAAAGGGATTTCGGTTCGCGCCGCTATCAGCACGTGAGTTCCACTTGGGTGAAAGATGGAGCGGACTGGAAGCTGAAGTTTCAGCAGATCACGCCGAATCAATGGAGCGCGAACGACTTCGACTAAGTGTGGTCCGCTGCACGCCAGATCCCTCGCTTCGCTTCGGGATGACGTCCTGCTTAATAAGGGCTAGTCACCGCGCAAAGCCGGTCCTCCATTTATAATCTTTGATTCGGCACAGGGCCGCATTCCCGACTGAAGGGCACATCTTGTTCGATCTTTTAGGCGATCTTCGACGGACTCACCAATGTGGCGCATTGCGCGCCTCCGATGCCGGCCAGCGCGTGGTTCTTATGGGATGGGTGAACCGCCGCCGCGACTTCGGCAATCTTGTATTCATCGACGTGCGTGACCGCACCGGTGTGACCCAGATCGTCTGCGATAAAGAGAACAATCCCGCGCTCCACGCCAAGGCCGGAGAACTGCGCAATGAGTATGTGATTGCCGTGATCGGCAAGGTAAAGCTGCGCGACGGCAACACCATCAACAAAAATATCCCGACCGGAGAGATCGAGGTGGTCGCTGAGGAGCTGCGCTTGCTGAATGAGTCGAAGCAGCCCCCATTTCTGCCGGGAGATACGGTGCTGCCGAACGAAGAGCTGCGCCTGCAATACCGTTACATCGATCTGCGGCGCGACGCCATGCAGCGCAACATCGAGTTGCGGCACAAAGTGGCGATTGCGATTCGCGATTATCTTTCGGCGCAGGGATTTTTCGAAATCGAGACACCGTTCATGACGCGCTCGACGCCCGAGGGCGCTCGCGATTACCTCGTGCCGAGCCGCGTGCAGCCGGGGTCGTTCTATGCGCTGCCGCAGTCGCCACAATTGTTCAAGCAGATCCTCATGATCTCGGGCTTCGATCGCTATTTCCAGATCGTGCGCTGTTTCCGAGATGAAGACTTGCGTGCCGACCGCCAGCCGGAGTTTACCCAGATCGATTTGGAGATGTCGTACCCACAGCCGGAGCGGGTGTGGGAGGTGGTGGAAGGCTTTCTAACCGCAGCGTTCAAGGCCGCGGGCTATGAAATCAAGACTCCGTTCCCGCGTATGGATTATGACGATGCGATCCGCCAGTTCGGCACCGATAAGCCCGATCTGCGTCTGCCCGCATTCACAGAAGTGCGGGAGTGCTTTGCGCCCGAGAATCTCGAAACGCTCGGTATCAATGCGAAGCTGCCGGTGATTGCCATCCGCACGCCGAAGGTCGGCGAGTTGTCGCGCAAAGAGCGCGACGAAATCAAGCCCATGTTCCACTCCAAAGGCGGAGCAAAGCTGTTCGAAGACTTCAAGCGCTTGGAGAAAAACTTTCCTGACGCTGCCGCCAAGATTCGCGCCAAGAGCGGTGCCGAGGCGGACGATCTGCTAGTGCTGGTGAGCGGATCGTCGCAGTCGGGTACTGAAGACCATCCAGCAAACCGCCGCAAAGTGACTCCGCAGGAGTTGGCGATCTACGCTTCAGCGGGCCTGCTGCGGGCGGCGCTGGCGCAGAAATATTCCGAGAAGCATGGCTACTTCTGTACGGGTGACTTCCGTTTCCTCTGGGTGACGAATTTCCCCATGTTCGAGTATGACGAGGAGAGCAAGCGCTTCGTAGCGGCGCACCATCCGTTCACTTCTCCGCACGAGGAGGACATGGACAAGCTCGAGACCGATCCTGCCATGGTGCGCGCACTCGCCTACGACGTGGTACTAAACGGAACCGAGTTGGGATCAGGCTCGATTCGTATCCATCGTCAGGATATTCAGAAGAAGATTTTTCACGCGCTGGGGTTGACCGACGAAGAAGCCAAGTCGCGCTTCGGATTTTTCCTGGAAGCGCTGGAATATGGCACGCCTCCGCACGGAGGCATCGCGCTGGGCCTCGACCGTATTGTCATGATTCTTGCCGGAGCCGACAGCCTGCGCGAAGTGATTCCATTCCCCAAGACCGCGCGCGCGGTCGATTTGATGGTCGACGCGCCAACGCCGGTGAGCGATGCGCAGTTGCGCGAGCTGGGGATTCAGGTGAAGAAGGGGTAGGGGTTGATTCTGGTTGCCTTTGGGTGGCGCAGCGCTTCAGCGCTGCCGATCTATAATTCCCTACGAATGTCGCTTCGATCTTTGGTGACGGCTGCGCTTTGTGTGATCTTCTCTGTCGCTTCCTCGCCCCAAACCACTCCTCTCTGGCGTCCCAAGGTTCGCCCTCCGTTCCCACTGACCCAGTTCTACGACGTGCCTAAGCCTCTGCCGGCAGGAAAGCCCGGAGACCTGATTCGCTCGGAGCGCTTCGACGACTACGATCTGCCGTTCGTGACGGCGTTGCGTATCCTTTATCATTCGCAAACAGCGATCGGCGCCGATGTGCCGGTCTCAGGCGTAGTGCTTACGCCCGCAGGAGATCCTCCGGCGGGAGGATGGCCCGTGATTGCCTGGGCGCACGCGTTCAGTGGCGCGGCGCGGCAGTGTGCGCCCTCGCTGGCGCGCAATCTTGATTATGGTCCCGCATTCACTCTGTGGACCGGGCTTCACTACGCGGTCGTCGCAACCGACTACGCTGGTTTGGGCAGCGACGCGCGCAACGCGGTAATGGATATGCGATCGAACGCCAACGACGTCGTCAATGCCGTCAAAGCCGCGCATGCTGCGGTGCCAGGTTTGGGATCAAAGTGGATTGCGCTGGGAGATTCTGAAGGCGCAGCGGCCGTAGTCGCACTCGACGAAATGCAGAGCGATCCCGGATACCTGGGCAGCGTGGCGTTGTCGGGAGTCACTGATGCGAAGGATGTGTATGAGCGATTGGCCAAGGGAAACGATCGCGGAAGAATCGCGCTACTCGCCTACGCCGTTAAGACCGTGAGCCCAGATTTTGACCCGAACACGGTGCTGACGGCGAAAGGACTGTCCTTTTGCGAACAGATCGGCCAATCTTGCGCGCCACCTGCGAGTTCTTCGGATGAAATCGCCAAGCCGGGATGGGATGCGAATCCTGTCCTGCAGCAGTTTTTTAGCACCAACCGCTTGGGTGAGAAGCGCGCCACAGCGCCACTGTTGGTGATCTCAGGTGAGTCTGACGCAATCTTCTCCATTGACCTGGTAACTTCGTCCGTTTCTCGTATGTGCAAGCAAGGGGATCGCGTGCAGTTTGACAAGTATCCGGGACTCGACCGGTTGCGGGTGCCCGGCGAGTCGATCACCGAACAGACGAGTTGGATCCGCGATCGCTTTGCAGGGAAGGCAGCGCCGGGGAATTGCCCGTGACCCTGACACCGTCAATCTTCCCAACCCTCTCCCTGTGCGCCAGATCACAGTGCAATGTCATTCCTTGCGCGCAAGATGGCGGTGGTGGAGGGACGACAATGAAGGGCGATGCCAAGGTCATCAAGCAGTTAAACGACGCGTTGAGTTCCGAACTCACCGCGATCGTGCAATATATGGTGCAGGCAGAAACCTGCCAGAACTGGGGATATACGCGACTGGGAGCCTATCTGAGGCGGCGGGCGATTGAAGAGATGCACCACGCCGAGGGAGTCATCGAGCGCATCGTATTTCTTGACTCTGTTCGGCGGTCGATGTGGCTCTGACGCCGCAACTGGGAACCAACGTCCAGCAGCAACTGGAAGCGGACTTGAAAGACGAGAAAGATGCTGTGCGTCTTTACAACATAGCCGTCAGAGTCTGCGTCGACTCCGCTGACAATGGCTCGCGTGATCTATTCGAGAGCATGATTAAAGACGAGGAAAAGCACGCCGACTTCCTCGAAGCCCAGTTGCACTCGATCGACGAAATGGGCGTCGGGAATTACCTCGCGCAGCAGTTGCACGCGGAGAAGTAGGCGTTACTCGCTGGTGAAGTAGTCGACCGTGACTGGATTTTCGAACAGCGAGTAATCGCGGGTCACCACGGTGATGCCGCTTTCGGTGACAAAGTAGCGCTGCCGGTCGGCCTCGGTGTCGAACCCGATGCTGGTGCCTTCGGGAATATGGACGTCGCGATCCACAATCGCACGGCGGATGCGGCAATGGCGTCCAATATTTACGTGGGAAAAGAGAATGCTGGCGTCCACTTCGCTATAAGAGTTCACGCGCACGTCAGGTGACACCACGCTGCTGCGCACGCTGCTTCCCGAGATAATACAGCCGGAAGAAACGATCGAATCGAGCGCGGTTCCGGTGCGTCCCGCTTCCGCGAAAACGAACTTCGCCGGCGGATACTGCCGCTGGTGCGTCCGAATCGGCCAGTCAGAATCGTAAAGATTAAAGACCGGCGAAACCGACACGATATCCATGTTCGCGTCGTAGTACGCCTCGAGCGTTCCAACATCCCGCCAGTAATGTGCTTCTTTCTTGTTCTCATCCACGAAATCGAAGGCATACACGCGGTAGTCGTCGACCATTCGAGGCAGAATGTCCTTGCCGAAATCGTGCGACGACTCGGGATCCTCCGCATCCTTCAGCAGCACGGGAATGAGCACGTCGGTGTTGAAGAGATAAATGCCCATCGATGCCGCGACCTTCTCGGGATTGATAGGCGATCGCAGCTTCGTTTCCTTCGGCTTCTCCTCAAACCCGGTGACGCGATTGTCGCTGTCGACCTCGACCACGCCGAAGCGGAACACCTCCTCAGGATCGATCTGGATAGTGGCCAGCGTAACGTCGGCACCTGAGTCGTTATGCTGTTGCAGCATGCGGCCATAGTTCATCTTGTAAATATGGTCGCCCGAGAGAATGAGCACGTGCTTCGGCTGCTCGGAGCCGATGGAATAGATGTTCTGGTAGACCGCGTCGGCCGTGCCCTGGTACCACGACTCGCTCACCCGCTTCATGGGCGGCAGCACTTCGATGAACTCTCCCATCTCGCGGCCCACGATGTTCCATCCTTCGCGGACGTGGCGGTTCAAGGAGAGCGCTTTGTATTGAGTGAGGATATACACGCGACGCAGGTCGGAATTGATGCAGTTGGAGAGGGTGATGTCGATGATGCGATAGATGCCGCCGAAGGTGACGGCGGGCTTCGCGCGGTCCCGAGTCAGAGGGTAGAGGCGTTCACCCGCGCCCCCGGCTAAAAGCACTCCCAGCGTGTCTTTCATGCAAAATCCAGCCTGCTCCGGTTCAAAAATCTGGAAACGCCAGTGGCCTTCTACGATCGAGACCGCGGCGCGAATGACACGAGCCGAAGGAAGATACTAGCACAGCGAAAAAGGCGTGGCGGCGCGCTCCTTGTTGTGTTTCGGCCAGCAGTGCGATGCGGGAAATGCGAGGTAAGTTGGACGGCAGAACTGAATAGCGTCGAGGCTGTGTGAACGCTCTCTAGGCGGCGTCGTTGGTATCTTCGATCTTGATCCGCAAAGACTTCAGGAACTTGAGGTCCTGGTCGCTGATCTTGAATTCAGGATTGCTGGTCAACGTGGTCACCAAGGACGTCTTGTCAGCGGATTTTTCTCCCGGCTTGCTGACGCCGATGGTGGCTTCCAGCACCAGAAAGATGTCGTACCCACCCTCTTTGATCTTCGACACCACTTCGGCGATCTGATCGGAGTCGGCCAGGGATTCGTTGATGGCTTCGCCCAATTCCTTCATCAACTGCTTCAAATGCTGATCCAAGTGGCCCCCGTTCCTCGATCTCTGGCAGGCGGCCATTTTGGAAAGCCGCCTTCAAACTTTAGATGCGGTCACTCGTCACAAAGACTTGTGACGTTTTTCCTCGCGCTGAGGGTATTGTAACGCCGAAGATTGATAAAATCGACGGCGATGGCGAACGTGGAAGCCAAAGCCCGCAAGCTGGGAATGATGGCGCGGATTGCCGCCCGGCAAGCGGGGAAGAGCCGCGGTTTTGGCGCTGTAAGCCGCGCCTGGCGGGCGACCTCGTCGCATATGGGGCGAGTCCTCGGCCAGCTCTGGCTTGAGGTCACTGGCTTTGTTTTCCTCAGTTTAGCGGGGATTGGAGCTCTTGCCTTCGTGCGCGAGTATCTCCGGCACCAGGAGGGCAAGGCGCCTTCGAGCCGGGTGGTGCTCGCGGCCGGCTTTACTTTGTTGTTTGGCTGGTTCGGGCTTAGCTCGTTCTGGCGAGTGCGGAAGAAGAAATAGCCTTTCCTCGCTCAGGCCCCGTGAATCGAGGTTTCATTCATGCCCGATAAAGTTCGAACCGTTGCGCCGCCTCCCACCGACGAAAAACAGACTTCTTCCCACATCGTGGTCCGGCCGCTCTATACCCCCATCGACCTTGAGGGTTCGGATTACGACGAAAAGATCGGATACCCGGGGACATATCCCTTTACTCGCGGCGTGCAGCCCACCATGTACCGTGGCCGCCTCTGGACCATGCGCCAGTACGCCGGTATGGGCGACGCGGAGGAATCGAACAAGCGGTACAAATATTTGCTCGCCAATGGAACCACAGGACTTTCGGTGGCGTTCGATCTGCCGACGCAGATCGGCCTCGATTCCGATAGCCCACTTGCGATGGGGGAAGTGGGCAAAGTCGGCGTCGCGATCGATTCGATCGAAGACATGCAGCGGCTGTTTGATGGTATCGAGCTGACCAAGATCTCGACCTCGATGACGATCAATGCGACGGCTTCGATCCTGCTGGCGCTGTATGTCGCCGTTGCCAAGCGCCAGGGCGGAGATGTCCGCAAGCTTTCCGGCACGGTGCAGAATGATGTCTTGAAGGAATACATCGCGCGCGGGACTTATATCTACCCACCGCACCAGGCGATGGAAGTCATCACCGACATGTTTGCCTGGGCGAATGACCATGTGCCCGACTGGAATACGATTTCAATCTCGGGCTATCACATGCGCGAGGCGGGCTCGACGGCGGTGCAGGAGGTCGCATTCACGTTGGGCAATGGCATCGCCTATGTGCAGGCCGCGATCGATGCAGGGCTGGATGTCGATAAGTTCGCGCCGCGGTTGTCGTTCTTTTTCAACGCGCACAGCAATTTTCTCGAAGAAGTCGCGAAGTTCCGCGCCGCGCGGCGCATGTGGGCCGCGCATCATGCGCGATCACTTTAAGGCCAAGAATCCCAAGTCGTGGATGCTGCGTTTCCACACTCAGACCGCAGGCTCGACGCTGACGGCACAGCAACCGGAAAACAACATCGTGCGCACCGCGATTCAGGCGCTCGCCGCGGTGATGGGCGGAACGCAGTCACTGCACACAAATTCCTACGACGAAGCGCTGGCTCTTCCCACCGAGCAGTCGGCGCGCATCGCGCTGCGCACCCAGCAGATCATCGCCTTCGAGTCAGGCGCGCCGCAGACCATCGATCCGCTGGCCGGTTCGTATTACGTCGAGTCGCTCACCAACGAGATTGAAAAACAGGCGCAAGCGTATCTTGAAAAAATCGAGGCCCTCGGCGGAATGCTGAAGGCTATCGAGCGCGGATTCGTGCAGCAGGAAATCCAGAACGCCGCCTATGAATACCAGCAGCAGGTCGATCGGCTGGAGGCCGTGGTGGTGGGCGTAAACCGCTTCACCGTCGATCAGGAGCACGCGGTTCCCATCCAACGCATCGACGAAAATCTGGAGCGCAAGCAGGTGGAGCGTCTGCGCGCCCTGCGCCCGCGCCGCGATCCCGGCCCCTGGAAAGACGCGCTGAAGCAAGTGGAAGAAGCCGCGCGCCAGGGATCGAATGTCATGCCGCACATCGTCGGCGCTGTCGATGCCTACGCCACCGTCGGAGAAATCTCCGACACCATGCGAAAGGTGTTTGGAGAGTACAAGGAAGCGGTGGTGATCTGAGGGCGGACGTCGGACGTCAGACCTTGGACCTCAGCCCCTGTCTTCTGATTCAGCCTATTGCCTCAATGAGACTGCGATGCGCGTGCGGACTGGCACTGGCCTGTCGTTCTTGAATGCGGGAATGAATTTCCATCCCGTAGCCGCCTGAAGTAGGCTTGGATCCAGTTCCTTTACTTTGTCGGTGGACTCGACGGAACGAATCTTTCCCGCCGAATCGACCACCGATTCTAGGTTTACCTCCGGTTGGGAGATGCCATGGCTAGGCGTCACCGTTAAAGCGGGTCGCTGCATCAGGATCGGTTCTGGTGGTAAGACATCCGGCAGGCGACCGCCGAACTGCGCGACAGAATCGAAGATCATCGCGTTCTTCTGGCGGCCCGAGCGAACCCTTTTGGATACGCCAGAAATCTGAGTGCTCATGCCATGGGATCGAGCGGCTGCGATCGCCGCACGGATTTTCTCAGTGTCAGAATCCGGCCAAGTCTCATTCAGGAAGCGCCATGCTTCTTCTTCACGTCCGCTATAGAGATAGCACCAGGTAATCTCGATTACTTTCGCCTTCAAAGCCCTCAGGCGAATCCGTGATTCTGGCCCGTTGGAACGCATTGTGCCGTCAGCATTCTTGAACTTTCGTAGTCCTTCGGGATCAAGTTGCCTCTGAAGCGATCTGATTCGAACATCGAAAAAGGCCTGAAACTCAGAGCCGACGTCAAGCAGTTCGCCGTGTGCGAAGCGCAAAATGATCGTTGGGGGAGCGTCGAAATCACTCGGCGCGAGATCCTCAATCCCGTCCGATGCATGAACGTCCCCGGTCCATATCTCCACGTGCGAGTCGAGATCCGTGTCCTCAGCGCTGAAGAAGCTGCCACCGGTGATCGTACGAAGGAGTCTGGGAGGGTCGCTGAGCGAATAGATCAAATAGTCCATGCAACAGTCGTCGGGTGACTTCTTCACTTGGAAGGCGGCGACTGGAGCGCCCAATCCAAGATCTACACCAAATGCATCGAGATCCAATTGCGAACTTCCAGCCGATACCGTCTGTGTGTGCTTGCCCCAACTTAGAGTTGCCTCGCAGGACCGCGTCGAGAGATCGCCAGTAGTCGACGGTCCCACGTGAATGGCTACTCCGGTTCGAAACTGAGTCTGAAAGCTTCCGTTTCCCTCGCTACATAGAACGAAATGTTCTTCGGCGTGGCATCGAGAAGTGAGCAGCGCGAGAAGAAAAAGTGTAAGGGCGGCTGCTCCCTGCAGTTTCAACCAACCCGAGGTTAGGAGGGCTACCATGACGGTCGGAGCCACTATATCCACTCGCGTCGAATTCTGCTGGGACGCACGATAGCCAACTCGTTTCAGCTGCTTGTTGCTATCCAATTAGATAGACACCGGCTACCACATTAACGCTCCAGTTAGCGCCACGAGGCCCGCGAACTGCCTTCCACCCAGAAAATCTTGCACTTAGCCTCGAACTCCCATTCGGCGCGCCGCGTGCTTCTACTCAGTGCGACCGCAAAGGAGATTCCCATGAAAATCCCCCTGATCCTCGAGAAAGTTTCGTTCCTCAAAGGTTTGATTGATCCCAACTGGGTCGACGGCGGCCCCGGACAACCCGGTCCCATCTTCCGCGTCGCGATGGCTGACTATGTCGTAGCGGAATTGTTGCGCGGCGTAAGCCAGAACGTATCCAGCCAGGAGATCGGCGCGCGCTTGCTCGCCGTCGGCAAAGATCTGGCCGCTCAGTCTTCCGCCAGCATGGCGGCAAGTTTCGACGATGATGATGACATCTGCCCGCCGTGGTACTGGAACGGTCCGGTCCCGCACGGCGGATTGAATTTTCAATCGCTCGTCGAGCCCGACCCGCATCCGTGGCTGCAACACCTGACGCCGGCGATGAACGATGTGTTGCTGGCCAATGCTCTGCGGCAACTGGCCTCGCTCACTACCAGCACGAAGGCCAGCGGAGCCATCAAGGAACTCGGTGAATCCCTGATGAAGGGCGCAAGCAGCCGTTTGTACGACGAGTATTGCGGAACCCCGGTCAAGCCAAGAATTCCGTCGCCCAGACCCACCACAAGAGCGGCGTAGTTGCTCCATCCTCGCTGTGGTTCTTGCCCACGGATAAGCGCCGTGGGCGTTTTTTTGGCGCCGCCCGTAATTAATCAAGACGTCATCCCGAAGCGAAGCGAGGGATCTGGCGTGCACGCAGACAATGCCGTTTCAGCAAGATCCTTCGCCCTCTCGGATTAAGGATGACGTCAAAATTATGAGGAGAGATCAGGCTTCGTCTGAGGGTTTGTAGTCGCAGGCTTCGCGGCAGGGCGGACAGTAGTAAAGGCCATCCTGGCAAAGGCGAATGCCGATCTGTCCCTGACAGAACGCGCAGTACTTTTCGCATTCGCACTTGTCCTCAGGCATCTCGCACTGCATGCAGCTGTATTTCTTGGTCGCGGTGGCCATAAGCGAAATGTAACGCCGGGACGGGATGAGGGAAAGTGCCGTTGGTAACTCTCGCGATCACCGATGCTGAATCGGACGCCGCGTGGCCTTGCCCGGCGACCGGCCACCCGCCACCTGCGACCGGTTGATGCCTCCACCGTCACCATGTTAGGGTTAACAGTTTCACTATCCCGGCAGCCCAGCCACTGCTTCCACCGAGGACCCTTTGCCCGCTGTTGATACCGTCCGTAAGACCGCGCTGAACGCTGTCCATCGCCATATGGGCGCCAAGATGGTTGACTTCAACGGATGGGATATGCCCGTCGAATATCCTTCGTCGGGCGGCATCATCGCCGAGCACAACGCGGTGCGCACTGGCGTCGGCATCTTTGATGTCAGTCACATGGGAGACATCCGGCTGGCTGGGCCCGGCGCGCTGGCGGCCGTACAGCACATTTCGATGAACGATGCCTCGAAGCTGGCGATCGGACAGGCGCAATATTCGGCGCTGCTCTATCCGCAAGGAACGTTTGTGGATGACGTGATCGTCCACCGCCTCGGGGAACAGGAATATCTTCTCGTGATCAACGCTGGCACCCGCGAAAAAGATTTCAACTGGGTGCGCGACAACACGCGAGGATTCGATTGCAAGGTCGAGAATCTTTCCGACGACTTCACCCAGATCGCCATCCAGGGTCCAAAGGGTGTCAATCTGCTGCAGAAGTTGACCGACGCCGATCTATCGACAGTGAAGTTTTATTGGGTAACTCGCGGCACGGTCTGCGGACTGAAAAACACTCTGATCGCCCGCACCGGATACACCGCCGAAGACGGATTTGAAATCTACATTCCCTCCGACGAAGCGACCAGCGCGAGGGTCTGGAACGAAGTACTTGCTGCCGGCAAGGAATTCGGCGTCGTTGCTTGCGGCCTTGGCTCGCGTAACACACTTCGCCTCGAGGGCAAGCTGCCTCTGTACGGCCACGAAATTTCCGACACCATCAATGTCTGGGAGGCCGGGCTCGACCGCTTCTGCAAGATGGACAAGCCAGAATTCATCGGACGCGAAGCCCTTGAAAAAGCGAAAGCCGCCGGATTGAAGCGCACGCTCGTCGGGCTTGAGATGGTAGACCGTGGCATCGCCCGTGACGGATACAAGGTGCAAGACGCCAATGGACGCGAGATTGGCTACGTCACCAGCGGATCCTACAGCCCTTATATTAAGAAGAACATCGCCTTGGCCTACGTTCCGCCCGAGTTCGCGAACATCGGGACGGAAGTAAAGGTTGAGATTCGCGGACAGGGCGTGAAAGCCCAGGTTGTACCGACGCCGTTTTACAAGCGTCCGAAAAAGAGCTAACGCAGAGCGTTAGAGCTAAAGCCAAGAGCCAGGAGCTAAAAGCGATCATGTCTTTTCCCGCCGACTACAAGTACACCAAAGAGCACGAGTGGATTAAAGCTGACGGCAAAACCGCCACGGTCGGCATTACGACCTACGCGCAGGATTCTCTGGGCGACATCGTCTTCGTCGAATTACCAAAGGTAGGTGCAGAGATCACTGCAGGCAAGACCTTCGGCACGGTAGAGTCGGTGAAGGCTGTGTCGGATCTTTTCGCCCCCGCTAGCGGCACTGTGACCGAAGTCAACGGAGAGCTGGCGACGGCTCCGGAGATGATCAATAAAGACGCCCACAGCGCCTGGCTATTGAAGATGACGCTGAAAGATCCGAACGAACTGAACGGCTTGCTCTCTGCCGCGGACTACGAAAAGTTTGTTGCGGAAGAGGGCGGACACTAAAGAATTGTTGAATTGCCGATTGTCGATTTTCGATTGAAAACCCTCCCCTAAAAATTGGCAATTGACAATTGAAAACGCAATTTGAGTCTGATTATGTTGTCACACATCTAACTTAGGTTCTTATGCGCTATTTACCGAAGTCTCCTGCTGATCGCCAGGCTCTGCTCAAGGCCATTGGGGCGCGCTCGATTGATGATTTGTTCGCGCCCATTCCTGCCGAATACCGTCTGAACCGCGACCTCAAAATTCCGCGCCAGATGGCGGAGTCGGAAATTGTCGACTGGTTCCGCGAGCGCTCGCGCGAAAACGGTGACGGCTATGCCACATTTCTTGGCGCTGGTGCGTATTCGCACTACCGTCCCGTGATCATCGATTCCCTGATTTCGCGTGGCGAGTTTCTGACCGCCTACACGCCTTATCAGGCCGAGATTTCGCAGGGTACTCTGCAATCCATTTTCGAATTTCAGACGATGATTTGCGAACTCACGGGGATGGAAGTGGCGAACGCTTCCATGTACGACGGTTCGACCGGAGCCGCCGAAGCTGTGATGATGGCCGCGCGGTTGACCGGGCGCCGCTCGGTGACCATCGCCCGAAGCGTGCATCCGGAATATCGCGAAGTATTGCAAACCTACGCGTGGCATCAGGGTATGCCGTTGAGCATCGCACCCTTCGGAAAAGACGGCCGCGTCGACTTGAAAGCGCTCGAGCAGTCGATCACCCAAGACACCGCCTGCGTGCTCATTCAGTCTCCCAACTTCTTCGGTACGATTGAAGACGTCGATGCCATCGCTGAGATCGCCCACAAGCACGGAGCCATGCTGGTGGTCTCGATCGCTGAAGCAGTGTCGCTTGGGATCGTTGAGCCTCCGCGCAAGGCCGACATCATCGCCATGGAAGCGCAGTCGTTCGGCGTGCCTCTCGGCTTTGGAGGCCCTTACTGCGGTGTCATCGCCACGCGCGAACAGTTCGTTCGCCAGATGCCAGGACGCCTTGTCGGCCAAACCACGGACCGCAACGGCAAGCGCGGATTCGTTCTGACGCTAGCCACCCGCGAGCAACACATCCGCCGCGAGAAAGCCACGTCGAACATCTGCACCAATCAGGCACTGGTCGCGTTGATGGTCAACATCTTCATGACCATTTACGGCAAGGTCGGATTGAAGGAGCTGGCGAAACAGAACCTTGCGAAAGCCGCCTACGCGCCAACAACAGTTCAGCAAGCACGCAAAGATTCTGTTTCCCGGCGCGCCCAGGTTCAATGAGTTTGTGGTTGAGACGACCGAAGATCCCTACGCGATCAACAGCCGCATCCTTGGACACAAGATCGTCGGCGGTCTTCCGCTCAAAAAGTTCTATCCCGAGCTAGGGAACGCTGCTTTGTGGTGCTGTACGGAACTGACCACGCGAACAGCAATCGACACAGCGGTCGGTTTTGTCGCTGACAGCGAACGCTCGGTGAAATCCGCTAAAGAAGAAGTGGAAGAAATCGCTCGCTAGCTAACGCATGTTTTTTCAAGGAATACGTTACGACAACACCCCGGATTTACTGCGAGACGTGTCTAGGCGACGGCAAGTGCAGAAGTTGCAATGGGTCAGGAGTCAACACGCACTTGCACGAAGCAGAGGCCAAGTGCCAGAGTTGCCAAGGAACGGGGGTTTGCCCGACTTGCCAGGGAACTGGCCAGGCGTATCCACAGGGCCCGGCGATCGAAGATTTAGGTCTCGATAAACTATGAAACACGAAACCTGCAAAGCCACGCGTCACGTCAACCAGAACGAAGGCCTGATCTTCGAGAAGTCCTCGCCAGGCAAAGCCGCATGGAAACTGCCGCCGCTTGACGTTCCTGAGGTTGATACCGCTGCGCTACTTGGGCCATCCGAAAGAAAAGATCTCGGCAACATGCCGGAAGTGAGCGAGATCGAAATTATCCGCCACTTCACGCGCCTTTCCACCTGGAACTACGCGATTGATCTGGGCATGTATCCGCTGGGTTCCTGCACCATGAAGTACAACCCGCGAGTAAACGAAGTCGTCGCGCGACTGGAAGGTCTGGCCAACGGACATCCTTATCAACCGGAAAAAGTTTCGCAAGGCGCGCTGCGCATCATCAAGACCATCAGTGATTGCCTGCTCGAAATCACCGGCATGGACGCCATCACGCTGCAGCCCGCGGCCGGCGCTCATGGAGAGCTCACCGGTTTGTTGATGGTTCGCGCCTATCACCAGTCGAAGGGAAATCCGCGTAAGAAAGTCCTGATTCCTGACTCGGCGCACGGCACGAATCCTGCGACCGCCGCTATGGTGGGATATTCCGTCGAGAATCTGAAGTCGAACGCGAAGGGCATGGTAGACGTCGCCGCGCTGACCTCGCAGATGAACGAAGACGTCGCCGCTCTCATGCTAACGAATCCCAATACGCTCGGGGTCTTTGAGCAGGAGATCCACAAGATCGCCGAAATCATGCACGCCAAGGGCGGCCTGCTCTACATGGACGGCGCCAACATGAATGCGCTCGTCGGCAAAGTGCGCCCCGGAGACTTTGGCGTCGACGTCATGCACCTCAATCTGCACAAAACGTTTTCGACTCCGCATGGCGGCGGAGGCCCGGGCTCAGGTCCAGTTGCGGTAAAGGAGATCCTAGAACCGTTCCTGCCTAAGCCGGTGGTCATCACCAAGCCGGATGGCACACTGGGATTTGAATACGACCGCCCAATGTCCGTCGGACGCGTGCGCTCGTTCTACGGAAACTTCGGCATGTTCATCCGCGCTCTGGCTTACATCCTTGCGAACGGTCCCGACGGCCTGCGCCAGACCACCGAAGACGCGGTTCTCAACGCCAACTACATCCGCAAGGGACTCGATGGCACATACGATCTACCGTACTCGACACCGACGATGCACGAGGTGGTCTTCAGCGACAAGATTCAGGCGAAAAAAGGCGTGAAGACTATGGATCTGGCGAAGCGCCTGATCGATTACGGATTTCATCCCTACACCACGGCCTTTCCGCTGATCGTGCCGGGCGCCATGATGATCGAACCCACCGAGAGCGAGTCCACCGAAGAGATGGACTTGTTCATCGAAGCCATGAAGTCGATCGCACAAGAAGTAGAAGAAGATCCGCAGATGGTGCTGGCCGCGCCGCACACCACGCGAGTCTCGCGCCTCGACGAAACCGCCGCAGCGCGGAAGCCGGTACTGCGCTGGAAACCGAGGAATTGATTGTTGATTTAAGATTTACGATTGACGATTTGAAAACCGAAGCCACCCTAGAAAATTGGACAATATCCTGAAGCAAGCGGGGTTCAAATGAAGTATTTGGTCGTCTACGAAAAAGCTCCTTCCGGCTGGGGCGCCTACGCTCCCGACCTCCCCGGTCTCGGCGTCGCCGGCAAGACCAGGGATGAGGTTCGACAATTGATTCGTGAGGCAGTTGAGTTTCGTCTGGAAGGCATTCGGCAGCACGGGGACGCGATCCCCGAACCCAGCGCCACAACCGAGTTCGTCACGATCTAATGCCCGCCCGGTTTTCTTGGAGCTTCCATGCGAGAAGTCGTCATCGTCTCCGCCGTCCGCACGCCCGTAGGCCGCGCTTTCAAAGGCACCCTGCGCGCGACACGTCCCGATGAATTGGCCGCTGTCGCCATCAAAGGCGCGCTCGAACGCGTGCCCCAACTCGATCCCAAAGAAATCGAGGACGTGATCCTTGGCTGTGCTATGCCCGAAGCCGAGCAGGGGATGAACGTCGCCCGCATTGCCTCGCTGCGCGCAGGATTGCCCGTTGAAGTTTCCGCCATCACCATCAATCGCTTCTGCTCTTCCGGATTGCAAGCGATTGCGATGGCGGCCGAGCGCATCATGAGCGGAGGCGCTGAAGTCATGATCGCCGGCGGAACCGAGTCGATGTCGATGATCCCCATGGGCGGCAATAAGATTTCTCCCAACCCGTGGCTGGTCGATCACTATCCTGACGCGTACCTCTCGATGGGCCTCACCGCTGAGCGCCTCGCCAAGCGTTTTAACATCACCCGCGAGGAGAGCGACCAGTTCTCTCTGCGCAGCCATCAGAAAGCGCTTGCTGCGATTCAAGCTGGCAAGTTTAATGACGAGACCGTGCAGGTGCCAGTGAGCTTTACGACTCCGAATGGATCGAAGCCAAAACGGCAGGAGATCAGCTTTAAGGTCGATGAAGGCCCGCGTGCCGACACCACGCTCGAGGCTCTGCTGGCACTCAAGCCCGCGTTCCATCTGAAGGGAACTGTCACGGCTGGGAATTCGTCGCAGATGTCCGACGGCGCCGCTGCGGCAATCGTTATGTCGGCCGAGCGAGCGAAAGCCCTCGGCATCAAGCCGCTCGCCCGCTACGTCTCTTTCGCGACCGCCGGATATAAGCCGGAAGAGATGGGACTCGGTCCAGTCTTCGCCATCCCGAAAGCGTTGAAGATTGCAGGACTAAAGCTCTCTGACATTGACGTCATCGAATTGAACGAAGCCTTCGCCGCCCAGTCGCTGGCTGTCATCAAGGAAGGTGGCATCGATCCTGACAGAGTGAATCCCAACGGAGGAGCGATTGCTCTCGGACATCCTCTGGGATGCACCGGAGCCAAGCTGACCGCGACCATCCTGCGCGAACTGCAGCGCCGCAAAGCCCGCTACGGTATGGTCACGATGTGCGTTGGCGGAGGAATGGGCGCCGCGGGGATTTTCGAGAACTTGAATTAGATACCCCAATAGGATTTGTCATCCCGAGCGAAGCGAGGGGATGAATTCACGTTTGAAGTGCAACAGAGTGTTCCAAGAATACCTCGTTGGGAGTTTTGAAGCCGAGGCATTTTCTGGGGGTATCGTTGTAGCGTTCGAGGCAGAGGGCGAGGCGCTGGGCGGGCAGGGCGTCGAGGTCGGTGTTTCTAGGCAACAGGCGGCGCAAACGGCCAATCGCGTTTTCGATGCCGCCCTTCTGCCAGGGCGAGTGGGTGTCGCAGAACCAGGTCTGGATGCCAAACCGTCGGCTCAGGAGATAGTGTTTGCTGAACTCCGCTCCGTTGTCGAAGGTCATGGATTGACATACGCGCGCGGGCAGCGCTTCCAGCAGGGTGCTGAGATTGTCGGCGACCGACTGCGCCGTTCTCGTGTTCTGCCGCATCAGCAGGGCGCGCCGCGATCGGCGTTCCTGCATCACCAGCAGGAACTGTCCCGGTTTGCGGAAGCTCATGAGGTCGGCCTCCCAATCGCCCGTGCGCGTTCTGGTCTCCACCACCGCCGGACGATCATGGATGGAAACCCTCTCCAATATCGACGCCGTCGACCAGCGGCCATTGGGCAGACGGTTTCCGCGACGGTATTTTTGCCGAGGCAGCCAGCGATGCAGAGTTTCGTTGAAGGACCAACTGCGCCAATAAATGTAACGGTAGATGGATTCGTAGCTGATGCGGTCGCTGCCCGGCAACTGGGCCATGCGCCCGGCAATCTGCTCCGGCGACCATCCGGCAGCGAGATGCTGCAACACTTTCTCCCGAAGTTCGGGCTGACGTTCCAGCTTGTGGGCCCGACCGCGGGCATGACGACGCAGCATCAGCCGCTGCGCGCGCTCGGGATCGTAGCCCCCCGGCCACTGCTTAGAGACCTTGCTGTTGCGCTTCAGTTCACGACTAATGGTCGCCGCGCTCCTCCCCAGAGTGGCGGCGATGCAGCGCAGAGATTTACCGTTTGCATGCAGACGGTAAATCTCAATCCGCTCCCTGAGCACCAACTGCTCATATCTTCTCTTTTCCATCGCAACACCTTTGTACGGTGTTGCACTTGATTCGTGAACTCATGGGGATCTGCATTTTTCCGGTGGCCGGCAGAACTGCAGATCCTCCTCTGCTCGCTACGCTCGCGCGTCGGAATGACCATGATGAAGGGCGGCGCTACTCAAACTCCACCTTCTCGAATCCCATCCCCTGCAGCAGGCTGGTCACGGTCGATTGCGCATTCTTCTGCGCCGTCTGCAAAATCCCGTCCGCCAGCGCCGCAGACTGCAGTTGATGTTCCGCTTCCTGCCGAACCTGCGATTCAAGGTCAGGGTCAGTCGACATCAGCAATCCTGTCTCCCGTGAATAGACGCGCGTCTTGTCGTTATCCAGACGCGTCGTCAAAACCTGCGCCTCCGGAAGCTTCAACCGAACCGTTTTTCCATCCACTTTGACGCTCGACCCTTGCAGCGCCGCGAAATCAATCCCCGCGATCACCTGTCCATGCACCAGCAGCAGGAGTTTGTCGCCCGCCAGGAAGTCCGGCAAGATCGAGTTCTCGCGCTTGCCCATCACCACTTTGTCCATGGTGTAGACCACGGTCTCAATCCGTTGTAGTTGCTGAATCCTATTAACAACCGTTGGCTGGCTCACGTCGATCGTCCGGCTGCGAGTGGTCAGTGCGTTCCACAGGCTTCCAGATACTGCCTTCATCGCTACAAGAGACAGCACCGCGCCGCCAATCAGCAATCCCACGCAAAACGTAAGGATCAGAAGCAGTGGGGAACGGCTCTTTCGAGGCTCGCTTACAGTTTGCAATTCAGGGAGGGCCATTCGCGAAAAATAGCACAAAATGGCCGCTAGAGCGCGATTACGGTGCAACTCCTTTCGTACCCGCGCCCTTCAGTGGCAAATCGCAGGCACTGCTTATAAACTTTAGTGTTATCTATTCAACAGTGGTTGGAAAGGTTTTTGATGGCCACCACCGCAATACCCAACACCAAGATTTCCGGCGGCAGCTTTCTTCTCGAAGAACGTCAGACCTCGGAAGTCTTCACTCCCGAAGACTTCACTGAGCAGCACCAACTCATCGCGCAGACGGCGGAAGAGTTTGCCCTCAACGAGATTCTGCCCAACGTCGAGAAGATCGAGCACAAAGATTTCTCCGTGACTCGCGATCTTCTGAGGAAGGCCGGAGAACTCGGCCTCAGCTCGGTTGAAATTCCCGAAGCCTACGGCGGCCTCGAAATGGATAAGGTCACCGCCGCCGTCATCGCCGATCACATCGCCAAATACGCCGGCTTCGCGACCACCTGGGGAGGCCACACCGGTATCGGCACGCTGCCCATCGTTTACTTTGGCACCGAAGAGCAGAAGAAGAAATACCTGCCGCGCCTCGCCGCAGGGGAAATCGTCGGCGCCTATGCCTTATCGGAGGCTTCTTCCGGATCGGACGCGTTAAACTGCCGCGCCCGTGCCACGCTTTCGCCTGATGGCAAGCACTACATCCTGAACGGCGAAAAGATGTGGATCACCAACGCCGGCTTCGCCGACCTGTTCACAGTCTTCGCGAAAATCGATGGCGAGAAGTTCACGGCGTTTCTGGTTGAGAAGACTTTCCCCGGATTTTCCGTCGGCGCCGAAGAACACAAGATGGGCATTCGCGGATCGTCCACCTGCCCAATCATTCTCAATGACTGCAAAGTACCGGTCGAAAATCTGCTGGGCGAAATCGCCAAAGGCCACGTCATCGCCTTCAACATCCTGAACGTGGGCCGCTTCAAGCTGGGCGCCATGTGCGTCGGTGGAGGCCGCGTCGCGCTCAACAATGCGATTGGATACGCTAAGCAACGTAAGGCCTTCAATAAAGTCATCGCCGACTTCGGCTTGGTGCGAGAAAAAATTGCGAACATGGCCGTCGGCATTTACACCGGCGAAGCGCTGGTTTATCGCACGGTTGGCATGATGGATGTCGCACTCGCCGATGTCGACAAGACTTCCGCCGACGCGATGAAAGAAACTCGCAAAGCGATTGAAGAGTACGCCGTCGAGTGCTCCATCATCAAAGTCTGGGGCTCTGAGATGGTTGATTACGTCGTCGATGAAACGGTGCAGATCTATGGAGGCTACGGTTTCGTCGAAGAGTATCCCGCCGAGCGCGCCTATCGCGATGCCCGCATCAACCGCATCTTCGAAGGCACCAACGAAATCAACCGCATGATCATTACCGGGTTCCTGCTCAAGCGTGCCATGTCGGGACAACTGCCATTGATGCCGGCGATCAAGAAGTTGATGGATGAAGTCCTCTCCGGCCCAAGCATGAGCGAAGACCTCGAAGGCCCGCTTGCCGACGAGCGCAAACTGGTCGCGCAAGCCAAGAAACTTGGTCTCTTCGTCGCCGGATCGGCCACGCAGAAATACATGCAGGCGATTCAAGATCAGCAGGAAGTCATGGGTGCTATCGCCGATATGACCATCGAAACGTACGCCATCGAATCCGCGGTTCTGCGCGCGCAAAAAATCGCTGAACGTGACGGAGAGAAAGCGGCCGCATTGCCGATCGCCATGACCCGCGTCTATCTGTCGCAAGCCATGGACAAGATCGAGTCCGCCGCGAAAAAAGTGATCGCTGCTGTCGCCGAAGGAGACATGCTGCGCACCCAGTTGGCCATCCTGCGCCGCCTGGCCAAATACGAACCCTTCAACACCATCGAACTACGCCAGCAAATCGCGCAGACCATGATTGAGAGAGGGAAGTACTCGCTGGTGTAAAAGAGATTGACGATTTTCGATCGCCAATTGCCGATTGGTGTCATCGACACTCGCTGATCATTTTTTCATTTGGTGCGAGCCCACTCCGGGGTTCCCTGATCTTTGCCCTCTATGGGCGTGTACTCATATGACACGCTGCCGCAGACGATTTTCCACACGGTCCCTGAGCTGAACCGAATCTCATGTTGGAGGCCTCCGGAGGCGAGGCTGATTTCGTCGGCCAACCAATCCTCGTGTTTAGCGTTGCCGCTTCTACCCTGCAGCGTGGCGTTAAAGTCATACGCTTGCACCTTCTGATAGCGAAAGTGAATATGACCCGCGTGTGATGCCGAAAGAAGCCGCAGCCGAATCTCGATGTCACGATGCTGACTTCGGTCTCCCGAGGAATTCTCCAGGATTTCCAGATTTTCGACCCAAGCGTCATGGGGACAGCGATGAAAGTCTGAGTAGTACCAGTCGCTGATGACAAAGTCTCGAGTTTCCGCGGGAAGGAGATCAGAGATCGATTGCAAATACTGTTTATAGGCCGCCACACGAGCAGAGTTCCGCCTCGGGTCTGAGTCACTCATGATGTCTGAGTACAGGGGCATAAGACTAGGTTGAAGCCTCATCATGACGGGATTGCTTTTCCGTTTCATTTTTCAGAGTTTCCATCACGCTCTGAATCAATTCCTTCGCGTCAGTCAGATTCTTCATCACCATCTGAATATCCATCACTGGCTTGCCCGGCCAGCGCTGGCTTTGGCAATAGACGCCGTGTTGTCCGATCAGCGCCATGGCGTCGGTGATGGTATCGAGCGTCACCGCCAAGCGTCCTCGCGGCACGCCCATCATGGTCTCAAAATGTTCCAGTTCTTCCTGTTTCTCGTCGAATACCGGCATGGGGAGATTCTAGCAGTCAGCGGTCAGCACTCAGCTCCGCTAAGCATTTGCTATCCAAGACTGTGATGTTTAGTCTAAGAAACCAGCGCCAGCGTTTCAGGGAATTGTTGTCTATCTTTTCGCAGTTGTCATGGCTGAATGCTGAGCGCTGAATGCTGATTGCTCTGAAGGAGAGACTCATGCAAAAGCGTACTGCGGTTGTCACATTTGTTCTTCTGCTCTTCACTACGGTTCTGTCGTTTGCACAAAAGCCAAGCCCGCCGGCCTCTGCTACCTGCAAATTCGCCGACGGCAAGTCGATCAAAGTCGCCTACTCGAGCCCGCGCGCCAAGGGACGCAAGATCTACGGCGGTCTCGTGCCCTACGGCGAAGTCTGGCGGACCGGCGCCAATGAAGCGACAACTTTCGTGACCGACGCCGGTGTCACCATCGATGGCAAAGACATTCCCGCCGGAAACTACACGATTTTCACCGTCCCCAACGCCGACAAGTGGACGCTCATCGTTAATAAGAAAACCGGTGAGTGGGGCATTCCCTACAAGTATGAGAGCGACGAACTCGCTCGCGTGGACATGAGCGTGAGCAAGACTGCCGCGCCGGTAGAGAACTTCACCATTTCTTTCCACGAAATGGGCACCGGATGCCACATGTATCTGGATTGGGAGAACACCCGCGCCACGGTCGAGATTACAGAGAAGAAGTAGACCGAGAAAAGCGCTGTGATCCTGAGCGGAGGTGGTGATTACTCCGCTCAGAAGAATTAAGGTTTTAGCCTCGCGACGGCTGCCGACGCCTCCGCAGAGTCAGGGTCAATCTTCATCGCCTCCTGATATGCAGCCAGTGCCTCGGAGCGTCGTCCCGCCTGTTCGAGCGCGTGTCCCAATCGCAAGTAGCCTGACTCGCTTGGAGTGATCGCCACCGAACGCGAGTAGTTGGCGATGGCGTCGTCAAGCTTGCCTTCCTTTTCCAGCAAACGTCCCATCCCCAGATATGCGTTGAACTGATTTGGATTCAACTGCAGCGCGTGGTTGTAGCTGTCCAGCGCCTTCGCATCGTCTCCGAGATCGCGATACGCCCCGCCCAGGTTCGCGTAAGTCGAGGCCAGCAGCGCAGGATCGGACGTCTCTCGAATCGTCGTTTCGTATTCTTCCACCGCTTGCCGCAGATCGCCATGATCTTGCGCATACGCCCCAAGATTCGACCGGCTCATAGGATCATGCGGATTGATCTGCGATGCTCGCAGAAAATGCTCATGCGCCTCGTCAGCATGGCCCGCAAGCAGCAGCGCTCCGCCCATATTGTTTTCAGCGATAAAGTTGTTCTGGGTGATGGCCAGCGTGTGCGACCAGAGATAGAGATTGTTAGACCAGTATCCCAGTTGACGATAGGTAGCGAAGCAAAGTGCAAGAGAGATGCACGAGATTGCGATCACGCGCGGAGTGAGGCCGATGTTGCGAGCGCAGGCGAGATCGGCGAGCGAGAAGGCAATCATCACGAAGATGCCAATCAGCGGGACGTACGCATAACGGTCTGCCATTGCCTGATCGCCCACCTGCACCAGTCCTATCACCGGCACCAGCGTTCCCAGAAACCACAACCAGCCGGCCAGCAGGTAACGTTTTTCGCGGAAGACAATGACCATCGCGCTGATGCCGAGCAAGACGATCAGTGACAACAACACATGCCACGCGGGGATCCCATCCACAGGGTACGGATACATCGGCGCCAGCCGTGCGGGCCAAACCATCTTCCACAAATACATTGCGTAGGCCACGATCGCATTCTCGATCCTTGCGCCCAGCGAAAATTGCAGCGTCGACCGCGTTGCTCCCCCAGCCTGCTGCGCGATCATGGTGATGATCGAACTCGCGATCGACAACGCAAGTAGTGGAATTTTCTCCAGCACCAGTTTCCCGATCGTGTTTTCCTTCAATCGATCGAGCGGCCACCAGTCCAGCAGAAGCAGCACAAACGGGAAAGTCACCATCATCGGCTTCGCCATCAGGCTCATCGCGAATAGAACGACGAGCGCCAGATAGCGCTGCACGCTGGGCTTGGCCGCGTACCAACCATATGCGGCCAGCGCGAGCAAAAAGAAGAGAGTACTCAGGACATTCTTGCGCTCCGCGATCCACGCCACCGACTCCACGTTGATGGGATGCAGTGCAAACAGCATCGCGACGAACAAGCTCGCGCCCAAACGCTTCGTGCCCCACATCAGCACCAGAAACAGCAGGGCTGCATTCAGAGCGTGAATCAGCAAATTGACAAAGTGATGTCCCGCCGGATTCAGATGAAACAGCGAGTAATCGACCTCATGCGAAATCCAGGTCAGCGGATGCCAGTTTGCCTGCTCGGTAGTGGTAAACGCCCAAACGATTCCATCCCAACTCAGACCCTGGCGCACGTGCAGATTGTCCGTCACATATCCCGTGTCATCGTAGTTGACAAACGGATGCCGGTTCACCGGGTTGTACACCAGCAGTGTCGCGACGACGATCAGCAGACACACGATGACGTTGCGCTTCCCCGGAGAAGCGAACAGCCCCTCAGGCGTGGATGGCGCAGGGGCAGCTTTCTTTTTTGCGGGAGCAGCCAATAGAGGAATTTAAACACACCACACAGGGCCGACACAGGCGAGAGCACCGTTCCGCATCTCTTTGGTCACGTGCTGATTCGCTTGGCTGAACTGGTCTAGTCAAGGCGAGGTTTTCAAATCAACAATCAAAAATCAACAATCATCAATTTCTCAAAGCTTTCCCCGTCTTCAAGGTGTACTGAATCCGCTCCTGCGTCTTTTTCTCGCCGCACAAGGATTTGAACCCTTCCCGCTCCAGATCGAGAATGTACTGCTCGCTTACCGGAGTCCCCGGCGTGACGTTGCCGCCGCACAGGACCTCGGCGATCTTATTGCCCAGCTTCACCTCGTGATCGGTGATGTAGTCGCCCTGTCGCATGAGGTAGACGCCCATCTTCAAAGCAGCAAGAATGTTTTCGCCCGGCGCTGGAATGTCGGTCCGCGGCTGCGGAGGCTCGTATCCCGCGCGCACCAGTTCGAGCGCACGCACCTTGCAATCGGCCAGCACGCGCTCGCGGTTCATCGAGATGTTGTCGGAGTCAGAGAGAAAGCCCAGCCCGCGCGCCTCATGCGCCGACGTTGCCACCTTGGCCGTGGCAATCGTCTCGAAGGCCTTCTTCATGGCTTCCATGGTTTCGACCGATTCTCCGCGCCCATCCTTTCGGATCGACGCTGCGCTATCGACCGCGCGCAGCAGCATCTCTTTGCAACCGCCGCCGCCGGGAAGCAACCCCACTCCCACTTCCACTAACCCTGTATAGAGCTCTGCATGCGGCTGGCGGGCCGGAGCGTGCAGCGAAATCTCCGTGCCACCGCCCAAGCACAGGCCGAACGCGCCTACCACAACCGGCTTAGCCGAGAGCTTGATCGCCTGCGTCATGTTCTGGAACTGGCGGATGACCATGTCTACGTCATCCCACTCTTCTTCCTGCACCGCCATCAGCAGCAGCATCAGGTTCGCGCCGACAGAAAAATTCGTAGCGTCATTGGTGATGACGAAGGCTTCGAAATTATCTCCGGGACCTCCCGGCTTGAGCGTCTGGGTAATCAAGCTCATGATGTCGGCGCCCAGGGAATTCATCTTGGAATGAAATTCCAGGCAGCCGACGCCGTCGCCCAGATCGACCAGTGACGCGCCCGAATTTTTCTTCACTACACCGTTCGACTTCTTAGCAGTCATCACCGACCACACGCCCGGCGGAACCTGCACCGGCTCCCAGTTATCGGTGCGCAGCTCCCAATACTTGCGCCCTGAAGTAGCCTTAGGATCATCGCCGTACCATGTCTTCTGCCCCACGCCGAGCATCTTCTCCACGTTGGCGGGAATTTGCTTGCCTTCTTTTTTCATCCTTGCGACGGTTGCTTCGACGCCAGCCGCATCCCAAAGCTCGAAAGAACCCATTTCCCAGTTGAATCCCAACTTCATCGCGCGGTCGATCTCGACGACTGTGTCTGAGATCTCGGGAATGCGGTTAGCTGCGTAGATCCACAGATCCGAAAGCGCTTGCCAAAGAAACTGTCCCGCTTTGTCGCCCTTTTGCGGAGTGCTGCCATCCATCCCCAGCAGCATGCGAACACGCGCTCCGGTGTCCTCGACGTTCTTCGCCATCTCCAGGACAGGGAACTTCGGCTTCTGTCGCGGACGATATTCCAGCGTCTTCCAGTCGAGCGCCATCCGCTCTTCCTGGCCGTCCGCGCCTTTGCTCTTCTTGTAGAAGCCGCCCTTGGTTTTGTCGCCCAGCCACTTGCGCTCGAGCATCTGCTTGTAGAAATCGGGAAGGTTGAGATCGCTGCGCTCATCGCGCACATTCTGCGTCATATTGCCGACCACGTGCCCCAAGATGTCTAGTCCCACCAGATCAATCGTGCGAAACGTCGCCGATTTGGGCCAGCCGACAGCCTGTCCCGTAAGCGCATCAACGTCTTCAATCGAAAGATCGAGTTCCTGCATCAGCCGCATCACGTTGAGGACCGAAAATGTCCCAATGCGATTGCCGATGAAATTCGGCGTGTCTTTCGCATACACAATGCCTTTGCCCAGATGCACGTCGCCGAAATGAGCCACGGCATCAAGTGCCGCGCGATCGGTCTCTGAAGTAGGAATCAGCTCCAGCAACCGCATGTAGCGCGGAGGATTAAAGAAATGCGTGCCAAACCAAGACCGCCGGAAGTCGTTGGGAAACCCTTCCGCGATCTTCGCCGACCGGAAGTCCGCTGGTATTGGTGGTGATGATCGTCCCCGGCTTGCGCACCGCGTCTACCTTCTTCAGCAGGGCGCGCTTAATCTCGAGGTTTTCCACCACCGCCTCGATGATCCAGTCAACTTCAGCAAGCTTCTTCAGGTCGTCATCGAAGTTGCCCACCGTGACCAGGCTTGCGAGCGACACGTCCATAAACGCCGCAGGCTTCGATTTCCTGGCAGCATCGAGTCCGGCTGCGGCAATCTTGTTGCGTGCGGGACCGTCGGCATCCGGAGGCACGATGTCGAATAGGTAGCTGGGAACGCCAGCGTTCGCGAAGTGAGCGGCTATGCGGGCGCCCATGGTTCCAGCGCCCAGGATGGCAACCTTATGAATGCTTTTCATAGAATTTTCAATTTTCGATTGCCAATTGCCAATCTAAAACCCGGCATCCGTGATTGGCGCCGCTTGAATTGACAATTGGAAATGGAAAATCGGAAATCTCGTCTACGGCAGTTTATCTATGGCCCAGTCGTCTTTGCCAGTGCGGACCACGATGATTTCAGAAAAACGCGGATGAGGTTTGCGGTTTTTTCCCGAAATGGTTTGCCACAGAGCAACCGGGAAGCGATAACGTCCTGCCTGCAGCTTCTTACCGTGCGCGATTTCGAATCCCTCTTCGATCGAGTCTCCCGCCGAAAAGAACGCGTCCAGTCGATCCTCCGAACTGTGTTGCTTGGCCGCGTCGGTCATCAGCAGCACTCCAGTCTCGTGGTCCTGTACCTGCCAAGCATGTAAGAAGCGGTTCGCTGTAGCGAGTGCCGACACGTATTCCGCGTCGACCACACTGGAAACCGTCTTTTGCTTGGGTTTCGCCCAACTGCTGGCAAGGAAAACCAGCAGAACGGCCACGCACACGGAGATAAGTTGCCGGCGGGAGGCCGGCGCTACTTTAAACCTGGCATCCATGTCGAAGAAAAACGCCCACAAAAACAACCGGGCGCATGTCGTCTTAGATGTGGGGTGAGGATGGCAACGACATGCGCCCTATTAAGTTGAACTCATCCTAGAATTTCACCCCTGCGATGTCAAGTTAAATCTTTTAGATTCAATACTATGCAATCAGTTTCGCAAGCACAAATGCGGCACCCGCTGCAAGTCCACCGATCACCATTGTTTGTGACGCCGCGCGAAGCGGAGGAGTGCCCGTAAAGCGCCCTTTGATGAAGCCAAAAATCCCCAGCGCCGCCAGAGTCACGATCGCTGACATCTTCAACCCTGTCCCCGCATTCGACAGCGCCATGTAAGGGGCCAGGGGAATGAACCCGCCGGCAATATATGACATCGCAATCGTGGCCGCACTGGTTAGCGCCCGCTTCGGATCAGGCTCTTCCAATCCCAACTCGTACCGCATCATGAAATCAACCCACGCCTTGGGATGTTCGCTCAGCGCCTCGACAATTGGGACGCTCTGCGCTTCCGTGATCCCGTAAGCCTGAAATACCCGGGCCACCTCCGCCTTCTCTTCTTCTGGAATCTCCACAATCTCGCGCTCTTCGCGTTCTTTTTCTTGTTGGTAGTGCTCGGCGTCTCCGTGCGCAGCTAGGTATCCGCCCAGGCCCATGGCAATCGAACCCGCGGCGATCTCCGCCAGCCCTCCTACCACAATCAACCGCGTATTCTGCACCGCGCCCGAAAGGCCGGCGGCCAGCGCGAAAGGCACAGTCAGTCCGTCTGACATGCCGATCACGACGTCGCGCACAAAATTCCCTGCGGTAAAGTGCTTCTCGATATGCGGCCGCGCACTGGGCATGAATCAAACCTCCGAATGAGTTTCCAAATATTGTTGGGCACGGCGAACTACATCACGTTCGCCGCGATAGGCAAGTTTCTTGACTGCCTCGTCGAGCGGCATCCAAAGCGCCTGCTTCACTTCCACCCGCATCGCGTCGGTGACGTCATCGATCTTGCCTGATTCGTACCGTAGCAGGTAGAAGCTGACGATTTTGAAGACGCGCTGCTTATCTCGCCAAGATCGCACGTAAACATACTTGATGTCGGTGAGCTTGGTGATGACCGAGGCCGTCAGCCCGGTCTCCTCTCGCACCTCGCGCAGGGCCGTCTGATCGGGTTTCTCTCCCGGATCGACCAGCCCTTTTGGTAAAGCCAGTGTCACTTTGCGGACACCTTTTTTGGCACTCTTCCCAGAGTCGGAAGGCTCTTTCTGCGGCTCGATTACCGCCATTTCCCAGCTTTCCCCAGCCCATCGCACCACCACTCCCCCAGCTGAGATCTCGCGGACCATGGCCCCTAACTTATCAGGATTAAGGGAGTTAGTCACCGTCCCCAGCAGTAATCTCTCGCCCGTAACTGGCGCCGCTCGTCGAACTGCGAAACCATAATGGGACTCGCTGGCATCTTAGTTGCTGTATGTAGGGTGGCTAGAGCGGGGTTGAGTGGGGTCTCTCTGAAGAGTCTAGGCAAGATCTTGCGGTCGGTTCAGGCGTTCGGACGCGAATTCTCCGGGCGCGCGCTCAACTCCGTTGCTGCGCCAAACCTTCCCCGCATTGGACTCGCCCTCGGCGGCGGCTTCGCTCGCGGTATCGCGCACGTCGGCGTTCTCAAAGTCCTCGAAGAAGAAAATATCCCCGTCAGCTTCGTTGCCGGTACCAGCGTGGGCGCGCTGATTGGAGCCGCCTACTGTAGCGGCGTTTCTCCCGCTGAACTCGAACAGATGGCCACTCGTGTACGCTTCAAGCATTTCGCGCAGTGGACACTCTCGCGCCTCGGCTTTGCTTCGAACCAGCGCATGATCGGATTTCTCAGCAGCCTCTTGAAAGTGAAATCCTTCGAAGAACTCGATATTCCGCTTGCCGTCACTGCAACGGACTTCTCCACCGGAGAAGGCGTGGTTTTTCATTCTGGCCCACTGTTTGACCCGGTGCGCGCCAGTTGCGCCTACCCAGGAATGTTCCTTCCGGTAAAGATTCGTGGACGCATGCTGGTCGACGGTATGCTTTCGCACGCCGTGCCTTCCGTGCCTTTACGCGAGATGGGCGCTGACCGCGTGCTCTCGGTTCACTTGAAAGGAACCTGGACAAACAAAGATGGCCCACGTCACCTGTTCGACGTGATCGGACAATGCTTCGCCATCGCACAAGAGATGAACTGCGGAGTGTGGAAGCAGGCCTCCGACTTGGTGATCGAACCCGATGTCAACGGATTCAAGTACGACGATTTCGAACACAGCGCCGAGCTTGTCCGTGCCGGAGAACTGGTCACCCGCGCGGCACTCCCCGAGATCAAGAAGTGGCTCGAGGCCGAATCCGCTCCCCGCGCAGCCTCGCCACGCGTCAATGTCCGCCAACCCGCCGCCATGCCCGCCGACTAGTACGCCGACGTCCCGCCGGCCACGGCGACCCCGGTCTTACTGATTAAGGTCTACTTGAGATGCGTTGCCTCGTATCAGGGCATGCCTTCAGGCGTGCCACCAACCCACCTGGCAAGACCGGCTTTAGCCGCTGCCTAACCTCTTTTCCGTACCTGCCGATAGAGCTATTGGAGCCTGGGCATGGCGGGATTGCACGATCCTGAAATCTTTCAGCACGTCCTCAACACTTTGCACACTGGCGTGTACCTCGTCGACCGCGAACTGAAGATCGTCTTCTGGAATCAAGGCGCAGAGCGCATCACCGGATATATGCGCCACGAAGTCGTCGGACGCCTTTGCCGCGAAGACCTGCTCGCTTACTGCGACGACACGGGAACCGTCCTCCACGGCGCCACCTGCCCTTTAGTGAGCGCGCTTCAGGAGGGGCGTCCTCGAGAAGCTCACGTCTACTTGCGACATAAATCTGGACACCGTATCCCCTTACGCATCTTTACTTCCCCCATCCGCTCACGCGATGGCTCGGTGGTCGGCGCTGCCGAAAGCTTCGAGGAAGCCAGTTCTGTGCTCGCCCCCGATCGTCATCAATCGCATCTCGCCATGTACGGTTGTCTCGACGTTGCGACCGGGCTGCCCAATCATGGCTTTACTCAGTCCCACTTGCGCGAGAGCCTCTCGCGCCATGTCGAACACAATTTACCTTTCGGGGTGTTGCTCATGGAAGTCCATGAACTTCGCCACCTCCGGGAAACCCGGGGACGCGAAGCCGTCGAAGCCATCCTTCACGTAGTTGCGCAGACGATGAAACACGCATTGCCCGATGCGTTCCTGGGACGTTGGCAGGAGGAGCAGTTTCTCGCCATCGTCTCCGATTGCAGCCGCATCGATCTCGAGCGCGCCGCCCACGACATTGAGCGCATTGTCGGTTGCTCGGCCATTCAGTGGTGGGGCGATTCGCTGTCGGTCGAAGTTTCTGTGGGACGCGGTCTGGTCGAATCGGGTGACACCATCGAGTCGCTTCTGCAACGCGCGCAGCCCGCGCACGACAAGAAGCTCGAACAACAGAACTCGCGGGAGAACTAAGCGGTCATGTTTGCCATTATCGGAATCGTGGTGGTATTCGGCGCGGTGCTCGGCGGTTACCTGATGGAGCACGGCCACCTCAAAGTCCTCATCCAGCCCGCCGAGTTGTTGATCATCGCAGGCGCTGGAGCCGGAACCGTGCTGGTGGCGAACCCCCTGCATATCCTCAAGCAAATTGTGGGTGGGATTGTTGGTGTCTTTGGCGGATCGAAATATACCAAGCAGCGCTACCTTGAACTGCTCAAGACCATGTACGACCTGCTGAACAAAGCCCGTAAAGAAGGATTGATGTCGCTGGAAACCGACGTCGAAGAGCCGGAAAAGAGTCCCATACTCTCGAAGAACGCCGCCCTCGTGAAAGATCACCACGCGATGGCGTTCATGTGCGATACGCTGCGCATGGCGATCACCGGAGTCGAGCCCTTCGATCTCGACCAATTGCTCGATCTCGATATGGAAGTGCATCACCACGATTCCACGATGCCCGTATCCGCCTTGAGCACCATGGCCGATTCCTTGCCCGGCCTCGGTATCGTCGCCGCCGTCCTCGGAGTCGTCATCACCATGGGCGCGTTGGGCGGACCTCCGGAAGAGATTGGAGAGAAAGTCGCCGCTGCACTTGTTGGCACCTTCCTCGGCATCCTCCTCTGTTACGGACTCGTTGGCCCGCTCGCCGCCAACATGGCGAAGATCGCCGACGAAGAAGCCGCGTTTCTCGGCGTCTTGCGCGTGCTGATGGTTTCTTTCCTCAAAGGTACCGCTCCCATCATGGCAGTCGAGTTCGCGCGCCGCGCGGTCCCGGGCCACGTTCGACCCTCCTTCAAAGAAGTCGAGCAGACTTGCCGGGGTGGCGGCGCCGCCTCACCCCCCGCCGCAGCCGCCGCTTCAGCTTAGGAATAATCATGGAAGGCAGCAGCCGTCCTATCATCGTGATCAAGAAGAAAGGAGGCCATGGTGGCCACCACGGCGGGGCATGGAAAGTTGCCTACGCCGATTTCGTTACCGCGATGATGGCGCTATTCATCGTCCTCTGGTTGATGAACAGCAGCAAGCAAATCCAGGTCGCCGTCGGCGGTTATTTCAAAGATCCCTCTGGCACTTCCAAGCTTGTCGGCACCGATCAGAACGGCTCAGGCGAGAGTTTCGCGCTTTCCAAAGAAGACATGCCCAAGCTGAAAGAGGAATTGCAAAAAGCCGTCCGCAAAATGGCTGACTTCGAAAAACTTCAGAACCACCTGGAGATGACCGTCACAGCGGAAGGTTTGCGCATTGAGTTACTCGAATCCGACAAAGGTATGTTCTTTGAATCCGGCAAACCTAGTCCCACAGGCGACGGCAAAGACTTGCTCATTACGCTAGCGCAAGGAACTGGGCAAACTGCCCAACAAGATTTCCATCGAGGGCCATACCGACTCCAAGCCCTACGCGGGGAAAGGCGACTATAGCAATTGGGAACTCTCCACCGACCGCGCCAACGCCGCTCGCCGCCTCATGGAAATCAACGGCCTCGCTCCCAATCAGGTCGTGCAGGTTCGCGGATACGCCGACCAGTGGCTGCGCGTCCCCACCAGTCCCGAAGATGCCTCGAACCGGCGCATCTCGGTGATCGTGCAATACGTCGAAAAAAGCAAGTCTGCCCCAGACGCCGCCGCCCCCGAAGACGAGCCTAAGAACGAAGAACCGAAAAAAGGAGTAGCCGCGATAGAGCGGACTTGCGTGGCGTCTTAGATATCTTCCGGGTCACACGGTGGCTGCGCTTTCGGCCGCAGTAAACAGTTTAGTTCTTCGATGAGCTGGATCGCCTTCGCGTGATCCGCCTCTTTCTCGATCAAGTCGCACAGCTCATACATGCGCTTACGTTCCTCTGGTTTCATCGCTACTGGGATGCTGCGGACCGTTTCGACTTCCAGGTGGCGAATCTGTAATTGCCGGAGGGAGTTCCTGCAGGAGGCCGGCTCAACCGCCAAGAAAATACAGATTCGCCCCTAAGAACCGCGCCGCGGAACCGACAGTAGTTCGCTGCGCTCTTTTGCACGTCTAGAGCCGGTTCGATAACGGTCCCGCAGCACTTTCGCTACAATTTCTCAGTTAACAAACGGGAACATAAATATGCTGAACACAGCAGAGCAGCCTCTGCTAGACATTTTGCTCGAGTCCTGGGACCGCAACAACGCCATCCTGGTCAACCTGCTCCGCGTTCTCCCCGCCGGCGGGCTGGACGTCAGGGCGATGGATGGCGGCCCAACCGTCGCGCAATTATTCACACACATCCACTATGTACGACTTGTGCTCGTCTTCGAAGACGCCCCCGAGTTCGCCAGAAAGCTGCCCGATACAGAATGGGCCGCCGAGCGCGACCTCGGTCGCATCGCACAGAGCCTGAATGACAGCGCTCAGGCGGTGCGGGATGCCGTGAAAGGGAGAATCGAGGCAGGCCGTGCCATGGAACTTCACTACGACCACCCGATCCTCATGCTCCAGCACATGATCTGGCACGAAGGCTACCACCAGGGTCAAATCAAACTGGCTCTCAAGTTGGCGGGCCATCCTATCAGCGATGAGGAGGCCGGCCCAGTCACATGGAATGTCTGGATGCGCAAAACCTAACAGGACCGAACGGCAGAGTTCGTGAAGGAGCCTCAACATGATCACCCGAATCTGGCATGGCACAACCCCGGCAAGCAAAAGCGACGAGTATCTAAACCTGATGCGAACCGTCGCCATCCCCGATTACCGCTCGACTCCCGGCAATCAAGGTGCTTTTGCATTACGTCGTATCGACGGCGACACCGCACATTTTTTGATGGTCACGTTCTGGGACTCAGAGGAGGCGATCCGGGCTTTCGCTGGAGACGACATCAACGTGGCGAAATACTATGGCTTCGATAAGGATTTCCTGCTCGAACTGGAGCCGTTCTCCACACATTACGAGACGTACGACCAGTAACAATCTAGTGGGCAGCGCCTTTTGGCGCCATCACTTCAATTCCGGTGTTCTCAATCGTATTGGTCTTCGTGTCGAGTGTGCCCGTGATCTGAACTTTTTCGCCCGCGAAATCCTCCATGCCTGCCTGGTTCTTCAGCCGGTAAACGTCGTCCCCTGAGCGAAGCACCCACTCTCCGCCTCGCCGGACACAGGCCTTTGCGCACGACGCCGGGTCCGTACCCATGGTGTTCTTCGTAATCATCTCTTCATGCGAACGGCTTAGGGAGTGCACATTCATCGCGCACTGCGTGTCAGAAATCTCCCCACGAAAAACGGATTTGGCAGTTCCAGCCGTCGCTACAGTGATCGAGCCTAGCAGCAACACGAAAATTGCGAATGATTTCACCACCATTACTCCTTTTTCTCCGGTTCGGTCACTATCAGAGTGAACCCCATGCCTTCGTGCCCGTCACTGCAAATGACAGTGCACACGGCGCTGTAGCGGCCGGGTTGATCCGGTGCAGATACCGCAAGATCTTGCACTCCGGCGTGTAAGAAAAATTTCCAACCAGATACGGCCTCGGAGTTCTTATTGAGCAAGGCGAGTCCGTGAACACTGCCATCGCGCGCCACAGTTTCCGCTCGCACCGCCGTGATCCGCAAAATCAGCGGCTCACCCGCGCGAACCTCAATGGTAGGCGCGATCTTTCGGCCCTCGCGATAGCGGCTATCCCGGCCCGCGGTCAATTCGATGACCCGCGGCTGCGTTGGCACCCCTGACTGCGATTGGCACACGGCGACCAAAACACAACTGATCAACACGAGATGGACACGCTTCCGCATTAGTGAGTCACGTAATACAAAATGTATTTCATATCGTCTTCCGTAAGCATCGCGCGAACCCGCATCTGCCGGACCGCGATCGCCATCTCCCTGGGCGACAACTTTCGCGGTGGTTGATGGCATCGCCCGCAGTTCGTACGGAACCGCTGTTCGCCTTCAATCATCCATTGCTCGTTAAGCTCATTTGCCGAAATGGTCGGACTCGGAGAGATCGTCTCCGACGGTTTTCCCGCTGAACCGGCGAAGGCCAGCGAAGCCGCGCCAACAATCAATACAATTGAAACTCTCTGTGCGAAGTTCATTGTCTCGGCCCCAGGGGGAGAACGAATCGGTAAGTCATCCCCACCGTCCAGATGTTGCTGTCGCCTGCGGCAGTGAAGGTTCGTCCATAGCTTGCTAGCGCCTTCCATCCATCGTTCAGGTAGTAGTTCACTCCGAACTCTGTGCGTTTCGTATCGCTGTCAGGAAGATTCTGGTTCACGCCCGCAACGCTGCCAGTATGAAAACCCTGTGTGCGCAACACCATTTGGGTACGCCGCAGTGGCATCGCATTCGCATTGCGGAAACGAAACGCGCCTTCGATCCACAGACCGTTCCCTTCGACTCGCGAGTACGTCCCCTCACTTCTCAAGTCAAACGGAATGCGGATCGGCTGCCATTGCATGTGAAATCCGTAACGGTTCAACCGCTCATCCTGAAGCTGGTGTTGAAGGCTGGCGCCGATCTCCAACCGTTCGCGAGGTAGAAATACCCCGGCCCGCACGCCCGCGTGGCGCTCAGATTCGAGATGACTCGCAGTCGATAGGGCAGAGAAGTAAGTCGCGTAGTTCAGCGTCACCCGCTTGTTCAGGGCGATGCCGCCTCGAAGCATGACTCCATTGTCGCTTCCAGTCCCAATGGGGAAAATCAGGGGATCGGTTTGCGTATTGCGAATCCAATTGGGATAGAACCGCTCGTTGAAGATGTTGAAAGGAGTTAGAAACCGCCCGGCAGTAACGGCGACATATCGGTTTCCGATGTAGTCGAGTTGCAAATAATCGAGCGACTTATTGACCGCTCCTGTAAAGTCGCCTGAGTCTCCATTGCGGCGCTCGAAGTCGCCTTCGAATGCCCCCCGCGACTCAAGGATGAAATTGCTGCCGAGGGGCACTAGCACCACGGGCGAGACAATAGAGACCAGCGTAGGTTGGCCGGCATCCCACGTAGGGATGAATGCGACGCCCCCTGAGAGCACCGGAACCGGCTTGGCATCCTCAGTGACAGGCGGAGTCGAGACGGAGGTCTGCTGTGCCCCACAAAACAGTGAAGCCGTAAGACACATCCAAATGACGAGCCCCCGCTTCTTCACGATCCGCCCCCTCAAGGTGTCACCAATCATGCCGGAGGAGCAAAAAAATCATGTCAAGGCTTTGTCAACGGCCATTACGGTAGTAATCAACAAAACGGTACGGGCGTAAACAGTGGGAAAGGAAATCCGGTTCGAGTCCGATCGGCCGGCCGCACCTGTCACGAACCGTGACCAACGCGTCCCGCGCGCTTCTCGCCAGGCAGTTCATTCTTGAGTAATAACGAATAGGATATGGACAAAGGGCTCTACACGTTTGTGTGTCTCCAAACTGCACAGCAGCTAGCCGGCGATTTCTTCCTTTTCCTGCACGAAGTGTGATAAAAACTGTCGTCGTTTTTTCTCCCCCTATCTTTTTGCCAGTGGAGGCATCCCCGTGAGACGTACGTTTCTGTTGACCGCGATCTTGTGTCTGGTTGCGTCGGGCGTGGCGCAAAATACCACCTCAACCCGCGCGCAGCTTGCTCGTCTGCCGCTCTCATTCGAACCGAACAGGGGACAAACGGATAGCGAAGCAGTATTTGTTTCACACCTCGGCGGAGGGGTGTTGTTTCTGACGACGGCCGGGGCCGTCTTGAAAATCGGCAACCATGACGGCGCGGGCAAGTCTGCGCTGAGCCCCCGCCCGCCTGAAGTGCTCAGCTTGAAACTCGAAAAGCCAAACGCTGCCGCCAAAATTTCCGCGGAGCAACCGCTTCCCGGCGTCAGTAACTATCTGATCGGCAACGACCCCGCCAAATGGCACACGGCGGTTCCACAATTCGCCAGGGTGCGCTACTCCGACATCTATCCCGGAGTGGACTTGGTTTACTACGGAAATGGAAACCACCTCGAATACGATTTCGTGGTGAAGCCCGGCGCCGACCCCGCGAAAATCGCGTGGAAGGTCGAAGGCGCTGTTATGAAGAAGAACGCCGGTGGCGCGGTTCAGATCGCCGCGCGCATGCATAGTCTGGAATTTCAGGCAGCGCAAATCTATCAAACGATAAACGGCGAACGCCGCCAGATAACAGGAAGCTATGTTCTCCGCGGAGACACGCTCGCTTTCGAAGTGGGACCATACGATCACTCACGCGAGCTGGTCATTGATCCTGTGCTGAGCTTCTCCACCTATCTCGGAGGCAGTTCCAACGACCGCATGAACGGCATTGCTGTAGACAAGACCGGGAACGTATACGTGGCGGGCAGAACCGAGTCGGTGGACTACCCCGTCCTCCACAACATCCAGACTTACTCCGGCGGACGAGATGTAGCTGTCACCAAATTTAATCCCACTGGCTCGGCATTGATCTACTCGACCTTCGTCGGCGGCACTTCCGACGAAATCGGGCGCGGCATCGCGATCGACGCTTCCGGCAACGCCTACGTTGTCGGTGACACCTTCTCGTCAAACTTTCCAACCACGGTCGGCGCCTTCCAGGTAACTTACGCCGGAGACACTACGGGTTTGTACGGAGACGGATTTGCATTCAAGCTGAATTCCGGCGGAAATGCATTCGTCTACTCCACATTCATCGGCGGAAGTGGCGGCGATGAGCTCAGCGGGGCCGCTCTGGATGCGAGCGGAAATCTTTACAGCGCCGTAATCACGAACTCAACGAATTTCCCGGTGACGCCCGGTGCTTTTCAAACCACCAACCCTAACTTGTCGCTTCTTACTGGAGGCGCCCTCAAGCTGAACGCAACCGGAACCGCGCTTGTATTCAGCACTTACCTGGGAGGTTCGGGACCGGGCGTAGACGCTGCTTACACCGTCGTCATCGATTCCTCGAACAACGTTTACGTCGTAGGCATGACGGGCTCGCCGAACTTCCCAACAACCGCGGGCGCATTTGACATCACCTGTGGCACCGATGGAAACTGCAACGCCTTATTCGACGGCTTCGTCACGAAACTCAACAGCCGAGGCTCCGCGCTCGTCTTCTCCACTTTCATCGGTGGAAGCAGCGGCGACGCAGTCACCGGAATTGCGTTGGATAGTGCCAAGAACGTCTACCTCTATGGCGGAACCGATTCCACCGACTTTCCGATTACTCCAGGCTCGGCGCAGCCCATATTTGGCGGTGCCTCTGCCGGCTGCAATCCCGCTACTTTTGCCTGCGGAGACAATTTCATTCTCAAGCTCAATCCGCAGGGAAGCGCGCTCGTCTATTCCACCTATCTTGGCGGAAGCGGCGACGAAAACTATTCGCAGATCGAAGGCATGAAGCTGGACGCGAATAACAACGCTTGGGTGGTCGGAGAAACCGACTCCGTCGACTTTCCGCTGGCCAACGCAGTGCAAGCGGCATATGGCGGAGGCACGGAAGATGCCTTTGTCACCGAGTTGAACAGCACCGGCTCGCAGTTTCTATTCTCGACTTATCTGGGAGGCAACAGCACCGATTACGGGACGGCCATCGCGATCGATACAACCGGGAACGCATACGTGACCGGCGCGACATCGTCTGCGAACTTCATCACCACTCCCGGAGCCTTTCAAACCCAGTGCGGAACCGACGGAACCTGCAATGGCGGTCTGCTCGATGCCTTTGTCACAAAATTCAAACTGTCCGCCGATTTGTCTGTCACTAACAGCGCGCCACGACAAGTCACTACCGGAGGCACGATCACTTACACTATCGTCGTAACCAACGGTGGAACCGATCAGGCGACGACAGTGCAGATGTCCGACACTACTCCTACGGGAACGACATTCAGCAGCGTAAGCACCACGTCTGGTTCTTGCACTGCACCAGTTGTCGGCGGCACCGGCACAGTGAAATGCCAGGCGGCATCGCTTGCGTCAGGCGCGAACTTCACTGTGACTCTGGTGCTGAACGTAACTGCGCCTTCAGGCAGCACCATCACCGATAAAGCGCAAGTTACTTCGAAGACCTTCGATCCCAACCTCACCAACAATTCGGCCACAGCAAGAACCCGGGTGAACTAAGCGATTCGTCCCGCGCTCAGGGAGCACAAACTCCCTGAGCGGCGGGGCGCACGGACAAGCCTCTGGGCGCGTGGCGCATTCATCCGCGTTTTGTGGGTGAGTGGACAATCTCTGGCAGTATAATGCCCGGTTAATCAGGATCTGGCTTCGCCATGCAGGACAAGCCGGTTCACTGGCGAGCCCGGAGCGCACAGCTTTGCAGTCGGCCGTAGTGCTGTTGTCGGTCAATGAGTGTAAACGCCTTCCATGAGAAGGCCGGTCGGAGTCAAGTCGATTTTGTTTTTGCTTTGTTGAACAACGTTTTTCTCTTGCCGAGGAGCCACTGTCGCCATGCTTCCATCCGCACTCTCGAGGAGCGATTCGTTTCGCTCGGTGCAGGTTGGGCGTTCTCGGTTCAGCCGGTGCTGCCATCTGTTTGGCGACCTCTGGTTCTACTCTCTGAAGAGTGGAACCTGGGCCAGGCGATTAACGCAGTCACCGGAACTCGGCTTTGGCTTTTGTCTTTCCTCTTCCTGGAACGGTTTTGACTTTGGTTTTGCGTTTTGTTTTACGCAGCTACGGCACGTTCACGCGGCTGCTGTTGTGCAACGGTTCGTAGACCTCTCCGCTCACCCACAAATGATGCAGCAACACCGCCAGCTTTCTCGCCGTGGCAATGATGGCTCGCTTCTTCCGCTCTTTCCCGCCGCGCTCGGCCAGCTTCAGTCCCCAGCGCCGAAATCGCAGTCGATGCCAAACGGTCCCAGAATATGCTGTGCTCCCTGCACCAGCAGCGTGCGCAGATAAGGATCGCCTTCCTTGCTGATATGCATCTGCGGCTCGCTCTGGCCGGAGTTCCTCCGTCCGGGCTGCAGGCCCAGATAACAGCCCACGTCGCGGCTCTTGCGGAAGCGATGCGGGTCTTCCAGCGTCAGCAGGAAGGTCAGCGCGATCAGCGTGCCCACGCCCTTGATCTGCTTCAGCAGCGCCACCTGCGGATAGCTCTGTGCGGCCAGCGCTTCGATGCGCTCGTTGTACTCGGCGATCTGTTCACTCAAGGACTTCGATCGCGGCCAACAGCGGCTCCAGTGCACTTTGCAGTTCCGGACTCGAGCTCTTCGGCTTTTTCCGGATTCATGTTGCGCACGTTGCACCCGCGCAACCGCTCGCCATAGCTCTTGGCCAAGCTGCGTGCGGTGTTTACCAGCGCCGTGCGCGCCCGCACCAGTCCGGCTCGTGCTCGAATCACCGTCAGATCGGCTTGCGCTTTCGCACTGCGATGCTTGACCGGACACAGCAGTTCCGGATCGATCCGCGCCAACCGGGCCAGCGTCTGCGCATCCAGCCGATCGTCTTTCTTGCGGCTCTCCCCGATCAGCCGCATTTTGCGCGCATGCGCCACGATGACTTCATGTCCCACCTCACTCAACAATCGGCTGATCCACGGCGAATGCGTCCCGGTTTCCAGCGCGATCCGGCTGCGCGGCATCCCGCCGAAAATTTCGCTCAGCGCTTTCGCATTCGTGCGCACGCGCTGCTCCAGTTGAATCTGGCCGGTTTCATCCAGCACGCAGTACCAGCTGTTGCGATCTCCCAGATCCAAGCCGATCGTTAGTCGTTCGGCTGCGAAATATTCCTGCTCTACTTCGCCACTACAGTGCTAACCTTCTTCATTGCCGGTCTCCTTTTTATCTGTGCCTTGAGCACGTCGATAACTTGGGAGCGTACAGCATCCCGTCCGGAGACCGGCCTTCTCATCCCATCTGTTAACAATATTTGAGGGCCTTTACCTGCGCTGATAAGATTCATCCTTGACGGATGCCGCGTGGCTGATAAGACACCCCTTGCACGATCATGATTTGTAGGGACGAAAAGTGAGGTTAATTATGTTGCGTAAAGCGCTTACGGAAGCTGCAGCTTTCCTGCTATTGCTTGGATTCTTTGCTGTCCATTCAGCCGATGCGCAAAAATATCGGGTCATTCACACTTTCCACGGTGGTACAAGCGGCGGATACCCCGGAGCGGTGATTTTGGATCCTGCTGGTAACCTTTACGGCACGACTGGATCTGGCGGGATCTCAAACACGGGCACGATCTTCAAATTAGAAAGGGGCGGCGCCCTAACCACCATCTACAAATTTGTAGGAAATCCAGATGGGGCTGGACCCTCAGGCAGCCTACTCCGAGACGTGTCCGGAAATATTTATGGCACAACGACCTACGGCGGTGCCACAGGTGGAGGCACCGTTTACCGCCTGGATAGTGCGGGCACCGAAAGCGTGCTTTACAGCTTTGGTGGTGCTCCGGACGCTGCAAATCCCTACTACGGAGTGAGCCGAGACTCCAGCGGAACGTTCTACGGGACGACAACTTACGGTGGAGCGATTAACGCCGGAACCGTTTTCAAATTGGATAGTGCGGGTAATGAGACTGTCCTTCATAGCTTCGGCTTGGGGTCGGAAGGCCAATATCCGCAGGGGCCAGTTATCATCGATTCTGATGGGAACTTGTATGGCACTGTTCCTAACGCGGCTGCGGGCGGATCAATTTACAAAATAGACAAAAGCGGCAACTTCATCGTTCTCTATACGTTCACGGGCGAACCTGATGGGCAGTCTCCTACCGGCCCGTTGCTTCTCGACCGTGAAGGCAATATCTATGGTACGACCTATTTTGGTGGCACTTTCGGACTGGGAACGGTTTATAAGCTGGACAAGTCCGGCAACGAATCCGTGCTCCACAGCTTCGCCGGTGGCAGTGACGGGGCGAATCCCCTTTCAGGCGTCGTATCGGGTTCGTCGCATAACATTTACGGAACGACCTTCGCAGGTGGAATCTCAAACGGGGGTACAATTTTTAGATTGGACTCAGCCGGCACCGAGACTGTACTTTACGATTTCGGTGGCGGGGAGTATGGCTTGAATCCCTACGCAGGAGTCGTCAGAGATTTGGCCGGAAATCTCTACGGGGCTACATACTGGGGTGGCGGCTACAACGTCGGAGTTTTGTTTGAGCTGAGGCCTTAAACGACGGTCAGATTTTCGCCCAGCGGTTGCGGCGACAGCGAGTGTCTGTTCCTGCTTCTTTTTTCGTGTCCCTTCATGTGTCTGGAGGCCTCCTCCCTTGCCGCTTTTTTTGCACTTCGCGTCAACGGCAGAGGTTTGGCGTGACATCTCGATTTCACTCATCGACCCTAAAAAAGGCGAAACAAAAGCGCAAGCTTGTGCGATTGGCTGTGCTCGATAGTTATACTGTGCGGGGCCGTCCGAAATTGCAAAAAGGCCATGAAAAATGGGCATTTTGGATTTGTTTCGTAAAAACAGAGACGAGGTCAATGGAGCGAAAGTGTTGGTTTGCGCTCTCGACAGCCGATTTGAGAATCTCCTGAAGGAGGATTCTGAAATATACGGGCAATACTACCGGGCAACGACGACAATAGTCCTCCCTTCCATCCAAGCACTTCTGGGACGCATAGAGCAGGGCTATGACATCCTACACTTGATGTGCGACGTAACCTTGCATGGCACGATTATGGACGCCAGCGGAGATGAGATCTCAGGAACAGAACTGGTCCGGCGTTGTTGTGATCAGAATGTAAAGTTATTGTGGGTAGCCAGCGATAATACGACTGAACGGTACATAAAGGGATTCAACGCACGTGGGAAGCGTCTTAACTTAGTCATGACGCTGAATCGTAAAGGTGCAAATTTCTCTAAGTTTCTCCAGGAAGTGCTATCTCGAATGGCCTACGGCGAATCAATGCCAGTCGCTTGGAACGAAATTTGCCCACAGATTCCCAATGCAGAGCATGCTGGTGCTCCAGACTCTATTTTCTTTGCAGGGCGCGGCGGCGTAAGACTGTTGGCGTAACATCCCCATTACGCTCATCCACACCCCCGGAAACCGAAGCCCCCCAGTGGCTAAACCCACCATCTCTAAAGCTGTAGGGAATCTCAAACCCCGGCGACCACCCCCCGGCGACCTGCGACCGCTACTTCATCACCCCGCGCTGCGCGATCCCAATGTTATCCCGCGTTGTGTTCTTCACCAGGTACATCATCTCGTCCGCCTGGCGAATTACATCGTGTGGCGTCTTGGCGTCATGTGGATAGGTCGCCACTCCAATCGAGGCTCTTACGTTCAGGTTCAATCCCTCTTCCTGGCAGAAAAGGGTCGTGCGCAAGGTGTCGCGCAGGCGCCGCGCCACCACCAGCGCCGCGTCTTTTGCGGTCTGCGGCAGCAGGATCACAAACTCGTCACCACCATAACGAAACGCGTAATCAATCAATCGCAGCTGCGCTTTGATCAGATATCCGATCTCCGCCAGTAACTTGCTGCCAATCAAATGCCCGTGAGTGTCGTTCACCTGCTTGAAGTGATCGAGATCGATGAACAGCACCGTGAATTCGTATCCGAAACGAGCCGAACGATAGACTTCGGTCTCAAGCGTTTTATAAAGATGCCGCGCGTTGTACAGACCAGTGCAGTCGTCGGTGATCGTCAGTTCCTGAATCTTCTCCACCGAGCGCGCATTCTCAATCGCGATGGCTGCATAGTCGCAGAGCGATTGCAGGAAGAATTCCTCCCGATCGCTAAAGTTCTGCATGTCGACATTCACCAACTGGATCACGCCCAGCACGCGATGCTTCGAGCGCAGCGGCACGCAGATAATCGACCGCGTCTCCCACTTGGTCATTTCGTCAATGCGCTTGGCGAACCGTGGGTCGTTCATCACATCTGGCACTACCAGCCGCTCGCCGTTTTTCGCCACCCATCCGGCAATGCCTTCGCCCACTTTCAGCCGGACATTCTTCAACGCCTCAGCCGCGCTACCCACCGCGATCGCAAAATACAATTCGTCGCGCTGGTCGTCCACCATCAGCAAAGACCAGGTATCGGGGCGGAAGAATTCCGCCATTTTTTCCATGATGGTCTGCAGAATCGAGTCGAGATCCAGCGAAGAGGTCAGGGCCTTAGCCACATCGTGAAAGATAGTGACTTCTTGGTCCTGCCGACGGCGCTCGGCACCGGTAGCCTTGGTCATCTCTGGCGTCCTCGACGAAGGGCGGAAGTGCTCAAATTATAAGGTCCCTTCCAGAACACCGGCAATGAACGATAGTAACCTCGAACCCGCAAAGCCACGTGCTGCAATGGGCTTCGGGCATCAAGCGTCGGGCGTCAGGGAAGGGACGGTTGCCCCACGTTTCACTTCTATCGAAACGTGAGATACGACCTAACTGTGTCTCGGTGCTCGTATTGGCTTAGCGTCCTTTGCGGTTAGAGGCTTTTGATGTTCCCGAAGCCCGAAGCCCGGCGCGTCCCCCTTGCCCCAGGGTTTAGAATCATCCCGACCACCCCCGGAGCTCAACGTGGAATCCTTCGGCGCGAAACTCAAGCGCGAGCGCGAGAAGAAGGGCATCACTCTCGACGACATTTCCTTGTCGACCAAGATCGGCACGCGCCTCCTCCGTGCCCTCGAAGACGAACACTTCGACCAACTTCCAGGCGGCATCTTCAACAAAGGTTTTGTACGCGCTTACGCACGCCACCTAGGACTCGATGAAGAACAAACAATCTCCGATTACCTTGCCGCATCCGGAGACGCCCCGCCCGCCAAAACGCTCGAACCGCAAATCGCCGACGCCCTCGAAGCCCGCGCCGAAGACGCGCCCACCGGCGTCGCCCAAATTCCCTGGGGATATCTCGCAATCGCTCTTCTATTAATCGCGCTGGGCTTCGCGGTCTGGGGATTCAACTCCCGCGAAAAAGAAAGAGAGAGCCGCGAAGCCACCCCAACCCCGGCTGTTCCGGCGAAACAAACTTCCGAACCCGTTACACCGCCCGTGACGCAGACGCAGGCAGCCCCAAGTGAATCTCAACCCCCCGCCGAGACTCCGCCATCCACGCTGGCATCAGTGCCGGTCACCCCTCCCGTCGCGGGGGAATTCATTGTGGTAATGAAAGCCCACGACCAATCTTGGGTCTCGATCAAGGCCGATGCAGACCCGGCCACAGAAGCGACACTCGAATCAGGCACAGAAAAATCCATCCACGCGAAAGACTCAATCACGATCCGCGCCGGCAATGTCGGAGCCTTAGATTTCTATTGGAATGGAAAGCAACTACCGTCCCAGGGTGTGGACGGAGAAGTGAAGACCCTGACCTTCGGCCCCCAAGGCCTGCAACCACCGAAGCAACCGATCCCCACACCGCCCCAGCCGGAGTAATTCCTGGCAGCACCTTTGGGTTTTCTTTGCGACCTTAGCGTCCTTTGCGGTGAAAGACTTTTCTCAGCGACTCAGAAATAAGACCTTGCCTCTGACACGCAACGGCGCTGGCCAGAGCTGAATGCTGAGTGCTGAATGCTGAGTGCTTAACCAGCCGCCGGCCGCTGTTGAGGAACCGCCGCCGCACAATCCGCCGCCGCAGCAGCACACTGCGGACACACCACCTTCTCGTTCTTTGCCGCCATCTCGTCGAGAAACATCTTGAAAGTTGCCCCGCACTTCGAACAAAAAGCCTCAACGGTCTCAAGACTCATCAACCACCCCCAAACAAACTCAGTTTAACCGAAAGCGTAAGAAAGGCGCACCACCAACTCGAAAGGGCCAAATGCCAATGCCAAGTGCCAAGTGCTAAGTGCCCCAAGCTGACTGCTCTTCAACCCCCAAATTCTACCGCTTAACGTCTGACTCGCCCCGCCTGCAACCCGTAGAGTCTTTTGGGCCCCACGCCGTTCCCAATCGACCCAAAACAATTGCGCCTAACCCCCTTCTCTGGTAGCTTTTTAAGGATAATCAGGGCGCTTATTTCGCGGCCGTAGTGGGTGGTCCCCGCCAGATGTAACGTCCAAGACCGCACGAAGGAGAAGCTCTTGTCATCCAAGAACCGTTATCTTTTTACGTCCGAATCCGTCACCGAAGGTCATCCCGATAAAATTGCCGACCAGATTTCCGACGCCATCCTAGACGCCTGCCTCACCGAAGATCCCACCAGCCGAGTCGCCTGCGAGACCTTGACCGCAACCGGCCTGGTTGTCATCGCCGGAGAAATCACCACCAAGGCTTATGTCGACTTCCAGAGCCTGGTTCGCGGCACCATTTCTTCCATTGGATACAACAACGCCCTCTACGGATTCGACTCCAACACCTGCGCTGTGATTTCCTCGATCAACAAGCAATCCGGCGACATCGCCATGGGCGTAGACACCGGCGGCGCCGGCGACCAGGGGATGATGTTTGGCTTCGCGTGCAACGAGACGGTTGAGCTTATGCCTATGCCGATTTCACTCGCGCATAAGCTGACTATGAAATTGTCGGAAGTGCGTAAGCATGGGAAGCTGCCTTATCTGCGGCCGGATGGGAAGTCTCAGGTTACCGTCGAATACGACGCGAAGGGGAAGCCGGTTCGGGTGGATGCTGTCGTCATCTCGACGCAGCATGCTGAGACTGTGGGCAATGACGAGCTTCGGGCTGACATTCTGAAGCATGTTATTCAGGCGACGATTCCTGCTAACTTGCTCGATGCCGATACCAAGTACCACATCAACCCGACCGGACGCTTTGTGATTGGCGGACCCATGGGCGACACCGGACTCACGGGTCGCAAGATCATCGTCGATACTTACGGCGGCATGGGGCGTCATGGCGGCGGGGCGTTCAGCGGAAAAGACCCGACGAAGGTGGATCGATCGGCAGCGTACATGGCGCGGCACATTGCCAAGAACGTGGTTGCGGCGGGACTCGCGGAGCGTTGCGAAGTGCAGTTGGCTTATGCGATTGGCGTGGCCGATCCCGTCAGCGTGCTGGTCGAGACGTTCGGGACGGCAAAGGTCGATCCCGCGATCATCCCTGATCTGATTCGTTCGCACTTCAAGCTGACTCCGAAGGGGATCATTGATTCGCTGAATTTGCGGCGTCCAATTTTCTGCAAGACGGCGGCGTATGGACATTTTGGGCGGACCGATCCTGACTTCACCTGGGAAGCCACCGACAAGGCGTCGAAGCTGGCAAGCGATGCAGGGGTGAAGAACGAGCCGGTGCACGCAGGGCGCAAGTAGATCCTCAGGGGCTAAAGCCCGATATATTTTTGGCTAGCTAGCGGCACGGCTGAAGCCGTGCCCCTTCAAATCTGCAATCTTAGAATTCGCGTAATCGCGCCACAGGAGAAGCATGTCAACGACGCAAGTGACATCCGATGTAAAAGGTCTGGAGTTCGCGGATCTGGGCAAGAAGCGCATTGACTGGGCGAACCAGTCGATGAAAGTGCTGCAGATCATCCGCAAAGAGTTCATCAAGAACCAGCCGCTGAAGGGCATACGGGTTTCCGCATGCCTGCACGTGACGGCCGAAACCGCCAACCTCGCCATCTGCCTGCGCGATGGAGGCGCCGACGTCGCGCTTTGCGCTTCGAATCCGCTTTCGACGCAAGATGACGTGGCCGCCAGCCTGGTGCGCGATCACGGCATTCCCGTCTTCGCCATCAAGGGCGAGGACAACGACACTTACTACAGCCACATCCTTGCGGCGATCGACCACAAGCCGCAGATCACCATGGATGACGGCGCCGACCTGGTCAGCGTGCTGCACACCAAGCGCACCGACGCGCTCGACGGCGTCATCGGCGGAACCGAAGAAACCACCACCGGCGTCATCCGCCTGCGCGCGATGGCGAAGGAAGGCGTGCTGCGGTATCCGATCATCGCGGTCAACGATGCTGACACCAAGCACCTATTCGACAACCGCTACGGCACCGGACAATCGACTCTCGATGGCATCATTCGTGCCACCAACTTCCTGCTCGCGGGATCGAAGTTCGTTGTGGCCGGCTACGGCTGGTGCGGACGCGGGCTGGCCAGCCGCGCTCGCGGCGCCGGCGCCGAAGTCATTGTGACGGAAATCGATCCGACGAAAGCGCTCGAAGCGGTCATGGACGGATTCCGCGTCATGTCGATGACTGAAGCCGCCAAGATGGGTGACGTGTTCTGCACGGTGACGGGCAATAAGAACGTCCTGGCGAAAGAACACTTCGAACTGATGAAAGACGGCGCGATCATCTCGAACTCGGGACACTTCAACGTCGAAATCGACATCCCGGCGCTCGAGAAGATGTCGTCATCGAAGCGCACCACGCGCAACTTCGTGGAAGAGTATTCGTTAAAAGACGGACGCAAGATCAACTTACTCGGCGAAGGCCGCCTGATTAACCTGGCTGCCGCCGAAGGGCATCCGCCGTCGGTGATGGACATGAGCTTCGCCGACCAGGCGCTCTCGTGCGAATACATGGTGAAGAATTACAAGACGCTCGAAAAGAACGTCTTCCGCGTCCCGGAAGAACTCGACAAGCGTGTGGCGAAACTGAAGCTGGAATCGATGGGCATCAAGATCGACCGGCTTACGCCTGAGCAGGAAGAGTATTTGGCTGGGTGGAACGAAGGAACCTAGTAGTCGTCAGTCGTCGGTCGTCAGCCTTCAGCGGGGTGGCTTTCTTTTTAGCACTCAGCATTCAGCACTCAGCATTCAGCCAAGGCACTTAGCATTTGGCACTTGGCACTTTGGTCTGGACGGGGTGGTTTTGGCTGCCCCGTTTTTCTTTTGAGCTGAGCTCTTAGCTTTTGGCTTTTAGCTAAAAGCTGAGCTGGAGACCGGGACGACCTGTCCAGCTGCAAGGTGCGGGTACGAATCCCGTCGTGTCTACAGCAGTCCCTTCTTTGGTAGGGAAGGAGTGGTCCGAAGGACAGGAGGGCCCCTCATTAACCTTGACTTCGCGAGCCGCGGTTCCGAAAACTAGAGTGTAGCTGGACAGGTTACGTCCCGGGTGAAGCGCCCCCGGGATTTGCTTTTTGGGGCAACGGTCCCAAAGTCTTGCCTAGATACATTCAACGCTCGCCCCACAGTCGCTCCGTTGTTTTCGAGTTGATTTGACCTGTCAGGCTAACAGAAAACCTCCCGTCTGCCCCCACATTTCCCCACGCTTCCCTTCGGTTGGCTCCTTGCAACAGGTGATATCCTTGCTTTTCTTTAGGACACCACATGCGCCTGATACCGTCGGACCCTGATGTTGAGACAATTGTCGGCAGGATTAAGAGCGGTGACCTCGACTTGCAGCCTGAGTTTCAGCGAGGTGAGGTGTGGACGAGAGCGAAGAAGCAAAAACTCATCGACAGCATTCTCCGCGATTGGCATGTCCCGCCTATTCACGTCATTGAAAACGCGAAGTCCCAGAGGCACGAAGTACTCGATGGCCAGCAACGGCTTGCCGCCATCAGGGACTTTGTCGACAATAAGTTCCCTGTGGATGGAAGCATTGAGCCCCTAGATACGGCTATTCAGTCTCTGGGGGACCTCTATTATTCAGATCTACCGAGTGAATGGCGGAGGAGATTTAATCAGTTCACTATTCGTCTTTTTCGAATAGTAGATTACAGATCCGCGGAGCCCGCCGAGATCTTTTTCCGACTGAACCAGCCGACCAGCCTAACCGGCGCCGAACAGCGGAATGCATTTTTCGGACCTGTGCGGGAACAGATAAAACGCCTAGTAATTGAGTTAGAACGAGGGACGAGCGACAAGACATTCATTGGCTTTTCTAACTCTAGAATGGCATATGACGATGTACTGTCGAGGACGGCTCTTGCTATTCAACGTAATTCGTTGGCCGAGAAAATAACTGCTTCAGATCTAGCTGGTCTCTATCGTTCGGACTCCCCATTGGGTGATCGAACCATCTCCTTGGTCAGCCACGTCGTCGCCATCTTCTCGGGGGCCAGCGAGGTTGGTAGCCTATCTCCAAAATTCAACAAGGCTACGCTTTTTAGCTGGTTAATGGTGATAGCTCGCGCAGCGCTCTGCGGTTACTCGTCATTGAATTCGCGCCAGCTCGCCAAATTCTTGGAATATTTCGAGGTCACGAGGATGAGCGTTGGTCTTGACCCTGAATATAGTGGCCGATATCTTGCCGGGAAAATTTCAGTGGCACGCCTGTTTTCGATTTACGAGAATAGGTCCTCCGCAAGGGTAGCGGACGTGTCTTCCGTCATCCTACGAGACGCGGTTCTGTGGCTGGAGTTAGAGGATTTTGCAAGTTCGAACATAGATTTGCAACACCTCAGCAGAATCGGAATTGAGAGGCTTCATTCGGCCTTTAGGGCAGGGGTGAAGTCAGAGGATGACGACATGATTTCGCGGCGCCTCATCTCCGAAGGTTGGGGACAGTTGGAATGACTCTGCGACAGGCAAAGGTCGACGATCACTGGAGGCGTGTAGCATCAAGGCCCTACCTCACGAGGGTTAGTCGATTTTCCTTTCAGAATCTGTCCTGCCTGGCAGATGCTAGCATCGAATTCTCCGGTGGGATTAATGCCATTATAGGGTCGAATGGTGTAGGCAAATCCACGTTAGTGGCAGCGATCGCAGAACTGTTGGGAAATGGTGTGGAGCTCGTGCTGGGACATCGCCAAAGGCTTCAAGGAAGTAGGCTCTCAGGTACGGTTTTCAATGAAGAGGTCGAGTTGCAATTGGGTGTCCGTGACGGGCAGAACGGTGAGCGGGTTGCGACCGGAGTAAGGTTTGAGGGCGAGTTCAAGTGGGTGGATCCATCCGCCCTTGCAAACTATTGTGTGAGTCAAGTTAATACGGATCAGAATTTCGCAGACCTACTTGAGTCGGTAACACCCATCCAACTAGGAGACGACCAGCTCGCACTTGCATCATACCTGGTGAATAGAAAATACTCGTCATTAAACATTTACGAAATCTCAGATTATAGCGACATTGCCCTTTACGGGGGCTTTGATCGATTTCCCTATTTCGAGGCGTCTATAGGCGAGCTTGTCTACGGCAGCGAGGCAATGGGACGCGGTGAGTTATCTTTGCTCTTGATGTATTGGACCTTATTGGATGCTCCGAAAGATTCCATCCTTATTATCGAAGAGCCTGAAACACACGTATCTCCTCTATCGCAGGAGTCTTTTATGAACGTATTAGCTAAATATTCGGATGAGATGGGCATCTGGTGTCTGGTATCGACCCACTCACCAACGATCCTAAAAAAGCTTGGACGGCAGCAGATCACATTTCTCACGCGTGCGGGTGGCGCTTCGACGACGAACAAAGGGCCTACGCATGTGCAGATTGCCACAATGCTTGGTGGAGGGGTTGCCTATCGCGGAACGGTTGTCGTGGAAGATGTCGGTGCGAAGGGCTTCCTGACGGCCATCTTGGAAAAATACGCGCCGGATCTCCTCAGACAGCTGGAAATTATAGAAGCCTCAGGTGCTGCGAAGATTACGGATGCTCTGAGGCATATGCCGAAATCACGAACGATGACCTTGGTTGGTGTTTATGACGGAAATGAGCGAAATCATCAATTTGATGTTCAATGGCCGATCGTATTCTTGCCGGGGGACAGTGATCCGGAGCAGCTTTTGAAATCATTGATGTCTGTAAGTGAGCATGAAGCGGCAATCGCCGCTGAATTTCATAGGCAGCCTGCCGACATCTCCGTTGCCCTGGAACGTGTTGCTGGCGTAGATCACCACGATGCAATCCTCGAATTCTCATCTGCGTTAAACATCGACGTTCATGTGGTAAGAAGAGGGTTGGTGCGTGTTTGGCTCTCAGTCGACGCCAACGCGCAGTTGGCCGAAAAACTGGTGCAAGAACTGAAGCAAGCTATTAACCAGCTAGGGCACAACCTCTAGGCGAAAAACCTGATGAGAGCCTGAATCGTACCTCGGCTTGTCCGCTGTCCTTCGACTGTGTTCGGCTTCGTCTCACTTCGCTCAGGAGGACTGGGTGGACTTTGGGCGTCGGACCTCCGACCTCGGGAAAACACAAGGTCCCTCGACTCGTTCGGCTTCGCCTCGCTCCCTCGGGAAGACAATGCAGAGGGCGGTCCCGAAATGGGAATGTTGCTTCTTTCTTTAAGTTTTCCGGGATGAGAATTCTTCTGGTTGTCCGATAATAAAAGGGCACAGAGCTGTGCTTGGGACGCGTCCTTTCGAGGGCGCGTTTTTTGTTGGTGGTGATTTTGGATTGGGGAAGACTATAGGCCTTATTCATGACAAAAGACGGGATGAAGATTAAGCACCCCAAATTACGGGGGGAATGGGCGGAGCTTTGCTTTATGGTGCGGGCCGCTGAGTTGGGATTGCAGGTGAGCAAGCCGTGGGGTGAGACGGCGCATTATGACTTTGTCGTCGAGGGTGACGGGCAGTTCAACCGGGTGCAGGTGAAGTCGACGATGTTTGTGGATCGGGGTGGATACTCGTGCTCGGTGCGGGGAGCGAGTGGTCCGTATGAAAAAGATGCGTTTGATTATGCGGCGGTGTTTCTGATTCCGGAGGAGATTTGGTACATCATTCCGGAGAAGGAGATTGAAGGGCAGGGGAGCGTGGCGGTGTATCCGCATTTGAAGCGGTCGAAGTATGCGAAGTATCGGGAGGCTTGGGATCTGTTGGGGGCGCGGGTGGGGGTGAGCATTCAGGCGTGTGTGGAGGACGGACCTTGGACCTCGGACTTCGGACCTCAGGAAACGGAGATTGGGTGGTGAGGTCGCGATTACTGCGCGCCGGATCCCTCGCCCTGTCGGGCTCGGGATGACGTCTTTAATGTTCGCTAGGCTGATCCGGTGGCCAGGATCACGCTGGCTGTGAAGTTTACCTGCTTGCCGTCGTAGAGGCGCGTTAGATTGTTCATGACTTCCTGCACCACGCCGGGAAGTTTGTCGGGCGGGACGGCGGCGATGATTTTTTTGAACGGGGCGGCGAGTTCGCGCATGCCTTCCCAGGCGTCTTCTGGAGTGCCGGGCCAGGGCCACGCGACTTGTTGTTTGGTGACGGCGAGGTCGTGGAATCCGGCGGCGTCGAGAGTGATCTTCAGTTTTGCGGGATCGGCGAAGCGGAAGATGGTCGGCGCATCCGGAGGAGGCGGAGGCAGGTTGACATGTTTCATGAACGGTCCGACGGTCGAGGAGAAGAGAGGGTTTTCTTCGAGCGGACTCCAGACGAGAAAGGAGAAGCGTCCTGTGGGTTTGAGAACGCGGCGGATTTCTTTGAGCGCGGTTTGAATATCGGGGAGGAACATGATGCCGAAGCGGCAGGTGACGCGATCGAACTCGGCGTTGGAGAAGGGAAGATGCTCGGCGTCGGCGACACGGGCGTCGAGGTTGGTGATGCCGCGGGCGTTTTCTTTGAGGGCTTCGACCATCTCGTGGGTCATGTCACTGGCCGTGACATGTCCCGTGGGGCCTATGGCTTTGGCGATGGTGATCGCGGGTTGTCCGGTGCCGCTGGCAAGATCGAGGACGCGGAGGCCGGTGGCAAGTTGCGCGCCTTTAACGACAAGATCGGTGGCGGCTTGCGACTGCGTGGCGAGGTAGCGGTCCCATTTCTTCCAGTAGGGAGCAGCGGAGGTCCACTCTTCGCGCAGGGTCTGGCGGACGTCAGGGTTCATGACGCACAGTATATCGAGTTGTTGGCGGGTTACGGGAAGGCTTGAACCGCAAAGGACGCGAAGAGCGCAAAAAAGGATGGCTTGCGCCGTCCCGCAGTTTCCTGACTGCTCCAGTAAAAACCTAACTACTCGAGGACGAAGATGTTTTTGCGTCCGCACATTTCTTTTAGGATCTTCGGCCAGACGGTGACGCTGACTTCGCCGAGGTGGGCTTTGCGGAGAAGCAGCATCAGAGTGCGTGACTGCCCGATGCCTCCGCCGATGGAGAGAGGAATCTGGTTGTTCAGAATCGCCTGGTGATAGGGCAGCTTCATGAAGTCGAGTTGATTCGACAGTTGGAGTTGCGTCCTTAACGTTTCGGCGGTGACGCGGACGCCCATCGAAGTTAGCTCATGGCGACGCTTGGTCACGTGGTTCCATACTAGGATGTCGCCGTTCAATCCGTGAGTGTCTTTGCCGGTCTGGTCGCGGGTGTCGGTGACCCAGTCGTCGTAGTCGGCGGCGCGCATCTCGTGCGGGTAGCCGTCTTTCAAGGGCCATCCGATACCGATGATGAAGATGGCGGGATGCTCTTGCAGAATGCGGGTCTCGCGCTGCTTGCGCGGCAGGTCGGGATACATGTCGAGAATTTCTTCGGCGTGGAAGAATTCGAGTTTTTCGGGGAGATCGGGATAGCGAAAGTCTTTGAGTTGCGGGAAGAGCGATTGCGCGAAGCGTTCGGCACCGACGATGACTTTCCAGATCTTCGAGACGACGTCTTTTAGCAGAACGAGATTGCGCTGCTCGGCGGTGATGGCGCGCTCCCAGTCCCACTGGTCGACGTAGGCGGAATGGTCGTGGTCGAGGAAATAATCTTTGCGGACGGCGCGCATGTCGGTACAGATGCCTTCTCCGATGCGGCAGTCAAATTGTTTCAGGGCGACGCGTTTCCACTTGGTGGCCGCCTGCACGACCTGGGCATCGATGGGATGCTGGTTGCGGTCGTTGGAGATGTGGAACTGGATGGGCGTGCGCGATCCGTCACGGTCGAGCATGTCGTTGACGCCGCTCTCGCAGTCGACGATCAGCGGGACTTCGACCATCATCAGGTTGAGTTCTTTACATAGATTATCTTCGATATATCGTTTGGTCTGGAAGATGGCTTGCTGGGTTTCTTTGGGAGTTAGTAAGGAGCGATAGTCGCGGGGGAGGACTTTGTCGAGTTCGTTGTAATCGCCGATGCCGGGTCCAGCGAGATCGGCTTTTTTATCGAGAACCAGGGTGCTCATGAATTGTCTCCTTGGCACACAAATGTCCAACCGGATATTGAAGTCCGGGATAGCCGGAAGGTCAGTGACGAAGGGCACAGGGGAGTGTGCGGAAGACTATGTCATTCCGTGGCGAGTTCATTTAGACTCCGTTCGAAATGAGGGGGCGCCAGCTTAGGCTGGCGATCAATGAGCCGGAGGCCACATGCGCGCCACGCTAGTGCCTATCTTCGTCTTTGTCGCAGTTCTCTCTTCCACGTGCTTCGCACAGCAGCAACAACCAACCCAACAGCCGCCGTTCGGGAGCTTTGAACGGGAGCGCGCGGAGTTGATGCTCGACAACGTCGCGTCTGACGTGAAGAAGCATTATTACGATCCGAAGTTTCATGGTCTGGATTGGGACGCGCGGGTGCGCGAGGCGAGGGAGAAAATCGATAAATCGACTTCGCAGAACGCGGCGCTGTCGCACATCGCGGGAGCGTTGAGCGCGCTGGATGATTCGCATACTTTCTTTCTACCTCCGTCGCGCCCGTATGTGCTGGATTATGGGCTTGAATTCCAGATGATCGGGGACCGGTGTTTTGTGACGCGCGTGCGCCCGGGAAGCGATGCGGAGAGCAAGGGGATCAAGGCGGGAGATGAAGTGCTGGATGTGGGAGGGTTCCAGCCGACGCGGGACAACTTGTGGCAAATGGACTATGTTCTTCACACGCTGCGGCCGCAATTGAGTTTGCGCTTGAACCTGCGCCCACCGGCAGGCGACCCGCGTCAGGTGGAGGCTGATGGCCAAATTTCGGGAATTACGGCACATCAAGGATCTGACTTCGTCGAGCGGCGGTGGCGATATCTGGGACATTTATCGGGCGGGGGAAGAAGCGAGGCATCTGCAGCGCGCGCGAACGCAGGAGTTTGGTGACGATCTGTTGATTTTGAAGTTCCCGGTCTTTGCATTTAATCAATCTGAAATTGAAGACATCATGAACCGGGCGCGCAAGCACAAGGCGCTGATCATTGACCTTCGGGAAAACGGAGGAGGAAGTGTCGAGACACTGAAATACCTGGCGGAGAACATTTTTGAAGGTGAAGTGAAGATCGCTGACCGGGTGAGCCGCAAAGACACGAAGCCACTGCTAGAAAAATACCATTCGCACAATCCGTATGGCGGGAAGCTGACAGTGTTGGTCGACAGCAGGTCGGCGTCGGCGTCCGAGATTTTTGCGCGCGCGGTTCAGCTGGAAAAGCGCGGCGCGATCATCGGCGACCATTCGTCCGGCAGCGTGATGGAATCGATTCGCAACAGCTACGCTACAGGGCAGGGCGTCATGGTTTTCTATGGAGCCTCGATTACCGAAGCCGATGTCATCATGTCGGACGGGAAGAGTCTGGAACACGTGGGAGTGATTCCGAACGAGACCGTATTGCCGACCGCGTCAGATATGGCCAGCGGACGAGACCCGGTACTGGCGCACGCGGCGGAGACCCTGGGAGTGAAGATGACTCCGGAGGAGGCGGGGAAGTTGTTTCCGTATGAGTGGTCGAAGGTGGAGTAGGGGAAGAAGCACTCAGCATTCAGCACTCAGTCCCGAGACTGTCCAGACCCCGTTTTTTCGGCGCAGGCCCTATTTCTTTCGCCCCTCCGGGGCTGACCCCTTTCTTTGCTTTTTACCCACGGCTTGCGCCGTGGGCTGCATTCTGACGCCGCTCCGCGGCTTGCTGTTATTACGCTCTGGAAAATCCACGTCTCGTCGCCGCAAAAGACCCGATGACGAGGACGGGGCATCCTATTTTGAAGTTCGAATCAAGTGCCTAGGAGTGTCTCCGAGATAACTGCCTGCGACCGCGGTGATGGCGCGAGCGAACGCGGGGTCCCTCGACTCCGCTTGCGGACTCGCTTCGCGAAGTCCGCAAGCTCCGCTCGGGATGACAATTCGTTAGATTTTCGTGGCCGGCGGGACGCCGGCGGTACTGTGATAAATTTGAATTTCGCTATGAAAGAGATTGCTCATTGGGCGCTGGATGTAGCGAAGTTGCGCGGGGCGTCTTACGCGGATGCGCGCGTTGGGGATGATCGCTCGCGGGCGCTGGCCACGAAGAACGGCAAGATTGGAAGCGCGTCGGATTCGGAGTCGCTGGGCATTGGCGTGCGTGTCATTGCCGATGGAGCCTGGGGATATGCGGCTTCGGATGAGTTGAGCCGGGCGGCAGTGGAGGCGACCGCGGCGCGAGCGGTTGAGATTGCCAAGGCTTCGGCGCGGGTGAAGCAGAGTGATATCCGGTTGGCGCCGGAGAAAGCGGCGGTCGCGGATTGGACTACGCCCATCAAGATTGATCCGTTTACGATTTCCATCGAACAGAATCTAGAGTTGCTGACGAAGATCGATGCCGAGTTGCGTTCGGTCGCTGGCGTGACGCTGGCGGAAACCAATATGAACTTCCGGCGGGAGGAGCAGTGGTTCTATTCTTCCGATGGCGCGGATATTCATCAGACCAAGTACACGACCGGCGTCGGGTACGCGGCGCATGCGTTTGCGGGGAGCGAGATTCAGAAGCGGTCGTATCCAAATTCCTTTGGCGGACAGTGGCAGAACAAAGGATACGAACTGGTTCATGAATTGAAATTGCTGGAGAATGCGCGCCGGGTCGGCGAAGAAGCGGTGGCGTTGCTCAAGGCCGATCAGGGACCGGAGGGCGTTTTTGACATCATTCTTGACGGCTCGCAACTGGGGTTGCAGATTCATGAGTCGGTGGGGCATCCCATTGAACTCGATCGCGTGCTGGGCATGGAAGCAAACTTTGCCGGGACGTCTTTTCTTACTCTCGATAAGTTGCGGACGCTGCGGTATGGCAGTGACCTAGTCAACATTGTTGCGGATGCGCGGCAGGAGCATGGACCGGGTCTCGGGACATTTGCGTTCGATGAAGAAGGAGTTCCGGCGCAGTGCACGCCGATCATTACCAATGGATTGTTTACTGGGTATCTGAGTTCGCGGGAGACAGCACACACCATCGGCCTGAACCGGTCGGGTGGGACGTTGCGGGCGGAGGGCTGGAACCGGCTGCCGATTATCCGCATGACCAACGTAAGTATTTTACCGGGGAAGGATCCACTTACTCGCGAGCAACTGATTTCCTCGACCGATCGCGGCATCTACATGGAAACCAACCGCTCGTGGTCGATCGACGACAAGCGCTACAACTTCCAGTTCGGCACCGAGATTGGTTGGGAGATCAAGGGCGGCAAGCGGGTGCGGATGTTGAAGAATCCGTCGTACTCGGGAATTACGACGGAGTTCTGGAATTCGATGGATGCGATTTGCTCGCGCGATGAGTGGGTGCTGTGGGGGACTCCGCATTGCGGTAAGGGACAGCCGCAGCAGGTGATGGGAACGGGGCATGGAGCGAGTCCGGCGCGGTTTCGGAATATGAAGGTGGGGAGTGCGTATAAGGGGAATTAGCACTCAGCATTCAGCATTCAGCCATTCCGGCCTCGGGTGCTGCCTCTGCAACTGGACATGCTGGTGTAACCGTGGTCACTGAAGCATTTTTATTTTACGTCTAGCATTCGGCACTCAGGCTTAGGAGGTGCTGGATGAAAGATTTCAGGGATTTGCAGGTTTGGCACAAGGCCCACTTATTGACGTTGGCTGCTTATAGAGCGACGAGCGATTTTCCGAAACAAGAGTTGTACGGAATGACGAGCCAGATACGCCGCTGTGCTGCTTCCATCGCCGCGAATATTGCTGAGGGCTGTGGCAAACGGGGGAATGGCGAGTTTCAGCGGTTTCTGAACATTTCCGCTGGCTCTGCAAGTGAGCTTGAGTACCATTTTCTGCTCGCGCGTGACCTGGGATTTATTGACGAGGAAAGCTATGTTCCGCTGATTCGTGCCGTTGTAGAAGTTAAACGAATGCTGGCGGCATTGGCTCGCAAGGTCGACAGCGAACGCTTGGCTGGCTGAGTGCTGAATGCTGAGTGCTGAATGCTAAAGAAAGATCAAGGTTCCGACATTTTCGCTCGCGTCAAGAAGCTCTCCACTGCCGACGACGTGGAGTGCATTTTTTATGGCGGGCACTCTGCTTTGACCCGGTTTGCCAATAACACTATTCATCAGAATGTGGATGAGGATAATGTTGCGGTGTCGGTGCGGACTGTGTTTGGCGGACGGACGGCACGGGCTACCACTAATAAGTTTGATGATGAAAGTTTGCGGCGGGTGGTGAAGGCTTCGGAGAGTTTGGCTCGGGTGCAGGAGTCGGACGCTGATTTGCTGCCGATGGAAGACGCGGGCAGGAATGCCCGCGCTACACGAGACGCGGACAGGAATGTCCGCGCTACACCCGTGAGTCGTTATTTTGATCAGACGGCGGCGGTTACCCCAGAATTGCGGGCTGACGGAGTTGGCAAGATTGTTGCGATTGCGAAGAAAGACAAACTGACTACGGCGGGAATCTTTTCTTCGTCGGAGTCCGTCGAGGGGATTTTCAATTCGCGCGGGTTGGCGCAGTGGCATTCGCAGACGTCGTCGGAGATTTCGATCACCATGCTGGCTGACGATTCGTCGGGGTGGCAGAAGGCGAACTCTCCTGATGTGAGCGTGCTGGATCCGGTGCGGCTGGCGGAGATTGCGGCGGAGAAGGCACGAGCGTCGGCCGGTCCCAAAGAAATTCCGGCAGGGAAGTACACGGTGATTCTGGAGCCGGCGGCGGTGCTCGACATCGTAGGATTCATGTTCTTCGATTTTGGCGGGCTGGCGATTCTGGATCAGCGATCTTTTTTGAATGATCGCGTTGGCAAGAAACTGTTCGGCGAGAACATCGATATCTGGGATGACGTGGCGCATCCGTTGCAGTCGGGGTCTCCTTTTGATGGCGAGGGCGTGCGGCGGCAGCGGTTGCAGTTGATCGAGAAGGGTGTGGTGAAGCGGTTGGTGTATGCGCGCGGGACAGCGGCGCGCATGAAGAAATCAGAATACAAAGATTCTGTCGGCCCGATCGAAGTTACTGGACACGGGTTCCCGATCCCCAACGAGATGGGTGAAGCGCCGATGAATATTGTGTTTGCGCCGTCGAGCGATCCGAAAACGATCGAGCAGATGGTGTCGTCGACCGAGCGCGGAGTGCTGGTGACGCGGTTGTGGTACATCCGCGAAGTCGATCCTTACGAAAAGATTCTCACTGGCATGACTCGTGACGGAACGTTTTATGTGGAAGGTGGGAAGATCCGGTATGGGGTGCGGAATTTCCGTTTCAATGAGAGTTTGCTGCATATGTTGTCGAATGTGGAGCTGATGGGGACTCCTGTGCGGGCGAGCGGGGAAGAGTCGTTCGATATGGTGGTGCCGGCGATGAAAGTTGCTGAGTTTAATTTTACCGAAGTGACCAAGTTCTAGGAAGCGGTCAGCATTCAGCACTCAGCATTCAGCCCTTGCGGTGCCCCTGTGCTTCCTTGCGGAGGAGAGTTAGCATCCTGCTAACGGCCGTGCTGTTTTCCACATGAGGTTTTGAGTGTAGTCGCAATATTACGTCAATCGTTGTGAACGCGTTGCGTCTTGTTCGGTAACAACCCGAACCTCTGGCCGGGAGTATGCCGCCACGTCTATAAGGTGGTTCAAACAAACCAGCTTGTAATGTTGAATTGAGTCGGTATGCCCTCCGGTGTCCCGCGCCAAGTGATCGAGAAAATGTGATCTCGTGTACTCGCGAAGGATTTTTCCGGTGTAGTTTTCGTCGTCATACCCGGTTACCGAGTTTGATCCAACCAATTCCTCGGTGACGAGATACGCTGCGTAGCTCTTCCAGTAAATCTCGAAAATCCGACACCCCTCTACCGACTCAATCGGCGATGCGTCCTTCAAAATGGCGTCAAGTTCAGGATGGAAGCTGTCGACGCTAGCGTGGTTGACGATGGCTTCCTCAACGACCAGCCTCAAAGAGTTTTCTCGCGGCTCTACTAACTGTCGCAAGTAAAGATATTGAACGGAGTTCAACTGCTCGACTGCTGTCGCGTTGCTCATGTCTCAGAAGCTTAGCGCATCAGGCGTGGCTGAATGCTGAATGCTGAGTGCTGAGTGCTGAGTGCTTCAGAACATCCGATGAAGCCGCAGCTCCGACTTGTAATTCCCTCATTCCCAACGCGTTAAACCCTCGAAGTTCAATGACTTCGGTAACTTTCCCCTGTTGATTCCTGGGTGTAATCTGCGCGTGATGTCGAACCATACGCCGGAAAACGGAAAACCTGGCTTGCCCTGGGGAAGAAAGGACGAGTCTGCAGCGCCGCCGGAATCGGCTGCGCGTGGGAGACACGTCGGCCAAGGGGAAATTGGGCGGGCGTTATTCCGACATGCAGAGCGCGATGCGTTTTCCCATCAAGCTGCCGGTTTCGGTGAAATCGAAATCGGGCGATCGGCATGCGGAGACCGCCAACATTTCCGCCAACGGTGTGCTGTTTCAAGTGATCGACGCCGAGATGCCGGTGGGTTCGATGGTGGATTTCACGATCTCGCTGCCCGCGGACATTGTGGGCGCGACGGCTGATGTGCAGCTCGACTGCCGGGGCCGTGTGGTGCGGAGTTTTGAAGAAGGTGGCCGCCGGGGCGTCGGCGTGGTCATCGATGAGTACCGGTTTGAGCGCCGCTGAAGGCGGCGAGAGGACGAATGGAAAGCACTCCAGTCAGTGTCGACGATAGCGTCGGACAGCAGCACGAGAATGATGGCAACGGCCAGTTCATTCGCGTGATTCTGGCGGACACGCAGGCGATTTTCCGCGCCGGCCTGCGCAAGATTTTCGCGCTGGAAGACGACATCCGCGTAGTGGGACAGGCGGAGACGCTGGCGCAGACATTGGCGGCGGCGAAGCGGTTTTCGGCCGACATTCTTATTTTTGAATCGGCATTGGCGCCGGAGCCGACGGAAGCGGTCTCTGATTTGATTCGGCAGAATCCTGGATTGAAGATGGTGGTGGTCACGCCAGATGCGAACGAAGAGCTTACCCTGGATTTATTCCGCCGCGGGGCTCAAGGCATTGTGTCGCGCGAAGTCGAGCCTGAGTTGCTGGTCGACTGTCTGCGCAAAGTCGCCCAAGGCGAGTCGTGGCTCGACAGCAAAGGAATTCACTGGGTAATGGAAGCGTACCGTTCGCAGGGGACGCGTCCTACTACTGCGCGTACGAAAGTGCAGCTGACTCCGAAAGAGTCGCTGATTGTTTCCTGCGTGACGCAGGGAATGAAGAACAAAGAAATCGCGGTGCGCGTGGGCACTACCGAGCAGGTGGTGAAGAACTACTTGCGCAAGGTGTATGACAAGCTCGGCGTGGCCGACCGGTTGGAACTCGCTCTTTACTGCCTGCACAATCGAGTGCTCGATAGCGGTGTGAAGCCTCCTGAGGCGCCGGTTGCGACTGCGCCAGAACAAAATAATGGTCAAGCGTCGGCAGCTGCGGCTGGTGCTGGCGGTTCGACTCCCGAAAAGACTTCGTAACTTCTCCGTTCGCAGATCACTGCCCTCGTTCGCTCTCCGGTGTTATCCTTTCGGGTCATAAATCAGCACGAGGTTTAAGTGTGTGTGCGCGAGGTGAACTGTGAAGGGTGATGCCAAAGTCATTGCTGTCTTAAATCAAGTATTGAAGGCTGAGCTTACCGCGATCAATCAATATTTTCTGCATGCGGAGATGTGCGAGAACTGGGGATACGAGCGGCTGGCGAAGCATACGCGGAAAGAATCGATTGAAGAGATGACGCACGCTGAGAAGTTAATGGAGCACATCCTTTATTTGGATGGCACTCCGAACATGAGCGACTATTTCAAGATCAATATTGGGCAGAACGTGAAGGCGCAGCTGCAGAACGACCTCAACGTGGAGTATGACGCGGTGAAGAGATTGAATGCCGGCATTGAGACCTGCGTGAATGCGGGCGACAATGGATCGAGAGAATTGCTCGAAAGCATCCTCACTGATGAGGAAGAACACATCGACTGGCTGGAAGGGCAGCTGCACGCAATCTCGGAGATGGGGATCGAGAATTATCTGGCGCAGCAGTTGCACGAAAAGAGCGAGTAGACAGTACCCAGTACGCAGTGGACCCTCGGGGAAGTTGCTCCGCTGGGCTGGACATCATAGAATCGGATAGGAAGTTTCGGGCGGGGATGGTGTCCGCCTGGTTCCTGCCTAGAAACCGCTTCCCGAATAAACGGAGAGATGGCCGAGTGGCTGAAGGCGCACGCTTGGAAAGCGTGTTTAGGGGAAACTCTAACGTGGGTTCGAATCCCACTCTCTCCGCCATTACCTTTGTAATCTGGCACTTGCAAGCCGGTGATACCTACACTGATACCTAAATCAGGAAGGGTCACCCAATGGCGAACCGCGAAGTCAACCTCACCAAACGAATCAACACCCCATCAGGGCTGCGATACTGCCCGGTTGTGCTGTCTACCAACGGCCGGGTCAAGCCGGATGTGGTGTTGGTTAATGGCAAAGAGGAGCGGCACACCGAAGGGGCTTATTACCTTGAATGGCGGGAAGGCACCAAGCGGGTCAGGCTATCGGTTGGTAAAGATGCTGCCGACGCCAACGCGAGGCGGCTGCGCAAAGAGGCTGAATTAAACGCGGTGAACAACGGCGTCGCAGTGGTGCCGGAAAAAGGCACTAACGGGCGTGGCTCATTGGTAAAGGCCGTTGCAGACTTCATCGAAGAGACACGTCTGACGAAGAAACCAAAGACCCTCGCCGCATACACAACCGCACTAAACTACTTCATTGAATCCTGCCCCAAGTTGTTTCTGGAAGACATCGAACGTAAAGACTTGCTGAAGTTCGCTGCGTTTTTGCGCGATGAAAAGGAACAGGCACCCCGTAGTTGTTGGAACAAATTCTCAAACGTGATGTCTTTTTTGAAGGCAAACGATATTCGCGGCCTGGTGAAGAAAAGCGACTGGCCGCGCTACACCGAAGAGGAGCCGGAGATATACGAAGACGAAGACCTTGACAAGCTCTACAAGGCCTGCGACGCCGAAGAGCGGCTCTGGTTCGAGTTCTTTCTGATGACGGGAATGAGAGAACAGGAAGTGATGCACACGTATTGGTCAGATGTGAATCTCGCGGCCAACACGGTGCGGGTCACACACAAACCTGACCTTGGGTGGACACCAAAAGCGTACAAAGAACGCGAGATTCCCATCCCAAGCAAGTTGGTAAAGAAGCTGAAGGCATGGAAGGTGAAGTCTGATAAAACCTGCAATCTGGTTTTCCCAACTGCCGGTTGCAAACCTAAGCTCGATTTCCTCGACTGCTTGAAAGCGTGCGCTGAGCGTGCGAAGCTTGACCCGGATAACTTCTGGCTTCACAAGTTTCGCGCTACATTTGCAACACGTTGCTTGTGGGCAGGTGTTGACCTGCGTACTGTTCAGCAATGGTTGGGGCACTCGGACATCGAATCAACCATGCGGTACCTGAAGCCTGCTCGAAATCAAGCTGTGCGTGAAAAGGTAAACGAGATTTTTGCATAAGCACGTCAGACTTTGAACACAAAGGAGCACCATCACGTGAAATTCGTCACAGTCGTATGCGTCCTTAAGGGCCTCGTTTATCTGGCTGTCGTGATCGCCATCATGTCAGTCGCGACAACTAGATTTGAAATCGTGGTGTTGGCAGGACTGGTTCAACTGTATGCGGCTGTGCTATACAACTTCTCTCTTATAGGTGTCGCCACTGACGTGAACAATCATGCAGGATTTGTTCGTTTCAGAATTCTCGCAACTGCCCAAGGCGTCACGGAGAATGAAGACGGCAAGTTTAAAGAACAAGAGGACACACTCGCAGAACATCTAAAACTCCAGCAAACCGCAATAAACATTCGACAGTTGTCACACACCGTTGTTTCGATCTATGCGCTCTTCAAAATTGCTCAGGCTATATTCTTCTCCTAGCTACTGTGCCCGCAGCCACTTTGCCACTGCTTGAGGATCAAAGCGAACACACGTTCCAATCCGAAACGATGGGATTCGCCCCGCCTTTGCTTGTTTGAAAATCGTGATCCGCGAAACCGATAGCAGCCTAGCAAGGTCGTCAGCGGTCAAAGCGCGGCCTGTTCGTTCTATCTGTTCAATCAACGTAATGGGTGTGGATTGCATGGGCCTCTCCCAAGAGCACTCGATTTGTGTTCTCTTGGGGGCCTCTCGAAGATGAGTGAGAGGAAACCTTGCTTAGGTCGGGCTGAGCACCCGTTGCCTACCGTGCTCCACAGGTGAGCGCGGTTTAAAGCAAAACCACGTTAAACGCCTTCTCGATTCTACAAATGCCTAATGTAAGCAACTCATTTCGGCTGCTTAGGAGGTAAGAACACCGGGTCCCACGTTTTGACATCATCCACCGTCAATTGTTTGCTCTTTGGTTTGCGGAGATACATACACATTTCCTGTTCTCCTTTGTTCCCTTCGCTGTCGGTCCATCCAATCCAAAAGTATTCGTAAAACCGCCCTGTTCCGTTGATTAAACCTTTAGCGTGGTCTGAAGTAAGCGGCCCTACTTCAGTAGTCAAGTTGGTAAAAGCGTCCACATGGACGGTGGGTCCTAACATGTGAGACTGATCTCTCTGTGTATCAGCCGCCGCCCTCATGGATGCAACCATTTGTTGTTCTACTGCTGGCGGTGGCGTCACTGCTATCAGACTTGATGTATTTATGACACGTACATCGTTGGCTACAACGGGGCCGTTATTCTTAAAGTAGAAACGAAAGCTGAGCTTCCGGCTAGAACGTATGGTAGACAATCCATTAACAAACTCAATGTTGGCTGGACTGAACGTAACTTGCGATGCCGTTGGTACATCCTTATGTGGTTCTACCGGTTTTTCAACCTTATCTGGTGAGGACACATCTGATTGTTTCGGCTGGGTGAGCAACAACCACAGCGAACTCAACAGGCAACCACCGACAATGAATACTATTGCCGTACTCGCAATCGGATGGGTTTCTCGGAACCTTGGAAGGCTAGAACCAACCTCCGACCATCCCCACGCTAGCAACATAACGACGGCACACGACAACGACAACCACCCAATCCATTTTTTGTCTGGCCAAAGATAAGGTGCGGCAATGGCAACAAAAGCCAAAATTACTCCGACTATTCCTAATCGGTCACCAAACGACATGAACACCTTCCTTCATGATTCTGCCTTGATTCTCGTTGCCAAGAAAAGGATTATCCTGACGGGAGAGTGTACTACTTCGCTTCTCCGCAACTTGAAAAGCATCACAACGGCCTCGCGCAGTTCGTCGCACCGAAGTCAAACCTCCAGATGAGGCAATCCAAAAGAGTGGGCAGGCTGCGCGGTCATCACCGAAAGGCGACCGAACCAACACAGCCCTTTCCCCGCTCACCAGAGACCGTTGACTTTTCCGAGTGCCAATGTGCTGCGTCGTCGCCTCTCCCAAGGGAGCAACATCACCAGGCCCGCGAGTCAATGGCTTACCGGCAAACTCTAAACAGCCTCATCGTTGTGTAAAGCCTCATATGCAGCAAGTTCTTCCGCAGACAACGAATCTTTCAACTCTTTGACTAAGGCGTCTCTCTCAGGTTTGGTGAACTTCTGCCCGGTGCGAATTCTGTGTTCTTTATCTTTCGTTTCAAACTGCACCACTAGATGATGTAGAACCAACTCCCCATCGGACATCGCGTCATACACGGAGCCGGTGTAGATTTCACGAAGAGAACGATTTTTATTTTTCGGCTTCTCCCCAGCCTTTTGCGCGGCTCTGCTGGGTTGTCTAGGACTAGACAACAACTTCGTAAGTTGACGCGATAGGTCCGCCTTTATTTTCGGGTCGGTTGTTTCCTCAAGCTGCTGCTCTATGCTTTTTATGAGTCTGGTGCGATGCTGTTTGCTCATATGTTTGTTCCTTTTTCGTTCCTGTTCCTCTCTAAACCGCGCTAACGTTCTTTCAAAACTCATGTTGGTTGATCCTCGTCGAACTCTTTAAACCATTCCGACAATGTTGACTTGCTGTGTTTACTGCCAAACTTTTCATTGATCGCTTTCACCTTGTCTGTGAGTGACCCACCAATACTCTTGGCAAAATCAATCTTTTCCTGACGCTGAGGATCAGCACGTTTACCCTTCGGCGGGTTGCGCCTTTGCTCTCGTAATGGGGTACCTGTACCGGGTGCAACAACCAACTTCAGGTCACCGGTTTCATCAATCCAAGGACGCATCTCGACTTCAAAGTCACCAAGGTATTCGTCATCATCGCGGGCATCAGTGCACTTGATGTAGAGCCGGGACGTTTCATCATTCGTTTTCAGCACACCGAAGATGAGGTCGGGGAAGGCCGCAAACTCACCTGTCCCGCGTAGAACGTTTTGCGTTGTGATGTCGGTTACATCCTTGAATGCTTTGGGTGAGTGGTGAGCGCACCACACTGAGCGAGCCTCAGCACTTATCAAGGCAAGCAACTTGTTGGACAGGATGCGTTGGTCTGATGCGTTGTTCTCTTCCCCTTCGATGTACCGAATGAGCGGGTCAACGAATACATCCGCGCCTTGCACAGCCTGCAAGAGAACAGAGTCATCTAGTTTCAATTTGTCTTTGCTGGAAAGGGTCTGAAGGAACAACCGTCCTTCGGGGTTCGTTGCAGAGTCAAAGAGATAATCAACCATCCCCAATTTGCGCAGCCTCTTCATCACTCCGCGTAAACCAACTTCCGGTACCAGGTAGACCACACGCTTTGCTTGGGACACCTCGAAGTACTCCAACCACGGCTTTCCTGATAGCAACGCCTTCATCTGAGAAAGGAACAGGTAGCTCTTACCGTGTTTCGGGAGAGCACCCCACATTGACACGCTTCCCACATTGCAAAGGCCGCGCACAACCACATCAACATTCTCAGGAATCGTGAGTGCTTCGCTCTGTGAATGAAACAGACTTTGCCAACTCGCACCGGCCCCACCTTCGCGTTCCACTCCATACTTGTCGGTACGATACTCACTGTGAAAAATGTAGATGGGCAGCCCGGAACACCCGGCACGCACCATCGGAAGGTGCGTCAGGTGTCGCGAATCGTCTGGATACCACAACACCAAAGCACACATTTCATGCTCATTGAATTGCTTAACAACAAACTGCGCATCCGCCTTTGATCCGAGATTGAAAGGAATGACCCTTGTCTCTTTTTCGTCGCGGGCAGGCTCAGCAGGAATCACGATTGGGGTTGAGGTGTCGGGTACTTCTTCCCACCCATCAGGGCCAAGCTTGAACTCTTCATCAACACTGCGCAGAGGTTGCAAGGTCTGTGCAGGAGTTGCAGGCCGATGGACACTCAACTCAACCTCACGCGGCCTGTAGAACGTCACGCGGTTGTTAACAACCCCATCTTTTTCAATTTCCTTCTTGAAGTCTCCTGCATAAGCCGTGTGATGCAAGGAAGCATGAAGTGCAACAAAAATCTTTCCTCGCTCATCATCAAACGTCATATCACGCAATTCAGCCCACACATCTGCCTCGCGCTCACTAGAGAACGGTTGCGCCTCCGGGTTGACAATTTTGCTGTGGGGCCAAATGTGGGTGACCCGCGCAGATTGTTTATTAGTCTCTACCATTCGATCTTCCTCAATCCGGCAGTTGGCCGTCGCTGCGCTGACACGGATTGACACTTCGGTTGGTTAACGTGGCCTGTTGCAAATCGGTTGCTGCTGCTTTTCTGCATCTGCGATGGCGCGAGCCACGGCAGCCAAATCACTTGCGTTGAGTGTGTTAAGAATTTCTCGCTGTGCTTTGTGGGTGATGAAGCGTTCGTTCTTCTCCATCGCTTTCAAGGCCAAGATGTCTGCAACCACTTCTTGCAGGTCGGGCCTCAACGGTTTGGGTTGATTCATGACTACCACTCCTTCAAATCTCGGCGTTCCAACCATTGCTGCTGACATGTGTTCCTCTCCTAAACGTCGGTTGCTAATCGCACATCTCACTTGCACCATGCCTTACGTAGTGGCGTTTCCGTTTGCGTTCGTTGAAGAACAACTCTAGATGTTCACGCGGTACAGTTTTGATGAGGTGTTCAGCAGCTTTCTCCATCGCTTCTTGGTCACAGTCCTCGGGGAACTCAAAGGCAACGCAGAACGTCCAATAAAGGTCAGCCGACTTCTTCAACTGAAGTCCTTCTTCTATTTGCGATTGCTCTTTCGCACGATAGGCCGCAACGTCCGCAAACAACTTCGCTTCATAGAATGCGCGTTGAGCCTTTGATACTCTCGAACGCGCAAAGGGGGCTGTCCACTTTGCTTGACGCTCACCCTCGCTGTGAGCAACCACTCCATCAACAAATGTCGGCTCAGGCTTGGGGAGTTCACAATGGGGGTGCTTGGTCAGCCATGCCCGCTTGCAGTCTCCCTGTCTGTCAACATCCTCACCGCAAAACGCAAATCCTCGAACACTCTCAAATTCCTTCTCACACTCCTTGCAACTAGAGAACATCCCACCCCAACGCTTGTCCTGCACGCGGGCCGGAGTCTCTTTGAGAATTACATCTTTGAAAGACGTGGCTAGATAATTGGGGCACTCATCTTCAGCCAGGTAATCACGCACGCGGCGATCAAGATGCGGGGCCATAGCCTTTGACGCGGCAACGTCGCCGCCCACGATGCCCGCCACTCGAATCAGAAAGTAGTGGAGTGTCCCCGACCTCTCAATTCGCTCTTCGGGGTATTGGTAAAGCGCGATGCGCCTGTTCAACCATTGAAGTCGTTCACACATCTCCCAACAAAGTTCGAGCACAGGCTTCTTAGAAGAAGGGTCAATGTCGTTGCAGACTGTGAAGGTGAAGCCAAACAACTTCTCTTGCGTAGGTGCAACACGTTCAAAAGTGGGTGTGACCCACTTCTCATCGCGCAATGAGGGAAAGATTTGCCCAAGCACAGAGCCGTGGTTGTCAGATGGTGAATCAACCAGGTCAGGCGGGTCTTTGAGTGGTTGGGTGACTACAACGTTGAGGTGTGAGACCATCAGCAACCTTCTTTTCTGTTCGGAAGATTTTGATATCCGCAGGATGCGGATTGCTGAAGGCCGGTAGGAGTCAAACCCTGAAGCCAACTACCAGTTCATTCGCTTACTTCCATCCGAGAGAGGCTGGCATTGCGCCTGTGGCCGTCCGCGATGGGATCACGCTAAGGTGTTCAGCAACGAACCGTCTTGCAACTACCACCAAATCTTCTCACACCCGGAACGAATGTCAACCGTGCCTCGAAAGGCACTGCGAAGGAGTAACTACGGACATACTAGAATCTTAACCATAAGGTGAGCGAGAGGCGTGTCAGTTCATAACGTGTACTAAGTAGATATGATTTGTATTTGGTTTATGTGTAAGTTAACAATGGTTGAAGTTTGGTGAATGTGTCTTGCCTGGTAGATCGTTTCGTGTGGCGTTGTGCAAGTAGTTCGAGACGTGCGCCGTGGGTCTCAAACATCACCGGCTCTGACTCGCGAACTCGCGAACTCGGGAGCCGTTCGGCGTTCGCTTTAGCGTTCGCGAACGTTTTTCAGAACGGCGAACAAAGAACACGATGGGGTACAAGCAAAGTACCACCATCGTTCGTTCTGTATTCCCGAATATAAGGGTTGCCGAACAGAACGAACGGTCTTTTTGTTGCAAATAAAAGACTTGGCGATGGGTGGCTTGCCCAACCAGGCCGGAACGACCTTGCCCGCCTAAATCATATGTCAAATTACTGATTTTAAATGAGTTACACCGTATATCTCATTAAAACCTCTGCAAATCAACAACTTAAAGAGGGGCTTCCTGACCGTTCGAGGTTGGTTCGAGTGAGCAACGGTTTCAAGAACCGCCGTTATTGGGTGCTAACTGACGTGTTTACAGCGTGATAGGTGCGGGTTGAACATGCAATAATCGCATCCTTGGCCTTAACCCCATCATAAGTTGTTGAAAACAAGAGGCCGCGTATTGCCATTGGCCCCCACCTGGTTGATCCGCAGGCCGCGAGAGGCCAGTCTGCTGACTGGCCGGGTCGGGAACTCGCGCCACTCGCTCTGTAAGGGCTTAAGAATGCTTGTTTTAGGTGCTTTAGGCCACCGGGCATCCCCCCAGCGCGGCCTGCGCAGCTGCCCGCCATGATCAGCGCGGGGGTTTTTGACCCGTCTCGGCTCCCCCGCGCACCCTTACACCTACACTCAGACCCCTCACGCTGCGCAGCCGCTGCCCGCTGGCAGCGTTCCCCATCGCAGGTTAGCCTCATCAGGGCACCCGGAGAGTTAGACGCGCTCCAATCCGCTCGCAGGCCGCGAAAAAAAAGTTGCCCAGCATCGTTGACATTCAACCGGTGTGCCCCACAATACACATAGACCGGCAGAGACCCGCGTGAGTTACTCCGCACACTAGTAAGTTGGTCGGTAGTTACACAATCTTCAACCAATAAGTGAGGCAGCCATGCTCCCGGTATTCATCACCCCGGAAGGTGTTCTCTTGTTGCGTGACAAAACACCCAATCCCGCTGCACATGAGGTTGAAGAAGTGGAAGTGGATGAACCACTACATGTGGCAGCGGCACGCGAAGCCGCAAGGCAAAGCACCACGAAGGTCACCAAACAATGAATTTCTACATCAGATTCAAACAAGCGGTTGAACGTGCAATCACCTGTGACTACCTGGCGGAAGCACTTCGCGAACACTCGCAAGCGTTGCGCGAGCACTCCGCTGCGCTTCTCACAAAGACTTCCACAATTGATTCCATCGAAAAGCACGCTGCCTACCTTGCAACATCGGAGGAACACCGGTTGAGGCGTGAAGGGAAGAAACATGTTTTCGAGACTTAAAGCTTGGTTGCGTGCGATCATCACGAAACTTGTTGTTGATGAAGTTTCAAAGGTTGCAGGATCATTAAAGAAGGAACGGACCGACACCATCGCTGCTCTGAAGAATCTTGAGAGTGCCTTCGCAGCGAAGAAGGCAGAGATTGACGCCTCATTCAACCAACTCAAGACCGCTGAGTTTGAAGCATTGGAAGCGCGAATCAAAGAGACGTTGGAAAACGAGCACACAACCTTCCTCGCGAAGTTAAGAAACACCTTCCACGATGCGACTAAAGGCGAACCTTCCCATTGGAAAGCTTCTGTTGAGGAACTCGCAGACGCCCACGCTTTGAAGGTGAAGAAATAAACGTTTTGTGTCAGAAACAGATAAGCAACACCATCGGGTGAAGGGGATTACTTCGCCAAGGTGGGTTGATGGTTATGAATTGTTTGTGCATGGCCATGTGCAGGCAGTGAGTGACTTTCGATGCAACGATTGCAAAGTTGTAGTTGCTTATCTGACTTTTTGATTCGGTCAGGTGCCTAGCACGTCAACCAACGGCGGGCATCTGATGTTGTTTTTTATCAGAACAAGGAGTTATTGAACATGGCTGTAGGTAAAACATACGATGGGGTAGGAACTCGAAACGGTATCTTGGGTTTGCCGGATGGTGCCGGTGCATCCTATCAGGCTGATGTTGACGCATCCAACAATCTGCATGTGAACTTGCAGACCTCGCCTGGTGGTGGGATAAATGCCACAGGCCAAGTGTCGGTTGGAAGCTCTGCAACGCAAATCATTGCAGCCAACACGCGGCAAGCGGTCCTTATCACCAACCCATCAACCACTGTCACCGTGTACATAGGTGGCTCAGGTGTGACCACCGGCAACGGGCAGGAACTTTTGCCCGGTACTTCCATCACGCTTCCTGTCGTGAGTGCTGTGTACGGAATTGTTGCAACGGGTTCTCAAACAGTTTCGTACGTTGAGGTTGTTTAATGGGGTTTCCTTTAATCCAATCGAGTTTGAGTGATGGCGCGGTAACCAGCGTTGCAGGCAAGACAGGCGCGGTCACGCTTGTAGAGTCTGACATTGGCTCTTTAACAACTGACCTTGCTGCCAAGGCCCCCATTAGCCTCACCTGCTTTGACGGGTACGCCTACAGCCCCCACAGCCGCACAGAATGACAACAGCACGAAGTTGGCAACCACGGCATACGTTGATAGAGCGGTACCACCCATCAACACCACACCTGACTATTACATGCTGCCGTATGGTGAAGTTGCTTTAGAAACTCTTACCAGTGTGGCAACGATGGCGCAAAATACGGGTTACATGGGGATGTTCCACCTTAACCAACCTGTGACGTTCACCAAGGGTGGAATAGACATAACCATTGCAGATGCAGCCACCGGCACGAATGTTTACATTGGCATCTACAGCTTGAGCGGCACTCTGTTGGTCACCATCAAGATTCCGATTACGGCCAACGCCACCGGTTTTATGGGTGCCACAATAGCATCGTTCACTCTCGAACCTGGTAGTTATTTCTTGTTGTGGGCTTCAGATAGTGCTAGCGGTACGGCACGCTTGGCAGGGGCACTCCTTACCACCACGTACCAAACCAACATACTAAACGGCAACCAAGTACGATTTGGTTTCAAAGCATCGCAGCTATCCGGTGGAGCGTTGTTAGGGTCTACCACGTTCTCAACCTTCACTAAAAACCCCAATGCGATGCCGTTGGTACTGTTGGAGCCGTAAGCCATGAGTCATACACTTAATTCAGAGCAGCCTTACGCCTTTAAGCAAGTCATCAACGCCACCATTGTGAACTATGCGACAGGTGGCGAACAATTCACAGCAGCAGAACTTGGTATGGTTTCTGTTGGTGCTGTGTTGTTTATGATGGTTGGCCCAACCCAAAACTCTTTGGGCAATACTTTGATGCCCATTCTTGTAGGCAACAAGGTTCTTTTGCTTAATCTGTCAACAATGGCTGAGGTTGTACCAACAACCGCTTTGAACGCGGTCATAACCGCACTGGTGTTAGGGAATTAGATATGACTTGGGATGAACGTTGAACCCCACAGAATAAGCAACAAGTTCTGCGTACGCCTCGCAGAAGGCCCGGGTACTTGCCAAAAGCGTGTCCAAAGCCGGGGCCACTTTCATGTTTAAAGTTTCCGCGTTGGTTGTCGCCGAGCGCGGAATGCTCGCGGCTCATACCTACGTGATGCTTCTTCCCATCGCGGAGCCGCGAGTTTCAATTTTGGTGTGATGACGTATGCGCGTTGGAGCCTAGAACATCGCACCAGCGAGAAGCAGGATGGTGATTTGTGGCCTGATGCTTCGCTCCAATCACACGGAGCAATCGCTAGTGATGTGGGGTGCGGAAGGTGACGAGGCACCCCTTCACACGACAAGTTTGGTAGCAACAAGGAAACATCCACCCATCGGAGAAAACTTATGAGTATCGGAAGCTTCACACGTTACACCTCGAACCCGGCAGAGGAAGACCCGTTGAACGTTCGTGTCACGTCGTCTCTGAACGGCACGTTTGATGAGTTGCCCGACACGTTTGAAAATTGGTCTGCTCCCCAAGTCAAAGAAGCGGTGCAAGGTTTGCAGCGTGAGGACCAAGTCGCTCATGACCGGCTTGAGACGCAGAAAAATGGTGACGCCTTCGTAGCAGGTCATCCAGAGTTTATTGACAACACTGCCAACGCGCACCTGTTGTTTAACCAAATGAACACAATGTTCGGTGAGGGTTTGCACACGTTGGATCACTTTGAAAAAGCCTACGAGTATTTGCGGACCAAAACCAATTTCTTGAAGCTCAACCAAGCGGAACTTGCGAAGCAACAGAAAGTCGCTGCGAAACAGCGTTTTGACGCAGCACAAAAACCCGTCACCCCATCACAACAGGATTTGTACAACATGCCTTTAGAAGATTTGCGCAGACTCGATGCAATTGCAGAGCAGAGCAGGTTGCAGCGCGAGGGTGAAACAGGCGGTTGGTAAAAAGGAAATAACAATGAACTTTTTTAAAGCAACAGTTCGCAGGTTGACAGAACTTCCGTGGGAAGACTTCTGCAACCTCTTTAGTTGGCCCTGCAAGTCAACTTTGCAAGCAGACAACCCACACCGCTTGATTGCCAAAGCTGCGAATGAGCGCGGTGAGACTCTTGCCTACGTCGCTGCTGAACCGATTTTGTTGGTAGACAGCTACGTGTTGAACCCGAACAGCAATGGAGAGGATGACCAAAAGGTAGGTGACGCAATTGATTCGGCCTTGGCTCAAAGAGCCGGAGTGAATCGCATTTTGGTTGTGATCCCTAACGACGCTCCACCCATCGAAGGTGAGAAATTCCTGCGGGTGTGTGAGCGCAAGGTATATCAGCCAGTCACCAACAAGCAAAGGCTTGGTTGTTGCGATTTGGAATCGCGCTTTGCAACGTTAAACTAATTTCGGAGAAGTAAGACTATGAGCATATCTGACGTATCGGACGTAACACCGACCGACCAACAGCCGACTTCTATTTTAGGTGCCACAGCCGGTGCCCCATCGCAAGCAGCACCAAACTATCCTGCATCCCCGGATCAAGGCGGGCCGGTGCCTGCCCCATCAAGTGCAGCCCCCGCGCAACCAACAAGCCGCCTCGCTGCCATCCTGAGTGCCGTGGCAAAGGTTGCTTCAACCGGCTTACAGGGTGTTCCTGACCGTGGCCGCCCATCATTCACCACTGGTTTGGGTGAGGGTGCGCGTAGTGAGCAAGCGAACATTAACAACCAACAGGCAATCAAGTTCAAGACCTTTGACGATCAAGTGCGCCTTGCTCAACTGCACAATCAAGATTTGAAGATGCAGCAAGACACGCAAGCACAGCAGGATGCTCACATCAAGGCTGAATTGGACAATCGCAATCTTGCGAGTCAGTATGGCATTGACTATGACACCCTGCCGAGTCATGGGCCGACTGTAATGGATCACCTAACCGGACAAACTGCGGCAAGCGGTGCGGCCTCTGTACCTCCGGGTACTCACCTGTCAGGTGATGGGGAAACTATCAACATTCCAAAGGATACGCAGGCCACGCGTGACGGGCAGAAGCAGATGTATAGCAACTTGGCCCCCGCCCTGGGTCTCCCATCGTTGCCGGATAACGTTGATTTCGTTCCGGCACCGCTGATGAACATGCTAACCAACAAAATTCATGGATTCGGTGTTGATGGGAAACCAATCAACCATACAGATTTGCCGGGTATGATCGCTTCCACTCAGGCTCAGCGTGACCAACTTGCAAAGAGTGGCGGTACACCTCAGCAGTTGCAAACGCTTGACAACGTGCTCGGCATCTACCAGGCGAACCTTGACGCACTGGACAAACACGCAACGACCGTGAAGCAACAGAGCGAGCAGGCCAAAATAGACGCAGACACCAGCGACCAAAGTATCGCAGGCAAAACCAAGCTGGCTAAATCTCTATCGGATGTCTCAACCCAAGCGGCAATTGCGAAGCAGAACAACGCCGCTGGGAACAAAGCCGCTTCCGACGCCGCAAAAGCCTCGGCAAAGGCAGCCACAGCCGCAAGCGACCCAAACAACGTTATTGGAGGGTATGACGCTCTCCAGTCACGTGTAAACGACATCGCGGAGTTTGTTAACTCTCCAGCTATGGCAAGAGTTGATCCCAAGGCCGCTGGCCGAATCATGGAAGCTGCCGGGGTCACCCTCGGAGCACACGCCGGTGGAATGGGAGTACCCCTGCCGATGGGTGGGGCCAATGCAAGCAACCTTGCTAACTTCCAAGCGGTAACAAATCCCGAGACGTTGGAGTATACCAACCGCTTGCGGGCCGGGTATGAGGCCATCAGTCAACTTCCAAGGTTGCAGACTTACGGCAAATCTTCGCGCATGTCTCCTGTCCAGATGGAAGCCGCGAAGCAACTCATGCCTGCTGTTTACGACAATCAGACAAACGCGCAGAACAAGCTGAAAATTCTACAGGACACTCTAGACTCTTACGTCTCGCACATCCCGAATGGTGGGGCGAGCGGAGTCAGGAAGTCTTGGAGAAATCAACAGCAGCCCGCTCAGTAAAACGATTCACCCTTTTCCTTGCATCCTTTTTGGCATAGAATCCGGCACCGTTGCTTAAGTCCTTGGAGAAAACGATGCGAAAACAACTTGGAACAGCGATTCTGTGCGCACTAGCGTTTTGCGGTTTGGGTCTGTCTCAGGGAACCCAGCCTCCGGCGAAGCCATCTCTTCCAGAGATAATCGTTACAAAACAATTTTTGGGGCAGACTTCTGCCATCCCAACTACAACAATCTTCACGCCGAAAAAGACCGCTCTTTATCGGGTGAGTCTGTACATGATTAACACTGTTGCCGGGAGTCAATCGGGAAGTGTTTGGTATGCGGCAATAGGATACACGGATGATGCGGGACCTTTCGGCGAAACGTTGTTCTATCTCAATGCCAATATCTTAGGCAATTCAAATGAGTCTACGGCCCCGCCGACGCAACCAGCTTTGACGTTCCGAGCAAACGCCGGAACCCCTGTAACTCTTTCCGTCAACGCAAGTGGTGACACCACCGGGTCAGTCTATGAAGTCTTCATAACGGTGGAGGAACTGACGTAAGCAGAGTGAGGTGTTGTCTCGCTCTGCTTCTCTTCCCATCGCCTGCGACATGTCAGGTTGCAAGGCTTCCCATCGGTGATGGGGCAACCGCAATTTGGGCAACTGAGATAATCAACGCTCATAGCGTGAAACCTCCGACTTCAGAAAAAATGATGGGGGAGGCTGCTGCTTTAGCGGCCTACCGTTGCACTCATCGCAAGCTGAGGTTGCATTGCCTGTCGTTGCCAATCCATCTCCCGCGTGACGCAGGATGGGATGTCACCGACCAAGAAGTCTTTGCGCACCGGCTCAACGCCGCTGAACCTGCACGCCTTGCGATACAGCTTGTAGTCGGCCTTCTGTTGCTCTGCCATCGCCATGTTGTTTGCTCCCCGCGAACGATTTGACTACTGAACTGACGGGGAGTTTCGCATCTCGCCTCAAGGTTGTAAATGGTCCCTCCGTACCCAAAGCTTTGCGGTACTAAAACTTTGAGTAATGTTGATTGCGAAGTAGACCAAATTCAAACGTTGACAGATGCGGCACCAGGTTGGAATCAAACATCACCATCGGTGGGCAGACTTTTGGCAATCAACTTTTCAATCCACTCTTCAACATCACTCTTGCGAAACCGCACCGACTTGCCAATCCTTAGTGCTGGCAGTGGATGGCTGCGCACATCGCCTGACTGCGTGCGTTCCCTAGCCAACTCGTAAACCTGCCGTTTGCTTATCTTCAAAAGTGCTGCCACTTCATCAGCCGTCAGAATCTCCATCAGCACTGATACCAGTGATACCGTTTCAGGCGCAAATGCAGTGAATTGGGGAAACTATAGAAACTGTACCCGAAGTTGCAAAGGTGCTTGCAACCCGCATAAACACTGGCTAGAATCGCCAAGTGTAGGCAGCACCGGTACTTGGCGAAAAAGGGCTGAATCGAATCCCACTCTCTCCGCCACTTAATCTCGACCGGCGAGTATTCTTCCGAAAATCGCGGTACGCCACAATTCTTCAGGCATTCCTTTCAAGGCGAACCGTTTTATTTGCGGCATGGGCGACCAACTCGTCCAATCTTGAAAGCAAGAGCTTCAGGACGGGAGACTGGTTCGACTTTTTATAGCCGAGAACCAGATCGATGGTCGGCGGATCTCCCTTGAGAGGGCGGCTGGTTACAGACGAAGGGAGAAAGTTCTGTGCATACGCCGGCAATAGCCCTACGCCGCGCGTCGACGCTATTAACGACATTCCCATGGCGAGGTGGTCTGCCTCGTGAGCTGGTGTGATGTTGATTCCGGAGCGCCTCAGGTAATTGTCGATGACCGCACGAAGTACAGGAGCCGTGTTCGACACCGTCACGAATGTCTCTCCTACCAGATCCCGAGGGCTGATGGCTTTGAGCGCAGCGAGAGGATGGTCGCGCGGCAAGATCACCATCAAGGGCTCTTTGACAAGAAGACGGAACGCCAAGTCTGGCATCCCTCGCTCCCTTCGAAGAATGGCTGCATCGATCTTTTGTTTGGAAAGACCGTCCGCAAGCAGGGGCGAGTATTGACTCGATATCATCACGTCGATGTTCGGGAGTTCATCGTGCAAGATCCGCAGAGCTTCGGGCATCCACGTCAATTCGTGTCCGGTTAGAAAGCCAATGGCGAAGCATGGCTTGGCGGGATGGGCGACCCGGCGCGCAGCTTCGCCTGCCGCTTCAACCTGCGATAGCACTGAGCGGGCATGATCGAGAAAGGTCTGACCTGCCGCTGTCAGTTCGATGCCGCGAGCGGTGCGCCTCAGCAGTTGGGCACCGACTTCGTCTTCAAGATCCCGGATCTGCCGGCTCAACGAAGGTTGTGACGTGTGCAGTTCCCGGTCTGCTGCCACGGTCAGACTCCCCGCCTCGGCAACCGCGACGAAATAGCGAAGATGTCGTAGTTCCATTTTGACTCCATGCTCGCGAGGCATCGGTGCCAGCTTAACAAAGTATGCTTCAACCGTGCGACTATCGCTCCGCGGCGCAATCTAACAATGCGATCGGAACTCCCGAAAGCAACTTGATCGGACATCTAATCATGCCTGATCGGCATGGAGTCCAGATCAAGGAGGTAGTAGCCATGAGTTCACCAGTTGTTTTGATTACCGGGGCGCTGACAGGAATCGGTCGCGCCACGGCCGTGGCCTTCGCGCGTGAAGGCGCGCGGGTGGTTGTTTCCGGCCGCCATGATGACGAAGGGGAGAAATTAGCGACCGAACTGCGCAACCTCGGCACTGAAGCCGAATTTGTGCGCACCGACGTGCGGCATGAGGATGAAGTCAAGAACCTCGTCGACAAGATCATCGCTCGTTTCGGCCGGCTCGATATTGCCGTCAATAACGCCGGCACCGTCGGCACTCCGGGTTCGGCTGCCGATGTAACCCCGGAGAGCTATCAAGCTATTTTCGATACGAATGTGCTGGGTGTGCTTCTGTCCATGAAGTACGAGATCCGAGCCATGCTACGCCAAGGCAAAGGCAGCATCGTCAACATCTCGTCTTCGTACGGCAAGGTCGGCGGCCCGACGGCAGCAATGTATGTCGGCAGCAAGCACGCTGTAGAGGGCATCACCAAGTCTGCGGCCCTCGAACTCGCTGACACAGGAATTCGCGTTAACATCGTTGGTCCCGGTCCGACGGAAACAAGGATGTTCAACCACTTTGCGCAAACCCAGGAAAACAAGTCGAACTTTCTGGAGGCATACATTCCTACCAAGCGTATGGGATTGCCCGAAGAGATAGCCAATGCCATCGTGTTCATCGCGTCTGACAAGGCCTCTTATATTGTCGGTGCATCGCTGGCGGTGGATGGGGGAATGCTCGCGGGGTGATTCAAGCTCGCGGGCGGAGAAGGGATATCCGGACATGTCGGGGCGGTCGTGAACTAAGTCCCAAAGCCACAGTCACAGAAAAAAGCTTGTATCCAATATGTGCTGTTCAACATCACATATGCCAACAGACCAGATCGGCAAACTTTAAAAAGGAGAAAAAATGTGAACAGCGGTAAAAACAAAATCTCGGTCTCAGCGGATGCCATGTATGTGATATTGGGGGCGACTGGGAACACTGGCTCGATCATCGCCGATTTCTTGCTATCGAAGGGCAATAAGGTGCGCGTCGTAGGGCGCGACGCGGGGCGACTGCAGCGCTTTGTGCGCCAAGGCGCGGAAGCGTTTACGGGCGACGTGAGCGACGCGGCTGCGCTCACCAAAGCCTTCAGCGGGGCGCGTGCAGCATATTTACTGTTGCCGCCGATTACTTCCCGGGAAGACCAAGAGCGAGAGAGCGATGCGATCGCGCAGGCCGTAACGGAGTCCGGCCTGGGTTACGCGGTGTACTTGAGCAGCTACGGTGCTCACGTCTCTGAAGGCACCGGGCCAGTCACAGGGCTGCATTCTGCGGAACAAAAACTCAATGCTATCGGCGGTTTGAACGTTCTGCACCTGCGGGCCGCATACTTCATGGAAAACAATCTGACCTCGATCAGCATGATTCAGGAGATGGGAATCTTCGGACATGCACTGCTACCCGACCTGAAGATGCCCATGATCGCGACGCGCGATGTCGGCGACTACGCCGCGCAGCGCCTCCTGGACCTGGATTTTTCTGGCAAACAAATCCGCGAACTACTTGGCGAGCGCGATCTGTCGATGGCGGAAGCCACGACGATAATTGGACGCGGCATTGGCAAACCGGATCTGCGTTACGAGCAGTTTTCCTACGACCAGGTGCAGCAGGGGTTAGAGCAAATGGGCATGTCGGCGAAGAAGGCCGCGGTGTACATCGAGATGTTCAAGGCGATCAATGCAGGTGTCCTGGCTGCGCAGGAGCCGCGTTCACGGGAGAACAGCACTCCGACTTCGTTTGAAAAATTTGTGCAGGACGTCTTTGCGCCTGCATATCAGGGGAAGACTCGCGCCGCTTAGGCTCAGCTTCCAGGTAGAAGAAGGGACGCTCGCGGGGAGATCCAAGCTCCGTGTCCAGATGGGATTCCTCGTGAATAACGGCGTTTGGAGGGAACAATGAGTCAGCACAACAAAACGGCTCTTGTGACAGGCGCATCAAGAGGAATTGGCCGCGCGACGGCAGCGGCGCTTGCCAGCGCCGGCGCGCACGTCCTGGTTCACTACGGCCGTTCCGAGCGGGAAGCAGAATCCCTCGTCGCGGATATCCATGCAAAAGGGGGGCGAGCGGATGCGATCCAGGCGGACCTGGAGACTCCGAACGGCGCTACGCTACTAGCCAAACAGGTGCGCTCCATCGTCGGTGACCGATTGGATGTGCTGGTTTCGAACGCCGGAATTGGCAACGCTGCAACCATCAAGGATCACACAGTGGAGGATTTCGACAAACTCTTCGCAACGAATGTGCGCAGCCCGTTTTTCCTAGTGCAGCAACTTCTGCCCGTCCTCAGTGAAGGTTCGAGCATCATCGTAATCTCTTCGCTCGGGGCGCACGCGGTAGTTGGAAAGCCCGCTTTGGACAACCCTTCCATTCTTGCTTACGCCTCGACCAAAGGAGCGCTAGAGACGCTGGTCAAAAACTGGGCTGCCATTCTTGGGCCCCTCGGTATCCGCGTAAATGCAGTCGCGCCAGGGGTTATCGACACTGACATGTCTAGTTTTACGAAGACTGAAGCAGGCCGCGAGGCCGCTCTTGGGATGCAAGCATTAAAGCGAATCGGCAAGCCAGAAGACATTGCGGATGTCGTCGCGTTCCTGGCGTCGGACGCAGCCCGCTGGATCACGGGAGCGAGTATTCCGGTCGACGGTGGGTCAAAGCTCTAAGGGATCTAGCGGCTCGCCAGCGAACTCGAGGAATGAAAAATGAGTGAGAAGATCGAATCGAAAAATAAAGCTCTTGTGCTAGAAGCCTTCGACACGCTGTTCAACAAGCGCGACTACGCAGCCGCTGAGCGCTACTGGTCGCCCGATTATATTCAGCACAGCGCTCATATCGAACCTGGCCGCGACGGCCTGTTCAATCTCATTAAGAGCATCCCGCCAACCTTGAAGTACGAACCCGGGACGATCGTGGCCGAGGGAGAATTCGTGATCGTGCACGGGCGATTTAGCGATTTCGGCGCTCCGGTGAATTGGATTGCCGCAGATATTGTGCGCGTTCAAAACGGGATTCTTGTCGAGCATTGGGACGTCATTCAGGATGAAGCGACGGAACAACAGTCGAAAAGCAAGCGGCCCATGTTCGGAAACAGATTCCCGACCTACAGTTGAAAACGACCCGATCACGAGTTCCTACTTTTTTCATCGCGCTTGCAGTTCACTTCATGCTGCGGAGATCTGGGTTCCTCTCGTCTCGACAACGTTGTGTGCTGTGGCCGCGGATGAGAACAGAGACATAAGACCTTCGACCAGTGTCGGGTGAGTTATGACCGCATCGCGCAGTGCCGTGTAGGGGAGCAATGCAATCATCGCAATCTGAACGGTGGCCATGATCTCGCCCGCGCCGACACCGAGCGCTGTGAAGCCGAGGATGCGATCGCTATCTGCCCCCACGAGCGCCTTCACGAACCCGCGGGTCTCTGAAAGCGTGCGCGCACGCAGGTTGGTTTCCATTGGGACCTTAAACAGGCGATACGGAATTCCTTGCGCCTTTGCTTCAGCCTCACTGAGTCCGATACGAGCAAGTTCAGGGTCGGTGAACAGACAATAGGGGACTTGCCTGCCGGTGGTCACACGGTTGCCGCCGGTTAAATTGGCATGGACTACGCGGAAATCGTCGATGCTGATGTGGGTGAACTGCGGGCTACCGGCGACCTCGCCGATCGCCCAGACGCCGGGTGCGGTGGTTTGCAGCCGCTCGTTTACCTTGATGTATCCCCGGGCGGTGAGCTCAACGCCGGTCAGTTCCAGGCCGAGTCCTTCGGTGTTCGGATTGCGACCCGTCGCGACCAATATATGACTACCCTTCAGGACTTTCTCAATTCCATTCTGCTCGACGACGACACTGACAGAGTCGGCAGATTTGCCCGACACTTGTTTGATTTGTGCATTCAACAGAATGTCGATGCCTTCATCGGCGAGTAGGCTGCGAAGAGCGTCGCATACGTCCCCGTCTTCCTTGGACATCAATCGTCCATTGCGATCGATCATCGTCACCTTGCTGCCGAAGCGGCGCATGGCCTGCGAAAGCTCCACTCCTACATAGCCACCGCCGACAACCAGCAAGTGTTCGGGAATTTCATCGAGTTCAAGAGCCTCGATATGCGTGAGCGGCCGCGCTTCCGCAAGGCCAGGAATTGCTTCCATCGCCGCACGTGTGCCTGTACTAACGATCACGTTTGCACCCCGCAGTTGCCGCGTAGTTCCATCGGCCAGGGTGACTTCCACTGTTCTCGGAGCCAGGAACCGGCCGGTTCCACATATGAACTCGGCTCCCGTCTGTTTGTAATTCTCGAGATACATCTCGTTCAAGCCGGTCACCATCATGCGCTTGCGCTCGCGCACTCCAGCCATGTCGATCGCAAAGCCGTCGTGCGAGATGCCGAATTCCTTGCTTCGGCGAAAGTACGAAGCGACTTTCGCGCTGTGGATAATGTTCTTGCTCGGCAAGCATGCGATGTTCGGGCATGACCCGCCGATGTATTTGCGATCGACGACTGCGACGCGCTTGCCTTCGCCGGCAAACGTCCATGCAGCGATGGTCGAGCCCGTGCCACCACCGAGAATCACCAAGTCAAATTCTTCCGGCTGTGTCTTAAGAACATGGGTGGATGGAGAGGTCTCGGGGCTCTTCATGCTACTTTCCTTTCTCACTCTTGGCTTGCATTGATTTGACGAGGCGGGCGCATTGCGCTCAGTTGGCCACAACGAACACCGTTATTCTTGATCCGGCTCGCCATGATCCTCCAGCGTCCATCTTTCAATTTTTGCATCCTGAAGCAGCCGTCGGCAAGCCGGAGGGAGTGGCGTGAATCGTTTTCCGAGGATGCTCCCAACTAAGGATGATCAAAGGTTTCGGGTGAGGGCTCGCTCAATCCGCCAGCTAAGCACGTGATGCTACTTTGGGTGAGAAAGCTTAATGAGCGGCGGCATTCGGGGCAGATCGTTGGATTCGAAAAAGCGCCTGCGGATCGCGTGAGGAGACTCGTCCGGCCGCAATCCAGGCATACCGGCTGATCAAAGCGCCGGTAACAAAACAAACTGCCGCCACGTAGCGAGCCATAGAGCTGTGTCCCCAGAAAATTCTCAGTAACAACGGCATTGGCCCGGCCAGTGCGGCGCCAGCGCGGGTTAGCCAACCGACTCCTCCCTCTCGTAAGGGACGATCAACGTAACGCCCGCGAAGTTCGATGACGATCGCAACCAACGTCTCGAAAGTACTTGCAACAAATCCGATGAACTGAGTGACGGGAACAAGGAATCCCAAAAGCTCGAGCACTGCGCCCGCCGAACCCAAGCCTCCAGAAAGAAAAACGACTGGTATGAGCTTCCGATTCTCAGACCAAACCGGGATGGCGGTCACGCCTAAGAGGACAGAGGTGTAACTTGCGAGTATCAGTCCAGTCAGAGCTGCCGAAACTTCAGCCAGCCATTCGAGCACCAGCCAGAAGTTGTTTCCGTATCCTGCCACGATCAGTTCGTGGCAGATGACTGCCAGGCCCACCGCCGCGGAAAATCCTGATAACGTCCACGCACCTACCGACATTGCTGAACGCAGCTTGAAAACCCGCAACATGTTTAAGAACCTGGAGGGACGGCCCAAATCAGCGATGAGGAGAGGCGCTGAGATTAGCCCACCTGCGAGTCCCACCCATAACCCGGCGCGTAGCAGTCCAGCATTGCCGAAGAGATGGGCCACCAGAGCAATGACTGCGGAAATACCAGCGACTCCACCCACCCAAAAATAAAGGGGAACTTGCCACGTCCAGGTTGGCGGCTTGAGCACGGGATTTCCGTGGTAACTCGTCTCGGAAGCTGGCTTGGGAAAAGGGCCGCCGACGGGCACGATACCGTGATCCTGTACTTTCCCAGTTCGTGCCGCCTCTTCCCTTAATGCGTCCAACCTTTGTTCCGTGATTTTTGGATTTGCAGCCATACTCAACAACCTCGTTTAGCATCTACGCGCGAGAATTCTTTGTGCGGCTAAAGCACGAAAGCCAGGCACACCACCAGCACAACCACGAGCGCCGATGCCAGCGCTGCGCCCCAGGCTGATTTCAAATGAATCGTGGGTACTTCGGGAGCAGGCGGGAAATTGTAAGCTTCCGGCTGGCCAAGAATCACAAAGATCGCGTGAGTGCCGCCTACACTGGATCCCGTTGGATCGTAGACTTGCGCATCCTTGTATCCGCGATCCTGTAACTCTTTGACACGCACGTGCGCTTCCTGCCGCAGCTCGTCCAGATGGCCAAAGCGAATCGATCGTGTCGGGCAGGCCTTTGCGCAGGCAGGCATTAACCCGTCGCGCTGCCGGTCGTAACAGAAGGTGCACTTGAAGGCGGTTCCGACCTCATGATTTTTGTCGACCACTCCGAAGGGACACGAAACCACGCAATAGCCGCAGCCATTGCAGACATCGTGCTGCACGTATACCGATTCAAGTTCGGTGCGAACGATTGCGCCCGTGGGACACGCTTCCAGGCATCCGGCGTTCTCACAATGCTTGCAAACGTCGGAGAGGAACTGCCAACGAAATGGCTCGTCTATGCCTGCGACTTGTGGGCCCATGGGCTGTTTCTCTTCCAAAAAGAGAACGTGCCGCCACGTCGAAGCTCCTAACGCGTGGGTGTTGTCGTATGACTGACCCGTCCAGTTGAACCCATCGTCAGGAATGTGGTTCCATTCCTTGCAGGCTACTTCACAGGCCTTGCAACCAATGCAAATTGAAGCATCCGTTAGAAAGGCACTCGTCGGCATCACTTCCTCCCCAGATGGGCATTCAATTGATCGAGAGCGGCCTTTCCGCGAGCCCGACGTCCTGGAGAAACATCACACAAAATTCCTTTGGCTTCCATGATTCGGACGTTCGGTTCCTCCGAGATCGCCACCAGGTCATTCGCCGAGTCTCCTTTGACCAGGCCGCGGGAGCCCCAGTGATAGGGCACGCCGACCTGGTGCACCATCTTTCCGTCGATCAGTAGCGGTCGCATGCGTCTGGTCACCAGTGCGCGAGCCTCAACGATGCCGCGTGGAGTCATCACCGTCACCCAGCCTCCGTTTTCGATTCCGCGTTCTAACGCCAGTTCGGGTGAGATTTCACAAAAGAATTCGGGCTGAAGCTCGGCCAGGTGCGGAAGCATGCGCGACATTGCGCCGGACGTGTGGTGCTCCGTCAACCGATACGTGCTCATGACGTAGGGGAAGCGGTTGTCGGGAGAACTGGCGTAACGGTTTTCGGGCCGCTCTTCTCGCATTTCGGCCGGATTGCTTTGGTGGTCCGGATAAAGCGGGTTGCTGACTGGAGCCTCAAGGCCTTCGTAGTGGCTTGGCAGGGGACCGTCGGCCAATCCCTTCGGGGCGAAGATCCAGCCCGTCCCATCGGGGTGCAGGATGAAAGGCTTATCCCCGGCGAGAGCTTCATCACCATGCGCGCCTTTCGGCGGCTGGTAATTCGGAGCTTTCGTCCTCGTGAAGTCTGGGACGTCCAGCCCCGTCCATTCTTTGTTCTGGTCATCCCACCAAACGAGCTTCTTGCGTTCGCTCCAGGGCTGCCCATCAGGACGGGCCGAAGCGCGGTTATAAAGGACGCGGCGGTCCGAAGGCCAAGCGAAACCCCAGCCGTGTCCCAAGAGATCCTGCGAATTCCGCTGGTTGGCGCGATTCTCACCTGGGCGAGGGAAGACGCCGGTGTAGATCCAGCAACCGGACGCAGTGGACCCGTCAGCTTTCAATTCAGTGAATCCGCTTAGCAAGGTGTGGTCGGCTACTTGATAGCCGTTGATCTCTTGCAGGACCTCTTCCACCTTGGGTTCTTGCATCGTTCCTTCCACGGAATAGTCCCAGGTCAAGGCGTTCAACCCGGCATTGCGTGGCCGCGGATCTTGCCTCGCCTTTTCCTTCAGGCGGCGTCCCAGGTGGTACATGAACCAGGTTTCGCTGCGTGCGTCGCCGGGAGGATCGACGGCTTTCTGGTGCCACTGCAACAGACGCTGCGTGTTGGTGAAGCAGCCGTCTTTCTCGGCGTGCCCGGCAGCGGGCAAAAGAAAGACTTCGGTTGCGATCTCCTCGGGGCGAAGCTCGCCGCGCTCTACTTCGGGTGAGTCGTACCAAAAAGAGGCGGTCTCAAGCTCAACCATATCGCGCACCACGAGCCACTTGAGCTTGGAGAGCGCCTTGCGCTCCAGTCTCGAGTTGGGGGCTGCCACTGCCGGGTTTTGTCCCATTACAAATAGACCTTCAACTTTGCCGTCCATCATTTCCAAGAAATACCCCTGGTGGGAATGGTCACCGGTAACACGCGGAAGCCAATTGAAGCCCCAGTCGTTTTCCTTTTTTGCTCCGTCGCCGTAATAGGCCTTGAGCAGACTGACGATGTACTTGTCGAAGTTCCACCACCAGCCGGTGGGATCGCGATGGGTCGCAACGTAATCCGCAAGATTCTGTGAGTCCAGCCCTAGATTCGGCATCGGCAAATAGCCAGGCAGAATGTCGTAAAGAGTCGGAATATCGGTTGAACCTTGAATCGACGCATGCCCGCGCAGAGCGAGAATGCCTCCTCCGGGCCGTCCGATGTTGCCGAGAAGCAGCTGCAGGATCGCGGCCGCGCGAATGATCTGCGGACCCTTCGACTGCTGCGTCCAGCCCAGTGCATAGCAAATTGCTCCGGTCTTTTCCGGACCCGATGCCGAGCAAAACGTCTCCGCAATTTTCAGGAACCGCTCGCGGGGAACCCCGCAAAACCGTTCCACCAACTCAGGCGTGTAGCGCGCATAATGCCTCTTCAGAACCTGATACACACATCGGGGATGGCTGAGTGTGGGATCGCATTCGCAATCTGCGAGGTCGGCGGCGGCGCCAGCGCCGTCCTTGCAGTGACCGGAATGAGGTCCGGCGCTTTTGGGCGCCACCCGGCCACCCTCGACACAAGCCCCGTAAAGCCATGTGCTTGCGTCATAACGTTTGTTCTGAGCGTCCCAGCCGGAGAAAACGCCTTCCAAATCCTCGGTGTCCTTGAACTCGTCTGGAAGAATGATCGAAGCGTTGGTGTAGTGGACCACGTATTCGCGAAAATCTTTCTCGTTTTCGAGAATGTAATGAATGAGCCCGCCGAGAAACAGGATGTCCGATCCGGCGCGCAGAGGAGCCCAAATGTCTGACATGGCGGACGTGCGGCTAAAGCGTGGATCGACATGAATGACCTTCGTACCGCGCTCTCGCGCTTCGATCACCCACTGGAAGCCGACAGGATGATTCTCTGCCATGTTCGAGCCCATAATCAGAATGGCATCAGAATTCACAAGATCGCTCGGTGCAGTTGTCGCTCCGCCTCGACCGAAGGAGGTGCCCAGACCGGGCACCGTTGAGCTGTGTCAAATACGAGCCTGGTTGCTGATGCAGACCATGCCCAGCCCGGCGGCGAAGAGCTTCTTGATCAGATAGTTTTCTTCGTTATCGAGAGTCGCGCCACCGAGGTGGGCCATGGCAGTCGTATGCATTACGACCTCTCCGTCCCGTTCCTCCTCGAACGTGCGCTCCCGCGTATCCCAAACGCGATCGGCGATCATGTTCATCGCCGTTTCCAGCTCCAGATCTTCCCACTGGGTGGAGAACGGCCTGCGATACTTGATGCGTGTCTCCCGGTTCGCATGCGTTAGGAGTTCGAAGCTGTCGGACCCCTTTGGGCAAAGCCGCCCGCGGGAAATAAACGAATCCGGGTCTCCTTCTATGGAGACAAGCTTTCCATCTTTGTGATACACAAGCTGGCCACACCCCACGGCACAGTAGGGACACACCGAGCGCGTAACCTGAGCATCGTGATGCTTGGGAGCAAGATTGCGAGTCCGATCGCTCATGGCCTCGACACCAGTACCATCGCTATGGGTCAAGAGTTGTCGAACCACCGGCCATCGCGTCAGTATCTCTTTAACCATATTGATTCTCCCGGGGCTCTCAAATTATGGCGCCATGCGCCCGGATGCGGGGTATTGCATCGATATCGATATTGCACTTGGCGCACCACAGTTTGCAGCCTTAACGAATCGTAAGATCTGCTGGTCCTGGCACAAAATGTGCGCGGTTGACTGAATGATCTGGCCCACGATTGCTTCAATCTGTCTCAGGTTCGACATATCCCGTCAACCGGCGGACACGCTCCGTCTTTCGCTTTCTGGAAGATCTATATAACCTTGTCGTAAAGCACATCTGGCCGTAAGGTTCTCCGGCATTGCACGCGGCGTCACGAAGCCGGGTGCCAACTTGAACCCGTGCGCGCCTTTATCTTTGGTGCGACGTTCGCGGTGTTGGCCCCGAGGTCTCTTTCGAAGACGATCCCATTCCGTGTGACGACAAAAGTCATGACTCCGGAGGAATGGTATTCGGCGGGATATGCGACCAAGGTCAAGCCTTTCTTTTCTTGTCCGCTACTCACCTGCGATGGGGCATTGTTTGGAACCATTCGAAAGTAGTAGCCGTGAAACGGGTTGTTGGCGGCGTTATCAGAGACCAGGCTCTGGACGAATTGGGTGATCGGATCTTCGCTTACCGCCGGCGATCCGTCTTCCGTCCGTGTCATGGCGAATTGTTCGCACACTTCGATGGCGGTCATTTCGTTTTCTCCGATTCGGCGGAACAGGATCTCCTGTTTGCCCTGATCGGAATCGAAGTACCATGCACCGTTCTTGGAAACCAATGGGACGGGGAAGGGCCAATTCTCTGCGCCGATGTAGAGAACTGTGGTGCCGTCAGGTTCCCGGACCAAGCGGTGCATTTCCTGATATTTCTTGCTGAACTGCTCATGTTCGAGCTTGTCTTCTTCTTCGTCACTCGAAGAAGTGACTTCTTTTCCCGCTCCCAGGATTGCTTCCAGAGACTGTTCATCCTGCTTCTGCACTGCTTCAAAGAGAGCGTTCGTGGCTTCCACAGGAGTCGCAAAGGTCTTTGGTTGCGCGTCCTGAGCAAAGCTCGATTTCGCGAGACTTGCCGCAAGCAGCATAGTCAAGAGCAAGAGAAGAACGGCGGAAGATGCGAATCCGAATGCAAATCTCACAATGAATGTTTCAAGTGTTTCCAGTTTCATATTGTTCGCGCGCATGACGTCATTCTCCATATCGAAATTGTGATTTGCGGTGGCGCGACCCCATTAGCGGCGTCCGCCACCACCCCCGTGGGAACCTCCGCCCCCGTGAAAACCTCCTCCGCCGTGAAAGCCTCCACCGAAACTCGACTGCCCGCGAGCAGAGAAGCCTCTAGTCATTCCTCCATGATTGAATCCGCTGAAAGCTCCGGAATGAGTGCCGCCCTGGGCATGGGGGCTCGAGAAGCCGTGTCCCGATGAGGCGAACCCTCGGCCTCCGGGAGCGTGCTGGTCATGAAATCCATTGCCATGAAATCCACCGCGGACAGCGCGATTGAAGTTATTGCGATTGACGAAAATTCTGCTGTGAGAGATGTAAGTATTGTGGTTGAAAAGAATTCCGTGGTGATGCCAGTCGTATCCCCAGTGTCCCCAGCCCCAGCCAAAGCCTCCAAAGAAGCCAATTCCGAAACCAAGGCCAAATGCGATTCCCGGGCCGCCAATAAATAGTCCCGGATACGAATACCAACCGGGCCAGACCGCGACAGGTCCTCCATAGACTAGCCAGGGGTCGTACTCGGGGACGTAAACGACTTGCGGGTCCGCGGGTTCGATCACGATGGTTTGCCCCTGCGTGCTTACTTTTTCTTGCGACGTGCTCTTTAGATTCCCCGCCTTCTCCGCCCGATCGCGCATGACCTGAACAGCATTCATCACGTCCTGCTGCTGGTTGACGTATGCATCGCCGAGCGATGAGGTCCATGAGAGGTTCTTGTCCATGTTGGCGAGCACCGAAGGAAATTCGACGAGGGCCTTCACGCTTGGGTCCCAAGGCTGCTTGTCGACTTCTTGGCCGAGTTGCTCACCTTTGAGGTCGGTGTGTTGTTGCAGCCACCGGTCGGCTTCTACGACTTGATCGGGATAAGTAGCCGCCGCCAGGATTTGTGCTACCAACGCATCCGGATAAAGTGCGATGGGTGCGACGAGTTGCTGCAATTGTTCTGGCGTCTGCGGTGCGGCTTGCACCGGTGCTTGGTCCGTCTGGGCGAACCCACCCGGCGCGGTCGCTAACACAAGGCAAAATGAGAGAAAAAGCGACAGACTCCGCTTTATGAACTGCACGATCGATTCTCCTTTGATGGCTCGCGTCGGCAGTCATCAGAGGGATTCTGTCCGCTGAGACAACGGGCACCGCAGCAAGCTATCGTTTTCAGCTGATGTTTTCAGCCAAGAAGGTCAGCCGCGCTCGAAGGCGCGAACCGCCGAAATGTGAGCGGACATGCCGGATGATCGCATTGACAAGCGATTTCTATGTCTTCGCTTCCCGCATCTCGACACGCTTCTCCACAGAATTCTTCTCCGTCCGGTACATCGCACAGGCACGGTATGTGTGCGCACTTTTTGATCTCGTGAATCGGCATTAGCTTTAGTCCTTTCGATGATGACCTGTCCCGCACCTTCTGTTCATTGCATATCGATCTCCAAAGCGATCTGACGGTTCACTCCGGGCCTTTCAACGGTTTGCGGCTGCCAGCAGGACTCAGCGAAATCTCGAGTGTCGATGGGCCGATAGCGCGTCGGTATTTGGACGGCGCGGGAGTGTCGTTTCGTTTCAAATTCAGATAGTTCAAGAATTCGAAGCGTCTAAGTAATGGGATCTGTTGCTCCGAAGGCTTTTCTTCCATCCTCTTTTGACTGGAATAGAACGTGCACATGTCAGGGGAGAAAGTGGGGCCAAGATGGAAGCACAGATATTTACACCTGCAAGTTCACCGTTCGTGCCGGTCGCCATCGGCTTTTTTGGCTTAGGTACGGGCTACTTCATATGGGGTGGTCAAGCTTTGTTCGGTTTTCCGAAGAGCAGTCCCGAAGTCAACCGGACGCTGGGCTTATGGGGTTTCTGGATGCCCGGGTTCATGCAATTCCTGACCGGGATCTATCTGCTGACGGGACTAACCTGGTTCAACGTTTTCGGCAAAGCGGCTCCGTTGTACATGGCCAGCCTTGCTTTCACGGCGTACGGCATTCACTGGTTCGCGATGTCTTACCGGCGATACATCGACTCGAGTGCGCAGCCAGACGGCTGGATGGCCATCGCATTCCTGTTTCTCAGCATTCTCGGCGTTGATGTTTTTCGGCGCGCCGGAGATATCCCGGTGATGCTCATCTTCGTGGGACTGACATTGATTTATGCGCTTGAGATTCCTACTCGCTTGCTGTCGTGGAATGCAGGTGGACGCCTCGTGGGGCTGTTCCAGTTCATTACCGGCGTCTGGCTGATGTATTGCACCTACGCCATGACAGTAGATTTGGCCTTGGGCGCCAAGGCGTGGGTTTAGAGGTCTTCCACGCCATGAATATCTCAAATCCGGTGACCCAGGCGTGCTTCAGGTGGAACGCAAGAGAAAATTGAAATATCTGGCGTTCGAGATGGAGTGAAGCTGAGCCGTAAGCGGCCACCAGGATCCGAAGCACTCGACAACTCAACTTATGTTCTCCCAGCACATCTCAAAGTTTAGAGTGCGGCCGGACTCGGCATTCGTGTTGCGTTACGGAGTGGCGATTGTTCTGGTCGTTATGGCTCTGGGAACAGCTCTGATCCTACGCAGTGAAAATTTGCCGCATCCGTTCCTCTCTTTTTCCTTTGCGGCAATTGCTATTAGTTTCTGGTGCGGCGGGGTGGGACCAGGTCTGCTCGCACTCTTACTCTCCTATGTGGCATTGAGAGGCTTCTTTGTCCCGGCGAAAATCCTGGCCACTACTTCCGAATACTTTGTCATTTATGGAATATTTGGCGCAGCCGTGAGCTGGTTTAGCGTTTCACGCCGGCGAGCGGAACGATTGCTCACCGCAGCTCGCGACCACCTCGAACTACGGGTCGGGGAACGAACCAGCGAACTTACAGAGACCAACAAAACACTACGCGACATTCAGTCAGAACTACAGCATGAGAAGGGCCGGCTCAAGCTGCTTCTGGACCTCAACAACAACATAGTCTCGAACCTGGAGCTCCGCGATCTTCTTCGCGTCATTTCAGCAGGCGTGCGGAGGGTGATGCAGTGCGACGCGGTGGGCGTCAATTTGCAGGACAAGGATACAGGGGAACTAGAACTGTATGCCCTCGACTTTCCAGAATCGAAGGGTTTCCTTCGAGAAGGGATGTTCCGTCCATCGGGCTCGCTTGCCCGCCAAGCATTCAGTGTTGGCGAACCGGTTACGTTCAGCGCGGGTAGTACGGCTCTGCCGATTGAAGACGTGGACGTCGCGAAGGAGGGCCTCCGATCTGCCTGTTGGTTGCCTTTATTGAGCCGTGACCGAGTGCTCGGAGTTTTGAGCCTCTCCCGGCTCGAGGAAATTTCGTTTTCCAGGGACGATGTCCACTTTCTCATGCAAGTGGCGACTCAGGTGGCGATTGCAGTGGAAAACGCATTAGTCTACGGCCAGGTCTCTGAACTCACGGACAAACTCGCTCAAGAGAAGCTCTACCTCGAGGACGAGATTCGAACCGAGGCGAATTTTGATGAGATCGTGGGAAAGAGTCCGGTGCTGCACCGCGTCCTGAAACTGGTTGAGACCGTCGCGCCGACAGATTCTACCGTGCTTATCTATGGGGAGACGGGGACCGGTAAGGAATTGATCGCCCGCGCGATCCACGACTTGAGTTCGCGCAATTCAAAAACCTTCGTAAAACTGAACTGTGCTGCCCTTCCTGCCGGCCTACTGGAGAGCGAACTATTTGGCCATGAAAGAGGGGCCTTCACGGGCGCGATTGCCCAGCACATCGGCCGCTTGGAACTCGCGCATCAAGGGACTTTGTTCCTCGACGAAGTCGGGGAGATTCCGCTTGAGCTGCAGCCGAAGCTGCTTCGCGTTCTTCAGGAGCGGGAGTTTGAGCGCGTGGGCGGCACACGGAGCATTCGAAGTGATGTGCGTCTGATTGCGGCAACCAATCGCGACCTGGCGGCGATGGTTGAAGATCAGAAGTTTCGCTCTGACCTTTTCTTTCGCTTGAACGTATTTCCCGTGGAACTTCCTCCATTACGCGAGCGCCCGGAAGACATCCCTCTCCTGGTACGGCATTTCGCCGAGGAGTTTTCTCGCCGCATGAGCAGAAAAATCGAAACCATCTCTTCGCAGGCGATGGAGGCTCTTTGCCAATATCGCTGGCCGGGTAACATTCGGGAGCTGCAGAATGTTATTGAGCGATCTGTCATCCTCTCTTCGGGCCCCAGCCTGAACGTGCCGATTGCGCAATTGCTTCCTATCACCATGCACGCGCCGAGCAACGAGGTTGGACAAAAATCGAAAAGACGCGTTCCTGTGCGGAGCATTCTCGCCGAGGTCGATCGCAATCAAATCGTCCGCGCGCTCAAAGAGGCCGACGGGCGGATTGGCGGGCCGGAGGGGGCTGCCGCCCGCGTTGGACTGAAGCGAACGACGTTCATCACACGAATGAAGAAGCTCGGCATCGAGCGCGAGCAGATGTCGGAAGGCGACGGAACCGGCGCCGACGCTTCCGACAGCTCCGACACTGCAACGGTCCACCACTCAACGATCGACGTAACTCCCTCGGAATAAATCCCTTCCAGCCAAGTCTGTAGGTCGCGTTGTTTTGGCACCTGCCGTGCCTTTACCCAAAGTGTGAAATGAAGACGCAATGCTGGTGATTTGAAATACCAACAATGCTCAAGGAGAAAACAGAATGAAAATTAACAAAGGCTACATCATCATGGGTTTGATCATTGCCTTTTCCTTCATCTTCGAACTTGCCGCACACGCCGACGAGTTTAACCAATCCACAACACTCACCTTTAGCCAGCCGATCCAGATCCCCGGGCAGGTATTACCTGCGGGGAGCTATTTGTTCAAGTTGGTCGAGACTGGTTCTGATGAACATGTCGTCCAGATCTTCAGCGCGGACAGTAATGTCCTGCGTGCGACCCTCTTGACGGCTTCAGCCGAGCGCCGGAACGCAACCACTGACACCGTAGTGACCCTGGCAGAACAAGAAGGTGGACGGCCGGATGCGCTCGTGAAGTGGTTCTATCCCGGTCGTGAAATCGGGAATGAGTTCCTTTATCCCAAAAGGACCGAGAAGGAACTGTCCCAGGACAAGCAAGAGGCTATCGTGGCCAAGCCGACGGTATCGATCGTCGATGTAACCGGAGCCGGTAACTGAAACACATAGTCTGGCATTCCCTTGCTTCAGCGCGATTCGAATGGCGCGCGAAAGCGGGGGAATGTCAGGCGAATTGACAAGCTAGCCATGGGCACGAAAGGGGGAGCAATGCTGAAGATTTCAGAAATCGACACCAGGACCGAGCAGAAGCTCATTCTCGAGGGACGGCTCACGGCACCATGGATCGCGGAACTTCAATCGCACTGGCAGCAAATTCGCCATGCTCATCCGGAACGAAAGTTTGTGGTTGATCTCACGGGAGTCACACGCATCGATAGCGCCGGCGAGAACGCGCTCGCATTGATGAAGACGGACGGAGCAGAGTTCTTGGCCAGGGGTATTCGAATGCAGCACGTAGTCAAAGATCTTGAGGCGCAGCAAAAGACTCTCGGTGACTAGTTGTTGGCGAGGGGAGGGACAAAAATGATGGACCACGGCACGATTCTCTACATCTCCGACGGAGCGAAGGGTAATGGTTCGGTGTTCGCTGCGCTCAAGGAGACAGGCTGTGAGGTTCTAAGCACAAACAGTCCGACGGAAGGGGTCGCCATGCTTTATATCATGCGCACATGCGCCGCCGTCGTGATCGACCACCGGGCGAGCGAAGAGGCCAACTTTGATGTGGCGAAGAGTCTCCGGCAAATTGGTCCCGGCGTCCCGGTAATCCCGCTGTGCGGTGAGCAGACTGACAGTTCAGCCTTAGCGACGGACGCCTGCGTGAGCACGGAAAAGCTTACTTCGGCATTGCAGCATTTGCTGGGGACGTTGAGCCGGAACTAGCATTCCCGGTCCCTCCCAGGGATCCGTAGCGGCCTGTAAACTGCCGATGTGAGTGAGCCAAATGTCTACATTCCCAACAAAGTCAAGATCCGTGACACCTATACCCGCCTCGAGTGTCGTGAGGCCGGTATGATGGATTGCATACCAAAGCATGATTGCGCCGCCGTCGGCAGAGCGGTATCTTGCAACCATGGTCGGTCAGAAGAAGACGAAAATGGTCGCGATCGTCGATGACGATGATTTAGTACGCGGCGCATTGCAGGGCATGTTGAAATCGGTGGGATTGCCGTCACAAGTTTTCGCATCCGCGGAAGAATTCCTGATGTCCCGGGAAGAGTGCCCTGCCTGTCTAATTGTGGATATCCGCATGCCCGGAATGTCGGGGCTGGAACTTCAGGCCAGGCTCAATGCTGAGCATTGCCGGATTCCGATCATCTTTATCACGGCACACGGTGACGAAAAAATGCGCATGCAAGCGCTAAGAGCAGGTGCGGTGGAGTTCCTGGCCAAACCGTTTGATGATGAAATCCTGCTCGAGAGTGTTCGAGGAGTTCTGCAGAATTGAGCCCGATCAGCCGCGAGTGTGCGCCAGGAGGTTCTTTGTGGGAACGATGCAAAGATTCGCGAACGGTGAACAAGCTTCTTACGAGCGCAGGTTCGAGCAGGTTATAGGGAACAGTCCTGCCCTGGAAACGGTGCTCGAACAGGTCGAACGGGTGGCGCCTACGGATTCCACGGTTCTTATCCAGGGAGAAACCGGCACTGGCAAGGAACTGATCGCGCACGCAATTCATAACCTCAGTTCGCGTTGCGGACGCCCGTTCGTACGACTCAATTGCGCGGCCATTCCGCTGGATTTGCTGGAAAGTGAACTCTTCGGCCACGAGAAGGGTGCCTTCACCGGCGCCATCGCACAAAAAATTGGCCGTTTCGAACTGGCTGATAAAGGCACGCTATTCCTGGATGAGGTAGGGGACATTCCTCCGGCATTGCAGCCGAAGTTATTGCGCGTCCTTCAGGAACAAGAGTTCGAGCGACTGGGCAGCACTCGCACTCATCACGTAGATGTTCGTCTGGTGGCTGCCACAAATCGTGATCTGATGGAGATGGCGAACCATGGCGGATTTCGCAGCGATCTCTACTACCGGTTAAATGTGTTCCCAGTGTTGTTGCCGCCTTTGCGCGAACGCCGCGAAGACATCCCGGCTCTCGTGGCTCATTTTGTCGACATTTATAGCCGCCGGGTGAGCCGCCGCATTGAGAACATTCCTCCCACGACCATGTCTGCGCTCACGTCGTATCAGTGGCCAGGCAATATCCGCGAGTTGCAGAATCTGGTAGAACGCGCCGTGATCCTTTCCAACGACGGCGTACTTCCCAATCCTTTGCCCTCGACAGCGACGGTGAGTACCGTGCCTGCGTCGGCAACTACTTTAAAGGACTCAGAACGCATCCTGATTCTACGGACGCTTGACTCGGTTGGTTGGGTGATTGGCGGCGCGCGAGGGGCCGCTACGAAACTCGGTTTGAAGCGCACCACGTTGATTCACAAGATGCAGAAGCTAGGGATTTCGCGATCCTCTCACCACAGGCACGATGAACAACGTGCGCGGGCTGCGACGTCACTGTAGCCATTCCTGTAACGCCGGTCCCAGTCAGAATCGATAGCGCCCGGTCGTATGCGTTGAAGGCGGCAAATGTCGCAGCGTAATCCCTAATTCGGGGACCGCAGCGCCAGTTGCCGTACGGCTCATCGTGCGGTGGCCGTCTCTTCTTTTGCCCAGGCGCACACCACCGTCTTATCTTTTTCGCTGAGCTTCGCCTCAGGGTGCATGGTGGTGTACTGCCAAGGCGGCATCCTGCCCGTCGATATGAGTCCACAAACGGATTCCAGTTTGTCACGTCTTTGCCATGCCGAATACGTTTCCCACCCGGAGAAATCCAACTGTCCTCTGCCTTCACGCACGTGTCGAGCGATCCACCAGGAGACTGGCGCCACATGGCCGTACCATGGCCAGTCAGTGTGGTTGGAGTGGCAGTTCCCACAAGCCCGCAGCAAGATTTGCCCGGGCTGCGAATGAATCCAGGCCGGGAGTGCCTGGTTTCTCGGCTCGCTGGCGACGCGCTGCTCGCTTCCCAGTTGTCCCACAATCACGCCTACGGCTGCTAACACAAAAATGGACTTCAGCATCTTCATCATTTGATTTGCGGCCAAGATCGCAGACATGAGAAGACTGCAATTTTGAGGCCCGTCGGACGCTTAACTAGTCAGCTCTCCCGAAAAAATCAACGTTGCGTGTATCGCCGAGACCAAACCGCTAAGCCTCGTGATCGCTTTCGTTATCGTCACGTACGGATAGCTAAAGCAAATTGAGTCCGTAGCGTCCCTATTTCGACATATCTGTCCATTAAGGGTCACTCCAGGTCACGCGCCCATCGACCTGCGGCCGATTGTCGTGAATTTTCTTGGACTCAAGAATGCTCATTGCCACCAGCAGGAGTTCCAGCGCATGGGCAGAAGAATCGCGGACCGAGTCGTCGTCACGATCCAAGTCATTAGTCAGGCGGCAGTCGTTATTGTTGTCGGGATGATCCTAATGACCATCGGAGCAAGCATTTACGGAATGTTCGGCGCCACTCGCTGAGTCATTCACCATGTCTGGGGCACGGCGACAGCTATTTCCTCGGTCTCCGTGGGACTACGTCAATTGAGAGCAATGCTGTCAGGCAACATTTCTTTCACGATGGTGTGCCTTCCGCGAATGTCTACGAAACCAGGGTAGCCGCGAGAGAACCAGCATGGCGCGACGTGGTAATCGGTTTGCTGTTAGCTGAACACCGCGAAACACGCGAAATGAAGTAGTAAGGAGGTGCCGTCTCTCCGCATGGCGAAGTAGATACATCTTTTTTTGCAGCTGAAGTGCTGGCTTCGTTTGCGCGGCGAGTCCAGCGAGCGTATGACCGCCGATGGCGGCGTTGGAATAACATTCGCTCGGTGATCGAGTGCGCGATCCGGCGTAGCCGTCCCAGAATTACAACCCGCGAAAGGGCCGTTCTATGAAACGTTCAATGTTGTCCATGAATCGTCGGCCGTTGACGATCATATCGGTGATTGCACTGTGTGCGCTTGCACTGTGCATGTCGCTGGCCCCATCAAAGGTGTCGGCTCAGAACACAACGACACCTCCAGCGTCAGTCTATAACCCCTATCCGCCCGGGATCCTGCCGCCCGATCTGAATTCAGAAATAGAAAGAGTGCTGCGCGAGGTGGATTTCGTCGAAGCCAGAGCGGTCGCGCGCTGGAAGGCCCTAAAGCCTCCGATTCTGACAGGCCAGCCGCCAATCCTTCAGAAGACCGGAACCGAGTCAGTCGAAACACTCGGCGAGCTGATGAATTACGACAAGAACATCGCACCCGGGAGGAATTCAGCATGTGCCTCTTGCCACATGCCCTATGTGGCCTTTAGCGGACCGATCCCGTCAGTAAATCTGACCATGATCGCGTATCCCGGCACGGAACACTTTCGGGCCGGCAAGCGCACGGCACAGCGTTACACCTATGCCCCGTTCTTCCCTGTACTCCAGTACAACGATGAACAGGGTCTTTTCTTCGGCGGAAACTTTTGGGATTCGCGCGCGACCGGATACTTGTTAAGAAGCCCGGACGCCCATCAGGCACAGGGTCCTCCCGTCGATACTCAAGAAATGGGCAATCCAGATATTGCTTGCATCCCCTTCAAACTGTCCCAGGCGCCGTACCGGTCGCTTTTTGAAGAGGTGTGGGGGAAGGGTTCGTTGGAAATCAACTTCCCGCCGAACACCGCCGAAATTTGCGCAAAACCGGGAGGTGCATTCGGCTCGAACACCACGCCAGTAAATCTGAGTCCGGCCGATCGCACTCGCGCAAGCGATGCCTATGACCACTGGGCGCAGTCCCTCGACGCGTACGAACAATCCATCCAGGTAAGCGCTTTCACGTCGAAATTTGACGCGTTCCTGAAGAACAAATACACGTTGACGGCGGATGAGAAAGCCGGCTACGACCTCTTCCGAGGCAAAGCCAACTGCAACTCATGCCACCTTGACGGAAGATCAACCGCCCCGGCGCCAACCGCTCCAGAGGCTGTAGACACTGGCGTGGCCGCCAGCGTGAATCCTCTATTCACCTGCTTCGGCTCGTCGAACCTTGGCCTGCCCTTGAACCCCAGGGATGCCATCTTCTATCAGTCCACACCCGATTCCTTCGGATTCATCGCGAATCCCGACGGTTTCGCTTTCAGAGATTTGGGATTGGGAACATTCCTAAGAAGCGGTCCCGGCTCCTGGCCGAACCCCAACGACACGTGGACACGGAATGCACCTACTGTCGACGGCCAAATGCAAGTATCCTCTGCGCGCAATGTGGCTATGGCACCGACACAGTGCCCCAGCACTGAAGCGCCCGGACCGTACTTTCAGAAGGAGTTCTTCCACAACGGCTACATCAAGAGCCTGAAACAACTCGTTCACTTCTACAACACGCGCGACGTCTACCAGAAGGGCGATGTCACGTCCGGACATTGTCCCGCGGGAACCACCGAGAGAGTAGATTGCTGGCCCAAGCCAGAGGTCCCAGCCACCATGGACATGACCATTGGGAAGCTCGGCTTGACGGATCAGGAGGAGAACCAGATCGTCGCATTCCTGGAAACACTGACGGATGGTTACACCACGCCTTATCCGAACAGGGATGTTTACACGGGTCAATGTAAGACTGGCGGTTTGGCTGCGACACAAGGCAATGACTCTCTCATCCCGACTCCACCACTTCCGCCCTGCGCGGCGGATGTCTGTGGAGTCTTTCCGTATCCTTTACCACCACTGCCGTAAGCAAGACGCTTTGCGGTCGAGGTTGTGAAGGGCAACTTATTTGGACGGGTGGAGGCAGTTTCTAGCCCCCACCCCATTTCTTCAATTTTCACCAGGAGGCTTTATGAATGCAGTGTCGGTTAGATTCTGGATCGCGGTCATCGCCGGATGTCTATTGACCTCAATCTCCGCAGTCACCCAAGTGAGTCCTTCGACGACAAAAGCATCGCACGTGCGAATCACCGAAGGACCAGAGATGGAACGTGTCGATCCCGATTTTGCGATCATCCGATGGACCAGCAACAACCCCGGGGGATCACCCGAGCATTTAGCCGTTGTGCATTACGGTACAACTCCCAAGGAACTTAGCCAGACCGCCAAGTCTCCCATCAGGCTGAACCCGAGCCATCCCTATACCGTCTTCCGCGTGCGCATGGATGACCTCAAGCCGCGAACGAAGTACTTCTACAAAGTCGATTCGATGGAAGCCAATGGCAAGAGCGACGGCGTGACGAGCGGTGTGAAGCAGTTCACCACTCGCTGAGCGGAGGAGAACACTTCACTTATGGACTGGAGAAAGAACGGAGTCAAGATCGTACATGCCGACGAACTGGACATGAACACGCCACAGACCTCAGGCATGACGCGGGCTGCCGCTATCACTCATGCGAAAGCCGGAGCCGCCACGTTGTGGGCTGGAACCATGGTCGTCGAGCCTGATGCGAAGACAGGGCCGCATCACCATGGAGAACTGGAGACTGTCCTGTACGTGGTGAAGGGGCGAGTGCGGATGCGATGGGGCGATCGACTGGAACTCAGTGACGAAGCAGGACCCGGAGATTTTATTTACGTTCCTCCGTACGTGCCGCACCAGGAGATTAACGCTGATCCGAGTAACACATGCGAAGCCGTGGTCGTGAGGAATGGTCAAGAACCGATCGTCGTGAACCTTGAGTTGCAGACACCAGAACCAGCCAGCGCTGGGCATCCAAGTATGCCGTTTCACCCTGATCGGTGAAGAGTGTCAAAGAACTCACGAACACTGGAACGGAGAACATTCGTGCTCCGCAAGCTGGAAGGATCGTAAATGGCGCAACTCGGGAGTTTCGCGCTCTTATTCGCGCTGGCATGCAGTGCCTACTGCTTTGTCGCAGGGGCCTTAGCCCTTGCCAGCAAGAAGCGCTTTGCCGCACCCTTAGGGGAAACGGCGCGACGCGCCGGCATCACCAGTTTTGCGCTCGTATTCCTAGCCGCGGTCATATTGGTGGTGGCCGCCTTCCAGAACGACTTCACAATCGCCTATGTTTTTCACCACAGCAATCGTGATCTACCCGCACCTTATAAATTTGCGACGCTGTGGTCGGGGCAGGAAGGGTCGTTGTTGTTTTGGGCGTTATTGCTCTCCGCCTACGGTCTGGTTCTCCGCCTTCGATACAAGACTGACATTCGTTTGTTCGCTTCCGCATCGGTCATCATCGCTGCAGTCCAGGTTTTCTTTCTTCTGCTGGTGACTTTCGCCGCCAGGCCATTCGCCTTGATGCAAGGATCGCTGCCAGAGGACGGAAGTGGCTTGAATCCATTGCTGCAATATCCCGAGATGGTGATCCACCCTCCGATGCTTTACCTCGGATACGTAGGTTTCACCGTGCCTTTCGCATTTGCCTTAGGAAGTCTGGTGATGCGGTATCCGGGCGAGAAGTGGATCCGTATCACGCGCCGCTGGACCATGGTGACCTGGGGATTTCTGACCTGTGGCATTTTTTTGGGAGCCCACTGGGCCTACTCCGTCCTCGGATGGGGTGGTTACTGGGGCTGGGATCCGGTCGAGAACGCTTCGCTGATGCCCTGGCTCACGGGCACCGCCTTCCTGCATTCGGTGATGATGCAGGAGAAGCGTGGCATGTTGAAGATGTGGAACCTGTGGCTGGTCTTTGCCACATTCTGGTTGGCCATCCTCGGAACTTTCCTCACTCGTAGCGGCATCATCAGTTCCATTCACGCCTTCGCGCAGTCTTCCATCGGGGACTGGTTTGCATGGTTCCTTGCGATCACGGCAGTCGTATTCTCTTTTTTCTTTTTCAAGAACAGGCGGCAACTGCGGAGCGAACACAAGCTGGAAGCGATGGTCTCGCGCGAGTCGAGTTTCTTATTCAATAATCTATTTTTCGTTCTGCTCTGCTTCACCGTTCTTTGGGGCACCTGGTTCCCGAAAATTTCGGAATTGGTGCAGGGCGACAAAGTCACTGTGGGTGCGCCGTTTTACAATCGCGTCGCGATTCCCGTGGCTCTGCTGCTCCTGATACTCACCGCAGTAGGCCCGCTGCTCGCGTGGCGCAAGACTTCGCTCGAGAGCCTCCGTCGCAACTTCATGTGGCCAGTTATCGGCGCTATCGGAGTTGCCGTCTTCCTCATGGTCACGCCGCAGACCTGGGGATCCCCCTTCGGCCTTAAACCCTGGCAGGATATCTCCTACTTCTATTCATTAATGGCGATTGCGCTTTCAGTGCTGGTGACCCTCACGGTCGGCAGCGAGTTCTACCGCGGTGGCCGCGTGATTTCTTCGCACACCGGCCAAAGTCTGTTCGCGTCGATGGTGCAACTCACACGTCGCAACCCGCGCAGGTATGGCGGATACATTGTCCACTTCGGAGTAGTCGTCGTCATCATCGGGCTCGCTGGCGCTGCCTTCAATCAAGACAAGGAGCAGGAAATGGCATACGGCGACAAACTCACTATCGGGCCGTACACGCTGGTCTGCCGTTCCTACACCGACGACGATTCGCCCAACTATTCCAGCCAGTGGGCCGTACTCGACGTTTACAAGCGGGGCAAACAAATCGCTACCATGACGCCGGAGCGGCGTTTTTACAAGGCTAGCCGCCAGACCTCAACGATGCCGGACATTCGCTCCACTCTGGATGAGGACCTCTATCTCGTATTTGAAGGACTGAATCCGGACAACGGTCATCCAATATTGAAGGTCCATCTGAACCCGCTGGTGATGTGGATCTGGATCGGAGTCTGGATCATGGCGACCGGAACCACCTTGGCTTTGGTTCCAAATGCGTCGGCACCGGTACGCGTTCCCGCTCCCGCCCGCTTAGGGCCCGCCCAAGTCCAGCCCGCGCTTACGGGGGACTAGATGATGTGGTTTATCTCATGCCTGATGGTCTTGGTGGCATCTCTGTTTTACATTTTCTATTTGCCTGAAAGGCTGTTTGTGGGCCGGCAGAAAACGCGGGCAGAGTATTTGCGCGAGCGCAAAGAGGCTGTTTACGAAAATCTGCGTGATCTCAACTTCGAATACAAAGCCGGCAAAGTTTCTGACGTCGACTATCAGACGCTGCAATCTTCCTTACAAGACGAAGCTGCTGCCGTATTGGCCGAGATCAGCAGACTGGAGAAAAATTCCGCTGGAGCTGGAGCGCCAGCGGGATCAAATCTGCCCAAGCGAAAACGAAAAAGCCACCGCCCGGGTGCCCGGGCACTCGGCTCTTAGCCACATACACGCCTCAACAGGCGAGAGGTTCTGTCGTTTGTGACGGCGGCCGCGAGAGGCGCAACCGCCGCATTTTGCCGAGCAAGGTGGTGCGCTTGAGCCCCAACTTCGCGGCGGCGCCGTTAGGTCCTCCAATCACCCAGTTAGTTTCCCGCAGGGTATGAAGAATGTGACTGCACTGCGCCTGGTCGAGAGTCACTGGAGCGGGTGTTGCCAGCCCCACGCCTGATTTGAGTTCCGTCACCGGAGCGAGAAGGGTTGTTCCCTGCGACAGGATGACGGCTCGCTCAACGAAGTTTTGCAACTCACGAATGTTCCCCGGCCAGTCATACTCGATCAATGCTGCCATAACCTTGGCTGGGATGACATCGATCTGCTTATTCATTCGGAGTGCGCACTTATCCACGAACGCCCGCACTAACTGAGGTATGTCCTCCCGTCTGTGCCGCAGAGCAGGGACGTGGATGGGGAAAATGTTCAAACGATAGTAGAGGTCACTACGAAACCGTTTCTCCGCGACCATCCTGATCAGGCTGCAATTTGTTGCCGCTACCAGTCGCACGTTCACCCTCAGGGTGTGTGTACTGCCGAGTCTCTCGAACTCTTGCTCCTGCAGGACTCTCAAAAGCTTGGTCTGCAATTCGAGCGGGATGTCTCCTACTTCATCAAGAAACAGCGTCCCCTTGTCGGCTAGCTCGAAACGGCCAATCTTGCGGGCAATGGCGCTGGTAAACGCTCCCTTCTCGTGGCCGAAAAGCTCGCTCTCGAGCAATCCTGAAGGGATGGCGGCGCAGTTCAGTTTGACGAAATTACGGTTACGTCGCGGACTCAGGTAGTGAATGGATTGAGCAATGAGTTCTTTGCCCACTCCGGTTTCCCCTTCAATCAGCACGGTGGAACTCGTCGGAGCCACGTTTCCGACCTGCTCGAGAACGGCGCGCAAGGCTGGGCTGGTTCCGATGATCCCTGCGAACGCTCCGGGGTTGCGGTCCTCATCGACTGGGGATTGGCGCTGAAGCGGACGAATTGGTAGGTCCGGTTGCGGCTCGAATCGCGAGTTAGCGTCTGAGACGCCAACCGGGTGCGAGAAATGGTCGAAGAGCATTCCTCCGCGTCGGTCAATGCAGAAAGAAGTATTTGAGCCCATAGTCATCCTCCGGTACTAGGGTTTGCCTTCGCGCGCCTCCGACTCTCGCTTCGTACCAGACTGCCACTCCTCACCGACCCGGGAAATGGCTCGATTGGCTGGACCTTACTCCCATAATCCACTGGCGGACATAGGGAGGGCAGTTCTTCAGTTCGATCCCCTGCGCGTCGCAGCTGGAAAGGAACTTAACTGCGTCGCCGTCCACCAGTTTCACATCCTTCAAGTCCAGAGAGATTTTTCTGTGTTCGGTCTCGATTAGCCTTTTGAGTTCGTCTACGCGTTTTGATTCAATTCGGCCACTCAGCGAGAATGTCACAGAATTCTTGCCGTCTGCTTGCTGTTCAATCCTTAGCATTCGTCTCTACCCGCGAAGAATGCTCCTTCAAGCAGCCAGGACCGACCCCCGATTCCTCGCCCGCCGAGACTGGAGAGTGCATTCCAAACACCATTTGCAGGATATTGAAAAGACGACAACTTGATGAACCGTCGTTTTCGAGTTCTGGAAAATTTGCGGATTCCCGAAAGATCCCACAGGCCGAAGCCGGTTCGTCAACTGGCTTTGAACCGGTTCTTATTGATGCCGAGAGTCCGAATCTTGGTGGCAAGGGTCGACTGCGGAATTCCGAGCTTGGTGGCGGCTCCTCGGGGGCCGGCTACGCGTCCTCTGCATTCCACCAACGCACGCTCGATCATTTCCTTCTCTCGCGTGACTAAGGATTCATTGAGGGGCTGGGTCGAAACCGCAGAAAGCACCGGCTGCCTCGACAACCAACTCTCATCGACGGAGAAAGTTTCGCCGTCACACAGCACTACTGAGCGCTCAATCACGTTCTGCAACTCCCGAACATTTCCAGGCCAAGAGTAGGACTGAAACAGGCCCAACGTCGCTTTATCGATAGTACGAATCTTCTTTCCGGTCTTGCCGGCATAGCGGCCGATAAAGTATTCAACCAGCATCGGGATATCCTCATCGCGCTCGCGCAAAGAGGGTACTTCAATTGGGAACACGTTCAGCCTGTAGAACAGATCATTCCGGAAGGTGCCTGCAATGATGGCGGCATGCAGGTCTCGGTTGGTGGCAGCAATCACCCGAACGTTAGTAGAAATTGATTGGGCCCCGCCCACCCGCTCAAACTCACGCTCTTGCAGGACGCGCAAAAGCGCCAACTGGGTTTCGGCTGGCAACTCTCCTACTTCGTCGAGAAAGAGGGTGCCGCCTTCGGCGAGTTCAAAGCGTCCCAGGCGCCGCTGCTCCGCTCCAGTAAATGCCCCTTTTTCATGGCCGAAAAGCTCAGAGGCTATCAACGAGGACGGGGTCGCGGCACAGTTCACGCTGACAAAAGCCCGTTCGGCACGTCCTGAACGTTTGTGAATGGCGCGCGCGATGAGTTCCTTGCCGGTCCCTGTTTCACCAGTGATGAGAACGGTGCAGTCAGTGGGTGCAACCTTCGTGACCCGGCATAGCAGGCGCTGAAGCGCAACCGAGGTTCCAACAATTTCCTCGAACATCGATGCTTGATCAATTTCCTCACGCAGAGCGAGATTTTCTCGATAGAGCCGCTCCTTAAGCGCTTTGATTTCCTCATAGGCATTTTGCAGCGCCGCTTCGCTACGTCGCAGCTCATCCTCCGATCGTTTACGCTCGGTGATATCGATGCACGACCCGATGTACCCGGTGAATTCCCCTTGGGGTGTGTAGTGAGCAACCCCGCTTTCTAGAACCCAGCGATATTCTCCGTCAGCGCGTTTGAGTCGATACTCGATGTTGAAGGGCCGGCGAGCTTCGAAGGCGGGAAGATAAACGTCGAAAATGCTCTCTAGGTCTTCCGGATACACACTCGCTGTCCAACCAGTGCCTAGTTCCTGCTCGATAGTGCGGCCAGTGAAATCCAACCAGGGCTTATTGAAAAAACAGCAGTGCGTGTCAATTCCCGTCATCCAGATCATTACGGGAGCTGCATCAGCCAGGGTACGGAACCGAGCTTCGGTCTCGCGCAAGTAATCTTCGATCTCTTTCGGCTCGGTTACGTCTGTGGTCGATCCGATGAGGCGCATCCCGCCCGAGCCATCAACCACGACTTGACCTACAACGCGGAGATGTTTTGTCGTGCCGTCGGAAAGAAGGATGCGAAAATCAGTTGCGAAATCTCTTCTCTCTTGAAGTGCTTCTTCCAGCAGCCCTTCCAACCGCATTCGGTCCTCAGGATGAACCCTCTGCAAGAACAGGTCGATAGAGGCGGTTGTTTCGCGAGGATCAAAGTCGAAAATGTGGAAGTGCTCTCTCGACCAGTGGAGTTCGCCGGAGGCGGTATCGAGGAACCAAGTTCCGGTACGGCTGAGAAGACGTCCCTGCGAAAGGCAAGCTTCCGCTTTTGCTTGTTTAAGTTCGTTTACGTCCATTACGGCACTTACGAAAAACGAATCTCTCGTCCGACGCCGCGGAGCGCGGAGGTCGAACTAGATTTCGATCGTTTGATGCCATTTCTGAGGGTGAGGATCAAAGGTTTTAGACGGGTATTCTTAGATTCATCGAGTCCAAGAATTGGACATAATATCGGTCGACCTGCTCGGGAAGAGATTGAAAGGACCGCTCTTGTGATTGTTCGTCCCAGACAGTAGCAAGCGCCTCGATGGCCCGCGCTCCAAGGTCATACCATTTCGTTATCCATTGTTGGAGAACGTCCTGATTCTGTGGGCTGTCTTCAATTGCCATTCGAACCAGGGCCTGGCTCCACTGTCTGTGCCACTGGCAGTCTTCGTCGAGCGAGTAAAAGATCTGTCCCAAAAGATAGTCGCCCTTTTGCAGAGCGAGATCGCTCAGGTGCTTCATAAAGAGTTGGTCAACCATAGGTTTCAACACAAGGTTAAGTCCAACGAACGACTCCCCCCAGTCATAGGCGGTGAGCAATTTTTCGATTCCTTCGCGCAGGGGCTGCCAAACAGGATCCTCTTGCCAAATGGTCTTGCTGTTCTCGGCGAAACCGGGAAAAGCCAGCTGGAGCTGCCGGACGCGATAAGCAATTCGTTGCACGCGGCGCATTTCGTCGCCAGCTTGCAGGGCGGCGGTGATGGCGATGCGCCCGCTCGGGGCCGTATGGCCCACGTAGGCGGCCAACATCTGAAAACCGTGGAGCGGGTAACGCAAGGGTGCCACCAATCGCGAGAGAATGGGAAGCCAGGTTGGCGATATTTCTTTGTCATATCCCGTGACCTCGATCTCCTCCAGTATCCCGTCGACAAAAACCTCTTTCTCTCTCTGGAGTTGAGTATATTTTGTGTAGGTAGTCTCCCGTGGATCGCGAAATTTCTCCCAGGAACTGCACGTGAACGAAGAGCCCTCCTGATATTGCCGATACCATTGCCGCAAGGGAACATCGAGTTCGAATCGCTTCCCGGTGAAACCTTCCCCCGTGTAACAGAGGAGCTTGGAAGTTACGATCTCGTATTCGCTGGGCATCCGCTTTTGCGAGAGTAGATGCCAGTAGGTTTTCTGTTGTGCCATGCTGATTCTCACTTGCGATGATCGGAAAATTGCCAGACTGCCTCTTCCTGACCGAGTTGGAGCGCCCCCTTAAATGCAGACATCACGGTTTCCAGTTCTCCGGGAAAGCGAAACGTGCGTCCCAGGTGTTTCTCGATTGCTGCGCGAGTCACCAAACACCGCCGCGGCACCATGACCCGCAGGTAGGCCCCACGATCCACTACCATTACGTCCGAATTTAAATCTCTGATTGCGGCCACAATGGCTGCGCCTACGGTCCCGGTCTGCAGCACCGGGCCGACACGGTCATAGAGGTCCCTGGCTTGCTCGTTCATTGCTCTCGCTCTGGGCTCGAAGCCTCTTTGGCATTGCCGACATCGACCAGAATTTCACTCTCAACAATTCTTACTGCAATGGGACTCAGGCACGCATTCTTGGGGTTGATGCCCTGGCCCGTTGTGGCATCGAACTGCCACTGGTGCGTGGCGCAGGTCAGTACGTTCTCTTGTAACGATCCCGCACTCAAAGGACTTCTTTGGTGGGGGCATAGGTCTGCATAGGCGCGGATCTCGCCATCAATATTAAGGAGCAAGACAGGTACTCCGGCGATCGAGAGTCCCTTCATCTCCCCGCTCCACAAATCGTCCATCATGGTTGCTTTCTGGAATGGCATGTTGCCTAGTTCCTGACCACGTCGAAGCGTTCCAGAGCCGCCAAGCCTGCTTCGCGGAGCGTGAGGCCAGGGTCAAGCACATTTCCCTTGTAGATGACGCACACGTTCTGCGATTTGGCGACGCGGACGCTGGCCGCTTCCTGTAGCTGCTCTGCAAGCGCACCCACGGTCTCGCGCTCATCGGCCACAATGAGCAAGCCTAGAACATCACCTTGCATGAACCCATACAGAGGAATCGCCATCTCACTCCTCGCAGTCCAATACTCTCTCGTGTTAAGCGGCCGGGGCCTCTTTGGCGGCGAGCCAGTCATAGGCCCCGCTATACGCATCTTTACCCCAAGTCTCGGGAGTCAACTGAAAATACTTCGTTAACAGGTCGGGCAGACTAGACGGCGCCTCGCCCGACAAAACGCGCTTCACCAGTTCTCGATGTCCGGCATAACGTTCCGGTTCACGCAGGAAAATCCAGCGGCAGGGCTCCGAACAAAAAATGTAATTCTGGTTCTCGAAAGACAGAACAGTCGCGGTATTCTTCTGCGGAGTTCCGCCGCTCAGAGGTAACTGGCAAAGATCACAGAACGTCGGCAATACCGTTCCGTGTACCGACAGTTCGTTCTCGCTCCCCGCGCCCACCGCGGCCCATCGCGCACTGACTTGCTCCCACACGGCGTCCATTGCATCCCAGTGTTTGGGATATTTCTGGCGCAACCACTCTCGCTCACGCGGACCCGGCACGACGAAGTTGAACCAGAGCGTTGCGCGGTAGGTGTAAGCGCTGGCATAAATCATATGGTGGTAGGTTTCCAACTCATCGAGGACCGTCTGCCAGTACCACGGTCTCTTGAGTCCGAATTCGTCGAGCGTTCGAAGGAACTGATCCAATATCCACTCTTCCATGAACTCCTTGAACGAATATGCGCGCTGTTCCAATGCGGTCAGATAATCCATGCTGAGGCCGGTGAGAATGGAAAATATCCGCCAGTTACGCCAAAACCATTTGTCCATGAGGTACTGCGCATAATCGGGATCGTGTTTCATCACCTTGGCCAGGATGGGATGCCCAATTTGGGCGTGGCGCGATTCATCAGTCTGAATGCTGGTCACCATCTTTTCGAACAAATGATCTTTGGCCCCGTGGGCAAGGGAAGCTAGTCCGACGAATTGCAGGTTGGTAAACCCGGTTTCGAATACGCAGTTGGTGGCGATGTGAAACTCGATCGCGTTCTGCCCCACAGTGATTTCATCGATGAAGTGTCGCGCGGCGATCGCGAACCAGTTGTTGGTGTGGTAGAACTTGTGGGCCCAGTCGAATTGTGCGTCCCACTGCACCAGTTGGTGGAATAGCAACAGAGGGATCTGCGTATGACGGTACTCATCAAGGGCGCCAAAGACGGCCATGGTGCGCCAAGCACTGTCGCGGCCGAAGCGAGCTCCTCGCAGGTTTCCAATCACTCCGGTGAACTCGGCTAGCGGCAAAGCGGCCGCATGCACTTTAAGACTATTCATCCAGGGAGTAGCCAACTTTTGAACGTTTTCCAACCGTCCCACGGCGTCTCGCACCGCGTACACGGCCATATCCTTGTCGTATTGGTTTTCGACGTACTCGCGGTAGGAGGTTTTGAACGATTCTTCCCAATCCTGCCATTCAGAATGTGGGAGGTAGGGGTGTCCACTGATCACTTCAGGAAAGATCTCTTCTTCCCGGGCGTACGAGTACTGCCAGTCCAGCTTGTGAGCCAGGTGAAGCCACTCTTCTCTGTTGAGCAAACGGGCCTCCTCGAACAGAGTTTCGGTCGTTAGCTATGGTTGATGAAGGATTCGTACTGAGACATCGAAAAACCCCAACCGGAAGTGGTTGCGTAAGTATATACCCGTCAGGAAGGCGGGGCGAAGATTGAAATCATCACTGTATCGGGAGTACAGAGATTCAGGTTGCGGATGACTTCCAAAGGGAGAAATTGGACGAGTTCCCCCAGGCGCCCTGCGGCACGTTCGGATAGAGTTAGGCGGCTTCGTGCTCCACACCCTCGATGGGTAAGGTGAACTGAAACGTTGCACCCCCGCCGGGGTTGAGGCTGGCCCACAAGCGCCCGCCGTGCGATTCGACGATGGATCGGCTGATGGATAATCCCATGCCGGTTCCGTGAGCCTTAGTGGTATAGAAGGCGTCAAACACCTTCTCCATCTGCTCCGGCTGCATTCCTCCGCCCGTATCTGCGATCGAGATCAGGAGTTGAGAGCGTTCGCCTGGCTGCGACCCAATAGTAAGTTCGCCCGCGCCCATATCTTTCATGGCTTCGATGCCGTTGAGCATCAGATTCATAAAAACCTGTTGCAACTGCACCCGATCGGCCATGACTTCGGGAAGGTTGTCGGCAAGACTGCTACGGATTGCAATCGACCACCGGGCGGCCTCACTGCGTAGCAGAACAATCATCTCTCGAATGAGCTTGTTTACATCGACCAACTCACGCTGTACGGCTCCTTTTTTGAACAGGAAACCGATTCTGCTGATGATGTCGGCTGCGCGAGTGACATCTTTGATGACCCGGGTAGCTGCCTCGCGAACCTCTTCCACATCGGGCTGGTCCCGATCAAGCCAGCGCAAACAGGTCTTCGCGTCTGTCATTGCTGCGGAGATCGGTTGTTTGATTTCGTGGGCCAGGGAAGCGGTTAATTCCCCCATCGTGCTTACCCTATTGATATGCGCAAGGTCGGCTTGCGCCTGGCGCAACTTCTCTCTCTCTTGTTCGGCGCGCTTGAGATCCGTGATATCGATGTTGGAGCCGATATAACCCGCGAATTCTCCACCACCCGTGTACCTCGGAATGCCGCTTTCAATGACCCAGCGGTATTCCCCATCCGCTCGCCTGAGCCGGTACTCCATTCTGAAAGGCTTTCGGGCGTGGAAGGCCGGTAGGAAACAATCGAAGCAGCCTTGCACATCGTCAGGATGCACGCCTTCGGTCCACCCGACGCCTACTTCTTGCTCCATGGTTCGGCCGGTGAACTCAAGCCATGGTTTATTGAAATAGTTGCAAAGGCCATCGGTTCCGGTCATCCAGATTAATACGGGCGCGGTATCGGCCATTGTCTGGAACCGAGCCTCGCTTTCCCGCAGGCGTTCCTCGCCGCGCTTCCGCTCTGTAATGTCGCGGTATATCGCGTAATTCAGGACGTGCTCGCCGGAAGTCGCTCTAACCGAAATCGCAAGAAGAGACACGTCAATCTCAGTCCGATCCTTGCGTCTTCGAACCGTCTCGACCTCTACTCGGCCACCCTGCTTCAACAGGCGCGTGTATGCTCGCGAGCCCCCAATCTGAGCCTCAGGAACGATAAGATCATTGATAGGGCGTTGCAAAACTTCATCAGGTTCATAACCGAACATGCGCGTGAATTCTTCGTTGACGCGAACGATGCGGTCATCGGTACTTAGGACGGCAACCGCTTCCGGAGCCTGTTCAAACAACTGATCTAAACGAGAAGTCTGCTGTTCCTCTTGTGCGAGCTTTAGCTCTTCAACGTCGGTATTGGTCCCGTACCAGCGAATTGTTCGCCCGCCGGAGTCAGATAAAGGCACTGCCTGAAACAAGAACCAGCGGTAGCCTCCGTCAGCCCGCCGCAGGCGCGCCTGGGCTTCAAATGACGTGGAGCGTGCCAAAGCCGCTCGCCATCTCTCTTGCAAAGCGGTTACGTCTTGGGGGTGAATAGCTGCGACCCATCCCCACCCCTTGATCTGGTCGAAAGACATTCCGGTGTAGGCAAGCCATCGTTGGTTGCAGAATTCGACGTCGCCATCCGGAACGGCCCTCCAGACCAATCCCGGCATGGTATCGATGAACGTCTGCAGACGATCTTCGTTGTTTTCCAGGTTATCCTGGCGGGTCGATGTGCGAACGCTAACTGGTGAGGGTTGCATGGATGCCCCCTTCGGTGACGTGGAAATTAGCGTGGAGAAGAACTCCAGCAGCAATTAAGCGCATTTTACAAAAAATCGAATCGCTCTGTCTCGCAAGTATTGATGGGCACAGGGGAATTTGAAACCCGGGTCGTTGCCGGGAAAGGGAGTCCCGCCCGAATCAGGTTCTGTATTGCGGTTACCCTTTCGCGAGGTCCGAGGGAGTAGCCTTGAAACCTGCCACTTCCTCCATCCGCCGCAACACAGCGGAGAAATCCCTGTTATCGTCGCCGGCCAATTCCTCTGTGTTTACGTAGAACGCAGCTTCTGTGGCAGGCATAGCGACATGTTCTTTTGCCGCCGCTTTCAGGATCAATTCAAAATCTTTATTCATCAGCCGCAGGGGAAATTGTGGGCTGTAATCGTTGACCGCTACCCTCGCCAGCTTTCCCACGTGAGCCGGCGCGATGACCGCGGTTTTTGATAGGACTTCGAGCAACCGTTCGCGATCAAGGCCAGCTTTTTCTCCAAGGACGACGGCTTCAGCAATCGCCTGCATGCCGACTCCCAGCAGAGTGTTTACGACCAACTTCATTGCCGTTCCCGATCCCGAATCGCCAAGAAGGAAGTACTGCTTCGCAATGGTCTGGAATATCGGCTTAGCGGCGCGGAACAATTCGAGGTTACCACCGGCCAACAGCGTCAGAATGCCTTGCTCGGCGGAAGGAGTGCTGCCAGAAATAGCGACGTCCAGCACTTCGATGCCGCGTCGCGCTCCAAGGCTGTGCAATTCGCGCGAGGTATCCGGAGATATCGTGCTCATCTCAAGCACGACGGTTCCAGGGCGTGCCGCAGCGAAAACTCCCTCGTTCCCTGTGTACACAGCACGAACCGCCTCGTCGTTGGTCAAGCAGGAGAGAACGACATCGGCCGTGCCCGCCAGTTCTGCGATGCTCTTAGCAACGGTGGCCCCGTGTTTCGCGATGGCTTCCCCCTTGAGGGGATTCATATCGAACGCAAAGAGTTGGTATCCGTGATCAAGCAGTCGTTGGGCGATCAGGCTACCCATGTTTCCCAAACCAATAAACCCGACTTTTACCCGGCCTGCCGTAAGAAGTTTCATGAGGTCTCCGTTATCTTTGAATGACGAAACAGGATTCTTTTAGAAATGGCTGCCGCAGGAGCGCAACACGCCGAAAGGCCGAAGTATGAGTAGCGATGGGGGGAGAAGCGACGTGAGAAGAGAGAGAATGAAAACGAATCATCATGCTGACTCCTCTCACAGTCGCTTCTTAGGCGTGATGCAGTTACATGAGCACATCACGTTCCAATTCGCATCCTTGGTCAACCCCAGCAGTTGCAATTCGCCCGAGCTGTCGTGACTATGTCATCGGAGTGAACATGTCGACAGGAGTGTCGGTATGTCGACTCTCCGACGGAGTGAGGCTTGTTTCACCGAGACGCCACCAATTCGGAAACTCCGGCCAGTTCTTCGAATTCTTGATCACTTAAGTTCAGTGAAGCAGCTGCCACGTTGTGCTCAAGATGTTCGAGGGAGGAAGTCCCTGGGATCGGCAGCATGATCCGAGACCGCTGCAAAAGCCAAGCCAGCGCGACCTGCGTGGGGCTCCCATTGTGTGCTTGCGCGATGCGGTTCAGAACCTCCCCCGCGACTTTGCCGGCTGCGAGGGGGAACCAGGGAATGAAAGCGAGGCCGTTCCGCTGGCAATATTCCACCACGTAATCCCATTCACGGTCGGCAAAGCTATAGCGATTCTGTACAGAGACGATGGGGACAATTTTCCGGGCCCGCTCGATATGTTCTTGAGTTACGTTAGATAACGCAACCAGGCGAATTTTCCCTTCGTCCCGCAGTTCAGCCAGAGTTTCTACCGAGTCATCAAAGGAGACAACGGGATCGGGAACGTGCAGTTGGTAAACGTCGATGCGGTCAAGCCGCAGTCTCTTAAGGCTGCCCTCGACCGCCGCTCGAAGGTGAGCGGGAGTTGCATCGTGAGTCCATTGATCGGGGCCGGGACGATTCCATCCGCCCTTGGTCGCAATGACCAGACCGGACGGATAAGGAAACAAAGCCTCGGCAATCAATTCCTCACTTACATACGGGCCGTAAGAATCCGCGGTATCGAAGAAGTTCACGTCAAGTTCGACTGCGCGGCGCAGAACCTGCATGGCTCCCTTGCGATCCTTGGGCGGGCCCCAGATGCCTTCACCCGTAAGCCGCATGGTGCCGAGGCCTAGACGGTTGACCGAGAGTTCTCCGCCGAGCGAAATCTGCCCGGCGATGGTCGCAGAAATGTTCTTTTTGTTCACAATTGACCTCCAAAATTCTTTGGTTATTAAAGAGATTCACGCATTACTTTGGGGATTCGGGAGCGGTCTTCTGTGCGCTCGGCGAAGCCTTGAGCGACTTCAGGTAGGTCACGATCTGCCATCGTTGCCGCTCGGGCAGCGCGCTCCAGGCCGGCATTCCCTTGTCGGCGGCTCCGGTTGTAATGAACCAGAACAACTCCCCGTCGGGTGCAGACTGCGTGGGTCCCTGCGAAACCGCGGGATTCTTGCCGTTTCCATCCCCATTCACTCCATGGCAAGAGGCGCAGTTCGTTGCGTACAACCTTGACCCCGCAGTGACCGCTGCCTGCTGTCCTGCATAGGGATTTTTCGAATGAACGCTGGACTGAGGCGCGTCATGAAACTGTGCGTCCTGCGCGGCCAGTTGCAAACACGGAAAGATCAGGAAGACCGCACAGGTCACTGCAGTCAAGAAAGAAGAGCGGGTATTTACGTCCAAGGTTAGCCTCCAGCGATTTTGGTTCATTTTGTAGTCCAGATGCTCCGCCAAGGCGGCATGTACTCCAGCGCTAATGAGGAAAGCAACTTACTTGCCACAGCGAAGTGCATACCTGCAACGAAATGCTAGGCAACACTCGGCGGCTATGACCGCCCTTCAACTTTCTGCGTCGAAAGTGTCGAAATGTGGACGCCGCCGAGGAAGTAGACCTTTCCTCCTGTCGCACCGAAGCCGAATCCACTGTGGTTTCGCGCGAATCGTTGTCGCGCAACGTGGAACGTGGAATGCAATATGTCCCCTGGCGAGGAGAGCGAATGATAAAGCTCAAAGTCAACGGGACGGATCGCAGCTTCGATGGCGATTCCGATATGCCCCTGCTGTGGTACGTGCGCGACATCCTGGGGCTAACGGGAACAAAATTTGGTTGCGGCATCGCCTTGTGCGGAGCATGCACCGTTCACAAGAACGGCGAAGCCATCCGGTCGTGCATCACCCCGATGAGTGCGGTCGCGGGAAGTGAGATTCGTACGATTGAAGACCTGGGTGCAAACGGGCTCCACCCCCTGCAAGAAGCCTGGATGCAGGTCAACGTTCCACAGTGCGGATATTGTCAGTCGGGACAGATCATGCAAGCAGCTTCCTTGTTGAGGAGCAAGCCTCATCCCTCCGACCAGGAAATCGATGACGCTATGGCGGGTAACATCTGTCGCTGCGGAACGTACCAACGGATTCGCCAGGCAATCAAGGCTGCGGCGGAGAAAACCGCATGAATCAAATCGAAAATGTGAGCCGGCGGAAATTCCTCAAAGGCGCCTTTGGAGCAGGCGCGCTGATTCTCGCGGTGCGATATTGTCCATCAATGCTTGCGCAAGTGCAGACGACGGGTGGTCAGACCGATGCCGACCGCGCGATCCTTCATCCCAATGTCTTCGTCGGAATCCAGCAGGACGGAACGGTCTACATCGTGGCCCACCGATCAGAGATGGGGACGGTCATCCGCACATCCCTGCCACTCGTGGTTGCGGACGAACTTGACGCCGACTGGAAGCGGGTGAAGATTGACCAGGCAGTTGGAGATAAGCGCTACGGAGACCAGAATACGGATGGCTCACAATCCGTAAGGAGATTCTTTGACACCATGCGGGAGTGCGGTGCTGCGGCGCGCTTGATGTTGATCCAGGCGGCGGCGCTGCAGTGGAAGGTTCCTGCGTCGGAGTGTTCCACAGAGCCGCATACGGTAGTTCACAAAGCGACAGGCCGGCGTGCGGGCTATGGAGAACTGGCATCGGCAGCGGCCCGCCTTCCGGTGCCAAAGAAAGAACAGCTTCAGCTGAAACGGCCCTCGGAGTGGCGCTATATCGGCAAGGGAATGACCAGCGTTGACCTCGAGAAGCTCTGTACGGGGAAAGCGATGTACGGGATGGATGCACGCCTGGATGGCATGGCATATGCATCGGTCGAACATCCACCGGTGTTCGGCGGAACAATAAAGAGTCTCGACGATCAGGAGGCGCTGAAGGTCGCGGGGGTGCACCAGACCGTTGGGATCGATCCCTTCAAGCCTCCCGCAGCTTTCCAGCCCTTGGGGGGAGTCGCCGTGATTGCCGACAACACCTGGGCTGCCTTTCAGGGCCGCAAGAAGTTGAAGATATCTTGGGACAATGGCCCGAACGAATCCTACGACTCAGTCGAATACAAGAAGGAACTACAAGAGACAGCCCACAAGCCCGGGAAGCTTATCCGCGGCGTAGGGGACTCCGACAAGGCGTTCCCTACTGAGAATGTGTTTGAGGCCGACTACTATGTTCCGCTGCTAGCCCACGTTCCCATGGAACCGATGGTAGCGCTGGCGGAATTCAAGGATGGAAAAGTTACTGCCTGGGCGCCCACTCAGAATCCTCAGGCGGTGCAGGCAATTGTGTCCTCTGAGCTCGGCATTCCGGTCGAGAATGTGACCTGTCATGTGACCTTGTTAGGCGGCGGATTTGGTAGAAAATCGAAACCTGACTATGTGGCCGAGGCCGCGGTCCTGTCAAAGAAGCTGGGGCGCCCGGTAAAAGTTGTGTGGACCCGGGAAGACGACGTCAAGTTTGACTATTACAACGCAGTCGCTGCGATGTACATGAAGGCTGCTCTAGACAACAAGGGGAAGCCGACGGCGTGGCTGCAGAGATCAGTTTTTCCGCCAATCACTTCCATCTTCGACGTGAACGCCGTCTATGGGGATCCGGGTCACTTGGCACAAGGTTGGACGGATCTTCCCTACGATTTGCCCAACATACGCATCGAGAACGGTCCCGCACCAGCTCATGTCAGGATTGGTTGGCTGCGATCGGTGGCCAACATATATCACGCCTTCGCGGTTCAGTGTTTTACCGACGAGCTGGCCCATCGCGCCAATCGTGATCCCGTGGAGTACATGCTCGACCTGATTGGGTCGCCGCGCACTTTGGACTTCACCAAGGTGGACTATCCGAACTACGGCGCGGATTACAAAACGTATCCCTGGGAGACAGGGCGCTTGCGAAAGGTGATTGAACTCGTTGTCGACAAATCCGGCTGGGCCAAAAAAAAGAGCACAAAAGGCCACGGGTTTGGATTTGCTGCGCATCGAAGTTTCTTGACCTACGTAGCCACCGTCGTGGAAGTGGAGGTAGGTGATGACGAGGAGATCCGCATCTCGAATGTTGATACCGCGCTGGATGCGGGAACGGTCGTGAATCCCGAAGCCGTGCGGGCGCAATTCGAAGGCGCAGTGGTCTTCGGCACGAGCATCGTGCGCAGCGGAGAAATTACCGCCAAGAACGGCGTGATTCAGCAATCCAACTTTAATGACTATCCCGTCGCTCGGATGAATGAAGTCCCGACGCAGACGAATGTTTACATTACAGAGAGCTCTGCGCCGCCTGCAGGAGTGGGAGAGCCTGGCGTGCCCCCGTTTGTGGCAGCGTTTTGTAATGCGATTTTTGCCGCTACTGGAAAGCGGGTTCGCGATTTGCCGCTCTCGAGCAACAGCCTGTTCGCATAAATTTGCAGCGCGCGACTGCATGAGAGGTTCATTCAATGACTTTGAATTTTGACTCTGAGCGACCATTCCTCTAACTTTTGTGATCGGTCACCGTCTCGAGATATTGCGAACCACGACTCTGGGCTCAATAGAAGGGAGTTTCTCGGCATGACTGCCGCATCCCTTTTGTTTGCCAGAACACTAGACGGGTCCACAACGCCGGATCGCAAGAACGGGATTCCTTATCGACCGCTGGGCCACACCGGCGAGAAGGTTTCACTCATCGGACTCGGAGGCTATCACCTGGCTCGACAAAGCGAGGTGGAAGAGAGCATTCGGATCATTCGTACAGGCCTCGATGAGGGCATCAACTTTCTCGATAATTGCTGGGACTACAACGGCGGAGAGAGCGAAATTCGAATGGGTAAAGCCCTGCGCGATGGATATCGTCAGAAAGCCTTTCTGACGACGAAGATCGATGGTCGAACCAAGAGTGCCGCCGCAGCTCAACTCAATGAATCGCTGCGCAGGTTGCAGACCGATCGAGTGGATTTACTGCAGTTTCATGAGGTGATTCGGGATTCTGACCCAGACCGTGTTTTTGCTCAAGGTGGAGCAATGGAAGCCGTACTTGAGGCGCAAAGGGCGGGGAAGGTCAGGTTCATCGGGTTCACTGGCCACAAGAGTCCTGGCATTCATTTGCAGATGCTGTCCACGGCCTCAAAGCACGGCTTCAAGTTCGACGCGGTCCAGATGCCACTTAACGTAATGGACGCTCACTTCAACAGTTTCGAGAAGAGAGTCCTGCCGGTTCTGACCGAGAACCACATTGGTGTACTCGGCATGAAATCCATGGGCGACCACTTCATTCTTGACAGCAAGACGGTTACAGCGACCGAGTGTCTTCACTACTCGATGAATCTCCCGACCAGTGTGGTGATCACCGGCTGCGATTCGATGCCAATCCTTCAGCAAGCTCTAGATGCCGCCCGCAGTTTTCAGCCGATGGACTCTTCCCAACTCGCGGCTCTCCTGGCAAAAACCTCAAAGGCCGCGGAGGCCGGTCAGTTTGAACTTTACAAGACTAGTCACCATTTTGACGGAACGTATGCCAACCCGGAATGGCTTGGCTAAAGGCTGGGCGTTTTTCTTACGGCTGAAAATCCGGCCTTTGCGCTGAGGGTTCTAACCCATCCTGGCTGCCATGGAGGGTGGGACGGCAAATTCCCAGCTTCTGCATCTTATGAATCAGCGTGGTGCGCTTCAGACCGAGTTTGGCGGCCGCGCCCTTCGGACCGCCGATGATCCAACGGACTTCCTCGAGTGTTTGCAGAATCAGAGACCGCTCGGACTCCCGCAAAGTGGTGGCAGCCGTCGGAACAACCACAAGCTGAGGTCGTGCCGTTGCCAAAGGATTAGGAAGCTCGCCATCTTTTGAAAGAATTACGGCGCGTTCAATTAGGTTCTGTAATTCCCGGATGTTTCCCGGCCACTCATAGCAGGTGAGCGCCGACATCGTTTCCTCGGCAATGTACTTGATTTGGCGGCCCATCCGCCGCCCAAAAATCTCGACAAAATGTTTCACCAAGGGAGGGATGTCTTCGAGTCGCTCCCGCAATGGCGGCAAGAGCACGGGGAAGACATTCAGCCGGTAGTAAAGGTCACTGCGAAATTGGCTTCGATTCACCATTTCCGCGAGATCACGATTTGTGGCGGCCACCAGACGAACATCTACGTGATGAGTGCGAGTGCTGCCCAGCCGCTCGAACTCCTGTTCCTGCAACACGCGCAATAACTTCGGCTGTAACGCCGGGGGAATGTCCCCTACTTCATCCAGGAATAGCGTGCCTTTATCGGCCAGTTCGAAACGGCCAACCTTTTGTGCGATCGCGCCGGTAAATGCGCCTTTCTCGTGGCCGAAGAGTTCACTTTCCAGCAGATCCAGCGGAATGGCCGCGCAATTGAGTCGCACGAACGGGCGTCCGCAACGCGAACTGATGTTATGAATTGCGTGCGCGATCAGTTCCTTGCCAGTGCCGGTTTCTCCCTGGATAAGAACCGTGGAATCCGTAGGCGCGACCCGTTCGACCTGTTCGAGAACCGATTCCAGAGCCCGACTTTTCCCGATGACCTGTTCGAACTTGCGCTCATGAGCTTGATCAACGGTTCGCGATATCTGGGTACCCGCCACTACGACCTCCTTGTGCCGTGCGTACGCTCGTTGTCGAACTCAAATTTCCAGGGCGGCGCGAACACTATCGAGCAGGATTTCCGCGTCGAACGGTTTAGCCAGGAACTCCACTGCGCCTGCTCGTAACGCCTGCATGCGCATTTTTTCGTCGCCGTGCGCGGTGATAAAGATGATCGGAATCCGGCAATTCTCGGCATTAAGCTTGGCCTGGAGTTCTAGCCCAGACATGCCGGGCATGCGGATATCGGCAATAAGACAACCGGCCTGGTGCTGTTGTCCGGATGTTAAGAATTCTTCCGCCGCCGCAAACGTTTCCGATGCCACTCCCACCGACCTCAACATGCCCTGCAACGCGCTGCGCATCAAGTCATCGTCATCGACAATCGCCACAAGGTTCTTCTTGCTTTGAATGGCCATAGCTAGAAAAATAGTGGTGTTGCGGCAGCTGCACAATCATACTTTGGTATGTGAGGTCTTATACGGCGAGTCGGCTGCGGAATGGCCGGATGCTATTCGTGCAGATCGGTTTTCCTAGGCAGGGTGAAATAAAAACTTGCGCCGCGCGGAGGGTTGTCGGCAGCCCACAACCGCCCCCCATGGGATTCGACGATGGAGCGGCTGATCCGGAGCCCCATGCCGGTCCCGTCGCGTTTGGTAGTAAAGAACGAGTTAAAGATCTGGTCGGCCTGCGGCGGCAGCCCAACACCGGTATCGCGGATCGAAATCAGTAGCTCTCGGTCTTGTCCCGGCTGCGATTTGACGGTGAGCTCGCGGGTCCCCTGTACGTCTTTCATCGCTTCGATGCTATTCATCATGAGATTCATCAGCACCTGCTGCAATTGCACGCGATCCCCTGTAATCCGGGGAAGGTCTTCCGTGAGCTCGGTGCGCATGGCGATAGTGTGCCTAGTCGCCTCGCTGCGCAATAGCTCGATCATCCCACGAACCATCTCGTTTATGTCCACCAGTTCGCGCTGCGCAAGCTCCTTTTTGAAGAGCGAGCGGATACGCTTGATAATGTCGGAAGCTCGGGCTGCGTCCTTGACTACTCTGGCGGCGGCCTCGCGAGCTTCTTCCAGATCAGGTTGATCCCGCGTGAGCCATCGCAAACAGGTATTGGCATCGGTGATGGCGGCGGCGATCGGCTGATTTACTTCGTGGGCCAACGAAGCGGTCAGTTCTCCCATGGTGGTCACGCGAGTGATGCGCGCCATTACCGCCTGCGACTCACGCAACGCTTCTTCGGCCCGTACGCGGTCGGCAATCTCAAGTTTCAACTCATCGTTCGCTCGAGTTAATTCCGCCGTCCGTTCCGCCACTCTTACTTCGAGGCTATCCCGGGCTCGCGTAAGCATGATCATGAGCAGCGCGAATACCAGGAACACGAGATCATAGAGAACGCGAGCGATGCCGCTGATTCCGGGATCGAAGAGATAGCTGCGGACCAGCGCTGCGAGTACAACGGCGAGGATGCCAGGCTTGGTCCCGCCATACCAAAATGTTACGGCGATGGCCGACAGCGCAAATGCGGTGAACGCCAATGGCAGATGGAAGTCGAGAAACAGCTGGGCCAAGCCGGCAGCCGCTCCAACCGACACCAAAGCCAATCCGTAGCGTATGGCGTCCGAGGCCGCAAGCGCACTCCATTTCGATTTGTTCTGCTTTCCCATCGACTGGACGTGTCTCAAGTCTTTACGCAACCCATCGTGGAATGGCAGTCGCTGTTGCTTAACGCTACTTCTTGTTCCGTGAAAGCTCGAGCTTCGCCGCCATTCTCACTAATTCCGCCAGTGAGTCCGCCTGCATCTTCCGCATCATATGTCCCCGTTGAATCTTCACCGTGATTTCACTGGTTCCGAGATCAAAAGCGATTTGCTTGTTGAGCATCCCCGATACCACCAGGCCCATCACCTCACGTTCGCGTCCGGTGAGTGATTCGTATCGCTTCCTCAATTCGCCGAGCTCACCTTGCCGTTGAAGCGCCTCACGATCCCGATCCAGAGCCTGATGGATCGCATCGAGTAAGTCCTGGTCCCGGAATGGCTTGGTCAGGAATTCGACCGCACCCGATTTCATGGCCCTCACGGTCATGGGAATGTCTCCATGGCCGGTAATAAAGATGATGGGAATTCGGATACCGGCGTCCGCCAACTGGCGTTGAAAATCCAGACCGCTGACTCCAGGAAGTCTCACGTCGAGAACCAGGCAGCTTGGCCCGTCGGGCCGCTTGCCGTCCAGAAACTCTTGCGGAGTCCCGAAGGTCTGGCAACGCACGCCGACCGACTTCAACATGCCCTGGATCGAGGCACGCACCAAGTCGTCGTCATCGACGACGAACACAGTGGGGGTGGCAGATGCTGAAGTCACTCACTCGCCTCGATCTTTATCGGCAGGGTAAAGGGAAAGTCGGCGCAGTTCATCGCATGGATGTCAATCGTTATGCGGTTCGTCAAGACTTGCAAGGCGTCCAAACGAAATTCAGACAGGAAAATATGATAGCGCAATAGACGACTTTGCGACGGCCTCCTTGACGGAACTGCGGCTTGAAAACGTCGAAATACTGACATCGCTATCAGCCCGTCGACAGTGGCGTGGATGGCTTTCTTGCGATCGATAACCAAACGGCCTTGAAACGCCATGACTTCAGAACAACGTCAAGCTTTGGAGAGCGGCATGCAAATATCGGCGATGACTTGACCGTTGAACCATGGTGAAACAAGCAACCGGGTTGCCAAGCCAGCGCAGACAGAAGGGAATTGCGATGACGGGTCGAGCGAAATACATACGGATTGTGCTCCTCACCCTGCAGGCCTTTCTTACTGCCTACGGCTCGGCCCAGACCGCTCCGGCACCGGAACCACCACAGGTGCGGGCAAGGAATCATGTTGTATCCCTTACGCTTACTGCGGTGAACGAAAACGGAAGGGATGCTTTCGCCTACGAGGGGAAGACGGTGGCTCCGGTCATCCGCGCTTCGCCTGGTGACACTCTCCGCATCACCTACCTCAACAACCTACCGACGAAATCCGAGGAGACATGTGCGGTGAATCCGTGCATGGATATGACGAACTTGCATTTTCATGGGCTTAGCGTCTCGCCTGGTGCCCCGCAAGATGACGTTCTAACCATGATGGCCAAGCCGGGTGAAGCCTTGCACTACTCGGTGAAGATTCCGCGCGATCATCCGCCGGGCCTTTTCTGGTACCACACCCATCCTCACGGCGAAAGTGCCCGGCAAGTGCTAGACGGAATGTCAGGAGCCATCGTCATTGAAGGAATGGAGCGTTATGTCCCTGAAGTGCGGGGTCTTCGTGAAAGGGTGATCGTGGCGCGTGGCCGCTCTATTAAGCATGATCCCAACGCTCCCGCACTCATGCGCGATGTTGAAATCCCAGCGAAGGGATGCGGAGGAGAAAATGAAGCCATTGAAGAGATATTCACCGTAAATGGAGCCCTTCGTCCCCAGATCGAGATTTCGCCAAAGGAGCGCCAGTTCTGGCGCGTTGTGAATGCCTCGGCGGACCGCTACCTGGATCTGCAACTCGATGGCGGTTCTTTTGAAATCGTGGCTCTAGACGGAATGCCGCTCGCATATCACGATCCGCAACACCCCACCAGGATTGCCGATCACGTATTGCTGGCTCCGGCGGGACGGGTCGAAGCGATCGTAACTGGTCCGGCGATGCAGGCCCATGCTTCATTGCGTACTCTTTGCGTAGACACAGGTCCAGACGGGGATCCCAACCCGGAAATGGTGCTGGCCGATTTGACTCAAACGAATCCTGAGCGGAGTCCAGATCAGCAAGTACAAGATCGTGTCGCCAAGTCCCAGCCGTCCTGCAAACCGGTCAATTTGGAACGTTTGAAGAAGGGCTCGCCGAGCTTTACTGTCATCTTCACCGAGGACAAGAACGGCTTCTACATCAACGGTAAGAAATTTGCGATGGATGCGGCACCGATGACCACCGTTCGCGTGGGCGGTTATCAACACTGGAATATTGTCAATCGAACGGCCGAGATACATCCCTTCCACGTACATCAGGTCCACTTTTTATCCTATGCACAAAACGGCGCTCCGCTGGCGGATCCAGCGTGGCTGGACACGGTAAACGTTCCGGTTGCGGGGACGGTGGACGTCATCCTGGACTTCACCAATCCGGTTATCAAGGGCATGGCGGTATTTCATTGTCATCTGTTGAATCACGAAGACAAGGGAATGATGGCGAAGATTTTGTTCAAGTAGGCGTGCAGCCAGAGGTTTCGATCGCGGACGAATTGTGGACACAGGATGGCAGAAGCGACGACAAAGGGATTGCATTCAGAGTGTTGAATAGCCTTACGACACGGGGCTCGAACCCCAAGTCTGGGAAGGAGGGAAGGAAAATGGATAGCGATTACGTGTTTCTTTGCGGGGTGATGTGGTGCAGGTTCGGGCAGCAAGAGGCTGGTGAGGAGCTCCTACGGGCCGCGACCTCGGTGGATCCAGATATGAGAGCGCTGGCCTGCGCAATGTTGGCGAGGGGGTGCCCGTCACTTGAAGGATTTGGAAAGACGGACAAACCGTAAGTCCCAGTGGATCCTGGGCGGACTAAACAAATCATCACCGGTTATGAGATTGATGTGGTTACCGATTTGTATTGTCGCGCTCCGTCAAACTGGTGAATACCATCCTTACGAAAACGCTCGGAGATACGTAACCCCGCCCCCATTTTGCGTCGAGGTCTTTGGTCGGCGCAGCCGCCACCGCTTCGTTGATTGTCTTTCCTGCGTTAATTAAAACCTTGATGCGCTGCTGAACCTGCACCAGCATGTCGCGGTATTCTTGCAGATCTGCGCGAGAAGCTATAGGTCCATGGCCAGGTACAATTCTTGTCTGCCCATCAGTTTTCGCCAGAATTTTATTGAGGGATTGGATCATGCCGTCGATGGATCCTCCGGACGCAAGATCGATGATGGGATAGAAGGGGTTCGAGAAAATATCTCCAACGACAACGACATTCGCCGGAGCGATGTAGACAACAGTATCTCCGTCCGTGTGCGCTGAACCGTAGTTCTCCAATGCCAGCCGTTGCGCTCCTTGATTCAAAGTCATACTGCTTGAGTAGGTTACTCCGGGCTGCGCCTGCGACGGGTAGTGACCGTCGTGCAAGCCAACAAAGGGCACGTTCTGGACAGAGGAGAGCTGCTTCTTAACGTTCTGCTGCGCGATGATGCTAACGCCGGCGGAGCCGAAGTACGAGTTCCCGCCTGTGTGATCAAAGTGCCAATGGGTATTCACCAATCGTGTGACGGGGCGCGTCGTCGTTTTGAAAATCGCGTCGTTCAACTCCCCGACCCGCGAATCAAGTCCGCTATCGATGAGCAACGTGCTGCCATCGTCTACGATCGCTGTAATGTTCCCACCATCCCCGGAAAAGACGTAGAGGCCTTGGCCCAGCGAGGTAATTTTCAGCGGACTATTCTCAAACTCTTCCGTAGCTTTCTGGATGACTGTCTCTCGCGTACCTGCCTGCGCTCCGGCGCGCGAAGGAGATCCCATTGTCACTGTGGCAAGAACGGCCACCTGGATAGAAGCAAACAGAGGCCGAATCCTCACACGAATATTCATTTCGTACTCCTCACGAAAAGTCGGAACTGTCACTCAGATGATAGGGCGTGGAAGGAACTCAAGCGGAACAACCTAGCGCCATCCTGATTATCGTTGAGACCAACCTCCTGGAAGAGAAGAGCACAGCGGCGGCGATAGCTGCTTCGCTGTAGGAGGTGGTAAGAAACCTGGTTACTCTACGCAACGTTGAACTCATTTCGTATCGCCGCTTTCCCAGATCGAGGGTTTGCCGATATTTTTCAGTGACCCCACCAGCGGTGAAGGTCCTGCTACTCGCTAGCGCATCCTCGCGCGAGGCGAAGCCGGCCGCGAGAATGGAGGGTGCGGCTATGAGATCGCTCAGAGATTCTTCATTCGCATACTCAATCACGAGGCGTTCCGGACCATTTTCGGTACGCGGCCCGGCTATGATTGCGTACTGCAAGCTCGAAGAATCGATCGCCTTGTTCAACACCACATCCTCCATCACTTCGTGTTCGATACTTCCGAACAGTCGCAAGCTTTGCCCCACCGCCGTCCGCGCGAGCACGAAACATTAACCTTTGGATTCTTGCGGCGGAAACTTCTTGAACATCTTTGCCACGCCCTTATCCAGATTCTTTTCATTCTTGTCGGCATTGTTAGAGAGACTATCTTCGGCACTGCTGCGCCAGATCAACTGCTTGGTTTTCACGTCGTACATGTCGATGAGCAGAGTTCCTTCCTTGTAGTCCTCCTCAGTAGTCGTGGCTTCGCCCATTCCGCCGAACCCGCGCCAACGCCATCCACCACCCATGCCGTCGTAGAAGGTTTGAAGCGTCCTCTGGGTTTGAGTCGTGGCAATCGCAACGATGGCCACGTCGCCGCCGCTGTCGACCTTAGTCCAGCCCTTGGCCGTTAGTTGGGCATCAACTGCGCTCTTGATTCGAGAATCCCACAAAGGATCCTTCGTCTTGATTTCCTGCCACGAATAGGTCTTGTACTGCGAAAAATTGGCTTGATGATCAAAGTCGGTCTTTACCTGCTGGGCGAACGCAGATGCCACCATAGCTATCAAGAACAAACTGCAAACCGCCGTCTTACGGAACGTTGTCATATATGAATCTCCCTTTCGCACTCTGGGTAGGCACGTCCATTTCCAAACGGGCTAGCGCTCGGCGAGACCAGTCAATCGTCCGGTTTCAGGGCTCTTGTCATTTCCGCCCAGGGATCGATCAGCCTCGCCTGAAGTCTCGAGCTGTCCACAGGCTGACTTAGTGTCAGCCGCTGGACGGTTGCTGGTGTCTATTCGATCGTTTGTTATCGCCTGTCCCTGACATCTGTTGGTTCATCTCCCTGAAAACAGGCAAGTAAATCAATACGCGCCCAATTGGAATACGGCGTGCCTTTCCCGCTGTCGCAGTCTGGAGGAGAAAGCGAACATGCAAGCGACAGAGGATGCCGGGCAGGAAACGTACGTGGATGTCCCGATTAACGGGAACAGGACCGAAATGCAGGAGGCGCTGTCACGCTACCTGCCGCGGTTCTACCGATGCGCCTATCGGCAGCTGGGGAATGCCGCCGACGCGGAAGATGCAGTTCAGGATGCAATGCTCGCCGCTTATAAGCATCTCGACCAATTCAAAGGTAATGCGCAAATGTCGACGTGGTTAACGGCGATAGTCACGAACTGTGCCCGGATGCAGTTGCGTAGACGACCACGCCAACCCCATGTGTCCCTACAGGAACGATCCAGGGAAGATCAGACATGCTCGCTGCTAGATCGTTTGCCGGGTTGCGGACCAAGTCCTGAAGATCAGTGTCGGACCTCGGAACTTCGGCAGTGTCTTCTGCAATCTCTGGAACAGCTTTCACCCTCCTTGCGCAAGGCATACGAGTTGCGCGACTTGGATGGACGTTCCGTGAGAGAGGCAGCGCACGCTCTTGGCCTAGCGGAAGGAACTGTAAAGTCGCAACTGTCGCTAGCACGAGCGAAGTTGACTCGGCTGATGCGCCGAGCGCTCCGTCCAGGGACGCAATTAGCCGGGGAGCGCACTTCGCCGCCCCCGCCCAGACGCAGACGTTCGAAGCGAGCCTCGGGAACAACTGCGCACATCGCACCACTCAGTGATCAGCCCCGTCAAAATGAGCATTGTGTGTAAACAGACAACAGCGGACTAGACGACGGTCGATAGGTAGACAACAGGGGAAGAGATTCAATGTGGATTGTTCGACTCGCGTTACGACGGCCCTACACATTTGTGGTGCTGTCGATACTCATCCTGATCATGGGTGGACTTGCGATCGTTCGCACCCCGACCGATATTTTTCCGAACATCGATATTCCCGTCGTAAGCATCATCTGGAACTACAACGGCCTCATCCCGGAGGACATGAGCGACCGCATAGTGAGTGTCACCGAGCGAGCCCTTACCACAACCGTCGACAACATCGAGCATATTGAATCCCAGTCTCTCTATGGGATTGCCGTGGTGAAAGTGTTTCTGCAGCCGACTGCGAATATCCAACAGGGTATTGCGCAGATCACAGCCGTTTCCCAGACCCAACTCAAGCAGTTGCCTGCGGGATCAACGCCGCCTCTCATTCTCGCCTACAGCGCGTCGAGCGTGCCCGTACTTCAGCTGGCCCTCTCCGGGCAAAATCTCTCGGAGCAACAACTCAACGACTACGGTTTGAATTTCATTCGTACGCAGCTCATCACGGTGCCCGGCGCTTCCGTACCTTATCCTTACGGCGGCAAACAACGGCAGGTGCAAGTTGACCTCAACACAACCGCCCTGCAGTCGAAGGGTCTCTCCGCGTTGGACGTGGTCAATGCGATCAGCCTGCAAAACCTGATTCTGCCCACAGGAACATCAAAGATCGGCTCCAGGGAATACGACGTTTCCGTACCCAACGCAGCCCCGCAGACAATCGCGGACCTCAACCGTATTCCGATCAAGACGATTGGCAGTACGACGATCTACATGAAGGATGTGGCCTGGGTACGCGATGGTTTTCCGCCGCAGACCAACATCGTACGCGTAAACGGGCAGCGTTCAGTTTTGCTGACGATCCAAAAAGCGGGGAACGCCTCGACACTGAACGTGATCGCAGGTATCAAGGCGCTTTTACCCCAAATTGCGGAGACCGTCCCCGCTCAATTGAAGATCTCGCCCCTGGCGGACCAGTCCATTTTTGTCCGCGGTGCGATTAGCGGAGTGGTTAGGGAAACTCTGATTGCGGCGTGCCTGACCGCCTTCATGATCCTTACTTTTCTGGGCAGTTGGCGGAGCACCGTGATTATCGCGACGTCGATCCCTTTGGCAATCCTTACCTCGATCATTGTGCTCAGCGCAATCGGGCAAACCATCAATATTATGACGCTCGGCGGACTCGCTCTGGCGGTCGGCATTCTGGTTGACGATGCCACAGTCGAAGTGGAGAACATCAATCGTAACCGGGAGGCAGAGCCCGAGAAGGACATGGATGAAGTTGTTCTCGACAGCGCCTCGCAGATCGCAACCCCTGCGTTTGTCTCTACGCTTTCGATCTGCATTGTCTTTGCTCCCATGTTCTTGCTTTCTGGTGTGGCGCGATACCTGTTTGTACCGCTTGCCGAGGCGGTCGTGTTTGCCATGTTGGCGTCGTATTTCCTGTCGCGCACCATCGTCCCCACGATGGCCAAGTACTTGTTGAGGGGGGATAAGAAGGAAGCTGGGGAGGGGCCCAGCCGCAATCCGCTGGTGCGATTTCAGAAGCGTTTCGAGGCAGGCTTCGAGAAATTCCGTCATGGCTATCGTGGGTTGCTGGAAGTGTGCCTTCATCACCAGCGCGTGTTCCTGATTGCGTTCTTCGCGGTTTGTCTCGGGTCACTGGCAACTTTGATTCCCTGGCTGGGCCGGGATTTCTTCCCCAGTGTTGACAGCGGAACTTTCAAGCTACATATGCGCGCTCCCACGGGAATGCGCATTGAGGAAACGGCCAACCTCTGTGATCTGGTCGAGCGATCCATTCGGCAGCAGATCCCGGCCGCAGAGGTTCAAAGTGTTATCGACAATATTGGCCTGCCCTACAGCGGCATCAATCTTTCGTACAGCAATTCCGCTCCGGTGGGCACATCGGACGCGGACATTCTTGTGACGCTATCCGCCAACCATCATCCTACCGACGATTACGTTCACCGCCTCCGTCTGATGCTGCCGAAAGAGTTTCCTGGTGTTTCATTCGCTTTCTTGCCTGCGGACATGGTGGGGCAGATCCTCAATTTTGGGTTGCCCGCTCCTCTCGATGTGCAGGTTGTGGGAAACGATATGGAAGGCAACCGAAAGTACGCGAGTGAACTCCTCGCCAAATTGAGATACGTCCCCGGAACCGCAGATCTGCGGATCCAGCAACCCTTCGATGAGCCTTACTTGAATATGAGAGTCGAACGTACCAAAGCGGAGGAACTTGGATTTACTGCGCACGATATAGCACAAAATCTCCTGGTCTCACTGAGCGGGAGTTTCCAGACTTCACCCACGTTTTGGGTGGACCCAAAAAATCGTGTCAGCTATCAAATCGCAACTCAGACGCCGCAGTACCGCGCCGACACATTGCAGGACCTGGTGAATATCCCTGTCACGGGGACCGATGCGACGGCTCCCCCGTCCCTCGTGGCCAGCCTGGTATCGCTACAGCGCGGAGCCGGGATGGCTGTTGTGTCTCACTACAACGTTGCGCCAGTCATCGACATTTACGGAGCTGCAGCAGGGCGCGACCTGGGTGGTGTGGCGAGTGATATCAATCAGATTATCGACGCTACGCGCAAGCAATTACCGCGCGGCTCTCGGGTGGTTGTCCGCGGACAGGTTCAAACGATGCGAGCATCTTACATCGGTCTTCTGAGCGGATTGCTGTTCTCCATCGTCCTCGTCTACCTGCTGATCGTAGTCAACTTTCAGTCGTGGCTCGATCCTTTCATCATGATTTCCGCTCTGCCCGCGGCCCTTGCCGGAATTGCATGGTTCTTGTTTATCACCCACACGAATCTGAGCGTGCCGGCGCTGATGGGAGCCATCATGTGCATGGGTGTCGCAACCTCGAACAGCATTCTGGTGGTGAGCTTTGCCACCGAAAAAATGACGGAGGGTGTGGATTCGCTAGCCGCCGCGCTGGAGGCAGGTTTTACGCGTTTTCGCCCCGTCCTCATGACCGCCTTGGCGATGATCATCGGCATGGTGCCCATGGCTCTCGGCATGGGGGACGGAGGCGAGCAAAACGCTCCGCTGGGCCGCGCCGTAATCGGTGGTTTGTTGTTCGCCACCGTTTCGACGCTGTTCTTCGTCCCGGCATTTTTCAGTGTTTTGCACCGTCGCAGGAATTCGCTCCCAGCCGGATCAGAGCGATAGGAGCCGAATTATGTGGACTTTCTTGCTGCCTCAAATGGAAAACCCAAAGACGATGGGCTCCCAATTGGTCCCATCGCCTGGCGGGGAAACAGGGAAGGGATCTTACAAACGCTGGTTGGGTCTGGCGATTGCAGTCATTGTCGTCGCCGCTCTTTTGGCATCGGGCATTTGGTCTCGTGTCAGGGCGCGGAGCGTGCTAAACACCGAGACCGTTGAAGCGGCTCTGACTGCGGTGTCGGTGGTTTCGCCACAACGGACTACTCCCGCTGATGAAATCATTCTTCCCGGAAACGTGCAACCCTACATCAGCTCTCCGATCTATGCTCGGACGAATGGTTACCTAAAGAAGTGGTATTTCGATATTGGCGCACGCGTGAAGCAGGGCCAACTCCTGGCGGTGATCGAGACGCCCGAGGTCGATCAGCAACTCCAGCAGGCTCGCAGTAACCTCTTAACCGCGCAGGCAAATCTTGAACTCGCTTCCATCACCAAGACCCGCTATCAAGGGCTTTTGAAAAGCAATGCTGTCTCACAGCAGGACGTAGACAACGCCGTCGGTACTTACAATGCGAATAAAGCTATCGTCGAAGCCGATCAGGCGGCCGTGCAGCAGTACTCGGCGCTGGTTTCTTTCGAAAAGGTTTACGCGCCTTTCGATGGTGTGATTACTGCGCGCAACACCGATATTGGCGACCTCATTAATTCCGGCAGTTCCAGCAATGTGAAAACTGATCTCTTTCATATCGCTCAACCCGGGAAATTGCGTGTATACGTGAACGTGCCTGAGGAATATTCGCGCGGGATCAAAGTAGGGATGACGGCAGATCTGACTCTGGCTGAGTTTCCAGGTCAGAAATTTCAAGGGAAGGTGGTTCGCACTGCGGATGACATCAACCTCACAACTCGTACCCTGCTGACTGAAATCGATGTGGACAATCCCACCGGAACGCTGCTCACAGGCTCCTACGCAGAGGTTCACTTGGCGGTCCCGACCCAGGGCTCCACTTTCTTGATTCCAGTCAACACTCTGCTGTTCCGCACGGAAGGCCTGAAGGTTGCCGTTGTGAGAGATGGGAAGGTCGTGCTGACTGCAGTCACTCCCGGGCACGATTTCGGTGACCAGATTGAGGTCGTCTCCGGCCTCAAGTCGGGGGACCAGGTCATTATCAACCCGCCCGATTCGATTGTTTCCGGACAGGAAGTCCAGATTGTTCAGGCAACATTGCCGGGAGACATCAAGTGACGCTATCTCGAAAAACAGCTCATGGAAGCTCACGAGGCGGCCAGGCGAGTCCTAATCGTGATCGCAGCGCTTCAGTTTACGGGATGCGTGGTTGGCCCGAAGTACCATCCGCCGGCGGTACAGGCTCCTCCTGCCTACAAAGAAATTGGAGACTGGAAACCCGCGCAACCAAATGACCAGAATCTTGGGGGCACATGGTGGACGATATTCCAGGATCCGCAGCTCGATGCGTTGGAGTTGCAGGTCAACGTATCGAACCAGAATCTGAAAGCCGCGAAAGCGCAATATCCGGCAAGCACGGGCAGCCCTGCGCTACTTTCGGGCTGACTACTATCCAACGGTGACGGCCGGGCCATCTGCGACTCGAACCCGCGTGTCCGCTAACGCAGCCACCAGTTCAATCTTGCGAGGAGTAACCTTCAACGATTTCGTGTTGCCATTCGATGTTTCCTATCAGGCCGATGTCTGGGGGCGGGTTAGGAAAAACGTGGAGTCCTATCGAGAGCAAGCGCAAGCGAGTGCGGCGGACCTGGCGACGGTGAACCTCAGTCTGCACGCGGATCTGGCAGTAGATTATTTTCAGGCTCGCAGCCTCGATGCCGAAGAACAGCTCCTGAACTCCACGGTTACGCAATACCAGCAGGCTCTGGACTTGACTCAAAGCCGTTTCCAGGGAGGGATTGCGTCGGAAGTAGAAGTTGAGCAAGCGTTAACTCAGCTGCAAACTGTCAGAGCGGAGGCGATTGACGTGGGCGTACTCGGGCGCAGTACGAACATGCAGTCGCCATCCTGCTCGGGAAGCCGCCAGAGGAGTTCAGCCTTCCCCCGCTTCCACTCACTGCACCGCCCCCGCATCTTCCTGTTGCTGTGCCATCAGAATTGCTGGAAAGACGTCCGGATATCGCAGCCGCGGAACGGCGTGTGGCATCCGCCAACGCGCAGATTGGAGTCGCGAAAACAGCTTACTACCCGTTGATAAACCTGGGTGCCTCCGGAGGATTTGAAAGCTCCGCCATCACAACCCTTATCAATGGGCCAAGCGGGTTGTGGTCCATTGGGCTTTCCGCCGTCGGCACAGTCTTCGATGTTGGGAGACGCCGCTCCCTGAACGACCAAGCGCGTGCGGCTTATGACTTTCAAGTCGCTGCTTATCGAGAGAACGTGCTGGTTGGGTTCCAACAGGTCGAAGACAATCTCGCCGCTGTTAGAGTTCTGGAAAATGAAGCGAAGGTCCAGGATGAAGCAGTCGCGGCAGCACAGAGATCGCTTGATCTCTCGGTCACCCGTTACAAGGGCGGTGTCACAAGTTACCTTGAGGTGATCACCGCGCAAAGCGCCGCCCTCGCCGATGAAGTCACCGCGGTCAATATCCTGGGACGGCGGATGGCAAACACTGTATTGCTGATTCAAGCCCTCGGCGGGGGATGGGATCGCTCAAGTCTGCCAGAGCGTCCCGAATGCTGCGGAAAGCTTGCGAGCGCCGGTCAAAATTGATCCGACAGCATGGAATTTCTGAAATCGGGTAACGCCAGGTCTCAAACTAAGAGGATTCGTAATCATGAAGAACTTTAATGCTCTTTCAGAACGCGAGATTCTGGCGCTGGCGATTTCTCTGGAAGAGGAGGACGAGCGGGTGTACGCCGATTTTGCCGAAGGCCTCAAGCAGGATTTCCCCGGCTCGGCTTCTGTGTTTGACGCTATGCGCGATGACGAATCGGGCCACCGTCGAAGACTCATCGAGTTGTATCGGCAGAAGTTTGGTGAGCACATCCCGCTGATCCGCAGGCAGGACGTGAAGGGCTTTGTGCCGCGAAAGCCGGTGTGGCTGATCCGACCTTTGGGGCTTGAGGTGGTCCGGAGGCAGGCCAGCGCAATTGAGGTCGAAACCCGGCGGTTTTATGAAAGAGCGGCGAAGCAAGCTCAAGATGCCAGCGTTCGCCAACTGCTCGATGACCTGGCTCAAGAGGAACGCACGCACGAGGATCGAGCGCAAGAGCTAACCGAAGAAAAGCTGGGCCCAGACGTTAAGGAAGACGAAGACAAGGCTAGGCGGCGGCTTTTTGTTTTGCAAATTGTGCAGCCGGGGCTTGCGGGACTTATGGATGGGTCAGTATCGACGCTAGCCCCGGTGTTCGCTGCTGCTCTGGCAACGCGAAACTCGTGGGATGCATTTCTTGTCGGATTGGCGGCATCGCTCGGTGCAGGGATCAGCATGGGTTTCGCTGAGGCACTGTCTGACGACGGCAGCCTCACGGGGCGCGGCCACCCTTGGGCCCGCGGATTGATCTGCGGCGCCATGACAGCTCTCGGGGGAATCGGCCATACACTGCCTTTCCTGATCACGAGGTTCCACGTGGCGATGACGATAGCTTTCTTTGTCGTTCTGGTCGAACTCGCCGTCATTACATGGGTTCGACACCGTTACATGGAGACCCCAATCCTGTCGGCTGCGACCCAAGTGGCGCTTGGGTGGCGCCTTGGTCTTCGGGACGGGGTGCTGATTGGGAGTTCTTGACGTAACGTTATCGTTTACGAGGACTGTCGTCGCACAAGTTTCAAATCGATTCAGAAAATAGAAAGCCCCACTCCTCGCAAAGTACGCGAGAAATGGGGCACCCTTTGTTTCCGGAACTAACCGATCACCGATTTACGGAACCACCGTCGCTGCTAGGACGGCGACGTCGGCGTTGTTGGGTAGCGTTACGCTTTGCACCGTCTTTGCCGAATTCAGAGCGAAGCGGTAGGCGTACAGGTTAAAGGTGCGCTGGTCTTTTGTTCCGTTGTCGAAATTCCGGTAAGCCATGGCAACGCCTTCTGACTCATGAGGATATTTCTGCGGCGTGAACCAGTCGCTGAGATTTTGCGTGAATTTCGAGCTGGTTCCATCGGTGTAAGTCACGGTGAAGGTTTGCGCGGTTTGATTGCCCTGGATGCCCGTGGCTAACAGCATCAGGCTCGAGAACTGCCCTGCAGGTAGAGTGACGACTTGACCACTGCAGGCGACCGCGTCCGCTGAATTAGCGGGGCCGAAGTCGAGCAGAACGCCGTTGAAAACGCGCGACGTCGTGAGCAGGTTCGACGAGTAGGAATATCCGTCGCCGTCCAGGCCGCCGGTGGTGTAAGTCGAACCGTCGGTATAGATGCCGAAGAGGCTGTATTCGGAAGTTAGATCAACCGGTGTGCCTTTCCCGGTTGTGCCCACGGCCGAACTTACTGCCAGCGTGAAGTTGAAAGTTTGCGTGATGGTGCCGGAGGTGCCGGTCACGGTGACGGTGGTGAATCCTGTGGTAGCCGATGGGGAGGCTTTCAACAGAATTTTCTGATTATTTCCAGTCCCCTGAATCTTCGATTGAACGCCTTTCGGCAAAGCCGACAGGCTTAGTGTGACCTGCCCGGTGAATCCTCCGAAGTCGGTGATGGTAATCGCGGCATTCGCGTTTGAATTCTGATTCAGAAAGACATTGGTGGGTCCCGAGAGAGTGAAGCCGCTGCTGGCGACCGCGTTGTTGATAGCGGCGGCGTATTGGGCAGCGAGGCCAGTGCCGACGAAGTCGTCGTAGAGCCACATGAATCCGCCGGTAATGCCGCATTGCGCATGCCATCCGCTCATGATGGCCTGCACCTGAGCGGGGGTATCGTTCAAATCCCACAGACCGGGAAAGACGGGAACGGTGCCGAAGTTCCATCCCACGCAAGGATTGTTTCCGCTGCCGCCCGCGTAGGCCTGAAGGTGAACACCGTCGGATGTGCCCGGAGCCTGGGTGTTGATCTGCGCGACCACGTTGGTCCAATAGCTGCTGTTATCGAATGGATCGGGTTCGATCTTGTAGCCGAGTTGGCCGAGCATGACGCCGAAGGCAATTGTCGTCGGCGAATTGAAGCTGTTCTCGTCGTCGAAGTCGATGGCGTCGAGCGCCGGGATGGCCGCTTTTAGCGCGGCGAAATCTTTGTAGAGGATGCTATTCGTGCCGGTGCCTTGTGATTGAACCAGGGCGGTGATGTCTTGCCAGTCTCCAACGTTCGAGGATCCGACACTGAACGTGACACGCTTGACTGTGCCTTGCTTCAGCAAAGCCATGTTGCCGGGGAAATCGGCGTGGGTCTGATTGCCGATATAAACGCCACCAGAGGTAAGGGGGAACTCTCCATTGAAGTTGAGGTCGCCGGCGCTGTTGACCTCGACGCTCCAGACGATGGCTTCGGTGAACCCGGAGTTCTCGATTTCGGTGATATTCGGTCCCGCGTTCTTGTAAAAGGGTCCACCGCCGAAGATGCCGGTGAATCCAGTGGTCTGCGCAGAAGCGGTTTGGATCGAGACCGCTGCAATCAGAAGGAAGAGAATGGCGATACCCCGCACGAAAGCTGCCTGGCGAGAGGGACAGAGGAACTGCATTTTCATTGAGTATTTCAAGTGATCTCCTGGTCGGGGTGCTCGCAATCCTGGATGCGGGTTCGGCCTGGTGCGCCATGCCAGCGAAGTTGGCGCGGCCTCGGTCCCCTCAAAGTTGCCCGCGATTATACACGTTCACGGCCCGGATCAGGCTAGGGACGGGCCGTTCGGCTCTGGCCAACTGAGGCGAGGTACTGTCCTTCGCGGAGGGCTGGTAAGATTCTTTCGATCGATGTGAGAAGGGTGGGCGTATGAGTAAGATGATGGACTCTCCGGCAGCCGTTTTCGTTTTCGCACTGATTGCGTTGTGGTTAGCGGCGCGAGTGGGTTTGGGGCTGGCTGGACGGCGGAAGAAGATGGAGGCCGAAGAGCGGGATGATTTTGGGATGATTGTTGCCGCCACGTTGACCCTGCTCGGCCTGATCATCGGATTCACTTTTTCGATGGCGATCAGCCGGTACGATCAGCGTAAGAACTATGAAGAAGCCGAGGCCAATGCGATTGGCACGGAATATGTCAGGGCGGACCTGTTGCCTACGGCGGACGGGGCGCGAGTTCGCGAGTTGCTCAGGAGCTATCTAAGGCAGCGGATTCTGTATTACGAGACGCGGGACGATGGGGATTTACAGAGGATCAACGCTACCACGTCGCAAATACAAAACGACTTGTGGTCGGCAGTGCGCGGTCCGGCGGCGGCGCAGCCCACGGCGGTTTCGGCTCTCACGCTTGCGGGGATGAACGATGTGTTGAACTCGCAAGGTTATACGCAGGCGGCATGGTGGAATCGCATCCCGGTGTCCGCGTGGGGGCTGATGATCCTGATCGGGATCTGCTGCAATCTGCTGATTGGCTACGGAGGGCGGAACTCGGAATCGCACCGGTTTCTGTTTCTGGTGCTGCCGCTGGTGGTAGCGATTTCGTTTTTCCTGATTGCCGATATCGATAGCCCGCGGGGCGGAGTGATTCTTGTGCGACCTCAGAATCTGGATAGTCTGGCGCAATCGCTGCACTGAAAGATGCCGCATTCAAGGGCGAGGGGCAACTTTGGGGTTTGGCGGTGACGACTACTTCTTTGCCATTTCTGCGGCTTTGGCGTCGGCCGCCATTTCTGCGCGAAATCTCGCAGCTAGTTCGGGTTCTTTCAGCGCTTCATAATCTGCGACTAAATCTTTTCGCGCGGCTCGGACGAAGCTGGTCTCCGGGTTCGATTGTTTGATCAGAACGTTGTATCCCGCTAGCGTGGCGGCTTGCGCTTCGTCGTACTTGCTTTGGCGCAGTAGCGCGCGTCCCAGTTTGATTTGGGCGATGCCGGTATTCACGTTGTCGGCGGAGAGCGCTTCGGTGAAGCGGCGGACCACGTCGCGGAAAATCACTTCCGCTCCGGCATAGTCTTTCTTATCGGTGTGAATGCTACCGACATTTGAGAGGGCGATGGCAACAAGATAGTGATGGTCGCCGTAGACCGAGCGGTAAATGTCGGCGACGCGGCGGAACTGCGCCTCAGCCTCGTCGAGGTGATTGCGCATGGAAGCGTCGTTGCCAAGTTCATTCAAGGTATCGGCGATCGAGGGATGAACCGGCCCGTAAACCTTTTCCTGGATGGCGAGCGCTTGTTGCAGATATTTCTCGGACTCGTCGAACTTGTTCTGGTATTCGAGTGAACGGCCGAGCATGGTGAGTTCGGTGGCGGTCTTAGGATGGTCCTTGCCATAGTATCCCTCGGTAATATCGAGCGCTTCGCGATCGAATATTTCAGCTTTGCTGTAGTAGCCGAGGTCCTGCTGAATGGATGCGAGGTTGCCGAGATCGTCGGCGACTAGCGGATGGCGCGCGCCGTAGAGGTTGCGGTGCATATCGAGCAGGCGGCGGTAGAGTGCGTTCGAGATGTCGTAATGTCCGGCCGAGTACTGAGCCGCAGCGAGGGCTGAGAGACTGGCGGCGAGGTCGGTGGGAGCGGCGGCCGGAGCGGATTCGAGCCGCACGGCTTCGTTGAGGACTTGAATCGCTTGATCGTACGAGCCGCGCTGCGCGAGCACAGTTCCGTAAGCAAGATTGGCTTTGGCGATGCTGGGATGATCGGGCGAGAGATCACGCTTCGCCATCTCCATACCTTGACGCGTAAGGTTCTCGGCGTCATCCAAGTGCGCCTGATCTAAACGCAGCAAGCCTAGAGCGGTGAGGCTTTCAGCGACTTCGGGACTGTCATCGCCGTAGAGACGCTTTCGCTGATCGAGCGCACGCCGCAGCAATGTGTCGGCCTGGTCGTACTTTCCCAGCTTCTGATAGATAGCCCCTAAATTCTGGTAAAGCTCGGCTTGGATCTTGGGATCGCTGCTGAGGGATTGCGCCTGCTGCACACCGCGATCGAGAAGGGTCGCGACACGAAGATTGTCGGCAGGTCCGGCGGCCTCGTCTCCTCCTTGAAACAGATTAGTCATGAACTGCTGGATGCGCTGGGTCTGGGCGGCTTCGGCGAGGGCAGTATCGCGGGCCTTGGCGAGGCGCAAGGTGAAGAAGGTGATCAGTCCGATGAGTACAGCGAAGACCAGAACGGTGCTGATAACGGCACGCTGATTCCGGTGAACGAACTTTGCGGAGCGATAGCGCAGACTGTCGGGGCGAGCTTCCAAAGGCTCCGCCGCGAGATAGTGATCGATGTCGCGGATGAGCGCTTCCGCTGAACGGTATCGGCGCTGCGGATCCTTGTGCATCGCGGTGAGGCAGAGGACATCGACGTCGGCCCAGGCATTCTCGCTGACTTCAGAGCGCTGCGATTCATCGGCGGCGGAAGAGGGTTTGCCGGGTTCGTGCTCTGCGACGATGCTGGCGGCTTCGCCGGGAGTGAGGTTTGTCAGATCGAAGGGCAGGCGATTGGTCAGCAACTGAAAGAGAATGACGCCGAGAGAGTAGACATCGGTGTGGACACCGAGGCTCTCGCCGCGGATCTGCTCAGGAGCCGCGTAGGCGGGAGTCATCAGGCGCATGATGGTGAGCGTCTGGTTGACGGGTGTATCGAGGCTTTCCAGCTGTTTGGCGATGCCGAAGTCGAGCAGGCGTACGCTGCCATCTGACTTCACGAAAATGTTCGAGGGCTTCAGGTCACGATGGATGACAGCGTGCGCGTGGGCGTACTGAACCGCTTCGCAAACCTGGCGGAAGAGTTGCAGGCGGCGGGTCGATCGAGCATTTGTGCTGCTGGCAGTAATCTGTGAGCGGCAGTCCTTCGACATACTCCATGACGAACCAGGGAGTACCGTCTGGAAGAGTGTCGGCGTCGTAGAGGCGGGCGATCGAGGGATGATTGAGTTGCGCCAGCAGGCGCTGTTCGCTGGCGAAGCGCTCGCGGCGCGCCGGAGAGAGCCAGGCATCGCGAAGAATCTTGATGGCGACCTGGTTGCCGAGGTCTTTGCGCTCGGCGAGATAGACGATGCCCATGCCGCCCTCGCCAAGAATTTGCTTGAGCGTGTAGGGTCCAAATTCTTTGCCGCCAGACGCCGGATCGGCGCCAGCAAGCATTTGGTGAGCAACTTGGGCCATGTCGCGATCGAGCAGTGATCCACCCTGGTCATCGGCATCGAGCATAGCCGTGACTTCCGCGATGAGGTTGTTATCGTCTTCGCAGGCGGCCTGGAGGAAGGGCTGGCGCTCGCTGGCGGGAAGGTCGGCGGCCTCGTGGAAAAGGGATTGGATCCGCTGCCAGCGCGTGGTGTCCATCGGAGTTGTCATTTTGCTTGACGGAGCGCTTGCGCGAGCCAGGCTTTGGCGGCGCGCCAATCGCGGAGAATTGTGGCTTCCGAGACGCCGAGCAGGGCAGCGGTCTCGGTGACGTCGAGGCCGCCAAAGAAGCGGCTTTCCACCATGAGGGCCTGGCGCGGTTCGATGCGTGCCAACTCGTCGAGAGCGGCGTCGAGAGCTAGCAGTTCTTTCCCGCAAGTGGCCACCGGCAGCATCGATTCGTCATAAGTGATGACAGTGACGTCATCTTCACCGCCTCGTTTGCTGGAGTGTCTCCGTCGTGCGGCCTCGATCAGCAGCTGCCGCATGGCGCGGGCGGCGATGCGTTTGAAATGGAGGCGGGAAGCGGAGCCAAGTTCGGGCGACTTGGACAGCTTGATCCAAGCCTCGTTGACCAAGACGGTAGGCGTGAGGGTGGCGCTTGGGTCGCCACGCCGCACAGAGGAAGCCAGGCGGCGCAGTTCTTCGTAAGTGAGGCTGAACAGCTCGTCGAGCGCCCGGCGTTGTTCGGGCGTGACGGTTCCATCCCCTGAGCTCGGCTCCTCAGAATTCTGCAACGACATGACGGTTTTTCCTGCGAACTTGCGCAATGCGGGGTGGAGGGCTAGTACCTGGGCCGGTCTTGGACGGCAATCCAAGAACGGGGGAATGCTAACACTCCGGATGGCGGGGCACAACAGGAACCGTTCGCAAACTTCGCACGACTGAGAGGAACGAAAGATGACAAAACGAGGAAAGGTATTGCGAGATCCGTACGCCGGGCCGGGACTGTTGATGGTGGAAGGGCAGCAATATCCCTTCGGCCTTGAAGGAGTATGGAAATCCGAAGTTCCGGCGAAGCCGGGGCTGGCGGTGGACGTTGATTTTGACCCTGCGGGAAAGATTACCGGGATTACGGCGGTTCCGGACTCCCAGCTAGCGAAAGAACAGGCGGCGCTGGCGCTGGAAGCGGCCAAGCAGCAAAGCGGAAAGGTCTTCGCACAGATCGTGGCCAAAGTAGGGATGCCGAACCTGGTGGCGGGCGTTGCGCTGTTTCTCTCCTGGGTATGGCTGACGGCGGCGTCCATTCAGCTTCCGTTCGGAAAAATGGAATTCAGCTTCTGGCAGATTCTGGGATTCCTGAACACCAACAACGTGATGGACGCGATGGAGCGCAACGGGCATCCGAGCGCGGGGATTTATGGGTTCTTCGCGTTGATCGCCATCGCGGGACCTTTCGTACATTTCTTCTGGAAAGACAAGCGGGCGGTGCTGGGCGGATTGCTGCCGCTGCTGTTCATGGTGATTGTGGGGATCATGGCGCGCAGCAGTCTGACGAGCGCGATGGGCGGTCCGGCGAGTGGGGCCTACGGCGATCTGCAAAACCAGATGCAGGAAGAAGTGATGAAAGCGATTTCGCTCGGCATGGGGACCTACCTGGGATTGCTGGCGAGCCTGTATTTCGCAACCATCGCGGCCAAGGGATACTTGGCGGCGAAGGCGACACCGGAAGCTGTTGTACCGCAGAAGTTGGCGGCATAACTAGATCGGCAAGGAGAGAAAAGAATGCGCTACTCAACTCTACGCAGCGTGTGGTGTCTGACAACCTTGATCGGATTGGGGACAATCGCCGCCCCGGCTCAGAGCGTTTGGAAAAAAATCGAGAAGGCCGCGCAGGTTCCCGGCCAGCAGCAGCAAACACAGCAGCAACAGCCGGGGCAGAAACCGGGGAAGCCGGGGCAGCAACCGCAAGCGAGCGGAAGCCAGGTGAATGACACAGGGGCGTTCACGCCTCCTGCGGGCACGAAGGTCGATCCCGCGGTCATGGCTCCGGTGCAGCAGGGTAGCCAGTTCGCGGTGAGCCCTCACGGAATTCACGTAGCGACGATCGCGCAGAACGGCAGCCGGCAGGTGGTCATCTACGACGGCGTCGAGGGTCCGAAGTTTGATCAGATGGTCACGCAAGACGGAGTGCATCCGATCGCGTTCAGTCCTGACGGCAATCGTTGGGCTTATTGCGCACAGGCGGGCAGCGAGTGGGTGATCATGCTCGATGGAAAAGAGTTTGTGCGCAGCTCTGAGACCATGGGCGGCGTGATCAATACGATGAGTTGCCAGCTCTACTTCACTTCCAACAGCAAGCATTTCTATTACACATCAATGGTAACGACCAATCCCGGCCAGGTTGCGGCGCGATTTGTATTCGACGGCAAGGCCAGCCCTTTGGGATTCTCGAATGACATGCGCGATTATGTGTTCAGTCCTGATGGAGATCACTGGGCCTACCTGTGGCACCAGATGGTTTCGCGGACGCAGGAGCATCCGGTGATGGTTGTGGACGGTAAGCCGACGACATTGCCGGGTGGAAATCCGCAGTGGAGCGCGGATAGCAAACATCTGTTCACGACTGCGAATGTTCCAGCACCGCCAGATCGCGGCTCGAGCGCAAATGAAGTGTTTCTGGATGGGAAGCCTTACCTGAAGGGACAGTATATGTCGTTGACAATTCCGCCGATGGGCAACATGGTCGTGGCCAGAGTTCACCAGACGATCGGAGTCAGTCAAAGCGAATTCCTGGTGATCAATGGAAATAAAGTGGCCGGCAGCGAACTGACGTGGGGCCAGACCACAGGTTCGTCGAAAATTGGCAACGTGGTGATCAGTCCGGACGGCAAGCATTACGCGGCCATATGTAGCAACAGTAATCAGAAACAATGGGTGTTCAGCGATGGCAAGCGTGGTCTCGAATATCAGCGTATCGATTCCATGATGGGACCGAGAGGGCCGATGGGACAAGTGGCATTCAGCGCGGATTCTTCCAAGCTGGTCTATCTCGCATTTAACGGCAGTAAGCAATTTCTGGTCATGGCTGGGCAGGAACTGGATGCGCCGGGCATCACTTATACGGTGATTGCTCCGGTTGGAGAGCATATTGCGACCAACGGCCGCACCGTGACCGTTGATGGAATGCTGCTCAACGTCGGGAACCCGCAGACCATGCAAGCGATGGCGCTGGATTTCAGTCCTGATGGCCAGCACTTTGCGTTTGTGCTTCACAATGGCGGAAACGTCACGCTCTACCTCGATGGTGTGCCGCAAACGGCTTTTTCACCATCGCTGCAAGGGCCGCTTACGAATGAGGGCACGCGTCCGTTTGTCTTTAGCCCTGACAGCAAACACGTCGCGTACTTCTGCCGCAGTGCGGATCCGGCGGCGGGGAATGATCAGGGGCTTTGCGTGGATGGCAGGTATGTACGGGTGGGATCGCCGAATGCGTATGGCAATCTGCTTTTTACCTCCGACAGCAATCACCTGATCTGGAGCCGAAACATGGGGCAGAGCGTGATACGGGTCTTTGCGGATGGCAAAGCGGTAGCCGAAGGATTTCAACCTGCCGTTAGCGGCATGACGAAGGAAACCTGGCAGACAACCGCAGACGGATCGTTGTTAGTGCTGCTGCAGGACGAAACCACGCTTAAGCGCTTGACGATTACACCGTCGGCGAGCACGAGCATTGCGACTCTGGCCGGTGGGACGACCACACTGGCAGGCTCACACTAGGGGAACGGTATGCTGGTATTTCCCGTGAACAATCAAAAACTTCGAACGGGGGAGTTAGGCGCCGAATCTCTCGGCGGCGCGAGCTTTGGCCTTTGCGGCTTCTTCCTCCCGATTTTTCGGAGGGGCGTTTGTCTCCATCGAGCGCAGAAGACGGGTTGAAGCGGCGGCCACCTCGTCGATGGCGGCGTGGAAAGCGGCTTCGTTGGCTTTCGAGGGTTTCTGGAAGCCGCTGATTTTTCTTACGAACTGCAGCGAAGCGGCTCGAATCTCGTCGTCGGTAACCGGTGGGTCGAAGTTAAACAGGATCTTGATGTTTCTGCACATGGTGAAGGCCTTCCTAATATTCTAAATCGAACCGGGACTTTGATTTCCTGAGAATCGATACTGGGGCGACTGGCACCTTTATAATTGCCGCGCTGATGGATTGGACCTCGGTATCGCCTGCGCGTTGGCTATTTGACGACGGAGCCAGGGATCGCCTGATCCCGCGCTGGTTATTTCTTCGCGCGCTAGGCCTTATCTATTTCTCCGCTTTTGGTTCGCTGGTGTTTCAAATTCGGGGCCTCATTGGTCCCGATGGCATTCTGCCCGCGAATGAATACCTGGAGTCGGTGGCCCGGTCACTGGGGTCGTCGCGCTTCTGGTTCGCTCCAACGCTGCTTTGGTTCTCCTCCAGTTCGCACGCGCTACTGGCGCTTTGCTGGTTAGGCATGCTGGCGTCTTTGCTGGTGGTCCTGAATATCTGGCCGCGCGGGACCTTGTTCATTTGTTTTCTCTGCTTTCTTTCGTTCGTGAGTGCGGCGCAGGATTTCTCTGGCTACCAGTCGGACGGAATGCTGCTGGAAGCCGGCTTCATCGCGCTGTTCTTCGCGCCGCGCGGATTCCGGCCGGGATGGGGCGAAGGGAGTCCGCCGTCGCGGGCTAGCTTGTTTCTGCTGCAATGGGAGTGGTTTCGCATCTACTTTGAATCGGGCATGGTGAAGTTGGCGAGCGGTGATCCGCAGTGGCGTAACTTCACCGCCATGGATGAGTACTACCAGAACGGACCACTGCCAACGTGGATCGGCTGGTACGTGCAGCACCTGCCGCACTGGTTTCATGCGGCGCACAGTGTATGCCACGCTCGCGCTGGAACTGGGCCTGGTGTGGATGTTGTTCCTTCCGCGGCGCTGGCGGATTCTGTGCTTCTGCATCGTGACGCCGTGGGAGATTGGCGTGATTCTCACCGCAAACTACACTTTTCTCAATTACCTGGTGCTGGTGCTGGGCGTGTTGCTGCTGGACGACCGCTGGTTGCGGGGCTTGTTGCCGACGAAATGGACACCTGCTTTGCCTGAGGACGTGTCCACGGAGGATCTGCCGGTTGACGACGATGTCCCGCCGTTGTGGCACACGCTGAGAATTTCTCTGACCGGCGTGATGCTGACATGGATCTTCTTTGTCACGACCGCTGAGATGCTTTGGATCGTGTGGCCATCACTTCCGTTGCCCAAAACGCCGGTGGCTTTGCTCGAGCCTTTTCGCATCGCGAATCAGTATGGCTTGTTCGCGGTGATGACGCGTGGGCGGTATGAGATCGAATTTCAGGGCTCGAACGATGGCTCCAATTGGGTGGCGTATCCCTTTCGCTTCAAGCCGCAAGACATTGACAAGCCGCCGGGTCTTTACGCGCCTCACCAGCCGCGATTTGATTGGAACTTATGGTTTGCCTCGCTGGGATCGTGGCGGGAGTATGCCATCGTGCCGTCGACGGAAGAACGCCTGTTAACACATGACCAAGACGTATTGGAGTTGTTTGCCGGCAATCCTTTTCCGCAGGCTCCGCCAAAGATGATCCGGGTCGTTTTGTGGCAGTACCGGTTTACCAGCATGAAAGACAAGCACGACCAGGGACTGTGGTGGAGGCGAGAATTTCTGGGGCTGTATGCGCCAACGCTGACGATTGGACCTGACGGTCGGGTAGGAGTGGTCGAGTGGCCAACGATCGGGCCTCGCGAATAACTAAGATTGTGCTTCGCCTGGCGCCGTGATCTCTAAACAGCCGACGCGGCGCGAGACTCGACCAAACAGGAGCAGATGTAATTCGCGAATTCTGTCATACCAATGCCGGTCTTGGAAGAGACCTTGAAGACTCTCATTCCCGGACGGACGGCCTGAATATTGCGTAAAGCGGCGGCTTCGTCGAACTCGACCGCGTCCGCGAGATCCATCTTGGTAATCAGCGCAAGATCAGAGCTGTTGTAGATGGTCGGATACTTGAGGGGCTTGTCTTCTCCCTCGGTAGTCGAACTCAAGACGAGGCGCAGGTTTTCGCCCAGGTCGTAGGAAGAGGGACAGACCAGGTTCCCGACGTTCTCGACGAAAAGGAAGTCTAGTTCGCGCAGGTCCCATCCAGCGAGCGAAGTCTGTACCATCGCTGCTTCCAGATGGCAGAGAGTTCCAGTGGTGATTTGGCGAACCGGAGCACCGCTGCGGGATAAACGCACGGCGTCATTCTCGGTAGCGAGATCACCCACTAAGGCGGCGACACGATATTCAGGCATCAGCTGTGTCAGGAGTCGTTCGAGAAAAGCGGTTTTGCCCGACCCCGGGCTTGAGACCAAGCTCGCGACGAAGACACCCGCCGACTGGAATTGTTGGCGCAGTCCACGGGCTACTAGATCGTTTTGCTTGAAGACGTTTTTTCGTACTTCCACCAGACGGGGATCGGAGTTCATGCCGCCACCTCAAGAGCAAAGACCTCCAACTCTTTTCCGTGCACGACCTCTGCCGTGGGAGTACCGCATTCACTGCAACAAAAGAGTTGCATGGAACTGAGCGGACGTTCGGCTTTGCAATTCGGACAGAAAACGCTAATGGGAATTTCTTCGATTAGAAGTTGTGTGCCTGCAAGCGGAGTTTCGTAACAGGCCATTTCGTAGGATGAAAGTAGAGCTTCCTTGACCACGCCTGACAGACGGCCGAGCTTCAGATGGACAGCACAAACCTGAATGCCACGACGTTCAGCTTCTTCCTGCGCCATCTCCACGATGCTCATCGCGATAGAAAGTTCATGCATAGCGTTTAAACCGTTGTTCTATTGAATTGACCGAACGCCGCCAGGGCTGCTTGTCCCAGGCTGATTCCGCCGTCGTTGGCGGGAATGCTGGAGTTCGCCCAGAGCTGAATAGACGAGGATGCCATCAGCGATTTCAGATCTTCGAGAAGGAGTTCGTTCTGGAAGACGCCGCCGGAGAGCACTGTCGTGTCGACTTGGTGCATCTGCGCAAGGGTGAGGGTGGCATCGGCCAAACCTTGCGCCACTCCGCGTTGAAAGGCGCGCGCGATTTCGTTCGGAGCACGGCCCTTCAAGCGATCCTCGATCACAGCCCTGATCAGCGGACGAAAATCGAGTTCATTCCCAGCAAAAGGGAAAGGATATGGTTCCGTGGGAGCAGCCGTGCGGGCTAGTTGCTCCAGCCACATTGCTGCCTGTCCTTCAAAAGTGATTTCGCGCGTGAAGCCGATCAGGGCCGCGGCCGCGTCGAAAAGTCTTCCCGTGGATGTGGTGGGGAAAGTCCGAACCCGCTTCTGTACTAGCTCCAATGCCATTCCATAACGTGCGGGAAAACCGAATGGGGCATCGTTAAACGAAGGCAGATTATCAAGTTGGCTGAGGAACCCCGCGGAGGCTTGTACGGGATATTGCGCGGCAGCATCGCCTCCCGGAAGTAACGCCTGGCGCAGATGGGCGACGCGGTCGAAACCTTTTCTGACGCTGCCCAGGAAGATCTCGCCGCCCCAGATCGAGCCGTCGTCTCCAAAGCCCGTCCCGTCGAGGCTGATGCCGAGGACCTTCTTTTCCCACTCCACGCGCTCCGCCAAAACGGAAGCGATGTGGGCGCGGTGGTGCTGAACCATGTGATGCTCGGCAGCGGGCAGCGACGCCGCAAGAGAGGTCGAGACATATTGCGGATGGCAATCGTGAACAACGAGGGTCTCGTCCCATTTCACTTCGTACATCGAAACCAGATCGTTGACGGTTTCTTTGAAGGCGCGGAACGACTGGAAGTGTTCAAGGTCGCCGATGTGCTGGCTGACGAAGGCTTGCCCGTCGACTACTAGAGTGATGGTGTTCTTTAAGTCCGCACCCACAGCCAGGATCGGTCTCTCGACCGGAAGCTGTGTGACGGCGCCGGGGGCGTACCCGCGGGCGCGGCGCAGAATGGCTGGGCCGAAGACGCCAACGCGGCCGACGGAGTCATCGACTCGTCGCGCGATAGGACGCTGTCCGATGAGAAAACCGTCAGCGATCGACGAGAGTTGTTGCAAGGCATCGTCGTCTTCGTAGGCAATGGGCTCATTGGAGCGGTTGGCACTCGTCATGACTAATGCGCCGGGAGCCCCAGCGGCAAAGAGCAGATAGTGCAAAGGAGTGTAGGGCAGCATGACGCCTAAGTCGCGATTGTCAGGAGCTACGCCCGGCAGTTGCTTCTTGGCCACGGCGAGCACGATCGGACGCGCCAGAGAAGTCAGTAAAGTCTCCGCCTCGGGCGAGAGTTCCACCAATGTGCGAGCGACTTGCAGGTCACCGGCCATGACTGCGAAGGGTTTTTCTTTGCGATACTTCCGCGCGCGGAGGGCGGCGACCGCCGCAACATTCCAGGCATCGCAAGCGAGGTGATATCCGCCCAATCCTTTTACCGCCAGAATTTTGCCTTCATTCAGCAAAACTGCCGCTCGACGGACGGATTCCAGGTCGCCGTAAACAGTTTCTTTCCCATAATGAAGCGAATAGTTTGGTCCGCATTCCGGACAAGCGATGGGCTGAGCGTGAAAGCGCCGGTCTGTGGGGTCGTGATATTCGTGTTCGCAGCGTTCGTCGAGAGCCCATGACTTCATGGTGGTGTTAGGACGGTCATAGGGCAGAGCTAAAATCACGGTGTAGCGCGGACCGCAATTCGTGCAATTAATGTAGGGATAGCCGTAGCGGCGATCGCAGGGGTCGGACATCTCGGCAAGACAGGCGTCGCAAACGGGAAGGTCGGGAGAGACCCGGGTGGTGCGGCGTCCGCCGTGTCCGCTGTTGCGGATCGTGAAGTCTTCGATACCCAGTAAAGCCGTGGGCTCGATTTTGATTTCAGAAATGGCAGCGGCAGAGGGCGGCTGCGATTTCAGGTCGCGAACGAAATTCTGCAGGCTCTGCTCAGTGCCTTCGAGATGAATCTCGACTCCTTGCTCGTCGTTCAGCACCCATCCGAACAAGGTATTGGCCTGCGCCAAGCGGTAGACAAACGGACGGAAGCCGACTCCCTGGACCACGCCGCGGACGCGAATGGAGCAAGCACTCGGCATAGTTATTCCGCATCGACAATGCAACCACGGCCCTGCCAGCCGATCTGCACTACCTTACCGTCTTCCACCAACAGGGGCACAGTGCGCTCCGCACCAGCCACTGTGCGCATGCGCACACGAGCTTCGGGGTCAACCTCGACATCATACTCGTCGAAATCGCAGCGCCGGAACTCCAACCAGTCACGCATTTCCTGGGTGTACGGGCAGCGAGCGGTTCCGTAGAGCTCAAACTTGGGCACGTTCCAAAACCTCCAGTAGCTCGCGAACTACATGGTAGACGGAAGCCTGAACCTCTTGAATGCGGGGAATATAGTCGCAGCGAACGACAACAGGAAACTCGGCCAGGCCCCGGCGCAAGACTTCTCCGCCATCGTAACCAAGAAGGGCTGCGGTCAGCATCCCGCGCTTACGTGCCTCTTCCAGCGCCACGATGATGTTGCGCGAACCGCCGCTGGTCGAGATGCCGATGACCACGTCTTGCGGTTTCGCCTGCGCGATCAGTTGCCGGAGGAACATGACTTCGACACCGACGTCATTGGCAACCGCGGTCAGGTTGGCGGGTTCCATGGCGAGCGAGACTGCGGGAACGGGCTTGTAGCCATGTGGTGGTAGGACGCAATCGAGCGCCCAATCGTTAGCGTCGGTGGCGGAGCCTCCATTGCCGAAGATGATGAGCTTGCCGCCCTTGCGGAGACGATCGTGGATAGCCGATGCCATCGATCCAATGCGTTCCGATTGCTCCTGCGCTACTTGCGCGCGTAAGCGAGAGTCCTCCTGGGCTTTCATCAGAATGGATGAGGCGACTTCGTCGACGAGGCTGGCGGTAGCTTGCTTTTCCTGACCCAAGAACGGATAGAGGAAGCCTGCTTCGCCAACTTCGTACCCCAACTCGCGATGTTCGAAGAAGACGTGCACCGTCTCCCAGAGAGTGTGGTAAAGAATCTCGATGACTTCCTGATGGATAAAGGGGTCGTCGGTGCAGGCGTCTATTGCGTAGGTGCCTTCTTTTCCGGGAAGGGCCAGAGTCAGGGCCTTACGGTCGCGAGCCAATCGCAGCGCGGCCTGGACTGCAGAATCACCCTCGGGCGGACCGAATCCCATGACGATGTCTTCCGGTTGCAGAATGGCTTCGAGCCACGGCTGAAAGAGGATGGAAAGATCGAGGGCGGGAAGGGCGCGCTTGCCCACGATCACGGGATGAACGAATTCAACGGAGACGTGCTGCGCATCGGTGGCGTAGGGGCCTTTTCCAAAAGCGAGCAAGCGGCCGCCAGCCAGAAAGCGCTCGGACATGGCAAGGCACACATCGGCGAGGCGGCGAGCTTCAGTAGAGAAAAAGGTCTCGACGATCTGGTTACGCGCGAGTAATCGCTGCTCTACCTGTGCAGCAAGCCCGCAGACGGTTGCCATGTCACCATTCCTAACAGATCCTCGGCAGCGGATCGCCCACCAGCATATCAACGATTCGGGTGCCGCCGTAGCGCGTGGTCACCAGCACGGCGGCAGCCGGTTGCTCTCGGACCTCTCCGATCACCTGAGCATCTTGTCCGCCGGGAGCCATGCTTAGCGCGTTGAGTGCGGCATCCGCGTACTCTGGGGCAACGACCGCGAGGATCTGTCCTTCATTCGCTATGTGAAGCGGATCGAGTCCGAGAAGCTCGCAGGCGCCGCGGACAGCATCCCGCACCGGGACCGTTTCTTCCATAACCACGATGCCCAGACCGCAATCACGGGCGAGTTCGTTCAGCGAAGTTGCTACGCCGCCGCGGGTGGGATCGCGCATCCAGCGGATGCCAGGACCAACCTCGCGCGCCAGCGCCTGCACTAGCGGCAGCACTGAGCGTGTGTCGGAGCGCAAGTCGGCTTCGAGATCGAGTTCGCCGCGAGCCAGCAGAATCGTGATTCCGTGATCTCCAATCGGTCCGGAAAGAATAATCTTGTCGCCGGGGCGAACCGTGCGGGGATCAATCTTCACTCCATCGAGGGGAACGCCAACTCCAGTGGTGGTGATATACATGAAGTCGGCTTTGCCGTGTTCGACGACCTTGGTGTCACCCGCGGCGATGGTGACGCCCGCTGTCTGCGCGGCTTTTGCCATGGCGCGGATTTCGGCCTCGAGAACAGGAGTGGGCAAGCCGGCTTCGAGCACGAATGTCACTGCGAGTGCTTGGGCCTGAGCGCCCGACACTGCCAAGTCATTGATCGTGCCATTCACGGCGAGCTCGCCGATGGAGCCTCCCGGGAAGCTGAGAGGCTTTACGACGAAGCAGTCAGTGGTCATGGCAATGCGGGCGCCATTGACCTCAAAGTGCGCGGCGTCTCCCAGGGGCTCGGCGGAAGAGGAGCTCAGAAGGGGGATGAAAAGGCCTTCGACGAGGCGACGGCTGGCTTTGCCTCCGGCGCCGTGGGCCATCTCGATCTGCGGTTCACGGAAGCGCACTTTCGGCGGCGCGACCGGTTCGGAGGGTTTCACGCCACCGACGCTATGCTGGTCACCATTGCCGTCTTGCGATGTTCGTAGTTGAAGTAAGCTGCGCATGATCCCTCGGATGACACCATGAGCGCTCCGACTGGATGTTCCGGAGTACATTCTTTGCCGAACAATTTGCACTGCGCGGGCTTCAGCACGCCTTTCAATACTTCTCCACACTGCGCTGCCTTCGGATCAGTCACGCGCACGCCCGGAACCACAAAGCGCGCTTCCGTGTCCCACTCGGCGTAACTGTCGCGGATGCGCAAAGCAGACTGTGAAATGAATCCCAATCCGCGCCATTCGAAGTAGGGTCGCAGTTGGAAAGTCTCGGCCATGGCGCGAAGGGCAGCGCGATTGCCTTCCCACGGCACTACCCGCTTATATTGATTTTCGATGCGCGCCACTCCGGCCTTCAGTTGCCTGAGCACCATGACGACGGACTGCAACATGTCGAGCGGCTCAAATCCCGACACTGCGACTGGTTTGCCCTCATCGTTGGCGATCCACTCATAGGGGCGGCACCCGATGACGGTGGAGACGTGTCCCGGTCCGATGAAGGCGTCGAGACGCATGTCGGGCGAATCGAGAATCGCGCGGATCGCCGGAATGATGGTTACGTGATTGCAGAAAACGGAGAAGTTATGGACGCCCTTCGCCTTCGCTCGCATCAAGGTGAGTGCTGTCGATGGAGCCGTGGTCTCGAAGCCGATGGCAAAAAACATGACGTGCTTGTCGGGATTCAGTTCGGCGAGTTTCAGCGCGTCGGTTGGCGAGTAGACGATGCGTACGTCCATGCCACGAGCTTTGTGCTCGAGCGGGCTACCGTTGGTTCCGGGGACACGCATCATGTCACCGAAAGCGGCAAAGATGACATTGGGATCATTCGCAATCGCGAGGCCGTCGTCGATTCTTCCCATGGGAAGAACGCAGACTGGGCAGCCGGGCCCGTGAATCAATTCCAGATTTGGGGGAAGCAGGTCTTTCAAGCCGAAGCGGTAAATGGCATGAGTGTGTCCACCGCACACTTCCATGATCCGGTAGTGACGGTTGGGGTCGGCCAGGCGGCGAATTTCTTCGGCGGTCTTACCGATGATCTCCGGATCGCGAAACTCATCGACGAACTTCATGACTTTTCTTCCAGACCGTAGCCACGGACTTCTTCCATGGCCAACTCGTCTTCACCCATCATGCGCAAGGTGCGCATCTGATCGAGCGCGTCTGCTTCGCTGATCTTGCTCATGGCAAAGCCGACGTGAATGAGCACCCAGTCTCCGGCCACCGGAGGGCTGTCGGAAAGCAGGCCGAGATCTACCCTGCGGCGAACTCCGACGACGTCGACCATGGCGGTCGAAGGGATGCCGGGGAAGAGTTCCACCACTTTTCCTGGGATGGCTAAACACATGGCGATTCTTGTCCCCTTGGAGATTACTCCTGTTTGCGTGCTACGACATCAAACGTGAATTTCAGTTCGTCTTTGACTTTCAAAGTCCCGCCTGCCACCGAAACCAGTTGAATCTCGTAATCGGTTTGCAGGAGCGAAAAACTACCCTGAGCCCGCAACGTATCTCCGTTGAGAGTGACATTGGCGGAAACATTCTGCCCGCGAGTGACGCCGTGTAGCGTGAGATCGCCGTTCATGCTCACCCAGTATTGACGGTCAGCGTTCACGCTGTGGGTGAATTGCGAGCATTCAAAAGTGATCTCAGGATACGACGAGCTTTCGAGAACATTCTGCTGCATCGTGCGCTCGATTTCTTTGCGATCTTTGTCGCTCACGTCGCTGGCGACCTCGAATGACGTCGCAGGGATCTTGATCAGCAAAGATGCGGGCTCGATGGTTTCGGGCGTAATCTTCGCCTCGCCAGTGAAGTTTGTGATGGCGATGACAGGATTGTGGCCAAAGGACGAAAACAAGCCTGCCGCGAACGCCTGCACGGTAAATCGGCTTACCTTAGGATCGAGAGCGTAGCGAACGGTGGCTTCCTCCAGTGATGGCTGATTCATTTTGGCCGAATAATGCAAGGGAACTTCCTCCCGCGTGTGCACCTACATTTGCCTCAACTTCAGAGTACCGGTCGAGGTCCGGAATTGCTCCTTGTGCCAGATTCCCGATACCGATCTGCCCGAGATACTTGCGCACCATCGGATTGGAAAGAATCAATCCTGCTCCGAAGACCATAAGTGCGACACCGCTCAACATGAACAAAGTGTCCTTATCGGGTGCTAACTGGTCCAAACCATTCGTTGAATCGATGGCCACGGTAGTCTCCTCTTCTTAAGGTTGTGAAGCGATTGCTTCTCCGTTAATGATTCTGTGGATGAGCGATTCGACCAGCTTAACCGCGTCGGCGACTGCAGCCTCGATGGTTTCGCTCAGCCCCATTTGTCCTTCTTCTGGCCCCAAGGTCTCAGGCTCACATCCGACGAGCAGAACCTGCTTCAGCTGCCCTCCCATCGAAGTCGCCAGGCGCAAAACATTCAGCGGATTCATGCTGTGCGCTTCAACCGCCGATGTTTTCTCCCGGACTTCCCAGTTCACCAGATCCGGCTCCATGACGTAAAGAGTTCCGGGAGCTTCGCCGCGCGGACAGGCGTCGACAAGGATAGTCGTGTCATAGCCATCGAGCAGGGCATAGGCGAGATCGAAGCCGCGAATGCCGAAGTCGGTGACGCGAACGCCGTCGGGCAAGTTCATGGAGGAAAGGCGACGAGCCACTTCAACACCGAAGGCGTCATCGCCGAGGAAGATGTTGCCAATTCCGGCGACAAGAATTTGTTTGGTGACCGGGAGCGCCTTCGCCTTCGCCGACAGGCTCTATCTCTTCGGCATCGAAGAAGAAACGATGCCCGGGCTGCCGCATCAGGCCGATGTCGCGTCCTGGGTCGTCGTCAACGACGACACAAACATGAAGCTTGCCTTCGTAGTCCTGCTCAATCGATTCGATGATCGCGGTCTTCCCAGTGAGCGCAATATCCATCACATCGCCGCCGGCCCTTGGGCGGAGCCGGACGCGGCTGCCAGCGTGAATGGCGATGCCGCCGACGGTCACGTTCTCGACGATCTTCTTATCTTCGAGGAGTTGCCATTCCCATTCGTTCATGAGGCCTCCTCTTTCAGCGCGCGCAATCGCGCAGCGTGCCGTGGAGTTTCATCAGGTGTTCCATGGGCAGCGTTTCGGTGCGCTCCAGCATCTTGCGGGCGCGCTCATCCGTTCGCGCGAGCTTCCTGCTTTTCTTCATCGGTCATGGTCAGGATGCGGAGCGTCAGAATCTCATCGATTTCGGCGCCATCGAACAGGTCCCCGGGACTCTCGGGCGCGATCTGCGGATAGTCGTAAAGAATGATGGGAGAAGAAATCATGGTGTCGCGCGCGCCGGCTTCGCCGACCAGGACCGGCCAAGTGCCGATGTTCTCGCACTGCGAGGTGATACTCGCGAAGTTCCTCGTGGCGGCTCGAGCAACGAGACGAACTGGCCGTCGATGACTCCTAACAAGAGTGTGAGCGGAGACCAGCGAGCGCAGCAGAACTTGGTCGCGGGTGATTGTGCGGTGGGAGTTTCCGCCAGTTCCACGAGATTTTTCACTCGTATCCGAATTTTGAAAAGCGCGTCTTGCAGGCGCTGTCAGCGCTAATTTCAACTACGCCACGCACGGACTCCTGGGCCCGAAATACAATCTTGCCCATATTATCCGGACCCTTCTGCTGAGTGGCCTCAAAGCTGAATCCCCACTCCAGTGGCGACTTGCAAAGAGCATCGAGGTTGCAGACGGGGACTGTTACAGTCCGCTCAACGGCCTCAAGCCATGCCGGCGCAACCGTAAAAGAATTCTGCGAATCGGAACGCGAGACCAGATGCAGAAAGCGAACGTGAACTTCCAGTCCGGTCAGCGAGCATCCCTGAACCAGGCACTCGGTCTGCATGCTCCACGCATCTGATCCGGACTGCGCCTCGCTGTAGGATCGCGGATAGAGCACGCCGAAGTTGAAGCGCTGGCGATTTTTCGCCGACGACGGACGATAGGGATACAGCATGTATCCTTCATAGAGCACAGCGTTCGCGATGGCATCGAGCATTTTGGTGTTCATCGCTTGGCCACCTCGAGCGCGGGCAGAATCTTTTCGAGCGCCTGCTCCCAGGTTGGAATCCCATTCTGCACCTTGAATTGATAAAGACGCTCGAAAATGTCGCGGCGCAAACACAGCCACGCGGTATTTGGGTAGTAGATTTCCATCATGTCGTTCCACGACTTGATGGGAAGTCGGAAGCGCGCTTCTTTGTCCCATGGAATGGGAGCGACTTGCAACGCGCCGGTAGAATCGGCATAGAAGATGGTGCCGCTGAACAGGAACGAGAGAGGAACATCACCGTCGCCCAGACCGTGGAAGTATTTCGTTGCGGCGACATTGAAATCGAAAGTGCAGGGCACGGGCAAATCGACCACAATGGTGTCTTCGAAGGCTGGAGCGACTACGCCGGCGTGCGTCCAGAGCAGGCTGCGAAGTGTCTGAGTCCAGCGGGCGCGCTCGCCAAACAGATCCGCGAGTTGCTTTTCTTCTTCCGCGTCGTAGGTCCGACGCGTGACGTCGATCTGAATCTGGCAGCGCAGTGCTACCGAATGGATGACTTCTCCGGCGGTAGCATTGGTCAAGCGTAGCTTGAACATTAATGTGGGAGCTACGGCGAAGCGCTGCGCTTCGGCCTTCTCGACCTGGAAGTTCAGATCAGGCAATCGCGTCCTCCCGCACCACAGTGGCCCGCGCCTTCAGGCTCTCGAAGAAATTGCCAATGTCTTGCCATACTTCGGTTCCCCCCGAAAGACCGCGCCAGCGGGCGCGAATCAGGCCGACAAGTTTGTAGCACTCGTCGATGGGCAGAATGAAATACTCGGGATTCGAATCGCCGCCCGAACGCGGAATGCGATTCACCAGCAAGGCTTCGACATCCGGCTCCATCTGCTTAAGAATCGGGTTCGCATCTTCAAGATCGTTCCAGGTCTCCAATGAAAGCAGCGACTCCGTGGGTCCAGCAGGGCTGGGATAGAACGCCGCGACTCGCTGATCGGGAGTGCTGTGAAAGAAGAACGCCATTCCGATGGGAACACGCAGACTGTCCCATTGTCCTTCGGAGAGGTGGAAATCAGCGAGCAACTGGATGCGACGCGGCACGCGCTTGTACTTGGTGCCCGAGCCGCCGAACAGGATGGCGCACGCTTCGCAGGAACAGAAAAGCTTTTTCTTTCCGGGTTCGATCAGGTGGGGATGTTCGCCGCGCAGTTCAGCGCTGCACAATTCGCAGCGTTCCACTTTGCGGTCGCGCCGGACGAACTGGCGCAAGGTCCCGAACGCGTTTTCGTACTCCGGTAACGATCTCACGTTCATCGGCAGTTCACTGATTTCCGGACGCAACAAAGCCCTAAGGTTGATCACTCGCTACAACGCTCATCGCGCCCAATCCGATCAAGTGGCACGAAGCCCGAAGAGCTATTCTTTTCTTCCAAGCCCTCAAGTACCAGACTGCTCATGTCGGGCGCTGCTTCATACATGGCATCTTCGACCATGACGCGAAGAGTACCGGCGGTCGAGCCGCAACGTGGCCGGCACTTGCACGTGCACGCGCACGATGCCATCGTTGACGCTGAACGATTGAATTTCTCCACCATTCTTGAAAACTTTGGAACGAATCTTTTCAACCGCTCGACCTACGCGGCTTTCCAGATCCAAGGGATGCAAGCCATAAAGAATGAGAAGGCTGCTCACCAGCGGGTCTTCGCCAAAGTTGTCGATGATGGGCTGCCCGTGTTCCTGGTCTTGGGCGACGATGTCAAGCATCCGATCGAAGCCCTGGGCATGCAGGTCGAGAAGCAACTGCATAAGTTCGCGGGCGCTGGCCCGTGCCGCCGGATCGGTGATGCTCTCCAGTTCGTGAACCAGGCCGCCGATCCGCCGTACTTTTTGCTCGAATTCTTTGTCGTTTTCCATAGTTTGGTTTGCGACGCTCTTGCGAAAAATGGGGAGCGGAGGCTAGGCACCGATCCTTCACTCCCGTTCTAGGGCAACTGGTTACGGCTGCAGGCCGAACATCGGGGAGTGATGCGTCTTCAGAACCTTGCCATTGCCGAGATACATATGGACTCCACAGGGCAGGCAGGGATCAAAGCTGCGTACCGCTCGCATGATGTCAATACCTTTGAATTTGTCAGGCCCGTTCTCTTCGAAGATGGGCGTATTCTGCACCGCATCTTCGTAAGGCCCCGGCGTGCCATAGGTGTCTCGCGGATTCGCATTCCACGGCGTCGGGGGATAAGGATGGTAGTTGGCGATCTTTCCCTTGCGAATCACAACGTGGTGTGAAAGAACTCCGCGTACCGCTTCGTGGAAGCCGCAGGCGATGGCCTCTTCGGGAACCTTGAAGTCGGTCCAGGTCTTGGTCTTGCCTCCGTGCACTTCCGCCAACGCCTTCTCGGCGAAGTACAGCGCTGCCGCTGCCGCGTAAGCCTGGAAGTAAGTGCGGGCGCGATCGCGTTCGATCGCGTTGCTCCACTTGGGAATCTTCCATTCGAATTCGACTTCGGGCAACGACACCGTCTTGGGCAAGTAAATCTTTACGCTCTTGCCCGTGGCTTTGATGTAGCCGATGTCCACGAGTCCGGCGAGCGCCGTTGCCCACAAGCGAGCGATGGGACCACCCCCGGTATCGAGCGCAAGATGATCGCCGGTACGCTTATCGAACCACCGCGGTGACATCACCCAGGTGTATTTGCTGCCAAAATCGCGCTTCTGCGGACGTGGGATGGTGGTCTGGTTCCAGGGATGATGCTGATCCACCGGATTACCCAGCGGATCAGTCTTTACGAACTTCTCCGCGTTCTGCCAATCGTCGTAATACGAGCTTCCTAGCAGGATGCGAATGTTCAAGTTGATATCGACCAGATCGGTGGTGACCAGTTTGCCGTCAACGACAACGCCAGGCGTTACGTACATCCCGCGTCCCCACTCGGTCATGTTTTTGTATGTGTAGTCACAGACATCGGGATTGTTGAATGATCCCCAGCAACCCAGCAGAATTCGCCGTTGTCCGACTTGCTCGTATCCGGGCAAAGCTTCATAGAAGAAGTCGAAGAGGTCGTCATGCAGAGGCAGGACCTTCTTCATGAACTCGACGTACTTCATCAGGCGCACGATGTAGTCGGTGAAGAGTTGAATGGTGGGAACAGTTCCGACGCCACCGGGATAAAGAGTCGATGGATGAACGTGCCGGCCTTCCATCAGGCAGAACATCTCGCGAGTCATACGGCTCATCTGCAAAGCTTCGAGGTAGAACGAGCCGGTAAACGGATTGAGAGCGCGCATGATGTCGGCGATGGTGCGGAAGCCATGCAGGTTAGCGTGGGGTGCAGGGGTGGTTTCCGCTTTCGCAAGGACCTTGGGGTTGGTCTCTTTGACCATCTGCTCGCAGAAGTCGACACCAACCAGGTTGTCCTGGAAGATGTTGTGGTCGAACATGTATTCGGCAGCCTCGCCGAGGTTGATGATCCATTCCGCAAGCGGCGGAGGCTTGATTCCGAACGCCATGTTCTGCGCGTAGGTAGCGCAGGTGGCATGGTTGTCGCCGCAAATTCCGCAAATACGGCTGGTGATGAAATGCGCGTCACGGGGGTCTTTCCCTTTCATGAAAATGCTGTATCCACGAAAGATGGAAGACGTGCTGTGGCACTCGGCCACCTTGCGGCCCTCGAAATCAATCTTGGTGAAGATACCGAGACTACCGACGATGCGCGTGATCGGATCCCAATTCATCTCGACCAAGTTGGGTGACTTTTTGGACGGTTCTTTTGTCGGTGCAGTAACCGTGCTCATAGCGATCGCTCCTTTAGCGTCTCAGTAAGATCGTGGATGGTAGCCGGTCGTGAGTTCGGCGCGTGGATGCCGCCACTTGGGCTCTTTGTTCAGCGTCTTTTGCGTGATGCCGCGCAAAGTGCTTATGGCACGCCCGTACATACCAACGGCGCCGCTAGAAACTTTCGCTCCGGGGGGTTCATCCATGAAGGGCATGAACTTGTCGGGGAAGCCCGGCATCGTGCAGCCGATACAGATGCCGCCTACGTTGGGGCAGCCGCCGATGCCGGCCATCCATCCACGTTTCGGAACGTTGCAGTTGACGACTGGACCCCAGCATCCCAACTTGACGATGCACTTAGGCGAGCCGTACGCAGTCGCGAAGTCGCCCTGCTCGTAGTATCCCGCGCGGTCGCAGCCCTCGTGAACCGTCTTGCCGAAGAGCCATGTGGGACGAAGTTCATCGTCGAGCGGAATCATCGGTGCCAGTCCGGCAACCTGATAAAGAAGATAGAGCACGGTCTCCATGAAATTATCGGGTTGAACCGGACAGCCCGGAACGTTGACGACTGGCAGCCCAGCCTTGGAGCGCCAGTCCCAGCCGAGATAGTCAGCCAGTCCCATGCAGCCGGTAGGATTTCCTTCCATGGCATGGATGCCGCCGTAAGTGGCGCAGGTGCCAATCGCGATCACCGCCAGCGCTTTCGGTGTCAGGCGATCAAGCCACTCGTTGGTGGTAATCGGTTGACCGGTCTTGGAATCGGTGCCGAGGGCGGCCCAATAGCCTTCTTTCTTGATCTTCTCGTTCGGGATCGAACCCTCCACCACCAGAACGAAGGGATCGAGTTTGCCTTCCTGGGCCTGGTAGAAAAATTTCATGAAGTCGTCGCCGACCTCGTAGGCGAGAACCGGATTATGAAGATGAACCTTGGGCAAGCCGGGGATCGCACCTAGCACGACGTCTTCTACGCTGGGCTGGGTCGCCGCGGTAATAGAAACTGAATCGCCGTCGCAGCCGAGGCCGGCAGTGATCCAGAGTATGTGGACCTCTTTAACTGCGGGAGGTTTCTGCGTGCTCCGACCATACGGAACCGTGGCTGTTCCCATAGCTGGACTCCTTCCAGAGATAAATTTCGGGCAGACTGAAATTTGCCCGCAGAGTCTTTCTTTAAAGGACCAAGCTCGTCCTTAGACGGATGTTTGTTGATGCGTTGGTTCGGAGCTTGTTAACACGTTAAGCTGTATTTTCCCCACGCGTGTGGTGACAAAGAGCCTCACACTCTTTGCAGGCTGAGGACAGGATGTGCCCGCACAATCGTTTTCACAATTAGGGTGACCCGGTTTTATCTCGCAAAGGAAGTACCTGGGAAAGAGTAGGGGTTTCCCCGACTTCAGCGTCTAAGGGTCAAAGGGTTGATCGATCAGGCTAGGCGGTCTTCTCTTCCAGAGTCCATTGAATGGCGTGCTGTACCAGTTCACGTGCGCTGCGCAGCGACAGCTTCTCCTTAATATGTGCCTGGTACGATTCGACGGTCTTCACGCTGAGATGAAGCTGTTCGGCGATCTGGCGGGTGCCGTTGCCCTCGCCGATGAGGCGAAAGACCTCAAGTTCGCGGTCAGTGAGCTCGGAGACCGGAGAATAGGCGGCAACATTAGCGCCGCGAAGATAGTGCTGCAGCATGCTCTTGGCGATGCGGTCGCTAACGTAAGTTTCTCCGCTCAAGATTCGGCGCAGAGCCACAAGCACACGTTCCGTGGCTTCCTGTTTCATGATGTAGCCATTGGCTCCCGCGCGCAAAGCGCGCTCGGCATAAATCTGCTCGTCATGCATCGACAGAATCAGCACCGGTAGAGTGGGACACTTCAAGCGCACGTGTTTAAGGAGTTCCAGACCATCAGGACCATTGAGAGAGATGTCCACAATCATGACATCGGGGTGAGTCACGGCGGCCGCCCGCAGCGCAGTATGCATGTCTTCGGCTTCGCCGCAAACGGTCAGATCGCTTTCCTGATTGATGAGAAGCGCCAGACCCTGCCGCACGATGGGATGGTCATCCACCACGAACACTCTTTTTTTCCCAGGCAGAAAGTTTGTGGCCACCGCCTTATTCATCACGCCGGACCTCCTCAAATCTCTTTAGTGGGAACTGGCAGATGACGCTGGTACCGCGCGATCCCGCTTTTTGCACGTGCAAAGAACCGCCGATCATCTTGGCGCGATAGTTCATGATTTGCATGCCCATGCCGGGATTGTTCGCAGGAATCTCGGCGATTCCCGGACCATCGTCTTCAATGCTCAGCTTGCCCCGCGCGCTTTCAGTGGACAGACTAACCACAATGTTTTTGGCATCGCCGTGCTTGATCGCATTGTTCACCGCTTCTTGCGCGATGCGGTAAAGATGAGTTGCCATATCGGTGTCGTGAATCAACACCGGTCGGTCGCAATCGAAGCGGCACGAAATGCGGAATAGATCTTCCACTTCCGCTATCCAACGGCGCAGTGCCGACATCAGGCCTTGAGCATCGGAGAAGACTGGAACCAGGCCATGCGCCAACTCGCGGGTACGATAAATGGCCTCGTTGACGAGGCGGACGATCCGAGCGGCGTCGGCGGCTTCTGGCAGTCCCTTGTCGGCAAGCTTTTGCTCCTGCACCTTGCTCATGAAAGCAATGCCGGTGAGATGCTGACCTAGTCCATCGTGCAGATCCTGACCGATGCGGCGCTGTTCTTCCGCGCTGATTTCGTGAATGGCTTGCTCCAGGCGCTTGCGCTCGGTGATATCGACGCCGGTAACGATGAGGCTGGCGGGGCCGCCATGGTCGGCCGGGAGGATGGTGCTAGACCACGCGATGATGTGGCGCGAACCTTCTCTGGCCGCGAGTTCGTTCTCGTGATCTTTCGTGCTCGTTCCCCGCAGCCATTCATCCACAACGGCTCGAAGGCGCTCGGTATCTTCCGCCGTGACGCACAACTCCCAGAGATACTTGCCTTCCATTTCGGCGAACGAATAGCCCGAGACCAGTTCGCAGGCCCGGTTGAAGCGGCGGATCTTTCCTTGCGCATCCAGAACCACCACGAGTGCCCCAACCGTGTGGAGAATCGCCGACACGACATTGCGCTCTTCCTGCAGAGCCTGTTCCGCCTGTTTTAGCTCGGTGATATCAAAGGCGATGCCGTGGATGAACCAGGGACGACCGTCCTTGCGGCGAATCATCTTGGCTTCGCAGTGGAACCAGACGACACGGCCGTCACGGGTCATGACACGGTAAGCGGAGCGAAGCGAGGTTCCGTTCAAGAACATCTGCGCGGCTTCGACGCTCCAACGCTGCTTATCATCAGGATGGATCTGCTGGTACCAGCGGATGGGGTCTTCCAGCCACTCTTCCTGCGAGAATCCGAGTGTCGCCTCGATCTGCGGACTGACGTAGGCCTCACCGACACCGCGATCCAAGTGAGCCATGAAGACTACGGCGGGAATTTGTTCGACGAGCGCGCGATAGACCGCGTTTACATCGGGGGCTTCTTCGAAGCCGTCGGGGGTCCCAGAGTCTGATGACGCGGGTGTACCCGGGGAACCGCTCAAAAACGTGGCAGCCAGATCGATGAGAAGATCTTCCGCCTGCGCCGGACTGAGTTCTTCAGTTCCTCCGTGCCCGGTTGCGACCGCTTCTTCAGAGAAGGGCACACTGATCCGAGAGCCCATGCGAGTACCTCAAAAAACCCACTACTCGCGCCGCTCGAGTCCCCACACGCGCGGCACGACTCAAATTCTAAACCTTCGGCTTCCGGTTCCGCCGCCAACTTGGTTCCTTATTGAGCGACGACTGGGTAAAACGGCGCAAGGCCTGGATCGCTTTCCCGTAAGTGGCGACCGCATGGGAGGATAGTAGCGAACCCGGCGGCTGGTTCATGAAGGGCATGAATTTGTCGGGAAATCCCGGCATGGTGCAGCCGATACAAATCCCTCCTATGTTTGGGCAACCGCCGATGCCGCTCATCCATCCTCGTTTGCCGACGTTGCACTGCACCACTGGACCCCAGCAGCCAAGTTTGACGATGCAGAGCGGCGAGCCGTATTGCTCGGCAAACTCAGCCTGCTCGTAATAGCCGCCGCGATCGCAACCCTCGTGCACGGTGGATCCAAAGAGCCAGGTCGGCCGCAAAGCGTCGTCGAGCGGAATCATGGGCGCTCGCCCCCCCGCCATGTGAAGGAGATAAAGCAATGTCTCTATGAAATTGTCGGGCTGTACCGGGCACCCCGGCACGCACACGATGGGAATGTCGGCGAGCGATTTCCACTTCCATCCGAGATAGTCCGGCAGTCCCATGCAGCCGGTGGGATTTCCTTCCATGGCGTGAATACCCCCATAGGTTGAACAAGTTCCCGCCGCAATGACGGCCCAGGCCTTGGGGGCGAGCTGATCGATCCATTCGCAAGTCGTAATGGGTTGGCCGGTCTTCGGATCGGTTCCCATGGTTGCCCAGTATCCTTCTTCTTTATTGGTCTCATCGGGGATGGAACCCTCGACGACCAGGATGAAGGGCTGTAGTTTGCCTTCCGCCGCCCGGCGAAAGGGAGCGAGGAATTCTTCTCCGTTCTCGTAGGCGAGAAACGGATTGTGGAAATGAACTTTGGGAATCCAAGGCATGGCGCCGCGGACAATATCTTCAATGGACGGCTGGGTGGCGGCGGTCATGGCGATGGTGTCGCCGTCGCAGCCGAGGCCGGCGGTAATCCAGAGGACGTCAATTTCGGTTATGGATTTGGAGGCCACGCTCTCGCGAACTGGATGATCTTGCTCCACGCGATGATCGCTCCCGTCTGGGGGCAAAGAAGTTCGAATGGCTGCTGGCTAAGGGCCGGGGGTTATCACCGCAGCATTCTATACGATTCGCGGCTGACCCATCCGTTTTCCGTAAAATTCCTGAACCTCCCGGCAAGTTTACGTCGTCTTAAATCACGAGAATTCTCAACATGATGCAACGACATTTGCCGACGTCGCATCCCACGCTTTCCTCGTCCTGATTAACCGGATATTTACGGGAAATTCATCAGTTATTAACAAAGCCTCCATAGCATCGACGATTCAACATCAATCTTTCGAAGTCACCGGCTTTTAACACGTGGTTGCGGTCCATTCTTCAAATTGATCGGGGAGGAACCATGAAGCAGTGTTTGGCACTGGTGTTGGTGTTCGCCTTTACGACGAGCGCCTTAGCGGCACCGGCTCCGCAAAGCACGTCGGGGAGCACCGCGAAGAAAAAGAAGGCGAGCGCATCGACCTCGAGCATTGCGGCGCAACTAGACCGCATGCAACAGGCGATCGACGCACAACAAAAACAGATCGAAGAGCTGCGGCAGCAGGTGCAAAATAAGGATCAAGCCGTGCAGCAGATGCAGCAGAAACTGGATCAGAGCCAGTCCGCGGCCACTGAGGCGCAGAGCAAAGCGGATGCTGCCGCTTCGCAGACCGCCCAGCAGGCCCAGACGGTCAATCAGTTGAGCAGCGACGTCACCGATCTCAAGCAGAACACCACCAACGCCGCTCTTAGCCTGCAGGAAACGCAGAAGACCGTCAATGATATGCAGAGTCCGCTCGCCATCCACTATAAGGGCATCACGATTACACCGGGTGGCTTCCTGGCGGCTGAAACCGTGTGGCGGCAACGAGGCGTCGGGGGTGACATCAACACGCCGTTTACGTCGATTCCCTTCGCAGGAGCTAGCAATAGCAACCTCTCAGAGTTCTTCGCTTCCGGACGCCAGTCGCGTATTTCGATGCTGGCCGAAGGCAAGCTGAAGAGCGCGAAGCTTACCGGCTACGTCGAAGCAGACTTCCTGTCGGCTGGCGTTACCTCCAACAACAACCAGAGCAACAGCTACACTTTGCGTCAACGGCAAGCCTACGGTCAGGCGTCCCTCGACAACGGCTGGAGTTTCACCGGCGGTCAAATGTGGAGCTTGATCACTGAAACCAAAAAGGGCCTCGACAACCGTTCTGAAGCTCTGCCGATGACCATCGACCCACAGTACACGGTGGGATTCAGCTGGGCGCGTCAGTACGGCTTCCGGGTTACCAGGAATTTCAACAACAAGTTCTGGTTTGGGTTTGCGGTTGAGAATTCGCAAGAAACCCTCACTGCGCACAACGCTTCCTCCAACTTCGTCGTGGGACAGTTGGGTAACAGCGGCGGCCTTTACAACGCGTTCAATGGCAACTATTCGTACAATCCCGCGCCTGACTTTATTGTGAAGCTGGCAGCCGAACCCGGCTTCGGACACTACGAAGTGTTTGGGATTTATAGCCGGTTCCGTGATCGCGTGTTTCCTTGCGCGACGACGGCGACGACTGGAGTTTGCGGCGGCATCACCGGTCCCTCGGCGGCTCTGGCTAACAACGACTCGCGCGACGGCGGCGGCTTCGGCGCTAATGCGCGCTGGTCCGTGTTCCAGAAACATATGGACTTCGGTCTACATGCGTTTGGAGGGGATGGAATCGGCCGCTACGGAACGTCAGGTTTAGCTGATGTAACCGTGCGTCCGACGGGCACGCTCGCTCCGATCCGCAACTACCAGGGATTGGCGACGTTGGAATGGCACTACCCCAAGTTCGACGTCTACCTGAACGCGGGTAGCGAATACGACCAGCGCACCTGGTTCGTGGCCACGAAGCCGGTGGGCTACGGCGCGCCGGGATTCAACAACTCCGGTTGCGGCACAGAGTTGGTGCCGGGGGCTGGCGGCTTTGCGCCGACTTCACCCGCCAGTTGCACCGGCGACGTGCGGAACACCATCGAAGGCACCTTCGGCTTCTGGTACCGCGTGTACAGCGGATCGAAAGGTCGCATTCAGTGGGGACCGCAGTACTCCTACGTCGTGAAGAACACCTGGTCGGGAACGCCGCGTGAGCCTCACGCCGTTGACAACATGGTCCTGACCTCGTTCCGTTATTACCTGCCGTAACCCCCTCCTCGGCTCCGGCGTGGAATTCTCTGCGCCGGAGCCGAGTTTCTTTTTGTTATCCTCATTTGCAAATGATCCGCTTGCGCGTTGTATGTGTTCTTCTCCTATTCAGTTCAACTTTGGTTTTTGGGCAGCAGCCCTTTCTCTCTTCCAAGCAATGGGTGGCTTTGCGCGAGGAAGCGAGCGGCGCCGCACCTTATGAGAATTTGCGATTTCTCACTCGCCTGCATCGCGTTCCCGCCACCTCGGAGTTCGACGAAGCTGCGCGCTTCGTGGAGCAACGGGCGCACGAATACGGGCTGACGAACGTCCAAAGTGAGCAATTTCCAATCGATGGCACGACTTCTTACGGACTGATGCGGTCGTATCTTGCCTGGAACGTGGAGGAGGGTCGTCTTTGGGAAGTCAGCCCCCGACACTTGCTCGTGGGGGATTGGGCCACCGATCCAATTCGTCTCGCGGACTACAGCCGCACCGCCGATGTGCAGACCAATCTGGTCGATGTCGGCAACGGAGGCCGTGAGGCCGACTACACCGGCAAAGATGTTCGCGGCAAGATTGTTCTCGCCGATGGCGTCTTAGCGCGAGTGCAGGCCTTGGCGGTCGGAAAATATGGCGCGGCTGGCATTGTCAGTGACATGCCCAATCAGACCACAGCTTGGGCAGGATTGGATAAGACACTGATTCGCTGGGGGCATCTTGATGCCCGGCAGCCTGCCGGATTCGCGTTCATGGTGTCGCGTGAAACCGCGGAAGCGTTTCGTGTGCGCCTGAAAGCGGGAGAGAATATTGTTCTGAGCGCGAAAGTGAAGGCTACTGTTGGTCCGGGTCACTGGACTGTCGTGAGCGCAACCATTCCCGGCTCTGAGGCCAGTGCTGGCGAGGTGATTTACAGTTGCCACCTTGACCATGAGCGCCCTGGGGCCAACGACAATGGAAGCGGCTGTGTCACAATTCTTGAGTCCGCGAGGGTGCTCGCTCACCTTATTGAGAGCGGAGCGCTGGCCCGTCCTAAGCGCACGCTGCGCTTCGTTTGGGGGCCGGAAGTCGAAGGCACGATGGCGTATCTGAGCCGCCACCCGGAAATCCGCAAGCAGTTGCGCGCCGACATTCACATGGACATGGTTGGCGGAGATTTCTTCAAGAACAAATCTGTTTTTCATCTCAGCGGAACGCCGTGGTCTCTTCCCAGCTACGTTACCGATGTCGGCGCTAATCTTTTAGACACGATTCGTGCCGGCGCAGCCAACTATGCAGAAAGCGGGTCGGAAGTGGAGGCTGCTGTCGTCGAAACGCGTCTTGGTGACATGGGGACGCGCAACCAATTCATCGCCGACGTGACGCCTCATGCCGCGGGCAGCGATCATGACGACTACGACTCCTCGACCATCGCTGTGCCATCCCTTTACTTGCGCGACTGGCCCGATATCTACATTCATACCGATCACGACACGCTGCAGCAGATCGATCCTACGAAGCTGAGGCGGGTCGCGTTGCTAGGAGCAGCTTCCGGTTATGTCTATGCGAGCCTCGACGCGTCTCAACTCCCAACAGTGCTCCCATACATCACCGCGCAAAGCAAGATCCGGCTGGCGGAGCGGTTCGCGCAGGCGCAGGAGTGGATGAACCTGCCCGGAGATCCCGTACATGCGTGGTATGAAGCACGCAATTTGATCACGCAGGCGTTGAAGCGTGAAATCGGAGTGCTCCACTCGCTGGTGGAATCCGCCGGAGGCGCTTCCGGAGCCGACGCCGACGCGGTGAAGGAATTGACGCAGGACGCGTCCGATCTCTATTCCGCGCTTACCGCCGATGCTCGCACCAAGGGCATCCGGGCGATCGCTCCTACTGCGCCGTGGGCCTCCGAGGCCGGGGCGAATCGAATCCCGATGCGGGTCGGTGAATTCGGTCCGCTCACTTATCAGAATGATGATGTTTTGCGCGCTCGTCTGGGCGCTGAACGCGCCTCAAAAATCAAGCTGCTGAATAGTGAAGCGACTCCGCTGCTGAACGTGCAAGATCAGTCGGAGCTCTACGCTTATGAGATCGCTAATTTTGTGGATGGCAAGCGGACAGTAGGCGAAATTCGTGACGCCGTTTCCGCAGAATACGGTCCTCTGCCTATCGATCTGGTTGCCGACTACCTGGCGGCCTGCGCTGAGGCCAAAATCATTCAGTGGAAATAAGAGCCGATCAGGCTGCGGTGGGCGCTTTCATGCGATCCAATTCCGCGATACGGTGCTTCACATAGCCGTCTTCGGTCAAGTGAGCGGCAGCGGTGTCGCCCATCGTTTCCTGTACTCGCCGGTCCACGGGTCTGCGGCTGTCGAATTGAGGGTCGAAACTCTTGCAGAACTGGCAATCACGCCCAATTTTGGGATCATAGGCTGGCGTCTTGCGATGGAGAGGCTCCACGATGTTGCTCCTGTCCAAATTTAGTTAAAGTATGAGGGTTCCCGACTGGTATACCACGCCGCCCCGGGGTCTAGCTAGTGCCACGAATCCTGTAGATTTCAGGCCGATTCCTTAAGGTGTGCAAGAGTTTTCATACCGGAAAGCCGAACTGGACACCTTCTACGCTTCGATATACATTCTTGGATAGTGAGGAGACTCGGCATGGAATGGACAACGCCCCAATTTGAAGAAGTCTGCCTGAACTGCGAAATCAATACCTACGCGAGCGCTGAGCTTTAATCGGCAAGGATGCTAATTGAAATACTGGGCTCCGCTGCGGGCGGCGGATTTCCGCAGTGGAATTGCGCTTGCGCAAATTGCCGGGCGCTGCGCTCAGGAACCTTTGCCGGTAAGGCTCGGACCCAAACGCAAGTCGCCGTCAGCGGCGACGAAATTTCCTGGTTTTTGCTGAACGCCTCCCCTGACCTGCGCTTTCAGATCGAAGCTACCGAAGTTCTTCATCCCAAACATGGCACCAGGAGTTCGCCGATCGCCGGGGTAGTCCTGACCAGCGCCGACCTTGATCAGATTGCAGGTTTGCTTTCACTCCGCGAGCTACAACCCTTTCACCTTTACAGCACGTGCTCGCTCCGCCGAATTCTGCAGGAAGACAATTCCACCTTCGCCATGTTGAACCGCATTCCGCAACAGGTCGAGTGGACCGTCGTCGAACCGGGACAAGCTTTCCCACTGATAGGTGTCGACGGCCAGGATAGCGGTCTTCGCTGTGAGGCTTTTTCGATCGGCTCGCGCTATCCTTTCTATGTGAGGGCCGAACCGGCGCGCTACGCCACAAACGAGGCATCGCTCGGGCTTATGATTACTTCCCGGGAGGGACGGAAGCTGATCTATTTGCCTGCAACCTGCGAGGTGAATCAAGCTTTGTTGGAACGGATGGAAAGCGCGGATTTGCTCTTGTTTGACGGCACTTTCTGGACCGACGATGAGCTGATTCAAGTGCAGGGAAGTGGCTCGACTGCACGGCAGATGGGGCATCTGCCGGTTTCGCCGGAGGATGGAAGTCTAAAGAAACTCGCGAGCCTGCGGAAGCCACGCAAGGTTTTCATCCACGTGAATAACACCAATCCCATGTTGAATGAATCTGGCGCGGAGTATGGCGTAGTACGCGCCGCGGGCTGGGAGATTGCCGAGGACGGATGGAGCATCATTCTATAGATGAGCCGCAGGACGCCCTCCTGCTTGCGGAGCAATTGCGCATGCGGCTCCGCGCGGTGGGCGAAGAGCGTTATCACCATCAGCATCCGTTTCACTTGATGATGCACGAGGGGCAACTCACACGCGGACAACTACAGGCGTGGGCGCTGAACCGCTATTACTACCAGAGCCGAATTCCCATCAAAGATGCGATCATTCTTTCCCGCAGTGAAGATACTGCCTTTCGTCGAGCCTGGCGCAAACGGGTGGTGGACCACGACGGTGACGACACGCACGAAGGCGGAATCGAGCGCTGGATAAAGCTAGCCGAAGCGACTGGACTCGACCGCGAGCGGGTCGTTCGGGGAGACGAGATTCTTCCGGGCGTGCGTTATGCGGTCGACGCATACTTGAATCTGGTGAAGAACCGCACGTTTCTCGAAGCGGTCGCCTCGTCGCTGACCGAGCTCTTCTCGCATGATTTGATTTCGCTGCGCATGGATCGGTTGCGCCAGCATTATCCCTGGCTCTCTGGTGGTCTCGACTACTTCACGGCCCGTCTCGATCAGGCTCCCGAAGACGCCCGTTTCGCACTCGAATGGGTTAGCGAGCACGCCAACACCCGCGAGCAGCAGGAACTGGCCGTTTCTGCGCTACGGACAAAGTGCGACATCCTCTGGGCACAACTCGACGCAATTCACTTCGCTTATGTGGAACCGGGATGGCCGCCACCGGGCGCGTTTCGCCCGCAGGAGTCATGAACGATGACGGTTCCTCTGGACACAAGCTGCCCTCGATTAGCCGCAGGTTGCCGTTGGGGTTCCCACGGGGAAGAGCCTGTCATCCTCTATCCCGAAGGAATGATTCGTCTGCAGGCAACCGGACGCAGCATCCTTGAGCTCTGCGACGGCAAGCGAAGCGTGCAGGAGATCGTGTCGTCGCTTGCCTTGCGCTTCACCAAGGCCGATGCAGATAAGATTCGCTCCGACGTTCAGGTTTTCCTCGAGAGCCTGCAACAGAAACGCATCGTAGATTACTAAATGCCGTCGCATCCTCTAGCGCTGATCGCCGAACTGACGCACCGTTGCCCTCTGCATTGCGTCTACTGTTCGAATCCTTTGCAGATGATTGCGGCGAAATTGGAGCTTTCGACGGAAGAATGGACGCGCGTCTTCCAGGAATCCGCAAAGTTGGGAATGCTGCACGCGCACCTGACAGGCGGAGAGCCGCTGGCGCGCCAGGATTTGTCGGAATTGGTGAGAGCGGCCCACGCAGCTGGCTTATACACAAACCTGATCACGTCGGGCATCGGCCTCTCCGGGGAGCGGCTTGCGATCCTGGTCGACGCTGGTCTCGCTCACATCCAACTCAGCTTTCAGGATGCTCGCGAGCAGGAAGCGAACTGGGTTGCCGGCAGCAAAGCGCACGCCCACAAAGTTGCTCTTAGTCAGACGATCCGCGGATTCCCGATCGCCTTCACCGTTAATCTCGTCGTCCATCGCCGAAACCTCGACCGTATCGAGGAGATGGTGAATTTCACGGAACAATTGCAACCAGATCGGATCGAGATCGCACACGCGCAATACTATGGATGGGCTTTAAAGAATCGCGAGTTCCTGATGCCGACGCGGGAACAGGTCGACGAAGCGACGCGGGTGGTCACAGCGGCGCAGAAACGACTCGCCGGGAAAATCAGAATCGATTCGGTCGTCCCAGATTATTACGCGCGCTATCCCAAAGCCTGCATGGGAGGTTGGGGGCAGCGATTGCTGCTGATCGACCCTTCCGGTCAAGCGCTCCCTTGCCACGCTGCGGGAGTGATTCCGGGAATGTCTTTTGACAACGTACGCAAGCATCCGCTCGAGTGGATATGGAATGAGTCGGCGGCCTTCCAGCGCTTCCGCGGCGAAGAGTGGATGCAAGAACCCTGCCGAAGCTGCGATCGTCGCAGCGAAGACTTTGGAGGCTGCCGCTGCCAGGCCTTCCTGCTCACTGGCGACGCCTACGCCACCGATCCAGTCTGCTCACTGGCTCCAACTCATAATCTAGTAGAGATCGCGCGAACCCCTCGAGAGAGTTCCGACACTTGGGTGTATCGTCCCAACCCCTAACCCTACGAATACGCTGAAATTAGCGATCAGGCTTCTTCTGGAGGCGTCATGTCTGCGCCTTGTCTCGCAGTTGTAAAAAGATTGTCAACACTAGGGTTCATCGAGACTTAGACGCCATCGCTGATAGTAAGCTTGAGCCTGATTACGGGGCGAATGAAATTCTCAAGAGCATTGCGGAGGACCGTATGATTAGAGTAGAAGGAAGCCGAGGTGCAGCTTCTGTGCAGTCCGCAGGGACTCTGAGCACAGGCATCGCCGCCGCTGATCCAAGAGCGTTCACTATGGAACGAATTCTGGTAGTGGAAGATGATCGTGCAGTGCAGAAGGCGCTGCGCCGGCTTTTTGAGTCGGAAGGCTTTGCTGTCGAAATCAGTGCCGATGGCAAGTCGGCGCTGGAAGCATTTCGCACCACAGCGCCTGCCGCCATCGTGCTCGACCTGCGTTTGCCGGCGATGTCGGGCCGCGACGTCTGCCGCGAGATCAAGAGCCAGTCGCCCACCCTCCCCATCATAGTGCTGAGTGCAGCCAGCGATGTCTCCGACAAAGTGCTTCTTTTGGAATTGGGAGCGGACGACTACGTCACCAAACCGTTCAGTCCTCGCGAATTGCTGGCGCGGGTTCGTGCTGCCCTGCGCAGGACCACGCGCACCCCCAGCGGAGACATGATTGCCTTCGACGGAATCTCGGTCGATTTCTCGAAAATGGAAGTGATTCGCGACGGCCAACCGGTGGGACTGACCGCGCAGGAATTCAAGACCTTGAAATTTTTGATGCAGAACGCCGAACGTGTCATTTCCCGTGACGAGTTGCTCAACGAAGTGTGGGGCTACCAGAACTATCCCTCGACCCGCACCGTCGACAACCACATTCTGAAACTGCGGCAGAAACTGGAGAAGGATCCGGCCAATCCGATTCATTTCCGGACAGTGCACGGGATGGGATACAAGTTTGTGCGTTAACTAAGCGAACGACTTTTATAGAACCAGGGGGCGGGCATGTTGAAACTTCGGATGCGCACCAAGTTTCTGTTGTCCATGCTGCTCATTTCCGCCGGCCTGACCTGCATGAGCCTGCTGCTGGTTCGCAGCAGCGTCCAGAAGCAGATTAAGAAAGGCATTTTCGCGGACCTGCAGAATTCTGTGACCACCTTCCAGAATTTTCAGCGCAATCGCGAATTGACCTTGACCCATTCCGCGGAGTTGCTCGCCGACCTGCCGAACCTGCGCGCCTTGATGACAACAGAGCACGAAGCTACCATCCAGGACGCTTCGAAAGATCTCTGGCGTTTGGCGGGCAGCGATATCTTCGTCCTCGCCGACCGGACAGGACGCGTCGTCGCCCTGCACACTGCATCTCCTGGCCTGCAGCGTGACATGGCGCAAGAAGCCCTCGCCGCTTCGCTCACCCAGGAAGGACCGGAACATTGGTGGTTTGGAGGGCAGCATCTTTACGAAGTATTTCTTAAGCCCATTTACTTCGGCCCGGCAGCCGAGAACCGTTCCCTTGGATTTTTAGTCATCGGCTACGAGATTGATGACGGCGTAGCCTCGCAGGTCAGTCGCATTGCCGCGAGCCAGGTGGCGTTCTATTACGGGGACACCATCGTGCGCAGCACGCTGCCTCCCGCGCAGGAAGCCGAATTGGCGCGGCAGGGGTCCCTACCCCATTCGCAAACCAGTTCCGAAACCGAGGAGGTACAGCTCGGCGATGAGCGTTTCCTGGGAACCTCTCTTGAACTCGCGCAAGGCAAGTCACCGTCTGTGCGGCTCAGTGTTTTAAAGTCCTACGATCAGGCAACCGCCTTTCTCGACAGCCTGAATCATCTGCTGCTGGCGCTCGGTCTGGTCGCGGTCTTAGGTGGCAGCGCTCTCGTCTACTTCATCTCGCATACTTTTACTCGTCCGCTGGGAAGTCTGGTCGAAGGCGTACGCGCGCTGGAAAAAGGAGACTTTAACTATCCTCTAGATCCGCGCGGAGGAGACGAGGTCGCGGAATTGACAGGCGCCTTCAGCCGCATGCGCGACAGCCTGTTGAAGACTCAGCAAGAGTTGCTCGAGGCTGAACGGTTGGCCACGATCGGCCGCATGGCGAGTTCCATTTCGCATGATCTGCGACACTCACTCGCCGCTATTGTGGCCAACGCAGAATTCCTGTGCGAGAGCCGCCTGACCACCGATCAACGTGAAGATCTCTACCAGGAAGTGCGCACGGCGGTGAATTCGATGACCGATCTCATCGATTCGCTGCTGGAATTCTCCCGGACTCGCGAGTCTTTGCGTCCCAGCTATGGCAATGTCAAAGAGACAGTGGACCGGGTGGTGCAATCGATTCGCAGCCATCCCGATTTTCACGACGTGCAGATTTCTGTCACACAAACCGGCAACAGCGTGGGCTGGTTCGATTCGCGGAAACTGGAGCGGGTTCTCTACAATCTTCTACTGAACGCATGCGAGGCGGTGCCTCCTCACACCGGGCGAATCGAAGTTTCCCTGCGCGAGGTGGCGAATGCCGTCGAAATTCGCGTCAGCGATAACGGGCGCGGCATCCCTGAATCGATACGCACGCAACTCTTCGAGCCGTTTGTCAGCTACGGCAAAGAAAACGGGACCGGGTTAGGGCTGACGGTGGTACAGAAGATTGTTCAGGACCACGGCGGCGATGTGAATGTCGAGAAGACCTCTGAAAGCGGTACTGTGTTTCGGGTCGTACTGCCGCTGGCCTCCAATTCTGACGGAGTGCGCGAAATTCGCGGCGACGGAATGCCAGCGCCGCCCAGGCTGGCCCCTACAAGAAGGGCGCCGTCAGAGTAGCATCTATCTGTCAAACGTCTCGCTAGGTTCGCTTGCTGTTACTTCCAGAGTCTTCTGCGGGAGGCGAATGTGAAGCAGGGGAATAAGTTTTCCGGGTGGATGCGTACATCCGCCGGAGCATTGTTGTTTCTTATGATCGGAAGCCTTGCGGTGCGGGCGCAACAGCCCCAGCCCAGCAACTCTTCCGCCCCGACGGACGCGACAGCGGCGGCCGTCCACGATTTGCAAGAGCAAGTGCAGCAGTTGCGCGACGCGGTTTCTGAGATTCGCGCCGAAGCCGCGCAATATCGCGCGGAAACGGCGGAGCTGCGCCGGGAGCTCGAGCAAAGCCGGAATCAGCCCACGGTCGCGGCAGCACCTGCCCCGCCGGGGGCCGTTCCCTCTGCCGAGCAGCCAGCTCCGCCGGCGCCGGCGCAACCCTCGTCTCTCAACGACCGGGTAGCGGCACTTGAAGACAGTACGCACCTGCTCTCCGCTAAAGTGGACGATCAATATCAGACGAAGGTCGAAAGCGCTTCAAAATATCGTCTGCGCCTGTCGGGTATCGTGCTGATGAATCTGTTCAGCAACCGCGGAGTCACCGACAACCAGGATGTACCCAATTGGGCAACCGGGGCGAGCCCTTCGGATCCGCAAGGCAATTTCGGTGCGACTCTACGGCAATCGGAACTCGGGCTGGAAGCTTTCGGCCCCGACGTGGCGGGTGCGCGTACCAGCGCTGATTTGCAGTTGGATTTCTCCGGAGGATTTCCGCAGACCCCCAACGGTGTGAACTTCGGCCTGGTGCGCTTGCGCATTGCCAGCCTCCGCCTCGACTGGGACCATACGTCCATCGTCGCAGGGCAAGACAATTTGTTTATCTCGCCGTTGTCGCCTACGTCGTTCGCTTCGCTTTCCACTCCGACATTCGGATACGCTGGAAATCTTTGGGGATGGACTCCGCAGGTTCGCGCGGAGCATCGCTTCGAGGTTGGCGATGGGCAGACCGTAACGGTGCAGGGCGGCATCATCGACAATCTAACCGGCGAACTGCCCATGTATCCTTATGAGCGCGCCCCGCAGGCCGGAGAAGCCTCAAGTCAGCCCGCGTTCGCCACGCGTGTCGCCTGGTCGCGCAATGTGTTCGGCCAACCCTTGACCTTGGGGGCGGGCGGGTATTACAGCCGGCAGAATTGGGGCTTTGGCCACCATGTAGATGGATGGGCGGGCATGGCGGATCTGCAGGTGCCCCTGGGACATAGATTCGGTTTGACTGGCGAGGTGTATCGCGGCAAAGCCATTGGTGGGCTGGGCGGCGGAATCGGACAGACGGCTCTTTCCAGCGGAGACCCCAAACTATTCCGTTGCCGGACTCGACTCGGTGGGTGGCTGGTCGCAGTTAAAGTTCCGGGCTACTTCGAAGCTGGAATTCAACGGAGCCTTCGGGCAAGATAATCCGTTTGCCAGCGACGTGCGTGCTTTCTCGAATACGGCGGGCTACTCGCCGTTCACATTGGTTCGCAATCGCGGCTCGCTGGTGAACTTTATCTACCGGCCGCGTTCGAACTTGCTGTTCTCGGCGGAATATCGTCACTTGCGAACATTCGCCATCGGTGATGAGAGTTGGACCGCAGACCAGGTGAATCTAATGATGGGAATCTTGTTCTGAGATGAAAAGAGCGCTGGTCTACCTCGCCGGATTTTCTGTCCTGCTGCTGTGTGGCCGTGCGCGCGCCCAGCAGGTGACGGTGACTGCGCGGGTTACGGTGACCGGCGGCAATTTCAAGGTAAGACGCGAATCCAAATCGGGAGATGTTGTACTGTGGCTCACACCGCTGGAAGGGGCGGTCCAGTCCTTGCCTGCGTCCTTTACCCAGCAGTCGCCTCGTCTGGTACAGCTGAACAAAAGCTTCCAGCCGCACATTCTGGTTGTCCCCGTAGGATCGGTTGTTGAGTTCCCGAATCATGATCCTTTCTTCCACAACGTATTTTCGCTCTTCGAGGGAAAGCGGTTTGATCTAGGCCTCTACGAAGCGGGAACTACTCGCGATGTGCGTTTCGATAAAGTTGGGATTTCCTATATCTTCTGCAATATTCATCCGCAGATGAGCGCCGTGATCCTCGCCCTGGGAACGCCGTTCTACGGAATTTCCGATCGCCGGGGAGAGGTCGTGATTCCAAATGTACCCGCCGGCCGCTACATGCTGCATATCTTCTACGAAGCCGCTTTGCCGGAAACCTTGAAGACTTTGAGTCGTGACGTCGTCGTATCCTCGAACAACTCGACTTTAGGTGTTCTGCACCTGACGGCGGATAACGTACCGGAAAATCACAAGAACAAATACGGCCGCGACTATGACGCGCCGACGCCGGCGCAAAATCCTGCCTACGATCAACCGTAGACCGATTTTGGCTGCCCCTTCTTGCGCGGCCCAGCGCGCTTCAGCGCCGCGATTGGCGCCATCCTGAATTCGCAAGCGCCTGAGTACTTCCCCCTGAGCCTCAATTGACAAGAAAATGACAGGCGCTTGACAACGCGCGCGCGGCAAAACGATAGATTCTTCTTAATTAAGAACGGGTGCCGCTGCTGGCCCGTTCTGGATGATCAGTCCCGGGACCTTATCTTTTGCGGCAACGTCCTCGTAGGTGAACCTTGTTTTCCTGGAGTATCTCTCCCCGGGCTGGCCTTGCGCCGGCCCCTTTTTTTGGCGAGAGAGAATAGAGGGGGACATTCGGGGGAATGGCCCTCTCTTATTCCAGTTATTTCTTAGTCGCGACCGGGTCGTCGTGTCCGTAGTATTCATATGCGGACATCGGCTTTTCTCCGCCTTTCTTCCAAACTCTCTGATCGTCAGGAAGTTTTCCGAGCGCGCGGGCCATTTCGCGAACATGGATCGCCACAGAACCGCAGCAGGAGCCGATGTAGTTGATCCCGATGTCACGCGCTGTGACGCATATTCGCCCATCTCTTTGCGCGTGAGCTGCAACGGATCGAGCGCGTAGGGGAAATCCGGCAGGCTGGTGAAGTCGGGTTTCTCTTTCGGCGTTCGATATCCCACCGGCTGGCAAGCCAGATAGCCTGAGACAGCTCTCCGCATCTTTTCCATCGGCCCCAGCATGTGTTCTGGTGGCCGCAAGCAATTCATGCCGACAACGTCGGCACCAGCATCGAGCAACGCTTTCGCCGACTCGGCGGCGGATCTTGCCGTCGGCGGTTTCGTCTTTATTTTCGAAGCAGATTGTCACCATCACCGGCAGACCGCTTTTCTTCCCGCGCTCCACGGCGATCAGAGCCTCGCCAAGACATGAAAAAGTCTCTCCGATAATGAAGTCCACACCTTCGTCCACTTGCACCGCCAGTTGCTCGTCGAAAGTCTTGCGGACTCTGATCCGCGGCGGCAGGGCTGCCGGGCTCGTACATCCAGGTCAGACTCAGATTGCCCGCGACCAGGCATTTGTCGCCCGCCACCTCGCGAGCGATGCGAACCGCGGCGCGATTCAGCTCTTCCAGACGATTCTCCAGGCCAACCGTCGCCAGTTTGTCGCGGCTGGCATAGAAACGTGAGTGCCTGCAAGACATCAGCGCCTGCTTCGCGGAATTCCACATGCAGTTCGCGCAAAGCGTCGGGATAGCGTCAGCGCAACTTCCGGCGTGAACGGACCCGCGCGCACCCATCCGCGCTTTTCCAGCTCCAGCAGATAACCCCCGTCGCCCAGGACCGGCCCTTCTTTCAATCGTTCGAGAATTCCTTTCTTTTTCATGCCTTCTCCTTCTCTACCGATAGCTTTTTAATCGTCCACATATTCGAATTCAGCTTTGATGGGCTGCCTTCCGCAAACCGGCTGGGACGGAACGGAACTGATATCGACCGGACTTGCCTTTGCCGTCCAGCAGAAGTTCCGACATCACCAGCCCGATCGCCGGAGAAATCTTAAATCCCATGCCGGAAAATCCTGCGCAACTATACAAACCTTTTGATCGTCGGGAATTTCTCCCAGAATCGGCCGCGAATCCGGAGTCATATCATACACTCCCGTGACTCCGCGCATCACCTCGGCGTTTTCTAGTTTGGGCACGCGGCTGGCGGCGCGCTCAATAATTTCTTCCAGAGATTCGTCGCGAAGCCCGCTGCGGAAAATTGTCCGGATCGACTGGCCGCTTCCCGTAGAAATCGCCGACCAGAAATTTGTCGTGCGCATCGGAGCGAAAATAAGTTGCATTGACCGAATCGATGCAGGCGCAACCGCCACCTTTCATTCCCGGCGCATTTTTCAGAATCGCCACCTGGTGAAACTCAGGCTCGATCGGCAGATCGTATCCAGCTGTTTGAAACAGAGGACGTGTCCACGGGCCAGTCGCCGCAATCACCACCGGAGCGGCGATTTCTCCCTGATCGGTAACCACGCCGCGAACTTTCCCACTCTCGACGCGCAAGGATAGTGGCTTCGCGTCTGCGGCAAGTACGTCACGCCCAGATCGCGCGCGCGGCTGAGGAAATCATTGGCGACGCCCGCGCCATCTCCGTAACCGGAGTCGGGCTCATAAGCGGCGAGTTCGACTTCGTCCACCGTCCAGTCGGGCTCCAGTTCTTTCAATTGTTGGCGGTCAATCAATTCGAACGTGCACTCCAGGCTGCGCTGCATCTCCACGTTCGCTTCAGCCGCTCCGTCTCGTTGGGATGAACGATCCGCACGAATCCGGTCTTGCGGAAATCTCCGGGTTCGCCCACAACTTCCCGCCAGTGCTGAAACATGTGTAGGCTGATCACTGCCAGCTGAACTTCCGGCGGATAGCTGTAGTGCATGCGTACCAGCGCGGACGACCGTCCGCTGCCACCGCGGCCAACGTGATCTTTTTCGAGCACCAACGATGGTTCCGGCTTTCGCCGCGCCAGATGGAACGCGATGGACGCACCCATCACACCTGCGCCCAGGATCACGATATCGGCGGTCTTCGGCAGGGATGCGTGGCCGTTGCTCATGCCGCTGCCTCCTTGGAGCGTCCCTTTTTCCAATCGCGCAAAACCTGATGCGCTGCATTGTGACCCGGCGCTCCAGTCACGCCGCCGCCGGGATGCGCACCTGCTCCGCATAAATAAAGGCCCGCAATCGGAGTACGGTATTGCGACCAGCCTGCCACCGGACGCATGAAGAACAACTGCTCCAGCGTCAAATCGCCGTGAAAAATGTTGCCCTCGGTCAATCCGTAGGTTCGCTCAAGATCAAGCGGCGTCAGCACCTGTCGCGCCAGAATCGTGTTCGGAACGTTGGGCGCGTGCTCGGCAATCTTTTTCACCACGCGATCGCCCAGCAGTTCGCGCGTTTTCATCCCAGTTGCCCTCACGCAGCTTGTAGGGCACATACTGCACAAAACAAGTCAGGATGTGCTTGCCCTCAGGCGCGAGCGACGAATCCGCATTGGACGAAACCACGCAATCCACCCAAAGCTCCTCCGGAATTTCGCCAAACTTCGAGATGTCATAGCAGCGCTCGGCAAATTCGAGCGAGGGAACCAGTGTGTAGAAAGTCCGTTCAAGCGGCGTCGCCTGCGAAGGCGTTCCGCGGAAGCGCGGCTCTTCTGACAGCACGAAGTTCACCTTCGCGCAAGGGCCATCCATCTTGATGCCGCGCACCGCATCCAGGAAATCTGCTGGCAGGTCACTGGCCGGCAGCATGCCGAAGAAACGTCCGCTTGGGGTCGGCATTCGAGAGCACGACAGGCGCGCGCGAATCTCCGTGCCATCTTCCAGAGCAACTCCGGTCGCCTGGCCGTTCCGCGTCATGATCTGTGCCACCGGAGCAGAAGTTCGAATCTCTACGCCAAGTTTCTTTCCCGTCTGCCGCGAGAGCCTGAGTGATCGCACCCATGCCGCCCATTACATGTCCGTAGAAACCCTGCAATTCGTGCTCGCCGCCACTTAACAGATGGAACAGCAATCCAATCGCAGTGCCCGGTTGATACGGTCCGCCATGTTTTCCGTAGACATTGTTGGCAAGAAACAGAGTCTTGATTGTTTCGGACTCATAATTCCGGTCAAGAAATTCGCCCAGGCTTCCAGTCAGGAAAGAGATGAGTTGCGAAATTTCATTGCTCGAAATCCCGCGAAAGCGCTTGCCCACGCGGAACAGATCGGACCAGCCGTGCATGCTGGCCGTATCAATTTCCGGCGGGGGCTCCATAAAGAACGGTTGCAAATACCGGGCAAGTTTCTTCAGCCGATCGTCGACGCGAACAAATGTCTCGGCGTCTTTGACAGAGTATTTGCGGAATTCAGCGACCGCGCGATCGCGGTCGGCCCACCAGGGAATCACGCTGTCCATCGGGGAAGGCCACCTGGATCGCAGGATCGCAGGGCACCATGCGCAGTCCGTGCTCGGCCAGGTTCAGATCTTTAATCACTTCCGGGCGCAGCATGCTGGCAATATAAGACGTGGTCGAGACGCGGCAGCCGGGCGCAATCTCTTCGGTCACACAACAACCGCCCACAATATCGCGGCGCTCCAGGACGAGGGTGGTCAGTCCCGCACGCGCGAGATAGGCGGCGGCGGTAAGGCCGTTGTGGCCTGCGCCGACTACAATTGCGTCATAGATCTGCTGCGAACTGGGCGGCACTTTCTCGCCTGACTTGCAGTCAATCCACGCTGGTAGCGGGGACACTACATTACCGCAAGACCGCGAAAAATAGAATTGAAATCCACGTTCATTTTAGGTACAGTTTCCTGACTTGAGGTCAATATATGAGTGGGATTGGAAGTAGCCTGGTTTCGCCGCCGCGTTACCGTCATATGCCGCCGCGCCCCCGTTCCGAAGGCAAGCGGACCCGCATTATTGACGCCGCCATGCGTCATTTCGCCGAACAGGGGTACCATGCCGCCCGGGTCGGCGACATCGCCGCCGCCCTCGGCATTGCCAAGGGTTCCATCTTTCAACACTTCGGCAGCAAGGACGGCCTGTTCTTCGAAGTCTACAAGAAGGCGGTGCGATCGTTTCCCCGTTACCTTGACGCTCCGGCCGAGATTCGCGAGCACGGCTTCTTCGACGTCCTCCGCTACTGGCTGGCTGAGCACCGAGCACCTGTTGCACGAGGACTGGATTCCTTACCGGGTCTCGCTGTTAGGAAATTACGGTACCGATCTGGCTCTGAAGCGGGAGATCAATCGCTTCCTGCTTGCCGAAGATCCGTATGGCACGGTTCCGTTCGTCCGCTTCGGCCAGCAACGCGGTGAACTGCGCAAGGATATCGACCAGGAAATGATGGTCTCGATTCTGGACTGGACGATGGAACGCTTCCAGGACGCGCTCCTCACCGAGGAACTCGATCCAGGCTTGTTCCGACGGAGCGGTGATGTCGCGGAGAAGAAAGAGGCACGGATTTCCCAATTCCTAGACATTCTGCAGCGCGCTATTGGCGTCGAGCGTAAGTGTTAGTTCCTGCGTTGAGCTGAACCATGATGACATCAGCTTCGATACAAGAGATCCTCGCCCGTTACGACGATCGCGCGGCGCTTGCCGACGCGTCCACTATTCCCGCTCCCTGGTATGTGGATGCGCGCATCGCCGAACTGGAAAACAAAACCGTCTTCAGCCGCACCTGGCAAATGGTTGGCCGCGTCGAACAAGTGGAGAAGCCCGGCCAGTTTGTAACCGCGGTCGTTGCCGGCGAGCCCATCGTTGTAGTTCGAGGAAACGATGGCGTGCTGCGGGGATTCTTCAATGTCTGCCGCCATCATGCGGCAGCCGTGGTCACTGAACCTTGTGGCCAGGCGCAACTGTTGCATTGTCCCTATCACGGTTGGAACTACGGTCTTGATGGAGCGTTAAAGGGTATGCCAGAGTTCGATGGCGTGAAGAATTTCGAGCGCCAGCAAAATGGATTACTGCCAGTTCGCGCCGAGACCTGGGAGAAGTTCGTCTTCATCAACCTCGATCCCAATGCCGAGTCTCTCGAAAGTCTTCTGGGTGGCCTGGTCAGGCGCGTAGCTCCCCTCGGCGTCAGCAAGCTTCATTACTTCGACAGCCGTACCTACGAGATCCACTGCAACTGGAAAGTCTTCATCGACAACTATCTCGATGGCGGGTATCACGTCCCCCACTTGCACAAAGGCCTGAACTCGGTGCTCGATTACAAGGAATACACCATCGAGAACGAGGACCGCTACTGCCTGCAATCGAGCCCGATGGTTTCGTCTAATGAAGACGCGGCGACTGGAGCCACTCGCAAGGGCGATCGTGCCTGGTACTTCTGGCAATATCCCAACCTGATGATTAACTGCTACGAAGGCTACATGGACACGAACTTCGTGATCCCCATCGACGTTGATCACTGCCGTGTCATCTTCGACTTCTATTTTGGTGACATCAGCGAGAAGAGCCGCGAGTACAACCAGCAAAGCGTCGCCGTTGGAGCGCGCGTGCAAGATGAAGACCTCGGCATTTGCGAGGCCGTTCAGCGCGGCTTGAAATCACGCGCGTATGGAGCGGGCCGTCTTTCCCTGCGGCGCGAAGCCGGCGAGCATCTGTTCCACCGCTTGCTCGCAGCCGATCTCAAGGCGGGACTGAAAGGCTCTGCAGCTGCCGCCGACTAGATTTCTAAGGGTTCCGAAAAGGGGTGGGCTTTGAAGAGGACTCTCGCGTTGCTGCTGGGGTTGGGGATTTCGTGTGTCTGCGTTGCGCAAGTCACGGCCATCAAGGCGGGGCGCCTCATCGACCCCGACTCCGCCACGGTGCTGACCGATCAAGTCATTCTCATCCAGGATGGCAAAATTCAGTCGGTCGGGAAAGCACTGCCCATTCCTGCCGGTGCGCAAGTCATCGATCTTTCCAACATGACCGTGCTTCCGGGACTCATCGATTGTCACACCCATCTCGCCGACGGCAATGCAATCGAGAATGGTGAACCACTCAACATTCTCAGGAAAACTTCGGCCTTCGTCGCTTACGAATCCATTCCCAACGCTCGGATCATGTTGCAATCGGGATTTACGACCGTGCGAGACGTAGGTGTCTACCGCGCTCTGAATGATGTCGCCTTGCGCGATGCTATCGCGGCGGGTTATGTCGAAGGTCCGCGTATGTACGTTGCCGGAGCCTACATCACGATCACCGGCGGTGCCGGCGCCATGACCGGACTTTCGCCCGACATTACCCTCCCTTGGGATTTACACTTCGGCGAAGCCAACAGTCCGTGGGAAGTGCGCCAGAAAGTCCGCTTGCTTTATCACAGCGGCGCCGACCACATAAAAATTCTCACCAGTGGCGCCGTGTTGACGCACGGCAGTAATCCCAAGACGCAGGAATTCACTCCGGAAGAAATTCGCGCCGCGGTCGACGAGGCGAGTCAATTCGGCCTTCGTGTCGAAGCCCACGCCCATTCGCCGCAGGGCATCAAGAACGCAATTATCGCTGGAGTCGCCTCGGTCGAGCACGCGACCATGATTGATGACGAGGGCCTGGCGTTGGCCAAGCAGCACGGCACCTATCTCGATATGGATATCTATGACGAGGAGTGCATTCAAGAGGCAGGCCGCCTCGGCAACGAACCCAAAGATTTTCTGCAGCACGATGCAGAACTAGGCGAACTTCACCGTCAAAACTTTCGCAAAGCCGTGAAGGCTGGAGTCAATATGTCGTTCGGCACCGATGCCGGAGTCTGCCCCTACGAAAAAAGCATCAACCAGTTTGCCTTCATGGTGAAGTACGGAATGACGCCCATGCAGGCGATACAGGCCGCCACTACGAACGCGGCCGATCTGCTGGGTCACAGCGACGTCATCGGTTCCATTAAGCCCGGTAAGTATGCCGATGTGGTCGCAGTTGCCGGCGATCCCCTGCAGGACATCAGCGTCCTTGAGCACGTGCAGTTTGTCATGAAGGACGGCAAGGTCTACAAACACCCATAACATCACACCCACAAGTGACTGGAATCACAGGGCAAGCGGCAGGCGTCACGGACAATAGGCAGCACTCACGAGATGATCTAAAGTAGTACCGGAGGGAGCATGTCGACTGCCTGGACGTCCCGCTACGCGCAACGCACCAAGGGCATCAAGAGTTCGGCCATTCGCGAGCTGCTAAAGGTCACGCAGCGCCCCGAGATCATTTCCTTTGCCGGCGGCTTACCCGCCCCCGATGTCTTTCCTGTCGCCCGCTTTCAGGAAGCATGCCGCAAGGTGCTTGAGCAGAACGCATCGCAAGCCCTGCAATATGGCGCTTCCGAGGGCTACGAACCCTTGCGCGAGATGATTGCCCGCCACATCGAACGCTACGGTATCAAAGCCAAAGCCGAAAACGTCCTCATCACCTCTGGCTCGCAGCAAGCGCTCGACCTCATCGGCAAGCTGCTTATCAATTCGGGAGACCGCGTGCTGGTCGAGGCTCCCACTTATCTCGGCGCTCTCCAGGCATTCAATGTTTACGGCGCGGAATACGTCAGCGTTCCCAGCGATGACGATGGCTTGCGCACCGACCTTCTCGAAGAGCCTCTGCGCTCTGGGCCGAAATTCATGTATGTGCTTCCGAACTTTCAGAATCCCGGAGGCACGACTCTCGCCGAAGGCCGGCGCGAACAACTTGTACTGCTTGCCGATCGTTATGGAATTCCCATCGTCGAAGACGATCCCTACGGCCAACTGCGGTATGAAGATGAGCACCTTACACCGCTGGTGGTGCTCGACCGCGTGAACTTGCGGCGCGATAACGGATATTCCATCGGCAACGTGATCTATCTCAGCACATTCTCCAAGACGCTCGCGCCCGGTCTCCGCCTGGGATGGATTGTCGCGCCCAGCGATGTGATTTCGAAGATCGTTCAACTCAAGCAAGGCGCCGACCTCCACACTTCGACCTTCACGCAGATCGTCGCCTACGAAGTCGCGAAAGACGGATTTCTGGATGAGCACGTCAAAGTGATTCGCAAGGTTTATCGCGAACGCCGCGATGTGATGCTGGCGTCCCTCAAAGAATTCTTTCCGCCCGAAGTAACCTGGACCTATCCCAAAGGCGGCCTCTTCTTGTGGGTCACGCTGCCCAAGGGCATGGATTGCCAGAAGCTGTTCCAGATCGCGCTCAAAGAAAACGTCGCGTTCGTGCCAGGTGACTCTTTCTACGCGGGAAACGGTTTCGCCGAAGAGGGGAGCCGGCACTTCCGCCTCAACTTCTCATACGGAAAGCCCGATCAGATTCGTGAAGGAGTACGCCGGCTCTCGGTGGCGTTAAAGCAGCAGCTCGGCGAGCAGCCTCGGGAGCGCGCAAGCGTTCTAAGCCATAAGTGAGTTTCCGCTCGACAATGTTTTGTGTTGTGCAAAGTTTTGCCACTCAACAAAGTCGCGCAGGCTGCGCGACTTTCCCTGGCACCGCGGGTTTACGCATCTAACGAACATCGGCCGTAGTGTGCCGCTCAACTCGTCGCATCCGAACCACTACGGATCCCAGGTCTGAGGTTTCCCCGCATGAGGCTCGCCGTTCTCGGTTTCCTTGCATTGCTGATTTTCTCGTTGCTCCTGATTGCCTGCGGCGGGGGCAGCTCCCAAAACATGACTGCTCCTCCCCCTCCGCCGCCGGTTGCTCCCAACCAACTGGGAACTGCGACAGCCGTGTCTGCCACTTGTCCCACCGGAACCGTCGCCGGTTCCTGCATGTCACTCAATGTGACTTGTCCGAATGTGGCCGACTACAATGGCGCCATCATCAAGATCACGCAGCCCTCAGGCACGTCGAAGGGCACGGTCATTTTCACCACTGGCGGCGCGGGCAACGATCTCTATGAAACCCACTTTGTTTTCGGATCAACCGCGGTGAGTAACGTCGCGGCAGCCGGCTTCACCGCGGTGCAAACCGCATTTGCCGCAGGCTCCACGGGGTGGCTCACTGGACCCGCTGCAGACGGCCCGTTAACGCTGAGTTGTCGCTGGGCGACCGTGGCGCAGTGGGTGCATGACAACGTTCGCGCTGCGAATACCGCGTTCTGCGCGACCGGCAACAGCGCGGGCGCGGGTGCGATTGCCTATGCCCTGGCTCGATATGGAGAAGATTCGCTGTTCAACTATGTCGTCCCCACGGGCGGCCCACCTTTCAGCCGTATCGATGAAGGCTGCATTTGCAAAGGGGCGACCATAAATACCAGTTGTGCCGGGGCCATTGATCCCTGCTACGGTCTGAACGCCAACATGTTTCTCGATCCCGCCTATGGCAACGGTCATTGCTCAAATGCAGACGCTGCCGATGTGCCGCTATGGCAGGCGGACAGTATTTTGTCGTCCGACGGGAAATCCGTTCTGAACTACTCGACCCGCGTGCACTTCATCTTCGGCAGCCTCGATACATCTCCCGGCCCTGCAAACGCGGCCCTGTGGCAGCAGGCGATCACTTCAACCAATGACGCTCAATGTGTTGCCGACGCTCCACACGAAATCGCCGATGTTCAGGATGGAGCTACCGCTGTCGCCAACGCACTTACTCAAAACTGCCACTAGGGGCCGAGCGAAGCTGAGAAACGAGCTGGCGAATCGCGTCCACGATCACATCCGGCCGCTCCACGGGAATGGAGTGTCCGCTGGCCTTCGCTGTGACGTGGGTAGCTCTGCTCGACAACCCGACCAAACTCTGTTGAAGTTTCGCCCAGTGCTGTTCGCGTTGTGGGACCACGACGTCATCGGGTTTTGAACCGCGATTCGGATCACGAGAGATGACCGTTAGCGAAAGATCTCCTAAATCTCCCAGCATCTTCACTTCGCTTGCGCTTTCCGGAAATGCTTCCCACTGCGCGTAATGTGTCGAGTACACGTGTGACTGGCAGCCGATGGCACGTTTCATTCCCGCGATTTCCGCCGGACCCGATCCGCACCATCCCCGCCATCGCGGCAGCCCAAACGGCATGGTGAACTGCATCATGCGCAGCCAGAGTCTCTTTTTGAAGTAGAAGGGAAGCAGTTCGTCGGGATGTGCCCCATCCACCAGCACGACTGCCCCAACTTCCTGCGGATAGCGATGGGCATACATCAGCGCATCAAAACTTCCCAGCGAATGGCCGACGAGAATATAGGGTGGCTTCTCCCCCGCATTCACCAGTAGCGTGTGCAGTTCCTCGCTCATCACGCTAGGAATGCGTGGTCGCGGACTGACATCGCTCCAGCCAAATCCCGCGCGGTCGTAAGAACACACACGCGTAAACTTGGCGACCTGCGGTTGTACTTTGTACCAATCAAGGTAGGAACCATCGAGCCCGAACTCGAGCACCACCGTGGGCCCGCCCTCACCGGTGCAATGGAGATGGAGACGGTAGCCGCCCACATCAATCAATTTCCCTGACGGATGAAACGTCTCCCGATCGTGCCTCCGGTTCGTCGCTTCGTAGATCGCCCCGATTCCGGCCGCGATGACGACGAACAGCAAATCCGCTACGAGCACGTATTTCAAAGCACGTAACGGGGTTGGTGACGAGTCGCCCGAACTCGCGAACCACGCTACTATCGCCCATACGACCGGCAGTCCGGCAAGCAAAATCAGCGCCCATCGAACTGGGTGAAATGATGTGCCCGTGGCGGTCTCTCCTTACGCCCCACCAAAAGGATCTTCGAGCGACAGGCTTTGCGGCGTGAACAGCTCCGCACCATTTTCCAGAATGTGCATATCGTCTTCCAGTCGTACGCCAAATTCGCCCCGAATATAAATCCCCGGCTCGTCGCTGAACGTCATGTTGGGTTCGAGCTTGGTCGTGTTGCCACGGACCAAGTACGGCCATTCGTGGCCGTCCATGCCCATCCCATGCCCCAGCCGATGCGTGAAGAATTTGTAGTCGGGACCATATCCTGCATCGCTGATGACTTTGCGCGCCGCGGCATCCACCGCCTGACACTCCAGTCCGGGACGCGCCGTCTTCAACGCCGCTGTTTGCGCGGCATGAACGATGTCAAACACTTTCTTCATTTTGTCAGTGGCTTTGCCCAAGACAAATGTGCGCGTGATGTCGGAAGAGTAGCCCTCGACCTTGCATCCTCCATCCACCAGCACCAGCGAGTTTTCATGAATGACCTGCGGCTCAATCGAACCGTGCGGGAAAGCGGAGTATTCATCCACCTCAACCAGCGCTCCGCCTTCGAAGCCCAATTTGTCGTGCGCCGCCTCCACCAGATGGAGGAAATATGCCTGCGTCATCCCGGTCTTCAGGCCTTGATAAGCGGCCAAGTACGCCGTGAGGGTTACCTTTGATGCCAGCCTCATGAGCGCAAGCTCGTGCTCGCTCTTGATGCGCCGGCATCCGGCTGTCACTGGAGTCGCGCTCGCCAGTTTGATCTGCGGCGCAGCTTTCATCACGCCTTCGCTGAAAACAAAGTGCACCGTTTCTTCAATGCCCACGGTCCCAGTCGTAATTCCGCGATCCTTCAATCCTTGGGCGATGCGCTGGTAGGGACTCTCATCTTCCTGCCAGATCCGCACATCGGCGTTCCCGCTGTCGGGAGACTTCCCGATTTGCTCGCGCGCCCTGCCCTCTTCGAACGCTGGACACACATAGAAGGCAGCACCCTTCGCGGGCAGAACCATGGCAAACGTCCGCTCGCCGCCCCACCAGTGAATGCCGCTGAAGTACACCAACGACGTTCCTTCCATTAAAAGGATGGCGTCGAGATGGTTGGCGGCCATCAACTCGCGCGCTTTATTCTGCCGCTCGCTGCGTTCATCGTTGGTGATGGGCTTCGCCTGATCCTTCATCGATTTCAAATTCTCGATCGACGGCGGCAGGGGCGCGCAGTTGTCCTCGGCGTTTGCCAGCAAGAGCGGTTGAGAAGCGAGTCCAGCTGCGATCGTCCCCGCGCGCAGAAATGTTCTACGTGAAAGCATGAGCCCTCCGGAAGAAACCGCTATTATAGTGGCCGCCGCAAGTGGGTCGAGAATGGATGCCGGTTTCCAGTGCGCAGGCTGCGGAGAATGGAACGCCACTTCGGTGGACGAAGCCGCTGGACGCCGCCAGTCCTACATCGAAGACTGCCAGACCTGTTGCAAGCCGAACGTTCTTGAAGTCCGGTACGATCCCGATCAAGACGAGTTTGTGATTACCGCCGAGTTGGAATAATCTTCGCTCAGAGGATCCACAAATGGCGATGAGCTACGCGCAACCGGGCAGGATGGTTGCCCACAACATGGTGACGACGCAGTTCGAACTGGACGGCTTCAAAGTAGTTCGCACGCTGGGAGTGGTTCGGGGCATCGTGGTTCGCTCGCGCTCTATCTTCGGCACGATCGGCGCAGGATTGCAAACCATCCTCGGAGGCAATATCACTCTGCTGACAAATCTCTGCGAGAAGACTCGCTCGGAAGCCTTCGATCTCATGCTGCAGCACGCTGCCGAGCTAGGTGGAAACGCCGTCGTCGGTGCCCGCTACGACGCCACCGAAGTCATGCAAGGTGTCACCGAAGTCCTGGCCTATGGCACCGCCGTCTACGTAGAACCGACAAAGTAATGATTGTGTAGAGGCGGACGCCTCGTCCGCCTAGGCAGCGACGGTTTCTGTCGCTGCTACTTCTTTACCCCTAACATTTTCTCCAACGCTTGTTGCCGATACTCAAATGTCTTCTCAAACTTGCGCGTCACAAAGAGTTTCTCCGCCAAATCCCCAATGAATCCAAACCCAACTTCGTATTGGATCACATCGCGCACCACGGTTCCCGCAATCCCATTCCGTTCCTCTGCCACCAACTCGTGCCGATGATGAAAGCTCTTGAATGGACCTTTCTCTTGAACGTCCTCGAAGAAGTGATTCCACTCGAAGGCTACGATGCGCGCAGTCCACTGCGCACGAAACGGCAAGAAGGGAACCAGTCGAAACGAAGTAACTATTTCGGAACCCGCTCCGGCAAGCGGCGACTGGTCCGTTACCGTGGACTGTACGGGAGACACCCCTGGAGGCGGCACCAGCGCCATGCGCAGCAGTTCGGTCCCACTCTCCGGCGGCATGATGCGCGGCAGGTTTCCCGGGTTCGCGAAAAAGAGAAAGACGCGTTCCACGGGTACCGGAATCCACTGCGCGAACTGAGCGCGATGAAGCATCAACTGCGTGCGATTGTAATTCAGCCGGAACGCACTGGTCTGCTACATTGCTTGCATCTGAATGCTTCCCTCGTTATCCACCACTCGCGAGGCGCAAGAGTTGCTCAAACGCTACCTGCCAGTCACGCGGTTGGTCCCTGCAACCTCGCTCTCGCAACATTGCAACGTCTACTTGAAACTTGAAAGCGAGCTTCCCACGGGATCATTCAAGCCTCGCGGTGCCATCTTTGGCTTGTCACGAGAAATGTCTCGCCGCAAGGTGACAGAGGTTGTTGCGTCGAGCACCGGAAATCACGGTGCGGCCGTCGCCTATGCCGCCAAGTTGCTTGGCGTCGCTGCGACCATCTTTCTGCCCGAGAATCCGAATCCGGTAAAGCGCGCAAGAATCGCCGCTCTCGGCGCGAACATCATCGAGGTGGGACGCGACCTCAGCGCCGCCGGCGAGGAAGTCGTAGCTTATGCGCAAACCCGTGGCGCGTATTTTCTCAACGACGCCGGAGACTCCGATCTTCCGGCCGGGCCTGCCACCATTGCGCTTGAAATCCTGACCCAGCTTCCGGACACCGATGTTCTTTACGTCCCGATGGGCGATACGGCGCTGATCCGAGGCGTTGCCGCAGCGGTCAAACAACTTCGCCCCGAAGTGAAGGTGATTGGCGTCCAGGCCGAGCGAGCGCCGTCTTACTTCTTGTCGTGGAAGCAGGGAACTGCGGTGCCAACCGAAACTTGCGACACCATCGCCGACGGTCTCGCCACCCGGATACCTGACCCCGAGAACGTCCAGTCGATTCGCGAAGTGGTCGATGACGTTCGCCTGGTCAGCGATGAGCAGATGCTTCACGCCATCCGTCATCTTCTTCTCGAGGAGCATCTGGTTGCCGAGCCAGCCGGCGCGGCGACGACGGCGGCATTCCTGGCGGAAGGCCCCTCAAACGCTCAAAACGTCGTCCTCCTGGTGACCGGCTGTAACGTCGATCCCCACATTCTCAGCCGGGCTCTCAGCGCCTAAACCCTCCGTCCTGGAGTTTTCCACAACATTCTTCAGGACTTAGGGGCGAACAGATAGCAAAAGACTCAAGGCCCTAACTCCCACCCATTGTAGTCACCGATTTGGTTCGCCCCAAGATGTTGTGCTTTTCATGGGAGAGCGCTAGCCCTCCACCATACCCCCAACTTTGTTGTTGACAATAAACCAGTTAGGCATAAGATGTGGGAAAAAGTGGTAAGGAATGGTAAGAGCAGTATAGGTCGTGGGTAAGAGTGAAGCGGCAAGAGGAGCCAGTGGATTTCAAGACTGACACCCCAGAAACCGGCCCTAACCAACCCAAAGCGACCGACATTTTTGCCCTTTTTACCTCCCTCTCCCTGGCAGCGTTAGCTGCCTTGCATTACCGGGCCCCCAAAACGGGCATTGAGCCATGTTTCGCGGAAATCACCCAACTCGGGTCGACGACAAGGGACGCCTGAAGGTTCCCGCGGAATTCAAACGCGTAATCGACGAAAAATACGGCCAGCAATTTTACATAACCAGCTTGGACGGCAAGAGTGCCCAAGTATATCCCTTCGAGGAATGGGAGCGGATCGAGCAGAAGTTGGCAGGGCTCTCCACTTTCAATCCCACGAAGAAGAAATTTCTGGACCGGGTGAACTACTACGGGCAAACGGTCGAGATGGATGGCCAGGGGCGGTTGCTGATCCCGCAACTGCTGCGCGACTCGGCGCAGATCAAAGGCGAGGTCGCGGTCCTGGGCAACCTGACCTATCTCGTGGTTCGCAACCTGGAGATGTTCCGTAAGGAAATCGAGGAGACGGCGTTCACTCCTGACGATGAGAACACGCTCAACGAGTTGGGTATCTAGTGGGCGAGGGTTCAGCAGACACCCCTCAGGGGGTTGGGCATGGCAGTGGGCATGTTCCAGTTCTTTTAAAAGAAGCGATCGATTTTCTAAACATGAAGCGCGGCGGGACGTATATCGACGCCACGGTGGGCTTGGGCGGGCACAGTTACGAAATCGCAAAACGCCTCGGCGCACCGGGACATTTGATTGGGCTCGATAAAGATCCTGCAGCGTTGGAAAAAGCCCGCGAAAGGCTAGTCGTTGGTCGTTCGTCGTTGGTCGTTAGCCAAGAGGCGATGCAGGACTGGCCAAAGGTGGAGTCTGTTGCACTGTTCGTTCGCAGAGATTGCCAACGACCAACGACCAAAGACCATCGACGGCATTCTGGCAGACATTGGAGTAAGCAGTCTTCAACTCGGTGACGCCGCGCGTGGCTTTAGTTTTCAGGCGGAGGGACCGCTCGAAATGCGCATGAATCCGCATTCCGGGCTCACCGCCGAACAAGTGGTAAACCAGTTCGACGAGCGCGAGCTTGCCGACCTGATTTACGAATTCGGTGAGGAAAGGAGGTCGCGGAGAATCGCCAGAGCCATTGTCCGGTCGCGGCCGATACGAACTACCGTGCAACTTGCGGATGTCGTCTCAGCCGCGGCCCGGCCAATGAACCAAGCTGAAAGGCGAATTCATCCGGCGACGCGTACCTTTCAAGCTCTCCGAATCTTCGTAAACCATGAACTGGACGATCTGCGGGAGTTGCTGAAAGCGGCCCCGCAGCTGCTGAAGCCGGCGGACGGGTAGTGATCATCAGCTTCCACTCGCTGGAGGACCGCATCGTAAAAGATGCCTTCCGCGAAGGAGTGAGGCAAGGTCATTACAGGCTGCTCACCAAAAAGCCGGTGACAGCGAGCGAAGAAGAGATCGATCGCAATCCGCGATCCCGCAGCGCCAGCGCGCCGCGGAAAAAGTTTAGTAGTGCCGGCGTCCCGCCGGCCACGGATGGGGCGGGGCTGAGACGCTGCGAAGACTTCGGGAAGGCGCTGCCTTACAGGCGCGCGGAACGAGATTCGTATCAGGGCATCGCTTTAGCGATGCCGTAAGACGTCGATAAAGAAGCCCCTTTAGGGGCCGGGCGTCGAAAAGGTTTAGCCCCGGAAAACCTGCCGGGGCCCCGGCGCAGACTTAATGAAGCCGCGCCGGGATAAAGGTTTCCAGTGGCTCTGTGGTAGGAGCCTAAATTACTGGAGGATGCAATGTACTCAGGAAGCTTGATTGACCAATTGATGGCGACGGTCGAACGCGCCGAGGCGCGCGCTGCCGAACAAAGCGAAGCCGCCAAACTCGAATATTGGTACGCCGTCTCGGCCCAGGAACTTGCTCAGCTCGATCACGATTTGCTTGGAGTTGCATAAATGTCAGCAGCCGCCGTCATCCGCGCTCACGTCCTGTCCACCCGGCGCAAGTCGTGCTGGACGGGTACACCAGAAATTTACTTCGCCAAGTCGATCGACAACTCGCGTCTGGTGAAAGTGGAAGATCGCCACGCGCGGCCGTGAAATGCGCCAGTTCGCTATTGCGCTCGGCTGCCTGTTTCTGCTGGTGATGACCTTCGCCTGGCAGCACTACAAAGCGATCGAGTACGGATACAAGATTGAGGCGCTGAAAATCCAGCAGGATGGACTGACTGAAATCAACCGCGCTCTGCGTCTGGAAGATGCCTCGTTACGCGATCCCGCGAGAATCGATAACTGGGCGCGGCAGCATGGCATGCAGCCTCCCCAAGCAGGGCAGATCATTCATATGGATTCGACATGCTGACTCGGGCGCGGTCATGGCCAGCGTGTCGCCGATTCGGGTGATTTCGGCGCAATAGAGAAGCTTAAGGTGGGCCTGGTCGTTCTGGGACTTCTGCATCGGGAGGCAATTTCGCCGGGTCAGGAGCCGCGAAGCGCCGGCATCCGTTAGCCCAGCTTGGTAAGCGCTGGGATAGCGAGATGAGAACGAGTCCGCTTCAGCGGACGGCACGAGCGCCGCAAGACTCAGGCTGGGCTAGCGAAAAACGTTCTGTGGGCGGCTCCTCGTAAAGAGTGGGCCGCCACTGTTGTCTCGAGGATCAAATCCGTGGCCGCCTCCAACACACCTCGCAACCGCACCAATCTTCGGCTCTACCTGCTGGCGGGTGTGCTGGTCTTCTGGTGCCGGTCATCTGTGTCCGCCTCGTCTATCTGCAAATCTTCGCATACGGCTCTTTCGAACATCGCGCCCAACATCAGCAACAGCGAACTGAAGAAGTCGCAGCCCGCCGTGGCATCATCTACGACCGTGCGGGGCGCGAGTTGGCTATGTCGGTCGCAGTAGACTCCGCATTCGCCGTTCCCACCGAGATTCCCGATCTCGCCAGTTCGCTCTCACTGATTGCCCGCATTACTAAAGCCGACCCGCGTGAACTACTGGCGAAGTGCAAGGCTGGTCATACTTTTTGCTGGGTCGCCCGTAAAGCCGATCAAGAGACCGCCGATCGCATCCGCTCGCTCAACTTGCGCGGAATCTATTTCCAAAAAGAATCCAAGCGATACTATCCGAAGCGCGATCTCGCGGCACAGGTGCTCGGATATGTTGGCATCGACGATGAAGGCTTGAGCGGGATCGAGCGCGAGTACGACGAAAAACTTCGCGGCAAGCCCGGCCGCATGTTGATCTCGGTCGACGCGCGAAAGAAATGGTTTGGCAGCGTGGAGAAACAGCCTGATCCAGGCGAGAACATGGTTCTCACCATCGATCAGCAGATCCAGTACATCGCCGAGCGCGAACTCGCGACTGCGATGGAGCAAACGCACGCCCTGGAAACTGGAACGGTCATCGTCGAGAACCCGCATACGGGCGAAATTCTCGCGCTCGCCAACCGCCCGACGTTCAATCCTAATGTTGCCCGCGAAATTACTTCTGAGCGTCTGAAAGATCATGCCGTCAGCGACATTTACGAGCCGGGCTCAACTTTCAAGCTGGTGACGCTCTCCGCCGCTCTCGATCAACACTTAACCCGACCTGAAGAAGTCTTCGACTGCCAGATGGGATCGATCGTCATTAACGGCCGCCGCATCCACGACTGGAAGCCGTTCGGCATGTTGAGCGTCGCCGACATCCTGGCTCACTCCAGCGACGTCGGAGCCATCAAAGTCGCGCTCCGCCTGGGCGACGAGCGCCTCTATAAATACATTCGCGCCTACGGATTCGGTCAGCAAACCGGCATCGAACTCCCCGGAGAGACGCGCGGCATGGCGAAGCCGCTCAGCAAATGGTCGAAGGTTTCGATCGGCGCCATTTCGATGGGGCAGGAGATCGGCGTGTCTCCGCTGCAACTAGCAGGCATGGTCTCGACGATAGCGAACGATGGCGTCTGGGTTCCATCGCGAATTGTAGCTGCAACTACGGCCCCGCAAGGCCGCGCCGCAGATGATCGCCTTTCACCCCGGAGACGGTCGCCAAGTCATTGCGCGCTACAACCGCCGCCGAGATGAAGCAGATGATGCAAGGTGTCGTCCTTCATGGCACGGGCAAGAAAGCGATCCTTGAGGGCTACAGCTCGGCGGGGAAGACCGGTACTGCGCAGAAGATCGATCCCAAGACTCATACCTATTCGCGTACCCAATACATTGCGTCGTTTGCCGGATTTGCTCCAGTGAATACTCCCGTTGTCACCATCTGTGTCATCCTCGACTCGCCCGTGGGAGGTCACCACGGCGGAGAAGTTGGGGCACCCGTTTTCCAGCGCATCGCGCAACAAACGTTGGAGTACCTGCACACGACGCACGATGTCGATCTCCCGGCCAACCGCCAGCTCCTGCTGGCTGCGAAACAAGCCAAGCCGCAGGATCTGGAAGAAGGCTCTCCCGATCGCCTGGGAGACACATTAGAAGTCGCCGATGGCGGTGACCCACTGGCGCCGCCGCCCGCTCCGCAGACGAAACCAACGCCGGAAGTCGCTTCCTCGGGTGTAGTGCCCGCGGCAATGCGTGAGCGAGACGCCATACCCGCGCCCGCACCCGACCAAACCTCGGCAGGCGCAAATCCGCCGCCAGTCTGCCCCGGTCGTAGATCATGCTTCCGGCACGGTGGTTCTCGACGCCGAGCAAGGTGGCATCGTGGTGCCCTCATTCCTGGGGAAAACCGTACGCCGCGCCATCGAAATGGCGGAGGAAAACAGCCTCGATCTCGACGCTATCGGCAGCGGTCTTGCTCATGATCAATCCCCGCGGCCGGGGCGCGCGTTCCGCCGGATCGCACGTGATCGTCAAGTTTGGACGATAAGTGCACGCGAGACAATTGCCACTGTTCACGAGCCCAAAGCTGCTGCCGACCGACTGGTGTCTGTGTCCTATAATTCACTCCAATGACCTTTCAGGACCTCCTCCAGGGCGCGGAGATCCTCGCGCAGAGTGGCAACCCGAGCGTCCGCGGGTTGGAATACGACTCGCGCCGATTAAGCCCGGCGATGCCTTCGTTGCCATGAAGGGAGAATCGAGCGACGGCAATCAATTTATTGATAAAGCCATCGCCGCTGGTGCTGTTGCAGTCGTCACCGACTCCGCGAGCGAAAAGCCCCGCGAAGCCGTGGCTTGGGCGCAAGTGCGCACGGCCGCCGTGCCCTCGCAAGCTTGAGCGCGAACTTCTACCACCGTCCCGCTGAAAAACTCACCATCACGGGATTACCGGGACCAACGGCAAAAGCACCACGACATTTCTGGTCGAGTCGATCTTTAACGCGGCTGGTCGCAAGAGCGCGCTGATCGGGACGATCGAGTACCACGTGGCCGGAAGAGTCTTGCCCGCGCCCCACACTACTCCCGAAGCGCTGGAGCTCAACCGCATGCTCGCGGACGCCCTGGCCACGGCGCTACTGAGGCGGTGATGGAAGCCTCTTCTCACGCCCTCGCGCAGCAGCGCGTTTTGCGTATTCCCTTCGATGTTGCCGTTTTCAGCAACCTCACGCGCGATCACCTCGACTATCACCACACCATGGACGAGTATTTCGCATCGAAGCAGATTCTTTTTGAAGGATGTGGCACCGAGCCCCCGCGCGCCGCGGTGATCAACATCGACGATGAGTACGGCCAGAAGCTTTTGCCGCTCAGTAAGAAACGCAGCTCGCTAGGTTCTGACCTATGGCCTCACCAAAGGTGATTTCCACGCCGAGAAGACAGAAATCACCCCCGCGGCACGCGTTTTGATCTCGTCATGCCCGCTGACAAGCTGGCGTTGTTTTTGCCACTGATTAGCAGAGTGAATGTCTACAACAGCCTGGCAGCTGCTGCCGCAGCTTATGCCCGCGGCTGCCCGCATGACGCCATCGTGAAGGGCATTGAGACGCTTACCCAGTGCCTGGCCGCTTCGAACGCGTCGACTGCCTTCAGCCTTTCACGGTCGTGGTTGACTATGCGCACACCGACGACGCTCTGCGCAATCTGACGAATCTGGCGCGTGAGTTTGTCAAGCCACCAAGGGCCGCGTGATCACGCTGTTCGGATGCGGTGGCGACCGTGATCGCGCCAAGCGTCCATTAATGGGTGAGGCTGCTGGACGCGGCAGCGATTTCGTCGTGCTCACTTCCGACAATCCCCGCAGCGAAGATCCGCTCGCTATCATCAATGATGCCATGGTCGGATTGCAGCGTTCGGGCGCAAAGTACAAAGTCGAGCCCGACCGCCGAAAAGCCATCGCGCTCGCGATTTCTGAAGCCGCTCCCGGCGACATCGTGCTGATCGCCGGCAAGGGACATGAGAAAGTTCAGGTCAGCCGCGAGGGTTCGGCGCCTTTCGACGACGTCGAGGTTTCCCGCGGAAGTCTCTGCATCAGGCCGGATACAGCTGTGAAACGGCGCAAGCGGGTGCCCGCAAATGAAGCTGCCGCTTTCGCGAGTTGCCGAGTTCCTGAGCGCTGGCGGCGATTATGATCTGCAGGCGGTCGCGCAGGCTTATTCCATCGACTCGCGAAACATCCGGCAAGGTGATCTCTTCTTTGCCGTGAAGGGTGAACGGCTTGATGGACACGATTTCGTCTCCGAAGCCCTCGCCAAAGGCGCGGTCGCGGCCGTCGTCCGAAAAGATCAGCCACGCGCTATCCCGCGACAGCGCCGGTGTTGACCGTTGACGATACTTTGCTGGCTCTGCAGACTCTTGCTACCGCCGTTCGCCGACTTTGGGCCAAACCAGTGGTCGGCATCACCGGGTCGGCGGGGAAGACCACTACCAAGGAAGCCATCGCGCATGTGCTGGCTCTTCGCGCTTCCATGTGCTTAAGTCAGAAGGCAATTTAAACAATCACTTCGGCCTGCCCTTGATGCTGCTCAAACTCGAACCTGAGCACGAAATCGCCGTGATCGAAATGGGCATGTCGCATGCCGGAGAAATTACGGCCTTGGCTAACATCGCCCAACCGAACCTGGGAGTAGTCACGAACGTCGCGCCCGTCCACTTGGAATTCTTTAAATCGATCGCAGACATTGCGCGCGCGAAGTACGAACTGATTGCCTGTTTACCCGCGGGCTCGACCGCCGTTCTTAACGCCGACGACGAGTACGTTTCGCAATTCGGCCGCGACTTCAAAGGCAAAGTTGTAATGTACGGACTCAAGCCCACAGCCGACGTTCGCGCCGAAAACATCGAGTCCCTGGGGCAAGCGGGATCCACCTTCGACGTCGTGATCGAAGGATGCCGCGAGCGCGCCACGTTGCCGCTGGTGGGAACGCATAACATCTATAACGGCCTCGCCGCCGTGGCCGTCGGCCTGCAGCGCGGTCTCACACCTTCGGAAGCGGTCGCTGCACTGGCCACTCTTCGCCCTGCTGACAAGCGCGGAGAGGTTCTCCAACTGGGTAACATCACCGTGGTCAACGATTGCTACAATTCCAATCCGAAAGCGCTCGACGCCATGGTCGACGCCTTGGCCAGCATGCCCGGTTCGCGCCGGATCGTCGTTGCCGGAGAAATGTTGGAACTCGGCCCGCTCGGCGACGAGCTGCATCGCGCCTCAGGACGACACATGGCAGAAAAGAAAATCGACATCCTGCTGGGCGTGCGAGGCCGTGCTCAACAGATGGTCGAGGCCGCTAAAGAAGCCGGAATGCGTGCAGAATTCGTCGCCACGCCTGAAGAAGCAGGCGAGTGGCTAAAGCGCGAAGCGCGAGATGGAGACTTGGTATTGCTGAAAGCGTCGCGAGGCGTGAAGTTAGAAAGAGCGTTGGAAAAGTGGAAGGCAGCGATGTAGTTCTTCGCATCCTTGGCGACCTCTGCGGTTAAGAAGCGTTTGCGATTTTGTTTTGGCCAACGACCAAAGACGAACGACCAACGGCTAGAAGCTGAAGACTGACGACCGACGACTGATTCTGGAGGCGGATTGCTCTATTGGCTGCTGTACCTGAAGCTGTTCCACTATTTTCCGCCATTCCGCATCTTCCGTTACCTTACGTTCCGTACTGCGTTCGCCAGTCTTACTGCGCTCTTCACCGGCCTCATCGTCGGGCCCCTCGTCATCAACCGTCTCCGCGAATTTCAGATTGGACAATACATTCGCGAAGAAGGCCCGAAAGCTCATCAGAAAAAAGCCGGCACTCCCACCATGGGAGGTCTGCTGATCGCCATCTCGATCGTCGTCCCAACTCTGCTCTGGGCTGACTTGAGTAATCGCTTCGTCTGGATCGCCGTTTTTTCCACTTGCGCTTTCGCAGCCATCGGTTTCGCCGACGACTATATAAAGGTGGTGCATCGCCGCAACCTCGGCCTCACCAGCAAAGCCAAGCTTGGCCTGCAAATTCTCGCCAGTGTAGTCATCGCCATTGCTTTGATCGCCATGCAGAACGGCGGCATGTATTCCACCAAGCTGATGGTGCCGTTCTTCAAACAGTTTCGGCCTGACCTCGTGGTCGAAAGCCTGGTGGGAAATCCACATCTCTGGCCGCTGGCGTTCGTGCCTTTCATCGCTTTCGTTGCGCTCGTGATTGTCGGATCGAGTAACGCGGTCAATCTCACCGACGGACTCGATGGCCTCGCCATAGGTTGCACGGTCATCGCGGCGGGAGCGCTCGCAGTCCTTACCTACGTTAGCGGCCATGCCACTTTCGCTGCTTATCTTGAACTGCAGCGCATGCCGCAGATCGGTGAACTCACCATTTTCTGCGGAGCCATGGTCGGCGCCTCGATCGGTTTCCTGTGGTACAACGCCCATCCCGCGGAAGTCTTTATGGGAGACGTCGGCTCGCTCGCACTCGGCGGCGCAATAGGCACAGTCGCGGTGATGATCAAGCAGGAACTGTTGCTACCCTTCATTGGTGGAATCTTCGTGATCGAAGCGCTGTCAGTGATCCTGCAGGTGGCCTCATACAAGCTGCGCAAGAAGCGCATCTTCAAGATGGCGCCTCTGCACCATCACTTTGAATTGTTGGGCTGGTCAGAATCGAAAATCATCGTGCGCTTCTGGATCGCCAGCCTAGTATTCGCGCTATTCGCACTGACAACTCTGAAACTAAGATAGGCTCGCCTCACGAATAGAATGAAGTGCCAGCTTTTCTCTGTGCCTCTGTGGTGAAATAGATCCGTGGACCTGACCAACAAACGCGCGCTCGTAGTCGGCCTCGGCAAATCCGGAGTTGCCTCGGCTCTCTTCCTGAAAGCTCACGGCGCTCGCGTCACGGTCTCTGACGCCAAGCCCGAAGCCGAGATCGGCGAAGACATTCCCACCCTTCTAGATCAAGGAATCGCCGTCGAAACCGGAGGCCACGGCGAGCGCACCTTTCGCGGACAAGACCTGATCGTGGTCAGCCCTGGCGTCCCTGTCGACGCTCCGCCCTTGGTCCAAGCCCGCGCTTTAGGCGAAACCGTTATAGGAGAAATTGAGCTCGCAGCCCAATTTCTGCGCGGCCCGCTGGTCGCCATCACCGGATCGAACGGCAAGACCACCACGACGACGCTCGCCGGAGAAATCATCGCTGCCGGAGGTTTCCCCACCGTCGTCGGCGGAAACATCGGCACGCCCGCGATTTCGCTGGTCGAACAAGCCACTCCTGACACGGTCGCTGTTCTCGAAGTGTCCAGTTTCCAACTCGAGACGATTCATACCTTCCGTCCCAAAGTTGCTGTCATCCTCAATGTCACGCCCGATCATCTCGACCGCCATCGCACCTTCGCCGCCTACACGGACGCCAAGGCCCGCATCTTCGAGAATCAGACCTCGCCAGATTTCACCGTTCTGAACGCCGACGATCCCACCTGCGTCGAACTCGCGGCTCGAACCAAGGGCACCGTGTACTGGTTCAGCCGCAAGAAGGAAGTCGAGCAGGGCGCCTACGCGAAAGAAGGGAAGATCCTGTTCCGCGACAAAGACGGACAGCGCGAAATCCTGCAGGTCTCTGAGATCCCGCTGAAGGGCAATCACAACGTCGAAAACGTTCTCGCGGGTGTCTGCGTCGGCATGCTCATGGATTGCAGCCCCGAGAAAATCGCAAAAGCCATTCGAGAGTTCATGGCCGTCGAGCACCGCCTCGAATACGTCGCGACCGTGCGCGGAGTGGAATACTTCAACGACTCGAAGGCTACCAACGTCGACGCCACCATCAAAGCTCTGGAATCATTCCCTGCGAACGTTCATCTGATCCTCGGCGGAAAAGACAAAGGCAGTGACTACACCGTGCTCAACGACCTGCTACGCGCCAGAGTGAAGCGCGTGTACACCATCGGAGCCGCCGCCGCGAAAATCGAATCCCAGATTAAAGCCGAGATCGTCCACGCCGAGACGCTCGAAAACGCGGTGAAGCGCGCCGCCGCGTCGGCCCAAGCAGGAGACATCGTCCTCCTCGCGCCAGCCTGTGCCAGCTTCGACCAGTTCAAAAGCTACGAACACCGTGGCCGCGCCTTCAAAGACTTGGTGAGGTCCCTCCAAAGCTGAACGTGAACCAACTCAGTCACTCCCCACACTGAATCCACAGGCAGAAACTCTCTCCACCTCTGATGAAATGAGTTTTCATGGCGAAGCGCGTCAGTGTCGATCGCTGGTTGTTTGTCGTGACCCTGGTCCTCGTCTTTGTTGGCCTCGTCATGGTCTTCAGCGCCTCGGCCGTCATGGCCAAAGAGCGCTACGGCTCGGGATACACCTTCCTTCTGCGCCAACTCGCGTGGGCTGTCGCCGGCATCGGAGCCATGCTGGTTGGCATGAAACTTGACTATCGCCGCTACAAGCATCCCGCGGTGGTCTTCTCGCTTCTGGGCATCACGTCGCTGATGCTGATCTCCGTTTTCTTCCTCGACCGCGCGCATAACACCCATCGCTGGATCCATTGGGGAGGCTTCTCCTTCCAACCCTCCGAGATGGCCAAGCCCGCACTGATCCTCTTTCTAGCCTTCTTCCTCGAGAGCCGTACCAAGTCGATGGACGACTGGCGCAACACGCTGCTTCCGGCCGTCTTGCCGACACTGATTTTCATCGGACTGATCGTCTTCCAGCCCGATCTCGGCACCGCCATCGCCTGCGCGGCCATTACCGGATGCATCCTCTTTGTCGCCGGCCTCGACATGCGTTATCTGGGGTACGCTTTCGCTGCGTCGCTGCTGCCGCTCTATTTTCTGATCTTTCACGTCGCCTACCGCCGCGACCGCATCCTGGCATTTCTGAATCCTTACTCCGATCCCCAAGGCCGGGGCTTCCACATTATTCAATCTCTGATTGCGGTAAGCACCGGTGGAATCACCGGCGTAGGCCTGATGGAAGGGAAGCAGAAGCTGTTTTACTTGCCCGAACCGCACACCGACTTCATCTTCGCCGTCACAGCAGAGGAGCTCGGACTTCTAGGATCGCTGATTATTGTCGCGCTGTTCGCCATCTTCCTCTGGCGCGGTATTCGCACCGCCATCCACGTCGAAGACACCTTCGGACGCTTCCTCGCCGTCGGCATCACCAGCATGGTGGTCGTGCAGGCCTTCATCAACATCAGCGTCGTCCTCGGACTGATGCCGACCAAAGGCATCCCGCTCCCGTTCGTCTCCTACGGAGGCTCGTCTCTCTTCATAACGCTCGCTTGTGTGGGAGTTCTGCTGAACGTCTCAAGGCAGGCGGACTAACAAGATTTGGAAGGGCACGAGTTCACTCGTGCCGTTGAGATGGGTCAATGACGCGCTTTAGCGCCTGAGGCATTCAGCTACTGCACCCTCGTATCAAACACTCCGGTTTCCACTTGTCCGCCGCGCTTCACTTGTACAAACAATCGGTAGTCTCCGGCAGCAGGGAAGCCATATGGAAACGAAACCTCCGGCGGCATCGCCATCGCCATGTCATGTTTCATGCCTGAATCATTCTGTGCCACCGCCAGCGCCGCCATCGGCACCGATCCCGCTGGATGAATATGCGCGAACACATTTTCATCCGAGCGCACAAACACCGCATGCCCAGCCATTCCCATATAAGGTTCAAGGTCGCTCACTGGCTTTCCATCTTTATCTTCGACCTTGAAGCGGAACCAGGTCAGCTTTCCTATCGCAGGGGACGAAGCATCGCGTTCCCAAACCATCCTGCCGCCATCCGCCAGCGCTGAGACCTGCGTCGCATGCGCATCGTTGAAGGCCGCCGCACTCACATCGGAATCATCGCCCGCCAGCGGCTTGCCCGCGATTTGGGGAAGATCGATCTCCGTCACCATGGTGTCTGGAAATCCGGTCTCGCGCACCACGTCGGCGAAAATCTTGTAATGTCCGGTATCCATCGACGGAAGATCGAGCGCAAAGGTTCCATCTTGCGCCTGCTCGGGATGCAAATGATAAAAGCGGTCCATCGCCGGCACCCGCAACAGGAACAGATGCATCAGGTGTCCGTGATCGGGAATCAGTTTCATCGACCAGGCATCCTTGCGGAGTTCATGCCAGTACGACGATCCAATTTGCAGCGTCAAGTGATCGCCATTCACCAGCGCAGCCTTCAGTGGAGGCGCTTTATACAGCATGTCCTGCTTCTGCGAGGTGGCCTCTGAATCCCACCACGAATTTCCCAGGAACAACATGCCTAGCACCAGCACGGTGGCCACGATCAAAGCGATGCGTCCCTTGCGCATGTTGCTGGCCTCGGGAGCGATGCCCGGAGCGAGCGAACCCTCTCTCGCAGCAGCCCAAGCGATGGAGACAATGCCCACCGCTAGGAAGACCATCAAAGCAAATAACAAGGCTCCCAGCGCCTTTTGCATAGGAAGAGTGCGCCGGGCAAATGCCGCGACCGGCACGGCGAATTTCGCCGCTCCTTGCGCGCCTTCAACGTCGGCGCGAACCTGCCACGAACCCGACTCCATCAACCAAACTTTTCCCGTGAACGATTGCGGATCGCCAGGCACCGCCTGCATCACATCGGGTGCGGGAGGATATCCCTGATCTTTTCCAGTCACGTACACCGGCACGATCTGAATGCCGTTCACATTGCCCGACGTCGAGCGCACCTCGACTTCCGCGACTCCTGGAATCATCGCTGGCGGACGCACCGTCACCAGCAGGTGATACGGCCCTGCATCGCCTTCAAAAAAAACGTCAGGGCTTCCCACGTGCGCCAGCGCGGTCGTCGCCCAAAGCAACAACGCCCATGTGCAGATCAGTTTTTTCATGAAGGCCTATCTTTTTACGCGCCGCAGCCAGTCGCCCCAGATCATGCCGATCCTGGTGATGATGATGGTTACCCCAAAAGCAATCGCCATCCCGATCCAAAATTCCGCCCGCGTCTTTTCATAGGGAGCGAATTCCCACGCCAGGTGATACTCCGAAGGCCGCATGAAATATCCAAAATAGTTCATGCCAAAGATCCAATTTCGTGCCGCCGGCCTCATCAGGAAATCCGCCCATGGCCAGTTCACGGCGATCCCTATGAGGAAAAATCCAATTCCTACGGCGATCGATTGCACAAACTTTCTCTGATCTTTGAATCGCTCGAGCAATAAATCCAGCACGATCGCGCCGGGAAGCAACAGCACGGGAAATCCCAGCGGAAGCATGTGCGTCACCTTCGTAAATACGGGACCAAGCTTCGCTTCCGCAGGAAACAGAGGAAACACCCAGAGCGCCACTAACCATGACGCAGTGAAGATCGAGGCGACAATCGTGGCTGACCACTTGTGCCCCGAGGCCCGTGCGATCCCCACCAGCACCAGCGGCCCCACCATGCCCAGCACGCGATAGAAGATCGCGCTGTGCATCATCGTCTGATCGCCCAGGTATTCGTACGCCAACATCACGAGCAGCGATAACAGCAGTGATCCGACGTAAATCAGCAAGCGATTCAGTCGCTCTTCGGTCTCGCCGGACGAAAGATTCTTGCGCCCTGCAATCAGCACCAGCCCACCGAACCCCATAAAGAAGATGCCGATCACCAGCACCACGTGCGGCGGACTCAGAATCTTCACATCCAGCCCGAATGAATCGTGCCACCAGTTGTCGAAAGGAGCCGACGTGAGCATCGCGAATCCGCCCCACGCCGCGATGAATGCGCCCAGCGGCCCGCGAAATCCCCAAATGTTAACGGCCGCCACTTTTTCTTCCGCGCTTCCGGCAAACGTCGTATGCAGAATCAAGTAAGCACAGGAAATCCCCGTCAGTACGGCGCCGAATTGAATCGCCATGTGCGCCGGAGTCCAGAACGTGTCGCGCCCAATCCCCATGTGCCACGAGATGTCCCAGTAAAGTCCAAATGTTGTGGAAGTCACCGCGAGAACCGCGGACCAGATGTACCAGGGAACTGTTGTCACTCGCGCTTGTGACCACTCACGCGAAACGGCGGCCGGCATCGCAATACGCGCGCTATCAGCCATGACTCACCTCTTTGCCGCAAGTCTAGCAAAGCCCCCGCCGCCGCTCAATGCGCCCAGCTCGCCAACCCGAAATATTTCGGTGGTCATTTATATTCACAGTATGCGAGCCATTCTTGCGGGCGGAGGCACCGGCGGACACGTCATTCCCGCCCTCGCTATCGCACAGGAACTCAAGAACAATTACAACGCCGAAGTGTTATTTATTGGAACGGCGCGGGGGATCGAGAATCGTCTTGTCCCTACCGCAGGATTTCCGCTGCAGTTGGTGCAAGTCGGCGCACTGAAGAACGTCAGCCTCGCTACCCGCTTCAAGACGCTGTTCGATCTTCCCCGTGCCGTGCTCGCCGCTGGCAAGATGCTGTCGGACTTCAATGCCGATATCGTGATTGGCGTCGGCGGATATGCCTCCGGTCCCGCCATGCTCGCCGCCGTGCTCAAGCGCATTCCGACGCTGGCCTTCGAGCCAAATGTGGTGCCGGGTTTTGCGAATCGCGTTGTCGCCAAGATGGTCTCTGCGGCCGCAGTACACTTCGAAGAGACCGCGAAATATTTTCGTCACGCCACCGTCACGGGAGTTCCCGTCCGCCAGGCGTTTTTCGAAATCATCTCGCAACCGCATTCGAATCCGACCCTGCTGGTCTTCGGTGGCAGCCAGGGCGCGCACGCCATCAATAAAACCGTGATGGAATCCGCAGCCGAGTTGCTGTCTCGCATCCCAGGCCTGCACTTCGTTCATCAAACCGGAGAGCGTGACTACGATGACGCGGTCGCTATATACAAGAGCTTGGCCGGATCCGCCGAAGTCTTCAAGTTCATCGATGACATGCCCAAGTTTTTCGCCGATGCCGACCTGCTGCTCTGCCGCTCTGGCGCCAGCACAGTCGCCGAAATCACCGCTGCGGGAAAGCCCGCGATCTTCGTTCCATTCCCTCGCGCCGCCGACGATCATCAGAAGCGCAACGCCGAAGCGCTGGAACGAGCGGGAGCCGCCGTCATGCTGGAAGAGCCGAACCTCAGCAGCCAATCTTTGATCGATGCGGTCGCGAAACTCCTGAACGACCCAAAGCGGCTACAATCAATGTCCGATGGCGCGCGTCGTTTGTCGCATCCCAACGCCGCCCGCGACATCGCAAGAATGGCAGCAAAATTAGCGGGAAAAGCAGCCACGGATATTCACTGATCCACGCGGATTTTTCTAAGCTTTTTGTTTGAATCCGTGAAAATCCGCGTAAATCCGTGGCAAAAAAGTTCAAAATGTTCGCCAAAATCCAGCGCATCCATTTCGTAGGCATCGGCGGCATCGGCATGAGCGGGATCGCCGAAGTGCTGCTGAACCTCGGCTACAAAGTCTCGGGCTCCGATCTAAAAAGCTCTGCTGTTACGCAGCGCCTCGCAAGCCTCGGAGCGACCACCTTCGAAGGTCATCGCGCCGAGCACATTGCCGGAGCAGAAGTCGTGGTCGCCAGCTCCGCCGTCGCCAAAGACAATCCTGAAATCGCTGAAGCCCGCAATCTGCACATCCCTGTCATCCAGCGTGCCGAGATGCTGGCCGAACTCATGCGCCTGAAGTACGGCATCGCCATCGCCGGCATGCACGGCAAGACCACGACCACCTCGATGGTCGCTGCCGTTCTCGCCGCCGGAGGCCTCGACCCGACCGTGGTCGTCGGCGGGCGCGTTGACGCCATGGGCTCCAACGCCCGCCTCGGTAAGTCGCAATACCTGGTCGCTGAAGCCGACGAGAGCGATCGCTCATTCCTTAAGCTTTCGCCCATCCTGTCGGTTGTCACGAATATTGACCGCGAGCACATGGACTGCTACCGCAACATGCGCGACGTCAAAGACGCCTTCCTCGACTTCATGGATCGCGTGCCCTTCTACGGCATGGTAGTTGCCTGCAACGACGATCCTCTGCTGCGCCGCCTGTTGCCTCAGGCCCAACGGCGCGTTGTCACCTACGGTACCCGTCGCGGTTCGGACTTCCACATCCGCGCCCATGAAACCGAACGCACCTCCGGTGTGAACGCTCACGTCAATAGCTTCCATGTCTCCTACCGTGGGGAGAATCTCGGAGATTTCCGCCTCCATGTTCCTGGCCTGCACAACGTTCTGAATGCCACGGCTGCCGTCGCTGTGGGCGTAGGACTCGACATCAAAGCCGACGATATCCGCACCGCGCTCGATAACTTCCGCGGCGTCGATCGCCGCTTCCAGTTAAAGGGAACTGCCGCAGGCGTCGCGGTCATTGACGATTACGGACATCACCCCACCGAAATTCGCGCCACGCTGGCAGCCGCGAAACAATGCGGATATAAGAAGACTCACGTAATCTTCCAGCCGCACCGCTATACCCGTACCCGTGATCTGAAAGCAGAATTCGCCCAGGCCTTCCACGACGCCGACACGCTATTCGTGCTCGACATCTACGCCGCTAGCGAGCCGCCCATAGAAGGCATAACCGCGGAAGCGCTGGCTGAAGAAATCCGCACCATCGGAGAGCAGGACGCCCGCTATGTCCCCTCATTCGCCGAAGGAGTCGATGCGATCTGTGAGGTCGCGCAACCCGGAGACATGATTCTGACCCTGGGCGCGGGCAGTGTCTCGCAATTGGGGCCGATGATTTTAGAGAAGCTGCAAACGAAGCGAGAAACGCCAGCTAGTTTTGAAGGGGTGCGGCTTTAAGCCGCGTCGTCCAGAAGATTGGAAGGCTCAGACTTTCGATCTTGATCGCCGCGCTGAAGTGACCACTTCCGAAAGCTGGCGAATGCTCTCCCGCAACCTGCCCCAGCTTTCCATCACTCCCACCGGTGCTGCTTTCGCTTCGACGTCCGCAAAGCCTGCGCTCTGCATCTGCTTGGCGGCAGCCTGGAAGCGTTTGGTGCTGACCTCGTCCATGCCAAGAAAACGAAACGCCTGCGCCAGGGGTACGCCATCGGCTCCAGTCTGCAGAAACTCGATCTGGGCGTTCACCTTCCCAAAAACCGTCCGCAAATCCATTTCGCCAAAGGTTCCTTTGGCAATCGGTCCTTTGGAAAGCAGTGCCGAACCGCCCGTCTCCGACAAACGCTGGATGACGCCGACAAACTTTCGATCATCCACGGTAAAAATGGCCCGCTCTTGATTAGGCACACGAATCCGGGGCGGTCGGCGTTGCCTGACAGACTTCTCCCGCGGCGGCATTTTTAGAGGATTACAGCCAGTCCTACGATGGTCAACGTTACCGAAGTTTTACGAAAGGGGGGATCTGAGTTTGGCAGGAGATCGTGCTGCGCATGCTGCGTGCGCTCCGGCAGTCTCACGCCTCCTCCGCCTTTCCCGGCACCGCCCAAGCCACCACCAGCGCCACCACAATTCCCAACGCCACTTCCAGAAACCTATCCCACCCCAGCCTCCACGGAGTCCCGGGACCCGTCACATACATCACTAGCACCGCTGTCACGCAGGCAATACGGTAGCTGGTATACGTCCCCAAAATCTCACATAACAGAATTGTGATCACCGCCGCCAGCCCCAGCTTTAGCGGTCCTACCCCGATGAAGCGCACGAAAACCGCTCCCGTGGCGGCGCCAATCGCCGTCCCAATCAGCCGGTCGCGCGAGGCGCTGATCGTCGACGGGGCGTCCCCTTGCAGCACGATAAACGCGCTCATGGTTGCCCAATATCCCTGGGGCAGGTGGAACAGTCCCGAGAGATAGAACGCTGCCGTTCCGGCCACCCCGGTCTTCACCGCCTGCAAAACCGTGGCATCATTGAGTTTTTTCAGCATCCCCACCTTTTACAACATCTAACAAAAACACCCCTAACGATTCCCGGGGTGCCGCGTCTATTTGGCATAAGCGATTTTGGTGAGGAGCAACTGTATGGCATCCGAAAAAGCGTTGTACACGGTAGCAGTAGCGGTTCTGGCCCTCGGACTCGGCAACTCGCTGGCAAACAGCAACCCTGACTGGCTACGGAACCTCTCCGACCGCTCCGTCGCTACCGCCGAGCGCCTCTCCGGACGCGCCGAACAATACCTCGCCATGGCTCAGGTCATGCTTAGCCAGAGCGAAAGCAATGTCGGACGGACCCAGGCCACTCTCGGACGCATGCAAGCCCGCCTCGGCGAAGTTCAGGCGAACCTCGCTCGTCACCAGGTCGAAATGGTCCGCGTTCAAGCCCGGGTACAAGCTGAGGACATGCGCGCAATGACCGTTGAGCAAATGCGTCAAATCCGCGTCGCCTGCCCCAGGGTGGTCGTCCAAGTAGCATCGAGGTAGGCGTCGGGCATCAGGCTTAACTCGCACGGAAGTTCTGCGTGACCTCCGCCGCAGTTCTCGGCGACCTCAGCGGTAAAAATCTTCGAGCTTTTTCTCCGGGACGTCCTGAGACGAGTGCGCCGCCGAAGCCCGAAGCCCGACTCCGATTTTTCTTCCCTCCGCCCTCAAAAAGCAGTTATAGTAATTTCGCTCAGCGATTCACTGACGACAACTGACCTGTAATGATGGCGCGGAAGTCTCCTACCATCTCGCAGGACGAGTTGTATTCGCAACCAGAAGAGTCCGTGCGCGAAGAAGTTGACGACCCGCGCTGCTCTCGATCTGGATGTGGAACAGGAATCGCCCTTCTTACGCGGACAAAAGCGCGTCTCCGTCCGCCGCGGTTCGCTCCCTAAAAAAACTGCCACTCGCATCACTTGGGCTGTCATCGTTGCTGCCGTGCTCCTGCTCGGCTCCGTCGCGACCGCCGCCGCATACCATTACGGAGAACACTCGTGGCGCTTCCGCGTCGAGTCGAGCGACGACATCGAAGTCACCGGGCTTGAGAGCGTCGGCAAATCGCAAGTCATGGAAGTCATGGGTGGTGACATCGGCCGCAACATCTTTTTTGTTCCTCTCACCGAACGCCAGTCGCAACTCGAGCAGATTCCCTGGGTCGAATCCGCTAGCGTAATGCGCTTCGTGCCTAACCGCATTCAAGTGGAAATCCACGAGCGCACCCCGATTGCCTTCGCCCGCGTCGGCTCGAAGATTCAATTGGTCGATAAGGCCGGGACGCTGATGGAGCTCCCGTCGCCGGGCAAAAAGAAGTTTTCTTTCCCCGTAATTCTGGGGATGAATGCCGGTGAGCCGCTCTCCACTCGCGGCCCGCGCATGAAAATCTATAACGACCTGGTCAGCCAACTCGATGCAAGCGGCGCGCACTATTCGCAGGAGTTGAGCGAAGTCGACCTCTCCGATCCCGACGACGTCAAAGTGCTCGCGAACGATCCGACGGGTGCGGTATTGGTCCACTTGGGGTCGTCGAACTATCTCGATCGCTACAAGATTTACAAAACCCATTTGCAGGAATGGCGCCAGCAATTCGACAAGCTCGAATCGGTTGATCTGCGATATGACCGCCAGATCATCGTCAACCCCGATCTCCGCGGGGCGGCGAAACCGCCCGCTCTTTCGCCGAAACTGACCAAAGCGGCGCTCTCCGCCGGAGTAAAGCCGGCCGCGCTGGTGACCCACGAAACGGTGACCACCCAAGACGCCTGCGAGAGCAGTAGCAACCAAGAAGCGCGAAGCCGGCGCAGAAGAAGATCGTCGCCAAGAAGAAGCCAGTTGCCCATCCGGCCATGGCCAAAGCCAGCGCTACGCCGAAGCCTAGCGCCGTTAAGACGAATAAACCGAGTCCCGAAATTACGAAGAATCAGGAACCCCAATAAGCATGGCGAATCAGTACGAACATCTGCTGACGGCGATCGATGTAGGCAGCGCCAAGACCTGCGCGCTGGTCGCCGAAATCACCGATAACGGCCTGCGCTATCGCGGCCACGGTGTCGCCGAATCGCGCGGCTCGCGCAAAGGCATCATTGTTGACCTCGACAAGGCCGTCAGCTCGATTCAAAAAGCCGTCGAGCAGGCCGAAGACGCCGTCGGCGCTCCGGTCGAGCACGCCCTGTTAGGTGTCTCCGGCGCGCACATTCGTGGGATGAACACCCACGGTGGCATTAGCTTTGGCAATCGCGCCCGCGAAATCACGCGCGAAGAAATCCGTCTCGCCGTCGATAAAGCCCGCGCCATCCCGCTACCCGCCGACCGCGAGATTCTTCATCTCCTCCCCCAGGAGTTCATTCTCGATGACCAGGCTGGCGTGCACGATCCGCTGGGCATGGTGGCTTCGCGTTTGGAAGTGCGTGTCCACATGATTACCGCCGCCGCCAGCGCCACACAGAATGTGGTCACCGCCGTCAATCGCGCCGGCATTCACGTCGACGACACGGTTTACGAGCCACTCGCCTGCGCCGACTCGGTCCTTCGCTCCGACGAGCGCGAACTGGGCATCTGCCTGGTCGATATCGGCGCCGGTTCCACCAGCATCATCGTTTTTCAGGACAGCGCGGTCGCCCACACCGCCGTCATTCCCGTCGGCGGAGACCATTTCACCAGCGATCTCGCTGTCGGGCTGTGCACTCCGGTCGCAGAAGCGGAAAAAATCAAGAAAGTCTTCGGACACGCGATCGTTACCATGATTCCCGAAGGCAACGAGGTCGAAGTGCCGTCGGTCGGAGATCGCCCGTCGCGCCTGATTTCCCAGCGCATGGTGGGAGAAATTCTCGAGCCCCGCGCCCACGAGCTGTTTGTCATGCTGCGTGACAATCTTCGCCACGCCGGAATGCTCGAGCTCTGCGTCGCGGGATTGGTCCTCAGCGGCGGCGCTTCGCGCCTGCCGGGAATTCTGGATATCGCCGATTCGGTGTTGCGGCGTCCCTTGCGGCTTTCCTGGCCTGCTCCGCTGGCCAAGATGCCCTCGACGCTCGCCGAACCCGAGTTCGCGACGGTCTTAGGCATGGTCTTTTACGGACATCGCGCCCGCGTGGCCCGCGGCTTTCAGGACCCGCGCTGGAGCTCCCGCCTGAAAGCCATGCTGGTAGGCAAGGGAGCGTAGGGGGCGGATGGCAAATCGGCTCGAAACGACGCCGACTTGACGTCACGAAAGACTCGTATCAGGGTATGGCTCAGCCATACCGTCAGAGCTAAGAACTAAGATCGGCTTTAGCCGCTGAGGCGCGCCGGTCATGGATGAAAGACAAACACGAACGTGCACGAAAATTAAAATCAGGCGGCGCACATGAAAAAACACGAAGACACCGACATTCGCATCAGCTTTAACGAAGAAGCCCGCAACGACGCCAAGATCAAGGTCATCGGCGTGGGCGGCGGCGGAGGCAACGCCGTCAACCGCATGATTGACGCCGGCATGGAAGGCATCGAATTCATCGCCGCTAACACCGACCTGCAGGCGCTGCGCATGTCGCGCGCGCCCATGAAAATTCAGCTCGGCGTCAAGCTGACCAACGGACTTGGGCGCCGGCGCCAATCCCGAAGTCGGCCGCAAAGCCGCGCTCGAAGACTCCGACAAAATCATCGAAGCCCTCGAAGGCGCCGACATGGTCTTCGTCACCACCGGCCTCGGCGGAGGCACCGGCACCGGAGCCGCTCCCATCATCGCTTCGCTCGCCAGCGAAATGGGTGCGCTCACCGTCGCCGTTGTCACCAAGCCCTTCGCTTTCGAAGGCAAACGCCGCATGCATCAGGCCGATCGCGGCATCGCCGAACTGATGGATTCGGTCGACACGACCATCGTCATCCCCAACGAAAAGCTGCTCGCGCGTCGCACAGGACGCCGGATTCTTCGAGTCCTTCCGCATGGCCGACGACATTCTTCGTCAAGGCGTGCAGGGCATTTCCGACATCATCACCATCCCTGGGATCATCAACCGTGACTTCGCCGACGTGAAGGCCATCATGGCCGGCATGGGATACGCCGTCATGGGCACGGCCAGCGCCAGCTGGCGCGCGGCGCACCACCGAAGCTGCGCAGAAAGCCATCGCCTCGCCGCTGCTCGAAGCCGGAGCCATCGACGGCGCCCGCGGCATTCTCATCAACATCACCGGCTCGGCGTCGCTCAAACTCGCCGAGGTGCAGGAAGCCTGCTCGATCATTCAGAGCGCCGCCCACGAAGACGCCAACATCATCTTCGGCGCGGTGCTCGACGAAAAGATGAAAGACTCGGTGAAGATCACTGTCATCGCCACCGGATTCAAAGACTCCGACATCCGTCGCCGTCAGGCCGAAGCCCGCAGCGCGACGTTTACCGTCACGCGTGATGACGACTTTCGCCGCCCTGAACCGGATCCCGACTTCGATCTGCCTCCGCTCCCCCGAGTGATGCAGGAAGAGCATCCCACCGCCTCGGCAGGCCTGGCCCCCGTGCAGAATGAACCGGCGGCCGTCGACGTCATGCGCAACGCCATGATCGCCAACTTCGAGCAGGAAGACCTGGACGTCCCAGCCTTCCTCCGCAAACGCACCGAGCCCATGTAATTGAAGAGTAAAAGAAACTCAAGCGTGCCCCACCTTCACGTCGCGCCTTTTGCGACGTGAAGGTGGGGATTTTGATTTATAAGAGGCGGCGCTTCTACAACCCCCCGCACTCACTGTCAGCCTCTCACCACATCGTACCGATTCCGCAACTTCGGAGGATGCATGCTGTTCCGGTCCCGCCCGCTCGCCTGTAGCGCCGTTTTTTCCTGCCTGCTGCCACTTCTCAGCTACGCGCAGAGCCCTGCGGCGACGCCCAAACACTTCGACCACGTCCTCATCGTCGTTCTCGAAAACCAAAACTACGAGTCCGCGATGCAAAATGATCTGTTCAAAAGTCTGGCGCAGAAGGGCGTAGTCTTCAGCAATTTCGGCAACCTCTACCACTATTCCTATCCGAATTATCTCGCGATGATCGCGGGCAGCGATTTCGGAACCCACAGCCCGCAACTCCTCAGTGACAATCAGAGGAACTTCAAGGACGATCCGGAACACCGCACCATCGCCGACTTGCTTAACTGGAAAAATTACGCGGAAGATTACCCCGCCGCTTCCGACGCGCAGAGACCATTCCTCGGCGATCACGGACGATACGTGCGCCGCCACACGCCCTTCCTGAGTTTCCACGCGATCCAGACGAAGACCTTTCATCAAGTCGTCAGAGTCGATACCCACGAAGACAACAACGCCTTCGTGACCGATATTGGCAACTTCATCGCCGACCCGCAGAAGAATCCTCTTCCCGAGTACATGTTTTACACGCCCAATCTCGACGACGACGGACACGATCCCAAGTCCAAGCCGCAAGTCGGACTCAAGAATTCCGCGGACTGGCTGCGCAACTTCCTCACCACTTGGCTCCATTTCGACGACAAGACCTGGCTCCCCAAAGACGAAGCTCTGAAGCGCACACTGGTGATTGTGACTTTTGACGAATCAGAAGGAAACATTAAGCCCGAGCGAATCTACACGGTTTTTCTGGGAGCGATGGTCAAGCCTCAGGAAGTCGCCGACCCTTATAACCACTACAGTGTTCTGCGAACTATCGAAGACAACTTCAACCTCGATCCAATCCACCCAGATTCAGGAGACGGCGCAGCCAAAGTGATCACCGGAATCTGGAAATAGAGGGTCGCGGTGCCCCATTTCTCGCGTACTTTGCGAGAAGTGGGGCTTTGTCTAGTTACCGCCCTACCTTGATCTCAAACAATTTCGGCCACAATTTCCCGGTCACAAACAACCGCTCCCCCACGGCGTCATAAGCGATCCCGTTCAAGACTGCATCGCCGCCCAGTTGCGACTTGTCGATGATCCCACTCAGATCGATCCATCCCAGCACTTTTCCCGTCCGCGGAGAAATGCGCGCAATCTTGTCCGTCTGCCAGACGTTGGCAAAAATCTCTCCGCGCACATATTCGAGTTCATTCAGTTTCTCTACCGGCATCCCGTAATCCGTAACCCGAATCCGCCCTGTCTCACGAAACGTTTTCGGATCGAGAAACCGCAAATACGCCGACCCATTGCTCATGATCAACTGTTTGCCATCGTGCGTGAGTCCCCAGCCTTCACCCTCGTAGGCGAACGTCTTGATCAGTGTGAACGTCTCGCGGTCATACACAAAACCTTTTTGCGCCTGCCACGTCAACTGCACCAGCGTGTTGCCCCAGTCCGTCAGCCCTTCACCGAAGTACTCCTGCGGCACCTCGTAGTTTTTCAAAATCTGCCCGGTTGCCAGATCCACCATCCGCACCGACGACTTTCCGTTCAACCCGGTGCTCTCGTAAAGATGCCCATCCACGAAAATCAGTCCCTGTGTGAACGCCTGGAAATCATGAGGATACACATGAACTAATTGATAACTCACCGCTGGCGCCGTCGCGGATCCAGACAAAGCCCCCGCGAAGCACAGGAAGAAAAAGGGCGACACGCAAACGCTGAAACATGCAAGCCAGTTTATCTCCGAGGTGACCGAGTCGTGCCATTTACGATGTTAAGGTGGGGATTTTGACGTCAGTGATCATGACCGCCCCACCTTGATCTCAAACAATTCGGCCACAACTTCCCGAGAATCTCCTTTCCAACGTACTCCAAATTCATTCAACCCGTAACGAGCGCCCCCACCTGAAATGTGGGTACCGGACTGGGTGACCGAAAGGAAGCCGCCGCCGCCCACTGACTCCACGAGACAAAGATTTTACTTTTGTCTTCTTGACAATCTGACTCTGCAGTGACAGCATCCCCCGCTATATCCCGCCCGAACTTACGCAGGAGGAAAGATATGACTCTCCCAGCCGTTCGCACCTTCTTTCTATTGGCGTTGCTGGCCGTTCCCCTCAGCGCAGCCGACCGTAGTGTCGCGAGAGACACCTCGGCGCAAGTGCCAGACCAGTTCAACGAAGCAACCGTTGCTCAGTTACAAGCACAGATGGCAGCGGGGACACTCACTTCAGAACAGTTGACTCTGTATTACATCAACCGCATTTTCGACCTCGACCAAGGTGGCCCAGGCGTGAACGCGGTCATTGAGTTGAATCCCGATGCGCTGGCCGAGGCTCGCGAAGCCGACTCAAGACGCAAACGTGGGGTGGTGCTCGGCCCCTTGCATGGAATTCCTGTGCTGGTCAAAGACAACGTGGATACGGGCGACAAGATGCAGACCACTGCCGGATCGTTCGCGCTTCTGGGAACGCCAGCTTTGAGGGACTCGACCGTCGCAGCGAACCTGCGCGCGGGCGGCGCCGTCATTCTTGGGAAAACGAACTTGTCGGAGTGGGCCAATTTCCGGTCTTTTGAATCGATCAGCGGATGGTCTGGGCGCGGAGGTCAAACCCACAATCCCTATGGCATCGATCGCAACCCGTGCGGGTCGAGCTCGGGCTCAGGCGCGGCGGTTTCTTCGAACTTCGCCACCGTGTCGTTCGGAACCGAGACGGATGGCAGCATTGTTTGTCCCGCCAATGCGAATGGCGTGGTCGGAATCAAGCCTACGGTGGGACTGACGAGCCGGGCGGGCATCGTGCCGATTTCCCATACGCAAGACACCTTCGGCCCCCATGGCCGCACGGTGGCGGATGCCGCCACCGCATTGGGGGTGGTGCAGAGCATCAGCTTCGACGGACGCGATCCGGCTACTGCGGGCGTGCCGCTGGGATGGCAGGGGCGATTCACCCGTCCGACCAACATCCCAACGGACTACACGCAATTTCTTAACCCGAGCGGATTGCAGGGGGCGCGTCTCGGCGTCACCCGCGCGGGACTTACCGGGTTCGATCCGTTGGTGCCGACACCGCCACTGGTGCTCGACCAGTTCGAAGCTGCGATCAACGCCATTACCGCGGCCGGCGCGACGGTCATCGATCTTGACCAGGAGGGCTTCGTCTTTCCCTCCGCGACGGGCGAAACTCTGGTGCTGACATTCGAGTTCAGAACTGACGTGGCGAACTACTTTGCCACTCGTGTAGGGGTGCCAGTGGCCGGTAAAACCTTGGCCGACGCCATTGCGTTCAACAACGCTCACGTGGACGACGAGCAACCATTCTTTAATCAGGACATCTGGGACCTCTGCGAATCGCTGGCCCTGGGCCCGGATGATCCGCAGCCGGCGTTTGGCGGCATGACCTACAACCAGGCGCTCGCGATCGATCAGGCCTCCGGTGTGAATGGAATTGATGCGGCGCTGAGCCAGTTCCATCTCGACGCCATCGTGAGCGCGACCGACAACCCGGCATGGGCGACCGATCTGCTCTACGGCGACCACTTCATTTACGGGACTTCAGGTCTGGCAGCGCCGGAGGGATATCCGATCGTGCAGGTTCCGGCGGGGATGGTGTTCGGCGTGCCTCTGGGGATCAGCTTTTTTGGGACGGCGTTCAGTGAGCCGACGCTGATTAAGCTGGCCTCCGGCTTCGAAGCAGTTACTCAGGCGCGCAAGAACAACCTACCGACCTTCGCCGCCACGGTTCCGTTCGACCATATTGCGGGTACAACCCTGCAGCGTCCGAGTAATGCTGTACCGAAGGAGTCAACGAGAAAAGCGCAACCGGCGACTGCCAACGCGACCGTCAAACCAGGAACGGAGACGCGCCGGCCGCACCATTTGTAGAAGTTTCGGGTTTCCCGCCTCCATAGGGCCGCTGCCAGGCGGCCCTTTTATTTTTTCCTTCATATAAGGACACGAAGGAAGGACATTGAGGGCGACGGGCGGCGGCAAAATCAAATCATCCGGCGGATACGTCTTGGCCCTCAGGAGATGGCGGCACTTATGCGACTGCAACCAGTTCGCTCCCCGGTGATTGGGTAAGAACTACTCGGGCAATCAATTCCGTCCCGCCTCCTGGTCTCGACTGGACGAGGAGTTCGCCATTGATCAAATGCATACGCTCGCGCATGCTCTCGAGTCCCAAACCCTCCCGAGCCTTGCTTGGATCGAAGCCTTTACCGGAGTCGGTGATCCGCATCGTCAGCTTAGCGTTCTTGGTCGACAGGGCCACGACCACCCGACCAGCACCACTATATTTCATCGCATTGTTGATTGCTTCTTGCGCGACCCGGTAGAAGCAGAGTGCAATCTCGGCTGGAATAGGTTGGGTCAATTCATCGGCTTGAAGTTCGACGGCAATGGATCGGCCCTTCTCCGTCTGGCCACAAAGCTCTTTCAAGGCTGCCTTGAGGCCAAGTAATCGCAGCTTGGAAGAGTGCAGGGTGTGCGACAACTGGTGGATATCTTTGACCAGTTCATCCAGCGTGGAGCGAAGCGCGGATAATGTGTTGCCATCCACTAAGCTCTGAGCGTTCGGCTCCTCTAGCGAACCAAGCCCAATCCCCAGGAGCGCCAACCTCTGAGAAAAATCGTCATGCAGCTCGCGAGCAATGCGTTTCCTCTCTTCCTCTTGGGCATTGATAAGATTCTGGCTCAGAATTCTAAGCCTCGACTCCGACTGCTTCAGCTTTCGAGCTTGCGCGATTAGAAGCACAACGCACAAAGACTGCAGTAGGAGCACAGCGAGGCAAGCCAGCACGTACCACTTGTAAAGCGTCCAAAACGATGGTTGGCTGAACTGTACGACGCTGCCGGCAGGCAATCTTGCCCGGCTGATTCTCCAGCGGTTGAGTTGTCGAGCGTCGAACATATCGTAGTTTGGATCCAGGGTTCGAACCGGAATCGCCGCAGGCGATTCGCCAGCGAGAATACGCGCACCCATTCTGCCGGTCTCATTGCCGACAGGGGTGACGTCATACAAGTGGCCTCCCACGATCCCACTCCCGAGATAGGTCGCGTCCGTGCCATAAACCGGAGCGTTGGAGGCCTGGCATATCTGATTTAAAGCCTCTTCGGGTGCGAAGTAGTGCCCGGCTCCGTCATAGAAGAATATCGAAGTAAACAACACAATCGTATGTTGCGGAAGACTCCTCAGCCGCTCTAGAATGCCGTCCATCGGAAGATCGCTCAGGTAGGTGATGGTCACATGGCTTTCGTACGGCCGCAGCGAGTCGCGCAGCTCAGCCGTCCAGGATTTTTCCTGGGCTGATACTCCAACGGGTATGATCACGTGAGCTGTATCCGGCTGCAGACGCAAGGCAATATCCAGCGTATTCTTGAGGTCTCGTATGACGGCGACACCTGTGACATTCGGTTTGAGGGGATGATTCTCGATTCTACGAATGTTCACCGACGCAAAGACAACAGGTGTTCCCGGGAAGAGCGCGTCGCCGTTCTTGCTCACAAAATTAAATGCGAGAGGGCTGACGGCAACAATCAAATTGATTGGTTTCCCCGAGTATTTGACTCGAAGATACTCCACGAGTGTCTGCTGTTGTTCGTCGCCGGGAAATCGCAGCAGATCCAGATATTCCGTGTAAAAAGTCAGCGGATAAGTTGCCGCAGACTCCATTTGAGATCTCAAAGCCCTATCGAACGGGGCATAGATTGCCATTTCCCTTTCATGCGAATAGAGCACGAGAACGTTTCTGTCTCCGACCTGTGCAGCCATTGCGGCGGATGTGAGACAGAGCAATCCAAAACAGACCAGGCCCAATAAACGCAGCGACGCTGTGGCTTGTCGAAGGAAACATGGGATCGGAAGAGGATCGTCTTGTCGCACGCACAGTGCTCGGCATTCGCGTCGCGCGACACGCATGACACTCCTCTAGCCCACCCGAACCCCTGCAACTTGATCAGAGGTCACTGACAACTACCACTAAAGGCCGAACCTGTAGATGTAGGGTAGGCTTCAGACATGAACCGTGACTAGCTTGTCTGTGCGGACAGGTAGATTCAACTGTCAAAACTACCAATTGCAGCCCAATGCTTTTCGTGCTGCATGGCCGCGTAGCGGAAACCAACTGAGAGTTGCACCAGGATTTGCCGAGCACGTCCATTGATGCGGGAATCTTGAGGGGTCAATCAGCGCGTGAAACAGCTTCTATTCCAGGAAACTTTATCTGATTATTTATCTGCGTCTCCAAAGAGCAGCTGCTGCGGGAGATTCGAGACCCCATTGGCATCGATGTTGATAATGCGATCAAAAAGCTCGTCCGGCCATCTCTCGTAAGGCGACTTGTGCCCCAGTTCGTGGATCAATTTGTCGATCTGACCGTGGTGCCAGCAGATCAAAACCGTCTTCCCTCGAAACTTTTTCTTCCGCAATTCTTTTACAAGTTTCTTAGTGTCCTTGTCGGCGTAGATCGTGCTGACATCCAGCCGCATCTTGTCTGCCGTAGGCCGGACGGTCTCATAAGGGCGCGCCGAATTCCTGGTCGATGTCGAGGCAAACACGAAGTCAGGCCTGACGATTTTCGGGAGCAACTTTGATAGGCCTATCGCGCGCATCTCTCCACGAACAGCCAAATGGGGTTTTCTGGACGCAGGTTTCTCCGCGTGTCTGAAGATGACAATCCTCTTGGGCCCGAGAGCGATTGCTTTACCCATCTACTTAGACGCCTTCGGTGGGAGTTGCGCGTCATAGGTGGTTTGCATCTGCCTCAGTTTAAGCACGCCGTAGAACACGGTGCCGGCCATGAGGACAACCAGAGTCGCGGCGAACCTTCTTTCCCAGTCGAACGCGTCGAAGCGGTTGGCAACGTAGCTGGCAACGATGAAGGTGAGAATGCCGATGTTGATGGCCCAATTCACAGACTTGGGCACGAGGTAGTCCAGCGTGCCGAAACCGCAGAGCTGGTACATCATGAAGGGCAGGATCGCAACCATGGGCAACAATTCGGAAGCGCCTAAGGTGATGTCGATACTGCCGGGGGCCAGCGCGTGCAGCAGCCTGCTGTGCGCCAACTGGTGAAACAAAGACGGAATCGCACACATCAGCGGGACCACCGCCAGTAACTCGAGCACCAGCGAGCCGCACCAGGTGCCGATCTTCGAGACCGAATCGGCCCCTTCCTTCGACGATTGCGTGCCGATAAACAGGCCGCCGACGATCGCCGCCGCGCTGGAGAGCATCAGGAGTTCGACCGAAATCCCGAAACCCTCGGGTTCACCGGCCTTGAGCAGCAGCATTGCCAGGAAGCCCGGGGTGTAAAACATTACCCGCACGAGTTTCGCCCAAACCCGCGCGTCGCGTTCGGGTGGCAGGATGGGGAGCAAACGTCCGTCGACTCCAACGGTGGCTCTGGCTTTCGACATCTAGGCGTCCTTGCGGTACACCTGTTACTGGTTCTGAGTCCGTCGCGAGCACACGCCGTGGTCGTTCCAGGCACAGCGGCCAGGCGGGAAGGGAATCGGGTTCCATTCTCAGGATCACAGACAGAGAAGATCTGAACAACTGTCACTTTTGACCAAGCCGCAACCCGATGCACGCGCCACGGAACTCAAACTAACGCAGGCCATCGGCAAGGAAAAGGGTCGAATAGACTCGCTGCACCATGTAGGCGTAATGGGCGCCGTCGGGCGTGATGACGACCGAGCCGTGTCCGGCGATGGCGGTTTTGTCGGCGGGGGTGAAGCGCGTCCACAGTTTCCGGTCTCCGCCGGTGAGGTTCACGGTGTAGACCTCAATGTCAGAGCCAACCGGCCGCGAAACGAAGACGTTGTTGGAATCCTGGTGCCACTGCAGGATGACCTCACCGGGAGAGATACCATGAATTTCACGAGGCGCGCTTCCATCGAGAGGCTGCAGCCAATATTGGTGTTTACCGTCAGTGACGATGCAGAACTTCCCATCCAGCGACACGCCGGGAAACATAAGGCCCACATTCGTCGGAGTGAAGCGGTCCGCGGGACCAAAGGGATGAATGGAGCCCGTCTCAATGTCCTGCAATGCAATCTGTGGGTTTCCCGTAGTTCCGACCGTGGAGACAAGAAGGCGTTTGCCATCCGGCAGTAACGAGACGCCCTGATAGTGACGGCCCTCGGGTGCATGAAGGGTGCGTGTTTTTCCTACGCCAGTGGGAATGACCAGCAAGTTTTGTGGGTTGGTGGGGTCAATTGCCGCGGCCCATTTCGTGTCGGCCGAAAGGCTTGCACCCGCGCCTTCGCCGATTTGAACCGGCAGTGATCCATCCGTCGTGCGCTGCACGAAGAGCCGATAGTTGGCATCGAGGCTGATATCGAAACTATTCAGCAGAATCATGCTGCCATCTGCAGAAATGTCCTCGACTTCAGGCCACTGGAATGCCGTCATGTCCCGCTGGGTGCCGCTCTTGTCGGCAATGCCGACCTGCCAACGCAGTAGTTCAGCGCTAAGCAACACCCGTCCGTCGGGCGCAACATCCTGCAAATGCATGCGCACCGGAGCGGCTACGATGACGCGGCGTCGGCCGCGCAGATCGACGGCGCGCAAGGAACTGGGTTCACCGTTCTCGTTGGCCGTGAACCATATCTCGTCGCCCTTGCGGACCAGGCGAGCCCCTGCTCACTGCTGTATTCGCCGGCCAGAATTCTGCGGTGTCCCTGGAGATCAACCAGCGAAACATTGCCGCGGTCATCGCCGAAAAAGGGATGGTCCAGGAACGCAATCTGGTCGCCTGAGGGAGAGAAGCGCACGTCGCTGATGTATCCCGTGGTTTGATAAAGAATCTTTCCCGCCGGATACTCCAGCCGGAATTGACCGTCGACCCTTCGAGCGATCGCAAGATCCGATCCGTCTTTGTTCCAATCTGCGTCGGTGACGTCATCGAGCAACTCGCGAGTCGCGCCGCCGCCCAGAGGAGCCTTTGCCAACCTGCCGCTGGGAACCCAGAGAGTGTCGAAGTTGCGATCGAGCGAGAGCGCCATCTCGCTATTTGAAGAGATGCCCAGCATGTCAGCCTGAATGTTCAACGGCTGCGACTCGAACGTGTCGGTGCGAGTCGAGATGATTTGCATCGGCTGGCCGTAGACCGAAGCGCCGTAAACTACGTTTTTCCCCGGAGCGAAACGCGCATCGCGAATGTAGGCCGATCGGAAAGTGATCTGCGTAAAGGTTCCAGGGAACGTGTTCGACCGGGGATAGAACCAGAGCGCGGCGGCAGCCATCACCAAAGTGCAAATGCCCGCGATAATCCAAAAGCGGCGATTTGTCCTGGGTACGGGTACTGACGCCGATGCTGATGATGCACTTCGCGCGACGGAAGAACTCCCACTCAGCGCTTCGAGCGCAAAAGCCAGATCACTGGCCGACTGAAAGCGGCGCTTCGGCTTCTTTTCCAGGCAACGGCGGACAATCCTGTCCAGCCCAGGCGAGACCTGTGGGCCGCTCTCGGAAAGTTCCGGAACGTCCTCTTTCAAGATTGCATTCATGGTCTCGACGCTCGACTCGCCACGAAACGCACGTTTGCCCGAAGCCATTTCGTACAGCACAGCGCCGAAACTGAAAATGTCGGAGCGGTGGTCGAGCTGCTGTCCGCGCACCTGTTCCGGCGACATGTATCCCACAGTTCCCATGACTGTGCCCGGAGTCGTGGGATTTGCTCCGGTCATAGTGTCGCCTTCGTACCCGATTTCCGTGGGAGCCTGCTTGGCGAGTCCGAAATCAAGGACTTTTACCCGATCATCACTGGTGACAAAGATGTTCTCAGGCTTCAGGTCGCGATGCACCACACCCTTCTCGTGGGCGGCGGCAAGACCTTTCGCAATCTCGAGTGCGTACTCCGAAATGCGAAACCGCGACAAGCTTCCCGTCGCTAATTTGTCGCGCAGGGTTTGTCCGTCGAGGAATTCCGAAACCAGGTAACGAATGCCGTTCTGTTCTCCGACGTCGTAGATTGCAACGACGTTCGGATGATTCAACGTGCTCAAGATGCGCGCTTCGTACTGAAAGCGATGCAGACGGTCAGGATCCGCCGAAAACGCGGCAGGCAGCACCTTGAGGGCAACGGTGCGTTCGAGACGAGTGTCGCGCGCGCGATACACCTCGCCCATGCCGCCAGCGCCGAGCGGAGACTGGATCTCGTATGGACCAAGCTTAGTGCCAGAGCTAAGAGCCATCAGTGCGCGCAATTATAGCCTGCGTGGCGCAAAAAGCCCTGAATTACCAACAGCTCGGACCTGGGTGTTGACGGGAGACGCTGTCACGTACCCTTCAACTGTGTCGCAGATTTTTGCGTTCGTGAACGGAGCGACGATCCTGACGCGGGCCCGGCCATGACCGAGTGATTTCTGCAAGCAGGATTGTTCGTTGTACTGCGGCAATTCGGAGTAGAATCCGCCTGCTCAAGCGCTCCGACGTATCGCGAAAGGCCCAGTGGAACGCGCCACGCGCATTGGTCTTCTAGGATTTGGCGAGTTGTGTCTGTTTGTCAGCCTGGTCAGCGCATCGGCGCTGGCCCAGTCTAGATCTGTTCCCTATAGCCAGCCGACTGACTTTTACCTCGTCGCACCTGCATTCCTTCCCGTAGCGCATCCTGTAAAAAACAAAGACGCAAAATCCACGACGGCCGCACATCGATCAGAGGGCCGGGCAACAGCAGGGTTGAACTTCGCCTCCATCGTCGACTACAGCTCGGGAGGAGTTGGAGCCTATGCCGTCGCTGTAGGGGATGTGAATGGCGACGGCAATCCCGACCTCGTGGTAGCGAACCAATCCGCCGACGGCAATGGTGGAAACGGCTCCGTGGGCGTGCTGCTGGGAAATGGCGACGGCACCTTCCGGTCGGCCGTGCCGTACGCATCTGGCGGGTTTCAAACTCAGGCCATAGCCTTGGCAGATGTGAACGTCGATGGAAAGTTAGACCTAGTAGTCACCAGCTGCTGTGGCGCTCGCGGTATTGTGGGCGTGCTACTGGGTAATGGAGACGGCACCTTCCAACCGGTGACGACTTATGATTCGGGCGGCCTCTACGCTCTCACGGTGGCGGTCGCGGACGTGAACCACGACGGCCATCCGGATCTCGTGGTAGCGAACGCCACCAGTATCTCCGTGGGCGTGCTGTTAGGGAATGGAGATGGTACTTTCCAGGCCGCGGTGGCCTACGGATCAGGGGGAGTGGACTTCACATCTTCAGTCGCAATCGGCGACGTGAACGGAGACGGTAATCCTGATTTATTGGTGGTGAACGAAGACAGCACTGCCCTGAACAGCTCGGTCGGCGTTCTGCTTGGCAATTCTGACGGCACCTTTCAAACCGCAGTGCCGTACGGCTCAGGTGGGACCGGAGCGGATTCGGTTGCGGTCGCTGACGTGAACGGCGACGGCATGCTCGACCTCGTGGTGGCCAACTGCGGTAGCAGTGCCTGTAACAGCGGCACCGGAGTCCTTGGCGTCTTGCTGGGAAATGGCGACGGAACGTTCCAACCGGCGGTCACCTACGGTTCAGGAGGAAGCGCCACCAACATTTCGGTCGCGATCGCAGACGTCGATAAAGACGGCAAGCCTGATCTGATTTGCGCGAATGATAGCGGCCTGGTGGGGGTCTTGTTGGGTAACGGGGACGGAACCTTCCAAACCGTCATCACCTACTCCGCAGGTCCCGGCTCGCAATCTGTAGCAGCCGCCGATTTCAACAAAGACGGCAAGATAGATCTCATGGTGGCAATTGACATTGCGAACAGTGCGGGCGTGCTTCTCAACACCAGCGCGACCGCAACCACGACCGCTCTGCAGACAATGCCCAATCCCTCAGCCTTCGAAGAGGCTGTGACTTTCACGGCCACGGTAACACCGCTCGGCTCCGGAATTCCGACTGGCACGGTCACCTTCACCGATGGGACTACGACTCTAGGCACCTCCACACTGAATGGGAGCGGCGTAGCCACCCTTTCTGCCCTTGGTCTGGCAGTGGGATCCCACTCCGTCACGGCCGCTTATGGCGGCGATTCCAGCTTCAGCGGCAGCGCTTCTCCTAGAGTCACTCAAACCGTGAGTCAGGCGGCCACGACGCTAACCCTCGGCTCGACTTCCACCCCTGCGGTTTATAACCAGTCCATCACGTTCACGGCAACCATCTTTCCACAGTTCGGCGGATCTGCGACAGGCACAGTTAACTTCATGGACGGCACGACGCTAATCGGCGGCGCCGCTGTAAGCGGAAATAGCGCATCCCTGATCACCAACGCGCTTGCGGTGGGCTTCCACTCTATCGTTGCAATCTACGTGGGAGATTCGAACTTCACAGGCAGCCAGTCTTCTCCGCTGCCGCAGGTTGTAAACCCGGCTACGACTACGACAGTCGTGACTTCGAACCCCAATCCGTCTGTAGTGCGCCAAGCGGTACTGTTCACCGCAACCGTTGCCGGACAATTCGGCGGTAGTGCCACGGGCAGCGTTACCTTCAAAAGCGGGACGACCACGCTGGGCGTGGGAACGGTGACCGCGGGTGTGGCCTCTTTGAGCGTCACCTTCCCCACCATCGGTACGAAGCTCATCACCGCAGGTTATTCCGGCGATACCAACTTCAGGCCGGGTACTTCGGCAAAATTCAGCCAGACCGTGACCGGTTCCTTCACCGGCTTTCCTTACGCGGTTGGCCCCATCGTGGTCGCGACCAGTACCACGCCAGAGGCGGAGGAAACCGTCGTCACCGATCCCAGCGCTTCGCCCAACCTGGTAGCGGCGATTACCGATTTCTCTGTCCGCTCCGGAGGCCAGGGGACCAACAAATACTCGGTCTCCAACAACTCCGGCACAACCTGGAGTGACAGCTTCATTCCACTATCCTCTGGATTTCCTATTACCAGCGACGGTGTCACTTGGCAAGAGAACCGTGACCCCTCGATCGCCGTTGACAAGCAGGAAAATGTTTATCTTTCGGGCGTCTACCAGTTGCTGGCGAGCGGACAGAAAAATGTAAATCCTGCAGCCGGAGTCTATGTTTGCCACGGCACGCTGCCGAGCGTGGTGTTCACTTCAACCAGTTGCCGTCCTGTTTTCGCTTTTACCTCCAGCGGCAACAACCCGTTTTCTGAGGACAAGCCCAGCATCGCCACCGATAACAGCAGCGCAGCGACGTCAGGAAACATCTATGTAACCTGGGTCCACTTCACGAACTGTACGAAGGCTTTCACCTGCAAGGCGAAGTTCATTGCCTTTTCCCGTTCCACCGACCACGGGACAACGTGGACCACACCTTTCCCCGTCAGTATCACAGGCACCGATGTGCAGTGGCCGCAGATCGTCGTCGGCGGCGATGGCACGATTTACATAGCCTTTGAAAGTGTGATCGGCACTGGGACCGGCCAGCACTTTGTCTCCATCTCCAGCGATGGTGGGTTAACGTTTGCGGCGCCGATCGCAATGACGCCGACCTTCAAGGAACTGTCTTTCACTTCGAAGTATCGCAAGAATAGCGGGCCCAGCATCGCGGTGAGTCCGGTACCGGGCGCCGAGTACCTCTACGATGTCTATGCTGCGCAAACCCAAACCACAGTCAGCAACGTACAGTTTGTGCGCTCCAACCTTCCTAAGGGCGCGGGAGGATTTACCTCGCCCTTCTCCATGAATGACTCAGCCTCGGGGCAGCGCCTGTTCCCGGCCGCCGCAGTAGACACCACCGGAACACTGCACGTAGCCTGGTTGGATAGCAGAAACTCTTTCTCCGTGGCCATGTACGACGTATACGCAACCTATAGTCAGAACCAGGGCGTGACCTTTGCCCCCAATGCGCGCGTCACACCTGCGCTGATTAACTCCCGCACTTCGCAATTCATCGGAGATTACATGGGTCTGACCGTGGACCCCGTGGCCGGAGTCGCACACCCGGTATGGTCGAACGGCAACCTCCAGACCACAACTCTCACCATCCATTGACGCCGTTCTGCAGGATCATCCCCGGAGGAATACGCTCTGTCCCACTGCAAGGCGGCCGGTGCGAGTGACCGTGCCATAGATTCCCGCGGTGTTCTCGTGCACACGCACCACCGCCTTCAGCACTTCTGGCGCAGGACTGGCCGAGTCAGGATCGAAGTTCACCATCGAGCAGCGGATGTCACGCATGGTGACACCGATGGCGGGTGCGTCGTCCCCCTCGCCGAATGAGAGTACACCGCCCACCCACTCGTCCTCCTGGAAGGGAACCGGCCGCAGTAAACGAACCACAACATTCGGCCGAAATCGTCGCAGGTCCAAACTCCGCCCTGCGAGTCGTCCGATCTTGCTCACTGTATCGGAGGCGATCACAGAAATGCTCGCTTCATCGAAGATGCCATGTTTCAACTGCATCATCTGCACGGGAGCACCGTATCGGCGTCCGATCTCGGCCGCCAAGTCCTCCCCGAAGACAGACATCTGCTCGCCATCCGGCGTCCGAACGTGCGTAGGCATGTCCCCCCGAGCGCCATCTTCACGCCGCTGTGGCGTAAACCGGACCATGTCCGGAAGCTTGCTCGCTGAGAGCCACGGGAAATCGCTGTGGTCATTGATCCGACGGAAGGCCAGGCGTCTGTCACCATCGATGCCATGCCAGCCCAGGTTGGCGACTTCGAGTTGTTCGCCGCCCATGGACTTCACGGGATACCGGAAGATCGCTTCCACATGTCCGATTTCTATGAGCATGCTCGACTCGATTTGATCCCTCGGGGCAATCGCGATCTTATACGCCAACCACGAATCAGCGCCCTGCGTTCCATCCGAGGCGTCTCCGGAGCCAGTGAAGTGCAACCACCGACATCAAAGCGTCTTGGGTTCGGCGCCCGCCCTCTTAGAGATCACAGGTTGACACTGTTCCTGATTGTTTTATAATCATTCTCATCCGATAATCATGCGCTTCACCCATGAACAGTTCCGTGAACTGGCCGCGAAGCACGGTTTGGCCGTCACCCACCAGCGTCAGGTCGTCTATGAGGCCGTCATCGCTTCCCACGGACACTATTCCCCGGAAGACATATACGCTGCGGTCCGGCGTCGCATTCCATCGATTTCTCTCGCGACCGTGTACAACAATCTGCGGCTTTTTATCGAGTGTGGGTTGCTGCGAGAGGTCACTCCTCATGCGTCCACCTTGCGCGTGGACGGCAATCTCGAACCTCATCACCACCTGGTCTGCTCCCGCTGCAAATCGGTCCACGACATCGAAGGAGAATTCATCGATTTCAATCGCTTATCCAAACAACTGCCGGAAGGCTTTGATCTGAGGCAACCTCTTGTCGAGGTCTTTGGCCTCTGTCGCCGCTGCCGTGCAAAAAAGTAGTTTTTTTCACGCACTACCTAATCAATATTAGAAGGATGGAAACCTATGGAAAATACACTCGCGACTTCATCGGGGAGTGTCGCCCCCGAAGCTAAAGAAAAGAACACCGCAACCGAATCGAAGTGCCCCGTAGCGCATGGCCCTCGCCAATCCCGCACGAATGTTGACTGGTGGCCGAATCAGGTAAATGTGAAGGTCCTGCACCAGCACTCCCCCCTGTCCGATCCGATGGGCAAGGAGTTCAATTACGCGGAAGAGTTCAAAACGCTCGACCTGAACGCGGTAGTCAAGGACCTGCATGCCTTGATGACCGACTCGCAGGATTGGTGGCCGGCCGACTTTGGCCACTATGGGCCGCTTTTCATTCGTATGGCATGGCACAGCGCCGGTACCTACCGCATCGGCGATGGCCGCGGCGGTGCCGGAGCCGGTCAGCAACGCTTCGCGCCGCTCAATAGCTGGCCCGACAACGTCAACCTCGACAAAGCGCGCCGCCTGCTGTGGCCGATCAAGCAAAAATACGGCCGGAAAATTTCCTGGGCCGATCTCATGATTCTCGCCGGCAACGTCGCCCTCGAATCGATGGGCTTCAAGACCTTCGGCTTTGGCGGCGGTCGCGTCGATACATGGGAGCCCGAAGAGGACATCTATTGGGGCCCCGAAGGCACGTGGCTGGCTGACGAGCGTTACTCCGGAGATCGTGACCTCCAGAATCCTCTCGGCGCAGTGCAGATGGGTCTGATCTACGTGAATCCAGAAGGGCCCAATGGAAAGCCGGATCCCATCGCTGCGGCGCGTGACATCCGTGAGACCTTCGCCCGCATGGCGATGAATGACGAAGAGACAGTTGCACTCATTGCCGGCGGTCACACCTTCGGAAAAACCCACGGCGCCGGCGTCCCCACTCAATATGTAGGCCCCGAACCAGAAGGTGCCGGCATCGAAGATCAAGGCCTCGGATGGAAAAATAAACTTGGCAAAGGTCATGGTGGTGACACCATCGGCAGCGGCCTGGAAGTCACTTGGACCACCACGCCTACCAAGTGGAGCAACAACTTCTTCACCAACCTGTTCAGCTACGAATGGGAACTGACGAAGAGTCCGGCCGGTGCGCATCAGTGGACGCCGAAAAATGGCGGCGGCAACGGCACAGTGCCGGATGCCCACAATCCATCGAAGCATCACGCACCATCCATGCTGACCACTGACCTCGCCCTGCGCTTCGACCCTGCGTACGAAAAAATCTCACGGCGCTTCTACGAGCATCCCGATCAGTTCGCCGACGCTTTTGCTCGCGCGTGGTTCAAGCTGACCCACCGCGACATGGGACCGATCGCGCGCTATCTTGGCCCGCTCGTTCCTAAGGAAACCCTGGTCTGGCAAGACCCTGTTCCCGCCGTAAATCATAAGTTGATCGACGATCAGGACATTGCCGCTCTGAAGGCGAAGATCCTCAAATCCGGATTGTCCATCTCCCAACTGGTCACCACTGCCTGGGCCTCGGCGGCATCGTTCCGCGGCTCCGACAAGCGCGGTGGCGCGAACGGGGCTCGCATTCGCCTCACCCCTCAAAAGGATTGGGAAGTCAACCAGCCCGCCGAGCTGCCCAAGGTTCTGCAGAAGCTCGAAGCGATCCAAAAGGAATTCAACAGCTCGCAATCGGGTGGGAAGAAAGTCTCGCTTGCAGACCTGATCATTCTGGGCGGCGATGCGGCCATCGAGGAAGCCGCAAAAAAGGCTGGGCACGCCGTGAAGCTACCCTTCTCGCCGGGACGCACCGATGCTTCGCAGGAACAGACCGACGTCCACTCCTTCTCGGTAATGGAGCCGGTCGCTGACGGCTTCCGCAACTATCTCCGCAGCGGACAGATCATGTCCGCGGAAGAGTTGCTGGTGGATCGGGCGCAGTTGCTGACTCTAACTGCCCCCGAGATGACAGTTCTTGTAGCTGGCCTGCGCGTTCTCGGCGCAAATGCGGGGAAGTCCGCTCACGGCGTCTTCACCAAGCGGCCAGGAACGCTGACCAACGACTTCTTCGTCAATCTGCTCGACATGAGCACGCAATGGCAGCCATCTAACGAATCCAATGGCTCAGGAACCGTGTACGAGGGGCGTGACCGGAAGACGAACGAGGTCAAGTGGACCGGCACCCGTGTCGACCTGATCTTCGGTTCGCAATCGCAGCTACGTGCCCTCGCGGAAGTCTATGCCAGCGCGGACTCGAACGAGAAGTTCGTGAACGACTTCGCCGCTGCGTGGAACAAAGTAATGAACCTCGATCGCTACGACGTTGCTTAAGCTCGGCGAAAAAGAAAGCTGAGCAAAATCAATATGACGCGGGCGCCCTCGCCCGCGTTTTTTATTTGCACAATGATCCCGATGGGTGGCCACATTTCGCGCTTTTCGAAGTGCCAGCCCTGAGCGCAGCCGAAGACCTGATCTGTCATCTTGAGCCGACTCGCCGTGCAGTCGAAAGAACTTGCGACTTCCCGAAGCGGCGAGGACCCCGAGAAGGATTCCCACCACAGGAGGCAACATGAAAACCGTGAACGTCCGGTCTGTCACCGTATTCCACCGCTAAATGTGCACCAGTTCGTCCTCGAGAGAGCCTCGTCGGTCGTATGAATGATCGAGCTGGACGAAAAATTGACGCGTATGTCTGCTACGGAAGCGTGACCACAATTGGGCCTATGATTTTCTGATTATTGAAATCGCTGTTTAACAGAGCCGCCTGCACGACGACGGGAATGCTGGCACTAGTCGGTGGAGGGTTCCCGCCACCGGTTCCGCCTCCGTTGCCGCCAGTCCCGCTAGTGCTTCCTCCTCCGCACGCCACCAAGCTTGCCAAAGTTAGCAGACACAGAACAGCAGAGAAAACTTTGGATCGCCGTCGCAGGACGATGGCAAACGGAACGGGGATGAGCCACAGGAAGAGGCCAGTGAGCCTAAAAGAACTGCGCTCAACTGTGTTCGAACCGGGTCGCGAGACAGTCAACGTAATTACGCTCGATGTGCCGTCCGCAAGCGTAATGGAACTGGGAGAGGCAGAGCATGTGACCGTCGTGGTGGTGGGCTGGCAACCGATCGTGATGCTGTTGCTGTAGTGGTTGATCGAATCGATGGTGAGATTGAACGTCGCCGATTGTCCCGGAGCAAGGGTCGCCGTCGTCTGGCTCAACGTTGCGGAAAAGTCTCCTACCCGCAGAGTACCGTTGATGGTATGAGAGGTCGCATTGTCCTGCCCGCTGATCTGGAAAGGGTAATCTTGCGGCTTGAGTTGCGAGCTGTTGATAGCCAAGGCCGTGGATCCGCCATTCGTCGAGAGAATGCCGGATGCCCCGCAATTTGCCCCGGTGGGCAGTCCTGAACAAGTCAGAGTAATGTTCTCATTCAGGCCATTCGTAGCCGTAGAGCTAATGGTGGGAAATACCTGTCCCGTAGGCCCCATGGTCACGATTGCCGGACTTAGATTGAGGGCGAAATCTCCGATACCCAAAGTGAGCGTCACCGAGGCCTGGAAGAATCCGTCCGTCGAGGCAATTTGTACGGGGAAGGTTCCAAACGGAGTTGAGGTGGACGTGTTCACCGTGAAGTTCACACCCGTAGTTTGCCCGGGCAACAGGTTACTCGAGTTGCTCGCAAATGAACACGACGAGTTTGCCGGTAGTCCGATGCATTGAAATGAGGAGAAGGTACCGGAATATCCACCTTCGCTGGTTAAGTCAAGGGTCAGGGAGAAGCTCTCCCCTGGTCCTACTGCGTAGAAGTCCTGATACAGAAGATAGACGCCGTTGAGCAGCGTGGACATGACTCCTACATTCAAGTTGGGGTTGGGTCTATAACCGTAGGCGACCGCGGTCTGCGAGCCGAACGTCGCGTAAAGAGCGACGATATGTGTGGGATCGTATGCAGAGCCCAGAGTGAAATTGAAGCTTTGGGTTTGCTGGCCTGCGGCGAAGGTGACGGAGGCAGGAATCTGGATTGCCGGGTCACTCGCTATCAGGCTAACAGTCTGGGTTGAGCTGGCGGGCAGGTCGAGGGTCACGGTGGCAGTGTCGGAATTACCCAGGATGGGGTCGGAATCGATGGAGATATCGAGCGAGGGGGCGGCCGCTCCGGGGATCGTATGGAAGGACGAGGTGAATCCCACGACTTCGACGAGATCGGCGAGACCGTCGCCGTTGAAGTCGGCTCCTACGAACGGATCGCTGACACTTTGGAGCTGATAGACATGTCCCGTGACATCAAATTTGCCGTTGCCCAAGCCTTGCAGGACGCGAAAGCGCGGCTCGATCAGGGAACCGTTTGGGTTTGGAAAATAGCGATAGGCAATGTCGAGGATGCCATCTCCGTTGAAATCGGCGAGAACCACGGGATCAAAGGATGGTGCGGCTGATCCGCCTAAGGTTAGTGTTGGTTGCTGCTGGAAGGTCCCGTTCGCCTGACCGAGGTAAACAGTAACGGCAGGCGTGAAATAAAACTGAGCGCCCACGTCCTGCGTCGGATCTTTTTTCTGCACTAGATCGACATAGCCGTCACCGTTCAGATCGCCCACCGCGACCGCTCCAAAGTTCGCGATCAAGGTCTTTGGAGCCTGGAAGGTACCGTTTCCGTTTCCCAGAACCTCTACCAGGTCATCGCCGCTCGACACCCATCCGCCGTTGCCATTCAGACCAATGAGCAAGTCGAGTTTGCCATCGTGATTCAGGTCCGCAACGATGAGTTGCTCGTAAGAGATGCCCTGAGGAAAGTTGGGAAAGGTCTGCGCTGCGAGCTGCATGAACGTACCGTCGCCGCGACCCAGGAAGACGTCAAACTCCCAATTGGCAATGTTGGCATCGGTGCCGAGTACGAGGAAGTCCAGTTTGCCGTCCTGGTTGAAGTCTCCACTGACGACCTTGAGAGGATTGGGCAAGGTGGCGAGCATTGTCGGAGCAGCGAACGATCCGTCGCCGTTGCCGGGGAAGAACGTTACGTCGAAAGGCGGTTGGTACGAGTCCGCGAAAACAACGTCGGCTTTGCCGGGATTGCGGAAGTCTCCGGCTACGAGCAACGGCACAGGGATGGTGTCACCGATCGAGATGGGAGTGCGCACGGCAGGGAGGAACTTCCCCGAACCATTATTAAGCATTGCGGTCAATTGCTCAGGAACGCCCGAATAAGTTCCTATTTCAACGAGGAGGAGGTCAGGCTTGCCATCGCCGTTTAGATCCACCGCTTGAGTCGGGCCATACGGGTAAGGAGCGTTTACGGCTCCCAGCAGATATCCGATGGCCTCGCCCTGAGGTCCGTCATAATTGCCTGATCCATCATTCAGGAAAAGGCTCGCGCGGTTCTCGAGCGAGTCGGCAGTGATGATCTCTGGTTTATTGTCTCCGTTAAAGTCCGCTGCAGTGAGAGAAAATGCATTAGTCTCTCCCCGGTAAACCTGGGCGGGCGAGACATTGCCGGTGCCGTCGCCTTTGAGGACTGAGACCAGATATCCACCTTCGTTGCCGTAGCCTCCTCCGCCGACAAAATAGAAAGCTGCGGAACCTATGACGTCAAGGTGCCCGTCTCCGTTGACATCTGCGAGTTTGAGGGCGGGTTCGATGTCGCCCATCTCGGCGATCGCGGCGCCCTCGGTAAAATTCCCGTCGCAAGTGCCTCTGCCGATATTGAGAAACCCATACCCGCTCAACTGAACTGCGTCGAGGCAACCGTCTTCGTCCATGTCGCCGAGTTCGACCACGAAGGTTCCATCGGGCGGGGAGATTGAATTCCCCAGCGAGTACGATTTCCCAGACTTACTCAAATAGGCGAGGCCTGAGCCTGCAGCAGTGGTGAGTACGTCTGGGAATCCGTCATTATTCACGTCGCCGACCGCCACCCAGGAGGTGGGGACTGGGCCGTCGGGGCTACCAAAGGTCGCGGGCGACGTAACCGTGCCGGAAAAGCCTCCGGAACCGTCTCCGAGAAGAACCTCGAATTGCGGCTGCGTTTGGCTCTGATCGATGGTGAGACCGACTACTAGATCGACCTTCCCGTTGGCGTTCATGTCTGCGGCCACTACGAATGTCGGAATCTGGGGCAGGGTCATTTGTGCGCCGGTCTTGAACGTGCCGTCGCCGTTCCCAGTGAAGACTTCGAGCAGGTTCGAGTCTGCGTCGGTAACCGCGAGGTCGAGGTGCCCTGCATTATTCAGTTTGACCGCCGTCAACCAGGACGGGGATTGCCCTCGGGTGTAAAGAATTTCGGGCACTTTGAAGGTGCCGTCTCCGTTGCCCAGGAATACGTAGACCGTATTGTCGCCACCGTTGCTGACCGCGAAATCCATGTGGCCATCTTCGTTGAAGTCGCCGCTCGTGACCGCCGTAGGGATAAAACCAGCCGGGAGGGTCCCGCGAAGAGCGAAGCCAGCATTCGGGACGCTGGGAGCAGATAGGGGCGTGGTGCTCGTCTGAGAAAACAAGTCGGACGCGTCGAACGCCTGACTTTCATGGTGTTGGCGCTGCCATCCAGAAGTATCCTGGCCTGAGCGTGCGGCAAACCTCCATCCCAGAAATCGGCCCGTCTTCCGGAGAGAGGCTCGGCTTTTGGTTAGGGCCGTCGCGTCCTGGCGCACAGAAGAGACCGGATGAAAGGGCTGAACCTCAGCGGGCGCAGACGCCAACAGCAGAACAACAGACATAAGCGCCAAGATAAAGTCTGTAAGCCTCATTTTATGTAGTGTGAAGTAACATTACGTGGCACTAGGCGGGGAGGCCATCGAGGCATCATGTTACGAGGAGGCTTAATGGCAAGTCAATCCACAAAATGCGAGCCTACTCGAGGAAATACTGGGAAATAAAGGTATGGCGACAGACGGGACGTTCCCCGGTTCACTCCTCCCGATAATGCTTTTGTGCCCGCATTCATGTCCGGTCCTTCCGAGGTTGATCCTCAGGTTTCCTCTCCCAAAACGGAACCCACTCCAAAATAGTTTCCACGCATGTCCTTGACTTCACTTGCGGCCATACCCCATACCAGTTGTACAGCCTGCTTCTTATGTTGTATCCGAGCTGCAACTCGTTTGTTTCTAGGATTCTGTCTGTAACTTCTTATTATTTAAAGATTACATACATAATCCCGCTATCCCTCTGATTCCACAAAACCGAGGGGAGGGGTGGAGCGCTTATCATAAAGCTTTATGTTCGCCGAACATTCCTCGTTGTCAGCACACCAAAATCAACGGTAACCCAGGGCGGCTCGCCTGCCCTGAAGCGCAGCAAGATTTGCTTCCTTCATAAAGAGCACTGGCGAAGAAATCACCAACTCCTCGGCCCGTACTCGCCTCCAGCGGGGCTAAATGCCGGAATCCTTCAGAATGCGGCGGAGATTGCCGAGGCGACTGCGGTCATCATCATCGTGATCAGGGTGACGCTCCACAGGGCGGTGACTCCTGTGAACAGGGTGCGCAGAGGGTGGCGGCGGGAGAAAGATCGCACCAGAAAAAATAACGCCGCCACTTCGCAGGGGAGGATGGGAATAGCGTACAAGGCCGGACTCGCGACGCCTTGGTAGGCGTCCGGGATCCAGCGCGTGCCGCGAAGCACCAATAAGACACACGGCAGCCAGGCCAGGAGTAAGCCGCGAATAAACGTGGCGCGCTTGCGGTCGTCCATTGGAGGGAAAGGATGTCATGAGAGCGGCGAAGTGTCCAGTACCGAGTACGTAGCACCAAGCACCCAGTACCGAGTACCCAGTACCCAGAGAAGGCAAAACCGCTTTGGTGCGGAGGCCAAGCACGTGGTTCAAAGTTTTTAGTTTTAACTCGGTACTCGGTACTAGGTACTAGGTACTCCGGTCGCTGTACTTCAGTAACTCGCCTTCGTATAGAAATCAGAACTAAGCTCTGCGACGAGGGTTTGACTCACTATGAAAAGCACATTCACGAAGTCGCTCTTAGTCCTGGCAGTGGGCGGTCTGATGCTGAGCACCGCTGCTGCTCAAACTTCCACCAGCAACACCTCTGGCGCGGGCGCGGGAGTCGTCGATCCCAACCATCCGCGAGTCAACCAGATCAATCAGCGCGAAGAGAACCAGCAGAACCGCATCGCCAATGGCATCAAGAATGACAAATTGACGCCCGGCCAGGCTGCGCATCTCGAGCGTGGCGAACAGCGTCTGCAGAACAACGAAAAGAAAGACATGGCCGCCGATGGCGGACACTTGACCAAGCAGGATCAGCGTCAGTTGAACCGCGAAGCCAACCACATGAGCAAGCGCATTGCTCACGACAAGAACAAATAAGATCGAGCATTTGACGTCCCAAGTTCAGGACTAAGCCGCGGCGAAGACTGCGGCTTTTTTCTTTGGGAAGACACGGGCGTCGGGCTTCAGGCGTTAGGTGTGCTCGAGGATCTGCACCTGGGCGTGGATTTTGGCCGTAAGATCCGCGGGGTCCTCGGGTAACTCGTTGCGATGGGCCTCAGGTAATTGATTGCGAAGTTCGGAGTAACTGGGCGAATGGAGAGCGTGAGCGACGCGGTATCCAAGCGTATCGGCGAGAGCGCACGATAGGTGAATGACCGAGAGAACGTCGAAGTTCCCCTGAACCGGCTGGTGGTGCCGGGCAGCGATAATGCCGAAATCCGGCGGAAGATTCCAGGCCGAGACGACAATCTTCCCAGCTTCGCAGTGATCGACTCCGAAGAGCTCGCGTTCGCGGGCGAGAACATCGCAGGGTTCTACCGAAGTGTTGCGGAGGAATTCCGCGTAGTCGTGGCGGCGGCAGACGGCAAGTGCGAGGCGTCCGATGTCATGCATGATGCCCGCGGTGTAGAGCGTGTCCTTGTCGGCAAGAATGATGTGGGAGAGTTGTTCGGCGATGACGGCGGAAGCCACGCTGTGGCGCCAGCAGGCGTGTAAAGCCGGGATCTCGAGCGAGTCACGCAGGAAGGCGCGGATGCCAATGGTGACGGCGAGAGATTGCACGCGCTCGAATCCCAGAAGCATGGTGGCTTGCAGCGTGTTGGTGATGGCGGTGCGGAACGGAAATAAAGGCGAGTTCACCAGGCGCAGGATTTCGGCCGAGAAAGCTTGATCGGCTCGGATGAGATCGTGCAACTCCCGCAGCCGCGAGTCGCTGCGGGCCATCACACGCAAAGCTTTGATGGCGACCGCCGGAAATGGGGGAAGCTCGACGAAGGCCAGCGGAAGATCTTTGCTTTCGACGTGCTCGAGGATCGTCACACTCAAGTCATCGGAAATTAGGCGGGAGGGCTTGAGCGTTTTGTGGCGAGAGAACGCCCTAAAGGGCGGAGACGCAGCTGAGCCGCGTCTCTTCAAGGTAAGTCGAATTCTGTCTTATTGCTGGGCTTCGGTTTTCGCGTCGGTAGCATGGACGGGCAGCGGAAGCGGGCGAGCCAGAAAGAACTGATGGTCGTAGAGGCCGCGATACATGCGTCCGGCAATTTCGGCGGCTTTAGGACCGAAGGTGGGACGTCCGCCTTCGAGGAAGACGACCGTCACAATGCGGCCTACGTCGGTGTTGGCGTAGGAAGCAAACCATCCGAAGCGCGTGCCGGCCTTCGAACAGGTGCCGGTCTTGCCGAGAATTTCTTCTTCGTTGAAATTGAGGCGCACGCTGCGGGCGGTGCCGTAATTGACCGCACCAGCCATGCCGTCCGAGAGCTCGGGAATCACGTCATTGATGTCGAGGTGACGTTTCACGCGCGGCTGGAAATTGGCGACTTCGTCGGGTGAACCCGGATGCTGCAAGTAGTAAAGAGTTCCTCCGTTGGCGATCGCTGAGACCAGAGCGCCGAGTTGCAAGGGCGTCATGGAAATGCCTTCGCCGAACGAGCACATTTTGCCGACGCCGCCGAGGGTCGAAGGAATTTCGGCTTCGGGGTAAGTGCCTAATTGCTCGGCGGGGATGTTGTATCCAGCGAGCTCACCGAGTCCGAACTGATGAGCGTAGAAGCTAACTTTTTCGAATCCCAACTGGCGGCCCACGGCTTCGAAGTATGCATTATTCGAGTGGGCAAGCGCGGTGGTCAGATTCATGCGGCTGCGGCTGCCCAGGCGGATTTCGGTTTCCTTGGTGATCAGGCCTTCGCTAAGCGCGGCGAGGGCGACCGAGAGTTTGATCGTCGAGCAAGGTTGCGCGCCGCTCGACAGAGCCAGGTGCTGATTCACCATGGCGAGAATGCGTCCGCTGGTGGGTTCGATGGCAACGACGGTTCCGTTCATGTTGCCGAGAGCGTCGATCGCCGCCTGGCGGACGATCGGATCTTCGCCGGCAGTGGAGTCTCCTTCGGTGACATCCGTAGCAAAGCTGCTGGCGGTGAAGCGCTCGTAATAACGATGACGGCGGCGGCGCGTGGCGGTCACGCGCGAGCCAGGCACGCGGCTGCGGGCGAGGCGCCGCATATGCTTGCGCGCGTGTTGATTCTCATTCACGTTGGGGGATTTCGGTTTGGCGGAAGGCAGAGAATGCGTGTTAACCGTGGCTGCGATGGCGCTGCTGACGAGCAGCACGAAGACCGCAAAAGCGGCGGCGAGACAAACGGCGAACGAGCCCTGTTTAGATTTCACTTCCCTGTACCGGTCCCCGGAGTTCACACCCTGATTCGATGCACGAAACCTGCCAAAAATCATGGTTTTTCGCTAAGCCACTGCATCTACTGGCATAGTAAGAGAGTTGGATTCAGCGCGCAACGGAAAAGTAACATCTTCTAAAACCTGCTAATTTGGTTGTAAGGGTACGCTTTTGTGCAGGTTAACGGGAGGTTCACGAAGAGGCACATCCCTTTGGTAACGAGGCAGTGATTACTGGAAAGATAACGGCATTGTGGAAAACTTTTTCCCTGTTTTCCCCCGATCGAGAGTGCGCCGCCCGCCGAAGCCCCGCAGACTCCCTGCTCTGTCGACACAAAGACCGCGATCACATTGATGGGTCACCCTTGAGTGCTGGTCGCGTTGACCTTCGTGGTACAGGCAGTTAGCATTCTTTCTCCCGGGGCAATCATGATTCCGCAAAAGTTGTCTCACTATTCCGTGCGCGAGCAGATTGGTGCGGGCGGAATGGGTGTGGTCTATCGTGCCCACGATGACCAGTTGGATCGCGATGTTGCCCTGAAAGTATTGCCCCCGGGCGCGCTCTCCGATGAAAAAGCACGACAGCGTTTCCGCCGCGAAGCGCTAGCTCTGGCCCGTCTAAACCATCCGAATGTAGGAGCGGTGTACGAATTTGGCAGCGATGCCGCCGTCGACTTCCTGGTGATGGAACTGGTTTCCGGTGTCACGCTCGATGCCAAGTTGAACGCGGGCGCTCTGCCGGAAAAAGAAGTGCTCAAGCTGGGCGCGCAACTGGCCGACGGCCTCGACGCCGCGCACGCACAGGGTGTCATTCATCGTGATCTCAAGCCCGGAAATTTGCGGCTGACTTCCGACGGGCGATTGAAGATTCTCGATTTTGGTTTGGCGCAGTGGGCCGAACAGGACGACGGGTCGGCGCTCACCGCAACTTTGACGCGCAACGACGGCGAGATGAGCGGCACGCTTCCCTACATGGCGCCCGAACAGTTGCGCGGGCACAAAGCCGACGCGCGAACGGATATTTACTCCTGCGGTGCCGTGCTTTATGAAATGGCCACGGGAAAGCGTCCCTTTCCCGGCGTTTCAGGTCCGCAGCTGGTAGGAGCGATTCTGGAGCAGCCGCCATCGCGTCCCACGACGGCCAATCGCAATATTTCTCCCGCCCTCGAAAGTATCGTGCTGAAGGCACTCGATAAGGATCCTGACCGGCGATACCAATCGGCACGAGAATTGAAAGTCGATTTGGAGCGCCTCAACAGCGGCATCACGCCTATCGCCGCGAAGCCGCGGCCACGCTGGGGACTGATCGCTTCGCTGATCGGTGCCACCGTTATCGCAGTGGTGGCTGCTTTCAGCGTGGGCGGATGGCGTCATCGGGCGCAGCCCCAGACTGCGGCTCCGGCGGGCAATGTGAAGTCGCGGAGATCGGTCGCCGTGCTGGGATTCAAGAACCTTTCGGGAAAGCCGGATGAGGCCTGGATTTCGACGGCTGTGGCCGAGATGCTCACCACCGAGCTTGCGGCGGGCGAGCAAGTGCGAACCGTACCGGGTGAGAATGTCGCGCGCATGAAGATGGACTTGGCGCTCTCCGACGCCGACAGCTTCGCCGCGGATACGCTCGAGAAGATTCACAAAAATCTGGGAAGTGATCTTGTGGTGCTGGGTTCCTATCTGGCGCTGGGCAAGAATGCGGGCGGCAAGATTCGTCTGGATTTCCGCCTACAGGACGCAGTAGCCGGCGAGACTATAGCCACATTCTCCGAAACAGCAACCGAAGATGAGTTGATTGACCTGGTGTCGCGCATCGGGACCGATCTGCGGCAAAAGATGGGAATCGCCGGAGTTTCCGCGGCCGACGAGTCTGTCTTGCGCGCAGCGTTACCTTCGAATCCCGAGGCCGCGCGGCTCTACTCCGAAGGACTCGACAAGTTGCGCGTCTTCGACGCCCTCGCAGCACGAGATTTTCTCGTACAGTCGGCGAAGATCGAGCCCAATCACGCGCTGACGCATTCGGCTCTCGCCGCGGCGTGGTCCGCATTAGGATACGACGCGAAATCGCAGGAGGAAGCGAAGCAAGCCTTCAACTTATCCAGCGGGCTATCGCGCGAAGATCGCTTGTCGGTCGAGGGACGCTATCGGGAAGCGACGCATGATTGGCCGGCGGCGGTCCAGATATATCGCACGCTCGCAGGTTTCTTTCCTGACAATCTGGATTACGGGTTGCGCCTGGCGTCGGCACAGGTAGCGGCGGGCCTTCCGAAAGATGCTTTGCTGACGCTGGAAGGATTGGGAAAGGCGGGAAGTGAAGACGCTCGCATCGATTTGGCCAAGTCACGAGCCGCGAATGCATCGGGCGACTTCAAGCTGGCGCAACAATCCGCAACGAGCGCAACCGCGAAAGGTCGCGCCCAGGGCTCGACGTTGGTGGTGGCGCAGTCGCGAGCGGCCGAGGGACGCGCCCTCGAGCGGTTGGGCAAAGCCAGCGAGGCTTCCGCTGCCTTTGCCGAAGCCCAGTCGCTTTTTACCGCTGCCGGAGACAAAGTGGGAGCGGCATCGGTGATCGTCACCAATGCGAATGTGCTTTACGACCAGGGGGACTTCGCCGGAGCTCGGAAAGCCTACGAAGAATCGCTAGCCGTCTTCCGTGAAGTAGGCGCGCAAGTGCGAGTCGCCAACGCGCTCAACAATATCGGAAACGTGTATTACGAGCAGGGAGACACCCTCCACGCTCGCCAGTACTACCAGCAGAGCCTCGACGTCTTTCGCGAAGTAGGCGACAAGGCCGGCATTGCCGGCGGCTTGGGCAACCTGGCCAATGTTCTCGACAGCATGGGCGATTTGAAGGGTGCACTCAAGATGCAGCAGGAGGGACTGGCTGCGTTTCAGGACGCAGGCGACAAACGAGGCACCGCCGCTACTCTGGGGAACTTTGGCAATATCCTGGCCGAGATGGGCGATCTCGAGGGAGCGAAAGCAAAATATCAGGAGGCCATCCGCCTGCACACCGAGAGCGGATACCAGCGCGGCGCAGGCTACTCCAATTATGGATTGAGCGATGTGTTCACGGCCCAGGGGCAACTGGCGGAGGCTCGCAAGTACGCGGAAAAATCAGCCGGCATTCGCAAAGAAATGAAAGAGGAAGGGAACATCGCCGGAAGCAATGTGCAGCTGGCAAACCTCGCATTAGAAGAAGGTAGGGCTCCGGAAGCGGAGTCGCTGGCGCGCCTCGCGGCCGAAGAATTCGACAAAGAAAAAGTCGCGGACAATGCGGCCACCGCTTATGCCCTTCTGGCCGTGGCCCAGCTGGCGCAAAATAAGATTGCGGATGCACAGAAGTCGGCGAGTCGCGCCATAAGCCTGGCGCAGCAGACCGGATATAAGCCTCCTCGCTTCGACGCCACGATTGCCAACGCCAAAGTAGAGGCTGCGTCGGGAGATGCAGCCGGAGCCTTGAGAAGTCTGGAAAGCGTACGCGCGGAAGCGCTGAAGTACGGATACGTTCCCTATGACTTCGAAGCGCGCCTGGCGATGGGCGAGATTGAGGTAAAGTCCGGAAAGATAGCGGCTGGTAAGGCGCGACTTACTCAGCTGCAGAAAGACAGCCAGGCGAAGGGATATCTGCTGGTGGCGGCGAAGACTGGGAGAGTTGAGTAGCGGTGCGGTTTGAGCACGCGAATGAGACTTTGAAACCGCAACAGCGCTAAGTCACCGGCCTCCTATAGGCTGCTTCGCTTCAGCAGAAAAGAATAGAAAATCTCTTTGTCATCCGATGCCCTCGATTAATTCACCTGAACCTTGAACACACCGGTCCACTCGTAGCCGTTCGGATTCCAGAAGATCGAGCCCTCGCAACCGACGGAGTCATTTCGCGTGCATGGTGCCGCAAAAGCCCGGTGTCACCAGTCGCATTCGCCCGCCGTGCACGCAGCACCCCGCCGTTTACCCTCAATACGATCGCACAGTTTAATCATGGTTCCGCTTTTTCAGGTGGCGGCACAGGAAATCGACCTCGTCGGTCACGCTACGTTCGAAATTCTCTCCCAGGTACGGGTCGAAATGCTCGAGCGGGTAACGGCACACCTCGGCGCGGTCCCCCATGATGCGCGCGACCGCTTCCGCCGCTTCGGGAGGCACGACTGAATCATTCTCGCAGATTTGAATCAGCGCTGGGCATCGCACCTGCTGGGCACTGCGCACTGGCCGATAGAAACCGGCAAGGACTGCGATGCGGGCCGCGACCTCCCAGCAAAAGTCCTTGGGAGCGATCGCGCCGAAGCCCTCAACGGCGCCGTTCGATGTGATCACAGCGAGGCTACCCGGAGGCCCAGCTGCCTTTATGCAGTGAGTGGCGCCGAACAGGGCCATCAGCAGGTCAAATGTCCCGTGGGCGGTGAGCCTCAGGATCTGACGGAGCCCTGCGTATCTCCAAATCTGGAGGACGGAGGCGCGCCCGTCCATCATCGGGCATTGCGCCACGATCGCCGCGATGCGTGAATCTTGGGCAGCAGTGGTCAGCACGTGACCTCCCGAAAACGACGTACCCCACAGCGCAATGCGCGCTCCGTCGATCCCAGGAAGCGACCGTGCAAACGCGATGGCGCTCGCGTAGTCCTCAAGTTGGTGGCGCACGGAGATCAGTTGGCGCGGTTCTCCATCGCTGGCGCCAAAATGCCGATAGTCAAACAACAATACTGCGAAGTCCGCGACAACGAAGCGCTCCGCATATGCTGGCAGGCGCGCATCGCGCGTGCCAGCGAAACCATGGGCCATCACAACGCAGGGCACGCTGTTGCTGGTATCCGTCCTCACCGCTGCCGGCATATACAACCAGGCGCGGCACGTAACACCACCGCTCTCGAAACTGACGTCCGATCGCTCGGCTACGCGACTAACTCTGTCTTCCGACTGATGAGCAAAACCTGCCTCCACATCTACTCCTTTGTCATCCTGCCCTCGATTAATTCACGGTCACTTCAACCTTGAACACACCGGTCCACTCGTAGCCATTCGGATTCCAGAAGATCGAGCCGTCGAGCGGCTGGCTGCGGCCAAGGGCGTCGATAGCCCGCGCCCAAATTTCATAAACGCCGGGCTTGAGATTCGCCTGGGTTGTCCACCGATACCAGGCATAAGGACTGTCGGGCACCTCGAACTTCGCCGGCTGCCAGCTTTGGCCACGGTCGAAGGACACCAACACCGACTCTATTCGCGCCGAGCCATCGTTGTAGGCGACGCCGCTAACGGCGACGGCGCCCGCCTTCAGTTTGGCACCCGATTCCGGCTGGAGGATGTAGCTCATCAGGCGAATGTCCCAGGTCGGTCTGCTGTTCTCCATCGTGAATCTGAACTTCTCTCCCGGCTTGAGCAGCGACAGCGGAACGCGATACTCGGTCGCATGGTAGAAGTTCGTAGACTCCGCCGTCTCGAACCGCAGCCGGCGCAGCCATTTTACTTGCATGGTGCCGAATAATCCCGGTGTTACCAGACGCACCGGCCCACCGTGTATGCCGGGCAGAGGCTCGCCGTTAAGCTTCAAGGCAAAAATACTTCTCTCCAGGACGGGTTCCACCGGTATGCTGTGCTCGAAATCCGGCTTCTCAAGTCCCATGGGCAAGTCGTGGCCCTCGGCAGTCACGTACTTGACCTGAGGATCGACACTGGCTTTGTACTTCTCAAGGATTGCCTTCAGCGGGACGCCGGCGAAGCGTACATTGCCCACTCCGCCCTGATTCCACGGTGTGCCCGGAATGCCTCGGTATTGCGACCGGCCGTTGCCCGAACACTGAAGGATCATCTCGTACTCAACCTGGTCCATCCCAAGCAACTCTTCGCCGCGAATGACGACTCGAGAGGGTCTGATCAGTCCGACCAGTTCGGTCTCCCAGCCTTCTAATGGCAGGGGCTCGATCGTCATACCCTCAGGCAAGTCCTGGATATTGCGGACGAACAGGTACTTTTTGTCGGTGGTGCGTTGTTCGGCGAGTAGACCGACCGGGGTTGACAGCACATGAGGGACTGACGACATAACCTCTAGCCGCCTGTCTTTTCCTTTGATCCATGGCGCTACTTCCGCGCTGCGCGGTCCAGTGGACTTGCTTGGCAGAATCTGTGGTTGTGCTGACATACATCTCTCCTTGCGGGTTTTGGCGGACAGAATTACGCTCGCGTGCCGTGACTAAGCCCCGCGCCGGGAGGGCTGATGGTTCTACGCCACTCCCGACTTCGCTTGCGCCGTGGCGACCTTGCAGCCACTGTGAGCTGCGGACTTATTGGGTTCTGAACCGCCTCAGAGATCCTCGATAAAATCCATCTTGGCATTCATGTCGCCGTAGAAGACCATCGCGTCGAGGATCTGGTTCACTGGCAGCCTGTACAACGGATCATCGTCCGACGGGCGGAACTCCAGGGTTGCGTCACCAGCCCAAAGTTCGCCTTTCTCTAGCGACCAAGTCATGCCGGTTAATTGCGATAACGCCCACTTGTCCTTAAAACCAGGCGTGTAGGGTATGAAGCGTGTGCAGATCGTCTTGTACGGCAACCCCTGCGGCTTGCCAGTGGGCTCGGGCAACGGGAGCGTCAAGCTGTAGGGGAACGGGAAAGTCGGCTTCCGGTTTGCTGGCAGCGGCGTCGAGACCATCTTGCCCGTTTTCCGGAACGTGTAGGAAGCGACTCGGTTTCCGCTTCCTAGTGGGCGCTGATGAGAGCGCTCGAGGTAACCGGTTCCCATTTCGCCGTGCCAATCAACCCCGATGTCAGCAAGTTTCTTTGGGTAGCCTCCGGCTTCACGGCCCGAGGTCATAGCAGAGTCAGTGTCCACCCAGATCTGTGCCACATAGAGGTAGATCTGCCCCTTATAAAGGCACGGAATCGTCTGAATGGCTTCCTTATAGGGCGGAAGCGTGCCTGCGCGATAGTTTGCGAAGACCACTTTCACTGCCGTCTGGGTCGGCGCCATCGGAATGTGGATGAGTTCGCACTGAGCGGGCAGCCACTCGGCGGCCGACTCCGCATCGGTCATGTAGTCGATCAGGATCGCGTCTATGTCGAGCCAGTCCCAGCCTTCCGGGCCGAATGCGGGGTAAGTCGGCGCGTAGGAAGGCATGGAAGGCCCGAAGTTCTCCTTGGTCAATTTGCCTCTGAGCCCTGCCGCGATGGGCGTAACCACTTCTGCTGTAGCCATCTGGATCTCCTTGTCTTCTAAATGTTTTGATCGGTCATAGCCGAAACGCGCTTACGCCGCGCTACGAACTGGCAACTTCTCCGCTCCCACTTTTTGAGTCTTGAGCAACCGGGCTGCGTTCGAGTAGAGGTACTTCTCCATCGTCTCGTCGCTGACATGGAATTGCTCTTGAAGCTTCAAAGTGTCCTCAACCATCACCTTCATGTTGGCGAACGGGAAGGCGCTGCCGAAGACAAGCTGATCAGGGATGCGCTCCAGGTTCATCGCATAAAGAAACCCGTTAGGCCAGAACATATAAACGTCGGCGGAGAGGTGGAGCTGGGGCCACTTGGCGCAAAGGCCCAGCACTTCCTGAACATAGGGATAACCCCCATGGGCGAGGACCACCTGCACCTTAGGGAACGACGTCAGCAGCCGGTCAAGGGCTTGAGGATTGTTGAACGAGATGTCGGACCCGGCGAAGAGTCCCGTCTGGATCAACAGGAAAGCTCCCGTGTCATTGAGCACCTCCAGGATCGGCCAAAAGGACGGGTTGTCGGTGAACGTTCCCATCTTTCCTAGCCCGACCGTCTGGTAGCCCGGTTCAAGGTTGGCACCAGCCATACCCAGCTTCTTGATCGCCCTCTCAAGCTCCTGAGCCGTCTTATCCTGATCCTGATCGAGGTTCAGCTGGGAGAGTCCGAAGAGTCTACCCTTGTATTTATTCTGCAGACTGGCCAGCGTGTCGTTGTCCATGCAGAAGTCAGGCAACCCGCCGACATAACGGCCGTTCACTACCACCGCGTCGATTCCCGCCTCGTCGATTTCTTTCCACCACTGTTCCATCGCAGCGGGCTTGTCTATCCCCATTTCTATGGCGGGCGAGCTCGTGTTTGCGCCGCGGTTTTTGACGATCAGGTGGCTCTTCATCAGTACGTTGTTCTTGAGGTCGTACAGGCCTTTGTAGGGTTTGAGCGGCGGCCGGTTGCGGAAATCGATGATCTTTCGCTTGGGATTACTCATGATCGCGTCCTCTCCTTCATGTCTTGGATTGCTCATATGCCGGACATCAAATGCATGCTTGACGGTTTCGGTAAGTGGGCGGCCAAGACTAAAAATGCGTTTAGCTGTTTCGCGGCAGGACTTCTCCAGCGGAGAATCTGCTGCAGCCCAACGTTAGAGACTTACACGGAGGGAATAAGCCCGAGGCTAGACGTGATCTGTTGCGTCGGGAACTGTCAGAAGTGACAGGTAAGCCCAATCGTCCTCGCGCCGTTGAATTCATGGTGATTTTGAAAAAGCGGAGACGACAGGCATTATTGCCGCAACGTTGAGATCGTTCGTCCTCATAATAAAAAACGCGGGCGAGCGCCCGCGTAACATGATCTTGCCGAGGTCTGAAGTCCGAAGTCCGAGGTCTGACGTCCGAGCTCTGAGCTCTGACGTCCCCGATGACAGGTGCTAGACTCCCCGCAGGTTGGTCCACGTCGGAGTTCGCCATTCACGAAAGCGAGTTGCTATGCGCAAAAGCCTTCGCCTCATTGCTGTAGCTCTTTTCGCCTTCTGCACTCTCTGTCTTCGTGGTTCCGGCAGCGGTCAAAAACCTCGCGCTGTCGATGATTTTGATATCGAAGGCACAGGCTTCTTCCAGTGCGAGTGCACAGCCTACGCGTGCCCCTGTCAGAAAAATGGCGCGCCGAATCACGGCACCTGTGAAGCCGCCGACTTTATTCACATCACCCGCGGACGTTATGGGAAGGTACTTCTCGACGGGCTTAATGCTGTCGTGGTCGGTAACTTGGTGGACAAAGACGCGTCTCGACTTTACGGCACTATTTACGAAGACCAGAAAGCCACGCCTGCACAGCGTGACGCGCTTACCGCAATCCTTGAATTCCTGAACGGCGCGTACGAAACTTCGTCTCTCAAGTCTTCACCAGTCAGGAGCGTGCCAATGGCATTCAATGAATCTCCCGACAAGACGCGGTACACGCTTGAGATTCCTGGAATTCTTGAGGAACAGGCGCTTCTTCACCGGGACGCTGCCGGCAAACCGCTTTCGAACGTTACCGCGATGGACGTTTGGAGCAACACCGAGCACTACGTCGACAATGAGGTCTACAAGTATCACGACCCCAAGGTTCACAAGGAATGGAACCACTCGGGCGGTTACGCCAACATCAAGTATTTCCACCTGACCAAAGCGATGTATGACAAGAAAGAAATGCTCGGCCAGTTCGGGGATTTCTCCGGCCACTGGACACCGGAACAGCTGGCGATTATCCACAAACAAGGCCTGCCAGGAAAATAAAATTGAGCGACAACTGAGATGTTGACGAATAAAAAACGCGGGCGAGGGCCCACGTCAGGTGATTTTGCCGACGTCCGAAGTCCGAAGTCTGACGTCCGACGTCCGCCTTACTTCCGCCGTTTCGTGTTCACTTCATCCCGCGCGATGACGCCGTCTTTGATGTGGATCACGCGCTGCGCGTACTCGGCGATGTCGTGCTCGTGGGTGACGAGGACGATTGTATTTCCCCCCGCATGCAGGCGATCGAAAAGCGCCATAATCTCATTGCCAGTCTGCGAGTCGAGGTTGCCGGTGGGTTCGTCCGCCAGAATGATCGAAGGACGGTTCACGAGCGCGCGCGCGATCGCGACTCTTTGACGCTGTCCGCCCGAGAGTTCGTTCGGTTTGTGCATCATGCGCGATTCCATGCCCACAGAAGTCAGCGCTGCTTTCGCTCGCTCGCTGCGTTCATCCGCGGGCACGCCGGCATAAATCAGCGGCAATTCCACGTTGTGCAACGCCGTGGCCCGGGCAAGCAGGTTGAAGGTCTGGAAGACGAATCCAATTTCTTTATTGCGAATGCGCGCAAGCTCATCGTCATCAAGCTCGCTGACCAGTTGCGCATTAAGCCAGTACTGGCCCTTGGTCGGAGTGTCGAGGCAGCCGATCAGGTTCATCAACGTCGACTTGCCCGATCCCGACGGGCCCATGATGGCCACGTACTCGTTGCGCTGAATGCGCAGGTTGACCCCGCGCAGAGCATGGACCTGCTGCTCTGAGTCCATGTCGTAGGTCTTCCACAGATCGACCGTGGAAATCATGCACGACTCGGGAGGAGCCGACACTTCGGGCTGCGTGAAACTGATTACCTCTGCCGTTGCCATCCTCTTCTCCTGCTCTTCTTCCAAACACCGCTCCAAGTTCCAGACGGCTCATTGTTGGACGGCCCACCCGGCCGTTCGTTAGTGGCTCTGAGTTTTTAGTACCAAGTACCGTGTACCGAGTGAAAACTTAAAGTTTCGAGTACCGACTACCGAGTTAAAACCCAAACCTTCAAGTACGTTCTTGACAGTCGCACCGAACCGATTTCGCCTTTTCTCGGTACTCGGTACTCGGTACTCGGTACTCGGTACTCGGTACTGGCTACTGGCTACTGTCTTCCTCTTCCTTCTTCACCACGGCGTTATCCACTTTTACGCTAGCGCCAGGCTTCATGGTGCGCAGAACCTTGTAGCTGCCCGTAACGATCTCGTCACCCTCTTTCAATCCGCCCCTTACCTCGATGTCCGTGGTCCCGGCGATCCCCGTTTCCACGGGAATGAACTGGGATTTCTTGTCACGAATGACGAACACGCCCTGGACTTCTTTCTTCGATGCCTCGGTCTGCGGTGTTGCCGCCTGCACCGCGCCTTTATCGTCCTTCGCCGCCTGCAGATCCGCCTGGCTTCTCACCGTTAGCGCCTGGATCGGAATCGTCAGCACATTCGCTCGCGTGGCCGTCGTGATCTTCGCGGTCGACGAAAGGCCGGGCCGCAAATCTTGCGGCGGATCCTGCAACGTCACCACTACTTTGAAGTCTTTCGCTTCCTGGCTCGCCGCGGTCGTTTGCGAGGTCGCCACTCCTGTGGAGCGCACAATCGCGTTGTTGCCGATCTCCGTCACCACGGCTTTGAACACCTTCTTCGGGATGGCATCAATCGTGACCTCCGCTGGCTGACCGAGCGATACGTTCACAATGTCGGTCTCATCCACCCGAACTTCGGAGGTGATCACCGACATATCCGCCAGCGTCATTAGCGTGCTTCCCGGAGAATTCTGGATGCCGATCACCACCGTCTCGCCTTCGCGTACCGGCAAATTCGTAATTACACCGTCGAACGGAGCCTGGTAGCTCGCTTTTTGTAATACGTCCGCAACCCGCGTCAGGTTCGCTTGATTTTGCGAAATCCGTCGGTCCGCGGAATCCTTCTGCGCCTTGGCCTGCGCCAAGCGAGCCTTGGCTTGCGCGAGTCCAGAGTCGGCGGTTTCCCAGGCGTTCTTGCGGCTATCAAACTCTGACTTCGCAATCAGTTCGTCTTTGTACAAGCCTTGCGCGCGATCCCAGTCGAGCTTCATGCGCTCCCGGTCGGCCTTTGCGCGGTCGAGATCGGCAGCCGCAGTATTCACCGCCGCTTCCGCTGCCATCGCATCAGTTTGCGCGCTCGCTACTGCCGCGCGAGTCGCGTTCACATCGGCCGAAGATTGCACGTTCTCGAGCTGCGCCAGCATCTGTCCCCGCTTAACCCGGTCGCCTTCTTTCACGTAAAGCTTGGTGATCTTGCCGAAGGCATTGGCTCCGATGTTTACGTAGGTCTTCGGCTTGATTTCCCCGGAGGCGCTGACCACGGCGGCTAAGTCCATTTTCGCGGCCTTGCCGGTCTGCACCGTGACCACGCCCTTGTGCACTTCGTAGTTGGCAATCGCCCCACCGATCGCTAATAGAACGACCCCGCCCGCCCCGATTGCGACTTTTTTCCAGGTCTTCATGTCCCAGTCCGGCTAGGGTCTTTTGGAAGCATTTTCCCTAACCCTCAAGCACTCTCCCTCGGAACCCGTGGCCGAGACGGACTTCAGGCACACCCATTGATACGGCCCCAGCGGCCCAAAAGTTCCCAGGCTAAACTGTTGATTATAGCCTGTCAGCGAGGATTGCCCTATCGTCAGGAAGTAGCGCTGGCGTCTCGCCGGGCCAACGAAATCCCGATTCCGAACCGTGAAGGGGAGGCCCTCAGACTTTCAGTCAACAGTCAACAATCACAAATCAACAATAAAGAATCGACGATTCCACTGTCGCCGGGAGCATCTGATGGAGAGGGAATCATGTCCGCCAATGTCCACCAATTTCTTTAGATCGCGACAGTTAGCCTTGCTTTGGGGTAGGGAAAGACATAAAATGACCCAATCGTACGTGCAGTCTGAGGAGTGCCCCACTATGTCCCGGGTAGGCTTACGTTATCGCTCAGCTTTTGTTCTCCTGCTCGCTGCTGTATTCGGGCTGGCAGCTAACGCGGTTGCCGAGGACAAGAAAGCTGACTCCTCCACTACGGCTGCGGCCATCGAAGGACAGACCGCTCCAACGCAGGCCGACCCGCTCAAGCGCCCGATTTCCGAAAAGCAACGAAAAGAAAATGCGAAATCTCTAAAGATTGAGCTCAGCAAAACCTACAAGAAGTGGCTCGACGAAGATGTCCGCTGGATTATTACTGACGAAGAGCGCTCGGCCTTTAAACAGCTCTCGAACGACGAAGAGCGCGATGCCTTTATCGAAGCCTTCTGGCAGCGCCGCGACCCCACGCCGGACACCGCCGAGAACGAATTCAAAGAAGAGCACTACCAGCGCATGGCCTATGCCAACGAACACTTCGCCGCCGGCATCCCCGGCTGGAAAACCGACCGCGGCCGCATCTATATTATGTATGGGAAGCCGGATGAGATTGATTCGCATCCTTCGGGCGGAACGTATGAGCGGCCCATTGACGAAGGCGGGGGCGAGACTTCGACCTTTCCGTTTGAAGATTGGCGTTACCGGTACCTGGAAGGGATTGGGCAGGAGATCATCATCGAGTTTGTGGACAACTGCATGTGCGGGGACTACCACATGACGATGGACCGGTCGGAGAAAGATGCACTGAAATACACTCCGAACGGCGGTCTGACTCTCTACGAATCCTTGGGAATGGCGAGCAAGACGGACCGGTTTACGCACGGCGGATTTGAACAACTGGGCACCAACCCGCTAAATTCCGGCGAGAACTCGAAACAGTTTGACCGGTTGGATCAGTTTGCGAAGTTGAACAAGCCTCCGACGGTGAAGTTCAAAGATCTGGAAGAAGTGGTCAGTCACAAGATCAACATCAACCTGATGCCGTTTGATGTGCGGGCCGATTTCGTAAAGATCACGAGCGACACCGTGCTGGTTCCGGTTACAGTGCAGGTGAAGAACCGCGATGTGACCTTCCAGAACAAGGACGGAGTGCAACGGGGCACAGTAAATATCTTCGGGCGAGTCACGACGCTTAGCGGAAAGATCGCGCAGACGTTTGAGGATACTGTCCAGGTGGATGTTCCGGCGGAACTGTTACCCAAGGTGACGGAGAACTCGTCGGTGTACTGGAAGGCTTTGCCGTTGCGTCCCGGGATGTACCGTTTCGACGTCGTTGTGAAAGACGTGAACGGAGACCGCGTGGGAACCTGGAGCAAGGGAATTAAGGTTCCGGATTTCGCGGATGACAAACTGGAAGCGTCTTCGCTGATTCTGGCGGACCAGATGGAGCCGGTGGCGGCGAAGAATGTGGGTACGGGCAGCTTTGTGATTGGCACGACCAAGGTTCGTCCTCGAGTACCGTCGGCGGATGGGAAGCCGGTGGTATTCAAGAAGAACCAGAAGCTGAACTTCTGGATGCAGGTGTACAACCTGACGGTAGACGACAAGACGCACAAGCCGTCGGCAACGGTCGAGTACAACGTGGTGAATGCGGCCACGAACAAGGCCGTGGTTCATACCATCGAGAGCACGGATACGATGGGGAACATCGGCGACCAGGTGACTTTGGAAAAGACGCTGTCCGCTGCGAATCTTGATCCGGGCGTGTATCGCTTGCAGATCAAGGTCAATGACAATCTCTCGAAGCAAACGGTTGATCCTTCGGTCACGTTTGCGGTCGAATAAGACCCATAAGGTGCGGTCTCCCATGAGGGGTGGTGGACTGATGCTGAGAAATCTCGGGTTCTTGGTTTTATCGCTGGGCCTGGCCCTACCAGCGGTAGCTGCGAGCCGATCAGGGTCGATTTCAGGCTACGTGCGGAGCGCCGGCGGCGTGCCGCAAATGGGCGCGGCAGTCGAAGTGGCCGGAGCCGCGGTCCGGAGCCTGAAAGTTTTTACGGATGAGAACGGTTTCTTTTCCGCCGGCGGCTTATTGCCCGGTATCTACGATGTCAAGGTTTCCGCTCCTTCGTACTTTCCTTATTTCAGAGAGCGTGTAGGCCTGCGCGCGGGAAGCGCGGCCGTGGTGAACGTTACGCTCAACACCTTGTTTGAAACGCTGCAACTCACACCCTCGCGTCTTCCTGCCGATCAGGAGGACTGGAAGTGGGTGCTGCGTTCGTCGGAGAATCGTCCCATTCTGCGAATTCTCCAGGACGATCCTACGCTGGCGGCGGCAAGAAGCGGCGTTGAGAGCCGTGAGTCCCACGAGTTGAAGGGGACGGTGTCGTTCCTGGCGGGTTCGCAATCCGATGGGTTCGGCAGCACGTCGGACATGATGACGGGCTTCTCAGTAGAGAAGTCGATGCTGACGACCGGGACACTCGCGTTGCTGGGCAACGTTGGGTACAACAGCGGCTCTCCGAACGCCACGTTGCGGGCTTCTTACTCCTATCATTTCGACAATGGCTCGGAACCACAGTTCGCGGTCACGATGCGTCGGCTGGCGGCTCCTGATTATTATTCGCGAGGAGATGTGCTGCAGGCCTTGTCGCTGTCGAGTTCCGACAACATCGCTTTCGCCGATGTGGTGGAGCTGCGCTTCGGATCGGAGTTGCAGACCATCCAGTTCATGGGACGAGCGACGGCGTTTCGTCCTTTTGGCACGGCGGACGTGCATGTGTCCAAAAACACGTTGCTGGAATACCGGTTCGCGACATCGCGTCCTGATGGACGTCTGGAGAAGGGGTTTGAGTCCGCACCTTCGGATCAGAACGAGTCAGGGCCGCGAGTGAGCGTGGCGAACTACTCGTCGTCGATCGAAAGAGCGGCGCATCAGGAACTGTCGCTCGCGCAACGGATGGGAAGGACGACGATGGAAGTGGCGGCGTTTACCGACCACATGAGGAATCCGGCGCTGACGGGGGTTGGATTCGCCACCGATGAGAACGGGCAGGTTTTGCCGGATCTGGATTCGGGGACGTTTACCTATCAAGGAACCGGGCTAGATACGCGTGGCATGCGGGTGGTGCTGCAAAGGAAAGTCAGTGACGATCTGACGGCGACGTTCGATTACGGCTACGGTGGTGTGCTCGCGCTGGAAGGATCGGATGTGAGTCTGCAAGATGCGCGCGGAGCGCTTGGCGTGCGCGACCGGCATAGCATTGCGGGGAAGCTGGCGGGTACGCTGCCGAAGACGGGTACGCGGTGGATGGCTTCGTATCGCTGGACGAGCGGCCCGGCCTTGACCTCGGTGGATAGTTTCAATGTGTCGCCGGGGCAGACGGATCCGTATTTGGGGTTCTATCTACGACAGCCAATTCCGGGGACGAGTTTCATGCCCTGCCATATGGACGCGATCATTGATGTAAGGAATTTGCTGGCGCAGGGATATGTGCCGTTGCTCGGGCAGGATGGGCGGACGGTATATCTGGTGCAGTCGGCGCGGGCGATTCGCGGGGGAGTGGCGTTTACATTCTAGTCTTTGGTCGGTAGTCGTTGGTCGATGGTCTTTCATGGGGCGGCTTCGGTTGCCCCTTTGCTTTTTGGGGATTTCACCACAGAGACGCAGAGGCTTAAAGAGACCGCGTTAGCACTCAAACGCCAAAAGGCTCTGTGGGCCCACACAGCGGCCAATGAGAGCGTTATCGCGATTTTGCAAACTATTTACTCCGAACAGTCACTACCCTCTACGGTTCATGTATGCGGAAATACTGGTCAGTTCTGGTTTTCTCGGCAGTGGTGATGGTCATCGCACTTGCGGCTAACCCACAGGATGTCGCTGCGGACGCCGTTGCAAGAGCTTTCGCAAGTACACGACAGCCGCTCACCTGCCGCCGCTCAGTCGCATGGGCAGGAACACGTTCGGGGATAAGGTGTGTCAGCATGATTTTCGAACGCCTTCCGGCGTCATCGACCTCGTAAGATACGATACCCCCGATCCTTCACACTTGCCAGAAGACGCACAGAAACTCGCGATTAAGCCCGACGACCAATACCGCAAAGCGGTGCGCTACGGAATCGGTGTTTGTGTTCTGACCACACCCGCAGGTGGTAATCCCAGATTTTCTGTACTCATCGCTATCTACGAGTCGCGTTGGGAAAATTTCGTTCGGATATTCTGGGAGTGAATTGAGTCAAGTGGCGCTAACAGGCGTTGTCGCAACTTTGCGCCTTTTGTTCAGCTGACAGGCGAAAGGAAAGCGCAAAGATGTGCTAACGATAATTCAACAGTTGTGACTCAGTACATGTCTTGGATAGCAGCGAAGTGCGCAGAAAAAGTGTTCCCGCGTAATTCGTGGGTGCGCGCTAATACCAATGGCCGATACTCATCGGCCACGGCCCTGGGATGGCCAAGGTCATCAGCAAAAGACCGAGTATAGCCATGTTTTTTAGGAAGTTGGTCATCTCCCCCAGCTTTGCTTGTTGGTCTTGAACCGTCCAGAAATTATGGATGCCGAACGAGGCCCCCAGAAGGAAAATCACCAACAGGGCTACACCGATAGTCGGGTGATAGCCAAGGAGGAGGCTCAGTCCACCTAAGAAAAGAATTACGCCCGAACCGCCCACTGCGAGCGCGGGAGCGGGTGTGCCCTTACTCTTGGCATATCCGCTCATCATGTTGAGTTGCGCGAAGTGGTTGAAGCCATTCATGAGGAAAAAGCCGCCAACGATGACCCGCCCGATGAGGAATGCAATGTTGTGGATGCTGGACATAACCCCTCCTCGTATTCATGACATGCGGGAGTCTACAGCAGTTTCGTTAGTTGGCGAAGGGCGAAATCGCTAGGTGGCGAGATCAGGGTTAGCGCTCAAAACCCCCTGAAAGGGATCAATGAGTGAAATGGAGATGTTACGACAGCTACCATTGCCGCAAGGAGAAGTCGTACACCTTTGATTCGACACGTCCTGTCCAGACACCGTATTTCGCAGATTCGGCAGTTGGGGCAACCTCATACACGGCTTTGACTCTCACGTGCATCGCATCGCTTTTTGGCAGTGCTGGCTGCACCTGCCATTCGCCAGTCAGGCGAATGACAAGACCTGCTGTTCTCTGCGTTGAACCAAAAAGGTAGTCGGAGTGTTTTTTGTAAAGCCTGTTGGACGTTTGCTCATGACGAACTTCTTACGATCCTCGGTCGTCAGCTCCAACGGGATTGCATAGGAGCCCCAACTGTTCCACCAGTTCCAAACCGATTGCGGCTGTTCGGAAAGGCTTGGCACAATGGAGATGGAAAGGTGCATCACTGGCACCCGCAACCGATCGGGCGGAGGCACCGCAAGCCATTCCCAACGCAAGAGCCGCGCAGAGAACAATGCTCGTCTTCATGGGGCTATTAGACACTACCTCTTTGCTGCCGCAGCATTACGGCTCCAGCTGTTGCAACCAGCAGATTGCGCTCGTCGAGGGGTTTTGAGCGCAATAGGGATTTATCACCAGTCATACCTGGAAGACTATAATTCGAGCGTTGGTCAGACGCTCTTGTTAGCTGTTTGACGGCGCCATTCGTCCAAGCCACACGCAAGGTAAATTCCAGGGCTCAAAAAGATTCAGATCCTGGCGTTGACCCAGGAGGAACAATGCGACCGGTAACCGTTGTCGTATTTCTCGCCTTCTTTTGTGCCAGTTGGTGCGTGGCGCAGGATGGAGTGGGAACCGCCGCCCGAGCAGAACTCAATCTGAATAACAACTGGAGCTATGTGTTGAATCAGACCCAAAACCAGATTCCTATCTCGGGATGGCAGACGACGCGCGTGCCAGAGATGCCGATTGAGGACGGCACCACCTCAGTCTGGTACCAGCAAAGTCTCAATGTCCCTTCGTCATGGGTGCAGACGGGTCGCAGATATTTCATGAAAGTGGGGAAGGCCGGACACTATGCGGCCGTTTATTGGAATGGCGCGCTCATGGGTGAGCACTTCGGTCAATTCAGCCCTTTTGAAGTCGAGATTACGAACCTCGTTGCGGGAACAAATGTCATCGATATCTACGTACACAAAGCGGATACCAAGTACGTCCGAGCGGGCGTCACGATCGATCAAAGCAGTTGCCCGCCAACGGTGCCGGACTGCATTGGGAATTCCTATCGCAGTCATGCATTGCAAGGATCGGTGGCGCGAAACTGGGTGGGACTGGCTGGAGACCTGACGTTCTCATGGAGGACGGCGCAATATATTGCCGACGTTTTCCCGAATACATCGGTGCGGAATTCGATGATCACGGTTTCGGTAGCGGTCACTGGCACTGGCCTTGCCACCATGGCGAAGGGAACGGTTCTGGACGGGTCGACGACGGTACTGGCGATACCCGCACAACCACTCAACAACGGAGCGGCGACACTATCGTCGCCTTGGACGAATCCGGTGCTCTGGGGACAGCCGCCGTACGGACAGCCGAAACTCTACACTTTGCGCACCGATTTGCTCGACGGCAGCGGAAATATCCTGGATACGCGGTTCGACCGTTTCGGCTTTCGCGAGGTCTGGGTCAGCGGCAAAGATGTCCTGCTCAATGGCATACGACTGTGGGCGGCCGGCGAATATCCCAGTACGATCAGCCCCATAGTTTATGTGAATGACAGGCGGCCCGCGGCATTTTTCCTGCACATTCTCGAGCAGGCTGGGTTTACATCTTTCAGCGGGCATTGGGATGACCTTGACAGTGCGATGTTGGACGTTGCTGACGAGATGGGTATTCTCGTCGTGAGCTCGGTCTATTGCAGCGGTCCTGAGGCAAAATCGCAGGTGAAGGTGGATGATGTGAATGGATGGACAAACTGGATGGCATCAACCGTGACTGAGTGGGTCTTGGCGGTCAGGAATCATCCCTCCATAGTGATGTGGCGACCCACCGATCTGCTTCCCCCTAAGATCAACCCACCGATCGCCTGGCCAATATTTGCGGCTGCCGTACACGCCTCCGATCCCGCTGCTCGGCCCATCGCCGATGCCAGCGATGTGGACTGGTGGGACGAAAATTGGGGTACAAAACAGTGCGACAATGGATCGAAATTCGCCGCCAGGCTTGCCCAAGACACCAAACCCTTGTTCACGAAAGAAGTCAGCGGGTCTCTCACGCTCTCCTGTCTTCCCAGCTTTTTCAATACTTTTTACGGTCTGAGCTACGGCACAGGCTCGGGCGGTGCAGTCGGCTTCCACCTCGGGCGCCTGGATTTGTTCAACAATACGCCCTTCACGGTTACGTGGTTCAGCATAAGCGGGAAAGGAAACCGGCCATCATCGAGTTCTTTTCTGCCTAACTGGATCGCGCGAACCTATACTCCCGCGCCGTTCAACGCACAATTTGCCAGCCTGTTCCAAACCTACACCGGGCTGCCAATACTCAACACAAGCCCTACATCTGGAGACTATCAGGCTTCGGGTATACCTTCCGGTGCAGCCACCGCATTCTTGAGTTCACTCGATGGCACGGGTAATCCGGTGGGAGTAGAGGTTGCCGCGGATGGGAGCGGGACTGCGTGGCTCGTTGTGCCGAATCCTGGTAACTACACGTTGAGTTATAACCCAGGGAACGGGGACGTTAATCAGACTGTGACAGTTACCCCGCCTCCTCCGTTCTGACAGGGCCCTTTTCACGTGCAGGATTCGGGAAGGGCCGGCTTGAGAAGCCGACCATCATCTCGTCTCCTCTTTGCCTGCTGATCTGGTTCGCGGAAGCCCTTGCCCGTAGGCTCCGGTCGACTGGCGTAACCAGGGTTAGCACAAGCTTGCGCTCTTTGTCCGTCGGAATCATCGCTGCCGGTTCTGTGGACTTGGCAGGCTTTTTCGTGGCGCACGGGACCAGCAGATTCCTCGTCGCTTCGCTCCTCGGAATGACAATGATCAAAAACCGGAATTTCTAGGCGGAGCGTTGCCACCATTTTCTTGCGGGCTTCTGGGCGCGAGGGCGGGCCTGGGGAGCGAACTGAACTGGCTTCGGCGGAGGTGCGGGGAGTTCGGTTTTTGGAGTGACGTGGGCGAGGAGCACGCGTCCGGGAGTTTCTGAAGGAAAGACGATCAAGCTGGATTGACCTGCGGTCAGCGCGGAGTCGACGGCGGTGTTGCCGGGATGAATCTCGGCAGCTCCGCGGCGGAAGCGGCTTACAACGGCTTCGGCGGTCTCGTCGTCGAATGCAATCCAGCGAACCATAACGGGAATTATTCTAGCGCAATTGGCGGGGGATTGGGAGTTGTACAACGGTATGCGGAGACGAAGGGCTCTAGCCTTGAATGAAAACCGCTGGGGACGCTGAGGACGCGGAGTTTTTTCGGATTGAAACTAGTTGCACACGGTTGGTTTTCTGTCGCCGCTACGCGGCTGGTGGGCGAGGGCGCCCGCCCCACACGAGCGAGGCGGCCCAGACAGTCCCATAGCGGGCTGGGGTGCCCGCTAGACACATGGTTTTCACTCCATCTTCTTGACCGTCAGGGGTATAATCGCCCATCAAAAAAACTTAGGGTCGATTCTTATCCCGGTTGCGACACCCACGCAGGTGTCCGAAGGAGACGGTCATGAAGGTGAGGATAGTCCTCGCTTTTGTTGTTCTAGCGTCGAGCATTCTGGTAGGGCAGACATTTCGCGGAACGATTCTCGGAACAGTCACGGACGCGTCGGGCGCAGTGGTTGCGGGCGCGAAAGTTACCATCAAGAACACATCGACGGGCCTGGAACGGGCGACTGTGAGTAGCGCGGACGGAAGCTATGCCGTCCCCGAATTGCCCTTAGGCACGTATACGGTGACGATCGCGCAACCGGGTTTTCAGACCTCGGTGGCGACGAACGTAGTGGTCGATGTGGCTACCGAGCGGCGCGTCGATGCCGTCCTGAAAACGGGACAAGTAGAGCAGCAAGTGCAGGTTTCCGGGGAGGAGTTGCCGCAGGTGGAGACTACTTCTGCCGAGTTAGGCGGAACGCTGACGGAGCAGACGATCCAAAACCTGCCGGTCAACGGACGTGACTATACGAAGCTGATCTATCTGAATCCGGGAGTGGCGGGATCGCCGGATCAGATATCGGATTCTCCGGGATCGTTTGGAACGTTTTCGATGAACGGGTCGCGCGGGCGCGCCAACAACTTCCTGCTGGATGGAACCGACATGAATGATGGGTTCCGGAATGATCCCGCGATCAATGAGGCGGGCGTGTTTGGAGATCCGGCGACGATTCTTCCGATTGATGCGGTGGCGGAGTTGCGCGTGATTTCGAATACGGAGGCGGAGTACGGCCGCAACTCGGGAGCGATCGTCAACATTGTGACCAAGAGCGGCACGAACCAGTTGCACGGTTCGGCGCTCGAGTACAACCGGACAAGTTCGGTGGGCGGAGCGAGAAACTTCTTCAATACCGCGGGGCGACAGGATCCGTTCCACAACAACCAGTTTGGCGGATCGCTGGGCGGCCCGATTGTGAAGGACAAGACGTTCTTCTATTTGGATTATGAAGGGCAGAGGGAGTCGGGGGCGCAGGCGGGGTTGAGTACGGTGCCGACGGGCAGTGCGCCAGATGGATCGCTGAGTCCGAGCGACTCGACGAATCCGGTGATCCAGGCGCTGATTGCGCGGCATCCGTGGCCGGCTCCTAATATCACTACGGCGAGTGGCGCGAATCTGGCAACGTCGACGATTTTTACAAACCGCGTGGATAGCGCGATTGCCAAGATTGATCACAACTTCAACGCAAGCAATCTGCTGACTGGGCGCTATTACATTGGGGATAGCGACCAGAGTTTTCCTTTCGCGCAGCTGGCGGGTGGACTCTTACCGGGATTCAATACGGTGACTCCGACGCGGGTGCAATTGGTCGCGCTGTCGTACGTCAAAGTAGTGAACGCGAACCAGGTCAATGAGGCCCGGCTAGGTTGGAACCGGTTCAACGAAGGATTCTTCCCGCAAGATAGCGGCTTCAATCCTTCAACGATTGGCCTCAACACCGGGGTCACATCCCCGTTTGATTTTGGCCTGCCTAAAATTTCAGTCAGCGGTGTCTCTGTGATTGGGGCGACGAACTCGGTGCCACGGTCGCGCGTGGATTCGAACTGGCATTTCATCGACAACTACTCGTGGAAGTCGAACAAGCACGACATCAAATTCGGTTATGAGTTCCGGCGAACCACGATCCAGGTAATTCAGGACAATACGTTCCGTGGAAAGCTGGCGTTTGACAGCCTGCCTTTGTTCCTCGCGGGTATGCCCAGTGCCAGCGGCAACAAGATCACCGAAGGCAATACGCGGCGGCATACGTTCGAAAATAGTCACGGGTTCTACGTTCAAGACAGCTACCGGGCGTCGCCGCGGCTGACTATGAATTTCGGGTTGCGCTGGGATTATTTTGGCGTGGTCGGCGAGAAGGATGGATTGTTCAACACCCTGAGTCTGACTTCGGCGACGAACACGGTTCCGTCGGGCCAGATCTACGGGAAGGATTTGAACAACTTCGCTCCGCGATTTGGCTTTGCGTACGACTTGCTCGGCAAGGGAAAGACCGTATTGCGCGGCGGCTGGGGCTTGGCATACGACGCGTTCGCGCAGGACGTTTTCGTGGGCCACGCGCCCTACAACTGCGCTTTCTGTCCGGGGGCTGCTTATGTTGGAAGTGGGAAGGTGCCAATTTCATCAAAGGGCATCGCGTTAGATAATCTGGGGAATCCTCTTCCTCTGAGTCCAACGACCCCTGTTTACGGTACTGCCACGGGTCTCGGTGACTTCTTCGGGGTCAGCCCAAATCTGCGGACTCCGTACACGCAGAACTTCAATCTCAATATTCAGCAGCAGATCAGCACCAAAGCCGTATTCCAAGTGGGATATGTGGGGGCGCGGGGGACAAAGCTGTTTCGCTTCCGCGATCTGAATCAGCCCAGCCAGGGGCAGATCACGGCGTATGATTCGGGGCCGGCTTGCCTTACGGTTACGCCTCCAGCCGTTTTTCCGAACTGTCCGATCGCGGGATTCGACAGCGGTTCAAATGTGCCGCGAACGGTCTATCCTAATCTGTTCTACGCGAACCAAGAAGAGTCGACGGCGAGCTCGACGTATCATGCACTGCAAACGAGCTTGCGCGTAAACAATCTTCACGGCTTGAACTCAGCCGTGAACTTCGCGTGGTCCCACTCAATCGATAATGCCAGCGACAGCGAGGATTTCATCCCCAACGCTTCGCAACCGAACAACAGCATTCTGCCGCAGTTGGAGAGGGGAAATTCCAACTTCGATATTCGGCGGCGGTTCACTTGGAACTTTGGATATGAGTTTCCGAAGGTGGGCGGCAGCTGGAGCAAGCTGAAGAACGGATGGGGGGTAGATGGGGTGCTGAACCTACAGGACGGGCAACCCTACCAACTGAACTATAACTTTGAAGGAGATTATTCGGGGTCTGGCGAAGGGTTTGATCGTCCCGATGTGGTAGGGCCGATTCGCTATGGCAGCGGACCGCTTGGTGTGGATCTGTCGTCGTTCCAGGTGCCGTGCACTTTCGGGAACTCGACGCACAGCTTGACCTCTAGTTCTGGGGACAGCAACTGTTTTTCTGGTACGCGTCACTTTGGCAATCTGGGTCGGAACTCGCTGCGCGGGCCGGCGTTCAAAGAGTTGAACTTCTCGGTGGCGAAGAATACTCCGATCACCGAGCGGGTGAATTTGCAGCTACGGGCTGAGTTCTTCAACATCCTGAATCATCCGAATTTTGCCAATCCAAACCTGCCCAATTTTATTACCGATCCGGCGAACAATGGATTGGACCCGACAGGGCGAGGGGTTGGCTTCTTGCCGCTGACCGCGACGGGTGATGTGGGGATCGGGAATCCCTTCCTGGGAGGCGGCGGGCCGCGGGGAGTGCAGTTTGTGGCGAAGGTCATCTTCTAAAACGACTCATGGTTGACGGCCCCTCCTGCGGGAGGGGCTTTTTTATTGGAGGATTGTCGATTTTTGATTGTTGATTGAAAAAGCAAAAATCTTAAAACGCAGAGGACGCGGAGGATTCGCAGAGGGCGCAGGGAGCGGCAGATCTTTCATTGTTTCGCCTCTCCCGATGACATGGTGGGAGCGGGACTCTCGCCGATGGGGCCTCTTCGACTCCGCTCAGGGCAGGCTCTGGCGCTACCTTTCGGGCAGGGGCGTCGGTAAGTTTCTTGGGTGGTTACTGGATGGTAGGCTGCGGCGAGAAGTCGAATCTTGTTCGGGAAAGAGCTTCATGCGCCGCTTGCTGCTGGTCACGGTTTGTGTCTGCGGGTTGTTAACGTCCTCGGTTGGCCATCATATTAAGCCTGCTTCGGGTAAGACGATGGAGGTAACTTCGTCGTCGGCGAAGGCGCGCGATTTGTATGAGCGCGCGATGGAGGACTACGAGAACTATTACCTGGAGCGGGCGAATATCGGGTGGAGAGCGGCGATCGAGGCGGATCCGAATCTGGCGCTGGCGCAGTTGTGGTTGTCGTACAACAGCGAGAATCCGGCGGAGGCGGCGGGGGCTCGGGAGAAAGCAAAGGCGCTGGAAGGGAAAGTGAATCCGGGCGAGAAGTTGATGATCGAGTGGATCGTTAATGTGGAGCAGAACAATTTTCTCGCGGGCATTTCGGCGATGAATGATTTGCTGGAGATGTATCCCAAGGATAAGCGGGTGCAGTATCTGGCGGGCAACTGGATGATGGGCGAGCAGGAGTACGAGCGGGCTTCGAGGCAATTTGAGAAGGCGCTGGCGATCGATAAGAATTATGCTCCGGCATTGAATGATCTGGGATATGCGTACGCGCATGAGAGAGAGTTCGATAAGGCGTTCGCGACCATGGAGCGGCAGATCGCGGTGAAGCCGGGGCAACCGAATCCGCAGGATTCTTATGCGGAGATATTAAGGATGGCGGGGAATTTTCAGGGGGCACTGGAGCACTATCATGCGTCGCTGGCGATTGACCCGCAGTTTTCGTTTTCGCTGTTGGGGATTGCCGATACTTATGCATTGATGGGCGATGAGACACGTGCGCGAGTCGAGTATGACAAGGCGGTTACGGGCGCTAAGAATGACGGCGAGCGCATGCAGTTTACGCTGCAGAAGGCGCAAAGCTGGGTGCGGGAAGGGAATTTCGCGGAGGCGGACAAGGCGTTCGCCGCGGCGGCTGATCGGGCGCACGAGTTGGGGCTGGATTTAATGGAAGCGCAGGCGTATCGCATGCGGTCGATGTATCAGACGGACGATGCAGCGGCACTGAAGGATCTGGCGGCGGCAGAAGATGCCTTGTCGCACCGGGTAGAAATTGCCGAGAGCGAGAAGAAGAAGAGCGTGCGAAGATTCTGCGGTATCGGGCAGTGAGAGCGGCGCACGCAGGAAATCAGGACCTGGCGCAGAAGACTCTAACGCAGCTTGAGACCATGGCGAATGGCGGGCACAGTTCGATCATACAGGCGCAGTATCACGGGGCGGCGGGGGCGCTGCTAGCGGAAAAAGAGAAGTATGCAGAGGCGATTCCACATTTAGAGGAAGACCGGAATAATCCTTACTCGCTGGAGTTGTTGTCGAAGGCTGAGGAAGAGGCGGGGTCGGCGGATCAGATGCACGATGTGGACAGCCAGCTGCGGGCGATGAACGCTCCGACGATGGAGCAGGCGCTGGTGGTGCCCGGGGTGCGGGCGAAGCGTCCAACGAATTAGTCTCAGCCCTGAAGGGTCATCTTCCAGGAAGTCCTTTTGTCACGGCTCTGAGCCGTGCCCTCATACAAATCGAGCAAGTCAAAAGCAAAATTGACGGCAACACCAAAGTCAAAATCAAGAGCAAAGTCAAAGGCTGCGGACGAGGGCGCCCGCGCCACACTTGCCGCGTCGTGAATCGCGGAACGCCGTATTTTGTGATAGGCTCGGCAGTCTTATGTCCCAGAGTCAAGAGCGGCGGGTAGGGAAGCGAGTTTCGGCGCGGGTACCGGTCAAGATTCAGGCCAAGAACTGTCCCGAGCAGACTGGGCATACACGGGATCTGAGTACGAATGGAGTCTTTCTGTACACCGACTCGCACTTCAGCGAGGGCAGCGAATTAGAGATTATTCTCGTTCTGCCTCCTGAACTGACCGATGGGGAACGACGATGGGCGTGCTGCCAGGCTTCCGTCGTGCGGGTAGAACCTTCGGGGCAGGACGGTAATTTTGGCATGGCGGCGAGCATACGGCGATTCGAACTGATGCCAGAGATTCCTTGAAGCGGACCTCGGACCTTAGACCTCAGACTTCAGCAAAACACAATGGCATCTTGAGCGAGCGTCTGGCTGAGGTCTGAGGTCTGAGGTCTGAAGTCTAAGGTCTGTTTTTTCGTTTGCCAATGCATCGGGCGCGGTGCAATAATGCGTGGCCCTTGGATTGCTCTGGTTCAAGGTTACATACGCATTGTTGAGGCGGTTCGGTTATGTGGATGGAAAAACTCGCGGTTGGTGTGCTGCGTGTGCAGACGCCGCTCGGTCCCCGGTATATTGCTCCTACCTTTTGGCAGCGCGTTCAACTGCTGTGGATCTTCCGCAATTTTGACGTGCTGCCGTTGCAAGTATTGAATCGGTGGCAGCAGAGATTGATCGACGAGTTGTGCGTCGAGAGGCGGTTTGTTTCGCTGTCGACGCCGACGATGATGGAAGATGCTCCTGTTTTGGGAACGGTGGAGCGGCGGCCTCCGGTCGAAGTGGAACGGTTGCCGGAACGCAAGCCCGCGGCGGGAGAGGTGCCGGCGCCGTTTGCCGCGGATGTGCGGCAGAGAAGTTAAGCAATTTCCTTAAGTGACAGGGCGCGGCTTAAGTCGTGCCCTGTCTGGTCTTGCTGGCTGGTTGTGGACGTTCCTTCCTGTAGTTTCTTTCTCGAAAAGCAGACGCGGTGGTTAGAGGTGCTCTGGTTTTGAGGTTTTTGTCTTCGTGGCCAGACGCGGGCGAGGGCGCCCGCGCCACACATGCAAATTCTTTTATTGTTGTTCGGAGGAAGGCTCGCTCTGGGATTGCGGCCTTGATCCGTTGTGGGACCCGTTTGCGGCCGGCATCTCGCCGCAGGGACCTTCACCGCCGCCGTGATGCATGCCGCCACCGCCACCGTGTTGTTCTCCACGTTGTTCACGGCAAGACTTGAGCGACTCCTGCTGTTGCGGGCTGACCAGGTTCTGCATCTCTTTTTGGGCCTGCTCATGAAGCTGGCGAATCTGCTGCTGTTTTTGCTGCGGGCTTAGCGACGAATTCGAGCAGACAGATTGCACCTGGGAGCGCGTGTTCTCTTCGATCTGATGGTGCTGCTGAAAGGCCGACTGCGAGATTCCGGCGACTTGCCAGCAAGGTTGCTGCCGTTGTCCGCGGCGGCTGCCGGGCGCGTTCGAGCCAGGCGCATTGGATCCGGGCGAACCGGCCGGGGGCGCAGAGCTTCCGGGGACTCCGGCGGCGGTTTGCGATAAAGCGGGCAGGGCCGTGAGGGCAACAAGAGTCAGAGCGAGAAATAGGGGCCGGGGACGGGTCATGAGAAACCTCCGGTTAAGCGAACCCTTTTGCTGGGAAGAAGTTGCTTCTTAGAATATCACTGCAGTGACGGAAGGGAAGGGGGGCGCTTCCATTGGGACAGGGGTTGGTCGCATGACGAGGGGGTGTGTTAGTATTTCTGTCGGCGGTCTTGGAACGAAAGAGTTTTCGTAGCCGGGACAAAGCAGCTTCCCAAGCTGCGGCATGAGCCTAATTTGCCTGTAGCCCGCGGAGGATCGGCGGGCGATCCCAGGAAGAACAAGCTCACCGTAAAAGGGCGCGTAGCTCAATTGGCAGAGCAACTGACTCTTAATCAGTAGGTTGTAGGTTCGATTCCTACCGCGCTCACCACTTAACTTGATTGTCCACTAGCTCTTGTAAGCCCAGCCGTGGAGCCGGCCAAAACGGGTCTATCGCTAGTGTGCCTAAAATTGTGCCCACCTGCGAGTTTTGCGAATGCCCTCTCGATAGCATCCGCTTGCGGATGGCAGTATCGCTGAGTGATGGTGATAGAGCTATGTCCCGCGATCCTTGCCAGAGTGAAAGCATCGCAGCCGTTCTCCGCGAGTCGCGTGAGGGCGGAATGGCGGAGGCAATATGGCTCGAAGGTCTTCACGCCGGCTTGTATCGTTCTCTCGTGTCTCAGAATGTAGTCGCTCTCTAGGCCGGTCGCTTCTCGCACAGCGTCCTGCCACATTCCTGCGCTGCCGTCTTTTTGCCACGTCTTGTAAGCAGCCGTTGCCGACCCTAACTTCTTGAGTGCATTGGCATGCTGAATCTTGCCACTACTCTCTTCCAAGTGGCCCGACTTGGATGCCGTCAGGAAAAACCCATCCCTCAACCGGATTCTTCTGAGCTTCATGGCGTTGCTTGAGCACTGCGTACACTTCCGGGAGCATCGGCAGAAAACGTCGTGCTGCTTTCGTCTTGCCATCTGCTATCTGAATGAGGCCGCCGGTCCCATTCATAAGCACATGTTCCCATCGAAGTTTGTATGCCTCGCCGGGACGCATCCCCGTACCGTAAAGAACCGTGACCACATCTCGCCACGGCTGACGGCATAACTCCCGATATGCAAGGAACTCAGATTCCGTCACGATGCGTTCTCGTTGGCGCTCGCCTGTCGCAAGAGCCAGCTTTGGAGCGCGGTCAATTTTTCCCCACTCGTCTGCAAGGTTCAACGCACGCCTGAGGGTTCGTAAGCCGCAGTTCACGGTAGATGGGGAAAGGCGCGATTGCCGTGCGATAAAGCCCGCTGAGTGCTGCGAAGTTATTTGATCAAGCCGGAGGTCTCCCATTTCTGCCGCGAGCAACAGCGAGGACCCGTATGCGTAGTATTCGATTGTCTTTGGCTTGCTAGCTAAGTGAGCTTCAACATAAGGTAGAAAGTCGAGTCTTAGGAACTCGCAAAGTGACGGAACCTTAGTGTGGCGCTTTCTCCAAGCAAAGCTGCAGGAGTCAGTACAAAAAACATGCCCCAGGTTCTGCTGCGCTTCTGATGCATTGAACCACTTTTCGCATTCGTCGCAAAACAGCACTTCGGAGCACTTCAGCCGTGAGCAAGCGTCCTTGCGGACGTCTTCCTGCTTCGAGAGGCGTGTCTTGTGGGCAGCTTCGATGCTTCGAGCCTTACGATCATTGCCCTGCTTTGTGGACTCGCGAACCATTTCGCCATTCCACATGAACTTGTACCAGTAAACATTGCCTCGCTTGTAAATGCTCATTTTCCCCTCTCTGTTGATCGCTTTACATCGACTTTCCTGTTTGCCTTAGCTCGAAGTCTGGCTTTCACTTTCGGGTTGCGAAAGTATTCCCGCATGTAATCGCGTTTCTTTTTTTTGGTTTCTTGCTTGGACTGGTACTTGCGGAAGCGACAGGAATCGCTGCACACAACTTTCTTGTTGGTGTGCGCATAGAACCAGCGCTGGCAATCCGGTGCCGTACATCGGCGCAAGCGATCCAAGGAGCCGCCTTTAACGACTTCCATCAAGTTGTGTATCCTCAATAGTGCGAAGAACTCTCCGTCGGTTTGGTCCGTTGGGCGGAGGAGGGGCTCCCAACCCACCAGAGTCCGATACATCCCCTCGCTCGGTTCAAAGGTTACTTCCGGGTGGAATTCAAACTTGGAAAGCAGCTTATGCAGCTCGTGTTGGAGATCCGATTGACGCCGAAGTTCTGCCTTTACAAGCTTGTCAGCGAAGAACTCCCTCGTTGTGTAGCTCTTGCAGGCCTTAAGTTCTTTGATCAGGATCAAGACTTGCTCTACCCGGCCATCATGAGGAAGGGCCTGCCGCTGGCCCGTTTCATCGGGCAACGAGCACTTGTCGTTAAGGTAGCGCGCGAGCGATTCTGCAGTATGCCAAAGTTTTGCGACGGAGCGCTCACGTTGTATTACTTCCTCTTCCTGCTCATGCAGCCGCTTCGCACGCCTCAGTTCGCGACCCTCTAGAGGCTTTAGCTTTATCTTTATCTCTCCCCGCCCCATTGGGGAGTCAGGCGCCGGTGGCCCCCCTAGCTGAAACTGGTAACGCAGTAGCAATAACTCTCTCTCAGTTAGCTCACGTTTCATCGGTCACCCTCGCTTGGGCAACAAAACTAAACGATTTCTTATTGAAAACGTTGCACGCCAATGTATCGTGAGCTATCTTTTACCCATTGTTGCTCGCTGTCAAGCACGTTCTGATACTTCGAGCACATTCTTGCAGTAAGGAGATGGGAATGAGCGAGGCACTTAAGAATCTGTACAGCATCGAGGATGCGGCGGAACGCCTAGGCGTGTCCCGTTTCACCGTCAGGCGTCTGGTTTATGGCTCTGAGTTGAAGTCGGTCAACGTGAACTCAAGGCGCATGATTCCCCGGCAGGAATTGGAGCGTGTCGAGCAGTTCGGTATCGGCAAGCCGCGCCAGCGGAAAGGGGCATGCTGAATGCAAAGCCTTGATCAGTTGCTTTCGGTGGAAGAGGCGGCACGGAAGTTGGGCGGTATCAGCAAATGGACCGTTCACGCCTGGCTTAGCCAGGGCAAGCTCAAGCGCACGAAAGTCGGCGGGCGCACAATGATTCGAGAGTCGGAACTTGCCAGGGTAATTCAGGACGGAGGCAAGTCGGCGGCCCCGCGCCGCAGCTAAGGCAAAGGCTCGATGTCGAACGTACTCCGCGATCAAGGGCCGTACTTCAGCATTCCGGCTGAGTTCGTGGTTTCCGGGTGCCTGCGCGATATCTCTCCTTCTGCGGTCAAGTTGTACGTGGTGCTGCACTACTTTGCCCAGAAACACACGGCGGTTAGGTTGGAGTTCTCGAACGCAGAATTGCGGAACTATACGGGCCTCGATACAAAAAGCATTCAAACGGCTCGCAAGCTGCTTTGTGATCTGAACCTAATGAGGACGCTAAAGGGTGCGCTTGGCGTCTACACCTACACGCTCCTGAATCAGAAGACTGGCGAAGCTCTACCGGCCCCCCAAGGCCGGACAGGCCTTAGGCGATATCACAGCGCACCAAGAGAACATCCCAAGCGACAGCCCGTGAAGCCCGCTACTGAGCCCAGGCGGGAGTCCACGCCCATTGACGCCGTGAGCCGACGGAACAATCCGGCTCCGTTTAGCTGCTTCTCCTGTAAAGGCTCGGAGTCGTGGTCCCGAGGAACCGATCAAGTCTGCGTGCGTTGTCACCCCGACCCGCAATCGCCCCTTAGGCAGACGAGAACTTCTTCTGTTACGGCGGCGGAAGTGGGGTTCTGATGGGAAAAATTCCCATTCCGTATCGGAAGCTTTCCTGTCCAGGTTCGGAAAATTTCCAACTCGCCTCCGTCCAAGCCCTTGGATTTATTGCGAGTTGCCGGATTCACTGCATTCTTAAAGACCTCTTAAGAAGGAAGTCTTAATGGAGGAGGGAGATGGCGATCTGCGCTTGCCGACTTGTTACTAGTAATCAATTAAAATTACATCAGGTCTGTTGCCCCCCCGCGACCGATCAACTTTTCGAAGTCCCACCGAAGGCCCCTGTACGGCAGGGTCGGAACGAAAAAGAGACTCCTTAATGCTTTGAGACGTTTCCTGAATCGCCGCAAATGCGTCACGGCGGCCCTAGAAACGCGAGGTGACGGATGAGACAGAGCAGAGACCGGCTGAACGACATTCGAGCCTGCAAAGCCTGCGGAAAGCATTTTCGAGCAAAGAGGGAATGGCAAAAGCAGTGTAGCCAGCGCTGCCGTCAGCGCGCGTATGCTCGCCGACTGGCCTTCGTGACTCTGAATTATTGCGGGGCGTAGAGCCTAAAAGGACAGTTCGGTACCACCCAGTTCTCGGAGACATTGAAGTTTCCTTCTTTAATGGGGTCCGCATAATCCTGCTCCAGATTGACAACTTTTGCCGAATCTGACTACGAAAAGCCGTGTCAGAAAAGAAGTTTTCAACTTTATCAGCATTGTGTCTAGGGGATAGGCAGAGAATTCGCGCAAGCTACCGAAACGTTTCGGCGAAAGCACCGAATCCATCACCGAAGTCTGGGAACGTGGCAGGAGAGTCGGGGTCAATGAGTGAAATCGGGATTTTTCGACAGTTGAAAAGGGAGTCGAGAGCGAGACAGATTTGCGTATAATGCCTCGCATGCGCTCTCGGGTGGCGCAGATCGCAGTATCAATCTCCTGCCTGGCAGGATTCTGCCTGTGGGCACAGGTAATTCAACCCGCCAGCGCACCCGTCATTCCTGCCGCCGTACCTTGCCCGGTTCCCCATAACCACCATCAGAGTGGCTGACTCGATGACTTGGTAATTCTCGGCAACCGCGCGGGCCAGCCGCTGAACTACGGTGGCTGCAGTCATCGGTCTTTTCCCCAAGGTCGCACTGTGGGCAAACGGCCAAAGGAATGACCCATGCTTTCCCGTCAGGTTCCAGCGTGAAAAATGTGCTATTGACAATCATAACCATCGAGCCGCATTTGCAGCAGCGAGGGGAAACCGGGCGCGACCTGAGAGTCTCGAATAGCTCTTCAACAATGCTATCGTTTGGGGCTGACATCTTCTGATGCTATGGCCGAAGCCCGAATCGCCGCTGCTCATTAGTGCTCACATTTGGTGCGTAACAGCTCATTTATTTGTGCGGCTCGAAAAGGAGAGGGCAGTATCCTTTAGCTCATACACATTTCTCCGCCGTGCCCCGCCGTGGGTCTCTTGTGCAACTCTTCGCTATTCGAGGCCGACATGCCATTGGTCCCGGGAAGCCCCATCATTCACTGCCCATACTGCAAAAAACCTGTCCTCCTTACAGTTTGCGTGGCTGACGACACAGGGTCGCCCCTTCCATTCGGATTGCTGGGTGGCTCATTCAGGGGCACAGGACAGTGTAGAGAAGAAACCTTAACCCTTGGATACCCGTACGAAGAACGGCTCGAAGTTTGGAGTGCTTCGCAAGATTAGAAATGCGATTTCAAGAAGCGGGTTCGAGCAATGTGTGAATCTTGCTAACGAGCACCGCAGTTGATTCGTTCTTCGATACGACTGAGGCAGCGCCCGCAGATAGTGCGGCTTGCTTAAGCTGTTGAGTATCGAAATTCGTAAACATGAGCAATGGAACTCGCGGCAGGAGCCGTGTCAGTTCGCGAGCCGCTTCAAGCCCGTTCATAACCGGCATAGAAAGATCGAGCAGTATTAGGTCTGGCCTCAAGCGTTGCGCTTTCTCTATTGCATCCAGCCCGTTGGCAGCCTCACCGGAAACCTCCCACCCGTCCTGCTGCTCCAGCACTTCGCGCACGGCTTTGCGAACGGGATCACTATCGTCGACAATGAGGATACGCTTCGACACCCAATTCCTCTCGCACCCGACGGCGTTGGATTTCTTGCATTGGCGGTTAGAGAACTGTGTTCCCGTCAAGGTTGCCCTTAGATGAATTACCCCTGCAGACTCAACGTATTGGGATTGCAATCGACGCCGCAATTTCCTCGCTCGACGAACGATCAATGTGGCACGAGGAGACTCTCGCGTCAACCGGGTTTGCATTCCGAGGCTGCTCGCCACGGATAGCTCCTAGTTGGCGAAAAATCTCGATTACTCTCATTGACCCTCCCAGGTCGTCAGTGGCACAGCGTACCACCCAGAAAATTCATCCCAGACTTGCGGCAAGGCGCGAGTGCAAATAAGCCCGGAGCGTTTGGCGAAGGGGTAGCCTCGGCCCTTTGAGGGCGGGGTCCCCGAAGTCCGCATCCGCCGAATTGAAGGAGTATCGGCCAAAAGCCCCTCCCTTTGGATCAAGGGCATTCATATCACGCTGCAATATGCGGAACTGGGTGGTATTTGGGTACCCATTTCCCTCGATGCCATTGATACAGTCCGGTTCTTAGGGGAGTACACACTTGCTGGCCTCAATATCCAAGCTCCCGATCCGACATCCACTGCACCGAATCGCCACGCGCAATGATTTTCGGGGTTGTCGACTAAACTGAAATCCCGGTTGCCTTGCAGGTCCTCTTGATGACCGGAGGCAGCGCAAGGTTCAAACAAATGCGCTACTCGCTGGAATTTCTCCGCAAGTGAAGCAGACTACTCCTGGACACCCGGCCCCCGCTCCCGCAAGACGTTCCGCGTCGCGTCGCCCCCCGTCAGAATTTCGGGTATCCAACTCTCTGAAACCAAACGCAAATAAAATCTTGCGGTTCCTCCGTTCGCCACGCCATAATTACTGATAACCCTCCTTACTTTTTGGCTTCATTTTTCATAGGCCTGCGGTTTCTGGGCGAGCTTTATACTCGAACCAGCCAGTTTATGAGTGTCAAGAAGAAGCGCGATTTTGACCCCAATACATTTCTTGCCATCATCGGCGAGGGCAGGAAGATTGTGCCTTTTCAAAAGAAGCAAATCATCTTCGCCCAGGGGGACGCCTGCGATGCAGTGTTTTACATCCAGAAGGGCAACGTTAAAGACTCACCATTGTCTCCAAGTCTGGCAAAGAAGCCACAGTAGCAATACTCGATGCGGGCGATTTTTTCGGAGAAGGCGGACTTGCAGGTCAGCCTCTTCGCATGGGGTCTGCAACGGCGATGACAGATTGCGAACTCCTGCGAATCGAGAAAAAGGCAATGATGCTTGCGCTCCACCAAGAACATGCATTGTCCGACCTGTTCACGGCATATCTTTTGGGACGGCACATTCGATACGAGGCGGATTTAGTTGACCAACTCTTCAACTCCAGCGAAAAGCGATTGGCTCGGACGCTGCTTCTGTTAGCGCATTTCGGTAAGGAAGGTAGACCGGAGAAGGTAATCCCCAAAATAAGTCAGGAGACTCTGGCAGAGATGGTGGGCACAACGCGCTCACGCATCAGTTTTTTCATGAACCGGTTTAGAAAGTTGGGTTTCATTAAGTACAACGGTGAGCTGGAAATCCACAGTTCACTACTAAGCGTCGTACTGCACGATTCGCCTGACGAAGGCGCGTGATATACTCCTAAAAGTGGGGCGGTTTCCACTTTTCTCCTCTTTCAGATCCTCTGAACTAAGCAGTCCATCTGATGTTTTTTTCTCCCCTTAGCCTCCGATGAAAGAGGCAGAACCATGGCTTTTGAAGCGCTTCTGGACGAAGTCGACCAACTTCACAACGTCAGTGCACGTCTTGGGGGATTAGCGGAAAACCATCCGCCCGTTTTAGAGGCACTCTTAACTATTGCGGGAAACGTGCGTAGCATGGCCACGGTCTTAGCGGTTCTGGTGGTGACAAAGCTGCAGGGCGGTGATGGCCACACTTTAACCCCTGCAACGAAGCCCGTCTAATCAGTTACAGGTTGGGTAGTCTCACCTTACGGCATTCGAAGTCTTTGGTTCGGCTGTGACCGTGACCTTAACGTGAGCACCCTTTTTGAGCTTCACATCATCGCCGTGCTCATCAGTTAACGTATTCTCAATACGGAGATCCCGATGCCGGTGGTCGGTCCGGTCAACGGCAATCTGTGCCTTTTCCGGTTGGCTCGGACGTCGAGACGGGATGATTTTGTCGACGGTTCCTGGCATGGTGGTACTTGGCTGTTCTCGAATGCGCGCAGTATCTAAATTCAGTTCGGCTATTCTTGCAGACCTAGCCATGCGCGGCTTTGCCATTTCCTTCTTGACGCTGGCACGTGTCGCTTGGTCGGATTGTTTCTTGACTTTATTACGCGGCATTTTCCGGAAGCCAAGCGGTCCCATTCGGCGCAGCTCCGACCCAGATTTCGCTAATTGAGTGTCGCCCAGCTTGCGGGCTTTCGTCGCCGTCTTTCGCCGAGTGCGTGCCGTCTTCCGAGATGATGTCACACTTTTTCTCGCTTTGAATGCGGCCTCAACCGTAGATGGCAGTTCCAGCTTGGGCTGTTTCGCAGTGCGATGGTGACCATGGCGCAGCGGTTGGATGCGCGCAGCCTCCTCTTCCGTCCGCAGCTTTGTTTCTCTACCTTTTTGGCGCTCGCCCTCAAGATATGCCGGAATCGTTTTAGTTGTCATAGCCAGAGTGTGGCAGATCTAGCTCCTTCAAGCTGTCCAATTTTGGCCACTTCCGTGACGATTCATGGGAGGATTTGTCAGCCTTTCCCCAACCCTGAAAGCCGGAGCAAAGTAGGGGCCATGAGGCTCACACCAGCGGCTACCTGCGTCGGTACTCTACTCTTCCTTAAACCGCGCTGCGCCGGCCGCTCAGTAAGTTAATGACCAGAACGACCAATCCCACAACGAGTAGCAAGTGGATCAAGCCTCCTGTGTGCTCCTTTGCGAGCAATGAATTCCGAAACTGATCAAGGGTGGGCCCTGTGTGTAATCTTACGTGTTAGGTGAGCGTCCCGTCCGGTGTGAAAGACGCATGGTACTGGTGAGACGTTTTCCGGCGGTCTTGCCGCATTTGCGGCGCCTCGACGATTTGTTGGTTGGCAATTCTTTCCCTAAGATGCAAACTTCGATGACCTGCCCGCAAAGAAAGTGTAGGCCTTTCCGGGATGTGTCAATCTCCCCGTCTGCGGAGTCGAAATCGCATTAAAGGGGTGAACCGACTTGATCGAACGGAGCTAACGGTGGCCTCGATGAAATAGACGCGTGCAGCTCGGAAAAATATTAGGAAAGCAGCGTCGGCTGCAAAAAGAAAACGAACAATGCTCATTTGCCGAAATCGCTACGGACGGCGCTCGGCAAACCGCCTCATCAGTAGCTAGAAAAAAGCGACAGGCGTCTCGCTACGGAATTCGTCCGGGCCAGCAAGAGAAAAGGTTTCTCGGGATAAGTCAAAACCGCTCAACCGTAAAATGCATGAGGCAGTGTCGGCCAACTCGGGATCTTGACACGTAGCACGAGCATTTGCTTTTCAACCGCTTCCAACCCAATCGCAGCTTCGCGCGGAGATAATCCACTCGGAGGACTCTAATAGCGTCCGCAGACCGTTCCGAACGGCCTCGTGATCATCGACAATAACAATTCTCAGAGGTCACCGAGGTCTTCCGATACTCACTCCCACCTCGTTCGCCTACCTGGGCAAGCAGCGATATCATTGCAAAATTAAGCTTCGCTCGCCATACAGCAACTTCCGCCAGACTTAGGACCGACGTTAACCTTCTTTTTTCTGCGCAAAAGGCATTTTAGCTAGAAGGATTCTCTTCAATCAAAAACTGAAAGCCGATAAGCCATAACCTGAGCCGGATCAATCAGCCAAATCTTGTAGGCGCTGTAGGGTGAGTGCTGTATGCGGCATTCGTTTCGCGATCCCCGTATTGTCCGTGCGATTGAGCGTATACTCCTGATTCAGTGCAAGGATCAAGTTCAGTGCAAGGGGCAAGCTTGGGTGGTGTTTTGTGTCGGTACTTGTTCTCCTCGTTGACGACAGCGAAGCCGTCGTGCGCGAACTCCGCTCCCTATTGTTGTCGTTAAACCCGGGTGGCTTGTGTGCGGGGAGGGGATAAACGGTGTTGAAGCCGTTGAGAAGGCGAGATCCCCGAGGCCTGATCTCATTCTCTTGGACATCTCCATGCCTCAAATGAATGGGATCGAGGCAACCCGAATCATCCGCCGGGAAGTTCCTGAATCTGCGGTTATCCTGATGAGTCAGAATGATCCGATAATCGTTCTAGGCAAGCGGAAGCGGAGCGAGCGGATATCTCGCCAAGTCCGATCTCGCTCTCAATTTGGTGACCGTTATGAATAGAGTTGTTGAAGGCCGAAAGTCTGAGAATCGAATCACGTCAGGGGCGACGACGGAGTCTTCATTGAGCCATGACTACCGCGTGCCGCTGGAGTCGGTAATCAGCACGCCGGAACTGGAAAAACGTCCGTCACGATCGCCAGACTACCAAGCAGAGAGCCGGGCGCTGTCGGCACTCGCGCAGGAGATGGCCAACTCGCCGCAGAACGTGCTGCAAAAGCTCGTCGACGTCACGCTGGAACTGTCTCGGGCGCAGTCGGCGGGCGTCAGCATCCTTGAAGAGGAAAATGGACGAAAAGTCTTCAGATGGCACGCTGTAGCCGGGCAATGGGCCGGCTATCTTGGCGGCACCATGCGGCGAGAGGCGAGCCCTTGTGGCACAGTCTTGGATCGAAACGCCAGTCTATTGCTCTCACACCCTGAACGGCATTATCCGATTCCGTCTAGCATCAAACCCCCGATTGTCGAAGTGTTGCTCATTCCATTCCACGTCGCTGACGAACCGATAGGAACGATTTGGATCGTCGCTCATGACGAGAGTCTCCAGTTTGACGTAGAGGATGAGCGGATCACGCGTTCTCTGGGCAAATTCGCCTCCGCCGCATATCAAACGTTGAAGCGGGTTGAGGCCCTGAAGCTTGAAGTTGCAGAGCGCCAAGAAGCGAAAGAGGCCCTCAGGAAGAGCGAATCAAACCTGCGTGATTTTCTTGAGAATGCAACCATTGGCATGCACTGGGTGGGACCCGATGGCAGAATTCTTTGGGCGAACCAGACCGAACTGGATCTTCTCGGCTATAAAGCGGAAGAGTATATCGGCCATAGCATCTCTGAATTTCATCTTGACGCACCGGTGATTGAGGACATTCTCAACCGCTTAGGAGGAGGAGAAGTGTTGCGCGAGTACGAGGCGCGGCTGCGTTGCAAGGACGGATCAGTTCGCCACGTGTTCATCGATTCGAACGCGCTATTTGAGAACGGTAAGCTCGTTCATACGCGTTGCTTCACTCGTGACATCAGCGATCGCAAGAAAGTGGGAGACCGATTGCGCGAGAGCGAGCGGCGCTTCCGTGAGATGATTGATGTGCTTCCCGCCGCTATTTATACGACGGATGCTGAAGGCCGCCTCACGCACTTCAACCAGGCGGCTGTCGAATTCTCCGGTCGTGTGCCTAAGCTAGGCACCGACCATTGGTGTGTTAGTTGGAAGATGTTCCTGCCAGATGGAACTCCTTTGCCGCACGACCAATGCCCGATGGCGGTCGCGCTCAAGGAGGGCCGCATCATTGACGGTGCGGAATGCATCGCCGAAAGACCCGACGGTAGGCGTAGCTGGTTCACGCCGTATCCTAGGCCCTTACGTGATGCCGAAGGCAGGATCGTCGGCGGCGTCAACATGCTGTTGGATATCACCGAACGTAAGGCAGCCGAGCGAGCAAGCGGGCTACTGGCTTCGATCGTGGATTCATCCGATGAGGCGATCATCAGTATGAATCTCGATGGCATTATTACCAGTTGGAATCGAAGCGCAGAGCGGTTGTTCGGCCACAAAGCTGAAGAAGCTATCGGACGCAACGTAGCTCTAATCATCCCGCCGGACCGTCTGGAGGAGGAAGCGACGATTCTTGATCGCCTCAGACGGGGCGAACACATCGAGCACTTTGAAACCGTCCGCGTTCGCAAAAACGGCTCGATGTTCGACGTATCGCTCACAATTTCGCCTGTGAAGGACATTGCAGGGCATATCATCGGGGCATCCAGGCTGCCGCGGGACATCACTCAACGAAAGGAGGAGGAGCGCACTACCGGCTTGCTGGCTGCGATCGTAGACAGCTCTGACGACGCGATCATCAGCAAGAGCCTTGACGGCGTGATCAGCAGCTGGAACAAGGGTGCGGAGCGGACATTTGGCTACACAGCCGACGAAGCCATTGGACAACACATCACGCTAATCATTCCGCCGGATCGCCGACAGGAAGAAGCAAATATCCTTGAGCGGCTCAAGCGGGGTGAGCGGATCGACCATTTCGAAACTGTACGTGTGCGAAAAGATGGCACGTTGCTCGATATTTCGCTGACTATTTCACCGGTGAGAGATGGGGCAGGCCGAGTAATCGGAGCCTCGAAAGTGGCGCGGGACATCACTGAGCAAAAGCGGGCTGAACAGGCGCTACGAGAGAGTAAGGAGCGGCTCCGTTCGCTTGCGGATGGGCTAGAAGCAGAAGTGCGCCTCCGGACCCGGGAACTGGAGCGAAGAAACGCGGAAGTTCTGGACCAGTCGGAGCAGCTGCGAGACCTTTCAAACCGGCTCTTGCGTTCCCAGGATGACGAACGCCGACGTATCGCGCGTGAACTGCATGACAGCGCAGGTCAAATTCTAACGGCCCTGGGCATGAGTATTGGTAATATCGGTCAGCGTGTAAAGCACGATCCACAGCTTGCCGAAGGGGTTAGAGACAGCCGGGAACTTGTTCAGCAGCTCAGCAAAGAGATACGGACAACGTCCTATCTGCTGCATCCTCCTCTTCTTGATGAGAATGGTCTGCCCGAAGCGGTTCGTTGGTACGTACAAGGTTTGGAAGGGCGCAGCGATCTGAAGATCGAGCTGAGCATCTCCGAGGACTTTGGCAGGCTTCCTTGTGAGGTGGAAATGGCGGTATTTCGTATCGTGCAGGAATGTCTCACCAATATCCATCGCCATTCCGGCAGCAAGAAAGCGACAATACGGCTTGTGCACAAATCGGAGACTGTTTCCCTAGATATTCAGGACGAAGGCAAAGGAATACCGGCGGAAAAACTGGTTAGTATTCAGGGGCAGAACGCAGGCGTGGGAATTGCGGGAATCCGCGAGCGAGTCCGCCACCTGAGAGGAACTGTGAATATTCAGTCGAACCCCTTAGGTACGACGATCTCGGTCACGTTGCCGGTTCCAATAGATGCAATTTTCCAACCTGGGAGCATGGTTTCACAGACTAGGGCTGCCGGATGAGTTTCTTGCGGAGGTCGGCGGTATGCGAATTCTCATCGCCGATGATAGCGACGTTGTTCGCCGTGGTGTGCGCGGAATCCTGTCCTCGGAGAAGGATTTGGAAGTCTGCGGGGAAGCCAAGGATGGATCGGAGGCACTGCAGAAAGCTCGGGAACTTTTGCCCGACTTGATCCTGCTCGACATAAGCATGCCAGGGATGAGTGGGCTGGAAGCGGCGCGACATCTCCGGGAAGAAGTGCGGCAAGCCAAGATTTTGGTAATTAGCCAGCATGATCCAGTTCAGCTGCTTCCCAGCGTCATAGCGGCAGGCGCGGATGGTTGTGTAGACAAGAGTCGTCTTATCGAGGATTTGGTGGCAAGTATCAAGAAAATTAAGTGCGTCTGAAGCCGCGAAAACGATGGGCTTCAGGCGCAGGCTCATCCGCCATATCCCGAATTGTCAGTTGATTTTCTACTTCACGATCTCCGGCATATTCCCAGAAATTCGGTGAAGCCAACCCCAACAATCCACAAGACAAAAACAATCTGCAGCAGGGCGATATCCGACGGCCAGAAGATGTGAACCAGTATCCAGGGAAGAAGGCTCCAGGGTCAGGATCCTGATCGCAAGGGTCGCGAAGGCTCTAAAGACGTAGGAAAGCGCCGCGCTTCATAGCTATTTACTTCGGATGCGAGCGTTGTCCCACTCTTTGCTGGACGAAGGGTGGGATTTTTTCGCGTGCCAAACACGCAGGATCCGATCCCTCGTCACGCGGCCCGGCTGTACGCATCCGAACCGTGCTGTTTGACCATTTTGTTGTAAACACCCATGAGCATGAAGGCGGCAGGCCACTGTCCTACGAAAAGAGCCCAATCATCCTTGCCCATCGTCTTCAATATGGCTGAGGCGGCGATGGCTCCAAATGCTGCCACCAAATATCCCGAGCTCGGAATTCGCGAGGTCTGCGCCTCGATCGCCCCTGTGACGCGGTCTTCTGCAACTCCATTACGTACCTTGTTTTCCATGTATCTCCTGCTTTCAATGAAAAGTTGTGTCGGCCCTAGCACCGAGGAATAAAGGGAAGGGTAAAGACTCAACTGGCAAGTAAAATAACCGATCCGGATATCCCAGTAGCACAATGCGCCCATATCGCCAGCTTGTAAATACCCTCTAGACAGTAAGCCCAAGAGTCGATTGCCGTACCGGAAAGCTAATGTCGTTCACAGCTTCGTTCTGAACAAGCAAAGGTCATGCTTTCCGCTCAATAAGATTGATCTCTATCGTAAGAACAGAAGGACAGTTCGCCTCAGTTTTTTCGCAGCAATGATTTCCAGTCTCGTGGGCCCAGCCAGGCGATTGCAACGATCTGCTCTGGCTTGTACCTCTTGATCGGCATAACCTGCTTTTCCTCCAAGTGGATGCTCTCTCATTCTACCTGGTACAAAAATCCCCGGTCACGTCAGCTTTCGAGCGAGCAAGATAACTTCTTTCAGGTGACTTACGACGACTGAGATGCCCGCCGCGCTCGCGTTTGAATCGCAATCCCCCAGGGCCCTAGCCCGGGCCCTCACTGAATCAAAAACGGAGCCTCAGAACTCGAATGGGTTTTTTTGGTAACGGCTGGGTAACGAACTCAGAGACAATTCGCCCCAAACCCGTCCAAACACCTACAGCTTGGAGTGTGCTTCATGCCCGCAAAAACATTGGTCAGAGCGAAGTGGAGACAACCTTGAGCAAATCCATGCAAAACATCCGAAAAGCACTTTCACGGCGGTAACACGGGTTCAAATCCCGTCGGGGACGCCAAGATTCCAAAGACATTATGCGTACCCGCCCTGTTGCGACCGCACTTTTGGTAACGGCTGGGTAACAAAGAGTGACCAAAATCGCAATTTTTCTACGCGAGGGTGCCATCGGATTTAAACCACAGCGATGGGACGGGAAATCCTAGAGAGCCTTTTCGCTGAAGCCGCAGGGCAGGTGAAATCCTGCAGTTGTCCCACTCTTCGAGATGTCCTTCGTTGGTACTGATCTGCTTTAGCGATCCCAGCCGCTGGTTTATCCCCCGGCTGTAGATAGCGAACGCGCCCAGCGGCCACCCTGGGACACTTCACCCCCGTGGGCGACGTTAAAGGGTACGATCTCCCATTCCACGGCCAGTCGAAGCAGATGTTTATAAATGTTAACTTCCTTCTGCACCGAATGCGCGGACACCTCACCCGCTCGTTTCGTCACGTATCGTTGCACATCCACCCGACGAATCGCGGCCAGCAGCCCGCTGAAGAATTTGTTCAGGTGCTCGTTTACAATGCCGGCTTCGCGTTTGTATGCCTTCGGTGTGAGCCGCGCCTTTTGATGGGCGAGAAATCGCGCAGAAATGTCAGAGAATGTCTGATCTCCCGGAGCAGTGAAACCGAGAATCTTGCTTTGCTCCACGCGCACCAATTCAGCCCCGCGTGCCTTTCGCGCCTGAGAGAGAGTACTGACGTTCAATTTGCGCCATCTGCGACGGCCTTGCGCGTCTGTCCAATGCATCCAGTATCCAGGCCGATCTTTGCGTGTGTAGATTCCGTCAGAATTGCTGTTCATGGCTATTTCACCTTTCCTGACATGTGAAGCCGATAGTACTCACGGGCCTTTGTTCGTCTGTACGCTTTCCACTTTTCGGTTGACTTGAATGCCTTCTCTCGGCACTTTGGGGAATGGAATCTCTGATCTTCGACTCGGCGGTGGAACCACAACCCACACGTGCATTTTTGCACGCGGTCGAGCAACCCAGTCGAAGCCGCATCCAATAGGTGTCTGACTAACACGGAATCTCGACGTCCTGCTTCGGGGCCTGCGTATCGGTAGCCAGTTCTCCAACCCAACCTGTGGCCCAACGACGGGAAAAGCTTTACGCGAGATAGTGCGGCACTGATTTCAGATTCCAGCGCGGATTTCCGGTCAGTCAGAATGTGCGCTCCGATTATTTCCCCCTGCGCATTTCTGATCTTTTTCTCCCATTTTCCGCGGTTCTCATTGATCTCGCTGATTGAGTCCAAGACCTTGCCTAGCTTTTTCGAATAGTTTCCGCTGTTCAGAAATTTCACAAAGCCGTCAACTCGATCCTTCGGATTCAGTCGATTGTATGTAACTCGCTTCGAGCGGCTAAGCATGTCCCTAATTGTATGAGGGTATTTTCGTTTGTGCAAGGTTTAATTCATGTGTTGGAACGATAGGGAACTGAGGAGGAATGAACAGTGGAAGACCAACTACTTTCCGTAGAAGAGACAGCTCGGCGCTTGGGCGGCATTTCGAAATGGACCGTTCATGCGTGGTTAAGCCAGGGGCGCTTGAAACGCACCAAGGTCGGCGGACGAACCATGATCCGCGAATCGGAATTGCAAAAGGTAATCCAAGACGAAGGAAAGTCTCCGGCTCCGAATCGTAGTGACCGATGGTAGTTGAACAAATAGCTGGGCAAAGCCTAAGACGGCTGAGGTGGTGATTTGATAGACGAACATCATTCCGGTCCATTGAAGGCGACAGAAGGCGGCAGAACGCATTCTGATGCCAATCCTAGCGAAGTCTCGAGCGAAGCCCGTACACGCTCGACTCTTTCTGAGCACCTGAAGGACGCGTGGAAACTGAATAGCTCCTATCAGCCACCCGGTTTTGGTCGTCCATACCGGACACCGATGTGGGAATTTGTCCGAAGAGCCAAGACTCACCCGGACCTGGCATCTTTGGACGCGTACGCGGCTGCAGCATCTGTAGAGCGTTGCTTGGCAGGATGGGAGGGCTACGGTGTGGACACTTGGCAGACATGCTTCCCCGAGTCCGACGATCCAAAAGCCGAGTTCGTGTCTACATGGGATCGAATCAAGTGGGGACAGGGGGCCTTGGAGCAAGCCGTGATCAACGCGGACAAGCTTCCCCTCGAACCGATTCTCTCACCATCTCCTAAGTACGAGACGTTTATCAGTATCGTTGGACATCTCCAACGGCTTGTCGAGGGTCCTATCTTGGTGCCGTGCAGTACGTTTGCGGCATTGCTCGGTTGCCAAGGCATGACGATCACTCGCTATCGTGAATTGGCGAAGGCGAGCGGGCTAATGAGACTCGTGCGGAAAGGCATCAAAGCGCAGAAGAAGGCTGATGAGTTCTCTTTTGCGGTTGAGCAATTCGACTGGGAATCAGGAAAGCAGATCGTCTCTGAGAATCTGAATCTCTGTTTAACATCTCCCGCCAGATGTTATACAGAGGTTCAAGAGAAGCAGGAAAAAGAGAGAAACAAAGAACCTCAGGAAAGGAAAGAAGTGGAAGAGATTCACGAGATGCAAAGAGAAACAAGAGCACACTTTCCCGAGGAAGGAAGAAGGTTCTCCGTCCGGCAAGAGCCATACATACCGACGACCGCAGAACTTGCTCGCAACCTGGAGAAGACAAAGCATCTGCGCGGAACTTGAGGCCGCAGCAGGGTTTAGAAGTTGTGTGGCAGCGAGAATGTACTAGTTCCCAGGCTGTGGCAATGCCGGACCTGTGCGGGACTGAGATATGCGTCGGAAGGATTCGACGTTCCGCTTATGTTCAGGGGACGGAAGTCTGGAACGCACTCGGCCTTGGCAACATCGTCTAGAAGTTTTATCAGAATCGCCGCAAATGCGTCACGGCGGCCCAACAAACGCGAGGTGACGGATGAGACAGAGCAGAGACCGGCTGAACGACATTCGAGCCTGCAAAGCCTGCGGAAAGCATTTTCGAGTAAAGAGAGAATGGCAGAAGCAGTGTAGTTCTCGCTGTCGTCAACGCTCTTATGTTCGCCGACTGGCTTTCGTGACTGTGTATTACTACGGAGCGTAAGGGTGAATCGAAGGCAGTTCGGCGGTGATTTGAATCCGTGGGAGCGCGAAGATGGGAACCTACAGAGGCGGAAAAAATACCACATCGCAACACCGAACCCTAGATGTTCGGTGGCTGCACCGGGAAGGGTTTCTGAATACAGGCCGATCCTCTACCGTCACATGGTCGCGAAGAGGAGAAGTCGTTTCAAGTATTCGAGTTTGCGGTCAAGCGGGGAGTGTATGGCTTGAGTACCAGCACCAACCTCACAACGGTGAGTGGAACAACCAATCGTATACGGTCTCCATTGATTGGACGCGTTGCAATTACGGAGGCATGCGGCCTTGGTTTCTATGTCCAGCACGAGGGTGCGGTCGCCGCGTGGCGGTACTCTACAGCGGGAGGATCTTTGCTTGTCGGCACTGTTATCGACTCGCCTACGAGTCCCAGCACGAACCGCCATATGGGCGCGCTCTCAGAAAGGCACAGGCCATACGCGAGAAGCTCGGCGGGTCTTCCAACATGGGAGAACATTTTCCAGAGAAGCCAAAGTGGATGCACTGGTCTACCTATAATCGTCTCTGCCAACAATATGAATACGTCGCGAATCTTTCATGGCCACCGTGGATGCTGAGGATGCTATCGTAGCGTTCGCGAAACCAGACTCCCAAGAGGCTGTTCCTGTACGAAATCATTAGGAAAGCTGAATTCGTCTGGCCCTTGACATTCGTGAGTGAATTGAGACGACGTTGTGGTCGTAATCTAGAAATGCCACCGCGCTACATGCAGCGTTCGTGCATGGACTATGGGACTCTAAGCTCACGAGGTTTGCAAACAAATCTCGGACTGTTCGTGCTTATTCTGGTTGCTGGGGGTACCATTCGAATTACGGTTCCGGAAGTAAAGATGCCGCGAGACTGAGGTTCTTGCGCTACAAGAGTATGGGACACCTCAAGCATGGAAGTTAAAACGATCATCAGGATGATTGTCGAACGGTACCAGCAAAAGTCGCTCGTGCCGCCCTTGAAGACGCGATTGATCAAACTCTTATACCTCACGGAGCTGGAGTACTTTCGCCGCACTGGGAAAAGGCTCACTTCTCTTGACTGGCGTTTCTATCATTTTGGTCCCTACGCGGCTGCCCTGGAGCCTTACGTTGGCGATCCCGACTCGGTTGTGACTCATGGCCTTCTTGGTGAAATAGTTGGAACATCCACTAGAGAAACTCACGCTGACGCAGATTTGCAGCACGCAATCGTTGATGTGGTACATGAGTGGGGATTCGCTGAGCTGAACACTCTACTGGATCACGTTTATTTCGAGACGGAGCCGATGCAGGCCGCATCTCGTGGAGAGTTTCTCGACTTCTCGACTATTAACAGAGAGAAACCTCAGTCTCTTTCCCTAAGCCTGGATGAGAAGGAGATTAAGACTTTGCGTGAGAAGTTAAGACGGCGAGCATCGGCATACGTTGACCTACGGCAACCATCGACGGGTACGGAAGACCTTTTTGCCAATCTGCGCGAGTGGGATATCGAACGTTCGGTTGACCTCAAGGCAGGTGCCTGTACCATCGATCCCAGCAAATTGAACCCGGACAAATGAGCACTAAAGAAGAGCTGGTGACACTACTGTGTCCAAAGTTCTATAAGAAACTTGTGGCTGCCGGTCCTACCCCTGTGCCAGGACAGATTGTCTCCGCCCACGGAGTCTACCCGCCCGATGAGCCTTGGATCGTGAAAGTCCATGCCTATGATGGGTTTAATCCGGACAACTCTCGTTATGAAATCAAGCGATTTGAGGCAGGAGATCGCTCTCATTTTCCAATCGCCGAACTGCAGCTGAGAAGCGACGAAAACTTTTACGTCTACAAGGGTAAGGAGCGTCCCTTCGTAGTATTGGGAGTCATCAAGTCACGTTGGGTGAATCCGCTATACGATGAGACGATTTTTTCGTGCGCTCCGTTATTTTCCTTCAAACCCAAACACGCCGACGAATTCAAAATACGCTGCGCTGCATTTTGTTATCCGGACTTGTTTTACTTGCCAGCTGAGAACGATGGATGCTCGATGGAAAGTGCAGTTCGTTTCGAATACGTACAGCCAATTGCAAGAAAGGCTTTGCACAACTACTTCGCTGGGAACCCTCCACAGCCTATAGCGCTTACCGATGAGGCATTTGCTCTCTTCGTCAACCATCTGGCCAAATTCTTGTTTAGGCGAGACTTGGACAAAGAACTCTGCTCGGACATGGATAGCTACAAAGACCTGGTTCTATCAGAATTGGAGGCCGCCAAGAGTCGCCCCGCGAATGGTAGGTAAAAGAGGGAGAAGTGGAGGGGACCTTGCAAATCACCGAGGGCTATCGCGTCGTCGAAAACAGACCAAAGCCACGAGCTGACGCGACGCTGTAATTATTTGTTGTTCGGCCTCGTCGAAGGATAGAATTTCCTGCCTTATGGACTCGAATTAACCGCGCATTTAAGGAAGCTCTGTAAAAATGGCGAAAAAAGAAGGAACCGGGAAGACGAGCACAAAGCGTCCAATTGAGCGTTATGAGCACAGGGACAAAAAGCGCATCAACAACCCGCCCGTTGGGCTAGTGACGCCGGAGACTGATCCCGTTGCGTCCACGCATAAGACTTACGACTACGTCGCTCCCGTGCCATCGGTGAAACCCCGCCAGGAATTGGATTACGATCCGCATCTTGATCCGCAATTATTGTGGGCGGGGAAGAAGGAGCACAGTTCGTTCGAAGTGCCGACGGTTTCCTTGCACGTGCATGAGCGGATCGATCCTCACACTATCATCGAGGCCGTGCGCAAACGTAACGGCACGGCTTTGCCGGTTCAGGCGTCACTCTTCGAGCGCCGCGAAGAGAATCCTCCTTTGCGCGAGGCCATCGATTTCTATCGTCATCCTCACGGGTGGTCGAACCGCTTGATTGCAGGGGATTCTTTGCTCGTAATGAATTCACTGCTCGAAAAAGAAGGCATGGCGGGCCAGGTGCAAATGGTTTATATAGACCCGCCATACGGGATCAAGTACGGCTCCAATTTTCAGCCTTTTGTTAACAAACGCGATGTGCGGGACGGCAAAGACGAGGACCTCACACAAGAACCGGAGACTATCAAGGCATTCCGCGACACGTGGGAACTTGGAATCCACTCCTACCTGGGCTACCTCCGGGATAGGCTGCTCCTTACACGCGATCTGCTGAGCGAGACAGGCAGCGTCTTTGTGCAGATAGGGGATGAGAACGTACATCTTATCCGCAGTCTGTTGGATGAGGTGTTTGGGAAAGAGAATTTTGTCTCACTGATTTCCGTGAAAAAGACCGCCACGCCAAGCCAGCTGTTGGATTCTGGTTTTTTTTACATTGTCTGGTACGCGCGCGATCTACAGCGGGTGAAGTATCGACAGTTGTTCGTAGCAAGAGACGCGAAAATGTGGCTTAAGGAAACTGCGGGCGGCTCATGGGGGATCGAGGTTGGTGGTCAGCGTCGCCCGATCGCAGGGCTAGAGAAATCGAACCCGGATCTTTTGCCGGAGCGTGCACAGATTTATGCCTTGTCGAAGCTGACCTCCGCAGGTGCGTCGACCACTAACCTGCCCTTTGAGTGGCGGCAAGGAACATTCCTTCCGAGTCCCGGCACTCATTGGAAGACCACTGCCGAAGGGCTGCGACGCCTTGATCAGGCCGGTCGACTTGAGGCACGCGGTGGTCCTCCATGGTTCATCAGATTTCACTCGGACTTTCCACTTGTGCCTCTGACAAACCTCTTCGAAGATACGTCCGGAAAATCCGCGGAATCGATTTATGTGGTCCAGACTCAGCCAGATGTGATTCAGCGTTGCCTCTTGATGACCACGGACCCTGGCGACCTCGTGTTCGATCCCACGTGCGGTTCCGGCACAACAGCGTACGTCGCTGAGGAGTGGGGAAGACGCTGGATTACTTGTGATACTTCGCGCGTATCTATCGTTCTCGCAAAACAACGCCTAATGGCTACCAACTTTGACTATTACGAACTAGCCCAACCAGAGGAAGGGATAAGCAGCGGATTTCGTTACAAGACCGTGCCGCACGTCACGTTGAAATCCATCGCCAACAATCCTGAGATTCGCGAGAGCATGACGCAGGAGCAAATTGACATGGCTATCGTCCGCTATGCCGATCAGGAAACACTTTACGATCACCCCTATATCGACAAAAGCCGGGCGCGCGTCACAGGGCCTTTCACCGTGGAAGCTGTTCCAGCTCCCACCGTTAGGTCGTTGGAGGACATCGAAATAGGAGGGGTGCAAGCCGAATCCGTAGCAACCAAATCACAGCAATCTTTGGCTGATTTTCGCCATGCTGCGACGCCCCTACTGGACGCTTCTGTCACTCGGTCTGGAGCTACGCTACGGCACACGGAATGGCGCGACGAACTGCTCAAGACTGGCATACGCGGCAAAGATGGCCACCACATCGATTTCTCCCGCGTTGAGCCGCTTGCGGGCACCCGTTGGCTTCACGCCGATGCGGAGACAAAAGGCAAACTGCCGGAACGGGTCGTGATTTCCTTTGGGCCCGAACACAGCCTGCTTGATCCCCGACAAGTTGAAAGTGCGTGGCAGGAAGCTAGAACGCTAATTCCCAGGCCGGCGATGATTGTATTCGCGGCATTTGAATTCGATCCTCAAGCGGCGAAAGAAATCGACGAACTAACCAAAGAGAAAACGGGCATGACGTTCCTGACGGCCCAAATGAATGCGGATCTTCTCACGGAAGACCTGAAGAAGAAGCGAGCCTCGAACCAAAGCTTCTGGCTGGTCGGGCGTCCCGATGTCGATTTGCGTCAGGTTAAAAAAGGGGAGCACAAAGGAAAGTGGGAAGTTGAAGTTAAAGGCTTCGACTACTACAACACGCGATCCGGAACGATTGATTCGGGCGACACGTCGAAAATCGCGATGTGGCTGCTGGATACCGATTACGACGGGCGCAGCCTGTATCCCCGACAGGTATTCTTTCCCATTGCTGATGCCGACGGCGGTTGGGCGCGTCTCGCCAAGAATCTAAAGGCCGAGATTGATCCGGATTTGATCGAAGCGTATCAGGGCACTGTCTCGTTGCCATTTGAGCCAGGTACATATGTGGCCGTCAAAGTAATCGACGACCGAGGAATCGAGAGTCTCAAAGTGGTCGAGGTGAAGTGATGGCGACCCACGCGCCTACTGCGACCATCGACCAGCTCATCATCAGCTCGCCCTACGATGAGCCTACCGAACATTGGAAATACGACCGCGAAACGCGCCGATTTACCCGCGAGCCGGGTCGCCGCCCAGCCGGATACGTGCGCGCTTCCGATGCCTCTAAGTCTTTCGACGATCCGGGCGAATTCGTCGAGTTGCCGCTGGTGAACAAGATTCGCCCCCGAGTGGATGCATGGCGAAGCAACGACTATCCCGGCGCGAGCGGTATCACCAGGCGTCTACTGAAGCATTGGCGAGACACCGAACAGCGCGACGGCAAGCGTTTCTTTTTTTGTCAGCTTGAGGCCATTGAAACGCTGATGTGGCTCGCAGAGGCTCCCGACTCAGAGCGAGTTGGAATCAAAGTTCCCAGCGATGGGGGAGACTTTACGCGCTCATGCTCGAAAATGGCCACCGGCTCTGGCAAAACGATCTTGATGTCCATGCTCATAGCATGGCAGGTGCTCAACAAAGTCACCTATCCACAGGACAAACGCTTCTCCAAAAACATTTTAGTGATCGCACCCGGCCTCACCGTGAGGAACAGGCTGGAGGTGCTCGTCCCTAGCAGCGCGGGAAATTACTACCAGGAATTCCAGATCATTCCTCCGGGTCTCGAAGACAAGCTGCGACAGGGGCAAACCTGCCGCGTGCAGGTGCGCAACTGGCACAAGCTGGACTGGGAGAGCGCGGAGCAGCTCAGCAAGCGACGCAGCGTAGATAAGCGCGGACCACTGAGCGATGAGGCCTACGTCCGCGATGTGCTCGGCGAGATGCACACCGCCGAGAACATTCTGGTAATCAACGACGAAGCCCACCACGCCTGGCGCGTACCACCGAAGGTGAAGGTCGCCGGGATTTCGAAAGATGAACTGAAGGAAGCCACCAAATGGGTTGGCGGCCTTGACCGCATTAACCGCGCCCGTGGAATTTTGATGTGCTACGACCTTACGGCGACGCCGTTCGCCCCGACGGGGCGCAAGAGTGGAGAGGAGACGCTGTTTGGATGGATTGTTAGCGATTTCGGCCTAAACGACGCCATTGAATCAGGGTTGGTGAAAACGCCACGCGTGGTGGTACGGGATGATGGCGAACAGACCAGCAAGTACAAGTCGAAGTTCTACCACATTTACACCGACCCTGAAGTGAAGCCCGATCTGAACCGTAAGGTAGAACCGCACATTCCGCTCCCCGATCTTGTCGGCATGGGATATTACTTCCTCGGAAAAGACTGGTTGGAAACGGCGAAGAAGTGGCGCGAAGATGGCGTCTCTGCACCGCCGGTGATGATTACGGTAACCAACCTGACGCACACGGCGGCGCGCGTCCAATATGCCTTTGAGCACAAACGGGTACGGATCGAGGAACTCTGCGATCCGGAAAAGATTCTTCACATTGATTCCAAAGTGCTGGACGAAGCCGAAGCGCAAGAAGAACCCGCCGAACTCTTTGTCGAGGCCGAGGCGGTAGACGAAAAAGACGAAGAAAGCGGCGAAGAGACTACGGAAGAAAACGGCGACGCGCCGAAGAAGAAGCTCACCAAGAAAGAACGCGCCGAACGCCTTCGTAAGACGGTGGACACAATCGGGCGCGAGGGCCAACCCGGCGAGCAGATACAGAACGTGATCTCCGTGGGGATGCTTTCCGAGGGCTGGGATGCCAAGACCGTCACGCACATTATGGGGCTACGGGCGTTTACGTCCCAGCTTCTGTGCGAGCAGGTAGTGGGGCGCGGCCTGCGTAGAACATCCTATGAGGTGAACGAGAAAACGGGACTATTCGAGCCAGAGTACGTCAACATCTTCGGCGTACCGTTCACATTTCTTCCTCACGAAGGCAGCGCCGATGCTCCGCCCCCGCCTCCCGCCAAAGGTAAGACCAGGATCGAACCGCTGCCCGAGCGACGGGCGCAGTACGAGATGACTTGGCCGAACGTGGTACGGATCGACCACGAATATCGCCCGCTGCTCAAGCTGACCCCTGAAAAGGTGAACCGCCTAGTGCTGGATGCCTACAAGACTCCCAACATCGCGGAGCTCGCCCCCATGATCGATGGGAAGCCGGACTTCACCAAACTCAAGGAAATTGATCTCGCAGGACTGGCGCAACGCTTCCGAATGCAGCGGATTGTCTTTGAAACGGCGAGCGAAGTTTACGACCAGATGGCACCCAAGTGGAAAGGAAGCCGCGAATACCTTCTCGCTCAACTCGTTCGCATCGTAGAGCAGTATATCGAAAGCGGAAGGGTCATTGTCGATCCCCCGCTGTTTAACGAAGACGACAAACGGCGAAGAATTATCATCACACTAAACATGACCAAAGTCGTTCAGCATTTGTGGGAGGCGATTCGTTTTGAAAACGCGCTGACGTTGGAACCGGTTTTCGATACTGAGAGGCCAATCCGCTCCACAGGCGACATGCTTCCTTGGTACAGCGGAAAAGCGTGCGAGCACACCAAACGCTCACACATCAATATGTGCGTATACGACAGCCGCTGGGAAGCGAACGAATCTCTTGAACTGGATCGCAGCCAGCACGTGCGGGCATGGGCGAAGAACGACCACCTTGGTTTCGAGATTACGTACTCATTCAAAGGAATCATTCACAAATTCCGGCCGGACTACTTGGTTCGGCTGGCGAACGGCAAGACGTTGATTTTGGAAGTAAAGGGCCAGGACGATCAACAACAGCAAACCAAGAGGGAGTTTCTGTCCGAATGGGTCAGAGCGGTGAATGGCCACGGAGGGTTTGGCGAGTGGACCGCAGACGTATCACGGCATCCGAAGGATCTCCTTGAGATTCTGGATCGACACAACAAGACAGAACAATGATCGCCGCGTAGCGCGAGAGCTCCAAGTCCCGATCCACCTAAGCCGCACGAAATGAATGCCTTCCCGTCGATATTGTAAGACCGCCGACGTGATTACCATCGTTACCAGTCAAACCGTGCATAGGAGAGATGCTAAACATGGCAAGCTCTTTCGAGTCGGTAAAACGCGGTTCATGGTCAATCACCATAACCCCGGAAGCAAGCAAGTTAAGAGATATTCTGTCGATGAGTTTTGTGATGCGATGACAGAATTAGGAATGTTGGAAACCTGATTCACTATGAAAAATCTAGAACAATATTTGGCTTTGCCTTACACCATCGTCCTTCGCCAGGACGAAGAAGGTGACACAGTTGCACGCGTCGATGAAATTCCAGGATGCTCGGCGCACGGAAGGACTCGTCAAGAGGCGCTCGAAAATCTGGAAGAAGCACAGCGTTTGTGGATTGCGGATGCTCTTGAAGCGGGAGATGCAGTTCCGGAGCCTCGTGCGGACGACTCACTCCCGAGCGGAAAGTGGGTTCAAAGAGTTCCACGTTCTCTCCACAGAAAGTTAGTTGACAGCGCTCGCAGAGAAAAGGTCAGTTTGAATCAGCTCGTAACGTCGATGCTGAGCGAAGCCGTTGGCCAAAATCAGAATACAGTCGTGGCTGAACAACCGGTTGCAGTGCGTAACCTGTGCGGGGAATTCTTACCCCGGTCTCTCGGTTTTGCTGATCTGTGGAACAATCCGGGCGAAACGCGGTATTTAGTGTTTTTTGGCGGTGCCGCAAATACTTATCCCGAAGCGAGTCTCGGATGCCGAGGAGTAACCGGCCTCGTTCCTATTGAAAACTCTCTCGTATGTATGGGCGGAGGAGCTAATTGGTCTATACAACACGAGCCAGCGCCCGCCGACAGCTTGTCCGAGATAACCGTTTGGCTCGATCACATGAAGGAAAATTTACCGAACCATTTTACCCGTTCGGTAAAGGACAGTTTACTGACTTCTTTTACCGGTTCCCTGAAGAGTTCTCACCATGCCGCAAAAAAATAAAAAACCCACAACGGCTGAACCTGATTACCAGGAATTTATACGCGGGCTTAAGCTGCTAAATGTCGGCCTAAATGCCTGCTCGTGCAAAATAGACCGGGACCGCTACTTCAACGTGATTAGCAGCAAGAGTGGCGGTACCAGCAATATTGCCGCTCGATATCACTTAGAAAGCGCGCGAGACGACTACTTTGTGTCGCATGCTGACTTTAAGCTCTCGGTCGTTGCCTCGGGAGGCCAGTCTGCGCTTACGCTGAATTGCACGTTCGATGCTGCATTCGGCGTGCGAGAAAAGTTACACCGGGAGTTCGCGGAACGCTTCACCTCGTCAGAGATCCGGCTTGTTATTTGGCCGTATTTTCGTCAGTTCGTTTCTGACGTTACGGCCAGAATGACTATTCCACCGATTACTGTGCCGCTCTCCATCGAGTCCGCTGGAGACTAGGTGAAATGTTCTGGTTGCGGTGTCTTCTCCAGAGGCAGAAGTAGGCGGAACTCTAAGAAGAACAGAAGGAGTCCGCATGTTTAAACCGAAGACGGCGGCACTTGAAACAATTGGCAAAAAGTTTCCCGAGCGAATTCAGTTGCTTGAGAAATTGCTCACGGATACAACGCGGCCCCATCGCTTGCAGAATCGCCCTAGAAACTCGTAGGCACGCTGTCGCGTGGGCCAATCAAGATTCTGGAAGTAGCCGTCCGGGTTGCGCCCCTGAAACTTTTTCAGCCCGAGAATAGTACGACTGCCCATGAGTAAAAGGATACGATTCGAGTCAACGCAGGGGGGCGGCCTGTGGCTTCAGTTTTGATTTCCACTGCGACGCAAATGCCGTGGAATCTGGGCTTATCGAATCGCCGTGTGGACTCTAGATAAATCCAGGTTGACTACTTAAATACATTTTGTGCACCGACTCTAGTGCAGTTCTCGAAGAGGGGATTGACTTCCAGAAGAAGTACCCTATGCTGGAAACATTGACAGGGCGAGTGAGGAGCAAACGTTCGGAAAGCGCTCTCCCCACCCACCCCGTTCAGGGCGTAGCTCAACTGGATAGAGCATCCGATTACTAATCGGACGGTTGGGGGTTCGACTCCCCCCGCTCTGGCCAATTCCGCTAGCCTCTGGCCAATTGGCCGCTGGTCGTAAGACTGGCGGCCAATCTTTTGTTCCTTTTTCAAAGATTTCGGTTCGCCACTTAGCTTGGATTTCACTCGCTCTGGCCTGAGGCGATGAAGAGAGTGCGGGCAAGACGGGCAGCATATCTGCCACTTGACAGGCAGTCAACCCCGTAATCGAAGTATAACCCTATCTCACCCCAATCCGCCTCAAACTGTCGTAACTGTGCATCTACGTTATTGCATTATAGCGCTATAATGCACAACTACAGAAATGCAGTCAATGAGGAAATTGGTTCTTGGCTCGAAAACAGCGAATCCCGCCAAACGCGAGAAGGACGTCATTTTACCTAACAACCGCGCAGGAGCACGCACTAGCGACTATCGAGCATGAGCGGAGACACCGCAAAGAGAGTAGGGACAGCCCAAGCGAAATCGTCGCTGATGCGCTAATGGCTCCTCGGTGAGCGCTACAACGTCAATCGGAAGGAAGTAGAGGCACGTTTTCCCGATCCTGTGATTGAGAAGCCCAAATCCGAGGTGACAGTCCTCAAGCCACGGAAAAAGACCTAAGGCAATCGTATTGCAGTGCAATCTGTCGCTACGTTCAGACTCACCACTACCCCCAACCTTGCCAAGGGCCAAAGTACCCTGTTGGGTCTTGTGCGAAACAAATATCTCAGGCCTACAGAACCGAATACAGCTAGATCCATCAATGGCCGGTTTCCGGCTGAACGCGGGAGAGGTGATGTTCTAGCTTGGTAGCCACATGTCCAATCGGATAGCCATGTCGTGGTGTCCCGAGCAGTGTCCTGTAACTGCCGAACTATATTTCTTGGGCGGCCTGCACGAGTTCACGAAGGGCCTACTGCCTAGGCGATATTCCGTACAGGCAGCTAGCTCCCAAAAGGACACGCTCTCGCGCTTTCAAAAGGGATTTTCGCTTCTACTCCACCGTTGACAGCCGTTAGGAAAGAGAGGACAATTTCTCCGCTTCCCCGAGGCGACATAGTTAACGTCACGGCCCTCGGCCCTTCGGTTATAACCCGGTAATTCCCCTGACAGCGGAGGAACATTTCACGAAATTGGAAGGCGGCATGCGCTCGTCTTCGCACCTGTTCGTGGCCCTGCATTGCGTTAACCGCAATTGGCCATTTTCAAGTGGAGCGCGCGCATCTCGTGCCAGTGCGCGGCACCAGGGCAGGACTTGATGCTTGCCCGACGCAAGCCTGAGTTTGGTGCGTCCTTTGGCTTTTCGCGAAAGACAAGACAGGAGAATGCTATGTCTGACACTCAGTCCCAATACCGTTACACGACTCGGAGCGTTCACAATCTGGGTGCAGTGGTTTTGCTGGCACTGGTAGTTGCCTCAAGCGCCTTGGCGCAAAAGCAAAACCCTGCCGCCGACAGTCCCGTGGACAGGAATGCTGTTGCGGTTGGGTCGATTCCGGCGTCGGTTGTACGACACCAAGCAAAATTCGTTCAAACGCTGGCTCCGGAGCAACCCATGCGCATTACTCTGGTGCTGCTTTCGCCAAAGCGGGCGGAGCTGCAAAGGTTGGCGGCAGATATAACGAATCCAAAGTCACCGCACTATCGCGCGTTTCTCACTTTCGACCAATGGAAACGGGAATTTGCACCGCAAGACGACGATGTTGCCGCTGTCGCGAACTGGGCGACGGGGGTTGGCCTCAAGGAGGTCTACCGTCTCCCCACCAACTTGGGTGTCATTGTTCAAGGCAGCGTTGCCGCAGTACAGAATGCATTGCACGTGCAGTTAAGCGAATACATCCTGAACGGCCATCGCTTCTTCGGCAACAACCAGCGTCCGACCCTGCCATCGGACATTGCAGGGCGGGTTGATACGGTGCTCGGCCTCAGTAGTTTTGCGCAGGTCGGTCGCAAGGTAGTCGATGTTCCTGCACCTCGCGCACCCAAAGGCGGGCCATTTGTGACTCGAGCACATTGGCAGGGTGATGCTGCGAACCCGCCGAAGGTCGGCTCTCAGTCTCCTGTCCGCGAGCGGCCCCGCAATACGATCACGGGCCCGCTTGGCGGCAACATACTGGAACCACCTGACCTGTGGAGCTCACAGGCCTACGACTATAACGCGTTGTCCCGACTCAGTCATTGCTGCAACCCGACAAACATTTCTCAGGGGTCGCCGAAGGAAAGCAGTATCGCGATCGTAGATATTGACCAAGCTCAGTTAAGTGACTATAAGACATTTTTTTCGACCTACGGTCTTGCATTTAATGTCACCGAAATCCAGTTCGACGGTTCAGCCTGCTGCAATCTCGAGACGACGACCGACATTGAATGGGCGGGAGCAATGTCGAACAGTTTCGGCTCCTGGCAACAAACATCGCATTTGTTCGTGTACGAAGGAAGCGGCCAAACGCTTGACACTTTTTTCTCGATGTTTAATTCCGCATTCTATGATGACGCTGCACGTATCCTGAGTGCGAGCGGGGGTTCGTATGAAGACGACTACGACGGCATCGGGGGTCCACCAATCAGCGCCTTCGTCGACACGACGAACGCAATGATCGCAGTTGGCTGGACCCTTGTCGCTGCGACAGGCGATAACGGAGCGTTCCAAGACGGCTCAAATCTAAGCGTTTCTTACCCTGCCTCGGATCCAAATGTCATCGCAGCTGGGGGCACAACGCTTTCACTCGGAAGCGCTGGCACCGGTTTTGGATTCAAAGGCGAGACGGCCTGGACAGGAAACGGCGGCGGCAGTGGAGGCGGAGGAGGCGGTTGCAGTAACACCTTTTTCGCGCCGTGGTGGTCTAGTGCTTTTGCGTATTGTCCGGGAGGTCGTCGTTCGTTACCCGACGTATCCCTAAATGCCGGATCACCGCAGGCCGTTTTTCACCTAGGACAATGGACTTCAGGAGTAGGCACCAGCCTAGTGGCGCCGGAGCTTGCGGGGTTTTTTGCACAGGCTGCCTCTTATTTGATGTTCATCGATCCAGGGCAGACGAGCTGTCACAATACTCCTTATAGCGGTTGGTGCGTGCCGATCGGCAATCCCGCTCCTATGTTTTATCTGGGTGGCACCCGTCCCTTTTACGACGTGAACGACGGCAGTTGCAACGGGGGCGGACCGGGTCCGGGCTTTTGCACAAAGCCCGGATATGACTTGGCGACTGGTGTTGGGTCCGCAAACATGCTGCAGCTCGCGTGGTCACTCAGCCGCTATCTCAGCAGCCCGACGGAGGATTTCGCTCCAAACGTCGCGTTCAGCGGCCCTGGGACCAACACTTGGTACAGCACAGACCAGACCGTAAATTTCACAATCACTGGCGGCACGATGGGAATCGCTGGGTACACAGCGCAATGGGACAACGATCCGGGTGACCCAGTACACTCGACCCCCGGCTCAGGAGATCCATTCTGGGACGGGCCTGCAGTGCCATTCGGCACGAGCGGCACACTTAGCCTGGCGGCCGCGGGCCCAGGTTGCCATACGGCCTTTGTCCGGGCGTGGAACAATCTCGGAACCGTTTCCGTTAGTCCTCCCTACGGACCGATCTGCTTTGGCGCACCTCCGAGCTGCACAGAATCGCTCTCGTGCCTGGTTCATGACGACAATCCGCCAGAGTACACAGTGCAGTGCGCTCACCCGGAGAGTTTCTTTGAGAAGTTCCAAGACGGAACCCAGGTGCCTTTAGGGACCAGCACGAGCGTGACCGGCGAGACCGACCTATACAACGACGCCGTCCTTGCCTGCGACCCCGGAACCAATAACTGTGCCGGGTTCTCCATTTCCGTGACCCAAGCGCAGTGGTGCCATTCCCCGGGTCCACCTCCACCTCCGAAACCTCCGAATTGCAAGGCTTGCATTGCGGCGGGCGGCAGATGCACCCCCAAAGGGTGCGTGATTCAGTGATGCTTCAACTATCGATGGCCGCTGGCTTTCCTTTTTCCGTTGGCGGCATTCGGCACATCAGATCGCGCGGTTTGTTTTTATCTCCGAGGAATCTCACCCAGATCGGATAACTATTGCGTTCAACTTTGCCGGAGCCAGTGTTCCAAGGATTCGTTGGCTGAATATCGTGATGACGCCGGAAGAGCGGGACAATGCCGGTGTTAAGGAGGCTTTGGAGCGTCGCCCAGGTGATCCCGACGAGAATATGGAGAGATGGATCGACTACCGAATCCCAGAAGACGAGGAAAATAGCCATGAGCAACGAGGGAAAAATCGCGGGCCGCTGAAACACCTTTCACAAGCGATGGCGAAGCCTATTTCATCCTCCCCCAGACGTGTCTCGTTCTTCGACGTTCGCTCAGCTTAGCAACAGTTCCGTTCCGATTCTCGAAAAAGTCAAATAGTACCTCCTTTGAGGGATCTCATAATGGGGGCTACAATCCTTCCAGCAACCGGCCTTGCGGGTTTCTCAATGACACAAAGCGGAAAGATTAAATCAAACAAAAGTGGCGGGGACCTGATTGATGACCTGGACCACAGATGCTCAAAAGATTGCGACGAACATCCTGCCAGCGGCAACGCGACTGACGACGCGCAAACTCCCCCAAACGACTCGCTCAAGGCAGAATGGCTCACGGCTCGAGAAGCCGCAGAGTATCTTCGAGTCAAGCCGAAGACGATCTTGCTTTGGGCGCGCCAAGGTCACATCAAGGGCTACGTTCTATCTGGAACTCAGCGGGTGACTTGGCGCTTTCTCCGGTCCGATCTCGATGCCACAATGCAGTTGCCGTCCGGGGCGCTCTCAAAAGGCAGGATGAGAGCATCTAATCAGGATGGAAGCGTAGTACTCGACAAACGTATCAACACTTGGAACTTTTTCTGGTGGGAGAACGGCAAGCGGCACTCCAAGAAAATCGGCACCATGAGTCAGTACCCCACTAAGCCATCAGCATGGCGGGCGGCGAAACATATTCGCAATGTGGTCGAAGGTGAAAAGCACCGCAACGAGGGACCAACGGTGAAGGCATTGGTCGAACAGTATCGAATAGAAAAAATGCCAAAGCGTAGGGATACGCGTCGTACCTATGAGGTATGGCTAAGTAATTACATTGTCCCGAGATGGGGCAACTTCCTTATATCCGAAGTGCACCCGCGACCAGTAGAGTTGTGGATCAAGTCTCTATCGCTTGCCCCAAAGAGCAAGGTTCACATCCGAGGAGTGCTGAGGATCTTGTGGGACTTCGGTATGTGGCGCGGTGACGTCCCGATAGAACGAAACCCTATGGAACTGGTGGCCGTCAAATGTGCAACAAGGAGGACGCGGCAGCCCCGTAGTCTAACGACGGAAGAGTTCCAGCGATTCACCGCACATTTAAAGGAACCCTTCCGAACGATGGCACTGGTGTGCGTTTGTTTTGGTCTACGTATCAGCGAAGCGCTTGCCCTCAAATGGGGCGATGTCGATTGGGTCAACGGCAAGCTGTGTATTGAACGTGGCATCGTCTGTCAAGTCGTAGACGAGGTTAAGACACAAGACTCGCTCCGTGCCTTGCATGCCGACAGGAACTTGCTCGATACACTGAAAATCTGGAAGCGAACGAGTCAGTTCTCAGCCTCGGCCGACTGGGTCTTCGCTTCTCCGGTGCAACTTGGAAGGTTGCCTTGGTCGTACAACCAAGTTTGGCGCGCTTACCAGACGGCGGCCGCCAATGCTGGGATTGGAGGACTAGGTACTCACTCGCTCCGCCATACATATCGGTCGTGGCTTGATGCCGTAGGGACCTCAATTGCGGTGCAGCAAAAGCTGATGCGACACGCGGATGTCCGTACCACCATGAACATGTACGGCGACATCGTGACGGATGAAATGGCTGTGGCCACCAAAAAGATTACGCAATTGGCTCTGCCTTGCATGCCAACAATGGCGCGTGGAAATCGCACATGACACAACGGGCCTTACGGACAGCAGAGCATTTCTAAAGTATTCGTACTTGGGTTATTCCGACCTCTTGCTTCGCATGAATGCTCTGAATTCGCTTTGATTAAGGGGTTAAATTCAAGGGATTTCAAAAGCCGCGTAGTTGGACTTCTAAGCTCCTAAGACCCGGAAAGTTAGCTCCCGGATGGGATGCTCCGGCGCAGCGAAATCTTGAATTCTTTGAATTCTCTTGAATAACCGCGATTCACGCGGCAACCCCATTGCCTTTCGGAGGGGGCGAGGGTATGCTTCACGCCGCTCCTGCCTCAAGCTCGCCCCGATTCGTCGAACGGCTCTGGAAACCACCGACGATGAGCTTGAGGTAAACCCCGCCAAGTACCTTCATGCTTGGCGGGATATTTTTCGCCAAGGTGGAGGTGCTATGGCGTTAACTCCTAGCGCAAGTCCTGAGGGCTGCGTTCAGTTTCTTATCCAGATGACTCGCTTGCTTGCGGCTGAAAATCTTTCGGATGGTTTCTCGAACTTCTGAGCCCGATTGGCTAGCCCGATATAACCACGCTTACGCAGAAAGTCTGAGAAACGTGGAGGGCTTGTATTCGACAATGGCGGATTTGGCCCAGAGTAAAAGCTGGCTAGAGCTTCAAGATATTGTTGGGCCAGCGATCGATGATCTGAAGCGTGCGACGGATTCATAGTCCTATAAAACCCGGCGACCATGCCTGCTATGATTTGGAGGCATGAAAAAGTGCGCCTTTTGCCGCCGCCCAACCGATAGCCGGGAGCACATCTTTAGCGATCGGATGGGTCAATTGCTCCCATGGCGAAAACGTCATTCCAACGCCCCCGGGGGCCGCGTTTGAATGACCCACCACCTGGGAGGGCTGTGCCGGGCGCCCTTTCAGAGAACGAGACTCCTTTTCGGGTTGTGCCCCATTTTGTGCCCAGTGGGCGCTTGGACCAGTTTAGTTCTCAGTTGCCATGACAGGCTGCAACCCGCATATTTACTGGTAAATCTAAAGACATGCAAACTTCGCTAAACCATTGATTCCTCGTCTGGGTGGAACTCTTAATCAGTAGGTTGTAGGTTCGATTCCTACCGCGCTCACCATCTAAAAAGCCGGTATCCATGCAGGTTTCCAGCGATACCCGATAAGAGCGACTCAAACGCTTGATTGGGTTCGTGCCAGCACTGTGTCAACAATAGAAAAGCTTTCAGTCCAGATGCCCGCCAGCAGAGCACAGGTTTTCGGTCGAATCCGGGGTTTCTCTCGGCAACCTGAAGAGAGGTTCATATCCTCAAAGAATTGCTGTCAGTATGAATTTTATCGACGGAGCTGGATTTATGAAGTGTCCCCGGGTCCCTCCCCATTGCGATCCCCTGAAAGCCAGATCGTATCCCGTCATTGTTCTGCTACTAACGATCTTTGCCTCGGCGGCAAGCGCTCAGGTGTTTAAGACTGTGCTTTCGTTCCCCGGAGGAACAGAGGGCGCTGAACCGCCAAGTGCAAGCATCATGGTCAGCTTGGGAAACATTTTCGGAGCAACCTCGCAGGGTGGGAACACCGCCTGCAGTTCTCCGCTTGGATGCGGCCTGATTTACCAGCTCACTCCGGGTGGATCGGAAACTGTGTTGTACAGCTTTGGGGGAGCGTCGATGAACGATGGTGCCAGTCCGAATGTTCCCGCTATCAATCCCATTACGCATCAGATCGAGGGAACAACATCTGGGGGCGGCACTAACACGGCAGCGTGTCCTAATGGGTGTGGCACTGCTTACGCAATCGACAGCGACGGACAAGAGACAATCCTGCACGTCTTCGCTGGATCTCCTGACGCAAATCTCCCAGCGGGAACTTCGGTTTTCGATACGGCGGGGAACCTATACGGCGTGAGTTTCTACGGTGGCGGGCTGAACGGCGACACCGGACATGGAACGGTGTTCACCATCAAAAGCACCGGTCAGGAGTCGCTGTTGTATCGCTTCAAAGCGCCGCCGGATGGAACGAATCCCAATGGCGCCTTGGTTCGAGATGCCGCCGGCAATCTCTATGGCACGACGACCTATGGTGGAAGCGGGAGTTGCAACAACGGTTTCTTGCCTGGGTGCGGGACTGTGTTCAAGATCGATGCTTCGGGAACGGAGACGGTGCTGCACAGTTTTACCGGCGGAAGTGACAGCCAGTTTCCTACTGCTCTAGTTCAGGATGCCAGCGGAAATCTGTTTGGCGCAGCAAACAACAACGGCAAGGGCGTGATTTTCAAGCTGGATGCTAGCGGCAACTTCAGTGTTATTTATTCGGGATCGCTCGCAGCGGGAATCAACAATCTTGTCTTGCGGCCATCTGGTGGTTTCTTCGTTACATTGATCAGTGGCAGTTCTTTTTGCCCTAGCGGATGTGTTGCCGAGTTGCAGCCGAACGGCAGCGGGTACAAACCAGTCCTGCTAAAAGCCTTCGATGGCATTGACGGAAACGATCCTGACAGTCTCGTGCTAACCAAGGGCGCACTCTACGGCACAACCTATCAAGGGGGGAACTCTAACCTCGGAACGGTATTTGAGATTACGCCATGATCAACTTTCCCTGTCACAAGTGACAGTTACGAATCAACCGGATGCGTGTTGCAGTAATGGGTGTTGCTCCCACCCAGAGGAACGAACCCGGGGTGCTCTCTCCGCCTCGCCGCGACTTTCCCGGTAGTTATCACGTTCGCGACTTCCGATTTATGGCGAGGAAGCACTGCTCGTCGGAGGTCGCAAACAGCGGCAAGGACACTGAGACTGTTGTGCTTGACGATTCTTGCTGGAATGTCGACATGCGCCTGCCGGGGACAGGATCTGGCACCGCGCGCGTACGTAATCACGCCATTGCACTCGAACGCGATTAACCTGACGTACTCTTTCTTCACCGGCAGCCTGAGCCTCAACGGCGTACTCCCAGTTTCCAATGCAACCGGTACCTACAGTGTGCCGATCTTCAGCCTTTATCATTCTTTCAGCCTCTTCGGCCGTTCCGCCAATGTCGCAGTGTTGCTGCCCTATGGGGTAGGTCACTTTCGAGGGTCCGTGCAAGGCACGAACCAGGAAATTTACCGCTCCGGCTTGCTGGATTCGGGTTTGCGCTTTTCCGTGAATCTGAAGGGCGGTCCTGCGATGCCGATCTCGCAGTTCGTAAAGTGGAGGCAAAAGACTGTCTTGGGAGCCAGCCTGAGAGTGGTCATACCCACCGGGCAGTACAATTCCAAGAAACTGATCAACTGGGGGATTAACCGCTGGGCCTTTAAGCCGGAGTTCGGATATTCGCGCCGCCTCGCGCAAAAATGGGTCCTCGATGGCTACGCAGGCGTATGGTTTTTTACCACGAACCAACACTTTTTTTCGAATCCCGTGCCGCGGCCGCAATCGGAAGGCCCGATCGGCTCGTTTGAAGGGCACCTGAGTTATGACGCGAAAAATTTCCAGGGGAAGACCCCTCTGTGGTTCTCGCTCGATGGCAACTTCTGGTATGGGGGCACGACGAGCGTTGGGGGAAAATCGAACTCCGCTACGAGGCAGACGAGTTCACGCATTGGGGTGACCGCGGCTATTCCGATAAGCCGCCATCAGTCGATCAAGACGAGCTTTAGTACCGGAGACTATGTTCGCTTCGGCGGGAATTACCAGAACGTGTCGGTGTCATGGCAGTATTCGTGGTTGGGAAGGCCGAACTAAGAGTCGCGCACAGGCGGAGCAGTTAGAGCAATCTCTCAGGTTTCCGCCGATCATTTCAGACCAAAGGTCCAAGTGAGTCCGGTGCTGGTTCCGTAATCGCTGCCGGAGAAACCGGATGGCGGCCGGTTGTCCCAGCTGCCATAGAAGGAAGTATTCCATTTCAGGTTGCGGAATAGCTTGATGTAATACGAGGCGTTTGTATTGAAGTGGACGCGCCCTGGATCGGAGACGGCTGGTATAAGCGCCGCCGTGATGCTGAGGTTGGTTTTGCTGAACTGGAAAAGATTAGCGTCTGCGTAGACCAGACCTGCGGCGAGGTTCGGGGTGTTCGCAGAGGCTGATTCATACCGAGTGTTTTGCCAGACTGCACCGCCAACAACATAGATACGCATCCGGTTCGTGTTCTTCAAATACCTGCCTACGCCAGCACCGAGGGTGGTCTGCAGCGAGATTCCCTGCACCGAGCTCTGTAAGAAGTCGCCCAGGCCCGCATAAAACCAATTGTTCCAGCGCAACAAACGCATAGGGAACAGCGTCAGTTCGTTCCGTGTAGAAGCGGTTGCACCGTTACTGGACGAGAGGTTGGAAGTGAAGTTAGCTTGGCCGGTCCAGCGCTCCCGAACGTATGCTGCCTGCGAACCGAGAGAGTATTGAGTGGTTTGATTGCCCTTGGAATAGTTGAGTCCGAAGCTGACCTGGCCGTTGAATCGCTCCCAGAAATTGTCGGAGGTTCCATTCATGGCGATGATCTTTGCCCGGTCGAGTTCGGTTTCGTGCGCGGCGTCTTCCACTACCTGGATTCTCACGGGTCTGCCCGTGGGTGTTTCCATAGTGTGGAGCGTTCCGCTATAGACTGAGCCGTCTTCCGTTTTCACCAAAAACGATTGCGTGCTTTCCACACGGGCCACCTTCGACCAGTCAACAGAAGCCGTGCCGTCGATGTAATCGAAGCTGACGTACAGGACCCCAGTCTCGAGACCCTTGACCTCGCAGGTCATGCGGTCACCATTTTTCATGATGAGCAAGTCAGTCTTGGCCCGCGCAAAAAGAGGCAGGGTGGCAACAACAAGAATGAAGCCCAGAATCGCGGTTCTGCTATTCATAGCCTGACCTCTTCGTGTTGATTTCCGACGAACTGCGTTTCCGAAGCTTAAAGGCACGCTTGGACTTAGTTCGGGAATGTCTTACGGAACTCGGCGGGGCAGCTAAACGCGTGGTGTGGCGGTCCGGGAGCAAGCTCGTTGCACATGCAAGGGCCTCCACATAGTGCTCCGGTTGAGCGCCCGGACAAACTGTCATTTCTGCCAGTTTCGCCCCCGCGTCCTGCCCCGCACCATAGGACGATAGAAAAACATTAGCAGTGCTGACCGCGACGCTCTCTGGCAGGTATCAGCAGCTCAGAATCGTAGGGGCGTAGGATGAATGCGGATCCGCCTGACCGGCCTCGTGTCTTTTTTTCTACTACTGAGCAGCGGAGACTTGCGCGCGCTCGCGCATCCACGCTGTGCCTGGTCTTATTATTTTCTCTGCCTGGCGCAGGGCAGCTTGGTGCTCGTCCGCCCACAGCGGCTAAGCCCGAGCCCGAGGTTCCCCAAGATGCTCTCGGCCGCACGACCCCGCGGGGTGCGGTTCTGGGATTCCTGAGCGCCTCTCATAAGGGGGATAGCGATCTTGCCGCTCAGTATCTGAATACGCGACGTCACGGCAAGGCCGCGTCGGATCTTGCGCAACAACTCTTCGTCGTGCTCGACCGCCGCCTGCCCGCCCGGCTCAACACGCTTAGCGACTCGCCGGACGGTTCAGATTTGTTGAAGCCCGGCGAGGAGCTAGTCGGCACAATCAGCAGCCAGAACGGCAAGGTGGAAATCAGCGTCGAACGGGTGGACAGTGGGAAGGCAGGTGCCCTGTGGTTGTTCTCGAGCGAAACCCTAAACGCAATTCCGGATCTTTATGAGGAAACCAATGTCACATCGGTAGATCACATTCTGCCCCCATTCCTGGTAAGTATTCGATTTGCCGGAATTCCGCTGTTCGAATGGCTTGCGGTTTTTTTAGGCATACCGCTGTCCTATTTCCTTGTCTCGCTGCTGGACCGCGTCCTTAGCGGGCTTGTCGGCCGGTTGCGCCAACGTTTGCGCAAGAAGCGGAGTCTTCCCAATCTCCACGTCTTGCCAATACCGATCCGCCTTTTAGTGTTGGCTGGCGCCGTCCGCTGGCTACTTACCAAACTGAGCCTTCCGCTCCTGGCACGGCAGTTCTGGCAGACCGTCGCCAGTATGTTCACCATCGCGGGCTGCGTATGGCTGCTGATTGTCGTGAATGGCCGGGTCGAAGCCTACATTCGCCGAAGTCTCGAAGGTCGCAACCATACGGGAGCGACGTCGATGGTGCGTCTTGGGCGGCGGGTGGTCGACGTGCTGATCGTCTTCGTCGGCTTGCTGGTCACTTTGTACCGCTTCGGAGTGGATCCAACTGCCGCGCTGGCCGGACTTGGTGTCGGCGGCATTGCCGTCGCATTGGCTGCGCAGAAGACGCTGGAAAACGTGATCGGCGGAGTATCCCTCATCTTCGATCGTGCGCTGAACGTGGGGGACACCTTAAAGGTGGGCGATACCCTGGGCATCGTCGATGATATTGGTCTGCGTTCAACCCGCATCCGAACTCAAGATCGAACCATGGTCAGCGTGCCGAATGGGCAAATCGCGAACCTAACTCTTGAGAACCTCTCGGTACGCGATAAATTCTGGTTCCACCCGGTCTTGACCCTATCTCACGCCACGACTTCGCCGCAAATGTACGCCGTCCTCAAGAGCATCCGCAGCCTGCTAGAGGGGAGTCCGTCTGTCGAGACCAAGTCGGTTAGCGTGCGTTTTCTGCGTTTTGGTCCCTACTCCCTTGATGTGCAGGTTGCCGCCTACATCTTGGTCCGTGACGGGATTGAATTCCTTGAGCGCCAAGAAGCCCTTCTCCTCCGAGTGATGGAGTGTATCGAGGCCGCGGGAGTGCAGATCGCACTTCCGTCGCAAACCATTTTCTTAGATCACCACTCCGCTTCGACCGAAGCCCTGAAGGGGAGCATCAGCACAAGCACCGCCAACAACAAGAGCAGCGAACTGGCAGCCAAGTCCGCATAAATAGATGGGAATCCTTATATGACACGCGAACATATTCGCTTGCAAGAAGCCGCAAAAGGCACATCTAGTTGGAAAAAATGGGGCCCCTATCTCAGCGAACGACAGTGGGGAACGGTCCGCGAAGACTACAGCGAAAGCGGTGACGCCTGGAATTATTTCACCCACGATCAGGCCCGCTCCCGCGCCTACAGGTGGGGCGAAGACGGTCTGGCCGGTATTTCCGATGAGGAACAGCACCTGTGCTTTGCGCTCGCATTGTGGAACGGTAAGGATGCGATTCTGAAGGAGCGGCTCTTTGGATTGACCAATAGCGAAGGCAACCACGGAGAGGATGTCAAGGAGTACTACTTCTATCTGGACAGCACGCCGACGCACTCCTACATGAAATATCTTTATAAGTACCCGCAGGCGGCCTATCCGTACACAGACCTGCTGGAGACGAACCGCCGTCGTTCAAAGAATGACACGGAGTATGAACTACTCGACACCGGTGTCTTCGATCAAGATCGGTACTTCGACGTCTTTGTCGAGTACGCCAAAGACGGCCCGGGAGACATACTGGTCCGAATCTCTGTCGCCAACCGGGGACCGGAGGCAGCAGAACTGCATCTTTTGCCGACGCTGTGGTTCCGGAACAACTGGTCGTCGTGGATTGCCGAATCAAATAGAGCCTCCACGAAACCAAACCTCAAACCGATCGCGAGCACTGAGGGCACCACTGCGGTTGTGGCGATGCATTCGCTGTTGGGTGAATTCATCCTTGCGTGCGAAGGCGATGTGCCGCTCCTGTTCACGGAAAACGAAACCAACAACGAGCGGCTTTTCCCCGAGTATAAGAACGAGAGTGCGTATGTCAAAGACGGCATCAACAACTGCGTAGTGCAAGGCAATCAGGGTGCGGTAAATCCCGGCAAGCAGGGCACCAAGGTCGCGGCGCACTACTATGTCAATGTTGGCGCCGGTCAAACCAAAGTGATTCGCCTGCGGCTCTTTCACGGTTCACCAGATCAGAAGGGCAGCCTCTTCGGAAAGCAATTTGATGAAGTCTTTGCTGAGCGGCTTCGTGAAGCCGATGAGTTTTACACGTCGGTGACGCCGCCATCGGTGAGTGAAGACGCGGCCAGGGTGATACGTCAGGCCGTCGCCGGCATGCTATGGAGCAAGCAGTTTTTCTTCTTCGACGGCGACAACTGGCTGGACGAGCACCACTCCAATCCACTCCATGCCGGATCTCTAAGTTCCCGGAACTCGGAGTGGTACCACATGCTGAATCACGACATCATCTCGATGCCTGACAAGTGGGAGTACCCCTGGTATGCGTCCTGGGACCTGGCCTTCCACACACTGCCGCTCTCAATCGTGGACTCCGACTTCGCCAAAGAGCAAATGGATTTAATGCTCCGCGCCCGCTACATGCACCCTAACGGCCAGATGCCAGCCTACGAATGGAATTTCAGCGATGTGAATCCCCCGGTGCACGCCTTTGCCACTCTCTTTCTGCACCGCATAGAGCAGGCCCTGCACGGCGAGACGGACGTCGATTTCCTCAAGTCAGCGTTCAACAAGCTGCTGCTGAACTTCACTTGGTGGGTGAACCGCAAGGACCGCTTGGGAAAGAATGTATTCGAGGGGGGCTTCCTCGGTCTGGACAATATCGGCATCTTCGACCGCAGCGCCCCGCTTCCCACCGGCGGCCACCTCGAGCAGGCGGACGGCACGGCGTGGATGGCCCTGTTCAGCCAGAACATGCTGGAACTCGCGTTCGCGCTTACCCTCCACGATCACACTTACGAGGCCATGATCCCCAAGTTCGCCGAGCACTTCTACTACATCGCCCGGGGGATGAACCGGCCCGGTCAAGATGGTATGTGGGATGAGGAGGACGGCTTCTACTACGATCTTCTTCGCCTTCCCGATGGCAACGCCACGCGGCTTAAAGTTCGTTCCATGGTTGGACTTCTGCCGTTGTGCGCCACCACGATCATTGAAAAATGGGCGCGGGAGCGCGTTCCGTGGGCGGTGGCTGGGATAGGAGAACTGCTGCGCCGGGTACCCGAGCTATGTGAGACCACGCACCCCACGGGACCGGGGCACTGCGGCGTCGCAGAAAGGGGAATCCTTGCTCTGGTCAATCCGGAGAGGCTGCGCAGGATACTCACGAAGATGCTCGACGAGAACGAATTCCTGAGCCCCTACGGCATCCGCTCGCTCTCCAAGTTCCACGAGCAGCACCCGTACATCTTCAACGCGGGCGGCCAGGAGTACCGGGTGGACTACCTGCCGGCCGAGTCGAATACAGGCATGTTCGGTGGCAACTCCAATTGGAGGGGACCAATCTGGATGCCGGTGAACGTCCTCATTCTCCGGGCGCTGCTGAACTTCTATCTCTACTATGGGGACAATTTCAAGATTGAGTGTCCCACCGGCTCGGGTAAGCTGATGAACCTCTTTGAGGTGAGCAGGGAGATCGCCGAAAGACTCGCCCGCATCTTCACCCGTGACGAGCACAACCGGCGACCCGTGTACGGCGGGACTGAGAAGTTCCAGAGCGATCCCCATTGGCGCGATCACATCCTGTTTTATGAATACTTCCATGGCGACAATGGTGCCGGGCTGGGCGCCAGTCACCAGACCGGCTGGACGGGGCTGGTGGCCAAGACCATCCAGATCTACGGCCTTCTGGATGCGAAGGAGTTTCTGGAAGGTGGTAAGCGGGCAGCGTTCGCCAGGGGCGCGGGCACCAAGGCCGCATAGCCAATCGGAGCGAGCCTCGCCAAAGTGAGGTTCGCTTTCTTTTACGCGCTTTTAGCCGTCCGATCGTTCGATGTCTGTCGTTCGAGAGTTGCACTGAAGCGTTTAAGAAAAAGTCGTCAGCCATCCAGGAGGTTTTCTCAATGTCGGAAGGTGGAGATTCCAACGTCGAAATTGCCCATATGCTCAGCGAGCGCAAAGAATCGTCGGAGTCGCTGCGACACGAAATATTAGAGATCGCCGAGGCTGTGGTGCTCGCGATAGTGGCTATCACCACTGCCTGGAGCGGCTATCAGGCCGCGCTGTGGACTGGACAGCAAGCAGAACTGTATGGCCAAGCCAGCAAATTGCGGATTCAAGCCGAGGGAAGTGCGACACAAGCCAACCAGGAGCGTTTGTACAACGCCTCGACTGTGGTTGAGTGGATGAAGGCCGAAGCTCACGGCGACAAGAAGCTCGCCGGCATTTTCGAACGGCGGTTCCTTCCCGAGTTTCGTCCCGCGTTTGAGGCCTGGAAGAAAACTGATCCGCTCAACAATCCGAATGCTCCGGCGGGTCCTCAGTTGATGGCGGAATATGGAAGCTCAAAGACGGACGAGGCAGCCAAGTTGAATGACCGAGCCACAGAAGTATTCGAGCAGGGTACTCGAGACCGGCAATACTCCGACCAATATGTGCGAATCACTGTGACTCTGGCAACCGTGCTGCTGCTGATGGCGATCAGCCAGCGTTTCAAGATTCGCGACGTCCGATTAGGACTGCTAGTGGTCGCGGCTGTCGTGTTGTGCTTTCCAGTTGTCCATATTCTTACGCTGCCACGGGCATAGAGCGGCGTACTATTGCGGGCCGCGCAGGAAATTCTCAACACGCTTCATTGAACCTGCTTGAAGAGGATGATTTCGGAGCTGTTCGCCATGGGAAGCTGAACGCTGAGGCCCGTCTTCATCAATTCTGCGCCGGTGGCGATGTGGTTGGAGCGCGGGTGATCGTGGAAGCGCAGTCGATAACGTGAAGCGGGATTCAATCCCAGTAGGATAAATCTGTGCGCGTCTGGCGCTTTCGATCCCCGAAAAGCGTAGACGACTCCCTGGCGTGATCGAGGGTCGAAGTATTCCAGCCCGTCCCATCGAATTCCGTCCGGACGCTCAGAAATATGGTAGAGGTCGGCATCGCGGATGAGCGGACGCAACTCTGATTTGTAGAGTTGCAATTCTTCTTTTGCAGCCGCGTGCTGCTCGGCGTTCCAGGAAGTCGTATCGATCATAACGCTGAGCCATCCCATCATGCCGCTGCGCAGCATGTAACGAAAATTGTCGATTGTGGGCGCGGGCCAGCGCTCGACGTAAGCTTCTAGCATGGCGGGCGGCAAGACGAAACTCGCGTCATAGAAGGCGCGGCGATTGGAGAGCGGATCGTAGGTGTCGGTGATCGAGAAATAATCTCCATGAGCGGCGCTGCCAAAATCGACCATGCGTCCGCCGTCGTTGCAGATTTCCAGCAATAATCCGGGATGGACGCGCCGCAGGTTGGATTCAATGTCGTAATACGACCGAACCGCGTGGTAGCTGACGTCGGTGGAATTGGAACTGCGAACGAAGACGAATCCGGCATCGCGATAAGTGCACTGGTTGAGAGGATCCGGCGGCGCGTGGGGATGGTCGGAAGCGGTGCAGCCTTGGGCCACGAGATAGCCGTCGTGCTCGAGCATGTCGAGTTTGTAATCGGACACGATGCGATCGGTCTCTTTCATCGCCCAGGCTTTTGCTTCGGGTGCGCCGAGGTCGATAGTCTGGCCTTTGAACTCTTCCGGTTTCCAGTCAGCAGGCACGTCCGTAGTAAGCCATCCTCGTACTTCAGGATTGCGAAGGTTGAGAGCGCCGGGAGCGGTATCGAGAGCGGCTTGCGCCCAATCGGCCCAGAGCCCGAACTTGAGGCCGTGCGCGTGAGCCTCATCGGCGATGGGTCGTAAGCCATTGGGAAATTTCTGCGCATTCGGATACCAATCCCCCACGCCGCGAAACCAGCCGGCATCCATATGAAACATCTCGAAGCCGAGGTCTGCGGAATCGCGGATCATGCGGCGCGCAATTTCGTCATTCACCAGCATCCCGCCACCCCAGCTGTTGTTGACTAAGAAGGGATAGTGCAGGTCTTTCCATGTGTCTTGATTCATGAGTACCTCTCGAACCCAGCGGCGAACGATATTCCCAGTGGCGTCGGGGCCGCCACGAGTGGCGCCTAGAAATACTCTCGGAGTCTCAAAAATCTCTCCAGGCTTAAGGCGTGTGCGGAAGGGAGGCGGATCGGGGTCGAGTCCCACTTCGCCGTGCAGCGATTGCCCTTTGCGGGCCAGGGTTAAGTGGGTGCGGCCGCTGAATTCGATGCCGACGTACCAGCCGGATTGGGGTTCTGTCGCATGTTCGACTAGAAAATAAGGAATGATTTCGCGCGCCTCTCCCGGACGAGGCTGGGCATAGGTGCTTGACTTTCCTTCCCATGTGTAGGAGTCATCGACCGTGACCATGTGAGTTCCGACGGCAGAGGGAGTGTCCGCACCTTTTTCTACATAGAAGTGCTGAAGCTTGTCTTGCGCGGATACCTGCCAGTCGAAGACGAAACTATTCTGGAGAGGCAGCCAGATTTCGCGGGAGTCGCGGTTTTCAATGCGGATCTGGTGCTCGACGGGACCATGGCTAGAGCGAACGTCCCACTCCCAAGTGAGGCGTAAGCGGGGCGAGGTTGCATCGTAGACGAAACTGACATGCTTCGTGTCTACGCGACTGTCGGCGGCGTTCCACTTCCACTCAACGTTCATGCTCTGTCCGCCGATCTCTACGCTGGAAATCGGAGTTTCCTCGGCATTGTTCTTCCACGTCTGGCCGCCATTCTCTAGACTGGAGAGCCGAGGGGCGCTGGGGCCAGCCTGGAGTCGAATGGTGGTCTCGGCGGTCGAGAGATCTGCCGGCGTTTGCGCAACCAAGGTCACAGAGAGCAGGAGGCAACAGATTAGAATCCAGGATGGGCGATAGCTCTTCATAATGACGAAATGAGATCAGCCTACACCAAGCCGGCGGCGACGAGAATCAAACCTACTCGCACACCATTTCAGGGGAATTCATGATCAGGAAAGCGAAATCTTTATTTCTGCTTCTCGCAATAGTTGCGATCACGCGATACGCGGCGGCTCAGAAGCAGCAGCCCAGCCCGGTGAAGGAGGCTGTTTCTCAATTGCGGTCGTTGACGCAGCTCCCGGCGGAAGAATGGCGGTTCCATGCCGGCGATCTGGCGCACGGGGAGGGTGTCACGCTCGATGACAGCGGCTGGCCCATCGTCAAGAATAAGAGCGAGGCTCCGGAGGGCGCGGTGTGGTATCGCCGCTGGATCGCGGTGCCCTCAACGCTGAACGGATACGACCTTACAGGAACGAAATTGTGGTTCCAGTTTTCAGTCTCGGCTAACGGGTCCGTGCCTGAAATTGTGTACTTCAATAGCAGGCGCGTGGCCATGGGAGAGGACCTGGAGCCCATCATCCTGCTTGATCCGGTAAAGCCGGGCGACAAGGTTCTGGTGGCCGTCAAGTGTTTGCAGACTGTGGACAAGAAGCGCTTTGAAGAGGCGACGATCCGCGTCGAGTTCGCTGGTAACCGGCCGAGCCCCCTCGATCTGTTGAGGGAAATTGAAGGGGCGGCGGCCCTCGCGCCGTCGCTGGGAAATCAGTCGCTGCGAGTAGAAGAAAAGATCGATGCCGGAGCCAAGGCAATCGATCTGAATGCGCTCGCCGAGGCCAATCAGCAAGCTTTCGACACTTCGCTCGAGAAAGCGCATGCACTGTTGCTCGAAGTGAAGTCCGATCTGCAGGGAACATCTGTCAATCTCACAGGGAACGCGCACATCGATGCGGCGTGGCTTTGGCCGTGGACGGAGACTGTTGACGTGGTTCATCGCACGTTCGGCACGGCCTTGCAACTCATGAACGAGTATCCGCAATACACGTACACGCAGTCTGCGGCCGCTTACAACCAATGGATGGAAGAAAAATATCCCTCTCTTCATCAGCAGATTGTCGATCGCGTGAAGCAGGGCCGGTGGGAGATGGTCGGAGGCATGTGGGTTGAGCCCGACCTCAATATGCCGGATGGTGAGTCACTGGTCCGGCAGTTGCTGATCGGGAAGCGCTATTTCAAAGATAAGTTTGGCGTGGATGTGCGGATTGGATGGAATCCGGATTCGTTCGGCTACAACTGGCAACTGCCGCAGATCTACAAGAAATCAGGCATCGATTATTTTGTGACGCAAAAAATGGCGTGGAACGATACGAACAAGTTGCCACTGAAATTATTCTGGTGGCAATCGCCCGATGGAAGCCGCGTGTTGGCGTACTTCCCGCACGATTACGTGAATGACATTGATCCGGTCAGAATTGCCAGCGATGTTGCGATTGCCAAGAAGCTGAACCCGGGGACGCCGGTCATGATGCACCTTTTCGGGATCGGCGACCACGGCGGAGGCCCAACGCGTAGCATGCTGGATAGCGGCATCCACTGGACCGCCTCTGACCGGGTTGCGCCACCGATGAAATTCGGCACGGCGCAAGAATTCCTTTCGGAGATCGAAACCAAACTCGACACCGAACATGCCCCAACTTGGAACTACAAAGTGATGGCAAGCGGCGACGCGCGGCTACTCGCACCTCCCGAAGGCAAGATGAGTCTTCCCGTGTGGAACGACGAGTTGTACTTCGAATATCACCGCGGCGTAATGACGACGCAGGCGAATCACAAACGCAATATGCGCCAGAGTGAAGAGCAGTTACTGAACGCCGAGAAGTATTCGTCGCTGGCGTGGCTGTTTGGGGCGGCGTATCCGCACGAGCGACTCAACGAAGGCTGGCAGAAAGCGCTGTTCAACCAGTTTCATGATCTCGCCGCTGGTTCGGGTATCGGAGTGATCTATAAAGACGCGCACCGTGACTACGATGTTATCCGCTGGAGCACGGAAGAAGCGACAACTCATGCCTTGGGCGACATCTCTTCACGGGTGAACACAACTGCGCAGGCCGGTGCCGTGCCGGTGATGGTGGTCAATCCCTTAGCTTGGCAACGAACGGAACTGGCGACCTTCGATGTGCAGATGCCGAAAGCGGCGGATCGGATCTCTGTCATGGACGCGCAAGGCAAGAGCGTCCCATATCAAGTGTTATCGGTGGACAAGGCCACTCATACCTATCACCTGCTTGTCGAAGCGAAGGAGATTCCGTCGCTTGGATATGAAGTTTTACAAGTGGTTCCGCGCGCGACTTCCGCTACGACAGATCTGAAGGCTGACCGCCTCGCGCTGGAGAATTCGCTACTGCGCGTGACTGTCGATCCGAAGACAGGTTGCATCACCAGCATTTATAACAAGGCTGATAACTTCGAATCGCTTGCGCCAGGCGGTTGCGGCAATCAACTGCAGGCGTTCAAAGACACGCCCAAAGACTATGACGCCTGGAACATCGATGCGGACTTTGAGAATCAAGTCACGATGTTAGACAAGGCTGACTCGGTTTCCCTGATCGAGAAGGGGCCAGTTCGAGCGACGATCAGAGTCTCGCGCACTTGGCAGAATTCCGAATTCGGGCAAGACATCAGCCTCTATGCAGGCCTGGACCGCGTCGACGTGAAAAACAATATCGATTGGCACGAGACTCACGTGCTGTTGAAAGCAGCGTTTCCGCTGGCGGCGTCAGGGCCCGAGGCGACCTACGAGATTCCGTACGGCACGATCGAACGCCCAACAACGCGCAACAATAGCTGGGAGAGGGCGAAGTTTGAGGTTCCTGCGCTACGTTGGGCCGATCTAGGCGATGGGAATCACGGCTTCAGCCTGATCAACGAATCGAAGTATGGATACGATGCGAAGGCCAACGTGCTTCGACTGTCGCTCTTGCGTTCGCCCACGTGGCCTGATCCTGAGGCGGATCGCGGGCATCATCAGTTCAGCTTTTCCCTCTATCCGCACGCGGGCGACTGGAAGCAAGCGCTGAGCGTGCGTCGCGGATATGAATTCAACTATCCTCTGCGCGCATTTCAAGTTGAAGCGCACGCAGGCACATTGCCCGCGCGGCATTCTTTCGTCGAAATCACCGGAGACAATGTGGTGCTCACGGCGTTGAAGAAGTCCGAGGATGGCGACGCGCTGGTTCTGCGCTTTTACGAATGGGCGGGGAAGGCTGGAGAAGTGCGGATCAACTTGCCCGAGGGGGCAAATTCTGCGTCGATCGTCAATCTGATGGAGAAATCCTGGAATCAGTCACTGCCCGTGACTAACCACCAGGTAACTGTACCCGTGCATCCTTACGAAATCGTTTCGTTGCGGGTGGAGTTCGCTCGCTAGCGGCTGGCAATCGTGATGATGATCGTACCGTGTTGATAGGCTGTGTCCCGAGTGGAGGTACTGACCGTCAATCGATATCTCTCCGGCGGAATGGACTCGAACGTTGCTCCCTGAACATCCTTGATCGGCCACGGGGTACGAATCTCGAAGCTGCCACCTGCTGCAGGAATGTAGTCGAGATTCACCGTGTAAGTTCGATCCTTGAGATGAACTCCAGTGATCTTGATCGCTTTGCTGGACTCTCCAATCAACGCTTGGGGCGGATCGGAGAGAATGGCCACTCCGCCGGCATACGCGATTGTGAGCGACGCGTTTCCCTGAGGCAGGGTGAATTCGACTTTCGCGTGCGTATCTTGCGAGTTTTGCTCGAGAATCGCGGTGATGGATTGAGTTCCGAGATGCGCCCTGCGAAGGGACGCGCCGAAAGGGATTTCAGGATCTATCACCATCGCTACGGGTGCGCCTTGGTTGCACATCTCAAGTCGTAGTTCATTGGCGGACTGGATCATGTGGATGCCGATTTCCGATCGGCCTGCGCGCACATGCCGGATCGTTACCTCATTCCAGTTCGATGGCAAATGCGGCGCAAATATGATTCGGTTCGTCGCGCCGTCCACGTGAAGTCCCAACAACTGATTGACCGCGGTGCTCAAAAACGTTGCGGACGACCACGTCTGCTCGGGCACCGACTCTTCTTCTTCGTGGTAGAAATCTCCCGCGAGCGCCTCGTGCATGTGCCCGAGGGAGTCGAGCGAAGACCAAGGGACTAGCGCTCTCCAAATGGGCCAGGCGGTCGCGGGCCGGTGCTCTGCCCAGAAAGCAGACGCCATACCGGAGGTACCGATGGCCCAAACGCTACCGCTGGCGTAGGAGTTTGGTGCGAACGTGGGAGAAGTGGAAGCCCTTCCGCGCGTCCCCCAATCGGTCTCAAAATCTGAAGAGGCCAATTGGTCTAAAAGCGAGTCGCGCTGAGCGGCAGTAAATATGGGCGTTTCCAAGGCGCCAGCCGGGCCAAGGTTGCGATCCACTAAGGGCGCGCCCGACCGAGTGTAGCCGCTGATCCAGAAATTCTGCTTTGCGTCCCAATATCTTTGGTTGATCGCGGCCAGCGCTTTCTGGTTGGCGGCGCGCGCTTCGTCGGCCAGTTCGTTGTGTGCAGTGGCGGCGGCGAGATCAGCAAAGGCACGCGAGGCGTTGGCCCAACTTGCAGACAAAGTTAGCTCGTCGCTGAGTTCGTCCTGCTCTCGCTGGCCGCGTTGTCCGGCAGGAATAAGCGGCAGGCCAGTTTTGGAATCGAGCAGGGAACGACAATACCGGTAGGCGGCCTCGATCGAAGTCCAATGGGATTTGACGAAATCGAGATCACCGGTAGTCGAATAATAGTTTTCGATCACGCTGAGAAAATCGAACGTGAGGTCCACATGGACGAACATATAGGGATACTTGCTCCAGTCGAGCCAGCCCGCGCTTTGGGAGAGTTCATGCCAGATCATGCCGCTTTTCGGGTCTTGATACTTGAGAATGAATTCGAGTTCCTCGCGTGCTCGCTCATACTGTCCTTCGGCTAATAAGGCATGGATGGTGACCATCCCATCACCTGCAAAAAACCAGTCATACTGCGGGCGCCGGGCGTTGCGGGAAGGACCATATCCGGCGACCGAGCCACAACCTAAGTCTGGATTGCAGACCCAGGCTTGATCGAGCGAGATTTCCGACCAGGCGAGCGCGCGATCGACCTCCGCATCTGGCGTTTCTATCTGCACAGACTGGTTCAGGAGTGCGGAGTAGTGAGCAGAAGACTCTTTTTCGAGTGGGACACTCTGCTCGAAGAGTTTGGCGGCAATTTCCTTCATATCTTGTTGCGAGCCTGATCCTGCGACGACGAATCGAGCAGTGCGGTGGTCGCCGCCCGCGCGAAGGGAAAACGCCAAGCCTGAGGAATTGCCGATGGTCCGGTTCGGCGTGTCATCGTGCGTGACGATGTCTGGGGAGCCAATACTAGCGTTGAAGCGATGCGTCGCTTCGGAAAGCAGATACGCGGAAGTCGCGGAGTTCCACAGAGCCCCCTGTCCTCCGACAGAAGCAGGCCACATCAAATCAAGCACCGGTACGAAGCGGACGATGATGTCGACTGGCTGCGCGGCCTCGACTTCATAGCTGACGACGGCGCCTGGATCGTCGAGTGGAACAAAGAGTTTCTCGCGAACGATGAAGTCGGGCCCGGTGTAGATGCGGGTGACCGATTCAGGTGTGTAAATAATGCGGCGCAAGAGGGTCTCGCCGTCTATCGCCGTGGTGGCGCCTTCTTTTCGAAAGCTTACATGCAACCCACTGAGCACTTGAAAGGGATAAGTCCAAATTTCGAGGCCATTCTGGGAGTAGCCAAAAATCGCGGCGCTGCGTCCATGAACGGAGATGAATCGGCGCGGTCCGGTGGAGTCAGTGCTCCATTCGAGGTTCGAGTTGCGTGCATCCTGCGCGTGGCCGGAACAGGCAACGAGCGCATACAAGCAGAGCAGCGCGGCCTTGGCGGGTCGAGAGAGCAGTGACAACATTCTAAGTCACAGGTAAGTAGGTCGAGTATTGTTCTTCGTCGATGGCGATATAGGGAAGCAAGGTCATAGGAGCGTTGGCGGTACGGATTTCCCAAGCCTTGTTTCCAGTCTGCTTGGCCGCTAACAGTTGAGATCGTGTCACCGGGCGTGGATTACCGCCATCGATTGCGAATAACACCAGCGGGCCGCAGAGTAAGGCGACGGTATCCGCGTGCTTCGCGTCGATCGGCTGTAAGCGCATTTTACGCGGCAGGCGGAGGTCGATATGGTCGTCGTTGCGCCACTCGCGAGATATGGTTGTGAAGTTTCCGGGCGTCACCGCCTCCGGAAATTGCTTCCCGTTTACGTCGATGCTCGCCCCTTCGGCCCACTCAGGAATGCGCAGGCTCACGGAGAATTGCTTGGGCCGCGATGAGGTTACTTCGAGCGATATGGAATCGTCGAAGGGATACTCGCCCGTCTGGCTGAGCGAGACATTTGCTCCGTCGTGGGTCCAGCGAACCGTCGAAGGCAGGTAGAGGTTCACAAAAATGCCGCGGAGATCGCGGAAATAGGTGTTGATGCGGTAATCCGCTGCGACTTGGGGAAGGGTGCCGGAACAGCAGGGGAAGCGATGATTCGAATAGACTTTTTCCCCGGCGAAATTATAGTCGGCGTAATAGAACGCGCGCCCGTCGGAGCGCATGGGCTTCGCACCCAGCACGGTGTTGTACATGACGCGCTCCATGCTGTCGCCATAGCGTGAATCGCGGGTCACGCGCAGCAGGTGACGCGTTATTTTGAAGTGCGCGTAAGAACCGCAGGGAGTTTCAAAACTGTTGTGCGTTTTGGTGAGACTGTCATTGACGTCGTCGCTGGTAGGAGCGCGCAACATCTCATCAGGTCCCCAGCCGCCGGTGGCAAAGCTCTGGACATTGAGCATTTCGAAGGCATTCTTCGCGGCGCGAAGATGCTTCTCGCTGCCCAGAGTTAGATAGGCCTGCATCGCGGAGCTGAGCGAGTTGACGTAGCTATAAGCGTGTTTGCCATCCAGAGCGTTCTCTCCGCGCGACAACGGATCGAACCAGGTGGCATCGTCGAGATACTGGATGGCGAGGTCGCGGTAACGGTCTCCGGCGCCGCGCTGGTAGGCGAGGAACAGATTTTCAGGATTGGTGTACGACTCGTCCCAGCGGTAGGACTGATCTTTTCCAGGCCGCCATGGCAGTTCGCGATCGATTGCCTTCCCGGGCAAGTGAGGCAGCGCTGCTTTTGTCGTGGCCTCGAGGATTGCGAATGCATCAGGGTCGTGCACGAACTGATGCGAATCGATCAGACCCAATAACAGCTTGTCGTAGCAATAGGCAGGGAAGCGGTTGTTGTCGTAGAAAGCTTCAGAAATCGCCTGCGCATAGAGGCGATTGAGGCGCAGCACTTTGTCGCGCGTCTCTCCGGAGCCAGTGATGGCGTGATAACGAGCAAGCGCCGAGACCCATTGTCCGAAGGTCGCGCCGGGAGCGAAGCCAGCATCGTCCTTGTGCCAGTCGTAGTTCGGATCGTAGTTGTACCAGCCTCCCAAGTCCGCGCCGGGAGCTGGTTGTCCAGCCATTTGACGGAAGGGCTTGAGCAAGCTGTCTTCGTTCATGTCCATCAATACATCATGGGTTTCGGTCAGTTGCGCTTCGTGAAGAGCGCTTTGGATAGAGACATCCTGATAGGCGAATTCAGCTAACGGCGGAGCGGAGCTAATGGTTTCCGCCAGTGCGCGAGGTAAGCGGATTGCGGATGAGCCCAGAGCCGCTGCGGATAACTTTGCGAATTCTCGGCGTGAAAGATTTGGCATCATTCTCTCTGTTAACCTGGCGGGGCTTGGCCTTGTCCTTCAGTTAAGGTCACGAAGCGGTCCGCGGTCCCGCCGGGAAAGAGTTCGATATTTCCGGCAGGCCATCGAACTTCGATGCGATCGAACTGCGCGCTGTTTCCCAGTCCAAAGTGGAGGCGCATGTCGCTATTGGAAATGTAGCTGGAGCCGCTGCGAACCTCCTGCACGAATTTGTGTCCGGAGGCAACAATCGTGACTTTCGCGCCGATGGCATCGCGGTTCGACTTGGTGCCCCGCGGGATCACCCCTAGCCAATGGTTCTGATTATGCGCCTGATTCACCAGCAGCATCGGTTGCCCGCTCATATTGTTTATGACGACCGAGATGCGGCCGTCGTTCCAGAAATCCGCAGTGGCGAGACCCCGACTCGATTGGAGGTCGGTGCAGCCCGGTCCGCATTGCTGGCTGAGATCTTTGAACTTGCCATTGCCGGCATTCCAGTAGAACAGGCGCGGTTCGCGGTAAGTAGATCCAAGGTGGTTGGTATCGACCTCCGGATAGACGTGGCCATTGGCAGCGATGATGTCGGGCCAGCCATCGTTGTCGGCGTCGAAAAACATCGTGCCCCATCCCAGATACCGCGTGTTCAGGCCGAGTCCGGCTTCAAAGATGGTTGATGTGAAAGTGCCGTCGCCATTGTTGTGGTAGAGCGAAGAGCGGTCGTCAGAAAAGTTAGTCTTGAAGATGTCGGGGCGCCCATCATTGTCATAATCGGCAATGGTGGAACCCATGCCGGCCTGCTCGCGTCCATCTTCATCGAAGGCGACACCCGCTTCTGGAGCTACGTCGACGAAGGTTCCGTTTTTCTGATTGTGATAGAGGATGCTCGGGGTGCTGTCGCAGGCGACGTAGAGATCGGGCCATCCGTCGTCGTCATAGTCTATGGTCGAGATGCTGAAGCAGTAGTGGCCGTAGGTCTTTTCGATACCGCTGGCCTTGCTGACGTCGGCGAACTTTCCTCCACCTAGATTGTGATAGAGAATGTTTGGCGATGAGTCGAGGCCTCGTGGGCCGCACATCACGGGAGTGCCCTTCCAAACGCAGAGCTGGCCTTGTCCAGGCTTGGGCGCGGTCTTCACATCGAAAAGGACATAATTCGCGACCATGAGATCAAGTTTGCCGTCGCGATCGTAATCGACGAAGGCGCAACCTGTGCCCCAGGCTTTGCCATCTCCGGCAACTCCAGCCAGAGCGGAGACGTCTTTGAAAGTGCCGTTGCCCTGGTTATGGTAGAGGCGATTCTTTCCGTAATATGTGACGTAGAGATCGTCAAAGCCGTCGCTATCGTAGTCGCCGACACAGACGCCCTGTCCCCAGCCGGCGGAGTCGAGGCCAGCAGCGCGGGTTACGTCGGAGAAGGTACCATCGTGGTTATTGTGATACAGATGGCTGCTGGGTTTCTGAGTTCTCGCGTTCGCTTCGTCGAGCGTGCTGCCGTTGACAAGAAAGATGTCGGGCCATCCGTCGTTGTCGTAATCGAGAATGGCGACACCGCTGCCGGTGGTCTCGATGATGTACTTTTTGGTATTCACGCCGCCGTTGACGTTCTGCATGGTAACGCCGGCCTGCTGGGCTACATCGATGAACCAGGCAGGCCCTGGGTGCGAATCGCTCGTGGTGTAAGGCGGAGTGGCTGCATCTTTGCGCGAGGCGGCCGGCCCACTGATCGGGATAAGAATGCAGAGCAATGTACTCGCGACCGCATTCCGCCATCCCCTCATAAACGAATCGTACAGTGCATCAACCGAATACTACAATCAGGTTGAACATGCGAACATTTCTCTTACTGACGTTGTTGTGTGGCATGTGTGTTGCACAGCGGCCGAGCGATTCACAGGCTTCGGGTACGAAACCTGAGCTGCCGGCGACGCCGCAGGCTGCGAAGCCCAACGTGCAGGAGACGTTGGCAACGGCCCACGAAAAACTTGAGCATGGCCAAACGCAGGAAGCGATTGCGATGCTGGAAAAGTTGGCGGCAAATCCGGGAGAAGCGGCGAAGGGAGTACATCACGAACTGGGAATCGCTTACTACCGCGCTGGCAAGTTGCTTTCGGCGGAAAAGGCTTTCGCGAGCGCGATGGACGAAGATCCGAACGACATGGAAGCGGTGCAGATGCGAGGCTTGACGCTGTATCGGTTGGGACGCCCGGCGGCGGCCATTCCGTTTCTCGAACGCGTCCGGCAATGGACGCCGAACGCTAATGCGGATGCCAACTACGTGCTCGGACTCTGCTATTTGAACGCCCAACGTTTCGACGACGCGCGGCAGGCTTTTGCCGATCAGTTTTCCGTGCCTTCCAACTCGGGCGCGGCATATCTGTTGTTGGGCAACATGCTGATGATTGCGAACCTGCCGGAGGCCGCCGCTGATGCCGCCAAGAAAGCGTTGGAATTGACTCCGAAGTTGCCGCGCGCGCACTTTCTGCTGGGTGAGTTCTACTTATTCAAATCGGATACCGATCGAGCGCTGCGCGAGTTCGAGCAGGAGCGGGAGATTAATCCCGCGAACCCAAGTGTCTACGACCGGCTGGGCGATGTTTACTTGCGCTCGGGGCAATATCAACTGGCGCAGGAGTCGCTGGCGAAGGCGATCTCTCTCGACACGTCGAGCACTGGCCCTTTCATACAAATGGGGAAGGTTTTGTTGAAGCGGGGCGATCCGAAGACGTCGCTGTTGTACTTGCAGCATGCGGAAAAGATGGACCCGGGAAACTACATTACACATACGCTACTGGGGCAGGCGTACCGAAGTTTGGGACGAGAGGAAGACGCGAAGAAGGAGATTGACGCGGCCTCAAAAATTCATGCCGACAGCCAGTTGAAGTTGCAGCCTCCGCAGTAGCCGTCACTTACGGTGGCGCACCGCCACCAGTTGCGTTTCGACGGGAACACCGCGGGTCACCTTGATTCGCAAGAGCGCTTCAAACGGCCTGACCTCGCCGCCCGACGGAACAGCGAGCGTCCGCAGTAATTCCTCCACAGAGCCGTTGGTGCAGACGTATTCAACGGCGGCCTGAGTTCCGATGGTGGTGGTTCCCGCCAAAATCATCACGTGGTGCGCCGGATCGAGGCCGGGGACCAGAGCAACAATCGCATAATCTTCCACCAGAGGATGGGCTGAATCGGTGGGATAAAAAGTGGCAGGCTCTCCCGCCTCCGGATGGACATTGACGATGCCTAACTCCCCCTGATGCGGGCCGGAGTCGATCCGTTTAAAGACGAACTCCTGACTGCCGGGTAGATCGAGCAGGTTCAGGTTTTCCGCCGGAGAGCCCACGAAGATGAGGTCGTTATTGCGGGCGTCGTCTAAAGAAAACAGGCTGCCGCGTTTCACGCGGATGGGTTGATGCAACTGGCCGAAGACGTGGTCGAGTTCATGGACGGCCAGTACTTCGCCTACTCCGGTGTAATGGTCGAGGACGAGATCGCGAGAATCGCGCGCGGGATCGAGATAGCGCATTCCGGTCTCGGGGCGTCCAACGAATTTGCCGTTGCTGAAAATGACCCACGGTACGAACGGGCTGGAGTCAAATCGGCTCCAAAAGGCGCGCAAGGATGGAGCGGCGGCCGGTTCGGGCGGTCTGGTTGCGCGCGAGAAATTGAGATTTGCGTAGAGGATTGCAATCGTTATCAACGCGGCGAGCAGCAATACGGACAGAGCCACCACTGCAAACAGCAGTCCTCGAGCTTTTTTGGGCGGTGCAGGTTCCTCAACCGCAGGCGCAAGGCTTGGCGGGACGAGCATTGGCGCCGGAGGTGGGACATCGCGATGATGAAAACTAAGAGTGTAGTGGCCGTTGGGCAATTCCACGATGATGGTGTCGGACGCGCCTTCGTGGCTGTAATAGTCGAGGAGCTTCAGGCGTAGGCGTCCGGCTTGCACACGAATTGCCGAATCGGCCTGAGGATCGAAGTCTTCCGGCCGACCGAATACTTCCGTCGCGATCTGATATTCCTTGAGCGGAACACCCGGCTGGGCTAAGGCATGGTCAGCCAGGTAACGAAGCAGTTTGCAGAGTGACTCGGCCTTGCGAAGGGTATGGCTATGAACGATCCTGTCAATCTGGTCAAGATAGGCTTGTTTGTCACCGACCTGTACTGATGTAACAGACATGTAACGTTCCACCCGAGCCTGTTCTATCCCTCAGAAATAAAAGAACGTCCATCTTTTCGTGACGTGTAACTCACACAGTGATACTTCCAACTAGCCGCAATCGGGAACAGCATCCCCAAGCCGCGGAGGGTGACCGCGATTGAACGATCAAGACTCCCATGCCTCCAGAAAAACGTTGGGAGATCTGACAAAAAAACTTTTCAAATGCTACTGCAGTTCCTAATCCAGGCGCAAGCGACGAAGTCGACTTGAGCGGAGCAGGAACTCAAGTTTGGGTGCCGTCCGGAAGCTGAACTGGCTATTCGATGCATTTCCGTGTCTAGAGGCTGCATGAACCAGGAGGGTGGTCATGAAGTTCAGTGGTGGGGCAAATGAAGCGGTAGACGGGCTGAAGCGAGCTTTTCGCCAAGTTGCCAGAGCCTGCGCGATGGCTTCGGCGCTATTTTTGATTTTTACCGCTGCGACTACACAATTCGCTGCCGCACAGGCTGTCTATGGCTCGGTGTTTGGGACTGTCACTGACAGCACCGGCGCGGTCGTCCCTAATGCGACCATCACTGTGAGCAACGTTTCCAAAGGTACGTCGGTAAGCGTGCAAGCGGACGCCAACGGCTTGTACCGCGTGGAACATTTGATTCCAGACACTTATACGATTTCCGCGGAAGGCACCGGTTTCAAGAAAACTACCACCGACAACGTGGTCGTGTATGCAGACACTGCGCCGAAAGTTGATATGACGCTGACGATCGGGTCAGCAAGCGACTCGGTTACGGTATCGGCGGCAGCGCCTTTGCTTGAAACCGAGCATACGGACGTCAATGTGATCTTGAACGACCGCGCGGTCGAGACTCTGCCCAACCTGAACCGGAATTTCACCGCCTTCGAACTGCTCACACCGGGAACCTCGTACATTGGATGGAACGTTGACGAATCGCAAAACCCCCAGCGCAGCCAACAGATTGAAGTGAACGGCCAGCTCCCGTTTGCAACGGGATATGAGCTGGACGGAACCGATAACCAGGATCCAGTGATCGGCATTGCAGTGATCAATCCGAACATCGACGCGGTATCGGAAATGAAGGTCACGTCGCAGAACTACGACGCTGAATTTGGGAAGGCTGTGGCAGGTCTGGTTACAGCGCAGACGAAGTCTGGAAGTAACGGTTTTCATGGATCTGCGTTCGAGTACCGGCGATCGGACGCGCAGCAGGCGCGCGACCCGTTCTCGCAAGCCCTGCCAGATCCAGTGACTGGCCGATTTATCCCCACCAATTTGCACAACCAGTTCGGCGGTTCCGTGGGCGGACCGATTATCAAGAACAAGTTGTTTTTCTTTGGCGACTACCAGGGATTGCGCGAGAAGAGCGGCGTCTCAGGACTGTTCACGGTGCCAACAAAACAGGCGCGGACGAGTTGTCTGGCCGCCGCTGCCGACCCGACCAATCCGGCTCTGACTTGCGATTTGAGTCAGTACCTGCCCGTCTCGCAGATTTTTGACCCCAACACGGGCGCGAGCGACGGCAGCGGCCGTAGTCCGTTCCCGAACAATCAAATTCCCGGCAATCGGTTGTCGACACCGGCGATCAACCTGCTGCAGCTGCTGCCGAATCCGAACGCCGGCGATCCGAATGCGCTCAACAACAACTACGCGGCGTCAGGAACTGGATCATTCCATACGGATCAATTTGATGTCCGTGTTGATGACCAGTTATCCGAAAAACTTCACTTGTTCGGACGCTTCACTTTCTTTAATTCGTCTCTGTCAGGGGATTCTGTCTTCGGAGCGGCAGGAGGATCGGGCTTCGGTACGAATGGCTTCGCCGGGACAGACACGAGTCGTGACTACAGCCTGGCTGCAGGTGGAGACTACACGTTGTCTCCTAAGTGGCTCACGGACTTTCGCTTCGGCTGGTTTCGGTTCCACTTCAACGAACTGCAGCCGAATTTCAACCAGCCTCTGGGAACTCAGCTAGGCATTCCGGGAGTGAATACTGGGGATCTCAATCTTAACGGAGGTCTGCCGGCATTCAACATTGATGGCATTTCGAACAACGGCGGCAACACTATTTACGGAACCAACACAGCGCCGTTCCTGCAAAACGAGAATTCTTACCAGGTAAATAACAACTGGAGCCATACGGTTGGTCAGCATAACTTCAAATTTGGAGCTGACTTCCGCCGCGCCAACGAATATGCCGTTGGCCTCGACAATAACAACTTCCGCTCCGGCAACTTCCATTTCCCGTCGACAATCACCGGATTATTCGATCCGAATCCCGCCCTGGCGCGCTCTGGTGTTGGATTGGCTACCTTCCTGCTCGGTGATGTCGGGGCGTTTCAAAGAACGCAAACCGCGAACACCAGTGCGGCCACTCACCAGTACCGCGTGTTTTACTACGCGCAGGATCAGTGGCGTATCACGAACACCTTTACCTTGAGCTACGGGTTGCGTTGGGAATGGTATTTCCCAGAGGCAGCTGACGGGAGAGGGCAAGGCGGATTGCTCGATCTGAACACGGGCAATGTGCGGATTGCAGGATTTGGTCCTTATGACAATTCGCTCAACGTCTCCAGGAGTTGGACGAATTTTGCTCCGCGTATTGGTCTTGCCTGGCAGGCTCGGCAAAACCTGGTCGTCAGGGCGGGTTACGGACGCGTCTACGGTCAGGGTTGGTCGGGCAACACATTTGGGGAAGTGCTCACGTTCACCTACCCGGTACAGGTCTCGCAAAACCTGAATCCAGCGACCCAGTATGTGCCTTCCACCTATATGGTCGGCACAAACACTGTCCCGCTCACTCTGACCAATGGGCCTCCCAGTTTCACGTTTGCTCCCATACCGCCTAGCGGTAACTTCCCGCTTCCGAACGGGATTGGCGTTCCCACGCGTCCGCTCGAGGTGCGCTTACCTACTCTCGATGCGTGGAATCTGGCGATTCAACAGGAAATCAACAAGACTACGGCTCTGCAGATCGCCTACATCGGGAGTCACGGCATCCACAACATGTTCGACTCCTCGAACCAGTTCGACCCGAACCAGGCTACGATAGCCGGGTTTAACAAAGTCAATACCATCGACCCTGCCACCCCGGGAGCTCTGTTTACTTTTAACGATCGGCAACCTTACTTCAACGGTGACGCCCAGAAGCTCGGAGTCGGATTCGGTCATCCTTTCGGATGGACCCAGAGTCTGCGTTACAACATCAATGAGGCGACCAGCAGCTATAACGCGTTGCAGGTAAAACTGGAGAAGCGGTTCAGCCAAGGCTTCCAGGTGCTGTCGCACTTTACCTGGTCAAAAGCGTTGACGCACGAGTCCTACTACTTCGCGATCGATCCGCGTGTGGGATATGGGCCGAGTTACTACAACCGCTCGAAGGCGTTTGTGCTGGCGGGCAATTGGGATTTGCCGTTTGGAAAGGGGAGGCCAGTGGGCGGAAATTCGCCGCGCTGGCTGAACTACATTATCGGTGGCTACTCAATCAACGGGACGGTGACTGCGGAGAGCGGACTGCCGTACACGCCGTCTTATGCGCTGTGCAGCAGCGATCAGGATCTTGGCATTTGCCGTCCCAGCACCAACTTCCAAGCTTACCAGTTGGGCTCGGGCAAATATAATCCGATCACTCGCACGGTGCAGTACTTCACGCCTTCGCCTTACCAGCTAGGCGGACCCAATCCCGCGGGCGGTTTCTTCCCCAATTCGTTCGGACCTTATGTTCGTCCGGCGGTGGGAACCTTCGGGACTATTTTCCGTGATTCACTGGTAGGGCCGGGTCTGGTTAATACAGATCTAGCCGTGGCCAAGAGTTTCCCGATCAAGGAGTCGCTCTCGGTACAGTTCCGAGCGGAGGCATTTAATCTCTTTAATCACGTGAACCTGGGACAGCCGAACGGCTGTGTTGACTGCCAGAACAGCAATGCCGGTCAGATCACCAGCATCGTGGCCTCGCAGGACGGAACCTCGATGCGGCGGTTGCAGTTCGCGATTCGCGTGGAATTCTGATTGGCCTGGACCGATCTTAACTTTGGCCAGGATTCTTGCGTTATCGTTACAGCCTATGAACGAAGGAATGCAAGAATTCTGGCCGGCCATTTGTTCGCGATGGCGCCGGAGTTCTCCCATGCGCTCTCTATGCGTGGCGCTCCTCGCGTTCGCTTCGGTTACATCATCGGGACAGAGTGAACCGGAACGTCTCCCGCCCAATAAGAATCTGCAGGAAATTCTTTCCTACATTCACACGGGATGGGACTCTCTGACCCGTTCGACCGATACTTGCCGCTCCGTTTCCGACCCCAAGCTCTCGACTGCGGCTGTGGTCTATCTTCCCGCCGGCTATGAGCAGCCCAAAGAACTAGAGCAGATGGAACACGACTGCAAGGTGAGCGTGGCGCACTTGCCGCAGGCGATTCATCAACTGGGAAGCACCGACGCGGACTCGATTCATCCAGCCGGGCTGCTTTACCTGAAAAACAAATACGTGGTGCCCGGCGGCCGCTTCAACGAAATGTATGGTTGGGATAGCTATTTCATTATTCGCGGTCTGTTGCGCGATGGACGCGTGGAACTTGCCCGCGGGATGGTGGAGAACTTTTTCTTCGAGATCGAGAACTACGGAGCGGTGTTGAATGCGAATCGGACCTATTATTTGACGCGCTCGCAGCCTCCGTTTCTGAGTTCGATGGTGATGGCCGTGCATGAAGCGCAAACAGCGGCCGGACGCGACGACCGCGCATGGATGGAGAAGGCGTATGCATACGTGAGGCGGGATCACGCCATGTGGACTCACGCGCCTCATCTAGCCGGAGAGACGGGGCTGTCACGTTACTACGACTTCGGAGAAGGGCCTGCTCTGGAAGCGCTGCAGGACGAAAATGACATCTATCGCCAGGTAGCGAGCTATTTTCTTTTTCATCCCGTGATTCCTTCGTACGAAGGCGAGGCCGCTGACATTCCGGTGGGTCGAGAGTCTGGTTCGGCTTATGCGGTGAGAGTGTGCAGCACGGGACAGTCCTCGTCCTGCGAATCGGACCGCCTGATCAAGCTGAAGCCCGATTACTACAAGGGCGACCGGTCGATGCGCGAGTCTGGATTTGATATCTCCTTTCGCTTTGGACCTTATGGCGCCGCGACTCATCACTATGCGCCCGTATGCTTGAACAGCTTGCTTTTCAAAACAGAGAAAGACCTGGAGGCGATCAGTCAGTTGCTGGGCAAGGATTCCGAGGCGGCGGAATGGCAGAAGCAAGCCGAGATTCGACGGCAGGCGATGCAGAAGTATTTGTGGGATGGGCAGCAGGGCCTCTTTTTTGATTACAACTTCGAGAACGGCGAGAGATCGGCTTATCGCTATGCGACGACGTTCTACCCGCTGTGGGCCGGGCTGGCTAGCGACGCGCAAGCTACTGCGGTCGTGAAAAACCTGCGTCTGTTCGAAAGGCCCGGTGGCATAGCAATGAGCGAGCATGAAACCCAAGGGCAGTGGGACTATCCTTTCGGCTGGGCGCCCATTCAGCTTCTGGCGGTGGAGGGAATGCGGCGCTACGGACACAATGTGGAAGCGGACCGCGTGTCTACCGCTTTTCTGTCGATGGTGCTGAACAATTTTGAGCACGACAAAACCATTCGCGAAAAGTACAACGTCGTGACCCGGTCTTCGGATACCAACGTGACGGTGGGATACGCCGCGAACGTGATCGGGTTTGGCTGGACCAATGCCACTTTCCTTGAACTGCTGCATGCGCTCCCGCCGGATCAGGTCAACCGGGTCGCGCAAGAGACGCCGCCTATTGCGGCCCACTAGTGATTCTCGAAAGGAGAGTTCATGAATCGAGGGTTCCTCGCAGGGGCTCTGCTCTTGTTGACGTTGACTGCGCCCTGGCAGGGTCACGCGCAGGGAACTCTGAGTTTGGCGAAATTTCCGTTCGAAGAAACCGTTCCTCTCAAAATTGTTCGAGAGGCGGTGCCCTCTAAGCCGTTTACGGTCGTGGGTCCACGCGGAGCGCTGCTGGGGCAGCAGGATGGATCGTTCGAAGCGTGGATCTTCCCTTGGAAGATTTTCAGCAATCTGCGCATCAGCGCCGACATGAAGGATTATCCCGTACCGATCGATGTGAATGAGCAAGCGGCAGTGATCGAGGTGCGTCCCGATCACACGACCATCACGTTTGCGCACGCCAATTTTACGATTCGAGAAGTCTTATTCGCGCCGCGCAATTCGCCCGATGGCGCCGGGGTTCTGGCATTCTTTGAAATTGAGGCTATACGTCCGCTTACGCTTACTTTTCAGTTCACTCCTGAGATGAAGCGCATGTGGCCGGCGCAGTCGGATGATCGTACTTTTGGCGATTGGGTCAAGACACCGTCGGGCGGATTCTATTTGCTGCATCTGAACTTCCCTGATCACTCGGCGGCGCTGGAAATTCCGGGAGCGGAGCCGGGGATATTGCCTCCTTATCAGGAACGTCCGAAAACTTATCCCTCGCAGTTTGTGGTGCATTTCGATCCTGGGCGCGATGCCAACAAACTTTTCCCTCTGCTGATGGCGACCGCGGAAACAGCTGCGGATGGGACCAAAGCGGCGTTCGATGGAAAGTTGGCGTCGCTTGAGCGCTCTTTCCAATCATTGTATGAACAGAACGCCGAGTACTACAGAAAATTCTTGAACGAGCACTTGAGCATCGAGACCCCCGATCATCAATTCGATGAGGCGTTCCAATGGGCGGAAGTGTCAATCGATCAGCTGAAGGTGCAGACGTCCCGCAAAGAAACCGCGCTCGTCGCGGGATTCTATGGCTCCGGCGATACTGCGCGGCCGGGGTTTGGATGGTACTTCGGTCGAGACTCTTTGTGGACTCTTTACGCGGTAAATTCCTATGGCGATTTTCAGCTCACCCGCGATGAGTTGGAGTTTTTGTTGCACCGGCAAAGTCCGCAAGGCCAGATCATTCACGAGTGGGCGCAAACGGCGGATCTTGTCGATTGGAAAAGCTTGCCGTACGAATTTGCCTCATCGGATGCCACGCCGCTACTGCTAATGGCCGCCAACGACTATATGAAGATCAGCGGCGATACTGCTTTCGCACAGTCGCATTGGGACGGTCTGGCGAAGGCATGGGACTTTGAGCGCTCGCACGACTCCGACGGCGATGGAATTTATGAGAATACGGAGGGATCAGGATGGGTGGAGTCCTGGATCCCGGCGATGCCTCATCAGGAAATTTACCTGGCTGCACTCGATCAACAGGCAAGCGTGGCTTTCTCAAACATTGCGAAAGCAACCGGCCATACTCAAGAAGGCGACGACGCGCAAAAGCGCGCCGATCATATCGGGCAGCAGATCGAAGGAGAATATTACCTGGCCGATGCGAAGTTTTATGCGTTCAGTCGAAACTCCGATGGAACGCTGGACACCAGTCCGACCATTTATCCGGCGGTCGCGGCCTGGGATGGGACTTTCAACCTGACACGGTCGAAAGAAATGTTGAGCCGATGGGCGTCGCAGGAGTTCTCCACGGATTGGGGCACGCGCGATTTGAGTCCTAGCGTCAGCTTTTACGACCCGATCAGCTATCACCAGGGTAGCGTGTGGCCGCTTTTTACAGGATGGGTGACGCTTTCTGAATATCGCAACGGTCGCAGTCTCTCTGCTTACGCTCACCTAATGCAGAATGCGGACTTGACCTGGGCGCAGGATTTGGGTGCGGTAACCGAACTTCTATCAGGAGAGTTTTTTCGCTGGTTTGGTCGCAGTACGTCGCACCAGCTATGGTCTTCAGCGATGGTGGTCACGCCTACGGTGCGCGGCATGTTCGGATTGGAGTGGAACGCCGCTGAGAATCAGCTCACGGTTACACCAAACCTGCCCGCCGTGTGGAGCGAGGCGAAGGTCTCGGGCATCCCTCTGGGGAACTCTCGAATAGGGGTGGAGATGAAGAGAGATGGAACTACGCTGGTGGTGCGCTTGACCGAGGAGGGCAGTAAGGGAGTAAAGCTAGTCTCGCGGGCGGCGGGTGCAACCGCGGCGAACGGAGAGTTGCGCATCCCGCTGCCCATGGCTGAAGTCGGAATCGCTCACGGACTGCCCGAGCCAGGAGCCGTAACGTCTCAACTGAAGGTTCTCGATCAGCAGGTGTCTGCTCATTCCTTGAGACTGCAGTTGTCCGCTCCCGGAGGAAGCAATCAGGTCTTATTTCTGCGTGTGAACAAGCCGAATGTCCGCCTTCGAACAGAAGGGGCTGAGGTTTCCGCCGATTCCGCTCAACTTCGAGTGCGGTTTCCAGCTGGCGCAGGATATGTCGAGAAAGCTGTAACCCTATCCTGGTGAGGGTTTGAGAACGGGCTCTCGCCAGTAGTACAGGAATCAGTGTATATCTACAGACGATTCGTCTCGCTACCATAGGTCCGTTCGGACTACGTCGCCTTTCTTCTGTAGTTCGCATGTTTCGGATCTGTTTGCTTTGGGGGAAGAAGGGAATTCCGCAGAGGAAAAAAGGACAGATGGCTGGCCGCATTCTGATAGTGGATGACCACGAAGCTGTGCGAAATGGCCTTCGTTCTCTGCTTTCGGCTCGACCCGAGTGGGAGATCTGCGGCGAAGCGGAAGATGGCATAGACGCCGTCGAAAAAGCAAAAGTGCTGCGGCCGAGTGTGGTGGTAATGGATGTCTCCATGCCTCGCATGGATGGGCTTGAGGCGACACGCATTATCAGGCGGGAAGTACCGGCTTCCCAGGTGGTGATCGTCAGCCAGAACGATCCGGCTGTGGTGCGGCATCAAGCCAAGGAAGTGCGGGCAGCCGCGTTTGTCTCGAAGAACGCGCTCGCTCAAAACCTGCTTCCAACCCTCGATAAAGTGTTTGCCGAATTCGGCTCTGGTGAGGCGTGCGAGCCGGCACCGAGCGTTCCACAGTGGCTTGCGGGGAGCGCGGTCTTAGGGGGACTGATCCGCGAACATGATTGGTCGAGGACTTCGCTGGGTCCGATCGAAGAGTGGCCCCAGAGCCTGAAAACATCCGTCAACCTTATCCTGAATTCTCAGCACCCGATGTGGATCGGGTGGGGTCCTGAGCTCGCCTTCCTGTACAACGACGCTTACATCCAGGTTTTGAGCTTATCGAAACACCCGTGGGCCTTGGGGAAGCCAGCAAAGGAGGTATGGGCTGAGATTTGGGACATCTGCGGTCCACTCGCCGACAAAGTTTTCCAAAAAGGCGAGGCGTCTTTTGTGGACGAGGTTCGTCTGCTGATGAAGCGTGCAGATTTCATTGAGGAGACTTACTACTCTTTCTCTTATAGCCCGATTCGCGACGAATCGGGAGCTGTTGCGGGGCTGTTTTGTCCATCGACCGAAGTGACGCCGAAGGTCATCAACGCCAGACGTCTGCGCACGTTGTCTGAACTCTCCGCTAATGCCTTGCTACAAAAAACCGAGGAGGCCGCCTGCGATTCGGTTTCGGCTACCTTGGCAAAGAATGCGGAAGATATCCCGTTTTTCGTCTTTTATCTGATCGATCCTGAACGCAAGCAAGCGCGCTTACAGCAAGTCTGCGGGCTTCCTGAGGGAATTTCGGATCTAACGCCACGTTCGATCGATCTCGACGGAGAGAGGGTAGCTCATCCTTTGTGGCCACTGGCGGAAGTGGTGAGCGAAGGTCGATCGCAGGTGGTGTCTGTCAAGCATGTGGAGGGGCTGCCTCTGGGAGTTGGACAGCAACGAGTTTCCCAGGCGACAGTTCTGCCCCTGAGTTCGCGAGGTGAAGATGCGACGATGGGGGTTCTCATCGCCGGTGTTAGTCCTGCACGCAAACTCGACCTGGAATATCGCACCTTCTATGACTTGGTCGCCGGACAGATCGCGAACGCCATTCAAAATGCGCGTGCCGCCGAACAAGAGCGCAAGCGGTTAGAGTCTTTGGCGGAAATCGATCGCGCCAAGACCGCGTTCTTCAGTAATGTCAGTCACGAATTTCGCACGCCACTGACATTGATGCTGGGTCCGGTCGAGGACCTGCTCGCCAAAAGTCACGTTGGGCTTTCTCCTGCAGCCAAGAGCCAGCTGGAACTGGTGAACCGCAACGGTTCCCGTTTGCTACGCCTGGTGAATACCCTGCTCGATTTTTCACGCATTGAGGTCGGACGGATGTTGGCGATCTACGAGGCGACTGATCTCGCAGCATTCACGATTGATCTGGCCAGCGTATTTCGTTCGGCAACGGAAAGAGCAGGCCTGAAGCTTGAGTTGGATTGCCCCGAGCTCGGCGAACCAGTGTTTGTGGATCGCGGCATGTGGGAAAAGATTGTGCTCAACCTGATTTCGAACGCCTTCAAGTTCACCTTTGAAGGCGCCATCACCGTGTCGCTCGATCGGGCGGGGGATCAGGTAGAACTGCGGGTTCGCGATACTGGCGTGGGCATTCCTGAACAGGAGCTGCCACGGTTATTTGACCGTTTTCATCGAGTAGAGAACACGCGGAGCCGCACGCATGAGGGCAGCGGAATTGGGCTGGCGCTGGTGCAGGAGCTGGTCAAGCTTCACGGCGGCTCGGTGCGAGCGGAAAGTAGATTGGGAGAAGGCAGCACCTTTGTTGTGAGCGTGCCGCTCGGAACTTCACACCTGCCCGCGGAAAGAATTGGAGGAGCTCGTACGCTGGCTTCTACTGCGCTCGGCGCCTCCCCGTACGTGGAAGAGGCTCTTCGCTGGCTTCCGGATTCGGAATATGGCGAGGCAGCGGAGGAAATTGTTTCGAGGGACGAACTCATTCCTGTGCCTTGTCCTCCGCTTGCGCAAAATAATACCGCGGAAAACCGTCCGCACATTCTGGTGGCCGACGACAATGCCGACATGCGGCAGTATCTAGCGCGCTTATTGTCAGAACGCTACGCGGTGCGGACTTTCCCGGACGGTCGTGAAGCTTTGAAAGCGGTAAGAGAGCATCCTCCTGACCTGGTGCTGACCGATGTGATGATGCCGAACCTCGACGGCTTCGAGCTGTTGCGCGAGTTGCGATCTGATCCGGTAACGCGGACGATTCCCGTGATATTGCTTTCGGCGCGAGCGGGCGAGGAGTCTCGGGTCGAGGGCATGGAACACGGGGCTGACGATTATTTGATCAAGCCGTTCAGCGCGCGAGAACTATTGGCCCGAGTGCAGACGCATCTGGAGATGGCGCGCATTCGCAAGCAGGCGGAAGAAGCGTTGCGGCGTCGCACCGAGCAGTTCGAGACACTGCTGAATGAAGCTCCGCTTGGCGTATATCTGGTGGATCAGGATCTGCGGATTCGTGCGATCAATCCACCCGCGCTGCGGATGTTCGGACATGTTCGAAATCCCGTCGGCCGGGATTTTGACGAGGTGATTCACCTTCTGTGGCCCGAAGATTACGCAGACGAGATCGTGGAGCGATTCCGTCACACGCTGGCAACCGGCGAGCCTTACTTTGTGCCGGAACGGATTGAAGAGCGATTGGACCGCGGGGTCCGAGAAATCTATGAGTGGCAAATCAACCGCATCACGCTGCCCGAGGGCGGCTACGGTGTGGTCTGCTATTCTCGCGACATTTCGCGACAAGTGCGCGCCCGCGGAGAGATCGAGGAGTCGGAGAAAAAACTGCGGCTGGCGACGGAAGCTGCGGAACTGGGCATCTGGCACTGGTATCCCGACGAGGATCGAGCGACCTGGGACAACGATCGCTGTTACGAAATTTTCGGCCGCTCTCGCGACGAGGAACCGATCACCGCAGCAGAGTTCGATGAGAAAATTGTCCACCCCGACGACAAGCAAGCCTTCCATCGCGCCATTGCTGCGACGCTGGAAGGCGGTAAGCGTTTCTTTTTTCAAGGCCGTATTTTCAGAAAAGATGGATCTTTCGTATGGGTGGAGTTCCGCGGGCAAGTGGAGCATCCCAGCGATGGGTCGCCCCTTCGCATTCTCGGAACCGTGTTGGACATCAGCGAGCGAAAGCGGGCAGAGCGAGCCAACGGTTTGCTGGCCGCTATCGTGGATTTCTCGGACGACGCGGTCATTAGCAAGCGTCTCGATGGGACAATCACCAGTTGGAACAAGGCAGCGGAACGAATGTTCGGCTACACAGCCGAGGAGGCGATTGGCCAACACATTACCCTTATCATTCCGCCCGACCGGCGAAACGAGGAAACCGCGATTATTGAAAGACTGAAGCGCGGCGAGCGGATCGAGCACTTCGAAACGGTCCGCGTGCGTAAGAACGGAACGCTGATCGACATTTCATTGACAATCTCACCCATGAAAGATGAAGCCGGTGCCATTGTCGGCGCCTCGAAATTCGCTCGAGACATCACCGATCGCAAGCAGGTGGAGGAACGAGAGCGGCGGATGAAGGAGCAGGCGATCGCTGCCACCGCGAAATTCCGAGCTGTATTCGAGCAGACTCCGGTCTTCGCCGGCATCGTTGCGCTTGACGGCACGGTGATGGACGCGAATCAGCTTTGCCTGAACGCCTGTGGATACCGTGCTGAAGAGGTTCTGGGGCGTCCTTTCTGGGAGACTGGCTGGTGGCGACACTCAAAGGAAACGCAGGACAAGATTCGAGCGGCAACCCTGCAAGCTGCGGCGGGCACGCCCTACCGCGAGACCTTGATCTACCATTGGGCGGACGACACCGAGCGGCTAGTCGATTTTGCGATTCACCCTATCCGCGATGAGAAGGAGGAGATTCTCTTCCTTCACCCGACCGGAGTGGACATCACAGATCTCAAACGTGCCGAGGAGAACTACCGAGTCTTGGCAGAAACCCTGGATGTGGAAGTGCGCGCGCGAACCAGTGAATTGGAGCAACGCAATAACGAAGTTCTGCGGCAATCGGAACAGCTTCGAACCTTGTCGCGCCGTCTGTTGCGAGCACAGGATGAAGAGCGGAGAAGAATCGCCCGCGAACTCCACGACAGCGCCGGTCAGATTCTTACGCAACTCGGCATGAATCTCGCCCGTGTGGCGCAAGAGGCGCGACAAGGGGCGTCTTACCTTGCTAAAGACGCCGAAGACAGCGAGCGACTGGTCCAGCAATTGAGCCAGGAGATCCGAACCATGTCTTACTTATTGCACCCGCCTCTATTGGACGAAATCGGATTGTCGGGAGCGCTTCGCTGGTATACGGATGGCCTGATGGAGCGCAGCGGCCTGGATATCCGATTGAGTGTTGCCGATGATTTTGGAAGACTTCCCGGCGACATGGAACTGGTTATGTTTCGACTGGTGCAGGAGTGCCTGACGAATATCCATCGGCATAGTGGTAGTCGTTGCGCCGCCATCGAGCTTTCACGGGACGAGAAGAGCGTTCTTCTCAGCGTACAAGATGAGGGCAAAGGGATGTCGGCGGAAGAGCTTGCGGAAGTGCGATCGGGCGGAGCCGGCGTTGGTATCCGCGGAATGCGCGAACGAATTCGCCAGTTTGATGGCCAGATGGACATCGAGTCGGGTGGACAGGGAACAGAAATCTCATTCAGGATCCCGCTAGCGAAATCTGAAGAGAAACGCACCGCGGTCGTTGAGCCGATCAGGGCCGTCGGGTAATAAGACGTGGACACGCAGGCTGGCGCGCTCCGCATCGAGCAGCGCGCCCGTGGCGAACTGAGGTTCTAGCCTACGCCGAGCCGGTGAACGATGGATTGGAAGCGAGGTTCGGAGCGGATCCAGTCGTATTGCGGATCGACGTTGATGAACAGCATCCAGTAATCGTGATGCTGGTATGACTTTTCCAGCCAGTCGAGCGTGGTGGCGCGGTCTCCCTTCAGATTCGCGAAGTTGGCGACATCATAGGGGCGGTGAGCGCCAGCCTTGGTTTCTTCCAGAACCTTGCGAAAGACACGATCGATTTCGGCGGGGTTCCCGTTCGCCAGGGAGCGCAGGAACTCTCCCTGGGGATATTTCGCGTCAGCCGCCCGCCAGTCATCCCAGCGGCGCTCGCAATAATAGCCAGTCGTGAGCATGCTGTACCCAAGATGATAGTTGGGGTCACGATCCAGGATGCTTTTCGAAACCGCAATCACGCCGTCAAAATCGCGCTGGAACTTTCGTAGCAGGGCGAGATCGACGTCCACGATAAGCGCAAGGGGATCGAGACGGCGGGCGATGTCGAGTTGCTTTTCGGCTTCAGCAAAGCGGCCGTGAGCCATCAGGCCTAGTGCATAGTACTGGTGGGCGCTGGCGTAGTTGGGATTCAACTCAAACGCTTTCTTGTATTCGCGCTCAGCAGTGGGCCAGTCGTAGTCGTAATGGCAGGCAACCATTCCCAGCGCTGCGTGGGGCTCGGCGAGGGATGGATCGAGTTGAATTGCCTTCATGGCGGCGTCACGGGCGCGAGGAAGGTAGGAGGCGGGATCCACATCTTCTACATCGCCGATGGCTATCAGAGAATCAGCCAAGCCGGCCCACGCCAGCGCGTAGTTGGGATCACGTGCAATCGCCTGCTGCATCAGATCCACACTCTTGAGTTCGGAGGGAAAGTTTCTCTGGTTCCACTGGTAGCGGGCTTCCAGATATAAAGCGTGGGCTTCCGGGTCGATGGCGGCTGGGGCATTGCGGGGAGAAATTCTGCGCGCCAATGCCCGCGCAATCGAGCCGGCAATCTGCGATTCGATCTGCATCCAGTCGTTGGTTGTGCCGTCGAAGGTCTGGCTCCAGATCGTAAATCCGTCGCGGGTGCGGTTCAATTCCACGGTGACATGGGTGCGATCCGCAGCGCGTTGCACGCTGCCTTCCACCACGGCTTCGACGTTGAGGCGCGACCCGACGTCGCGAAGGTCATCGTGCTTGCCCTTGAAAACATATGCAGAGCGGCGCCCGGCCACGCGGACACCGTCCAGATGAGACATGGAAGCGGCAATTTCGTCGGTTAGGCCGTCGCTGAAGGCGTCATCGAAAGCCGGAGCGCTGAGATTGTCGAAGGGCAAGACCGCAATCGATGAAATTGGAGCGGAATGCTTTCGCCAACGCCAGAGAAAAAATCCTGCCAGGCACAATAGGGGAACGATTGCCACCACAACCCACATTCGAAGTCGTGGATTGCGGGTTTCGGCGGGCGTGATCGATCCATTCCCATCTCCCGACGGAAAATCCCGCTTCTCGGCTACAGCCGTCGCCGGGATTGGATCCTGAATGGCGGGCTCAACGGATTGACTTAGGATAGGGCCAATCCAGCGATAGCCGCGGCGCTCGATGGTTTGAATAAAGATGGGATTCTCGGCCGAGTCCCGTAATGCGTCGCGCAGACGCATGACGGCGGTGCTGATGCCTTGCTCGAAATCCACAAAGACGTCAGCGGGCCAGAGAGCCTGACGAAACTCTTCACGGGTGATGACTTCGCCGGGACGGCTTAGCAAAAGAGCGAGCGCGCGGAATGGGAGGTCTTGCAGACGGACCTTGACGCCGCTCCGGCGGAGTTCGCCAGCGCGAAGGTCAGCTTCAAACACACCGAACCTGATGAGAGCCGGAGGAGCCTGCGCAGAACCCATAAAGAATAGACGCAGGGGGAGGCAGCAAGTCTACCATCTCGCGGAATCGAACGAAACTGCTTCCGTCGGAGCATACCGCGAGCCATCTTTTTTCAGACAATAGATTCGCGTAACTCCATAAAAATAAAATCGTTATTAAGTCAGACAGGCACCAGTCACCGGCTATCTCCCGTCCATTGACCAAAGTGCCTTCTCAAGCCAAAGTCGCCGGCGGATGTGGAATACCACTCCCTCAAATCAAGACAAAAAAGTAGTCCACTCTCAGGAGACAAAAAATGCAATCGAATCGCGCACGAAGGAATTGCCTGGGCGTTAGCAGCCCGGCAATCTTTATGCTGGTCGCTGTGGTGATGTTCGCCGGGGTTCTCATTCCGGCGCAGGCGCAAGTCTTTCCCGTAGCTTTTCCAAGTCCTACAACCTTCATTACGGGTCCCTGTTGCGGGTCAACCGTATCGGTCGCAACCGGGGACTTCAACGGCGACGGTAAGCTGGACGTCGTGAACATAGACTACGGATCGAATCTCAATGTGATGCTGGGTAAAGGGGATGGCACATTTCAGTTGCCGATTACTCAGAATCTCGCCACCAGCAACATCTTCTACGAAGCGATCACCGCAGGCGACTTCAACGGGGACAAGGTCCTCGACATTGCCATTTGGACGGTAAATGCAACCACTGGTTTGACCGAAGTCCACATTTACTTGGGCACAGGCACCGGGAGTTTCACCACGGGTGGAGTGTTCAGCGCACCGAACAGCAGCAGTTTCAATCCCGGCCCGAACAGCATTGTCGCGGCTGATGTGAACGCAGATGGCAAACTCGATTTGGTCGCTATGACTACGTACAACGGCGTGTTCATTTTCCTGGGCAACGGAGATGGGACTTTCCAGACGCCCGTGGCCAACACCACAGTTTGCACCGGCCTCATTGGGAACTGCGGCGGAGTAGCTGTGGGTGATCTGAATGGCGATGGCAAGCTCGATCTCGCTTTTGAATCAAACGATACAACGGGGGGCGGGATGAGCGTTCTGCTGAACAACGGCAATGGCACATTCGGAACGGGCACCTACTACCCTGTCGGGATCTCAGGTGTTTTAGCTGCCAACAGCATCGCCATCGGTGATGTGAACGGTGACAAAATGCCAGACGTGGTAGTCACCAGCAGCAGTGTCACTGCGGTCGTCTATCTGAACCAGGGCAGCGGCACCTTCAAAGTCAACGGCACAGTTGGGACCGTGCCGCTGGGCGGCACTGACAATATTGTGCTTGCTGACATTAACAACGATAAAAAACTCGACATCATCGTGCCCGACGGCAGGGGCGATGTCATTACTTTCTTTGGTAAGGGTAACGGCCTATTCACAAACGGGCCGGCATACCCGCTGCAAGCCGCCACTTTCGGCGGAAATTACCTCATCGCTGTCGTCGATTTCAACAAAGACGGCTTTCTCGATTTGCTCGACACCCAGGGATTCGACAACAACACCGTATCGCTCGGCCGAGGCGATGGCACATTCCAGACCAACCAGCTCTATGCCTACAGCTCAACCCTTTTAACCGACAACATCGCGACCGCCGACTTCAACGGCGACGGATTCCCTGACACAGCGCAGTCGCTCAGCGGCGGCGCCAACGGGATGATCGGCATTAATCTGGGCAGTTCGCATGGCGTGCTGGGAACGACATCCCTAGTCACCGCCAGCACATGCGTGAACAACCTAGTCGAGTGGGTTGCCGCCGGCGACGTGAACGGCGACGGCAAAGCCGATCTCGTGGCCACCCTGCAGGACGCACCCTTCGCAGGTTGCCAGAGCAATACCGTAGCGGTGATGACCGGCAAGGGAACAGGGAAGTTTAATGCTGCCGCGTACTACGCCACCGGGTCGACCGCGCAGGAAGGGATTGTTTACCTGGTGGACGTGAACGGCGACGGCAAACTTGACATCGTCACCGAAAACGCCGACGGCACCATCAGCGTATTGCTCAACAATGGCAACGGTACTTACAAGCCAGGAACGCTCATTACCAGCATTTCCTCAATCTACCCGCTTGGATTGTATCTGGCCTTCGCCGACTTCAATGGGGATGGCAAGATGGACATCGCAGTGGCAACGAACGGAGGCCAGAGCGACATCTACGTGCTGCTCGGAAACGGCAACGGCACCTTCGGCTCTCCTGTCACGACGCCACTGGCTTACTACCCGATTTCTCTGGCCGCCGGGGATATCGACAAAGATGGCAAACAGGACTTGTTTGTCGCGACCGCGGTCAACGGTTGCAGCAACTCGTCCTCTGGCTACGCTTTCCTGAAAGGCAATGGCAACGGCACATTCACGGGCGGCTCGTTGAACTGCCTGGCAAATCAGGGCCCGCGAGTTCCCATCGTGACCGATCTCAATGGGGATGGAAACCTCGACGCGGTGATTCCGTTCAATGCGGGCTCTGATCCTACAATCGGCCCGGTGATTCTCCAAGGCAAGGGCGATGGCACGTTCCTCACCTCGCCGTTTTATTACGCGGGTCAATATGCGATCAGCGCTGTCTCCGCCGACTTCAACGGGGATGGTCAACCGGATGTCGCGCTGGTCAACGCCACGCTCTTTGTACCCAGCTTCATTACCGTAATGTTTAACAGCTCCCAACCGGTAAGCATTTCTCCGCTTACGCTTAACTACGGCGCGGTCACAGTCGCAACAAAGAAGTCTCTGACCGTCCTTCTCACCAACAATCAGAAGAAGACCCTCACCATTACCAGCATTACGCTGGGCGGGACGGACCCGGGTGACTTTACGGAGACGAACAACTGCAGTACGGGCCGCAAGGCAGGAGGAACGTGCACCATCACGGTGACGTTCGATCCAACCGTCACGGGCGCGCGCACGGCGACGTTGAGCATTGCCGACGCAGTGGGTACACAAACCGTACAACTTAACGGAACAGGCAAATAGAACGCACGTTCCGCGAGCGGCGTGGTCCGTTCCCTTGGAGGGGGGGATGGGCCACGCCGATTCTCATCTCACCGCCTTCACCGCGACTGGTCTCCTGGCTGCGGTGCCCGGAGCGCGGCGAGGCGTTCGCGCTCCGGTTTCTTCACCCACGGTAGATCTCCCAAAATATTCCGCAAAACTGCCAACCTCGCGCGCGCCGCTCTCATCCATCTTCCGGCCTTAGGGAAGAGGAACTGTATGCGGAGCGGAAAACTTTACCTTTCGATTCAGGCGTTAAAAGTACGAGCGGCGAGGGCTTTACTGGGGGTGTCCTTGTTGCTTGGTTCTGCGACAACTTTTGCCCACGCTCAGACTTTCAGCGTCCTTCATGCATTTGACGGCGCCGATGGCAACGCTCCCTTCGCGGGGTTGACCGCGGATGCAGATGGAAACTTGTACGGCACGACATCAATCGGGGGAAACAACGGCTGCTTGCAACATAGCGGCTGTGGGACGATCTACAAACTCTCGCGCTCCGGATCGACGTGGACGTTCACAACTCTGCACCGCTTTCTCGGAGGAAGGGACGGTTGGGGACCAATGGCTCGAGTGGAATTCGGTGCCGATGGCAGTCTCTATGGCACCACGGAATACGGTGGCTATTACGCAAATGCGAAGGCTCTTTACGGCTACGGCACCGTTTTCAGGCTTAGGCCTCCCGCCCCCGACTGCATTTCTTGCGCTTGGACTTACAGCGTCATTTATCGATTCAGAGGACACGCCGACGGTGCCCAACCCACCCCCGGCGATCTTACGTTTGATCAGGCCGGGAATGTCTATGGGACCACGGGGCAGGGCGGCATCAAGAATACCGCGTGCGTCTGGGGAAATGCTGGGTGTGGTGTGGTCTACAAGCTGACCGCATCAGGGAACAGTTGGACGGAAAGCGTCGTCTACCAGTTCACTGGCGGCAACGACGGAGATACTCCCAATGCAGGCGTGGTGTTCGATCAGCAAGGTAATCTTTATGGCACGACCACGTCCAACGGAAAGTATCTCTACGGAAGCGTGTTTCAGTTAACACCGAGCCCTACGGGATGGACGGAAAATACCATTCATGCTTTTGCCGGTCTCGCGGATGGCGCTTATCCGGGTGGCTTAACCGAAGATAACTCAGGCAACTTATTTGGGATCACCACGGCTGGATCCCCCGGTGAAAACACTGGCGGAACCGTGTTTGAACTGAGACCCTCCGGGAACAGTTGGGTCTTTACCGTTCTTACGGAGTTTGTCTTTCCTGCGAGTCCTACGGCGCGGCCGACTATCGATAACGGAAATCTGTATGGCGCTGCTTTCACCGGCGGACCGGCCGGGGCCGGTGGAGTATTCGAACTGGAACCCGGATCCAGCAAATGGACTCTGGTGAACCTCTATACCTTTACGGGCCTTAACGACGGTAACTCGCCCGTGGGTAGCGTATTTGTCGATGCCAGCGGAAATGTGTATGGCACCACGCTTTTTGGCGGACTTTATTCGGACGGAGTTGTCTTTGAAGTCTCGCCCTAATTGCGTGAAGGCGGGCTTCGAGCGATTATCGTCCTAGCGTAGCCTCAGCGATTTGCAGATCCAGCCCGATGCGCTCGCCGTTAATCAGCACGGTTCCCGCTTCAATCAGTTGCTGTCCTGTGCAGTCATACTTTTCGTAGCAATGCAGCGAGGCGAGAGGGAAGAAGAACTCGACCGCTTGCGAGGTGCTCGCGGCTGCGGTTTTTCCGGGAATGTGAACCGTAGTGCTGAAGCCGATGCCATCAAATTGCTGGTCGTCTTTGAAGTGCGAAAGTACCGGCCGGATCAGGTGCGCGATGTGATCGTCGAATGCCATGGCAGCGATTTTGTAGCGGGAGCCTCCGGCGGACTCGGGCAGGTTGGAGTTCATGGAAAGTTCAAGATAGATGCCTTGGCGGAAGGCGATGAAACTGGGCGCGGCATAAGTGACGAAGTGCGCCTGGGAGTCGAGTTCTTTTACGATCTGAGAGATGACTTCTTGATTTGCGCCTTGCAGAGTCGCGAGGGCCGGACCTGACGTATCGCGAGGAGCGGGCGTGGGAGCGGGCGGAGCCTTTGGCTTTGCAGCAATGAGAGTGGGCGCTGCGAGGCTGGCCTGCAGAGCTTCGTCTTTAGCGGGGTCCACGACTTCGATCGATGCGGAGCTCACTTGTGACGCATTGGGAAGATCGGCTGGCGGAACGTTGGCGGCCAGTTGTGGTCCTTCGCCATTCAGCCAAACGGTGACAGGCTCAGCATTCAAGAACATCTGTCCTTGCAAAAGAGCCGCTTGCTTAGTGGTGTCGTCTTTAGCGCCGAGCAGGCGGATGGCCGCGCCCTGCGGCAAGTAGACCATGATGTTTTCCGGGCGCTCGACTGCAACACCCATCACCTTCCCAACGATGTGATGGGACACTTCGATGGCATAACCTTGCACCTTGGCGTTGCCCTGGAATGGCGGAACCTCGGCTCTCAGGATCGGGAGCACAACCTTGAGGAAGGTCTCTCTCGCGCGCTGATCTTTGTTCATCTTGTCGGCGGAATAGGCGGCGAAATAGTTTCCGGTCGCAGCGATCACGGTTTTGCCGTTGTAGCGATCAAAGCGCAATGAACTCTGGTTCACAGTTTTCTGGACAGTCTCGTCAAGATCGAGTTTCCGGCTCAGGTAGAAGGGATAATCGAACTGGACGGCCAGAATGTTTTGGCCTGCAGTTTTGAGATCATCCATGTATTGCTGCTGCAATACGCGCAGTTCGGGATCCTTGATCTCTGCCGGCTTCATGACTTGAGCGGTGGCGATGGTGGCGAAGAACAGAACGACGATGACGAGGCAAGAATTATTTTTGTGCATAGACCATTCCTGACGCCTGAAAAGGCGGATCGGACACGATTCGGATGTAGGAAATCAGGGCCTGAATTTCAGATTTGCTGAGTGTGTAGCCGTAGGGCGGCATAGTCGCGGATTTGTTCAACGCCGGACCGCCGTGACTGATGATGGCGAGCAAGTCGGCATCGGACATTTTGTTGAGCGTGTCGCCTTCCGTGAAGGGATGAGGCTTTACTTCGAGATTGTCGTAGTTCGAGACCTTCTCGGGCGTTGATTCCGGATTGTGGCAGCGCGAGCAGTACTTGTCGTCGAGTTGATAGCCGACTTCCTGCTGATATCCCAGGGCGATCTCGTCGAGCTTGAGGTCTACTTTCTTCTGCGCTTTGGTGAAAGTAGAGGCGGTGATCTGGTAGCGTCCCGCCATGGCGCCGAGAGAAACGATGATGCTGAGTTGTCCGCTGGAATCGGTGACGCCGGCGACAGGATCAAAGTAGACGCCTTCGGGTCCGCCAAATTCGACGTGCGCACCCGCGACTGCACTTCCCTGATCGTCGTTGACTTGAACGACAACTGGTTGACCGAGGGGCGCGCCAGTGGCTCCGATTTGCTTCCCTCCGCTCGATTCGACGATCGCGGCGCCGAAGGCCGTAGCCGCAGGGCCGGGGGTAGGCACTGACTTGCGTGCACAACCGGAGAGCAACATTAAGAAGGCAACCGCGCCGATGATGAGTTCGCGCTTTTTCATTTCTTAGCCTCCAGAGTCGCCGGCGTCGCGTGCACGGATGCCTTAATGGTCGGCTTCCCGCTCTTCAGAGTAGTCATGTAGGCAGTCAACGCCTGCGCATCTTCATCGCTCATGTTGCGGTTGGGTTCCATGGTGCCCGGGCGAAGTGCCTGCGGATTCTTCAGCCAGTGATACATCCATGCGGCGGTTAGCCGGGAGCCGACTTGCGTCAGAGTAGGACCGACGTATCCCTTGTCAGTTTTCGTGTCAATGATGTGGCAGGACTGGCAGGCGTATTTCGAATAGAAAAGCTGCTTGCCTTGTTCTACCTGCGCGGCGGGGTATCCAGCCTGCGGCATGGAGTCGCGATCGAAGGCCGGGGTCTGGTAGACGGTCATGATGTAGTCGGTGAGTTCGTTGATCTCGCTGTCGGAGAGATTGAACTTCGGCATGCGACGGATGAGCGCAGGGCGCAGGGTGTTGGGATTCTTCAGGAACTCGGTGAGCCACTGGCGCTGCACCGAACTGCCTTCCCACGTGAGGTCGGGGGCCATATCGCCGCCGCGGCCGTTGATGGCATGACAACTGAAGCAGGCGAGGTCGTTGATCAGTTGGCCGGCTTTGCCTGCGGGTTGGTAGTGCGCGGCCGGAGGCGCGGCGATCGCGAGCGACATCGGCAAGGTTTGCGATCGGTCAGTCAGCGAGAGCAGCGCGGTCGTCAGCGAGTCAATCTGCGCAGGCGTGAAGTTGTATTGCGGCATCTTCAACGCAGATCCGAAAGCTCGCGGCTGACGAATTTTGTTCGAAAGGTAATCGGGCAGGGTGTGCTGCATGCCGGGCAGGAAGACCAGCTGTGTGACCGGCTTGCTTCCGATGCGAGTCAGTTCAGGAGCGAAGTTCTCCGGCTTCTTGATGCCGCTGATTTCGTGGCAGGACGCGCACCCATATTCGGTGACCAGAAGTTTGCCATGAGCGATCTGGTCAGGCGTGGCGGCGTCGAGGTGAACACTGGCGAGCAGATCGGCGTCGTTCTTGGCCTTCAGGAATCCATTGAGCATGGTCACCTGCTCATCGCTGAAACGGTAGTGCGGCATGGCTGTCTCGGGGTCATAAATGCGTGGATTTTTCAGCCAGGCTTGTAGCCATTCCGGCTTCACTTTGCTCCCAACACGAGTGAGTTCGGGACCGACATTGCCACCGACCACGTTTCCGGCGGCGTTTTGCACGGCGTGACAGGAAGCGCAGAAGGATTCTCCGTAGAGGCTGGCGCCGGCGGTGGGGTCGGGAGCTTTGCCGGCTGCGGCTAGCGGTGCGGTGTCACCCGCGAGTGGCGTGCTGTTGGAGATGAGGAACGCGGAAATATCCCGCGCGTCGTTCTCAGTCAGCTTGAAGTTCGGCATGCCGGCGGTGACGGCATAGGCTTGCGGATCTTTGAGCCAGGCGTAGATCCATTCGCGCGTAGTTTTATCGGCGATGTGCGAGAGAGAAGGAGGATCGTCCGTCGCTTTCATGGTGCTGCCGTCCTGCGCCTTGATGGTGTGGCAGTGGACGCATCCGGCGCGGGTGAGGAGTTCGCGTCCGGCGTTTAACTGGGGCGTCCCGGTCAGCGGTGTGTGATGACATTGCCCGCAGGAAGATTCGACATAGCGCGCGGGAAGAATCGGTTGCTCCCACGCGAGCGTACTGCGGTGAGCTTCTTCGACGGTGGTGGCGGCGCCTTGTCCGCGATGGCACATGACGCATCCGAATTGCTCAGAGGTATGAGGAATTGCGGGATGGCGGCGGAAAGGCTGCGTGCTGACGTCGGAGAGACTTGCTTCTTTCAGGCCGACATGACAAGTTGTGCAACGGTCCACGGCGTTGATTTCGGGAAGCCAGATCTGATGGATGCCGCCATCGAAATGGCGCTGGAGGGTGACGGCGTCGCCGCGTCCGCGAATGAGCTTCAGATATTGGTGTTGGTAGTGACGCCATTCGCTGAAATGATTTTTTGCCGGAGCGATGGCGAGCGAGATCAGTAGCAGGGCGCTGACAACGCCGAAGGCGCGGATCGGGTCACCAAACAGCTTTTTCCAGAGAGAATTGTTGGCGGATGATTGCACTTAGCTCCTCCAGGGCAGCACCCAGGACCAGCCTGGGCCGCGGAAGAAAGTGCCAATAGCGGTGAGCACGACCAGTTCGAAAAGGAACCAGGTCATGATCCAGTAAGAGAGCGGTCTCGCCGCGAGGTATCGACGAAGCGGCGAGGCTGACTGCGGCGAACTTTGCGATGCGAAGATCATGAAGGCCGCCACGATCAGCGTCGGAACCAGAGCGACGATTACATCGAAGAAGAGCAGGAAGAGACAGAACAGAGTTGCGACGACATAGAAAATCCGGAGGCGCTTTTGACGATCTTTCAGGAATAGGCCCTCGGCTTCGATGTTGATATTGAAGTAGGGAATGACGACTAAGGCGATGATGACCAGGGTTGGAACCAGTACTCCAGCGACGACCGGAGGGAAGTAGTGCAGCATCTCCTGCAGGCCGAGGAAGTACCAAGGGGCCTTCGCGGGATTTGGAGTGTGCGAAGGATCGGCCAAGCCTTCGAGCGGTGCATTGAAAGCGAGCGCCATGACCACGAGGGCGATGGCAAGAGTTTCGATCGCCACAGCGGCGCGGAACAAAACCTCCGGATAGGTCTGCAATTGGTCTTCGTCGGTGACTTTGACTTGCGGCGAGGTGCGGCGCGTGACGAACACTATCCGTTTCGGAAACTTGCGCGCGTTGGAATCGAGTCCGGCGACGAAGTCTTTCTGATCGCTCATTGCGCCCCCTTTGCGGCTGCAGTCGCGAGCGTCTTGGGTTCGCTGTGATGAGCATAGAGTCCGCCATCTTTGCGGATGCGCCAGAAGTGAATCGCGATAAACATGATCGCGGTCAACGGAAGAATCATGCAGTGCAAAACGTAAAAGCGAAGCAGGGCATTGGCGTTCACTTGATTCCCACCCAGCATGAGGAAGTGAACCTTGGTGCCGAAGACGGGAACCGCGGAGGCGAGGTTCGATCCGATGGTGATGGCCCAGTAAGCGAGTTGATCCCAGGGGAGCAGATATCCGGTGTAACTGAGGAGCAGAGTGATCACCAGCAAGATGACACCGATCACCCAATTGAATTCGCGCGGAGCGCGGTAGGCGCCGCGGTAAAACACTTTGAACATGTGCGCGAAGACGAGGAAAACCATCGCGTGCGCGGACCAGCGATGAAGATTGCGGAGAAATAATCCGGAAGACACGACGAACTGCAGGTCCTTGGTATCGGCGTAGGCCTGCGGGACCGATGGATGGTAGTAGAGCATCAGGAAGATTCCGGTGCTGACCAGAATCAGAAATGTGCCTAGGGTTAGAGTGCCGAGATACCAGGTGGTGCTGAAGCTCAGCATGCGGCGGCGAACTTTGGTCGAGAACAAGTGCAGAAACACGTTCTGCTGGATGGCCAGTGAACGGTGCAGAGTGCTCGATCCGGCGCCGCTGCGGAAGACCGAGCGCCAGACTTTGGTTGCGCGCAGATCGTCGAAATAAGTTGAGAACGTCTTTTCCATGCTCAAACCCTCACGAACTCCATGGCACGAACATTGTTGGAGCGATCAACCATCAGATCGCCGTCATCGCTGACCCAGGTTTTGAGCCAGGGAAGCGGTTTGGGCGCGGGGCCTTCGATTTTTTCGCCATCGCGCTTGAACTTGCTGCCGTGGCAGGGGCAAGCTATGATGCCGAGCTCAGGCTTCCACGCGGTGAGACAGCCGAGATGTGTGCAGACTGCGCTGAGCGAAAAGAATCCTTCTTTCGCGTGAATCAGGTAAATGCCGTTGTTGACATCGAGCGTGACTGAATCGAGGGGATAGCTTTCGGGCTTTCCCGCATTCACGATGGGCGACGGCTCGAAGAGCACGTTGGGAGAGAGAAACTGGTAGGCGAAGACAGTGGTACCGGCGGCGGCAATGCCGAGCGAGCCTAGTCCTAATTTCAAGAAGAAGTCGCGGCGCGTGTGTTCGTCGGTGGGGAGCGGCGAAGTGATTTTCTTCTCGTCAGACATATTTATTTTGGGCCTCCTACGGTTGCTGGCGCTTTGGGGCGAAATGGGGCGTCGATGGCTTCAATGGAAATCAGTCCGGTGGGTTCGGCGGGAACCAGGTTGTAGGACTCCATGGTGATGGTGCCGACCGGGCATCGTGCGGCGCACAGGCCGCAGCGGATGCAGCGGGTTTCATCTTTCAACATGGCCGAGCCAGTGACCACGCCGAGCTGGTCTGCAGCTACTTCGTCGAGCTCGACGCCGAACAATTCCTGCTCATCACGGATGTGCTGCACGGTTGCCGGTTCGAAGGCGATGCGGCCCAGAGAAACCAGTTCAAGACAATTCTCGGGGCAGACATCGACGCATCCGCCACAGAGTATGCACATGGTGCCGTCTTCGGGGACGCCTTCGAAGACGGTATTGACCCAGCAGTGCAGGCAGCGCTGGGCTTCTTCGACGGCACTGGTGGCGTCATATCCGATTTCAACTTCGGTGACTCCGGTGCGACGTTCGAGGGGGAGCATGGGCACCGCGGGGCGCACCAGGTCGAGCAATTCGAGCGGCATGCTGTGGCGTTTGAAGACTTCGACTTCAACAATCGGATCGGGATGTTTCTGTCCGCGCAGGAACTCGTCGATGCCAACTGCCGCGCGCTTGCCATCAGCGACGCTGTCAATGATGAGACGCGGACCAAAGACGCAATCGCCACCGGCGAAGATGCCGGAGGCGGAGGTCATCAGAGTCTGCGGATTGACTGAGATCAAGCCGCGCGGGGAAATCTCGACGCCATCTTCTTTCTTCAGGAAGTCGAGCTTTGGAGCCTGGCCGATGGCCATGATGATGGTGTCGCACTCAATGAGGGTTTCGCTGCCTTCGTAGAACGCGGGATTGAAGCGCTTGTTCTCGTCGAAGACCCACTTGGTTTTGAGAGCCTCGAGAGCCACCACGTGTCCATCTTTGCCGATCATGCGCTTGGGCCCGAGGCCGGGATGCATGATGATGCCTTCTTCTTCGGCTTCCTCGATTTCTTCGAGAGCGGCGGGCATCTCTTCGCGCTTTTCCAGGCACACGAGATTCACTTCATGAGCGCCCATGCGCAGAGCGGAGAGAGAGATGTCTACCATCTCTTTTGTGGCAACGGCGTTGACGTTTTCCACCGACGGCTCGAGGTCTTCGACTCCGGCGACGTGCTGTTTGACGACTTCGCGGGCGGCGGAGCGAGCGACGTCCATGGCGACATTGCCGCCGCCTATGACGATCACTTTTTTGCCGATGGTGAACTTGTAGCCGAGGTTGACGTTCAGCAGAAAGTCGATACCTTTGTAGACTCCGTCAAGGTCGACTCCGGGAATGGTGAGGTCTCGGCTGCGATGGGCGCCGACCGCGATCAACACGGCGTCAAACCCTTCGCGACGGAGATCGGAGATGGCGAAGTCGCGACCGGCGGCATGATTCAACATTAAGGTGATGTCGCCGGTTTCGAGAATCTCGCGGACCTGCGCTTCGACCACGTCGCGAGGCAGGCGGTATTCGGGGATGCCCAGATAGAGCATGCCTCCGGCGACGGGAGCGGCTTCGAAAATTGTAACCGCGTATCCCATCAGCGCGAGGTCATGTGCGGCAGAGAGTCCAACCGGGCCTCCCCCGACCACGGCAACCTTATAAGGCAATTTCTTCTGGCCGCGACCGGCATTGACGTCTACGGGATGCTTCGATTCGGCGCCGTAGCGTTCGGTAAGGAAGCGCTTCAGGGCGCGGATGGAGATGGGCTTGTCGATTTCGCCGCGGCGGCATGCAGTCTCGCATGGATGAGCGCAGACGCGGCCGCAGATGCTGGCGAGGGGATTGGGATCGCGGGCAATCTTGTAGGCTTCTTCAAAACGCCCTTCCGCGATCAGTCCGACGTAGCGACCGGCGTTGGTGTGAGCGGGACACGCCATCATGCAAGGAAAATTGGTATTTAGCCAATCCTTGTCGACCTTCTTGTCTTTATAGCGTTTGAGCATGATGGCGAACTCTTTCGATTTGGTTGGAAAAGAAACGGGAGCGGAGCAGGTCAACGACCGCTCCCATTTCTCTTACTTGCTCAGGGTGAAATCCGCTTTGGTATCGCCGGAGACGGTGACGGGCTTCGACGAATTCTTCGCGCCTTCGTGCCACGCGACGACCGTGTAACTGCCGTCTGGAACGTTTTCGATTTTGTATTCGCCAGACTTGTCGGTAACCGCGAAATACGGGGTGGGCGAGACAACGACGTAACCCGCCATTTCGGGGTGGACGTTGCAGAGCAGAGGAACAGCGCCGGGATTGTCAAACTTGAAGGGACGCTTCTCGCCTTTAGGCCAGGTGCCGAGGTTGTGTCCAAGTTTCTTGTTGCCGCTGATCGAGGTCCAGAAGACGTTGTGGGCGACGCTGTCGCTGTTCAGGAATTCGACCGTGGTTCCAACCTGTACCGCAGTGATGTGGGGCTGGAACAAGAGCCCTTTCTGATCGACAACTGGACCCGTAGTTGGGGCAGGAAAGGTTTTTCCGGCGATGGTGTCGACGTAGACGACCGACTCACCCGCGACACCTGAAACCTTACCGCTGATGGTGCCGGCGTGAGCAGCGAGAGCGACGGCGGTTACGACTAGCGTTATAACGAGAGCATTGCGTTTCATGATTTCTCCTGTTCCTGCAAAATCGGTTGCCTTAGTACACGAACTCCAGCCCTGCCACCGCCGAGTTGGTGCGGAAGGGACTGGTTAGCGGCTTGCCGGTCGTGGGGTCATAAACGACCTGCTGGGGCCGAATCTGATATTCGAACGATGCCTTGATGTTGGCGTGAACCAAGAACTGCACACCAGGCGTGAAGCGGTTGCGGGCCGATCGGTATGGCGAAAGAAAAGGCGCAGTCGAGCTATCGGGTGTCGCGCCGACGCCGTTCAGAAAGTCGGCTTTGGAGTTGACTTCGTCCCAGCGCATGATGGTCATCAACCAAGGCAGGGCCAGGTAATCCGCCTCGATAAAGCCTCCGTCGAAGGTTGCCGCATGTCCAGTGATGAAGCCGCTGGGCAACACGAAGTTGGTTGGGACCAGAGGCAACAGGTTCTGATCGCGGCCGTAGATGTATTGTCCGAAGAGGTTGAAGGTGTGGTAATTGAAGCTGAAATCGGCGCCTGCACGGTAAAAGGGCTCGCGGGCGGTGAGGACGACCGGATCGCCAGCGGAGTTTTGTCCCTGGAAGCGCTGCACGGAACGGCCGTAGAAGTAGAGGCCGCCAACATTAAGGTATGTGTGGTCTCTCGGCCCCGTGCTTCCGGCGGCCTGAATCTCATTGCGGCTTTTGGGATCTTTTTCCAGATTGAAGCGGTAAGAGAGCCGTCCGTAGAGGTCTTTGAAGTTCGAGTCTGAGGTGTACTGCACCTGGGGCGGAACATTGGTTCCGGCAGCCGGCGTGCCGCCAGTATTCTGGTTCACGACGGCAAGCGAGTAGTGATAGCCGCGGTAGGTGTGACCTCCGCTGAACTCGACACCCTGGGCGGCGTTTTCGAGGGCAAATGCATTATTTACGGTTGGGCTTCCAAAGGTCGCATTCGGGATGCCGATATTTGACTGGCCGTAAATATCCCAGCCGCTCAGGTTCCAAGTTCGGGCCTGGCTGAAAGGCAAGTCGAGTTCGAACTGACCGACGCGCAGGCTGAGAGAGTCTGTCGGCAATTTGAGGAAGCGTCCAATGTTCACGAACTTGAGGTAACCGTCACCGAGGCCGCCGTTCGAATTCGCTCCGCCAACGCTGATGTCGTCATCCACCCAGAAGGCGATGTCGCTGCCGAAGTTTCCCGCGGTGAAGATGCTGAAGAGTCCTGATTGAAAATCGGTGCGAGGGATAAAGCCTGCCGTGGGGTCTCCAGGGTTCTGCAGATTCGAGAAATTGTTGCGATTCTGGCTGACCACCTGGAAAAACGTGTTGTAGCGCAGACCGATCGGAGGCAGTCCAGGAATACTTCCCGGCCAGATGGTATGAGGCCACAGTTCCTGCTGAGCCTGCGATCCGAGCATCACAGGCGGAACCTTGACGAAGGTTTCGTCGTCCTTCGGAAACTTGAATCCCGCGTCTTTGAAGGCCTTCCCGAAGTCATTGAGCTTGGGAAAGTCGAGGTGGCAGGTGCTGCAGGATGTTCCGTACAGGCGAGAGAAAGCGGGAATGGCGTAGCTGTTGCTCGAGAGCAGAAGAACGCCGGCGAGCATGAACAAGATTGCAGTATTTCGGCGATGCTGGTGCATCGGAGCGCCTCCTAATAAATTCATTTGAACCGTACTTCCCCGAACTCAGTGGAGAGATTGTCTGTTAGCTGCAACCCGAGGCGCTGTGGCAGGGGTCACTCAAGGTTGTGATGTAAGTCACAATGGGAAAAAACGGCTCACAGGTCGGTGAGGACTGCGATTATTCGCTTGAAACCTGCGCCAGGCGGCGCTTCAGATAGGCTTGTTCGACATCATTCGTGACAAGTTCGATGGCGTTGCGGTAGGCCTTTGCAGCTTCCGCACGGCGCTCCAGGCGTCGCAGCAAATCGGCGCGGGCGGCGTGATAGAGATAATAGCCGGCGAGGTTTCCGGAGTTGCCCAGGTCGTCGATTAAAGCGAGACCTTTCTCCCAGCCCTGGCTCATCGCGATGGCGACCGCGCGATTCAAGGCGACGACCGGCGTGGGCGACAGCGCAGCCAATTCGCCGTAAAGAGCGGCAATCTCGTTCCAATCGGTGGCGTCGCTCGAGGATGCATTGGCGTGGACTGCGGCGATGGCAGCTTGCAGTTGATACGGTCCAACCCGGCGGCGGCGCAGTGCCGCTTGGACGAGGTGTGTGCCTTCTTCGATTTCCGCCCCATCCCAGCGCGAGCGGTCTTGCTCCTCCAGAGTGATCAAATCGCCAGCAGCATTGACGCGGGTTTCGCGGCGCGAGTCCTGCAACAGCATCAGCGCCAGCAGGCCGGTCACTTCATTTTCCTCTGGCATGAGTTGTGACAGGATGCGGCCGAGGCGAATGGCTTCGCGGCAAAGATCTCGACGAATAAGAGAAGCTCCTGACGTGGCGGAGTATCCCTCATTGAAGATGAGGTAAATGACGGCCATCGCTGCCGTAAGGCGCTCGGCCAGACGCTCGGGCGGAGGGATTTCATAGGGGATGCGCGCGGTCTGAATCTTCTTTTTCGCGCGCACCAGGCGCTGGGCGACCGTGGGCTCGGGAGCCAGAAAGGCGCGCGCGATCTCGGGGGTGGCAAGTCCGCCAAGAGTGCGCAAAGTAAGTGCGACCTGAGCTTCGAGGTTCAGCGCGGGATGACAACAGGTAAAGATGAGGCGCAACCGGTCGTCGGGATATTGCATGGCTAGGTCGTCACTGACGTCACGCGTCGAGGACTGAGAGATGGACGTTTCATACGAGATGGAATCCTGCTTCTCAAGGCGCGTGGTCTCGCGCCGAACCGAGTCGATCAGCTTGCGATGAGCGACGGCAGTGATCCACGCGCCGGGATTCTGCGGAATGCCTTTCCCGGGCCAGTGGGTGAGGGCAGAGGCGAAGGCTTCCTGCATGGCTTCTTCGGCGCGGTCGAAGGAGCCCGAAAGCCGGATCAACGTGGCGATGATCCGGCCGGACTCCTCACGAAACACCGATTCGACCGAAGTGCGCGCGTCAGCCATTCACTGTGGCCGCATATTGTCCGCCGTTTGGTGCTTCTTCTCGAACGGGCAAGGGGCGGATGGGACGAATCTCGACGCAGCCCTGGCCGCCGTTGCAATGCGAAGGAAGCTTCGCGGCCCAGCTGATGGCTTCGTCAAGATTGTTGCAGTCGAGGATGTAGTAGCCCGCGAGCTGTTCCTTGGTTTCGGCAAAAGGGCCGTCGAGAGTGACGGTCTTGCCGTCCTGCACGCGGAGTGTAGTGGCGGTGCTGGTGGGCTCAAGAGGTTCGGCGCCGCGGAAGATGCCCAGCTTTTTGGTTTCGTCCATTAATGCCCAATGGGCGTCCGTCATCTTCCGGGCTTCTTCGGGGGAGGGCGGGGAGCCTTGGTGTTCACTGCGATAGATAAGAAGCATGTAACGCATAATCAGTCTCCTGTCACGGTTTGTGACTATTTTGCGGGAATGGCAGCCATCCGTTCTTCGATCTCGGCGGGCGAGACTTCTTCGACACGCGAAGCCAGCAGCCAGCGATGTCCGAAGGGGTCGGTCAATTTGCCGAAGCGGTCTCCCCAGAACATGTTCTCCAGCGACTGCGTCTCCTTCGCCCCGGCTTTGAGGGCTTGTCTGAAGGCGGCGTCCACGTCTTCGACATATAAGAAGAGAGCGGAGGCGGTGCCCTTCAGTGTCTGCGGAGATTTGATTTCGTTGGCGCCGGATTCGTCGGTCAGCATGATGTGGGAATCGCCGATGGTGATTTCCGCATGCATAATTTTGCCACCGGGGCCGAGCATCCGGCAAAGTTCTTTCGCGCCGAAAGCGCGCTTGTAAAAGTCGATGGCGGCGGAAGCGTTTTGCAAGGTGAGGTAAGGGGTGGCGGTATGGTATCCGTCGGGGATTGGTTTGACCTTCTTTGGCATGACAGTCTCCTTAGGTTTTCGCTTTCACCGGTACGACGGGTGAGGTCGCGGGAATCGACAAAAGGCGAGAAGATTTTTTTGAATGGACCAAAGTGATGACGGCGCGGGGGGTTAGCGTAGTGGTGAGAATTCAGTCGTCCCACCGGGACCTGTTCAAGCGGGTCGCGTTCCCGGCGCTGGAAGCGCCGGGCTATTGGTGGTCCGATTCTGAATCTAAAAAACTTCGGGTTGGGTGTCGATTTTGTTGAGCCCGCGCGTCGTTCCGGTGATAGCGCGAAGCGAGGTCAACTTCCGCACGAAAAGGAGACTGTATGAAGATGCGTATGGCTCTACCCACTCTGTTGTTGCTCACGATGCCCGCTCTGCCCGCTGATTCCGCGGTGGTTGCCACTCCCGCTGCGGCGGCTTTCGAACGCCTGAAAACCCTGGTTGGACAATGGAACGGCGAAACCTCTATGGGAAAGTTTCATCTCAGTTATGAACTGCTCTCTGGGGGCCACGTGCTTCTCGAAAAAGAAAGTTCAGATTCGATGCATGGGACGATGGTGACCACGTACTACCTGAATGGGGACCGCCTGGAGTTGACGCATCACTGTGAACTGGGCAACGTGCCGCACATGGTGGCGCGGAAGATCGATCTGGACAGGGGCGAAATCAGCTTCGAGTTTGCCGATGCTGCCAATCTTCCGAACGATCAGAGCGAGCACATGCACGCCGCTACCATCAAGGTTGTCGACGCCGATCATCTGAACAGTTCCTGGACGATGTTCGAAAATGCTAAGCCCAAATTCACGGTCGCCGCGCAGTACGAACGCGTGCGGTAAATTGATAAACAGATAAGGAGCGAGCATGGCGCAATTCATACTGTTGCTCTACGCGGATAACAAACCCTGGATGACTCTGTCCCAGGAAGAACAGCTGAAGTGGTTCAACAAGTACATGGCCTGGGCGAAGAAGGCTAGTGACGGCGGGTACCTTGTCGGCGGTCAGAAACTGGTGGACGACGACGGCAAGGTCATTCGCGGGCCGAAGTTGCTGGCTACCGACGGTCCTTTCGTTGAGACCAAAGAAGTGCTGGGCGGGTACTACATCATCGAAGCAGCTAGCTATGAGGAGGCAGTGCAGCGATGCGAGGGACATCCCCAGCTGGAGTTTGGCGGTGTAATTGAACTGCGACAGATCGAGATCATGACGCCTCCTGGTAAGTAATGCTTCAGGGCCGGTGATGCTTGTCTCGCCTGCCGTTTTCTCCCTCCGTGAAGTTGACCTGCCTTGCGTTATACTTTCCGCTCCGTTGTTCCCAACCAAGTCTGTTCTTCGTGGAGATCATCTATGCGTTGCGGGCGTCTGCTTTGCTGGGCCGTGGTGCTAGTTCTTTCTTCTCTGGCGCTGGCCGACACCATCGTGTTGCGCGATGGCACCAGCTATTCGGGCCAGTATGTTGCCCCGGCCGGCAATCAAGTCAATTTCACCGACAAGATGGGAATCAAGTATCAGTTTCCCTTGAAAGATGTGCAGACGCTGGTATTCACCAATTCGGCGGATACGATCACGCTACACGACGGAAAGGTTTATACGGGAAGTTTCGGCGGAGAGAATTCGCTGAGCTTCGTAGATGGGCAAGGAGTGCACTATCAGTTCCCACTGACTGATGTGGAGTCTCTGATTCTGACCGGGCCACCACCGGCGGCCGCTCCGACGCCGTCGGCGGAAGCAAAAGTAATTTCGATCGGCACGCCAATTTCGGTGCGCACCAACGAGCGAATCGATTCTAAGGATGCTGGCGCCGGACAGGTTTATTCCGCCGAGATCACCGAGGATGTGCCCGATACGGCTGGGGCAATCGCGATCCCGCGAGGATCGAAGGCGCAGTTGCTAATCCGAAATTCCAGCGGCGGTGGGGCGGTGCACAGTCCGGAACTGGTGCTCGATCTGGATTTCGTCATGGTCGGGGGCAAGCGCTACGGTGTGGTGACCTCCGATGTGGACGAGAGCAATAAAAAAGGAGTGGGTGCGAACCGGCGTACGGCGGAGATGGTCGGCGGCGGTACCGGGCTCGGTGCGCTGATGGGCGCGATTTTTGGCGGAGGCAAGGGAGCCGGCATCGGCGCGCTGGCAGGAGCGGGCGGAGGGCTGGCGACCCAATTGTTTACGCGGGGCAAAGAAGTGAAAGTCCCCGCTGAAACGCTTATGAGCTTTCGCCTGGAGAGGACCCTGGTGCTGCATCCGCCGCGGTAGACATTAGGAATTTCCCGCGCGGCGAATGCAGGATTCCCAGTATCGTCAGTACTCGCGTTACATTGCTAACATTTTGTCAGTCAGCGTAGGTCAAGCTCGAGTCCAGGACAACTTTCGAGAGTGATCGGAGATAAGAATGAAAAAGCTGATTGGCGTTTTTGTCCTAAGCGGGTTGTTCGCAATCGCTGGCTTCGCGCAGCAGCGGGGCGGGGAGCACCCCGCACCTAGCAGCCGGTTTATCCCCGAGCATGGGCCGGCCCCGGCCGCTCACCAAGAACATCCCATGCAGCAACCGAAGGCGGAGGAGCATCCTGACTTCCGCGATCAACAAGGACATCCGAACGCGCCGCATGTTCACCCCGACGGCAAGTGGGTCGGACACGATACTGGACCCAATGATGCTCACTATCACTTGGACCATCCTTGGGAGCACGGGCACTTCAGCGCCGGGTTCGGGCGGGACCACGTTTGGCATCTTCAGGGTGGAGGCCCGGGGCGATTCTGGTTTAACGGATTTTATTTCAGCGTAGCGCCCTGGGACGTCGCTTTTTGCGATGGCTGGCTATGGGACAGCGACGATATCGTGATCTATGAAGACCCCGATCACGTGGGATGGTACTTGGCGTACAACGTCCGGTTGGGGACGTATGTACATGTGATGTTCCTGGGGTAATTTTCATCCTGACGTCGCGCTGGGCACGGCGTCAGGATATTTTTTGCCTAAAGAGCAGCCCCTAAAAGGGGAGTCTGCGTGGACGTTTTGCGGCACGCCTGAAGGCGTGCCCTGATACGAACAAGATTTGTGTCCGATACGAACAAGACTACGGTTTCTTGGGCGTGAGGCCGCAGGCTTTGGAGACAAGCGACGTGTCTAGATCGGCGGGTGAAAATTCCGCGATCTGCACTCCTTGTGCCGTGGGCAATTCGACGCGAAACAGATTCGCGCCTAACAGTTCACGCGTGGTGCCCTTGTCCATGGAGAGGAATTCGCCGTTCACCCAATTCCATCCGTGATTGCTGTGCGAGTCGTTGACACGGACGGTGACTTCCAGCTGTGGTTGCGACCAGAATCCCGGGCGGTTCGGCGGCGCGATGCGGATGTTGGGACGGAAATCTCCGAGATCGAATTTGCCGTTTGTGCAGAAAATGACCACCCGAGGTTTGTGGTCAGCGCCCCGGAGATAGTTATCGCCCTCCAGTTCGAAGCGGACCTTGCGGGCGGCCGTCATCTTGTCTTCCGCTTCATACATCTTCCAGTTGCCGCCTGCGCTCTGACCGGCGTCCTGAGCTAAGACCGCCACGCAAGATAAAAACAAAATGGAGCCAGCGATTGCCTTGCGAACACTAAGACCAGCTTTCATCGTTCTATGACCTCTTTATTCACTATTCATTATGAGCGGGTTCTTGACTGGAGTGTTGCCAGCCACCTTGATACAAACCCATGAACGGGCCGAAAAGTCGCGCCGGGTTGAAGATGCGGTCCCTGGGAAGGCCGCTAAAGGCTGAAAATAGCGATGGTTACGGGCTAGTACTTTCGTCACGCCGAAAGTTCCCGCGGTGCCCGGTAAGATGTCGAGACGATGGCCCCTCCGCGCAAAATAGCGGTCCGCCCAACGACCAAGCCCGCTCCACAGGATCCCTGGAAGGAACTGGCCATGATTGTCGCGGAGAGCATCGGCGTGGGCATGATGGCGGTGATCCTGTTGCTGGCGGCCGTTTTGATCACGGTCGGAATCTACGTACAGGTGATCTGGCCTCTCACTGATTGGGACCTGATAGGCGTGAGTCTTGAACCCTACAACTCTGCTATCACTGCAGTGCTGACCGGGGTTTTCATTGGAGGCTTTGCGGCGGGCTATTGGTGCATCAGCGGCAACGCGTGGAAGCGGCTACCCAGCCCGTCGGGCGTTCTACCGCGGACGGTCGCGCGGGCCCGCCGGTAAGGTCCCGCGGAATTGCTGTTCCCCCGAAAAGATTCCTGCCTTTTTCCACTGCACAATTCTCGGTGAATGCCGTCCGGTGCGCTTAGAATAGGCCGATGACCGGAAGGGGTAGTGCGGCGGCAATGAAGCAAGAATGGAAGCAGTGGGAAGGCCGTACCCTGAGCGGCCGTTTTCCCTTAAAACAATTTCTGGGCGCATCGGAGCAAGGCGCGGTTTTTCTCACCGAGCGCGAAGGCGGAGGCAAGGCGGCGGTCAAACTGATCTCAGCGAACCCTGCGGACGCGCAACGGCGCCTCGCGCAGTGGGAACTCGCGGCTGTCCTTACTCATCCTCATCTCATTCAGCTCTACGATATGGGCCGCACCCAGGTTGAGGGGGCCGACGTTCTATTTGTGGTGATGGAGTACGCCGAAGAGGATCTCTCGCAGATTCTCCCTCAACGCGCGTTGACTCCCAGTGAAGCACAGGAGATGTTGGGGCCGGTGGTGGATGTGCTGGGATATCTTCACGGCAATGGATTCGTCCACGGCCATCTGAAGCCGTCGAACATTCTGGCTGCGGGCGATCGAGTGAAGATTTCAAGCGACCGTGTAGGGAAGATCGGGGATCGATTTGCCGATGCCGGAGCGCCGGATGTGTACGATCCTCCGGAGAAGGCTCGCGGAAAAAACTCGGCAGCGGCGGATGTTTGGTCTTTGGGCGTCACGCTGACCGAAGTGCTGACGCGGCAAGTGCCGCAGGTGAATGGCAAAGATCACGGCGAAATCAAGCTACCAGAGGGATTGAGTTCTCCGTTCCTCGATGTTGCGCGAAATTGCCTGTGGCGTGATCCCGAGCAGCGCTGGTCGATCGGCGAGATTGCGTCGCGCCTTGGCGATGACTCGGGCCAGCCAGTGAAGAAGCCGGTGGTGGTGCAAGCGGCGGCGGCTCCTACGCCGGTGGCGACCGCAGCGTTACCACGGGTTGAACAAGCGGCCAAAGCTCAGTTCAGCCGCATGTGGATTGTAATTGGATTGGTGATTGCCGCAATCCTCGGCGGATTGCTGCTAATGCGTCGTGGCTCGCAAAGTGCGCAAGAGGCTCCATCGGCAACGTCGCAGATGACGGAGACCAAGCCAGAGACGCCGGTGACTTCGCCGCCGGTTGCGCCGAAACAGGTGGAGACGCCGGCTCCTGCCGCAAAGCCTGCAAGCGGAGAAGAGATTGTCGATCGAGTCGTCCCCAATGTCCCGAAGAGCGCCCGCGATACGATCACAGGCAAGGTGAAAGTGCGGGTACGAGTCGACGTCGACAACTCGGGGAAAGTGGTTAGCAGCAAATTCGAAACGCGTGGGCCCAGCGAATACTTTGCGCGCCAGGCCAAGCAGGCTGCCGAGCACTGGAAGTTCGCTCCGGCAACCGATGAACAGCGGCGTTGGGATCTGTTGTTCGAATTTACCAGGGGTGGAACTCAGGTGATTCCGTCGCGTGTACACGGACGTTAATGCATTCCCGGATATCTTCCCAGGTAGATGAGCAGGAAGTCCAGCGAGTCTGAGAATGCGTGCGCGATCACGGGAATGGCGAGGTTGCGTCTACAGGCCAGATACAATAGCCCGAGCAGCAAGCCGTCCCAGATGTTTTCGATCATCCCGGTCTTGCCCTGGTCAAGGTGCCCGCATCCGAAGACCACGCTGACCACGATCAAGCTTACAATCCAGGCCGTTCTCGTATTGCGAAACAGCCCGGCCACTCGGTTCATCAAGTAGCCGCGGTAGACTATTTCCTCTCCCAGTGCGCCAAGCACCCAGACCAGAAGTAAATAGATAAGCAACAACTTCAGGTTGCCGACCATGTCGTTGAAATCGGACAGATCAGGAGCCTTCCCCAGCCACCGGGTCAGCAAGGGTTGACTGACGAACAGCTCAAAGAGTTCCATCGCGATGCCAATCGCGAGTCCTACCAGGAAGGCCTTTCTCCAATTTTTGGGTTGCGAGAAGCCAACATCTTTCCATCGCAAACCTCGCAAGCGCAGCGAAAGCCATCCCAATAGAAACAAGTAGGGAGTCTTGCTGAAGAAGATGTGATGGTAGATGTCGGCAACGAAAAGCGCCGCCACAATGGAAAACTCCACTACCACAAGCCAATCGCTCTGACGCCAGGAGGAAGGCGATCCGGTGGCAGTGTTCACGAGCGTTTCCTCAGCGTAAGGCTTTGACGGAACTTACCGAGGCTCCATTGGTCGACGCGGAGAGTCGCGAAGAATAGGCCGACTCCCAAAATTCCGATGGGGATGATCCACCAGCCGAGAACTTCATGGGCTCCAGCCGGCGCCGTGGCGAATCCTAAGTGAAGACTGAGTTCGTAGTCTCCGCTGGGTTGTGGGATCAACCACAGACCCGCAGTCTGCGGATGAATCGGTTTGAGAATGGCGGCCCAGGCCAACACGAATCCCAGGAAATATCCGACGAGCGAGCCGATGAGGATGAAGAATCCCCCAACGCTGAGGCTGGCCCAGCGAAACAGACTGCGAAGGATCAGCAGCAGGGAACCACTGGTCTGAGCGCGGGCCAGCAAATCGTCAGTCATGTACTGGCCGGCCAATTCTTCTGGGCTGCCGAGGGCGTCGAGTGCCGCGTCGACCCCAGCGGGAGTGACGATTCCTCCGACCATGGCTCGGTCGAGAATGTGGCTGCGCAACTCCTCGACGATCTCGCTGGCGTCCTCGTCGCGCAGGCCACGCAACCGCTTGCGAAGCGTCGTCAGGTAGGCGACGATCTTGCGTTGAGAATCCTCGGAGATGGTCATTTCATTTCTCCTTTTCGAGCGGGGCGAGCAGTTTGTCGATGCTGGAAGAGAATCTCGTCCACACTCGAAACATTTCTTGCGCTCGTTCTCTACCCGCCAGGGTTAGGGAGTAATACTTCCGCGGATGTCCGGCGTCGGACTCGACCCATTCGGAATCAACCAGTCCCATTGTCTTGAGCCGGCTGAGCAAGGGATAGACGGTTCCTTCGGAAACGATCAGGTCGGAATCGCTCTCAAGCCGGCGCAGAATCTCCAGCCCGTAAAGCCGCCCGGTCCAGAGCGAAGCGAGGATGGCCAACTCGAGTCCTCCTTTGCGTAGCTGGACTTCCCACTTGTCGGCGGCTTCGGGGCCGACGGGTTTAAACTGCGTCATGCAAGATACTATGTAATACAAAGTACAAGATGTCAACTGGTGAACATTTAGCAAAGAAAAGCTTTCTTTCACATGGCTAACTTGTTTATTTGCAATGTGTTTTCCCGCACTCGCCTTTGTCTTGACAAGCTCTCGGGCGTCGACTAGGGTCAAAGTCGAGCGATCTTCCTTTTCCCTCTTTCAGATAATCTGAGCTAAGTCAGTCTGTCTGGAGCTTTCCCCCTCTTAGGCTTCATTTGCATTTCTCGCGAGTCCCGGCAAACGGTATTCAGGCGACGAAAGAAATTAAGGAACAATGAACATCTACGTTGGCAATTTGCCGCACAGCACGACTGAACCGCAACTACGTACGCTCTTTGAGGAGCATGGGACCGTGGATCGCGTGAACATCATCATGGACCGCGAAACCGGGCGTCCCAAGGGCTTTGCATTCGTGGAAATGACTAATAAAGACCAGGCCGACAAAGCGTGTCTGGCGCTGGGCGGAACCGACCTGGGCGGCCGCGCCCTACGCGTGAACGAAGCCAAGAACAAATCCCTGTAGCTTTGATTGCAGGAAGACATAGAGGTGATGCGCATGCACGGAACGGATCCTTACATTGCTGCTGTCGTAGCGCTGTTATTCGTTGCAGGCGTGGCGGTGATCATTTGGGCGCTGCGGGAGCGTTTTACGAATCACCGCAACTGGGATAGCGGGCTGGTTGGCACTCGCGCTCGCGGGTCTGCGCCCGGCAAACGAGATTAGGACCAGGCGCTTAGGAGAGCAACTATCGCGGCCATCGGCTCCATTAGTCTTCCTTGTGAAGTTTGCGGACGGCGCTGGGCAGTAAAGTCGAGGGAAGAGTCCCGGCTTTGCCCGGAATGCAAGTTGGCGAATTCCGACCGTCCGACGCGGAAGCAGTTGACGACAGCGATCGCCGCGGCGTTCGAACCTTCCGTGATCCGATCTCTTTTGACCTCTCTGGCATCGCGCAACGCGCGTATTCGCGTGATCGCAGAAGCCAGCCCGGAACTGGACCGGCACATCCTTCCCAAAGAAAACGGGTCGACGGAGAATTCCTTTCTTGAGCTTTTCGACAATCTCGATGACATCGCACGCTACGCGGTCTTCGACTTCTATGTCGACCAGATTGATTCGGTGGATCGCGTGCTGAAGAAGGAATTTGCCCGCGTATTCCGGCAGTAGCCTCTACTGAGTTCCCAACGAAGTCAGCGACCGCCGCGCGGATTCGAGGCTGGGATCAAATTCCAGAGCCCTGCGGTAGTATTCGCGCGCGCCGGTGTGATCGCCAACACGAACGGAAAGCGCTCCCAGCGCTTGATACGCCTGTGCCGTAATTTTGGGATCACGAATCATGGGAAGGGCAAGTTTGTATTGCTCAATGGCTTCCTGATTGCGCCCGAAGCTGGCGTAACTTGCGCCCATGTTGAGGTGCGTGCCGGGATCTTTAGGATTGATGCGCGCGGCGTTTTCGAAATGAGGCAGGGCCAGATCGGCGCGTCCCGCTTGAAGCAGAGTGGCCCCCAGATTGATTTCGGCGTAGACGTTGTCGCCCGTGGCTTCGACGGTATGCGCCCAGAGTGCCTGATTGCTGCGCCAGTAGCCAATCTGCCGCCACGCCAGCACGATCAAAATAACCAGGCAGACAGCGCTCACGACCGCCCGCGGGCGGCTTCTTGATTTGTCTTGCATCGGCGAGGTCAGCGAGTCCGAACACCACCATCAGAAAAATTCCCAGAAGCGGCACATAAGCGTAACGGTCCGCCATGGCTTGATCGCCGACCTGGACCAGTCCGATCACCGGCACGAGGGTTCCGAGATACCAGAGCCATCCGATGACCAGGTAGCGGCGCGAGCGAAATTGCCACACAAGGGCACTCACTGCGATCAAGAACAAAGAGGCTAGCGTCAATTGGACTCGAGTGAGCGAATAGGCGGGGTGAGGATAGAAAACCGCTAGGCGTGCGGGCCAGAATGCGTTCCAGATGTACTTTGCGTAGGCGTAGATAGCGTTTTCCAGCCGCACACCAAATGGCAGGAAGAGATGGATCGCGCCACCTTTGCGCTGCGCCAGCATGGTGAGTAGAGCGTCTCCAGCCGAGAGCGCAAGGAGCGGCAGCTTTTCCAAGGCAAGACGCGTGAAGCTCAGCTGGGGGGAGTCTTCCGACTCCGCCGTCCATCCCGCGACGCGATTCAGTGGCCAGAAATCGAGAAGCAACAGCGCGCACGGTAATGTTACGACCATCGGCTTTGCCATGAGGGCAACCGCGAAAAGGGCAGCGACGGCAAGATATCGTTGCGCGCTGGGTTTACGAGCGTACCATCCATAGACTCCGATGGTGAGAAGGAGGAACAGCGTACTGAGTACGTTCTTGCGCTCGGCAATCCAGGCGACCGATTCGACGTTGATCGGATGAACGGCGAACAGGGCAGCGACCAGCAGACTGCGTCCGGTGAATCCCGTGGCCCACTGAAGCAGAAGAAAGATGAGCACGACGTTCAGGGCGTGGATGAGCACATTCACGACGTGCATCGCGCCGGGATGCACGCCAAACAGATCGCAATCGAAGGCATGCGATAACCAGGTCACCGGATGCCAGTTGTCGTGCTCGGTCGAGGTGATGGCCCAGGAAATCGTTTCTCCCGACAGTCCAGATTGAACGTGGGCATTGTCCGTGACATAGCTGTCGTCGTCGTAGTTGACGAAGGGATGTCCGCGGACGGGGCTGTAAAGCAAGCAAGTGAAGACTGCGAGGGCGGCGCAGATCAATAACTTTTTCTGCAGAGCGGAGTCATCCGGAGCTTCGCTGGCGCGTGCCTGGCGGCGCTGCTGTCGTGATCGAACGCGGGGAGGCATGGTTAAGCGATGGCCGTCATTCTATATGGCCCGACGGCCTCAGGCAGTTTTCAGCCAGATGCTGGCAGGGAAGTGTCCGGGGGCGTTAGCGGAAACGGCCAGGCCTTCGTTATTCGGCGCGGGTTGATAATCCGTCAATAGCTTTTGCAGTTGCTGCGGGTAGTCGTAATGCAGAGCCGACAGGCAGGTCAGCACCGAGAGCTTCGGATTGTTGACGAGCAGGGTCATCAGCAACGCGGTCTCCTGCCACCAGTAAGGCATAGTGAAGACGTCACGTGGGTAGGCGTAAGGCAAATAGATATCGTGGATATGAAGAAAAATTCCCGGCCGAAGATGCGGAATGATTTCCAGGTAAATACGCATCACGTCGGAGCCGACTTTCACGGCATGCGTCGAATCGATGAACAAGAGATCACCGGGAGTGAGGCGATCAAAGAGCGAGAGCGGTATCTCCTGACAGAATTGGGGAATCAGTTCGACTTCCTTGCGCTTACGCAGGCTGTCGCTAGGGAAGGGCTCGACACAGGTGATCTTGGGAACACGCTTTCCATCCCGTTGGTTGAGGTCAGCGGCTTCGATCATGCACATGGTGGAAACGCCGCTTCCGATTTCGATGATGTTCGCTGGGGCGTGCCGTCGCACAAAACAGTGCAATACCTGCGATTCGATTTCTCCGTAGCCTGGGCCTGAGCCGTTTTGCGTGTACGAATTGTAAGACTTCAGTCCGGCGACCTCACTGTAGTAAGGCTCGCAACAGTCCTTCAGCCAGGCGAACTGGGCCGCTAAATCCCAGGGAATTCCCTTCAGCGAAGAGCGTCCGGTCCAGAGTGGTTTGTGTTGTTCGAGCCAGGTGCAATCGGGCACCGGAGTGTAGTAGTGCTTGGGCATGACGTGCAGGCCGGCACGATCGAGCATCGAAAACGTTTTGAACAGAAGGCCCTTGGCTCGCATAGTTCCTCACCGATCCCACGAAGATTCGCAGGTTAAGTCGACTCTAGGGGGATTGGCAAATCTGAAGTACCGCCGAAATCGCGTGCCCAGGATGGAGGGGAGATCGAGATGCACGATGCTTTCCAGGCCCTGGCCCCAGCTCAGGGTTTGCCATCCAACGCGGCGAATCCGAGCAAGGGAGAGTATAGCAGGGGACCTTGGTTTCTGGCCCCCTGCATGGACTTCTCAGCGCCTAAAGGCGTTCAAATTGGTGCTTTGGTGGCATCGCTAAAGCGATGCCACGATACGAACCCCTGTTAAGCGCACGGCCCTAGGGCTGGTTTCAGTGAGGGGTTAGTTCCCAGGTGTCGCCGAGGAAGCTTGCGCCGGACTGGCCCCCGAAAATGACGGTGTGGCCGATCGCAGGATCCCACGTCATTCCATAGCCCTCTCGGGGAGGAGGTGACTGGTCGGGGCTCAACTGTACCCAGTTGCCGGCGGTGGTCCAAGCCCAGGTATCGGTGAGAGTATCGACTCCGCCTTCTCCGCCACCGAAAGTGATCACAGCTTTGTAAGCGGGGTCGTAGGCTCCCGGCGCGCCGTAGCGGCTGGGCGGCAGGGTGGCCGGGGATTGCATGGTCCAGGTAGTACCGTCGAAAGTCCAGGTGTTATAGGGGTTCAAATCCCCGAGGCCATCGAACAGCACGGTGGTCTTGGTGGCGGTGTCGGTGGCGACCACCGCGATGGAACGAGCATAGGCGCTAGTGGGCGGATTCAGATTCACCCAGTTGGTCCCGTTCCATTGATAGGTGGTGGATTGGTAGAACATTCCGTCGAAGCCGCCATAGACGTCAGCGTTTCCGTTGACGGGATCGGGGAAGAGCATGGGTCCGGTTACGGCTTTTGGCGCGGTCGATGGGTTGGCGTCGGTCCATGTTGAGGTTGATCCATCGAAGGTCCACGTGTCGCCGAGGTAGTTGGAGCCGTTGTAGCCACCGAACATCACGAGCTTGCGTGAACCCCTGTCGAAAATCATCGAAGCGTTGGTGCGAACTGGCGGCGCGGATGAGGTGCTCAGATGGATCCAGTTTGTGCCGTCGAAGGACCAAGTATCGTTGAGATAGCCTTTCGCGCTGAAGCCGCCGAAAAGGACGATCTTTTTGCTGACCGGGTCGTAGGCCATCGAGGGATAAGCGCGGGCGGACGGGGAAGTCGCTGGGGACAACTGAGTCCAACTAACAGTAGGGGCCGCGATCGCGCACGGGGGAACGGCGATCATCGCCACCACGATGAGTGAGGCGAAAACAGCCGCAAGAATGCGAGAACGATTTGACATCAGAGGAAACCTCCGGGGAATTGGACATCTTTAGTGACAAAAACGTGCGCAGTCTAGCACACAAAATCTTGTGGGAAACAGAGTCTGGAGCATCAGAGTCGAATGGCTTAAGGGACAAAACAGAAGGCTCATGTTTCGCCAGAGTGGGCTTCCAGAGCCTACTTGGAGTCGCCGAATGCAACGTAGGCGCCGAGGCCGATGAGGGTGAGGCCGGTAGCGGTTCTTTGACGTTTGCGCAACTTTGCAGAAGAACGCAGGCGAGCGCCGATCGGAGCGGCCATGAGCGTAACGAACAAATCACAAGAAGTGTTGAGTGTTACAGAAATCGTGCCAAGCAGCAGAAATTGCCAGATGACCGAGCCGTGATCGCGGCTTACGAATTGCGGAATGAAGGCGAGAAAAAATAATGCGGTCTTGGGGTTCAAGACTTCCGTGGCGATGCCTTGCCAGAACGGATTGCGGCGGACCTGCCCTGCCGCGGCCTCGAGTTGAACGTCGTCTTCCGAGGTTGCGTTCACGATCATGCGAATGCCGAGATAAACGAGATAAGCGGCGCCAGCATATTTGACGAGCGCAAAGGCAGTGGCCGAGGTGGCGAGGACGAGCGACAAGCCAGTGGCGGCAGCGACGACGTGAACCAAGCCTCCAAAGAAAGTTCCCAGTGAGGAAAGAACTCCTTCGCGGCGGCCTCCGGCCAAGGTGCGAGCAAGAACGTAAAGCATGCCGGGGCCAGGGGCGATTGCCAGCAACGTCGCCGCTCCGAGGAAAATGAGAAACCGGTGGGGATCGATCATCCGACGATAGTATCGCAAGCCCAATCGTTTAGCATGTGGCGTGGCCGCATCTCAACCATCGCGAAAGGTTGGATTGGCGAGAGCACTCTCGAAGCTGGGCTATTGCTCGCGCTCTGCGGGATTTGCGTTGGTCCGCGAGGGCCGCGTTTCAGTGAACGGGACAGTGGCGCGCAATCCGGAGATGCCGGTTGATCTGGAAAAAGATCGAATCGCCGTAAACGGAAAATTGATCGTTGCTGAAAAAAGAATCTACCTGATGCTCAACAAGCCGCGGGGAGTGGTGACCACTGCGTCCGATGAAAAAGATCGCAAGACGGTGTACGCGTTTCTGGATGAGAAGTTGCCCTTTGTCGCTCCTGTCGGCCGGCTTGATAAGGCCAGCGAAGGTTTGCTTCTGCTGACGAATGATTCAGAGTGGTCGGCGCGTGTGCTGGCGCCAGAGACACATCTCGATAAGACTTACCACGTGCAAATTGCGCAGGTGGCCGACGAAACTATCGTCCGCGCGCTCGAAAAGGGAGTGAGAACCTCCTCGGGCGAAGTTCTCAAAGCGAAGCTGGCGCAGATTCTAAGGTCGGGCGAAAAGAATTGCTGGCTGGAAATCGTTTTGGATGAAGGCAGGAACCGTCAGATCCGCAGAATGCTCGATCAACTTGAAATCGAAGTCTTGCGCCTGATTCGGGTTGCGATCGGACCCTTGAAACTCGGTGAACTTGCAAAGGGGAAAACGCGTGAACTTACCGAGGAAGAACGACGAGAGATCGATGCCGCGATGAGAGATCGAAGTTAGCGATGAAGAAATGACGCGGTGGCTGCAATTTTCGCGGCTCTTTCCAGATTCTGAAGATCGTCGAGTGTGAAGTCAGCGCCAGCGAGATTGAGATCCAAGCCTTTGCGCGAGATCTGAAGCACGCCCATGACTCTGCCCTCGGAAGAAAGAATTGGAGCGGAAATCAGCTTCTGAATGGGAGCAGATTCCGAGGTATCGGCTTGGTCCGCCTTCCCCAGCTTGACCGTTTCAAAAATGCTCGCGTGCTTTACCTTGCTGAACGAGTTGAAAAGCTCAACTTTCTTAGTTACGGCGGTGTGGGCCGCTACGGCGGTTGCGCTGGAAACCGGAATAGAGCCTGCGGTCTTCAGTTCTTCGGGAAATAGAAATCGGAGCAATCCTTTTTCGAGTTGCAAGAGCGCGACTTCCGTCTGACGAACCCGGAAAACTTTAGCCAGCACGCCACAGAAGGCGCTAGGATCGGCGCATTCGCGCAGTGCCGCTTCCCATGCTTTGGGATCGATAGCGGTAGATGCCGCGGCGCCAAAGCTCGCTCCGGATTGTCCCTTACGCTCTTGCATAGAACGCCTTGAGTATCATGCTCGACTAAACAGGGCTCAGGGGCAAGTTACGGGGGTACCCGGGCTAGCCCTTGGTGAGCGGAAAGCCTTTTTCCCGCCAAACGCGGATGCCGCCATCCATGGAAATGACGTTGGTGTATCCCATCTTCTGCAGGTTGTCGGCGGCCAGGGCGGAACGGTAGCCGCCACCACAATAGAGGACGAGTGGCGCGGCAGTGTCGGGGACGCGTTCTTCGATATCCCGTTCGATGATGCCTTTTCCCAGATGGATCGCGTTGGGCAAATGATCCTTGGCGAATTCGCTTTCTTCGCGGACGTCAACGAGTTGAAACTTCTCGCCGCGATCCAGTTTCGCCTTGACCTCATCCACCGTTAGCTCGCGAACACGTTTACGCGATTCGTCGACAATTTTCAGGAAACGCTCCGAATGTTTGGGCGCCATGCATATCTCCTTGAAGGGGGGATTCTCCATTGCCAAGAACGGTACCGAGAAGAATCGGGGGAAGGGAATTCCGCCGCCTGAGGTTATTCTAGCGGAAGAACGCGTCGTGGTACTCGGGCCATGCACGCTGTAAAGCGCAGGAGGTAAATCATGGGGCGCCAATTGTGGGTCGCAGTGTTGGTTCTTTTCCTGCCGCTGGGGGCACGAGCGCAGGATGCCTCGAAAGTCGTTGCCATGGAGAACGCGTGGAATCATGCCGAGTTGCAAAACGATGCCGCGGCGGTGCAGTTGTTGCTGGCGGATGACTTTGTGATGACCACCGCGGATGGCGTTCTCTATAACAGGGATCAGATCTTGGCCTCGGTGCGGGATAAATCGTACAAGCCCGATGTTCTGCAGTCTTCCGGGATGGAAACGCACACTTACGGAAACACCGTTGTTGTCACTGGCATCTACTACGAAAAGGGAACTGATAAAGGCAAAGCGTGGGAGCGTCGTGGACGGTTCACCGATACCTGGGTATGGGCAGGTGGACGTTGGCAATGTCTTGCCAGCCACTTCAGTGTCAAACCGAAGTAGCCTACGGGAAGGAAGTCGTGGCTGCCCCAACTTCTAGCAGGGTCTGCAGCGTCGCATCGAGTTTGGCGCGATCTTCTTCGTTGAAATCGATGAACCGGAAGGGCTGCAGGCATCCCTTGGTCGCCCACATCGGAAACAACATAGCACCCCGGCTGCGCACAGTTTGCGCCCCGACATGAAACATGACTTCGATCTTGATTCCCTCATCCAGCGGTTGCTCCAAATGGAGAAGCCCACCGGTGACCGAGACCTGATGCAGCTTGCCTCGAATATGTCGGCCATTCTCCAAACGGAGCATGACCAGAACAGCCCCGGCCAGCTTTACGCGCGGTGGACGGGTCGGAGTTTGTGAGGATTGAGCCATGCGCTTTTCTAAGTATGGCACTCTCCCGAAAGGTCCAGCACATTACCAAAGCACTCGTACTAATTCTCGACAACGGGACCAGGGTTACTTGGTGTTCGCATTGCCGACCGAGGCCCCAAAGCAAGTACTGCAAGTCCCAAGGCAAGGTGGTATAGTCCACACTATCGGGTTAGGGGTGTCCCATGAGTTCACCTTACGGATTGCAAATCACTGAGAACTGCCTCGTTTGCAAGCTGCGCCAGAGCGGTTTCTTCTGTGACCTGCCCAGGGCGTCGCTGGAAGATCTGGAGAAGGTGAAATATGCCAGCGGATATCCGCAGGGCGCTGTCTTGTTCGTGGAGGGACAATCGGCGCGCGGCATCTATATTGTTTGCAACGGCCGGGTGAAACTCTCGACCACCTCGCGGGACGGCAAGACCCTGATCCTCCGCATCGCGCAACCGGGAGAAGTCCTGGGCCTGCACGCCACCATTTCAGGGAAGCCCTACGAACTTACTGCAGAGACTTTGCAGCCCAGCCAGTTGGACTTCGTTAAGCGCGACGACTTCCTCGGATTTCTGCAGAACCACGCCGACGCCTGCCTGAATGCCGCCGAGCACCTGAGCCAGAATTGTCAGAGCGCGTATGAAATGATTCGGTCGCTCGGCTTGTCGCACTCGGTCTCTGAAAAGCTGGCGCGCCTGCTATTGGAGTGGGCTGCGGGTGGGGATGAAACCAAGGACGGAATCCGCATCAAGGTTTCATTGACTCACGAGGAAATTGCCCAGTTGATCGGGACTTCGCGCGAGACGGTGACGCGCGTCCTTGGCGACTTTCGTGAAAAAGAGTTGGCACAATTACGTGGTTCGACCCTGTTGATCCGCAACAAAGCCGGACTGGAAAAGCTGGTCGGCGCCTGAGTTGTTTTTGCCTTCCTTAAAGTCATCGCGATCCTAACGCGTCAACATTTGGTGATAAGTCCAGCAGACCGTTCCAAAGTCAGCATTTACTGGGCTTCTGTCGGTAAGTTCTCGCGATTACTGGCGTTACTTTACCCGCGATGCCTTCCGCCGTAGTCTGCGATTGATGAAGCGAAACGCACTAATCCTGTGCCGGCACCAGTCTTCGCTGCGGATGTTGGCGGGATTGCTGGAGGATCTCCAGATCGAGCAGGAAGTCTGCCTCTCTGCCGACGATGCCGTGGAGATGCTGGTGCAAGGCCACTATTCGGCGCTGGTGCTGGACTTCGATTTGCCCGGAGCTTCACAGGTGGCACGCATCGCTAGAATGGCGCCGGCTCACCGCCGCCCAGTGGTATTCGCCATGGTGAGCGCGCTTACACATGTAGGAGAGACCTTCCAGGCGGGCGCGAACTTCATGCTGTACAAGCCGCTGGTGGCGGAACAGGTGATGCGCTCGTTGCGTGCGGGGCGCGCCTTCATGCAGACGGACCGCCGCCGCTCGCCTCGCCACAAGATTGAAGCGCTAGTCTATTTGCAATTTGGGATTGCCGCTCTGCCGGGGCTGATCCTAGACCTCAGCGCGCACGGACTTTCATTGCAAGCTGCGGAGCCGCTTCCTGGCATCCACAAAATTCCCGTGCGGTTTGTCCTTCCGGGGACGTCACATATGGTGGAGGGCACTGGAGAGGTGATCTGGTGCGATGATGAGGGCCGCGCTGGAATGCTGTTCTCGCATCTGAGCGCCGATTCGCGAAAGCATTTGCGGAACTGGCTTGGCAAGCACAGCGCGCAAAAGACCGCCGGACGCGGCGCTACCCGTAGCGATAAATCACGCTCTTCGTCTCTCACCGCGCACTGACCTTGAGGGGGCGTGCTAGACTCTCCCTTCCGCAAGGGTGAGATTGACGCATGTCCGATCTGAATTTTCTTCCTGCAGCCGCGATGGCTGCCAACATCCGTCAAAAGAAAATCTCCCCGGTCGAATTGGTCGAGGCTCACCTGGCGCGGATTGCGGCTCTCAATTCCAAGCTGAATGCGTTTGTGCAAGTAGACGTCGATGGGGCGCGTCGCCAGGCGCGCGCGGCAGAGGCTGCTGTCATGCGAGGTGACATGCTAGGTCCCCTGCATGGAGTTCCGCTCAGTATAAAAAGCTCAATGGATGTGGCCGGGCTGCGCTCGGAAGCAGGAACCAGACTCCGTGCCGGATACGTCGCTGCGAATGACGCCCCGTTGGTTGCTCGATTGAAGGCTGCAGGCGCGATCATTCTGGGCGTGACCAATAGTCCGGAACTGCTCATGGCATGGGAGACTGACAACGCACTCTACGGGCGCACCAATAATCCATGGGATCTCTCACGAACTCCCGGAGGTTCGAGCGGGGGCGAAGCTGCGGCCATCGCTTCGGGATGTTCTGCCGGCGGAATGGGTAGTGACGGCGGCGGGTCGATTCGCGTGCCCGCACACTTCAGCGGAATCTGCGGACTCAAGCCCACGCCCGGGCGCATTCCAGCGACCGGTCATTTTCCGACGTCGGTGGGGCCATTTGCTTTGATCGGCGTTGTGGGGCCGATGGCTCGCACCGTTGGTGATGTGAAGGCGTTGTTTGAAGTAATGCAGGGACCAGACGACGGGGATACGTCGTCGGCGCCCGTTCCTGTTCGATGGCCGAGCGAGAGCGATCTGAAGAAGATCCGCATCGGATATTTTGAGGATGACGGCCGGACACCGGTGACGCGCGGAAACTCGTGCTGCGGTTCAAACGGCCGCGAAACTACTCAAGAGCGCGGGATTCGAGGTTGTTCCGTTTCGTCCCGAAGGCCTCGAACGAGCGCGGCAGTTGTGGTGGAAATTCTTCGGCACCGCCGGAGGCATGCTGCTTGGCCCCATGACGCGAGGACATGAAGAAGAGCTGAGCACGATTCTCAAAGAATTCAGCTCATGGGTAGCGGCAGAACCCCCGCACACTGGTGAGGGTTTGCTTGAGACTTGGATTGGCCGGGATGAAGTTCGCGCTCAAGTGTTCGCACAGATGCGGGAGTTTCCCGTGTTGCTTTGTCCCGTTGCATCCATCCCGGCATTTCATCATGGAGAGCGCAGTTGGCGGATCGATGGACAAACTGTGAAATATCTGGACGCCTGGAGTTACACCGAGTGGTTCAACCTGCTGGGAACTCCCGCCGTCGTCGTGCCCGTCAGCCAGACGAGTGAGGGCCTGCCGATTGGGGTGCAAATTTCCGCCGGGCCGTGGCAGGAGGAACTCGCGCTCAGAGTTGCGGAAGAACTCGAGAAAGCGCGCGGCCCTTATCCGAACCCGCCAGAGCTCCGATAGAGCCGCGCTGTCACGTCAGTGGCAATAGGTGATCAGGTCGGTTGCGACCTTGGTTGCACCATCAAGTACGTTCGCGATCTCGTGCGGAGCATCGGCAACGCAATCGACCGTTGGCGTTCCTTTTGCGGTGATCGCGTTCTTCCAATCGAGTCCTTCCGGCACTGCGCCTGAAGTGTCGAGTCCGCCAAACACAAAGTGAATGTCGGTGGTCGGGTAGTTAAAGGTAGCGTCGGTGGAATCAAGGCTGTCGTGAAGGAATTGCCCGTCGTAGGATGAGCGATGTGTTTTCACTGCAGTCGAACATTTTGTGTTGTTGTAGGAGGGGTCGATGAACATCAGGGAGTCCATCCCATAACATTCCGATAGAAGGCCCTGTCCGCAGGTTGTCGTCTCCTTGGGCGTGTTGCATAGGCAACCACGGTCGATATGGGTGAGTGGAGGGCCGCTGGTTTCCTCGAGCATGTTGAACATCGAGCCGAGGCCGTAGTCGGCCAGCGCATAGCCGGCTGCCGCCGACGCGGCACTGTTACCAGTGGCACAAAACGGAGTGTTCGGCTTGGCAATATTGCTGTGGACCCATACCGCAACCGTTGCCCAGCGGCAGGACAATGCGCGTGCTCCGCCGGGGCCAGTGAGCCAGCCAGCGAATGTCTGGCGCTTGCCGAACCCAGTCGGCTTGAACATGTAATTTGTCTGGACTGTGTTGTAACCCGCCGACTGCACCATCTCGATAGCGTTCGGTCCGTAAGTGAAATGTTGGTCGTACCATTCGGTGTTGCCTCCACCGACGGCGAACATCACGGTGCCAATGGGGGTACCCGACGGAGGGTTCACCTTCAGTGCCATCGAAATGTTTTCGATTCCTGGACAATTTACTTGCAAGAGGTAGCAGGTGCCACCGGGCACTCCGGCCGTGGCGTTTACGCTTGAGCAAGAAACTACACCGCCAGTCGCTGTTCCGAGCGGGTCGATGGCCAACGCGTCGTGGTTGGTGATTATCACGAAGGAAGCGACGAGCAACGCTAAAACCGTTACGCGCCGAGCCGCTGCCGCCAACGCCATCAAGACTTTGGGACAGGAATTCGCCTTCTGCATGCCAATACTCCTCCACGGTCCGGAAGCTCCGAACCGCAGCCTTAGGATTTTGACGAAGAAACGCCTATCGCAGGATTGTTTCGGCTTACATGCGCTCCCAGTGAGACTGGGTGTAAGGGTGGAGGGGAACCATACCTGAGAATAGCCTTTCGAGCTGTTTCAGGTGGGAGCAGTGTATGTGAGCCATGCCGTCGAGTAAAGAACAAAATCAATGAAACCCACTGTTGACGCGGGTTTCCGCGATTTCCAACGCTGAGGATTTCCTAACAGCTTGCAAAAACAATTTTATCTTTCGCGTTCAAAAAACAGACGGCGCAGCGAGAGGACTTGTTGCAGGAAGCTTTCGGCTTGGATCGTGATGAGAACTAATGGATTTATACTATTCAGAGTCAACCCTAGTCAGAATAAGCTACGCGACACGGTCTCCGGTCGCACCCGGGCGCAAACGTATAAATGTCTGAACGCTGGTCTACTCCCCGATTGTTGACGGCGCTGTTTGCGTTTCTGGTGGCATCGGCTGTTTATCTTTTCACCTTTCCGCAGCCCAACATCTTCTATGCGGTCGTTGTTCTGTTGCATGCCGTCGTTGGAGTGGCAGTTTCGTTGTGGCTGGCAATTCTGCTTTACCGTTTGCTGCGCCAGAGCACGGTCATCTCGCAAGTGGGATGGATTTTGCTTTCGGCGGGGGCAATCCTCGGGTTGGTTCTGCTCAGGATTGGTACTCCTCGCTCCGATTGGAATTGGCTCTACGCGCACATCGTTCTGTCATTAGCAGGTGTGGGAATTCTGTTTGCCGAGCGAACCGGAAAAAAACAAAGTTTCGCGAATTTGGCAAGGGTTGGCATTTGCTTGCTTGTCATTGCCGCGATCGGCGCTGGGGCCTGGTATCTACGCAATTCGCGCTGGCAACAGCATGCCCGCATCAAGAACCCGATCATGCCTCCCGCTTCGATGGACGGTGAGGGCGATGGCCCCAAGGGTCCGTTCTTTCCAAGTTCGGCGCAGGTGTACGGCGGGGAGAAAATTCCCAGCAAGTTCTTCATGGAGTCCGACTCGTGCAAGCGCTGCCACGAAGATATCTACAACCAGTGGTTCAGTTCGGCCCATCATTTTTCTTCGTTCAATAATCAGTGGTACCGGAAATCGATTGAGTACATGCAGGATACGGTGGGGACGCAGCCTTCAAAGTGGTGTGGAGGCTGTCATGATCCGGCTGTGCTCTACAGCGGATTGATGGACACTCCCATCAAGCAGATTGTGCATCGTCCCGAATCGCAAGCGGGACTAGGATGCATGATGTGCCACTCCATCGCTGACGTGAAGAGCACGATGGGGCAGGCGGATTTTTACCTTGAATACCCTGAGCTTCACGAACTGGCGGCGACGCAGAATCCAGTGGCGCGAGCGTTCCACGATTTCCTCGTGAAGCTGAACCCCGAGCCGCACCGCCGCGTATTCTTGAAGCCCTTCATGCGCGACCAGACGGCGGAGTTCTGTGCTAGTTGCCACAAAGTGCATCTCGATGTACCGGTGAATCACTATCGCTGGATTCGCGGCTTCAATGAATATGACAACTGGCAGGCCAGCGGCGTTTCCGGAGAAGGTGCGCGCTCGTTTTACTATCCGGCGAAACCTCAGCAGTGCGCGGATTGCCACATGCCGCTCACTGCTTCCACAGACATGGGCAACGTCAAGGGGATGGTACACTCGCACCGTTTTCCGGCAGCCAACACGTCGCTGCCCACCGCGAATGAAGACGCCGCTCAACTGAAGAGCACCGAAGATTTCCTGAAAGCTGGAATCCTGAGCGTCGATATCTTCGCACTTTCGCCAGCCGTTCCCTTGAAAGCAGCGGCTGCTAGCCAGAACGATCTCTCAACAACGTTTGCGGTCGGTGAAGAGTCAGAATCAAAGATCACTCCGGCTGCGACGTCCGAAGCCCAACCCGTCACCGCTCCTCTGAATCGCGTGCAACCTGTCGTGAGGCGCGGCGATACCGTGCGTGTGGATGTAGTCGTTCGCACCAAAAAGATTGGCCACTTCTTTCCCGGAGGCACGGTCGATGCCTACGACACATGGCTCGAACTGAAAGCCACCGACGATAAGAACCGGACCATTTTCTGGAGTGGCATGGTCGAGGATGACGGGAAAGGCCCAGTAGAGAAAGGCGCGCATTTCTACCGGTCCTTGCAGATCGACGCTCACGGAAATCCCATCAACAAGCGCAACGCGTGGGCGACACGATCGGTGGTCTACGTTCACCTGATCCCGCCGGGAGCGGCTGACACCGTACACTACCGTCTCCACATTCCCGATAGTGCCGGGGACAAGATCACCTTGCATGCGCGTTTGTGCTATCGCAAATTTTCCTGGTGGGGAACTCAGTTCTCGTTTGCGGGTGTGCCTGAGCCGGGAGACGTAAGCGCCGATTATGATGACCGGAAGTTTTCGTTCACCGGGAGTTTAAGCGGCGTTTCGGCGAAGCGGGAGCAAATTCCCGATCTCCCGATTGTTGCGCTCGCGGAAGACGAAGTCGCGTTACAGGTTGCGCCGCACTCGACGCCGGCGCCTCAGCCGGAACAGACTCTTCAGACGGCCGACTGGCAGCGCTGGAACGACTACGGCATCGGACTTCTGCTGCAAGGAGACTTGAAGGGTGCTCGCGCAGCCTTTGAAAAAATTACGGAGATGGACCCTGGCAATCCTGACGGCTGGGTGAATGTTGGCCGCGCGGCATTGCAAGAAGGGGACGTCGATCGCGCGCGTGTGGTGTTAGAGAAGGCGCTAGTCGTCAGTCCAGATCTGGCGCGGGCGCACTTCTTCTATGCTTCCGTTTTGCGTACGGACGGCAAGTACGACGAGGCTGCGGAGCACCTGCGAAGAGTCTTGAAGCAATATCCACAGCGATCGCGTGGTGCTCAATAGCCTCGGGCGGGTACTGTTCCTGCAACGCAAATATGCGGATGCGGTGAAAATGTTGAACTCGGTTCTGGAGATCGATCCCGAAGATCTGCAGGCGCATTACAACTTGATGCTTTGCTACAACGGCTTGGGGGACGAGAAGCAAGCGCATGAACATCAAATCCGTTATTTGCGCTTCAAAGCCGATGAGGCCTCGCAGGCGATTACTGGACCCTATCGCCAACTCAATCCCGAGGACAACAACGAGCGCCAGGCGGTGCACGAACATGTATCCGTTCCGCTAGCCGTTGCGGATTCCCGGCGATGAAGTTCACCACAGAGACACAGAGGCACAGCAGGAAATCAAGTCATCCTTTTTTTCCTCCCTGTCTACTTGGCTTTGTGTTGCGCCCTTGTTTCTCCGGGCCAGGCTCAGAAAGTCACGTTTCGTGACATTACGGCGCAGGCCGGTATCCAGTTCAAACACAACAACGGCGCTTTCGGAAAGAAATACCTTCCTGAAACCATGGGACCCGGTTGCGCCTTCATCGATTATGACAACGATGGATGGGCTGACATCCTGCTGGTGAACGGCGAAAGCTGGCCCGGGCACGCGGGTTCGGCCTCGACGATGAAGCTTTACCACAACAATCACGACGGTACCTTTACCGATGTGACGCGCAAAGCAGGGCTGGCGATCCAGATGTTCGGATTGGGCGCGGCAGTGGGCGATTACGATAACGACGGCTTCGACGATCTCTTCATCTCCGCGGTCGGCCAAAGCCGCCTGTTTCACAACAACGGCAATGGGACCTTTACTGACGTAACAAAGAGCGCAGGATTGTGGGGCCCGAACGAATTCTCGACCAGCGCGGCGTGGGTTGATTACGACCGCGATGGGAAACTGGATCTGGTGGTCGGGAACTACGTGCAATGGTCGGAAAAGGGTGATCTCTATTGCACTCTCGATGGCGCGCACAAGTCCTATTGCACTCCGGAGTCGTACAAGGGCTCGTCCGCGCGGTTGTGGCACAACCTGGGCAACGGCAAGTTCGAGGATGCAACACAGAAGGCAAGCTTCTTCGATCCAACTTCGAAAACCTTAGGCGTCGCTGTTTTCGACTACAACGGAGATGGTTGGCCTGACATTCTGCTGGCTAACGATACGCAGCCAAATAAGCTCTATCTGAACAAGCAGAACGGAACCCTCGAAGAGAAAGCCATTCCAGCGGGCATCGCTTTCAGCGAGGATGGGGTCGCGCGCGCCGGCATGGGCGTGGATGCGGCGGACTATGACCGGTCCGGGCATGCGAGCATCATCATTACGAACTTCGCTAACCAGATGCTGTCGCTCTATCACAACGAGGGAAATGGGCTGTTTGTCGACGAAGCGCCGCGCTCAGAAGTTGGCCGCGCAACGCTCGTCACACTGGGTTTTGGCTGCTTCTTCTTCGACTACGACAGCGATGGATGGAGCGACATCTTCGTCGCCGATGGACATATTGAAGACGCCATCGAGAGCGTGCAGAAGCGGGTTCACTATGCGGAGCCGCCTCATCTATTTCGGAATCTCGGTGGAGGAAAGTTCGAAGAGGTCACGTCATCGATGGGGACGGCTTTTGCCAGCCCGAAAGTCGCTCGCGGCGCAGCTTATGCTGATATCAATAACGACGGCGCTCTCGACATCTTGCTGACCACTAACGGGGGTCCCGCTTATTTATTCCGCAACGAGGGCGGAAGCAATCACAGCCTGCGCATCAAACTCGTAGGGACGAAATCCAATCGCGATGGGATTGGTTCGGTGGTCCGCGTCACTTCCGGCAAAGACCAGCAATCGCAGATGCTGCACAGCGGATCGAGCTATCTGTCGCAGAGCGAACTGGTACTGACGTTTGGTTTGGGCAGCGCAAGCAAAGCGGATTCTGTCGAACTGCAATGGCCCAGCGGACAGGTAGACAAGCTGTCGAACATCGCTGCCGGAGAGACGATCACGGTGCAGGAAGGGAAAGGCGTAGTGGGGGCGCGGCCGTACAGTCCGCTCGTTCTGCCTAAATCAAAATAAATGCTTGTCATCCTTTCGCTGCCATGAGGATGACAATTTCGTTTTCTGTGCATTCGCACCCGCTCTGTGATTAACTTTCTTACACATGATTCAGCGCATCGGTAAAGTTCTGCTTGTCGCTGCCAGCCTTTTAGCCCTGTCGGCGCAGAAACCCGTCCCAAACAGCTCCGCTGATGCCGCACGGCTCAACAATCTTGGACTGGCGTACATGAACCAGCAGTTGTTCGACAAGGCGCTGAAAGAATTTCAGGATGCAGCCGCGCTCGATTCTAATTTGAGGATTGCCCACCTGAATCAAGGCGTCGCACTGCTAAATCTTGGCAAGGTCGACGCCGCCAAGCCGATTCTTGAAGATGCGGTGAAGCGCGATCCAAACGATCCGCATGCCTGGTACAACCTGGGACTGCTGTACAAGAATTCCGATAGCGCGCAGGCCGCGGTGGATGCTTTTCGCAAGGTGACCGACATTGATGCCAACGATGCCGATAGCTGGTACTTCCTAGGCGCAGCGTATTCGCAGATGAGACAGTTTCCGCAGGCAATTGATGCGTTCCAGCACGCGCTGAAACTGAATCCGCTGCACGCTTCGGCGCAGTTTGGACTTTCCCGGGCGTATCAGCAATCTGGCGATCTGCCCAGCGCCCGAGAGCATCTCGTTCGCTTCCAGTACATCACGCAGAACAAGTTGGGGGCCGCAATCAGTCTGGCATATGGCGAGCAAGGCAAGTACTCGCTAGCGGAAGAGGTGGTAGGTGCGCAGGAGAAAGTCCCCGAGCAGATTAAAGTCACGTTTGTGGATGTGACGGAGAAGGCCGGAATTAAGGCGAAAGGTATGCCGGCGGAGTTGACGCGAGCTTCGGTATTGTTCGGAACTGGAGCTTGCTTCTTGGATTACGACGGTGACGGGAATCTCGATGTTTTTCTGGCTGACAATGGCGCGAAGGCCGGCCCCAGTCTTTATCGCAATATTGGCAACGGAAAATTCGAAGACTCTACCCGGAAAGCGGGTTTGGAGCGCTCCCTGTTCGTGAGCAGCTGTGCCGTAGGAGATTACGACAACGACGGGGCGACCGACCTCGTGCTAGTCGCCGCCGGAGGCTTGCTTCTTTTCCATAACGAGAAAAACGGCACGTTTAAGGACGTTACTGAGGCGGCGAAGTTGCAGATCGGTTTTTTCAACCCTCGCGACCCAGGACCCAAGGATGTCTCGGTTAACTTCATTGATTACGATCACGATGGAGACATCGATCTCTTCGTTACTTCGGCTGCGTCTTCGTTGGCGCATTCGAAAGAGATTTGGTCGGAGAGACTGCCCGAGAGCTATGGGCAGATGTGGCGAAACAATGGCAACGGAACGTTTACAGCCGTAACGATGGCTGTCGGTTTGGGCCAAGAGGCCGACACCATCGCTTCGATTGGAACTGACTATAATAATGACCGCGCGGTAGATCTTGCAGTCAGTGGGAGCACGCATCCAGAGATCTTCGAAAATCCCAGGGAAGGCCGCTTTTTGAAGAAGGAGTTTTGGCCCGACACCCTTCCCTCAATCGGGATTGCCGTCCTCGACTTCAACCACGATGGCTGGATGGACCTCGCTCTTACGCACGGTGATGCTCCCGGGCTGACGCTGTGGCGCAATAATCAGGCGAAAAATTTCGAACAAGTAGCCCTGCCAATAAACAACTGGGTTCGCGCCTACGGCGTCGCCGCCTTCGACTATGACAACGACGGCTGGGTTGATCTTGTCGCCGTCGGCGAGACCAAAGAAGGTAAGGGCGAAATCCGTCTCTTCCGCAACCTTGGTCCGGATGGATTTAAAGACGTTACCGCCGACGTCGGCCTCGACAAGATTCAACTCAAAGAGCCTCGGGCAGTCATCACCGGTGACTACGACAACGATGGCGCCACCGATCTGCTCATCACTCAGCTTCACGGGCCGGCGATTCTGTTGCGCAACCAAGGCGGAAATCAGAATCACTGGTTGAAGCTTTCATTGAAAGGTCTGAACGATAACAAGAGCGCCATCGGAACCAAGATTGAAGTCTTCTCGGGCGCGAATCGTCAGAAGTTTGAAATCGCTGGGTCGTCAGGATATCTGGGCCAGAACTCCACCGACATTGTTGTGGGTCTTGGCCAAGCCAAGCAAGCCGATGTAGTGCGTATGCTCTGGCCGACCGGTGTTTTACAAGATGAAATCGAAGTGGCGGCCGATCAGGAAAAGAAGTATCTCGAGATCGATCGCCGCGGCAGTTCGTGTCCGACGCTCTTTGTTTGGGATGGCAAGCGTTACGAACTTGTCGACGACATGCTAGGCGCCGGCGTCGTTGGCCATTGGGTAGGGCCGAATGAGCGCAACATTGCGCGTCCCACGGAATACATCAAGATCGATCGCAACGCTATCCGCGAGAAAGACGGCAAATTGAGTTTTCGTTTTATGGAGCCGCTGGAAGAGGCCGTCTATCTCGATCAAGTCCGGCTGCTGGCGGTCGATCATCCCGCCGGGCTTGATGTTTATCCCAACGAATATTTCGCCAGCAACCCGCCGTATCCACCCTTCAAAGTTGTGGTGAGTCAAGATGCCCGCCCGCCGGTTGCTGCACATGATGAAGACGGACACGACGTGCTGCCCGATCTGCTGGCACATCGTTACTTCGGAGATTTCGAAGTGCTGCCGTTTCTTGGCTTCGCGAAAATGCATACCCTTGAACTCAACCTGGGAGAGCCCTATCGCGGCGGCCCACTGTGGCTGCTGATGCACGGAGAGGTGGAATACTTCTCAGCGAACAGTATGTACGCTGCCGATCAGGCGGGACTGAAGCCGATTGCCCCTTACGTGGAAGCCCTTTCGAACGGAAAGTGGACTCGCGTTGTGGACGATATGGGTTTCCCTGCCGGCGGAGCGCGTACCATCACAGCCGACCTGACGGGAAAGCTGCCGGAAAACACTCAACGCGTTCGTATCACAACGAACCTGCAAGTCTATTGGGACAGCATTCTGGTCGATCGTGCCAGCCAGGATCAGACTCTGCGGCTGACGCCGGTGCCTCTCGCGAAAGCCGACCTGCGCTTCCACGGATTTCCTCTAAAGATCGAGAACCAGCCTCCGGGCAACGTGGAGTACATCTACGAAAAGGCCAGTGCTACCGGACCCTACACGCGTCCGGCGGGAAGCTACACGCGGTATGGAGATGTGTTGCCGCTAGTTTCTGGATTCGATGATCGGCTGGCGATATTCGGGTCGGGAGACGAAGTCGCGCTCGATTTCGATCCAACGAAACTGCCTGCGCTGCCCAAAGGCTGGACGCGCGATTATTTCTTTGTGGCGAATGGCTACGAGAAAGACATGGATTTCTATGCCTATCGCGGCGACCAAGTTGATCCCTTGCCGTTCCGCGCCATGGGCACTTATCCCTATCCGAAAGGGAAGTCATATCCGCTGGATCCGATTCACCTGAACGATCTGCTGAATTACAACACGAGAAACATGTCGGGCCATGAGGCACGTGGCTTTGCCTTCGACTACGGCCCTGCCAGGTAATGCAGATCAATGGGCATCGCGGTTCATGCGGTCGACTTCCTCGGCCGTGATCATGTCGCCCAGGGCCACCAGGATTTTGCGCTCCCCCTGAAATGGGTCGCGGGCATGGGCGACCAGCATGTTGTCGAGCGTGGCAATGTCACCTTTCTGCCACTGGAAGCGAACAGCGTACTTCTCATAGGTCTCCCCGACATGTTCCATGACAGCGTCGGAGATCTCTGAGCCATCGCCGAAAGTGCACTGCCGGGGCAAATCTTCGCTACTCATCATCGACATTAGAGATTTGCGGGTATCAGGATCGAGGCAGTAGACATGATGCAGTTGCACCTGGTTGAAGAAGATCTTTTCTTGGGTGACGTAGTGGCGTGCCACGGCGCGGCACTTCTGATAGAGCCTGAGGCTCTCGCCGCCGTGAGTCCACTCCCATTGCAGATGAGCTTGGTGGCAATGCCTTTCGACGATTGATTTGTCGTCGGTGCGGAAGAATGTCTGCCATGGCACGTCGACGCCGGGAAGGAAGTTGCGGACATAGCGCAGCCCTTTCTCTTCGAACATATCCCGGACCTTTGGATCGAGTCCTTGATAGACCAGCCGGCAATCCACTACGGGCGAGCAGCCGCCCTCGCGCGCGACGGTCACGCAGAAGAAGTTGATCTTGCGGGGCCAATTGGCGAAGTGCGAACTCTCCTGATGAAAGAGAATACTTTTGTCATCGGGATACCAAGTCGAGGTGTAGACCTTGCAGGCGACGTTTTCTCGCGGCAGATCGCCGTAATCGGCGTAGAGCTCGCCGCAAATAGAGCCAGCAACTCTTTCGAAATCCTCCGCACTCTCCAGGCCGAAGCCACGGTAGAGAAATCCGCCATGCTTGTAGAGCTTCTGCTCGAGTTCGGCGCGATGGTTGCGGACCCAATCGGCCAAGTCGACCTGGTCGGCGGCCGGTTCGAGTATCAAAGGCAAATCTTTGCCTTCGCCCAGAGTGCTCTCTTTGATAGGGCTGAATTGTGCAAGATTCACTGCGCTTCGGCGAACCGTACCTAAAGTCTTTCTTAAGGAATGTTCCATGACATCGTTCTCCTCATACAAGGTGGGTTTCCGGTTGGCGTTCAAGATCGGGAGCTTTGCGGGGAGACCACGAACATAACGGGCGGATTGCCCTTCGCGCTGTGACTGGCGTCACCGAGGCGTGTGACCTCTTCGGCGCACGGTACTTTTGTGATCTGCTTGTGCAGGAATGTGCACAGGGTCACGCGATCAGCTGGGCGAACTCCTTGATTTCGCTCCCTCCCGGTTTGGAAGGTCGCCTGCAATGGTCTTCATCACAAGTGCGCTTAACTTCCGACCGTTTTAGAGTTCACCCTTTTCGATCAGGCAGCTATTGAGCGACCTTCGGTGTTCTAGGAGCAAGGACATCCCACAAAACTAGCCTTGCAAATGGCGAAGTGCCGCGAGTGAGAAATCTCGTGCGGCCGCGCCCGGCGCTAACCGGTTTCAACCAAAGAGGAGATGTTCTGTTATGAGCATGTCGCACAAAAACTCTCGGATCTCGTTCCGCCAGACTCTGATGTTTTTTCTTTCGGCCCTGATCTTGACCGCAACGGCCTTTGCGCAAACTGGGCCTAACGTCGTTTACGTGGAAAGCAACGTTGGCAAGACCACGAGCAAAAATTCCATCTACGCCTATTCCAACAGCGCCGGAAAGCTGACCCAACTGAAAGGATCTCCTTTCCTCACTGGCGGAACTGGCGTATTCAGTTCGACACCCTCGATGGCTCCGGGATTCATGGCTGACCAGGAGATCGTCGTGAACGCGGCGGGAACGTTCTTGTATGCCGTGAACGGCCACTCCAACACCGTGACGACATTCACGATCAAGACTGACGGCACGCTCGCAGTGGCCAGCAGTGTCGCATCAAACGGTCAAGACCCGGTCAGTCTCGGACTCGCAGAGAACAGCGAAGCCGGCGAACAAATGACAGTGGTGAACCAGAACGCAGATCCTGGGCAGACCGGAGGCACTCCGAATCTCACGAGTTTTGATGTGAGTTCGGCGGGTGTGTTGACGATGGTCAAGAATTCCACCATCGACTATCCAGCTGGTTCGGAGCCATCACAGGCATTGCCCAGCCCCAGCGGCAAGTTCGATTTTGTCACGCAATTCATGGGCGGCGGAGCATTCGGATCGTACGACGTCACCGCCGGTGGATTGTTGCTTCTGAACAATTCTCTGATTCCGACGAAGGGTACGAACTTCCTGGGCGTGGCGGCCCATCCGAAGCTCCGAGCGATTTATGTCGGCTTACCAGACGTCAACATGATCGGCACTTACACCTATAGCACAGCGGGTATATTGGCTTTCAGCCGTCTGACCGTCAATCCCGGTTTGCAAGTAGGTTGGTTGACGACCAATACCAAAGGCACAGTGCTCTATACCGCCGAGCCGAGTTCCAACAGCGTGACTGTCTACATGATCAGCGCAGCCAACTTCATAAAGCCTAAGCAATTGCAGCATCTGACACTGATGCCCGGAGGCGAGGCGACTAACCTCAAACTCGATCCGACGGGAGCGTTTCTCTATGTTCTGGGATTGAACAATCCGCCTGGAGGCGTGGGGAACTTCCTGCACGTACTCAATGTCAGCGCGACGGACGGGACATTGACCGAGACGCTTGCGCCCGTCTCTATCCCGGTGGCTTCGGGAGAAATTCCGATGGGTCTGGCCGTGGCGTTGAAGTAATAGGGAAAACGAGAGGTGAACTTCCAAAGCGCCTTGCACATCCTGCAGGGCGCTTTTTCTTGGAGCCTGAACGCAGCGGTGAAGTCCGCGTTATGCATTGGGATGATGATGGAGGTAAATAAGCAGCCAGTGGGCAAGAAAGCCAATGAGGAACCAGAATCCCGCTTCCAGTATTCGCTTGAATTGAGGTGTCATGATAATCCAATCATAGCGTTGATTCGGCACCGCGGGCCCTGATTACGGGCGGAGATCGGGCCGGATGATCCCATATTTCACGGCCAGGAATCGCTGAAGCGTTCGCGGCAGAAGTCCGGCCAGTTCCTGCCAGGTAAGCAATTGCAAGCGGCAGCGGAGATCGCAACTTCTCACGGTCCGCATCACGGCGTACCAATTCTCAATGAGATCTCGGCGCCTGACGTCACATAATACACAGAACGATCCACCGGTCGAATTCGCGGCTAAAACTCCGCGGATCAACTGATAACCGGTCACCCGGTCGCGGTTCCTCGTCCACATCGTGCAATCGAAAACTTCGTCGAGGTAAAGATAGCGTTCCAGAAGGCGGACAGGCGCGCTCTGAAAATTGCTTTCGGTCAGTTTCGCTTCCACCAGCAAGCCGCCGAGTTTCATGTCAATTTCGGTGCGATCGACGTTTCCGTTGCGCAGAGAGATACGCGGTTTGAATCCGAACTGTGGGGTGTGCCCGGGGCGAACGCCGAGCATGGCGCAGAGCTCTTTGTTTTTCATGACACGGCTGTAGCAGAAGACGTTCATGAGCAGAGCGTCGGAACTGGTGGCGGAATCTAACTCTCGCCAGCGACGGCTCACGCTCGATGAGGCTTTCGGGCCGGAAGTGTGCACTTTGGCGAGACGGCGCAACCACGGCGGATTGGCACAGATATTGCGATAAGAGATTGGATGAAAATTTCCGTGCCCGCGATCGTGGGTGGGACTGAAGATGACGCTGGGCGCTTCGCCGAGCGTGAAGTAGTGGGCCGACGAACTGTCGGCCGCAATTTGTTGAGCCCTTGCGCTTAGCTCGCGTCGCAGCGCAATTGCAGAAGCCATCGTAAGACCTCGGAGAGAGAATTCAGCTTCGCCATTTTCTTAGTTGCTTCCAGGCTTGCACTAGTTCCTGAATGGCGCGCGCGGGAGGGAAATCGCGACTGGTGATGCGGCAGCGGTTGTAGGCGCGTTCGTAGAAATCGCGCACAGCGCTGGCACTAAGGCGAGCTAAGCTGCTCCCCAGAGCTTTCAAGTCGTCGCTGTTTAGGACCTCTTCACGACGGGTGGGATCGGGTCGGTGCGCCATGACGAAAGCATCGTACACCTTTCGCCTTTTGTTCGTCTACGGGTCGCTAACCAGCTGCGGAAACGAGCAGGGCTTCTACCTTGGCATCCAAATCTTTGGCGACTTTCAGGGCTTCCGGGCTGCCGTAAGTAGCAAGATAACTTGCCATCCGGTCATAGGAGAGATGAACGCCATCGGCGCGTTCGTCGATGAGAATCGTCACCGGTGCGTACGAGCCCGCGTCAGGCACTAGCTGAGCCATGGAGCTCATAGTGACAGGATTGCCGACGATTAGACGCAGACTCTGAGGAGCGGACTTGCCGTTGCGTTTGCGCAGCACGGCGCCGAGGTCCAAGCGGGTGAACTCCATCAATTCTGCCGGGCCGGTGGCTTCGCGGACGATCTTCTCTACTTCAGCAAAAGCCTTTGCACCGGCGATGCTCTTGGTAAATGAAGCCATATCCGGATGGCCAACTGCTGATTCGATAACAGCCACAACGTCATGAAAAGCTCGGGATGAGGTGATGCTGAAGCGCTGCACGCTGATTTCTTTGGTTGTCATGACCGTCATGAAACGCGTCCAATGAAAGCTTAGATTCTGCCGGGCGGGCGGGAGATTCATCTCCAGCGACGTCAAGAAATCACACCTGGAGAACGTCGCCGTCGCGAGCCACCATCTCGTAGAGCACGGGATTGACGAAGAATCCGATGAAAAGGCGGGAGATGAGCCCGGCTACGATCACGATAGCGAATGGCCTTTGCGTGTCTGACCCGATGCCGGTGGAAAGAGCCGCGGGCAGCAATCCCAGGCAGGCGACGAGGGCTGTCATCATGATGGGGCGCAACCGCAGCAGCGAGGCTTCGCGGGTCGCTGTGCGAATGTCCATTCCTTCCTGCCGCAGCTTGTTGATGTAGGAAACGAGAATGACCGCTGTCTCGACCGATACTCCAAGCAATGCGAGAAGACCGAGCACCGAAGAAACGCTGAAAGGCGTATGTGTAAGTTTGAGAGCGACCAGCGCGCCTACTGGTTCCGTCATGATAACGCCCAGGGCGATCGTGACCGGGAATTTGAAGTTCCCGTACAGCGCGAAGAGAATCATGAAAATCAGAACCACCGCGAGCGGCCCGATGAAATACATCTGTGACTTGGCTTCGAGGAATTGGCTGTACTCTCCGCCCCATTCCATGCGATAGCCCTGGGGAAGGATTACGCTCTTCTTGACCGCAGATTGGCCGTCGCGAACGCTCCTTTCGAGATCGCGCCCCTCGATGCTGTACTGCACTCCGATGTAACGCGAATTGTTTTCACGGTAAATAAAAGACGCGCCGTTTCCCTGGGTGATATTGGCGAGCTGACTGAGGGGAATCTGTTGACCATCGGGCGTGCCGACCAGCAGATTTCCGATCTCATGTGCGCTGCTGCGGAATTGGGGCTGCATGCGAACCACCAGGTCAAATAGTTTCTCGCCTTGAATCACCTGGGTGACCGCCTGCCCACCGACCGCCGCGGAAATCACGGCTTCGACATCGGCGACGTTGATCCCATAACGCGCAATCTTGTCACGATCAACGTCGACCAACAGGCTGGGCTGACCGAGTTCCCGCACCACGGTGAGCTCGGTAAATCCTGGAACTTTAATGAGCGTATTCTTGATTTGAATCGCTTTGTCCTGTAGCACGTTCAAGTCTTCTCCATAGATCTTGACTGCCAAAGAACTCTTGAGACCGGTCAGTGCTTCGTCCACGGCATCTTCCGCGGGCTGGGTGTAGTTGAAGATGATTCCGGGGAACGCGGTGAGCTTCCCGTTGATCGATTCCACCAGTTGTTTCTTATCGCTGATCTCGCCAGTCCATGCTTTGTCTTTATAGGGCTTGAGTCCGACGTAGAACTCGCAGTTAAAAAATCCTGTGGGATCGGTGCCGTCGTCGGGTCTTCCTAACTCCGAACCAACAACCGTGACCTGCGGATACGACACTAGAATGGCACGGATCTGAGGGGCGATCTTGCTCGCCTCTTCAAACGAAATCGTATAGGGCATGGTTGCCCGGACCCAGAGAGCACCTTCATCGAGGTGAGGCATGAACTCTCCGCCGATGAAAGGCACAAGCAGCAGCGTAGCGCCGAAAATCAAAGTCGCGATGACAATAGTGGTCTTAGGCCGTGCGAGCGCCCAGTCCAGTTGTACCGCATACTTCCGCTTCATCCATTCGAAAGCACGATTTGGTTTCTCATGCACGCCGCTCTTGAACCAGTAAGAAGCCAGTACAGGGACCAGCGTAAGCGTAAGGATGAGGGCGCCGACCAGGGCGAACGACATGGTCTCAGCCATGGGGTGGAACAGCTTGCCCGAGGCTCCGCTCAGCGCATAAATCGGGAGGTAACCCGCGAGGATCACTGCGACCGAGTAGAAAATCGGGCGGTCCACGTCTTTTCCAGCCGCGAGGATCACTTCGTTCAGGTTGTATTGCTGGCCTTCCCGGAGGGCCAGTTCGCGGTAAATGTTTTCGATCATCACCACTGTTCCGTCGATGACAATTCCGAAGTCGATCGCTCCTATCCAGAGCAGGTTCGCCGCAACGTCGTGCGCGTGAAGCACGATGAAGGCAAACAAAAGCGGACAGAGGAATCGTTATGGCGACAATGACTGCGGCGCGGAAGCTGACCAGGAAGAAAATCAGCACGATCAGGACCAGTACCATGCCACGCAGCAGGTTGCCTTCGACGGTGTCAGTCGTGAGATTTACGAGTTCACTGCGGTCGTAATAAGGACGAATCTTGACGTCGGGCGGCAGAATCTTCTGATTCAGTTCCTCGGTTTTGGCCTCCACGCTCTTGAGGACGTTTTGCGTCTGCTCTCCGCGGAGCATAAGAATTACGCCTTCGACGGCATCATCATTTTTCTGGAAACCAAACTCGCCCAAACGCGGTGCGTGGCAATTGGCCATGGCCCTGTTGTTGCCGCTTGCTTGGTTCAGTTGCGTATTGCTGTTTCCAAAGGTGCTGCGCCGAGTTCAGGCGGATACAACATGGATGCGCTGACGCCGGCCGCCGCCGCTCAAGGTCGTGACAATCCGGCAAGGCGTCTTGGTCGGTTCGGAAGGAACGCTCGCCTTTTCGGCGGCGATCGAGCTGATCCTTCGTGGCGTCGAGCGCGGAAAGTGGTGGGCGTCTGTCAGTTTCCCTCGGGTCAGGCCGCAATGGAAGCAACACCTCGCCATATTGTTGCGCTCGATCCCGAGGCGGTGGAGCTTGTCGATCGCACGATGATCGATCTCGGACGCGGCATCCCGATCTTCCGCGATACGATCGACCGCGTCGGTGATCGGCGAGCCCGAGAGCCTCTTGATCGTTGGGTCCATGGGCTCGAGGATCAGCCGCTGCTCACTCAGCTCGCACAACTCGAGACGCTAGTGGGCGATTCTCGAGCTGGGGGAACAGCGTTGTCCACGCCACCGACCACCTTTCCAAGCGGAGATCGCAGAAGTGCGCGAGGCGGGCTTGAACATCATGATGTCGATGAAGGGCGACGGCAAACCGATCTCCTTCATTGAGGACGCCGCCGTGCCCCTCGAGGATTTGGCGGACTACACCGAGCGTCTCAACGCGGTTTTCGAGCGCAACGGCGCGCGCGGGACCTGGTACGCCCACGCTTCGGTGGGGTGCCTGCATGTGCGCCCGGTCCTCAACATGAAGGATCCGAACGATGTCACGCGGATGCGTTCGATCGCTGAGGAATGTTTCGATCTCGTCCGCCAGTACAAGGGCTCGCACAGCGGCGAGCACGGTGATGGGATCGCCCGGAGCGAATTCAACGAGCCAATGTTCGGGGCGCGCATCGCGCGCGCCTTCGAGGCGGTGAAGGACGCGTTCGATCCCGACGGCCTTCTCAATCCGGGCCGGATCGTCCGTGCGCCAGCGCTTCGACGATCGGTCGCTGTTCCGCTACGGGCCCGGGGTATCGGCCCAGTGGAGGGCTTTTCGCCACAGCTCGACTGGTCGGACTATCCGGGGGCCTGAGCGGCCTGGTGGGCGCGGTCGAGATGTGCAACAACAACGGCCATTGCCGGAAGTTTGACGCCGGCGCGATGTGTCCGAGCTATCGCGCGACGCGGGACGAGCAGCATCTCGTTCGTGGCCGAGCCAATACGATTGCGGCTCGCCCTCACCGGCCAGCTCGATCAGGACGCGCTGGCCTCGAGCGACGTCGCGGAGGCGCTGAAACTTTGCGTTTCCTGCAAGGCATGCCGGCGCGAATGTCCGACCGGCGTCGACATGGCGAAGATGAAGATCGAGGCGACTGCGGCGCGCGCCGCTTGGCACGGGTAGCTTGCGCGAACGGATCATTGCCGAACTGCCGCGCTACGCGCCGCTTGCCGCAACCTTCCTGGCGCCGCCAACTTCGCGACAAGCTCCGTGCTGCGCCGGTGCTCACAGACAACTGGGTTTTGCCGAACAGCGCGATCTGCCGGGCTGGCGCTCGATTTTTTCCGCGACGAAGAGGCCTTGCCCTACGCCAAGTCGGGGAACAGCGATGGCGCAACGTATGCTCTTCGCCGACACGTTCAACCGGATTTCGAGACCGATAATCTGCGCGCCGCGCTTCGCGTCATCGCGGCGGCTGGAGAAGGCCATTGACGCCGCGCCACGACGGCCGTCGCTCTGTTGCGGGCGAACCTATCTCCAGCCGGCCTGATCGAGAAGGCGCGCGCCGGGGCCGTGGACACGAAAGCGCTCGCCGGCGATACGCTCGCCGTCGGGCTCGAACCCTCCTGCCTCATGACCTTGCGCGACGAATTCGTGTCCTTCTGCCGGGAAGTGAGCGAAAGCGCTCGCGAGCCGCGCGGTCACGTTCGGCGAGTGGATGACGCGCGAGAAGAATCCGCTCGAGCTTCGACCGACGCCGACGAAGGCGCATGTCCACGGCCATCGCCATCAGAAAATCTTCGGCGCCTTCGATGCGACTCTCGCGCCCTGCGCGGGACGCCCGATCTGACCGTCGCGCCGATCATTCGTCCTGTTGCGGGATCGCAGGCGCCTTCGGCTATCAGTCCGAGACGCAGGACGTCTGGCGCCATGGCGGAGGCCGATCTCATGCCCGCCGTGCGTAACGCCAAACCCGAAGAGCTCATCGTCGCGAGGTCTTCGTGTCGCCATCAGATCGCGGTCTCTCCGGGCGAGCCGCGGCGCATTCGATCCGCGTGCTCGCCGATGCGCTGCCATCCGGACGGTAGGCGCCGCCGGTCAAATCGGGATGGCCGATGAGCTCGGCTACGCTTGAATCTGGCAAACTCGCCGACCTCACAATCCTTGAGGAGGATCCCTACAGGGTCGATCCCGATGGGCTGATGAAGATCAAGGTGAGCTGGACCTGGGTGGGCGGGACCAAAAAAGTACGGGTAGAAACCTCAAGCGAAATGTCGCCTCGCGCCCGCGCCGTAGGCTCAACCCGGCTGACCCGAGAAGCGCTTCCACCGCCGAAAGAGTTGGCGGGCAGGATGAACAGGGCCGCCGACCGTGGCGGCCGACCACGATCGGGATGGGGGGAGCCGCGCAATTCCAGAATTGGCGAAGTCGATGCGGAGGCTTGCTCGCCCATCACCATTGCGCGCCCCCCGAAATGGCCAGAGCGAAGTGATTAGCCGCCGCCCCGCCCCGCCCAGTCTCTGGCGATTGCCGCCATCGCCCGGTTAAGGAAGCCGCGCCATCCCTGATCGCCATCAGCTCCACTGGGACAGTAAATGTCGGAGGCTTCGACGGCCAAGCGGGGTCATTGCAGACGCCGCGGCGGGAGGTCAGGCTATGGAGCGAAGAGGGCGGGCCGCGGCTAGAGGACGAGCGATCTTTAGCGAATAGCGGTGTCTTAAACAGCGTGGTCCGGTCGGGAACGATCGCACAATCGTGAAGTCGGTCGACTTCTCGGCTCATCGCCACGGCCCTTCGGCCCAGCGCTTCATGCCTAGGCTTCGAAATTTGGCGCGCGCAAGATCGTGGAGCTCGTCGGCCTTCGTCGCATCGCCCTTGGCGGCGATGATGTCGCCGAGAGTCCGCAAGCCGTGGCCCTGCTCGGGGCCAAGACCCAACTCGTTGCGCAAGCTCATAGCCTTCTTGCGCCGCGGCCTCGGCCGCCTCGGCAGTCGAGGCTGAGAAGCGAGGCCGCTTTGACCCGAAGCAGCTCCGCTTCTAGGGCGCGAAGTCCGCTTGCCCTCGCAACTCCAAGCGCGGTCTCGGCGACGTCGAGGGCTCGCTTGGGCTGCCGGGGCGCGAGCGTCTCGCCGAGCCGCGCGCCAGTCGACGAGGTCAGGTACGGCAGATGGATCTGTTGCGACCTTTCGAGGGCGGTTTCGAGCAGCGGGACGGCGGTCTCGAATTCCCCGTCGAGCGCATGAGCGTAGCCAAGCAGCGCCTGATGCCAGGGCAGCGTAAACTCGAGTCCGACCCGGGATGCGTGCTCGATGGCTGCCCGCGATATCGGCGCCGCCGAATCCGCGTCGCCGCGGAACAAGTGCGCGCGAGCGTGATGATAATTGAGAATGCTGACATCGAAAGCGTTCTTTTGCGGGAGGGCTTGCGCGCGCTCCAGGATCGCGAAGGCTCGGTCAAAATGGCCGCGATGGGCGAGCGTATGCGCCAAGAATCGACATCAAGTCCAGCAGCAACGACCCCGCCGTGCCGAAGTCGCGGATCTGCGTCGGATCGCGCATGTTCTCCGGAAGATTGGCTGACAAGAGCTCGATCACGCTGTCGTAGTCTCCGCCGATCCAGCAGGCGTGCCCCAAAGCGAAACGCACGCCATAGGCGAGGGCTTCATCCTCGAGGCGATTGGCCATTTCGAGAGCGCGGCGGCCGACGCTGAACCGCCTGCCTCGGATCGCCGCCGTATTGGCTGAGCACATGACATTGTTGCATCGCGATTTCGGTCATGGTGACCGGATCGCCGCCTGCCTCGGCGGCCGCGGCGGCCTCCTCGAGATGCTTGAGATTCAACTCATGCTCGCCGGCGGCGAAATACACCGAGGCGATGGCTCGATTGACGTCGACAAACGCTCGATCCTGTTTGCTCATGTGCTGCAAGGCGTTTTGGTATGCGCCGATCGCCTCCCGGTATGCTGAATTCCTTTGCGCGAGCCGCCCGGCTTTTTGCCAGTATTCCGCCGCCCCCGCCGCGTCGCCCGCGCGCGCCAAATGCGTCGCGAGCGTTTCCGGCGCCGTTTCGACGATCGCCGGCTGCAAGCGCACGAGGGCTTCGGCGATTTCGGCGTGAATCTCGCGACGCTTGCTCCGCAGCATGCTTTCGTACGCCGCTTCCTGAATCAGCGCGTGCTTGAAGCGGTAGCTCGAATCGGGCGCGACGCCGTCAACGAACAGGAGGTCGGCGTCGACGAGCTTCTCCAGCGCGGCGTTGAGTTCAGCCTCCGGCGACCCCGCGATCGCGAGCAGCAGGCCGAACGTGAATTCCCGCCCCACGACCGCGCCGATCTGCGCGACTTCGCGGGCGTCGCCGAGCCGATCGAGCCGCGCGGCGAGCGATTGCTGCAAGGTCGGCGGGATGGTCTGCGCGCCGCCTTCGAGCATGAGCCGCGTCACTTCCTCGATGAACAACGGCACGCCGCCCGTGCGGACGGTGACTCCTTCGATCGCTTCGGCGGAAAGCGCATGGCGCTCGGCGATGGACGCCGACCATCTGGCGCACTTGCTGGCGATCGAGCGGAACCAGCGAAATGATCGCCATGATGCGAGCGCGTCGCCCAAGGCGCGCGAAATTCAGGGCGCGCCGTCGCGACGATCATGAGCGGCGCCGTCGCGCCTCGTTCGGCGAGCATCTTCAACAGATCGAGCGAGGTCGGGTCGGCCCAGTGGAGGTCTTCGAAGGCGAGCACGAGCGGTTGCGCGCGGGCGCCCGCGAGCAACCAGGCGGCCATCGCGGCGAGCTGGCGGCGGCGCAGTTCGTCGGGCGTGAGTTCAGGCGCGCCGATCGTTGCGGCGGGAATATCGAGCAGCGGCGCGAGCAGCGGCGCAAACTCGGCCGGATTGAGCTTCACTTGCGTCAGCGAGGATTCGAGGTCGGCGAGCCGCGCTCTCCGGCGCGACGTCGGCGCCGCCAAATCGCTGCTTGCCCCATTCGGTCAACGGATGCAGCGCGGTGTTCTGCAACAATTGCGAGGCGGTCCATTCGACCCAGGAGTGCGGCGTCTCGGCGAGCCGGCTGCGGAACTCCTCGATGAGGCGCGACTTGCCGAGGCCGGGCTCGCCGACGATCTGAACGAACTGCCCCTCGCCGGCTCGCGCGCGCTCCCAGCGCTTGACGAGGACCGCGAGATCGTCTTCGCGCCCGACGAGCGGCGTATAGGTGCGCGCGCCGGCGCGCCGGCCGCCGCCGCTGGCGCGCACGATCCGGTATAGAGTCGGCGAGCCCGGAACGCCTTTGAGTTCGTGCGGGCCTTTGTCTTCGACGACGAACAGGCCCGCGACCTGTCGCCGCACGGCCGCCGTGACGAGCATCGTTCCCGGCTCGGCCGCGCTTTGCACCCGAGCGGCGAGGTTGGGAGCGTCGCCAAACACCTCGCCCGCGGAATCGACGACCACCGGCCCGCTGTCGAGCCCGATGCGGGCGGCGAGCGTCGGCAAGTCCGCGCCCGGCGTTCGCGGCGTTCAAGTCTTCGAGCGCGCGAAGGATCGCCAAGCCGGCGCGGGCCGCGCGTTCGGCGTCGTTCTCCTGCGCCCTCGGATATCCGAACAGCGCCATGAGCCCGTCGCCGAGCTTCTTGGCGACATGGCCGCCGTATTGGCTGACCGCCTTGGCGGCGTCATCGAGATAGGCCCCGACGAGATCGCGCCAGTCCTCGGCGTCGAGCGTGGCCGCGAGGCTGGTCGAGCCGACCAAATCGCAGAACATCACGGTGATGGGCCGTCGCTCCGCTTCGTCTCGCGCGCGGA
>CAWIZO010000011.1:0-839042 GCA_963840665.1 Terriglobia bacterium
ATCGGCACCGCTTTAAGGCTTCTTGATCTTCGCAGCAGCAGCAGCAAACATGGAACGAGAAATTGAGCAACGGCTTTTTGTCGCGGTACGGATTGCGGTACGTAAAGGTTCCTGCCTGCACGGACTAGCAAGGACTTAGGTGGCCGCCCGCCTCTTGCAAGTCGTTGTATTTCCTTATCGTGGTTGTTCTTTCACGGCGGTAACACGGGTTCAAATCCCGTCGGGGACGCCAACCATCTACTGTACCCTCAGTGCCTTAGCGTCCTGATTCGCCGCAGAACGCCGCAAAAACACTTCTGTTACCCGTTCCACTGCCTCGCGCTGATCCTGCGGCACTACGTGAGCGTAACGCGGCATCATCCGCAAGTCTGCGTGGCCAAGTTGCTGCTGGACGACACGAACGTTGACACCCTGCCTGAGCATTTCGGTGGCGTTCCCATGTCTGAAGGCGTGGAAGGCGCCGCGCGGTATGCCCAGTCGCTCACGAATCGGATGCAAGATGTCGCGACGAACGTAGCAGGATGTAATGGGTTGTCCCTTGGCATTGGCGAACAGCAATCCGAATGCGTTGGGTTTCCACCGCTTCTGGTAGACCTTGAGCATGTCCAACAGTATTGGCGGAATTGGCAGGTCGCGCCTACTGGACTTCGATTTCACCGTGAGCAATTTTCCTCGCCAGTTGCTTTGACGCACGAGTAGAACGCCCGCGTCGAGGTCCAGGTGTTCCCAGGCGATGCCCACGGCTTCACTCGTTCGCACTCCCAGGTCCGCCATGAAGGCAGAACAAATGTTCCACGGCTCCGGGGATGCATCGATAATTCGCTGAGATTCGTCTGGAGTGAAGAAGCGTTGCGGTGCTTCAAGGTTCCCAGTCGTGTTGGACTCGCCGACCACCTGGCCGAGGCTATTGAGACCAAAAGCGCCCGTGCAGGTGCCGCCCAGGCCGCCAAGGTCGGTCATTCCTGTTTGCTTGTCCCAGATGAAGGGGCCGGTGGTCAGAGTGAATCCAGCTCCGAGATCGTTGATGCCGCAGGCACCAGGCGCAGAGCTCGTGTAAGACCAACCCACAACTTGTCCCTGATCGTTGATAAAGTTTGCCTGGGCGTCGGTGCTGGTACCCAGGGTGCCCAAATCCTACATCACTCCGTTTTGCCACATGAAGGCCCGGGACTGAAACGGGTACGAGGAAAAATAGCCCGGCATGCCGTTGGGATCGGGAATGGTGTTGGTGGCAAATCCGACGACTTGGCTGCGATTGTTGACCCCACCGACCAGGGTCTCGTACCCACCGGCCGGCCAGGTTCCCAGATCGGTGACGCCGCCGTTCCGCCAGAGCACTCCGTGAATTTGCGGAAGATTGGGAACCAGAGGATCGAGTTCGCCGTCTCCAGCAATCAGCCCGATATCACTGATAGAAACGACCTCGTCGCTCCCGCCTGCCAGCGTGGCCAGTTCGGTCTTGACGCCGTCGTGCCACCAGAAGCCGTGGGTGACAAGGTAGTCCCCGGCGAAGCAAGAGTTCGGGAAGGGGTCTGGCGCGGACGTATCCGCCCAACCTCCAACGTCTCCGTGGCAGCCCATTACTTTCGTGACCTTCAGCCTCTTCACCGATTGCCTGTAACCTAAGCCACAGAGTCCCGTGCAACGATTATTCGCAATTTCGCTCGGCGTGCTGCTTTATGGCTCGACGATTGTTCCGGCAGCGCGGGCCCAAGAGGCGCAGCCCGAAAATGCGCGAGTGATTATCAGCAGGGCGCTCCCAACCTATCCAGAGTTGGCGCGAAGAATGAACCTGGAAGGCACAGTTAGGATAAGAGCTACAGTCGCGCCAGACGGAACCGTCAAGTCTGCGGAGACGCTAGGCGGGAGTCCCCTGTTGGTAAAGGCTGCTGAAAATGCGATCTACAAATGGCGGTGGGCCCACGCGAAACTGGAATCAAAAGAGCTCGTCGAGATGAGATTTCACCCACAATAGGACGCCTTGCCCTCGTATTTGCCGATACAGATGACGTGACTTGCCGCAGTGTGCCTACAGCAATCCCGCAACGAAAATGGGTCTAGGTTCGTTGTCTGAAAGGCCGTCGTCATGAGAATTACGAGCTCAGAAATCTGCCCAGAACGAGTAGATGTCCCCTCATCCCGTTTTGACGCCAAGGTCGTTGTAACGTTGGAGGGTCGAGGGAGCGTCAATTGTCCGATGACGTTCTTTGGAACGCGGTTCCGAATGGCCACATCGGGTCACTGAGAATGCATGCGGCATCTTCCAGCAGAGTCCGAGAACCAGTCCGTTGTAGACAAAGCCCCTTCTGCACTTGCGCCATGGATCAGTTGGCGCAACATCGGCCCGCATTAGACTGACTCTATGCTTCTTGCGGCCTTCGGTGGTGACGATTGCCCCGTCAAACGAATGAGTGATCGTGGGTGAGAATCTCAAGTTTGTCCTTCCGTGTCAGCCGGATTCGACCCGGTGGCGCTGTCACTTTCGCACAATAGCAACTGTCCAAGCTAGTCTCACATCCAATCCCCCTATAAATTCCGCGAACTTTGGTTCGGGATCGAACGTTGGGGGGGCGTCGAATATGGAAAAAGCATCTAAGAAGAGGCTGGATTGGTGGAGCGGACTTCTCGGTCTTGCGCTCTTGTTAATTTTTTCACCGACAAGATCTGTGGCTCAAGGCGAGCCGCAAGATGATCCACCGAACCGGGTAGCACGACTGGGCTACTTGGAAGGCTCGGTCTCATTCCAGCCGGCGGGCGAAACGGACTGGGTTGAAGCAGTAAACAATCGGCCCATGACCACGGGCGATAGAATCTGGGCGGACCGAGCATCTCGCGCCGAACTGCAACTGGGGTCGGCCGTTATCCGCTTATCCGCCAATACTGGTGTCTCCTTTCTAAACCTGGACGATCACACCGTACAGGTTCAGTTGAGCTCAGGTTCGATTGATATCCGAGTGCGCCGGCTGAACCGCGACGATGTTTTTGAAATCGACACTCCTAACTTAGCCTTTTCAGTTTACCGGCCTGGAAGTTACCGGCTGGAAGCGAGCGAAGACGGAACCTACACAGTCGCGAGCATACGTGCCGGCGACGCCGAAGCCACTGGCAATGGCCAGACATATAGTCTGCATGCCGGACAAAGAGGCACATTCAACGGAACGGACTCACTGAACGCCGACGTAGAGCAGATTGGCGGCCCCGATCAATTCGATAACTGGGCCGCCAGCCGCGAGCGCCGGTATGATGATTCGCGCTCGGCGCAGTATCTGTCGCGGGATGTGGTCGGCTATGAGGATCTGGATGAAAATGGCGACTGGCGCGACGATTCGAACTATGGACATGTCTGGTTCCCCAATCAAACTCCAATTGGTTGGGCGCCTTATCGTGAAGGTCACTGGGACTGGATTGATCCTTGGGGATACACGTGGGTCGATGACGCTGCTTGGGGGTACGCACCATTCCATTACGGACGCTGGGTCAATGTCGGCGGCCGCTGGGGCTGGGTTGCTGGGCCTCCAACGGAGGAGCCGGTCTATGCGCCAGCGCTGGTAGTTTTCATCGGAGCGGGAAGCGCTGCCTTCGGAGAAAATGTTGGTTGGTTCCCGCTGGGCCCACGCGAAGTCTATGTACCGTCGTATCCCGTCAGCAGGGGATACATGAATCAAGTAAACATAAGCAATACGACGGTGAGCACCACTACTATCACGAACGTGTACAACACGACCGTCATCAACAGAACCACAAACATCACGAACGTTACTTATGTAAACAGGAATGTGCAAGGGGCAGTGACCGCGGTTCCGCAGCACGCTTTCGCGAGCGCGCAGCCTGTGGCAAGAGCAGCCGTTGCAGTGAATGCCCAGCAGATCGCGGGTGCGCCTGTGAACGCCAGGGTTGCTGTATCTCCCACACAACAAGCCGTGCTGGGATCGAAGGCGGCAACGGCGAATCGCGTCACGGCGCCTCCGGCAGCAGTGATGAACCGTCCGGTCGTAGCGAAAGCAACTCCACCGCCTCAGGCGGTGCCATTTGCAAAACAGCAGCAAGCTATGGCAGCACACCCCGGTGTGCCTCTGGCAAAGCGCGAGATGCAGACCTTGCGCCCAGCGAGTACTGCGGCGACACATCCGATGGTGAAGCAAGCTCCGCCGGGCAAACCTGCTACACCTGCCATGAATCGACCGGGCAGTCAGCCCCCAGCCAACACGCCAGGGGGGCAGGCTGCGCCCAATAATCGGCCCGGAGAATCGCAGCCGCCCGGGCCGCAAGCGCCCAACGATCGTCCGCCGTCGACCCAGCCCAGCAAACGGCCGGAGCCGAATCGTGCAGAGCCGAGTCAAACCCGGCCGAACAATCGGCCCGGAGAATCGCAACCATCTCGGCCGCAAGCGCCCAACGATCGTCCGCCGTCGACCCCGAGCAATCGGAGGGAGCCGAATCGTGCAGAGCCGAGTCAAACCGGGCCGAACAATCGGCCCGGAGAATCGCAACCACCCCGGCCGCAAGCGCCCAACGATCGTTCGCCGTCGACCCCGAGCAATCGGCCGGAGCCGAATCATGCAGAGCCGAGTCAGGCTCCGCCAAACAATCGACAGGAATCAGCGCGACCACCCGAGCCGCCTCTCCGAAACGATCGTCCTTCTGCGCCGCCGCAGAATACTCGCCCAGAGGATAACCGCCGAGAGCTGCAGAAGGAGCCGCCAAGTCATCCAAGTCCCGCTGCGCCCACCGCGCAGCCGGAGGTACCTCCTGAGCCGCACCGGCCTCCGCCGCCGCCATTGACGCCTGAGGAGAAAAAACGTCAGGAACAGCAGCAGAAACAGGATGAAAAGCCACCTCAGCCGCCTAATTAGCCAGTCAAATCTCTATGCCCGGGCTCTGGTCTTTAACGACTCAGGGATCGCTCCGCAGTTCGGAAACGGCAATGCGTCTGGCGCTGTAGAAATGCTTCACTTGAGAACGCTTGTAGTCTATGGATCGAGGAGGGTTAAAAATGAAAATGGGATGGCCATTCCTGGCGGGATTGGGTGTCGGCGCGGTTGCGGGTTTGATGCTTGCTCCGCAATCAGGCAAAGACACTCAAGACTTGCTCGCCGAAAAACTCCAGGACGGACTGGATCAGTTCGTATCCGCAGGTAAGAAAGTCGGAACCCGAGTCAAGGATTTCGCCAATCGAAAGGAGGAAAATGTCGCTGACGCCGTAGACGCAGGCAAGAACGCGTGCGGAACACATGGAACCGAAGCCTAGGCGTCAACGTACTGCTCTGCGCCTACGCTGATTCAGAGGCCAAGATTGACGACGGTCAATGATTGTCGAAAATCAGATCGGACGGGAAGACCGGTCTCAAACGGAAAGTTATACGCTCAGGACGACCTCATCGATTTGCCCGCAGCCACGCCTGCGTCTCCCCACGGACGCGGCCCTCAGCGCGTGGAGGCCGCCAATTCCGGATACTTAGGAAGCCCACGTTACGGCTGCGGGCCGCATCTGAAGGTCGTGCGAAATTCGGTCCGTGGAGTAAATGCGTGCGCAAATACAATGTTACGAGGATTCATGCAGTGTTGATGATCGTTCTGTTCGGCTTCGGCCTGTACAGGGCGGCGGCGGTTACGTACACACAAATTACAGTGCCGGGCTCTGTCAACACAGGCCCGCGCGATCAATAACACCGGCCAGGTTGTCGGATCCTATATAGCCGCCTCACAGACACATGGTTATCTGCTCAGCGGCAGTGAGTACACGACGATTGATTTTCCCAGTGCGACCTCTACTACGATTTCTGGCATTAACGATGCCGGAGACATGGTGGGTTTTTATACCGACAGCGCCGGCGTGTCACACGGCTTTTTGGATCACGCCGAAACTCTGACGGGCTGTGCTGAAAAACGTCGGGTACTGGGGAACACCACGCAATGACGGCTTTGTCACGATACCCAACGAAGTGGCGACGCTGACAAACGGAAGCGCCAGCAGAGTCGAGCCCTCCAAGAGCTCGAACTGTATCATCAGTCGCCGCACATCTGCCCGTGTAAGCTGCCCCGAAATCTTCAATTCGGCAATCCACGACTAACTCGTCTTTCAACGCCTTGTCTCTCGCGCCGAACGCAGTGCCCACATTGGGGCAAAGCCCACATTGAGGCACGCTGCTCTTCTCAATGTCACGTCCCGCGCTTGCCAACCGCAAGCACTTAGGCTTTTTTTAGGTTGGTACTCAAGTTGCCACGGTAATGATCAAGCGACGCAGTGTCAGGCTTCGCAATAGGCTTTCTCACTGAGCGCGTTGCCATCCCTGTCGCTGAACGCCGAAAGGCCGACACAACGGTCGTACTTCAGCCCGCAGGAATAGAGCGCCATCTAAACGGGCACCCGATACAAAGGAAACCACAAAGAACGATGAGCAAAAAATCCAAGAACGACAAGAAATCAAAATCAATGCTGGACAGAGACACCCAACAGCTCCGGCGTCAACGGCCAATCGAAGATCGGCAAAAAGGAGTATGAGGCCGAGATTTTCAAGCTACAAGTTGAGCTGGTCAAGCTTCAGGACTGGGTCAAGGCGACGAACGCACGCATTGTAATCATTTTCGAAGGGCGGGACGCTGCTGGCAAAGGCGGGATGATCAAGCGCATCTTGGAGCGTGTCAGCCCGCGCATCTTTCGCGTGGTAGCCCTCCCCTCACCGACGGAAAGGCAGAAGACACAGCTCCCGGCCCAGCGCTACGTTGAACAACTGCCTGCCGGAGGTGAAGTCGTCATCTTTGACCGAAGCTGGTATAACCGCGCCGGTGTTGAGTATGTGATGGGCTTTTGTACCGATGAAGAGCACAGGGAATTTCTCAGGGATTGTCCCATCTTCGAGGGGTTTCTGGTGAGCCAGGGAATCATCCTTCTGAAGTACTGGCTCGAAGTATCGGAAAAGGAACAGCACAAGCGCTTCCTCGCACGAATTGAAGATCCCTCCAAGCGCTGGAAGCTTAGTCCTATGGACTTGGAATCCCACCGCCGTTGGTACGACTACTCACGCGCGCGGGATGCAATGCTTGCAGCTACGGATACAGCACCGTCGCCTTGGTACGTCGTTCCGTCCGACGACAAAAAGCGTGCCCGCCTGAACTGCATTGCACACATACTCAGCAGCATCCCCTACGAGGAGATTCCTTATACGCCTCCCAAGCTTCCGCCAAGGCAAAAACCGAAAGGGTACGTTGAGCCGAAGCACAAGCATCGGAACGTCCCGCAGGTCTGGTAGGCCAGCAGCATGTCAGAGCATCGATGGTCCCATCTATTACCGGAGTGGCAGGTCTCATACCGCCCGGATTGGCTGCGGCTCGACATTGTCGCGGGACTCACCACCGGCGCGGTAATCATTCCCAAGGCGATGGCGTATGCCATGATGGCCGGGCTCCCGGTGCAGGTAGGCCTCTATACCGCGCTGGTACCCATGGTGATATACGCGGTGTTTGGGACTTCACGCGTGCTGAGCGTCAGCACAACCACAACGTTGGCGATCTTGACCGCCGCCCAGTTAGGACAGGTCGTGCCCGACGGCAACCCCGCAGCTCTGCTGAGAGCGTCAGCAACGTTGACCCTGCTGGTGGGAGCCGCACTTTTGCTGGCGTGTGTGCTGCGCCTCGGAATCGTAGCGAACTTTATCTCCGAGCCCGTATTGGTTGGTTTCAAAGCTGGCATCGGGCTGGTCATAGTGGTAGACCAGATCCCGAAGATCCTGGGAATCCACTTCCCAAGAGGCAGTTTCATTCAAAACGTCCACTCAACCGTCCTCTTCCTTCCCAGGACGTCTTTAGTAACGCTGGCGGTTGGGCTCACGATAATTGTGTTTCTGCTAGGGATGGAACGGTTTCTGCCGAAGGTCCCAGCGCCGCCTGTGGCTGCAGTTGCTGCGATCGCAGCCGTGTACTTGTTGAACTTGCAGCATCGGGGCGTCGAACTGGTGGGTCACATACCGCACGGACTCCCTTCGCTGATGAGGCCAGATCTTTCATTGATAAGCGCGCTTTGGCCCGGGGCGCTCGGGATTGCTCTAATGAGCTTCACGGAGACGGTTGCGGCCGGCCAAGCCTTCAGGCGAAAAGACGAGCCCGCGCCGCGAGCGAACACCGAGCTACTTGCCACGGGGCTCGCCAATCTTGGAGGCGCACTTCTCGGTGCGATGCCGGGTGGCGGCGGCACCACGCAAACCGCGGTCAATGTGAGCGCGGGAGCTCGCACGCAATTAGCAGAGATGATAACTGCGGCGATGACGCTAGTGACGATGTTCTTTCTCGCCCCATTCGTCGCCATGTTGCCACAATCTGCATTGGCAGCGTTAGTAATTGTTTATTCCTTCGGGCTTATCAAGCCGAAAGAGTTTCATGACATTCTGCGTATTCGCAGCACCGAATTTTCCTGGGCGATCGTCGCTTTCGCAGGCGTCGTGGTCGTCGGCACGTTAAAGGGAATCATCGTCGCGATCATTGTTTCGCTGGTCACACTGGCGTACCAGGTAGCAGATCCTCCGGTGTATGTCCTGCGCCGCAAACCGGGAACCAACGTGTTCCGGCCACAATCGCCGGAACATCTTGAGGACGAGAGTTTTCCCTGGCCTGTTGCTGCTTAGGCCCGAAGGCCCAATTTTCTTTGCGAATGCGGCACAGATTGCACACAAGATTGAGCCGCTGGTCAGGGAAGCGCAACCGAAGGTTGTCGCCGTCGAGGCTAGCGGAGTCATCGACATGGAGTACACGGCGGTGAAAATGTTCGCGCAACTCGCGAAGAGGCAAAGCCAGCACGGGGTTCAATTGTGGCTAATTGGCATGACTCCCAGAGTTTTGGCCATCGTACAACGATCAGCGCTGGGGCAGTTGATGGGACGCGAAGGTATGCATTTCAATCTGGAGATTGCCGTTGCGCGCTACCTGGATGACGCAGCCGTACGTGACTCGTCCTGAGATATGGCGTCGAGCTGAATGAGGGCAGAATGCAGCTTGTCCGAGTCGTCAAAAGCATTGGACAGATCGGTTTGGTCGCCGCGTCCGTGCTCCTGTGCGCCGCGCAGTCTTTTGAGCCGGCACCGAGACTGTATCGCGCCAAGCCGGAGGACTTGCCGCTCTGGGCCGAGCAGGGAAATTTTCGTTTCATCCGCGTCGATGGCGGACAAATCGAGAGCTGGAAGGCGGAGCGGACCTGGTGGGGCCGCAAGTTCAGCGCCGAAGAGAAGGATGTGCTGACCCACATCTATGACCGCGATTTCGAGCAAATGCTCGGCTTACTCAAGCAGGCGGAGTTTAACTGGATCTGGGTCACGTGGAGCAGCGGCTGGTCGCTGAAAGACGAGGACCAGAACCGGGAAAACCTGAAAAAGATAATCTCTCGGTGCCATGAGAATGGTATCCACGTCTCAGCTTACCTGTCGGCTTCCAACATGTTTCGCAAGAGCGCCTTTCGCGATGACCCAGAGACGAAGAAATACGGACTGTGGATGCACGGCATCCCTATGTTCTATGCTGGTCCTACCAAAGCCGATCCGCAGATTTCCTGGGACCGCCGACTGGGCGATGCACGCAAGCCTGGTTGGCGTGCCTATCTCTTGAAGAAAGCGGAACTGGCGGTTGACGCGGGTGTGGACGCGATCGCATGGGACAACATGATCGGTTACAACGACGGCTTGGCCCAACTGCTCGATGACACCCAGCGGATGGCGGAACGGAAGGCGCGCGAGACCGGCCGGCCCAAGGTCATGGTCTATGCCAATATCCATATTTCGCCCGACCGGTTCGGGATGAATGACATGAACGAGGTGATCTGGGAGGAGGACGGCAAGGACACTCCGGGAGTGTGGAATGGCAAATGGCAAGTGGACAACGCGCGCAAGATCAAATTCTTGAGCGGCGAGAAACAACCTTGGCAGCCCTTAATGTATGAGAACGATCTTTACCACTGCGGCCCGCGCGAGCGCTGCATTCCCAGCCCGGCCGAGCAGAAGCTTTCCATTGCCGAGGCCTACACGTTCGGCGCGGCTACCTCGCGCAACATTGAAGGGCGATTCCTCTACGGGCTGATCAAGGGCGAACCGCAGGCTCAGGAGGCATGGAAGGCTATCGCTCAATACAACCATTTCCTGGCCGAGCATCGCGAACTCTATCACGAGGTAGCGCCTGTGGTGCAGATCGCCTTAATGTCCGTGCAGCCGCACAACCCACTGGCCGACGAATTCCTCAAGCAGAGTGTTTTCTTCGAGATGAAAGTGCTCGCTCACTTGGACAAGGGAGTGCCGCTGGAGCGATTCAAGGTGTTGGTGATGCCGGCGAACCTGCCCAAACTCACCGCCGAACAAAAGGCGCGGGTGGATACGTTCACCGCAGGCGGGGGCGTCATCATCGGAGCGGGAAAGTCGGAATCAGGAATTGCGGCACGCGCCGAAGCCGCAGCCGGTGGGCTAAGCCTCACTCTGGAGCCGCGCGGTCACGTGCTCGGCCAATTGACTCGGAAACCCGATGGGCGAACTTTCATTCTCCACTTACTTAACTACGATCATCAGGTCGCTGCAGAGAACGTGAAAGTCCGGCTCGACCTTCGCGGGCTAGTTCAGGACCTGAGCGGTTGGGAGGTTAAGGTACTCTCTCCCGACTCGGCGCAGCCTCAGTTGGCAGACCTCTATCTGGATGGCAGCCTCGCTCAGTTCACGCTGGGCCGGATCGAGCACTATACGGTGGTGACTCTTTCGGCTAAGCTGGAGCACTAGACCCCGTCAGCATTCGTATCAGAGATTAAACGGCTCGAGATTCTCCGGACAGACAGTACAGGACGCGGCAGCAGATCAACCCCGCGGCCGTTCAGCGGAACAGCCGGGTGCGATGACTTGAGCCATGGGAGGCAGAGCGTGCCGCCATGTGATTCGCCCATTCCCATTCTGGAAGCCATTTCCTGCAGCATCTTCCTTCACATTGGAATTCCGACATTCTTCCCCCGCATTGTGGACAGACTAAGTTAATGATCGACGAGATGATGCTCGTGCTCGATTCGCCCGGTAGTGTGTCGAAAGTTTTCATAATCGCCCTCCAAGATCCAGAGATCGGACAAATGCGAGGGGCAGACACGGGTCACAAAAAGCGGAGATGGTGCCGCGGGTTCTCGGCTCTCAATTGCCCGTAGTGGTTGGCTGCGGAGTCCGTCTCGGGCCCTCGTGCCTGCCGCCTCGCGAGCGTAGAGTGCAAGCCCAATGCCATTGCCTGACATGAAAAAGAGCCGCAATGAAGCAGTGCACGCGTCATTACATGCCGAATGTCACACAACTATTGCCCTGCGCTAGGCATGCATGCCCGGATGTGGTCGGAACTTCTGCATTGCCAGGTTACCGCTCAACACGGGGCGCGGCAAAGACATGAAAAAGCAGGCTCATTGAAAACTCTTGAAGCCCTTCGGCCGTTGGCATGTCGCTTGCGTTCCAACGTAGATGTCGAAGACAAGCTCCTGACGTGGCGAACGCTGGTTACATGGGTTTGACTGCGGAGTAAGAAGGGGCAAGAGGAGTAGTGAATGCTGCGAAAACTGATGCTTGTATTTACTCTGTGTCTGCTCACAATTCCGGCTCCTTGCCAGACCACGTCAAAGTGGCAGATAGCTACTATCACTGAGGTAAAGCCGTATCCGGCTGCGGGAGAAGACGCATGTGATCCCGTGACCTATGACATATCCGTGAAAGTAGGTCGCTCAATTTATCGGGTGCGGTACACAACACCACCGGGAGAGATCGCTCCGAAATATGCAACCGGCCACGAGCTTTTGGTGCTGGTGGCTAAGAACACAATTACCTACAACGATCTGCTGGGCCGGTCCTATCAAGTGCCGATAGAAAGCCAAACGCCACTTGCTGAATCTAAGAAATCGAAATAGCTCGTGCTGCCTGCGACAGCGTGGTGCTTGAGTGCTAAGGTCGCGTATCCGCACAGCTGACCTCGTCTGCCCACATACGGTCACCGTTTTCATCGAGTGCCCGAGTTGGGGCACTGACGATTTACACAGTGCCCATTTTCACCCACTTAGAAGCGCTGAGCTCCGGCACTCGAATTGCGATTCCCATCATCGATTGGGAATTCGCTGGATGGCATACACGCATAAGCATTGTGCTGGAAGGGACCTAATTCCGTGCTCAGCAACAATAGGGAAAATGTCGAGAAGGCGGGAAGGATGACCGTCGACGAGAATGGCACATTGGCATTCTTGCACGGTCGCATCGATATCGATTCCTCTCCAGCGGTGCGCGATCAGCTTATCGCTCTTTTGCGCGCTCCACATCCGGGGACAGTGAGCATTGATTTGTCGGGCGTCACCCACATTGACAGTTCCGGCGTCGCCACTCTGATCGAAGCATTAAAGATCGCACGAAGCTGTGAAACTGAACTTCGGCTGAAGGGCTTGCATGATCGCTTGCTCCGTCTGTTTGAAGCGACGGGCATTCTGTCCCTGTTCAATAAGGGCACTGGGATAAAAGACCTTGGGTGCGAGGCAGTCTAATGGCGAGTCTTCTCGAAATTGCCGGCAGAGAGACTCTCAGTCAACTCGACTACGTCGGGAGCCTCAATATTCAATTGTGGGCGACCCTGCGCGGGATTCGCTCGGCTCTACCTCTGGTGGGAAATCGACACCGCTGGCGCGCAGCTGTGCACCAAATGCTGGAAATCGGGGTTGACGCAATGCCAATGGTTGCCCTGATGGCGATGTGCAGTGGATTCATCCTGGCCATGCAGGGAGCCTCTGAGTTGCGGCGGTTCGGGGCCTTGCACTTCGTCATCGATCTGGTCGCAGTCGGCTTCACACGGGAACTTGGTCCGCTATTGACTGCCATCGCGGTTAGCGGACGCTCGGGATCTGCGTTTGCCGCTGAGATCGGCACCATGAAAGTCACTGAGGAGATCGATGCCCTGAAAGTCATGGCCTTCGAGCCAGTGGAATTCGTGTTAGCGCCAAAGTATTTGGCGGCATTGGTAGCTGTTCCTTGTCTCAGTATTGTCGCGGCCTTCTTCGGCATTCTCGCCGGAGGGCTATTTATGTTCTTCAGCACGCACCTGAATCTCTTGCTCTATTTCCGATACGTGCTTAGCTCGATTGAGTTGCGGGATGTGCTCGCCGCGATGATCAAGAGCTTGGCATTCGCCACCATTATTGCCCATGTCGGATGCCTCGAAGGACTTCGTGTCCGGGGCGGCCCCGACGCAGTGGGGCGCTCCACAACTTCGGCAGTGGTGCGGTCAACGTTCCTCGTCATCGTTGCCGACGCAATATTCACCACCATCTTTTACTTTGTAGGAAAAGCTTAAATGGCTCTGATTTCAGTGCGCGATCTAGTGGTCGAATACGATGGCCGACGTGTGCTCGATGGTTTGAACCTTGACATCGAACCCGGCCAGATCACTGTTCTGCTGGGAGGCAGCGGCTCAGGAAAGAGCACGCTGTTGCGTCAAATTCTCGGTCTCGAGCGCCCGAAATCGGGCAGCATCTCGATCAAGGGAACCGACATTACTGCTTGCTCCCCGGCAGATTTGAAGGCAATCCGACGGTCAGTTGGTGTGGCGTTTCAGAGCGCCGCTTTGTTCAACTCATTATCGCTGGAAGACAATGTCGCACTCACCCTGCGGGAGCACACCGCGCTGGCTCCTTCCATCATCGATCTGATCGTTTGGATGAAGTTGGCGGTTGTCGGTCTGGCGGATTTTGGCAAACTTCATCCCCAGGAGTTGTCGGGAGGCATGAAAAAACGCGCGGCTGTTGCGCGGGCTCTGGCGCTGGATCCCGAAATCCTGGTCTTGGATGAGCCCTCCGCAGGTCTAGATCCGATCGTAGCGGCAGAACTGGATGAACTCATTTTATTTCTCAAGGACACTTTCCAGATCACGGCGCTGGTTGTCACCCATGAACTGCAGAGCGCTTTCCGCATCGCTGACCGGATTGCAATGCTCTTCAATGGGAAATTACTCGCGGTCGGCTCTAAAGAAGAAATACGAGCGAACTCACATCCCCGCGTGCATCAGTTTCTGAATCGCGTACCGGACAACCCGGTTCATATGCCGGCATTGGCCTCATATCTGGAACGGTATGTGCAAAATCAGGAGGCAAAATCATGACCACCGAAGCAAAGGTCGGTGCGTTCGTCCTCGGCTGTTTCGCTGTATTCGCGTTCACGGTGATCTATCTGGTGAATGCACAGTACAGTGGCGGGACTGTGCACTTTCGTACTTACCTGCGATACGCCGGAGGGCTTGAGCCCGGAGCTTCCGTATTGTACGGAGGCATGAACGTAGGCAAAGTTACAGCCGTGCGGCCTTGGACTGTCGATCCAACCCGGATCGAGATTCTGCTTGAAGTCAAAAAGGGTACTCCACTGAATGAGAAATCAGTGGCCAAGCTGGGATTCGTCAGCGTCATGAACAGCGCGGCGTTGTCCATCACGACTGGCACGATTGATGCCAGGCGCCTTCCTCCAGACTCAACCGTAGCCTCACAAGAAGCGGCAAGCCTCGATGAGATCGCTGGGAAACTGGCGACCGTTGCGGACAGCGCGAATACGCTGATCACGCAGGCCCACGGAGAACTTAACGACATCAGCGGGAACGTGAACCATCTGCTTGCCAATCTGGACACCATGACCGGACCACGAAATCAGAAAAAGGTTCAAGCCATTCTGAACAACATTGATCGATTGGTGGCGAACGAGCGCCCAAAGATTGATCGTCTTACAGACCAGCTGGCAAGAGTTAGCGAACATGCGGATGACACCATTCAGAATGTAAACGGCACGGTGACGGATTTGCGCGCTCCCATGCGAAAGGATCTGGCTGAATTACAGACAACACTGGAAGAGGCTCAAGGCTTGCTGCAGTCCGTTCAGACCGTCGTTAGGGCTAACGATTTCAAGATCGATGACACTATGGAGAACCTGCGCGAGGCGACCGACAACCTCAACCAGTTCACGAATTCTCTGAAGCAGCGTCCCTGGAGCCTCGTTCGCGTGAAACAGCCCGAGGATCGCCAGGTTCCGAAATAGGTCTCGAGAGGAGCATCACTGTGAAAAAACTTTTAAATGTGCTCGCATTGACATTGGCCATTGCTACGATTCTGACTGGGTGCGGAGGGAAGGTACGATACCCGGCCTATTACACCCTCAACTTGCCAGCCCCGCCAGATCCACCAGCAAAAGAAAGGGTCCGAACCTCAATCGCAGTACGAGAGTTCCAGTCGCCGAGCTATTTGCGACAGGGGCCGATCGTGTACCGAAGCACACCTGAGCAGCTCGGTTTTTACGAATATCACCGTTGGGCGTCAGATCCGCGAACACTTGTGACCGGGGCCGTCGTCGATCATCTGCGCGCCAGTGGTCAATATTCCACGGTCTCGACGTATAACGGGCGTCCGGACCATGACTTTATCTTCAGTGGAAAGCTGGAAAAGCTCGAGGAAGTGGATTACCAGGAGGGGGTAAAGGTGGACATTGCAATGTCTGCACAAATCATAAGTGTCAAAACCGGTGCAACGGTCTGGAGCAACGCTGTTTCCGAAACCCGACCGGTGTCTCAACGAAGCGTAGCCGGGGTCGTATCCGAGATGAATCGAACTACGGAGGTAGCCATCGACAAACTCCTTGCTACGGTTCCGCAGTCGCTGGGGAGTGAACGATAAAAATTTTAGTCGGAACTCGACATCGCCGAGGTTGCCGTCTGGAATCATTGGGATCGCGATTGCAGAGGGAACATGGTTGGCAGATACTTGAAGGCGCAAAATCGGATGCAGCCATGTGGCGAGCGTTTTCAGAGTTCGCCCGAGGCGTCACGAATACGTTTTTAGCGCGCTGACCCATGCTTGGTAGTTAGATCCTCAGACCGATAGATTGCAGTCCCTTACGAAGACCCGGTCGCTCGAGCTGTAAACCGGTAATTGCGGAGAGTTCACGTGTCATGACCATCACCGAAGATCGATATCGAATGCTGCTAGGTGCGTCCACTGCCCTGGCCGATCAGCCAACGGTAAAAGCCGTTCTGCAGAGCTTGCGCGGTGTGCTGTCCAGTACTTCCCGACTACACGGGGCCGAACTCTATGTGCTCAGCGATGACGGGGACAGCTTATCCAGCTTCGAGTTTGATCGAGATCCGGACGCTCCCGCAATAACTCGTGGAGCCAAACTGCTACTCACCGGTGTAGTGGCAAAAGTGCTGGATGAACAGAAGCCGGTTTTCGTTCAGGACCTATCGCTCGCAATGTTGGAGCATCCAGACCTGGCTCCTTTTGCCGCCGAAGTCGCGGGACGAAGCACCTACTTGTTCCCAGTATCGACCGCTCAGAAACGCTACGGAATTCTTTCGACTCCGAAGTTGCAGGGGCAGCAATTCGCCCCGGAAGATGTCGAGATGCTCAGTGCCCTGGCCTCGCACGTGGCCGTGGCGCTCGAGTGTGCGCTGGCAAGGGATAGCGCCGCACTTTACCACCGGGAAGTCGTAAAGCAGCGCGATCGGCTCAGCTTGTTGTTGGAAATCAACAACCATATCGTTAATAAGCTGGAAGCGGATGACTTGTTTCAGGCTGTAGCGGGGTCGATGCGCAAGCATTTGGGCAACGATCTCACGTCATTGTGGCTCTTTAACAAGCAGTCGGGTCGCTTGGAGCGTAGATTCCTCGATTTTCCGACTGGAAAGGGCTTTCTTGAAAAGGTTGTTGTTGTCGAGCCCACGAAACTATGGAGTGAATGGTCGCACCTCCGGACTCCGCAGTATTACTCGCCGCTTGGAGCAGATATACCTCCCGCCCTTCGCGAAGCGTCCCGAGCTGAATCCCTCCTCTCCGCCGTCATGGTGCCTTTGATGGGAGCCGACGGCCCCTTGGGCCTGTTGACCATGTGCAGTCGCAGGGCTGATGGCTTTAACCCAGCGGACAGCGATCTGCTGTCGCAGATCGGCACACAGACATCCCTGGTTCTCGAGAATGCTCTAGCTTACGGACGGCTCCGGGCGTCGCGCGACGATCTGGAAGAGCAGAAGCTGTACCTCGAATCGGAAATCGAATCTGAATTCAACTTCGAAGACATAGTCGGCAAGAGTGCCGCCATACGCAAAGTGCTTGATCAGATCACGATCGTTGCTCCGACGAGTTCAACGGTGTTACTGCATGGCGAGACCGGTACGGGCAAGGAACTGGTGGCACGAGCGCTTCATAATCTCAGTCCGCGACGGGAGCGCACATTTGTCCGCCTGAATTGTGCGGCGATTCCTTCTGGTTTGGTGGAAAGCGAACTCTTTGGCCACGAAAAGGGGGCCTTTACCGGGGCGCTCATCCAGAAGCGAGGCCGCTTTGAGTTGGCGGATCACGGCACTCTGTTTCTCGATGAGATCGGCGACATCACTATGGATTTACAGCCAAAGCTTCTGCGTGCCTTGCAGGAGCAGGAGTTCGAGCGCCTAGGAAGCAGCAAAACCATCCACGTTGATGTTCGTCTGATTGCAGCCACACATCGGGATCTCGAAAGCATGATCCGAAACAACCAGTTTCGCGAGGATCTTTTTTACAGGCTGAGGGTGTTCCCGATTGAAATCCCACCGCTGCGCGAGAGACGCGAAGACATTCAACTCCTCGTCCACTTTTTCGTGGCGCGCCTCTCCCGGCGTATGCAGAAGCGCATCCGATCGGTCCCCAAACCGGCGATGGACGCTCTGGTGAATGCTGATTGGCCGGGAAATATCCGCGAACTGGAGAATTTTATTGAGCGATGCGTGATACTCACGCAAGGGGATGAATTGAATGTGCCACGAGGGGAGCTGAACCGGTCCACTGGCCGCACTGTTGTTGCAGCGGCGTCGACGTTCGAGCAGGCAGAACGGCAGGCAATCCTCGATGCTCTGAAAGGCGCGTCCGGAAGAATCGCAGGCAAAGGCGGAGCGGCAGAGCGCCTCGGCCTCAAGAGAACCACGCTGCAGAACAAGATGCGCAGGCTCAGCATAACGCGCGCTGATTATTCGGCCTGACAGCATGCGGTCGCCCGCCAGCATAAGGACAAGTCAAAGGCAGTCGGGTGGGTCCAAATGCTTCTTAACGTCTTGTATCTCAATACCTAAATCCAGAGTCCTGTTCCGGCAATAGAAGTGCTGTCTCAGGCTAGAGAAGGACACGCACTCCGCCGTGCCTCCCGGCGGCCTGGTATTTATACTAGCGAGTTCCGGGTTGTCGCTTTCTTCAACTCTCTCGAGGCAGCTGCTTCGGCTGCCTTGTTTTTTAGACCGCACCAAATATGCCCTCATGCTGGCACTGCCCGTTCTTCACAGCGGCACACATTCGAAAGACTGTTTAGCCTCAATAGGTTGCACCGAGAGTTCGTGGCAGAAAAGCTGCAGGGATAACACGCTAGGTCATTCGGGTTCATAAATAAATGTAGAGGAAGGCATCATGCTACGTGTCCAAACGGAAGAACTAGACCGTGCTTTTATTTGCCGGCTGGAAGGCCGATTCACCGGCGAGGGAGCTGAGGAAGTCCGCAGGCTTGTCACGCGCTGCGATAGCAAACTGCAATTAATTGTCGACCTTACGGACGTAATGTTTATCGACAGCGTGGGCGAAGAGGTGCTTTTGTTTGTCAATCGACTCGGAGCTCAGTTCGTTGCTGAGACTTCGTATTCCCGGGACGTTTGCGAACGGCTTCAGCTCCGGTTTACGGGGAAGCTTGATTCGAATTCAAACGCCAGTCAATTCGAATGGAAACGGACATCGTCCTCGCGGCCGATGAACTGGCATACATAACAAGCCACTGAGCGCTCGTCGGCCTGGAGGATTGCCATCTCAATCCTCTGGAGAGCTGCTCCATGTGCAGATCGTGACCTGCCTTCCATCAAAACCACACTTGAATATCTAACCTCCGTTATGCGCGGATGGCTCGCCTGCGATTTTTGAACTTATCCTTCAGAGTGTCACTCGAACCATCCTCGTTGCTCGCGGGAAGTCTCGAACGACGAGCCACTGCTGCCAGTGCCCGCATGAGGGCAGCGCCTATCGACCGGATATGGGCATCCTTCAGCATTCTGGGACGTCTGCACTTCTGATTCAAGAACTTGGAAGAACTCCAGGTTGGCATGGCACCTGCAATCTTTGGAGCACACGAGCGACAGCACGATGCGCTCAACATTCAAAGTGCCGTCAGGCCTCAGCCAAAGTTCCAGGTAGAAGAATGATGAAATCGAAACCATATCGCCCTGCTCCTTACGATTCTCGTCTTGGCGTCACCGATCGGGTCGCTGTGCACAACAAGCCACGCAGGACGACCCGCTTCTTACCCTTGACGACGCAGTCTCCCTTGCTCTCTCGAACAATCGACTGGTGAAGAACTCAGTCTTGGAAGCGCAAAAGTATGACTTCCAGGTAGCCACGATGCGCACTAAGCGACTGCCACATTTCCAATTTTCAGTCCTGGGTGGCGAACTGCTGCAGCCGTTTGATTTCACCTTCGCGAAGGGAGCGTTCGGGACGTATCCATCGACGGGTCCTATTCCGTCAACGGACGCCAAGGTTCACACCCCGGCAAGATTAACTGCATTTTTGAACGGAAGCATCGATCAGCCGCTTACCCAGCAGTACAAGATCGGATTGGGAATTCGCGCGACGGAGCTGGGAGGTGAGATCGCGAAAGAGGACGTTCGCGCAGAGCGGCAGAAAATCGCGGCCGAAGTACGAAGCGCGTATTTCGAACTTGTCGCAACCCAGGCTGCAGTGGATGCGGCCCGCGTAGGAGTGCGCACTCTGGAAGAGGCACAGCGAGTTACGCTCCGTTACATCGCAGAGAAGACGGTACTCAAAGGAGATCAGTTAGAGGTCGATGCGCGGTTGGCAAAGACGCAATATGACTTGTCAGTTGCGGAGAACGGACTCGCCACACAGCACGAGCACCTGAATCAACTTCTAGGGCGGGATCTGTCCACCCCTTTTCGTGTTGATTTTATCCCTGAGGAAGACACGACAACGCTGAGTCTGGAAGAGGCGCGCCAGCAGGCATCGCAGCGTCGCCCTGAGATCCGCCAGGCCCACCTCAAGCAAAAACAAGCCGACTACGACCGCCGCATTGCGAAGGCCGAATACATACCGGACCTTGGTCTTGCGGTTAGCTACATGGGAGTGCAGAACGTGCAGGTCCTTCCGACGAATGTCGGTGTGGCCGGCTTTGCGTTGACTTGGGAACCATTCGATTGGGGACGCCGCCGCAATCGAGTACGCGAGAAATCAAACACACTGGCCCAGGCGCGTAATGGTGCACAAGAGACAGAATCACAGATCGGGGTGGAAGTCGCCGCCAAGTACCGCAAGTGGAAAGAGTCTGCGTTGTTGCTGAAAGCCACACGCACGGGTCATGAAGCGGCCGATGAGGAGTTCCGCGTTACCACCAACAAATACGAAGAACAAGCAGCTCTCGTAAAGGATTTGTTACAGGCTCAGGCTCGAAGTTCGGAAACCGCTTTTCAGTATCAGCAGGCGCTCTCTTCTTATTGGAGTTCACTGGCAGATTTGCGCCGCGCGATGGGAGAGGAATAAAAGTGAGAACCACAATCGCCGTTTTTTCATTGATGCTTGTTATGGTCGGCTGTAGCTCGAATAAGCCAATCAATCAACCCCCGCAGGGAGTGCAGGCTCAAGCCATCGAGAAGCAGGCCGGCTTCAGCGCCGATGGCCTGCGCTTCTCGGCCGTAGTGACGCCTGATTCGGAAGTTCCTCTGGCATTCAGGATTCCCGGGTACGTCATTTCCCTTAAACAAATGCGCGGCCAGGATGGCAGGATGCGCGACATTGCGGAAGGAGATCGGGTCAGCCGGGGAGCTGTGCTCGTCCGCATCCGGTCGTCTGAATACGAGGACAAAGTACACCAGGCCTCCTCGCAGGCCGCCGCCGCGGACGCCGTTTTTCAGAAGGCCAAGCTCGACTTCGATCGGGCTACGCATCTTTACGACGCGGAAAGTCTCACCAAGCCCGACTACGATTCGGCTCGCGCACAATGCGACGCCAGCCAGCAGCAATTGAAATCCGCGCGGGCCCTTACCAGCGAGACTGAAATTGCTCTGCGTGACACCTCCCTGGTTGCACCTTTCGATGGCGACATCGTGAAGAAAGCCATCGAGCTCGGTGCCTTCGTTGGACCTGGCGTGCCCGCATTCGCACTCGCCAAAACCGACATCGTCAAGATTGTCGTTGGAGTGCCCGACACCGTTGTCCGTTCCGTCAAAGTTGGACAACCGGTGGACGTTGCCATCGACGCGTTCCCCACGCGCACATTTCATGCGCGAATCAGCCGCATGTCATCAGCGGCGGATTCGATTACTCGTAATTTCGAAGTCGAAGTCGCGATCCCGAATCACGATCACCTGTTGAGGGTGGGCATGATTGGCTCCTTGCAATTCGCGAATACCGACGCCGCGAGTCGAACGCCGGCGCTGCTAGTGCCACTTTCCGCAGTAGTACAAGCGAAAGACGGTAAATACGGGGTGTTCGTCGTCTCCGACTCGAGTGCCGGTCAAGTCGCTCGTCTCCACGCCGTCGACATAGGCACGATCAATGGCAGTGACGTCACGGTCATCAGCGGGCTCCAAACCGGAGAACGCATCATCACCAACGGCGCCAATCTGCTTAAAGATGGCGAGCCTGTAGAGGTCCTTCAATGAAATCCAAGAACTCTAATAACATCGCGCAATTCTTTGTTAACAACCGGCAGATTGCGTGGGTGGCGCTGTTCGCAACTCTGGCTTGGGGCGTGTTCGGATACATGAACATGCCCAAGCGCAAGGACCCCGACATCCCTGTGCGCATCGCACTGGCAATCACCCCTTGGCCAGGGATTTCCGCAGATAAGGTCGAGCAACTCGTCACGCGAAAAGTCGAACAAGCGGTCACCGGAAACAGCAAGGTGGACCGTGTGGAGTCCACCACTCAGGACAACATTTCCGTTGTGCAAGTCAGACTGTTGGACAATATCAAAAACACCCAGCAGGAGTTTCAGGATATTGGACAAAGACTGAACCAGGTCACGGACCTTCCCGACGGCGCGGGACCGATCACTTGGATCAGCGATTTCGGAGACACGGCAGCGCTGATGCTGACCGTCTCCAGTCCGGCCGTTCCCGACTTTGAAATTGCGTTGCGCGCGCGCGGTGTACGGGATGCGATTGAGAAAGTACGTCAGGGAGCTACCAGCGGCCGCGTGACCGTTATGTACTGTTACCCGGCATCAGTGTCACCTGCCGTGGTTGAACGTCCATTTGTCATCCTCTCTGCGCAGGCCCAGCGGGATGGAGTCGCCCATGATGTTCGTTCCCTGTCCGTCGGAAGTTGTTCCGGGATCGACTTTGCGACGGCAAAATCGGATGACGAAATCCGCGCATACGGACAGCAGTTCATTGAGAAAAAGCTTCAGGAGTACGACTTCCACCCCGATGCATGGGGTCCGATTATCATTCGCGATCCTCAATCCACAAAAGAGCGAATCGCAGCGGTAGCCAATAACCGGTATTCCTATCGCCAGCTTGATGACTTTACCGACTTGATCCAGCGCACGCTGCAACGCGTACCGGAAGTAGCGAAGGTGCAGCGCGTGGGAGTTCTTCCCGAAGAGATCTATCTGGAGTACTCGGACGCGCGTCTGGCAGCCTTGAAATTACAGCCCACAAAGATCAAAGACGTCCTGAATGCGCGCAACGTGACTGCCCCAGGTGGAATCGTTCAGACCCAGTCTCGAAATGTCCTGGTTGACGCTACCGCGGAGTTCAAGAGCACAAAGGATATTGGCAACGTGCTCCTCGCATCGTCCGCCACTGGAGCGCCGCTTTACTTGCGCGATCTTGTGGACATCTCGCGTGCATATCAGACGCCTGCCCGATATCTGAACTACATGGTCTCTCGCGAGCCGAACGGAAGCTGGCATCGAAACCGCGCCATCACACTGGCCGTTCAGATGCGATCGGGAGAACAGATCTTCAAATTCGGCGCAGCGGTCGACAAAGCGCTCGCGAATGTGCGCCCCCAATTGCCCGCCGATCTTGTCGTGGCCCGCACTTCGGACCAGCCGCGGCAGGTCAAGGAACTCGTCAGTTTGTTGATGGGCAGTCTATATGAGGCCATTGCGCTGGTCGTAATCGTCGCGTTGATCGGATTCTGGGACTGGCGTGCTGCCATGCTAATGGCCGCCTCTATTCCCCTGAGCCTTGCCATGGCCTTCGGTATGGTGCATGTGCTTGGTATTGACATTCAACAGGTTTCGATTGCGACGTTAATCATCGCCCTGGGATTGTTGGTCGATATGCCAGTGGTAGCGGGAGATGCGATCAAACGCGAATTGGGCTCCGGCTCCCCGCGTGAGCTCGCATCCTGGATTGGACCAACGAAACTGGCGAAAGCGATTGTGTTTGCCACCATCACCAACATAGTCGCCTACCTGCCGTTCCTCATGCTGAGCGGCGACACAGGCTTTTTCCTTTACAGCCTGCCCGTGGTAATGACTTGCACTCTGGTCGCGTCCGTCATTGTTTCGTTCACCTTCATGCCGCTGATTGCGTATTACATGATCAAAGCGCCCAAGCAGCTTGAGGAGCCCATGTCCGAGCGACGAAAGCACGGGTTCCCGGCGCTCTACTATCGAGTGGGAAACTTCTTACTCGAACATCGTTGGGGTACTTTCGCTGCCTCGCTGATTGTGATTGCTCTGGGCGGCGTGTTTTTCTCCATGCTGAAACCGCAGTTCTTTCCCAAGGACCTCTCCTACTTGTCTTACATAGATGTCTGGCTTCCGCCCGATGCCCCGCTGGGAGCAACGGATGCGGTCGCACAAAAGGCAGAAAGTGTAATTCGGGAAGAGGCTGAGCGATTTGGAAGGGAACACAATAAGAAGGATGTTCTGAAATCGCTGACCACATTTGTGGGCGGCGGCGGCCCCAGGTTCTGGTTCTCGGTCGACCCCGAGCGCCAACAGCTCAACTACGCGCAGATCCTGGTCGAGGTTGCCGACAAGCATTTCACCAACGAGTTCGTCGGGCCGATGCAGACCGCGCTCAGCCGCGAAGTCCCAGGAGCCCGCGTCGATGTGCGGCAACTGGAAACCGGCAAGCCCGTTGGCATCCCCGTTTCCATTCGAATTTCAGGTCCGGAGATCGACGTTCTGCACCGTCTCTCTGGCCAACTGCAGGCAGTCTTTCGGGCCCAACCCAATGCGACTCGGGTGCGAGATGACTGGGGAGAGCCTGCGATGAATGTGCGGCTGAAAGTTGACCCCGACCGCGCCAACCTTTCCGGAATCACGAACCTTGACATCGCCCTGTCATCCGCCGCGGCGGAGAGTGGACTACCAGTCTCAACTTACCGGGAAGCTGACAAACAAATCCCTATTGCGGTTCGTTTGCGGATGGAGGAACGCGCCGGGCTCTCTGACATACAAAATGCGTACGTATATTCCCTGACGAGCAATCAGCGCGTACCTCTGAGACAGGTCTCGAACGTTACAACGGAAATGGCGGTATCGAAAATAAAGCGCCGTAATCAATTTCGAACGGTGACGGTATCGGCGTTCCCAATTCCAGGTGTGTTGCCCTCTCAAGTGCTCACGCCGCTGCTGCCGAAAATCAAGGAGTTCCAGAAGAACCTGCCTCCCGGCTATTTCCTCGAGATCGGAGGGGAATACGACGAGCAGCAGAAAGGTTTCAAGGAACTTAGCGTGGTCATGGCGATCTCAGTGCTGCTGATCTACATCGCCTTGGTCATGCAGTTCAAAAGTGCCGTCAAGCCGCTTCTGGTGTTCGCTGCAATCCCATACGGAATGACAGGCGCTCTGGCGGGACTAGTCGTTATGGGACAGCCCTTCGGATTTATGGGGTTCCTGGGAGTCGCGAGCCTTGTGGGGGTGATCGTCAGTCACGTCATCGTTCTGTTCGACTTCATCGAAGAAGCGCACGAGAGAGGAGAGCCTTTACGAGAAGCTCTGCTCGATGCCGGCATTGTGCGATTGCGGCCGGTGATGATCACTGTCGGCGCGACTGTGCTTGGGCTTATCCCTCTGGCCATTCACGGGGGACCCCTTTGGGAGCCTCTCTGCTACGCCCAGATTGGTGGTCTCACAATCGCGACATTTGTCACGCTACTGCTTGTCCCAGTGATCTATTCGATCTTTGTATTGGATCTGAAGTTGATCAAGTGGGAGACCCCTCCAGTGGAGGAGGCGGCGACAACTGACCTAACCACCGAAGAGTTCCAGTACTCACATTAGCCATGGGAAGTGATTGTTCATAGAGGAGATTGTCATGATTACTTGCAGCAGCGCCGCCAGCCTATTCTCAGAATTGAAGACTAGAATCGAAACGCGTGAGGCCCAGGTGGGCGTGATAGGTCTCGGATACGTAGGGCTGCCGCTCGCCTTGCTCTATACCGAAGCGAAGTTCCGGGTCATGGGTTTTGACATTGACGAGCGTAAGGTCGCAACTCTCACCGCGGGTGGATCCTACATTTGTCGAATTCCACCCGCGGAGATTCAGGCGGCACGCTCGCAAGGTTTCTGTGCGACCGCAGAGTTTTCGAGCCTCACCGAAATGGATGCCATCATCATCTGTGTGCCTACTCCTTTGGACGAATATCGAGAGCCGGATCTCAGTTTTATTACCAACACTGCCAGGGCAATCGCACCGCATCTCCGTGCAGGCCAGTTGGTGGTGCTTGAGAGCACGACCTATCCCGGCACCACCGAGGAAGTGCTAATTCCAATCTTGGAGGAAGGTAATGGCTGCGGTTTGAAGGCTGCCCGCGACCCAATGGCTGACGGAGAGGATAGGTTTTTCGTCGCCTTTTCTCCCGAACGAGAAGATCCCGGGAATGACAGCGTCGCCCGCCGCGACATCCCGAAAGTGGTAGGAGGTCTGAACTCCCAAGCCTCCGAGTTGGCCGGGGCCCTCTACGGATCAATCTTCAACAAAGTTGTGCCGGTATCTTCACCCGCCGTCGCCGAGATGACGAAATTGCTGGAGAACATCTATCGGTGCGTGAACATCGCGTTGGTCAACGAATTAAAGCTTCTGTCATTGCGGATGGGGCTGGATATTTGGGAAGTCATCAATGCCGCGTCCACTAAGCCATTTGGCTTTCAGGCTTTCTACCCCGGCCCGGGCTTGGGCGGGCACTGCATTCCGGTTGATCCTTATTATCTGTCCTGGAAGGCGAAGGCGTGGGATTTTCAGACCCGCTTCATCGAACTGGCCGGAGAGATCAACAGTGCCATGCCCTATCACGTGGTCTCGAGCGTCAGCAAAGCTCTAAATAAACAAGGAAAGGCTTTGAAAGGCGCCGAAGTGCTGGTCCTCGGGGTTGCTTACAAGAAAGACATCGACGACCTGCGCGAATCTCCAGCCCTCACAATCATTGAGCTGCTGCAAAAGGATGGCGCTCAAGTCAGCTACAACGATCCCTATTTTCCCTTTATTGGCAAGGGGCGCCATTACGATCTGCAGATGAAATGCGTGCCCGTGGACGACCTCTCCAAGTACGACTGTGTGCTGATCGTCACGGATCATTCGGATTACGATTACGCCCGGATCGCGCAGCACGCATCCTTAGTGGTGGATACTCGTAATGTGATGAAAGGCGTTCACGGCGACAAAATTGTGCGCTGCTAACTTAAAATGATTTTCCTCCAACAAACCGGTGCAGCCGTTCTGCTGGTATTGATTACTCTCGCCATCCAGTGCGGCGGGGCTGCCGCGCTCATCATTTGGATAAGAAGTATTCCCAGAGAGACTCAGGAGGTGCGGGTGGTTCGCTGCGCCGCACTCGTCATGCAAACCACCGTAGCCGTCATCATTCTGCACGGCATCGTCATTCTGTTGTGGGCGAGTTGCTATCGGTGGCTTTGCTTGCCATCTTGGGAATCCGCGTTCTACTTTTCGGCGAGCAGCTATGCGACAGTCGGTTACGGAGATGTGATGCTACCGTCGAAGTGGCGTTTGTTGGGCCCGTTCGAAAGCATGGTCGGGATGCTAATGGCAGGAGTCTCGATTGGACTTCTATTCGCGGCGGTTACTCATCTGGTTGACGGCCAGTCGCGGTCCCGTCTCCCAGCCCATGCCGCACCCACGAACGCGGATTAAGATCCATATGCCCCAAGGACGGCGCTGTCACTCGCGAGGCTCTCGGTCGCATAATATTCTTGCCCTGGCGCACGATTAACAGTCAGGACCGGGCTCGAGGAATAACAAATGACCTCATATGCTGTCGTCCAATTGAAGTGGGATATCACTCCCGCCTGAGCCGGAGGATGTAATCCCATAATAATAAGGTCCGCCTGCAGTCTTTCAGCGGTCGCCAGGATCCGCTCGCTTACCGGCTCGTTTGATTCGAACTCGACCCGACACTCAGGGCTGATCTCAAGTTTTGCTTTACGGACAAGTTCTGCAATCCGTTGCCGAGCTGACAAGTATGCCTTCTCCTGCTCTTTCCGTGGCTCTGTACGTGCGTGCGAAACGGCCGGAACTAAATTCAGAAAAACGAGCTTGGCTCCGAAGTGATTGGCAGCCGCAACGGACTGGGACAGTGCGCGGAGCGACCCCTGCCCGAAGTCTGTTGCAAACAGAAATGTTCGGCTTCTCCAGGAAGAATTAACCCAGGGGAGCGGTTGCGAGTGCGGCCCGAAAATTAATACCGGGCAGCCTGCCTGACGAAAAATTTGTTCCGCGACTGAACCGAAAAACAGCTTGCCCATGGCTTGCCGTCCGTGTGTACCGACGACAACGAGATCCGTGTTTTCTTCGCGCATGATTTCTTGCAATTCTGGCCACAGATCGCCCTGTCTAACGATGAATTTGTATGGAATGCCGTTGAGAGCCCCGGTTCCGAGAAGCGATGCCTCTAACTGCGAGGCGTCGCGCAAAGCTGCTTCCTCACAGGCAGCGATAGCATCAGGACCTGCAATTGTCAGACCCAGGGAGGACACCACGTGTGCCAGGCAAAATCTCGAACCATAAAACCGAGCTAGTGCCAGCGAATGCCGCAGTGCTTTTTCTGAAGGCTGGGAGAAATCGGTCGCGATCAATATCGATCGTGGTTTCAGCGCCTGTGAGATGAGTGACATAGGAATCAGGCGATTCGCTTGCTGCCGAAAAGGCCGTCGGATGAGGTACGGGCCACTTGGTCCGTCAGTACTTGGGGAGAGCTGGGACCAAGTACGTCGCACCTCTATTCGCCGACGGCGTTTCGTGCGCACATGAACTGCATGAAGCTTGCATGTAATGTTCCAAAAAATGCCCGCGGCAGGCGGCTGTAACTACGCCATGTCGGCACGGTTCGTACTCTGAGCCGCTGCCCACATCGAGGCAGTGCCCAAGGCAGGGCATGCTGATTGCCGGTTGGCTCGTCAGAAATGCGCATAATTGGCAGCTTTACAGGGACATTCCAATTGGCAACCCATCTGCTCTTCTCCCCTTTGTCCAAGTCCGTGACGACTGGAACATGGGGAGAGCGACGTGGGAGCAAGTAATTCCATTATCGAATCTGCGCTGATAGGGATCGAGCAGAAGCAGAGACCGAGCAAGGCGAGCAGGTGGAGAAATATTTCTAGGCGGGCCCACAATGGCGGTGCCGCATCGAGAAGGCAGTTTCTGATTCAGCTATCTAGCAGACTTTGCGCCGCTCTCCTCGGGATCGGTCTACTCGGCTATTTGGTATTTCGAAGCGGCGCGGGAGACGTTTGGAAACAAGTGCACGCCATCGGCTGGGGATTCGCTATCGTTATTCTTTTGGGAGGTCTCTCTCAGTTAGCCAAGACGTGCGCCTGGAGACAGGCGTTTACGTGCGATATCAGCAGCCTTTCCTGGTCTCGTAGCTTCGTCTCGCAACTGATCTCGGACGCGATCGGACAATTTGGTATCGCCGGAAAGGTGGTTGGCGAGGGGACGCGCATATCGCTGTTGGGTCGCTCAGTGCCGTTGTCGAATGCATTATCGGCTGGCGCGATTGACGGAGCTCTGCACACCTTCAGCGCCCTAGTGGTAACCGTCCTGGGCATCGCAGCCACTCTAATGATTGGTCCTATCTCCGTTAGGTGGCGAATCTATGCAGTGTTGCTCACTACTGTGTTGGTGTCGGTGGTGATCCTCGCGGCAATAGCGGTTAGAAACCGGTGGCAGTTGGTGGGTCGTGCAACCAGGACGATCGGCCGGGTGCCCCGGCTGCATGCGTGGATCAGCGATAAACAGCCGATCATCGACTCGGCGGAAGACAACCTCTTGAGCTTTCGTGATGAAGCGCCAGCCGCGTTCTGGGCAACATTGGTATTCAATCTCCTATGGCACATGCTTGCAGTCCTGGAGGTCTTCGTCATCCTGCGGTTTATGGGAACAGGGTTCACGATAAGCGGCGCATTCATCGTGGAAGGTCTGACGAAAGTGATCAACCTGGTGGGTGCACTGAACCCGGGCAACTTTGGAACTTATGAGGCCGGGAGCATGCTCATCGCAAAGATGTTTGGCGTGACGAGTACAACGGGATTGACGCTGGCGTTGTGCCGGCGTGCGCGCACCGTTTTCTGGGGAGGGGTAGGAGCGATGTGCGTGATCGTGATGAAGAAGGGCGAGGCGCCGGAGTCAATCGCGGCGACCATAGATTCCGCGGGAGAGGCGACCCACGTCGAATAGGGCTCGTGAATACTCCAATGGACGGCAAATCTTCGATTCTCGCGGATGACCACATGAGGGCAGCCCGTTCGTTGTTGGGCAGGGTATGGGGTGCAGAGCCGAGTGTACGGCCGAACTACAACATAAGAAATGAGTTGGGTTCTGAGATGCATTCGGCTAGTAGCGTGCCTACAAATCGTGCAACTGATTTTCGTTCTTTAGAGGAGCTGTTTCACAAGACGTTATTGAGCGCACTTTCCACTGCGCCTGTGAACCACACAAAAAAGCTTAGGAGTTTACCAATGATGAAGAATTGCGTGTTACTCATTGCCACATTTGCGATGTTCGCATTATGCCCTCTTGGCCGTGCTCAAGATCAGGAGCCCACTCTGGACTCGACCATCGCCCTGCTGAGGACGAATATGCAAGCCAGCCGGGATACTCTCGTTACAACAGGAATGAATTTCAATGACAAAGACGGCGCGGCATTCTGGCCGATCTATCGCGAATACGAGTACGAACGATCGAGGTTAGACGATCGTCGTGTCGCGGTCATCAAAGAGTACGCGCAGAAGTATCCGAATCTGACTGACGCTGAAGCCAAAGCGATGGCAGCTCAGTTGTTGGACTGCGACTCTCGTCTGGCCGAGTTGAAGAAGAAATACTACAAGAAGTTCAACAAAGTGTTGCCGGCTCTCACCGTCTCGAAGTTCTTTCAGTTGGAGCGTCGCGTCGATTTGATGATGGATATGCAGGTCGAGTCTTCACTCCCTCCACTCACTCGGGCCCAATTCGCCGTACCAGGCAGTAGCGTGGCAGAACCACCACAGCAATGAGGCACGCTGCTCTTCAACTGCGATTCTCATCCACGGAGCACTCGATGTTCAGCATCATGAAGCAGTCCGTGATCGTTGGTGCAATTTTAATGTCGGCACTCATGGCATTGGCGCAAACTCAGGTGCAAAGAGAAACGCTCTCTGTGGAAGGCTACCAAGGGCAGGCGCCGGTAGTTCGAAACCATGGGCAGTTGTTATCTTGGTCCGATCTCTAAATGATCATTCCTTTGAGAGCCCGTTGACGTATCGCTGACAAGGATGCCTCCAAGAGTGCTACATTAGGTCGCGATAGAGGCGCCGGCAAATTGAAGGATTTTCTTTTGCTTGTGTCTCCCGGGATTCTGGTGCTGTTCGCGGGCTAACTTGTCTGAGGGCGTTCGCGACCATGAGAGAGATAGCTTCTCGCCGATCACTTCTGCTTTGCTTTAACTCACGACGCACAACGATTGCCACGTTGGGCTGTTACCTCACCTGCGTATTGCTGATGGCAGGCTCAGTTCACGCCCTCGATCCGAGCAAACATCTCAGTCAATACATACATACTTCTTGGCGAATACAAGACGGCTCCTTGCCGGCGGGCATGTTTTCCATTACGCAAACCTCCGATGGTTTTCTCTGGTTTTCAGCACTTGAACAGGGTTTGTACAAATTTGATGGTGTCCGCTTCCTTCCTTGGGTTCTGCCTGCCAAGATTGGTTCAATCCACCTAGACGTCGTCATTGCCGATCATGCAGGCGGGTTTTGGGCGATAGGAGACCACGAAATAGCTCATGTCAAGGATGGCGCCGTCATCGCCGAGTTTGGGCTAGAAGGAATCGGTGGCCATGCCGGCGTTAGCCTAGATCCCGACGGGACGTTGTGGGTCGCGCGAGCCTCCAACACGATTTCAGACGCGCCACTTTGCCATATTACAGACCGCGCGACGAAGTGTTTCGGGAAGTCCGATGGAATGCCGATCTCCCCGGCCGATGCCGTGCTGCGCGACGGAGAAGGGGGATTTTGGGTTGGAGGACAGACGACCCTTGTCCACTGGCGTGCCGGCGTCTCGCAGATCTATCCCATTAAAGGGCTGAAATCCAATGCAGGTGACATCGGGATAAATAGACTGGCCCGTGGCCCCGATGGATCGCTCTGGGTCGGCATAGCTGCGGCAGGGCCCGGACTGGGACTTGGACAATTGAAGGATGGGGTCTTTCGGCCCTTCGTAACCCCCAACTTCGATGGAAGTAAAATATCGGTCTACGACATGATTGTCGATGGTGATGGCAGTCTTTGGGTCGCTAGCGTCGGCAAAGGCCTCTTCCGCATCCGCAGGGGTCTTGTGGAGCACTACGGCCGAACCGAAGGCCTATCCAGCGATACGGTCGGGGCTCTGTTTGAAGACAGAGAGGGAATCATATGGGCTGGGACTACGAATGGTGTCGATAGCTTTCGCGATCCGCGGATTGTCACTTTTTCGACAGTGGAAGGATTGGGAAATGATGGAGTAACAGGCGTTGTGGCCAGCCACGATGGCAGCATCTGGGTTGCGAACTCTGGATCGCTCGATCACGTCGTTAACGGGAACGTCTCGTCCATTCGCGCGGGCAACGGCCTTCCGGGTCATCAAGTGGCCTCAATGATTGAAGACCACGCCGGCAATATGTGGGTGGGCGTGGATGATGGACTGTATCTGTTCAAGAACGGGCGCTTCCGGCGCCTCGCCGAACCAAATCACAATCCGCTGGGTCTAGTGGTTGGGATGACCGAAGACGTGGATGGGAATGTTTGGGCAGAATGCGCAGGCAACCCACGAAAGCTGGTGCGTATTCGCGATTTCCAAGTGCGCGAAGAGTTCTCTGCCTCGCAAGTGCCGCCGGGCCATACGCTCGCGCCCGATCCGCAGGGAGGTATTTGGATAGGAACTCTAAAGGGAGACCTTGCGCTGTTCCGCCATGGTGCTGTCGAGAAGTTCGCGTTAAATCCAAAGGGCTCTCCTGTTAGCCACCAGATTATCGCCGGCAAAGACCGTTCCGTCCTTGCCGCTTCCGAGGATGGCCTCGTCGGGTTGCGGCAGGATAAAGTGCAGATAATGACAAAAAAGAACGGCCTACCGTGCGACTCCATAATTTCGTTCATTGAAGACGACGCGAAACGTTGGTGGCTTTATACCGCGTGCGGCGTGGTTGAGCTACCGGATTCCGAGCTCCAGCGCTGGTGGGCCAATCCAGAGGCAGTCGTTCAAGCCCATGTGTATGACGTATTGGACGGGGCGCGTCCACAGGGGGGGCCATCTTTCAATTCTGCCGCTGAGTCTTCGGATGGGCGGTTATGGTTTCCGAACGGTTTTGTCTTGCAGATGCTGGATCCGTCGAGGCTCTCGGAGAAAACGCTGCCAGCAGAGACATATATCGAATCCGTCATTGTCGACCGAAAGGAATTCGCAGCAACCGGTGACCTCAAGCTCTCGCCGCATCCCCGGGACTTGCAGATTGATTACACTTCGCCAACATTTCTGATTCCACAGAAGGTGAAATTTCGTTACCGACTGGACGGCTATAACCATGACTGGCACGACGCCGGTACGCGCCGCCAAGCCTTCTATACCGATTTGCCTCCCGGGAAGTATTCCTTCCGAGTGATGGCGTCCAACGGTGACGGCGTGTGGGACGATACGCCTTCAAGGCTGGATTTCTCCATCACACCCGCGTATTACCAGACGAATTGGTTTCGCGCTCTCTGCGCTTGCATCTTTTTGGCATTGCTGTGGGCAGCGTATCAGTGGCGAGTCCAGCAATTGCAACATCAGTTCGATATGACGCTCGAGGCGCGTGTGGGCGAGCGTACACGGATTGCAAGGGACCTTCACGACACGCTGCTTCAAAGCGCACACGGGTTGCTGCTCCGGTTCCAAACCGTTTCCCAGTTGCTGCCAGACCGACCTCTGGATGCAAAGGAAAAGCTGGACAATGCGATCGACCAGACCGCGAACTTCATCACCGAAGCCCGGGATGAAGTGCAGGGGTTGCGGGACTCCACAGTACAAAGCAACGATCTGGCAATGGCGATAAGCACGCTCGGAGAAGAACTCACGACTGATTCATCCGACCGCCGACCTGCATTCCGTGTGGCTCTTGAGGGCGAGGCGCGAAATCTGCATCCCATTCTCCGAGACGAGATCTACAAAATTGCTGCCGAAGCCTTGCGGAACGCGTTTCGCCACTCTCAGGCGCGGCAGATCGAGGTGGAAATCCGTTATGACAATGAGCAATTCCGACTACGGGTGCGGGACGATGGAAAAGGCGTTGATCCGGCGATTCTCTCCGGCCAAGGCAGTGAGGGACACTTCGGCTTGCCCGGAATGCGGGAACGCGCCACTCTTATCGGAGGTAAGCTAGTAGTGTGGAGCGAGGTCGATGCCGGCACGGAGGTGGAACTGCGCGTTCCTGCCAGCACCGCGTACGGTACAGCACAGAGACGTTCGTGGTTTTCACGAAGAGCGAAGGCATGAAGTAGGGGCCTCATGACCGCCGGCATGTCGCAAATTCGAATTCTTGCAGTTGACGACCATCCACTTGTGCGCCAGGGGATCGCTGGTCTGGTTGGCATTCAGACCGACATGGTCCTGGTAGGCGAGGCAGGCAACGGACGCGATGCCATTCAGGAATTTCGAACGCATCACCCGGACGTCACGTTAATGGACTTGCAGATGCCGGAAATGAACGGCATCGATGCGCTCATTGCGATTCGCAACGAATTTCCCGACGCAAAGGTCATTGTGCTGACGACATACACAGGCGACACACAAATTCTCCGTGCTCTCAAGGCTGGTGCTCAGGCCTACCTGCTCAAGAATACGTTGCATAAGGAATTGCTCGCGACAATCCGTGCAGTCCACGCGGGGAAAAAGACGCTTTCGCCAGAGGTTTCGTACGAAATAGCGGAGCATGCGACGGACGACGCGCTGACACCAGCCGAAATTCTTGTTTTGCGTTTGATCGCAGCCGGGAACGCGAACAAGCAAATTGCCGATCAGCTCTCTATCACCGAGGAAACCGTCAAGAGCCGGGTCAAGTGCATCCTTTTGAAACTGGGCGCCAGCGATCGAACCCACGCCGCCATGATCGGCTTGAAGAGAGGAATCATCGAGCTGTAATTTCCACCCATTTGGTCTACCCGCTTCGCGAAAAAGCCAAACTCTAAAGGGTGAAGGTCCCGACTCTTTTTGGGCTTTCGATTTACGTCCAAAACGGAGGAATCTAGTTATGTACTGAAAGGTGCGTCATTGCGACGGTTGTATTCCACATTCGCAGGCGGTTGGCCCGGCGTGGGTTTGCTGCTCATGCGCGTCGTTGTCGGCTCGGTCCTGGTTGTGCGCGCTAGTTTAAGGCTGTGGGCCGATCCCACTATGAATGAGGCAATTCTTGCTGTGCTATTGATGGGAGCGGGAACACTCCTAATTGTAGGTTTATGGACTCCAATCGTGGGAATCTCCACAGCCTTAATTGAAATCTGGAAGATGCTTACGGTAGCCGGCGATAAATGGGTTTGGCTTTTGTTGGGTACTGCCGCTGCCGCTCTTGCCATGCTGGGACCGGGTCTATGGTCCGTCGACGCTCGCCTCTTCGGGTGGAAGCGCATCGAAGCTCCTCCTCGCAAAAAGTAGTTCTAACTCTCCTCAGTAGATCGCCCTCTACAGCCAAAGTTCTTGCCTCGAAAGAAGGCTGCGATTCGTTCCTCAAGAGTCTGCGATTTGCCCCGATCTGGGGCTGCACCCAAATTAGGACCAGGTTCACAATGGCCACGTTACTGCGACAACAGGTGCAAAGGTCGGAAGGTGCTTATGTGGAAGATCACGACTCGCGGTTTCACACTGGAGGAGGTGCTAATCATGGCTGCAATGAATCTTGCGGACCGCATGGATAGCGACCGACAAAGGCGACCGAACGATCTGGCGCAGCCGCGGGCACCAAGAGTCACTGGGATCAGGAGATCGTCATGGCAAAAGTAATTGACTTTTACATACCGAAGAATTTTCAGAAACCCCTAAGGACAGCGGCTCAGCCGCAACTCGCAAAAATCATCGAGTTTTGCCCTCAGACGAAGCGATCAGCTTAGTTACCGTCCGCTTTTTGCGGAGTGAGAGGAAATATGACGTTTATTCCCACAGAAACCGGCTATATGCGTTTGGAAGATTCCCAAAAACTTTTGCGAGCCATCTTTCCAAACTATCCCAGCCTGGTACCGTGCCATTCGGTGCCACGTCTGGAACCGCAAAGAAGTTCTCAAAGCACAGCAAGTGTAAAAGGTTAGGGAGGACAGTATGGGGTGCGCGATTATGGATTTAACAAACCTCGGAGACCTCGGAGCAACAGGCCTTGTCAGCGTGGGCGGGCTCGGAGACCAGCGGTTTCATGTCGAACCAGAAATCAGTCCTAAGTACTGCTTCGAAGGCATTGTTGGCAGAAGCGCCGCCCTGCAGAAAGTGCTGGAACAAGTCACGATTGTCGCGCCCACAGATTCGACCGTTCTGCTTCACGGGGAAACCGGCACCGGGAAGGAATTGATTGCACGCGCGATACACAACCTTAGCTTTCGGCGCGAACGCTCCTATGCGCGCATGAACTGCGCTGCGATTCCCTCAGGACTGCTTGAAAGCGAACTGTTTGGGCACGAGAAGGGCGCCTTCACTGGAGCGTTAATGCAAAGAAAGGGCCGATTCGAGTTGGCGGATGGAGGTTCGCTGTTTCTGGATGAGATTGGCGACATCAGCCTGGAACTTCAGCCGAAACTATTGCGCGCTATCCAGGAGCAGGAATTCGAGCGGCTGGGAAGCTCGAAGACGATCCGCGTCAACGTGCGTCTCATCGCCGCCACGCATCGCGATCTGCGAACCATGATTCGCGAAGAAAAGTTCCGCGAGGATCTTTTCTATCGCTTCAATGTCTTCCCCATTGAGATTCCACCGTTGCGGGAACGGCCCGAGGACATTCCCCTGCTGGTGAACTACTTTGTGTCGAAGGTTTCCGAGCGCATGGGGAGAGAGATAAAGTCCATCCCCAGACGGGCTATGGAGATGCTGACGACCTGTCCATGGAAGGGAAACATCAGAGAATTGGCAAACTTTATCGAACGCGCTGTTATTCTCTCGCGTGGTCCTGAGCTGGACGTACCAGTTTGCGAGCTTCCCTCGTCATCTGAGATCAGCGTCGCTATGGGAACGCGCTCTACGTTTCGACAAGCAGAGTCCTCTGTGATTATCGACGCTTTGAGAGCGGCATCGGGACGGATCGCAGGCAAGGGGGGAGCCGCCGAGCGTCTTGGGTTGAAGCGCACGACCTTGCAAAACAAGATTCGCCGTTTGGGAATTTCGAAAGCGAATTACAGTCACTAGGGCACTCCCTCTCTTGCCAGTTGAGTCCTCCCCGGTAATCAGGGGAGCGGGTTCCGAGGCTGGCCCAATAAATTCTGTGCAGGAAAGCTCCGCCAGGAAAGTTCGATCGGCTGTTTCTAAGAGGTATGTAACAATCCGTTTTCCGAGGCCTTCATGCGCCGGTAGTCAAGCCAAGTCATTGCAAGGCAATTTGCGGCGAGTACCACGGCGCGCGACACGTTCAGGCGTAGACTGCATTCCAGTATGGAAGATCGGATTGCAACTCTCAGAACCAGAATTGCGCGGCACAGTGGATCCAGCTCCGCGCTGACCTTCTGGGCATCCATTTGAAGAATCAGAGTGAGACTAGCCGCCTGTCGCCCATGATCCAACTCGCAAACGTGCTCGGCATGAGCGCAATGTCGATCTTCGTAAATCGCTTCACACGCGCGAATCGCCTTGCTGTGGTGCGATATGGCGGCGGTAATGGTTGCAGCCTTGGCCCACTCGAAGAGCCAATCGCAGAACGGACTGTTTCCTTGAAGTGTGGTCTCACAAGCCTGTGCGACTGCTTGTTCCGCCGTCGCTCGGTCCGCCGTAATGAAGAACGCCAGTCTACTCAGCAGCTTTGTTTTATCTCGAAAGCAGGCCACGATTTCGGCTTCTGAAGCAGGTTTGCGAGCTTCTGCAAGAGTTGCGCTCGAATGGAACCAGGACATTTATCCGTCCCCTTTCTGGTGCTGATCCGGGCAGGCATCCACCTGCAGGGGAAGCTGTAAATGGGAATTACCGTGCCGCCGCGCCTGCTCTGCCCAGTCTGCGGCGAGTTTCCCTTCCAACTTCAGAGTCGGGCCATTCGCTAACCAAAGAATTTTTGCGCGAAACATTGTTTCTCCTTACAACATCTCGCCGTGCATTGACCCTTTAGGTCTCGCGTTGCATTTAGGCAATTCGAAACCTGGTGGATAAAGGCGTGTGTGGCGACCGACGCTCAACCGACATAGTTTCCAGTGAATAGGCAAACTTCGCGCCGCAGCTACAGCAGACTGTCTCACCCTTAAGCGTGAACACGCGGCTGAGCTGAACGTGGTGACATCCGAAAAGGAAATCAAGCACAGCCAGAAGGATCTCCATAAATTTTGTCCTTAGCGAGCGGGGAACTGAATTCAACCGTGATAGTGCAGGTCACCAACCACTTCGGACTCCTGCAAAGTCATTATTTCTAATACGAGTTCGACATCCTGCCCGAGACTGTTCTGACCATTCGAGGGCACTGCCGCAGTTTGGGCACCAATCGCGCTCCCGATTTTCGGCTATGCTCCCACAATTCAGTGATTTCAGTCTGCTGTGCCTTTGGCGACCTAAGTGCGGTGACATGTGCCATGGATCGCGATTTCAGGAAGGTGCAGCATGCCTAATGTCAAAACTCCGGTGCACGTCTCCATTGTCGTGCCATTTCACAACGAAGAAGCTAACGTGATCGAGATGTACTGGCGATTGCACGCCGTGATGGAGCAGCTTGGCCGCAATCACGAATTCACCTTTGTAGATGATGGGAGCTCGGATCTCACCTACAAGCTGCTCAAAGAGGTTGCGCTGATCGATCCTCGTGTGACGGTGGTCCGCCTGCGCCGGAACTTCGGTCAAACCGGAGCGCTGGCGGCTGGATTTGCGCATAGCACCGGCAAGTACGTGATCGCCATGGATGGCGACCTTCAGCATGATCCCGCGGAGATTCCCGGGTTCCTCGAAAAAATCGAAGAGGGCTACGACATCGTGAGCGGGTGGCGCAGTCACCGCGTCGACAATTTGCTTCTTCGAAAGATTCCTTCCCGTTGCGCCAATTGGCTGATGGCCAAGCTCAGCGGTGTCAACATTCACGATTTCGGAACCACGTTTAAGGCGTACCGCGGCGACCTTCTGCGGCAACTACCGCTCTACGGTGAAATGCACCGGTTCATCCCGGCTATGGCTTCATTCTATGGAGCCTCGATCTGTGAAATACCCATTCAAAACAACCAGCGAAAACACGGGGAGTCGCACTACAACATTTCTCGAACGTTCCGCGTATTTTTCGATCTGATGACTATCCGATTTCTTCTGCGTTACATGGCGCGGCCGCTGCATTTCTTCGGCCGGCTGGGCGCGATCAATATGGGTTTGGGTTCCGCTATCGCACTCTGGCTCTTGGTCTCGAAAATCCTCACCGGGATCGATGTTTTGCAGCAACACGGACTATTGCTGGTGTTTGCCGCCGTTCTCATACTCGTTGGACTCCATCTGATAGCTCTTGGCCTCCTGGGTGAGTTGCAGGTGTGGCAGTACTTCAATCGCTCTGAGCGTAGACCCTACGCTGTCTCTGAGGTGCTCGACCAGCACGCAAATCCGGAAGGTGTGACCACATCGCAGGTGAATTCGTGAGCACGCGACCAAGTACACCAAAGGCCAAAAGAGCTGACTTTACGGGGAACCATGCTGGGCAGCTTTCTGGCAAGAGACTGGGTCCGACCGTTACATTGCTGGCGATCGAACAGGCTTTAACGCAGCTAGGAGTCCACGCCAGGCTGAGCGACATAGTAGCGAAAGCTCAATCCATTGAGAACGGAACCAAGTCGTCGCCTTCGCGCCGGAAGCGGGAGCACGCATGTTGAGTGCGATTCCAAATCGTCGCCTCGGGCATTATCTGGAGGCTAGCATGGTGGTTCTGCTGACGGTGCTGGCATTCTCCATCCGCGTCTACAAGGTCGACTTTAACAGTCTGTCCGAGGATGAAGTGGCCAAATGGGCAGCCGTGCAAGAGTATCGACACGGACACTTTACCGGGGTCAATAGCGAGCATCCGATGTTGCCAAAAGTGTTTGCTTGGGCGAGCCTGGCGGCAGGGGAGCGCTGGAGTCGGGTTGCCGCGGTGCATGGCTGGCCTTCGATGAGCCCCGAGGGCTGGCTTCGTCTGCCCAATGTGCTGTTCGGCGCCGCCACCACAGCAATCCTTTTTTTCTTTTGCCGGCGAATGATGGGTGTTGCCGGCTCTTTTGCGGCCAGCCTTTTCTGGGCAATTGCCCCTTTGCCCGTCGCGCTCAACCGACTCACGAAAGAAGAAACGCCGCTCACCTTCTTTACCTTACTGGCCTGTTACTTATACTGTCGCGCGCAACAGGCGGATGTAGATAAAACTTCGCGGCGATGCTACGACCTGAGCGCAATCGCCTTTGGCATGAGTCTGGCGTCGCAGTACATTCTGCATCTTCTCGGCCTCAATGCCCTTACATGGCTTATCGCGGGAAAGATGCGCTTGACTCGAGAGCCATCGCGTTTCAGCTACACGCGATTTTTCCTGGTGCTGTTCATCACATTCATTCTGGTGAACCCCGTCATTCTGTCTCCCGTTAATTTCCACGCGATTCTAAATTGGCTTCACCACGACGGTGTAAAGCACAGTGGCTACGATTTCGGTGGCACACTGTACATGAATTTTCCCTCGCGTCTTCTGGCTGGAGTGCCATGGTTTTACTACTTGTGGTTGGTGCTGGTAAAAACGCCGATCGCGATCTTGATGGCGGTCATTGGGGGCTCGATCCTGCTTTTACGAGATCGCCGGACATTGGCGTCGTGCTTTTTTCTATCGCTTGGGGTTGTTCAATTAGCCGGCCTGTCAGTCAGCGGAGCCAAGTGGATCCGATATTCGCTCCCGCTCTTGCCCTTCCTCTACCTTGCAGGTGGATATGCAGTGCAACAAACACTGAAGGCTGCGAAAGGAAGAGTCCTGTCCCGCGCCCTTGTGGGCCTAGCCACCGTCATTTTGCTTGGATGGCCGCTCGTGGAATTGCAGTCTTGGGCGCCCTACTATTCGTTTTACCTGAACTCAATTGGCGGAGAGAAAAAGAACATTACCCGCTACTTTGCAATGGATGAAGTCTCTGAGTTTGACACGCGCGAGGTAGCGCAGAAGGTGTGTCCGTTCGCGCCGGCTGCTGCGACGGTCGCAACCGCGAGACCAGCGAGCATGGCCTATTACCTGCAGGCCTGCGGGCGCGCGGACCTTCAGGTTGTGCCCCTATACGACACACATTATGCTCCGCGCGATGGAGATCTGATTGTGCTTGAGCCGTCGCGTCGGTTCTTTGAGACGCAGAGATTCTTCGATGCTTTGGGAAATTCGGCGATGCCCCATAGTGAAGTCCGTGTCGGACCGGTTTTGGCGAGCACGATCTATCTCTTTGATCCCTCCGTGCCGGAGCCAAAGAGCGGGACGGAAGAGTTCACGATCAGCCAGTTGCGGGGCGCACCACCTCGGTTCGGGACAGATTCTCACGAAACTGCATCAAGAAACACGAGCAGATTTGCATTCTCAGTTCTCACCAGGAGACTCTTACAATGACTTCGCTTTACTATGCAAGGAAATCGGATGGGCGCTGGTTCATGCGCGTATTCGTTTTGTTGATTATCGGTATCCCGGCGGTCGCACAGCAGGAGAAACTATCCGCACCTCTCACCGCAATTGAGGTGATGGAACGCGTCGCCCAGATGAACGAATCGCGTGCCAAAGCACTGGAAAGCTACTCCAGTGTCCGCAGCTACCACCTGGAGTGCCATGGTCTGTCGCACAAGAAGGCAGACATGGTCGTGCGCACCGACTATCAGGCGCCGAATAACAAAAAGTTCACGATCGTTTCAGAAAGTGGTTCCGGTACAGTACGAGACCGCGTGTTCAAGCAACTCCTGGAGGCAGAACAGGAGTCCATGCAGGAGGAGAACCAGCAGCGTTCGGCCATCACGTCCGAGAACTATACATTTCAATTATTTGATTACCAGAAAAGCGCTAGCGAAGAATTCTATGTGCTCGACGCGCAGCCACGAAGCAAGAACAAATTTCTGTTTCGCGGGCACATTTGGGTCAATGCAAAGGATTTCGCCATAACTCGAGTCGAGGGCGAGCCAGCCGTTAACCCTTCTTGGTGGACCATCAAGACTGACTTCAAACGCAGCTATCAGAAGGTCGGCGACTTCTGGTTGCCGGAATCCAATGAGAGCGTAACCAAGGTTCGTGTCGTCGGTACCGCTGTTCTAAGCATTGAATATGGCGATTACCAGATCACTCAGGCTGGAAGCGCACCAGCAGCCTTGCCCCACAGCGAAGTATCAGCAGCTACGGTAGCTGAATAGTTTTATAAAGAATCAACGTGAGCTGCCTTTGGGGCAATTCTGGTTCGGCGCTCATGACAATCAGTAGTTAGTCTCGCAAGCCTAAGCACCCACCACGGGGCTCGTGCACGCGTGGTCCTGGAAGGTGGTGATGTTTGGGAGTCCCTGAAAATAGAACTGGCGAAGGACGGGAATCCGTGGAGCATTCCTCTCCCTCCCGCCCAGGTTCGGAAGCTCGCCCTAGTCAAAGGCACAACCGCATCGCTCGGGATATCCGGCCGCTGACAATCCGTCTTCAATGTTTCAACGTGTCACACCCAAAGTTCCGCATCAGTTGCTGAAAACCCTGCACTGCTGATGACCTTTTGCAGGCAGCTGCCCTTATCTGGGCACGCCGGGTTGCGATTTCAATCGTGCATCTCCCTTTCCTGGAATGACTTCCACATGGCCGCCAAAATGCTTTTGCTAAATGTGTCGATGAGAGAAGACCTGACGTTCTGACCTGATCTGCTGGCAGTCTTCGATAGGAACAGCAGTGCTGATTGGAAAGGGATCAATGTAAATGGCGACTTGTGACCATCCTTCGAATTTAGCTTATCGGATTAGATACCCGAACGTTCAGCAGCCGGGGTCCCGGATCGATGCGCGAATCGCACCACCGGCGCGCGAGGAAAATACGCTTCCGAGCAATTCCTCCGTGAAGGGAAGTGATCTCGGGAACATTGTTTATTTCATCGAGCGTCGGCCGCGGAATCCGTGGGCCACATTTGGATCCTTCACGCTATTGTCACTCGCTGTGCTGGCACTCATTGTTGTTCCCTTGCTTCACACGGATCCACTCCCGAAGCGGCAAACGCTGACCATGTTGTATCTGCAGCCGCCATCCGCCGCGATCGGAAACGCGACAAGATTTCAAGCGCCTAGACCCGTTTCCGCTTACACCCCGACAAGCAGCGCCATTACAGCGCCAGTGAATAAAACGCAAGAAGCGCCAGTTAGCACAATGGAAAGTGTTGTTGGGGGTGTTCCCGGCGGAGTGCCTGGTGGGGTTGCCGGCGGAATTCCCGGTGGGGGCTTTGACGAAACTCTGAGTGGCACGCGCACGACGCCTCTCCCAGTGAAAGCCTTCGACCCTGCGCCCGTTAAGAGAATCCGGGTTGCCTCCCGGATCGTCGAGGCGAACCTGATTCATGACGTTGCGCCGCAATATCCGCCGGAAGCTGGCCGGGCGCGCATTGAAGGAACAGTAGTGCTGCTGGCCGTGATCGGTACCGATGGCAGCGTGAAAGATGTGCGCGTCGAAAATGGTTTACCAATACTCGCGCAGGCCGCTATTGATGCTGTGAAGCAGTGGCGTTACAAGCCGTACATGATCGACGGAGAACCGGTTGAAGTCGACTCACGCATCACGATTAATTTCACGCTGTCGAGAGCTTAGGAGTATTCATCAATGCTGCAAAATAGAAACACCTCGCCCTACCTACGTTTGGCATCGCTCCTGAAGCGAGCCCATCTGTTGCTGTTCTTCGTTCTCAGCGGAGTGATGCTTGTAACACCAATGTCGGCGCAGGTCCTTGAAAGGGCAAGTGCCACAACAGGGACGATCGTCGGTACGGTCCTCGACCCCAGCGACGATCCAATTCCTGGCGCCAAAGTTGTTCTTCAAGGGCCAGTTGGCGACCTTCTTACGGCCGTCACCAAAGATGACGGAGGATTTGGCTTCGACCAGGTCCCACCCGGAGTCGTCTATAAGGTCACCGTCGCCGCTGAAGGTTTTGCCGACTGGGACACGTCCATTACCGTCGAAGCGGGTCAGACAAAGACACTACCCGCGATCAAACTTCGCATACTGGCCGTGCAGCGGGCAGTGACCGTCAATTATTCCTCGCAGGAAGTTGCTATTCAACAGCTCAAAGCCGAAGAACAGCAGCGCATTTTAAGCTTCATACCGAACATGTATGTGGTGTACGAGCCCCATCCTGAGCCGCTTACCACGCATATGAAGTTCCATCTGGCGTACAAAAGCCTCACCAATCCATTTTTCTTCGCCCGCACGGCCGCCTGGGCCGGTATCCAACAAGCCCGTGACGATCCGAGCGAATGGCATCAAGGCGCGGAAGGATATAACAAGCGCCTGGGAGCTGGCTTCGCCGATGCCTTCACGGGAAGCCTTATCAGTAACGCTATTCTGCCCTCGCTTCTGCATCAAGATCCCCGTTATTTCTACCAGGGCACCGGCACAAGGAAGTCTCGGGTGCTTCATGCCATATTGGCGCCCATTATCTGCAAGGGGGATAACGGGGCACTGCAGCCGAATTACTCTCAGCTGGGCGGCAGTCTAATTGGGTATTCCATTGCTACTGCTTACTACCCTAGTTCAGATCGTACGGCGGGGCATGTGTTCCAGACTTTTGGGATAGACATGGGTCTGCACGTCGTCGGTAGCCTGGCCCAGGAATTCATCTTGGGCAAATTCACCAGCAGAGGTAGGCACTAGAGTCCGCCTCTTAGCAGGAATCCGGAAAAGGAGAGAAAGATGATTTACCCCGACAAGTCGGCCCTTCAGCGTTCAGCAACGGTAGCCAGGACATTTCCCGTGTACGAAAGTAGCCCAGCGAAGAGTCAATCCATGTACATGAAGTGGGTTGTAGCCATTGACCAGCACGGAACGCGGCGGCTTCGCATGAAATGGTGTTCAAGCTGATTCCCATGCCAAACGTGATCAAGCCCGGCAGATCACCGCGGACTATTAGTGGGACGGCCACATTACTTGTCGTCATCGGTGCATGCTTTTGTTTTCACTTCCGCCTTGGCGCGCAGACATTCGCCTCCCCCACAATGGAAACGGGGAGTCAGTCGTGGACAGCCACAACAGACTCTAAGGGTGACTATCTGGCTCCAGAGCGCCGGCCCGTGCGCATCATCGAAAGTCACAGCGAGAATGGCAAACGAAGGCTGGACAAGCGATCGGTCGAGATCCGCGGTACAGACGGACATTTCGAACCATATCAGGACATCGAGTGCGAAACCGTACAAGTAGATGACAACAAGGTACGCACGACCACGCGCACGTTCGGGCGAGACGTGAATAAAGCCAAAACATTGGTGCAGGTCACAGAAGAAGAGCAACGTACGCAACCTGATGGCGATTCGACAACGGTGAAAATTACCGCCAACCCTGATGCGAATGGCAGGGTTCAAATCAGCGAGCGAGACACCGTCCACAGCAGGAGAATTGCCGACGACGTTCAAGAAATTCAGACCACGGTTGAGCTGGTGAGCATCAATGGAGATCTCGCTCCCGCGGTGAAGACGCGGGAAATCCGAAAGGGAACCGCCGGCGATCCAGTTCAATCAGAAAAAACCACGCTTCTTCCTGATGGCGGCGGGAATTGGCAAGTGAACGAAACTCGGCAGACGACGAGCAGGAGCGAGGGCGGTAGCCGCGTCACGGAAGAACGGATTTCACGGCTTGACGCGGAAGGCAAGTTAAGCGAGATCTCTCGAACAGTGACAAGTGAATCGGAGAACTCCGCCGGAGAAAAACGTAGCACGGTAGAAACTTATTCCAAAGACGTTCCGGGCAGTACTCGGGACGGAAATCTCCACCTGATTGAGCGAGTTAATACGTCGAGCCAGGGCAATGCGCGTGGTGCGCAGACCTCGGAACAGAAAATCGAGCAAATCAATGCGGGCGATCCCGCCGCGGGTCTTCGCGTTTCGGTATTAGTTAACAATCAGATGGTCGCCGGTCCTTCCGGCGAACAGTCCTCTGTAACCATTCGATCGCGCGATTTCAACGGCGGTTTTAGCATGGTCTCGGTTGATACGAAGAAGTCGGATCGAAGCCCTGCCGTCGACGTTCAACAAGCACCATCCGACCACCCGAGATGAGGTGCGCTCATCTCTCTTGCCCTAATTCGGTCAGTGCCCTCGGCATGTTGCGAAAGACTTGGCTTGGTAGACCCCCAACTACTTGATCTGTGGTGCGTTTTAACAGACTTCCGCGCCCTCAGGTCTGGCAGTCGGATTGCGAATACAAAATGTGACCTTCAAATTCGCTCGAAGGAGTTGGCCATGCTCGGAGAACTGATGAATATCCCAACGGACACGCTCATAGACATGCTGTACATCATCCTCGCCGGCGAAGTCGCTATCAGTGCCAGCGAAGCTGCAGAAATCGAACAGATCCAACGCGAATTGCACCGTAGAAATGACGAGCCATGCTGGAGCTTCCAAACGGTGAACTGAGAGAGGTCGATCCGTGGATGAGCGTGGACTTCCACAAACATGAGAAGAGCAGTCATGATTACTAAAGCCGTCACCAAGGCGCAAGCGCTGCCGCAAACCGAGAAACTGATCGCTAGGTACGGATGCGGCCCCGTGCACTTTTCCGGAACAGATGAAGCATTGTACGAGCGGCACCTGCTGTTTGACAGTGGCGTCGATCCTGCGGCTGCCACGGCCCGTGATCGGTTCGAGGCCCTGGCGCGGTCGGTGCGCGACGTTCTATCGCAGAGATGGCTTCTCACTGAGAAAACCTACGAAGAACGAAATCCTAAGCGGCTCTATTACCTCTCGATGGAATTTCTCATCGGCCGCTCGCTGGCAAACAATATTACGAACCTTCTGCTCTCTCCGCTAACGAACCGGTTCATCGAAGACAAGAAAATCGATCTCCTCGAACTTATGGAACAAGAACCCGATGCGGGACTCGGCAATGGTGGCCTGGGACGACTAGCTGCCTGCTTCATGGAATCTGCCGCGACCATGCAGCTGCCGGCAATGGGATACGGATTGCGCTATGAGTACGGCATTTTCAAACAATCGATCCAGAACGGCTGGCAGCAGGAAATGCCGGACAACTGGCTCCGTTCTCCCGACCCATGGGAGGTCGCTCGCCCGAACGAGAAGGTGGAAGTCAATCTGGGTTGCTCGATCGAACTCAGCGGAGGCGGTCTGCGACCTGTTCCAGGGCGTCCTTCAACTCTGATTGGCATCCCATTCGACCGTCCTGTAGTCGGCTACGGAGGATCCACGATCAACACGCTCCGCCTCTGGTCCGCGGCTGCCCCGGACTACTTCAACTTTGAAGAGTTTTCTCACGGCGATTTTGTAGAGGCGTTTACTGGGACGCTCGCGGCTGAGACCCTGGGCCGGGTTCTTTATCCCGATGATTCGAGAATCATGGGACAAGGCCTGCGCCTGTTGCAGGAATATTTCCTGGTTGCATGCTCGCTGGCGGACGCTGTCCGCCGCTTTCAACGCTCGAGCGCGGATTGGAGCTCGTTTGCAGACAAAGTCGCGATTCAGATGAATGACACGCATCCGGCTCTGGCCGTGCCGGAACTCATGCGCATCCTGGTGGGCCAAGTGCACCTTGAATGGGATGCAGCCTGGCAGATCACGCAGAACACTCTCGGGTATACCAATCACACCTTGTTGCCCGAGGCGCTCGAAAAATGGCCGGTGGCATGGTTTGAAGACATGCTGCCCCGGCAACTTGAAATCATTTATGAAATCAACCGTCGCTTACTAGGAGTCGTTCGCGGCCGCTTTCCGGGAGACCCAGAACGGATTCAACGCGTGAGCCTCATTGAAGAAGGGGACGGCGGCCGAGCCAAGAAGCTGCGGATGGCGAACCTGGCTGTCGCAGGTTCTCACAGCACAAATGGGGTCGCGCAGATTCACTCCACGTTGTTGCGCGAGATCACGCTGAAAGACCTGGCAGAAATCTTTCCGGAACGTTTCAACAACAAAACAAACGGAGTAACGCCCCGGCGCTGGTTGCAGTTATGCAACCCCGGACTTTCCGGCCTCATCACCGATGCCATTGGAGATTCCTGGATCCGTGATTTAAGCGAATTAAACCGACTCAAAGCATTCACCGAGGACAATGGTTTCCGTGATGACTTCCGCGAAGCCAAGCGAGATGCCAAGCGTCAATTCTCTGATTGGCTCCGCCGGTCGACAGGACAGACGGTTGATCCCGAGTCGATTTTCGATTGCCAGATCAAGCGCATCCACGAATACAAACGCCAATTGCTGAATGCACTGCGGATCGTTGTGCTCTACAACCGGCTGCGCCATGACCCGGGGCTTGACCTTTACCCACGTACGTTCTTTTTCGCCGGCAAGGCCGCGCCTGCCTATCGGCTCGCAAGAGTGATCATCAAGTTTATTAATAATCTGGCTGCAACCATCGACGACGACCCTGCAGTACGCGGGCGCCTGAAAGTTGTATTCCTGCCTGATTACTGTGTCTCCCTTGCGGAGCACCTCATTCCCGCTAGTGACGTTTCTAACCAGATCTCGACGGCCGGGTTTGAAGCCAGTGGGACAAGCAACATGAAGTTCATGATGAACGGCGCATTGACGATCGGCACACGCGACGGCGCGACGATTGAAATGGCTTCAGAGGCCGGCGAGGAAAACTTCTTCCTCTTCGGTTTGACGGCTGAGCAGGTGATTGGCAGCCGGGGATGGTACAACCCGCACTGGCACTACGAACACGAAACGGAGACCCGGCAAGCCCTGGACTTGATTTTCTCGGATTATTTCAGCCGTTATGAACCTGGCGTGTTCGGCCCGTTGCGCGACATGTTGCTCACGCAAGGCGATCATTACATGCATTTGGCGGACCTGAAGTCGTACCTCGAGACGGACGAGCGACTATGCAAACTCTATGCCGATCCTGAGGAGTGGGCGGGCAAAGCCATCCTGAACGTGGCGGCTTCTGGGAAGTTCTCGAGCGACCGCACGATTGCGGAATACGCAACCGAAATTTGGGGTGTAAGGCCGTGTTTAATCCCAGACCAAGCCTAAAGAGGACGAGGGGCAAAGAGACCTACGCGTGGCTCTATTGGCCGCAGATGTCACCTTGCCGAACGGGCTCACTTTGACCAATAACGGCAACGGGACCGCGACCATCAGCGGCACCCCGCTCGCTTCCACGACCGCCAATTTGATCCTGCTGGCGAACATCTACAACGACAAGGCTACCGGTGTCACCCAGAACTTTGTACTGAATGTCGTACCTTAATGTCCGGTAACGAAGGAACGCAGGGGCTGACTGATCAGCCGTCATCGCTAAAAGGAGATACGTATTGGTATGCCGAGCAAGGTTCGTTTCAACAGCCTCACCATTCACCCGTGGCAGCGTCACTACAAGGTCCCGAAACGCACTGGGACAAAGCCCAACGCTCCACAAATCTTCGCTTTGATAGCAAAGCGCTCGCCATGCCGCCTTCGCCGAGTTGAACTTGGAGGAAGATTTCGTTGCCAGACATCAAGGGCAAAGGCGTGGAGGCGGTGCTCGCAGCGGAGGTCGCAGTATTTCGTTCTAAGATTGGCGCAAAATCTCTACCCACAAGGGCGGAATTGTTATTCAGAGATGTAAAGCGGAACTAGCGGCAGCATCCCGCCATGGATGATTTGGTTTCGGAGATCGTCTACCAATTTCAACTCCGACTCGCGGAAGTAAATTCCACCGGCGAGCCCCGGTTGAAGCGCCTTCGATACGATGGTTACACCATAGAGAAGAAAATGACCCGACCATTGATTTAGTCGGGATGTTTTCGAAACACTGCAATGCCTCACTCGACGAACCACCTCGTTCCAACCCTTTCGCTATTTCATGGTGGCCGGACAAGAAATGCCAAAACTGCCGGCGCGATTGCACAGTGTCGCGGTCAGTATGAGCAACGACGGGAGATAAAGTATCGACGCCGCGAGCAGTCGACGTGCGGCCGCCCGCGAACGCTGCAGCACGAATTCCAATCCAAAGTACAGGAACCCGACACTCAACAGTGCTGCGGCGCTGTAGAACAAAGCAGCGTGGCGTACCGGGAGTTGCGCCATGCTGATAGAGACCAGAGCCAGCAGTGGCAATAGGGTTTCCAACGTTACGAAAGCAGTTCTCGCATTGCCTTTGGGCAGGACGAGATACCCTGCTCGGTCGTAGTCTTCGCGGTACATCCATGCGATTGCCATGAAGTGTGGAAACTGCCAAAGGAAAACGATGGCGTACAGTATCGCTGCTTCAAGGTTCAATCGACCAGAGGCGCCGGCCCAACCGATTAGCGGTGGCATGGCACCGGGAAAGGCGCCGACCAGAACGCACAAGGATGTTTTTCGTTTCAGTGGCGTGTACAAGAACAGATAGGTCAACAACGTCAAAGCCGCAAGAACGCTCGCGAGCAGGTCGACCGCAGCGGCAAGATAGACGGTTCCAGCTGCTGCCAGTGCAATTCCGAAGGCTAGGACGATACCCGGTTTGAGACGTCCGGCTGCGATGGGGCGCCGCGCCGTGCGGCGCATTTGCGCATCGAACCTTCGTTCGATGTATTGGTTCAATGTGCCTGTGCCACTTGCGACCAGCAATGTGCCAAGCAAAACGTTGAGCAATCCCACGAATGACAACGGCCGTGCTTCGTTTCCGCAACCCAGATAAAAGCCGACACCAGTCGTGATCAGAATGAGGAAATTGACTTCCGGCTTCGTGAGTGCCCAGTAATCTGAAAGTGTGGATGCCCAAGAACGCCGGTCTTGCGCTCTGGAGGATAAAAGTTGCTCCGTAACTATGGACTGGCCGGACATTCAGACAGCCTCCATCCGCTGGGGGTCGATCCGCATCGCATTGTGTTCCGGCTCGAATTGCAAAATCGACTTTTCTTCGGACCGATGTGGGAGGAGTAAACCTACTGAAAGAATTGCCGCGGCAATCAAGTAGACGACGGTAACGCAAGTCCACATCAACGCACCGGCGCATTGCTGATCTTCCAGAGCCGACAGGCCAAACCGTTGAGGTGAAGACAGGAACACTGGGTAAACTACGCGGTCGCAGAAGACCAACAATCCAGAAAGGATGTCGCACGGCAAAGTAGCCAGGAATAGATACAAGAGTATCGACGCTTCCGGCCATTTCAGGCTGTTCCGCCGCGGTTGGACTACCGGCCACCAGAATAGAAGCCCGGTTGCGAGAAACGACGCTTGCTCGATCTCGTGCCACACTTGCGATCGCAACCCAAGCACAAACATCGCAGGGATGTGCCATGCGATCAGCGTGCTTGCCGCTGCCAGCCAGCAAATTGCAGGATGGGTGAGTGCGCTCCATACGTGATGCAGTCCTGTCGATTGAAACAACTTATCTATTACTTGCAGGAACCGATGGGGCAGCCCGCAACGCAATGTCTTGCCAGACGCGCCCAGCAAGATCAAGGGAGGCGCCAACGTCATCAGCAGTAGATGTTGAACCATGTGCGCCGTCAATGATTCGTGGTCGAGCGTACTTAGCGGTGACCCGATCGCCACCCAGATGAGGAAGAGGCCAACCATAAAACTGCTGGCACGCCAGGCTTGGACCTTGTCGAGGTCAAGCCTGCGAAGGCGAAGCCATCCACGCAGATATAGAAGGGCGGCGAGAATCAAGCCCGCAGAAACCCAAGCTGACTCGACCGCGGCATGATGGGTGTGTGGCATAGCTTTGCGCCTTACGGAGTTGCCGGCTTTGCTTTGTTGTCGCTAAGCACAAGATCCCGTGCGCCATCGCGCGCCGGGCTTTGTGTCGCTGGGTGCAAGGTCTCAAGGAACGCCACAAGTGCAGTGGTTTCCGCCGGACTCAAGTTATTTCCATAGGCAGGCATATTGCCTCCGCCCTGGATCACCTGCCGGATGAGTTGGTCACGCGTAAGTCGCACCGCGACACTATCCAAAGCGGGCCCTCTTTGTCCGCCGGTGTCGCCGATTGAGTGACAGTTGCGACACTGCTTGACCTGAAACACAAGCGCGCCCTGGCGCTCGAGCGCGGTTGTGCCATGTATGTATCGATCAGGTACGGGATCGCCGCTCCAGGCGTTCATGTGCGGACTCCACGGCGTGAACTGGGCCATGCGAGTAAACGTGCCGAGCGTGATCGCGATCATGAGCACGGTGACAACTGCAATGGGTCGGCGCTTCCAGCTCTTTTCTCCTTCTCCAGAAAGAAAGGGCAGAAGGAGCAATCCAACAACTGCCAAGGCCGGGCCGATGAGAAGAAATGGCGTCTCAAGCGATGGAGGAAGAAGTGAGAGCAAAGCATAGAGCCAAAGAAAAAAGTAATCTGGTTTCGGCGCAGTCTGGATGATTGTCGGATCGGGCTGCCCGGTCGGCCCGAATGGGCCAAAGTACAAAGCGCACGCGACAATTGCCAGGATGATGAATGCCGCGAAAAACATGTCTTTCCAAATCGCATAGGGCAGGAAGGGTGCGCCGTCGCTCTTGGTCATCGCGTGATATTCGGCCTCGTAGGTCGCTCGTTTAACGATGCGTCCCGGCATTGGCCATTCGTTGATGCCCAGCTTGAGCACCATCAAGAGATGCAGACACACAAAGCCAATCAGCATCCCGGGAATCACGAAGACGTGCAGCGTGAAGAATCGGGAGAGGGTCGCGCCAGCGATGATCGGCCCGCCTAACATCAGTTTCACAACTGCGGGACCGATCATCGGAACCCGGCTGGCGATCGAGGCTCCGATTCCTAATCCCCAGTAAGCGTCCTGATCAAAGCGCATGACCTGACCGGTAAATGCCATGCCGAGAGTCATCAATAATAGAAAGACTCCAACGACCCAGGTCAGTTCGCGGGGAAATTTGTGGGCCCCGAACAGAAATACCTGCGTCATATGAATAAGGACGAGGGCCAGCATGAAGTTGGAGCCCCATCCATGCATCGCGCGGATAAACCACCCAAGAGCCACCTGGTGATTCAGGGCCTGCAGGCTGCTCCATGCCTCGCCCGCCGATGGGACATAAATGAGCGCCAGCAGGATTCCGGTCACCAGTTGCAGGATAAAGACGGTGAGCGCAGCGCTGCCAAACACGTAAAACCAACTCGCTGTATTTCGCGGAACAGGATGTTCTACAGCCTCGCGAATGGGTGCTGCGAGTTGCAAGCGGTGGTCAAACCATTCGCCGATCTTCCTGATCACGCGCATGGCGGCTTCTCCGATGACAGACTTGCCACTGGGTCGCCGGGCGTTGGCAATTGTCCAGCATTGATCGCAAGCACACCGTTTTCAACTTTGTAGGTGTATTCGAACAGCCCGCGTTCCGGGGGGCCCGATGCGCGCGACCCATCGCGATAATAGGCTCCCCCATGGCAAGGACACATGAACAGCCCGGACTGGGGAAACCAGCGGACTGGGCAGCCGAGATGTGCGCAGTTAATCGCAAACACCTGAAATTGATTGCCCGAGACGCGACGTACCCAGCATGCGGTGTCTACGGTCTTTCCGTCGGTAGGCATCACGAATGGATTACGAAAAGTAGCCATCCGCGTCTCGGCTTCAGGAAAGTTGGTGACGTCGCCCAGTTGCACCCACGACAGATACCCTTTCCCTTGACCACGAGCTACAGATGAAAGAAGAAAGCGCACGATCGGTACGGCCAGCACCATCGCTGCGAATCCGTTGAAGAGGATTCCGAGCTTCATGAAGAAGCCGCGTCGGGAGAGTGTGTTATCAGTGGGCGGGGCAATCACAGGCTCAGTCGTCATTATTGTTTCTCCAAGTGCTGTGCATCATTCGAAGCGGAATAAGGCTGACCGGGACTCTGGACACGGCGCGATGCCAGCCATGCAACCACATCTGTGATTTCCTGGTCCGACATGGGCTTGCCGGGAACGTTCTCGAGCCAGTCAGGCGCGCCTAAGTCCGGCCTACCCGTGATCACGATCGTGCGCAGCCCTTGATCGCTGACCAGCGCAAGATACGAATCATTGCTGATGGCACTACCTTTGCGTCCGCCTTGACCTTCAGATCCGTGGCAGGATGCGCAATATGTTGCGAAAACGATCTCACCGCGGGCGGCATCCCCCGTCGTTTTTGCAGCATATGAAGGTGGATTGGCTCCGTCGAGATTTCCCTTGCGTCCCCAACGTGAAAACATTCCGCTCGTAATCACGTTAATCTGCTCGTCCGTCAGCAAACCTCCGGCACTCTGCGCGAACGCGGGCATCGAGGTTCCACGGACGCCCTTGGCAACAACGCTGTGCACCGCGTTTTCATCGACAATGGCGAGATAGACCGGATTGGAGAGAGCGATCGAGGCTCCTCCACGCCCTTCCGCGCCATGACAGGCGGCGCAGTTCTCTGCGTAGAGAGTTCCGAAGTCGACAACCTGGTTCGGTGCCACCGGTTCCGAACCTTTCTGAGGTTGGCCATGTGGAGTGCTGCAAGCCGAGAGCAGCACAAGGGGGAGAATAGCGACTGCAGACAGATAGGAGATCCGGCTCATCGGCGCTCCTTTCCGCTCTCTCGTGGTGGAATCGTTCCGGGACCTTCGATTCCCGCCCGTAAAACAAACGACACATTCTCCCGCGTTGGAATGCTCTCCTGGCGCACAACTACTAGGCCTGCCACGATTCCAAAAGCTACCTGCGAGGCAACGAACCAAAACCAATCAATACGGCTGGCGAGCAGTGGATTCAGCAATCCGAGAATTGTGTACAGTAGGCCTGACCACAGCACCGGAGCAATGAGTCCACCAAGCACGATCGGACGCCGCGGGAACATGGGCAGCATCGCGCCGTATAGCAAGCCCACAAGAATGGACACAACACCATGCAGAACAAAGGCAATCGCGAAAGCATCTGCGTGAAATGAATACAGCTGTGCGGGTCCGAGTCGCAGGGATTCCCCATAGACAACTGCGGCCAGGAGATTGATGGGATACCAGATGCTGCCGGCCTTCAGAACGCCGTAAGCACACGCCAATATTGCCATTGCGATGCTGCCCGCCAATCCTCCCTTCACACCTGCGGAGATTGGATACGTGCGAACTGGGAGCCAAGCGCGCAACTGGTCTGGCAGAACGGGCAACCGCTCTACGACCCTGCGCTCAGTAGTCAGGCGAATGTCTTCGGGAACCACGGCGACAGATTCTTCCTTCGCCTGCGGAAAGACGGCGCGAAACCATCCCACACAGCCCGCCAACGCGAGCGCGGCGCCGAGAACGCTTACCGACATGCTCGTCACCAGCCCAGCGAATAAGAGGGCTGTCCCAAAAGCCAAGATGAATGGCCAGGCGGTTGGCGCCGGGACCTCGATCGTGCTGGGAGCCCGTGCAGTTTCGTCCAATTGATCCGTTGCCGATATTGTCGCCATGTCTCCCTCAGCGCCCGAGAACGTAAACTACGGTAAAAACCACAACCCATACGGCATCGACAAAATGCCAGTACATTGAGAGCACTTCGATGTGGCCAGACTGCTTCACCCCTACGCGGCCACAGAGCCCGAACACCGCAACGGTCAAGAGCATGATGAGACCTGCAGTGACGTGAAAGGCGTGCAATCCGACAAGCGAGTAATAGGTTGTTCCGAACAGGTTGGTCGAGATCGTCAGCCCGTGTTCATAAATCAGCCGGTGCCACTCCTCAGCCGTGCCATAGAGAAACAAACCACCGAGTGCAATGGTAAGCAGCCAAAGGCCAAGGAATGCGAATGTAATGCCGCGCGCCAGAAACTTCGCAGCTAAGTGGATGGTCAAACTGCTGGACAGCAGGCAAATCGTGTAGAAGATCGGCGTTTCGAGGACTTCGCGCGGCGTCGGCCCCGTCAGACTTTTCCCCAAGTAAAAGAGATAGGCAACCACAAAGATCGTAAAGATCGAAGATTCGGCGATGATGAGACCGGCCATCGCCACCTTGCCACGAGATGGCAAACGCCACTCGGTTGCCGTGTTCGGACATAAAGTTGTCACTGCGCTCATATGATTTCGCCTTCACTCATAGCGGCTATCGGGATCTTCCGGATGCTTCAGGTCCCACAACGGACGGCGACTGGCGACCGTTGGAACGGTCGCAAAGTTATACGCAGGCGGCGGTGAACTGATCGACCATTCCAGCGTCCATGCATCCCACGGGTCGTTGCCGGCCCGGGCTCCTTTGAAATAGGAAATTATGAGATTTGTTACAAACACGAGAATCGCGATCGCCTGAATGAACGCGCCGACGCTGACAAGCAGGTTCAAAGTGTCCCAGCCGCGGCCAGGCTCGTAGGTGTAAATACGGCGCGGCATACCCAACAGACCGGGAACGTGCATGAGGTCGAATGTCAGATGGAAACCGATCACGAACAACCAGAAGTGCCATTTGCCGAGGGTTTCGTCTAACATTCTCCCCGTGATTTTTGGGTACCAGTAATAGATGGCGGCGAACACGGCAAACACGACCCCACCTACCAGTGTGTAATGAAAATGCGCGACCACGAAATACGACAAGGTGAGCTGCGAAGCAAAGGCGGCACTTCCGAGCATGACACCAGTCAGGCCGGCGATCAGGAACTGGAAGAGAAATGCGATGCTGAACAGCATCGGTGTCTTGAACTGAATCCTTCCTCCCCACATCGTACCGATCCAATTAAAAATCTTGATGCCCGTAGGAACGCCGACCGCCATCGTGGTAATCGTGAAAAAACTGTTCGTGTAAGAGCTCATTCCAACCGAGAACATGTGGTGCGCCCAAACGCTCATACTCACGAAGCCGATGCAGACCGTGGCCGCGACCATGACCGGATATCCAAAAATCGGTTTCCGCGAAAAAACCGGAATGATTTCTGACATGAAAGCAAAGCAGGGAATAATGAGGATATACACTTCCGGATGTCCGAAGATCCAAAAGAAGTGCATCCACAACACGGCGGAGCCACCAGCCTGCGTGTCGAAAAAATGGCCGCCTAAATATCGATCGATGAGCAGCATCATCTGTGCCGCGGTCAGGGGCGAAACGGCGATCAGAACCATTCCCGCCATCACCAGGTTGAGCCATGCCAGCAAAGGCATACGATTGAGTTTCATGCCCGGGCAGCGCAAGCACACAATGGTCGCAATAATATTGATTGCGGTTCCGATGCTTCCAAATCCGGAAACCAGGAGCGCCAGCGTCCAATAATCAGTGCTGTGGCCTGGCGAAAAGGCTCGTGCGGTTAGAGGCGCGTATGCCCACCATCCCACATCTGGCGCGTTACCCGCGCCGTAGAGCCCATTTGCCCCCACCAGGCTGAAGTAGAGAAGAAATCCTCCCAGCGCCGAAAGCCAGAAACTGAAGGCGTTCAGCCGCGGAAATGCCATGTCGCGAGCACCAACCATCAATGGCAGAAGATAGTTCGCAAATCCAAACAGGATTGGCATGCCCATGAAGAAAACCATGGTTGTGCCGTGCATGGTGAACAGGCGGTTGAAGACCTCCGGCGAAACAAAATGATTGTGCGGGAACATCAGCTGAATGCGAATGATGAGCGCTTCGACACCGGCGACAATCAGAAATAGCAGGGCGTAGAGAATATAGAGAACACCCAACCGCTTGTGGTCAACCGTGGTCACCCACTCGTGAAGAGTGTCAACCCAAGGCTTCTCGTTAATTTGTACGCCGGGAATCGTGACCGCATTCGATGACATATTGGTCTTCCTCTAACGCAGGGTCTCCATATAACTCACGACTGCGTCCAAATCTGCATCACTCAACTGCATGGCTGGCATCAGCGAGCCGGGCTTGATTTTGTTCGGATCCTGAATCCAAAGGCGAAGCTTCTCTTGTGTATTCGGGGCTGCACCGGAGGCGATCGTGGCCCGGCTCATCAAGTGGGTGAGATCCGGGCCGAACCGCCCGTTGGCGTTCGTTCCTGCCACGGCATGACAGTTGATGCAGGCAGTGCTTTCGAAAACCCGCCTGCCCGTCTCTACGGTCGCATCCTGAACGGCGGACTGTTGCTGAGCACGCACCCACGCGGCAAAGTCTTCGGGACTGTCCACCGAGACGCGTAACAGCATCTTGGCATGCTGAACTCCGCAGTACTGTGCGCACTGGCCAATAAAAATTCCCGTGCTCTGCGGGTCCATCCACATACTGTTCGGATGGTTGGGAATCAGGTCGGTCTTGCCCGCGAGTTCAGGGACCCAGAAGCTGTGATCGGTGTCGGCAGAAAGCAAGGTCAAGAACGTAGGAGTCGGATTCGCGGGATCGCTCACCGGGATGTGCAGCTCATTCGCGGTAACGACCCTTAGCTTCGGGTAGCGAAACTCCCACCAGTATTGGTGTCCGATGGCGGTGACCTCGATGGCGCCAGGGGGTTGGGGAGCATCCTGAACGGCATGGAGAACTCTCGCCGTAGCCAAGAACAACACGATAACTATGAGGATGGGAATGATCGTCCAGGCCAACTCAATCTGTGTGCTCCCGTATACCTGGGCGGGTTCGCGACCTGCATCCCCCGGCCGACCGCGGAACTTAATGAGGGAGTAGACCAGTAACGTAAAGACGACGACAAAGATGATCCCAGTAATGGCCACGACAAATCCCGAGAGGTGAGCGACCATCTTCGCCGGCGTTGATGCGGGCGCGAAGATATTTGTGCCATGAGAAGTTGGACCTTTTGGCTCGCTTGCCCACAGCGCCATAGCAGACCAAAATAGAAGAAGTATCGTCTGCGTAAGGACCCGCACCTTCGAAGACTTCATTTTCAAGATCGACATTTCTCTTCTTCCGTTCTCATATCCAAAATGCTTCGCCATCTCCCTGATTCCTATTGCAAAGCGCGCGCCAAACTTTTTTGCCGCTCAAAGTTCGATTGGATGAAGAGCAAGCGTGCTACCAAAGGGACGCGCACCCGTATTTCCTGTATCGCAAACGTGATGGAGCCCAACACTCACACAATCCGGATCATTGATTTCCTGTAGTGAACAACGCCCTTCCGGCCGGTCGGTGTCATCCCCGTGCCGCTTGCGTCAAGTGTCATCTCTGTTGTCACGCAATTACGGCAATCGCCTCGGCCCGATGTAGGTGAAGTGCGGTTTGGAGCCGCGAATCTCATGGCAGGGCAATTGCATGGACTCAGTGACGTGAACACCGGAAATAAGGAATTGATCGAAAGTTGCTGGAAGCTTAGCGGCGACGTAAACGCTGGGAGTGAATTGCTCAGTACCGATACGGGCCCACACAGAATTTAGAAAGGTTCTTATGTCAAAAAAAGTTGCAGACGTGTTGTGGGAGATGCTGGCGAAGGCTGGAGTCAGGCGCTGTTATGGAATCGTCGGAGACGCACTGAATCCTGTGGTGGACGCATTGCGCCGAAATGGAGAAATCGAGTTTGTTCCCGTTCGTCATGAGGAATATGGAGTGTTCGCAGCTGTCGCGGAGGCTTATTTCACGGGTAACCCAGTGGTGGTGTGCGGAACTGCGGGGCCCGGAGTTGTCCATTTGTTCAACGGATTGATGGACGCGCGAAAAGAAGGAGCGCCCATTATCGCCATCGCCGGGGATGTAGAGTCGAGCATCATTGATACAGGGGCGCTCGAGGAGATGAATCCGTACAAGTTTTTCGAGGCGGCTTCTCTCTATACCGCACGGTTGGTTAATCCGGAGCAGGCCCGCGCGGTCATAAGCACCGCCATCCTCACGGCGGTTCTGGAAAAGGGTCCGACGGTTCTCGCCATACCCGGGGATATCGCGGCCGCGGACGCTCCGGACCAGCCTACGGACTTCACCATTGCAGCACCGGCTGTCCTGAGACCTTCCGACACAGACTTCGAAAAATTGGTGAGGATGATCGATGAAGCGAAGACTGTGGCGATCTTCGGTGGGGACGGTTGCAGAGACGGTCGCGACCAAGTGGTTGAACTGGCATGTAAGTTGAAAGCCCCCGTCGGGTATGCCTTCCGCGGGAAGCAATGGCTGGAGCATGATAATCCTAACGCCGTCGGCATGACCGGGCTAATCGGTTATGGGGGAGCTTACAACGCTCTCCATGAGGCCGACCTCTTGCTCATGCTGGGCACCGATTTTCCGTTCTCAGAATTTCTTCCCGGCGCCAGCGTGAAAAAGGTTCAGATCGACAAAAATCCAAAGCACATCGGCCGGCGTACGGCGCTGGATCTCGGTCTGGTCGGCGATATCAAGTCGACAGTCAGTGCACTGCTTCCAGCCGTGAAAGAAAAGACGGATACACAATTTCTAGCGAGACAGCTTGCGCACACCGAATCCTTTCACGAGCTGCTGCAACACTATGTCAAGAAGGGACCGGGGATAAAACCAATTCGCCCGGAATTCCTCGCGGCGACGCTCAGCGAGCTTGCTGCGGATAACGCAATGTTTTTTGCGGACACCGGTACGGCCTGCATCTGGCTTGCGAGACATATCAACGGAGGAAAAAACCGCAGGCTCTTTGGCTCATTCTCGTGGGCATCTATGGCCAATGCTGCACCAAACGCATTCGGATGTGCTCTGGCATATCCCGGCAGGCAGTGCATCGCGTTGTGCGGCGATGGAGGCTTCACGATGCTGGGCATGGGCGATCTGCTGACGCAGATAGAACGACGAACTCCCGTGGTTCAAGTCATTCTCAACAACGAGAAGTTCGACTTCGTCCATATCGAGCAACAGGAGGCCGGCTTCATTCCGTTTGGCGTGGAGTTCAAGAATCCAAATTTCGCCAAGGTTGCTGAGGCAATGGGCGCGAAAGGAATTCGTATCGAGGATCCCCAGGACGTTCGAGAAGGTCTGGCTGAAGCTCTCGCGTACAAGGATGGCCCCGTCGTTGTCGACGCAGTCGTAGATCCCTTGGCGCTTGCGATGCCGTCCCACTCACCTTTCCACACCGTCAAGGGGTTCACCCTCAGTTTCGCAAAGCAGGTGTTGAGCGGCAGGCTGGATACGGTGATCAAGGAGATGGAAAGGAATGTGGGAATCATCTGACCGCTGCGGGCGAACAGCCTTGGATCGGCCTCGGCGCACGGAAGGAACTGTTCGGTATGACTAAACCCATTCTGCTTGTAACCAGCCGTTATACGAAGGAAGTGGAAGACCGTATCGACCGCGATTACAACGCTCGTCGAAACCCGAACCAGTTTCCGTTCAGCCAGCAGGAACTGCTCTCTGCAGCCGAAGGGGCCGACGCGCTGTTTATCACGCCGGCAGACAGGTTGGACTCTGAGTTTTTCCAGGAAGTTTCGTCCACTGTAAGAGTCATCGCTACGTACTCGGTGGGTTTTGAGCATATCGATTTGGAAGCGGCCGCGCGCAGAAAAATTCCAGTCGCCTATACCCCTGGTGTCAACAGCGAATCAACGGCCGACATCGCCATGTTGCTTCTGCTGGGGGCATCGCGTCGCACATACGAAGCTCAGGAACTGGTTCGGACGGGAGCGTGGAAGCCCCTGAGCCCCGACATGCTCCTGGGATGGCAAGTCGGTGGGAAAGTCCTCGGCATTTTGGGAATGGGCCACGTAGGACAGGCCGTAGCTCGTCGAGCGCGGGGATTCGGAATGAAGATTCACTATTACGACACGAAGGAGTTACCCGCGGAGATCGCTGGCGATGCCGTCTACCAGGAGGATCCGTTAGATCTGCTTCGCGTAAGCCAGTTCTTGACCTTGCATGCCCCGGAGACACCGCAGACTCGTCATTTCCTGAACTCGAAAACCATAAGTCTCCTGCCCGCCGGAGCCATTGTGGTCAACGCGGCTCGTGGAGGATTGGTGGTCGACGACGACCTCATCGCTGCTCTCAAGAGTGGGCGAATCGCCGCTGCCGGACTCGACGTATATGAAGGTGAGCCAAAACTTCACCCGGAATATATCTTGCTGAAAAATACCTTTCTATTACCGCACATAGGTAGCGCAACGATCGAGACCCGTACAGCCATGGGCATGCTAGCCCTGGACAACGTGGAGGCGGTGCTGAACGGAAAGCCAGCGCCGACCGTCGTCCCTGGTCGCAGTCTTGAACTTGTGAGCCGCTAGGAGAAAAGAATGAGCGAACTCTGGAAAGTCGTGATCATAGGCGGAGGATTTGGCGGGCTTTACGCAGCCCAGCACTTGAACTCAGATCTGGTGGACGTGACGCTGATCGATCGGCGAAACTATCACCTTTTCCAACCCCTGCTCTATCAAGTTGCGACGGGCTCGCTTTCGGCGGGAGAGGTCGCCTCGCCCCTTCGGGGTGTCCTAAGCCGGCAGAAAAATACTCGCGTCTGGTTGGGAAATGTCCTGGACATCGATCCTGATTCGAAACGCGTTTTTCTGGCCGATGGGGCCATCGTTCCTTACGATTCATTGATCGTTGCGGCGGGCTCGCAGACATCCTATTTCGGACACAACGAGTGGCAAGAGTGGGCGCCCGGCATGAAGAGTGTTGAAGAAGCCACGGCCATCCGCCACAAAATTCTTTATGCATTCGAAGTGGCCGAGCGTCTTTCGGATCCCGTGCAGCGCCGAAGTTGGCTCACATTCGTAATTGTTGGTGCGGGGCCGACGGGCGTGGAACTTTCTGGAGCGATTGCGGAGATCGCCCGCCAGACGTTGAAAAATGACTTTCGTTCCATTCATCCTGAGGAAGCGAAAATCATTTTGCTGGATGGTGCGCCTCGAGTACTCATGCCTTTCCCTGAAGATCTGGCGGAAAAGGCAAGCCGTTCGCTCGCCAAGCTTGGAGTCGAGGTGAGGTGCGGTGCCATGGTCAAGCAAGTGGACAAAGAGGGTTTAACAATTGATTCCGGCGGACGAATTGATTCTATCGCCGCGAAAACGGTGGTCTGGGCCGGGGGTATCGCACCGTCGCCGCTGGGCAAAATCCTGGCTAGCCACACAAGAGCCGAGACCGACAAAGGAGGAAGAGTCAAAGTAAAGCCTGACCTGACGGTTCCAGGCTATCCGGACATTTATGTAGTAGGCGATCTGGCTTCAGCGATGGATAAAAAGGGGAAACCCTTGCCTGGAGTGGCCCAGGTCGCCATGCAGGGAGGAGCTTATGCAGCAAAGTCGGTCTTGCGAAAAGTAAAGGGTCAGCGGGAGCTTCCACCTTTTGATTACTTCGACAAAGGGTCTCTGGCAGTGATTGGACGCGCGGCCGCAGTGGCGGACGTCTTCGGCGTTCACGTCTCGGGGTTCTTAGCCTGGCTGATTTGGGCTTTTATCCATGTAACCTATCTGGTTTCGTTCCAGAGTCGCGTTCTCGTTTTCATTCAATGGGCGATACAGGATCTGACATTTAATCGCGGTGCACGGTTGATCACCGGTGTCACTCCCACGGATTTCAATTTCTCTAAGGAACTCTCTGAAACTAGGCATGAACCGGTAAGTGCCGCGCGTTGACCTTCCGGGCTCCCGTCTGCGTCGGCGCGGAAATCAAAGCAGCCAAGCACGCAAATCTGGTGAGGTCAGCGATCGCTAACCTCACCCCCTACTTCGGGGCCTTGCGCGGCCTTCGCGTCGCATCATCCGATACAATCTATCCGGAGTTGTCAACCGGCGCTTGATCGGCAGCGACAGAATGAAGCTCGCAACATTTTGATTTTGACTTTCTTCTGATTGAGGCGCGTCGTTATGAGCACGCAGGATGTGCCAACCGTATTCATTGTCGATGATGATAGAGATGTGCGTGAGTCTCTCCAGGAACTGCTGGAGTCCGTCGGCTTGCATTCCAGCTCTTTCGGAACTGCACAGGAGTTCTTGTCGAGTCCGCGCAGTGAGGGTCCTAGTTGCCTGATTCTTGATGTGAGACTCCCCGGCATTAGCGGCTTGGACCTTCAGCACGAACTGAAAAAAGGGAAAGTAAGTATTCCAATCATCTTTCTCACAGCACATGCAGACGTTCCCATGTCGGTCAGGGCGATGAAGTCTGGCGCTGTTGAGTTTCTCACCAAGCCATTCAGGCAACAGGATCTGCTTGATGCGGTTCAGCGATCGCTCACTCGGGATCGCATCGTTCGCGAAAAGCAGCGAGACAATGCGGAACTGCAACAGCGATACAACGCATTAAGCGTCCGGGAGCGCGAGGTCATGAGTCTGGTTGTTTCCGGGATGCTTAATAAGCAAGTTGCCGCGGAACTCGGTGCCAGTGAAGCCACTGTCAAAATGCATCGGAGTCAAGTGATGAAAAAGATGATGGCTCAATCCTTGCCTGAGCTCGTCAGAATGGCGGACAAGCTCAAGTCCGTCCTATAGCCGACTTGCGCGAATCGATGTTTCCCTCCCTTGATTATCGAGAGTAAGAATCTAATCTCCTAAAGTCTGGCCCAGTTAGCCTAAAGTTTGATTGCTTCAATTGAGGTCGTGACGTTAAGCTGCCCACATGTCGGTGGACCGAACGTCCAAATTAATAGCGATCATTGATGACGACGAGGCCATGCAAGATTCACTGCGCGACCTGATGGAAGCGGCTGGACTGGTCGCACGGTGCTTTGGATCCGCGGAAGAATTCCTCGAATCCGATTTGCATACTCGGGCTGCGTGCCTAATTGTTGATATCCGTATGCCGAAGATGTCGGGTCTGCAGTTGCAAGCCACGCTGAAACAAGAGGAATGCAATATTCCGATTATCTTCATCACGGCTCATGGAGACGCCAGGATGAGAATTCGAGCGATGAGAGAGGGTGCGGTCGAGTTCCTCGCAAAACCGTTCGATCATCACCTGTTGCTCAAAAGGGTCCGGGCAGCACTTGAGATGTAAGCAACCTCAGTCACTGCAATTGCGTGGGGAGCCTTAGTGGGGAGCGTTAAGTGTAGAGGTTTTCTGTGGGAGATTATGCAGCAATCACGAGTCCTGGTCTAGATCAGGTCGAGCGTGCGTTCGAACGGATCATCGGCGATAGCGCTGCCCTCGAATCTGTTCTCGACCAGGTGGAGCAGGTTGCGCCCACCGACTCAACTGTCCTCATCGAAGGGGAAACTGGCACAGGAAAAGAACTCATTGCGCATGCCATTCACAATGCCAGTCAGCGCTGCGGACGTGCTTTCATAAAACTCAATTGCGCGGCTATTCCGCTGGATCTTCTGGAAAGCGAATTGTTCGGTCATGAGAAGGGCGCCTTCACCGGCGCGATCGCGCAGAAGATCGGACGCTTCGAAATGGCCGACAAGGGCACGCTGTTCCTGGACGAAGTGGGCGACATCCCTCCTGCCTTGCAGCCGAAGTTGCTGCGCGTTTTGCAAGAGCAGGAATTCGAGCGACTAGGCAGCGGCCGCACGCACAAAGTGGATGTCCGGTTGGTAGCTGCGACCAATCGGGATCTGGTCAAGATGGTCGCTCGCGGGCAATTTCGCAGTGATCTGTACTATCGTCTGAACGTCTTCCCCATTCTGCTGCCAGCGTTACGAGAGCGCCGGGAAGACATTCCCGCCCTGGTCACGCATTTCGTGAAGATGTTCAGCCACCGCATGGGGAAGCAAGTCGACCGCATTCTTCCGGAAACCATGGCTTCGTTCCAATGGTATTCGTGGCCCGGCAACATTCGCGAGTTGCAAAACTTGGTGGAGCGCGCGGTGATTCTCTCGCGGGACGGCGTGCTCCCGAACCCTCTGGAGAAGAGACGAACGAGCGCGACGATTCTGAGTTCCAATGCCCGGTCTTCCTCCTCTTCGATGACCTTGGAAGATTCGGATCGCGCTTTGATTGTGGAAACACTGGAGCAAGCCGCCTGGATCGTTGGTGGACCGCGCGGCGCAGCGGCGAAACTGGGACTGAAACGAACCACGCTGCTTGCCAAGATGAGAAGGATGGGGATCTCGCGGCCGGCCTCTCAGGATGCAACCAGCGTTCCCGGGTTCCCGCAAGAAGACCAGATTTAGTACCGGCAGCCGTACATAAAACAAAGTTGGAAGCCAGCAAGCGCGAAAGCGCAATCGACGGCTTTGGCTGTCTAACTCAGTCTTCCGTCGTCAACTATGAAACAGGACGCAGTGGTAAGGTGTTGCTCAATTGCTGAGCTAGTGAGTTTGGTCGCTTGGGCCTACGCCGGTGATGACGGTTCTACAAATAATGTGGAGTAAGGCAGTGATCGTCCGAGAACGCGCACGATACGTTTTCGCGTTGGGCACCGTGTTGACGAGCTTGTTGCTCGTAGCGCTGCCTCGTGCGTACGCTCTCGATCCAGACCGTCGGATCTCTCAGTATGCGCACACTGCCTGGCGCATCCGCGACGGTGCTTTTGCGGGAGCCCCCTCCACGATCACCCAAACAACCGACGGATACCTGTGGATTGGGACAGTTGCGGGATTGGTGCGCTTTGACGGTGTTCGTTTCGTACCCTTTGCTCCGCCTGCCGAGCAGCATCTTCCTAACCCGGCCGTGCTTTCACTTTTGGGCGCGACTGACGGGAGCCTGTGGATTGGAACAGCGTCGGGCCTGGCCCAGTGGAAGAACGGTAAATTGGTCAATTTCCCAGAGACGGCTGGTCGCGTGAACGCGATCTATGAGGATGGTGACGGCACGATTTGGATAGCGCGTTCACGAACTGTTGCCGGAGGCGTTTGTAAGGTCGCGAAGTCTGTAGCGACATGTTACACGCCGAACGATGGAGTGCCTCCCAACGCCAGCGTGTTGATCAGAGACAATCTTGGATATTTTCTGATTGGACATTCCACTGGGATTATCCGATGGAAACCAGGTTCTTCCACCTCATTCGATTTGCCAGGACTGAAGTCAAATCGAGACTTAGCTGGTATATCGGACCTTGCTCTCGCTCCTGATGGATCGGTTTGGGCGGGCCTCTGGAATCCCGGCCATGGGCTGGGCCTGGAACGACTGGTGAACGGCTCCTGGAAAACATTCATCACGCCGGCACTCGACGGCAGGAGATGGGGTATTAACAACTTGCAGTTCGACCGGCATGACGCATTGTGGGTTGCGACTGACGCAAACGGTATCTACCGTATTCACGCTGGCAACGTCGATCGTTTTGCTGCCGCCGACGGCCTGTCGAGTGATTCCGTCGAGCACACTTTCGAAGACAACGAGGGTAACTTGTGGTTGGCCACTGCCGGGGGTGTCGATTGTTTCCGCAACATTCCAGTTGTCAGTTTCTCTGGACATGAGGGGCTCGCTGCAGGCGGCTCAATCGGGTCCATACTTGCCGCTCGTGATGGGACTGTCTGGATCGGGAACCATGGAGAGTTGGATTTTGTGCGGGGGAACGTTGTTTCATCCATGGGCCCAAAGCAGGGACTTCGCGGTGATCGCGTCACCTCGCTATTCGAAGATCACGCTGGCCGACTTTGGGTGGGACTAGACAAGGGACTCTTTGTTTACGAGCACGGCAAGTTCGAACCCGTGCGGCGCCCCGACGGCGTTCCTGTGGGGATCGTTTTGGCGATGACCGAGGACATCGACCAGAATGTTTGGGCATCGGTGATCCGAAATCCACCCGGACGCCCCACAAAATTGATTTGCTTCCGTGAGGGCAGATTCGTCAAGGAGATTTCAGACCAGAGACTGGATATCACCTCTCTGGCAGCCGATCCGCAGAGTGGTTTGTGGTTGGGCTTGATTCAAGGTGGCGTGGCTCGATATCGAAACGATCAAGTGCAAGTCTTTCCCCTCAAGGACGCAAACGCGCGAGTTCATCAGGTACTCGCAAATTCGGACGGTTCGGTGTTGGCGGCAACCAACCACGGTCTAGTCGAGCGGCGAGGTGATAGTCAATATACCCTCGACGGCTTGCCTTGTAACCGAATCTTCGCGCTGGTTACCGACAAGCACTCCGATCTTTGGCTCTATGCCGAGTGTGGTCTGATTGAGATCAAGTCAGACGACCTGCAACGATGGCATGAACATCCCGACCTGAAGGTAAAGTTCGATCTTTTCGATGCCTTCGACGGCGCCCAGCCCTTTCTCCCTCCTTTTCGCCCGGTTGCGACCCGGTCAAACGACGGACGCTTATGGTTCGCAAATGACACTGTAGCTCAAATGATCGATCCCGATGGCCTGCTAAGAAACCCCATCCCGCCGCCCGTGCATATCGAAGATGTGATTGCTGATCGAAAGACATATTCGCCTCAGACCCGTCTTCATCTTCCCGCCCTTACACGCGATCTCGAGATTGACTATACGGGTCTGAGCTTTGTCGTTCCCCAGAGAGTGCATTTCCAATACAAGCTGGAAGGCTATGATCGCGATTGGCACGATGCCGGAACTCGAAGGCAGGCTTTCTACAGCAACCTTCCACCCCGCAGTTACACCTTCCGGGTGAAAGCCTCTAACAACAGCGGTGTGTGGAACGAAGCCGGCGCGTCCCTCGATTTCTTCGTTGCTCCAGCCTATTACCAGACAAATTGGTTCCGATTGTTGTGTGTCGCCGTCTTCATTGGGCTGCTTTTGGCCCTTCATCGATGGCGCGTTCGCCAGCTCGAGGGCCAGGAGAAGCGTCTGCGAGAGGCTGTTGAAACAATTCCAGCGCTGACTTTCACTACATTGCCTGACGGCTCCAATACATTTGTAAACAAGCGCTGGACCGAATACACCGGGCTTTCTGTCGAGAAGACTTCAGGTGCAGGTTGGCAGAGTGCGATCCATCCTGAAGATCTTGCACGACATTCGGAAAAGTGGCGCATCTCCGTTACAACCGGACAGCCTTTCGAAGACGAGGCACGCTTCCGTCGCGCCGCTGACGGGGAATATCGGTGGTTTTTGGTGCGTGGTGTCCCACTTCGAGACCGGCACGCAAAGATTGTGAGATGGTACGGCACGCTCACCGATATTGAAGATCGCAAACGCGCCGAGGAAGCCTTACATCGCAATGAGACCGAATTACGCCGACGTGAAAAAGAGCTGCGCGATGTGATCGATACGATTCCAGCGATGGTGTGGTGTACTCTGCCCGATGGCTCCAATACGTACGTTAACAAGCGATTTGTGGAGTACACGGGGTCGTCGGCGGAACAAACGGCCGGATCAGGGTGGAAAGCGCTAGTTCACCCCGATGATCTTGAGCGACATGCAAGTAAATGGAGAGAAGCGATTGCTACCGGCAAGCCTCACGAAAATGAGGTGCGTTCCCGCCGCTCCGATGGCCAATACCGCTGGCAATTGGACCGCGGAGTGCCGCTGCGAGATGCCGCTGGAAACATCGTCAAGTGGTATGGGGTCACAACCGACATCGAAGATCGCAAGCGCGCCGAGGAAGCCCTGCAGTTGGTTTCTGGCGACTTGCAAGACAGCAAGGCCAAGCTTGAAGAAGCCCAGCGGATTGCGCATGTCGGCTACTGGGAGTGGGACCTGACGTCGAATCACGTGATCTGGTCAGACGAGACCTACCGCATCTATGGGCTGCGGCCGCAGGAGTGTCCCATAGACATTGCTGTCTTACGGAAAATGATTCACCCCGAAGATTTGGACTTTGTGTTCCGCGTGGCCGAGGAGGCCGTTCGCGGAGGATTGCGCACGGACGTAGACCACCGAATCATCCGCCCCAGTGGCGAACTGCGCACGGTGCATAGTCAGGGCGACGTTAAGAGGGACGCGTCGGGGAAGCCCTGCATGATGTTTGGTACAGTCCAGGACATTACCGACCGGAAGCGCGCGGAGGAAGAGTTACAGCGGAGTCAGTTTTATATCAATGAAGGGCAGCGTCTGGCCCATATGGGCTCCTGGGCATTTGACACTACCGGATTCAGTTACTGGTCCTCCGAGTTGTTTCGGATCTATGGTCTTGATCCAGGTGGCAAGCCGCCCACAGTAGAAGAATATTTGGCGTTTGTACACCCGGAAGATCGCGCGTTCATGAAACAAGGTTTTGTGAAAATGTTGGATGACCATCTTGCATTCGACTTCACAAAACGAATTGTGCGGTCTGACGGCGAGATTCGTCACGTACGTTGCGTAGGTGTTCCGGTCACGCAAGGGGGGATTTTCCAGGGTTTCCTTGGGACAGGAATGGACGTTACCGACCAAGAGCAACTGATGGAGGAACTGCGCGTGAATGAACAGTATCTCAGCGAGGCGCAGCGCCTTGCCCACATGGGAAGTTGGGCATTCAACCCTGCAGGTTTCTTTGATTACTGGTCTGACGAACTGTTTCGAATTTATGGGCTGGATCCGCAGGGGGGAGCCCCGACACTTGAACGGTATTTAGCCACCATTCACCCACAAGACCGCGAGTTTATGGCTAACACCATAAAAAGAATGCATGCGGAACGCAGTGGCTGCGATGTGAAAAAGAGAATTATTCGCCCCGACGGCAAGCTACGCTACATTCGCTGCGTCGGAATCCCCGTGCTTGAAGGCGAAGTCCTCAAAGGGTTTCTCGGCACCGCTATCGATATCACCGAGCAGGAACTTCTGACCCGGGAACTGGAGCGCCAGCAAGCGCACTTGACTGAGGCGCAAAAGCTGACCCATACGGGCAGCTGGACTTGGCGCATACCTGATCGGAACGCGGTGGAGGTCTCCGAGGAGTGGTACCGCATTTACGGCTTCGATCCCGCCGATGGATCGCCGACTTTGGAAAAGCTTCTCGAACGTGTCCACCCGGAGGATCGCCTTAAGTGGGAGGGCGCGGCCGAACGGGCAATCTCGGAAAAAGCCGATTACGATTATGAGTTCCGTATCCTTTTACCGAATGGAAAGGTGAAGTGGATCCGCGCGGTTGGCCATCCCGTCCTTTCCGACACCGGAGATTTGGACCAATTCGTGGGCAGCTCGACCGACATTACCGAGCTCAAATCTGCCGAGCAAGAGCGTGAAAAACTGCGGCAACTGGAAGCAGATCTGGCACACACCAATCGTGTGAGCACGTTGGGGGAAATGGCAGCGTCACTGGCACACGAAATCAAGCAGCCCATCGCTGCCGCCATCACCAGCGCCAGCAGCTGCATTGAATGGCTCGCGCACGAGCCGCCCAATCTTGATCGGGCCCGTGCGGCAGCAGCCAGAATCGATAAGTATGGAAATCGTGCGGCAGAAATCATCGACCGTATACGTTCGTTTTACAGGAAGTCTCCCTCAAAACGAGAGTCGGTCGACGTCAACGGAATCATTCAGGAAATGCTTATGCTGTTGACAGGGGAAGCCCAGCGATTCTCGGTTGCCATGCGCACGGAACTTGCCGCCGAACTGCCTAAAATCATGCTAGACCGTGTGCAGCTGCAGCAGGTATTCATGAACCTCGTGCTCAACGCCATCGAAGCGATGAAGGACTCAGGCGGCGAGCTTACAGTGAAATCGCAACTGCAGGACGGTCAACTCCAGTTTTCGGTTAGCGACACGGGCGTGGGGTTGCCAACGGAGAAGATGGATCAAATCTTTTCTGCATTCTTTACCACCAAGCCGCAGGGTAGCGGCATGGGGTTGGCTATCAGCCGTTCCATTGTGGAGTCGCATGGCGGCCGCTTGTGGGCGGCTGCTAACGACGGACGAGGTGCAACCTTTTATTTCACCTTGCCAGTTCTACCCGAGTGAAGCAATCATCTCGATAAGCCCGGCTCTGGAAAAATAAAAGAGATGAAACAAAAATCCTCCTTGACGAATGGTTTGGAACCAAGCTGCGCCGTCGAATCCCACGGTGGTCTTGATGAGCTGCCAAGAGTCAATGAATTCTGTAGTCGGCCGGGCGGCGCGGGGATTTCCGGCGTTGGTGTGACTGGCTCGAACATTTGCTGGATTGCCGTCTTAATGGCAGTTGTCTTTGTTTGGGCTCCGCCGTCGTTTGGGCAAACACCGCCATCAGCTCGCTTGCACGTGGACCACTTCTCCTGGACCTTCAAGGAGGGCGCTCCGGCAGACGTCGCGTGTTTAGCACAGACCAAGGACGGGTTACTCTGGCTGGGTGGCCCCAACGGGTTATTTCGCTTTGACGGAACGCGGTTCGAAGCTTTCAGGTCGCCGTTTGGCGATCGGCTCCTTTCGACCGACTTGTATTCCTTGTTCGCACCGCTGTCTGGCGGCCCTCTGGTTGGGTTACACGGATGGGGGCTTCAGTTTCCTCAACAATGGGCGGCTCACAAACTATGGAGGCGAGACCGGGAGTGTCTACAGTTTTGCCCAGGATCGCGATGGAATTGTATGGGCCGCCGCGTCGAGTGGTCTGTGGAGGTTCGATCATTTGGGCTGGCAGCCTATAGGGGCTGAGTGGAACGCTCCGGCCAGACCCGTTACGCAGGTTAGATTTGATCCAAAGGGAATACTGTGGGCTTTGACTGGGAATTTTGGAGCCCCCATGGATCTCATCTACCTTCTGCCGGAGACCAAACACTTCAAAACAGCTGAGAAAAATCTGTCAGTCGAGGGGTTCCTGTTAGACGCGGACCGAGGCCTCATGACCGACCCGGCAGCCCGGGCGGCCTCCGACTCCAGCGAGGGTTCTGATCAGACGCCGCCTGCGTTCCCAGTGCTCACAAAAGACACCCTACAATTTCTTGACCGGAACAACAGCATTTGGATCACGTACGACGAAAAGCCCATTGTGACGCGCCTTCCAAGAGAGAGGCTTCGTGGTGCGCCGAACAGAGCGTCCCCGGCCGCTTCTGAAAACTACGACATCAACCCTTTTTGGATGGCACGGCTGGTCGATCGCGAAGGAAATACTTGGTTTGGAGATCCCAACGGTATTCATCGACTCTCGTACAGCCCGCTGAACAGTCAGGAGTTCCCGAAAGAAGCGTTGGGGAATGTGGATTTTGCCCTCGCCGCTGACGACAACGGGGCGGTGTGGATCAGCTCCGCCACCACTGGCGCTCCTGGGAAAGCGCATCTTTATTACGTCTCGGGCGGCAAAGCCCAGCGTCGCCTCCCGCAGGTGATATCGTCATTCGCCTACCGCGCACCAGACAAAACGTTCTGGTTCTCCGGGGAAGGTTGTCTCTGGCATCTTGTCGGACACGATTTCGTTCGCTTGAACCTTCCCCGGGAAATAGCCAACCAGTTTCCTTTCCTGCAGGCGATTACCGGGGATGAACATAGAGGAATATGGGTCTCCTTGGGCCGCCACGGTTTCTACCGCTGGGCCGATGGCATTTGGACACCGTACGCTGGCCGCGAAGACCTCCCCAAAGTCGAAGTGCTGGTCGAATTTACCGATAGTCTGGGCCGCGTCTGGTTCGGCTATCCGAAGAGTCAGCTCGCGGTTTTGGACCGCGATCGGGTCCGCGTATTCGGTCCGAGCGATGGTCTTCAAGTGGGCAGCATCATGTCGATCCACGGACGAGGATCGGAGATTTGGATTGGGGGTGAATTTGGGCTCGTGCAGTTTGACCACGGACGCTTCCGCAACATCGCTGCTGTGAATGACGAATGGCTGCGCGGAATCTCCGGAATCGTTGAAACAGCCGACGGAGATCTATGGCTCAACGCGATTTCTGGGATTTTCCATGTCCGTAAGACGGAAATCTCCGCAGCCTTGACGGACTCCAACTATCGGGTCAATGGCGAGCACTTCGGCAGACGCGAGGGACTTCCAGGTATTGCAGCCCAATTGCGTCCGCTTCCGACCGCCATCGAAGGCACCGATGGCCGACTGTGGTTTACGTTCCGCAACGGAGTGGTATGGCTCGATCCAACGGCTTACTCTGAAAAGAAGGCTGCTTCGCCCCCCATCACCATACAGTCGGTTGCCGCCGACGATAAGAGCTACGCGCCGGGCTCTCCTCTCTCTTTACCAGCGCACACATCAAGCGTGCAGGTCAGCTATAGCGCCGTGAGCCTCTCCGATCCTGAGGCCATCCGATTCCGTTATAAGCTGCAGGAAACTGACAAGGACTGGCACGAGGCGGCGGCAGCCAGTCCCGTTACCTACCGCAACCTTCCTCCTGGTTCCTATCATTTCGGCGTTGAGGCATCAGATACGAACGGTGCGTGGTCCGGCGCACCCGCCAACCTGGTTTTCACCATACAGCCGGCCTATTACCAGACGAATTGGTTCCGATTCTTGTGCGTCGGAGTTTTCATGGCGCTGTTCTGGGCGCTGCACCGCTGGCGTATTCACCGGCTCACCAGTCAGGAAAAGCGTCTGCGCGACGTTGTGGAAACAATTCCGGCGATGACTTTCACCATCCTCTCTAATGGATTCACCACGTTTGTGAACAAACGCTGGACCGAATACACGGGACTCTCGACTGAGCAGAGTTTAGGCAAAGGTTGGCAGCGTGCGATCCATGCCGAAGATCTAGCGCGCTATACCGAGAAGTGGCGTATCTCGGTTGCGACCGGACAGCTTTTCGAAGACGAGGTGAGGTTTTGTCGGGCGGCTGACGGGGGATATCGCTTGTTCCTAGTGCGCGGTGTTCCGCTTCGGGACCGGCATGGAAGAATCGTCAGGTGGTACGGGACCCTCACCGACATTGAAGATCGCAGGCGTGCCGAACAAGAGCGCGAGAAATTGCGTGAGCTGGAGGCAGATCTTGCGCACATCAATCGTGTGAGCACGATGGGAGAAATGGCCGCATCCCTGGCACATGAGATCAAGCAGCCCATCGCAGCCGCCATCACCAGCGCCAACAGCTGCATCGAATGGCTCGCGCATGAGCCGCCCAATCTTGATCGGGCCCGTGCCGCAGCAGCCAGAATCGATAAGTATGGAAATCGTGCGGCGGAAATCATCGACCGTATACGTACTCTCTACAAGAAATCTCCTCCACAACGTGAGTTAGTAGACGTGAACGGAATTATCCAGGAAATGGTCACGCTGCTTGAAGGTGAGGCTGACCGATGCTCGGTTGCCATGCGCACGGAACTTACCTCAGAACTACCCAAAATCAAGGCAGACAGCGTACAGCTGCAACAGGTGTTCATGAACCTCGTGCTCAACGGCATCGAAGCCATGAAAGACTCAGGCGGAGAGCTTACGGTGAAGTCGCAACTGCAGGACGGTCTACTTCAGTTCTCGGTCAGTGACACGGGCGTGGGGTTGCCAACGGAGAAGATGGATCAGATCTTTTCTGCATTCTTTACCACCAAGCAGCAGGGCAGCGGCATGGGGCTGGCCATCAGCCGTTCCATTGTGGAGTCGCATGGCGGCCGGCTGTGGGCAACTACTAACGACGGACGGGGTGCAACCTTTCATTTCACCTTACCGATCCAGGTCACGGAGTCGTCGCCCTTGGTGGCCTAAGCTTCCTTAATATTCCGATCCTCAACAGCGCAAGGATTACAAGTCGGGAGATTGCAGTCTCAAAATCCGCTAGCGGAGCTTTGATTTGAGCGTTTGCGTAAGGAATCGGTTCACTTCCGCTGTTTTTTGGGCCTGCAGATTCTCGATCATACCGAGATAGAGCTCATAGGCCACTGGATTCGTTTTCACCAAGACTTGCTCGATGGCATCAATCCTGATTCGGTTTTCTACCAATAGATCAACGACTTTGCCTAAGGTGTTAGGCAACGGCTGACCGGCGGCTTTGCTCATTTCTGTTCCCCTTAATGATCGTGAATCTCAAGTTGCACGCACCGGCCCACGATCCCGATGAACGCAGTTTTGCATCAGCTTACGGCGCGTTGCTCGTGTGCCCAGAAACGCTCGCGTAGAGTCTTCTTCAGTATCTTGCCGGAGCTGTTCTTGGGTAGATCCGTCTCTGAAAACTCGACGCGCCTGGGAATTTTGTAACTCGCCAGGCTTCGCCGGCAGAACGCAATCAGATCGTCGGCGGTGAGAGTTGCGCCCGGCTTTAAAACTACGCAAGCCATTACAACTTCGCCCCACTTCGGATCGGGCACGCCGAAGACGGCCGCTTCGCGAACCGTGGGATGGCTGTAGATCACGGCTTCCACCTCTCCCGAATAAACGTTCTCACCGCCGGTAACAATCATGTCCTTTAGCCGATCGAGGATGTAAAAGTATCCCGCAGCGTCTTGAAGGCCGATATCTCCCGTACGAAAGAATCCGTCGCGAAACGCTGCAGCGGTTTCTTCAGGATTATTCCAATAGCCGCGCATGACGTTGGCGCCTCGTACGATCAGTTCGGCAGCCTGTCCCGGATCGAGTTGTTTCCCTGAAGTGTCTTCTGCCAGAAGATCGACACCGGGACAGGGCCGTCCGCACGATGTCAGCTTGTCTTCAGTGTGCTCGTGGTCTTGCAAGCCCGTAAGAAAACCTGTTTCGCTCAACCCATATACCTGAATCAACCTGATCTTTGGCAGCAGTTCGCGTGTCCGATGGACGAGTTCCGGCGCCATCGGTGAGCCGCCATATGCCAGCACCTGCAGGCTGCTCAAGTCATACTTTCTCGCGTCTGGGAATTGTGTGAGCAAATTAATCATCGTGGGCACGAGCACCGTGTGAGTCACGTGTTCTCGTTCTACCGTCTCGCAGAAAGTCTGTGCGCTAAATTTCGGAATCGCGATTTGGCTGGCGCCGAATGCCGGGGCCGCGAACATGCTCGGGAAAATCTGCGATGTGGAAGATCGGAGCGGCATGCAGGTAGGTCCCGCCTTCGGTATAGCGCATCCAGTAGTTGAAGTTGTGGATGTCAGCGAGGACATTCCCATGCGTCACCATGACGCCTTTCGGTTTTCCCGTCGTGCCGCTCGTGTAGATAAGACCCAAAACAGCTTCGGGGTCGTAGAAAACCTTCGGAACGGGGTCGCTGCTGATCGGAAGAGGTTCCGCGTCGACCACCTGTTGCCAACTCAACTGTACGGTTGGGACAGCGAGGGAGGAATGTCGCACGATCCCATGCGGACGCGCATCTTCGAGCACTCCGTCGATCTCTTTAGTCGACAGCCGCGTATTCAGCGGAACGGCGATCACGCCCAGCATGCTGCAGGCATACATGAGTTCGATGTAGTCGGGCCCGTTCGGCAGCAATAGAGCAAGGCGGTCTCCGACACCAAAACCGTGGCCGGTGAGGGTTGCGGCGATGCCTTCAACGCGAGTGTGGAGTTCGCGAAAGGTTAAGGACCGGCCGTCACGAACAAGCGCGGCTCGGCCGGGATAGAATCGCAATGCCCGGCCGAGAGAATGAACGTAGATCATCTTCTACCACCCAATAATGACGAAGCGTCTGGGGCCCGCGAAGCACCAGCCAGAGCGCTTCGCCGATGCTAGTTAATTACTTTCGGCTGGGTTCAGCGCCTTGAATGCGCCCGCAGCCAGTGCACCGCCAGCAAAACCGGCTACAAGGTAAATCCAGAGACTCGGCCAGGATGACAACCCCATAACCGAGATGCCCACAGCGACCGCAGGATTGAACGCTCCTCCGGAAATGTTGCCGACGCAATACGCCCCCACCAGCACTGTGAATCCGATGGCTACCCCGTAAAAGGAATTGCCAGACGTATCCTTGTCGGTAGCGGTGTTCAGTACGACATAAACAAGCGCAAAGGTGAAAAGAAATTCTGCAAGAAGGGCCGGTACTGTGGCCGGTCGGAGTGGCGTAACAGCTGCCGCTCCCTTTAAGAATTTGGCCGTAATGGCTCCCAGCACAGCCCCAATTACCTGAGAAAGCATGTATGGCGCTACATCTGTGGCTTCGCACTTCCCCCGCAGCCAAACCCCTAGCGTAACGGCCGGATTAAAGTGACCTCCAGAAATATGGCCGCCCGCAAAAATCATCACCATCAGCACCGAACCGATCGCTAAAGGTGCGAACATGCCTGCACCGTTGCCGATGACCGTGCACCCAACGGTAAGAACCAGGAAAAAGGTCCCGATAAATTCAACGATATATTTTTGCACCGTCGACTTCCTTGAAAGAAACAGCGGCACCGTGGACAACCAGTGCCGCTCGTTGGTTGTAATACCGGCATGCCCGGCGAGAGAGTGAGCGTATTCTCGTTTTCCGCCCTCCGCGTCACACCTGAGGGAAACAGAGTTTAATCGGCCGCAGTGTCTGCCGGGGTGTGTACGCCTTTTTCAGCTTTCGATCGGGTCGCGAGCAATTCCAGAAGCATGGAGTCGCGCTCCTGTTCCAGATCCGCGATCGAACGGCCATTCGCTTCCTTCAGTACGCCGTCGACAATGGTTTGCTTCACTTCGGGGCTGAACTCCGTGATCGTCCCAAGATCTTTCCACCACGTGGACAATGGCCCGGTGAACTGCTCCATGAAATGCTGAATTCCGCCTGGACCGCCGCCGAGATGGAACAGTAGATTTGGACCCATCAAGCCCCAACGCAGTCCAGGTCCCCAGCACACTGCAACATCCGAGTCAGCGACATCCAATACACCCTGTTCGATGAGATAGACGACCTCGCGGTAGAGAGCCGCCTGGAGGCGGTTCGCGACGTGGCCGACTACCTCTTTGCGGACGTGAATCGGTTTCTTCCCGATCGATTCGTAGAAGGCGATCGCCTGCTCGACGGTTTCTGCTGATGTCTTTGCGCCTGCGACGACTTCAACCAGCGGAACAATGTGAGGAGGGTTAAACGGATGGCCAATCACGCACCGCTCGGGATACTTGCATGCCGATTGCATGACGCTCATCGTCAGACCGGATGAACTCGAAGCAATAATCGTATCCGGCCGAGTCGCTGCATCCATGTCAGCGAAGAGCTTGATCTTGAAGTCTTTGCGTTCAGGTCCGTTTTCCTGAACCAGGTCAGCGTCGGCAACCGCTTCCTTCAGATCGGCAGTAAACCGCAAATGATCGCGCGATCCGTTGGGTGAAATTCCAATTGCCGTTAGGTCTTTCCAAGCCGCATCGATGTACCGCCGCAGATTCGCTTCGGCATTTGGCGCCGGATCTGTGGCGACAACATTAAGTCCACGCGCCAGGTATAGAGCAGCCCAACTCGCGCCAATGACTCCCGTCCCAACAATCGTTACATTCTTGATTTCACGACTCTTTGCCATTTAATCCTCCAATAAATTCAATCGCTTGTTTCCCCGAGACTCTTACCTGGCTCGGACTGCCTCTTCCACGTTCTTGCCTTGTTGTGCACCCGGGATCGCGCCGCTAGCACGCAGAGCGTCGATTTCGTCATCTCCAAAACCGAGCTCTTTCAGAACTTCCTCGTTATGCTCGCCGATCCGCGGCGCTCGCTTTGCAGGTACCTTCGAAACACCATGCACTTGAATAGGACTGCTGACGGTCGAGGTCAGCTTCTCGCCGGCTCCTTCGAGCGGAACGACGATGTCATTCGCTCGCAACTGCGGATCATCAACGACTTCCTGCGGCCCACGCACGGCGCCGAAGGGGACGGGAACGCCATTGAAGATCTCGTACCAATGCGACATTGGCTGCGAGCCAAAAATCTCATCGAGTATTGCCGTAAGTTGTGGCCGGTTCTGCGCCAGCTTGGCGGGATCCGAGAATCGCGGATCCGTTAGGAGATCCTCACGACCCATTGCTTTCAGAACCGGAGGTATCTTGTCCGGAGTGGCTACAACAACGAACCAGATGCCATCGGACGAGCGATACGTGTTCAAAGCTGCATTTGCGGGATGCGTTCGATCGTGCAGTCCATAGAAATTCGCACCACATAGAGCGGCCTGGATAAACACACTCGCCGACCAGACACCCGCAGCGAGAAGGGAAGTCGTGACGTACGATCCCTTGCCGGTGCGTTCGCGACGATAAAGCGCGGTCGCAATCGCGGCATAAATGCAGACCGCAGTTGCATTGTCACCGCTGCCTGCCACGGGCCAGGTCGGCGGCTCTCCAGCGTCGCGCGTCATGAATAACAATCCGCTTCGTGCCCAGAAGGCCGTGAGATCGAACCCCGGAAGATTTGCGTCCGGACCTTTCTCGCCGAAGCCGGTGAGATCGGCATAGATCAGACGCGGATTCCACTTCGCGACATCGTCATATTCAAGCTTCAATTTCTTGCGCGCGGAATGCGGTGTGTTGACGATGAACACATCAGCCCACTTGACCAACCGTTCGAGAACCTGCTGCGCACTCGCGGCCTTCAGATTGAGCGCGACACCTCGCTTGTTTCGATTCGCCAATTGGAAGGGATAAGCCACTTCCGAATGGGGCTGCGGAGGGATCTTCTGCCCGATTCTCCACATCTCTCCGTCGGGCGGCTCGACTTTGACTACGTCCGCGCCGAAATCGGACAGGATTGTTGCAGCGCTTGGCCCGGCAATGAAGCTCGACAAATCCACGACCTTCAATCCGGAAAATATGTTGCCTTCCGTCATTTTCATCTCCTTCTTCACGACCGCTGCGTATGGCAGAGAGTCATTTGAAACTTCGAAGTGGCACGTAAAGTTCTACTTTCCCTGAAACTTCGGCGCGCGTTTCTCCAGGAACGCCGACGTACCTTCTTTCTTGTCGTCGGTCGAGGCGCAGACTGCGAAAAGCGAGGCTTCGATGAGCAAGCCTTCGGCTACGCTCGTCTCCAACCCTTTGTTGACCGCCTCAAGCGCGTACTTCACGCTGAGGGGTGCGTTCGCAATGATCTTCTTCAACACGGTTTCGGCACGTTCGATCAATGAGGCAGCCGGCACGAGCTCATCAACCAGGCCAATGCGATAAGCCTCAGCCGCATCGATGATGTCGCCGGAGAGTATGAGCTTGAGTGCTCGGCCTCTTCCGACCAGACGAGGCATGCGCTGCGTGCCTCCATACCCTGGCATGACTCCAAGCTTCACTTCGGGCTGGCCGAATTTCGCGCTCTCGGCAGCAATCCTGATAGCGCACGCCATCGCCATCTCGCATCCACCACCGAGGGCGAAGCCGTTGACAGCCGCGATGACCGGCTTTCCAAGGTTCTCGATGAGGTCGGTCAATGCCTGTCCCCGACGAGTCGCTTCTTCTGCTTCTACAGCTGTGTTGTTAGAGATCTCCGCGATGTCGGCGCCTGCGGCAAATGCCTTGTCACCGGCGCCTGTGAGAATGACTCCACGGACGGCTGAATCGTCGCGCGCGTCCTCGAACGCAGAACGCAGCTCGCTGATCGTGGCCTTGTTCAGCGCGTTCAGGACCTTGGGGCGATTCAGCGTCACATACGCAATCGGACCTTTCTTCTCATAGACAACATTGTCCAGTTTCAGAGCAGAGGCTACTGAGCTCATTCCATCTCCTTTTCTTCAATACGTGTCCGGACGATTACTGCTGTGCGGGAACTTCGGCGTACACGATGCCGGTAAGGTTTCCTTCCGCCATAAGCACTGTCTTCTTGTTAGACCCGTCGAGATTCGCGCTATAGACGGATCCTGCTAAGTCGGTCAGAAACATGCGGCCGCCTTTCAGGTCCAAGGCGATTCCGATTCCTTCCATCAAATGGTTGAAAATAATTTCCGGTTCTTTCCTGTCATTTCGTTGGGAATCCATGGGCGCCCGGTTCACCGTATTGCCGCGCGGTGGATCGCCGCGGTCGGTCCAGTAGATCAACCGGTTGTCGAGGTCGAGTTCGAGGTCGATAGGTTCGGGAAGATTTTCGTACAGAATTTCGATATCTTTGCGGCTGGCTGGAGTCTGTCCTTTAGGAATTTCGAGATTCGCACGAAACAGGCGTCCCTGACCGGCTTTGTCCTCGCCTTTTTGAGTCCAATAAAGTTTTCCGGCTTCAACGTCGAGCGCGATGCCCACGCACCACTTCTTAAGGTCCTTCCCAGGGCGTGAGTCGCCTCCGCTAGTATCGACGAGCGTTTCGATGTTGGAACCATCCAGGTTGGCACGCATGACCCGCATCCCTTCACGATCGCACCAGTAAAGTTTGCGGTTCTTCTCATCGAGTTGCAGTTGCTTGGGAGTGAACGTGCCGCCCGGAGGAACAATGTGGGTAACGTTGCTTCCGTCAAGATTCGCGCGCTCGATGGAGCCGTCATTAGCGCTGGGGTTGCCCATGTTGGTCCAATAGAGGTGACCTGCCGCGAGGTCCACAACGATGCCGTCGGGGAGTCGCCTTCCCTCGCTCACGAGGACCTTGAGGTCGGAGCCGTCAGGATTTGCGGAAAAAACCTGGCCACTGCTCACACTGAGAAAGAACAAGCGGGCCGTCGTAGCTTTGGTTTCTGGTTTTCTGATTTTTGATTTAGAGGTCGTAACAGGCATGAGTTTCCTTCGCTCCTTTATTACTTCGGCTTTGGGTACACGTGTCGGGCACGAAATTGCGAGTTAACTTCACTTCGGTTAAATGAAGGCGCTGAAACCGGTTACGGCTTTACCGAGAATCAGGTTCTGCATCTGGAAGGTGCCTTCGTAGGAGTAGAGTGCCTCCGCATCGGCAAAGAAGCGTCCGACGTTGTAATCCGCGGCAATGCCATTACCGCCCAAGAGTTCCCGCGCCCATGCGACCGTCTCGCGGCACTTGGCGGTGGTGAACGCCTTGGCCAGTGAGGCATGCGCATCCGTCATCTTGCCTTCCGCCTGCAGCTGGGCCATGCGTACCAGCAGACACTGCGAAGCGGTAATATTGGCGAGCATTCTGGCGAGGAGGTCTTGCACCATCTGGAAGGAGGCGATCGGCTTTCCGAACTGAAGGCGTTCCTGACAATACTTGAGTGCGTTCTCGTACGCGCCCATGGCGCATCCAGTCGCCTCCCAGCCAACCATGAAGCGCGTCATCTTCAGAACGCGGGCGGTGTCGCGGAATGACTGATCTTGTTGCAGACGGTTCTCTTCCGGTATGCGGCAGTTTTCCATCGTGATCAGCCCGTTCTGGACCACCTTGAGGGCAATCTTGTTCTGAATTTTTTCTACTTTGAAACCAGGCGTGGTCTTGTTTTCCACGATGAAGGCTTTGACTTGGTCGTCCGCTACGTCACGAGCCCAGATAACGGAAATGTCGCACCACGGAGCGTTGCCGATCCACTTCTTCTGACCATTGAGGATCCAGGTGTCTCCATCCCGCTTGGCAGTCGTCAACATTCCGCGCGAGGTTCCTGATCCAACTAGCGGTTCCGTCAGGCCGAAGCAGCCAATTTTTTCCCAGCGAGCCATTGGCGGCAGCCATTTCTGTTTTTGTTCCTCTGACCCACCCAGGTAGATGGAGCCCATAGCCAGACCGTCGTGAACACCGAAGAATGTCGCGATCGACGAGTCGAAGCGCGCCATTTCCATCGCGATCAAGCCAAACAGCTGTACACTTCCCCCACTGCAGCCGTAGCCCTGCATGCCGACACCGCCAATCTTGAGTTCTTTCAGCGCGGGCAAGATTTCGAATGGGAAAGCATCTTCGACCCAATACTTAGTGATGATGGGTGCGACCTTGGTCTCCATGAAAGTGCGTACCTGTTTCACCACCGCCAACTCTTCAGCGGGCAGTGTTTCGACGAGTTCATAGAAGTCGCTGTTGGGTGCCGGTAGCGGCGCAGGCTTTCTGTCTTTTGCTGGGCTTGCCATTAAAACCTCTCCTCTTGTTGATTGTGTCTCGCTGCTCGCGACACTTCACTCAAAGCAAGTGAGCCGCCAAACGCATCGGAAATCGCCCGCTGAAAAGAAGTGAGTTGCACACTGAAGTGAGGCGTTGATTAGTAAATCGGTGTCATGAACACATCAGTGTCAAATGGCGGTGACACTGAGCGGATCTACTCGCGCAAGGAGGGTCTAAGTATCGCCCGGGTTAGCTTGTATCCGCAGCCCGGTCGGTTGTGGCGATTCGGTTGCTTCCTCTCCGTGGGAAGGGAGTCGAAGTTGTGACCAGTGCAACAGAGGTGGACAGTCCACCAGTTCTTGATTCCGAAGTATTGGGGACGATTGTTTCGTTACTAGAGCGCTTTGAGGCTTTGCGCCGGGGTGAAGTTCATCGTGTGCGCGGGCGCCTGGGCAATCTGAGCCCTGATCAAGAGAAGGTAGTGGAATCGCTTAGCCGTGGCATCATAGAAAAAGTGCTCCAAACGCCGGTAGCAATGTTGTTAAACGCTGCTGCAGCTCATCAGCCTGCCTCTATCGTTGAGACGGTGCGCCGGATTTTCAATCTGCGCTCCTAAGATAAGCCGCCGTCAAAGACCGGAAGGCTAGCACTCACGAAGAGATGGGCGGTGAATATGTGCGTTCGCACATGATTGCCGCCCATTCCTCGATGCTTCACCAGTTTAGAGAGAAGCGTTACCGGTGCTTGATGAACGTGCTGTTTTGCAGTTCTGTCACGGCCTCTCGCAACTCCTCCTGGGTGTTCATGACGATCGGACCGTACCACGCGACCGGTTCCTCAATCGGCTTGCCGGACACCAACAGAAAACGGATGCCTTCTTCGCCGGCTTGAACAGTAATCTCATCGCCGCGACCGAAGAGCACGAGCGAATGATTCCTGGCGTCGTACTTCGGGTTGGCGTTTGGGTCGACAGCAGATTCGGTGAGCACCGCGCGCGGATCCGATGCATCCCGGAACGTGCCCGCACCGGCGAAGACGTAGGCAAAAGCGTTACGCGTAGTCTCGATCTTCAGGCGCTTGCGTCGATTAGGCGCAACCGAAATATCAACGTAGCTAGGATCGGCAGCTACACCTTCCACCGGTCCTCTTTTGCCCCAGAACTCTCCACAAATCACCCTGACTCGCGTTTCGTCGTCATCGGTGATTTCCGGGATGTCACTTGCCGGAATGTCCTGATAGCGCGGGTCGGTCATCTTCAGATTTGCGGGCAGGTTCGCCCACAGCTGGAAGCCGTGCATCCGGCCTCGGCTGTCGCCTTTCGGCATCTCCTGATGGAGAATGCCGCTTCCCGCTGTCATCCATTGCACGTCGCCAGCGGTCATCTTTCCCTTGTTTCCCAGGCTGTCACCGTGCTCGACCGATCCGGCCAGAACGTAGGTGATGGTTTCGATGCCGCGATGTGGGTGCCAGGGAAATCCCGCTACGTAATCGTTGGGGTTATTGTTGCGGAAATCGTCCAGCAAGAGAAATGGATCGAATTCCTTCGTCTTGCCGAAGCCGAAGGCGCGCTGCAATTTGACGCCCGCGCCTTCAATCGTCGGCTTCGGTTCGATAATCTGCTTCACTGCCCTCAGTGACATAGAACTCCTTCGTGGCTGGTACGGGCACTCTGTGCCCAATCTGCCCTTGCTGCCATACTGCAAGCTTTCACAAACTCGACCTCGAGTGTGATGGTGATGTCCTCGCCAACCAGAATGCCGCCAGTTTCAAGCGCAGCATTCCAGGTCAAGCCGTAGTCTTTACGGTTGATCTTGGTCGTACCCGAAACACCGACACGAGTGTTGCCCCATGGATCTTTCGTAGGCGGCGTAGGCCCTTCCACCGCGAAGACCACTTTGCGGGTCACCCCGTGAATCGTCAGATTACCTTCCACTGCCAGTTCGCCATCGCGGACGATACTGATGTTCTCGGATTTGAATGAAAGTGTCGGAAATTTCTCTACATCCAGGAAGTCAGCACTTCGCACATGAGCGTCGCGCTGGGCATCGCGAGTTTCGATGGAGGCGGCATCAATCGAAGCCTCAATATGCGATTTGTGGAGATTCGATTCGTCTAGGGCTAAGGTGCCCGAAACCTTCGAGAAATGCCCCTTTACGTTCGAGATCATCATATGTTTGACCTTAAACTCGGCAGCGGAGTGAGCTGGGTCGATGTTCCAGGTAGTGATGCTTGTAGTGTTTTGCGGAATAGCTGTTGTGCTCATAAGGTGTTTCTCCTTTCACCCCTTAGATGCGTTACGACGATATTCGTTGCAACATATATATTTGGTAAAAAATGAGCCCGCTCTGGCCCGAGCCTCCACCAGCAAGTCCCGTAGTTTCTTCAGTTTCGCAATCCGGGTGGCCAAGTTTACGGTGCACCTCGCGGCCTTACTTCATGTGACCGCCCCTTCGGGTGAACTTGCCGATGAGGAACTCCTGGGCCAGGTTTGCGCCAATTCGTTCCGCGATGCCGATCGCGAAATTTCCGAACACCAGCCCTGCGCCACGATTGGATTTGGGATAGTAAAGGTTCGCGAGACTCGATGATGCTAGAACGCCGCCCAGGCTAGAGTAGTTTGGTTGCGATTCTCCTTTGTCCGTTCTTGCAACAAAAGTACTGAATACCGCGTGGCGCATTCGTGAACCAGTCGTACCCGTTCCCTGATAGAAGTAGCGTGGGTCCTGGTGCAACAGCGACGGCAGTATGGCGCCTCCGATCATGATGTCGGAAAAACCATCGGCCGCAACCGCGCCAAAGCGCTTTCCATATGCTCCCCAGCCTTGGCCATAGTCCGGGGTATTTCCAGCTTGCTTGGCACTGGCTACCAGGAAAACTCCCGCAGCCGTCACTGGATCTGTAGAGACCTTCAGAGCCAGCTTGAACTTCATCCCTGTCGTCAGCGGCGCGGGATCCTGCTCATAGGAAACGTAAAAATTCGGAATGATTCCGAACACGCGCTGCTTCTCTTCGGCCTTGAACTGCTCCGTCGCAACTTCGACAGGATCGTAATGAACATCGACAGTAATGCGAAACGGGGCAATTCGCATTTGGATGCCAGTCACAATTTTGAACTGGTCCGGATTGAGGATGATCGGGGTAGATATCCAGTTTTCATAGTCCTTGGCGCTGACGCTGAGTTGATAAGTAATGCCTGGTGTCACATCGTGAAACTCGAACATCCCGGTCGCTGTCGTCAGGCTCGTACGAGGGTCATTGCCTTCAACTTCTTTAAGGACGACCGTCGCGCTCGGGATCACGTCGCCGTTGACATCAGTGACGGTGCCGATGATGGTTGCGCTCCGAGGAGCCTCTTCACTGATCTGGCCGAACACCGGAAAGGCAAAGACTAAGACGACAGCAAGTGCGGCACCGAGATCGATGTATAAGCGTTTCAACTCCATCCTCTCTATGCTTCACAGAAAGAGCAACGCAGATGCCAAACTGAGAAGTCCGCAACCTGCTGAAGTTCCCGCACTCGTCTGAGAGATGATTGGCGTCGGCGTCAAAATCTCGAAACTGTCAAGTGACAGTCAAACTGGTGACAACAGGGAGGGTGAGGGCAGGTCTTGCTGCCTCCTGCGCTGTGGAAGCGGAATCGATCTTCCAATTTGTTTGGGAAATTCTGAAATCAGTACTCGACTACGATTGCCGTTTTCGTTACCACTCCCAGCCGCATTCGCAGCGAATGTGATCGGCTAGCTTGGCCTTCCTGAGTACCCGTCCGCACGCTGCACAACATCGCATCCACATTCTGACCTCCCACATCGCCGACTAGCGGCCATGTTCTAGCTCAAGAGAAGCAAATAGACTTCCAATTCTCGATCGCGGCGAGCGGCGAAGAGATAAAGCGCGCAGTTGGCAAATTGTTCAGGTCGAAAAGAGGGGAAGGGCGAGGCGCGAGATTGCGGCACCCATGAAATGAGGCTCCCTACGGGATCTCTTACATCAGCCGCTTCTTGGAAGCACTGCCTAATTTACGAGAGCTTCGGGCAAGCACTTGCCGCAAGTGCCGCCCAATCTTTGCGCGCGCGCGTGCCATCTGAGCCTTTACTGTTCCCTGCGGCACACCCAGCACTTGGGCTGTCTCAAGGATCGAGAGACCGTCGACGACGCGTAGCTTGAATGTTCTTCGCAAACGGGGCGAGAGCAGTGCAGTGCACTTTTTCAAGTGTGCAGCGAGTTCAGAATTGCGACACTCATCTTCGGGGTTGGGCCGCGTGTCCGCCAGTCTTTCCGATATGAAGTATCTTTGCTCCTCGTCATTCTGCTCATTCAACGGCACGTGGATGTGGCGTGGCCGTCTGCGCAATTGCATCCGGGCGGAATTGCAGACAATCGCCGTCAGCCAAGTGGACATCTGGGACTGTCCCCTGAATTGGTGCAGATGTTTGTAGGCCGCCAAGAGCGCCTCCTGGACCGCATCCTCTGCGTCATCTTTGTTGCCAAGAACACGCAAAGCCGATCGATAGAAAGCGGGTAAATGGAGCGAGAGCACTCTTTGCAGTTCGCGGGCAGCGCTCTGATCGCCTGCCACCAGGTATTGAGGGTTCTGTGTATGTACGTCTGCGTCAGGCATGTTCTTCCGTCCCACAAAAAAGAAAAGCACGTAGCTGGCCAAAGAGTTATGGCTCTGTTCTGCGCGTAAACATGGGGAAAATCGGCCGAAATGGCGTCAATTGAGTCTCCCAAGTGACAGTGTCCGGAGGTTGACACTATGCTCGCGACCCTTGGCTCGCCCGGTGAGAGAGAAGTTGCGGGGACCTGCATTTACAGTCTGATTTCCAAGCTGGCGCGAGAGGCTTTCGCAAACCGAGTGCGATCCGCAATCTGAAGTGGCGCAGTGGTTTCAGTGCAACGGCTGTCAATTCCGTTCGGAAGTTTGCATCTGCTAAGCCACTTTGGCATCTGGCGTGCCTTTGTCATGTTGTCGGAAGCAATGAAGTTCTTTGGAGGACATATGGCAAAGGTAATCGAGTTCCATATACCGCGAAACTTTCACAAGGTATCAAAGTGGTTTCCCCCAGCCGAACGTGGCAAGGTGCTGGCATTTCCACTGGCAGTACGAAAATCGGCGTAACTTGTTCTGCGATCATTCGCACGATGCACCGTCTCTATCCAGATCTCGTTCGTGAGGGACAGGATCGAAGCTTCGATTTTTCGGCCGAGCAGAAGTAACGCGTCATAGCGCCCCTCTGAAGTTCCTTTCGGACCGTAAGCTTGAATTGTCCGTTCCAGCGTGCCTCTCGCAATATCTTTCTACGCGTCGGGCCCGGATGTTCTGCGTTGACAATTAGTCCCCACCTCTAGCCTCTGGCACCGGTCCAGTGCTGCTCGCATCCCACTGGGTTCCGTTGTCGTTTGACACCGTGTTGACAGGCTTTCCTCCCGCGGAACTAAGCTTCAGCAGACCAACCGCGGGAGACACAAAAACCAGGGAATTCGAAAAAGTCGCGACGTGATCCGTGGAACGCTCCTCCTCCACGTCAAATTCTCTCAATTGGAATTGCAGCAACCCCATGTTGATGACATCGCCTGTGATGCCCGAAACCTGGACTCGGTCGCCAACTCTAATTCCGCGCTTCCCAAGCAGGACGAGAGAGCCGAGACTGGCGAGAATGACGTTTTGCAGTGCGAGCAACAGTCCGGCGCTGAGAATCCCAAAGTACGTTGCCAGCGAACTCAAGTCTGAGGCAACGCTGAACAAGGCGACGACAGCTATAGCAAACATTGTGACAAGGCGGTAGACCATGCTTATAACTCGTCGTCGGTTTGGGTCCTGGATATGGCCGAGTGCCAGCCGCCGCGAAATCTCGCCCATTCCAAATAGCAGGCCGACAATCAGCACAACGATGAATAGCCGGACCACCAATTTTTTCCATGCTTGCCTGTATTGACTGGCGACCGCTGTTCGCCAGGGCAGCAGGTGTGACTCGTACTCTTCAAGCAACGCCCGTTGCTTATCAAGCGCCACGATGGCGGGAGAAAAGGCCTTGAGTTCGAGTGTGAGCGCATCGAGTTGGGACTTCTGTTCGCGCAACAATGAAAGGTCACTGGTCTGCAAACTGCTTGTAACGGCCCTTTGAAGAACCCGAGCGATGAAGGCGCTCATTGGAGTCCGCATATTCGTCGTAGAGAGGGAAAAGTTGTCAGTGAGACGAATCTTTTCATCAGCCACGCGAAGTTTGCGCCTTAGTGCAGAGGCTTCCGATGCCAATCCGAGGATGCCGGTCTCTCGCCAGCTATTGCCTGTTCTGGAATCTTCGTCTGGCGCCGGCAGTTTCGACAGCGGAGTTGCCGGGCTGCTCAGCTCGGGTATGGATTGCGCAAGGTCGTCAATCGTCAAATCGAGAGTTGCACTGTTGGATTTCGCCGTCCCGGCAGTCTGCACGAACTGAATTAGATCGTTGACCCCCTGCGAAACAGCCTGCATGAGTTCTAATCGGCTCTGAGCATCGTCGATAGCGGCTTTCAGCTTGTTGCGATCGGCTTTGCCGGCCGAAGCAAGTTTTTCGTTCAGCCTTCCGATGTCCGCGCTGGTTTGCTGAGATACCTCGTCATTTCGGTTCTTCAACTCGATAAAGTGCGCAAGGTCCGCAGAAGCCGGTCCTGGCACTGTCGCGGGCGCGTCAGGCGGATGCATAGACGTATTTTCCAAGACCACATCGGCCCTGGCGAATTCGAACGAGAGCGCGACAATTTGGTTTTCAATGGCTTGATTGTCATTCAGAAACACTAGGTCTTCGGGATCACTGGCAACCTGCCGTTCGGTGTACACGTGGTGGTACCAGTTCACTGATTGCAGGAGATATCCGATAACTTGTGTGTCCGATGGGAGTTGATAGGAGCCTTGCGTGGTGCCAGCAGAGAGCCCGCCGGATATAGCGATCGCGAAAATCGCACAACAGGTGACGATTTGACCGTGCCGGTTCACGTTTTTCGGCCTTCCTTGACGACGCTTGCCAGAGCATAGGCCGGGGCAAATAACGGCGGGCTCATCTGGAACGAAACTCGTTGGTGACGAGATCCCAAAGTCCCCTCGGCGCGAGCCGCTTTGTTTACATTCGATACTTTGCGCACGATTTCCCTGAGCGCTGTCCTTCACTCTTTGATTCAACGCACATCGCCTGCTCCCACTCCTGCCGCCAATCACTGCTACAGTGACCGAGACATCGAAACCCCATCATGCTCGCTCCGCAGAGCGGACAGATCAGGTTCCGTATAGCCGAGATCAAGCTCATGTTGGTGTTTCTAACTACGGCAAATGAAGCCATGATGTCTCTCCCTTTTTTGTGCCGGTTCTTCACCGCCGAATGCACAGAACCTTAAGCGGGGGCCGCAGGCGCGTTTTGGGGGGGCGCCCTATGGACAGGGGCTGCGGCCCCTCGCTTCGGATGCAAATTTAATAGCAACTGAATCGCCAAATTCTTTGCTCGGTGAGCATCCGCATCCGACAAGGTTTATCTAGTCAGAATGAAGGAGATCGGGTAGTGGTCCGACGCTTTGACATTACCGTGCACTTGGCCAGAACTCGGTCGCAGTGGCCCGCGAATAAAAGCCCAATCAATACGGCGACGACCTGCAAACAGGCCGTGTGCTGGAGTAGTAGGGATGCGAGGGGAGGCCACTGCATCTTCAAATCCAGCCCTGGCAAGTGTCATCGCTACTGGCTCTCTCGAGGCGTCCAGGTTAAGGTCACCTGCGACGACTACCGGACATCCAGCGTCGCAACGCGTCGCATCCGACAAGACTTCCCGCAACTGTGAAATGCGCAGCGCATCACTTCCTCGGCTCTCAAGATGAAGGTTGTAGATCACGAATTGTCTGCCGGCAACGTTGATCTGCGCGACCAATGCGACTCTTCCTCCGAGGCGTTCCTGAAACGGTTCGACGTTCGGCAGAAACCAGCGAGGCTGCCAGAAGTGTGACTGTCGAGAGAAGCGGATCAGGCGCGGCTTTGAAATAGGCCACTTCGATAGGGTCGCTTGGCCGTGGTATGCGGGAGAATCTCTGGATCCCTGGACTAACTCCTGGAATTCGCGGCCGAACACGTAGTTCATTTCCAGCTTGCGAGCGATGGTCTCGGCAATATTCAGGCGGTGCGTGCGTCGCGCATTGAAATCCACCTCCTGCAGGATCAAAATGTCAGCATTGACGCCAACGAGGAAGTCTGTGACACCTTGCAACTGTTGGCCTCTGTCAATGTTCCAGTCGACAATTTTCAATGACTTTGGAGCCGAGGCGATCCACTGACGTGGCGCGAAGTCTCCAGTTACGATGTCTTGAATTTCCATATCTAAACTGTCGCCGTCAGGGCGATCGGTGGACACGCATACCCGTTCGTACTAGTTGAGAGAGGTGGAACTTTGTAGCGCTGTCGTCCGGGACGGCGTGAACGACAGATAAGAATAAAACGCGACGATCCAAACCATGTTCGCACCGACCGTCGCACCAATCAAAAACCAGTTCATGATGCCGAAAAGGGCAAAAAATAGAATGACGTATGGCAAGAAGCAGCGCCGGATGATGAATTCCGTGTGCCGCCCGAGGTATAAGAGAGGATTCGAACTCCGGCTATCCGCTTTCTTGTGCCACTCCAGCAGATAGCGTTCAGGCCGCCCGCTGGACAGTTGATGACGCTGGAGCCCTGTCATCAGAGCGCTCGCGCTCGCGCCGAGAAGCAATACACCGCCCCATGCCAGATAGCTGCGATTGCCTGAACTTCTCACCAGGCCGATCGTCAAGCCCGAGAAGATGAACAAGTAATAAAGATTGTCGCAAATCGTCTCGAGCCAGCACCCGAAGGCGGATTCCTGCATTTTCAGGCGGGCAACTTCGCCATCGCATCCATCAAGTACGCTCGAGAACCAGGAAAGAACCGCCCCCATCAACATATTCCAATATCCTCCAAGAGCCAGGAAGACGCCTGCCGCGAAGCTCACGCCGAGCGTAAACAGACTGACCATGTTAGGAGTGATCGGCCATGGAATGATTTGGCGACTGATCGGTATGGAAATACGGCGGTTCGTTCTCGCAAAAATACCGTCGGTGGGCTTGAATAGCCAGCCATCTAATTTCCGTTCAGCCAATTGACGTTCGTGCTCGTTGCTAACCCGCTGCCATTTTTCCTCGGTTATTTCTTCCGACTCCGTGTAATGAGCCATGCTCAGCCCTGACACGATATCCTCGGCGGAGCTGGCAACTGTGGCGTAACGCCGTGCAAGGTCGCTTGACGCCTTTGAGGACAGCGAACAGATCCCCACTGTTTCGCCGTCAGTCATGAACGTTAAGGCATCCTCTGTCCCATCCCATTCAGCAACTCGCTTATGCAGTGAAGGGTGGTAGACCCCGTCGCCGGCGATCAGAACCAGATGTCTACCTGTCTCGGAAGCGAGCTGCGCGATCAGGGACGGAACAGAGTCCTCGCCGAAAGTCACTGCGCACCACTCAACACAATCGGGCACACGCCCGGTCTTCAGCAGTTCTTGCCGTACCGGCAGACCCTTTACACGATCAATAACAACGACGATTCGCGCAGCGCCGGCTTTTTCTGCTCCCAGGATGCTTCGAAGCAGGACCGGTACGGAGCCAACTTTGGGCAGCGGAGATCCGAAGCTCGGATCGTTCGCAAGAACAACGGCCAGGTGAGAGGAACGGTGCCGCGATTCAGAAGTACTCTGAAGTTCTTCTGAAGAAATCTGTTCGGGTACAACCTGCATAATGTCCTCGTTCCCTTCATTGCTCTTTTCTCGTTTTGCACGGTTCGACAAGACGATCAGGCAGAGAATTCCCACACCAGTCCAGAATAGGGCGCGCAGTCGACGAGCAAAAGCGAGCGTCAGACCTGCCGCGGCTGTGAGCCCGAACATTTTCGTAATGAGTATGTTCCCGCCCTCATAGGTTCCGATATTCCCAGGATTGAACGTCCCAGCGATGTTGACCAACTTGGTCAACGCCTCAATTGCGAGCGAGCCGAACACCGTGAGTTTGGGGCCCATGAGTCGCACAATTAGAAAGACCTCGACGATCGCGGCGGCGTGGCATGCAAAGTTCAGCAGGAGGCTCGCCCAAAACGCTGTGGGGGTGTGGTGATAGAAGTCAAGAAGGCTGTTCTCGACCGAGTGAATCAGTGCGCGTTTACTGTCGATCAACCGCCTGAGATAGCGAATTCGACCTAAGAACTCTCCACTACGCGAAAGCAACGGCCAGCGGTTTCTGACGGCCATCGCACTGAGAAGAACAAAGCCGAGAAGAAGGCACGCAAAGACAGCCGCATAAAGAATGAGCTTATGAGGCAGAGGCAAGACCATTAAGACCGCGGAGAGCCCGAGGAAGCTCACAATGGCAGCGCTGACGACGAAGAACGCACGGTCAATCGTCACTGAAGCAATACCGTGTGAGAGTGGAATTCCCGGGCCCAGTAGCGACACGCGAAGACCATCGCCGAACAACTGTGCGAGGCCGCCGAACTGCCCGACCGCCTCAGAACTGAGCCGCAAGCCAAGCATGCGCGCAAACGATACCTGATACTTCCCATCGAGCAGGGTAAGCCGCCAAGCCCAAGTCTTAAGAAGGTGGGTGACTCCACCCCAGGCGATTACCAACGCCAGTCCCCAACCCAAAGCGACCAGACTTGCGAGGAGTTTGGCGGGCCCGGCCCGGTGGATCAGATGGATGAAGAGCAGAATGCCAAGGATGGCTCCGAGCACACGGAGAGGAAGTCGCGCTCTCGCCAACCTGGTTCTAGACAAGGGCCACGCTCTCGTGACGCAGTTCGTGGTGGAGATACGGATCGAACACGGCTTCGGCATGTGCTAACGCCTGCGGTGTGTCTAGGTCCTGCCATCGTCTATCGCCGATCTCAAGGGCGCGCAGGCGCCCTTCCGCGATCAGTTGCCGCATGCCGTCGGAAAGAGAGCAGTTGCCGTCTTTGGTTGCAAGTTCGAGGCGGTCAAACACTGCGGGACTACAAAGGAACATTCCAGTATCTAGGGCGTCGTAGAGAGCGATCTCCTTGCCAATGTCCACAATCCGGTCGCCATTCCTGAGGACTTTCGTGGCATCGTCCAGGTCAAAGATGCGGTCGATATTGGGGTCTACGGCAAGAATCACTTCGTCGGGCGCGAGTGGTTGCTGAATGAGTGTCTCGGCCGTTTCCGATTCGAAGAGATGATCCGCCATGAGCAGCAAGAAATTTTCGCGGATTTCGTTCCTGGCTTTTAGAGCGGAGACACCGTTAGCTTTGTGGTAGTCCGGATTCTCGACAAAGGTTACAGACACATCAAGCGAGCGGCCTTCAAACCAGTCGCGGATCAAGTCCGAGCGATAGCCCACGACAATCACGAACCTCTCGATGCCGGCCCGGTGCGCGCGTTGAACGATGTGCTCGATGATCGGTTTGCCGCGAAAGTCAACTAAAGGTTTTGGAAGACCGCCGGAGATCGTCCTGATTCGGGTTCCGTTACCGGCAGCGAGAATGAGACATTGTTTTACTTTTTTCATAGAACACCTTCACATCGAGCCGGGAAAGACCTGTGCGGTCCGGCTCTAAAATCCGAAAACTAACTTCCCTCTGAAAGTGCGAACTGCACTGTTCAGAAATTGCCCAAAGCGGTAGCTGTCCAAATCGTTCTGCACATCGCGATAGTTGGCGTGATTGAACACGTTGAACGCTCCAAACCCCACCTTCACCGTGTGTTCCTTGCCGTGAAAGCGCATCCCAAACTCCTTAAGCACCTGAAGATCGAACGAGTCAAAAGTTGGGAATCGCTCATCATTTCGCGGACCGACGAAATCACGCTTTTCGTTCACCACGGAATACGGAAATCCGGTGTGAATATCCAGGACTGGCATGAGCATCAGCTTCCAAGGCCCGTTGAGCTCTCCCCACGCCAGGAAGCGGTTCGGCGCATCGAAGGCCAGCGGACCGCGAGAGTTTGGCTGGATCACAGCCTGCGGGTCGTTTCCGAAAAACTGGTTGAAGTCGTTGAGGTCGCCAGTCGCCTTCGACCGCACATAAGAGGCATTCAGAGTTTGCCGGTGTATCTTGTATTGGCCAGTGAGCTGAAACTCGCGATAGAAATCCCTTCCACGACTGGCCAACGACAGCAAGCTGTTCCCGGCAGTTGTTTCGGGATTTATTACCAGGTCATCGACGGTGTTTCGCTGTTGATAGGCCACTCGGACGAGAAGGTTGTCTAGTACCTGGCGGTCCAATTCGACATTCCAAGTTTCGCTTCGTGGGTTCTTCAATCCGCCGGTGATCGCGTTGGAGTATGGGACCGAGGAGGTCAGATTACCCGCCGGATCAAAGCTGAGAATTGTGCGATCCGGAAAGTTGGGGAAGACCGGGGCATTCAACGGCACCCGATCGTAAAAAAGTCCGGCCCCAGCCTTCAGCAGAGTCCTGCGATCACTTGTCAAAGCAAGCGTCAAGCTGGCGCGCGGGGCGGCATTCGTCGAACTGGTAATGGAATCGTTGTCGAAGCGCAGGCCGAAATCCAGGGTGAGTCGCGGCCCAAGCGTCCATTGATCTCCGCCAAACCAGGCAACCTCATTTTGTTGGATAGAAAAGGTCGTTGGTGAGCCAAAGTTGATTTGTTCGAGTGTCGAACCTGCCGTACCGACGATCGACACTGGCAGGAACTGCTGACGTCCATCGTATGAGCTGTGAGAGAAATCAAAACCAGCCTTTAGGTCGTGGTTGCCCAGAAAATGTTTTGGGCTGAAATGGTAGATCTCCTGCCATTCGACTCGACGCGTATCCCGATTTTGCCGATTAAAGAAGCCACCCTCTGTGGTTTCGACCAATAGCTGATACGGAGCTTGGCTGTTGGGAAATGTGTCTGCGTCAAATTCTTCATAAGCGAACCGCGAGGAAAGTAGGGCACCCGACTCCCCGACATAGCTGTGTTGCGCAGAAATCTGGTCTCCCCGCTGGTGCAAGTTTGTCGTCGAAGGTTGCGGGTTGAACGAATTCAGCCCAAGGTAGTCAAACTTTTGTGGGAAGACGGCAACCGACAGTGTTGCGGTCTGTCGGTCGTTGATCTTCAAATCAAATTGGCTGAAGGAGTCAAAGCTCTCGAGTGTGGTGTCACGCTGCAGCGGCGGCAAACTCTCGACCGGCGTACGGACGAAGCGGTATTCCAGAGACTGCGTGAACGCGAGCCTATCTTTTATCAACGGCCCAGTGATAGTAGTGCGTGGTGTGAACGCTCCAATCCCAACGATGCTCCCATTGCGGTCTCTGGCTCGCGGCACAAGATTTTGTATGGAGAAGTGAAATTTGTTGAAGTTGCTCGTACGGGTTTCTACGCTTGATACTGCTCCAGTGAATCTTCCGAATTCAGGGTCGTAAGGATTGGAAATAACCTGAACGGATGAGACCACATCAATCGGCAAGCTGATAGCTTGACCACCGGTTGCTGGGTCGGTGACGTTCGCCGAATTCACCAGCCACCCTGTCTGCGTGGCCTGGGCGCCTTTCATGTTGATTCGTCCGTCAGGCCCCCGCACCACTCCGGGGACGAGCGGAAGCAGACTGTCGACCTTCTCCTCTTGATTCGGAGCCCTTTCCACGACGGATTGATTGATCGTGTTGTGCTGAGCAGACTGGTCGGCGACAAAATCTTCGGTTGCGGTCACGTTTACGCTGTTGCTGACAGTTGTCAGGTTCATTTCGAGAGGAACAGTCGAAGACGTGCCTGCAGTCACCTGTACTGCGAGCCCGCCACTCAATCCGAGAGCATTCGCTTCGATCTGGTAGGCCCCGGGGGGAAGACCATCGATAGCGAATGCTCCCTGTGCGTCCGACTCAGCCTCTTTGTTTATCGGGCCGTGAAGGACGATGCGAACGCTGGGCAAAACAGCAGGTTCTCCATTAGTGCCCTTCGTGAATACATCCCCTTTTATTGATCCAAGTGCGGGGGACCTGCCTTGAGCGAAACTAACGCCCAGGAAGAGCAGGATCGATAACGCGGTACCAGACAACCTTCGCAAGCCTGTTCCTCCTGATCACTTGAATTGCAATGTGCTGCCCAAACTAAAGGCATCCGATACGATTTATTTCAAAACGTTGAGACAATGAGAGATGCAACGAGTTCGAATACAACCCGCGGCGGAATGTGAGATGTCACTCATGTTCGCGCGACCGTGACACGTCAAAACTCTGTGACAGTCATGCAAGCGTTATGAGAAAGGAGTGGCGCGGGGCCGCGCTGCGGGAAGGGATGTGCCGTGCTCTGGTAGAAAGAGAAGCTCGGGCGAGTGTGAAGTTACGGTGCGGGTTGTTTTCGCGTCAATGAGTCGAAGCAATGGCGGTTTCTGGAACGATTGTCCGCGCCTCTTTGCTCGGACCTGCATTCACGACGTAGTCCCTGTGATCGATGGTGAGAACCTTCTTCCCATACAGCCGTACCTCAACCAGGGTCTGATCCTTCTGCGGAAGCCAGAACCCATTGATTTTCTGGTACTGCCGCACGAAGTCGGCGCGTTGAATCCAGAAAGACAATTTCTTCGCGGGATGGCCGTCGATCCGTACCACTGAATAATCCTCTACATCGATCCAAAGCTTCCCCTCAAACAAATACTTGTCTCTCCGCTTCGGCCGGACTTCCGCAACGAAGCAACGATACGGACCCACCTGCTGCTCGCCCAACAGGTTTAAGGAATAGTTGTCAGCGGAGATGGCGCTATCATGATGTTCTTTTCCGGCTGCCGTTTCGATCTCGCTCCTGATGAGCGGATTCAGCGCCATGGTTCGGACCAGGCTCGAGCCAGACTCGGAGGCGACTGTGAATGTCTTTTTGTCAGGCGACAAAAACTCCATGCGTCCGATTTCTTCAGCGTGTACTTTCCCCTTGAGATCAACGACCTGATAGGTTCTCAGGACGGTATAGTCGCGCAAAGCGGCCTTTCGCTCCTCGTTATGGGTGGCGAGTTCGGCAAACACTCGGCTTTCTGTTACGCCCGGCATCAAAGGCTCGATGGGCGACTCCAAACTCGGTAAGGCCTCACGACTAGTCTGAGCCTTCGCTTCTACGGCGAACATGGCCATCCCCAACACCGCCGCCACTCCCAATGAAAGTACGAGTTTGATGTGAAATGTTGCTCTATCTCTTCGCCCCATGCCTGCTCTCCATTTCTCTCCCCAACCGGTGTCACTCAAGTTGACAGAAGCGTCATGGCTGATGACATCAGCACCGCTATCTTTCTGCAACCCTGACTGCAGTGACGATTTCCACGTGCTTTGCGAAGCACTTGTGTTGCCAACAGCGAGAACGACCCAGCTGGGCTTGGCACCTGCCTTCTTCCGAGGTTCACTCGGGTGTTTTCAGACGTTCAATTCCTAGATGGCAGAAGAAGATAGATGCTGCCCTTCATTGAGCGTCGTTGTGGAAGGCTGCATGCAAGCATGCATTGCTGAACGGCTCAGCACGACTCAGGATTGGCCGGTCAAGCGGGAAACGGGTTCAACGAATGACAGTCACTTCAGGCAGCAACCTCGAGATCTCAGTCGATCAAGTGGGAGACCACGCCATCGTTCGCCCGAGCGGCCGAATCAATATCGATTCCTCGCCAGACCTTCGCGATTGCCTACTAGCTATCCTGTCCGCGGAACCATTACCTCGTGCGATCACCGTTGATTTAGCAGGTGTTCCTTACATTGAGACATCGGGAATCGCCACATTGATCGAAGCTCTCAGAATGGCTCGCCACCACCAGACAACATTTTGCGTGCAGGGACTCAGCGGCCCTGTGCTCCGGTTGTTCGAAGTTACCGGAACGCTCACCCTGTTCGAAGCCGGCAATTGCGGATAGAAAGCATCCTCATGACCAATGTTCTCGAAAGCGTGGGCGAAAGGACGATCGAGCATCTCGACTACGTCGGAAGTCTGAATATTCAGCTTTGGGCCACCTTGCGGGCCATGGGGCAAGCGCTGCCCTTTGTAGGAAATCGATACCGTTGGCGGGCTACCGTGAGGCAAATGCTGGAAATCGGCGTTGACGCACTGCCCATGGTTTCTGTGATAGCCATCTGTACCGGGTTCATCCTCGCGATGCAGGGAGCGTCTGAACTGCGCCGCTTTGGAGCGATGCAATATGTCGTTGACCTGGTCGCCGTCGGCTTTACGCGCGAACTAGGACCGCTGCTCACCGCGATTGCGGTTAGCGGACGATCCGGTTCGGCGTTCGCGGCTGAAATCGGGACCATGAAGGTCACCGAGGAACTCGATTCCCTCCGCGTCATGGCGTTGGAACCGGTGGAGTTTGTGCTCGCACCCAAGTATCTGGCAGCTTTGATTTCGGTTCCGTGCCTTAGCATCATCTCGAATTTCTTCGGCATTGTGGCCGGTGGTTTGTTCATGCTCTTCAGCACTCGCCTGGCCCCACTGTTGTATGTCCACTATGTGTTCAATTCGATTACCTTGCGTGACGTGATCGCCGGATTGATCAAGAGCGTGGTGTTCGCAACCATCATTGCTCACGTTGGATGCCTGGAAGGGTTTCGTGTCCGCGGAGGTCCCGATGCGGTAGGGCGTTCCACTACAAGTGCTGTGGTGAAGTCAACATTCCTCGTCATTATTGCGGATGCGGTGTTCACCACTATCTTTTATTTCACGGTGAAGCTCTGATGCCCATCATCTCGGTTCGTGATCTCGTGGTGGAATACGACGGCCGCCGAGTGCTGAATGGCGTGAATCTCGACATCGAGCATGGGGAAACGATGGTGTTGTTGGGTGGCAGCGGTTCCGGAAAAAGCACCTTGTTGCGCCAGATCATCGGACTGGAACGGCCTAAGTCAGGCAGCGTCCACATCAAGGGTGTCGATATCACGCATTGCTCACAGTCCGACCTGAAGAAGGTTCACCTATCGATCGGCGTGGCCTTTCAAAGCGCGGCTTTGTTTAACTCGCTGACAGTCGAAGATAACGTGGCTTTGCCACTGCGTGAACACACACGGCTTGCACCCTCGATCATCGACCTCGTGGTGTGGATGAAGCTGGCCGCAGTCGGTCTCGCGGAGTTTGGCAAGTTACTTCCCACGGAACTCTCGGGTGGAATGAAGAAGCGCGCGGCCGTAGCACGCGCACTCGCGCTGGGTCCTGAGATCCTGGTGCTCGATGAACCATCGGCTGGCCTTGATCCTATCGTCGCTGCGGAACTCGATGAATTGATTCTGCTCCTCAAGGAAGTCTTACAAATGACGGTCATCGTCGTTACCCACGAACTCCCAAGCGCGTTTCGCATCGCCGACCGTATCGCCATGCTGTATCAGGGCTCGTTCAGCTCGGTCGGTACGAAAGAGGAAATCAAGGCAAGCCAGAATCCGCAGGTGCGGCAGTTTCTTGATCGAATTCCCGAAAACATAGCGAAGACGCCCGCCGTAGCGGCGTACTTCGAAAAATATATGCGGTCCGAGGAGACATACCGGTGAGCACAGAATCGAAAGTCGGAGCCTTCGTCCTGGGATGCTTCTCGATCCTGGCATTCGCAGTCATCTACCTTATTAATGCGCAGTTCGGTGCGCACACGGTTCCATACCGGACATATCTTCGTTACGCCGGCGGGCTGCAGCCAGGTGCCCAGGTGCTGTTTGGTGGAATCAATGTGGGACAAATAAAAGCGGTGCGTCCCTGGGCGTCAGATCCAACCAAGATCGAAATTCTGGTGGGCGTGAAGGAAAACACTCCGCTAAACGAAAAGTCGGTGGCCAAACTGGGGCTCGTGAGTGTCATGAGTGGCGCGGCACTCTCCATCACGACGGGCAGTAACGATGCAAAGCGACTGCTCCCAGGGGCCATTATTCCGTCACAGGAAGCTGCCAGCCTGGACGAGATAGCCGGCAAGATGGCCGTCGTGGCGGACAACGCCAACGGTTTGATTACGCAGGCGCGGGGAGAACTCGATGGGATCAGCGGAGATGCGCGCAGCCTGCTTGCCAACCTGAATGCGGTGACGGGAAAACCCAATCAACGCAAGATCCAAGACGTGCTGGATAACGTCAATGGAATGCTCGCGACCGAGCGGCCAAAGATCGACCGTCTTACCGATCAGTTGAATGCACTGAGCCAGCACGCCGATGAAACCATTCAAAACGTGAATGGCACTGTCAGCGATGTCCGCGAGCCAGTCCGCACAGATCTAGCCGAACTGCAGAACACTTTGCTCCAAGCCAAGCAACTGCTGTCTGACATGCAGGTACTAGTGAGGGCCAACAATTACAAGATTGATGACACGATCGACAATCTGCGGACGGCAACCGAGAACCTCGACCAATTGACCGAATCGGTGAAAGAGCGGCCGTGGAGTCTGATTCGGATCAAACAGCCCGAAGATAGGAAGGTGCCGAAATGATGCGATCAAGTGAAGGAAGTGGTGTCCTCACCGGTTTCGGCGCGCCGCGCCGTCGGGTGAGTACGAGAAGAACCGTGACGACGGTTGTATTGTGTCTCGCGGCGCTGGTAGTCTTGGTTGGTTGTGGCAGAGTGCGGTATCCCCAGTACTACACCCTGAATCTGCCGGCGCCGCCAGATCCGCCTGCTTCAGAAAGCACCCATGCTACTTTGGCGATCCGCGAATTCAGCGCGCCCACCTATCTTCGACAGGGTGCCATCGCCTATAAGACGTCGCCGGAACAAATCGCATTTTATGCTTACCATCGCTGGGCGACTGACCCACGCGAGGTCGTTACCAACGCGGTGATTGATCGTCTTCGTGCCAGCGCAGCGTTTGCGCAAGTGAAACCCTACGACGGACGCTCCGACGCCAGCTATGTACTTAGCGGACGATTGGAAAAGCTCGACGAGGTTGACTACGAGGGTGGTGTCAAAGTCGAGGTTGCTCTGTCTGCGCAGATGACAAGCATCGCCACTGGTGTGACCGTGTGGACCAACGCCGTTTCAGAGGTAGGAGAAGTCAACAGGCGCGATGTCCCAGCGGTGGTTTCTGAAATGAACGGCACGATGGAAAAAGCGATCGAAAAGCTGCTGACTCCAATGCCTGCGGATGCGGCAACTGGCTCCACGGCAGCAAAGCGAAACTAAATAGGCAAGTCCGGCGAATCGAACGTGGAGGCACTGTGCTTCAAGTTGCGTCACCAGTCTCCGGGAGTCTTATCTCTACTTGTTCCTCGGTGTCGCTATTGATTGAAGGAGTTTGTAGTGAGCTGGCTCATACGCCATGTGTTCGGTTCTCACGTGAGTGGGTGGCCCTGGCTAGCAATAGTCATCTTGCTCTCATTCGCATTGGGCGTTGCGCTATTAAAGCTTGTGTTCTGGCTCCTTACACGCGAACGCAACGTAGACGAGATCGAGAAGGAGTATTGGCGCATCCATGGAGGATAAAGCGAGCCTATCGTGCGGAAATGCAAGAGCAGCGCACACAAAAGGCGTCCCGCAGGAGCCGTTGCATGCGAGAGGCCTCATTGTCGGGAAATGCCTTCAGATGGGATTGACTATGGATTGATTAGCGGCACTTGCGCCATTTCCACGTCGATCGCCAGACCCAGGCGCCAGTCGAGTTGATAAAACAATGCGGTTTCCCTGCCGGAGAGTGCTCTACGGAACGCAGGTATGTATTTCAGTCTCAGCTGCATGATTGACTGATCAACCTCACCGCGCTTGCGAATGTAATTCTCGGCTTGCTCACCCGTCATGCTGCTGTAGTTTTCGGAATAGTCGTTCAGCAGGGCGATTTTCGTGTCGTAGATTTTAGAGAGGTCGCCGGCATATTGATCGTAAACTGGCCAAAACTTCTCTGCTTCAGCATCGGTTAACCCCATATTTTCTGCGATGATCTGCTTCTTCTGGGATCTCACGTCCTTCCGCAGAAGATCAATGAAGTCATCAGGGCTTGGTTGGGAGGCGTCGTTTGCGGTCGAGCTTTTGGCTGCGTCCTTCTTGGCCGGCGACGAATTCTGCGCCAATGCCAAATTTGTCGCTGCGAATGCGACGAACATCAGAGTGATCACGAGAAATTTCTTTTGGTTCACGGGTTCCTTCCTTCACAACGAAACTAGAGTTTGGGCGCACGAGTGCTGCCCGTAATTGTCGACAGCGTGAACTCTCCAGCATGCAAGGTTCCAAGCGAGCGATTTCGTGTATCTCTCAACCGAAGCAGTCTCGAATGCTCGCTGCGGACGTTCAACCGCTGCCGGGCCGGAATTCCGACAAATCCAACTCGCTAGGCAGAGCCCAGTGGCACACGGTGTCAAGTGTCAGTGACATGGCGCGTTATGGAACTGCAGTGGGCCATCGGCTTTTTCAACAAGAAGGACCATTTTGTCCGGATTGCGAGCGAACCCGCGATTCGCGTTGCAATTGTTCGTTATCGTGAGTGGAACTGCAGTTGCTCCAATTGAGCCGTGAGTACTCGAACGCTTCGAGATCTCTTAATGCTCAAGGAGCAAGTTTAATGTCCACCTCACCAGTGTCCACTGGATCCGCGACACCAGTAGCGAAACCGGTGCCTCCCAAGACCGATACAGATCAGGCAGTTCCTCGCCGAGGTTCCAGGTGGCAGAGCTACATAACGCCTGTTCTAGTGGTGATTCTCGCATTGGCCGTTCTAATCACCATCACACGTAACTGGAATGCGTGGGAAGGTGGCAAGGTCGAACAGGTCACGGATGATGCTTACGTTCGCGGCGACCTTACTCCGCTCAGCACCAAAGTGTCAGGCATCGTGCGCTCTGTGGATGTGGCTGACTACCAACAGGTGCACAAGGGCGATCTCCTGATCGAATTGCAGGACGATGACTATCAGGCGCAGGTTGATCAAGCCAAAGCGGCAGTTGAGGCTGCGCGTGACGGCATTAGGGAAAATCTTCGCCAACGTCAGTTACAGGATGTGCGCATAGACAAAGCGCTGGCCGGTATCGATCAGGCAAAAGCGCAGATTGCAGCTGCCGAAGCTGGCAAGGAAGCTGTCCAGGCTGAGTTGACTCGTGCTCGCTCTGAACGCAAACGCCAGGAGGGTCTGTATGGGGTTCACTCGACGACCGAGCAGAACCTCGAGGCCGCCGTCGCCGCGGAAGAAAACCTGTCAGCTCAGTTCACCAGCCGTGATGCCGACCTCAATCAGGCTCGAACGATGTTGCGCAGTAGCGAACTCGCGGCCGAAGGGGAGCGCCGCAGCAAAGCCGTCCTCGAATCCGAGGAGACGCAACTTCAGGCCGATTTGCGCGCGAAACAGGCGAGCCTGACTTCAGTTCAAGTGAATCTCGGCTACACCAAAATTTACGCCCCAGGCGACGGGACTGTGGGCGAACGGCAAGTTCGCCCAGGACAGCTCGTCTCTCCCGGCACGCAGGTGATCTCGTTCGTTGCTCTCACAAAATGGGTGCAGGCAAACTTCCGCGAAACTCAGTTGACCAACGTGAAAGTCGGTGACCCTGCCGAACTTCGCATTGACGAATATCCCGGGCAAGTCATTCGCGGCAAAGTGGTCGAGATCGCACCCGCTAGCGGGTCACAATTCGCTTTGCTGCCTCCCGACAATGCCACTGGCAACTTCACAAAAGTCGTACAGCGCGTTCCGGTAAAGATCGCACTCGACGATTCAACCTTCGCGACGAAACTGCGTCCCGGAATCTCGGTGATTGCAACTGTCCGCACGACACGGTGAGCTACAGCATATGGCAGCTTCGAGCATCACAATTCGCCCGTCTCCGATAGATATCGCACGCGCTGCCGCCGCCGCGATTCCAGCAGAGGTTTCAACCAAACCACTGTTGGGGATTCTGGGCGTAGTTACGGGTGCAGGAGTTGTCACGCTCACCAGTCGCATGATCTCGCTCGGCTTGCCTGATTTCAAAGGCCTCCATGGATTTGGATATGACGAGGGCGCGTGGATTGGAACTGCCTTCGATATCGGCCTGATGTTTATCGGCCCGTTCACGGTGTACCTCGGAGGTCTGATGGGGCCGCGGCGCATCTTGCTCACAGCTGCCGCGCTCTTCACTATGCTGTTTATCTTCTTGCCTCTCGTGCATAGCTACAGCCTGGTGATTGCAATGGTGCTTCTGGGTGGCCTGACCTCGGGCACGTTCTATCCACTCACACTTACGTTCGCGCTTCGTAACATTCCGCTTCGATACCTTCCATTCACAATTGCCTTGTACGCAACCTTCGTGGACGGAGCGGTGAACATCGCCCCTTCGCTCTACGGCTGGTACAGAGACCATCTCTCTTCGAATTGGATGTTTTGGAATTCGGCGGTCATCACGCCCCTGATGATGATTTGTATTTATTACGGGATACCTAAGGCCAGCTCGGCGAAGAAATCCGGGAAAGCACCGAGCTTCGCAGGATTTTTGTATGCCAGCGCGGGCCTCGCTATGTTGCTGGCCGCTTGCGAACAGGGTGAAAGGCTTGACTGGTGGCGCTCGGGAGTATTCACCGCGTTGTTCGTCGCCGGGACGTTCTTCGTGCTGTGCGCGCTGGTTCGGAGGCTGCGCGGTCCCAATCCTCTGGTGGCGCTGCCTTATCTGCTGAAGTGGAACACCATTCTGCTGGGATCCCTGCTCTTCTGGTTCCGCTTCACGCTTTGCACAACCATTATTCTGGTCCCGCAGTCGCTGGCCATCCGCGGGTTCGAACCCGACCAGATTGGACCTGCGATCATCTGGAGCGCCGTCCCACTTATCCCCCTCGCTTTCACGGCTGCGCTTCTGTTGCTGCGCAAATTTGATTCCCGTCTACTCCTGGCCATCGGCCTTGCCTGTACTGCGTTTGCTGCATGGTTGAATTCTCAGTACAGCAGTACGTGGGCGGCCCAGAGACTTCTACCGCACTGAGTTGCTCACGGGCACCGGGCAGGGATTCGCTTTCATCGGACTTGTCGGCTGCATCGTGCTGCAAGCAATCTTCGCGGGGGCTTTGGCCAAACCTGAGTGGGTCCTGAGCTTTTCGGCTTTCTTTCACACCATCCGTATATTCGGCGGCACCGCCGGCGCCATCTACATGGGCCACTTCATAGCTCAGAGGGAGAAGCTTCACTCGAACCTATTGGGACTCCACGTCAGCAGTGGGAACTGGGTCACTGATCAGAACATTCATGCGATGACGGCGGGTCTCTACGCCAAGTCGTCTGGCATCTCCGCCGCAGGAGCGCGTGCCGTCGATCTGATTGCGGCCCGACTGCGTCTGCAGGCCTACAGTTTGAGCATTCTCGACGGGTTCCAACTGATCGCATGGAGTTGCGCATGCGCATTGATCCTTGTCGCTTTGCTGCGCAGGTCTCCTTTCAACTACGGCGAACTCAGCAACATGCAACAGATTCCCGCCGCCCACAAGGAGTCGAATCAATGAAACGCAATGCCGCACTCTTCCTGCTAATGGCGATGGCCGCCTGTACTGCGGCGGCCCAGAACGCAGGTAACACCGCACCGCCGCGCCACATTACATTGCAGCAAGCTGTTCAGTTGGCGCTGAAGCACAACCACGATATTCGCATTGCCGGGTACACGGTCGATGAGAAACAGCAGGCGAAGCAAGTCGCGAAGAGTTCATATTTCCCGTCGATACGGAATGACAGCAGCTTTCTGCATGTGACGGATACACAGTTGATTCAGATCAAGTCCGGTAGTCTCGGCACCGTCGCGGGAACGCGCGATTCCATCTGGAGACGCGACCATCAATCAGGGAGGCAAGAACTTTACGACCAGCGGAACCCAGATCACCCAGCCGTTGACAACGCTGCTAAAGATCAAACGCGAAAACGATGTGGCCCAAGCCGAGGTAAAAGTCTCGCGCGAGAAGGCACAGCTTACCGGAAACGATGTAGCGCTCGCGGTCCATCAGGTCTACTACAGCATTCTGATCGCACAGGCGCACCGAAGCGCTACCGAGGCGCGCATAAAAGCCTCTGAAGACCTTCAAAGCGAGCGCGTAGAGCAGGTAAAGTTCGGCAGCGCGCTAGATCAGGAGTTGATCGACAGCCGCGCACAATCGCTGCAAGCCAAGCAAGAAATACTGACTACCGACCTTCAGTTGTCAGACCTACAGCTGAAGCTCAACGACTTGACAGGCTTGCCACTAACCACCGCCCTGGATCTGGATCCTGCTGTTGCTGAATTTCAGGACACTTGCCCGCGCGAGCAATGTGTTAGCGCTGCCACGGCCTCACATCCGGAAATCCTTGCGGCTCGTGCTGAGGTGCAGAAAGCTGAGGCCGCCGTCCGTTTGGCAAAGACAGATATGTGGGTCCCCGATGTTGAGGCCTTCGCCCGCTACAGCTACCAGGAAAATGTCCCGTTCTTAGCGCGCAACTTCGGTACCTTTGGTGTTCACTTCGGCTATGACGTCTTCGACTCTGGTCGCAAGAAGGCCCAAGTCAACGTACGTCAGGCGCAGTTGTCTCAAGCGAAAGAGAACCTGGCGAAGCTGACGGATGAGGTCGAGGTCTCGGTCCAAACAGCGTACAACAAGCTGCAAAGGACGCAGCAGATGTTGAAGGTGTCGGAAGAAGTCCTCTCTCTGCGTACGGAGTCGAATCGTGTGCGTCAGCAGGAACTCCTACGAGGAGCGGCGCTGAACTCGCAGGCGGATACCGCAACAGCTCAGGAATACGATGCCAAGGCGCTCCTCCTCCAGTCACAGCTCGACTACTTCGAGGCCCATGACGAGATTATCCATGCGATGGGAGGCACACTCGAATGAATTCCAGGTTGTTTGAGAGACCTAAGAAGAGGCATTACGCCCTCCGGGCCGGACAGAATAGCCTCGTTCGGGTGGCTTCCACTCGCCTGCCTACAATGTTCGGCGTGTTCGACCTGATCGGCTTTGAGCGCGCGAACGTTGACAAAGGAGAGACCGAGAGTGCCCTCCTCCTGAGGCTTGGCGATCCGGTAAATCAAGCGCCTTTGTTGCGCATTCATTCTCAGTGCTTGACTGGGGAAGTGCTCGGATCTCTGCGCTGTGATTGCCGAGGGCAGTTGGAACTCGCAATGTCGGCCATCGCAGATGAGGGATCGGGTCTGGTGATCTACGAGTATCAGGAGGGCCGTGGCATCGGGCTCATGGCAAAACTGAAAGCTTATGCGTGGCAGGACAGAGGGCTCGATACGGTCGAAGCGAACCAAGCCCTGGGGTTTGATTCTGACTGCCGCGATTTCAGCTTGGCAGTGGCTATTCTGCATGAAATTGGGATTGACCGTGTCCGCCTCATGTCAAACAACCCGCAAAAAGTTGAGGCTCTGACAAAAGGTGGAATCGAAGTCATCGAACAGATTCCCTGCGAACCACCGCCAAGCCCTTATGCATTGTCGTACTTGCGGACCAAGAAGAAAAAGATGGGGCATTCGCTCACGATCATGTGAACGATTGGAGGAATTGGTTTTAACCGGAGCACCTATGTCTAGTCAGCAGCCTAGTGCAGTCGACCTGCTTGTTTCGTCCGGAGTCTCGCGTGTATTCGGTGGTGACGAGCGCTGCCTTGTTGCCCAGGCAGTGAAGTTCGCCGAGATCGAGAAGTCGCTCAGGGAGTTGCGATCAGGGCGAATGATCGTCATTGCGGATGATGAGGATCGCGAGAATGAAGGTGACCTCGTGATCGCGGCAGAGATGGTCACTCCTGAAGTGATCAATTTTATGGCCACCCACGCGCGGGGTTTGATCTGCCTCGCAATGACCGGCGAGCGGCTTGACCAGTTGGAATTGGGACCAATGGTGCTCCACAACACCGCGAGCCTTGGCACAGCGTTTACGGTCTCGATCGATGCGCTAGGAAGAGGTGTAACAACCGGAATCTCGTCGTACGATCGTGCGCAAACCATCTTGGCTGCGGTCGACCCCCGAACTCGCCCTGAAGACCTCGCGCGCCCTGGTCATGTGTTTCCGCTACGCTCACGGCCCGACGGCGTTCTGGAAAGACGCGGCCAAACAGAAGCTTCTGTTGACCTCGCAAGATTGGCGGGGCTGCATCACGCCGCAGTGATCTGCGAAATCATGAACCGCGATGGCAGTATGGCGCGCGGCTCCGATCTAGCAAGGTTCTGCTCAGAGCATGGTTTGACGATGGTGACCGTAGCTCAACTCGTTCGCTACAGGCTCGAAACAGAATTAGACCAACCTCCCGGCCTGCATCCATCTGGGGCGTATGGGCACGGCCCAGGATGGGAGAACTTATTGGAGGAAGATACGATGCACGGAAATTCACATACTGGAGACCGGAGATGAGTGACATTATCGCAGAGCGCTCGGGAAACATTCTCAGCATCCAATTGAATCGCCCCGCCAAGAAGAACGCAATGACCTCGAGCATGTACATCACGATGGCGGAATTACTTGAGGACGCAGCGAAAGACGATCAGATACATGTCGCGCTTTGGCACGCCGCGGGAGATTCGTTTAGTGCGGGCAACGATCTCGAGGACTTCATGAAGAACCCGCCAGCACCGGGGGAAAGTCCGCAGTCGCGATTGATGCATGCCCTGATCGACTTCGAGAAGCCGCTGGTTGCCGCCGTACAAGGTGTCGCCATTGGCGGCGGAACGACCATGCTGGCGCATTGTGACTTTGTATACGCGGCCGACAACGCGAAGTTCCAACTGCCTTTTGTGAACTTGGCACTGGTGCCGGAGTTTGGAAGCAGTTATTTGCTTCCATTGCGCTTCGGATATGTGCGCGCGGCCGAAGTGATCATGTTGGGACAATCGTTCGGCGCCTTGCGAGCAGCCGAGCTTGGATTGGTCACAAGCGTTGTCCCTGATCAGGAACTACTGGACATAGCGAGGGGAACCGCCCAGACCCTGGCCCAGAAGCCTGCCGGCGCATTGCAGGCATGCAAGCGGCTCATGAAGGGTGCATTCCGTGAGCAACTGGAGCAAGCCGTGAAATTCGAGAACCAGGTGTTTGCTGAACGCGTAAGGTCCGACGAGGCGAAGGAAGCATTCAGCGCATTTTTCGCCAAGCGAAAGCCAGAATACCATCCGCAGTGAATGCTGCGATTGAATTGCTCTTGCACTTCCAAGGGGCGCGCGAGAGATTGCCCAGCGTGCGCCTGAGCGCGGAAGTTGAGACTCGGAAATTTCATGCGCGCATTTAGCGCCCTCATTTGACGGTCGCTCACGACCGCCCCATGCCACTCCACAACGGAACGGCACTGACGTTTCAAATCTGAGCATCTTCCCGCGCCACACCGATCGAGTCTGGTCCTCCCGGGCGCGAGATCCCCATCCTTCTCATCTTGGCCAGCAGCGTGGTTCTTTTCAGTCCCAGTTTTGCTGCTGCGCCCTGCGGTCCACCAACGATCCAGCCGGCCTGCTCCAGTGTTTCCGCAATCAAAGCGCGATCCGAGTCTTCCAAGGTCATTGACGATGACGAAGACTGTGCGTTGGAACTCAGAATCGTGGCGCTCGTTTGCGTCTTCTGCAGAGGGTTTGGGAGCACGCCGTCCCGCGAAAGGATGACCGCGCGTTCCACCAGGTTCTGCAACTCGCGAATGTTGCCGGGCCACGAGTACCACTGGAACGAAGCCATGGTTCCCGGAGGGATGCTGTCGACTTGCCTCCCTATGCGGCGGCTAAACATCTTCACGAAATGCGTGACCAGGGCGGGAATGTCTTCCCGGCGCTCTCGTAGGGCTGGCAGAAGGATGGGGAACACGTTCAGCCGATAGTACAGGTCACTGCGAAATTGCCCGCGAGCTACCATCTTCACCAGATCCCGATTGGTCGCGGCTACCAGCCGGACATCCACTTTGTGCGTGCGGCCGCTGCCTAAACGCTCGAACTCCTGTTCTTGCAAAACGCGCAGCAACTTCGGCTGCAACGCAGGAGGGATGTCGCCCACTTCGTCCAAGAACAGCGTGCCTTTGTCAGCCATTTCGAAGCGCCCGATCTTCTGCGCAATCGCGCCGGTGAACGCGCCTTTCTCATGACCGAACAATTCGCTTTCCAGAAGATCCAGTGGAATAGCCGCGCAATTTAGTTTTATGAAAGCACGTCCGCAGCGCTGACTGGCATTGTGAATGGCATGCGCAATGAGTTCTTTTCCCGTACCGGTTTCCCCTTCGATGAGGACAGTCGAGCCCGTTGGAGCAACCTGCTCCACCTGGTCGAGAACAGATTCGAGGGCAGGGCTATCGCCGATGATCCGCTCGAATCGGCGTTCGGCCTGATCCTCCCCAGAGTGGGTAACTGCTGAATAATCCGCCACAAGGTACTCCTTTCCAGGCACGGCGTGCGATTGCTTCAGGCTGTTTGCTCACATATCAAGTGCAGCCCGGACCGTTTGGATCAACAAGTGATGATCGAACGGTTTTGCCAGGAACTCGACCGCGCCCTCTCTCATCGCTTGAATCCGTATTTCGGCATCTCCGTAAGCAGTAATAAAGATGATCGGGATATCGCACTCCTCATCTTTCAGCCTGCTCTGCAATTGCAGACCCGACATCTTCGGCATGAGGATGTCAGTGATCAGGCACGCGGCTTGACGGTGCAAACCAGATTCGAGGAATTCTTCCGCGGATCCAAAGCACCGTGCGACCAGTCCAGCCGCTTCCATCAGGTCGCGCAGTGAATCCTGCATGGCCTCGTCGTCATCGATGATCGCTATCAACTTCGACGTTTCGCGAGCTCGCGCCTGGTTACCACTTTGTCTCTGAAGCATTCGATCCGCCCTCTTTCCCGGTAGCCCGTTCACGGACGCCGGACGAGCACTTTCTGAGCTCGGCTCCGTTCGGTTCGCGTAGCGTGAAGGTGCAGCAGCCTGTCGACCAGGATGTTGTTCGGTCGTTCTACCCACGGTTCGCTGCTTTACTTCCCCACAGTGAAGGGATGATCGCAAAGATGGGGGCTATGTGTCTTGGATGAAGGGGCCGCGATCGGTACGTTCTTGCTGAATCGTTAGCTTCCCGCGGGCGCGGCGCGATGAGGAAGGATATCGGGTCCAGTCCTGGATCGATGGCGAGCCAGGCTGGGAGAAACACCAACAATGGTCCGGAAGTGTCGGGCAAGATGACTCTGGTCCGTGAAACCCGCTTCGATCGCAATCTCCGAAACTGGAAGGTCGGTGTTTCGGAGGAGCCGCTGTGCATGCTCGACTCGTCGTTGCACTATGTAGTTATGCGGAGGTGTCCCTAGCGATTGGCGGAACGCGCGGGCAAAATGATGAACCGACAATTGCGCAATTTCGGCGAGTACGTCCAGAGCGATATTTTCCTGCAGATGCGAATCTATGTATTCGCATATGCGATTGGCGCGTGCTGGTGCCAGACCCCCGCGACTCGTGGGCGGATCCACCGAGAGCTGCAGATGTGCGAGCATGCCGAATCGCGGTCGTGAGTGAAGCAGGGTCTCTGTCGGAGAACACAAGCCACTCATTCCACAAGCCGGGGGAGTGATCAAAGCATTCCATTGCTCATCCGTGGCTGCCCGAAGCAGACGTGCCGCCACATCTTGCATCCGCTTGCAACGAAAAATCGAGGAATCACACTCGAAGATCGTCGCCAGAGTCATGCCCCGGTTCAGCACTTCGTCATTGAGATTGAATAACCGGCGAGCGATGTGGTCTGCGCCAAGAATTCGTTGATCATTGTCCACTGCGAGCATAACCGCCACATCACTACCCCCGCAGGGAGCGGCTGCAATGTTCCACACACGTCGGAAATACTCGCGGAATATACGCTCCTCGATACCCCGGGCACATGCTCTTGTGACGCCCATGACCAGGGAGAGGGACTGCTCTGTGGTTTGCGGGTTCATCGATGAGGTGTCGAGCACCGCAGCCAGTCGACCAAAGGGGTCGAAAATCGGGGCGCCCGCACAGCTCAAGTTGGAATGGCGCGTGCGAAAATGCTGGCCTCGCAGTACCATCGTGGCTCGTTGGTCAGTGATGCAGGTTCCGATCCCGTTGGTACCTTCAATTTGCTCCGACCAGACTCCACCCAGCCAGATCCCGCAATCTTTGTAGGCAGCCGCCAGTGAATCATTCCCGCGGTGGTGAATGGCAACCCCATCCCTGTCGCATAACAGAACGACATACTGTTGTGGCCCGACGATGGCGTATAGACGATCCAGTTCCTCCTGGGCGTGCAAAATAAGATTGCGCAAGGGCTCGCGGGAATCTCTTAGTTCCTTCTCTGTGATGATGTGCGGTGCCGCCTGAATCTCAGGATCGAGGTGATGTGCGGTTAGGCAACGCCGCCAGGAGGTAACCATTTCCTCGACCCCCGGGAGCGGCGTGCCTTTGCGGACTACGAGGTCGATGCAATCGACGTGAGACAATCCATCGATCGAACGTTGCGTTCTGTTCTTGTTTACGGCAGCCAACCCAGTTTCCCCCGGCGCCGATTAGTCAACGTGGGCCATGACACTGGTTTCGTGTCATGACCGCAATACAACCACGAGTGAAAGACGCGTCGAAAGCCCCTTCAGACTCGTGAACTATTCTGTGAATCTTACTCCGATTGTGTGACGAGTTGCTACCGAGCTCGGATTCGACAATGTTCTTGGGCCGAGGGCCGGCGATCATCCAAAAGAGCCATCGGGACAGTCACCGGGCAAGCCTAAGCCTTGCTAACGTCCGCTCCCGAGTCGGGTGCGTCTCCGCTGAGGTTGTCGAGAAACGTGGATGACGGTACAAAAAACAAACTTCCGGTAACCGGATTGCTGAAATCGAGCAGGCGATCATAGTTGCCAGGAGGACGGCCCACGAACATGTTTTGAAGCATCGTTTCCGTGATGCGTGGCGTGCGGCTATAACCGATGAAGTAGGTACCGAACTCGCCGTAGCCGGGTCGCCCGAAAGGCATGTTGTCTCGCAGAATCTTGAGTTCCTTTCCGTTTTCCTCGATCGAAGTGAGCGCATTGTGCGCGAATGCCGGCTTCTCGGCGTCTTTCAGTTCGATGTCTGAAAGTTTTTTGCGGCCAACGATGCCCTCCTGAGTCTCGACTGGCAGAGCATTCCACGCCTTCATGTTGTGAAGATATTTCTGGACGATGACATAGCTGCCCCCCGCAAAGGCTGGATCCTCGTTACCGACGATTGCCGCGTCTTGCGCTGCACCGCCTCGCGGATTTTCTGTGCCGTCGACGAAGCCGATCACATCGCGATCATCGAAATAGCGGAAGCCGTGAACCTCGTCGGCAACCGAAACTACGTCGCCGATGGAGTCCATGATCTGTGTGGCCAACTCAAAACAGAGGTCGGTACGTTTGGCGCGGATGTGAAAGAGGATATCCCCCGGAGTGGAGACGGCATGGCGGCCCTCAGAGCGAATCTCTCGAAACGGATGGAGTTCGGCGGGGCGCGGGGACCCAAAGAGCTTGTCCCATGCGTCGGAACCGAATCCAACGACGCATGTGAGGCCGGCTTCTACGTCACGAAACTCGACAGCCCGCACCAGCCCTGCGAGATCCGCGCAGAATGATCGCAGCGTCGTATAGTTTCCCGCTTCCGGGCGAACGCAGACGACCAGAAAAATCGCCGCGCGCGTGAGCGGGCCGACCACGGTTTGCGGTAGAACGATCTCGTTCAATTCTTTGGGTGTGTCCATGATCTCAACCAATACTCCTATTGTCGGCGACGCGGTTCTCCGCTGCATGACTCACCTTTTGCGGGAGGTTCTTTAGGGCCTCCTTCTCGGAGTCGTCGAGACAGGATAACGCGTCTTCCATGCCGTGCGCGTGATCGGCAAACACCTTGCCGATTAGCTTTGATCCTTCCGACGTCAGCGCATTGCCAGGCTAAACAAAGTAAATCGGGACGCAAAGGAGACTCAAACAATTGAAGATCTCGCTAGCTCAGCGAGCGCGTTGAGCGAAAGTCACGCCGGGCGGGAAAATTTGATATGGGCTCACGCTCGCCCAGCGAACTCCCGGTTCTCGGTTGAGACCTTGACTCGTTCTCCGACCTTGATGAAGAGAGGAACGCGGATATCAAGTCCAGTCTCCAGCCTGGCCGATTTGGTCACGCTGCCGCTCGATGAATCCCCGCGCACGCCGGCCTCGGTGTAGGCAACATTCAGTTCAACGAATATTGGAAGCTGCAAGCCGATGGGATTGCCGTTGTACTTTCGCAACTGGATCAATGCGCCTTCGATCAGGAGATCCAACGCATTTCCGACCATTTCTTCTGTCAGGGTGAGCGTCTCATAGCTTTCCTGGTCCAGAAAGTGTGATCCAGAGCTATCACTATAAAGATACGAAGCCGGGACCGACTGCAGATCCGGCTCTTTGAATTTGTCGCTGGCCTTAAATGTCTTCTCGAAAACCGCGTTGGTGAGAAGGTTGCGCATCTTCAGGCGCACCAGGGTCTGGCCGCCACGCGCGGTAGGCGTATTCACTTGTGCTTCGAGGCAGTAGAAGGGAGTGTTTTCGAATTCGAATAGCGTCTTGCGTTTGACGTCGATAGCATCGATCAGGGCGGCCATGAACACCTCAAAGTCAGATCGGCACGGGACGTGAATGCGAACCTGACCCAGATTCCGCCTTTAGTATAAGGTGCGCGGCCCAAGCAGATGAAGGTCGACAAGGGCCCCTTCGGTTGCCCTTGCGTCATCTGAGCTCACTTGACCACCCTCCAGGATTTGTCAGGGTTATACTCTGCCATCTGTTGGGCGAGGTCAGTAGTTTTTTCACCCAGGTCTTTCTGATAGATCGTGCCATTCTCGTTCACTAGAAAGGTCACGACCCCGCTAGAGCGATAATCGGCGGGATAGGCGACAAAGGCGAATCCGCCAGTCATTTCGCCATCGGCAATGTAGTTCTTGGCACCCCCTTTAGCGTTTGCCCCTTGACCCTTAAGCATGCGGTAGTAGTAGCCATGATAAGGAGAGCCCTTCGCAGAGCCGCCGTACCCTTCGTGGCTGGCTTGCGCGAGCAGTGGGCCTGCAGGGCTGGGAATTTCTCCGTCGTTCACTGCCCAATACAGGCCGTTCTGCTTACCTGGTTCGCTCATCAGTCGTTGCGCGTAGATTCCGGCGGGCAAGCCGTCATGTCCGGTGGCGGCATAATCGCGCTGTGCGGCCACAGCGCCTTTGCATACTCCAATAGCGGCGAGTTCGTTGGCGCCGATGCGGCGGTAAAGGATCTCCTCTTTTCCAGCGGCGCCGTCCCAATACCATTTGTCATTGGCGTGGATCAGCGGAATGGGAAAGGGCCAGCTGTCTTTACCGATATTGAGCGTCAACTGGCCGGGAGCAGACTCGGCGAGGGAATGTTTGAGGTCATAGCGGGCGACAAAGTTGTCGCGCGCTGTCTTGTCAGCGACGGTATCGCTGGAAGTGATGATGTCATCGCTACCCGATCCGAGGATGGCGCGGAGGTCGGACGTATTCCCATCACGGACTGCTCGAATGAGTGCAGTGACCGCTTCCTTCGACGAAGAGAAAGTCTTCTGTCCATCGGCTTGAGCGCCTGCATTCCGTGGCGCGAAACTTGCGAGGCCCAGCAGGGCCGCGAATACGACTGCTTTTCGGATGAGACGGACCTCTTTGACATCCTTCATGACAACAACCTCCTGGTGCAGAGTGGCTCGGTCGACATCGATGCTGCTGGCGATGGCGTTCTAACGGTTCCTGCCTCCTCGCGCTCCGCCTCCCGGTGCGCCCATGCTGGAACGGCCACGATTGCTATCGGCGCGGTCGGTCTGGGCAGTTCCGCCGCTGAATGCGCCAGCGCCGTTGCCGCGATTTTGCGCCTGCGAACTAGGCGACGGCCTTGATGCTGGAGCCGTGGTACCCGTCGCAGGACGAGTGGCGTTGGCGTAACCGCGATCGCCTCTGCGGTTCGTCGGCTGGGTCGCCGGAGACGTGCCTGCGCGATTTAATGGCTGAGTTGTCGGAGTCGCACCGCCGCGATTCATCGAACCGGAATTGGCTGTGCTGGGACGAGTGTTGGCCGCGCTCGCATTTCCCGCGCGGTTGCTTGCGGGCGCACCGTTGCTCGGATTGGCACGATTCATGTTGGTTGGCTGGTTCCCGGGAGCTGCGAGCTGCTGATTGCGAGGCACAGCGTTCGCCATCGAAGAACCGGGTTTCTGGTTGCTCGTGGCTGGACGAGCGCCCTGGTAGGTGTTGTTGCCTTGTCCTGGGCGGTTGTTGTTTAGGGAGTTGACGTTGGGATTTCCGCCCGCGCGATTGTTCGCTGGCAGTGTGCTGGCATTGTTTGCAGGCAGCGTGCTGGGGCGATTTGGGTTATTGAACTTGTTGTAATAGTTATTGTTGACGTTGATGTTGATGTTGTTGTTGACCTGGGTCCACCGGTAGTTGGGGGGCGGGTGATATCCATAAGCCGGACGGTAGCCCGGATACACGGGACGGTAAGGCGGTGGGTAGTAAGGGCCGCCCCGATAGTAGACGCTGTGATAGCCCCACGCCGGATAGGGGTAGTAGTGATTGTTGTTGTTGCTGATGGCGGCGCCGATCAGCATGCCCACTCCGAACGAGAGAAGTCCGATGCCGGCGGCAGTGCTGGTGCTCACGCCCGACGATTGTGTAGTGGTCGTGGTTGTGACCGGAGCGGTAACTACCACGGGAGGAGGAGACTGGACATAAACTGTCACCGGGTTGTACTGCGGGACGTAGACAACCTTCGGATCGGCGGGCTTGATCTCGACATATTGCTGCCCGTTTTCGGTTTTGGTGGCAACCGTCATCTGCGGTGACGAGACCAGGTTCCCCACTTGCTGTGCCTGGCCACGTTTGCGCTGCACTGCCTCCATCACGCCTTTTTGGTCTGACTGAAATGCTTGCCCGAGTTGAGTGGTCCAGTCCATCTCCTGACACATGTTGTCGACGACTTGGGGAAAATTCATGAGGTATTGCATGCTTGGACCGAAGCCTGCATCCTTGGCCGCGTTGACCAGCGAGTCGCCTTTTAGGTTTTGGTTCTGGAGAATCCAGTTTCCACCATCGAGGACTTCCTGCGGAGTGGTAGAAGCCGTTAGAACCTGAGCCAGAAGTTGGTCGGGATAGAGCGCGATCGGCGCAACCAGGTCATCGACGCTCAGCGCGGCGGCCTGGGTGGGTGCGGCTTCCTGGGGCGGCGGCGCGGCTTGGTTTGTGTCTTGACTCACAGCCGGACTCGCATTCTGAGCTGATGAACAGCCAGTGGTCAGACTCGACACAGAAAAGATGGCGGTCAGCAACAGAGCCGTAGGACCTCGTAGAACCGGATGCATGGCAAACTCCTTTGCGACAATCTCGCGCTCGCGATTAATGCTTCACCGTGCGACGTTGACCGCCTCAGAGTTCTGCGAGGGAGTCGTAATTCTTCTTGGCCAACCGGCTTGTCCTCGATGCTGATCTGCCCATAGGGCGTTTCGGGACGTTCGCTTCAGACACCAGTTTGCCCAGCCTAAGCCTATGCGCAGGAGAACCCTGCTGACACTGGCAAATCTGACAGCACGGGGTGGCTGGAACCTTTCTGCCGCTGATTCGATTAGGGGTTGATCCAGAAGACGGATCTTTTTGAACCGCTCGGCGAGTGGGAGCACTGCCTGTCTAAACGTCAAATCGGGCCAGCCGGAAAGCTATCCGGCTGGCCCGACTGGCTTCCTGGAGCGCGATGCGATTCACTCAGTAATAAGTGAAGTTGAAATTGTCCAAATAGGTTGTGTAGCCTTGTTGTTTAGAGTTCCCATCGAGTTGGAAATTCACCGTGATGCCGTACCATCCCGGCTCTGAGAACGGTGGATAATACCAGTTCAGCGTATTCTTGACGCCGTTCAGTGTGATGGACTGGTAGAGCAACTGATTGTCGCTCGTTCGCTGCACTTGGATGACTAAGTGATTCCAGTAGTTATTCAGGGGATAGCAGGCAATTCCCGTCGGAACCCACTTCGCATTGACGTTGTCCCACACATCCCATTCATTGCCGCCGCCGGTACGGCACTCGTGTCCCCAAGTGTAACCGAGATTATTAAAGAACTGGTTGACGTCGAACTCCAGCGCCTGCGCGGTCTGCAGATTCGTGCCATAGAAGTATGCGTCATACGTGTAGTTATGGATAGTCGGCACCAGGGTGTGACTGGTGTCAGGCAATCCCTGGGACGAGAAGTCGCCGATCAGGTGATTGTTCCACAGCACGTCGGCATAAGGTTCAATGCCGCCGATAGTGAACTGCATGGATTTTCCACTCAGCGACGGAGAACTGACGCCTTGCTTCGAAGACCACGTCACCGAAGAGCCGCATGAGCTGCAGTCCTGGTAGTCAGGCGGCAGCTGTCCGTATCCCGTCCAACCGACACTGCTTTGGAGGTTCGAGAAAGTTTTCCCGGTGCCGGTGACAGTGATTGTCACGGGAGTGACAGCCGCGCCGCCACAGTTATCCCACTCCTCGACCACGGTGTTATAAGTGCCAGGACTCAAAGTCAAGTTGGTGTTCATACTGCTTCCATTGACTACATAGGCCAGTTGGTATGGAGCAGTGTAGATGCCCATCGATCCAACGCCCTTCGAACAAGTGCTGCTGGAAGCAGTGGCCACGAAGTTCACGGGAGATCCAACTTGACTGTTATTGAGCGGAGAAGAGACCCAGACGCCGGTGCCGGCGGTTACCGTGATCGTGACCGGGGTGGTGGTAGCGCCGCCACAGTTATCCCACTCCTCTACTACGGTGTTATAAGTGCCGGGATTAAGGGTGAGTTTCGTGTTGAGCGAAGCGCCATTCACGACATAGGCGAGCTGATAGGGAGCGGTGTAAATTCCCATGGAGCCGACACCCTTTGAGCAGGTGCTGGCGGTTGCCGTGGCGACGAACTGAACTGGCGAGCCAACGGTCATGCCGTTGCTCGGTTGACTTACGCTAACGGTAGCGAACGCGGCGGACGCGAAAAGCACACAGACACACACGAAGCAATACGCCCTCATGAAGCCCTCTCAGATTGTTGATTTGGCTGGAAAGCCAAGGAACTGCAAGGGTCGTGCTGCAGTAGGGACGGACGCGAAGCACAAAGTCCCCAAGCCTCCGCCTGATTGCGTGTCTTCAGCGGATGTTAACTCGGAGGCTAATACAGTGTTCTCCCCCGGTCAATTAGGGGAAAACCTTAGATGCCACTCAAAGGGTTTACAGCTTTGGTGCCACAGTCGCGAGAAATGTTATGCGAGTACATTTCGAATCGGTATTCGCGTGTCATTCGGAATCATTGATCTCAGTTAAGCAGGTAGGCGAAACAAGAAAAGGGCGGACCCAAGGCTGAGTCCGCCGCGAGGGTGCTCTTCACTCCTCTCGACAACGTGTAAAGTTACTCCTCACACGGCGCATGGCCGCAATCGCAGGCGATCTCGACCTCGTCCGCTCCTGCGTCCTTGCAGAATTGACCGCAGTATTTCTGATCAGACGCAACCATGCACTTGCAAGGAGGGTGCGCGCATTTTCTGCTTTCCGTACTCATAGGTTTTCCTTTTCACTGATGAAGATTGGTAATGGCTGCACTTGGATGCCACGCACGCCTTGGGGTTGGTTTCAAACTGCGTTACCTTTTGTGCCGTGTGAGCACGCTCGCGACCCGGTCGGATAGAACTGGCACTGCGGCCATCGCCGCCTGCGAGGGATCCTCCGCGGCGGCCGGAATGATTGCTTCTGGTAGCAATTGCCGCGTCCTGGTAAATATCGAAAACCTGAGAGCGAGTGAATTGCGATCGCTCACGGCAGGAGAAGCAATTTCAGTGAGCAGCATGTAGTCGCACTTCAAGGCTGGGAACGCTTCTCGATTGGAAGGGGTCAGGGCAAGATGGCTGGCCAACATCGTCATCGTCGGGCCAGCGACCGCGTTGATTTTCCTGTTTACGAGTTGCTGGACCAGTTCCTGCTCGATGTGCTCAACGTTCACGGGCTTTCCACTGCTGTTCGCGACTCTGGCAACGCAGAGCTTGCCGGATGCCGTACCAGTAGGTGTGACGGTCTGTGACCAGGCGGGTGTTAGCCCGAGAATCAGAAAACAAAGGCTCAGCAAACTGTGACCGCAGTGCGTCAAGAATCCTCCCGCTGCATGCGCGGAAGATTACCATGACACGTCGCCCGTCTGATGTGTGCAATCTATTTCATCTTTCGTAATTTCGATTGACGCCCCAAAGCCGCCATGAGAATGTCTACGACGCTTCATAGTGGTGGTTTTAAATTGGAGGTTCACGTGAAAAGTATTTGCGGGTTGGTCATTCTAACGTCTCTGTTGACGACAGTGGTGTGCGCTCAAACCACGCAGAAAGGCGCGCGTGTGTATGCGGAGATTACTCACGACGTTTCACTGCCGCTGCGGGATATGGCAAAACTTGTCTTGCCGTTGCAGACGAAGAATCGCGAGATCGAGAACCGCCATCCCAAGCTGAATATCCGCCAGACCGGCAACGGCGATGACGCAGTCGCCGACAACATGACGCTGCCTCCGGTTTCGACCACCAATCTCTTGAGTTTCGATGGCCAGGCTGCGGACTTCGGCATTGTTCCGCCCGACACCGAAGGCACGGTTGGCGCTACTCAATACGTGCAGTGGGTGAACGTGGTCTACGACGTCTATGACAAAACCACGGGAGGCCTGGTGCTCGGACCCATTCAAGCGAACGCATTGTGGCAAGGATTCAGCAACAAAGCTTGCGCCAATCACAACGACGGCGATCCCATCGTGATGTACGACAAAGCTGCGCAGCGCTGGTTCTTCGCGCAAACCACTTTCGAAAATCCGTATACCATCTGCATCGCCGTTTCCACCTCGAACGATGCGACCGGAAGCTACAACCGCTACGCGTTTCCCACGAACTCCACCAATTTCCCTGATTATCCGAAGTGGGGAGTCTGGCCCGATGGTTACTACCAGTCTTACAACGCTTATGGATCGACCACGGTGAATCCGGAAGTGTGCGCCGCCGATCGCGTCAATATTCTTGCCGGCAATACGGCGACGATTCAGTGTTTCGCTGCAGGAACGCAATACTTCGGCCTGATGCCCAGCGACCTTGACGGCAACACGCCGCCTCCAACCGGTTCGCCCAACTATTACGTCAGTCTGGGCAATGACACGTCGCACTTGAACCTGTGGCAGTTTCATGTGGACTTCACCAATCCCACAAATTCCACCTTCACTGGACCCGTGGCACTTTCCGTGCCTGCTTATACATTGATTTGCGCCGATGGCAACAATTTCGCCTGCATTCCGCAACCGTCTCCCGGAGAAAAAGTCGATTCCTTGTCGGGAGAAATCATGTACCGCTTCGCCTATCGCAATCTAGGCTCTTACGAATCGCTGCTGGTGTCGCACGTGGCGAAGCCCGGTACTGGATCGAAAGCTACGGGCGCGGTGCGTTGGTATGAGATTCGAAGTCCCAAGACGCCAGTGCTGTTCCAGTCGGGAACAATTCAGAACGCCGCTGCGAGCCTGTGGATGTCGAGCCTGGCGCAAGACAAGAACGGCGACATCGCCATCGGCTACAGCGCGACTAGTTCGACTCTCGATCCCAGTATTTACTATTCCGGCCGCGTGCCAACCGATCCCGTCGGAAAAATGGAAGCTCCGTTCCAGGTAGTGAAAGGCGGCGGGGTGCAGACGAGCGGCGGAAATCGTTGGGGCGACTACAGCGCGATGCAGATTGATCCTGCTGACGATTGCACGTTCTGGTATACCCAGGAATATTACAAAACGACGAGCGCCTCAGGATGGGCCACGCGCATCAACTCATTCAAGTTCAAGAGCTGTAACTAGGGGCTAGCCGAACCACTCGGCTTCTTTCATCAGGCGAAGCCACTCGCGGTGTTCGTTCTCAAGAAGAAGCTCGCCCTTCCACATGTAGCGAACGATGTCTTCGGCGTGGAAGTCATTCCCCTGTCCGATCGCTACTTCGACCTTTGAGATCAGTTGCTCGAGCGCTCGGTACTTCGCGCGGAAGCGAGCAGTGTTCCGCGAATATTCGAATGCCGACCGCAGCAGGCGCACGCCCGAACCTAGTACCGGCAACGTCGCAGCGCCAACAATTAGAAGGTTAAGACTCCAGAAATGAAAGGATTCTTTGGCCGCATTCGCGCTAGGAGGATCGGTGTAGTGACGGTATCCGGAAATCGCAAAGTGAATGAAGGCCAGCAGAATGCTGCCGAAAAATAACACTGGAGGCAACATCCGCACCCATCCGTCGACTGAACTCTTCTTTCGCGATTGAGTGAAGAAATATTTGGCCTGGTTCGCAAGACGCTGCTTGATGTAGTGATCGGCCAACTCGCGCAGCTTCGGCTCAACCTGGAAATCTTTATTTACCCGCGGAGGATCATCGGGAACCGGATCCTCCTGCATGAATTGTTCGAGGTCGTCTTCATCCAGCCGTTCGATTCTCCGTACCTGATCCTTGAAGTCGCTGAGACAAACTCCGAGAGCATCCAGGTCCCTTCCCGCGGCCGCGAGCTGCACCAGCATTCGATACTTCGCGAAGCGGCAGCACTCCGCGCGATGCCGCTCCAACAGCCATTTCGGCATCCAGGCTGCAAAGATCGCGATAATCACGGCAACCAGCGCGAGCAATGCGAAGGCCGATTCGGCCAGCGCTCCTCCCACGGTTTCTTTGTTCAGATAGAGCTCGAAGATCGCGACAATCACGGCTGACGTACCAAACCCTGCCGACAAGCCAACCGCCCAGCGGTGATCGTGCAGCCCTTTCTTCGCGTCTGCATCGGCCACGCGATAGATGTTAAGCAGGTCTTCTTTCGGAGGACCGAAACCTGGCGGAAGTGACGGCCATTCTTCCATATCGTCGGTGGAGTAGGAATCTCCCGGCACACATGGGGCAGGCGGATCGGTGGTCTCGATCCTGCACCCCAGAGCCACTGCCGCCTTCAAAGTTTGCTCAACGGTTTTGCGGTCAACATTTTTTTCCGATTCGCTGAGTTCTTCGTAACGAACTAAGCCAGGGTGTTCCTTCTTCCCGTCATTGCGCTCGGGGCCGTACTTCCATCCGTTCTGCAGCCGTTCCTGTGACCAAACTTCGTGGTTGTTCTGCGCCAGTTCTTCGATTCGCTGGTCTAGGTCCGAGGGGAGTTGGACGGATGTCGTATCAATCGGCTTGGGCTCGTAGCCGTCTTGGTCTAGATCTTCTTTCACGAGGCGCTCACAGGGCTGAGCAGTTTGTCCTGTTTCATGACACGCAGCAGTCCCCAGAAGATGGCCGCAAAGAGCAGGCTGCGGACGACGGCAAAGATGACTGAGGTGCTGTTCAGCATCTGGTCAGGAGCCTGACCCGCGCCAAACATACGCAGAAAATTCGCGAAGAGCGGCGTCAGAACTTCGGCGCTCATCGCTCCCATGAAAAGAGCGAACAGCATGGGCTTCACTCGTGGAACGGCCCATGCCAGGCCAAGCAGCAGAATGAAGTTATTGAAAAAAGGAACCAGCACAAATTGCTGAAATTGTTCGCGGTAAATCAAGTCGCCCCAGATAAATGTAGGTAGCATCGAATAGAAGGGAAGCGCCACTACGGTAGCGATTGCACCCGCCAGCGCTGACGCTTTCCAGGGTTTCCGTATCAGGCGGAAAACGACGAGCGCGGCGATTGCAAACAAGCTTCTCTCTGCAATGACCAATTGCCAATACACTCCGGTCACTGGAATTCTGCTGGTTGTGCTGAGCCAGATGAGATAGGTAAGTCCCGCAGCGACGTTGGCGACAATGAAGGCTAGCGCCCGCAGCCATCCCAAGGAAAAACCGCGCGCTCCGGTCAATTCGGCGAAGCTCTGTGGTTCTGTCATCGTCAATGACGGCGAGGGAAGCGGGGCGACCTGCGGGGCTGGGGCGGCAGCAATCACCGCCGTGGGGGACGACATCAGATTCGGCGATGGTGCGGCAACGGTTGCCTGCGACATACTGGCCAGTTTCGCTTGGCCGGCGCCACGCAGTTTCGACAGACCGCCAAACAGCCCGCTCTTGATCCCCGCAAATTCCGCGTTTGTGATGGCGACCTGCTTGTCGTCAGCTTTGCGGGTCATCACCATTTGGTGATACGCCAAGGTGCCCCGCGTCGCGTTCGCGAACCCGAGCACGCAAATAGCACCAACAATCAATCCGGACCAACTGGTGTAGTACTGCGCCAGCAGAGGATTCTGGTATCCGGGATATTGAGTCTGATATTGCGCGTAGGCGTTGACTGCCGCCTGCATCGAGGTGACCGCCATCAGATTCCCAATCGCCCCCAGCGAACACAACACCAGCCCGATGATGGCCGCGGGCCTTCCCATCTTCTGAATGCCAAAAGCAATGGGCGCGAAGATCACAACAAAAAGAAGTGGATTGTTCCACCCCATGGCCATGATCGGCACGGTCCCCACTAAAGAGGTTAGAAACAGTGGCACCAGGAAACTTGCCGCAAGTAAAAACGCCACGGTCCAGATTCCAAGCGATGCCGCAAACCGCGCCGAGCGGTCATCATAGATGTCAGGCCAGAAAATTTTCTTCCAGATCGGCACGGGTCCGGTTGGCGCGGCGACAGGTCGCGGCAAGATCACCGGAATCTGAGCGCTCGACTCCTCGGGATCCAGTTGTACCGACTCGAGGCGTTTCACCAGTGCGGCGAATCTGGGATCGCTACGCAACGTAGCAAACCGAGGTTCCGTCTGCAGGCGCGCCAGCCCTCCCGAGCGGGCGTCCACGGCTTTGTTCAGCCATTCAAACGCTTGCTCGCGGTCGCCGGTATCCGCGCTAATCAACGCAATGTAATAAGGAGAAGCTTGCACGCCCAAGCGCACCAGCGCTCGCAGCACCGACAGGAACTTGGTTTCAGGATCGCCGTCATACAGCTTGATGTGCTGAATTCCCGACAGCGGGTAGCGCATGCTCTTAGGAATTTCCGCCTCCTCGAGATAAAGGGGAAGCAGTCGCTTGCCGCCGTCGGAAGCGATGGAAACTTCCTTCGCGATATTCTCCGAGCGCATGGAACTGCGCGAAACCATCAGTAGCACGATCTTGCAATCCTCGATGGCGTTGACAATTTCCTCGCCCCAACGCTGTGCGCCATCGATGCCACCGTGATCAATCCAGACGGCGACGCCCGCCGAACGGAGCTTTTGCACGATCTCAAGAACCTGCGGCCGCTCCTGGCTGGAGTAGCTGATCATCACTTCCGGGCGTAACGCCCGGCCGGTTGCGACTATTTCTTGGCTAGCCATCTGATTCATCCAACCGGACTGGATCCCAGGCGCGAGCTGAGATGCCAGCCCAAAACCGTATTCACTTTAGGGGGAGGCCCACAGTCTACCCAAGCCCTCGAGGGCGAACAATACCTGACTTTCGACGCCGGCCGTCAGTCACCTCCACGTACGACCGGACGGGGAAAAGCATCCGGCGACGCGGGGTTATACCGCATGTCCGACATTCCCAGCACCGTAAGGTCCAGCCTGCCTGTGTTCACGACTGCGTGCGAAGCCGAAGGTAGAATTTCGATCAGCGCCGCACCTTTGCCGTGGAAGGTTCGGTGCTCTACCTGGCCGCCGGCGCCGTAGTCCCAATAAAAAGTCCAGGCATCTTGATGGATCACCACCAGGATTTCCCGATGCTGAGCATGGTAGTGATTGCCGCGAGTATGGCCCGGCCGGATGGTTGTCACATGCACATCCGCCAGGGAACGCAGAAACGGGTTCCACACGTCAGGCAAAGAAAAACTACAGCCCCGGTCATCGCCGGTGTCAGCTACCGTGACAATTTGCACCAGAGGTTCGTCCATGCGAGATGCCAAGTTATACGCCGTGCCGATGTCTTGGGAAAGTCAATTCTTAGGCTTAAACACCAAGGTGTGAGATGCTTGCTCGACGTACGTTGTGAACTTTGAAGGGGTGAACAATGTACAAAAAGGGATGGGCGTTGTCGTGGTGTGTCGCCGTGTTGCTTGCCTTACCGACGTTCGCTAGTCGAGCGCCTGTTCCCGCGTCGGATTCGGCGAGCCCGTTGATCGAAAAATATTTCGATATCTATTTCCGGTTTCATCCCACGGCGGCGACCTCCGACGGTTTTCATCAATACGACGCGCAATTGGAAGACTTCTCGCGCCCTAACCTCGACCGCGAAGTGCAGGCTCTGAAAACCATGCTGCCGGAATTTCAAAGTGCGCTCCAGAAAGCGCCGCCACCGTTCACTGCCGACGATCTCCGCTTTGTAGAAAGCCAGATTCGTGCCCGTTTGCTGGAACTCGAAAACATACGGATGTGGCAAAAGGATCCCGATCTTTACGCCAGCAGTCAGGCTTACAGCATCTTTGTCATCATGAAACGTGACTACGCGCCGGCGGAAGACCGGTTGCGCTCGGTGATTGCGCGGGAGCGGCAAATCCCGGCGATGTTTGCCTCCGCCCGCCAGAATTTGCAGAACCCGCCTCGCGTTTATACAGAGGTGGCATTGGACCAACTGCCGGGGACCATCGATTTCTTCCGCAGCGATGTGCCCAACGCCTTCAGCGGAGTGCACGATCCAGCACTGTTAGCCGAATTTCACTCCGCGAATCAGGCCGTCATCGATGCCTACAAGAAATACGAGAACTTTGTGCGGGAAGATTTGCTCCCGGTTTCCAGGGGAGACTTCCGTCTCGGCGCCGAGACCTTTCAAAAGAAACTGCTCTACGACGACATGGTCGATATCCCACTCGACCGTTTGCGCCAGATCGCATACGCCGACCTGCACCACAATCAGGAATGGCTTAAACAGGTGACTGCACAGATCGCCCCCGAACATTCTTCGCGCGAGGTCGTAGCGAACCTGCAGAGCGATCACCCCGCTCCAGGCCAATTGTTGCAGAGCTTCCGCGAAGTGCTCGGTAGTTTGCGGCAGTTCATCCAGGAAAAGAAGATCATGACGATCCCCTCAAATGCGGAGCCTGTGATCGAGGAGACGCCGCCCTTCGCCCGCGCCCTGACCACCGCCGCGATGGACACCCCCGGACCTTACGAAACCAAGGCGAAGGAAGGAATTTTCGAAGTGACCCTGCCCGATCCCAGCTGGAAACCGGATCACGTGCAGGAATATATGAACGGCTTCAGCCGCGGAACTATCGTCAGCACAGCGACGCATGAGGTCTATCCCGGCCACTACGTGCAATATCTCTGGTCGCTGAATGCGTCCTCGAAAGTCCGCAAGCTTCTGTATTGCGATACCAACAGCGAAGGATGGGCGCATTACACCGAACAGATGATGCTCGACGAAGGCTATTCGAGTGATCCGCGCATCCGTGCTGGCCAGTTGGTTGATGCATTGCTGCGCGACGCGCGTTTCATCGTTGGCCTAGAAATGCACACCGGGAATATGACCGTCGACGAAGCTAAGCAGTTTTTTATCAAAGAGGGATATCAAGTCCCGCCCATCGCCGAGGTCGAGGCGCGGCGCGGCACCAGCGATCCTACCTATCTCGTCTACACCCTGGGAAAATTGCAAATTATGAAGCTGAGGGAAGACTACAAGAAGATGCAGGGAGATAACTTCAGCTTGCATGAGTTCCATGACCGCTTTATGGAACAGGGCGGCATCCCGCTCAAACTGATCCGGCGGGCCATGCTGGGCAACGACAGCCCGACTCTCTAACTGCCAAGCAAGCGATGAATGATCTCTTGCCATTGCGGCTGGCTTCGCAGGCCGACGACCTCTGGCGTGAAGCTAGATGGCGGAGGCGGATTGACTCTAGCGACGCGCTTGGGAATCCCACCGACTTCGCGAACGTAAGCCGGCGCTCCCACCAACAGACCAATTCGCTGCCGGGGCTTGCTTTTCCTGATTTGCGCAGGCAGAGCGAGAGCCTCCGGTGAATTTTCCGCCGCAGCCAACAACACCAGATCATAGAGGTTATTGATCCACAGATTTTGTGCGTCGGTAAGAGTGGTTGCGGTGTGTACTTCGACTTCGTAGTTGCGGAGGATGGTGGCGCGCAGATTCTGCTTGAAGGGATTTTCGTCGATCAGCAGTACCCGCCATGTGTCCCGTTGGAGTTGGACCATGCGATCCCTCCGTTTGCCCGCCTTCAAAATTAAGGGCTGGGAGACACGCCTCATGGAGACTTGTCCCCGAGCCTTCCACGTGGGCAAACTTGCCGATAAAAATCCGGCGTAATGAGGGTAATGAACGAACGTTGCGTACAGGTTTCTGAGTTGTTAAGACTCGGTAAATTTCGAGGCTAAAGTTGGTGACAATTCCTTGACAATCTGCAGACAATCCCTTGACACCTGTCGTTTTCCGAAGCGGTTATCATGGGTTTGTAATTCAGCGTTTACCGTGACGCCAGGCCAATGAATTCCAGAAGTCGCACTCTCAGCGCAAAACCCAAAAGCCGTAACCGCCCTGTCATTCCCAAACCACGATCCGTCAGAAAGAGAGATCGTCCTGCGAAACAGGAAGCGCTCATTCGTGCGGCAACGAAGCTTTTCGCTTCGCGGGGCTACGAGTTGACTACCACGCGCGAGATTGCCGCTTGCGCTGGCTGTGCCGAGGGCTTGATCCACCGCTACTTCGATGGCAAGGAAGGCCTGCTGCTCGCTCTGATGAGTTTCCACGCTTCTCGCGAAGTGCGCGAACTCAACGAGACCTTGCCGCTGGCCAGCACTCTAGAGGAAGAAATTCAGCAGTTGATTGCCTGGGAAGTCGATCGTATGTGGCGTGATCGCGATCTGCTTCGCGCGTCCATCCCCCATGCGATTCTCGATCCGAAAGTCGGAAAATTTGTGAGCCGTGTGGGACCGCAGCGCCATGCCAAGGCAATCGCCGAGCGCTTGCGCCTGTTGAATCACGAATCGGTTGATGGAGAGGAAATCGAAGCCATCGCGCAGGCCATAGGAGCGCTGGGCTTTGTGTTTGGATTTATGCGTCCGGTCGTCCTCGGCTGCGACGGCAAGCCGGCGAAGAAAACTGCCGCCTGCCTGGCGAAGGTGCTAACCCGCGGCCTGCAGAGCCGGTAGTTTTTGCGGGTAACGCCGGCGCCCGCCGGCCACGAAGGGCTACGAGAAAATCTGCACGATCCAATAAAGCCCCAGCGTCAACACTGCGCTCATCCAGATTCCGTGTCCCAGTCCGACCAAAAAACGGCGCGATTCGCGCGAATCGCGCGCGCGGATAAAGGCTGTCGTCGAAGTATCATCTACGAGGTGCATAATCTTCCTGCTTAGATGCCGTTCGCTCCCGAACTGTCAGCTACGCTCCGGTGCGAAGCCGTTCCAGCCAAATGCTTGCATCCATTAGAAGTATTCGATGACGGGGAAACGGTTGTCACGGATTTCCGCAATCTTCGTCACACTTCGGTAATTTCCTCTCCTTAAATCTTTACGCATTCCCCCCACGAATCCGATTGGAAGGCCGCAAACTATTGCACAGTTGCTGAAAATATGTCACCCAAGAACGTTTCGGATTCGCGCGATTCATGGAGGCGCACCCGATTCACATCTTTGGCAATCCTGCTTCGATCCCTACCCTTTTTCACCTCGCAAAATCGTGAGCCTCCGCCGGCCAAATATCGTCGCTGCAACCACTTAGCCTACGGATCGCATGCGAGGCAACACCGCGTGCTACGTCTTCTATTCACGCTTCTGAAAGTGTTTGGCCCTCCGACTGCAGAGTTCTACTCAACCTCCTCCCGTCTAGTCGATGCGTGTTCGTTCCCAGTTCCAGGTTCAATCGAGTTCAAAAAAGTTACGCTTGGGGTGAAACCGATGCGCTTCACGAGAATCTCTGCGCTCTTTCTCGCGCCGATTTTGCTGGCCACTTCGATATTGGTGGGTTGCAGCAGAGGCAGCGCCGCTTCGACCGGAGTCACCACTCCACCTCCACCGCCTCAGGCGAGCTTGACGTCCATCACCATTGCGCCGCTGGCTCCGGTCGCTGACGCCGGCACTACGACCTCGTTCTTCGCGACTGGTCTCTATAGCGACGGCAGCAGCAAAGACATCTCGGCTTCGGTGACGTGGAACTCCTCAGCCGCAACCATCGCGAGCATCAGCGCGAGCGGAGCCGCAACCGCTATCGTGGGCGGAACTTCAAACATCACTGCCACTCTCGGAAAAGTGACGGGCAATGCGTCGATTCAAGTGACGGCTCCGAGCTTCATCACAGTGAATCCGCCGTTTCCTGCGGTAACAGTTGGCGGAAGCCAGCCATTCACTGCTGTCGGAAGCTTTCCTGACGGCAGCACGCACGATCTGACCAACCTGGTTGAGTGGACGGTAATGACCACGCCCGGGACCACCGCTCTCAGCGCTTCGGGCGTGGCCACGGGAACCGCTAAAGGCGTGAATTGGATTTGCGCCACCAGCGGCTCCGTCGTGGGCTCTACCTACCTGAATGTCACCGACAAAAGTTTCAACAACGCCAGCCTCTCGGGCGCCTACGCGTTCACTTTGACATCGTTCCCGACCACCAGGCCGAACTTCGAAGTGGGCAGCATTCTCGCCGACGGAAATGGAAACATCATCAGCGGTGTCGAAGACATCAACGCCAGCTCGATCTCCACGGCAGTTTCGCTGACCGGGAAATACAGTATCTATCCTGACGGACGCGGCACGGTCACGCTGACGGGGAACGGTCAGACGCGCACATTCCGCATCGCCCTCAACTCCAACAGCGCAAGCGCGGGAGACAACAACGCTCAACTCGCGCAGACCGACTTGTCGGGGAACGCTATTGGGACGCTGGAAAAACAGGATTCCTCTTCTTTCAGCAACTCGGGCACGGCGAACAACAGCTATGTCTTTCGCGTCGGAGGCTTTGACATTTCCGGAGCCAATCGCTCCGCGGTTGGCGTCATGGCCATGAATTCGCAGGGTACGAGTGCCGCCGGCTTTGAGGATCTCAATGACAACGGCACCATCACCGCGAATAGCCCGATCACTGAGAGCAACGGAAGCGTTGATCCGACCACCGGACGCGCTCTCACCACGGTGGCGGGCTCTCAGTTCGCGACGTACATGGTTTCGGACAGCAAGATGATTCTCGTCGAAATCGACTCGTCGCTGCCTGCGATCGGGACCGCGGAAAAGCAAACCGCTACTACGCCTTCCGACGGCGGGTACGTTTTTCAGGTTGAAACCGGAGGCACGGCGGGACGCGCGTGGATTATGGGGCAATTCAATCTTGCCGGCTCTTCCATCACTAGCGGCGTCGAGACGCAGGCCATCGCGGTCGGCATCAACGTCACCGGCGGAAGTTTCGCTTCCTCGGCCAACGGGCGCGCAACTTTGTTGCAGAACACCGATCATGGTTTCCGCAACTTCACTGCGTACGTGGTTTCTCCACAGAAGATGTACCTGGTGCTGACCAACGATCCGCACTCTGCGAGCGGCATCGCGGAGCTGCAGCAGGGAAGTTTCTCCGCCGCTTCGCTGAGCGGCGACTACAGCTTCTCGGCCGCGCAAACCGGACAAACCAACCTGACGTTCGTCGGCCAACTGGTCGCCGACGGCAAGGGCAATTTGAGTGGCCTGGAAGATTTGAGTCAGCCGGGAAAATCGAATAGCGCGCCGGTAAGCGGGACCTACACCGTCTCGGCTACAGGGCAGGGATCGATTACGCTAGCCTCTCCTTCCAGCGTTCCGGGATTCATTTTCTACCTTGTTTCGCCCAGCAAAGCGTTGCTGTGGGGAAACCCCAATCCCGACGCAAACGGGGTTGCACTTGCCCAATAAGGAGTGAGGAAGTAAGGAGTAAAAAGTCCTATCCCTCGCAGATGATGAGGGAAAGTACTGCGCCTCGTCTGAAATCTCCTGCATATGCGGCGCATGAGGTTTTGCTGTAAGGTTCTCGAAGTGTTTCAATTCGGGCAGAATCTTCGGATTACTCCTTTGCCCAGTTGGAATTCCGATTGCCCGTCTAGTGCCACTAGTCGCAACCCCCGGGGCCGCCGTACTCCCCGTACTTTCAAAAAAGGTCTTCCAGGCGCCCTAGAGTAGAGAGATTCGTGGCCACCATTTCAGCCGTCCCAAGCGTTCAGCGTCGTATTGCAGGATCCGCCGGCATCGTTATGGCCAGCGTGATGCTGAGCCGCATTCTCGGCTTCCTGCGCGAATGGACTCTGGCGCATCAGGTGGGCTCGAATGCCGCTACAGATTCCTATTACGCCGCGTTCACTCTTCCGGATTTTCTGAACTACCTGGTGGCGGGCGCATCGCTGAGCGTCATCTTCATCCCCGTCTTCACCAAATACATGACGGATGGCCGCGAAGACGAAGCTTGGCACGTATTCTCGACCGTGACCACTTTCATGACACTGCTTCTGACCGCCGTCGTCGTGGTCGCGGAAATTTTTGCCCCGAGTCTAGTCAACGTGATTTCCCCGGGCTTCACTCCTGAGGCGAAAGAGCGCGTCGTATTTTTGACCCGCATCATGCTGCCTGCGCAGATCTGCTTTGTGCTCGGCAGCATTCTGTCGGCGGTGCAGTATGCAAAATCGCGCTTTCTGATACCATCTCTCGCCACCGTCATCTACAACCTCTTCATCATTCTTGGCGGATGGTTTCTCTACTCTCGGATCGGGATCAACGGCTTCGCGGTGGGAGTTTTGACGGGCGCGATTGTGGGAAACCTGGCGCTCCAAATCTATGGCGCGCAGCGCGTGGGCGCCACATTCCGTCCCAACCTGCAGCTTCGCCACCCTGGGTTCATTCTGTTCATCAAGATGGCCGTGCCCATCATGCTGGCCCTGTCGTTGTCTGCTTGTGATGACTGGATCGTGCGTTGGTTCGGTTCCTACCTCCAACCGGCTTCCATTACCTGGCTGAGCTACGCCAAGACTTTAATGCGCGTTCCTCTGACCGCGATCGGGCAAGCCGTGGGCGTCGCTTCCTTTCCGCTTCTCACCCAGCTTTACTCGGAACGCAAGTTCGATGAGTTGAACTCTCTGCTGAACTCCACGGTGAAGGGCTTGTTGCTATTGATCGTACCGATCTCGGCCCTGACGATGGCCGAGAGCTCGATCGTGGTTCACTTCGTTTTCGCCAACACTCGCTTGCACGGCCCCGACTTTCAATCGACTGGCTACGCGCTCGCAATCTTCTCCTTCGCCATGTTCGCATGGGGAGCGCAATACATTTTTTCTCGCGGCTTCTATGCCACGCACAATACCTGGACGCCCGCTCTGGTAGGCACCGCGGTGATGCTTTTGAGTCTTCCGCTTTATTCGTTCCTGGTACACCGCTACCAATACATCGGATTGGCCGTCGCTAGTTCCGCCGCCATCATCGTCTACATGCTGGCCCTGTTCCTGTTGTTGAATCGCCACACCCACAATCATCAGGCCGGGAAAGTGATTGTCTTCTTCCTGAAGATCAGCCTGGCTTCCGGGATCGCCGGGCTCGCCTGCTATCGCCTGACTCTTTGGTTCCAGGCGCGGGTGAATTGGCAGACCCGTCCTAACGCCCTGATGTTGCTGATTTTAACCACGGCGGTCGGCGTCGTGCTTACGGTGGGCTTGGCCAAACTTCTGGGCATTAGCGAACTCGACTCTTATTTCCGCAAGCTCGGGCTGAAGCGCGCATCCTGATTCGATTCGGTCACGGAGTATGTCTGGATTTTGAACAACGACGCCTGTTCGGATTTCGGAAACGTATCTGCTTTTCACAAGGCTGGACTTTCCAGCAAGCTACGCTAAAATGTGTGAACTTACCGGTGTCGGAAGCAAAGCTTAGGAGAAAGCAAGTGAGAGTCCCCCAAGGCGGTTTCATCGCGCTTCGCATGTTTTGCATGTTGTTGTTGCTGGCCGTCGCTACCCTCAGTGCTCCCTTCGCAAAAGAAGCAGCGAAGCTGGGAATCCCTCACGACTGGAGCGAAGATCATTTGATCTTTGGCCGCCAGGCGTTGATCGAACATCCGGAACTCGCGCGTGTGGAACCGCGCCTTCTGTTTCAAATGATGAGACGGCAGCAAGCACCTGCATCGGGCCAGACTCACGCTGCGGATGAAAATGCCGTTCCCACCTCCGGGGGCCAGAGGGATTGGAATGTTGCTCTGGGAACGGGCCATGTGGCCTTTGGGATGTCGCCTGCAAAATACGGACTCGATACGACGCAGCCTCCTTCCTGCGCGAATGACTATGTGCTGTTCGGTCTTAACGTCGCGGGAGTCACCGGCGGACAAGCCAGTCTTGTTGCGTACAACAACTTGTATAGCGGTACTGGAGGGTTTTGCGGAACCACTGGTCCCACCGTGCTCTTCGCCTACAACACCACCAACGCTGGCGGAAAAATCCAGACGTCTCCGGTGTTATCGCTGGATGGCACGCAGGTCGCTTTCGTTGAGAGCGCCACGAACTCGTCCGTCTTTCACGTAGTGAAATGGGCGACTGGAGCCGGAAACGGGACTTCTGCCACTAACTCAGCCGTGCCCGGCACCGGCAACAGTGCGACCGAAACTTCGTTGACGTACGCGACCGCCGCCACTAACACCCGTTCGTCACCGTGGATCGACTACACCAACGATGTCGCCTATATTGCCGCTGATGACGGCAAGCTCTATAAAATTTCGCCCGTGTTTACCGGAACGCCTGCGCTTGCCGGAGCTCCCTGGCCTCTTACCATCGCCGCCGGTCGCAGATTAACCGCGCCGGTTCTTGATCCCCGCACGCAAAACATCTTTGTTGGGGACGGTCAGGGATTCTTATGGCAAGTGAGCCTGACCAACCTTGGAACCAAAAAATCGTTGGCAGTAGGCGCTGCTGGCACGCGTAATCCCGGAATCATCGACGGTCCCATGGTCGACGTGAGCAGTGACACTATCTTTGCCACGTCTTCGGATGACGGAACCAGTGCCGTGGTGGTGCAAGCCGATACCCCCACCCTTACGGAGATGAGCCGCGGCCGGATTGGCATGGGAAGCACGGGCACGCCGGGTACCACCGTCAATCTCTATGACGGCACCTTCAACAACAATTATTACAATAATCCTGCCAGCGGCTATCTCTTCGCGTGCGGAACCGGCGCCGCCGATACCACGCCTTGGCGATATCTCTTCGGATTCACCGGGGTAAAGATGAAGACCACTCCCGTGGCTTCGTCGCAGATATTGAACTCCACGCGCTCCCGTTGCTCACCGATTACCGAGTTCTTCAATCCCAATATCGGGAGTTCCGGAACCGATTTCTTTTTTTGGGGAATGACAGCGGACTGCACCGGTACAGGAACCTCGGGATGCATCTTTTCCCGCACCACCACCGACATCATCACTACCGCGAATGAGGGCGGAGGCACCAGCGTGGTGATTGTCGATAACGACAGTACCGTGGGACAGGCCTCTAGCGTGTACTTCAGCAATCAGGGGAATCCCAATGCCTCGGCGGTGAAGCTCACTCAAAATGGCTTGCAGTAAGCCCACGCGGGCTCGCAGTCCCGTTAGATTTTCATCCTTCAGTTAGATTAAGAGAGGCGGGAGCCAATCGCTCCCGCCTTTTCTGTGAGTATCTATCACGATTGGGGAATGCTGTGTTCTGTCTGCAGGAGGGATCGAGGTTGCCATTGCACTGGAGCCGTCGAAAATTCTTAAAAGCCAGCGCGGCGGTGGTCGGCGCTGGAGCTCTGGCTCTAGGAACTGACGCTACCATCTTCGCGGCGAACGATCCTCAACTGGTGCGTCTCGAAATTCCACTCACCCGCTTGCCCGCCGCCCTCGACGGATTCACCATCGCCCAATTGAGCGACCTGCACTACGACGAGCACTTTTCCGCCGTGCCCATCCGCAAGGCCGTCTCCATCGTGAACGCCTTGCAGCCCGATCTGATCGCGCTTACTGGAGACTTCGTTACCATCCCCGCTTTCAGCGATTATTTGCACAATGAGAAAAAAGGAGCGGCTGCTGCCGAGCCGTGTGCGCTTGCGATTGCCTCGCTCCGCGCCCGTTACGGAATCTTCGCTATCCTCGGAAATCATGATCACGATTCCGATCCCGATCGTGTGATCGAGGCTCTTGTCGGTCAGGGGATTCAGTTGCTGAGAAATGCTTCTCGCCCGATCGAAGCGGCTGGCGCCCGCTTATGGCTGACGGGAGTGGATGACGTCCTGACCGGTAAACCCGATCTGGAGGGCAGCCTCAAAGGAATTCCGCGATCGGAGCCAGTGGTTCTGCTGGCGCACGAACCTGACTACGCTGACCAGGCATCGGCTTACTCGGTCGACTTGCAGCTCTCCGGGCACTCTCATGGAGGCCAGGTCCGCCTACCCCTGATCGGCGCGCCCATTCTTCCCGACATGGCGAAAAAATATCCGTGGGGCTTGCGCCGCATCGGCCCCCTGACGCTTTACACGAACGTGGGCCTGGGGACAATTCGCATCGCGGCACGACTGAATTGTCCGCCGGAAATTACTTTGATCACGCTACGCGCAGCGAATAAGAGCTAATGCTTACTCGTTCGCGATCTGCCATCCGTTGTCGCCCTTCATCATCGAGAGCGTGACTCTCGTCGGATCTCCATGATAAAAATCCGCGCCATACTTTTGAATCAACGTCGCGCGGTCCCAGGTGTTGAACTCTTTCACCATCGATCCCGAAGCGTCGAACAGATTCCCCAGCTTATTGGGCTCCCACTTCCAGGTGATGTCGACGAGTGCCGCGGTAGGGTTCACCATAGTGACCTTGGTGACGGCGATCAGTTTTCGCTCGGCTAGCGGCACCGAATAAATCTGCGTACCGTCTTTTTCGCTGCCTTTGGTGACTCCGGGAATCTCCTCTAACAGGCGCTTTCCCTGGTCAGTCAGCTCAATGGGAGTGATCGTCTTGTAGGCACCTGTGTCTTTGCCAACGCGCACCAAGCCGGCCTTTTCCAGCAGCCGGTAGTGCGGATCGTGCGGCTTGTCGTCGACGCTCGACTTGACAATACCAGTGTGAAATCGCACTGTTGCGGGACCCTGCAGCTTGAGGACGCTCACCGCAACTTCGGCGGCCTCCTGGTTGGTGAGGACCTTCCGGCTTTGCAGCAGGTAGTAGCCAGAGACGCCCACAATCACCAGAATCAACGTTACGATCAACAGTAGAGGTACGACCGAGGAATTCCGTTTTTCCATTTCCAGTTCTTGTTCAAACATGGCCACCCTCCCAGTACCCAGCCTTCGCGAAGGCCGGAGACACTACTCATTTTCGACCGAGTGGCTCATAGCGGGCTGTGACCTAACTCACAGGGGAATGTTCACGCGGGCGCGATTATTTGGCCGATGGGGCCCCCGCCACCAAATCGGAGAGGGTTGTGTTGCGCAGCGCGCCGGTGAAACTCTTCCGGCGTTCCGCCCACAGCTCGTGAAGGGGGCAGGGATTCTTTTTGCGGCACTGTGCGAAGCCCAGAATGCAGCGCTCCAGAGCCTCGCTTTCCCCCATTTCCTTCAGGATTTTATCGAGAGTGATGCGCTGTGGCGACCGGGCCAGTTCATACCCGCCGCGCACTCCGCGAAACGAACGCACTAGCCTCTTCGCCGCCAGTTTCTGCAGGATCTTCCACAGGAAGGGCATGGGGATGCTTTCGGCTTCGGCGATCTCTCTTGCGCCACTAAGCTTTCCGGGTTCCTGCGCCGCGAGGTACGTTAACGCCCGAATCGCATACTCGGCTGAACGTGAAAACATCGCTCTTTCCCCGAGCGCAGATTAGCTCAGGCGGGAAAGAAATCTCAGTGATCTCGCGGGAAATCTGGAGTCTTTCGTCCCATTTTGAAAAAAACGCCAGATACCAGGCCGGTCGCGGCTAGAGTATACTTCCCGTCAAACGGGGCAGTCGGACGGAGAAGTTTCCTCGCCTTGGTGCGAGAGGAGTCGTCCCCATGAAAACTTGTCGCCTTCGGTTTGTATTTTTTGCCGTTTCGGGCTTGATTCTTTTCTTGAACCAGGCGCTCGTCAGCTTTGCAGCTGACATGAAGCCGGAAGATGTGGTCGCCAAGCATCTGGAGTCAGTCGGAACCGACCAGGCTCGTGCTGCTGCCAAGTCGCGGGTGATGGAAGGCACTGTGGATTACAGAATCCTCGTCGGTGGCGCCGGATATCTCGATGGTAAGAGCGTGCTCGTCTCGCAAGATGACAAGTTGCAGTTCATGATGAAGTTGAACAATAACTTGTACAAAGGCGAGCAGTTCATTTACGACGGAACCAATTACCAGGTCACTCGCACCACAGCCAACCAGGGCCGCTCCGCCTTCGGCGAATTTGTGCAGGTGCAAGATGTCGTGCTCAGAGAAGGATTATTCGGCGGTACGCTTTCCACCGCGTGGCCTTTGTATGATTTGAAAGATCGTAAGGCCAAGCTCACTTATGCCGGAATGAAAAAAATTGACGGAAATGACGCCATTGAGCTTCGCTATGCTCCCAAGAAAAGTAGCAGTGTCGACATTTCGCTCTTCTTCGATCCCCAGACCTTTCGCCACATCGAGACCGTCTACACTGTGAGGGTCCGCGCTCAATTAGGCCATGTTGACCCTCAGATCGCTAACGCGCAGCCCACAGGCGTGGACATCGGCCCTACTCCTCCCTCAACCGGCGGCGTGGTCGGCGTAACTAACGAAACCGCCACAGCGGGCCAGCAGGAAACCCGCTACCGCCTCGAAGAGCATTTCGGCGATTTCAAGACGGCCGATGGCCTGACTTTGCCGAACAAGTACACCATCCACTTCAGCCAGGAACTCGGTAGCGGCCGCACTTCCGTCTCCGAGTGGACGATTACTGCTAACCAGGTCATCAACGGAAATGGTGTCGACCCACACAATTTTCAGCTCAACAAGTAGAGCTTGAAGGGTTTCGTCACTGGAAGTGCAACGCTTTTCAGCTCAGGCTTCTGCCTGGGCTTTTTTACTTCAGGTAAGTTCATTGCAATCAGCAGCTTGTGATGATATTCGGCTTGGCCCAGGGATTGCCCTTCTAACTGCTAAATGGCAGGGCAGCTTACCTCTTCTCGCTGCCCGCCAGGGCCGCGACCATGCCATTTCGTAAGCTTTGCTCGATCTTCTCAGTAGCCCTCGTCGCGGTGTCTTCGTGTGCTTCCACCAACCCCGTCTCCCGGCGGGTTTCCTCCCCAGCCGCGTCTCTCGCCGACCGCGAAAGGCGCATCTGGAAATCTGAAGTCCACGGCTCCGAGTTCAAGCCCGTCAATCACACCTCGGCACGCAGCAGTTGTGCGGCGAACCAGCCTCCTGAGGCTCTGGCGACGCCAAACCCGTTGCTCGATCAATTCGATTCAACGACAAAGCTTACGGTGAGCTTCATTATCGGTACCGACGGACGCGTGCACTCCCCATTTGTCCTCGAGAGCGCGGGACCCACCGAAGATCGCACTGTTCTCTACACGGTGAGTTCGTGGCGATACCGTCCCGCGACCTGCAACGGTGTGCCGACCGAGGCAGAGGCGAAAGTCGAGTTTTCCAGCCAATAGGCAGCTTTTCGACTAGAATGGCGCTAGCGCAACCGTGGATCAGCACAAACCATCTGGACAATCGACCCCGAGGCCGGCGAACGGGCCCGAGGGCGAACTCGCGCAAAATCCCTCGGTCGACGAGTTCTTCTCCCGCCTGAGCCACAACATGCATCACCCCAAGCCTGGGCAGGAAGGCATTGCCGCCGCTCTGCAGGCCATACAGCGACTGGCCCTGGAAGTGGACTCGGAAGAGGCCGTTGCCTCCGAGGCTTCGGCGGAAGCCCCGCGCGAAGGCCGATTTTGCCAGGTTTGCGGAGCCCAAAATCGCACTCAACATCGTTTCTGCGCGACCTGCGGCGTGGCCCTCGAAGATCCGCCCTCGGCTCAACCCGCGCTCGAACTCTCGCCTCCACCCGAAGTTGAACTGGAGTTGCCCCCAGTGCAAAATTCGTCGCTTCCCCCAGGCCAGCATCATTACCACCACCACTATCATCATCACTATTTTTCGGGAGACGGAGGCGCTCCAGCTAGCGCTGACTCGCGCCAGGGAAGCGCCGCACCCGCCAAACGCGCACCGCTCACTGGACCGTCGCTCAGCCGCTCCGAAGCCGCTGTGCGCAAACTGACGCAAGATCTCGCGCTCGCCTGCAACACCAAACAACTCGACGATCTGGTAAGCCTCTATGGCCCCGATGCGGTGGTGCTGCGGCCCAATTTCCCGACCGTACGGGGAAGCTCGGCCATCCGGGAGTTTTTCTTTGCCGCACTTGACGGAGGCCTGGGCGAAGTTGAAATGGAGCCGCTGCGAGTGGAAGTCTTTGGCGAGGTCGCCTACGAAGCGGGACGCTGCAAGATGCTGGTGCCCATCGCCATGGGAAAGCGCCGCGAAGAGCGCGGCAAGTATCTGATCATCTCCAGCCGCCAGACCGGAGGCGAATGGAAGGCCCTCGCCGATTGCTGGTCAAGCGATCTGAACCTGAACGTAGCCACGGAAGCTTCGTCCGCGACACCGCCCCGGCCTCAGAAACGAAACTAGTACCTCAAAAATCTCGAGGGTTATTTCCAGGAAGGACCTTAGATTCTCACTCCGAGCTTCCCCAGATCCTTCGTAAGTTGCGGAACATCGTCCATCTCGACCGTGTGCATGCCTAACTTCTTCGCGGATTCCAGATTGAGCGCGCGGTCGTCAATGAAACAGCAATTCTCCGCAGGCATTTGAGTGATATCGAGGGCCATCCGGTAGATGCCTTCCTCCGGCTTGCGAAGTCCTACGAAACACGAACTGACGAACAGACAGAAAATTTCCCGCAGGCCGAACTTCTCGATTCGGTAGTCGTTCAATTCGGCCGATTCGTTGTTGATCGTCGCCATCAGGTGTTTCTTTGTCTTCGCCAAACTTCGTGCGAATTCCAGCGCCTCCGGCGAAGCTTGCGACAGCGTGTACATATAGTCTTTGAAAGCCTCGCGGGTAAAAGGACGGTCGCGATAGAACACCGTCCGATCCAGATATTCGTCGAGCGAAATCTTTCCCCGCTCGAAGGACGACACTACCATTTCGTGCCGGTCTCCGAACTCGATGGGATCGAGATGAAATTGCGACAAAGCGCGTTCCCGCTGCGCCCGGTCCCAAGCATTCGTCAGCAACACGCCACCCAGATCCCAGAACAGCGCCTTAATCTCTGGCAAAACATCCTCCTCTTACCGGCGTTGATGATACAGGTGGTTCGTATCAGGGTATGGTTTAAGCCGTACCAATCAGAACCTCCTTGATGGCCGGCTTTAGCCGCTGGGGTTGGGACTGAATGCCGGCCGCGATACGAATCCCATTTCCATGACTTAACGCTGAAAGATGCTGGTCCCAGGATGATAGTTTCGCCAATCGAACCAATAATCTTTGAGCACGGGCAATGGTTGCAGGCACTCTCCGTTGGCCGGGCCCGACACCGCGCAGCCTTTGAAATTCCATTCGCTGCCCGTCAGCGAATCGACCAGCATCCAGGCGCTGTCGCTCTTGCGGAACAGTTCCAGATCGCTTCCCCGCAATTGGCTAACAAAAGCGCGCACCGACTTTCCATCCGGCCCGGCGACCAGCACGACCGGCTCTCCTCCCAGATGATCCTGAATGGGAGCATTCTCCAGAACATTTTTCAGAGGATACGCGCGGCTGGCGCCATTCACTTCGAGGCCCATCACCACGTCACGGGACGCAAGCCCACTACCCGGAAAGTCGATCACCGTGGGTAGCTTCCCGACTTCCGGCTCCCAGTTGCTCTCATATTCCTTGGCATCTTGCGTGACAGGAGCGAGCACCTGCCCATTCGGCGATTCCATCTTCCACAAAGCAAATGTCAGCTCGTCGTAGGGCGCGAGTTCGAGTGTTTGCCCGCGCAGCGATCCCGCGATGGCTTTGCCGCTGACCTGCTGCCACCAGCTTCCGGTTTCCCGATCGGTCATCAGGAAATTCTGGTTGTTGATGCCCGCCAGGCGAAAATGCAGAACCTGTCCCGCTACCGTGCTTTTCCACACCAGACCGGTGTGACAGAGCGTTCAATACGTGACCACGATGGGAATACCCTGCACCACGTCGTTCACCACGTGGTGATACGCCATGGCGCGAATGGGATAAGCGCGCGCGTCGTCGCCAAAGCGCACGGCCATCACCATCTCTCCTGAATCGAGCTGGCTTTGTTGCGCGGGCTCGAACCCCGGAGCTGCTACGGGATGAAACATCCATTCAAAATAATCCACCCGCGCCATCACTGCCGCCGCTGTCGCCAGGCACAGACCGACCGCCAGCAGCGCCTTTTTCCAGCTCCCAACCTGACTCCACAACACCCACGCGACAATAAACGCGAGCGCCGCTGCTACCAGCGTCCCCCAAGGCGCGATCTGCCTAACGCTCAACGCCAACGAGAGAGCGCGCGGCGATTGATATTTGAAGGGTTGAATGATCCACGCCGGAATCAGAAACAGCAGCAGTCCGGCGATCACCAGCAGCAGAAATACGAAAATTCGTTTGGACGTATGCGTCAACGAATGGCTCCGCGAGAAAGAATCAATTTTATCAATGGATGCGGCCCAGCGGCTAAAGCTCCTCCACCGACTATTTTGATGAGTGGAGGAAGAGATTCGAGGATTTTGCAGATTCCGCGCTAGGGGAAGGGCACGAGTTCACTCGTGCCGTGAAGCGCCGGAGTCTTACGGCTTCAGCCGCTGAGGTCAGCTAGCGGGATCAAACGCATAACTCAGGCGCTAAAGCGCGTCCGAAGAAGAGTGCTCATGGCACGAGTGAACTCATGCCCTTCCCGCTAGTTGTAAGTTACTGAAAAATGGCTGGTCGTCGCCAGCTCTCCAATTATCGATTAGTTACGATTTTTAAAAATATCTGTGAGCTATATGACGATGCCAGCACACTTTGCTGGCCGTGTAGCGCATCCTGATGTTGGCCGAAGGGTTTCCTCTGTTTCGATATGCTCACGCCCATCGTGGGGCTTGTGGGCGGCCGTGGCGGGCATTTTAGCGTGACGTCGGATAGTCGAATGGAGGCCGATCCGTCGGGCGCCTCCCACCTATAGCTGACAGTTGCGTTTTGCAACAGCAAAGGGAGCGGCGGTCCCAAACCAGAACGCCCCGATCCTGACTTGCAGGATCGGGGCGGGTTCCCCAGGGTGAGGCTGAGTTTAGTACGGAGTGAAGTCCTGCCGGTACGTGACGTTATTCACGTCCTGGAATTCCGGCGTCGCCGGAGGCAAGTTGTTAGGGTTCAGGAACAGCGTATCGAACGCGTAGTTACGATACGGAGCTGAGTAGACGACCGTGCAGCATTTGAAAACGCCGGTCGCATACTGCGAATAGAACAAGCTGACCAGGGATCCTTCGTAGTAGAGGTTCTGGCCACTCCAGTTCTCGATATAACGCAGGAAGTTGTGCATACCACCGTCAGTGCCGTAGTCCGAGGCGGCAGCGAAACTGATGGGCTGCTTGAAGTTGATGTTCTTTCCCGCCGCAATCGCCAGACGATAGTAGCTCTGGGTCGCATTGCGCGCGGAAGTGACCGGCGCAGTCGCCGTACTCATGCTGATCGAATCAAGGAAGCTGGCGTAGTCGCCAAAGCTGTTCTGCCAGTTGTTCGAGAGCAGGGTGACTGCGTCGGCAATGACCGACGCTGCCGACGGGCTAGCCGCTGGAAAGGGGAATGTATTGGCGTTGTAGTTGCCCAGAATGTAGACCGGGTTTTCGGAAGCGACCGTGAATCCTCCCGTGCCGTCAGGGCGCGTGGGCAGGTTGCCTGACGTGCCATCGACCAGGCGCAACGCGTGACGCGGACCGGAAACCTGGTTCTTACGCGCAATCGTCATGCACGCAACGCGCGGTGCAGCCACAGTGGTCCCGTATGGGTTCGGAGGAGCGGTGTTGGTGTTCACGCCGAAGGCGTCTCCCACGTGCGCGGCTCCCCAGTCGTCGAGCAATCCATTCTGATCCACATCTTCGGGAGAAGCGGCCGGGCTCAACCAGTTGTAAACCGGATCGAGCGCGTTATCGGGAGTTCCGAGGGCAATGCCCGAATTGATGGTGTCTTCGAATCCATACTCGCCTGTGTAATCGGGAACGGGGAGGACATTAGGATCGAGCACCGCTCCGCGGCGATCGGAGAAGTAGAGAGCGTAGCCGTTCAGTGTCTGGTTGTCGACCAATGTGCCGCTTCCGGCCGGCAGCATGTTGCCGGTAAGCCATTTCCGGAGATTGCCCACATCGATTTCGACCAGGTTCATGATCCCGTTGACGGCGCAGGTGCCGTTCGTCTTGCCCGTAGTGGTGTCGCGAACTTCGCCTTCGCGAACGTCATACAGGTTGATGGGATACCAGTTGTAGCGCGACACGGTCGCGCTGGTGCTTTCGACACCTGAGTTGGCAACTGTCTGCATCTCCGTTGCGATCCGCTAGTTGTTGCAGGATCAGGATGGCTTCGGGGTGGACTGCATTCGCGCCCACGGTAGCCGGGGCTGCGAGGCCGCGCGCGAATCCGTATTTCAGCCATTCACGAGTCACGCCATGCCAGTTTCCGGCTGCGTCTTTATACTCCACGCGCAACCAGCCATCGACGATCGGCCAGTTGGTGCGGGTTGGATATTTCGGAGGATCGATCTGCTGCGTGTTGGGATCGTAATAGGTCGTCGCCGCGCTGGTGCTGGCGTAGGCGAAGTGCGTGTTGCCTAGAGCTCCGCCAGTGGCGGTGTAGATGGGCACGCCGGCGGTTCCGTAGTTAGCTCCCGCTTCTTCATTCAACTGAATGTTATCGGGATCGCCGATCAAGCTGGGACGTTCCGGAGCGAGCTGCGCCTGCGTGTCAGCCAGCAGAACGCGGATCTGCGCTTTGTTGTACAGACGCGACACCGAGATGCTCGAGCCCAGGACTTCGGTAGCCGGCGGTTTGCGGATGATCTGGACCGGCGAAACGCCTGCGCCTACGAACGGCAGAGTCAGCGGCTTTGCGCCGGTGGCTCCGTTTAGGATCCAGCCCGCGTAGGTGTTGGTGGAGAGGTTCGACCAGTTGGTGTTCTGGGTTCCGGTTGGCGGAGGACCTCCGCTATAGCTGCCCTCGGTCAGGGCCAGATTGCGGCAATGGGCGGCAGGCTGGCTGACATCGCAGCCCGCGGTGGCGTTGGGAACGTAAACGTTGCCTCCATGGCTGGTCGCGTTCGCGTTGGCTCCGTTCGCCAGGGTGTCGCGGATGACTTCGCCCGCCGCCGTCACCTTCGAGTGGAAGATGAGGCTGGCGCCGTCAGCGGCATACAAATTGTGGTTAGTGGCGGCGCGGCCGGCAAAGTCAAAATTAGGACCCGCGAAGTAGCTCAAATCGCTGTCAGAAAATACGCCGAACTGGAACACGGGGATTTCCGCGACTTCCACCGTGCGCACCATACGTACTTCTGAGCCGCTAGGGCGCTGCGCGGTCACGCTCAGCGTCATAGGAATGATTTCAGCCACCAATCCCTGATTCGGCCCTGAGGAAATGGTCTGGGTGTTGGCTGCGGCAATACCGCCCACCGTTGGCACGTTGATGTTGTATTCGGGGTAGGTGACGCCGGGAACCGACGGGGGGAAGCCCATCAGCGCCTGAATGCTAAGCACACTGGGCGCCTGGTTCAGCGTATACAGGTTGCCGATGTCGGAGGTCATCTTCTCCATGCCGGCCTCGGCGCCGTAGTAGGACAGTTCGCTTTCCCGGTCATTGCCGCCAACGCTGACTTCGGTGTTGGTCATATACATCAAGCCGACCGCGAGACCCGACATCAGCAACAGCAGGAGCAGGGAGGCGATTAACGTAAATCCTTGCGCACGACGTAACTGTGATACACCCATAGCGTTCTCCTCAACTCTTCGAAACCCTAACCAACTGCTCATTGATATCGATCCTTAAAGCTCATATCGCGGGCGCTGACTGCCGTTGCCAGATCCAGACTCTGGAAACCGATGCCTCCGCGCAGCGGGCTGCGCGTCGAGACCACCAGGTTCACCTTGCGGATCTGGTTCGGCGAATCACCGATCGACAGGCCGGCGTCTTTTAGATTGGCGGTAGCCACGCCAGACACGTCGTTGAAAATGTCGTACGAAAGCTGCAACCCGGAGATGTTTTCCGCAACCGGATTCGGCGGTTGCCCATTGATTTGCCGCATCAACCGAGGCGGCCCGTCATCGGCGGTGTAGCGAACGCCGTCGGGTCCGGGAGGAATGTCGATGTAGTACGTGATCAAAAGCACGCGGTTGGCTACGGTGCCCGATCCCGTGGTGATCGCCTTGATGTTCCCGTTCGCCGCCGTTGACTGGTTGATGTTCAGAGTGTCGAGATTTCCGAATGTAACGGCCACGTTCGGGCCTGACGGGGCCACGTTGGTGACCTCGCCGATCGCCGAACCCACGTTATTGGTCAGCAAAACCAGGTCGCCCACTTTCAATCCCTGCGCCGGATCGTTGACCGCGGTCGGCGGCCAAGGCACTGGCAGGGGGGTGGGCAACGGGCTGGGCAAGGCAAACGTCGCAATGGTGCCGGCCGTGTTTAATGTGACTGCCCACTGATTGAGAGGAAACGTTGAATCGGTGTACGCAACCGTCACTACATCGGTTGCCGGACCCAAAGAGCCGGTGGTGGTCTTTACCGAGAGGCCCACGCCCGGGTTGGGGATAGCGCCGAAGAAGCTGTTAGTCAAAGGAAACTGGTTGTTGGTGACGTAGCACTTGGTGGTGTCGCATGCGAACTTCGATGCGGTTGAGCCCGCACCATCCGGCAGTTGCACGCCTCCGGAAGGAATGCCCGATCCCGCCAGACTGATGTCTTTGGCCATCATGTCGAGCGCGCTGCGGCCGTTCTGCTGCATTTCCGCACGCTGGGTCACCATGAAGCTGAGCGTCACCGCCCGGCTGAACAGGCTGACCGCCGAGCCCAGCACGACCAGGCCAATCGCCATGGCGACCAGCATTTCCATCAGCGTAAAGCCGCGAGTTTTGTTCTTCCTGTCTCTCATGTGACGAAGCCTTTTCTCTAGCGGAACGACGAGACGTATGCCCCCACCGAATACTGTTTCCGCTGGGCGCTGAATTGCGTCGAGGTATAAGTGACGGTGACGGTGATCTGCCGCAGCGTGTCGTCGATCGCGCCGCCGGGGAGGAACACATTGGAAATCAGAATCTGGCGCTGGTAGTTATTCAGCGGCAGGTAAACGTCGTCGGCGGTTCCGAGCACGCCGTCCTTGCCTGAAAGCTGCAAGCAGGTCGAAGGACCGGGGCAGAGCGGATTCGAAACCAGGTCATCGGCGGTGCCGTCCAGACCATCAGGGCCTGGATCTTTGATCACCTGTGGGCCGTCGAGGAAGATGCCGCCATTGGAGACGTTCTGAATCTGCAGGAAGGTGATCTGCTGCGTGTTGCGCGCGGTAAAGATGCTCTCCAGCGTCGATTGCGCGATCTGCTTCGCCGTCAGATCTTCCTGCGCGTTGTTGGTAGCGGCCAGCGCCACCGTGAACATGGCCAGCATGCTCACCAGTCCGATGGTGAGGATGACAACGGAGATAAGAACCTCCATCATGGTGAAGCCGCTTTCAGCCGTCAGTCGTCGGTCGTCAGTCGTCAGCGAAGCGCTGGACGCACGGCCGCGATGGAATTTTCTGACGACTGAAGACTGACGACTGAAGACTGTACTCATAGCTGACTCCAGGTGCCGTTCCCCACTCCGGTCGGCGGATACAATCGCCAGCCGCGCACGCGCCCCGCGGCTCCGTAGAGGGTGACAGCGCGCGAACTGTAAATGTCGTTGTCGCGGGCCACGTAGACGATTCCGTTGTTGATATTGTTGTTGATGTCGCGAGCCGATCCGTCAGGGAAGAAATAAATCTGGTTCAACGTGCCGCCGTTTACCCCGATGTCGAACTGAATGGCGGTGCCGCCGGTCCCCATATTGTCAGGCACTGTTGCATTCGTGTTGGGGATGCCAGGAATCACCTGAAAGTGCACATCGGTTGGAAGCACGATCGGAACCTGGTTGTAGACTGCGCCCACAGCGCCGGCATTCAACTGGTTGATCTGCATTCCGCTCCGGCCGACCGGCAGCCCCGCGGGGTTGAAGGTCAACAAGTAGGTCTTGCGATTCTCGATCGCCAACTCGCGCGCCATGCGCATCTCTTCGAGCACCTGGTTATAGCTGCCGTTGATGCGCGCATCCTTGATCGCCGGGGCCAGGTTGCTGAAGGTGATGACCGAAACCACCAGAAACACGCTCACCGCCACCAGCATTTCGAGCAGCGTGAAGCCGTCCATCCGCTGGGCGGATTCCCCGCGGTCCGGGGTGGGGACGGGCCTTCCATTCATCGTTCGTAACGGAGTCATTAAACCTCCACACCGTCACCCTTTTTCTGGGGGACGAGAGTGACGCGTTTTGCCGCAGAACAGAGGGAGGAAAAGGGCCTCGCCACATCAGAAAGCAGGCGAGAGGGCTGCACTAAACATCATCGTAAGGAGGGGGTCGGGAAGCGTCAAAGTACTAAAGTCGCGGTGTCGGGCATTGTTCCTACGTAACGTAATTTGCGCAGGTAACTGTGGTCACTTTGGCGTTGCAAAGTGCTGGGAAGCGAGCGGGTAGAGTTTTTAGGCCCCGCGCGCCCGGGCCATTCCCTTGCCAGACTTCGCGGCGGGACGCCGGGTGGGCGGCACGTAAGAACAAGAACGCGGATCAAAGTGCTCGGCCAGGCAGGTGGAGCACATGTGAAGCTGGTGCACCCGACAATGGATCACGGGAACATCGCTGCCGCACAGCTCACAACCGCCTCGAGTGCGGGGAGAGGGCGCATCTTCGGCCCCGCTGGGATTCCCCTGCAGTTGCAGCATCTGCGCCTTGAAGTAAAGGCCGCCAGCCATGAAGAGTGCGCCCATGCCGAAAATGGAGGCGCTCAGGCCCAGCAAGCTCGCGTCACGATGCTCTCCCAAAGCAGCCGGCAAGCAACACAAAGCGACGAACATTATGATCACGCCGGTCGCGATCATCCAGTTGCCCACCCTTGCTGTCATTCGAAACCCTTCTTGGTCAGAGACCTGTACAGACAGACCTGAAGATATTCCCGAGTTGCGGCAAACTCCAGATGACGAAAGTCACTGGAGAGAAAAATGCGGCTGATAGAGGTCACATTCGTAACTTGTTGCGGCGGGCACGCTCCCCCTAACATGCCTTCACTATGTCGCTCACATCGCTAGTGGTGTGTGCGGACGCTTCGGCCGTCCAGGTGCTCAGCCGTATCCTTTCTGATTTGGGCATTGAGGTCGAACAGTCGAACGAATCGTCCGCAGCGCTTGCGCGTTTGAATGCGCAAGCCTTTGATGCTGTGCTCATCGATTGTCAGGATGAGGCCGCGGCTCTGGACCTCATAACGCGCGCACGGAAGCAACCCGCGAATCCGACGACATTGGTGATCGCTCTCGTCGATAGCAGCAATGATGTGCGCGAAGTATTTGCCCGTGCGGCGAATTTCGTTCTCTACAAGCCGATCTCGCTGGAGCGCGCCACCCACAGTCTGCGCGTGGCCCGTGGCTTGATGCGGCGAGAGCGCCGCCGCAATCAGCGCGTGGCATTGCATAGCGATGCGTCGATCGCCTACGCCAACATTGAAGATGCCCCCGCAACACTGCTCGATTTGAGCGAAGAGGGAATTGCCATTCAGTCGCAGCGTCCCTTGCCGCCGAAGTGCAAAGTCTATTTCCAGTTTAGCCTTCCCGGGCGCGTGAGCGATATCAGGCTTTCCGGCGAAGTGATGTGGCAGGATTCGACCGGACGCGTGGGAATCCGCTTCGCCGATGTTCCGCAATTTTCGCGCAAAGCCTTGACGGACTGGTTGCGGATGAACGCCTCGCAGGTCACGGCGAACGCTGCGCAGCCGCACCAAGCCGGTGCCCCTGGCGGACTGGGTTTGCTCTCGGTTTCTTCTTCGGACCGGCGCAACCGCTCGCGTCGTGCTTGCCGCTTGAGCGCCGACGTTTTCCGGCAGGGAAGCGGCGTGCCGGTGCGGTGCGTGCTGAGCGATATCTCGACGGGCGGATGCTATGTAGAAACCACAGCTCCGTTCCCCGCAGGCACCGCGGTGGAAATCCTGGTGCGCACCAACGAAATGAAACTGCGCTTGAAGGGAGGCGTGCAGGCAACGCATCCCGGGTTTGGGATGGGCGTGTCATTCAGCGTGCAGACTGTGGAAGAGCGGGAGCAAGTGCAGAGGCTGATCGCGTATCAGCCAGCGGACGCGATGACGGGTAGAGCTGGCTCTTAGCTTTCAGCCTTTAGCTCTTAGCCTTTAGCTTTTAGCCTTTAGCCTTTAGCCTTTAGCTCTTATCCACTGCGCCTCATAGCTGCAGCACGCCCGTCGGGCAGCCACCGATATTTTGATTTGGCTAAGAGCTAAGAGCTAAAGGCTAAGAGCTTTCTTGAAATAATCCAGCGACATCTTCAATCCCGTGGCCAGATCGATTTTCGGTTCCCATCCCAGCAACTTCCGCGCTTTGGTGATGTCCGGCTGGCGCTGCTTGGGATCATCCTGCGGCAGCGGTGAATAGGCGATCTTGCTCTTCGATCCCGTCACCTCAAGAACTTTCTTCGCGCATTCGAGAATCGTAAACTCCGTCGGGTTGCCGATGTTGACCGGAAGATGCTCGTCCGATTTCGACAGTCGAATGAATCCATCGACCTCGTCGCTCACGTAGCAGAAACTGCGGGTCTGGCCTCCGTCGCCGTAGACGGTGAGATCCTCGCCGCGAAGCGCTTGTTTCATGAAGTTGGGGACGACGCGTCCATCATTCAACTGCATGCGCGTGCCGTAGGTGTTGAAAATCCGCACGATGCGCGTGTCGACTTTGTAATAACGGTGATAAGCCATGGTCACCGCTTCCGAGAAGCGTTTGGCTTCGTCGTAGACCGAGCGCGGGCCGATGGGATTCACGTTTCCCCAATAAGTTTCTTTTTGTGGATGCTCCAGCGGATCGCCATAGCATTCGGAAGTCGACGAGGTCAGATACTTCGCCCCGTACTTACGCGCGATGTCGAGCGCGTGAAACGTTCCCAGCGAGCCGACCATCAGGGTTTCGACGCCATGCACGGTGTAGTCGACGGGGCTCGCGGGGCAGGCGAAGTGAAAAACGTAATCGACGTTGCCGCAGTCGAAGGGCTGGTTGATGTCGAGTTTCTGAAACTCGAAGCGCGAATCGTTGCGCAGGTGCGCGATGTTGGCTTCGCGTCCCGTGAGCAGGTTGTCAACAACGATGACAGAGTAGCCTTCGGCCAGCAGAGCGTCACAGAGGTGGGAGCCCAGGAATCCGGCTCCGCCGGTGACCAGAGCGCGCGGTTTGGTCATGATGATGTGAATTTCCTCGCGGGAGTGCCGGCGTCGGCGGGATGTTTTTCCGGGGTGACCGGGATCCGTCCGACGCTGTAGTAGGTAATGCCGTGTGCCGCCATCCTCTCGGGATCATACAGGTTGCGGCCATCGATCACGATGGGGTACTTCAGACGGTGCGCCAGGCGCGGCAGATCGAGCATGGCGAATTCATCCCATTCAGTGAGAATCAGCAGCGCATCAGCGCCGCTGGCGGCATCGTAAGAGTTCGCGGCGAATTTTACCTGTTTGGGAAGAACCTCACGCGCGCGCTCGATGGCCGCCGGATCATAAGCCGTGATCTCGCAGCCTTCTTGCACCAGCGACTGGACGAGGAGGATAGCCGGCGATTCGCGAATGTCGTCGGTGCCTCCCTTGAAGGCGAGGCCGAGAACGCCGAGCCCCTTGCCGCGCAGGGTCCAAAGCGCGCTGCGAACTTTGCGCAGGAAGCGCTGGCGCTGGTCTTCATTGATGTGCATGACTTCGTCGAGCAGGCGGAAGTCGTATCCGCATTCGCGGGCCACCGAGCGAAACGCCATCAGGTCCTTAGGGAAACACGACCCGCCGTAGCCAATGCCAGGATTCAGAAAGCGCGGACCGATGCGGCTGTCGGCGCCGATGCCCTGACAAACTTGCTGCACATTCGCACCGACCGACTCGCAGATCGAAGCGACGGCATTGATGAAGGAAATTTTCGTAGCCAGAAAAGCGTTCGAAGCGTGCTTGATGAGTTCCGCGCTCTTGGCGCTGGTGACGATCAGCGGCGGCGGAATGTGCGCGCGATCGGGTCCGGGTATCGCAGCAGGTTGGCGGTAGTAGCTGCCATCGGTCAGCGGGGCGTAAATCTCCTTCAACACCGCCGAGCAGCGGTCGGTATCAGCGCCAAGGACGATGCGGTCGGGATAAAGGAAGTCGGTAACCGCGGTGCCTTCGCGCAGGAATTCGGGATTGGAGGCGACATCGAAGCTGTCGGCGGGAGCTCCATTGCGAAGGATGATCTTGCGCACCCAGTCGCTGGTGTACACCGGCACAGTGCTTTTCTCGACGACGACTTTGTAGCCGTTGATCGCGCCCGAGATCCCGCGCGCCACCGACTCTACATAAGAAAGATCGGCCTCTCCTTGTTCGGTGGGCGGCGTACCCACCGCGACGAAAATCGCGTTGCTGGCGCGGACCGCTTCTTCCAGATTGTCGGAGAAAGTTAGTGCGCGGCCACGGTGCCGCTGGAGCAATTCAGGCAGGAATTTTTCGTGGATGGGAACGTCGCCGGATTTCAGCGCGGCGAGTTTCTGCGCGTCGTTGTCGACCAGGATGACCTCATGTCCGATGTCGGCGAAGCACGCGCCCGCCACCAGTCCGACATATCCCGAACCCACCACCGCGATCCGCATTGCCGCTCCCATAAAAGCCTTACTTTACCAGCTTTCGCGGTGACAACTATGTGACAGGTACTCACTAGGGCAAGACCAATGCGGAAACGGGAAACCGGCGGCCATCACTATGCCAAGTGAGCGCGATCACGGTATTAAGGGTCGGAGCTGGTCACACTGAGGGCTGCCGGAGGTGCGTTATGCCAATCCTGGTTATGGGCGCGGTGGCGCTGGGAATTTTCGGGCTCATCGGGATTATGCTGTTTACCGCTTCGAGTTTGGAGAGGAAGAAGGGAACCGGCCCTCGCCTCAAGCTTTAGTCCTCCACGAAATGCTTCAGCCGCGCTAGCGCGAGGTCCCACTTCTGCGAGACGAAGTCGAGGTACTCGCGAATCTCGTCAATCGGTTCGGGACTCAGTTCATACAGGCTTTCGCGTCCCGCGCGCGAACAGCGCACCATGCCTGCGCTTTCGAGCACCCGCAGGTGTTTGGTGATCGCCTGCCGCGTGAGACGCGACCCGCTGGTGAGTTCCGAAATCGAACGAGCCTGCCCGCCCGAGAGCCGCACCACGAGCGCGAGCCGTGTCTGATCTCCCAGGGCGGCGAATACTGAGGCCTGTGTTTCGAGCCGGGCAGCTGCGCGCTTACGGATGCTGCGTGACATATTTCTCGATGGCCTTCATTTGCTGTGCCCAACCACCGTCGTTCTTGCGGAGAGCTTCCTGGATGCGGTGTGCGGGAATCTTCTCGAATCCCGATTCCGTCACCCGCAAAACCGTCGTCCCGCCCGCCGGTTCCAGGCGGAACTCCACCAGTGTCGGCGTCTCCTTCGAATAGTCGACGTCGGGATCGACCGCGTAAGGATGCCAGGTGTAGGAAAAGTACGTTTCCGGCTCAATCTTCTGGACGACCGCCTCCCACTTCAGATTTTCATATCCTGGGAAAGTGAGGTGGCCCGTCGAGGCTTTTCCGGCGACGAATGGCCCGTCGAGCTTCACCTGAAACCACTCGCCGAACTGCCGGTAGTCGGTGAGCGCGCGCCAGACGCGCGACAGCGGGGCTTTGATCTCAATTTGCTTCTCGATGCGATGATCCACGTTATGCAACCTCCAGGTTGCATATTAGCAGTTGAGATAGAAAAATGCAACCGTATGGTTGCGTATGTCCCCCCTACCCTGACGTCATCCCGAGCGGAGCGAGGGGATGAATTCACGTTTGAAGTGCAACAGAGTGTTCCAAGAATACCTCGTTGGGAGTTTTGAAGCCGAGGCATTTTCTGGGGGTATCGTTGTAGCGTTCGAGGCAGAGGGCGAGGCGCTGGGCGGGCAGGTCGTCGAGGTCGGTGTTTCTAGGCAACAGGCGGCGCAAACGGCCAATCGCGTTTTCGATGCCGCCCTTCTGCCAGGGCGAGTGGGTGTCGCAGAACCAGGTCTGGATGCCAAACCGTCGGCTCAGGAGATAGTGTTTGCTGAACTCCGCTCCGTTATCGAAGGTCATGGATTGACATACGCGCGCGGGCAGCGCTTCCAGCAGGGTGCTGAGATTGTCGGCGACCGACTGCGCCGTTCTCGTGTTCTGCCGCATCAGCAGGGCGCGCCGCGATCGGCGTTCCTGCATCACCAGCAGGAACTGTCCCGGTTTGCGGAAGCTCATGAGGTCGGCCTCCCAATCGCCCGTGCGCGTTCTGGTCTCCACCACCGCCGGACGATCATGGATGGAAACCCTCTCCAATATCGACGCCGTCGACCAGCGGCCATTGGGCAGACGGTTTCCGCGACGGTATTTTTGCCGAGGCAGCCAGCGATGCAGAGTTTCGTTGAAGGACCAACTGCGCCAATAAATGTAACGGTAGATGGATTCGTAGCTGATGCGGTCGCTGCCCGGCAACTGGGCCATGCGCCCGGCAATCTGCTCCGGCGACCATCCGGCAGCGAGATGCTGCAACACTTTCTCCCGAAGTTCGGGCTGACGTTCCAGCTTGTGGGCCCGACCGCGGGCATGACGACGCAGCATCAGCCGCTGCGCGCGCTCGGGATCGTAGCCCCCCGGCCACTGCTTAGAGACCTTGCTGTTGCGCTTCAGTTCACGACTAATGGTCGCCGCGCTCCTCCCCAGAGTGGCGGCGATGCAGCGCAGAGATTTACCGTTTGCATGCAGACGGTAAATCTCAATCCGCTCCCTGAGCACCAACTGCTCATATCTTCTCTTTTCCATCGCAACACCTTTGTACGGTGTTGCACTTGATTCGTGAACCCATGCGCATCTGGCCCGCAGCGTCGCCTCGCCGGGCAGGGGCTAAACCGGTTCTGTGGTAGCTACGTGCGCTATGGCTGAAGCCATAGCCTGATACGAACCAGGCCCGCTTCACTTGCCGCGTGAGCATAGCTCGTCACTGCCGCCAGTGACCTCGATCCTTGCCGCGACATTTACGAAACGAGACACTTCAGGGTGCTCTGCGAATGCCGTTGACGGCACAAAATCATCTTCAAATCTGCTCTTCACAAGGGAGGGCTGCATGAATACCCGCAAAATTCTTTCTATTCTCTTCCTCGCTCTGGCCGTGCTGAGCGCTCTGGCGCTCTATCGCGAGAACAATCCAATCGCTGCGCCCCCTGCCGAGGGCCGTCATGTCATGCCGATTGGCACACCCGTCGAAATCAAGGCGCCCTTGGGACTGCCTCCTGTTCCTATCCCCGCTGACAATCCACCCACGATTGAGACCATCGCGCTCGGCCGGCGTCTTTACTACGATCCCATCCTTTCCGCGGATAAGACGATCGCGTGCGCCAGTTGCCACGGCGCAGCCAATGGTTTCGCCGACAACAAGCCATTCTCTGAAGGCGTAGGCAAGAAACTGGGCGGACGCAACTCGCCGCCAGTCGCCAATGCGGCGTACTTCGACGTGCAATTCTGGGATGGCCGCGCTCCCAGCCTCGAGAAACAGGCGGAAGGGCCGGTTGCGAATCCGGTAGAAATGGCGGCTACGTTGCCGCAAGTGGTGGAACGGTTGAACGCCGATGCCAGCTATCGCGAGCAATTCGCCAAAGCCTGGGGCCCGGGACCAATCACCTACGAGATGGTCGAGAAGAGCATCGCATCGTTCGAGCGAACGGTGCTAGTCGCCGATTCTCCCTTTGACCGCTGGAAATACGGGCACGACGAGAAAGCCGTGAGTCCCGCAGTGAAACGTGGATTCATCGTCTTCACAACGAAGAACAAGGGCAACTGCGCCGCCTGCCATCTGGTGGGCGAACACGACGCTCTCTTTACCGACAACAAATTCCACAACCTGGGCGTGGGCGTGGACTTTGGCAAGTTCGCCGATGACGGTCTGTTCGCGGTGACGCACAAGGAATCAGACCGCGGACTGTTTAAGACTCCGTCGCTGCGCAATGTCGCGATGACGGCGCCCTACATGCACGATGGCAGCGTCAAAGACCTTAAATTGGCGGTTGATCTTTATCTTGGCGGCGGGAACTCGAACGTCAATCTTGACAAGGAAATCCACGCGCTCGACTTCCTTACCGGGCAAGAGCGCGCTGATTTGCTCGAGTTCCTGAATTCATTAACCGGACAGATTCCGCCGGACGTGGGTCCTCCGGAGGTCAAGACCGCGCAGAAATAGTCTGGTTTCCGGCGTGAGCGGGCTCAGAGATTGCCCGCTCACGGCTTCAATGCACCATTAGAAGTTGACAACCACCCGTGTTTCGGGGGAAACTCCGCTCAAACTGGCGCTCACTTCCCCAATGTATTACCGCCAGGGCTATTTACATGGCTCATCAACCCATGTCACGGCCCGACCCGTTTGCCGACTCCGAAAACGACGAGCCGCTTTTCGCCCTGGAACATGATCCAGAAGACTCGAACGTTCATCATTTAGCCGCGAAACTTGCCGATCATATGGAAGGTGCCAGTCCCGCCGATCTGGCGCTCGATCTCGTGTTGAACGAAATTGTGCAACAGGCTTGCCTGGCTACCACGGCCACGGGAGCGGCCATCGCCTTGGTGCGCGACGGCGAGATGGTATGCCGCGCTTCAAGCGGAGTCGGCGCGCCCGAACTGGGCACGCGGCTTAATACTCATCTCGGGCTTTCCGGCGCTTGTCTGCGAACCAGGCAAGTCCAGCGCTGCGACAACACCGAGACCGATCCGCGTGTGGATGGCGCCGCCATGCTTGAATTCGACGTGCGTTCCATTCTGATCGTACCCATCCTCAGCGGCGAAGAGGTGATGGGCATTTTTGAGATTCTGTCGCCCCGTCCGAAAGCTTTCGGCGACCGCGATACGCTTACGCTCGAAGCTCTCTCGCGCAGAATCGTCAGAAATCTTGAACGGGTCGCCTCTGCGCCAGAGCCGGTTGCGCCGGTGATCTCTCCTTCTTCGGTGGCTGTGATTCCGAAGGAAGTTGTTTTAGCGCCCGAGGCGAACCTGTTCACGACTACCGTGCCCCCAGCTGAACCCGTGTCCGGTTATCGTGACTATTGGACCACCGTCCTTACCGCTGTGGTGATCGCGCTGGCGCTGCTTCTAGGATGGATGGTTGGCTATTCGGGATGGCAACGCGCAATGGCATCACGGGCAAGAGTTCAGCCGCAGCCACCCGTGAGCGACAGCGCCTCTGCGCCCGCGAGATCCCCAGCCGTGCCCGAAAATCCTGGGAAAGGGAAGCCCGCGTCTAGCTCAACGCGCGCGAAAGCGGTGAACGATGCTCGCGCTCCCGGCGGACTAGTCGTGACCCAGAACGGCAAGGTGATCTTTGAGATGCCTTCCGATCAAACCGCTGCGTCGACCATCAAGGCAGCGGGCGGAGCCGATCGCGGCAACACCATGACCCTCGCTCCCGAGGTTGCCGACACGTACGTGCTGCGTCGGGTAGAGCCCGAGTATCCTGAGGCCGCGAAACAATCGCAGGCCCTCGGCCCCGTCATTCTTGAAATTCGTGTCGCGAAGGATGGCACAGTGAAGCAGGCGAATCTGGTCAGCGGAGACGCACTACTCGTTCCGGCCGCCGTAACTGCGGTGCGCCAGTGGAAGTACCAGCCCTATGCGCCCGATGGCAATCCGCAGGAATTTCTTACCCGCGTGACCGTTAACTTCAAAGCACTCTAGTCTCTCTCAGCCGAATTGAATGTCAGGCGGGCGAGGAGGGACGCGCTCAGGTCCGCTGTGGCGTCCCTGGCGGCGATTGATAGCGTATAGAGCCAGCTCTACGCGGGTTCCCACACCGAGTTTCTCGAACACGCGGAATAGATAATTCTTGATGGTGTGTTCGCTCAGTCCGAGGCGGTCGGAAATCTGCCGGTTGCTCAGGCCTTCCGCTACCAGGCGCGCGATTTCCTCTTCACGCTTGCTCAAAGGGCGGGAATTCGGATTGGCATGCGTTTCCATGAGCCCGGGTTGCACCAGGGCATCAAGCACAAACTGCAACTCCGTCGAACTCGCCCAGACCTGGCCTTCGTGCACGCATTGAATGCACTTGCAGAGAGCTTGAAACGAGTCAGACCGGCAAAACACTCCGCGCGCCCCGGTGCGGAAGGCTTCGACCACCAGGTTGCGATCCATGGCGTCGAGCAGCACGACCACACTCAAATTGGGATGGAGATCGCGAATCTGGCGGATCAGGCGAAATCCGCCGAGCGGTTCCTCCGGGAAGCTGGCACTGATGAGAACCAGATGGTAGGAACTGGTCTCCAGAGCGGCAATCACCTCTTTTGCGGTGACGACTGGCTCTGCCTGGTAGCGCTTACTCCGCTGCAAGGCGTCGGCCAGCAGGCGGCAGCTCATGGCTGCGCTGTCGGCGACGAGCACCCGAAGTCTCGGATCGGAATTGGGAAGAGAAGCCAAAGTTTCGAACGAAAACAGCGGCTAACAAGCTCGCGAATTTTACGTAAAAACCTCGTCCCCTGCAAGGAGTCCTAAGCCCCCTGAGCCGATTGCTTCCTGCGAAGGACGCCGGGTTCGGGCGAATGGCCACAATTCTGATTATCATTGCGCGGAAATCGTTGCCTCGGAGAATCGCTAAGGCGGAGTCTTCGGTCTTATGGTACTTTATCCTCTTGTCGCACTCACCGCGCTGGGGCAGAGTGAAAGGGTGCCGGTGTTGCGCGGCCTGGTCTCTTCGGGCACCCCCTCGCGAAGATAACCTTGCATTACGTAAAACTTTGCTAACGTGAACGCTTCTCTCGAAAAACAGAGGGTTTGGGGAGTTTCCTTCGCAGCGCGAGCCGCGAGTACGCCGTTTCTTAACATGCAGCAGCCTGGGAGCCTCGGAGAATCCGCATGTATCTGACCTACTTCGGTCTTCGGGAGCAGCCCTTTGGCGTCACTCCCGACCCGCGGTTTCTTTATTTGAGCGCGGCCCACAAAGAAGCGCTGGCCTCTCTCTACTACGGAGTTGAAGCTGGCCGTGGCTTCCTTGGCCTCATCGCGCGGCCGGGGATGGGGAAGACCACTCTCCTCTTTCACCTTCTCGAAAAATTCCGCAGCACGGCTCGTACTGCCTTTATTTTTCAGACCCAGTGCACCTCGCGCGAGTTCATGCGGTTTCTGCTCTCCGAGTTGGGATACGAAGGCGATACCCAGGATTTTGTCCGCATGCATGAGGAATTCAATCGCCGCCTTTTGCAGGAGGCGCGCGCTGGGAATCGCTTTATCGTCGTGATCGACGAAGCACAGAATCTGGAGCCATCGGTACTCGAAACCGTGCGTCTGCTCTCGGATTTCGAAACGCCTCGCGCCAAGCTGCTGCAGATCATCTTGGCGGGGCAGCCCGAACTGGCTGACAAACTGGCCAGCCCATCCCTCTCGCAGCTCCGCCAGCGCATTTCGATCCTGAACAACATCGATCCCCTACCGTCTTGGGAGATCAAGGACTACGTCGAGCATCGCTTGAAAGTTGCCGGTTACGTCGGGGGTCCGCTTTTTACATCAGAGGCCTATGAAGAGATCGGGCGTTTTACCGAAGGCATTCCCAGAAATGTCAACAATTTCTGTTTCAATGCGCTATCACTTGCCTGCGCATTGCGCCACAAGGTGATCGATCTCGACGTGGTTCGCGAGGTGATCGCCGATCTCGATATCTCGGGAATGGTGACGCAACCTCCGAAACCCGCGCCAGTTGACGGATTGCGCTCGCCGGTCCAAAATGTTTCCTCCACCCCGGCGGCTCGTAAGAATGGGGAAACCCTGAGTCCCGCTGAAGCTAAGTCCTATATGCAGGAAGTGGCTTCGAAACTGAAAAACTGGCAGGCCTCTCTCGATCAAGCACGACAACCGAAACAAGTACGCCCTGGAAACACAAAGCCCGATTAGTCTTTCGACTGTTTAAAACGTCTTTGCTAGAGCGAAACACCAAAGGACACCAGCCATGAGCAAGAACTTCGAGCTGTTACAGAAAATGGGGAAGGAAGATCTTCTCAATTCCACCGCCGCCGGCAACGGGCACTCAATCCTGAATCCGGCCGGAAACGCGGCGGCTGTCACCCCGCAACCGGTCAAGCCGGGGCTCGAGGAGGTCAGCTCGTTTGTCCAGCAGGTGTTCCTGGGGTCGGGAGGCAACGTTCCGCGCACCGTAGTTTTCACCAGCACCGAACCGGGGACCGGCTGCACCTGGGTAGCGGCGCACACCGCCGAAGTTCTGGCAGGACGCATCGCCGGCTCGGTCTGCGTCATCGACGCGAATCTGCGCGAGCCCAGCCTTCATCAGCAGTTCGGCATAGAGAATGGTCCTGGCCTGGCGGATTTTCTGCAGCAGCCCGATCCGATTCGCGCCGCAATTCGCGGCACGTCGCTCCCAAATCTCTACGTGATTACCGCAGGGAAGGCCGCTGAAGATTCCCAACCGCTGCTGGCTTCCGACCGCATGCGAATGCGCATCCACGAGTTGCGCTCGGAATTTGATTTCGTGCTGATCGACGCTCCAGCCATGAGCACAGGTAGCGATGCCATCAGCCTGGGCAGTCTCTCGGATGGCGTAGTCCTCGTCTTGAAAGCCAATGCCTCGCGCAAACAGACCGCGCGCCAAGCCGTACATAGCTTGCAGGAAGGCAATGCCAAGGTGCTGGGCGCGGTCCTCAACCAACGCCAGTTCCCCATCCCGGAATCAATTTATAAGCGCCTGTAAACCGGCACCCGAAACCAAAACCGCAGAGGACCGGAGGATGCAGCGTTTTTCCTTGGTAAATCCCTGCGTCCTCAGCGTCCGCTGCGGTTTTCATTTCTTATCAAATACAAAAAGGGATTCTGCCGAAGCAGAATCCCTCTCCAAAATCGCAGGACTGTGAGCTACTGTCGCGCCCGCGGCACCAGTTGCTCAGGAATTGGCGAATACGCCCGCGGAACCGCGACCGTTTTTGCGCCGGAAGCGATAGTCTTCTTCTCGGCTACTGGCGCATCACTCGATACGGCCGCATTTCCCAGGCTATAGGCGTACAGCACAACTTCCACCCGCTTGGAAACGCCCAGCTTGTCGAAAATGCGGAACAGATAATTCTTCACGGTGTGCTCGGTAAGCCCGAGCCGCTGCGCAATTTCGCGGTTCGACAGTCCCTCGGCCACGCAGCGAACCACTTCCTGTTCGCGCTTGGAAAGCAGGGCCGCGCCACGGGCATCAATCACCCGCATTGGCAGCGCTTCGCCCAAAGCCTCAAGCAGGAAGCGCAATTCCTTGCTATTGGCCCAGACTTGCCCACTGTGGACGCAATGAATGCACTTAGCCAGCGATTTCAGCGATTCGCTGCGGCAGAACACCCCTCGGGCGCCCGCGCGGAAAGCTTCCGTCACCTGCGTCCGCTCGGAAGCGTCCAGTAACATCACCACCCGGGTTTCTGACCGCATGGTGTAAAGTTCGCGAGCCACTTCCAACCCTTTGCGCGCGTCGTCGTCGAGTTCGGCGCTGATCACCACGACCGCCGGCTTTTCCTTGGCGACTGCCGCAATGATGCCTCGCGCGTCAGAAACGGGCTCGAGCACTTGAAAACGCTTGTCCCGCTCCAGGGCCGAGGCCAGGAGTTGGCTATTCATGCGTGTGCTATCAGCGGCCAAAACTCGGATAATTTCGGAAGTTTCAGGCAAGGAGATTGCGTGAGCCATAGTGAACCTAGGGTCCCTTGAGCCAGAGCCCACAGCGACTCCAGCCCGAATGTTGTCCTTAACCGTAGGGGAACTGGTTAGCTTGCACCAGGTCGGTCTTGGTGAACTAATGAAACGAATTGATTGGTAAGACGAAGCGTGCTACTCGTGCACTGCAGGACCTGCCACTTCAACAGCCACCACCCCAGCGACTGTTCTCCGAGACTTTATTCTCACGTATTAGGACTGTAAATAGCACTTTGGTGCTACAGGGCGGAAGTTTACACGCCGAAAGCCGCTCTGGACATGGCTTTGCATCGTAAAGTGGTTTTGAGAGGTCCAACTGCCTGAAAACGAAAGACTATTGCAATTCGGGTTAACCGAAGGCCAGTTCTTTCGCCCGTTGGGCGGCTTTAACGACTGCCTTGATCAACGTCACACGGAGCTTTCCTTCTTCTAGTTCCATGATGCCGTCAATGGTGCATCCCGCAGGAGTAGTGACGGCGTCTTTCAGCAGCGCTGGATGGTCCCCTGTCTCAAGCACGACGGTGGCCGCGCCCAGGGTAGTTTGGGCCGCCAGTAGAGTCGCGATATCCCGCGGCAGGCCAACTTTGACGCCAGCCTCGGCTAACGATTCCAGAATGATGTAGATATAAGCCGGGCCGCTTGCAGAGAGACCGGTAACGGCGTCCATGTGTTTTTCGTCGACAGCCACCGTGCGGCCGACGACGCGGAACATCGCGCTCGCGGTCTCAAGGTGCTCGGGACTGGCAAATTTTCCTTTGCACAGAGCCGTCATCCCGACCCCGAGTACACAAGGCGTATTCGGCATGGCGCGGACGACCGGGATTTCAAGATTGGCAGCCTTTTCAATCGAACTTGTGGGGACCGAAGCCGCCACCGAGATGATGAGCTGATTCTTGTGCAGGTGCGGCCGGATCTGTTCCATGACCTCCTGCACGACCTGAGGCTTCACGCACACGAAGATGATGTCGGCGTCTTTTACGGCCGCCAGGTTGTCGGTCCCAACCGGCACTCCCACTTTCTGGCTCAGGCCGCGTGCCCGTTCTTCGTGCGCCACGGTCGCTTTGGTCAGGTTGGCGGAGAGGAGTTTCTTCTCCAGCAAAGCTTTGAGCAGAATGCCGCCCATCTTGCCCGCGCCCAAAACCGCTACTCGATGTTTGGAAAAATCAATGCTCATGGGAAGGCCGTCAGAATAGCACACCGATTGGGGATGGCCCCGTGTACGCAATGCTCCGGTGGCGTTAAACGATTGGCTCTATCTAAAAGTACGTGGTGAGCCCAAACCGGTCCTGCGCCATCTGCGCGATCGCCCTGCCAATCGGCAAGGACGCTGTTGCCGCTGGGGAAGGAACGTTGTAAACGTGCAACTGGTTCCCTGAGGCGGAGAACTGAAAATCATCCACCATCGAACCATCAGGACGCAGCGCTTGCGCGCGCACTCCCGCACCACCGCGCACCAGGTCCTCCTCGCGTATTTCGGGGAGCAATTTCTGCAGGGACTTCACGAAGGCTCGCTTACTGAACGATCGATAGAACTCCTGAACGCCCTTCCGCCAGTATTTCCGGGCCATACACCGGAAGCCGGGATAGCGGAGCATATCGACCGTGTCGTCTATATCGAAGTCGCTGGCGCGGTATCCCTCGCGTTTGAACGCCAGTACCGCGTTCGGACCGGCGTCGACACCGCCATGAACCCGCCGAGTGAAGTGCACACCGAGAAAAGGGAAGCGCGGATCGGGTACGGGGTAAATCAGCCCGCGCACCAGCGAATATTTTTCGGGAACCAGGTCGTAGTACTCACCGCGAAAGGCGACGATCATTGCTTCCGGCGTTTGCCCAGCAATTTTTCCTACGCGGTCGCTTTGCAGTCCCGCGCAGTTGATCAGGTATTTCGTGGAAATCGATCCGCGCGTAGTCTCGACCACGGTCTCATTGGCGCGCGAAGCAATGCCCACCACACGTGTGCCGGTTTGAACGGTTCCGCTTCGTTCCCCGATCAGTTCGGCGTACTTGCGACTGACTGCGGCGTAGTCGGTGATTCCCGTGCTGGGCACATGAATGGCGCGAATGCCTCCGCAATGCGGCTCGATCTCGCGCAGTTCCGCAGCCTCAAGCATTCGCAATCCTGCGAGGCCGTTGACCTGTCCGCGTTCGAGCAGAGCCTGCAGGCGAGGCAGTTCGTCTTCATGAGTGGCGACGATCACTTTGCCGCACACTTCGTAGGGGAGACCGTGCTCGTGGCAGAACGCCACCATTGCAGCTGCACCCTCGACGCACAGGCGTGCTTTCAATGATCCCGGCTGATAATAAATTCCCGAATGGATGACCCCGCTGTTGTGTCCACTCTGATGGCGGGCTACGGCATCCTCTTTTTCGAGGACGCTTAGGCGTAAGCGAGGATAAAGACTGGTGAGGTGCATCGCGGTCGATAGACCGACGATGCCTCCACCAACGACGACAAGATCAAAACTCTGTTCGGGCATCAGAAATGTGGCGCGGGCGCCCCCGCCCGCGAGAAATTGCGACATTAACATGCCGATGAAGCCCAGCAAACCTCAGCGGCTAAAGCCGTAGTTCATTGAGTTCATAACGGCATGAGTGAAACTCGTGTCCTTCCCGAATGATCCCCGCCGTTTTACCGAGGCTCATTACTAAATGCGCCGCGGTGAACTCTGATGGCTAAATGCTAACGGCTAAGTGCTAAGAGCTGTTTTCCTACTGTACATTCAGCGTCAGAACCGTGCGAGTGCAGCACGCCATTCAACATTGCATTCACGGTAATCGAATACATTCCGGTGGCCGTCGGCGACTGAATGGTCACATTGGCTGCCGAGGATTTTGTCGTATCCGCCTGCGAAACCGCCGAGACCGACACCGTCGAACCGGGCGCTATCGCTGGCGTGGTGTACAGACCAGTCGCGTCGATCGTGCCGTTGGTGGAGTTGCCGCCCGCAGTCCCGTTCACCAGCCAATTCACACTGGTGTTCGTCGTCCCGGTGACTGTGGCGCTGAATTGCTGGGTCTGGCCGGTAAACAGCATCGCCGAGGTCGGGCTGATCTGCACTCTCACCACTGGCGGCGGAGGCGTGCTCGATCCACCTCCTCCGCAGGCGATCATGAACAGGCTAAGCACGATAATCAATCCGGTTGCGAACGCAAGATACCGCCGCTTGCGACTGGTGCTTTGGCTCAAGGATCCGAAAAGCAGTCCTATCACCGGAACCCCCAAGGGTAGCCATAGGAGACGATTGTTACTGATCAAACGCTTTTGCGCTGCATTGGGCCCGAAGGTGGAAACGCTCACCGTGACGGTGGTGGCTCCGCTGCTGCCGCTGATACTCAGGGGATTGAACGTACATTGGTTCGGAGGATTAGGTTGCCCCAAGCAGGAAAGCGTGACCGTGTTCCCGAACGTCGCACTGCCTACGGGAGCAAAGTTCAGCGAGTAAGTTGCTGTCTGTCCTGCAAGCACCGACTGCGTTCCCGATGTGTTGTTGATGGTGAAATCCGGATTCACGATCAAGGTTGTGGGCACGCTGTGCGCAATGTGCAAGCTGTCGGTTCCAACGCCGGCAATGTTGAAGTTGAATGTCCCCGCCGTGGCGCTGTTCACCGTTACCGTGAACGGCGCCCCGCGGCAGTGGGCGTGACGCTCGACGGACTAACTGTGCAAGTCGACGGCGGCGCACCAGTGCACGAGAGGTTTACCGGACTGCTGTAGCTATTGATCGAAGTCAGCGTACCCGTGATCTGCAGAGCCTGGTTTACGGTCGTACTCTGCGATGTCCCATTGGTGACCATTGTGTAGTCGGGCAGCGCTGTCACCGTGAGTGACAAAGTCTGCGTCTTCGCCGCAGGTGCTCCGGCGGTGTTGGCGGATATGGTCACGGTCGATGTCCCCGTCGCCGTGGTATTCGTTGTGCCGATCGTGAGAGTTACGGCTACCGGCGCCGAAGACGTGGGATTCACCGAGGCCGATGGGGAGAAGTTGCAGGTTGCGCCCGTAGGTAGTCCGCTGCATGACAGGCTGACCGTCCCACTGAATGATCCCGCAGCGGTGACCGAGAAGCTGATGGCTTGCGAAGTATTCGGACGGTTCACCGTTACCGCGCTCGGCGAAGGCGCCGTTAGTCCGAAGTCGACGACATGCAAGGTAAGAGGTGCGTCGTGGGTTGTGAGGTTCGTGTCCGATCCCACTCCATGCGCGTTGAACGAATAGTCGCCAGCTACCCCGGCTGCGGTGACTGTGAACGACGCCCCGGAGGTGGTCGGCGTCACACTGGTCGGATTCAGCGTGCACGTAGAGGGCTTCGTGCCCGTACAACTCAGCGCCACAGAACTGTTGTATCCGTTCAGCGCGGTCAGCGTTCCGTTGTACGTTGCGCTCTGCGTCGGAAAGATGGTCTGCGTAGAGCTGGTAAAGTTGAATTGAAAATCGGGCGTGACCACGAGATTGAAGTCCCAAATTCCTCGGCCATAGGTCGAAGCCCGTAGGTGCTTGCTTCCGGCAGAGTTGAAAATGCGCAGCGCCGTCACCGACACGTTGGGAAGATATCCCGCCGTTCCGCTGCTTGGCGCCGGACCAACTTCCGTCCAGGCTGCGCTTCCCGTGCTGCTGGCGAAGATGCCGACGTCAGTTGCGATATAAACCATGCCGTTGGAGGTCGTGCTCCCGGAATCGACAACCACGGCATTCGCGGGAGAGTCGGGAAGTCCGGTGCCCGAGAAGTCGGTCCAACTCACGCCCGCGTTCGTGGTCTTCCAGATGTGCGAGACGTGGAAGCCCATGATGGTGACGTAAGCGGTCTGGCCGGTGGCATCGGCCGTGTCAATCGCGACTCCCGAAACTGGAAAGCTGCCGGAATTGATGATTCCCGTCCGATCGGTCCAGGTAGACGTTCCACCTGCGGCGTTGGTCGTGACCCAGACGTGCCCGCCGAGCGGACTCGTCGCCGAACCAAATCCATCGGTGCCCGCGTAAATCACGTTCGAAAAGCCATTCGTATCTTTCGGTCCACCCGCCGCCAGCGAGCGCACCAGATTCACCTCGCCGCCGCTGCACGGGGGCACGGCGTTGGGCTCGAAGTCGCCCGAGAGCGCAGTGAAACTGCCGCCGATTCCAGGTCCTCGCCAGACTCGACAAGTGCCGACAATCAACTCGCTAGTGGCATCCTGCGGATCGAGGATGTAGGGCGTGTAAAAGGCCCCGTGATCATTTCCGACGTCAGACGGAAGCGCAACTGAGCCGGTCAAGAAATCACCTTCCAGACAGTTGATCCCCAACGTACACCGTTGAATGCTGACATCGGTATTCGCAGTGAACCATTCCGTGGTGTTGCTGGGATTGATGGCGTTGTATCCGCCATCTCCACCGTTTACGTTCAGCCACGACGTGCTGGTAATCGCGCTCGCCGTCGCCGGGGAACCGTTGTCTTGCGTGCCTCCCAGAATCGTCTTGGGATCGGTTGGATGCTGGGAGAAAGACACGAATTGTGTCATCGATCCCAGCGTCTGGTTCAGGCTGTCGAACTGATTGATGCTGCCGCACGTTCCAGTGGCTAAACCAAGATATCCATCGACCGCCCGGTAGATGCCGCCATCGTTGGCGAAGTACATGATGTCTTTGCCGTTGACGACGTCGAAGTCAAGGTCGTGCTGGTCGGGATGCACCTTCGCAATCGCACTGCAACCGTAAACATGGGTGAGGTTGAGCCAAAGACCGCTGGTCTGAGTGCAAGAAGTAGAACTGGTGCTGGCGAGGGTGCACTTATATATGTTGATCGCACCCGCATAGAGATCGGTCGCTGTAGTGCCGTTGGGCACCGCCGCAATCTCAAGATTGTAAGTGCCTTGCGAGGTCCCGCACCCGCCCCCCGAATCCCCGCAGTTGGCAATGGACGTGTCCGGAATCTGCGTCCACGACGCGCCGCTATTTGTGCTTCTCCATATGCCCTTGTCGGTTTCGTTCAGGTCGACATACCAGACATACATTTCGTTGCGGCCGGGAACCACCGCGATCTCGCCGCGATAGATGGGGCAGGGTGTGGCCACTGATAAATAGTTGGGCGGGCAAGCCGTGGTGCTCAATACGGCTCCGCCGGGCTGGGTGGCGAGTCGTGTCCAGGTAACGCCATCAGGAGAGCTGTAGAAACCGTGGTAGCGCACGGCGGCGAAGAACAATCCCGCGCTTGCGTTGTAAGTCACCGAAGTCGCCGAGGTCGCAGGATTGACCTGTCCGCCGCCGGGATCGGTCAGTTGATGGAAGGTCCAACTCTGTCCCGCATCGGTCGAGGTATAGAGTCCCCGCTGCGTCAAAGAATTGATCAGGCCGTCGACGGAGCCGACCGAAGACGTAGCCATGGCCGCCACCACGGTGTTCGTCTGGCCTGACTTCGTGCTAAACGCCATGCGAGCCGCTGCCAGCCCGGCGAATGAGAGGCTGGGACTAGCCGTCGAAATCAGATTCCAGGTGCTGCCTCCATCCGCCGAGCGCAGGATACCGAGTCCGTAATAAGAATCTCCGGAACTGTTCGCCTCGCCGGTCCCGACTAGAATCACGTTGCTCAGTTGGCCCGTGGCATTCCCCGGCTGAATCGCAATCGCACCGACAGCCAAAGTCGCTTGGTTATCGATGAGCGGCGTCCACACAACCCCGCTGGCGTTTCCGAAACCGCCGTTTGTCCCGTTCTGTGAGCGCCACACACCGCCGTAGGCGCCGCCAATGTATACCGTGTTTCCAGTTGTGTCGGCTGGATCAATCGCCACCGCCGTCGCCCGGCCAGAGACCCAGTTGTAATCCTGTTGATCGAGGGGCCCGGTGGCATTCGATGCCAGCGGAGCTGGTCCAAGCGCCGTCCAACCGCTGCTCGGCGCGGCCAGAGGCTGCAGGTTGCGCGCCGCTGCAACCCGCGCCGCCCGCATCTGCATCTTTTGCAAGTTCGCGCGGTAGCGCAGTGCCGCCGTCGACTCTCCCGGAATCACACGGCCGCGATAAAACCACAGATCGCGTTGAACGGGATGGTCGGCGTCTTGTTCTGCAATCGGATCGTAGGGTGATTGCATCTTCGCGCCTTGTCCAAAAAGCGCGATGCTGACCGAAGTGAGAAACAGTACAAGTAAGAGCGGGCGAGAGGCGGCACGACGAGGGTTCATATAGATAAAGGAGCGCGAAGGACCGTCCGGATAAGTGCCAGTATCTTGACAGCCAGACCGGTCGTCAACGGGGAAGTGGGACTAGTCCTGCCGTCATGTACCCGAAAGGTACCCTAACCTTGTGGCGAAGCCCTTTACGCTGCTTGGTTAGGAGACGTTTTCGGAGCGATCTTTCCTAACTTCACCAGCCGCGCCAGGATCGAGCTGACCGTCCGGCTATGCAACTTCGCGATCTCATTGAAGGGCAGCCCCTGACGCAATTCGTCGCAGACTTTGTTGTCCTCGTCGCGCGACCAGTATCTGCCCGCGTTTGCCGGCTTAGTCCGCTCCCACTCCTCTTGCTGGGCCAAGGCGCTGAGCGCGCGGTTCAATGCCTTGACCACTTGCGGACGCAATAAGAGCGAGTCGGCACTTACAGGCTGGCGGGTTTCCGGGTCGACGCCACCAGCCAGCGCACGCACCGTTTGCAACGCTTCCTGAATCTCCATCGCACCATCTCCTCAGAGGATCGTAGCGAAGCGGGACCGTGGCTGCTGTGACGCATGAACATCGACGGCGGAAGATCGACTCTCTCGAGACGTCATCCTGAGAGTGAAGGATCGCGAAGCACTCAATCCGTATCAGGGCATCGCCTCAGCGATGCCGATTATGGCGCCTCGATTTCACCTTCAGGCGCTGCTGGCACCAAGTCAAGGATCTGGCGTGTAGCGCCACCTTGCGAATGTTATATTCTGCGGCGTGGACTGGCAGGCGTTCTGGCTCACAATCCGGCTGGCAGTATTCGTGGCGGCGATCCTGGTTGTCGTCGGAATGCCCGTCGCCTACTGGATCGCCTACTCGCGCTGGCGCTGGAAATTCCTGCTCGAAGCGGTGGTCGGCCTGCCCATCGTCCTGCCGCCAACGGTTCTCGGCTTTTATGTGCTGATCGCTCTCGGCCCGCACAGTCCTCTGGGACGCTGGTGGCAGTCCCTCACCGGACACACTCTGGCATTCACCTTCGAAGGTTTGGTTATCGGATCGATCCTCTATAGCCTGCCTTTTGCGGTGCAGCCGTTCGCGGCATCGTTCGCCGCCGTCGATCGCCGACTCCTCGCTGCATCGGCCACGCTTGGCGCATCCCGCTGGAGAACGTTTCTCCGCGTGATTCTGCCACTGTCGTTGCCAGGAGTTGTCACCGGAATCGCGCTCAGCTTCGCTCACACCATGGGAGAGTTCGGAGTCGTGCTGATGGTTGGCGGGAATATTCCCGGCGTGACCCGGACCGTCTCGATCGAAATCTACGATCAAGTGCAAGCCCTCAATTACCATGCAGCGAACCAGACCGCGCTGGTCCTGCTCGCGATTTCCTTCACCGTTTTGTGCGTGGTGTACGCGCTGAATCGCCGAATGTGGATGGTTGCACCGTGGAGATAGCCGGCCTGGGGGTCGTAGTCCGCAAAGTGAACGCAAGTTTTAATCTACAAGTAGACTTCGCCGCTGCCCCAGGCATCACCATTCTGTTCGGTCCCTCCGGGGCAGGGAAGACCACGGTGCTCGACTGCATTGCGGGCATCGTTACGCCCGACACCGGATCGATCGCCGTCGCTGCCGAAACTCTCTTCGATTCCGCGCGCGGCATCAATCTCCCCCCTCGCCAGCGCCGCATGGGGTACGTCTTCCAGGATCTCGCTTTGTTTCCGCACTTGACCGCCGAGCGCAACATTCAATACGGTCTTGATCGCCTCCCCGAAAAAACTCGCCGCCAGCGGAGTGCTTCGATCCTGGAATCATTTCGCATCTCTCACCTGAGTTCCCGCAAGCCCGCAGAAATTTCCGGAGGCGAGCGCCAGCGGGTCGCACTGGCTCGCGCGCTGGTGACGGATCCGTGCGTTCTACTTTTGGACGAACCCCTCGCAGCCCTTGATGGCGCCACCAAATCGAAGATTGTCGACGACCTGCGCGCCTGGAACCAGTCGCACAACATTCCGATTCTCTACGTCACGCATAGCCGTGACGAAGTCTTCGCACTGGGAGAACGAGTGCTGGTTCTCGAAAATGGACGCATCGTCGCCCAGGGCACGCCCCACGAAGTGATGTCGGCGCCTCGCCAGGAAACCGTTGCCCAACTCGCCGGATTCGAAAACATTCTTGATGCCACTGTTACTTCTACGAACGAATCACGCGGCACCATGACCTGCAAACTTAACGCCGGTGATGTGGAACTCGAAACTCCGCTGGTGCGCGCCTCGGCGGGAACGCCGCTCAGAATCGGAATTCGCGCCGGCGACATTCTGCTCGCCACAGTTCAACCCGTTGGCCTGAGCGCCCGCAACCTGATTCCTGGGCACATCCGCTCGCTGGAAAAACACGATGTCATCGTCGAAGCAAGAATCGATTGTGGAATGGAGATCAGAGTCCATCTAACGCTTGCCGCCCGCGACTCCCTGCACCTGCAACCGGGAGGCCAGGTCTGGCTCGTGATCAAGACCCACTCGTGTCATCTGATGGCGTAGTCGAGCGGCCGGGAAGGGCACGAGTTCACTCGGGCCACAAGACCTAGATGAATTTGCGGCTTCAGCCGCTGAGGTTTGCCAGCCGGGTCCATCGGTGTAACTCGCGCATCGTATACCTGCTGCATCTCGATCACTCCCACCCACTGCCCCTCACGTGACTCCGAGTACACCAGGTGCCCACCCAAAATCTGCGCTGCCGCTTCTGCAGGCACATCGCGGTGATATCCAAAATATTTCGCCTTCCACCGTTGCCACGTATACCAGCGTTCAAGCATCGGATGCACAGGCTCATATTTCGTAGAGAACACCAGCGCCACATCAAAATTCGATCGCGCATCCGCCGCGCTCATCACCTGCTCGACGGTGAAATCCTCGATGCGAAACACCCGCATGGGACGCGTCACATATCCCAGATACGGCCGCGTGAGTTCATCGCTGGCCGGCCACGCTGTCATCACTCGTGACACGGGAAATCGCGCTTCAAGAAAATCCTCGGCATGCTGATGCAGCACGATGTAATCGCGGTAAGCCAGATTGTCTTCAAGCGTGAATCCATAAGGAGGATTCACAAATAATCCCAACACAAATCCCACAATCACGATTACGACCACGGCTTTCCAGTAGCGAAGGCGCCGCCGTAACGTTGACACCGCAATAATGATGACCAGCGGCACCGCCGGAAGCATGTACCTCGCCAGCACCGCCCCGCCGATCATCGCCATCGCGACAACGTACGCCGCGATCACGCAATAAAACGCATACTGCGCCTGCAGAGCCATCCTCGGCCGTTCACTGCCGGCGTCATGTATCGGCGAACGCCACATTGCCAGCAGCATAGCGATCGTCAACACCGAAAGATTCAGATAACCAAACGTCTGCCAGAGGCGGAGAAAGAAAGCCAACACGATCCGCAGCGGTTCGAGCGTCCCCTGCACGTTGTAGCGGAAGAATTCAGGATTGCCGAAAACAAATCCCGTTTTCGCGTAGTGATACGCATACCAAAGCCCCAGCGGGATACACGGCAGCAGCAGCCAAAGCGATCTCCAACTCCTCGCGGGAGCAACTTTGATTTTCAGAACAGGACCCAGCACTTCCCAGGAAAACAACGCCAGTGGAGCCAGCAACGCAGTTTCCTTGGCCAGCACCGCGAGTGAGAACCACAGCGAGCTCCGAATGCGCTTGCCATCTATATAGCTGTGCAATGCCCAGAAAGTAAGTCCCGCCGCCGCCAGATCCACCTGTGCCAGCGAACTCTGCGCAAAAAAGACGGGATACAGCACCGTGCAGATCGTCGAAGCCAGGGCAACTTCAAGGTTGCTCACCCGCCTGGCGAGCCGGAACACTCCGAGCAGCGAAAACGCCGCCACCATCACCATCGCCGTTCGAGTCACCACGGGCGCGTATCCCAGCAACTTCCAGCAGAGCGCGAGGTAAGCCATCACCAGCGGCGGATGTGCATTAGAAGGAGTGGAGTGCGGGATGAGGCTTCCTGTCAGCAGCAAATCGCGAGCCGCCGGCACATAGTATCCAGCTTCATCCCAGAAATAGGGCAGGCGCAGCAGCGGCACGTGGAGGGCAAACACCGCCACCAACAGCAGTGTGAACACCAATGCTGTACTGGATAAATTCGGTTCGCTGGAAGGATATTCCGCCAAGCGTCAGTGCACCGGCCCGCCGGTCATTCGTGGATCGAGCTTGATCTCGCCAAACGCGCTCTCGTAGCTGGCAACATTCTGTTGCAAAACTCCCACTAGAGCCTTCGCCTGCTGCGGGCTCAGATACACACCCTGAAAATTCTGCACTTCCATCTGGGTTTCACTCTGCTGTTGCAAAGTTCCGAAAACCAGGAAGAAGTCCCACACGTTCACCCGCACCTGCACACTGTTAGCGTAGTTCTCGCGATAGTCGGAAGTATTTACAAGTTTGATGTTCGGTTGCGTCTGGTTTGCCATAAGGCCTTCAGTGTAGCGGGACTCACATTAGGACACAATCCAGTCTGCCGGAACCCGCGCGACAAACGATATACTGCGGCTCTTCTGGAGAACAATGATGAGAAGTGCTCTGCTCTCCCTGATTGTCTTTTTTGGGCCCATCGCTTTCGCCCAGCAAAACCAGAATCTTCCCCCTATACCGCCCGCCACCACAGAGAGTCCGCGTCCTAAGATCGGCCTCGTTCTGGAAGGCGGAGGTGCGCTCGGCTTAGCCCACGTGGGCGTGCTGCGCTGGTTTCAGCAGCACCATATCCCGGTTGATGAAGTAGCCGGCACCAGCATGGGCGGACTCGTTGGTGTGCTTTATTCCACTGGCATGTCGGGCGACGAAATCCAAGATTTTTTTCGCGGCATCAATTGGAACCGTGCCCTGCGGAATGCCACTCCATATCGCGATCTCTCTTTTCGCCGCAAAGAAGACAAGCACGACTATCCCAACACCATGGAACTGGGATTGAAGGACGGCATCTCATTTCCCAGCGGATTCAATTCCGGCCACCAGGTCGGCCTCATCCTCGACAGCGTCGCACTGCCCTATTCCAATCTCAACAGCTTCGACGAACTGCCTACTCCTTTTCGCTGTGTGGCCAGCGATCTGGTTAGCGGCAAGTCGACGGTCTTCGATCACGGCTCGCTTTCCGAAGCTTTGCGTGCCACCATGTCGTTGCCCGCTATCTTCAGTCCCGTGCGCGATGGTGAACACGTCTTTGTCGATGGCGGCCTGCTCGACAACCTTCCTGTGGATGTCGCCCGCAAAATGGGCGCCGACATTGTCATCGCCGTGCATCTGCGCACTAAGCCCCTCGACCCCAAGCAATCGCTCTCGGTTTTTTCCGTACTGGAAAGCTCGGTCAACGTGGTTATTTCGGTCAATGAACTCGAAGGGATGGAGAAGGCTGACATCCTGATCACCGTTCCCACAGAAGACTTCACCAGCCTCGACTACGACTCTGCGGAAAAAATCATGACTGCCGGCTTCGCCGCCGCCGAGGAACGTGGCCGTGTTCTGTCGCGCTTTGCGTTATCGGATACTGAATGGAATGACTACCTGGCCCAGCGTGCGGCGCGGACACGAAAGGTTCCTGTTCCACAGTTTGTGGAAGTCAAAGGAACGAATCCCGTCATTGCCAAAGGCATTCAGAAGAGTCTCGAAGAAAATGCCGGCAAGCCGGTCGACATTCACCGCCTCGATCGGGATCTGACCGAAGTCACCGGCCTCGGAAGATTCGAGCGCGCCGGATTTCAGATGATCGAAAAAGACGGTAAGCCCGGGCTCCTCGTCAATGCGGACGAAAAGACCTACGCCCCGCCCACCATCGATCCCTTGATTCTGATTGACGGTTCCGATTACGAAGACGTCCGCTTCAGTATCGGCGCCCGCATCACCCTGCTCGACATCGGCGGCTTCGGGTCAGAATGGCGCAACGATCTGATTGCTGGATCGGAGTATGGCGTCGCCTCCGAGTACTACCATCCCCTGCGCTGGGCCAGTCATTTCTTTGTTGCCCCGCGAGCCTTCGCCAACACGGTTCCGTTTGATATTTACAACAACGACGTGCGGGTCGCGACTTACCGTCAACGCAACCTGGGCGGAGCACTCGACTTCGGCATCGCCTTCGATCGCTATTCAGAACTGCGTTTCGGATATCAGGAAGAGCATCTCCACTTCAGCCGCCAGATCGGAGCCCAGAGTCTCCCCAACGAAGCCGGACGTCAGGGCGTCTCGCAAATCCGTTACACGCTGGACCACACCGACGATCCCACCGTGCCGCGGCAAGGCGTGCGCATCCAGTCCAAAGTCAGCTTCTTCGATGCCAATCCCGGGGCGACCGAACACTTTCCTCTTGCAGAAGTCCGCACCGGGCTGTTTCGCCGCGTCTCGAAACCGTCCTCGGTATTTCTGCTCAGCTCCGGAGGGACAACTTTCGGATTCAACGGCGTTGGTTTGCCTCCGTTTTCTCTGGGAGGTCCGGGGAGACTCAGCGCTTATGGCCCAAACGAATTCCTCACGAACCAGTATTTCCTCTTCCAGGCTGGATATATTCGCCGTATCAGCCAGCTGTCGCCGCTGTTTGGCGATAATGTCTACTTGATCGGAACCTACGAGATTGGCAAGGCCTACCACAACGCCTTCTCATCGAACAATGAGTCGCGGCTGCCAACTGATGTGAGCGCCGCAATCCTGGTACAAACTTTCCTGGGACCAATCGTGATGGGAGGTAGCGTAGGCGACCGCGCTCACCGCGCATTCTATTTTCAGGTAGGACGGTTCTTCTAACAGACAGTCGCAAAACGATCGCAGGTGTTGGCCCCGCACGTGATTGTGGGAAGGCTCGACCGAAGTGCGAGTCCCTTTAGGGACGGCACGCGGTTCGTACAGGACCGGGACGACGGAATCCCCTGCACTCTGGTATTAGCATCCCCGTAACTTCACGCTTTTCGCAAAGAGCCGCATACTGCGGAAATGCAAGTGCAGTGGGTCCTGCTCGATTTCTTTCACCGCGTGGCCATCGGATTCTTCTCGGTCCTCGCCATCCTCACTGTCCTTAGCATCGGCCTCCGCCGCCGCTCTCTCCGAACCGTCCGCCCGCGCCGCCGCTAACCGGATTTGACTCCCGTTCCGCCTGCGTGAGATATTGGCTCGCTTCCCAACATCCTGCTGGAGCGGCGCACCAGGAAACCCGCCACCGGCCCGTCTGCATGAGACTTATTCCAAGAGACGTCAGTTTCTTTGCCTTGTTTGCGCAAACCTCCGAGAACCTCATCGCCTGCGCTCGGGTCTTAGTAGACCTGTTCGCCCACTACGACAACGTTGAGGAGAAGATCCGCGAGATTCGCCGCATTGAGCACGTGGGCGATGACCTTACCCACGGCATCATGACCAAGCTCAACCAGACCTTCATCACGCCGTTCGATCGCGAAGACATTCACCGCCTCGCCTCATCGATCGACGACGTTCTCGATTACATCAACTCCGCCGCGGCTCGCATCAGCATGTACAAAATCACCGATCCTCCGCCGGCCGCTGGATCGCTGGCCCGGTTGATCCTGTTACAGAGCCAGGAGCTGAGCAAGGCGGTCTCGCTGCTGCAAAAAGACGGGGACGTCTTGCAGCACTGCGTCGAAATCAATCGCCTGGAAAACGAAGCCGATCAGGTTTCCCGCGAAGCCATCGCCCGGCTCTTCGAGTACGAAAAAGATCCCATCAATCTCATCAAGATCAAGGAACTCGTAGAAATTCTGGAAATCGCTACCGATAAAGCTGAAGACGCAGCCGATGTGCTTGAGACCGTGGTTCTGAAGAACGCTTGACCTCGCGAAAATCTTATCGACAGGGAAGCGACTGTTGCGATCCGATCTTTTACTTCTCGTCATCACCGTACTGACGGCGCTGGTCTTCGATTTCCTCAATGGATTTCACGACGCCGCCAACAGCATCGCCACCGTAGTTTCCACGCGCGTTCTGTCGCCGAAACTCGCCGTCGTCTGGGCGGCCTTCTTTAATTTTGTTGCCGCTTTCGTTCTCGGGACGGCGGTCGCCAAAACCATCGGCAGCGGCATGATTCACATCGGATCGGTCACGCAGTACGTCGTGATCGCAGGGTTGGTTGGTGCCATCGTCTGGGATCTCCTGACCTGGTGGTGGGGACTGCCGACTTCTTCCTCTCACGCCTTGATCGGTGGGTTCGCCGGCGCCGCCATCATGCGCTCTGGCTTCGGCGTCATCATCGCCGAAGGCTGGTACAAGACCCTCATCTTCATCGTCGTTGCTCCCATCATGGGATTGCTGCTCGGCCTCATCTTGATGGTCTCAGTATTTTGGTTGCTCCGTAACAAAGCCCCGCGCCGGATCGACGTTTGGTTCCGCAAACTTCAACTGCTCTCCGCTGCCGCCTACAGCCTGGGACACGGCGGCAATGACGCCCAAAAGACGATGGGCATCGTGGCCAGCGCGCTCTACGGCGCGAAATACCTGACCGCGCAAGAACTGGCGGGCAGCTGGGGAAAATTTCACTGGCCGATTATTTTGGCAGCGCATACCGCTATCGCGTTGGGAACCTATTTCGGCGGATGGCGCATCGTCCACACCATGGGATCGCGCATCACCAAACTCAAACCGGTCGGCGGATTCTGCGCCGAGACCGCCGGTGCCATTACGCTTTTCTCAACTGCGCTCGCGGGAATTCCAGTGAGCACCACCCACACCATCACTGGCGCTATCATTGGAGTCGGCGCTACCACCCGGCTCTCCGCCGTCCGCTGGGGCATCGCCCGCCGCATCGTCTGGGCCTGGGTGCTGACCATCCCCGCCTCAGCCGCAGTCGCTTCGCTAGTGTATTGGACGATTCAGGTTTTCAAGCCGGGCGCATAGAATCGCATCGCCGACCTCGCGGCATTTGTCGATTTCTTCATTCTCCTCACCATCTGATCCGATGATTTCAGCCAAGCAGTCCGCAGCGGTTTCTAGTCCTGAGCCCGTTCTGCGGCCTCGTATGCCCGAGTTAGACACGCTTCGGGGAATCGCGGTCCTGTCTGTTGTCTTGTTCCATGCCTTTGGTTTTACCTACGGATTGCAGGGACTCTCTGGTATCCCTAAGCTTCTGGTCGCGGCCACGTTGCCGGGTTGGGTGGGAGTGAACCTCTTCTTCGTTCTCTCTGGCTTCCTGATCACCGGCATTCTGCTCGACACCCGCGGTCGTGAAGATTACTACCGCCGCTTCTATCTCCGCCGTGCGCTGCGAATCTTGCCAATTTATTACGCGGTGCTGATTCTGCTGGCAGTCTTATCGCGAACCGGAATTATTGCGCGGCCTGCTTCTTGGGCATTTCTGGGCTTGTCATTTATCTACCTTGCCAACGTCACCAATTTGTTTGGTGTCACCATGCAATATGGGGTGCTCTGGTCTCTTGCCGTCGAAGAGCACTTCTACCTGCTCTGGCCCACCGCGGCGAAGTTCTTTTCCAGACGTGGTGTGACCGTTCTGGCGATGGCGATTTGCGTCGGCTGTCCAATGCTGCGCGCTTTCTATTTTTGGCGCGGCTACAACACCGGAGATGGTTATACCTGGCTCAGCGCGGATGGGTTGGCGCTAGGGGCTCTGCTGGCGATTGCCGTCAGGGGATTGTTCAACGCGCGACCCAAGTTTGTCCGCTTGGCGCTCGCCGCGCTTGGCGTGAGCCTTTTACTGTTCACCGCGGGTGCGCCGCTGGGGATTTTTCGCGCCAGCCGAATGCTTGGTTTGAGCCTGCGAGATAGCGCGCTCAACCTTTTCTTCTTCGCACTGATCTGCTTAACCCTTGTGCTCGGAACATCCCGCTGGAGATGGATCGCAAACCGACCGACACTGCGACTTCTCGGCGAAAGCTACGGAGTCTACCTGATCCACATGCTGATCTTTGACGTAGTCGATCGCGGCTACGAGCGACTCGCGCCCCATCTGATGGCCAAGCCAGGGAACTTCCCGTTCATGGTGCTGCGGTTCTTTGTCGCTGGGATCTGCACACTGCTGGTGACCTATCTTTCCCGCTGGTATTTCGAAGAGCCGTTCTTGCGTCTGAAGGAGAGGCTGGAAGCAAAACCTGCTCCCGCGAACCAGGTGACGCAACCGTCGCCAATCGCAATCGGAGAGCTCAATGAAGATTAAGGATTACCGAAGACGACGCCAAGTTCGGCGTGTCGTGATCGCCGCCCAGTGAGTCGTATCCGACACCGCCGCAAAGGTTCTTGGTGCGAAAGGCGGGACTCGAACCTCCACGGGTTACCCCGCCAGATCCCAAGTTTTTGTAAGATCTCATCTCTGCTATGTGGTTGTTGGACGCATTGAACCTGTCCAAAGAACTTGTGCAGAGTGATACCATTTAAAGAAGCCTGAGCCGTGCGGGGATGGCGGAATTGGCAGACGCACTAGCCTTAGGAGCTAGCGCCGAAAGGCATGCAGGTTCAAGTCCTGTTCCCCGCACCAACCCTCCCGCAATCCCTTCGGGCAACGGCGATACCGCGGTTATTTCGGTGAATGAGTGTAATCGCTGTTCTCGACAGTTGACTTCCGGTTTGCCCGTTGTCCATTCCCTACCCAGATCCCACGCGGTACAATCGTTAACCTCATGATGGCTTTGGCTCCCGGAACCCGGTTGGGCCCGTACGAGATCACCGCGCCCTTGAGCGCCGGCGGCATGGGAGAAGTCTACAAGGCCCGCGACACACGCCTGAATCGCATCGTTGCGATCAAGGTTTCCAACGAGCAGTTCTCCGAGCGCTTCGAGCGCGAAGCCCACGCGGTCGCGGCCTTGAACCATTCCAACGTCTGCACCCTGCATGATGTCGGACCGAACTACTTGGTGATGGAGTACATCGAGGGCACGCCACTGAAAGGACCACTGCCACTTCAGCAGGCACTCAAATATGCGGCACAGATTTGTGACGCGTTGGACGCCGCGCACAAGAAAGGCATCACGCATCGCGACCTGAAGCCCGCGAATATCCTGGTCACGAAATCGGGAATCAAGCTGCTCGACTTCGGGCTGGCGAAGATCGGGCAGGGTACCCATCCTCCGAGCGACGCCACGCTGACCATGGCACTGACCGGCAAGAACGAAATCGTAGGCACTCTGTACTACATGTCGCCCGAGCAGTTGCAGGCGCAAGGAACGGGGGAGGAGATCGACGCGCGCAGCGACATCTTCTCGCTTGGATTGGTGTTGTATGAAATGCTGACGGGCAAACGCGCGTTTGATGGTTCCTCCCCGGCCACAGTGATTGCGGCCATCATGGAGCGCCCAGCGCCCTCGATTGGCGAAATCGCTCCGCCAGCATTGGACCGATTACTGAAGCGGTGCTTAGAGAAAGATCGCGAAACCCGGTGGCAGAGCGCACGCGACCTAAAAACCGAGCTGGAGTGGATCGCACAAGCACCCACCGACGCCAGCGCCCCGCCGAGTTCTGGCGCACGTCGCCAGTTCTTGCCTTGGATTGCCGTGGCCGCGCTAGCTCTCGTCGCGGCTTCTGCGTCCCTACTTGCGTATCGTTCCTGGCGCCCTGCGGAATTGAAACCCCTCGTGCGCCTGGAAGTGGATCTGGGCCGCGACGTCTATTTAAACGCGTTAGGTGGGTCCGACATCATTCTCTCGTCCGACGGCACTCGTGTTGCCTACCTTTCCGGGAACCACCTTCTCACGCGCAGGCTCGATCAACCGAGTGCCACCGAAATGGCGATCACGGCAGGCGCAACCAGTCCGTTCTTTTCTCCGGATGGTCAATGGATCGGTTTTTTCGCGGGCGGAAAGCTGCGAAAAATCTCCGTGGAAGGCGGCGCCGAGGTCTCGTTGTGCGACACCGCAGCCTCATACACCGGCGCTGACTGGGGAGAGGACGGCAACATCATTGCGAGTCTGCGCGTCTCTGGCGGACTGTCACGAGTTCCCTCCGCAGGCGGCACTCCCACTCCGGTCACCGAACTTGAAGGAGAAGAACGAACGCATCGCTGGCCGCAAGTCCTGCCCGGTGCTAGGGCGATCCTCTTCACCGCCGAAAGTGCCACGGTCGGCTTTGATGACGCCAAGATTGAAGTCATAACCCTGGCGGACCGCCGGCGGAAGACGGTGCAGCGCGGGGGCACCTACGGGCGTTATATCGCTGCGTCTAGAGGTAAAGGCTACCTGACTTATGTGAGCCGGGGAACGTTGTTTGCGGTTCCTTTCGACCTGGAGAAGCTGGAAACCTCTGGCTCGCCCATGCCAGTGTTGCAGCAAGTCTCCTATTCTGCGATGTTTGGCTCCGCCAAGCTGACATTTTCGCGCACCGGAACGCTGCTATACCGGAGCCGCGAAATAGACGCCTCGCGAGTGGTCATCCAATGGCTGGATGCCAGCGGTAAGACGCAACCGCTCCTCGACAAGCCTGGACTCTTTGTAAGTCCCCACTTCTCTCCAGACGGTCAGCATCTAGCGGTAGCGAACGAGGACGAAAAATCCGGGATTTGGATCCTCGACATGCGGCGCGACACGTTGTCACCTCTGACTGGCGAGCGGAATGGAGCTCACCCGGTGTGGACGCCCGACGGCCAATACGTTGTGTATCAGGCGGCGGCTGGGATCTCCTTCTCACGCGCCGACGGGGGCGGCAAGCCGCAGCTTCTTACCGAGAGCAAAGAATATAAGTATCCCTCAGCCTTCTCGCCCGATGGCAAAACCCTGGCCTTCTATCAGTCCGGCCCACAAGGGTTCGAACTCTGGACCGTGCCCGTGGAACGCGAAGGAGAAAAACTGAAGGCGGGGCAACCGGAGTTATTCCAGCGCACAAGTTTTGGGAACCGGGGTGCAACATTCTCCGCCGACGGACGTTGGCTGGCCTACAGCTCCAACGAGTCGGGAAGTTCTCAGGTTTACGTCCGCGCATTTCCGGACAAAGGTGGCCAGTGGCAAATCTCCAGCAACGAAGGAACGTCGCCTATCTTTTCTCGAGATGGCAAGAATCTGTTTTTCTATGATGTTCCTGACGATCGCATTATGGTCGCGAGCTACTCAGTAAAAGGCGATTCGTTTGTTGCCGAAAAGCCGCGTGTCTGGACGAGCCATAGTGTTTCCCTGACGATGAGTGGAGCGGTCGGCGCCCAGTACGACCTTGCCCCCGATGGCAAGCGCATTGCCGTGGCCACCTACGCCGGAGGCTCAAGTCAACAAGACGCGGGCCACGTGATCTTCCTCGAAAACTTCATCGACGAGTTGCAACGCAAGGTGCCGCTAAATGGCAATTGATCGTCCCATTCCGACCGAGTAAGGTGCGAAAAACCTACCGACGTGCCCGCGTTAGACTCCGGTGAGAAGCACCCTTCGGATTCCGGGAGGTTAGGCGGCAACTCGGAAGGTATCCCGCGCCACCCGATCACGTGCCGGGTCATCGGAAGAGTCGTACGCGCAGATTGTTGGTGAAAAATCCATTTCACTCATCATGCGGTCAAAGCATGAAATCGCCTGGTTACGACAGTTATCCAGGAAGGGGCAAACCGCTGCCATCGGGACGGTATAATCCGACCGCATGGAAATTTCATACCAACTTACGGAAGATGACTATCGTCAAGGTTATAAGGCCTTTCGTCGCAGAAAAACATTTTCGCTATGGGCCTATCGGATCGCTTGGGTGCTTCTCTTCCTAACTCTGGCTGAGGCTCTATTTCTATCAATCTTTGGATTCGACAGGAGTTTTCCGACACCCGGCCTGCTTTGGGGTGTGGTTGCGTTTTGGGCCTATTGCCTGTGGCATGCGCCTCGCAATGCAGCCAGAAAGATGATCAAGGGCAGTCCGAGCGCATCGCTCCCGCATACCGCACAGATGTCAGAAAATGGCTTGTACTTTCGAACGTCAGCGGGCGAGAGTCGGCTAGCGTGGAATCTGATCATCGGTTGGGTCGAGGTTGAGCATGTTTTCGCCTTGTTTCCGTCACCGCTCACATTCTTTCCGATTCCGAAACGGGCTATGACCGATCAGCAACGGGACGAGCTGAGAAGCCTTCTTCAGAACAAGGTCTCGAACAAAACGTAGCCTCCAAGTCCGACACTGTGAGACATTGCGCAAAGCATTCATTGTGCTTGGCGACATTACACTCACAACCCCCCCGTGTAGGGGTTCTGAGTGAAATCGCTTCCATGAGAAGGCCGGTCGGAGTCAAGGTGGTTTTTGTTTGCTTTGTGAAACATCGTTTTTCTCTTGCCGAGGAGCCACTGTCGCCATGCTTCCATTCGCACTCTCGAGGAGCGATTCGTTTCGCTCGGTGCAGGTTGGGCGTTCTCGGTTCAGCCGGTGCTGCCATCTGTTTGGCGCCCTGTGGTTCTACTCTCATGAGAGTCGAACCTGGGCCAGGCGATTGACGCAGTCACCGCAACTCGGCTTTAGCTCTTGTCTTTCCTCTTCCTGGAACGGTTTTGACTTTGGTTTTGCGTTTTGTTTTACGCAGCTACGGCAGCGTTCACGCGGCTGCTGTTGTGCAACGGTTGATAGACCTCTCCGCTCACCCACAGATGATGCAGCAACACCGCCAGCTTTCTCGCCGTGGCAATGATGGCTCGCTTCTTGCCGCTCTTTCCCCCGCGCTCGGCCAGCTTCAGTCCCCAGCGCCGCAAGTCACAATCGATGCCAAACGGTCCTAAGATATGCTGTGCTCCCTGCACCAGCAGCGTGCGCAGATAAGGATCGCCTTCCTTGCTGATATGCATCTGCGGCTCACTCTGGCCGGAGTTCCTGCGTCCGGGCTGCAGGCCCAGATAACAGCCCACGTCGCGGCTCTTGCGGAAGCGGTGCGGGTCTTCGAGCGTCAGCAGGAAGGTCAGCGCGATCAGTGTCCCCACGCCCTTGATCTGCTTCAGCAGCGCCACCTGCGGATAGCTCTGTGCGGCTAGCGCTTCGATTCGGTCGTTGTACTCGGCGATGCGTCCACTCAAGGACTCGATCTCGGCCAACAGCGGTTCGAGGGCACTCTGCAGTTCCGGACTCAAGCTCTCGGCTTTTTCCGGATTCATGTTGCGCACGTTGCAGCCGCGCAACCGCTCGCCATAGCTCTTGGCCAAGCTGCGTGCGGTGTTGACCAGGGACGTGCGCGCCCGCACCAGTCCAGCTCGTGCTCGAATCACCGTCAGATCGGCTTGCGCCTTCGCACTGCGATGCTTGACCGGACTCAGCAGTTGCGGATCGATCCGCGCCAGCCGCGCCAGCGTTTGCGCATCCAGCCGATCGTCTTTCTTGCGGCTCTCCCCGATCAGCCGCACCTTGCGCGCATGCGCCACGATGACTTCATGTCCCAGCCCGCTCAACAAACGGCTGACCCATGGCGAATGCGTCCCGGTTTCCAGCGCGATCCGGCTGCGCGGCATCGCACCGAACACTTCGCCCAGCGCTTTCGCATTCGTGCCCACGCGCTGCTCCAGTTGGATGCGGCCGGTTTCATCCAGCACGCAGTACCAGCTGTTGCGGTCTCCCAGATCCAATCCAATCGTTAGTCGTTGCTGAGAAATATTGCTGCCCTGCTTCGTCGCTACAGTGCTAACCTTTTTCATTGCCGGTCTCCTTTTTATCTGTGCCTTGAGCACGTCGATAACTTGGGAGCGTACAGCATCCCGTCCGGAGACCGGCCTTCTCCCTCGAAAACACTTTGGCTCAGGCGATGCGCGGCTGGAGAGTGACTGAGTGTCCGAGGCTCTCCAAACGCTTGACCAAGTAGCGTTTCAAACCCTCTGCGTGGAGTCGGTCGAAGTAGTTGTTTCCCAAATCGGTGTAGGCGCAGAGCTTTCGTTGTAGGTGATATCCAATCACCAAGATGCTATGGGCAACGGCGATGATGGCGCGCTTTCTGCCTCGACGAGCAGCAAGCCTCTTAAACTGAGCGGAGAGATAAGTGTTCTTGGTGCGAGCTGCTGCCCAGGCACATTGACAGGCCATACGACGCAACCAGGGACTGCCTTTACGGATCTTGCTACTGATCCGTTTGCCTGCGCTCTCGTTGTTCCCGGGGCACACACCGGCCCAACTCGCCAGATGCGCTGCAGTCGGAAACTGACTGCAATCAGTTCCCATCTCCGCGATGAAACTCCAGGCAGCCACGCGATCCACCCCGGGAACCGTCACCCAACGATTCAATGCCTCCGCCAGGTCAAGGTGCTGTTGCCCGATTTGATCGAGTCGAGCGTCTAACAACTCGATTTCAGTTTCGATAAAGTACAGTTGACGAAGCAAGCTCTGCAGAAGAAAGCGGTGATGGTCACGCACCTGCCCTTCTAGAGCTGCCTGTAATTGCGGGATCTTGGCGCGTAGGTGCCCAAGAGCGAGGTCCGCGAGGCGTTCGCAGCTCTCTTCACCGCCGATGATTGCCGCGAGAATCGCTCTACCACTCTTACCGAGAGTATTGCTGGCCACGCTGGCAAGCTTGAGATTAGCATCCTCGAGCACTTTCTGAATCCGGCTTGCAATTCGGGAATGCTCCTGCGAGAGGCTGGTTCGTGCTCGGGTGAGATCACGCAGATCGCGAATCACCAGCGGGGGTATGAAGCTGCCCCGCAGTAGTCCGTGCTGCAAAAGTTCCGCGATCCACTGACAGTCCTTCGTGTCCGTCTTGCGTCCGGGAACTGCCTTGATGTGTTGGGCGTTTGCCAGAATGATCTGAAAATGCCTTTCCAGAACGTTCCAGACAGGCTTCCAATAAACGCCCGTGGATTCCATCGCCACGTGCTCAACCCCAAACTCCTGCAACCACACGACCAACTCCCGAAGCTCGCGGGTCGTGCACCCGAAGCGGCGAATGTGCTTCAACGGCTTGCCGGATTGCACTATCAGAACACAAGCAGTGATGGAGGACTTGTGTACATCCAGCCCACAGCACCGCGGATACAAAACTTCCATGGCTGTCTCCTTCCGCCGTGCGACGTAAGGATGCACAAATCGCGAAAATCTCCCTCGCGTGCTCCTCTCCGAAGAGAAGGCGACAGTCCGTTGTTCTCAACGGCATCCAGGGTCAAACTCATCCGCGGGCTCTTGGGCTCCACTAAGGCGAACGACCACATACGTCGACGGCTCCGACAGCCTAACTCGTTTTCATAGGCCGTTGTGCCCCGAAACGGACATGTAGAACTCATCCCATCTGTTTTCACCACCTATCGTCCTAGCTCTCTCCTATCCCGCGTCTTTCCCCCGTCGCGTTACCATAGAGCAGCATGAAAATCGCGTACAGGCTAAGGGACGATCCGAAACACATTGCACAAGTCCAGAAAGCCACTCTAACGACAGATGACTTTGGTATTGAACCAACAGACGGCTTATTTGGGTCTCCCGAGTGGTGGGATCGCACAGAAAGCGGAGAGTTGCCCGTACACACGCTCCGGGGAACCATTACGGAGCGATTTATGGGCAGCATGGGAGACTGGCCAGAAATAAGGGTTCTGAGCGACACAGGCGAAAAATCAAGCTGGACACGCGAGGTTAACCGCAGAGAGCAAGACGCACTCTACCGGGTTGGGCGTCACATCGAGATTGACTACGTACTCCAGAAACATCGCGGCAAGTCCTCGGCCCGAAACCCAGAACATAAGGTTGTACTTGAGATTCGCGTCGAACCTGACGCGGAAGGAGACGTTCCCGGCGCTTACGAGAAGCTGCTTGCTCACGAGATCGCACAGCGAGTTCTTACCGCGCCGATTCTTATAGTAGGTGAAGCCTCATATCGACTGGCTGAACTTGGTCGCACACCGGGTGTGATGTCGCACGAAGTACATCGGGTGTTTGCAGATGCCAGAAGTGAACTCGAAAGCCTGATCGGTGGTCACCAGACAACCAATTCCGTGGAGCGAAAGCAATTTGACCGCAAGATCGCAGACCTAGAAGCTCGCTGGAAAGATAAAGTCATCGCCGCTTGTCGAAAGATATTGGACGACCATATTTCGTGACTAACGCCTTCGGCGCGTCAACTGACGATAAATCCCCATTTCACTCAGTGACTCTTGCGGGGTTGTGCAGTTTAAGGTAATTCTTCGGCCTCCCGCCAGCTGCCCCCATATTCCCGATCCACCGTCTCTTGCGATTGGATGCCCAGACGTACAACCGGGTCCGTATCTGTGGGATATCCAGCCTTAGCTAGAGCGTCGCGAAACTCTTTGAATATTTGTGGGTCCTGACGAAGCTGGTCCCGCTCTTTATCTGTGTCGGTCTTAATGCAAAAGGCCAAGTGGCCGGGACTGATTCGCGTGGCTCCCTGCCTGCTTAATACGTCCGCATTGGCAACTCGTCGCTGGGCTGCCTTCCTAATCTCTCGCTTTGCTCGTTGAATCGCGGGCCACAGCCTCCAGTCGTAAGTGGACGTAAAAACAACTCGCCAACCGAGTAGCAGAACGAGAATGATCCCAGCGGCGGACCAGCCTAGCAGCCTCAACATTCCGTAATGATAATGAGGCCACGTGATGATTGGCGAAAAACCGCCATAGCACTCATCGACGGGTCAATGTCTGAGCGGACCACCGTCAAAGTGGTGCGTTGCGGGGAAGTTTAGGGGACCGAGCACCTCTTTTTCCGAGCAACCGCTCTTGCGCCCACCCGTTCGTCACGCCTAGCCCTACTCTGCCTCCGGGTTATAAGTCCCTCGCCGTTGGAAATCCCGCCCTGTCCTAATCCCACCGACCTAAGATGGCAACGTACCCAACGGCAGCAGCAAGATTAAAACTGTCCTTCGATGCTCAGCGATACCACCTCACGCAGCTATGGAACCAATTCCAACGCCGAATGGTCAGTGTTTGAAATCGCGTGATACGCTTCTGTGCACTTACTGTCGGAGTTTCCCGACCGGAGAAATACCCAACATGAAAACGTCCGCATTACTCTTGATCGGGTTTATGGTTTGCGCCGCCTCGGCCTTCAGCCAAACTGAATCGGAGGTTCGCGATCGCATCGTGGGCACGTGGAAGATGGTTTCCGCCGAAGACACCATGAAAGACGGGACCATTCGCCCCTATCCGGCCTATGGACCCCACGGCAAAGGCTTCCTGATGTACCAGCGCGATGGTTACATGTGCGCTGACCTGGTGAATCCTGACCGTCCAAAATGGGCCGACCCAGTGCACACGACGCCTGAAGAAAAGGCTGCTGCCGCCGACGGCACATTCGCGTACTGTGGACGCTACGAGATCGACGCGAAGCAAAAGCAAATCATTCATCTGCCGGAAGTGGCCACCGATCCCGGATACGTGGGCTCGCGCCAAGTGCGTCCTTATGCCTTTGAAGGCGGACGCTTGGTGCTAGGCGACGTTGAAAAAGATGACCCCTTAGTCGCTCGCTGGAAAATTGTCTGGGAGAAAGTTCAGTAGCTGGCCGCCGACCCCCTTGCTGTCAAACGCCGTGCTTTGGTAAGGAGATTTGGCCGCTCGCTCACGGAACGATGCCACGCCGATTGAAAATTTCGCGACTCCAGCGGGACATCATGATGATGCTTGAGGAAGCTGGGGCAGAGACGGTCACAACAGTTGTCGCGACCCTGAGGCCCACCGACCCAAGCGACTTCAGCGCTCAAGTAGACGAATTGGTAGGGCTCGGCTTGATCCGCAAGGAAAAATTCTCTCTAGTCCTTACCGAAAGAGGCAAGGCGGCACTCCGATCGTGAGTGCTGAGTTTGGTCAACTCTCCAGTGCAACACTGTCGATCGCGTTAGAACTCAGGGAGCCGTCTGAAGCGGCAGTTTCATACGCGCCAGCAGATCCTGGTACGCAGGCTCACGGCGCAGCGTATCAAATTCCGGATAGCTTTCCAGAAACAGCAGAGAACCATCGCGTTGCTCGAAGGCAAAATTCAAATAATGGAGGGCCTCGTTCTTGTCGCCAAGCGAGGCCAGGGTCCATGCCACTGTCGTAGGTGCGATCGATTGCCGTGCATAAAAGTTCTTCTCGGTGGTCAGCATGGCTTCGAGCATGCCTTGCGCGCCATGAGCCGCAAATCCTTGTTCTGCCGCATCCACCGTTGCCAGCTGCGCGTCGTCGTGGACGAGCGTCGCATCTTTCCGCGATTCGGCAATGAAATTGACGTAATCCTGTTGCCGGAAATAGGCGTATTTCAAATAAAGGTGTGGAGAGCGGAACGATGGGTCGCGGGCCTCGACGGCTTTTAACAGACTGACAGCTTCTTCGGTACGTCCGGCGGCCAAGAGGATGTTGCCCTTGTCAGCGAGGATCGCGCTTGATGATGGGTCGAGCTTTTGCGCTCGATCGATTTCCGCCAGAGCTTCTGGAAAACGATGCAGAGCCAACAAACCGTTGGCCCACCACTGGTGTGACGTAGAGTTCTTGGGATCAATCTCAATGGCCCGACGGAACTCCTTTTCTCCCGTGGTCACATCCCACATGCCGAAAAACGAAACGAACGCCAGCGAGGCGTGGGCTTCCGAAGAGCCGTCGTCCAGTTCGACCGCCTTTTTCGCTGCCGCCAGCGCGCGCGGATAAGCCTCGGAGGCCGGCATGGCAGAGTATTCGCGCAGCAGGTTATACGAATCCGCGAGCCCAACATAAGCTGGAGCGTAGCTGGGATCGTGAACGATCGACTGGGTGAAGAAATCAACTGCCTTGTTCAGGTCTTCCGGAGTACGCCTGTTCCAGTAATATCGTCCTTGCAGATAGAAATCCTGAGCCTCAGGGGTAGCGGCTTTTCTCGTGGGCCGCGCCCCTGCCGAAGCGTCGACAGCAAAGCGGTGACCGCCGCGATAGGCAAAGATGCCCGCCACCAACACCGCCATCAGCGAAATCATCACAGCCCACTTCTCTTTTGAACCGAACTGCCCGCGAGGAGCAGGAACCGGCTCGACCGAAAGCTGGGGCGGAATGACCGCCTCGGGAACTATTGCCTCGGGAGTAGCCGCCGGCGTTCGCAGCCATTGTTGCAGTTCGGACTCGTAGGCAAACACCCGTCCCCTAGCAACTCCGGGGACGCGATGCACCGGCAAGCTGCTGTCGCTCTCCCATCGCCGCACTGTCCTCTCATCGCGTCCGAAGAACGCGGCAATCTCTTTCCAGGAGTCGAGGCGGCGCTCCGGATTGCTTGAAGCCGATTGGTTCATGCTCTCAGGCGTAACAAATAAATGAAGGGTCCGATTAAATCCGGTCGTGTCCCTTGTCGGGAGAGGGGAGGGGCACCAGTATACATGGGTGTTTCGCGCGGCGGAACAGAGGGCCGCTACGATTTACCAGCGGCAGCCTTTTTTTTGTAGGGAGCCCGTTCCTGCGTTTGAGCGCGTACACTGGCGTGTATGGCTCAACTCTCAACGTCCCCGGAAGATTGGAACGAACGGGCCGCTCTCTTCAACTACTGCTGCCGGGGTTGTCGAAAGCGCATCACCTTCGAAGACCAGAATCTGTATTTCGTTCAGGGCTTCTGCAAGGCTTGCTTTGAGGGGATCAACCAGAAAAGATTTGGAGCAGACTCCGATACTGCGAAACGGCTTGATCAGATTCGTAGTCGCTGGGGAGGCTGAGTCGCCAGCTTTCACAAACCTTCTGTCTCGCGGTAAGATTAGCGCCTCGTTCTTCCCGGCCCGAATCTCAACCTCTTCTAGTAGGAGTCACCGCATGAAATTCACCCTACGACTGCTCGCTCCACTGTGTCTGGTCCTCGTCACGCTAGGCTGCAGCAAATCCGATCAAAAAAAGATTTCCAACGACGCGAACGCTGCGGCGCAAAACACCAAGCAGGCCGCGTCCGATGCCGCGGACGCTACCAAGCAAGCAGCTGGCGACGCCGCTCAGCAAGTAAAAGACGGCACGGCGACCGCGATGGATAAGGCTAAAGACGCCGGCTCCCAAGCAATGGATGCGACCAAGAAGCTGGGCTCCGACACCGTCGATGCTTCGAAGAAGGGTATGGACGCAGCCTCCGACATGACCAAGCAAGCGGCCGGCACGGTTGCTGACACCACCAAGAAAGCTGCAGGCGCCACCGCCGACTTCGTGAAGCAAGCGGCTGAGAAGACGAAAGAAGCTGCAGGCAAAACAGTGCAAGGTGTGAAGGGCGCCGCCGATTCAACCAAAAACGCGGTGCAGGATAAAACCAATAGCGACGACGCTCCCAAGCAATAGCTCGGGCGCGCATCAACAAGAAGCCTCCCTCGCGGGAGGCTTTCTTTTTGTGCGAGCTTGTTTGCGTTTACTGCGGAGGATTCAATCCCTGGTAGATGGCCATGCCTGCCATGACCAGGATCATGGCGCCCGACAAGGCGCCCAGCACTTTCAGATAGGGTGCAATGCTATTCACCCGTTTCATGAGCTGGATCTGTTCCTGCTCCATGGCCGATTGGCTCTCGTCCAGGAACAGTTGATCGTCTTCGTGCATGGTGAGAGTGCTGCGGTAGATCAGGAGGATGACCAGGATGGCGGTCACAACTCCCCATGCGATCCCTATCCAGAGCAAAGGAGACATAGGCCACCTCGGAGCTGATTTCGAGCCGGACCCGAGCCTCACGCCGGTTGTAGGTGGTTGGCCCCGCAGCCGGATCGGGTAAGGGCCCCTGCCCGAGATTATATCCCCGTTGGCAAGAGGAAAACCCTGTGTCTTTCTGATCTTGCGACCCCTGCGGTCCGCCCGGCATCCAATCGCTAGAGACCCTGATTTTTGGGGATGCTTTTCATTTTGCCTTTGCTATAATGCAGGCATAGTCGTTTCAAGGAGATACGAATGGCAACCACCACGACCACCACGCCTGAAGTTACGCCCGGAGTCACCCCCAAAGCCGCGCCCATTGCCCTGACCCCGAGTGCCATCTCCAAGGTGAAAGAGATCATGGCGCAACAGAATCCCGTTCCTGCCGGCCTGCGCGTGGGCGTTGTCGGGGGAGGGTGCTCCGGCTTCTCATACTCGATGTCGTTTGAGAATGCCTCGGGCCTGATGGACAAGGTATTCGATATGGAAGGCCTGAAGGTCTTCGTCGACGCCACATCCGTCATGTACCTGAACGGCTGCCGCGTCGACTACGTCGAGACGCTCGAAGGCGCCGGCTTCAAGTTCGACAACCCGAACGTGAAGAGCACCTGCGGCTGCGGATCCTCGTTCAGCGTGTAACCGAAAATTTCTTGAAGTCAAAAAGCCTCACCGGAAACGGTGGGGCTTTTGCTTTTGGAAGGCAGCAATTGGCACTTGGCATCTAGCACTCGGTCGCAAAAGATCCATGTCCATGACCGCACATTGCAAGCGTGACGAAAACAATCGAACCATCTTCGATCCCTCACGGATGCGTCTTTCGCAGCTCGTCCGGCTCTCCGAAAGACGGGTCATTCGGACGGGGGAAAGAGTTCTTGGGATGGTTCGGCTGTTTGATGTAGGTCAGCCATTCGCGTGCAAGTGCCTCTGTGGGAAAGAACCCAGCTGGCATTTCCTGCGGGGGTAGAGCCTTTGCGGCACGGTCAACATGCGCATCGCAGACGTTCCATAAAGGCAGCCCCCAGTAGTCCTTGTAGACTGTTTTGCACGGCCGAATTGAGCCATACCATCCAGTCTTCAAGTTCATTGGTGAAAGCTGCTTGTATGGATCAGGATGCCGCGTTTGGATCACCTCTTGCAGCCAGTTAAGCATGAAGGGTTTTGTGTCGTTGATACAGCAGTGGGGAATATTGTTCTGAATTAGATAGACCCAAGGGGCCCCTTTGCGACGATGTTGATTGTAGAAATCGTAGGGTTTGACAGTGCCGGATATAAAGTCCACTCCGCCTACAATGATGAGTTCCGGTACCCCGACGGCTCTCTTATCGAGCCTTATGTTATCCACGTCGTCGGGTTCGTTGGTTCCGGGATTCGTAAGAATTGCTGCTAGTACACGGTCAGGAGCAAAAGCCACAAAGTGACCAAAGTAGGCACCTGTTCCTGAAAACCCGAGAACGATCAGCTTTGCGTTTTCTAATTCTGGATGCTCGCTTTCCTTTCCAATAGTCTTTAGGGCAGCGAACAGAGAAGGACCGGGACCATGCTCGGGATACATATCCATCTCGCCCTTTTCCGAAGCGTGCGTTGCTGGACACTGAATCGCTAACACCATTGCCAGGTCGTTCCGCTTGGCAAAGGCAAGGACTTCAGGATCGGAGTAAAAGTGAGTGATATCGGGTCCTCTGTCGTAGAGAACCCAGGCTGCTCTTACCGGTGTCGCTCCTGACGGAAAAATCGCATAGTAGTCGCAAGGCTGCGCGATGTTTTCATTCGGGATAGGGGCTATGGTTGCCTTGTACTCTCGGAGCTGCGCTGCCGCAGAGCCATAGGCGAACAACAGTGAGAGGAGCAAAATTCCTTTTCTCGACATGAGGTTTCTCCATGGCGAACTCTGAGCAAACCCGAGTGTTGCACGCCAGATCCCTCCCCCTTCGTTCTGCTCAGGGTCGGGATGACGTCTAGGTTAGGGTAGGCGCCAATTACTGCGGCGGATTTTGTGACTGAGGTTGTTGCGGTTGAACGGGCAAGCCTCCGGGACCGAGTTGGCCTCCGCCAAAGTTGCCATTGTTGCCGTTGTTAAATCCGCCAAAGCTGTTGTTGCCATTCTGACCCGGTTGTCCATTCACGTTTGGAGCCGCGACTTGGAGCGGCGGTTGCGCCGGTGTAGTGATCAACCCACCGCGATCCGTGCTCGGGTCGTAGATGAATTGCCACTGGTTGTAGTGGTTCTTCTTGTTGAACTCGCGAATGGTTTTCTTCTTGCTGAAGCTGGTGACGCCGACGATCGGGCCGCCGCCGAAAGTCTGGTTAAACTGTCCGCTCTGCTGGTTTCCTGCAGCCTGATTAGCCTGATTATTGTTGGGCGCGTCCGGGTCCTGATCTCCGTTGAGATTCTGTGGGGGCTGCTGTCCCTGCGCCGCCAACCCGGCGACGCCTTGCGCTGCGATCAGGCCTTGCAGGTTCTGTCCATTCGCTCCGTTTGCTCCTGCTGCTAGAGCCGCAGCAGATGTCGCACCCGCTAGCGCGGTCGTGTTGTTGCCGAGTTGCACTTCACCCAGGTGAAGCAGCTTGAAATCTTTTCCCGTAATCGGATCTTTGTACCGCTTGCGTATGAAGCGAATGTTGTTGGTGTTCTCGAGATCTTCCAGGCTGGTGGGATAGCGTCCCACCTTCTTCACGAATTTGCGGACGGCGCGGGAATACTGCACGCCGCGGTGAATCATCTCTTCTTCCTGGTCGCGCTTGAGCTCAAACGCCATGTTGTGGGCGAGTGATGCGCCGAAAATGGCCAGCAGCGTGATGAACAGCATCATCATCAGCAGGATGTAACCCTGCTCACGGTCGCGTCGTCCATGATTTCGGAATTTGCGAAACGTCGGCATTTCCTTATCCCTGAGTTAGCGGAATGCTCTGGCGGTTGTTGTTGAGCACGTCTTCCACTTCCACCGCGGTGGGCGCGATGTGGATGACCTTGTAGCGGCGGTTCACGATGTCGCCTTCCGACGCCACAAAAATATCTTCGCCCTGCTCCAGAAAAACTTTCTTCGCCTCGCCGGGACGATTGGCGAAACCAAAAAACTTCAGATTGATGGGAGGAGGGGGTGGAGGCCCAGTATCCTGCGGAGGCGGCGGTAGTGGAGCCTTGGTAGCCTTGGCTACCGGTGTCGGAATCACGACGTCCTGCGCCTCGAAAATATTGCGCCCGTTGCCCTGATATTTCGTGTCTTCACTAGCCTTGAGCCAGTCGTAGCGAAGCTCGGGATCGAGCGAGCGCGCGGCCGCGATCAGCTTCTTACTCTTTCCCTTGGTGCGCGCGGCTGCCGCGGGGGCATCGGTTGCCGGAGCGGCGGCGCGTGGTGACGATCCGCCGGAGCTGAACATAAGTCCGCCGACCAGAATCAGCGCAAGCACCATCAGTGCGATGGCTACGATCAGCTTCTTCTTGTCCTCGGCTCCGACTTTCACTTAAGCACCCGTCTTCAGATAGGTTTCCAGTTTCATCTGCAGCTTCACCAGTCCCGCCTGCGCGCCGCCCAGCTCGACGCTATCTACCAGAAAGAACAACTTGCTCCGCTCCAGTTCATTCACCAGCCGGACCAGTTGCAGGTAGTTCCCGGCAAAATCGGCATCAATCGTGACTGGGCGCAGTCCCACCGGGTCGGCCTCCTCAATCTTGTACTTGATGCCGCCAATCTTCACTCCGGTATCCGCCGCCAGTTTTCCTAAAGCATCGGCGATGGTGGAGTCTTCGTTGGGCAGGCGACTCTTGTAGAAATCATCGATCTGGTCGTGGGCGACCACTACCTTTTTATCTAATCCCCGCAACGGCTCGACTTCGCGCGTCTTGCCCTGCAAGGTTTTCCACAAAGATTGCATCTGCTCGCTGCGCGAGCGCTGCGAGCCGACCAACGGCGAGAACAGCAATGCCGCAGCAGCGATATCCAACACCAGCAGCGTCCCGATGGCAATTTGAACTTTGCGGCGCGTGTCCTTCATTTCCGGCATTAAGGTGCGCCTCCCGCACTGACGGTTTTGGGAATATCGGGCACATACACGGCGCTGATCTCGAATTGCACGTGATCCGATCCCGTCCCCGACGCCAATTCCTGCTCCGACTGAATGTGCGTTTGCTGGAAACGCTTCGAAGCTTCCATTCTGCGTACAAGTTCCAGCGCCCGATCGCGCGATTCTCCGGCCACAATCAGTTTGATCAACAGTTGGTTGTCCTCGCCCATTTCAGGCTTGATGGAGACCACATGCAGGCGCGCCGGCATCACCTGCTCCATATCTTCGAAGACGCGCGTCCACGAGAAGGCCTTACGCTCAAACAGATCGTTCAGAAATTGCGAACGGTCACGCGTCATGTGATTCTGCGGCAGGTTCAGCAGCGCCAACGCCGCGGTTCTCTCTTCGTCACGCGACGCAATCTGAGCCTCGCGCTGCTGGATGAGCACATTATCTTTGTGCGCGGTGATCAGTCCGAGGATGACGCTATAGAGCAGCACCAGCGTGATAATCCCCAGAGCCGCGAGCGGCGCACCCCAGCGCAGCCAGAACTTTTTCAGATCCTCGTACGGATGACTCGCGAGATTGATATCGATGTGCATGCTATGCGAGCAACGCTCCCACCACTCCCGCCATTCTCCAACGCGGAACCGAACTCCCACTCGAACCCAGTTGCGAGGCGCTGACCAGTTCCGCGACCTCCACTCCGGTTGCGGCACGCAACGCGGCCAGGGCTCCCCCAGTATCGGAAAGGCCGGCAACGTAAATTCGCTCGATATTCAAGTGATACGTATCCTGGAAAAATACGATCGAGGGATAAATCTCTTCCGCGAGTTGGTCTCCGGTGATGGTGATCCCGCGGGTATTCTCGAGCGTGCGGAACAGCAGCAACTGTTGATTCTCGAGAATGGCGATGCTGGTGGTCAGCGCATCGACTTTTACCACCAGTGTTGGACGGTCGGCCGTAGCGGCTCCGAGCGCAGCCAACATGGAAGGCAACACCACTCCCGGCGCGTACCCAGCTTGGCGGAACGCCGCTTCGTAGTCCTCCAACACCGTCGAGAGTACTACCGCCGCCACGACACGAACGCCACTACCGGAAGTTTGCGCGTGATACGACACTCGCGCTTTATCGACATCGAACGGGAGCGACTTCTTCAAGCGGAAACGCACCACGCCTTCGGCTTCTTCGCGGCTGGCGGGCAGCGAATCGAAATCAAGCAAGGCGACCCGGACGGCGGCGTCAGGTAAAACTGCAATCACGTCGCGGGTTCTGGCCGACAAGCTTCCCAGTGCATCGCGGATGGTCTGAAATACAGTGTCGGCCTGCCGCAGGTTGTTCTCGATCAAGTCGGGAACTACGCTGCCCGGCGCCAGTTCGTACGACGAGCAGGATTCCAGGACCTCGCCGCTTTCCCCGATGCGTCCGGCGAGCACCCGGTCGGCGGCGATTTCGCACGCCAGCACCGGCTTCGTGGCTGTTTTGAAACTAGAATTCATGCTGGAAATGGAACACACTCATCCTACAGATAAAACCTTGTAGAGAAAAGAATTGCAATAGCTGGATGAGCACTCCCGGCCGCGTCTCCCGACTTCGTCCTATCGCATGCTCTCGATGAACGTGACCTTGTTGATCTCCTTCAGCGTGGTTACTCCGTGTCTCACCTTATCGAGAGCGGATTCGCGCAGGAATCGCATGCCTTCATCGCGAGCGGCGCGGCGGATTTCTGATGTCGGCTTCTTGGCCAGAATCAGTTCGCGAATACGATCGCTCAGATCCAGCAGTTCGTGAATCGCGCTTCGGCCGCGGAATCCCGTGCCCGCGCACTCGATGCAACCTTGTCCTTCATAGAACGCTACTTCCGACCACTGCTTGGGATCGAGGCCGCTAGCTTCGAGAACGTCGGGCGCGTAGTGCACCTGGGTGCGGCACGAGTCGCAGATCACGCGCACCAGTCGTTGCGCCAGAATGCAGTTCAATGCGGAAACGAAGTTATAAGGCTCGACGCCCATGTTCAGGAAACGTCCGATGACGTCGACCACGTTGTTGGCGTGGACGGTGGTGAACACCAGGTGTCCGGTAAGCGCCGAATTGATGGCGATCTGCGCGGTCTCCTGGTCGCGGATTTCGCCGACCATGATCTTGTCCGGATCGTGACGCAAGATGGAGCGCAATCCGCGGGCGAACGTCAGTCCCTTTTTCTCGTTTACTGGAATCTGCGTGATGCCCTTGATCTGATATTCGACCGGATCTTCAATGGTGATGATCTTGTCTTCTTCAGTCTTGATCTCATTGACCGCGGCGTACAGCGTAGTGGTCTTGCCGGAACCCGTTGGACCCGTGACCAGCACCATGCCGTAGGGCTCTTTGATGTAGCGGCGGAACTTCCGCAAATCGTCTTCGTCAAAGCCGACCACATCGAGAACCAGCTTGTGGAACTTCTCGCTCATCGACTCTTTGTCGAGCACGCGAAGCACGGCATCTTCGCCGTGAATCGAAGGCATGATGGAAACGCGGAAATCGATGGGACGCTCGGGCTGTCCATACTTCACGCGGAAGCGGCCGTCCTGCGGCACGCGGCGCTCGGAAATGTCGAGCTCGCTCATGACCTTGATACGCGAAATGATGGTCGAGTGATGCTCTTTCGCGATCGGCGCCATGGCTTGCGTCAGCACGCCGTCAATGCGGAACTTGATGTTCACCGAATCGTCCTGCGTCTCAATATGAATGTCGCTTGCTCTGCGCTGAAGGGCCGTGAAGATCGTAGTGTCGACCAGGCGGATGATGGGGCTAATGTCGCCTTGCGCCGTCAGGCGGTCGATCGAAATGCTCTCGTCGCCCGCTCCTTCTTCTTCCGAGATCACGTCGAGCCGGAAGCCTTCACTGGCATCTTCCAACACGCGCTTCGACTGCTCGGTCTTCTTGAGAATCTCGTCGATCTGCGCCGGTGTCGAAACCTTGGTAAGGATGCGCTTGCCCAGCAGCAGGCTGATCTCGTCGATCATCATCAACTGGCTGGGATCGGCGATGGCAATGGCAAGTTTTCCCTCGCGCGTTTCTTCGAGCGGAACGAACTTGTAGCGGAACATCAGCTCGACCGGAACTTTCTCAAACAGGTCGTGGTGCAGCTGGAAGTTGCGCAAGTCGATGAACTCGCAGCGATACCGCCGCGCTACATCCTGCGCTTTCTCGAGATCATCGGCATGAGCCGTGGTTAACCGCCCGCCGTTCTCGCCATTGACGAACACTGATTTCTTTTCCGCCATTGCCATTTCCAGCCTACCTGCAGAGCCCGAGGGCCGAGTCGTTAGTGGATGCCGGATCCCAGCGTAAAGATGGGTAAGTACAGGGAGATGAGCACTCCACCCACGAACACCGCCATCACAATCAGGATTACCGGTTCAATCAAAGCCATGGCTGCGCCCAGCGCAGTCTGCACATCTTCTTCGTAAAATTCCGCGACCGAGTTCAACATCGCCGCCAACGCTCCGGTGGATTCGCCGACTTCAATCATCTCCACCGAAAGGTCGGGAAACATCTTCTGATCTTCCAGGCTGCGCGCCAGCGAACGGCCTTCCTTCACGCGCGCCGCGGCATCTTTGATTCCATTCAAGATGCGCCGGCTGCTCATAGAAGCACCCGCAGTTTCCAGCGAGGGAACCAGTGGCATGCCGCCTTGCAGCAGCGTCGAGAGCATGCGCGAGAAATTCGCGACTTGGTACTTCAGCCAGATATCGCCAAGCAGCGGCATCCGCAAGATCACGCGGTCAAGGGAATCGGCGCCGCTGTCTGTATTCTTCCAGCGCAATAAGAGCGCGATTACGATAACGACGCCGACAAGAACGTAAGGCGCGTACTGCTGCGCATTGTTGCCCACTGCCAGCATGATCAGCGTGATCGTCGGCAGCTTAGCGTTCAAGCTTTCATACAACTTGGCAAACTGCGGCACCACGTAGGTGATCAGAAACACTAGCATGCACGACACAACGCTGATCAGAAGCGCGGGATACACCAGCGACACCGCTAGCTTCTTTTTAAAGGTGAGCGCCATGCGCTGAAAGGCGATATAGCGGCTCAGCACTTCTTCCATGTTGCCGCTCTTTTCCCCTGCCAGCAGCGTAGTGGTGTAGATCTTGGGGAACGTCGCCTGAGCCGCGAAAGAATCCGACAGCAACTCGCCGCTCTTCACTCGGTCTCGAACGTTCTCGAGCAACGATCGGAAGCGCTCATCTTTTTGCCGCTTGATGAGCAGATCGAGCGAATTCAAAATCGGAAGTCCGGCTTTGATCAGCGTCAGGAACTGCTGGTTGAAAATCAGGAAAGTGCTGGGCTTGACCTTACGATTCGATCCAAACTGGATCTTCCCGCCCGAATAAATGCCCTTGGGTTTGACCCAATAAACCAGGAAGCCTTGCTGCACGAAGCGGTCGCGGACTTCAGCCTCGGAATAGCCGTTCTCCACCTGTTGCAACAGTCGCCCGCGTTCGTCCGCCGCTTTGACCAGAAATTCAGGCATTTCAGTATGTTACGAGCCGCGCTTCCAGCACTTCAGTCTAGCACCGCGTCGCGTACCGCTTTTGTTAAATCCATGTCAACGACTAACCCCGGTAACCGCTCCTAAATATCACATAAGTGCAATGTATGCTTGCGCTTACCGCTACTGCCCCAGGTCCCCATCCACCACTTCCACCCCCGCAGGCGGAACAAAGTGGAAGGTTGAATCCGCTACCGCTACATCTTCCTTCTGATCTGTAAAGCGATATTCCGTGACCGAGCCGTCTATTTCTTCGATGACAATGCGCGCGATTTTGCTGTCAGGAGTCACCTCCAGCAAAACCTGGCTCACCCGGTCAGCCATCGCTTGTGGCACTCCGCGTAAAACCACATTGCCGGGGCTCACCGGAGGCACATCTTGCGCAAACGATAAACCCTGCAATTCCTTCTCCAACCGCGTCTTACCCAGAAGAAAGCTCAGCGGAGACCGCAAGTCATCGAGCTTCTTTGCCGGAGACTTCCTTGCTTGCCGGTCCCCCGGCAAGTAAAACCACGCATCCTTGCCGTCGCTTAGGAACACTTTCTCTCTTGGAGAACGATACTCCCAGCGCATCTTGCCGGGTTTTTTTAACCATAAAACCCCGGTTTCGGTTCGATCCATCCCCCCGCCCCGGTAGATTTCCGTGAATTGTGCCTCGAGGGTGTGCAAATGGTTGTACCTCTGGTCAACCGCCTGGGCAATTGCATGGACGTCCGCCGCCATCGCCGCAACCGAAGCGGCCAGCACAACTACCGCCAGCCTGAATGAAGTTGGAGTCTTGATCACCCGGCAGACATCCCCAATCCCCATTCTACCGGATGAAAAGCTGAGGTGGGATTCGCGAACGGCGGTTGTAGCCCATGCCCGAACGTGACAGGATGCCCCGCCAGAGAATCGTATCGATGGGGAGTTGGTATGCAATCCAAAATGTTCGCCGTTTTTCTTGTGCTGGCATTGACCCCGTTAGCGATGGCTGGAAGCCGCCACTGGAAGTCAGGAACCTTGACCGCGACCGAACAGCAGAAAGTGGCCGAAGTCAGCACGCAGAGCACAAATTCCGACGCGACTTACAAGAACAAAGGCAACCGCACCGACTATTCGCAAAACACAACGACGACCACCTCCGACAACACGGAAACCTACCAGACCTATACCATCGACGCCGGAAACAAAATCATCATCGCCAAGGAACACTGCTGTTCCCCTGGTCGAAACCCGCCAACGTGAATGTCGGTGAACCGGTGAAATACGTCGTGGAACGCGGCAAACTCATCATGCTTGACGATGACGGCAAAGAACACAAAGCCTCGGTGATAAGTTCGTCGATGAAGTCAGAGCCTTAGGACTCCGGCGACGCTTTTCTCGGTTGAATTCACTCCATTCCCGTGGCACACTGCGCTATCTCTGGCCGGAGAACCACGCGGAAGACCGCCCGGCATGAGACGCTACTATGTCCCTATGCCTGCGCCACGTCTTGCTTGCTGCGCTACTGACTTACCCCGCGCTTTCCCAAACGGTTGCTGAGAACCCGCCAGACCCTGCACTCGCGTCAAAGCCCGCGGACCCTCTGAATGACGCGTTACATCTGTTGCGATCCGGTAAGTTCGACGGCGCCCTCCAGGCGTATCAGCGGATTCTTCAGCAACAGCCGAAGTCCGTCGATGCGTACGTCGGCATCATCCGCTCCTGTCTGAAACTGGGCAAGGTAGACGAAGCGCAGGAAACCCTCACCAAAGCGAAGGACGCCGTTGTCAGCTCTTCCTTGCAGGTTGCCGAGGGCGAAGTCGATTTTCGCCAGGGAAAAATCGCTGACGCCGAGAAATTGTGGGCGAACGTTATCAACAGCGGAAACGCCGAACCTCGGGCCTACCTGGGGATCGCGCGGGTCCGCCGGGCGATCGGAATGCATCGCACCGCAAAGGGCATGATCGACAGGGCTCATGCGCTCGATCCGCAAGACCCGGACATTCAAAAATTCTGGATAAGTACCCTCAATCGTGAAGCGCGAATCAAATATCTCGAGCTCTACCTGGCCGGCGAAAATGACGAGGATGCGGAAGGTCACACTGACACGCAGAGTTACATCGACTATCTTAAGGCGCGCGAGAAAGAACCAGACCGGCGCTGCCACCTGGCGAGCAAAGTGACCGCTACCGAGACCCCTCTTGTAGCCCTGCTTCTGGACCCTCAGCATTTACGAAGCTACGCTCTCACCGTCGTGTTGAACGATCATAAAACGAAACTGTTGCTGGACACGGGAGCGAGCGGGCTGCTGGTTGACCGCCGAGTGGCGGAAAGAGCCGGAATCACAAAGATCTCCGACTCCAAGGTCGGAGGCGTGGGAGACAAGGGAAACGCCGATTCTTACATCGGCTATGCCGATTCGATCAAGATCGGCGAACTGGAATTTCGCGATTGCACCGTCGAGGTCCTGAAAAAGCGCTCCGTCATGGGGGATGACGGCTTGATTGGCGCCGACGTCTTCGAGGACTTCCTGGTCGACATCGACTTTCCCAACCAGAAACTCAAGCTCACTCCTTTGCCCCAACCTCCGAACGCTCCTGCTCCTAAAATGTCGCTGCAAACCGACAGCGGCGATTCCGCAATCCACAATGAATCGGACCAGGGAAACGCGAGCGCCAACGATAAGCCGTCATCCCCAGATCTCGAGTTTCAAGATCGCTACATCTCTCCTGAGATGAAAACGTATAGTCCAGTCTTTCGTTTTGGCCACGAGCTGTTGGTGCCTACGAAGATTGGTGGAACGACGATGAAGTTGTTCCTGCTCGATACCGGAGCCTTTAACAACGCGATCTCTCCGGCCGCTGCGCGCGAAGTCACCAAGGTGCATGGCGATTCCGACACGATGGTGAAGGGATTGAGCGGCTCAGTCAAAAACGTCTACAGCGCCGACAAGCTTACCCTGGAGTTCGGACACCTGAGGCAAGCGAATGAAGACATGACTTCCTGGGACCTGACCAAGCTTAGCGAAGACGATGGAACCGAAATCTCGGGGTTCCTGGGATTTGTGATGCTTCATTTCCTCGACATTAAAATCGATTATCGCGATGATCTCGTCGACTTCAAATTCGATGCCGAAAAATACCGCTGACACCTTCAGATGTTGGCTTCATAGATCGAATATTGGTGTGTGCTTGAGGTTTTTCGAAGCAAACTCGATTCTTCCAGAACTCTCTCTAGAAGTGGATTGTGGTAAAGAATCTGGATGGGACATGGCCGCTCAACGAGCGACTTCTCCAACTTGCCGATAACTTCGCGCAGAATCGTCTCCGATACGGGATTGAACAGGTACAGCACGGTCGGCTCCTCCGGGAAGACGAAGTCGCGAGCGTCGCCGCAAATAGATTCGACAACGAAACATTTCTGCGCAGGGCTGCGATAGGCGCGGATATTCTCTTGCGCGGCTTGGTTCAGTTCTGGCAAGAGTTCCACTCCGAGTATGCGGCGAAAAGGATAGTCCGACGCCATCAACAACGTTCGTCCTTTACCCGACCCGAGATCGACAAAGGTAAATTGCGAAAAATCAATCGCCAATGCCGCCAGCATTTCGTGAAACAAGTCAGGCTCGGTCGGCTGATACGGAGACAGGAAGTGTCCCAACAACCGTTCGCACCAGCTGACGGTCGCGCCGGTCGTATTCACATGAAAATTGAAGTCATAATCGATGTCCCCATACCGCTGCCGCCGCCTGTCGGGCAGGGAATCACGCAAGAATTCGTAAAGTTCCCGCACCAACTGCCGCGTAGCACTCAAAGTCCCATCGCGAGCAGAAGTCTCCCTCCACCAATTCACGAAAGTAGGCCAGAGCATAGGGCCATCGGAAGACATGCGCAACATACTAACGGACCCAAAGCAACTTGGTTTTGGCTAGCTATCTTGTGCGGGATGCCAGATGTGCAAGATCTCGACAGCGTCGGTTCTTACACGATAGGCGACGATGTGCGGCAGGCGCCGATGTAGCAATTCACGAGTGCCTTCTTCGCGTTCCTGCCGTCCGCGCATGGGAAACGTTTTTAAGCGACAGAGCGGCTTTGCGGATCTCAATGATGGTGGGATTTGCCAAATGAGGTTCGTGTTCTGTGAGGTAATCGGGTAGTGGTGCAGTTTTGTCAAACTGCACCACTACCGGCAATCGTAGATGTTTTTTAGGTCGGCCGCGGCTGTGGGCGTCCAGCGGATGCGCATCAGGAATTCAACATCCGCTCGATGCGCGCGTCCATCTCTTCTTCTTCAGTAAATTCTTCGCGGTCGGCTTGCGCGATACCTTCACGCACGGCAGCGCGAAAGCGAGCGTCTTGTTCAAGCAAGCGCGCCACCGCATCCTTCACCAGTCGCTCGGTATCGGTTCCGGCATGCCTGGCGATTTCCGAAAGCTGCGCTTCCTGCCCGGCGTCAAACGGACTTCCATGCCCTCAGTCTAGGGAGCGAATTCACACTGTCAACGAGAATGTTTTCCAAAGGTTGAGGTTGCTGGGAACCCGGTCCGAGCGAGAACCGGGAACTGAGAACTGCTACTAATCTGTCGGCAGCACTTTCGGCGTTTTCGGCGGCACGTATCCTGGCGGCAGTCCCTTCGTCACAAAAGGGAAGTCATCGGGCGAGCGCAACTCGACGCGTCCATCGCGAGTGAGCTTGTAGGGATTCCCCAGCGGATCTACCGGCATTCCGCGCAGGATGCCGGCGCTCACCAGATCGCCGAAACTCGCAGGAAGATGTCCGGTCACCTGCCGGTATCGTCCAACTGCAGTTTCCAGACCGGTGATTTCTTGATCGGCCTGCAAGGCGCGGAGGTGGGATGCCGCGTTGTACTTGATGGCCTTGTCATTGGTCGTTTCAAACGTCGTCGCCCACATCATGCGAGCAGTTTGCACGTCTTGCGAGCGCTCTGCCATTTGCGCCGCCAGCAACTTCAGCCACGGATGCGCTCCAGGAATCTCTCCGCCGCGCGCAAAGGCCTGGGCCGCACGCGGGTAATCGTTCAATTCCATGTAGTAAATGAATCCCAGCTGGTAATAGAGATGCCAGTCGTCAGGATTGTGTTGAATGCCGTAGTTAATAAGCTTGATCGCGGCTTGCGGTATGCCTGCGCCATTTGGTGGTTCCGGTGCCAGGAAATTTCCGCCATACTGGTACGCCACGATCAACTTCGGGTCGAGCGTGGTCGTGATCTCAAGCAGCGGCCCAAGCAGGTTGTAGTCTTTGGCTCCCGCATGATGCCGGCCGCCAAAGTATTGCACCGCCCGCGTCCAATAAATGTCGGCCAGCAATCCGTCGTATCCCATGCTCATACGCTTGAGCGCCTTGGGAGAAGAGATGTAGAGCACTTCTTCGAGCGTAGCTCCCGTACGCATTTTGTCGATCTTGAATAGCAAGAGAACCGATGCCGCCATGCAGGCGAGAAGTAGAACCGAGGCGATAATCGTAGTTTGGCGCGACCGCTTCATTTCAGGTTCCGGCGCTCGAAGATCAGCACCGCGCCGCTCAGCGCCATGGTGGTGTAGATCAGCGCGTAGGCCGTGTTGTAGGCGATCAGTTGTCCTGAAACTGGCTGCTCGTGAGCCACGGAGGTAATGACGTTCAGCGCCGAGAAGTTTGGAACCAGGTACGCGGCGCCTGTTGCCAGCCAGCGCACGGCTCCCGTAGTCAGCCCGGCAAATCCGCGCAAGTCTTCCGCGAACGTTCCCACCACAAAGAGCGAGAACGCGAACACTGCCGACATCAGCGGCGAAGAGAACGACGAAAACAGCAGAGCCAGCGAGGTGATGATCAAGAATTGCAGCACGATGAAATACAGCGCCGCGAACAGCCAGCGGTCCGACACCTGAAAGTGATGCGACACATACAACAAGGCTCCGAAGACGCCGATCGCCATGAAGAACGTGTTCACGACCAGCGTTCCCGCCAGTCCCACAAATTTTCCGACGATGAATTCCCACCGTCTCACCGGACGCGAGAGCACGGTATACAACGTGCGCCGGTCGATCTCTTTCGATACCAGGCCTATGCCGATAAAAATCGCGATCACGATTCCAAACAACGAAACGGCGGTCAATCCGAGGTTGATGACCACCATGCGCTCGATATCGATGGAGATCTGTCCCACCAGAATCGACGCTCCCGACATCAGCAGCGCGAACGCGATCAGGTTGTAGAGCACGCGGTCGCGCACTGCTTCCCGGAAAGTGTTCGAAGCGATTAATCCGATGCGCGAATTCATCGCCGCACCCCGGCGGCCGCTTCGGCGGGCTTGAGCTTCTGCATAAAATAATCTTCGAGCGAGGTCCGCACCGGAACCACAGAGATCAAACGTACGCGCTCGCGGCGCAGGGCTTCAATCGCCGCATCCTGATTCGCTTCGCGCAAGATGGCACGAACCGTGTCTCCGGCGACGTGGCACTCTGCACCTAATGCGCGCAGCGATTGCGGCACCGCCGTCCCTTGCCAGATGATTTCCACGTTGTTCTGCACGCTTGAAGTCAGATCGGCGACGGCCCCCACTCCTTGCAGCTCTCCCAGATTAATGATCGCCACCCGGTCGCATAGAGCTTCAGCGTCCGAAAGAATGTGCGTCGAGAAGAAGACCGTCTTGCCTTCCTGGCGAAGTTGATCCATCAGGTCGCGCACTTCGCGCCGGCCCATGGGATCGAGCCCCGACATGGGCTCGTCAAAGAAAACCACTTTCGGTTCATGGATGATGGCCTGCGCGATGCCCACGCGCTGCAACATTCCTTTGGAGAACTTTCTGAGTTGCACCCCACCCGCGTCTTTCAATCCCACGCGAACCAGCATCTCTTCTGCTCTGCGCGATCGCTCTTTTGCCGGAACTCCCGAGAGCCCTGCGAAATATTCGAGCAATTCGCGGGCGGTAAGGTAGTCGTAGAAGTAAGGCTGCTCGGGCAGGAAACCGATCTGCGCTTTCATGTTCGGATCGTTGATTTCCAGCCCCAGAATTTTCGCTGTTCCGCCGGTGGGAAAAACCAGCCCCATCAGCATCTTGAGCGTCGTGGTCTTGCCCGCGCCGTTAGGCCCGAGGAAGCCGAAGATCTCCCCCTGCTCGACCTGCAGGTGCAGGGGGCGCAAAGCGCACTTTGGACGCTTGCGCCAAAAGCCTACGGAATAGGTCTTTTCCAGACCAAGAATTTCGATCGCAACCATCGGAACAGTAGTTTCTTCTCTCAAATTATAAGCGGCGGAAGGCCCGAATCGCGTTGGCCGCAGTGGTGCGAGCTGTTACCAAAGTAAAAGGCCAGGACTCGCGTCCTGGCCCGTTCTGGCTTTGTACCCCTCCCCCGAGGCACTCGCCAAACTTTATTGCTGTCGTCGGATAAGCGATACAGGTCGCTTGGTTGTTCGCCGGCGATCCTCCAGCTCCCGTTGTTTACGCTGCGCAATACTCCGTCGGTCACGGTGCAGAAGCTCCGCACTCCCGTCTGGTTGAAGGCCACAGGCGCCGAACCGGCCACAAAGAGTGAATTCGTAGATCCCGCGCCCTGAGCACTCCCGATGGCGACGAATTGGTAACCGTTCTTGGTTCCACCCGACAGGACAGAGTCCAGAATGCAGGCCGTCACCGTCGTCGGAGTGCAATTGGTTGCGGGTCCTCCCAGGTTCGTAAGAGCCGGAGCATAGCCCACCGTTGGGAAGGCAGTGGAATACGCCACTTCGGCCGTGGCAATCTTGCGAATCGAATTCGCCGCCGACGCTTCGTTAGCGGCAATGCGGGCGCGCAGCAGATTGGGAATTGCAATCGCCGCAATGATCAGAATGATCGCTACGACAATCAGCAATTCAATCAGCGAGAATCCTCTGCTCCGCCTCATGATTTCCTTTTGAACGCTTGTGTCAGCTATTCTCTTGCACTTCGGCAGCCAGTCCTCATACACGCGCGGCTATCCCTTGCCGCGAGCGTAAGCATCTCCTTATCAGTGTCTTACGTCGCTCATACCCAGCTGTGCCGGAGAGGCTAAGGAATTAAGCGACACTTATTGTCGTTCCGCTACGACAAAACCTGGCAAGTGGAGTTTCGTTTTGAGACTGAGAGTCATGATTGATTAATGACATCGAGGGTGCGTAGGTCTCGGAGGCCGATGTCGATTCAGAACAAGAAGAGTGAGAGATAGGGGGCAAAAAAAAGAAGCGCCGGACCTTTCGGTCCGGCGCTTCGGGTTTGTGACCCTCGAAACTCAGCCTAACTTACTGCAGCGGCTGGTAGGTAGGTCCAACGCAGACACCAGCGCCCGCAGGTACCGCACCTGAGGAGCCAGCAGAGAACTGGACCACTGCGTCTTCGTTCGAGCAGAAGTCGCGCACACCGGTCTGGTTGAACGCCGCCGGCGCCGTGCCGGCAGTGTAGGTCAGATACAACGTGCCGCCCACGCCCTGTGCAGCAGTCAGAGCATAGTAGTAGCCGCTCTTCGCGGTACCCGCAGCGGTCGCGTTGGCAAGAACGCTGTCAATCAAGCAAGCATTAGCCTGAGTCGGGCCGCCAGCGGGGCAAGTCGCACCCACGCCGCCAGGTCCCAGCTTGGCCAACGTGTCAGAATAGCCCCACGTCGGATAAGCAGACTGATACGTCACCTCGGCTGTATTGATGGTACGGATCGAGCTGACCGCGGACGATTCATTGGCAGCAATACGCGCGCGCAGCAGGTTCGGAATGGCGATCGCAGCGATGATCAGAATGATCGCGACTACGATCAGCAACTCAATCAACGAAAAACCCTTCTGTTTCCGCATCTCGTTTTCCCTCTTCTCCATTTACAAGTGTGGTCTCAGTAGACCCAATTGCCGATTAATATTCGCATTTTACCGACCAGACCCTGAAGTTACCAACGGGAGCCCCCGACCGAGCTAACACGCTTTTGTTTTCAGGGTTTAGGCAATCTTTCGTTACCCGGGATAATCCCGCCCTCAATGGCATTTCTCGCGGTTGTGTCAGATTTTGTCCCGGAAAGTGACAAGATGTGTCACTCTGGGACGCCGCCCTGGATGTCGCCGCCCTGCGTGGGAACGGAGAAACCGGCCCGGCTTGCGCCAATCGGTAGAAATTAAGTAGAAATAAAAGGAGGGCGCCCGACCCTTAGGTCAGGCGCCCTGGCTTTCGTACCCTTCCCCCAGGTACTGGAGCTAGACTCCGATTACTGCAACGGCTGGTAAGTCGGTCCGACGCAAGCGCCAGCACCCGCCGGGGTTGCGCCCGAAGCGCCAGCGGAGAACTGAACCACCGCGTCTTCGTTCGAGCAGAAGTCACGCACACCGGTCTGGTTAAACGCTGCCGGAGCTGTGCCCGCCGTATAGGTCAGGTAAAGCGTGCCGCCTGCACCCTGCGCTGCGGTCAAAGCATAATAGAAGCCACTCTTGGCTTTGCCGGCCGTGGTCGCGTTCGACAGAACGCTGTCAACCAGGCAAGAATTCGCCTGTGTCGGTCCACCAGCTGGGCAGGTTGCACCTACGCCGCCAGGCCCCAACTTCGCAAGAGTATCAGCGTAGCCCCAAGTCGGATAAGCCGATTGGTAGGTCACTTCGGCGGTGTTGATGGTACGGATGGAACTCACCGCGGACGACTCATTGGCGGCGATACGCGCCCGCAACAGGTTCGGAATTGCGATCGCAGCGATGATCAGAATGATCGCCACTACAATCAGCAACTCAATCAACGAAAAACCCTTCTGTTTCTTCATTATCCTCGTCTCCCCTTTTGTTTTAGGCTTCATGCCTACTTGCCAGGTCATATTGCAGTTGCGTCGCCATCTTCAGGCAAATCGGGAGTTCGCGGTGACCTTTGGTTAAGTGCATTGGTTGCAGTCGGATGGGACGCTCCTGAAGCGATCCTAGTAATGCCGCTACCTCACCAGTTGGACGTAGCGTCGCATGATGACAAAATTCGTCAACGCAAAGTGACACATTTCGCATCAGTTGCATAACTTCGCAACCATTTATCTATGTCCACCAGCGAGACATGTGCTCCAAGGCGACGAGACGGCCCTCAGCCCGCTGTCTTACAATGACATTCGCATTCGAGAAGTGTTGGCTATCGAACCATTCACACAAAAGTCCATGGCTGCTCTAAAACCGTCTCTCCAAATCGACGCGGACATCGCCAACGCCTGGTCTGTTCCGTCGGGCTTCTATTTCGATCCCTCCGTTTTCGCCGAGGAAAAAGAAAAGATTTTTCGCCGTACTTGGCAAGTAGTAGGGCATCGCGACCAGCTGGCGAAGCCGGGTGATTATTTCACCGTCGACCTGCTCGGAGAGCCCCTGCTTCTGGTTCGAGGTCCAAGCGGGGAGTTGCGCGGCTTCTACAACGTCTGCCGGCACCGTGCCGGTCCTCCGGCAGAAGGATGCGGCTCGCGCAAACTGTTCCGCTGTGGGTATCACGGATGGACCTACGACCTCGAAGGCAAGCTGATCAGCGCGCCCGAATTCGAGGGCGTCCAGGATTTCGATCCGTCTTACTTCACGCTAGCGCCAGTGCGCACGGAAGAATGGTTCAATCTCATCTTCGTCAATCTTGATCCCAACGCGCATTCGTTGCGCGACAGTCTAGGCGAGCTACCGCTGCAGGCCGAGAAGTTCGACTTCTCATCGATGAAGCTCTTCGAGCGCCGCACCTACGAGATGAAGTGCAACTGGAAGACCTACGTCGACAACTATCTTGAGGGATACCACCTGCCCAGCGTGCATCCTGGATTGAACAAAGAGTTGGATTACAACGCCTATACCGTCGAGCCTTATCCGCGGCATGTGCGGCAGTTCAGTCCGATTCGTGGCGCACAGGCAGGGGATGCAACGCCGCGGCGCTATCAGGAGGCTCGCGAGGATCTGACCACCGACTACTTCTGGGCGTTTCCCAACTGGATGCTGAACTGCTATCCCGACAACGTTTCATTAAATATTGTTTTGCCGGTCGATGCCGAGCATTCGCTGGCGATCTTCGAGTGGTATTTGCCGGAGAAAGATCTAGGCAGCGCGGCCGCGAAAGCCTCGGTCGAATTCAGCGATCAGATACAGATAGAAGATGTCGCCATCTGCGAAATCGTCCAGAAGAACCTGCATTCCCGGAGCTATGAAAGAGGCCGCTACAGCGTGAAACAGGAAAAAGGCGTCCACGCGTTCCATCGCATGTATGCGGAAGCGATGAAGTAAAAACCCCGGTCCGTGATGGTTAAGATGACGGCCAGCCGCCCGACCTCACCCATTCGATTTTTCATCGTCCATTTCAAAAGACATAAGCAGCGCCTTGAAACGCGTTGCCCCCGACGGTTTGGTCGTCGGCGCCTACGACAATGGTACTTCCGTTGATTGCGACGGAAATACCGAATTGCGCTCCGGGTGCTCCGTCCGCGGCGTGTAGCTCTGCATTAAAGTGAGAGGTAGTCACCCATCCTCCGGCTGGTTCCGTGTAGAGATATGCCGTTCCTCTGAAGGACCGATTCTTGTTGGCGCCTACAACGATGTGCTTCCCCGACACCCCGACCGACCAACCAAACTGTATGCGCCCAGTAGCGTCAGAAGCCGTCAACACGGCATTTGGCGTTGAGCTCGTCACCCATCCACCGCTGGGCATCACGTAAACGTAGGCAGCTCCGTCGCCGTTATCAGGATCGCCCGAGACCACCGTGTCTCCTGAAATCGCGAGTGAAAGTGCCAGATTTTCCGTGTTGCTGGCGGTTAGTTGAGCGTTCTCCGTCGCATCAGTCCAACCACCCGAGGGTTGCTCGTAAACGTAGATTTTCCCGAACAAATTTTCTCGGGCATAGGGCGCGCTAGCCACAATGGTATTTCCGCTAATGCCGACGGCGTATCCGAGATCGTTGCCGGCTACGGGATCGGAAGCGGTTAGTTTGGCCGTCTGGGTCATGTTGATCCAGCCGCCAGTAGGCCTGACATACACGTAGGCAGCCCCGGCATCTTGCAAAGTGGATGACGTAGCTTGAGCTCCGACGACAATCGTGTTGCCATCAATGCCCACGCTGTAGCCGAAGCATGCCCCGTCTGTTGAAGTTAGCTCCGCGGTCTGGGTCATGTCGGTCCACCCGCTGGCGGGCTTGACGAAGACATAAGCTCTGCCGGGCTGATTCAAAGTGCAAATGTTAGGAGCGCCAGCCACGACGGTGTTGCCCTGTACGGCTACCGACCACCCAAATTGGTCCGCCACGACGTCGTCCGAGGTAGTGAGCTTAGCTGCCTGGGTCTCATTTGTCCATCCGGATGTCGGTTTTACGAAGACGTAGACTGCTCCCTGATGGGAACCAACCACCGCACTCGGTGCACCGACAGCTACAGTGTCGCCATTCACAGAAACTGAAAAACCTAATCCGTCATCCGACTTGCCGTCCGACGCCGTCAGTTCGGCAAGCTGGACAATAGGATCTACGACAATGGGATATTTGGCGTGCCGGTCATCCACACGGAGAAGAAGAAGACTGCCGTCAACTGACATTGTCGCGGGCAGGCTCTGGTGATTGGCATCGTAGGCCTGGAGGTCCGAGTATCGCAATCGGGATTTCTTTGCGTGATCGACCAAGGTGAGTCCACGACGATCCTGATCGACGACGGCAGTGAGGTTGCCGGACAACTCCAAGGCTATCGTCAAATCGCCGTGATGCGAGCCCGGCAGTGGACGCTCGATGGTGAATCCTTGTTCTACACCGGATGGACCGTTTTCATACCATCCCGTGAGCGCGGCGTAGCGGTACGCCACCAGGTTCGCCTGAGCTGAAGGGGAAATTTGTTTCGCGGTGACGGTTGGCTGAGATGCTCCGTAGCCGATCAATTTAAGACCCCAGTTATGGTCGGAGGAAGTGAAGCGAGCGCCATCCGCGGTGAAGGTCGCATCCAACATCCCAGCATGACTTTGCATCTCGAACTTGCCTGGAGTCGCGTGCGCGAAGAATGCCGAACTGTCTTTGCCGATCGCGCGGGAAATTACGACTTGATCGGCGAGCGGCAAACTTGACAGTGAATCGTTTTTCTGCGGTTCGGCTGCAAAAGCAGGTGAAGCGATTAGTGATGAGAGGACGAGTGAGAAAACAAGCCTGTAGACACCTTTCATGACAATCAGCCTCTGGTAACATAAGTGATCAGCTGTGAAGCGCGATGCCGGATCTTGAAGTATGTCGCCGACACGAATCGCTGGTCTAGTGCAGCTTTATTTCATAAACAATTCCTTCGTTCCCGTTTCCGTCCGCGCTAGTGGTTCCGTATAGGTTTCCGGCTGAGTCGACGGTAGGACCCGCATAGACGCTGGAACCATCGAGACCGCCGTTGAAATTGTGCAAGATGGTTTCCGTCCAGGTCCCACCGGCTGGTGTAAGTTCGAAGATAGTGCCGCAGCCCTGCGCACATGTGGGAGAGTTGCCGCCTTGATAGGCAGCGCCGAAAAGGTTTCCGGCTGAGTCGAACACCAATCCTCCGTAGGGATATTCACCGTCGGTTTTCTTTAGCGTCAGCAAAGCGTTTTCCGTCCACTGGCCGTTTGAACCCGGAGAGAGTTCGAAAACGCCTCCGTAGATCGAGCCGCCGCACGCTCCGGTGCCGTAGAGATTTCCGGCGGAGTCAAAGATGACTCCGGCTCCAGGACATCCGAGGTCGCTGGCTCCTTGAAAGTTGTAAAGAACGGTGAGCGTCCAGGTGCCTGCGTTTGGCGAAAGTTCGAAGACGTTGCCTTCGGCGACACTGGAGCCGCTTGCGGTTCCATACAGATTTCCGGCGGAGTCAAATGTGAGGGTAGAGTAGGGATATCTCCCGTCCGAACCCGAAAAGGCATGCAATACAGTTTCGGTCCACTGGCCATTGGCGCCCGGAACTAGTTCGAAGACTGTACCGTAGTTCGATTCAACTCCGCCTTCTGTACCGGCGGTCGTGCCATAGAGATTTCCGTTGGCGTCGAGGACGACTGCGGCGGATGGATTACTTCCGTCTGACTTGCCGGCAAAACTGTAGAGCACTTTTTCGGTCCATTGACCACCCTGGCGGGTTGGCGGAGAAAGCTCAAACACCGTACCGCAGCCCTGGACGATCACTGTAAGTGCACAGGGTCCGGTTCCCCCGTTCACGGTCGTTCCGTACAGGTTACCTGCCGAATCAAGAGTTACTGCGCCCCAAGGATTCGCGCCGTCGCCGCTGCCTTTGAAGCTGTAAAGCAGGGAATATTTCCATCCGCCACCTGACTTAGGACTGAGTTCAAACACAGTGCCGCAACCGATTTCCTGGTTAAGGGAGCAATCCGCAGTTCCACCCTCGTAAGTGGTGCCGTACAGATTTCCAGCCGAGTCAAACACCAGAGGAGTTCTTGAGGCGGCACCGTCACGATTTGGGAATGAGCCGATCACGGTTTCCGGCCAGCGTCCTTGAGAGGTGGGGGTCAACTGAAATACGGATCCGCTGGTATGAGGGCCTCCGATGGAAGTTGTTCCCAGAAGTTGGCCTTGACTCCCAAGAATGACGCCGCCGAGAGGCATAGCTCCGTCGTGACCAGTGCCGAACGTATGAAGAATTTTTTCTGTCCAGGTGCCATCAGAATTGGGAATGAGTTCGAAGGCCGTTCCGCAACCGGCTAATTGCGCACCTGAATTACAGGTGGTGACGCCGCCTCCGGCGGACGTTGTGCCGTAAAGATTGCCTGCGCTATCGATGACAACGCCACCCCACGGACCATTTCCGTCACCGCCTTTGTGAAACGAATAAATTGTGGTCTCCACCCATTTGCCGGCTTGCAGGGAGAGTTCGAAAACCGTTCCTTCGCCGCCCTGGCCGCCATCTGCTGCAGTTCCCCACAAGTTACCTTGCTGGTCGAGCGTTAGAGTGTCCAGGGGAGAACCGCCGTCCGTTCCGGTGAAGCTGTGGATTGTAGTCTCCATCCATGCGCTCCCGGAAAAATGTAGTTTGAATACGGTCCCGGAGCCGGAGCCGCCGGTTTGGGTCGTTCCGAAAAGATCGCCTTGCGCGTCGACGACTAAACCGCCGTGAGGCGTAGCGCCATCTGTTGTTCCTCTAAAGTGATAGATCACTGTCTCCGTCCATCCGCTTGAACCGGGCGTCAGCTCAAAGACTTCCCCAAAGGTGGAATAGCCTTCGTCGGTAGTGGTTCCATAAACATTTCCCGATGAGTCGAGAGCGAGTTGGCACGTAGGCTGGGAGCCATCCGTGCCTCCCGCGAAAGAATGCAGTACGGTTTCAGTCCAGGTTCCGTCACTGTTTGGGCTCAGCTCATAAACCACCCCCAAGCCCGTCGAGCCACCAAGCGAAGTTGTTCCATAAAGGTTTCCGGCAGGATCCATGACCACGCTGGCAACGGGCAGGAAGCCATCTGATAGATCGAAGCTGTGAAGAACTTTTTCGGTGTAGCCGCCTTGTGTGTTGGGGATGAATTCGAAAACTGATCCTAAGTCGTGGGTTCCGCCGCGAGCGGTCGTGCCATATAAATTTCCAGCGGCATCCTGAATCAACCCCGCCTGCGGCGAGTAGCCTTGAGGAGAACTGATGAAGGTGTGGAGATCAATCTCAGTCGCAGCGCGCCCAATACTGGTTAATATGAGTAGCAGAGCTAAGACGATGAGTGCACAAGGGAAACGCCGCGCGCAATTCATTGGATGGAACCTCCACTGTTGTCATCAAGAGTGACAAGACTGTATGACACAATTTGCTGTGGATGTACAGAGAGACGAAAGGCTGTGTCCCGAGATCTGCGAAGCCAAGACGCTCGGCGCGGGAACGCTTCACTGCATCTTGCGAGAAGTGGGGCTCGTCAACTCCGCCACATATGTGTCGATCCGAACGTCTCAACTGCTTCTTGTGGAGGGCGTCGCTTCAGCCGTGCCGCCAACGGTCAGCTGCGGGCTTTTCCCAGAGAGGCCGGGACGGTTTTTTCAGAATTAGCTAAAAACCAATGCTGTCGCGCCTGTGTTCATCCTTCGAGTCCAAAGCCCCACTTCTCGCAAAGGACACGAGAAATGGGGCACCCGCGGTGAGGTAAGATGTGGCAACCCGCCGAAGCACCGAGCGTTCCTATTTGTCGTTGCTCTCAACTCGGGGAGTAAACTAAGCGGACGAGCCGATTCTTAGTCCAGCATTCGTCGTTCGTTTCCGGACAAACCGGATACAGCTGCCCCCATCCCACCGCCATAACGATCCGATTCTCTGGGATACCCCGGCTTATCAGACGTTGCTTGACCCAATCCGCTCTTCGTTGCGAGAGGGCGAGATTGTAAATCACGTCACCTCTTGAGGACGCGTACCCCTCAATATAAAAGCGATCCTTTGCATGATCCTTCAACCATTGGACATTGGCATCCAAGACGCCCGGATTTGAGGGTTCTTCATGGTCATTCCAGGGGAACATGATTTCGTGGATGTTGTTGTTGAAGGCTTCCTCGTCGGGACCAAACAGAATCACTCTGGGTTGTCCCCAGTACAGAACCCAAAAAGAAACGTCAGGGGACGATTCTGGAGTCTCTTGTTGCGCAAATACCCCAAGACTAGTGAACAGGAACGCTGTGACCACAAGAAAGTTGAGCTGGTATTTCATGGGATTAATCGACCTCCGGTATGCGGGGGAGTTTAAGAGGTGAGCGGGAACGAGGAAACTGTCAACTGTGACAGGGAGACCACTGGTTTACCGTAAGGGTTTCGACACGCAGAGAAGAAATGGTTCTTCGCGACCGTTGCGAATAACTTCTTTCTGGTTCCTACCCGCGAAGATTGCCGCGAGCTATCCCACCTTCACCAATAGGCACGTAATGTCGTCGTGCTGCGGCGTGGTGCCTACGAAGGCGTCTACGTCGACCATCATGCGGCTTAGAACTTTTTCCGGGGTGACGGCCGCGCTGCCGTCCAGAATACGGATCATGCGCTCCTCGCCATACTCTTCATCACGCCCATTCACCGCCTCCACCAATCCGTCGGTGAAGACCAGCAGCCAGTCTTCCGATTCAAGCACCACTCGTCCCGACTGATAAGGAGCATCGGATTGAATGCCGAGCGGCAGTCCTCCTTCGGTGAGGCGTTCGATCGCTCCCGACTTGCGTCGCAGGACAGGGGTGTTGTGTCCCGCATTGATGTAGGTGAGTGCGCGACTCTGCGGATCGAACTCTGCAATAAACGCCGTGGTGAAACGCAACCCGCCCTGGCTGTTCAAGCAGGCATAGCGGTTCATGGCTGTGACCAGCTCTTCGAGCGAGGTTGGTGTGGACGAAAGCGTCTTTAAGCTGGCCTGGAATGTCGCCATGAGCAGTGCCGCCGGAATGCTCTTGCCCGCCACGTCGGCGACAGAGATGAGGAAGCGCGAGCCGCCGGGGCGCGCAAAGACGTCGTAGTAGTCTCCGGCGACGGTGTTGGCGGGACGCGTCGCGAAGGCGATAGTCAGTCCGGGCACGGGCGGTGGGGAAGGCGGCAGCAGCCAGCGCTGGATGTCACGCGCGATCTCCAAGTCACGCTTCATGACTACGCGGTCGGCTACCTCGAGCATGAGAACGACGAACATCACTACTCCGCCATAGAAGCGGAAGTCGAATTCACCGACCGTGACATCGCCGTTTTCGCCGCGAAAGTGGCATCCACCTGCAGGCATCAGCAGGAGCAGAATCGCCAGCAGCAACAGGACACGCCGTGCCGGAGTCAGCTTTTCGAGAATCGCCCAGGCAAACTGCTGGAAGGTATGAAAGAAACGCCGAACCCGGGTTTCAGTCGGCTCACCCGGCTTGACGTCGCGCGAGTAAAGTCGGTAGCTGGCCTTCGCGTCAGAGCGGAACTGCGACCAGAGCTGGTTGAGCTCCATCCCCTCAGTGACGCGGCGCCAGAACCGCGCGAGCTTTGCAGGAGGTCGCGGGGGAGGCGGAGGGGGGATGGTAGAGGAGCTCATCGTCTGAGTCTTTGATTATAGGGCCTGCAGCAGAAGATATTTGTAACGACCCCCCTTTCATTCGTGAGTTCATCCTGAACACGATAGGGCGAACGATCTGGCCGGCGATGTTTCGACTTTGAATTCATAGGCACTCCACGCCAGATCCCTCGCTCCGCTCGGGATGACGTCTGAGCGTTGGGGAATCTAGAAAAGCGAGAGCTGTTCGCTGCTCACTTCGACCGCCGGATGACTCTTCCGGCTGTAGCGCTCATACGAGTTACGGATGCCATACTTCTCTCGCAGGCGCGACATCAGTTGTGAAATTCGCTGGCCGTAGGTTTTAGGAAGGAATGCTCCATCTTTATACCGTTCTCGATAGCTGGCTGCGAGTTTTGGAAATTCCTGATCGAGAAACGGAAGGAACACCGCCGCCGAACAGGGTTTCAAAAATAGTGGATTGGCGAAAATATATTTCCCTTTCGCCTCAGCCACGGCGCGAACCAGAGCTTCGAGATCTTTCGGCGAGTCCGTAATCCCCGGCATGACCGGAGCGCAAATGACTCCCGCATTCACTCCGGCCTCATTCAATTTCTGCATCGCTTCCAGCCGAAGATCAGGACGCGGCGCGCGCGGTTCGAGAATCCGCGCGAGATCGGCGTTCAGAGTCGTAATGGTGATATTCACAAAAAGTTGGTTGTTCTCGCTGATCTTCTTTAATAGATCGGTGTCGCGGACTACCAGATTCGATTTCGTAACGATGCCCAGTTCGAGACCCTGGTGTCGTGCAAATTCCTCGAGGATGGTTCGGGTGATTTCATAGCGCCGTTCGGCAGGTTGGTAAGGATCGGTTGCCGTGCCCAGCGCGATCTCTTCGCCGGGCTTGACTCGTCGTAGCTCCTGGCGCAGAAGATTGGCCGCGTGCTGCTTGACATAAATCTTCTGCTCGAAGTCGATGCCATCGCGCTTCTCCATGAACTCGTGGGTATAGCGCGCATAACAGTATTTGCAGGCGAATTCGCAGCCGCGATAGGGATTGATGGTCCAGGTAAACGGCATACGCACCCCGGTGCAGCGGTTGAGCAGGGAACGCACGGGCAAAGTGAAGTACTCGACTTCATGGCCCTGCCTCACGGATTCTCCATGCGCTGCAAGGCGGGCGATACCGACAAGGCGAGTGCCGGAGTCGGGGAGGAGAGGCAGGCTGGACATATTCGCCGTTTGTTCGCCTATAATAGCCGGATTCAAAAGACGACGTCAAGCGAGAGTAGGGACCCGAAGATTGCGACTCCGGTCAAGTCATTCGCGAACGGTAGAGGCGGAGTACGATAACTCAACAAAGCCGTTCTTGTACGCAACCACGTTCTTTAAATCCCATCTCTCTTCCGCTAGAGAGCCACCGAATAGCCGCAGTCCGTCGCCCAACAGGACAGGAGCTACCGTCAACCTGATTTCGTCCACCAAGCCGAGTTCGAGAAAACGCTGCGATAACACGGCTCCGCCCACGAGCCAGATATTTCGATATCGAGGCGCGAGTTTCTCATCAAGCAGTGTCTGGAGATCACCCGAATAGAACTCGACGTTATTCCTTGTCGACGGCAATTTTCTTCCCGTAACCACTACGGTGGGAGTATCGCCATACGGCCAGCCCAGTTCAAGCGCATGTTCATAGGTGCGGGAACCGAGCACATAACAATCTATGGATTTGATGAAGGCCGCGATTTCTTCCTGAGAAATCGAAACTCCCGCTTCGTAGACGCTTCCATCAGCCTCTAGCCACGAGACACTGTTATCTTTCCTCGCGATGAACCCATCAAGGCTTGAAACCGCGTGCAAGGTAACTCTTGATCTGGTTGTGTTTCCCTCGCTCAACATGATTTCTCCTGGCTTTGACCTCCATCTCTGCCTGCGACCATGTCGGAGCAGGCAGCCCATACGAATCCACAAACGTCAGACTCGATCGTGGCGAGGCGGCTATCATACGTCATTCTCGAATCCTATCGAGTTCAGACCATCGCTTTCAGCACACTATAGATTTTCTTGGATGAAGCGGGGACTGAGATGAATGTCGAGTTGCACCAGTGGTGAATCACCAATCGCCTTAAAGCTGTGGATCTCGCCGGCCTTGATGACAAAGATGTCTCCAGCGCCGCCTTCGAAGGTCTTATCGCCTACGGTCCACAGGCCACGGCCTTCACGGATGAACTGGATCTCGTCATAAGGATGCCGGTGCGGTCGCGGACCCGAGCCGGGCTTCCCGTTGTATAGGAACACCGAGACTCCAGTGTTGCCCTGATCGGTTCCAACAAACTCGTGCGAACTACCAACAAAGGGCAAGTCCTCCTGGCGCACGTGATACATGTCGGTCATCCTCCTGTGGGATTGGATGACTGTTGCTGGGGTTTGGCTCCGCGGGTATCGCCGAAATGCTGCTGGCGGTATCGCGACCCTACTTCTCGGAAAGAAAATGGGACAATAGAGGTCTTTCCTTAGTGTTGGTGAAAGGGATGCAAGGCTCTTTGGCACCATTGACTTTTATCCACAACAAGACAATCGTGAGTTATCCAGGAGGCACGATTGATGCCCCGCTTACGCCACTTTGGCCTTTGTGTCTCGCTCGTTTGCGCCGTGCTTCTTCCGTGGGTATCGGGCGCGCAAGTAAACCTAGTATCGACACCACACGATCCTATTGGCAGCGGCCCGGCGTGGGTGGCGGTTGCTGATCTCAACGGAGACGGCAAAGCAGATATCGTTGCAACTAACAGCTTGGACAACACCATCAGCGTGCTGCTGAGCAATGGTGACGGCACATTTCGTCCAGCGGTTACCTATGCAGTCGGCACGCAACCAACTGGCGTGGCAACCGGTGATTTCGATGGAGACGGGAAACCCGACGTTGCTGTTGCTCTCGCGGGCACTAAGGCAGTCTCAGTGTTGCTCGGCAATGGCGACGGAACCCTGCGTGCCGCGACGAGCTATCCCACCAGCGATGTAACGCAGCGCATCGTGGTGGCAGACTTCAATGGCGACGGCAAGCTTGACCTGGCCGCGACAGATTTTTCCGCGGGAGTGGATGTCCTACTTGGAAATGGGGACGGCACATTCGGGCCAGCCTTAACGACTCCGACGGGAGCCTATCCAGTGGCTCTGGCGACGGGTGACCTTAACCGCGACGGCAAGCCCGATCTTGCGTTCAGCAACAACAACGGAATCGACGTAACGATCCTTCTGGGAAAAGGAGACGGGACGTTCGATACCGGGGCGAGTTACTCGTTCTCGGCCTCCATTCTGGGAATTGTTGTGGCCGACTTAAATCTGGATGGCAAACTCGACATCCTTGAGGCGGATACTCATTCCTTTACTGGGGGAAGCACGGCAGTTTCGGTGCTACTGGGGAATGGCGATGGAACCTTCGCGGCTCCCGTCGCTTATGACTATGCAGTCGATCCGGTCGACGTTATCGTTGCGGATTTCAACGGAGATGGCAAGCCGGACGTAGCGCTAACTGATCAAGTGACGAACAATGTCCGTATCCTGCTTGGCAATGGCGACGGCACGCTCAACAAGTTCGCTCAATATGCGGCGGGCCTGTCGCCCGAGGGCATGGCCGCGGGTGACTTTCGAGGAAACGGCACGACGGATCTTGCGACAGCGAACTATGAAAGCAACGACGTCAGTATCCTGCTTGGCAACGGCGATGGCACCTTCGCCGGAGCGCGGGCATTCGATGTGGGTTCTACTCCGCTGACGTTTCAGTCGAATCCTACCGTGGTGGTCGGGGACTTCAATCGCGATGGAAAGATCGACGTGACGTTACCCACGCAGGGCATCGTGTTGATGCTTGGAAATGGCGACGGCACGTTGCAGCCGGCAACATTCTTGAATGCAGCGCAGGGATACACGAATGGCGGCCTGATCGCCGCCGACTTCAACAACGATCGGAATCTTGATCTTGCCGTGACTTCACCCTTCGATATGGGCGGAGGTTTCCAGACCGCGGCAGCTTTTCTGGGGAACGGAAACGGGACGTTTCAGGCCGAGACAGACTATGGGGTCAACCCGCCGCTCTGTGTTACGTCCGCGGACTTCAACTCCGATGGCATTCTCGATTTGCTGGTTGCAGGAGCGCAAGCTGGGAGCATTCTTCTGGGTGACGGCACCGGGAAATTCCAGGCTAGTCTCGCGGTTATGCCCCCCGGGAGTGCCGTAGTGGCAGGTGACTTCAACGGCGACGGTCAGGCGGACGCACTCTTCTTCGACGGCACGAATCTCAGGCTCGCCGCGGGCAACGGAGACGGTACATTTCAAACTACGACCCTCTCTTACACATTTAGCGGTTCACCGGCAGCCTCGGCAATGGCGACTGGGGATTTCAACGGAGATGGCACCCTCGATGTTGCTGTTGTGAACAACGGCCTCAGCGGATCAGTCAGTGTATTGCTCGGCAATGGCGATGGGACCTTCCAGGCGCCGGTGAACTATGCGGCCGGGGACGCTCCACAGTCGATTGCCGTTACAGATATCAATGGTGACGGCCATCAAGATCTGGTCCTGGCGTTGCGCTCAGGAGCGGTGGTGGTGCTGGTTGGCAACGGCGACGGAACTTTCCAGCCGATGCTCAGTTTCGGATCGACGGACCTTCCAGGTACGAGCGGCGGCGGAATGGTCTCGGTAGGCGTCGCTGACCTGAACGGCGACGGGCGGCCGGATGTGATCGTCGCTGACGGTCTTGGGAATCCGTCGAAGCTGCAGTTTGGAACCGTCACAGTTTTATTGAACCAGACGGGAATTTCGTCCCGGGCGACGAGCATCACTCTTAGCAGTTCGCTGAATCCGGCTGCCAGCGGACAATCTGTCACACTGACCGCCATTGTCGCCCCGGCAGGCGGTTCCGGTAGCCCGACCGGTTCGGTCAACTTCCTGGACGGATCCAATGTTGTCGGCGTTGTTCCCTTGAGTGGCGGCGGAGCCTTGTTCACAACCTCCGCGCTCAGCGTCGGCAATCATAACTTGACTGCTTCGTACTCCGGCGACAACTCCTTTGCAGGTAGCTCCAGCGTTCCGTTGGCGGAAGTGGTCAATGCCGCTCCCTTCACGGTATCGGCTTCCGGCACAGGAAGTGCGACCGTCAGCGCCGGGCAGCCCGCTCAATATCAGCTCACTCTTGCTCCCGGAACCGCGCAAAGCCAAAGCGTGAATCTAAGCTGTAGCGGCGCTCCGACCGGCGCCACTTGCACGGTGTCTCCGGCTTCGTTGACTTTGAGTGGGTCCAGTTCAAGCCCAGTCACCGTGACCGTTCAGACCTCCGCAAGAATGGCGTCGCTTGCGGCCAGCACAAGACCAATTCAGGCCCCTCGAAAATGGAATACATTCTGGCTGGGGTTGTTTCTTGCAGGTGTGATAATTTCGGGCCGACCTCAACGCCGGGTGACTCGACTTAGTATTCCCTTGGCGCTGTTGCTCCTGCTCAGCGCATGTGGCGGCGGATCGAGTAGTTCGGGTGGATCGAACCCTACTCCCAGCGGCAACTACACGCTTACGATCACGGCGCAGTCCACAATCGGCACACAGCAGATCCAACTTAAGCTGATAGTGCAATAGCGTCGCTGCCGGCCTGCGTCAACGGCGCGTCGGGAATTTCCGGATGCAGCGCGCGCATCAGCACTTGCTGGTGGCGTTCGATGAATCCGTTTCGCAGCCGAAGCAGATCCGCGAGGAATCCTTTCCGCTGGCGACCGAGCCTGGCGCTGGTCCAGTCATGCAATTGCCCCGTTGCATGAAATTCCACCAAATCTTCTAGCACGCTGAAGAGCACGTGATTGCTGGCCCGGGTGATGCGGCGTAAATCTTCTTTGTATTGCGGCAGGTCCGGCAAAGATGGGAACAGGTGCTCGATGATGGCCGTCTCGTTCCACGTCCAATTGAGTTGCGGAGAGAGCGCGCGGTAGCCGTGAATCCATCCCCAGACATCAACGATTTCACGGACGGCGCGATAGAGCACGGTCACCTTGGGGTCAAGAAAGTCGTAGTCAGGGGCGATGACATCTCCGCGCAAGCGCCCCGCCTGTTCCAGTTCATCTTTGATCGCGGTGCCGTCGTAGGGGAGCATGCGGCAGAAGACAGCGGCCGCGCTGCCGTCGCCGACAATGGTGCGCAGGAAGTGCAGGTTCTCGCGAATCGAGGCCAGCGTGCTCGAAGGATCGAACATCATGAATCCGAATTCGAACATCAGGCCGATCTGCTTCAGCATCTCGACGGCACGAAGATTCTGCTCCACGGTGATCTGTTTATGCAGCACTTTCAGGCCTTCGTCATTTCCCGATTCAAGCCCCATGTAAACGAGATAGAGTCCCGCGTCCCGCATGGCCGAGAAGATTTCGGGCTCGACCGCGTCGGCCCGGCAGTTCATTTTCCAGATCACGCGTTTCGGCAGTCCGCTGCGGTGGAGTTCGTTGACAAACTCGCCCGCCCAGCGCCTCCAGACGGGCCCGAACAAGGGAAAATCGTCATCCTGAAACAGGAAGATGGTGATGCCACGCTGTTCGTGCAGCATGCGCATTTCTTCGACGACTTTGGCGGGCTTGCGGGTGCGAACGATCTTGCCGGGCGCGGTGCGATAAAAAGTCTGAATCGAACAGAACGAGCAGGTGCGCGCGCAACCACGGCTCGCCAGCAAGGGCATCGCTTTGCGTCCTAACGCGGCCTCCGGTTCGAAAGCGCGTTCCGGATACGGCAGGCGATCGAGGTCGTCGACCAATGCGCGCATGGGAGTGGTGACGAGTTCCTGATCGCGACGAAAAGCGATGCCCTGAAGAGTGCGCCAGTCACGGCCGGTGCCGATCACATCAGCCAACTCAAGCAGGGTCAACTCTCCTTCAAAGCGCACCACGCTGTCGAGTTGCGGAATAAGTTCCAGCGTTTTTTGCCAACTGAGGCTGGGGAAGTGTCCGCCCATGGTGAAGTGGCAAGCCACTCCTGCGCCTCGGAGCTTGTCGATCAACATGGAGAAGCGCGGAATATAAAACTGGAAGATTAAAGAGAATCCGATGATGATGGGATGGCTGTCGAGCGCGGTCTTGACGATGGCATCAGCGTCGGCCTCGAAGTCACAGATCTCGACGTCGTATCCGTGCTGGCGCAGCGTGGAAGCCAGATATCCCAGACCAAGATTGCCCTGGTGCTGGAAGCCCACCAGCATGACGGGACGGCTGGTGTCACGCGTTTGAGCCAAGGGAGAACTATTTAGAACGGTCAGAGGAGCGTGCGTCGACATAAAGACTCCTTAACGAGCGTGGACGAAAGAGAGGCGGCCCGCTCAAGAGCCGCCATGAGTTCAACGGATGTTTCCTTGCTGTTCTTTTGCGCCCGCAACAATCGAGGCAATTTTGGCGTAAGCCTCTCCCTGAATTCTCAGGGTTTGGGCTCTGGCTTCGAGGCTGACGGCTGCGATCTGCTTCTGGACCTCCCAGGGAACGTGCGGTCCGTAAGGGCCGTCCGGACCTGGGTCCCACCAAATGTGACCGACATACTGGAGTTCGCTCGGTATCGCCATAAGGGTGCTCCCTTTGTGAAGAATGAGAGTCGGGGTCGGAATTGATGCAAGTCCCGACAACCGGCCACGAGCGTGACTTATGCACCCACGCTGCCAGTTACGAAGAGATGCCTAGGAAGTTTGCCGCTCAATCAAATCAGGCGGTTGCAACAGAGCCTTGGTTTTCGCAGGGACGAAATCGAAAGCCTCACTAACCCGGCGGCTAGCGTCCTATCTTTTAAGATAGGCGGGCGATCGAGCCTCCGGTCCATAGAGATCAATGATTCGATCCGAGTCTCAGAGAGTCTACGATCCTTCCGGAATTCCTTGGGAGTCCCGAGTCCAACAATTTCCCAACATCATTAGTCATTTCGATTCAATAAGAAGCGTCGCCGGCCCATTCGACGCCCACCCATTTGGTTGCGAATTCCAACAAATTCTTGGCGCTTTCCAAAGGACTCCGAGAGCCATTCCCGCGTAAGTTCGCGACTGTGAGCAGGGAGCCGGTGACTTCCGGGACCGCTCATCCAAACCATCCGAATTTCAGAAGGAGAATGATCCGATGTTCAGCAGCAAACTAAAAACCCTCTTCAGCGTCGCGTTGTTGGCAGTGTCCTCTGGTGCGATCTCCGCGCAGGCCCAGTCGACTTTTTCGTTCAAAAACATCAGCTATACGGGAGACCTGACGTTCACTCAGTTACTTGGCATCAATAACGCCGGAACCATCGCTGGATATCACGGCGCCACCATCAACAAGGGTTTCGTCCTGACCTTGCCGTTGACCTTCACCAATGAGAATTTCCCCAACTCGGCGCAGACCCAGGTGATTGGCATCAACAACAAGGGAAACACCGACGGTTTCTATGTTGACAACGCCGGCGTGACTCACGGCTTCCTCGACACCAAGGGCGTGTTCACGACGGTCGACTTCGCCGGGACCACGTTCAATCAGTTGCTGGGATTAAACGATGCCGGCGTGGCTAGCGGTTATTACGCCGATGCGCAAGGAAACGACCACGCTTACACCTATCTGGGCGGGAAGTTCACTTTGATTTCGACTCCGGGTGTCAGCGCGCAGGCCACCGGCATCAACAACGAGAACCAGATTTCCGGTTTCTATGTCGATACGGCGGGAATCAACCACGGCTTCCTGATTACCAACGGAACCCTGGCGACGCTCGATTACCCGGGCGCTACTTTTACGCAGGCTCTAGGCGTGAACAACCTCAACGAAGTCGTCGGCACCTACATGGACGCGAGCGGCAACACTCACGGTTTCCTTTACGACGTGACCGCGAATATCTATGAGTCGGTGAACGATCCTAGCAACGTCGATAACACCGTGATCAACGGCATCAACGATGAAGGACAGATTGTTGGGTTCTTCACCGAGGCGACGTCTGGCAATACGCACGGACTGGTAGGCACGCTGGTTCGCTGCACGCCATAGTTGCTTGCTTGGAGTCCCGTCGCGAGAAGGCCGCCTAATGGGGCGGCCTTCTTTATTGCGCCGGTGCGGGTGCGCAGCCCGCTGCCATGAACCCGGCGCCGCTATAATCGGCATTTCCCACCAGGATTCCGTTGCTGTTGATTCCGTTGACGGCCGTTTGCGTCGGAGCCGAGGGGTCGCTAATCTCGCGAAAGGCGCCGTTGATCCAGACAAACCCATCCCACGTGGAGAAGGAACTGTCGTAAAAAGTTCCGACCACGACGCCTTGATCATTCACCGCTCCCAGATCAGTATTGGCGGCTCCTGGATAGTCGATGACCGTGAACGTGCCATCCTGATCGAGGAATCCATGCTCTATGTTGGCGCTGTCGGTATAGGCTCCCACGATCTCGCCGTTATTGTTGATTCCCGTAACCAATGTGCTCTGAGCGCCTGAAAAATCGATAGCAGTGTAAGTCCCCGACATATAGCTGAAGCCGTGAAAAACGCCTTGCGCATCCTGGTAGCTTCCGACAATTTCGTTGTGGATGTTAATGCCATACGCGTAGGTGGCGAGGGCACCCGGGTACTTTAGCGGAATAAATTTTCCATTGACCCAGGCGAAGGCCTGCTGGGCGCTCATCAACGTCTTGGCATAACTGCCGACTACGATTCCGTTCTCATTGATGCCGTAAGCGTTGGTATAAGCCGCGTTCGGAAACTGAATATTCGTCAGCGTTCCATGCAACTGCACAAATCCCAGCTGCGGGCTGGATGGCGGGGTGTAGCTCCCCGCGACTGCGCCTTGATTGTTGATGGCATAAACGGAAGTGTAGTCGGTTTGAATCTGGAGGCTGCGGAAAGTGCAGGTGCTGGGCGCTTGGTCTTGCGCAATTCCCAAGGCGACAGCTATCAGCAATAACAAAAGGAGGGAAACCGCAGATTTCATGGGCTGCTCCATGGCCGGACCGTGATTTGCCGGCCTACGGACAAATTCGGGCAGCCTTGAGATGCGATTCCTGAAGAAAGTTTTGTTTTTAGGATCCGCTGCGGCCTATTGCACTGCCGTGACTTTCAGAGTCGTGACTTGGCGCACCCAGCGTGCCATGCGCTTTTCGTCTGGAATGACAATACGGTAAGGACCTTCTTTGTCGTCAAGAGGCTTGTTATTGTGGAGGAAAACCAGGACGATCTGCTTGTCCGTGAATGCTGGATCGAACTCTGGCAGGGCGAAGACCACTTTATAACCGTCGGAGGCTTCCACCAACAGGCACGTCGCCAGACGCTTGCCCTTGAGCGAGTCACCGAACGTGACTCCAGCCTTCTCGAGCACACTCTTGACGGTGACGCCTTCGTATAACTCGGGGACGTCGCTTTTGCCGGCGGCGGTGAACTTGAGGTGAGGAAGCGCCTCGATTTCCGAACGGTTCAACACAACAGACTTTCCGTCCTCCAGCTGGATCGTAAGTTGCTGGCACGGAGCGTTTACGACGAGGAAGAGGAGAACGCCCGCGGCAGCGAGCAACCTTGGCATTTTCATTTCACACTCGCAGAATCATGACTTCAGTGGCTTTGATCAGCGCGGCGGCGGTTTGTCCAGGCTTCAGTTTCATTTCGCGGGCGGAACCGGCAGTGATGATGGAAGTAATCTGCTGATCGCCGATCGAGATCTTTACTTCCGCCATCAGACCGCTGATGCGGACCGAGTCGATGCGTCCAACTAGTTGATTTCTTCCACTCACTCGGCGAATCACGAAATTGCGCTCGGGAATCGTCTTGCCGCGCGTGCGATAAAGCAGGCGATCGATTTCGCTCTGCGGGATGCGGTGGTGTCCTCCCGCGGTGCGCACGCTCTTGATCTTGCCGTGATAAATCCACTGCTTGATGGTGGGAAAGCTGACGCGGAGTTCCAAAGCTGCTTCCTGCAACTTCAGCAAGGGCTGCTCCTGCGTCTTCGACTTTGCGGATTTGCGTTTCTGCGCCATGCAAGACGGGAATGCTATCGCTAACCTCTGCCATCGTCAATCGAAGCCGCCGTATAGATAGTCGCCCAAAACCGTATACTATTAGACAAGATAATCGTCGTGAATATACACTTCTTGTTTCCTCTAAGGGTATACACACTCTTCCGGGGAGAGGAGAGGCAATGCGCAAGACCGCACGATTTCCGCAGATTAGGCGATCGAGGAGCGTATCTCGAAGTACGCATGTTTTCGTAGTCCTCATGCTGCTGTCCGCGGGTTTCGCGCAGACCTCGGCCACTCTATCCGGAGTGGTGACCGACCCGTCGGGCGCAGCGGTATCGGCTGCGGAAGTGACCGCGAAGAACGTGGACACTGGCGTCGCGCGCACCACCCCCACCGATCCGGCCGGACGTTACCAGTTCTTCGCTGTTCCTCTGGGAGCCTACGAGGTCCGCGTCAAGAAAGATGGATTCGCCGAGGCTGTGCGTACCGGCATACATCTGGTTCTGGCGCAAGACGCGACCGCCGATGTCCGCTTGAAGATCGGGCAGATCAGCGAAGAAGTGAAAGTCCGCGAAGATGTTCCGATCGTCAACCTCACCACCAGCGACACTTCTGGACTGGTGGGCGAGCGACAGGTGAAGGATCTGCCGCTGAACGGACGGAGCTATGATTTGCTACTGCCCTTGAATCCTGGCATCGTCAATTTCACATCGCAGAAGACCGGAGGCCTGGGAGTTTCGAACTCCACTACGGGGAATAATTTCGCCGTGTCGGGGAACCGCCCGCAGCAGAACCTGTTCTTGCTGAACGGTGTTGAATATACGGGCGCGGCTGAGAACAATATGCAGCCCGGGGGCGCCAGCCAGGAACTGCTGGGCGTCGAGGCAGTGCAGGAATTCAACGTGCTGCGCGATTCCTATAGTGCGCAGTTCGGCAAACATCCCGGCGGACAGGTGCTTATCGCGACCCAACCGGGCACCAACCAGCTGCACGGGAGCGTTTACGAATTTCTGCGGAACAATGCTCTGGACGCGTCCAACTTTTTCGATAAGGGTTCAGCGCCTCCGTTTCAGCGCAACCAGTTCGGCGCAGCGCTTGGCGGTCCGATAAAAGCGGGAAAGACTTTTCTGTTCGGTAACTACGAGGGACTGCGCCAGCGACTTCATCAAACGTCGGCGGCATTCGTGCCCGATGCCGCCTCACGAGCAGCGGCTGTGCCGAGTGTACAGCCGCTGCTGAATCTGTGGCAGATTGCACCGGCGGGCGCGCCGGATTTCAGCCCAGGGCCCGGCTTGCCGGGCATCGCGCAGGTGTTTAGCAGTCCCCTGCAGACCATTCGAGAAGACTTCGGCACTGCGCGTCTGGATCATGTTTTTTCTTCGCGCGATTCGCTGGCGGGTGTTTACACCATTGATGATGGAGACGACACGACGGCCACCACTGCCAACCCCTACAGCACCGATTTGCTCACGCTCCGCGAGCAAGTGGTCAGCGTGGAAGAGACGCATTCGTTTTCGTCGTCAACGTTAAACGTGGCGCGCATAGGTTTCTCGCGAGCCGGATACTTCTTTAACGGAGAACCCACGCCGGGCACTCCGGCCGCGACGGTTCCCGGCTTTCTTCTGGGGCATCAGGTCGGCGCGGTCGTTGTGGGCGGCAGCGCTGCTTCCAATCCGCAAGCGCAGATTGGACTCGCGGGCAGCAACAACGGCAGCAATCTGCGTGTGGCCCGCAACCTTTACACGGCGGAAGATCGCGCGACGTTCGTGCGCGGACGCCATCAGATCAGCGTCGGCCTATGGTTCCAGCCTTTCCAGTCGAACGAGACCCTAGCGCTCAGCCAGTATGGCCAAGCGACCTTCACCAGCTTGACTACATTTCTTGCGGGAACGACTTCGAGCTTCCTGTATGACCCAGCTCCGACTCCCTTGAACTGGCGCTCTTATTTTGCCGCAGCCTATGCGGAGGACGTGATTCGCGTGAGACCGAATCTGACCGTTTCATTGGGATTCCGCGACGAATATTCTTCCGGATGGAACGAAGCTCATGGCCGCGCCGCGAATTACACATACAACGGCGCTGGAGTAATTTCCTCTCTGCCGCGCGTAGCGAATTCTACTTTCACCACGAACCACGCGAGGTTCCTGCCGCAGCCCAGAGTCGGCGTGGCTTGGAGCCCCTCGAACAACAACAAAACCGTTTTCCGCGCTGGGTTTGGAATGTACAACGACTTGCAGGACGCTCTCGGCTACCGCACCGACCAGAACGCGCCCTTCAATCCGACGTACAGTATTCCCTCATTTGCGGTTTTGTCGTTTCCCATCGATCCTCTTGCGCCCGTGCCGGCCACCGCGAAGCTGGTTCCCGGCGGAGTCCAGCCCAACCTGAATACTCCCACGCTGATCTCGTGGTCGTTCCGTCTGGAGCGAGAGCTTTCGCCCAACACTTCGTTGACGGTTGGCTATGTTGGATCGCATGGCTATCACGAACTGATTGGCATCGACGGTAACGAACCGTTCCCGACGATCTGTCCGGCATTGCCATGCCCGGCAACTTATCCCAGCAATTTTCCCGCTCCGCTCGCGGGCGCCCCAGTGCCGAAGGGCAGCTTCTATATTCCCTTTGGAGCCCCGAAGGCCAACCCGACCCTCGCGAATACCTGGACCTGGTTTTCAAAAGGCAACAGCAACTACAACGCGCTGCAGCTGGATGTGAATCGCCGCTTCAGCCGTGGCCTCTCATTGCGCGGCGTCTACACCTGGTCGAAGGCGCTCGATAACGGAGACTCGCTGAACGCCACGACCTCTCAGGGATCGCCCGCACTAGCATCAAATCCCTTTAATCTGAACGCGGACTATGGACTGGCAACTTACGACGTCCGGCAGATTGCTGTCATCAATGCTGTCTATAAGCTGCCCTTCGGACGCGGCCAGGCGATCGGCGGAGGCGCGCAGGGCTGGAGCGATAAACTCGTGAGCGACTGGTCGGTGAATAGCATCTTCACGGCGCAATCGGGATTCCCATTCACGCCGCAACTGAGCTACAACCCTTCGAACAACGGGGACACACGCAATCCCGTGCGTCCATTCCTGAATCCCAACTTCACCGGATCGGTGATCGAAGGCAAGCCCAGCCAGTGGTTCAATCCGGCGGCCTTTCTCGCGCCTCCGGCAAACAGCGGCTTCTACGGGAACCTGGGTCACAACACTTACATCGGGCCGGGCCTCGCGACGTGGGATTTCTCGGCTGTGAAAGAAACGTCGATTCACGAACGCTTCAGCCTGCAATTCCGCGCCGAGATCTTCAATCTGCTGAACCGCGCAAACTTCAACCTGCCGAACCTGATCACATTCACGCCAACGGGGGTGTCAGGAACGGCGGGGGCGATCACCAGCACGTCAACGACAGCGCGCCAGATTCAGTTTGGGTTGAAGGTGCTGTGGTAAACGTTAGTGCTGCGGCAGCGTAACGGCGATCATGTCGCGCACAATGAGTGCCGCATTAAATGGCGATCCGGCGACTGGTGTCAGTGCACCCGTGGTCTCATCAAGGTTGAAGGCGGCAATCGTTCCGGCGGTGCTGGCAGTGTAGAGGCGATTTCCAGAGAATACAAACGGCGCGACGGCGATCGCGGGCGATCCGGCAGAGCAGTCAAACTGCCGTCGGATCCGATCCGGAATCCGACGATGTTTGTTCCCGAACTTCCGGTGAAAAGGAATTGCCCTGATGGGTCGAGAACCATCGTCGCCGTGCTGGCGGCCGCGAACGGTGAGCCAGGAACGGGCGTTAGCGCTCCCGTGTTTTGATCGACAGAGAATCCCGCGATGAGATTCTGAAAACTGGGTGGATTCGACAGCGCAACGTAGACGAACGGTCCGAGCGCGGTGTCATAGACGATTTGCCCCGGGCTTCCCACCGATCCCGTCGAAAAAGGCGATCCCGATACGCTTGTGAGCACTCCGGTAGTCGGGTCCATCTTGAATGCAGCAACTCCGCCAGGCTGTCCAGAACTGCCTTCAAATTCGCTGGTGTAGACAAACTGGGACTGCGAAACTACCCAAGGCCCTGCTCCCGACAGAACATTCGTCGGCGGAGCAGCATCGAAGGGCGAGCCCGAAACTGATGAGGCGAGCGAGCCATCGCTGGCTATGCCGAATGCGCTGATGGTAGGCGCAAGCCCACCGCTGAGGAATGAGTTGCCTCCAATATACAGAAAGTTGTTAGTCGCAATTGCCCCGTTCAGAATGGTCGTAGTCGGAGGAGCGAAAGGAGAGGAAGAGATCGCCGTCAGTGCGCCCGTGGTCTGATTGATAGCGTAACCATAGATCTGGCTGGTGATCTGAGTCACGGGCCGTTGACAGAGATAAAGGAACTTTGTGCCATCCAAACTAAACGGGCCGAACGGCGGCTGAGGGCTGGCCATGGAGGTCGGCGCGCCCAACGCGCCCGTGCTCGCATCGATAGGAAAAGTCAGTATCTGGCCCGATTGCAGACTGTTATCAACAACTGCGTAGAGGAACGACGGACCCGGGGGCGTCAGGGTTGATGAGCTAGAGGAGCTTCCACATGCGACCAGCGACAGGGATAAACCAATGAGGACAACTACTCCGGCCAGAGTTTGAATACGCATGTTCCTCTCCTTGCGGGAACTATGAGACGGATGCTTCGAGGGGACGCACAGGCGGGACTAAGTGTACAAGCAGATTCCTAGTGCGACAAGCTGAGCGTTATTTCTCCGCCTCCGCGAACCCATAACCACGAAAGATATCCTTCACTTGTGGCGTTTTGATAAACTCCAAAAACTTCCGCGCCGTCTCCTTGTCCTTCGCCGACTTTAGAATCACGCATGCCTGCTCGATTGGGGGATATTCATCGGCGGGGATCTCAACATAACGTCCTTTGTCTTTCATGTTCGGAGATACGGCAAGCGCGAGCGCGACGATGCCGGCATCGGCCGCGCCAGAAGCGACAAATGTAGCGGCCTGCGAGATGTTTTCTCCTAGAACCAACCTGCCGGAGACTTTGTCGTAGAGGCCTTCTTTCCTCAGCGCCGCGACCGCCGCTTGCCCATAGGGAGCATGCTCGGGGTTGGCGATGGCAACCTTCTTGGCCGAAGGATCGAGCAGGGAAGACAGACCCTTGCTGACGTCGATCTTCGATTCGTTCGGTACCCAGAGCACGATCTTGCCCGTCGCGTAGGGGTAGAGACTTCCTGACTCCGCCAGGCCCGCGGCGTCCAGCTTGCGGGCGTAATCGACGTTGGCCGAGAAAAACATGTCGAAGGGCGCGCCGTTCTGCAGTTGCTGATAGAAGTTTCCCGAGGAGCCGTAGGTGATCTTGACGCTACTGCCCGTTTGTTTTTGAAATTGCGCAGAGATATCCTGCATCGCAAATTGCAGATCGGCTGCGGCCGCAATTGTGATCTCTTGGCCGGCACAGAATTGTGTCCCCAGTAGGAAGAGCAGAATAAGTCTAAGAGCCTTCATCCTCAGCGGCGCCTCCGCCATCCGAGAATCATGCCGAGAGCCATGCCCATCAGCATGACACCGCCGATCTTCTTGCGGTCGGTGATTGGCACGAACCGTGTCTGCTGGTTGCTGATTTCGATCACGCCAACGGGGATGGCGCGCACTCCTCCACCACCGCCGCCGCCTTCACCGCGAGCGCTGGTATCGCCCATGCCGCCGGTGCCTGCCCCGGCTCCGTATCCATAGAGGATTTTCGCAACCGGAACGATGGTTTTGCCGTGTGCCGGAATCGGTTCGCCGTAGATTGCCTTCACGCTTGCCTGGCTGAGAATGCCGTCTTTGAGAGATTGGAGAAGAGCCACACTGCCCATGGGGGAACTCCCTTCAACTGAACATTATCCCACCGGCGGCCCCGTATCAGGGCACGGCTTCAGCCGTGCCGCCATGCTGTATTGGTTTGACCGCCTTCAGGCGCTAAGGGCAGCGGCCGGGATCGTATTCTGGCGGTTGCGGTATGGCTGAAGCCATACCCTGATACGAATCGCTAGTTCCCCGGCTTCTCACCCGGCGGCGCCGGAATCGCGATATCCACCGTCGTCACCGGACCCAGTGTCGACAGCGGCTTGTCGAACTCCTTGGTGTTGCCCACTACCAGGACTGCCAGTTGATCTTTGTGCAGATATTTCTCACCAACGCGCGCGACGTCCGCCGGAGTGACTTTTTCTATCCCGGCACGATATTTTTCCAGAAAGTCTGACGGATATCCGTAAAACTCATATGCCATGCGCTCTCTCAGCACTTTGTCCGGAGAGTCGAAGTTGAAGACAAACGAATTCAGAATCGAATCCTTGGCGTCTTTCACTTCGTCGGCGGTCAGCGGATGCGGCTTCAGGTTGTCGATCTCTTCGTAAATTCCCTGGATCGCTTCCACCGTACTCTGGCTCTTGGTTCCCATCGCGATCTGCAGGATGCCGGGATGATCGAACGAGGTGCCAATGCCTCCGCCGACGCCGTACGCCAGCCCCTTCGCCGTTCGCAGGTTGCGGAAGAGACGCGACTGAAAGCCTCCACCGAAAGCGTCATTGAAAACCTGAATTGCAAAGTAGTCGGGATTCGAGCGCAGAACGCCAAGCCCCACCATGCGAATTGAGCTTTGGTTCACGTCTTCTTTAGGGATCAAATAATAGCCGGGCTTGGCGGGATGGAACTGAATGTCCGGCTCTTTGTAGGCCGGTCCTTGCGCCCACGCGCCGAAGGCTTCGCGCAGCTTCGCTTCCATCTGCGTGGAATCGAAGTCACCGACGATTCCAATAATCATGTTGTTGGGATAAACGTGCGCCTTATGCCAGTCGAGCAAATCCTGGCGAGTGATCGTCGCCACGGTTGCGTACTCCGGATCGGTCGCGTAAGGATTGTCTTTCCCGTAAGCGAGTTTCACCATCTCGCGGCCGGCGATGGCGCCGACATCATCATTGCGGCGCGAGATCGAGTCGAATTCCTCTCCCTTCGCGAGGTCGATCTTGTCCTGGCGAAACTCCGGATTGCGCAGCAGATCATTAAACACCGCAAAGACCGAATCGAAGTCTGTCTTGAGGCACGACCAGGAAACCGTCGTCGAATCGGCGGTTGCCCCGGTTTCCACGCGGGCCGCGCGAATCTCGAGGAAGTCGTCGAGCTGGTCGCCGGTCTGCTTTGCGGTTCCACCAGTGCGCCAAACCTCGCTGTAAATATCCATGAGCCCAGCCTTGCTGTCGGGCTCGGAACGCGATCCTCCATGGATGCGGGCCACGCCATCGATTAACGGCAACTCATGATCTTCCTGCAGAAAAATCACCATGCCGTTGGGAAGCTGAATGCGTTTCGGCTCTTGCGGATGGAAAGCGGGCAAAGCCGGAACTGGAATCTGCTTCCAACTGGTTTGTGCGAAGGCCGATAAGCTTAGGACGATGAGGATCAGAGCGGAGCGTGAGATGTTTTTCATTGCGCACCTCCGTTCTGACTCTGTCCTGCGGGAGGCGCGACGGTTTCGATGATGCCCACGGTTCGATTGGCGGGAACAAAAGTCTGGTTGGCCACGCGCCGTATTTCAGCTTTCGTGACCTTATCGATCCGGTCGACGGATTGAAACAGCTCGCGCCAGTCTCCGTAACGAGCCTGGTAGATGGCAAGCTGTGAAGCCAGCCCCTCGTTGTTGCCGAGGCCGCGAATCAGGTTGGCCTTCGACCGCGTCTTGATCATCTGCAATTCCTCGTCGCTGATGTCTTCTTTCTTCAAGCGGTCGATCTCTGCGTGAATCGCCGACGCCATCTCGTCCGGCTTATGTCCGGGTAAGGGGATGGCGTAGAAGGCGAACAAGTGCGGATATTTGTTGCCTGGAAGCCCGGTGAATCCTGCCGAGTCGGAGGCGATCTTTTTATCGCGCACCAGGGCGCGGTAGAGGCGCGACGTGCGTCCGTTCGACATGAGATCGGCGATGGCGTCGTAAACCGCATCGTCAGGGCTGCGGAAATCCGGGCGGTGATAGCCCTCGAGATACACCGGCTGCGAGGCATCTTCAAGTACAACGCGCCGCTCGGAATTCTGCGGAGGCTCGGTGGTGGTGCGCTCATCTGGCGTGGGATGAGTGGGCAGCCGTCCAAAATATTTCTCGATGATCGGCATCGCCTGCGCCACTTTCACATCGCCGACTACGGCCACCACCATGTTTGAGGGAATGTAATATCGGTCGAAGAAGTTCTTGGCGTCGGTCGCCGAAAAAGAATTCAGGTCCGACATCCAGCCAATCGTGGGGCGATGGTACGGATGCGCCTGGAACGCGGCTGTAGTGAACTGTTCGAGCAGGCGTCCAATGGGACTGCTGTCAGTGCGCAGACGACGCTCTTCGATCACTACATTGCGCTCTTTGTAGAACTCGCGCATCACCGGCTGCAGAAAACGCTCGGACTCGAGATACGCCCACAGCTCCAGCCGGTTTTCGGGAAGAGAATAATGGTAGGCGGTCTCGTCGTCGTTGGTGAAAGCGTTCAGGCCTTCGGCGCCATTGCTTTCGAGAATCTGCGAGAACTGGTTGGGGATCACATATTTTTGCGCTTCGCCGATCGCATCCTGCCATGCCTTCTGCAGCGTCTTGAGCTTCTGTTCATCGCGTCCGAAGGGTTTATCGCGCTCGGCGATATAAGCCGCATACGTCGTCTCTACTTTGGCCAGGGCAACCTTCTCTGCCGCATAGTCGTTAGTGCCAATGGTCTCGGTTCCCTTGAATGCCATGTGCTCGAACATGTGCGCGAGTCCGGTCTTGCCGAGCGGATCCTGCACCGACCCGGCGTCGACATGGGTGAAGAAAGAGAACACCGGCGCTTCCGGCCGCTCGCAGATAATGACGGTCAGGCCATTCGGCAGCTTCTTGACCGTGGTGCGTTTTTCGAAAGAAGCCAGGTCCTGGGCAGCGGCCAAGGTAGTAAGAATAAGGATTGCGACCAGAGAACGAACCGCGCGGTATTTCATCCGACCTCCACAGCGATGGGAAATTTGAAAGTACGTGCCGGGAGGGGAAGTTGTCAAACCCCAGCCGTTGGTCTTTGGTCGTTCGTCGTTGACCAACCCGCTACGACTCGTAGACCCACTTTCCTCCGACCATGGTTCGCTCAATGGGGATTTTGATCAGGTCTGAGGGATCGACTGTGAACGGGTCGCGTCCGAGCACGACCAGATCCGCCAGTTTGCCCGGCTCGATCGAGCCTTTCAGGTTTTCTTCATACGAGGCATAGGCGCCATGCAGCGTGCCCACGCGAATCGCTTCTTCCACCGTGATCTTCTGCTTCGGTCCCCAGACGTTGCCTTTCCAGTCGGTTCGCGTCACCTCAGATTGCAAGGCCATCATGGGCTCGAACGGCCCTGGCGGATAGTCCGATGCTTGCGTCGGTCGAATTCCCGCGTCAATAAAACTGCGCAAAGCGAACATGTGGTTGAGCCGCTCGGGACCGTACTCCTTCATCTTCTCGCCGTGATAATAGACGTACGTCGAGAACGGCGTGGGAATCGCGCCCAACGCGCGAATCCGCTCCACCAGCGAGTCGTTGATCACGGTGCAATGTTCCAAACGGAATCGCGGATCACGCCGCGGCATTTCTTTCTGCAGACGTTCGTAGACTTTCAGTGTGATATCGATACCCACATCCCCGTTGGCATGGGTCGCAAGCTGCCATCCCGCGGCATGAGCCTTGCGCGAGATTTCGTAAAGCTTGATCTTCGGGCGTTACGAGGATGCCGAAATCGTTGGGACGTCCCATGTAAGGTTCCGACAAACGCGCCGTGCGCTCGGAGATCGAACCGTCGCAAATCACCTTCTGCGCGCCGACCCGCACCCACTCGTCGCCTAACCCAGTCCTCACGCCTGCTGCCTGCATCTGGTCGAAATAGGAGTGGTAAATGTGGCAATACACGCGAAGCAGCAGATCTCCTGACTCGTGCACATCTTGATAAGCGCGCAAGTCGTCGGGGGAGCCCAGCGCGTCAGTGACCGAAGTGATGCCGGTGCGCGTCATCATTTTGGCGATCAGCTTGACGCCTTCGCGATGGTCGTAGCGCGTGAAGTTGGTCGGAATCAATGCCTCGAATTGCTCTTTCGCATTCTCCCGCAGACGGCCTGTGAGCTTTCCGTTCGCGGGATCATGGTCATACTTTCCGCCCGGCAGGGTCAGGCGTCTTGTCACCCACTTTGCAACTTTCAACGCGGCGGAATTCACCCACGCCGTGTGCCCGCCGCGATGTTCGACAAAGACCGGATGATCGGGGATAGCGTCATCCAGATCCTTCAGCGTAAGCGGACGCCCCTCGGAGGTCTTAGTGTCGTCATACTTGAATCCCAGCACCCATTGCCCCGGTGGAGTCTGGCTCGCGCGCTTCTGCAGTGCGGCGACGATCTCGGCAATCGATCGCAAATCGCAGTCAACCATGCGCAATGATCAAGTCCGGCTTCTGCGGGATGCGAATGCGCGTCAATAAAGCCCGGCAAGACAGTATTTCCGCCAACATCGATTTTCTTTGCTCTCCCGGCGCCGAACGCAAGCACTTCATCATTCGAGCCGATTGCGAGAAATCGTCCTCCGGAAATCGCGATTGCCTGGGCGCGTGGCTGCTTCGCGTTCACCGTCCAGACGTTGGCGTTATAAAGGATGAGGTCTGGCTCAGTGCGTTCGATCGAAAAGAATGAAGCCGCCCCCAGGGCGCTCAGTCCATAAAGAAAATCGCGGCGCGTTTGTGCCATGCTGCCCTCTTCCGGCATCGAAGTGTCGACGGTGACGAGATGCCGGAGCGCAAATATACTAGACAGCCACGAACAGTGGCGAAATCTTTTCCGCGGTTGAATTTACCAATGAGCGGCGCAAAACAAACCATCGAAGTCGAAGGCAAGCATCTTTCTCTCTCGAATCTCGACAAGGTTTTGTATCCCGTGGCGAAGTTCACCAAGGGACAGGTGATCGACTACTACGCGCGCATCGCGCCCGTCCTGTTGCCGCACTTCGAAGGACGCGCACTGACGTTGAAGCGCTATCCGGAAGGCGTCGATCACGAATATTTCTACGAAAAGAATGCGCCGTCGCACAAGCCGGATTGGGTGAAGACGACGCCGGTTTTCAGTGAAGGCAACAATCGCACGGTGAATTATGTGCTTCTCAACGATCTGCCTACGCTAATCTGGGTCGCGAATTTGGCGTCAATCGAACTCCATCCCTCGCTTTCGCTGGCCAAAGACATTGAGTGTCCAACGACGCTCGTTTTTGATCTCGACCCCGGCCCACCAGCTACGATCGTGCAATGCGCGCAAGTTGGATTGTGGCTGCGTGAAATCTTCGAGCACTTCGGCCTGCAAATGCTTCGCCAAGACATCGGGATCGAAAGGCATGCAGATTTACGTTCCTCTCCATACGCCCACAAGTTACGAGGTCACAAAGCCTTTCGCCCATGCGCTTGCGAGATTGCTGGAGCAGGAACATCCCGACTTAGTGGTTTCTGACATGAAGAAGCATTTGCGCGTAGGGAAAGTGCTGGTGGATTGGAGCCAGAACGACCGCCACAAGACCACAATCGGAGTGTATTCGCTGCGTGCCCGCGAACATCCGACGGTTTCGACGCCGGTGACTTGGGAAGAGGTCGAAAAGACGCTCAAGAAGAAAGACCCGGATTTACTGGTCTTCGAAGCCAGCGACGTGCTTGAGCGAGTCAAGAAGATCGGTGATTTGTTCGAACCCGTGCTGACCCTCAAGCAGAAGTTGCCGAATCCCGCAGGACTTGAGAAAGCCGCGCCTGAAAGTAGTATCGACATCGCAGCTCAAGTCGAAGAGCCCAAGACGAAGAAATCGATCGCCAAGAAGAAAAGCGCAGCGGGGAAGAGCAAGAAGCAGAAGGTATAATCCTCTCGCGATTACGCTGGAGAGAAGATGGCGCACCTTTATGTCGGCACATCCGGATGGGCTTATCCCACGTGGAAGCCGGACTTCTATCCAGCAAAGCTCGCACAGGCGAAATTTCTGCAGCATTACTCCACGCAACTGAATACGGTCGAAGTCAACTTCACCTTCCGCCAACTGGTGAAAGATACGACGATACAAAAGTGGATCGAGCAGACGCCCGCGGGGTTTCGCTTCGGCGTCAAGGCGCATCAGGTCATCACGCATATCAAGCGGCTCAAGAAGACAGAAGACTTCGTCCCGCGTTTTCTAGCGACTATCGAACCTTTGGCTCATGCAGGGAAGATGGGGCCGGTGTTATTTCAGTTGCCGCCGAACATGAAAGCTGATCTTGGGGTGCTCGAAGAATTCCTGACCACTCTTCCCAAGGGTGTGCAGTCGGCCTTCGAATTTCGCCATGAATCCTGGTTCACCGACGATGTTTTCAATCTTCTGAAAGCACACAATCGCGCGCTTAGCGTCGCCGAAACAGAGGAACGCGTCACGCCCGATGTCACGACCGCTGACTTTGCCTACTACCGGTATCGCAAGCCCACCTACACCGGAGAAGAGCGCAAGGCGATGACCGCACGCCTGAAAGAACATCTTGCCGCCGGAGGCGACGTCTACGCCTACTTCAAGCACGAAGAAACGCCCGAGGGAGCGCTGTATGCTGTCGAAGTGCTGAAGGAAGTATGCGGTTAGGGTTTCTTAGCGATCTTTGCGGCCGTTCTTTGCGTCCTCTGCGATTAAAAACTTTTGAACGCGAAGCCCGCCAAGAAAGACCGCAAAGAACGCTAAGAAAACTTTACGGGCACCTGCCTCATCACTTTCCTCAACGTCCGATAACGGGCATACTCTTTGAGTGCCTTCCGAGGTCAACTCCCGCGTCGTCTCCGGCTTTCTCGATTACCTGAAAATCGAGAAGGGACTCGCTCGCCTGACGATTTCCGCTTACACCACCGATATCGGACAATTCGCCGGTTTTCTCGAAAAACGCAAGCGCACTCTGATCAATGCCAGACGGGACGACGTGCGCGACTTCATCCAGCAATTGTTCTCGAACCAAGTGGACGGCCGCTCGGTGGGCCGCAAGCTCTCAGCGTTGCGCCATCTTTATAAGTACTTGCTACTCGACAAGAAGATCGAGCACGATCCGACGCTGAACATCGATTCCCCAAAGCAGTGGAAAGTCCTGCCCAAGTCACTCGCCCGCGACGAAATGGATGCCATTCTGCAAACCCGGCATCCGGCGTCGATTCGCAAAGAGGCTACTGCAATCGCCAGTCGCGACCGCGCCATGCTTGAGGTGTTTTACGCCGGAGCGTTGCGCGTCTCGGAAATCATCGGAGTCAAGCTGGAAGACTTGAAACTGGAGATGGGCTACGTGCTGGTGCGAGGCAAAGGCGATAAAGAGCGAATCGTCCCACTAGGAAAGTCGGCGCAGGACGCGCTGACACGATACATGACTGAGTCGCGGCCTTCGCTGGCGACAGGGAGAAGTTCGCCGCTGCTTTTTCTGGGACGTGGCGCGCGCCAGTTGAGTCGGCAGCGCGTCTGGCAAATGGTGCGCGCGGCCGGAGCGCCCACAGGACGCCGCGCCAGCCCACATATGCTGCGGCACAGTTGCGCCACGCACATGGTGGAAAATGGCGCCGACTTACGCACGGTACAGACGATTCTCGGCCACGCCGATATCTCGACCACCCAGGTCTATACCCACTTGGCGCTCGACCGGTTGAAGAACGTGTATCAGAAGCATCATCCGAGGGCGAAAGGGAGATGACGGGAATTGTTGATTGTTGAATTTTGATTGTTGAGTGAAGAACCTTTCGATTTCCAACTCAACAATCAACAATCAAAAATCAACAATGTCGAAGCTCACAACTGTAGAAAAATCTATCGCCGACTTCCTCCGCGTCTTGCGCGAGCGCAACGCGTCGGGCCATACCATCAAGGCTTACAGCGGCGATCTCGATGCGTTCTCCGCCTATGTCGGTTCACGCGGATGGAAGAGCATCGATCATGTCACCATCCGTGGATTTCTTTCTCATCTCTACGAGAAGGGTCTTGGCAAAACTTCCGTGGCCCGCGCATTGGCAGCTGTGCGATCACTCTATCGCTGGCTGGCGCAGGAGGGTGTAGTCGATCAGAATCCTGCCAAGCTGGTTTCGACTCCGAAGTTGCCGAAGAAGTTGCCGCGCGTGCCTACCATCGAGGAAATGAATACAGTGATCGATGGCCAGATGCCCGAAGTCGCCGCCTTCCCCGAGCGCGATCGGCTGATGTTCGAGTTACTCTACGGATGTGGCATCCGTAACTCCGAATTAGTTGGCATCAATCTTGACGACATTCGGCTTAGTGCGGAAGCCATCCTGATCCGTGGAAAGGGTAAGAAAGAACGCTACGTCCCGTTTGGAGATTCCGTGACGACGAGTCTTGCTGGTTACCTCCCCGCCAGGCAGCAGCTGCTTTCCGAGAAAAAGAGGAATACGCCGGCGCTTCTCGTCAACCGGCGCGGCGGGCGCCTCACCACTCGCAGCGTGGGCCGCATCATCAAGAAGATCGCGGTCGCCAAGGGCCTTTCGCCCGACGTCCATCCGCATACCCTCCGCCACGCCTTCGGCACCCACATGCTCGAAGAAGGAGCCGATCTGCGCGCCATTCAGGAAATGCTCGGCCACGAGCGGCTCTCGACAACTCAGCGGTATACGCAACTTTCCATGAAACACGTTCTTCAGGTGTACGACCAGACGCATCCCCGGGCGAAGTAAGTCAGACTCCATGACGTCATCCCGACGCTGAGCGGAGCGAAGGGAGAGGGATCTGGCGTGAAGTACCAGCCTGGTTGAATTACTTCCGTAATTTGGTCCCACGCCTCCTACCTCCTACCATCATTAGATTAGCGATTTCTCTCTGCGGACGACTACCAGCAGGAGGACCCCATGCGAAAGATCAATCACGAACTCTGGTTGCTGCTGTTTCTGGTGCTGATTGCCGCCGTCTTGAATTTCCTAGCTGCCTCGCAGCGCATGGCGCTCGTCTTTTACTTCCTGCCAGTCATGTTTTCTGCCTACTATTTTGGCCGCCGGCACGCCACCCTTACCGCGTGCGCCAGTGTTTTTCTGGTAGTCCTGCTGACCTACGTTAATCCGGCCATGTTCAATCGCAAGGCTGAGTTACTCCCTTTTGACAATCGCTACTTCGATCTCACGGTTTGGGGAGGCGTGCTGGTGGTTGCGGGATACGCCATGGGCACGCTCTATGAGCGCAATCAGAAAACGCTGCACGAGATGAAAGACGGATATGACAGCATGATGGTCATCCTGCAGCACGTGCTGTCGCATGAACGCTACAGTGAGGCGCACTCCTACCGCATTTCGATGTATGCCACCAAGATCGCTGAGGCGATGGGACTCGACCCGCAAAGCACCGAAGATGTTCGCACCGCGGCTCTGTTGCGCAACGTCCAGGCGCTTGGCATCAGTCATGACATTCTGTACAAAGCCGCGAACGTATCTCACGAAGACCTCGCAAAAACCGGCGATAAGAAAGCCGCCAAGGCCGAAGCGGTAGGGAACTCGTTGCAGCGCGCCATTCCCATCTTCAATTCCCACGAACAGCTTAAGAAAGCTGGCCAGACCATGATCGACGCGCCGCTCGAAGTCCAGGTCCTCGCCGTGGCCGATGCCTACGAAACGCTAATTGGCGGTAAGGATGGACGCAAGCTTTCTCCACAACAAGCTGAAGAAATCATTACCAAGTCGTCTGGCAAGAAATATGACTCGATGGTGGTAGATGCATTCGAGAAGGCGTTTGGAGAGCAGGCACGAGGGGCGGGAGCGTAGGGCTACGATTGCGTTGGTGTCGCTCGCACCGCCGAGTAAAGCGGTAGCACACTCCCCACCAGCCAAGGCGCGGTCAGCGTCTTTTCAAACGCAAAATGTTTCCGCATCACTGGCAACACGATCTCGCGGCGGTTCCCGAAATCCTTCTTGGCGTCATTGCCCGTGAGTAATTTCAGCCCGAAATCAAGAATCGGAGAAGTGCCGGGAGTCACAAAAATGAAATGGCCGTCGGATTTCAGGACGCGCTTGATCTCGCGACAGACAGCTTCCAGATCATGGACAAACTCGAGCGCACTTACGGCGATCGCGGCGTCGAAGTAATGATCTTGATAGGGAATTGACTCTGCGCCTGACGTCTTCAGCATCGCCTGCACACCGTATTTTTCAGCGGACTGCATAACCGCGTCCGGCATGGGATGCGGATCAATGCCGTGCAACTCATCGCAGCGCTGGCTGAGTTCCGGCAGTAGGACGCCGCTGCCATAGCCAATCTCAAGTAACTGAGCACGTCGGCAGTCGCCGAGCAACTTCAACACCATGCGGAAACGCGTGCGCGCAATACTGCCCACCAGCGGACGATAAACCCAGTCGGCTTCGTCCACCGCACTGGTTCTCACCAGGCTTTCGCGCGGAAGCAGTCTCATTCTGTAGACGATACTTGGATGGCGGGAAAGCGCCAGTTACTACCGTCATCGGGGACAGTGAACGGTCCTCTTATAATGGGCGAGTGAAGCCCTGCATCGTCATTGCGATTTTATGTGTTTCGGCTGCTGCTCAGAGCCTTCCATCGGCCTTCGAGAAGGAGCACGTAGTCGGCTTGGAGCAAAACCCCCCAGGCGTAGACCTCCTAATCTCAACCGTTGACGGGCGCTCGACGTATCGCGCATCCGATCAGATTCGGTTCAAATTGCTGTTCACTAGTAAGACTTCCAAAGCTTATACGATCGAGACTCTGGTTGGAATGAGCGACGCCGGTGCCAGCGACGACTTTGTAGTTCAACTGCCCGGGGCTGAGCGTACGTGGCACTCTTCAAGTAGCACGCCTCATGGTGTCATCTGTTGCGACAGTAAGCGGCGTTACTTGACTCAAACGGGATCCTTGATAAGTCCGGTGTTTTTCACCTTCAATTCCGTCCAAAGATTTGTGCAAGAGGTGTCGCGAGACCCATTCCTACCAGTTGTCCCAGAAAGTGAATCGAAGCCGCGCGGATACTCCGTCTTCGTACAAACCGGCAGGGTCATGCGAGGATGGCCAAGATCCAAAAACGAAAAGTATCATGGAAGAAGCTCGTTTTTAGTGACGTCGAGCAATGTGTTGCACCTAGTGATACTTCCTAATGCACCTAGTGTTCCTCGCCAATGACAGTTTCCTTCCGCAGCTCCTCCCACATCCCCACGATCCTCGCCTTCACTTCCGCTGTCAGCTTCTCGTAGGCGGCTTCTGAGGCTTCCGATTCCGGCGAAGGATAGATCGGATCGCCGAACTTCATCTTCAGTGGTTTGAATCCTTGAAACGATTTTCCCCGTGGCCAGGCATCGTGAAAGCCTTCAATGGCGACAGGCACAATCGGCACCTGCATGTGAATCGAAAGAATCGCCGCACCTTTCTTAAAGATTCTGGGCTTGCCGTCGATGCTGCGCTCGCCCTCGGGATAGAGCATCAACACGCGTCCATGTCTCAACCCAAAAGCTCCGGCGCGCATGGCGGGAAGCAGGTTGGCATCGGGGTCGAGCACGATTACGCGTAGCGAACTCGCCAGCGTGCGCATGAATCCCGTTCCGAAGATTTCACTGGTACCCACCGCAAAGACGCGCTCGAAAACTTTCCAGGGCACCAGGCTGGCAAGAATCAAAGGGTCTAGAAAACTCTGATGATTCGACGAAAGAATGTACGAACCCTTCTCCGGCAACTTCTCGATCCCCTCGACCTTCAGATGAAAGCGGTCATACGTGATCATCTGCGCGATGCGGCTCACCCCAAACCAGAAAAGTTCGGCGAACGGCTTCGGCCGCGCCAGCGCCAGAACCTCGGGATCGGTCGGGTCTTCCGCGAGCAAAGCCTTCCATCCGGCAAACTCGGTGCGCGTAACACTCTTGCCCGTAGCGGCGCTCTCAAGCACCGTATCTACAAGCTCGCGCACGCTGTAGATCTCGGCTAGACGTGACTCTTCCACATCACCGCCAAGTTCTTTTTCCAGCGCCACCAGCAATTCCACGCGCTGCATCGAGTCGAGCCCGAGATCGAGTTCGAGATTATCTTTGGGACGAATCGTCTCCGGTTGCGTAGTCGAGGCCTCACGCAGAATCGGCAAAGCCCGCTGCACCTCGGGCCGCTCCAGCCAAGCTTCGTCTTCGGCGGTCAGCGGCTGCTCGGCGCTGATGTCGGCATCGGACGATTTCCCCTGGTTCGCGCGCACCTTTTTTTCAATTTCAAACCTTTTCAGTTTGCGCGTGGTCGTGCGCGGCAGGTCTTCCTGCCAGATTTCGTAACTGCCGATGCGCTTGGTGGAAGCAATCTTGGCCGACAGGCCCTCAATATCGAAGCGAATTACCTCTTTCGAGTTGACGATCTTGCGATGCTTGAGCTCTTCAAAATTCGGCACAACCACCGCGTGCAAATGTTCCGACGTCGGATCGCCTGGCCTCGCCTGCAGCGCCATCACCGCAATTTCCTTGATGTAAGGCGATTGCAGGTAGTGCGCCTCAATCTCTTCGGGATAGATATTTTTCCCGTTCGCCAGGACGATCAGTTCTTTCTTGCGTCCGGTGATAAACAGATTTCCCCGCGCGTCGAAGTAACCGAGATCGCCGGTATGTAACCAGCCCTCTTTCAGCACCGCCTCGGTCGCATCGGGACGGTTCCAGTAGCCCTTCAGCACCACCGGTCCGCGGATGGCAATCTCCCCGACATCTGGGCCTTCTTCCTGCGGCTGTGCGTCAATAATCTTTCCTTCGACGCCTTTTAGAGGAGGCCCAACCGACCCCAATACGTTATTGTCCGGAGAGGTGGCAAAAGCCGCAGCCGTGGTTTCGGTTAATCCGTAAGCTTGCAGGATGTCGATGCCCAGCGCGTAGAAGTCGCGTCCAATCTGCGGTTCGAAGCGCGAGCCACCGGTGACCAGGTAGCGCATGCGGTCGCCGAAGGTGTCATGAATCTTGCCAAACAAAAGCTTCCCCGGATTCCATCCCAAGCGGCGGGCAAACCGGGTGAAGCCCATCATCGCCTTTACCGCCGATTGCGCCAGCTTTCCTTTCTTCGCGATTTCTTTGAAGATGCGCTCGTGAATCAGATAGAAAAACTGCGGAACTACCGCAAACGCCGTGATCTTCCGCTCTTTCAAAGCCCGCAACAGTTCGGTTGTATTCAGCGTTTCCAGATGCACCACGCGTGCACCCTTGACCAGTGGGATCAGAATATTTGCCATCTGCGACAACACATGAAAAAGCGGAAGCACGCCAAGCAGGGCATCGTCAGGACCGAGTTCGACCCATCCGAAAACGGCGTTGACCTCGCCCATCAGGTTGCCGTGAGTCAGCATCACGCCCTTGGGATCGGCTGTAGTGCCGGAGGTGTAGAGCAGGCCGGCAACGCAGTCTAGCTCCACGTGGACGGGCGTGAATGAGCCCGGACCGGCCGCCAAGATGCTATCGAGATCAGCCATCTCCGGAGGAGACGCTTTCCCATCCATGAGTACAATCTGCACCGGCAATCCAGCCGTGGCTTCCTGGACAGTTTTCAGATGTTTCTGATCGACGAACACCAGCGAAGCATCGCTGTCTTTAAAAAGCTTTGCGATCTGGTCGGCGTGAAAGGCCGTATCGAGGGGAACGACCGTGCAGCCCGCCGTCATGATGCCCAGGTAAGTCGTGACCCATCGAGGATGGTTGTCGGCCACAATCGCCGCCCGCGTTCCGGCAGGGAATCTCTTGTCCGCGAGCCAGCGCCCGACCGACTCGGCCATCTTCCGCGCTTCAGAAAACGTATAGCTCTCGACCCGGTCTCCACGCTGGATTTCGAGCGCAATGTTGGAGGGGTAACGTCCGGCACTCTCTAGGAAAAGATCGTAAAAGGTCGCCATGGTCCGCCGGGAATCTTACATGAGGGGAGTGGGAAGGGCGAAATGGGGTACTCGCGCCCTTCTTGCGGGTCTGGACGTCCCCGCTTTGCTAAGATTAAAAAATCGCGAAATTGGTGATTCAAGATCTCGATGAAAAGACCATGGTAGAGTTGCGTCTTCGCGCCGAGATCACAGGCGTTCCGCGGAGAAAGAAGCCGAAGATATTCTGCGCTCGGTTTTGACCACAAAGTCGACTCCAGTCAAAGGAAAACTAGCGGAACGAATCCGCCGCCGATTCGCTCCGTTGGGCGGTGTGGACCTCGAGTTGCCGCCGCGCGATCCCAATTGGTTCGGCTAACCCCGCTCTGCTCCCCACCCTCCTCCCGCCGCATCTAATATGCTAGGCTTCTAAGGACACCTGTCGGCCTCGGGCCGCCCTCCGAAGGAATAGCAATTTGATCAACACTTTATTAGGCAAGGTTTTCGGCACCAAGAACGAGCGCGAAATCAAGCGTCTGATGCCGCAAGTGGCGGCAATCACAGCGCTTGAAGCGCAAATGCAGCAGCTCTCCGACGAGCAGTTGCGGGCGAAAACCGACGAATTCCGCAAGCGCATTCAAGACCGCGTCTCGGCCATCGCCGACGAGCCCGACGCCGATCCTGACCGCCTCAAGGAAATCGAGGACGAGCGCACCAAAGTCATCAACGATGCGCTTGACGAGATTCTGGTGGAAGCCTTTGCCGTGGTCCGCGAAGCTGGACGCCGCGTCCTCAACATGCGCCACTTCGATGTGCAGCTCATCGGCGGCATGGTTCTCCACCAGGGCAAGATCGCCGAAATGAAGACAGGTGAAGGCAAGACCCTGGTCGCGACCCTTCCGGTTTATCTGAACGCCCTCAGCGGCCGCGGCGTACATGTGGTCACGGTCAATGACTACCTCGCCAAACGCGACTCCGAATGGATGGGCAGGCTCTACCGCTTTCTCGGCCTGACCGTGGGAGTGATCGTCCATGAACTCGATGACGACGAGCGCCGCGAAGCTTATGCCGCCGACGTCACCTACGGCACCAACAACGAGTTCGGATTCGACTACCTCCGCGACAACATGAAGTTCGACATGCGCGATTGCGTGCAGCGTCCGCATAATTACGCGATCGTCGACGAAGTCGACTCGATCCTTATCGACGAAGCCCGTACTCCGCTCATCATTTCGGGTGCCAGCGAAGAATCGACCGACAAGTACGAGCGCGTCAACCGCATCATTCCCAAGCTCGAAAAGGGCGAAGAACTCGATACCGCTCCCGGCGAGCCCAAGCAGCTTACCGGAGACTACGTGGTCGACGAGAAGCACAAGAGCATCACCGTGACCGACGTCGGCTGGGAAAAAGTAGAGCAGATGCTTGGTATCGGAAACATCGCGGACCCAGAAAACTGGGATCTGAAGCATCACGTCGATACTGCCGTCAAAGCCCACGCACTTTATCACCGCGACGTTGAATACGTGGTCAAGCAAAAGGAAGACAATCCGCGGGAAAAAGAAATTGTTATCGTCGACGAATTCACTGGACGCATGATGCCCGGCCGCCGCTGGTCTGACGGATTGCACCAGGCCATCGAAGCCAAGGAAGGCGTAAAGATCGAGCGCGAGAACCAGACTCTCGCCACCATCACCTTCCAGAATTATTTCCGCATGTACCGCAAGCTGGCGGGCATGACCGGAACCGCCGAGACCGAAGCTCCGGAATTCGAGAAGATCTATCGCCTCGAAGTCATGGTGATTCCCACCAACATGACCATGCGGCGTCTGGAAAATCCCGACGTCGTCTACCGCACAGAGAAAGAAAAATACTACGCAGCCGCCGATGAGATTCAGAAGCTCTACGAGAGCGGACAGCCGGTTCTGGTCGGCACTACGTCGATTGAGAAGTCCGAGCGGCTCTCAGACCTGCTGAAGAAAAAAGGTATCAAGCATGTCGTGCTAAATGCCAAGTTCCACGAGCGCGAAGCGGAAATCGTGGCTCAGGCCGGACGCAAGGGCATGGTCACCATCGCTACCAACATGGCCGGCCGCGGTACTGATATCTTGCTCGGCGGTAACCCCGAGTTCGTAGCCAAGCAGGAGTGCGTGAAGAAGGGAATCGCGCAGCTTCTTCGCGCCGCACAGGGCAAAATCGAAGTCGACGTCGACGAAACCAAGAGCACGGTCTGGTACTACAACGGCAGCGAATACGTCGTGCCCACCGACCAGTGGAACGAGATCTACAGTCGCTGCAAAACGGCTACCGACCAGGAGCATGGTGAAGTGATCGCTGCCGGAGGCCTGCACATCTTCGGAACCGAGCGTCACGAGTCACGCCGTATCGATAACCAGCTTCGCGGGCGCGCAGGCCGTCAGGGCGATCCCGGATCGTCGCGTTTCTATCTGTCGCTCGAAGACGATCTCATGCGCATCTTCGCCAAGGAGTGGGTCTCAACGCTTCTGCAACGCCTTGGCATGGAAGAGGGCGTTCCGATCGAATCGAAATTGATCAGCCGTCGCATCGAGAAAGCTCAGGAAGCCGTCGAAGGCCAGAACTTCGAAGCCCGCAAACATCTGCTCGAATACGACGACGTGATGAACAAGCAGCGCGAGGCCGTCTATGGTCTTCGCCGCCAGTTGCTTGAAGGCGTCGATCAGAAAGAGCTGATTCTCGAAGACTACGTCTCCGGCATCCTCAGTGACTTGATGGACCAGTTCTGTCCCATCAAGACCCATGCCGAAGACTGGGATCTGAAAGGTTTGAAAGACGCGGTCTTCACTCGCTTTGGCGTCGACATTCTCGCAGAAGGAGTGAAGCCCGAAGCGCTGAATCGCCAGGAACTGGGCGATGCCATCTTCGACAAACTGAAAGGCCGCTACGACGCCAAAGAAAAGCTGATCGGCCCCGAGGCCATGCGCTATCACGAGCGGATGATCATGCTCAGCGTGCTCGACGCGCAGTGGAAAGACCATCTGCTCTCGATGGACCACCTGAAAGAGGGCATTGGCCTGCGCGGCTACGGACAGCACGATCCGCTGGTCGAGTACAAGCGCGAGTCGTTCGAGATGTTCGAGGCCATGATGACCCGCTTCCAGGAAGAGACGGTGCGGTATCTCTACCTGATGCAAATTCTGGAAAGGCCTACGGAAGAGGCTCCGCCTCGCCCGGCTCCCGGAAGCGACGGCAACGGCAGCCGTCCGCCGCGCCACGTTTCCACGTCGGTCGACGAAATCGAAGAAGCCTTCCAGCGGAAGAAGAAGCGCGAACTGGAATCGGCTCGGATGGCGGGAACGGGCGAACGCCAACCCGTACAGCAGGTGGTCAGAGGCGGCGACAAAGTGGGGCGCAACGACCCTTGCCCCTGCGGCTCAGGCAAGAAATACAAAAAGTGTCACGGCGCTTAACGCAAAACGCCTAGTGGAGGTCGCGTACCGTCTGTCCCCAACCCCAGGCCCACCATCGGAACCTTCCAAGAGTCAATCCAAAACATATCGTAGCACGATATATAGTGAACGTGTAACGATTTGTAAAAGTTGCTCTCGATGCGAATCCGTTATCGCGTTGCAGGCATCGAATAAATTAAGCGTTCCTGAGATTTTATGAGGCAAATATGATCGCGTTGCGCCTGGTGTATCTGATTGAGAATCACTCCGACGAACTGGTGGATGAGCTTCTGGCAAAAATTGAGCACTCCGCGCACACCCGCGAGATGCGAAAAGTGCCCGCCGACGAGTTGCGCAGCCGCATCTATGAAATCTAAGTCACCTCAGTGAGTGGTTGCTCACCAAGACCGATCACGACATCGAACAGCGTTATCGTGAGATCGGCGCTCGCCGCGCTCTGCAAGGGGTCAGCCTGCAGGACTTCTGCTGGGCTCTCGTGCTCGTGAAAGAGCATCTATGGGAATTCTTGAACCGCCAGGGATTCGCTCACAGTTCCATCGAACTTTACGGAGAACTGGAGCTTTTGCGTTTGCTCGATCAGTTCTTTGATCGGGCCGTGTGTTATAGCACCGATGGCTACCAGCGCGCCGCCCAATGGACGCCTGCGATTGCGGCCCACGCCGCCCGCTGATGTAGAACAGCAAGACCCGGATCCCGGCGTCCACGGCCTGATGCGTTTAGTTCCAGTTCTTTTGATCGTCCCAAATCGCCGCCAGCGGCTGCTTCAAGTGGCAAATATAAATCGCATGATTCTCCTCCGCCATGCCCCACTCGCTGCTATGCATCCCTGCCTCCTGAACCGAATCACAAATCTGGCTTAAATAGTGCGGGCCGTATTGAATAGTGATGACCGTATCGCCCGCGAACCCGCGCGTGCCCCAGTAGTAATAATTCTGGTGTCCGCTGAGCGCCGTGGGCAAGCCGTATCTCGGACCGAACAGATCGATCGCGCCCGCCTCGCCGTAATTGCCCGCGAGAATTGCGGTCCTCGCGCGTTTCTCCGGAGGTAGCCCGTTGTAGACGGATGCAACCTGCTCCACCAATTCCGGCCAGCCAAACTGGTCTCCTAGAAACTGCGGCAGCGGTCCGTTGTGATTCACTTCGGTCTTGCTCGGGCTCACATGCAGCTTCGCCATGTAGGCGACATAATTCGCTGGTGAAAGTAATGGGAGTGCGAGAGGAGCAATCACGGCTCCGGCTGCAGCAATCAGAATCAGGATCGCTGCCTTCGGCCACAGCCTGGCATGGGTCATTGCTCGCTGATCGAGCCAACCCTCGATCGCCACCGCTCCTCCGGCCAGCAGCATGGGATACGCTCCCGACAAGTAGTAGTTCTTTCCGTGCATGACGATGAACTCAATCAGCAACACCAGATAGATCCATCCCAGAATGCGGTAGCGTTTTCCTCGCCCTAACAAGAAAAACCACAGCCCCGCCAGCCAAACCGGAAATGTAATCGGGTGCATCATGAAAATCTGCTCGCGGATGAACGCCATCGGACCGAGTACCACATTCTTTCCGCTGACTTTCACGTTGTGCAGATCTTCAAGCGTAGGGAAGTGATGTTGCAGCTGCCAGATCACATTGGGCAGAAAAATCACGACCGCGATCGCACCAGCGATCCAGATCCACGGCTTCAACAATTTTTTTCGTCCTTCCGTGAGAAGAATCCCCACTAGAACCGCCGACCCGAAGAACAGCATCGAGTGCTTGTTCATCAAGCCCAAACCTGCGAGCACGCCGAACCAGATCCACAGTTTCGAATTGCCCGTCTGAATCACCCGAATCATCACGTAAACGCAGGCCATCCAGAAGCACTTCTCGAAAACGTTCATGGTCATCAGGCTGCCCGTGCCCAGATATTCAGGAACGATGAACGCACAGAGCCCGGCCAGTCCTTGAGCGAAGCGATCTCCGCCCAACCGCCACGCAATTAGAATTGTGAGAGCGACGATCCCCGCCCCACCGATCCCGGCGAACGTTCGTATGACGTGCAGCGAACCGCCAAATATCAGCGCGAACCGGGCTATCAGCGCGATCATCGGCGCCATGTCGACGTATCCCCACGCCAGGTTGCGTCCGCAATCAAGGAAATAGAGTTCATCGCGAAAGTATCCGTAGCGCCCGCTCAGCAGCAGGTGCAATAGCAGGACAGCGCCAGTGAAACCCAGAAAGACTCCCAGGTCGAGGCGAGGGCGGGCATTCGTGTTCTCATCCGGTATCGCTTGTGGAGTCATCAAAGCTGTCGTGCTCATGGAAGCCTCCGAGGGCAAGGCTATTCTCTGAATCTGCGGAAAACGAAACAAGGAGTTTGGGACGAACGGGCCTATGACGCTGAAGAACAGGATAAAACTCGACGAAGACCGCGCCCCGGTTCTGGTCCTGAATCATAACTTCTGCAAAATTTCGGGATACCGTCCCACGTACCGCCGCGTCCAAGTCAGAGTCTCCCCAGAGAGCAGCACGACTTTGTACTCGCCATGAAACCAGTTCTGCAACTCGCGAATGAAGTCAATCCGTACCACGGATGACCGGTTCAGACGCAGAAACTGCGATGCATCTAGCTTTTTCCCAGGCTCTCGATGGTTCCGCGAATCGTATAGGTCTGCCCGCCGACGTGCAGGTTCAGATAATTGCGCTCCGACTCGACCCAATCGATCTTTCCCAGTGGCAGAAAGAACGCCCGGTCTTTCTGCTGTACCAGCAAACGGGCTGGAGTCTGTTGCCTCCGCTGAACCTCGGCCAGCAGGCGGCGTAGATTTGCGCTGACTTCGCTCTCCTGGTCTTTGACTAGATGTTGCTTCACATCAGCCAGCACCTTGGCAAAGCGCCCCTGATCGAAGGGCTTCAGAAGGTAGCCGAATGCGTGCACTTCGAAAGCCTGAATCGCATACTCGTCATGTGCCGTGACAAACACCACGCGCGGAAGCGGACCCGGTTCGAGAGCACGGATGACGTCAAATCCGTCCATGCCGGGCATCTGCACATCGAGAAAAACCAGATCTGGCTCGCTCTCCCGGATCGCGGGCACGGCCTCGCCGCCGCTAGCCGCCTGGCCCACTAGTTCTACCTCAGGATCGCGCTCCAGAAAGCGGATGATCTTCTTCCGCGCCGGTGCCTCGTCGTCGACCACAAAGACTTTCAGTTTGGAACTCACGGATGCGCGCCCGCCAGGCGCAAGGGAAGACGGACGCTCACCGTAAGCCCGCGCCCGTTCGCGTTTTCCATCAGCAACTCATGATCGTCGCCGTAGAGACCTTCCAGTCGCTCTTCGGTATTCGAAATGCCAATGCCCTTTTTCCATTCCAACTTCTCAACATCAGGAATGCCCGGCCCGTTGTCGCTGACTTGCAACAATAGATGTCCGTTCTCCTGCGTCGCGCGCACGTGAATATCGACTCGGGAGGATTGCGCGTCGCGCCCGTGACGGATCGAGTTCTCCACCAGCGGCTGCAAAATTAGTTGCGGGACCATCGCCTGGCTAACCGTTGGATCAACGGCGAAATCGACTTGCAGATCGTTGCCGAATCGGGCCTCCATAATGCCCAGATAACTCTTCAGCATCGCCAGTTCTTCTTCCAGCGAAACTTCCTGCGAATTTGCTGCCTGCAATGTACGCCGCAGCAGATCGCTGAGTTGCGTAAGCATGACATCGGCGCGATCCACGTCTTCATGCATCACCGAAGAAATCGTATTCAACGCGTTAAACAAGAAATGCGGCTGCAGCTGCAAACGCAGATTGTGCAACTGCGCTTCGGCCAATCGCGCCTCCAGTTCCGCCGTGGCAATCTGCCGGTTCCGAGCCTCTCGCAAGGAATCGATCACGTAAACCGCGCCCACGATAATCCAGAACGACAAAACGTGATTGGCAAACTCCATCGGATAGCGATACACCATGACACCGTAGTCATAGGGTCCGAGCCCAAACAATGGCGCCAGCAAACGCCGGCTCACCGCCATCAGCGTAGTGTCACAAATCGAGTAAACGATCATCGCCAGCAGATTCAGCGGTACCATCTTCCACCAGTTGTCACGGCGTATGCGCAGACGGCGCACCATCCAGACCAGCGGAGGCAGCAGCACAAACGCCGCATAGATGCCGGTGCTCTCTTCGAATAATCGGATGCCTAACGTATGAGTGTGATTGCGCGCCAGATCGTCGAGATAACGATAGGCGAAGTTAAGAAAACCGACGGCAGAATAAACCAGGAAAAGTAGAAGCCATGCAGTACGCGGGCTCATCAACGCATAACGGTCGCTCGCGGATGAGGCTTTGCCAGTCACTCCGGCAAGATTATCACCCAGGTGGGAGAAAAAGTCCTAAGGGCGGTCTGCGGATCTCTCAGCCCTTTACGGCTTTTCGTTGGATTGCAGCAAACGTCATCTCCATTGCCGAGCTGCGCATTCGCCGCTTCCAAGCGAAAAACATCCCCGCATAGGTATCGGTAATGTAATCCTTCGTCGCGATGCCCAACTGCGTGGCCACTCGGTCAATCCAGCGCGCCGGCCCTTCGATCTCGCCAAAATCCCCGATGGGCGTTTCATCCACAACCACCTGCCCGGTTCCATCGCCCCACTCCGCGCGGAATTTTTCATAACGAAACGTGGGACGATATCGCAGTGCATGCAGAATCGCATCCATCTGCTTTCCGTCACTGACCTCGGTCTCTAGTTCAATTCGCGTCTTGTGCCGGCCCGCCGCGCCTTTGGACTTATGTGTCAGTACCCATTCAGTCCCATATTTCCGCAGGCGCAACAACTCCCCACGCTTGCGCAACGGCTGTCCCGGCAAATCGTAAAGCGTATTCACCTCATGCGCGCGCCGCGTAACGAGGCGAAACCCGCGGAGCCGCAACTTCCGCGTCAACGCCCGCACATCCTCAACGCGAAACTTGATCTCAATTTCTTTAGGGGATGCCATGATTATTCCCGCGACCTGCGACCGTCGACCCGCGACCGTTCCCTCGCCCTACGAGAACGTCGGCAAATGCACCAGATCGTCATGCGGGACCGGTTCCAGCGCTTGTCCCGCCTTGCGCCACGCCGCCAGCCCGCCAACAATCACGAACGCGTTGAATCCCTTTTCCCTCAGCATATGCGCCACCCGGGCGCTGGTCGCTTCGCGTGCTCAAGTACAGTAGAGGTAGATGTCCTTATCTTTGGGAAGGCGCTCCAACTCCTGGTTAAGGTTGTTCGGCTCCAGCCGGATCGATCCCTTGATCCGCTCCGTCCCCGAGTCGTAATAACCGTGGCTGCGCACGTCAACGATCATGACTTTGTCGGTCTCGCCCGCAGCCAGTCTCTGCGCCAACTCCTCCACCTGAACCCGCGGCACAATCCGGTATACGCGGTGTTTCTGATACAGCGCCAGCCGGTAGATCACGTATCCAAACACCGCGAAAACCAGCACTTCTTCGAACGCCCGCCCCGCCACTTGAAATCCGTGAGTAATCGAAACGAGAAAGTCGCGGAAGATAAACCCCGCCAGGATGTAAGCGGACGCATACAGCGTCGCGCCCACGAAATCCAGCCTGAAAAATTGCATGAACTTCATGCGCATGCTGCCCGCCAGGGGCGGCGCCATCGTGTTCACGCCGGGAATAAACTTAGCGATCACCAGTGTGATCTTTCCGCGCTTATAAAACGACTCAGCTGACCGCAGAATGCAACTTTCGGGATTCGTCGACACCCGGCACAGAATGCCGAGAAGAGTCCATCCCATATGGCGGCCCAGAATATAGAGCAGCGAATCGCCCAGCAGCATCGACAGGATCGCCAGCCCCAATACCACGGGCAGCTTCAGAAAATGCGCCGCCGCCGCCGCTCCCCCGGCCACCAGCGCCACCGCCGCTGGCACCGGCAGCCCAATCGCCTCGGCAAACACCAGGACGAAGACCACCAGGTACCCGTGATGCGCGATCATGGTAAGCAAACTGTTCATCAGTCGCGTTAGACTAACCGGGATGCCGGCGCGCCGTCCACCCGGATTGCACGTTTAGGATCTAAGATCGCAGATTGGATGCAGAAATCGAGCAAGTTGACTCAAGGCCCATTCTAATTCTGCAATCTACAATCTAAAAATTCGCAATTGTTTTGTGAGGTCCTATGCCCACGCACCGCTATATCAATCTTCCCGGACGCCGCGCCCAGTTGCCCTTCAGCGACGCCGTCCTGGTCAACGATACGCTCTATCTCTCAGGACGCATTGGCCTCGACCCCGCAACCGGGCGGCCTCCCGCCGACATCAATGAAGAGGTCCGTTTGTTGCTCGACGGATTCGAAGCCGTTCTCGGCGAAGCCCAGATGACCATGAACGACCTAGTCTACATCCAGATCTTTTGCCCTGACGTCTCGCTCTGGGAGCCCTTCAACCAAGCCTACGTGAAACGTTTCTCGAAGGAATTCCCGGCCCGCGCTTTTCTGGGATCAGGTCCGCTGCTGTTTAATGCCAGGTTCGAGATGCAGGGAATCGCAGTGAAAGGCTAGTCATTGGTCGTTCTTCTTTGGTCGTTGGCCAGACAACGTGCCGTATATGGTCGTCATCCTGAGCCCGACAGGGCCAAGGATCTGGCGTGTAATGCTTCCAAAAGATTATTTGGGACGATTGCAGAAGGGACCAACGACCATAGACGAATGACCAACGACGAGTTACTTTTCCCGTGCCACGACAAATTCCGGAGCCCACAGCAAAGCTCGCTTGATCTCGCTATCCGGAAACGAGCAGATCGCATTCCGCGCCATTCGCGCAAACTTCAGCGCCCGCGCATTGGCCGCTTCGAGCGATCCATAGCGATTCAGGATCTCCAGAATCTGTGCGTGCGTCACGCCATCGAACGCGCGCTCCTGCAAAATCGTCTCAATCGCCTTGCGCTCTGCCGGCGTGCAGCGTTCCAGCGCATGAATCACCGCCATCGTGACTTTGCCTTCGCGCAAATCGCTCGCCACCGGCTTCCCCAGCACGCTCTCTGACGCGGTCAGATCGAGCACATCGTCCACAATCTGAAATGCCATCCCCAGATTGCGCCCGTATTGCGCCAGCCCTTCTTCCTGCTCTGGCGTCGCCTTGCCCAGGATCGCGCCCAGCCGCATGCAAACCGAAAACAGGCATGCCGTCTTGCGGAAGATCAGATCGAAATGTTCATCCAGCGAGATCAGCTTGCCCAGCTTTTCCATCTGCAGCAGTTCGCCTTCAACCATCTGCTGTGTCAGTTCGATCAGCGTATCGAGCACGCGAAAATTGCGCTCCTGCACCGCGACCTTGAAGGCCTGCATGTAAAGCCAGTCGCCTGCCAGCACGCATTTCGAATTTCCCCATTGCGTGTTGGCCGCCGGACGCCCGCGTCGCGTCTGCGCCTCATCAATAATGTCGTCATGCACCAGCGTAGCCGTGTGGATGATCTCGACCACCGCGCCCAGCCGCACCGCGCCTCGTCCTGCGTAATGAAAAAGCTTGCGCCGACAGCAGCAGTAACATCGGACGGATGCGCTTGCCCCCGCCCCCGCGCAGGTACTCGCCAATCTCGGTGATCGCCTGGACGCCCGAAACCGTGTCCCGTCCAAACTCCCGCTCAATCGCGAGCAGATCGTCCCGCAACAGCTCAAAAATCTCTTTCCCGTTAATGGCAGCCGGAGTGCTCAGATCATATCTCCAATTCTGCGATTGTCAATCTGCCAATTCTTTCTTTGCGGTCTTTGCGTCCTCTGCGGTGAAAGGCTTTGCAATCGGCAATTGGCGATCTCAGTTCGTCCGGTAATTCGTAAACTGCATATCAATCCCAAAGTCCTTGGACCGCAAGCAGCGCAATAATCTCCTGCAACAATCCCGGTCCTTGCCGCTCACCCGCACCAGATCTCCCTGGATCGACGCCTGCACTTTCTTCTTCGAGTCTTTGATCGTCTTCACGATTTCTCTCGCCTTCTCGATCGGGATCCCTTGCTGCATGGTGATCTTCTGCTTCACCGTGCCGCCCGCCGCCGGCTCCAGCGTCGCCGTAAGTCAGGCCCTTCAGCGAAATGCCGCGCTTCACCAGTTTCTGCTGCAAGATCTCGTTGACGGCTTTCATCTTGTACTCGTCGAGCCGAGTGCAGCACGATCGCGTCTTTGCCCTCGAGTTCGATGTTCGACTTCGAATCCTTCAAATCAAACCGCGTATGAATCTCCTTCAGCGCCTGCTGAATCGCGTTCGACACTTCCTGCGGATCAATCTTGCTCACAATGTCAAAAGTATTTTCGGGCATAGTAAAGACCGTGGATGCCCCGTTTCATCGCGCTTTCGCGAAGGGCGGGGCATTTTCACCGCAATCTCCGCGTTCTAAGATTGGGCCTTCTTTCGCGTACTTTGCGATCTTTGCGGTAAAAGCTTCTGTCAATACCTGTTAGATTCGCTCGCCCCAACAACGGTGCACATACCAAACTAAATGCTGTCAGCCTTTTCGTGAAGCGAAAAGAACTCGATAGAAGTTTTGCGTCGTCTGCGCCCCAATCTCCTCCGCCGACAACCCGCGCAATTCGCCCAACTGGCGCGCCGTTTCCTTCACAAACGCCGGCTCGTTCCGCTTGCCGCGGTTCGGTACCGGCGCCAGATACGGACAATCCGTCTCAATCAACATCCGCTCCAGCGGCACTTCTTTCGCCGCATCGCGAATCGTCTGCGCTTTGGGAAAAGTCACGTTTCCAGCAAACGAAATCATGAATCCCATGTCGAGCGCCCGCTTCGCATGATCCCACATTCCCGTAAAGCAGTGCAGAACGCCGCCCAACCCGCTCCCCGACCACCGGTCACGAATCAAGCCGCAGGCAATCTTCCCACGCGTCTTCGCCGTTATTCGAAGGACGGCAATGAATCACAATGGGCAACTTGGCCTCTTTCGCCAGTTCCATCTGCCGGATGAAAACCTGCTTCTGCACATCGCGAGGAGAGTGATCGTAAAAATAATCAAGTCCGATCTCGCCCCACGCAATCACCTTGGGATGCTTCGCCCACTCCCGCATCTTCTCGTAAGCCGTCATCCGTGGCCAGCGCCGCTTCATGCGGATGTATCCCCAGCGTCGCATACATGAAGTCATACTTTTCGGCCAGCCGGATCGCGCAATCGCAGTCCTCCGGCCCATCTCCATTCCCGATAGCAACAATCGCGTCAACCCCGGCCTCCCGGGCCCGCGCAATGACAGCTTCGCGATCGGAATCAAATTGCTTGCCATCGAGATGAGCATGCGAATCTACGAACATGGTCCTTGGTCGATTCGTCGTTAGTCGTTGGCCAAACTCGAGTCGTTTTGACTAACGACCACCGACCAAAGACCAACGACTGATCTACTTCAGCCTCGTCCCCACCGGCACATCCTCCAGAAACCCCGCGAGAATCGCCTTTCCACCCTCCAGAGACGCCGCCACAATCATCCCATTCGATTCCAGCCCGCGCAGCTTTCTGGGCGCAAGATTCGCCACGATGACAACCTTCCGTCCAATCAACGTCTCCGGCGCATACGACTCCGCGATCCCCGCCAGCACCTGCCGCACTTCCGTCCCCAAGTCGACTTCGAGTCGCAGAAGCTTGTCTGCCTTGGGCACTCGCTCAGCAACCTTCACCTGACCCACGCGCAATTCAACTTTGGCGAAGTCATCAATCGTGATCTTTCCATCCGAGATTGCCGGCGCCGCCACTGCCTGTGTAGCCACCGGAGGAGTCGCTGTCGCCTTTTGTTCCGGTTGCGCCTCGGTCGCGACTGCCGGAGCTCCGCCCTTGCTCTTCCATCTTCTGCATCCTTTCAATCGCCGACTTATCGGCGCGCGGGAACACCGCCTCAACCTTGCCCAGCTTGGTGCCAAGTTGCAATTGTCCCCACTTCAAATCTTTCAAAGACAGTTTCTGGATGTCGCCCAACCCCAGCTGTGCCCAGATCTTCGCCGTCGCCTCAGGGATGACGGGATGCGCCAACGCCGTCGCGATCCGGAGCGCCTCCGCGCTGGTGTAGAGTACTGTCGCCAGGCGCGACCGGCTCTGCTCGTCCTGCCTTTTCGCCCAGCGCCCACGGCTCGTTCTCGACGATGTATTTGTCGACCGCAGCCACCAGCGACCAGATCTGCTCGAGCCCGCGCGAGAACTGGAACTGGTCGAAAGCCGTCGACGAATCCGCAATCGTCTTGCGAGCAGTCTCCGCGATGGCATCATCGCCTTTGTTGCGCGCAGCGGTCGCCGACGGATACGGAACCTCTCCGCCGAAATACCGCGTGATCATGGTAAGCGTGCGGCTCGCCAGGTTTCCCAAGCCATTCGCCAGATCGGAGTTGTAGCGCTGCACTAGCGCGTCAAAAGAGAACGATCCATCCTGCCCAAAAACAATCTCGCGCAGCAGGAAGTAGCGCAGCGCATCGTTGCCGAGTACATCGAGAATCGTTTCTGCCCGCACAATGTTGCCGCGCGACTTCGACATCTTGCTCTCTTCAAACAAGAGCCATCCGTGCGCCACAATGCCCTTCGGCAAGGGAATGCCCGCCGCCATCAAGAAAGCGGGCCAGTACACGCAGTGAAAGCGCACAATCTCTTTGCCGATCATCTGCACATCGGCAGGCCAGTATTTATCGAACTTCGTCGTATCCGGCGACCCGTACCCTAGAGCCGTAATGTAATTCGCCAGCGCGTCCAGCCACACATAGATCACGTGCTTCGGATCATCCGGCACTGGAATGCCCCAGGAAAACGTGCTCCGGCTGATGGAAAGATCGCGCAGCCCCGACTTCACGAACGACATCACTTCATTCCGCCGCGTCTCGGGACGAATGAACTCCGGCTGCTCGGTGTAAAGCTTCAGCAACTTGTCCTGAAACGCCGACAGCTTGAAGAAATAATTCTCTTCGTGCACCGTCTCGGTCGGACGCCCGCACTCCGGACACGGCGTCCCCGGCTCAGTAGCATCCACATAAAGTTCGTCATACACGCAATACTGCCCGGTGTAGGTTCCCTTGTAGATGTACCCATTGTCGCGAATCTTGCGAAACAATTCCTGCACGCCGCGCTTATGACGATCTTCCGTCGTGCGGATGTAGTCGTCATACGTCAGCCCCATCCGATCCCACAAAGCACGGAACTCCGCCGAAACTTCGTCGGTCAGTTGCTGTGGAGCTTTCCCCGCCGCCTGCGCCGCCCGCTCGATCTTCTGCCCATGCTCATCGGTGCCGGTCAGAAAATAAGTATCATTCCCCAGCATCCGCTGCCGCCGCGCAATCGTATCGCACGCAATGGTCGTATACGCGTGCCCAATATGCGGACGCGCGTTGACGTAATAGATAGGTGTCGTGATGTAGAACCTTGCTCATAAGAAATTGTTGATTGTTGATTTTTGATTGATGATTGAAAACCAACCAAAGTTCCAAATGCGATCAATCAAATTGACTTGTTTTCTCCGCGTCCTTTGCGAACCTTTGCGTACTTTGCGGTTAAAAGCTTTCGGTTTTGACCTTGAATCGACAATCAAAACTCAAAAATCAACAATCTTGCTCATCGCCGCCTGCATAACCGTCTTTAATGGCACTCGATTCGCCGCCGCAATCTTCTTGCAATCCTCATACTCAGGCGCATAGTTCGTAACCGTCCCGTTCATGCTGGCAATCTTCAATCGCACCTCGCCCCACTCGGTCTCGACCGTCACCCACTTGCGCGCCAAAGCCTGCCGCCGTTCCTCGCGCCGCCGCACGCCCAGTGTCGACGTTTCGGTGAAGAGAAGTTGCGTCAACTTCACCGCGTCTTCAGGACGGCACAACACCGTCAGCACCATTCCCGGACGGCTTTTCTTCATCTGCACCGGCACGCCAAAGACATCGAGCGCACCCTCTTCGAGCGCGCGGTCCATAACGTACCCAAACACCTGCGGATTCAAATCATCAAGATTCGCTTCGAGCACGGTAATCATTTCTTCGGACACCTTCAGCGCACTCTGCGCCTCTCCAACCGTCAACCGCACCACGTTCGCCTGCCCCGGAAAATCGCGCGTCCCCGCCCCGTACCCGATCTTCTCCACTTTCATCTCGGGAAACGCCGCAAAGCGCTTCGCCAAAGTCTTTACGATCGCTGCCCCGGTCGGAGTCACCAGCTCCACCTGCAAACCCGAAGAATAAATGGGAGCGTCTTTCAGCAACTCCAGTGTCGCCGGAGCCGGCACCGGCAAAGTCCCATGTGCGCACTGGACGGTGCCTCCGCCGACATTGAGAGGAGAGCACACAATCTCATCGACGCCCAGCGCATCGGCCCCAACCGAAGCACAGACTATGTCGATCATCGCGTCGACCGCCCCGACCTCGTGGAAGTGCACGCTCTCTATCGAAGTGCCGTGAATCTTCGCCTCAGCCGTCCCCAGGTTCTCGAAGATCGCGATCGCGGTAGCCTTCGCTCGATCACTGATCGTCGCCGAAGAAATAATTCCACGAATCTCCGTCAGCCCGCGGCCGTGATGTGGCGCGGGCGCCCCCGCCCGCGAACTCTGTCCCAAAGGATCGTGCTCGTGAGAATGAGAATGCCCATGCTCGTGATGATGTTCCTGAGGTCCGAGGTCCGACGCCTGACGCCCGCTCCAGTAGACCTCTCGCGGCAAATCCTTCTCCCCATGCGCATACACATCAACCTTGGTCGCCGCGATCCCAGCCCGCGTCACCCGCGAAATCTCCAGTCGCGCTCCAATATCCAGCGCTGCAACCGTCCGTTCCAAAAGCTCCGCAGACACTCCGGCATCTACCAGGGCGCCGAGAAACATGTCGCCGCTCATGCCCGAAAAACAATCGAGATACGCAAGGCGCATAAAAGTCGTTGGTCGTTCGTCGTCGGTCGTTGGCCAAAAGCAAAACCCCTGACGCCAGCGGTTTTGCCTACGACCAATGACTAAAGACCAACGACCAAAGCGGTTTTTTCATCATAGGGAACCCACACACCCCCGTCAAACCTCCGCCTCTCGCTCCTCTGCTACAATCACTCTTTTCTTCAACAGTTTAGAGGCCCTCTTTGTATCGTCATCTCGAACGCCGTCTTGCCCAACAGGTGCGCGATTTCCTGCGCCGCACCTACGATCTCGACCTGCCCCGCATCGTCATCGAGCAACCTCCCAAGGTCGAGATGGGAGAATACGCGCTCCCCCTCGCCTTCGAACTCGCCAAGAAGCTCCGCAAGCCTCCGCGCAAAATTGCCGAAGAAATCGTCGCCGGCATTGGTCCTATCGAAGGTTTTGAAAAGCTCGAGCTTGCCGGCGCGGGATACATCAACGCCCGCGTCGACCGCGCCGCCGTCGCAGCCGCTGCTCTGGCTGCCGATCAAAAGCCGAAGAGTCGAGCTGCCCCCAGGCAAGATTCTGGTCGAGCATTCCAGCATCAATCCCAACAAAGCCGCGCATATCGGACATCTCCGTAACGCCATTCTCGGTGACACCTTCGTCCGCATGCTGCGTTTTGCCGGACGCGACGTCGACGTGCAGAACTACATCGACAACACCGGCGTGCAAGTCGCCGACGTGATCGTCGGTTTCCTGCACATCGAAAAGAAGCAATGGGACGAGATCGAGGAACTCAGCCGCCAGCCGCGCTTCGACTACTACTGCTGGGATCTCTACGCGCGCGTCTCGCAGTGGTATGAACTCGACAAAGAGAATCGCAAGGCGCGTCTCGAAACCCTGCACGCTATCGAGCAGGGAGGCAACGAAACGGCCGCCATCGCCGATCTCATCTCGGTCGCGGTCCTGCGCCGCCACCTCGAAACCATGGATCGCCTCGACATCGAATACGACTTCCTGCCCCGCGAGAGCGAAATTCTGCATCTGCATTTCTGGGACGCCGCTTTCGAAAAACTGAAAGCCGCAGGCGTCCTGACCTTAGAGACCGAAGGCAAGAACAAGGGCTGCTGGGTGATGCGGAGAGCGGGGACCAGCGCCGCTCAGGACGCCTCGTCCGCTGACGCGAACAAATCGCCGAAGAAGACCAGAAAGTCATTGTCCGTTCCAACGGCACGGTCGGCTACGTTGGCAAAGACATCGCCTACCACATGTGGAAGTTCGGCGTGCTCGGCAAAGATTTCGAGTACAAAGTATTCTTCCGCTATCCCAACCAGCACGAATGCTGGATTTCGGCGCATGGAGGGCGAGCCCGACCATCCGCACTTCGGAAGCGTCAGTGAAATCTACAACGTGATCGACGCCCGCCAGTCCGAGGCGCAAAACACCGTCATCGAAGCCCTGCGCGGCCTGGGATACAACTCGCAGGCCGATCACTACACCCACTTTTCCTATGAGATGGTCGCGCTGACTCCGCGCTGCGCCGCCGAACTGGGATACCACCTCTCGGAAGAAGACAAGACCCGCAGCTACATCGAGGTTTCCGGACGCAAAGGCTTCGGTGTAAAAGCCGATGACCTGCTCGACACGCTGATCGCCTCCGCCAAGAAAGAAGTCGACTCGCGCAACGCCGAACTGCATGAACACGCGCGTGAAAAGATTGCTAACCAGATCGCTGTCGGCGCTCTGCGTTACTTCATGCTGAAGTACACCAAGCCCTCGGTGATCGCCTTCGATTTCAAAGACGCTCTCAGCTTTGAAGGAGACACCGGGCCTTACGCGCAATACGCGGTCGTGCGCGCTACGAATATCTTTCGTAAGGGAGACATTGATCCAGAAAAGTTCTCCGCCGAGGGCGTCGATTTCGCCGAGTATCTAGGTAACGACGAGATCTGGGAGCTCTGGCTCGCCGCCTCCCAAACTTCTTACGTCGTTGATCAAGCCATCGCCACGACAGAGCCTGCTTATCTCGCGAAGCACACATTTCGCCTGGCCCAGCTATTCAATGCTTTCTATCACCGCCATCCGATCCTCAGCGAATCCGACGAAGCGCGAAAGAAATTCCTGCTAGCGACAGCAGCCGTCGTCCGCCGCGAACTGATTCGCGCTTTGGGAGTGATGGGAATTACGGTCCCGAGCGTGATGTAAGCTTAGGGCGTTTTGGCGGCGGGTAACAATAGCCTGGAGTTAGGCCGAGCGGAGCCCTGCGCAAACAGCTTACATCCAAACCCCTCCCCCCACCATCTAATTACTTACACCGGAAAGAGAGGCTTTGCTTGAAGAAACTTTACAGTGGGTTGGCGTTCTTGTTGTTGCTCGCGGGATCGGCGTTTGCCGCCCCACCCGCCGCGCAAGCCCCAAAGATTCAGCCGTTTCCGAAAACGCTGAACAATGCGCGTTATGTTTATGTCACGGCCTATGACGGCGGACAGTTCAACATCAATCTGTTGCCCGAAGATCGCCAGGCGATCTCGGCCGTGCAGGATGCGATCCAGCGTTGGGGACACTACATCGTGGTCTACCAGCCCGACCAGGCCGACATGATCCTTGCCGTGCAGTCGCGGCCCTCAGAAGATGTGCTGGCGGTCTACGACGCGCGTTTGAAGGGATCGACTTATCTCTGGCGCGCCATGGGACGCGACGGCCTGCAGCAGGGTGAGACGCCATTGATGGCGCAGTTGCAGAAAGCAGTAGAGCAGGCAAGCAAGTAAAGCGTTTCAGAAAGAGCCGCGGACGTACGCGGATACGCACGGACTTCTTAATTCATATTTTTTCTCCGTGCTGAATCCGTGTACATCCGCGGCTTTTTTCTTTTCGCACTCCTCGCCGCGGATCTCTCACGGATCCTCACGGATAGAGCTTTAAGACCTCAGGAAAATCCGTGAGAATCCGTGCGAATCCGTGGCAAGGTTTTCTAGCCCTTCCGCCCACCAGCAATCATCATCACGGCTCCGGCCACTACAAGCCCGCCGCTTAGTATGGGCGGGACCGGTTGGCTGTCATGAGTCTTCACGCTGAGGTTTGCTCCGCCCACCTTAACCCCGTGATTTTCGGTATGTGGGAATGGGAAGAAGAACGAAAAGATTCCCACGAACAGAACCAGCAATCCAATTCCGAACAGACCTTTCATTCGACCTCCAAGCAAAAGGCGCAGCCGGGCTGCGCCTCTTGAAATCCGGTTTCGCTCCTACTACCCGCGGCGGCCTCCTGCAATCATCAGTACCGCTCCCGCCGCTACCAACACTCCGCTGACCGCTGGAGCGATGTGTTCGCTGTCGTGGGTTTGCACGCCAATGCTGGCGTCGCCCACTTTGATCCCGTGATTTTCGGTGTGTGGAATGGGTACGAAGAACGACAGCGCGCCTAAAACCAGAACTACCAGTCCGATCAGAAATAAAGGCTTCATCGATTGGCCTCCAAGCCAGTGAGTTGTTATGACCCGAGTCAGTGCAGGCTTGAGATGCCGGAAGGAGGATAACGGCTGTATTGGGAGGACAAAGAGCGGCCACGGATTTGCGCGGATTTGTCCAAGTCTTAAAGACTTATCCGTGAAAATCCGTGCAAATCCGTGGCCAGGTTTTTCTTAGCTGCCGAAGTTGCGGGCGAACTCAACCAGGCTGCGCAGAGCGATCCCCGACGGGCCCTTGGCGATCCATGGCTTGGCTTCTTCGGTCCACGCCGTACCTGCGATGTCGAGGTGAATCCACGGCGTGTCTTCCGCGAATTCCTTCAGGAACATCGCCGCGGTCACTGCTCCGCCCCACCGTCCGCCGGAGTTGACAATGTCGGCGATGGTCGACTTGATGCTGTCCTTGTACTCTTCATCGAGCGGCAAGCGCCACATCTTCTCGCCCGCTTTGTTGAGCGCGTTCTGGAAACGCTCATACATCTTGTCGTCGTTGGTGAATAGCCCGGCATTCACGTAGCCAAGCGCGACCACGACGGCTCCAGTCAAAGTCGCGGCATCGACCAGATGCGTGCAACCGAGTTGCTTGGCGTAGTGCAGACCATCAGCCAGCACCAGGCGGCCTTCGGCGTCGGTGTTGATGATCTCAATCGACTTGCCCGACATGGCGATCTGCACGTCTCCGGGCTTCTGGGCTTTGCCGGAAGGCATGTTCTCAGTCGCGCAAATGATGGCCGTCACTTTGACCTTCGGCTTGAGCATCGCGATAGCGCGCATCGCCCCGATCATGGTGGCGCCGCCGGCCATGTCGTATTTCATCTTCTCCATGCCATCTGCAGGTTTGATCGAGATGCCGCCGGTATCAAACGTAATGCCTTTTCCCACCAGCCCGAGCACCGGCTTCTCGGGAGCCCCTGCGGGTTCGTACTTCAGCACGATCAGCGCAGGAGGCTCATCCGATCCCTGAGCCACGCTCCAGAAGGCTCCCATCTTCAATTCTTTGATTTTGTCGGCACCGTAAACCTCGCACTTCAAGCCGACTTCTTGCGCCATCTTCTTCGCGCGATCGCCCAGCACAGTCGGCGTCATGCGGTTCGAGGGTTCGTTCACCAGGTCGCGCACAAAATTCTGCGATTCTCCGATAATGCGCGCTTCATCGAGCGCCTTCTGCAGATCGCCTTTGGCCACGACGGTAAGCGCGTCGATCTTTTGATCCTTGCGGTCACTCTTGTAATAATCGGGCTCGAAGTTGCCGACGAAAGCTCCTTCGACAATCGCCTTGGTGGCTTCCGCCGCTTCGATGCTCTGGGGCGCGGCGAAAGCGAAACTGCGCAGGCCGCGCGATTTCAGCGTGCGAACCGCAGCCCCGGCCAGCTTGCGCAAATCGGCCGCCGAAAACTTCGCGGCTTTGCCTCCGCCCACCAGAAGTAGGCGCTTCGCCTTCATGCCGAAAGGTTTGTGCAAGAGCGTAGTCTCAAGAGGCTTGCCGGTGACTTCGCCGCTGGCGATCACGTCTTTGGCGGCAGCCTGCACAGCGGCATCGCTCAAATCGACGAATACGTCGGTCTTATCTTTCTCACCGCGATCAAGGACGACCACAGCAAGGCATTCGGTTTCTACTTCCGCAGGATTGGAGCTAAGAAGATTAGTTTTCATTTTGGGTACAAATAGTATCGTCGGGGAGCAGGGAAAAGCGCAAATCGGATTGCGACCTGGAAGGCCGAAGGCCAGGAGCTAAAGGCTAGGAGCCAAAAGCTTAGGAAACAGGAACTTTCCCAACGCTTGCCCCGTACTTGCAGCCATGTCACAAGAATCGGTGATTGCCATACCACGTCCGGCTCCAAGAGCCAACATCGCGACCTGGATTGGCCTCTTCCTGTCGCTGTTTTCCATGATCATCGTCCGCGAGGTCTTTCGCGCCTTCGCGCCCAATGCTGGCACGGGACTGACAATCCTAAAAGAGGGCATCAACTTCGCGAGTGCCGGCCTATTGCTGTGGCTAGTCAAGCGCGGCGAAGGATTGTCCTTGCGATCGGTCGGGCTCGGAACCTCTCCCCTATGGAAGTCGATTCTTTGGGGAATCGTCACCTGCGCCATATGCCTGGCCGTCGCCGTTGGCCTCGCCTTATTGACTCACTATGGTCAGGGCACAAGCTACCTCGACAAGCTTCCGGTCTCGGTCGTGACCATGATTGTGCTCCGCGCCGGAATCGTCGAAGAGCTCTTCTACCGCGGCTTCGCGATCGACCGCCTGCAGGCCGTTGGACTGAACCGGACAGCCTCGGTCATGTTGCCGTTGGTGATCTTTTCCGTCGGCCACTGGACCGGAGGCTGGGCCAACATCCTGATCGCTTTCGCCGCCGGTGCGATTCTTACCGTGTTTTATCTATGGCGGAAGGATCTCGTCTCCAACATGATCGGACACTTCCTCGTCGATTTCGTGGCCAACGTACTGCCGCGGCTGGTGGGATAAAGGAAGTTATTCGCGTGACGCGACTTGCAAAGCCCCGTTCAAGACAGTCATGGCACATCGGTTCGATGCGAACCAGTAAGCGATCTCACGATAGTCCTTGACGTCAAACACCGCGAGGTCCGCATCTTTCCCCGGCTCAATCGAGCCTTTTCTTTGTTGCAGCCGCAGCGCCCAAGCCCCATTGATCGTAGCCCCAGCAATAGCCTCAGCCGGCGACATCTTCATATGCGTGCACGCGAGCGAAAGCACGAACGGAATGCTCGCGGTCGGAGAAGATCCGGGATTGTAATCGGTGGCCAGCGCCACGGCCACACCTCCGTCGATCAGCTTCCGCGCCGGAGGATACTTTTCCAATCCCAGAAAATAATTCGCTCCGGGAACCATGGTTGCGACCGTTTCCTGTTTCGCGAGGACAGGAATTTCGCGATCATCCACGTGATCCATGTGATCGAACGAAGCCGGATTGAACCGCGCAAACGGACCGACCGAAGTCTGGCTCAGCTGGCAAACATGCGCGCGGACGCCGAGCCCATGCTCTTTCGCTGCTAGAAAAATCTTCTCTGTCTGCTCCGGCGAAAACGCTCCACGCTCGGTGAAGACATCGACGAACGCAGCCAGTTTCCTCTTCCCCACCTGGGGAATCATGTCATCACAGATGACGCGCACATATTCGTCAGGCCGTCCCGCAAATTCCTTCGGAACCACGTGCGCTCCCAGTAAAGTGGGCACCACCGTCCCCGGCCACTGCCTCGCCGCTTCGCGAATCGCCTGCAGAGATTTCAGTTCCGCCTCAAGCGATAGTCCGTAGCCAGACTTCGCCTCCACGGTAGTCGTCCCCAGGTCCGCCATCTCGCGCAGCGCCTCGAGAACTTTCTCAGTCAACGCATTCTTCGATGCACTCCGCACACCCTCGATGCTCGACCGAATCCCGCCTCCAGCCTCCGCAATCTGCTCGTAAGTCGCGCCAAAAATGCGCTTCTCAAAATCCACCAGTCGCGGCGCAACAAACACCGGATGCGTGTGTGAATCGACAAACCCTGGAACTACCACCTGCCCTTCGCAATCAATCTCGTCAATCTTCTTCCGGTTCTTCTTGAACCATGAGTCGCGAAGAGCGTCTTTGGTCGAGCCGACAGAAACGATCTTCCCGCCGACGCAAAGCACTGCACCGTCTTCGATCACCCCAAGCTCGCTGAGCGCAGACCCCCGCCGCGGCCCAAGCACGCCGGAACGTAGTGTCAGAAGCTGTCCGATATTGACGAGAAGAATTGCCCGTGCGGGAACGGGCGCCTTCACCCTTCCAGTCGAGCGAAGCTCGACTCGTTTTGCTTTGCGCTTTCCCATTTGTTTTAGAGATTGCCAGACAGGCCAGGACGTCCATCCCCATCGCGCACCGCTACTTCATCGGCACCTTCACGCCCGTCTTCCCCGCGAATTCCTTCGCTTCGTCATACCCTGCGTCCACATGCCGGATCACGCCCATCCCCGGATCGGTCGTCAGCACTCGCTCAATGCGCTTAGCCATCATGTCGGTTCCGTCGGCCACCGTGACTTGCCCCGCGTGCAGCGAATATCCAATGCCCACGCCGCCACCGTTATGCACCGACACCCACGACGCGCCTGCCGCCGTATTCACTAACGCATTCAAGATCGGCCAATCCGCCACCGCGTCCGATCCGTCCTTCATACTCTCGGTCTCGCGAAACGGAGAAGCCACCGACCCGCAATCCAGATGGTCACGCCCAATGACAATCGGCGCCTTGATCGTTCCCTTGCGCACCAGATCGTTGATCGCCAGTCCGAACTGCGCGCGCTCTCCGTATCCCAGCCAGCAGATGCGCGCCGGCAACCCCTGGAACTTGATCCTCTTTTTCGCCAGGTCAATCCAGCGTCGCAGAATTCGATTCTTCGGAAACAATTCCAGAATCAAATCGTCAGTGATATGAATATCCGACGCTTCTCCCGACAGCGCCACCCAGCGAAACGGTCCACGGCCTTCGCAGAACAGGGGACGAATATATGCCGGCACAAATCCCGGAAAATCGTACGCGTTCGTCACACCGCGCTGAAACGCAAACGTCCGAATATTATTTCCGTAATCAAACGTGACCGACCCCATCTTCTGCAACCGCAGCATGCCTTCCACGTGTCGCGCCATCGCATCCAGCGACTTTTCTTCATACGCTTTGGGATCGTTCTTCCGCAGCGCCATCGCCTCTTCCAGCGTCATGCCGTTCGGCACATATCCGTTCAGCGGATCGTGTGCTGACGTCTGATCCGTCAAGATATCCGGCACCACGCCGCGCTCGGCAAGCTCGGGAATAACGTCGGCGCAATTGCCTACCAACCCGACCGAAACATTTTCTTTCTTGCGCACCGCATTCTTCAGGATGCGCAACGCTTCATCGAGCGAGGTCACCATGAAATCGCAGTACCCGGTCTTTAGCCGCTTCTTGATGCGCTCGGCGTCGACATCGATTCCGAGGAACGCTGCGCCTGTCATGGTTGCTGCCAAAGGCTGCGCGCCACCCATGCCGCCCATGCCGCCTGAGACAATCAGCTTTCCCGACAGGTCCCCACCAAAATGTTTTTCACCAGCCGCAGAAAAAGTTTCGAAAGTGCCCTGCACAATGCCTTGTGACCCGATATAAATCCACGAACCCGCCGTCATCTGCCCGTACATCATCAGGCCCGCGCGCTCGAGTTCGTTGAACTTCTGCCAGTTCGACCAATGTCCCACCAGATTCGAATTCGCAATCAGGACCCGCGGCGCGTACTCGTGCGTCTTGAAAATGCCGACGGGTTTTCCCGACTGCACCAGCAGCGTCTCATCGTCGGCCAGCGACTTCAGCGAGTTGATGATGGCGTGGTAGGCCTCCCAACTGCGCGCCGCCCGGCCCGTGCCGCCATAAACGACCAAGTCTCTCGGACGCTCCGCCACCTCTTCATCGAGGTTGTTCATCAACATGCGCATCGCCGCTTCCTGCTGCCAACCTTTGCAGGAAATCGCGGTCCCTCGCGGCGCGCGCACAGGCGTATAGGTAAAAGGGGAAATTTCAGTTTCAACCGGCATGCCTAGATGGTAGTGCATCGGTTGCCGATGTTTCAAACCAACGGGAAGACGTCGTTTGAAGTGAAGGCGAGTTCCACCAGGCCCAGCCGCCGAAGGCGGCGGCATTCGTTAGCCCAGCGCGTCAGCGCTGGGAAAGCGAGTCAAGAAGAATGAGTCCGCTTCAGCGGACGACACTCACCCGAACACGCGGTCCGCATCAAACGCCACACCGGACTTTCGCAAAAGCGCCAGGAATTCTTCCTCAAAACTCCTCTTCTTGTGATGCTCGGGCTGGTTCCTTATGTAGGCCTTGACCGTTCCCAACATCGAGGACTTACGCTGAACGCGCCGTATCCTTTTTGCCACTCGAACCCAACGTTGTGTTCTCCCAACCCAGCCGAGGAATTGGCCTTTAGCTTCTGAACTGCTTCTGATAAGGATATCTTCGCTGGAAGCCCGATTAAGACGTGGATATGATTGCGTGTTCCGCCCACGGCAAGCATTTCAATCCTTAAGTTTCGTGCAATGCCGATTAGATACGCCCACAGCTTCTCTTGGACTTCGGCGGGAATCATGTCGCGACGTTCCTTCGTACTGAAAACGCAGTGTACGAAATTTGCTGTGTAGGCGTGAGGCATGGGGTGCCGTCCCTGAAGGGACTCATCGGTGTATCCGTTTCCCCAGCGCTTACGCGCTGGGCTAACGAATCCCGTTGCCTTCGGCGACTGGTCCGAGGTCAGAGTATCTCGCGATCGAGAAGTCCCTCAGTGATCTTCATCACGAAATTGCGGGCAGGCGAAACGGTTCGTTTGAGGGTGCCATGAGCACCTGAAGGAAGGAGAGGTCTTTACTCGGTACACGGTACTAGGTACTAAAAGCTACCAGGTGTTATACGCAGTCCCATCGCTCCCCACCTGGGTCGACGCGCTATGCACGTCGTCAATCCCCGGGTCCTGTTGATCGACCGAGAATGTACGTCTTCCTGCTGCGGCTCCCAATCCGCTTTGCCGGTCGTGGGATCCGCCGGAAGCTGCTTCAAATATCCTGCGGTGACCAGGTCTTCCAGCGACTGCGGAGCTTTCTGCTTATCGAGCGTGTATTGCGAGATCAGCGAGCGCAGCTGAAACAGATCCTGCCGCAGAACCGATTCCTTCGCCCGCAAGATCGACTGGTTATACACCGGCATGGAGATCGCGATCAGGATCAGCAATAATGCTGATCACGATCATCAACTCGATAAGCGTGAATCCCCGGCTCCGGTTTTTGCCGTGTCTTGTCATCTACCAGTCCTTGTATTTCGTCCCGTCGAGCGCCGTCGCCCTGCGACTTGGTGTACACATCGAACACGTTTGTCGCCGCCCCAGGAATCCGAGTCCGGATCGTCCTGCATGGCGCGCATGCCCCAGTCCGTAGTCATTCGTCATCGGATCTATCGGAATCTTCCGCAGGAAGCGCACCTTCTTCCCGCCCACATCCACGCCCTTCACCAGCGTGTCCAGGTCCGGCGGATAGCCTTCCGATCCCGACTTTGGTCTGAAACGCGCCGCGGTCGGCCGCATCTTTGTAGCGATCGATCGCGTCCCGCATCTCCCACAAGCGCGCGCGCAATTCGCGTTCCTTCTCGCGCTTAATAGTGACTCGCGCCAGAGGAATCGCCAGCCCGGTCAGAATCACCAGGATGGCGGTGGCCACAATCAACTCGATCAGCGTGAACCCGCCGGCTTTCGTTTCCGGCTTCGTACTGCCTCGCATGCTTCGCACTTCGCGCACTAGCGGTTGTCTTTGCTTTCCAAATCAACGATCAACATTCAAAATCAATAATGTCCAAACTACTGCATCGTGACGGTCGCGACCGCCCCGTTCACCGGGAACGACTGCAGGTCGGATCTGGCCCCGCCCTTTGAAATCGTGATGCTGGACTGGCCCGCTCGCCTTCGCCAGGAAAGTCAGCGTCACGACCGAGCCTTGGCCCGAGACTCCACTCGCACCCGGAGGCCGCGTTGCGGTAATCTGCAACGTGCCCGTCTGGTCGTCGTCCCGATGCACCAGCGCCACGGCCTGCCCATCTTGCGAAAGCAACGTCCCATTCGAAACGTTCACCAGCTGCAATATCTTCGGATCGTAGCTCACCTGCAGAGGCACTGAAAAAACGTTCTGCGCGCCCGATCAGGGTCAGTTGATCGTGAAGGTCGCCCCCGGCGGCTGCGTGATGCTTGGCGGATCAAAGCCGAAGGTTGCCGCCCCCGGCGCGCGCGGCCTGCGGGTTGCAGGCGGCTGTGGCGGGCGCGTGGAACGCTGGTGGAGGCGAAGCGGCGCCAGGAGTCATCGTTCTCGCGCCGCCGTCGTGCATCGGGCGCTCGCGCATGACCGCAACTCGATGGCGCTCGCCGTTCCCACATCCATCGCTCTCTGGTTCAGTTCGCTGACATCGGGTCCGCGAACGATGTGCGGAATCAGCGCAAACACAATCTCGTTCTCGCTGTGATCGGTATTAGTTTGCGAGAACAAGTACTTCAGGATCGGAATGCTCGCCAGTCCCGGAATACCGCTCAGCGATTTGGTCTGCGTGATCCTCCAGAATCCCGCCCAGCAGGTTGACTTCGCCTTCCTTCAGGCGAATTTCATGTTCGATCTTGCGTTGCCCGATCACCGGCTGGTTGATGCCGCCGATATTGGTGGTCGAAGTCACAGCCGAAACGTCCATCGAGATTTTCAACGTGACTTCCCGATCTGGCGTGCACCTTGGGCGTGATGTCGATATTCACGCCGACATCCAGATATTGAAACTGCGTGTTGACCAGTGGGTTGATACCGACGCCGCCAATGCCGGGCTGGAACGATCCAGTCGCCACCGGAACGCGATCGCCGATCTTCAGCGTAGCTTTCTGCCCATCCAGCGCGCGAATCTGCGGGTTCTGAATAATCTTCGTGCTGGTGTCGCTCAACATCGCCGTCGCGGTCGCCGGCGGAATCGTGACCGTAAAGTCGGTAGCATTCAGGTTGCCTAGCCGGTTCAGGTTGACCTGGTTCGGCGTTCCGCTGGTACCATGGTTGTTCGTTGGTCGTCGAGTGGTGGTGCGTGGTGCCGTGTAGTCGTGTTACTGATATTGTTCTGCAACGCCACGGTCGCGCTGGTCGGCGGGCTGACGCCCAGGTTGCGCATTCGGTCTTTACTGACCTGCATCACCGCGATTTCCACCAGCACTTCGGGCTTCGCCTTGTCGAGATCGCCCACCAGTTTTTCCGCCAGCGCGATTTGATCGGGAGTGCCGCGCACGACGATCGCCCCCTGCGAAGGCAGCGGCTGGATTCTCGAAATTTCCAGAATCTGCACGTAGCGCATTCACGACGTCCTGCAATTCCGTGGGCTGCGAAAGGTTTGCCAGATAAAAGGTCTTGATGACGCTCTGCTCCACGTCTTTGCGCTTGGCCGGAGTGTCGCTGCGCCACAAAGATCGTATTCGGCGTCACTGGGCGCCAGAAGGTCTTCGACTCCAGCGCGATAATCTCCAGCGCTTCTTCCAGCGTGACTCCGTTCAGCTCAATCTTGATCCGCCGCGAGGTGTAGTCGGGATCAAACAGCACATTGATTCCCGCCAGCTTGCCGACCGTTTCGTAGATGTTCTTGGTGTCTTCGGTCAGCTTCAGCGTGATCGGAACATTCGAGATGTTGGCCAGTTCGACCGGGCCGGGCGCGTGAAAACCCGTTTCTCCAATGCGTCGGGAGTGGGCGCCACCGCTTTCCTGCGGACCAATCCCCTTGGCTTCATCAATCATGCGCTGGGTGCGCTTTACCTCCTGCACGGCGATGAAACTCGAGGGATCGATGAGCGTGGCTTTCTGAAACTCCGCCAGGGCCTCGTCCATTTTCCCGCATCGCGCAATAACTGACCGCGATGCACGTGCGAAGCGGCGGCCAGAAACTTGGTCCGCTCGTAGGGGGCTCGGTACTTCAAGTCCCTCGGCTTCAGGTCGTAGGCCTGTTTGTAGTACTCGAAGGCCTGCTCGTAGTCCTGCCGCGCTTCGGCGTCTTTGGCCTTCTCATACAATGTTTTAGCCTTGTCGGCGGCGACCGGCAGCGTGATAGCGGCGACCAGCAGCAACACTACTCCCGGGCGAATCAGCGATTTAATCACGGGTCCCTCGCAGACAATGCTCCGCCGGGGGTCGGACACGGCCCCGTCTGGGGGCTTTCATTTTCCGCCGGAGTGGATGTAAGCGCGCGTGATTATAGCATCGCCTTTTAGGCAGCCGAAGTGACTGCTGTGGTAGCAGTTAACCGTAAAGGGTCTCGCTTCGCCAGGGTAGGAAGTCTCTATTGGCCCCAAGTCTATCTTCTCCAAAAGACGGGTACCTCGTCCATGTCGCATTCTTTGCTACTAAGGGTTGATTTTCTTCGCGAACTTAGCGTCCTTTGCGGTTAAGAGCTTTTTCTCGAGCCCCTGCAATACTCACAGTAACCTGCGATCGGCAATCCGCGACCGCATCTCTGATCTTGATAAGATAAAGACTCAATGGCTCGTCCAACCACCCACCAAACCAAACCTAATCCGGAGAAGAATCCGCGCCGCGACCCTACCGCCGCGGGTGAGCGCGACGCCGCCGTTAATAGGATCGCTTCACATAACTATTTCTTGCTGGAAAAATTTGAAACCGGCGTCGCCCTCACCGGAACCGAGGTCAAGTCCGTCCGCTCCGGCCTGGCCAATCTCAAAGATTCTTATGGCTTAATCAAGGACGGAGAACTCTGGCTGCTCAACTGCCATATCGGCCCCTACGACCACGGCAACATCTTCAATCATGCCCCTCTTCGCACCCGTAAGTTGCTGATGCACAGGGAAGAGATTCGCAAGCTGATCGGCAAGACCCAGCAACGCGGCCTGACCCTGATCCCGACCCGGATGTATTTCAAGAATGGACGCGTGAAAGTCGAACTCGCCCTCGCCAAGGGCAAGCAGCTCTGGGACAAGCGCGAAACCGAACGCCGCCGCACCGCCGACAAAGAAGCCCGCGAAGCCATCAACCGCAGCCGCAAAGGAACCTAAAGAAACCACTAATGTGGCGCGGGCGCCCTCGCCCGCGAGCCGCGGAGCGGTGCCAGAGAAACCAGCACAGAGAGCTCTCCGATGACTTCATCCTAAGCTCGAAAGGGCGAAGGATCCGGCGTGAAGTCACGTTGCCTATCCCCTTTCCACAGGCTCCCCAGCCGACCATGTGATCCGCAAACATCACCAAAACTCCCCATCCCCCCATCCCGACAACACTTTCCGGATTTCGAAAAACTTCAAACCTTTCCTTGCACAAAACACCCAACCCGCGTTTACAATCCTTGACATTTGACCGACGGTCACCCCACATAAGCAGCGGGAGACCAGCCACCTCGTCGGTTCCAATCGGGCCCAGTTCTGCCAAATCTCTGTGGAGGCCAATATGTCTACCGTGGACACCGCCCCGCGCATCGCGCTGGGAGCAGCCCTGCTACTCTGTTTCTCACTCTCCGCTTTCGCTCAATCGACAACCACTGGAATGACAGTTCGACGCGACGTGCATCATGACGTCTCCGCTCCTCTGAGCGAACTCATCAAAACTGCTCCCGCACCCTCTCTGCAAATTCACGAAGCCGAACCCATCGGACGCATTCCGCTGCCTCCCGGACTTTCACCGAACGCGGAAGATCCCGTGCTGCAAACCAGCGTCGTCCCGAGCACGCCCATCGTCAGTCAAAGTTTTGAAGGCTTGGGCGCAGGGCAATACGGATTCAGCGTCACCAGCGCGCCTCCCGACACCAACGGCACAGTCGGCGCCACGCAATACGTGCAATGGGTGAATACTTCCTTCGCAGTCTTTAATAAAACAACCGGCGCACTCATCGCCGGACCGACCGCCGGCAACACCATGTGGTCCGGTTTCGGAGGAGGTTGCCAGACCAACAACGACGGAGACCCCATCGTCCTCTACGACAAAATAGCCCAGCGTTGGATCTTCAGCCAATTTTCAGTGTCGACGACACCCTACTTACAATGCATCGCAGTCTCAACGACATCAGACGCAACCGGCACCTACAACCGCTATTCCTTCCAGTACACAAATTTTGATGACTATCCGAAGATGGGGGTTTGGTCGGATGGTTACTACGAAACTTTCAATATGTTTAATGGGAATACGTTTGTTGGGGCGGATGCCTGCGCTTATGACCGGACCAAGATGATGGCTGGGCAGGCGGCTACGCAGGTTTGCTTCCAGCAGAGCTCGGCCGTGGGTGGATTGCTTCCTTCGGATTTGGATGGATTGACTGCGCCTCCGGCGGGTTCTCCTAACTATATGGTGTATTACGGAACCAATAATCTGAATCTCTACAAGTTTCATGTGGACTTCACGACTCCTACGAACTCGACGTTTACGGGGCCGACCGTCATCAGCGTCGCTGCTTTCAGCGCGCTTTGCGGTGGTGGGACTTGCGTTCCGCAGCCGGGCACCACGCAACAACTCGATTCTCTTGCCGATCGCTTGATGTACCGCTTGGCTTATCGCAACTTCGGTACGCATGAATCTTTGGTGGTCAATCACTCTGTCGTTGCTGGATCTAGCGGTGGTGTTCGCTGGTATGAAATCCAAAATCCTGGCGGAACTCCCACCGTCGCGCAGCAGGGAACATTTGCGCCTGACTCTACTTATCGCTGGATGGGCAGCATTGCGATGGACCAGACCAGCGACATCGCGGTTGGATATAGCAAGTCGAGCAGTTCGCTGAATCCTTCGATTGCGTTTGCGGGGCGCGTACCAACCGATCCTTCGGGCACCCTCGAAGCCGAGACCAGTGTCGTCACCGGTTCGGGATCGCAAACCACGGGCCTCAGCCGCTGGGGCGATTACAGCGCAATGCAAGTCGATCCCGCGGACGACTGTACATTCTGGTACACGCAGGAGTACATCAAGACCAACGGAACGTTTAACTGGAACACACGCATCGCGAACTTTAAATTCCCCGGATGCGGAGGAACGCAGACGGCCGACTTTACCGTGGCTGCGAATCCTTCTTCGCTCACCATCAATCAAGGTTCGAACGGGACCAGCACCATCACGGTTACCAGTTTGAACGGATTCAACTCTGCGACCACGCTGAGTGCTTCGGGATTGCCGACGGGCGTCACCGCTACGTTTGGCACGAATCCTGTCACGCCGCCGGCGAACGGCAATGCAACCTCATTGCTGACGCTGACAGCTTCGTCGACTGCGACGACTGGAACATCGACGGTAACCATCACCGGAGTGTCTGGCGCGCTGACTCACACCGCAACCATTGCGCTGACGGTGAATGCGACGGCTTCCCCCAACTTCACCATCGGCGCGTCGCCTTCTTCCGTGACGGTCACTCAAGGTGGTAATGGCGCCAGCACGATCACCATCACCAGCCAGAACAGCTTCAACTCGGCCACCACGTTGAGCACGAGCGGTCTGCCCACGGGCGTAACTGCCACGTACTCGACCAATCCTGTAACTCCGCCAGCGAATGGAAGCGTGAACTCCACGCTCACTTTGACAGCCTCGGCAACGGCGACGGTTGGAACCTCCAACATCACCGTGACTGGAACTTCCGGATCGCTGGTGCACAGCACGACGATTTCACTGACGGTGCAATCGTCGGTCGGGACGCAAACAGCCGTCTACGATTCCACGCTCAAAGCTCCAAAGTGCGTGAACGTGGCCTCGGGATGCGACTCCGGTCCTTCACTCATCCTGGGACGCGACAACATGTCGGGTGGGGCGGAACCTAATCAGCCAAACAACATCAACAGCTCGTGCGCCGATGGAACTTCGGGAACTTTCCACTCCGACGAATCGAACGACCGCCTGGTGGTTGCGACCACCGACGGCAGTGCGATGGCGCCCGGCAAGACAGTCACGGTCAGTGCCACGGTCTGGGCGTATAGCGGATTCACCTCCGACCACCTCGACCTTTATTACACGGCGAACGCGAACAGTCCGGTCTGGACACTGATCGCAACGCTCACTCCCACTGCCGCAGGCGCGCAAACGCTCTCGGCTAACTTTGCTCTGCCCAGCGGCACGCTCGAAGCCGTGCGCGCAAACTTCCGCTATCTGGGAAGCGCTTCCTCTTGCAGCACTGGCGCCTACGACGATCATGATGACTTGATCTTCGCGGTCGGCGCGGGCACGCCCGGCATCACCGTCAGCGCGTCCCCCAGTTCGCTGAGCGTGGCGCAGGGAACGAACGGCACCAGCACCATCACGGTTACGAGTCTGAACGGATTCAGTTCGGCGACCACACTTACCGCTACCGGCTTGCCCACGGGCGTGACGGCGGCGTTCTCGACCAACCCGGTAACTCCTCCGGCGAACGGGACGGCGACGTCAGTACTGACGTTGACCGCATCGTCGACGGCAACCATCGGCACGTCCACAGTCACCGTCACCGGAACGTCGGGCACGGTGGTAGCCAGCACTCCGATCACACTCACGATTACGGGACCGAGCGGCGGGCCGCAGACTGCAGTCTACAGCTCGACGCTGAAGGCCCCGCAGTGCGCGGTGGTGGGATCGTCGTGCGACTCGGGTCCAACATTACTGCTCGGCCGCGACAACATGTCGGGCGGGGCGGAGCCCAACCAACCCAACACCATCGCGAGCTCGTGCGCGGATGGAACCTCCGGCACGTTCCACTCGGATGAGTCGAACGACCGCATCCTGGTCTCGAGCGCCAGCGGCAATCTGACGCACGGACAAACGGTCACGGTCACAGCCACGGTCTGGGCCTGGAACACAGGCTCGTCCGATGCGCTGGATCTGTATTACGCGGCGAATGCGAACAGTCCGACCTGGGTGTTCATCAAGACGATCGTTCCCCCAGCCGGAGGCGCGCAAGCGCTGTCAACCACTTACACCTTGCCAACGGGAAGTCTGCAGGCAGTGCGGGCAAACTTCCGCTATCAGGGAAGCGCGGCATCTTGCCCGTCAGGGTCGTATAACGATCATGACGACCTGGTGTTTGCGGTGCAGTAAGTGGTTTAGTAGGTGCCCCGTTTCTTCGCATCAGTGCGAAGGAGCGGGGCTTTTTTGTTTCTAGGCTCTAGGCTCTGGGCTTTAGGCGTTGGGACCCAGAGTGCGAATGTGTGGGAGGCCTCAATCACTTGCTACCAGGACTCTCCATGGGGTCGATTACACGAGCTCGAAGCCGGGAAGCCTTGCTGCCTTTTGATCGAAGGTCAACGTGCGCGTACACCCCGCGCGCAGTGCAAGCTCTGCAATCAACGCGTCCACGAATGATCCGCGTCCTTGTTTCAGGGCAACCATCGCTGTGAAGACCTGCTGCTCGTTTTCGATCGCGAGAACCTCAACCTGCAGCAGGCGTTCGACAGCGGTGGCGATTTCCTGGTTGGTGAAATCGTAAGCGCGATCCAAGACCCATACGGTCTCGACCATGGCGACGACGCTAACAAAGCCTGGATTGCTCGGCGTCAATCGACGTTCAAGAATTTCGGTGGCCTTGGCTGATTGTTTCGGGTCGTCCTGGGTGAGATAGCGGATCAGGATGTTGGTATCGAGTCCGATCATCGGCGGCGTCGCCGGGGGCTTCGATTCACCGCACCATCACCGGCCGCTGCGGTCATTTGCTCGGTGGTCACAGGCCGGCGGCTCTTGGGTTTCAAGATGCCACGCACCGCCGAAGCTGAGATCTTCGGCAGTAAGACCACACTTCCGTCGGGGTGCACAAAGAACTTAACCCGATCTCCCGGCTCAAGCCCAAGATGCTCACGGATGGCTTTCGGAATGGTGGCCTGGCCCTTCACGGTGATCGCGGATTCCATGATGTCTCCCATTACATATTATTAAAAGTAATACCATGGCTATTGTGGGTACGTCAAGGCACGGGAGACTTAGTTCGTGAATGGGGAACGTCCCGTCTGTCCCCGCATTCTGTCCTTGGGTTCAACCCTGGAGATCGCAGGGCCGCAGGGATATCCGAATCCGTCCGCAGCATTCCGTCCAGATCGAGTTACCATGATGAGATGACATGGTACGTGACGCTTCCATTGGCGGCACCAAGCGTGATGTCATTGATCTTTCTCTCTGCCCAATAGCTCTCTGACCGGAAGCAGGAGAGGCCCATTGGTCTGTTCTCCTTCCTTATCTCATCGCATGCGACCTTGACCCTTCGCTCAATGGTGCTAGGCTCGATGGCATGGCATGAGGCCGAAGGAGAGCTCACGGGGGACAAGCATATGGCCCTCACGTGGGTTCCGTCGGGCATGATCAGGAAGACCTCGTACGAAGCCAGATTTTTGTTAGGGAAGGTCATGCTTTCCCCATAGAGTTGCACCAGCATGAGGTTCTTCTTGGACTTGGCAAGGACGAGGCTACATAAAATAAGGCACACAACTAATGAGAGGCAGGTCGAGCGTCTCTTCATCGTAGGGTCTCGCGCAGCCCTAGTTCCCAACTAGGGCTCGGTGAAGTCTAAGTATCTCGCGAACGTTTTCCTCGCAATGTCGAGTTGTCCTCCGGCAAACCAAAGTATCTCTCGACGGTTTTCTTCAATGTCGTCCGGTTGTACCACGTGTGCTTCGCCGGCCGAACTGTGGATACGCCACAGTCTGACACCGTGCGTGTGTAAATCATCTATATACTTTGCCACTTCAGGCCCGAACAGGAATGTCTTATCCCTTGTCTGTTCAAGTAAACCGTTCAGGTGATCCATCGAGTCCACCCTGGATTGCCTCATGACCAACAGGATGAACTCTTGCACGGAGTTGAAGACCTTCATACGCCGATCAAATAATGTTGCACGATATTGAAGTCTTGCCGTCTTGGCTTGTTGGCGCTGTACTAGCCAGGTCAGCATGCCAAGGAACAGAGCTATGACTAGGGTCAGCCAGGTTTGAATTTCCTGTCCGTGAGAAATCTGTGAGTGTCCACACATTTCGAGATGCTAGGTTAGTGTCTTCTCAGCTTCGACGAGCATTTGAATTGCGGAGCCGGTCATATTCAGTGAATAGGCCGCTAGATGCAGCGGAACCTGCACGATACCAGAGCCCTGCCCGTGTCCACCTAGTCTGTTTCTTAGCGTAGGTATACCGCTCTCAAGGTTGCTCCTCAACTCGACAGGAACAAGTCCGTTCTGAATGCAAACATCGATTAGGACCCTGGCAGTATCGGTGGCATTGTACGACCACCCGCGCTTATCACAGATCGCCTTCATTGTGCTTTCGAAAGCTTTGAGGCAATAGATCAGACAGTCCTTTGCGTCATCTTTGCGATAGTGTTCGTGTGCCTTGAGAAATTCCTCGTTGGCCCCGGCATATTGGGGGTCTCGAAGGAGGGCGAGAGCAGGAACTACTACCTCGCGGTGCAGAAACTCGGAATCCATCCTGATTATCTTGCAATCCGCGTATTGGTACCCTACCCCATGCTCCCTAAACCTGGCATTCAATTCCCCAACCGCCTCTTCGGCACCAATCCTGGGTTGAGTGCGCAATCGGTAATCCGGGTCGCTAGCTAGATGCTCAATGGCAAAAAATGACAACTGGATCAGATCTAGGACTTGGTCGACGTCTTGCTTTGTCATTAAGAAATTGAACAGCACTTCCCCCGGCGAATCGCCCTTCCCCAACTTGAGAAGCCCGTATTCCCGGGCCAAAGCCTTTTCGATTTGCTCATGAAGTTCATAAACTCTCATGCTGTACTCAGAGTCTTGGCCGAACGCGTCACGCCAAATATGGGAGATTTGCGCTCGCAAACCGAGCGGTATTTGGTCGTAGACGAATACTTCGGGAACCTCACCACGCACCCTCTTCATTCGTTTCGAATGTAGGTCTAAGATTGTCATCGCTCTGGCCTAAGGATAGCAACTAGAGTCGGGATTTTAAACTCCCAATTGGTTCTGACATTGCGCTTAGAAAGGTCCAGTCATGCGCGCGAGATCCTTCGTCGGGCTTTACCCTCCTCAGGATGACGTCGGCGGGGTGATGTTGTCCTATTCTGTCGTGGAAAGCCCCACTTCTCGCAAAGGGCGCGAGAAATGGAGCACCCCGTGAGGGCGGGCACCCAGGCTGGTACCATTTCGCTGTGAATTCCGTGGCTCTGTATTTCGCTTCCGGAGAATCTCTTTATCTTGGGGCGGCGCTGTTGGTCGCGGCGTGCTTCGTGCCGCGACGCTGGTCTTTGGCGCGAAGCGTGTCGGCTTGGCTTGGATTGATATTGATGGTGGTCGCTTGCCCTCCATTGTCATGGCTCATTTACGCAAGCCTCGCATGTCTATTCTTGCTCTGGCTCTTCATTGCCGAAAAGGCTAGATGGGTGTCGATCGTCGTCACGGTGTCTTTGATTGCGTTTGTGCTTCTGATCGCTGGTAGCGAGTTCTCGCACAGAAAGTTGCCTTCGATTACCGGCGTTCGCGACAGTCATATGGTCATCATCGGTGACTCACTCTCCTCAGGGCTCGGCGAGGCCAAACCGTGGCCCGTAGTTCTAGAGGAAACCAGTGGCATCGGAATCAAGAATCTGGCTCGTGCTGGAGCCGGAGTTCACGAGGCATCGGAGATGGCCGCTCACGTCTCCTCGGACGATCACGTCGTTCTGTTGGAGATCGGCGGAAACGATCTTCTGGCGGGTCTTCCATCAGACAAGTTTGCGGAGGGTCTCGAAGAACTGTTGATCAAAGTCTGTTCACCCCAAAGAACCATCGTCATGTTTGAGCTGCCTTTGATCCCGTCGAAGATCGGCTATGGACAAGTCCAGCGCCGACTTTCGGAGAAGTATCATGTGTGGCTCATCCCAAAGCGTTTTCTTGCGGACGTTTTGAGGGCAGACAGTACATCGGATGGTCTACACCTGTCTCCGAGAGGTGCGAGTCGTATGGCCGGGTTTGTGGCGTCTGCGCTGTCAGGGGTGTTGCCAACGTCCAAGGTTCGCTGAGCCCTTCTTTGTGAGACCAAGATCAACGTCAAAGGCCGCGGGCGAGGGCGCCCGCGCCACATTGATTCTTGGAACCCGCGGTTCGTGCTGTCGCCCGCGAAATGCGGATTCCTCCCTCCGGTCGGAATGACAAAGAACAAAGGGTCGGAATGACAAACGGTGCAGAGACGGAATGACATACAGCAAAGTGGCTCGACAACAATTGTTGGGTTCATCGAATCCCACCTTTGCAGAGAACGCAAAGGTGGGGCACCCGTGGTTCGTGCTGGTGCCGGCGAAATGCAGATTCCTCCCTCCGGTCGGAATGACAAATGGTGGAGAGGTCGAAATGACAATGGTTAGAGGAGGAGCGCGCCTTCATCCTACGGGAAGGCCCCACTTCTCGCAAAGGGCGCGAGAAATGGGGCACCCGGCATTTTACGGAAGGATTCAGTCGTCCCTGCGGGACTCTTTCGGCTTCGATGCCGTCCCGTCCCTGAAGCGCCGGGCTATTGGCGACGCTCCTCCGGAGCTTTGAGCCTGAGCTTGTCACAATTCGTGACTGGCGTGGAGCGGGCATCTTCTCCAGTTCACGCCGTTGCAATTGGCGTATTCGACACACGTGGTTTGGGGGCACGGGTCGAGTAACAGGTGCCAGGCTTCGCGGTGGTGCTCCCACTTGGCTTTGGGGTGTTTGCCGTCGGGATAGAGCACGAGATTTTTGACTCCGAGGATGGTCTCGATGGGGAAGACGTACCAGAGGTCGCAGGAGACGAGGTAGACGACGAGCAGGTCGATGTCGTCGGCGGTGTAGAGGGTGCGTCCGCGGCCGTGGGAGCGGTGGATGGGTTGGACCTGGAATCCGCCGAGCAGGCGCGATGCGGTGCATTTGACTTGGGTGCGCCAGCGTTTCCATCCGGAGTCGAGGATGTAGTCGTAAGAGTCGCTGTCGCCCCAGGGCTTGGCGAGGCCGAAGCCGAGGCACTGCGTTTTGGGTAACAAGGTGGCTTCGGCGAGTTCGCCTAAGCGCTTGGGCGAGATGGTGCGGCGTCCGCGACGCTCGCCGGTGAGAGCGGGCATCCGGTCAAGTTGTTCAATCATGTAAGAGGGCCTTAGGGTATGAAATGAAAAAGGCGCAGCTATGGGCCGCGCCTTTTACTTACTCTATAGTTATAGAATAGCAGATTTGCTGGGGAAGATCGGACATTTTTAAAACTTTATTTTCTGGTTGGAATCAGCGGCTTGCGGGGGAATGAGGGTGAAAAGGGGCTTGACAAGAGTTTGCTTCCAACTTGGGAAAGGGGCCGAAGTCGGTGGATTTTTCCCGAAATGGAACCGATCCATCTGGTCGAGTCGGAGAGGTGCATGCCCGACAGTGGGAACGAGAAAGCTTCGAATTTGTCCGACACTTTTTTCTGCGCAGGTTGCTGTCGGCCTGAAGGGACGTGGATTGAGGGAATTGGAGATGGTTGTTATAATCGGATGTCTCAAACGCTCCCAGCGTTTTGACTGCTCTTCTGATCGCATTCCCGCGACAGCCCAGCGAGTTCTAATTGCCAGGGAAGTGGTGGGACAAGCGTGGCCAGGTAGCTCAGGTGGTAGAGCGCAGCCCTGAAAAGGCTGGCGTCGGCGGTTCAACTCCGTCCCTGGCCACCATCATCTTTAGTGGACTGCTGAAAATGCGGCGCGCTAAACCAGGACCGTACCCCCGTCGACCACAACGGTCTGGCCGGTGCTGAATCCTTCCTTCATCAAAAACAGGTAGGCTTGTGCGACGTCATGGGCTTCGCCGACTCGGCCCACCGGCAGGCTCTTTCCCACGCTCTCAAAGAGTTGCTCCCTTTCTGCTGAGCTCATACTTTGCCAGAGATTCGTGCGGACGACCCCTGGCGATACCGCGTTGACTCGGATCGGCGCCAGTTCAATCGCCAGGGCACGGGTTAGAGCCTCGATGGTTCCGCAGACACTCGCGGCGATGACCCATCCACTTTGTGGACGCTGGCCGGCGATTCCGGTTGTGAGGACGACAGAGCCTCCCTTTCGAATTTGTGGAGTTCCGTATTTGACCGCGGCAAGTGCAGACCAGTAACGCAGTTCAAATGCATGTCTGGCCTGCTTGAGATCCGTGTCGGCAAGCTCGTGCAAGTGCAGGCTGTCACCTGCAGTGAAAACCAGGTGATCGAACGGGCCAAGCTTGGTGAAAAAGCCTTTGACAGCCTTTTCGTCCGAGACATCGACCGCCTCACCCCGTGCTTTACCTCCGATAGATTTAATGGCTTGCTGAACTCGTTCTGCGCTGCTGGAGACGATGACGACTTCAGCTCCCTCCAACGCCACCTGCTCGGCGACGGCCAAACCGATTCCCGACGACCCGCCTACGATGACCACCCGCTTATTTTCGAAACCGTTTTCCCGTGGCATTGAATTCTCCTTTGTTTGTCGATTTACAGAGCTAGAGATGACAGACACCCGCATGTGGTTCATGCATAATGAACATGATGCCTATGCGTTTAGAGAAACTACGCCAAGCCGATTTGAATCTGCTGATTACGTTTGCTGCCATTGCCGAGGAGAAAAGCATTACCGCTGCAGCATCCCGGCTACTGCTCAGTCAGCCCGCCGTGAGCCGGGCCCTGCAGCGGGCACGCGCGATGTTTCAGGATGATCTTCTGATTCGGTCGCCGAATGGCTTCGAACTCACATTGCGAGGTCGAAAGATTCTTGACGAGCTCGAGGGACTGCTACCTAGGGTGGAGAATCTGATTGCGCCGGCTCTGTTTGATCCAGCGCGAGAGAAAAGCCATTTTCGCATCTCAGGCCCGGATAACGTTTGTACAGTCGTGCTTCCGCCTTTGTGCCGGCAGTACGCGAACGGACGCTATCAAGTACAGTTTGAGGTCTGGCCCTGGCGGAGCGGTATTGCAGAACTCATAGAACACGGGCAGCTTGATCTTGTTCTCCACATTGATGACGGGCTGCTGCCGACGCATTTTCAGTCGGAAAGGCTCTACAAGGAGGAATGGATCTGCGCCGTCGCGCGCGACAGCCACTTTGGCGACCGGTTGCCCCTTAAGCAATACCTGGCCGCGAGCCACATCGTGGTTGCCACTTATGAGGGAGTGCAAACAATTCCAGACAAGCAACTGGCGGCCGTCGGGGCAAGACGCAGTTCCTGTATTCGCGTGCCTTACTTCGGTGTGGCGCTGCAGTGTCTTCCCGGCACGGATCTGGTCCTTACACTAACGAGCGGCATGACATCAGCTATCAAAAACGATCGCAGGTTGCGGCTCGTGAAGGCACCGCAGGAATTGCATGCGTTTCATTTCCTTATGGCCTGGCATCCCAGGCTCAATTCCGACCCGCGTCATGTATGGCTGCGCGGTGCTATGCGATCAACGATCGCAGGTCTGAATGCATAAGTAAGGATTTCGCCGCCGGTATGATCAAAAGCCCAGGAAATACCGAATCGAACCGAACGCAATGCCCAGCAAGATCAGGGGAAACACCTTCAGTTTGAACCTATGGAGCAGGAACAGCGACAGTATCACCCCGCTCAAAGAGATCACATCGAGTTGCTTGAGACCTGCAACTCCTGACGGGAAGATCACTGTTTTCCCAAGAAATAGCGTTAGATCTAAGATGGCGCCGACCACGACAGCGGTGATCAGTTCCAGGACGCCTCCGATCCTGGGATTGTTTTTAGTTCGTTCCACCAGGGGCGCGCCCGCAAATACGAAGAAAAAACATGGCAGAAACGTATAGAAGGTGGTTGCCAGCAGACCCAAGGTTCCCATCCACAACGAGCCGTGGAAGTGGTTGTATGCGGCGAGGAATCCGACAAAGGCGACCACTATGATCAGAGGGCCTGGAGTTGTCTCTGCGAGCGCGAACCCGTCCATCATTTGCAGCCGGGTCAGCCAATGAAGTTTCAATACAGCAACCTGGGCTACATAAGGAATGACCGTATATGAGCCGCCAATGGTCACGAAGGCGGTCTTGGTGAAGAACAGCGCGAGGCCCCGCCAAAAATCGAAGTCGCCAACAAAGTGGAACAGCGCAAACGGCAGCAGCCAGAGAAGCAGGACAACCGCAGCCAGCTTCATCACAGGCCACAAGAGAGGGACAGGTTTCGTCGCGGCCGAACTGCGTTGGATGGAATCGCAATCTTCGCCCTCTTCGGCGCTGGCTTTGCTGGGGCCATGCAGAAGGCCAGGCCGCACCGACGTCAGGGCGATTCCCAGAGCAATGGCACTGAGCATGACTACTAGCAGCGAGATCTCAAAGAAGAACATCGCTGCAAACGCAGCCACTGCAACGGCGCCTTGAATCGGTTCGCGCACGGCCCTTCTGGCGACTCTTTCGAGGGCGACGATCACCAGAGCGATGACGACGGGTTTTAAGCCACCAAACATGGCGGCAATCCAGGGCAGGCTACCGAATCGGACATAGATCACACTGAGTGCCAGCAGAATAAACATGGAAGGCAGCACAAACAGTGTTCCGGCGACAATGCCACCCCGCTTGCCATGCAGCTTCCAACCGACATAAATCGCAAGCTGCTGTGCTTCAGGTCCGGGAAGGATCATGCAATGGCTCAACGCATGGAGGAAGCTGCGGTTGCTGATCCACCGCTTCTTCTCGACCAACTCGTCATGCATGATGGCGATGTGAGCGGCTGTACCGCCGAAGGTGATCCATCCCAGCTTGCACCAGAAGCGTAGCGCTGCCTTAAAGGACGGTTGCTGCAGGGCATGTTTCATCCCGCGGCATTCCAGGTCCCGAGAGCGAGCTTCCGGCAATAAAGTTCTCAAAGTCTTGTAACCTTGGAGACATTATAACATCATAATAAATAGAAGAACTCGAAATTCACTCTTGACGCTTCGCGTGTTCGACAACCATCAAGAAGAAGAGGTTTTTTAATATGAACCAACTTGCTCAATCTTTGAAACGGGAAGGCAGCAGCCGCTTTGCATTCCTGGAGAGACCTTCGGTAAGCGGTTTGGGCTTCTATTCCGCTGCGGCTGATTGTTGGCTATGGCTTCGTGGAGCATGGCTTCGCGAAACTGTCCCGGGGACCTGACGCCTTCGCCGCCATCCTGCATATGATGGGCGTGCCCGCCCCTTACTTCATGGCGTGGCTCACGATTCTGACCGAACTCATTGGCGGCCTCGCCGTCCTGCTCGGAGCCTTCGTTCCACTGGTAAGTCTGCCGATGGCTGCGGTTCTGGTCGTAGCGATGCTAACTGTCCATCTACCGTACGGATTCAGCTCGATCAAGCTGCTGAGCGTGACGTCAGGACGGGCGGAGTTCGGGCCGCCGGGGTACGAGCTTGATCTGCTCTATCTTGCGTGCCTTGCGGCACTCGTAATCGGTGGTTCTGGGCCGCTGGCGATCGACAATTATTTCAGGAAGAAATGACAACCTCGTTCCTATGCCGCGCGGGCATCGGAAGATTTTCAGCGAGAAGTCTTTCGAACAAGGCGTGTAACGAATTGGGCGAGATCTCCCCGGTAGTGCAGTGTCTCGTAGTCGACGGGACGGCTGCCAGTCGAGTAGGAAGTTCGTTCTATGCGAAAAATCGGGCTTCCTGGTTTCACTTTGAGCGCTTTGGCAACCTCGTTCTCAGCGGCCACTGCGTCCAATTTGTACTCTGCCTCGATCAGCGGAACATCGTACTTGCGTTCGAGGAGCGAAAAAATAGGCTCGACCTTCAGATCGTTGGTGATGATCTTCTTGCCGATCTCCAATGGCAGGTAGGTTTCGTCGAAGGAGAGGGGCACGCCGTCTGCGAGGCGTACGCGACGAATTCTAACGACGCGCTCGCCTCTGGTCAGCACAAGCTGCCGTGCCACAGTCGCGTTGGCAGTGACAATTTCCTTAGCGATGACGCGGGCCGCGGGCTTTCGCCCTAGCGCGTGCATATCTTCTACAAATCCGCTCAGCTCTTTAAGGTCCTGCGTGATCTTTGGCGCGGCGACGAATGTCCCCCTGCCGCGACGAACCTCGACGAGACCGCGGCCTACAAGATTCTGAATAGCCCGGCGGACGGTGATGCGACTGACCCCGAATCGTGCTATGAGGCTGTCTTCAGTCGGCAGTTGGTCGCCGACCTTCAGGTCTCCGTCGACAATCTCGGCAGCGAGGACTGTTTCGACGCGTGCGTAGAGAAGAGAGTCATGCCCCGCAGACATGACGACATTATAACGTCATACGGGTTCATTCCTAGTAGGGTTCTTGCTATTGAACATTCGCAATAGGGTCATGGTGATGATCTGCAGATCAAAGGTCAGGCTCCAGTTGCGCAGGTAGTAGAGATCGTACTCGACGCGTTTTGCGATCGAGGTGTCGCCGCGCCAGCCGTTGACCTGGGCCCATCCGGTGATGCCGGCTTTCGTAGTGGTTCGCCGAACGGACTTCCGGAAAGAACCGAATCTTGATCGTTCGTGCGCAACAGATTCGTTACGTCGGTGTTGGGAGTGTTTCGCGGAGGCGGATTGGGCGAGTTGCTGGGAGGCAAGATTTCAGGATTTTGCAGCCCGGAACGCTTGGATCGTAATTCCACGAACGCCCAGTGACGACGGCTATGTTCTTCTCGGGCATGATGGCGAGCACTTTCATTTGCGGGTATCGTCCGAGCAGAAAACCACAGATGCCGGGGCGCGATTCAGGTTCTCCGACCGAGACTACGACAAAATCAGGACGAACCTGATCGACCAACTCCGTGATCTCTTCTTCTTTTTGTGTCTCGCCGACCACTTCGATATCGGGTTGGTTGGCAAGGGTCGCCAAAACGATTTCTTGCATCAGCCGAGGACGATTGGCGAGTAAGACTCTGACCTTCTGCACGACAGACTCCCTCTGCTTAGCGATCAGCACAGAAATGGTAGCGGCAATCGTATGAAAATAAACAGGTTCAATTGCTAGCCAACAAACGGTCTATAGAAAGTACCTCCGATGGCCCCAAAAAGGGCCTTTGGAGGAACCAACCGAAGGTAGGGGGTGCCAGGGTGGAGTTATATCGAGATCAATCCGAAATGAATAAGTGCAAGCGAAAGGGTTGCGACAATCGTCCAGAGAAGAAGTCCCTGGAGAAGGGGACGGATGCCGACCTGTTTCAACGTGGACAGCGAGATGCCGGTGCCGATCAGATAGAGGGTGACGGTGAGGCCGATCCTGCCCAGCGCACTTAGTTGAGGGTAGACGGAAGCGAAAACGGGCAAGTAAGTCCCGGCGACCGCGGCCAGGCAAAAAAGAAGGATGAACCAGGGCCACTTGATCTGCGTCTTTTCTTTTCGCATGAGAGCCACACCGAAAGCCACGGGGACAATCCAGAGCGCTCGTGCCAGCTTGATGGTGGTTCCGATCATCAACGCCTGCGGCCCGTATTTAGCGGTTGCGCCCACTACCGAGCTGGTGTCATGAATCGCCAGCGCCGACCACAGGCCGAACTGGGCTTGGGTGAGATGAAGAGCGTAGCCGATAGCGGGAAAGAGAAACAGAGCGATGGAGTTCAGCACGAACACGGTTCCCAAAGAAACTGCCATCTCTTCTTCACCGGCGTTCAGCACGGGGCCGACAGCGGCGATGGCGCTGCCACCGCAGATTGCTGTGCCCGCGCTGATCAACAAAGACGGTTTGTACTCGACCTTGAAGAGACGTCCGATAGACAGACCCACCAGCAGAGCGAAGCTAATGCTCATGGCGGTATAGACGAAGCCGCCACGGCCGGCCTTCACCACCTCGTGCAGGTTCATGCCAAAACCCAAGCCGACGACTGAAGCTTGCAAGAGGAAGGCAGATAGCTTCTTGGCGTCGAGGTGGTAGGGATGCGCGAAAGAGAGGCCATAGATGAGTCCGGCGAGCAGAGCGATCGGAGGGGAAACCAAACCGCTGGCAGCGACGATGACCCCCACAAAGAAAAGGTTCTTGGTGTTCATGCCAGACTAGTGTGGAGTCTGGTGAGGTGGCGCGTCCAAGCAGTAATTCTTATTCCTCATGCGAAGGGCTTATCGGCGGGGCAGGGTGCGTTTCCTAGGCTGGGCTAGCGGGGAGAGGTCGCGACGGGAGCGCACGAATTGCAGGAAGGTCAGGGCGATTCCCTGGGGCTCGTGGCCCAGCGCGTAGGCGACGCTGAGCGGCCGGGGGATGCGAACTCCGCGAATCGGCACGACCCGAAGGGTGCCGAGTTGCAACTCTTTGCTGATGGACCAGAGTGAAGCGAAGCCCACTCCGAGACCAGCCTCGACCGCGGTGATGATCGCTTCGGTGGAATCGAACTCCATGGCGGGGTTCAATTGTTTCGCTTTGATCCCGCTCTTCTGCAGAGCAATTTCTACGACTCGGCGAGTGCCTGAGCCTCGTTCTCGCATGAGTAACCGCTCTTGTGTAAGTTCCTGAGGGTCGACGGAACCGCGCTCGCTCCATTCGTGGGCGGGAGGAGCCATCAATACAAGTTCGTCCTCGAGAAAGATTTCGGTGCGTATATCGCGACGAAGAGTGGGGCCTTCTACGAACCCCACGGAAATATGGTGCCCCAGCAACGATTCCAGAACCTGCTCAGTGTTGCAGGTCGTCACGTGGGTGCGAATCTGGGGATGCTGGCGCTGAAACTCGCCCAGGATGTGGGGCAGGATGTATTGGGCGATGGTCAGTGATGCGCCGATGCGCAATTCTCCGCGAGGTTCGCCGGAAAACGGCGACAACGCCTCGAGCGCTGCCGATTCGAGGTGGTCGATCTTGTCGGCAAACTTCAGCAACACGGCGCCTGCTGGAGTTAGCGAAATGCGCGAACCGCTGCGGTCGAAGATCTGCACTCCGAGTTGCTGCTCGAGAGCTTTGACCTGCAGGGTAACGGCTGGCTGCGTAAGAAAGAGCTCCTCCGCGGCCCGGCGGAAGTTCATGTGCTTGGCGACGGCGCGAAAGACCTTGAGGCGGAAATTCACCATAGTTGTGTGGCTGCCCGGTCCGAGAGCATGTCTGGAGCATTGTACTTGGCTACCCGATTTACCTGATGTCGGTACTCTCTCTGAGAAATTCTTTGGTATGTGCGATTTTGCTTGCAACCCGGTCGGTAGCTGACCCCTCCAAGTGCTGACGCCGGTTTCTGGGAGGTTCAAGCAGGGCAGGGGAAGGTGTTGCTAAACCTGCAGAAGACGGAGTCACACACGCCTTTCGAGGGATATCGATGGCCACCAACGCGCTCCAATTTAACGGGTTGCAAACTGATGTGCGGACCGATGTGACAGGGAAGCCTACTCGCAATGTGTTGTTATCGTCGATTCCCGACGACGAGTACAGGGTGCTGCGCCCTTTGCTTGAGCCGGTCAATTTGCCGCGCTATTTGATTCTGAATGATGCCGGCGAGGAGATTGAGTTCGTGTATTTTCTCAACCAAGGAATGACCTCTCTGGTGGTGGTCACGCACGACGGGGAAAGTGTAGAGGTCGGCGTCGTGGGCAGGGAGGGGGTTGTCGGCGTCTCAGTGATCGCTGGCGTAAACCGAGGGGCTTTTCGAGGGATCATACAGATACCCGGCGAGGGTGTGCGTATCAGCGTGGACCAACTCAAAGAGATTTTGCCTAGCATTCCAGAACTGCAGCGACGGGCGCACCACTTTGTGCTGCTGCAGAGTCTGCAAGTGGGGCAGGTGGCGGCGTGCAACCGGTTGCACGAAGTAGATCAGCGTTTGGCGCGATGGCTTCTAATGTGCCAGGACCGGGTCGAGTCTCCAGTACTTCCGCTGACGCATGAGTTTCTGGCGCAGATGCTGGGAGCGGGACGTCCTACGGTTAGCCTTGCGTGCGCTCGTCTGGAAAGTGCGGGAATGATTGAAAACCGGCGCGGAACGCTGCAGGTGATCGATCGCAAACAACTGGAAAATACCGCCTGCGAATGCTACCACGTGATCAAGAATTTCAATGGGGGACTCGGACTGCGACAAGTTGGTGGCACAAGTGCCTCAAGTAGCGTCCGGGTCTGACGCGGTAGACGGGGACTGATTCCTCTGACGCTCCTCAGATAGCTCGAACACTCGATTGATCTCCTGAATCAATTGCACCAATTTCACAGGGTCCATTTCGCTTTGGGCCTGCGTGCATAGCTCACGCAGGCGGTCGCTTTCCTCGGGCGTCATGAATACCTTTCGTGTAGGAGTGGTGCTGTTAACTTAAGTGGGTAGCTGTTTCCGCGTCAGTTCGCCATCGAACAGAATTGGGCTCCTGTTCCTAATCAACCGCCCAAGGTCACCGCAGCGCATTTGTCGATCCCGTGAGACTAACAAACCCTAACTAGTCGAATGCCATCAGAGTGACCGGAGCGGGTAGTTGTCAGAGTTCTGATTGCTACCAAGAAATGGGGTGTTGCCGTGAGTATTTGGACCGTGCTTTTCATCATTCTGCTCATCGCCTGGATTGGCGGGTTTACCGTCTTTCACGTAGCGGGAGCATTTATTCACATCCTGCTGGTATTGGCGTTCATTTCGCTAATTTTGCATTTTGTGGCAGGACGGACCACTGCCTAGGCGGGAGAATGGAGCGGGGAACAGCCCGCTCCAACTAATTTCGGTGGTGCTGAACTTTACGTTTCAGCCACAGGTCGTAGTGCGCTGCGTGACCCAGCGGAAACGCGCTGCGAGATCGATCGCTCCGGGACGGTGGTCGACTTTAGCGGAGCATTGGTTTTACCCGGGGTTTTGTAGGGGATGACGGCTTCCACGAGCGTTCCGGGATTCGCGTCGACGACCCGCAGGTCGCCACCGAATTCGCGGGACCGCTGGCGCATGCCGCCAATTCCGACGCCGATGCCGTCGACTTGAGCAGTCGGGATTTGCCCAATACCTTTTCCATCGTCGCGCACGCTGACGACGACGCGGTCGTCCTGCTGCGATAACACGATCCACGCCATCTGTGCTCCCGAGTGACGGAAGACGTTGGTGAGCGCTTCCTGCACGATGCGGAACATCGCAATCTCGACTTCGCGCGCCAGCCGCGGAAATTCGGGTGGATTGATCTCGAGTGATGTTTTGAGCCCGCTGCGCTTGGTGAGTCCATCTAGATACCATTGGATCGCAGACAGCAAGCCCACTTCGTCCAGCAACGGGGGGTGAAGCAGGTGGGAGATGCTGCGAACCTGCTTGATCGCCTGATCGATCATCTCACTCACGTCGAGAAGAGTCTTCCTGGTTGTTCGAGTGGAGATCCGTTGCAAAGCAGAATCCATGGTCATCTTCGCGGCGACCAGTTCCTGGCCCAATCCATCGTGAAGTTCCCGCGCGACGCGGCGCTGTTCTTCGTCGCGAAGGGTTAGGAGGCGCCCGGAGAGACGGCGGAGGTCTTCGGTGCGTGCGGCGACAGTTTTTTCCAGCTGCACGGCGTTATCGCGCATGGATTGTTCAAGCATCTTGCTGTCGTGAATGTCAGAACAAGTGCCGTACCATTTCATAATCTCGCCGGACTGATCGCGAATGGGAACGGCGCGAGCGCGGAACCAGCGATATTCTCCATTCTTTCCCCGGATGCGGTATTCCGACTCGTAGTGACAACCGGAGCGAACGCTGTCCATCCACTCGGCTGTGCTGCGCTCGCGATCGTCAGAATGCACATAGTCCAGCCAACGCAAGCCTTCCGCGGACGACGGAGACGCTCCGGTGAATTCATAGAACCGGTCACTGATGTAGTCTCTGGCTCCATCGGCACGGCGGCTGAAGATGATGTCAGGTGCGGTGCGCACAATGGCGTCGAGTTCCTGGTGCTTGCGGGCGAGATTTTGATTCAGTTCCTGCAACGCAGCCGCTTTGATTTCCAGTTCCCGCGTGCGCTCTTCGACGCGCGCCTCCAATTGACGGTTCAGCCGCTCCAGTTGATGGGACTTGCGATGCAGTTCCGAGAAAAGACGGACTTTCGCCCGCAGCAGCTCAGGAATTACAGGGACCGAGACATAGTCGACACCTCCGCGTTCGTATCCGCGGAGCATGTCAAGTTCGGTGAGGTGTACGGCCGAGATGAAGATGATCGCGGTATTTTGAAAGCGCGGATGCTGGCGGATCATGTCTGCCAGTTCGAATCCATCGAGCTCTGGCATGCTGACGTCCATCAGCACTACCGCGATATCGTTCTTCAGCAGCTCCTCCAGGGCCAGCTTGGCAGAAGTTGCTTTGATCAAGTTCTCTCCCAGTTCCGCGAGGATGACCTCGTAGCTGAGAAGCTTGCCGGGTTGATCGTCAACCATCAGGATGTTGACGGGTTCTTTCGTGTTCATCAGGGTGCCTTTCCCTACCGGGGACACTAATCCGGCGCCTAACGGTGTAGCCACATGCGCAATGCGGACAAGAGTTGTTCGGTATCGACGGGTTTGGCCAGGTAGTCGGAAGCGCCCGCCTCGAGGCATTTCTCCCGGTCGCCTTTCATGGCTTTCGCCGTCAAAGCGATAATCGGAAGCCGCCGGAACGACGGATTCTGCCGGATCACCTGCATGGTTTCGTACCCATCCATTTCCGGCATCATGATGTCCATCAGCACGATCGCCAGATCTGATTCGGATTCGAGCGTGTCGATGGCTTGACGGCCCGTGCCCGCAGTGACGACGCTCATGCCGCGGCGCTCCAAAACACTGCTGAGGGCGAAGATGTTGCGGACGTCGTCATCGACGACCAGCACTTTCTTGCCGAGCAGAGCGTCATCGGAGCGATGCAGCCGATCGAGAAGCCTTTGCTTCTCCGTCGGCAGATCGGCGATCACGCGGTGCAGGAACAGCGATGTTTCGTCGAGCAGGCGTTCTGGAGATTCGACGCCTTTAACGACCACGCTGCGCGCCAGCGTGTGCAGCCGCGCGTCTTCATCGGGCGACAATTCCTTCCCGGTGAAGACGATTACAGGCAACTCGCTGAGGGTTGGCGTATCGCGAATGCGCTCGAGCACTTCGAATCCAGAAAGATCGGGAAGGCGAAGGTCGAGAACGACGCAGTCAACAGGTTGCTGGTCCAGAACCTGCAGGGCTTCCGTGCCAGTGGCGGCAATACTGACATCGATGTCGTCGTGACCAAGCAATTCGCGAATGCTTAACTGCTCGGCTGGATTGTCTTCCACGACCAGCAGTCGCTTGGGACGCCGGTTGGAATAGTCTTTGATGCGTGACAAGGCTGCCGCCAAGCCGTCGGGTGTGGTTGGTTTGGTGACAAAGGCGAAGGCTCCCAAGGCGAGGCCGTGACGGCGGTCCTCGTCAATGGTGAGCATCTGCACCGGAATATGACGGGTGGCGGGGTCTTGCTTGAGATGATGGAGCACAGTCCACCCGACCATGTCGGGAAGAGAGACATCGAGGGAAACGGCGGTGGGGGTAAATTCGCGGGCGAGGCTCAGTGCTTCGGTTCCGCGAGCGGCGACGAGAACTTTAAATCCCATATCGTGAGAGAGATCCCGCAGCACACGAGCGAAGTGGGGGTCGTCTTCGACAATCAACAATACTGCGTCTTCTGATTGGAGAACGTCCCGATCATCGTCGATGCGTTCCGCCGGCGACTCGGCGACCCTGACGCTGGCGAGTTGAAGTGGCGCGATCGCCTGGGTTCTACGGTCGGTGGCACCGACCTGCGATGACGACGGGCCGACGTACGTCTGTGGAAGATACAGCGTGAACGTGCTGCCCTTCTCCGGTGTGCTGGTGAGCTGAATTTCTCCTCCGAGCAGACTGGCGAGTTCGCGGCTGATCGCCAGGCCGAGACCGGTTCCTCCGTACTTGCGGCTGGTGCCGGCATCCGCTTGCTGGAAGGCCTCGAAGATGATGCGTTGCTTGTCGAAGGGAATGCCGATTCCGGTGTCGGTCACCTCGAAGGCCACGACATTGGCGGCCTTTCCAAGAATCGGATGGTCTTCGCTCCAACCGCTGCGGGCGGGGAAGACCGAGAGACGAACGCCTCCTTGCTCAGTGAACTTAAAGGCATTGGAGAGCAGGTTTTTCAGCACCTGCTGCAGACGTTTCGAGTCGGTCACGAGGCTGCGCGTGAGACCAGAATCGGGGATGACTTCGAAATTGAGGTGGCGATTCTCGGCCTCGTGACGGAAGGGACGAGCGACCGTATCGAGCAAGCTTGCGAAGGGGACTTCGTCCGCTTCGACGGAGACGGTGCCCGATTCGATTTTCGAGAGGTCGAGAATGTCACTGATGAGGTTGAGAAGATCGGTGCCCGCGCCGTGAATGGTGCGAGCAAATTCAACCTGCTTGGCGGCGAGGTTGCCGTCGGGATTGTCGGCGAGTTGCTGTCCGAGAACAAGAATGCTGTTCAGCGGAGTGCGCAGCTCGTGAGACATGTTGGCCAGGAACTCTGATTTGTACTTGGAGGTGAGCGCGAGCTCCTTGGCTTTTTCTTCCAAGGCGCGGCGGGCTTGCTCGATTTCCTGGTTCTTACGTTCCACTTCGACGTTCTGCTCGGCCAACTGCTGCGCTTTCTGCGCCAACTGTTCGTTGGTCTGCTGGAGTTCCTTTTGCTGCGCCTGCAACTCGGCCGCGAGTTGCTGTGATTGCTTGAGCAGGCCTTCGGTCTGCATGGTGGCCTCAATGCTGTTCAGCACGATGCCGATGCTGGCCGTTAGCTGCTCGAGGAACGCCAGGTGAGACGTAGTGAAATTGTTCAGCGTGGCAAGTTCGATGACAGCTTTCACACGGTCTTCGAACAGAACCGGGAGGACGATAACGTTGCGCGGGACCGCTTCGAAGAGTCCAGAGCGGATGGAGATAGTTTCGGGGGCAAATCGGCAATTAACATGCGGCGCTTTTCCGAGGCGCATTGTCCGACTAAACTTTCGCCGAGTTCCAGCCGACGCAGGTGGCCATTCTCTCCGTCGCCCGCGAAGGCCGAGAGCAGCACCATGCCGGTGCCTTCCGTCTCCATTTGATAGATAACACCTTGCTGCGCGTTCACCAGGGGGGCGAGCTCGGAGAGCAGCATTCGTCCCACTGTCGTCAGATCGCGCTGCCCTTGCAACATACCGGTGACGCGAGCGAGGTTGGTTTTGAGCCAGTCCTGCTCGGTGTTGCGCTCCGTAGTGAGACGGAGGTTGTTGATCATGGTGTTGATGTTGTCTTTCAGTTCGGCCACTTCGCCGAGCGCTTCCACTTGAATCGACCGGGTGAGGTCGCCCTTCGTGACAGCGGTCGCGACTTCTGCGATGGCGCGCACCTGGTTGGTGAGGTTGTCGGCGAGCAGGTTGACGTTGCCAGTGAGATCTTTCCAGGTTCCGGCGGCGCCGGGCACGTTGGCCTGTCCGCCGAGACGTCCTTCCACGCCGACTTCGCGGGCAACCGTCGTCACCTGATCGGCGAACGTGGCCAGCGTGTCGGTCATGTTGTTGATGGTTTCGGCGAGGGCTGCGACTTCGCCCTTGGCGTTCACGGTGAGTTTCTGACGTCAGGTCTCCGTTGGCAACGGCCGTGACGACTTTGACGATGCCGCGGACCTGTTCGGTAAGGTTGGCGGCCATGACGTTTACGTTGTCGGTGAGATCTTTCCAGGTTCCGGCGACTCCCGGGACTTGGGCCTGGCCTCCGAGTTTGCCTTCGGTACCCACTTCGCGGGCCACGCGCGTGACTTCAGCAGCGAAGGCGTTGAGTTGATCGACCATCGTGTTGATGGTGTTTTTCAGCTCGAGAATTTCGCCTTTGACGTCGACGGTGATCTTGCGCGAGAGGTCTCCGCGAGCGACGGCGGTGGTGACTTCCGCGATGTTGCGCACCTGGCCCGTCAAGTTCCCGGCCATCGCGTTCACGGAGTCGGTCAGATCCTTCCAGGTGCCGGCAACGCCGGGGACGTTGGCCTGACCTCCGAGGCGGCCTTCGCTGCCTACTTCGCGAGCGACGCGCGTCACTTCGGCGGCGAACGATCGCAACTGCTCAACCATCGTATTGAGAGTTTCTTTCAGCTGGAGGATTTCGCCGCGGACATCGACCGTGATCTTCTTTGAGAGATCGCCGTTGGCGATAGCGGTCGCTACTTCGGCGATGTTGCGGACCTGGCCGGTGAGGTTGCTGGCCATGAAATTGACGTTGTCGGTGAGATCTTTCCAGGTTCCGGCGACTCCGGGGACTTCGCCTGGCCGCCGAGCTTGCCGTCGGTACCGACTTCGCGGGCGACGCGAGTTACTTCTCCGGCGAAAGCGTTCAGCTGATCGACCATCGTGTTGATGGTGTTTTTCAGCTCGAGAATTTCGCCCTTCACGTCGACCGTGATCTTGCGGGAGAGATCGCCGCGGGCGACGGCGGTGGTTACTTCGGCGATGTTTCGCACCTGACCGGTAAGGTTTCCGGCCATGGAGTTGACGGAGTCGGTTAGATCCTTCCAGGTACCGGCAACGCCGGGGACGTTGGCTTGTCCACCTAGACGGCCTTCGCTGCCGACTTCGCGGGCCACGCGGGTTACTTCGCCAGCGAACGCGTTGAGCTGATCGACCATGGTGTTGATGGTCTCTTTCAGCAGCAGGATTTCGCCGCTGACGTTGACCGTAATTTTCTTTGAGAGATCGCCGCTGGCAATGGCCGTCGAAACCTCTGCGATGTTTCGGACCTGGCCAGTGAGGTTACTGGCCATGGAGTTCACGGAGTCGGTGAGATCTTTCCACGTGCCGGCAATGCCCGGGACTTGGGCTTGGCCGCCAAGTTTGCCGTCGGTACCGACTTCGCGTGCCACGCGCGTGACTTCCGAAGCGAAGGCGCGCAACTGATCCACCATCGTGTTGATGGTGTCTTTGAGTTCGAGAATTTCGCCGTTCACATCGACCGTGATTTTGCGCGAGAAGTCGCCGCGAGCCACGGCGGTAGCGACTTCGGCGATGTTACGCACTTGGCCGGTGAGGTTGCTGGCCATGAAGTTCACGTTGTCGGTGAGATCTTTCCAGGTTCCGGCGACGCCGCGGACCTGCGCCTGGCCGCCGAGTTTGCCTTCGGTTCCTACTTCGCGGGCGACGCGCGTAACTTCTCCGGCGAACGCGTTGAGCTGGTCCACCATCGTGTTGATGGTGTTCTTCAGCTCGAGGATTTCGCCCTTGACGTCGACCGTGATCTTGCGAGAGAGATCGCCGCGGGCGACAGCGGTCGTGACTTCGGCGATGTTGCGGACCTGGCCGGTGAGGTTTCCGGCCATGGAGTTGACGGAGTCGGTAAGATCTTTCCAGGTGCCGGCGACGCCGGGGACGTTGGCTTGTCCACCTAGGCGGCCTTCGCTGCCGACTTCGCGGGCGACACGGGTTACTTCTCCGGCGAAACGGTTGAGCTGGTCGACCATCGTGTTCAGCGTTTCTTTGAGCTGGAGAATTTCGCCGCGAACGTCGACCGTGATCTTGCGCGACAAATCGCCGTTCGCGATGGCGGTGGCGACTTCGGCGATGTTGCGGACTTGGCCGGTGAGGTTGCTGGCCATGAAGTTGACGTTGTCGGTGAGATCTTTCCAGGTTCCACCGACGCCGGGCACCTGCGCCTGGCCGCCGAGTTTTCCTTCCGTTCCGACTTCGCGGGCGACGCGGGTGACTTCTCCGGCGAACGCGTTGAGCTGGTCGACCATGGTGTTAATGGTGTCTTTGAGTTCGAGAATTTCGCCCTTCACATCGACGGTGATTTTGCGCGAGAGATCGCCGCGAGCGACGGCGGTGGTTACTTCGGCAATGTTGCGGACCTGCGCGGTCAAGTTTCCGGCCATGGCGTTGACGGAGTCGGTGAGATCTTTCCAGGTTCCGGCGACGCCGGGGACTACGGCCTGGCCGCCGAGTTTTCCGTCGGTGCCGACTTCGCGGGCGACGCGCGTAACTTCGGAAGCGAAGGAGCGCAGCTGATCGACCATGGTGTTGATGGCTTCTTTGAGCTGCAGAATTTCGCCGCGCACATCGACCGTGATCTTGCGCGAAAGGTCGCCGCTGGCAACCGCGGTGGCGACTTCGGCGATGTTACGGACCTGGCCGGTGAGGTTGCTGGCCATGGAGTTGACGGAGTCGGTCAAATCCTTCCAGGTTCCGGCGACGCCGGGGACCTGGGCCTGTCCGCCGAGCTTTCCGTCGGTTCCCACTTCGCGGGCCACGCGCGTTACCTCGGCGGTGAAAATGCCGAGCTGCTGAATCATGGTATTGACGATGTTTGCGGAGCGGAGGAATTCGCCTTCCAGAGGGCGGCCGTCGACGTCGAGGCGAACGGTTTGAGTCAGGTTGCCTTGCGCGACGGCGGCGATGGCGCGCGTGACTTCGGTGGTGGGACGCAGAAGATCCTCGACCAGCGTATTGACTGAGATTTCCATCTCGCCCCAGGCTCCGCGCGATTGCGTGGAAGCGGGTACGCTCGCGAGTTTTGCCCTCTTTGCCGACGACTTGCCCGACGCGCTTCAGTTCCTGCGCCATCTGCTGATTGGCGGCGACGATGTCATTGAACGTGTCAGCGATTTTTCCTGCCAAGCCGGTCCATGAGCCCGGCAGACGAACGGAGAAGTCGCCGTCGCGCATTCGCTGAAGCTTAGCCAGAATGGCGCTGAGTTCCGCAGCGCTAGGCTCGGACGTGGCAACAGAACTGCCGTTATTTTTCGCCTCGGCAATTGCGCCGCCGTTCAGTTCAGCAGTGTGCGAGCTCCGCGAACCATTTCTCTTCATACCGCTTGCTCCACGTGTGTTGAGTCTGCGCTACACCAAAAACCGCCAAAAAATCCTCTTCCGTGCCGGACACGGAGCATTGCCTGCCTCGGCGGTTAGTCAGCTTCCAAGCGAAATACAGGGGGATGAATTTGGTCCAGCAAAGGTTCCTCTCGACGACCCGGACGCCGCTCTCGATGAAACCACTTACACAGGTTTGCGGACCCTACTCTATGGACTTGATATCACCGAACGCGGGGCACATGACCCTAAGGTCTTTCCTGTAGGGAACCGCAAAGAGGGAGGAAGACCCCTATTTGCCGAGCATGCTGCATCGGCAGCGGAGATGCTATATGAATCACGAGAAATTCCGCGCCTGATCATTTATGACTACAGCGAGCGTAGGGGGTGCCTACATACACAACCGGATGGACCCTAAGCCCAGTATTCCTTAAGCTCACAAACATGTTCGTGGTGCTATCAAGACCGATCACGCGGAGCCGGCTGTCGCCTAGCGCTTGCTTGCCAGAAAGACAGGCGTAGCAATGTCAACCGGAGCAGTTTTGATCGTGGACGACACCCGGCAACAGGCAATCCCCCTGCTTCGCCACCCGCTTTCCCAGATAATCCGGAGTCGTTGGCAGGATGTCCCCTGCCGTGCCTGGAGATCCTCGGGCGCTCCATGCTCGCCCGGACTATCGAAACATTGCGCGACGCGGGTGTAAGCCCTATCACGCTGGTTGGAACGGAAGAGATTGCCCAGCGCACCGGGGTGCTGCCGGGAGATGCAGAGATTTGCCTAGTCAGCAACAGCGAGGACGCTCTACGTTTGGCGGCAACGAAAATGGCCGATCACTTCGCTGGCGGCGCGGGAACCGTGCTTGTACAAAAAATGGGCGCCTACATTGAGTTCAATTTGGCGGACATGCTGAAGTTTCATGAGGAACAGGGATCGTCGATCTGCCGCGCCGCTGACAGCGGGGACCACTGGACCTGTGGATTATCGATGAAGAGGCGGCGAGTTGGGCGGGCGCGAGCCTTGATTGGGCCGGACATCCGGTTCACTGGTATCGCGGTTGCCACTACATAAACCGCCTGCGCAGCGTGCGTGAACTTCGGCGCCTGGTGGTGGATGTTCTTCACTCTCGTTGTGCGGTCCGACCCGTTGGAACCGAGATCAGGCCTGGGGTTTGGGTGGACGAGCAAGCTCGGAACATTCATCGCGAGGCACGAGTCGAGTCTCCCGCCTAGATAGAGGAAGCGGCGAAAGTGCAGGCTTCGGCTTTGATCACGCGCTCCAGCAGTTTGGAGCGCGATTGCGAAGTGGCGAAGCGACGGTATTAGGATCTCGCATTCTGGCCGAGACAACCTGGGAAGATGGCTTGATGTTTCGCATGCGGTGGTCGACGGGAACACATCTGTCGATCTGAGAGTGAGTAGCAGTAACATTGCGGCGACAGTGCGCCTGGGTGGGCCGGGCCTTGAAATGTCCTTCTGGAACTGGCAGACGGCACTTGAAGTTCGTACAACGAATGACGGTCAAATGAAACATTGCTTCATTAGGTCTTGACCGCATCCGTATACCAGGGTTCGCCACGGGGAAAAAATGAACACAGGGAAGTCAACTATCGTGAAGCGGTTACCAACGGTGAATCTCGGCAGGTTCCTCCATTCCTGAGTGAGATGGAAGCCCAACTGGGGATCTGAGACCTCAACTGGTTCTGGACGGTGCAGCAGTGCGACAAATCGACACGCCGGAATCGAATCCTCTTGAGGTGCATGGAAAAAGCTATGAAGCAGGACGGGGACGTGAAGCTGGCGGCTCTTTCTCCGGAAGCGACGGTGATTTGCGCTTGACGCGTGCCGACCGGGTCTTCGAGATCTTGATACGGTCTCGGAAGCGGTGACCATTTTTCCTGTCATTCCCCGCCGACGAGGCCTTACCGTTTTCCGAGAGTGCTCCGTTCTGAGCTTCGCGATACAGGTGCCTCGACCTAGCTGGATAGATCTAAGGCTGTTCGTGGAGGTACTTATGACCGCCAAGTGGCTTCTCCGGGACGCGTTTGATGATTGCGGGTATGGCGCGTGATTCTCGCCGGATTTCCTGAGTGGCGGAGAGCGGCCCAAGTAACCGACCCCGCCGTCGGCACAGACGCAGCGGAGGGGACTGCGCCGAGCGATCAGGGCGCCGGTACGAGTACGCCGGCACAAGTACCGGATAGTCCTGGCGCTACAAAAACGCAGACAGCAGAATCCCTCGAATCTAACGGATGCACGGCCTCTCAGCAATCCGACAGCTCCGCAGCAATCGCAAACGACGCCGAAAAAGCCGGTCGGTACGGCCGCCGCTGAGCCACTGACTCCGAGCGGTACAGGAGCATCAGAGCCTGCAGGCGTTGCGATCGCACCGGCGAAGCAGAGGCGCACTCGTTCTCTGCTGATCAAAGTCGGCGCTATCCTGGCGGCTAGGGCCGCGGTGGGGACCGTCTATGCACTTTCGAATGCTACCGGCAGCAAGCCGCCGGGCAGTCACTAGGACAGCGGCCGAAACCGTGCAGGAAAATCCAAACCCGGTATCGATCAGTTTCTCAGGAATCGACGGAGCGGGGAAGAGTACCCAGATTCACCGGCTCTGCGGAAGGCTGAACGAGATCGGTTTGCAGGTGTAAGAATCACCTTCTGGACTGACATCGCTGCGTTTACTCGCTTTCGCGAATTCACCAGCCATCGCGTGTTTCACGGGGATCGGGGTGTGGGGCGTCCGGACCGCCCGGTACAACGCCGCGGACAAGAACGTCACGGCGTGGTACCTAACGCTGTTTCGATGCAGCTTGTACCTCCTTGATGCCCTTAAGCTCAAGGTTGTTGCAAGGTCCATCCAGAGAAGGTCACGCGATATAGTGATCTTTGACCGATACATCTACGACGAACTCGCTAACCTGCCGCTCGATCATTGGCTGACGCGAAGATTTGTTCAATTTCTGCTGAAAATCGTGCCTAAACCTGATCTCCCGCTGCTGCTCGACGTGGATCCTGCGGAAGCCTGCACCCGGAAGCCGGAATATCCGGAAGAGTTCCTGCATCGTAACCGCGCATCATTTCTCGATATCGCGAGATTGGCGGATATTACGGTGATCGAAGTGCGGACGGTGGAAGAAACAGGTTCACGCGTGGAAGACGAACTTGCCAGATTCTCTCGGTTGCGCACAACGCAATTTTCGCCGGCAGTGGTCCGATCAGCCAAAAATCAGCCTAAAACAGTCACAGTGAAAACGCGTGTAAATTGAGCCAACGCGCGCGGCGCCGATTTCATCGAAAGCAGCGGGCCGTTCATTGGGTCCGAGGACAGGGATGAAAATCTGCTTGGTAACCGCATTTCCGCCGAGCCGCGGAGGTTTAAGCGAGTATGGCTTTCACGTCGCAAGGGAACTCCAACGGAATCCATTTCTCAGCCTGAGCGTCTTGGCTGACGAATTGGATTCTCCACAGCCCGGAGCCCGAAGGCTTTTCCGTGACTCGCTGCTGGCGATTCGACGATCCTAAGAGCCCGGCGAGACTGTTGCGCGTCATCCGGTCTCTCGATCCGGACGTGGTGTGGTTCAACCTGATCTTCAGCACCTTTGGGAACAATCCCCTGGCCGCGTTCTGCGGCCTGACGCTGCCGCTGTTGAGCCGTCTGACCGGTTGCCGTACGCATGTGACCCTGCACCAGTTGATGGATGCCGTCGATCTACAGGATGCGGGCGTCCGCTTTCCGCGTCTTTATCGCGCGGCAGGAGCAGTGGCTACACGGATGCTGTTGATGTCGAATTCTGTTTCCGTGCTGATGCCCACTTATCGAAGGGCGCTGCTGGAGAAGTATGGGGTCGGCAACGTTCATGTCCGCGCCCATGGCGTGTTCTCGCAGCGGCCGCAGTACCCGGACTTTTCGCGGCGAGGGAATCCGCATCATCGCGTCCTGGCTTTCGGGAAGTGGGGAACCTACAAACGCCTGGAATCTATTCTTGAGGCGTTTCCGCTGATCTCGGAGCGAGTTCCCAATGCCAAACTCATCATTGCGGGAGGAGATCATCCGCGAACGGCCGGGTATGTTGCATCCATAGCACAGCGCTTCAAAGGCGACCCTCGCGTGGAATTTACAGGCTACGTTCCGGAAGAAAGAGTTCCTGAAATGTTCGGGAGCGCGTCGGTCGCGGTGATGCCCTACTCCTCTGCTACCGGCTCGAGCGGGATTGCACACTTTGCCTGCGCGTATGGAGTGCCGATTGTCTGCGCCGATATCACGGATTTTCGCGAGATGGCAAAAGACGAACACCTGGCAATCGATTTTTATCAACCCGGCAACGCTCAAGATTTGGCGGACCGCGTCACGGCGCTATTAAAGTCTCCCGAGCAACAACGCGCTATGGCTGAGCAGAATTTTTCTGTAGGGCTGCGCATGACGATGCCACAGATCATCAGTCAATATCTACGTCACTTCGATCGTGAACGCCGTGCTGTGACTTTGCGGCGCATGGCGAGACTTCGTACGTGGCCCAGTTGGATACCGTGGAGATTCCTGGTTGGCCGCACGATGGGTAACAGCTTCAATTGGTCAGATCGCGCCGCGTTCACCATGAGCGCAAGACCGCCTCAGCGGGAGCTCTCCCGCGAGGTCGCCGAGAATAATGGAAAGCCCAGCAGTGACGAAGTCGCGAAAGTCTAGGGCCGCGATAGGGAGGATACGCGTACCTGAAGCGTTCCTCCCCCCTCACGAACGAACTCAATAGTAGGTGAAATTAAGCTCATCGAGAAACGCTGTGTAAGCTTGCTGGGTCGAGTCGCCATCCATCTGATAGTTGACCGTGATCCCGTACCAACCTACCGCCGAGAACGGACCGTAATACTGATTGATGGTGTTCTTCACGCCGTTCAGCGTGATGGATTGATACAACAACTGATTATCGGAGGTCCGCTGCACCTGGATGATCAGGTGATTCCATGCGTTCTCCAGCGGATTGCATGCAATGCCCGTTGGCACCCATTTCGCAGAGACGTTGTTCCATACATCCCACTCGTGCCCGCCACCGACGCGGCATTCATGGCCCCAGGTAAATCCGAGGTTATTAAAGAACTGGTTAACGTCGAATTCCAGAGCCTGCGCGTTTTCCAGATTCGTTCCGTAGAAGTAAACGTCGTAGGTGAAATTGCTGAGAGTCGGAACCAGAGTATGACTGGTGTCGGGAAGACCCTGCGAAGAAAAATCTCCGATCAGGTGGTTGTTCCACAGCACGTCGGCGTAAGGAGTGGTGCCGCCAATGTTGAATTGCGTCGCCTTGCCATCAAGCGATGGAGACGAGATTCCTTGCGTCAAAGACCACGTGACTCCCGAACCGCAGGAAGTGCAGTCCTGGTAAGAAGGCGGAAGCTGGCCGTAGCCGGTCCATCCCGCACTGTTCTGAAGGTTGTAGAAGGTCTTGCCGTTGCCGCTGCTGGTAACGGTAATCGTCACCGGAGCGACGTTTGCGCCTCCACATTTATCCCACTCTTCGACCACCGTGTTGTAGGTGCCGGGGCTTAGGGTAAGAGTGGTGTTCAGGCTGGCACCATTGGTGACATACGCCAATTGGTAGGGCGCGGTATAGATGCCCATCGATGCGACGCCCAGAGAGCAACTGCTGGAAGCCGTGGCCACGAAATTCACCTGGGAACCGACTTGGCTGTTATTGGCGGGCGAAGTGACGAACACGCCGCTGCCACTGTTGACGGTGACCGTGACGGGAGTGGTGGCGGCTCCTCCGCAGTTGTCCCACTCTTCGACGACGGTGTTATAGGTTCCCGCCCCCAGGGTTAGGTACGTATCGAGACTTGCACCGCTCACCACATAGGCTAGCTGGTAGGGAGCGGTGTAGATCCCCATCGACGCCACTCCTGACGAACAACTACTGCTGGCGGTCGCCGAGAAATGTACCGGCGAACCTGAGGTAGCGCCGTTGCCCGGTTGACTTACGTTGACGCCGGCGAAAGCGTGCAGTGTGAAAAGCACGCCAATACACAAGCAGCAAAATCCCTTCATGCTTACTCCCCCATTTATTTTTTAAGCTACTGTATGCGGCTAGGAACGCGATCCAGAGACTACACAGGCTGTACAGGAGGTCTTGCCGACGCGAGAACAGAGGCCACCCGAAAACCTAACGCGAGTACTCAGCGAATATTGACGCCGAGGGTAATACAGTGATTTCCGACGGTCAATGAGGGGAACACCTTAACAAGTTTTACGCGTATGCGAAGAGTCATCAGCGAACGTTTCCCAACTTGCTGGTAAGGCTCAGCGGGAGCCAACCACTTTGTCATTCCAGAACATCCTAAGCGAGCTTTCAGGGGCGACCGAAAACGGAGGAGCGTGAATGACAAATGCCATCAAGCGGTGCCTGGGTCTTTTACTGTGCGCGTGGACGCTGGTGTGGTGCGGCTGCCACGGATTAAGTAAAGGGACTCCCAACACCGGTCCGCAGAGCGTGCAAGCCATCAACCACATCATTCTGATGGCCCAGGAAAACCGCTCGTTCGACCACTATTTCGGCGCGCTGCCTGCCTATTGGGCTGCGAACGGCTTTGCGTCCCAGCAATTCGATGGGTTACCGCAATTCAGTTCGTCTGGCGGGACTGCACCTTCGAACCCGGGTTGCGATCCAAATTTTCCCTTCGACCCGACATCGGGAACAATTCAGGATTGTGTTTTCGATCAGAACAATCCGGTGACGTCGTTTCACATGATTTCTGCATGCGTGGAAGATCCGAGCCCTTCCTGGAACGAAAGTCATGTGGACTGGAATTACGCTAATCAGACCGGCGCTGTGTCACCGCCGTACGTTGGAAATGGATTCGTTTGGACTGCCGGGCACGACGCTCGCTACAACCAGCCGCCATTCTTTGACACGATCGGCATGCGAGCCATGGGCTACTACGACTCCTCGGATTTGCCGTACTACTACTTCATGGCTTCGAGTTTCGCGACGTCGGACCGTTGGTTTTCTCCTGCCATGGCAAACACGCAGGTGAACCGAATGTACATGCTGGCAGCGACGTCGCACGGCCATGTTTATCCCCTCACGGCCACAAGTGGGCAACTCACCGATAAGACCATCTTTGAGTTGCTGGATGAAAACAACATCACGTGGAAAGATTACGTGGTTGATCCCAGCCCGACGGCACTTCAGGGCAGCGCCTTTGACATGTTTGCCTACTCAGGATCGCATAGCCAGAATGTTGTACCGATCAGCCAATACATGACCGACGTGGCGAATGGCACGCTGCCTTCGGTAGCAATTATCGATCCGGGATATTCGAACGGGTTGGATGAGCACGGGGTCTCAGACGACTCTTCTCCGGGAGGGAGCGTGCAAGTGGGCTCGCAGTACGTCTCCACACTGATCAATGCATTGATGACGAGTTCGTCGTGGAAGGATTCGGTGTTTATTCTCACCTACGACGAGTTCGGAGGATTCTACGATCACGTTCCTCCGCAGCCGATGCCGCCTCCAGACAGCTTCACGCCATCCGATTTGCAGCCGGGGGATATTTGCATTGCGTCCACTTCGCCAGCCACTTGCCATTTTGATTACACGGGATATCGCATTCCACTGATAGTCGTTTCTCCCTTTACCAAGAAGAACTACGTATCCCATACGGTGGCGGACTACACCGCTGTGCTGAAGTTGATTGAGACCAGGTTCAACCTTCCTAGCCTCACCGCGCGCGATGCTGCTCAGCCCGACATGACAGAGTTCTTCGACTTTGTGAATGTCCCGTGGGCCACGCCACCCACGCCGCCGGCGCAGCCGGTGACTGCGCCGTGCTATGTGAATATGGTGCCGTAGATCACGGCATCATTTGTTCGGATTTGCGGTGATGGAGGTGGCGCGATAGTGGGAGCCATCGAAGAGGGCCGCCACCGAGACCTCGGAGCCCTCGTGTACCTGCTCTCCAACGGGCGTGCGGCTCTGGTCGAAGGAGATTTCGTAAGTCTTCTTATCGCGCGGGTCCGTTAACACCAGAACTCCGGAGTGCACGTCGAGGTAGGCGACACTACCTGAAAACGTGAACGTGGCTCCCGGCAATGCTTGAATAACCAACTGGCGCGCAACATCATTTCCGTGGCCCTCGCTTGAGAACTTCGCCGTGACCAGAGCTCCCTCTTTCAGGTCTGCGATGGAATACGCGGGACCTTTCTCTGCGCCCGATACGGCTGTCGCGGACGACACTCGCAACTTAACTGGCTGGGAAGCGAGAGCGTCGCGAATGATGATCTCGCCCCTCCCAGAGTCGTAGCTGAGCACCTGACCACTGGCCTCACCCGTGGTTGAGTGTCCGAAGACATGGATACTCTGCGCAAAGACGTCAGACCCATCCAAGCGAGTTTCGACCGAGACGTGATCTTCTTTACGAAGATCGTGGAGAGCGACCGGTGTGCCGTCACGGAAGATGCGGGTGCGAGGGTCAAAGAGAATCTTCATCGTCTGCTTGCTGCCGAAGACGCGGACGGTGAGCTCGTCGCGGACAAGGTCCAACTTCGTGACGGTGCCTCCGATGATTGTCGGCTTGCCTTTCAGTGGCGCGGGGCGCTGGTCGGGGAGTGAGACCGGCGTGGAAGACGTCACTGGGGAGGACTGCGCAAACGTCAGAGTTGATAAGAAAGCAAACATCAGCAAACGCTTCATGGATGCTCCATTCGACAGACGTCGAAGCCTCTTTTTGATGCCAGGTTTGGCCCTCGAAGAGGTCCGAAAAGCCTGAAAAAATGCTGCCTTTAGGCCAACAGGGAACGACACGGGGGCATCGAATATAGGCGTAAAACCCTATGCCGAAATCGCTTCAGAAGGATCCCGCTCCCGTATTCACCCTGGCAGTTTTCCTTATGGCCTTTGCCTGCAATCCAGCATGGGCTGGCGATCTGCGGATCAACATCCCCAGGCGAAGCGAGATGACCCCGGTGCAAAAGCTGAACCGGGATGGGGTGGAAGCGGTGCGGAAGCGGCAGTACAAGAAAGCGGAGAACCTGTTTTATAAGGCCTATCTTTTTGATCCGGACGATCCGTTTACGCTGAACAATCTGGGGTACATCTCAGAACTGGAAGGCCAGGTTGACCGCGCGGCGAAGTTTTATCAACTCGCATCGCAGCAGGCGGGTGACGCGGTTATCGATCAGGCCAGCGCGTCGGGCCTGAAGGGCAAGCCTCTGCGAGACGTAATCGGTGAAGTGCAGGATGCGAACATGCGGATCAACCAATCGAACGTCGAGGCTCTCCGTCTCTTGTCGAAGGGGCGTGCGCAGGAGGCCCAGACGTTGCTCGACGGCGCCGAGAAGCTGGATCCAAAAAACCCGTTTACCTTGAACAACCTTGGTCTCGCGAAAGAGATGCAAGGCGAACTACCGGAGGCCTTGAAGTACTACACTGCGTCCGCCGGGCTGAAGTCGGAACAGCCCGTGGTGGTGACGTTGAATGCGAGATGGCGCGGCAAACCGGTGAGCGAGATGGCAGAGGATAGCGCGAAGAAAATTCGTGCACGCTTGAGCGAGCCGGAGAGTCCCGAGGTTCGCGCGGCGGAATTGAATCTGCGCGGAGTCTCCGCGGTGAACCGGAACGACTGGTCGCTGGCGGCGCAGGATTTCAGTGAGGCCTACCGCTTGAATCCAAACAATGCTTTTTCGCTGAATAATCGCGGGTTCCTTGCGGAGATGGAGGGTGATCCCGAGACCGCGCAAGACTTCTATCAAAGGGCGAAAGATGCAGAGGGTGATGGTGCCAGGGTCGGCGTCGCCAGCCGAAGCTGGGCTGAGGGCATGAGATTATCGGCAGTGGCCGACGATGCGGACCAGAAAATCGATCAGCAGTTCGAAGCGCAGAAGGTAGCTCGGCGCAACCAAACCGGTCCCATTCAACTGAAGCGGCGCGACAATACGCCGGTGGTCGAGCCGCCCGTGCCGGTGCAGCAGCCCGAAAATTCTCCTTCGGTCGGACCGCCTCAGCCGCCCATCCCGCAATTGGAGCCACCGAAGCCGCAGAACGACAATCCGAATGACCAGCCTCATCGATAGATGAGGCTGTGATCCGATTACGGTAAAACCCTAAAGATTGCTGGGCAGGTAAGTCTGAATCTCGGACTCAGGGTTGTAGGCGACGTGGCGGACGAGGTTCCTGCCGTATCGCAGAAGAGTTGCGAAGCTGGTCCTGTACCAGCAGCACTCCGTCATCTTCGGTGACAGTCCACAGATGAATCGGAAGCGGGTGCAGACCGCGGCTGGCGCAGCCAACATGCTGGCAGCGATGCGGTGATTGCCGTCGAGAATGGTCCAGGGGCCGTGTTCGTCTACCCCGATGAGCAGGACGGTGCTGTCCATGTCATCGCGCTGGATGTCTTGCCCCAATCGCTGCAGTTTGAGAAAAAACTCATCCTCCGCCCTCTTCTCCAGGCGCTGGCGGGCCTGCTTGCTGATCTCGGTTAAATAGAAATTGCCCTGCGCGATCTTCCGCCATTGCGCGCGGGGAAAGACGCGGATTTTGGACAGATTCTCGTGGGTCAGCTCGACTTCGAACCAGCGAGTGTCGGGCGGTAGTTCTCTCCACATGGCGCCACGCCGCAAGAACAGCAGGCTGCGGCGTAAATTGTTCTCTCGCTCATCACTCAAGTCTGGCGCCAACACCAGATGCCCCAGCGTTTGGCGATAGGGGTCGAATTCAGGATGGTGAAATTCGTTCTTGAGAAATTCCGCAATTACTTCATGCTGCGGGAGGGGTCTGCCTATACGAAGGGCGCCAACCCTATCGGGTTCGGTTCCCTCTTGCGTGCCTATGGAGCGGAGAACGGGAATGAGAACGACAACCAGTAAGAAGAGCATCAGGGCTAACTGCACCAGAATCACCTGTTGCAGCGAATCGTGGAACCAATGGATTCCAAGCACCAACGCGCCGCTAAAAGCCAATTGCAGCCAGCCTGTGTTAGCAATTTTGCGCGACATTTCGTAGGCGATGATCACTGCGCTCAGCGAGTACACTCCAGTCGCGAGCGCATACAGAATCAGCAAATGCCCGATCGAGCCATATCGCGAGAGCTCGAATTGGGCACCGAACATGACTTTCCAAAAGAAGCCCGGCACCACCGACAGGCCGAAAATCACAACGCCCACGATCAGAAGAACGAGCAGCAGGGAAGTGAAGAGAACCGATCGCCCTGCGCGATCTCCGGTACGTGATGCGGCCGAGACGGGGAACATCGTGCTGACAACCGACCATGCGCACATGTTGACGAAGCGGCCCACCAGGGCCACCGCTGCGTAGAGCCCGGCTTCTTCCGACGCGAAGAAGTGTTTGACCAGAACAATGTCGAAATTATTGATGACGACTTGTCCGGCGAAAAATACGATAGCCTGCAGTCCTTCGCGGAAGGATGTCGGGACTGTAAGCCCTTTCGTAAATTCGACGCCCGAACGGGGCGCCGCGAACAGATAGGCAAGAATCACAGCGGCCACGCTGGCGAGGATCGCACCTCTGACTCCCAATCCAGCTTTGATGAGAAAGAATGCGCCGCCCAGCCGGACCAGTCCCTCGACAATCAGGTTGATCGCAAGAAGGGGGAACGCATAGGTTCCCTGCATGCAGCCGCGGCGGGCGCCCAGAGGAATGTAGAAAGCGGTTCCCACGGCCAGCAGCACGATCAGAAAAGTGTCAGGAAGGTTCAGGTAGCCGGCAATCAGGCTACGCCCAATGATCATCAGGAGAGCGATGCCGATTCCAAAGCGCCAAGCTTTCGCGTGAAGGCCCTTGTATACAGCGCCTTTTTCGATGAGTGCCTCGTGATTCGCGACTAACTTTGCGCAAACGATCTGAAAGGAAAGTGTCACAGCCGACATCAACATCAGTAGGGTGTAGACGGCTGTAGCTTGTCCGAAGCCTTCGGGGCCAAGCAAACGGGCGACGGCGACGTTGTAGACCAGATTGGCGACACCCACCAAGCCCGATCCGGCCAGGAGGATCAGGCTTCCGCTAACAATGCGAGCGCGCGCAGAACTTGAAGGAGGCAGCAAAATGGGTTCTTGAGGTCCTTTGACAACTACGGCTTCGTTGTGGCGCGAATTCATATGCAAGTGTGAAATCGAACGGCGGTCGCACTCAGAAAAGCGTGAAGCGGATCACCGGGAGAATGGTGTTTCTGGTCTGCCCGTTGAAATCATAAAAAGTTTGCTCCTGCACGCCGAACGAGAAGCGCGAAGGATAAGTGACTTGCGACTCGGTGCCGAGGCTGCGGCGCATGGGGTGTACATACGAAACGAGCGCCTGTGCTTGCACATTGTCGTAAGCGTGGTATCCCTCGCCGCGAGACAACAGGAAGGACGCTTGAACGTTCCATCGCGAGCTGACGTGATATTCCACGCGAGCGCCGGGCAGAATCGCCTGCGCGATCGAGTAGTTTGTGAATTGCACCAGCCAGGATCGGAGATATTCTCCCAGGACGGCGACGGTTAACCGGTCGCCGAACTTCTGCTGAACCCCCACGTAGGCGGAACTGCTGAAGTATTCGCGCACCTGCGGCCGGAACAGAAGATCGCGCACGGAATATCCGGTGAGCAACGCGGTATTGCCCCAAGGGCGTCCGACAGTGAATTCAATATCGGCGGAAGCGTCGCGGGAATGCAGGTTCTGCTCGGTGAAGGGGCCGGCCTCGCGGATGGCGCTGCCGTGCACCGAGATCCAGTTGAAAAACGAACTGGTCGATAAATAGAGATATTGGCGAAAAAGATTTTGGTTCAAGTCGAGAGGCGACTCGGTATCGCGCCGGATGGTGAACTGTACTCCCGGATTGAAGGTGATGGAGTTGCGGCCAAAATGCAGCACCGGAGTGACGCCGACATTGAACATGGTGTCGAAGGTGTTGCGGTTTTGAATCACCGATGCGCTGGGGAAATACAGGCTTCCGCGGGTCATGCTCTCGCCGACGAAACCGCTAAGAGTCGGGATTCCGTTGAGGTGGACGCGGTAATACTCGGCGCCGAGGCTTTGAAACGAGTGTCGCGGAGGCGGAAGGAGCGCAGGATTCGTAACGTTCAAGAGTCTGGCATCGAGGACATAAACGTTAATGTCTTCAAGAACGGGTGAAAATGACGCGTCGGAAAACAGGCTGACATTGCGAGTGATCTGGCGGCCTTCTTCACCAGCGACTTCGTACTGCGCGTTCTCGACGATGTGTCGATCGTCGGCGCCGCCGACGTTACTGGCCTGCGCGAACGTGGAAAGCGCGTGAACGGTATCCTGGCGCTGGCGATACAGAGTGCCTTCCGCCATCAGATAGTCATAGTCGTTGTCGTAGAGGCCCGAGCCCCGGAGCCTCGCCAGTTCGACATCCGCCTGGTGAGTGTCCCCTTCGGCGAGATAGGCGTTGGCCAATCCGATGGAGACGCTGCCTTCTTCGGCGCCTGCCGTGCGCGCTTTGGTGAAATAAGCCTTGGCGAGATCAAAGTCGTGCATGGCGAGGAGAATATTCGCCGCTTCCACTATGTCATCAGGCGTGACTGTTGCGGTATCGCTGACACGTGCTTCGGCGAAAGCGAGGCCAATTTCGCGATGAGCGTCTTGCCAGTGGCCTTGGCGCTGGAAAATGTTTGCGATGGCGAGTCGTATGCCGACTTCGTTGGTGCCGGGGTCTTCCAGGGCACGGGAGAAATAGCGCATCGCGGCTTCTCGATCGCCGGTGGCGAGAAGGGCATCTCCGGCGGCCATCAAAATGTCACTTTGGCCGTGGCTCAATTGTTGGGCACTGTCGACGTCTTGCAGAACTTTATCCCGCTGGCCTAGACGGGCTTCCGCTTGCGCGCGAAGGACATAAATCTCGGCGTTTTTCGGAGCCAACGGGAGCACGGCATTCAGCGTGTTCACGCACTCGTCGTACCGGCGCTGACGATAGAGGGCGTCGGCTAAGGCTAGTTGAGTGGAAACATCGTTTGGATCTTCCTTCAAAGCAACACGATATTCGCCCTCTGCTTGTGAGAACTTTCGTTCCTGGCGAAATGCTTCAGCGCGCGCGAGGTGCCAGGGGCGCGGCTGTCCTAAGATCGCTTTTGTTTTATCCAGTTCAACGAGGGCGAGGGTAGGCCGACGTAGTTGTAGATAGGCGTATGCCAGACCCAGGTGCGCCTCTCCATAACCGGGTTGGAGCTTAAGGGCGGTTTGAAAATCTGCCACCGCTTTATTTGCTTGACGCAGATCATTCAGCACAAAGCCGCGGTTGACGAAGCCCGTGGCCATGGTGGGATCGCGCCGCACGGCAATGGTAAAGGCCGAGAGCGCGTCTTCTAAGTGTCCGAAACGCACTTGCACGTATCCGATGATCAGAGCGAGGTCGCGATTGTCGTGCAGGATCCTCTCGTATTTCGTGGCGAGATCGAACGCTTCCTGATAATGGCCGAGGTAATAGAGGTCGTAAGCGCGGTAAACGGCGCCCTCGGTATCGTTGGGCAATTGCTCGAGGACTTTCGCTCCCAGGTCGGCAGCTTCCTGATACTGGCCTTTCCAGGTCAGGTAGCGTTCGCGTTCGCGCATGACTTGGGCATTCTCATTCATCGTGCCTTGAGCGCGATCGAGCCATTGTTGTGCGAGGTCGAGATCGTGGGCTTCGAGAGCGGCGTTGGCTCCGCCGGAGATGATGAGAGGATTGCTTTGCATGAGCCGGAATGCGTTCTGGTATTGAATCTGCGCAGTTCGAAAGTCGCGCCCAGCAGTCGCCAGGTCTCCCAAGGCGAGATGGGGAGCAAAGTCGTTGGGATGAAACTTGGCGGCTTGCATGAAGTAATCGCGCGCGGCGTTTTCATCATTTGCCTCGCGCGCGAGAAATCCCAGGGACAGCAGGGCCTGGCGGTTCTTGGGATCAAGATCAAGAGCTTTCCGATACATGTCGCGCGCCGCGTCGTGCTGGCCGATCTTCCACAGCAAAGACGCGTAATTCACGATGGAATTGACGTTCTTGGGCGCGAGGGCCAAGGCTTGTTGCAAATCGCGATTGGCGGCGTCGGTGTCGCCAGAGGCGGATTCGACGGCGGCGCGAAGCCGCAAGAATTCAGGCTTGGATGAGTTCGCAACCTGGGCCTGCTGCAAAGCGGAGCTTGCAACGTCCAATTGTTGACGAGCGGCGGCCTGATCTCCGGCCTGCAAATAAAGGTCATAGAGTTCCAGCCGCAGCTCGATCGCATAAAGCGGCCCCTCAGGGACGCCCTCAGGAAGATTCTTGATCGCCGCCTGATATTCGTTTGCAGCATCGGAAGAGCGGTTCTCAGACGATGCAATCTGCGCGAGAATTGCATGCAGACGGTAATAATTGGGATCGATCTTGCGAGCTTTTTCCAGGTAGTTGCGCGCCTCTCCGGCTTGTCCGAGATCGAGCAAGGATTGCGCGGCGCTTAACGAGAAACCAATGTTGCCTGGCGCTTTCGCTGCCAGCTTCGCGTATAAATCGGCTGCTTGTTGCTTGTCTCCCGCAAGTTCGTAGGTGTAAGCCAAGTCCGCTTGGGCATCGACGCTCTTGGAAGGAATCGACTGCAGAGTTTTAATGGCCAGATCGAGTTGTCCATTGTCGCGATAGTCGTCAGCAACCGAACGAAGCACCTCGGGATCGTGAGGAGCCCGGTTGCGGGCGCGTTCAAGATATTGCGCGGCTTCCGTAGGACGATTCAGGCGCTGCAGCGCCCGGGCGATCAGAAGTTCGGTGCGGGCGGATGGTTGCGCACTCTCAGCGCGGCGAAGATAGTCGAGTCCTCGATTCGGATCAGACTCCAGCAGGAGTTCGCCCAGCACCGCAAGATTGCCTGCATCCTTGGGATTCGTATCCACCAGGCTCGTCAATATCTTTACTGCCTCTTCGCTGCGTCCCATCTTGACGTATGTTTGTGCCAGCCCCGAAAGACCCTGCGAAGAGTTGGGCTGATTGTGCAAGCCGCGTTGGTACGCGTCGATCGAAACCTGGTATCTGCCTGCAAGACGGGCCGAGTAGCCGAATAGCCACCATAATTGTGTGTTTTGCGGGGCAGCCTCGGCGGCTTGTTGGGCAAAGCTAGTGGCCGCGGAGTAGTCTCCGCGATTCAAAGCATCTTGCGCAGAGCGCGCTTGACGCGCAACTTCAATACTCGATCCCCAGCCGAGTTGCTGCTGGTTGTTCGTGCTGGGCTTTCCTTGGGTTGTCTTTTGGGGAGACCCTTGATTTGGCTTGATCTCGAAATCCTGCGCGAACGCGAGGCTCGCGAGCGTGGCCTGACTTACCACGGCGGCGATACAAAAGCCAGTAAACCAGAACCAGCTCTTCACTCAGGCATCCTCGAAGAAATCTAGATTTCTACTCATTCAATCAATTGGCTTCCTTCTGATGCGAAATGACAAAGGGAGGGCTGCCTGAATGCTTGAGGGACTGCAAACTATTGCAGCCGCATGGGCTAGGTAAAAATGTTTCGGCGGAGCAAACCTTTCAGCGGGAGACGAATCAAAAACTCGCACGAATGCCGCAGGTGGCCCAAACCGTGACCGGAACGAACCCGTCGATTCGGAAGTACGACTACCGTCCTATTTCTATGCTGGCCATTCTGCTGGCCGCGTTGGCCGTCCACGGGCCGCTCTTATTGATGAGGCTTCCCGCTGGATCGTTCGACACGAACTTTCACATCTTCTTTGCCTCGCACTATGCACAACACTGGTTCGATCCCTGGAACGACAAGTGGTTTGCAGGATTTTCGCAAACGACCTATCCGCCGTTGACCCATCAATGGATTGCTTTGCTCTCGCACGTGATGGGACTCACCATGGCGTACATGACTGTGCAGATGATCGCCATTCTGTTGCTGGCGGTTGGCGTGTACCGCTTCTCGCGGCTGTGGGTAGATGAGCGCTCGGCAAGCTATGCGGCGTTGGGCAGCATCTTTCTAGGCTCGGTGGCGTTCCTGGCTTATCAGGCAGGGCAGTTGGCCACGATCGCTTCGTCGGCCTTGTATCTGAACGCCCTGCCCTATTTGTATGAATGGATTTCACGTGCGCGGGGACGTGCTCTCTTCAAAGGGTTGGTCATTACCTTCGCGGCTGCAGCGGCACACCACGTAACACTCTTGTTCGGCTCGGTATTATTCGCGGCACCGGTGTTGTGGCTGGCTTGTCTGGATGTGCGCGAGCGGGAGAACGAGACTTCGATTGGGGCCGTCATTACTCGCGGCATCATGTTTGCGGCTCTCGCCGGAATTGGAATCGGCACGGTCCTCTTACCTTATTGGATTTCGATTATTCGGCATCCAATCCGCCAGATTCCGATTCCGCACGATAGCCGCGCCAATTACTTGTTGAACCGGATCACGGGAATTAATTATTTCGTGATCCCTTACGGCGCCCTTATCCTTGCGCTGCCGTTCATCTTTGTTCGCGGCGCTGCGGACCGACGTTTGCGACCCCTGTTGTTTGCTTTCTGGATCGCCTTCCTGTTCGGTCTAGGTGGGACAACGCCATTGCCCCGATGGTTGTTGGGTCGAGCCTACGAGATTTTGACCTTCGAGCGCTTCGCCTTATGGGCGACTCTTTTGGCGATGCCGATTGTGGGGTTGATCGCTCGCCGTCTAATCGACCGATTCCAGTTCAAGGCTGCTGTCGGACTGGCCCTGGCTGCGATCGCGACGCTGGGGACGGCGCTGGCGTGGTTAACCGTGAATCCGTACCGTCCGACGTCGGCGCTTAACGTTGATCCGGTTGTCGCTTTTCTCAATCGTGACGGCCACGACAAATATCGTTATTTAACGCTCGGGTTTGGTAGCGCGCTAGGAAAGGTCTCGACTTATACGGACGCCAGCAGCGTGGACGGTGATTACAACTCCGCACGTCTGCTGCCGGAGATGACGCAATACGGCTCGGCGCAGCTGACCAATGCGAAATTCTATGGCGTCGCGGGAATGGAATCGTTGCGAGCCATGCTCAAGCATGCCAATCGATACGGACTGAAATTTGTTTTTGTGAATGACTCGTATTACGAGCCGTTGCTGACGTTCTCGGGATGGCGAAAGATCGAAACCTACAACAAGGGTGAGATCACGGCATGGGCCAAAGACGATGTGCCCCCCGCTCACAAGATCGAATCTGACGCAGTGCCAGCGCCGTGGGAAGGATTGATGTGGGGCATTCTTCCCATCGGCTTCAGTTTCCTGGCAATTCTGCTCGAACTGTTGCCTTCCGGCGTTCGTGCCAGAGAAAGGTCAGGCGTGCGCTGCGATTCCAGAGCATCGCTCGATCGCTTGAGGCTGACATGAAAGTTGTCATTCCACTCATCTTGCTTGCGCTTACGCTCGGCCTGATTGTGGTTGGGCCGCTATGGCCGGGCCGCTTCAGCGGCACCGTGGGCATCGCTGCCGGCGAAGCCGTTCCCGGACTGGGCGCAACCGCAAATACTCCGGAGCAGGCAATCACGAATTTTCTCGCAGATGTACAGAAGCGAAATTGGGACGTATTGCCGCGATGGCTCAGCGGCGCTGCGAACGGGACTACGGACCGAGACCTGCTGATCAAAGAATTAGGGGGCACGGACGGAAGCTTGCGATCGTTCTCAAGCCTTTCCGCGTGGGACTTGCAGCCCTTGCGCGAGACGGGTCAGGATGCGCAAATTCGCACGACTCTGCACTGGTCGACGCCGGTCGGTCCCATCGACGAACTGCGCGATCTGAAAGTGCTGCACGAGGGCGACGGATGGAAAATCGTCTGGTCGGCGCCCAATTTTCCCGACGTTCCGCCACAAGTCATTCCCGTGAACTATTTGCGCTGGGATCTAGTGTCTTCCAGTGCGCGGGACGAGTGGGGGCAACGCAGCGTGGATTCTCCCAAGGTTCGGATTCTTTCCATGAATCCTGTGGAGTATCAAGGTGGGTTGGTCGTGATGGGCGAGGTGGTGAATGAAGACACGATTCCGGCCTTCGTCAATGTGAATGCGGCACTAGTGGATGGAGGCGGCAAGATTCTTGACGAGGAAAGCAGCTTCGACAAGATTGCGCACGTGCTGCTTCCGAAACAAGTCACACCCTATCGGATCGACTTTCCAGGTGTGAATCTGCAAAGCGTGAAAAACGTTCACATGGATGTGAAGTCCACGTTGGTTCCTGCATCTGCCGATCCGGTGATTGGAATCATGAACCAGACTCTCGCAAAGGACGAGCGCGGCGAGGCGGCGCTGCACGGGCAATTGATGAACGAGAGCGGACAAGTGGTAAATATTCCTCACGTGATCGCGACCTTTTACGACAACTCGGGCCGCGTGATCTGGGTTTCCGATGGATACGTCGAGCGGGCACTGCTGCCGCAGATCCCGGAAGCGTTTGCCGTGGGAATTCCCGCGAGATTTGCGGAAAAGGTGCAGAGCTACCATGTCGTGGCCAATCACTACAATCTGGGCAACTCGTAAATCCGCGCGATGGTTAATTCTTTGCTTCGCGCTAATCACGAGTTTATTTGCACAAGATCTGCAGGTTCCCGCATCGGTGACTGCTGGAAACGAAGCGGTCATCAAAGCGGCCGGAAGCGGGGATGCGACCTTTTATTTGATCGGGCCCGCTTCTTCGGTGAAGCGAAGTGTTCATCTGGGAGAAGATATTCGCCTGCAGGCGGAGGATGTGCAAGCAGCTGGTCACTACATTGCGATTGCCTGTCAGGAAACGTGCCGCAATGCCGAGTTCTACGTCGTTCCGGCCAAAGTTTCGTATTTGCGGCTGCTGGTGCATCCTTCGCGCGCCGCAGTCGGGCAACCGGATGTCTTAAGCGGCGTAGCGCTACCATTTGACGCCTATCGAAACCTCGTGCTGAATACGGGAGCGATCGACTTCCACTTGAAGGTTGGCGAGCAGGACATACTTTCTCGATCGATATCGACGGAGGCTGGCGTGGCGTGGTTCCGTACGAATTCCGGCAACCGCGCGGGTGCCTTGCAGGTCGTCGCCTCCGCCGGCGATATCACGGCAAGGCGAGTTGTGCAGCAAGTGGCTTCGGAGCCCTGTCACTTGCAAGTCAAAGCAGACCGGGATGCGAAGGGAATTGAGCTGGAGACTGACCCGGTTCGTGATTGCGCGGGGAATCCGGTTCCCGACGGAACCATCGTTACGTTTCGTGGCACAGGAGCGAATGGCGTGAGCACCGTCGACGCGCCGGTGAAGCAAGGCATCGCACGTGCGCGGATGATCGCGAGCGGTCCCATGCAGATTTCTGTGGCTTCAGGCGTGGTGATGGGCAATCAGGTGAGCGTGGGGGCACAACGTTGACGTTCACTTCTGCGATTCGGATTTGTGCACTGTGCGTTTCGTTGGGTGCGATGGCCCAGGTGAATCCATCAACATCCGCCGGTATCAAGCTGGACACCAGCACGGCAAAACCTCGAGCGATGGAGGATCTAACGCGCGCGGCGATTGCCCGTGACTATGACCGCGCCTGGCAGACTTTGGGTGAAGCGAATGACTCTGGCTCTGCTAGCGTTCTCGACGCTTACTTCGTTGGCGCCGCAAGATCGGATCTCGGCGCGGCGATCGAGAGCCAACGGAAGCTGGGGTTGCAATCGCATTACAGCTCACAAGAGCACAGCCTAAAGGCCATCTTCTACGCTCCCGAGGGCGATATGGTGGAACTGCAAGACACCGTTCGGTGCCAAATCCAAGTGCTTGACGGCCAGAAAACCATCGAGGATCAGCCAGTGGTCCTTCATTATGTCGTACTAATGACGCCCGGAGCCGACCGCTGGGTAATCCGGCAAATGCAGGCTGTATCGCATTTTTGAGCGTCGGGTACCGAAAGCCGCTCGCGGTAGAAAGACGCCTGCACAGACCAACCGGCCTATTTTCCGTGGCATCCAAAACAAGCTAATGCGAGATAGGAGCAGACTTTTGCCCAAGCTGGTCGTGGTCTTGTTGGTGGGATTGGTCATCATCACGGACGGTTGCGCGAGGCAAGATTTTCCGCGCCTCCTGCAGCACGACGCAGTCTCTGCCCAGAGTGCCACACGGCTATTGGCTGTCTATGAGCCGTGGTTCGGGAGTTCGGATCACAGGGACGTCGGCTATTCGAGTCAGGATCCTGCGGTGTTACGCCACCAGATCGACGAGGCTCGCAACATGGGAATCTCGGCATTCGTCGTCGATTGGTATGGAGACCGGCGTCCATTTCTCGATAAAAGTTTTGCTCTGCTGCAACAGGTGGCTCAAGAGAACAAATTTCAAGTGGCGCTAATGTATGACGAAACCGAGGACGACAATGGTCAGGGGACCGATGAGGCGATAGCTGCCTTCGACTATGCTTACAGCCAATACATCGGCCCGGATGCTCCTCATCGTGGCTCATATCTTCTCCAAGACGGCAGGCCGGTGATTTTTATCTTCCCCAAGCGCGGTCACACCGACTGGAACCAGGTTCGTACGCACGTCAATTCATGGCCGCACCCTCCAGTTCTGTTTTATAAGGATGATCCCACCGCCGAATTTCGGAACGCGTTTGATGGCGCTTACCCATGGATTCATCCGGGTCCCAAGGGATGGAGCGCTGACGGTAGCGATTGGGGACGCGACTACCTGGAGCAATTTTATCGAAACATGAAAGATCACTATCCCGACAAGGTCGCTATTGGCGCCGCATGGCCGGGCTTCGACGATCGTCGCGCGCCCTGGGGACTGAATCGGTATATGGATGCGCGGTGCGGGCAGACTTTCCAGGAAGGCATGCGGCTTTTTCACGAAGCTTACGAGTCTGGAGAGCAACCACCATTTCTGCTGATCGAGACGTGGAATGACTACGAAGAGGGAACCGCAGTCGAGCGTCTTAATTTTGCGAACTGCAAACGGAGTGCCTGATGAACGCTCTTGAATTAACTCCTCGCGAGCCGGTGGTGATGCTGTCAGACGTTCTCTTGCGCACCCGGTCCCAGGGCGCTTACCACGGCTCCGATGATGTTTTGCGGGCAATGTTCAATCTTGACGAGGAAGATCTTGCGAGCATCGTGCAGCTCGCGAACAAACATCATGTGGTCATTCGCGCGTTGGAGCCGTTGTGCCAGCTCATGAGTGTGGCGGGAAACGGTGCCTATGTTGCGCGACTCACCCAGATCATTAGCGACGAGCGCGAACGAATTCAGCGCGCCTTATCATCGCTGGAAATGATCTGTGAGGGGCTCCGCTCAGAAGGGTGTGAGCTGACTCTGATTAAGTCGCTGGATCATTGGCCCGACTTAGGAAACGATCTTGATCTCTTCGCCGACGCCGAGGCTGCCGAGGTTGAGCGCATCATGCGCACGCGTTTTGGCGCGCAACTCGAACCGCGGAGTCTGGGAGACCGCATGGCCAATAAGTGGAACTTCGCCATACCCGGCTTGCGGGAACTAGTTGAGGTTCACGTAGGCCGTCTCGGGCAGACTGGAGAACACGTGCACGTTGCACGGGAACTGCTGTCGCGAGCGGGCGCGGAGTCGTTCGGTTCGTTCCGCTTCGTGGTGCCAGCACCGGAAGATCGAATCATTCTGGCAACCTTGCAGCGCATGTACCGGCATTTCTACTTGAGACTGTGTGACATCGTGAACACCACCGAACTGGTGGAACGCAGGAGCATCGACTACGTAGCTTTGCGATCATCAGCGAGCGAGGCGGGGATTTGGGAAGGGGTTGCGAGCTACCTCTGCGTGGTCTCCGATTACGTACGGTCAATTCGGGGAGAAGATTTGCCGCTGCCCGCGGCTGTCCGGTCATCGGCCCGAATGGGCGGGGACGGCATCTACTTTGATCGTGATTTCCTGCGAGTTCCTATCGTCCCCCAGGCGGTCAAACTCTACGTTGCGCAACTGAGTTCCTTCCTGCAACGAGGAGATCTGCCCGGATCGTTGCGCCTGAGTATGTTGCCCTGCCTGGCCACAGCCGCGGCCTTAGGCCAAAAGCTCACCGGCAGCGACAAGGGCATCTGGTAGGCCGAAAGCCTCTGTTTACCTTGAGTTTACGGCTACAGTAAACGCCGTATGTGCACCCCGCGGCCGTACCGACTACACTTTCCTGGTTAAGACAGGGTCTCCCCCGAAAAGAGGAACTGCGATTCGTCGTACTCAATCGAGTCCTCGAGGGAGCTTCTGGAACAGGGGTTGGCGAACCCCACGTTCAGCCTTAGAATTTTCTGTGTAAACACATACGTCGATCAATGCTTTCGGAACGAGAGTTGCCGGGGCAGACAGGAAGAGCGATAGCTAGAGGAAGTGCTGTGTCCCGCGCCAGAACGCGTGCGCGATTTGGGGGAACTCATGCCAATCAGGATTTTTGTTGCGGACGATCATGAAGTGGTCCGCGAAGGAGTGAAGTCGTTGCTAAAAATACGGCCTGATTGGGAGATATCCGGAGAATCGGCGAACGGTCCGGACACGGTAGCTAGTGTACTTGCATCGCGGCCCGATGCGCTGGTGCTTGATCTCAGCATGCCGGGTCTGAATGGGCTTGAGGTGGCAAAGCGCATCCTTACGAACAGCAACGATACGAAAATCCTTGTTTTCACGATGCACGACTCCATGGTGTTGACAGAGGAGGTCAGAAAAACGGGTGCTCATGGCTTGGTGCACAAGTCACTGGCCGGACGTGATCTGATCCGCGCTCTCGAAGTCATTCTCGATGGTGGTACATTCTTCGAATCGGGCAGTGGCGAGACGCAAAGTCCGGGAAGAGACACGGGATCGAAAATGCTACTGTTCCGCGAATTTGGGGAACAGGCGCAGAATTGGATGGCATCTTTGCAGCGCTGCAGTGCCCTGGCGGTTCAATACTGAGATTGAGAGACTCCGGATACAGGGAGTACAGTATTGACCGCACAGTCCGGTTCGTCGGATAAAGACTTCGCAGCAGAATTTGCGTAGTGGCGAGACAAATCCAGCAAAGTTCGGGCACTCCCAAATTGAAGGAGATGCTTTATGAAAAAACTGAGAATCTTGGTTGCAGATGATCATGAGATTGTGCGCCGGGGTCTAGTGGCGCTGATTAAGGCCAATCCCGACTGGGAAGTCTGTGCAGAATGCGATGATGGCCGTCAAGCAACCGATAAAGCCCGGGAATTGAAGCCCGATATCGTTGTGCTCGATATCGGCATGCCGGTGCTGAACGGACTGGAAGCCACACGGCAAATTCTGCGCGATAACGCCAATATCAAGGTTCTCATTCTAACCATTACCGATGCCGACCAGGTAGTGCAGGCAGTTCTCGACGCCGGCGCTCGGGGATTTATTTTGAAATCGGACGCGGTCCGCGACCTGATGATGGCGGTCGAGGCGCTGCAGCACAACCGAACGTTCTTCACTGCGCGCGTGGCGGAGATGGTGCTTTCGCGATATCGCGCGAAAGCCAGTCCTGTGGCGAAGCCAGAACTGGAGATGACGAAACTCACTCCTCGCGAGCGGGAGGTGGTGCAACTGCTTGCGGAGGGCAAGTCGAGCAAAGAAGTGGCTTGCCATTTGAATCTGAGCGTGAAGACCGCGGAGACTCATCGCAGCAACATTATGCGCAAACTGGGCTTGCATTCGGTGAGTGAGCTGGTGCTTTACGCGGTGCGCAACAACATCATTCAGGTGGCGGGATTGCCCGAGCCGCCGGTCGTTGCCACGACATCCCATACCTGAGGGGCAGCCGTACTAGGCGGCTGAACAGAGCTGGGATTCGCAGGCTTCGAGCGCTTGGTCGCGGGAAGAAAAGCCCGTGTCAACGATGCAAAAATCGGCGATGACCAGTCGTAAGGACTGTTCGGTGCGGTAAGGGATCACGAAGAATTCGGGCGGGCCTTCACTGCGCATGGCCTCGATGACGGCGTACCGTACGGCGGAAGAATCGAAATCGCTCTCCATGGTGAACCCCCGAAACACGAAGATCTGAATTGTGTTCGAAGGTGTATTTGCAATTGAAGAACCCAACTGGCGCCATTCAGTGCAGGGCTTTTTCTCCAGTCGTATCAAGAGGATGTAGCGGGGAGCTGAATCATACTCCGCGAACTTAACCTAGAAGTTGCGGGCACCGCTCCCACAGCGGGAAAAGGAACTGTCCCAATTCCGGCTTTGAAACGCTGTTCCCACGCTTGCTGACTCGCAAACGTGGGAACAGTTATGACTTGCCTCTCTCTTGCTAGGCGTGCTCATGGATCTCGCTCGTGGGAGAGCCCAGTCTCACGCCGCCCATTCGTTCTCGTTGCTCCTGGCAATGCAGACACGAATCGGTCCAAGGCAGTGCTTCCAAACGGCGAATGGCGATTTCTTCGCTGCATTCCGCGCAGACACCGAAAGTCCCTTCGTTGATCCGACTCAGCGCAGCTTCGATTCGCCGCACTGTGCTACGGCGCTGGCTGCCCTGTTGAAACAGGAATTCCTTGGAGATGGTGTTGATCGATTGATCGCCGCTGTCCTGGGGAATATCCGTGTCAATAGAGCGGCTTTCGTCGTCTACGCGATGTAAGAGACGGAATGCCTCTTCGCGCTGCGATTCCAGCCTGCGTTTGAATTGTTCAATTTGTGCCGATTTCATTTTCTTTTCCTTTCTGAATTCTTGATAGTTATGTGTAAAGGTCGTCGTAGGCGCTATCCGAGTGCACGGGATGCTGCAGGTAACGGGCGAAGAAACGAAGCAGGAACGGCGTCTGGCTCGATATCCCGTTAAACATCAGAACCGGAATGTCTGGTTTGATCCGTTTCATGGAGGCGCGAACCGAAGCCCCGGTCGCGTCGGGCAAGTCGGCATCGAGCAGGACACCGTCGATTGCGTTCGTCTCGAGCAGATCGAGAGCTTCGCTTCCACTAATGGCCGAAACGACGGAGTATCCGTTATTCGCAAGGATGGAGCGCAGGATTGTCATCGATTCCGGATGGTTCTCAACACAAAGCACTTTGATTTCGTTCACTATGTCCTCCGAATAGGAAAGTGAAGGTCGAGGTGGGGATTGGTGTGGCCGCCTCAAACGTCTCAGGAGAAAACACTGACGCTATGTGCGCTGAAGAACGCTTTGGGAGAATTAGACGCTTGGCGGAGGACGATTGTATTGCGAACCCTCGGTGGAAAAGGGAAGCTGCGGATCAAGCTCAGGCATGAGCTCAGCAGAGACAAAGGGTTGAGGGCTCAAGACAAAGGCGTTCGTGGGGCTTGCCCAATCGGTCGGCTCACGGTCGAGACACGGGCGCTGAGGACGCGCGCTTAACGATCCAGTCGTGGAGTGAGGTGACAGCGACTGAGGGGAAGTCGACGGAGAAAAGCGCGCCATCAGCAAGGATGCGAGGATCGAACAGATCACCAACCCTTGGCGTGAGACGACATTTTTCCGCGGCAATCGCATGGAGTCGAAGAAAGTCCTTATCTATCACCTGATGATGACGAAGCGACTTTGGTTACCTGAAATCTAAAAGTTTTACAGACGGGGCCGGCCTGGCCCCCAGTCACACCAACTTCAAGTCGCCACGGATTAACGCCGATCAACACGGATCAAGAAAATAAAAGAACTAAAATCCGCGTAGATCCGTGGCCGGTTTTGAAGTTAAGTCGGGCACGTCCCTTAGAAATAACGGAGATTTACCGGCCCTTTTCGGAGCCTGATCTGTAGCCGAAATTTAATCTCTGCGGCGCGCTGCCTTTGCTATTCTGCTGTCCTCCACGGCGTACACCTGAGCGCTTTGGGGACCATGTGGCAACCCGCCGTTATTCCTGAGCCCGGCGGGTTGTTCTTCCATCGGCTGCTAAAACCTCAAAGAGTGAGCGAAACCATGATGCGCAGAAATCTTGTCTTCCTGGCCTTGTTTGCCTTGTTGTTGCCGGGTCTCGCGTTCGCCGGCAGCGAAATCAGCCTGGTCAACAGCGGCGGCACGCTGGCTGGAACCAACAGTGGAATGAGTCTCAACGGGTCGACCTTGGCGTCGGTGTCGGGATTGAACGGGGGCGGATTGATTACCGGCAACCTGGGCACAGTGAGTTTTTCCACTGGGAGTCTCGCCAGCGGCTCCTTGCAGATGGGAGGCACGTTCGCCGCAGGTGGGACGTTCTCCGTAGTGGGAAACGGTACTAACGGAATTCCGAATGGAACCATTTTCTCCGGTGCCTTCAGCGGACCCGTGACCTGGACACTGGTGACGCTCGCAAACGGCACTCATAGTTACACGCTGAGCGGCACATTGACCGGAACCATGGGCACCGGATTTTCCACCAACGGAGTCACAGTGCAATTAACCATCAACACCGGCAAAGGCTTCTTCAACGGATCGACCACGATCTCTAGCGGCGACACTTCGATCGGAAGCGTCGTTGTGCCGGAACCCGGCAGTGTCTATCTATTTAGCACTGGACTGCTGAGTTTCGCGGGAATCGTGCGATTTAAGTTTGGCAAGAAATAGCATCGACCCATACTCCGTAAACTCCTCCCGCCATCGAAAGATGGCGGGCTTTTTTTGGTGGAGTCGTCTTCTAGTGTGCCGCGTTAGAATCATCGGCCGGAGGAGTCATTGCCGAGCGCCGATTCGCGAGCAAGCTTTCTCGACAAGTTGGAACCAAGCCGCCAGAGGAGACTGCTGGCGTTGGATGGCGGCGGCATTCGCGGCGCGATCAGTCTAGAAGTCTTGTCGGCGGTGGAGGAGATCGCACGCCGCAAGCTGGGGCGTTCTGACGCGGTGCTTGCAGATTACTTCGACTACATTGCCGGAACGAGCACAGGAGCCATCATCGCGACTAGTCTCTCTTTGGGCATGAGCGTGAGCGATCTCCGACGTTTTTACGTCGAGGTGGGACCCGACATGTTCAGCCGGGCCGGAGTGCTGCGACGTTTCCACTACAAGTTCGATCAGGACCGTTTGGCCGCGCAATTGAAGGCTGTGTTCGGAGCGGACACCAAGCTTGGGTCAAAGCGATTGCGAACGCTGTTGATGCTAGTCATGCGCAATGCCACCACTGACTCGCCGTGGCCGATTTCCAACAATCCCGCAGCGACTTTTAACGATCTACAGCGCTCGGATTGCAATCTGAATCTGCCTTTGTGGCAACTGGTGCGGGCCAGTACGGCGGCGCCGACTTATTTTCCGCCGGAAGTGGTTCGTGTAGGGGATCACGAGTTTCTTTTCGTCGACGGCGGAGTCACGATGTACAACAATCCAGCGTTTCAGCTGTTTCTCATGGCGACGCTCCCGCCCTATAAGTTGCAGTGGCCTACAGGCTCCGATCGGATACTCCTGGTTTCCGTAGGAACGGGGCGAACCCTAAAGCGAACGCGCATCTTCGGCCGGAGGATATTCACCTGCTGTATAACGCAAGCTCGATTCCGTCGGCGTTGATGTTCGCCGCGCTGAATGAGCAGGATTTCCTATGCCGCACTTTTGGCGAGTGCCTGGCCGGGGACGAACTGGATCAGGAAGTAGGACACATGCGGGGTCAGGACGGCCCCACCTCAACAAAACTCTTTACTTACGTCCGATACACTCCGCAATTGACTGACGAAGGACTGCGGCAGTTGGGCTTGACTGGAATCCGCGCCGAGCACGTGCAGGCGCTCGATTCCGTGGACCACATTCAAGACTTGCAGCGGGTCGGGAGAGCGCTGGCCGAGCGCGACGTGCGAGAAAGCCATTTCCAAGGGTTTTAGGAGAACAATGGTCATCGCTTTGGCTGGGAGGCGAGTGGACGCTCCGGGAGCCGTCGAGTCACGGCTACCCGAGGCGAATGTGGAGCGGGTGCGCAGGCGCATCTACGATTTTCTGAAAGCCAATCATACTTCGGTGCTGGTGTGCGCCGCCGCTTGCGGAGCGGATATCCTGGGGTTGGAGGCTGCAGGAGAGCTGGGGATACGCAGGCGGATCGTATTGCCCTGCGCCAGGGCAGTGTTCCGGCGCACGTCCGTCGCGGATCGTCCCGGCGATTGGGGAGAGCGGTACGACAGAATCATATCTGAGGTCGACGGGCTGGGAGATTTGCTGGAACTCAATCACTGCACCGAAGATGATCGGGCCTATACCGCAGCCAATCGCGAGGTACTCGAAGAGGCCGTGCGCATTGCTGGGGAGAATCATGACAAAGTAGGCGCCGTGCTCGTTTGGGATGGAAACGCAAAAAAATCTCGCGATTACACGCAGCTCTTTGGGGCGGACGCGCGGCGGCTTGGTTTGAAGGTCGAAGACATCCCCACCCTGTAGCTGTTGCGTTTTGTCCGCCGGATGTTCCATACTCACGTTCATCCCAAAATTCCCTGCCAAAGAGGAGAGTGCTTATGAAATTGAAACTGGTCTACCATTCTCACTGCTGGATTGTTGGGCCGTCTATCGGGACTCTATGCTCAAGGCGTTGCGAGCGACGTAGATAAAGCCGCAAAAGACACCGGACATGCCACCAAGACCGCAGCAAAAGACACCGCAAAGGGCACCGAAAAAGCTGCCGATAAGACTGGTGAGGTGACCGAGAAGGCAGCCAAGAAAACCGGCCACGGAGTCAAGACGGGTGCGAAAGACGTCGGACACGGCGTAAAAAAAGGCGCCGAAGAAAACCGAAGAAAAGATAAATAGTCATCTTCCGGATAAATCGAAATCGTCGACGACGCGAAGCTCCTCTGATAATATGGAGGGCTTTTGTGCTGCGCAGAGAACTCAAAAAAGGCAGCCCGCCGGCCGGCGTACCGAACCGACGGGCAAAAAGCTGGCCTCTCCGCGTCAGGCATTGTGGGGTGCTAGGAGCGGAGGGCTGCAGAGTACTGAATCGCCCCGCTTGGTCAAGAGTTTCCGTCAACGGAAGAATATTCTGATCTTTCGCGACGTTACGCCTTGTAATTAGGGTGAAAACAGAGCGTCTGGTCCGGTGGTTATACAGCGTGCAACTCAATGCGCATCGTCATCAGACGCAAAAAAAATAGCCGCTGCCCAGAGGCAGCGGCTAAGAAAACATCACACAGGGGGGTTTTTAGGTTTTAACTTCTTGCGCAGCAGACCAGCCACGCCGATTAATCCAGTGCCAAGCATACTCAGGGTGCCGGGTTCGGGCACGACCATGTTCGCGATGTTGGTATCGCCACTGGAAATGGAAGTAGAGCCATTAAAGAAGCCTTTGCCCGTGTTGATGGTCAGCTGAACGGTAACTCCATTGGTCGACACGGTGCCGAGAGTTCCCGTGAGCGAACCGGAGAGCGTGTAGTTATGGGTCCCATTGGCGAGGGTTACCAGGGTCCAAGTCACTGGGCCACTAAAAGTCCCGCTAAAAATCGTTCCGTTGGGAATGCCGCCGGTGCCGTTGCCGGTGATGGTGAAAGTACCACCGGCGGCGAAAGTGCCGCCCATTTGCAGCGAGCCGCTGGCCAAACCACCGGTGGTGAAGGTGAGACACCAAGGTTACCCGTGATCAGCCCTCCGCCGTTCAGACCGTTCACCGCAATCAAGGTCGAACCGCTAAGAGAGAAGCCGCTATTGCTTCCGGTTAACGTGCCGCCGCTATTGGTGAAGTCGACTCCACTGTTAGCAACGCGGCAACCGGCACACACAGGGCCAAGATCGCGAGCAGGATGAATTTCCTGAGATTCATATGGTTTCCCCGCCTCCGTTCGCGGGATATGCCCAGTGTTCGAGGCTGAACATTGAGAGCAAGCGTAGAGGCCAACGCTGGTTCGGGTCCATACGGTGCATCCTGTAGGGGAAGTCTAAGGTTTTCGCCTGAAACCCTTGTCAAGGGTGCAGGGGAGGGATTCGAACTAGTGGCGGATCGGGAAAGTGGTAGTAGACGTCTTGCTTTGAGGCGATGGCTAACCCGTCTCGGGTGGCGGGTCGAAACCGCCAATCGGCAAGAGCGGCGAGCACCCGGGCGTCGACTGTCGCACCCAAGCTCTGGATCACCTTTTCTCGATGATGTTGCCTTCGGCGTCGATCGTAAGCTCGATGATCTCGTTGCCTTCCGAAATTCCCGCCAAGTCATCGGAATGTCGAGGATGGGCTCTGAACCAAAAATGCTGACCGCGGGGCGCACTTCAAGCCCGTAGACGGCGCCGTAGGTAAGGGAGCCATAAGGATTGCCAGCGGCTGGCGTGGCGCTGTCGACCTTTGACGCCGAGATGGCTGTGTCTTCTGGGCCCTTATCGGCGGATGGAGGGTCGACGCTGATGCGGCTGTTTGGTTTTAGGGGGCGGGGTGAAAGTTAGGTGTCCCTTCTCCAGGGTGCGTTGCTCGGCCGCCGACATGTCATCGCGTCCAATAGATTTCGGTAAGCGAGCGGCCGTTCTCACCTTTTTGAATAGAAGAGGGAGAGACGAAGATTGCGGCAGGAGAATGCAAGAGCCAAGCGAGCACGATGCAGTGGATTCCCACGGAGGCGTAGAGAGAACGGCGTTTGGGAAGGCCGGCGTCAACACCGGCAAACATCGTACCTTCTGGGCTCAAAACGATACCTCACCCGCAGGACAGCTATTTCTATTTAATCAGACGTTCGCAGGCATTACTAGTGATCGCGCAAATCGACCCAGTGATACATTTCGGCTCGGCCCAGTCCTGAATGCCTCCAGAGGCTCCGCCTTCCCAATTGTCGATTCCGCCGCCGGGCGATTGCTTCGCCGCGTCGGTCTGTTCGACGCCACCATGCTGGTTATGGGCGGCATTGTTGGTTCGGGAATCTTCATCAACGCCTATGTGGTCGCACGGCAGGTCCATACGCCGGTGCTGATTTTGGCCGCTTGGATCGTCGGAGGGCTGCTGGCGATGTTGGGGGCGTTTATCTATGCAGAACTTGCGGACCGCATGCCCGATGTGGGTGGGCAGTACGCCTACTTGAGGGAGGCATATCACCCCGCGGTGGGATTCCTCTATGGATGGGTTCTGCTGCTGGTAATTCAGACTGGCGGAATGGCTGCGGTCACTGTGACCTTCGCGCGATATTTCGCCGAACTAACCGACTGGAACCTGCCTGAGGGCCCAACCGTGGTGGCGACCCTGACACTGCTGACGCTGATCAACTGTCTCGGAGTAAAACTGGGCAGCCGAGTGCAGAGCGCTCTGATGGTTCTGAAGATTGCAGCGATCGCTGGATTGGTCGTGGCGGGATTTCTGCTGATCCGCGCGCCACTATCCGCTGCGCATCCCGTGACCGACCAGCCGATGTCGTTCAGTTTGGCGACCGCCTTTGGAGCGGCCATGGTTCCTGTTCTCTTTGCCTTCGGTGGTTGGCAGACGACGAATTTCGTTGCGGGCGAAATTAAAGAGCCACGAAAGAACCTGCCACGGGCGTTGCTGATCGGCGTCGCTGGGGTGATCACTCTCTATGTAACCGTGAATATGGTCTACGTACGTGCTCTGGGGAGCGACCGATTTGGCGAATACGACGGTGCCCGCAACCGCTGCGATGCGGCTTGCCCTCGGTGATCGCGGGGCGACTCTGATCGCGCTCGGCATAGCGGTTTCGACACTCGGATTTTTGAGCCAGTCGGTGCTGACTGCTCCCCGGGTTTATTTCGCGATGGCGGAAGACGGAATGTTTTTCCGAAGCGTAGCCACGGTGAACGCGCGAACTCATGTGCCAGTAGTTGCAATCATTTTGCAGAGCATTTGGACGGCGGTCGTGGCGCTTATCGGGGAAATACGAGCAGATTTTGAATTACGTGGTCTCGATGGACTTCCTGTTTTTCGGTTTGACGGCCAGTTGTTTGTTCGTATTTCGCCGGCGAGAAAATGCAGGGAACGCGGACACCGCCGGATATCGCGTTCCCGGACATCCCTTGACTACAATGATTTTCATTCTCGATTTCGTGGCTGGTGGTTGCGAATACGATCTACAAGTATCCGGCAAATAGCCTGCTGGGGATGTTGATCTTGCTGTTGGGCCTGCCGGTTTACTGTTATGGCGCTGGCGCCAATCGGGAGTGAGTGAATGACGGAGATTCGTACGAGGGCAAATTCGCCCTACATGGAGTTCGCCAAACTGCGATCGGAAGCGACTTACAACCTCGCGACCAGCGGTGTCATGGGATATCCGCTGGCTGAACTGCCCGTTCGCATCGAGGATCTCGAAATCAACGGCCCGACCATCTACGGTTACCAGCCACTGCAGGAGCGGCTGGCGCGAAAAAAAGATGTCGCGCCCGAATGCGTGGTGGCATCGACAGGTACCTCGATGGCGAACCATTTGGCGCTGGCGGCCACTATTGAGCCGGGAGACGAGGTACTGATTGAGGAGCCGACCTACGAATTGCTTTTGAGCACAGCGCGTTACTTGGGCGCAATATTCGTCGTTTCTCCCGCCGACTCGAAGATGATTTTCGCGTGGATCAGGAAGAGGTGAAAGACGGATTACGTCACGCACGCGCTTGATTGTCCTCACCAACATGCACAATCCGAGCGGCGCACTGATCGACTGAAACGTTGAAGGCGGTTGGGGAGATCGCACTGAGTGTCGGTGCCCGCGTTCTTGTGGACGAGGTTTACCTCGAAGCGATTTTCGATGAGCCTGTGCGGTCTGCCTTTCACCTGGGAAATCATTTTTTGGTGACCAGCAGTTTGACAAAGGCGTACGGGCTCAGTGGCTTGCGTTGTGGATGGATTCTGGCAGAGCCGGAACTGGCACGACGCATCTGGAGATTGAACGATCTTTTCGCGGCAACTCCCGCACATCCTGCGGAACTGCTCAGCGTGATTGCGCTCGATAATCTTGAAAAAATTGCGGCACGGGCGAAGCGGTTGATCGATACAAACCGGCAGAACTTAAATGCCTTTGTGGATTCCCGGCGGGATCTGGAATGTTATCGACCTCCCTTTGGAACAGTCGTTTTCCCCAGGCTCCGGAGAGGGAGCGTGGACGAGTTCTGCGAATTGTTGAGAAGCAAGTACGATACCAGCGTAGTTCCAGGCCGATTTTTCGAGATGCCGGAGCACTTCCGGATCGGGATCGGCGGAGACGTGAAAATGACCCGAGAGGGGCTGGTGCGGCTGGGGCGTGCGCTGGATGAGTTCGGGGGGAAGCCGGGTGAACTGGCCGGTTTAACGGCTTTAAAAGGCCGAATTTGGCCTAATTTTCACGCTAAAAATTGCAACGCCCGCGTTCCTGACGCATCTTACAGAAGTCGCATCTTGACCGTGCGCCGAAGAAAATATTGCCGGGTGAGTGGGGCTTGCGCTGGCGCATTGGGAACCCTATCCTGCTTTGAAAATTGCCGAGGAGATTCTCATGCCCGAAACCGTGATCGAAAAGGCAGCAAACCTGACCGCGGAACAGATGCGTGGTTTTTACTCGGAAGTGCGTGGCGTCAGCACGCGCATCACACAGTCGTTATCGCCAGAAGATCAGATGTTGCAGTCGATGCCCGACGCCAGTCCGACGAAGTGGCATCTGGCCCACACCACCTGGTTCTTCGAGACGTTCATCCTGAAGCCCAATGTGAGCGGCTATCAGGTTTTCGATCCCCGGTTCATCTATCTTTTCAATTCCTATTACAAGTCGCTGGGGAAACATCCTTATCGCGGAACTCGGGGGCTGATGTCCCGGCCCAGCCTGGAACAGGTGCACGCTTACCGTTCGCATGTCGACGCTGCGATGGTGAAATTTCTCGAAGGCGCGCCTGCGGATGCGCTGGAGCTGATCGAACTCGGATTAAATCACGAACAACAACACCAGGAATTGATTCTCACCGACAGTAAGCATGGATTGTGGTCTGCCCCGCTGCGGCCTGAGCCGATAGCGATTGAGCGCAGACCGACGGTCCGCCAAAGTCGAGCTGGATAGGCGTGGAAGACGGAATTCAGTCGGTCGGACACGACGGCCGCGGTTTTGCTTTCGACAATGAACTGCCACGTCACGAAGTGTTGCTGCGACCTTTCCAGATCGCGTCACGTCCCGTGACAAATCAGGAATATCTCGCGTTCATGACCGACCAAGGCTACAGCCGTCCTGAGCTGTGGCTTTCGGAGGGCTGGGACACGGTATGCCGCGAGCAGTGGGATGCTCCTCTTTACTGGGAACGCCATGAGGACGGCTCATGGTGGCAATTTGCGGGCGACCGCATGAAGCCGGTGAATCCCGCGGAGCCGGTTTGTCACATTAGCTTCTTCGAGGCCGACGCCTATGCCCGCTGGAGTGGTAATCGCCTTCCCACCGAAGAAGAGTGGGAGATCGCCGCTGAACGCATGCCGGTTCGAGGAACCTTGCTGGATGATTATCTCTTCCATCCCCAGCCAGCAAAGGGTGATGGGATGCAGCAGGTCTTTGGGGACGTGTGGGAGTGGACCGGGAGTGCTTATCTGTCATATCCGGGTTTCCGTCCAGCGCCAGGAGCTGTCGGAGAGTACAACGGCAAATTCATGTGCAACCAGTTTGTTCTGCGGGGAGGCTCGTGCGCGACGCCGGCGAGCCATATCCGTGCGACCTATCGCAATTTCTTCCCACCGCATGCGCGGTGGCAATTCTCTGGCCTAAGGCTCGCCAATGATCGCTCGTGAAACAGTCGTCATACCGTCATTTGCTCGAGAAGTAGAAGAGGGAATCAGCGGTTTCCCCAAGACGCTTCCGTGCAAGCTTTTCTACGATGCCACTGGCTCAGAGTTGTTCGAAGAAATCACTCGATCTGCCCGAGTACTACTTGACTCGCACTGAGCTCGCTATTCTGCAGGAGCACGCGGCAGAAATGGTGCGTGAGGCGGGACAGAATGTGACGGTGGTCGAACTGGGGGCAGGCACGGCAGCCAAGACCTGCACGCTCTTACACGCGCTGGCGCGGCGACAGATGCGCGTGGCATTTTTCCCGGTCGATATTTCTCCTGCCGCGCTGAGCGAGGCGAAGGAGCGAGTTTCGGCGCAGTGTCCGACTGTCGCGGTGAGACCCGTGGTTGCCGATTTCGCCGAAGGGTTCGGTTTCCTGCGCGATATTCGGGGACGGAAGCTGGTGCTCTATCTCGGATCGAGCATTGGGAACTTCGATCCCGAATCTGCGGTGAAGATGCTGAGCCAGGTTCGCCGCGAGCTAGCACCGGGAGACGCGCTGCTGCTGGGAACCGATATGGTGAAAGATCCTTCGATTCTGGTTCCCGCCTACGATGACTCTCAGGGAGTGACGTCAGAGTTCAACAAGAACGTCTTGCGTCGATTGAATCGCGATCTCCAAGGCGACTTTGATTTGGACTCCTTCCGCCATGTGGCGCTTTGGAATCCGATTCGCTCGCGCATGGAAATTTATCTCGAAAGCCTGCGCACTCAGATGGTGACTCTGCGCCTTTTGCAGTTGACTGTACGAGTTCATGCGGGGGAACGCATTCACACCGAGAACAGCTATAAGTACACCTTGCCGATGGTGCACGATATGTTGGCTGAGGCAGGATTCAAACTCGAGCGCACCTGGTTTGATGAATGCAAGTGGTTCGCGCTGCACCTTGGGCGGGTTTAGTTCCCGCCCACTTCATGCACGAGCAAAGTCGATGTAGCCGTGCTGAGGATCGGTCCTGACCAGTTTGACCCGCAGCTTGTCTCCGACGTCAGTTCCTTGACTTCCCTGGACGAGCAGGCCTTCCACGTGCGGTTGCAACACCCGCACAAACGTGCCCTTGGGCGTCGCGCCGGTGACCACCGCGTCGAAAGTCTGGCCAATGCGGTCGCTCATGGCCACTGCGGCGATGCGCTTCGACATATCGCGCTCAACCTTCCGCGCGGCATCTTCTTTCAAGGTGCAATTGTTGGCGATTCCAGCAAGTTCGTCGTCAGGGTAGGGCGGAGCTTGATTGTCGAGCGCGGCTTTTATGATGCGCTGGGTTACCAGATCGGCGAAGCGCCGGTTGGGTGCGGTGGAGTGAGTGTAATCCTGCACGGCCAAGCCGAAATGGCCTTGCTCGGGATCGCCGGGGCGTTCGAGGACGTATTCGCCCGGGCCCATCAGTTTGATCACAGCTAGTGAAAGATCCGCAAAACGATCGGGGTCGATCGCTCTGCGCTTCACCAGGAAATCATTCAACGCTTTCGAATCAGGATCGCTCGGAAGTTTGTCGCCGGTCTCTGCTGCTAGGGCGACGATCCTGTCCCAGCGTTCGGGGACTTTCACGATGCGCCGGATCGACGAGATTTTTTTGTTTTCAGCCATGCGCGCGACCACGCCATTGGCGGCAATCATGAAATCTTCGATGAGATCGGTGGCGGGATTCTTTTCCTGACGGGCGACATCGACAACTTTATCGTTCAGAAGAACCGGCCGAACCTCTATGGTGTCGATGTTGAGGGCGCCGCGGCGAAATCGTTCACTTCTCAGCGCTTGGGCGACCTGGTTCTGCAGCTTGAGTTGTGCTTGCAAATCGAGGGAGGCCGCGACCTTTGGCGGCATAGATGCGGTCCCGGCAACCCAGTCCCCTATCGCGTTGTATGTGAGCTGCGCTTTGTTTCGCACCAGCGCGCGATAAATGTCGCTCGATTGCACTTGTCCGTTTGCGACCACAAATTCAATCACGATGCTCAGACGATCCTGATTCTCGAGCAGGGAAGAGAGTCCGGTCGAAAGCGCCTCGGGCAGCATGGAGAAATTGCGAATGCCCGTGTAGACCGTGGTAGTTTGCTGCGCCGCGTGAGCATCAATCGGCGTATGCTTTGGGACGAACACGTCTACGTCAGCGATCCCGATGAGAACTTTGGTCGTGCCGTCAGGCAGGGTTTGGGCCACTTCGATCTGATCGAGATCTCTGGACGTATCGTTATCGATGGATGACCAGAGCAGATCGCGCAAGTCGCGGACACCGTTGCCTGGAACGGCCTGGGGTGGGTGAGCCTGAATCTGCGACAATTGCTGTTGAGCGTCAGAAGGAAAGCCCGGTTGAAATCCGCGGGCCTGCATAACTTGTTTGGCGGCAGCCTGCAGATCAATAGAAGGCGTAGGATGGTTGGCAAGCATAGGATCGGAAAACACTGTAGGCTAACACGGCGGCGCCGGGTGGGAGCGGGCCCGATATTCATTCGGCCTAAGGTTGAAAAATATGAGATTCTAGAAATGCGTACAATTTCCTGGATTAAAGGTAACTCTATGCTCGAGTTTGGCATCTTTTTAAGGAACGAATGTCTCTTCCGCAAGGTGTTCGCGGGCGATTCAAGCCAGGATTGCAATAGAAAGAAGTTGAAATTCCTTGCGAAAGGGCTTTCGGTCAAAAACACATGAGAATTGCGGGCGTAGGTACTGCGTTTCCTCCGAATTATTACAGCCAGGAAGAGATCTCCGCTGCGCTGAAACACCAATGGGCGGGCAAACTTGATCGTCCCGAGGTGATCGATCGTCTGCATTCCAATGTGGGTGTGAAAAGTCGGCATCTTACATTGCCGATCCCCGCCTATCAGGAACTGACCACCTGGGGTCAGGCCAACAATGCCTGGATCAAAGTAGCGCAGGATCTTGGCGAGAAATCGCTGTGTAGAGCATTGAATCAATCGGGATTTGCGCTAGAGGATCTGGGCGCTATCTTCTTCACTTCGGTCACCGGAGTCGCCAGTCCTTCGATTGAAGCGCGTCTCATCAATCTCATGGGACTTCCCACGCGCATCAAGCGCATTCCGATTTTTGGATTAGGGTGCGTCGCGGGCGCAGCGGGTATCGCGCGAGCCTCCGATTACGTGCGGGCTTTTCCCGATCAAGTGGCCGCTCTGGTAGCTGTGGAGCTTTGTTCTCTTACCTGGCAGCGCGACGACGTGTCTGTGGCCAACCTGATTTCATCAGGTTTGTTCGGCGACGGCGCGGCTGCGGTGTTGATCAGTGGGAGTGACCGGGAGCACTCCGGTCCAGCGGTTCTAGCCACTCGATCGAATTTTTATCCCGGCACTGAGGGAGTGATGGGCTGGGATATTTCCGAGAATGGATTCCGAATTGTTTTATCTCCCGATGTTCCGAAGATGGTGCACGAGCACCTGGCGGCGGACATCGACGAGTTTCTCGCGGATCACGATTTGAGCCGGAACGACATTGGAACGTGGATTATGCACACCGGCGGTCCGAAAGTGCTAGAAGCGATTACGGCGGCTCTTCAACTTCCCGAAGATGCATTGGATGCATCCTGGGAGAGCCTTAGCAAAGTGGGGAATCTTTCTTCAGCCTCTGTCCTTGTGGTGCTCGAAGAGTTCATGACCAAGCGGCGTCCCCAGCCCGGTTCCTTGAGCGTGTTGGGCGCGATGGGGCCAGGATTCTGTTCAGAACTGGTTCTGATGCGCTGGTAATGGGCCCCGAGCTTTCATGACTCAGACCGATGTTTTCATCATAGGTGGTGGTCCCGCGGGGTTGGCAGCGGCGATTGCCGCGCGCCGTGCCGGATTTGCTGTCATACTCGCTGACTCGGCCAAGCCCCCGATCGATAAAGCCTGCGGCGAAGGCATAATGCCCGATGGACTTGCTGCGCTCGCCGAGTTGGGCGTGACACTACCGACGCAAAATACAGCCGTTTTTCAAGGCATTCGGTTCCTCGATACAGAGCATTCGGCAGAAGCATATTTTCAAAAGGGACACGGCGCCGGAATTCGACGGACGGTGCTGCATCCGTTGATGGTGGAACATGCTTCGCGATCGGGTGTCTCTATGCATTGGGGAAGCCGCGTGACAGGCCTTTCACAGAACGGAGTGCAGATGGACGGCCGGGAGATCTCGTGCCGTTGGATCGTGGGTGCGGACGGCATGAATTCACGGACGCGCGCATGGGCCGGTCTCGAGCATATCTCGCAGAAAAAGGTTCGGTACGGATTCCGCCGGCATTTCGCCGTCGAACCGTGGTCCAAATTCGTGGAAGTGCATTGGACGGGCCGGGGACAGCTCTATATCACGCCAGTTTCGGACAGGGAAATTTGCGTTGCGTTGGTTACCCATGAGCGCACGCTCTGTGTGGCTGATGCCATCGCCGCTTGTTCTTCGGTGCCGACAGCCCTCCGCACCGCAGCATCTTCGACCCGCGAACAAGGAGCCTTGTCTGCGTGCTTCCGGCTGAAGTCCGTCGTGCGCGGTTCGTGCGCGCTGATTGGAGAAGCGTCAGGCAGCGTGGATTCGGTCACCGGAGAAGGAATGTCGCTCGCCTTTCGCCAGGCTTTGGCGCTGGAGAAAGCACTGCGCGAGAACGATCTGTCGCTCTATCAAAAAGCTCATCGAAAGATTATGGGTCTTCCAGCGATCATGGCAGATCTGATGTTGCTGATGGACCGACAACCGGGCCTGCGGCGCCGCGCTCTGAGCGCGCTGTCCCGACGTCCAGACTTGTTCGGCCGCATGCTTGCGATTCATGCCGGGAGTGCGTCTCCGCTTGCTATGGGCCTGTGCGGAACTACGTCGCTCGGTTGGCACATGCTCACTGCCTGAATTGTTGACTCTCATGAAAATTGTTATGCGAACCCCAAGGATGTATGCGTGTCTTGTCGCCCTAATCTTAATCAGTTTCGCAACTCCCTCATTCGGGCAGGAAGATGTATTCGAACTGGATCCCGCAAAGACGACCGTCAATTTCGCCCTCGATGCAACCCTGCATAGCGTTCACGGGTCTTTCAAGGCGAAGAGCGGCAGCATTCGTTTTGATCCTCAGTCCGGAGCAGCGAGTGGGAAGATCGAGGTGGACGCGACCACCGCGGAAAGCGGCAACGACAGCCGCGATCAAAAGATGCACAAGGAAGTCCTTGAGAGCGAAAAATATCCTGAGATCAGCTTTTCGCCGTCTAAAGTTGTCGGAAAGATTGCGTCAGGCTCTAACCTGCAAATTGAAGGAACCTTTCGCATTCATGGCGCCGATCATTCTCTAACCTTGTCGGTTCCCCTTGCGATAAGCGGGGACCAAGTCAGCGCGAAATTCCATTTTGTGGTTCCCTACGTGGAATGGGGAATGAAGAATCCCAGCACCTTCGTACTGCGTGTAGGCAAGGAAGTATCGATCGATATCGTGATGGCGGGGCATCTCAACGAGGTCCCCTCGAAATAGGGGTGCTATTCAATTCGAGCGAGTTCTTTCCCATCTCGCGGACCGGAACCTGATCGTGGTAACCGGCCCGCGTATGTCGCTAGTTCAGATCTGGAAGAGTAATCGAAGAAAAACCGCCTTGCGGGTTCGACAATCCGACTACGGTGCGGTTCTGTAATGAATTGAAAGTAATCGTTCCGCTGTCGATGAAGATGTTGTTGGGGAAGCCCGGCTGCGTGAAGAAAATCACGTAGGGGCCGGCTGTCTCGGTGATGTAGGACGTGGCGCCACCCAATTGAACATTCGAGGCAGTTGCCGGCACACTCGTCGGATCCGTGCCGCTCGGAACCAGGTAGATGTCCGTTGCGCCCACGCTCGCAGCCGCGTTAATAATGCGGATCTGGGCGTTGCCCGAGGCTGGGGCAGTCTGATTATCCACGTATTGATCGCCTTTGAGGTTGTTCAGGAAGCCAACAAGGATATAGGTATTGTTTGTGCCCCCGCCGATACTCAAGGTCGGCGTACCGGTGCCGTTAACCGTGGTGTTATTCGTTGTTCCGACAGGCTGAAATTGCAACGTTCGCGACCCGGAACTGACCGTCATGTAGGCAGTGCTAAAGCCAAAACCGAGACCGTTGATCACGGTTTTACCGTCAATCAATACGTTGAAACTCGGAGCGTTCGGCGATGCGTTGATAAAACGAATCTTGGAGTTTCCGCCTCCGCCACACGCGACAGTCAGCAATCCGACCGCGACCAGCAACACCACCGCACACAACGACAATACTGTCCAGGAGCGCTTCATTCGCGACGCCTCTCAAGAAGAAAAATTTTGATGGATACAAAAACGCTGATGCCAGTTATAACGCCCAGAGTTGCCGAGACCCCAGATTTTTTGTAAAGACTTGTAAACCCCGCGGCAACTCTAAAGTTGCTCTCTATTGCCGAACCAGCATGGCCAAGCGCGGAAACCGGAAATGCCCGGCGGCATCATCGATTACATTGACCTGGCAAGTATAGAAGCCAGGCTTCAATTGTGACAATGGGACGTCGAGTTGAAACACCGCGGCTTTGCGGTCAGGCGCGTTCAATTGTGTGGTCTCAACCAGCGGCGTTTCATAAGCCTGGTTCTTTCCAATAAAGAACGCCACGTTCGTCAGCACCCGGATTCCCGGCTTTGTGCTGCTTGTTCCAGCTTGATGGCCCGGATCATACACTTCGTAATAAAGGTAGAGATGTTGCCCGCTGGAGAAGACGTGCGTCACGCTTGGGATGACCTCCGATCCGTCGCGCACGAGCGGGTTCTCGGTCTTCGCCTTTCCCGCAGCCTGCAACTGGCTGGCGAGAATCACGGAGCTCATTTTCAGCGGCTGCGCCTTGAGATCGGGAATGGTGAGATCGGTTTCGAACGATCCTATCCGACCGGTTTCATTCTCGCGCACCACGAATTTCAGATGATAGCTGCCCGGTGGCAACACGAATCCGTTGCCGTACTGCACATTCTTACGCTGCACCAGTTCCGAAGTGTTCAAAGAGAGCTTGACAGTGTCTCGTATTTGACTGACAGGGCGCTTGCCCGGATCGAGTACGACTCCCAACACATCGAGAGTCGCTTTATCCTGGTCACTCTTGCGGGTAAACGGAATCTCCTTGCCCGGCACTACCAGAGAAACGGGCACGTAGAAGCGATTGTCTCCCAAGCGGAAATAGCCGGTCGAGAGATAGACCGGCAGGTCGGTGGTGGGAAGGTCGGAGGAGAGTTCCTGCTCCAACTGGGATTCGCGATCGTCCTGCGTCGAGTGTTTGAAATCGGCGGGAGCGTAGTATCCACGACGGAAGTCGAGTTTAATGCCGGGACGATTTACGCGAACCGTGATTTTCCGGTAGCGACCGTCGCGAGCGGGATTGTTGCTGTGATACCCGAGGATGTAGTAGCTCGAAGTATCCTGCTGTACGCCTTTGAAGAGCTGGCTGAAGTCGTTGGTATCGAGGAATGCCCGTCCTCCGGTGTCGCCCGCCAGCGTAACCAGCGTTTCCTGCGTGGTGAAATTCGAGTTGTAGGAGTTCAGCTGAGCTTGACCGGAGAACGGTGACGTCCCTCGCAAACTAGCGCTTTGCGCCTCGCCCCCGGGAACGATGGCTTGCAGTCCGCGGCTGTCTGTGGTGTAGATCGAAAGATTGGCGCGCACTGCGGCGTTGATCGCCGATCGTAGCTCTGACTGATTTTCGATTCCGGTGCGATCCATTCCGCTGGAGAAGTAGATCAGCGATTTCTTCTGATCCACCTTCGCCAGTTGATCGGCCAGCGAGCGCAGAGCCTCAAGGCGGCGGTCGGTATTGAAGATGTTGTACTCGGTGTCATCCGCGGTAAACGAGTTTGCCGAATCGGCTGTGCCTTCGGTGGTGCCAGTGGTGCCTTCCTCGAATCCTTGCCCGGCGCTGGGATTTAAAGCGGTCAAGGCCTTCGTCAACAGAGTCTTGTCGGAAGTGAAGTCCTGATTGATGCTTAACGAGTTTCCTAACGACACGACAGCTACAAGATCTGCCGGAGCCATCTGTTTGTCGACGTAGTTTTGCGCCGAGGTCACGGCGCGTTCGGTTTCATCTGGCTCCATTGAACTGAGATCGAAAAAGAAGATCATCAACCGTCGATCTTTGAAGGCGGGGTTGGGAGTTGGCGCTGGAGCCGGAGCAGGGGCCTTGGGCGCTTTTGAACCATTTCCCAGCAACTCGATCTGTGAGTTATCGACCGCCGCCATGGCGTCGGTGTTCTCCAGATCGAATGACGCAACTTGCTGCGGCTTGTTGTCTTCGAGAACCGTGAAGTCTTCGCGCTTCAGGTCGCGGACCAGGTTCCCGTTCTTGTCATGAGCGGTGACATTCACCAGGACGATTTCCGTCTGCGAACGAAAAACGTATCCCGTAGAGGCGTCCTGCGAAGGAAGGAGCGGGCAAAGCAATGCGATCACCAGCCCGAGAGCCAGTGTTCTTTGGCGCCAATGAGCCGTTTTGAAGTTGGCATTCATACGCGCTCCCTAGAAGCGGAACCGAGCTGTCAGCAGAATGGTTCGCATCGCGCCGACCGCTGTGACTCTGCCGTACGACGGGGAAGTCACGATGGTGTCGATGGTTGTAAACTGCGGCCGGTTGAACACATTCGATGCCGACGCTCGAAATTCCAACATGCGATTCTCTTTCAGCGGGACCACCTTGGTGATCGCCATATCGACCAGAAGGGTTCCAGGTCCTTCGATGCTGTTGCGCCGCGCATCCCCGAATACGCCGGCGGGAGGCGTTGTAAACGCGGCCGTGTTGAACCATTGATTGACCGACGGGTTCGGCACCGTGACCGGCAGGCCGGTCGCTTGCGCGCGCAGAGTGCCGTTGATGCCTCCGCTCACGTTTTCGATGTTGCCCAGAATCCGCGGGGTGAAAGGAAGGCCCGAGGCGACCGTCCAATCGCCGCTCCATTGCCAGTTGCCGAACAGATCGCGCAAGACCCCGGGCTGCGCCAGCCAGGGCTTATCCTGGCCGAACGGCAACTCAATCAGATAGTCGCCGGTAAATCTGTTGCGCTGGTCGAAGCTTGAGAGCCCGCGCTCGGCCGCTAGATCGAACGCATTCTGCGCGGGGATGGAAGTTCCGCCGCCGATCGTGGAAGCATTGTCAATTGACTTCGACCACGTGTAGGTGCCTCCCACCGAGACGCCATGCTGCAGCCTTTTTCGTAAGCGCACAGTGCCCGCCTGCGCCGTGGAACTGGCCAGTGAATCCTGAAAGAGAAACGCCTGTACATTCGGAATACGGGTTCCACTGAACGTGCTGTTCGGCGCGTCTTCAATATCGAGGCGCGTTCCCTTCGTGCCGGTGTAATCAAGGTTCAAAAGCAATGTAGGCGTAATTTCCTGCTGCACATCGAAATTCCAGATCTGCAAATATCCGAGTCGATAGTTTGGATCCACGGCATAGCTATTCGTGACCAGATTTGGCGGCAGCACATCGCTGAATCCAAAACTCAGCGGAGACGTCCCAGCGCTCTGAACATTGGTTTGCGTCACCGAGAACGGTGGCTGGAAGCCGAGTTGTTGGACAATTCCTGATAACGCCGTAGTGTTGTAATTTATTCCGTATCCCGCGCGGAACACCGTTTTCGGCAGCGCTTTCCACGCGATGCCGAGGCGGGGGGCAAAGTTATTTCGATCGGGACGAACCAGCGTAGTCGGAAATCCATCCTGTCCGGCTAACACGGGCGTCGCCGTCGTGAAACTCGGGTTCAAAGCGAGGTTCGCAATACGGCCGTTGACCTCGGAAAAAGGCGAGACGTACTCGTAGCGCAACCCCAAATTAAGGGTTAGGTTCCCGCGGATCTTCCATTCGTCCTGCACGAACAGGTCCCATGAATTGCCGCGGAAGTGATAGTTGTTGTCACCGAACTGCACTGAGTTTTGCTGAGGCAATCCGAGCAGGAAGTCGGCAAGATCAAATCCAGTGTCAGGCGCTGCTACTCCACCAACGACATTTGCGGTGTTGAGCCCGGTAAAGATGAAGCTACCGCGCGAGACTCCGTCGGTCTCCGTATTCAATTCGACGCGCCGGAAGTCGCCACCCCATCGCCACGTGTGCTTGCCGCGGTTCAGGATGAGCGAATCAGAGAAGGTCCAAGTCTGATTTCGTTGTAAAAGCGGATTCGTATCCTGAATGCCGCCGAAATTCGTGAACGACAAATTCGGCAAGCCCCAGTCGAACGGATTGGTGGAAATTCCGGTGATTCCCGCCAGGCCCGCGACGTTGGTATTGAACGCGTAAAGGTTCTGAGTCGATATACGGTTGCGGTTGAAGTCGATGCGAAAAGAATTAATGATTTTACCGATGCTTCGCGTGTAGCCGATTGGAATGTCAAAGCTACGCACCGATGTATTTCCGCCAACGGAAGGGAACGGATTGGTCAAGCCGGTTTCCGTGCTGTGGTAGTGGAATCCGACATTGATGTTGTTCTGTGGTCCGCGCCGGCGCGGCCCCATCGAAGTATTGCCAAAGCTATGCACCACCCGCGCATTCAGGTCGTCGAGATTATTGGTGGCTGAAGTGACGAAGTGAAAATTCTGCACCGTGCCCGGAAGATTGGGCAGCGGAATGTATTTCAATAATGCCTGCGCCGTCGGGCTGATCGCGGTTACCTGATTGCCGGCGCTGGTCCCTGGACCAAACAGCTGCACCGGAGAGCCATCCCGATTCGTTATTCCAGAAAAATCTCCCGAGCGCTCCAGTTCCGTAGGCACCGTCGAGAAGGCGTCGTAGGGATTGTTGGAGCGCGAACCGTTGTAATTCACGAAGAAGAATGTCTTGGTGCCGCCCTTGTAAATCTTCGGAATGTTCAGCGGCCCACCGAGAGACGCGCCGAACTTCTGCTGCAGATATCCCGGCTTGGTCGTCGGCTGCCCCGTCAGCGAGTAAGGCGACGCGTTCAAGGCGTCGTCACCGACGCTATAGTAAACACTTCCGTGCGGACGATTGATGTCCAGCCGGCCTCTTCCTCCTCCGAACAACGCAAATCCGCCGCCGCCCGGCCCTCCGGAGCCCCCTCCGCCGGGCGGAGCCCCGAACGCCGTTCCTCCCCCGGCTGGCGCCACTGAATTCGGAGCGCCGCCCAGAGATCCACCTCCGGCACCCTGTTGGTCGCGATACTGTTGCATGCGCTGCTGCAGGTCATTGCTGCTCAGACCGAACATGTTCGGGCTGGAATTGTTGCCCGAGACGGCAATTGATTCCGTGGCACTGTCAGAAGCGACTCCGGGAATCGGCATTCCTTGGGGAACGATCTGATCGTTCGAACTCCCACCACTAGCGTCCAGACCGGCTTGAGCCTGCAGCACACCCAGGCTCTGAAAACCGCGACCCGAGCCGCCAGCAACCCGCCTCGCATCCGGCGCAGGTGTCTGTTGGCTTCGCGAGATTAGAATGAGATCAAAGTTTGCCTGCCCGCCACTGGCATCTACCGCAACGTCATGCGTAAGCTGAGCGAAGGCTGGCATCTCGACGGTTACCGCATAGTGACTCGCCGCCGGCACCTGCAACGTGAAGCTGCCGTCGAGGTCAGTCCAGGCGGTGATCTTATTTCCGCTCGCGGGCTCGGTTGCCGTGACCTTGGCCCCGGGAATCGGTGTACCTCCCGACTTCACAAATCCGCGGATAGGCAAGTTCTGAGCGGGAGCCGTCTGTCCGGATAAGGCGCCGGAGAAAACGAGAACCATCAGGAGAACTGTGAACGACAAAAGTGATCTCATGAAAACGTCATCCGAGAATCACTTGCAAAGCAGCTGAGATATTGAGAAGGGCGCACAAATCTCTTCCTGGGAAGATCACCCCATGGGAATCTTCTGAGACAACTAGTTTGCCATAACTCTTAGATTGAACACGCACCGGCGGGGGCAAGGGGTAAAAAGGTTGTAAATCAGCGTAAAGTTACGTAAACGCCGTTTCGCTCAGTAGGGGAAGAATGTGAAGCTCTCAGGGCTGCGCGGCGACTTGCGTCGGCGTCGCCTGCTGCGGTTGAGTCGACGTCATTTGGATTTTGTTCAGGCTGGATGCATCCCATCCTCCACCGAGAGCCTGAATGAGTTGCACACTCGCCGTCATTCGCCGTGACAGGATTTCCACCGCTACGCGCTCATCCGACAACGCGAGTTCCTGCGCCGTGGTGACTTCCAGATACGTCGTTACTCCGCCTTTGTAGCGAGTAGTCGATAAATCGAGAGAGTGTTGCGCGGCCGCCACGGCATCCTGCTGGGTCTTCGCTTCCTGCTCTAGAATGCGCAGGGCCGCGAGATTATCTTCGACTTCTTCGAAGGATGTCAGCAGCGTTTGCCGGTAATTGGCCACGCTCTGGTCATAGGCTGCCTTCGCTTCGTCGGAGATGGCGCGGCGCCGGCCCACATCGAACGCTGTGACTGCCGCTGATGCGCCTGCGGAAAGAAAACCGCTCGGACCCGTGATCAGATTGGTGATGGTGCTGCTCTCAAATCCTCCGGACCCGAAGAGATTGAGGATGGGAAAATATCCCGAGCGGGCCACTCCGATTTGCGCATTCGCCGCTGCCATCCGACGCTCTGCCGCCGCGACGTCAGGACGCCGCTCCATTAAGTCCGAGGGAACGCCAGCCGGAATCACCGGTGGAGGCGCATTCCACGGTGCAAACGCGATACTGAACGTCGACGGAGGCTCTCCGATCAGAACTGCCGCTGCGTGCTCGAATTGCGCTCGCGCCACCTGCAGATCGATCATCTGCCCGCGCGTAGTCTCTAAAATTGTTTGCGCCTGTGCCACGTCCACACCTGACGCCACTCCGCCCGAATACCGATTCTGGGTCAGCTCAAGCGCTTTCTGATAGGCATCGACGGTGTCACGAAGCAACTGCTCCTCGGCATCGAGTGTTCGCACCTCGAAGTAATCGACTGCCAACTCGGCGTGCACGCTCAGGCTGACGTTCTCCACGTCGCCCGCGCTCGCCTGCGCATTGGAGCGGGCTTCCTCAACGGTTTTCCGAATGCGTCCGAAAAGGTCGGGCTCGTAGGAGACGCCTATGACCGGAATCTGCAAGTCGGTGTAGACGGGCTGACTTGTAAAAATGCCGCGATTCTGGGAAATGCGATTCCGCGATCCCGTAGCACCCGCAGTTACGGTAGGGTAATAGTCCGCGCGGAACTGTCGCACCATGGCGCGAGCTTGCTCGAATTGCGCCACCGATGCTTTCAGCGACTGGTTCGAAATATTGACCTTTTCCTCCAGCGCGTTTAGCTGCGGATCTTGATAAATCTCCCACCACTTGCCCTTGGCGATCTGGTCGCTTGGTTGCGCTGTCTTCCATCCAGGAGGTTCTTCCTTGTATGCGGGAGGAACAGGAGCTGTGGGACGCGCGTAGCGCGGCCCTACGGTGCATCCGCTAAGTACTGCGAGCCCGATCAGCGTTATCGAGAACGACCAGAATCTGCTGCGCATGCCGGCCATCAGTTCGCGGTGCCTCCCTGCGCGGCGCCGGCTGGCGCGGCGGGAGTAGTCACCCGAACTTCCTGTCCTGGCTCAATGGAATCGGGAGGATTCACGATGATCGATTCGCTGCCATCGAGTCCGGCGATCACTTCAACTTCATTTCCGTAATCGTGCCCCAGCGTGATCTGTCTCAACTCCGCGTGCTTGCCATCTTTCACCGCGACGACGCGAAGGCCTTCCTGCCGGAACATCAGAGTGTTTACCGGAAGGGTGAAGGTGGAAATCGTGTTGGGGAGCTTCATGTGCAATTCCGCATAAGCGCCACTCAGCAGTGTGCCCGACGGATTGGGAACATCGACTTCTACGAGCAGCGTACGGTTGACCGGATCGATCGCTTCGGCCGTACGCACCAGTTTTCCCTGGAACCGTTTGCCGGGGAATTCCGATAAAACGAGATCAGCGGTCAAGCCAACTTTGGCGGCCTGCGAATAGGCTTCGGGAACGTTGACATATACGCGCAACACTCCGGGCTGCGCGATCTGAAACAAAGCTGTCTGTGAGCCGCCCGCGCTTCCGGAGTTAATCAGCGCTCCGATATCGGTATTGCGAACCGTAATGACGCCGTCAAAGGGCGCGTAGATTTTCTCGAAGCCTTGGAGCTGTTCGAGTTGCCGGACATTTGCCTGATCGGCCGCGACCACCGCTTTGTCGGCGTTGTAAGCGCCTATGGCGTTGTCAGTGTCCTGCTGCGCCACAGAATCGCTTTTCAGCAAACCTTGAAAACGGTTCGACGTGATTTCCGCCAGGTGCAGGTTCGCTTCCGCGGTCGACAAGTTCGCGCGCGCCTGTTGCAACTGCTGATCAACTTCGGGAGTCTCAATTTCCGCCAGCAGTTGTCCTTTCTTCGCGTGCGCGCCGATGTCGACGTACCAGTGCTTCAAATATCCGTTGGTGCGAGCGAAGATCGGAGAGCTGATGTAAGGCTGGACATTCGCCGGCAACACGATTTCTTGCGACGGAGCAGTCTTTTTCGGCTGGACCACCGTGACAGACGGAATCGCCAACTGTTCGGTTTCCCGCTTTGCCGTTTCCCTCGCCTTCACCCGCGGTAGAACACCAGAAACGTAAGCAACAGCCGCGATCACCACTGCAAGCAGCGCGTACAGCCAGCGCCGCTTTGGTTTCGACGGCTCCGGCTTCTTCTCCGCGAGAACGGGTTCCACCGCAATCTGTCTTTCCAAGCTGTTTTCCTCATCCACACGCATAAGAATGACTCCCCGATTATCTAACTCTGATGATGGCGGTTAACCTTCCGATTCAACTTCAGAACGCCTTACCCGAATCCCATGCAACAAGCTGAAGAAGACCGGGACGAAGAACAAAGTGGCGACCGTTGCGAACATCAGACCGCCGATTACCGCGCGACCGAGTGGCGCGTTCTGTTCGCCGCCCTCACCCAGTCCTAAGGCCATCGGCACCATGCCGATCATCATGGCCAGTGCCGTCATCAGCACCGGCCGGAAGCGCGTGAATCCCGCTTGCAGCGCCGCTTCCACTGCGTCTTTGCCTTCTTCCATCTGTTCTTTTGCGAAGCTCACCACCAGAATGCTGTTCGCCGTCGCCACGCCCATGCACATGATGGACCCGGTCAATGCGGGCACGCTTAGTGTCGTCTTGGTTATGAATAGGAACCAGGCAATCCCTGCCAAAGCTGCCGGCAGCGCAGATATGATGATGAAGGGATCAAGCCACGACTGGAAGTTCACGACGATCAAGAGATAGACCAACAAGATCGCAAAGGCTAACCCGCCCAGCAGGCCGATGTACGAAGACCGCATAGTGTCAACCTGACCCCGCATCACCAGTTCCGTACCACGCGGGATATCGTTGGCCGCCTCATGTTGTTTGACAATCTTGTCGATGTCGCCTGCCACGCCGCCCAGATCCCGGCCCTGCACGGCGCCGTAAATGTCGATTACCGGAGCAATGTCGTAGTGTGAAATAACACCCATGCCAACTCCACGGCGGAACGTGGCCAAGTCCGCGAAAATCTGCGGCGGGGCACTGGGATTAATTCCACTTACCGGGATGTTTTCCAGATCCTGCAAAGTGTCGAGCCGGTACTGTGGCGTCTGCGTAGCAATCGAGTAGGTGACGCCGTTTTTCGGGTTCAGCCAGAAGGCTGGCGACGTTTGGAAACTGCCGCTGAGGGACACCAACAGATTCTGGGCAGCGTCCTTCTCTGAGTATCCGACTTGTTGCGCCTTGGTGCGATCGACATTGATATGCAGGTAAGGTTGATCAAAGGTTTGCTGAATGCGTAAGTCGGTGGTGCCAGAAACGTGCCGCACCTGGGCAAAAAGCTTGTCGGCGAACTCGCGATTCTCTTGCAGATTGTAGCCGCGAACCTGCAAGTCGATCGGCGCTGGCAAGCCAAAGTTCAGAATTTGACTGACGATGTCGGCAGGCAGGAACGCGAAGGTCACTCCCGGAAACTCCTGGGCGAGTTTCAGCCGCAGGTCATGCACATAATCGGCAGTGGGACGATGGTTCTCCGATAAGCTGACCAGAATGTCGGCGTCGCCCGGACCAATTGGCGCCGAGTTGCTGTAAGAAAGATTGATGCTGCTGTAAGGCAGCCCGATGTTGTCGATGATGCTGGAAACCTGATCGGCAGGAACCGTTTCTCGAATCGACTGCTCGACCTGATCGCAGAGACGCGCTGTCTCCTCGATGCGTGTGCCCGTGCGCGCCCGCAAGTGCAACTTGAACTGTCCGGCATCCACGGCCGGGAAAAAATCCTGTCCAAGCCAGGGAACGATCAGGGCCATTGAAGCGGCACAAACGACAACAAAAGCGATCAAAAACAGCTTGCGGTTTTCGAGGCAACTCTGGAGCCAGCCATGGTAGCGATTGCGAAACCGTTCGAACCCCTCTTCGAACTTCATCTGCCAGCGCACCAGCGGATTGCGGCTGGACCCCAGATGCCCGGCTTCTTGCTCGTGGCCGCGCAACAAATATTTCGCCATGGTGGGGACCAGGGTTCGCGAAAGCAGATAGGACGCCAGCATGGCGAACACTACGGCTTCTGCCAGCGGAACGAACAAATAGCGGGCTACGCCGGACAGAAAGAACATCGGTACAAACACAATGCAAATGGCGAGCGTGGAAACGAAAGCCGGGACTGCGATCTGAGCGGCGCCGTCAAGAATCGCCTGCTCGATTTCCTTGCCCTGCGCAATGTTGCGATTAATGTTTTCAATCTCGACGGTCGCATCATCCACCAGAATTCCGACCGCAAGCGCCAGACCGCCCAGCGTCATGATGTTGATGGTCTCGCCCAAGGCGCTCAAGGTGATGATCGAGGTCAGAATCGCCAGTGGAATTGAGACGGCGATAATTACGGTGCTGCGCCAGCTCCCCAGGAAGATCAGGATCATCAACCCGGTTAAACAGGCGGCAATCGTCGCCTCTTTCAGCACGCCGTTGATCGAGGCCCGCACGAAGATGGACTGATCAGCCAGCGGTTCCATATTCAGATCGGGCGGAACGGATTTCCGGATGCTGGGCAGAATCTGTTTGATACCGGCGATGACATCGAGAGTAGAAGCGTTTCCGGTCTTTTGAATGGTGAGCAATGAGGCGCGCTGCCCATTCACGCGGACGATATTCGTCTGAGGAGGAAAGCCGTCCCTCACCCAGGCAACGTCGCGGATATAAATTGTGTTAGTGCCAATCGTCTTGATCGGCAGATCGTTCAGTTCAGCTATTGTTTTAGGGGCGCCGTTGAGGTCCACCTGGTATTCGAACGGCCCGATTTTCGAAGTGCCTGCGGGAAGAATCAGATTCTGCGCGCTGATGGCGTTCACCACATCAGACGGCGACAGACCGCGAGCCTGCAGCGCGGTGGTATTGAGGTCGACTTGTACCTGACGCTGCTTGCCGCCATATGGGTAAGGGACGGCCGCGCCCTGCACAGTCACGATCTTAGTTCGAATGAAGTTCAGGCCGAGATCGTTCAATTCCTGCTCGGAAAGTGTCTTTCCCGAAAGCGCTAGTTGGAGGATTGGAACACTCGAGGCGCTATAACTGATGATCAGGGGAGGAAACGTTCCCGGTGGCAAACTGCGCAACGCGGTTTGTGAGATTGCGGTCAGCTGCGCAATTCCCTTTTCAACATTGGCGTGAGGCTGGAAGAAGACTTTGACGACCGCAATCCCGTTCAACGATTGCGATTCGATATGCGAGATGTCGTCGACCGTCGTCGTCATGAAGCGCTCGGTCTGCGAAACGATACGGTCCGACATCTCTTGCGGATTCAGCCCGGTGTAGTTCCAGAGAACGCTCACGACCGGAATATCGATATTCGGGAAGACGTCTGTAGGCGTGCGGAGAATGACGATCGGACCCAGAATCAGGATCAGCAGTGAAGCGACCACAAAAGTATAGGGTCGCTTTAACGCAAGTCTTACAATCCACATAACCGAAACCTCTTACCAGCGGGCCCACCGAACTCCCGCATGAAAGAAACGCTAGCCCCACACGAAGGAAGACAACGATCCGTGAGGGATAAAGCACGAAGGGGACCAAATCCCGATCGAGCGGCAACTCTGCTATCTATTGCAAATAATAAACTTATGTGTGCAAACAGTCGCAGCCTGGAATTCCTGCTGACCGCTTGACGTCTATGGTTCGACACCATTCGACATCAGATTCCAGCTTCCCAATCTGGTAGACGAACGTTGTGCTGGACTGTTATCCGCGCCACCTAATTCGGTTGTCGCGGAATGGCGAGTCGGCGCATTTTGTAGATCAAAGTGGTGCGTGGAATTCCCAGTCTCTTTGCTGCGCCCTCCGGTCCACCGATGACCCATCCGCTGGCCTGCAAAGCTTCCGAAATGTGCTGCCGTTCAGCGGCTTCCAGGGTCAGACCTTTTCCTGATTCTTTGTTGGCCGCAGGTTGTCGCAGCTCTCCGAGCGGAGGTTCCAGGGCTCTTCCGTCCGAGAGAATCACGGCGCGCTCTATGAAGTTCTGCAGTTCGCGAATATTCCCCGGCCACGGATATCGCAGCAGTGCTTCAATCACTTCCGGAGGAATTTTTTCAATGCGCTTGTTCATCGACTGCGCGTATTTCGACGCGAAGTAGTTCGCCAGCACCGGAATGTCTTCGCGACGTTCGCGCAGCGGCGGAATGACGATGGGGAACACGTTGAGGCGATAGTAAAGATCGGCGCGAAACTCTCGCTCTTCCACCATCTTGGCGAGATCGCGGTTGGTTGCAGCCACCAAGCGCACATCAACGCGGATCGAGCGCGTGCTTCCCAGTCTCTCGAACTCCTGTTCTTGCAAGACGCGCAACAACTTCGGCTGGAGTTCCGGAGGAATATCTCCAATCTCGTCGAGGAAGAGAGTTCCTTTATGCGCGAGTTCGAATCGTCCGATTTTGCGGGCGATGGCTCCCGTGAATGCGCCTTTCTCGTGGCCGAAGAGTTCGCTTTCGAGCAAACCGAGGGGAATCGCCGCGCAATTCAGCTTGACGAAGATATTGTCTTGCCGCGAACTCAGGTTGTGGATGGCGCGGGCAACCAGCTCTTTCCCAGTGCCGGTCTCCCCTTGCACCAGGACGGTGCTGCCCGTGGGAGCAACGGTTTCGGCTTGCCGCAATACACGTTGAAGCGCAGGACTTCTGCCGAGAATTTCTTCGAAGCCGTGCTCACTGCGAATCTCACGCGCAAGATAGGTGCGCTCTTCGACGAGTTTTTCTTTGGATTCACTGAGTTCGCGATATTCCAAGGCATTTTCGAGCGCAATGGCGACCTGGCTGGAGACTTGAGCGAGGAACTCGACATCCTCCTTTGAGAATGCATTGGCTCGGCGGTCGAGCAGGTGCAGCACGCCAAGGATGCGGCCGGGACGAATAATGGGAATAAAGCATCCCGATTGAAATCCTTCGCCGGCGTTGACTTGAGTCGCAAGCTCATTGAGCGTTGTCGGCGCAGTGTCAAAGACCAGAGGCTTGCCGGTGCGAAACGCAGTGCCGGGACTGGAGCCTTCAATCGAGAGAATCATCTCTTCGCGCAGAAAGCCCCGTCCATGCGGAAAGTCAAGTCCATATACGCGCAGTTGCTGCTTGTTCGCTTCGGGAAGAGACAAGCATGCTGCGTCACATTGCATGGCATTGCGGACGCTGGTCGGAATCGCGCGAAAAAGTTCGGAAAGCGCGAGATTGGAAACGACCGCGTTGTTGACGGCGAGTAGCAGCTTCAGCCGGTCGCGCTCGCGAATGACTTGTTGTTGGAAAGCCTGGGCATCTTCGTAGTTCAACGCGTTCTCAACCGCAATCGCCACCTGCGCCGCAACTCGCTTGGGAATTTCGAGATCGCCTTCGTGATAAGTGTCCGGCTCCGCCGCTCCGATGGTTAGCGTTCCCAGTTGGCGCCGAGGAGTACTGAGCGGGACACAGATCGCGGAGTGCACTCCGTAGGCATGAAAGGACTTCATCGCTCGCGGGAACCTGGTAGCGTGCTCGGTGTTGCTGAGTACGATCGGCGTCTGATTTTTCCAAACTTCTCCGGAGAGCGAATCTTGCATCGGGAATTCCATGCCGGGCTTGAGTTCGCCGCTGGCCGAGGCCTCCAGAGTTCGCAAACGCATCACGTTTTGCTCGGGGTCAGGAACCACCAACGCGAGGTAAGTGAAATTCAGAATGGGATGGAGACGGCGGGTTAAGTCGTGAAACAGATCCGTCAAGCTGCGATGAGTCGCTACGGATTCCGTGACTTCAAGCAGAGCAAGGTATTGGTCCCGTGAGGGTTCGGTCGTCTTTTGCGTCGTAGACATGCGATTTCCGAAGCGGGCCAACTTCGCGACATTTTAGATGATCTGAGGTGTCAATCGGATGTCGAATCTTCGACACCTGGTTAAGCTCCCGTAGATCCCCTTTTGGATCGCGGCTGTCTATGCACAGATTCTAAAAGAGATATGTCTGTCTTGACTGCGATGTGGAGTTGGAAGGGGAGTTGCATTCCTTTTCGTCGGCATTGTGGAGAGTGCTTTCGTTTCACCCGATTCAGCGGGAAGGGGAGACATGGAGACGCGCAGGTTAGGTAATACAGAACTGAAAATCACCCCTGTCGGTGTAGGCGCGTGGGCGATGGGCGGAGCAGGTTGGCAATGGAGTTGGGGGCCTCAAAATGACAGTGACTCCGTCGCCGCAATTCAGGCCGCCCTCGATTTGGGCATCAACTGGATTGACACCGCCGCAGTCTATGGACTCGGCCACTCCGAAGAGGTCGTCGCCCGCGCGCTCCACCAGCGCAGTTCCCGCCCCTACGTATTCACCAAGTGTGAGCGCGTCTGGAATGAGCGGGGGGAAATTGGTGGATCGCTGAAAGCCGAATCGATTCGCCGAGAGTGCGAAGCGAGTCTTCGCCGTCTGAAAGTTGACGTGATCGACCTTTACCAGATTCACTGGCCGCAACCGGATCAGGACATTGAACAGGGCTGGGCGGAGATGGCGCGCTTGAAGGAAGAGGGCAAGGTCCGTTATATCGGCGTCTCTAATTTCAGCGCTGACCAAATGCGGCGGGCGCAGGCGATTGCTCCCATTGATTCGTTGCAGCCGCCTTACTCAATCTTGTCGCGTGAAATCGAGAAAGAGGAACTGCCGTATGCGGCAGCGAACCAAATCGGCGTGATTGTGTATTCGCCGATGTATTCGGGTTTGTTGTCAGGAGCGATGACGCGACCGCGGATTGCGAACTTTGCATCCGACGACTGGCGGCGGCACAACCCAAATTTTCAGGAGCCATTGCTCTCGCGAAATCTTCGCCTGGTTGAGTTATTGCGGGAGATCGGAAAACGTTACCGGCGCACCGCTGGGGAGGTTGCGATTGCGTGGACGCTGGCGAATCCAGCGGTCACAGCGGCGATCGTTGGGGTGCGCTGCGCAGAGCAGGTTTTCGGCGTCATCGGGGCGGCGGAGTTCCGGCTAAAAAGCGGCGAGGTTGCCGAGATCGAAGAGGCCTTGCGTCAGGAAGTCCCGGTATGATTCAAAGTTTGTAAATCATTGTAAAGATTGTCGAATCTTGTTGCACGCTCCGGAAGAATCCCGCAAGCTTTAAGTGGTAAAGTTAAGGCTCGGGTGGGATGAACTGTCATCCAAAATGGAGCGATTTCGCCGTACCCTGCCTTCCTGCGAATTGTCTGACGCGGGTGATAGATCGATCGAACCCAAGACTGGGTCTGTACGTCCAACAAGAGTGGATATGAAGAGAACGTTGTTAGTGGGTGTCTTACTCGCGGTGTGTGGTGCGTGGCTGGGGTGCGGGAGTACCGACACCAAATCGACCGTGCGCGCAGGCAGTGCTCCGCCTCCGGTGCCCGTTTCTGTGTATACGGCCGAGCAGAAGGATATGCCGGTCTATTTATCAGGACTGGGGTCGGTCACGGCATTTAACACGGTTAACATCAAGAGCCGCGTCGACGGCGAGTTGGTGCAGGTCGCTTTCAAAGAAGGCGAGACGGTCAAGAAGGGTGACCTTCTAGCCGTTATCGATCCACGGCCTTTTCAAGTGCAGTTGAGCCAGGCCGAAGCGCAATTATTCAAAGACCAGGCCAGCCTTCGCGACGCGCAACTGAACTACGAACGCTTCAAGGGACTGCTGCAGGATTCGGGCGCGATGTCGCAGCAGCAAGTGGACACGCAGAAGGCGCTGGTGGACCAATTGGAAGGCGCGGTCCGATCGGATCAATCGGCGGTCGACAACGCGAAGCTGCAACTCACCTATTGCCATATCACGGCGCCGGTCAATGGGCGTATCGGCCTCAGGCTGGTAGATCCGGGGAACATTGTTCACGCCGCAGACACCAACGCGATGCTGGTGATCACACAGTTGCAGCCGATTGCTGTGATCTTCACGCTACCTGAGGACAATCTGCAGGCAGTCGCTCAGCGGATGCATCAGGGGCAACTCGCGGTGGACGCTTATAGCCGCGATGACCAGACGAAGCTGGCGATCGGAACGTTGTTGACGATCGATAACCAGATCGATCAGACCACGGGCACAGCGCGTCTGAAGGCGATATTCCCCAATACAGATAATGCACTTTGGCCGAATCAATTTGTGAATGCGCGCCTGCTGCTCGATACGAAGAAGAACGCCATCATTATTCCAGCGGCTGCGATTCAGCGCGGGCCACAGGGCACGTTCGTGTTTGTAGTGAAGCCAGACAAGACGGTAGACGTTCGCAATGTGACTATCGCAATTACCCAAAACAATCGCACGGCCATCGCCAGCGGGATCTCTCCCGGCGATGTGGTAGTGACGGACGGCCAGGACAAACTACAAGCGGGCAGCAAAGTCGAGCCCCGCGCCGCCTCACCGTCGAATAAACCGGCCCAAGCTTCAGGACAGCCATGAGTCCGTCGCGGCTTTTCATTCTTCGTCCAGTAGCGACCACCCTACTAATGTTCGCTGTGCTACTGGTGGGGTTGGTGGCCTATTACCAACTTCCGGTCTCCGCCTTGCCGGAAGTCGATTACCCAACCATTCAGGTAGTCACGTTTTATCCGGGTGCTGACCCGGATGTGATGGCATCATCGGTGACTTCGCCTCTGGAACGCCAGTTCGGGCAGGTTCCGGGACTGAGCCAGATGACCTCGACCAGCTCTTTTGGCAGCTCGGTCATCACCCTGCAATTCAATCTCGATCAGAACATCGACATAGAAGAGCAGCAGGTGCAGGCGGCGATCAACGCGGCTACCACATACCTGCCGTCGGATCTCCCAAATCCTCCGATCTACAGCAAGGTCAATCCAGCGGACTCGCCCATCCTTACGTTGGCGATGACCTCCGACACTTTGGCTCTCTCGAAGGTCGAAGATCTTGCGGATACCGCGCTGGCGCAGAAGATTTCTCAGTTGCCCGGAGTGGGTCTTGTCTCAATCAGCGGAGGACAAAAACCGGCTGTGCGGATTCAGGCGAATCCCGTGCAGTTGGCCTCTTACGGGCTGAGTCTGGAAGATGTGCGTACAGCGCTGGCTGCGGCGAATGTCGATCAAGCCAAGGGAACCCTCGACGGTCCTCGGCAGTCATACACCATTGGAGCGAATGACCAACTCATCGCCGGGGACCAGTACAAGCCGATCGTCATTGCGTATCGGAATGGATCTCCGGTGCGTCTCTCCGATGTAGCGAACGTCACAGACGGGATCGAGAACACGAAGCAAGCGGCGTGGATGAATCTGACTCCGGCCGTCATCGTCAATATTCAGCGTCAGCCCGGCGCAAACATCATCAGCGTGGTCGACCGAGTAAAGATACTTCTGCCGCAGTTGCAGGCTTCTTTGCCGGCGGCAGTTCGCGTGCAGATTTTGACCGATCGAACCGAAACAATTCGAGCCTCCGTCAAAGATGTTCAGTTCGAGTTGATGCTCACCGTCGCGTTGGTGGTGATGGTGATCTTCCTGTTCCTGCGGAATTTCTACGCCACTATCATCCCCGGTGTGGCCGTACCACTTTCGCTGGTCGGCACCTTCGGCGTGATGTACCTGCTCGGCTACAGCCTGAACAATCTCTCGTTGATGGCGCTGACCATCTCTACTGGATTCGTCGTGGACGACGCCATCGTCATGATCGAGAACATCGATCGTTTCCTGGAGGAGGGCGATTCGCCGCTGGATGCGGCTTTGAAGGGTTCCGGGCAAATTGGCTTCACAATCGTCTCGCTCACCGTTTCGCTGATCGCGGTGCTGATCCCCCTGCTGTTCATGGGGGACATCGTAGGCCGCCTGTTCCGCGAATTCGCGGTGACCCTTGCCGTCACGATTCTGGTTTCGGCGGTGGTGTCATTAACCCTGACGCCGATGATGTGCGCCAAGCTGCTCAAGGCCAAAGATTCCTCGAAGGAGAGCTGGTTCTATCGGAAGTCGGAAGCATTCTACGAGGGAGTGATCGAGTGGTACGGCCGCATGTTGAAGGTGGTACTGCGCCACCAGACCACCACCTTGCTGGTGACGCTGGGGACCCTGGTGCTGACGCTGTTCCTTTACGTCGTCGTTCCCAAGGGCTTTTTCCCGGTGCAGGACACGGGTGTGATTCTCGGCATCTCGGAGGCGCCGGAGAATATTTCCTTCCCGGCGATGGCCCAGCGTCAGCAGGCGCTGAGCGCAATCATTTTGAAAGACGGCGACGTCGCTAGTTTGTCTTCATTCATTGGCATCGATGGAACCAACGTCACTCCGAACAGCGGGCGGATTCAGATCAACCTGAAACCGCGGGATCAGAGGAGCGACACGGCGTCTGACATCATCCGGCGTTTACAACCGGAGTTGGCCAAGGTCGAAGGCATCACGCTGTACATGCAGCCAGTACAAGACTTGACAGTGGAAGACCGGGTCAGTCGAACCCAGTTCCAGTACACGATGGAAGATACGGACGCCAAGGAGTTGGCGACCTGGTCTGGAAAACTGGTGGACAAGCTGAAGACTTTGCCCCAGATTCAGGATATCGCCAGCGACCAGCAGAACAACGGGTTGCAGGCGAGTCTGGTCATTGATCGTGACACGGCGTCGCGGCTGGGAATTTTGCCGGCGGCGATCGATAACACGCTTTACGACGCGTTTGGCCAACGGCAGGTTTCGACCATCTTCACCCAGTTGAATCAGTATCACGTGGTGCTCGAGGTCAATCCCCAGTTCCAGCAGAATCCCGATTCGCTGAAGGATCTTTATGTGAAATCGAGCACGGGAATGCAAGTGCCCTTATCGGCGTTCTCGCACTTCGAGACCAAGAATGCGACCTTGGCGATTAATCACCAAGGACAGTTTCCGGTGGTGACGTTGTCATTCAACCTCGCGCCGGGCATTTCCCTGGGCGACGCCACCAAAGCGATCGCTGCGGCGGAACAAGAAATCGGGATGCCGTTGAGCATTCACACCGCATTCCAGGGCACGGCGGCAGCGTTCCAGAATTCGCTTTCGAGCGAACCATGGCTGATTCTGGCCGCGATCATCACCGTGTACATCGTGCTCGGCGTTTTGTACGAGAGCTACATTCATCCCATCACGATTCTGTCGACGCTACCTTCGGCCGGTGTAGGTGCGATTCTGGCGCTGTTGCTCACCGGAAACGATCTTGGTGTGGTGGGATTGATCGGCATCATCTTGCTGATCGGCATCGTGAAAAAGAACGCCATCATGATGATCGACTTTGCGCTCGAAGCCGAGCGCGTGGAGAAGAAGCCTCCCGAGGAAGCGATCTTCCAGGCATGTTTGCTGCGTTTCCGTCCTATCATGATGACGACGATGGCGGCGCTGCTCGGCGGTCTCCCGCTGGCGCTCGGCCGGGGCACAGGGTCGGAGTTGCGTCATCCGTTGGGCATTACGATTGTCGGCGGACTTCTCGTCAGCCAGTTGTTGACCCTGTTCACAACACCGGTGGTTTATCTCTGGTTTGATCGGCTCGCTCACCGCTTCGAGCGATTCTCGATCGGCAATCGAATCGAAGAGCCGTCGGCGGGAGACTGACCATGAACATTTCGGCTCCCTTCATCAAGCGTCCGATTGGAACGTCGTTGCTGACGTTGGCATTGTTGATGTCAGGCATTCTGGCGTTTAATTTTCTGCCGGTGGCTCCGTTGCCGCAGGTTGAGTTTCCTGTCATTCAAGTGTCGGCTTCGCTGCCAGGTGCGAGTCCCGAGACAATGGCTTCAGCGGTGGCCACGCCGCTGGAACGGCAATTTGGACGTATTGCCGGCGTGAACCAGATGACGTCGACCAGTCAACTGGGGTCGACGAGCATCGTGCTGCAGTTCGATCTGTCGCGGAACATCGATGCCGCGGGACGCGATGTGCAAGCGTCAATTAATGCGGCGCGAAGCCAGTTGCCTTCCTACCTTCCCGGCAATCCGACCTATCGCAAAGTAAACCCGGCGGACGCGCCGATTGTGATCATGGCGTTGACCTCTGACACGGTCACTTTGCCGAAGATGTACGACGCCGCCGATTCGATCCTGGGCCAGAAGATTGCCCAGATCAACGGTGTGGGTCAGGCGTTTGTCGGAGGTGGCGCGAGGCCGGCGGTGCGCGCGGAAGTGAATCCGATGCAGTTGAACAAGCTGGGCGTCGGACTCGATACGGTACGAACGGCGTTAGGCTCGGCGAACGCGAATCGTCCCAAGGGACAACTTGCGAACGACGTGGATGCCTGGACGCTTACGGCCAACGATCAGTTGATGCAGGCCGACAAATACCAGGACGTCATTGTCGCCTACAACACGCAGAACGGGGCGGCCGTCCGCCTGGGTGACGTCTCCGATGTGCAGGACTCGGTCGAAGACATTCACAATGTCGGGTTGGCCAACGGAAAGCCGGCAGTCCTGATTATCGTTTTCCGGCAGCCCGGCGCAAACATTATCGATACCGTTGATCGCATTCGAGCGGAGATGCCGCGGTTGCAGGCGTCGATTTCCCCGGCGATTCATCTGGCGATTATTCTTGACCGCACGGTCACGATTCGTGCCTCGGTGCACGATATCGAAATCACCATCCTGCTCTCGATCATTTTGGTGATTTTCGTCGTTTTTCTGTTTCTGCGAACCGTCCGCGCCACGGTCATTCCGAGCGTGGCCGTGCCCCTGTCGCTGATCGGCACGTTTGGCGTGATGTACCTGCTCGGATACAGCCTCGATAATCTTTCGCTGATGGCGCTGGCGATTTCCACTGGCTTCGTGGTGGACGATGCCATCGTGGTGCTCGAGAACATCACCCGTTATCTCGAAAAGGGCGTAGGACCAATGCAGGCAGCGTACACCGGCGCGCGGGAGATCGGTTTCACCGTGCTCTCAATGAGCACTTCGCTGGTCGCAGTATTCATTCCAATTCTGTTGATGGGGGGCATTGTCGGGCGGTTGTTCCGCGAGTTCGCGGTAACGTTAAGTATTGCGATCGGCGTTTCACTAATCGTGTCACTTACGACGACGCCCACGATGTGCGCCAAGCTGCTTAAGCCTTTCAAAGAAGAGAAACATGGATGGTTCTATCGCGCGAACGAGCGGGCCTTTGAAGCTGTTTTGCGCGTTTACCGCGTCGGGTTGGAATGGGTTTTACGCTACCAGCTTGTCACGCTATGTATCACGGTGGTCACCGCGGCATTGAGTGTCTATCTCTACATAATTGTGCCCAAGGGATTTTTCCCACAGCAGGATACAGGTCGATTGACGGGATCGGTGCAAGCGGCGCAGGACATATCTTTCGGGGCCATGCGCGCCAAGATGGTGCAGTATGTCGACATCGTCATGAAAGATCCCGCGGTTGAGAACGTCATGGGATTCGCCGGAGGCAATACGGCGATGAATCAGGGCCGCATGTTCATTACCTTGAAGCCTCTAAATGTGAGGAAGGTTAGCGCCGACCAGGTGATCGCGCGCCTGCGCGGCAAGCTGGCTATCGTTCCGGGTGCGACTCTTTACATGCAGAGCGCGCAGGATCTGACCATCGGAGGCCGGCAGAGCCAGGCACAGTATCAATACACCTTGCAGGGCGAAGATCTCACGGAATTGAACGAATGGGCGCCGAAGCTGCTGACAAAGCTCCGCACTCTGCCTGAGTTGCGCGATGCCAACACCGATCAGCAGAATCACGGTCTCGAATCGAGCGTGATCATCGATCGTGACACGGCCTCGCGCCTGGGAATCGCAGCGGTCGATATCGACAACGCGCTCTATGACGCGTTCGGACAGCGACAGGTTTCCACCATGTACCGCCCGTTGAACCAGTACCACGTGGTGATGGAAGTGGCACCGCAATTCCAGAAGAGTCCTGACGCGTTGCAGGCGATCTACGTGCGGTCTTCCGGCGGCCAAATGGTGCCCCTGTCGGCCTTCACGCACTTTGGGCCATCGAACACCGCTCTGGCGGTGAATCACCAGGGACAGTATCCATCGGTAACGCTCTCGTTCAATCTTGCGCCCGGAGTGTCTCTGGGGCAGGCCACCGAGGTGATCGATGCGGCGGAGCGCTCTATCAATTTCCCGGGCACGATTCATGCCAGTTTTCAGGGGACGGCCGCCGCATTCCAGGATTCACTTGCCAGCCAGCCGCTGCTGATTCTGGCCGCTCTAGTGACCGTGTACATCGTGCTCGGAGTGCTTTACGAGAGCTACATTCATCCCATTACCATTCTTTCGACGCTGCCTTCGGCCGGCGTCGGCGCACTTCTGGCGTTACTGATCAGCAAGAATGAGCTGAACGTAATCGGCATGATCGGCATCCTTCTACTGATAGGCATCGTGAAGAAGAACGCGATCATGATGATCGACTTTGCTCTGGACGCGGAACGGAAGGAAGGGAAGTCGCCACTCGAAGCCATTCATGAAGCTTGCCTGCTGCGCTTCCGTCCCATCATGATGACGACGATGGCGGCGTTGCTCGGCGGTTTGCCATTGGCGCTTGGTACGGGCACAGGTTCGGAATTGCGGCGACCCCTCGGCATCACGATTGTCGGCGGATTGATCGTCAGCCAGATGCTGACTCTGTTTACGACTCCCGTCGTGTATCTCTACATGGACCGCATTCGTTTTTGGGCGAACCGGCGTCGCGGCGTAACCACGGGCGCCCTTCCCGATATTTCCCCCAAGCCAACCGGAGCGGATTGAGTTCCCGGTCGCCCGGAATTGACGTACACTAGCCGGAATTCACGCGCGGAAATTATTGTTGCCCACTCTGAATGAACATTCCGGAGAACGTTTTTCTCTGATCGACCTAATTCTCATCGCCATCTCCTTTGGAATTGTTGCGGGCTTGATCGAGGGCGCGGGCTTAATGCTGTTTCAGCGGCTGAATTGGGCATCGTGGGGCCCGATGATTCATGTTTCGTGGCCGATATTGTGGATCTCTCCTCTGTGTGACGCGATTTTCTTTTCGATCCTGAGAATCGTCGTGAGCCTTATCGGTCGCTTTACTCCGCGGCTGCGGACCACAACCGTGCTGATGTTCTTGCTGTCGGCACTGGCGGCTTACGATTTTATAACCCTGACCGCGCGGCTCTATCACTGGAGTTGTTTTCTGTTGGCGGTTGGGCTGGGCGTGGCGTTCACGCGTTGGGCTTCCGCGCGGGAAGAAACCGTGCTGCGCTTTGGCCGAAGAACCGTGATCTTTGCCGTGGCAGCCTGGTGCGTTGCTCTCCTTGCGGTGCAAGGTGGAAGTTGGATTAAGGAAAAGCGCGAACTCGCTCGTCTGCCACAAGCTTCTTCCGGCGCGCCTAATGTGCTGGTAATCGTGGTGGATACGCTACGCGCCGATCATCTTTCCTCGTATAACTATGCGCGCCCTACCAGTCCGAATATCGATCGCATCGCACAGCAAGGCACGGTATTCGAAAACGCAATCTCAGCGTGCTCGTGGAGCCTGCCTTCGCACGTCTCTATGATTACGGGGCTCTATCAGTTTCAGCATGGTGTGAGTAACGTCCAGCCGATGCCGGTGCTTGGTGCGAGCACACCGAGTTTTCGAGGAGCGCTCACGCTGGGAGAGGCTTTGGAGCGCCGCGGTTATCGCACTGGAGCTTTTTCGGCGAACCGGACGTGGTTTTCGCACGATCTCGGTTTCGGGCGCGGCTTTCTGCACTTCGAAGATTATTTTCATTCTCCCGCGGATATGTGGGTGCGCACGCTTTTCGGACGAGAGTTTTCACGCATCTACCTGTCACGGTCGGACCACAGCAAGCCCAAACGTCTTTTGCGCTGGCTGGGTTTCGATTCGCTGCTTGATCTGGACGACGAGGGCGTGGGCGCAAACGGAGGCGCGCCGGGCGTCCGCAAGCGAGCTTCTGAGGTGAACCGCGAAGTGTTGCGCTGGGTTGATGCGGATCGCCGTCCCTTTCTGGTGTTCCTGAATTACTTCGACGTACACGAACCCTACGGCGGTCCGTACGGCTACGCGCAGCCGTGGCCGCAGAAATCGCCAATCGATCAGTACGACGATAGCGTGAAGTACGTCGACGATTCGATTGGGACGTTGACGACAGAGCTCGAGAAGCGCGGTCTTATGGGGAACACGATTGTGGTGGTTACCTCCGACCACGGAGAGGGATTGTGGCAGCACGGATTACCGACCCACGGCGAGGCGCTGTATCGTGAGCAGATCCATGTGCCGTTGATTTTCTGGTATCCGGGTCATGTTCCCGCGGGGCAGCGAGTTTCGGCCAATGTGACCAATGCGGCGATCCCGGCAACGTTGATGAGTTGGCTGGATGAGGGCGGCAATCAGTTTCAGGGTCCGGCGCTGAATGCGTTGTGGAAACAAGGTGGGAACGCGTCCCAATGGCCGAGCCCGTTGTCTGAACTGGCGCAGGATAAGTACCTCCCGAAGAAGAACCGGCAACCGGAGAGCAAGGTGCCGACCGCTAATACAGGCGCGATAAAATCGTTGATCGAAGGGCAATGGCAATTAATCGAGCACACGAAATATGGCGCGCAGCTTTATGACTGGGCACAGGATCCCGGAGAGCTCAACGAGCTGAGCCAGACGTCGGGCGGCCGTGAGGTCGCGGGACGTTTGTCGGAACACCTGCGCGAAACGGTATCCGGCGGCCCTCGCATGGCTCGAAAGTAGATTTCTGGCACCTAAGATTGCACCTGTAAAGAGGCGGTCTCCTGCTGGTACACTAGACAGAACCCTATTCCAAGGAGAGAGCATGCATTTGAATCTGCTAGCCCTTTATGCCGGGCCCGATCAGGTCATGACGGTGACTTCTGGCTTGGCCAGCCTGGTAGGGCTGCTTCTCATCTTTTGGAATAAGGTCGTTGCCACTTTCTTCAAGGTGATCGGGAAGTCGCGTCCCACGCCCGAAGCCGGGAGCTCTGACGCTTCCAAGTCGCCATCTTCCAAAATTTCCTAGGTTCCATTCTTGCGCAAAAAAGTCATTGTGATCGGTCTGGACGGCCTTGAGCCAGGCATCGTGGAAGCTATGCTCGGTCGCGGAGACCTCCCCAATCTGGCGAAGATTCGCGCGATGGGAAGCTACTCTCGCCTGGGGACAACCTATCCTGCGCAGACTCCGGTGGCGTGGTCATCATTCATGACAGGAACGAATCCCGGAGGACACGGCATCTTCGATTTCGTGTCGAGGGATCCGCGCACCTACCAGCCCGACGCGGCGCTAAGCCGCTTTGAGCGGCCGAAGAATGTGCTGACGCAACCGCGTGTGGTCAACCAGCGCAAGGGCGTTCCCCTGTGGCAGCCGTTGACTCAGGCCGGCGTTCCAAGCGTGGTTCTCCGATGTCCGTGTACCTTTCCGCCGGAGACTCTACAAGGCAAAATGCTGGCGGGCGTCGGCGTGCCCGATCTGCGCGGCAGCCAGAGCAAAGGAACGTTTTACACCCAGGACAGGACAGTAACGGCTCAGGAAAGCGAGCAGGTGGTGTTGCTCGATTCCGGCAGTGATCTCAAGACACGAGTGATTGGCCCGCGGAACACAAGGCAATCGCCGCCGGCCGACACCTCATGCGAGATTCGCGTCCAAGTCGACAGGCCGGCACGGCGTTTGCTCATTCGAACCGGCGGCGCTCCATCGAAGATCGACGTCGGGGAAAAGAGTTGGAGCGAATGGGTTCGTTTCAAATTCAAATTCTCGATGTTGCGTTCGGTGACCGGGATCGCTCGCTTCTACGTCTGCCGACTTGAACCGCATCTCGAATTCTATGTATCGGCGGTGAACTTCGATCCAGCCGCGCCGCTCTTTCCAGTTTCATCCCCCGGCGAATATGCGAAGGAGTTGTCGGAAAACCTCGGTCTGTTTTCGACACTGGGCATGGCGGAGGAACACAACGGTCTGAACAATGGGCGCCTCGATGAGGCGGCTTACCTACAGCACTGCGAACTCGTGTTGCAAGAGCGCGAGAAGATGATGTGCCACGAACTGGATCGCTTCCAGGAAGGTTTTTTCTTTACTCTGTTCGACACACCGGACCGGGTGCAGCACATGATGTGGCGCTTCCGCGATCCGCAACACCCGGGCTACCAACCGGATCTAGCACGCGAGATGTCGACGCGTATCGAAGAACACTATCAGCGCTGTGACAAGCTGTTAGCGCCCGTCCTCGATAAGGTCGATGAGAACACTCTCTTCTTCGTCCTCTCGGATCACGGTTTCGGAACGTTCCGCCGCGCCTTCGACACCAATACATGGCTTTGGCAGAACGGCCTGCTGGCTCTGCAGCACAGCCGCAAACCGGGAGAAGACCTGGGAGAGGGATTCGCAGCCGTTGACTGGTCGAAAACCTACGCCTACGCGGTTGGCCTTGGCGGAGTCTATTTGAATTTCAAAGGCCGCGAAGGTCAGGGAATTCTGGAAGAAAATGGGGAAGCGGAGCGGGTGCGCGCTGCCATTCAGTCCGGGCTTCCGGACTCGACTGATCCGCTCACGCAAAGTCCCGCGGTGCGAAGCGTCTCTCGCAAAGAAGATCTGTATTCAGGCCCCTTCGCCGCCCAAGCGCCCGATTTGCTGGTGAATTTCTATCCCGGATTTCGTGTCTCATGGCAGTCGGCTGTTGGTGGCTTTGCGAATGAATTGGTGGCCGATAATACCCGTCGCTGGAGCGGAGATCACATCGTCGATCCGGAATCCGTTCCGGGAATTCTCTTCATGAACCGTCCGCCGTTTCAGGCACATGCCAATATCGCCGACCTCGCGCCGGTCATCCTGAAATATCTGGGTGTGGAGAATCCTGCCTCGATGAACCAACCCGCGGAGAAGTCGGAGGACGAGGGTGGCGAAAAGTTGATTCAGGATCGTCTATCTGGCCTCGGATACATTTGATTCCTGTCCCACGGCGGGATGAGCGGCGAGCATGGAGCGGCATAAAAACAACCGGCGGCTCGGATCGCGCGAGCCGCCGGCAGGGTAAGGAATCGCAGTGATTAGTTTTTCTTCTTGCCGAAGAGACCGGTAATCGAATTGACCGGATTCCCAGTGTTCGCGCCTGGGATTCTTGATTTCAACTGGTTTTGCAATTGGCTTCCGACCATGCCCTGCACATCGGGAATGAATGTCGGGTTCGAGGTTGTCCCTTGAATCGCAAACGGGATTCCAACTCCCTTGCCCCCACCTCCGATGCCCGCCATCTGAGTCAGGCCGCCCACTGCTCCGCCGCCGGCAAGCTGCGCATTCATCTTGTAGTTCAGTGCGCCTGCGGGACTGATGGTGCCTGCCCCGGTCAACACACCGAGAGACGGGATGTTGAGATTCACGGCGTCCGTTCGAATGCCGTCCGGGGCCACCCTTGCATTGGTGCTTAGGTTTTGAATAGACGTGTCGGAGCCGGTCTTCGGGCCCGATCCCGTGAACTTCGAAAGAGCCGAGAGCTTCGAGCCCAAATCGAACCCAGCCAGCTTCGTATCAGTCAGCTTGATGGGGCCAGTGATCACCAGTTTGTCGGTGGGACCAGCGATCTCGAGGTTAGTCGAGAGGGTTCCGCCCTTCAAAGACGAGCCTGAAGGAAGGACGATGCCCAGGGCCGGTAACATTGCTTCGAGATCATCCACGGGCATGCCCTGACCGTTGAGTTTCATGTTGAGCGAAGTAGTTTCGCCTTGGATCTGATAGTTCCCGGTTAACTGCGCCAAGGCTTTACCGACAGTGATTTCACCCTGCGTGACTTCTCCTGCCTGCTTCGCCAGATCGTGAACGACCGTGTACGTAACCTGAACCGGCTTTCCTGCGGGTTGCCCTTTGGGAGAGAGTTTCAGTTTGTCAGCCGAAAGCACGCCGTGGGTCTTGGCGTTCTTGCCGTCGGAATTGACGGTGCCGTTGAAGTCAGCGAGGCCTCCGATCCCTGAAGCAGGATCGATGAACCCGGACGCTGCGAGATCAAGCTGTTTGACCAGGATTTTCGCATCTAGAGGCGTGAGAGACGCGTCGGTTGGATTGATGGGACCAGCGTTTCCGTCGAGCTTCACATTCCCGCCACCAGGAAGGTTCGCCGTCAGCGTGAAGGGGAATTGCGAAGTGAGTGAGAAGTTGCGCACCTCAATGTTGACCTTATCGTAGATCCGCGGCTTGACCGAAGAATTCGCCTGGCTCACCGTGACACGGCCATCTTTCACGTTGATTTTCGCTACCGACAGATCGGGGTTCGCGGCATCGGGCGACTTCGCCGCAGGGGCTTGGGGCTTAGCGGCGGAGTTTCCTCCGAGGCTAGAAAAATTCCATTTCCCCGACGGCGCGTGGACGAGGAAAATTTCAGGCTGGGTCAGCGTCAGATCGTTCACGTGCAGCGCCTTGGAAAAAATCAGCGGCATGAGATCCACACCCACATCGAGAGATTTCGCGCGGATGAAAGGAGTCTTGCTGAACCCAGGATCGTCGGAGATCGACAGGTCCTCGGCGGAAACGCTCCCCGACAGAATGGACAGCTTCAGGTTGCCGACCTTCACATCGCGAGCGAGCGCCGAGCTGAGCTCCGACTCAAGCTTGGGACGAAAACTGTTCACGTCGATGAGGAAAGGAAGCGCAATGAGCGCGACCAGAACCACGGCGACAATGATGCCAACGATGCGAAGTATGCGTTTCATGGGGACGGTCCTCCTTAGACTCTGTCAGCGTTGCTGGTTGAGGCCCCTGAGCTTGTCGGTAAACGAGGAACAACGTGGCCTTCCAAGTCTATCAAAAATGGACTTATTGCGGCTCCCGGGTTAATTCGGGATCGGGTAAAGGCGCCTGATACAGTTCCTTTTGACGTTGATCGCGCAGGTCAGTCGTGATCTTGGTCACCTGGCTCATTTCCGCTTTCGCTTCTTCGGTTCGCCCCAAACGCTGCAGCACCTGACCGCGCACATAGTGAATGGGGGAACTCCTGGGATCGAGTTTTGCGGCAGCGTCGATCTCAGTCAACGCTTCATGATATTTCTCCTGATTCAAATAGACGCGGGCGAGTTGATAGTGCGAACTTGTGAGTGAGGGATCGAGTCGCAACGCCTTCCGAAAATTTTTCTCCGCGTCCGCATTCTGTTGTTGCTGCGAATCGATCAGGCCTAGCTGATCGTAGTTGTACGCGACGTCGGGTTCGATGGCGACATCCTTGCGGAACTCCGCTTTCGCGCGCTCGAAATCCTGCTTCTTCATGTAAGCTATCCCCAGATAGAAGTGAACGAACGGCAGCTTGGGATTGGCTTTCGCAGCGGTGTTCAGTTCCTTCACAGCGTCGTCAAACTCCTCGCGATTCAGATGCGCCTTCCCCATGAAGAGATGGAATTCAGGAGAGTTTTGTCCGGTGTCGGCCATACGCTCGAGAGCCTTCTGGTCGAGATCGGGGCGGTTGGCTTTATTCGCCGCATTGCTAAGGACATACAAGTAGTCGAGGTTGTCGGATTCCTGCGGCCACAAGGGTTCGAGAGTGGTAGCAGCCTCGGCATAACGAGAAGTGAAAAAGTAGCAGAGCCCCAGCAGATATCGCGGCTGAACCAGGTCGGGTAGATCGTGCACCACGGATTCGAACGGCGCGATTGCTGATGCATATTTCGCCTGACGGTAGTAAACCAGCCCTATGTTCAGCCGGATGCCCGCAATCTCCGGCGCCATCTTCTCGGCCTTGTTCAATCTCTCGAGCGCCTGCGGCCATTGTTTGCGGCGCATAGAGATCACTCCTAAATTCGCGTACGCGGCCGCTGCCCGAGGATCGATTGCCAGCACTCCGCGAAATGCGCGCTCGGCCTCGTCCATGTCCCCTTTTTTCAAGGCTGTTTGCCCTTGCTGAAATAGTTGTTCTGCGTCGGCAGGCGGCTTCGCGGACGCCGCGGTTTGACTGAATGCGAGGCAGCAGGAAAGAGTCCACCAAAGCGGCAACACGCACATGTATAACACGAGTTTGCTTGACAGTCGTTTCACTCTGCTGTTAGTGTCCGCCAGCAAACGCCCGAATTTCAAGCGCGGAACGTTTTAATAACGCGGACCGCAGGGCGAACGTCGAAAGAAAAGGGATCGATGGTCACCATCCGCGATGTTGCCAGGGAGAGTGGCTTCTCCTCCACCACCGTCTCCATCGTGCTCAACAACGCACCACTCGCCCGCTATATTCCCGCCGCAACCAAGAAGCGTATTGAGAAAGCGGCCAAGAAACTTGGATACCGGCCCAATCTTTTCGCACGCTCGCTGCGCAGCCGCCGCAGCCATACGGTTGGGGTCATGGTGTTTGACATGACCGACCCCTATTGCACGCTGATTCTCCGCGGAATCGAGAATTCTCTTTACCAGGCTTCGTATCTGCCCATTCTCACCGACGTGCACAACGAGCGCAGCCGCTTCGAACGATATCTCGAAATGCTGCTCGATCGCCGCGTGGAGGCGTTGATTGTTCTCGCCAACTGGCTGTTCGTCGACATCGACATTCTGGCGGATCTGGAGAAGAACAGCATACCCACGGCGATGATTGGACGGGAACCGAAGACCGGTTCTATCAGTTCGGTGACTGTCGACAACGAGATCGGAGCTCATTCCGGGGTCGAGCACCTTTACGCGCTCGGTCATCGCAAGATCGCATTTATTCGCGGTCCGAAGACGCTGGGTGATAGTGCGCCACGTTGGAAGGGCGTACGCAATTTTGCCCGGACCAGCGGACTGGAACTCGACGAAGGACTCATTGTGGATCTGCCGGAATCGCGCGATCCGATTTCAAGCTTCGAAGCGGGATTCAAGTTGACGGAAGAATTGATTCAGCGTAAGCATCCCTTCACGGCGCTAATGGCGTTCGATGACATGACGGCATTCGGAGCGATTCGGGCTTTGGCAAAAGCCGGATTGCGCGTACCCGAACAGTGTTCCGTGATCGGGTTTGACGATATTGCGGGCTCGAGTTTGTACACTCCTCCGCTCACCACGGTGCGGCAACCAATGGAAACTATGGGATCGATGGCTGCCAGCCTGGTGCTCGACGGCATCAATGCTGTCCTGGAAAAGCGGCCCATCGCGGCTGTGCACCGCAAGGTCGTTCCCGAACTGGTGGTTCGGGAATCGACCTGTGGACTACCTTAGAAGGCCCCGTAGAGGTATCTTTTCCACCGGGGGCGGCGATTTTTCGCTTGACACCAAATTGGCTCTAACGCACTATTCATACGTTTTAATAAACGCTTTCACGCGTTGTGGGGTAGCTCGGGTGGGGTGTCACAGCTCGGGGTGATCGTAGTCACATAGCGCCGTGCGGTGGGCACGATAGAGTCACGGCTCGTGCCAGCGCGCCGCGTGGGGCAGTGTCGATCACAAGCTGAAGGGAGTCGATCATGAAACGCCGTCTCGTGGGATTGGCTGTATTTATTTGCGCTCTGTATCTCCCATGCGCCTTCGCGCAGGACACGGGCGTTATCACGGGAACTGTGCGCGATCATAGCGGCGCAGTCATTTCCGGGGCTGAAGTGCGAGTCAACAGCCACGCCGGCGGCGTCGACCGCACGACCACCACTAACGCACAGGGCGACTACCTCGCGGCCGGACTTCCTGGCGGAACTTACGATCTCGCAATCTCGGCGAAAGGATTCAAGACCTTCAAAGCGGATAGCGTAATTCTCCGCGTCGCTCAGAAGGCGCGTATCGATGCCGATTTGGAAGTGGGAGAAGTTGCGACCGAGGTCACGGTACAAGGCCAGCAACTAAGCCAGGTCGAAACCCAGTCGTCTGAACTGGCCGGAACCGTGACCGGCAAGCAAATGACGCAACTTGAGTTGAACGGTCGAAACTACACCCAGTTGGTCGCGCTCACTCCGGGTGCGACGAACCAATCCGGAACTGATGAACCGGGGACGGGGGTATCGACGGTCGCCTACAGTGTGAATGGCGGACGCACCGAGTACAACAACTGGGAAGTCGACGGCGGAAGCAACCAGGACGACGGTAGCAACACGACGTTGATCACGTATCCCAGTCTCGATGCGATCGCTGAAGTCCGCGTTTTGACCTCGAACTACGGCGCGCAGTATGGCAAGAATGGGTCGGGGACGGTCGAAGTCGAGACCAAGTCCGGAACTTCCGCTTTCCACGGCGACGTTTACGAGTTCGTGCGCAATGATGCGTTTAATGCGCGCAACTATTTTCAAACGACGGTTCCCCCGTACAAAAAGAACGATTTCGGATACACCATCGGTGGACCCTTATTCATCCCCGGTCATTACAACCAGGACAAGAGCAAAACATTCTTTTTCTGGTCGCAAGAGTGGCGGAGAGACATCGTTCCCGGGGCGAATTTCTTCAATCCGGTGCCCTCCGCGGCGGAGCGCGGAGGCAACTTTTCGGAAGTATGCCCAACTGCGGGCACCGATTTTCTGCAATCAGCCAATCCGAGCTTGCCGAATGTGCCCGTTTTTTCAGACTGTCCTGCGAATGGACCCGGAACTGTCAGCGGAACACTCGCTACTTTCCCTAACAATCAGGTTGCGGTGGACCCGCTTTCCCTTCCTTTGCTAGCAATGTTCCCGCTCCCAACGCCCGGCTTCGGAAACTTCTTCGTTGCCTCTCCGACGCAAGCGACGAATTGGCGCGAAGAACTCTTGCGCGCCGATCACAACATAAATTCCAAGTGGCATGTGACCTTCCGCTACATCCACGATTCATGGAACTCTGTAACTCCAAACCCCCTGTGGACCAACGGTGGCAGCTATCCAACGATTCAAGACGCGTTCATCCAACCTTCCACAAGTATGGTGGCGCGTTTGACCACGGTAGCATCCCCCACTCTTCTGAACGAGTTCGTTGCAAGCTATTCCGTCAATCACATTTCTTTCCAAAACCTGGGAGCATGGCAGCGGCCTGCCGGATACAACATCGGTCTCTTCCAGAATGGTTTTGGCGGTGGCAAACTTCCCGGAATCCAACTTAACGGCGGTGTTTTCAACGGAATTGCTCAGGACGCCGGTTATGTCCCGAACGGCGCTCTAAACTCCAACCCGGTGTATACCTATCGCGATAACGTCTCCAAGATCATCGGCCGGCACAACCTGCAGTTTGGGGGCGCCTTTATTGCATCGCAGAAAAACGAACTGCCTCAGTTCGAACCATCTGTGAACGGATTTATCACCTTTGACACAGGTTCCGCGGTCACGACCGGGAACGCTTTTGCCGATCTGCTTGCCGGTAGAATTTCTACCTTTGCTCAGGGAAGTGATCAGCCCAAATACTACCTTCGTCACAAGATCTTCGAACCTTATTTCCAGGATGACTGGCGTGTTACCAACCGTCTTACGCTGAACCTCGGACTCCGCATTAGCATGTTTGGCACGAGCAGAGATGCCAAAAAGCAGGCGTTTAACTTCGACCCTGCGGCGTTCGTGAAGGGCGCCAGTTCCATTAATCCCGATGGAAGCGTAGCCGGAAATCCCTTTAACGGCATCGTGCAGTGTGGAGTCAATCACATTCCAATTGGCTGCTACACCGGCCATTTGTTTAATCCCGCTCCGCGGGTTGGCTTCGCCTGGGATCCACATGGTGATGGGAAGACCGCGATTCGCGGAGGCTATGGCATCTTTTTCGAATACACCAACGGCAACGAAGCCACGGCGACCGCGCTCGAGGGTTCGCCGCCGCTGGTCACGACGCCCACGCAAAGCAACATCGTCGGTTATTCCAACGTCGGTGTGGCTGGTGAGAACTTCCCGCTCACCGTAGTCTCATTGCCCTCGAAGGCAATATGGCCTTATGTTGCTCAGTGGCATCTGGATTATCAGCATGAGTTCGCCAAGAACTTCATTGGGGTCATTTCCTACGTTGGAAGCAAGGGAACGCACTTGGGGCGACGTCGCGATTTGAATCAGCTTTTTCCGGTTCCCTTGAGTCAGAACCCCTACAAGGCCGGGGAAGCGATTGGCCCGAACGATTGCTCGACCTTCACCACGCCCAGCGGAGTTCCCATCTCGCAAAACCTGAATACGACTGTGGGCCAAGATTTCTTCGTGGCTTGCGGTGGAAGCCCCGATTTCTTCCGGCCGTTTCCCGGATTTTCCGACATTCGAGCCCTCGAGAACAAATCTTCGTCGATATACCACGCGATGCAGGCTTCGTTGCGGAAAACGGTAGGCTCTCTGCAACTCAGCATGGCTTACACGTGGAGTCACTCGATTGACGATGTCTCTTCCGGCGGAGATACCGGATTCGTGAACTCCTACGATTTCGCCGGTAATCGCGCCAGTTCGAACTTCGACCAGCGGCAGGTCTTCACGATGAGTTATGTTTACGATCTGCCATTCTTTAAGAGTCCGGGTCTCACGCACACGTTCCTCGGCGGGTGGCAATGGTCGGGAATCACGACGGTGCAGACGGGTGCTCCGTTCTCGGTCTATAACGGAGGATCGGGAAGTGTCCCTTCGGACAACGCAGGCGTCGGGAATGGCGTCGGCACTGGTTCTTATCCAGACGTTATAGGGAACCCCAGCCTCGACATTCCACATGAAACCGGTGGAGTGGGCTTCGGACCGGTATTCGGGAATCCTTCCGCGTTCGTTGCTCCTCGCGGATTGACTTTCGGTAACGCTGGCCGAAACATTCTTCGCAATCCCAGCCAGACCAACTTCGACATGGCGTTATTTAAACACTTCGCGATCAAGGAACGAGCCGCTTTCGAGTTCCGCGCGGAAGCTTTTAACGTCTTCAACCACACGCAATGGGGTTACATCGGCGGAGGCGGAGGATCGGCTGCGAACAATAGTCCAATCGCCTCGTTCACAAACTCGGTCGGATGTTACGGCGGAACTAACAACAATGCAGGCGATTCGAGTTGCGCCGGATTGGGCTTCCTGAGCCCCAACGGTGCTCACAACCCGCGCATTCTGCAGTTGGGCTTGAAGCTGATCTTCTAGTTTGTTCGAAGCAAATGGAGAGGGACGGGCGTGCGTCGCCCGTCCTTATTTTTTAGCGGGTGGCGCCTACCGTTTGCCTGCTTCCGGTGACCACCTTCAGCGCCTGCTCAAGATCGGCGATCAGGTCATCGGCGCTCTCAATTCCCACTGAAATGCGGATCAACTGTTCAGTCACTCCCATCTTCTCGCGCTGATCGGCGGCGATCATGGCGTGCGACGTGAGCACCGGAATGCACACCAGGGAATCAACTCCGCCGAGGCTGGGGGCCAGCGTGAACAACCGCAAAGCTTCCGAAAGGTGGCAGGCATCCTGGCCGGTGCCGTCGACTTCGAAGCTGAGGACGCCGCCTCCTCCGCTCATCTGTTCCAGAGCGACATTGTGCTGCGGATGGTCCTCAAGAAACGGATAGTTCACCTTCCGCACCTTCGAATGCTTCGCCAGGAATTGCGCCACGCGCAGCGCGTTCAGGTTCTGCCGCTGTACACGCAGCGCAACCGTCTTGATGCCCCGCAGAAGCAGCCATGCGGCGTGAGGATCCATGTTGCCGCCCAACGTGGTCCGGGTGTGGTGGATCTGCTCAATCAGATCACTGCGGCCGGCCATCACTCCGCAGATCAGGTCAGAGTGTCCGGCAAAGTATTTCGTTCCCGAGTGCATAACCAGATCAATCCCAAATTCCACGGGACGTTGGTTAATCGGAGTGGCGAAAGTGCTGTCGATCATGGTGATCAGCTTGTGATTCTTGCCGATCGCAGCTACCTTGCGTAAATCGACCACACGCAGCGTGGGATTCGTGGGAGACTCCAGATACAACAGCTTGGTATTCGGACGAATCGCGTTCTCGTGCTGATCGTATTCAACCGTATCGACGAACGTAGTCTCGATGCCGAATTTCGGCAGCCACTGGGACAGGAATTTGATCGTCCCGCCATAGATATCGCGTTGCGCGACGATGTGATCGCCGCTCTTGAGCAGCGCCATGATGGAAGTCGTAATGGCGTTCATGCCCGAGCTAAACACCAGAGCCGCGTCGGCGCCCTCCATCTCCGCAATCGCCGCTTCGGCGACGGTGTTTGTAGGATTCCCATAGCGCGTATAGAACATGTCGGTCGGAGTGGCACGCAGCTGCTGTTCGTTGTCGGTGACTTCGAAGGTTGAAGTCTGGTAGATGGGCGTGGCCAGTGGCCCATTCTTTCTGCTCAGGTCGGTGCCACCTCTGACGGCTTCAGTCTCCTGCCGGTGCTGGTGCGGTTTCATGGTTCTCCTTGTGGTGCGCAGTCTGAATCGACCACCGGTCACAGTGCTGCGAACCTCGCTCAAGACTATCTGTCAGACTCGGCCAGAGCAAGCCTGCCGGTGGTGTGCGTGCCCTATATAATCAAGCGATGCCTCGCGCCAAGAAGTCCGCAACCAACACCCTGCGCAAGACCGTTCCACGCAAGCGCACTCAGAAATCTGAAGTGAAGTATGTCTCGTGGAAGGCGATTCCTCTCGAGGATCTGAATCCTCTTTTGCAGCGTCAGTTCCTGGTGGGCGATCAGATCATGGTGGCGCGAGTCTTGCTGAAGAAGGGCTGCGTCGTTCCAGAGCACAGCCATATCAATGAACAGTTCACCTATATCCTCGAGGGTGCGCTCAAATTCTGGATCGACGGCAAAGAGATCGTGGTGCGAGCCGGCGAGGTGTTGACCATTCCGCCTAACGTGCCGCACAAGGCGGAAGCCGTCGAAGACACGCTGGACCTCGATGTCTTCAATCCTCCGCGTGCGGACTGGATGGAAAAGACCGACGCATATCTGCGAGGCAAGAAGTAACCCCTCGAATGACCCATCCAACGGCGCTCGAATCCAAGTTCAGTCGTGGTGAAGCGCAGCTTCGCTGCATTGCTTGCGGCACGGTGCACGCGGATGCTGGCGCGAATTTCCGCTGTTCGACTTGCGGAGACCTCCTGGAAATCTTCTATCAAGGTTGGAGCGGGGACGCTGCCGGCGATCTCAAATCGCTGTGGCAGCAGCGCAAGCTTTCCCGTGAGGCGGTTGATCAGAGCGGTGTGTGGCGTTTTCGCGAGCTCCTGCCGGGCCTACGCCTGGAAGATGCGATTACCTTACGGGAAGGGAATACGCCGCTTTATTCGTTGCCTGGATGCGCCCGGATTGCGGGAGTCGAACATCTGCAGGCGAAGCATCAGGGGATGAACCCCACGGGTTCGTTCAAGGATACGGGCATGACGGCCGCCGCTTCTTTCGCGCGCGAGCGGGCGTTTCAGTGGGTCGCATGCGCCTCCACCGGGAACACATCGGCCTCAATGGCCGCTTACGCGTCACGCGGAGGGCTGCGAAGCCTGGTGCTGCTTCCAGAAGGCAAGATTTCCTGGGGCAAGCTTTCCCAGGCGCTCGATTACGGCGCGGTCACTTGCCAGTTGAAGACCGATTTCGACGGATGCATGCAGGTGTTGAATCAGGTTGTCCAGCGTGCTCCGGTCTATCTTCTGAACTCAGTCAACCCGTATCGCATTGAAGGCCAGAAGACCGCCGCCATCGAGTTGATGGAGCAACTGAACTGGCAGCCTCCTGACCACATCATTGTCCCCGGCGGGAACTTAGGGAACTCTTCGGCTATCGGGAAGGCCTGTCTCGAGATGAAGGAACTCGGTCTGATCTCCCAGCTGCCGAAGATCTCGATCATCCAGGCTGCAGGAGCGAATCCGCTGGTGCGGGCCATGCGCGAGAACGGAGGCCAATCGATTACGCCGGTGCAGGCGGAGACGATGGCTACGGCTATTCGCATTGGCAACCCAGCATCATGGAAGAAGGCGGTGCGAATCCTTCAAGCTACAGGCGGCACCGTCGACGAGGTCAGCGAAGTCGAGATTGCCTTGGCGAAGGCGGAAATCGGAGCTGATGGCGTTGGTTGCGAGCCGGCGTCAGCTGTGACTTTGGCGGGACTGAAGAAGCTGGTGAAGCGCGGATTCGTGACGCCTTCCGACAAGGTGGTGCTCATTCTCACCGGGCATCTGCTCAAAGATCCGGAATTCACGCTGAACTTTCATCGCGGAGAGCTGTTGGTGGGCAATCAGCAAGAGGCGAAGATGTTAGCCAGGCAACGACGCGCCCCCATCGTGCTCGATGCCAGCGTCGATGCGGTCCTGAAGGTGCTAAACGGACAAGGCAATTAAGAAGTGCTGGATCCGTCGCTCCGATAGGCTTGCCACAAATCCCATATCTCAGAAGCGATCTCAACGTAACGCTCTCTCGTCCCCGCTGCATTGCCGAACCAGTGCAGAAATTCTTCATAGACAATGAGGAGGACATCCCCCTCGGACTGGCAACCGTTGAGGCGCGGCAGAATGGTTCCTGCCTCGGGAAGATACTCATCCTTATTGTGCTCGAACGCCATGCCGACGGGATCGTGATGGAACAGAAGGGCAGCCATGGACTCAAACAGCTTTTTGTACCTTTCCCGCTGTTGCAGGTGCTCGTCGCGTGTTTTGGCCATATCGTATTCGTCGAAATCTACCATGTCTTGCCAACATGTAGAATCTCATCCTCAAGCCTATGCCCAAGCGAGCTCCTTTTGCCCTCAGTCTTCCCGCCACGTCAGCCAACCTAGGCCCGGCGTTTGACGCTGCGGCGCTGGCTTTCAACCTCTTCTTGAAAATCCGTGCCCGAGCCGCCACCGGGTTCTCCATCAAAGCCACGGGAAGGGATGCCTCCCTTTGCGGACAACTTGAGAATCATCTGATCCTGACGACGTATCGGGAAGTGCTCGCCGCGGAAGGCAAACAGGTGATCCCGCTGGCACTTCAAATCGATAACCAGATACCGTTGGGGAAAGGATGTGGCTCTTCTGCCGCTGCCCGGCTTGCAGGAATAGCCATGGCGGTTCACTTCGGCAAATTGCATTGGAGCGATAACCGCATCATCGGAGAAGCTTCCCGTCGCGAGCATCATCCCGATAACGCCGCAGCCTGCTGGCTTGGAGGCCTCGCCGTCGCGCGTATATCTGAAGGCGGTGAGGCTCAAGTTGTCCGCTTTCTGCCAAAAGGGAAGTGGCCGCTTCTGCTAGCAGTTCCTGAGCAGACCCTTCCCACCGAAGAGGCCCGGCGTGTGCTTCCTTCGCACTATTCCCGCGCCGATGTCGTGAACAATATTCAGAACTCGATGCTGCTGCTCGGGGCCTTTGTGCAAAGACGCCGTGACCTTCTGGCCGCTGCGCTGGGAGATCGAGTTCATCAGCCTTATCGCGTGCCCCTATGCCCGTTACTTCCGGCTTTGCAGAAGATGGCAACGGGCTCAGGGATTCTCGGGTCGGCTCTAAGCGGAGCGGGTCCTTCGGTTCTTATTTTTGTGGATAGCGGGGCGAACATACGCCAATTAAAGAGCAGAGTGAAGGCGCATTTGGCGAGCCAGGGGTTGATTGCTGAACTGATTCCCGCGACTATCGACAAGCGCGGAGCACGATTAGGGTGATCGGCATGGCGAGGCAATGCCGCGCATACCAGTGACGATCGGTTTAGGCGCTAGGCCGCGATGGTCTTTCAGTGCCCCAGGGAACGCCGCCGGTCACGGACGGGCAACTGCTGATTCGCGGTTTCGATATCAAACAGATGCTCGTGAAAACTCAGGCGGGGTTCACGCGCAAATCGATCAGGATAGGAACTCAAAGCATGGAGAAAGTTTTCGATCTCCTGCTTCACTTCTTGTTCGCGGCTGGCGTCTGAAACATACATAGAGCGCTTCTTCCTCTTCATTTCCTTCTTCCCCGAACAGGGCAACACCGAGCACGGCGGCTGAGGCGGAGCCGTCCGCACAGCTGAATCCTGTGGAAGGAACCGATTGCTGTCCGGCAAACTTCTCGCAGAATTTAGGGGGAAGCTGAAGTTACTTTCTGTTCCCAAAAGTGTAAATGGCACTTCAGTGCCATATGGCTCAGATGGCCCGAGGAGAGCCGATTTTGGAGGAAAACGGGCTTGCGGAGGCTCCGCAAGCCCTTAAGGAATTAGCGACTGGCGGGTGGGACGATCCCATTCATGCGCAGGTATTCCACCATCTGGCCGTAATGGTCGAAGGGGTGCGAGATCAGCACGATAGCCATCGCCAAGCGGGTCGTGTCCCCGGAGCCAAACGGGCTCTTCATGGAGGCCACCGCATTCTTATCATCAACGCTTGCCATGGCTTTGTGGGCGTAGGTAAACGAATCCTTGAGGAATTTCATGACGTCAGCCTTGGTTTTGATCGAGTCCGGTCCGCTTTCGCCGCCCACATCTACCGGAGATTTTTCCCCAAGAATCGCCGCGCCGACAATATAGTTGACCGCCGCCACATGCTTGATCTGCTGAGCATAGGTGCGAACACCCTTGAATTCGCCGTTGGTGGGAGCGAAGGAATATTTGTCCTCGGGCATGGCGTCGGCGGCGCCCACGAATTCGCCCTCCGCCTGTTTCAGGCCTTTTTCCAACACGGAATTCACGGTGGCATGATCCATGTTCGCCATCTGTCCCCAAGCGGTACAGGCCAGCAGGATCATGCAGGGCAGAACTAACCTCATCTTTTTCATGAAGAATCTCCTTGAATAGTTTGATTATGCTTATCGCTTAGACCCGAGCTAATCTCTGACAACGGAAGGAGCCAATTGTAACTCTTGTGACGTGAGCCGGTACCGCCGCACTGCAAATAGTCCCCCTGCCAGGGCAATGGACGAGCAAAGCAGGGTCGTCGGAACTCCGATGCGGTTGGCCAATCCACCCCATGCCGCGCTGCCCAAGGCCATGCCGCCCTGCAGCACTAGCAAATACATTGACAGCGCCCGCGCACGAAGCCAGGACGGAGACATGGTCTGCGCGGCTACGTTCAGGCAAGCCAGAATCCCGATCCAGGCGATTCCGCTGGCAAAAAGGACTAGCGTCAACCAACCGAAACTTTCTACTCTGCCCGCAGCCAATGTCATCGTCGCGAACAGAAGGATGGCAAACATTACCAGCCCGTCCACCGATAACCGACTGCGCAGCCGAGGCAGTATAGCAGCCCCGGCTAGAGCGCCTAGGCCAAACGATCCCAGGAGCAGCCCGTAGCCCGTCGCGCCGTGCCGACGAGCCAGCAGGGGCAGTAATGCCGGCAGAGCGCTGGCGGCAATGCTGAAGGCTCCGGTTCGTATCAGGACGCACTGAACCAGGGGTTCGCCGCGCATGTAGCGCAGGCCGGCGAACATGGCGTCAATGACACGGCCTTTTTCAACATGTTCGTAGTGCGGGCGCTTCCAGCGATAGAGGAAGAAGATTACTCCGAAAAACGATGCGGCGTTCAGCAGGAATGCGATTCCAGAACTAGTGGCGGCGATGACCATTCCACCCAGTGCGGGACCGACAGAGCGCGCCACGTTGAATCCCACCGAGTTTAAGGCGACCGCTGAGGCGTGCTGCGGTGGGGAAACAATCTCGGGCGTGATCGCCTGCCATGCGGGGTCGTTCATCACCGCGCCCAGTCCCAGCACGAAGGTGAACCCTAGAAGCATCCAGGGCGTGATGTATCCAAACAGAGTAAAGACGCCCAACAGGCCGGATGCCAGCACCATCCATCCCTGCGTGATCAGGAGAAAGCGTCTGCGGTCGACGAGATCGGCCAGTGCGCCTGCGGGAAGAATGACCAGAAACACAGGCAGCGTACTGGCCGCGGTTACCAGGCTGACCATGAGCGGGGATGTTGTGAGCTGGGTCATCAACCAGCCCGCGCCCATATTCTGCATCCATGTGCCTGTGTAGGAAATGACAGCTGCAATCCACAGCGAACGGAACAGGGGCTCCCGCATCGGCGCCCACGGAGAAACTTGATTCTCCGCGGGCAAACTCGGAATGTTGACCGACTCCGCCATGCTAGTGACTCACCGCTCCCTCGCTAACCGATTGCGCACCGTCTCCGAAGGGCCACTCACCCTGTCGCCACGCGCGGAACAAGTAAATGATCAGGCCACTGATAAGGATCGCCATCGCATAGCGAATCTGTTTCAAAGAATTTGTGCGTGAGAAGAGAACGAAGATGAATCCTACCGATGCAATCAGCGCGGGCAGGGGATAAAACCACATGCGGAAGGGCCTGGGCAGATCTGGACGCCTGATCCGCAACACGATGAGCCCAATCGCTTGCACCAGGAATTGCAGCAGAATGCGAATCACGACCAGGGCTGCGATGATGTCGGCGAGCGAGGCAAAACAAAACAGCATGGCCACGCCGCCCAGCGCCAGCAGTGAGATGTAAGGAAACCGGTGTTCGGGATGGATGCGTGCGAACGCCTGAAAATAATTGCCGTCGAGCGCCGCCGCGTAAGGCACTCGCGAATAGCCGAGCATTAGTGAGAAAACCGAAGCAAATGCCGTCCACATGACCAGGATCGTCGCCAGATTCGCCGCCCATGGGCCGTAAATCTTGCGCATGAAAATCGACACCACGTACAGCTTCTCATTGGATTGGCCCGCTTGTGTAATCTCTTGCCAGGGCACCACTCCCAGGATGCTGACGTTCATCACCAAATATAGACATCCCACAATAAGAATGGATAGCAGCAGCGCCCGTGGGATGGTTTTCTCAGGGTCCTTTACCTCATCGCCCAGGAACGACACGTTGTAATAGCCCCAATAATCGTAGGTTGCGATCAACATCGCCGATCCAAGGCCCAGGAAAAAATTGTTAGAAAGTGTAAACGCGCCCGGCGGAAAGCTGAAGGCAAGCGAGGCATTGAAGTGCGTGAGCCCGCTGATGATGATCCAACCAATTGTGCCTAGAACCCCAGCCAACAGCAATTTCGACAGCCAGCCGATACTGGTAATCCGCCGATAGAGAAGAACGGTCGCCAGGACTACGACGCCAATCGCAACGAAACTTGCGCCAGAGGCGAGCCATCCGAATTGCAAATTGCCGAGCAGAGGAACCGAGAGGTTCCAGTTTCGTGCGAGGTAAGGGTGTTCCAGAGAGGGCCAGAAGTAAGATGCGTACCCGGCGAGACCAACCGACCCCGACGCGATGGAAAGAGGAGCGCTGAACGAGAGCTGCCAGATGAATAGAAACGAGATGAGGCGTCCCCAGCGCTTGGGCCCGTAGATTTCCCGCAGGTAGCGATAGGATCCACCGGAACCGGGGAGCGCCGCTCCCAGCTCGGCCCAGACAAGTCCGTCACAAATCGCAAAGAATGCGCCGAGAACCCATCCCAGCATCGCCTGCGGGCCGCCCATCGCACTCAAGATCAGCGGGATGGTAATGAACGGCCCCACGCCGATCATGTCGATCATGTTCAGCGCGGTCGCGCTGCCCAAGCCAACGCCACGAATCAGGGACGGTGGGGCGCTACCCGTGGACTGTGTTGAATCCCGCATTAAAGGCGAGTTTGACAAGGACCAAAGACGAACGACTAACGACTATTTTCGTGCCCCGCGCTTAGCACATTCACGTACAACCGGATCGCGCCCGGCACTCCTGCCGGCAACTGGCGGAAGAACGCGTACCCGGCATAAATGTAGGTACCCTTGCCATACGGCGCTCGCAGCAGGCCACCTTTCAGCGGCTGTTCTCCGGGATCGTGAGAAGCCAGCAGGGGAGTGAAATGGCTGTCCCAATCGGTCATGAAGTACAAGCCGCGCTCCTGCACCCATCCGTCGAAATCGCGCTGCGTTATCGGATTGGGATAGTGAAAAACGCTGTCATCCGGAGCCAGCATCTCGACGGGTGCGTCCTCAACAGAAACCCGCCCGCGTCCCAACTGCGCCGGATAGGGCGTGAAGTGTCCGTTATTGAAATCGCCCGTACCGGTGTTGTACTGCGCGACCAGGGTTCCTCCAGCGGACACGTAATCGAGCAGTTTCTTGTTATTCGCTGCGACATCCTTCTGCGTGTCGTAGGCGCGAATCCCCAGGACGATGGTGCCGTACTTGCCAAGGTCTTCAGTGGCCAATTTCTCCGCCGGGATCATCGTGACGTTCATGCCGATCTGCTCGAGCACAGTGGGAATGTCGTCGCCGGCCCCCATGATGTAGCCGACCTTCAGGTCTTTCGGGACTTTCACGTCCACCACGCTCACGCGTTGCAGCGCGGGCTGATAGTAATAGAAGGTATCGAGATCTTCCCGAGTGACAATGCTGTACCCTTCGCTGTATTTCTTGTCACCCGCTGCCAGCACGGCACGAATCTGTGCGCGTCCTTCTTTCAGACTGGCGGCATAAATCTTGAAGTCGAAGTCCTTCTGTTCTCCGCGCTTGGTGAGGTTGACCTTCAGTTGCTGCGGTTCAGATCGCCAGCCAGAGGGAAGTTCGAGCGAGAGCGTTCCTGCGGGAGCGCTATCGAGATTCGCGGTGACGCTTACCTTCACGGCCCGCTCTTTCCCATCTTCCACCGGGATGACCTGCTCTCCCGGATCAAGCATCACTGAGAAAGCCGGAGCCACGGCGAGTGCTCGTTCTGACATTGCGCCCGCCGCATCCTTAAACTTGACGGCACAAACCGCCGTTGCCGCGCCAGTACTTCCCAACGTGGCCGTCGCATGAACCGGTGGCGGGGGGAAAGGAAGGCTCAGATACTCCTGGTCGTCAATCTTATTAATGCTGTCGGTCTCGGGATCATCGCGATGCCAATAAGGGCGGGTCAGGCGCGCATCTGCCGGGACAGAAATCCTGAATCGGATCGTCAGCTTTCCACCAGTGCCATCTTTTGACACCACCTTCGAAGTCCACCCGGGGGGCAGGTCGAGATGGATGTCGGGCGACTTCGCCGCTGGGTCGGAGCTGGAGAATGTGGCTGTGGCGTCGAAGCTCCGTCCCGGGACTGCCATAAACGCGTCTTCCGGGCTCGCGCCCTCTGGCACGTCCGCAACCAAGCTGAACTGCACTCCCTCCGCTAGAGCGATGGCCTTAGAGAATTGCGTAGCCTTCTCTTGGAGAGATAAGAGCAGCTGGCTTTTCGTGTCCTGTGACAAAGAAGACTCTTTGATCTTTACGATCAGCTGTTCGAGAGATTTGCTTCCGTTCACCAACGGGGCGACGGCGGACAGCGAGTTTTTTTCCGCGGCAGCACTTGCCTTCTGCACTTGCCCCTGGATCTCCGTTAGTGCCGGTTTCAGCCACGGAGTTTTCTGCTCTTCGTCTCCCAACCGGTCCGCCAAGCCCGGCAGAGCCGTATCAATCCCGTCAAAGAAATCTTTCTCGTGTCCGTCAGCGTCCTTCGGAGAATTCACCACCGAATCCACGAGCTTGTAATACGTGAAGCGATCTCCCGGCTCAACCGTCCAGCCGCCTGCGCCTTGCGACAGCTGATGCTTTAGCCCCAGAAGCGCGAACTGGATATAAGACATTCCCAGCAAAGGATCGACTTCGCCTGTATTCAGCTTCAGCGTGTAGTCTGCCTTCGGGCACGACTGCGCCATGAAGCCGCAAACATTTCCGACGTACACCTTCTTCGCCTGCCAGGGGCGAAGGCCCTCCTTGATTTGATCGGGAAAGCGCGCGGGATCGCTGGCGGCTCGAAAGGCCTCTTGCGTCAACAGCGCCGATGCCTGGTGATGTCCATGTCCGTCGCGATCGGTGCCGCTGAACCGCGCCACCAGGACGTCGGGACGAAAGGTGCGAATCACGCGGACCATATCCCCGAGAGGGATTTCGTGTCCTTGCCATTTCTGGAAGGTCTCATCGGCGTTCTTCGAATAACCGAAGTCCGCCACTCGGGTAAACCTTTGCTCGACTCCGTAGTAGCGGTCGGCGGCGGTGAGTTCAAGGGTTCGAAGCACCCCTAAGACGTCAAAAAGATTACTGCCAACTTTATTCTGCCCGCCTTCTCCGCGGTTCAGCGTGAGCAATAGGACGCTATCGCCCTTGCCGCGGGATTCCAGGGTCAACATGCCGCCGTCTTCGTCATCCGGATGAGCGACTGTCTGCATTAGCCGCGCCGTGGTGCTCAGGCGGCGCAACATCTGCTTCAAGCCCGCAGCTCCCGTGTCCTGGGGCTAGTGCCTTCATTGGATCGGTGGGGGCTTGCGCCGCAATTGGAACGCCAGAAACAAGAAGAGAAGCGCCGTAATCACGAATCCAAGAGAAGCGCGGCCAAGCCCGCCATAAGGCATGGGCTTCGGAACCGGTCTTTTGCATATTTATGGGATTATTTTTCTCGGCGATGGGAGGCAAGATTTTTCCTGATCTTATGCTCTTCAGAATAGACTGATCCCGGGAACCGAAGGTTAGCGCTTTTACTATCCTACCTGAGTTAGTTCGCGGGCGGCGAATTGGCCGGTTTTACCGCGGCCTGGCACTGGCTGGCTGCGGTCAGCACTTTATTGAAATCCGGGTCGGAACGCAATTTCGTCAGCAGCGGATCTGACAACAGATTCGAGTAGGAGCAATAGTTCTCTTCGATCGCCATCGTAAACATGTGCAAAGCGGCCACATTTTTGCAGTCGAACGCAAGAATCGATCCCTGGTAGTAAGCGTTTTCGGGATCAGGCTCAGAAGGCTGGCTGGTCTCGGCTTCTTTCGCCATGCGATCAAGTTCCGCAGCCGGACGCAATCCCAGCGACGCTTCCAATAAATCGCGGTGATAGCGTGGCGCAGTTGGCATTTTCTTGACCGCTTCGCGCGCCTCGCTGATCTTACCTTCGCGCAGCAACAGAGACGGCAGGGCGTACGCGGCCCATTCAGAACCGCTGTCGAGCCCGATGAACTCCATGGCGCGTTCGTTCTGGCCGAGTTCCATGAAGGCCCACGCGCACGAGCGGAACTGATAGTTCCCCGGATCCAGTTCAAGGGCCGTGTCGCATTCCTTAGTCGAGTTCTCAAGCATGCCGGCATACCGGTACACGTATCCCAGAACAAAATGTGCCTCGGCGCTTTGCGGACGCCGTTGCACGAGCGTCGTCGCTTGCTCAGCACGCCTTCGATAGTTCTCCCCGTTCCACATGGTTGGTAATCAGCTGACCCGCAGCGAACACGCGATTAGGATCGAGCGCCAGCGCTCTTTCATAGCTGGTATTGGAGCGCTGGAACATCGTCTCACCACCATTCGAGTACTGCGAATCGTAGTAATAACGCAGCCCCAATGCTTCCCATGCCGGCGCGTACGTCGCATCCGTCCCGACGGCTCGCTCCAGCATTCCGATCGCCTCTTTGTTCGGGCCCGCGTCGTGAGGCACAGGCGATGCTTCTGAGATAGAGGTCGTAAGCATCCTGATTCTTGGGACGCGTGCTGGTGTCGAGGTATCCGTTCGCGGCGTTTAAGACCGGCAAAAGGCCCTGTCGGATCTGAGCCGCCAAGTTTTCTTGCAGCGAAATCAGGTCTTCCGCCTTTGCTTTCAGGTCGGTCTGCCAGAGGACGCGATCGCTGCCGACATCAACCGCCTGCAGTGTGACCAGCAGGTGCTCTCCCTGCTTCAGATAATGTCCAGTCAGCAGACTGCCGACGCGCAGTTCGCGGCCGATTTTTTCTACATCAACGCCGGGATCGACATACTTCTGCGTTACCGAGGATGGCCGTACGTCGAGCGAACGCGTATGCGTTAGGACATTGGCCACTTCATCTGCGAGCGCGAACCGCAAATAATCGACGCTGGGATCACGGTTCAGGTTCTGCAGCGGCAAAACCGCGATCGCGTTCTTATTAGCTGCCGCCCCAAACCCAGCCCGATGCCTGTACCACCAGATGCCACCCGATATCACGGCGGTCAGAAGCAGGGCTGTGATTCCAGCAAGAATGTAAGTGAGCTTGCTGTTCGTTCGTTGAAAAGTGTTGGTAGCTGCTCTAAGCGGGATGCGGTCTCGTAACGATGATTTTGTGAGTCCCGACTCTGTTTCTTTCTTCAGTCGCTGCAAGTCGGCCCGGATGTCGGTTGCCATTTCGGTAGCGTTTGTTACGATCCTTCTCCATCGCCCTGCCGATGATGTTTTCGAGTTCAACGGGCAGCGTCGGATTCAACGTCAGCGGCGAAGGAGGCTTCTTGTTCAGTACGGCATCGAGCGTAGTGACAACGTTCGTCCCATGAAACGGCTTCTTCCCGGTCGCCATCTCATAGAGGACCACGCCGAACGAAAACAAATCGCTGCGCGGGTCGATGTCCTCTCCGCGTGCCTGCTCCGGGGACATGTAGACAGCGGTCCCGGGAATGACTCCTACGGCCGTGAGCGAGTCTTCAATGGGCGTATCGTCGGTTGTCGCCAGTTGCTGCGCCTTGGCCAGTTTTGCCAGGCCGAAGTCAAGGATTTTTACTTGTCCGCCCTGAGTGATGAAAATATTTGCCGGCTTGATGTCGCGATGCACAATCCCCTTGGCGTGCGATGCCGCCAAAGCGTCAGCCACCTGAATCGCGATATCGAGCAACTCGTCAAGCTCAATTGGTTTGCCACGGATCCGCTGCTTCAGGCTCTCGCCCTCCAGCTTCTCCATCACAATAAAAGGGTGGCCGTCGTTGTCCTCGATGTCGTGGATGGTGCAGATGTTGGGATGATTCAGTTGCGACGCGGCCCTCGCTTCGCGGACGAAGCGCTCCATCGACTTCTTGTCGCCCGCCATGTTGTCAGGGAATGAACTTCAGGGCGACGTGACGGCCCAGACGGGTATCTTCCGCCTCGTAAACCACTCCCATGCCGCCGCCGCCGAGTTTTCCCAGCACGTGATAATGGGAGACTGTCTGACCGATCATGAATAGACACCGGTACCTGTCGGCGGTAATGTTAGGCCCCACTTGGGATGCGGTCAACTATAAGCAGGTTGCGGCCTTAGGGTACAAACTGGAGGCAGTCTAATCTTTTGGACCGAAGACGCCGATCCTATTAGGTTGTGTGATATTTACGGTGCGAAATCACACATTGGTCTGACCGGTCACAGAAAGGTTCTGTTTTATGGACGCAGGCTTAGCCGTAGCTCGCTCTCCCGAGGTCGAAGACGCAATCCGCCGCCGCGCTGAAAGGCTCTACGAAGACCGCGGACGTGTCCCCGGCCACCAGGTTGAAGACTGGCTGAAGGCCGAGGCGGAGGTCCTTCGCGAGTTCGAACTCGCCCAGGCCCCGAAACCTGCGTTCGTGGTGGTTCGCTTCGAAGGAGCAGTCTACACCGGGGAATACGATGCGAAGCGCTGCGATGGTTACACGCCCGGGGAATTCCGCGAAGGAGCCCCGGTAGAGATTCGCTTCAATGCTGGCAACATGTATGTGAAGCGCCCCAACGGGAAGGAACTGGAAATGCGAATCGTCAGGAAGGAAATTGAGAAATAAGGACCTATAAGTTTTCGTCGTATAGTCCTGCCGACGATCCAACCCACTCCATATTCTTATTCTGATCAACGCCCATCATGAGTCCGCGCCCCATGCGGACGATTGTCATAACCGGCAACAACTCATCCACCCAGATGTACATGATGCGAACTTCGGCCTTCGTACCGCCAAAGGGAGTTTCGATCACGGGAGCGAAATTCATCCGCTCCTGCAGAATGAACTCTGATCGCTTGTTCTTGGCGATAGCCGCGATATCTTCCTTGCGCGGATTCATGATGACGCCCAGCCCGGCGAACGAGAACAATGGTTTCACGACGTAGTTTCCCAGATCGGCGGGCATTTTTTCCACGCGATCCAGAAACTCCGTCTTCGGCACGCAGGCATGCTTGAGGAAAGGCAGAGAATACTTGCTTACGCGGAAGTACCAGTTGGGATGCCCCGCCCACTCAACTTCCAGATCCTCGTTGAATTGAAAAGGTAGCTTCAGATTTTTTCGTACCAGTTCATCCACGATAACGCGGTTGTAGATGCGGTTTATCGGGATACGCTTGCCGCCGCTTTCATGAAAAAGATATCGTCCGACTTTCTTGATGTCGGTAATCGCAACCGTTTTGACTCCGAGCAGCCGCTCGGTCAGGACGAAGTCGGGCAGCGTCTTCTGATGCAGGGGATCTACTTCCATCAGAATCACGTTTTCAGGATCGCGGTTTCCCAAAATCGCGCGCCGCAGAAGTTTCTTGTACTCCTCCCAATCCAGGCCTCCGAGCAGATACTTCAAAGCGGGATTGAGATCGAAAGCCTGAATGTAAACCTGCGAAAGCATCGCCTGATAAGCGTAGAGGGAAGGGAAGCCCTGCAACTCCACAAGTTTCGGCTGCAGATTGCCCGCATCATCACGAACCAGACCAAAGTCCACCTGGATGAACATCGGGTGTGGTGTCTCGCGCGGCACATTGAAGTCAGGGGGAATCGATAAGAACGACGCTTTGCGGTATTCCAGACTGTTGAGTTGTTGAATCAGTTCTTTTCCGTACTGCGACATCTGGTCGAGCAGAGATTTAGGGAAGAAACATGGAGTCTCGCACAGGCGAAACGGCACGGCCATCCCGCAGGACTCGGCCATGCGTTTTTGGAAGGCCTGAAACTTCTCCGCCGTGTAGTTCGCATTGAACTGCTGCCGCAGGGAAGGAATCATGAAAGTAGCGCCGGCGTCCCGCCGGCCATGGAGGTTGAAGTTACGCTTCGATCAGAAACTGCCCGCCGCGCATGATCTGTTCTTTGTCGACCCAGATGTCGAAGTTTCTTCCCACGACATCGATGTGCGTCGAAGAATACCACTGTGCCCCGGTGTGCGCCCCATACGGATTCCCAAAGGCAATATGGATCCCCGGATATTTCTCGTCCTGCAGAATCTCTCCGATGATGTCTTTCAACTCGATATTGGTTCCGATCGCGAATTCCCCCACTAGATCGCTGTTCTCATCGGTATGCGTGTAGCGCCAGAAATCTTCTTGCAGTTCGCGATTCTCGGAGTGGGCTTCGGTTAATCGATTGCCCTTCACTTGGATGGTCAGCGGGTTCTCGCGCAAATTTCCGAACTTCGCGCACAGCCAATCGCCAACGACGCCGTCAATGACGAAAGTGCCGTTGACTTCGCCTGGAGTGGTGAACACTTCTCCACCGGGCAAGTTGCCCCATTTATCGGGACTGATGATCCCGCTGGTTTTGAGCCATTTGTAGCTGGGATTCAGATCCGCTGTCAGGTCAGTACCGGCCGCAGTTTTGGCCTTGATCTGCGAAGCCTTGCGCACCATCTCCACTACCTTGGTGCTGATGCGGTCAACCTTTAGAAAGTCGGCGCGCATGCCTTCCAGCATGATCTGACGGTTGATGTTGACCATGTGCGCGTGGCGGATTTTCCTGCGGTTGACGACGTCGGTCATTTGCATGCGCGAGCGCAGTTCATTGGCCTGTGCCTGCACCGCGAAGATGCTGACCTGACTCGTTTCCATATCGTCGAGGATTTCCTGGGGCAGATCTGTCAGTGGCCGCGGCGCCAGATCCTCAAGCACAAAAGCATGGTAGGGGCAGCCGAGCTTCTCGAGTTCACGGACGATGCTCGCGGCAATTTCTTTAGTCGCCTCATCGGTGATGACCGTGACTTTTTCGCTAGCCTGAATACGCAGACACACGTTGACTGCGTTACGCGCGCCCGGAGTGTATTCAGAATCGAATGGGAGCAGATTGAGTTGCTGCTTCACTGGACTGACCGGAGCCTTCATTACCCTACTTTTCTAGCGGAAGCCTCAGCCTCAGCCGGAGTCTCGGCCAGGCCCACTTCCGTCTCTTGAATGATGTAATCCACTACGTGCTTCAAATCGCCTGTTTCCTGGAAAACGCGCAGCTGGCGGTCGGCACCCGTCCCGTGCTTCAGAATCTGGTGGACGTATTCCAGTTCCTCGCGCGATCCGAGTTCGTCTACCACGTCGTCCACAAACTCGAGGTATTCGTTTAGCAAGTCGCGGACCGGAACTTCCTTCTGCTTGCCGAAGTCGATCAGTTTTCCTTCCAGCCCATATCTTGCCGCGCGCCACTTGTTTTCCATCAGTAGCGCTCGGCGGTACAGACGGAAGCCTTGATTGGCAGCATATAGCTTGTAGAGCTTCGCGACCGTCGCCTGGATAAGAGCTGCCAGCGCGATGGTTTCATCCACGCGCATCGGGATGTCGCACACGCGGAACTCAAGCGTGTTGAAGAATGGATGCGGGCGGATGTCCCACCAGATCTTTTTCGCGTTGTCGATGCAATTGGTCTTGATGAGCAGCTTGATGAAGTTCTCGTACTCGCCCCAGCTGGGGAAATAATCGGGAAGATTGGTGCGCGGGAATTTGTCGAATACCTTACATCGGTAGGACTTCAGTCCGGTGTTCATTCCCAGCCAGAAAGGCGAATTTGTCGACAGTGCCAGAATGTGCGGCACAAAATAGCGCGCGTGATTCATCAAGTGGATCGCGGTCTCGCGATCCTCGACTCCCACGTGGACGTGCAATCCGAAAATCAGGTTCGCCCGCGCCACCAGCTGCATGTCTTCGACGATGTTCTTGTAGCGCTCGTCAGGGGTAATTTCCTGCATGCGCCAGTCGGCAAAAGGATGCGTCGCGGCCGACGCCAGCCGCAGGCCGTTTTCTTTCGCGAGTTGCACCATGTCGCGGCGCAGTTTTTTTACTTCCGTTTTGGCGTCTTTGATGTTGCCGCAGACCGAGGTTCCCACTTCCACGACCGACTGGTGCAGTTCGGTCTTCACCCGCTCTTGCAGCAGGAGTTTGCCCTTCTCGATCATCTCCGCGTGGATATGCGAGCGCAAATCCCGCGTGACCGGATCTACGGTCTGATATTCCTCTTCGATCCCGATCGTGAAAGTTGGCTGCATACGCGAATTCTGCGGCCCCGGAAGGGGTCCGACAAGTATAAACGGAAGTGGCGAAATTCCCCTACCAGCCCCTACGCTTTTGCCCTTTTCTTGGATGGGGCCTTTGCTTGTGGCGAATCCGGGCCAGCCAGGAACGACGCCCATCTCAGTTCCCGCGCCGGATTTTCGTCACTAAGAGCCTTCTTGACCGCCAACTCGGCGACGGAGTTGACCACCCAGTCAAAATTCTCGCGACCGACGGAATTGATGTCCGCATCCGGTGCCGGGTTCATGAAGTCGATCGCATACGGCACGCCGTCTTCTACGGCGAACTCCACGGTGTTCAAGTCATAGCCAAGTGCACGGCACAGTGTTTGCGAATCTTTGACCACGCGATCGAGAAGCTCGGGGTCGGTCGGCGGAGGATTTTTCACATACCGCTCGTGATGCGGCGCCCTCGGGTCGTAGTGCATAATGTGCACTTTCTCTTGCCCGATCACATAGCAACGGAAGTATTCCTTAAACTTCACCGCACGTTGCAAGGTCATGCACAGCTGTCCCGATTCGTTGTAGGCCTTGAAGAACTCCTCTGGCGTGTGCACGTGATAGACGTTCTTCCATCCCCCACCGTCGTAGGGCTTCAGAAACGCAGGGAATCCGACGTAGTCGAACACTTCCTCCCAATTCAGAGGGAACATTAAGTTACGCATCGATTGATCGGTCGTTCCTGGCGGATGTTGATTGTGGGGAAGGATGACGGTCGGCGGAATGGCCACTCCCAGCTTGCTCGCTAGCGCGTAGTTGAAGAACTTGTCGTCCGCCGTCCACCAGAACGGATTATTGATGACGATCGTTCCTGTCAGAGACGCGTTTTTCAAGTACGCCCGATAGAAGGGGATGTCTTGTGAGATGCGGTCGACAATGACGCGGTATCCGCTGGGATCGGCCATCTTCACGCCGCCCAGCTTCACAAATTCCGCGCTCACGCCATCAACTTTCATCCCGTTGATCTTCTCGACCAACGCGGGCGGGAAGGTGTTCTCCATGCCAAAGATAATGCCTATTTTCTTCACGAATAATTCTCCATCGGTACTCTAGAAATATTTTTTCGCCATCCTGAGCCACAGCGGCCAATCATGTTTCGAGTTGTCTCCCCAGACGTCGAGCCAGTGCGGCACCGCCTTGGCGTTCAGCATGGCAGATAGCTTGACGTTCTGATCCAAGCACATATCCCAGTCCGCCGAGCCGAGTACGATTTTCATTTGCCGGTAGCGGCTTAGAAACCAATCGTCATTCATATTCGGCAGGAAATCCACGGGGCAATTGAAATAGCAGTCGTCATCGTAATACCCATCCAGGAATTGGTGAACGTCGTAGGCGCCGCTCATACTGACGCAGTGGGTGACCGTGTCGGGCTGCTTCAATGCAAAGTTGACGGCGTGGTATCCGCCAAAGCTGCACCCCGTTACTGCGAGTTGTGGAGATTGATTTCTCCAGCGGAGAAATGGAATGAACTCGTGCAGCAAATACCGCTCATATTGTACGTGCCGGAGCACCCGCAGCCGCGGATGCACGTTCTTGTTGTACCAACTCTCGGTATCGACGGCGTCGGGACAGAAAACTTGCAACTCCCCGCGGTCGATCTTCGCGCTTAGTGCACCGATCATCCCCCGGTCCTCGTACTCGAAAAATCTTCCCATGGAAGTGGGGAAGACGATGAGTGGCAGGCCGGCGTGTCCGAATACCAGCGCTTCCATATCTCGATGCAGTTGATTGCTGTAGCCCTTGTGATATTCGCGGTTCATGTGGCGCGAAGTATCTTACCTGAAGCCACTTGTTGAACCTAACCCCAGGGTCTTTCCTCAGTGTTCTTGCCCCCATCCAGAAGACGGGAGTGCCCTGCTGCGGCGTTTCCAGCCCGACCGCTCGGAAGAGTGATTCACTTTTCACGATAAGATGACTTCGCGTGCGCACCCTCTCTGAAGACGAGGTTCGTCAGCACCTCGACCCTCTCACGCTTGTCCGTGAACTTGAATCTGCATTTCGCGACCGTTTCACCCAGGTCACCAATCCCGCCCGCATGCACATTGCTCTAGACACGGGCATTTTTCTGATCATGCCTTGCTACGATCGCGCCGGGCGCGCGCTTGGCATGAAGTTGGTTACCGTGCAGAATCAGCCCACGCGTTTCGAAGATCGCATTCAGGCCACGGTGATGCTATTTGACCTTGAAACGGGGAAACCGCGTCTGGTTATGGCAGCGAAGTCTCTTACGGATCTGCGGACCGCAGCCGCATCAGCCGTTGCGACCAAATTTCTTGCTCGGAAGGATGTCAGAACACTCGGTATTTTCGGCACAGGACGGCAAGCGCTGGCGCATCTGACGGTTTTACCCATGGTCCGCGACTTTGATCGCGTCTTGATCTGCGGCAAGAACGATGCAAGTTCAAAAGAATTCTGCGAGCAGGCGGCAGACGAAGTGACTCTACCCGTCGAACCTGTGAACCCCGACCGTTGCGCCGCCGAATCAGATGTTCTTTGCACCTGCACTACTTCGCAGTCCCCTTTGTTTGACGGCAAACTGCTGCGCCCGGGCACGCATCTGAACCTGGTCGGAACGTTTCAACCGCAGGCCCGTGAGGTCGATTCGTTGACCATCAGACGCGCCTTGCTCGTGGTTGATACCTATGACGGCGCGTTAGTCGAAGCCGGAGAAATCCTGATTCCCATGGGTGAAGGTGTCATCAAACGTGACCACGCGCAGGCGGATCTGCACGGACTAGTGAGTGGATCGCTGGCCGGCCGCTCCGCCGATATCACCGTCTTCAAGAGCGTCGGTTGCGCATTTGAGGATCTGATTGCCGCCGAACTTGTCGCGAAAGGTGTGAATATCCAGTGAGCGTGGATTGTTCCGTCTGAAATCGTGATTTACCATCGATACAGAGAGGCATGGACTCAAAGAAGCTAGACGCCATTGCTCATAAGCCCCCGGTCGTCCTGGTGGCGTTGCTGTTGGTTGCGGTTTTCAGCTTTGCCGCAGTCCACCGGTTGGTAAACCGTTTCGAGTCCCGCCAGGGTGTCTTAGCCGCGCAACTTTTTTATCGCGGGTTGTCGGAGCAGAGCAACAAGAATTTTGAAACGGCGATCGCCGATTTTCGCGCTGCGCTGTCATACGACCCCAACAACTACGCTTACGAGTTGAGTCTCGCACAGGCCCTGGTCGCAAGCCAGCGCTATTCTGAGGCCGAGTCTTATCTTGCGAGCCTCGCCGACCGCGCTCCTCAGGACGGAGACGTCAATCTCCTGCTCGCACGGTTGGCCTCGCACGACAGCAAATATGACGACGCCATTCGCCACTACCACCGCGCCATCTATGGATTATGGTCGAGTGATCCTGACGGCAATCGCCGCCGCACCCGTCTCGAGTTAGTCGATTTTCTTCTGGATCACGACCAGCGTATGGAAGCGCAATCGGAGTTGATCGCCTCCGCCGCAAGCCTGCCTTCTGACCCAAATCTTCACCTTGCCGTCGCCGACCGCTTTATGCGAGCTCAAGATTATCTGGACGCGCTCGAACAATACCGCCAGGTTCTTCAGTTGGATCGCGATAATCTGATGGCTCAACTGGGCGCGGGGAAGGCCGCCTTCGAACTCGGGCAGTACCGCACCGCGCAGCGATATCTACAGGTGGTGTTCGAGAGGCATGTGCAAGATGACGACGGGCGCAGAATGCTTGAGATTGCGGATCTGGTTTTGAGCTCGGATCCGGCGCGGCCCAATCTGACCGGCGCTGAACGACGGCAACGCATTGTGGCTGCGTTCCAGCATGCGGGCGATCGCGCTGCGCAATGCTTACATAGCCAGGGCGTCGATCTGAATTCCACGACATCCGCGACTGATCCCCTCCGCGACCTGCGCTCCCGCTGGGTCGACCTTGAGCCGAAGATGCGTCACGATGCCCTTCACGCGGACATGAACACCCTCAACGATGCCATGGAGAATGTCATCGGCATCGAACAGGTTGCGCAGCAGCGATGCGGTGAACCGGAAGGACTCGACCTGGCTTTGCTGCTCATTGCACGCAACCGCGAAGGCGCCGAGCGATGAGTTCTTTGCCAACGTCCGCTCCGCCCGTCGCCGTGAAATCCAAGACTGGGAAGGCTCCGCAGTCGCTGCTTCATCTTGCGTTTCGCGAAGAGCGATTTTTTCTGGTTCTCTCGATCTTCATCGGCCTGTTCTCCGGTTTGGCAGTCGTCTGCTTTCGCATCGCGATCGATTGGAGCCGTATCGCGCTGCTGGGCCCAGTGCCGCAGCCCCACCAGCTTCGTCTTCTGCTGGCTCCCGTTCTCGTAAGCCTTGTGGTCGCCGTTCTCGTCCTGCACGTTTTTCCAGCGGTTCGCGGCAGCGGCGTCAACCAGACCAAAGCCGCGCTCTACATTTACAACGGATACATCCCATTCCGCACCGCCGTGGGCAAATTCATCACGGCCGCGCTCGCCATCGGCAGTGGACACTCTCTCGGCCCGGAAGATCCGTCATTGCAAATTGGTGCCAGCCTCGCGTCAGCCCTCGGACGATATCTTCGCCTCTCTCGGGAAAGGCTACGTCTACTCGCCCCGGTTGGAGCGGCGGCCGGACTCGCGGCAGCGTTCAACGCTCCTATTTCCGCAGTGCTATTCGTGATCGAAGAGGTCATTGGTCGGTGGAGCGCGGGCATTCTCGGTTCTGTTGTTCTCTCGGCCATCTCTAGCGTCGTCGTCGTTCGCTTCTTCATGGGATCCGAGCCGTTATTTCGCATCCCCCCAGTTGGTTTGATTCGCCCCCAGGAGTTGCTGGCTTACGCCGCATTGGGCGCGATCGGAGCCTTCGCCGCGATTATCTTCGCGAAAGGCATCTGCTTCTTTCGCCCTCGTCTAAAGGCTTTGCCGCGCTGGACGCAATATTTTCAACCTGCCATTGCCGGGCTGCTCGTGGGTCTTATCGGATATCTCGGCGCCCCGCAGGTGATGGGCGCAGGCTACGGCTTCATGGATCAAGCCATGCACAACCAATTCACCTGGAAGATGCTGGCGATCCTCGCGATGCTGAAGATTGTCGCCACGACGGCATCTTTCGTGAGTGGAACTCCAGGCGGCATGTTCGCCCCAACCTTGTTTGTCGGCGCCATGCTGGGCGGGGCCGTAGGTGTCGTCGAACACCACTTTTTCCCAACTCTAACTGGCTCGATTGCAACCTATTCGCTGGTCGGCATGGGAGTGCTGTTCGCCGCGTTCCTGCGCGTGCCCATGACCTCTGTCTTTATGGTGCTTGAAGTCAGCGGAAACTATTCCATTATCGTTCCAGTCATCGTCGCTAATACCATCGCTTACGTAATCTCGCGGAGTTTTCAACCCACGCCGATCTTCGATCTGCTGACTCGGCAGGACGGTTTGGATTTGCCCTCGCTCGAGGAACAGCGCGAAGAGAGTGTTTTACGCGTCGAAGACGCCATGCAGATTGCGCCGATCCCGATTTTAGAAGACAACGAGATTGTCACTGACGCCAACCAGCGCGTGCAGGGTTCCCAGGCCGATCTTTATCTGGTGCGCCTCCACCCCACGGGATGGACGAGCGTGACGCAAGAATTGCTCGCGCGTCTGGCGAGTGAAGGGAAAGGAGAGATGACTCTGGGAACGGCGCTGCCGACAGGCCGGTTGCCTTACTTGCATCCCGACCTGCCGCTGGAAATGGCTCTACGCTACGTTTATCAGGAACCGATCGTTCCAGTGGTCAGCCGCGCGGACTTCGGAAAGATCGAGGGAGTCATCTCCCGTGACGCGGTTCTCAGTAAGTACACGGTCGTCAGCCGGGAAGATCACGCCTAGAAGTGCTTTGGAGGAGCGCTTGACCCACCGGCCGCGTGGGGATTCATCATTCCATTCGGCTGGGGCATGCCATTGTGTACACCTGCGCCCATCGATCCCATATCCCCCGGTGCGAAACAAGTAATCCTGCCGCTGGGCGCAACGCGCAACTGCGAAGGGCAAGCCCCGCTGCTTATGTCGGCCGATCCTTGTGCCTGCACGGTGAAGAGCTTTCCATCGGAATTACCCGCAACTCCCACGGTCATGCCGGGCATGTCATAGGCAACATAAAAGGGATGTTTGGCCTGAGCGGTACCCATCGCGCAGGTGCTCGCGGCCTTCAGTTGGTCATCAGCCTGCGAATTCAGACGGCCACAATCGGAAGCGGGAGCGCCTGCGAACTCCGCTAGTTTCTGCTGAACGGCGTCCGTTTTCGCATCAGACGAAGCTGCGGCAGGAACCTCGGAAGATGCGGGAGTCGCGGTCGCCGCCGGGCCTGATCCTTTGCTGCATCCGGATACACAAATAGCCAGGAACAAAAAAAAGAATGCTCTTTGCATGATTGCTTAATTGTAATGGAAGCACTGTTTTTCGGCACGCGTTCCGCAGAATCTGCTCGGTCTTTCTTCCCGCAACGAGCGCAGCAAGAATAAAATTGGATGTATGCGATCGATGGTGTTATCGCGCACTATGTCGGTAGAGCAATCTCCGCTTCGTCTGGAAGATATACCTATCCCCACGCCTGGACCGGGCGAACTTCGTTTGCGGATCCGATGCTGCGGACTTTGCCACACAGATCTGCATACGGTCGAGGGTGACCTGTCTCTCCCAAAGCTTCCTCTCATACCGGGCCACCAGATTGTCGGGATGGTCGAAAGCTGTGGTGCCGGTGTCCGAAACTTCAAAGAAGGAGACCGGGTCGGCGTCCCGTGGCTCTACTCCACTGATCAGACATGCGCATTTTGCCGGAAGGATCTGGAGAACCTCTGCGATCATGCGCGCTTCACGGGATATCACGTGAACGGCGGCTATGCCGAATTTATCGTCGTCGGTGAAGGCTATGCGCTGCCGATCCCGAAGATGTTTTCCGATGAGCACGCCGCCCCGCTGCTCTGCGCTGGGATCATCGGTTACCGTTCATATGGCTTAACCGGAACTCGCGAGGACGAACGGTTGGGACTTTACGGATTTGGCGCATCGGCTCACCTGGTTCTGCAGATGGCGCGATATCAAAAGAGGGAAGTCTACGTTTTCACGCGAGCGGCGGTTCATCGCGACCTCGCTTTGAAGCTCGGAGCAGTATGGGCCGGGGATGCGGCAGACGCTCAGCCGGAATCGCTCGATCACGCCATCATTTTTGCTCCCGCCGGCGCGCTCATTCCGAAGGCCTTGCGCGCCCTGCGCAAAGCCGGAACTCTGACCCTGGCCGGAATTACCATGAGCGCAATCCCGCAACTGGATTATTCGCTGCTCTACCAAGAGCGCACCGTTCGCACCGTCGCAAACAGCACTCGGAGGGACGCGAGAGAGTTCCTGGAATTGGCGGCGGAAGTTCCGCTAGCCACTGATGTGCGGGTGTACCCGCTCGAACAAGCGAATCAGGCCCTGCTCGATCTGAAGATGAGCCGCCTTGATGCCGCCGCGGCTCTGCGAATCTGATTTCCGTAAAGACGTGGAGGCTCCGCGAGGTTGTTTCCTCGTTGAACCTCCATGCGGTTGGAGAAGCGAACGTTACGCCAGTACGTTGATGCTGCCCGTCGACTTCGCATCGTCGCTATCGTTGTCATTACTGACTGGCGGCTCTTTGGGCGGCGCCTGCTGACTCTTGAAGTCCGACCTGAACTGCAGGAATGCCTGCTGCGCTCCGGCCAAGTCTCCCGACTTCAACGCAGTCTGCAATTGCTGTAGGTCCTGTTTGAGGGTGTCGGACACGCCTGTCTGGTAGAGCGCGTTGCCGTTGTGAGCTGCGTGGAAGTCTTGCTTAAACTGCGTGAAAGCCTGTTGCGCTCCCGCCAGGTCTCCGCTACGGAGAGCTTGCTGCAGGGCCTGCATGTCCTCACGCTCCGGCCTCAGATGGCTGCCATTCGTTGCTAAATTCGGCGTTACCGCCCCGATCGACATTGTGTTCCTTTCTCTGCCCGAAATCGGCTGGCCGGGTCCATCACAAGGACAGACCTCCAGCGCTCATTTCCTCCATCGGCCCACAGCAGGGCGGCCTTCAGGCACGAAAGTGCATGTTGCATTGCTACCTCAGGAAACATGGGCAACTAATTGAAAAAGAACCACTTGTTAAGATGAAAAAATGACGTCAGCCTTAGGGTCAAACCAAACAGAAGGCAACGATGGTTTCTCCTCGCTCGCCGCTTTTTTTCTCCATTTGACTCAGAAGTTTCTCCTCCAGGCCATTCGGGTCGGGAATCATTTCGCACTCTGCAATCTGCTTCGCGCTCTCTCCCTGGAAGCAGAGTTCGCATACTCCAAGGCCTTCCTCCGATCGCACAGGCGGACCAAACACGCGGCATGTCATGGGACGTGACTCGTACAGGTCGCAGAGTCCGGTTTCAGGATCGAGAACCGGGCAAGGCTCATGGTTAGCGAAGTCAGCGAACTTCTCGTCCGCCAGTGGACCTTCATCTAGCACGCCTGTTATTGGATCGCCGGGGAAGTCTCGCGATAGCCGCCCCACGGAATCTTCAGCCCGTTTGCTGACTCGTTGGGCCCGCTCCGGACCCACCTTCCGCAGATCTCGCAGACCCTGTTGAAGGCGCGCCGCATCGAGTTGGTTAATGCGAAAAGGCCCGATGCAGCACTGGGTGCATCCGGGCGTGCAAGCGAGCCTCGAACCGCTCCTGCGCGTTACTTCCGCCAGCGCCGCATTCACGATTTGAATCAAATCGCGATCACGCGAGGGCGGCCGAGTCTTCGTCATATTTTTCAGCATAGCGCGAAATTTCGTGTAACCTGTCAACCCGCAAGCGGATTCTCGGGCGGCCGAGAGGCATCGATGATTAGCAGTCTCGATTTTTTAGACCTCCCTGGAAGCCGATAAATGGTTTGAAGAGTGTCGGTTGAAGATGACCGGTTTTTGGCCGTTTTTTTTAATTTTCTTGACTGTGCTGTTCTGAACGTGTTAATAAGTGCGCCTGCACGCATCTATGTGGGGTGCGTTTTTCCAGGAACTTGTCGTTAATACGAAGTCGTTGACTCTACACAGGAGGACTGCATGGCCTCGTCCCGTAGGAGTCTCGCGGGTTTTTTGCTGCTCGTTTTTTTCTGCTTAGGAAGTCTCCAAAACGCGAGCGCGCTCCCTGCATTCGCCAGGAAGTACGGCTTGAGATGTTCTGCCTGCCACATCGCGTGGCCAGAGCTGAACGATTTTGGCTGGCGTTTCAAGGATAACGGCTACCAACTCATGAATGATCGGGACGCTCCGATCTGGCAGAACCCCAGCTATTGGCCGGTCACCTTCCGCATTACTCCTAACTGGCATCGAGAGAGCACGGACAAGGTCGCCGTGGACACCGCTGGCGGTGGCACCGGCGAGGCCCAGATCACCTCCCACGGCTTCGACATCACTGGTTTGGACTTCCACACCGGCGGGACTCTGGAAAAGAACATTTCCTTCTACGTTCTCCCTTCCTCCGACAGCAGCGGCGCGTTTCATTTTGAGACCGTCATGGGCAGGTTGGACAACCTCTTCGGCAGTTCTTGGCTAAACGTCAAGCTCGGAAAGTTCGAGCTCGATAACATGATCTCCGAGAAGCGGATCCTTACCATTTCCAACAACGGCGGCTTCTACAACCTCTATCACTTCACACCGATGGGCGATACCAACTCATTCGGACAGGTTGGAGACAACCAACTGGGCGTCGAGTGGATGGGCCATTCTGTCAACGACCACACCCGCCTGTCGGCGGCATTGCTCAGTTCCAATGACGGGCAGCCAGGCTTGCCTAATGGAAATTCCTACAGCCTGTTCGCTACCGGCAGTCAGGCTTTCGACCTCGGCGGACTCGGGCTGCAGCGTATCGGCGCATATGTCTTTGCCGGCGAGGCACCCACGTATTACCGGACTCAAGGTGGAATTCCCATCCCGGGTTCTGGGTTGGGGAACAAGGGGTTCACGCGTGAAGGAATCTTCGGAATCTTTTACGTGAACAAATTCGACATCAACGTCTACTTCCAGCACGGTTCCGACAGCGCGTATTTCGGAAGCAATACGCAGGCCAACCAACCGTTGCCAACTGGAGCGCAGTCCCCGACATGGAATGGTGCGTTTGTCGAAACGCATTACACCGTCAATCCCCAGCTGATCTTCATTCAACGGTCAGAGTGGGTGCGGATGTCGCAGCAATCGTTACCCGGAACCCCTTCGAATCAGAGCAATATCGACGCTTACACCTTCGGGTATCGCTACTATCCCATCATGACCAGCCGGGCGGGTTTTGCCTGGCATAACGAGTATTCGTGGGTTCGGCAACAAGGCGCTGCCCCGGATGGCGGTGCACTCACCAGCAGCAGCTTAATGCTGGGATTTGACTTCGACTTTTAAGAGGAGGGAGACGGATGCGCATGAAAACACAAAACTGGAAGCTGTGCCTGGGCGCTGCCCTGGTTCTTACGCTCTGTGCTGCCTCTTCCGCACAGTTAACCAAAATGGATGAAGATACGCGCATGAACATGGAGGCCCACGTCGGAGGTCGCACCGGTCACGCCGAGGCGGCGAAAATGACCTACCGGCGTTTCTGCGTGGGATGCCACGGGGACTTGGGCGACGGCGAAGGCGAAAACGCAATGTGGCTCGATCCCAAACCCCGCAATTTCACGCTTGGCATCTTCAAGTGCCGCTCTACCCCAACCGGCACCCTGCCGACCGACGAAGATCTATTCGACACGATCGGCCGGGGATTAGTGACCTCGAACATGCCGCAGTGGATTCCACTCACCGATCAGGAGCGCGTAGACCTTGTGGCCTACGTGAAGCATTTCTCGCCGCGTTTTGCGTCTGACAAACCCGGCACTCCGATCCAGGTGCCGCCCGAGCCTGCGCTCACGGCTGACCGTCTCAAAGACGGGCAGGCGGTGTTTGGACGCGTGCAGTGCTGGAAGTGTCACGGAGTCGAAGGCCGCGGCAATGGACCTTCAGCTTCCACCCTGCAGGACGACTTGGGCGCTCCCATCAAACCGTACAACTTCCACGACGAGACGCGATTCAAATGTGGTACCAGCGACACCGATTTGTACAAGATTTTCATGACGGGTCTCGATGGCACTCCGATGCCATCCTGGTCAGATAACATCAAACCGGACGAAGCGTGGGATCTCGTGTTCTACCTGCGCTCACTGCAGCCGACGAACTCCAAGGAGAAGGCCCTCGCTCATCAACTGGGTCTGAAACCGGTGAGTCCGACGGCGCAATAACGGCTTGATGGCGAGAACCTGCAATTCGATAGAAAAGTTTGAGATAGGAGAGAACGAATGAAAGCCCGCTACAAACTAGCAGTAATGGCCTCGACTCTGTTCGTGATCGCGTTCGGTTGTTTATACGCGACGCGGGGGGTCAGCGCCGCGGCCCAGGGCAAGATTACCGGCACCGTGAAACTCGACGGTACGGCTCCGCACATGAAGGGCATCGACATGTCGAAAGACCCCTATTGTGTGAAACAACACGAAAGCAATCCTGCGAAGTTGGAAAACGTTGTGGTTGGCTCGGGTGGAGGGCTGGCGAACGTTGTCCTCTACATCTCTGAAGGCCTGAGCGCGACCGAAGGCAGTGCGGTTCCGTCCGAACAGCCGACCTTCGACCAGAAGGGTTGTCAGTACACTCCCCACGTCCTCTCGATGGATGCCGGGCAGCAGTTCAAAGTCACCACCAGCGATCAAACTACGCACAACATTCACCCGGAACCGAATCCGCTGGCTGGAAACATCCCGTGGAACAAGTCTCAGCCGCCGGGGTCGCCGCCGATCGTGACCAGCTGGAAAGTGGAAGAGATGATCCCGGTGAAGTGCAACATTCACCCCTGGATGCATGGCTACTTTGTGGTCGTGAAGGGGCCGAATGCAACCACGACCGACAGTGGTTCTTACACACTCGACGTGCCGCCCGGTTCCTATACGGTGACCGCGTGGCAGGAAGAGTACGGAAAGCAAACGCAGAAAGTGACGGTTGCGGCAGGGTCTCCGGCCAAAGCCGATTTCACCTTTAAAGCGAAGTAGTCCTGCGCGATTTGAGCGGGCTGTCGATCAGCGTCGGCAGCCCGTGACTTCACGGCCGGCACTTGTAACTTCAGCCCTAAAGCGAGACACCATGGCGAAATTCTTTGCAGTGACGATCGTTGTGATTGCAATCGCTTCCGCAATCCCCATCATTCTCCATACTTGGGGACCGCCGCAAGACATCTCCACCCACGGTCAGCTCATTGACGAGCAAACTTCCGACACAATGGTGGAAGCGGGGGTCTCGTTTCTGGCGGCGCAGTTTGTCCTCGCATTTTTCATCTGGAAGTTTTCTTCCCGCGGACCCGGTGCCAAGATCCTGTACTTTCCCGGCGGCGCAAAAGGATTGGTGGCGGCCGCCTTCCTTCTGGTAGGGACCGAGGTGCTGGCCCTGGGCGTTTTCGGCACAAAAGCCTGGGCAACCATATACTTCACCCCACCCGCGGCTGATGCCCTTCCGGTGCAAGTTCAAGCGGGACAGTTTGCGTTTTACTTCCGCTACCCTGGCCCCGATGGAAAGTTCGGACCTTTGCATCCCGATAAGATCGACGAAGCCAGCGAAAACTTCTTCGGCCTCGACACCACGAACGACCCCGATTCCAAAGATGACATCGTGACCGCCGAGTTGGCAATTCCAGCCAACCGTGAGATCCATCTGCTGATGCATTCCAAGGATCTTGGACATTCGTTCTTCGTCCGTGAGTTGCGCGTGCAACAGGACTTCGTGCCAGGTCTCGACGTCTCGTTGCATTTCACCGCGACTAAGCCCGGCAAATATGAGATTGTTTGCACCCAGCTTTGCGGCTTGGGTCACTACAACATGAAGGCGTACCTGGAAGTGATGGCGCCGGAAGACTTCGATAAGTGGATTAAACAGCAGGCAGCATTGCAGTAGCCGGATCCTTCCCCGCTACGCCGCGGTGGACGGACCGTCTCTTCGATGAGGTGAACAAATGCACGACATGTCAGCGCACGCGGCTCAACATCATGCTCCGACCAGCTTCATCCGGAAGCATGTCTTCAGCCTCGATCACAAAGTGATTGGCCTGCAGTACTACGGGCTCGCCCTAGTGGCAGTATTTATCGGAATGGTGCTTTCGTGGTTCATGCGAATCCACCTGGGATGGACCAACTTCGCGATACCCGGACTGCAACTGCTCTCCAAGAACGGTGCGCCGGGCGGGATCATGACCCCCGAGTACTACCTCCAGTTGATGACCATGCACGGCACCATCATGGTGTTCTTCGTGCTCACCACGGCTCCCTTCGCAGCCTTCGGCAACTACTTCTTGCCCATTCAGGTTGGAGCCGAGGATATGCCGTTCCCTCACTTCAACATGATGTCATTCTGGGTGACCTTTGTGGGGTTTCTGGTCCTGTGCTCGGCGTTCTTTGTTAGCGACGGACCGCCTCTATCCGGTTGGACCGCCTACGCGCCCCTGAGCGCGGTCGGTGCTGTCGCCGGTCCCGGACAAGGTACCGGGCAGGTCTTGTGGGCCACAGCCATCGGCATCTTTTGCATTGGCCAATTGCTGGGATCGTTGAATTTCATCACCACGACGCTCGACATGCGAGTGAAAGGCTTGAGCCTGATGCGCCTGCCTCTCAGCGCATGGGCGTGGTTCATCACTTCGTGCATGGGCCTGACCGCTTTTGCCGTGCTGCTTCCCGCGGGCATTCTGTTGATTCTCGATCACGTGGCGGGAACCAGCTTCTTCATTCCGTCGAACCTGGTGATTAACGACCAGTTGCAGGCGCACTCCGGCGGTTCAACGCTTCTGTGGCAGCACCTGTTCTGGTTCTTTGGCCATCCCGAGGTGTACATTGCGATCATCCCCGGTATGGGTATTGTTTCGCACGTGCTCATCACCAACATGCGAAGACCCATGTTGAGCCACCGCACGCTGATCTACTCGATGGGTGCTTTGGCAGTTCTGAGCTACATGGTCTACGGGCATCACATGTTCGTCAGTGGCATGAACCCATTCTCTTCACTGGCGTTCTCTTTCCCGACGCTGGTCATCACCATCCCGTCAACGATTGTCGTGGTCATCTGGGTTGGAAGTTTGTACGGTTCTCGATTACGAATCAACACCGCTTCGCTGTTCGCGCTGGGATTCATCTCGATGTTCGTGAGCGGCGGAGTGAGCGGATTCTTCCTGGCGCAACCCTCGATCGACATCATGCTGCACGCCACGTACTTCGTGGTCGGTCACTTCCACCTGGTGATGGCCGTCGCCGCGATCTTCGGCATCTTCTCGGGAACCTATTTCTGGTTCCCGAAGATGTTCGGGCGGATGATGAACGACACCCTCGGCAAGGTTCATTTCTGGCTTACTTTCGTTGGCGCCTACTGCATCTTCATGCCTTTCCACTACCTGGGCATGGCGGGCAATGTCCGTCGCTACCAGGCGTTCGTAGATGACTACCTGCAACCGCTGATTCCTTTGCACAAGTTCATCACTGTGGCCGCAGTCCTGACCGGCCTGGCGCAGTTCATCTTTCTCTACAATCTGATCCACAGTCGGTTTTGGGGAGAAAAAGCTCCGCTGAATCCTTGGGAGGGCACTTCGCTCGAGTGGAGTACGCCCTCTTCACCGCCGCCGCATAACAACTTCGGCGCGGAACTTCCGGTGGTTTACCACGACCCGTACCAGTACGGCGTGGAAACCGCCAGCGGCGCAGATTACGTGATGCAAACGTCGCCCGAGCAAATCAAGGGTGGGCACGACGAGCCGTAAGAAATTCGCAGTCAAACCCTGGGGGAGTTGAGTATGGCAACGACAGTCCATGAACCGCCGCAGATCGAGACTTTCGAACCGCGCGTAAGCGACGCGGGCAATGGCGGCTGGAAGAATCTTCTCCCAGCCGACGGCGACCTACGGGCGGTAAAGGATTACTCTCCTCCTCCCGCGTCGACCGCGATCTGGGTGGGATTGTTCGGGATCACTATGATGTTCGCCGCCTTTACCAGCGCGCTGATCGTGCGGCAGGGCGCGTCATTGGACTGGCAACATCTCAGTGTTCCGCCCATTCTCTACTTCAATACGGTGCTTCTGCTGTTGAGTAGCGTCACTCTGGAACTGTCGCGTAAGCCCATTGCGCGATACATGGGGGGCCTGCGCAGCGAAGTCAAGAATCCGGGGCTGTGGCTGTATGTCACCTTGTTTCTCGGAATCATGTTTGTCGCTGGCCAGTACCTGGCGTGGCGGCAGCTAATCGCCAAGGGCCTGTATATCTGGACGAATCCGAATAGTGGGTTCTTCTACGTCCTGACTGCGGCGCACGCGGTGCACATTCTCGGCGGCCTGGGCGGTTTGCTGCACGTCATCCGCAAGTTGAATGCTGGTGTGTTACGCAGAAGCACCCTCGTAGCCACCGCCCGCTACTGGCACTACATGGATGTGCTTTGGATTTATCTGTTGATTTTGCTGTGGGTCAAGCTCTAACACGCAACGAAAGAGGAGGCGCTGTGAGCCACGCAGATATAGCGGTGCAAAGTCAATCCCCGGCGGGAGTAGTTGGGTCGTCGCCGTTCAAGGTTACTTCCAAGAAGATGGCGATGTGGCTGTTCATCATTTCTGACACGATGACCTTTGCCGCATGCCTTTTGGCCTACGGATTTTTGCGTAATGCTGCGCCCAGCTGGCCAACGCCCTTCAAATTCTCGCCCACCATAGTGAACGCCATGATCATGACGTTCATTCTGGTTACCAGTAGCCTCACCATGCTGTTGGGTGTTCGGGCCGCCAGGTTGGGTGACCGCGCCGGTGCGTTCCGCTTCACCATGATTACCGCCGCCCTCGGAATTGTATTCGCGATCCTCCACATCCGCGAGTGGTTGGGAATGATCGACGAAGGCGTCACTCTCTTCCACAATCCGTGGGGAAACGCGAACTTTGGCGCTGCGTTCTTCAGCATTACAGGATTGCACCTGCTCCACGTCACCGGCGGCATCGTGGCTCTGCTGGTTGTGGGCATGCGCTTTAATGCCGGCCGCCTCGACGCCGAAGACATGGAAACGATGGGCCTTTACTGGCATTTTGTCGACCTGGTGTGGATGTTCGTTGTGCCCTTGGTTTACCTGTTGAACGTGGCGCGTTAACCGTTCGATTAGACCTTGGCTCGGTAAAAACAACGAGACTGGAGCAAACGAAAATGGCTGCAAGCGAGCAAAGCAGTGGTGGCATCGGAAAATACATCGGCATCTACATTTGCATCTTGGTGATCGCTGGATTACAGTTCGTGATCGCGTATCAGAACATCGACACTAGCCAGGCGGTTTTCCGCATGCTGGTTCTCGCCTTCGTTGAGGCCGGTCTGGGTGTCTTGTTCTTTATGCACCTTCTCGACGAGACGCGCGGACTGCTGTGGTTTGTGATTATTTTCACCATTTCAGTTCTGGCCGGAATGCAGTATGGCTGGACCGATAGCTTTCGCATGGAGCGCGGCGTGCCGTACGCAAACACCGGCAAGTAGAGTATGAAATCAGGGAGGCAGTGGCTGTGGCGAATCGTGGCGCGCACCGAAAACTGATAAATTTTGCGATAATGGCATTCGTGGGGTTGGTGCTGGTCACGGTTCCCCTGCCGGCATTCTCCCAAAGTTGTGCCCTTTGCTACACCCAGGCTGCTGCTTCCGGCCAGCGTATGATTGAAGCATTAAAGAGTGGGATCCTGATTCTGATCGTTCCTCCCACCCTGATGACCGTCTTTATGATCGGCATCCTTTATCACAAGCGGAACCAGTGCAGAGCCGAGGCTTCCGCTGACCTAGATGGGAATTGGTAGTTCAGGACGCAAGGCCCATGAACCCAAGACCGTTGGCAACTACCCAAATGATGGAATCGCAGACGCGAACCTCGACCTTGGTCTCGAAACTCCGGGACTATTACATTCTCACCAAGCCAGAAGTGAACCTGCTGATCCTCATGACCACCTCAGCGGGCTACTACATGGGTGGCCATGGCCGGTTGAACTGGTTGGGGATGATTGAGACCGTGGTTGGGACCCTTCTGGTAGCCAGCGGCACAGCGACGCTCAATCAGTACATGGAGCGCAAGTACGATTCCGATATGAAGCGTACCGCCGGCCGTCCGCTGCCTTCGGGCAGAGTCTCGGCCACCGAAGCCTTGATCTTCGGATTGGCGCTCAGCGTCGTGGGCGGGCTCTATTTGTGGTTCGCGGTGAACCCGCTAACCTCGCTCCTTGCCGTCTCCACCTTGCTGTCCTACCTGCTCATTTACACGCCGCTCAAACGCAAGACGCCACTCTGCACGCTGTTGGGGGCCTTCCCGGGCGCGATGCCAACTCTGATTGGATGGGCCGGAGCCGCCGCCAGCTTGAACCTGCAAGCGTGGTTCCTGTTTGCCGTCCTGTTCCTGTGGCAGTTCCCGCACTTTCTGGCGATTGCCCTGATGTACCGCGAGGACTACGAGCGTGCGGGCTTCCGCATGTTGCCGCGTTTTGATCTTGACGGACATTTCACGCACGCCGAGATCATCGGCTTTACGGTTCTGCTGCTGGTGACGACGTTCTTCCCAGGATTCTCTCTCGATCACAGCCTGCTCTACCTGGTGGGTATGGCGGCTTCAGGTGCTTTTTTCCTGTATTATGGCGTCAAGCTGGTGCAGTCGAGTTCGAGAGCTTCGGCAAGCCATTTGCTGCATGCCTCGGTGATTTATTTGCCGGTGGTGCTTGCCGTCATGATGGTTTTTAAGCGCTAGCGGAGTCCGTCTCGGCCACGAGACGGTCGGAGTAGTTGGCTGGGGGGCCAAGAAGTTGTCGCGCTTCTATTTCCTGAGTGAGAAGCGATTCATCCTCATGATGCGACTCAGGCCTTTTCCGTACATACTCTGCATATTGCTCGTGCTGGCGGGTGCGAGGTTCGTGCCTGCGCGCGATACCACGCACTACGGCGACGGGTTTACCATCGACCTCGACGAAAGCTATGATCGTGTTCTGCTGGTAGTGAAACAGGTCTCAGAAGATGGAGTGGTGCGCGGCAGTTCCGAGTACAAGGGCGTGGCAGAACTCTACGGTGCCGGTCCAGGTACAACTTCCAACGCTTTCCATACCCAGCCCGCCCCGGGAACAGTTCTCTACAAGGTTCGTAAAGACACCCTAGCTCCTGAACACTTTTTCCAAAGCAATGATGTCGGCACCGTCACGGTGCGCTACGTGGTGAAAGCACTAGGGCCGAAGTCGACCCGCCTGAACATCGACGCCATCTTCCAGGAAGATAGTCACCATCACTACCATCCTTCTGACGGCACGGTTGAGAATGCCGAGTTCCTCGCGATCTCTGACCAGATCAAAGACATTGACGACAAGGAAGCCAAAGACAAGCAGGACGCCCAGTATGCCGCCGAAGAAAAGAAAATGGAGGCCCTCCTTTCTCAGCTGGACCAGGCTCGCGCCGACCTTAAAACAGCGGATGCAAAAGAAAGAGAACTCTCCAGAAAAGTCAGCGCGGTTTCCGGAGGCAAGCCCGGGCGAGTGAAAACTGCCACCGCCGATCTGAAGGCGCAGCCGTATAACGAGTCGAAGACAGTAAGATCGCTTTCCCAGGGGGATGCCGTCACCGTCTTGATGCAGACGCGCTCCTGGTATCGCGTGCAAGCAGCCGGCGGAACCCAAGGATGGGTCTATCGCTTGATGCTCGAGGTCCCGCAATGAAATTCCTCAGCTGCTGCTCTTTGCTCCTGATTGCGGGAGCCCTGGTCGCGCCTGGTCAAACTACGCGCGGCGCAGTGGAACGCGAATTCCCTTTCTCGCTGCCCTCCGTCAAAGCCGCGTTGGATAATATTGGAGCCTACACCGGGAACCGCTTGCCCTCGATAGAAGGGTTTGCCGAAGTAGGCCGCATCAATTTGAAGGATTACCAGCGTCCTTATTACGAATACAAGATTGAACTCGATCCCAGGGGTGACAAAAAGGTCATCGTTCGGGTTAAGGCGAACGTCTCCGCCTGGTACACCGGGCCCGACTTGCCCGAGGCCGGTTATCGCAACCTCGAATCGACGGGACGTCTGGAAAACGATCTGCTCGACCGCCTGAGCGACTACTTGCGTGACAAGTCAGCGGACGAAGCCACACTGACCCAATGGATCGCCACAGCGAAGCAGCAGAAGGAAGACACGGATCGCCGCATCACGGGCCTCCAGGATCAAATCAAGAAACTGGAGAATCCCCACACCGTCGAGGTGAACTATGCCTGCGTCACGCGCCCGCATATCACCATCGTGAACTCGCCCGACGAGAACGCGCCTGTCCTGCTCCGTCCCCAGGTCGACGATGAATTCGAAGTTCTCGAACGACGAGGCTCGTGGATCAAACTTCAACTCGAGAACGGCGTTATCGGATGGGTGCGCGCCGCACAAGTGCAAACCGCCGCTGGAGCCGATGAGTCAACGCTCGCTGCCAGAAGCAAACCCGCCCCAACTCCCGGATTCGAAGTGATTCGCGAGAACACTGACGACTTCGCCGGCGACTGGACGCGGCTTAAAGGCAAGAAAGCTCTCTTCATTTGGGCCAGGCCTGACGGTTCTGCCATGAACCGGCCAACCGGAAACCGCTTGCAGTTCGTTCAAAATGTCTTCACTGAACGCTACCAGGAAATGGTTCACAGCTCTGAAGCCGCGGCGGAAGGAATTGTTGTGATCTTCGTCGATGAACGCGGCGGAGTTGCCGCCGCGAGCATGGAGGACATTCGCTCGTGGGTAGAGGGATCTCTGAGTCAGTCCGCGTTCCTTAAAAAATGTTCCCTCGACCCACCCGGCGCCTTCGGAGAAGCCTCTCCGACCGCTCCGGCGAAGCATTCACAACATTCTTCGGTTCACCCGCGAACTACAGCGTCGCCATCCGGATAAGCCCTTATTTCCTGATTGCCATTACCTCCGTAATTTGTTCCTGTCACGAAAGGTGACTACCCTGTCAGTAATGCTGGGGGTAGTGGGGATGTTCCGCCGGATCTACATTGCTGCGCTTCTTGCGATTCTATTGACCGCGGCCCATCAAGCCTGGGCCCAGAGCGGCTATCAAGTCATTTCCGTCAGCAATCCTGGCACCATCAGCGGCGTTGTGAAGTGGTCGGGTCATCAGCCGGCCTCACTGACCATGCCGATTGATAAGGACCCCGAAGTTTGCGATCCCGACTCGCACAAGAAGAGAGATCTGCAACGCCTGATCATCGGCTCAGAGGGTGGAGTAGCGAACACGGTCGTATTCCTCAAGAACATTTCCAGCGGGAAGGCGATGGACATTCCTGAAGCCCGGCGCTCTCTCGATCAGAAGCGCTGCGAGTACGAGCCCCACATTCTCGTCGTGCCCGAGAGTATTGCGCTACAGATGAAAAGTTCCGATCCCGTGTTACACACGGTTCACATGGACGGCGCAGCGACCTTCAATCTGCCGTTTCCCTTCGAGAACCGCATCACCACCCGCAATATGCCGAGCCCCGGCCTGGTGAATCTGAAGTGTAACGGCGGGCACGTTTGGATGAATGCGGAACTTCTCGTCGTAACCCATCCTTACTACGCGGTGACTGACGAGGATGGACGTTTCAAGCTCACCGGCGTTCCGCCAGGGGACTATGAACTGGTCGCTTGGCACGAGGGATGGCAACTCCTACGCCAGGAAGCTTCATTTGACGTACTGACCGAGCGTCGCGTCGAGCGCCCTGTATTCAGTGATCCACGCACCTGGGAAAAGAAAGTGACCGTCAGTCCCAACGGTTCGTCGGTTGTGAACTTCACCATCTCCGAGAAGTAACCCGCGGGCTCCCTATCGCCGCAACCGCCGAAATCCCTTCAAAGTTGTTTCGTCGACTTGTATGACGATCGTGGTATAGCTCTCGATATCCGCCATCACGGCTTCTCTAGGTCCTTTCTTCCAATCATCACTTCCGTAGAAGGCGTCCTCGCTCCGTTGCCGTTCTTCGATGCTCGTATAGGAGCGCATCAGGAACCACGAATCTGAATCATGCAGGGAAGGACCATAGGCGACGACATCTACTCTGTATTTCGTCAGAAGGGGCAGCGACTCTTCCACAAAACGCTTCTGGAAGCGATCGCGGACGCCGGGTTTGAGGTTGTAGGAACGGATCTCTAGCACGTGAGTTGATGTCTGGGAATGCTGGCCTGCGGGAAGAAGACCAGGTGAGGACAACAGAACGACCAGTATCAGGGTGATGATTGTAGGCATTCCTTGGACCTTCATGGCGTTTCCTCCCGCGGCGCGTCCGGGAAGCATAGCGCGGCGAGGCGGACTCGTCCATGCGGCCTAGGCCATGCAGAAGACAAAAAGAGCGAGGCCCCCGGCCTCGCTCTCCGTGGCCTTCGATCTAATGCATCTGCATGTGATCGGAGGAACTCGTGGTGTAAGAACTAAAGAACAAGAAGAAGTTCGAGGGAACTTCGGTCGCGTCTCCAGCCTGTTCGGCCACGCGTAGAGTGTGTTCCGAAGTGATGCCGGAGTTGCCGTTCTCTGGCGGCCAGTCGCTGGCGTTGAAAACCAGAACCGGAATCACCTGCCACCAGATCGCTTTGATGTTGATGTCAGGATTGATGACAACGTGGCTGTGGTTCGGCGTCGGCAGAAACACGTTACTGGTCGGCGGAGGCAACAAGCCGAGAGCAACCAGTGCGGGACCCAGATCGAGACGCGAGGCATGCATGGTGCAGGTGCCGGGCGCCGTGCCGGGATCGGGACATTGCGCATACACCAACGGCTTTGCCTTGAATCCTTCGGGCAACGAACCGAACAAGGTGATCAGCGTACTCCCAAGCGTTGGACCGCAAAGTGTTCCGGTCACGACGTTGTCGCAGGTGATGGCGTCGTTGGGGTTCTGATCGTTGTCGACCGAGAACATCGGAACCAGAACGTAAAGTGGTTCGGTAGTCACTGCCGGGTTACCAACTTGACCGGGGGGATTGATGGTAGGCTGCGTGCCGACCTGACAAATCGGAGTCTGCATTTCCGCCGGATCCATATCTGCGGGAATGCCATTAAAGTTCAGATCGGAGTTCGGCTGATCAATGCAATCGAAGTTCTCGGTATAAGTAAATTTGAGTTGCTTGCCAGCGCCGAAGCCGTAGGTCTGATTGGCTGCGAGCGATCCGGGTTTCTGCGCGAACGCGGTTCCCACCATAACGGCGAGAGCTAAAACCAGGCTGAGTTGGGAAACTCTCATACGCTTTCTCCAGGGCGGTCCAATGAACCGACGTATCAGGTACGGGACTCATCGGGCGACGGATTGGAAGGCGGCAAAGAAAAAATCAGTGGCGCGGCAGATTAGGATCGAAAGACTTCGACGGGAATCGTACCCGAGCCTTTTGAGTGCGCCGCGTCACATCGTTCCAGCGCGAAGCCTCGCTACAATAACAACAACTCCAGGGAGAACCCTATCGCCATGAGCACAATTGTGACGCATATACAGGACTTCGTCGGCACCATCACCCTTTGCCATGAGAAAGTCAATCCCCTGAGCAAGCAGGTGATCGATGATCTCTGCAACGCCCTGGAGGCGATGAAGTCCGGTCCCGTGAACGTGGTCATCGTCCGCGCGGCCAAAGGGGCGAAAGTCTTCTCCGCGGGCCATGACGTCCGCGAATTACCCACCAACGGTCGCGATCCCTTGACCTATAACGATCCCCTGCGGCAGGCAGTGCGGGCGATCGAAACCCACCCCGCGCCGGTGATTGCCATGGTCGAGGGTTCAGTCTGGGGAGGGGCTTGCGAGCTGGTAATGGCTTGCGATGTGATCATCGCTGCAAGTACTTCTACCTTTGCCCTAACACCTGCGAAGCTTGGTATCCCCTATAACCTTTCTGGAACCCTGAATTTCTTGAAAGTGGCAGGAATGCATTTGGTGAAAGAGATGTTGTTCACTGCGCAACCCATCGCGGCGGATAGGCTCGCGAGCGCAGGTGTCATTAATTATGTCGTGCCGCCGGACCACTTGGAAGCTCTGACCATGAGTGTTGCAAAACGCATCACCGAAACATCGCCTCTGGTTCACCGCATATTAAAGGAAGAGCTGCGCGTGCTCGCCAATGCGCATCCTTTGAACCCGGAAGCTTATGAACGCATTCAGTCGTTGCGGCGCGAGGTGTATGACAGCGAGGACTATCAGGAGGGCATCAAGGCGTTTTTTGAGAAACGCCAGCCGGTGTTCCAGGGAAAATAGACCGCAAAAAAGATTTCCACCGGTCAAGGTGCAATTTCTTCGTCTTCCGGTGATCGCAATCACAGACGAAAGTGTGCCACCCGTTCAAGATGATCAGGCTCGGCCCTAAAGATATGTAATGCGGTTTCTTATACCGCTCATCCACTCACTCCCAGGGCCGAGTAGTTCTTCTGGACTCCTGAGCCATCGGCAGTAAATGTATCTCCCGGCGATCGCATACAAAAGGTAGGAGCATTGGCTATGACCGAACCGATCAAGATTCTGATCGTTGACGACGACGCAGAAGTGTTAATCGCTCTGGAAGGAATGCTGGAAAGCGAAGGCTACAGCACCGCCACAGCCTGGAGCGGACGGGAAGCGCTGATCCTGGCGGACCGCATCCACTTCGACTTGCTCCTGGTGGACGAGCATCTGTCAGACGTCGACGCGGCTGTCTTGTGCGAAGAGTTGCTCCGCCGCCAGCCTGCGGCTCTGCCCTTCCTGCTGCATACGCGCAAGGGTGGAACGAGAAAACTGACCTCGGACGCCCACCTGAACGTCTGTAAGTGGGAGCACAATGAATTGAAAGCCCAAATACGACGGTGTTTGGCGGCCTGAGAATGGACCCGGCGAACCTTTTCGATCAGCACACATCGTTTTCAGGCGATTCCGCATCGGAAACCAAACACGATCTATGGGAACTTGTCGACCGCGTCTGCGAACGCCACGGAATCCCCGTTGGACTGGCGGACTCTTCCACAGGACACGAGCACGACGGGGATTAAAAGGTAGACAGAGGTAGACCATGACCGCAAAATGCGCCAACCCATCCTGCAACCAGCCTTTTCACTACTTCCGCACTGGCAAGATTTATCTCATCGACGCACCTGCGGCGATATCATCCTTCAACTCGAGAAGACCGCCTGAGTATTTCTGGCTTTGTGGCGAGTGTTGCCGGATCATGCGAGTGGCACTGGATCAAAGCGGCTCAGTGGTCGTGGAAAAGGAGGTTGCGGCGGAAGCCGTAGCCTGATCGGGTTAAGGGGCTGGTCTTTCTCCCCAAAAATTTAACGGGCGTTCCGACTCTTTCGAGTCCTGAACGCCCGGGCAGCCCTCCCCCAGAACTGCTCACTTAGGAAAGTACTTCCACTCCACCCAAATGGGAATGGCACAGCCGTGCCAGCGCATACCCCGAAGGTGCTACTTAATTAGTATCTGTAAGTGTTAGGAAAATAAGATGTTGTGTAAATTCTGGAGGGGTGGGGATAAGTTACAAAATCCAGAGGCCTGGAAGCTTGCTCCAGGCCTCAGAAAATCGGCGCCTAATCTTGAATTAGAGAGGCCGCACGTTCTCGGCTTGCCAGCCCTTGGGTCCTTTGGTGACCTCAAATTCCACGCTCTGGCCTTCTTGCAGGCTGCGGAAACCGCCCGCTTGGATGGCCGAGAAATGCACGAAAACGTCTTCGCCACTCTGGCGGCTGATGAAGCCATAGCCCTTGGCGTCGTTGAACCACTTCACTGTTCCTTGTTCCATATATCTAGTTGTGTAACCTTTCGGTGTATTTTTACGCTGGAAGAGAGTTCGGAGGTGCGCTGCAGGACTAGCTGGTTGGCAAGAAGCTGCTGAACGACCGATTCAGATCAAACGCAACTAAACAATAGCAGATTCCCCCCTCGAAAGATAGGAAATAAACAGGGCCGGGCGACCCCCTACGACCCAAAGTTTACGCATTCACAACCTTCTTCACTTCCGCTGTGACCTGCCTCACAGATTCGCGGTTCCTTAGTGGTTACGCTGGTAGGTAATCGGAAGGGACCGAATTCATGCCACGTTTGATTGAAGTTACCGACCTCATTTTGAGGGACGCGCACCAGAGCCTGCTCGCTACCCGTATGGCTATGGAAGATATGGTCCCCGCCTGCGAGGACCTCGACCGGGCCGGTTACTGGTCGCTGGAATGCTGGGGCGGAGCCACCTTCGATTCCTGCATCCGCTTCCTGAACGAAGATCCATGGGAGCGCCTGCGCACGTTCCGCAAGCTTCTTCCCAAGACCAAGCTGCAGATGCTCTTGCGCGGGCAGAACCTGCTGGGCTACCGGCACTATGAGGATGAGGTCGTCGAGCGCTTTGTCGATAAAGCCGCTGTCAATGGCATGGATGTCTTCCGCGTATTCGACGCCCTCAACGACCTGCGCAACCTGCAGACCAGCATTCGGGCAGTAAAAAAGACGGGGAAGCACGCGCAAGGAACGATCTCCTACACCATCAGTCCAGTTCACACCATTGCGGCCTTCGTCGAGATGGCGCAGCGCATGCGCGAAATGGGATGTGACTCCATCTGTATCAAAGACATGGCTGGCCTCCTTAAGCCACAACCTGCCTACGATCTGGTAAAGGGCATTAAAGAGAAGTGCGGCGCCGACACCCTCGTCCACGTGCACTGCCACGCCACGACGGGGGTGACGATGGTCTCGCTCATGAAAGCCATCGAGGCGGGATGTGACATGGTCGATACCGCGATCAGTTCTTTGTCGCTGGGTCCCGGGCACAATCCGACAGAAAGCCTCGTCGAAATGCTGGAAGGTACGGGATACACGACTCGTCTCGATCTGGCCCGCATTTTCCGGGTTAAGCAACATTTCGCGAAGATCCGCCCACGGTATCGCGAATTTCTCAGTGACATCACCGGAGTCGACACGGAAATCTTCAAGAGCCAGATCCCCGGGGGCATGATCTCGAACATGGAAAGCCAGCTTAAGGGACAAGGTGCCGGTGACCGGGTCCAGGAAGTCCTGGACGAAGTACCCAATGTGCGTAAGGCCTCGGGATATCCGCCGCTGGTCACTCCGTCGAGCCAGATCGTGGGTACGCAGGCTGTCTTTAACGTGCTCATGGGCAAATATAAGGTCATGACCGGCGAGTTCGCCGACCTGATGCTTGGCTACTACGGCAGCACGCTAGGGGAAAAAGATCCCGAGGTATTGCAACGCGCTGCCGATCAAGCGAAGAAGCCGCCCATCACTTGCCGTCCCGCAGATTTGCTCAAGCCCGAATGGGAGCACCTGCGCTCGGAGGCCATCGCTCTCGAGGGCTGTAACGGCAGCGACGAAGACGTGCTGACGCACGCGATGTTCCCCCAGGTTGCGTCCAAATTCTTCAAGAGCCGTAAGGACGGCGCCAAGAACTTGGGGAAGGATCCGGCGAAAACGAAAGACGCCGCCCCGTCCGGAAAAACCAACGGCAAGGATCAAGGCGCCGCAGCCTTGACCGCCAGTGTCAATTACGTGATCACACTGAACGGTAAAGAACACAGGGTCACAGTTGCGCCGTCGAAATAGCACGGCCAGGAGAAACGAATGGCGACACAGGTAGCGAATCCGGGACACAAGACCATCGAAGAGAAAATTGCTGACTTGCGCGCTCACCGTGCTGAAGTGCAACTGGGCGGCGGCAAAGAGCGGGTCGAGAAACAGCATGTTGCCGGAAAACTAACGGCGCGTGAACGGGTCACGAAATTAGTCGATCCCAAAAGCTTTCAGGAAATCGGTCTCTTTGCCGAGCATCGCGCAACGCTATTCGGAATGGCCGGGAAGGAGATGCCTGCCGACGGCGTAGTCACTGGATGCGCCAGCATCGATGGGCGTCTCGTGCATCTCGCCAGCCAGGACTTCACCGTCGCCGGCGGAGCTGCGGGAGAAGTCCACTGCGACAAGATTTCAGAGATGATGCACCTGTCGCTTAAAACGGGCACGCCCTTCATTTTTATTAACGACTCGGGTGGTGCGCGCGTGCAGGAAGGCATTGACAGCCTCTCAGGATACGGCCGCGTCTTCTACAACAACGTGGTTCTCTCCGGCACGGTGCCGCAGATCTCGCTTATCTGCGGACCGTGCGCGGGCGGCGCAGCCTATAGCCCGGCGCTGACCGACTTCATTATTCAAACCAAGCGCGGGCAGATGTTTATTACCGGACCGCAGGTGATCAAACAGGTCACGGGAGAGGTGGTCACAGCGGAGGAGTTAGGTGGACCCGTGGCCCAGATGAACAACTCCGGCGTGGTTCACCTGATCGCAGAAAACGACGAGGAGGCGCTCTATCTCTGCCGCCGTCTGCTCTCGTTCATGCCGGCAAACAACCTCGAGGATCCTCCCCGGCTGAACTATGATCTTCCGCTCGACGTGGACCCCGAATTGACGAAGACCGTTCCCGCGGAGTCCAAGGTTCCTTACGACGTTCGCAACGTCGTTACGCGCGTCGTCGATCACCAGGACTTTCTAGAGATTCAGCCCGGCTTCGCGCCGAACATTATCGTCGGCTTCGGACGCATTCAGGGTCGGCCGATCGGCATCATTGGCAACCAGCCTTGCGCGCTAGCCGGAGCGCTCGACATTAATGCCTCGGACAAGGCCTCGCGCTTTATCCGCTTCTGCAATGCCTTCAATATTCCGCTGATCACGTTCGTCGATGTGCCCGGTTTTCTGCCGGGAGTTGCGCAAGAGTACGGCGGCATCATTCGTCACGGCGCCAAGATGCTCTTCGCTTACTCGGCAGCGACTGTGCCGAAGATTACCGTCGTCCTTCGGAAGGCCTATGGTGGCGCCTACCTCGCCATGTGCGGAAAAGATATGGGCGCCGATCGCGTCGTCGCTTGGCCTACCGCGGAAATCGCAGTCATGGGTGCAGAAGGCGCGGCGGAGATTGTCTTCCGTCGTGAAATCGATTCGGCGGAAGACAAAGCCGGGCGCCGTAGAGAACTGATTGAGATGTACCGCGAAACTTTCGCCAATCCCTATGTCTCCGCAGGCCGCCGCTTGGTCGACGACATCATTGAACCCGCTGAAACTCGAATCTATCTGGCTCAGGCGCTCGAAGCCTTGCACACCAAGCGCGAGTTGCGGCCGCCCAAGAAACACGGGCTGATTCCACTCTAGGAGTTCGAATGGAGTTCTTAACACAACTCGTGCAGGGCCGCGGCAATTTGCTGGCGTTGGTTGCGGTAGTGATCGCGGGCTACGTCGCTGTCTATCTTCTGCTGCAGCGCTCGCTGAACCGCACCATCGAAAAGCTGCGCGGCGAGTGGGCGGAAGAATTCCGTTCGCTGATGGTGGCAGCGCGGTTGGAAGGGAAGCAGGCCCCCAAACTGAGTCCGTCCGACGTACCTGTTCCCCAGCCGATCGCGATGCCGCTGCCTCCAGCACCGGTGATAGCGAAAAAAGAAGAGCTGAGCCCCGAAACCTTGCTGGTAATCGCCGCGGCCGTAACCGCATTCCTGGGAAAGAAGGTTCGTATCCGCTCGGCCAAGATGCTCTATTCCCACGAAAGCTTTAACGCCTGGTCGCAGCAAGGGCGCGCGGTCGTGCAGGCTTCTCATAACGTCGCCCAAAGGGTGCATTGAGTCCAGGAGGATCGTCTTGAAGTTACAGATCGCAATTGACGACAAGAGTTACGAGGTGGATGTCGAGATTCTCGAGGACGACTCTCTCGTCCGTACGCCGGGTTACTTGCCGCCTCACCCGATTCCACTCACTGTGCCTTCCACGCCGGTAGCGTCGGCGCCGAAGCCCGTTCCGACGGACAGCCATGGTGATGAATCCAAGGTCTGTCGCAGTCCGGTTGCCGGAGTGGTGTTGCGCCTAACCTCGCAGCCGGGACAACAACTGCAGCCCAACGATCTGATGATGGTGCTGGAGGCCATGAAAATGGAGACCAACGTAACCGCTCCGGTCGCAGGCAAGGTCAAAGTGGTCAATGTGCAAGCGGGAGACGCCGTCAAAGTCAACCAGATACTGGTGGAATTCGAGTGATTCAAACGTGCTGAGGCGGCGGTCAACACACGGTCATGTTCCCTGGATCACATCGCCGGGCGGGGGTTTGCGTTTAGAAATAAGGTAGGGGCGGGAGGCAATCCAGAAAGGGGATCATGAAGTCATCAGAGAAAGCAACGTTGAAGGTGGAGGAAGCTCTGAAGTGCAAAATCTGCCAAAAACCAGCGACCCGTCTGGTGGATGGAGACCCCAGTTGCGACGAGCACGCCGAACTGGTCTACGAAGATCAGGTAGAGGAATACACCAAGAAGCACCAGAAAAAAAACGAGTGGTTGGAAGTATAGGCCAGGAAGCGCCGCACCAGCCACACCGCTATTTTGCCGGGGATTCCTCGAGGCCGCGATACTTCAACATCGCTTTGGTATTCGGAGGAGCCCCGCGCCATTCCTCATACATCGTGGCGAGATCCTCGGTGTTGCCACGCGACAGCACCATTTGACGGAAACGATCACCGTTGGCGCGGTTGAGCTGGCCATGCTCGTCGAACCATTGGTAGGCATCGTCGGCAAGCATCTGGGTCCAGAGATAAGCGTAATAACCTGCGCTGTAACCACTCCCCCAGATGTGGCTGAAGTAGCTGGACCGGTATCGGGGCGGGACGTAGCTGACATTGAGGTGGGTCTTGTCGAGCGCCTGCTTTTCGAACTCGTCGGGATTCTGCAAAGGAGCCTGCGCAGGAAGGAAGTGCCACTGCATGTCGAGTTCGGCTGCCGCGAGCAACTCGGTCATGGCATAACCTTTATTGAAAGTTTCGGACTTCTTGATCTTCGCGACGAGATCCTCAGGCATCGGAGCTCCGGTTTTGTAGTGCCGTGCGTAATGAGCGAAGACGGTCGGATAAAGAGCCCAGTGTTCGTTGAACTGCGACGGAAATTCGACGAAGTCGCGTGCTGTTGAAGTTCCCGCCAGCGTGGGGTACTCGGCATTGGAGAACATGCCGTGAAGGGCGTGCCCAAATTCGTGAAACATCGTAGTGACATCGTCGAAGCTGATCAGCGCAGGTTCGCCGGGGGCGGGCTTGGATAAATTGGCCACGTTGTAGACGACCGGCGTAGTGCCCAACAGCCGGGACTGGCCGACGAATTCCGACATCCACGCTCCGCCGTTCTTATTGTCCCGCTTGAAATAGTCGCAATAGAAGAGCGCAAGGTGTTGACCGTTGGCGTCGAAGACCTCGAAGACGCGCACATCCGGTTGGTAGACCGGGATGTCGTGCCGCTCCTTAAAGGTCAGTCCATAGAGCTGGTTGGCCGCGTAAAAGACGCCGTTCTGCAACACGTTGTTCAATTCGAAGTAAGGCTTCACCTGCTCGTCGTCGAGATCGTAGCGAGCTTTACGAACCTTCTCCGCGTAAAACTCCCAGTCCCATGGCTGTAATTGAAAGCCGCCCTTGTCAGCATCGATGACATCCTGGATGTCCTTAGCTTCCCGCGCTGCTTTTCCCGTCGCTGCTGGGACGATGGCATCCATGAACTTAAGGGCAGTCTCTGGATTCTTAGCCATCTGGTCCTCCAGCTTCCAGGCGGCGAAACTCGGATATCCGAGCAGTTTCGCTTTTTGGGCGCGAAGCTGGGCGATGTGTGCAAGAGTGTCGCGAGTGTCGTTGGCGTCGCCGTGTTCCGCGCGGTTCCAGGAGTGTTCGAAGATGGCCTGACGCGTGGCACGATCACTGAGATGAACAAAATCGGGCTGCTGGGTAGTGTTCTGAAGAGGAATGACAAAACCGTCCACCTTGCGGTTTTTGGCGGCTTCCGCGGCGGCGGCGACGCGAGCGTCGGAGAATCCGGCAAGCGCAGCTTTGTCGGTGGTCACGAAGGCGCCGGCTTTGTTGGCGGCGAGAAGTTTTTCGGCGAAAGCATTCGAGAGCGAGGATATTTCTTCGTTCAGTTTCCGAAGTTCCGTCTTGTCTGCTTCGGAGAGGTTGGCTCCAGCATGAACGAATTCGTCGTGATAGCGCTCCACCAGGCGGAGAGATTCCTTATCCAGTTTGAGGGAGGCGCGTTGGTTGTAGATGGCGTCGACGCGTGCAAACAGTTTGCTGTTGAGGAAAATGAAATCCCGATGAGCCGCGAGTTTGGGAGCCTCGATGCTCCTGACCTTCTGAAGTGTGTCGTTGGTATTAGCGCCCGTGACCCCGCTGAAGGCCGCCATCGCACGATCCAGCAATTGACCGCTCTTCTCGAGTGCGACCAAAGTGTTCTCAAACGTGGGCGCCCCGGGATTATCGGCAATGGCTTGCACTTCGGCCTGCTGCTGGGCCATACCAGCTTCGATCGCAGGTTGGTAGTCCTCATCCTTAATCTTGTCGAAGGGCGGAGCATGGAACGGTAGCGTGCTGGCGGCAAAAAACGGATTGGAGGAGCCAAACTCAGGGGACGCTGCGAATATAGGGTTAACGGAATAAATCGCGATTGCCATGGCGGTAATGAGCCCCATTAAAAGTATTAGCGCAGTCTTCGAAATCTGAAGTCGAGTGGGGATGGTCATACTCTGAAATTCCTCTTTCATCGATTGTAATTCCCTTTGACATCAAGCCGCACTGGGCTGCCTTTGCTCGCTGGGGAAACGGGCTGGTGCCGGCTCACTTGCCTCCAGTTTCGTTCCAGAGGAATGCCAACTCGTCGGCGGTGTCATCCACCAGTTGTGTAATCGACACGCCAGAGCTGTGCCCGGCTTTTAGCTCATAATGCAGAATGATCGGCCGATCGCTCCCCGTATCCTTCTGCATCAGTGCCGTCATCTTGCGCGCATGCAGCGGGGCCACACGTGTGTCGGAATCCCCCGTGTTAAACATGATCGCGGGATACTTCGTTCCCGCCTTCACATTCTGGTAGGGAGAATACTTCAGCAAGTACGGGAACTGGTCAGGCTTCTCGGCTGAGCCGTATTCGGCAGTCCACCAGCGGCCTACCAGGAAATTCTGGAAGCGAATCATATCGAGCAGCGGATATCCGCACCATATGGCGCCATACAGATCAGGACGCTGCGTCATGGCTGCCCCCATCAGCAGTCCGCCGTTGGAACGTCCGCGAATCGCAAATCGCGTAGGCGTGGTGTACTTGTTCGCAATCAGGTATTCCCCGGCTGCGAAAAAATCGTCGAACACATTCTGCTTTTTCTCGAACATCCCCGCCTTGTGCCAGTCTTCGCCGTATTCTCCGCCGCCGCGCAAATTGGGCTGCGCGAAGAATCCGCCTTGCTCCATCCACCACGCGTATTCGGGATTCCAGTTGGCTTCGAGGCTAACATTGAACCCTCCATACGCGGTCATTAGGGCCGGAGCTTTCCCGTCGCGCTTCAATCCCTTCTTTGACGCAATAAACATGGGCACTTTCGTGCCGTCTTTCGACGTGTAGAAGACCTGTTTCACCTCATATTGATCGGATGCGAACGGCACCTGTGGCTTGGCAAACACGTCCGTCTTACCCGTCTTCACATCGTAGTGATAAATCGTCGGCGGAATGATGAACGACTGAAACGTGTAGAAGCCCTGGCTCGACTCTTCGAGTCCCTGCATCGACGAAGCCGCACCCAGCGTCGGATAGCGGATTTCGCCCACCATCTTCCCGTCGAGATCGTAGATCCGCGTCTGCGTGACCACATCGTGCAGCCCAGTGACAAACAACTTGCCGCCCACGATCGTGATGTCAGAGATAACATCCTTTCCCTCCGGCACCACTGTCTTCCATTTGTCGGGGCCTGCGTCCTTCATGTCGATTTTGACGACCTGGTAGTTCTGCGCTTTGTAATCGGTCATCGCATAGAGGTCGTCTCCGTAATTCACGACATTGAATCGGTTGTCGATGCCATGAATGATCGGGCGGATGGGCGCATCGGGCATACGCAAATCCTTCGCGTAGACGTCGACTCGCTTTGCCGGCACGCCGTGGTCGACTTCGATAATCAGGTATCTGTCATTTTCCGTGATTCCTGCGCCGATCAACTCCATTTGCCCAAACTTCTCGCCGTTGAATTCTTTGCCGAACACTAGCGCATCCGACTCCGCGGACGTCCCCAGCTTGTGGAAGTAAACCAGCGTGCCCTCCGGAATCGAACTTGCCGTAGTAGAGGCCTTGCTTGTCGGCAGTCAGACTGATCCCGCTATACCGCGCTTTAGGAAGCACGTCCGTCAATTCCTGATGCTTGGCGACATCGAGGAAGTGCACCGACTGCTCGTCAGCGCCGCCTTCGCGCACGCCATATACCAGCAAGTCTCCTGTTTTCGAGACATCGTCGATGTGCACCGAGGTGTTTTGATCGGCGCTCATCTTGTTCGCGTCGACCAGACGTTCGTCGGTGCCGTGCAATCCTTTTCGCATGTAGATCGAAGCCTGGTTCTCATCCGGCAGGCGCTTGGTGAAAAAATAATTGTCCTGCCGCTCGACCGGGATGGAATAGCTCTCCACCCGAATCAGTTCGGTCAGACTCTTTGCGATCTCGGGACGAATCTTTACCTGCGACAGATATTCCTGCGTGTACTTCATCTGCGAATCGATCCAGGCCCGCGTCTCGGGGCTCTGGCCGTCTTCCAGCCAGCGATAAGGATCGGCCATGCTGGTCCCGTTGACATTGTCCGTGACAGGCTTGGCCTCGGTCGGAGGCGGAGGAGGAAGCGTTACTCCATTGCCGCCGCGAATGGTGCGTATGATGGCTATTGACTGAAGATCGGATGATGTATCGGCAGCGAAAACGATCACAGAAAAAACGAACACAAAAATAGCCAAGCAGCTCTTCATAAGTAGTCCTCTAGATTGTTTTGACCAACGACCAACGACGAACGACTAAAGACCAATTTCACCGTCCCGATGCCAAATCGTCCGCAGCCTTCCCAATCGCCGCCGCGGCATCATCAATGACTTTCGCCACGCCCGGAACCTCAGCGTCGGCTTCCTTCCACTTCTTCTGATCCATATATTCGCGGACCGCTGCAATCGGCTTGGCTCCATAGCCCGTGTAAGCTCCCGGCGCGTAGACCTGATGCCGGAACCACGGACGCTCGGGCAATCCGCGATCGGTCAGAAACGTCCGCTGAATCTTGAGCAGATCGAGGTTCACGGTATCGATCGCCGGCTGTGACAGTCCAATCGTTCCGCTCGACCAGGCTTTCGTCCACGCCGCCTGGTATCGATCTGCGCTGATTTTCAGTGCTTCAATCGAGTTCTTCAGCGGAGCGAAATTCATATAAGGAGGTATGGTCTCAACCGGCGGCGGCACCGAAGTCTTCTTCGGATCGGCCGTCGCGCTGAACACGCCTTCCTTCAATTCCAGGTTGCGCTCGGTAATCTCGTCCTGCTTGTCTTTCAGCAGTTTCTCGATTTCTTTTTCGTAGCGCTCAACCGTTTCGGCCTGCTGCGCATAGTTGAAGGGAAGCAGATCGGCTCCCGCCAATCGCATCACAGCGGTCCCGCCCGTCTGTGCCAGGGAGCGACCGTAAGAAAAGTCGGTGTCATCAAAATGCGTGTACCAGTAGAAATCGTCATAGATCGAGTGGTACTGATCGCCATCGTCCTCGCCGCCATATCCAATATTCAGAGCGGATACGCCGGCATGGTCGAGAAATGCAGTGTAGTCCGAGCCATCGCCCAGCGAGCCGATGCGGAAATCGGCACGCTTGCGCAGTTCACTGCGATCCTCCGTGTTTGCCCGCATGATGCGCCAGAGATGCGCACGTTCCCATGCCGAAATTCCTTTCTCCGGGTCTTTCACATCGCGCGCCACATCATTGATGAAATGCTCCAGGTCATGGGAACCCGAAGCGTGGAAGTATCCGCGCCCGTTGCCGTCTGAGTTGATGTACGCCACCGCGTGTTTTTGCAGGTCTGCGAGATGCGTCTCCACCCACTCGGTCGAACCCAAGAGCCCCGGTTCTTCTCCATCCCACGCGCAATAGATGATCGTGCGCTTCGGAGTCCATCCCTGCTTATGCAGTTCGCCGAGCATACGAGCTTCTTCCAGCACTGCGACCATTCCCGACAGCGGATCGTCGGCTCCATTCACCCATGCGTCGTGATGATTCCCCCGCAGCACCCACTGATCAGGCGCTCCCGATCCTTGCATCGTGGCTATCACGTCATAGACGGGCTTCATGTCCCAATTGGAAGCAACTTTAAGATGAACTTTTGCCGGGCCGGGCCCAACGTGATAGGTGATGGGCAACGCCCCGCGCCACTCCTCAGGAGCAACTGGACCGGCCAATGCCGTGAGCAACGGCAGCGCGTCGGCGTATGAAATCGGAAGCACTGGGACACGCGTAATCGTCTTGGCATCTTTGATGTCTAACCGCTTCGCGTCTGCGGTAGCTCCTACACCCGGCGTCAGAGGATCGCCCGGATAATCCGTGTCCATCACACTGCCGCGTTGGACGCCATCTTTCGGGCGCCAGCCTCCCTTGGGATAATCATCGCCATTGAAATAGCCGTCGCCCTTGGGGTCGGAGTAGATGATGCAGCCAATGGCTCCGCGCTCGCCCGCTACTTTAGGCTTGATGCCGCGCCAGCCATTGCCATAACGCGCGATCACGATTGCCCCTTTCACCGAAATTCCCAGGCGATCGAGTTGTTCGTAGTCCTCGCGCATCCCGTAATTCACGTAGACCAGCGGAGCAGTCACGTCTCCGTCGATCGAATAGGCGTTGTAAGTGGGTAATTGCTCAGAGGTCTGACCCGATGTCAGATCCACCGCTAGCACCGGCTCCTGCAGCTTGGCCTTGAACTGCGTGGGTGCTACCAGCTCGACCACTCTTTCTTTCGGCGTGGGAAACAGAACCTGAAACGTCTCGATATGCGCGTCGAAACCGTATTCCTTGAATTTCCCCAGCATCCATTCGGCATTATCTTTATCATACGGCGAACCCACGTGATGGGGACGCGCACTCAACCGCCGCAAGCTCTCGCGCAGGTTATCAGCGACAATGCCATCCTGAAACTTTTTCTCCCACTCCCGTTCTTGGGTGGATGCCTGGGTCGAAAATCCATCCAGACGAGAAACATTCGATGACTGCGCGGGACTGTAGACGGAAAGAACAGAAAATACCAGGCAGCAAGCCAGCAGACGGCGTGCGTTCACGAGACGTCCTCCAGTAGCTTCAAGTGAGGTAGAGATGCCGCGCGCACCGACATTTCGCGCGGCTGATTACGTTCTGCAAGAATAACGCAAATCGCACTACGATGCTTCGCGGCAGGCCTGGAATCTGCGGCCTCTACCGTGCGGACACGCTATGATAGTTTGCGCGAAGAATAGTCGCCGGAACTATGCATATTCCTGACGGATACCTCAGCCCGTCGACCTGCGTGACACTCTACGTGGTCGCTGCATCGGGTTGGTACGGCGCCCTCCGGCGCATTAAACGCGTCCTCACCACGCGCACCATTCCGCTCATCTCCGTCTTCGCCGCTTTTTCATTCGTGGTCATGATGTTCAACGTGCCCTTGCCGGGAGGAACTACGGGCCACGCCGTGGGAGTTGCTGTCGCGGCTATCGTCCTTGGCCCCTGGGGATCGATCCTCGCGATTTCAATCGCCCTTGCTATTCAAGCTTTGTTTTTTGGCGATGGCGGAATTACCACGCTGGGCGCGAACTGCCTCAACATGGCGATCATCGGATCGTTCGTGGCCTACGCTGTCTATCGCATGATCGGGGCAAACTCAGAGCTTGTCTCCCGGCGCCGCGTGCTCGCTGCCGCCGTCGCTGGATACTGCGCCATCAACGCCTCTGCCTTCGTCACTGCAATCGAGTTCGGGATCCAGCCTCTCCTCTTCCATGACTCGTCCGGCACGCCGCTTTACGCTCCGTATTCGTTAAGCGTAGCCATCCCCGCCATGATGCTTGGACACCTGACGTTCGCGGGTCTCGCGGAAGCGGCCATCTCCGCGGGTATGGTCTCGTTTTTGCAAAAGACAGATGTCGGATTGCTTCGCGGAGTAAAAAATCTGGCGCAAGGACCCGAATCACTCCTTCCCCAGCCAGTCTCCGAAGCGTCCCAGAAAAATCTCTGGTGGGCGGTAGCCCTGTTAATGGTGCTTACTCCCTTGGGTATCCTGGCGGCAGGCACCGCATGGGGGGAATGGTCCTCAGCCGACTTCGCGAACGTTCATGCCCGCGCGCAGATCGAGGCCGCTTCCGGCGCTCAAGCCCCACCGTCATCCGCTCCCGCTGGCCTGCAGAAGCTATCATCTTTGTGGACTGCCCCCTTTCCCGGCTATGCTCCCCGATTTATCAAAAGCCCCGCCTTCGGATACCTCCTCTCCGCCGTCTTCGGCGTGGGATTTTTCGCTTTGGCTGCGCTGTTGGCAAGATCCGTCAGCCGGCGAAAACGACAGCCTGAGGCGCGCGCATGACGCAACACTTCATTCAGTCGACGCTGCAGGGCTTCACGCGGGCCCTTTCGAAGGCGCTCTTGTCCGAGCAAGTCGCGAATCAACCGGGCTTGCTGCAACAATTCGACCCCCGCGTCCAGCTTGTGGGCATGCTGTCTCTGGTTATTTCGGTAGTCCTCTGCCGGCGGCTCGAAATCGTCGCCGTTCTTTTTCTCATCGCCGTAGTGATCGCCCTTGCTTCAAAAGTGAGTCTCCTCTCTTTGGCGAAGCGCGTCTGGCTCGTAGTCCTCGCTTTTACCGGACTTATCGCCTTGCCCGCATTGTTCACCACTCCGGGCGACGCGATTGTGTTTCTTCCCATTCGACATCTTTCAATCACCGCGCAGGGACTGCGAACCGCGCTCTTGCTCATCCTGCGAGTCGAGACTGCCGCGACTCTCACCACCGTGCTCGTGTTTTCTACTCCTTGGACCCATACCCTGAAAGCACTGCGCTCGCTCCACCTTCCGGCCGAAGTTGTGACCATGCTGGCCATGACTCACCGCTATGTGTTCCTGTTGCTTGAGACCGCCAATCAGATGTTTGAATCGCGGCAAAGCCGCACGGTGGGAGCGCTCACGGGTGCCGAGAGTCGTCGCGTCACCGCCCGCACCGCGGGGGTCCTCTTGAGCAAGAGCATGGAACTGAGCCAGGAAGTCTACCTAGCGATGCTCTCCCGCGGCTTTCGCGGAGACATCCAGTTGCTCACCGACTTCCGGATGAAAGCCCATGACTACGCTGGACTCGCTGCCTTCCTTTGCGTAGGATGTCTCGCTTCATGGATAGGGAGGTAACCGCTCTTGCCCAGAGCCTTCGAGCTGCAAAGCGTCCACTTCGACTATGAAGGCATTCCCGCTATACGAGGCCTCTCGCTTCACGTGGAAAAAGGCGAGCGCGTAGTTCTGCTCGGTGCGAATGGATCCGGAAAGTCCACGCTGCTGCGGATCCTCGATGCGCTTTATTTCTCATCGGCAGGCTCGGTGCTTTTTGAAGGTGAGCCGCTCACTCCGCAAGGCTTCCAGCAGGAAGAATTTTCTCTGGGTTTCCGTCGTCGCGTAGCGCTCGTCTTTCAGAATCCCGACGTGCAGTTGTTTAATCCCACTGTATTTGACGAAGTTGCTTACGGCCCTTTGCAACTTCGCTGGGAAAGAGAAGAGCTTCTGCGCCGCGTCGACGAGATGCTTGCCTTCATGGACATCTCTTCCTTGAGAGACCGCCCGCCCTACCGGCTGTCAGGAGGCGAGAAGAAGCGGGTGGCATTGGCATCGGCTCTGGTGCTCGATCCCGAAGTCCTGCTGCTCGACGAGCCGACGGCCAGCCTTGATCCGAAAAGTCAGAGCCACGTTGTCGATTTGATTCAGCAGTGGAAGGGGACTGCCAAGACGGTCATTACCGCTACTCATCAATTGGAAATTGTCGAAGACATCGCAGATCGCGTAGTCGTTCTTGAGGAAGGCACGGTGATCGCGGATGGGTCTCCTGCAGAAATTCTCGGAAATGCCGACCTACTGCTGCGAGCCAATCTTATTCACGCTCACCGCCACTCCCACGGTGGAGTAACCCACTCCCACCCTCACCTTCACGGACACTCCCACCACGACCACGATCACGAGCATTGACGAAGTTCAACAACCGAACCGGCACGCGGTTTTTATTTTGTCGAAGTTTTCTCTAGCGTGACATCATGCTTCGCTTGGCACTCCACCTGTGGATCGTAGGTGACTATACCCATCAGTGAATCCTTCGAAGCGCGAAATTCCAAAGGAGGGCGCTTGACCCGCGCGGGAAGCCCAGTAAACCGGACCTTGCCGTCCACATTGGTGCCTGCTTCCAGATCCAGCCGGTGAAACCCGCCAAAGCCATATTCGATATGCACCTTCACATCTGCAGCCGCCGCTGGCTTTCCGTCCGAAGTCATGACGGTGAGTTCACAAGAACAAGGCCCGGCTCCGCCATCCATTACGGGAACAGGCTGCGTTGACTGCGGCTGGGCAGCCAAAAGCGCTACTCCGGCGGCAACTATGACAGGAAGATCAGCTAAGTGACGTAGCGGTTTCATAGGAATGCCAGCCATTATAAGGTTCTACGCGCTGTCGCGAAGGACGCAACCGAACAGCCGGGGCGCGAGCCGCGAGGAAAAGCTATGCGGTTTTTCTAATAGGTAGAGATCGTGAAGTTGACCGTGATTTTCGCTTCGGTTTCGATCGCCTGCCCCGACTGGTAGTAGGGTTTGAAGCGCCACTGCATTACGGCTTCGCGCGCGGCACTCGAAAGAATCTGCGGCCCGCTGAGGATTTGCAGGTCTTGAATGGTTCCTTCTTTTCCGATCAGCGCCTGCAGCACCACCGAGCCTTGCACCTTCATCTGTTTCGCCAGCGTCGGATAGCTGGGTTCAACCGAATGCGTCACCACTTGTTTCGCGTCAGCCGAAAGTACGACCCGCTCGTTTGCCGACGACACGCCACTGGCGGCCTGTTGCACGGCAGCCGAGCCGTGTGAGGGAGGCGTGCCACTTTGCATGTCGACTTTCACCGACGGGTTCACGGTCTTGATAGAACGCTGCTGGTCTCCGGCAACTACTTCCACATCAAGCGGCGGAAGCGCGGTCCGATTGACAACCGGGGCCGTGGCCTCTTCAAGCGTAGGCACTGGGCTGGCGGGAGCACGCGGTTTTGATTTCTTAGACGCAGGAGGAGCAGGAGTCGTATCCCCGGTCTTTGCGGTGTAAGTAAGCGCGTTGTCTTGCGGATTCGCATCGTCCGGTTGATCGGACGTGGTCGTGGCTTCCGCGCTTTCGCTACCCGGGAACCAGAACTGCCGGTCTTTGATCAGAACCAGAATGAGTGCAATCAGAAGCAGGGCGAGCGCTGCCAGCATGACCCGCCGTTGCTTGAGTTCGGGTCCCGCTTCCTCCGCCGCGTTCAGTTGCGGCGGATGGTTTCCCTCCAGCATGGCCATAAAACTAGACTCCTGCCCGCGCCCCGCGGGAGTTTCCTGCCCGCTAGTATGCCTTGAAACCATCCCTTAAATCCAGTGAAACCAAGGGTTTTTGCTCTTGTGAGTGAGATCACAATCACCTGTGCCAATTATCACAGCTAACAGTTCTTCCCCGGCAGACACTGTGATGGTGACGCCGGTCACAGGGCCTTGGTCCATAAAGGCGGTGTCACAGGGGGTTGGCCCGTGCTCTCACCATACGGTTTAGACATTATTGAAAGCTGCCTGACCTGCAAGATGCGGGCCGACCGCATCTTCTGCGACCTGCCCACTTCCGCGCTGCAGGCCTTCGAGAACGTAAAATATGCCACCGCCTATCCCAAGGGCGCGGTGCTTTTCGTTGAAGGGCAGGCGCCTCGCGGCATATTCGTGCTTTGTAAAGGGCGCGTGAAACTGTCTATTTGCGCCACCGATGGCAAGACCCTGATTCTTAAGATCGCCGAACCCGGCGAAGTATTGGGTCTGAGTGCCACCGTCTCGGGGAAGCCCTATGAGTTGACGGCCGAGACCATTGATCCCTGCCAGGTGAACTTCGTGAAGCGCGAAGATTTCTTGCGCTTCCTGAAAGATCATTCCGAAGCCTGCTTCAAAGTCGCCGAGCAACTGAGCGAGAAATACAACAATGCCTGCCACGAAGTACGGGCTTTGGGGTTGTCCCACTCCGCGGGAGAGAAGTTGGCTAAGCTGCTATTGGAGTGGAGCTCAAAAAATGGCGAGGCGGCCAAACAGGAGCCGCGTCTTAAACTGGCGCTGACTCACGAAGAGATCGCACAGATGATCGGAACCTCGCGCGAGACGGTCACACGGCTTTTCGCCGACATGAAGAAGCGGCAGATCGTGCAGGCAAAGGGCTCAACGCTGGTGATACGCAATAAGGCGGCGCTGAAAATGATGGCGACCAACAACTGATGTCCATGCGGGCGTCCGCACGGTACAGCGGTCACCCTGAAAGGTGACTGTTATCACTGTTTTCTCACCTCAGCGGGGACTATCACAAGCACATGGAAAGCATGATTCCAGCAAGTTGTCGAGAATGCGTGCTTCGTCCTGATCGTCTTTTCTGCAACCTGCCCGAGGATGTGCTCGAAGCCTTTGACGACATCAAATCCCTCAGCGTCTATCCGCGAGGCACGGTGCTGTTTCGCGAAGGCTCTGCCGCGAAGGGCATGTTCGTGGTGTGCGAGGGAAGAATCAAACTCTCCTTATGTTCAGAGTCAGGCAGGCGTCTGACTCTGCGGATTGCGGGGCCCGGAGAAGTCCTGGGGCTCAGTGCATCACTGTCCAGCACGCCGTTCGAAGTAACGGCCGAAGCGCTGGAAAACGCCACGGTGGCGTGCGTGAAACGCAAAGATCTGCTGTGTTTCCTGCGCGATCACCGCGAGGCCTGCCTCCAAGTGGTGCACCTGCTTAGCCGGGACTTGCATACTGCCTATGAGCGCGTGCGCTCCGTTGGCTTGGGAAGGAGCCGACGCCCCCGGGCCTCGCACGTACACTAGGCGGCGTGCTCCTCAGTGAGTATCGCCGGTCTTCCATGGGTAAGGCCTGTCTCAAGTTATCCTTGCTGCTTTTGCTGTCCGCCGCCGTTGCATGGTCCCAGAAGGCGGCGCCGCCGGAACACGCGGGCTCTTCCTACGTTGGCTCAGATACCTGCCAACCTTGCCACGACGACATCTACAGAACCGTCTCCGATTCCGCGCACCTTGCTCTACTCGAGAACGAGCATCCTGGGCAGAAGGGATGCGAATCGTGCCACGGGCCGGGATCGGCGCACGTAAACGGCAATGGCGATGCGAGCAAGATTTTTCGCTTTGGGGAATCTAGCGTCGAAGTTGTGCGGGCGCGTTGCGGACAGTGCCATCAGAATTTCATGGGACAGGATGCCGGACACCAGAAGCTGTCGTGCCTGGCCTGCCATTCCGCACATCACTACCAGCAGAAGAAATTCCTCCTCTCCTTGGGGAAAGAACAATTGTGCCAGCGCTGCCACTAGAAATGAAGGTCTAAAGCGCTCGCCACCCCTCCCAAAGACTGCCGAACCTTGTGTGATCTTCATCACGTCCCGCCGTGAGAAGACTCATAGCCGGTCGGCCCATCGAACCCCAACAATGGTGACGCAGGTACCGATCGGGAGGTTGGGCTGGCATGGAAGCAAACGAGCCGTTCATACGAAGAGAGTGGGTCGGGACGATCCGGTTGACGTTGTTCACGTTGTTCGCGCTCACCATGTTCGCGCACGCTGCCAGTAAGGTTGCTCCCAAACCGACCAGCGACGAGTGTCTGGCTTGCCACGGCGATTCCACGCTGAACAAGGAAGTCGACGGCAAACGCGTCAGCCTGTATGTGAATCCCGAAGCTTTCAAGAATTCGATCCACGGCGGCATGTTCACGTGCGTGGATTGCCACACCGACCTCAAATCTTCTCCGCATGACGGCACTCCTGCCAAGGTCTCATGCGCCACGTGCCATGCGGATGAGCAGGCGGTGTACGACCGCAGCTTCCATGCCAAGGCGATCCAAAACGGCGATGCGAAAGCGGCCACTTGCGTCGATTGTCATGGCAGCCCGCACGAACTGCTGCCCGCAAGTGATCCCAAGTCGCGAGTGAATCACGCCAACATTCCCGCTACTTGCGGCACGTGCCATGGCCAGAAGTTTGTGATGGAAGCCAGCGGGCACAGCGCGCAGCCTTTTGTTTCCTACGAAGAAAGCGTGCACGGCAAGGCCGTCGCTGCAGGATCGGAGAAAGCCGCGGTGTGTACCGACTGCCATGGTAGTCACGAGATTCTGGCGGCCAGCGATCCCAAGTCGTCGATTTTCAAATTCAATGTACCGACGACTTGTGCGAAGTGTCACAGTTCAGTGCAACAAGAGTTTGCGCAGAGCATTCACGGGCAGGCGATCGCGCGCGGCAATGGCCAGGCTCCCGTGTGCACGGACTGCCACGGAATTCATTCGATCAAGGCGCACACCGACCCAAACTCGTCAGTCTCGGCGCAGAATCTGGCGCGCAATACTTGCGGGCGTTGCCACGAGAGCGTGCGGTTATCGCAGGAGTTCGGTTTCGAAGGACGCCGCGCGACTACTTATCTGGCAAGCTATCACGGGCTGGCGTCGGAGGTGGGATCGCAGGTAGTGGCGAATTGCGCGAGCTGCCATGGAGTGCACAACATTCTTCCTTCCAGCGATCCGCATTCCACCATCAACCGCGCGAACCTGATCAAGACCTGTGGGCAGTGCCATCCAGGCGTGACTGACAAGTTCGTCGCCGCCAAGGTTCATGTGGATGCTCCGTTTGTCGGCCGATACCGGCAGCGTCGCAGTGCGGCTGATTCGCAAGTTTTATCTGGGCATGATCTTCGCCGTGATCGGCGGCATGATTCTGCATAACCTGATCATCTGGAGGCGCAAGGCAATTCTGCGGAGACGAGTCGAGCATCGCTTGGTCACCCGCATGAACCGCAACCAGCAGATTCAGCATGCGGTGCTGTTCACCAGTTTCATCGTTCTGGTGCTCACAGGATTCGCGCTGAAGTTTCCGGACTCTTGGTTCGCGTCAATGCTTGGCTTGGGCGAGCGAGTGCGTGCATTGATCCACCGGATCGCTGCCGTGGTGCTGATCGCGGTAGGGTTCTATCACATGCTCTACGTCGCCACCAGCAAGAACGGCCGGCGCTTGATCGTCGACTTCCTGCCGGTTCCGAAAGACGTGCGCGACGTCTGGCAAACCTTCCGGTACTACCTGGGTTTCAGCCTCGAGAAGCCTGAGTTTGCGCGCTTCAATTACGCAGAGAAGGCTGAGTACTGGGCGTTGGTGTGGGGACTGATCGTGATGGCCTCGACTGGAATCGCGCTGTGGGCCAAGATCCTGGTCGGCAATCTGTTGCCGCGCTGGTGGCTCGACGTGGCGACCGCAATCCACTTTTACGAAGCAGTGCTGGCAACACTCGCAATCGTGGTGTGGCACTTCTACCAGGTGTTTCTCGATCCCGACGTGTATCCCATGAACTGGGCATGGTGGGACGGCAAAATGTCGTTTGAACACTACCGCGAAGAGCACGGTTTGGATGCGGCGACGCTGCTGGATGCGGCTCGGGACGAGCATTCGCCGGCAGAAGGCGAACCGTCGACCGGCGACGCTGAAGATGTGGAGCGGGAACCGGCCCATACCGGGGATTAAATAAGCTTGGATTTTCCGGGGAGGAAGAGGACAATTCGCTTCTTCCTCGAGAATCCTATTGTGTTTCGGCGCTGCCCGCCGTGGAATGTGGACTAGCAGGTCAGGAATTGGAGGCGAAGCATGAGTGCAGAAGAAGCGAACTCGTTGCCACGCACGGTGCCGCAGCGCTTGCGGGAGATGATCCGGAACCCGATCAGTTCCGCGGGCGTGGCCCTGGCGTTGGTGGCACTGGCAAATATTGTTTTCCTGTTTCTCATCGATCTGACTTCCGCCAGGCCGAGTCCCTATATCGGCATCCTCGCCTACATGGTCGCTCCGGGATTCTTCATTGCCGGCCTGGCGCTAATTGTGGGCGGCATTTGGTATGACAGGCGACGGCGCCGGGCCGGCGAGTCCGGCAAATATTTCCGCATTGATTTTAGCGATCCCACGCAGCGCGGGACCTTTGCATTCTTTTTGAGCTTTGTAATTGTGTTCATCCTGATGAGCGTGATCGGCAGTTATCGCGCCTACGAGTTCACCGACTCGGTGCAGTTCTGCGGACAGCTGTGCCATACGGTAATGAATCCGGAGTTTACCGCCTACCAGCTTTCGCCGCATGCGCGGGTGGCGTGCGTTGAGTGCCACGTGGGCGCCGGCGCCACCTGGTATGTGAAATCGAAGTTGTCGGGAGCCCGCCAGGTTTTCGCGGCGACGTTCAACACCTTTCCGCGGCCCATTCCGACTCCGGTGCATAACCTCCGCCCGGCGCAAGACACTTGCGAAACATGCCACTGGCCAAAGAAGTTTTATGGCGCGCAACTCAAGGTCTTTTCTCACTACGCGAGTGACGAGAAGAACACTCTGCGTCAGACGCGCCTGCTGATCAAGACGGGCGGCGGAGATCCGGCTACGGGAGCGCCGGAAGGCATCCACTGGCATATGAATATTGCCAACGAAATTAATTATGTGGCGGCCGACGAACAGCACCAGGTAATTCCGTACATCCACGTCAAAGACATGCAGGGACGGGTGACGGAATATTTTGCCAAGGACTCGAAGTTGACTAAAGAGCAGATCGCGACGGCGTCGCAACACCGCATGGATTGCGTGGATTGCCACAACCGTCCCACACATATTTATGTTCCGCCCGATCTGGCGGTTGATCAATCGCTGATGGCGCGGCGAATGGACACCAGCCTTCCTTACATCAAGCAGCAGGCGGTGGCGGCGCTCACCGGCAAGTACGATACGACCGACCAGGCCATGGAGGGGATCGCGAAATCACTGCACCAATATTACGAGGGGAAGTATCCCGAGCTGGCGAAGACGAATGAGCTTGGCGTACGAAATGCCATCGACGAGACCCAGGCAATCTATCGTAGAACGACCTTCCCCGAAATGAAGCTGAACTGGCAGACCCATCCCAATAATCTCGGCCACTATTACTTCATCGGCTGCTTCCGCTGCCATGACGGGCAGCATGTGAGCCCCGAAGGCAAAGTCATCTCCAAAGAATGCGACACCTGCCATACGGTTCTCTCGCAGGAAGAGAGCGGAGTCGCGACCGCACCCGTTCCCAAACTATCGTTCCAGCATCCGATCGACATTGGCGACCTGTCGCAGGTGAGCTGCAGCGACTGCCATACTGGCGGGCAGAGCCCGTAAACTCCCTCGAACCATGTACTTAGCCACGTGATCTGCGTCACAATTGCCGGTGATAACAGTCACGGTATGCCCGGTCGTGCTTCTCTATGGTTGCACTCAGGAACAAGGGTTGTTCCCAGGTCGCGACGAGGAGGCAGCGCATGGCTTCGGCAAACGGCAATGGCAACGGGCACGGACACGCGGCGGCAGATAACAAAGCCCGCCTGGTTTTCTGGGAAGTCACCAAGGGATGCAATTTACGCTGCATCCACTGTCGCGCCAGCGCCACCGAACTGAGTTCCCCCAAGGATCTGGATACCCGCACCGCGCTGGGGATCATCGACCAGATCGCCGAAGCGGCGAATCCGATTCTTGTTTTAAGCGGCGGCGAGCCTCTCTACCGTTCCGACATTTTCCAACTGGCGCGTTATGGCACCGACAAAGGTCTGCGTGTCGCGCTGGCGACGAATGGCACGCTAGTGACCAAAGAAGTCGCGCGCATGATCGTGGATTCGGGCGTGAAGCGCGTTTCCATCAGCCTCGATGGCGCCGACGCCGCTACTCATGATTCCTTTCGTGGAATTCCAGTCGCCTTCGATGCCGCAGTCTATGGCTTGCGCAATTTGAAAGCCTTGGGCATGTCAGTGCAGATCAATATGACCATCGCGCGTCACAACGCGCGCCAGCTTCCCCAGGTGCTGAAGTTGGCGAAGTCGCTGGGTGCCGACGCGCTGCACACGTTCCTCCTAGTGCCGGTGGGCTGCGGCGTGGATATTGCCGCCGAGCAGATGGTGGCGCCGGAAGAATACGAGGAGATGTTGAACTGGTTTTATGACCAGTCGCTCGAAGGTGGAATCGAACTGAAAGCCACTTGCGCTCCACATTATTTTCGCGTGGTGCGGCAGCGGAGGGTCGCAGAGCGGAAAGCCGCAGAGGCCGGCGCGGTGCGCGTGCAGGCTCCGGATCCGTCAGCGATCGGCCCGACCGAGATGATCATGCCGGGAGGCACCGGCATCTCGCTGAAGCCCAGTGGACGTCCCGCGGGAAATCATAGTGGACACCCCGGCGACATGAATGCGATGACCAAAGGCTGTCTCGCGGGAACCGGCGTGTGCTTCATTTCGCATGAGGGAGAAGTTTTTCCCTGCGGATATCTGCCTGTCATCGCCGGTGACTTACACAAGCAGTCGTTCGGAGACATCTGGAAGAACTCGGCGATTTTCAATGAGCTGCGCGATACCGAGAATCTCAAAGGGAAGTGCGGCTGCTGCGAGTTTCGCAACGTGTGTATGGGCTGCCGGGCGCGCGCGTTTGCGGCCACCGGCGACTATCTCGACGAAGAACCCTTCTGCGTGTACCAGCCACGTACGAACACAATCAATATCAAGAAGCCGGCTCCGGCTGGAGTTCGCTGATCGACGAAGCCGTTTTAAATGGAGTGGAAGTATGGCTGTCATCATCGAGTTTTATATTCCCAGTCGTTTTCATAAAGCCCTGAGGTGGATTCCCCTGCAATTGCGCGGAAGAGTGATCGAGTTTCGGTTGCCGGCGCGCAAAACAGCCTGATCTGGAAGCCAATGTGCCAATGCCCGGCGCTGAAAACGCCGGGCGATTTTTTGAAAGGTCGAAAATTATCATGGCGACGATGGTAGAAACGAAAAGCAGAACTGCGGAAACGCTGGCAAAAGTGGCGATCTTTTCCGCGCTCAGCGAAGTGGAGTTGGGCCTGCTGTCGCACCGCGCCGTGCTGCGACACTATGCAGCGGGAACCATGGTGTTCGGCGAAGGGGAGCCCTGCACTGGACTCTACGTGGTGCAAGCCGGGCAGATCCGCATCTTCAAAAGTTCCGCGGGCGGACGCGAACAAGTGCTCGGTGTCGAGGGGCCGGGAAGTTCCGTCGCGGAGTTGCCGGTGTTTGACGGTGGGAATTATCCGGCATCGGTAACGGCCATCGGAGATGCGCAGTTGTTATTTATCAGCAAGCAGGATTTCCAGGCAGTCTGTCTGGCGAATCCGCAGGTCGCGCTGAAGGTGTTGCGGGTTGTTGGAGCAAGGTTGCGGCGATTGGTGGGCATCATCGAAGAGCTTTCGTTTACGACTGTGCGGCACCGGCTCGCAGCTTTCCTCCTGCGCTTACCACGGACCGATGGCCAGAGCGTGACTCTGCCCGCGAATAACCAGGAACTGGCGGCGCAAATTGGAACGGTTCGGGAACTGGTATCGCGTAACCTGAGCCGGTTTCAATTGGAAGGCTTTGTACGTCTCGACGGCCGTACGGTCGTGTTGCTGGATGCGAAGGCCTTGGAACAGGAGCTCAATAACATAGACTGAACCCCAAAATATCGAGATCACAAGCCCGTGTGATCTCTGTGACAAAAGTCATCGTCGGGAACAAAAGCGCCGCGTACGCTGGCAGAGTCAGTGGAGGAATAAAAAATGAGCGCGTCGACAGAGAAGACGGTGCGAGAGTGGGCACTCGAAGTTCCCAACGCTACTCGGGTTTTTGAACGGCTGGGTATCGATTATTGCTGCGGCGGGCAGCGCTCGCTGGAAGAGGCTTGCGCGGCCGCCAAACTTTCGATGGAGCTTGTCCTCGGGAACCTGCAAAACGCGTCACAACCGGTCGACAAGGAAGAGCATGACTGGCAGGGGGGAATGCTCACCGACCTGATCGGCCACATCAAGAAGACCCATCACAAATACACTCGCGAAGAGATTGCCCGTTTGCAGCCGCTGCTCGATAAGGTTTGTAGGGTTCACGGAAACAATCATCCGGAGTTATTGGAGATTCGTGAAGTTTTTGGCGGGCTGGCGGCGGAACTCACCGCGCACTTGATGAAGGAAGAAATGATTCTTTTCCCCTACATCATGCGCGTGGAGGAGTCAGGCATGCAGGGAGAGCCAGCGTTGCCGGCACCCTTCGGCACCGTACAGAACCCCGTTCACGCCATGATGCACGAGCATGACGGGGCGGGCGAAGCGTTGCGCAAGATACGCGAACAGAGCCATGACTACGCCATTCCGGCGGATGGCTGCTTCAGTTACGGCACCCTCTACCAGGCGCTTGAAGCCTTTGAATCAGACCTGCACCGGCACATCCATCTGGAGAACAACACTCTGTTTCCGCGGGCGGTCGAGCTGGAGAATGCAGCGAGAAAAATCTCTGTGGAGTGAGAAGCGAGAAAAAGGCGCCCGGTTTCAAACTGGGCGCCTGGTTGTTTTGCGAGCTAGGCCGTTTTCTTGATTGCCGCGGGGAACTCCAGAACCTTCCCGCGCTGCTCTCGAGGCAACCACTTGCTCATCCTTTTCTGGAAACGCACCGGAACGTAAAACTCAATCACCTGGGCCATATATCCTCCGATCCAACTACGGCACGCTTCGATTTCTTTCTCACCGCGAAGCGCGCGATTATCTGATTAGATGCGGTTTCGGGCGCCAGGAAATACTCCGTTGCAACCCCTTGCGAGGCTGGCATTTGGAAACTCTTCCCGGCGGGGATATGCATCTTTCTCCGACAGTTTCTAGGTGTCGCGACGGCTCATTCTGGTAAGATATTGACCCAGAACGACATACGTTGCGTCGGAGGCTGGGGTTCCTCCGGCTGACTCAGTAACTTTTTGCATACCTGCGCATCCCATTGGAAGCGCCGTTGGGTGCGCGGGTGTAGGACACTACCCCGTAGAGGTGAGATGGGCTCGAAGACCAACGACGCTAAGTTTAAAAGCTTGAGCCGGCGGGAGTTGTTGAAACTCACTCCCGTGCTCGCGCTAGGTGCATTTGCGATTCCCAAATTCCGGGATCCACTGCTCAAGAAGGGGCTGGGTTTCAGCGATTGGGTTTCGGAAAGGCTGTTTCGCGAGGGGCACATGGCCCCGACGTTCGCGGATGCGGACGTAACGCCCTTTGACAAGTTTCCGATCAATGACTACGACGTGGACGATCCCGGTGTGGATTTCGACAAGTGGACGCTGTCGGTCGGCGGCCTGGTGCAGAAACCGGGCGAGTACAAGTTAGAGCAGGTGCAGGCCCTCCCCAAAGTCCGGCAGAACACGCGGCACGTCTGCGTGGAAGGTTGGGATGTGGTGGGTAGTTTCGCCGGCACGAAGTTGTCAGATTTCCTGCAGGCGATCGGAGCGGATACATCCGCGAAGTTCGTCTACGTTGAATGCGCGGATGATTACTACGAGTCACTCGATATGTCTACAGCGCTGCATCCACAGACGCTGCTTTGTTATGAGATGTACGACAAGCCGTTGACACGAGAGCATGGAGCGCCGCTGCGGCTGACCGTGCCGACAAAGATTGGCTATAAGCAAGCGAAGTATCTGACCGACTTGAAAGTGACGAACGTGTTGCAAAAAGTCGGTTACTGGGAAGATCAGGGTTACTCGTCGTATTACGGATTGTAGTGGAGGCGAGTTGAGCGAAGCAGTCGTGCTGGAGATCGAGTCCGTCGATGCCGATGAGATGCCGGCGGTGTATGAGCATCCGTGGGCGGTGCGCTTCTGTCACTGGGTGAATACGGTGGCGCTGTTCGTGATGGTGGGAAGCGGGTTGCAGATCTTTCGTGCGTTCCCGAGCTTTGGGGCGAAGATTCCGCAAAAGGATCTTCTGAACTGGCCCAAGGCCTTCGCGCTCGGGGGGTGGCTCGGCGGAGGATTGCAGTGGCACCTGACGTTTGTGTGGATCTACGTGGCGACCGGCTTGTTTTACGTGGGCTACCAGATGTTCAGCGGGAATTATCGGCAAGTGCTGTTTATGCCGCGCGATATCCCGGGAGTCTGGCCGATGGTCCGGCACTACTTTCTGTTCGGACCAAAGCCGCCGCAGCGAGAGGTGTATAACCCGCTGCAGAAGTTAGCGTACACGTCAGCGATCGGACTGGGAATCTTGTCGGTGATTACAGGCGTGGCGGTCTGGAAGCCGGTGCAGTTCTCGTGGCTGACGGCTTTGTTGGGTGGATTTCAGTGGGCGCGTATCTGGCATTTTGCAGTGATGTGGGCAATTTTATTTTTTATCTTTGGGCATTTGGTCATGGTCATCCTGCACGGTTGGAATAATTTTGTTTCCATGTTAACAGGATGGAAAAAAGATCCGGACTATGCACCACGCTAGCTGCCATTGCAATGAAGCAAGGGCATGGCACTGGAAGGAGCGAGTTTGGCTGTGAAAGCGGCCCCCGACGCCGACACGCAAGAACAGGATCTTGTCCGGCGAGTACAAAACGGCGAACAGGATAAGTTCTATCTCCTGGTCAAGCCGTATGAGAGACGGGTGTATACGGCGGCTTTCGCGATTCTTAGGAACGCGGCAGATGCCGAGGAAGTGGCGCAGGAGGCGATTCTCAAGGCGTTCGCGAATATCAAGCAGTTTCGTGCGGAGTCGAAATTCAGCACGTGGCTGATTCAGATTGCGGTGAACGAAGCGAGAATGCGGCGCCGGAAAGATCACGCGGAGATCATGGAACCGATTGGCGAACATCAGGACGACGAAGGCACGTACGCTCCTCGCGAGTTCGCCGATTGGCGTGAGCTTCCGTCGGAAGCTTTGGAACGCACCGAGGTGAGAGAGCTCTTGCTCGAGTCTCTGGCCACGCTCGGGAGCAAGTACCGGGAAGTTTTTGTGTTGCGGGATATACAGCACATGAGCATTGAAGAAGTGGCGGACGCACTGGGGATATCCCGGGCGTCAGTCAAGACGCGGCTATTGCGCGCCCGCTTGATGTTGCGGGATCTGCTGGCTCCTCGGATCGCCAGCGGAGGGTTCAGCCGAGTTCCATTCGAGAAGGGAAACAAACCATGGTAGTGGTGCAATGCGAGCAGGTTTGGGAGCAGATTTCCGACTACATTGACGGCGACGTCGATGCCGGCACGCGCTCGGCAATGGATACGCATATCCAAGGCTGCCAGCGCTGCGGGTCGGTGCTGAACGGAACCCGCAACGTCGTCAATTTATTCGGCGACGAGCGTCTGTTCAAGACTCCGATGGGCTACAGCTGGCGAATGCAGCGGCGCATTCAGAGCGACATGCGCGTGCGCCGGCGCACGGTGATGGGATGGCTGGTCGCGACCGCTGCGATCGCCGTAGTGTCTGGCAGTGTGGTCCTCGCGCAACACATGGGCGCGAACAGCGGGGGAGAAAAATCCCCGATGGCGAATCTGGGGCGGGTTCCGGCGGAATTGGAAGTGGTTGTGACGGATCATGGGAAGCTGTTTCACATCAAGGAATGCCCATTCGTGAAGGAATCTGATCACCCGCATGCCATGACTGCGGCGCAGGCGCAGACTGAAGGTTATGTGCCGTGCGTTCGTTGCCTGGGGCAATATGTCGGTCAGTTGGCCGCGAGACTTTTGAATCGCGGAGTCTGGGCCGGATACGTAGCTGCCCGCTAAGCATAGAATTGGAATTCAACGCTCCCGGCTTCTGCGGGAGCGTTCGTTTTTTGGGCTGAACCATCCCGAATATTCCCGCCAGCGATCTGCGAATCTATCCTGAGAAAGCCATGAAACGTCACGAGGATTTTCTGGCGGAGTTCGAAGTTCTGGCAAGCTCCGGAGTCATCGGTACAAGCCTGATGCAGCGGATTTCCAACCGCTTGCATGAAGAGTTGGTTCGGTACAACTGGGTCGGCTTTTACCTGGTCGATGCGAACGATCCCAGCGTGCTGGTACTTGGCCCTTACGCCGGGACCGATACGCCGCACAAACGAATCCTCCTGAATCAAGGTCTGTGCGGAGCCGCCGCGAGCCTGAAGAAGACGATGATCGTCAACGATGTAGCGAATGATCCGAGATACTTGATGGGATCAGAGCACACTAAGTCAGAGATCATTGTTCCCCTGCTCGTCGGCAACCGCGTTCGCGGAGAGTTGGATATCAACAGCTACTTCAAAGACACGTGGGACGTGAAAGAGCAGCAGTTTGTGGAGCGATGTGCGGCACTGGTGGGGAAGTCTTTGTAGCGTCGTCCGGGCGACTCCTGGAGCCGCCCGGTTCGCCGGGAAGCGCTCAGTTCTTCTTGGGATCGCTGCTCATGTTGTCCTGCTTCATGTCATCTTTCTTCATATCGTCTTTCTTCATCTTGTCTTTCTTTTCCTTCTTCATCTTCTTGTCTTTCTTCATGTCATCTTTCTTCATCGTGTCCTGCTGCATGTTGTCTTTCTTCATGTCGTCCTGCTTCATGTTGTCGCTCGACTGCGCGAACGCCCCCATGGAGCCGGCCAGAACACACATCACCATCAGCTTGCCAAACATTGATTTCACGAGAATCTCCTTCGAAATAGTTAGCTTTGAACTGCGGATAGGGGCTCTGAAATGGGATGTGGGAGGGGGCGGAAAGTTACAGGCTCCCGCATGTCTCTGTCGTCATCCTGAGCCCGATAGGACGAAGGATCTGGCGTGCAGGGCTAGCGAATTCCCCGCGCCAGATCCCTCCCCCTTCGCTTCGCTCAGAGTCGGGATGACGTCACAAGGAGGGTACGTTCTTCAGCAGGCCAACTGTTCGCGCGTCAGCTTCAATCCGTTCAGATTGCCCAGCACCGTGACCGCGATCGACTCCGTGCGGAAGAATTGATTCGCCAGTTCTTTCACTTCCTCGGTGGTGACGCTCTCGATCTTCGCGATGAGTTCATCGAGCGTGTAGAAGTGATCGAAATACATTTCCTGGCGCGCGAGATTTGACATGCGGGCCGTCGAGCTTTCGAGCGAAAGCATCAGGCTGCCTTTAAGTTGATCTTTCGAGCGGCGCAGTTCGTCCTCGGAAACCATTTCCGTCTTGAGCTTGTGGAACTCGGCCACAATCGATTGCACGACCTTCCCGGCCGATTCGCGTGACGTTCCCGCGTAGACCGAAAGGCATCCCGTATCGCGATAGGGACTCAAGTCGCTATAGATGGCATAGGCCAATCCCTGGCGCTCGCGAATGTTCTGGAACAGGCGCGAGCTCATGCCTCCGCCTAGCAGCGTGTTCAAGATGTAGGACGCGTGGCGGCGCGCATGAGCGATGGGATGCGAGGGCACGCCGACGCAGATCTGCACCTGCTCGAGCGCTTTCTTGTTGCGCATGATGATGCGCGAAACTGTGGTCGGCTCAGTGCTGTGGAAGCCGTTCTTCACCGGCTTCATGTGCTCGAAGTGCTTCGCCACCAGTTGCACAAACTCGCCATGCTTCAGATTTCCGGCGGCGCAGATCACCAGGTTGCCGGGAGAAAATTTCTTACCGTAGAACTCCAGCACCGGATCGCGATCAAATTTCTTGACGGTATCTTTTGTCCCTAGAATCGGCTTGCCCAGCGGATGATCTTTCCAGAAATTCTGGGTGAAGATTTCGTGCACCAGATAGTCGGGATTGTCCTCGTCCATTTTAATTTCTTCGAGGATAACGCCGCGCTCCCGGGCGATGTCGTTCTGGGCGAACGTAGGATGAAGTACCAGATCGCTCAAAACGTCCAGTGCGATGGACACGTGCTCGTCCAGCACCTTCATGTTGAAACAGACGCATTCCTTGGCGGTAAACGCGTCCATGTTGCCGCCGATGGAGTCGACCTGGCGCGCTATGTCTTCCGCCGTACGGTGGTGTGTACCCTTGAAGACCATGTGCTCGATAAAATGGGAAATCCCGTTGAATTGGGGATCTTCATCGCGCGAACCCGTCTTGATCCACACGCCGATCGAGACCGAACGGATGTGTTGCATCTCCTCGGTGATGATGGTGAGCCCGTTGGGCAGCACCTCACGACGGATGTTGCGCACTTCTTCAACCATGCTTTTTCTTTCTAAGGAGCAACAAAAGAGCGGGGAGCCGAGTGCAATCAGTATTACACAGCTGGAGCAAGTGTGGTATCCAGTGCGTTTTTCATTTAGAATCAGTAACTTAGATCCAATCCGCTCGCTTTCGTTGAAAATCTTCTACAATCGTAGAACGTCTTCCTTAGATGTGCCATGCAGGCAAAACAGACCACACTTTTAGGGCTTACGCTTCAGGAACTTACCGCCTTCGCGGAAGAAGCGGGCGAGCCTTCCTACCGCGGAAAACAGCTCTTTGAGGCGATCTACCGGCAGCGGGTGGAGGCGCCGGAACAGATTTCCACGCTGCCTCAAGGTTTTCGCTCGATTCTGACCGAGAAAGCGATCTCGATTGGCCTGCCGAAGATTGAGAAGAAATTCGTCTCAAGCGATGGGACGATCCGATACTTGATTGGCCTCGAGGATGGGCAGAGCGTCGAAACGGTTTGGATGCCCGACGGCGACGGTGGCGAGGCTGGGGACGGCAGCGACGCCGAGAACGGCGGACGCACCTGGGATCGCGCTACGATTTGTGTGTCGAGCCAAGTGGGATGCGCGGTCGATTGCCAGTTCTGTCTGACCGCGTTGCTCGGCATGAAGCGCAACCTCACTGCGGGAGAAATTGCCGGACAAGTCTGTGCCGTGTTGCGCGATCAAAACGCGGTTCCTCCAAGAGATCGCCTGAACCTGGTGTTCATGGGGATGGGCGAGCCCTTCCTCAACTATGACAACTTCATCAAAGCAGTGCGACTGCTGGTGGATGGCGTGGGCATTCCGGGATCGCACATGACCGTGTCGACGGCTGGCATCGTTCCGCGAATCTACGATTTCGGTGCGGAGCCGGTTCGTCCCAAGCTGGCAATTTCGCTCAATGCTTCGAATGACGCGCTGCGCACGCGGCTGATGCCGCTGAACAAGAAGTGGAATTTGGAGATGCTGATCACCGCCGCGCGCGAGTTTCCACTGCGAGGCAGGGAAGTGGTGACATTCGAGTACGTGCTCTTGAATGAAGTTAACGACAGTCTGCAGAATGCTCGCGAGGTGGTTGAGTTGGTGCGGGGTATCCGGACGAAAGTCAATTTGATTGCGCTCAATCCGGGGCCGGGGATTGATTTTCAGACTCCTACCGAAACGCGAGTCGTCGAATTCCAGAGAACCCTGATTACCGCGGGCGTTCCAGCATTCTTGCGGCGTCCACGCGGCCGCGATATTTACGCAGCTTGCGGACAACTGAAGCGCACAGTGGAAAGCGCGGCCTAGCTTTTCTTTGCGTTCTTAGCGTCCTTTGCGGTTAAAAATCCGCAACCGCAAAGAACGCAAAGTTCGCCAAGACTACTGCCCCTTCTCGAGCATCGTTGCGGCCGCGTCGATCAGGTTCGCTTCATCTTGTAATACTGCCGCGACTCGAACCATTTGTTCATCTGCTTCTTTCCATTTTTTCTGTTCGATCGCTTCGCGAATACCCGGCATTGTTTTTACGCCGTAGCCGGTGTATTGGCCGGGAGCGTAAATGAGATTCTTGAACCATGGACGTCCGGGCAGTCCCTGGTCGGAGGTCAACTTGCGCTCGCTCTGAATTAGCGTCTGGTTCAACGATTCGAGTGCTGCGCCGCTAATCGTCAGACCGCCATTAGCTGTCGCTTTCTCGATCGCTTTCTGGTAGCGCTCGGAGCTGCGCTTGAGCGCATCATTCGCGTTCTGCAGCGGGGCGAAATTTAGATACGGAGGAACCGTTTCGACTGGAGGGGGCACTGACGGCTTCTTCGGGTCTGCGATTGCCGTGAATACGCCTTCCTCGATTTCTTTATTTCGTTCTTTGATCTCGTCCTGCTTGGCTTTCAGCAGCTTCTGCAATTCATCCTGATAGGTGCGCATGGTGTCAGAGAAATCGCTGAAGTCGTAGGGCAACAGATCAGCATCGGCCAAACGCATTGCCGAAGTGCCGACGGTTTGCGATAGGGCCTTCGCATAGCTGAAATCGGTGTCGGCAAAGTGTGTGTACCAGTAGAAATCGTCGTAGATCGAGTGATAAATCCCCGCGCCACCTGCGTCATCCTCACCGCCGTAGCCCAGGTTGAGCGACGCGACGCCGAGATGGTCCATAAAGACGGTCCAGTCAGAACCGGAGCCGATTGCCGGAATGCGCAGATCGGGCCGCTGGCGCGCCTCGGAACGTTCTTCGGGAGTCTTGGCTTCGGAGATACTCTGCAGTTGGCTGCGTTTCCAGACGCTCATGTTTTTCTCGGGATCTTGAACGTCTTTCGCCACGCCGTTGATGAATTTCTCGAGAACATGCGAGCCGCCCGCGTTGAAGTATCCACGAGTGTTGGAATCGGTATTGAGGTAGGCAACCGCATGCTGGCGAAGTTCGTCGGCGTGTTGCTCTCCCCATTCCGTCGAGCCCAGCAGTCCTGGTTCTTCGCCATCCCAGACGCAATAGATAATCGTGCGCTTCGGTTTCCATCCCTGTTTGAGAAGTTCTGAGAACGAGCGCGCTTCTTCCATCAACGCGTTTGCACCCGAGATCGGATCTTCCGCGCCGTTCACCCATGCGTCGTGATGGTTGCCGCGGACGATCCATTCATCGGGATACGTCGAGCCGGGAATCTTCACGATCACGTCGTACAAGGTTTTAATATCCCAATTGGCTTTCACTTTGAGGTGAACCTTGGCGGGGCCGGGGCCGACGTGATAGGTCTGTCCCAGCGATCCGCGCCAATCTTCAGGCGCCACTTGGCCTTTTAACGCAGCAAGCAGAGGCTGTGCATCTCCCCATGAAATCGGCAGCACCGGAATTTTGGTGATGGTCGGCGCATCCTTGACCGCCAAACGCTTGGCGTCTTTCGTGGCTCCGACTCCAGGAGTGAGCGGATCGCCGGGATAGATCGGCATATCCATCACGCTACCGCGCTGCACGCCCTGCTTGGGACGCCATGCGCCTTCGGGAAATGTCTCGCCCTGAAAATATCCATCATCATTGGGATCGGAATAGATGAGGCAGCCGACCGCGCCATGTTCCGCGGCAACCTTGGGCTTGATGCCGCGCCATGAATGCCAGTATTTCGCGATGACGATCGCGCCTTTCACCGAGACGCCCATGCGCTCGAGCTTCTCGTAGTCCTCGGGGACGCCGTAATTCACGAAGACCAGCGGCGCCGTGACGTCTCCGTCGGCCGAATAGGCGTTATAGGTGGGAAGCTGCTCGGCCTGCTGGTTCGAAGTCGGATCGACACCCAGCGCCGGCTCTTGTAACGCAGCTTTGAACGTCGTCGGCTCGACCAACTCGACCACGCGTTCTTTCGGCGTGGGGAAGAGGACATCGAAATTTTCGATGTGCGCGTCGAGTCCCCACTCTTTGAATCTCGCTAGCATCCACTCGGCATTGTCTTTGTCGTAGGGTGATCCGACGTGGTGGGGGCGCGCGGAAAGGCGCTGCATGTAGTCGCGGAGATTCTGCTGGTTCGGCAGGGCTTTGAACTTATTTTCCCAGTCGCGCTCGGTTTGCGACGTCGCTGAGGAATAGCCGCCGAGTGTGCTGACTTCGTCGGAAGTCGCGGCAAGTAAGAAAATGCAGCCCAGCAAGACCAGAAACAGCTTCGCGCCTGCGCGCATGAAGATCCTCCGTTGGATAAAAGCTCCGCGGTGGCACGGATCGTGACAATCCCTCGTGCAACGATCATTTCTGCGGTGCTGTGCATTATAGTGGCTCGCGACCGCCCCGCAACCGCAATTTACCCGCTTGCGGCTTGGCAAGCGGCAAAGCGCTGGAGTACAGTTTGCGTCTTATGGCAATCCACGGTTGGTCCCGTCGCGTTTCTGCGCTCCTCCTCTGGTTGAGTCTGTTCGCAGCCCCCGCAATGGCAGGCAGCTTCACTCTCGAACAGGTCTTGAGTTCTCCATTTCCCACAAACCTGGTGGCGGCATCGCACGCCGGGCGCGTGGCGTGGGTCTTCGATTTCAAGGGCGCACGAAACATCTGGGTGGCAGATGCTCCTAATTTCTCAGCCCGGCAAGTGACTCCCTACAGCGGAGACGACGGCACGCCGATCGCCAGCCTGCGGATCACTCCTGACGGACGCACGCTCGTCTATGTCCGTGGCAGCGAAAGCAACGAAGCCGGACAGGTGGCCAATGCCACTAGCGAAGTCTGGTCGCGCAAGCAGCAAGTGTTTGCCATCGATGTGGACGGTGGCGGCCCGCGCCTTCTTGGCGAGATGGGTTGCGATGAAGAAGGCTGTGAAGATGTGGAGCTCTCTCCTGATGGACAATTCGCCGTCTGGGCGGCAAAGAAGCAACTCTGGATTGCGCCCGTGTCAGGAGCGACGCCGGCACATCAACTCACGGACGTGCGCGGAAACAACAGCAGCCCGCGATGGTCGCCGGATGGCCGCCAGATCGCTTTCGTGAGCGATCGCGGCGATCACAGCTTCGTTGCCATCTACGATTTCGGACGCGACAATGTGCGCTATCTTTCTCCCAGCGTTGACCGCGATATGAGCCCGCGATGGTCTCCCGACGGCAAGCGCGTGGCGTTTGTGCGAATCCCAGGCATTGAACAGAAAGCTCCCCTGATTCCCGAGCGCCCTGTGCCGTGGAGCATCTGGACCGCCGACGTTGCGAGTGGCAGTGGGACGCTGGTGTGGAAGAGTGGCGATCAGGCGAATGATTCGTTCCCGGCTCTGACTGAAGATCTTTCCTTCGCATTTCCCGGCAACAACACTATCGTATTTGCTTCCGAACAAGACGGACGCAATCACCTGTACTCCGTACCCGCGAGCGGCGGCAAAGCCACCCTGCTCACCCCGGGCGAATTCGATGTCGAAGATGTCACCGTGAGCGTGGATCGCAAGTCGGTGTTTTACTCATCGAACCAGGACGATGTCGAACGGCGTCACATCTGGCGCGTCTCTACGGAAGCAGGCTCGCCGGTACAAGTAAGTAAAGGCGAAACCATCGAGTGGACGCCGGTAGAAATCAACAACCAGGTCTTCTGCCTAGGGTCGAGCGCGACGACGCCCGCCATGCCATACCGGATCACGCAGCAAGGCAGGGAAATGTTGGCTGCGACGGCTCTGCCCGCGGACTTTCCTTCGAAGCAACTCGTCGTCCCCAAGGTCGTAATCTTCAAGAGCGAAGATGGACTAGATATTCACGGCCAGCTCTTCGTTCCCAATGGACGAACCCAGCGCGGTCCGGCTCTGATCTTCACTCATGGCGGTCCCATCCGCCAGATGATGCCCGGCTTCCACTACATGGACTACTACCACAATGCCTACGCCATGAATCAGTATCTGGCCAGCCAGGGATACGTCGTGCTCTCGGTCAACTACCGCTTGGGGGTCATGTATGGCCGGGCATTTCGCAAGGCACCGAATGCAAGCTGGCGCGGAGCGGCGGAGTACAAAGACGTGCTGGCGGGAGCGAAATACCTGCAGAGCCTGCCGATCGTCGATTCCCAAAAGATCGGGCTTTGGGGCGGGTCGTACGGCGGATATCTCACCGCGCTCGGGTTGGCGCGCAACTCTGACATCTTTGCCTCGGGCGTTGATTTTCATGGCGTGCACGATTGGTCTGTGTTCTTGCGCGGTGGACAACCATCCTCCGGCGCCGGATATCAAGGAAGCTGAAAAGCTGGCGTTCGATTCCTCTCCCGATGCCTCTGTAGCGACGTGGAAGTCTCCAGTGCTGTTGATTCAGGGGGACGATGATCGAAATGTGCCCTTCGAGCAGTCCGTCGATTTGGCGCAACGTCTGCGCGAGAATCACGTGACATTCGAACAGTTGGTATTTCCTGACGAAGTCCACGGATTTCTGATGTACAAAACGTGGGTGAAAGCCTACGGAGCGACTGCCGACTTTTTTGATCGCACGTTAAAGCAGGGAACCACAAAAGATCGTTAATCGAGGCCTGGCGACGGATCGAGGGTGAGCGCGACGTTAGCCTTGATCAGCGACGCCGAGGACTCGTCGGATGTCGCGGGAGGAAGTGTCATTGTCGCGACCGGTAGTTCGATGCGAAACAGCGCAGCTCCGTCCACGCGATTCTGGCACATGATGCGGCCGCGATGCTCCTGCACGATTCCGTAGCAGGTGTTGAATCCCGTGGTCTGCCTCGGCCCTGTGCCCTGTACTGGACGGAAAGGATCGAATACCTGCCGCGCATCGGTTGCGCCCTGGCCATCCTCAGAGAATTCCAGCAGCACAAAGTTACCCTGCGTTCCCGTGGTTACCAGCAGCGTGCCACCGCTCTCCGAGAGAGTGTGCGCAGCGTTGTTCGCGATGTGCAGGCACACTTGCAAAAGTTGGTTGGAGTCTCCCAAAACCTGCGGAAGATGCTCCGCTAGCTTCGTCTGCAGCCGGATACTGTGCGCATCAAGTTGCGGCTGCGCCAGCTTCAGTGCTGTCTGCGCCAGAGAGTTCAAGTCCAACAGAACTTTCTGCGCCGGGGCCTGTTTGGCGAAACTTAGCAGACTGGAAACCAAGGTCTTCGTACGGCGCACCTGGTTCCCTATCTTGTCGGACAAGGTCCTCGCCTGATCGTTCAGCGGAGTTCCCGCAAGCAAATCGGAGTATCCCAACATGGCGGTCAAAGGGTTGTTCAATTCGTGCGCCGCTCCGCCGACCAATTGTCCCAGCGAGGCCATCTTTTCCGATTGCACCAGTTGCGCCTGCAGCTTTTGCAGGTTCTCGAAAGAGTCTTGCGAACTGCCCAATAACCGGACCAGTTCATGATCTAACAGGTGCTGCTTCAGGAAGACCAGCGCCCCCATCACCAGCATCGTTCCCAACGTGACCACGAGTCGGAACGTGCGTACCCTCGGAGGCGTTGCCACATCGAACCACGACCATGCCGCAAACAGCGGCAACGAGAAGATGGCGATCATTCCGATACGCGCTACCCATACACCATGATTCACCGAGTTCCGCGCCGGTTCCTGTTTCGGAGACAAGCGCAGCGCAGTGAGACCAACGACCGTCACCCATGCCATCGATGCGGCGAGCGGAACGTCGTAGAGGCTACCGGTGTAATAAATATTTTTTTCGATCGCCCAGTTTGCCAGGTAAGAAAACAGTGCATACGTTACGCTTGCCCCGAACCAGTGCGCGTAAATCGTCCGCCACGAGCCTTTGCTCCGCGACCACAACAACAGCAGCGCACCGAGCAGAACCAGTTTCTCCGTCAGATAAAGCGCGTTCAGGTTGTGCTCGTAGACTGTCTCATCCATCCAAGCGTATTGCCAGGGAATGACGGCAAACAGGTAAAGGTAGACCCACCAGGTCAGCAGCAACGCGAAATCCAACGATCCCAAGCGGGTCGTGCGTTCGTCCTGTTCCACGTGCGGTTGCAAAGCGAGGGCCGCGATCATGGGAACAATATGCAAGAAGAGGATGACATCGCCCACAAACGGGTTGGGCACATCCTTCTTCAGATAGACTTCGAAATAGATCCAGAGCAGTTGATAGGTAAACCAAAGCGCCATTCCCATCAACGTCAGACACCAGAACAAACGGGTTCTTCCCCGGGAAGCCAGTACATTGGGTAAGAATGCCAACGTCCCTGAAAGCAGAAGCGCACCCTGGGTCAAATCGCTCAACGCCATCAGGGCAACACTCGGACTCATCAGCAGTGACGACAGAGCCTGCACCACTACCAGACCCGACACCACCGCGATCCAGATTTTGGAGCTTCTCGACATAGGACCCGTTTTCCAATTCTAGACATCAACCTGAGCGAATGAACATTACTTATGTAACCGCCGGTTCTTATTTTTGCTACCATGCCCAGTAGCCTGCTAAGTGGGGTGAAACGGAAGAGTCACTTGCTCGCCGTGGCACGGCCCAATAGCATTCTTAGCAATCCCCCAGCGGCGTGGTCGTACTCAATTGCCATTTCAAGCGCTTCGACACCGATTTCTCTGGAGGCTGAGAGCCCCTAGCAGTCCCGGCGAAATTCGCCGGATTGAAAGGTGGTTAGCCAGCGCGCGCGTGTTTCTGGCGCTATCGGCCCTGGTCGCCATTTGGAGAGATCCGGGCGAAGTCGGTAATTCCGTCTGGGCCTCGGGCCTGCTGGCCTTCTACATCGCCCAGGGCGTGTTTATCATCCTGCTGCTGCGCCGCAGGCAGCAGTCCACACCTGCGTTTCGCTTGCTCGTGCATAGCGCCGACGTGCTGTGGCCCGCGCTCATCCTTACGTTCACCACCGGGCAGAGCAATCCATTCTTTCTGTTTTTCGTCTTCGTGCTGGCAGCGGCCGCTTATCGCTGGGGATTGTGGGAGACGGTCGGTACTGCGGCAGCGGAAGTGGTTCTGCTGTGGGTCGAGAGCGTTGTGCTGCAATTGGGCTTTGCCGAGTGGATCAACCGTATCCTTCTGGCACACCACTGGCCGGTCATGCGCATCGACGCCGCCGACTTCGAACCCAAGCGGTTGGTCATGCGTTCCATCTATCTGCTGGTCATGGGGCTGCTGCTCGGTTACCTCGCGGAACAACAGAAACAACTGCGAGCCGAGAAGGCGGTAATCGCGCGCATACTCGGGCGGGCCCGCGTCGAGAGCGGTCTGACGGGAACGCTGCAAGAGATCGCCGGCGAATTGATTACGATGTACGGAGCCAAGAGCGCGGTGCTGGCCTCGCAGGAAGCCAACAACTACCGCGTTTTCCTCGCGGAGATTCGAGCCTCGGAGGTCGGTGCTCCCGTATTCCGCTGGCTCGATTCGACCGCGTCCGATAAAGATACCTTCCTCTCCGAGTCTCCTGCGCACGCGTCGTACGCTTGGCGCGGGGACGGACGCGCCGAATCCTTTCGCGTCATTTCTTTGGACGAAAGTGGCGACCGCCTGCGGAGCGCCTCGCCCGATTACGCGGTTCGCCTTTCTCAGCGGCGCGATTTCCGCTGCGTGACGTCGGTCTCCTTTATCTTCGGACGTGAGTGGTGGGGCCGCATCTTCCTTTTCGATCCCACACTCACCGGAGATACGGAGGAAGAACTCCGTTTCCTGCAAGAGTTAGTGCGCCAGGTGGGTCCGGCGGTGTATAACGTTTACCTTTTGCGCCGCCTGCGGATGCGGGCTGGCGCAGTCGAGCGCGCCCGCTTCGCCCGCGAGCTGCATGACGGGGCCGTTCAATCGCTGATCGCCGTGGAAATGCAGGTCGATGTTTTGCGCCGCCAGGCGGCGAATAATGCCGTGTCGATCCCCGAAGAGCTGGGCCGCATTCAGGGCCTGCTGCGCGAAGAGGTTCTGAAGCTGCGCGAGTTGATGCAGCAAATGAAGTCTCTCGACGTCGACTCCCGAAAGCTGCTAGGCTTTCTCGGCGACGCGGTGGAACGATTTCAGCGCGAGACCGGTATCTCTGCCCGCTTCCTCTCCGAGGTCGAAGTCGTCGAGATGCCTCCGCAAGTTTGCCGCGAACTGGCCCGCATTGTGCAGGAAGGGCTGGTGAACGTACGCAAGCACAGCGGCGCGCGGCAGGTGCTGGTCCGTTTGGGACAGAGCAATGGCGATCTGCATATGATGATTGAGGACGACGGACGCGGCTTCCCCTTCACTGGCCGCTTGTCCCAGGCCGAAATGGAAAAAATCGGGAAAGGGCCTCTGATTATCAAGGAAAGGGTTCGCTTGATTGAGGGCGAGCTCACGATAGAATCGAATCCCGGACGCGGCTCGCGCCTGGAAATCCGTGTCCCGCAAAAGCGGGAAGTTAACTATGGACAATAAGAGACCGCCCATTCGCATCCTGATCGCGGATGACCATCCTATTTTTCGCGATGGTCTACGCCGCTTGCTTGAAGCGGAGCCCGGCATGAAAGTCATTGGCGAGGCCTGCGATGGCGCCGAAGCCGTGAAGCTGGCCCGTCAACTAAAGCCCGACATTCTGCTGCTTGATCTCGCCATGCCTCGTCATCCGGGCCTCGAAGCCTTGCGGGAATTGAGTTCCGGACAGAACCAGAACTCGGTGCGGGTCATTCTGCTGACCGCCGCTGCGGAAAAAAACCAGATCGTCGAAGCGCTGCAGCTTGGCGCTCGCGGCGTCGTGCTCAAAGACTCCGCCACTCAGCTGTTGTTGAAAAGTATCTATACCGTCATGTCAGGCGAATACTGGGTGGGCCGCGAGAGCGTCTCGAACCTGGTCCAGTATCTGCGGACGTTAGTCCAGTCCTCCGGCGAAGAGGCCCGGCAGAAAAAATTCGGCCTTACTCCACGCGAACTCGAAATCGTCTCGGCCGTGGTTGCCGGCTATTCCAACAAGGAAATCGCCGAGTACTTCAAGATCAGCGAAGACACGGTAAAACACCACCTCAGCAACATTTTCGACAAGCTGGGCGTGTCGACCCGGCTGGAATTGGCCCTGTTTGCCGTAAACCAGGCCCTGCCTCTGAAGAGTATTGCCTAACTAGTTAATGGCACTTTCGGGCCATGCCCCGCCACAACCGAGCTATTGGCGGCCGGGGATAGGGGCATTACTATTACGCTACAAATCGTAATTTGGGGACATTCGCGTTGGTTCGCAACTGCGGAGAAATTTGTTCCCAGATACGCAGTAGAGCGCTGACGCGCAGGAAGGGGAGCCCGTGGCAAGATTGCTTCATCAACTTTGGTCGGATGAACAGGGTCAGGACATCGCGGAGTACGCCGTGATGCTCGCTGTGATCCTGGTGATCGTGGTCGGCACGATTCGTCTGATTGGTTCGAACGCCAACAACGTGTTTTCGCAAGTGGGCAGCTCGATCCAGTAACCGGCCGGCTTACCGAGTCAGGCACTCCCCGAGCTCAACCGATTTCCGTCCGCATTCTCGTAGATACGAACGCGCAAGCCTGAGGCTTGCGCGTTTGTGTTATCAGTAGATTATGTGGCGCGGGCGCCCTCGAGTCGCGAAGCCACGGCAGATGCGTCCCTACTTCACTGGCGCGCTCTGGGCCACCTTATCCGAAGGGCCATTCGACCAGCGAGTCAGGAACGGAAAAAACGGCGTCACTTCGAACGGCATTTTTTCTTGTGCTGAGGTGAGCGGCACCTGCTTCGCCTTGGTCAGTTCGAGCCGATTGGTCCACGGATCTACTTTCACGCGTCCACCGAGCGGCAACGCCGCAATCTGATCGGTGCGCCGAGCCTCCAGTTGCGGAGCGTTGTTCAGTAGCGCCGACATGCGCACTGCTTTGCTATTCCCCAGGCTGTTGCCCATGTGAGGACGAATCAGGTTCTTCAATTCCGGTGCGCGCGCTTGCAGAGCTTTCAGGAAGAGCCCTGCATTCCCCAGCTTGTCTTTGTAGGGAGAGTTGTTCAGCAACTCTAAAGCCTTCTTGTCCGCCGCTGCTTCATCCGCCGAACTGCGTTGAAAGTCGAGCCGCTCGAACGTGTCTTCATCAGGAAAGAACATGCGATCGTTGAAGGCGAGCTTAGTATCGAGCTTGTGGCCCAGCGCGATGTGACTTAGTTCATGCGCCATGACCATCGCCAGCGAGGCTTCATCGGGAAGCACGTCGATCAGGCCGCGGCTCACCACAATGGTATGGCCGATGGTGAACGACTCCAGCGGAGAGGTCAACAACACCCGGGTTCGCACCTCGGGCACGATCTCGAGATTGTTGGTGACGATCAGGTTATTGACGACTGTCTGCAGAACCTTGTCGACTTCGCCTTCCGGCGCAATCAGTCCGATCTTCTGCAGGCGCTCAACGGCGTTGTCCTCAGCCTCGCGCTCCCACATCCGTTCGCTTTCCACCGGAGTGGCATCCTGGCCGACCTCGCTCTGATCCTTTGCCTGCTGCGAATCCACCATGATTTGCGTGAATTCTTCATTCTTGCCCAGACTCTTGATGTCGTATCCCCATAGGCGCGTCTGCGCCTTGAAGTGCAGAGTCCCGCTTAGCCGGTATTGCAGATCCGACTCTTCACTGTAGATGTAAGCGGGCAGCCACATTCCCGGACGCATGTTCAGTCGCCAGCTATCGAAGTGGAGATAGTAGCTGTATTTGGGATGCGGCGCGTAGGTGCCGTTGAAACGGACGATGTTGTAATCCTGATCCTCTACCCACATACGACCGAGAAAGCGTCCGCCGCCGGCGTTGTCTTTCGGCTGGACGTCGATCACCAGACAGCGCACTTCTCCTAGAAACTCGCGGCGCACAAAGGTGAAGTTGTAGAACTTCTTTTGGAAGTCGTCGTCAAGCACCACCATCTGGGCGAATCCCAGCGGCAGAAACTTTAGCGAGTACAAGCTGGTCAGCTTGCTGACTACCTGACGTCCGAAGCCTGGCTGCCCCATAAACGAGCGGTCGTCGGCTCCGTCTGACATGTCAAGGCGCCCCAGGAAGTATTCGTCCTTGGTCGGAACCGTGGTGGACTCTTTGGTGTTCTTTAGATTCTGAATATAGGTTTCCACCAGCGGATGCAGGTGGCGCATCTGCGCGTTAAAGAAATGCTCCCGCTCCACCACTTTGTCTATCACTTGGTCGAAAGTGACTGGCGAAGACGGCGCCGGAACGCTGAGCTGCTCCGCAGCCTGATTCTGAGGGGTGGAAGCTGGCTGGTTCGGGTCCGCACTCTGACCCACTGCAAATAACGACAAAAACAGCACTGCAACCCACGAAAGAGGAGGTAATTTCAAACTACTCATAATTTCCTTCAACGAAGCTGTTGCTTCAGGCCATTTGAAACACGATGTGCAAAACAGCATTTGCATCTGCGGGCTGGCCATCCCGCGTCGCCGGTTTGAAGCGGATTTGCTCCGCCGCGCGAATTGCGGCGTCATCCAGTCCATGTCCCAGGCCCTGGAGTACTTTGTTCACGTGGATTTTGCCTGATGCTTCGAAGACAACGTCTAATAGGACTTCGCCTTCCACGTGAAGCTTTCGCGCTTCTTCGGTATAGACAGGAGTGGGCTTCGAGAGAACCTCAGGCGGTGTGGTCCGAGCTGCAACTTCTTGGGGCTTTACTTTTACAGTTGAGGCCGCCGCTGGATCGGAGTCTCCGAAACCTGCCTGGCGCACCGTACCACGCGTGATATTCGCGCGCCCGCTCCCATCGCCGGTGGCGGTGCCATCGCCAAATCCTGTGCTGGCTACGACTCCCTTAACGCCGCGCGATCCTCCCGTGCCGTTTCCGTTGCCGGGTCCGGTGGGCATATCGAAGCCGCCGACTTGGGCGATATTCACAGGCTTACCGTTGTTGTCGCGCGCGGGAACTCCATTGGGATCGCCGAAGCCGCCGGTCTGAACCTGCGATGGGGCGCGCGCGATCGTAGGCGTTGCGGAACTGCCAGTCGAGAATACGTTGGTCTTCACCAGTTGGCGCGGAATCGCCGGAGTCGCAGGCGGCAAAGGCGCGGGCTTTTCCACAGCAATCTTTACTTCTGGCTGGGGCGCTTCTACGGGCGTTTCGGTCTTCGGCGCATGCAGCGCCGTCGGTGGCACCGGAGCAAGCTTTGCCATCACCGGCGCTTTCAAAACCTTCACCGGAGCCGGTTCATGATTCACCGGGACGGGCGTGGCCACTAACTCAATCGCGTGGTAATCGCGGCTCGGCGAAACCAGCACCTGTGGATGCAGAATCGCCAGCCATCCAAGCGCCAGCAGAGCAATGCTTTGTGTTCCCATGCTGAACACAAACTCTTTCCACGGCGGACGCCTATCCGGGAGCATTGCAAATAAGCCATGGTCTGGAGTTGGGTACATAAGTGGTCTGATGTTCAGCTACCGGGGATAGCTGCCTTCTTTTTGAATTTGGAATCAACGCAATGCAGGGCGCTATCGCCAGCCATGATTAGGAACCCAGAAGATCGGCCGGAGTTTCCATCCCACAAAACGTCGCTCTCTACTAGAGCACGCCTGAGACCATTTCCGCTGGCCCAGAACGGAGGCAAACGATTGCCTAGGAGTTACTTAGCCTTACGTCGAAACATGGTATCAGAAGCTAAACCTTAAAACGCAAAGATTTTCACAGTCCAGCTAGGGTCAGAGTACTCCTAGGGGCAGGAATCGGATGTAATGACTAGGTAAATTCTTCACCAGCGGCTGGCTTCAAGATATTGACGTCAGGGCAAAATGGCTGGGCTCTGAGGCCGGAAACCCGGGATAGCAAAGGCCGTTCTCAGCGCTCTCTGCGGATGTTCTTCGCGAACTCTGCGGTTAAGGTTTTTGGACGCCCTAGCAACGCACGACCTTATCGCTCTTAATGCCTTTGGTGGCGTTGCGGGTGTCGACGACCAGTTTCGATTCCTTGACGATGCGTTGGTAGTCGTAGTCGGAATGATCGGTGACAATCAGGACGCAGTCGTATTGGCCCAGGTTGTCGAGCGGCGAGCAGGTCATTTGCAGGTCGTATTTGCGTCCGCGTCCGACTTTCGGGAAGTACGGGTCGTTGTAGCTGACCTGGGCGCCTTCTTTCTGCAGCAGTTCGATAATCGTCAGCGAAGGCGACTCGCGCAGGTCGTCGATATCTTTCTTGTAAGCCACGCCCAGCACCAGGACTTTGGATCCGTTCAGCGCCTTTTTCTGCTGGTTCAACGCGCTCGCCACGGACTGCAATCACGTGGTACGGCATGTTGATGTTGATCTCGCCCGCCAGCTCGATAAAGCGGGTGCGGAAGTCGAACTCTTTCGCTTTCCAGGAAAGATAAAACGGATCGACGGGAATGCAGTGTCCGCCGAGACCGGGCCCGGGATAAAACGGATGGAATCCGAACGGCTTGGTCGAGGCCGCCGCGATCACTTCCCAGATATCGATTCCCATGCGCATGGAGAGCATCTTCAGTTCGTTGACCAGCGCGATGTTCACGCAGCGGTAGATGTTTTCGAGCAACTTGGTCATCTCCGCCGCAGCGGGCGACGACACCGGCACCACGCGGTTGAAGATTGCGCCATAGAGCGCGGCTGCGAGTTCGGAAGCCTGGGTCGAGCCCGCCGACGACTTTCGGAATATCACGGCGAGCGACCGTTGGTGTTCCCGGGATCTTCGCGCTCGGGCGAGAAGGCGACGTAGAAGTCCTGTCCCGTGAGCGCCCCGTGCGCGCGGCTTTCAGGCCGCTCTTATTGCCCTTCTCGAGAATCGGCACCATGACTTCTTCAGTGGTACCGGGGTAGGTCGTGCTCTCGAGCACCACCAACTGCCCTGCGCGCAGATGCGGAGCGATGGCCGAAGCGGTGTCGGTGATGAAGCTGAGATCGGGTTCGTGATATTCGTTCAGCGGCGTAGGGACGCAGATGATGATGGCGTCCATCTCGGTGATGCGCGCGTAGTCGGAAGTCGCGGTGAAGCCCTGCTTGCGCGCCTGCTGAATCTCGGGAGCGGGAATGCGGTAGATGTACGACTCGCCCTTGTTGAGCGCGGTGACCTTGCGCTCGTCGATGTCGAAACCGGTGACGGGGAACTTCTGCTCGGTATAGAGCAGGGTCAAGGGCAGTCCCACATAGCCCAGACCGATGACGGCCACGCGCGCTTCGCGCGCTTCAATCTTGCTCTTCAACTGCGAAAAAAGGGTGGTGGGAACAGTACGGGTTGTCATGATTTTATGAGTCTTTGTAAACTAAAATTCTACCATCTGGGCAAGCTCGTTCTTCCTTGCCCCCAACCCGAAGGTAACTAGTTGGGATATCGCATCCTGCTGATTCTGCGCCATCTTCGTATACTCCTGTTATGCGCAGAGTCGGCCGTATTCTGATCGTAGGGATTCTTCTGCTTGCGTTCGGGGCTGCATCCGGTTGGCTGCTGGTCATCGATCAGCCCCAGCATGCTGACGTCATCATTGTGCTGGCTGGAGAAACTGACAAACGTCCGCTTCGCGCTATCGACCTTTACCACCAGGGTTTTGCACCGCACATCATCCTTGATGTTCCCGCCAACACACAGATCTACCAATGGACCCAGTTGCAGCTTGCGCAGATGTTCATTGACAGCCAGCTTGGCCGAAAAGATATCTCCGTTTGCCCTATCGTTGGACTGTCCACCCGCGACGAGTCCCACGACACGATTCCATGCCTCCAGTCGATCCAGGGAAAGAACGTGCTGCTGGTGACATCGGACTACCACACCCGCCGCGCTCTCGCCATTTTTCGCCACGAACTGAAAGACCGCAACTTCAGCGTCGCCGCCGCCTATGACTCCAACACTTTCGGTGAGCAGTGGTGGCGCCATCGCGAATGGGCCAAAACCGGTCTCGGCGAGTGGACCAAACTGATCTGGTGGGAAGTCGTCGACCGCTGGCGCTGAGCCAGGTCCCTTTGCTTCGCTCTTTCCGGTCTTTGCGTTCTTTGCGGTTTAAGACTTTGACTTTGCCTCAATCGCGAATCGTTTCATCGAAAATCCCCGGTAACGTCGAAGACAATTGACTCCATCGATTCAACGGTCTACGATGTCACTAACCATCTTCTGGTCAGGGAGTTTTTGGCAATGAGCGCTGCACTGCTCCGCAAAAGTCTTTGCTGGATGATGATTGCCGCCTTCCCCACGTCGCTGATGGCAGCCGATGCCGGCGCCGCCATGCTTTATGCCAAAGGCGAAGCTTGGATCAACGGAGCTTCGGTTCCGCACTCTTCCGCCGTGTTCCCCGGAGACCTGGTGCAGACCAAGCCCAACTCCGTAGTGAACATCAACGCGGCCGGATCGAACGTGATGGTGTTGTCCGACTCCATGGTTAAGTTCGAAGGCAATGCGGTTTCGATCGAGCATGGAAGCGTGACCGTCGCCACCTCGAAAGGTATGTCGACCCACGTAGGCGATGTGACCGTGTCTCCCGCGTCCGCCAAATGGACAGAATTCGAAGTCACCGACGTCAACGGATCGGTCCAGATCATGGCCCGCAAAGGCGATGTCAACATCAACGATGGGCAAGACACGACCACCCTTGCCCAAGGCCAGCAGACCACCCGAGACGAATCCCAGGAAGCTCATAAGCGCAAGAAGCGCGCTGGCGGAGCGGCTACGGCGGCTACCGGAAGCGTCCTCGATTCTCCTATCGCCATCGGCGTAGGAGCGGCCGCAGTTGGCGGCGTTCTAACCTGGGTGTTAGTCCAGGGCGACGACCCAGTCAGCCCGGTTCACTAAGAACTTCACAATACCCACGAAGCGAGGGCCGCCTCAGCGACCACTATCCTTTCTTCGCGCGAAAGCGTAAAACACTGGCACTCCCGCTAGAATCACCAAACATCCCCACGCCGAATTTCGCAAATTGCTGGTGAACGTGTAATACAGCAACACTCCTGAAGCGGCCACAAACAGCCCCGGCACCGCCGGATATCCCCAGACGCTATACGGACGCGGGCCCCCGCGCCGGCGAAACACAAACACTGTGCTCGCCGTAATCATGTAAAACAACCACTCGGAAAAAATCGCCAGCGAAAAGAACTGCCGGAAATTCCCCCCCAACAAAAGCAAAATAATCGCCAACACCGCCTGCGCCACAATCGCCGCCGAAGGCGTATGAAACCGCGGATGCACATCGGCCAGCACGGAAAAGAAATACTTGTCCCTCGATACGGCGTACGGCACGCGCGCGCCGCTCATCGTGGTCCCATTTAGAGTCACGAGCATTGACAAAGCCATCGCCGCCGAAACTACGCTCGCGCCCATCGGACCTAGCACCAACCCGATCGCATCCGATGCGGGGCGCGGCGACGCCGCAATCGCCGCTGCCGGCAACACATACTGCACCGCCGCGTTAACCAGCATGTAAAGTGCGCCCACAGTGGCCACGCCGAAGATCAATGCCATGGGAATGCTGCGCTCCGGCTTGCGTATCTCGCCCGCCACCATGTTGAGATCGTTCCATCCGTCGTAGGCCCACAAGGCTGCGACCAGCGCCAACATGAATCCTGTAATTCCGCCCTTGGCTCCCGCGAAGCTCTCGGAGAAATGGCTCCAGCTGCCCGCTCCGTAGCTGAAGCCGATCACCACGATGGCAAGGATGATGCCAACTTTCAGCAGCGTGAACACAAGCTGAAACTCTCCCGCCTTCTTGACGCCGAGATAATTCAAAATCGAAATCAGGATGCACGCCGCAATTGCCACCAGTTGCGCATAGCTGACAGAGAAAGGCGACGTGATGAAGTCTTTCGAGAAGAAAGAAAAGACGGCGAATGTCCCCAGAATTCTTACGAGACCGGTGGTGATCGTCGCAATCGACGCGGGCTTTGAGATGAAGAACGTCGTCCAGGCATAAAGAAATCCCGCCAGCGGGCCGTACCCGTCGCGCACGTACACATACTCGCCGCCGGCCTCGGGCTTCAGCGCTCCCAGTTCGGCGTAGGTCAAAGCTCCAAAGAACGAAAGCACTCCGCCGACGATCCATGCCAGATACACCAGCTTGGCGGAGCCCGCAGCCTGCATCATCTCGGCCGGCACAAGAAAAATGCCGCTGCCAATGATGGTGCCGACAACGATGGCTCCAGCATGAGAAACCCCAAGATCGCGCGCCAGCTCCGGACGGGAAGATGCCATGTGGGGAGGAAGTATACGTGAAACGCCTACTTTGCGATCTTAGCGAACTTTGCGGTTTCAATTTCTAACGGCGGCTCGTGATAATCGTTCACCATGCGCCGGATGCCGTCCTTGAGGAGGACCACGTGAAAATTGATCAGCAGACCAACGGGGATGTGTAGGAGCTTTAGATGAGAAAGCAATTGCGCTTGATCAATGGGATGCAATGCATCCTTGCATTTGAGTTCGACCACCACGCGACCCGCCACCACCAAGTCGGCGCGAAAACCGCAATCGAGCTTAACCCCATCGTAGACCACCGGAACTGGTTTCTGTCGCTCGACTGGAAGACTAGCCTTATTCAGTTCGTAGGCGAGACATGCCTCATAGGCGGATTCCAGCAATCCTGGACCCAGTTGACGATGAACAGCGATCGCGGCCCCAATGATCTCGGGAGTCAAGTCAGTATTACGCATGAATCGAGCGTAAATGTGAGGGAAGAACAGTTCTGTGACGAATGGCCCTTCGCCGCGTAACGAATGAACAAGGACTCCAACCGCAATGTACGCAAAGTTCGCAAAGGCTCTGTTTCCTTAGTGTTCTTTGCGTCCTCTGCGGTTAAAAGCTTTTTCTTGAGAGAACCATACTGATCCCATATCCCACGGCAAACGTGACGATGGTTCCCACCGCCACGTACCACGTCCACGGGAGCGATGTCCCCAGCCATAAATAAAGTTCTGTCACGAATCCGCACAGCATTCCCACCATCGCCCCATTCTGGTTCGCTTTCTTCGTGAGCACCCCGAGCAGAAAGACTCCCAGCAGTGCTCCATATGCCACGGACGCAATCTGCAATCCCACCTCGACGACGCGCCCGACTTTGTGCAACGACAATACCGCCAGGGCGAACAACACCAATCCCCACACAAACGTTGCCATCCGCGACAATCGCACCTGTCGCTTCTCATCGACGTCGTTTCTACCCCGCAAGTAAAAGTCGATGATCGAACTCGACGACAGCGAATTCAGTGCTGCGCTCAGGTTCGACATCGCCGCCGCCAGAATCGCCGCAATCAACAATCCCGAGATCCCATGCGGCATCTCGGTCACGATAAATGTCGGGTAAATCCGGTCCGCCCTCCCAAAGTGCGCCGACGGCAGCCGGTAGAAGGCAAACAGCATCAGCCCGACGACCAGAAAAAGCGCAAACTGAAAGAAGATCGCCACCGCGCTCGCCAGCAGCGCCGTGGTCGATTGCTTCTGATCGCGCGCCGCCAGCAAACGCTGTACGAACAGCTGATCGGTCCCGTGCGTCGCCGTGGTCAGGAATGTGCCGCCAATTAATCCTGCCCAGAAGGTGTACGGAATCCAAATACTCGGAGTGAAATCGAAGACCCGCAACTTTCCCGCGCTTGCCGCCAAGCTATGAATCGTGCTCCATCCGCCGGGTACCAGGTGCAGAATCGTGAACACCCCAACCAGCGTCCCGCCGACATAGATGACCGTCTGCACGACGTCGGTCCAGATCACCGCTGCCAGGCCGCCCTCAAACGTGTAGATCAGCGTGAGCGCCGTAATGATCGCGATGGAAGCAATCTCGCCCGTGCCGAGCGCGATTCCCACAACAATCGACACCGCGTAAATACGCACTCCCTCCGCGGCCGCCCGCGTGATCAGGAACAATCCCGCCGTAAGCGACCGCAGCCCGCGCCCAAAGCGGCGTTCGATCAGCTCATACGCTGTATACAGATCGCCACGAAAATAGTGCGGCAGCAGCACAAAGCTGATAACCACTCGTCCCACGACATATCCCATGACCACTTGCAGGAAGGTCAGATTACTGTCGTAAGCGAGTCCGGGAATGCTAATGATGGTCAGCGTGCTGGTCTCAGCCGCCACAATCGACAGCGCGATCGCCCACCAGGGAATGTTGCGGTCCGCGAGAAAATAGTCGCGCAGCGAGCGCTGCCGCTTGCGGAAACGCAATCCGAACAAAGTGATGCCGGCAAGATACAGCGCGATGATCGCGAGGTCGAGCCTGTTCAGTCCCATGCGGTGAATCTAGAGTAGCGAGCTTTCGTCCCCGGGACTCCGCGATCTTCGCAGGGAACCAAGAATCGCAATTGCTGTTTCTCTGCGCACTCTGCGAACCCTCGGCGATCTTTGCGGTAAAAAGCTTTTGATGTAGAACTACTCCGGTGACGTTCTTTCTAGGCATCGATGGCGGAGGCACGCAAACCACCTGCGTCATCGGCGACGACACCGCGATCCTCGGGACAGGCATCGCCGGGGGAAGCAACGTAGTGCGTGTGGGAGAGCAAGCCGCAAGCGAAGCTCTGACCACCGCGATCCGCCAGGCGTGCGCCGCAGCCAAGGTCGATCCCTCCCAAATCAAGCGCGTCTGCATCGGGGCCGCCGGAGCTGCGCGTCCCGAAATTCAGCAAGCGATCCACCGCATCGTTTCTTCGCTCATCTCTGGCGAAATTGAAATCGTCGGCGACACCGTGACCTCTCTCGAAGCCGCATTTAGCGAGGGCCCCGGGGTCATCGTGATCGCTGGGACGGGTTCCATCGCTTATGGACGCAACGCGCGCGGGCAGACCGCCCGCGCCGGAGGCTGGGGATTCGCCATCTCCGACGAAGGCTCCGGCCACTGGATCGGCCGCACCGCGCTCAGCGCCGCCCTTCACGACCGCGATGAGGGTGGCAATCCCAAACTTTTTGAGGATGCCCGCAAGATGTTCGGCGCCTCGAGCGACGAAGAACTCATCGTCAAAGCCAATGCCGCGCCCGACTTCGCCGCTCTGGTGCCGGCAATCCTCGCCGCCGCCGATGCCGGAGACGTACTCTCAAACCGCGTTCTCACTCTCGCCGGCAACGAACTCGCCAACCTTGCTAAAGCTTTGGTCTCACGCCTTTTTGCCAAGGGCGAGAGGGTACCAGTGGCCATGGTAGGAGGTGTTTTTCGTAACTCTGCTCTGGTGCGTCAGGTTTTCTACAATAGTGTGCGCAGCGCTTGTCCCGCCGCGGAAGTACAGCAGGAGATCGTTGAGCCAGTGCAGGGAGCACTCGCGCGTGCTCGACGCGGCGCAAGCCGTGGCTAGAGTATCCACAAATGAGGGAGATGTGGGAGCGAAAGACCGCGGCATGTCACCTGAAACAACCATCACCACCCTCGAAGACGCGATTCGCAGCACCGACGCGGACACTCTGCAATCCGCCGCCAGTGACCCTGCACTTGGGGAGGACCTTGCGCTCGCCCTGCTGAAACGAACCGACCTCCCGTCAGAAACTCTCGAAGCCCTCGGCAAGAACGGCAGCGCGATGAAGAGCCGCAGGGTGAAACTGGCTGTCGCGCAACATCCGCATACCCCGCGCCACATCTCGCTTCCCATGGTGCGGAACCTGTTTACTTTCGACCTGATGAAGATCGCGCTCACGCCGGTAGTTCCCGCCGACATCAAGCGCGCCGCCGACGAAGCCCTGGTTCATCGTCTGGAGACCATCTCTACTGGAGAACGTCTGACGCTCGCCCGCCAGGCCTCAGGAACCGTGGCAGGCGCGCTACTGGCCGATGCCGAGTCACGCGTCATGACTACCGCCCTCGAGAATCCCCGCCTCACTGAAGCCGCCGTCATCAAGGCGCTGACACGCGGCGATTCCCCCGGGCCGTTCGTCGAAGCTGTCTGCCGCCACGCGAAATGGTCGATGCGCCGCGAGATCCGCATCGCACTTCTGCGCAACGCCAAGACCCCAATGGCCCGCGCCATAGAGTTCGCGCGCTCGCTGCCAGCCAATATTGTCCGGGAAATCCTGAACGGCTCGCACCTCCCGGCCAACATCCAGTCCTACATCAAGAAAGATCTAAAAAAGTAGCGCCGCCAAAACCACGCCAGCACCACGGTAATCTCGCCCAGATCGCCCCCCTGCCTACACTTCAACCATGCAGGCATATCTCGAGACCATCGCAGATTGGTCAAGCGCCAACGAGCCCTGGCGCCCCATCTCGCGCCCGGTGCTCGTCGCGTGGCTCATCTTGTACGCTGCGTTCTTGCTCTACGCCTTCCAAATGCACGGCGCATTTCTCTTCATCGATCTGGCCAATCTGGTTGTCCACGAAGGCGGCCACCTGCTCTTCGGATGGTTCGGCCCAACACTCATGATCTGGGGAGGCACGTTGCTGCAATGGGCGGTTCCATTTCTTATGGCCGCGTACTTCTTCACCGCACGCCAGACGACGGCCTTCGCTTTCTGCTCGTTCTTCTTTTTCGAAAATTGGCTCTACACCGCGACTTACATGGCCGACGCGCGTGCCATGGTGCTGCCGTTAGTCACCGCCGGTGACTCCGATTTCATCGAGCACGACTGGCATACCATCTTCACCAGTCTGGGCGTGCTCCAGTACGACACCACGATAGCCGGCATCATCAGAACGCTAGGATGGCTGGGAATGCTAGCGACAGTAGGTTGGCTGGTTTGGCAAGGATTTCTAAATCATAAAAAGAGAGACGCAGTTGAGCTGCGTCTCTCCCGATCGTGATCAGACCACCCTCCCCATTGTCGTTCCAACGGCCTGAGCGTAGCGAAGGAGGGAGGTATCTGCTTCTGACCTACGCCGCGGGAATCCTCAACTGTTGTCCGACTTTGATCTTGTCGGGATCGTCAAGATTGTTGGCTTGGGCGATCTTGGTGTACTGGTTGGCGTCGCCATAGAAATGGCGGCTGATCTTCGAGAGGTTATCTCCCGACTTCACGATGTACATCTGATCTCCCTGGCGCACAGTGATCTCATGTTTAAGATCGGCAAATGTGGGATCGACAGCTTTAATCGCATCCCAGATGCGATTCTTACTGGCCTCCGAATCGACCGTCGCCTTGATATGAAGCTGCTCGCCCTGTAGGTCCACTGCATCCAGTTGCGCGCCTTCCTGTTGTAGTGCGTCGAAAACGCGTTGATATTTGGCTTTGAGCTGATCAAGAGTTGCCATGATGGTTACTCCTCTCGCGTTGGATTGGGCCGGTTGACGGAGTGGCGGATGAATACGTGAAAGCTTCGAGCGAAGCTCCCAGGAGGCAGCCAGACTAGCACAGGGCGCGAGGGCGGGCAATCGGGGGAAGGCACTATGGATTGTCGATTGTTGATTTTTGATTGTTGATTTGAAAACCTAGAGCCCTCACGCGTTGAAGCCAACAACAAGTGTTCGGCGTCCTTTGCGGTCTTGGTTTCTTATTCAAAAATCAACAATCAAAAATCAACAATTCTCTAGGGCTTCCAGTCCGCCACAAAAATATTCGTCTCATGCGGCACCTTGCCGTTGCGTCCCGAAACCCATACTAGTTTCTTACCATCAGGACTGAGAACGGGGAACCCGTCGAATCCATCGGTAAACGTGATTCGCTCCAGGTTCTTGCCGTCAATGTCGATCGCATACAACTCGAAATTTCCGAAGCCGCCCGTCGATCCCACATTCGACGAGAAAATAATCCGCTTGCCGTCTGGAAAGAACGACGGCGCAAAGCTGGCGGCTCCTAAATTCGTGATCTGATGCTTCTGGCTGCCATCGGCCTTCATCATCCATAGTTCGAGATATGTCGGACGAATCTGATTCTGCTTCAGCAGCGAAACATAATCGTCGGTCTCCTGCCCGGGCTTGGGATGATGCGCGCGATACACGATCCACTTGCCATCCGGCGAAAAGAATGGGCCGCCGTCGTATCCCAACTCATGCGTCAACTGCTTCACGTGCTTGCCGTTCGCGTCCATCGAGTAAATATCGAGATCGCCATTGCGCAGGGAAGTGAAGACAATCTTCTTGCCGTTGGTTGAAAACGTCGCTTCCGCGTCGTATCCCGGCGTTGTCGTGAGCTGCTTCACATCCGATCCGTCGGGATTCGCCGTGAAGATGTCGAAGCTCGAATACACGCCCCAAACATATCCCTTCGAATAGTCAGGCTTCGGAGGACACGCTGCATCGCCCAGGTGCGTCGAGGAGTAGAGAATCCTTTTTCCGTTGGGAAAGAAATACGAACACGTCGTTCGCCCTTTGCCGGTCGAGACCAGGTGGACGTCCGATCCGTCAAGATTCATGGTGAAGATCTGATCGCATTGGTAGGGATCGCGCGTCGATTGAAAAATCAGCTTCTTTCCGTCACCCGAGAAATAGGCCTCGGCATTCTGTCCGCCGAACGTCAGTTGCGTAATGTTCCGCAGATGCTTTTCCTGCCCAGCGTCGGAAGGATTCGCAGTCTGCGCAGACATCGCGCTGGCCAGCAGTAAAGCTACGAAGATCAGGAACAGTAAATTTCGTTTCATGGAAGGCGCCAGTTTAGCAGACAGTCCAAACTCAAGCAGAGCCAGTGATAAAGTCTTGCAGGACTGCTGGTTCGAGTTAACCGGAAGCCTCTTCGAAAGGCTCAACAATCGTGAAAACTGCCGACATAGTCATCATCGGCTCGGGTTCCCTGGCGCAGGGCATTGTGTACGCGCTTTCCCAGGTTGGCATGGGTTCGCTCCGAATTGCGATTATCGGCCGGTCAACCGCGAAGGTCTCCCGCATAGCCCTCATCGCGAACGCGCGCTCGGCGAGCTTTGGCACAGCTCTGATCTTCTTTCCCTGTGGGATTCCTGAATTCAAGGCGTCAGCTTTTTCCCGAGCCCTTCATTCTCTCAAACCGAAGGTCATCCTCCTTGCCGCCTCGCTGCAGTCTCCATGGGAGAGTTCTCAGGAACCAAGCGGTTGGACAAAGTTGATGGCGGAGGGGGGATTCGGGATCACTTTACCGCTTCAGCTTAGGTTTGCTGCCGAGCTCAGTCGTGCCGCCGCTGACTCGGAGAGCGCCATTATCAATGCATGCTACCCGGACTGCGTGAATGTAGTTCTCGACCGCCTGGGTCTTCGGACGACCTGTGGCATCGGCAATTCTGCGATCGTAGAAGCTTTTTGCCGTCCTCATCCCGATGCTGGCAGCGATGACATTCGCGTGGTAGCCCATCACGGCCACCTTGGTGCCTGGTTGAAGGGCACAAAAGCGCAAAGTCAGCCACGCATTTGGGTGAGGGGCAAGGAAGAAAAGAGTCGGCGATTACGCCCAAACCTTGGACCAATCGGTGAGGAACTGAACAGCGTGACTTCCTGTACGGCGACCCGGATAGTGATGTCTTTGTTTTCAGGCGGAACCCTTTCTACCAGCGTGCCGGGAGTGGCAGGGCTGCCGGGGGGATATCCGTTTATTCTGAAGAACAGAAAATTTGCCTTGCATCTACCATCCGGTATCACCGCCGCCCAAGCTATCGCTCACAACAAAACCGGAGAACGAATCGATGGGTTGGACTTGGATACAGGTGTGAAATTCATGGGCAAAGCCCAGCAGTCCCTCGCCCATGCGGGTTTTGAATACGCCGAGGGCTTCGCCGTCGCTGATTGGCCAAGCGTCTGCGACAGAATGCTCGCACTGAGAGAACGCTTGCGCCTGACAAGTGCGTGACGGCCGTTTGGACCACTCATTCACAAGTGAACGCGAATGCCTGGGCCATCCGCCGCAGTGTATGATACCGCTCCGTGAATCGACGCACTCTCCTCAAATCTCTTGCTGCTTGTTCTGGAAGCTTTCTGTTGGAAGGCTGCGCAGCGAAGCATGTTCGTCCGCCATTTAGCTTACCCGCATCCCAGTTGCATCTCGCGAAAGTCCTGGTGTCGGCAGACCGGGAGATCCGTACGACCGTGTGCCTCCGTCCTTTCCGGGCTCCCGGGTTTCGTGTGGCCGCCGAGAAGCTGGATGACAAGCTTTGCATTCACAACTACGGACATGGCGGCGCGGGAATCACGCTCTCCTGGGGAACAGCCCACTTAGCGGTTGAAGAAGTTCTTGCGTCCGGTCAGAAGCAGGTGGCCGTTCTGGGCTGTGGAGTGGTCGGCCTCTCGACAGCGCGCCTCCTGCAGCAGGCAGGGAAAGAAGTAACCATCTACGCGAAAGCGCTTCCCCCCGAAACCACCTCCAATTCCGCTGGAGGACTCTGGCTCCCATACTCACTTTTCGATCCGGACCGCGAAACACCTCAATTTCGCGAGCAGTTCGAGCAGTCTCTCAAGTTCTCTTACACTTACTTTCAGCAGTTCGCCGGTGATGACTACAGCGTGCACTGGCTGCCCACTTATGCGATGAGTGACGAGCCGTTCCCTCAGAATGGCAACCGGCCCTTCCCGGAAGTCTTCCCAGAGTCGCGGAATTTACAACCGTCCGAACATAAGTTTCCCTATCACTACGTCCGGCAGTTCACAACCATGTTGATCGAGCCAAACGCGTATTTACGGGCACTCCTGCGCGACTTTCACCTGGCAGGCGGAAAAGTTGTATTGCAGGAGTTTCACAATATTGCAGAGATCGCGACGTTACCGCAGCCGGTGGTAGTGAACTGTACTGGCTTGGGGGCGCGTGACTTGTGCGCCGACACGGAACTGGTTCCAATCAAGGGGCAACTGACCTATCTTCTGCCACAGCCAGAAATTAACTACATAGTGCTTGCCGGAGATTTCTACATGTTCCCTCGGGAAGACGGCATCGTGCTTGGCGGCACGCATGTGCGGGGTGATTGGAGCCTGGAGCCCGACCTAACGGCGAAGAGCCGCATCCTGGCAGGACAAGCAAGAGTGTTCAGCGGATTGTGAGCAGAGCGTGTTTCGCAAGTTTGCGCTCTTTGTCGGCCTCTTTGGGGTCGATGAGTGAGATCGGGATATTACGGCAGTTGACCTTGTAGAATTCCATTCGCCGCGTTTCGGGGAAGGGGTCGGCAAATGAGGTCCCAGCGCTTATGAACCAGGCAATCAGAGCTACTTTCCTTCTCGCTGTCCTTGTTGCATTCGCCTCTGCCTGCGAATGGGTGTCCCCGATCTGGATTCCCCGCGGCCCTGACGCCGATGCGCTGTATCGATTTCGTAAGGGAGATCGGATTGGCTATATCGATCAGACAGGAAAAATAATAGTTCCAGCCACGATCCGATGGCTGGGAGATAACGCAGGCGATGAATTTTATGACGGTCGATTGGACATCTCCAACGGCGAGGGCGTCTACATCGATACAACAGGCAAGAAAATTACTTTAAAGGGGCTTTCTCGTGCGTGGGACTTTTCGGAAGGACTTGCAGCAGCAAAGACAGAAAACGGGCCGTGGGGGTACGTCAACAAGGATGGCGATTTCGTCATAGCTCCACGGTTCGCATCTGGGCCGGACGATTATGTGTGGTCCTTTTCAGATGGATTGGCGCTAATCGAGGTGGCTGGACGCTTTGGTTACATAGACCATTCAGGTAACTTTGTCATTGCTCCTAAGCTGCTTGATGCCGACTCGTTCCACGAAGGATTCGCTCGGGTCGTCGTCGAAGGACCTTGCGCCTATGTGTCCTCAAGCCCATGCGCCAGCATCTCGACTCCTGGGCTATCGTCCAAGATGCGACACGAGAACCACGAGCAGTTGCCGAGTTGCAGATTCACATTCGTGGACAAGAGCGGACGGGTTATTTCCGATAAACGCTATGACTACGCCCTCTATTTTTCGGAAGGGCTAGCGCCTGTTCTAATTAATGGCAAATGGGGCTACATCGATCAAACGGGTGAATTAGTGATAAGCGCTCGGTTTGACAAGGCTAAGCCGTTTTCCGACGGCATGGGATTGGTCAGGGAAAACCAGCTCTATGGTTTCATTGATAGACAGGGTGTGTACGTGATTGAACCGCATTTCAAATGGGCCGAGAGTTTTGCGGAAGGGCGCGCCGTCGTTGGCGATGACGGCTTCGATGGTCCCGTCTGGTACATCGACCGTCATGGCAATCAAGCCTTTCAGCGGAAGTTTGCCGCTGGAAGCAGCTTCTTTAAAGGGCTTGCGCATGTGGAGCTCCTAACGAATGGGTCAAGGAACGCGAAAGAGCAGTTCGAGTACATAGACCACAATGGAGGCACGGTGTTTGCATATACGCCGTGAGTTGTTGCTGCACCGTTGGGCGCTGGCGGTCAAGGGACGTAACCAGATGGGATGAGAAGGCCGGTCTCCGGACGGGATGCTGTACGCTCCCAAGTTATCGACGTGCTCAAGGCACAGATAAAAAGGAGACCGGCAATGAAAAAGGTTAGCACTGTAGCGACGAAGTCGAGCAGGAATATTTGTCAGGAACGACTAACGATCGGCTTGGATCTGGGAGACCGCAACAGCTGGTACTGCGTGCTGGATGAAACCGGCCGCATTCAACTGGAGCAGCGCGTGGGCACGAATGCGAAAGCGCTGAGCGAAGTGTTCGGTGCGATGCCGCGCAGCCGGATCGCGCTGGAAACCGGGACGCATTCGCCATGGGTCAGCCGTTTGTTGAGCGGGCTGGGACATGAAGTCATCGTGGCGCATGCGCGCAAGGTGCGGCTGATCGGGGAGAGCCGCAAGAAAGACGATCGGCTGGATGCGCAAACGCTGGCGCGGCTGGCGCGGATCGATCCGCAACTGCTGAGTCCGGTCAAGCATCGCAGTGCGAAGGCGCAAGCCGATCTGACGGTGATTCGAGCACGAGCCGGACTGGTGCGGGCGCGCACGTCCCTGGTCAACACCGCACGCAGCTTGGCCAAGAGCTATGGCGAGCGGTTGCGCGGCTGCAACGTGCGCAACATGAATCCGGAAAAAGCCGAGAGCTTGAGTCCGGAACTGCAGAGTGCACTCGAGCCGCTGTTGGCCGAGATCGAGTCCTTGAGTGGACGCATCGCCGAGTACAACGACCGAATCGAAGCGCTAGCCGCACAGAGCTATCCGCAGGTGGCGCTGCTGAAGCAGATCAAGGGCGTGGGCACACTGATCGCGCTGACCTTCCTGCTGACGCTCGAAGACCCGCACCGCTTCCGCAAGAGCCGCGACGTGGGCTGTTATCTGGGCCTGCAGCCCGGACGCAGGAACTCCGGCCAGAGTGAGCCGCAGATGCATATCAGCAAGGAAGGCGATCCTTATCTGCGCACGCTGCTGGTGCAGGGAGCACAGCATATCTTAGGACCGTTTGGCATCGATTGTGACTTGCGGCGCTGGGGACTGAAGCTGGCCGAGCGCGGGGGAAAGAGCGGCAAGAAGCGAGCCATCATTGCCACGGCGAGAAAGCTGGCGGTGTTGCTGCATCATCTGTGGGTGAGCGGAGAGGTCTACCAACCGTTGCACAACAGCAGCCGCGTGAACGCTGCCGTAGCTGCGTAAAACAAAACGCAAAACCAAAGTCAAAACCGTTCCAGGAAGAGGAAAGACAAGAGCTAAAGCCGAGTTGCGGTGACTGCGTCAATCGCCTGGCCCAGGTTCGACTCTCATGAGAGTAGAACCACAGGGCGCCAAACAGATGGCAGCACCGGCTGAACCGAGAACGCCCAACCTGCACCGAGCGAAACGAATCGCTCCTCGAGAGTGCGAATGGAAGCATGGCGACAGTGGCTCCTCGGCAAGAGAAAAACGATGTTTCACAAAGCAAAAACAAAATCGACTTGACTCCGACCGGCCTTCTCATGGAAGGCGTTTACACGTTTTGACTGCCGGTCAGTGGGTGCTATCGCGATATTACAACAATCGAGCTTGCCCATTTGCGGCTCAGGTCTCAATGTGCTCCTCTGCGATCTTCGACACTCCGCAGAAAATGCTTATCCCTTCAACGCGTTTCCAGTTTCTGCGCCAAGAATGTTTCGCTTGACATCAGTGCTGGATAGAGCACATCCTTTGTGGCGCAAACGTGGGGGGCCTTCTCTGCAGCCCATAGTTCCCATCGGTCTCCTTTCACAGCTTGGGCTTTGAGAACCACAGGGGCCCACAATCACCGCCGCCGAAGCTCCCAGCGCGGAATCAACTGAAAATGCCTTTTCTGAGTAGGAGCCAGCCATGAAGAACATCGACGCAAAGAAGCACCAATGCTGCGGCGTTAGCCCCACCCTCTTGCTTGTCGCAGCATCTCTCTGCGTGGTCGCAATGAGCACAGCACCAACCGCAGCTGCCAGCGATCGTCCAACTGTTCTCACAGAAAGCGGCGTCGTAGTTGGGCGACGGATGGGTGCCATGAACGAATTTCTCGGCGTCCCGTATGCCGCTCCCCCGGTGGGAAATCTGCGCTGGAGACCCCCGAAACGTTACGGGTCCTTTCCCGGACATATCTTCCAGGCAACCCAATTCGGTAGTGAGTGCGCACAACCGGGAGGGTCTAGCAGCGAGGATTGCCTGTTTTTGAATGTCTTTACACCACTGTCGGACTCGGGGCATGACGGGGCGCATGGCCTGCCTGTGATGGTTTACATACATGGAGGCGGACTTCAAATTGGGGGCGGCGACGGGTACAACCCAGTGCGGCTCATAAAACAAGGAGTGATTGTCGTCACGATCAATTATCGGTTGGGCTACTTGGGATTCCTCGCTCAGTCCGCAATCGACGCAGAGGATCATCTCAAGGGTAACTATGGGTTCATGGATCAGCAATTCGCGCTCAAGTGGGTCCACAGAAACATCACGGGCTTTGGCGGCGACCCGAATCAAGTAACGATCTTTGGTGAATCCGCTGGCGGACAGAGCGTCTACGCCCAACTCGCTTCTCCCCTTGCAGCAGGGCTGTTCCGCGGCGCAATCGCGGAGAGCGGGTCGTATTGGGAATTCCAAGATTACTTCCCCTACGTTGTTACGCTGGCGGAAGGGGAGACGATCGGCACCGTAGTTGTGCCCTCAGGCGCCGCGATTGCGGATAGTGTCGGATGCACGAATCAGGAGTCTTCGTGCCTGCGCGCCGTGGACGCCTCCACGATGGTCGCGCAGGAGCCATTCCCCATTTTCCCGTTCGTGGACGGTGCATTGCTCACACAGACGATCGACGCGGCATTTGCCAGCGGCCAATTCAATCGAGTGCCGGTGATTTCGGGTAGCAACCACGATGAATGGAGGCTGTTCGTGGCGAATTACGACCTCTCGGGGAGCCCGATATTAACTTCGGCAGAGTACGAGGCGGCGGTTACGGCTCAATGGGGGTCAAACTTAGGGCCGCCGGTCCTGGCCTTGTATCCGTACTCCAGTTACCCATCCGGCGGCGAAGCACTGGGTGCATCAGGTACCGACGGAATCTTCAGCTGTCCTGCGCTCAAAGCGCATCAGTCGCTGTCGAAATTTGCAACCACTTACGCCTATGAGTTCAACGATGAGGACGCGCCTCCGGCTCAATCTTTCTTCGGCGGGTTACTAACGTTTCCGTTGGGCGCATACCATACCGCGGAGCTTCAATACCTGTTTGATGGCCTTGACCTTTTTGGGGGTGGGCCGAACCCGCTTTCGCAGAAGCAGATTCAGCTTTCCGATGCGATGGTCAGCTACTGGACGCAGTTTGCGAAGACCGGAAACCCGAATTCCGCTGACGAACCGGCATGGGCTCCATTTAGTCCGGCTGCCGGCCAGTTCCAATCGTTCACACCACCGACGCCTGTGGTCGAATCCAACTTTGATGCGGCCCACCGGTGCTCGGCTTTTTGGGACACGTTCTAACACCTGATGATCGCGGGGCGCTTCGAGAGGGACTACGGAGTCGAAGCTGTGTTTTAAACGAGCCCACGAAGGAACTCTCGACACAATGGACTGTTCGAGCGTAAGTGTCGTAAACAGGCATTTACACGTTTTGACCGCTGGTCAATGAGTGTAACCGCGATTTTGCAACAATTGACAGTCACAGAGAACGTAGTTCCCTGACAATAGTCCTCAGCTCCGCAACAGCAGCCTCGTCGGGGTCGGCCGGTCTGTTGACAAGCGGGCTTAACTTATCGCAGCGCTTCCTGTAACTCTCGACCGTCGCGTCTTGTTGCCTCGTCTCCGCGAAATCACACCACTCTATTGAATCGCACGTCCCAGTCAAAAAACGTTCGATGACGAGTGCAGCGTCTTCTGGGTTCATGTCTTTTTTCCACATAAAATATGGGCAGAGAAAGGACGGAAGCCGCTAGTTTAGCAAAGCGATCGGGAATCCTAGCGTGGTCTAGCGCTCAGGGCCTCTGGCAGCTGGCGGATGAAGTTCCAGAAAGGCGGTTGCCGCGTCGCGGGCGCGTCCGGCGATTTCGCGGAGATTCGGTCGCTCGGCGACGCCCAGCAACAGACTGACCATCAAATCGCGCCAAAGCAACCCGGCAAACTGCCCAGCAAGTTCAGCAGGACGGCCCGTGAGCAGCCCCGACGCTTCGGCTTGGGCCATGATTTGGCGCAGGGCGGCGCGGCTGGCCTCGCGTCCGATAGAGTCGAGCGCACGCGCCACTTCCGGCGCCTGCACCGCCTCCGCGATCGCCAGGCGGAATACCGCAATGATTGCGGGATCGCTTATCTCGTGGACGAGCTTCGTCCCGAAAATCACTAGCACCTTCGCCAGGGTCTCGCGATCGCGCGGTACCGGCATATCTGCCGGGACGTTCAGCCGCTTGGCGCGATTACTGATGCAGGCGATCAGCATTTCCTGTTTATTGCCCACCAGCGCATAAAGCTCGCGCTTCGAAACCCGCGCGCGAGTCGCGATCTCAAGCGTGCTGGTGGCGGTGTAGCCGCTCTTCTTGAATGCGGCGAAGGCTGCGTCCAGGATGCGCTCGCGGACCCCGCTTTCCTCTTCTCCCTCTTTGCGTTTTGCTGGCGATGCCTTAGCCATCGACCCTCCTTGACAACCATGGTACCCAATAGTACCATCATTCGTGAATGGTACCGTTGGGTACCAACCCCGCGACAATTTCGCGAGGAATCAAAGGAGATAAAACCATGGAAATGGAATTGACCTACTTGTTGCTGGCGTTCGCTGCGGTCCTGGCCCCTACGGCGCAGGCCCAGTTCACGCCGCCGCAGCCGAAAGTCACTGGCGTGTTGACGATGCTTTCGCCAAAACCGGGAGCGACTGCTGAGCAAATCATGAAACTCATGCCCGCAGAAATCCGGGCCACCGTTCCCCTGTATCTCGACGGCAAGATCCAGCAATGGTTCATGCGCGGCGACGGCCGGGGCGTCATCTTCCTACTGAACTGCAAAGACGTGGACGAGGCTCGGGCCCTTATCGAAAGCCTGCCTCTCTCCAAAGAAAACCTCATGGACGAGCAATTCATTCCGGTCGGTCCGCTTTTGCCGCTCGGGTTGCTACTGGGAGATAACCCAACCAATAAGTGAATTTGATCAATTTGACAGGAGGCTAAAATGTCGTCGGTAATCATCTTCAACCTGCATCTCGTCCTTGGTTATGTCGCGTGGCTGCTTTGCTTCAGCGCATATGTCTGGCCCTGGTTCAAGTCCATCGACCCGGTCGCAGCCCAACGCGCCATTGCTACTCTGCACAGCTTTCGCTTCTTCGGGCTCGTTTTTATTCTTCCAGGGGTCATAGGCAACATGCCCGCGAGCTTCGCCACATTTGCCGCTTACTGGGACCTGGCAACCGGGGTGCTCGCCATCCTCGCGCTTCTCACGGTAAGGATCCGTCCGCTCTTTTGGCTGTTCGTAGTTGCCTTCAATCTCGTGGGAATGATCGACCTCATTCTCGACTATTACCACGCCATCCAACTCGGGGTTCCGGCGATGGCGGGGCAGTTCGGCGCCACATACGCCATCCCGATCCTCTACGTGCCCCTGCTGATGATCACCCACGGCGTCGCATTCTATTTGCTGCTGCGTCATCAGCTGGTGCCGGCTCGATCCCAATTTGGAATGGGTTCTCTCCAACGTAATCAATGAGTTACAAAACCGCCTTGTGGAATCAATATCTTACGATCGTTGATGTATATCTTGAAGATATACATCAACGCCAGGGACCTTGGCGAGCGTTTCCAGGGCTCGAAGATTAAAAATGGACCTCTGGGTCCGCCGAGGGTCCAAACATCGACCCTGGGGCATCCTGCGGCCCTTGGAGGCAATTTCTCGCGCGACTGCTTTCCGCGATCGGGCGTGGGCGAGATTTGCTGGTGTTGTTAGCTGTAAGGCAATCCGGTGGCATGCCAAAATCTCAAAAGACTTTAACCGCAGAGGTACGCAGAGAACGTCCGCAGAGGTCGCAGAGCATTTCTCCGCGCTCTCCGCGGCTGTTCTCCGTGTCCTTTGCGGTTAAAAGCTTTTGACCGCAAAGCACGCAAAGGTCGCAAAGCCTAATCGGAAATTGGCAATTGGAAATTACTTCCGGAAGTGATTCATGATCGCGTCGGCCTGGGTCCTGGTCACGACTGCCGACAGTGCGGCGGAGTCGGCTTGTTTCACTGCTTGGACGCTGCCGAAGTGTTGCAGCAGGCGGCGCGTGGTTGTCTCGCCAACTCCGGGAATCTCGAGCAGTTCAGTTGAGCGGTCGCGCATCTGCCGGCGTTTGCGATGGAAAGTCACAGCGAAACGATGGGCTTCATCGCGAATCAATTGCACCAGGTGCAGCACCGGCGAGTGATGATCGAGCACAACCGGTTCGCTTTCTTGTCCGTAGACGTAAATAATCTCTTCGCGTTTCGCGATGGCGGCGAGCGGTTGATTGATAATCTCCAGCGCTTCGAGCGCGGCCGCGGCTGCGTGCAGTTGCCCTAGGCCTCCATCGATCAGGATCAAGCTGGGAAACTTTTTCTTTTCCTCCTGTAAACGCTTGTAACGGCGGGTCACCACTTCGCGCATCGAGGCAAAGTCGTCGACGCCTTCGACCGTCTTTATGATGAACTTGCGGTAATCGGACTTCTTCATCTTGCCGTCTTCCCACACCACCATCGAAGCCACTGTCTCGGCGCCTTGAATATGCGAAATATCAAAGCACTCAATGCGTTCCGGACGCTCCGCCAATCCCAGCGTATCCTGCAAAGCTTCCTGAATAGCCTTGGCGTTGGGCTTCATCACGCGGAAGCGTTGATCGTACGATTGCTTCGCATTGTTCCCGGCGAGATCGATGAGGGCGCGCTTGTCGCCGCGTTGCGGGACAAGAATGTGCACGCGCGATCCGTGCGCGTCACCAAGTTGTTCCGAGAGCAGATCCTCAAGAGCTGCGCGATCTTCAAAATCGATGGGCACATAGATGTTGCGCGGGACGTACGGTTGTTCGACATAAAGCTGTGTGAGCAGAGAAGTAAAAAACGCGCCGGGATCAAATGGCGACGAGCTTTGCCCGTCTGGGCGGACGAGGGCGTCCGCGGCTACGTGGTCTGAGCTAACTTCAAGTTCCGGAAGGTCTTCCCAGAAGAATTCGCGGCGATCGAGGACGCGGCCGCCGCGCATGTGAAACAGATTCACGGCGAGCATATTGTTTTCGAAGTGATATCCGAAGACGTCCGCGTCGTCGCCTTCGACCGCCGCAATACGTTGCTTCTCTTGCAGTTGCTCGACAGTTGTAATCAGATCCCGATATTTCGCGGCGCGTTCGAACTCCTGGTCTGCGGCGGCTTTTTGCATGCGCTCGCGCAGAGAGCGGGCGAGATCGGTGGGGCGTCCTTCAAGAAACAATTTCACGTCGCGAACGGCTTCCTGATAAATCTCGGGAGTGGTTAGCGCTTCGACGCACGGGCCGAGACAGCGTCCAATGTAAAACTGCAGGCAGGGCCTCGGATGGTAGCGAGTTAAGTCGACATTGCAGGAGGGAACCAGAAAGTTGCGATGAATTAAGTCGACAATCCGGTACGCCAGGTTCGCAGGGAAGTAAGGGCCGTAGTAACAACTGCCGTCTTTTCTCAGACGTCGGGTGACGTAGACGCGCGGATAGCGTTCCGACGAAGTCAGCTTAATGTACGGATACGTTTTGTCATCGCGCAGAAGAATGTTAAAGCGCGGCTTCTTTTGCTTGATGAGGTGATTTTCGAGCGCGAGCGCTTCTTTGTTGTTGGCAACAACGATGTAATCGACATCAACGGCTTCGCGGACCAGCGTTCCTGTCTTGGCGTCCTCGCTGCGGCCAAGATGGAAGTAGGAACTGACGCGGCTGCGCAGGTTCTTGGCCTTGCCGACATAGATGATTTCTCCCTCGGCGTTTTTATAGAGATAGACGCCGGGTTCGGTCGGGATGGTACGGATTTTGGCCTGCAAATCCATGCGGGGATGTTTCTATTTTAGCGGATGGACGTGGGGAAAACGTCTACCGCAAAGGTCGCTAAGAACGCGAAGGACCGGCGACGTTCGCCGCGAAAGGAAGTTTGAGAATGACACTGGATTTGGAAATCACAATCGATTTGGAACTGTGTGGAAGATGTGTTACATTGATGGCAGATGAGTCATACGCTTACAATTCGTCTTACAGAAGAATTGGCGGCTTGGTTGAAGGAAGTCTCGCGGCGGACGGGGCAGCCGGTGGGGCGCATTATTCGGCAGCATCTGGAGAGCGCCAAGGCAGAGAAGCAGAATCAGCGATTTCTGCGCCACGCGGGTGCGATCAGCGGGGCTGCTGATCTCTCTTCCCGCAAAGGTTTTTCGCGGCGATGAAAGGGATTGCTGACACTGGGTTCATCGTCGCCTTCGCCAACCGCAGCGACCGCCATCATGCGTGGGCCGTCAGTCTAGCTGAGGGCGTCACGGAACCTCTGCTCACATGCGAAGCGGTTTTAGCCGAAGCGGCGTTTCACCTGAAATCGGCGTCGCTGGTCCTGTTGTTGGTAGAGGATGGAATGTTGCGGGTCGCTTTCAACTGCGCAAGCCATCTTGAGCAACTTAAATCTCTGGCAGAACGATACGAGGACCGGGAGCCAGATCTGGCGGATCTTTGTTTGATTCGGATGAGCGAGCTTTATCCGCGACATGCGGTGATCACTGTCGATGAAAGCGATTTTCGGGTTTATCGACGGAACAAGCGGGAAGCGATTCCAGTGATTTGTCCGCCGCGGGAGTAATGGGTTGAGCCTGAATCGAAGGAGCCAAGGACGGGTTGGTGCTGGGCGAAGAGCCACCGCCGAAACCAGAAAAAGTGAAGGCCGAAGAGATAGACATAAGTGGCGTTCACGCGGGGGAAGATGCGGAAATATGCCGTCAATTCGCGATGCTAAGAACTAAATCGAGGTTGATCCGCGAGAGGGCGGCGGTGAGCGAGCCTGGTCCAACCATATAAAATTTCCTCAGTTCACGAGAGCCTTTGCTCAGGCAAAATTTGTCATTGCTGCTATGATGTGTCGTATCTCATTGACCAGCTTGTAGTTGCTCGGCTGCCCTGATTCTGTGCAGCTTGGCATAGCTCGTGCTTATTCTCACTGTGGCCGCGGAAGTGGTTGGCCAAATTTCGATGAACCCAGGGACTCAAGATTAAGCTCTAAAGATAGGGAAGGAGCCCTACAACGATGACACGCACTTCGTTAATTGTTCTGCTGGCAGGGAGCATGGTAGCGACGGTCGGCTGCTCCAGCAAGAATTACGTCCGCCAGGAAACGACTCCGCTCATTAACAAAACCAATGAGCTGGACGACATGACCGCGAAGAATTCGAAAGACATTAAAGACGTAGACGCTCGCGCGCAAGCTGGCATTCAGGAAGTGCAGGCGAAAGCGGCGTCGGTGGATGAGAAGGCGCAAGCAGCCGGCAAGCAGGCTGGCGATGCGCAGATGTCGGCCGACAACGCCGTGCATCGAGTCGACTCGCTGCAGAATACGGTCGCGAATCTCGACAACTATCGCATCGTGACCGAGACAGCGGTGCATTTTGGTTTCAACAAAGACGGGCTGACCAAGCAGGCGAAAGATGCACTTGATCAGCTGGCGACCGACGTTCCGAACACCAAGGGATACATCATCACAGTGGAAGGCGGAACGGATTCGGTTGGTCCCGCGGATTACAACTACGACTTGAGCCAGCGGCGCGCGGATGCGGTGATCCAGTACCTGGCCTCGGCGCACCAAATCCCGGCGTACAAGATTTATTTGATCGGGCTGGGCAAGGATAAGCCGGTGGATTCGAACAAGACGTCGGACGGGCGCGCGAAGAATCGCCGCGTGGATGTCCGGCTGATGACGAACACCTCGGCTGATTCGACGACGCCGGCGCAACCGACATCGGGTGCGGCTTCGACGACTCCGCCATCGATGTAACACGAGTTTTCCCCTCCTCCCCGGAGGACTTCGCCAACGCAGGCCGCTTTTCCCCCAAGGAGCGGCCTGTTTTTTAGTTTGGAGTACCTGGTACCGAGTACCGAGAAAATCCAAGAAACCCAGAAGCTTTTAACCGCAGAGATCGCGGAGAACTTCCGCAGAGGGCGGGGAGAAGAACTCTTCGATTTCGCAGGCTTTCGGGTCGGCGTTAGAATATTGGCATGCGGCGGATTCTATTTTTGCTGATGGTCGTGATTGGTTTCAGCGCGTGGGGACTGGCGCAGGTAGAGACTTTGCCTTCCACGAAGGAGGGGCCGGGGCCTACGCAGCCGCCTCCGCGATCGGATCGGGATAAAGAGGCCGGGGATAGTTCGAGCCGGGATACGCGGATCGATATCAGCCCGCCGAAGGATGATGCCAAGAATCATCCGACGAGCAGCGCGGATCCGGATGGGGAAAACGAGGGCGACGCAGCCAGCGATGTGCAGGAGTTTCATCCATGGGACCCGCACCGGGCGGCGAAGGATCTAGAGGTCGGGGATTACTACTTCAGGCGGAGGAATTATAAAGGCGCGCTAGAGCGATATAAAGACGCCTTGATTTACAAAGAGAACGATGCCATGGCGAATTTCCGGTTAGGGCAGACATACGAAAAGATGAAACAGCCGCAGGAAGCCGTGGCACATTATGAGGCGTATTTGAAGATTCTGCCGCATGGGACGTTGTCGGAAGAGGCGGAGAAGGGCATTGCGCGGTTGAAGAAGTAGTTGGTACCGAGTACCCAGTACCGAGTAAAGGCTTCACGGTCGCTCGGGAGTAATGCAGATTCCTCGCTCCGCTCGGAATGACAAAACTGTTCGGGCGCGGTTTGACCATCGACGAACGACCACCGACTAACGACCAACTATTTTTCCACGCGGATGAACTCGCCACTGGTGGCGTTGATGTCCACTTTGAGTTTGGCCGTGTCGGGGTTGGTGCCGTAGAGGACGTGCCAGATCAGCACGTTGGTGGCGCGGCTCCAATCGAGAATGTAGGACACGGGCGTGTCGGGAGTCTTCTCGAGCAGCTTGTCTCCGCCGTGTTTCTGCGCTTCGGTGTAGGCCTGATCGGAATCAATCTTCAAAAACTGGATATCGAAGACCTGCGTCGAGGCATTGCTGGCGCTGTAATTGTCTTCGTTGCCAGGATTGATGCCGCGTGACGGGGCGTCGCTGGCGTCGGTACCCGACCAAGTGTAGGGTTTCACGCCGCGAGTGGAGGGTGAGGCGAAGAACGCTTGCCAGACATCGCCCTTGCCGTCTTTGCCGGGAGCGTCGGCGGTGGGTTGAGAGCGCAGACGATAGGGCTGCGCGTCGCGGGCCCAGCCGCGGGCCGCGATGTAACATTTCTGGAAGGCGGTGCGTCCGGTGACGAGTTCTGGGCTTTTGGGCTGCGGTTTTTCCGCGGGCTTGGGCGGCTCGGAGGAGCAGCCGATCATCAGGCACAACGCGATCATCACCAGCAGCAGCTTGTTCATGAATACCCTTCCTGCAAGAAATTTGTAACCGGGAGCGGCGCGGTTCATTCTACTAGATCAGTTGGAGGAGCCGGCTATGGATTCGTATCTAGAGCGGTTGCATGAATCGATTACCGCGGCGACAAAGGACCTGACTGCGGAACAGTTGCAGAGGCATGAGCCGGGGAAGTGGAGCACCGCGGAGGTGCTGGAGCATTTGTATTTGAGCTATACGGGCACAGTGAAGGGGCTGGGGCGATGTTTGCAGGAAGGGAAGCCGCTAGCGCGGGCGCAGACTTTGCGGGATCGCCTGGCAACGACGGTGGTGACCGGGCTTGGATATTTTCCCAGTGGGAGGAAGTCTCCCAAGCAGGCGAGTCCGCGTGGGATTCCTGTGGAACAGGTGACGGCAGGGATCGGGCCGGAGATCCGCAAGATGGATGAATTGATTGCGCAGTGCGTGGAGCGGCATGGGAACGCGCTGATCTTGGATCATCCGATTCTGGGGCCGCTCACGGCGAAGCAGTGGGCGAAGTTTCATTGGGTGCATGGGCGGCATCATGTGAGGCAGATTTGGAAACTACGAAGAGATTGACGATTTACGATTGTCGATTGAAAAATCAAAGGCCTTTCACCGCAAAGATCGCAAAGGTCGCGAAGAAAGGCTTCTCCAAAGAAAACGCCCCCGGGTTTCGTCCGGGGGCTTGGTGTTTTCGATCGTCTTACTCACGCATGTTGGCGGGGACTCCGGCTTTACGGGCTTGTTCTGACATGTCGTCGAGTTGTTGTTTGGCGGCGTCAACCGCTTTCTGCTTGTCGTCGATCTGCTGTTTGTATTTCGCGTCTTCCTGATCCCAGCTACCGGCGTTGCGGATGCGGTTGCCGGCATCGGCGTAGAAGGCGGCGGCGCGCAGGCGATATTCGCGCTGCAGAACATCGAGCTCACGGTTGAGCAGGTCGATCTTGTCTTTCTGAGCGGAAATCTTGTTCTTCCACTCTTCGTTCATCTTTTTCTTTTGGGCTTCCCTGTCGTCGGAATCCGCGGGTTTCTGGGCGGCATCGCCGGACTGCGCTGCCGATTGCGCTTCAGACTTGGGCGCATTCGCGTCTTGCGTGGCATCAGCGGTCTTGTCGTCGCTCTTAGCGTCGGCGTCATCGGATGCGGGTGCTTGGCCTACGACACTCAGCTTTTCTTCTTTGGGCAGGTTGTCGTTATCGAACTGCTTCGCTGTGGTCTTCTTGTCTTTGCGGGCGGCGCGGGCGTAATCGCCGAGAGAGTCGGTGGACTGGGCTGAGGCGAGCGTTCCCGCCAGTGCGATCAGTACTGCTGCCAGCCAGATGTAAGTGATGCGCTTCATGTGTGCTCCCTTGGTGCTTTAATTTTGTGCGGCTGCCTTCGCCTTTGCTGCGGCGAGGAAGCCTCCTATCGTGTGATCAAGATGTGCCGCTTCGGCGGAGATGTCTGCAGCCAGCTGCCGCGCCAGATCGTGATCGTGACTGGCGGCGAGTTGCTGCGCGTATCCCGCGATAGTGGTGAGCGAGTTACGCAGCTCGAGCGCCATCTCGGCCGACATTTCTCCGCGCAGATCCTGTTGGCGGCGGATCTGCGCCAATTCTGTTTGATCGTTAATCAAGCATGCCGAGCCCAGAAACTCTCCGGTGGGAGATGGGACCGCGGTCAGCGTGACGTCGAGAATGCGTTCTTCTCCGGCGGGAGTGAGGTAGTGGGCTTCGAGGCGGCGGAACTGAACTTTTTCGCGCAGCGCGGATTGCACGGCTCCGGCCAGCGATTGCGTGTTGGCGTCATGGGAGCGCAAGGCGGCGTCGCGGAACAGTTCCGCGGCGCTCATGCCAAGCGGGGAGGCAAATCCTAGAATTTCCTTGGCGGCGGCGTTGGCCTGGCGGATGAGACCGTTGGAGGTGAAGAACAGAACTCCGCTGGAAAGGTTGGAGAGAATCGCGCCGCTGATGTTCTCGGAAGTCTTCGCACGGCGTCGCTCCATTGCCTGCTCGCTCTGCAATTCGTGCTTCTGCTGCTTCAGTTGCTGAATGACCGCGTGATAGGTGTGCAGAGGGAGCGTCTCGATCGAGATGGGAGCGTCTTCGCCCGATGCGTCTTCGGTAAGGCTCTGGCGCATGCGACGGATGAAGAACAATCCCATGATGAACGAAAACACGGCGGCGACCAGCACCAGTGCGGCACGCAGTACGACGGGGTTGGCCAGCATTCTCATAGCAGCCCCCAATACCAGCGCAGGAATCCGTCACCGAAGAAGAAAGCGAGCATGGCCATCGATCCCAGAAAGACGCCGAAGGGCATCTGATGGTGGCGAAGGGCAATGGCGGCCGAGGCCCATGCGCGGCGGCGAGCTTGTCGGCCCCGGTTCATGATTACGAGACGATGCGGCGGCGGGTGCGCTTCATCCAGACGATGAGGACGGTAGAGAGTCCAAAGATCGATCCGGCGATCGAGGCGGTGAAGATGGTGAAAATAGTCAGCTTGATGCCGAGAAATGCGCCAACCATCGCCATGAGCTTGACGTCTCCGAAGCCCATGCCTTCGACTCCGCGGGCGCGCAGGTAGATGGCGCCAGCACCGTAGATGAAAGCGGATCCGACCACGGCACCTAGTATCGAATCACAAAGAGAAAGCAAGTGCGCCGTCAAGCCGGAGTCGACCGGAAGCGAAACCAATCCTGGCAACAGTTGCGACGCGAGATCGTTGACTGGGACGAAGAGACTGAAGACGAGTCCGAGCGCGAGGCCGGGAAGCGTCATTTTGTCAGGCAGCAGAAACATTTCCGCGTCAGTGAAGATCAGCCCCAGCAGCAGAAATCCGAAGACGCAATATTTCAGCGTGGCGAGCGTGAGTCCGAAATGCCAGTAGCAGGCAAGGAAGAGGAGTCCAGTAAGAAGCTCGACCACCAGATAGCGCGGCGAGATGGGAGCTTTGCAATCACGGCAGCGGCCGCGGAGGAAGAGCCATCCGAGGACGGGGATGTTGTCGTAGAAGCGAATCGGTTTCTTGCAGTTGGGGCAAGCCGAGCCGGGACGCACCACCGAAAGATCGCGTGGCAGGCGATAGACACAAACATTCAAGAAGCTGCCGAAGGCCAGCCCCAGGACAAAAATCGACACTGCTAAGACAGGGTCCATCGATTTCCTAGTTGGAGGATTCGAGCTGATTATACGGTGGTTGGTGACCTGGGACTAAGGTACGAAAGGCACTGTACGCGGGGACATGGGGTTGTCAAGTGATTGTGAGATTGGGGGTTAGCGTTTTTAGTACCGAGTACCGAGTACCGAGTACCACGAGTACCGAGTACCCAGTACCCAGTAGTCCTCTCCAGTGGTTGTGGGTTGCTGGAAGTGCGACCAGCGGTGCGGCGAAACGGAGTATCCGAAGTGTGTCCAGTGTTTGAAGTAAGACTCGAAGAAGCACGCCTCTTCCGGAGCAGCCCAAAGCGAAGGGCCACGCTGCTTATCGCAGTACAATTCTCGATGTTTCGATCGAAGGGAGCAATGATGCGAATACGTTTCACGTTGTTGGTCGCGACGATTATGCTTCTAGCTCCGAACCTGGGCGCGCAGAATGACCGTCACCACACTTCGGCTGAAACTCTGGGGAGTGTGACGTTTACCACCTCGTGCAGCGGTACTGTTCAACCTCAATTCAATCGTGCCATCGCTCTGATGCACTCGTTTCAATTCTCGAACGCGATTGATGGATTCAATGCCATCCTCGTCACCGAGCCCTCCTGTTCGATCGCGTATTGGGGAATCGCGCTCAGCCATTGGGGAAATCCTTTTGGCGCAGGCCTCAAGTCCGCGGCGCAACTGGAGCAGGGGCTCAAAGCCGTGAAGCAAGCGCGAGATACACCTCCGAAGACTGAGCGTGAGCGCGCCTATGTCGAGGCGGTCGCGCACCTCTTTACTGACACCGCGAACGTCGATCAGCGTTCACGGGCGTTGGCGTATGAAAGCGCAATGTCAACCCTGAGTGCCGCTCACCCGGAGGATACCGAAGCAGCCATCTTCTATGCGTTGGCTCTGGCAGCCGCGGCGGATCCGGCCGATAAGACGTATGCGAAGCAACTCAAGGCCGGGGCGATCTTGGAAGGTTTGTTTGCGCAGTATCCGAATCATCCGGGGTTAGCTCACTACATCATTCACGCTTACGATGTTCCTCCGCTGGCGGCGCGGGCGATCGGAGCCGCACAGCGCTATAGCGAGATTGCGCCTTCAACGCCGCACGCGTTGCATATGCCCTCGCATACGTTTACCCGAGTCGGTGACTGGCAAGACTCCATCGACGCCAACCTTGCCGCTACGGCTGCGGCACGAAGCGCGGGTCAGACGCCCGGAAGAGTTGCACGCCACTGACTACATGGTCTACGCCTACTTGCAGACCGCACAGGACAACGCCGCGAAGCATCTGGTGGAATCGTCCGTTCAGAGTTTCGCCCGCTTCGATCCGGCATCTGCGAACACGGGGGCAGCGCAGCCCGGCTACGGCATACTTTGCGCGCGCGGCGATTCCTGCTCGATATTGTCTGGAGCGGAAGGCATGGTCCGATGCGGCGAAGCTGGAGCCGCTGTCCAGCCCGTTCCCCTACACCGATGCCATCACCTACTTTGCCCGGGGGCTGGCGGCTGCGCATCTCAAGGATCGTGCCGCCGCGGTCGCGGCCATCGATTCCTTAGAGCAGATGCGCGACAAGCTGACGAAGATGAAAGAGGTCTATTGGGCCAACCAGGTAGATATTCAGCGACAGGAAGTATCGGCATGGCTGGCCTTTGCGGACGGCAAGAGCCAGGAGGCTGTTACCGCAATGCGCGCGGCGGCGGAACAGGAAGACAAGACCGAGAAGAGCGTTGTTACTCCGGGGCCACTGGCTCCCGCGCGCGAACTGCTGGCGGAGCTACTGCTTGATTTGAATCGTCCTGCGGAAGCTCTCAAGGAATTTGCAGCGACGCTGACCAAGGAGCCGAATCGCTTTCGCTCCCTTTACGGGGCTGGGGAAGCGGCCAAGCTGGCTGGCGATCGGTCGACGGCGCAGACCTATTTCCAAAAGTTGCTGACGGTTGCGGAGCGGGCCGACAAGCCTGAGCGCCAGGAAATGGCCGAGGCGCGGGTTGGAGCGCAACCGTTCTAGAGAAACCCATTACAAAACCGAGAGGGAAGGGTCTGTGGAATGTCACACTTCGAAAGAGCGCGAAACGTGGGTCACACCCGTCTAATTCCACCGGATACTCGATATGCTACCAACACGCAAAACCTTGCACATTGACGTCCGGCGGGGACGGTACCATAATGCTTGCGACTTAGGGTTGTGCCCTTCCTTGCCGTCATTCGGAGGCGGCTGCCTATGGATTCTCGGTGCGTTGCCTTCGCTATCCTCCTGTCGTTCGCCGCCCTAACCCAAGCCCAATCGAACATCGGCACTTTGACCTCGACGCATATGTCGAACGTGAAGACCATTAGTGTGACCTTCACTACCATCGACGTTCCAGGGGCCGGGGTGACTGGCGTTTATGGGATCAACTCGGCGGGCGACATGGTCGGATACTACGGCACTGACAGCAACGATCCAAACAAGCACGGATTTCTCCTCAGTGGCGGGAACTTTACCTACCTGGATTATCCCGGCGCATATGCCACGTTCGCTTACGGCATCAATGACTCCGGCACCATCGTCGGCAGTGCCGAGTTTCAGGGCGGGCTAACCGCAATTGGATTCACTTACGACGGCTCGGTGTATACCGCGATCCGCGATGGAAGCAACGGGACTACGATTACTTATGGAATCAGCAATTCGGGATTGATTGCCGGTGGCGCTGGAACTGCGTATACCACTAAGGGTATCGAAACACTTGGGGGTAAGTTTAAGGCCTTGACAGTGCCTGGAACCTTCACCTATGTTTTTGCCTCAGGTGTAAACAAGGCTGGGGCAGTTGTAGGTTGGGCCGACGCGAATGGCTTCCTATGCCGGAAAGGCGTCTGTCAAATTGTGAATGTCCCCGGCGCGATTGAGACCGCCAATCGTGGGATCGATGACGCTGGGATCATAGTGGGTTGGTACGGATCTTCTTCGTGCGTATGCGCGTTTGCGATGAAGAACGGAAAATACTTTTCCTTTTCCTTCCCCGGTGCCGCCGCGACTGCTGCGGCTGCGATCAACTCATTAGGCCAAATTGTCGGGCAGTACACATTCGACTACCAGACGTATCACGGTTTCATTACCAATCCGATCGCAGCTGGAGATTTTCAGTAATCGTTGTGGTTTTCAGACCAAAGCGGAGTTGAGTTGCGGGCGGATGCAGACCACTCTGCATCCGCCCAACTCCCAGCTTCTAGTCCCCTATCCAGGGCGTAATCCATTGTGAGGTCTTGATGAAATTCACCAAGAGATTCGATACCTTGTTGACTCCCTGCCCAGTGGGGTGAGTGTAGTCTCCCCAATAATCTGTGGGGTCGTTCACGTCACCGAACAGAACGTCTCGCTGAGTTTGAGGACAGAATTGGTCACCCTGGCCATTACACCAGTTCAGCAAGTCAAATTGTCGTTGGTGCTCCCCGTACGCCCACAAGTACGGCCCCCAGTCGAACCAAGGAGCCGTAGTGTAATCCACCTCTCCTGAGTATGTGTCGCTGGGAGTCGTAATCCCGCCCACCTGTCGAATCTGTGCCGTGATTATGCGCTGCACGCCAAAACCCCATTCATACGCAAACGGCTCCGGGTTCAAACACGTGTTGCCATTGGCGGTAGCGTTGGCATAACCGCCGTAAGTTCGGCTGGTAACAAACACTTGCTTCAGATTGGGATAGCGAGGTACCCCGGTGGAATGGTGCTGGGCATCAAGCTTGCAGCATTTCAGATAGCGCATGATGTTCCCAAGATAAGTCTCCGCCTGATATGCGTCCGGCAGCGTGCTGGTGGGACAAAAATTGTGCTGCAAGTCGCATGTGGGGAAACTATCTCCCGACTTGACGAAGACGGCCTGCACCTGGGCCTCGGTGTATCCATTAGTATGCAAATCGTCGGCAACGCGATAGTAATTGCACTCTGGGTCATTGCTGGTGAAGCGGTCATAGTCGCAGTCGTTCGACCAGTAATACCCAGCGCTCGTGGGGTCCCATTTGTCCAAAGTTTGCGCACCTAGTGCGCCATCGAAGACGACCACGCTCGGGCCTACAAGGGACGACCCTACAGGCGGGTAGACTTGGCGAATGAAGGACATCTGATCGTATCCGTCTGAAACGCCATTGCGAAAGGCGACGTTATAGGGTGGGACGGCGTCAGGATTTCCTAGATTGGGGCACTTGGTAGCACAGGCCTGACCTGCCAGTTGTGGCAGGTTATGTTGGTTTCTGGTTGCATCCCACGCATCAACGTGGCCGCCACAGATTTCGACATCACAGTTGGAGAAACCTATGAACAGGAAAATGATCCTTGGAGTGGATAGATCGGCACAACCTACGTTGCCGGGTGTGGCTCCACTGGCGCATAGTGGCTGAATCTGTCCGGCAAGGGTCACTCCTTGATTGTAGTGAGCGAGCGCGGCACCAGAGCCCGAAGTACGCTCGTCGGTGACACCGAAAGTGCCGTACAAGCTCTCGATTTCACCGGTGGACGCATAAAACGAAGTCGTGGACCCGTCCACCAAGGGGACAGGAGTAACTGTACCGAACGGCGTCGGACTCGCACATGCGCTACCGCTATAGACAAAGCCGGGAGGCATGGGAGCGTCCGCACACGGTGCTTGGGCAGCGGAATTGGGTGTGGCAATGGCGGCTAGGAACAATAGGGGGAATACCAGACGCAGGCACTTCATGGCAGCTTCCTTTCTTGGAGTGGTGGCGAACGGGGGAGGTTGTCGCTGGGGACAATTCCGTTCGCCGAACGCGCCACAGCGGGGGAAAGTTGTGAACTGGAAAGGGGCCGTTCGATGCGCGCGCAACTATAACTCACTTACACTGCTTGTCAAGGAATTCCAAAATCCAGACATTACTCTGCTGCGTTCACGTCTTTAGCCCGCTTAGTTTTCATAACTTGGGTTTCGGCATCCACGGGATAGGTCCCAGATCAACACCAAAGCAGGTTCCGGGGCGATCCCGCGCTCCTCTCAAGCTAGCGGCATGACTAAGTTCGCGTCTGCCGGGGTTACGAGGCGCGGGCGGCTTTGGCGTCGGAGGCTGCTCCGGTGAGAGTGACAGAAAAAATGGTGCCGCTGCTATTTCCTCGGTTGATGCGGGTGCGGAAGCGGATGTGGCCTCCGTGTTTTTGGGCGATGCCTTGAGAGAACCAGAGGCCGAGGCCGGTGCCGAATTCCTGTTTGGTGGTGAAGAAAGGCTCGAAGATGCGGGCAGCCGCGTCAGGGGGGATGCCCGCGCCGTTGTCAGCGATCGTGACACTCACAGCATTTCGGGCGTTCTGGTGTGATCGGCGTACGCGCACCCAGAGGCGGCCTCCGTCCTTCATAGCATCGACCGCGTTGATGATCAGGTTCGCGAAAAGCTGGCGAAGTTCACCCGGGAATCCGGTAATCTTTGCGCCGGTGGCGTAGCGTTTTTCGACCTGGATGTGTTTGTCCTGGAGGCGGCGTTGGTAGAGCTGCAAAACTTGATCGAGAATTTCCTCAAGATTGACCTGGGCAGGTGAGGAAGTTTCGCGCACGAATCCTAGCGTTTGATGAGCGAACTCGGCTACGCGCTCGACTTCCTTCTCGGCTTGGTCCAGGTACTCGTTTTGGCGGAGCGGGTCGCGGCGTGCCAGATAAAGCAGATTGGTGATGGCCTCGAGCGGATTGTTGATCTCGTGGGCGACGACGGCGGCGAGGCGTCCGGCAGTGGCGAGTTTTTCGTTGCGGCGCAAGGCCTCTTCGGCGCGGGTTTGCGCGGTGACGTCACGGGCGATGCCGGAGTGTCCGACGATCTCACCCTTGCGGTTTCGAAGCGGGGAGATGGAGAGAAGCACAATGACACGAGTGCCATCTTTGCGCAGGCGTTCGGTGTGAAAGCTGAGAATCTGCTGTCCCTGGTTGAGGCGATCGGTGTTGCGGTCGACCTCGGCGATTTTTTCCGCGGGAGCTACCAACGAAATGTGATGGCCGACGGCTTCTTCGGCGGTGTAGCCGTAAAGACTTTCGGCGCCGCGGTTCCACGTGGTGATCACCCCTTCGGGAGTGGCGCTGAAGATGGCGTCGGCCGACGATTCGACGATGGCGGCCATGCGTCCGCGGACCTCGTCTGCGCGAGTTTCGGCAAGCTTGCGCTGGCGAGCGAGGCCGGCGGTCATCACGGAGATCACAACAAAAATCAGCAGGCGTTCGATGTCATTAGCGGAGAGAGTAAAGCTGAAGCGCGGCGCGAAAGTGAAGTAGTCGAGGGCGAGGACGGAGGCAATGGTGCAGACGACCGAGGGTCCGAAGCCGAAGACGCGTGCCGTGACAATGACCGCAGCCAGGAAGACGACGAAGGGGTCCTGGTGCATGACCGGCCACAGAAACCAGGCCCAGAGAGCAATGGCGGTGGTTCCGAGAGCTCCGGCGTAGCGCAGACGCCAGTCCCAGTATCGAAGTTGTTGGGTGGAGTCCGGGCTGTGGTCGCTGGGCATGTCGGACTACGGGACAGAAGTGACGGCGGTTCGCGGGAAGAAGCAGCGGCTCCCCAAGCCCGCCGCAATCAGATCACTGTAGCAGGGTGGATTCGCGCTGGCAATTTTGCGGCGGACGTCGGACCTCAGAAGACTACGGGGCGCGTTTGCGTGCCGCGCCCCGTGGGGAGGACTGCTGAGATTATTTAGCTTGGAGAGACTCGATGTACTTGTTGAGGTTGGCGACGCGCTGCAGGACTTCGGCGTCGTTGCCTCCACTGATCGTCCAGAACAGTTTGCCCCATACCGGCATATCGCGCGATCCATGAGCGGCAAGAACATCTTCGCCCCGAATCACGGAGGAGACTTTCATGGCTGGGTATTTGCCGCCGTTCTTGGCGGCGAGGGATGTCAGGTCGGTAGGAGGGGCCTTCAACGCTTCGGCAGCCGGGCCCGCGCCTTTGCCGTCCTTACCATGGCAGACGGCGCAATAAGTGTTGAACATCTCAGGGCCGGAAGCGGGGGAAGTCTGTTTGATGGGAACGTGCTTGATGACGGTTGTGGGTTGCGCGGTCTGGGGCTGGTTTTGCGCGCTGAGCACGAGCGCGAAAACAGCAAGGATCGCGAAGATCCAAATGAGCTTACGAGCGAACATGATAAGCCTCCTTATGACTGCCTTATGACTGCCGGGAAAGCCGGTCCAACTGCCCTACCACAAGTCAGTGTAGGAGGGAGCCGCACGGCTGGCAGTGCGGTTAGTCACAAGAAGGTGTGAGCTGTGGCCAAGACGGCACCCCGCCCCTTCGCACAAAACGCGAAGGAACGGAGCACCCGGTGTTCAAGCTTATTGATTTGGGTTAGTGGGGTTGTCGAGGTGCGGACGGCTATCGTTCGGGTTCTTCGAGGGAATCACTGTGACCGAATTCTGCAAGGTGAAGTTCAGGACAGTCTCTGACGACAACTTGATTTGCTGGCCCTTGGTTGCGGCTTGTACGCCGCCGCCGAGCCCGCCGCCGGCAGCCGCGCCAATGGCCGCGCCCTTGCCGCCGCCCGCGATGGCTCCGATGATGGCCCCAATACCGGCGCCAGCGCCGACCTTCTCAGCAGTGTTCTTGCCTCGAGAAGAGCCCTTTTTCTGCCATTGGTCGGTTTGAATGCTGTAGTACTTGCCGCCGGAAGATATGCGATCGAGCTGCAGGACGAGAAGCGATTGTCCGGCGAACTTGCCCGCGCTCTGCAGGGTGACGACATGGCCTTCGACGTCGGCGCCGGTGGGAATGACGGCGTCCCCTTCGACGGCAAGAGGCGAGTCGAGCGTGGCGTGGAAGGTCTGTCCCTGCTGACTCTTTTCGGAGTCGATGGTGTCAACCAGACGCACCGCGAGTGTGGTGCCGGAAGGAATGGTGACCTTCTGCGGCGGCGGAGGAGGAGGTGGTGGTGCAGGGGCCGCGGCCGGAGCAGGCTGGTTCATCGCTTCAGTAGTGGCTGCAGTAGTAGCTGCTGCGGCTGGCGCGGCTGATTCCACCGCCTTGGCTGGACGGTGCTTCACGCGCGGCTTAGGAGCCGGGGCGGGCTTCGATTCCTGCACCGGCGCAGGGGCCGGAGCCTGCGCAGTCTCAACCGGAGCGGGAGCCGGTGGCGCGGTTTGCAGATTATTGACAACTTGTTTTACGCCGGGAATGGCGGATGCATAGCGCGCAGCGGCGTCGCGCTGCGTTTCATTGTCGACAACGCCGGAGAGGGTAACGGTTCCGTTCTCCGATTGAACGCCAAGCTGCTTGCCCTGCAGTCCCGAGTCGCCATTGATCTTGCTCTGGACGTCGCTGGTAATTTGCGCGTCGTTTGGGGGTTTAGCGCAGCCCACGGTCATGCCCACGGCCAGAAGGAACACGAGGATGGTTGCGTAAGCGGAAGCTTTCGCCTTCATAAAAGTAACTCCTGAGGATGTTGACCTAATTGTAATAGTTTAGATGCAGAGTGATGCGGAACTTAGGGCAAAATTGTGTGTGGAAACTGATGTGGCACCGGGGCGGAAGGCCGCCCCGAATGCACGATTTAGCTGGTGTGCAGGAATTTGTAGTCGAGGATGGAGGCGGCCAGTCCGATCACTTCGCCTTCGGCTTTCGGTTCTTTCGAGCGAGTGATGCGGGCCTGGCAAAGAACATTGCTGTTCTTCTGGCCCGAGATTTCTTCTGGCATCTCGAAGACCATCTCGATCAGGGTGTTCGAAGGAAGCTGTTGCGGTCCGCGAATCAGGACGCCCGACTGGCTAAGGTTATCGATGGTGCCCTCGAACCAGCTTCCCAGATTTTTGACGCGGTAGCGAACCGGAGTATCGAGTTTCAGACGGCGGGCGCGCGGAACCCAAGTCGGCTTCTTGCTGTGGGAACGCGAGCGGCGCGCCGGAGTCGCGGTGTCGGCAGCGGCGCGATCGACACGCGCCGTACGCTTCATGGTTTGCCAGTCGTATTGATATTCGGCAGCGCACAGCAGGCAGACCTGATAGTAGTGTCCGTCGGCAGCGCGCCGCGGCCAGGAAAACTCATGCGAGCAGCGGCCAAGCATAAGAACGTCCAATAGCTTTTGAGCCATGATGAATTCCGGTTGGCAGCACCGGACGTCCCCATCATCTAACGAGACGGTGTGGATGGGTAGGTTACTTTCGTGTAATCGCGGCACTGTACGTTCCAAGTGAGAGTAGGGGCGGAAGTTGCGGGTGTTGGATGGAGAAAACCGTGGAGTGTATCATCGGCCCGTGGACGATGTGACGGCTTTCGTTCTGGCGGGCGGTAAAAGCACGCGGATGGGGCGGGACAAGGCGTTCCTGGAATTGGATGGAAAGACGCTGTTGGAGCGGGCGGTCGATAGCGCGCGGGAGGTCACGGAACAGGTTTGGATTGTGGGGGATCAAAAGAAGTTCTCAAGGTTTGGGCCAGTGGTCGGAGATGTTTACCGTGAGCGCGGCCCCCTTGGTGGCATTCACATTGCGTTGACGAGCACCGTGAGTGAATGGAATCTAATCTTGGCGGTGGACTTGCCTTTTCTGACGCCCGAGTTCCTAAAATGGCTGGTGGCGGAAGCGCAAAAGCAAGACGCCGTTGTGACGGTACCGCGGGTGGGGGGACGGTTGCAGCCGCTGTGCGCCGTATATCGAAAGCAATTTGGGGAGGCAGCGCGACGGGAACTGGATGCTGGCCGAAACAAGATCGCTAACCTGTTTGGAGTCAGCCATACTCGAGTAATCCAAGAGGGAGAAGTTGCTTATCACGGTTTTTCGGCGAAAATGTTTCAGAACGTGAACACGCCGGAGGAGTGGGTAGCAGTTACTAGTACCGAGTACCCAGTACCAAGTAAAAAAACTAGAACCTAAAAGTTCGAAGTTGGTTCAGACTTTGCTGAGAACTGAGAACTGAGAACTGAGAACTGAGAACTGAGAACTGAGAACTGAGAACTGAGAACTGAGAACTGAGAACTAAATTATGGCAGCCAGCAGCGCGCCCGGGCCTTACATTGAATTTAAGGACGTGTACAAGTCCTTCGGGGATAACCACGTCTTGCAGCACGCGAATTTCAGCGTCATGCCGGGAGAGACGGTGTGCATCCTGGGACGCAGCGGCGTGGGCAAATCGGTGTCGCTACATCTGTTGATGGGATTTCTGAAGCCGGACAGCGGGCGCGTGATCGTGGCGTATCGCGACGTAACCGACTACACCGAAGTGCAGATGGAACTCATCCGCAAAAAAGTCACCATGGTGTTTCAGAATGGGGCGCTGTTTGATTCGCTCACGGTTGGAGAGAACGTGGCCTTCCCGTTGCGCGAGCGGCATGACTTATCAGAAGAACAGATTTTGCAGATCGTGGATGGGCTGCTGGAGATGGTCGGCGTGAAAGAGATGCGCGACTTGTTGCCGTCGGATCTTTCGACCGGGATGAAGCGGTCGGTGGCGATCGCGCGGGCACTCGCGGCGCAGCCCGAATGCGTGTTGTACGACGAACCGACCACCATGGTCGATCCGCTGATGGCGCAGTTGCTGGGGGATCTGATTAAGCGGTTGAAGGCGCAGTTGCACCTGACGAGTGTGGTCGTAACCCATGACATGCGGTTGGCGAAGAAGTTGGCGGATCGAGTGGTCTTTCTGCACGAAGGCAAGGTGCTGTTCTTCGGAACCTATCCGGAGATGGAGAGGTGCGGAGAACCGATTATCCAGGAGTTCTTGGAATTGGATGCGGTGGAGTTGGAAGCGTAAGGGCGGTCACCGGTCGACGGTCGCGGGTGGCCGGAAGACTCTTTGCGTTTTGCGACCGGTGACCTGCGACCGGCGTCCGTTTTCTAAAACCCCTTCTGCACCAATCTCTCCACTGTTAACGGGCTGTTGGTCGAATCTCCTGCCATCATCTTCTCAACGTATTTCGCAATCATGTCGACTTCGAGGTTGATGGGGTCTCCGGATTTCAAGGAGGCTAGGTTGGTCATCTCCACCGTGTGAGGGATGATCGCAACCGTAACTTCCGTGCCTTCGACTTTTGCCACGGTCAGGCTGATGCCTTCGATCGAGAGCGATCCCTTGAAGATGACGTAGCGGGCGAGGTCGGGCGGAATCTGGATGTGCAGCCAGAAATCGTCGGCGCCAGGAATGCGGTCGAGCGCGAGGAAGGCGCCAGTGCCGTCGACGTGGCCCTGCACGATGTGTCCGCCAAAGCGTCCATCGGCGCGCATGGGGAGTTCCAGATTGACACTGGCGCCCGGCTTGATGCGCGAGAATGAGGTGCGGGACCAAGTCTCGGCAGCGAGATCCGCGGAGAACGATTTCGGAGTTATTTCGATGGCAGTGAGACAAACGCCGCTGACCGCGATGCTCGCACCTTGCGTGAGTTCCTTGACCAACTGCGTAGAGGAGACGGTCAGACGGTGGTTGTTTTCGTCTTCTACAACGCTGAGGACTTTGCCGACTTCTTCGACGATTCCGGTGAACATGAGTTCTCCCAAGATGAACTAACCATGATAAAGGAGCACTCAGCATTCGGCACTCAGCATTCAGCCAAAACCTGGGGCGGATCTGACCGGCGAAAGCTGAAGGCCGCGGCGGGCTCAATCTAAGTTTGCTCCAGTCACCACCGTAACTTGTGAGGGCATGCAGTCCGGGGTAGGTTTAGCACGACGTGTTGGTCGAGCCTTCCGGTACGGAGAAACAACATGCGTGCACTGCGAATTGTCCTGTTCACTCTTTTTCTTGGAACCATGCTTGCGTCTGCTCAGGAACAGCCGCTAGCCACTTCGCCAGAAGCAGCGGCCAAGCCATCCAAGGCAATGGTTTACGTTTACCGCTACAAACAGTTTGTGGGCAGCGCCTTGGCGCCTTCCGTTTATTGCGACGAAGTGCAGCTGGCGCGGATGGATAACGGGCGTTACTTCACGGTCACTGTCGATCCGGGGAAGCATATTTTCCGCTCAAACGATACGCAGTCGGGAGTCGAATTGGACACGAAGGCCGGGCAGTCCTATTTCATCCGAGTTGAAATTGCGGCCGGAATGATGAAGGGGCATGGCCGGTTGATTCTGACGGCGCCCGAGCAAGGGCGTTATGAGCTGCAATCCAAGTTGAAGCCTTTGGATGCCGGCAAGGTCATGGATCAAGCGCACGTTTCCGTGGAAGAGGCAAAGTTCGAGGCGCCAGCCGCGGCGACAACTCAGTCGCCCGCGCCGACTCATCCTGCAACCATTCAGCCGGTCAGCGCCGAACATGTGGTGCCCGGAGTGACGCTCAACGACGGTGGAACGACTTTATCAGGAGTGCCAGCCTCTCTGGGCGACGCGGCCCGCCAGGCTCGGAAAAAGAAAGCCGCATCAGATACCGACAGTACGACGGCGCCTCCGCAATAACTTCTCAATCGTAAAACGCGCGACATGCAGACATCTGCATGTCGCGTGCTAATCCTCATAAGGATCTTTCAGGTAACCTTCGACGGCAAAATCTTCTCCGAAGCGATGGAGACGGAGGGAGCGCACGCGGGCTGCGTCGCTCATCTTTTGAAAACCGGGCCCGGAGGCGAAGGGAACGGCTCCCGTGCCGGCAAGAATCTTCGGGGCGTAATACAGGAAAACTTTATCGACCACGCCCGAGGCGAGTGCCGCGCCGTTCACCATAGCTCCGCCTTCGATGATCATGCTGGTGATTTCGAGTTCGCCAAGGCGCTTGGCAACGCCCGCCATGCTGGGGCGTCCGTCGGTGGAAGCGTAGGGAACCTGCTCCACGCGAATGCCGTGATCGAGCAGGCGTTGTTTCTTGCTTTGCTCCGCGAATGAGCAGAGCACCAGGACGTCATCTTGCGCGGTCTGCACGACGCGCGATTCCAAGGGTAAACGGAGGAGAGAATCGACGATCACTCGCAGCAGCGGGCGGCGGCGTGGCAGGCCGCTACGGTCGGTGAGCAGCGGGTCATCCGCGATAACGGTGCCGACGCCGACCATGATGGCGTCGTTCTCGTGACGCAGTTCGTGGACGTGGGCACGTGCGGGTTCGCTGGTGATCCATCCACCAGTATTGCCTCCGGCGCCGTGCGCGGGTGGGAGCTGATCTTTGGCAGGCGGAGGAGCGATCTTACCGTCGAGCGTCATGGCGGCCTTCAGCGTGATCAGTGGCGTGAGGGTGCGGATGTATTTCGCGAAAGCTTCGTTGAGTTGTCTGGCTTCGTCTTCGAGAATGCCGGTGGCAAGTTCGACTCCGGCGGCGCGGAGGCGGGCGAATCCCTGGCCGCTGACTTGGGGATTCGGGTCGGACATCGAAGCGACTACGCGGCGGATGCCTGCGGTGATGATGGCGTCAGCGCAAGGTCCCGTGCGTCCCTGATGCGAACAGGGTTCGAAATTGATATAGAGGATTGCGCCGCGAGCTTTAGGTCCCGCTTGTTCGATGGCGAGGACTTCCGCGTGTTTGACTCCGTCATAGGTATGGAAGCCGGAGCCAACGATTTCTCCTTCTGAATCGACGAGCAGTGCGCCGACGCGAGGATTGGGTGAGGCCAACCCGATGCCGCGCCGGGCTAGTTCGAGAGCGCGGCGCAAGAAGAGTTCGTCGGTTTGTGCGGGTCTAGTCAGAAAGACCATTATTTCACCACAGAGACACAGAGGCACAGAGAAGGCAAAGCATGGCGGATAGCGCCAACTAGCGATTCCGGGGCGGGAACGAGTGGAAGGAATAGTCTTCGGGTTCGGCGACGGCCGCGCCGCTGCGGCCTTTGGGGGCAGGTCTAACCGGAACTAAACGGTCAGCGTAGGGATCTCCGGGAGATTTTGGTCTGCGGCGGAAGATTCGTCGCAGAAGATTTTTAAGTCTCTGCAATCTTGAGTGACTCACATCGTCCATACGAATATTCCTGTCCCAAGCATGCCCTTACGCGAACAAGGAATCAACGAAATCTTTGGGGTTGAAGGGAAGCAGGTCTCCGGCCTTTTCGCCGACGCCGACGTAGCGGACGGGAAGGCCTAGCTCGCGGGAGATAGCGACGACCACTCCGCCTTTGGCGGTACCATCGAGTTTGGTGAGGACGATGCCCGTCACGCCCGCAGCTTCGGTGAACTGGCGAGCTTGCTGCAAACCGTTCTGTCCGGTGGTGGCGTCCATTACGAGCAGAGTTTCGTGCGGTGCACCGGGGATGATGCGCTGGGCGGTGCGGCGCATTTTATCGAGCTCCAGCATGAGGTTGGTTTTGGTGTGCAAACGTCCCGCGGTGTCGACGATTACGTAGTCGGTGTGACGTGCGGAGGCGGCTTGCAGCGCGTCGAAAAGGACTGCTGAGGGATCGCCGCCGGGCTTGGTTTTTATGACCTCCGTGCCCGTGCGCTGTCCCCAGATGTCGAGCTGCTCAATGGCTGCGGCGCGGAAAGTGTCGGCCGCGCAGAGGAGAACCGTTTTGCCATTGGCGCGAAAGACTCCCGAAAGTTTGCCGATCGTGGTGGTCTTTCCGGTTCCATTGACACCGACAACTAGGATCACTTCCGGAGTTCCGTCGACTTTGTTTACCGGCCGCGCATTGGCCTGATTCAAAATGGATAGGATCTCTTCCTTCAACAAACGCTTTAACTCTCCGACATCCTTGATCTGCTTGCGGTCGGCCTTGTCATGAAGCTTGCCAAGGATCTCCTGTGTGGTGGTGGTGCCCAAGTCGGCGCTGATGAGGGTGGCTTCGAGATCGTCGAGCGTGTTGCGGTCGATTTCTTTGCCGAACGAGACGACTTCCTCGATGCGCTCGCTGAGGTTCTCGCGCGTGCGGGTGACCGCTTCTTTCATGCGGTCAAGAAAACTTGGTTTCTGTACCTCGTCGAGGCTGCCGAACAGGGTCTGAATCATAGGAAGGCCACGAGTTAATTATAGGGGAAGGGATCGGATCGTGCCGCCGGTAGGCGGGACCGCTGCCGTGCTGGGACCCTGGTGAGATTTATCTCGCTAGGTGTGTGTTTTTCGCTGGTGAGACGCGGGCGGGGCCCCTTCGACTTCGTTCAGGGCAGGTCCGCGCCACATGCGATCAGTAGAGTTTGAAGCTCACTTCGACGCTGATGAGCACCGCCACCGGATGGCCATCTTTCATGGCGGGTTGGAATTGCCATTGTTTCACGGCAGCGATGGCTTTTTCGTCGAGTCCTAATCCGACCCCGCGGGTGATTCGAATATCGCGAGGATGCCCGTCGGCATCGACGATGAGCCCGAGAATGCAGGTGCCCTGATACTTCGCTTGACGTGCCGCTTCGGTGTATTCGGGATCAGGCGTAGAGATAGGGCGCGGAGCGGAGATGCCTCCGCCGACGCGGAATACGCCGCCGCCGATGCCTCCGCCATGTCCTGGGCCAACGCCCGGGCCGCTCCCAGAGCCGACTCCGCCCCCTGAACCGGAACCGATGCCACCGCCGGAACCGGTTCCGTTCGAGGGTGGACCTTGCGGAATGGCCACGGCAGCGGGATTCCCGAGGTTAGGCAAACGGTTATCTGCGATCCGCACTTGCGGCGGTACGACTACCGTGGGTTCCACCGCGAGCTTCGGGTTTTCGTTTCGCACGACGACCGCCGGCGGCGTGATCTGTTCCATCGCGCGTTTGGGGAGCCTTCCTTTTGGAGCTTCGATGCGGTCGTGATCTCCGCCACCGCCGCCACCGGCGACCTCTTGTTTGGCAGGCGAAAGTACGATGGGAGCCTCGTAGGGCGCGATATAGGTGATGGTCTCGCGGCGCGTCGGAGTCTGGACAACTTTGTGTCCTAACAAAGTTCCGGCGACGATGGCGCCGATCAGGATGGCATGAACGATGACAGACGTGGTGGTGCCGGTCGAGCGATAGTTGTTGAATTGTCCCCATACTTCGGGAACGGCGACGGGGGTCGATTGCAGCCGGACACGAGAAACTTTCTTGGGGCGCAAAACTTCCTTCAGGTTTTCGAACAGCGAACGTCCCAGCGACCACTCCAGCATGGCGGGTGGCAAAAGACTGGGGGTATGCCCACTTGGCGCGTTCAGGTTTCTCACCGTCGACATAATGGCTCCCTGCTTGCGGTCATGCTGCGTGCACATGACAAGACGAAGTTTAGGAATAGATGCAGACCGCGGAGAAGGCCGTTGCCACTAAGCCCGGAGCCAGAAAATATGGGGCAAACTACGGTTGCCTCTGGGGCTTTATACAGGCCCGACGGGATGGATTTTCCATCGCGCTTGTAGCTAGCCTCGATTGACCGCCGCCCGAGCCTACGAGCGTGAGGTTCCTTGATGCCGTCAATCCGATGTGCTCGTTGCGGGTATGAGAATCATCTTCATCAGCGCTTCTGCGGAATGTGCGGCAACGGATTGGCTTCGACAGCCCCGACGCGGATCGACCCGCGACCACCGACCGCGACAGAGACCGTAGTGGAAGAAACTCCAGCAGAGGAACGCCCGTTTGTGACGAGCGGCGGGCCATCATTTCTAGGTCTGGGTGATTCTTCCGGTAGCGCCGATTATTTACTGGAAGACGAATCGCATCACGGAATGGCGCGTGGATTTGTCTTCCTCGTAGCCCTGAGTCTGGCGATCTGGTGCGCGGCTTGGCTAGTGCAGAAGCGGAACCCGGGATGGATTTCAGCGCAATTTGCGCAAGTGAAGACCGCGGTGGCAACCATCCTCGGTTCGAAGCCGGCGGCGAGTCCCGCGGCGTCCGCCACGCCGAGCGAGGCCTCGCCGCCCGCTCCAGCAGCCAGCGCGCCGCCAGAGCCTGCGCCTAGCCAGACAGAATCGACAACGCCAGAGGAACCGCCAGCCACAGAGAAGCCTGCGTCCTCTACAACGCAGGCGGCTGCGGTGGAGAAGATTCCGACCGAAGATCGGAGTGATTCCGCTGCGATGCAAGATGGGGATGCTGATGCAGCCGAAGGCGAAAAATATCTTTATGGGCGTGGCGTGCGTCAGGATTGCGGTCACGCCAGAAGCAGTCTGATGACTGCCGCAGATCTATCGAATGCCAAGGCGCAGGGCATGCTGGGAACGATGTATGCAACCGGGCACTGCGTTCCGCGAGACCTGCCCACCGCTTACCACTGGTTTCTGCAAGCACAGCAGAAGGATCCGAAAAATGTGCGGGTCAAACAGGACCTGCGATTGGTGTGGCGACAGATGACCGCCGCGCAACAAAGCGAAGTGGGAAGCTTACGCCCCTGACCGAGCAAATATTGCTGGCGCAGGGACGATGTTTTTCTAAGTGAATACCCGTAGGTCTTCCGAGGAAGTCTCCCTCAAGTTTGTCACACGAATACGTACGCAAGTGATGAAGGACGCTAACTCCTGCTGGCAGAACATCGCAGGGATCGCAGAGGATGCACTTGAGAGCAGCGGCTTTTGGCGAAGCGCGTGCACCACTACGGCGAACGCTTTCGTACTGGAGGTTTGAATGAAAAAGAATTTGCGTTCCTCGTGGTTGCTTCTTCCGTCGACCTTTTTGATGGGCATGGTGATGACCGGCGGAAGCCTGATCGCGCAGCAGCAACCGAGCCAGCAACAAGAACCCAGCCAACAGCAGCCGCCGTCGAGACAGGCGCCCGACCAGACGCAACCTGATACCCAGGGCTCCCAGGATCAAACCTTCGTCGGCACGATTACGAAGAGCGGCGACAAGTTCGTTTTGCAAGATACCAGCGGCAAGACGTGGGACATTGACCATCAGGAACTGGTGAAGAAGTTCGAAGGCAAACAAGTGCGCGTGACGGGCACCTTGGATGCGGACGGCAAGACGATTCACATGAAGTAGGATCGAGGAACAACGCGAATGGAAGCCGGGAGCCATTTTCTGGCTCCTTGGTTTTTTGGGGACGCTCTAAGCGGTTGGACTTTCAACCGGGGCGAGTGTTTCCGGTTTCGGCTGTGCTGCTACGACAACAGCAGGGTTCGCGGCCTCAGACTTCGCTGCGGGCATGCCCGGACGCTGCACGCGGATTTCTCCACGATGAAGCAGCGCGTCGAGTGCGAAGACAGGCACTGGATCGAGCCTTTTCCCTGAGAGCGAGTGGATAATCTTCAACGCCTCATGTACTTCGTGTGCTTTCTGGTAGGGACGGTTTGTGGTTAGCGCATCGAAAGTGTCAGCAACAGCAATGATGCGCGGCAGCAGCGGAATGTCGTCGCCCTTGAGGCCGTGAGGATATCCTCGCCCGTCGAGCGATTCGTGGTGCAGTTCGATACCGGGAATCATCTCGGCCAGTTGCGGCACCGGACGCAGAATGTTTGCACCCTTGGTGGTGTGCGTCTTCATGATGTCGAATTCTTCCGGCGTGAGAGCACCCGGTTTTTTCAAGATGCGATCTTCAATGCCAATCTTCCCCACGTCGTGTAGTTGCGCGGCAATGCGGACGATCTCGATGAAGTCTTCGTTCTGCCCCATTTCGCGGGCGATCATCATGGAATAACGCGTCACGCGGTCGGAGTGGCCGCGAGTGTAAGGGTCCTTTTCGTCGACCGCTCCGGCGAGCATTTGAATCGAACTCATGAAGAGCTGGCGATTCTCGCTGGCGGCGCGCTTGAGATCGAGCACGAAGTGCTCAAGCTCGTCAGACATGGTGTTGAACGTGACGGCCAACTCGCCGATTTCCGTCCGACTCTTCAGCTTTACTCGTTGCGAAAAGTCTCCGCGAGCAATGGCGCGGCTCGATTCGGTCAGAACTTCGAGAGGATTGGTGATGAGTCTCGCCGCCAGAATGCTGATGGCCACGCTGAGAAATACCGCCAGCATCGCCAGAAGGCGTGCGGTGCTCTCTGCCTCGTAGACGCCGCGATAGGCGTCATTGCGCGGCTTCTGCACGACTACCGCCCAGTCCAGGTTTACGACCGGGCTGTAGGTGCCGAGCATCTTCACCGAGCTTTTGTCTTGCGTAATGTTGAACTCGCGGGTAGCGGCCACCATCTGTGCTTTGGCGCCCTGATCGACGAAGTTCTTGACGATTTCGGAGTTCGACATGTCCTGACCGGTGGCGTAGCCGGCTGTGGCTCCAGCGACCAGACGGCCCTGACTGTCGACGACGTAGGGCGTCAGACCACCGCGATTGATTTCCTGCAAGCGGCGAATCAGGAATTGCAAATCTTCGACAGCTCCAATCATTCCCAGAAACCGTCCGCCGTAGGTGACCGGGGTGCTGACCAGCATAACCGTGCGCGCGGACTTCCCGCTGCCCACGACCAGGGCCTGTCCGTTATACGCGCGGCCGTCGCGAGCGGCGGCGTAGGCGCGCTCCAGTTCGCGCTGCAAGAATGCGTCAGGCGCGATGCGGCCTGCGGAAATTCCTTTGGCTTCGGCATTGAGCAAGGTTGCGTAGGCCAGATCGTCGGAGGAAGAGACGAAGTTCTCAAGCAGAGCGCGTAACTCAGGGGCTTCTACATGCTCGTCGGTGATGTCTCCGCCGCTGGTGACTTGGAGCGCGGAAGACAGGTTCGCCAGCATCATGCGCAGCGATTCCTGATGCTGGGAAATGTCGTCAGCCAAGGAACGCGTGACCGTATTCTGCAGCAGTCGCTCGTTGGTGATGAGGCGGTCGCGGTTGATGCGCTCCACCTGCACCGAGTAAAAATACATCGGCACCACGCTGATCAGAACGAGCACACTCAGGATGACGTAAAGAATGGGAATGCGCGACGGGATGGGCAGTCTGATCGACAAAGTGGCGGTTTCGCGACCGATTTTGAACTTCCGACGTCCATAAAAGTTTACCTTTGGATGCGGCCTCGCACTCATTACGTAGGTACCTGACAAAACGTGTCATTCGAGTAAGTTTGGCAAAGCAGATCAGAGGAGTAATGCATGGATCGTGACTGGAAGTACCTGGTGATCTGGGAGTTTCACGTGCGGCAGGGGATGGAGCCGGCGTTCGAAAAGAGCTACGGTTCTGAAGGAAGCTGGGCGCAGTTGTTCGGGAAAGGCGAAGGCTTTGTTGCGACCGAACTAAGCCGCGACGTGAAAGAGCCTGGACGCTATCTCACGCTGGATTTCTGGAGCTCCAGAGAAGCATACGAGAGCTTTCGCCAGCAGCACGCCGCGCGCTACAAGGAGATCGATGCGGAATGTGAAGAGATGACGGAGAGCGAAGCCGAGATTGGGAGGTTTGCCCGAGTCACGAACTACGGAGCCGATGTTAAGGCAAGCTACTAGCTGCGATAGAGTCTCGTCTCGCTCTTTGCTGCGCGCGTCATTAGATCGCGAATGGCGTCGCCGGGAGACTTGCCGTCGTGCAGGATGGCGTGCATTTGCTCGGTGATCGGCATCTCGACGCCATGCTTGTGCGCGAGTCCTACCGCGGCGTTGGTGGTGAAGACACCTTCGGCGACCATGCCGTGCATGGCGGCGAGAATCTCCGGAAGCTTGCGTCCGCGGCCGAGTTCGACTCCTACGCTGCGATTGCGGGAGAGGCCTCCGGTGCAGGTAAGGACGAGATCACCGAGTCCTGCGAGGCCCGCCATGGTTTCCTGACGTCCTCCGCAAGCGATGACTAAGCGCGTGATTTCGGCAAGGCCCCGGGTGATGAGCGCGGCGACTGAATTGTGGCCGAGGCCGAGGCCGTCGCAGATTCCGGCGGCGATGGCGATCACGTTCTTCAGCGAACCGCCGAGTTCAACTCCGGCCACATCGTCGTTGGTGTAAATGCGGAAGCGCGGATCGCTGAACTCGCGCTGGATGGTTTCGGCGAGGGCGAGATCCTTTGAAGCCACGGTGATGGCGGTGGGATCGCCGCGGGCCACCTCCTTGGCAAACGTCGGACCGCTGAGCGCCGCGATGCGCGGGGCGAATCCTCGCGCGCTTTTTACGGACTGGGCGATCACTTCCGACATGCGCATGAGCGTGTCATTCTCGATTCCTTTGGTGGCGCTCACCAGTTGCATCTCGGGAGTCGAGATACGGATTCATCTCTCCGAAGAGCGTGCGGCAGTGATGCGAAGGCATGACGCTAACCACGAACTCAGCCTCGGTGAGAACTTCTTTCCAGTCATTGGTGGGACGAACGGTTTCTGGAATTGCGTGTCCCGGAAGGAACAGTTCATTCACCCGGCGAGAGAGGATGGATTCGCGGACTTCCTTTTCATGAGCCCAGAGGCGGACCTGATGCGAGCCTTTGCGTCCCAGCACGATGGAGAGCGCGGTGCCCCAGGCGCCTGCGCCGATCACGGCGATCTGGCTCATCCGCGCCTCGCGTGGAATCGGCTCTCGGTTCCGGCAAAGAGGCGGCGGATGTTTTCGTGATGCTTGGCGACGATGAGTACTGAAGCCAGCGCCATGCACGCCAACATGCGCGGTCGGCTGCGATAGCCATCGAGAAACCACGCAAGTACGGGGAACAGGGCGACGGCGGTGATCGACGCTAGTGAGACGTAGCGGAACGCGAGAACGATTCCCGCAAATAGGGCGACCATCGCGAGGATGGCCTTGGGCGCGATCAGGATGAAGGAGCCGAGTCCGGTCGCGACGCCTTTTCCGCCGCGAAACTTCAGCCAGACGGGAAACATGTGTCCGACAACTGCGAACAGCGCTGCGACTCCCATCAGTAGCGGACGTTCGGGAAAGGCGGCGCGAACGATGGCGACGGCAGCGAATCCTTTAAGTGCGTCGAGCACCAAAGTCAGAATGCCTAGCGCCGGTGAGGTGCGCGAGACATTGGTTGCGCCGATGTTGCCGCTGCCACTCTGGCGGATGTCCTGACCACGAACAACTTTCACCAGCAGGTATCCGAAGGGAATCGACCCGAGGAGATAACTGACGGCGATGGTGAGTGGCAGCGCGGTCATTGGCAGCTACTTGAGCGGAAAGCCTGCCAGTTTCTTATAGCGCGAGCCGCCGCGACCAAGTTCACTTTCGAAAAGGAAGAACCCATGCGCCGTCATCGTACCAAACTCCGGTGTGGGCAGAGCCGCTAGTTTTTCCTGCAGGCGCTGGAAGTTCCGATTCGGACTATCACCCTTCTGACGGCGAGGCGCGCCTGAGCCTGCGCGAGCCAGCGTGAGGTGCGGCGTGAAGGAATGTTCTTCTTTGGGGATGCCAAGAGCGGCCGAGGCGCCGTCGATCGATAAAGCAAGTTTTGCAAGCTCCGGTCCAGCCTGCATGCCGATCCAGAAAACGCGCGGCGATTTGGAAGTGGGGAAGAATCCATAGCCCTGAAATGTGATTGAGAACGGGGTGGCTGGGATGGTAGACAGCGCACTCTTGAGTTCATTTACAGATTCGGATGGCTTTTCGCCGATGAATTTCAGTGTGACGTGCAGAGACTCTGGACGCACCCAGCGGACGTCTGGCGCGAAATTGCGAACGCCGTCCATGAAGAGACGGATGCGATCGCGGATGGATTCGTCGAGATCGAGGGCAACGAAGAGTCTCATCTGGTCGGTGGTCGTTCGTCGGTGGTCGTTGGTCAAACCAAGACTAACGACCAACGACCAATGACCGACGACTGTCACATCAATTTTCTTCTCACCATGTCCATTGCCTGCTGGCTGGCGAACCAGCGGACGCGTTTGCGATCGCCCGGGAAATTACGCTCCACGACTTCAACCCCGTTTTCGCTGGCGAGCCCGTGAAAAACCAAGCCGACCGGTTTCTCCGGAGTTCCGCCGCTGGGGCCAGCCACCCCGGTGACGCCGATGCCGAAGGTTGAGTCGCAGCGTTTGCGGATGCCTTCGGCGAGTGCGGCGGCGACCTCGCGGCTGACTGCGCCATATTTATGAATCATCTCCGGAGGCACACCAGCGAAATCGGTTTTCAGTTGGTTTGAGTAGACGACGGCGCCACCAAGAAAATATCGCGAACTGCCGCTGACTGAGGTGATGCGCTCGGCGATTAATCCAGCAGTGCAGGATTCGGCGACCGCCAGAGTAGCGCCCCGCATCTGCAAAAAGTAGCCGACGATCTGTTCCATGGAATCACCGTTATCGGAGAAGACCATGTCTCCGAGTTCCGCTTCGATTTTCGCGGCCAGGTCATCAACGCGTTCCTGCGCGGCTTCGAATGAGTTCCCACGAGTTTTCAGGTGAAGCTGAATTTCGCCGGCGCCGGCGAGAATGGTGGTCTCAACATCTGTAAATTTTCTGTAGATGGGCGCGACGCGCGCATCGGCCATCGACTCGCCCAATCCAGTGATCTTTAATTCGCGAGTGGCGATGAATTGCACGGGCAGCTTGCCACGCAGGCGCTCCATGCATTGCTGATCGAAGAGGGCCTTGAGTTCGTGCGGAGGCCCGGGCAGCAAGATGATGAACCGGTCGCGGCCTTCGTACTTGCCGCTGATCCACTGTCCCGGCGCGGTACCGTTTGCGTTGGGAAGGACCGTGGCACCGACGATGACATCCGCCTGCTTGGCGTTGTTGGGCGTCATCGTGAGCTTGCGTGCTGCGAAGCGGCGCTCGAGTTGCGCGAGGATTTCGGGATCGCATTGCAGCTTGAGGTCGAGCGCGGCGGCCACCGCTTCGCGGGTGAGGTCGTCTTCAGTTGGGCCCAGGCCTCCCATGAAAAGCACGATGTCGGAGCGCGAGATGGCGAGCTTGGCGCTCTGTGCCAAGTGATCGAGATTGTCACCCACGATGGTTTTGAAACTGACATCGACGCCGAGTTGGTTGAGGCGCTCGGTCAGGAAAAGGGAATTGGTGTCTTGGCGGAACGGAGTTAGGAGTTCCGAACCGACGGCGATGATCTCCGCGTTCACGCGTACGAGTTTAAACGATGAGGTGGCCGGCGGGACGCCGGCGCTACTCTAGCAGCCCTTGAATGTCCCATGAGAGGCGATGGACGCTATTAGTGGTTGCGAGCACTACCGAACGGCCGGGGGCGAAGGCTAGGCCGACGAGTTGCAGTCCCGCGACTCGTAACGCGGCTTTGCCATCGGGGGTGATCTTCACAATGCCGCGCTTGCCGGAGAGGGACGCGGCGACGTATAGATTTCCTTCTTTATCGAAAGCCAAGCCCTGGGGACGACCGAGGCCTCGATAAAATGTGGCGACGTTTCCTTGCGCATCGATTTTGTGAACGCAGTCGAAACTGGAGGTAGTGGGTCCGGTGACAAACAAGTCGCCGTGGGGACCGAAGGCCAAGTGGTAGGCGGAGACGCTCGGTTCGAGAGTGGCGAAGACGAAGATTTGGCGGTCGCGGGCAATCTTGAAAATGGTGCCACTGCGGTCGCCGACGTAAAGGTTCTCGTCCTTATCGAACGCGATGCCGGTGGCGACACCCATGCCTTCGGCATAGATCGACATGGTGCCGTTGTTGGCGACGCGATATACGGTCCCATCGAAGCGTGACGAGACATACATGATTCCAGCGCGATCGAAGGCGATCGAGGTGGGATTCATCATGTCGGTCAGGAATGGTTTGACCGAGTAATTGATGTCGATCTTGAAAATCGCGACCGGAACTTTTTGTCCGCGAGAGCCAGAAAAGGTGACGTAGATATTGCCTTCGGCATCAATCGCGGGATTCGTGACGGGATGCAGGTTCTCGGCGATAGGAACCGCAACATGAATCTCGTGCGGATTGCTGGAATTTCCGTTGGTCGAAACGATGACCGGCCCGGAAGATGCGCCCACGGGCACACGTGCTACCAGAAAATCATCAGAACTGATGACCACTGCACCATCGACGGCGCCAAACTGCACTCGCGGACGCCGCAAGTCTACCGGGCGAAGGTCGCTGCCGGTAATGCGGACTTCACCACCGGGCAGTGCCGCCGTCGGGTAGATCGCCGCGATGTGAGGTTTGCCGTTCGTATTCGCCAGTTGCTTATCCGAGATTCCCATCCATCCTGACTTCCTGAGATGCGTTGACTAGCGTGGGAGCCATCCGAAATGCAACACAATCTGCATTGCGGCAAGGGCGTAGAGGCCGGCGGCCACATCGTCGATCACTATGCCGGTGCCTTCCGGAAGCCGTTCCAGGTTCCGTACCGGCCACGGTTTTATGATGTCGAACCCTCGAAAAAGTATAAAGCCCAGCAACAGAGATTTCCACGTGACCGGAGCCGCGATAAAGGTGATGAGTTGCCCGGCCACTTCATCGATGACGACGAACTGAGGATCTTTCAACCCCGTGGCGCGAGAGATTTCGGTGGCTGCGGGAATGCCGATCATGACCACAAAAAGAGCGAGAACGGCGGCAGTCACGGCTTGTGACGAAGTGGGTATCCAGCGGGACAGAATCCACCAGAAAAGGACGGTTGCGGCCGATCCCCAGGTGCCGGGACCGGGATGCATGAGTCCGGTTCCAAAAAATGTGGCGATGAGTTTGGCCCAGAGCGGGGCGCGCGGACGGATGGAACTTGCGCCGGGGTAATCATTCGTCATCGCGATTCCCTGGTTCAGCAGCTTCCTCGGAAGTGTCGTGAATCGGCGATGAAATCACATAAGCCCCGCTTGCCCATTTCCCGAGATCGATAAGGCGGCAGCGCTCGCTGCAAAACGGAAATTCGGGATCCGTTTTCTTCACGGCCTTCTTGCAGATGGGACATCGCAGGTTGAGCTTGCGCTTGCGGGCCATGGGTGTCTAGAGAATGCGCGCGACTACATCATAGTCGTGCGCTTCGGTAATCTCGCAGCGATAGAATTCACCCGGCTTCGGCGTGAGGTCATCGGGAGCGTCATTCACGAGAACTTTACCGTCGATTTCCGGGGCATGCATGACGGTCCGGCCTTCGAGAAGCAGATCACTTTCCTCAGAAGGTCCTTCCAACAGTAGATCGAACTCTCGGCCTACCAGACTCTTTTTCTTCTTTTTGGAGATGCGTTGCTGAATCTGCATGAGGTGCTTACGGCGGCGCTCGATCTCGCGAGGAGAAAGCTTATCTTCGAGTGCGAAGGCGGTAGCGCCATCCTGATCGGAGTAGCCGAACGCGCCCATCCAATCGAACTGGGCTTCGCGAACGAATGTGCAAAGCTCTTCGAATTCCTTTTCGGTTTCGCCGGGGAACCCCACGATGAATGAGGTTCTGAGCGTGACGCCGGGAACGGTCCGACGCATCTTTTCGATCGACCGCAGGAAGATATCGGCGCCTCCGCCGCGTTTCATACGCTTGAGCGTGGCCGGCGATGCGTGTTGCAACGGGACGTCGATGTAGGAGCAGATCTTGTCGTGCGCGGCGATGGTCTCAAGCAGGCGTCCGGTGATCTTGTTGGGGTAGGCGTAGAGGAAGCGGACCCAGCGCAATTCTTCGATCCCCGCAAGTTTCTCCAGCAGCAGGGCCAAGCCGTCTTTGAGGCCGAAGTCTTCCCCGTAGCAGGTTGTGTCCTGGCCGATGAGCGTGATTTCACGGACGCCGGAGCGGGCTAATTGTTCCGCTTCAGCAATGACGGACTCGAAGCGGCGCGAGCGGAACTGTCCGCGTAACTGAGGAATAATGCAGAAGCTGCAAGGGTGGTCGCATCCCTCGGCAATCTTCAGATAGGCGGTGTAGCCGGGTGTCGCCAGCACGCGCGGAGTGGTCTCGTCGTAGAGATAATTCGGCAGGTCGGCGATGGCGCCGTCCCAGCTTTCGCGGGAGAAGCGGCCTTGTGCGGCACGAGCGTCGCCTTCTGCGCGGGACTGTAGAATGCGGAATGGCGAATCGGCAGGTGGGGCTACTCCGGCAGCAGCGAGAATATTTTCCAATTCGCCGGTTCCGACGACAGCATCGACTTCCGGAATGTTTTTGCGGATCTCGTCGCGGAAGCGCTCGACCAGGCAACCGGCGACCACTAATTTGCGGGCGCGGCCGTGGGTCTTGTGCCGGGCCATTTCCAGGATGGTGTTGACCGACTCCTGCTGCGCCGATTCGATGAACGAGCAGGTGTTGACGACGATCACGTCTGCGTCTTCGGCACGCTGGATTAGTTCGGCGCCAGAGCGGGCAAGCAGGCCCATCATCACCTCGCTATCCACCAGATTCTTGGGGCAGCCGAGGCTGACAAAGCCCACTTTGGTCGGCTTCGCTTCAGCTGGCAAAGTGTCATTGGCCAGGACAGTGAGGGTATTTTCAGGCATGCAATCTTTCTATTTTAGCATTCCGATCGCCATCCACCCCGGAAGCTGGGCTCGCGAGGTGGCATCAAACGAGGCAACCAAAACTTCCGGTACGCACAGCCAGCCCCATGCTAGGCTATGATGAACAAAACACTCGGCAGGCTTGTTTCTGGTAGGAGGAAAGATGTCCGCAAAACAGCTGTTGGCCGCTTTGATCGTGGTGTTGATTCTCGGCATGTCTGCGGCCGCGCAGAGCAAAAATGAGCTTGCCGGAACCATCGGTAGAACCTTCATTCCAGATCAAACGCCGCCGGGAACCAATTTCTTCGACAACACCATTCATCAAGGCAAAGGCACTACTTTCGAAGTGGACTACGCCCGCCACATCTGGGGCAACGGTAACTTCCTGCAGCTGTCGCTGGAAGTCCCGGTCCTGATCAATCCTGATGAAGATCTAAACTACGGCATCAACACCATTCCCGAGAGTTACAGCTCAGTTTTCGTGACGCCGGGCGCCAGACTGAATCTTTTTGCGGACACGGCGGTGTCGCCTTGGGTGAGCTTCGGCGGAGGCTTTGGGCATTTCAAAGAAAGTGACACGCTGGTCTTCGGCGGAAAGAACCCGGGTTCCACTGGGACAACTACGGGCGTATTCCAATTCGGCGGCGGACTGGATGTCAGGGTCTGGCATTCGATCGGCGTTCGGCTGGAAGTCAGGGACTTCAGTTCGGGCTTGCCGCAATTGAACGTCACCACCAGCAACAGCCGGCAACGAAATCTGTATGTGGGCGGCGGCGTGGTCTGGCACTTCTAGAGCCTAGCGGCGAGTCGCTGCGGAGATTTCTTCGTAGATTTCGGGCAAACGGCTGGCGTCTTCGGAAGATTCTCCGAAACGGGCGCGTTCGTAGCGGCGCGTGAATTCCTCTACCGACTGGCGTATCGCCGGGTCCTCGATCGTCCTAACAAATTCAGATGGCGTCTGGCTGGGAGTCTTGCGCCAGCCTTGCTTGGCGACAAGGTGGGTCATGCGCTCGTACCAGATGGTCGAAGCCATGCGCGGAGACCTTTCCGGCTGCGCGGCCAACCGGCGCTGGTTCAGGACCCGTAGCAGTCGACGCCCATTTGCCGCAAGAATCAGGATGGCTGTCACCAGAAGTCCGCCGAGGCTCCACGGTGTTGGAGAGTCGGAAACGGTATGTTGAGCGCGACGCGCCGAATTCAAGAGGGATTCGTAGTGACGGCGTCCCCATCCTCGCAAATCGTCAAGTATGTGACGACCGCGGCTAATGACCCCTTCACCCACGCGCTGCTGATGGCTGGCATCGTAGTTGACCACCCACTCGCGCCAGAAGGACGCCATGGCGTCGAAGTAGAGCATGGCGCGACCCCAGCCGTTGTGGACCGCAATAGGAGCGGCCGGCGTGGGGTCGAAATCAACCCACCCGTAGCCAGGAAAATAAGCCTCGACCCATGAGTGCGCGTTGCTGGCGCGGACAACGTATTGCGAAGTGAGATCGTTGAACTCGCCCGTTCGGAAACCATTGACCACCCGCGCCGGAATTCGCAGGGAGCGCAGCATCACGGCCATGGATGACGCGAAGTATTCGCAATGACCTTGTTTGCGCTCGAACAGAAAGTTGGCCAGGGGATCGTGAGGCAGAATGCGCGGAAGCGTCAGGGTGTAACCGAAATTGTTTCGCAGGTAGAACTCGATCGCCGCAGCCTTGTCGTAATTATTTTCGAGACCGCGCGTGATGGATTCCGCCAGGCGCGGGATGCGGGCGTCGAGCGGCGGCACTTGCAGGTAACTCAGCGAAATCTCAGCAGGGTAATTGGAACTGGCTGCGCGAAGTTCGGCCGGTTTGGGATTCGCCAAAAGCGAAGTCGCGGAATAGCTACTCACCGGATGTTCCGGATCCATGTTCGACACGGCACCGCCGCTGTCGACGGAAATCATGCGATAGTTGCCCTCAAGGAAGCGAGGGGTCGGCGCAAGGAAAAAAACCGACGAGCCAACCGGCTCCATCAGTACGCGATAGTGAATCGGATGAACCTGGCGCGGGGCTTCCGGCCGTCGCGACGAGGGCGAGAGGTCAAATCCGCCATCCGGACGCCGGGGCACAATCATTTTGTCGTATGAATTTTTCCAGCCCCGTCCGTCAAACAGATTCAAAGTTACGCCGCGCCACTTCAGATCGAAGGCTCCCTTTTTGTCGTCGTCAATCTGAATATGCATAACGACAGAGTTCGATTGCTGAATTTGCCCGATGCGGCCGAGGTCGACGTTATCGCTGAATCCCGTGCTCAATTCGCGGTTGGGAGAATATCCGCTCAAATAGCCTGCCGAGATTCGCGGCAATAGAAAAAAGATTGCCCCACCGCCCAGCAAAATAAACAGCACGAGCACCGGAGAAGCGCCTGCTAGCGAGAACGCCATGTGCCGGTACGCAAGTTGATCGCGGGACTCGCGCGATGAAGCGGTCGCTTTGTGGGAGGCGTGCGCCATCTCCATCAGCATGACGGTGACTACCGCAGTCAACATGAAAGCTGCGAAGGCTAGCAGGAACACGCTGTCGACGGTGAGAACGGCGGCCGCCAGCACCATGAGGAATGCAATGATGGCCAGGAAATAACGGTCCCGATCACGCGAGGCGGAGTACAAACGCACGACCATGACGAACAACACGAGGTGAACGGTCGCGTTTAAGAAAGCGCCAGAGATCAGGAAATAGTCGACCAGATAAAACGCCACGTACCCCAGAGTGAGCAATGTCGTCCAGCGATCGGAAATCCGCAGCGTGCGCCGCTTCACGATCAAGTAGCCGCGGTAGAGAAGCGCTGCGCCGACTACGAGCACCGTGGGGAAATCCAGCCCACCGGTGGAAGCCAGAGTTCCAAATCCCGTCAACACCAGCAAATAAAGCGACAGCTCGAGGTAGCGGTCGATCGCCTTCGGCAGAGGTACGGTCCAGGGATGGGCTTCGGACGACATGGGATGCTCTATTGTTCGCGATTGCGGCCGGGAAGAGAAGAGCAGAATGGGAATCGCGTGGTACCGGAAGTCACACAACGACCCGGTGCCAGCCGTTGCGTCGCGTAGCAAATGCTAGAATGAATTTGGTCAGGCATCGGTCCCGCGCGACGCGTTCCCGCCAACCCCGCCAGGTCCGGAAGGAAGCAACGGTAACGGGCTCTTGCGTGTGCAGTGGGTCGCCGGTGCCTGGCTTATTTGTTTGCATTTCGGTTAGACATTCGTCTCTCAATCCTTCAAAATACTGACTTTCATCCACAGGAGCACTCATTGAGCAAGCTTATTCGCGCTAAAATCAGCGCCCTTGGTACCTATGTCCCGCCACGCCTGCTGACTAATGCCGACCTCGAAAAGATGGTCGAGACCACGGACCAGTGGATTATGGATCGGACCGGTATCCGTGAGAGGCATATCGTGGACAAAGGCGTTGCGACCAGCGATCTCGCGACCGAAGCGGCTAAGAATGCACTCAAAGAGCGGGGCCTGATCCCTGCGGATATTGAAGCGATCATCGTCGCCACGGTGACGCCCGACATGTTCTTCCCTTCGACGGCGTGCCTGGTGCAGCACAAGCTTGGGGCCAAAGGCACATGGGGATTCGATCTATCGGCTGCGTGCTCGGCGTTTGTGTACGCGCTGCAGACCGGCGCGCAATTCATCTCGACCGGTGCGCATAAGAAAGTGATGGTGATCGGGGCTGATGTGATGTCATCGATCATTGATTACACCGACCGGGCAACGTGTGTCATTTTCGGTGACGGCGCGGGAGCGGTGATTCTGGAGCCATCCGAAGACGATTCCCTTGGAATTCTCGACTACGTGCACGAAATTGACGGCTCCGGTGGATGCTCTTTGTATATGCCCGGCGGCGGAAGCTTGAATCCCTCGACGCATGAAACTGTCGATAAGAAGATGCACTACGTTCATCAGGACGGAGGAGCGGTCTTCAAATATGCCGTGAAGAAGATGGCCGAGCTGTGCGAAAGGATTCTCGAGCGCAACGGACTCAAGGGCAGCGACATCACGGCATTCATTCCGCATCAGGCGAACAAGCGCATCATCACGGCGACGGCAGAACGCCTGGGAATGCCGATCGAGAGCGTGATCATCAACATCGACCGTTTCGGAAATACGACTGCGGGAACCATTCCCCTCGCCATGCAGACGGCTCGCGAGGAAGGCAAGCTGAAGAAAGGTGATTTGGTCCTGCTCGCGTCGGTGGGAGCAGGATTCACCGTTGGTGCCGCGTTGCTGCGGTGGGCGTACTGATGCCTGACGATCGACATCGCAGGGAATATTCGCCGGTAATCGGCAGAGTAAGGGCCGACGTGGTTCGATTCTAGGGTTCCTAGCTGGGTATTTGGTCGGTGAATCTCCTCCACATCCTTGCGCCGAACCAATAACCTCCGAGAGGCCAGATAACGAGTCCGAGGAGAATGTCGAACCACACCTCTGCCTGCGGCGGTAAGTGCCATCGATACGTCCGGTACCAACGCAAGGCTGTCGTGATGAAGAGCATCGGCACTCCCCAACCCAAAACGCCTCGGTAGAGAATGAAATGCCGGCGACCCTTTGCTTGAATTTCCTTGCGACGTGCGATTTGGTTTGGAGTCAACGGCGATGCTTTGAAGAAGTTCATAACCTTGTCAGAAGCGCGGTATTCTATCACTGTTTCTCTGATCACCCAGTAAGAGAATAAGCGAACCATTGTATGGCTCCATCCGCGCCGGGCCATTCTTCCGTAACCAACGTAGATGGCGTCAAACGCCGCGACTAGCGCCGCATCTGAGAGCATCTAGTTACTTTAGTAACTCACTCTGCACATGTTGAATCGTCCGCCAACCTTGTGCAAATCTGTGCACCTGTGAAACCGTCTTGCGCCTGAAAGTCGATGTTTACACCCCAGGAATTTGGTACGGCGGTTGCTTCTTAAAAGGCTGGAACCAGTTCTTGGGTTCGAACGGGGAGGTAGGTGCGATGAAATTAACGCTAGGTGTTTTGTTTTTGCTGTGTGCCAGCGCCGCTTTCGGGCAGGCAGGGGGGGCGTCGGCCCTGAGCGCGCAGCCGATCGTGATCCAAATGCAGAGTCATCCGGAACACGCGTCTTATACACCCTTGGGACAGGAGCAGTATCTCTCGGAAAAATCGACTTACACCTTTGGCCATGGCGAAAGACCGCTCTGGGAAGTGGCGCCGGTGAGGACGGAAGTGCCTCTGGGCGACGTAGCTCGCGCTTTGCGCGAAGAGCATCTCAAAGCCCGCAAAGCTGAATTTTTCCGCGAGAACTAGCGCGATTAGCCGTTGCTCTTGGGCTGGTCGTAAGCCTTCTGCAGGTATTTTCGTGCTTCTTCGAGCGCGCCCTGGGTGTTGTCGTTGGTCTGCAACGCCTGGCGGTATTCGTTGGTGGCGCGCTCGCGCTGCCCCGTAAGATCGAAAATCTTCCCCAGCTGGATGTGGCTCCAAACCTCCGTCCAGCGCGGCTCTCCATCTCCGTTCAAAGACTCGCGGTAGGCGTTGGCAGCGGCCTGGTAGTTCTTCTGTGCGAAGAACACCTCGGCCACGCGATAGTGGGCCAGCGAACTGTTCTTGTTGACGTCGAGTGCCTTGTTGTACTCGGTAAGGGCTCCCGCCATGTCTCCCTGCTGCACCAGGGCTTGCCCTCGCATGATGGAGGCACGCAGCTTGACCTCGGTGGAGTTCTTCAGCACCCGGTCCTCGGGGTCGATGAGCACGCGCCGCGGCTTACCGAACGTTTCGATCGAGAATGGAGAGTTGGTGCCCACCACGTCGATCCTCTTGATCTCGGTTTTGCCGTCGGTGTCGATCTTTAGCTGTACTGGCATGCGGAAAAGGTCGAGATCCTGAGAAATCTCTCCCACCACCCGGAAGCCTTTATTGTTGCCCAAGCGGTAGACCGTGTATTTCGATTTGAATTCCGGAGCGCCCGTCGAATCGAGCCATTGGGAGAAGAACCAGGTTAACTGATCGCCGTAATTTTTCTCGCAGATCGCTTTGAAATCGTCGAGTGTTGCGGACTTCCCCGCGTACTGTGTGGCGAAAGTCCGCATGGTGCTGTTAAACTTGGCGTCACCCAACACCCAGCGCAGCATGTGCAGAATCATGGCGCCCTTGTCGGTGACCAGCGACTGAAACTCGGGAGAGAAGATGTCGAGCTTGCCGGCGCTCGAGAGTGGCACGGTGTCGTAGGCGAGAGCGCCGACCGACATATCTTTTACGGCTTCTTCGAGTCCCGCCGATCCGGCGGCATTTTCCACATAAAGAGCTTCTGAGTAGCGGGCGAATCCGTCGGTAATCCACCAGTCATCGCGCGAAGCGGCGCTGACGGAGACACCCCACCACTGATGCGCGATCGTGTTGGCAAGCAGACGGTAGTTGATTTTTTCGGTGATACCGCGGCTGGCGAGGATGGCCATCTCGGGCGCGTATGCCGAAGGCACGGTGTCGTCAGGAATTTCGATGATCTTCAGCGTGGTCGCCGGGGCTGATCCGTAGAGGGTCACGTAGTAAGTGAATTCCTTGACCGCAGTTTCTGCGTACGCCGCGCCCTGATTCTGATGGGTGGGCTGAAAGAAGACGTGTAAGTCCACGCCCGCTTCATCGCTTTTGAACTCCTGAAACTGTCCGGCAACGATCGTCCCGGGGAAGCTTGGCTTATCCCAGGTGAAGCTGAAGGTCTTGAGCGCCGCGCCTCCGGCGGTGCCTTTCTTTGCCGGAGTGTTTGTAACCGTCTCCTTGCCACTACCGATGACCACCAGGTGAGCGGGGACGGAGATGTTCATGGTCGCGGTGAAGCGGTTCAGACCATAGCCGTTCACCGGGAACCAGCGTCCGGCATAGAGAAGATAGCTGGTGTCATCGGTGATGGAAGCGAGCTTCAGCCCTTGGACGGGGCTGTCGTCTCCCGAGTCAAGTTGTCCTTCGTAGTCGAACGTCAGCGACGTGGACGCGTCTTTGGCCAAGCCGTTCGGCAGGGGTACACGCACGGTGGAATCGGCGGTAACGCGCTCGGCGTTCAGCGGCTTCCCCTTGTCGTCGACCACCTTGGTTACACGCAAAGCGTTGTGAAGTTCAAAGCTGGCGACGCTCAGATTCTCTAGAGCTGTGAACGTGACCTTGGCATGCGCAGTGATGCTGTGCGAATGCGGTGTGAGTTCGGCGTCGATCTGATAGTTGTCGACGCGCAGGCGAAGCTTGTCGGCGGCCAGGGCTGGAAGAGCAATAAAAATAAGAAGGAATGCAAGGCAGAGTATGACGACCCGACGCTCGCGCCGAGATTGAGAGAGCATCAAAAAACGTCTCCTGGACTCACGATGAACCGTATGATGAAGATTGTTACGCAAAAGATGCTGCAAGGACAAGGTTTAGACAATTTCTTAACTTTCGGCGAGCCTGAATAGGAACCGGCCTTCCCCCGCGTGCCATCTACCGGGCAACCCGCTCCGCGGCGCGGTGCAGCAGGGCGAGAACGGCGTCAGCAGCCCGTTCCGCGGGATGCAGATGATCGCGATCAGGACCGCGAAGCAGCGTCTTTACGCGGGCCAAGCCGTCAATCATCTTATCCCGCGCGGGACCGAAGGGCAGGACTTCGCCAAGCCGGGCGACCACTTTTTCCGCCGTGAAGTTCTGCTGAATTAGTTCAGGGACGATTTCTCCTCCAGCAATCAGGTTGACCATCGCGAAATAAGGAACCTTGATGCGAGGCTTGCCCAGCAGATAAGTCAGAGTCGAGACCCGATAGACCATGACGAAGGGAGTCGACATCATGGCCGCTTCGACCGTGGCCGTTCCGCTGGCAATAATTCCGCCGCGCGAATGCGCGAGCGCGGGGAGCGCGTCGTTGACCAACCGGATAGGCAGGGGACGAGCGATCAGGCTCTTCAAGAACGCGCGATCGAGAGTTGGTGCGACGGGGAGCAGGAATTCGTAGCTCCATCCCAGGTTCTTGGCCGACTCCAGAATCGTCGGCAGGTTCATGCGGACTTCCTTCACGCGGCTGCCGGGCATGAGCGTGATCCACGGTTTCGATTCGTCCAGTTGATTTTCCCGCGCGAAGTCAGCGCGCTGAATGATGGGAGCGGGAAGGTCGGCGAGAGGATGTCCTACGAACGTGGCATCGACCCCGCGCTCGCGATAGAACTGCTCTTCGAACGGAAAGATCACCAGGGCTTTGTCGACATACTTGCGCAGAAGTTTGACGCGCCCCTGGCGCCATGCCCAGAACTGCGGGCACACGTAATAGACGACCGGGATGCCGCGCTTCTTCATCTGCCGCGCGACTCGCCAGTTGAATGCGGGAGAGTCGATCACAATCGCAAGATCGGGACGGCGGCGGTCAGCTTCCGCGATCAGGTGATGGAACAATCCATAAATCTTGGGGAGGTGGCTGAGGATCTCGGAGATGCCGACGACGGCAAGGTCTTTCGAGTCAACGACCGTGTCACATCCGGCGGCGCGCATGCGCTCGCTTCCCACACCGAAGAATTCGAGCGACGGATCCTGGCGCCGCAGCGCTTGGATGAGCTGCGCGCCATACATTTCTCCCGAAGCCTCTCCGGCCGAGATGAGGATGCGCACGGGGGTATTGTAATGGCTAGGCGGATCGGCGCGCCGTAACCATTCCCCACAGCACGAATTGCCACCACAGTAGAGCGATCAAGGTCACCACGAGCACTCCACTGAATCGCGCAATTGAGATTTGCTGTGTCGGAAGACCAACAACGAATGCGGCCCATGCGGCTGCTCCCGCGATGGCGACCAAGAGTATGACTGCAAGTGTAACGACCTCCATGCGAGCAGGGCCGACACTTGGTTCGTGGGCCGGTTCGGTGTTTCGATACCAGTGCGCCACCCAGAGGACGAGAGCCACCATTCCTACAAGCGTGCTGCCATGCTGGAGAATTTTGTAGAGCGGGATCGGGCCGAACGGCAGCCCGGTCACCTTCTCTTGAAGCAGCGGCCATCGGCGATAGAGCCAGGTATTGCGATGGGTGAAGGAATCCCAGAGCAAGTGCGTGGCGATGCCCACCAGCAAAGAAAAGACGATCCATCCAAAGCGTGCGACTCCACCGAAGCGAAATCTGCCTGAGTAAGGCGACAGCCTGCGTTGAAAGCCTTCGGGAAGTATCGCGACGACTGGCCGTTTGACGAACCCGTGGAAGAGCCAGAGCGTCAGCAGGGCGAGAGGCAAAGTCAGGAGGAAGGTCCCGGGCAAGGTGTGTCCGTAGCCGTCGCTGGGGGAGAGTCGCGCGAAGTATTCAAGATCAGGGGCAAAGGTGCCAACGACTAATGCTGAGGGGATAACCTTCATGCGTCGCAAGGGAAGGGCTGCGGCGGCGTGGGATACGGTGAAGGGCATGCACTGCGATTATGGAGCAAGTCCGCTCGGACGGCGAGAGCGGATGAGAGTCAGGGGGCGAGCCCGGCCGTAAATCGAGTATTTTCGATTCGCAGACTATGCCGCTCGACTCTCGCCTGTGCTTTTTGTTTGGCGCTCCAGAAGTGAACGGATTGTCGACAAGGCCCCGGCATCGTCGCGACTGGACGCAGAATACGCGATGTAGCCATCCGGTCTCACAAGGACATTGCGATGGGTTGGTATCACTCGCAGTTCGAGAGTGTCGGTGAAGGAGGCAGCCAGTTGTTCCGCGGCCTGCTTTGATGATGAGTGTGCATCGTCATCGAGCAGAAGAAGGAAGCGGCTACGGATGCCGTCTCCGCCACGTAGCGTCTCGTCGAAGTATCTCTCGCCCGCACCCTCAACAATCGGACTTCCGCTGTATGCGACCCCGAGTTCAGAGAGTCTCCGTACAAAGGCATGCTGAAAAGGAGCTAGTCGCGAAACCATGGGGATGACAGCATCGCGCAAAGTCTGCGCCAGTTTGCTCGGAGTTCCCAGCGCCTTGGTCAGGAAATCGGTAGTTTCGATCACTTGCTTGATCACCGGGCGGCGTTCGGCGGTGTAGCTCTGGAGCAATTCTTCATTGCCATGGCCGTGCAAGACGAGGTCCAGTTTCCAAACCAGATTCCAAACGTCGTGCAGGCCGGTGTTCATGCCCTGGCCGCCAAACGGACTATGAATGTGAGCAGCATCGCCGGCAATGAAGATTCGCCCCACGCGCATTTGCTTCGCTTGGCGGTGATGAATACGAAAATAGGTGCTCCAGTGCATAGCGCGAACTTCGATGCCGCTGGGCGCGCGTTGCGCGAGAACACTTCGGACCAAATCAAGAGAAGGAGCGTCTCCTTCGCTTTTGTCGACGACCGCGACGATCCGGCGGCGGGTGGCGCTCATCGGAAAGATGGCGACCGGTCCTAATTCGCTGGGGCATAGCTGCATTTGATCAACAGGCAGCGTTTCGTTCGTCTCGACGTCCGCCAGGATGTACGAATCCTCGTATTCGGCTCCCTCAAACGGCAGGTTCAGTAAATGACGGACGGCGCTGTGGGCGCCATCGCAACCAACGACGAAACGCGCTCTGAGCGTGATGCGGCCGCCTTTGCGCTCTAGCGTGACTTTTACTGCCTCGTCCTCCTCGGTAGCCGAGACGAATGTGGTTTCGTATTCGACATCTCCGCCTCTACGGCGCAATTGTTCCAGCAGCAGGTTCTCCGTCACATCCTGAGGAACCATCGCTACAAACGGATAAGGGGTTTCTTCAGGTGCGAAGTGCATGTTGGCAAGGGTACGTTCGTGGGAAACTATTGTTACCCACGTGACACGGTTCGCCTTTTCCAGGAACGGATCACTGACCCCGGCCATATCGAAAATTTCAAGCGTCCGAGGGAAGATTGCGAGCGCTTTCGAATGCTCGGATTGCGTGGAGCGCGTCTCAATAATTCGATATTGCAAGCCTCGGCGGGCGCACTCATTGGCCAGGAATAAGCCCACCGGCCCCGCGCCAACTATCAAGACATCGATATCAGTCGCCGTATTTGGCACGGTTCAATTCCTCGCGTCCGTGGTTTGCCTTCCCTATTTTCGATCAGTTTGCTGAAGGCGTGGATTCAGAGAATCAGCGTCTCTTATAAAGAGCGCGAATGAAATGCGCGTACCTCAGGGGCTAAAGCCCAATTTGTATGAAGAGTAAACGGCACGGCTGAAGCCGTGCACTTCCCAAAGCAACGCCGTTCCGGAAGTGACGCCCTCCGCAAACGGGTGCATAAGCTTAGTCGTCCGCGCTGGCGGTGGCTTGGGGGACTCCGCTTGGCACTTCCTGATCTTTGTATTGCAGTTGATAGAGTTTGTAGTAGATGCCGCGGTTGGCGAGTAACTGTTGGTGGGTGCCCATCTCGCGGACCTGTCCTTTGTGCATCACGATGATCTTGTCGGCGCGCTGCACCGTCGAGAGGCGGTGGGCGATGATCACCGAGGTGCGTCCTTCGACCATGCGGTCGAGGGCGGCGCGGACGCGGAATTCGGTTTCAGTATCGACGCTGGACGTGGCTTCGTCGAGGATGAGAATCTTGGGATTGTGTGCCAACGCGCGGGCGAATGAGATGAGTTGCTTCTGCCCGGTTGAAAGCGTGCTGCCGCGCTCGTGCACTTCTTCTTTGAATCCCTTGGGCAGGCTGCGGATGAAGTCGGCGAGATTTACGTCTTCGGCGGCTTTTTCCACGTCTTCATCTTCGATCCACTTAGTGCCCAGGCGGATGTTGCCTTCAACCGTGCCGGTGAAGAGGAACGGGTCTTGCAAGACCACTCCGAAGCGGCGGCGGAGGTCATCGAGGTCCATGTCTTTGAGGTCGATGCCGTCCATCTTGATGGCGCCTTTTTGCACGTCGTAGAAGCGCATGAGCAGGGAGATGATCGTCGTCTTGCCGGCGCCGGTGTGGCCGACGATGGCGACGGTTTCGCCCGGCTCGATGGCGAAGTTGACATCGCGGAGGACCCAGTCGGGACCGGGCGAGCTTGCCTTTTCCGGGCGGCCGAGGACGGCTGCCTCTACTTGGGCATCCTTTGCGTCCGGATTTCTATAAGAGAACCAGACCTTGTCGAATTCAATGCGCCCGGCGCCTTCGGGTTTCTTGGTGATTGCGGGCGAGGTGATTTCGACCGAGGCATCGAGCAGTTTGAAGACACGCTCGCTCGAAGCCATGGCCGATTGCAGGATGTTGTACTTCTCGCTGAAATCCTGAATGGGGCGGAAAAAGCGCTGTGCGTACTGAATGAAAGCCGCCAGTACGCCGATGCTGGTGGTGTGGCGGATGACGTCGTTGCCACCGAACCAGATGACGCTGGCGATGGCGACCGCCGACAGAATTTCGACCACGGGGTAATAAACCGCGTGGGCCATGATCGCGTCTTTGAACGCATCCATGTGGGTTTCGTTGACCTTGGAGAATTCGTCGTAGGCACGCTTCTCACGGTTGAATAGCTGCAGCACGACCATGCCGCTGACATGCTCTTGTAAGTAAGCGTTGATGCGCGCGATGGCCACGCGGATGCGGCGGTAGGAGTCGCGGACCTTGTCGCGGAAGATCTTGGTCGCGTAAGCGATTAAAGGCAAGACCGCGAACGTAATCAGCGCCAGCTTGGCGTTCATCCTTAGCATGATCGCGATGATCCCCGCGAGGACGAAGACGTCTTCGAAGATCGAGACTACGCCGGAGGTGAACATTTCATTGAGCGCGTCGACGTCGGTGGTGACGCGAGTGACCAGGCGTCCTACGGGGTTTTTGTCGTAGAAACCGACGTGCAGGCGTTGCAGGTGGCGGAAGATCTGGCTGCGCAGGTCGAACATGACTTTCTGCCCGGTCCACTGCATGAAGTACGTTTGCAGGTATTCGAGCAGGAAACTGAAGAGCATGAGCCCAACGTAGAGCGCGGCAATCTGTGCTATGCCGACCAGAGCGTCACTGCTGAGGAAACGGTCGAGAGGCGTGTGCAAGCCCTTGACCGGAGCGAGGTAGCGGTCGATGACAAGACGAGTGAGGTAAGGGCCGAGGACGTCGGCCCCAACTTTCAGGAAGATGGCAGCCAAAGCAATGGACGTCTGCCACTTGTAGGGCTTCAAATACCGAAGCAACCGCTTCATAAGCCGGCTGTCGTAGGCTTTTCCGAGTACTTCCTCTTCCTGGTGAGCGGCCATTCGTCAACTAAAAGATTACCTTAAATAGATGGGGATGGCAGGGTGCCGGATGGAAAAGGTTTTAGGGCTGAGCGCACAGTGTCGGAGTCTCAAGCGGACTGTTAGTCCGTGCGTGTCTTAAGTTCCAACTGGCTGGCGGTCAGGCAGTTGTTGCGACCGGATTCTTCGCTCCGCTTCTGGTGCGGACCTTTCAGCACTCGGTTATTCCATTTCCGAAACTGGTCGAGCAGGGAACGATTGCGATCGCTGCTTTCTCCAGAAAGGAAGCGCAGGGTCATCCAGTGCTGGTTCCGAGGCACGCTGAGCGCTACCTCATCGAGGCCGGTCGGGAGCAGGCTGGAGGAGACGGCTTCGGGCAGCAAGTGGACGAAGTGATCATCATTGAGCAGTGCATGCAGCGTGGCCAGATCATCCGGGGTCAGCGTGCCTTCGAAGACGTCGACGTTTTTGCGGTGAGTTCGTTCTAGATGGAACTGGCCGTCCTTTTGGACGATGACGCAACTGGCGTCGGAGCCTTCGAAACGCGCCATGCGAAAAATGAAGTTGGCGGTGGTGTCGGAGGGAGTCCGCTGGCTCAGTGCGGGAACAAGCAGCAGGAGAAGTGCGAGGCCCGCGAAAATGGGACAGTTAGTCACAGGCCGCAATTATGCCATTCCGCGGCGGCAGGTTAGGATTGATCAAAGAAATGCCTCTCGGTCTCTATCTTTCGGTTCCGTTTTGCCGCACCAAGTGCAGTTACTGCAACTTCGCCTCTGACGTGTTCTCGAAGGCGGTTTTCCAGAGATATGTCGACAGGGTCTGTAACCATCTCGATCAGGCCGCGGCGAATGCGCGCGCGATGGGCGGGGAATTGGAACGAACGCTGGATTCCGTTTATCTAGGCGGCGGAACTCCCACGGTGCTGGCCTCGTCGGAACTGGAGCGAATTTTCGCAGCGGTCCGTAAGAACTTCGATCTCATGCCCGATGCGGAAATCACCGTCGAATGCGCTCCGGGAACTCTGTCGGACACGATGATTGAGACGCTACTGCGTTGCGGCGTCAACCGGGTGAGTTTGGGAGTGCAGTCGTTCGTGGATGTTGAGGCGGCGGCTGTGGGGCGCCTGCACAAACGCTCTACGGTTCTCGACGACATTGCGCGACTGCGCAACGCAGGTATTACCGATATCAACGTGGATTTGATTGCCGGGTTGCCGCACCAGAGCATGGAGAGTTGGCTGATTTCCCTGGGTGATGTCATCTCCTTAGGCGTGCCACACGCCAGCGTTTATATGCTGGAAGTAGATGAAGACTCGCGCTTGGGACGCGAACTGATTGCAGGAGGAACGAAATATCACGCGCACTTTGTGCCAGAGGAAGATCTCGTGGCGGATTTGTACGAGGTGGCTTGCGAGCAGTTAAATGCCGCGGGGATTCGGCAATACGAGATTTCGAATTTCGCGCGGGAAGGTCGGAAGTCGCGGCACAATCTGAAATACTGGACGCGGCAGCCATACTTGGGGTTTGGTGTGGACGCGCATTCGATGCTGAAGTCATCGGTCGCGACTCAGGAGGCGATCCGGTTTGCGACCGCTGATGGGCTGGAAGAATATGTAGCGGGAGGTGTGGTAAAACGCACCGCTGTGTCGCGGCAAGAGGCGCTCGAGGAAGCATTCTTCCTGGGATTGCGGTTGGCCCGGGGAGTGGATTTGGCTTCGCTACGAGATGAGTTCGGAGCAGACGCGGTCCGTTCCTACGATTCGGTTATCACAGACATGGTGGATGCTGGGTTGCTGGAAAAGATTGACGCTTCCATTCGCCTTACCCCGCGCGGGCGAATGCTCTCCAACGAAGTGTTCGAACGCTTTCTCTCGCAACCTGCAAAGTAGCGCCGGCGTCCCGCCGGCCGCGGCGCGACAATCGCAAAAACTGGGGTATAATCGCGCGCGACGCATGTGGAGGTGCCTATGGGTCTCTACTCGCATTACGACGGCGCGCACAACCACCCGGTGAATCGCGCGCTGCACATGATCGCAATTCCGGTCGGATTTTCCTCGCTGATCGTCGTCTGGTATCACTGGATTATCGGCCTGCTGCTGATTCCGGCGGCGTTTGCGCTTGCATGGCTTGGGCATTTGATCGAGGGAAACAAGCCTGCGTTTCTGACCAATCCTGCGCATGTGTTCGTGGCGCCATTGTGGATGGTGCGCAAGATTTTCGGAGCGGGCAAAGTGTCGAACTAGCCTGTCGGCACTAAGGATGTACTCCTTCCGCAATCTTTCTCCGCGCATCCTTTCGTTGTCTTCTAGATGCGGCCGGCGGGGAAGATTATGCCTGACGAGCAAGTCATCAAATTGCTGGAAGAAATTCGCGATCTGCATAAGCAAGGTCTCGAAAATCAGAACATCGCCATCGCAAACCAGCAGCGATCCATCGAGAGACAGAAGCTGGCCGTCGAGAACCAGAAGAAGGCGATGAAGCGCGCCCAAACGACGTTGTTCATCGTGATTGGTCTTTTCCTCATCATGTTTGGCGTGCCCATAGCCTGGTGGGCGATTAGTTGGATTGTGCGCTTAGCCACGTTCGGTCACTAACATTCGCTCCGCGATACCAACCGGTCGGTTCGAGTATTTTCCTCTTTCATATGTTTTAATCGAGGGTTCCCTCGTAACGCGACGTCGTCTCTGGGGAGCGGCGCCCGCGCCTGGTGGCAATTCACAAAAGCGGAGAAAACTTTGGACTTCCAACTGAATGAGGAGCAACTGCACCTGCAGAAGAGCGTGCGCGATTTTGCCCAGCGCGAAATTTTGCCCAACGTCATGAAGTGGGATGAGGCCGGAGAGTTTCCGCTGGCGACGATCAAAGAATTGGGGAAGCTCGGGCTGATGGGAATCATTTTTCCCGTTGAGTATGGCGGGGCGGGCATGGGGTACGTGGAGTATGTGACGGCGATTGATGAGCTGTCGCGGGTGGACGGATCGGTGGGCATCATCGTAGCCGCCCACACTTCGCTTTGCTCGAATCACATTTTTCTAGCCGGGAACGAAGCGCAAAAGAAGAAATATGTAAGCAAGCTGGCCACGGGAGAATTCATCGGCGCTTGGGGGCTGACCGAGCCAGCCTCTGGGTCGGACGCGGGCAGCGCGCGAATGACTGCGGTTCGCAAGGGGAACAAGTGGGTGCTGAACGGAAACAAGACCTTCATCACCAACGGACACTATGCCGACGTTGTTGTCGTCATCGCAGTCACCGATCGTGCCGCGCATACACATGGGCTTTCCGCATTCATCGTCGAGAAGGGAACCAAGGGGTTTCGTCCCGGGAAGAAAGAAAACAAGCTGGGTTTGCGGGCGAGCGATACTTCAGAGCTGATCTTCGAAGACTGCGAAATTCCAGCGGAGAACCTGCTCGGAGCCGAGGGCCAGGGATTCGTCGATGCTATGCGGGTGCTCGATGGCGGACGCATCTCGATTGCTGCCTTGTCGCTGGGCATGGCGCAAGGGGCATACGAAGCGGCATTGCGGTATTCGAAAGAGCGCAAGCAGTTCGGTAAGCCGATCAGCGATTTTCAGGCAATCCAGTGGAAGCTCGCCGACATGGCCACTGAGATCGATGCCGCGCGTCTTCTCACCATGCGTTCCGCTTCGATGAAAGATGCAGGGATGAAGACGACGCTCGAATCCTCCATGGCCAAGCTCTATGCCAGCGAAGTTGCGGTGCGCTGCGCCAACGAAGGCGTGCAGATTCACGGAGGGTATGGGTTCATTAAAGATTATCCCGCGGAGAAGTATTACCGTGACGTGAAGCTGTGCACGATCGGCGAGGGGACCAGCGAGATTCAGCGCTTGGTAATTGCGCGGCAGTTGTTGAAAGACTAGATTGGGCATTGGGCATCTGGCTCCGACGTTCGCGCCTTATCTATTGCACTGCCCGTCATGAAGGATGACAATCGTCCATATGAGATCCATCCCCCGAATCCTGACAGCGATTTTTTTCGCTCTTATTTCCAACCTGGCGGTTGCGCAGGGAAATGCCGCCAAGACCGCTCAGGACGCGCAAATCCATTCGCTCAAGATCACGCTGCTCTCCACCATGCTGGTCGGAGAAACGACCGGCATCGGTGAATGGGGCTTTTCAGCCCTGATCGAGGCGGACGGACGTCGCGTGCTGGTCGATACTGGACTGCATCCGGAAACCGTCCTTCAGAACGCGCGCGATCTGAAGATTGATTTGTCGGATGTCCAGGAAGTCATTCTCACCCACAATCACGGAGACCACGTCGGCGGCTTGCTTACGCTGCGGCGCGAGTTGATGAAACAGAATCCATCGGCGATGTCAGTGGTGCATGTGGGGAAGGGAATTTTCTACAGCCGTCCTTTGCCCGATCGCGAGGGCAACCGCATGATCGCCATCCGCAAGGATTACGAAGCGACGGGCGGAAAATTCGTGGAGCACGCGGACTGGGCCGAGATTTTTCCCGGAGCGTGGCTCACAGGGCCGGTGCCGCGCAAGTTTCCTGAGCACAATTGGAGCGACAGCATCAAGGTGCAAACGCCCAGCGGGTTAGTCGAAGACAACATTCCAGAAGATCAATCGTTGGTGTTGAACACGACGCAAGGGCTAGTCGTGGTGACGGGATGCGGGCACGCCGGGATTATCAATATTCTGACCGATGCGAGCGCAGAGTTTCACGATCGACCGGTATACGCGGTCGTTGGTGGCTTGCATCTGTTCGCTCAGACCGACGAACAGCTCGATTGGACGAGCGACAAACTCAAGGGCTTCAAAGTCGCGAATCTGATGGGGGCGCATTGCACCGGTATCGAGGCGGTGTATCACCTGCGGCAACGCGCCGGGCTCTCGCGCAAGACAGCATTAGTTGGCACGGTCGGTTCGACTTTCACCCTGTCAGAGGGGATTACGCCCGGCGAACTTGCAAAGTAGAGCGGGGGCTTCCCCGTATCTTTGCGAGCGTCGTATGATATTTTGCATGGCTTTTCCCGTTAGAACCTGTGCCATTTGCTCGGAAGAGTTTGAGCTCAAGCCGGACAAGCCCGGTTTCGCCAACCACTGCCCCGAGTGCACTGAATCCGAAGCCGCTCAACCTGCCAAGCAACAACGCCGTATGGACGCGGACGAGCGCAAGACCACCAAGGAAGCTAACGAAGAGCGCCGCAAGGCGATGCGCGATCTGCTGTACCGGAAGGACAGCTAGGAACTGTCTGACTTCGCGGGTCGAGTCTCTAGACAGCCAATGCTACAATCCGCTGCCAGAGTCATGGCACACGACGTCTTCATCAGTTATTCCTCCAAGGACAAAGTCATTGCCGACGCGGTCTGTGCGCGCCTCGAAGGACGCGGCATTCGCTGCTGGATTGCGCCTCGCGATGTGAAGCCGGGCTTTCAGTATGGCGAAGAGATTATCGATGCCATCCATGGCTCGCGAGCGATGGTGCTGGTGTTGTCTGCCAATGCCAACGCGTCGCCGCACATTCCGAAAGAAGTGGAGCGAGCGGTAAGCAACGGGGTGGCGATCATTCCCTTGCGCGTCGAGAACGTGGTACCCGCGAAGTCGCTCGATTACTTCATCAGTTCGGTGCATTGGCTGGACGCGATCGCTCCTCCACTGGAATCACATCTGGACAGCCTGGCGACCACGATTCTGACGATGTTGCCGGAGCGACCGCAGAGCATCGACAAACCTGCGCCGGTTTCTAGAACAACAATGCCTTCGTCAGGGGTTCCGAGCGTTGCTCGTCCTAAGCCCGCTTGGCTGTGGCCAGCGATTGCAGTGGCGGTAATCGTTTTGGCCGGAGCAGGTTGGTTCTTCTCGAACCGCGCGTCTGACTCGGGTGGCTCGGCGGTTTCTCCCCCGACGGGAACGAACCCTCCGGCCTCGCCCCAGCCCGTAAGCCGTCGTCCAGCGGCGAGCGCACCGTCAGGTGCGGATCCGATTCTAGGGTGCTGGCATTGGATGAACAATGCCACGGTTGTGATCAACGCTGACGGAAGCATGACGGCGGGTCCCTTTACGGCGCATTGGAAGCTGGCCGATCCCGGTCGCCGCGTTTACAACTTCAGTTGGCCCGAGGCAGTCGATTCCGTCGCACTCTCGCCGGACGGTGGAGGCCTCTCCGGAGGCAATCAGTACGGCGTGCCGATGACGGCCAGGCGCGCTTCTCCGGGCGAGGGCCTTGCCGGCGCCTGGCGCTGGTATAACGGCGTGATTGTGAACATCCAGCCGAATGGCACGTTCTCCGCAATGACGACGGTAGGGCATTGGCAAAGTGCAGGTGGAAACAGTTACAGGCTGACCTGGCCCAGCCCGATCGACACCGTGACCATGTCGTCGGATCACCAGCGAGTGAGCGGGGCGAATCAGTATGGATTTGCCATTAGTGGGACGAAGATGAGGTGTGGCGGCTAGAAGGGAAGAACACGTTTCTAAGGTTTCCTGTGGCTGTTGAAGTACGCCCAAACCGTGTCGTTCAGCCCCGAGGGCCAGCTATGGTTCACGCCTGAGACTGACGACCATTGAACGGTGACGCCGCCATTGCATCCTGAAAGTGTTTTCGATGTAAGCACGGGTTGGCCGCCGACACAGACGTTGGTGACTGGTGTCGCCGTGGTGCAACCTAGCACTGACATCCACCAGTTCAGCGTGGTGTCTACGGACGAGACCGTGACGCTGCTGTTGGTAAGTCCACAAATAGGGATTGTCGAGTCGGCCGCTCCGTTCATTTCTTCTATGTTCGTTGCCGTGGCAACGGTTGCGGGCAGGCCAGTCGTGCCGCCTGCATCCTGCATGTAGAGCGTGGCGGCCCAGGGGAACGTGGCGGCAAATACGTCGCCGCCTTCTGCCGCTACCCTGGATGCCATGAATCCGCCTGCTGAAAAGCCAACCGCAAAGATGGCTTTGGCATCCACGGAAGTGCTCGCCTCTATCTCGGCTACGACAGACTTCAGTTGGGCCACGTCGTCGGGCGGTGTGCCTGAGTAGCTGCTGGTGTCGTTGTAGATATGCCAGGATTCGACACCGTCGCTCAGTATGGAGCCCTTGGCATTTACCTCAATGAAACAATCTTTGGCCGCGGTAGTAGGCCAGCCATTGTTGGTGCCCTCGTGAATGTCGCCGGGGGCTCCGTGCAGATAGATGACGACGGGCAAAGCGCCGCTGCAAGTGGCCGGAGGCAGGTACAGCAACGACGTTCGACTGCCGAGCGAACAGGACTGTTGCGCGCCCTTCTTCGTGAAATCGCAGTTCGAGGTGCCTGGATTTCCACCACCGGAGTGTGCAGAAGACCCACACCCTCCTTGCGGTAGGGCTAGACACGCACAAAGTATCGCCGTCACAACCCTGATTCCTGCTCTCATCATTCAAGAACCATCATAATCTGCCCAAGCCAAAAGCCCCACTTCTCGCAAAGAACGCGAGAAATGGGGCACTCGGCCTTTAGCGGACGTCTTAGTGAGGCGTTGTGGTGGTGGTCGTGGTCGGCTTCTTCGCGGGTGTTGCCGCTTTTGTCGTGGTCGCGACCGGGATCGGCTTGACCGCCGTTGCGGCCACGGGTGCCTTCGCCGTGGCAGTCGTGGCGGTTGACTTGAGCGCCGCATTGTTAACTGCGGTTGCGGGGGTTACCGGTACAACTTTTCCGTTGACCACCTTTTGCTGCTGTACCGGAACTGCGGCGCCAGGTTGAACCGCCGTGTTGGAGGAACCTGTCGTCGTCCCCGCGGTAGTTCCGGCATAGCTTTTCGCCGGCGAAGAGACGGACGGGAACGCGGCGGTGCTGCTGCTGACGGAGCTCGGGGCGAGGGTGGGGAAGTTCAGGTTGTAGGAACGCACCGGAATCGCCATGGCTCCGTTTTGCGCCTGCAACTCGTCGATGGTGAAGTTATACGAGTAGCCGGTGCCAACCGGGCTATCGTTGCCTCGTACGCGTGCGACCGAGAACAAGGCGCTGCTGGTCTGGCCGGGGCCGAGCACGAACTGCGAATCGGTCTGGTTGCCACGATCGATGCCCATGCCTTGGAGCTGTCCGGGGTTCCCCCCGGCGGGCACGTAAGTGGCTCCATTGTTATCCACCATCACCATTGATCCGTCGTGGTAGGCGATGGCCAGGGGCTGGTTCCCAGAGTTGTGGAACTGGATGCTCATGCGGATCACGTGCCATGCGCCTTGCTGGCTCATGGTCATCTGCGAGACGTTGGCCTGGAAGGGGCCGGCGTCGAAGCAGTTCGCGCCGCAAGAACCAGTGCCACCGCCGCCCCCGCTGAAAGCTCCATTCGAGTTGCCATTGGCGCCGGGGAGTTGCGCGCCCTGTTGGATACCCTGAATCCCTTGCTGGGCTCCGTTCTGTACTTGCTGTGTCCCGTTTTGAATCGCGCCGGTTCCTTGCTGCACGGTGTTTTGTACCGCGCCGGTGCCCTGCTGAACTGTGTTTTGGGTTCCTTGCGCAGCGGTTTCCTTCATCTTCTGCCAGAAGCTCTTCTTCTGCTGCGGTTGGCTCTGCTGGGTTTGTTGTTGGTTTGGCTGCTGGTTCTGAGTCGGCTGAGCCTGGGTCTGGGTCTGTGTCTGCGCGACCGAGACGGCTGCGAAAGTGGCGATTGTGACGGCGACGCGCGTTGCGTTTCTTACGCCCATGGTTCTGTCCTCCAAAGTGTGACTTCTGCGACTGAATTCCTTGATCCGGGGGAGTACGTGCATGGCCGTCGACCGGCCTGCGTGCGGCATCGCTTCGCTTACTGCCGCTCACTTCGCAATGCGCAGGCGCGGAAGGAAAACCGTCACCGATGGGGGAGATTCTTGGGAAGCTTGGGTTCGGTGGCGGGCCGATCCTACCACGGAAGGATGGTTTTCCCTTACTTTTCCATCTGCTTTACACTGAGTAGTTGAATCACGACCTACAACGCTGGATTGAGCGGTTGCGTGCGGGAGATCCGCGGGCGTTAGCGCGCGCGATTTCCACCGTCGAGAACCGGCACGGCAGTTCCGCGGAGCTGCTAAAGGCTGTGTTTCCTTATAGCGGGCGGGCGCGAATCCTTGGGCTCACGGGGTCTCCGGGAGCGGGGAAGAGTACGCTGGTCGATCAACTCGCCAAGTACTACCGGAAAGAAGACAAGACGGTCGGAATTATCGCCGTCGACCCTACGAGCCCTTACACCGGTGGCGCGATTCTGGGTGACCGCATTCGCATGCAGGATCACTTTGCTGACTCGGGGATTTACATCCGCAGCATGGCCACACGGGGATCGCTGGGCGGCCTCGCGCGGGCCACGGCTGATGTGACGACGGTCCTTGATGCCTCCGGGCGCGACCTGATAATGATCGAGACGGTGGGTGTTGGGCAGGACGAAGTTGATATCGTGCGTCTGGCCGACATCACTGTTGTGATCCTAGTGCCGGGGATGGGCGACGATGTGCAGACCATCAAGGCCGGCATCATGGAGATCGCCGATATTTTCGTCATCAATAAGAGCGACCGTGACGGTGCCGAGCGCGTAGAACGCGAGATTCGCGCCATGCAGACGCTGGCCATGCGCGAGGATCATTGGACTCCTCCCATCGTGAAGACGGTGGCGAGCGAGGGAGCCGGGATCAAGGAACTGGCCAAGGCGATTGGCGAATACGAAGCGTATTTGAAGAAAGAAAACCTGCTGCTGAAGCGCAACATTCATAACTGGCAGGAGCGGTTGGTGGAAATGCTGCGTGATGCCCTGCTGGACCGGGCGCGCGAACAGATGTCCGACGGCAAAGTTGCGCAATACGCCGAGCAGGTCGCTGAGCATAAGAGGGATCCTTATACGCTGGTCGAAGAGATCGTTAGAAAATTGTAGATTGTTGATTTTTGATTGTTGATTGCAGGACCCAACGTTCGTTCCGAACATGGTGAGGAATCTGCTCTTTCTTTGAGGCGTCATTATGAGTTTTACGATTGATCATCTGGGCATCGCGGTAAAGTCGCTTTCGGCGGCTAAAAGTATTTACGAAAAATTGGGGCTGAGTATTTCTCCGGAAGAAACTGTTGAAGCTGAGCAGGTGCGGTTGGTGATGGTTCCGGTGGGCGAGAGCCGTTTGGAATTGTTGGAGCCGACCAGCGAGACCTCGACGATTGCCAAGTTCATCGCCAAGCGCGGCGAGGGACTGCATCACGTGTGTATGCGCGTGCCCGATCTTTCTGCGGTCGTCAAGAAGTTGAAGAAGGACGGCGTACGTCTGGTGTCAGAAGAGATTAAGTTTGGAGCGGGCGGTCACCGCTATGTGTTTGTGCATCCCGCGAGCACGAGTGGAGTCTTGCTCGAACTGGTGGAGGCGAGCCACTGATGCTGTTGCTGGCGGTCGATACTTCCGGAAAGCAAGGCAGCATCGCGCTGGCGCGGGGGGAACCGGACGGAAGCTGTGAGGTCATTGAAGTGGTTGCACTCGAGGGCGGCACGTTTTCTGCACAACTGATTCCCCAAGTTGCAGATCTCCTATCCAAGCACGGATTTCAGAAAAGAGATCTCGATGGATTTGCCGTGGCCTTAGGCCCAGGATCGTTCACCGGACTTCGAGTAGGCCTGGCAGCGATCAAGGCGCTAGGGGAAGCGACAGGAAAGCCGATCGCAGCGGTGTCGTTGCTCGAAGCTGTTGCGGTTGCCGCTGAAGGAAGAGTGCTGGCGGCGCTGGATGCGGGCCGGGGTGAAGTTTATTTGGGAGAGTATGAGGTCGGCGCCGATCGCACGAAGATGGTCGGCGAGAAACTCGTCGCGCGAGCGGACTTGATTGAGATCGCAGCGGGCGCAACTGTGGTGGCTGGCGGGAAATCGTTGGCCGAGGCTCTCAAGTCTGAGGGAATCGCGGTGCATGAGATCGAAACTCCGCGCAGCGACGCCATTGCGCGCTTGGGCTGGAGGAAGATTCTCGCGGGAGATACTGTGTCGCCGGAAGCGCTGGAAGCGAACTACATCCGGCGAACCGATGCGGAAATTTTTGCGAAGAGCAATTCGTGAGAGCGCTCTGGTATCACCCAGAAGGACGTCTTCCCGAACCTGGCGCATTTCAGCCGGGTGAGGGATCTGGCGTGGGCTAGTGTTGCAGCGTTGCGCGCCAGATCCTTCGCTCCGCTCTGGATGACGTCTATCGATGAAAACTGGGAACCCGACCTTGTTGATCCGTCCCGCCACCGCCGCCGATATTCCCGCCATGATGGCTTTGGAGAAGCATGCGGCTAACGCAGCCCACTGGTCGCGGAAGCAATACGAAGCGGCGTTTGAGTCCGACGTCAGAGAAGTTCTGGTGCTCGAAGAAGGCTCGGCGGTCCAAGGCTTTCTGGTCGGGCGGCGCGTCGACGATGAATGGGAGATTGAAAACGTCGCAATCTCAGGTCCTGCGCGGAGAAGGGGATTGGGTACGCAGCTGGTTGGAGAGTTCCTGAACCTGGCGCGATCCGGCGGAGCGCAGTCGGTTTATCTGGAGGTTCGCGAGTCGAACCGTGCGGCGCGCTTGCTTTATGAAAAGTGGGCTTTCGTCGAGAGTGGTCGTCGCAAGAGGTACTATCGCGATCCCGAGGAAGATGCGGTTCTGTACCGGCTGGATTTCCCCTAAGATGCACCAAACACAGTGCAAACTCGAGCTCCGAGAAGGGATCGCGCTTTGTGAACATGAGGTTAAATTTGCATTGAAGCAGTTTGGGACGTGTGGTAGGTTTGAGCTCTAAACCCGGTTAGGAGGTCTGCTGGATGCTCAATTCTAGAGACCAGCTCCTCGCTAGTCACGATGAATTCCGCAAACTAGCGCAGGAGCACACGCAGTACTCACAACGGCTCGATTCCCTCACGCAGAAACGCTATCTCACAGAAGACGAAAAACTGGAAGAAGTGCGGTTGAAGAAGCTGAAGCTCCGTCTGAAAGACCAGATGGAACTGATCGAGCGAGAGTACCGGACAACGATCCATCAGCACCAGGTAGCATAAATTCTCTGACGAACCTGGCACGGCATAGCCGTTCTGGGAAATACACGCTCTACAACAAGGCGCTCCTAAGCGCCTTTTTTGTTTATATTTAACAATTGTCGATGGAGCCGAAGCTTCCGCTCTGCTCTATAATCGCAGTATCTCTCCATGGTTCCCGACGGCTACTATTACGCTTTGCCTTTGGTAGGTGCTGCCATTCTGTTGGCGTGGCTGGCAGGGGTGGCGTGGGCGATTCCGGCCCTGCTGCTGGCGGCGTTTTTTCTGTGGTTCTTTCGCGACCCGGAGCGGGTGATCCCTGACACGCCGGGCGCGGTTGTCTCGCCGGGGGATGGCAAAGTCACCGACGTTTCGCCTTTTACTGACAATGGCGTGAGACGCACCCGCATCAGCATCTTTCTCAATGTATTTAACGTTCACGTGAACCGCTCGCCGATCGCCGGAGTGATTCGCGAAGTCCGCTACCAGAAGGGTAAGTTCGTAAATGCGATGAACGCGGCCTCGGCGGACCAGAATGAACAGAACGTGGTCACTGTCGAAGGCGAAGGGCAAACGGTGATCTTTAAGCAGATCGCCGGGCTGTTGGCTCGAAGGATTGTGTTCAACAAAAGAGTGGGGGACCGAGTGGCCCGCGGAGAACGCGTCGGCCTGATCAAGTTCGGCTCCCGCGTGGATGTGTTGCTCGACGCTGCGGCGACTCCGCAGATCAAGGTAGGAGATCACGTGAAGGGCGGAAGCACCGTCCTGGCGTTGGTCGCGGCGCCACAACTGTCGGCGGCAGGTCGAGAGCAATTGCATCAAGGAGCACAGTGATGGAACCAGAATTTCCGGAAGTTCCCAGACGTCGTCAGGACGATCGGCCTCCGCGAAAGCTGCGCAAGGGGTTGTATATCCTCCCGTCTCTGTTTACGACCGCCAACATCGCGGCGGGATATTACGCCATCTTGCAGGTGACCCACGCCACGGTGACCGAGCCATGGCACTTCGACAACGCTGCCAAGGCGATCGGATTTGCAGTCTTGTTCGATGGCCTCGACGGACGTATTGCGCGCCTCACCAAAACCAGCAGCGATTTTGGGAAAGAATTGGACTCTCTGGCGGATGTAATTACGTTCGGAGTTGCTCCCGCCATGTTGGGATGGATGTGGGGATTCCGCATGTTGCGGGCGTTTTCAACCGCGGAAATCGCGAGCCGCGTGGTGCAGCTTGGAGCGATCGCCAGCTTTCTGTTTCTGATGGCGGGGGCGAGCCGCTTGGCCAGGTTCAATATCACCAGCAATCCGCAGCCATCGAATCCTGGGCGTCCAGGAAAGAAGTATTTCGTCGGCATGCCGATTCCAGCGGGGGCAGGCGTAATTGCCGCCGTAGTGCATTTTTCCAGCGGTGATCCGCTGGAGTCCTGGTACACGTCGGTTGTCTGGATGCTGCTAATGGTGACTGTTGCCTATCTGATGGTGAGCACGTGGCGCTTCTACAGTTTCAAAGACATTGATTTTCGGTCGCGGCAGCCCTTTCAGTTGATCGTGTTATTCGGCGCGTTGTTTGCCGCGATCTGGTATTTCTCACAATGGGTATTGTTCGGCATTGCTTTGTTGTATATGGCGTCTGGGGTACTGTGGCGCCTGCAATGGATTTTCCGTAGGAAGGGTAGCCCGCCGCCTCCGGCTTACAAGGAGGCATCGCAAACTTCATGAAGGCCAACATAAAACCATCTGCTGCCAATGAAGCACCTCGCGCGGGAAACTTCTATCGACTGGCCATCGTGGGCGCAGGTTCGCTCAAAGGGAAGGAAATTGCCGAAGTCCTCGGGGACCGCAACTTTCCCTCGATCGACGTCAAACTGCTGGACGACGACGAGGCCCTCGGCCAACTGGAAACGTTAGGTGATGAAGTGACCTTCATCCAGAACGTGCGCTCGGAGCAGTTCGAGAATATCGATTTCACCTTTTTCGCCTCTGACCAGGATTGCACGCGGAAGAATTGGAAAACCGCGCGCAAAGCGGGCAGCGCGCTGGTGGACCTTTCCTACGCTTTGGAAGATGAACCGGATGCCGTCGTGCGTTCTCCGTGGGTCGAGCGCCAACTGGGTCAAACGATTCGCCCCGAGTTGCAGCCTGGGCCATCGGTCGTGGCGCACCCTGCGGCGGTCGTGCTGGCGCTGCTTTTGTTGAGGGCGCAGAAGGTGGGCAAGATCAGGCGCGCCAATGCCAACGTGTTCGAACCAGTTTCTGAACACGGTCAAAAGGGCATGGACGAGTTGCACGAGCAGACCGTGAATCTGCTCTCGTTCCAGCAGTTGCCGAAGAACGTTTTCGATACGCAGGTGGCCTTCAACATGGTCGCGCGTTACGGAGAACATTCCGCTCCGGCGCTGGCGACCGTGCAGGACCGGGTCCTCAGGCACTACCGCGCGATCGCAGGAAAAGATGCTACCTTGCCGTCGGTGTTGCTGGTGCAGGCGCCCATCTTCCACGGACATGCGTTCTCGCTCCATGTCGAACTGGAGCAAGCTGTCGATATTGCGAATGTCCTGGAGGCCTTGGCGGGAGAGCACGTCACGGTGACTCATGGTGCCGACGATTCTCCCAGCAATGTGAACGCGGCGGGGCAGGCCGACATCCTGGTCTCGGCGGTTCCCGATGCGAACGACAGCAACAGTTTTTGGTTATGGGCAGCCTCCGACAATCTGCGCATCGCGGCTTCTAGCGCGGTTGAGAGCGCCGAGACGATGGCGGCGACGCGTCCCAAGGGCAAAATCCAATGAAGCAATGGGCGTGGCTGACGCTTTTGCTGGTCAGCACGGGTTGCGGGTATCACACTGCCGGCCACACGGTTACCCTTCCTGATAACGTCAAGACGATTGCCGTGCCTAGCTTCGTCAACGATACTCGGACTTACAAGATTGAACAGACGTTAACTGCGGCGGTGGTGCGCGAGATGGTGACGCGCACGCATTATCAGATTCTGAACCGGCCGGACTCTGAGGCTGACGCGACGTTGCGAGGAGAAGTTCTTTCGAGCAGCGCTTCGCCCCTGACTTACGATTCGCAGACGGGCCGTGCGGCCAGTGTGTTGGTTACTGTGAGCATGAAGGTTTCTTTAACCGACAAATCGGGAAAGATCTTGTATCAGAATCCGGCTTATCTCTTCCGCGAGCAGTACCAGGTCTCACGTGAGCTGACCAGCTTCTTTGAGGAGGATTCTCCGGCGCTCGAGCGGTTGTCGCAGGACTTCGCGCGCACTTTGGTCTCGAACATTCTGGAGGGTTTCTGATGCGGGCGTTCGCGCAGGCCGACCGCTTTGTCTCCGAAGTGCAGAATCGGAAGCTGCGTCCCGCCTATGTGTTTGTGGGAGATGAAGTGTTCTTCCGTAAGCGCTGCCGCGAAGCCATCATTGAACATCTGGTTCCCGCCGATCTGCGGGACTTCAGCTTGTTCGAGTTCGATCTGGCGGAGACGGATCTGAGCGAGATTCTTGATCGCGCTCGTACGCCTTCCCTGATGGCTCCGTTTCAGGTGTTCTTTGTGCGCGGCGTGAAGAATCTCTTTGGCCGCGGATCGAATGACGAGAAGCTCGCGGCAATCGAAGCGTACTGCAAAGATCCAAACCCGGACGCGGTAGTGATTTTTGTGGCTGACCACATCAGCATTCCCGCCGACGCCCGCCGCATGGACATGACGGATAAAGACCGTTATGAGCGCATCCGCGAAACTTTGGGCGAGTATTGCGCCATCGTTGAACTGGCTCGTGTGGAAGAGGGCGAGGCGGTGCGCTGGATCGGCGAATACGGCGCGACCCGAGATGTAAAGATCGATCCCGATGCGGCGCGAGAGTTGGTCGATGCTCTCGGCGGCGACATGATGATGGTCTCGAACGAACTGGAGAAGCTGATTCTTTACGTGGGTGAGAAGAAGCGCATCACTCTGGGCGATGTTGAGACCATGGTGCTGGCTGCCAAGCAGCGGTCGCTTTATGAATTAACCGACGCGATTTCCTCGAAAGACCGGGTGCGCGCGCTGGAAATGCTGGATGCCATGCTGAGTACGGGCGACGGGGATGAGGCGGCCATCGGACATCTCTACATGCTGGCGAAGACTTTCCGCCAGATGCTGGTGATTCTGGAGCGCAATGTCCGCGATCAACGCATGCTGTGGGCGGCGCTGTGGCAGGGATTCCGCGTGCCTCCATTTGCCGCGGATGACATCATCAAGCAAGCGCGACGCTACAAGTCAAAACGCGAGTTGACGCGGGCGATCCGACTGGTGGCGAAGACGGACCTGGCTTTGCGCTCGAATCCTCCGACGAAGCGGCTGGTGCTGGAGAAACTGGTGCTCGATCTGACCGCCGAACCGAAAGAAGAGTTGCCGGGTTGGTCGCAGGAGGAGTTGCCAGTCTAGTCGTTGGTCATTGGTCGTTCGTCGTTGGCGTGAAAGCCTTTCTCTTGAGCTAGTGGGATAATTTATTCACTTTTAGATACGTATGCTTGCGCCTGGAGACGTCGTCTCACATCTCGAGATGTGTGCGCCATTCGGCGTAAACCTCCAACGAGGAATGAACTTCAGGCTTCGGAATGGTGAGAGCCTCATCCTGATGAGTGTACGTCCGGGTGCTCCATACGAGGATAGGGTTGAGCAAGGCGGCAAAGTCATCGTATATGAAGGGCACGATGTCCCTAAAACACGCCTCGGCCCCGATCCCAAACGCGTCAACCAGCCCGAATTCCAGCCTAATGGCAAGCCAACTCAGAACGGGCTATTCATAGCCGCCGTTATCCGATACAAGTCTGGCGAAGCTTCACCGGAACGGGTTAGAGTTTTCGAGAAAATTCGGGACGGTATTTGGGTATATAACGGTCTCTTCAGCCTAGTGGACGGTTGGAAAGAAGCTGTCGACGGTCGAAAAGTCTTTAAGTTCAAGTTGCAAGTTCTGGACGAGGGGGCGAAAAGCATTCCGCTCTCAAACCCAGAACTAGGTCACGATCGGGTAATCCCGACCTCCGTAAAACTTGAAGTGTGGAAGAGGGACAAAGGTGCCTGCGCGAAGTGTGGAAGCAAACAAAACTTGCATTTCGACCACATAATCCCATATTCACAGGGAGGTTCCTCAAAAGACCCAGCGAATATCCAGATACTTTGCGCAAAGCATAATCTGGAGAAGAAGGACAGAATCGAGTAGTGTCCATGTTCGACATCGATGCCTACCTGAGCCGCATCGGCTACCATGGCTTCACCATTCCCACCGGCGAAACCCTATGCGCAATCCATCGAGCTCACCTGCTGGCCGTCCCGTTTGAGAATCTGGACATCGGCCTTCGTCGTGAGATTCCGTGCGACGAAGACGCCGCGGTCCGCAAGATTGTGACGCGCAAGCGCGGCGGGTTTTGTTACGAAATGAACGGTGCTTTCGGGGCTTTGCTGCGAGAGATGGGCTTCCATATAACGCTTCTTTCTGCTCGCGTCGCTCGCGAAGATGGAAGCGAAGGGCCGGAGTTCGATCACCTCACCCTCCGAGTCGATCTGGAAGAACTCTGGCTCGCGGATGTCGGATTCGGGGAATCGTTCTTGGATCCTCTGCGCTTGGAGATCGGATTAGAACAAGAACAGGCAGGCAAGATTTTTCGCTTGGTAGAAGAATGCCAACGGATTCAGTTGCAGATGCGTGAGCCGGGCAAGGCGTGGAAGAATCAGTACTCATTCGCTCCGACGCCGCGGCGATTAGAGGATTTCGCCTCGATGTGCCGCTACCATCAGACATCTCCGGAATCGCACTTCACGCGGAAAAGAATCTGCACGAAGGCGACTGAGGATGGCCGCGTAACGCTGGCAGACTACAAGCTGATCGTGACCCGCAATGGACAGCGCGAAGAGCGGATGCTGGAAACAGAAGAAGAGTGGCGGGACGCGCTAAATCGCTACTTCCAAGTTGTGCTTTCGTAATATGGCCATCGTGGCCGGCGGGACGCCTGCGCTTACTGAAAAAGGCAGGCCCAAGGCCTGCCTTCTCTGAAAGCTGATGGCTGAAAGCCTACTTCATTGCCGTCAAGCGCTTGCTCAGGCGTGCTTTGTAGCGGGAGGCGGTGTTCTCGTGGATCACGCCCTTTTGAATCGCCTTGTCGAGGGCGGATACTGTGGCCCGGAAGCTCTTCTCGGCGGCTGGTTTGTCGGTCTTGGTGAGGCTCTCGCGAAACTCGCGCAGCGTGCTGCGCAGGCGCGAACGATTGGCCTTGTTGCGGGCGGTGCGCTTCTCGGTCTGACGGGCGCGTTTCAGCGCCGAAAAATGATTCGCCATGTCTGAACTGTTACCTTCGTTTCTGTAGATAGATGTTCCGGTGGGTACCGAATACGTTATTTTACGGGAGTAACTCACGGCAGGTCAAATACATGGCGGACGCCCTCGAACGGCTGAAAATTCTCGTCGATTCTTCCACCCCCATCGTGGTGCTCGAAACCGTCGAGGAAATGCGGGCCGTCCGCATGGTACGGGCGGCTTGTTCGGCCCTGAATCTGGCTACTTTTGAGTGGAGCATTGCAAGCGGGTTAGTCCGATCTGGCAGCGATGTGGGCGCGCTCATGCCCGATTCCACCCGCTTGGCGTCTTTTGGCGGCGCGCCCGAGTTAGCCGATTCTCAGGCTATCTATAACAGCCGCGAGCCCGCGCAAATGCTAGGGAATCTGGAGTCGATTTCGCTCGAAGCCGCATTCATTCTGAAGGACTTCCATCGGCATATGGATGACCCCGTCGTAGTGCGCCGCCTTCGTGATGTGGGGCAGAAGTTCTCGCGAAATCGCCGGACGGTGATCATTACCGCACCCTCGATCACGATTCCACCTGAACTGGGCAGCCTTGTCGAGTTTCTCGATTTGCCGTTGCCGGATAAGGCTCGGCTGCGCCAGATTATCGACGAAATGATTGTGCGGATCGGGAAGACGCATACGCTGAAGCGAACGCTGGATGCGCCCGGACTCGATGCTCTCGCCGGCAACCTGCGTGGTCTCACCGAAGAAGAAGCGGAGCGTGCCGTATCGCAGGCGCTGGTTACGCGCTACGGCGTTACGCCCGAGATTGTGACCGACGTCCTGCAGGCGAAGAAAGACATGCTCAAGCGCTCGGAGATGCTGGATTTCGTTGAGGTCTCCGATACCTTGGCCGGCGTCGGCGGATTCGAGAACTTGAAGCGCTGGCTCAAGCAGCGGCAGGGAACCTGGGAAGAGGCGGCGCGCGAGTACGGGTTGGAGCCTCCGCGAGGCGCAATCATTCTAGGCGTGCAAGGATGCGGCAAGAGCATGTGCGCTCGCGCGATCGCTGGGGAATGGAAGATTCCACTGGTGAAGTTCGACACTGCCGCAGTGTATGACAAATATATTGGCGAGACCGAGAAACGCATCCAGAAGGTCTTTCAAGTTGCGGAAGAACTGGCACCCTGTGTCCTGTGGATTGATGAACTGGAGAAAGTTTTTGCGGGAAGCGGTCCGGATTCGGCGTCAGTAGACGCGGGCGTATCATCGCGCCTGCTGGCTTCATTCTTGTCCTGGATGCAAGACCGCAGGGCTCCCGTGTTTGTTGCGGCGACCTGTAACAACGTGACGGCCCTACCTCCGGAACTTATTCGCAAGGGTCGCTTCGATGAGCTCTTCTTCGTGGACCTTCCGAACCAGGCAGAGCGCAAACAGATTTTTTCGATCCAGTTGGCCAGGCGGAAGCGGAATCCGCCGGAATTTAATCTCGATCAGGCGGCAGCCGCGGCTGGCGGATATTCCGGGGCCGAGATCGACGCGGCGATTCAGACGGCGATGTACGCTGCGTACTCAAGCCAGCAGCCTTTGACCACACAAGGCCTGGTCGACGCATTGAAGGCGACCGTTCCTCTTTCAACGACGCGGGCGGAAGAGATTCAGCAGCTGCGCGAGTGGGCGCAAAATCGTGCGGTGGCGGCTTCGATGCCCGATGCGAAAGGGGAAGGCGCCTGAAGTCCAACGCTTTTTCGTAAAACCCCTCGCCATTGACTCCCATCTAAGGCCGGGGTAGGCTTACGTCAATGGTAGTTGCTTGCACCTCGGTGACGAGCATCCCGGCTGGTTCCATCTCCAGACAGAAGAATGGTTTTTGCGCTTCGGCGGGGAGTATTTCTTCCGCGAATGCAGCTCTACTTCACCCGGACAGCCCGAGCGGCCGTCCCCACATGTGCTTCCAAAATTTGAATGAAGAAAAGCATCGAACTTAGCCCCAACATCGAGACCCTGTTTGGCACGCGCGACGAAAACCTGCACGTGCTCGAAGATGGCCTGAATGTCGCCATCGATCTGCGATCGGATTCCATTGAACTCGACGGCGCCGCTCGCGACGTGGCGCGCGCCGAGCAGGTCTTTGCCGACTATGAACAACTGCAACGCGCGGGTCATGTCTTCAACAACGGCGACCTGAACACGATGCTGCGGGTGCTGATCACCGATCCCAAAGCTACCTTGAAGGGGTTGGCGGAAGCCGGGAAGCAACGCGGTTTCGGACGGCGCACGGTGCAGCCGAAGAGCGTCAACCAGCGTCGCTACCTCGAAGCCATCGAGAATCACGACATGGTGTTCGGGATCGGTCCGGCGGGTACTGGGAAAACCTATCTGGCGGTGGCGATGGCCATCTCGGCGCTGCTGGCGAAGCGGGTCAACCGCATCATTCTGGCGCGTCCGGCGGTAGAGGCGGGAGAGCGGCTTGGCTTTTTGCCCGGGACCTTGCAGGACAAGATTGATCCTTACCTGCGTCCGCTTTACGACGCGCTGTACGACATGCTCGATCCCGAAAAGGTCGATCGCTATCTGGAGAAGAACGTTATCGAGATCGCTCCCATTGCTTTCATGCGCGGGCGCACCTTGAACGATTCCTTTGTGATTCTCGACGAAGCCCAGAACACGACCTCGGAGCAGATGAAGATGTTTGTGACGCGGCTGGGATTCAACTCCAAGGCCGTGATCACAGGGGACGTGACGCAGATTGACTTGCCGAATGCGCGGCGTAGCGGCCTGCTTGAGGCGGTGGACATCCTGAAGAATGTGCAAGGGCTGACTTTCGTCTACTTTGACGAGGCGGATGTGGTGCGCCATCACCTGGTCCAGCGCATCATCCGCGCCTATGACGAGCACAAGAACCGCGTGGCGGATTCGCAACTTTCTCTGCTGGAGTCGAAGGGCGGAGTTAATGGAAAGACGGCTGGCGCTTCTGCGCGCTCCGAGAAGGCTGAGGCCGCGGATTCCAACGAATAAAGCGGGTAGAATTGCACAGGAGGGCGCCACGAATGGGCCCTCCTCTTTATTTTGCAGACGGCAAGGGCGAACTTGGTAATTCTTCGCAAACGCGTCTCGGGCCTCAGCGAGGCGGTGCTGTCACGTTTCGTGGCGCGGGCCAGTCGCGCCGCCCGCCTGCAAGGCACGGTGAATGTGCTGGTAACCACCAGCCAGGAGTTGCGGGCGCTAAACCGCCGTTTTCGTAAGAAAGACAAAACCACCGACGTGCTATCGTTTCCACCCATGTTCGATCAGGGTTTTGCGGGGGATATTGCCATCTCCGCTGACATAGCGGCGCGCAACGCGAAGCACCTCGGGCACTCTGCTGCCGAGGAGGTTAAAATCCTCGTCCTTCACGGGGCGCTGCACCTGGCGGGATATGATCACGAGAGCGATAAGGGTGAAATGGCGCGAGTGGAGCGGCGTTTACGGAAGACTCTAGCCTTGCCATTAGGACTCATTGAGCGAAGTGTGCCGAGCAAACCTTTGAAAAACGGCCGAGGGCGTGCGCGATGAACTTTGCCATCGCATTGGCGCTGGTCCTGTTGCTGGGGTTGCTGACACTGGTGTCCTACGTCGAGCGCCTTTACACAGAGGTCGGCAAATTCCTGTCGCGCGAATTTCAGGACAACATCGACGCCTTTGAGCAAAACGTTGAGCCTCGGCTGGGAATGAGCCGCTCGCGAGCCGCGTTGTCTATGGCAGTTTTGACCCAATTGACTACTGCCTCGATCGCGATGCTGGTCGGATTTACGGTCTTCCGCGATCGCGCATGGAGCTTTCACGAAATCCTGCAAGCTACTCTGGCGCTGGTCCTGATCGTGATTGTCTTCAATCGATTTCTGCCCTTCGTCTTTTTCTCACGCACCAAGGGGGAATGGCTCGGGAGTTGGGCATTGCTTTTGAAGATTCTGATCTACCTGGTCTTGCCCGTGACGTTGGTTTTGGGTTTTCTGCAATCCGTAGCGGCGCTAACAAAAGAGCACGCAGAAGAGCAACCGGAGACCCAGGCGGAAGCGGTGGACGCGCTCATCGAGGCTGGGCAGGAAGAAGGGATTCTCGATGAGAGCAACCGGGAACTGATCCAGTCGGTGGTGGAGTTTGGTGAGAAGACGGTTCGCGAAGCGATGAAGCCGCGGCCGGAAATTGTGGCTGTGCCGACTAAGACTACTGTGGAGCAGTTCGTCGAGTTGCTGAGGAACAGGCCATTTTCAAGGGTCCCCGTGTACGAGGGAACCATCCACAACATTAAGGGGATCGTTTACGCGCAAGATATTCTGCAGGTCCCTGACACGGAAGCTGCCAAGCGGACCGTCGACAGCATCATGCGCAAGGACGTTTACTTTGTGCCCGAAAGCAAGCTCAGCAGTGACCTGTTGCGCGAGATGCAGAAGAATAACGTCCGCATGGCAGTTGTCGTCGACGAGTACGGAGGCGTCGCCGGGTTAGTCACCATCGAAGACCTGGTCGAAGAAATTGTCGGAGAGATTCGCGACGAGCACGAGAAAGCGGAAGTGGTGCGGGAGAACGATCACACTTATATCGTTCCAGGCAACATGGATGTCGACCGCCTCGATGAATTATTTGGGGTCCGTCCGGAGGGTAAAGAATCGGCCACGGTGGCCGGATTGGTGAGCGAGTTAGCGGGCCGCATTCCGCGTAAGGGCGAGGTAGTCGAAGACGATGGCTTGCGCTTTGAAGTGCTCGATTCCACGGAACGCCGGGTCGAGCGGGTGCGTATCTCTCTTGAGCAGCCGCGACAGATGAAGCTGATATAGTCAGACGCGGCATCTTATGTCCTTTCACTCCGGTTTCGTGTGTATCCTTGGGCGGCCCAACGCGGGTAAGTCAACCCTGCTGAATGCCCTGGTTGGCGAGAAACTCGCCATTATCAGTCCCAAACCCCAGACCACGCGCAACCGAATTCTCGGTATCCTCAATCTTCCGAAACAGAAGGGGCGTGCCGGCGGACAAGTCATTCTTATTGACACACCCGGCGTTCACAAACCTGACAGCTCTTTGGGACGAAAGATGATGCAGGAGGTGCGCGAGGCACTCGAGGGGTGCGACCTGGTTCTTCTGATCGTCGACGCCACCAAGCAGTTCGAAAGTAAAGACCAGTTCGTTGTTGATATGGCGCGCAAGGCTGGCATCCCCGTATTCCTTCTGCTCAACAAAATCGATCTGCTGCGCGGTGGCAAAGAAAAGCTGTTGCCGATGATCGAGAGCTACCGGCACCTCCACAGCTTCAAAGAAGTGATTCCGCTCTCTGCCCGCAAGCGCGAGGGGTTCGAGATTCTGCTACAGGAAGTCGTCAAGGCTTTGCCGGAGGGCCCTCACTATTTCCCCGCCGATCAGATCACCGATCAGCCCGTACGCTTTATGGTGGCAGAGATCATTCGTGAACAAGTGATGCTCGGCACCAGCGAGGAAGTTCCGTATTCGACTACCGTCGTAATCGAGCAGTTTGAAGAAGGACGTAAATTAACTCGTATCAGCGCTCTAATTTATTGTGAGCGCGAGGGGCAGAAGGCCATCCTGATTGGCAAGGGCGGGCAGATGCTGAAGAAGATCGGTACAGCGGCCCGGCTCCAGATTGAGAAGATGCTAGAGACGAAAGTCTTCCTGGAGTTACTCGTCAAGGTAAAGCAGGATTGGCGCGAATCGCATGATTTTGTCGAAGAACTCGACTGGCGGCGTCAACTGGAGAGTCTTGCCGGCGGTGGTAAGACCTAACTTTATGCCCGTTGTAGGGCGATGGGAATCTTTATACAATCTTTTGGATCTAACCAGGGCGTGACCATGTCGAGTAATTGCGGGCCGGGTGCGAACTTTGAAGCGGATAAGTTGATCTTGAAGTTGAAAGTCACGCTTGCTGCTGATACCCAGGCGGTCGATTCCGTGGTGCAGGGCATCATGGAAATCGTTCGCGACATGCAATGCATTACCGGTCGAGAAGATGCCATTGAACTGGCACTCGCCGAAGCTCTCGCCAACGCTGTAGTGCATGGCGCCAAAGCCGATCCTTCGAAAGTGATTGAATGTGACGTGGCCTGCGACGAGGAACGGGGCATGCTGATCGTCGTGCGCGACCCCGGAAATGGATTCGATCCGAAGAATATTCCCAATCCCATCAAGGGGGAGAACATCTTCTCGAATCACGGTCGCGGAATCTATCTGATCAACCAGCTTATGGATGAAGTCAAGTTCGCCCGGAACGGCACAGAAATCCATATGATCAAACGCTAGCCGTCGCTATTCCTTCACGGCGATTCCCAGAGTCTTCATCTTTCGGTAGAGATGGCTGCGCTCGAGGCCCAGGACTTCGGCGGTCCGGCTAATGTTGCCGTGATTATCATCAAGCTTCTTGAGGATGTAATCCCGCTCATAAGCAGCTCGAGCCTGGTGCAGCGTGGAGAATTCGGCGCCGCTTCCACGGCGGCCCCCGTCGCGATGCAGTAGTGGAGGAAGGTGCTTGGGATCGAAGCGAGTGGTTGTCGGGTTCATGATGACAATGCGCTCGATCACGTTCCGCAGTTCTCGCACGTTGCCCGGCCACGCGTATCTCATGAGAGTCTCAACAGCGTCGTCGGTAATTTCGCGCTGGCGGCGTCCGTAGGCCGCTGAGAATTCCTTCAAGAAATGTCGCGCCAGGAGCACCACGTCTTCTTTACGCTCCCGTAAGGGCGGTACGGAGAAAGGAATCACGTTAAGACGGTAGAAAAGATCTTCGCGAAAATTGCCGCGCGAGATTTCCTCTTCCAAATCTTTGTTGGTCGACGCGATCACACGCGCATCGACAGTGATCGGCTCTTCGCTGCCGACCGGGGCGAAGCGTTGTTCGTCGAGAGTGCGCAATACTTTTGATTGCGTCTTTAAACTCATATCGCCGACTTCGTCGAGGAACAAAGTTCCGCCGTTTGCCTTTTGAAACTTGCCTTCTTTGTCGGCAGTGGCGCCGGGAAACGATCCTTTTTCGTGGCCGAAGAGCTCGCTCTCGATCAAGTCTTCGGGGATAGCGGCACAATTCACTTCTACAAAGGTCTCATCCTTGCGCTGGCTCTGTGCGTGGATGGCGTGGGCGACCAGTTCCTTACCAGTGCCCGATTCGCCGTAAATCAGTACGCGTCCATTGGTGGGCGCCATCACCTGGATTTGTTGGCGCAACGCCTTCATCGGGATGCTTTCGCCCACGATCACGCTGCGCGGCGTCAATTGCTTCTTGAGATCGCGATTCTCTTCGCGCAATCGCTTGGCGTCGATCGCGTGTTTCACCAGGATCAGGGTCTTGTCGAGCGAAAGCGGCTTTTCCAGGAAATCGTAGGCGCCAAGTTTGGTCGCGCGCACCGCAGTTTCGATAGTTCCGTGCCCGGAAATCATAATGACTTCAGGAGCGTTATCGAGTTCGCGAATCTTCTCCAGAGCTTCCAAACCGTCCATGCCAGGCAGCCACACATCGAGCAACACGACATCAAAAGCGCGTTTGTTGAGTAGATCAAGGCAGGCCTCTGCGCTTTCGGCGACCGCGGACTTATAGCCTTCGTCCTCAAGAACGCCCTTCAGCGACTGGCGAATACCGGACTCGTCATCGACTACAAGAATATTAGGCATGCTGGCTGACAACCGCCGTTCCTACGCTCTCTGTTGCCACTGGAAGTTCCACCACAAAGCGCGCTCCTACGGGGCGATTTTCCTCCACGCGAATTGAGCCTCGGTGATCTTCAATAATGCGGCTGACGATGGCCAGTCCGAGTCCGGTACCGCGCTTCTTGGTCGAAAAGTAAGGCAGAAACAAGCGTTCTTTCAACTCTTGCGTGACGCCGTGCCCAGTGTCGGATACCGTGATCTCCACTGCGTCGCGACTGGCCACTAACGCGGTGACGATGCTGATCTCCCGTACCATCGACGACTGCACCGCTTCGGCCGCGTTGTCGACCAAGTTAGCTAGAGCGCGCTTGATCGCGTCAGGATCGGCCATCACTCTAGGCAATCCATCGCTCAGCGAAGTCTGCACCCGCACATTGTCGAGCCGGCCATCGAACATGGCGAGGGTGTTTTCAATAATCGCGTTAATGTCCGCTGGTTGAGGCTTGGACGCGGGGAAGCGTGCCAGCGTCGAGAACTCGTCCACCAGCGTCCGCACGGTTTCAACCGCACCAGATATGGTTTCAGCGCAACTGTTGATGACCTTCACCGATGCAGCGTCGACTTGCTTGCCGCGCTCCAGGTGCCGGCGAATTCTCTCGGCGGAAAGAGCGATGGGAGTCAGCGGGTTCTTGATCTCGTGAGCCACGCGGCGCGCCACCTCGCGCCATGCCGCCTGTTTCTGTGCCTTGAGCAGGTCCGACAGATCTTCGAAGACAAGCACATAACCCAGCCGCTGGCTCTCGTGTTGAAGAGTCGCCACGGTGACTGCAGCATTAATTTTCTCGCCGGGCAAGGTCAATTCCAACTGGGTTGTAGTGGTCCCCATACGGTCGGCGCGGCGCAGCAGAGGTTCGAGATCTTCGACTACCTCGCGGGGAAACAAGTCCGGCAGCGCGGCGCCAATCAGTAACGCGGGCTTGCCGGAGTCTCCACCCACCGGGTGAAACATACGGAGCAGCGCGTGGTTGACGTGGGTAACGCGGCGAGCGGCATCGAGGGAGATCACACCTGTCGGAATGCTTTCGAGAATGGTCTCGATATGTCGCCGGCGCTGCTCCAGAGCTTCGTTTGCGGCACGTACTTCACGGCTGGAAGTTTCGATCTGACGGCGGCTTCCTTCCAGTTCTTCCGCCATGCGATTGAAGGAGCGGACCAGGTCCCCGATTTCGTCGGCAGCACGAACTTCCACGCGATAGTCCAGGTTGCCACGGGAAATTTCTTGCATGGCCTCGGCGAGCGCGGCAACCGGGCGTGTCACCAATTTCGACAAAAACAAGGCCAGCCATGTGGTCGCAAACAATACCAGCACCGTAAGCAGTAACAAGTAGCCCATGTAGGTGCGGCGCAGTAACTTCCGGCTAGCAGCGAGTTCAAGATAGCGTTGCTGGCTGGTTTCGATCTGCTTCACGGTTTCAGAGAATTTCTGCGGCAGAGGCATAGCCACCAGAATCATGCCGTGGTCACCGACGGGAGCCGTGCCCAAAATGTATTCGGTCTTGTCCCAGGTGAAGTGCGCCGGCAAATTCGCCAGAAGCGGCTGGTGCGGCAATTTGGCTCTCAAAAGGGGCCAGGGAGCGGGAGCGCCAAAACTGGCCTCGGCATTACCGTCCTCGATCGCGAATGCGAAGCCGCCTTCCAGTGTCGGCTCGTGCCGCCGGAACACGTTTACCACTGAGGAAAAACTGTGTCCCGCGAACGCGCGCTCTGTTTCGGGAGATGAAGCGATGACAAAGGCTTCGGCGCTTGCGTTCTGTGAGGCGTAGTTCGAAATCATAGATGCCATGGCAGCGGTATCCTGCCGCACAGCTTCTACCGGTTGAGAGAACCATTTATCGATCGAGCGGTTCATCAGACCGTAGGCAAACCAGAACATCATGATGACCGGCAAGAATGACAACAACAATCCCGCAACAACTAGGCGCGTGCGCAGCTTCGAACCCAGAACGCCGAGGCGCCGTTCCGCGAACAGCTTCAGCAGATTGCGCGCCAGCACGAATGTCAGCGCCACAAACAACAAGAAGATGACTGCGGAAAGGGCTGCGAAGAAGATGAGTTGCTGATTGCTGTCGGGCGTCAGAGTCAGATTGAACGAGGTTTGCCAAAGGATAACGGCAAAAAGCACCAGCACTCCGGCAGTCAGCGAAAAGATAACGCGCCGACGGCGGCCTGAGTTGTCTTCGGGCCGAATTGGATTCGTAGCCGACATCCCTCGATTGTTCCCCTCGCCGAGCCTTGAAAAATGCAGGTTCGGCGCCCATGGTCATTATAAGCCGGACCCGTCACTCGACTGCGAGTTCGCTGATCCTGCAAGTGAACGGTCTTGGTGCTCTTACTTCCGGTCATGTCCCACAGCAACTTGGAGAAGACTCAGGCTCACAAAATTTCGCGTTGGCGTGTGGTTGAGAGCGATCCCTCAAAGTGAGGGGGACGGAGCGAAGCGGTACAGGTACCAAAGTTACTGGTGTCATGTTCCATCTGCGTTGACAATTTATGTCAACGCGATAGGCTGCAATTTCTCCCCTATTAAAAGCAGCGACTTCGCGCGAGCAAGAAGTCACAGCTATCTCTCTGCCGCTCAGATAGGAGATCGAGGCATGTCTCAACGGCTGGGTGATCTTCTCGTCAAAGAGAAGGTCATTACCCCAGAGCAGTTGCAACAGGCGACCAAGGTCCAGAAGGAGACGAACTGTCGCCTGGGATCGGCATTGGTCAAGTTGGGCTTCCTCACCGATGAGGACGTCACCAACTTCCTTTCCCGGCAGTACGGCGTTCCCGCGATCAATCTCTCTTATTTCGAAATCGATCCCTCTGTCGTCAAGCTGATTCCATTTGAAACTGCGAAGCGATACCAGATCCTTCCGCTGAGCCGCGTCGGCGCGTCGCTCACGATTGCCATGGTCGACCCCACCAACGTCTTCGCCATGGATGATATTAAGTTCATGACCGGCTTCAATATCGAACCGGTGGTGGCGTCAGAAAGTTCGATCATCTCGGGAATCGAGAAAGCCTACGGAAGCAGCCAGGAGGAAGATCTTGAGCAGGTGATGCAGTCGATGACGGATATGGGCGAAGCCGACGTCGAACTGCAATCGGAAGAGCAGGAGATGGACTTGGCCGACCTGGAAAAGGCGGCCGACGAAGCTCCCATTGTGAAGCTGGTGAACCTGGTACTCACCGATGCGGTGAAGCGCGGGGCCAGCGATATTCACATGGAGCCCTACGAAAAAGAATTCCGCGTGCGCTTCCGTATTGACGGTGTGCTGCAGTCGATCATGTCTCCGCCGCTGAAGTTGAAAGATGCAATTACGTCGCGCGTGAAGATCATGTCGAAGCTTGACATCAGCGAGAAGCGGCTTCCGCAGGACGGCCGCATCATGCTGAAGATGCAGATCGGCGGAAAGAAAAAGCAACTCGACTTCCGCGTCAGCACACTGCCAACGCTATGGGGCGAAAAGATCGTGCTACGGTTGCTCGACAAAGAAAACCTGCGGCTAGATATGACCAAGCTCGGTTTCGAGTCCGAGTCGCTGGTCAAGTTCGAGAAAGCCATTCTGAAGCCTTACGGCATGGTGCTGGTAACGGGGCCCACGGGATCGGGCAAGACCAACACGCTTTACTCCTCGATTGCGCGTCTGAACCAACCCGACACCAACATTATGACCGCCGAAGATCCCGTCGAATTCCAGTTGGGCGGCGTCAACCAGGTACAGATGAAGGAACAGATCGGCCTGAACTTCGCCGCTGCTCTGCGCGCCTTTTTGCGACAGGATCCCAACATCATTCTGGTCGGTGAGATTCGAGACTTCGAGACCGCCGAAATTGCCATCAAAGCCGCTCTCACGGGGCACTTGGTTCTTTCAACTCTGCATACCAACGGCGCTCCGGAAACCATCACCCGCTTGATGAATATGGGTATCGAGCCGTTCCTGGTGGCGACTTCTGTGCACTTGATCTGCGCGCAAAGACTGATCCGGCGAATCTGCAAGGAATGCATCGAGCAGGTCGAAGTTCCGGTACAGACGCTGATTGAAGAAGGTTTTTCGCCGGAAGAAGCCAAGACCGTAAAGATCATGAAAGGCAAGGGCTGTGGAGTTTGCAACAACACCGGCTACAAAGGCCGTTGCGGTTTGTACGAAGTGATGGAAGTGGACGACGAAATCAAAGAGTTAGTGCTGGTGGGCGCGTCAGCCGTTGAGTTGAAGAAGAAGGCGATTGAACGCGGCATGATCACCTTGCGGCGCAGCGGACTCATCAAGGTTGCGGCGGGCATGACCACACTGGAAGAAGTGGCCCGCGAAACGATTCACTAGATTTTGCAAGGCAGGGAAGGGAATAAAACGTTATGGCGCTCTCGTTAAGCGATCTGTTGAAGCGGATGTTGGAAATGGGCGGCAGCGATCTTCATATCACCACCAACTCGCCGCCACAAATTCGTGTGCACGGTCACCTGGTTCCGCTGGATCTGCCGCAGTTGACGCCGGCCGACACCAAACAGCTGGCTTACAGCGTGATGACCGATTCGCAGAAGCACCGCTTTGAAGAAAATCTCGAACTCGACTTCTCGTTCGGCTTGAAGGGACTGGCCCGCTTCCGTGCAAACACCTTTAACCAGCGGGGCGCGACAGCCGCGGTCTTCCGTCTCATTCCTTTCGAAATCAAGTCTTTCAACCAGTTGGGACTTCCGGCGGTGGTCAGCAAGTTGTGCGACAAGCCCCGCGGTTTGGTGCTCGTCACCGGGCCGACTGGTTCCGGAAAATCGACCACACTCGCCGCCATGATCGACAAGATCAATACCGAGCGGCACGATCACATTCTCACCATCGAGGATCCAATCGAATTCGTGCACATGAACAAGAACTGCGTGGTGAATCAACGCGAGCTCCACGCGGACACCAAGAGTTTTACCGACGCATTGCGCGCTGCGCTTCGTGAAGATCCTGACGTGGTGCTGATCGGCGAAATGCGCGATCTGGAAACCGTCGAATCGGCATTACGTATTGCAGAGACGGGTCACTTGACGTTCGGCACTTTGCATACCAATAACGCGTCGTCGACTATCAACCGTATTATCGATGTCTTCCCGGCGCACCAGCAGCCGCAGATTCGCGCGCAGCTCTCGCTGGTGCTGGAAGGCATCATGTGCCAAAGCCTGCTGCCGAAATCGGATGGCAAAGGCCGCGCCATGTGTATGGAAATCATGGTGCCCAACGCTGCGATCCGCAACCTGATCCGCGAAGACAAGATTCACCAGATCTACTCGGCCATGCAGTCGGGCCAGGAAAAATTTGGAATGCAGACGTTCAACCAGTCGCTGGCCACCGCCTATTTCCAGAAACAAATCACCATAGAAACGGCGATGGCTCGATCCAGTAACCAGGATGAGTTGCAGGAAATGATTGCCCGCGGGGCAGGACTTCTGAACCGTGGCACAACCGGGGCGGCTGCCAAAGCTGCGGCTCCGGGCAAGCGTTGAACGTTGAAAGATTCAGATTAAGGTCCGGACCGCAGAAATGAACGGCCGGGAAAGTAGTCAAGTGAGGAGAAGCGAACCATGCCAGTTTTTACATTTTCAGGCAAGAACGCATCGGGCGAGAAGGTCAGCGGCGAGCGCACGGCAGCTAACAAAGACGCGCTAGCCCAGGCATTGCGGCGTGAGCGTATTACGCCGGGACCGATCCGCCAAAAAGGCAAGGAATTCGTGATGCCCACCTTCGGCTCGGGCAAAGTGAAGACCAAGGAAATCGCGATCTTCTTCCGCCAGTTCTCGGTCATGATCGATGCCGGCCTTCCTCTGGTGCAGTGTCTGGAAATTCTCGCGGCCAACCAGGAAAACCAGGCTTTTCAGAAGACGTTGACCGGGGTCCGAACCACGGTTGAAGGCGGGTCGACGCTGGCCAACGCCATGCGCCAGTATCCCAAGGTCTTCGACGATCTCACTACCAACATGATGGAAGCGGGCGAAATGGGCGGTATTCTCGACACCATTTTGCAGCGCCTCGCGGCCTACGTGGAAAAGGCGGTGAAACTGCGCTCCGCGGTAAAGTCGGCCTTGATCTACCCAGTCTCGGTCGTGTCGCTCGCGTTCCTTATCGTCGGCGCACTGTTGAAGTGGGTCGTGCCCATCTTCGCGAACCTCTTCGCCGGTCTCAACGTCTCTCTGCCTTTACCGACGCGAATCGTTATGGGCTTGAGCGCCTTCGTGGGCCATTTTTGGTGGTTCTTCATTGTGGGTATCGTTGGCTTGGTCTTCGGAATCAAGCAAATCCGCAAAGACGCGCGCGGCCGCTATTACCTCGACTGGCTGATGTTGAAAATGCCGGTGATCGGCATCCTGCTGCGCAAGATTGCCGTCGCTCGATTCACCCGAACTCTGGGCACGCTGATCACCTCGGGCGTTCCTATTCTTGAGGCTCTGTCGGTCACGGCTCGAACCTCGGGCAACAGCGTGCTGGAAGAAGCTTTGATGAAGGTGCGCAAGGCCATCGAAGAGGGCCGCACCATCGTCGATCCGCTGCGCGAATGCGGCGTCTTCCCCAACATGGTGACGCAGATGATTGGAGTCGGTGAAGCCACCGGCGCCATGGATTCGATGCTGCAGAAGATCGCCGACTTCTACGAAGACGAAGTCGATTCGGCAACGAAAGATATGCTCGCCATGCTTGAGCCCATCATCATCGGACTCTTGGGCGTGATGATCGGTGGCATCGTGATCTCGCTCTACATGCCGTTGTTCTCGATGATCGCCAAACTGGCCGGTTAAGGCAGGAGTTTGCGGCGGGCGGGTGAAGACCGTACACCCGCCCCGGGCCGCCCACTAGGAAATTACATGCAATCCATGTTCGATGAGCGGCTTTGGCTGGCGTGGCTGGTCAAGGTTCGCATCATCATCCTTACATTCCTGCTCGGCATCGAACTCGCGATTGCGCGATTTACCGACTCGCCCTTCAATATCCGGCTGTTCGTCGAACGCCATCTTGTTGTGGTACACGATCGCTGTCTTTGACCTCCTGCTGCTGTCGTTCTGGGACGAGCGTGCGAGTTCAGTCACTGCTGCAAGTGCTTACCGATCTTTCGATGGTCACGCTACTGGTTTACATCACCGGCGGCGTCGATAGCTCCCTGAACTTTCTTTATCCTCTGGTCATCATCGTCGCCTGCATCCTGTTGCCTCGGGTGTGGGCATACCTCAGTGCGGCCCTGGCGTTCATTCTTTACGGCACGGTGCTGGAGCTGACCTGCTTTGGAGTCGTTCCGTCATATTCCACGACACATCCGACGATGGGCGCGCTGCAGGCCATTATCTTCGTCAACCTGTGTGCTTATCTTGTCAGTAGCTTACTTGGCTAGTCTATTGGCGGCCAAGCTTCGCCAGGTCAATGTAGAACTCAAAGACACCAGTGGCGCGCTCGAGAATTTGCAGGCGCTGCATGAGAACATTATTCAATCAATCAGCGGCGGCCTCATTACCACCGGGCTTGACGGGCACATCACGCTGGCGAATCGCGCAGCCCAGAATCTCTTAGGACGAGATGAAGAACAATTGCTTGGCCAGGCGGTTCATGAACTCTTCCTCGATCGCCTTCCCGGCGTCGGTTCGGGCTCTGCGCACGGTGAGGTGCGGTTCATCGCTCCCAACTCCTTCCGCAAGACCTTCCGCGTGATGGTGTCGGCTCTCACCGTTCCTGGACGGGGCACTCTTGGCTACGTCTACACTTTCGACGATCTAACCGAGATTCGCCGGCTGGAGCGGGAAGTCCGCATGCAGGACCGGTTAGCTGCAGTTGGCCGGCTGGCGGCCGCGATCGCCCACGAGATTCGTAATCCGCTGACTTCGATCGCGGGGTCGGTCAGCATGTTGTCTGGCATTCCTGAACTCGGCGACGATCACAAACAGCTTCTGCAAATCGTAACCCGCGAATCGGAACGATTGAACGGCATCATCACCGACTTCCTGGCATACTCACGGGGCAAGCAATACCAGTTCTCGAAGACAGATCTCTTGCCTCTTCTCGATGACACACTCACCCTGCTAGAAAACCGATTGGTCGCGCAAAACACAGGAATCCGTATTGCGAAGCATTACGGCGTCGGTCAAGCCTGGGTGCTGGCCGATGGCGACAAGCTCAAGCAGGTTTTCTGGAACTTCTGCGAGAACGCGGTGCGCGCCATGAAAACCGGAGGCACCTTGAGTATCTCCTTGGAACGCACCGGAGAAGATTGGCAGATCAATTTTGCGGACACCGGACCCGGCATGAGCCCGCAACTTTCGGAGAAGATTTTCGAGCCCTTTCAATCGCAGTTCGAAGGAGGCACGGGACTGGGGTTGGCCATCGTCTACCAGATCGTGCAGGCCCATGAAGGCAAAGTGTGGGCGCGATCGAAGGCGGGAGAAGGATGCGTATTCGTTTTAAGGCTGCGCTCGATGCACGCTTCCGAGAACGTGGGTGGCGAAAGTCGTCCTCAAGTTCGCGACACTCAGCAGCCTCCGGCGGCATTGACGGCGGTAGGAGGACTCCATGGGTAACATCCTGGTTTGCGACGACGAGCGTTCAATTTGCGAGATGCTCGACATCGCCTTGCGCCGGGAAGGCTACAAGGTCGAGACAGTCAATTCGGGGGAGGCGGCCAAGAAGAAGCTGGAAGCCGCGCTCTACGACGTCGTCGTCACCGACATCAAGATGCCCAACACCAATGGCATCGAAGTTCTACGATATGCGCATCAGGTGTCTCCAGACTCGGCCGTCATCCTGATCACTGCCGTCGACGATTACGAAGCGGCCGTGGAGGCAGTCAAGGCCGGAGGCGCAACCGACTACATCCGCAAGTCGCCCGGGTTGGTCGATGAGATCAAGCTGGCGATCAAGCGCGCGCTCGAGAAAATGGCGCTCAGCCGCCAGAACTTCGCATTCAAGCGTGACGCGGCCACACGCAATTCTCTCGACAACATTGTTGGCGTCAGCGCGGTGATGGAGAAACTCAAGCAGACCATTCGTACCGTCGCCTCCACGCAGAGCACCATCCTGATTTACGGTGAGAGCGGTACGGGCAAAGAGTTGGTCGCCCGTGCGGTGCACGTCTGCTCGCCTCGTGCAGCCGAGCCATTCGTCTCCATCAATTGCGGCGCCTTCCCCGAAACATTGTTGGAAAGCGAGCTATTCGGCTACGTGAAAGGCGCATTTACCGGCGCAAACCAGAACAAGCGCGGACTGTTCGAGATGGCGGATCAGGGCACCATCTTCCTCGATGAAATCGGAGAGATGACTCCAACGATGCAAGTGAAATTATTGCGCGTCCTGCAGGAGCGCTCGGTGCGTCCCGTGGGCGGGACCAACGAAATCCCCATTGATGTGCGCGTCATCGCCGCCACCAATCGCGATTTCGACAAGCAGGTCGCCGAAGGCAATTTCCGCGAAGATCTCTATTACCGGCTGAGCGTGATTCCGGTCTGTGCGCCTCCGCTGCGCGATCGCCGCGAAGACATTCCCATGCTGGTGAATCACTTTTTGAAGAAGTACGCGCCCGCTGCGGGCAAAACTATTCAGCGTGTAAATGCGTACTCGCTGGAAGCTCTCTGTTCCTACGAGTGGCCAGGGAATGTTCGCCAGTTAGAAAACACGATCGAGCGGGCCGTGGCTCTGGAAGTCAGCGAGGAACTGCACGCGGAAATCCCCGCCGAGCGCGCCAAGGCTCGAGCGGTTGCGGCAGGAGTCGGCGGAGGCACCACCATCGTGCCCGGCTCGGTGCTACCCGATGGAATTGACATGGAGAAGTATGTCGCCGACATTGAGCGGTCGCTGTTGCAAGCGGCCCTCGCACAATCGAATGGAGTGCAGACCAAGGCAGCGGATCTGCTCAAGATTTCGTACCGATCGTTCCGGCATTTGGTGAAGAAGTACGAACTCTAGTCGATGGTCGTTCGTCGTTGGCCATTGGTCAAAACATTTGATGCGGCAAGGCTAACGACCAACCACCAATGACTAACGGCTTGGTTTTTTCAGTTGCTGTTTCCATCCCAGAATCCTGGCCTTGTTTCCCTCAGCTTCGGCTTCCGGAATCATGCCTTTTTTCTGGTAGAGGACCGACAGGCTGGTGTGCGCCAGAACATCGTCCGGATCGAGTTCCGCAATACGACTCGCTACGGCAATAGCCTCGTCCAGACGATCCAGATTCTGCAAGGCTCGCGCCAAGCCGTGCATGGCTTCGGTAAAAGTCGGATCGGCCTCCAGCGACTTCTGATACTCCGCCACGGCGCGTTCCTGCTCGCCCTCCGACACCAGGTCGAGGGCGGCATAGTAGTGGTCTTCGGCTTTCTGCCGGGAATTGAAATCGGTCATTCTGTAGAGACAAAGCCCTGCTGTGCCTGGTTTGGATTATCAAAAGTTTAGCACGCACCTGATCTATCTCTAGGCGCAACCGACGGGCAGACTATACTGAGATCACGCCATGTACATGCTGCGATTTTTCTGGAACGCCACCCGCGGACACCGCCTCACGCCGTGGCGAAGCCCGTATCTCCTCTGGCGCGTCGAGACCTATTGCGGCGTGAAGATGCAGCAGATCGGCTTCCTCGAGTTCTGGGAGTTCGTCTGGCGCGAGCGTGTGAGCCTCTGGCGTTTCCTCAAATGGACGGCGGAAATGGACCGCTACGTACACCCCAAGCCGAAGAACTCCTGAATCTGCTCAAGGCTCGACTTTGTACATCGCGACCATGCCGGCATCCATGTGTTCGCTGAAGTGACAATGGAAGAGCCATGTGCCCGGGTCATCCGGCACCATGTCCACAGTCAGCATCTGTGCCGGCATGAGCAGGACCACGTCGGTCCGCTTGCCGTCGGCCAGCACGACATTGCCGTGCCAATGCGGAGTGTGCTGGTTGATCCCTTCGCCGATCGTCACCACGTACCACCGGACACGATCTCCCTTTTTCATCGTCATCAAGGGATCGTTCGCGAACATGTAGCCGTTAATTGTGGCCTTGAAATTAGCAGACGTAAAACCACTTCCGATGAGCGAAAAGTTACCCTGATCATCCGTCGGAGCGAATTCCAGCTTGTTCAGTCCCTTGGCATCGCTGACGTATGTTTTGATGTTCTGATCGAGGTACCAGCTGGCGTTCTCGTCATAGATCATGAACAGGGTGACAAATTCTTTGTCGACGTCTTTCGGCCTGTCATTGGCCCCAAGCATGCCACGCCGCGTAATGAGAATCGGTCCAATCAGTCCGCTTTCAACGTCCTTCAATTCGCCGACGTGCGAATGGTAGAGCCACACGATCGAACTGGGGTCGTTGGGGCCGGGTCCAGCGCGCTCGGGCACATCCCAGTTGTAGGTGTGCGTCTCTCCCGGTTTGACGATGTTGTTCGATTTTTCTGTTGGCGAACTGCCGTCGTCGTAGTTGCCGGTGCCTTCGGAATCCTTCCCGTAAAAAACGCCGTGCGGATGCATGCTGTAAGGCCGCGTAGTATTGTTGCGGAACACCACTCGCAGGGTGTCGCCGACCTCGGCGCGCAGCACTGGGCCTAACATACCGAGATATTCCTGATCCGGCGTGCGTAGCTTCAGCTTGGTGAAGGTCTCGTCCGTGTATTCGCGGTAGATCGCCTTACGATACACCTTGCCGATGCGGTGCGGACCCTTTTCGACGAAGGTCGCAGAGTAGCCGTCGAATTTCATGCCCATCATTTTGTTGATGCCGCTGGGAGCGTAGTCCCACTCCACTTCGTCGGCGGCAACGTAGTAGGTTCGCACTCTTGGGGATGTCGAACCCTGTGCGGGAGTCTCCGCAGTGGAAGAGGTTGACAGCAGCAACGCCCATAGGGAAACAAGCAGCACTCGACCGACGCCTTTGAAATCCATAGGCCAGCCTCCTGAGAATGAGAATGGAACGCTTTTTCGAGACTTGGGGGAAGCCTCGCGAATCCCTAAATCTTTGCCACAAACCACGGCTGCGGCGGATAGCGAAAGATTATGCTGCCGGGAAGACTAACACAGGACAAGTGTCAGGCTGAAGGCTTTAGAGAGCGGGAATGTTGCGTATCGAGATCACTGCCCGTTGCCGGCGGCTGCCGCGCCCTCGAGCGCGATGCTGACGTCAGAGCCCTTGCCTACGCCGACGGCTTGTGCCGCAGAACCACGGTTGGTCGAGATCTCCAGGTAACCCATGCTGCCCAGGATGCCGAAGATTTCTCCTGGTTCGCCCTCGGAGTAGTTGGTCTTGATGTCGGTGATCTCTTTTTTGCCGACGGTAATCTTGAATTGCGGGGGTGCCGCCTGAAAGAGCATGGGCACGTCTTGCGGGGTGATGTTGGTGATGAGGTTGCCGAAGCGGTCGACTTTCAGTACGACGCCACGCAGGGTGCGTCCGTCGACAGGTTTTGGTTTAGGAGCGTTGAAGCGCACGTAGTCGTCGACAAGTTCGCCGAACTTTTCTCCGTCGACACGTTTCGCAAGATAAGCCGCTACGGGCGCGAAAATGTCGCGTGCATGAAACGTGTTGCTGATAGGTTGCAGGAAGTAGTGTTCTGAGGTCACATGGCGCACGTGCATGCGCTCTTCGCGAGCATAGATGAGTGAAAGCACGCCATTGTCTGGCGCCACGAAGTGATGCTGCTCGCTCGATGCGATGATCGGCCGCCGCGCCGTCCCCACACCGGGATCCACGACAACGACATGAACCGTGGAAGTGGGGAAGTACGAGTAGGCCTGCGCGATTGTCAAAGCGCCATCTAGCACGTCGAAAGCCTGCACTGCATGGCTGATGTCGACGATCTCAGCATCGGGAACGATGCCTAGGATGACGCCCTTCATCGTGCCGACGAAATGATCGTTGAGTCCGAAATCCGTGGTCAGCGTGACAACCGGGCGTTGCGCCAAGATTCTTCCTCGCAGGTGGAGACGGAATTTTCCCTGAGTAAACTTCGACGGTAACGTCTGGGCCGAGAACAGTCAAGGCACGGAGGTAATGAGCGCCCCGGCTGAAGCGGTCCAGCCGTCCTGCCGATGAAACCAGAGTGGAATACTGCTATTCGACTGTCTCTCGGCGACGATGCTTGTGTCTGGCAGTGCTTGTCTGCGTGCTCAGTCCTCCCCGTCTTCATGCCGGAGCTTGGACGCAGAATCCAGGTCACGGCCAGATCATCCTGACCAGTTCGTTTTTCCAAACTTCACAGAACTTCGACGCTTCCGGCGCCGCACAGAAGTTTGCCGATCAGGGACGATTTCGCCAATTCCTCGTCGATTCCTATCTCGAGCTTGGGCTGACTCAGCGGTCTACCCTCGTACTGCACGTGCCCGCGCCATTTCTCGATTACAGCAACGCTTATGGGCCGCAGCACGGCGCCGGCCTTGGAGACGTAGAAATTGGATTCAAGCGGCGGTTCAACTCTGTGGAATCGTCCTGGGCCTTGTCGGGGCAATTGACAGTCGCCGCACCGGCCTATTCCGCGCTTCGCGATCCGGCGCCCGGCAATCATCAGGAGGACGTCGAAGCCAGATTTCTAATGGGACACGGTTCCACTCTTGGCCAACGCCACGCATTTTGGGATGCAGAGGCGGCATATCGCTACCGCTCGGGCGCGCCCGCCGACCAGTTCCGTGCCGACCTCACTGCGGGCCTCGATTTAACACGTCGCGTTATGGTGATGGGACAGGCCTTTGTTATCCAAGGTCTGCGCAACGGTCAGCCGCTTAGCGCGAGTAGCAACCCCAACGCTCAATCTGATTTTGATCTCTACAAAGGCGAGATCTCACTAGTCCTTAACATCGGACATGGCATGAAAGTGCAGGCGGGATGGAGCGACGCTTTCGCCGGGCGCAATACCGGTAGGGGACAGACCGCAATTCTCGGCTTATGGAAGAGTTTCTGACGAGGAAGTATGGCTAGCCCCACGCCAGCCCGGTATCCGGTCAGCGACTCGGGGAGCGCGAATTCTGCGCGCCAGCCGCCTACCGGACAAGAGAGCGCCGTCCCATTAGGCCAGCGTCTTGTTCATGCCGGACTGATCTCGCCTGAGCAACTCGCGGAAGGGCTGCGGCTGCAAACGGAATGGGGCTCAAGGCTGGGCGACTTGATTCTTGCCATGGGCTGGGTGAGGCCTCTCGATTTCTATCGCGTGCTCGCCTACCACTTCGATCTGGAATTTGTGAATCTGATGGAGGAGCCAGCTGATGACTCCCTGTGCGATCACAAGGAGTACGGGGACTACGCACAGCACCTTTATCTTCCGTGGCGGCGCCGCAAAGACGGATTGTGGATCGCTACGGCGGATCCTTCTTCTCCCGTCGTGAAACGATTGAGTGAGCAACCCGGAATCCGTCTGGTCGTTACCTCCAAGTTCGACATCATTTGGGAATTGCAACGCGTCGCCGGTCCGGCGTTTAGCCGCCAGGCAGTGGGCCATCTGGCGCGCTTCGATCCTGCGCATTCCGCCAAAGTGGTTATCACCCCGGAACAGAAACGTGGTTTCTTGCTGTTACTGCTGTGCGCATTTGCCAGCTTCTGGTTTTTCCCAGTGACGGCTGCAATCGTGTTGAATGCGCTCATCAACGTCTTCTTGTTCCTGTCGTTCGTCTTTCGAACGCTTCTGTGCTGGATGAGTTGTTCCGAGGACGTGGCCTTGGCGGTTTCGCCTGAGGAAGTGGCTGAGCTTCGAGATGTAGACCTTCCCGTCTACTCCATCCTGGTTCCCATGTACAAAGAGCCGACAGTCTTGCCGATCCTGGCGGCGGCCCTGAAGCGCATGGATTACCCGCGCTCGAAGCTCGACATCAAGCTGGTGCTTGAGGAACACGACTACGAAACCATCAAGGCCGCGAAGGCGTTATCGCTCGACGCGACTTTTGAGATTGTCCGAGTTCCAAAATCACATCCTCAAACCAAACCCAAGGCCTGCAACTATGCGCTGCGCCTGGCTCGAGGGCAGTACCTGACCATTTACGACGCGGAAGATCAACCGGAGCCTGATCAACTGAAGAAGGCGATCGTCGCTTTTCGCAAGCTGGGCCCGAAAACTGCGTGCATCCAGGCTCATCTCAACTACTTCAACGTCGAAGAGAACTGGCTGACCCGTATGTTTACCCTTGAATACAGCCTGTGGTTCGACATGTTTCTTCCCGCGCTCGACCGGTTGCGCGTTCCGATTCCACTCGGCGGAACTTCCAACCACTTCGACTTGCAGAAGCTTCGCGAAGCCGGCGCGTGGGATCCGTTCAATGTCACCGAAGATGCCGACCTGGGATTACGCTTCGCGGCGATGGGATATCACGTCGGCGTGGTCAACTCTGTGACCCTCGAAGAGGCTAACTCCGCGGTCGCCAATTGGATCAGGCAGCGCTCGCGGTGGATTAAGGGATACATTCAGACTTGGCTGGTGAATATGCGCCACCCCATTCGATTGTGGAGAAAGGTGGGTTGGCGCGGTTTTTGCTCCTTCCAGTTACTGGTGGGAGGGACCATCCTGTCCGGGCTTATTTTCCCCTGGCTGGTGATTCCTTTTGTGGTCTGGATGCTGACGCGCACCACTCTTCTGGTGCCGTTTTTTCCCGCCCCCATCCTGGCCGTAAGTTCCTTCAACCTGATCATCGGCAACAGTTGCCTGGTCTACCTCTCGATGCTGGCGGTGGCGAAACGCAAACATCGAACGCTGTTACCTTACGCCCTCACGGTACCGGGCTACTGGGCCTTGCAATCGGTGGCTGCATACAAAGGCCTGTGGCAACTGGTGGAGAACCCGTTCTTCTGGGAAAAGACCGAACATGGAATCAGCAAATTCACTCAAGCCGAGGTTGCCCGCGCGTTGTCTGTCCAGCCGTAGGGCCTTCCTGCCACGCGTCGGGCTGGCCGTTCTCCTGGTGAGCGGTATTGCCGTCTGGCTCTGGGGGCTTCCGCGTTGGGAAGGCCGTGTGCTCTTTGCCATCCCCGTGTTGGCGGCAGCGGGATGCGCAATTTTCTGGAACTGGCACCTACGAGCCGGATCTCTTCCCATGGGCTGGGCTGCCGTTTTCGCGGCTCTGTTTTGCGCTCAGATGGCTCTGTTCATCGCCCGCTTTCAGCATTCACCATCCGCGGCGCTTGCAGCGATCGGAAGCGGCAACTTTGTCTATCTGCTGTTCTGGACCTTCGCCATGCAGGAGCGCGAACCGGGTCTGCGGCCCCTCGCAACGTTCGCTTTAATGATGTCAGTTGGCATCCTCGCCATGCCGGCTGTAGTCATTGGAGGCGTTCTTCTGAGCATGGTGTTCTTTCTCGATCAACGGAAATCGTCGTTCGGCTTCGTAAATCTCTTTCTGCTACTTTTTACTCCCGTCCTGTTGTGCGTGATCACTCTGACCCTGCTGGATGTTCTTTCGTGGGGCTCAATTCACGAAGCTATTCGTGTGCTCCGTGCCCATGATTATCAGGGGAACACAGAGAGATTCTGGATGCTGCCGGCGGCTGGTCCCGTTCTTGTCTGCGGAACTTTGCTGAGTCGCTTGCTGGAACGCAAGTCGCGCAGTTCCGATCTGGCGTTCATCGCTCTCCTGCTTTTTCTCGCGACCGTAGGACGGGCTCAGTGGATGCCTAACGCGGTCTCGTTCTTCGATCTCTCGATCGTCGCCTTCGCGGGAGCTTCCTGCTTTGTGTCTTTGAGTCCACCGCAAAGCCGCTTCGGACGAATCGCGGTGCTTTCGACGCTCAGTTTCGGTCTGGCTCTCGTGGTCTGCAACCGGTAACCCACTTAGCGGATTTCGATGTTGCCCGATCCGGTCTCGACATCGACCGGAACACCGCCTCCGCGAACTTTTCCTTGAATATGTTTCTTCGCGAGCGATCCTTGCACCGTGACCGGCTGATCGACCGATAACGATCCTGAACTGGTTCGCGCATCCAAATCAAACGACGCGCTCGAAGCCAGCTGTAATCGCACCGTGCCCGAACCCGTGTGTACTGTCCACGGGCCTGTAGGCTCACCCTCCACCTGGATGCCTCCGCTTCCCGCGCGCGCATCAAGCGAACCCTTGACGCCCCGCAGTTCCATACCGCCAGAGCCAGTATCTACTCGCACTGATCCAGGCGCCGACTGCTCCAGCGAAATGCGTCCGCTGCCAGTCTCCGCGTCGAACCCGCCTGCCACGGCTGTGGCGCGAATCGAACCGCTTCCGGCCCGCGCCCGCACCCCGCCCTGTATGCGATCGAGATCAATATCTCCCGATCCCGTTTCCGCCCTTAGGCGGCTGCCGATGTCCGAAACATGAAGCGATCCTGATCCCGAACTCACTTCGGTCGCTCCATGAACGCCCGCGATCGTTTGCGTGCCCGATCCGGTGTGCGAACGCAACTCCGTGTCTGCGGGAATCACGAGTTCATAACTGATGGAGATGTTGTGCATCATTTCGCGATCTTCGATGTGACCGATGCGGATGTCATTTCCACTCTGTTGGATTGGAGGATTCGCCTCGATTTGCTTTACACGGTCCTCGGCATTACCAAACCAATCGGTGCTCTTGATGTGTCCCGTGACGTGAACCTGGTTGCCAGAGCCTGTGCGCACCTGAATGCTGCCCGAGCCGGTGCTGACGTCGAGCCGCACCGAACCGGTGACGCTTAGAGTCCGATCAAACGAGCCTTCCGAGGCGATCGCGGGTAAGGATCCCAGGACAAGAAGAACGGCGACGCTCATCAAGCTTTGTAATGCTCTCATCACAATTCTCTCCCCGACTTCCGTTAGTAAAGATGCACATCTCCCGAGCCAGTGTGAATCAACAATTGCGACCCACCTCCTCCTACTTTGCCGTTCACCGAACGCCGCGAGCCTCGGACGTCGCCTTGAATCGTCATGGTCACCGGATGGTCGACCACGAGCTCGCCAGAACTTGTCGTGGCGTCGAGGTCAAATGCGGCATCGCTTGGCAGGCGTACTTCGACGTTTCCAGAGCCTGTGCGCAGTTCCCATGGTCCTGCTTGCGACCCGTCGACTTCCACATCGCCACTGCCCGCTTCCACGCGAAGCGATCCATTTACCCCGCGCAAACGAATGTCCCCCGATCCGGTATGTACCTGGACGGTTCCCGGTCCCTTGCTCTCGAGCGTGATGTCGCCGCTGCCGGCTTCGGCCGAGAATGCTCCGTCAACACCGCGCGCCTCGACGTTGCCCGAACCCGTGTGCACGTGCAGTCCTCCAACCATGTCGCTCAGGCGCAAGTCTCCCGAGCCGCTTTCCAATTCTGCCGCAGTGCGCAGGCCCTCGATCGTCTGGTCGCCGGATCCCGTACGGGTTTTCAGCTTGGTGTCAAGTGGAGCGGTAATTTCGTAATCAATGGAGATGTTGTGGACGTTCACGTAGTCGATGTTGACGGCATTTCCGCTTTGCCGGATAGGAGGATTCTTCTCCAGTTCGACAACCTCGGGAGGCTTCTCTGAGGACCAGTGGTCCCATAGGCGGTTACTGACAAATATTTTTCCGCGAATCGTAACCACGCCGGCTGGACCGGGCCGTAAGGTGATATCACCCGATCGTGTCAGCACTTCCAGGTCAACCTGTCCCGACACCGAATACGACCGTTCGAACGATCCCTTCACTGAGGCCGCGGCCGGAAGCACAGCCAGACATGTCATTAGCAAGGCGCGTGCGGCAATTCGCTTCATGGCTTTTCTCCAATCAAAAAGGGCACGGATTTCGCGACCCGTACCCCGCATGTCCGAACCTGGTTGGGAACCGGAAATTCGGATTGTTACTGCAACACTACCTGGTCGCCTTCCTTCAGTCCTTTGAGCAACTCGGTCTTGGCGCCATTGGAGATACCGATCTCTACAGGAATCTTCTTCTTTCCGTCTTTCTGCTTAGAATCGGGAATCTCTACAGACGCCTTCTTGTCTTTGTCGTACATGATGGCGCCTTCAGGAATCTGAAGAACGTTCTTGTGTTCATCGAGGATGATCTCGGCGTTCGCCGTCATCTCTGCCTTCAGTTCGCCGCCGGGATTGTTGATCGAGACTCGCACTTCGAAAGTGGTGACGTTGTCTTTCTCCACGCCCATCGGAGAGATCTTTGTAACCTTGCCGTTGAACGTCTTGTCTTTGAAAGACTCGACTTTAATCCGGGCAGGCTGACCCAGATAGACCTTCCCGATGTCGCTCTCATCCACCTTGCCCTTGACATAGACTTCGCTAGTATCGCCGATGGTCATGACCAAAGTCGCCGACGATCCCAACACCAAAATCGAGCTGACCGCATCGCCGACTTCCACGTCGCGCGAGAGCACAATTCCATTCATGGGAGAAACGATGTCGGTATAGCTGAGTTGCTCGTCAAGCTGTTTCAGATTGGCCTGATCCTGTGCAACCTGCGCCTGGGCCTGCGCAATCTTGGCCTTCAGCACGGTCACTTGAGCCTTAGACACATTCTGTTTGTTCACAGACATGTCGTAATTCTTCTGTGCGTCATCGAGGGCTGAGGCGGAAACCACTCCGTCTTTCGCCATGCTCTGCGCCCGATCGTAGGCGCGCTTGTTCATGGGAACATCGGGGCCTTCTGCATCCACCTTGGCGCGCTCAAAGTCTGCCTGAGAGCTGGTCAGGTTGGCCTCTGCTGCGGCCAGGGCCGCCCGAGACTGTTCCACCTGAGCTTCGATCTCGATCTTGTCGAGCTGCGCCAACAACTGTCCCTGCTTCACCGTGTCGCCGTACTCGACGTAGAGCTTTTTCACGATACCGCTGGCCTTGCTCTTTACCTCGACTTTTACAATCGGGGTCACCTTGCCGGTCGCGACCACGCTCTTCGCCAGATCGCCCTTCTCAACTTTCGCCAGTTTCGTAGGATCGATCTTGGTGCCGCCGCGGGTGAATGCCATGAGTCCTAGCGCGAACAGTAGGACCACGCCGACCACCACGCTGATAATGATGATCCGTTTGCGTCGCTTCTTTTTGGTATTACCGTTGCCGTTCACATCTGCCTCCTGGCGCTAGTAAGATCGGCTCTCAATGATAGTTACGAAGGATGTTTGTGTTTTGTTCCGCTGAATGCGGATGTCCCAGATTTCGTTCCCGCCGGTTGACTGCTGATACCCGTTGCGTTAGACCGCGCAACCTAAGAAATGGAAGCAGAAAATCGCGGGCGGGTTACCTCGATGGAACCAAAACCGAAGATCGCGGGGGGTGAGCCAATACCGTTCCCCGCTTCCTGTTCATTCTACATGACCTTCTGTCTCACCTTACTCCCTTTGGAATGTTAGAATTAGCCGCTAATGGTTGCTCTAGTGCTGCTCCGGGTGTTTCTCATCCTGCTCCTGGTAGCAGCCAACGCCTTTTTCGCGGCAGCAGAATTTGCCCTGGTGAGCGTGCGCGATACTCGCATCCAGCAGCTCATCGAGGCTCGCCGTATCGGCGCCCGCACCGTCCAGAAACTGCATCGCAATCTCAATGAGGTGGTGAATGGCGTCCAGTTGGGTATCACCCTTACCAGCCTGACTCTTGGCTGGGTGGGGGAGCCTCTTCTCGCCCGCATGGTTGAAGCTGGGCTGGGCAATGTCCCATACGCCTCGATTTACTCGCATGGGATAGCCATCGTTGTCGCCTTCCTGCTGATCACATGCCTGCACGTGATCCTTGGCGAACTGGTGCCGAAATCGCTGGCTCTGCAACGCGCCGAGCAAGTAGCGCTTGCCGTCGCCGCCCCCATGGATGTCTTCCTTACCCTGGCGCGGCCGTTGCTCTATGTCATGAGCCGGGCGGCCGGGTCTGTCTTGCGCGTCTTCGGATCGCACCGCATTCGGCAGGGAACTGTCCACTCTCCGGATGAGTTGAAACTTATCGTTACGCGCCAGCCGCCAGTTCGGGCAGATCCCCGAGTTCCAGGAAGAAATGATTCATAATGCCCTCGAACTCGAGAACATAACAGTTCGCGAGGTCATGGTTCCCCGTCCCGACATCTTCTCTTTGCCCGGAGACATGACGCTTCACGATGCCCTGCAGCGCGTGGTTGACGAGCAGCATTCGCGCATCCCGGTTTACGATCCGCAGCGCGGTCCCGAACACATCATCGGTGTCCTTTATTCGAAAGATCTGATGCGTTGGACCCGCATGCGCCTGAATGCCAATCCTGTCCAGCCCATCGCCGGCCGCATTGCTGCCATGAAGATCAGCCAGATCATGCGCGACGTACTGGTGGTCCCCGAAACCAAAGTGCTGATGGAACTGCTCGAGGAATTCAAACAGCGCAAACGGCATCTGGCTGTCGTGGTTGACGAATTTGGTTCCACCGCCGGAATGATCACGGCAGAAGATATCCTCGAGCAGTTGGTAGGAGAGATCGAAGACGAGTTCGACGTCGCCCCGCCCGAGCAGCCAGTCCTCGAAGGCCAAACATCCCTAACGCTGGACGGCTCGGAGAATATTCGCGATCTCGAATCGCAATACGAACTGGTCCTCCCGCACGATGCGGGATTCGAAACCTTGGCTGGGTTCATTCTTGCCCGCCTGCAGAAGATTCCCCAAGTAGGCGACACTTTCACCTACGAGAATCACCGCTTCGCGGTTGAGGAAATGGAAGGCCATCGAATCGCCAAGGTAAAAATAGAAAAAGTGGAAGCCGCAAGATTGGGCCAGGCAGGGGACTAAGAATCTGAGCCCTGAGCGTCAAGCTTTCAGGTTGGCCAACGACCAACGACGAACGACCAACGACTAGATGTTTCGCTACCTCTCCCTTCGCGTGTTGTACACCCTTCCAGTCATCTGGCTGGTGGTGTCGCTCGTGTTTCTACTGATCCACCTTGTGCCCGGCGATCCTATCCTGCAAATGCTGGGAGAAGGCGCTCCGGCCACCGATGTTCAAGCTGCGCGTCATGCCTACGGGCTCGACGAGCCTTTGAGCACGCAGTACTTGCATTACTGGAAAGGCGTACTTCATGGGGATCTCGGCCCTTCTTTGCAATTCAATCAGAACGTGAGCACGCTGATCGCGCAGCGTTATCCGTACACCCTGCAGCTGACATTAGCCGCGCTGGTGGTTGCGATCTTGTTGTCCGTTCCCGCAGGAGTGCGTTCCGCACAGCGCCGCAATCTGTGGGACGACCGCGCCCTCAGCGTAATCTCACTTTTCGGCCTGTCGTTCCCCAATTTCGCCTTAGGACCGATCTTGATTCTGCTGTTCTCGATCAAGATGGGATGGCTGCCCGGTCTCAGGTTCCGGCACTTTCGCACACCTGGTTCTGCCTGCAATCACCATGGGCGGAGCGCTGGCTGCGATTCTCACCCGCATGGTGCGCACGTCCATGCTCGAAGAGTTGAGTCAGGATTACATCCGCACCGCCCGTGCCAAGGGACTCACTGAGCGTGCAGTCGTCTATCGCCACGCTCTGCGCAACGCCATGATTCCGGTGATCACGGTGCTGGGGTTACAGTTCGGCGCGCTACTGGCCGGAGCTATTGTGACCGAAACGATTTTTTCCTGGCCAGGCATCGGGCGCCTCACCATCCAAGCCATCAGCCGTAGGGATTACTACTTGGTGCAGGGATGTATTCTGGCGATTGGATTGACTTATGTGGCGGTGAACTTCCTGACGGATCTGTTGTATTCAGCGGTAAACCCGAGGATCAGACAGTAGAAGATCTTCTCTGCGTTCTCTGCGCGATTTTCTTTGCGACCTTTGCGGTGAAAGGCTCTTGGGTTGGGTGGCTATCGCATGCTTACCGGCCGCACCAAAATGGTGTATAATGGTGCCATGCCAACCACCAAGCATGTCCGACGCAGTGTATCCCTTCCCGCTCCCATTGCTAAGCAAGTAGATCGCCTGGCCAAGAGCCAGCGCTTGAGTGATAACCGGGTTTTGGTGGAACTGATTGAATTGGGTATCGAAGCGCGAAAGCAAAAAGAGAAGGAATTCTTCGAACTTGCGGAACGCTTTCGTGCTGCGGACGATCCCGATCAAGCGAAGCGTTTGGGGGACGAATTAGGCCGCATGGTGTTTGGAGAGTAATGCCCCAAATTGAAGGTTGGTCGCGAATCCCGTCCGGCATTCGCGATCACCTCGTTGAGCGGATGCGTGATCGCAACATCAGTCTCGACGATCTCAATCGACTTCGAGTCTGGCTTGAGACCAAACCGATTGTTCCCGTGGGCCCGTGGTTTAAAGATTTCGGATCATTCAAGCTCTGCGGCGAGGGTAAATATCCCAAGACGTTTTCTTCTCGCAGGACAAGTAGCGGTGGGGCAGAAACTCTAGAGAGCCTTCGTGAGCGGAACTACTTCGTCGCCATCGCGGTCACCAGTGATTCGAAAATCTTAAATCCTTCGGTCCCACCCAACTCCGGTTCGCTGAATCGCTCCGGGTGCGGCATCATACCCAGGACGTTGCGTCCTGCACTGCAAATTCCTGCAATGTTGTCGAGCGATCCATTCGGATTTGCCTCGGCGGTGATCTCCCCGCCCAGCGACGAGTAGCGAAATACGATTCGCTTGTCTCGCTTCAAGTCGGCCAACATCGCTTCATCGCAGAAGTAATTCCCATCCATGTGCCCGATGGGAATGGTCAGCACTTCGCCCTCGCGGCACGCGCTTGTGAAGGGTGTGTCGGCATTCTCGACCCGCACGTGCACCGGCTTGCAGACGTACTTCAACCCGACATTGCGAGTGAGCGCTCCCGGCAGTAACCCCGATTCACAGAGGATCTGGAACCCGTTGCAGATCCCCAGCACCAACCCTCCGCCGTCAGCAAATTTACGCACTGATTCCATGACAGGCGAAAACTTCGCTATTGCCCCAGTGCGGAGATAGTCGCCATAGGCAAAGCCTCCGGGCACGATGATGGCGTCGCAATTCTCCAGATCGTGCGAATCGTGCCACAGGAACGTGACCGGCTGCTTGGCCACATTCTGGATAGTCCAGTAGGCATCGTGATCGCAATTGGATCCGGGGAAGATGAGCACGCCAAATTTCATGAAGGCTTCCTCACTTGCGGGGATAAGAAAAGTTTAGCACGAAGAAAAAAGCCGCCCGAGAGAAACTCTCGAACGGCCACCGGTACCCGAACCTGAAATCAGAATTGTTCGTCGGGTCCGGGTCCTGGGGGCGGAAGCGGTGGGAGAGGGGCGCCGGGCCCTCCTGGCCCTCCGGTCTGGAATCGATAGAAGAATTTATCCCCACCCATCCCGCGATCGCCGTGAATGGCTTTCAACTGCCGCCATTGCTCAACCGTCAGCACTTTGCGCAGGTCTAGATTCATCATGGTGCTTTCGCGCTCCAGCTTCCCGCGCGCCGCCAGCACCTGATCAACCTGAGAATTGATCTGGCCCTCATTGGGCACGTCAGCATCCAGCAGCGCCTGCAGTTTCAAATCCTGCTTGGCCATCTCGGCGCCGTCGTCGATCAGTTTCAAACGATGGTCGAGAAACGTCTGGTCGAGTTGTGCGATCTGGCTATCGCTGAGCTGCAGCTTCTTGGCGGTTTCCGAATCCTGCCACCACTTGCCCATCTCGTGCCGCCGGATGACCACTCTTCCGTCTGTTCCTGGCGGAGGCGACGGCGCTTTCTGCGCTTCTACTCCCGCGCAGCCCATAACCACAGCCAACAGAATTAATACTCTAGTTTTCATCGACCGTCTCCTTCGAATGAGTTCGTGAGTTGGACTGCGTTCCATCCGACTGACTTATCTCTTGCGCCAGCAGGGAAGCGGGCGCAAGCGCCTCCGGCACGTCGCTTTGCATCGCGTGGTCCACCGCAATCATGAGCTCCTGGTCATCAATCTGGACTTGTTGGGACGCCCCTGGCTTCTCGGCGTCATTCATCCACAAAGTTCCCAGCAAGATGGTTGCAGCCAGCGCAGCCCACGCCAACCGCGGTGTTCTCTGGCGACGCGCTTCTCGCACTACCACGATCCGTTCCTGGATCGCCGCTCTCTGACGCTGCCAGAAGTCGTCGGATGGGACGGCCTCGAGCAATCCTGCGTCGAGCGCCCGGCGCAGCCGCCCCACCTCCATCCGGCAGGAGTCGCACACGTCCAGGTGCGCGACTAGCCCTCTGCCGGGATTCGACACAGCCTCGGTTAATTCTTCGTCCGTCAAATGCGCCCTTATCTCCATTGCTGCTCCCTCATCCGTTTGCGGACGCTTCCGGTCGCGCGCGACAGTTGCGCCTTCACGCTACCAACCCGCACACCTAATATCTCGGCGATCTCCGCCAGCGACATCTCTTCTGTAAATCGCAAGAGGAACACGGTGCGCTGTTGCGGCGAAAGCGAATCAACCACCGACCACACCGCTTGCATTTCTTCACGCGCTAGAAGTACTCGCTCAGGCGACGGATCATGCGCGTGTACCGGAATCGGGACGCCGTCTCCGTCGTTAGTGTCATCGAGCCCAATCAGCTTCCGCCAGAATGACACCCGCCGATTCTTGGCGTGATCCTTCGCCAGGTTGACTGCGATCCGCAACAGCCAGGTGTCGATGCGGCATTCCCCGCGAAAGCTCTCTAACTTCTGATACGCCCGCAGGAAGCACTCCTGCGTCAACGTATCGGCTGCGTCCGCGTCTCTGACCAGCAGATAGACGACCCGGTAGACGCGCTTCTGATGCAGGCGAACGATTGAGTCGAAGTCGCCGCCGGCAGCGGTTGACGCTCGTTCTTCCACCGGGGCTTGTAAAGCTGTCGTCAGTGCCGTTCCCACGTTCCTTCGACTCCTGGGCTGCTATGACTATGGACGACTTCCCGCGGCCGGGGTTTACAGGCTGGTCTGAGAAAACTCCGCGTCGCTGCTAAAGTAGGATGTACGCGTTTGAAGGATGGCCGCATGGATCTCGGCGATCATGTTCGTTTAACGGGAGGCGCACTCAAGAACTGGGCCATCGCTCAATTTCAGGATTCGCTGGCTGTCGCCGCTCTATGGTGGATCGGCCTCTCCATTATTCAGGTCCCGTGGGCTCCGTTCTGGGCGCTGCTCGCCGCGGTTCTGCAAATCGTCCCGCATATCGGACCGGTCCTGGGACTGCTTGGTCCCGCTCTCGCCGCAACTTTGCGCTGGGGGGACTGGGAACATCCGCTCTACGTGCTAATCCTCTATGCCGTCATTGTTGGGATTGACGGCTTCCTGCTCCAGCCTTATCTGATGAAACGCACCGCCCGGGTCCCCATGTGGGCTTCGATTCTGACTCCGCTGGTACTCGGGGTGATCATCCCGTTCTGGGGGGTCTTGATCTCAGCACCTTTGTTGGCAGTGGTTTACGCGTACAAAGAGAGGCAACGGAAGACTGCTCTCCCCCAAGGCTAGGTGCTCCAAACTGCCTTACCCGCATGCTATAATCTCAGTTCGCCTGCATTCGTTTCGAGGGCAAACCAGTGATCTCCTCTTCGGGCGATTCCTGCGTAAATACGATCAGCGCAATTCAAGATTATTAAAGACGAGGGTATCTCCATGTCTGGCCATTCCAAATGGGCGACAATTAAACACAAGAAGGGCGCACTTGACGCCAAGCGGGGAAAGATATTCACCCGTCTGATCAAGGAAATTGGGATTGCCGCCAAGAACGGCGGTGGCGATCCTGACACCAATCCGCGTCTGCGCACGGCGATCCTGGCGGCGAAGTCCGAGAATATGCCCGCCGACAACATCAAGCGCGCTATCCAGCGCGGCACCGGCGAACTGCCCGGCGCGACTTACGAAGAGTTCACGCTCGAAGGCTACGGCCCGGGCGGCGTCGCCATCCTCGCCGAGATCAATACCGACAACCGTAATCGCACGGTGAGTGAAATCCGCCATTGCTTCGGAAAAAACGGTGGCAACATGGCCGAGGCCGGCGCCGTCTCGTGGATGTTCCACAAGAAGGGTGACATCGTTGTCCCGAAGACGCTTGCCAAAGAAGATGATCTGATGGCCATCGTGCTCGAAGCCGGCGGAGAAGATCTCCGCGACGACGGCGATAACTGGGAAATCCTCACCGAACCGTCGGCCTATGAAGCCGTCCTCGAAGCGGTGAAGAAAGCGGGCATCGAGCCTGCTTCGGCCAGCGTCTCGATGATTCCGCAGAACTACATCAAGCTCGAAGGGCAAGCCGCCAACACCATGATCCGCCTGCTCGAAGCTCTCGAAGAACAGGATGACGTGCAGAACGTCCACGCCAACTTCGATATCGACCAGAAGCTGCTCGAAGAAGTCGCGGGCTAGTCCGGTCTTCCAAATTTCGTGGGTAAAGGCGCGGCTCAGCCGCGCCTTTGCTGTTTGAACAACAACATCTCGGCCTACAGGGTTCCGTGTAAGTCGAACTTTTCAACACACCAGTGGATAATTCTGTGGAAAACGTGGAATGTATACTTGTAACTCCGTGATGCACAGGCAGTTCAGCATTCTGCACAAAGCCGGGTGCTAGCACTTTTGTGGTGTACCCGGACCACCGATGGGCGATTCGAGTGGAGATGAAGGTTAGAGCCGACAAGTTGCTGGTAGAACGCGGCATAGCCGCTTCGCGAGAACGCGCGCAAGCGCTCATACTCGCGGGCAAAGTATTAGCTAACGAGCAGAAAATCGAAAAGTCGGGTGCCACGATCGACTCTGAAGCCGTAATTCGCCTTCTCGGAGAAGATCTGAAATACGTCAGCCGAGGCGGACTCAAACTCGAGCGCGCTCTCGATCACTGGCAGATCGACGTTAGCAACAAAGTCTGTCTCGACGTCGGCGCGTCCACTGGAGGCTTTACCGACTGTCTTCTGCAGCGCGGCGCGGCCCGCGTCATCGCTGTCGACACCGGACATGGCCAAATCGACTTCCGCCTTCGCCAAGACTCGCGTGTCCGTCTACTCGAGAAAACTAACGCCCGCTATCTGACTCACGAACATCTCGGCGAATTTGTCGATCTGATTGTCACGGATGTGTCGTTCATCTCGGCCACGCTTGTTTTGCCGGCCGTGATTGCTGCCGCATTTCCCCGGTCACCGGCGGATCTCCAGGGCCGCCAGCTTGTTGTCCTGGTAAAGCCGCAATTCGAATCCAACCGCGAACAGGTTGGGAAGGGCGGCATCGTTCGTGACGAGGCGGTCCAACTAGCCGCGGTCGCGAGGGTCCGCCAGACTGTCGCTGCCATGGGATTCCAGCAAGTCGACGTGATCGACTCGCCGATTCTCGGAGCCGAAGGCAATCGCGAATTCCTGCTGCGAGCCCTCCCATAGTTTTTTTAGCGCACTTTGCGGTAGAGCTTTTGCTCGGTACGGGGTACTCGGTACTGGGTACTCGTTTTCTGTACAATGCAAACTTCACATGGAAACCGGCCCATCCACCCCCAAGAAATCCGCGGCCATCGTCTCTAAACCGGAGAAGCCAGAACTAGCCAGCGTGGTCCCGGAACTGGTCAATTGGCTGCGGACGCACCAATATGAGGTCCTCGTCGATCATGAAACCGCCGCTTACGCAACCGGCGCGACCGTGATGCATCGCAGCGAAATGGTCAACCACTCGCTGAATTTCGTGGTCGTTCTCGGAGGCGATGGAACTCTGCTCGCCGCCGCTCGAGCTGTGGCAAAATCCTGTGTCCCCATTCTTGGAGTAAACTTGGGCTCTCTCGGATTTCTCACCGAAGTCCCGCTGGAACAGCTGTATTCGACCCTCGCCGCTATCGATCAGGGGGAGTGTCAGACCGAGTCACGGTCCATGGTGCATTGTGAAGTGATGCGCGCCAATGCTTGCGTCGCCAAGTACGATGCGCTTAACGACGTGGTGGTCGGCAAAAGCACCATCGCCCGTCTGAACCACTGCGACGTTTATGTCGACCGTGTGTTTGTCTCCAGTTACAAGGCCGACAGCCTGATTGTCTCAACGCCTACAGGTTCGACCGCATATTCGCTGGCTGCCGGAGGGCCGATCCTCATGCCTTCGGTAGCGGCGTTCGTAATCACGCCCGTGTCGGCGCACGCGCTCACTCACCGTCCGTTAGTGGTCCGTGAGACTTCGGAAATCGAAATCGTGGTGAAAACCGGGGAAGAAGAGGCCTACCTCAGCATCGACGGGCAAGTCGGAATGCCTATGTTCGATGGCGACCGCATTCTTTGTCGCAAGTCTGACTACTGCGTTCAGCTCCTGCGCCTGCAAAAAACATTTTTTGATGTTTTACGCACTAAGCTGAAATGGGGACAGCGCTAGGACCCTTACCACAGAGACACAGAGTCACAGAGAGAAACTGAAAACAGAAAAAAGATCTTTATTGTTTTGGGTTCCGTCGATACCGAAGGGTTTTACTATTGTTGGTTTTCTCTGTGACTCTGTGTGGTGGTTTTTTGCCGACCATGAAAACACTTTGCCGTCTTATCGGGATATTCTTTCTCGCGCTGCCTCTTGCCGCTCAATCCAAACCGGCCGCCGACCTGATCATCAATCATGCCAAGATCTGGACAGTCGATGCGTCTCGTCCCGAAGCCCAGGCTGTCGCGGTTCTTGGCGACCGTATTGTGGCCGTCGGATCGAATGACGAAGTCAACCAATGGCGTGGACCGACTACGCGCGCGATCGATGCCGGTGGGAAACTTCTTTTGCCGGGGTTCAACGATGCCCACGTCCATTTCATCGATGGAGGCGCCAGCCTCGATCGCGTCCAACTCAAAGACGCCGCGACGCCACAGGAGTTCGCTCGCCGCATCGGCGAGCAGGCCAAGAAACTCGATAAGGGCGAGTGGGTGCTCGGCGGCGAATGGGACGAAACCAAGTGGACGCCGTCGAATCTTCCAACCAAAGACTTGATCGATCCACTAACACCGAATACGCCGGTATTCGTGACCCGTTACGACGGCCACGAATCGCTCGCTAATTCCGTCGTCCTGGGACTCGCAGGTATCACTGCGAACACCCCGGACCCTCCCGGGGGTGTCATCGTTCGTGATGCGAAGGGCAACCCCACTGGGGTCGTGAAAGACGCCGCGCAGGATCTGGTCTTCAAAGTCGTTCCCCCTTTTACTCATGATCAACTGGTGAAGGTCGTCAAGCGCGCTATGGCCCACGCCGCTTCCGTCGGGGTCACCAGCGTGCAGCATATGAATCCCGACTACGAAGATATTGCCGTCTACTCGGAACTGCTCGAGCGCGGTGAACTGATTACCCGCATCTATGCTGCACCATTAATACCGCAAGTTGATGACCAGGTGAAGATCGGCATCCGGCATGCCTTCGGAGGGCCTTATCTACGTCTCGGTGCGTTGAAGGCCTATGCCGACGGATCGTTGGGAGCTGCCACCGCCTACTTTTTCGAGCCCTATCTGAATACGCCCGACAATCGGGGCCTGCTCAACGACACCATGCAGCCACTCTCGCTCATGCGCGACCGCATGATGAAGGCCGACGCCGCCGGATTGCAACTCTGTACCCACGCCATTGGAGATCAGGGCATCTCGATTATTCTCGATCTTTACTCCGACATTGTGAAAGCCCACGGCGATGCCAACCGCCGCTTCCGCATCGAGCACGCACAACATGTGGCTGCTAAAGATTTTGACCGCTTCGCTCAGTTGCACGTGATCGCCTCCGTCCAGCCCTATCACGCCATCGATGACGGTCGTTGGGCCGAAAGCCGCATCGGACATGATCGCGCCAGCCGCACTTACGCGTTTCGCACTTTCCTCGATCACGGCGTTCGCCTGGCCTTCGGCACTGACTGGGACGTCGCCCCGCTCAACCCGATGTTCGGCCTCTACGCCGCCGTTACTCGCGCGACGCTCGACGGCAAGAATCCCAATGGATGGTTTCCCGAGCAGAAACTCACCATCAAAGAAGCCATCGAGGCCTACACCATGGGCTCGGCCTACGCCGAATTTCAGGACACGGTAAAGGGCTCCATCACTCCCGGCAAGCTGGCCGACATGGTCATCGTTAGTGATGACCTGTTTACGGTTGATCCGGTCAAGATTCGTGACGTGAAAGTGCTGAAGACATTTGTCGGCGGCAAGCTGGTTTACGACGCAGGAGCCGCGCAGTGACCCAGCCCGATCGCGATCACCATCACGGACTCGAAGAGAAGTCCTTCGACAGCGGCGAGGTTGTGCTCAACTACGCCGAAGGGGAAGACAACGGCCCGCCGCTCGTGCTGCTGCACGGCCTTGGCCGCCGATGGCAGGTTTTTCTGCCGCTGATTCCGAGCCTCTCCTTGCGCTGGCATATCTATGCCGTGGATCTTCGCGGACACGGCAAGTCAAATCATATCTCTCGCGGTTACCGGGGTACGCAATACTCCGAAGACATCATTGGCTTTCTTCACCAGAAAGTGAAAGAGCCCGCCGTCGTCTTCGGACACTCTCTCGGCGGCATGGCCGCGATGTGGGTTGCCGCCCACGAGCCTGAGTTGGTCAAAGCCATCATCCTGGGAGACAACCTGATTTCCAACACCGATTTTGAGCAGTCCTACTATCCGATGCTTTTTGGGGGATTGCGCGATCTCGCGAGGAAAGGCGGTACGCTCGAAGAAATTGCTCGTGGCCTTGCTGAAATTAAACTGAAGCTTCCCGGTCTCGACGAGCTCGTACGCATCGGGGATCTTCCCGGGAACGATCAGGCGTTTCTTCTGTGGTGGGCCCGCTGCGTCAAGCGAGTCGATCCCGACACCTATGCGATGTCGCTCGATGGAACTTCGCTCAAAGGTTGGGACGGAGAAGCTCTTCTTCGCACCATCAAATGCCCCACGCTCCTGCTCCAGGCCAGCCCCCAACTGGGAGGCCTGATGTCGGACGCTGATGTGCAACTCGCGCTGAAGTTACTCGCGCATCCGGTCCACGTGAGTTTCCCCACGCTGGGACACGCGCTCTACATCCAGCAACCTGAGCCAATCTTGCGCGCGGTCAATAATTTTTTGGAGTCGCTGTGATTCAAACCAACAAGTTGACGATTGTTACTCCGAACGGAGGGGAAGCCGAAGCCTATCTCTGCGCAGAGCTGCCGCACTTAAATGCCCGTCCCTCCCGGCCCCTTCCCGCTACTGCCAAAATAAAATCCTAATGCCGATCCGATGAGCCCGACGATGGCCGGAAGCACAATTTGCAGCATCTCTTTCGTCTGCTCCCAATGATCTTTCCACGACGCCGATTCCACGCACGCCCACACCACCACGAAGCCCAGAATCAGCAACAGTCCCACGCTGATCACCAGGCGAACATAATCTCTTCGTTTCTCCGGATTGTAGTTCTCGAGTTCCGGACGCGCTCCCTCATCTACCGTCAAGTCCAAAGACGCTTCATCTTCCGGCGCTGCGTTCTGCAAAGGTTCGTCGCTCAAGTCGCACTCCCAAAAAACAAATTGGGTGATGGCCGACAGCCACCACCCACGCAGTCTACCCAACTCGTTGCAGTTAGCGAACGAGTTTCAGTTCCTGTGTCTTGCCATCGCGGTCAATCAGGATACGCGCCTTCTCATCTTTATCGGCGCTCACAATCAGATCACTGATGTTGATGGCTTGCCGCAATGCCTGAGAAATCGTGATGTTCTGCATCTTTGCCAGCTTCTGCAAAGTGTCATACACCTGCTGCGGGAAGATGACGTTCACGCGTCGCGTCGCACCATTCGTCCCATTGTTTTCCGACATACACCACCTCGTCCTATCCCAATCATACATCAAAAATACACATTTTATACGTACGCCTACCAGGGCTCCTCGACCCGCAGTAAGTCTTGGACACTCTCCCGTCGCCGAATCACCCGCGCCGTCTTTCCATCGACCAAGACTTCCGCAGCCCGAGGGCGCGTATTGTAATTCGACGAGAGGGCCATCCCATAGGCTCCGACGTCGAGGATGGCCACCAAATCGCCTTCAGCGAGGACCGGAATTTCTCTACCCCTCGCGAAGAAATCCCCCGTTTCACACACAGGACCTACCAAGTCGACAGTCTCGGTGGCGGCATCCTTCTGTCCTTGCACGGGAACAATCTCGTGAAACGCGTTATAGAGAGAAGGGCGCAGCAGATCGTTCATCGCGGCATCGACGATGACAAATTTCTTGCTGTTGTTGGTTTTGCGATAAAGCACCCGCGTCACCAGCGCTCCGGCCGCACCAACGATTGACCGTCCCGGCTCCAGCAACAAATGCACCTTCAACCCTTTCAGCGGCCGCAGTAGCGCTGAAGCATACTGCCCGAATTCTGGTCCATCCACTCCCTCATAAGCGATTCCGAGGCCGCCTCCCGCGTCTACATATTCGATGCGGTGTCCGTCTTTGCGCAGGTCCCGCACCAAGTCGGCCACCCGTTCCATCGCCAGAGCGAATGGCTCGACTTCGGTGATCTGCGACCCGATGTGCACGCTTACTCCGCGCGTTTTTAGGCTCTTCATACCCGACGCTCGCGCATAAAGCTGGCGAGCCTGTCCAACGGGAATACCGAATTTGTGCTGATGCAATCCCGTCGAGATATAAGGATGCGTCTTCGCCGGCACATCGGGATTCACACGTAATGCTACCGGTGCGCTTCGTTTCAGTCGGGATGCGCATTCCGCTAGCAACAGGAGCTCAGATTCACTCTCCACGTTGAAGAGCAGAATACCGGCCCGAAGCGCAGCTTCAAGTTCCTCGCGCCGCTTGCCCACGCCCGAAAAAACGACTTGCTTCGCTGCTTTCCGTCCTAGATGTAGCACTCGTTCGAGTTCGCCGCCTGACACCACGTCAAAGCCGCACTCCAGGTTCGCGAGCAATCGCATAATGCTCAGATTGGAATTCGCTTTGACCGAATAGCAGAGCGTGAAGTCCGCTTTCCGAAACGCCCGCTGGAACGCGCGAGCGCGCTCGCGGATCGTCGTCGCAGAATAAACATAGAGCGGCGTGCCATACCGCTCCGCCAGGCGCGGCAAGGGAATTTCGTCACATCGCAGAATAGATTCCTGCGAGGCACGTCGAAGCAATCCCTTCCGGACTGCTCGATAAGAAAACGCAGGCGGACGTCCAGTCATGCCGCTCACTTGCGCTTTCCGGGGCCGCCTTTGACTTTGATCGCGACCACGGTTTGATCGTCAAACGCCTCGACGCCCTTAGCATATTTGGCGACCGCTTTGAAGATCGAGTCGACTACGCAATCGGCGGTTTGTTCTTCGCATCCCGCGACTAGCTTTTCCACTCGGGTTCGTCCGAACATCTCTCCCGCCTTGTTACGGGCGTCGAGAATGCCGTCGCTGAAGAACACGAACAGATCTCCGGGCTTGGCGCGGAAGGTGAACTCGTCGTAGTCGGCCTCATCGAACAGCCCCAGCGGCAATCCAGTCGCTTCGATGATCTCGATCTTTCCATCGTGGCAGTAAATCGGACGAGGAAGTCCAGAATTGGCGACGGTAAGCGTCCGGTTGGGATCATCCCACACGGCATAGATCAGCGAAACGAATTGTGCATCAATGCGCCGCTCACCCAGCGAGAAGTTCACAGCCGACAACATCTCAGCCGGACCCGGCTCAATAGGCGCGTGCGATCGCAGAATCCCGCTTACCAGCGCCGCATAAATCGCCGCGGGAGCCCCTTTTCCGCTCACATCTCCCACGACGATCGCGGATCGCGACAGGGAATAGTTCACGAAGTCATACAGATCTCCGCCGATCGCCCGGGCTGGAGCGAACTTCGCCGCCACTTCAAGGTTCGGAAGTTTCGGCAAGGCATGAGGCAGCAGACGGAACTGCAGTTCTCGCGCGAGTGATAGATCGCGCTCCAACCGCGCTTCCTGCCGCGCAATCTCTTCATAGAGGCGCGCATTCTCGAGTGCGATCGCCACCTGCGCCGCGAGCGTCGTCACCGTTCGCTTGTGGTCCTCAGTGAAGAACCCTCGCCGCGTATGCTCCAGATCGAGCACTCCGATCACCTTGTCTTTGTAGATCAACGGCACGGCGAGTTCTGACCGCGTTTCGGGATTCAGCAACACATAGCGAGTATCCTTGCTGACATCGGGAACCAACACCGCCTGCTTGTGCTGCGCCGCGTATCCCACCAGGCCCACACCCAGGGCAACGTCATGCTTGAGATGGATGTTCTCCTGAAAGCGCAGGGAAAAGCGGTGCTGCAGCTTCTCGCCCTCGGGATCGAGCAGCAGAATGCTGAACATTTGATAATCGATCAGTCGCGCCAGCAGTTCAGCAATGCGCTTGAGTAGTTCATCGAGATTCAGAATCGACGTCAGCTCGCGCGCGATTTCATTGAGCAGGACCAGCGTCTTTGCCTGTCGTGTGGAACGCGTGTAGAGCCGGGCATTCTCAATACCTACGGCCATGCGCGAGGCGATCAGCGTAAGTAATCGCTTGTGCTCTTCGGTGAAATGATTCGGCTCAGGAGACTCGAGATCGAGCACTCCAATCAACTGATTCTTCACGATCAGCGGAACCGCCAACTCCGAGCGCACATTCGGCACCGCTGAGATGTAGCCCTTTTCGTTGCTGACGTCGTGGACCAGAATCGCTTCGCGCCGTTCCGCCGCAATTCCCGTGACGCCTTCGCCCACTTTGATCCGCAGCCTTTCTGCCAACTCCCGCGGATACCCCACCTGAAATCGAAAATACAGCTCCTGCGATTTTTCGTTCAGCAGCAGTATGGCGAAGATGTCATAGTCGATGACCTTCCGCACCAGTTCCGCCACGCGCTTCAGCGTTGTGTCGAGGTCGAGCGTGGTATTGACCACGTCCGCCACTTCCAGCAGTAGCGGCTCAACTTTTGATTGCAAATCGGATTGGGGAGCTGTCGTTTCCACGAACGCCTATGATACCAGCCGTATCAGAATGCTTCAGGATTGCAGTGAAGAACGCGCAAAACCGCGAGAACCGCAGATGTTTTCGATCTCAACTCACATCTCGGGCGCGCCCATGCCGCGCACTATCTCCACTCCGGCGCTGGTACCAATGCGGTCCGCGCCTGCCGCCACCATAGCGAATAATTCTTCGGCGGTTCGAATTCCGCCCGACGCTTTGACCCGCGCTCTTGTGCCCGCTACCGAGCGCAGTAGCCGTACGTCCTCCACTGTGGCCCCGCCTACCAATCCAGTCGATGTTTTCAGAAAGTCGGCCCCGGCTACGATCGCCAACTCGCTAGCGAGAATCTTCTCTTCAAGTGTGAGTAAGGTTGTCTCAAGAATGACCTTCAATAACGCTCCTGCCCCATGTGCGATTTCGACTACACCGCGAATATCGGCTTGCACCAAGTCGCGATATCCCGATTTCAACGCCCCTACATTGAGCACCATGTCGATCTCGCCGGCACCCTCGCGCAACACTTCGACAGTTTCGAACCGCTTTACGGACGAAAGCGTCGCCCCTTGCGGGAACCCAATTGGTGTTCCCACTTTCACCCCACTTCCGCGCAGGATCCCCGCTGCCAACGCGACATACGAAGGATGCACAAACACAGTGGGAAATCCGTAGTACACCGCTTCCTGACATATCCGTCCAACCTGCGCAGCCGTGGTCTCAGGTTTCAAAAGCGTGTGATCGATCAGGCGAGCGACAGAAGGCCACGAGTCTAAAGGTAACGGGATCGAAGAATCGATGGCGCGAGACATAAGCGAGTTTTACCATAAACGCCGGGTCGACCGTCACTCCCGGGGTAATACGCACACGTCTGGCAAATTGCGGTATCGCTCTGCGTAATCCAGTCCGTATCCCACCACGAACTCATCAGGGATGCTGAATCCCACGTAATCGCCGTGGATCGGTTTCTTGCGCCGCGAAGGTTTATCGAGCAGAGCGGCGATCTTGAATGCCTTCGGCTGGTGTGAGAGGAGAATGCTCTTCAGATACGTCAACGTCAGCCCAGTATCGAGAATGTCCTCGACGAGAATCACATTCTTGTCGCGCAACGAATGATCCACGTCTTTCGTCAGCCGCACTTCGCCGGTTGAATCCCAGCCGCCCTTCAACTCCTGCGTCGGGCTGGGCCGGTTGCCATAGCTCGACACGCCAATAAAGTCGAATGTGGAGTCCAGATGCACCTGCCGCGCCAAGTCGCTCAAGAAAATCGCCGCGCCCTTAAGGACGCCAACAAAGATAACTGCCTGCCCAGCGAAGTCGAGGGTGATCTGCGCACCCATCTCGGCGACCCGGGTAGCAATTTCGTCGCGAGAAATTAGAACTTTAGGTTCCGTCACGGATTCCTAGTAAACCATGATCGTCAATGTTTGTGCCAAATAACTCACGTAGCGGCGAACATCTCGTGCGAATCCAGATGCACTGAAACTTCGGGTAGAGGCGCAGTTCAGGCGCGTCTTTCGCACCCTGGCAACGCGGATGTAGCCAAGGTGCGTGTCCACAGAGTCGTCCGAATTGCGCCAAATCTCCTTCACTCACTAAAATAGGGGACTTCGAGAAGCGCTTAGCAATTGGCCCTTGCATCTGGCCAATTTCAGATTCGCCAAATGCTAAGTGCCAAATGCTAGGAGCTGTTTCCATGAACCTTAAAGGCCTAAAAATTACCTGGCTCGGACACGCCACCTTCCGCTTCGAAACTCCCGGCGGAAAAACCATCCTCGTCGATCCCTGGGTCATGGGCAATCCTTCCTGTCCCGAGTCCGAAAAGAACATCAAGAAACTCGACGTCATGCTCTGCACTCACGGACACTTCGATCACATCGGAGACGCTGTCGAAATCGCCAAGAAACACAATCCGACGGTGGTCGGTATTCCTGAACTCTGCGGCTGGATTGAGAAGAAGGGCGTCAAAAACACCTCCGCCATGAACAAAGGCGGCACGCAGACCGTAGGAGACATCAAGGTCACCATGGTGCATGCCGACCACTCATGCGGTATCAAAGACGGTGACGAGATCGTCTACGGTGGCGAGGCTTGCGGCTACGTGATCGAATTCTCCAACGGCGTGAAGGTCTATCATGCCGGAGACACGAACGTCTTCGGAGACATGGCCATCATCCGCGACCTGTACGCGCCCGAAATCGCCATGATTCCAATTGGGGATCACTACACCATGTCGCCGCGCGAGGCCGCGTATGCTTGCAATCTTCTGAAGGCGAAGACGGTCATTCCCATGCATTTCGGAACGTTCCCGGTCCTGACCGGAAGGCCAAGCGACTTGCAGAAACTTGTTCAGGGTATCGAGATCGTGGAGATGAAGCCGGGACAAACAATCTAATTGTTGATTTATGATTTTTGATTGTTGATTGAAACGCCAAACGCCCGAGCCCAGGGGTTTTGCTTTCAAATCAACAATCAAAAATCAAATCAAAAATCATTGAGGTGAGGCCTTGCCGAACTCTATCGACGTATCTCACTGGCGTATGGGCGGAATCACCGTCAGCCCTGTAGAAGACTATCTCTACAACATGCTTCCTCCGCGCGATGAAGTGCTTTCCGAGATGGAAGAGGAAGCCGCGCAGAAAAAGATTCCCATCGTCGGCCCCGCTGTCGGACGCATCTTCTACCAACTGGCCACGATGATCCAGGCCAAAACCGTCTTCGAGATGGGCTCGGCCATTGGCTATTCCACCATCTGGTGGGCTCGCGCCATCGCCGATGGTGGACGCGTCATCTACACCGACGGCGATCCCAAGAACGCGGAGAAGGCGCGCGGCTTTTTTCAGCGTGCCGGAGTCGCCAACCGCATAAGCGTGAAAACCGGGGATGCTCTGGAATTGCTTTCGGAGGAAAAACAGCAATTCGACATCGTCTTCAATGACGTCGATAAAGACGACTATCCTCGCGTGCTGCGTCTCGCCGCGCCCCGCGTGCGCAAAGGCGGCCTCTTTGTCACCGATAATGTCCTATGGAGCGGCCGCGTCGCCGACGGCAACGCCGCCGAATCCCGCACCAAAGCCATTCAGGAATTCAACCGCGCCCTCTACGCCTCGCCCGATTTCTACACCACGATTCTGCCGATTCGCGATGGCGTAGCCGTAGCCTTAAAGAAGTAGGTCGTGTGGAGCGGGCGCCCTAGCCCGCTCAGCCGCGAAGCGGCGTCAGAGTATTAAAAGTTTGCCCTTACCCGTTGTCATTCCGCGCAACGCAGGGAAGTCGCTCTATCTTATGTCCAGCAGAAACGGGCAAGGCACTACTTCACATCTCCACACGCCGAGCTCAGCCACTTGCTGCTCATGGTCGAGTTTACGGTCATGGTGTTCGTCCCGTTCGTGGCTGCCATTTGCATGGCACCCTTCACCTTCCCGGAATCAATGGCTTCTATATTCAGAGTTCCGCTCTGCTTGCCGCCGCCCTTCGTGCATTCCAGCTTCACGTCGAGCTTATGCGAATTCGAAGTCAGCACCGTCTTGGTGCAATCTTGATCCTCTTTGTCGAACCATCCGCCCTTTCCCAGGTCTTCTTTGGTTACGCACTTCTTCGTGGTCTGCGTTTGCGGCCCCTCCGCCTGCCTCTGTTTCATCATGGCTTCCATCTTCGCTTTTTGCTCGGGCGTCATTCGCGCCATCACCTCCGGAGGGATTGGCGGCATTCCGCTCATTTGCGAGACTGTGGTGGTTTCCCAAAGTCCCAGCTTCACATCTAGCGGTTGGACGGTGTTCGCGGCCCACAACGCGACCGCGCCCAGAGCAGCCATGGCAACCAGAATTACTTTCTTCATTGCGCCCGCTTTTGAGTTGGATTTCCGCAAAAAACGGTCCTTAGGATGGCACGTAATGAGGAACCTTACAAGCAGGGCATGCCCATGGATAGAGGTCAGTTACACACGTCGTGGCCCTTATCCCGTTCAGAGCGGATGAGTAGGCAGCCCGCCATGATATAAGTCAAGGTGGAAGGGTGGGCAGCGCCCACAATGGCCCGACAAGTGCATTTCGCTCTCACTAGAGAAAGCATCCGCCGCTTGTTCTCCCACCCAATCGTTCTCGGCGTTGTCCTACTGGCTCTTAGCGCCGCCAATGGTAGATCCATCAAGATGGTCACGAGTTGGTACAACCCCAATTACGAAGGACAGAAGTTTCATAAGGTCCTCGTCATCGGGATCGCGCAGGACCTTGAGCTGCGTGCTGACTTCGAAGATGAAATGGCGGCCCAGATTGCGCGTCCCGGCATGCAGACAATCCCCGGCAATCAGATCCTGTTGCGACCAGACCCGAAGGCTAAACTCGACCTCAACTATCTGCGCGACCAAATCCGCAGCAATCAGATCGACGCCGTGGTCGTCTCGCGTCTTCTGAAGGTCGACAAGAAAGTGACCTCCATCCCCAGCTCGACATACATTGCCCCGTTTCCTTACTACTACTCTTTTTATGGCTACCTCGGAGCGGTGTATCCCGTGGTTTACGACCCCGGATACACTCGGACAGACACGACGGTCAGTGTCGAGACCAACGTTTACACCACCAGCAAGCCCGATGGGGATCTGGTATGGACCGGCGTCAGCGACTCATTCAATCCAAAGTCGGCAAAGAAGGTCGTCGATGGCCTGGTGAAAGAGGTCCCAAGGCAGATGGAGAAAGACGGGCTGCTAGCGAAAAATGCTGCGTCGAAATGATGTTTCAGACGCCTACTTCACCTTCTCGTACTCCGTCTTGGCCTGCTTCAGGATGGGGATGTCGGGGTCAGCGTCCTTCCACAAAGCGAAGAAATCCTGATACCCGGTTCGCGCTTTCGCGGAATCTCCCGATAAAGCATACGCTCGCGCCAGTTGCAGACGCGCCAGCGCGCCCAGTGGAAAGTTAATCACTACACCGGGATGATCGATCATCTTCTGAAACTCCGCTTGCGCTTGTTGGCCCTGCCCGAGCTTCAAATACGCCTCTCCACGTACATAGGTTGGGAACATCGTTCCCAGCTGGAAGGGAGGTGGCTCGGCCAGTTCGTAGGCTGATGCGGCTTGCAGCCTTTCAATCGCCCGCTGCACGTTCCCACCTTTCAGCTCGATGATTGCATGGATGGTGGGCAGCCAGTAGCTCTGAACCAGCGTGTCGGTCGGCGATTCCTGATTGAGACGTTCCGCCATCTTCTGCACCTGCGGGTTGTCTCCGATGCTTGCCAGCGTTATAGCAGCGATAACCCTTAGGTCGCGGCCCGAATTCAGCGCGAGCGCTTCCGTCACGCCCTGTCGTGCCTGCGCCGCGTTGCCGAACACCGCCTCCCGCAACGCCGCATTGACGCGCCAAACCGCAGCCGACTCCGGGGAATCGTTGTGCTTGGCCACGTCTTCCGCCCGCTGTGAAAATTCGCGCGATTTCGTCAGACGCCCGTGAAACGCCTCGGTGTCTGACTGCGTCGTCAGCATCATGTCCTGAACCGCCGGCTTGTCGTTGAACCATGCCACCTGTTCCTGCATGGCTGCTTCGTCATTCTGAAAAAATGCCAGCTGATAACGCGTGATTCTGAAACCGGGTCCGTCGAGCTTCAACGCCCTCGCCTTGTCGAAGGCTTCTTTCGCCTCATCAGGACGGTTCACGCTCAGATACGCTCCCATGACGTTTCCGTAGCCGATCACACTATTGGGCGTCAGACGCAGTGCCTGTTGCGTCTCTGACAACCCCCTTTCTAACTGCCCAATCAGCGCATAGTCGTAGCCCAGATTATTGGGTGGAACGTCGTCTGCCGGATACGTCTGCTCCCATCGTTTGTAGGTCTGAATGCTCTTATCGAATTCCCCCGTCACGTTGGCGTAATACTGCCCCTCAATGTAGTAGCGCTCGCGCTCGCTCACGCGATCACGCAGTTCGTAGGCCTTCTGGTAATTCTCATTTCCTTGCTGAAACTGGCTGGCGCTGAGATACGCCGTGCCTAGGGATGCATAGGCGCGCGCAAAGTTCGGATCCAGTTCCACCGCGCGCTTGTAGTAGGGAAGCGCCTCTGAAAATTCTTTCTCGTATTGCACCCGAACGCCATCAGAGTAGGCCTTCAGTGCGTCCAGCGATGACGTCGTGGCTTCTGCCAGAGGCTTGTTGAACTTCTGCACCGAGGCCAGCGATTCTCCCATCTTCTCGCGCAGCCGGTTGCCTGCGTCTTCCAGCGCCTTCAGCACCTTGTCGCGATTCTCGGCTTCAGCCTCCGCGCTCTGCAGCGTGTCGCCTGTCTGGCAATTCAATGCCTTTAGCCCGATCAGGTAATGGTTGCCCACATTGGCGATCGAGCCCGCAATGAGTGCCTTGCTATCCGTCCGCTGGCAAATTTCCTTCGCGATCTCCTGCGTCACCCGTTCGTTTGGCGGACGGTTCATCATGCGCAGCGTTCCACTCAATTTTTCGTCCGACAAAACGTTCAACAGCGGCGACTGCTCCAGTTGGATCGCCAGCGCCTGCTTCAGGGTTCCGTCAAACACCGTATCCCCGGTGGTGTTCGCGAAGTCAGAGAGCACGATCGTGTCTTTTTCGGTCAACTGGATCGTTCGCTGCGAGCGCCAGTAGAGTCCACCTCCAATCAACACGAGCAACAACGCTGCGGGAATCAGAATCTTTGCCTTGCTCCCGCCTGTCTTGGGCGGGGAAGTCGAAGTCACTGCGGGGACAGCTCCCGATTCCGTTGCTACCGGGGTTGAGCCCGAACCCATCGCCGCGGCGCGCCCGGTATCGAGATCGCGTTTCAGCCGCTGCAGGTCCGTCCGCATGTCGGATGCATGCTGGTAGCGCAAGCTGCGATCCTTCTCCAGCGCCTTATTGATGATGCGCTCCAGTTCTGCCGGAACATTGGAATTCAGACGCACCGGAGCCAACGGGGCGCGGTTCATGATGGCTTCGCAGATGACTGCCGAACTCTCGCCATGGAACGGCAGATCGCCGGTCGCCATTTCGTAAAGCACCGCTCCGAAAGAGAATAAGTCGGTGCGCGAATCCAGTTGCTTGGCGCGAACCTGCTCTGGAGACATGTACGCCACGGTTCCCATCATTGTGCCGGGACTGGTCAAATGCTGGCTGTCGACCGTTCCAGCATCGCCCGCCTGCTGCGATGACTCGCCGCCGGGCGTAACCTTGGCCAAGCCGAAATCCAGAATCTTGGCGTGCTCGCGGCGCGTCACGAATAAGTTGGCAGGCTTGATATCACGATGGACAATGCCTTCCGCATGAGCCGCATCCAGGGCATCGGCAATTTCGATTGCCAGCGAAAGCAGTGCATCGGTTTCCAGCGGCTTGCCCGCAATCCGGTGCTTCAGCGTCATGCCATCGAGATATTCCATGGCGATGAACGCCTGCCCGTTTTCTTCTCCAATGTCGTAGATCGTACAAATGTTGGGATGGTTCAGCGCCGACGCCGCTTTGGCCTCGCGCCGGAAACGCTCGAGAGCCTGGGGGTCTTGCGCTACATCGGTGGGAAGGAACTTGAGAGCAACGAAGCGATTGAGGCGTGTGTCTTCAGCCTTGTAAACCACTCCCATGCCGCCACCGCCCAACTTCTCCACAATGCGGTAATGGGAAATGCTCTCGCCGATCATTGGCCTGCAATCTTAGGGATGCGGAGGGGTGAAGTCAACGAACGGTTAGTAAGCCTGACGTCTACGTCTAAATCGACTTCACTGGAATCGCCAGCAGATCATCCACCAGCCCGACTTCCTTCTGTAGGAATGGTTCGGCATAAGTGACGCCGCCCAGCATGCCGTAGAAGCGCGCCATGGCCTCGATCCGCGCCCGGATCTCGGCCTGGGCAGGGAAGAGATCCTTCCCCGCCTCCTGATCGCTGAACTGGGTTTTGTAAGCCATCAATGATTGGAACCGCGCCTCAAACTGCTCAGTGATATCGACCACGAACGTAGGCCTCACATCGTAATACAGGCTGGCATAAACGATCTTGAAGGGACGATGGGCATTTGTGCCAACGTCCGCAGTCCCGAGTCTGAGGTCCGAGGTCTGACGTCCGACGTCCAGCTTTTTCAGTCCCGCCAGAAAGCACGCCTCATACCCCAGCGTCGAAGCTTTGTAGTGATCCGGATGCCGGCCCTTCCAATAGGGAAGGATTACCACTCGCGGCCGTTGCTCGCGAATTACCGCCGCCACCTTCAGTCGGTTCTCCCACGTATTCTCGACTCGCCCATCCGGAATATCGAGCGCCTGCCGCCAGACCACACGCAAAATCCGCGCCGCTTCTTTCGCTTCGCGCTCGCGGTCTTCCATCGACCCGCGAGTTCCCATCTCGCCCCGCGTTAGGTCGAGGATGCCTGTGCGATATCCTCGCTCGGCCATCTTCAACAAGGTGCCGCCGCAAGTCTGCTCCACGTCGTCGCGATGCGCAGCGATTGCCAGTATGTCGAGTAAAGGAGCCATCGAGTGCGAATGATACCACTCGACAACAGTGTGGAAGCGAGACTGCGGTGGCAAGCCTTACGGCCCATCTGCTCGCTTAGGCCTATCCAATCCCAGAAACACCGGTCGTAACCCATTCAGGACAGGCTATATCCAGTTCTTGACGAAGTATTACAATCAGCGATATAAATATCGCGATTCGTGATATGAAACTTGGCGAGAAAATTCGTTACCTGCGCGAGGTCGAAGGCTCGCTCCGCGGTTTTGGACGGCCCATTACCCAGCAGGAACTGGTTAAGGCAGTGCGCAAGGAGCAGGGCAAGAACATCAGCCAGTCCTATATCTCACAGATTGAAGGGGGCTCGCGCCCGCACATGACGCAGTCGACGCGCGGCCTGCTGGCAAAGTTTTTCAAGGTGCATCCCGGATTTCTGGTCGACGATCCCGACGGATACCACACCGAGTTGGTCTCCGACCTGCGCACGACGGAAGGGAAGCTGGATGTCTGGTTGCTGCAAGGCTCCGAGCGCTTCGCCAGCGATCCGGAAGTTAGCGAGGCTCTGATCAAGGCGGCACGCGACAAAGATACCCGGCAGTGCTTCATCCTGCTGGGAGCGATTTTGGAAACGCCCGGTCTCGCCGACCGGTTGCTGGAAGCGCTGAAGCCGGGCTCGAAGCCGGAAATGAAAGTTCACAAAGAAAGGAGGCGATCGCAATGACATGGGCCGATTTCTATCTCATCTGTTTTGCGGCCGGATTCGCCTTCAGCTTTCTTTCGTTCTTGTTGGGCGGCTCGCGCTGGCACATTCACATGCCGCATTTCCCCCACGGACATGTGGGCGCGCCGCATGTACCGGTGGCGCATCCGCCGGCAGTTGGAGGAAACGCGGCGCCGGGAGCGAAAGCTCTGGTCGCGACCGCGCATGTATCGCCTTTCAACTTCGTCACGTTCACAGCCTTCCTCGCCTGGTTCGGAGGCGCGGGCTACCTGCTGACCCGTTACTCCAGCATGTGGTTCGTCATGGGCCTTGGCATCGCGCTGGTAAGCGGACTGGTCGGCGCTGCGATTATTTTCCTCTTCCTGAGCAAGGTCTTGATGTCGGAAGAAGAAAATCTCGATCCCGCCGACTACGACATGGTCGGCGTGTTGGGACGCATCTCGGTCCCCATTCGCGAGTCGGGCACCGGAGAAATCATTTACTCGCAAGCCGGCACGCGCCGCACGTGCGGCGCCCGTGCCGAAAATGGCCAGGCCATAGCGAAGGGAAGCGAAATCGTTGTCACGCGTTACGACAAAGGCATTGCCTACGTCCGCCTCTGGGAGGAAATGGCAGGAAATGAGTAAGGAATACCGGGTACCGAGAAGCAGCCTGAGCGCAGTAACTGAGAGCTGACAGCTGAAAGCAGTCTTTATGAAATCCAGATCCTTCCAATTCGCAATCGTGCTGATGTGGCTGGCTTTGCCGCTCACCGCCCTGCGTTACTGGATGGGATGGGATCAGCTCCCTCTGCGCATGGCTACACACTTTGACATCAACGGACACGCCAATGGTTGGATGTCCCGCGAAACATCCCTGCAATTCGCGCTGGGTCTCGCCGTTCTCACCTTGGCCATCTTCACCGTCGTTGCCTACGTAATGCACAGGTCGAAGGCTGCCGGTGTTGTCTCCTGGGCGATGCTCGGCTTCTTCTATCTTGTGACCGGGTTCATCTACTACGCCAATTGTCAGGTGCTCGACTACAACCTGGCGGGACGCCAATTCAATTGAATCTGATAATCGCCCTCATTCCCGGCGCGGCCCTCATCCTGACCGCAATTTATCTCGGAACGCAGCGCGGACAAGTTCTCCCCGAGGCCGGCGTGATCGGCGAAGAAACGCATAACTCGAAATTCTGGGCCGTCTTCATGATTGGCATCGTCGTTCTCGAGCTCATCTTCGTGAATCAAATTCCGAATGGAGCCGCGCGTATTTCGCTGATGCTGGTCAGCGTGATTCTTCTCGCGGCGTGCGCCCTGGCCCTGGAGCGGCTTCCATTACATTTTCACCCACGCAGGAGTCGAGATCACGCACGCTGGGTTTCCGTTTGCGGTCGATTCCCGCGAACAGATCACCCAGTACGCGGTTGCCGCCTGGAATCCATTGCGCGGCTACGGCATTCGCGGCGTCGGCAATTTTCGCGCCTACGTCTGGGGCAATCGAGGCGTTCGTATTCAAACGTCCCACGGCGCAGTTTTTCTGGGTCATGACGAACCCGAACGAATCGTACATGACCTCGATGTAATGAGGCAGTCCGCTCATTGAAGAGTTCGTTCGGAGGAGGCGATATGTTCGGCATGGCAATTGAAATTTGGGTAATTGTGGGGCTTGATGGTTCTAGCCGTCATGCTCCTGATGAGCATGTTGGCAAAGCTCTATCGCAAAGCGGGACCGCATGAGGCCCTGGTCGTATACGGCTTCCGCGGCACCCGCGTGGTGAAAGGACACGGCACCATCATCTTTCCGATGATTGAAAACTGCCGCGGCCTTTCGCTGGAACTAATGTCGTTCGACGTTGCCCCGCAGCAGGATCTCTACACCAAGCAAGGTGTGGCGGTCACTGTCGAAGCGGTCGCACAAATCAAGGTGAAGTCCGACACCGAGTCGATCCTGACCGCGTCGGAACAATTCCTCACCAAGACCGATCAGGATCGCGAAGGCCTGATCCGCCTGGTCATGGAAGGCCACCTGCGCGGCATCATCGGACAACTCACGGTCGAAGAAATCGTCAAGCAACCAGAAATGGTTTCCGACCGCATGCGCTCCACCTGCGCCGACGACATGAACAAAATGGGCCTCGAGGTGATTTCCTTCACCATCAAAGAGGTCCGCGACAAAAACGAATACATCACCAACATGGGCAAGCCCGATGTGGCGCGCATCAAGCGCGACGCCGATGTTGCCGCGGCGGAGGCTGATCGCGATACCGCGATTCGGCGCGCTCTCGCGCAACGCGAATCCGCCGTTGCGAAAGCGCAAGCCGATCAGGAGCGCGTGCTGGCAGAAACGCTTTCGATGGCGAAGCAGGCTGAAGTCGCAGCGCGACCTCGAGATCAAGAAAGCGCAGTATCTCGAAGTCACCAAGACGACAGCAGGCGCAGGCCGACAAAGCCTATGACATCCAGACCAACATCATGCAGCAGCAGGTCGTGGCTGAGCAGGTGAAGGTGCAGCAGGTCGAGAAAGAGCAGCAAGTCAAAGTGCAGGAAGCCGAAATCAATCGCCGCGAGAAGGAACTGATCGCGACCGTATTGAAGGGCGCGGAGATCGAGCGTCAACGCATCGAGACTCTGGCTGCCGCCGAGAAGCAGCGTCTGACAGCCGAAGCCGAAGGACACGCTGCCTCGATTCGAGCGCAGGGCGAGGCTGAAGCCGAAATCATCTTCAAGAAAGGCGAATCCGAAGCCAAGGCGATGAACGTCAAAGCCGAAGCCTATCAGGAGTACAACCAGGCCGCCGTCATCGACAAACTGTTCGCCAGCATGCCCGAGATCGTGAAAGCGTTGGCCAGCCCGCTGGCGAATGTCGACAAAATCACGATCGTCTCGACGGGCAATGGCGACGCCGCCGGCATGAACAAGATCACCGGTGACATCACCAAAATGGCGGCGCAAGTGCCTGCATTGTTCGAAACCTTGTCAGGCATGCCGCTATCCGAGCTTGTTGGGCAAAGTCCGCCAGATTGGAGACAAAGGTCCGAAGCCGGATGCGTTACCGCCAAGCCAATAACGACTCGCGTAGGGGCAGCTGCCTTTGGCTGCCCCTACGTCAATTGTCATTCCGAGGAGCGAAAGCGACGAGGAATCTGTAGTTGCTCGACACGGAGAAGATATGAAGAAGCCATACCGCATCGGTACAGGGATCGCGCTGGGCACCGCCATCGGTGCCGCCATGGCCTCGGCCACGCACATGCCGGCCTGGATCCCTATCGGAATTGGAATCGGCCTGGCCATCGCCAGCTCCATCAGCGATCGCCAACGATTTGATAGCCAACGACCAACGACGAACGACCAACGACGGTCTTAAGGAGTTTCTTATGGCATTACTAGAGCGAGTTTCCACATTAGTTCGGGCGAATCTCAACGACCTGATCGACAAGGCCGAAGACCCCGAGAAGATGATCAAGCAGGTGATCCTCGACATGCAGAACCAGCTTCTGCAAGTGAAGACGCAGGTTGCGATCGCGATCGCCGACCAGCATTTGCTCGAAAAAAAACAGAAAGAAGACGAAGATAAAGTCATTGAATGGATGCGTAAGGCCGAACTCGCTGTCGACAAGAAACAGGACGATCTGGCTCGCGCCGCCTTGCAACGCGTCGAAAGCTATCGCGAACTCAGCGACAACTTCACCCAGCAGGTGACCGACCAGAAAGCGCAAGTCGAAAACTTAAAGACCGCTTTGCGCCAATTGGAGCAAAAGCTGACTGAAGCCCAGGCCAAGGCCGATGTGCTCATCGCGCAGCAACGCCGCGCCCGCGCCGTCTCGAAAGCCAGCGACGCGAAAATGGCCATGGGAGACAATTCCAAAGCCGTGGCCTTCGATCGAATGAAGCGCAAGGTCGCGCACTCGGAAGCAGTCGGCCAAGCCAAGTCCGAACTAAGCGCTGATAACGTCGAAGACCGGTTGGCTGCCCTGGAGAAAGAAGACCGCATCGAGCAGTTGCTGACAGAATTGAAATCGAAGCGCGGAGCCTAGATTTGACAGAGGACGGGCGTCTGGGCCCGTCCATATCGACCGTAACCGGTGAAGATATGTTTGAAGACCTGCGTGACTACGTGTCAAGGTTGTGTTTCTGGCGGTTGGTTACAACTGAGGGAACGATCACCGGAGTAGAGATAGACCGAGTCAGCGGCAGGGTTTTGATCTACTACCGCTTTTCTGTGGGTGATGACGGCCCCTATACGGGTGTGCACTTTGCAGAAGGGTTCCCGCTGCCAAGGGTCAAAGACCTCAATGTCGGTCAGACAATAACTGTGCGGTACCGGCGCGATGATCCCAGTTTGAACACGCCGGATCGTGATCTTTCTCTTACTGATAATCTGTAGCGTAAGCCTTTACTGAGGAAGTGATCGCGAGAAAATTGACGGATTGTCCGTCAATCCAGTCGCCTACAATCAATGGTGCCCTGATGAAGAAGATCTTCCACTTCGACTCTCCTCCCGACCCTTACGTCGCCGACGCCGCCGTCCTCTGCTGCTTCGACAACCGCATCAGCACGGCGGTTCGCAAATTTCTGCGCAAGCAGGGAATCGACCGTCCTGACATGATCGTCGTCGCCGGAGGCGCCAAGACTCTGGCCTCACCGCGCAATGACTTCGAGCAGGATTTCATCCTCGAGCAGGTGCGTATGTCGATCCGCCTGCACCAGACCAAGCGGGTCTTCGTCATGAGCCATTCCGATTGCGCCACCTACGGAGGCCTCGCCCACTTCAAGGGAGACCGCGACGCCGAAGCCGCTCATCATCGCACCGAGTTGCTGCGAGCAGGCCAGTTGTTGGTCGACAACTTTCCCGGCATCTCCGTCGAACCTTACTTCGTAAAATTTGACGGCGTGTGGGAAGTTAAGCTGGCCGAGCCTCTGAAGTCTGCTCCGAAAAAATCTTACGGCACGTAGCCAGGTGGCGCGAGCGGCAAACTCGATGAAGAAGCTGGCTATCCTTATCCCGTTGCTTGCCCTCACCGCCCTTCACGCGCAGAACATCATCGGCGATTGGCAGGGCACGCTGAAGGTGAACAGTGCCGAACTTCGGGTGGTCCTGCATGTCACGAAAGATGACTCCGGCCATCTCAAAGCCACGCTCGACAGCGTGGACCAGGATGCCGACGATATCCCCGTCACCTCTATCACCCTGGCTGGCCTCGACTTGAACTTTTCCGTGCTCGATGTCCACGGCTCGTATCAAGGCAAATTCAACGCCGACGGCACCGCCATCGAAGGCACATGGACACAACTCCAACCTCTGCCGCTCACCTTCCGGCGTCTGACCGTCCCCATTAAGACCGAGCACAAACTCGCCAAGCCTTCTGACATCGATGGTGACTGGTGGGGAATTCTGAGCAACGGTCTCGTCCCCCTCCGCATGGTGTTTCACATCACCAACACCGAAGACGGTCTGATAGCCACCGCCGACAGCCCCGACCAGAATGTAAAGGGATTGCCAGTCACCACGGTCACGCGCAATCGCTCTTCGCTCAAACTGGAAATGAAGCAGCTCGCCGGAGTCTATGAAGGCATGCTCGATCCCGCGCTGAGCTCGATGGACGGCACGTGGACGCAAGCGGGCCACATTCTTCCCCTGAAGCTTAAGCGTCTGAAAGATCCCAAGGAGCTTGAACTCCGTCGCCCGCAGAATCCGGTCAAGCCCTATCCCTATCGGGAAGAAGAAGTCAGCTACGAGAACAAACCGGCAGGGGTAAAGTTTGCAGCCACGCTGACTGTTCCGCAAGGCAAAGGACCTTTCCCCGCAGTCTTTCTCATCACCGGATCCGGCCCGCAGGATCGCGACGAGAGCCTGATGGGGCACAAGCCGTTTCTCGTTCTCGCTGACTATCTGACCCGCAAGGGAATTATCGTTCTGCGCGCCGACGATCGAGGCTTCGGCAAATCTACCGGCATCTTCTCGACGGCCACCACTCTCGATTTCGCAAGTGACGCTGAGGCTGCGCTTGCCTATTTGAGAACGCGTCCCGAGGTAGACGCAAACAAGATCGGACTGATCGGCCACAGTGAAGGCGGAATGATCGCTCCCTTGGTGGCTGCGATGAATCACGATGTCGCCTTCATCGTAATGATGGCGGGAACGGGCGTGCCTGGGGATCAAATCCTCATCGCGCAGAAAAGGCTGATCGAAGAAGCCAGCGGCGTAAGCCACGAGCAAACTGAGAAAGATGCAGCAGAAGAAGTCGAATTGCTCGCGCTGGTGAAGCGCGAAAAAGACAGCGCCACTCTCGAGAAACAATTGCGCGCAAAACTCAAAGACACAACTCCCGAGCCGCAACTCACCACGCAAGTAAAGTTCTTAAGTTCCGCTTGGATGCGTTACTTCATCGAATACGATCCTGCGAACGCGCTGAGTAAAGTAACTTGTCCGGTGCTCGCTATTAACGGCGAGAGAGATCTGCAGGTTCCCCCGAAGCTGAATCTGCCCGCCATCCGCAAAGCGCTCGAGGCAAGCGGTAACAAGAATTATGAGGTCGACGAACTTCCCGGGCTCAATCACCTCTTCCAGACGGCGACCACGGGATCTCCAAACGAATACGCGCAGATCGAAGAAACGATGTCGCCGATTGCGCTACAGAAAATTGCAGAATGGGTTTTAAAGCAAACAAAGTGAGGGGACCCATGTTTCCCTACTTTGCGAAACGTGGGATTTCGGAGTAGCGCCGGCGTCCTGCCGGCCATGCAGAACCTTGAGGTTTCCAGCTTTTACCCCGCCCGCTTCTGTGCCGATCCTGATGATTCTCGCGTCGTTCGCTCAGCCATTTGCTCCACGATCTCTTGAAAACGCGCTTCCGTCCGCAGCACATCGAATCGCGGATCGACTTTGAGGAACACCAGCCATCCCGAACGTTCTTTCACCGCGCGTTCTAGTTCATCCAACGCGAGCACACGATTGCCCAGGCCCGCCGCAACCAAAGCGGGATACACAGGAGCGACGTAGCGGCCGGGAGGCGGTGAGCAAAGTTCTCCGAGGACCATCTCGGCAGATTCACCCTTTCCCGCACTCGCATACGCATGGCCCACTGCTGCCAGCATCATGGAGCCGCGACGCGACACTTCCAGTCCCAACGCGAGCGACTCTTCCGCATGCGGATAATCTTTCTTCTGAGCGAACGCCATTCCTCGAAACATCAGCGCCGGCCAGAAGTTGGGATCGAGGTCGAGCGACTTGGCTGATTGCTCGATCGCAAGATCATAACGTCGGGCGAAAAAGTGCATACCCGCCAGCACGGCATTGCTGATCGGCGACAGCGGATCAAGTTCCAGGGTGCGATGCAACTCCGCCACCGATTCCTCGAAGCGCTCCGTCGCCGTGAGGCACTCGCCATACCACTGGTGAGCCGCCGCATAGCCAGGACTCAATTCAATCGCCACGCGGAATTCCCGCTCCGCCTCGGGGAAATCCCACTCGTAGCGATAGGTCACCATCGCCCGCGAAGCATGCGCCTCGGCCAGCGAGGGATCGATCTCTAGCGCGCGATCCGCCGCAGCGCGCGCCTTGGGCATGTTCTCGCGGGGGTTTCCGCTCAGCACAAACGAAAGCGTCGCATAGCAATCGGCCAGCCCTGCGTAAGCGCGCGCGTAAGCAGGGTCGATGCGAATCGCTTCCTGAAAATGTGTGATCGCCGCGCGAACCTGATCTTCGCCCCGCTTATGCCAGCAATAGCGCCCCTTCAAATACAACTTGTAAGCTGAGGCGTCTTCGGTCTGGCGCTTGCGGATGCGTTTCTTCTCGTCGGTCGAGAGTTTCAATTGCAACTTTGAGGAAATCTCGCTGGCAATCTCTTCCTGCACGTCGAAGATATTGCGCATCTCACGGCTGTACTGTTCTCCCCAAAGCTGCCACCCCTTGGCGACATCCACGAGTTCCGCGCGGATGACAATGCGATCGCCCACCTGCGATACGCGTCCCGTCAAAATTGCATTCACTCCTAGCTCTCGGCCTGCGGCAATTGGATCGACTCCAGGGCCCTTATGACGAAACACCGTGCTACGAGCCATCACGCGCAAATGCTGCAAGCGAGAGAGCGTGTCGATGATCGCTTCGGTGATACCGTCGCTGAGATATTCGTTGTTCGCATCTTTGGTGGCGTTCTGGAAGGGAAGCACGGCGATCGACGAAGCCGCCTTTGGTTCTCGGCGCAGCAGAGGCTCGGGCTTCACTCGCGGCGAAGAACCCGAATCCAATTCCTGGCGCAGCGTTTGCAGATCGGCATTTAGAGCATGCGCCGAAGGATAGCGGCGTGCAGGAGTCTTCTCGAGTAGGTGATGAATGATTTGCTCGAGCCGCTTGGGGATATTGGGATTCAGTCCGCGCGCTGAGACAGGTTTGCGATTCAGAACTCCTTCGAGAACCAATCCCCAGGTTCTTCCCGGGAAAGCGGGACGGCCAGTGGCCATTTCATAAAGTACCGCGCCCAGGGAAAACAAATCGCTGGTGGCATCGAGGGCTTCGCCGCGTACCTGTTCGGGAGACATGTAATTGACCGTGCCTACGGTCGCGCCCGTGCTGGTGAGATCGCGCGAACTGGTCAAGTCATCAGGGACTTCGCTCCCTGGCCCAATCGCCGGCTTCGCGAGGCCGAAGTCGAGAATCTTGGCGCGTCCATAGCGGCTGGTGACGAAGATATTCGCCGGCTTCAGATCGCGATGTAGCAAGCCTTCACTGTGAGCGGCTTCTAGAGCCTCGGTGATGTCGAGCGCGAGCTCGACCAATCGTTTCGACGGCAGCGGTTGGTCGCCGATCAGCTCCTTGAGCAGCTGGCCTTCCAGCAACTCCATCGCGATGAAAGTCCGCGCCTCGCTGTCGTTGATCTCGTAGATGGTGCAGATGTTGGGATGGTTCAACGCGGAAGCGGCGCGCGCCTCGCGACGGAACCGTTCAAGCGCTTGAGGATTGTCTGCGAGGTGGTCAGAGAGAAACTTGAGCGCGACGTGCCGGCTGAGCTTGGTGTCCTCGGCTTCATAGACTACGCCCATGCCGCCGCCGCCCAGTTTCTTGAGCACGCGGTAGTGAGAGATCGAGCTTCCGATCATGGAATCCCGAGGCTTATCCATGATGAGGGACGTCCTATCCGCGGGGGCAGCGCTTGGAGTGAGATGTTAGGCCGAAGTGCGCGAGGAGTCAACAGAGAGCGACAGGGCTCGCAACACGACGATATGTTCATCTGCGTACAGACATTAGGAAGCCCAGGTTAGCACCAAAACCCGGCGCGAACCTGGGCGGCTTCCGGCAATCCTTTCTTACTTCATGACTACGGCCAGTCCCATCGGGACTTCTCCAGTATGGAGAGGGATCTTCACCGGATTCAATGTTTCGGTGAGGGACCCGTCGACGCTGCTTACGTTCAGCACGTGAATAAAATTGCCGGGCGTCTGGCCGTTCGGTTGTAGTCCCAGGACGTACAAGAATTGCCCGGTCGGATCGAGTTTTATGTTTGTCGGCTCGTCGGTACCGGCTTTCAGAGTGAAATGCTGCACCTGCACGGGCTTCAAAAAGTTCGCCCCGCTGATGTCGTAAAGGGTCAGAGTTCTGGTGCCGGTCTCCGCAGTGTAAAGGTGGTCGCCGGCCGGGTCGGTGGTCAGCCAACAGATCAGCGATCCCTGATTCACGATGACTTTCGCAAGCGACAGATCGCCCGCGGTGTTGTAGGTGTATACGCCCATCTCATTCACTGCCGGCAGACCCGCGTAGATAGCCCGCAGCTTGGGATGTGCAGTTTCCCCAAGGAAAATGGGCCCGCGAATCGTGCCTTCCATGTTGTTGAGAGTGAGCAGTCCATCGGTGCCGACGCTGTAGGAAAAGAGCGTACCGCTGTCGATCACGAAGACGAACTTGCCGCTGGGACTGATGAGTGCTTGGGTGACTAGGGTCCCGGTGGGATAGGTGATGGTGGAGTTGGCGATCGGAGTCAGCACACCGCTGGCGAGATTAACGGTGAAGTTTGTAGTGTTCGGAATCCCTCCTGTTTGCAGGGGATCATCAGCTTGATTCGCAACCACGATCACAGGACCCGCCGGGCTGGTTTCGTCGAGACCAATGCTGACGGGATCCTGTCCATTGGACGCCGCCGTCGCAAGGTTAGTGAGAGTACCGTCAGAGTTGATCGCAAAGCTGGTGATGGTATTAGAGTCTCCATTGACGGCGAACAGCAACGTGCCCGCGGAGTTGACGACGATCTCCTGATCGGCCTGGAAGCCCGGCGAGAAGACCGAGTTCATTTCGAAAACCCCGGTGCCTCCGGTGAAATAAGGGGACCTCTTCAGCGGAGTCAGTTTGCCGGTGCCGTCGTTACTGTAGCCAAGAACCGAGTTCTTGCCGGGCAGTTGTCCGACGTTGCTCAGAACATAAACGGCATTCACCTGAGCGAGAGCGGCTGTGCTCAGAATCAGAACTAAAAGAAACGTGAATCGAGTCGACATGATGAGAGTCTCCTGAAAGATAGGGAATGGGGCCCATTGGAGCTGTCACGATCAATGCCACGTCCGTCGTCTTGAAAGACGGGCGGGATGGGGAGTCCGAGGATTCTTGGACTTTGGGCGCAGGTTGTCAAGAGACTTTCGGCCTACTTGGACGCTATCTTCGAGTGGCTGTTGACTTTGGCGGCGAAGTGGCTATTGTTGGTGAGGACCGCCGCGACTAGGCTGCGGGAAATGACTGCACGGCACGAACTGCTCAGCTGTCTTCTTAGTTGCCTTCTATTTCTTCCGCAAATTGGTCCGGCATTTTCGCAACCAAAGTCGCCGCGCGATGGCTCGCACGAGTTCGATTTCGAAATCGGTACATGGCATACGCATCTATCGCGACGTTTGCATCCCCTCACCGGATCGAACACCTGGGTGGAGTACGACGGCACTACGGTGGTGCGCAAGGTTTGGGACGGTCGCGCAAATCTGGTGGAGTTGGTAGCGGATGGGCTTGCGGGACACTTCGAAGGCCTCAACCTTCGTCTTTACAATCCGGACTCGCATCAGTCGAGCTTGAACTTCGCAAACAGTGCCGGCGGCACGATTGGCGTACCCACCATCGGGGAATTCAAGAATAGAAGAGGCGAGTTCTATGATCAGGAAAGGTTGAACGGGCGGGCCATTCTGGTGAGATTCGTGATCTCCGACATCACTCCCACTTCATGGCGATTCGAACAGGCCTTCTCTGACGACGGAGGCAAGACCTGGGAGGTGAACTGGGTGGCGGTGGACACGCGGGTGAAGGGTGCGGATTGAAGTCGCGTCCGAAAAACGCTGCCCTGTCGCGAACAGCGCGACTAGGACGGGTGCACCGCGAGAGTTCTGAGGGATTAGGCGCTGGCTTTGTCGAACAATGGCGGTGGGGCTTCGTCATTCTTCTCGTCCAATTCCAATTGCTCCTGTCCACTCAGGGCGGTGACCTTGCCGCGGTAATTCTTTAACTGCCTTTTCGCGGTTTCATAGGCTTCCTGAGCCTTGTTTAAACTCTTACCTACGCTTTCGAAATTATTCTGGAAGTAGTCGAACTGCTTTTGCGCCTTGCCCAGTTCGAGCCGGCTCTGTTCAAACCGGCTGGCGACCTCATACCACTTGTGCACCAAGGCAATCGTCTGCAGCGTCATGAGCAGCGTGTTGGGAGAGACCGGGAAGACGTGTTGCTCGTTGAGCCAGTCGGCGAGTTCGCGGTTGCGGACCGCTTCCATGTAAAGCGTCTCGCTCGGCAGATACATCAGGGCTATATCGGTGGTGCCGTTTTCCGGCTGGATGTAGGCCTTGATGCGCTTGCCTTCCGCTTTCATCACACGGGTAAACTCCACGCGTGCGGCGGTGATCTCGGCTTGATCGTTGCTTTCGAATAACGCGAGCACTTGCTCGCGTGGAAATTTGGCATCGATGGGCAGACGCCGATCGGGAAATTGAATGAGTGCGTCGGCGCGGCCACCACCTTCGGGAAGCTGTGCCTGGATCTCGAACATGTGCGCGGGAAGGAAATCGGCCAACAAACGCTCGAGGCTGGCTTCGCCAAACTTGCCGCGCAGGTGCGGCAGCTTCAGTAGATTGTTCAGGTCGTTGATGGAGTGTCCCAGCGCTCCCACTTCGCGCAACTGTTCTTCAGCGGCTTTCAGGTGCTGCTGGACTTTTTCGAATTGGGCGAATCCTTCTTTGATGTTTTGATCGAGCTTCTGCTGCACTTGGTCGCTGATGGCCAGCAGCTTCTGATCGACTTGCTGGCGAATCGATTCCAGATTCTGCGCAGTCTTCAGATTCAGGCCGTCAAACTCGTTCTTGAGCTGAAGGGTCGTCAGGGCTAGGGAAGAGGTCAGCTCGGCACGGGCTTCGCGCATGTCCTGTGCCTGCTCGCGGCGGCCGCTGGTTAGCTGATTTTCCACGGATGCACCAATCCTGGTGAAGCCGTCACTGAGCCGGTCGGTTACTTCTTGCCGTAGGTCTCCCTTCGTTTGCTCCAGCCGCATGGCCATATCGGCGGTGGCGGCGGTGAACCTCTGCGAGAGGGCCTCTTGCACCTTCGTGTACTGGCTTGCAAGATCTTTTATTTCAGTGGTTTGCGGAAGTTTTTTAAAGTGCCAAAAGGTCACGATCCCGAGACCCAGAAGTATCAGGTTCAGCCCGACTAGTACGACCAAGAGGAATGTACCCATAGTAAGTGGTTGAGTTGAATTCTAGAGTCTAGCGTGAGGGAAGCAAAGCGGAAGTTTCGCTTTGTGTGGCGATAAAGATTCTGTGTTCTTTATGGTCAAGGCCCTCATCGCTTTCGTCGCGTTCACTCTGGCCAGCAGCAATGCTCCAGCTAAGGGTACCCAGCCGTCATCCCCACGGGTGAAAACCGCGTCACTTTCTTTGGCATCGCCCGTGACAGTCATGGCCGAGGAAGATCGCGAAGCCGAGCAACAGCTTCTGGGATTGGCTAACCAGGCGCGGCAGCAAGCCGGAACCTCCCCATTGCAGGAAGACGCCGGACTCACGCAGGCGGCTTTGGCGCACGCGCAGGAAATGGCCAACCAACAACAGCTCTCCCACCAGTTTGCCGGTGAGCCCTCCCTGAACGACCGGCTGGCCATCAACACGAACTTGCACCTGGATCGAGCGGGGGAAAACGTGGCGTACGCGGCCACGGTCGAACGGGTGCAAGCTGTGTTGATGGCCTCCCTCCCCCATCGCGAAAACCTGTTGAACGCCGGCTATAACGTGGTCGGCATCGGCGTACTCCGGGTCGGCGAAGTACTCTATGTCACGCAGGATTTCGGACACGGGCTGCCGGCGTATTCGGCGCAGGCATCCGCGGACATTGTTGCCGAAGGCGTGAACCGCCTGCGCGGACACAATGGCTTGTCGTCGATGCAACGGCTGGATGCGGCCGCGGCGCAATCGACGGCGTGCGCGATGGCAAACTCGGAATCGCTCGGCGCTCCGGCACCCAGAGCTTCCTATGTCATCCGCTATACCACGATGCAGCCTGAGACTTTACCGCCGAGTGCGGGGAGAGCGGTTGCCGATCGCGAGATGCGAGCCTATTCCATTGGCTCGTGCTACGCGCGGACGCGCGGCTATCCTAACGGCGTGTATTGGATGGTATTGCTCTTCTACTAGACCGCCAGCCTGCGATGGGCTGGGCGCGTCACCGCGACCGGGGCCTGCTGCTCCAGAGTGGTCTTTATGTACTCCTCGCCTGCCTGCATCATCTTCGTCCACATGGCGTATGCGCGCCCGTTCTGGTTGAGGAATTCCAGGCATTCTTCGTGGGTGAGCGTGCGGCCAGTCTCCTGGGCGATTTGGGTGAGATGGGCCAGTGTGATTTCGGCGACGACTTTTTCTCTCTTCCGCTTTTCTGGCATGGCGAATTTACCCCAAGTCTGTGGTCCAAGGGTAGCGCGGAGGCCGACCACGAGGTTGTGCCGACCGTCACCAAGCGATGTGATGAGCGTCACAAGCAAATGTGGGCGGAAATTGACGTTACGAGGTTCGTATCAGGGTATCGCTTCAGCCATACCTGAAAATAAGGAAGCCCGGCCGGTCCTGATACGAAGCCGATTGCGTGCATCCCCTGTGCTAACCTCGATCCAGCAAGGCTTTTCATGGAGTCGGGGCCGCAAATACGCGTAGGGACGGCTGGCTGGTCGTACAAGGACTGGGAAGGCGTTTTTTATCCGCCGGGGATGTCGCATCGCAAAGAGCATCCGCTCGAATACCTGGCGCGATGCTTCGATGTGGTCGAGATCAACACTTCGTTTTACGGACACATCCGTCCCGAACTGGCCAAGCTGTGGGTCCGCAAAGCCGCAGCCGTGAATCCGCAATTCATGTTTACCGCGAAGTTGCACCGCTCGTTCACGCACTCTCCCGCTATGGTCGTCGGACCGACCTCGGCCGCGACGATTCGTCCTAATCACGACGACGAGCGACTCGCTCGTGAAGGTCTCGAGGCGCTAGCTTCGGAGGGGAAGTTGGGCGCGCTACTCATTCAGTTTCCGTTTTCCTTCAAGAACACCAGCCTGAATCGCGAGTATCTGGAAACGCTGCTAAGGCAGTTCATCGAGTATCCGCGAGTGGTTGAGGTGCGGCATTCGAGTTGGGACAATCCGGAAACTCTGGCATCGTTTGAGCAGAAGAATGTCGCATTCTGTAACGTCGATCAACCGGTGATTGGGCGATCGCTGGCGCCGACGGAACATGTAACGGCTCCGGTTGGTTATGTGCGGTTGCATGGACGCAACTACGACCAGTGGTTCGAAGGCGATAACCGCGACGATCGCTATAACTATCTCTACAGCGAGACCGAACTTGCAGGATGGAAAGACAAGATCGAACGCATCGCGCACAAGGCAGAAGTGACTTACGTGGTGACCAATAACCACTTCGAGTCGAGAGCGGGAGTGAATGGCCTGCAGCTGAAACACATGTTGACAGGGCAAAGAGTGAAGGCGCCCGAGACGCTGCTGAATCACTACCCTGAGCTAAAAACCATCGCTGATCCACTACCCGGCAACGCACCCCAACTGCCTTTACTAGCCTGATTTCCAACGGAACTTTCCGCCTACCTTACTCGTATCTATTACCAGTTCCGGGGTGCTCACAACGGCGGACCTGGGACGTCTAATCAGACAGAAGGCGAAGGGTGGATTATGGACGCGAAATACAATTTCCTTATCGACAGTGTGGGATGGCGCATTGCGCTGAATCTGACAGGGTTTGTCTTGTGGCTGGGCGCGGCGATCGCGCTGATGAAGCTTGCGGCCTAGCTTGACCAAAACCGCGGAGGACGCTGGGGACGCCGAGGATCGTAATGTCTTGTGATTTCGTGTAATGCTCCGTGTGCCCTGCGTCCTCTGCGGTTTTCATTCGGTACGACGCGCAGGCGCACGGCGACGGAGTTCCTTCGAGAGTTTGCGCAGCCAACGTAATTCTGTGCGGAATTGATCGATCATCAGGGAGACCATCCAAACGGCTTCGTGAAAACGATGGCCAACCTCATTCTTGATTGCCCGTAGCGTTTCTTCCTCGCGGGCGAGTTCAGTCTCCAAATACCTTTGTCGACGACGAATTTGTTCTTCAAACACTCCCGGGCGCGCCTGCCAGGAAAGCGCGATCCAAGTAAGGAAGGGCGGGCGCTCGCGTTGGACCGCCCAATCTCCGCGCTCCAGAGCATCGGCTAGAGCCATTCGTCCCTTAACCGTGGTAGCCACCACGCGGCGTTCCGGTCCAGCCTGCGGTTCGCCGCTTACCGCGCTGTGCACAAGCCCCAAGCGCGCCAACTTGTCGAGCGAGTAATAGACCTGCGGACGCGAAACTCCCGCCCAATCCTGTATCTGACGGCGCTGTAGTTCCTGGTTGGCTTCGTAGCCGTGCATCGGCTTCTCCGCCAGCAGGCTCAGCAAGACCAGGTCAGGCATGGTCAGCTCCGGCGATGAATTCTTCTTCTTGGACGTAAAAATCTCCTTGACAAGTTTCACTAGTCTAATTAAGACTAGTGGCGATTCGCAAGGAGGAACTGACCATGCGAGTGACAACTTTGATGCTCGTGCTTCTCATGCTCTGCGGAGCGGGAAATGCACAGGAGAAAGTGGCTGCCATGAGTGTGACGAAACTAACGCCCGTCTTATTGGTGGAAGAGATAGAACCGTGCGTGAAGTTCTGGGAGCGTGTCGGCTTTGCGAAAACCATCGAAGTTCCCGACGGCAACAAGCTGGCCTTCGTAATTCTGCAAAAAGGAAATGTCGAGGTGATGTATCAGAGTTATGCCAGCGTCGAGAAAGATGTGCCGTCAAATCCATTGCTGGCCAAGCGTGGTCCGTCGTTTCTTTATGTGGAAGTCGCAAGCCTCGACGATACGATGGCAGGGATGAAGGGCGTAGAGGTGGTCATGCCCGTGCGCACGACCTTCTATGGATCGAAAGAGATCGGATACAAAGACCCAGGAGGTCACATGATCACATTTGCGCAGATGGGAGTGGCGCCGCAGAAGTAAGAGAGAGGTTTCCTGGAGCGGATGCACCTTGGCAGTAAACGTGACTGGCTGAATGCTGACGGCTGAGTGCTGAAGGCTCTTTACGCTTTCGCGGCGACCTCTTCTCTCGGGGCGTAGTGCGACTCGACGTACTCGTCGAGAATCTGGATGAACTCGGCAACGATCTTGTCGCCCTTGAGCGTGGTGAACAGGCGTCCGTCCACATAGACGGGCGCCTTGGGCTCTTCGAATGTGCCTGGCAGCGAAATGCCCAGGCTGGCGTGCTTTGATTCACCGGGGCCGTTGACCACACAGCCCATGACCGCGACTTTCATCTCTTCGACGCCGACCAGACGTCCTTTCCAGACAGGCATCTGCTCGCGCAGGTAGGTCTGAATCTGCTCCGCCATTTCCTGGAAGAAAGTGCTGGTGGTCCGTCCGCAGCCGGGGCAGGCGGTGACTTGCGGGGTGAAGCTGCGAATGCCGAGAGACTGCAGTATCTGCTGGCCTACGCGCACTTCTTCGGTGCGATCGCCACCAGGAGCAGGAGTCAGCGAAACACGAATCGTGTCTCCAATGCCTTCCTGCAGAACCACGCCGAGCGCCGCGCTCGAAGCGACGATGCCCTTGGCTCCCATGCCGGCTTCTGTGAGTCCGAGGTGCAAAGGATAATTGCAACGCGATGCCAGCGCGCGATAGACGTCGATCAGATCCTGCACGCCGCTCACTTTAGCGCTGAGAATGATCTGATCGGCACGCAGCCCGCATTTCTCCGCGAGTTCAGCGGAGTTCAGCGCACTGACCACCATGGCTTCCATGGTGACTTCGCGGGCGTCTTTCGGCTCGGCGAGGCGCGAGTTCTCGTCCATCATTTTGGTGAGCAACGCCTGGTCGAGCGATCCCCAGTTCACACCGATGCGCACCGGCTTCTGATTCTCGACCGCGACCTCGATCATGGTGCGGAAGTTGGAATCGTCTTTGCGCCCAATGCCGACATTGCCCGGATTTATGCGATACTTCGCCAGATCGCGCGCGCACGCCGGATACTTCTTCAGCAGCAGGTGTCCGTTGTAATGGAAGTCGCCGATGATAGGCACGCGCACGCCCTGCTTATCGAGTTGCTCAACAATATGGGGCACAGCGGCAGCCGCTTCCTCGTTGTTGACGGTAACGCGAACCAGCTCTGAGCCAGCCTTAGCGAGGGCGGCAACCTGCTTCACGGTCGATGGGATATCGGCGGTATCAGTGTTGGTCATGGACTGCACCACAATGGGTGCATCGGACCCGACGCGCACGCCGCCCACTGAAACCGTAACTGTCTTCCTGCGCTGAATGTTAGCCATGGGAACCTTCATTTTATCAGGAAAGCCGCTGAACGAGAGGGGGGAGCCCATCCTCGCAATGTCCCAGAGCGCTGGCTTGCGATGAGACTCGCAAGCACGTATAATCGTGCTGCACGTAAAAATGTGCTATGAAGACCAATATCACTCTCAAACTTGATTCCGAGTTAATTCGTGAGGTTAAGGTGCTGGCGGCCGAGCAGGGAACCTCGATCAGTGCGCTGCTGGGCAAACGTCTGGAAGAACTGGTAGAGGAACGGAAAGGCTACGATCAAGCGCGTCGCCGCGCCCTTGCGCGTCTGCGCGTAGGCATCCATGGCCGCTGGAAGAAGCCAGGCTCGCGGGACGAATTGCATGAGCGATAGGTTCTTCGTTGACACGAACATACTTATGTATGCGCATCAGCCCTCTACGGGATTGAAGCATCAGCGCGCTCAGACACTAATCGAAAATCTTTGGCAGTCCCGGCGGGGAGTTCTCAGCACGCAGGTCCTCCAAGAGTTGTGCGTCAATCTCCAGCGAAAGTTGGAGCCGCCGCTTCCTGCGGAACAGCTACGCCAACTGTTGCGCGACTATATGCGGTGGAATGTAGTTGTGAACACCGCCGAGTCAGTGATCGAAGCGCTGGAACTCGAACTGCGTTACAAGATTTCCTTTTGGGATGCCCTGGTCCTGCACTCAGCGCAAAGCGCGGGAGCAAGCGTTTTGTATTCAGAGGATTTTGCCGCTGGGCAAAAATACGACGGCGTCGAGGTGGTAAATCCCTTGATCGCGCCTTAGTCTGCTGGCCTTACGGCAATCTCTGCGCCAACCCCGGCAGCGTTTTCACCAGATCGTTGTAAATCACCATCACGGCAAACAGCACCAGGAAGACGAATGCCGCCTGGTAAATACGTTCTTTGATCTGCAGGCTGATGTCGCGCCGCATGATGGTCTCGACGAACAACAGCATAATCACGCCGCCGTCGAGGATGGGTATCGGCAGCAAGTTGAAGATGCCCAGGTTCAGACTGATGGCGGAAGTCAACGCTAGCAGCGGCGTCCAGCCTTTCTGCTGAGCGGCTTCACCCGCGGCGCGGCCAATGCCGATGGGCCCCTCGACCGTGCGCAGCGAGACTTTGTGGCGTACCAGTTTCTGCACCAATTCCAAAATCAGCAGAGAAGTCTTCTTGTTCTCTTCGAGCGATTTCTGGAATGCGGCCGCGAATGGCAGACTGCCAATTTTTGTGGGTGCGCTTTGAATTCCGATTCGATAGCGCTTTTCTTTCAACCCTTCGACATCGGCGAGAACCGGTTGCACGTGGAAAGTAAGTTCCTTGCCGTCGCGCTTCACGGTCAAGTCCACCGGCTTGTCTTTGGTGGTCTTTAGATCTTCAATCATGGCGCCGATGGCAGGAACCGGTTTGCCATCGAGCGCGATAATCTCATCGCCTTCCTTGATGCCAGCCTTCTCGGCGGGCATGCCTGGTTCAAGGTCGGTAACCGTATTGGGCTGCTTCGGCGACCAGCCAGCGTAGCCCATCTGCGAAACTCCGAGGGCCTCCGGAACGATAGTCTTGTCGAGAGTCTGATCCCCACGCTGCACAACAATATTCAGCGGCTGGTTCGGACTCAGGAATACTTTGGGCTCAACTTGCTCCCAAGTGGGATTGCTGACGTCATCCACCTGCACGATGCGGTCGCCCGCCTGCAGGTCGAGTTTCGCTGCAGGAGAGTCTTTTTCCACCCAACCCAGCACTGCCGGCTGATCCATGTAAGCCAGGTATTCATAGTGCAGCATGTAAACGCAGGTCAGCAGCCCGATTGCCAGCAGAATGTTCATGGCAGGGCCGGCGATGGCAATGATGAAGCGATGCCAACGTGGGTGAGAGAGAAATTCAGCGGGATCGCCCGTACGCTCATCCATCGGGTTCTCGCCGCTCATCTTTACGTAACCGCCCAGCGGGATGGCGCTAATGCGGTAGTCGGTGTCGCCTTTGGTGAAACCTAGCAGGCGTTTCCCGAAGCCAATCGAGAACACTTCGACCCGAACTCCAAGCAATTTGGCGGCGGCATAGTGTCCGAATTCATGAATCAGGATCATGAATCCCAGAACCGCACCGACAGCGATGACAGCAGTAAAAAAGTCCGACATAGATTTCTATAAGTCCCCAGGAAATCGCGCTAGGCCGGTGTGACCACAGATTTTCGGCTGTACCGCTCTACTTTCTGGCTGGCCAACCGTCGCGCCTCTACGTCTGCCTTAAGCACTTGCATTATAGATTCTAGTTTTCCGCTTTTCGTTTCATCGAGTACGGATTCGATTACTTTAGGAATCTCGTCGAAGCGGATTTGCCCGTTCAAAAATCCAGCCACTGCGACTTCGTCGGCCGCGTTGAGTGCAACTGGTTTCGCACCTCCAGCCTCAGCGCATTCATATGCCAGGCGCAGACAAGGAAATTTTTCCATATCCGGAGGAGCGAACTCGAGGTTGCGTAAGTTCATGACCGGGAAGCGCATATCCGACGGAATCCGTTCGGGATAGGTCAAGGCATAAAGGATCGGTAGGCGCATATCGGTCACTGAAAACTGAGCAAGTATGCTGCCATCCACAAATTCAACCATGGAATGAATGGTCGATTGCGGATGCACGATCACCTGGATCCGGCTCGCTGGTAAGTCGAACAAACGACAGGCCTCAATGACTTCGAATCCTTTGTTCATCAATGTCGCTGAGTCGATCGTGATGCGACGCCCCATTTTCCAGGTCGGATGATTCAACGCCTCTTCAATCGTAATAGATGCAAATTTCGACTTTGGCGTGTTCCGAAACGGTCCACCGGAGGCGGTCAGCCAGATGCTCTGCACTTCCTGCATCTTGCCGCCGCGCAGGCATTGGTGAACAGCATTGTGTTCGCTGTCGATCGGAAGGATCGGCTTACCCTGGCGGCGGGCCTCGGCCGTTATCAACTCTCCTGCGGCCACCATGCATTCTTTGTTGGCTAGGCCGATGGATTTTCCGGCGCGTACGGCTTCGTAGGTGGCTTCGAGGCCGGCGACGCCAACGATCGCGCTCACTACGAAATCGACGTCGGGATGCGTGGCGACTTGAACATTCCCCGCCGGACCGTGAACAACTTCGATTTCGGGGAGCCCTTCTTTCTTGAGCCTGGCTCTCAGCACTTCGGCATCTTTTTCGTCAGCGACGGAAAGAACACGCGGTTTCCAGCGCTTCGCTTGCTCGAAAGCGTCGTCAACATTGCGCCCGGCGGCGAGAGTGATGATCTGAAAACGCTCGGGATAGGATTCGACGACGCTGAGAGTGCTCCGGCCGATCGAACCGGTCGAACCCAGGATGGCAATGTGCTTCATGAATCGGAGGCGTCGCTCGCGCGTCGGCGGGAGTCCAACTACTGCATTACGCGCCAAGCCGCATAGTACCACAGCACGGGAGCGGCAAAGAGCAGGGCATCAATACGATCAAGCATGCCTCCGTGGCCGGGAAGGATGCGTGCCTGAATCCTTTACTCCGGCGCCGCGCTTGATCAGCGATTCGACCAGATCGCCTAACTGCGCGGCGATGTTAATTGTTGCGGAAAGCAGAATCGTCGGCCACAGCGGAGGCTTATCGAGAGCGAAAAATCCGTCGCGGCGCTCGATCAGATGCATGTTCAGCAGCCAGGTACAGATTGGCAGAGCGTAGTTGTAAAGAAGCATCCCGATCACCAGGCTCGCGATCAAGGATGCGGCCGCGCCTTCCCAGGTTTTTTTCGGACTGATGCGCGGAGACATCAGATGACGTCCTACGGACTTGCCGACGAAGTAGGCGAAAATGTCTCCCGCCCACACGAGGAGTAGTAGATAAAGCAGAAGGAATGCTCCCGACCACTGCTCGCGAATCTGCACTAGCATTCCCATGGGCAGTGCAATGTAGGTGAACGCAAAGACCGAAGCCGCCGCCGCGGGATAGGAGCGATTGAGATCGTCACGGCCCATGCCAATCGTCAGAAACACAAACGGCACGATCGCTGCCGCGAACGCCAGCGTGTATACGAAAATCGCGGTCGAAAGCAACGGCTTTGCATTCCCAGGATTGATTGCCAGCAGAACGAAGAACAACGACACGAAGACATACGTGGCTTTGTAGAAAGGCTTCACTCCGTAGGATTCGGTCAGCTTCAGAAATTCGCTAGCTGTGAGCAGAGCGACGACAGCCGCTACCACCGCGAGCACGGGAACCGGGGCGCGCAAAATCAACACCAGGACAATGGGGATCAAGACCACTGCCGTGGCGATTCGTTTGATCAGGGGCGTAGCCTCCTAGCTCCGCGCTGCTTTTGTCTGATGGGAATTATCTTCGAGAAGGCCACCATAGCGCCGCTCGCGCTTCTGGAATTCAGCAATGCCCTCGAGCAGATGTACGCCACGGAACTCCGGCCACAATGTCGGCGTCACGTAGATCTCGGAATAGGCCAACTGCCAAAGCAGAAAGTTGCTCAAGCGCATCTCGCCACTGGTGCGAATCACAAGATCAAGGTCAGGAAGGTTCTTGGTGTAAAGATTCCGACAGACGGCATCTTCGTCGACCTGGAGATGCTCCAACCCACCATTGCGCATGGCCGCATCCATGAGCGAGCGGAAGGCATCGATGATCTCTGCCCGCGCGCTGTAATTCAGCGCCAGCGTCAGCACCATGCCGGTGTTCTGTGCGGTCTCATTGCGCGCCCACTCCATCCGCGTTTGCACCGACTCCGGCAACTCGTGCTGTCGCCCGATGTAGGCGAGCCGGATATTGTTCTTATTGAGAGTCGGGAGTTCCTGCTTCAGATATCGCGCCAAAAGTCCCATCAGAAAATCGACTTCGCTCTTGGGACGCTTCTTCCAGTTCTCTTCCGAGAAGGCGTAGAGCGTAAGCGCGGGAATGCCGATGCGCGCCGCAGTCTCAACCGTCGAGCGTACCGACGCCACTCCGGCGCGGTGGCCGGCCACGCGCGGCAGATGTCGGCGCTTCGCCCAACGGCCGTTTCCGTCCATGATGATGGCGATGTGTTTTGGGAGCCGACCTGGATCAAGCCGCTGGTAAACTTCCGTTTCCTTGCGGTCCAGCCCGGCGGGAATTGTAGCGTGCAAGCCGTAACCTCTGCTGTTTGTTGAAGCTACCACAGCAGCGGGACTCTTGCAATGACGCAAAGTACTCTATGAGGGTAGAAATGTGGCGCGGGCGCCACCGCCAGCGTCTCGCCACGGGCAAGACATTGAAAATGCGGCAGATCTTCCGCGAGTTTCGGTTTTTCTTGCAATAAAACGGAGCTCTACTGGTTTAGACGCGGGGTGGGGCGCCCGCCACATGGCCAAAATCTAGTTTTGTGCTTCGGCTGGCATCACTCTGAGTTCAAGTTTGTCGGTATGCCGAAGAACCGTAAGCAGGCTTGCCATGCCCACCCGCGCATCCGTCAACAAGCGGTGCAGGTCATCGACACCGGCGACCGGCTTACCGTCGAGCGCGATGATCACATCGCCTTCGCGGAGTCCCGCCTTTTCCCCCGGACTTCCGTCCGTCACCGACATCACGACCACTCCGCTTTCTTGCGGAAGATCGTAGAATCGCACCAGCCTCCGGTGCAGCGGTACAGTCTGGGCCTCAACTCCGATGTAGCTGCGGCGAATGCGTCCATCACGCAGCAGACGGCTGGCAACGAACTTCGCAGTATTGATCCCGATGGCAAAGCACAAGCCTTGCGCCATCTGAATCATCGCGGTATTTACCCCCACGACTTGTCCGTCCGAAGTCACTAGTGGGCCGCCGGAATTTCCCGGATTCAGTGAAGCATCGGTCTGAATGACGTCGTCGATCAACCGTCCCGAGTATGACCGCAGCGAACGGCCGAGCGCACTAACCACGCCTGCCGTCACCGTGTACTGGAATCCATAAGGATTGCCGATCGCTATCGCCACCTGCCCAACGCGCAACTTCTGCGAATCGCCCAGCTGTGCTGCGACAAGGCTGGGCGCTTCGATGCGAATGACTGCCAGGTCCGTCGCCGGGTCGTCACCAATGATGTCAGCAGGGAAGCGCCGTCCGTCGGCCAGCGAGACGTCGATCCGCTTGGCATCGTGCACCACGTGACTGTTCGTGAGAATCAACCCGTCGGGGGTAAACACAAAGCCCGAGCCGCCGCCCTGGCGCTCGCGGGGTTCTCCGGAGCGGCTGCGGCCGGCAGACTGAGTCACGTCGATCTTGACGACTGAGGGGCTGACCTTTTCGGCTGCGCCTACCACCGCAGTGGAATACGCATCGAGTAATGCCGCGTCGTCGAGCTTGGCCGGTCCCAACGTCTGCGCCGCAGGTTGGGATAAATCAGAAACGGGGAAAACGTTGTATTCGTTCACATCTGCTAGATGAGAGACATGCCGATCAGGATTCAGGCAGCAGACTCTTGCCGAAGCTCAGGCCCGACAGTTTCGCGACGCTGCTTGGATCTACGTTCTTACTTGCGACCAGCACATGGAAACTCTCTCCCATCCCTGCCGGCGTAACCAGATGCTTGAGTTGCAGAGCAACCTTAGCGCGCTCCTGGGGGAGACGCGCCTCTTCGAAAGCATCGGCGAATTGATTGCCCTCTCCGATGCCCATGAGGAATTGCGACTGGGTGAGCAGCGGTTGAACCTGCATCCCGGCTTGCTCCGCCGCCTGGGCGAGGGCGGTGAAGTTGACGTGCGCGGTGATGTCCTGCTCGCCCGGAGCCTCGTACGGATTCGGGCTGGCCGAATGCTGGCGGTAGGTCATCACGGTGCCGCGATGCCGTCCGGCGAGTTGCTCGGCGCGGGTGTAACCGTAGTCGATGATTACAAAGAAGCCGCGCTCCATCGAAGCGGCGATTTGCGTTATGCATTGTTGCGCAAGCAAAGGGATCTCGATGCGTTCCCCGGGCTCGGGTTCGACGGAGTAGCGCTCGAGGAACTCAAGTTCGTCGGGACTCGGTGCGACCCAGGTTTCCATGAAGCGGCCGTCTTTGGCGGAAATGCGAAGAGAACCTTGATCGCTGAGAATTTCGACTGGGAGGGCATCGAAGAATTCGTTCGCGAAGACGATGCGGGGGACCTCAGCGGCTAAAGCCAGATTGTTTTGCCCAGCAAGCGGCACGACTGACGTCATGCCCTTCCCGTCGCAGAGTGAAACTTTTCCCGCTTCGAAATGCGGTCTCAGCGTTTCTTGCAGCTTCGCGCGGAGCGACGGCGAACGTTCGTCGAGAGAATAGTGTAGGGCTCGAAAGAAATCAGGGAATTTTTTCTCCGACCAGTCGAGCACGTCTTGCGCGAACAAGCCGCGCCCGGGACCCAGTTCGAGTATTTCTATTGACGCCGGGCTTCCCAACACGCGCCACATCTCCTCAAACTGACGCGCAAGCAGGCGTCCGAAAACCGCATGAACGTCACTCGAGGTATAGAAGTCCCCCGCTTTGCCGAACTGTTCAGCGTTGCGGCCGTAGTATCCGAGTTCCGGATCGTAGAGACATATCTCCATGTAACGGGAGAAGGGAATCGGCCCGCGTTCGCGGATTTCCCCTTCAATTTTTTCGCGGAAGCTCACAATCCCTTGCCGCGCCGATCTTTCAAATCCTGCGGCGTGCGGATAAACATTTCCACGATGTAGTCGTGAAGGCAATCGTAGAGCTGGCTTTGGAAACTCCACTCAAATTGTGGGTGATCGAGATCCCGCGGATGCAGATCGAAGGTGTAAGTGTGAACCGGGACCGGCGGGTTCTTGAAATTGATGAGCACCTGGATGCCGTCTCCGTTGGCCTCGGCGTCGAACGTCATCAGCGGATGTTCGTACAAACGCAACTGGCCGAGCACGCGTTCCAGGCGAGGATTTGCCGTTTCTGACACGGCCTCGATTGTAAAGCACCGGGACTCGCGCCATCGAAGAAGGTATGGCGGATGGCGTCGAGTCCCCGGCTTTCCCGCAACTCGCTAAGGCTTGGGATGCGCGGCGAAGAAATCCCAGATGATATCGTTCGTCGTCAGTCCCGTGCTGCTGGTGAATTTGGAGTTGTAGGGTTGCGTCGAAGTCCCTGTAGGCAAGTTCATATTCACCGCGTACCACTTGTGAATGCCACCGACGAGTTGGTACTGCTGCACCACAACCGAAGACGAGCATCCGGTCGCGGTCTTCGATGTCGTCGCAGACGGCTTGCCGCCAGAGCAGAGAGGCGCGGTGTTCTGCTTGCACACGTTATGGGTCTGCCAGAAGTTGAAGGTCTGGTCTTCGGTGGCCTCGATATAGGGCTTGGTCATGCCGCAATAGGGCACAGAAGTATCCGCGCTGCCGTTCATCATCAGCACCGAGACCGGGGCCAGGGGGTTCGGGATCGGGCCGCTTGCGGATTGCCAGAGTTCTCCGGCAACCGGGGCAATTGCGGCGACGAGATCGCTCGCCTCTACTCCTATCCGATTGGCCATGAATGCCCCTAAGGAATATCCGGTGACGAAGACCTTGCGATGATCCACCGCCAGTCCGAGTTCAACCGTCCCGATCAACGTCCTGATAAAGGCCACGTCATCGGGCGGATGGGTGAACGAGGGATTGAAATACAGGTTCCATGACGTGATGCCAGAATTGTTCGGAAGCGCCACCGGATAGGCGGCAATGAACCCAACCTTGCCAGCCTTGGTCGTCCAGCCATTGTTCTGACCTTCATACAGGCCGCCATTAGCGCCGTGGAGGTAGATGAGCATGCTGGGCGCAGCAGGAAGATTGGCGGGAATGTAGAGCAAGTACTGGCGAGTGATGCCACCAACCGTGAGAGTGCAGGTCTGTGACTTGCCACGTTGCGAAAAATCGCAAGCAGTGGCGATTCCAGCGAACAAAACCGAAAATGCTAACAGCAGGGGGAGTGCACGTTGCATGAATTTCTCCGTACCAATGGATTAAGACGAAGCTGCGCCAAAGCGGAACGGAGCACCGGTCCGCGACACAACTGACGAAGCGCTGTCTAAGAAAGTCCACAGCCAGGTCTCTGGGCCGGAGTTCAGAGTCGCATTGCCGTGGACGAGGTGGAGAACTACCCGAGCAGAGTCTTCACCGCTTGCAGCTATTACGAGATTTCATTGTAGTAGCTGGATGCAGTTCGCAAATACTCACTAGGTCACGAACACTGAACAGAATTTTGGACGGTATCGCGAAAAACTTCACGTGCGTACAAACACCGGTCTCCCACCGCTGCATGCAGCAGTGGGAGGCCGGGTTGTGGCTCAACTTGCTAAGGCTTAGGATGGGCGGCGAAGAAATCCCAGATGATATCGTTCGTCGTCAGTCCCGTGCTGCTGGTGAATTTCGAGTTATAGGGTTGGGTGGAAGTCCCCGGCGGCACATTCATGTTGACCGTGTACCACTTGTGAATTCCACCGATGAGTTCATATTGCTGCACCACCACCGAAGACGAGCATCCGGTCGCTGTCTTCGACGAAGTCGTGGTGGGTTTGCCGCCCGAACACAGCGCGGCCGTCGTCTGCTTGCAGACGTTTTGCGTCTGCCAGTAGTTGAAGGTGTCGTCCTCGCTGGCTTCAGGATATGGTGTTGTCATACCGCAATAAGGAACGGAAGCGTCGGCGCCGCCGTTCATCAGGAGCACGGAGATGGGTGCGGCGGCCTTGGGCACGGGTCCACCAGTATTCATCCACAGTTCGCCCGCCATGGGTGCAATTGCCGCCACCAACCCTCCGAGTTCGACTCCCACGCGATTGGTCATGAACGCGCCGAGTGAGAACCCGGTGACGAAGACCTTGTGGCTATCCACCGACAAGCCGAGTTCGACGGCCTGAATCAGGGCCTTGATGAAGCCCACATCATCTGGCGGGTTCGTGTAGGTGTAATTGAAATAGAGATTCCAGGAAGTGATCCCCGAGTTATTAGGCAATCCTTGAGGGTAGGCAACGATAAAGCCCATCTGGCTGGCTTTCGTAGTCCAACCCATGTTTCCGCCTTCGTACATTCCGCCATGAGCGCCGTGCAGATACAGTACAAGGCTCGGCGCCGAAGGAAGATTACTGGGAATGTAGAGCATGTACTGGCGGCTGACGCCGCTGAGGGTGATCGTGCAGGTTTGCGATTTGCCGCGAATCGTGAAATCGCAGGCGCCGGCGGCGCCTACGACCACGACGGAAAAGACTACGAGAAGAATAATTACACGTTGCATGAGCATCTCCGTATGAATCAAGGTATGAATTGCAATGGAGACGAAGTAACGCTTCGGCGGACGGGTGGCGGCCGATCCGCGCGCGAACTGCGAGAATGAATATGAACCCGAGTATGAAGTCCACAGCAATGCCTAGAGTCGGAGACGAGAGCAGCACCTGCTGTGGACGGGTGGCGAACCACACGAGCAGGGTCATCACCGCTGACCGCCGTTCCGAGTGTCTATTGAAGCGAATTATGGAGTCGGAGGTCTGTGATCAGAATGGTGCGTGGAGGTGATGATTGAACGACGAAGCCTGTTGAAAAGCTTTGGCGATCGCTAAAAAAACAAAGCCACCCGGGCGTCGGGCGGCTTGCTCTGAGTCTAACGGAAGGGAAGCTTAGACTTCTTTCTTGATGAGGCGGGTGATCCAGATCAAGATGACCGCGCCCAGGATAGAAACGACGATGCTCCAGATGAGTCCTCCTCCGCCCAAGCCCAGCATACCGACGATCCAGCCACCGACAACACCGCCGACAATGCCGAGCAGGATATCGACGATCACGCCGTATCCGCCGCCTTTCATGATTCGTCCGGCCGCCCATCCTGCGATGAGGCCGACCACGATCGAATAGATGATCCCGTTTCCCATGGCATCCTCCTGAAAGTTTTAATCGCAAAGGGCCCTGCAATCCGGCGCGAGACCAGACTGCCACGGCTACTGTTTCTTCATGTCGTCTTTCTTCATGTCATCTTTCTTGCCCATCGGAGAAGGCTTGGCTTCGTGGTAGCCCCCCTTGGTGGCATCGGCTTCGGTCATGTACTGGCCGTGCTTGGTCTTGCCGTACCAGGGGTCTCCTTCTTTGTGGAAGACTTTGGTGCTGGTGTTGACCCATACCTTCCCACCGCCGCCGCCGGGAGCCTGCGGGATGGTCGACGGATCCGGTTCCTGCTTCGCCTTCATGGGCTTCTTGCCTGTTGTCGTCGCACCGGTCGGGGCAGGGGCGGCAGGGGCGGCCTGGGCCACGCATATCGCGGACATGGCTCCAAGCAGTAGAGCGATTACCAACCATCGTTGAATTCTCAAAGTGCCTCCTTGAATTACCTAGATGACGAATGTGGCAGGGGCCCTGAGTGCGGGCCATTATACATAGCTTGGCCCCGATCACGATCTGTAGATTGCGTGGTCGCTCGCGATCACTTCGCCAGGATGACAATCGTAAGAAGTAGACCTTATTCGTAGCGAAGGGCTTCGATGGGGTCGAGCCTCGCTGCTTTGATAGCGGGGAGCATGCCGCTGATGATTCCGACGAAGCTCAGAATCACTGTCGAAGCGATCAGGGTGCTGGAATCGATGATCAGGTGGATGTCGCCTTCTTTGGCATCGTCGATGAATGCGCTCCACAGTGTGAGTGATCCCACGGACCAGGACACTAAATACGCCAGGACGACGCCCGCAAGTCCTCCGATGAAAGTGATCACCAGAGCTTCGGCAAGAAACTGAAAGAGAATGTGCCAGCGGCGGGCGCCTAGCGCTTTCTCCACACCAATTTCGCGAGTGCGCTGTGTGACCGAAACCAGCATGATGTTCATCAGACCCACGCCGCCAATGCCGAGGGTGAGCATGCCGATGAAGCCCAGCAGGATTTTGATTCCGATGGTGATGGCTTGCAGGTCGGCGAGGTCTTTGACCGCATCGAAGACGAAGATGGCGCGATCGTCCTTGGGATCGAAGTTGTGGTGGAAGGCCAGCGAGTTGCGTACCCCCTTCACAACTTTCTCGTGATCGCCCTCGTAGTCAAGGACAATGCCATCCAGGTAAAACGTATTTTTCAGGTCGCTCATTACGCTGAACGGGATATAAACCATGCCGTTCATGTTGTCGTCCCCGTCCGAAATCATGTGCTTGAGGACGCCGATCACCTGAAACGGAATACCATCGATACGGACGCTCTCCCCGATCGCGTTCTGGCCGGAGAAAAGCTTCTTTTTTACGTCGTACCCGAGGATAGCGACGCGAGTGTGCGCGAAGTCCTCCTGATCTCCGTAGAAGCTGCCTTCCGCAACTTCGATATTACGGATGCGCTGATAAAGGGAATAGGTGCCGCGGACGGTGTAGCTGCCGTTGCGTGTGCCGTACGCGATCAGGCTGTTTTGCTTGTTCTCCTCAGGAGACATCCGGTTGATGGCAGGGACCTCGGCGCGCAGGAAGTCGAGATCGTTGACCGTCATCTTGATCTCGGTACCGGCTTTGCTGCCGCCGGCCTGCAGCGAGGTGCGCCCGTTGTAGACCGCGACCATATTCGCGCCGAAGGTGCGGAAAGCGACCATCAGTCCGCGTTGAAAGCCGGTGCCGTAGGCGAGTAGCAGCACGACCGTGGCGATGCCCCATGCCATGCCGAGCATGGTGAGTAGCGAGCGGCGGCGATTGTAGCGCAGCGCGTTGTAGGCCTGGGTTGCCAGCGAGCTAAACATAAGCTACTCCTGCCTCAACGCTTCCACCGGGGGAAGCATGGCCGCTTTGCGCGCGGGATAAACGCCCGCCACAATGCCGGCGATGGCCAACGAGAAAATGGCCGCGAATGCCGATGCGGGAACGATGCGCGGAGTGTCGAATCCTTCGGGAGCAGGCAATTGGGCTAGCGCCGTTACGAATCCAATCGAGATCGCGAGACCAATACCGCCACTGAAGGCGGTCAGAAAAGCTCCCTCGACAAAGAACTGGGTCATGATGTTGCGATGGGTCGCGCCCAGGGCTTTGCGCAGGCCTATCTCTTTGGTCCTCTCGGTGACCGAAACCAGCATGATGTTGATAATGCCGATAGCGCCCAAACCAAGCGTGACCAGTCCCACGACACCCAGAAACCAGTCCATGGCGTCAAAGATTTTTGCGACTCGCATCGAACTGTCGATGGTGTCCCAATCTTCGAAAGCGTCGTCGAGTTTCGGATTGAAGTTGTGCTGGCGGCCAATGATCTGGTGAATCTCCTGCTTGGCCTCGAGATGCTGCTCTCTGGTCAACGGGCGGTAGTTGATGAAGGAAATTGCATTTTCCGCATTCTGCGCGGTTAGCGGGAATAGCGCGCGCATCGTCTCAATGGGAACGAAAACGCGCATGTTGGTGCCGTTGTTGGCATCTTTGCCGATTTTCTGCACGACCCCAATTACGTCGAAGCGGATGCCGTTCAGCAGGATTGTGCTGCCGACGGCGGGACGTCCGGGGAACACCTTGGTCAGCAGTTCCCAGCCCACGATGGCAACTCGGCGATGCTGATTGTTGTCCTCATCGTTGAACCAGCGGCCCGGACTGATAGGGACATTGCGGATCTGATTGTAGGAGGGAGCGATCCCGAACACTTGTCCATTGGCGCTGCTGTAGTCACTGACCGCGCGGATGTCCTCGCGATTCAGCACCGGTGACACGGCTCGCAGGAAGTGCGACTGATCGCGGATGGCGACGTAGTCGTCGTAGGTGAAGTTGTATTTCTGTCCGGACTGCAGGCTTCCTTCGACGGCCGGGATGCGTCCCGGAAACGTAAACATAATGTCCTGGCCGAGTTCGGCCAGATTTTTCGCTTGCCCGCTGCGAAAGCCTTCGCCGAGTCCAACCAGAAGCAGCAGCGATCCCACGCCCCACGCGATCCCGAACATGGTGAGGAACGAGCGCATCTTGTGCGCCCAGAGCGTGGCCAGCGACTGGCGGACGATGTCGATAAGCACTCGCATAGGGATCCGTGCAAACGGGCGGTAATATACCCCGTCTAGATATGAATACGCAGGAGGGGCCGGTTTGGTTCCGTAGATAGGTTAGATCGTCTAGAGGGGCAAATGGTTAGCCGGGGCGTCCCAGGTCTCCCGCAGTGACGTCATCCCGAGACGCCAGGCGAGGGATCTGGCGAGGGCATCCGCAATCAATCTTGCCCATCTGCTATCCCTCGGTCGCGACCGCAGTCTAATCGCTCGTTCTCGCGCACTATGCGCAATTCACTTCAAATTTGGAGGAGTACCTCCGTGGCGAAACGATACATGCTTGCTCTGTTGTTATGTGCTGGATGGACGATCGGCTCGGCCCCCAGTCAGGCGCAGTCGGCGCTGATGAATCTACCCCGCCCGAGCCAGCACGCCGTGCTGACGCAGCGCGTCGGCATTACCGACATCACCGTCGTCTACTCCCGCCCGCTGGTCAATGGGCGCAAGGTCTGGGGAGGTCTGGTTCCGTATGGCCAGGTGTGGCGCGCTGGAGCCAATGAAAACACTACGATTCACTTTCCTGACGCGGTCACCATCGAGGGACAGGCGCTTCCGGCCGGTACCTACGGCGTGCACATGATTCCGACCGAGAATGACTGGACCGTCATTTTCTCGAAGGTTTACACCGCTTGGGGCAGCTTCACTTATAAGCAGGACGAAGATGCGCTGCGAGTCACGGTCAAGCCGCAGGCGACCGACATGCACGAGGCCCTCACCTACGACTTTGACGACGTCAAGCCCGAGCCGCCGTGCTCACGCTTCGCTGGGAGAAGCTAGCCGTGCCGGTGCACGTCGCCGTGAACACCCACGAAATCGTTAGCCAGAATCTTCGCGCCCAGCTTCGCGGACTGCCGCAATACACCTGGGACGGCTGGAACGATTCAGCCACCTATTTCATTACCGAAAAATACGACTATGACGATGCCCTGAAGTATGCAGACAAGTCGATCGAAGTCGAATCGCGTTACGAGAACTTGATGACCAAGTCGCAGGCGCTCGACGCTCTCGGGAAAAAAGACGAAGCCCAGGCCGCGAAGAAGATGGCCTTAGCCAAGGCAAATGCCGTGCAAATGCACCTATACGCGCGGGGATTGCAAGGCGAGGGCAAACAGAACGAGGCTTTCGAAGTCTTCAAGGAGAACGCTAAGAGGAATCCTGACAGTTGGATCGTTCACGTTGGCCTATGCCGCATGTATTCGGCGCAGGGCAATTTTTCGGACGCCACCAAGGAGCTGAAGATTGCAATGAACTCGGCGCCTGATCCGCAAAAGCCGCAACTCGAAGGTTTCGCGAAGAAACTGGATGATAAGCAGGACATCAACAAGTAGCAGTGTTATTAGTCGTTTGTGGCGTCATCCTGAGCCCGCTAGGGCGAAGGATCTGGCGCGCGGTGGCAGGCTCTAGTCACACGCCAGATCCTCAGCCGGCAAAAAACGCCGGCTTCGGGATGACGTCTTTAATCGAAGAGTTTATTTCTTTGCAGCTGCTGTCTGCTCGGGATATTCGAACACGCCACGTCCGGCCTTGCGTCCCGAGACGTCCCGCTTTTACATACTGCACCAGAAGTGGCGCAGGGCGATATTTCTCCCCCAAGCTCTTGTGCAGGTATTCGAGGATGTGCAGACGCGTATCGAGTCCCACCAGATCGACCATCTCAAACGGGCCCATGGGGTGGTTCAAACCTAACTTCAAAGCCTTATCGATATCCGCGGCAGAAGCGATCCCTTCCTGCAGCATGAAAAAGGCTTCGTTGCCGATCATGGCATTGATGCGGCTGGTGATGAATCCCGGAGCCTCTTTGATGACGACGACTTCTTTGCCCATGCGGCGTCCGACTTCGGCCGCGGTCGCGATCGTGTCGTCGTCGGTTTCGAGGGCACGTACGATTTCCAGCAGCTTCATCTTGTGTACGGGGTTGAAGAAGTGCATGCCAACGATCTTCTTGGCGCGATAGGTGACGCTGGCGATTTCGGTCACGCTCAATGACGAAGTGTTCGAGGCAAGAATCGTATCCGGACGGCAGATCTTATCGAGCAAGGTGAAGATCTCGATCTTCGACTCCATCTCCTCGGGCACAGCTTCGATGACCAGATCCGCCTGCCGTGCCGCCTCTTCCACGCTCCCGCATACTCCAGGCGTTTAAACGCGGCGTCGGCGTCCGCGGCCGAGACTTTCCCCAGTTCAACCGCCTTGTCGAGGTTGCCGCGAATCTCGCTCTCCGCTTTGCGCAAGGCATTCGGAAGTAAGTCTTCGAGAATGGTGCGATAACCGCCGAGCGCGGCCACATGCGCGATTCCCCGGCCCATGATTCCGGCGCCGACGACCGCGATGGTTTTAACGTCGCCCACGCTTACGCTCCCTTTTCCAGGCTTCCCAGCAGGCTCGAGAACTTGGCTTCGGTTGCGCGCAGGTGCTCAGCGAGCCGCTTGCGTTCGTCCGTTTCAAGCCCGGGGACAAAGGCCGTAATGCGGCGCAGGGTGGTGTCGATGTCGTCGATGTAGTTGATAAGGCGAATGAGTTCTCCGGTAGCGGCCATGAATGCTCCTGTTGGGCTGCGGCCGATTGCCCTGTAGGGCCGGATGCCGCAGGCGAACCCTCCATTTTCAATGGTGCGGGGAATTTAGTAAAGGAAGGCAAGAAGGTTTTTACCGCAAAGGTCGCAAAGAACGCTAAGAGGCCTCTTGCAGTTCTTAGCGAACTTAGCTAGCTTTGCGGTAAAAAGCTTTCTCAAGGTCTATCGCGAAAAATATCCCGTCTTCGCATGTACAGTCAGCCCAGGCTGTTTGGGACGAATCACGATTTTCCGAAACGTATCGTCTTTCGTCGGATTCGTAGGGTAGTAAGCTACTTCGTACGACGATCGCAGTTCTTCGGCAATCTGGCGGAAATATTCTTGCGGATCGGTGGTCTCGGCATCGATCTGCATGGCGCCGGTTTCCCTTGCAATCCGATCCATCACCCGGATGCCGTACTTGTTCCGCGCCGTTAGTTTGCCGTGCTCTTTCTCGGTGTAACGGATGGTGAACACCTGCACATTGGCGGCCTGTGCGGCCTCGATCGTAGTCATCATGTCATTGGAACTGGAGTTATCCTCGCCATCGCTGAAGACCAGCAGGGCCCGACGCCCGCCTTCATTCGCGAGCTTTTCGGTCGAGTAGTAGATCGAATCGTAGAAGGCCGTTCCCAATTCGCGAGATTCCTTGGGCCCCAACTCCGGAAAGTGCCGGTTATCATGCTCATAATCCTTCAAGCCTTCGATTACCGCATCGGAAGATTGCGTAAAGTCGCTCACCAATCGCAGGTGGTTGCCGAAGCAAACCATGAACACGCGGTCCTTCGGTCCCAGAACATCTTTCAGAAAGACTTCGAGATCGTGCTGGTGCTGTTTCGAAAAGTGATCCTGGCTGCCGCTGGCATCAACGATCAAACCCAGGCTGAGCGGAACGTCAGAACTGCGCGCGAAGAAAGAAACTTTTTGCGGCACCGCGTCTTCGAAGAGGTCTATGTCGCCTTTGGTCAAATTATCGACCAGCGCGCCGCGGCTATCCCGCGCGGAAAAAGCCACATTCACCAACTTGACGTCGACCTGAATCGATTCCTGCGCGCTGCAGAAATTAACCGCAAGAAGGCAAAATGACAGTATCCAGACGCGCATAAGCATCTCTCCGAGAAGACGTACGTCGCTGTCGAATATTTTGTTCCCCATTTGTTTGAGTCACTTACCGGGGATATTCTTTATTTTTTCATGCAATCTATACAAGATTTTCATTTGTCTTTCCGCACTCCAATGAATCTAATAGACATATGCCAGACAAGAATGCTCGACAGTACATCTTCGCCAGCGATTTCGATCAGACTCTTACATTTAACGATTCCGGCTATGTGCTGGCCGAACTGGTCGGCATCCCTACGGAAGAATTCGAGCGCAAAGCACGCGGCATGGCCAAGCTGAACCTGGTACAGCAGGGGGCGGAACTCGCCTATTTGCTGCTGCATGATCCCGAGTTCCGTTCGCGCGTGCGCAAAGAGCATTTATACGAAGTCGGCAAGCAGATTCGTCTGAAAGAAAACATCGACCTGCTCTATCAGATCCTCGACAAGCCCATCGACGGATACCATTTCGATTTCTACGTTCTCTCTGCAGCCCCGGTAGAAGTGATTCGCTCGGCCCTCGAAGGCATCGTGCCCTCCGATCACATTTACGGCACCGAGTTTGTCTACACGCCCTCGGGCGAGATCGACACTATCGTGCGCGCAACCGCCGGTTACGGCAAAGTCGCCGTGCTCGATCAGTTGCAAAGCGAGTTGAAGATTGGCCCCGATCACATCATCTACTGCGGAGACGGCAGCTCTGACCTGCATGTGATGCTGCATGTCAATGTTCGCGACGGATACACGATCGCCGTCTCAGGCGCAAAGCACATCTCGCAGGTTGCCAAGCGCACCGTCATCAGTACCAACGCGCTGGCGGTGCTGGCGCCGATCCTCGAAGATGTCGTCGGATGGCAGCGCCTGCAGATTCGCAGCTTCTTCGAATCGCACGGATTGCTGATCCAGGAGTGGGATCGTGTGCGCACCGATTGGCTGACCATGCGTCCCGCCCCTGAGAAGAGAGCGGAAGCGGTCGGAGCCGAATAAGCCATGACAGCACGGGAGTGTACGCCCTCCCGTGGTTTTTCTTTATCCCCCCATAAAAACATTTAATAGGCTCCATCCGCATCTCCAGCACCTGATGGGTGATCTACTGCCTGTCGCACTTGGGGACCCTATGGAGACTGCTCGCCCCGCAACCTGGAAGACGCTGCTCGCCTTCGGCATCATTTATTTTGTCTGGGGCTCCACGTTTCTTGGGATACGTGTCGGCGTCCGCGAAGTTCCGCCGTTGCTGTTCGCGGCCATGCGGTTTTTCACAGCGGGTGCGATTCTGTTTGCCTGGATGCGCGCGCGTGGCACTCCTTTTCCCTCGAGACGCGAATGGTCTTCCATCGCGGTTCTCGCGTTCCTGATCTTCGCCATCGACTACGGGCTACTCTTTTGGGCGGAACAGCGCGTGCCCTCAGGAATTGCGGCTGTCATGCTTGCAACCATCCCCGCATTCATGGCGCTTTCGGAAATCATCATGTTGGGGACGCAGAGGCTCACGGCGCGTCTGGCGATCGCGCTCCTGGTGGGCCTGGGCGGAGTCGCAATTCTCGTCAGTCGAACACTAAGCCTGGGAGAAGCAGCGATCGACCCGGCAGGTGCCATCGCCCTGGTAACAGCCGCGGTGAGTTGGTCGATCGCGTCGGCGCTCAGCCGCAAGCTGACGCTGCCCGCGTCGAAGCCGATGAGCTCCGGCGCTCAAATGCTGGTTGGAGGAATATTCCTGACGCTTGGCGCCGCAGTCTTCGGCGAGTTCCGCGGATTTGACGTGACCACGGTCTCGCGCGGGGCATGGTTCGCTCTCGTCTACCTGATCGTTTTCGGATCGATCATCGGCTTCACCGCCTACGTCTGGCTCCTCCACCACGAGTCGCCGACAAAAGTGGGAACATACGCGTACGTGAACCCGGTAGTCGCTGTGGCAGTGGGATATTTTCTGGGAGGCGAAACCATAGGCCCGAGAACGATCCTGGGAACGCTGCTGGTGCTGGTCAGCGTAATCGTGATAACGACGACTCCAGCCAAGAAGAGCGTTATCGTTCCACTAGGCCAAGGGCTAAGAGCTAAAAGCTAAGAGCTGTACTTACGGCCTTGCCATCTTCTCCGGCTTCACCCACTCATCGAACTCCTCGCTTGTCAGATACCCGAGCTTCAGCGCGGCCGCCTTGAGACTCGAATGATCCACATGCGCGGTGTGCGCGATCTTGGCGGCCTTGTCGTATCCAACCTTGGGCGCCAACGCCGTCACCAGCATCAGCGAATGGTCCACGTGGTGCTTCACTTTTTCGCGGTTGACTTCGATACCTTTCAGCATGTACTCGACATACCCGTGGCAGGCATCGGTAATCAGTGTGACCGAGTGCAGAAAGTTGTAAATGATCACGGGCTTATAGACGTTCAACTCGAAGTTGCCCTGCGATCCCGCGAATCCCACAGCCGCCGTCGCTCCGTGTACCTGCACGCACACCATGGTCATGGCCTCGGCCTGCGTGGGATTCACCTTGCCCGGCATGATCGATGATCCTGGCTCATTCTCAGGAATGGTCAACTCGCCGAGTCCCGAGCGCGGTCCTGAAGCCAGCCAGCGAATGTCGTTGGAAATTTTCATCAGCGACGCGGCCAGCGTTTCGAGCGCGCCTTGAGCGAAGACCAGTTCATCGTGTGCCGAAAGCGCAGCGAACTTGTTGGGATGCGAGCGGAAGGGAAGTCCCGTCAACTCCGCAATCTTCTTCGCCACTCGTTCGGCGAATTCAGGATGCGCATTCAAACCTGTTCCCACGGCCGTCCCGCCAATCGCCAGATCGTAAAGCCCGTCGAGCGCTTCGTTCAGACGCTTGATGTCGCGCTCCAGCAGACTCGCCCACCCGCTGAACTCCTGCCCCACGGTCATCGGCACCGCATCTTGCAGGTGTGTGCGGCCGATCTTGACGATGTCCTTGAACTCCTTCGCCTTAACGTCGATGGCGTCATGCACTTCTTTAATCGCCGGAATCAGCGCGCGCTTGACCCGATCCGCCGCCGCGATGTGCATCGCCGCCGGAAAGGTATCGTTCGACGACTGCGACATGTTCACGTCGTCATTGGGATGAATCGGCTTCTTCGAACCCATCTCGCCGCCGGCAATTTCGATCGCGCGGTTCGAGATGACTTCGTTCACATTCATGTTGGTCTGCGTGCCGCTGCCGGTTTGCCAGATGCGCAGCGGAAACTGATCATTCAGCTTGCCGGAGATGACTTCATCCGCAGCCTGCACAATCAGCTTCGCCTTGTCGGCGGGAAGCTTGCCCAGATCCTGATTCACCAGCGCGCAAGCTTTTTTCAAAATGCCAAAGGCCTTGATCAACTCCGGCGGCATGACATCGATCCCAATATTGAAGTGCAACAGCGAGCGCTGTGTCTGCGCCCCCCAGTAAACGTTCGCCGGAACTTCAATCTTTCCCATGCTGTCGGATTCAATGCGCGTACGAGAAGCGTCCACAGTCGTAGCCATAAGGGTTCCTAGTGATTGCGTCGGGATGAAAGCAACCGAAAATTATACGCGTTGCGAGTACCGAGTACCCAGTACCGAGTACCGAGTGAAAATCCGAATCAATCAGGCGCCCGCCCTTAGAGATCTCAGAAACTCGAAACTCACCGCTTTCACTCGGTACTCGGTACTAGGTACTCCGAACTTATCCCAAATCGGGATACGCCCTTCTCCCTAGCTCGCACCCCTTCTCTATCGGTACCGCCCCCGCATGCTAAAATCACTGTTTCCACCACGCCCAGCGACGCAGATCGTATGCGCGTTGGCGCTCCCAGGGGCACGATTCTTGGCCATTGAACAGATTCCCGAAACTCTGCCACGCACTCAAGCTCACTCGCGTCCCGACAGCGTCATGGACGTGCTCGTCATCGGCGCCGGCCCCACCGGCCTCGCCTGCGCGATCGAAGCCCAAATGATTGGCCTGAAGGTCATGGTCATTGACAAGGGATGCCTGGTGAACTCCCTCTACAACTATCCGGCGAACATGACATTTTTCACCACGCCGGAGTTGCTTGAAATCGGCGACATCCCCTTTAATACGGCACACCAGAAGCCCACGCGCCTCGAGGCTCTCGAGTACTACCGTCGCGTCGCGGAACACTTTCGTCTGCACGTCGTTCAATATCAGTGGGTGAAGACCGTTACCGGAGAAGATGGCAACTTCCGTGTCACCGCGACCGATCGCTCGAACCGGATCCACGACTACCGCACCCGCAAAGTGATCGTTTCCACGGGATACTACGATCTCGCCAACCAGCTCGGTGTCCCGGGCGAAGATCTGCCCAAGGTGCATCACTATTTCCGCGAGCCGCATCCCTACTATGACAACGAAGTCCTGATCGTCGGAGGCAAGAACTCCGCCGCCGAGGCTGCGCTCGATCTATGGCGTCACGGCGCGCGGGTCACCATCGTCCACCGCGACGCCCACCTCAACGACCACATCAAGTATTGGGTGAAGCCCGACATCGAGAACCGCATCAAGAACGGCGAGATCAACGCATACTTCAAGAGCACTGTCGAAGAGATTGGCGTCGACTTCGTCAACATCAGGACTCCCGATGGTCCGGTGCACTTGAAGAACGACTTCGTTTTCGCGCTCATCGGATACCATCCCGACTACGACTTTCTGCGCGCCCTCGGCCTTGAACTCTCGAACGAGCAATGCCGCCCCGTGTGCGATCCTGAAACGCTGGAAAGTAATGTGCATGGGATTTATGTGGCGGGAGTGATCGTCGCAGGTTCTCGCACCAGCGAAATCTTCATTGAGAACGGACGCTTTCACGGCAAACAAATCGCCGCAGACCTGCGCAACAAACTCGGATCATCAGGGAAACATTTAGCACTTGGCACTTAGCACTTAGCCCCGTCGCCTTATCGGAAGCCCAACAGCATGCCAGATGGAAGAAGCCCAGGAGGGCGTCCGACCGGCCGTGATTAGTTGCCTACCGTTCCAAGCTGTCGTAAAACACTTTCTTTTTCCTGCGTAGCTCCGCACCGCTTGGGGGAAACCTTCTCGACAGCATCCAACACCACACGGCCTTAACGCCCACTGCGATCCAAACGAAAATGAACAATAGAAGCAGCATTGGCATATTGGGATACCGATGCCAAATCACGGCGATCGGGACGACCGCGAATGCGAATCCAATCACCCACTCCCCGATCTTTGCGAAAGCGCTCATTCCTTCGGTGAGAGGTCTCTGGTGGCCGTCACGAACGCTTAAGGGGCCAAGTGCCAAATGCTAAGTGCTTCTTCAGCCCAGCTTCACCAATTCTTCACCGAACTGCTCATTGATGAGCCGGGCCACCAGCGTCTTCAACCCTTCGCCGGTCTTGGCGAGGACGAAATCCTCGTCGCTATTCACCCAATCCAGCTTGAAGCTGGTTGATAAAGCGGAAATCCAAATCTGCCGCACCGGAGCATTCGGGGAAATCACGAACTTACTGCCATCGTCGAAAGATATATGCAGCGCGCCCGACTGATCTTCAACTTCAAAATCGGCCGTTTCTTCCGCCAGAATAAGGCTTTGCTCCAAAGATTCCAGCGCTGCATCGGCATTCTTGCGAAATAAATTCTCGTCCATCATAAGAGGATTATAGTCGTTGGTCATTCATCGTTGGTCGTTGGCCAAAGTCTGTCGGGAATCCACGAACCATGGGTGCCCCATTTCTCGCGCTCTTTGCGAGAAGTGGGGCTTTTGACCAACGACCATCGACTACTGACCGATTAAATACTGCTTCACAAACATCACCGTCGCATAGAACTGGTAATCCTGATTCTTCTTCTTGCGGTATCCGTGGCCTTCATCCTTCGCCAGCAGCCACCAGACCGGCGTGCCGTTTTTCCGCACCATATCTACCATCTGCTGTGACTCGCTCCATGGAACCCGCGGGTCGTTCTTTCCAGCTATGACAAACATCGGCTTGGTCACGTTCTTCGCTTTGTTGGCCGGGGCGATCTGCTCCAGAAAATCATGCATCTTCGGATCACGTTCGTCCCCATACTCCACTCGCCGCAAATCTTGTCGGTAGCCTGAAGTGTTCTGCAGAAACGTCACCAGGTTCGACGGCCCGACGATATCGACCGAGCAGCAAATGCGATCGTTGTAGTTGGTCGCGACCGCCAGCGTCATGAAGCCGCCGTAGCTGCCGCCGGTCACGAGTACCTTCGATGAGTCGAGATCGGGCTGCGTCTGAATCCAGTCGAGCAGGGAATTGATGTCTTTATACGACCCTTCGCGCAGGAAGCCGTTATCCGCCGCAAGATAACTCTTGCCGTATCCCGTCGACCCGCGCACGTTCGGAAAAATCATGGCGATGCCAAGCTCGTTCAAGTAATAGTTGTTGCGCCCTAGAAATCCGGGCCGCGATTGCCCCTCCGGGCCGCCATGAATCTGAATGATCACCGGACGTTTCCCCGAAAACTTCGCCGGCGGACGATACAGGAAGCCGCCAATACTCTTGTCGTCGAAGCTCTTCCAGTGAATCAGTTGCGGCTCGGCGAAATCCGCAGTGTTAATGCCGCCAGTCTCGCTATAGGTCCAGCGCTCCACTTTTCCTGTCTGCGTATCGAGCGAGTACACATCGGAAGTCGAACGCGCCGAACTCAAATTGAATCCCACATCACGGCTGTTGCGGTGCCAGCGTACGCCGGAGATGATTCCTTTCGGCAGGCTGGGCACCGGCTTCTCCTTCCGCGTCTTCGTGTCCAGCAAGTGCAGCACGCCGAATCCGTCCTCATTCGTGACAAACGCAATTGTCTTCCCATCGTGTGACAGATCGAACTCCTCGACATCCCAAGGAATCTGTGTGGTCAGATAGGTCGGCTCTTTCGTCGCCAGATCGATATACACCAAGCGGTGAAACTCCGAATCGCGATCGCTGGTCGTATAAATGCCCTTGCCGTCTTTGCTGAACTGCCCACCGCTGTAGTTAACCGTCCCGATCCGCGCCTGCGGCGTCAACAAAGTGTTTTCGCCCGTCGACGAATCGAAGATCCACAGCGAACTCTCGTTGGCCGAAATCTCGTCCGTTACCAGAATCTTCGCCCCATCCGGAGACCAGTCTTCGACTTGCCACCCTCCGCCATCCAACTTCGCCAGCATGTGGTCCGACTTCGGATTGGCAGGATCCATGACATACAAATCCACATCATTGCCCGTTCGCCGCGTAGAACCGTAGGCCAGTTTGTCGCCGCCCTCCGACCACACCGCACCTGTATTCCGCGACTTGCCGTCAGTCAGCAGCGTGACATCTTCCGTGCCAACGTCATAGCGGTAGAGTTGGAAGAATTCTCCGCCGCCAATGTCTTTTGAAAAAACGAAGAAGGCGTCTTTATTCGGTGGATACTGCGCGCCCGAAATCGAGTCGGGATAAAACGTTAGTTGCGTGCGCGCTCCGCCTGGCATGGCTACGTGATGCACCTGGTTCGTGTCGGCAAAGCGGGTCGAGATCAGCATTTCGCGCTTCACCGGATCCCAGCTATTCAGCGCGGCCCCGCGAAAGTTGGTGTAGCGATCGACCGTCTCCGCCAGCGATGACGGAATCTTCGGCACACCCTCAACCACAAGATTTTCGTTGGGAACAATCTCGCCGCTCTGCGCAAAGGCAGCCCCGGTTACCAAGACGACACAAGCAAGAACAAGACGCCATCGTTTCACGGGGAGCTCCTAAACAAGGTCGATACTATACACCGATCAGCTGCGTCCCAACATCGCCGCAACGGGTGCGTCATCGCAAGAAAGGTTTTGGCCAGCGACTAACTACTAACGACGGCTTCCCCATCTGCGACAATAGAATCCCGCCATGACGGAGCGCCTCACTGAAGACGTCGCCGCGCCCCCCGAGATCGCCCAGACCTCTGTCTCGCTCTCTGCCTACGTTCGCCTGCTTCGCCGCAACCGCAATCTGCGACGCCTGTGGTCCGCGCAAATCGTCAGCGAACTGGGAGACTGGTTCTACACCCTCGCCATCTACACCCTGCTTCTGCAATTTACGGGACGCGCCAGCTCCGTCGCTCTCGCCCTCATGCTGCAAGTCCTTCCCATGACTTTGATGGGACCGACCGCCGGCGTGGTCAACGACCGCATCAGCCGCAAGAAGGTCATGATCACCGCCGACCTGGTGCGGATGGTCGTCGTCTTCTGCATGCTGTTTGTGCGCTCGCGCTCCACCATCTGGCTGGTCTATCCGCTTCTGCTGCTCGAAACCATCATGGTGGCTTTCTTCGAGCCTGCGCGTAATGCGGTCATTCCCAATATCACGACGCGCGATGAAGTGGTTCTTGCGAACACCCTCTCGTCAACCACCTGGTCGATGAACCTGGTACTGGGCGCGGCTCTCGGAGGAGTCGTCGCCGCTCTCCTCGGCCGCGATGCTGTTTTTATCCTCAACGCGCTGTCATTTCTCGTGTCAGCGCTGTTCATCCGCGGCATGAAGTTTGAAGAGCCGCACACCGACGACGCCAAACCACTTCGCGCCCATGACCTGGTCGACTACTCGATGATGCGCGAAGGTTTCCACTATGTGCGCGAGCATCCGCGCTTGCGCGCGCAGGTCTTCGTCAAAGCTGGATTGTTCGTGATCGGTCCGGGATGGGTGTTATTCACGGTAATGGGAGAGAGCTACTTCCGGGTAACCTGGCACGGCATCGACGCGCAACGCGGAGCCATGCTCGGGATGAGCTTGCTGATGGGTGCGCGCGGCCTCGGAGCACTGTTGGGACCGCTGTTGGTCGGTCCCTGGGCAGGACGCCACGAATCCCGCCTGCGCTTCGCGATATTGATCGGATTCATCGCCGAAGCCTTGGGCTATGTCGGCTTCGGCGCAGCAGGATCAGTCTGGGTGGCCTGCGCCTGGATCGTCCTTGCCCACAGCGGAGGCTCGAGCGTTTGGGTCTTCTCGACCACTCTTCTGCAACTCAACACCGAAGACCGTTTTCGCGGACGCGTGTTCGCCGCCGACAATGGCATCTCGATGTTGACCATCGGCATCGGCGCGTGGATCGCAGGCATTCTGGTGGATTTGAAAGACTCGCCACGCCACGTCGCTGCGGGCGCGGGCCTAGCCATGCTCGTCCCAGCTCTCTGGTGGGCATGGACGATCTGGCGCTGGAAGCAGCACTCAGAGAGCAGCACTCAGCATTCAGGGGGCAGCAATTAGCACTTGGCAATTAGCATTTGGCCCTTGGGGATTCGGGATGCGCCTTTTAAGGGCTTGACTTGCATCTTGAGGTAACCGCGACGGGCCAAATGCCAAGTGCTAAGTGCCAAGTGCGGGGTTTCTGAGTGCTGAGTGCCTATAACGCATCAATCTTCGCCGCCAAAATGAAATCGCTTTCCGTCAGTCCATTCACGGCATGAGTCCAGATGGTGATCTCTGCTTTCCCCCAAGCGAGCAGAATATCGGGATGATGTCCCTCCCGCTCCGCCAGCGCACCCACGCGGTTCACGAACTCAAGCGCCGATTGGAAATCGGGAAACTTGAATGCCCGTGTGATGTGGTGCTCGTCGACCACTTTCCAATTGGGCAGTTGGTGGCTGAGTTCATGTAAGGCCGTCCCATGAAGCGCAGGCACTCCGCCCCGGCAAGGCACGCAGTTCTTGTCCGCAAGAAAAGTCATAGCGGGAGAGAGTGTAGCGCAAGTGGAGCGCTTAAACCTGTCATCTTGAGCGGAGTAGAGCAGTCGAAAGACTCCGGGCATGCAGGAGCGACCAGCGGTCTGAAAGGGAATTTCTAGAAACGCCTTCTTGCATTTCGTGACGCGTGGCAGAACAGGGATCGTTCGACTCCGCCGCGATTCCGCTTCGCGAAATCGCGGCTCCGCTCAGGACGACAGCAGCTACATTAGAACGGAATGTCCTCATCGCTAATCGGACCCGCCGCCGCGTGTTCCGGTTCGGGCGTGCGTTGGTCGAAATTGTTGTTCCCTGAGCTCTGCGAGCGTCCTCCGCCTTCGCCGCCCTCGCCTCGTCCGCCAAGCAGCACCAGATCGTTTACCACGATTTCGGTCATGTATTTCTTTTGTCCGCTGGTCTTGTCGTCCCAGGAATGCGTGCGCAGGCTGCCCTCGACGTACACTTTGCTGCCCTTCTTGCAATATTCCCCGACGATCTCGGCCGTACGCTGCCAAGCCACGACGTTGTGCCATTCAGTGCGGTCCTGCCACTGGCCGTCTTTGTCCTTGAAGCGCTCGTTGGTGGCGATAGTGAACTTGCACACCGGCGTCCCCTGTGGCGTGAACTTTACTTCCGGATCTTTCCCCAGATTGCCGACCAAAATGACTTTATTGACGCTTTTTCCTGCCATGAGAGCTCCTTCCACGCGGGAGGCAAATAGATTTTTCCTGACGGAGGCTGGAAGAAAACTATATCAGAACTGGGCGCGGAGGATGTGACGGGTGAACAAGCACTTAGCATTTGGCACTTGGCATTTAGCCCCTGGACGTTTCTGGCGCTCGTGGAAAACCGTCGTGGCCAAATGCCAAGTGCCAAGTGCTAAGTGCCAAATGCCGAGTCCGGAAGCCTGACGCCCGAGGCTTGATGCTATAATCCCCGCCATGGCGACCGGAAACCCGGGCATGGTGCCCGACGAGCTTAAGTGTGAACCCAGGTCTAAAGGACTTACCACTCCTCGCAAAAAGAAACCCAAAGAGCTGGCGGTGATCACCGAGTGCTGCACGGGATGCGCCGGGTCGCCCGCCTGTGTTGAGTATTGTCCGGTTGAAGACTGCATGTTCTGGGTGCCGGATGAAGACCATCCACCGTTCGGCCGCATCCAGGTCGACCCGATCTTGTGTATCGGCTGCAAGAAGTGCACTTCGAAGGGCCCCGACGGCGCCTTCCTTGACGGTTGCCCATGGGATGCCATCGTCATGGTCGATACCGTGGAAGTCGAAAAAGAAGTCGGGGTGATGGGGATCTAGTTAGTCGTCGGTCGTCAGTCTTCAGTCGTCAGCAAGAACCGGGTAGCGCCGGCTTTTCGCGAGCGCTACGAGCCTGCTCTCCCCCGTATCGCCTTCTCGGTTTCCACCGCCTGCTGGCGCACGCGATCGGGAATCTCCGGTAGTTCGCGCTCGTAGCTTTGCACAACGGGAAGGTCTTCGGCTTTTCCGATGATATACAGCGCGCGCAACGCTTCCCACACCTGATCGCCTTCAGGGGCGAGTGTGGCGATTGGCTCTCCTGAGCCGACGCTTTGGCCAGATGCCACATTGAGCGTGGTGAGTTTGCCGGTGATCGGGGCGCGAACCTCGAGGATCTGATCTCCCGTTTGTAATTTGGCGACGGCGCCTCCGGAACGAATGGTGGTCCCTACCGCAGCGGTGTCAACAACTTTGCCAGATTGAGAGGCCATGACGGTGGCGGGTTGCAAGAGTTCCAGAATCTGCGGCTTGCCGGTCGCGTCTCCGTAACGCACCAGCGACAACGCTGCGTTTCCTCGCACCAACGGCGAAGCATCGTTCAGCATTTTCAGCAACGCTTCGTGAAAGCCCGGGCCGGAGGTGTCTTGTCCCATGACCCAGGCGTCTGTGTTGCGCACTTCTTCGACTGGATGCGTCGACAGGCGAACCAGTTCCGGATAATTCTGTTTTACCGTTTCATCATGTCTCTGCATGCGCTCGCCAATCTGCACCAGCGCATGCTGAATGTGCCGCGGATGTTGCTCATCCTGCAGATATTCGGTCATCTTCGAATCGGAAAGCTGCCGTCCGAACCAGGTATTCCACCAGAAAAGAAACGGCATTAGCACGATCAGCCAGGCAACGAAAAAGAACAACAGTCGCTGCTTGGTCGACATGCGGTGTTTTTTGACGGGGGCGGTGGTGGGGTCGGGCATCGATGCAAGGATAACAAAGCAATCAGCATTCAGCACTCAGCATTCAGCCAAGTCGGGCTGGATCCCGAGGGCAAATGAAATACCGTAGTGGCTGAGTGCTGAATGCTGAGTGCTGACTACTCAGTCCACCACATCCGCATCAAGCACGCGATCTTGTTCCAGATAATGCGAGACCGCATATTGCGCAAGCAGCGGAGTGGCGACTTTCACTTCGGCGCCAATCCATTCACCTTTGCCATAGGGCACATTCGACGGATGTTTGCCCGGGCTGCTCGATCCGAATTGCGGTCCGAAGGCTGCGCTTTGAATCTCTTCGTATGGGGGAATGGCGCGCCAGGCTTCGTCACCAATCGTGCCGCTGACATCGATTTTCAATCTGACCGTTGACATGGAAGCAAAGCATTCTAGCACTCGTCGCGTTTACGGCGTAAACACGGCGTTGACCTGAGTCTCGTTGTCGGTCGCCCCGTTGCCCTTTCTGCCGTAAATCACGACCATGCAATCTCCGGCATTCACCGTGACTGGGTTCGGAAAGAATTTCTCAACTGGTTTTTGCAGAGCTGCGACTCCCGTTTCTCCCCAGGGAATTTCATAGTTCATGGGCACGCTCAAGAGGTGCATTGCGTTGGCAGGCAGCCAGCTGTACATCGTTGCCAGCAACGCCGGGTTGGGAAATCCCTGTCCATTGAGATTCTGCCCAAATTGTCCGCAACCTCCGGGAAGGAGGTAGAAGTCGTTGATCGCTCCCCACGCTTTGCCGGTAGGCAGTGGTCCGAAGTTTTGGGTTCCGTCGAAAGTGCTGTCACTGATGTTGCCAAACAGTTCTACCAAATGTCCGGCGGGAAGGATGATCGGAACTCCAAAGCCCATGGTGTCATCGATGGTTGCGTTCTGGCAGCCCCAATTTTGGCCAAAACAATATTCGCCCGCCAAACCGACTGCACCGTTTCCATTCGAGTTCGTCGGCTGGTATGTCAGGTCTAGGTCGGCCGACATCGTGACCGCGCCTTCCACTAACGGCCCTCCACCGAAAACCAGAGCTACGCATCCAGAGATAGGCAAGGGGTGGGGAAACTTGATGTTCACGGGAAACTTGGAGTCCGACTGAGTAGGATTCTTGAGAATGTCGCTCCAAATAAAACTCGCGCCATCCAGACTCTGATCGTTCGCCGGACATGGCCCCGCCCAATAGGCGATCAGCCACAGGACCTCGCTGAAGTTCGGACTCTGGTTCGCAAGCGAGATGGTTCCCGAAAGCGCTACGGCCTCGACGCCTGAGTCGGCGCCGACAAGCGGGTGATACATATAGATAAACTGAGGAAATCCGGTTTGCGAAGTGGTCACGGAGTGTTGAATATGGAGGACCGACGGGGTTGCGGCGTTCTCCTGTCCCCAAGCATTACGCATTCCGCCAGCGAGCAGAACAGTGGCGACAACAATTGCGGCCTTCACCAGCACCCAGTTAACGCGAGTCAGAAACGTCGGTCGTGACATAGATTTCACCAGATCAAGAGTCAGTAAGTCGTTCTTGATCTATAACCCCATGCCTCGGCAAAAGTCTCACGGTGCGTGCTGCGGTTAGGTGGTGAAAATCTGGTACAGCATGAAATAAATCACCACTCCGGTGATGGAAACATAAAGCCATAGCGGAAATGTCCAGCGGGCAATGCGGCGGTGCTTGTCATAGCGGGCGCGAAGGCCGCGACTAAGTGTGATGATCACCATGGGGACGATCACGGCGGCAAGAATCGTGTGGCTGGTCAGCAGTGTGAAGTAGATGGGGCGCCAGATTCCTTGTCCCTGGAAATGGATGGAGCCAGTCCCGCCATGCATGCGCAGGCTGATGTGATAGTAGAGATAAAAGCCCAAGAACAAACTGGACGAGCAAAATGCGGCAATCATGACGGCACGATGGGCGGCCATCTTGCCATGTTTGATGAAGTTGCGTCCGATGATGAGCAAGACCGCGCTAGTGCCGTTCAAGGCCGCGTCGATCACGGGAAAGATGGCGTATTGGGCAGGAACCAGTTGCATAGAATTTTTGATTGTTGATTTTTGATTGTCGAATGAAAAGCCAGTGGCGATGGGCCTCTAAATCAACAATCAAAAATCAACAATTTCTTTACGCTGCCGGCTTCGTACTTCTCCGGTTCACCATCATGAACGAGAGGCCGAACATGAATAGCGTGAACAATAGCAGAGTCGACATGGATGCCGTCAACGAAAATTCCGATGGGCTGCCGGGATAAAGCAGCATGCGCAGGGCTTCGACTCCGTAAGTTAAGGGATTGATTTCCATTAACATGCGCATCCATCCAGAAGCGCCCGAGAGCGGGAACAGCGATCCTGAGAGCAGCCAGAGCGGAATCAGAAACAGGTTGATGATGGCATGGAAAGCCTGATTGGAATCCATGGGCCAGGCGATAGCGAAGCCCAGTGCTGTCAACGAAAATGACACCAGAAAAACTACGACTGCGACCCAGAAGAAGCTGGTGACGGTCAAGTGAACGCCTACGAGTGGGGCGAAGGCCAGAAAGATCAGGCCTTGGATCGCGGATAAGGTCGTTCCTCCCAACACTTTGCCTAACACAATCGCTGAACGCGGAACGGGGGCGGTCAGCACCGAGAGCAGGAAGCCTTCTTTGCGGTCTTCGATCACCGACATCATGGTGAAGATCGAGGTGAAGAGCACAATCATGATGAGCGCGCCAGGATAGAAATAGTCGAGATAGTGCTGCTGGCCGGCGCCTCCGCCCGAGCGGAAGGAGCTGCCGAAGCCAGAGCCGATGACCACCCAGAACAGCAGCGGCGAGGCGATGACGCCGATCACGCGGCTCTTCTGGCGATAGAAGCGGACCACTTCGCGCCACCAGAGGGTGAATGCGGGGAGAAGGATTCCGCTGGAGACTGGTTGGTTCAGGGTTGCGGCTCGGGTTGCCATGGTTCCTTTCGACGTCAAAAGCTTCTAATCACAGAGTTCGCTAAGACCTGCCGCAGAGTTCGCGGAGAAAACCATTCACCGCAAAGTTCGCAAAGAAACGCTAAGGGAAGCAAACTCCTCGCTTCGCTCGGAATGGCAAAGTGGTTAGTGTCGAGGCTTGGCATCCTTCGTTTCGTCATCTGATTTTTCGGCTTCGGTCCAAAAGCGGTGGCCGGTGCGGTGGATGAAGACGTCCTCGAGCGTTGGTTTGCTGACCGAGATCGCCTGAATCTCTCCGGGAAAGGCTTCGACTACGTCGGTGACCACGCGGTGTCCATTCTCTTGTTCGAATCTCACCTGATCGGCCAGCACCTGGGCGTCGACGTGGAAGCGGTCGCTGATGCGTTCGGCGAGCGACGCTGGATTGCTGGTTTCGAGGACGATGACGTCTCCCCCGATTTCTCTCTTCAATTCTGTCGGAGTTCCCAGCGCAACGAGCTTGCCTTGATTCAAGATGGCGAGACGGTCGCAGCGCTCAGCTTCTTCCATCAAGTGCGTGGTGACAATGACTGTGACTTTTTCTTCGTCGCGCAGGATCTGGAGATACTGCCAGAGATCGCGGCGGGCGCCGGGATCGAGCCCGGTGGTTGGTTCATCAAGTAACAGCACAGAAGGATGATGCAGCAAGCCCTTGGCGAGTTCGAGTCGGCGCTGCATGCCTCCGGAGAACGTCTCGGCCTTTTCTTTGGCGCGATCGAGCAGTCGAACGCGGGCCAGCATTTCTTCGACGCGCGCGTGAAGCGCCTTGCCGTGCAAGCCGTAGAGGTGTCCCTGGTGCCAGAGATTTTCGTAGGCGGTGAGTTTGACGTCGATGCTCTGCGCCTGGAAGACGACACCGATCTGGCGGCGCAGACGGTTGGGATCTTTGGCAGCGTCGAAGCCCATGATCACCGCGTGGCCGGACGTAGGCAGCATCAGGGTCGAGAGAATTCGGAATAAAGTCGTTTTGCCACTGCCGTTGGGGCCGAGGAGTCCGAAGAGTTCCGCGCCTCGGACATCGAAAGACACGCCATCGAGGGCCGTGCGGTTCTCGTATTTGTGGATGATGTCTTGAACGGAAATGACTGCGGACTGAGGCGCGAGACGGTCCGGTTCGGCCAGGGTAGCGGGAGAGTTATGGGCCACAGGATATTTTACGCTGAGAGGGGGACAACATCCACCGTGAGGCCCAGTGGAACTGCAGATTCCTCGCTTCGCTCAGTATGACAAAAGGGCTGGGGGGAGAATTGTCGCTATGTGAGCTTAAGCGGGGACGGGCTTTCGTTCAGGGCTCGGAATTCGTTCTTCAAAGCTTACTGGGACGTGGCGCCAGACTTGGATGGATAGGACCACTGCCGTCGCCAGCAGCAGGGCTCCTACGGCGACGTGGGCGACGGTTGAGAGCACCATTGGCAGTTCCGGTTGGACGGCGTCGCGTCCCCAGGCTACGCGGGTGAGGAAGGCGAGGAATCCCAAGCACAACTGGGTCACCATCAATGCCACAAGCGTGACCGCGGGACGGCGGACCTCTTCGATCTTCGAATACACAGTCAACGCGCGAATGGCGGTCCAAGTGAGGACGACAGCGACAACTGCGGCATGGACGACGTGCGGCCACCAACTCATGCCGTGATGGCGGAACATCGCGCCGAGAAATAATTGCACGTAGAGCACGAAGATGGAGAGCAGCGTCAGAGTGAACAGGCTGGGGCGGCGCGTGTCCATTTGGACTTCGGGAACTTCTTCGATCCAGCGGCGTCCGGTAAAGAGAGCGACGGCGACCGCGGTGCAGAAGAAAGTTTGTGCGAGCGCAGCATGGGCCGAAGACACGAGTGGCGGCAGGTAGTAGAGAACCGTAATGCCCCCGAGAATGCCTTGCACGATCACCATGAGGACTGCGGCCAGCATCAGGTAACGCAGCCAGCGGCGGCGGTCGGTGCGCCAGGTCCAGACAGCGAGAATGATGGTGAACAAGCCAGCGCCTTGGGCGATCATGCGATGCGTGTGCTCGAACTTCACGCCGCCAACGAGATGAGGGATCTTGTAGAGCGAGCCGAAGGAAGTGGGCCAGTCGGGGACGGACAGTCCGGCGTCATTGCTGGTGACCAGGGCTCCAGCGATGATCAGCAGGAAGACCCAGCACGCGAGAAAGACAGCGAAGCGGTGGTGGGCGCGGTTATACGGTGTGGCTAGGCCCTTCAGAAACGTGCTCCTTGATTCATCGACACGAATGAAGTCGTGCCCATCCCGATTTCTGCATCTCCGTGGCCGGCGGAACGCCGACGCTACTTATATTCTAAATAAAAAAGGGACGGTCGGCGGCGTCCGTCCCTTCGTAAGTTGTTATTGTTTGAATGTTTGGTCGACCGTCTTGCTGTCTTTCGCGGCTACCGTGACTTTCTGAGTTTGCTCGCCCAGCTTTTCGTGGACGAAGGCGATGGTGTAGTCGCCCGGCGGCAGGCCCTTGATTTCGTACTTGCCGTCTTTGTCGGTGACTGCATAGAACGGGCTCTTGACCACGTTGATGTACATCTTCATCCAGGGATGCTGGTTGCAACGGACCGGCAGCATGATTTCTTCACGCGCGAAATTCTTCTCGAGCGGAGCGGAAGACGGCGGCTGCGATTCGTTCCACTCGCGGTTCGAGGCCGGGGTGGGGTGGATGTTGTGGGTGGTCATGTCGTCATTCTTGATGTCAATGGTCTGTCCGGTCATGACGCCGAGGATGTGGGGATGGTATTGGCATCCCTTCTGGTCGATGACCACAGTGTCTTTGGGGACGTCGAAGGTGCGGTCGCCGAGTCCGTCTTTCACGTAGACGAAGACGTTGGCGAGATCGCCGCCGCTGGCCACGATGGTTTCGGCCATGTTGTCACCCTTGCAGGCCGGATCCTGGCTCATATCGATCTTGTTGGCCTTGGGAGCCGCGCCGTCGAGTTTCACGGTGCCGCTGACGGTCGCAACCGTTGCGGGATCGATGGGTGTGGCGGCCGGAGTGGTGGCGGGTTGCGCTGCGGGGGCGGCGTTTTCCGATTGCTCGGTGTTTTCTTTCTTGCTGCACGCAACCGTAAGCAGAAGCGCGAACAGACAGAGTGTCGCGATCGAGAGTTTCCTGTAATTCATGATGTCGCCTTTCATAATGGTTTTAGAGCTTAAAGCAAAAGCTTTTGACCGCAAAGTACGCGAAGGTCGCTAAGGAAAGCAGATTCCTCGCTCGGAATGACTAATCGCGTTTCGGTGAACCCAATATTCTAGCGCGATCCTCCGAAGCTTGCTTGCGGTTTGGCGGCGGAGGCGTTTTTGTTCTTGGCCGGAGCGTCGTTCGCGGCGCGTCCTTTGCCCATGGCAGAGGCGACGCGACGCTGCTCTTCCGGCGTTAACTGGAAAATGTAATCCACCAACAATTTGGTGTGATCTTTGTCGTAGCCCTCGAAGCTGGGCGGAGTGGGTCCGGCAAAGACCCATTGGTTGTTCTGCTTCTTGAACAAGCCGGAGGGCATGGATGTACCGGGACTGACGGCCTGCGGATCAATGATCCAGCGCTCGACCCAATCGGGCTTCAGACGCTGGCGAGCCAGCAGGAAGTTGGGAGCAGTGGCGAATTTGTCGTGCGCCGGGTCTCCTGTGGCGTGGCACTTCAGGCAAGGCGCAGCCGAGCTTGAGAAGAGGCTGCGTGCCATGTCGTTTTCTTTCGCCGTGAGCGTGGGCACTTCTTCCGGAATATATGGCATCGGCTGTTGCGACAATGCCTGGAAGAACCGCACCAGCTTGCGCAGTTCATTGTCAGAGAACGAGAACGTCGGCATACGCACGGCGAGATAAGGACGCACGCCATTGCGATTGGTGTCGGTGTCGCTCAGAGACGGATTGCTGAGGAAGCGGCGCAGCCACTCGGGATCGACGCGCGCGCCCTCGGTAAGAAGTTTCGGCGGCAACTGCTCGGGAGTGTCCTTGTATTTCTTCATGCCCATCAGGATCGTGGTTTGTCCGGGCACGAACTGGTGGCAACCCATGCAGTTGTACTTCTTGACCACCCACCAGCCTTCCTGAATGTCGTGACGATAGTCGCCGGGCTTGTACTGATAGCTGGCTGGCAGCGAAGACTCTTCACTGCCCTGCAGGAAAGTGGAGAGCGCGCGAATCTGGTCCTTGTCCAGATGCACGTTGGGCATGCGCAGGGCTTCGGTCTCGCCCTTGATCTTGCCTTTGTCGTAGATTTCAGGCTCCGCGAGCTTGTGCTCGAAAAATCCTTTGTGATCGTACCAAGGACCTTTGGCGGGACCATCTGGCAGGCGAGCAAGGTCTTCCTGATTGGTGATGGGATCTTTGCCGCCGCGTTGCGCTTCTTCGGTGAAGAGCGCGAAGTCGAGGCGCTCGATGGGCTTCGAGCCCTCGAAAGTGAGCTCGGTGCCGATGCGGCCTTCGTCTTCCATGCCGGCGATTTCGTGGCATCCCGCGCAGCCGTAGTGGCGTACCCACTTCTGGCCTTCGGCCTTAAGCGCCGGATCATCCATGAAAGAGGCGTTGGCGTACGAGGACGGATCCTGGTGCTTTTGCGTCATCAAGAATGACGCGATGTCTTGCGCGTCTTCTTCGCTCAGGCGCAGGCTGGGCATTACCGTCATGTTCTGCACTTGCAGTTCGTGTCCGTCGTTGGGGCAGCGGCTGTGTTGCAAGTCGAAGACGTAAGGGATGCCCTTCTTGGCGTAATCCTCAGGGCCGATATCTTTCTTCTCGTACGGGCAATAGGGACGCGTGCGCTGGCGGGCGTTGTGAATCCATCGAACAAGATATTCGTAATTAGCCTTTTCGCCTTCGCGACTCAGATTGGCGGCGAAAGTTCCACCCTGTTGCTCAGCGCCCTCGCCGATCGAGTGGCAGGCAAGGCATCCGCGCGTCTCGAAGAGTTCTTTGCCATGATCGGCGTTACCGGCTTTTTGCGGCGGCAGCGAATCTGTGAATGCGCTCTGCCAGATGAAGGCCGAGATCGCCTGAATCTGGTGGTCGGTCAGACGGAAGTTCGGCATCTTCGTATTGGCGCGGAAGTCGGTGGGCTTCTTTAGCCAGACCGGGACCCAGTTCTTATTTAGCTTGAGACGAATGTCTTTGAGATTGGGGCCGATTTTCTTTTCGTCCTGCAGCAGGCTGTGGGACTGGAAGTCGAGCTGCTGGATGTGGCCGTCCATTTTGCTGTTGGCGACGCGGAGCGCGATGGCGTCATCATTGAACTTGTTGGCTTCCGCGTTCGATTGAGCGGCGTCGGCCTGCTTGTTCAGGTCCGCAGCCTGCTTCAGGTTGTCGGTCTTCTGCTGCTCGAGCTGCTTAATCTGCTGGCTGATATTGTTCAGATCTTCGGGCTCTTTGTCATATCCCTCGTAGCGATGGCAGCCGTTGCATCCGCGATTGCGGAAGAGATCTTTGCCATCGGAGAGCACCCAGCCTACGTCATCGGCGACGAGGAAGCGGTCGGCGGCATGGCAGGTCTGGCATCCGGCCTCGGCGTTTTCTTTGGGGAAGAGCGGCCACAGCCAGTGCTCATAATTGCCGTGAGCCTTGACCATGCTGGTGGTGGCGCGTCCATTGCCCTGGTGGCAGGGAGTGCAGCCGAACTTATCGGGATCGTGAATCTTCAGAAGTTCAGGCGAAGGATGGCTAACGAAAGCGCGGTCATACTCGTCGGGCTTCTTTTCTTTGTTGTCCTGGGCTAGGGCGGCCGAGGTAATCTTCAACGGCTCGCGCGTGCCCATGTGACAGGATTCGCAGCGGTCGACGATGTTGGCGTCGGCGACGTTGATCTGAACGATCTTGGGCTCCCACTCGTTGGTCTTCTTCTTGAGTCCGTCGATTTGCGTGGGAGTAAGAGAGACGAGGTGATCGGTGATGTATTGCGAGGCCTTGGTGTCAGCTTCGGTGACTGGCTTCAGGACCTCTCCAAGCTCGGCGCTGACCTTGGTGCGTTCATCTTTAAGTTCGTTATATTTTTCTTCGAGCTGACGGAAGTCATATTGCTCTTTGTGCCCGTCGGGATATTCGACCGTCCACTTTTCTCTCTTGTAGTCTTCGAGCTCCTGTTGCTTGCTCTTCTTGCCGGAAGCGCTGTCGTCGGTTTCGATTTCGTAAGTGAGTGCATTAGCATAGGCGCGCTTGTCGGTGAAGACGTTCTGGACGGCGAGAATCTTGGCGCTGAGGTCGGTGATCTGCTTCTGCAGTTCGTCCTTGTGCGGCTGCGCGCTTTTCCTAAGCTGGTCGGCAGTCTGACTGAGTTGCTGGTAATCAGAGCTCTTCAGGATTTCATCGAGAGACATCTTCGACGTAGACGTGGTCTTATTCAAGAAAGCGACATAGCGCTCTTTCCAGGTTTCCTGAAAGGCTTTCCATGGACGTTGTCCCCAGAACTCATCCTGCATCGCCCAGAACAGGGAGGCCATAAGCAGCACGAGCGCCACTACATAGTGGAGCGCGTACGACTTGGTTACGATCGGATCTTGCTCGGGGATAGGTTGTTCAGGCACCAAATCCTCCAGAAACAGTCGTTGGTCTTTGGTCGTTCGTCGTTGGCAAAACCTTTGCGGAGCTTCGCTCCGCGTGCACAGCTACAGTCCCTACGTGACCATTCGTCTTGGCCAACGACCAATGACGAACGACCAACGACTAAACGTTAAACCACGGTGTAATCCACACGTACTTAATGTGCCAAAGCAGGCGCAGCATCATTTTTGCCGGCAGTGCAATCATGGTGATCAGGAAGAACATCATGATCGAGTACTGCAACAGGCTCATGCGCTTGTAGTCCTTCGGGTTGTAACGGCGGAACAGAGCGTGTACGGCCATGCCGCCGACCACATAGAAACCGCCCACCACAATCGCCCCAAAGATAATCTTGGCGACGTTGCTGGTGATGCCGAACAAATCGGGCAAGTCGCGGTTCACTTCATAAATCAGGCGATTGTGATCCCACGTCTGCCCTGGCCAGAACCATTGCCAACCAGGGCCGCGTATAAAAGTGCCAATGATGATCATCGCCACCCAAAGAACAATGAAGCCGAATAAGAAAGTGCCGATGGCAAACTTGCGCTGTCTCCAGGTGTAATAGCCACTGCCCAACGGGTTGGTGTCGATATAAGGAATGACCATTAGACCGACGATGATCAGTGTCGGCATGACAACGCCGGCGATCCAGGGATCGAAATAGACCAGCATCTCCTGCAAGCCAAGGAAATACCAAGGTGCCTTCGCAGGATTCATGGTGAGGTTGGGATTCGCGGGCTCTTCGAGCGGCGCACTCAAGGTGATCGACCAAACCATGAGAATCAGAGTGACGATGATGGCGGCCAGGAATTCGATCCGGAGCAGGAATGGCCAGACGTGGACTTCCTTCGACCATCCCGGACGGAACGGCCACGTCTTGCGGTGATGGGTCTTGGCCATCGCGGGATTCGTCTCGAGCTCGCCGATGAGTTCGTCGTTGGCCTTGGCCTGCTTCCACGCGAGGTAGATATAGAAAATGAGCAGGGGGATGAGGCCGACGATCGGCACGTTGTCGGGCGTCGAAGAAATTTCCCAAAGTTGTCGCCAATCCATAGTTGCTCCGCAAATTGCATCATTGCGTCATCGGGCCATTGAGTCATTGAACTGTAGGGCTTTTCAATGACTCAATGATTCAGTGTCTCAATGACTGAATTGTTTACTTCTTTTCTTTCACTTCCGACTCCAGCATGACCGGGGCCGGTCCGGAAATGCCGCCATCTTTTCTTACTCGCCAGAAGTGCACGATCATGAAAATCGAAGCCACAATCGGAATGCCAATGCAGTGCCAGATGTAGGAGCGCAGCAAGGCATTGGCATCGACGATCGACCCGCCTAGCAATCCGAAGCGGACATCGTTATACGGAGTCATTCCCAGCATGCCGCCAAATGGTCCTTCGTGTCCGAGGAGCGGCGTGGCGCGCGCCATGTTCGTTCCAACGGTCACAGCCCAGAATCCGAGTTGATCGTCGGGCAACAGGTATCCGGTGAACGAAAGCAGCAGGGTCAATACCAGAAGGATGACGCCAACGTTCCAGTTGAACTCACGCGGCTTTTTATACGAGCCGGTAAGGAAGACGCGGAACATGTGCAGCCAGACGCCTATCACCATCAAGTGAGCCGCCCAGCGGTGCATGTTGCGTAAAAGTTTCCCGAATGGAACGTCGTGCTCAAGGTAGAGCACATCGCGGAAAGCCTGCACCTTGGTCGGGTGGTAGTAAAACATCAGCAGCACGCCCGTGAAGGTAAGGACGATAAAGAGGTAGAAGGTAATTCCTCCCATGCCCCAGGTGTAGCTGTAGCGCACGGCGTCGCGATTGATCTTCGCAGGATGCAGGTGAAGGAAAACGTTTGAGAGCACGCCGAGAGCGCGGTTGCGTGGCGTGTCATCGTGCTTGTGGCGGAAGATGGAGGTGAAGACCTGGGTCTTGGTGGGATCTTTCAGACCCTCGATCTGCTCTTTGGCTTTCGCCGGCATATCGGTCTTTAGGGACTGAACGTCTTCTTTGACTCCGGCCTTGACGCGTTCGAGAAGTCCGACGCGGACGCCGTTGCCATTCCCGCTACCGTTGCCGCTGCCACCGTTTTTGTTTTCTTCTGCCATCGTGTCCTCTCGGGTAGCGCCGGCGTCCCGCCGGCAACTGCAAATTTTCGTGTGGCCGGCGGGACGCCGGCTCTACTCCTATGCTCTTAGCCAGGCGCCATCGGTGCCGTCGCCTTCGTTGAACTGGGTTGGTTGTCCTTTAGGCCACTGGTAGAGCTTCGAGACGTCTACCAGAATCTGGCCGTCTGGGGCGACCTGAACACGGGCGCGATCCATCGGCCGCGGCGCCGGTCCTTCGAAATTAATTCCTTCGCTGTCGTACCCGCTGCCATGGCAGGGACACTTAAATTTATTTTCAGCCGGCTTCCAGTCGGGCGTGCAGCCGAGATGCGTACAGCGGGCGTAGATCACGAAAATGCGGTCGGGCGTGCGGTCAACCCAAATGCGGAATTTCTGCTGGAATTTGGTGTCAACGCCCAAGCCGAAGTCCGAGGGATATCCGATCTTGAAGCTCGTAGCCGGCTCAAACAAAGTGCGCGGCAGGAAGAAGCGGAAGAACGCCAGCAGCCACGCGGTGAGAAACGCCGCCACAATCGCCCACGACAGACGGCGGCGTGCGCGGTTGATGTCGCTATCCTCAGGACCTGTGGGCGGAACTCCTCCGGCTGCTGCTGCTTTTGATGTGCCTACTGCAGGTGTGCCGACATAAGTTGTCGAAGTGCCCGTGCGCGCTACAGAGGCAGCGGCTGACGGCGGAGCCTGAACCGCGGCAGGCGCTCGGGCTGCCACTGGCGCCGCTGCGGCGGAGGGAGTTGCGGCTGCTACAGGCGCGGCTGCGGGCGCAGCGGGTTCGCCTAGCAGTGCGGTCACTTCCGCATCGTTCAGCGGAGGAAGATTGTTGCGCTTGCGGCGAGCTTGCTCGGCCGCGATAGAGGACTTGCTCCATTTTTTGCCGGCGTCGACCTGCTTCTGAACCTCAGCACTGATCGCGCCAGAAGATGCGGCTGCCACCGAAGCGCTCGCGGGCGGAGCGGCAGGAGTTGCAGCTGCCACTGGAGCCGCTGCCACCGGAGCGGGAGCCGCTGGCGCTGCAGCAGACGTGCCGTCGCCGCTTTCCCACGACATCTGCACGCCAGCCTTCAGAGCTTCAATATCCGCGTCACTCAGCAGCGGAAGTCCTGAGCGCTTGCGATACGCCTGTTCGGCGGCGATGACTGAGTTGTTGAGTGCATTGCGCGGCCACTTGGGTAAACGCCCGAGAACACCGGTTTCTGCCATTTTCCGTTCCTACCTATTTTATGCGGTCTCTGCCGTCAATCCGCTGCGACCAGGGAAACAGGACCGCGTGCTTGAGTTTTCTCCACGCCGAGAGCGGAAGCCACCAATTCCGCCAGCGCGGCAATGAACATCGGAGAATCATTCAGACCCGAAGTCATTTCGAACTTTTCGATTCCTAATTGTGCGGCTTCTTCACGCGCTTCGTGGTCAATTTCGCCGAGCGTCTCCACGTGATCGGAGACGAACGAGATGGGCACGATGCACACTTCCCGTACTTTTGCCTGCGACAGGTCGCGCAGGGCGCGATGTAATGAGGGCTGTAGCCACTTGCTGGCGCCGACTTTGCTCTGGTAACAGAGGCGATGAGCGTTAGTCCAGCCGCCCCGGCGCATCAGCAGTTCTACGGTCTCTTCTATTTGATGCTGGTAAGGATCGCCGCGCTCAATCACTGAGACGGGAACGCTATGCGCGCTGAATACGATCTCGGGTTGATGCGGCGATTGGCAAAGCGACTCAAGGCTTCGTCAATCTTTTCCACCAGCGCTTCCAGGTAAAGATCGTTCTTGTAGAAAGCGTCCACCGTGTGGACGGGAAGATCGCCGCGATAGAGGCGATTCCACTCGTTCAGGCTGCTGCCCGTGGTGGTACTCGAGTAGTGAGGATAGAGCGGCAGCAGAACTGACTTCATCACAGCCGGCGGCTTCGAGTTGGACGATGGCTTCAGCGGTAAAGGGATGCCAGTAGCGCATGGCGACGAAACACCGGGCATCGATGCCGGAGTGGTTGAGGCGTGACTGGAGCGCGCGAGCTTGTTGCTCGGTAAATCGGCGGATGGGCGAGCCTCCGCCGATCACAGAATAGTGGTGCTGAACTTTGCGGGAGCGCGTCGTGGAGATGAGTTTCGCGAGAGGTTTGCGGCCAATTCGGGCAAAAGGGAAATCAATGATATCCGGGTCGCAAAATAAATTGTAAAGAAAAGGCTCAATCGCTTCCAGCGTATCGGGTCCACCGAGCTGGAAGAGAACTATCCCTACTCGCCGGTTTGGAATCACCATCCCCCTGGTCCCCAGATTCGGGGGAATGTTACTGCAAAGAGAGAGCAGGGTCAATGCGCGATTGCGAAGCTCTGGTAAGAGAATGTGATTAGGGCGATTAGATTTGGCAATCAGAGCGAAGAAATCCGCCGCCGAGAACGCGGAGGACTGCCAAAATCACCGGTTAAATGCCAGAGGCTTCCGCCGCTCTCACGTCGGAACTCGATTGCATGGCTTCGATGATAGAGTCCGCGAATTGCGAAGTGCCAGACTTGCCGCCTACGTCACGCGTCAGCTTGTCGCGATCGCGATAGACCTTCTCCAAAGCATTGCGAATCTTCGTGGCAGCTTCCTCTTCTCCAAGATGGCGCAGCATCAGCAAGCCGGATCGAAGTACTGCGGTGGGATTCGCAAGATTCTTGCCTGCAATGTCGGGAGCCGATCCGTGGACGGCTTCGAAAATGGCGCAGTGATCGCCGAAGTTGGCGCCGGGCACGAAGCCCAGGCCGCCCACGAACGCCGCGCACAGATCGGAGAGGATATCGCCGTAGAGGTTCTCCATTAGCAGCATGTCGTACTGGTACGGGTTCATGACCAACTGCATGCACGTGTTGTCGACGATATGCTCGCCGTACGTGATCTCGGGATATTCCTTGGAGATGTTGCGCGAGCAGCGGATGAAGAGTCCGTCGGACATCTTCATGATGTTGGCCTTATGGATGGCATGAATCTTCTTGCGCTTGTTCTTGCGCGCGTATTCGAAGGCGAAGCGGGCAATACGGGTTGAGGCTTTTTCGGTGATGATCTTCAGGCTCTCGACCACGCCGGGGACGACTTCGTGTTCGATGCCGGAGTAAAGGCCTTCAGTATTTTCGCGGATGATGATGAGATCAACGTCAGGATAGCGCGTGGGGATATGCGGCAAATTGCGGATCGGCCGGAAGTTGGCGTAAAGCTCGAACATCTTCCGCAATTCGACATTAATGCTGGCGAAACCGCCGCCGATGGGAGTGGTGACCGGCCCTTTAAGCGCGACGCCGGTGCGCTCAATCGATTCGATGAGTTCCTTGGGAATGTATTCGTGATATTTGTCGTAAGCCTCGGCGCCCGCCGAGAAGCTCTCCCACTCGAACTTCAAGCCAGTCGCTTCCAGGACGCGCACGGCAGCATTGGTGACTTCGGGTCCAATGCCATCGCCGGGAATGAGAGTGATCTTATAGGCCATAGAAAGCTTTTAACCACCAAGGACACGAAGGCACACGAAGCGCTAGCTTTTTGCTGTGATCTTACCTTTCGCTTCGGTCGCGTCTTTCGTCTTGAGCAGATCTTTCAGCTCTGACATGAATTCCTGCACGTCTTTGAAATCGAGGTAGACCGACGCGAAGCGGACGTAGGCAACTTTGTCGTAGCGGCGCAGGCGGTTCATGATTAATTCGCCCAGTTCGCTGGTTTTGCGCTCGCGCTCCGGAGACTCGATGATGAAGCTCTCAGCTTCGTTGACGATCTGCTCCAGTTTGCCGATGGGGACGGGGCGCTTTTCGCAGGCGCGCAGCAGTCCGTTTAGCACTTTCTGGCGATCAAATTTCTCGCGGCGACCGTCCTTCTTGACCACCATGTAGGGAATTTCGTCGATCCGTTCATAGGTAGTGAAGCGCTTCTCGCACTTCAGACACTCGCGGCGTCGGCGGATGGAGTCGGCTTCCTTGCTCTCGCGCGAATCCACGACTTTGTCGTTCTCAAATCCACAAAAGGGACACTTCATGGCGCTTGGATGTGCAATTCAATTGTAACAGGGGATCAGGGATGGGCTGCGGGCCGAGGAAACACGGCGGTAATCACTGCGGCGCGTGGGTTGATGGGGCCACGGCTTCCTCTTCACGTTGCGTCTCTTCCACCAGTTTGCGGAAGGAGAGCCGGTCGAGATGCGCGAGAATCAGACCGAGAGGGACGACCGCCACGAATGTAACCAGCCACAGCATGATTCCGCAGCTTGCGGCAAGTTCGTTGGGGACGTCGAACACGTGCTTCAGAGTCGAAATCGTGGCTAGCTGTGAACCTCCGCCGACGCCCGGCAATTGGATCATCGATCCCACCATGCTTGATCCCATCAGCAGCAAGACTTGCGAGAGCTGGATGTCGAGCGACTCTACGCCGTAGGAGTGCGTCACTTCCTTGTAGGCGAGCGCAATGAAGTACCACATTAACAGCGAGACCACGATTAACTGCAGCAGTTCCCATGGTCCATGAATAGTGTTCAATCCCCCGCGAAATTCGCGAATGCGCGTGGCGATCCGGTGACCCAGATTCGAGGCCAGATGCGAGAAGCGGCGCTCAATCCACGAGGCGATCGCTTCGCCGCTCTTGCTGATCATCCACGCGGCAACTGCCAGTCCGACTACCAGAGCCACCAGGACCAATCCGCCCTCGCGAAACTTCGCGTAGTAATCGAGCTCTTTCGGCCCGCTGGCGAGGAAGATGTAGCCCACTAGTAATCCGGTGAACGCTCCGATGTCGAAAATGCGTTCGATGGCCCAGACGGCGAGTTGAGAAGAGAATGTCTGCTCTTCCTTGCGCGCGATCAGGTAGGGCCGGATGAGTTCGCCGGGCCGGCCCAGTAGAGCCAGGCCTGTGAATCCAATAATTGTCGGCGGGATCAAACGCAGCGTGGAGGCCTGCGGGCGAACCGGACGCAGAAAAATCTTCCAGCGCAGGGCTCGCATCACGTATCCGAGATAAATCAGCAGAACGCCGTGGAGGACATGAAACTTATTGACGTGGTCAGTCTGCGTCCAGAAAGTGGCCCAATCGAAATTGCGCCAGGTACGGAACTGAAAATAGATTAAGGCCGCCAGGACTATCGCGACGACGGAATAAATTGTGATCTGCTTTTTGTTCATGGACCCCAAGACTGCAATCGACCTAACCCGATGTAGCGTGGCGCAGGGAAAGTGGTACTCCTGCCAAGGTAAATGACACAGCAGGATGGGTCAACGCATAGAACACTGTACAGGTGTTGAGAGAAAGACCTACTGCGCCGGGGTCGAAGACGTTGGCGCTACGGCGGCCTGCTTCGTCGGAGCCGGTTTCGCTTTCGCAACTGTCTTTTTCTGGCTGGCTTTAGCGGCGGCTACGGCGGCTTTGCGCTCCGCTATTTTCTTATTGTTAAAGTCGCGAACAATCCTGGCCACATAGGCACGAGTCTCGTAATAGGGCGGAACTCCGTGATACTTGTCGACGCGCTGCGGGCCAGCGTTGTATGCCGCGAGCGCCTTCACCATGTCGTAATTGTAGCGTTCCAGCAATTCCTGAAGATACTTGGTGCCGCCCTGCACATTGGCGTTCGGATCGAAGCTATTGGTAACGCCGAGTTCTGTGGCTGTTTTGGGCATCAGTTGCATCAGGCCGCGGGCCCCTTTGGGAGAGACGGCGTGCGCGTTGAAGTTGCTTTCCGCGTGGATGACGCTATTGATCAGGTCGGGATCGATGTTGGTCGTATCACTCGCCGAGCTAACGACTTCATTCAGAGTCTTCGGAGCCGGCACCGGAGCGGGTGTTTGTGCGACAGGCGCTGGAGGCGGAGGTTCGGGAGTCAGATCCTTTTCGAAGTGATCGATCTGCGCGGTCGGAATATCGACGTAGCTATTGCCGGCATTTGATGTGTAAAGCCGGGTCAAGGAACCGAGGACTTCGCGCCGCTCGTGCCGAATGGTGAATCCGTTCTGCAGTACCGCGACATCCGCCGCAATAAGCGGCAGGGCCGTGGCCAGCAGAATCATCGCGAATCGGAGGAAACCCTTCATGGAAGACTTTAATAATATTGCCGGTCCGGCTGCCGGCACTACTTTTCAACCCCCAGGACCTGTTCGATGGCTGCAGCTACTCCGTTTTCAGCGTTGCTGCCGGTGACGGGCCATCCTCGGCCCCTTAACTCCTGAGATGCATTCCCCATGATAAACGGCAAGCCTGCGAAGGCAAGCATTTCTATGTCGTTGTAGTTATCACCGATGGCCATGACCTGCTCGCGCGGGAAGCCACGGTATTTCGCCCAACGTTCGAGGGCGTGGCCCTTGGAGCATCCCTGATTCAGCACGTCAACGATCGACAAATCGCGGACTGGGTATTCGGTGCGCAGCACAGTGATGTCCTTTGCGGTGCTTCCCGCGGCCAGACGGTCCAAAGCCTCGTGCATTCGCCCAATGGGTCCGCAGAACATTGCCTGGACAGGGTCGGTGGTGATGGATTTTTCGATGGGGATCACGAAATCGATGTAGGCCAAGTTCTTCTCAAGCCAGCGCTGGATACTGACATTCAACTCGGTCATATGCTCGAGCACGATGGCGCCTTTCGATTCGATATCGAAGGTCAGCACCGTATTTCCCCGAAAGTCCTTCATCTCTCCGCATAGGGCCAAGCAGGTAGCGGCGGGAAGCAGATCGCGATGGAAGGTTTCTCCGCTCAGTGACCGGGTAACGGCGCCGTTGGAACTGATCAGCCACAGGTCGAACCCGAACTGCTGTGCAATCGGTAGCGCGAAAGTATGGCGGCGTCCAGTGACCAGGACTACCTCGACGCCCTCTCGATTCAATCGGCGTAGCGCAGCCATGTCGACGGCTGAGATTTCGAATTGCGGGTTCAGCAGAGTGCCATCGATGTCGATGGCGAGCAGGCGGATGGGAAGCTTTGTCACAGGCGATTTTAACATCGGAGGGTCGCTGAGAGCCGCATGTTATAGTGCGCTCAACCCATGGGACTCTTCTCATATCTCCTTTATCCTTGGGGAATTATTCTCCAGGTGCTGGCGGTCGTGCATTTCATTCGCCGGCGCCCCGATGGCTATTGGCTTTTTGTCATTCTCTTCCTGGGACCGCTCGGCGCGATTGTTTACATCTTCGTGGAAGTCCTTCCCGACGCGGGCCTGCTGAAGCAGTCGTTCAAAGTCTTTCCTCGACGCAAGCGAATTCACGAACTGGAAGCCGCGGTGCTCGACAATCCCTCGGCTGGGAACTACGAGGAGTTAGGCGAACTCTATTCCGAAGAAGGCCAGTGGGCGCGGGCCAAGCAGTGTTACGACAAGTCGATCTCGGCGCGCACCGATTCGCCAGATCCGTTTTATCGCAGAGGCATTGCAGAGTTAGCTTTGGGGGACTTTCCCGCCGCGGTGACTGATCTCGAACGGGTAGTTTCGAAAGACCCGCAGTACGATTTTCACCGGGCTATCGGTCTACTGGCGCACGCCTACGCCAACACTGGCCAGCCTGAGAAGGCCGAGTCGTTCTTTCAGCAGGCGGTGAAGATTTCGACGCTCTCGGAAACCTATTACAACTACGCGACGTTCCTTGCGTCGCAAGAGCGTAACCAGGAGGCGGCCGATTGGGCGATGAAGATTCTGGCCAAGAAGCCCACCATGCCGGGATACTTGCGCCGGCGCGAGAGGCCGTGGTTCCGGAAGGTGAACGGGTTGTTGAAGAGGCTAGGGTGATGGGTCGCCGAGACTACCAATTCTCTACGATCCTCAGCCCGTGGCGAAGGATCTGGCGTGTAGTACTTCGAACCCTGAATGTCGGCACTGCACGCCAGATCCCTCGCTCCGCTTCGGGATGACGTCCTCATTCTTAGAGAGAATGGTTTCGAAGCGCCGTCGACACGTGATTCCGAGCGCGGTGCTAAAATTTCCTCGTGGCTCGCATCTCTTATCTCGAGTGCACCAAATGTGGTGCACAGCTTCCGGCGGACCGCCCGCAAACGGTTTGCCCGAAAGACGGCGGCGTGCTTTATGTGCGCTATGACCTCCAAGGGTTAAAGAAAAACTTTAGCGCGGCCTCGCTCGCCGGACGCGCTCCCACCATGTGGCGCTACGCGGAAGTCTTGCCCGAAGCCGAACCAGTTTCGCTGGGAGAAGGCTTCACGCCCATGCTGCCTAGCCGCGAATTTCCCAACGTCTACATCAAAGACGAAGGATTGAATCCCACAGGATCGTTCAAGGCGCGCGGCATGGCAGCGGCCGTGACCATGGCGAGGGCTTACGGGTTGAAGAAGCTGGCGGCGCCTTCGGCAGGGAACGCGGCCAGTGCGCTGGCCGCTTATTCGGCCGCGGCCGGAATCGAAGCGCACATCTTCATGCCCAAAGATGTGCCTCTCGCGAATCGCGTCGAGTGCGAAAGCTACGGCGCGCATGTAACCCTGGTGAACGGATTGATCAGCGACTGCGCACGTATGGTTGCGGAGCAGAAAGACAGAGAAGGATGGTTCGATGTCTCGACGTTAAAAGAACCGTTTCGCGTCGAAGGCAAGAAGACCATGGGCTACGAAATCGCCGAGCAGTTGGGATGGGAGTTGCCGCAGGGAGTGATCTACCCCACAGGCGGAGGCGTCGGTCTGCTAGGGATGTGGAAAGCTTTTGATGAGATGGAGGAGTTGGGTTGGATCGGTTCCGAGCGTCCACAAATGGTGGCCGTGCAATCATCCGGTTGCGCCCCCATTTCTAAAGCATGGGATGAAGGCAAGCAAACCTCGGAATTCTGGCAGAATGCGGCGACCCTGGCTGCTGGCTTGCGGGTCCCCAAGGCGTATGGTGACTACTTGATTCTCGACACCCTTAATAATAGTGGCGGCGTGGCATTGTCCGTGACGGATGAGGAAATCATGGATGCTTTCCGTCATTGGGCGAAGATCGAAGGCATTTTCGCAGCACCCGAAGGAGCGGCCTCACTCGCCGCCTACCGCAAGCTGCGCGAGCGCGGATTCTTCGAGGCCGACGATTCCGTGGTCCTGTTCAACACCGGGTCGGGGTTGAAGTATCTCGACGTGATCGACGCTCAGAGGGAACGGGAACGACCGGAGCCCGCAGGGCGAGCGATTGGCGGAATCATCGGACCATACTAAAGCCAGTCGTCAGTCTTCGGTCGTCAGGCTTCAGCCAACACCAAAACAAAACATGACTGAGCATCTTTATTATTCTGATTCGTTTCTCTGTGAATTTGACGCCGAGGTTTTGGACTCGGTGGTGGCTGCTGATTCTCGCCCTGCCGTGGTCCTGGATCGCACTGCGTTTTATCCCACCAGCGGCGGGCAAGTGTTTGACACCGGCTGGATTGTTGCCAACGGGACGCCGAAATTGCGAGTCACGGAAGTTGTCGAACGGGAAGATGGCACGATTCTCCATTTGCTAGAGGGCCCAGATTCGCTTGCGAAGGGAACTCGCATCCGCGGTCTGGTTGACGCCGAGCGTCGGCGCGATCACATGCAGCAGCATTCCGGCCAGCACGTGTTGTCGGCTGCCTTCGTAAAACTGTTCGAAATTCCTACGGTGTCGTTTCACATGGGCGCGGACGCTTGCTCAATCGATTTGGATACGAAGGCGCTGTCAGCGCAACAAGTGGAAGCGGCGGAATCACTGGCCAACGACGTGACTACCGAGAACCGCCCCGTGGAGATTCGTTATGTGACTCAGGAGGAGGCGCGCGGTCTGGGCTTGCGCAAGTTGCCTCCGGCCGAGCGCGACGAGTTGCGGTTGATCGATATTCGCGATTTCGATTTGAGCGCCTGTGGTGGCACGCATGTGGCCGGCACGGCGCAGATTGGAGCGATCCTTCTGCGCAAGACGGAAAGAGTGCGGCAGGGATGGCGAGTGGAATTCGTCTGCGGAAAGCGCGCCGTAACCACGGCCCGACGCGACTACACTACGCTCTCGGAAGCGGCTGGATTGCTCTCCAGTCAGTTCGCTGATGTTCCGCACCAGCTACGGAAGGTTCAAGAGGACTTGCGGACTTCGCGAAAGGCCAGTGAGCAGTTGCTGGCGGAGATTGCCGAGCTTAGCGCCAGCCGCTGGCTTGAGGAAACTCCGGAGACCTCGGGACGTAAAGTCGTAATCTGCCGATTTGCCGATCGTGATCTGACCTTCATCAAGTCGCTGGCACAAAAGCTGACCCGCTCGAATCCAAACGTGATTGCATTGCTGGCGTCGACCTCGGGACAACCTGCGCTCGTGTTCTCCTGCTCTGCGGGATTGCCCTTCGATATGAATGCATTGATGAAAGAGGCTCTCGAGAAGCTTGGTGGGCGCGGCGGCGGAACGAAAGACATGGCGCAGGGTGGTCCTCAGAGGGTCGACGCGATTGATGCGGTGTTGAATGAGTTGTGCGAGAGACTGCGTTCCGCTTAGAAATTCCTCTCGAGGCTCGTGGCACCGCCTGCAGCCACGGGTCCTTTTCGACTGCGCCGGAAGTCGCTTGGCTCCTTCCGGCTTCGCTCGGACGACAAATATTTAGCGGCTTCTTCCGTCCGACGGATCGGCGCTCGTGGCGGTGTTCACGTCCACATACATGTGCTGAGAGCGGGGGAAGCCTGGGGCGTAGCAGCTTCCATCGCGATCGTAGTTGGCGGAGCATCCGCGCGCCACGTCGGGACGCTTTGGCGATTGCGCAAACTGCCACACACCAGCAAAGCGCAGTCCGCTGTCCGTGGGTAAAGGCGGCTTTCCGAAAGTGCAGCCCGGCGACGGCGGGCAGGCATCATTCGTGACCCAAAAAGTCACGTCCCGATTGTCGGTAAACCCGAGAATGTCTTCGGCCGCGATAACGCTGGTCCCGCCGTCTTCTTTTGCTGCGATGCCCGAACAATAGACCCCCGCCCGAAAGGAAGTGGCGCCCACTCCGTCGACCCAGGCCTGGATGTAGGCACGCTGCTCAGGGAGCATGCGTCCCCCTTGTTCCTGATCGAGAAAAATAACCGTGTACCTGGGGAAGCCTTCCTGTTTCGCGGCGGCGACAGCAGTTGCGGCATCTTTCCTGCCTAGAATGCTGGGGTCCGGGGCTTTTTTGATGTCGGCGTAAAGGCGCCCGTTAAAGAGCACGAGAAATCCGAAGCCAGCGTCTTCTACCGTCTTGCGCTTGCCCTTCCAATTGTTCGCGTGCGCCCCCGGCGGATCATTGAGCCAATATCCGGTGTAGGAGAAAGTCTTGCGCAGAAGGGGAAGCGCGGCGTCGCCCGGATATTCGTTGCGATCGAATCCGAGAAAGGTCGAGGTGGTGGGCGAAGCCTGCTCCCAGGCGAGCGGTGCGAGCAGGGCCAATAAAAGAATGCTGATAGCGATCCGGCGCATGGCTAAGAGCATACCCGAAGCGGACTCGAGAGGTTCGTGCTACATTTTGACCAATGGAACAGCGACTCATCCTGATAAACCTGCTGATCAAACTGGGCGTCGCTGCCGCCGTGGCCAGCACTCTCGTCCGATCAGTGGAGTTCAAGTCGCTGCTCTTTCGCGAAGAGCGCTCGCTGAAACAGCAGATTTACCTGGTGTTGTGGATCGGAATTCCGCTGGCGATTGCCGTGTGGTTCCGCATCATTCAAAAAAGCTTTGCCGCCGGGGATCTGTCATTCGAAACCACAGTGCTGCTGGGTGTGATCGCGGGCCGCTTTGCGGGAATGTCTACGGGGGTATTGCTGGCGATTCCCGCGGTCTTGCACGGAGAGTGGGCAACGCTGCCCTTCAACGTGCTCTCCGGATTTATTGCCGGCCAGTTACGCATTCTGGCTCCGGATCGAGACGATATCTGGTCATTCTCGCCGTTCATCGACCTCAGCATTTACCGCATGATCCGCCGCAATCTACCGACCCCGCGTCTGTTCGACTGGCAAGTGATGTTCTTCGCCACCATCGTCGGACTGCGGTTGGTGCAGACGGAGATGTCACGCTTCCTGCCTCGCGCTACCTTCAGCATGGAGAGCCCCACCTGGTGGGTGGAAGCGCTGATCTACGCGACGTCGATCGTGGTGATTGGAACCGAACTAAAGATATTTAACAGCGTGCGTATTCAGATCAAGCTGGAAGAGCAGGAACGGTTACTGCTGCACGCCCGCATGGAGGCGCTGCAGAACCAGATCAATCCGCACTTCCTCTTTAATACGTTGAACTCGGTTTCGTCGCTGGTGCGCTTTGATCCCGACACGGCGCGCGAGTTGATCATTAAGCTGGCCACGATCTTGAGGCGCCTTCTGAGCAGCACCGATGCCTTCGTCACCTTGCGCGAAGAGATGGAATTCATCGACAACTATCTCGACATCGAAGTCGTGCGCTTCGGACAAGACAAGCTGCATGTGTTGAAGGAACTCGATCCAGCATCGCTCGATGTCATGATTCCTGCCATGTTGCTGCAGCCGCTGGTGGAAAATTCCATCAAGCACGGCATCTCGTCGAAAATCGATGGCGGCAGCATTACCCTGCGCAGCCGTATCTCTGATACCAAGGTGATTGTCGAAGTGGAAGACGATGGCATCGGTATGGGAGCAGCGCAATTGCTGGAAAAGCCCACGGGTCTGGGCGGTACCGGCATAGGCATGGCGAACGTCGCCGAGCGGTTAAAGGTGCTCTACGGAGACACCGCGCGCATGACCATCGACAGCCGTGAAGGGAAGGGAACGCTGGTGCGTCTGCGCATGCCTATTCTGGAAACCGCGGGATCGATTCCCGCCGCGCTTTATGAAGAGCGCTCCAGCACGCGGCGGTAGAAATCCTCATATTGCGGGATGATACGCGTCGTGCAGAAGCGCGATTGCGCCGATGCTCTTGCAGCTTTCGCCATATTCTGCAGCCGTGCAGAGTCGCTTAATAGATCAATCGCGTATCCGGCCATCGCCTCGATATCCCCGACATTCGCCAGGAAACCGCTCTTTCCGTCTTCGATGACTTCTGGCACGCCGCCGACGCGCGTGGCGATGGGAACTACTTCGCAAGCCATCCCTTCGAGAGCCGCAAGGCCAAACGATTCCAGTTCGCTGGGCATCAGCATGACATCGGCGACGGCGAGCTTCTCGTGAATCTCGTCCTGCTTGCCTAGAAAAAGTACGTCGTCGTGAATGCCTTTCTGCACTGCCAGCCATTCGGCGCGTGAGCGGTCAGGCCCGTCGCCAATCAGCAGAAGCTTGGAAGGAATCTTCTTGCGGATCCGGTCGAAAATCTCGATCACATCGGTGATGCGCTTCACCGGACGAAAATTCGACAGGTGCACCAGAATGCGCTCGTCTTTCTTTGCATACTCAAGCCGGCGCTCCGCCGCTCCCTTGTCGCGGCAGTAGGTGTCGCAATTCACGAAGTTGTAAATCACCTGAATCTCGTTGCTCACATCAAACTCGCGCACGGTGCGGGCGCGGAGATACTCCGAGATCGCAGTGACGCCATCGCTTTCTTCAATAGAAAAACGCGTGATCGGCAGGTACGAGCGATCAAGCCCTACCAGCGTGATGTCAGTTCCGTGCAGAGTGGTCACAAACGGCAGGCGCTTGCCGCGAGGCTTTGCCGCCAACATTTGTCGGGCTAGTAGAGCGCTGACCGAGTGCGGAATCGCATAGTGCACATGTAGTAAGTCGAGATCGTAAAGCTCTGATACTTCCGCCATGCGCGTGGCCAATGCCAGGTCGTAGGGTGGAAAGTCGAATAGCGGGTACCGGGAAACTTCCACTTCGTGATAATGAATATTGGAATGCGGTTTCAGACGGATCGGCTGTGCGTAGGTGATGAAGTGAATCTCGTGTCCACGTTCGGCCAGTTCCAACCCCAGTTCGGTAGCCACCACGCCGCTGCCGCCGTAGGTGGGGTAACACGTGATCCCAATCTTCATTCCGAGGACGCCTCCGTCAAGACGATACAGCCTCTCCCATTCGATGGAAAGGGAAGGCCAGCGATTCAGATTTTGACGGAATTACAAGACCCTCGGACCCAGGCCACCCAGGCCGGAGGCAGATTTCTCAATCTTGCTTTGCAGGTGATTCTGACTGCTCTCATCAAGGCCGATAAACTCAATGCCCATGCCCACACCGGGATCGCTGGCCCTGACCACAGCGGTTGTGCTGACCTTCTCCGACTCGATCCAGAAGGTGACGGTCAATGGTGTGCCGAGTGCAGCGGGGAGCAAAGTCTCCACATAACATCCGCGGCCGTTCATGTCAGTCGCGTTCGTCTGCATATGCACGCCACGCTCTCCGCGCAGGTCCAACGGAACCCGAATCTTGTGGCGGGTAAACTTGCGCTTGTTCGAAGGAGTCGAAGGAGTGCTGGGCTCAGCAAGCGGAGCCGCTTCGAGTTCGCGCCGCCACGGGCAGGGCTGCCCATCGAGCAGCTGCACGCCTGCCTGGATCTTTTGCACGGCGCCCGCGTCGATCACCCAGATGACCTTAAATCTGGCTTTCTTGTCTTCGTACTGAACGCCGACGGTGTCCCCCGGCGCTAGTTGTTGATCAAGGCCCGAGAGCATGGCGCCTTCGCTGCTGATATTGCGCGCCTCCGCGTTTTGAAAGAATGGACGGCCATCTTTGCCCATGCCCCAAACCCGCACCGGTAGATTCGTTTTTAAACGCGGTTCAGGACTTTGTGACATAGATTCGAGAATGACCCTTGTCTGTAGTCAACGTTCCTAGATGATACGCTGCACCTTCCGCCAAAGCGGAATTACTAACTTGGACCGGGGTAACATGAATGGTAATGCTGCACCTGGCACAGCTACACACGAACCGAGGATGGAAATACCTGCTGGTATGAAATCAGTGCGACTCCCTGTTGAGTGAGCGCTTCTCGCGTTGCCGTGGAAGTGAGCACCCGCAGTTCATGCTCCCGCGATGCGCGCAAGCGGGTTCGCATATTCTGGAGTTGCTCGTCATTGTATCCAGGATGGCACACCAGTTCCCACGTCCCGTCGGAAAGATTCTTAAGAAGGAATTCGAGGAAGCGCTGGCCGAGCGAGCCGGTGGCAACAATTCCCACGGTGCCGTCCGGCGTGTGCAATCCGGCCTCGGCGACCGCTTCGCGAAACTTTCCAGCAAGATTGCGCAGCGCGCGAACCTCAAACCAGCGTTTCCAAGTGTCGGGGTACTCTAACAGATGAGCGAGTTTGACGGTTTCAAAAGGATTGCGGATGGCAGGAACTCCGCACGCCCTGGCGGCATTGAGCACCGCCCGCAACACCGGCGGGAACATGTGTGTGTGCTTGTGAGTGTCGAGGTGAGAAACGACGATACCAGCACCCTGTACTTTCCGAATTTGGGACACCACTTCCATCTCAATCTGATCGGCGTCGAGTTTCCCCTGCAATGCGAGTCGGGCAAATGTTGTGAGTGAGTCGTGAAACTTTCCATCGCGTCCCAGCAGCGACGGAAGCGAATTCCGGTCGCTGACCGGAGACCCATCGACCAGCACAACGTGACACCCCACGCTCAAATCTGGCGCCGATTGAGAAAGCGCAACCGCTTCGGAGAAAGCCGAAGAGTTCGCCATCAGAGTCGCTGAGGTTACGATCCCGCGATTGTGAGCTTCGAGAATGGCGCGATTCACACCCGAGGTGAGTCCGAAATCATCGGCATTAACAATCAGACGACGCACAAAGCCATTGTAGCGGCCGAGAGTTTGAAGCCAAGAGCTAAAAGCTAAGAGCTAAAAGCCGCTTTCAAGTTTGACCATAATTTCCAGCGTCGCGTATACTGCAAGAGTTCTTCTCGTGTGGATGCCCCTCATCTTTCGCGAGGCTCCCATGGTGGCCAGGGGAGCGAGGGGCGGTTAGCTCAGCTGGTTAGAGCGCCTGCCTTACAAGCAGGAGGTCGCAGGTTCGAGTCCTGCACTGCCCACCAGTTTGGCATTCCGGCTTACAACCGGGGACGTAGTTCAGTTGGTTAGAACGCTGCCCTGTCACGGCAGAGGCCGCGGGTTCGAGTCCCGTCGTCCCCGCCATTCCTTTCAACAGCATAGAGCGAATTGCTGAAAAGGCGTGGTACACAAGAAGGTACACATTAAGCCGTACACCCAGTGCCCACCACTGCGGCCCGTCGGTCTCGCGGCAAAATCATTTGTACTACCCGGCTCTGTGCCTCTCGTTTCTTGCTGCTCACCGCGAACGTGTAGAGGCTGAACGTGATTGACGGATTCGCATGCCGCAAAAGCGACTGTACCGTTTTTACGTCCTCACCGTTTGATGCGAGCAGAGTTGAAAACGTATGCCGAAAAACGTGCCAGTCAATGTGCTTCGTGATGCCGGCGCGTGTAGCGGCGGAAGCGATGTAGGTTCGCATCAGGGCCTCTGGCCACAAGGGCTGTCGCCCCTGCATGCGCGGACTGGCGAAAATCCAATCGCCATCGTTGGCGTAGAGCGTCTCCTGACGCCACTGCACCAGGTCGGCAATCATCTCTTCATCCAACGGCATCAGCCGCTCGCTCTCTTCCGTTTTCACCGGACCGACATGCTGTTGCCAGATCGATTTCCGGAGAACACGGACGGCGCGCCGAAGTTTACTCGACTACCCGCGGCCAGCAAGGCCATGGTGTCAACTCCTGCTGATCTTGCGGGACGGGCAGCAGTTCAGTATCAGCGAAACGGCAAAGGCTCTCGGCCTCTCAGGAGCAAACGTAAAGACCAGACTGTCCAGGGCTCGGGTGCAAATGCGGGATGCGTTGGCGCCTGGCTTCGATGGAGCCTGGAGCCGAGGAAGATCGGATGAAAAAGTTCGGCCTTTCTGATGCTAGTTCCTACCGCCAAGTTCTCGCCTGGGCACACCAGTATTGCTCTAGGATTTCCTAGTAAAACATCTGCCGAAGATTTCCCCTGCCGACGCCATGAGCCAGAGATGTTTGCCGGATGAAGCGACTTCTGGATTCATTTGGAGTACTACGATGGGCATGGGATTTGCCCCGGTAAGCAGCGGTCAAATCTGGGTGCAACGAGGGTGCAATAAGACCCGTGCCCTGCAGAACTCGAATCGGGTCGGGCAGCAGGGCGCCGCGGTTGAATCCGAGGTTCACATGGCTACTATAGGTCATGACGTGGCAAAAGCCGTCCTTAAGCGGTTTGCCGGTGAACGAGAATCCAATCGCGACTGCGTAGCCCTTGGAGATGGACTCAATTCGGGTCGAGTGCCTCCTCCAGAACCATCTCGCGCATCGCCAACGTTAGGTTTGAGACAGGCGGATCGTAGGCGGCGAGATAGCTCAGCAATTTCTCAGGCGCAAATTGCATGTAGATGTCCTTCGTGGTTGAGTTGATCGCACAAGGGTTCCTTTGGCCTGCAAAAATAGTATCGGTACGCTATTCCTTCTTGACGAGTTTGCTCACGCAGGACACCATAGTCGCAACCATGAGACATTTCGCTCCGGCATTCGCCTCAGCAGATCCCACTCCCATTTGGCATAACATTTTTCAACCCGCTGCTTTCGTGTTGCTAGCCACTTTGTTTCTTGTACCCTCCGCCTCAACCCAGCAGGCTGCCGAACAAAAGAACATGGTCCTTATCGGCCACGACGATCTGAAGGGTCACGGGGATGGAGGCGAGGGATTAGCGATTCAGGAGCGCGCGGATGGCCGCCGCATCCTTTATATCGCGCACGAGGGAGAAACGACTTGCCTGAGCATGGTTGATGTAACCCATCCCGAGGCGCCTGTGCTGCTCAACCAAATCCCGTCTCCGGCGCCGGGCATAACTCGCTGCAACTCACTCGGTCTTTCGGGAAACGTGCTCACAGTCGCCGATCAAACGATGAAAGCGGGTCAGGCTCCGGCGGGGATGTGGGTGCTAGACGTGTCGGACCTTGCGCGCATCCAGAGCGCAAAGAGCATGCAGGATCTTGCCTTCTCGTTCTTTGATACTTCGGGGCCAAACTCGCGGGGAGTCCACTGGCTGTGGTTTGTCGATGGGGAATTCGCACACTTGTCCTCTGGGATGCGCGACTCGAGTCCGGCCAACGAAAAGGACGATCAGTTTTACGTGATCGTGGACCTTCGTGATCCGCGAAATCCGCGTGAGGTTGCTCGCTGGTGGCTGCCCGGGACTCAGCAAAAGGATTCTTGCCTTCCCGGCTGTTTACCCGCGCGACATCCCATCGACGATGGCTATCGCGCACACACCATCGAGGTATTCCCCGATCGGCCGGATCGCGCCTACATCGGCTACATGGATGGAGGTCAGATCATTCTGGATATTTCCGGCTTGGCTGCGGTTCGGGCAGGAAGCGCCAAGACTTTTTCTCCGGAACTCGTGAGCCGTCTCAAATTCTCTCCGCCGTATCCGGCATGGACGCATACCGTGCAGCCGATTTTCGGTCGCGGTTTGGCAGTGGTCTCGGACGAAGCGGTGAAGGATAAGTGTGCGGATGCTCCCAAGCTTTTCTGGTTGGTGGATATTCGAGCCGAGAAGAACCCTGTGATCGTGGGGACGGCACCCCTCCCGGAGAATGCCGGGGACTTTTGTGCAAAGGGCGGCCGATTCGGGGCCCACAACCTGCAACCAAATCTACCCGCTTCTACCTCGGCGCAATTGAAGAACACGTTCGTTGGCACTTTCTTTAACGCCGGCGTCAGAATCTATCGATTGCTGGATTCTGGCGTTCCAAACGCGCCGCCCCAGATCAAAGAGATCGGTTACTTTGTCCCGCCGGCGCCGCCGGGAAATGCAACCCACACGATCCAGATCAATCATGCGATTGTCGACGAAAAGGGACTGATCTACGCCACCGACCGGTTCAGCGGCGGGTTGTATATCCTGAAGTACACGGGGCCAGAGCCGCTAGATTAGATTGTCGCAATGCCTCGCAGCGAGCTTTGTGCGTGGTGCTATCCACGATATACTCGCTGCCCGGCGTGGCTCTGCGTCCCCAGGAGCGACCAATGAGCGAGGAAGGACGAACAGTCCAGGGCACGTCGCTAGTCGACGTGGCGGCCCTGATCGATGGGCAGCAAGTTGGCCGCTTCCAAATCATGGTGCTGCTGCTTTGCGCCGCCGCCATGTTCGTCGACGGCTTCGATACCCAGGCGCTCGGCTACGTGGCTCCAGCGCTCAGCGCGGCGTTGGCGGTGAAACCGGCCGCTTTGGGACTGGTGTTCGCTGCTGGCGGGTTGGGCGCGATCCTCGGAGGCCTGGTGCTGGCGCCATACGCCGACCGGACCGGGCCGCAAGCCGATGATCGTCGCTTCCATGCTGTTCTTCGCGCTTTGTACTCTGCTGATCGCTCGTGCGAATACCGTACCGCAGTTGATGCGCATGCGTTTTGCGATCGGACTTGGACTTGGCGGCGTGGTCCCCAATGCGCTGGCTTTGACCGCCGAGTTCATGCCAAAAAAATCCCGCGTCACTCTGGTACTGCTGACCTGGCTGGGATTTTCGCTCGGCTCGGCGCTAGCCGGCCCGATTACCGCTTCCATTTTGCGGACGCACACCTGGCGTTCCGTGTTCTTGTTCGGGGGCGTGATGCCGATCGTGATTGCTCCCTTGCTCGTCTGGAGGCTGCCAGAGTCTTTGCAGGGTCTAACCCAGCGCAAGGCCGGTGGGAATCGGATCCGCGCGACTTTGCTTCGCATGCATCCAAATCTCGTGTTGCCTGCGGCGGCGCGTTTTATTAATTCTGAAAAGAAAGAGAAAGGCTTCCCAGTGGCGTTGCTTTTCAAGGAAGGCCGCGCCCGCATTACTATCCTGCTCTGGATCATGTTCTTCATGAATCTTCTAGCGCTATTCTTTCTGGCCAGTTGGCTGCCGACGGTCCTGCACAAGGCGGGTCTTCCCGAACACGCCGCTATTGTCATTGCGGCCCTTTTGCACTTTGGCGGGATTGCCGGCGGACTGGCGATCGGGCCGCTCTGCGACAGGATTAACCCTTATCTTGTGCTCGGTTTCGCTTACATTCTGAGCGGAACATTTATCGCGGGCATTGGCATGGCTGGGAATCAAGCGACGTTTGCGATTGTCGCTACTCTGCTCGCAGGTTTCTTCACCTTCGGGGCGCAGAACGCCGCCAATGCAATTGCGGCCACGCGATATCCGACGGCAATGCGCTCGAGCGGAATTGGATGGGCGCTTGGCGTTGGACGGACTGGTCAGATTATTGGCCCGTTGATCGGAGGGTTCTTGCTTTCGCTGCAATGGCGGACGAGTGACATCCTGTACGTCATCGCGTTGCCTTCAGGGGTGGCTGCGTTGGCCGCTTTTCTGTTGAGTGGTGTGTTCCGGCGACCCGGGTTCGCCAGGGAGGCCTTGGCGGAGTGATCGCACAGAAGGGCCAGGCCGTCCGGGATGAACGCCGCACTGCGAAGATCTCCATGCAGGAACTGGAGAGGCGCTGGAAGCTTGTCCGCGATCACATGAAGGAGCGAAGTATCGATGCCTTGATTGCGCAGAACTCGCGGGATTTTACCGGTGGATACGTCAAATGGTTTACCGACATCCCGGCTTACTATTCGAGAACCGTCATCTTTCATGCCTCTGACCGAATGACAGTAGTCGAGCATGGGGCGGCCGGCCGGCGAAGAAGTCTGCAAGGCGAGGATTCCGAAAACCCTGGAGTCGGTGAAGTCATCACCACTTCCGCATTTCCGTCGATTCACTACACGCAGACCTATGACGCTGAGGCCGTTTCGGACGTTCTGAACCAAAGAGGATATCGCAAGATAGGCGTAGTGGGCGCCGTGGCGATGCCGCACGGATTCGTCGAGTATCTGACGGGAGCTCTGTCCGGCAAAACAGAATGCACCGACGAGACTGACTTTATCGATCGCGTGAAAGCCATCAAGAGCGAAGAAGAAATCGCTCTGATCACGAAGACTGCCGAGATGCAGGATGCTGTCTTCCAAAAGGTACTCGGGCATTTCAAGCCGGGCATGCGCGATCTGGAGGTTGCCGCGCTGGCGCAATATGAGGGGCAGATTCGGGGAAGCGAGCAGGGAATTTTTCTTGGCATGTCGGCGAAAATCGGGCAGCCGGCATTCTTCGCGCAGAGACATTTCCAAGGCCGCACATTAAGACCGGGCGATCATATGTCTTTGCTCGTCGAGAACAACGGCGTAGGTGGGTTCTACACCGAGCTTAGCCGCACAATTGTGCTGGGGAAGGCTTCTCAGGAATTGATTGACGGATTCGAGATTGTGAAAGCGGCCCAGGAGTACACGGTGGGGAAACTAAAACCGGGCGCGTCGTGCCGGGAGATCTCTCTTGCTCATAACGAATTCATGAAGCAGAAGAATGTGCCTCCCGAATCGCGCGTTTATGGGCACTCGCAGGGATATGACCTGATCGAGCGCCCGCTGCTTCGTGCAGACGAGACCATGCTTCTCGAAAAAGGGATGAGCATGTCGGTGCATCCGTCGTACGCCACGGGCTCGATGTATGCGCACATCTGTGACAACTATCTGGTGGAACAGAACGGCGCCAGCGATTGTCTGCACCGGACTGCGAAGAAGATTTTTGAAGTGTAAAACCCCGCGGGAGATAAGTTCTCTATAAGGACGCAGATGCGCTCTATCTGCGTCTTAACCGATGGGTTGGATACTTACAGGCGAGGACGCCGGTCCTCCACCGATCGACTCCGAGCCCAGCTCCGCTTAAAAGATCAACTTCAATCCCAACTGCATCGCGCGGTTACTTCCTGATCCGACCACCGGATTGCCTGCTGCTTGGTCTGGCGTGGCGCAACCGCAACCAAAGATTGCCGTCGACGAGGGATCGTCGTACGCGCCTGGGCCGAAGCCGCTGGTTCCTCCGTATGGATTCGCGAAGCTCGGATGGTTGAGTATATTGAAAAATTCCGCGCGGAACTGCGCGCTGAACCGCTCGCCAAACTTCCACGCCTTGGTCACCGAGAAATCCAGATCCTTGAAACCGGAGTCGCGGAACTGGTTGCGACGCATGAAGCCGAAGGTGCCGAGAGCGGGCGGAATCAGGATGGAACGGCCCTTCGCGTAGCAACCGAAGGAAGCGAGTGAAGTGCTCGTCGGTCCTCCGGAGTTTCCTTGGTCGAGAGCCAGAGCTTGTGCCGCGCAGGTGGGGTTCGAGCTTCCGGGAAAATAGGGAATTGGGTTCGGTCCAGAGGTGAAGTCGTTAGGATTACCGAAGAAATCCCAGCGCCCCGCATTTTCGTTGGTGCCGTCGATATTGTCGACGGTATCGTTGACAGTCCAGGGCTGTCCGCTCTGCAGGGTCACGATGGAATTGATCTCCCAACCCTCCAGCATTTGTGCGAACGATTTTTTCCCGGGAATCGCGTAGGTCAGCGAGAGGGTGAAGCGCTGCCGGATGTCGAAATCGCTGCTGGCATATTCCAGGCTCGGATGGGTACTGTCTTGGGGTAGGAACTGATTTTGATTGGTCGAAGAATCGTCAAGCGCGTGCGAATAGGTGTAACCGGCCAGGAACGAGAGTCCATGCGAGGTTCTCTGCGTTACGGTAATCTGCAGGCCGTTGTAATTGGAACGATATAGATTCGACATCATGTTGATGAAGCCCAGATAGGGGAACCGGTTGGTGTAAGGACCCGGAAGAGCAGTTTGGCTGCCGAGGACCGGGATCCCCTGGTTGATGTCGCGAATGCCGATCAAGTTCGAGCTGTGATTTCCGACGTAGGCAACATCGAGCGCAAGATTATCGGTGAGCGCCTGTTGTAAGCCCACGCTCCAGGTAGTGACGTAAGGGGTTCGGAAGTTCTGGTCGATGCCGAGCAAGTTACAGGGAGGCGGATCGTTGCCGACTCCGTCGCCGCACTGAATGGCGGCGCTTGGAAAAACAGGCAGGCCACCCACAGACGATCCATTCCAGTTGAGGCCGCCCGGCCCTGTGCCGTTGAACCTCACGGAACTGACCGCGATGTTCCCCGGTCCGGGAGTGGTCACGCCGTTCACAACGATGCTGGCTCCTGTCGGAATGGTGGCCAAGCCGATGGTGGTGGCGTTTTGAACATTCTCCTGTACCAGCAAAGTCTCGAGCGATAAATTGTCGTACGCGAGACCCGCTCCGGCGCGCAACACGGTTTTTCCGTTGCCCCTTAAGTCCCAAGCCATTCCGAGCCGCGGTGCGAACTGTGTATGGTCAGGATTGTATGGACTAGAAATCTGCTTGCCGACTTGCACCAACCCGCGGTTGGGGTCGAAATTACCCAGCAGATTGTGATCTTCGCGGATCGGCGTGACGTATTCGTAACGCAATCCCATGTTGAGTGTCAGCTTCGGAGTGACGCGCCAGTCGTCCTGTAGGAAAAGCGCGGAGAGCCACTGCGTCTCCCGGCGTAAAGCAGGACCGTAACTGATTTTCCCGAACGACGGGATTCCGGCCAGGTAGTCGTCTAGCGGCGTGGAACCTGGAAACGCGCCATTGCCGCTGTTGAAGAAGATCTGCCCTTTGGCACCGCGGAAGGAACCTTCGTTGACGCTGCCGTAACGCAGCTCGCCACCGAATTTGAAGGCGTGCTTGCCATGCAGATACGAAACGTTTTCGTTTCCCTGCCAGACGCTGTCGGGTCCCTGGAACTTGGGCCAGTTCACTCCTCCACCCAACGCGTTGAACGGGGCAATCGCGATCTGAGGGAAGCCGAAGCGTTGGGGATCGGTGACACCAGTGTTTATCCCATAAGCCGTGGCCGGCACATTGCTGTCGACGGAGAGATTGGCTTTGTTGTCGTAGAGGTAGCCAAGCCGGGTTTCGAGTACCCAGCGTGAGTTGGGAAGCCATGTCCAGTTTCCGCCCGCGGTAATCGGCTTCTGGCTCTGGCTCGACAACCATTGGGGCTGGAGGAAAGCCTGATCCTGGGCGATCTCAAAGTCGCGTCCGTAAAAGAACATGCCACTTATCGTATTGCGCTCGTTGATGTGGTAATCGATTTTTGCCAGCGAGCTGTCGGAGCTATTGGTGTTCGGGAAGCCGATGGTTACCATGGGGCTCGTCGTCGCATTGGCCGGGAAGTACTTCAGCAAGCTCAGGCTGAGCGGGCTGGGAGTCACTCCATTCATCGCCAGGTCGTTCAACGCGTCCGGAATACTGAGGCTGGGGTCGCCGATCGATGCGGTGGTCGGCGCCGTGACGATAAAAGAATTACCCACCGTATAGCGCTGTCCCTCATAGGCCAGGAAGTAGAAGAGTTTGTCTTTGATGATGGCGCCGCCGCCGGTAGCTCCGAACTGTTTGAAATCCAGGGGGACTTTGGGTTGAGGCGCCGGGTTGAAATAGTTCCGTGCATCAAAACTCTCGCTGCGGCCAAACGCATATGCGGTTCCATGGATTTGATTGGTGCCAGATTTCAATCCGACGGTAATTGTCGCACCCGGCTTCCAGCCATATTCCGCTTTCGCATTGATCTGCGTATTGAATTCCTGGATAGCGTCGATCGGAATCACCGTCACCGCATCTCCAACCAGGCCCGGCGCATTGATGACACTGAGTGCGGAGAAGGGTTCGTCGTTGGTCAAGCCGTCGACGACGTAAGCATTGGACTCGGGCCGAACACCGTTCGCGCTTTGCGTCCATCCACCTCCTCCGGGATAAATCATGACTCCCGGCCGAAGCGTGAGCAGTTTCTGGTAGTCACGCCCGTTGAGGGGCAACTCGTTAATGGTCTCGTTGCTGAAGGTCCCACCCAGCGTGGCGCTGGTAGTGTCGACGAGCGGAACCGCCTCCTGGACCTCAATCACCTCGGTCACTTGACCAGGAGGAAGGACCAAGTCGATGCGCACGTCGCTGCCCACCTCGAGCTGGACGTTCGAACGTTCCACCGACTTGAAGCCTTTAGCCTCAGCGAGAACCTTGTACATTCCCGCGAGCAGGTTAGGCGCAAAATACTGACCGGCTGCATCCGTGGTGAGATTGCGTGAGATGCCTCTCTGCAGGTCAATGACCATGACACTGGCCCCGACGACAGCGCTACCGGTTGAGTCGGTGACCGCTCCCGAAAGGCGAGCGCTGTTGCCCTGCGCGAAGAGGGCAAGGGGAAGCAGCGACACACATACGATCGGACATGACCGTCGAAGCATGTTCCTCAAGTAGACGCGTAAAGATCGACGGTGCTTCTTGGGAGAGAGCTTCATAACACCCCCCAGACTGGCGGATCAAACTGTGAACCGGTACATGAACATGTTCACAATTCCCAAGAGTTGAACTCCATTGATGGAGCTATGTCAAGCACTTTCGTAAAGCAACAGTCCGGGGGCAATGCGTGTGCCTGATGAAAATCGCTCGCCGAATGGAAAAGGAAGGTGGTACAACTTCTCGGGCAACTTTCAATGGGAGTCCCTGCCAGGGCCAGTTCCGGAAAGGCTTGAATGACCAGTCTGCTCATTCTGCTCGCTATGCCACCCGAGGTCGCCACGCAATACGAGACGCGCCTCCGAGCCGCATTTCCTGAGTTAGTCATTCACCTGGTCGACCATCACAGCAAGGTGGGTCCATACATTGGCGAGGCGGACATGCTGTTGACGTTCGGTCCGATGTTGACCGATGAGGTCGTGCAACAGGCGGCGAACCTGAGGTGGATTCAAGCGCTGGGCACGGGTGTGGACAATATCATCGATTTGCCTTCGCTGCCGCAGCGAGTGATGATCACCAACATCGCGGGTATTCATGGCGCAGCTCTTTCTGAAGCTGCGATCATGGCGATGCTCGCGTTGCAACGCGGTTTTTCCCGCGCCATTCGAAACCAGGATCGCCGCGCGTGGGAGCGCTGGCCGGCCGGCCTTCTCGAGGGCAAGACCGCGGGCGTCCTTGGACTCGGAGCCATTGCAGCGGCGCTGGCGCCGCGCTGTAAGGCCTTGGCGATGACGGTCGTCGGTATCACCTCCGTTAAACGGGCAGTCGCTGGCTGCGATCGGGTGTATGGGCGAGATGAACTCCTTCTGGCGGTTCGCGACCTCGACTTTCTTGTTGTTTTGACTCCGTTTTCCCCAGCGACCCGGAACCTGGTGAATGCCGCGGTTTTCTCCGCTATGAAGCGCACCAGTTATTTCATCAACCTGGCGCGCGGTGGAGTAGTCGACGAACCCGCGCTGATCAACGCCCTTCAGCGAGGCCAAATCGCTGGAGCGGCTCTCGACGTCTTCAGCCGAGAGCCTCTTCCTCGAGAGCATCCCTTCTGGTCGATGGAGAACGTCATCGTGACGCCGCACCTGGCTGGATTTTTCGAGGGATATGCCGATCGCGCGCTCCCGGTAGTCGAGGAAAACATTCGCAAATTTCTCGCCGGCGACGCGGTGAATATGATCAACGTGGTGCGGCGATAAGCGTCCAAGTTTGAGACAGTTTTCGGAGGGAGCGCAATGGTTTCCAGACGCGAATTTCTGACATCGGGCGCCCTGGTGGCGACAAGCGCGCTGCTCTCAGCGAGCGGGATGAAGGCGCAGACCTCATCGCCAACTGCGAATACCAAGGCCGATCGCATTGACGTACACCACCACATCTTGCCTCCGCCTTACATGCAACGCGCCCGCGACCAGATCCTCGCTATTTCTGACCGGGATCACTCGCGCTTATTGAACTGGACTCCAGCAAGAGCTGTTGAGGAGATGGATAAGAATGGCATTGCGACGGCGATGACCTCGCTCAGCCTTCCCGGCGTCTGGTACGAGGGCGCGAAAACGGCGCGTAGTTTAGCCCGCGATTGCAACGAATATGCGGCGCGTATGGTTAAAGACTATCCCGGCCGCTTCGGTCTATTTGCGGCGGTGCCGCTGCCGGACCAGGAAGCCAGCCTTCAGGAAATTGCCTATGCCTTCGACGTGCTGAAGGCCGACGGCATCGGATTGGTGAGCAGTTACGATAGCAAATGGCCCGGCGATCCGTCCTTTGCGCCTGCGTTCGAAGAATTGAATCGGCGCAAGGCCGTCGTATTCATTCACCCTGCTGTGCCCGGGTGTTGCGATCACCTGATGCCCGGGATTCCGGCATCGACATTCGAATTTCTGTTCGAAACGACGCGCGCGATCGTCAGTCTCATGGTAAATGGAACATTTTCCCGATTTCCCGACATTCGCTTCATTTTCTGCCACGCCGGCGGAACCATGCCGATGGTCGCGGCGCGCACCAGCGCTTTTGTCGAGCGCCATCAGGAAATTGCCGATCGCTTACCGAATGGCGCTGCGTTCGAGCTGAAGAAACTCTACTACGATGTCGCAAATTCGACCAACCCCTCTTCCATGGCTGCATTGATGAAGCTTGTGCCCACATCGCAAATGCTGTTCGGCACTGACTTTCCTTATGTGCCCGCCGCTGTAACTGCCAATGGCCTCGATCAGTTCGGACTTTCTTCCGCTGACCTGCAAGCCATGAACCGTGACAATGCTCTGAAATTGTTTCCCCGGCTGGGCCGCTGATCTCTTGACAACCAAAGCCGCGGCGATACACTGAACCGGCAAAAACTGTACATGTTCACTTTTCGGTAGATTGAGGAAGAAGGTCTCATCATGGATAGCCGAATGCCTTTGACAGTTCACGTGATTGTGGTCGCTGTTCTTCTCTCCTCAGGATTCGCACAGAATGCCTCGCCGGACGGCTCCTCTGGCTATCACTTGTTGAAAACGATTCCCGTCGGCGGCACCGAGGGCTGGGACTACGTCACTATGGACAGTGAGGCCCGACGTTTATACATCGGACGGGACGATCACATTGATGTCGTGGACGTAGATTCGGGAAGCGTCGTGGGCAAAATTACGGGCTTGTCTCATACACACGGGATCGTGCTCGCGCCCGATCTCGGCAAGGGGTTTACTTCCGACGGAGAGGCGAACACGTCCACCATTGTCGATCTGAAAACCTTGCAAAAAATAGGCACCGCTAAAACCGGCAAAGACCCAGATTCTTTTGTCTACGACGAGGTCACCAAACGCGTATTCATCATGAACAGTGCCGGCAATGACGCAACCGTGATCAATGCAGTGGATGGTTCGCTGCTCGGAACCATCGTCCTGGAAGGGCAGCCTGAAGCGGCAGTGGCCGATGGAATGGGGAAGATCTTCGTCAACCTCACCGACACCAACCAGATCGTGGAGGTCGACGCCAAGACACTGGCAGTACTGCACCGCTGGTCGCTTGCGCCAGGCGAGGGGCCTTCTGGCCTTGCGATAGATCGCATAAATCGCCGCCTATTTTCTGTCTGCGACAACCTGATGATGGTGGTCATGGATGCAAACAGCGGCAACGTGCTGGCTACGCCATCCGTCGGCGCGGGCACCGACGCGAGTCTCTTCGACCGCGAAACGGCCAACGCCTTCGCATCGGCAGGCGGATCCGCCACGCTTACCGTGATTCACGAAGACTCGCCCAACCGGTTTCGGGTGGTCGACAATGTTCAGACACAGTCGGGCGCGCGCACTATGGCGCTCGACACGAAAACTCATAACGTGCTTCTTGTCACTGCACGGCATGGACACGGGGCGACGCACTCGCAAGTGCTGCCCAACACGTTCGTAGTGCTTGTTGTTGGTAAGTGACGACGTTAAGGGAGTCGGGCGGAGTGGATTTTCGTGGCAGCGTGACCATCGCGCCGGGGTGCCGCGTCTTGTCGGGGAGACAAACGCGGGAGGCTTCCGCGTCGACGCGACGGTGGAGCGGGCTGCAGGCCTTTGACTTCTAGTTCAAGCAACCGCTTCAAGTCGGCAAGGCCCTCGCGGGGCCGTGGGGAAGAGTTCGCGATCCACCACCGGATTGCGCCCGAGCATACAAAGAAAATGTGACGTGCCACGATCACCGGATCTTCTTTAGAGCGAATGCGCTGTTCCCGTTGTGCCGACCGAACCGCTTTCTCAATTCCCGACATGAGACGCCCGCGAATTTCCTGAAAGTTTCGCGCCTGCTTGCCCTCGGAATAAAACGTCAGTTCTTTCAGAAGAATGCGCGAGAGCGCAGGGTTCTGGCTGAAGTACTCGTAGTGGACTTTATAGATATCGAGCAGTTGATCGACTAATGAACGGTGTTGTTGCGCATTCCTAAGGGCTTGGTCGGTGACCGAGGCAAGTTCTTCGTTGAAGATGAGGAATACCAGATCGCGCTTATCGTGCGCGTAGTTAAACAGAGTTCCAAGGCCGACGTGAGCGCGTTTCGCAATCTGACGCACGGTCGCAGACTCGTACCCATGTTTAGAAAACAGATCGCTGGCAGCAGCGCGGATGCGCTGGCGTTTTTCCAGCTTATTCTGCTCTCTGAGCCCAAGTTCTGACGGCATCGCAACCCCAGCCTTCATGGTACAACGCCCTCCCGGGATGAATTACTATCATAGCTTCGTTTCTGCAGCTCTTGGGGCAAAGCCTAAAGGGGGAAAGATGGACCGAGGGTAAGGTAACTGTTCGCTTCTGTTCTTGACAATGTTCTTGAACATGTTCCAAAGTGTACATGTTCATTTGTTCGTTTCCCCCAGCATGGCGGCAGGTTGATTGCGCGCATAGTAGCCTGCCCAGGAGTTCATTAAGGCCGGAAGATTTCCGCCCACTTCCATACAGCAGGAATCCGCCGGAGAAGTGGACGTCCTTGTCCTTGAGCCCGAACTGAGGGGTTCACCATTTTCGTCAACGCAGGGAAAGATGAGCCAGGACCGGCGAGTTGCTTTGGTTACCGGAGCCGCCAGTGGGATCGGACGCGCTACGTCCGCGGCCTTGGCCTGCGCTGGCTTTGATATTGCGGTCAACTACAGCCGTAGTCAGGCTGCGGCGCAGCAGACGGCGAAACTCGTACAGGAGCAGGGCGCAGAGTCGATCTTATTGCGATGCGATGTGAGTGACGACACCTCTGTGCGGCAGATGCTGGCAACGGTCGAGCGAGAGTTCGGCCGTCTGGATGCGCTCGTAAATAACGCCGGCACCACTACCGACGTTAAACCGCAGGATATCGATGCGATGACCCCCGAGGAATGGGATCGCGTCTTCGCGGTGAATGTCCGGGGCGTCTTTCAGGTCACACGCGCGGCTCTGCCGCTTCTGCGAAAGGCCGGTGGAAGCGTGGTCAACACGGCGAGCATCGTGGGTTTACGTCCCGGTCCGCAGCCGCTGCCATACGCTGCCAGCAAAGCTGCCGTGATCAGTCTTACCAAGCTTCTGGCTCTCAATCTGGGCCCTGAGATTCGCGTGAATGCGGTTGCTCCGGGATGGATGGTTGGCGATTGGATGGAGCGAATGCTCAAGGAACGATATGAGGATCTGATGGCCCGTCGCGCCAAGAGTACTCCTTTACGCCGTTGCGTAACCGCGGAAGACGTGGCTGAAGTCATCGTCAACCTGATTATCGGCAATCGCATGGTGAACGGCGAGGTGGTGGTGGTGGATGGAGGTTACGCGGCCACCACCTAAAACGAGGAAGGAATGTTAGAAGGGGTCGTACCGTTTCCGCCTGAGTTTGCTCGCCGTTACCGGGAGCGAGGCTATTGGGCGGACAAATCGCTCGCCCAGGAATTCAAGGCCGTCTTCGAGCGTTACGCGGAGCGCGTAGCAATCATCGACGGGGAGCGATGTATTACTTATGCCGAGCTCGACCAGGCTTCCACGAATTTGGCGCTCAATCTCCACGATCTAGGGCTCCGGACTCTCGACCGGGTTGTAGTTCAACTACCGAATGTAGCCGAGTTCGTGATTCTATATTTTGGTCTCCAGAAACTTGGATGTATCCCGATTGCCGCCCTCGCGAGCCATCGTTACGCGGAAATTCGTCAGTTTGTGGAACTCTCTGGCGCTGCGGCTATGGTGGTCCCCACTCACCAGCACGACTTCGACTACGTGCAGATGGTGGAGCGCATCCGTAGAGAAAGTTCGACCCTGGAGCATGCGATTATTCTGGGTCCCACGCAGCCGGGCCTGGAATCTCTGGGGGATTTGATATCGCGCCCGGCAGAGCTGCCGGCTTCGCATCTCTCCCGGATCCATATTGATCCCACGGACCCGGCGGTATTTCAGCTTTCGGGAGGAACGACGGGAATCCCCAAACTGATCCCGCGGACTCACAATGATTACGCCTACAATTCCAAGGCAGCTGCGAGCGTCTGCGCGATCAACAACGACTCAGTGGCGCTCGTAGTATTGCCGATCGCCCACAACTTGCCTCTCGCGTGCCCCGGAATTCAAGGTTTTCTGTTCAACGGCGCGAAAGCTGTGATCGGACCCAGCACCAAGCCGGAGCACATGGCTGCTCTCATTCAAAAGCATCGCGTCACCCACCTGAAAGTGGTTCCCGCGCTTCTGATTCGCCTGCTGAATAGCCACGCCGTGACGGAGTACGACTTGTCATCGCTCAAGATTATTCAGAGCGGTGGGCAATGTCTGCAACCGCAGACACGGTTGCTGGTCAACCAACTTATCCCCGATGCTTTTGTCCAGGAAAACTTTGGCATGTCGGAAGGACTCTTGATGTTTGTCCGTCTCGATGATCCCGAGGACGTGCGTCTGGAGACGGTCGGACGTCCCATTTGTCCCGATGATGAGGTCCTCCTGCTCGACGATGCGGGGAATGAAGTGCGGACGGGAGAGGTGGGCGAGCTGTGTTGTCGCGGGCCGTATACTTTGCGAGGCTATTTCGGAGTGCCTGACTACAACGCTCGGGTTTTCACGCCCGACGGTTTTTACCGTTCTGGCGATCTGATGCGGCGGCATCCCTCGGGCAACTACACCGTTGAAGGTCGGAAGAAGGACCTCATCAACCGGGGCGGGGAGAAAATCAGCGCCGAAGAGATTGAGAACCTTATCCTCACGCATCCGTCGGTGAAAAACGTTGCTTGCATTCCGGTACCCGATCCCGATCTCGGCGAGCGGATGTGCGCCTGCATATTGTTGCGCGATGGAACCAGTGTGAGTTTTGAGGAGCTGCAAAAGTTCTTGCTAGGTAAGGAAATCTCGAAGTTCAAGCTTCCGGAAAGGCTGGAAATACTGGCCGACTTCCCCCTATCAACCTTCGGCAAGGTTTCCAAGAAGAAATTGGTCGAGATGGTTTCTGAGAAAATGTTTGCCGAGCGACAAAACCAAGACAATAGTTTGCGCGGGTAAAAGACGCGGCCGCATCGCATGAGAATCATCGACTTACATTGCTATCCAAATACCAGCGAGTGGATTGCTTGCCAGCAGCCTTATGTTGACGCGCTCTCCAAGTATTGGAACCGCGCATGGACGCCGAAAACCGAGCAAGAAGTCGTCAATGATTTCGCCGAGGCCGGCGTGGAAGCGGTGCTGGTGGCTCTGGATCTGGAAACGACGGTCGGCACCCCGCCGTGCTCGAACGATTTTGTTTCGGCGATGCAGAAGCGTCATCCCATTCGCATTATTCAAGCTTGGGCGGCAGTGGATCCTCTCAAAGGCGAAGGGGCGTTGGTTGAGGCCAGACATGCCATCCAGGACTTGCGCATGCTGGGTTTCCACTTTCATCCGATCATTGGACATTTCGCGGTGAATGATCGCCGGCTGTATCCGCTCTTTGAGCTGATCGACCACATGCGGGTGCCTGTCATGATTGATGTCGGCACCACGGGCATGGGTGCAGGAATGCCGGGCGGTATGCGTGCGAAACTCATACACGCCCACCCTTCAGCCATCGATGAACTCGCCGCTGACTTCCCGAACCTTACCATCATCGCGGCACATCCAGGATGGCCGTGGGTCGACGAAATGACCGCAGTGGCTCTGCACAAGGGCAACGTCTTCTGGGAAGTCTCTGGCTGGGCTCCGAAATATTTTCCCGCACAACTAAAAATCGATATTCGTGGCCGATTGAAAGACAAAGTCATGTTCGGCAGCGATTACCCCAGCATTCCCCATGCGCGCTTGCTCAAAGAATGGAGCGAACTCGGTTATCCGGATGAGATCATGGAGCGAATCTTCCACGGCAATGCCGAGCGGGTGCTCGGCCTCTAGGCGATTTCCGCTACTACGGATTTCTCGGGATCAATGAGAAACGCCCAGATCAGGGCGCCGGTTACCAGCACTGCTGCAGAAATGAAGAAGGGAGTAATCCAGGAACCGCGTTGAGCCAGAAATCCGAAGATAATTGGCGAGACCGAAGCCGCCAAACTACCCGCCATATTCATTACACCGGAAACGGTGCCGCTGTATTCGCCGCCAACATCCATCGGCACGGCCCAAGCCGGACTAATCACCAGTTCGAGGAAAAACAACGACAGGGTTAAGCACAGGATGGCCGTCCACGCTGATTGAGTCATGGCCGCTGGGATCAAGCAAACTCCAGAAGCTAGCATGGCGGGAGCGGCTATGATGCGACGAGCGAACCTCAATTTGCCCGTCTTCCGGTAGACCGTGTCGGTCAAGCTGCCTCCCACCACGTCGCCAATCATTCCCGCTATCAGCGGCAGCGATGCCCATATGCCTATGCTCTTCAAGGGGAGATGGCGATATTCCAGAAGGTAAGTGGGGAACCACGTCATGAAGAAATAGGTGCCGTAGTAAAAGCAGCAATAACCGGCGGCGATGTACCACATATTCGGCGAGCGGAAGATGATTTTCCACGGCGGTGCAAGGCGTCGATGGAGATGAACCGGTATTATGGAGCCGTCCTCACTCAGTCCGCGAATATGCGCCAACTCGGCCCGATTCACTGAAGGATGTTGTTCCGGAAGGTTGCGATAAAGAAAGAAAAAGGCTAATGACCAGAGCGCGCCCGCGGCTCCAAAAAAGTAGAAGATCCAACGCCAGCCGTAGTGGATCATGATGGTCACGGCGAGGAAGGGAACGATCGCCACCGCAAGCCGGCTAAAGCTGTGAGTAACGCCTTGCACGATGCCGCGTTCCGCCTTCGGAAACCAGAGTTGCATAGCTCGAGTAGCGGTAGGGAACGCGCCGGCTTCCGCCAATCCGAAAACGAATCGTATGGCGATGAGAGAAGAGAGGCCGGTGGCGCCGGCGGTTAATGCTGTCATCAGAGACCAGAAGGGTACAATGATCAGCAGCACGAGTCTCGGACCGAAACGATCCGCGAACGTTCCTGCTGGAATCTGCCCTATCGCGTAGGCCCACAAGAACGCGCTGAACACAACACCCATCGCGGTCTGGCTGAATCCAAACTGTTTTGAAATGCCGGGGGCGGCGATGGAAATGCCGGTCCTGTCCATGTACGTGATCATGTACATCAGGCTGATGAGCAGAAGGACCAGCCAGCGCGTCTTCGTCGCTTTAAAGGAGATGTTCTCTGGGATCGTGACGACAGGAGTGCGAGTGGTTTCCAGCATTCGCTCAGCGACGGTCGGCTGCGGCGTTCTTGGTCGAATCCGACGATTGTGATATCGACCATTCGGACGAGGGCTTGGCGGTCAGTAGGTCAACAGGCCGACCCTCTTCAGCGGACCGGTCTGCAGCCTGGTAGACCTGCATCACCATTCTTGCGTGTTCCGCCGTAACCAGCGGCTGGCGGCCATGAGCCACGCACTCGAGGAAGTGAATCGTCTCGGCTTCCATGGGACCCGCGTAAACATGAGAGACTTTTTCGCCGGGCATGGTCGAGATCGGAAATTCCAGGCCACGCTTCATGGTGTTGAGGGCGACGTCACGGTGCGTGTCATCGACCATGATTGCGCCTTCCGTACCCACCATTTCGATCCAGGTGGAGGAGAAATTCGGATACCCAGGAGGCAGCACCCACCCGGCTCCAATCGTAAAGACGCACCCGTCATCCAACGTGACAACGATCCACACACAGTCGGGGACGTGATGCGTCGACTGCATGATCTTGCGGACCTCTTGCGCGTAAACGCGAACCGGCCTTCTCGGCGCAAAGCACCAGAGCACAAAATCGATATCGTGTGTCGCCTCCATGGCTGCGGGCGAGAGTTTAATCCGGCCTCCGATTTTGTTCCCTAAATTACGGGTGATGTGGCGGCTCACCAGGGCGCTGATCGGCTGTCCGATGGTTCCGTCATCAATCGAACGTTTGACGTAAGCGAACTTGGGATTGAAGCGCTGCGAATATCCGATGGTGAACACCAGGCCCTTCGAGTGAGCCAAGGCGATCAATTCATCCGCTTCAGAGAGTTCCAGCGCGATCGGCTTTTCGAGAAACACATGCTTGCCAGCCAGCAAGCTCTCTTTTGCCATCGGATAATGCGTGGTTTCAGGCGTGGCGGAAACGATGATGGCATCGATAGTCGGGTTATCGAGCAGCGTTCGATAATCAGTGGTGGCCGTTGTCGGCTTGGTCTTGCCCGCCACGTCCTTCAGGCGCTCGGGCTTAATCTCCGCCAAATGCAGAGTACTTACGTACGGACTCGCGCCGCAAGCTTCGGCGCGTATGCCGCCGCACCAACCCGTCCCGATAATGCCGATACCGATTTGCCTCATGATCCTCAATTTCGCCCGCGCGATTACTTGCCCACTACCAGAACTCCGAAGGTGTTGGGCTTCATCGGAGGCTCCTCCTCGCCTTTGGGAGCAACCGGTTCAAACTCGGAGTAGGGGATAAAGATGTTATGCGTGTTTTCGTCGATCGCCATGGTGCGAGCATATTTCTTTGTGGGAACATTTTCCAGCACCGTGTACTTGTCGGGTGAGTCCTGGTGAATCACGGTGAGCGTTCCTGATTCGCCGTTAGAACTGAATACTAGTTGGGTGCCGGGATCGTATCCGGCTGCGTCTGGATCATCGCCAATGGCCGGTGTGGCCACGATTTTGCCCGTGTCCGAGTTCACAACCATCATTTTCTTGTTGCCGCATACGGAAAACAGACGATGGTTTTTCCGATCGATCGCGAGGCCCGATGGTTCCTTGCAACCCGTAAGCGGCCAGCGATGGACAATCGAAAACTTCTGCGCGTCAATCTCCAGAAGCACCGATTTGTCTTCGATATTCACGAACACGTGACCTTCGCCGTCTCCGGCCGCAAACTCCGGCTTGCCGCCGACGGGAATGGTGCCGATTACCTTGCCGTCGTTTGCGCTGATCGCTGTCGCATTGGCGCTGCGGCCATTAAAGGCGAAGACCCGCTTGGAACCGGCGTCGTAATAAATTGCGTCAGGGTTCATGCCACCCGATTTAACGGTGCTGATCGGCTTCAAAGTTTTCAGATCGAAGATGGTAATCGTGTTGGCGCGGCCGTTGCTGGTAAATCCGCGCCTTAGATCTGGAGCCAAAGCAATTCCGTGAACTCCCAAAGTGTCAGGGATATCGCCTGCGACCGCGTAGGAGTCCGCGTCCAACACCACCACATGCGTGCCGTGGGAGACATACACTCGGCGAGCGGTGCTGTCGACCACGTCGTAGTCCCACTTACCCTCGCCGCCAATCGGAATCGTTTTGATGACTTGGTATCCCGATGTGCCCGGCGAACCCGCCTGCGCAAAATCGGTGAGCAGAAAAACGATAAACAGGCAGAAAATTGCGGCTTCGACGATGGCAATGCCTTGGCGACCCATAGATGCACTCTCCTTACCTAAAATGTGATCGCGTGGTTTCGACTAACTCATCACGCGGGTTTCTTTTCCTGACATATTCCAGTTACGCTGCCGCTCTGACGAGAGAACCTCTGGATTGACCGCGTGGCGAGGCATCTGCCCGCTCAAAACACGAACAACATCCTCGGCTGCCTTCGTCTGCAACTCCACCAACGACTCTTCTGAGTAGAAGCTGATGTGTGGCGTCAGGATTACGTTGTCTCTGCCAAAGAGCGGCGAGTCCAACGGGGGTTCTTGCGATAGAACATCCAACGCAGCCCCGGCGAGGTGCCCGGCATCGAGAGCATGCGCTAATGCGGCCTCGTCCACGATGGCGCCGCGGGCCGTATTAATCATGTATGCCGTCGGTTTCATCTGGCGGAACACCTCAGCGTTGAACAGATGCCGTGTCTCGGGCACGAGTGGCGGGTGAATCGAAATATAGTCCGAGACTTTCAGCAACTCGCCGAATTCAATCTTCTCCACTCCGGCTACAACCGCGATTTCGTCGGGGATGTAAGGGTCGTAGGTCACGATCTTGAGACCGAATGCTTTTGCTTTCGGCGCCACCAATTGTGGGATCCTTCCAAAACCCACCAAGCCGAGCACGCTTCCCCGCAATCGGTGGATGGGAACCACGGCGGGCATTTCCCATCGGCCCGCATGTGCGCGCGAATTGGCGAAGGGAACCTTGCGCGCCAGAGCCAGGAGCAAGGCCATGGTGTGATCGGAAACTTCATCCATGCAATAGTCCGGCACGCGGGTGACGACAATCCCTGCCGTTGTGGCGGTTGGAATGTCCACGTTATCGACGCCGATTCCGAATCTGGCGATGATTCGACATCGTGTCATCTGTCTCACCATCTCGCCCGTGAGTTTCGCGTAGGTGACGAGCACCGCGTCGGCCTGCCGCGCGACTTGCAAGATAGCCTCTGGCGTCGCTGTTTCTGCAAGAGCTACTTCCGCGCCGATTCTTGACAGCACCTCGCGGGCCGGATCAAGGTTGGGAAAAACGGAGTCAGCAACGGCTACCAGTGCTCTTGTCATACCTATCGCGTCATGGCTTCTTCCATGTGTTCCATCAGCGTGAAGACTACGGGGCCTTTGCCCGAAACCAGAACATTTTCTTCCAGACGCGTCGTCTGTTGCAGGCCAGGATGTCCGGCGAACGTCTCAATCGCGAAGTACATGTTCTCCTTGATTTCTGCCGGATACTGAAGAGAATAGGCGCGGGAAATCCACATGCCTTCGTAGAGGGTCAGGCCAATGCTATGCGCGAACTGCTGCAGGGTGACGGTCTTGTATTTGTCGTCGTCGTATTGAGGAAAGGCCGCGGCAACGTCGGCTGTAGTGTTGCCGGGCCGCAGCTTTTCCAGTCCCGCATACATGGAGTCGTAAACCTCCCGGTACAAGTCGATTTCTTGCTGGGTCATCTTGCCGGCGCACTTAAAGCAGCGCACGAAATCGATGAAGTATCCGGATGGCCCGACCGCATTGATGTCGACTATAACCAAGTCGCCCTGGCGAATGATCTTATCGGTCGCCCAGCGGCGATACGGACTGGTATTCCCTCCGGAGGCTACGATGATGTCGTAAATAATCTCGCAACCGCGCTCCAGCATGAACTCATGCACCTTCGCTTCAATCTCGCGCTCACGAACACCCGGCTTGAGCCACTCATACTTGATTCTCCACATGGCGGCGTCGCCAATGCTCGAGGCCTGCTTCAGCAGTTCAATCTCGTCGCGAGTTTTGATGACGCGCGCGGCTGATACTGCCGGCCAGGCGTCGGTGATGTTGAGTCCGCAATCCTGAAACGCTTTCAGCGCAGGCCAATCGAAATTGTCGATTCCGATTCGCTCCTTGCGAAGCCCGTGGGCCTCAAGCACGTCGACAACGCTCTGCGCCATCCTGCCCGCCATCACCGGAACCGCGCCCTCGGCCCACTGCCAGGTGATCGCCGGATTGATGCGTCCTTCCATCCAGGGGAGATCAATCTCGGCGCAATGCAGGTCTGATCCTGCCGTCTCGAAAAGCACCGGCTCCGCGCCGTGGGGAACCACCGCATAACGGATGTTGATGTTGTATTTCCAATTGCCCTGGTAGGAGGCGGTGACGTAGCGAATGTTGGCGCCCGCAAACAAAACTAGTGCACCCAGGTCGCGAGCACTCATCTGCTCCTTGAGGCGCTGCAACCGATCTTTGCGGAGGCGGTCGAAATCGACTCGGTATTGCCAGTCTGCGCCAGTTTGGCTGTAGACCCGGCGCGGGTCCCACTCATGTGGTTTACCAATGAAGCTTGTGTCCACGGCTTGCGTCTCCCTGGGACTATGGAACTCTGGACACCCGATGTGGGCGAAAACCGAACAAGTTCACAAAAAGGACTCGCCTACTATACATCCGCTTCCGCCTTATCGTCCAGAATTGGCGAGTTCAGATCAACTGGAACTTCAACTCCCCCAGTTTCTCCACGCTGCAAGCGATCTCGTCACCCGGCTTGAGCCAGACCTGTTTTTCCTTGGGGTAGCCGAGAATCACGCCTTCGGGGGTTCCAGTAAAAATGATGTCGCCGGGTTCCAGAGTGAGGTGGCGGGAAATGTAGCTGACGATCTGCGCACTGTTGAAGATGAAATCGTCGGTATTGGAAGACTGGCGGATTTCACCGTTGACCCGGCACTCGATCTTCAGGTTGTCGGGGTTAACTTGATCGGCAGTAACCAGATAGGGGCCCACCGGGCCAAACTGATCGAGGGTTTTGCCCAACATCCATTGTCCGCCGGTATCGAACTGCAGATCTCGCGCGCTGAAATCGTTTCCGATGCAATAACCTGCCACGTACGAAAGCGCATTTGACTCGCTCACGTTTCTTGCAGTTTTCCCAATGACAATCACCAGTTCGCTTTCGTAGTCGAACTTGCTGGCTACATCAACCGGCAGTTTGATCGCAGCATTGTGGGCGCTGAGGGAATTGTTGAACTTGTTAAAGAGAACCGGCTGGTTGGGAATCGCCATGTTCACTTCTTTCGCATGCCGCCGGTAGTTTAGGCCGACACAAATAATCTTGTCTGGACGCGACACGACCGGTCCGTATTGAATTTGCGCCTCGTCCAGAAAGTGTACTTCATCCGCCTGGAGAGCGGCATCCACCAAAGTATCCAGCGCGGGGCCTTCCTCTCGTTGCAGCAGGTCATCCATCGTGACCGGAGCCGTCATTCCTAACTGCCGCGCGGTTTGCTCAACGTCCAGTATGCCTTTAGTCGTTTTAACTCCGAGCTTGTAGAGACCGTCATTGTCGCGCATGCTCAGCAGAGTCAAGCCGTGCGCCATGCCGCGTGTACCCCGACCTTGAGAACCGAGCTTGTTGTTCATAGAGTTGCATTTCCGTACATCCTACGTACGCAGTCGCATTGTACAGTTCTGTCCGCGCCGCTGGTTGACATGCTTGCGTTCCTTGTATACCGTGACGGCGTGTTGCCTCAAGGGTCCCACCAGTTGTCTGAAACCAACGCCATCGGATTGATCGTCGAACGGGACGGAGACGTCCTGACTTTCACCTTAGACAATGCGCAGCACGGAAACCAGGTCAATGGCCCGATGTTCGACGCCATGCTGGCTGAGCTGAGCAAAGAAGCGTCTCATCCGAGCGCGCGCGTGTTGCGCATTCGAGCGCGCGGCAAAGTCTTCTGCACCGGGCGCGAGCGAGCGGGCCGCGACCTCGAGTCCATCCACCGCGAATCCGCGCGTCTGATCGAGGTTAAGCGGTTGCTGCGGACTTCGCCAATGATCAGCGTTGCCGAAGTGCAGGGAGATGCTTCTGGTTTCGGTTTTGGCCTGGCGATTGTGAGCGATTTTGTTCTGGTCGCAGAACACGCCTCTCTGGCAATCCCCGAGATGCGTGCCGGACTCGCCCCCACCGCGATCATGGCTTACCTGGGCGAGTACACGCTGCCTCGCTTCGCGTTTTCTCTTGTCCTTCTCGGGGATCCCATCACCCCGCAGTATGCGCTGCAAATTGGCCTGATCTCGCAAGTGTGCCCGGCCGACCGATTGCGCGGCGAGGCCGATGCACTAGTCGAACGTATACTTCGACTTGATCCCAACGCGGTTCGGCGCTGCAAGGAATTCTTTCTCGGAGCCCAGCACAAATCGTTTGACCAGAATTGCCGCGACGCTCTTGAGGCTTTAACTGCTGGTAGCATGGCTGCGCTCGCCAAGGAGAAATGATCTGGCCGGAACCGCGAATGCCGGCGCGCGTCTCGATCGACTCCCCGTTTCTTCGTTCCATCGCAGGATCATGTGGCTGATCGGCATCGGGATGTTCTTCGATGGCTTTGACATCTACGTAGCTGCAGTCGTACTCGGCGCCACCCTCAAGAGCCACTTTTCCACCATGAGTCAAAACGCGGAGTTCGTGTCTTTGACATTTGTAGGCATGATGCTGGGGTCGTTTTTCAGCGGATTTTTCGGCGATCGCTTCGGCCGCCGCTTCGCATATCAAGCCAACCTAGCAATCTTTGGTATCGCGTCCATCGCAGCGGCGTTCGCCCCTTCCATGCTGGCCCTGATCTTGCTTCGATTCGTCATGGGAGTGGGATTGGGCGCGGAGAACGTGGTCGGATACGCGACCATGACAGAATTTGTTCCTCCGCAAACGCGAGGCAAATGGTTAGGCTGGATCTCGGTCTTCGTAGTGAGTGGCTCACCGGTCACAGCTCTGCTCGGAACACTCATAATTCCCCGTTTCGGCTGGCGAACCATGTTCGTGCTTGGAGGACTCGGCGCGATGGTGGTCTGGTATTTGCGAAAGGCTTTGCCGGAATCGCCGCGTTGGTTGGAATCGGTTGGGCGCACCGAAGAGGCGGATGCTATTCTACGAAGCGTCGAACGCGAAGCCGCTCTCCGTGGTGCTCCGCTTCCACCTCTGGCGCCATCTCAAGCGGTCGCTCATTCGCGAGAACTTGGGTCGCTCCTGAGCCCTGCGCTGTTGCCGCGCATGATCGTGGGCGCGACGACGTTGATTGTGGTCAATACTCTGATCTTCGGGTTCGTGACCTGGCTGCCGACTTTCTTTGTGCAGCAGGGGCGCAGCATCGCCTCCTCGCTGGGCTACTCGCTGGTGATATCGTTGGGCGCGCCACTTGGGTCGGCGCTCGGCGCGTTTACGGCCGATTCGTGGGGACGCAAGCCGACCATCATTGGAGCGTCTCTTCTCGCCATCACGATCGGCAGCGTTTACCCGTTTGTGAACGAGCCGGCCGTATTGCAGACGGTCGGTTTCCTGCTCATGATTCCAATTTACGTCCTGGTCACGCTTCTGTTTGCGATTTACATTCCGGAGTTGTTTCCGACGGAAGTCCGCATGCGAGCCTCAGGAATTTGCAACACCTTCGGACGAGGAGCAACCATTCTCACACCGTTCATCGTCGTGGGATTGTTTCGGTCTTACGGGGTGAGCGGCGTCGTGGCCTTTCTGATCGCGCTGCTGATCGTGCAGATTTTGGTCGTTCTCATCTTCGGAGTCGAGCCGAAAAACCGCGGCCTCGAAGAGATCGCAGCGGAAGCGCCTGCCTCACCGTTGCGCGCCGAATCTGGCGCGTAGCGATCTGTTTCTTGCAGGATTCGCACGGTCTTAGCGATTGTCGGGCACGACATGCCGAACCTTAAGGCAACCTTAAATATAGAACATGTTCATTTTTTCTTTTGCGCGTCGGATTTTCTGGTCTATACTTCGCGTCCGCAAGGGAAATTACGGGCGGAGTTTTCCGCAGGGCAAACAATTGCGTTTCGGAAACAACCCATCCTGATTTCCGCCAGCAGGCTTTAGGAGGTCGAATATGGGCTCCAGAAGCGGCGCAACGGGATCTGCATTTTGTTTGTTGGCATGCCTGGCGGTAGTGGTTAGTGTTCTTTCGCCAAGTCCTCTGCGCGGGCAGGTAGTCGGCGGAAGCGTCTCTGGGACGATCAGTGACAAATCTGGCGCGGTGGTCGCCAATGCGACCGTGTCGATGAAAAACCTGGCGACGGGTGTAACCACCGCGGTCACCACCAATAGCCAGGGACTCTACAGTATTCCCAATCTGCTGCCCGGAAATTATCAGCAGACAGTATCGGCGGCGGGTTTCGAGAATTCGATCCGTAGCGGATTGGTTCTTACAGTCGGTGCACAGGTGGTTTCCAACATCGAGATGAAAGTTGGCTCGGTCACGGAAAGCGTGCAGGTTAGTGATCAGCCGCCTGACATCCAACTCGAATCCTCGACCATCAGCGGCAACATGGATTCTCGAACCATCGTCGAGTTGCCGCTCAACGCAAGATCATGGACAGACTTGGCACAGCTTCAACCCGGCGTCTCTACGATTCGAGCGTTGGCACCCGTTTCAAGCACCGACCGCCTTGGCCGCGGACTCGGTGTTGAGTTGTCGGTCAGCGGCGGGCGACCCCAGCAGAACAATTACCTGTTGAACGGCATTAGCATCAACGACTACACCAATCAGGCTCCGGGCAGTATTCTTGGTGGCAATCTCGGGGTGGATGCGGTCTCTGAATTCTCTGTTTTGACCAGTAATCAAGGTGCCGAGTATGGCCGTACATCCGGCGGTGTCATCAGCGCCATCACTCGCTCCGGCACCAATCAATTTCACGGGAGCGCCTACGAGTTCTTGCGCAACAGCGCGCTCGATGCGCGCAACTATTTCGATCCACCAACGATCGCGCCTTTCCGGCGAAATCAATTTGGCGCGTCGGCGGGTGGTCCTATCCAGAAGGACAAAACGTTCATCTTCGGTGATTACGAAGGCCTGCGCCAGTCGCTGGGTTTGAGCATGGTCGACAACGTACCATCTAAGAATGCGCGCATGGGAATTTTGACCACCGGCAATGTGACTGTTGATCCGTTGGTGAAGCCGTATTTGGCTTTCTATCCCCTTCCCAACGGTACTGTCTCAGGCGACACGGGCATTTACAGCTTCTCTGGTTCCGCGGTCACCACGGAAAACTACTTCACGACCCGGGTTGATCATAAGTTTTCGGAAAAAGACAGTCTTTCGGGTGGCTACCTATACGATAGTTCACCGTCGTCGCAGAACGACGAATTCAATAACAAACTCATTTTCACAAAAACCAGAAGGCAACTGGTCAACATCGAAGAGAACCACCTTTTTGGCCCTTCAGTAGTGAATTCATTCCGTCTGGGCTATCACCGCGAGTACGCTGCAGCTCCATCCGGCAGCACAGCCCTTAACCCGCTCGCGGCCGATACAAGCCTAGGATACGTGCCGGGCGACACGGTGGGATTCATCGGAGTGCCTGGGTTGACGTTTTTTACCGGGGGATTGAGTACCCAGACCCCGGCGGAATACAACTGGAATTCGTGGCAGGTCTATGACAACGTGTTTCTGACCCACGGAATCCACAGCCTGAAATTCGGTGCCAACGTCGAACGCATCATCGACAACCAAACCACGCCTTCCCAACCGGGAGGAGACTTCGAGTTTAGTTCTCTTGCAGATTTTCTGACCAACAACCATGCTTCCTCAGGAAACGACTCTCTGACTCTTATCGCCGATGCGCCTGGTATCGTCTCACGGCGGAGGATTCGCGAGACACTGTTCGGCGTTTTTCTTCAGGATGACATGCACCTGCGCCCAACGCTGACGGTAAACCTGGGGCTGCGTTATGAGATGGCCACGGTGCCATCGGAGACGCATGGCCATCTAGCGAGCCTCCAACATCTGACCGACCCCACTGTTGTCGTGCGCTCTCCCTTATTCTCAAACCCTTCACTTCGTAATTTCGAGCCTCGTGTCGGCTTTTCGTGGGATCCCTTCGGCAATGCAAAGACGTCGGTTCGTGCTGGCTTTGGAATTTTTGACGTGCAGATTCTGCCAGCAAACCTGCGGCACACCGTTGACGGAACGGTGCCGTTTTACTTGTCAGTGAATGGCCCAGTTCCGGCGGGATCGTTCGGTCCTTTTGCTTTGACCCCGAATCCTGCGTACACAACCCTCTCGGCCAGTGGCACGGCACAGCGTGCGGCTTACATCAGTCAGAATCCCGGACGCAACTACGTCATGCAATGGAACCTGAACATCCAGCGGGCACTTGGCTGGAACACGACGGGATTGATCGCCTATGTTGGTTCGCGGGCAGTACACAACCTCTTGCAAACGGATGATTCTTCGATCGCGCTTCCCATCGCCAAAACTCCGGAAGGCTACCTCTGGCCTCTGACACTAACGCCTACGCTTAACCCAAATTTTGGTCGTGTTCCGGTTACCCTCTGGAACTCCGATGGCATTTATCACGCGCTGGAGCTGCAAGTCCAAAAGAGACTTAGTCACGGCTTATCTGGCCAAGTTTCTTATACCTGGGGAAGAACTATCGATAGCGCTTCAGGTTCAACCGACGGCGACCAATTTCGTAACGGTCTCTCAAGTTTGTTCTTTTTCGACTCGCGAATCCGGCGGGGGCCTTCAGACTTTAACCAGACGCACAACGTGGTCGTGAGCTATACGTGGGACATCCCAGGCCCGAAAGACGCTCCCAGCGTTTTGGCCTGGGCTGGCAATGGATGGGAGTTTGGTGGGATATTCCAGGCCAGCACAGGAGTGCCATTTACCGCGACAATCGCTCCAGATCCACTGGGACTCAACAGCACCGACGCCTTCAGCTTTCCCAACATCGTGCACGGTTGCAACCCGGTGCATGGCGGCCTCAACTACCTGAACCTGAACTGCTTCACCCTGCCGCAAGCCACGCCTGACATTGCCAGTTTGTGTACAGCTTTCCCCGCGGCGACGGTTCCCGGCACCTGTGCGAACCTCCTCGGCAACGGTGGGCGCAACAGCATCATCGGTCCGGGACTTGTAAACCTGGATATGTCGCTGATCAAAAATAGCTATGTAAGACGAATCTCGGAACAGTTTAATATTCAATTCCGCTTTGAGGTTTTCAACATTCTCAATCACGCTAATTTCAATCCGCCGACTTCCAACAACCAAGTATTCAACGGCGATGGAAGTACCGGGGGATTAGTTCCTGGTCTCCTGGACTCCACATCCACCACTTCGAGACAAGTGCAGTTTGCTGTGAAGGTAATTTGGTAACGTAAGGGAGACATTGCTCCGATCTTTGGAGGGGACCTGATGTGCGAGTCGACTAGAACGGCGGCACGCCGTTTCGTCACTTTGATCGCCGGCACGGTCTTAATTACGTCGTTGGCTTATGCCCAGGGCAAGTGGGTGAAGTTGGCGCCTTTTCCTCAGCCGGCGGAAGAGATTTCGGGCGCAGCCGCAGGCGGCAAGATGTATGTTTTTGCGGGACTCGCGCCCGTGTGGAAGCCGGTCGGAATGGTCTACGAGTACGATCCGGCCAGCAACCAATGGGCGAAGAAGAAGCCTATGGCGCTGCCGTCGCACCATGTGGCCTTCACGGAATATCACGGAAAGATTTACGCCTTCGGTGGATTCGTGTTGCCAGAGTCGGGCCCTCCGGGATGGGTACCGATCAACAACGCATGGGAGTACGATCCTGCAGCGGATACCTGGAAAGCGCTCGCGCCGATGCCCAGCAAACGAGGCTCAGCGTTGGCAGCGGTGGTGAACGACAAGATTTATGTGATTGGCGGAGCCACTCTAATTCCGGGGTCGAACGAAACCGCCGTGTTCCCGACGCACCCGCACATGTCAGTCGGTGTCGTCGAAGAGTATGATCCCGCCGCCAACACCTGGCGCGCGCGAAGCTCGATGCCGACTCCGCGCAACCACGCCGCGATTGGCGTGGTGAATGGAAAAATCTACGTCATAGGCGGGCGTGTGGGTGCGGCTTTCATCGGCTTAGCGTCTGATATCTCCGTCGTCGAAGAATACGATCCAGCCACCGATCGGTGGAGCGGGCCGCGCGCGCGGATGCCCACGGCGCGCAGTGCGCTTGGGGCCGGCGTTTATGGCGGGCGGATTTACGTGGCCGGCGGGGAATATCAGGACCCCCACATGATGGCCACATTCCGCGCAGTCGAGGCTTACGATCCAGCGAATAACACCTGGACCGAAATGCCTCCCATGCCGGTTTCTCGTCATGGACTGGCCGTCGGAGTGATCGGCAACCGGTTACACGTGGTTAGTGGCGACGTCCAATCGGCCGGCACCGGTGTTGAGGTCTCCACAAGCGAGCACGACGCATTTGAGTTCGCCGCTGATAAATAGCTGGAGCGAATCTTGGTTCCATTGGCATCCTTCGCCGCCGCTTGGTCTTTCGTTCCACTCGGCTTCAATCGGTCCGAAATCTGTATTTATCCAAACTGCAGATTTCGCAGCTGAAGCAGCGCAGTAACAGCCAGGTTTCATGGCCTCGAAACTGTCATAGTGTCGGGTCAGGAGAATGATGATGAAAGAGGGTGCAAAGGGACTATCGCGGAGGCAAGTCTTACAAGCGGGGTTGGCGACGGCAGCGCTGACGGCGGTGGGAAGAACGAGCCGTGCCGAAAGCCAAACGCCGACGCGCGTGATCGACATTCACGCCCATTACTTCCCCCAGACCTACCTTGATGTGGTCGCCGATGACGGCAAGCGTTTTGACGCTTCCTACCGTACGACCGATGCGGGCTGGTTCATCAAAACCCCGGCGGCGAGCAATGGACCGCTCTCTCCAAACTTTATCGACCTGAAAGCCCGCATTGCGGATATGGACCGGCAAGGAGTGGCGGTGCAGGCAATTTCGCTCACGGCTCCGATGGTGTATTGGGGCGACGAAGAGCTTTCGACGAAGCTCGCGAAAACATGGAATGACGCGGCCGTGGCGGCGCACCAGGAATACCCGACTCGTCTGGTCAGCCTCCTGACCCTGCCGATGCTTTATCCGGATCGCGCTCTCGAAGAACTGAATCGCGCCAGCAAGCTGCCGGGGATGCGCGGTGTTTATCTGGGAACCAACATCGCGGGTCGCGATCTCGACGATCCGCTGTTCGAGCCAGTGCTGGCGCGCATTGAGGCCCTCGAGCTCCCGATCTTCCTGCACCCCATAGAGACGATCGGCGGCGATCGACTGAAAGCGTTTTTCCTCTCGAACCTGGTGGGCAACCCCGTGGATACGGCGATCGCCGCCTGCCACCTGATTTTTGGCGGCGTGCTCGATCGTCACCCGAAACTCGAGATAGGGCTGCCGCACGCCGGTGGAGTTCTGCCAATTCTTATTGGCCGCATCGATCAAGGATGGCGTGTACGCCCGGAGTTAAAGCATCTGCGCCAGGCGCCAAGCACCTATCTTCATAGGTTCACTTATGACACGATCGCGCACGATAAAGCGATCATGGAGTTCGTAATCAAGGAGGTCGGCCCCGAGCGAGTGATGGTGGGAAGCGATTATTGCTTCACCATGGGCTGCGACCGCCCTGTGCAATTTCTCGAGCAAGTAAACCTGAGCAGCGCACAGCGCCAGATGATTATGGGCGGCAATGCGGCCCGGCTCCTCAAACTCGCGTGACGGCACCCGTTGCCAGAGTCAGTTCGCTGTATCCTTAGTTTCCGGCTGATGTGACGGAGGAAGGTTCGGTATGGCGCGTTTTTCGTTCAAAGTGAATCGCAGGTTGCGCGTTGTGGAAACCGATCCCGACGTTCCGCTACTTTATGTACTTCGAGACAATTTGGAGCTGCAAGGGCCCAGGTTTGGGTGCGGTCTGGCCCAGTGCGGAGCTTGCACTGTCATCATGGATGGCGCAACGGTCCGCTCCTGCAGCGTGCCGGTCTCGGCTGCTAAGAATCGAGATATTACAACCCTGGAGGGCTTGGGGAGCGTGGCTCATCCTCACCCCCTGCAAAAGGCATTCGTCGACGAGCAGGCTGCGCAGTGTGGTTTTTGCATGAACGGGATCATCATGACCGCCAAGGTTCTGCTCGACAGCAATTCGAACCCGTCCGAAGCGCAGATTCGCGAAGCGCTAGATGACGTGCTGTGCCGCTGCGGCAGTCATCTTCGCGTGATCCGTGCAATTCAACGCGCCGCCAAGCATGCATGAACCGGAGAGAATGCCCATGCGATCGCAACTGCTTCCGCGCCGCGAGTTCCTGAAGGGAACCGGCAAGCTGGTCGTGTACTTCTCCTTCGCTGGAACGCTGTCGCAAGCACTCGCAACCGCTACGGAATCTTCGCCCTCCCAACAGCCCGAAGCCACCTCGCTTGACTCCTGGCTCGCCGTCGCTCGCGACGGCACAGTAACCGTATTTACCAGCAAGGTTGAGTTAGGCACCGGGGTTGAGACGGCTCTTGGTCAGATGGTAGCCGAGGAACTCGACATTCCGTTTCAGCGCGTGAAGATGGATTCGGATGATACCGCGAAGACCATAGACCAAGCGGTAACCGCTGCCAGCAGAACTCTGGAAAGAGGCGGGCCACAACTACGTCAGGCCGCAGCGGCGGCCCGTCAGGAGCTTCTAAAGTTGGCCTCGGCCAAACTCGCGGTTCCGGTTGAGAAGCTCACCGTCGACGATGGAGTGATCAGCGTGATCGGCAATCCCGCGAAAAAAGTTTCCTATGGCGACCTTATTGGAGGGAAGCGCTTTGACGTCAGAATTACGGCGACGGGAACCGGTTGGGACTTGAAGGTTGCTCCAGAAGTGAAGGCGAAAGATCCCAAGAATTACAAGATCGTAGGCACTTCCGTACCGCGCGTGGATCTGCCGGGAAAGTTCACCGGCGAATTTACCTACTCGCAGGATGTTCGCGTAATCGGGATGTTGCATGGCCGCCCAGTTCGCCCGCCGGTTGCGCATGCAAAACCGACTAAAGTCGACGACAGCGCGGCTAGGAAGATTTCTGGCGTAGTGAAGATTGTCCAGGAAGGTAGTTTTGTAGGTGTTGTGGCTGAGACGGAGTGGTCTGCGGTTCAGGCCGCTAAAGCTCTAAAAATAACCTGGTCGGCTCCGGTCACGGCTTTCCCCAGCGGCCCGGAAGAGGTGTTCGAGTATCTGCGAAAGACGAAGAGTTACAAAGACCAGGTGGCAGTTAGTCGCGGGAATGTGGAGTCGGCGCTCTCTGGTTCCAGCAAGACTTTTGAAGCGACCTATCGTTGGCCTTTCCAACTGCACGGAGTGATAGGTCCATCCTGCGCAGTCGCGGATGTGCAATCGGACAAGGCTACTATCTGGGCGGGTTCACAGGGCCCTTTCATGACTCGCAAACGGATTGCTGATCTGTTGGGGCGTCCCGAAAAAAGCGTTCAGGTTCTCTATCGCGAGGGTTCTGGTAGCTATGGCCGGCTGGAATCGGATGATGCGGCCGAGGATGCGGCGCTGTTATCACGCGCCGTCGGCAAGCCGGTGCGCGTGCAATGGATGCGAGAGGACGAACACGTCTGGGAGCCAAAGGGCCCGGCACAAGTAATGAAGATACGCGCAGGGACTGACGCTCAAGGCAAAGTGCTGGCGTGGGACTTCGAAGATCGCACTTTTCCCTGGACTGAAACCATGGGAAATCCCATGCTGGCCTCGCGCGAGGTCGGACTCAAGGGGACAACCGAAGGATTTCAGAACGGTATAGGTGGAGGCGGCCAGATCTATACCTTCGATCACCAGAAGGTTGTAAGTTCCCTGATCCCCTGGGTACAAGCTGACCCGACTCCACTGAGAACCAGCAACTTGCGCGCTCCCGGGGACTTGGCGCGTTCATTCGCCAGCGAAACATTCTTGGATGAGATCGCCTGCGCTTATAACGCCGATCCAGTGCAATTCCGGCTTCATTATCTGACGGATAATGACAGGCTGGCGGACGTCTTACGGGCGGCGGCAAAGCAAGCGAACTGGGAAGAACGTCCGTCGCCTAAGCCGCTATCCAATGATGCCAAAGTCGCGGGAAGGGGGGTGGCCTTGGCGAACCGCGCCAATACGGTGGTCGCAGTTGTCGCGGAAATCGAAGTCGACAAATCAAGCGGCAAGATCGCCGTCAAGAAGATCATCCTGGCCCACGATTGCGGGCTGATCGTGAACCCGGATGGGCTGAAGAATCAGATCGAGGGTAATGTCATTCAAGGGGTGAGCCGAACTTTGATTGAGGAGCTACGATTCGATGAATCGGGAATCAAGAGTGTTGACTGGGCAAGCTATCCGATTATTACTTTCAAAGACATTCCTGATATAGAGATCGTGCTGATCAATCGTCCAGAGATGCAACCGCTCGGGGGAGGCGAACCGTCGATCGCCCCGGTGCCAGCGGCGATCGCGAATGCCCTGTTTGATGCAGTCGGAGTCAGGTTGCGCGAGATGCCAATCACGCCGCAACGCGTCTTGACCGGCCTTAAATCGCAGTCGCCTCGACCCAACTCATAGGCTCTGTAAGATTTCGGCGGCTCCCAATGGAGCCGAAGGTGTATCGCTGGGAAGTGGCGACGGGACATTCCAGCCACAAATACTATCTGCAGTTCCCGGACCAACGCCAACATTTCTGCGACATCGCCGGCCGTGGGCGATTTTAATAGCGATGGCGCACCCGACTTGGCTGTTGCTACTTCGGGGTCAACCGGAATCGTCACGGTTTGGCTCAGCAACCCCGTAGCAGTCTTCTCCGCGAACCCGCTTAGATTCGGAGTGTTGTCGTCGGAAAGAGTGCCGCGTTGAACGTTACCATCACGAATCAGAGCCCGACGAAATTAGCCGTCTGCAGCATTACGTGGCACGTGGCCGGGAAGCGAAGGAGAAAATCGTGCCAGGAGTGCCGCTGAAACCGGAGACGCCACCGGCGATGACGCAGATCCCGCCCTGCACATTCATTCCCACCTGCATTGACTGTGACGTTTATCGTTTCAAGCTGAAATCAGAAGTCGAGATGGAAGTCACTCCAGTGACCTTAATGTTGCCAGTAACAGTACTATTCATCCCCAACACCAAGTGAGCCTGCGGATCGTAGTAGACGTTAGCGTCGGAGCTGTTTGATCCGTTTGGATAGTCGACGTGAGACTTTGCGTTGAGCACGATGGCGTCACGGCCATGATAAGTTTCTTTTCCCGTGACGCTGACATCGTAAGTTGCGTTGTCCGCCTTCGATGCCACTCGCCACGCGTCACCGGGCGCCAAAGATGTACGTTTGGCGCAGCTAAGTGCGATTACATTCGGGATGATGAAGGTTCCTGCGACTTCATTCTCCGCCAGCTTTGCCTGGTACGCGGGATCGTGCACTTCGGCGATGATGGCGTCGCGGAAACGGGCGAGGTCTGCTTGTGACATCGACGCGGCTTTGGGCTGGTTATCGCTCTGTGGACTGTTGTCGACCGCTACCAGCAGAGCGCCGTCGCGAGTGAACCTCGCATCGAATTGCTTATATTGATTTTGCTGTTCCCACTCTTTTCGTGACGAAGCCATGATCGTGCTATTGCGCGCCGCGGCCAATGGGCCGCCAGGCAGTTTCGCAGCGATCTCTTTCTCAGGGAATACACTGTCGACAGAAACGTGCACCAGGGCGGTGCCATCCGGATCAACGCTCGTGACCGACATCTTGATGGAGCTGTGCTGAGTCGGCTGCGGAGCGTACGCCTGGGACGGTAGATGGCCTCCGGAAATCTGCATGTGAGCGACAACTTCATAGACAAGCGTGTCGCCAGTCTTCAAACCACCGGTTTGAGCGCTTAGGGAACAGATGGAAATGGCAAATAAGCCGGGGCACAGCAAGATCATTCGTAGACGCATGGTTACTGCTCCTTCTTGAAATCAGTTGGAACGGAAAAGAGCGAGACGCCGGTTTCATCGAGTGTGTGGATATTCCCACGTTCGAACATCAAAGTGACGCCTTTAGGTGTGTCGGGATCGATGCTGGTGGCGCGATAGAGCACGAGCTTTCCTGGCTCGCGATAAGAAACTGTGGTCGCTGGTTGGCATCCGTCCGCCAAGGATCGAGCGGCCTGGACCCACTCTACTGGTTGTGGGTCAGGCATATCGGCCACATATTCGATCTGAACAACGCGGTGACGTCCCGGAGCACACCAACTCATCGCGTTCTTGAGATCGAGAATCGCTGTCGTGCGGTATCCGCGTGCCCGCGAGTTCGCGATCGTGGCATCAGGCAGACGCTGCGTTCCCGCCTCTCCGACGAGTGCTGGTTGCGGAAGACCCTCGGTTGTATCGATGTCGATTGTCTCCGGACCAGAATGAGCGTCAATCACGCGAAGCGTCTTGCTCGACAGATTCGCGAGCATCGTTAACCCCTGGTCAGGCTTGAGGATGGTCAGTTCTCCCCGGCGCTCGCAGCGAACCCAGCCGTGATAGAACGCAAAACGCGAAAGTGTTCCCGCACTGATGAAATGCGCCACTTCCGCGTTGTGCTTCTCCGTCTCATGCCGTTGCTCCGCCTGTTGCGCCGCGTTTAAGGCCTGGGAACCTGCGCCTGCGATCAATGGACCGGCGATGGGAACAAAGCTCAGCGCACTCGATACCATCATCGCCTCGGCGCTTTTCGCGACGGCTGCCCCCGCACTGGTCGCCTTGGTTTTCAACGGAGGCAACGACGCGATCACAGCAGCATCGGCAGTGAACGAATTCACTGGCGGCGGAGCTTCGCCGTGGAGCAGGATACGATCGATCTGATCGAAGGCGATCGCTGGATCTTCTTGCTTCGCGTGTACTGCCCGAACAACTCCTTGTCCCGCAACAATCCTGGTTGACATGCAAAGCATCAAGGCCGCGACGCAAAACAGTCGCGATCCGGATCGATTTGTGAGCGAACAAATGCGATTCCTCATGGCAATCTTCAATCAGAGGGGCCGACCCGCGGGCCAGCCCTCTTTCACGCCTGTGCGGATCAGTTCTTCGGTACTACCTTCGCAACGATAGAGGTTGCTGCGGCTTCGACCAGCGGAGTAATCAAATCTTCGCCATCTGTCTTCGCCTTCGCCGTCGATTTGTTTTCCAGCACTGGCGTCGCGTTTCCCGGCGCAAACATGTGATATTCGAAAGTCACATCGTTCTTGGCTTTTACCTGGCTCGAGATGCTGGCGGCGCTACTCGCTGCTGCGGAAGCGGCTGCGGTTGCGGCGATGGCTCCGACGGCCCCGGTAGCAGCCCCGGCCATGGGAATCATGCTCATCATGGAAGAGGCACCCTTCAGAAAGCCCATTCCACCGCTCTTTTTCTGAATCATTGATGAATAGATGATGTAGTCGCACCCTTTCTCCTTAGCTTCGGCGTCCACCTGCGATTCCAGCAAAGCCGTAAGCGTGACAACTTCTATTTTCGGGCTGTTGAGATACTGAGCAATCAGGGAACGCATCGATTCTCCTGCGCTTTGCCCCTGGAAACCCTGCCCTAGATCTGCCTTGGGAAGCGCGAGCCCGATACGAGTCGCCTTGGGCTTTGGCGGTTCAGGAACTGGCGCCACCGCCGGAATCGCGTGGACGGCGACCACGGTTTGTGTTTGCGGTTGAATTGCCGCTGCACTCTGCTGAGAGTTCTTGGCAATCAAATACTTCAAGAGGCTCTGATTCTCTGTCCTGGTAAGAGGAGTGGAAGGTTGGGCTTGGAATCTCTGAATGAGTGCTTGCGCCTGTGTATCGGTGAGCGGGTTGCCAGAGGCTTGGGCGAAGCCAAGGCTCACCACCGATAAGAAGAGCAGCGCAGTGAGAAGAGTGGGCAGCGTACGACGAGAAATCATGTTTAGTCTCCTTCGACAGACCTGGGTGCAGCAACGAAACGTTCGGAGGTCCTGGACGGGGATAATCCTGGGCACAGCACCTTAGCGGTGCCGACGGATATTGCTGTTCTCTGACTAACGCGCAAATCGCGGTCGAAAATGATCACTACCTGGATATTTCTTTTGTAGGTCCCAGAGCGGCGTTGCGAGCAGGTTCCGCCGAGGCTCCCGGATTGACTTAGTGCCAGCCCCTAGATAGCATTCCCCGAACGAGTGCGTGCCCGCCGGGGAAGAGTTATGGGTGAGTCGCCGTCGCAAACCGTTACTCAACTTCTGCTTGATGTTTCCTGCGGTAGACAAGAAGCAGTAGACATTCTTTTTCCGTTGGTCTACGCCGAAATGCGCCGTCTAGCGGCTGCCTACTTGCGGCGGGAGCGCCCCGACCACACCCTGCAAAGTACCGCGTTGGTGCACGAGGCTTACCTGCGGTTGGTAGATCAGAAGGTAAGTTGGCATAACCGCGCACATTTTCTTGGCATCGCCGCGCAAACCATGCGCAGGATTTTATTGGATCATGCTAAGCGCCGAGCTGCTTCCAAACGAGGAGGTGGAGATTACACGCTTCAGATTGATGAAGGATTGATGCCCGGAAACGATCGAGACATGAATCTCATCGCTCTCGACGACGCTTTGAATGAACTCGAGAAAATCGACCCCATACGCGGCCGCATCGTGGAAATGAGATTCTTCGGCGGTCTGTCCAATGAAGAAGCGGGGATCGTATTGGGAATCTCTCCCGCCACGGTGCAACGGCAGTGGGCAGGAGCCCGAGCCTGGCTTGCTCACGCCATGAAGGCAGGTGGGCCTCAATGATCGACGCTCCCTGGGAAAAAGTCAGAGACTTACTGGACAGCGCGCTCGAATTGCCGGAGGAAGAGCGATCTCGCTATCTTGACGCCCATTGTCACGATCCTCAAGTTAGAAAATCCGTAGAGGTGTTGATCGAATCGTATGAACAGTCTGCAACCTTCCTCGAGGACCCCCTCCATTCCGCATTTGCTTCTCCAGACGGAGATTGGAGCGGGCGCGTGCTCGGGTCGTACCGGTTACTCGATGAAATCGGAGTTGGCGGCATGGCCCGAGTGTATCGAGCCGTGCGCGCCGACGACGAATACAATCAGAATGTCGCGGTAAAGATCATCAGCGGCGTTTTGCTCTCGAAGCAACTTGTCGACCATTTTCGCGCCGAACGCCAGATTCTCGCCAACCTGAATCATCCCAACATCGCGCGTCTGCTCGACGGGGGCACTACCAAAGAGGGTTTGCCTTATCTGGTCATGGAGTTCGTCGAGGGCACTCCAATTCATGAATACTGCGATGCTCATCGGCTCTCGGTGCGCGAGAGGTTGGAATTGTTTGTGCAGTTGTGTAGCGCGGTTCAGTATGCGCATCAGAATCTGATTGTTCATCGGGACTTAAAGCCGGGCAACATCCTGGTCACACCGGGTGGAGTCCCCAAACTGCTCGATTTCGGTATTGCGAAGATTCTCCGATCATCGGAAGAAAGCGCCGGCGGCGAACGAACCCTCACTATTCAGCCCATGATGACGCCAGGGTATGCGAGTCCCGAACAGCTTGAGAACAGGCGGGTCACAACTGCTAGTGACGTGTATTCGCTGGGAGTGGTCTTGTATTTATTGCTCACCGGTCACCGGCGCTATGTGGCGCATTCGGCCGAGGGCCATGACGTTGCCCGTGCGATCTCAACCGCGGCTCCCATCCGGCCCAGCAACGCCATCGGACGTGCCGAAACCGTCGACTCCGATGACCAGGAAACTACGACTGCGGCCATTGTGAACAACCGTCGGGCTTCCTCGGTCAAGCGATTGAAGAAGGAACTCTCCGGTGACCTTGATGCCATTATCCTCAAGTCTTTGGAAAAAGACACAACCCGCCGCTACGCATCCGCCGAGCAGTTCGCGGGAGATATCCGCCGTTATCTAGCGGGCCAACCTGTGTCGGCGCGTCTGCCGACGCTGGGCTATCGCGCGCTGAAATTTGCTCAGCGACATGCAGTGGCCGTCACGGCAGCAGTCGCGGTTGCCATTTGCTCGATGGTCGCGGTGGGGCTGATCGTGCGGGCGCAGCGTCAAGCGGAAAAACAGCGCGCTCGCGCCGAACAGCGCTTTAACGATGTTCGAAAGCTGGCGAATTCGCTGGTGTTCGAAATTTACGATTCCATCAAGGACTTATCGGGCGCCACACCTTCTAGAAAACTGTTGGTCGATCGCGCCCTCCAATATCTAGATAGCCTGTCCGCTGAGGCGAGCGACGATCGGTCGCTGCAAACAGAATTGGCAGCGGCATATCTGCGCATCGGCGATGTTCAAGGAAACCCGGCTCAGGCAAATCAGGGAGATTTGGCTGGCGCTCTTGCCAGCTATCGCAAGGGATTGCAGATCTTGCTGCCGTTGTCAAAGCAAGACGACGTCAATGCACTTTCCCAGCTTTCGGATGCGTACTACAAAATCGCTCAGTGTCTAGACGCCATGGGTGACTACCAGGGAGCCTTGCAGAGTTCCCGCGATGCGCTCTCGATCGATCAAAAGCTGTCTGCAAGTGGCGATCCCAAAGATGTAGACAACCTGGCCGGAGATTACAACGATGTTGGAGTGAAACTCGAGCGTATCGGTGAACTCCCAGCGGCGCTGGAAAGCTATCGCCGTGCCTCTGAGATTCGCGAGACGATTAAGGCCACCGATCCGAACCAGATCAACAAAATCCACTTGCACCTCGCATCGGACTATGCTGGCCAGGCAGAAGTACTCATGCTGCAGCGACAATTTACCCAAGCCGTACCAATGCAGCAGCGAGCGATCAACATCCTCCAAGATTCGTCGAAAAAGAACCCCGACAATGGCTCGCTTCGCTTCGGGTTGGGGCAAGCGTATGAATATTCTGGTCCGATTCTGGAAAAAGCCGGCGACCGTGTCCAGGCACTGCAAAACTATCGCGAGGCGATCGCCATTTTTCAGCAAGCATCGATCGCCGATCCCAAAGACGAACTGGCCAGGCGATTTCTCGGATTCAGCTACCAGTATGCGGGAAGACTCCTCGTGAAGGAGGGGAATATCCAGGGAGGGCTGGCTGACCTCCGACATGCGCTCGCGATCTTTGAATCGACGCTCTCTTCAGACGCGGGCAATGATTTCGCATTTTCGGGAGCGGCCGAAACCTATTCGGGAATGGGCTTCGCCGAGGCTGCTCTGGCGGCGAGTCAGAATGTGCCCTCGGCACGGAGGGCACAACATTGGCGAGAGGCTGAGGCATGGTACAACAAGTCATTGGAAATTTGGTTGCAAATGCGCGATCGAGGAGCGCTGGCGCGCATAGATGCGGACAAACCTGAACAGATTGCCACGGCGATCGCGAAGTGCCATGAGGGCTTGAAGCGCCACTGAAGAAACGTAGGCAAGGGGCCTGGGACTGAAAACTCCCAAGCTGTTTCTCTCTGAGGAAGCAGGTGCGTAAGGTTCACTAATCGTTTTCCGCTGTACTAGAAGAGCCGTTTCTGAATCTCCGCGAGTTCCACGGGTGCGGAACAGGCTTCGTCATCGTTCGCCACGTGGTTGATCCGGGAGGTTACTGGGTAGCATCGCATCATCCGGGCATCAAAGGGCCTTAGCTGATCGGATGCCGTCCTGACATCCTTCATCCCCGGATCGAGCCACAAATCATAGCTCGCGCGATCCAGAATCACAGGCATCCGGTCATGAACCGCTGAAGTCACTGCGTTCGGGGTTGTCGTCAGGATCGCGCACGACTTCATCCATTGCCCGCTCGGATCACGCCAGCGCTCCCACAGTCCGGCAAACGCGAACATTCCGCCGTCATCGACCTCGAAGCAAAATGGCTGCTTCGCCGAGCCACACCGTTGCCATTCGTAAAACCCATCTGCCGGGACGAGGCATCTGCGCAGTTTCATCGCGTCACGAAATGCGGGCAGGGCATGTGCCGTTTCCGATCTGGCGTTGATCATCCTCGCCGCGCCGGACGTGTCCTTTGCCCATGATGGAACCAAACCCCAACGCATAGTCGAAATCTGGCGGACGGGCTCCGTCGGATGCTGGCGAATCACTGGAACGGACTGGGTCGGCGCGACGTTAAAGCGCGGACTCCAGTCTGGTTCGTCGGAAGTGCTATCGAAATATTCTTCGACGAGCTGTTTCCTTCGCGAGAGTCGGTAGCGTCCGCACATTGAGAGATTATGGCAGATCAGATAGCGTTACGATTATGGGCGTGTGGTCTGACGGCTTTTCCTGCCCCCTAGGCCCCTTATCGATCTCGCAGCTTTCCAGTCGATCTGCCAGCTTTGGAGATAATAAGAAGTGATCGATTCGAATGCCTCGATTGTTCTGGAACGCCTGGCGAAAGTAATCCCAAAACGTGAAGTGCCCTATTTCGCCGACGTGCAAGGACCGGAACGCATCCGTATAGCCAAGATCCAACATCGCACGATAGCGGGCTCGCGGCTCCGGCTGAAACAAAGCATCGTGCTCCCACGATGACGGCTTGTGACAGTCGATGTCCTCAGGAATCACGTTGAAGTCGCCGCCTACTAGCGTCGGCATGTCGTCCTGCTTCCATCTCATCATTTGCTGAGTCAGTCGATCCATCCAAGCTAGCTTGTAGGCAAACTTGTCACTCCCTACCGGATTGCCATTCGGAGCATAAACATTGACGATGCGGGTGTCCCTGATGATTACTTCCAAGAATCGTGCGTGGCTGTCGGAATCGTCTCCGATGAGAGCCTTAGAAATCGTCTTCATCGAATGTCGCGACAGAATTGCAACCCCGTTATAGGCTTTCTGGGTCACCGCCACACTCTCGTAGCCGAGCGATTTAAAGGCTTCGGTAGGGAACTCGGTCCCCTTCAATTCTTGCAGCAACAACACATCCGGTTCTCGAATTTTTAGCCATGCCGTGACATGGGTTAGGCGAGAGCGAACAGAATTCAAATTCCAGCTAGCGACTCTAAGCATCATCCACATTCTAGCGTCCTACCGCGATGGCGGTCATTGGCTCGGCGGTTAGAGGTCGTAAAGCGAGGAATTTCAGGACAGTTGCCGCTTCAGATTGACCGCTCTGCGCCCTTCTCTTACATTATTGTGAGCATGGACGTTGAACGCATCATTAACGAGATTGAACAGCTACAGGAAATGTTCGAGGCGCCGGATATTAGGCCACTCAGCGCAAGTGACATCTCTGCTGCCAATCGAAGACACGACGAGATGCTCGCAAACAATCCGTGGTTTCAGCTTTGGCAGCGGTATGGGGTGTGCTGCCGAACCGAGTCCCCAGTGCTTCGACTGGGCGAAACGGAGAGCTAATCTCGTCGCGGATAGACGTGAAAAATGGCCAAGAAGAAAGCTGCCAGTGTCTCTCCGAAACTCACGGAGGCTGAACAAGACGTCCTGTCGCATATCCAAGACGGATACCAGCTTGAAACTAATTCGCTCGGCAGCGACCCCATTCTGCGCCGGTTGAAAGACAACGAAGTAATCCGCCCCGTATCTGCCAACGGAAGCACGATAGAAGCCTTGGAACAGCGTGGACTCATCGGCCGCGGGAAAAGTCGAGACCCGCTCACTATCGTGTGGCATCTGAAAAGGGAAACAGATTAGACCTCTAATGCTCCAATCTTCGATTTGCGTTCAGGAGAGTGTTTGCCAAATAGCCTATGGCTTCGCCACCCCAACATCGAGTTGACCTCGGCGAACTTGATTGATCGAGCCAGCCAGCAGAGAACAGAGATCCGAGACATTGCGAAGCGGAGCATCTGGCGTTTCTGGTGCCAGCGCGATGACCAGGCGAGTACGGCTAACGCCCCCCGATCGCATGGCCCGATCTCCGTCCGCGGTTCTTTGAGGGTCATGAAACACGCACACGTCTTTCCCGAGCTGCGCGTCCGCGCTGCATCTCTTGCCGTTCTTTTTGTGTGCTCGGCATTTCGCCATAAAATATCTGACCCTACCTAGGTAGGGGGTACCCCCCACTAGTTAGTGCGTGGTACACATTAGCTTCGCCTACTGTGAACTTCCAACGACTTACAGTGCCGTCCGTGTTCTCGAAGTTGCTAAAAATACTGGTTAATCGTTCGCTGTCACGGCAGAGGCCCCGCGTTCGAGTCCCGCCGCCCCCGCCATTCTTTTCAGTGACTTACAGAATGGCACTTTTGGAATCTTGATGTAATTAGTGTGTACTCGCTTCCTCGCTCTTCGCAGGTAGCGCGTGCGCCGGAACAATGACCTCGACTAAGTAGGGAAATTGTGCGCGGTTTCCGCGGTGACCCATGCTCCACCGCTCATGGGCAGTGTCGCTCATTCCGAAAAACTTCAGCAAACTACCCCCGCACTGTAATCTTCGTCACAAGTATTTGAGGGCCAGCTCAGCGACCTTGGGCCGTAGCCTTGGCTGCAGGAACTGAGATGGCGATGGAATCAGGCTGCGTCCATTTGGCGATGCCGGCGGTCAGTTCAAGGCGGTGCATCGTGATTCTGAGAGTGCCACGATCGACCTCTACTTGCAAATAGTGATAATTAACTTCCTTGCTCTGAAAAGGATCGTCCGGGGCGCGCTCGATCGGATAAGCGTGCGCTCCCGCTCCGCCGGTCACGAAATAAGTGACTCCTCCGTGCTCGTGACGTTCGTAGTTATGGACGTGGCCTGAGAAAACAATGATGCGTGCACGCAGATTCGCTTGTCGCGCTTCAAGCATTTTGGCCAACTCTTGCTCATGAGGGCGTGCTGAGTGGCCCCCTCCGAGCTTCTTGTCATCCGAAGAACTCGTGTAAGGAGGATGGTGAAGAACGAGGAAGATGAAATCGACGTCAGGCGGAACGGTGTCCAGATGTTTCGTGAGCCATTGTCCTTGCGGACCGGAAGTTTCGTCGAGCGAACTGTCGAGCGCCAGCATTAACGTGTTCGCGGCACGAACGGAATAGTAGCGGCTGTTCTTCAGGTCAGGGAAGCGCTGGAAGTAGTTGGCCAGAGCGACGCTCTCGTCGCCGTGAAGATCGTGGTTGCCGAGCGCTGGATAGACGGGAATCTTGTTTGTCTGCCACGCGGCAGTTTCACTGTCCCACACTTTCCAGTCGTTGCCGTCATTTCCGTTGTAAACGATGTCGCCTCCAAAGGAGATGAAACCGGGCTTCGTTTTTGCGATGGCTTCCACCATTTCGTGGCGGACAGCTGGATTGGCAGCTTCGGTGTCGTTCGGATCGTGGAAGCGGGAATCTCCGCAAGCGACAAAACGAAAAGGCGTCGTCACTTGGAGTTGAAGCTCCACGGGTTGGCTTGGCGGCGGTGAAACCTGTGAGGGCGAGGTGGAACACGCCACACTGCCGAGGAAGAGCGCGACAATCAAAAGTCTCTGGAGACAGTTCACTTAGGACTCACGACCAGCACTTCAAATTGTCCACCTTCTGCCGTGGAGAGGAAGAGTTGATGCGTTTTTGGATCCAGTGCCATTGTCTTTGCGCGGGGCAGCGTTTTTATTGTGTCGATAGCAGTATAGGTGTCAGGATCGCCCTGACGGATCACAGTGATTGTACCCTCGCCGTTGGAGTTAAAAATCAGGTGAGTGGAGGGATCGTAGGCGGTTGCGTCAACGTGGTCGCCAATCGGCAGCGTGGTAATGACTTTGCCGTTGTCAGCGTTCATGACTGCCATCACTTTGCTGCGGCAGCCGATGAAGAGACGGCGATTGGCGCGATCGATCGCCATGCTCGACGGCGACTGGCAGGGAGCAGTGGGCCAACGCTGCTCGACGGTTAGTTTTCGCGCGTCGATCTTCACGACCATGCTCTGGTCTTCGAGGTTGTTGAAGACGAATCCGTTGCCGTCGGCGGCGGCAAATTCAGGGCCTCCGCCTAAATCAACGGCGCCCGCAACCTTACCCGTTGCCGCTTCGATCGCGGTTGCACTATTGCCGTCTCCATTGAATGCGAAGACTCGGGAGGTGGCGGGATCATAAATGATGCCATCGGGCTTCTTTCCCGTGGGAACCTCTTGAATCGACTTTAGGGTTTTCAGGTCGAACACCGTTACTGAGGAAGTTTGCCCGTTGGTGACAAATCCGCGATTCAATTCCGGTGCGATGGCGACGCCGTGAATTCCGTGCAGGTTCTCGATCTTGCCGACGACCGCGCCGGAATCCACATCAAGAACTTCCACCTGCGTTCCATGAGTGACGTAGAGGCGACGAGCGCTCTCGTCGACGGTGAGATAGTCCCAACTGCCTTGCCCGGGGATGGGGATTGTTTTCGTGACCGAGTAGCCACTGTTCGACGCGGCCAAGAACACCAAGCATAGGCCCATCACGAGGACTGACACGCACATCCTGCCGAAAAACTCGGACGGTTGTTGAGGCACAGTAGTCCTTATCCGCCCTCAAGTCAGCTCGAGGGACCGGGTAGAATTCTTAGAACTCGAAGCGCAGCATTAACTGAATCTGGCGCGGCAAACCCGTCCCCGTGTTCGGGGAGACTGCATTGTCGTTGTTGTTGTTGAAGTTGTTCGTGCTCGTAATCTGGCCTAGATTGCCGACGGGGGTCAGGACGTACTGATTGGTTGGGTTCATCATGCTGTCCAGCACATTTGTGTAGTTAAACGCCAGGTTGTCGGTGCTTGGATCGCCATATTGCGTGTGGTTAAAGATGTTGAAAACCTGCACGCCGAACTGCATGGCTACGCGCTCGGTGAGTTTCGTGGTTTTGGTGAGAGCCAAGTCGATTTGCCATGAATTGAGGGCGCGAACAATGCCGTTCGGCGCGGTGCCAAACCGGCTGACCAAACCGCAGGAAAGCGGGCAAACGAAGTTGCCCATATTATCGATTGCGCCGATTCCGCCCGGGTCGAGCGGCGGTGGCGCGAATGCCGCAGGGTTAATCGGAATCGTGTGATTGTGTACTCCTCCGGGCAAGAGTACCGGAACCCCGGGGACGATATCCGGCCTCTGCGTAGTCTGGTCGTTGCCGTCGGGAAGCTGGGTAGGGGAAATGTCTAAAGTCACGGTGAGCGGGTGGCCCGTATGGATAAGGCCGAGGCCGCTCAAAGTCCATCCCCCGACGATTTTGCTGAGCACTCCTCCCCCATTCAGGAAAGCTTTCCCTGTGCCGAACGGCAACTCATAAACCGCGTTGGTGGTGAAATTGTGACGAATGTCGAAAACGCTGGGTCCGTAGTCGCAGCGGAGACAATTCACGTTCTCGGGACCGTTCGACTCCCCGCCTCCTACCGATCCATCGTTGATAGAGTGCGACCATGTATAGCGGCTCTGGAACGACAACCCATTGGTGAAACGCCGTTCCAGGCTGACCAGGAGCGCGTGATAAGTGCTGGCGCCGATGTCGGATTTGTAATCCACCGAAGCATAGGGATCGCCGCCGGGATAGTACTGATCGAGGGTGCGGGTGCAACTCCCATCGAAGGCAGGCTTGGTGATGCAGAAATTAACTCCCCCGCGGGAAAAGAGGCGTACGCCGCGAGAGCCGAGATACTGCAGCGACAACTGGAAATTCGCAGGCAGCTCATTGTCTACGGTTGCGCCCCAAGTCTCTACGTACAGATCGCGTCGCCCATGCCGCTGCAAGGCGCGAGGCTGTTGCTGAGTTCCAATGGAAACGCCGGTCAAGTCAGGGATCGCCTGCTGGTACTGCGGCAGAAGCGGCGTTCCCTGGCCTGATGGCAGATTGAGAAAAGCGGTGAACCGGTCGCTTTCCAGGCCGGCATTCAGATCGTCGTTCTGAGCGGCTCCATGGTAGATTCCGAATCCGGCGCGAATCACCTCTTTGTTGTGGAAGCTGCTGGGGGCCCAGGCAATGCTGACGCGGGGATCGAAATTCCTGTAGTCGCTGTTATACAGCGCGGGATTTCGCGGACAGGGGGGTGTGTTGATCGGTGTTGGCAAAGGGCCGTTGGTCGAACCGGATCCCAGGCATACTCCGTGGAATTCGTTCAGATCGAAAACCGTCGTGCGGTTATCGGCCTCATTGGCGACTCCGTAGTACTCCCAACGAAGTCCGAGGTTCAGCGTAAAGTTCGGGGTGACTTTCCATTCGTCCTGAAAATAGGGAAGGTAAAAAGTGCGGCGGTACTTGTGACAACACCAGGGCGCGGTAAAGGAGAGCTGCGTGAGGAGAGCACTGTTGAAAGCAGTATTCGACGTGCTGCTGCTATCCTGAAAGGAAAGGATGTTGTCAGCCGTCTTACCCTGATTCAAGCGAATGCGGCGAATTTCCATGCCCGTCTTGAACGTGTGCCGCCCGTGCACCCAGGTCAAGTTGTCGATTACGCCGTAAGTTGTGCCGACCTCGTGATCTGCATTGTCGTCATTGATCGTGACCCAGTCGTTGGTATTGACCGAATAAGGCAAAGGGCTTGCCTGCGGATTGATGAAGGGAGCGCGATTGATATAGACCTTGGTTTCGTTGATGACTCTTGGTGAAAAGGTGCGTTGCAGCGCGATGAAGTAGTTAGCAGGATGATTGATAGTTTGAATCAGGTCGTAGGGAAGCGCGGAGCTTCCGTTCGTGCCACTCACCAGACTGATATCCCGCTGCGCCCGCCCATAGAGCGTTGTCTTTCCGTTGATGTTGTAATCCATCCGAAAGAGCCAGGTGTCTTCATGCACTGTCGTCGGAGCCGGCGCGGTCAACTGATCGGAGTCTGAAGCGCTGGGAGTGAAGGCTGCATCGGGGTAGACATGAATGGGATTGCAACTCCCAATCGATCCGGTGGACGCGCGCCAGGCGTACGCCTGCAGGATGGAACATAGCTGCGGCGACGATGACAAAGCAGCTTGCTGCGCCTGCAGCGACGGCACCAGCACCTGATTCGTCGTCGATGCGTATTGACGCAAACCCTCATAGTTCAAGAAGAAGAAGAGTTTGTCTTTGATGACCGGGCCCCCGAACGTCATACCGTACTGCCCGTAGCGGAAGGGAGGAATGGCCGGATTTCCGTTGATGTCGAAATCGTTGAAATTGCGGGCGTCGAAGGCGGAATTTCTCAAGTAACCGTATGCGGATCCATGAAAGTCATTGGTGCCCGACTTGGTCACGACGTCAATCTGTCCGCCTGCCTGAGTACCGTATTCGGCGTCGTAGAGCGCGCTAGTCACGCGATACTCGGCAATCGCGTCTTGTGAGATTTGCAACCGAGTCTGCGACTTCTGCGCCTGTTCCTGAATTCCGCCCGCATCGACTCCGTCAAACTGGAAATTATTGTCGTCGCGGGCACGTCCGGCGAAACGAATCGTGCGTTGATCACCTCCGCCGTCGTCCTGCGCGAAGGGCGCCAGCAAAGTCAGGCTCGCCCAGTCGCGTCCGTTGTTGGGAAGATTGGCGATCTGATCGGTGCGAATCACCGTCGCTGCTTCAGCGGAGCTTCGGTCCGCGGGTTCGGCCGATGCTTGCACCTCCACTTTTTCGACGACCGCGCCTACTTCAAGCTTGATGTTGAGCGTGCGAGTCTGGCCGACCTGAACGACGACATCGTCAACGACCTTGGTGGAAAATTTCGGGTTCGATGCGGTCACCTTGTACCGGCCAACCGCGATGCCGGGAAATCGGTAGTAGCCATCCTGATTGGTGTGCTGCTCTTGGGTGATCCCGGTGTCGATCGCGAGGACTTGAACGTCCGCTCCCCGAATCACACTCCCGCTCGGGTCCATCACCGTGCCTTCGAGCACGGCCCGGTCTATCTGCCCTGAGGCACTCGTCCACGCGACTGCTAACAAAAATAAGACCGCAACAAGGGTTCGGGTCTGGTCGAGGGGAGAGGTCGCTGGAAACAAGTTCGTGTGTCGCATAGGCCTCCTGATCCGGGGAGATAAGGCGTTTCGGGCGAACAAGGCGAGTTGGCTGTGTCAGGCGGAATTCTAGGAATCACGCGTGAAGCGGATGTTAACGGTGTGTGAATTTTCTTTCAGGTTGTTCTTCCCGTCGGCCAGCCGTCTTATGCTTGGTGCTTCGAGTCGGCTCATTCAGGTGGTTGGCGCCATGAAGTTGCTTGTCGTCGAAGACGAACCGCGAATGCTGGAACTGCTCCGCCAAGGGCTTATCGAGGAGGGGCACACCGTCTCTTGTGTGACCGACGGAAGCGCCGGTCTGGAGATGGCGAATGACGATCGATTCGATGTCGTGATTCTCGACGTGATGATGCCGAAGATGAACGGTTTCGAAATGACTCGGCAGATGAGAACGGCGAAGAACTTCACTCCCGTGCTGATGTTGACCGCCAAGGACTCTATTCCCGACATTGTGAACGGCTTGGATCTGGGTGCCGACGACTACATGACCAAGCCATTCTCGTTCAACGAACTGCTACTTCGGCTTCGCGCAGTAAGCAGGCCTGCAACAATTGCGCCCGCGACAAAACTACAAGTCGGCAGTCTACTTCTGGATCGCAGCGCGCGAGAGGTTTTCCGCGACAGGGTGAGGCTCTCCCTGACCAAGAAGGAATACTGCTTGCTTGAGCGATTGATGCACGACGCGGGACGCGTCGTCTCGCGCGAAGCCTTGATTAAGGCGGTGTGGGGCTCGGAGCGCGCCGTGGAAGGAAATACGCTCGATGCCTTTGTTCGCCTGTTGCGGAAGAAGATTGAAGAAGACCACCGGGGCAAGCTGATCCGAACGGTTCGTGGAGCAGGCTATCTGATCTGCCCGGAGGAGCAAGCTTGAGAAGACTCTCGATCGGGTTAAGGCTCACCCTGTGGTACGTAGCAGTGTTTGCGGTGGCTCAATTGGTTTTTGGAGCTGGCATGTACTTTATTCTTCGGCAGAGCCTTTACTCCATCACCGACGATGCCCTGCACGACCAAATCGACGACCTGACCCACTTTCTGGAAGCTCAGAAGAAAAACGCAACCGTCGCTAAACTCCAGGAGGAGGTCTCCGAGACTTACCTCATCGAACATTCGGGGGACTACCTTCAGATCTATGGCGAGAGTGGAGACTGGATCTTTCGGTCGTCCGCCCTTGCCCGATCTGGCATTGCTCCCATTGAGCCGCGATTGGTGGAGGATCAACAGCAGCCCCGCGATGTTGTGTTTGACGGGCATGCTTTCCGTCTCTTGACCCAACGCGTGGAGGTGAATCGCCACGCCTACACGGTGCAAACGGGCCTGCCGATTGACCAGGTGTTAAAAACCCTTTCTCTCTTCCGGCGATTCCTTCTGCTGTTTGCTCCCCTGCTGCTGTTGGCCGCGGCAACCGTAGGATATTGGCTGAGCAGGAAAGCTTTGTCGCCAGTCGACCTTATTACGCGAACCGCTCAAAACATCAGCGCCCGCAACCTCAGCGACCGCCTCGACACACCGAAGACCGGCGATGAACTGCAACGACTCTCTGACACCCTGAACGGAATGCTATCGCGCATCGAAGCCGCTTTTCTCCGGATAACCCAATTCACGGCAGACGCCTCGCACGAACTGCGAACGCCGATTTCGCTGATTCGAACCGAAGCCGAAATCGCGCTGCGAAAATCCAGAGGAGAGGCGGAATACCGGCAGGCGTTGCGACACATCCTGTTGGAGTCGGAGCAGACTTCGGTCTTGATCGAGGAACTCCTAACCCTCGCGCGCGCAGATTCCGGCCGGGAGAGTCTGCAACTCCGACCTGTCGATCTGCGTGCCGCAGTCTTGCGCACTGGCAACGAGTGGCGGCAGATGATCGAATCCCGCGGCTTGCGATTTGACGTGACAGCGGATGAAATCCTCCCGATGGTCACCGCGGATCGCAGCGCCTTAAGCCGGCTGTTGGCAATTCTTCTCGACAACGCACAAAAGTACACGTCTGCACCCGGGAAGATCGGTCTTGAGGTCGGGAAGGTGGACGGCAAAGCGTTTGTTGCCGTCCGTGACACTGGTATTGGCATCTCACAAAAAGATCAAGCCAAGATTTTCGAACGCTTTTACAGAGTAGACACTGCGAGGAGCCGCAGTCGGGGGGGAGCGGGGATTGGCCTCTCCATCGCGCATTGGATTGTTCAGCAACACGACGGAACAATTACCGTACAGAGCGAGATAGGGAAGGGATCCACTTTTATCGTTGAGTTCCCGCTTCGAAGGGAGACGAGCAAATCAGAGACTGACATATCAGCGATCGCCGGCGCGCCTGCCGGCTCACGGCAGCTGAGCAAGCACTAACGACCCAGTTAGCTGCAGTGCGAGCAGCCGCGACGTTGCGGTGCCCGCGAGGCAACCTGGCCAAATCAGCACTAATTGTCGAAAGTGACGCTGCTATTTCTTCCGTGCAATCGAGCGCGCTTCGACGCTGGTCTGCTTGTTCCACCCGTGAAAAAGCGAGAGGTCACCCGCATTCCATGCCTCGCGGAGTCCAGGGGCGCTCAGATCCCAGTCGGGGCGGATTTCACTGGTCACGACGCGCAGATCGTGCCAAAGATCAATGACCGATGGTCGCCCCCAGAACCAGTAGCCGTTATAGATGCTGTGGATCACGAGGCCCGGCTTGAGCACGAGCGTATGCGGGATCATCGGATTGTTATCGGGATCGGTGTACTCCTGGATGTCGAGATCTTTCTGAACGGTTCGGTCAGGGTCTGAAAGGAAGGGCCACTGGGCTCCGACGGACGCACGGAATTCCTGCAGAGTATGGTGATCGTCGGTAGCGATCGTGGCGATCTGCGTGTAGGAGACTGCGATCCTCGGGTAGAACGCGGCGAGTTCCAGATGTTGCTGATGCTCCTTGGGGCAATAGTGTCCGCGCGCAAGCGTGAGGATGAGCGGATCGTCGCCCTGAATCTCGCTGAGCTTGGTCGGTTTGTCGGTATGGTCGGGCAGTTCATAGTCGGGGAAAATGCCGCCGGGCACAATGTCAGAACGCATGATTCGACTCCTAGTTCACCTCAAATATCTTCTCTCAGAGATCAAGAGTGACAGCCGCGTTTGGCGGGGAACAGCACACGAGCCCGCTCGCGTGCGGGCCTCTCCAACGGCTCAGGGCTGTAAGTGATCGATCCGCCAATCAGTCCCCAGGGTTTTCCCGCAGGTTTTTACCGCATCCCGTCCTCGCCGAGCGTTATCCGTACGTGACGTCGGTGCTCTGTCCGACTTCGATGATGTAGCCGTCAGGATCGCGGATGTAGCAGCGTATCTCGCCATACTTGGGTATCGGGGGCGTGATGAATTCAGCTCCTCGACTTTTCCATAATTCGTAGCACGCTTGAATATCCGCGACCCGGAAATTCATAAAGCTGTTGATGTGATTCGGGTCGGGGACGCTGAGCGTTACCGTCGGCTTATCCGGGGTCGGCCCGCCCCCAACGTTCAGAATCATCCAGATGTTCGCCAGCTGAAGGTACGGAGGCGCGTTGCCGTCACCCATGGTCAGAATGCGAGCGCCAAAGACCTTTTCGTAGTAGCGAGCCGATCGCTCGAGGTCGGCGACAGTGAGAAAACACGCGATGCTGATCCCATCTTTCGGGGGCATCTCATAGCTCTTTTGATCGATTTGTACGCTGCTCATTCATGACTCCAATTCCGATAACCAGTGCTCACGCGCCGATTCCGGTTAGTTCGTGTTCACACCTGCAACCGATTAAAGCCCGACGAGAAGATGAAAAACAACTAGACGAAGGTATTGCGTGATGCTTTGGTATCGCAATTTCCGTCCGCCTGGCCTTCCCGCGGCCTGCGAGTGCGACACTAGCTCCGACCGAATTTCCTCAACGAACGGTCTCTGTTTTATCCCAGGCGTTGGCAGCCAAACGGCGACCACTACATGCGCCCACCCAAGATGCGGTCGATCTGCCGAAGATGATTCAAGTCGTGTGCCGCTTCCAAGCGGACGAACTCCTCAACCGTTTGTCGTCCGCGTACCTCGTGGACCCCATAGCACTCTACCCAGCGTTCGCGCGGGACCGACGCCAATAGTCTCAGGTTGCTCTCGCGCAGCGCCCGAAAGACCCCTGCCGAAAGGCTCGCATCTTGCTGTGCGTAACCCAAGCGCTCCGCCCATACGTCCTGATCCCACCACGTTAAGACCACGCCCGGATTCGCCAGCATGTTTCGCAATCGCCACCCCATCGCCAGCTCCGCGTCCGCCAAGTGCGCTACGATCTCGGCGATTGACCACTTTTCAGGTGCAGGACGCCGGATCAACTCCTCGGCGCCACATCGCGCAGACGCCGATCGAGCTGCGATGGGGTGGCTTGTTGAACACCGATGGGCTCCTCATCGCCAAGATAGCTTAGGACTCGAGTTCGGTATGCTTCGAACGTCTCCGCCATTGGTCCTCCCGGTAGACTGCGTATGCGGCCGAACTTCTCGTGGAGTAGACCGAGGTATCCTGGTTCGCAATCATACGCGTTTAACTAAAACTGGAACTAACGCTACGGACAGACGGGACGTTGACTAATTTCCATTGCCGAAAAATGGAAAACGTCCCATCTGTCGCCGGTTCCTCTCTAGGATTGTTATGCCGCTGAATCCAACTTCTTCTTGTCGAGTGCCGGTAGAAGAAGTTTTAGAAGCGCTTGATCAGAGAACGGGTTCTGACCTGAGATCAGCTCGCGATCCTGAAGGACGTAACTCTGCCATGGAGCGGCCACACTTACGTCACCGCCCGCCGTCTGCAAGGCGAAGTCCGGGTAGAACAGCACCTTGCCACCAATCTCAAGCGGTTCCCGCTGCTGCTCTTCCGCTGTCGAAAAGATGGTCATCTTATATCCGGAATAGATCCAACCTTCAGCCTTTGTGTGCGCTCCAGCGGCATCGCCCGCACTCAGCGCGGCGACCACCTCCTTCGAATTCGGAAGAGCCGAGAGAAGTGAAATCGGGCCATGGCAGAGCACAGCCGTAGGCTTGGATGTTTTATGAAAGTGTCTCATCACGGTGCCAGCGTCGGGATCATCGAGCAGGTCCATCATCGGACCATGGCCGCCCGGGACGAAAACCGCGTCATATTGATCCAGTTTCGATGCGATAACATCCGAGATGCGAGTTGGATTTTTGAGACCAGTCAGGGTGTCGCGGAATTTTAGATAGTCCTGAAGCCTAGCCTCGTCCCCACCGAAGAAGTCGGCTACAGCTGAATGGACATCCATTTGTGGCGTGTTGCCTTTGGGGTTGGCGAAAGTGATTTCGTAGCCCTCCTTCATCAGGGCGCGAACCGGAACCGTAAGCTCGTTGAGATAGTAGCCGGCGCCGGTATAAACCTTGCCATCCTTCAAGGGCAAGCCATGACCGCTCGAGACTAGGACTAAGATTTTTCCTTTTGTTTTCATTGTTGTTCTCCTTTTTGAAATCGAATTCTATGCTCCTGAATATGGGACTGAATGGTTCCAGGTTCGTCGACCGATCACCCCGGTACCTTGCCGGCGAGCCAGTAGTCGACACTGAACCTTCCGGGACCGGAGCAGATCAGCCAGATAAAGAAGAGCACATAAAGGACTTCCGGAAGGTAGAGGAAATCGTCGAGCCAGCTCAGGCCCGAAACTCCTTTCGGCATGGTGGAAATCGCCTGGGTCAGGGTGGCGACGGTCATATCGATCAATAAAGTTACGCAGGCCGGGCTCGAAAGAAACCCCACCGTCAGCAAAGATCCGCAAGCGAACTCGACACCCGCCACGAAATAAGCTGTCTGGTGGGGAAACGGGACTTTGGCCTTGACCAGCGTGTCGTAAACAGGTTTCGTGCCGCCAGCGACAAACAATTTGTTTGCTCCGGAGATAGCGAAGAACAGCCCGATCGAAACCCGTACTAGCAAGATGGCGTATTGTTCCAAATTACTGCTGCCCAAGAGCGCAAACTGGACCAACCATTTCCAATCCATCTTTTGCCCCTTCATTCCCGCGCCTAGAGATTATGTGTCCATCCGTTCGACCCATTCAGCGCGGGATGCGGGAGCTGTGAATGGATCCGCAAAGTACTGGGTTTCCCGCGCAACTTTGTCGCCTGTGAACTCCATGATGCTCACGGTGTAGGACGGCTTGCCGTCATAGGTCAGGATGAATTCGGTGACCCAAAGATCACCGCCGCCAATGATTCGTCGGATGGTAAACCGCTTCTGGTTCGGCTGACTCGCCCGTTGGCACTGTATGTTGTGTCGTCCGCGGGTTCGCTCGCCTGACTGCGGGTAATCCAGCACCGCGTCCTTGTGATAGATGAGGTGCTCTGTTTCAAAATCGTTGGCATCGGACGCCTCCCAGTGCTGATCCAGCGCCGCGCGGATTTCTTGATCTCGTGCTCCAGAATCCTGCTCGTTTGTTTGTTGATCGTTCATCTCGAGCCTTCAAGTTTGAGAAGAAGCTAAGTGCTGAATCGTCTGATGCGTGGAAGCGCGTGCGGGATTCTACCGGGCAAGACGAACCTGGATCACGATGGTCGGCATGAACCACCCTCGCGGAGGTGGGCAACTACCAGACTGCTAGGGATGCTTACTTTTGATTCTTGGCTTTAGTCAGCCGGCGCAGAAGGAATTCCTGTGCCAGGTTGGCGGCCGCCCGCTGACCGGTGGCGATAAAAAAGTTCCCCAGGAACAGGTTGACGCCGCGATTCGACGGCGGATAGTAGGCGTTTGAAATGGCAGCCGACGCCAGATCGCCGCCTATGGTCGAGTAGTTTGGCTGCCGCTTCCCGTTATCTCCCCTGGTAACAAATGGAGTCGTGAGCGCATGAAGGACACGGGACTTATTGGTGCCCGTGCCCTGGTAGAAGTAGCGCGGGTCCTGGTGCAGAAGTGATGGCAGAATGGCGCCACCGATCATGATATCGGTGAAGCCGTTCGTATAAGCGGCGCCATAGCGCTCTGCGAAACCTTTCCAACCCTGGGGGTAGTTGGGGTGGTTTCCTGCCTGGTCGGCGCCGGCAGCTATACCCACCCCGATAAATGTGACAGGATCGAAGGCCACCTTGGCGGCAAGTTCGAACTTCAATTTCGTCGTAAGCGGCGCCGCATTTTGGTCGTACGACACGTAGAAGTTAGGGATGATGCCGAAGACGCGCTGCTGCTCCTCGACCTTGACCTGCTCGGTGGCAACCTCTTCTGAAGAATAACCTACAGTGACGGTGGTCAGCGCCATCGCGACTTGGAGCTTGCTGCCGTTTACGATCATGTATTGGCCCGGTCCGAGCTTGATCTCGGGCGAAGTCCAATTCGCAAATCCTCGGGCGCTGATGGTCAGATGGTATGCAATTCCCGAGTCGACACCCTTGAATTCAAAGAATCCTTTGTCGTTCGATACAAGCGTGCGGGAATCTCCGACGGCTGGGCCTTCGAGGGTGACTGTGGCGCCCGGAATTGTGTCGTTGTTCACATCGACTACGGTGCCGACAATGATTCCTGGTTGCGCCTTGGGCGTATCAGGCAACAGAGTCAATTGCTCCTGAGCTTCAGAAATCGCTAGTCCGCAAAACCAGACAACAAGAGCAAACACGCCCCACTTCATTCCGCACTCTCCTATAAATGACAACACACTTCAACAGGAGTCTTTGAAGAACAGACTCGGCAAATGCAACTGAGCGGCCAAAGCGAAGTCCTATCGGTATCTCCTAAGTCGCTGAATCTAGTGAGAAGAGGACATCACTAGCAGGACGGTGTCGACGAATGTCGAAGTCATCTCTTTGACATTCGTCAAGAAATGTCGAAATCGGAACATTAGGCCGACGCGCTCGAGGAATAAGGTGTCGCGGGACGTGCGACGCGCACGGCTACGCTACGAATTGGAGAAGGGCTGTGGCGGAAGCACGCAGCACAGTAGCCGACAGTCAAGGCGTCCGCAATCCGCCCGACAAGAAGATCGCGAGTGCTAGTGTCATAACCACGAGATCGTACCGCGCACTGTCGAGGCTGAAATCTGCGACGGAAGCAAGTAACAGCGCGAGCAATACAATCCGCGTGATTCTTGTGATCGTTGTTATCAATTCAAGCCTCCAACGAAGGCCAGTTCAAACCCAGGGTTCCGACGAGCAGTCCTTCCACGGCTAGCGTGCGCCGAGACGGCTTGTCGGCGATGGGTATCTTGAACATGTTGGTCTTGTGCCGAAATCTAAACATCGCAAAAGGCTTGCCAAAGCCACATCGCCCGTTGAGGCCGGAAGCTGTTGAATCTATTGTCCCCGGCGAAACCCGCAATGGTGATGTCGGAAGACTGTCGAGAACAATCGACAATTGTCGAGAGTGGAGACAGACAGCCCATGTGGGAGCGCATGCAGAAGGAATGCTTGATAAAGGAGCTCACTCCCATGCTTGTAAGGCATCGAAGTCAGTCCTAATAAAGCATGCTCCAAGTCCGCGACCAATACTTAGTGTTGCAATCTAAGGAAGTAGTCGCTTTGTGTTCACCGGTGGTTTTAGTTACCGGCGCACTGACAGGTAAACAGGGGGCGAACGAGGAGGAGAGCTGCGATGGCTGAAGGTAAGAAGTTGCAGGGGAAAGTAGCAGTCATTACTGGGGGTACGGAAGGGATTGGGTTGGCTACGGCAAAGCTATTCGCTGAGGAGGGTGCGTACGTCTTCATCACGGGCCGTCGTCAAAAGGAACTCGACGAGGCGGTAAAAGCAATCGCAGCAACGTTTCTGGCGTTCAGGGAGATGTTGCCAAACTATCTGACCTTGATCGTCTCTACGAGACTGTCTCAAACGCAAAGGGACGAATCGATATTGTTTTCGCCAACGCCGGCGTTGGCGAATTTGTTCCCTTTGGGGCCGTCACTGAGGAGCACTTCGACAAGCTGTTCAACATCAATGTAAGGGGAACGCTGTTTACAGTGCAAAAGGCGTTGCCGCTCATGAGGGATGGCGGCTCTATCATTCTCAACGGCTCTGTCGCGAGTGTTAAGGGGAGTGCCGGGTTCGGCGTCTACGCCGCGAGTAAGGCTGCAATCCGCTCATTGGTGCGAACCTGGACTACAGATCTGAAGGACCGTGGTATCCGCTCAAACGTTGTTAGTCCGGGTCCCATCAATACGCCCCTCGTGAATCGACAACCTTCAGACGTGATTGCGCGGCTTGTGTCCACCATCCCGATGGGACGCATGGGGGAGCCCGATGAAGTTGCGAAGGTGGCGCTGTTTCTCGCTTCGGATGACTCCAGTTTCGTCACCGGTATTGAACTGTTCGTTGACGGCGGCAGAGCGCAGGTCTAACCGCTCAGCGCGGAATCAGCCACGCACGTATTTGTTAAACCAGTCGATTGTGCGTTGCCAGGCCAGATCGGCCGCGGCTTTGTTATACCGTTCCGGCGTCGCGTCGCAATTGAAGCCATGTCCTGCGCCCGGATAAATATAGCCTTCGTGCGGAACGTTCGCCGCGCTCAGCGCCTTGTCGTACGCGGGCCACGTAGCTGCCAGACGAGTGTCGAGTTCTCCGTGATGCACCAGGATCGCCGCCTTAATTTTCGGGATGTCCTCTGGGGCGGGAGGGCCGCCATAGAACGGCGCTGCTGCCGCCAGGTCGGCTCCCAGCCGCACCGCTAACATATTGGCGGTCGAACCCCCATAGCAGAAGCCGGTAGCGCCGATCTTTCCCGTGCAGTCAGCGCGCGACTTCAACCACAAGGCCGCAGCCACCATATCCTCGGACATCTTCTCCTTGTCGATCTTGTTGAACATCTGGCCGCCCTTATAGTCGTCGCCCGGATAGCCGCCCAGAGAGGTGAGTCCGTCCGGCGCAAATGCCATGAAGTTGGCCAGGGCAAGCCGCCGCGCGATGTCCTCGATATGCGGGTTCAGACCTCGATTCTCATGGATCACGATTATGCCGGGCAACTTCGTTACCGTCTCGGAGCGGGTGTCGGCGCTGATCGGCCGCACGAGATATCCCTTAATACTTCCGTTGCCCTTGGGGGAGGGAACGGTCTCGTAGGTAGCCTTGATTCGGTCATCGGTGCGGGAAACCTGCTGGCCCAGCGCATAATTCGGCATCAATGCATTGATAACCGTGGCTGCCGCCAGACCGCCCGCCAGTCGCTGTATGCCATCCATAAAGGCGCGGCGACTAATCTCACCATGAATGAAATCGTTGTAGAGCTCGATGGCTTCACGCGGAATTTCGGGTTTTGTCGGTTCCATTGGTGAATCCTGCCGCGATAATACATTTAGAATGGGCATTTTTTCTACCCCTAAGCGACTGTCCCACGGTGCACTGCAGCGCTTCTGCTCGATGTCGATCTGGTCGGCGTAGTCCCGATTGCGTCGAGATCGGCCATCACTTCAGGAGAAATCCGAAGCAGAGAAGACTGAAGATTCTCGCGAAGATGCGCGAGAGAAGATGTTCCAGGGATCAGTAGGATATTGGGCGAGCGCTGCAGAAGCCACGCAAGCGCAACCTGCATGGGTGTGGCCTTGAGCGACGCTGCGGCTGCGTCAAGCGCCGACGACTGTAATGGAGTGAAACCTCCGAGCGGGAAAAACGGAACATACGCTATGCCTTGGGCAGCCAGGTCGTCGATGAAAGCATCGTCGTTCCTCTGGGCCACATTGTAGAAATTCTGCACGCAGACAACCTTTGTCATCGCTTGCGCTTCGGCCAACTGCCGGGGAGAAATGTTGCTCAGACCGATGTGACGAATCAGTCCTTCACGCTTGAGTTTGATCAGCGCGGTCAGCGGCTCCTCGATCGACTCCTCGCCAGGCTCCATGATTCCGCCGACCCGAAGATTGACGACATCAAGATGGTCGAGGCCCAGATTTCTCAGGTTGTCATGGACAGCATCCGCCAACTCCTGGCGGGAAAGAGCGTGCAGCCAGGATTTGTCTGGACCTCGGCGCGCGCCCACTTTGGTGACGATCACAAGGTCCGTGGCATAAGGGTGGAGCGCCTGTTTGATGATCTGATTAGTGACATGAGGCCCGTAATAGTCGCTGGTGTCGATGTGGTTCACGCCCGACTCTACTGCCTCTCGCAAAACAGCAACGGCGGTATTGACATCTTTAGGCCGTCCCCAGACGCCCGGGCCGGCCAGTTGCATTGCGCCGTAGCCCATGCGGTTTAATGTCATCGATTTGCCGGGGAGAGTGAAGCTGCCCGAGAGATCTTTTTGTTCAACCATTTCATTTCTCCTGATGTGTTATTCCTCAGAAAGTTAGAAGGACTCTCCAACCATTTCTTCGCTTTTCTTCCAGAGAGCCTCGGCAGCTTTGGTATCGATCGCGTAACCGCGTACACCTTCGTTTATGGAGGCGGGTACGTCGTCCGGCACGACCTGAGCTACGTGACAATCCTCGCAGTACTGGCCACCGATGTGGTCGGCGGAGGCGACAACAGCAGCCCACACCGAAGTTGCGGCTCCTTGTGGAATCGTTTTCCATTGGAAGGGGCCTTTGCCCTCCGCTGCGCGTTGCTGATTTATCTGGTCGATCATCTTCTCTATTCGGCCAGGATTCTGGTAGCGACCGAGTTCGGTCTGAATGCCTCCCGGATGCACCGCCGCTGCGCGAAGGCCCCGGTTCCGGTGGCGTTTGTCGAATTCAATCGCGAAGAGAATGTTCGCCGTCTTCGATCGGCCATATGCAACCATGGGGTCATAGGGTGTTCGTTCAAAATTGGGATCGACAAGATCGACGTTGGAGTAGCGGTGACCAGCGGAAGACACGTTGATCAGGCGCCCTCCTGTCCGAATGAGCGGCGCAATCCGGTTGACCAGGACAAAGTGGCCCAGGTGATTCGTCCCGAACTGCGTTTCGAAGCCATCGGCGGTGTGGCCGAACGGCGTGGCCATCACTCCGGCATTGGCGATGATCACATCAAACGGTGCCCCTTTCGCCAGCAGCCCGTCAGCACAGGCACGCACACTCTTCAAACTAGCGAGATCGAGCTCAATAAGTTCGAAGCTTCCACCATTCGCCGCAGCTTCTTTCTCTACTTGTACGGTCGCCCGTTTGGCCTTCGTCAAGTCCCGGGCTGCACCTACAACGTGGGCTCCATGTGCTGCCAGTGAGCGCGCCGTCTCCACGCCAAGTCCAGCCGAAACACCGGTCACGAGAATCCGTTTTCCCTTCAGATTTACGCCTGATAAAACGTCGTCTGTGGTCGAAGTTGCTCCAAATGTAGTTGTCTCAATCATGTTCGTCATTTTCTACTCCTTGTATTGATTGCTTTAAATTCACGCCTCAGCCATGCAAAGGAACGGCGTCGGTAGCGTGTTCGAAATAGTGCGCCGCGTTCAGATCAGCGATGAGCCCCGGCTGAACCGGTCTCCATCCCAACCGTTCTTGCGTCAGCACACTGGAAGCTGGGCCGTCGATGCCAAAGAAGCGAGCGATCCACCCAAAATGATCGTCTGCTGCCTCGTGCGATTTGCTGACGACCGGTACATTCAGGCCATGGCCGATTGCCTCGGCGATCTCTCGAGTCGGAACGCCTTCGTCGGCGATGCCGTGACACGTGGCTCCAGCACTACCTTTCTCAAGCATGAGCCTATATAGATGAGCAGCATCGAGCCGATGCACTGCGGGCCAGCGATTGACTCCGTCCTCGATGAATGCGGAAACGCCCTTTTCACGTGCGACGCTGATCAGTTGGGGCACAAAGCCGTGATCACCGTTGCCATGAACCGAAGGCGGAAGCCGCAGCACAGACGCCCGGACTCCGTCTGCCGCCAGCGCCAGCGCGGCATCCTCCGACTTGCGCGGAAAGTCGGGATCGTGTGCATCCTCTTCTGTTGCGACTGGGCCTCCGCGTTGAGCGAGCAAAGTTCCGGAGGTGACGATCAACGGGCGATCGGAGCCTGCGAGCGCGCTGCCGAGAGTCTCGATGGCACGCCGATCCGCCTCGGCGGCCGGCCCATAGTTTGAGAAATCGTGGATAAAAGCAGTGTGGATCACTCCGTCGGCAGCCGCAGCGCCGCTGCGAAGGCTTTCGAGATCTTCGAGCGAACCGCGATGTGCGGCGGCTCCCGCCGCGACAAGAGATTGGGCTGCGGCTTCTGAGCGCGCAAGACCGAGCACCTGATGACCAGCGTCGATCAACTCCCGGACGACTGCCGTACCTATGAAACCAGTAGCTCCGGTGACAAAAACACGCATATTTATTTCCCCTTAAGCATTTGTGAATTCGGTTTGTAGAGACGAAGAGGGCGCTCGGCTCGCAAGCCGGGTCGAAACTTTTGCGGTGATCAATCTCCATTCGCGGGCTGAAGTAGGCAGGCTGTCGATCTCGATCAACTCGTGCAGCCAGTCTTCTGCCGAGAGCTCTGCTTCTTCTGACCCGAACAACTGGGTGACGGCGTTGAAGAATGCTGACAACTCCCGCTCCGCCATCGTCATGAGGTCGGCGCAACCAGACTTTGAATTTATTGATGGTTCGTAACGAGCACGTGGATTCATTTTTCCAACCTCCCGAAGCCGGAAGAACGAAGCGGCAAAACCAGGAACCCGCTATTGACAGGCTGCCGCGGTCCGGCTAAAACGGAGAGTGTCTCCGAATCAGTAGATAAGATAACCGGAGACTATCTCCGGTTGCAACTTTTTTGGCATGCCAACGAAAAATCAGAAAGCTCCGCGAAAACCCCGCGCTGACGCGCAGCAGAACCGCGAGCGCATTCTGGAAGTGGCAAAAGAGGCGTTTACCCGGTCCGGTGCGAACGCCAGCCTCGACGACATCGCCAAAGAGGCAGGGGTTGGAGCGGGGACTTTGTATCGCCACTTTCCTACGCGCGATGCACTGATCGAAGCGGTCTATCGGACTGAAGTGGAAAAGGCGGCCGCAGCCGCGAAGAAGTTCTCAGCAAACCTTCCTCCCATCGAAGCCTTGCGAGCATGGATGCTGTTGTTCGTAGACTACATCGCGACCAAGCAGATCATCGCCCCCGCCTTGAATTCGCTGGTTGGAGGGCCTTCGAAGCTGTATGAAGACTCACGCACTCAGATCAAGGGAGCGATTGATTCGTTGGTGAAGCGCGCAATCAAGAGCGGACACATACGCAGAGATCTCGAGCCATTCGATCTGCTCCGCGCGCTGATTGGCGTCTCGCACGTAGCCTCCGGTCCCGACTGGCAGCGAAGCGCCAGGAGACTCGTGGACATCCTCATCACCGGTTCGCGGCCAATCAAGTAAACGCGCGGAGGGGTCGAATTACACCAGGCTACGGCCTGATGTATTTCAAAGCATTACGTACCGGACACCGCGGTCGTTGTTTCAAGCTGAGAGCAGAAGTCGTGATGGAGGTCATTCCGGTGATATTCAAAGAGGACGGCGAGAGGCTGAGGCATGTGGTACAAGATGGCCACTGGAAATCTGGTTGCAAATGCGCTCTCGAGGAGCCTCTGGCGCGTATAGACGCTGACAAGCAGAACAGACTGCCAAGGCGACCGCCAAGTGCGATGAAGGTTTGAATGTCCCCGGAAGAAAGAACTCCGCATCCACCTGGCGCGGCGCCGGTTTACTGGGCTAAGCTTGATCGAAGATTTCCCACTATCAAAGCAGGTTGAGGGCAGATCGTTCCTCCCGTTCGACCTGATCGATCGTGCAACTGGAGGGTTTCTTGTCCGGCCGCCAGCGAAGAAATTTGGTGCCGTGGCGAAACCTTCCGCCAGTGAAATGGTCGAATTGCACTTCAGCTACCAGCTTCGGATTCAGCGGTTCCCACTCGCTGGTGCGTTTGCTACTCCATCGGCTCGGACCTCCTGGCGCTTTTCCGGTGAAGCCCGGCGGCTTAATTAATTTTCGCAACTTCCGAGTGAGTGCGGGGCGAACGGTGGCATTGATGGAAGAAGTGAATCCAACATGATCAAGTTGGCCTGCCCGGTTATAGAGGCCCAATAGCAGGGAACCGACAAGAGGCTGTTTCTCGAGATAGCGGAACCCTCCAACCACGCAATCCGCGGTTCGCATTTTCTTGATCTTCTGCATACCCGTGCGAGTCCCGGTCTGATAGGAAAGATCCCGGCGCTTTGCGATTACTCCATCCACGGCTGTGCCCATGCGAAACCACGAGCGCGCCTTGGATATCTCTAAGGTCCGAGGCGAAAGGCGTACGGTTTTGACGCCCTTCAAATATTTGGAAGCGAATGAATCCAGCTCCCCTTTGCGTTCTTCAAGCGAGCGTTCTACCAGAGATTCCCCTGCCGCATTCACCAGCAAATCGAAAACAATGAACAGACAAGGAGTTTCCTTACTCAACTTCTCCACCCGGCTTTTCGAAGGGTGAATCCTCATCAGCAAGTGATCGAAGGAGAGACCCTTGCCGGCCGGAACAACAAGTTCGCCGTCCAGAACAAATTGAGAAGCTCGCAGAGCGAGCAGGGAAGACGCGAGCTCAGGGAAGTATCGTGTAAGAGGCTTGCCGGCTTTCGACTCCAGGTCGATTGTCTTTCTATTACGAAAAGCCAAACATCGGAAGCCATCCCACTTGGGCTCGTACTGCCAGTTTTGACCAACCGGCAGGGTCGCCGCGGGAGAGGCCTCCATCGCCGCGTAATGTCTTGGAATGGGAAGAGCCACAGGATATCAACGATACAACGGATGAACGTCGGCCGCGAGGCTCTCAATGGAGCGAATAGTCGCATAGAGAATCCGAACTCCACAACAGGCTGAAACTGTCAATGGGCTGGTTGTTCGTATATGCCTTGACAAGTATATGCACAGTGGAGTATATGAAGAAGGTGGAATCTGCCTTTGAAATCATTGCCGAGCCGAACCGCCGGGCGATATTGAGCTTGCTGGTCTCGTCCCAGCAGTCGGTGGGAGAGATTGAGCGTCAACTTCGAATGCCTCAGCCGACCGTGTCAAAGCACCTGCGCGTGCTGCGCGAGGCGGGATTCGTGGAATCCACGGTGGACGCGCAGCGCCGTCTATACCGGCTGAAACCTGAACCGTTTCGCGAGGTCGATGCCTGGCTGGCTCAGTTCCGCAGGTTCTGGTCCGCTCACCTAGATGCGCTCGAACGACACCTCGACCGCATCGAGCAATCAACCCCAACGAAAAAGAAGACACGCCGAAGACGACGCGGCACAAGAGGAGACAAGAAATGAAAATCAAACTGACTACTATATACGTCGACGACCAGGACAAAGCACTCCGCTTCTATACCGATGTACTGGGCTTTACCAAGGAGGGCGATTTCAGTCAGGGCCCGTTTCGCTGGCTGACCGTGGCGTCGCCCGAGGAGTCGGACGGCACGGAACTGCAACTGGCGCTCAACAACAACCCCGCAGCAAAAGCGTTTCAGCAGGCGATGTTTCAGCAGAACCAGCCCGGCGCCATGTTCTTCACCGATGACGTTAAGGGCGACTACGAGCGGATCAAGGGCCGCGGCGCTGAGTTCACGATGCCGCCCACCGACGTGACCGCCTCAACCATTGCCATGCTAAAGGACACTTGCGGAAACCTCATTCAGCTCACTCAGCTGGCACGCCAATCACGCTAAGGAGGGGATGAAGATGCTCGATCGCGAGCACTACACGCCAAGTCCCGGCAGCATAGCCCAGGTACAGAAGGACGGAGAAAAGTGGACGCTCATTCTCGTCCGTGAACTGCGCCATTCGCCGGAAAAGGTCTGGGAGGCGATCACCGATCCAGTCCATTTGCGAGAGTGGGCGCCCTTCGATGCCGACAGGAGCCTGGGTGCGGTTGGGACCACGGTGAAACTCACCACGGTCGGCGCGCCTGCGCCGCACATTACCGAAACCACCGTGACGCGAGCCGATCGCCCCAAGCTGCTTGAGTACAAGTGGGGCGGTTTCGATATGCGGTGGGAACTCGACGCCTCTGGTGGCGGCACGCGCCTGACGTTGTGGACCAACATCGGCCACCGTTTCATCGCAATGGGCGCTGCTGGATGGCACATTTGTTTCGACGTTCTCGATCATCTTCTCAGCGGAACTCCGATCGGTCGCATCGTTGGGCCCGAGGCCATCAAGTTCGGCTCCTGGCAACGATTGAACGCGGAGTACTCCAAGCAGTTCGGCGTTGAAGTGCCGAAGTGGCCGCCTCAAGCAGCTCAAAAGTCTTGAATCGAGGGAGATCGCAAAGCAATGCACCAAGCACTTAAGAGGACTACAAAGCAGTTGTCACCGCAACAACGCAGACAACTGCTCGGATCGTTGAAAACCCGTTTCGAAAAGAACATGAACCGGCATAAAAGTCTTGAATGGGCTGAAGTGCAAGCAAAGCTGGAAGCGAGTGCTGAAAAACTGTGGTCACTCGATGAAATGGAAAGAACCGGCGGTGAACCGGACGTTGTTAGCCACGATAAGAAAACCGGCGAATATGTTTTTTATGATTGTTCCGCGGAAAGTCCTCAGGGACGCAGAAGTCTTTGCTACGACCATGAAGCGCTGGAGTCAAGGAAAGAAAATAGACCAAAAGATACCGCGCTTGATGTGGCGGCTGCCATGGGTGTTGAGCTTTTAACTGAAGAGCAGTATCGAGAGTTGCAGAAACTTGGAGCTTTCGATGCGAAAACGTCGAGCTGGGTGAAAACACCTCCCGCTATCAGAAAACTCGGCGGCGCTCTCTTTTGTGATCGCCGCTACGACACGGTCTTCGTGTATCACAACGGTGCGGAATCGTACTATGCCGCCAGGGGGTTCCGGGCCGTGCTAAAGGTTTAGTGAGAACGATCTCGTGTCTTACGTCGGCGACAGATTAAGCTCTTCCAGCTACTTGCAATCGACCTTGTTGTCCTGTGCGGCAGCGACCTGCCACTTCCCATTGCGCTTTAGCCAGGTATCAGTCCAGACCTGGCACTGCTTCGCGTCCGGATGGGTTTTGTCTTTGCCGATGGCGTGCTCGCTGCCGTAAATGATGGCCACGTCTTCGCCGAAGAAGCGAACCTTGGCATCATCGAGTCCGCAGTGGTGCGCGGAGTGTGGGCCCTTCTCATCGCGCAGTTCATCGGCCTTGTTGTAACGTTCGCCGCCAGTGGTGGTGCCCTGGAAATCGTCGGCCAACAACTCAGCGACCACCCCGTTGTTCGTGCAAACGCCTTCGGCCCACTTGCGTTCCATGTCGATCATGAACTTCGCACTTTTGTCATCGGGTGCGGCCCAATGGCTTTGCGCGTAGGCGGCGGTCGCAAAGATTACGACGTACAGCAGGTAGAGAATTCGGTGGCGCATGGTTCCCTCCAGGAGTTGAGTCACTATACAGGGAACCGACGCGCGTGGCTGATGCCGCCCACCGTTGTGAACTGAGGTTTACGTTTAGAGCGGGTAAGGCCGAATCGCTCAATCTCGATTTTCGTATCTATCGAGATCTCGTTCCCGGCCTTCACCAATGGCAAAAAGACACTGGGTCAATCCGGTAACCGTTCAGCCGGACGGGACGACAAATCATCGCAACCGGACTGAACGGTTACTGAGACCGCTGCCGGCGCCAAGTCCCGGGGGACTTTACGCTGCTGCTGTGGCTCTTTCGACGGCTTTCGCGGCGGTGCGAATCACGTCGATGACACGTTCCGGTTGGGAGAGCATCGGCACGTGGCTGCTATCGAGTTCATAGGTGGTTGCCCCCATGCGCTTGGCGAAAAAACGCTCCAGATCAGGATGCACGGTGTGGTCTTTTTTGCCGACGATGTACCAGCTTGGCTTCGACTTCCAAGCGGTTCCCCCGGCTTTCGCGTCGAACAAATCGGGTTTGGGGACGCCCTGAGTCGCCCAAACGAGCTTCTGCTCCTGCTCCGAAAGATCTCCGCAGAAATACTTGGTACCTTCGGCACGAAGCCAGATACGACCATCCACGACTTCGATGTGGGAGAAGACGTCTGTCTTCGGGAAGTTAGATTGCTGTGTCTGAGATGTCTCATCGGCGTCCGGAGCGAGCGCGCAGATGTAAACGAGCCCGGCAACGCGATCGTCGACTCCGGCGCCTGTGATGACGCTCCCGCCGTAGGAGTGGCCGACGAGAACGACAGGGCCGCTGACCCGCCCAATCGTTGCCTTCACCAAAGCGACGTCTTCGGCCGTTGTGTTAAGGCCGTACTGCGCCGCAATACACTCATACCCCTCCGCTTGAAGGGGAACGATCAGCTTGCTAAAGCACGAGCCGTCTGCCCAGAGCCCATGGCAGAACACGATGCTGGGTTTATTGTGCATTGATTTCGGTGTCATTGCTTCTTCTCCTTTGTCTTTTTCCTCTCCTGCGCATCAGCCTCTATGCGCCGTACCGTTCACACGACTTGAGAATAATATTGCCTCAGACCAAAAACCAACGTGCTGAACGGCATGCCGAGCGCTGCGTAGACCTGCTCCGCCTCCGGTGCCGCATTATCAGCCAAAATTTCAATAGCGACATTGGAATAGCCCACAGGAACGACACCAGCTTGCTGCATGCGTACAATCCCCATTTCGACCTGAGTCTGACTGAAACCGCCGGAGGCGTCGATCACCGCATAACTCTGGAACCCGTCTGCCAGCGCAGCCATGGCTGGGAAGGCGAGACAAACGTCTGTGGAAATGCCCGTCACCACAAGGTTCTTACGCCCTGTACCCTTAACCGCGTTGACGACGCGCTTTTCGTCCCACGCATTGACCGTGGTACGTTCGATTCTCTGCACGCCGGGTAAAACCTCGGCGAGTTCGGGGATAAGCGGTCCCCACATTTTCTCGGTCGTCGTGGTCACAATAACGGGCACTTTGAGTACGAGCATCGCTCGAGTCAGAGCAACGATGTTGTGCTTGAGCTGGAGGATGTCGATGTCGCGCACCCCGGTGTACAAACCGACCTGGTGATCCACCAGGAGTAATAGGGCGTTGTCGCGGGTCAGACGTTTAGAGCGTTGCGTGGAATCTGAAGTCATAATGCTCCTCACTCACCCTAGGCTCAGGGCTGGCTCGCTCTCTTGCAGAATTTTGCTGGTTTTGTTGTTTATTGCCAAAAAAGCTTGAACCGCGTGGTTGACGCTGCACCGCTACAAACTACTTACTTCTCGAGCAGCGTGCCGAGCACCGCGGGCCACCGATTCTCGAAGTCGCTGTCTCGTTGGAGTCCGCGGTCTAACAGAGTTTGGATTCGCTGCTGCGTTTCAGGCCACGTCAGCGCGGTCTCAAAGGAAGTGATGGCGGCGAGGAGCCGGTCGGCGGACGGCAGTGAGACATGGTTGACGAGATTCTTCGCGGCGGCGATAGCACGCCGGTCGAAGGAGGCGATCCGGCGCGCCAGCGCGTCGACGAAGCCGTCCAGTTCGGCGTCTGGAAATGCCCGGTTGACGTATCCGTATCGTTCCGCGGTGTCGCCATCGAAATCGTTTGCGCCGAGAATGATTTCGAGCGCCCGGCCGCGGCCGACCAGATCTGGTAGGCGTTCCGTACCGCCGCCGCCCGGATGCAGTCCCACCCCGACCTCGGGCTGGCCCAGTCGCGTGTTCTCGCGCGACGCGAAGCGCATATCACACGCGAGGACGAACTCGCTGCTCACGCCCCGGACGCAGCCTCGGATCTTGGCGATGCTGACCACCGGGGACTTGGTGAGACGGACGAACGTATCCATCAGAATCGGGAGGCCGGAAGCCCCGACAGCACTCAGGATATTCCCTATCTTTCCGGTCAAATCAAAATGGGCAAGGTAGAACTCGGGGTTGGCGCTTTCGAATACGGCAACACGCAGGCTCGGGCTGGTGTCCATCCGAACGAGCAGATCCTGCAGGCCTTCGAAGATGGTCGCGTCCACTATGTTGAAGGGCGGGTAGTCGAATACAACCCTCCAGTACGCAGGCGTTTCCTCGATCACCCGAATGTGCGCCGGTGGATTAGTTTTAGCCATCGTTCACCGGTTCTTAGACCTCGAAACAACAGTTCCTATAGCACTAGACCATCATCAAAGCGTGACCGGGTAACCTTAAGTCTTTTGTGCGCGTGCTCTCTTGCAGGATTTTGCTGATTTTGTTGTTTATTTGCCAAAACTGAGTCGCACCTGCAAGGCGGGTAAACGCGGCTACTTGAAACGTGGAACCTGGGACCTTACTTTCCAGAGTGACTTGTCGTGTAATGCCGTCGCCATCTTCCTGGGCTGACGCCCACGAATTGATGGAAAGTGCGCGTGAACGCTGGCTGATCGTTGAATCCCGACTGAATCGCGATATCGATCAGCGACATGTTGGTCTGGCCCATCAGTTGTTTAGCGTGGTCAATGCGATGTTCCATCAGCCACTGGTGCGTGGAGATTCCGAAAGAGGTTTTGAATGAGCGGGCAAAGTGGCTAACGGAAAGTCCGCATTCGCGTGCAATGTCAGAAAGCCGGATCCGGCCATGTATGTTGTCGTGAAGAAGTTCCGACGCTCGTCGCTTCTGCCATGGCGCCAGACCTCCCTTGGAACGCCGCGCTGTTTTCTGGAGTACACCGTAGCGCTGAAGAAGATGCGCTCCGAGAACCAGGCTCAATTGATCGAGAGCCAACACTGAGAGACGGTCGCTCCGCCCAAGGAACGGAAGGATGCTTTTAGTGATCTGGGCGACAACCAGATCGTCTTCGAGCACCACCAGGCGATAGTCACTTACGCGGCCAAAACCGAGATCCTCGGCAATATCATCCAGGTCCTTACGAGGGACAGAATAGTGAACGTAATCGAAGGCGCTACCTGCCCAGCACCTCGGCTGTGAATCGAAATCGATGACGTTGGAGCGAAACGGGTGAACGGTGGATGTGGCAATGAGCTTGTCCGCCGTCCACACCTGATAGCTCGATGGTGGCAGAGACTTAAGGGAGATTGAGACTAGCAGAGCAGGGACGGGTGATAGCTTTGTGATTCGGTCAGGAAGCCCGACCGGCGATTGGAGCCGGGTGATCGTAAAAGTACCCGGAGTTCGAAACTGCGGTGGAACGGCAGACCTTCCGTCCAGTTGAATGAACGTGGTGAAGGGAGCTTCAGGCGACGTCTGCTGAGACTTATTTGCTGTCGGCGAAGTCTTCTTGTCCATCGCGACCTCCGCGGCGCTGCAACCGGCCGTGAAAACGATGACACTTCGGTCAGGATTGCATTTCTACAAGGCGGCCGCCAAGCGCGCTTAGAAGTCTACTATGGACACGTCATCGAAAGTCGGTCGCGGGACGACCAGCGCATCGCTAGGCCTCGCGCCTGGGCGGCCAGGTGCGAAGATCACGAGACATGACATAAGGACAGACCGGACGCTTACCTGTTTTTTGCGAATTGAACCTGGAGTACGACCCGTCTGTCCTTACATTTTCCTCATTTTCAGTCCTACATGAGCGTCGGTTGCAGCTTCTGCTGGGCGCAGTTAAATTATTTGCGTGCATCGGACTTGATCATGAAAGAGGACGTCGCCGTGGAATCTGCATCTGCATTCATCGACATGAAGATCAAGGAACTTGGGGACTGGCGTGGGAAGATGCTCGCGAAAGTGCGGACGATCATTCACCAGGCGGACCCTGACATCGTCGAAGAGCGGAAGTGGGTCAAGCCGACATCGTCCGGGACTCCTGTGTTTTCTCAGGCCGGCATTGTCTGCACGGGAGAGACCCACAAGAATGTTGTCAAGATGACATTTGCCAAGGGAGCGGCATTGAAGGACCCTGCAGGTCTGTTCAACGCGAGCCTCGACGGGAATGTCAGACGCGCCATCGATATCCATGAAGGCGATAAGATCAATGAGGCGGCCTTGAAGGATCTCATCCGCGCCGCAGTGGCGCTTAATCTTAAGGGCAAGACTAAGCCGAAACCCAAACGGAAATCTCCACGCTAAAGTTCTCTACGAACGCGAAAATCAGAATGGTTCAGCCGTCTGGCGACGCAGTCAGTTGGCGCTTGGCCGATTACCGATCGACTCCAGGGGCAGAGCGCCCGGCGAGCGGAGCGTGCGAATGTCCCTCATGGGTGGTTGGCCGAAAAAGCGGCTGTATTCGCGGTTGAATTGGCTTGCGCTTTCATATCCAACTTCAAAAGCTGCGCTGGCGGCGTCCAGACCGTCGATAAGCATGCGTTCCCGCGCCGCATGCAAGCGAAGGTGCTTTTGATATTGAAGAGGACTCATGGCGGTCAGCGCCCGGAAATGGTGATGCAACGTAGACACGCCCATGGCTGCAAGTCTTGCCAGATCCTCCACGCGTAGCGGCTTCGCGTAATTCTCCCTGACCCACGCGATCGCTTTGGCGGTGCGGTGGCTCTGATCTCCCAGCGTCGCGATCGCGCGAAGACGTTCCCCCTCAGGCCCGCGGAGAATTCGGTAGATGATCTCGCGTTGAATCAGCCCGCTCAGAAAAGGAATGTCCTGTGGCGTGTTCAGCAGGTCGACGAGCCGGCAACATGCATCGAGCAGTTCGACTGTGGTCTTACCCGTTGCCATGGCAGGGCTGCCAGAGGGCACCGCGGGCGCCTGAATTTCCGCGCGGCTCAGAAGCTCGCGGATCACAGGCATTTCGAGCTTAAGCACGAAGCAGAGATAGGGGACCTCTTCACTGGCCTCGAACACGTTGCAGATGACTGGAAGATCGAGCGAGGTCAGCAGGTATCGAGACTCATCAAAGATGAAGGTTGTTCCAGCGAGGGAGGCTTTCTTCCGGCCTTGCGCGACGACGGCCAGGCTCGGTTCGTAAGTCGCTGTGGCTGGGGCCGTAGGGGCGGTCCGTCTGGAGAGCAATAAGCCGGGAACGCTGGTTATCAGTTTCTCTTTCGATCCAATAAAAGAGGCAATCCTGCGAGCCAGCTGGGCGCGGAGATCGCGCAACCGATTTGGTGTCGAAGAGACGTGTTTACCGCTGTGTTTCAATGTGTCCACTACCGGCATAGGATAGCCGCTTGGTGCTGGATGCAGCAACGATTTCTCACGTCACAAGAGAAATAGGCAATAAATCGGCAGGATCGGGATACCGCCTTCGCGGCGTTTGCTTCTAATCTCGAAATCAGAGAACCGGCTCAGAAGGAGAAGCGATGCAAAAGCGAAAACTTGGGAAAAGTAATCTGGAAGTTTCAGCCATGGGGCTGGGATGCATGGGAATGAGTTTTTCCTACGGTCCACCCAAAGACAAGAAAGAGATGACCGAAGTTCTGCATGCCGCAGTGGATCGTGGCATCACATTTTTCGACACCGCTGAAGTCTACGGTCCGTTTTTGAACGAAGAATTGGTGGGAGAGGCGCTTGCTCCCTTCCGCGGGATAGTGGTGATCGCCACAAAGTTCGGATTTGATTTGAGTGGTAAAGACAATCGGCCGGGCGTGCCCAGTGTGAATAGCCAGCCCGCGCACATCAAGCGAGCTGTCGAAGGATCGCTCAAGCGTTTGAAGGTTGATGCGATCGATCTGCTGTATCAGCACCGTGTTGATCCGAACGTGCCCATTGAAGATGTTGCTGGAGCGGTGAAGGAACTGATCCAAGCCGGTAAGGTCAAGCACTTCGGAATGTCGGAGGCAGGCGTCAAGACCATTCGTCGTGCCCACGCGGTACAGCCGCTCACGGCATTGCAGAACGAATACTCGTTGTGGTGGCGGAAGCCGGAGCAGGAAGTGATTCCTACACTCGAGGAACTCGGGATCGGGTTTGTGCCCTATAGCCCGCTCGGGAAGGGCTTCCTGACAGGCAAGATCGATGAAAATGCGAAATTCGAAAGCACTGATTTCCGCAGCACGTTGCCCCGCTTTACGCCTGACGCACTTAAGGCGAACCAGGCAATGATCGATCTGCTCGGTAGCATTGCCAAGCAGAAGAAGGCGACTCCCGCTCAGATCGCACTCGCTTGGCTGCTGGCGCAGAAGCCGTGGATGGTTCCAATTCCTGGCACGACGAAACTCAATCGCCTGGAAGAGAACATCGGGGCGGTATCGATCCAACTGACGCCCGAAGACCTGCAGGACATCGATGCGGCGGCGTCGCAGATTAAGGTGGAGGGAGATCGTTATCCCGAGCGGTTGGAGAAAATGACGGGGTTGTAGGCGGCGGTGAAGGTTCCTTTGTTGTTTTGTCCCCAAGGTCCGAAAACGGCCATTTTGCGCGCGTCCAGAATGCGAACATCTGTTCGCGAAAATCCCCGTTCTTCTGAGATCGAAAGGGGCTTCGATGCCGGTGACAAGCTATATCCAAAAGCCCGAAGATCGTGTGTCGGATTTGGTGACAACATGAAGATCGCATTTGTCGAATGGCCCGAAGGTTTGTCAGTGGGAGACGCTCGCTGGGGCAAGTTAAAGGAATCCATAAGTGCCGCGCGTCCTGACATTCTGGTCACCAATGAGTTGCCATTCGGCCCATGGCTGGCGGACGAAGCTGTGTTTTCTCGGGAGGCTGCGGATCGCAGTATCCATGCTCATCAGCAGGGAGTTGAAGGGCTGAGCGAATTGAATCTTCCTGCCATCATTTCTTCACGGCCGGTATGGGACGGAGAGCGGTTGGCGAATGAAGCGTTCGCACTTGAGAAGGGATTTGCTCGCCCCTTCCACCGAAAACATTATTTTCCTAACGAGCCAGGCTGGTTTGAAAGCGAATGGTACGCCGGCAATGGTTCGGGGTTTGATGTGGCCGAAGTGTTAGGAATCAAGGTCGGAGTGCTGTTGTGTACGGACGCCATGTTTAACGAGCACGCGCGGGCTTACGGAAGGCAAAAGGCCTCGCTGATCGTCATCCCTCGCGCGTCAGGGAACGAATATAGAGTCGTGGAAAATCGCGGGCGCCATGGCGTCGCTCGTTTCCGGTTCTTACGTCGTGAGCTCAAATCGGGTCGGCCGTTCGAGCGGCAGTACGGAATTCGGCGGCGGAGGTTTCGCCTATGCGCCGCACGCCCAGCTCTTATCGGAGACATCTCCTACCAATCCTGTGCAGGCGTTCGATCTCGACCCAAAATTGATCCGCATCCGCGCAACTCGACTATCCCTGCTACGTTCCGGAGCTCGAATAAGTCTGTCGCGCTGTGGACTCTTGGCACGCTTCGTGCCACCGCCTACAGGCTTTCCTGTATTGACTCCCGCGGGAAGACTGGGTTCCCATGAATTTTCAGTTGCTTGCTCAATCGTCCCTTCTCCGTCTGAATCGACCTCTCGAGCCGGCCTCGAATCGGTTGTAGGAGATTGCCTCCTACAAAATCAGCCTTGCTTAGATGCCAGGGCGCTTGGCAATGCGTCGTACGCCTTGTCACAGATAACAGCGTAGCCCTCCGCACAGAGGAGGCGCTTCTCCGCAGAACAAATACAAAGGGAGGATTTATGGCAACGCTCAGAGTCGCGCCTAAACCATTGGCAGCACAGATGAAGGCGGCACAGATTTCCAAACCCGGAGCAGATTTCGAGATCGTGGAGCGGGAGATTCCCGAACCAGAGGCGGGGCAAGTTCGCATCAAGGTCCAGGCCTGTGGTGTCTGCCACAGTGACGCGCTTACCAAAGACGGCCTGTGGCCGGGAATTCAATATCCGCGTGTCCCTGGACACGAAGTGGCGGGCGTCGTCGACGCAGTCGGCGATGGCGTTTCCGAATGGAAGAAGGGGCAGCGCGTCGGTGTGGGATGGCACGGCGGCCACGACGGAACGTGCCGCGAGTGCCGGCGCGGAGATTTTCGCAATTGCCAGAATATGAAGATTTGCGGCGTCAGTTATGACGGCGGATACCAGCAATACATGGTGGCTCCGGCGGATGCATTGGTAGCGATACCCGACACCCTCAAGGACACTGACGCAGGACCGCTGCTCTGCGCTGGAATCACCACCTACAACGCGCTGCGTCACAGTGGCGCGCTACCCGGCGACCTGGTTGTGGTGCAAGGTATCGGTGGTCTCGGCCACTTGGGAATTCAATTCGCCAATAAGTTTGGATATAAGGTCGTGGCCATCGGGCGCGGTTCGGAGAATGCAGTGCTCGCGAAGAAACTCGGAGCGAGTGAGTACATCGACAGCCAAACAACCAACGCCACGGAATGGTTGCAGAAGCAGGGCGGGGTGCGGGTGATTCTGGCAACAGCGCCCAGCTCGAAAGCGATGACAGCGTTGATCGACGGTCTGGGGCCGAATGGCAAGCTGATGGTGATCGGCGCAGCGTTCGATCCCATCGAGGTCACGCCGGTACAGCTTATCAATGGAAGCCGAGCGATTCAAGGCTGGACCGCTGGGACTCCAGCTGACGCTGACGACACTTTGCGGTTCGCGGAACTGACTGGCGTGCGTCCGATGACTGAAATTTATCCGTTCGAAAAGGCGGCCGAGGCGTATGCACGCATGTTGAGCGGGAAGGCCGAATTCCGTGTCGTTCTGACGATGTGAACATCCGAATCGTACCTAAGGAAAGGAACGGCTCGTGGAACATTCGACTTTCTATCGCACGATACATGTAGATGGTCTCTCTATCTCTTACCGGGAGGCCGGTCCGAAAGATGCGCCCATCGCTTCTCCTGCTCCACGGGCTACCTTCTTCTTCGCGAATGTTCGAGCCGCTCTTCGCACGGCTTTCCGCTCGCTATCACCTGATCGCCCCGGACTACCCAGGCTTTGGACATAGCGACTGGCCCGACCCGAAAACGTTCGCCTATACCTTCGACCACTACGCCGAGATCATCAATCACTTCACGGAAGCGCTCGGGCTCTCGCACTATACGCTCTACATGCAGGATTACGGCGGTCCGGTGGGATTTCGGATGGCATTGGCTCATCCGGAGCGGGTTGACGCGCTCATTATCCAGGACGCGGTCGCGCACAATGAGGGCCTGGGGGAGAACTGGAAGACGCGGCGAGCGTTTTGGGCCGATCGTACTGCCAATGAAACCGCGCTTCGCACGAATCTGTTGTCGCTCGCGACTACGCGAACGCGACACGTGGGAAACGATCCGAACCTGGAACGCTACGATCCGGATCTGTGGACCGATGAATTTTATTTTCTCAACCAATCCGGCCAAGCGGAGATCCAAAGCGACCTCTTCTACGACTATCGAACCAACGTGGAGGCCTATCCGAAATGGCAAGCATGGATGCGCGAGAAGCAACCGCGTCTGCTGGTGGTCTGGGGCAAGTATGAACTCTCGTTCGACCCTGGCGAGCCGGAGCGCTACCGCAAGGATGTGCCGGATGCTGAAGTCCATATCGTCGACGGCGGTCATTTCGCACTGGATACGGCAGCCGATGAGATCGCTGATTTAGTCTGGGACTTCCTGGGTTCTTCAGCGGGGTTGCGGACCCGCCGCGTAGGCTGACGAGACCTCTCGATCACGTTTTCCAACCACCCAGGGTGTGTATGTCAGAAAAGAAAACAGCAATCGTTACCGGTGCATCGCGGGGCATTGGTGCGGGATTGGTGGAGGCCTTCCTAAAGGAAGGTTATAACGTCGTCGCCACCGCCCTGAATGCAAGTCAGTCGTTGACGGCATCGCCCAGCTTGGTTGTGGTCGATGGCGATATAAGTGAGCAGTAGACCGCAACGAAAGTTGTCGAAGCAGCGTCAGGGCATTTCGGGACCATCGATGTCTTAGTGAACAACGCAGGAATCTACCGCGCCAAGCGTTTCACGGACTATACCACCGAAGATTTCCAAGCCCTGGTCTCGATCAACCTGCTGGGGTTTTTTTACATGACTCAGCTCACAGTGAAACAGATGCTGAAACAGAAATCGGGGAACGTGGTCACGATCTCCGCGGCGCTCGCGGATCAGCCCATCGCGGGCATAAATGCCTCGGTTTCGATGATGACGAAGGGAGGCTTGAACACTGTAATCCAGAGTCTCGCGATCGAGTACGCAAAAGACGGCATCCGCTTTAACGCTGTGGCGCCTGGGGTTGTGGACACAGCTCTGCACAAGGATGCTCCCTTGGACTCTCTTAATGCGAGGCAGCCAATGGGAAAAACTGCGGACGTGGAAGACATTGTCAACGCCGTCCTCTACCTGGCGCGTGCGGGTCAAGTGACGGGAGAAGTGCTCCACGTGGATGGTGGCGCGCACGCGGGCTGTTGGTAGCCCCTGCACCGGCCTTCATCGATTTTACATTTCGGTTCCTGTGCGCTACGGTTTCCCCGCAGTTGCAGCATTTGAGTTTTCTGGAACCGCCGACTGGGCAAACAGGTCCGCAGCTTCGGCAATGCTCTGCGATTCCTGTTGCTTCCTGGTGAGCCAATCGCTGAAGGTGGCTTTCTCCCGCTCAACGCTCTCCATGTTTCTGGCTATGCGCGCCATGTAGTGCTCCTTCACGCGATCAAGTTCCGCCTGAATCTGAATGTTCTCTTCCGCCTTTCGCGCCCACTCGGCTTCCACCTGCTTCTTCTGGCCGGCCTCGTAGGTGTCGAGCGCCGTTTGACGCACTTTGCAATCGAGCAGCACCTGCTCGATGGGAATGGCGGCGGCATCAAGCGCCATCATTACCGCGGCTCGCTTCATGTCTTTCGACAGCCCGCGCAGGTGTTCGCTGCGCAGCATTTCGACGACGCGGTGAATGCCATGTCGCACATTCATGACTCCGGCAGTGCGGTAGATGTCTTCGACCGGCAACAGTTCGGCCTCGACCTTGGTGGCGGCCACGATAGGGACCTGAGTCGCCGGAACCGATGGCTGTGGAGCCTCTTCTTTGCTAGCGTTTCGGAGTTCATCATCCGGTTTGCTGCGCCAATGCGCCAGTTCGAGCAATTTATTTCGCATAGGTTTCCTCGCCTTGCTCACCTTCGTCGTATTCTCCTGCAGAGGCTTTTCTGTCTTGGGTTCTCTCGGAAGCGCCCTCGAGATCTCGGGAGATGAAATCGCGGCGCTCGTGCCATGGCTGTCGGCTTCCAATTTGGCGGGAGCAGCCTTAGTCTCCTCGCCCGGCGGTGTCATCAATACGATGGGGATCTCTGCCGGAGTAGTCAGAGGTGCGCTGCTAATTCCGGTCTTCTTCGGTAGAACAGGTTGTTGGCTGAGAATGGGAATCATGACTGCATCTTTCTGAATACCGACTACATAATCCCTGCCCTCGGTGCGGCAATATCTGGCCGCGCCCGAGAATTGCTCGCGGCGGGTGTGAACGACCAGTTGGGTTCCCACCTCGATCGATTTCCCCAGCCTCAGGCACGCGCCTCCGGCCGAGCGGTCTTCCACCCGCGCCGGAACCTTCTGCACGCCGCCGTCGGAGTCTTTCCACCACGCTTCCGCCAGAAGCATGACCGCCGTTCGCGGTTCTTGCGCAACTCCGCTCATGCTGGCATTATCGGAAACAACCGGCAATCGCTCCACCATCGACACGTGTCTGAAGGACGTACTGCTGCCGCGTGGGTCCGCAATAAGCCCCTGAACGGGGCGAACCTTAGAATTTGTCAATGTTCGTGCTCAACGGTCCCACGGCCCCCGCAAATCGTACTAAACTTGGGTATCGTTTTGCTGTCGGGTGGGAGTGGGTGCTCGCGCCAAAAAGAACTAGTCTGTGTGAACCGCCATGACAGTTGCGTGCCCAATTTTTATTTTGTGCTTACGACGAAGCCCCGTGGCTTGATTGCATCTTCCATAGCATTTCCACTCCGTTGAACGAATCAACGAGACTTTAAAGAGAGGAATTTATGTCTACGATCACCACCAAAGACGGAACGCAGATTTACTACAAAGACTGGGGCAAAGGACAACCCGTAGTCTTCAGCCATGGCTGGCCATTAAGCGCAGATGCTTTTGAAGATCAGATGCTGTTCCTCGCTGATCGCGGCTATCGCTGCGTCGCCCATGATCGTCGCGGCCATGGCCGGTCGAGCCAACCGTGGGACGGCAATGACATGAACACCTACGCCGACGACGTTAGCCACACTAGTCGAGGCGCTCGACCTCAAAAACGCGATCCACGTCGGGCATTCAACAGGCGGCGGAGAGGTCGCTCGGTATATCGGCCGTCATGGCACGCAGCGAGTCTCGATGGCGGTTTTGATTGGCGCTGTGCCTCCCCTCATGTTGAAAACTGCGACGAATCCTGCGGGGTTGCCGATGGAAGTGTTTGATCAGCTTCGAGCCTCAGTGCAGGCTGACCGGGCACAGTTCTTTAAGGACCTCAGCGCTCCGTTTTACGGCGCGAACCGGCCCGGCGCGAAAGTCTCGCAGGGATTGCGAGATTCGTTCTGGCTCCAAGGCATGGTCTGCGGACACAAGGCGGCTTACGAATGCATCAAGGCCTTTTCGGAAACCGATTTCACCGAGGATCTGAAGAAGTTTGATGTGCCTACACTGGTGCTGCATGGAGACGACGATCAGATCGTCCCCATCGTCGCCTCCGCCATGCTTTCCTCGAAAATGATCAAGGGAGCAACGCTCAAGGTCTATCCGGGTGCGCCGCACGGAATGTGCTCCACCCTCAAGGATAAGGTCAACGAGGAACTGTTGGAGTTCTTCAAGCGGAGTGAGCGGGCAGCGGCATAGCGCGAGGAGCCCAAATTCTTACGGGATAGGTTTGTGATTGCAAACCTGTCCCGTTTTTCTTTATGGAGTGATTCCTGTCGTCTCGTAAGTCAGCATTGCCAGGCTCAGACGGTAGTCGTAGCCGGCCTGCACGTTGCTGATTTCCGCCTGTGTCTGTTGCAGTTGCGCCTGGCTTAATTCAACAATCGAACCCAGCCCCAGTTTGTAGCGAGACTGCGCCAGATCGAGGGCGAGTTTTGCCTGCTCTAACAGTTGCTGTGTAACGGCGAGCCGCTGATAGGCCGTATTCGCATTCAGCCAACTGGTGCGGACATCGCGCGAGACCAAGTTGCGCATGTCGGCCAACCGTTCGTTGGTGGCCTGCGATCGAAGACTAGCCTCACGCGCTCTCGCCGTGTAGAGAAATCCGTTGAAGATGGGAATTTCGATATCTCCTCCAACCGCCCCGTAAGTATTGTTTAGACCGCCCGGACTGGGCGCGACCGCGGCGTTGCCGACCGGCGTGTCTCCGATGGCGCCCATCGCTCGAATGCTGGGGAAAAGCAGGTCGCGCTCGGCGGTCTGGAACTTCCGCGCAGACTGATATTGGTATTGCAGCGAGAGAATTTCCGGACGCGAGGCGAAGGCGGCGGAAATCAAATCATCGACGTTGCCGGGCGGAGCGCTCTGCAGACTGATCTCCTCCACCAAGGTGTAGTTCTGCACCGTCGGAAATCCGAGCACCATGGAAAGCGTCGCCAGGGTCGAGTCCACATTGTTCTGCGCGTCGAGCAGCAGAAGCTGGGCTTGTGCAAGGTTGACATTCGCGAAGCTGAAGTCGAGTTCTGATTTCAGTTTGCTCTTGAAAAGGGCGCCGACCTGGTCGGCAACGGTTTGCCGGTCCTTCACCGTCTCTTGGGCGACAGTCAGCACGGATTGCGCTTGCAGGGCGTTATAGAAGGCGCGATTGACCGCCAGCAAAATCTGTTGCTGGGTCGCGACCGCGTTCTGGCTCTCAGCCTTGGCCGCATAGTTCGCGCTCGAGACAAGATTCGTGGTGCGTCCGAAGTCAGTGATCAGCTGGCTGACCACGAGTCCGGCGGCAGCGCGTTCGTAAATGATGGGGTTGTTTAGTGCGCCCGCAGTGATGCGGCTGCCCGACTGGGCATCCACGCCCGTCAGGTCCCCGGTTGCCGTAGGCCACAAGTTCGAGCGAACCTCCCGCGTGACTTGCTGCGATGCCAAGGCGATCAGTCGGCCAACCGCGATCTGGGGATTGTGCCTGATGGCCAGGTCCTCGGCTTGCTTCAACGTCAGAGTCGCGGAGGAAGGTGTCCCGGCATGAGCCGGCGGCGTTGGCGTCGAAGGCGGGTTCTGACGCGCCATCGTTTGCGGCATTGGAGCGGAAGGCATATCCGCGGGCGTCTGCACACTGATCGATTCCTGGGCAAACAACGCCGAGGCCAAGACTAGTGAGGCTAGTAACACAAATATTATTTGTCGCTTCATGCAGTTCATTCGGCTGGTCCTGCCGGAGCGGCTTCCGCTACTTTCTCGTTCTTCCGCCCGTACACGAGCAGGTATGCCGCCGGAACGATAAAAATAGTCAACAGCACTGACGACGTGAGGCCGCCGATAATGGCGCGGGCCATCGGCGTGTATTGTTCTGCGCCCGTGCCCAGCTTCAGGGCCATAGGAATCATGCCGATAATCGTGGCTAGCGAAGTCATAAGGATAGGCCGCAGGCGAACGCGGCACGCAGTAATGACCGCATCGGCCGGGGCCAAACCCTGCCGCCGTAGATTGTGAGCGAAGTCGACAATCAAAATGCTGTTCGAGTCAGCGATGCCCACTAACATCAGCACTCCCATCAGCGACATGACGTTCAGCGTGCTGTGCGTAAGCGGCAGAATCACAAAGACGCCGACAAATCCCATGGGGATGGCCAACATGATGAGAAACGGATCGATGAACGACTTGAACTGGGCGGTCAGAATCAGAAACAGCAAGATGAACGAAATGATGAATCCGAGACCGAAGCTCTTAAATGACGCTTCCATGCCTTGCACCATCCCGCGTAAATTCACGCGTACGTTGCCGGGGATTTGCTGGTTCTTCAAAATGTCGCGGATCTTGCTGGTAACGCCGCCCAGGTCTTCTCCTGTCGGTGTCACGTAAACGTCCACTGCGCGCTGGATCTGATAGTGATCGACTTCCGTCGGTGTTTGAATCTGTTTTACGTTGACGACGTTGTTGAGCACGGTGATGGGCCGGCCTTGGCCGCCGCAAGCCCACGCCGGCTGGGCATTCCCCGTCTTGGCCATGCCCTCTGGGCCGCATCCTAAGCCTCCACCGCCATCTGGGTCGCGCAAGGGAATCTGGCCCAGATCCGCCATGTCGTGAATGGCTTGCTGGCCCTTTTCGAAGAATTGCACAGTCAGGTAGTAATCGTTGCCGCTTTTGCGATCGACCCAATAGTTGGGCGCGATCATGTAATTGGAGTTGAGCGAGGTGATGACATTGTCGACCACGTCTTTTTGCGTCAGGCCCAACTCACCCGCATGAACGCGATCCACATCGAGCCGCAGGGTCGGATAGTTCATATCCTGCGGAATGTAGACCTGACCGACGCCGTGGAGTTGACGTATCTGGGTCGCGAGATTTTGCGCAATGCCGTAAATCTGATGCAAGTCAGGGCTGCTGACCTGCACGTCAATGGGCGCGGGCATGCCGGAGTTGAGGATTGCGTCGACCATCGAACCGCTGGAAAAGAAGGTCCTTATTTCAGGAAACTGTTCTCCCATCTTCTTCTGAATCCGATCCATGTATTCAAAGCTGCTCACCTCATGATCATCGTCGAGTTGCACCTGGATCGTTCCAGTGTAAGCACCTGCATTGGTGGTATACAGCGCCGAAAAATCTGGGACGACGCCGAGATTCGACACGATCAGCTTTAGATCCTTGGGAGCGACTTCCTTGCGGATCAAGTCTTCGACTTGAGCGACGTACTGATCGGTCACTTCGATGCGGCTGCCCGTAGGAACCTTCAAGTTGATGGTGAATTGTCCAGCATCGGTTTTGGGAAACAGCGCCAAACCTAACAAAGGATAGATCGCCAGGCTGAGCAGAAAAACGCAGCTTAGCGCCGCTACGGTGAGACCTGGACGATCGAGCGCCCGCCGCACCCATTTTTCGTAGAAGTCCAGAACCTTATTGAAGTCGCGATTAAAGCGGGCATTGAAGCGGTCCATCCAAGACTTGCTTGTCGACTCAGTGGGCGCGATTTCGTATTCATGGCTGTGATGCCCGGTTTCGGGCACTGCTTTCAGGAACCTTGAACAGAACAACGGAATCACAGTCATGGCCACGACGAAAGAAGCCAGCAGCGAAAGGCAAAATGCCAAGGCCAGGGCAGAGAAAAGGAATTTCGAAACGCCGTAGAGAAAAATCACCGGGAAGAAGTCGACAACGTCGACCAAGGTCGCGGCGAGAACGGCCAGATTGACTTCCGTTCCGCCAACCTCAGCGGCAATCATCGGCGCCGCTCCCATTTCCAGATGGCGGTAAATGTTTTCGAGCGAAATCACGGAGTTGTCGATGACACGCGAGAAAGCCAGAGCCATGCCACCGAGAATCATGGTGTTGACGGTGCTTCCCATCAAAGCCAACACCACAAACGCAGCCAAAGCCGACAAGGGGATGGAAAGCAACACCGCCGACGTCGCCCGAAAGCTTCCCAGGAAAACCAGAATCATCAGGCTAGTAAGTATCAATCCCAGAAAGCCTTCGTGGAGCACGGTCTTAATTGCTTCTTTCACATACACCGACTGGTCGAAAACGATGCTGGTTTGCATCTGCTTGGGAATGTCATAAAGATGCTTGGTCAGGTCGCGCAGCCCGTCAACCACGGCAATCGTGTTGGTATCGCCGCCCTGCTTCATGACCGGGATGTACACCGACTTTTGCCCATCGATGCGCACGATGTTGGTTTGAATTTGATGGGAGTCTTCCGCTTTGCCCACGTCATTGACCGTGACCCAGGAATGACCCTTGACCTTCAGCGGCAACTGGGCCAACTGCTCCATGTCGTCGACCAGGCTGTTGGAGTAGACGAAGTAATCGTACGGCCCCATCTTCACGTCGCCAGCGGGAAGAATGAGATTCGAGTTATTCACCGCGCCGACAACGTCCATGGGACTCAGTTGCCGCGACTGCAGCTTATAGGGATCGACGTACACCATGATCTGGCGATAGGTGCCGCCGAACACGCCAGGAATCTCAGCGCCGGGGACGACTGCGATCTGGTTGCGGATCTGAAATTGCCCGAAGTCGTGAAGTTGGGTCTCGTTGAGGCCTTCGCCCTTCACAGTGACTAAGGCGACCGGCAAACTGGAAGCGTCGAACTTCAGCACCACCGGGGGGAGAGTTCCAGGCGGCAGGCGCTTCAAATCGGCCAAAGCGAGATTCGAGAGTTCGGTGACATCCGCATCAGCGCTGGTTCCGGGCTGGAAATACACGCGAATAATGCTCACCCCCAGCAGCGATCGGGACTCCATGTGATCGACGCCAGCGGCCAGCGTGAAGAAACGTTCAAGGGGGTCGGTAATATCGGTTTCAACATCCTGCGGAGGCATGCCGGAATAAAACGTGGCTACCACAACTTCCGGCAGATTGATCGGCGGAAACAAGTCCACCGGCATGCGTACAATGCTGGTCGCACCAATGACCAACAGCACCAGGCAGATGACTATGATGAAGTACGGATTGCGAATCGAAAACCCTGGCATAAGTGTTTGCCGCTTCCTCTAAGACGCCCTATTGGGCGTTCTGTTCGTGATACTGCATCACGGCCATCGTCTGGGTATGGACCCTTTGCCCCGCCTTGAGGCCACTCAGATCGCTGATGACGACTTGTTCCCCGTCGTTCAATCCCGAAAGAATCTCCGCATCGCTGGCGGTCTGCAATCCGACTTTCACTTCGCGATCGTCGAGCTCTCCATTTGAAGTCACTACGAACACCTTGGTCTTGTTGCCCTCGTGACTCAGAGCCTGCAACGGCACGGTGGGGACATTTTCTTTCTCATCGAGTTCGACATTGGCTTCGGCATAAAGGCCCGGGATCAAAAGGTGATCGGGATTCTTCACATCCACTTCAGTGTGCATGGTGCGCGTATCTTCCCGAACATCGACGGAGAACCGAGTCACCTTCCCGGGAAAGCTGCGATTCAAAGAGGGGACACGAACATTCACAGGATCTCCGACGCGGATGTAACGCACGTAAGACTCAGGGATGGGAATCACCAGGCGGAACAGGTCGTCTTGCGATAAACGTACGATGGGCATGGCCTGCGTGCTCGAATTGGTGCCAGCCTGCACCAGCGTGCCAAGGTTTGCATATCGTTCGGTGACGATTCCCGAAAATGGAGCGGAGATCCTCGAGTAATCAAACAGTGTCTGATCATGCACCAGTTTTGCTCTAGACGCCGCCAGTTGGCTCTGGGCCGCTTCCAGCCCCGCTTTTCCCGCGTCGACCTGAGAAGCTGCCGCGAGATCTTTGCCCTGCGCATCGTCCACTTCCTGTTGAGCGACGATGCCCGGCTGATTTTGCGATACCGTGTTCAATCGTGTGTACTGCAGATGAAGCGCCTGGTATTGCGCATCGTAACGCTTCAATTCGTGGTCGGCACGGCTGACCTGATTGTTCGCGTTCTTGATCTCGGCTTGGTCTTGCTCCAACTGCGCCTGCAGTTCGGGGATTTCGAGCGTGGCGATCACCTGGCCCGCTTTCACGTGCGTGCCATAGTCGACGTCCAATCTCTTCACGTAGCCCGACACTTTTGCGTAGACGTCGATCTCCTGGAAGGGAACCAACTCGGACGACAGAGTCACCGCCCGGTTCAACGTCTTTTTGACCACCGGGGTGACACCGACCGTTACCGTTGTTTGCGCGTTGGCCTCGACTTTGCCGCTACTCGAACCGCCGCAAGAGGAAAGTCCCAGGGCGAGTGTCGCCACCAACATCGCAACTGCGTATTGCATTCTTTTCCTGCCCGTCCGCAGAGTGTTTCCGCGGTCCGGAATATGAAGTGGTTTCATCGCTTTGCAAAACCAGCCTTCTCTGGCCTCTCGGCCAGTAATCTCTGAACTAACTCAAGCCCTTCAATAACTGTCCCAGCTTATCCACCGAAAACTCGTGGGATCGGCAAAATGCAATGACCGCTCGTTCTTCCTTTTCCAATCGGGCAGCGACCGCGGGAATCTCCCCGGCGATCTGCTTGGGCACTGTCAATAACCCATGACGGTCGCCGTGGAGAAGGTCGCCCTGTCGTACTTCCAATCCGCCTACTCTCACCGGCTCTCCAAAGTCGTAGGTGTGGGCGTAAGCATGAGAAACCGCGACATTCCCGGCAAACAGTTGCAATCCCAGTTCACGCACTTGTGGCAGTTCTCTTACGGCACCGTCCGTGACAAAGCCGACGCAGCCCAGCGCTCGCAGGATGGCAGCGTGCATATCGCCTAGAAAGGCGCCCACCCCGGGCGGCCGGTCCTGATCTTCGAGCACAACAATTCTTGGCGACGGCACTTTGAGGATGCTATGCCACCAGTCGCTGCGGTTGTGATAGGCGCCACCCACCATTGGCGCTTCGCTAGTGCCAAGACGAGCCGTCGCCGCATAGCCAACCATGGGAGGGCAATCCTGGAACATGCAGCGGATGCTGGAGTTGGCAAAGCCGGTATTGCGCAGGCGGAGCTGAAAAGTCTCAATCGCGTTCGACACCGTGCACGTGTCGATTCGCTGGAGAGCCTCGACCTCTTCGACGCGAACGGAATGATTCATGTCCATGCAAGTCCTTGGTAGACGATTGATTTCACGACTATGTTCTTAAGTGCTCTACAATCTGTTCTCAGTGCGTTCCCTGAGTCACACGGTAAGGTTTTCCCTCGCCGCCGACTTCGTGGGCGCCTCCATTGGCCTGGCCGCGCGGGCGCAGGTCGTCGCGAAGATCTTTCATATGCTTGACGATGTTGCCCACGCGGCGGGCGATGAAGTTCATCGTGGCCGGATCATCTTCGATCCTTTCGAAATCCTTAATGGCGCGGTTCAGCAGTTCCAGTAGTTGCAGATCGTTCTTATCCATGTGCATGCTGTGCCTCCGCTTTCGCTGTCTGTTCCTGAATTCCCGACATGATCGGTGCCACCAAACTGATTACTGACAGTTCGCATTCTTGTCTTTCTTGCGGTGTTCTATCGGCATTTGCATCTGTCTGTATCCCAGATCGAAAGAGATGTTGTGTTTTCCTACTTGGACCGGCATCCGGCTGTTTGCGATAAACGCGCCAGGCAAAAAGTCATAAGGCGATTCATAGCGAGCGACATAGGTTCCGCATGCGGTGCGGACGGCAACCTCATAGGCAAACACTTCCGATTGCAGAGGTGCATCCGAGGGATTGTCCCCACCGTAGTAAGGCGGTTCCTGCCGCTCTTGCTTGTGCACGCTGAGAATCGTCGCGGCTTCGAACGGTTTCGGTTGTGCTGTAGAAGTGGCCTGAAGCGCGGGAACCGCGATGCTGCATATCAGAACGCAAGCCACTAAAAAGAATCTAGTGTCCATGATCTCCTCCGTTTGAGATCGGTAGTTGGCACGGCTAGCGTTCCGAAAATTCCGGAAAGCAAGTGACTAGGACTCAAACCCTTAACAATGCGGATCGAGGCCCAAAATCAAACAGCCGTGCTGAGGAATGGCGAGCGCAGCGTTAGCCGCGCCAGTCGCTACGCGAGAGACGCGAAGGACGGAGGAGGTCGGTTGGAAAGACTTTCGTCAAAGAGCGCCGCGGGCAAAGGAGGCCCGGCGGGTGCAAACTTAGGATAGAAACTGGTTGTTTCGAGAAAGGTGAAACTGGGAACTGGGGCTACCCAATGAGTGGCATCGCGGTCCATGTGCTGCCGCATGCCTTCCGAAGCGCTGGCCTGAACGTGAACGCCGTGTGGATAAACCACGTGGCAGACCCGAGTCGCCAGGCTCACGCCTAAAGCCGTGACCACTACCAGCATCAACGACTGCCACCAAATCAACCGGCGGCGAACCTCGGTTTCTTCAAGGTGCAGCATCGTCTGTCGACCGCCAACGAGGATACCCACGACATAACGATTATACGTGGCGGTGAGACTTCGATCCATTGGAAAAACCGCTGCCTCGTTACTGCTGGAGTTACAAAGGCGCACAATCGTTAGATGCCATCTGGCCGCTATTCGGTTGATGCGCCATTTTTCAAAAACTTACGCAGATGCAGGGCAGGACAAAATCTCGCATTTTCAAACTTTTCCGCAGGTTCGGTTGCCCAATCCGGGGACAGAATTGATAATAAAACACATGCTTATGAGGCTCACTTTCAGAATTCTCAGCATACTTGCAGTTATTGCGATTGCCGCTCCGGGCTTTGCTTACCAGGCGAGCCTGATTCCTTCGTCGCGTCTTATCAATCCCGACGAACTGGTGCGGCTCCTGAAGAGCGAAAAGCCTCTCTTGATTCAGGTCGGCTCTCATGTGTTGTACTCGCAGGCGCACATCCCCGGCTCGGAGTACATTGGGCCGGCATCGAGCGATGCCGGGCTCGAAGCCCTGCGGAAGCGCGTAAAGCCGCTGCCGCGGAATCAAGCGATCGTTCTCTATTGCGGATGCTGTCCCTGGAGCCATTGTCCGAATGTCCAGCCAGCGGACGATGCGCTTCACGCAATGGGATTCACTAACGTAAAGGTCCTCTATATCGCAAATAATTTCGGCGCCGATTGGGTCGACAAGGGCTATCCCGTAGCCAAAGGAGAGTAGGACCGCAAGATGAAGAACCGGCTAGTCACGATTTTGACGTTGATCGTTGTCGCGGTGGGGTTATTTTTTCTTGTTCGCCAGCATGGTTTACCCACTGCTGCGAGCGCTCAGCAAGGGGCGTTGGCTCCGAACTTTTCGCTCGCCGATCTAAGCGGCCAACCCATCAATCTTTCGTCCTTCCGCGGCAAAGTGGTTCTTCTTGATTTCTGGGCCACCTGGTGTGTCCCATGCCGCGAGGAGACACCACACTTAATCGACCTGCAAAATAAGTATGGAAGTCAGGGCCTGCAGATCATCGGTGTTTCTATGGACGATAGTCCCGAACCGGTGCGCGATTTCTACCAGCATTTCAAGATGAACTATCCCGTGGTCATGGGCGATGCCAAAACCGGAGAGCTTTACGGAGGAGTTCTGGGATTACCCATCGCCTTCATCATTGGTCCCGATGGCCGCATCACTTCGAAGCACATCGGCGCTACCGACATTTCAGTTTTCGAGAAAGAAGTAGTGAAGGTTCTGCCCTCGAAATCCAGTTAGGATCATTCCTGTCGCAAGGCCTCAATTGGACTGACTGAGGCCGATTTCCGCGCCAGTTCGCCGGGATTTACGCTGACACGCGCCGTGATTTCGATGCCTGCGATTCGACAGTCATTTGCATGCCGAACTTGGAGCGCAAGGTGATCAGCGGTTGTTGCTCGACCCGGTGGCCGGGCACGAGGTGCAGTTGCCATCGCTGGGCGATGGTGGCCAGCGCCAGCACGCCCTCCATCCATGCGAATGACTCGCCGATGCACTGCCGGTAGCCCGCGCCGAAAGGGAAGTAGGCAAACTTCGGGAAGGTGGACTTGCCCGCGGGTGCGAAGCGTTCCGGGCGAAACTTCAACGGATCGGCGAAGTGCCGCGCGTCGCGCTGCGTAACGAACTGACTGATCAAGACGGTCGTCTTTGCTGGCAAATGGTAAGGGCCGAGCGTGAAATCCTCCCGCGCCTGCCGTCCCATGGCCCACGCCGGCGGGTACAACCGCATCGATTCCGCAAACACCATCTCCGTATAACGCAGTTGGGGCAGGTCGTCGATCGAGGGTCCGCGGCTTCCCAGAACATTCTCGAGTTCGTGAGACATGGTTTGTTCGGCTTCAGGATTCTGCGACAGCAAGTACCACGTCCAGATCAGCGCATTGGCGACGGTTTCGTATCCGGCAAGAAAAATCGTAATTACCTGATCGCGAAGCGACTCGTCTGAAGAGTCTTCGGAGCGCAGCATCATGTCGAGCAGGTCGCTGCCGCCCTCACCCTGTCGATGCTGCTCGATCATGCGGTACACGATCTCATCCACCGTGCGTTTCGCCGAAGTAAATTGTGAAAGACCGGGAACGCGCAGATGAATCAGAGTCTCCACCGCCGGAAGCGCTACCAGATAGTTGTAAAGGCGCATGATGCGGTTGATGGCATCCGCCAGTTCTTTGACTTCACTCCCTAGCTCGGTGCGGAAAAGCGTGCGCGCAACGATGCGCAGCGTCAGGTGCATCATCTCCTGCGCCACGTCCAATTGCTGGCCATCGTGCCAGGACTCGCGCGTACGCAGAGTTTCTTCGACAATCGTCGCGGCATACTCGCGAATTCGCTGCCGGTGAAACGCCGGCTGTGCCACCTGCCGTTGTGCCCGATGCTGTTCACCCTCGCTGCAAATCATCCCTTCGCCCAGAAGCATCTTCGTTCGGCGCACCGTGCGCTCTTTCGTGAAATTATCGTTCTGTACGACCAATACTTCGCGAATCAGCGCCGGATCGTTGAGAAAAACGATGTTCTCGGGTCCGATCTTGTAATGGGCAACGTCCCCAAACTCTTTGGCGAGATATTGAAACAAACCAATCGGATCCGCAGGACGAAACTTCCGGAAGGCGTACCAGATCAGATTGTGCTTGAGCCCGGGAGGAAAGCAATAAGAGGAGGTGACCATGCTCGCAGTTCGAAACGCTTTACTCGATCGACAGGAAGTGCGCTGATGAGCCGCTGGGAAAGTGTACACGGCCAGGCGGGGTCAGATCATTTTTTCACGGTGGAAAAGAAGTTCTCCAGCTTGTGATTCTGCAGGGGCCGCACTACCACCCACACTACGATGGCGATCACCACAATCAAGCCATCGAGCGTGTAAAAAGGCACAAACACCGGACGATTGTATTACGGTTCAGCAAATTCCGACGGCGGCCCTTCCGCTAGAACGGACGCCGCTTCGGCCGGAATCAGGTCGCGCGCGCGCAGCAAGTGTCCTGCCCGGTGCGCCCACAAGAGTGCGAGACCGTACACGGCGCCCGCGATCAGCAATTGCCCGGCAAGTTGCACATAATTGCGGGCAACATACCAATGCTGCAAGCCGAATAAAACCGGCACCAGGGGAGCGCACAGCGCCAGCGGAAGCAGGTATGCCTCACGAAAAAACGTCCGGATCCGCATGCCCAAAACCCGGCACAGGTGTCGGGGAAAGAAGAAAAGAGCAGTCACAGTCAGGGGAATTGCCGTGCCCAACGCATCGCCGATGATCCCCAGTGGCCTGACGAGAATGATGCTCAGCACAAGGTTTGTCACCGCCTCGATCGCCACCACCCACGACAGCGTTCGATGCTTCGCGATCCCGAACAGGATACGCGGCGACGCGCCCTGCGCCAGCATGAACGTCATCGGAACGCACAACACGACTAGCACCGGATAGCTGGTCGAAACGTACTTCGCGCCCACCCACGCCTGAATGATCGACTTGCCCAGAATCAGCAGGATCAGCGAAATGGGAAAGATAATCAGCGCGCACGCCCGGTTTCCCAAGACGAACATTTTGCGCAGGCCATTCATGTCGCCTTTGGCTTCCGACTGGCTAGACCAGGGAACGAAGATTTGCGCCAGACTGCTGACTACTTCCGACGCATAGTCGAGCAAACGGTCACCGATAGAGAAGTAGGTGATCGCCGCCGATGACAGGAAGGCACCGATCACCAGTTCATCAGTCTTAAAACGCAGCTTGAACGCAATCATGACCACAAAGGTCGCGCTGCTGTAGCTGGCCATCTCGCGCAGGGAAACCCGATCGAAGTATTTCAAATGAAACGTCAGCGGCAGAATTCGAAGCGTAATTGCGGCCCGCAGGATGGAAATCAGCAGCGGCAAAATCACCGTGATTACGGCCACCGTCAGCAGCCCATACCCATGCTGCAATGCAACCACAATCAACACGGCTCGCAGGACGCTGGAAATCACATTGGTGACATTAAGAAAGTAAAATCTCTGCAACCCCTCGAGAATTCCGCTGAAAATCCCCAAAGGAAATCCTAGCGAGACGGACGCTCCGACCATCAGAAAGAGCCACCGCGCGGTCGTGAGGAATTCCGGCGGAATCTTAAACAGTGAATCTACATACGAGCTGCCCACAAACGTGATCAGCAGCGCCACCGCGCCGATCAGCGTGTAACTCCATAGACTGGTGTTTACCAACCGGTTCAGCTTCTCCGACTCGCCCGTGGCTGTGAATTTCGAAACGTACCGCACCACCGACGAGCGTATCCCCATATCAAACAGCCCGTAATACCCGGTGATGGAGAAGATCAGAACCCAGATGCCGTACGCTGAATCGCCCAGCCGGTGCAGAATAAAGGGCGACAGAAAAATGCCAATCAGAATGTTAAGTCCCAGGCTGAACCAGCTGGAGCCGACATTCTTGATGATCTCGAGTTTACGCATCGGCTCCTGGCGTATGGCCGGCTCTAGGATTGGTCGAAGAGAAACAGTGACGACGGGAAAGAGCTTACGAAAATATTATCATCGTTTGCCGCCAGCGACTGCTCGGAGCACCAGAGAGGTAAGAGAAGGAATTACGTTGGCCAGGAGTGCAGCGCGACATCTGCGACTTCCCTCAATTGCGCGCGGTTCGCGCCTCCCGTCGCCTGCACCGACAGTCCCCAGATCAGCGTGGTGATGTATGCCGCAAGCTTTCGCGCATTCGCGTTCGCAGGCAGGTCGCCCTCGGCGATAGCGCGCTCAAAACGTTTCTGTACCGCCGCCTGCGCGCCTGCCCGCCGCCGATTAAGCTCGGTCCGCACCGAGTCTGCCAGAGGACCAGAGACCAGCGCTCCCTGCACCAGCAGGCATCCATCGGGATGCTGCGGGTCCATTGTCATATTGATCGCGCCGCGAAGCAGTTTCTCCACCACGCGCCGCGCCGAGCGCTCTTTCAGAGCGTTGTGAAGATACGACGCCGGCTTCTGAATGTAACGGTCGAGCACCTTGCGGAAGAGGTTTTCCTTGTTTCCGAACGCCGCATAAAGGCTGGGCATATTGATGCCCATGGATTCGGTGAGGGCCGACAGGGAAGTGCCCTCATACCCGTGACGCCAGAACAGCAGCAGCGCTTGGTCCAGCGCTTTCTCGGTATCGAATTCGCGAGGACGCCCCCTCGGCATGACGGCCCTCTACAGTTATGTATCGATCACTACAATATTCCCCTTGACGCCTGCTGGCAAGCGTTTTATGTTTAGCAAACGTTGCAGAAATATCCCGGCCCGCCGTGGGGATTACAGAGTCGCGGTAAAATCAATTTACATTTAGGGGAAAACCACATGAGCAAAGTCCGCGTACTGGTTGGCACCCGTAAAGGCGCATTCATTCTCTCCTCCGACGGTAAGCGCGAGCAGTGGGAGGTCAGTGGCCCCCACTTCGCCGGGTGGGAGATGTATCACTTGAAGGGATCGCCAGTAGACCCGAATCGCTTGTATGCATCGCAGTCCAGCGGCTGGTTCGGTCAAACCATGCAACGCTCGAGCGATGGCGGCAAGACTTGGGAGACCGTAGGCAACAAGTTTGCCTACGACGGCGTCCCCGGCACGCACCAGTGGTACGACGGCACGCCGCATCCCTGGGAGTTCAAGCGCGTCTGGCATCTGGAGCCATCGCTCACCGATCCGGATACGGTCTATGCGGGGGTTGAGGACGCAGCGATTTTCCGCTCTACTGACGGCGGGCAGAATTGGCAAGAGCTCGCCGGCCTGCGCAAGCACGGCTCGGGTCCGCACTGGCAGCCGGGAGCCGGCGGGATGTGCCTCCACACCATCATTCTCGATCCCACCAACCCCAATCGAATGTTTATTGCCATTTCGGCCGCGGGGGCGTTCCGCACGGACGACGCAGGTAAGACCTGGAAGCCGATTAACCAGGGCCTGCGCTCCCAGGGCATTCCTGATCCCAATGCCGAAGTCGGACACTGCGTGCACCATGTGGCCATGAATCCTTCGCGTCCGGGGGTGCTGTTCATGCAGAAGCACTGGGATGTCATGCGCAGTGACAACGCGGGCGATCTCTGGACGGAAGTCAGCGGAAATCTGCCAACCGACTTCGGCTTCGTGATCGACGTACACGCCCACGAGCCCGAAACGATCTACGTTGTCCCCATCAAGAGCGACTCGGAGCACTACGTCCACGAAGGCAAGCTGCGCGTCTTCCGCAGCCGCAGCGGCGGCAACGAATGGGAGCCCCTCACCAAGGGCCTGCCGCAGTCGAATTGCTACGTCAACGTGCTGCGCGATGCCATGGCCGTCGACAAGCTCGACAAATGCGGCGTTTATTTCGGAACCACCGGCGGACAGGTCTACGCTTCGGCCGATGCTGGAGACAGTTGGGCGCCGATTGTTCGCGATCTTCCAGCCGTGCTCTCGGTGGAAGTGCAGACGCTGTCATGATTCGCGTGGAGCTCCCTTATCATCTGCGCAACTTGGCGCACGTTAACGGAGAAGTGCAGCTCGAAGTGCAGGGTCCGGTCACGCAGCGTTCGGTGCTCGACGCGCTCGAAGCGCGCTACCCGATGCTGCGTGGCACTATTCGTGACCATGACACGCAGAAGCGGCGCGACTTCCTGCGCTTCTTCGCGTGCCAGCAGGATTTCTCCCACGAGTCTCCCGATGCACCCTTGCCCGACGAAGTGGCATCGGGCAAGGAGCCTCTGCTGGTCATTGGCGCCATTGCCGGGAGGATAAAAAAAGTTTTCTCAAGCTGTCGATTTCCGGGCGCGCCATTCGACGTCTAAATAGAGCAGCAATTCAGCTCTCAAATTTACCGAGGAGTCATTACCATGCGATTTCTTAAGTATCTACAAGCCTAGCAAGCCGAGGGCGCGCCCCCCACCAGAGCGAGATGGCAGAGATGGGCAAGCTCATCGAAGATGGATTCAAAGAGGGCTGGCTGCTCTCCACCGAGGGTTGTTTGCCCAGTGCCAAGGGTGCTCGTGTCCGCTTGAGCGATGGGAAAGTCCAGGTCACCGACGGGCCTTTTACCGAAGCCAAGGAAGTCGTGGGCGGATTTGCCATGCTTCGTGCGAACTCGAAGGCGGATGCCATCGAACTGGCGAGGCGTTTCCTGAAAATCGCGGGGGACGGTGAGTGCGAGATTCGTCAGGTATACGATCCCGCCGATTTTTCCGAAGAAGCTCCATGCGCCGCAGTGCGCGAGAGTGTGAAAACTGCTTAAGGCAGACGGAAACATGGCCCTAACGCCGCTCGACGTTAGGGCCATTTCAATTACACTCTGTCGATAGTCACGGCTTTCAGCACAACATCCTTTTTCGGCTTGTCCTGCGCTCCGCGTGGGACGCTAACGATCTTCTCGACGACATCCTGCCCCTCAACCACTTCCCCGAAGATCGTATGCTTGCCCGTCAACCATGACGTCGGCACCAGCGTGATGAAGAACTGCGAGCCATTCGTGTTCGGTCCGGCATTGGCCATCGCCAGCTTGCCCGGCTTGTCGAACTTGTGTGGAGACCCTTTGGTCTCGTCTTCAAACTGATATCCCGGACCGCCCATGCCCGATCCCGCCGGATCTCCACCCTGCACCATGAATTCCGGAATCACGCGGTGAAAAATCGTCCCGTTGTACAGCGGGTCTTTACTCTTTTTGCGGGTCAGCGGATGTGTCCACTCGCGCTTGCCTTCAGCGAGCTCGGTGAAGTTCGCCACGGTTTTCGGCGCGTCCTTCTCAAATAAGCGGCAGACTACGGTTCCTTCGGTCGTGTCGAACACAGCATAAGTGCCAGGTTGTCGAGCCATAAAAATCCTTTCAATGAAAAAGTAAACCGGAGGGCCGGAACCCTCCGGGCGTAACAAGCAGGAGATTACTTCGCGGGAGCCGCTGCCGGCTTCTTGATCATCGCGGCCGATCCGCCCTTCGTGATGGTGATGTGATTGATCTTCACTGGATTAAACGGCTTGTCGTTCGAGTCCCGTCCCATGCGCGCGATCTGCTTCACCAACGCCACGCTGGCATCGTCGCACTGGCCGAAGATCGTGTAGCCGCCATTCAGGCTGGGGTAGGGAACTTCGGTGATGAAAAACTGCGAGCCGTTGGTGTCAGGCCCGGCGTTGGCGTAGGCCAAGCGTCCCGGACGATCGAACTTCAGATCCGGCGAAGTCTCGTTCTTGAACTGATATCCCGGATCGCCCGCTCCCGTGCCCGCCGGATCGCCGCACTGAATCATGAAATTCGGGATCACGCGGTGACAGATCGTCCCGTCATAAAGCGGCACGCCGTGCTTCTTGGCGTGGGTCACGGGAGATGTCCAGTCTTTGGTTCCGTCCGCCAGCCCTTCGAAGTTAGCGACTCCGATCGGAGCCTTGTCAGGAAACAACTTGCAGGTCAACTTGCCGGCGGTGGTGTCAATCACGGCAGTCGGTTCGCCGGCTTGCGCCCACAGCGTCACACAAAACAAACAAACTACGCCTACGATAGAAATTCGTTTCATGGAAAAAGCTCCTCGTCTGGAGTAATAGCAATGCCTGAGATTTGTATCAGGGTATCGCTTTAGCGATACCACAAAAGTCTGCGCAATCTGGCCGCCTTTAGGCGCTGCTTTGCGCGGACCAGTCGGCCTTCAATCCGCATTTCACGCGAACAAGAATTGTACGACAGCCCAACGAAAATTACCTCGCGGCCTGCATCCCGTGGCTCACGCGCTCCACCTCGCGAAACGCCCGGAGTGTATTCCCGCCGAGAATTTTGTGAATGTCCTCTGCGCTGTAACCCCTGTCCAGCAAGGCTTGCGTAATCTTTGGAAGATCGGCGGCGGAATTGAGACCTTGCGGCGTTGCCCCGCTGACCCCGTCAAAATCCGACCCCAGGCCGACGTGATCGATGCCCGCCACCTTGGCGACGTGATCGATGTGATCGATTAACGACTTTAGCGGTGGACGCGGAATCTTCGCCGCCCACTCCCGCTCAATCCGGTCGCTGTCAAGATACGTGACCGTCTTTCCAGCGGCTCTCTGTTTGGCAATGTAATCATCCACGGCCGCTTTGCGCTCATTCATCTTTGCCTCATCCGCTTTGCGGTAATCTTCGTCGATGAAGGCATTAAAGAAGTTCACCTGCACCACACCGCCATTCTTGGCGACGGCTCGCAGCATGTCGTCGGTCATGTTTCGCGGATGGTTGGTCAAGGCCCGTGCCGAAGAATGCGACGCGATCACCGGAGCCTTGGTCGTCGCGATCGTGTCCCAGAAAGTCTTGTCGGCCACATGCGAGATGTCCACCAGCATCCCCAGGCGGTTCATTTCGAGCACAACCTGCTTGCCGAAATCGGTCAGCCCGTCATGATGCTGCACGCTGGCATCATTGATGTCACCCGACGAGTCGGCCCACTCGTTGGTATTTGACCAGCTCAACGTCATATACCGCACGCCCAGCCGGTAGTAGTCCCGAAGCAGATGAATGTCGTTCTCGATCGAGTGCCCGCCCTCAATTCCCATCAGGGCCGCCAGCTTTTTCTGCTCGTGCGCGCGCTCGATATCCTCGACGCTGAACGCCATCATCATCCGGTCGGGATGCCGCGCCGCTTGCTGATACACCGAATCAATCAGGTCCATCGTGTGCTGCGCATAGTGCCCCTGATTGGTCTTAGGCTCAACCCAGATGGAAAAGAATTCCGCCCCCAGGTTTCCCGCCCGCGCCTTGTCGAGGCTGATATGCCCGATGTCATTGGGATCGGTGCTGCCAATATCGAAGCCTTCATCCAGAAAGCGCTGCGGCGTATCGGCGTGCGTATCCACCACAATGGCCGAATCGTGAATAGCTTTCGCCTTGGCGGAAACTGGAGCGTCTTGGGCAATTGTGAACGTGCATAAAAAGCACGCCAGAAATACAAGTCGAAACCGGAAGATTTTCATGGATGTTTGGAATGCAAAGGGATTGTATATGCCCATTCTGCCCATGTCATCCCGAGCGAAGCATGCCGGTGAGCGAAGCGAATCGGCATGCGCAGTCTAGGGACCCCTGTGGTGACCTGCACTACGAACAGTGTTTGAGACGTCATCCCGAGCCCGAAAGGGCGAGGGATCTGGCGTGCAGCGGCACCACCCCCGCCCCACGCCAGATCCCCATGAGTTCACGAATCAAGTGCAACACCGTACAAAGGTGTTGCGATGGAAAAGAGAAGATATGAGCAGTTGGTGCTCAGGGAGCGGATTGAGATTTACCGTCTGCATGCAAACGGTAAATCTCTGCGCTGCATCGCCGCCACTCTGGGGAGGAGCGCGGCGACCATTAGTCGTGAACTGAAGCGCAACAGCAAGGTCTCTAAGCAGTGGCCGGGGGGCTACGATCCCGAGCGCGCGCAGCGGCTGATGCTGCGTCGTCATGCCCGCGGTCGGGCCCACAAGCTGGAACGTCAGCCCGAACTTCGGGAGAAAGTGTTGCAGCATCTCGCTGCCGGATGGTCGCCGGAGCAGATTGCCGGGCGCATGGCCCAGTTGCCGGGCAGCGACCGCATCAGCTACGAATCCATCTACCGTTACATTTATTGGCGCAGTTGGTCCTTCAACGAAACTCTGCATCGCTGGCTGCCTCGGCAAAAATACCGTCGCGGAAACCGTCTGCCCAATGGCCGCTGGTCGACGGCGTCGATATTGGAGAGGGTTTCCATCCATGATCGTCCGGCGGTGGTGGAGACCAGAACGCGCACGGGCGATTGGGAGGCCGACCTCATGAGCTTCCGCAAACCGGGACAGTTCCTGCTGGTGATGCAGGAACGCCGATCGCGGCGCGCCCTGCTGATGCGGCAGAACACGAGAACGGCGCAGTCGGTCGCCGACAATCTCAGCACCCTGCTGGAAGCGCTGCCCGCGCGCGTATGTCAATCCATGACCTTCGACAACGGAGCGGAGTTCAGCAAACACTATCTCCTGAGCCGACGGTTTGGCATCCAGACCTGGTTCTGCGACACCCACTCGCCCTGGCAGAAGGGCGGCATCGAAAACGCGATTGGCCGTTTGCGCCGCCTGTTGCCTAGAAACACCGACCTCGACGACCTGCCCGCCCAGCGCCTCGCCCTCTGCCTCGAACGCTACAACGATACCCCCAGAAAATGCCTCGGCTTCAAAACTCCCAACGAGGTATTCTTGGAACACTCTGTTGCACTTCAAACGTGAATTCATCCCCTCGCTCCGCTCGGGATGACGTCGCGTTATAAGAGCGCTTTCATCGCTGACTCGATGCAATCGGCAAGCGGCCTCTCCGTATCCACTACCGTCTTCGCGAACCGAATTTCTTCAAACCGTCCCTTCACCCGCAAGTACAACGCAAAGTTCCGGTTTGCGGCCGGGTGCTCCTGCTCCTCAATCCGCTGCCGCGCTGTCTCCTCGGAACAAACGCATTCCAAAATCCGCCACGGTTGCCCCAGACGCGAAGCATATTCCATGACACGCTCCAACTCATATCGTCGCGAAAACGGACGTCCATCCAGAAACACAACTCGTGAAGCATCCCGCTTCAGCAAATACCCAGCCGTCTGAAGCATAACTTCCATGCAGAAATCGTCCTGCTCGGTTGAAAATTCGATATCAGCGGGAGCAAACAACGCCCGCCGGATCTCGTCTTTATCAAGCACTGCGCCGTTCACCCGCCCCGCCAGAGCTCGCGCAAGCGTGCTTTTCCCGGTGCCGGGAAGTCCCGCCATCATTACAATCATGGTCTTGAGGAGAACTTACTTAGGATTGCTGCTGAGATCTTCGATAACATCGGCGTCGTCTTCTTCGGAACGCTCGCCGGCCAGGATGCGCGACTCGCGCCAGTCGGTATAGCGGTCCGAAACCGCTACGTGGAACACCCACTGCCGCCTCTCTTCTTCCGGTTCGATCAATCCCATATCTTTCATGGGCAGCATGTACTGCTCGACCCACTTGACCTGGTCGCGCGTCATGCCACGCCGTTGCAGGTCAACCGTGATTCCAGCCAGGTGGGATGAAGCGGTTTCACCCTTTTCCGGCGCCGCGTTGCGGTTATGCCGCCGCAGCTTCTTCTGCACTAGCACGGTCCTCACAGCCGAGTTCACCTGAATCTGCTCGTGAAACTGCTTGTAGTAGGCCTCGCTCAGGTCGTCGACAAAATCGAGCGTCCACGGACGGCAATATCGCCGATCCGGATCTAGCCGCGGGTCGATTCGCAAAGTCTTGCCCGGAACGATCGGCACCAGATCCTGCGACGCCTTCAATTCCTCGAGCTCGTTGTCATCCTGAATGCGCGGCAAATCGAGCCGGTCGATCACGGCGTTCTGCCGGATCAGCGAATCGTGCGAAGGACGGAACAGAGGATTCCAGAGAATTCGCCGTAAATGAGAACGGCGGGACCGATGATAGTGCTTGGTGGTGGTCACGCGCCGCATGCCGAAGGCAGGACTACACACGGCCAGCATCATCAGTAAAAATGCGGTAATCGCGCGCTTTGTCGAAATCTTCACGAAGTAGCGAAGCTCCTCAAAAATGCCCTGGCGCAGGGCAGGTGGCTATTCTAATGCAGCGGGGTCGCTGCCCAGCTTTAAATCTTCTAATTTTTCTGGTTACCAACGAGGGGCTCCCGAGCGGTTACTGTTGGTTACTCCCGGGAGCGGCGGGCTTATTTTCCAAACAGATCACCGATTGCCTGTTTCATCACGTCTCCGCCAACCTCGGAAATCGACCGGGTCAGCGGGATATCTTTCGGGCAAACCTCCACGCAATTCTGCGCATAACCGCACTCTTGGATGCCGCCATCCCCCATCAGGGCTGCCAACCGCTCGTGTTTCAGCGAAGCGCCTGTGGGATGGGTATTGAATAATCGCACCTGCGAAATTGTCGCCGCGCCTACGAACCCGGTGTCCTCTGTGAATTGCGGGCAGGCTTCCATGCAGCAGCAGCAGGAAATACAGCGCGATAACGGATACGCCTGCTCCTGCTCCTCCGCGGTCACGCGCGGGCCAGCGCCCAGGTCGTAAGTGCCATCAATTGGAACCCACGCCTTCACCGCTTTCAAATTCTCAAACAAAACGCTGCGATCGACCGCCAGATCTCGCACGATGGGAAACTTCGAAAAGGGCTCGAGTTTGATCGGCTGCTCCAGCTTATCGATCAGCGCTGAACACGCCATGCGCGCGCGCCCATTGATCAGCATGGCGCATGACCCGCACACTTCCTCGAGACAATTCGAGTCGTAGGTGATGGGCGTGGTCGTCTTGCCATCGCGAGTCACGGGATTGGCCGCGATCTCCATCAGCGAGGAAATCACGTTCATGCCCGGCTTCCACGCGAGCTCGAACTCTTCCCAACGCGAACTCCCGCTGGGACTATCTTGGCGCTTGATCTTGATAATGACGGATTTGTTATTAGCCATTAGCTCTTAGCCTTTAGTACTAGCTCGAACCCTATACTCCTGTCATCCCGACCGGAGCGAAGCGAAGTGGAGGGACCTTGTGTCTCCTATCCCACTCCTAAACCTAGTCATTCCGAGGAGCGAAGCGACGAGGAATCTGCATGCTGTCGCCCTCGGCAAACTGCACATCCCTCGCCGCGTTCGGGATGACGTCAAAAAAAGACCAAAACGCCGTCACTTCGCCGCGTCGTATTTCCGCGGTCTTGGCGGAATCAGCGAAATATCCACTGGCTCAAATTCGAACCGCGGCTCATCCGCATCGGCCGCAAAATATGCCTTGGTCGTCTTCAACCAGTTCTTGTCATCGCGATCGGGGAAGTCGGGCTTGTAATGCGCTCCGCGCGACTCATCGCGCATGCCCGCTCCTTGCGCAATCACTCGCGACAATTGCAGCATGTTGTAAAGCTGCCGCGCAAACGCCACCGTGGTATTCGCCCACTGCGAGCGGTCGCTCAGGTTGATGTGCTGGAAGCGCTCCAGCAGTTCCACCAGCTTGATGTCAGTTTCCTGCAGGTCCTTGTTGTAGCGAATGACCGTGCAATTCTTGGTCATCAATTCGCCCAACTCGCGCCACAGCAGGAACGGATTCTCTTTTCCATCCGCCTTCATCAGTCCGGCGTTGATTTCTTCCTGCCGTTTCTGCTCCGATTCCATGTGTCCATTCGACGTCGCGCTCTGCAGTCCACGTGCGTAACGAACCGCATTGGGGCCGGCAATGAACCCGCCGAAGATGCACGACACCAGCGAATTCGCGCCCAAGCGGTTGGCTCCGTGATACTGATACTCGGCCTCGCCCGCCGCGAAAATTCCCGGGATGTTGGTTGACTGATTGAAGTCCACCCACAGCCCACCCATGGTGTAATGCATGCCGGGGAAAATCTTCATCGGTGTATCGCGCGGATCGTCGCCCACAAACTTCTCGTAAATCTCGAGAATGCCTTCCAGCTTCTTGTCGAGAATCTTGCGATCGATATGCGTCAGGTCGAGATACACCATCGGCTTGCCATCGATGCCGAGGTTGTACTTGTAGACGACTTCGAAAATCGCGCGCGTCGCCACATCGCGCGGCACCAGGTTCCCATATTTTGGGTACCACTCCTCCAGGAAGTACCAGCGCTCGCTCTGTGGAATCGACTTCGGATCGCGCTTGTCTCCTTGCTGCTTCGGAACCCAGACCCGTCCGCCTTCACCGCGCGCCGACTCCGACATCAGACGCAACTTGTCTTCACCCGGAATCGACGTCGGATGCACCTGAATAAACTCGCCGTTTCCGTAGAAGCATCCTTGCTGATACAGGGCCGATTGCGCCGATCCGGTACAAACCACCGAATTCGTCGACTTGCCAAAGATTGCGCCCACGCCACCCGTTGCCACAATGATCGCGTCGGCGGGGAAAGTCTTGATCTCCATTGTGCGCAAGTTCATCGCGCAGATGCCGCGACAGACGCGGTTTCCGTCGAGCACCGCCGAGAGAAATTCCCACGCCTCGTACTTCTTAACTTTGCCTTCTGACTCATAGCGCCGCACCTGCTCGTCGAGCGCGTAAAGAAGTTGCTGTCCGGTAGTCGCGCCGGCGAACGCCGTGCGATTAAATAACGTTCCACCAAAGCGGCGGAAGTCGAGCAAGCCTTCGGGAGTGCGGTTGAAGGGAACTCCCATGCGATCGAGCAGATCGATGATGCCCGGTGCCGCATCGCACATCGCCTTTACAGGAGGCTGGTTGGCCAGGAAGTCGCCGCCATAAATGGTGTCGTCGAAGTGCTGCCAGGTCGAGTCGCCCTCGCCTTTCAGATTCTTGGCAGCATTGATGCCGCCCTGCGCACACACCGAGTGCGACCGCTTCACCGGAACGATGGAAAACAAATCGACGTTGCCACCCATCTCGGCGATCTTGATCACAGCCGCCAGTCCCGCCAGCCCGCCGCCGATCACAATAATTTTTGGAGCTGCCATTTTTTCCCTTATCGAACTTGCGTCATGTTCCGGTCGCTGACTGCCCCGGGCTCGTACGGTTGTTGCGGAAGCGACCGGAATGAAGTCAGGCTGGCGAGTCCAGCCCCGGTCAGCACCAGAAAGAACGCCAGGCACGCGGCCAGAAATCGTTTCTGCGCCTTGTCTCCGGTAACAATCCCCCACTTGGCACAGAACAACCAGATGCCGTATGCGAAGTGCCACGACGCCGCGATCAATCCGATCACGTAAAAGAGGAACAGCGGCGTCTGCAGCACTTCGTGCTGCACTTTTCCGAAAGACAGGCTCGGGTCGGCATGCAGGTCGGCCCCGGCAAACCGCATCGTGTACAAATGCCAGGCGATGTAGAGGAACGCAATCCCGCCGGTCCAGCGTTGCAGTGTGTACATCCAATTGCCGGTCCAGGGATAAGAAGCGCTGTTCGAGTCTCCCCGGTACCAGATGTAGAAACCATAAAGCGCGTGAAAGGCGATGGGTATCCAGATCCCGAATAATTCCAGGAAGAAGACCAGCGGAAGATTCGCCAGGAAGGTGACCTGTCGCGCGTACGCCGCCGGCCCGTTGCTGCCGATCGCAGTTGAATTGGAGATCAGGATGTGCTCGAACAGGAAAGCTCCGACAGGAATAATGCCGGTCAAGGAATGGAGGCGGCGCAAGAAGAAGGAAATCCCCTGCCCAGCCCGCAAAGGCGCAACGCCCTCGCGCACCGGACTGGCAGTAGTAGCCACTGAACGCTCCTTGTAACTTCCAAGATCAGTAGAGAACCTTTCATTATGTTGGTCGGAAGGAAGGTAAGTCAAGAAAGCGGTAGCGATTCTGAATTATCCTTGTGTCATCCTGAGCGAAGCCGCGATGAGCGAAGCGAATCGCGGCGCAGTCGAAGGACCCCGCGTATCTCTCTCTCATCTGCCTCTCATCTGCGGCCTCGAAGGGAATTCTCATCGCGAATCCGCTTTTCTATCGCGCCATTCCAGAAACGCTCGAAACGCCTTGCCGCGATGGCTGTATCCTGCCTTCTCCTCTGCCGTCAATTCCGCAAATGTTTTTTGAATCGCCGGAAAATAAAACAGCGGATCATATCCGAAACCATTCTTCCCGCGAGGTGTGTCAAGAATCATGCCTTCTGCTTTGCCATGAAAGACCGCAAGCGTCTTGCCGTCCCGCGCCGCCGCAATCACACAAACGAATCGTCCGGTGCGTTTATCCGCAGGCACGCTTCGAATCTCGCGAATCAGTCGCGCATTATTTTCTTCATCGTCGGTATTGAATTCCGCCTTGTGCGGTTCTTCCGCCGCATACCGTGCCGAATGGGCTCCCGGAGCCCCGCCCAGCGCGTCGACCTCAAGCCCCGAGTCATCCGCCAGCACAATTTCTCCCGGCGCCGCCAGACTATATTCCTCTGCCTTCTTGCGCGCGTTCGCCTCGAAGGTCAATCCATCTTCGACAACGGAAGGAAGAGACGAGAAGCCCGGGATCGAGGCAATCTCAATCCCATGAGGCCGAGCCGCCCCGGCAAAGTCACGAATCTTGCCAGCATTGGAAGTCGCAATCAGTACGCGTCTCATATGTTCACGTAGGGACGGGGGGCGCCACAAAATGTCAAACAAGACACAGCGAAGTTGTGTTCTACATCCACGGTTCGAGCATACCCCATCTCGCGCTATACTCTCCGCTGCCGAGGAGCCCTCATGAAACGCCTTCTCTTCTTTCTTCTCGCATTCGTCCCCTTGTGCTCGGCCCAAACCAGCTCTGTTCCGCTCGACCAATGGAAGAACGTCCTGCTCACCGGAGATGCCAGCTCTTTGCGTTCTCTCTACAGCACAAAACCCGCGCCCCGCCTGCTCATCCCGAGCGGTCAAACTACGGTGGACGAAGATCTCGGCTTTTGGACCGGACTCAAAATCAGCGCCATTGACTTCGAAACTCAGCTCACCGGACAGCCACGCCCCGGCCTCGAGCAAACCATCTTCACCGCAAAGCTCACCGACGCACAGGGAAAGAATCTCTACGTCAGTGTGACCCAGGTCTGGCAACAGCAGCCCGACGGATGGCGCCTTGTCGTAGAGGAGCGCACCGCCGCGACTCACCTCCAGAAAGCCGCCAAAGAGATTTATCCCCCCAATGCCAACGCCCACGCCGAAATCAAAGAGGCTCTTGCCAACGCCGCCAAATCTCACAAGCGCGTGCTTCTCGTTTTCGGAGCCAGTTGGTGTTACGACTGCCACGTCCTCGACCTCGCCTTCCATCGCGATGACCTGGCGCCTGTAGTCGAGAAAAATTATGAAGTCGTGCACGTCGATATCGGCGAAGGAGACAAGAATCAGGATTTGATGAAGCAGTATCAGGTTCCGATGGACAAAGGCATCCCCGCCATCGCCGTCCTCGACGCCGACGGCAAGCTTCTTTACAGCCAGAAGAATGGAGAATTTGAAAAGGCCCGGTCTCTCGATTCCAAGGCGCTACTGGCCTTCCTCAACCAGTGGAAACCAAGCTAGCGAATGAAACATGTGGCTCGGGCGCCCTCGCCCGCGTCAGCCACGAGAGGCATCAGAAAGCGAGGCGAGTCTCACAGCCGTCATCCTGAGCCCGACAGGGCGAAGGATCTGACCTGCGCCATCGATGGCTTCGTCCACGCCAGATCCCCATGAGTTCACGAATCAAGTGCAACACCGTACAAAGGTGTTGCGATGGAAAAGAGAAGATATGAGCAGTTGGTGCTCAGGGAGCGGATTGAGATTTACCGTCTGCATGCAAACGGTAAATCTCTGCGCTGCATCGCCGCCACTCTGGGGAGGAGCGCGGCGACCATTAGTCGTGAACTGAAGCGCAACAGCAAGGTCTCTAAGCAGTGGCCGGGGGGCTACGATCCCGAGCGCGCGCAGCGGCTGATGCTGCGTCGTCATGCCCGCGGTCGGGCCCACAAGCTGGAACGTCAGCCCGAACTTCGGGAGAAAGTGTTGCAGCATCTCGCTGCCGGATGGTCGCCGGAGCAGATTGCCGGGCGCATGGCCCAGTTGCCGGGCAGCGACCGCATCAGCTACGAATCCATCTACCGTTACATTTATTGGCGCAGTTGGTCCTTCAACGAAACTCTGCATCGCTGGCTGCCTCGGCAAAAATACCGTCGCGGAAACCGTCTGCCCAATGGCCGCTGGTCGACGGCGTCGATATTGGAGAGGGTTTCCATCCATGATCGTCCGGCGGTGGTGGAGACCAGAACGCGCACGGGCGATTGGGAGGCCGACCTCATGAGCTTCCGCAAACCGGGACAGTTCCTGCTGGTGATGCAGGAACGCCGATCGCGGCGCGCCCTGCTGATGCGGCAGAACACGAGAACGGCGCAGTCGGTCGCCGACAATCTCAGCACCCTGCTGGAAGCGCTGCCCGCGCGCGTATGTCAATCCATGACCTTCGATAACGGAGCGGAGTTCAGCAAACACTATCTCCTGAGCCGACGGTTTGGCATCCAGACCTGGTTCTGCGACACCCACTCGCCCTGGCAGAAGGGCGGCATCGAAAACGCGATTGGCCGTTTGCGCCGCCTGTTGCCTAGAAACACCGACCTCGACGACCTGCCCGCCCAGCGCCTCGCCCTCTGCCTCGAACGCTACAACGATACCCCCAGAAAATGCCTCGGCTTCAAAACTCCCAACGAGGTATTCTTGGAACACTCTGTTGCACTTCAAACGTGAATTCATCCCCTCGCTTCGCTCGGGATGACGTCAACTAATTGAAGCCCGAAGCCCGACGCCTCAAGCCTGACGCCCGAAGCCTGATGCCCGCTCTTAGCCCCGCACCGTCAGCACCGGACACCTCGCATGACAAACCACCTCATGTGCAATCGCCCACGGCATGTGCGCCGCGGCCCGCGGCGCATTCGTCTTGTGCACGCCCATCACAATCAGATCCGCGTCGCGCTGCTCGGCAGTCTTCAGAATGCCATCGGAAGGGAACTCAAAGCGCACCACGCACTCGGGCACGCACCAATCGGGAGCATCCGCGGGCAACAGCTCTTGCAGGCGATTGCGCGCCTGCTCCTCCACCGCTCCTTGTCTCTGCATGGGAACGAGAGAAACAAAATGCGCTAGCGTGAGCTGCGCCTGATTCTCTTCCGCAATCGACAGAGCGAAGGGAAGCGCGTGCAGCGACCCTTCAGAAAAATCCGTCGCAAACAAGATATGTTTCCAGCTCTCGAACTCTACATCCGTCCGGTGAACGTTCGGACCCACCGTCAGCACCGGACAATCGGCGTGGCGAAAAATCTGTTCTGCACCCGATCCCATCACCAGTTTTCGAACTCCCTCGCGTCCGTGGGTGCCCAACACCACCAGGTCAATCTTGTACTGGTCGATCAAGTCCGGAATCGCATTCCACAAATCGCCCCGGCACAAGGCTGCCTCGCACGTGCTGCCCGGCAGCGGATCCGAATGCAGGAAGGCATTCAGCTTTCTTTGCGCCTGGTCCCACTCGAAATCCATGGCCACGGGAATGGGCTCCATGGGCAGCGCCAATGCAGTCACCGCCGAGGCTGCATGTGCGACCACGACTCTTGCTCCGAACCACTTTGCCAACCCGCGCACGTATGGCAACGCCGCTTCCGAGGCTGCTGAGAAATCAGTAGTAAAAAGAATGTTCTTGAGAGAAAGACGAGTGCCTGTCGCTGTGACCGGCATGGGACACCTCCTCGCAGACGTTGGGCGTACTGGAGGCCCAGCTAGTTCCTCTATATGCTTTTGTTGAACTATCAGCAGTGATTCGCGTCACCCGGTCGGGTGATGTTGTCGAGTGTGGAAATTACCGCGCGATTTTCACCTGATTTTAATAAGCGTGCAACATTGTTCCGCCGCCTTGCCGATACACTCCTCTGCATACGAGGTGGAACAAGCCCGTAAGGGCCTGAGGGGCTCGCACGAGAGACGGCGTGCGGGCCTTTTAGTTTCTGCGGCAACTTTCTCTCGCGACTCCCCTAAGGATTTGTCATTCCGACCGAAGGGAGGAATCTGCAGTTCCCATGCGGCGCCACCACTGCCAGCAACTACAGATAGATTGTAGGGAGATAAAACGGACCAAGGACAAACGACGAACGACTACCCAACCACCTCGGAACTCCGCTGTTTTCTCAGCGCCTCGAGAAATTCATCCTGACCCAGCGACGCCCCGCCGCGCAACAACTCAAGCAGTGGATCTTCCAGTTCTTCTCCGGCGCCTGTGTTCTCGTAGTCCTGCGTGGTCGCCGTCAATGCTCGTGGCGTGATCAGCAATTCCGGAAGGGTTCCGGGGCGGCTGGTCAAAAATTCAATAAAGGTCTGCACCTGCTCGCGCTGTTCCGCCGTGCGCGACGCAAACTCAATCCCCATCCCATGCTCAGGATGCATCACCCGCACCAGACCCTCGGCCTGTACTTCCATATCTTCCGCCCGCAGGCACAACACAATTCCCGAATGCTCGGGGAAGGGCGACACGGTGTCGACGTAGCATCCGCCTAAACTCAAATCGGTGAGCTTGCACTGCGATACCGGCTCCGGATCATCCGGAGGCAGTTCCGGCGAATTCGCCGCTACCCACTGGCGCAGCGTGTTCCGCAAGCTCTCCGACAAATCGTTGAAGCGCACCCCTGACTGCCCATTGGGATTCGCCCACGCCACTTCTCCGTGCGGCTCAATCTCGGTGCTCGCCCCGGGCAGAACAAAGCGACCGCTCACCGTCGCCGAAGGATACAGTGGCTGCGCCGCCAGCACATCCATTCCTCCTTCGCTCAAATCGAGCAGGATGGCTTCCATCTCCGGCCCGTTCTGCACCCGAAGTTGTAAGGGAACTTGTACGGGAACGCGGAAAGATCGCCGGCGTTCGCGCTTGATGAGCGCGGTGGCCGCGCGCAGGCTGGCTTGCGCCTGGTCCTCGGAAATTGGCTTATACAGAACAAAATTCGCGCCCGCGCCAAACACATTGCGGACCTTGGTTTTGTCGCTCAACAGCGCCACTGTGACTGCATTGTTTCCGGTCGCCGCCTGGCTGGCATTCTGCAACACCAGCGCTGCGCTGTGCGGATCGTCAAAGTCGACAATCACCGCATCGAACTTCGCCTCGCCCAGCCGGACCATCGCCTCCGGATATCCGCACGCCTGCACGCCCACTCCGAATCCGGAAAGAACCGGGGTGAGTACCGCTACTGCCGCGTCGTCTTTGGAAACCAGGAGTGCTTGAAACGTCATAGGTCCGCCGCTTGATTCGCGTCCAGGTGTTTGGAGTTTACGGCCAACGCGGAGCTACGCCGCGCTTGGCTGGCGCCGGTTGTGCAGCCGAAGCTGCCGAAGCCGCTTTAGCAGCCATGGTGCTGGGGCGGGTTTCTTCTTCCACTTCCGCCAGAATGGCGCTATCGTCCTCGTCACTCTCCGCCAACAGCGGGGCCACTTCACGTAACTTCTCTGCCGCTTGCTGCAGCTGCTCAATCTGCTTCGCCAGTTGCGCGTAACGCGCCTGCTTGCGTCGCAAGACCTCGTGAATATCTTTCATACAACCCCCTGCTGGCGAATGTAAGGACTAGGGCGAGCAGGGTCAACGGTAATCCCCCCTTGCGTGATTACCGGGGTAACAGTGCGAATGTGGGCGCGGGCGTCCCGCCGGCCAGAAGTTGTTCTGCGTAGGGTGCCCGCGAAAAGAGAAGTTCCTGCAAAAGAAAAAGGCCTCGCCAAGCGAGGCCTTTTCCAAGTGCTTCAGGGAAGTTTAGTTGACTTTCTTGCGGCGCAACAGTCCCGCGAGTCCTACCAAGCCCGTGCCCAGCAAACCGAGGGTGCCCGGTTCCGGTACTACGATGTTGGTATCGCCGCTCGAGATTGTGGTCGAGCCGTTGAAGAAGCCTTTGCCGGTGTTGATGGTCAATTGGACCGTCACACCGTTGGTGTTGAAGCTGCCCAGACTGCCGGTCAGCGTCCCTACCAGAGTGTAGTTATGGGTTCCATTCGCAAGGGTCACGAGCGTCCAGGTCACTGGTCCGCTAAACGTTCCTGTGAAAATGGTTCCATTCGGAATACCGTTGGTTCCGTTGCCGGTAATGGTGAAGCTGCCACCGGCGGCGAAGGTGCCGCCCATTTGCAGCGAGCCGCTTGCGAGAGCGCCCGTGCTAAATGTAACCGAGCCAAGATTTCCTGTGATCAGTCCCCCGCCATTCAGGCCGTTGACTGCAGCCAACGTAGAACCCGTCAGCGAGAGGCCACTGTTTGTGCCTGCTAGAGTGCCGCCGCTATTGGTGAAGTCGACTCCACTATTGGCAAAAGCTGCTATCGGCAGCGCCAAAGCTAACAGAGCCAACAAGATTACTCGTCTCATAAACTTCCTCCTGAGCACCTGTGAAACCCCTGGGAAAAAGGACCGCTTTTCGAGCCGGCTTAGGTAAAACACCTGAGAGATCGAACTACACGATGCACGTAAACCTCCAAATTCAGGCAAAATGTATGGAATTGACGGTAAAAGACTTAATTCCACCACCCTGAATCAGGAGAACCGCCGGTGTGCAAGCGAATGCATACTAAAAGCCATCTTCTTGCGCCTGTGCGGGCTGGTCTAACTCCATAAAAACCCCAAACTAATTGCCTGAAACACGCCTCTGGGGAGTTTGTTGCGGGGGAAAGTAACTTCAGCACCGAAGTTTGGCCCCAGGAACCTCCGAAGTCAAGGGGTAGTTCTGTCTGGAATCCAGAAGATTACCCCCAATTCCCGGATTGGCCGGGGGCAGCGCCCCGGCATGGCCGCTTCGTGCCATCCTCTGGCACGAACGTGGGGTTTACATGTCTCAAATTTGGAACTAAGTTGTCGTTGAGCAGTTCTGGGGGAGGGCTGTTCGGGCGTCCCACGATCCGCAAGGGTCCGGGGCGCTTCTTATTTGGGCCAAAATGTGGGAGTAGCGCCGGCGTCCCGCCGGCCCAAGATGAAGCCTAGAGCCCGTTCCCGTACGCCGTTTCTATCCAACGCTTCACTTCGTCATCAATGTCCTCGAGCTTCGTGATCTCGATCCGATGCGTGATGCGGTCTTTCTTCTGAAAGCCTCCGGTATTGATCAGCCGCTTGGGCGTCTTGCGATCGCCGAGCGCGAGGCCGAGATCAATCCGCGTGTTCGTCGTGGGCTTGATCTGCGCAAACACGTGCTTGCGATAAAACGGCACCATGGTCTTGCACGGACACGCCTTCACGTCCTTGCCCAGGCTGAATCCCAGCTTGAGCAACGGACCGTACAGCGCCACCAGCCCCGCCTTCTTGCCCGCGAACATGTTGCGCACGTAGCCCTCGGCCGCTTCCACACATTGGTCAGCTTCCGAGTTGCGTCCGCCCTTTCCTTCGGCACGTTCGGCAATCCACCAGCAGGTATTGGTGCCCAGCTTGTGCTCGCGTTTCAACCACTCGCGCCGGTCTTTCTCCGTCGCAGGTCCGGATTTCTTGACCAGCGCAATCCATTCGGCGATGGAGCGTCCAGTCTTCTCGGGAAGTTCGGCAATCCACTTCTCAACCATGGCAATGCCAGGATGAACGCTGTAGGTGGAAGCAGGGGGAAACTTGGGAAGGGAAGGCATGTGGCACCTCAGAAACAAAACGCCAAGATAGTAACAAACGGGGACAAAACGAGGGGGTGACTGTAACCAGGAATTCCCGAGACTAGCGTCTGCGGCTTCGCGCTCTCCGATAGTCATCTGCCGTCGTCCGGTAGCATTCTAGCTTTCCTGCCTCCACACCCACGCCATTCAAATGCTGTTGTAACCGATCGGTGACGGCGTGGCTTGACTTGGTCATCGCGGTCATGACCTGCGGCAGAGATTCGTCGCAACTGGGGTCGCGGGTGACTCGCAGCTTGTCGACATCGGGATAGTCCGGGCCGTAATCTGACAGCCTCTCTTGATACGGCAAAAACTCATAGACCAGCTTGATCAGGCGAGATTGCGAGTGCAGGCGCTCTTCGGCGATGAACACTTCGTGGCTGGCGAAGTAAGACGAACTGGGTAGGGACAACGCCAGCCCCACGAAGTTCACGCTGACTTCTTTGGTTTGCGCCGGTTGTTCGCGCGTCTCGGCGGCGGGCGCATTCGTCGCTCGCGGATCTCGCGCCATCGGATCGGTATTACTCGACGCTACCCGCATCGTGGCCGGCGGGACGCCGGCGCTACCGTGCGGCGGAGCCATTGCCGTCAGCGGCGCATTCAGCGAGGCCCGGACTACACTCGCACGCATCGGAGCTTCCTGCGAAGAAATCTGCGGAGCCGGGCCGACGGCTTCGACGTGTCCGATCTGCATTCCGCCAGACCTTCCCGAAACTTGCGACACCGCCGGCGGAGGCTCGACGACTCCGATTGCCGGCGCGGCCAGCGTTCGCCTTCCTGTAACTCCTAATGCCTCAGGTGGCGGACCAACCACGGCCGATCCTCCCAGTCCGCCAACAGAACGGCGTCCCGCGGCATAGGTCAACTGCGGGGGCGGAGCAACCACGGCAATCAAGGCGAGTCCCGGACCCAGGCGCAACTCGGAAGAAGCAACCGTCGGCGGCGCGGGGAGAACCGAGTGTCCCGACAACAGCAGATCGATCGACCGGATCTCAGCCTTCACGCGAACCTCGGGAGGAACAGTTTCCCGCTCGCGACTCCCGCGAGGCACGACCAGAGCCGCTTGTCGCATGCTGGGCGCCGATCCAGTTCCTGCATGCAGCGCGCGCGCATATTCAGAAGGCGAGTAATAAACCACGTCCGCGCGGTCAACGGTCTGCGGCCGCACCGATGACGCCTGGAACGCTCCCAGTTCAACGGCTGCGACCAGTGCGGCGGTCATCAGGGCTTGCGCTGCGAGCGATTGAAAGAATCTTCGCCACGGCAATTGCGACGGCACGAAGACGTCTCCCCAGAAACGCGAGGGCAGGGAAGTGCGCTTCAAGGGCGCGAGGCGCGGAGGAAACAAGGTTTCGGAAAGATTGCGGAAGAAAACCCGATGGGCCGGTTCCATCTCCACCAGAAAGTTCGGCGGCGTGCAGGCAGGCGGCGCGGGCAACGCGCTCTGTGCCAGCCGCGCAATGAGCGAAAGACAACCGTCATCGAAGGCGCGCGGTTCGGGAGAGAAGACCTCAAGAAGTCCGACGACTTTGTTCCCGGAAAGAATCGGCGCCGCGAGAATCGAACGAATGCCCAGCAGGCTGCAGCTTTCCGCGTCGACTCGCGGATCGTTCGCGGCATCGTCGCAATGGAGAGCTTCCGCTGTGCGCACGCACTCTCCGGAAAAACCGCTGCTGACATCCAATCGGCAACCCACAGGAGGCGCACTGCGTCCGATGCTTGCCTCGCAAACCATGGACTCGTGATCACCGAGCGCAATCGCGGCGGACGTGCCCTTGGTGAGCAAGAGGGCGCGCATGCCGACCAGTTGCAGTGCGGCATTCTCTCCGGTGGTTGGGGCGGACGACGGCATGGTGGAGCTTTGATCGTAGCCGGAGCCCGTATCCGATTGAATAGACAAGGGCTGGGGAGAATTACGAAAGTAACTACCTGGTAATGCCGGGCGATCCGGTAATAAGTACACTGTTTGTACATACAAATAAGACTATACAGGATTCCCGTTTTGGTTCACCCTGAGCTAAGTTGTTGAGAGTTCTTCGGAGGGATGCGGGACTAGAAGATCACGGGTCTGATCTTCGCCTGGAATGCCCCACGATCGCGTTCTCAGCCTCGGAGTGCGACGACTGAGGAACGGATGACACTTGGGGTCATCCGCAAATTTGAGGGGGCTTAAAAAGCCTCCTGGTGCTGAGTAAGCTAAAAGCTATACAAATCTGTACGGTTGTCCAATGGCATGCCAGTCCCTTTTAGCCGTCATCCGAGCCCGATAGGGCGAAGGATCTGGCGTGGAGTAGTTCGCCGGTGGTGCGCGCCAGATCCCTCGCTTCGCGTCGGGATGACGTCGTTTCGGGTAAATGATCAGTAGTGAGGTTGTTGCTCCTGGCTAGACGCGGGCGAGGGCGCCCGCGCCACACTTACAACTCAAAACAGAAAGAGCCGGGCTTGCGCCCAGCTCTTGCGTTTGTGCTCCATTTGTCGACTAGGGCAGAACCATCATTCCGTGGATCGTCCCCGCACTGTCGGTGTATCTTCCGACGATCGTTCCGGCGTTGTTCACGCCGCGACAGCGGGTTTCGGTAGCGATAGGGAAATTAACCTTGGTGAATGTAGTTCCCTTCTTCTGGTACCCAGAGTACGGGCCCACATTCTGTACACAGCTTCCGGTGCAAAACAGCCCCACAACGGTGCCGGAATCGTTGATTCGATCCGACGCAGTGGTGTTCGAGCCCGGAGGATCGATCGTGGTAAAGGTTGTGCCATTCGCCAACTGGAATCCGTGCTGTTGGCCGGCGGTATCGATGTAGATTCCCACCATATTCGTCCCCGTGTTGTCGATGCCTGTTAACTCGGTGAGGGTGGCGCCATTCGGGGCGTTAAATGTGGTGTAGGTTGTTCCCGAGAGTGTGAAGCCGTGGAAAAGTCCATCGCTGCCGACATAGGTGCCCACAATGGTACCGGCGCTATTGATGCTCCACGCGTTGGTAAAGGTTGAGCCTGGCGGATCGATCTTCTTGTAGGTTCCTTTAGTGAAACTGAATCCATGCTCAACGCCAGCGGAATCGAAGTACCAGCCCACCACCGTATTGCTGTCATTGATCCCGTAAGCGAACGCCTGGGTGGAGCCCGGTGGTTTAAGGAACTTGAAAGTCGTCGGGTTGATCTGTACCCATGCGCGAGCGATCCCGCCATTTGCGCAAAGGCTGGTCATGCAATCAAAACCGACGATTAAGCCATTCGCGTTGATGTCATTCGCGTCCGTCTCAGCCGCGCCGGGAACGTCGATGGTGAAGAAAACTGGAGCTGGGGGTTTTTGGGCGTGGAGTCTGGGAGCGGTGATGGCGAGCGAAAGGGCGAGGGAGAAGCAAAGCGCGAGGGAAGCGCTGATCCTCTTTCTTGTAGCCATGTCTGGCCTCCTGGAACTTTGGGCGCGCCATCGTACGTAGGCTGCCTCTCGCCTGTCAATTGGAGTCATGGTGCTCTGGACGGGCGTCCTACAGGGAAGGCAAGTCTTCGTTCTAATTTTTGGACGTTATCCTGATCCGGTAGGGCGAAGGATCTGGCGTGAAGTAGTTCGCTGGTGATGCGCGCCAGATCCCTCGCTTCGCTTCGGGATGACGTCGGTTTGGCAGGTTTTCGTCAGCCAGCGGTGCATTTCTCTGGCAACAAAAAAGCCGGGCTTGCGCCCGGCTTTTTGAATGATCGGGGAGTCAATCTACGGGACAAACATCATTCCGTGGATCACTCCGGCACTGTCTGTATAGCGTCCCACGACCGTTCCCGCATTGTTCAGTCCGCGGCAGCGAGTCTCCGTGGAACTGGGGTACATGATGGTCGCGTATTTACCGGCAGTTCGGCTGTAGCCGCTGAAGGGACCGGTGGTACTGGTGCCGTAGAGGCCGACAATTTCGCCGGTATCGTTAATGCGGTCGGTTGCCGTCACCGCGATGCCGGTGCCAGGGAACGTCACGCTGGTGAACTTTCCGTTGTTGAGGGTGAAGCCGTGCTCGACACCCGCGGAGTCATCGTAGATTCCGGTCATCTGTCCCAAGTTGTTGATGCCCGTGAATTCCGTAAGGATGGCGCCGTTAGGCGCGTTAAAGGTGGTGTAGGTGGTTCCGCTCAGAGTGAAGCCGTGGTAGATGCCATCGGTGCCGACGTAGGCTCCCACGATTTCGCCGGCGCTGTTAACGCCCCAGGCGTTGGTCAAGGTGGTTCCGGGCGGATCGATCGTCGTGTACTTGCCGCTTTTGAACGAGAAGCCGTGATCGATGCCGGCGGTGTCGATGTACCAGCCGACGATCTGGTTGCTGTCGTTAATTCCGTAGGCAAGAGTATCGGCTGCCTTTGGATAATTCAGTTTCTTGATGGTTCCATTCACCTGCGCCCAGCCATGCATGATGCCAGCGGAGTCGGTGTAGAAGCCGACGATGGTGCCTTTGGTGTTGATGTCATTGGCGTCGGTCTCGATGGCTCCGGGGACGTCGACGGTCGTGTAGGTCTGGGCGTGAAGTTGAGGAGCGGTGAGGGCGAGGGTTACGGCGAGTGAGAAGCAGAGCACAAGAAACGTGCTGACCTTCTTGGTAGCCATTTAGGCCTCCTGGAAATTTTGGCGCGCAATCGTACGTAGAGTGCGGCCCGCGTGTCAATCGGAGTAGTTGTGCTCTGTACGGGAGTCCTACACGGGATGCAAGTCTTCCTTTCCATTTTTGGACGTCATCTTGAGCCGGGTAGGGCGAAGAATCTGGCGTGGAGTGGTCCGTGGGTGGTGCGCGCCAGATCCCTCGCTCTGCTTCGGGATGACGTCGGGCTTGGGGTCCGCGCCACATTTCGTTATGAAAATCGCAACAGGCTCGCCACTTCGTCACGCGTCGTGACAAAATAGCCGAGGTTCCACAAATCCATTTCACGGCCCGCTGTGCATGACGGCTTCGGCAAAGTTACTCGATACTCCCGACTTCCGCGTCCTGTTTGAATCGGCGCCGGCTCTCTACGTGGTGTTGCGCCCGGACTTCACCATTGTGGCGGCGACCGATGCCTATCTGGCCGCGACCATGACCCGCCGCGAAGGCGTGTTGGGCCGTGGCATCTTCGAAGTTTTTCCCGACAACCCAAACGATCCGGCCGCCAGCGGCGTACAGAATCTGCGGGCATCGCTTGAGCGGGTGCGCGACCATCGCGAATCCGACACCATGCCGATGCAGAAATACGATATCCGCCGCCCGCAGTCGGAGGGTGGCGGGTTCGAGGTGCGTTATTGGTGTCCCGTGAACTCTCCCGTGTTGGGGAAGGATGGTGAGCTGGAGTACATCATTCATCGCGTCGAAGATGTGACCGAATTCGCGCAGATGGCGCAGTTCGGCAGCGAGCAGAAGGAGTTGACCCAGAAGCTGCAAACCCAACTGGAACATCTGGAGGCGGAAGCGTACCAGCGTGGACAACAACTGGAAGAAGCGAACCGCCGGCGGCTGGAGACCGTGGGACGGCTGGCCGGCGGCGTGGCGCACGATTTCAACAATCTGCTCGCGGTCATCCTGGGCTACGCGCGGGTGGTAAGGGAGCGGTTGCCCCAGGACAGTCCCTTGCAGCCGGAGTTGCTGCAGATCGAGAAAGCGGGCAACAAGGGCGCCTCGCTGACCCGCCAATTGCTGGCATACAGCCGAAGGCAAGTGCTGGAACCCAAGGTCCTGAACCTGAACAAGGTGGTCGAGGGAATTGAACCGTTCCTCCGGAGACTGATGGGTGCGGAGATAGAGCTGAGCATCCGGTTGGACATAAATCCGGGACGAGTGAAAGCGGATCCGGGACAGATCGAGCAGGTGCTGATGAACCTGGCGATCAATGCGCGCGATGCTATGCCGAACGGAGGCAAGCTGACGGTCGAAACTTCACGAGCGGAGTTGGATGAAACCTATGCCCATGGACGTTCTGGCATTAAGCCGGGCCCGTATGTGGTGATGATGGTGTCCGACAACGGAGTAGGGATGACCAGCGCCACGAAAGAGCGGCTGTTCGAGCCTTTTTTCTCGACCAAGGAAGCGGGCAAGGGAACGGGGCTGGGTCTGGCGACGGTCTACGGAATCGTGAAGCAGAGTGGGGGAAACATCTGGGCGTACAGCGAACTAGACATGGGCACGACTTTCAAAGTCTATTTACCGCAGACAGAAGAGGCGCTGAGCCGCGAAGGCGCAGTAGAGAGCGATAACAATGCGGCAAACGGGAAAGAAACCGTGTTGTTAGTGGAGGATCATCCGGATTTACGCGACTTACTGACGTCCATGCTGGAACGTTACGGCTACACGGTGCTGTCGGCACCGAATCCAGCGAAGGGATTGGAGACCGCAAACTCCTATCAGGAGCCGATCCACCTGTTAGTGAGCGATGTGATGCTACCGGGGATGAACGGCCGGCAATTCGCCGACGAGATGACGAAGTCGCGGCCGGGGATCAAAGTGTTACTTATGTCGGGATATACGGAAAACATCATCACCCAGCAGTCACCGCTCGACGGCGGCACCGCCTTCCTGCAAAAGCCCTTCACGCAGGAAGTCCTGGCCAGAAGAATTCGGCAGTTACTCGATAGCACGCGCTGAGGCTGGCGGGTGCTGTCATGGCCCTGCTCCCCACATCTGTGATCTAGATCACAGCATCCCGTGCTTTCCCGTCCATAGACTTCTCTTCGTCTGTTTTCATTACCTAACTTCGGCCATCTCAATGCCATGGGGCGATTTGTAAGGGAGGCGCTGTGGGTTCCTATACTCGCAACGTCGGGGACGAATCTCGGGCAAGCGTTCCTGACAAGTTTGACATTTTTCATAACTACCTGCACGAGCAGGGCGACTGGTACCGCGACTTACTCGATCACAGCCGGGATCTGTTGTGTGTCCACGATCTCGAAGGGCGGTTACTGGCCTGCAATCCGGCGCCGGCGCGCGTGCTGGGATACAGCGTCGAGGAACTGCTGAAAATTCCCATGCGCGAACTGGTAGTCCCCGGCTACCGGAAGCACTTCGACGCCTACCTGCAAGAAATCGCCAGTACTGGAGAGGCGAACGGAGTGCTCGCGGTGCTCAGTCGCAACGGCGAGCAGCGGCTCTGGGAATATCACAACAGCCTGCGCACCGAAGGGGTATCTGTGTCGGTGGTGCGCGGCATCGCGCATGACGTCACGGAGCAGAAATGGGCGGAGCGACGGCTGCGCGAAACGACAGAGAAGTTGCTGGAAGAGGCGGTGGGGCGGGAGAGAGCCTGGCAGGAATCGCAGTTATTCCGCACTCTGGTAGACCAGTCAACCGATGCCATCGAGTTACTGGATCTGGAGACGTTACGCTTTTTGGACGCCAACGAGGCCGCTTACACTGCGCTCGGCTACTGCCGGCAAGAACTTCTGGGGATGCGGATTTTCGACATCGTTCCCAATCTCACGGAAGCATCCCGGTTTTGGCACAAGGAAAAGTTGCGGCAGACTGGATCGGTCACGATCGAGAGTGTTCACCGCCGGAAAGATGGGTCGACGTTCCCGGTGGAGGTCACTCTGAAGCGTGTGCAACTGGATCGCGGCTACGTTGTGGCCATTGCCCGGGACATCACCGAACGCAAGCGGACTGAATTGGCGCTGAAGGCGAGCGAGAGCCATTTTCGTATGCTGGTGGAGCAGGCGTCCGATGGAATTTTTGTGGCCGACGCAAGCGGAAGATATACGGACGTGAACCGCGCGGGAGCGGAGATGCTGGGCTATTCCAAGGAAGAACTAGTCAAGCTGGCGATCAGCGACGTTGTGGTTTCAGAAGAAATACCTCGCGTCTGGGAGGAGGCAGAGCGGTTCAAAGATGGATCGATTCTTCGCTCGGAATGGACGTTTAAGCGGAAGGATGGCAGCGTGTTTCCCGGCGAACTGGTGGGCCGGCGACTGCCGGATGGCCGTCTGCAAGGTATCGTGCGCGACGTTACCGAGCGCAAGCGCAACGAGCAGGCGCTGCGGGCAGCCGTGGAGGAGTTGCGTCAGGCGAAAGAGAAATTGGCCGAAGAGAGGCTCTATTTAGAAGAGGAAATCGATACCGAGATGGGCTTCGGCGAGATTGTGGGCCAGAGCAAAGCCCTGAAGCAAGTGCTGTCGCAGGTGACCACGGTGGCCGCCAGCGACGCCACAGTGCTAGTAGAGGGCGAAACTGGGACAGGGAAAGAACTGATCGCGCGCGCAATTCACCGTATAAGCACGAGGCGTGGCAACAGCTTTATCAAAATGAATTGTGCGGCGATTCCTACGGGTCTGTTAGAAAGCGAATTGTTTGGCCACGAGAAAGGCGCCTTTACGGGAGCCGTTGACCGCAAACTTGGGCGACTGGAACTGGCCGACCGGGGCACGCTATTTCTGGACGAGATTGGGGAGATTCCCCTCAGCATGCAGCCCAAGCTGCTGCGTGTTTTGCAGGACCAGGAGTTCGAGCGGCTGGGTGGCACGCGTACCTTACACGTGGACTTCCGCCTGGTGGTGGCCACCAACCGCGACTTGTGGGATAGCGTGAAGCGGGGGGAATTTCGCAGCGACCTCTACTACCGGTTGAAGGTGTTTCCGGTGACGGTGCCTCCGCTGCGCGAGCGGAGAGAGGATATTCCGGACCTGGTGGAGCACTTCGTGCGCATCTATGCCACGCGGATGAAAAAGTCGATTACCAGCATCCCAAAGCGAACGATGGAAGTGCTGGAACACTGGGACTGGCCCGGAAATATCCGGGAGTTGGAGAATTTCGTGGAGAGATCGGTGATTCTGACGGAAGGCTCGGTGCTTCGGGCCCCGCTCCAGGAGCTGTCGCCGGCGGCGATTATGACCACCAGCCTGACGCTGGAAGAGGCGCAGAAGGAGCACATCCTGAGGGTGCTGCGGGAGAGTGGAGGCCAGCTGGGAGGTCCGACGGGCGCGGCGGCGCGTCTGGGATTGAAGCGGACCACGCTGCAGTCGAAGTTGAAGCAGTTGGGAATTGGGTACAAACGCGAGCGGTAGCAGCTTCTGACTGCTACGCCGCCCACGAGTGAGGACTTGGGCTCCCGTTACTTCTACGGTGTGGTCGAATACAGTCCTACAATTTTAGCTGTGCCGAGAATGTGTCCCGCGGCACCGACATCAATCAAGCCTTGATAAAGCGTTTCGGCATTAGCGGGGAAATTCGCCGACGACGGCAGCTTGAGCATTTTGTCGAGCGCGTACACGGTGAACACATAGTGATGGACGGTTGGCTCAACCCCCATTGGCGGACACGGGCCATCGTATTCGGCGCCGATGAAAAAGTCATTGATGATTTGCGTGCCGAAAGTGCTGCCCGCGACCCCGGCGTTTTCGGGAAGACCAGTGGCGCTGGCCGAGATGTTGTATATCCCCCAGTGCGTAAATGCCGCCGTGACATCGTAGGCCACCACGACGAAGCTCCTCGTGCCCGAGGGCGCGTTGCTCCAGGAGAGTTCAGGCGACTGGTTTCCGCCCGGGCTTCCGTTCAGCGAGCAGACGTTGAGGCCGTTCACGATGATGTCGCTGAGGGTGCTGGGAGGAAGTGTTCCGTTGTTCTGGAAAGTCGAGCTGGTGACCTGGAAGGTCTGCTCAGATGAGGGCCTGCTTTGTGCAGCTGCGGTCAGAGTCAACAAGGACATCAGCAGGATGAAGCAGCCGAGGCGAGTTTTCATAAGCGGCTCCTTTGCGGAGTTGATCTTCGCTGTGCGCCAGGGAATTTGGGGGCCGGAAATGACATCCTGAGAAAAGGGGTGCCTGCAAGATCAGAAACGGTAGAGCGGGATTATGCCCCCGGGATGGACGGGCGTCAAGCAAAGAGTGCACCGGGAGATTCGAACGCCCGATCTCCTGGTGCGCGAGTAGCCACGCATCCGCACCTGGAGCGGATGAGTGGTCCAGCTTCGTTGTTACTGTACGGTCAAGCTGATTGTTGACTTGTGGAGGATCGGATAGTTCGGAGCAGGTCCGACATCCTGCACCGTAAGTAGATGCGATCCTTTTACCAGAGTGTAGTTTTGGTTGATAAACAGGCTGGTGACTGCATAGCCCAGCGGCGAGTTCCCGAGCTTTAGCCCGTTATCCCATACTTCCACGTGATCGACCTGTTGCGAGGAGTTGTTTTGCTCGTAGGCGTAAGCGTTCACCAGTACCGAGGTTCCCTTGTGAGTTCCTTTAATCGGGGAGTTCACATAGACGTTGTTGGCCGAAGAGATAGTAATGCTGAAGATGGTGCGATGCAGAACGACCTCGCCGCTGGTGACGTCCTGGACAGTGATCTGGTGGGTTCCGGGAGCCAGCGAATTGAACCACTGGCTGATGGTGGCGCCCTTCGGCGAATCGCCAAGCTTCTTGCCATCGGCCCAGACTTCGAGGTGATCGACGCTGCCGCCTGCTTCGACGGCGTACGCGTTCACGGGAAAAAGACTGGCTTGGGTGGAATTGCCGGCGGGTGTGGTGATGAATACGCCGTTGGTGGATGAAACGGTGAAGGTGACTGTTTGTTTGTGGAGGATGGCGTAGGTGGGAGCAGGGCCGATGTCTTGCACGGTCATGGTATGCGATCCGGCGGAGAGCTTGAAACTCTGATTGACGGCAGGGGTGAACACGTTGGCGAGCTTGGCGCCGTTATCCCAAACCTCGACATGGTCGATTTTGGAGGAGAGTTCAGATGCGGCGGCATTCACCGGCACGCTGGCTCCCTGAATCGATTGATTGGCGGGAGCATTGATGATGACGCTGCCGGCGGCGGGTTGGAAAAAATCCGACAAATCGGCGGCGCCGGAGGCCTGCCCCGGGTAGGTGGTGATTCCCAGCGAATCGAGAATGGTGCGTAAAGAGTTCTGATGCTGGTAATAGAGGTAGGAAGTTTCGTCGGTCTTCAGGTTCGGGCCGATCAGGGAGGTGTAAACCTGTCCTTGAGCGTCGCCGTTGCCGTTGTCGAACGTAACGAGGATGAGGCCGGTGCCTCCGGTCTTGAAATCGGTCTGGGTGAAGAGTGTGGCGAGATTGTTTTGCAAGAAGTCGTCGGCGGCGGCGAGAGTGCCGTCGTGGGCGTCGTAGTTGCCGTCTGGGACGATGATGGCGAAGCGTGGAAGGGTTCCGGCGGCCACGTCGACGACAAACTGCTCGAAGTCCACGACGGCGCCCTGGGAGCCGAGGGTGTTGCTGAGAATATCGCTGTACCAGACGGCTCCGTTGTGGCGGCGATAGTAGTGAGTGCCGCGGGCGCTGTCAGGTGTGGTGACCGTGCCTCCGGCGTTCAGGTAATTCTGGGCGTACACCTTCCAGGAGATGGACTGGTTGTTCATGAGGCGGAAGATGTTGTCGTCCGTAATGGGACTTGTGCAGTCGTTCCCGTTGCAGCCGAAGGCGGATTCTGAACTGCCGGAGGCGAGCCAGAGATAGTCGAGCAAAGATCCGGCGGCGTTGGAGTAGTAATTGGCGGCATTGCCGAAAAGAGTGCCTTGACTGACGAGCCAGGGTGCTCCGGGGGGAGGGCCGACGACGGTGCTGTAAGAAGTGTTTTCGTCGACCATTAGAATTACATGCTGCGCCAATGGAACCTGCGCCGCGGCAGTCCCGGCAAGCAGAAGAAACAGCGCGAGCAGACACACTGCGAGCTTGGCAAAATTCTGGTAGAAAGCGGGCACACTGCGCTCCTTGAACTACTAGTTTGCCTTTCGGTACGGCTTTTCAGAGTTCGGCCTTGCTGACTTGCACCAAGAGACGGACGGGCACCGGGTCGTGCGTTCTATCGCGTGTGGCTGTTTTGGAATTGCAACGTACTCGCGACGTGCCGGAGGAGAGAGTACGTGGGCTGGAAAACTTCTTCTTTCAATACAGCATAGACGGTATCGAACGGGCTCAACAATAAGTCGAAAACCTTAGGCGCTGTGGAAAATCTCTGGCGTCGGAGACCAAGCAGCTATCGGGAAGTGGATCAAGAAGTGTGAACGGATGGAGATGGTGCGCCCTGAGAGATTCGAACTCCCGACCTTCTGGTTCGTAGCCATGTTCAGAGGGTATGGTCTGAATAGTGTGGGCTTGTATCTGGTTGGAAAATATGGAAGGGCAGGGAAGATGTCTAACTCAGATACAGTCCCACACAAGCAGGTACTCCCTACAATTCTCACTACACTTCTCTTGGCTTTCGTTCCCCATTTCACGCACGGAAAGCGCAACACTGCTTTCCACTTATAATTTGATGGCGGTGACTATCGTCATTCCAAAGCGCGCAATTATTCTACTGGCCGGAATCCCTGCATCGGGCAAGGGGGAGTTCGCTAAATATCTGGAGCGGACATACGGGTTCGCACACTATGACCTTGAAAATTATCCGCACGGTTGGAACCACCCAAAACTGAAAGCAATATGGGACGCAGGCCGGGCGCAGTTCCTTGCGGAACTATTCAAGGTGCACGAGCGGATCGTGCTCGATTGGGGTTTCCCGCCCCACTGTCTCCCATGGATTGAGGAGCTACAGTCGCTCGGCGTGCAACTGATCTGGTTCGACGCAGACCTTGTCCGCGCACGGCAGGAGTTTGTGAAGCGCCAGCGTGGCGGAGTTGGGGACTTTGACAAACAGGTCACTGGAATCCAGAAAGCCGGATTTCCGAGCACCTTGCGAAATTGTGTGATAATCCCAGCCTTGTCAGCCGACAAAGGCTTCTTGGACTTTCGGGACATTGCAAGTGTTGTCTTCCAGCGACGACAGTGACTCTTATCCCAGACTCGTGTAAAGCAGTCGCTACTTGGTCCGCTTGTTGGCTCTCTTCCGACGAGCTTCAGTCTGCAGCCTTTGCCGCCTTCGTGGCGATTTCCTTTCTTTGCTCTGGCGACATGCGCGAGTTCCTAACCTTGGCCCCTTTCTTTCCCATCATGGAAAAGTAACGTGACAACTGGGAGTCGTCTGGCAGGTCGGCATGCGGGCAAGAGTCTACAGGTCGCGTCCTTGTCTCAGGACGGGATAACGAGGCAATAACTTTGGCACTAACCATGGTTGACTGACTAAACTGCCCTCGATGCGGCAACGGCTCTGGCGGCTTTCCAGTCGTCCCAAGAGGTTTGGCCAGACGCCATCCATTCATCGAAGTTGGTCAAAAGGTCCGCCATTTCATCAAAATAGGCATGTGTCAGCGGTATCAGTCCGCGTTCTGGTATTAGCGAATACTGAACGCCAGTGTTGGGGTCGTCTGGGAACGATGCCGACATGAGGCATTGCAATCGCATTTTGTCACGCGCAGTGAGATTCCACGCACCAGTTCCAATACAGTTGCAGTAAGCGTTCAGGCACGTGGTCTGTGCTGGCAAAGTTGGCTCCGCAGCTTGCAGGAGCATACTCTCTAGACATCCGTGGCTACTTGCTCCAATCCTCGGGAACGGCAACATGATTATTACGATGTATGGTGTCTCGGGTTTATTCCCTTTGACAATCCGCGCTTTATGAAGCGGTTCATTTGGATGGGGCCAGCCATCGGGTATTTGACCACGTACATTCAAAAAAGAGTCACGCGGAGTCTCATCATTGTCAGCAACAATGATGACTGATTTCAGCCTCTCTCCCCCTAAGCCCTTGATCGCGCTGAGACGATTCCCGAAGCTCGATTTTCCTGACACACCATGAATGTCGAAACCGTTAATGGCCCGTGCTTGGCATAGGGATTTAAAGAAAGCGGCATCACTAACTCCCTCGCCGATAATCACGCGACCTTCGGTGATTTCTAATTTTGGAGACGGAAGGGGCGACAATCGTTAACTCACCTAACTTCAAAATTCTCCTGCATGGCTGCGGCATAACTATCTCCAGGGACGATTGTTACGATCGGCTGATGCCCCTTCTCTTTCTCAAGGCGTATCAGGCAGAAATCTTTCGCCCCACGTTGAGACCCCGTTATGGAAGTGGAGAGCATTTGCAAGAACTCATAGCTGTGGGTACTCGCAAACAACTGGACATCGAACCGATCACACAGGGCAACAATGCTATTCAGTAATTTCGGGGTATTCTTGTAATAGAAGCCACTTTCGATTTCATCGAGTAGTATTACGCCGCCCCGATTCATCACGATAGACACAACAATGTCGATGAACTTCTCTATCCCGCCAGACAAATCTCCAACGGGGATCAGCTCATTCAACCCGTTCACGTCAACGTGCAAGATTGGCTCTCCCGCCACCATCTCCAATGATATAGCTTCGATTTCATCAAAGATAGATTTCACTGCCTCGAAAACAGGGCCAGCCTTTCTTGTCCTGCTCAGATTTGAATAATACTGGGCATATTCACGCGAACTGGGGGCGCGTGGCGTTATTAGAACGATGGGATACACGTCACCAGCAACGTTCATGCGCAGGTTCCCATCTTTAATTTCTACTGTAGAGCGAGAGATTTTGTTCTTGGAGTCCCATTTGAAAATGATGGGATTAACTGTGAACGCATTTCGTTCCCCCGGATCTCCAATAGGAAGGGTGTAGACATCGAGGTTCTCATAGAAAACCTCAACCTCTCGCTTACCTTCGCTAGTATCCCAGATGGTAATCGCCGCCTTTGCGCGTTGATCGTACTGATAGAACAAGTCCCGGAACACCGCTTCGTAATTCTCCCGGTAGTTCATTTGCATCGGGCCTTCGCCAAGTCCTCTCCAGCGACGAAGGCGGAACCAAATCTCTGGACTATTCGCTCCGGCTAGGAACAATGCCTCTAGGAGAGCTGTTTTCCCAACACCGCTCTCACCGACGATAAAGTTGAACCGTTTTAAGCCGGTTTGATCCCACTGTCGAAAGCATCGAAAGTTCTTTATCGCGAAATGGCTAATCATCAAATGCCTGCCTTGCTCAGTCGCTGAACCCGCCCAAAGTTGACTTCTGACACACGTATAACTACCCTCATTTCTGAAGGATTGATACGTGCCGCAAAAGCCACCCACCCCGAGCCTTTTGCGGCGCGATTATTGTATCGGAAAACCAGCTCGTCTACGTATCGGAATAAGTGAAACGGCTCCCCCTCCACACGCTAATCACAAGGTCACCGTGCACCCACTCGTGCACGGAAGATTCGAGGAGGAGCACTTCACCGTTCGGACGCGGTAAGGCATTGATAGTCGGAAATGATGACACTGCGTATGAACGCCAGGTACCGACACTTCCGGCAGGAAGCTGATAGCCTCCTCGCGCCTTTTGTGCTCGTTCTTACCCCGGTCCCTAGAACGGGGCTGAGAGGGGTCCCCGCTGAGGTTTATGGAGATCCGGCGGGGCTTTTTCGTGCCAAGCAATATCAGACTTTCGCGCGCGGGAAGGCTCTCAGAGAGGCAGCTCGCTGCTAAACGCTTCAGAAAAGAGTTTCGGGGGGCTTCGGGGGTGGGGGCTCTATTTTGGCCACGTGTCGAGGGGATTGCAACGGTACATAGTTGCCGGAGGGCTGAAATCTATTAGCGGGAGTTGATTAATCACTTGTGAGTTTTCGTTCATTCCGATGTCAATCGGTATTTCAAAACAGAACGGTTCTTCAAACTGCCCCGATCCCATTGTTCTATCCTTGTATCGAATCACTCCAATAAACCTTGTTACTTGTGAGCGAAATTCTGGCAATCCAAACGCAACGCTCACATTAATATTCTGCGTCTCGTTTGGTGAAATGTCCGGAAGCATTGCTCCTCCCTCTTCTGCCATACCCTTCGTGACGAATATTGCGGCGTTCCCAGCTACATGACTCCCCTGATTTGTCACAGCAAATACACCTGAGTCAAATTCGAACAGAAGTCCGGACCGGTTATCACCTGGGGTGACGGGGTATCTAGTAATTGTGCGTCGCCGAAGTCCAACATTCTGAATGGTTAGCAGTGGACGTGCCTCTTTTTCTTCCTTTGCCTTATCGTGTCGTGAATAGTAGAACGTCAAAACCGTCACGACCAGACCAATTATTGCAATCCAACTCACCTTTTTGTCGTCTGCCATGGCGCTAAGGCTATATCTAAAGTTTTTCCCCGCGAAATCCTACCATGATCGCCCTGGTGTCCCGTGTCCCAAAACCCTAAGAAAGAGAATTATGGGACAGTCCCAAAAGCATCCCTCCGGGAAGGGAGAATTACATCTCCCATTCCCTGCCGGGCTTGGGCGTCTGATTGGTGTCCACAAACTGTCGGGGACAATTTCGGGACAGGAGGGTGGCTACTCTGACCCTACTAGCGGAATTTGCGACCAGGCGCAGGGATAGTCGTCGGCCGTTGCGACTTCTTATCGTCAAGCGGCTCAATCGCCTCGTGAAATTCCTGAGGGCTCGTAGCATCCAAGATCTTCGGTAATGCCTGGAGCTCGGCCTGTCTGTCAATTTGCGTGATGGATATCTGATGGGGTGACCCGGATTGAGAGGACGTCATCAGCGTGCCATCAAAGATAAAAACAAGTCCAGCACCCGCGAGGATTAGGTTCCTGATGCCTTCGGTAAAATCCTTAAACTTGCCGGACCACTCGCCTTTCTGCTCTTTTTCCTTATTAGGGCTCCCGAAATTGAAATTGACGGTCACGCCACCGACGTTCTTATCCTGCTTCAAAGTCTCGACTATTTGCACCGCGAGCTGTGCCTGCGAATTCTCGAACTGTTTTCTCGTATGGCGCTTGGAGGTTCGCAGCGCGCCCCTATACACGCCCGATCCTTCAAGGAAAGGATATTCCAGCTTGAGTTCGCAGCCAGAGGTCAAAATAACCGCCCGCACGAGTGCATCGAACCCAACAGTCCATGTCTCTTTCGTGTAGAAACAGATCGGAAAGACGCGCCTCATAGGAACCTTGTCAAACGCGGGGAGCAAATTTTGGAACACGAGGCTCTCCCATATCTCGTTCTGCAACCTGCGTAACTTGATCTCTGCCATGAGCTCACGATTGGCTTCGTATGAAACACGCCCTAGCTCATACGCTCGCAGTTCGTGGTCGAGTATCGATTGGAGTCTGTCTTTAATCTGCGTGATCGTCTCATCAGGCATCCCTTGAGGTGTCTTCAAATCCTGAGAGCCCTTGAACAAAATCCTGTCGTCACTCATGGCCCGCATACTTTAGCACGGTTCACGTCTTAATCCAGCCAACGCTTCACCGTCGTTTACCAACTCCCAGCGCTGAGGCAATATCCCTTAGACTCTTTCCTTCTTTCTTCATCCGCAACGCCTCCGCACTTTGTATCCCTTATCTCGCAACTCAGGGCGGCCAGCATGCGGTTTGTTGTCTCCGAAACTGCCGGCGAACCCTGGCGGCTCCGTGAGCTGGAAATATCCTGTCTGATCGATGGACGGCCGACCTTGGATGATAGAGGGTCCGCACGGCGAAAAGTCTCGAGCTTTCACGTTCTGAACGAAGATCCGATTGGCCTCCGCATCGATCTGGCTCAGTCCCCAGCATGTGCAGAGCATTGCTCCGATGTCGCCCGAGCCCGCGGAGAACATTTTCCAGAGTCATCAGGGTATCCTTGCCGAAACTCTTTGGCGAGTGATGGGCACCGGTGATTGTGCGCGCGCCAGCCCGCTGCAATGCAAAGAGCGTATCGGCGAAAACCCTTTGCTCAGCTGCACTGTTCTCGTCCCCAGCCATGAAGCGAATTGCCGTATCAAGAAAAACATCGGCACCCCTGACTGCATCGAGCAATCGAGGATCGGTGAGCACCAGCGATCGTGGCGCGGAAAGAGTTCTGCAAAATAGACGTTCAGTAATGTGATCGTGCAAGCGAAACGTCTTGAGGCGGGCGGAGAATGGGCCAAGGCCGGCCTCGGGTATCAGGTAGATGACGCGCTCCGCGGGTTTATTCACAACAAAGTGATGGAAGAGTTCCCCCTTCCAGAAGAGCCCGTACCATTGCGAGCATGCACAGCGTCTTGCCGTGACCGGCCAGTCCTCCCGATCAGAGTAATGCCATCCTGCTGCAAGAAACCTTCGATAGCGAAACTGGCGACCGTTGCATTCATCACGTCATCGTAGGAATGGAAGAGGCTTCGCCAGTCATCAAGCTGCACATCGTTCCCAGACAGCAATTCAGACAACTGTTTCGCTTGCTCTAGAAGCGTCGCCAGCTTCTCAGGCAGCCTGGGAGTTTATGGGGCCCGGGGCCAACCTGATCTGAGGAGCGAAAAGGACACTGTTCCTAGCGCAGCAATAGCTATTTCAGAATGATTGCTCCCTCGTCCGATAGGGCTTATTTGATGAAGGGCCTTAGCAATTTGCGGATGACGTCTAGGTTTTTTTGCATCTTGTCGACGTCAGGCTTGCTGAATTTCGCTACGTCGTATCGTGCGGCGCGACTCTCGTCTTTCAGCTCCCTATAGTCCGGATAGATCGCTCGGAGTGTGGTGTCGCGATGAATGTTGCTGTCGCGTACCGGGTGAGAACCCGAGTGGACCTTCTTTGTCGCCAGATATGCTTCGACGTAATGAAGGGCAGCATAGAACACGCCTGAAACCGCCCAATCCCAAAAAGGGTCTCCAAGACTAGCGGCGAATGCTTCGTTGTGCGCGGCCTTGGCGTAGTGGTCGGATTTTGACGGCAAGCGGGAATTTACCTGTGGAAACGTTTGTAAGCGGGCTTTCCAATGCCGTCGACAACTTCGGCGGCAGGGCGGCCCATCAGGGGATGAACGTAGAAATCGAACTCGAAGTCCGGGTGTGCGTCAATGATCTCTTCTTCTCGGACATAAATCCTGCGACGCACCTCGGGATCGCGCTCGGAGACCATCACCATAACGCGCATGATTTTACCGTCCTCGATACGATCAACATAGACCTGCTCAACCTCCGGAACGATCGAAAGCTCCAGGCCGATGAAAATCTCTGGGCTTAAAAGCATGGTGCTCGAATCGTTTCGAACCTGCTGTCTTGGAGTGATCGCTTCACCGCCGATAATATTGGTGGACTCGAATACCTCCGAGTTGTCACCCCTTGCGGACATCTGGATCATCTGGAGCCCCCACTAGGCTTTTCGTTTTAGCGCGTCAGGTGCTGTGGTGTTAACCACCGCCTGACTTGTGATTATGTAGAGCGGGTCGCCGTTCGGCGCCCACGCCCCTTCCACTCTGAGCACTTCAGCCACCACGGTTCGTAACTTCAGAGTAGTTCCGTCGTGCAATATGTAAGTGTTCCAGCCTTCGCGTTCAGGCTCGAAGTCGATGGGCTCGGCCATAAATTCTTGTCCGCCGACGTTTACCTTGCGTTTCGCCATTCTGTTTGTACTCTAGAGGCCCGATCGATTCAGGGGGAGATTACGAACGTTTATACCGAAGGGCCACTATCCTAACAGTGGCCGCCTTATGCCAACAATACACAATATATAGCGATTTCCCTGGACGCACCACAAGAACGATCTAATTGGCCCTGTACCTATGATGATTCCCGAGACTTCCGGGATGCAGACCGCTAAGGCGGCGCACTTGCCGGATCACGGCGAGCACTGATCCCCGAACCAACCTGCTCGGGCCGTGGAAATAGCGATGATCCTTGCACCGGTAGGTCGAACCGCGCCGAGACAATCTTCGCCCTCCGGCAGGTATGCGGCTTCGTCCATAATGTACGTGGTGGGATGGAAGGCGCGGATCTTGTCTGCTCCGCTGGGAATCGACGCGACTTCTCCGCCTCCCTGCCATGCAATTGCAAATGTGCTGAGCCGAGACAGCGGATGCCGTTCTTTGAGCCATGGCTCTTGGTTCTCCCAGAGCTGGCGCACATAATCGATCAGGTGCGCACTCTTGTCCTCTGACATCGTCTGTACGACGGTCTCCTCTCGAAGCCATTGGGCAGCCCAGGTCGAAAATCCCATTGCAGCCCACGACGTCATCATGGTTCTCGATTTAGGGATGAAGAGAGTTGGATGCCTCGCGAGAAACGCACCGAACAGCGGAACGAAGTAACGCTTTTTCGGAAACGGAGCCTTGAACGGCAAACCCTGAGCCTCATACTGCGGGTTCTCTGTCTGCGTTAAGTTCGTCAACCAATCCAGCGGGCCGGCGTCGAAGGATGCGACTCGCTGAGAGCATTTCGCGTCGATGCTGTCATTCGTTGCACGACGGAGGAAAGCATCAATTTCTCTCAGCTCCTCGGGGTCGATGCTCGCGAGCTGCTCCGGGGTAAGAGTCGCAGTTCGATTCAGGATTTCATCGAGAGCCAAATCCATCACTGCACCCGTTCGTCAGAATCTTTCGTCTCCCGCAGAGTTTCGAGTGAGCGCAGAATGCTTGTAACGTGTTCCGAGGTAGATTTATCGGTAACTGTGGCGTCGAGCGTCACAGCCTGGGCCGGGCGACCAATCAGGCGATCGAACACTTCAGAGACGGCCTTAATCGAGCCTTGGCCGTTCGATCCGTAGTTGGCAAGCCAGATCGCTTTCGAGACCATCACCGCCCCGTGAGTTCGGCCCTCAGGATCTTCGGGGTCAACTTCGCCCATTTGCTTTTTTAGTTCTTTCGCGATTGAAAAAAGGCCCTTCGGACTTCCCTCAGGGTTGCCGGATTGCCCCTTTTTCCATTGATTCTGTAGGTTCGCCATCACTTCCCGCCTTTAGTACGCACTCGGGCCGTGTCGCTACTCGCTTGCCATTGATAATCTTCGCCACCAGCAGGCTGCTCTATTTGATTGTCGAGAACGCTCTTTGGGGCGATTCCGCATTGGCGAACTCTTACGCCTGATCGGGACTGACGTCACCATAGACATAGACCGTTCCCCGGGTTGCTCTTCGTTGAAACGTGAAATTCTTGATGCGGCAAAGCTGTAAGAGGTCAGCGCGCTTGAATCGAGGAGCGTGTGCCCTTCCGGTGTCGCAGGTGTTTTCCTTCGGTATGAACGGCAACTGCTTGCGCAAGGGAACGTCCGGCTTGACCGGTTGAACTCAAAGGCGTCATCGACCCCGCTTCCAACCTGCTTTCGGAAAACGGGAAGCACAGATCACTTTCCGGGGGCGACCCTATCAGCTCAACCCCGCTATCAGCCACCGCCAGAGCCGGAGCCGATTCCATCTCGCAACGGGCCGCTGTTACTGAACGGCGAAGTTCAGCAGCCCTCACCGGTCACACGTGCACTTGGCGAGTTCCGCATCTGCCCGGGCGATCAACTCCTCTTCGGCTTGGCAGTCAGGACATTGCCCGACCTTCACATTGAGCCTCGGAATCCAGCAGCGCAGGAACATCGTGCCGTGCTTAGCGCAGGTCTGCTCTTCGCCGCGCAGACCGCCTTCTCCGATGATCACGACGGGCTGTGCGGGTGCTGGCGCTGCCGTCTCTGGAGGTGCTGGGCTCTCTGTCTGCTGGATGTAGTGGCGTGGCACTAGGAGGGCCTCTCGTTCTGCTGTTGGCGCTGAATCCAGGCCGCGGCAGCACGGCGGAAAATCTCACCAATCGGGCAGCCCGTGTCCGCCGAGAGTTTCTCAAGCTGCTGGCGTAGATCGGCGCTCAGGTAGAGATTGAATCGAGTCATCGGCCCGGGCGTGGTGTGCATCGCTGTATTCATATGTCTGCCCATTTTTGCGCTATGGCTCTGGGGAAGGGAATAGTTCATCACTGACTGCATTCTTAACCGTCATGCGTGAAGTGACCTGATGGTAGCTAACCAGAAGGCGCGCATTGATGGCGCAAGACTTAGGCGTTAACGCTTGAGGAATGTAGGGGATTTTGCAGAGAATTCTTTGGTCGCGAGCTTTGTGAGTCTGAAATTCGGGAGTCAAGTCACCCCCCGTGGTTTTCCCTGCTGCTCGTTGGCGCGCGCGTGAAGCGGTGAAATCGCTACACGTTGCTGATGTGGTAGTCGTAGTGCAGCTCAGTGGCGTCAGAGTAATTCCATCATAGACAGTAAATTCCAACACAGGAAGCTGCCCAGCAGTCGTTCCTCCCACTGAGTTTACGCGGAGGGCATATAGTCCCCCTTTCGGAACTGGAGTGGGAACCGTCGCAAGGCTCCTTCCGGGGCAATCACCGAAAGCGTTCATTGGAACAGTCGCAGGTCCGTACAGATTTCCGGAGGAAATATTCAACCCGCACCCGAATTGCAGTACGGCGACTCCGACTGAGCGAAGCGACGGGCTTGCAGTCGCGTTCGAAATGACCCCGAGAACCGCCAACAATGACCCCGCGACCACCAATCCGAACAAAGCTACTCTTGAAGTTTCTTGCATGGAGCCTCCTAAAGGCGGACGCAGTCTAGCACGAAGGAAGCCAAGGCAGAGTACGCGAAGATGCTGGTAGGAAGAGTCCGTTGCTCCCTCCAGTCCGCTGGTGGGCGGGCTGATGTGACCGTGCGATTTCACTCAAAACCCGCCAATGAGTGCTATCGCGATTTTACGACGTTCATCGAAGGGGGCAGCATCTAAGGCTTGGGAGCAACGCCGACTTTCGTCGGAGTAATCCCTATTCCTCAGTCTCGGCTTTGACTACAATGTAGCTCACGGGAACGCCTAAAACTACAGGAGAGCGTCATGAAGAAGAGGATATTGGCGTGCGCGATGACGGCATTGTTGCTTGTAATTTGCAGTTGGGCAGACGACAAGGAAAAGGACGAGGATCGTCTGAAGAATGCCGGCACGGTACTGACAGAGATTCTGAATCTTCCAGACAACATTCCTCAAGATCTCCTCGATAAAGCCGACTGCGTGGTTGTTTTTCCATCGGTCCTCAAGGCTGCGTTTGTGGTCGGTGGTAGTTATGGCCGCGGTGCGATGACGTGCCGCAAAGGCGAAAATTTCAACGGTCCCTGGGGCGCGCCCTCAATGATGGCCCTTGAGGGTGGCAGCGTAGGCTTTCAGATCGGTGGGCAAGCGACTGACTTCGTCCTTCTCGTGATGAATGACCGCGGCGCGAATGGAATCCTGAGCAGCAAAGTGAAGCTCGGAGCCGATGCGTCGGTGGCGGCTGGACCAGTCGGTCGTAACGCATCGGCAGAAACCGATGTCTCAATGCGGGCTGAAATATTGAGTTATTCCCGCGCGCGCGGCTTGTTTGCAGGCATTTCGTTAGAGGGTTCGACGATCCGACCTGACAACGACGCAAACAAGAGGATCTACGGGAGAAAATCTCGGCGAAGGATATTGTAATTGCTCACGAGACGCATGTCCCTCCCGCAGGAGAGGGCCTTATCTCGACGCTTAACGCGAAGACGCCAAAGCACAAGTCGCCATAGTAGTCGTTTTAGCTAGGCGATTTCACTCAAAACCCAACCCGAAGGGTCAATGAGTGAAATGGGGATATTTCGCCAACGACGAGGCAGATTCCATGTCAGAGCTGCTGACACTGCGGGCCGCTGGTCGGTGAGGTGGGCACTGAATATTTGTGACCGTATTGTCCGACCCCAAAGCACCCATTGACAACTGGCCTGCCGGACGCAGATCCTGCCCCCACAGCGCTACTTAATCTTCGCTAGGTGGTGGTTTTTCTTTCCCGTGCGCAGCAGGATAGCCGCCGGCCATTTCAGATCATCAGCCGTTATCCTCTTTTGGGCTTGGATCTGCCGCTCGTTGTTGAGATACACTCCGCCATTTTCGATCAGCTTACGAGCCGCACCCTTGCTCTCGGCCACCCTAGTGCGAATCATCAGATCCACCAGACCGATCCCCGCATCGAGATCCGCTCGCGGAATCTCCGTGACCGGGACTTCTCGCGCTAGCAGGGCGATGGTCTCGTGCGTTGGAACTTCATTCGAGGCCGAGAATAGGATCCTGCTTGCCGCTTCCACGGCCTGCACCGTCTCGGCGCCGTGCACGATTGCCGTGCATTCGGCGGCCAGAACACGCTGCGCTGCACGGGCCTCCGGTTGGCGCTTCGTTTCGCCTCCCCATCGCTTCGATGCTCTCGCGGTCAAGGAACGTAAAGAGCTTCAGGAAGCGAACCACATCCGCATCGGCTGTCTGCAGCCAGTATTGATACATCTGGTACGGGCTGGTGCGGGCGCCGTCCAGCCACACCGCGCCTTCTTCCGTTTTGCCGAACTTCTTCCCCGAGGACGTGGTAAGCAGCGGAAACGTAATGCCTTCCCCGCGCTGCCCCAGCATCCGCCGGATCAATTCCTTGCCCGAAAGAATGTTGCCCCATTGATCGCTGCCGCCCATCTGGATGGTGCAATCAAAATGTTGGCACAGATAGAGGAAGTCATAGGCCTGCAGCAGCATGTAGCTGAACTCGGTGTAGGAGATGCCTTGCTCGCGCTCCTCCAGTCGCATGCGGACCGAGTCGCGCTTGATCATCTCGTTCACCGAAAAATGCTTGCCGATATCGCGCAGGAAGTCCACAAGGTTCAACTTCGCTAGCCAGTCGGCGTTGTTCAACATCAGAGCCCGCTCGTCCGACGACAGGTCGAAGAAGCGACTCAACTGCGCACGAATGGCCGCGGAGTTCTGCTCGGCCATTTCCTTGGTGAGCAGCGTTCGCTCCGACGATTTGCCGCTGGGGTCGCCGATCAGCCCGGTGCCCCCGCCTACCAGTACCAATGGCCGATGGCCGTTGCGCTGTACGTGCGCCAAGCCCATCACCGGAATCAGGCTACCCAGGTGGAGACTGTCGGCGGTGGGATCAAAACCCACGTAGATGGTGCGCCGCGCTTTGTTCAGGTACGCGTCCAGATCGTCGCTGGTCACCGCGTCGAGAAAGCCGCGCCACTGCAGTTCTTCCAGAAGTGGACTCTTGTGGTCGGTGTGGGCAACCATGCTGTTCGGGAACTTCCATTTTCCCACAAAGGATAAACGGGAATCCGAGCCTAGCATAATCGGCCCGCTACCTTCATTGAGTATTTCCAGTCGGATACCGGGAGCAAGCGGAACTAGAAGAATCCCAAGTCTTGTAAGCAGGCGATTACACGTTTTGACCAGAGGGCTGGGATTTTGAGTGTAATCGAGATGTTTCGCCAAGAATGCTACCGGATTGCATTTTCGACGCTCGTCATCACCTCCAGCGTAACGAACCGTTCGGAATCAGCCGAGCTACTCGAGCTGACAGCGGCCTGAGTAGGCCCCCAGCCTTGTAATATTTTTCGTCGCAGGGAAGACCAGACGGAGCGTTCTTGTCTTAGGTGAAACAGCTACAATTCGGGCGGTGAGAATCAATCCTATGTCAGCAAGATTTATGGCGGTTCTGCTTCTCGTCGGCATTTTCTCCACCCGCGACATCTGGTCAGTCGCAAGAACCGGCAGCTTTTGATTCAAGTCCGTGGATCGCTGATTTTCACCAGCTGCTATCCGAAATGTCTGGACATTATGCTGGCCTTGAATTCGCGGTCGTAGAACGGAAGATCAACCTTCCCAAACTGAAAGCCGAAACTGAGGGTAGGCTCAGGTCCGCGAAGAGCGACACAGACGCTCATCGTGCTATGCAGAGGTTCTTGGATGCTTTCGGGGATGGACATCTCGAAATTGAATGGCCAGATCGACCCGAAAAACCTTCTGGCAAAAGCCAGCGCAGCGTGTGCAGCGCGCTTGGGTACGATGCGAGATTTAAACCAGGCCTGGATTTTTCTTCTGTGCCGTCATTCTCCGAACTGGACACTCCGGAAAGACAGTTTTTCCCCGGCGGACTCCTTCGGTTGCCCAGCGGCAAGCTCGTAGGCGTTCTGCGGATCGGACTCTTCTCCGAGCATGCATTTCCGGAGCTTTGCGACTGGGCAGTCAAAACGCGTCATCTTGTCGATGGCGATTGCAACGAGATATGCGCCAACCAAATGGAGTTGCAGGTTGCAAACTTTCTGACCGCAGCTCTCTCAGTCCGGGCAAAGCGCTTCGCGCAGCTGGGGCGACGGTGTTGCTTGTTGACATTACTCATAACGGAGGCGGTTCCGACTGGGTCGAGGCGGCGAGCCGCGAACTCAGTTCCGTTCCGTTGAACGATTCCAGGATGGCATTCCTCCGCCACCCTCACTGGACGGAAAATCTGCGCCAGGAACTCGCCGATGTGCAAACAGACTTGAATGACAAAAGGGAACCCGAGAATTTACTGAATCAGGCCGCCACAAGCCTGAAAACTGCGATCGAGGAAACCACAAAGACCTGTTCGCTCGCAGAGGTATGGGACACAGGGAGACCTGATTGTTCGATGCTGGTGAAGGGCGAGCTATTCGTCTCCGGCGTATTGAGTTATGCCAAGCCCGGAAGCTTTGCATCCCTCGCGTCGAAAACAACCCTATTCGAACCTCTTCGGTATGAGTATCAGGAGGATTCGAATCGCTTGCCGCTGTTTGTGCTGGTTGACCGCGACACATGGTCGTCAGCTGAGTACTTTGCCGCTATGCTTCAGGACAATCACGGGGCAATCATTCTCGGAGAAAGCACAGGAGGCGCGGGGTGCGGCTATACGAACGGGGGCATCCCGGCTAAGCTGAAAAATTCGGGAGCTACAGTGAAGATGCCCGATTGCATTCGATTTCGTGCAGATGGGTCGAATGAAGTAAATGGCATCCGGCCCGACCTTCCAGTACCTTGGCCACGCCAGGCTTCCGACTACCAAAGGGCTAAGCTCTCATTCCGGTCCTGGACAAAGCACTCGCATCCGGACGTAGGTAAACGGCGCGGACGTATCTCATGATGGCTTTGTCGGAACTCGTCACGAGATTTTACATTGCAACTGTTGAAACCAGGCGATTACACTCAAAACCCCTACAAACGACGATAGCGACTGACAACTCCGTCATAGTAGCGTTCGATTCAACTATTCATAAGCGAGCGCGTCAATTGGATCTTTCTGCGCTGCCTTGAAAGCGGGATACGTCGCTCCCGCGATAGCTCCCGCGATAGCAATCAATGCTGCACGCAGCACCCACGCATTACTCCAAAACAGCCGTAGCACTGGCTTTTCGAACATGATCGCCCACCTCGCAATGAGGCTTATAACAATACCCACAATCACTCCGATCACTGCAATCAGCAATGTCTCTCGCACAATTACGTTTACGATGTACCACTTCGAAGCGCCCAGCGACTTCAAAATTCCTATTTCCCGTGTCCTCTCCGTCACCGCCGTATACATCGATTGAAAGATCACAAGAAAACCAACAACCACCGCAATACCGACCACGATTTGAATCGCGAGGTCAAAGCCGGGAAGGTTATCCGGCGTCATCATAGAAAGGTATTCCTGCATGGACCGAACCGAGTATCGCTCCATACCGGGAGTGGCCTTGATCTCGGCCTCCACAGTGCCTGCGCTCGCCACGTCGTCCAATTTTAGGTAGAAGACCGAAGCCCGCCCCTCTGCTCCAATGAGGTCCTGCATTGTGGCGAGTGACAAGAATTTGCGTCCACCTTTCCCGTGAGGAACGATGCCACAAATACGGAAGGGATGATTGAGGACTTCGATGGTGTTCCCTACCTTCTTGTGTGCCATCCCTGCGAAGAAATCATCGACAATGATGTCGTCCGGGTGTTGGAAAGGACCACCCGAAATATAGCGAAATGGTGGGGGTAGCCTGTCGTATGTTGTCAGATCGATTCCGTAATCAATTTCTAAGGGTTTTTGGCTGAATGCCCAGATCACGGGCGCTACAGCGACGACGTGCGGCAGTCTCCGCAATATCCCTGCCACCTTTACCGGGATCGGAGCGCCTGACATAGCAATCAGGGCCGATGAACCCGGAGGCAACACCATCAAATCCGCCCCCACTCCTACTTGGCTTTCCTTGGAACCATTGAGGAGACCATAGAACAGGGCTAAGACCATAAGAATCATCGTCACTTCGAGCGCAATTGCGCTCATGGCAATCAGAGACCGAGTCGGCCGGTGCGCCAGATTGGCAACTACCATTTTGTTCATCATTGAAGAAAGAACCGAAAGACAGACGTCCTAAGAATCGAAAACCGGAAGTGCTGTAAAGGGTCAGCAGGGATTTTATATGATCGGCTAGCGTCACAGTCAGGTTGAGGTAATCAGGCGATTTCGCTCATTGACCCTTGCCAGCCAGCAGAGGGGGTTTTGAGTGCTATCGGGATTTTTCAACAACTACGCCGAGGTTCCAGTTTCCGGTTTGCCGACGAACCGGAAACTATCGCGCAGTGCACGACTTCTGAGGGAACTCGATCACTGGTACTGGGGGCTGGCTATGGAGCTTCGTTGCTTCAGCGCTCCACAAACTTCCACAACTTAAATCCCAGACGCCTCTGATGCAGATTCAGATTCGCGGGCGTCGTAGCAATTCCGGCTGTCTCGCGGGCCACGCGTTCCTCCGTTTCAGCATCGCTCTGGATCGTAGTCACAACGCCTAAGCCTCCGGCGCGGAGAAACACGAGGGGTATGTACTCGCCCGCCGTGTCTCGATGAATGGGATCCCCCGGATGATCTTTGGACCAAACCTCAGTCTGAAATGGTTGCGATTCGATGACCCTGCGGAGGTGCTCTTTCCCTTCGCCAACATGAATCGTGGCCACGTGCGCCAGCAAGCCATCGCCGTCACCCGACGACCATGTGGCTGCCAATTCGCCATGGCCGCGGGCAATCAAGTACGGGAAGTAGGAAACTTCATCACGGTTCCACGATATGCCAGGTCGTCCAAGTCTCACCCTGATCCGGCGATCGCGCCAGCCACAAGCCCTTTTGGGGAGCCCCAGAAAGAATAGAGGGCGCCGTCGGCGTCCCACGCGACCGGTTCCACCCAGCGTGGAGTTCCCTTGTCTGGCGTCGGAACTCCAGTCACGCTCGCCCGGCGCCAAATGCTTCTGCCAATCTTTCCTCCATCGCGGCTTACGGCGATCAGGTCGACACCTGGCGTGAACTTGTTGTAGGACGCTGACGGCGGGGTGATGCGAACCGCGATCTCACCATGCGGACCGACTGGCAAGATGGCTGGAACCTCCCCGATCATTGATCCGGGGGCGTTCCTTCCAACTGACGCCGCGATCCTGGCTGACCTCGTAACGGACGCCGTTTCCGTCATTCCAGATCACATGGGCGGTTCCATCAGGCGTTACTCCAATCCACGGTCGATCATCAAAACGAGTTATCCGAGAGAACCTTCCACGTCCACGTCACGCCTGCGTTCTTGCTGGAGCCCACCGCGATGCGAGTGCCTTACGTACTTCTGGTTGTCGTAAGCTCATTGCGACGAAGTAAAGAGTGTTGTCGGGGCCGACCGCGAGGTCCACGTCAGAGTTGCCAATCGCGCCGTCCGCGTTGCGGCCGACATTCACGTGTCTCCCACGTGGCACCGTGGTCGCGGCTCCGCCACAGATCAGGAATTTTCTCCACCTCGTCGTGCTGGCCCCCATACCCGGTCACGAATAGTGTGCCGTCACTCAGTTCGACGACCATCGGCTCACGGGCAAGCCGGTCAAGATGCTCCACGCTTTCCGTCGCGACGAGCGTTTTGGCCTTTACAGTTTTATCCGTCGGCTGTCGGTACCGTGGGGACGTTCGATCATTCGATCCAAGTGTCTCGCTGCCGAAAGCAGCGACCACGCATGCGGCGATGACCAGCAGCTTCTTAGCCATTTGTGAACCCTCCCGCTGGGAGACGCACATTCGGAAACAAGACCGAGTCCAGCCCGATAAACCGGCTTTCATTCCGCAGAAGTATATGCCTGAGCAGTGCGGGACGGTCGAGATGTCCGCGACCGCCCTCGATCAGGCAAGAAAAGGCTGCTGATTCTGGGCGGATCACGAGCAAGCCGGAAGTTAACTGTTGCGACCAGGCCATTACGCACATTAAGAACTGGCCGACGTGGGGTCAATGAGTGAAATGGCGATATTACGCCAATGCTAGCCCTTTGGGGGCAGAAGGCATTGAACAAAGTCGCGTCCGAACAAGAGAATTAGCCCGCTCGCCCACAAGATTGGCAGGCCCGTCAGTGGAACAAACCAGAGCCAGCTTGTAAACGAAAGAACCGGAAAAGCATACGCACGCAGTAATAGAGCCCAGAACACACCGACGCCAACCAGTACCGTGTCTCCCACTAGCCTCAATGGTCTCCATGAAAACATCAAAACGCGTCGGGTTTGCTGCCAAGATTCGATATTCAGCGACACCCCATACCAGAACATCCCAATCGCCGGGATGAAGATTATGTCACCCCAGCAACCGGGCAGGCCACTCAGCACCTGCGCTCTGAATACCGCTAGAGGAGCATTGATGGCGATCAGGAGCCTGAAGGAAGGCGGAGGTCCGGGCATGTCACCAATGCGCATCAAAGCCAGTTGCCAACGGTAGCTCCAAATTAGCAGAGCAATCGCCACCAGAATTTGTAAAAGTGGGAGCAGGTATTTTAACTTCGGGCGCATATAACCGTATAGAGAAACCCGTACCGGTTTTCTCTGATGATTAGACACCGCCCAGGGGATTCGATGGAGATGACTTCTGTAATCAGGCGATTGCGCTTAAAACCCCGATAGGGTCTTCGACCCGCGCAGGGTCAACGAGTGAAATGGGGATGTTACGACACTCTTGACACCTGGGCTCTTCGAAAGTAGAGTCCTCACGCGAGATTTTCTCCGTCCGCAGGGCGTCTAGGATCAAGCCAGCCCGAAGTTGAAGGCCAACAGTTTCCTATGTCTCCACGAATTGCCTCCCGCAGCGTCCTGATTTGCCTGATCCTTCTTCTGACAGCCACGTGTGGTTTTGGCTCGTTGTTTATCAACGGCACGTCCTTCCCCGTAGGCCAGGGACCCGGCGCGCTTGCCAGCGGAGACTTCAACCACGATGGGTTCGCGGACTTGGCTGTTCTCAATATGACCGGGGACTCTGTATCCGTTCTGCTCGGCACAGGAAGCGGCGCCTTTCAGCCCGATGTGAAGTACAAGACTGGCACGACCAACACTGAATCGCTGGCTATTGGCGACTTCAATGGCGATGGCAATCCCGACATCGCAGTCAACGCTTTTAGTGAGATCGATATTTTGTTCGGCAATGGCGACGGAACGTTTCAGCCTTTTGTACTAGGTATAACTGCCTACGTTTACAGCTTTGCCGTGGGAGATTTCAATAATGATGGGTTTCTCGATTTTGTTTACACCAGTTATAACGGCTTTTCGGAGCTCGTTGTTCAGCTAGGAAATGGCGATGGCAGTTTCCAGCCGCCGCAGACAGTCTCGTCAAACTTCAACAATTTTGGCGCTATAGCGGTGGGGGACTTCAACCACGACGGAAATGCCGATGTCGCTGTCACGTCCGACGAGAATATGGGCTACGACGGATCGGTTAAGGTTTTTCTGGGCTTCGGAACTGGAGCCTTTCGCTTCCCCGACAGATACTCGGTGGGGCGTTTTCCGTCGGCAATCGTAGCTGCCGATTTCAACGGCGATGGCAATCCGGACTTCGCGGTCGTGGACAATTCAAGCCAGAGTTCCTTCCAGGGCGCGTTGTGCATCCTCCTTAACAAGGGGGACGGTTCGTTCCAGCTCTTCCGTCTGTACCAGAGCATTGCTGATATCGATTCGGTAGCCATCGCGACCGGCGACTTCAACAAAGATGGCATTGCCGACTTGGCTATCGCGAACGCTGAACCCAACGACGTCAACGAATTTATCGGCAACGGCGATGGCACATTTCGAAAGGTCGCTACTTGGTCTGTAGGAAGCTACCCACTGGCATTGCTGGCGCTGGATTTGAACGGCGATGGTGTGGCGGACCTGGTCAGCGCGGACGCCGCGGCCAACGAGGTTCGGGTCTTGCTGGGCCAGTCGGGAGGTGCTTTCAACGGCGCCAGGAATTACAGCCTTCCCAACCCTTCTTACCTCGGTGCCGCCGGAGACTTCAACGAAGACGGAAAGACCGACATCGTAGCGGGCAGCTCATACGCTCTCGACATCCTCCTCGGACAAGGTGGTGGCAAGTTCCAGCCAACCACTTCCTACACTACGACCGATCTTGTAAACGACGTGGTGGGCATCGATCTCAATGGAGATGGCCACCTTGACTTGGTCAACGTAAACCGCAATCCATATGGGAACAGCAGCGTTGATGTGCGACTCGGCATCGGAGATGGGACCTTTCAGAACGCCACGAAATATGTCACGGCCGTCGAGTCACAAGCCGTCGTCGTCGTGGATTTCAATGAAGATGGAATGCTGGATATGGTCGTCAGCAATTACGGCGACTCCAACGCCGTCGACGGAAACTTCAACCTGTTCTTTGGCAATGGCGACGGAACTTTCCGTTCCGGTGGAGCGTTCGCAATCCCAGGATTCCGCCCCGAGCGAATGGTGGCCGGCGATTTCAACGGAGACGGGCATCAGGACCTTGCGGTTATTACTCTGGGGGCGATGGCCATTGTCTTTGGCAATGGCGATGGCACCTTCCAGCCTGCGACGGTCATATCAGGCAGATACGATCCCGGCTTCATCCTCGCGGCGGACTTCAATGGTGATGGCAAGCCAGATCTGATCATTTCCAACGGATATCCTGCCGTAATTAACGTGCTGCTTGGAAACGGCGACGGCACCTTTCAAACGACCGACTACAACCTGGTTCCTTACCCGGGCAGCATGGTCATCGGTGACTTTAACGGTGATGGGTTTCTTGATGTGGCTGTTGTTGTCGATGTTAATTCGAGTTTCCCAAGCGAAGTCTACATTCTTCGCGGTAAGGGAGACGGAACTTTCACGGTTACTTCCGAGGGAACCGTCGGATTTTCCCCGCAAGGATTGGTAGGCGGCGACTTCAATCAGGATGGCCGCTTAGACGCTGTTCTTTTCGACGCAAACTACGCTGGCTTGATTGGTGAAATGACTGTGTTGCTGAACACGGCCCATTAGGCTCGCGTGGGACAAACGTGGGGACGACAAACGTTTCCAACTAGTGGCCATATTGTTTTTCTAGTTCCAGCACATCGGAGAGTTTGGGGCCGCAAATCACACGGACCACGGGTCCAACGACCCACATGACATCGACCTCTGACTGATCTGAATCCGGCACAAGTTCAACACGAGTTTCGGTGGTTCTGTTTTTCGCCAACCTTGAAAGGATTTTGGAAGCGCGCCCGACTTTCCAATCCAGATAACGCCGAGCCTCCTCTGCATTCCTGAAATCTCCATATAACACCATCAACCCTTCGCCATTCGATGCTTTAAAATTCGTAAAACCGAAGTGCGCATAGCCAAATACTGGCGAGCGAAATCCAGCCTTCGTCGCTTGCGTATCGTCGATCTCCCCCATCGAACGACGCTCGAATGTGAGAGACTTTTCCTCCGCACATACAGCTAGTACTTGCACAAGGAGAGTTGCAACCGCAATCGCGCTGAGTGCCCGGTTCATGACAACAATTTACGACGAATGACGAATGGGTTGTAGCCCAAACTGTTGCTAACAGGCGATTTCACGTTTTGACCGCTGGTCCACGAGTGTAACCGAGATTTTTCACCAGACTGACACCAAAACCGGTCACTTAGAACACCGGCAATCCAGTCCCTGGACGCTAAAACGCTTGCAGTTTTCGGGGACGAGCCATTGTTCTGCATATCCGCCCGATTGCTTCACGAGTCGAACTACAAACAGGCGCATGCCTATGTAGACGGTCCCATCCGGCAGAGAAACCACAGAGTTGGGATAAAGGAGACCGAACATCTGGTGTAGCAGCGTCTTGATTTCCCCTGCCGAACTGACCTGCGAAATTCCGTGTGTTGTGACCACGAGAGCCACATCTGAGGAGACCCTTGAGACGGCCTGAGGTGCACCGTCCAGCTTGGCCAGGGTCCGCATGCCCACATCTGAATCGTGCTCAGTGACGATTAGCACTTTGCCCGAATCCAGCCCCATGTGTGCAAGTCCAACGAAAACTAGAAATCCAGCCGATGTTTCCACGAATCCACGAACGTTCTCATTCGACAGTTTTCGTGTCCTGCCAGAATCGTTCGCAAACCACAATCCGCCGCCAAACTCGCCAGCGTCGAATCCAAGGAGCCATCCTTTGCTCGTTTTGACTTTGCTCTCAACACCGAGCATCTCTTTGTCACGTTCGACCAAACTCGCCAGCGTCGAATCCAAGGAGCCATCCTTTGCTCGTTTTGACTTTGCTCTCAACACCGAGCATCTCTTTGTCACGTTCGACGCCAGAGGGGAGATCCAGCGTGGACGACTTCGCTCCATAGGGCTTTGGTCGGGCTGTAATCTCAACGGTTCCCGTCTGAGAGGTGGAGACAAGCCATTCGAGATTTGAATAGTTGGCGCAGGCAATCTCGGTGCTGTTCTCAGTCGGCGTCGAGTGGACCAGCCATCCGCCGGGTAGAGTCTGCGCCCCTGCTCCCAAATGTGAAACCGCGACCAACAGCGAGAGAACGATCAACGGGCGATCAAGTGGCGACATGCGAGGCAGTTTACCTCAGAGAATAGGCTTGGCTGCTGTTAACAGGCGATTACACGTTTTAACCTTTTTGCCCGAATCGGGGCGTTCCGGGCTTCAGGCATGATGAGTGAAATCGGGATGTTACGGCACTTGAAGCCTTGCCCTCGGTTACGAGATATCATTCAAAGATGCCAAGTGAGCCGCGTTCTCGCCACCATCACAACGTCGATGGTCCGTTCTATGTCGTGAACGGCGAGTGTATGTCTTGCGGCGCACCCGAAATGCACGCTCCGAACCTGATGTCCCACGACTCGCATGGGCATTGCTTCTTTACTCAACAGCCCGCAAACGCCCACGAAACCGACGAAGCAATTGAGGCTACTTGGGCCTCATGTTGTGGTGCGTTGCGATACGGAGGTACCGACGCTGGAATCATGATTCGCCTAGCTGAACTGGACCTAGCTGAGCAATGTGATTTCCGCCCGAAAAGAAGACGCCAAACCTCGTGCGAGAACGTGCGTCGGTTTTGAGTTTGCAGGTCAATCGAAAACTGCGGCGGCGAACGCAAGAGAAATTACAACATACCTTGCCGATTTCCTCGGGAGGTCTAATAGCAGCGATGGCAAGGTGCGCTCGTTGCGTGTCACGGAAGTAGGCGCCTCATTCGTCTATGAATGGGGCTACGTTCTAGGCAACCCATGCCGTGCAATATTCGCCATCGAACCACAATTAGACCAACGTCACTGGTGGGTTCTGATATCCCGGGAAGATGGTCGTGGCACGACGGCGTTCGTAATCAGTACCCACAAGGCTCTAATCGAGGACACGCGGTTTCGTTCGATTCAGTGGTTCACTGATGACGAGCGGAAGAGCGGCGTGAATGTCGGTCATTCACTACCGTTTTAGGCTCGCTCATCCACTCGCTGGCTGCTGACTGTCGAAACCAGGCGACAGCGCTCGTTGACCTGCCACCACTGCCCTTTAAGGGACCATGGCCGGATTGAATTGATTGCTCATCATCCCAGATTCTAGCGTGCCTTCGGTTCGAAGCAGTGAAGATAGGCGCTGGTAATCACGGAAGGAATCATCCTGCCCTTATACATGCGTTTCTGATTCGCAGCCGCAACATCCGAAGCCTTGGCAAGTTTAAACGCGAACGTCTTCGTTTGGCCGTCGCGGTCGATCACGAGCGTCATCGTTGCGGGCGTCGGGCTGCTGAAGAGTTGCTCCAGCTCCGCACGCGATTTGCCCCGTGGGTCGACGCCATTAACTGAGACAATCGGGTCTCCATAGTGCACTCCCGCAGCCCGCGCCGGCCCGTCCTCGATACCGCCGACGGTCATAGCTTGAGGGTCCGGCCAAACGAATATCTCAAAGCCCGGATAGTAAAGCTCTTGATTCGGTGGGTAATGCCCCACCGTGAAAATCTTCGTACCAGGCTCTCTCGTGATTTTGCTGATACGCTGCATCTCGTCGGGGGTTGCATCCTTTGGAAACAGCGTCCCATCGGGACCGCGTTTCAGACCCTCGCGTTCGTACAGTAGCGAACTCGGGACCCGTCGCACGACGACCGTATACGGACCATGTTGGCCCTCTAGTTCAATCGTGCTTGAATTTGGGTGGGCGGTTCGCAGGAGCGGACTTGCTTGCTCCACGTCAAACACGCGGGTTCCGTCAATTGATTTCAGTCGATCACCTGGATGAATTCCGGCTTTGGCGGCGGGTGTATCCGGTTTGACAACCCACACGATAGGTGGACAATCGGGTCCCGCACCTGACCTGCCTATTAATGTCATCCCAGTTACGTACTCGTCCGCCCCGGAATCCGCTTGAGCGCACGTGATGGTGCTTAAAGAGCAACACAAGATGAGAAGGCAGAGAGGCTTAAGCATGTGCCATTATCCGCTTGAAAGGAAACTCTTGAAACCAGGCGATAGCACTGAAAGCCCCAAGGTCCGGTCGGTCAATGAGGCTAACCATCTGTCGAATCAGCTCGCGTGGTGGAGTTGTTTCCGCAAGGTTTCCACGACAAGACCCACCAGTGCATACGTAACGGCATTCGCCGCTAGAGTCTCATATAGACTAATAGGGCGATGCATGCCCGCTATCGCAATTGGGCAGGTCATACAGACAAAGGTCCACACATCCCCCATTCGTTCGCTGGTGGATGGGAAGGTTGCGATGGCGAATAGTGCCCAGAAGCCCGCGACTAGAAAGCCTGCAATCGCCCACATCGCAATCCGGTATTTCATGATCGCCACCTCCGAACAAGGATAATTCTACGCCTTCCGGGCTGCCAACCTAACTGTCGAAAACAGGCGATTTCACGTTTTGACCGCATGATGAGTGAAATCGGGATTTTTCGCCATTGGTTCTTGTCCGAGCTTGGAAACAGACTGAGAAAGTTGCGGAAGTGACACCGACTTTTAGTCGTGTGAATCAGCCCGATCTTTCGCAGCCTCAGGACTCTCGCTCGCTAGCCATAACGCAAGGACGAGAGCCACCCACAAGCAGGACCACCAAAGATAAGGCGTGAGCAGCCGACCCGCGAGCAACATGCCGCCAACGTATGCCGGGATAAGCACCACGCACGAGGCGGTTGCGCCCCGCGCAAAGCTTCGCCATCGGAATGTCCCAGTGAAAAGCAGAAATAGAACGAATCCAACCCAAACGAGGGTTGTAATCACGAGCAAATAAACTACCGACACGTAAACGAGTGATAGCGGCCACGTAAGTCCCATCCCTAAGCTGATGATTGATTGCAACTCATGGCTCGGCTTGAGGAAGTCCCACGACCAAGCGAGCAAAATAGTCCATAGCAATGCAAAAACGAGTCTCGATAGCGTAATCGTGGTGCTCCCTTCAACAATACGCAGATTCTAGCCCTGCTGCTCCTAGGTTGGGGCCTTTCGTCCCCCCGCAGGGTCGATGAGTGAAATCGGGATTTATCGACAACCACCGAAGCAGCGGACATAATGTCGAGTATGGATGCAACGGGAATGGGCATTCTCGCCATGGTGCTGTCACTCCCTCTCCTCTTGCTGGTCTGGTGGAGATGGCAAAAAGCGAAAGTGGCGAAAGCAAAGCAGTGGCCCAAAACTGAAGCCACAATTCAAACTGGTTCGCTAGAGGTCGTCGCCCAAACCGAATTCAATAAGGTAAGGCTCCCAGCGTTTGCCTTCTCCTATCAAGTTGGAGGGCAGTACTACTCGGGCCGGTTTGCCCTATTGCCGTACACAGTTGAATACGACGAGAAACTGATCGACCGAATGATAGGACGGAAACTGGTCATTTGCTTCGACCCCTCTCACCCGGACCGCTGGCTGATTCCTGACGAAATGATAGACGGATATAAGGTCGAGCAGAAAATGGGGCCTCATCTCAATGGCCTCTATCCGAGCGACGCTGGCGACAACAGCCTGTCCCTGACCCACCTCAATGAGTGAAATCGGGATTTATCTCCAGTTGATAAAGGCGTTGCTTCTTAAAGCGCGTGCGGAACATAATGCAGCATGCGTCTTTGCCTGAAAATCGGAATGCCGCTGGTGGTCCTGCTGACTTGTCAGCAAGTTATGTTAGCTCAATCGCCGAAACCGGCGCTGGTGGTCTCTGGCAGCTGCAAAATCTATTCGAATCCGTCGGCCTACGATGGAGTCATGGTCCGCATCCGAGCAGTGTATAGCGGCTCGTTCGAAGGCTCCTACCTGTCTGACATCAAATGCTTCGATAAATCGCTTTGGTTCACAGCGCCGGAAGGAATCGCATCGATGGCCGCCGCAAACTTGGGCGGCAGGTCATATCCGAAAGTCGCCGAGCCTGATTTCACCTTGGTCAAGGACAAGGAATATGAGAAGTTCACGCGGTTTGCTTACGCTACCGTGGAAAACCTTGAACCGGCATACAGAGTGACGGCAACATTTACGGGCCGACTAGACCGATGCCGGGACTTCAGGCTCGGGAAAAACTGGGTTGGTAATGGGTTCGGGCAAATGGGACAAAGTGAGTATCAATTGGTTTTGAAGTCGGTGTCTGAAATTGATGTAGAACAGGCAACAGGCCACGTCGAGACAGTCCCTTCAAAGCTGCCGGACGATATCTCGGAAAGACCTCATCCCTAATTGCTGTAATCAGGCGGTTTCACTTGTAACCCTTTGGTTACGAGTGTAATAGGGATTTTTCGCCAACTGAGATTTCAGTTTCCCAGACGTCGCAACCTCAGTGATGATGGAGCAACACTATTGGCAACGGGATCATCATGTAAGCGAGTAACGCCACAGAAAAACAGATCGCGGACAAACGATCCAAAGTGCTTTTTTCAACCTGGTTGCTTAGTCGATCCAACTCCTGCAAATACTTGCGATACAGAAACCAAATGACAACAGTGCTGGCGACTCTGACACTTGGCTCCAGGTAGTCCCATCCGGCAAAGCCTGCGGGTGGACGTAGAAGATGAACTACGATGTCCAACGAAAAAGCACCTCCCAAAAAAGCGAGAATATGCAGGAAGTTTCGAGACATACGTTTTCGTCCTTCGTCTTGATCTCAACAACGGTATGGAGTGTACGCCCATGTCTTTCGACCATAAGGCTCATTAGCGTGACCCATGAAACCGTCAACTGATGAGAACAGGCGTTTACACGTTCTGACCCCGCTGGAGTCTTTCGCCCTACAAAGCCTTGATGAGTGAAATCGCGATTTTTCGCCAACTAACGCACTGTCCGCGTTGCCGAAAAACGTTCGTCATTGTGTATCGTGCATAGCAGAGCCCATTCAGGGCAGGCTGTCGAAAAACATATAGATCGCAGCAATGCGCCCGTTCCGGGCAACGACAAAATCGGTTCCCGCGTAAGCTGGAGGTTTGCCGGGAGTGCCAGATACCCATCGAACCCGTCCGGCATCACTTAATTCCTTGGGAGGGGAGAGAGGCTGGTATTTGAAATCCGGATGTGTTGCTTTTATCACACCAGCAATACGATCAATCTCGTCACGGCCGCGGTAGATGCCCCCGTTGGGATCGTAGAACACACCATCTTCATTCCAGATGTCGTCTAGGGCCGTGCGCCGACGCACGGGGTCATTTTCGCCAAAGACGTCGCTCAGATTACGAAGCAGCAAGGTCGATATGCTGTAGGACATGACTTTTCTCCTCCAGGGAACCGGGCCTCGCTGTCTAGATGCATGCATCGAAGGAAAGTTGCGGCAAGACGCGATTGCTGATTGTTCAAGTCATTGACTGTCGCAACGAGGCGCCAGCGCTCAAAACCTTTTGGGAGGGCCTTTTGCCCTGCGTGGGGTCAATTGAGTGAAATGGCGATTTATCGACAAATTATGCGGGAAGCTCGATGGGTCAAAGGGGGGAACACTTCGAGGGTGGTTAAGCGAACGATCTTGCCCCTCGCAGCAATCGCGGGATCATGCCGCCTGACCGATGCGCCAAAAATGTCATAAAGGTTCTGCCCACGGCGACAGTATGAAAGTTCAGCACAGCGTCAGATCACTATAGAGAGAAATTGTTCTCAAGACCTTTTATCTACAGTTTTTCGTGAGCTCTGGGTCGCGTTGACAGCTGACACAATCAATGACATAGTGCGTTTCACTCTCGATGCTCGAGTTGCTCGGGGTTTTGTTGTCCATTCCTTACCTTGGAGGCTAAGGTCATGCACAGCTTTCGCAAGCTGTTCTTGTCACTTTTGTTCCCAGCCATGATCGCTTCAGTCGCACCTGCGGCTGAACCGCAGAAGACCAGTTCACTTTCAAGCTTGCCGCTCGAGGATCAGGTCGCGATTTCCACAACTATCGGGAAGGATAGCTCGGCATTTTACGCACGTGCGACTGCCGGTACAGTTGAAATGCAAGACTCCGCTGGGACGATGAAGGCGACCTTCACAGATGACGGAGCTCGCCTGCGTACTCCCGGTGGAAATTGGGGCTTGCACTTCCTCGGCTATGGGCGGGCTAACCACACAATATCAGCCGAAGAAGTGGCACCATCAGCAGAGGCGAACCGAGTCGAGTATCGGCGAGGAACGCTTACCGAGTGGTATGAGAACGGGCCGTCCGGCTTGGAGCAAGGTTTTACTCTTGATCGCTCGTCGCAAATTGAGCGCCTTGGCGAGCTGACGATAGTTCTAGGCTTGTCGGGTGATTTCGATGCTGTCGTGGACCAGGATGGCCACGGATTGTCCCTGCTCGATCGGACGCATAGATCGCGGCTGCGATACTCGGGACTGCAAGCTTACGACGTAAATCACAACGCCTTGCCTGCAATCATGGCCGTAGACGGCAATAGACTTCTTATTCGGGTCGACGATCGGAAGGCGAAATACCCGGTAACCGTCGACCCAATTGTACAGCTTGCCGAACTCACGGCTTCTGATGGGCAGGCAAACGACGATTTGGGCTTCTCGGTCGCGGTAAGTGGAAACACAGTCGTGGTTGGTGCACCTTCAGCCTCTATAGGCGGCAATATCGCAGCCGGTGCTGCTTACGTTTTCGTGAAACCTGCCTCTGGATGGGCAAGTGAGACGCAAACGGCGAAGTTGACTGCATCCGATGGAACAACAAGCGATCAGATGGGATGGTCCGTCGCCGTTTCGGGCAACACGGTCGTCGTGGGTGCCCCAAACACGTGTGTCGGCTTCACGAGCAAGCCGGGCAAGGCTTACGTTTTTGTTGAGCCCAGCAGCGGATGGACCGACATGACTCAGACGGCGGAACTGACGGCAACCGACTCGGTATGTCTTGGAGTATCCGTAGGTCTCAGTGGTAATACCGTCGCCTTGGGAGCTCAGTACACGTCCTCTGCTTTACAAAACGCCGGCGCCGCCTACGTGTACGTCAAGCCTTCGGGTGGTTGGAAGAATATGACTCAGACAGCCAAACTGACAGCTTCCGACGCGGTGGCTGGCGACAGACTCGGATACGCTGTGGGCCTAAGCGGGACTACCATCGTGGCAAGCGCTCCTTTCAAGACAACAGGCCCATTTGTACTGGGCGAACTCTACGTTTATGAGCAACCTTCTGGTGGGTGGATCGACTCGACTGAGAACGCTCACCTCACTTCAAGCAACTCCATTAGCATGGGTCTCTCACTAGCCATCGCAGGAACGACAGTAGTTGCGGGAGATCCGAACAACAGCGACGGGGCTGCTTTTGTCTATGTCGAGCCCGGCGGAGGCTGGGTTACAACATCTACATACAATGCTGAGCTCACGGCGTCGAACGCAACCGGGCGAATCCAGTTTGGCTGGTCGGTTGCTACCGCGGGAAAACACATCGTGGTCGGTGCCAACAAAGCTGCCTCCTCCAAAGGTACCGTGTATATCTACACGGAGCCAGCTGGAGGGTGGATGACTACGTCGCAGTTCACTGCTCAGTTGCATGCCAGTGATAGTGTTTCCGGCGCGCAATTCGGAAATTCGGTATCGATCAGCGGCAGCACAATCGCTATAGGTGCCAATCACCAAACTATTGGAAGCAACTTGGATCAGGGCGCCGCCTACGTGTTCTAAAGTTGGGGCGGCACTGCCGCCCCATTTCGTTTTCACTTGCACACCCAGTTTCCACCCTGGTGAACCGACGAAAGCGCCACTGCCCGTGCCAGGGCACCCGGCACCCCAGCCGCGAGAGTCAGAATCTACGTCCTTATAGCTTGCTCACTCCGCGCCTCTCGTCTCACTTGGCGTAACCAGGCGATAGCGCT
>CAWIZO010000012.1:0-492305 GCA_963840665.1 Terriglobia bacterium
TACTTGTGGAACGAAGAGTCAACACTTTAGCGCTGTTTGGACGCCTTCAGACTCGCTAGTAAAAATGCGGCTTTCAGCTGTTTGTTCCAGTTCGTAACTCAAGGCATGCAAGCAGCCACTGGGCACAATTTTGGGCACAGCGGCGCTGAGCTTCCTCCTCGTGTCACTGGGTGAGCTTCTACGTCACGGTTCCGAGCTTTGCCGTGGAAGCTCGTACAAGCGGATGTGTCCGACTTTGACAATGCGCGGAATCCTCCAGGCAGCGCACATAAGCAGACGCGGTGCTCGCGTTTTGCGTCAGTCAACAGTCATCTCGTTCAACGGGCTTTGGCGAGTTGAATATCTTCCCGCACTTTGAGCCAGCTATCCCAACCGTAGCTCTTTGCAGTGATGTCAATCACTTTTCGAGCCGCGTCTAGAGTGATATTCATCGCTTGCCGATTTACGGTCGGAGAATAGCGTACATAAATCAAGATTGTTTCCGGGTCGGGGGACGTAATCTCCAGATCGTACCCTTCCGTTTCCGTCGCATCGATCCGTAGAGATGCTTGTAGTGTCGTGGTGAGCCAGTCAATACGTCTAGGGACAAATGGCTCGGAACCAGGCGATAAAGTCTGGGCTTGTGCCTTGGGCCTTTGCGCGTGCACCTTGGAATACGCCAGCACAGAAACGGCAGCAGCGCACAATGTAACCAACAAATAGGAACGTGCCGAATGTACCCTCATCCGGACAGCATAGCACCGCGTTGGCGTAGCATCTCCATTACACCTTAACGCCCGGTTCGTGCTAAAGGGATTGCTTTGAGGCCGAGTTTTTGTTCATTGAGGGCGGGAAAAGATCATTTCAGCAAGAGTGATTTTTTCCCTTGTCTCAAAGCGTCGGCCTCGGACTCAAGGGATTCGGTAAGAGCACTCAGTTCCTCGTCGGTCATATTCTCTAGTTTGCGACGCCATTCGTCCGCAGCGGCTCGACAGGTTGAGCATTCCTCCGTTACCACGGAAAGACTCTGGGAGGGTCTACCCTCCACTCTGTCTGCGATCTCGCGAACCGCCCGCAAATCGCCTTTGCATGCACGTTTCAGGAGCATCTCGGCAATCACTTCGGCATACGTTCGCTGCGCAGGATCATCGGCACACGAGGATTGCAGCATGTTCGTCAAAAAATCGGTTAGCGGAGCTTTTGTCGGGCGTCCGCCCGGGTTCCCGCTGACACCCTTCGGCCAGGGTCTGAGGTTTTGAACGCGTCCGCCCACTGTTTTCTCCACTGTTCTGAGCGAGATTATAGCTCGCTCGCGTTGCTCAAGACCCAACAGGGTACTTTGGCCCTTGGCAAGGTCAATGAGTGTAATCGAGATGTTTCGCCAAGAATGCTACCGGATTGCATTTTCGACGCTCGTCATCACCTCCAGCGTAACGAACCGTTCGGAATCAGCCGAGCTACTCGAGCTGACAGCGGCCTGAGTAGGCCCCCAGCCTTGTAATATTTTTCGTCGCAGGGAAGACCAGACGGAGCGTTCTTGTCTTAGGTGAAACAGCTACAATTCGGGCGGTGAGAATCAATCCTATGTCAGCAAGATTTATGGCGGTTCTGCTTCTCGTCGCATTTTCTCCACCCGCGACATCTGGTCAGTCGCAAGAACCGGCAGCTTTTGATTCAAGTCCGTGGATCGCTGATTTTCACCAGCTGCTATCCGAAATGTCTGGACATTATGCTGGCCTTGAATTCGCGGTCGTAGAACGGAAGATCAACCTTCCCAAACTGAAAGCCGAAACTGAGGGTAGGCTCAGGTCCGCGAAGAGCGACACAGACGCTCATCGTGCTATGCAGAGGTTCTTGGATGCTTTCGGGGATGGACATCTCGAAATTGAATGGCCAGATCGACCCGAAAAACCTTCTGGCAAAAGCCAGCGCAGCGTGTGCAGCGCGCTTGGGTACGATGCGAGATTTAAACCAGGCCTGGATTTTTCTTCTGTGCCGTCATTCTCCGAACTGGACACTCCGGAAAGACAGTTTTTCCCCGGCGGACTCCTTCGGTTGCCCAGCGGCAAGCTCGTAGGCGTTCTGCGGATCGGACTCTTCTCCGAGCATGCATTTCCGGAGCTTTGCGACTGGGCAGTCAAAACGCGTCATCTTGTCGATGGCGATTGCAACGAGATATGCGCCAACCAAATGGAGTTGCAGGTTGCAAACTTTCTGACCGCAGCTCTCTCAGTCCGGGCCAAAGCGCTTCGCGCAGCTGGGGCGACGGTGTTGCTTGTTGACATTACTCATAACGGAGGCGGTTCCGACTGGGTCGAGGCGGCGAGCCGCGAACTCAGTTCCGTTCCGTTGAACGATTCCAGGATGGCATTCCTCCGCCACCCTCACTGGACGGAAAATCTGCGCCAGGAACTCGCCGATGTGCAAACAGACTTGAATGACAAAAGGGAACCCGAGAATTTACTGAATCAGGCCGCCACAAGCCTGAAAACTGCGATCGAGGAAACCACAAAGACCTGTTCGCTCGCAGAGGTATGGGACACAGGGAGACCTGATTGTTCGATGCTGGTGAAGGGCGAGCTATTCGTCTCTGGCGTATTGAGTTATGCCAAGCCCGGAAGCTTTGCATCCCTCGCGTCGAAAACAACCCTATTCGAACCTCTTCGGTATGAGTATCAGGAGGATTCGAATCGCTTGCCGCTGTTTGTGCTGGTTGACCGCGACACATGGTCGTCAGCTGAGTACTTTGCCGCTATGCTTCAGGACAATCACGGGGCAATCATTCTCGGAGAAAGCACAGGAGGCGCGGGGTGCGGCTATACGAACGGGGGCATCCCGGCTAAGCTGAAAAATTCGGGAGCTACAGTGAAGATGCCCGATTGCATTCGATTTCGTGCAGATGGGTCGAATGAAGTAAATGGCATCCGGCCCGACCTTCCAGTACCTTGGCCACGCCAGGCTTCCGACTACCAAAGGGCTGAAGCCCTCATTCCGGTCCTGGACAAAGCACTCGCATCCGGACGTAGGTAAACGGCGCGGACGTATCTCATGATGGCTTTGTCGGAACTCGTCACGAGATTTTACATTGCAACTGTTGTAACCAGGCGATTTCACGTTTTGACCCCATGATGAGTGCAATCGGGAGCGGGTGTTGAAAAAGTCCGTGATCGGAATGTCTTTCCGGCTGCGATGATTGCGGCGACCGAGTTCTTTCTTCTCACCTCAGCTAAGACGCAGCTTCCATCGTGGGTGTTGTCGGCTGGCTGAGGAACCGCACCAGTCGCTTGAGGTTCTGGGCCGCCGCTGCCAGGAAGAATTGCTCCCGTACAAACTTCAATCGACGCAAGCGCAAGCGACGCAGCCCGATCAGATTCTTGAGTTCCGCGAACAGGGCTTCCACCTTCTTTCTTTCCCGCTGTGCCTTCGCAAACTCTGGCGTGTTCGCCAACTCCCGTGCGCGTTGCCGGGCGGGTTCGTCCATGTGGATGGCAAGAAAGCGAAACGCTCCGCTGGTGCATTGGGCTTTGAGCGCGCACGCACCGCAACGTTTGCGGGTCCCGATGTAGGCATAGGTGCGGTTCCGCATGCTGCGGCCACCGTAGTTCAGTTGCTGCCCCGCAGGACAGCGATAGCTGTTGCTTTCGGGTTGATACGTGAACCGCTCCGGTCCGTAGAATGGACTGTTCTTTCTGTGGATACTGTCGCGAGTTCGCATATAGGGCGTGATGCTCCGATCCGCCAACCAGTGCAAGAACTCCCCGTTCCCGTAGGTCGTGTCGGCCGCTACCGATTCTGGTGTTCGTTCTTGCCATTGCGTGAAGCGCGTGAGCATGTCCTGCGCGGCTACCGTCTCCTGACTCATCCGTGCTGCCGTCGCTTGCACCCCGACGATCACGCAACTGTGATTGTCGATCAGATAGTTGTCGTAGTACCCCAGTCGAGCCGGTGTCCCACCCTTGGTGGCGTAGGTCGCATCGGGATCCGTGGTCGATACCAGCTTCTGCTCATGCACCGGTTCTTCGGTGGCGTTCTGCTGCTCCAGCTCGACTAGGTACTGGCGCACGGTTTGGTTCACTTGCGCCGCTTCCGCTAACTGCTGGCGCGGAATGCGGCTCTCCTTCGCCGCATTCGCCTCCACGAAACTGCCATCCACCGACAGGTGCTTGCCCTGCACTAATCCCACTTCCACACACTGCTTCACGATCTGCTCAAACAACTCCTCGAACAGCTTCGATTCCTGAAACCGTCCATGCCGGTTTTTCGAGAACGTGGAGTGATGCGGAATCTCCTGATCGAATCCCAGACCGGTAAACCAGCGCCACGCCAGATGCATGCGCAGTTCCTCCACCAGCTTCCGTTCGCTGGTGATGCCGTACAGATAGCCGATCAGCAGAATGCGCAGCAGCAGTTCGGGATCAACCGAAGGACGGCCGGTATCGCTGTAACTCGCTTTCAGCTTCTCCCGCACAAAGGCAAAACTGATGTGCTTTTCGATCAGCCGCAGCAGGTGGGTCTCAGGAACATGATCTTCCAGCCGGAAGTAGTAGAACAACGCTTCAGAGCGGTCGTGTTGTCCCATCACGATTAGCGGGCCTCCGACGATCAGAATCAAACAGAGCATGAGCAGATACTTTCTTCTAGCATGCTTCTGCTGAATCTCATCCCGCTAATCGACGTGACTTTTTCAACACCCACTCCCCATTACACTCACCGAGGCTTTCTAAGGGGCGAAAGACTCTAGCGGGGTCAATGAGCGCGATTGTGCAGATTGGAGAAAAATGCAGTTTGTTAACTGCCAAACTGCTTCGCGAGTAGCTGTCGGACAGCCCGCTGAGCTTCCGAAATCGAGTAGCGATGATCCATTGCCCCGGCGAGATCAGTGTTCGCAAATGCGATCCGGCCGAACGGTGAATCGCGCAGAACCTCTCTCGGCGCAGGCTGGCCGTTCCTACCGAAGAAGAAGCCAGGTTGGGGACTTAGATAAGCGTGACCCCAGCGGTTAAGGATGATACCCGCGATATCTCGCTGCGCATCGAATCCAGAAGCTGCAAACATCTCGGTGAGCTGTTCGCGGATTCGTCTCTCATACTCCCTAAAGGAGGTTCCAAGCAATTCCCCACGGCCGAGGTTGCCCTGTTCCTCGGTGGACTGACCTGGATAGGAATACAGAACTTTTAGAGAGAGGACGATTGGAGAGTCAGGACCGATTTTCGAATCTCCGACACCGGTAAGAGCTAATTTACGCACTTCCACATAGTTGCCGATTCCTTCAAACCAGCGGCACCCGCTCATCCCCATCTTGTACAGGAATCGCCAGTTTCTCAACGCAACATTGGCCATCAGGCATGGAGAGCGGTAAAACTCGGCATACGCCCTGCGGTGTGATTCGGGAAGGTCTTGTACGATGTGCTTGGTGGTCCAGCTTCCCCCTGCCAAGACCGCTGAGCGTGCTTTGACCCGGTATATGTTGCCGTCCTTCAGGTACGAGATACCGACAAAATTGGATTTGCTTGGTTCGTGATCATGTTGCACAGAAACCACCGTTGACGAAAGCCGAACCCTGGCGCTTGTCTCGGGGAGTGTCGAGTGCGGCAAAGTTGACACTGTTGCCAGTAACCCCAGCCACTGTGTCTGAACCATCGAGCGCCCCAGGAATTAGGCTCTTCACTATCAACCTTGCAATGGTCGTGTTGCCCCCAGGGAACATTTGGTCTCTGTCGCCTTCGTCTGCTAAGGGATGGAGCATTTCGTATGCGTAATCTGAGTATGCCGACAGAGCATCGGGGCCAAGACCTGAGCCGCCACCTTCCACGGGAGAAAGAAATCTCCGGACCGTATCCTGACTCAGGCCGAAGCGCTCCATGTAGTGGTTTTCGAGCGTAATCGAATCGAGATATCGAGAAATTTCGTCCCCTTCCTCCTTAGGATGGACGAAGTGGTCTCCTTGCACTGGTGTGCTCTTTAACCAACGAATCCACTCTGTCCGAGTCGCCTCGGATATGGGAGCGCCTTTCAAATTCTTTCCCACAGGATCGATTAGCCACATTCCGGGATTCTGTCCAAATTTTGCACCGAACCAGAATCCGTATTGCCCATTGGCCATACCGATAGCTTCATATGGAGTTTGGGACAGCGGCATCTCGGGCGACGGGCCTGCCCATTGCTGATAGTCGAGCCGCTGCGCTTTCAAACCGATGCTGTCGTAAAAATGGGATATGAAACTATCCGGAGAATGAAGTTGATAAATCGCTGAGCCTTGGTGCGCGATCAGCCGCTTGCCATCCACCAGGAACTCATTTTGCTTCGCTTCACCGCCAAAAATGGGATGGTTCTCAAGAACCAGGCACTTCATTCCCGGACGTTCCCGCTGGAAGAACAGGGCCGCGGCAAGTCCGCTAATTCCGCCACCCACAATGACACAATCGTAAGTCTCCCCGGTATCGATGATGTCGCTGGGCAGCCGATCATAAACTCGATCGCGGATGGTGTGCCCGACTTGCAGGACCGCCAGGGTGTTCCCATTGGACCTACTGTATTCGCCGACTCCGCCATAACCGGTAAAGTCGTCGGTTTCGGCAAGGAGTTCTGCAGGCGTAACTGATTCGAGCAAGAGAGCCCCGGAAGCCAGCAGCGCAGAACCAAGGAAATCGCGACGGGTGATGGGATCGTTCATCCCCAGCCTCGCATCGCCGGAGACAGGGGGCTTTAGAGTAGGCGTTGGTTTGATTCGCCTTCTGGGCATTGCTCAGTTCATCGCCAGTTCTCCCGCGATTATGCAGTGTTGCGTTAGGAAACTCAACGTGTCCCAGCATCTCTTCCCCAATGGTCCAAAAGGGTTCTTCCGGCAGCAACAGCAACTGAGTGAATCTAATACCCGAGGAATTTAAGTTCGAGTTGGCCGGCCGGGTATACCTTTTGGAACGGTCGTAGGTGTTGTCGGTGCAACGGCAGGCGTGATTCAGTTGGACATCGCGGTAGCTTTGGCTCGCTCGTTCATTAAGAGCAAGAGTGCATTGGCTTCTTTGTGATGCTCCCTATCCCGTTTCTCATTCACGTGATGAAGAACATACCCGGTCAGGAAGAATGAGTTGTAACGGACAAGATCAGCCTCCTTCTCACTGCGGAAACTTCGCAGGCTATACTTCCATCCCTGCGAACCGTGGCTCAAGGTCTTTGTCGCATCGGCATGGGTAGCACCAGATGCATCGGGATAAAGGAGATTGTAGGTCTCTCCGAATCCCACGGCAATTCCGTCCAACCTGGGGCGGCTCCGGGCTTCCGACGAAACCACGAAAAGGAGAATTTATATGTTTGCTCGCATCCTTGAGTTCGTGCCGAAGCTGGAAAAGAAAAAGGAGTTCATTAAGGTCATCCAGAACGAAGTTCTGCCCATTCTCAAGAAGCAGAATGGCTTCCTGGAAGTATTGCCCTTTTTCCCGGAAAACAAGGTCGAGAAAGCCCTCACCATCAGCTTGTGGACCGAGAAGAAATACGCAGAGATGTATGAGCGCGAGTGGTTCCCGAAGGTCGAAATGATTCTCAAGCCCTATCTCACGACCCCAATCACGTTCAAGTACTACACCGTCGAGACCAGGCTTTGCGAGCACTTCGAGAAGGCATAGGTGGCATAAGAAAGCAAATCTGTCCCAACGAGGACATGGCTGGAGCGGCGACTCGCTGCTCCAGTTTTCTGTTTCCCTCCGTTCCCGGGATGCACCTCGTCAGCCGTCGCGGCCAGGTGGTCAATATTGAACAGACCGCTCCTTTGGGCTTCGCGTATGGTGCCATTTCGGGCACCCATCATCTGCCCATCGCTGAGTCTGCACAACGAAGTTCACAAGAACAATAGGCTTTGATCGAGGCCACGCATGTTCTATTCCATTTGGTTACTCGCCGCGGGGCTCGCCGGTTGGGCGAGTGGCAAAATCACAGGGAGCGACGGATTCGGAACCGCAGCCGACATTCTTCTTGGAATCATGGGATCTTATGCAGTTCGTTGGTTCTTTGAGAACCTGGGTATTTCCCTTGCCGACGCGTATCTGCTTCTGTTCTCGATCTGGGGAGCCGCGGCATTCCCAGCCGTGGTGAGACTTGGGATCAGGCGCCACAGCCGGTCAAAAACGCGGTCACGAGTCCAAAACAACTAGCCCAGGATTCTCGCTTCAATTGCGAGCGCTCAGGGCAATGCCGCCACAGGTTCTTGGCATTCCTGTGTTCTTGGATGCACTTTGGCAGCGATTGTTGGCGAGATATCGCCATAGCACTCAAAGCTCCCTTTCATTAGGCTCGCCGAGGTCAATGAGCGCGAACGCCTATGGGTGTTGAAAAAGTCCGTGATTGGAATGTCTTTTCGGCTGCAATGACCGTGGCGGCCGAGTTCTTGTTCTCACCTCAGCTAAGAGACTGCTCCCACAGTGGGTGTTGCAGGTTGGCTGAGGAACCGCACCAGCCGCTTGATGTTCTGGGCCACCGCCGCCAGGAAGAACTGCTCCCGCACAAACCTTAATCTCCGCAGACGGAGGCGACGCAATCCGATCTGATTCTTGAGTTCTGCGAACAACGCTTCTACCTTTTTTCTTTGCCGCTGGGCTTTCGCGAACTCAGGCGTGTTTCCCAACTCTCGGGCGCGTTGTCGGGCGGGTTCATGCATGGTGGATGACAAGGCAACGGAAGGCTGCCACTGGTGCACTGTGGTCTCAGCGAGCATGCTCCACAACGTTTGCGCGTCCCGATATAGGTCCAAGCGTTCGATTGCGATGACTGCGGCCACCGTAGTTCAGCGGCTGGCCCGCGGGACAGATATAGCGATTGTTTTCCGCTTCATAAGTAAAGCGCTCAGGACCGTAGAACGGGCTGTTCTTGCGGTGGATGCTGTCGCGGGTGCGCATATAAGGAGTGATGTCGCGATCCGCCAGCCATTGCAGGAACTCTCCGTTTCCATAGGTGGTGTCGGCGGCTAGCGATTCTGGGGTTCGTTGCTGCCACTGCGCGAAACGTGTGAGCATGTCTTGCGCAGCCACGGTCTCCTGGCTCATGCGCGCCGCCGTTGCCTGCACTCCCACAATCACGCAACTCTGATTGTCGACCAAATAGTTGTCGTAGTACCCGAGCCGCGCCGGCGTGCCACCCTTGGTGGCGTAAGTGGAATCGGGATCAGTGGTCGACACCTGCTCTTGCTGATGGACCGGTTCCTCCACGGGGTTCTGTTCTTCGAGTTCCACCAGATACTGCCGCACGGTACGGTTCACTTGTGCCGCTTCGCCCAACTGCTCGCGTGGAACGCGACTCTCTTTGGCGGCATTGGCTTCCACGAAACTGCCATCGACCGACAAGTGCTGGCCCTGCACCAGTCCCACCTCCACGCACTGCCGCACGATTTGCTCAAACAGTTCCTCGAACAGCTTCGATTCCTGAAACCGTCCATGCCGGTTTTTCGAGAACGTGGAGTGATGCGGGATCTCCTGATCGAAGCCCAGACCGGTGAACCAGCGCCACGCCAGATGCATCCGCAACTCCTCCACAAGTTTGCGCTCACTGCTGATGCCATACAGATAGCCAATCAGCAGGATGCGCAGCAGCAGTTCAGGATCAATCGAGGGCCGACCGGTATCGCTATAACTCGCTTTCAGCTTCTCCCGCACAAAGGCAAAACTGATGTGCTTTTCAATCAGCCGCAGCAGGTGGGTCTCAGGAACCTGATCTTCCAGGCGGAAGAAATAGAACAGCGCTTCGGAGCGGTCGTGTTGCCCCATCATGATTAGCAGGCCCCCGACGATCAGAATCCAACAGAGCATGGGCGAATGCTTCCTTCTAACATGCTTCTGCTGATTCTCATCCCGCTAATCGACGTGACTTTTTCAACACCCACGCCTGTTAACAACAACCATCTCGCAGCGATACTGGCGTACGGCGTTTTTATGAATCAAGAAAGAGCCGCCGGGTTGAACCGGCGGCTGAAGTTTTGAATCAACGTGTGGGGTGATACCTGTTTACACAGAGCGGGCTTACGGGTTCCGCAGGAAGCCGTAATGCACATTGTTTGGATCAATGTACTGGCCGGTGATCACCCCGAACATGTTCGGAGTCTCAGGAATGGTGCCCTGGCCAGAGGCCGTTCCCGCTCCCGGAGCGTCGAAGGTAGTGATTGTGCCGAACGGATCCCGCACGAAGCCGTGATTCACGCCGTTCGCGTCGATGTATTGCCCTGTAATGTCCCCTAACAGGTCGATGCCCTCAGGTATGGTGCCTTGCCGGAGCCTGTGCCCTCGTCCGGAACGCTGAATGTCGCGACGCCGCCGAACCGACGGGGCCTTGCCTGACTCAATGCTTCCTGCGACCTGATCGGCGCAGCCGGCCCGAGTCCCGGTGGACGGGATTCCGCCTTGCAACCATCGTCTCGGCTCCCGCCAGAATTGTCAGGCTCTGACTTCGATAGGAATTCCTCGGAAATTTCGGAGTCGCTGCCATCCCCGAACTCGACCGTGTACGTCCAGGACGATACCGAGCCGTTGATTCCTCGACCTCAGTGGTGTTTGAAGCTCCTTCGCAGCGAACGGCGGCTAGGCGTTTAGTTTGCCGAAGTGAAATCCAGCTTGCTGTCGCCCTTGACCGTCACTGTGACCGTGGTGGCCTTGCCGTTGTCCCAGGCGGTCGCCTTGTATGTGCCGTCCGGGATATCCTTGATCGAGTAGTGTCCAGCCGCATCCGTTTCGGCGAAATACGGAGAAGGGCTGACCACAATCGTGCCAACCATTTCGGAATGCATATTGCACAGTAACGGCACGTTCCCGGCATTTTCGTACTTAAAGCTCAGGGTCTTGCCCTTGTTGAAGGTGCCAACGTTGTGGCTTAGCTTCTTGTTCCCGGAAATGTTCGGCCAGAAGACATTGTGGGCGACGTTATCGTCGTTGCTGAACACGACCGTAGTGCCCTCCTGAATGACCAAAAGCTCGGGTGTAAATTTCATCCCTCGCTGATTCATCGCGGCAGTCTGCGCTGGGGCTGGGAAAACCTTGGCAGGCACGGTCTCAAGCACCACAGCCGATTGTCCCGTGGCTTTGACGCCCCCACTTAGGGTGCCGGCGAAAGCATTGAGGCATGAGAACAGCAGAACAATGAGCAATGAATGGAAGTTCATAAACGCTCCTCTTTCAAAATGCCACCCCTAGTTGCGTGGTGGGTACAGCGACAAGTACAAATATGCATCCGCCGCCTCGTCCGGGGTCAGGTACGTAAACACGGGCATGCGACCGCGGACTGGTATCACGGGTGAGCCTTCCAGCACATACATACCAACTGTGACTTTGGTAACGAATTCGTTAAGGCTGAGGCGGGTCGTAAGACTATTAAGCGGGGGGATTTGCGCCTCCGAAAGTTCTTGGGGGCTGGGGTTATTGCCGACGGAAGCATGGCAGATATGGCATGTCGACTTCACGATATGCTCGCCCACTCGCAATGCTGGCTCGACTACTGCAACCTGCTTCTTCTCCGCACCGGGGATGCCTGCAAGCTGCCGGAGATATGCGAACAGCGAGCGCGCTTCCACATCGGTCAACTGAGGAGTGGGGGAAGGCATATCTGTGCCGCCCTTATGCAGGCGGTCGAACAGCAAGCCCTTAGCCTGCTTGGCGAGCGGCAAGGCATCCTTCGAAGTCACGTCCATCCCAACCTTTTTCATGCGGTCGATGTACATCCTGGCGGATGTCGCTCGCACGGGGTCGATCACCGAGTTGATTTCCGGCTGAGCGCCTTGGCCGGATGCGCCATGGCAGGCCTGGCACTTGAGGCGGTACAAGTCGGAGCCGTACAGGGTGAAGCTTTGATCGGTGAACCTGCTGGAAACCTGCAACGCCGGGTTCGGCAGCGGCCGTTCGCTGGGCATCGGGGCTGCAGCGCCGTAGACACCGGACGACTTGCCCATGCTGGTTGCGTCGAACGAGCGATGAAGGTGCTCCAGCCAGCTTTCCCCCTCCACCGGAGTCACCACCTGTGCATACGCGGACAACGACAATGTTGAAAGAAAAAGAACTACCGCGACAATGCACACGCCATGTCTCATGCCAGTTTTAGTTTCCGCGGCCGAGAGTTCGACCTTGTGCACACTTCCGTTCTCGTCGAGTCGCCAGTCAGCCCGTATGCACACAGATACTCGTTTGCTTGAGTGTCGCGCATATACATTGGAAATACTGAGCAGGATTGCTCATGTCAAGACCTAGGGCTATTAGTCCTGCACGGATTGATCGGAATTCCATCGCCCTTGGAGTTTGTCAAAGCATCGGGGAATGCTCCACTGACCGATTGTTGATGTAACCAGATGGAGGCAATGAAAGACCATGATGCGCTCCGACATCCCGGAGTATCTATGCTACACGGTTGAATTACGAAACGTCGGTGGTTCCCGCAGGTATGCGGCTGGAAGCAGATGAAAACAATCTTCGGCCGACTTACATTGGCATGTCGGTAAGCGGCATCAGATCCCAGACCCTCCAAAACTCATTCATATCGGTCGCCGTACCCAGCGAAATGCGGATAAAGGTAGGCATCGACGGATATTTTGGTCCCAAAAGAATTCGGTGGTTACGGAAGTGTTGAATCACACTATCCGCGGGCTGATGAGCGTCCAGCATTACAAAATTTGTATGGGAATCGATCGGCTTCAGCATTCGTGCCGTAGCCTGATTAAAAAACTCCTGTCGATCATTTTCATTTTGCTCGACAAATTGCGAGATGCCGGCCGTATCTCGGAGCGCGACCTCGGCCAGCCGTGCGACAACCGTGTTGATACTGTCCTGAGTCACAGCCGCGCGCATCCGCTGGATCACTCTTGGGGCGGCTACGGCATAACCCAGGCGCAGACCCGCGAGCCCATATATCTGGGAAAAAGTGCGGGTGACGATGACACGGTCGTTGGCTACCGGGCGATTAATGAAAGAAGCATACATGGCAGATTCGCCAGCATAGTGATGGTAGGCCTCGTCGATTACGACGTAGGTGCCGGTGGGCAGTTGTGCTAAGAATGCCTCGATGTCGCCCCGTGGCGTCAGGCTAGCGGTGGGATTATTGGGATTGCAAATGTAAACGAGCCCGGTGGACTCATCGATGCGCGCTCGCATGCCTCGCAAGTCGTGGGTAAACACCTTTGTGAGCGGCACTCCGACAACTGCAGCCCCGGCGGCCCGAGCATAGTACTCCATCGCCTCAAAAGTGGGCACGGCTGCAACAAGTTTTTTTCCCGGACCCAGAAAAGCTGTCGCCGCAGCCCGGAGCAGTTCCGTGGACCCACAGCCCAGCGCGACCTGTTCCGACTTAACCCGGTGAGAGCGAGCGATCGCGTCCAAGAGCGCATTATATTCAGACGCAGCATAACGATTGGCGGCCGAAACCGCGGAACATATCGCTTCCCTTACTTTGGGCGATGGTCCGTGCGGATTCTCGTTCCGATCGAGATGGATGAAATCATCCGTCTCCCCGGACCGAGACGATTCAAGCCGGGGGGATGCATGGAGCTCAAGCAGAGGTCGCCACTTCAATGATGTCAGAGCAGCTCCAAGACCGAGGCCTTGAAAAAACGATCTCCTCGAAAACGCCATATCCCTCCTCGACGGCTCTGAACGCCAACCCTCGGTAGGGCTGCGCACGATGGTGTCGCATTCGACCGGGAGCGCGGAACGGTCGAACGTGAGAAGCGGGCTCAAACGGATTACTGAATCGTTACGGTCACCGTAGTCGTGTGAGAAATGGTTCCGCTCGTCCCGGTAATGGTCAGCTTATAGGTACCTTTCTGCGCTACCGCAGTAGCCTGCACGCTGAGCGTCGTGGTACCAGATCCAGTGACGGATGTGGGATTGAAAGTCGCGGTCACATTCGGTCCAGGTAATCCACTTATCGTGAAATTGACAGTCCCCACGAATCCCTCCGATCCTGCGAGAGTGATGATGGATTGACCACTCGCTCCGCCCCGAGTGACTGTCAAAGTTGTGGGCGATGCCGAGAGGGAGAAGTCACCTGGCGAGTTCACAATCAAGGTGATCGGAGAGGTGCGCATAAGACTGCCACTCGTCCCACTCACGGTCAGCGGGTAGGTCGCAGGGTACTTGGGAGGCGGCAATTGGGACGTGTTAATAGTCAATGTGGACGAGCCGCTGCCCGTGATTTGGTTGTTGCTGAAACTGGCGCCTGCGCCGCTGGGTACACCCGTCACACCCAATGTAGTGGTCCCAGCGAATCCGCCTGAAGGCACCACTTGGACATTGTAAGTCGGGCTGGCCCCCAAGGTGATTCCCTGGACAGGAGGTGACGCGGTGACCGAGAAGTCTGGACCTGATGTTACTTGCACAAAGCTGGCTATGGAGGGAACGCCCGCCGAATTCAAGATGAAGAGCAAGTAGTATCCTGGCGTAGCAACATTGGCGTTTGGAGGGCCGGTCACAGTAAGGCCTCCGGCTCCAGCGGTATAGGACAAGCCTACGAGACGCTGGTCCATGTCAAAAGAATGTGTAACAGAGCCGGCTTTTATGAGCACGACCGAAGAGATATCCGCCGCATCGGGTGTTTGGACGGTAAATATTCCACCGTATCCTACCGCTGCGGGAGCGCTGCTGATCGTGGGTCGAGGTGCGAGTATGGGATGGCCGTTGCCGTCGGTCGTGAACAGGTACGCGGGCTGATAAATCTCCATGTGGGACTCATACGTACCACGCTGGGGATTGCCGCCCGCTACCCACACGGTTGCATCGGGAAGGAGCAAGCCCACCGAGTGGTACAGCCGTGCGTAAGCGTTGGCGCCAGCTGAAGAAAAAGTGCTCGACGCAGGGTCAAAGAGATCCGCGTTCAAGCTTGCGGTACTCGCGTTCTCGTCAGTCACCGAGCCGCCTAGCGCCAGAATTTTACCGCTGGGTAGAAGAACAGCATTCATTTCCACTCGCGCCTGCGACATGTTCGGACCCCATTGCCACACTGGGGTCGGCTGGGAGAGGTCAATAATTTCGGTGGTCGCAGTGGCTGTTGGTTGACCACCTCCAAATATCATTACGACCGGTTTGTAGTTGTTTGCCGGAGTCAGAGGGAACAAAACGGAGCTGCCGTAAGTTCGAGTATTCGCATAATTTGTGGTCGCCACGACGCTCGACCACTTATGAGTTGAGGGATAGTAGTACCTCGACTTCGTAGTGGGTCCGGAATAGAAAACATTGCCGCTCGGCAATACGTGCATGCGTGGGTAAAGCGCAGGCGTCCAACCAGCCGCGTACTGCGAACTCCAATTGCCGGTGCTGGGTGTGAAAATCTCAACATTGCTGTCGGTTACCAAGCCTGTCCCGTCAAGTCCGGAGAACGTCATGACGGTGCCGTCGGCGAGCGTGGTCACCGTTGGATACCACCGACCGCTTGCCATGCTTGGCAAATTGGTGAAGGTGTCGGTGCCAGGATCAAAGACTGAGACGTTCGCAGCGCCCTTAAATGGGTTGTACTGCGTCGTACCTCCATCGATAAAAGGCCGCCCGTCCGGCAGCACTACCATGCCGTTACAAAACATGTCCCAACCTACGGTTTGGGTGGTGATAGTTCCGCTAGCAGGATTCCACGTAGCCGCCTGGAATTCTTTCGTAAGCGTGGAGTTACCCGAACCGGCGACAACGAGCACCTCACCCGTGTGGAGAAGCGCCACGTGAATAGGGTTAATCGGCATGGTGTAGGGAAGCGTCGACCATTGGCCTACGATATTCGCTTGGGCCATGACCCGCGGCGCTAAACCAACGAGCACCAGGAGACCGATGGCCAAGACGGTCGTTGGGCACGAGCGAAGGTTTCGTTTCATAGCGATGCCTTTATTCTGGAGGAATGTAATAGAGCTGAATTGTTCTCCCAACTTGTTGTACAGGCGGATAAGACGAGAGCCATGAATAAGCGTCGAGATGATTTCCTCCCCAGAACGTGTCACCTGTCTTGACCAAACGAACACTGCCCGCGACCCAACCGGTAACTCGCTGGTTGGGTAAACAGTCGTCGAAACGGGGAAAACCTAGGTGTGTAGTATCCGCACTGGTAAAAAGACACAGGGTTGCGTGATCGATCCTGCGCTCTTTAAGAACCTGGGCCAGTCGGTAGGTATCCTGGCCGCAGTCGAGGTCACATCCCCACAACAGATAGTCTGCCTCTTTCCCGCTAGCCAGTTCGTTAAAGTAACTCAAGTAGTCAGGGTAGGAACGAGCGGTAGATACCATTTGCCAAGCGAGCAAACCGAGGAGAAGCAATCGCCCGACCGGCCATTGCCGGCCTCGGTATTGCCATAACCACATGGCCCCCGCTCCCGCCACGATAGCTGCCAAGGGGTAAATTACTAAAATGTGTCGAACCCCGTAGTTGATCTTGGCAGGCATGGTAATGATGAGCATGGCAAGAATTGATACCAAGGGAACAACCACTCGCCAGTCCTGATTTCGTCTTAGCGACCAAAGAATCGAAACCATGCCGACTGCGAACAGCACCAAGAAAGCGATCGGGGTTTTCAAGGCGGCAGCAACGATGAAAAAGTACCACCAACCTCCGCGACGTATATGTCCCAGAAGATACGAAGGCGGCGCGTGGGAGTTCATCCTCAAGTCGGCGTCCAGGCCCATAAAAAAGGCTGGAGCCGGGATCCAGTGCACGAGTTCCAAACTCTCAACGGCAAGAGAATGCAGCGGACCGGGTAAATGTCCCAGCGCGGCTATGTCTTGAGGCGGTTTCGGCATAGGTTCGACGGAAAACCGAAAACCCGCCCAGACCACGAGAATTGTCGCGAGCGCTGCGATGGAGAGCGTGGACTTCCAACGTCGCATTGAGCGCGAGTTCGCAACGCCCCCAATCCTCCATTTTGCAAGAAGGATAAGCAAAAAACAGGGAGGGAGAAACAGAAGAGCGGTGAACTTTGAGAGAATGGCTAGTCCCGTTGCAATGCCCAGCAGGATAGCCTGGCCCAGCTTGAAATCCTCGAGCCAGTTGCTGAATGCGAACAGGCTGCATGGGACCAAAGCTGCCAGTGCCGGGTCAGTATACGCAAGCCCAAAGAAAGCCAGAATTGGAGGCAAGTTGGTGAAGCTCGCCACGGCTACGACGGCGGCCCAGTCGCCAAAGAGCTTACGGGTCCAGAGAAATACTAAGGCGACGGACAGCGCGAAAAAAGGCAAGATGCCAAGGCGAGCAAGGGTCAAAGTCCGGAAGTAGGTGCCGTTGGCGTTAAGTATGTCGTTACCGGTGGCAAATAGGTTCACTGACTGGTCCGGAGCGGTGTGTACCGCAAGCAGTCGTTTGCCGTCCAGGTAGGGCCCAATTGCAGTTGCTATTCGAGCCAGAGGAGGGTGGAGCGGTTCCAGAGTGTAGGTCCCTCTGCTAAGCCATTCCATTCCGCAAGCGATGTGCGCCGGCTCATCGTAGGCTTGGGAAAGCACCCGGTAGGTTGAAGCAATGCGCGCAATCGCGACTAGCGAAAGTGCCAAAGCAAAAAACACCGCAGTCCTTGGTACGGCAGAGGACATGTCTGAACCTCTGATGCAAATGCGAGTACCTGTGTTTGCGCGCGAGAAACTAGCTGCGCAGTCATTAGGGGGTCGCCCGCGCAACGAGCAAGCCTTGGGGTATCGTGCACTATGTTGCCCCGCGATTGCCTTATGATGCCTTTACGCTTCCATCAGGGGCGCCAATTGTCCATCCTCCACATTTGGGGGCCTAGATAGATGTAGAGGCATCTATCTAGCCTGCACTCGGCTTGCCAAACCACAGCAATACAATAACCCTCTGCTTCGTTAGCCGATTAGCGTGCAGTCTCGGGTGTGTTTCGTTCATACCAATGCAAACCGCTGCACACCGCTGAGAAAGAGGGGCAGTCTCGGGTAAGGAACCCCTTTCCGAATTGGCCGAAAATAACTTTCTCTCTGAGCGAGAGCGGCCGTCGGGAAGTCAAGTGCCTACGGCGATTATCGGGCTCAATGCAGTCGCTCGTGTCCTTATCCTGGCACCTCATCGTGCACAAGACGTTGGGACTGCAACTCTATGATTGGATCCGGGGGAATCCCGTAATCTGATGGACACGCCGGCGGGAAAAGAAACCGCCCGTCAGCTAAGTGCCAAGATGCAGGAACTAACGGAGAAACCCCGGCGAGCGCCCGGCATCCCTTCGGCCTCCGACTCCGCAGCCCAGCTCTGGGTTCACGCGTGGCGACCCCTCAGGCTCGATGAGCGTTAGTCGTTGCCCGAAGGGCGCGGGAGAAGTGGGCAATTGAAATTTGCGCTAGCACGACCGGATCATCAATCAAGGATTCTGGCGGAGAGAAGTGGGATTCGAACTCACCCTTTGGCACTCAGGACAAAAGCGTGAACTTGGTTTCGGAAAGTCGGCACATTGACTCACCTCGACTCCCTACTGTCTGGCCTTTTCACTAGTCTTGTTTCCTCGCGCAAGTCCTGCCTAAGCATTCTCTGAGTTGCAACTTTTTGCACATGGCAGAGCAAGGGCGTATTCTAAAGTCTCATTTTTAGTGACTTAGGGGCTTCCGAAGTGGAGACAGCTTTGCGGGCGTGAGCGTTGCTATCTCGATACGACTCTCCCCCGGAGATGGTCGAGGGCCGCTGCATTGAATGTTTACCAAACCGGCAACACCCCCGCGCGGGCCCGGGAAGGCATTATCGCCGGACCCGAACCCCAAGAGCGAGGGAGCTACCAGTCAAGGGTCTTGTGCCTATTCGGTACCCGACCGGAAGTGATCAAACTGGCCCCCATCATCCGGGAACTCAAGCTAAGACACAGCCACACGCAAGTCCTCACCGTTTGTTCGGGACAGCATAGCAATTTGCTGGATTCCCTATTCGAACTCTTCAATTTCCGGGTTGATTTCGATCTTGCCGTCATGCGCCCGGAACAGAACCCAAACGAGGTTTGTGCCCGTGTGCTCTCTGGCCTCGGCCCGATTCTTCGCAAGGACGTACCGGACCTGATCGTGGTGCAAGGGGACACGACTACCGCGTTGGCAGGAGCAATGGCAGGTTTTCACTACAAGATTCCAGTCGGACACGTTGAAGCGGGTCTGCGCTCAGGAAACCCGAACAGCCCTTTTCCAGAAGAGATGAATCGTCGCCTCATCAGCCGGTTGGCGAAATATCACTTTGCAGCAACCCGGGGGAATCGGGAGACGCTGCGGCAAGAGGGTGTTCCGGAGCCGGACATCTTTGTCACTGGTAACCCGGGAGTCGATTCGCTGTACTCCATTCTTGAGAACACGACCCCATCGGAGAGAGTGCATAGCCTGCTTGAGCAGATCTCAAGCCGCAAACTCCTGGTTCTGACCACGCACCGGCGGGAAAGCTTCGGCGAAACCATGCGGCAGAATCTTCGGACCCTTCGCCGGTTTGTGGAGGCGCACAACGATGTTTCCCTCGTGTTTGCGGTGCATCCAAACCCGAACGTGGTCAGAGCGGCGAACCGGGAATTGGATGGTCACGAGCGCATTCTGCTGATCGAACCTATGGGCTACGCCGATTTCATCCATCTGCTTCGTCATGCATGGTTGTTGGTTTCGGACTCAGGCGGTATTCAAGAAGAAGCACCTACTCTGGGCAAACCATTGCTGGTATTGCGCGTCAATACAGAGCGCCCCGAGGCAATAAAAGCAGGTACGGCAGTGCTGGTGGGCGACCATCCGGGACGCTTCGCATCGCTGCTAAATACGTTCTATGAAGACCCCGCGTGGGTTGAGAGAGTGAAACAGATTCCCAATCCGTTTGGCGACGGCAAGGCCGGACCACGCATTGCGGATCTCATCGTTCGCATTTGCGACACGCAAACGCGGATCGCAAGGGCCACACCATGAATTGCGATCCCGGCGGAAAGAAGCACGATCTGCTCACCGTAATCCTCGAGGATTACTTCCATGTAGGCGCTCTGAGCAGCCTGATCACGCCCGACGAGTGGTACCGCTTTGAACCCCGCTTCGAGCAAAATACGCTGAAAACACTCGAGTTGCTGAATCAGTTCGACGTTCGCGCCACGTTTTTTGTGCTGGGCTGGATCGCGGAAAAGCGTCCTGACCTGGTAGCCGAAGTCGCCAAACAAGGGCACGAGATCGCGAACTACGGTTTCCGTCACTACAGTGTCCAGCAGATGACGCGGGAAGAATTCCGTGAAGACGCCCGCCGTTCGCGTGATGCCCTGGAACTCGCAAGCGGAAAACGGGTGATCGGATACCGCACTCCGCAGGGTTTACGTTCCTCGTCGGACCTATGGATGCTGGATGTGCTAGTCGAAGAAGGATACGTGTATGACTCTAGCGTGTTCCCGTGGCGAACCAATGTGGGAGCACAACACCGGTTACCGTACAGCTATGGAAGCGCGGATAGACAACTTTGGGAATTCCCGCACGCGACCCTGAACTGCCTAGGATACCTCCTGCCTATTTCGGGAGGTAACTATTTCCGGCAGATTCCGCACACGTTCCTGAAATACTCTGTAGCCCACTGGAAACGGTCATCCGATGCGCCATTCATGATGTACTTCCACGTGTGGGAACTGGATCCTGACCAGCCACGAATCAGTGCGACGTCGTTCCTCACCAGCACCCGGCAATATCGGAATCTCACGAAAATGAGATGGGTGTTGCGGGATTATTTGAGCAAGTACAAATTTGGCAGCATCGCGGATTATCTTGGCTGCGACACGCGGCCAGCCGCTCTCCCCGGACTCGAGTACCCCAAAGCAAGCTCCATTGAGGTGGACACGGTCGCGCGCAAGAAAATTGGCGATTTGGCCAGCAGAGTCCCGATCACCATTGTTGTGCCCTGCTACAACGAGCGGCCAACCCTCCCATACCTGGCCAATACCCTGAAGAGCGTGCGGCAGTTACTCGAGCAGGAATACGTGCTGTCGTTGATTTTTGTGGACGACGCCAGCACTGACGGCACCTGGGACCTGCTGAATCGCCTGTTCGGCCAATGGGAAAACTCCCGCCTTGTGCTGCACCCCCGGAACCTTGGGGTGGCGGCGGCGATCCTTACGGGCATTCGCCACGCTACCACCGAGGTCGTTTGCTCCATCGACTGCGACTGCAGCTATGACCCGCACGAACTCATGCAGATGATCCCCATTCTCACCGATGATGTGGACCTAGTGACGGCGTCGCCTTATCACCAGGATGGAAAAGTGATGAATGTGCCGGGATGGCGCTTGACGTTGTCAAAATGTGCGTCGTGGCTCTACAGCAAGATCTTGCGTCACAAGCTGGCGACGTACACCAGTTGTTTTCGGGTCTACCGCCGGTGCAAGGTGGTCAACCTGCAGTTGCGCGAGTTGGGATACCTGGGAGTCGCCGAGACACTTGCGTTGTTGGATCTGAAGGGAGGTCGCATCCGCGAATTCCCCACCACGCTGCGTGTTCGTATTCTGGGCTACTCGAAGATGAAAGTTATCAGGACGGTCGTAGGACACTTCAAAAACCTGTGGCGGATGTGGCGTATGCGCAAGTTGATCGATCGAAATCGCAGCTATGCCCTTGCGCAGTCGGAAGCCACGCCGCAGTCGTTACCAGCCGGCAAGAAAGTCGATTCTCGTATGGGGACTTTCCATGACTAGTAACACGTCGCTCCCAAAATCTCCGATAACTCTGCCATCGGACCAGGACATAACGGGCCGCGATCTCGGATCGGAAGAGCTTGCTTTGCTTGAACAGTGCATCCGATCCGGAACGCTGACCAGCACAAAAGGCTCCCTCACCAAAGCACTGGAAGAACGTTTCGCAGCGACATTGGGGGTGAAGAAAGCGCACGCTTGCGCTTCAGGGACCGCTGCTGTCCACATCGCGGTGGCAGCTATTGATCCCAACCCTGGAGATGAGATCATCACGACCTCGATCACCGATATGGGCGCGCTCACGCCAATTCTTTATCAGGGCGCTATCCCGGTATTCGCAGAAGTCGATCCCCTTACACTCAACGTGACCGCTCGCACCATTGAGGCGTGCTTGAGTGAACGCACCAAGGCTATCGTTGTCACCCACTTATTCGGCAACGCCTGCGAAATGCGAGAAATCATGGAGTTGGCGCAATCAAGGAACATCCCGGTCATCGAGGATTGCGCCCAGGCCTATCTGGCTCGGTCCCGTGAACAATACGTGGGCACGTTTGGCGCGATCGGTTGCTTCAGCATGCAGCAAGGAAAGCATATGACGACCGGTGAAGGAGGCTTGGTCGTCAGCAACGACGACGCCCTCGCCCGCCGCATGTTCTTGCTCATCAATAAAGCCTGGGGATACGGAGATGCAAGTCCCGATCACTATTTCATTGCGTTGAACTATCGCATCAGCGAACTGCAAAGCGCGGTCGCACTAGCCCAATTGGAAAAACTGCCCTCGGTTGCGAAAAGGCGGATTGCGGCAGGCGCAAAGCTCTCCCGCATGCTGGAGGACATTCCCGGACTCAGGACTCCCAAGGTTTCGCCCGGCGCGGTACACACTTTCTGGAAATATTGTCTCAATGTAGACGGTACGGCCATTCGCGACGGGGCAGTCGGGTTGGCCAATCTCCTTAAAGAGCGTGGCATCGCGTGCGCTCCGCGATACATCCAAAAGCCAGCGTTCATGTGCGAGATCTTCCAAAAACGTCGTACTTTCGGCACCAGCCAGTATCCCTTTACGCTCGCCCGGCCAGAAGCAGTCGATTACAGTAAGTCGCGGTTCCCCCTCACCTTCAGAGCGCTCGAGGATGTTCTCGTGCTGCCGTGGAACGAGCGTTACACGGATCAACACATCGAGTACATCGCCGAGTCCATAAAGGAATCAGTGGAGTACCTCAGAATATGAGTCAATACCCGGTGAGGCTTGGGGTCGTTGGAGCGGGAGCAATTGCGCAGTCGTATGCATTGGCGCTCGAATCTTGCCCTATTGTGAAAGTAGTCGGCGTGGCGGATCCTAGAGTGCAGGCCGCCGCGCAACTGGCAGAACAACTGAAGTGCGGAAGCTTCATCTCGCATTCCGAGATGGCTGAAGGGGTCCGGCTGGATGCGGTCCTTATCGCTACTCCGCCGAATACACACCCTGATATTTGCGTGGAGTTTCTGGAACGAGGCGTCGCAGTTCTGTGTGAGAAGCCCCTTAGCGTCGACGTACCCGGCGCGCAAAGGATGATCCAGGCCGCGCGGAACACCGGTGTGAAGATGACCATGGCTTCCAAGTTTCGCTTCGTGGAAGACGTGGTCCGGGCAAAAAATATTATCAACTCTGGGGTGATAGGTGAGATCGTAATGGTGGAGAACTTCTTCACTTCCCGGGTCGACATGTCGAAGCGCTGGAACTCCGATCCGTCGATTAGCGGCGGAGGAGTGCTAATCGACAACGGCACGCATTCCGTAGACCTGATCCGCCACTTCGTAGGACCCCTGATCGAAATCCATGTGGTCGAAGGCAAGCGGAGGCAGAACTTGTCGGTCGAAGAAACCGTGCACGTCTTCGTACGCGGCTCAGGGGGAGTGCTGGGAACCGTGGATCTCTCTTGGGCGATTAACAAAGAACTCGAGAGCTATCTCCGGATTTACGGTTCGGAAGGCACGATTTCCGTAGGCTGGAAGGAATCGCGTTACCTGCTCTCCGGAAGCCGCGAGTGGCAGTCTTTTGGCAACGGCTACGACAAAGTGCAAGCCTTCCGCAGCCAGATCGAGAACTTCGCAAAATCCGTGCGCGGCGAGGAATGCTTGCTGCCCACGCTCGAAGATGCGTTTGCTTCAGTCCATGTCATCGAGGCTGGCTACAGGTCTTTGCGGGATTCGCGCTGGGTACCCATACCCTTGCACATGGACGTGCCATCCTCGCGTCAGAAGCCTAGCGCCAGGTACGACCCACACCCGGCCAGCTAAGTGGGGAGGGATATGCAATCGCGTACGACCAGTGATCAAGCTTCGACACCGATAGCCAGCGATTCTGACGTGCGCATTCATCCGACAGCCATCATCGAAGAAAACGTCAGGATCGGTGCCGGTACATCCGTCTGGGACAACGTGCACATTCGGCAGGGTGCCAGTATTGGCGAACAGTGCATCATCGGTGAGAAGTCATACATCGCCTATGACGTGGTGATCGGAAATCGCGTCAAGATCAATGCCTTCGTATATATCTGTACTGCAGTCACAATCGAAGAAGGCGTCATGATCAGCGCGGGAACGGTCTTTACCAACGATCGGTTCCCGCGCGCAGCGACCTCCGATCTCAAGCACCTTCGCCCGTCTGACCCCGACCAAGACACTCTTCGAACCCGCGTCTGTGCGGGCGCAACCATCGGTGCTCACTGCACCATCGGAAATGATCTCGAAATCGGTCGCTTCGCCATGATCGGCATGGGCGCTCTCGTCACGAAAAGTGTCCCCGACTTTCATCTCGCGATCGGAGTGCCTGCGTGCTCGGTCGGCTACGTCTGCCGTTGCGGCAAGGTGCTGGCCATGATTTCGAACCTCGATCCAATTGCTGAAAGCAAGCTCACCTGTGCAGCGTGTGGCCTCGAGTATGCTCATCATGAGGGCCGGATCACAGAACTCACTCCGCCCAGCTAGGTCAATGAGCGAAGCACCCAACTCACGATCATGGGGGATTGTTGGAGGTGGCATCCTGGGGATGACTCTGGCCCTCCGACTGGCGCAGCGCGGGCAGCGGGTCACCCTCTTCGAAGGAGCCAGCCAACTCGGCGGCCTGGCGAGCGCATGGCAACTGGGAGACATTACCTGGGATCGCCATTACCACGTTACGCTGCTTTCGGACAGCGTTCTGCGCCGGTTGCTCTCGGAACTTGGCCTGGAAAGTGAGATGGAGTGGGTGCAGACGAGAACGGGGTTCTATACCGGCGGAAAACTCTACTCCATGTCGAATACGCTGGAGTTCTTGCGTTTCCCTCCTCTTGGACTTTGGGACAAGTTCCGGTTGGGTGCGACTATCCTGCACGCTTCCCGAGTGAAAAATTGGCGACGCTTGGAGGAGATTTCGGTCGAGGACTGGCTGAGGCGATGGTCCGGCGGTCGAACCACCGAGAAAATTTGGCTCCCTCTCTTGCGTGCCAAGCTGGGGGAAAACTACAAGAAGGCCTCCGCGGCCTTTCTTTGGGCGACCATCGCTAGGATGTATGCGGCCCGGCGCTCCGGCATGAAGAAAGAAATGTTTGGTTATGTCCCTGGCGGGTATGCGCGCATCCTGGATGCGCTGGGGCGGAAACTCGAGCAGACTGGGGTTGAAGTAAGGTTAAACTGGCGAGCGAGTCGGTTGGAAGGATTGCCCGGGGGCGGAGTGGATATCCTCTTCGAGAATGGCGAGCGCTCTGCCGTCGATCGAGCGGTTGTTACTGCTCCAGCTCCGGTCGCTGCTCATCTTTGCCCGCAGCTCACCTCCCAAGAGAAGAAGAAGCTCCAGGAAATCGAATACCAGGGAATTATCTGTGCTTCGGTGCTGCTTAAGCAGCCACTGGCCGGCTACTACGTGACCAACATTACCGATGACTCGGTTCCCTTCACTGCGGTTATTGAGATGTCCGCCCTTGTGAACCGAAGTCAATTCGGAGGCAGGGCGCTCATTTATCTTCCCAAGTACGTTGGGTCCAATGATCCAGCGTTTGGCATGACTGATGAGGAGATTCGGCAGAGCTTTATCGCGTCCCTGGAAAGAATGTACTCGGGCTTTCACGCATCGGACGTCCTGAGTTTTCAGGTGAGCCGTGTACGGCACGTCTTTGCGCTTCCAATCCTCAACTACTCGCGCAGATTGCCATCCATGTTCACGTCAGTGCCGGGTGTGCACATCGTGAACTCAGCCCGTATCGTAAACGGAACCCTGAACGTAAACGAGACTGTGCAACTGGCTGAGCATTCTGTACCCGAACTGCTTGCCAACGCGGTGGAGAGCTCGAGGACTCAGTATGCTGGAGCCTAAGCCCTGGGCCAGCCTGTCTCTGGATCTGGACAACAAGTGGTCCTACATGAAGACACATGGGGACGCCGGCTGGGAGTCTCTGCCGTCCTATCTCGAGATCGTTGTGCCGCGGGTTCTCAGGATTCTGGAAGAACGAGGCCGCACGATAACGTTTTTTATCGTAGGGCTGGACGCTGCCCAGGAGCAAAACCGTAACCTGTTGCGTTCGATTGTGGACGCAGGCCATGAAGTCGGCAATCATTCTTTCCATCACGAGCCCTGGCTGCACCTGTATTCGCGCCCTCAACTCGAGGCGGAACTCACGCAAGCGGAAGAAGCCATTGAGTATGCGACTGGGCGCAGACCGATCGGGTTCCGCGGCCCAGGCTTCAGCGTTTCCGCCGAGGTCATCGAAATTCTGACTCGTCGTGGCTATCTCTATGACGCGTCCACATTTCCCACGTATCTTGGTCCGCTCGCCCGAGCTTACTACTTCATGAAAAGCGGGCTAAGCGCCAGCGAGGTGAAGGAGCGCAAGAATCTTTTCGGTTCGTTTCGTGAAGGGTTCAGGTCTACGAAAGCCTATCGCTGGAGCGGTTCCGCGGGAGAGCTGGTAGAAATTCCGGTTACGACCATGCCAGTTATCAAAACACCGATTCACGTCAGTTATCTGCTGTACCTTTCCAATTTCTCTTCGAGACTGGCGCTGTCATACTTCCAGACCGCGCTGTTGGCATGCCAGATGACTTCGACGGAACCGTCCCTCCTACTCCATCCTCTTGATTTCTTGGGCGCCGATGACACTTCCGACCTGAGTTTCTTTCCAGCTATGCAGTTGAAAAGGGATGTCAAAATTGGGTTCGTGAAGCGGGTCGTGGATGTTTTGTTTGACCGGTTCGAAGTATTGACGATGGAGCGTCACGCGCAACATATCTGCGGATTGCAAACGGCTCTCATTACCCCGGAGTTCCGGAAGGGGACAACCGGTTGAGATCTGCTGATTCCATCAACGAACGCACTGAATTTTCATTGTAGCAGTCCAATCTAGCTGTCCCTTGCTGGTCCTGCTTGCGTCCTTCGCCCACGCCAGAAAAGCGAATCATTACCAAAGCGGAGTGCTGCTGAATACAGATTTCGTGGAGCGCGGCTATGAGAAGAGAGCGGGTTAATAGTATTTTTTTCTAGTCGACGGATAAAATACCGCCGCTACGACGATATCCGGATTGTCCGTACATTGTGGGTTGTACGCCAGTTACAGTTTGTGAAATCATCAGCGAGCCTCGGATATATGCATCTAGTTCCTCTGTCACATCCAATCCGGTACGGAGGCCAAATGAAGTTGCTGCCGAGAAAGCTGCTGGAAAAAACCGGACCGGTGGACTACGCAGACTGGAACTACCGCTCCGTACTTGGCTTGATCTCGCGCAGCCGCTTCCGCTTGATCCTCGAAATGATGTCGGGGCACAAGTTTCAGCGTCTCCTGGAGATTGGCTACGGTAGCGGCGTGTTCATGCCCGAACTTGCCGAGCACGCCCACGACCTGTGGGGAGTGGACATCCACTCGCGCACCGAGGTGGTCTCCAACCGACTGCAGGAGTTCGGTACTCGCGTGCGGCTCTATAACGCGGATGTAACCTCCATGCCCTTTCCCGACCGGTATTTCGATTGCATCGTAGCAATCAGCACTCTCGAATTTATCGACGACTTGGATGCAGCCTGCGACGAAATCGACCGCGTGCTCACGGAAGGTGGATGTTTTCTCGTGGTTACGCCCACAAATTCTCCTATTGCTGACGCGGGCCTGAAGTTGCTTACCGGCAACAGCGCCCACGAGGACTTCCGCGATAGACGCTTGAACCTTATTTCAACGTTGAAAAAGCACTTTTGCGTGGGGGAAGAGCGGTACTTTCCCTCATTGTCCGCTCTGAAGCTATACACGGGATTAAGGTTTGTTAGAGCTGAGCGCGGAGACGAGCTACCAACGCCTCGGCCTGAAATCCCGGGCTCATGAAGCGCCCTTGCGTACGCGACTCCCTAAAAGAAAGATCCTTCTCTCGGTACGTCGAATGCGCTGCAAGGAGCCGGCAGCCAAGACCACCCACACCATCAACATCGCAGCGAATGTACTGTTGCTTTGGAACAATGCGATCAACCCGTAGATCAAGGAAATCAGCCCGGCGGTTCCCCATGCTCCAGCCCACATGTTGTCCCGATCGTTCCAAATTAGAAGTAACGGGATAAGCAAAATCACTGTGTAGTGAGCCAGAGTCCCCGGATAGAGCAGCAGGGCCAGAACCAGGACCAACGCTAAACTCCATTCAGAATCATCCCACGCCCGGTGCACTATATACCCAGTCACCACTGTCAAAAGCAGGGCCGAGGCGACAAAGAGTGGTTGAGTCAGGAAGGACTTGCTTCCCATCCCCTGGCCGCTTATCCGCAACACGACGGCCGCCAGCGATTGATTGATCCTTTCGGTGTAGACCCAAGCGGGCAAACGGCTGGCAGGGTGCATCGTGAAATAACTGAAGAATGTCGCCGGGCCCAGCACCGCGAGGCTTGCCATGGCGAGAATTAAGCTGCTAAGGGCTGTCCATGCCAGCACGCGCCATCGTCGTCGGATAGTGGGGTGGAGCAAGAAAATTACAAAGTACAACTTCACGACCATGCCGAGGGCTAGCCATAGGCCGCCGCGTGGTCGCTGCCGGTCCCGCCAATAGAGGAGCGCGAGTAACAATGCGAGGAAATTCGTTTGTCCGAAACCGATTGTGCTCCACGTGGCGCGTAAGCTAAAGATCAGCGCGGCAGCCAAGGCCAGTCCCCAGATGCCTGATCCGTCGAGGAAGAGTCTTCTCAACAAATGGAGCGAGCCTATCATGCAAGCGGCTTGAACGCCGTACCAAAACAAATAGGCTGCACGGATCTGCAAGATTCCCAACGGTAGGAACAGAAGCATAGTCGAAGGCGGGTACGTAGCGCCGACGTTCAGAACCGCCTCGATGAATTCCTTACTGGGATGGAAAGCATCCTTGAACCTGTCATATTCTCGCGGGTCATAAACATTCGCTTTATCCGCAGTCAACTGCCCATACATCCAGAAAACACGGAAATCCCATTGTGGAGGTTGTTTGATATTCGCTTGCATTACCTGCAGATTCATTCCGCATAAAACAGTCACGATGACAAAAATGCAACCCAGGAGCGTGATCCGAATCGCAGCCGGAAGGCGTTGCCGGAAATGAAAGGCGACTAGACTTGAAAACACCAATGATGCCGACAAGCCGACCCGGAGCACGGTCCGTCGCGACAACTCCATCCCCAACAGGCTAACGAAGGAGCCGGCCATTCCCTGAAAGCGTCCGAACACAACCCCTCTCGAAGAAACAATCATTGAGTGTAACAGGGATGTGAATGCGCACCAGACCCTTAGGAAATCCCGGTTGTGTCCTAATTTGGTTTTCGCGCATCTGGCCTCGGTTCTGGGCGTGCTTTCAAAAGAAACGCGCCGTCTGTCCACCCGCCTCTTCGACGTCCATCGCCCATCCGAGAATTGGACGACGCGCCCTCCCATGTTCTGCATGCATTTCACGACTATCCACCGGCGAGTACGCACGCCGCTCCCCGAGTTCGCGGTTCAAGCGTGCGGCAATATCGGAGGAATATAGAGGCTCCGACACTTCACTGAGAATCCGCAGAATTTGTTCCTCCGAAGTTGGCGAGTCGTCAGTTCGCATCAATTACCTCCTGGCAAGTGATGCAGTAGCGGGCCCAAGGAATGGCTCCCAAACGCTTTTCTCCTCTTACTTGACCGCAATTCCGGCAGTCACCGAACGTTCCGGAGTCCATGCAATCGAGTGCGGCGCTCACTGCTCGAAGTAGGTTTTCGGCTTGAGTCCGTTCCAAGGCGGTCATCTCTAGTGCCACGGATGCACTCGCCCGGTCGCCTTCATCTTGGACCCCGGACGCACCCGGACCGGGATGTTGCCGCCTGACGCGAACCAAGCGGAGATGAAGGCGTCGCGCCTGCTCCTTCAGTGATTTAGTTTTAGGGGCAAAAGGCTCCGGTTCGGGTCAATGAGCTTTAACGCCTCATTGCATCAACAATTCCGTCCGGGATGCACCCGGTCCAGCCATCGCGGCCAGAGTGGAGCGTACTCGATTCACTGCACAATTGACATTACGTATTCCCCCAGAAAAGTCGCGAAGGGCAGCGAAGTCAGCAAGATGAAACGGATTGACTTTCGACATCAAGGATGAAATCCTTAATGGTGTCGAGTGGATCGCACTTGTCCCGCGAACTCGACGTTCTTCTCGCCTTCATACGCATTCATTCATCTTTCATCCTAGGAAGTTGCGTTCTGTTCCATTCGGAACTCTGCGCAGGGGGGCCAAACATGAGACCCACAATAGCAGTCAAAAAACGCAGCGAATTCGATCCCAACACATTCCTTTCGACCATCGACGGCGGGAGGAAGATCGCAACGTTTTCCAAAAAGCAAACGATTTTTGTTCAGGGCGATCCGTCCGATGCTGTTTTTTATATACAGAAAGGAAAGGTAAGACTCACCGTTGTGTCGAAGACCGGGAAGGAAGCAACCATCGGCATTCTGAACGAGGGCGATTTCTTCGGAGAAGGTTGCCTTACAGGCCAGCTTCTGCGCCTGTGCTCCGCAACCGCAATGATTGATTGCTCTGTGATGCGAATCGAAAAGAAGTCCATGATGGAAGTGCTGCACAGGGAACACGCATTCTCCGATATGTTCGTTAAATATTTACTGACACGGAACATCCGATACGAAGAGGATTTGGTTGACCAGCTTTTCAATTCCAGTGAAAAGCGACTGGCTCGGATTCTGCTGCTGCTGGCTCACTTCGGCAAAGACGGCGTGCACGAGACTCCAATCCCCAATATCAGTCAGGAGACCCTTGCCGAGATGATAGGCACAACTCGGTCACGGGTTAGTTTTTTCATGAACAGGTTTAGGAAATTGGGGTTCATTGACTATCACGGCGGTGATGATGTGCGAGTTCACAGTTCACTTCTCAACATCGTTCTCCACGACTAGAATTGTATTCCAAGAAGACGGGGCTCTCACTCTCTTGCAGACATAACCACCCTCGGCTTCGCCATTTCCTTGACAACTTCGGCGAGGGTCGCTTGGGCCGATTGCTTTTTTGTTTTTCTCTTGCCCATACACTCATGATTTCACGAGTCCGGGCCCGTTACAGGTCAATTTGGATCGTGTATCCCGAGTCGAGCGGGCATGTCGGCCATTCGGTCGCGCTGAACCCCTCGCGGAGTGTGGACACCTATATTCTGAAACCTGAGCAATTCTGAGCAGTCACCAGTAGGCCACAGGTGTAATCTGTGGGCAGATGTGAAGGAACTATCCGGCCCACGGTCGTTTTGTTCCTCTGGTGGCGCAGCCGTATATTTGTATACAGGAAAAGTAGCTCATCCACTCGTTGCGCCACATCTACTTTTTGAACGCTGTTCACACAGCAAGTCAAGCTGCGGTCAGACTCATGGGGTGTTCGTTGACAGCCCTCGCTCAAACTAAAGCGATTCCCGCCGCAATTTGACAACGGTTGCGCAGAAGCCTAATTTTGTTAATTGAGCAAGCTACCTCTCCTTACTATTTCAGGTCCTCTGAACTAAGTCAGCCCATCTGAAGTTTTTCCTCTTAGATTACCTCCAAGGAGGAACTACGCTATGACCCTATTGACCCGTTGGGAGCCTTTCCGTGAGTTCTCGACCATGCAAGACCGCATGAACCGCATGAACCGTCTTTTCCGTGAGTCGTATAGCCCCGAAGCCCCGGAAGAGGCGTTAACAACCGCCAGCTTCGCACCGCGGGTGGACGTCTACGAAGACGAGCACAACATCACGCTGAAGCTTGAAGTCCCTGGCATCGACGAAAAAGACATTGATGTCGGCATCGAGGGCAATACCCTCACCGTCCATGGCGAGCGCAAGATCGAGAAGGAAGAGAAAGAGGAGAACTTCCGTCGCATCGAGCGGCAGTACGGAAGCTTCACCCGCTCGTTCACGCTCCCCAGTTCGGTAGATACGGGGCAAGTGAGCGCGGACTATGACAAGGGCGTGCTGAAGATCAAGCTCGCCAAAAAGGCGGAAGCTAAACCCAAGGAGATCAAGGTGAATGTTGGCAGCGAGAAGACCCTCGAAGCCAAGGTTCATTGCAAGGCCGCGTAAGACCAGCAGTCAGTGAGAGAGATGGGAGGCGGCTTATCTCGCCTCCCGTTTGTTTCTCACCCCCCGAGCGGGGTCGCTGATCGCCGCGACGCCGTCGTATCGAACGTTTGGGGTAGAACCGCGGCGTAGACGAATCGGGCAAGGACGGCTTCCTTTCGAGCCACCCTACTTCGTCACTACGGCAAGTCCCTCCGGAACCTCACCCGTGTGCACCCCGAGCTTGATCGGCGTCTGGGTCTCGGTCAGGGTTCCATCCACGCTGCTCACGTTCAGCACGTGCAGGAAGTTTCCTGGCGTTGTGCTGCTCGGCTGCGACCCGAGGACGTACAGGAATTGCTCCGTCGGGTCCAGCTTGATGTTGGTGGCTTCTCCTCCCGGCAGCGTCGTTAAGCTCTGCAACTGCAGGGGCTTGGTGAAGTTGGCGCCGCTGATGTCAAACACGCTGATCTGGTTGGTGCCCGACGAGTTGGTGTACAACCTCGTGCCGGCCTTATTGGTCTCGAACCAGCACACCAGAGTGCCCGGAACGACAACCAGCCGGACTCGTGCCAAGACGCCTGCGGTGCTGTAGGTGTACACGACCATTTCACCCTTGTTCGGCTCTCCCACATACAGCGCCCGCTGCTTGGGATGAGCGCCTGCGCCCAGGAACACTCCGCCCGTTGGGAGCATGCTGTTGTTGAGGGTGAACAGACCATCCGAGCCCACGTTGTAGGACGAGAACAACCCGCCGCCCATAAACTGCACGGTGAACACGAACTTTCCGCTCGGGCTAACCAGCGCCTGCGACGGCAGGGAGCCGGTCGGGAAGTTGATGGTTGAATTCGCCACTGCAGTCAGAACGCCGGTGGTCTCGTCGAGCAAGAAACTAGTAACGTTGGGGATGCCGCCCGTCTGGTTTGGATCGGCAGCCTGGTTAATCACCGTGACCTGCGCACCTGCCGGACTGTTTTCGTCCAGGCCGATACTCACCGGATCCTGTCCGCCTGAGGGCGTCGTGCTCAACAGCTTCAGGCGACCGTTCGAGTTGATGGCAAAGGAGCTGATGGTGTCGGAGTCACCGTTCACCGCGAGCAGCAGCGTACCAGCGCTGTTGACGACGACTTCCTGGTCGGCCTGGAAAGCCGGCGACATTATCGAGTTCGAATTGAACACGCCGGTGCCGCTGGTTTTGAACGGAGAACCTGTGATGGGGGTTAACTTTCCCGTACCGTCATTGGAGAAAGCGAGGATCGAATTGGCGTTCGGGACTTGTCCGATGTTGCTAACGATATAGACCGCATTGACCTGAGCAAGAGCAAAGGTGCTTAGCATGAACGCCAGGGCTACCACGATGCCCAGACGCGACAGGTTCCAGCGAGTTGTGTGTGACATGGTCATGATTTGCTCGTCCTCCTCGGAGCTTGAAATTCTTGTACTGCCAGAGCAAACTTCCGCAGTACGAGCGATCAGTTAATTGACGAAACCCCAACTAGCATTTTTTGTATGGCAGCCCTCAGTTTCCTCGCCGACCTGGCAAGAACGTTCCACTATGGGTTCACCTGCTGCACTATCGGCGGCGCATCGTTTTGATTGAACGATGGGTCACCAAAGTAGTGGGCATGAATGGCGTGCCGACAATGAATGCTGAGAGCGACTCAGAACTTCGTAAGCCGGGAAGGCATGCCTATCCGCCTTCCCGTGCGAAACGCTCGCAGTTCTATGCTGCCAGGCGATCGGCGATCTTGTGAAATGTCGAGTTGACAACGTCAGAGGTCTGAACCGTGGGCGTTCCCTCAATAAACCTTGCCATCGTCTTCAACACTTGCGGATAGGTATTTGTGTTGTAGGCTTCGGCATCAGCTTTGTTTTCCCACAGGCCGATCGCTGTCACATCAACTCCGCTGGGAGCAGCGAAAGTGATTTCATCTTTAAATCCGTTCTGCTTCCGGAGCAAAGGGAGAACTTCCTTCTCAAAAGTTTGCGTGTAAATCGGAGAGAGTATTGGGTTTCAGATGAATCGAGACATTGCGTGCAAACATGGCAACCTCCTTAGGTTGGGGTTGCTAAGAAAGAATACTTCAGATGGGCTGACTTAGTTCAGGAGACCTGAAATGAGGAGAAGGTGGTAACCACCTCAACTGCAACGCTAGTCTTGTGCGGCGGCGCTGTCAAGCAACTCATCCGGGTCGCGGTTTACCGGGGCCGCAGAACACTCGCCTCATGGTGCCGTAAGCTTTGATTCCCGAACAGGTGAGCTGACCGGGAGGACCTATTCCGAGTGAACGTTTGTTCGCGGCTATGCGTACAATATGGTGTGGATTGTTTAGAACAACTTGATTGTGGAACGACCGAACGTCTGAGCAGGCAAAGTGGGTTCGTTCTGCGTACATACCGGGCAGAATTCGCCAAGGACCCTGGCAGCCGTGCCACGGAATCTTCGCGTAGCAATGTAATTGCTCTTTGGCACACCATCGGGCAGATATACGGAAAGGCCATGGCGGGCAACGTGCCAATCTTGTATGCCAACGCAAGACTGCTCCCCTGAGCGGCCCAGGCGGAATTCGTCCACCCTTCCAGTTTGCCTTTCTCGCCAGAGATTGTCGCCATCCATCGAGTTGACAACCGTATACGGTCAGCGTAGGGTGGGACGTGAGCGAGTCACGTCCTTTCCTCTTTCAGGTTCCCTGAACTAAGTCAGCCCATCTGAAGTTCGCTCCTCTTAGTTGCAAACAAGCTACATTTTAGGAGTTGCCGTGATTGAACCAAGGAACAACAGTCGTTTGGCGTCCGTCCATTCTTCACAACCGGAATCTGCAGCTAAGGAGAATGAGGGTATCGCCCTTTCAGACTCTGCAGTACGAACCCGTGCTTACGAACTCTACGAGCTTCGCGGAAGAATGGATGGCAGTGCAGAGCAGGATTGGTATCAAGCAGAAACCGATCTGAGACCTAGCAGCAAACACGTGTAGTGGACACAATGTACACCGGAAATTAAGCGAGGCACTGCCTGACACTCACGGTGCCTGAAACGGGAGTTGTTTATGGTTTGCCAACAAGTTGGATCAACTGGAATGGGATTTTATTCAGGAAAGGGCCGAAAGCCGCGACATAGATTCGCTGGGATGGAGGGATCGCGAGTTTTCATGCCTTGCCGCGATACTGGAGCACAAGCGAGAGGGGCATCAAGGGGAACGCTGCCTCGGAGATTGAGGAATCGCTCGTCGGCCGGATGTAGATTCGTGCGAACCCTGCATATATAAGAACAATCTGAAATTGACTGGTGGGGCGATGAGAGCGGGACCAGAAGTAGACTAGTGTAATCCTTCCGGACCGACTCTTTGCACAACCGATAGAAATGAGGGTTCACTCATGGGACCCATCCTTTATTCCCGACAGGCAGTCCTGCGGGCTGTTGTGATTCTAGGTTTGTCACTGTCTGTCTTCGCGCAGATTGTTGCTGAACCGGCTACCTCTGTTTTTCCCTCAAGTCGCAGACTTCCCGATTTTCCATTGACGGTCTTGCCGCCTGCCCTTAGTCCGCGCCCGGTGTTCGAGTTTCGCGGTATTCGGATCGGCGATGAAATGAAGGAAGCCGAGCGAAAGTTCCTTTCCTTGAAAGTGCCCTCGCTTTCTTCGAAACCCGGACTGTGTGGCTCCGATGGCATCAAGCGGATCGAAACCTGCACTGATGTCCTGGATACTGGGGAGTACGTGAATTTGACGATGTGGGATCGAAGAGTCGCCCGGATTTACGTATCCATGGATCGTCGCGCAACGGGAAACACTTACAACAGCTACGTGGTCGCGTTGACCACGATGTACGGCAGCCCTGACGAACGCGAAACGAAGTACTACCACAATGGCGTCGAAACTGGGTCTTCCGGAGAACGCCTTCGCTGGTCGAATGGCGATCAGTACATGGATGGCAGCGCAACTGAACGCGCCATCACCATCGGGAGCAGAGCCCTCGATACGACGATCGATGAACAGGAGAGCGTTTATGAGCGCAACTAATATCTTTATTGGTCTCCTTGTTGCGCTGTTCACCATTCTGTTGCTCCGGAGGGCGCGCAAACTGAAACCACGGATCACCGGGTACGGAACACAAAGGATGTGCCCGTCTTGCGGGTTGATCACCTCTCGATTGAAAGCATGCTGCTCAGAATGCGGCAAGTCTCTTACGCCGGTGGTCTACTCGACGGTAGAAAAATGAGCGTCTGGTTGCTCACAAGCCGTTTCTGGCGAAGGCAGAATTCATCATTGGAGGCTTTCATGGAATACCTTCTCCTTGAGCATCCCGGATCGGCTGATTTCTTTTATAATCGTTCGGGCTGCGAAGACATCGCCGACTATCTAGAAGTCAACGAACAGCGGGGTGAAGACTTCATCTGCGCCGACCATACCAGCAGTGAAAGGCGGCTACAGCGGTCGAAGGGCGTATCCGTGGTGGCGAACCGCACAGGAGCCGACCTGCTGCCTGACCCTGCCCCTCAGGCCACCCAAATCGATGCTTCAGAGCGCGCAACCTCCCAGCCAATGTTGCCGTCCGTCACTTCCCGCGCCGTAATGCCATATGCATGCACGACGGTCCACGGGGGGTCACCTTTGCAGACAAGAGCCATTCCCGAACTAAATGTCCTTGTAAGGCTCATAAGTCGGACCTTGCGGCTCTCGTTTCTTTGCGTAGGGCTCTATACGGAGGCCCAGAGAGTGATGATATCTCGGCGTAAGGCTTATACGGAGGTTCAGGAAGCGGTGGTGTCTGGGCGCGATCCGCGTCAGGGGTTGCTCCGAGGTATCGCAGCGGTGGTTCGAGAGGCGCTGTTGGGTGAGTCGAGGGTGTGACCATGATATGTCTCCGAGAATATTTGAAGCGTTAGGCGAGGACCGTCCAAACCCTGATCGACCGCGATACTTTCCAGCCACGAGCGTTACCGATCTACAGATATAGTGCGCCCTGCGAACGAGTGCGCGATGCTCACAATTGCTCGGTTTTGCTCATTGATCAGGCCGTCAACGCTCGTCAATCAGTTCCTGACAAGTGATGCAGTAAGGGGTCCAGGGAATCGCCTCCAAGCGTTTCGCGCTGATTCCCTGGCCGCAATTGAGGCAATCGCCAAATGTTCCGGCGTCAATCCGATCCATAGCGGCGTTCACAGCTCGCAGCAGGTTTTCCGTCTGAGTCTGTTCTAGGACGGACATCTCTTGTTCCACAGATGCATTCGCCCGGTCGCCCTCATCTTTGATGTCCGACAGACCCGTGCCTGGACTCTGTCGCCTGACACGAACCAGGCGGAGTTGCAAGGCGTCGCGCCGCTCCTTCAGAGACTTCCTAAACCGATCTAGTGGACGCTTGTCCATGGAGGTGTGACGAAGCCAGTTTAGCAACGACCCTAGTATGCGCTGGCTTCATCGAAGTGTTAGCTAACGGCGAAAGCGCAAATGGGAAGAGGTCTGAAAATGAATTGTCGTAACGCGGAAAGATTCGCGTTGCCGTGCCTGTTGCTAGCGGCTGCTGTGGCTGCGAGCACCGTGTGCTTATGGGACAGCACAGCATCTGGCGGGTATCTAGCGCTTCAAGCAGTTCGGAGGCCGCCCTGACACCCCTCTTCAGTCTCATCCGGACAAACCAGAATCAGCATTTTTCAAGTCTGCATCCTCGTCACGGTGGGCACGAGGACTCTGTACATCGAGCCGGGAAGCCCGACTAACACTCCGCTTGGTACAAAAGATCGGTCCGGTCAGCCACACATCCACATTAACACTTGGTACCCTCGTTTCATTTGTGTTCCCTCAACAGCCGATCGTTACCGTGCAGATTCTAACCGTTTGCAGGGCTAACCTCTCGGAGGCTTCGAGCAATTGTGATCATTCAGTCCGCTCCGGGATATATCGTTTGGTCAAAAGAAGACAGTTAATTCTTGTTTCACCATCTAGCCTGAACCAGAGGCAATACCCATGAAAAACTTAGGAGTCATCGGCGTAGCCGTGCTGTTTGTACTTCTTGGAACCGCTGCTCTTGGACACCAACAGCAAGATCAGCAGGACGAGAAGCAGAAAACGCCCGAACAGCAGACGCCAACTGAAAAGCAAAAGACGCAGCAGCAGGAGCAGAATAAGCAGCAACAGCAACGCGCCCAGCAGCAGCAAGACCAGAACAAGCAGCAGCAGCAACAGCACGTGCAGGAACAGAGTCAGCAAGAACAAAACAAGCAAGAGCAGCAACGCGCCCAGCAGCAGCAAGACCAGAACAAGCAACAACAACAGCACGTGCAGGAACAGAGTCAGCAAGAACAGAACAAGCAACAGCAGCAACGCGTCCAGCAGCAACAAGACCAGAACAAGCAACAACAACAGCGCGTGCAGGAACAGAGTCAGCAAGAACAGAACAAGCAGCAACAGCAACGCGCCCAGCAGCAACAAGACCAGAACAAGCAACAACAACAGCGCGTGCAGCAACAGAGTCAGCAAGAACAGAACAAGCAGCAACAGCAACGCGCCCAGCAGCAACAAGACCAGAACAAGCAACAACAACAGCGCGTGCAGGAACAGAGTCAGCAAGAACAGAACAAGCAGCAACAGCAACGCGCCCAGCAGCAACAAGACCAGAACAAGCAACAACAACAGCGCGTGCAGGAACAGAGTCAGCAAGAACAGAACAAGCAACAGCAGCAACGCGCCCAGCAGCAACAAGACCAGAACAAGCAACAACAACAGCGCGTGCAACAGCAGCAAGAGCGGGTCTCACAACAGCGCCAGCAGCAGCTCATTGAGCAGCAAAAGCAGAGTTTGACGCAGTATCGCCGTCAACTCGATCAGGAGCAGCGCGTCGCGCAAGAGCAGACCGCGCAACTGCAGCGACAAAATCGCCTGTCGCAGTATCGTTTCCAGGAAGATTATTTGGAGCGCGAACGTCAGCAGCAAATCGGCTTTCGCAACGAGCGCGAACACGATTACGATCGCGACCCCTACTATTACACGGCTCCTATCTACCGTTACGATCGGGGCGGTAGCTATTACGAGGTCAATCAATACGGAGCGGATTTGCTCCGGCAGGCCGTAAACAATGGCTACCAGGAAGGTTTCCGTGCGGGAGAGGCAGACCGGCAGGATCGCTGGCATTCCGACTATCGCAGCTCCTATGCCTACCGGGACGCGAACTACGGCTACAGCGGGTATTACCTAGCCCAGGACGACTACAACTACTATTTCCGCGAAGGCTTCCAGCGTGGCTATGAAGATGGCTTCGACAGCCGCTATCAGTATGGCCAGTACTCTGAGGGCCGGTATAGCGTACTCGACGCGATCTTGTCGCAAATCCTCGGCTTTCAATCGCTTCGCTAGAGATACACACGACGAGTTGCCCTGTTCCATCGGCCCTAGAACTAGGGCCTGATGGAAGTAGGGCTATCTATCGAGGGGCCCGCATGCGCGACGCTCGAGATTCCAGGCGCTACCAGTCGACGACCCGGCCTCGGCCAGATGATTAGGGACTGCCGACGTGGATCAATCGATGTGGTGGTCGTCTGGAAATTTGATCGATTGGCCCACTCGCTGAAGACACTCATCTCAGGTCTGGAACTTTGTCGGGCACTCGAGATCGACCTCGTTTCGGTGACCCGAAGCCGTTGACACTTCTCTTCCAATGGGTGAAATGCTATTCCATATTATCGGAGCGGTAGCGCAGTTCGAGCGGAGGTTGATCGGCGAACGAGTGAAATCGGGACTGGCGAACGCTCGCGCCAAAGGGAAGATCTTGGGAAGACCGCCGCTGCCTGAGCTGACGCAGAACGAGATTACTGAGATGCGACGAGAACGTCGAGCGAACAAATTGCCGTTTCGCATGCTGGCAAACAAGTTTGCCGTCTCGATTTGGACTGCACATCGGCTTTGCCAGAGCCGCCCAACTGCCAATTGATCGTCGCCCTTGGTTGGAGAAAGCGGGGGTCCTGAGATGAACTCGCAGACAAGACACCCAACCTCGATGGCCACATTCGAGAACCAAATGAATTGGCGTGGGTTTGCATGGAGAAGGCCTGTAGCCCGTCGCGTGGAACCTTCAGAGGCGAGCGGCTGGCCCAGGGGGCTGAGCGAAGTGTCATGCTCTTCCCAACTCGGTTGACGAGAAGATCATGCGTACCAGCCTGTTTTCTCTCAACCTGATGCCATAAAAAGGCACCAGAAACAGCCCGCGGGACACGTCCTTAAACAATGCTCTCTGTTGGTCGAAGCTAATCAATCCGCGCCAGCCAAGCTTCCCGAGAAGATTAAGCCGCAAGCGTGCAAGGCCGAAAGCCATCTTTGACAAAGATGCCGCAATGTCCTCCTCGCGGTGGTGCTCGTAGTACGGGAAGTTCATCGACGCGCAGGATTGCACCTTGATGAAGTTCTCGACCTTGCGGTTCTTCGGATTCGCAGCCACCTCCCGAATGAGCTCTTGGATCCTCTTGGAATCGGCCTCAAGTGTTTCAAGGTTGGCAAACCAGTTCACTAGTTTCACCCCCACCGGATCCCAGAGATAGCCGTTCATGACCAACGGGAGCCCCAGGTGAAAAAGTTTGGTCACCGCCAAGTGGACGCGCAGATGGCATTGGTAAGCATCACCCATACATTCATACAGCCGCGTGGTATCCCGCGTCACGCTGCGTTGAAACGTGGCGAGAGCCGTATCGAGATCCTTCGTAAACTCCGTGTTGTCGCAGCCCTTCAAGTCCCTCTGAATGATGGCCGCGATTTGCCGTATCTGAAGGGACGACAAGGCCAGCCCCACACTGTAAAGCGGATCAACCGTGTCGCCCGCATCGCCAACGATGTACCAGCGATCGGGTGAATAGCGTTGGCGGCACTCCCACATGTATGAGCCGTAGTAATTCGTATCCACTATCGTGCCGCTTCGCACTAGTTCAACGATCACCGGATGTTCCCGTCCCACGCACTCGAGAAACTGCTCCATCGTGCGCACTTCGCCATGGGGATAGACGTCCTTACGGTAGGTAATGCCGATGCTGATGAGCGGTACGTTTTCCGGCGAGCGCATCGGTATACACCAGATCCAGTTGCCCTTTCCAAAGAAATGATGAGTCGCGAAGTAAGGAACATAGGCTCGGTTTTGTTTTTTGAGGGCCTGGATTCGGCTCAGAATTTCAGGATTGAAATTCGTCAGCCGGAACCAGAAAACGTTTTTCTGTTCCTTGACAGTTTCCTGGAGCTGTAGCTGTTTCGCGAGCACCCGGTTCCGGCCGGTTGCATCGACAAGCCAGCGAGCGCTCAGGGTCTGTTTTCCTCCAGCAGGGTCCTGCACCGTCACCGTTTGTAGACCGTCACCGCCGTTGATATCCACTCTTGTGACGGTGCCGTCAATCAACTCCACACCGTTCTCTACGTTGCGGTCCCGCACCTCGCGATCGAATGTGAATCGGTTAATCTGGAAGGAGAGTATCTGCGGCGCCGTCGGAATCTCGTCGACTACGTAGGTGCGATCCCCGGGGTTGTCGATATCAGGTTTGAAATAGTATGTCAGGCCGTACTTCGGATAGTGCTTTTCCACAAGGTATGGGCCGAGCCCCAGTTCGAACATGAAATTGACGCTGTCCTCGACCAGCGATTCGCCGACAATCGGACGATTCTTGTGCGGGCCCTCAACCACCGCCACCTTCAAGTTCGGGATGCACTTCCGCAAGTACGCTGCCGCTAGTTGCCCGGTTGCGCCGCCTCCCATAACTAACACATCGCTCGTCATGGGCCTCCGCGTTTAGAATCTGCGATCTGGCTGTCTATAGATACCCTGGAAAACTACGCGAGACGAGGAATGAAAAATCGTAGCATACCAAAAGAAAATGTACCGGACGCCCTCATTGAAAGCCATTCCGGATCGAATTGACCCGACCCAAGTGCCTTCTCATAGCAACTCGGACACGGAGTGTCGGACATCCGCTCCCAACAGTGATGACTGGACTTCGCCTCGTTTTATTCCACAATAACACTGGCCACTCCGTCGACACTGATCCAAAGAAGCAATGCAAAGAAAAACGAAGGAGAAGACTGAGGCATGCTCACGGTTGGAATCCATGACCGACCATCCAAAGGCGATGCGGCAGCAGGTATGTGAATCCCACGAACGCTGCCACCGAGTGGACGTTTTGGTCAGTCCATGATTGAATCCTGCGTCGACCACAAATTCTTGCGAAGGGCACGGGAAACCGCCCAGAGATTACCGACCGGTGTTGCCCTTCTCGAGTGGTTGTGACAAATGCCATACCTCCCCGGAAATTGTGAACTTCCCCAGGGGATGGGAAATGGACAGTGTTCAGGTAAGTGCCTGAGCCAGAAGTCGGGTCGCTCAAGCCAAAATAATGATGCCGAAATCCCTTCGGGGTAGGGGTTCAGCAGTTCGGACGCCGTGCCCACATCCCCCATCCCCGGATCGACGCACGCCGCCGTGCTGCCGGGATTGCAATAGTGCAAGGCGGTTCCGACCCGTTCCATCTTGCCCTGCGGATCGGCTAACTCGACGATCACGACCCGGAATGGGTCGGCGCCTTCGTTCTTGATGGCGTGCGCGGAGCCCGCATTACGGAACCGTACCTCGCCAACCGCCATCGTGTCCTCTGCCGGCTTGTGCCCAAACATTGTGTCTTGCGTGCGGCCGCCGCTCACGAACACCGCGAGCATGTCGTGGTCGTGCCGGTGCATTGGTGTCGCCTCGTGCGGCGCCAGCTCCAGCAGACTCACCGTCACGCGATCGTTGCGCAGTATCTCCTTGCGCTGCGGCACTTCGTTGGCTGGGATCGGCGCGGGCACCTGACCCTCGCATACGGCGCAAAGAAACAAGAGAGCAGCGGCGGCTCTTCCCACATAGGCGGCAATGCTAGCCGAATTGGTGGCGGCCCGATCATAAAATCGAGGTTCGGGACCACGACAGCAGGTTCCGCATGCAACAAAATGCCGCAATAGTTGGATCAACATCCTGATGCACTCATTAACCCGTACAGAATCCGCGCGAAATTATAATCACACTTTCAGTTGTTGGCGAAAAATCTCGACTACGCTCATTGACTCTGCAAACAACGTGGCCGCAGAGGCAAAAAGCAGGGGTCGGGCTGCAGAGGATCCCGCAATCGAGTTGTGGTGTAAGCCGCGTCCACGTTTCGAAAACCGCGAAGGGTGGGGCAACCTTGGTCTAATGTATCCGCGGAAAGGGTCGGCCGGCGCCGTCTGGCCGTGCAAGCCTTACTGCCGAATTTCGGCAATTACGTGTTGCGTCAGCTCCGCAAGGGCGGTCGACTCACGACCTTGCCTTTGGCTCGGGCATTCGCCAATCCCGATTTCATTCGACCTACGGGGCGAGGCCGACTCGATGCAGCAAGTCCGGGAATCGGGGGTCCGAGCGAAGTGGATCGTAAACACCCGCAACTTTCATGCCAACAAGATCCGTCGCTCGATCCTGGCAAGCTCTCTCCAGTCCCAAGAAAGCCTCGTTCTTGTCCTCGAGGCCCGCGAAGATGAGTGCCGGATACAGAGGACTGACATATTCGTGTTTCTGCTCCGTCAGTAACTGGTTCAGAACCCGTTTTGCGCGGGCAGTGTCTCCCGCCAATGCGTAGGCTTCGCCAGAAACGAAGTACTCCGCGGAGAGTCGTCTAACGATCGTGCCGTTTCGAGATCGGCCAAAGCTTTTTTCCACATCCCCTTTTGTTCGTAAGCGAGACCGCGCATCAGAAATCCCTGCGAAAAGTCAGGTTCCATCTCCAGAATCCGATTCCACTTGTCCACTGCCTCATCGTAGCGCCTCTGGTAGTAAAAAATATCGGCCTGCGCCCCACAACTGATCACCGAGAGAGGATCCAAGCGGCACGCAATAGCGACCTGGTCCAAGGCCTCCGCGAATCTTCCGTGTGTTGCCAGACCTTCGCCGTACCAGTGATGGGCGGTCGCGAAACTGGGATCGAGGACCATGGCGAGCTTGTATTCATGCTCCGCCTCGCCCCAATTCCAGTCGTGGTTCTGTGCGATCAACGCGAGGATGGCGTGCGCCTCCGAAAGCGTATCGTCGAGCGCCAAAGCTTTTTGGGCCGACGCTCTCGCCTGAAAGACGGACCCTTCAGAAGCCGTACCATAGGCGGGCAGCAAGACATATGATTCCGCCAAACCGACGTAGGCTTGAGCGTCATTGGGATCCGCTCCGATTGCTTCCTGGAAGTAGGTGACGGCTTTTCGGATCTCCTTGCTGGTTCGCTGGTTTAGGGCATATCGACCTCGGAGTCGAAGATCGTAGGCGTCGGGATTGGGTTTCCTTGCCGCCGATATCGAGTGCTCCCGTCCTAGAGGCAGTCGCGACTGAACCTGGGAGACAACCGCCATCGCCACTTCATCCTGCACTGTAAGCACATCTTGCACACTGCGATCGTAGTCTTGGGCCCACAGTTGGCTTTGGTCGCTGAGTTGAATGAGTTGCGCAGTGATGCGCAATCGGTCCTGAGTTCGTCGCAAGGATCCTTGCAGCACATACTGTACTCCCAGTTCGTGTCCGATTCTGTCCAATCGTTTGTTTCCGTGCTTGTACCCCATCACCGAGGTACGCGCGATGACTGCCAACCGCTCGGGATACAATCCACCCAGTTGCGTGATCAGTTCTTCGGTGAAACCGTCGCTCAAGTATTCCTGGTCACGATCTCCTGTGAGGTTTTCAAAAGGCAGGACTGCTACCATGATTTTCTCCGGGCCCGCTTGAGCGCGGAAGTGATTCCACAGCAGATAGCTCCCGATCGCGATGGCAACTACGCCTACGGCGATGAAAGCCAGCGGGATCGTCCGTCCAGGCTCTACCTTTCGTCCCCGGGCCTCTACGGGCCGCGATCCTGCTTGGCCAAAGGCAACCGGTTCGACCGCTTCTTCAACCTCCTTAACCTTTTCGGCGAAGCAGTATCCGCGGTTGTCGCCTCGATCAGGATGTTGCCGGCCCAAAGTCTCTAGGATCGTGAGCCCGTCGTTGGCATATCGTCTCTCTCTGAGAGACTAGTTCCGCTTATTCGGGGTAATGGGAAAGTGAAAGCCGGATTTCGAAAAGTTGTATTCGAAGTACGCGTAAGGATAGCTGTAATCGTGACCCGGCGTAGTTTGGTTGAGAAATTGTCCGGCGAACATGCGGGCATAACCAAAGCCAAAGTTCAGTCCTTTATTCACCTCGTATTCGGCAACCATATCAAATTCATTGCCGATGTGGCGGCCCGCCCCAGGATGGGCCGCAACTGCAATTGCCCCGCTGCTGGCGTAGAAGTTGTCATTTGAAGTGACTAACCAGTAGCTTTCAAATTGCTGTTTGAGTTTCCACTTTTTCGTGGGCTCTTCTTCGACGCCGGTTCGGAACTGCACAAGGTTCCGGCGGCCAACCTGATCGGCAAAGCCCAACTTGTCGTGATTCGAAGGATAGATCTGGTCGAAAGTATTCCAGTCGTGGCCGTTGGGATTTTTCGTCCCAGAGGCGTAATTGCCCTCGAGAAAAACGTGAGGTGCAGCGGCGACCTTGCGAAAAGTCTTGCCGACGCTGGCATAGCCCGCCCACGCGGCTATGGAAGATGCGCCAAGCGATCCTGTCTGCCCGTCGAACTCGGTGTCGTAATCGAAATTGGCGGGTAGATCGCCCTTCCAGTGGAGACCAACGGTGACTTCATTGAGGTGGCCACGGTTGAGCGTCTCGGGAAGTTCGTAGCTCGAGGGTGCAACACGCCATAGTACGTAGGGCTCGAGGGCAGCTTTGGGGACGATGTTCTGGAAACTTCCGTAAACTCCGTACATGTTGTTCCCCGGAAGTGCATTGTGTAAGTCACTGTTGTCGCCGGGCACTACTGAAGAAGCGAACACGCTCACCATGTAGGCCGGATGATGAAGATCAACCCGCGCCACGTTGAAAGTGCGACCGACGTTAAGCCATTCGGATGGGCCGATCACGCGTTCATCGCCGAAGCGAAGAACTTGGCGACCCGCCAGAGCATCGATCCAACCTGTCTCGGAACTGCCTATCTGAGGATAGGCCTGCCAAAGGGTCCACTTATCCTCGTATGGATTGGCATTAGCGATATGATGATTGAAAAAAATACGAGCATCTTGTACTTCTCCATAAAACAGCAGCCACTCCTTGGGCTTAATGCCCAGCTTCACGCGCAGGCGGTCCAAATAGTAAAAGTCTTGTGTACCGCTGAACCCAATTCCGGTCGGACCCTCGAGACGACCGCGATATTCTCCACCGATGCGGAACCAGCTGGGGAAAGCTCGGTTCAGCTTGTGGACGGGGAACAGCCAGTCCAGGGAATCGTCGGCTCCGGCGGGGTCAGATGGGGCCGGGGCAGCCGAATTCGCGCTCGATCCAGAATCCGCGTTCAAGTCAGGAACGGTTTGAGCATTCGTGTGCTCCGGCACCATGCACGAAACAAGGAACAGAACCAGAACGATACATCTTCGCATTGCACCCTTTTCGGCGCAGAGTGGGCTCTGGCGGGCCCAGAGATGCTCTATTACCTACCCTGCAATCACGAGTTCCTTTTCCGAAGGAATTTTCGCAATCTGATCTTGGTTAAGATTCATGTGGGCAGCCACAGCTTCCGGGGGCACGCGCCGGAGCCAGTTATTCAACGAAACGTCGACAAACTGATCGGCCTTGAACATTTCCAGAAACATGACGTCGGCTTTGCCCGTGTTTTCGATGTAATGGGTCGCAACTCTGGGAACATAGCCCACGTCGTTCGCATTGAAGTCCATGGTGCGAGCTTTGCCCTCATTCATGATTATGGTCATGCGTCCCCTGCCTGCCAGCCAGAACTGCCACTCGCTGGCATTGGGATGCCAGTGCAACTCACGCAAAGCTCCGGGTTTGAGAGTCACCAGCGCGGCGGCGATATTCTTGGTAACCGGGAAATTACGCGAGTCCACAATACGAACTTCGCCTCCCGGTGTTTTCCGCGTAGGCGCCATACCCTCCATCTTGAAGGTGTATTTGATAGGAGACTCCATACGCTGTCCTCCAATAGCCGCCTTGTCTTGCGCGAGAGATAGAGGCAGATCCGCCGGAAAAATGTAAAGCTGCTCTTTTCTTACCAGTTTCGCGATAGTTTCCTTGTCGAGGCCAAAATTCTTGGCCAAGATGTTCCGCGGGGTGTGTGCAATAGTCTCCGAGAGAAGGAAGGTACCGTCCTCGGAGAAGTCACCTTCGTCGAATACCAGCAGAAACTCGCAACCATTGGGGCGGAGTCCCTGAATGGAGTGGGGAAAACCGGCCGGGAACAGCCACAGATCGCCTTTGCTCACGTCGTCGATGAACATCGAGCCGTCCGGATTCATGACCGTGACGCGGGCGTTGCCGTCGAGCATGATTGCCCACTCATCTGCCGTGTGCCAGTGCAATTCCCGAAAGCTACCGGCAGTCAGCCGCATGTTCACGCCCGCCAGATCCTTTGACGTCGGCAGTACCTTCGAGTTCACCTCGTGTGTCCAGCCACCCTCTTGCACCCGTTTGTGGGCCAAATCGAAGGAGTACCAGACCGGACCGATATCGCCACTATCGGTTGGAGGAGGCATGTTTGAACTTGGGTTCTGGGCCAGCAACGCCTTGTTTTCCTGTGCTGGATCGCTCGCCGAATAGGTCATTTCTGCATTGCGCGTATCCTGCGTTTCCTGCGCATGCGCGGTGATTCCAGTTAGCGCTGCTGTCGCCAGCGCGGTGGAACCAACACCCAAGAAACTCCTTCTCGACAGATCTGCCACGAACTTGTTTTCGCTCTGATCTCTCACTGCCGATCTCCTTGGGGCGAGTCTAAAATCGTGTTTCGGTTGTTTCGGCTTCACGAGTCCCTATCGCTAATCAGGGTTCGATTCTTGGATGACGTGCATTTTCAGTTCCACGCGTTCACGCACAGAATCCGTGGTGATTGCACTGGTCTTATTTTCCGCCGATTGTCGATTTGCGAAGAAAGACCGCCCGGTTTGTGACCGCTGGCTGGCAGCCGCTGTCCTAATACCGTCGCGATCCGGGACTCTCAGGACAGGCTGAGGCGACTAAACCGTGATGTATGTGTAACGGCCTTCGGCCTGGAGAAGTGCAATGGCCGCGACCATAGACGCCACTACCAGAACTCCCGGGAGCGTATGCGCCAGCATGTCCTTCACAGTGTCCTCCGGTGATTGCGACAGCTTATTGCTGGAGATGAGGACCCGCACTTGCTCTTCTAAGGCGGTATGGCAACTCATAAACTGCGCGCCCCTCGATTGCAGGGCTTGCATGCTCGTATCCTGATAGATGGAATTGAGGTCGTCAGGATCTTTGGCGGCCGACTCTTGCTTCAGGCCACCCTTGCTCTTGTAGAAGAGGTTCTTCACTGCAGGCGCCCCAGTCGCCGGGTCGGTCACCTTCAGCCACTCGCCGATCTTGTACTTCTCCCAGACGTAGTCGTCGTAATTGAGCAGGTTGGCGGGACCGTGCAGCCCTGCCGCAATCTTGATTTGTCCTTCTGGAATGCCGAAACCGAACCGCAGGGCATTGAAAGAATTCTTGATGTCGTTCAGGAATTGCCCGTCGCCAACCTGCACGATGTCGAAGAGCTGCTTGATTCGGGCGCGATCGTCCACCAGTTTCTGGAATTTAGCGAGTTTCCAGTCTGAACTTGTCCATACGAGCTGGCCGTCTGCCTCGTGGGACGCGCAGCTAATAAAACCGATTGTCGTTAAGCCGGCTGCGGCGCGAGATATTAACGATCTACGAGTGATGTTCGTCATGTATGTCCTTGACGAATCGCTATCGCTAAAGCGCGTTTCAGTCTTTGTGCATTTCCAATTCCACGGCGGTCACCGACAGAATTCGTTGTGTTCCCACGGGCTTGTCGGAGCGGCAGTCGTCGCTATGATCGCTGCGTTCGTCGTCATCAGTCTGATTTACGCCTACCGACCCACGACCCGGGAATCATCGACGGTTACTTGCGTCCTAGGCAGCGACGGTGTTCCTTGGCGGAGGCGCCATGAACTCGGGGCCGATCGGATTGGGGATCGTCTGCCGCAGAATCTGATCGATTGCCGCGAGCGCATTTGCGTCCAGCTTCCAGTCCAGCGCGCTCGTCACAGCTTCCAACTCCGCAGGATGGCGCGCGCCCCACAGCGCCGCGGTAATCCCAGGCTGGTCCAGCACCCAACGCACGGCAAGATCCATAACGCGCTTTCCGTATCTTTCTCGTGCGAGATCATCCAGTTGTCGAACTGCACTGAGATATTGTGCGAAGCGCGGCGGCTGGAATTTCGGATCAGACTGGCGAAGATCGTCGCCCGTGAACTTCGTGTCTGGCTGCATCGTTCCTGTCAGGAGCCCCCGGCAGAGAGGTCCGTATGCGAAAGCACTGAGACTTTTGTTCCGCGCGTAGGGCAGCACGTCACGCTCAATTTGCCGCTCAAACAGGTTACAAGGAGGCTGGACGGTGTGTAACTCGGCGGCAGACTTGAACCGGTCCATCTGTTCCGGCGAATAATTGCTCACACCGATCGCGCGGATCAGGCCCGCATTAAATAGGGCTTGCATAGTCCGTGCGGTTTCTTCGATCGGCACGGCCAAATCCGGCCAATGGACCTGATAGATGTCGATGTAGTCCGTGCGAAGCCGGCGGAGCGAATCCTGCACTTCCTTCTGGATGCGATCGGGCGAAGAATTCCGTGTAACTGAGCCGTCGTGCCACTCAAGTCCAACTTTGGTCGCGATGAACACCTTCTCCCGATGTCCTCGCTCCTCAATTGCCTTTCCCACGATTTCTTCGGAGACACCGAAACCATACACCGGAGCCGTGTCGATCAGATTGATCCCCTTGTCGAGGGCGGCATGAATGGTTCGAATCGACTCTCTTTCATCCGTACCTCCCCACATCCAACCACCGATCGCCCACGTGCCTTGTGCAATTCGGGAAACATTGATTTCCGTGCCTGAAATTACTCTGTATTCCATGTAATAGATCCTTTTCTGTGAAACGAAATCAGCAGCACCGCAAACGTACTCATATTGAGCGGGTTACTAGTGCAATCCTGGCACCACGAGGTTAGATCCTCGAAAACGCGGATGTAGCGCACGACAGAGTCCCGCACCAACTGCATCATTTTCAAACGATGACATCGGCCTTCGCTGTCTTACGAGCCACCCGCGCGGACTCTCGCCATCCACGCGATTTGCTCGCAGGGCCGTGACCGCGGAAGGACACCTGTCGGACGGCGGACATTAGACCCGCCAGCGTGGTTGAAGTAGCAATAGCGCTTGTCTCGATTTTCCCGCAAATTATAGCTTTCGCCGCTAGTCCCGCTTAATTGGGGATCTGGCCACCCTTTTGCATAGGTTTCAATCACGAGGCTCGGTAGCAGGGTTTCTCAAGCTGCCTGAGCGGTAGCCGGTTCTTGTGTGTCTGCCATTCAGCGGGAGTCGTAGCAAAGTTTTGTGTGGTCAGTCGATAGTGCCAAGGAGAAGCGTCGTGAAGAGATCAATTAGCTATCTGATGAGCATCTTGCTTGTAGCCCTGCCCATACTCTCGTCTTCAGCCTCTGCGGCTGATCCGGAGAAAGACGAGGATCGCTTAAGGAACAGCGGCACTGTGTTGAAAGAGATTCTCGATGTTCCCGATGACATTCCTCAGGACTTGCTCGACAAAGCCGATTGTGTGGTTGTTTTTCCGTCTGTCCTGAAGGCGGCGTTCATTGTTGGTGGGAGTTATGGCCGAGGCGCGATGTCATGTCGTAAGGGCCAAGAGTTCAGCGGAACCTTGGGGAGCGCCCACCATGATGGCTCTCGAGGGTGGCAGCTTTGGTCTCCAGATCGGTGGCGAGGCCACAGACTTTGTGTTGCTGGTGATGAACGAACGGGGCGCGCGTGGAATTCTCACCAGCAAAGTCAAACTTGGAGCAGATGCTTCAGTTGCGGCCGGCCCTGTCGGCCGTACCGCCTCGGCAGAAACGGACGCTACCCTGCGTGCGGACATCTTGAGCTATTCCCGCGCCCGCGGCGCCTTCGTGGGGGTATCGCTCGAGGGATCAACCATTCGTCCTGATAATGGTGCGAATAAACAGATCTATGGACAGGAAATTCCTGCGAGGCAGATTGTGCTGAATGGGCAAGTCGCCATCCCGTCAGCGGCTCAGAGAATGGTTTCGACACTGGATTCCAAGACTCCAAAACACAAGTCCTAACTGGGAGTAACCAGGCTACGTGCTTCAGCCGAAGCGAGGAGAGCAATTGCCATCATGTGGCTCAAATCACTGGGACTACTACTCGGGCGAGTGCGTGGCTAATCACCTGCGCGGCATCAATTCCGCTTGTGGCGTTCTTGGGACCTCCCTGCGGGGGACGCATGGAAATTCCGACCGCGCAGCCAACCGTCAACCTCTTTTTGAAAGGCGAATACCACTGATCCTTTATTCGGTTCGACCCTCCTAACTGGAAACTCGTATGCCCTTTCCCAGCGTTGGACGGTTTTAGTGCAGGTACCAACGTAATGGGCTATGTCCTTCCACGACCGTAGCACTGTTTCAGGACGATTCGACTCACACTGCGGCGCGTGAAGTCGGACATCTTTGCCCAACTCCACAACAACGACACCGACCTCCTTAACCTTGCCGTTAGAGTCGGCAATCGGAAAAAGAGTGTCAATCCAGTGTCCCCCTTCGGGTCTGGTAGGCAACGCTCCCGCCACTTCCCAGTTCAGAACAGGTTCTGAGGTTGAGAACGCTCGCTTGATCGCTGCCTCGACTTGAAATCCCACATTCCCAAGAATTTCCCGCACATGCTTACCTAGATGGGACTCGACTGCGACTCGATTTGATGCAGCTAAATAGGGATTGACCATCTGATAACGCAGGGATTCGTCAAAGACAGCCAGGCCAACATTTGCTCGTTCGAAGAATTCAGACAACAGGCGCTCACCCTGCGTCATTTCCAAAGAATTGCTCTGTCTTGCCATCCTTCAAAAGCTCCTGATCCGGGCTCGAAGCCTTTTCATAATAGAGTCAGCAAATCATGTCTGCGCCGAAACGGCGTTGCTACATAACCCTACTCGCAATATAGCTCAACCCTTATTTCTCGCAAGTTCAACCGGTCCTGCAAGGAAAGCTGCGATGGGGAGGGAGACTTCCCTGCAGGACCAGAACACGGGAGGGCCATGCCTCACGGTAAGGTGAAGAAACAATAAGTAACATACGCGCCAAGCTGACTCGGCTTACTCGCAAACCGATGACGCACAGATGCTCCTTGACCTACCAATTCCTACGAATCTGGCGTTATAGCTAGTACAGGATTGCGACCCTGATCTGAACTTGATGTCTGTCCAACGTCAGCAGATGTATCCACAATCTCCCAAACGTTGCTGACACTTGCTGGTTGTGCATGTCCCTGGTTCTGCAATAAGTGGAGTGTCTTTTTGATCACGCGGTCGCTCTCGCGCAATCGGAGCGTTAGCTCGGCCACTTCCACACTGCCACCTTGCTCAGGATACTCCTTCGACCTCATCCGTATGTACTCCAGAATCACCGGGGCAAGTTGTCGGATGTGTTCGCTCTGATTGTCAAGATCCGTGTCTAAATGGCACAGCGCACTCTTAATATCGATTAATAATTGAGAGATTCTTTCCCAAATCCGAAACACCAGCCGCTCCAAACTATTGGCGATACCCACAGATTAAGACCGGGTCGAGCCGCCGGAACTCTCGCCTTGTTAACCCCATCCTCGCGTCTTTTTTCAAAGAACTCAACATGCTGCGTGGATTCTGGGTTGTGATTTCGTACCACATCCCGGGAAGAGCCCATTCGTGTATGAACGGAGCAACCGTAGTTCACGAAGGGCCATGTTTGTGAAGATGCTCGGTGCATCCGAGCATACGCTTGACTTCAAGATCGTCGATGTCAGCCCGTCGCAAGAGTAGGTCTTTTGCCTCCTCGGGAGTCAAACGTTTGTATGTAGGAGCGACATAAGGCTTGTGCTCCTTCTTAGCCTTGACAGATTGATGCTGCAGTCGAGTGCATCGGGTCCCTGTTCGATTCTTTCCAAGTGTAATCGAATCACACCTCCTACCGGCAGCGTAAAGAATAGACATCCAGCGAAGTAATTACGCTAACAAGATCTTTTCACCTGTCATGTCCAAAATCCAGACTCGAGGGAGTGGCGAATGCCGGCGTGGTGACCGTGTCCGCTGAAACCTGAAGGGAAAGCATGGTCGTTCCTTTACCCGTCTGCCCACAGTGCGACCTTGGGGAAAGTACGGCGAGCACCACAACCCGCGCGGTCCTAGCACTACTTTTAACTAGCCGTTGCCAACGAATCTAGCTGGTCCTGCTCGCTTTTACTCCACGCGGAAACTTTGCACAGTCGTGCTTATCAAATGCTTCCTTCACCTGTGCGGTCGGCTTTCTCGAAACTGTTGGCCCGGGATTGGCTATGAGCCAACCGCAAGCGTTACATCCCCAAGCGGCGAAGGTAGGGTTCTCAAGCCAGATTAACTCTCTAGCCATCGCGGAATTTTCACACAGAGGCGTGGAGTTTTGCCAGAAATATCGCGTTCAGTATTGCTCAGACTTGGTTCGGAATGCGGCCTAGCCTTGAATTCCCAAGAGGAGTCCACCATGGACCCATTGCCTAGAAACTGGCTAATCATCGCAGAACAAGTCAGTAAGGAAGTGAATCCGGCGGAGCTTATGCGTCCAATTGAGCAGCTCTGCCAAGCGTTGGACGACCGCAGAAAAGCCATTGAAGAAACTTACTGCTCAGATCAGGCGGAAATACGCTAAGGCTTTTTTGCCTTATTGTCGGAAGGGGCGAGCTTCTCCATCGATTTTTGGATCATCATTAGCTCTTCTCGAATCCGGTCGAGGCGGTCCACCAGTTCGTTAAGAGTCTTAGGAGGATCCTCGTTCTGCTTCATGGGCCAAAAGCATACCAATTTTCGCTAGACATATCGTTACGCTAGCGCTCAGATGGCGACACCAGTTTTTCTGTCGTTCACCGCGCATTCTTGTGTACCCTATAGAACATTGTGATAGATTTCTTGGCAGTCCCCCCTTCTACGCGACGGTTCCGTGCGCTGACTGACAAGGAGCCACCATGCTGAAACCGCAAGAAGTCGAAGATTTCCTAACCGCACTTTCCAGCCGACCGGTGCGAGAATTCTGTTCGGTATGCCTTGGGCCAATGGTTGAAATCGAGGGTACTTGTTTCCGCTACGGCGGGAACGAAAAGAGTTGGACCCTTCATCTGAGTCTTTGTCCGAAGTGCGACGGGGACAAATTGGCCAGAGTGATTTAGCGCAGCCACTTGCGTGGTAAGCTTTGGCGGGAAAATTAAGCTTATGAAACGTCGCAAGGATCGTCCGACACTCGAAGATGAAGCGGGAATTGAGTCCCTTCGGAAAAAACTTGCCGCTCGTTACGAGGGTGTTGCTGCCCGAATTGCGGGAATTAAGGAACGGACAAATTCTGCCCCGGCTATTTCCTGTGACCGTCCCGGATCCAATCGGCGCAAGTTCTAGGTTGAATCGGGAACACGTATTCAAGCAGAACAGCGTATGATTAGCACGCTTTGTAGCAGCGGGCCGTGCAACCCTGACCATTCACCGACACAGCGCGGCCCGCTTTTTCCCCCCCAAAGGATTCTCGCGCATGTCACGGGCTCAAAGTTTCGATTGGAAATTTTGGAGCGCGATTGCGTTTCTCGCTGGCGTCCTCGTTCTGCTTATAATGACTTCCGCTTCTGACTCCTGACGGGTCCTGCCCTCTTCTTTTAGTCTCGTCTCACGTGGGTTTCCGTTTTAGTATCTCGAGAGTCTTAAGGCATTCCTGTATCAGGATTTCCCGAAGCTTCCCAATCTCGCGCATCGCTTCAGTGGTCTTCTCTTTCTTCGCTAGGGCTATCCACTCGACAGATTCTTGCTCAAAGTATCGAATCGCTGCTTTTCGATTGTTTTTCACACGGAATAAAATACACCCGTTATGGGGTTCTCATGCCTCTTCGTGCGCCGAGTACGGTATGGCCTACTTTGCCGAGAACCCTAGCCCGGGCGGTCGTGCGTGCGAATCATGCAAGGACTAGGGATCGCCAACGCAAACAGGGACGACGGGCGAAACTGACGTGAACCGGCGATATCACCTTTTGACCACTGGTCAGTGAGCGATATGGCGATTTCTCGACAGTTACACGTCTCTTGGGAATGTTTCGGGCGCTGTACAATCTTGCAGCATGACCGCACAGAAGCGTGATCGCGGCTGTCCCAGTCGGATGCATTGGCTTGCGTTTAGCCTGGTAGCGGCAGTCCATTGTGTCCTTACCTTTGTTTTCACATTGTGGTCTTTGGGCTGGCAAATGCTCGTGCTGGACACTGGCGGGACGACGGCTCCGGCTGGCCTAAAGATTGTCAGCGCCATCGATCTTTTGCTGGCGTTACCGGTGCTTCTCCCACTCGCACGTTTGGCGCTTTATCTTGGCTTCGCCGATCCCGTGAACGATCCAATCTACTGGCCTCTTCCCATCCTCAACAGCCTTTTAGTGGCTTACGCTGTAACTGCAACAATGCGGTGGTATGCCGCCAGGCGACAGGTGTTTGAGCAGCGATCCGCTTCATAACTGTCGGAAGCAGGCGGACTACACTCATTGCCTAGGAGAGCCGGACGGAGGGAGTTTTGAGTGAAATTGGGGATGTTACGCCAACTATCGCGCTACTACGTGATAAACCGTTTAGATTGGCTCAACCGAAGAAGCGGCTTGCGACTCACTTCTCTGCTCAAGCACGAGCCTCAGGCCGCTACCGAGAAACTGCTTGCCCTCAAGAACCGCTTCTACGGCGGCCAACAGCTCGATTCCGGCCATTGTTTTCACAATGTAGCCGCGTGCTCCCAAAAGGAAAGCTTCCTCAACCACGTCCGGGGAAGATTCCTGAGTTAGGAAGACTATTTTGGAATCCGGGGCAAGTTTGCGAATCTGTCGGGCGGCCTCGATTCCATTCAGTGTTGGGAGTCCGATGTCGAGGAGAATCAAATCTGGTTTAAGTTCTGCTGCCTTTTGAACTGCCTCTAATCCGTCCGCTGCTTCTGCGATGACGCGCGACTCCAGCCCTGTATGGAGCATGGAACAGACTTGTTGTCGCCACGGCTCAAAATCATCTACTACCAGAATGCTAACCGAAGATGTCGCCAACCAGTCTCCCCCTAATCCAACCCCGAAGCTACCGAAAGATCGCCCAATCGAAACAATAAAGGATCGCACAACGGAGCCGTTCGCTCGTTGCGCGAAAGCAATGTTTTAAAGAACAGCTTAGGGATCGGTGTGAGCACCCTTCCCAAAGCTGTGTAAAGAAGTTCATTTAATCGCTTTAACATTGGAGTGGGTATGGCCCGAACGGGTCATCAGGGTGAAGACTCAGATGGCTGTTGAAACCAGGCGATAACATGTTTTGACGAGCCAAAAGACTCATTCAGGGCATTCTGGTAGGAGGCCGGGTTTAGCGTAAACGTTCCGCCAGGCAATCGCGCAGGCGTCGGGGCAGCAAACAACGAGTAGGTGAGAGCAATGCTTCGAGGAACCGCTGTTCATCGCAAGTCGATGATGTGATTAAGCTAAAAGAGGCGTGGGTGCAATCAGCGCACAGAGAGTTGGGAAGGGGCTTTTGGAAATGAGCGCAAGAATGGGTCTCAAATGAGGCCCGGTTACGGGATTGATGTCTAGCTACGACACGCCTTCCCCTTGCTCTAGGAACAGTGTCCTTTTCGCTGCTTAGGATCAGGTTGGCCCTCAGGCCTCACAAACTCGCGGACGCCTTTCTGCGAGCCTTCGCGCACACGTCTTCAAGCTCAGCACCGGTCACATTTGAGGTCTTTTAGCTTTTCGCGTGACAGGCGCAGGTGCAGTTCTGCTTGGAGCAAGCGCTGTGGTTTTTGCGGCGGCATTCATAGCTGATGGCGGGCGGCGCGGGCTTGCGATCGAGAATAACGTGGCCCTTTTTCATGTTGTCTACTTCGGGCGCTTCAGCAGCTTTCCAATTTACTCTTCAAGCCATAAAAAGCCCGCCCAAGGGAGCTGGGCGGGGGCTTCGGTACTCTTTAGTGGAAGCCTTTGGTATCGGAAGCACAAATATAGGCCCGGGTCGAGGTCTCGCGCAATCGGGCCGAAGGACTCTACGCATCGAATTTCGCTGACCGCTGGAGCGCATTCGAAAGCTCTACCAGAAGGAGTGCGACCCAGAGGGGCAACCTTCGGTCATCGGAGTCGATGAGTGAAACATCCCGCGGGTGTTGAAAAAGTCCGTGATCGGAATGTCTTTCCGGCTGCGATGATTGCGGCGACCGAGTTCTTTCTTCTCACCTCAGCTAAGAGGCAGCTTCCATCGTGGGTGTTGTCGGTTGGCTGAGGAACCGCACTAGTCGCTTGAGGTTCTGGGCCGCCGCTGCCAGGAAGAACTGCTCCCGCACGAACTTCAATCGCGCAGGCGCAAGCGACGCAGCCCGATCTGATTCTTGAGTTCCGCGAACAGGGCTTCCACCTTCTTTCTTTCCCGCTGTGCCTTCGCGAACTCTGGCGTGTTCGCCAACTCCCGTGCGCGTTGCCGGGCGGGTTCGTCCATGTGGATGGCAAGAAAGCGATAACGCTCCGCTGGTGCATTGGGCTTTTAGCGCACACGCCCGCAACGTTTGCGGGTCCCGATGTAGGCATAGGTGCGGTTCCGCATGTGCGGCCGACCATAGTTCAGTTGTTGCCCCGCAGGACAGCGATAGCTGTTGCTTTCGGGTTGATACGTGAACCGCTCGGGTCCGTAGAACGGGCTGTTCTTTCTGTGGATACTGTCGCGGGTTCGCATATAGGGCGTGATGCTCCGATCCGCCAACCAGTGCAAGAACTCCCCGTTCCCGTAGGTCGTGTCGGCCGCTACCGATTCTGGTGTCTCGTCCTTGCCATTGCGTGAAGCGAGTGAGCATGTCCTGCGCGGCTACCGTCTCCTGACTCATCCGTGCTGCCGTCGCTTGCACTCCCGACGATCACGCAACTGTGATTGTCGATCAGATAGTTGTCGTAGTACCCCAGTCGGGCCGGTGTCCCACCCTTGGTGGCGTAGGTCGCGTCGGGATCCGTGGTCGACACCTGTTCTTGCTCATGCACCGGTTCTTCGGTGGGTTCTGCTGCTCCAGTTCCACCAGGTACTGGCGCACGGTTTGGTTCACTTGCGCCGCTTCCGCTAACTGCTCGCGCGGAATGCGGCTTTCCTTCGCCGCATTCGCCTCCACGAAACTGCCATCCACCGACAGGTGCTTGCCCTGCACCAATCCCACTTCCACACACTGGCTGCACGATCTGCTCAAACAACTCCTCGAACAGCTTCGATTCCTGAAACCGTCCATGCCGGTTTTTCGAGAACGTGGAGTGATGCGGGATCTCCTGATCGAAGCCCAGACCGGTGAACCAGCGCCACGCCAGATGCATGCGCAGTTCCTCCACCAGCTTCCGTTCGCTGGTGATGCCGTACAAATAGCCGATCAGCAGAATGCGCAGCAGCAGTTCGGGATCAATCGAAGGACGGCCGGTATCGCTGTAACTGGCTTTCAGCTTCTCCCGCACAAAGGCAAAACTGATGTGCTTTTCGATCAGCCGCAGCAGGTGGGTCTCAGGAACCTGATCTTCCAGGCGGAAGTAGTAGAACAACGCTTCAGAGCGGTCGTGTTGCCCCATCATGATCAGCAGGCCTCCGACGATCAGAATCAAACAGAGCATGGGCAGAATACTTTCTTCTAACATGCTTCTGCTGAATCTCATCCCGCTAATCGACGTGACTTTTTCAACACCCACGGGATGTTACGCCAATTGATCCAGTCCCCTTCGCCCTGCATTCCGACGCTGGCAGCCGCGCGGTCGGCCTCGGTCACTGGCAGCCTTTCTGATGGGCACACGCAGGTACAGTTCTTCTTTGAACACGCGCTATGGTTTTTGCGTCTGCATTCACAACCGACGCGAGGAGGCGCGGGCTGCCGATCGAGAATGGCGCGGCCCTTCTTCATTCGGCTATAGGTTCCTCGTATGGAGCAAGTATCGTTCCAGCAAAAAGCCCGTCGGGGGAGGCCGGGCGGGCGGAAAAGCATCCTCATGGAAACCTTTGGTATCGGAACCACAGCATAGTCCGCAGGAGGGACCGAGGGCAATCGGGCCGAAGGACTCTAGGTCCTGAGGATGTCGGCGCATCGAAATCTTGAATTCTTTGAATTCTCTTGAATAACCGCGAATTTCAATGTGGGGAGTCCGATGTCGAGGAGAATCAAATCTGGTTTAAGTTCTGCTGCTTTTTGAACTGCTTCTAGTCCATCCGCTGCTTCCGCGATGACGCGCAACTCCAGCCACTCAGTAGGTCATCCGTGACCCAGCGCAAAGAGCTGAGGATTCTCCGGAGCAGAGGTCCGGAGTCGGGTCAGTGCGTCTTGCGGCGCAAAACTAAATCATCGAAGGCATCTTCGCCGATGGCTCGGCGGAGTTCCGCAAAGGCAAAAAACGGGATGAGCACTACGAAGATCATGACCCCGACTATCAATTGACCTTCGAGACCTCCACCCGCACCTGCGGGAAGGCTTTCGGCGAGAGTCTTGCCGTGAAACAGGCCGACCAAAACGTCTTCCACAATGTTGAAGCAAATCAGGATCATTGCGAAGATCCCTGATTTTAAAATAACAGCTGCTAACATCGTCGCGCCGGCTGAGCGCTTTCCCGCATGTAGAGCATCGGCGATCAAGACTACTTTGGCCAGGACTAGCGCGTTGATCAGAGAAAAGCCCACTCTATATGAATAGGGAAGATGCTGCGCTCGAAGAACCCCGAGACGGTGCAATTCAAACACGCTGAACAAGACCCAGAGGTAGGCGGTAATGACGAGCATTCGCCTGACTTCTTCAAGCGCCTTCTGTTTCAGCGAGAGTGTCGTTCCCTGCAGCATCTTCGCACCTTAGTTCGTTGCAATGGCCGCCGCGTTTTTGCTCACTGGCAACGCTCTGCGGCTTCATTTCCTGCGTGCTGCAGGCTCCGAATTCAATGGCGCACCCCGCTAATTCAGTGCGTCCCGTCTCTGCCATTACTTGGGCATGAATGAGAGCACACCGAGCATCGCACTGCCAACTACCAGCAGGGCCGGATTGACTTTGTACTGTTGCAGAATCAACAGAACACCCACGGCAATCGCGGCTGTTTCCACGCCGGAGATCGCGCCTCTTGCCATGGTGAAACAGCCAGCCAGCAGGAGCCCGATCGAGACCGGCGCAAGCCCCTGCTGAATGGAAGTCCGCCACGGCCATTTCTCGATCTTCTTCCATAACCGGGCGACCACAAATGTGAGCAGCGCCGTCGGCCCAAAAAAAGCAATCAGTACCGCGACCGCGCCGAGCATTCCACCCGCCCATTGTCCGATGACGAGGATCATCATCATGTTGGGGCCGGGGGCCATCTGCCCCACACTATACAGATGGATCAACTGTGGGAATGTAAGCCACTTGTGGAGCTCGACGGTCAGGATCTTCATTTCGGGGAATGCCGCCATACCCCCGCCGACGGTAAGGATCGACAGATACCCGAATACGCGAACAAGTGCGGGAATCTGGTTCATAAAGTCGCACTCTCTTTCTGTTTTTTGCCAGGCCGATGGAAGAGGATCGCCAATAGGCCGACGACTACCAGCGTGCGCGGAACCGACTGGTGCAACCGGTTCACGGCAATCACCGTCAGTGCCATGAAAACGAAGTCAAATTTTCCTGCGAGCGATTTCTTACTGAGCCCCATAACCGTGAACAGGATCAAACCAACCGCTGCTGCCGCCACACCTTTCAGCGCGGCCGTCACAAAGTCGTGGTCTCCGTGGATGCGGTAGAACATACCGACGACGTACATGAGCACACCGCCCGGGAGGCAGATGCCGATGATCGCAGCGATCGAGCCGAGCGCACCACGTAGCTTATCGCCTACCAGGATCGCCATATTCGTGGCGTTAAGGCCAGGAAGACTCTGGCTGATGGAAAGCATCTCGACAAATTCCTTGTCATCGACCCAATGCCGCTTGGTTACGAGGCTGCCGCGAAGGTACGGCACCACACCGCCGAAGCTGGTGGCTCCGATAATCAGGAACTCAAGGAAGATTTGGCCAATTGAGACTTCAGCCGACGCGGTAGCAGAATCGGGTACCCGTTGCAAAACGAGTTTCGTGGCCGTCTCACTCATGACATTGGGGCTCGTTCCCCTTGAGACGGTAGACCATGCCCGTCTTGGTCACGCCGAGCGCAAGCCAATCCTGGACGTCCTCTTGCAAGGTCACGTAGAACTGCGCGGCCAGCTTCTTCTGCTTTTCAGCTACATCCCCTTTGTGGTCGAACTTTGCCTGGAACGCAAACTCTCCCACCAGAGACTTATGCTCGCCGCGTGTGCGCCACAACCCGATGTCGCACTTGGCGACGACGCCTTTCCCGAAGTCCAACTGACCCAGCGGCAGCAGCACCTCTTCCACAATGCCTTCGTTCACCAGGCTTATCTTCTCGCCATCGTCCTTCTTGATGGCGGCGAGCGCTGGGAACACTCTCACGAGAGTGGCCATAGAGGTTCGATCCGCCTCGTGCATCTGGCTCAATCCGAACTGGCAGTTGTGCGAGTACAGGATGCGATATCCCCCGACCTGGTCCTTCAGAGGAAGCGCCTCGGCCTTAAACTTGATTCGGTACTTACCGGCGATCTTCGGGCGCACGTCCACGGCCGTCGCTTTTTGCTCATCTGGGTGGCGGAACTTGAAGACGATCTCTGGATCGCCCACGGGAAAACCATCCACGTAGGAAATGCGCCGTCGCAGGATGAATGCATTGTTGTACAGCCGGAAATCAGGAGTGTCGCCGAAAAGGATCTCCCGGACTTCTGGTCTTAGCCCAGTCTCACGGTCTTCGATGAATCCAACATCAAGCCTCTTCGCCGTACTCTTTACAATCTTGCCGAAGTCGCGGAAACTCTGCACCGAAGTGAAGCGATCGGGCTTCAAGATGAGCTTGGCTTCAAGATACTGCACGCGGTCTAGAGGCGTGCCGTCGGCATAAGCTGATCCCGAGGCTACCATTGGCGAATCTGGCTGCTTGGACTTCTTGTGTTTGTGCCTGTCCTTCATTCGATTCCTCCAAGAGATGCCAGTCGGCTAGACAAGCTGATCCCGCCTGACCGACTGCCCAAAGAGATATCCAGTCCGCGCCCTCACCGCAATCGCGCAGTTGGGAGTAAAGACAATGCTCAGATTGGAGATAAGCGCAACCGGTGCACTGGTCCATTCTCCTTTCAGAGAGGAGATTTGCAGAAAGCCGACAATTTGCTCGACGGAGTGCTCCGGCCAGCACGGAGGGGAATGATTCCTCTCTTGAGCCTCCCTTTAGTGGAAAGGGCTGTGAGCCGGGCCGACCCGACCGGAATCTGCGCGAATCGGCGCGACTCAATTCATTTTCGATTCGACCGTCACAAGCATTAAACGAGGGAGTGCCGCTAGGCGGCTACTCTCTCTCCTATTTTCTTGGCCACCTTGGCCTCGATGACGTTCCGAATCAGGCGCCGCGTTCGTTCCACAAACGCGAGTTTGTCTGCCAAGCAGCTTTCAAGCAGGACGCCAACGCCATAGTGGCCGGTGATATCGGCTGCCGCAACCAAAGCCACATACTCTGCAATGAGGAGGTGAGTCAGGTGTGTGGCCTTTGCCAGGATGAAGAGGTGCCTCGCAGCTGGGTTTTGTATCTCAGCGAGCTCTCTGCGAAAATCCTCCATAAACACTTCCTGGATTCGCGAGTTGACCTTAACCGGTTGTTCGCCAATCAGCTTGAAGCATTGGTCCTGCGTGGCAAGGACTTTCTCTGAGATGAAAGCCCGTGCTTCCAAGGCCTCTTTTACATCCGGATTCTCGGCAACCTTGCTAATTTCCTGATAGATCTTTGCACTCCGCTCCGTTCCCTGGCGGAGGCCGCTAAGCAACTGGACAAACAACTCTTTTGGGTCGTTAACTGGCATGACTAATCTCCTTATGTGATTTTAGTTAGTGTTCGGGACGTTGTTGTTCGGCCAAAGAAGTGGATACTTATCTCGGTAGCAAGTTACGCAGGTAATTCCTAGCGCTGATGGCCTGCCCAGACTATGTGTGGTCTGTTGCATCAGCAACTGGCAAAACTGACAGTAGTGGGGAAAAGCTGACTCATCGCTCCGACGCAAGATTCTCGATATAAAGGAGAAACAAAAATCAATTCCAGACATGCGTCCGCTCTTCCTTTGGCCTCGACGGCCAACCTCGAGAATACGTGCACAAGCAGCATCTTGGATCGCGGTGCAACTAGTCGGAAATACCGCATGGAATTGCAATAACGAACATTCACGTGAAGAATCAAGAGCGCGACGCTCCCCGCGCTGACGACCGGAGTCATGTGATTCGCAGTCCGGAAATTCCACCGTCCATTCCGTAGTACAGCACAGACGTGGATTCGCGCCTGCCGCCACTTGTGACAGCCGGGTCATGGAACTTCTCGATTCCCGTCTCAGTGGACAGAAATGCCCTGGCCAAAATGCTTTTGGACAGGGCTTAAGGAGACTGTTAAAGGAGGGAACGCCGACAGCGTAGAGGGTGGTTTGGTGTATTGGGAACTGTCAAAAGATACAGGAGCGACCGGGGAACCGAAACGTGGCCACGGACAGTTGACGAAACCAGCGATTGCGCTCATTGACCGCGGCCCAGCCCAGTGGAGAGGGGGTTGAGCGCCATGGCGGTTTTCCAACAGTCTGGCTATGGGTGCTAGAATCCAGCGCCTTCCAACTAGGGGTCTTCCATGCGAAACACTTTGCTCTGCCTACTGGTTGTCGCTGCGTCTTGCGCTTGGCGGCGTGCTCGGCTTGATTCTCGCTGTCCGTTGGCTTCGGAACCAGCGCACAGGCACGGTGTGAGGGTCAATGAGTGAAATGGGGATTTTACGCCAACTACCGATGGAACTGACGCAGTCGACGCGAGTGGTACGCGCCCCGTCGGAGGATGTGTCGGTAATCAGAAGACTTGTCAGAGGGTGTTCCAACGAGGGTAATCGAGGATATTTGAGGGTCTCCGACGGGGCAAACGTTTCATTCCCAGCCACGTTAGAGGGGCACCAGAAGTGAAGCAACTGGCAATATTGGCAGTTCTTTCCTGCAGATATCGAATGCCTCGGGTTGTGAGTGAAATCGCGAGTTTTTCAACAACGGTCTACCGAAGTTCTCTATTTTGCGCGGCATTGACTTGTTCTGCCCTCGCACCTAAGCTTTCGCAAAACTGGAGGGTGCCATGATTCGGCAACGAGCGCTGAGAATTGTTTTGGTTTTGGTGGGATTGATATTTGTGGCGGGTATTTATCCGCTGATTACCTCGGTCCGCGATGGGTGGCAGGCAAACAAGGAAGATGCGATGCCAATGGGCATTAGTCTCTATGTCATGATCGGGATTTTCTTGCTGGTGGCTGCGCGGAATCCAGCCGCACATCGTGGCGTGATCGTCTTCGCTGGCTGGTTGAATATTGCTCATGCCGCCGTCATGACGGTCATGGCAGTTCACCTTCCTAACGAACGCGAAGATATGCTGATCGCTTCGGCCGTTTTTGCTGGCATCGGTGCAATGCTGATCTTGCTCCCAGCCGTACGGCAGGTGAGCGAAGAAGGGCAAGTCCGAAACCCATGACTCTCCGTCACAGGTTTACTCTCAGTCCTTGGTCATTGAGTGTAATGGGGATGTTTCACCAACTACCAAATTGAATGCACTAGGGTTTGCAAGCTTCTCTGCGAGGATTGCGGGGACGACGTCATCGGTTTGATCAGGCGAACATCCACGGTAATGTCCTTCGTGATTCTCTCCCCAGCTTCCACCGTAAGGGCTTCCCGAGGAGGACTCACTGTGAAGTAGTCCGCTCCCTTGCAGTGCTGACCGTGGCTATTGCTGGTGCTCTGATGGCACGCGATGCACACCCAATACTGTGGCGGGCACCATTCAGCATCAATCAACTATCGGGCGAAGACCACAATTACGTCTTGTTCAACCCGTTTCGTGATCGGTCACCGGAAGGAGCGGCTGCTGTATACCTAGGAACAATGCGACGCGGCAACTGCGCGGATGCAGAGAACCTGACCGCAAACATCGTCCTCCCGAGGGAGCTGGAATCGGCCTTTCCATCGCGCAATGGATCGCACGGGAACATGGCGGAACCATCACTGTGATGAGTCAATTGAATCAGGGGTCTACATTTTTCGTGAACCTCCGGTTCAGGCTGATGGTTTAAACTCCGAACTTGCCACTGCGGCCGACGGATTTGGGGATCAAGAAGACAACGGCCGATCCCACAGTTCCATTGGGCAGCACGCTCCCCTTCGCCGTCAGCTTCCGAGCCACCGTAACAAACCAGAGGTCAACGCGAGAATGCGTTGGAACCGGCTACTTCTTCCGCTCGTCAAAGAAGAGATCAGAGTGCTGGCTACGGGTGCTCTGGACGGAGGAAGAAGTGAACACTTCCTGCTAGCAATCCAATTCCGATGGGGTAATGAGACTAACCAGTGACCTTCGGCGCGGTGGCTAGTGCACTACGGCGTGCGCATGGGTCGCGTTCTTCCGTGTTACTGTGAACCTACAACGACCCGCTGAATTTACGCGGTTCTATCTCTGGCCAGGAACGCACTCGAACCTTCCAACGTGAGATTCGCCTCATCAAGGAGCAAGGCCAGTATGGCGACCCAATTCCTCAAACGACTCTTCGGAAAACTTTGCCCTCACCGTTTCTCGTGGCCGCATAGCGGCTCTCACGGCCAGGACTATCAGGTCTGTCTCATCTGTGGAACGGCTTTTGGATACGATTGGAGCACCATGCGCCGCACTGGTCCATTAGCGCTGCCGACTTATGCGCACGCCGGATTTGAACCTGGACAGCGTCGAGCCAAAAGCTAAGGCGAGTTCCCGGCTGTGTGAGGGCCGTCCGGAACACTCGCCTTCACCAATTACTCGGCCGTCTCCTCGACTAGCGTCAATTCCCTTCCAATTATCACTGCGCCCGAGAAGGCTTGCCCTCTTTCGGCGGGAGCTTACTCCAGGCGGAACTGCTCTCCCAGACCTCGCACCAGAGAATTCAACCCGCTGGCCAGCGCAGCCCGGCAGCGTTCCACCGACTTCCCCGCCACCTCGTCCAGGCTTCGCTCAAACGCTTCCAGGGTCCCCGCCGCATGTTCCCGCATCGCCTCAGAAAACGCGTTCTCGATTTCTTTCTGGATACTCTCCAGTCTCACGCCCGCCTTGTCCACTTGCTCCGCAAGGTGGTGTGCGCTGCGCTTCTCCAACTCCTCGAGGATGACGTTTACTGTGTTCTCTAGCTGCGTGCGGGCGCTGCTTACTGTGTTGCTGGCCAGCTTCGACAGCCGGATATCGAGCCCTGACTCCAATTCCTGCGCCGACGCATCCAGCTTCGCGATCCGGCCATCTAGTTCCCCAACCTCCGCGTGCAACCTCGACGACTCCGACACTACCGTCGCCTGCAGCTGCTCCAGTTCGCGGCGATGCGCGACGTGATCCTCGGCGAGGGAGTGTTGGTGCACCTGCAAAAGTTCCTCGCTGAGCCGCTTCAGACGATTCCCCGCTTCAACCACGTGCTGATGAAACTCCCCCATTTCGCGACGCGAGTGATCCCGCAGATTTTCCACCACGTCTGCCGATGCGGCCTGCACCCGCTTCTCGACCGCACGCAAGTCTTCTGACACTCGTTGCCGGAATTCTGTGTGGCTCTCCGACGTCGTCTTTTCGATCGCGCTTTTCGCCGAGTCGAGCACCTGCGCCGACTGCGCCCGGGCTTCATCGAGTACCCGCGGCACCAATTCCTTTCTAAGCCGGCCCTCGATTTTAATCTGCAGCTCCGGCGGTATGTGCGACAGTGACACTTCAAACTTGCTGCGCTCTTTGGGCTGCGCCCGCGCTACTTTCTCCCGCAGTTCCGCTATCTCGGAGAGTAGCGGTTGTATGGCGTCTGCTACTACGGCATGCAGACGCTCATCCGTAACCTGCTTCTGAAGATTGTCCAGCATCGCTTTCAAAGAGGCAGGAATCTTTTCCGGCGCGGGATGAATCGCGTCAAAAGTTCTTGCCCTCAATTTCGCGGGTGGCATGTCGGTGGTCGGCTCAGTGGGCGCGGGCAATGGCGACCAGTCCCGCGGAAACGCCTTCAAACCCCAGAAATTCTCCGGCCGGTCGAGCCGTGCGCCGAGCCGCCAGCCGGGCTTCGCTGGATCGAGCGGTTGGCAACTCACCACCTTCGCGGTTGCCTCGCGCCCGTCTTTGCTGTGGAAGTGCAACAGGACTCCCGCGTCGAGCTTCATCGGAGACCGCATGGCGCAGCCATGCGCATTGACCACCAGCGTCTCGCAAACCTCCGAGAATTGCGTGTCGGGTTCGAGACTCGTAACCAGAATTGGAACGTTGACCGGCACTCTTGAGCTGCGCCGGAGGGAGGCGGGAGAGTACGAATTTTGCATAGTCGCTGCCTTGTCGCGAGGAGGAGTGACTCCCAGCCATCCGCCGCCGGGTGTCCTAGACCCTACGTTAAGCCCAATCACACCTAAACGTCCCCACTCAGGAGTCTCGCCCTCAGCGCGGTCAATCAGTCAACACACAAGATGTCTTTGGTAACTTAACTCCCTCTCGTCTTTGGACGCCCCAATGCGTGTAATGATTCCATAACAATGTCGGCTCCCATCACCCTGAGTAAACTTTGGAGGTGCAAACCAACCAAAGGGCTCGGAGGAAAGGAGCCGAACATGCTCATTATAGGGTGTGACTATCATCCGGGCTTCCAGCAAATTGCTTTCGTGAATACGGAGACGGGCGAGTTAGAAGAATGTCGTCTGGCTCATCGCGAAGAAGCCGAACAGTTCTATCGCGAACTCAAAGATAAGAACTTGAGTGCGCGGGTAGGGATGGAAGCCAGCGGGCACTCACGCTGGTTCGAGCGTTTACTGAGCCAGTTTCAGCTTGAGCTGTGGATCGGAGACGCGGCTGAGATTCGCACGAAACGGGTGCGCAAGCAGAAGACGGATCGCCAAGATGCGCAGCTGTTGCTGCGACTGATGGTGGAAGAGCGGTTCCCGCGGATCTGGGTGCCGGACGCCGAGAATCGGGACCTGCGGCAGTTGCTGTGGCATCGGCATCGTTTGGTGCAGACGCGCACAAGGGTGATGAATCAGTTGCATGTGGTGGCGCTCAACGAAGGTCTACGACGCAAGAAGGCGTTGTGGCGGCCGGCAGGTCGCCAGGAACTGGAATCGATCACACTGGCGCCGCAGGGTTCGATGTTCCCCTGAGGAATTGATTCGCGAAATACGGTGTGTTGTTACGACAAGTATGGAGTCATCGGTGATTTTTGTGAATACCTGCGGCTCGCCATCCAGCTTCACCAGTAGCCGCAAATCGCTTTGAGACTTAACCGTGTAGGGAACAATAAAAACCGAGCCCGAGTCATAGTCCAAGTGTGCGAGTCCCACAAAAACAAGTGCTGCGTTGGGCGTCTCGACAAATCCACGCACATTCTCGCTGGAAAGTTGTACCAGATGACCCTCCACGATCCATCGCTTTGACGCTTGAACTCCGCGAGGAAGTTCGTCTTATGCGTCATCAGCACACCGGCACGACTGCCGTCTTCGTTATAAGTGCCACGGTAGACTGCCAAGTCCCCGCTGCTCGCAACGTCTACGGTCTCATCAATAAGGCTGACTTTCCAAAAAGGGTCGTGAGCAAAGCCCGCCTTGAAGCCCTCTCGATCGGCTTCGACCCCAATCGTCGAGGGACTGTCGCATTCCATGGAGATGACATTCGTCGCGTCATAAGCGGTTGCCTTTGATGGGTCGTGCGCGTTGATCCCAGCGACGAGTTGAGCTACGTCTGTCTTGATGGTTTCGGCGATCACAGCCGTATCAACCGACTCGGCTGGTGTCGAACAGGCAGCAGCGAAGGCAAGCAGAAGTAGACTTGGTTTCCAATATGCAGAAAGGTTCATTGAACGCCTCCCAGTTTGGCCGTCTTCGGCTCGCGCGCTTAGGCTAATCCAGACTTTCTCTCGAAGTCCATAGGGGTTTGTAACTTGTCGAAGCCTTGTCACGGGTAGCTGGGGAGGAGAATCGGGTCTGCCACATTAGTGGGAACCCGGTCAAAGCCCGAGTATAACTGCCGAAACATCGCGATTTCACTCATCATGCGGTCAAAACGTGTAAACGCCTGTTAACAACGTTCTTGTTCCCTTTACCAAGATGATGCTTTGTCTTGGACCCCCTCTTGCCGTGCCGAGTAGCAAGGCATGTTGATGAAGCAGGTTTCAGGGTGATTCTTGGTTTCGCTATTGATTGTCGCTATCAGGCGAGTTCACTCAGAACCCACCGCGTGGAGGAACGTTAGCCCGATATGAGCCGAACAACGCAGCAAGATCGCAGAGTGTTCTGAATCTCTGTGACCGAGTCAGCTGCGCGAATTAGATCATCAATGGTGGCTTGCGAAGCATTCGCACGTACTTCAACGCGATAACTGATGTCGCGTGCCGGTTCGCTGGGATTTCCGAACGTCCTGGTCACTTCTACTTTGACATCCTGTATATCAATGCTGCGCTTCGCCACTTCGCGATAAATCCGCTGCCGGAATCAGCGGTGGATGAGGAGACCCGGCGCATGACGCGAAGAGCTGGAAAGAATGTGAAGGACTTCGCGCGACTTCCAGACCCGTGGCCTCGCTGCGGATTGAGCAGCTCGAAGTCGTGGATACGTGTGCGCAACAGACAGTCTCGATGGGATCAGTTCACAGACGCTCTACGGTGCAGGGCGGAATGTCGTTTCAATTCAGCCTTGCTTAAGGATCAGATCGAGATATTACGAGGGAGCCGCAACTCGCTTCAAGACAAGACGTTAACTGTTCAATCGAAATGACATCGGTGCGAAATCGTCGAAAAGCGGCCATTGAATATTTGAAGCGTGAGTCGGCTGAATGGAAGGACCGATGCAACAAGGAGTTGACCACCAGCGCGACGCGTGAAATCGGCAAGGTGCGGGCCATGCTGATCGAGGAGTGCCTCAAGATATTGGAGTTGATGAAACGGAGAGGGTAGCCAGATTCTGGTGAGTCGGAACTACGATTGGATATATGCGGGTTTTCTTTCTTGGTGCTGACATGTTCGTGACCGAGGTGTTCCATCTTGGCGGTCCTCCGAGCTTGCCCTATACTGGGGACTGCGTCGGCTGTGAGTCAGTCTCTACAGACGAACCTAGCAAACTTCCACCAAGAGCGAGCCAACAGAGTCCGAAGACATTAGTGGCGTGCTTCGATAGAAGGCGAGTCATGGCGTGTAGATCGTGCGGGTCGAAAGAACAGACGAAGTTCGCGGCAGAGATGAGTCTCCATGTTCTCGGAGTCGAGAATGTGGAGAAACCCACGGTTTGGGCTTTCCCAAGACTTCTGGTCTGCATGAATTGCGGCTTCACGGAACTGACGATCGCAGAAGACGAGTTGCGTCAGCTTGGGAAAAATCCTCCGAGTGATATCGAGGCTGCCGGATAGCCCGGTTGAACCTCGATATGCTTTCGACCGCCTAAAGACCGCCTTTGCGGCTGAACCACGAACAACCAACTCCTGTTACAAGTACCAGTCGACAATCAGTGATCCGGGAGTAGCCTAACATTTGGGGAGTTGCGTGGGCGTCGACCAGAAGAAGGGCATGGTGGCTATCGTACGATTATTGCTCGCTGATGATCATGCGGGAGTGCTCGCGGAGCTTCGTCTACAACTTGGCCGAGTGTTCGAGATTGTCGGGGCCGTCGAAGACGGAGGACGGGCGGTTGAATCTGCGCTCCGGCTTGATCCGGACGTCTTGGTACTCGATATTTCGATGCCCGTTATGAATGGATTTCAGGTTGCGGCACGTCTCCGGGACCTGAAGTGCCGAGCTAAGGTAGTAATCCTAACCACGTATGAAGACCATGAGTACATCGACGCAGCGTTTTCCTCCGGTGCCAGCGCCTATGTCACCAAGCGGTATTTCACAACCGACTTAGTGGCAGCTATTCGCGAAGTCCTTTGTGGGAAGAAATTTATCTCTCCGTCATTGCGTGGCCTAGAGCTAGTTCCGGGCGTAACTGCCATAAAATCGCATACTCGGGGCGATACGGTTTTAACACCCCTGCGACGTCAAGAGATAGAGATCGTCCGCCGCCACGAGGTGGGCTTCTATTCTGACGATAAAAGTCTTCTGCATGGCTTCACACAGTTCGTCGGGACCGCTCTGAAGGCCGGGAATGCGGTCATTGTTGTCGCGACTGAATTACACCGGGGGGGCCTTTTGCCGAGATTGCTGGGACATGGCGTGGATATTGACGCCGCCATTGAACAAGGGCGCTATCTTCCCTTGGATGTTACCGTGACGCTCTCCACGTTCATGGTGAATGATCTACCTGACCCGGTTCGATTCCTCAAAGTCGCGAGCGATCTGATCGCGACGGCGACGAAAGCGGCAAAGGGAGAGCATCCCCGAGTTTCAGCCTGTGGTGAATGTGCACCTACCTTGTGGGCACAAGGTAACGCCGATGCGGCGGTTCAGGTCGAACACCTCTGGGACGAGATAGCCAAGACATACGACGTGGATATTCTGTGCGGGTACTTGTTGAACGGCCTTCAGCGCGAACATGAAAGCCATATCTACGAGAGAATCTGTGCGGAACATTCTGTCGTTTGTTCCAATTGAGCGCCACAAGATATCCCCCGCTCTTACCCGCCTGCAGGCAGGGAATCGCTTCCAGAACTGAGGGGAACGCGAGACAATCGGAGATTCTGAGCGAGAATCCTTTCGACAATCATCTTTGGTGTGTTGGTTTGCATAGCGACAGGGGCGGCTCTTCTGTCACGACCATGACTGTTGCAAAATCGCCCTCGCCTGACGCTGCGGTTCGAGTCAATGAGTGATAGTTCTTGTTATGTCTGAGAACTGGGTGCTGGTGTGCATCGGTGTGTTGCTCGTAGTCTTCGGGTTCACCATCACAGCTGCCAGTGGCCCTACGCCCGGAGCTAGACCTCTCTACCCACGACGATTTCGATTTCGACTCATCCTGATCTCCTTGGAGTGCTGATGTCGATCCTTGGAGCGGCTCGGCTGATTTGGAAATAGAGCGGCGCGACTCATTTCAGTTTTCCGAAGAACCCTTACCAGCAGATCCCTTCGTGGCGCTCTTGTGAACCATCCTATGAAGAGAGTGAACGCTTGATTAGTTCTCGAAGATCGGTTCCTCTCAGGACCTTGCCCTTCGAGGAACGGCAGAATGCGGCTTAATCTCGCTGTTCTCCTTTCATCTTCTTGCAGACCAGAATGATGTGCCCCGTTTTGGAATCGATGCGGGTGATCGCCGGTTCGCAACTACAGGTTACCGTGTTGGCGTTTTCCTGCTTGGTCACGACGCAGTGTTCAATCGTCTCGGCCGACGGTGGCGGCAACTGACTCCGAATCGGAGGCGGAGTGGCGGCAGCAGGCTGCTTTTTTGTGGCGCAACCGCCAAGCAGCATACATAGAAGTAGACCTGCAATGGCCCGATCTTTCTGCATGCCCTCTGTTTTCGCTCTCTTCCGCCCGCCTGTCGATGGCAAGTTTGATTACTTGTCCCGCGAGGAGTACGCATGCGTGAGCACTACGCCGGTTGCACAAAATTGGCCTAGAGTCCTTCGGCCCGATTGTCCTCAATCCTACCCACGGACTATGCTGTGATTCCGATAGCAAAGGTTTCCATGAAGATGCTTTTCCGCCCGCCCGGCCTCCCCCGGACGGGCTTTTTGCTGGAACGATACCTGCCCCATATGAGGAACCCATAGCCGAATGAAGAAGGCCCGCGCCATCCTCGAATCGACAGCCCGCGCCTCCTCGCGTCGGTTGTGAATGCAGACGCAAAAACCATGGCGCGTGTTCAAAGAAGAACTGTACCTGCGTGTGCCCCCCGAAAGGCCGCCAGTGACCGAGGCCGACCGCGCGGCTGCCAGCATCGGAATGCAAGCCGAAAGGGACTGGATCAATTGGCGTAACATCCCGTCACGTCGATTAGCGGGATGAGAATCAGCAGAAGCATGTTAGAAGGAAACATTCGCCCATGCTCTGTTGGATTCTGATCGTCGGGGGCCTGCTAATCATGATGGGGCAACACGACCGCTCCGAAGCGCTGTTCTATTACTTCCGCCTGGAAGATCAGGTTCCTGAGACCCACCTGCTGCGGCTCCATGAGAAGGCCGGTCGGAGTCAAGATGATTCGTTTTTGTTTTTCATAAGAAGAGCTTTCATTTTCGCCGAGGAGCCACTGTCGCCATGCTTCCATTCGCACTCTCGAGGAGCGATTGATTCGCTCGGTGCAGGTTGGGCGTTCTCGGTTCAGCCGGTGCTGCCATCTGTTTGGCGCCCTTTGGTTCTACTCTCATGAGAGTCGAACCTGGGCCAGGCGATTGACGCAGTCACCGCAACTCGGCTTTGGCTTTGTCTTTCCTCTTCCTGGAACGGTTTTGACTTCGGTTTTGCGTTTTGTTTTACGCGGCAGCCGCGGCTGTCACGCGGCCGCTGTTGTGCAACGGTTGGTAGACCTCTCCGCTCACCCACAGATGATGCAACAACTCCGCCAGTTTCCTCGCCGTCGCAATGATGGCTCTCTTCTTCCCACTCTTTCCCCCGCGCTCGGCCAGCTTCAGCCCCCAGCGCCGCAAGTCACAATCGATGCCAAACGGTCCTAAGATATGCTGCGCTCCCTGCACCAGCAGCGTTCGCAGATAAGGATCACCTTCCTTGCTGATATGCATCTGCGGCTCACTCTGGCCGGAGTTCCTGCGTCCGGGCTGCAGGCCCAGATAACAGCCCACGTCGCGGCTCTTGCGGAAGCGGTGCGGGTCTTCGAGCGTCAGCAGGAAGGTCAGCGCGATCAGTGTGCCCACGCCCTTGATCTGCTTCAGCAGCGCCACCTGCGGATAGCTCTGTGCGGCCAGCGCTTCGATGCGGTCGTTGTACTCGGCGATGCGTCCACTCAAGGACTCGATCTCGGCCAACAGCGGCGCGAGCGCACTCTGCAGCTCCGGACTCAAGCTCTCGGCTTTCTCCGGATTCATGTTGCGCACGTTGCAGCCGCGCAGTCGCTCGCCATAGCTCTTGGCCAAGCTGCGTGCGGTGTTGACCAGGGACGTGCGCGATCGCACCAGTGCGGCTCGCGCTCGAATCACGGTCAGATCGGCTTGTGCCTTGGCACTGCGATGCTTGACCGGACTCAGCAGTTGCGGATCGATCCGCGCCAGCCGCGCCAGCGTTTGCGCATCCAGCCGGTCGTCTTTCTTGCGGCTCTCCCCGATCAGCCGTACCTTGCGTGCGTGCGCCACGATCACTTCATGTCCAAGCCCGCTCAACAAACGGCTGATCCAGGGCGAATGCGTCCCGGTTTCCAGTGCGATCCGGCTGCGCGGCATGGCACCGAACACTTCCCCCAGCGCTTTTGCATTCGTGCCCACGCGCTGCTCCCGTTGGATGCGGCCAGCTTCATCTAGCACGCAGTACCAGCTGTGGCGGTCTCCCAGATCCAGGCCAACGGTCAGTGTCTGCTGCGAAATATTCCTGCTTGGCTTCGTCGCTGCGATGCTAACCTTCTTCATTGCCGGTCTCCTTTTTATCTGTGCCTTGAGCACGTCGATAACTTGGGAGCGTACAGCATCCCGTCCGGAGACCGGCCTTCTCATCCCATCTGGTTGCGTCAGTCGGACTAAGAAGGCGAGCGACGGAATCGCCGACCTGTTAGCTCTCGCAAGCATCTTTATTGAAACACAGCCGGTCCGTCCGACTGAAGCGTGACAAACTTGTGGCCAGAGGTACCATCGACGGCCACCCCCATTGCTTCGTTAGGAGCATGGATTCTTCCAACGACCTGCAAGGTTGTAGAGTTAATAGACGCTACGTTCTGGCCGTCAGCCGAGGTCGTGTTTCCCACCAGCACATTGTGTGTGAACGGGTTGACCGCTAGACAATCTGCGCTGTCCACACCGGCGACCGTGCCAGTCACCGTGAACGTGGTCGCATCAATCACGTCGAGTGCGCCCGCGAAGTTGTCGATCACGTAAGCACGTTCCACCGCGGGGTCTACGGCAACGCCAGCTGCTAATGGCAGAGTACCCGGCAACGGAATGGTCTCGGTCACCGTGTTGGTGGATTCGCTGATGACGTAGAGCGTACTCGCGAAGCTGGAATCGTTCGCCGTTACGAACACATTCTGCGAAGCCTCATCCACGGCAACCCAGCTTGGAGATCCCGGCATAGCAACGATATCGACCACCGAATTGGTGTTGCCGTCAATGACAGACACTGTATTGTCGGTGTGGTTCGCCGCATAGATCAAGTTGCTGTTGGCGTCGACTGCAATGCCGACAGCGCCGTTGCCAATCGGAATCGTCGCCAGAATGGAATTGTTCGTGCCATCCATGACGTATACAGCGCTGGAGGGGAAACCGGTCGTAATGTAAATACGGTTGGTTACGGGATTGGCCGCCAAGTAAAGGATTTCAATCCCCGAAAACGGAACCGTCGCGACGACAGTGTTGTTGGTGGTGTCGACGACGCTGACGGTTTGATCGGTCTGATTTGACGTGTAGAGCCGATGGTTGACCGAGTTGATGGCCGGCGAATATGGGACCTTTCCGAGATGAAGTTTGGCAATGAGAGTCGCCGAAAACAGTGGCAAAGCCGACGCAACGAGATAGGCACAAAGCACAGCGATTCCGGCTGCAAATTTCATGACTTCCTCCCGGTTCCTCTTGGCAACACAAAACTGCGCTGGCTCGATTTAGGGTTTTGGAAATCGGGTGGCTACGTTCGCCCCAGCAATCCAGTGATGTCGCAGCATTCTCAACTCGACATCGAGGGGCGTCAATTGGTAAGAAGACCCTGGTTAGAAGAACTACAGGATTGTTGTCGAAAATCGCGATAGCACTCAAAATCCCTCAATGAACGAGGTCACCTGATCTCAGACTCTCCTAGCAATATGACCTAGTCTCGCCTCAAAACTAGCGCAGATCCACCGCTAGGTAGTGGGGTCACGCAACACCACTACCCTCTCTTGACAGGCAGATGACGAGGGAATAGAGTTGCTGGGCTTTCTCGACGTAAGCAACTATCCCAATCCCTTCCCCCTCGAGCAGGCCGAGCCAAAGGGTTCCTTCGATTTCGTTCCGGATTGCATCCTCAAGCAAGACTGTTCCTTCGACCAACGACCACCGGGTGGGCCATGGCAGTTTCCGTTTTTCTGCACCTTTAAAGGAGGTCACCACGATGTACCCTCGATGCTTTGGCAAATTCGCCTTAACTCTTGTCTTGCTGGTCGCGACCGGCACGAGTGGCTGGGCGCAGTACCAGCAAATCAATCTCGTCTCAACTAAGGGAATCTCCGTTCCTCACAAGGACCCAAACCTCGTGAACGGATGGGGGATTGCCTATTTCCCCGGCAGCCCATTCTGGATCAGCGATAACTTCACCGGGGTCTCGACGCTCTACGACCAGTTCGGAAACATCACACCGCTCGTCGTCACCATTCCACCGGCACCCAGCCAACCGTTTGGACCGATCGGTTCGCCCACTGGCGTGATTGCCAATTCCACGCCTGATTTTGTGGTTTCAAAAAACGGAATTTCAGGACCCGCACTCTTTCTGTTCGTTACGGAAGACGGCACCATCAGCGGGTGGAACCCCACGGTGGATCCGACCAACGCGATCATCGCCGTCGATAATTCCTCAACCTTTGCCTTGTACACGGGGCTCGCCTTTGCCAAAACCGGCACGCAAATTCTCCTCTATGCGGCCGATGCCGTGAATAACAAGATCGATGTTTATGACGGTGGCTTCCGCTTCGTAAAATCTTTCACCGATCCCTCGACCCCAACCGGCCTGAGTGTGTACGGAGTCCAGAACCTCAACGGGCAGATATACGTCACTCTGGCGTCACCTGTTCCGCTTCAGGGCGGTGCCATTGACGTCTTCGATACGAGCGGGAATCTCCTTAAGAGGCTGACCACCAACGGAACATCCGGTCCGCTGGAGGGCGCATGGGGCATGGTGATCGCGCCCAAGAACTTCGGCCCCCTCAGCAGCACCCTGTTGGTAGGAAATGTGGATGATGGGCACATCAACGCCTTCAATCCCAGCACCGGTGCATTTAAGGGCACGATGATGGACCAGCACGGGAACCCCATCGCGATCAGCGGGCTATGGGCACTGGTATTCGGGGCAGCGAACAGCGTGAATGGAAATACCAATCAACTGTTCTTTGCGGCGGGACCAGACAACTATGCCAGGGGTCTGTTCGGAAAGATCATCCCGCCCAAATAGTAAGCAGCGAGATCTGAACTTTCCAGGAGGAACAAGCCGCGCTGCACAAAGGGCGCGGCTCTTCCTTCATTCGATGTTCGCGAAAAATCCCTATTTCACTTATTGACCTTGCCGTGCCCACGCATCATCTAAAGGAGAAAAGCGGGGACCATCAGGCGTTTCGAGGGGGGTGACCTCAGGTTCGATGGTCCCCCGAAGGAGAAGAGGACCAGCGAGAGAAGGCCGACTGACCCTCTCTCCCCCACAAAAACACAAGGAGAAGTTAACGCCACCAATCTAAGCTGATGGAGGAGTGCTTGTCTGTGACCAAATTAATTTGTCACAGAAGCTGGTGATGGGCGTCACATGTGGGAGGAGAGTGCAGGGTCTAATTCGTGCCAGTTGGCGACAAATCTCGGTTACCCTCATTGATCCGGTAGCACCGCTCCCGCAACTATGGCTTTGCGTCGATCGAATTGCCGAAATCGAAATACTCGCGCCAAGAGGCAATCCTGCCGCCGACCAAGTCCACGATGATCGCATCGTGCGTGACAGCCCGCGCTCCATCTCTTCGCCGAGTCACATCCCAGTCCCACTCGATGGCCGCTTTAGCTCCGTCAGTCGAAATGAAGACATTCTTTACCGTGACTCGCAAATCGCGGAACTGCTTGAAATAACCGGCCATCGCTGTTTGCATTTCGTCAGCGGGCACATGCCCCCCCGGCGAAATCAATTTCCCGCTTGGAAGCCAGTCAGGGGCGGCAATTCCAAAATCATGCTTCTCCCACGCTTGTACCTGCCGGTCCACGAGTTCCTTGATCTTCGCCGTGTTATCGTGTTGAGTCACCGATTTGTTCTGTTTCCGCAAGGATTGCGAGCGCAATGGGAAGGCATTGCGTCGCGGGGTGAGAAACGTGGCCCGGCCTGCCAACCGTTCGCCTTCGGTCGAACCCAGGACAGTGGAAACGGTAAAAACCTGTGCCGTCCCTCAACCCGAGACTAAGGGAAAGCTTAGACCCGCCAATAGGCGAGTTCAAGAGCCTCAAAGCTGAGCGCCAGCGCCGCATACCTGTTGTAACATCGCGATAACGCTCCAAAACCCCTCAATGAGCGCTATCGCCTGGGTTACGTCAGTTACGCAACCATCGGGCTGCAGCATCGGCGCTGTTCTCAGGCAGGGTATTGAAGGCAATCGTCGCGCCTGGGGCAGCCTTATGAACAGCGTTGATGACGGCTTCGAATATTGCAATGCGCTTGGGCGGCAGGCGCAGGCCAGCTCCGATTACCACACAATCGTAGCTCGATTTTATTAGTATTCCATCCGCTGGTATTTATGGTCGTTGCGCAAAACCAATCCACGAGTAATCCAAAGGTCACCAGCCGCACCGCGTGAAAACTTAAGCGCCCCGGACTATTGGGCTATGAGATGCTCGTCGCCCCGGAAACGACCACACTAAAGGCTCCAGAAGTCTCCGCGAATGGCACGGGCGTGCTACCCCGTTGCTGGATCACGATGACCTGCGGGGATTGATCTTAGCAGGACTGACATTCGCGCCGGTTCTCCTCGCAACCGTCAGGCTATCGAAGAAAAAAAACTGGGTGTTGCCTTCAATTCTGCTTATGTTGGCCTTATTCGTAGTCGGGGCGGTGAGCACGGCTTTCCCCATTCCAACTCTGGTCGGGATGAAATGGGTCTTGATGGCTGCATTCTTCGGACTCACGGTTCTCGGCCTTTTCCTACCTCAAGAATGCCCGGTCCGTCACCAATGCGGAGCTCTATACCGCGATCAGCATTACTTTTTGCTTGGGATGCATTGGTTCGCTCTCTACAGCGCCATTGACGTCTTCGTTCCGGGATCGATCCTCCACAACAACGCCACGATTACGAACCGTCAAAGCGAACTGCTGTATTTCAGTTTGATAACTCTCTCGACGGTTGGCTACGGCCATATTGTCCCGCTTCACGGTGAGGTGCGCATACTAGCGGCGCTGGAGGGGATCGCAGGAGTTCTCTATATTGCGATCACAGTGGCGCTATTGGTTAGCGCTTACAAGCAACAGAACACGTTGCAAGATCCGTAACGGCTCCTGCCAGAGTCCGAGCCGGGCGAAAATCGCGACCGCGCTTGTTTCACGGTTGTCGTTGGAGGTCGATTTGTTGCTCTAGGATTTCCTAGTAAAATGTCCCCCGAAATCGCCTTCGATCACCCGGAATCGTCCGAAGCTGATTTCGAGTTGACGAGGAAAGATGCCCTTTAGAACGGGGGGAATAGATTCCCCTCCCGGCACCAGCACTGAGTTCTACTGATATTTTTGTTTTTTCTGGTTCCCGTTCTCGTCCAGCCCTTGCGCCAACCAAGCTTGCTTCTGCACTTCGTCCAAACGGTCTTCTGCTTCCTTAATCCAGTGCTCGTATGTCTTGCGGATTTCCTTCTCTGATGTGCCGACCCACTTGCTCACGTCCGCTGCTGACACGCCTTGCGCCAGCCACTCGCTGATGCGGAAGTGACGGAAGCCGTGCGGTGTCATCTTCACACCAGCTTCACGGAAGACTTTGTAGAGTCGTTCACGCCATTCCCGATACGTACCAGGGAAAGCCGGGGAACCTAGAGCCTCTAGCTGCTTTGCCAACGAGGACGAGATGCGAACACGGAATCGCTCGCGCGTCTTGTGGCGATTGTTGCGGATCAACGTGCCGTCTTCCAGATTCGCCGGATCGAATTTTTGAGCGTCCACCAGAGCCATCGCCGTCTCACGCATGAGTTGCGCAAGCAGGTTCCCTCGTCCGGTAGCCGTGGCTAGGACTTTTTCGATCTGCTTCTTGGTCGGCGGCTTCACTTCCTTCTTGTCGTACCGAATGGCGAACTGCGGATTCTGCCGGGATGTGGGAATAGGATTAGTGTCGATATATCCCATGCCTTGGCCCCAGTTGAAGAATCCGTTGATAACGGCCCAATGCACCTTCAAACTACTGCTATCGCCTGTGCGGAACGGCAGCGACATGCGGAACTTCATCACCCGGTCTGTCGTAACAGCCGTCAGAAGCAGAATCCCATTCTTCTCGCACCAGTCGACAAGCTTCTGTCCCATGAGCTTCGGCTTTGTGTTGGTGAGTCCGTTCTTCTCACGGAATTCCAGCCACTCGTTGATGGCGGCTTCGACCGTGACGCCGCGGTGGACAGTCTTGCCTTGGAGCAGGCCTTCCAAGTTCTTTTCCAAGTTCTTAGCTTTGGTCTGAGCTTCCGACCACGACCGGCAGTTGGCGGCCCACTTGTTCTGACCCAGTTTGAGCTTGTTGCCGTCCAGGGTTGTAGAAGCCTGTTTCCAGTTGAATTGAAACCAAAGTGGGCAGCCGCAGCGTGGTGCATAGCGGTCATCCGTCTGATTGCAATCCGCCGAATGACGGCGGTATATGGTGATTGCCATGAGTCTCCTTGTCCGAGGAGGCAAGTACGATTCTAGGACAATCAAGACGGTAAGTCAAAAACAGGCAGGTTTTATGCTGGACATAAATGGCTCCTCAGGTAGGACTCGAACCTACAACCCTCCGGTTAACAGCCGGATGCTCTGCCATTGAGCTACTGAGGAGTGTCGTGCAGCAGCACCATCATAACATTTAGACTGCGGGGATGGAAATTCCCAAGGCTCGCATTGAGGTCGTCGAAGACAGGCTGCACGGGCGCACGATTCGCGATCCGTATCGATGGTTGGAGAATGAAAATGCGCCCGAGACGCAAGAATTTGTCCGGCAGCAACTGGCGTATGCGCGCAGTGTTTTGGACGCAATCCCCGGGCGCGAGGCGATCCGTGAGCGCTTGACCGAACTGCTTTCCATTGGGACGATGGGCACTCCGCAGATCGGCGGCAGGTTTTATTTTTACTTCCGGCGGGAAGGCAAGCAAAACCAGCCCATTCTTTACGTGCGCGAAGGCGTCAACGGCGAAGACCGCACGCTTCTCGATCCCAATCAGCTCGCAGCCGATGGAACCATCGCGATGGACTGGTGGTATCCCGCTCATGAAGGCAAGTACGTCGCCTACGGGCTCTCATCTGGCGGTTCGGAGATGAGCACGCTGCGCATTATCGAAACTGCCACCGGCAAGATTCTTCCCGACACCATCGAGCGCACGCGCGCCGCGAGCCTGGCGTGGCGTCCTGATAACTCAGGATTTTTCTATACGCGATATCCGCGCAAGGGCGACGTTCCTGACGGCGAGGAGGTCTACCATCGTCACGTTTTTTATCATTCTCTCGGAAGCGATCCGGAAAAGGATCTGCTGATTTTTGGCGAAGGCCGCAATCCTGAAGACTGGCCGAACGTCGATCTCTCGGAAGATGGCCGCTATCTGCTGATCACCGTCGAACAAGGATGGACGCGAACCGAACTGTTTCTCATGGACCTGGTCGCGGGCACTCCCGCGGAGCGGATCACTGACGGCCAGGACTTCCTCTACCGCGGCGAGATTTTTCGCAGCGAGTTGTACATCATCAGCAATGAAGACGCTTCGCGGTATCGCGTCTTCAAGGGCAGCGTCGAGCAGCCTGCACGCAGGTTCTGGAGGGAACTGATCCCGCAGTCGGATGCTGTTCTGCAGACGATCGACATTATTCACGGGGAATTGTTTGTGCTCTACGAGCGCAACGTAACGTCGCAGATCAAGGTTTTCGACACCGAGGGAAGATTTGTCGCGAATGTCGTGATTCCCGGACTTGGCTCGGTCACGGGATTCGGTGGCGAGTGGGACAGCCACGAGATGTTTTTTGGTTTCCAGTCATTCACCGTGCCGCCCAGTGTGTACAGGATCGATCTGACGTCCGCGGGGATCCAGGCTCCGACGCTCTGGGCCAAAATCGATGCCCCGATCAATCCCGCGGACTACGAAGTACAACAGTTGTGGTACGCGTCAAAAGATGGGACACCCGTCCCCATGTTCGTCTTCCACAAGAAAGGACTACAGCTCAATGGGCGGAACCCCACGCTGCTCAGCGGATACGGCGGCTTCAATATCAGCCTGACGCCAACGTTTACCGGAGAACGCTATCTTTGGCTCGAACGCGGCGGCGTTTTTGCGGTGGCCAATCTGCGTGGAGGCGCCGAGTTCGGCGAAGACTGGCATCGCGCCGGCATGCTCGACAAGAAGCAGAACGTCTTCGACGATTTCATTGCGGCGGCGGAATTTCTGATTGCGCAGAAATATACTGACAAAGAACATTTGGCGATTCGCGGTGGATCGAATGGCGGCCTGCTCATGGGTGCGATGCTTACGCAGCGTCCCGATCTTTTTCGAGCGGTGGTCTGCCAAGTGCCTCTGCTCGATATGCTGCGCTACCAGAATTTTCAGATCGCCAAGCTTTGGATCCCCGAGTACGGAACGGCCGATGACCCTAAGCAGTTCGAATGGCTCTACGGTTACTCTCCCTATCACCACGTGAAGAAGGGGACGGTGTATCCCGCAACCTTATTCATGACGGCAGAGAGCGACACGCGAGTGGATCCGCTGCACGCAAAAAAAATGGCGGCAATTTTGCAGGCGGAGTCGGCAAATGGGCCGGATCGTCCTATCTTGCTGAGGATCGAAACGAAAGCCGGACATGGGATGGGGAAACCGGTGTCGAAGTTGGTGGATGAATCGACGGATATGTATTCGTTTGTTTGGTCGATGGTCGGTGGTCGTTAGTCGGTGGTCCCTGGTCGCTAGTCGTTAGTCATTAGTCATTAGTCATTGGCCGCCGGCGCCACACCTCAATAGCATTGTCATTCCGACGCGAAGCGGAGGAATCTGCTTTCTGCTGGGAATCAGTATTACCGCTGTGTTGGTTAAGGATTACGCAACCGGGGCCTTTTACTCATGGTCAGACGCGGACGAGGGCGTCCGCGCCACATTTCTGATTCTTAAGCGGAGATGAGGTAGCGGTTGCGGAAGAGTTCGTAGCCGCGGAGGGTCATGCGGACGACGCCCCGCATTTTCTCATCGAGATACCCATGGTTCCGCATGTCGGCGACGATGAAACGCGCCTCGGAGGAATCCACAGTCTCCTTCGACAGGGTAATGTAGCCCCTCGGATCCCGCTCGTATCCCTCAGCCAGGGCAACCATCAGTTGGCTTTCCATTGTGCTCATAGGCGTTCGGCCCTCTTCCGGTACGCAACCATGGTAGGATCGGCGGGAAAAAGGCGGTATGGCCCTCTGGTGCTACAAGGCCACACTTCAGACGCTTACACCTTGGTAACGTCGATGCCCCGCCCGGCAGTCTCCAATTACGGTAGTCGTGGATTGTTGTTGCAATTCGGTGTAAAGTGCCCTGCCGACAGGCTGGTGCAGTTAGATGAATCCGAAAGATTCAGTCGAAACAACAATCCCTCGTTATGACCGTGTCAATACAAAGGCCTAGTTCGGACCTCGGCCGTCATGTGTTTGGAGTGGCGGCTTTTGCTTTCGGCCTGATCACGCTAGCCTGGCACGAGTACAACGGTTGGCATCTATCGCCCTACATTACCTACCCGGCCGCCGTTGCCGAAATGTTCGGCGGCGCTGCGATTCAGTTCCGTCGGACCGCGAAAATGGGCGCAGTCGTCCTGGGTGCGGTTTATCTGGTCTTCGCCTTACGGTGCGTGCCACAGATCTTCGCCAAACCGCAGATCTACAATAGCTGGGGTAACTTCTTCGAGCAGTTCTCACTCGTGACCGGAGCGACGATCGTTTACGCGCGCTTGTCATCACCATGGTCACGGGAAACAGTAAATCGGTTCGGCGGCATTCTCTTGGGCATCTGTGCCGCTTCCTTTGCTCTCGAACAGGCGTTTTACCTTGTCCCTACCGCCAGTCTTGTTCCCAAGTGGCTTCCGCCAAGTCAGATGTTTTGGGCGGCAACGACGACGGTTCTGTTCGCACTCGCGGCCGTTGCTCTTCTTACCAATCGAATGACGCTTCTCGCGGCTCGCCTTTTGACAATGATGCTCGTGATCTTTGGGCTGCTCGTGTGGGTACCGCTGATTGTTTCAGACGGCCGCAGTCATACGAATTGGAGCGAAACCGCCGAGACCTTCGCGATTGCCGGAGCGGCGTGGATTCTCGCTGATCTTCTCGGCGAGTTTCGAAAGAGCTAACTATCTTTCCGTCGTCGAATTGATCGGAGAGCCTACGGTCCTGGGGCTTTTCTTCCACCGATACACCAGTGTCACATCCATTTCGTTATACAATTCCATCGTTTCATCAGGCAATGTGGGCTCTTGTCCGTTTCGAACCCGGGGATCCAACAAACATTTTTGCGCGGCAGTAATTCGGTGCTGTCTCGCGTTTCGTGCTCTCAGAGTTCCTGCCGCCCCAAGGAGGCTTAGGAATATGAAGATGTCGAAAGCAGTCCCCGTGCTCTTGTCGCTTTTGGTTAGCATTCCAGCGTGGTCGCAAATCACTTCCACTCGGCTTGGGGATGGAACGGGCGAAGATTGGGAACCCGCCGTCATGGCCTTCACCGGAACATACGCATACGCGCTTTGGCCGCACTTCGGACCCACCACCTACAAGGACACATCAGGCGCGACCTGCTTGCCGTACTCCAAGAAAGCCAAAGCTGGCACTACGACCGCGTACATGTATTTTCAAATGTCGAACAATGGCACATGGAGCACAGTCGTAATCCCTCGCTGTCCTGTGAACGGCAATGTGGTGGATGCACAACTTGCCATTGGCGCCAACGGCCGGCTTTACGCCAGTTATATGGATGGGAACACGCAATACACTCCGATCGAAGCCATCTATTCCGACGATCACGGATCGACGTGGAGCAACCCTGTCGACGTGACGAACGGTGGCAAGGGCGACAAGGACATGCTGCTGGTCGACAAGAATAACAATGTCATCGTCGCTTTCGAGAATGGCGGCAAGCAACACGTCAGCGTGAGTACGAATGGCGGCACCAGCTTCACTAAGAAGCAAGTTACTGTCGTGTCGAGTGGTGTGGTCCTGGCAACTGGAACCGTTCTCGACACGCAGGGCAACGCCTATTTCGCATGGTCGGGGACGAACAACACGGGGAAGGGACCGACCACATTCTACTTGCTGTCGTCGAATAACTTGTTTTCGACTTACTCGGTCTCTCCGATCGATGAAGGCGAGGGCGAGCCCCTGGTTTCCGGTGCGGGGTGGGATTACTGGGGCGGATCAATACAGATTGGTGTGCAGCCCAAGACGCCTCCGTCTAACGATCGTCTCATTGCCGTCTACAACGCGGGAGCCGGCTCAAACGGCGCGCCCGAGCGAATCTACACCAAGTATTCCGACACGCTGGGAGCAAGTTGGAACATTCCTTACAGTTCATCAAATTGGCCGAACGGCTCACAGTTGTCGCTGGCACCGAGCGGCGCGTGGCACGGATTCCCGTCGATCGCCGGCTCGTCGTCGGTGGTGAAGGTGATTTGGATGGATAATCGAGCCACCCCCGGCGGTAACTATACGTGCACGAGTTCGAGCACGACGGGCGCATGCGGAGTGTGGAACGTTTACCAGCGCACCAGCGCCGACGGAGCAACTAACTGGAGCGCAGAACAGGTCATGACCCAGGCCACTCCCTATCGCGATTATCAAACTTCCGCCGGTTTTGACCATCCCTACGGCGACTACACGGAAACGGTGACCGACGGGGCTGGCAATTTCTACTCGATCTGGGCGGAAGGGGAATCGTACATAGGCAGCGGCGACGTCTACTTCGCAAAAGACTGAGTAACTGCCTCAACTTGTTACGACAACTCTGGTAACCGCTGCGCGGCTGGGCTCGTTTGGTGAATTCGCCACTCGATCCCAGCGGCGAAAGGTGACAGAACTGATGAGGATGACCGTCCCTGCTTTGACCTCCAGGGGTAGTCCCCGCCCTTGTCTCGAACGGAAAGACAAGGGCGGGGCACTCAGTTAGTAGTTAAGCTGCTTTCGCCGGTTGGGGACGCATTTGTTTCATGAACTCGCGCATTTTCGCGAGGTGGCCCGGAGAGCGCTTTTCGATCCAGACTTCATAGCGCTGGGCAGCCTGTTCCATATTGCCGAGGAACTGCTTGTTGGCCCATTGTTCCCGTCCTTCAGCGATCGTCGGCTTGATCCGCTCCCAGACGCCGAAGAACTCCCCGGTGGTCTCGAAGAACAGGTCATTGTGCAGGAGTCCATAGTTCAGTAGAGCGCAGGCTTGCTCCCAGTAGCTCACTACCATCATGAAGTTGGTGCCTCCCTCTGTGCCCGGTGCGGCCACTCGCATGGCATCGCCCCAGTTGTCCGCGAAATAGTTCTTGAAGAACCAGTCGCGCGCCTGACGCAGCTTAGCCTCGCGCCGCTGATCGAAAACCTGAAGATGCAGTTGTGCTTGTTCGAACGTAGGCTTTGTACTCATGCTTAGTCACTCCTTTTGAGCTTTTTGGGTTTAGGTTCCTGGGTTTATGAATTGACGTTGAAAGCTGGTAGCCTAGGCTGCCTAACGCACACCTCAGAGCAACCCTTCTATATATAGACGAGTGAGGCCACTGAAAATCGACCTTTGTTTCAGAAAAAACTGTGAAAAAATCGGTATGATTCAGGGCGTCACTCTTGGCACCCCCGATAAAACGCGCTTCTCCTAGAAATCTTGCACCTATTCCCATGTCAGGTGGCGAAAAATCGCCACAACAACCGTTCCGCACCGTTTCTCTGCTCACGTCGTATGCTGAGTCCCGTCATTGGCTTATATGTACAAATCATTCCTTTTCTTTTGCCTGGTGTGTTCGCTTTCAGCCAGCGCCCAGAAGAACGACACGCTAGCGCTAACCCACGTTACGGTCATCGACTGCACTGGCGCGCCCGCTAACCCCTTCTTTGGACTGGCAGCGGTCAATGACTGAAATCGCTTGGTTTCGACAGCTGCGAGCAACAAAAACTCGGCTGGCAGTCTTTGGCGCTCCCGGTACGGGCATTGCATCTCCCGCGCCCAGTGATTCAGCGACACACCCACGTAAATCGCGGGCTCCCGCAAAGTGGTCGCTTTTGGTCGCTGCTCTCTTGACGACTAGACCGATCTACTACAAAATCAGCGGGCACATCGAGCGTGCGAAAAGAGATGTCTTATGGTCAGGTGTTCTTTCACTCTCACTTGTTTCTTCGCCATCCCAATTTTTTTCTTCGTCATTCCAAGCTTCACGATAGCTTCCAGCGCGGCCGCCCAGACCTTCACCACCATCGCGAGCTTTGACAACACCAATGGAGCGAGCCCTTCAAGTCCGTTGGTGCAGGGTGTGGACGGCAACTTCTACGGAACCACGTATTACGGCGGTGCAAGCCTGGCCGGGGTGATCTATAAGGTCACTCCCTCGGGGATATTAACGACGTTCTACAATTTCTGCTCTCAGAAGTCTTGCACCGATGGAGCGAACCCGGTATCGGCGTTGGTGCTGGGCCCTGACGGCAACTTTTATGGAACGACTCCGTTCGGAGGGGCCGAGTGCCCAATCCCTCTGACGTTTGGGTGCGGAACGGTGTTCACGATTACGTCGTCGGGGCAGTTAACCACGCTTTACGCGTTCTGTTTGGGGCAAAAGTCTTGCATCGATGGTGCGGTACCAAGTGCGCCACTCTTACTGGCCAGTGACGGGAACTTCTACGGTACGACCTCTGAGGGTGGACAATACGATTCCGGTACAGTGTTTCGCATGACGCCTGCGGGCACCCTCACCACTCTGTACAGCTTCTGCGCGCGGAGCGGTTGCCCCGATGGCGCTTATCCACGGGCTGCACTCTTAGAGAGCGGCGGGCTGTTCTACGGTACGACCAGTAGTTATGGTGCGAAGGGGAGTTCTGCAGGCGGTACGATCTTTTCCATCACATCTGCGGGCAATCTAACCACGCTCCACAAGTTCGTGAGCGGTGGAATGCTGGCTGTGCCTCTTACACTTGCCAGCAATGGAACCCTAGACGGCGCGAGCGAATACGGCGGAGACAAGAAGTACTGTGCCGATGGATGTGGCACGGTCTTCTCTATTACTTCCTCCACTGGTAGTTTCGCAACTCTCCACCGTTTCTGCACGACGACTGATTCCTGCCCCGATGGCAGGTATCCATACACAACTCTGATCCAAGCGACCGACGGTAATCTCTATGGAACGACAACTATTGGTGGATACGACGATAGTGGGACAATCTTCCGAGTTACTCCTTCGGGAGCCTTTGCGACGGTGTATCAACTGAACTACGAAGATGGCGGGACTTCGGAGGGCGGAATGATTCAGGCCACCGATGGAAATTTCTACGGGACTACCTTGAGTGGAGGAACCAGTCTCGTCGGAACCGTGTTTCGCTTCTCCCTGGGTCTGCCGCCGTCAGCCCAAGCGGTTCCTAAAGGTAGCCGAGTCGGGGGACGAGTATTGATGCTCGGGAACGACCGCTTTTGACCATTTGCCGGTTGACCATGAGCAGTGGGAGTTCGGGGGGCCTACTTCCAAATCCTTCCGCATGACCAGACGTGAACGGTCATTGCACTTGCCGGTGCGATTCCTGCGGACCCTTTGCGGAATGCTTTTTAGGAGGATCCTGACTTGCCTGACGAGTGACAGGAGTAGGCCCAGTCGCACCGCCCCCGGCGGGCATGCCGCCGTACTTCTTCCACAGCACAAGATTCGCGCCACTCAGTGCACAACACACGAGTCCGAACATAAACGCAGAACGGCCAAGTCGGCGGGACATGATCATGCCAACCACTCCGCTCATCCCAAAGATGGGCATGGATAGGAGACTGACAACGGAAAAGATCGCGATAAAGATGTATGCGCTATCTCCGGAGCTTGCACGGAGGCTATGGAGAGTTTGGTTGTAGCCAGAGGGATCGAACCTGAATACCCAAGCGGTCGTAAGCAGAACGAGGAAAGCGCAAACCGTCGCAGCTTTGAGCACCCGCAGCCCGATCATAATCTCCCCTTGAATCCAGCGTATCACCGCACGGTTCAGAAGTCGGGGACGGAAATAAATCCGAGGTGTTAAACCCAAAGTGCGAAATCTTTTAGCCGCGCGCGGCTGGTTGTCGTTACGGCAAGATTTCGAAACTCTTATTGCTATTCAGCACGCCAGTTGGCGTCGTGATCTGGATCGGGCCAGTTGTCGCGCCACTCGGGACGGTGGCAGTCAGATAGGTATCCGACACAACTGTGAAAGTCGCAGAAACGCCGTTGAACGTGACTGCAGTTGTGCCGGTCAGGCCTTGACCGAGAATTTCCGCCTGCGAGCCGACTTTGCCAGCGTTGAGGACGGTCTTTACAAACGGTCCGAAGCCGAAGTCCAGGCTATAAATCGAACCGCAGCCGTTCGTACCCTTTATCGTCCCATAAAATAAACCATCGGTATGCTGCATCAAGCCGGCCTCGGCGTACTCTCCAGCACCGTTCGGAAAGTTGTATTCCACCTGAAAACTTCCATCGGTTCCGATGGAGAACACCACGCCGGTGCCATTCGCTCCACCGAATTGAGTTACGCCATAAAGCTTGCCATCTGCTCCTGAAGCCAGAGTCCATGTTGAAGAATTCCCGTCCGTGCCACCGGTAAAGGTATGCAAAGTCGTGAGCACACCGGCGGACGTCATGCGATAGACGGTGCCGTCCAAACCGAATGAGCCTTGTGTGGTCCCGTAAAAATTGCCATCCTCCGCCGCGATTAGCCCTTGTGGGTTGGCAGAAGTGTTAACTGGCACGATGAATGTGTAGAGCAGTGTGAATTGGCCGGTTTGAGTCACCCTATAAGCAGTGCCAGACGCGTTCGTACCCTCACCACCATCTAATGTCGTTCCGTAAAGTGCCCCATCCGGACCAACGGCCAGGGGCTCATTCCCCGGCATGAAGCCGTCGAAGGAATCGAAGGAGTGAAGGATGGTGACTGTTCCAGCCGAGTTGAGCTGGAAGACGGCCCCGGCATGCGCCGCGCTGTTTCCGCCTGCTGAGGTGCCATAGAAGAAATGACTCGGCGTCTCCACAAGTTGTGAAAGGGGATACCCCACCTGCGTTCCTGTTAAGTTGGCGAGCGTGGCGAACGAGCCACCGCTGGAGACTTTATAGAGGATGCCCAATCCAGTGGGCTTGGGAGCGGTCGTATATTGTGTATCTCCGTAGAGGAAACCATCTGTGCCCAGGATCACTCCCGTCCACGCAAGATATCCGCCGGTGGGACCACCCATCACGTGAACCAAGTGATAAGTTCCATCGGTACCAATCTGAAATACCGTCCCCCGCCGATAGACATTTCCAGTGACCGTGCTTCCGTAGAGTTTACCGTCGCGGCCTTGCGTGAGAGTTTGATCTCCCAAATTGCAGCCGTCAGATACGCCGTTGAAGTTGTACAACACATTCATCTGCGCAGCAGCGGGAGCCGGTCGACCAACGGCCATCGTGATCAGAAAAATGAGAGCAGAGCTGAGCTTTAAAGCGGTGCGCAATGTAGATACCTCGATGGCGAAAGCTTCCGTCGCTCCCACATGTTAAGACCTTAATCCGGAAACGCAAGAACCTTCGTGAAAATCGGCACAACTTTACACCCGGTACCGATGAGTTGGTGCAAAATCCCCGGCAGGGTCCCGATCGCAACTGGTCCGGCGATGGTGCGCCTCTGCACGTGATTTACGTCACACGTCCCTGTGACGAGCGCCCTTAGGACTCGATCTCCAAGCGCTTACGATCGCCTCCAGAACGTAGATAGTGCCGCAAGGCATTCCACGATCCGAGGGCTGTCATGTTTGCTGATCAGAAGAATTCCGCAGTCTTCCATAGCAATCGCTACAGCGCCGACTCGGCCTGCGAGCATTGCGGAGGCGTCGTCCGCCACGAGAACTGGTGTATCACGCGAGACGCCCTGGTATTCTACGCTTACGACGCGGTTCTCCACCCTGGAAAGTTATCCTCGGAAGACGTGCTGCGGCTGCATGGCATGGGAGTCACATGGACAGCGTGTCAGGGAACGTGCCCTGCGACGTAGGGCCTCACAGCGACCTGTGACCGTCGACCGGCGACCGGAGTCGTCATTGACCTGCCTCCCGCAAGATGCTATAAAGGCTGGTTTTGTGCCGGGTTCGCTCCTGGGCCGTAGGGTCTTGCGGGCGGACTGTCCGGCGTGAAACATCCGACGCGGCCAAGCTCAGCACTCATTGTTCTTGTCTTGCAGTGGAAGCGTGTTCGGAGTTCCGGCGATGCGCTCCCAGCGCTCTCAACCAGAGTGCAGGGATTCACTTGCCGGAAAGACGGAGCCTAAACACGTAGTCATCCTGACTGACTTCTGATTTCTGGAGGATTCCATGCGCATCGGGTTCGCTCGAATTGCGTCCCAAGGAAGCCGTTTGACCAAGACTGTGGCAGCGACCTTCGCCCTCATGATGGGCGCGTCGACTGCTTTTGCCCAATCCGGCTCGGACGTGGGCGGCGAAGCTAACCTCAAACTGCCCGACCTTTCGGCAGTGAAGTTTTTGAACGACGCGATTGATGGACACACCCTTCTGCTGATCGGCATTTTGTTTTGCGTGGCCGGTCTGGGATTCGGCCTCGCGATCTACATGCGCCTGAAGAACCTGCCGGTGCACCGGGCAATGCGCGAAATTTCGGAGTTGATTTACGAGACTTGCAAGACCTACCTGATCACACAGGGCAAGTTCCTGATGCTGCTGTGGGCGTTCATCGCGGTGGTCATTCTGCTGTACTTCGGCGTGCTGCTGAAATATGACGCCGCAAGAGTGGCGATCATCCTGCTGTTCAGCGTGGTCGGCATCGCGGGTAGCTACGGTGTGGCGTGGTTTGGCATTCGCGTAAACACGTTTGCGAATTCGCGAACGGCGTTCGCCGGACTGCGAGGAAAACCGTATCCGATCTACCAGATTCCGCTCGAATCTGGCATGAGCATCGGCATGATGCTGATCAGCGTGGAACTCCTCATGATGCTGATCATCCTGCTCTTCATACCTGGCGACTACGCTGGTCCTTGCTTCATTGGATTCGCGATTGGTGAATCGCTGGGTGCGGCGGCGTTGCGAATTGCCGGCGGTATCTTCACCAAGATTGCCGACATTGGCTCTGACCTGATGAAGATCGTCTTCAAGATTAAAGAGGACGACGCGCGCAACCCCGGAGTGATTGCCGATTGCACGGGCGACAACGCCGGCGACTCGGTTGGTCCGAGCGCCGACGGGTTCGAAACCTACGGCGTGACTGGCGTCGCGCTGATCACGTTCATTCTGCTGGGCGTCAAAGATCCTACGGTGCAGGTGCAGTTGCTGGTGTGGATCTTCGTCATGCGCATCATGATGCTGGTGTCGAGTGCGGGCGCGTACTTCCTGAATGCCGCGATCGCCAAGGCCCGCTACGGCAACGTCGACAAGATGAACTTCGAAGCGCCGCTGACGTCTCTGGTCTGGATCACCTCAGTGGTCTCGATCATTCTGACTTACATCATTTCCAGGATCATTATCCCCAGCCTAGGAGGAGACACGACGCAGTGGTGGAAGTTGGCGACGATCATCTCTTGCGGCACCCTGGCGGGCGCCGTGATTCCGGAACTGGTGAAAGTCTTTACCTCCACCGAATCCCGCCACGTCCGCGAAGTAGTGATCTCAGCCCAGGAAGGAGGCGCTTCGCTAGGCATCCTCGCCGGCTTCGTAAGCGGCAACTTCAGCGCTTATTATTTAGGCCTTTCGATGGTGGCTTTGATGTCTGTTGGTTATCTCTTCGCTTTACAGGGGTTGGGGAGTTTGATGATTGCGGCCCCGGTGTTTGCATTTGGACTTGTGGCGTTCGGATTTCTGGGGATGGGGCCGGTGACGATTGCGGTCGATTCGTATGGTCCGGTTACGGACAATGCGCAGTCGGTGTATGAGCTGTCGCTGATCGAGCAGGTTCCGAACATCAAGGCGGAGTTGAAGAAGGATTACAACTTCGACGTGAACTTCGAACGTGCCAAGGATCTGCTGGAAGAAAACGACGGCGCCGGCAACACGTTCAAAGCCACGGCGAAGCCGGTGCTGATTGGGACTGCAGTCGTCGGCGCGACCACGATGATTTTCTCGATCATCATGGCGCTCACCAACGGACTAACGGCGAATGTGGACAAGCTCTCGTTGCTGCATGCGCCATTTGTGCTGGGACTGATCACCGGCGGAGCGATGATTTACTGGTTCACGGGCGCGTCAACACAAGCAGTGTCGACGGGTGCGTACCGCGCGGTGGAATTTATCAAGGCGAATATCAAACTGGAAGGCGTGGAGAAGGCGTCGGTATCGGATAGCAAGAAGGTTGTGGCGATTTGCACGCAGTACGCGCAGAAGGGCATGTTGAACATCTTCATTGCGGTGTTCTTTGCCACCCTGGCATTTGCGTTCATCGAGCCCTTCTTCTTCATCGGGTACTTGATGTCGATTGCGATCTTCGGCTTGTACCAGGCGATCTTCATGGCGAATGCCGGTGGAGCATGGGATAACGCGAAGAAGATTGTGGAAGTCGAACTGAAGCAGAAAGGCACTCCGCTGCACGATGCGACGGTCATTGGCGATACCGTGGGCGATCCGTTCAAGGATACGTCTTCGGTGGCGTTGAATCCGGTCATCAAGTTCACCACGTTGTTCGGTTTGCTGGCTGTCGAGCTTGCGGTGAAATTGACGAATGACATGGGAGCGAACGTCAGCGACATTCTGGCGCTGGTGTTCTTCCTGGTTTCGATCACCTTCGTGTACCGCTCGTTCTACGGAATGCGGATCCGGTCGGGCGATGTGGTGGCGATGGAGGCACCCGCTGCGGGGGATTAGCAAACAACGTTTTTCAAGAGCCACCGCTGGAGCGGGTGGCTTTTTTTTTGAGGGAGAAAAGCCTTTAACCGCAGAGGATGCAAAGGGCGGCGCTGAGGGCGGCGCAGAGAACGCCGAGAAGATCTAACGCCGGGCCGATCGGGCCTTCGCCTCCCACCCTAACGTCGCAAAAAAGCGCGACGTTAGGATGGGGGCACCCCTACGGTATCATGGCGCAGACAAACAACGCGAGGCTTTCCGCGTTTACTGCAGAGATTTGATGTACGTGATGAGTTGCCATAGCTGGGGATCAGGGAGTTTTGACCACGAGGGCATGCCTTTCTTCATGTAACCGTTGACTAGGAGCCAGTGCATGTCTCCTTCAGTGGCTTGCTTTGGACGCGGTCGGTGTGTAGTGATGGGTGCTTCTTGTTGCCTTCGGCATTTTCCCCGTGGCACTTCATACAATGATCTTCGTAAATGCGGCGTCCAGCGGAGACGGCGTCGGGTTGGCTTTGATACGGGTTCGTCCTCTCGTGATCGCGCGACAGGAATTTTATCGAGCCAATTGCCGTCGGGCCCAGAGGCGTGGGCTGCCTGAATCAAACACGCTAGCAGCAACGCAGGCAGAATGCGCCGTTCATTGAGCCTCCCGGTGAAACAGGCTGAGGAATTGTTCGATCTCGTAGGAAATGCCGAAGCGATAGAGGCGAGGGATGCTGTAGTCATTGAGTCCGAACTGCGGTGAGAAGGAGAGCGTCGTGCCATTGGGGGCGGTCCAATTGATGGTCGGACCGACGTAGTGCGAAGTGTTTTGCAGGCCGAAAGCTGTCGCGGTCGCCGAGACCGCCGTACATCTCGAGGCCAGCCTGAAATTTTTCGGACAGAAGGTGCAGTTGTGGGCCTGGCGGCGAGCGCGATAGGGCGGCTGGCTCGCCCAGGCGTAGCCGAATTCCCAGGGATCTGCGCCGAGATTCTTTTCGGCGATGATATTTTCGCTGATGTTCCATCCGTGAAGATTGCTGCCGAGAATTAGCTTCAGTTCCATTTCGCGTTCGACGTCGCCGCGATTGTTGCGACCGGCGAAGTCGGGCAGGCCGTCGTGTCCTATGACTTCGCGCAGGGCTTTGTCGGAGCTGATGTTTTCGTATTCGATATAGATGACAGGATTGATGACATGTTCACTGAGCGAGGGGCGAAAGCGGTTTTCCCAGCGGAAACCGGTGAAGATGGTGCTTTCGTGCTGGGTGATCTGTCCGTCAAGATAGAACTCGGAGGTCCACCAGGTTTTCACGCCATATTCGAATTCGAGGTTCGAGCCGAGGAAGAGATTGCCGCCGGGCGGATTGCCGACGACATTGAAGCTTTCGATGTCGAGGTTGCCGGGTTCTTCCATTTCGTGGGAGTAGGTGACGAAGTAGGGACGCTCCTGGGCAGCCGCGGGTGCGCCAAGACGGGGACAGGATCAAGAACAGTAAGAGGTGTCGATGCGATCATAGTCTTCCTAGTTGCAACTGAGTTGCATATTGTGATACCTTCCAATGGTAACGGAAAATAGACGTGGGAAGTGATTGGGATCACGGGACCGCATTTTTTGTTTCAGGATTGATGCAACGAGCTGCAACGACGCCGGAAAAGCTTTTTATCGCAAAGGTCGCGAAGGATACGCAAAGGACGCAAAGAGAGACTCACGTGCTGGATGAGTCTGATTTAGGAGGAAGAGCGACAGGTGGCGCAGTAGCCGCCTACTTCGAGGCGGCTGACGACGATGTGGAATTGGCAGTCGCGCTGGATCTGGCCTTTGAGACGGTCGAAGAGGTCGCTTTCGAATTCCATGATTTTGCCGCAGCGCAGGCAGGCCATGTGGATGTGATCGCGCTGCGGGCGGCGCTCGTAATAATGCTTCTCTCCCTGCATGTGCATGAGGTCGAGTTCGTCAATCAGGCCGTGGCGCTTGAGCAGATTGAGGGTGCGGTAGACGGTGACGCGATCGATCTGAGGGTCGAGTTTGCGAGCCTTGCGCAGGATCTGGCTAGCGTCGAGATGTTGCTTGGCGGTTTCCATGACGGCAAGGATGGTGCGGCGCTGGCGGGTCATGCGCAGGCCGCGGGACATGAGTTCGGCCTGCAGGCGTCCGGGTTGCTCGGTTTCAGGGAGCGGCATAGTTGTAAACCAGTTGCAACTAGAGTTTAGCATTGTTTTTTCACCACTGCGACATGGAGGCACGAGACACCTCTAGAACAAAGACTAAACCGCAAAGTACGCAAAGAGCGCTAAGAGAACTGGTAAACCTTTTTCACCACAGAGACACAGAGTCACAGAGAAACCTCTAGAAAAAGCTCGACCGCAGAGCGCGCGAAGGCTGCGGAAGATCGCTATGGGGGCAATGGGTAGACGCGAGTTAGGAGGCTGTCTCCACACATGGAACTCGCGGCTGGCGGGACGGTGACGCTATTTGCGTTCCGGTCTTTCCACTGATTTGGATCTTCTAATTTGAAAACCTATTCGTGTGGAAAAGGTCCTTGCCTCCCACCTTTGCCGCAAAGAACGCGGCAAAGATGGGGCACCCCTCGGTTTGGTGGCGCAGGCGATCGCGCTACTAGTTCTTCATTTTTTCTTTGACGCTGTGGGCTAGTTTTTCGATTTCTTCGGCTTTGCGGACGACTTCGACGGATAGGATGTTTTCGTTAGATTTGTCGACGTATTGTTTGAGTTCGGTGGCCAGCTTTAGAAGTTGTTCGGAGTCGCGGCGAATTTCCGCCTGGCGCTGTTCGTTGGCCTTTTTCGCCATTTCTTTTTCTATTTTCTCGCGCTGTTCGTCTTTGGGTTGCGGCGGTCCGAAAGGCGGGTTTTGTTGGGGAGCGCTGAACGCGATGACAGAGACGAGAAGAAAAGTGATGAGGCGGAGAGCAGTCGAAGAGCGCATGACGACCTCAAGCTAGGGATGAAATCGGGGATCATTATACGGAGAAGGGCTGCGATGGCTTGTTATAATCGCGCCGGATTATGGATTGTCGATTGATTTTCGCGATGGACCTGGACGTCCAAGACATTCCGGGGTTGTTGCATGGGTGGCGCGAGGATGCGTTGAATTTTCTCCGTCACGACATGCCCAAGCTGGCGCTGGTGATGCTGGGCGCGCTGCTGCTGATCCGCGTGCTGCGGGTGATCACGGGGAAGATTGCGGAGTTAAAGGAGAGGCGGTTCGCACAGGGATTGAGGGCGCAGCAGATTCGCACGCTGGCGGAGGTGATCAACAGCATTGGAGTGTTTGTGATCCTGTTTGTAGCTGGGTTGCAGGCACTGTCGCTGATGGGATTGAATCTGGGTCCGCTGTTGGCGAGCGCGGGAATTGCGGGGTTGGCGATCGGATTTGGCGCCCAGACACTGGTGAAAGACTGGATCAATGGATTTTTTGTGCTGTTCGAAGACCAGTTCAACATTGGCGACACGGTGCGCATGGCGGGAGTCAAGGGAGTGGTGGAAGAGATGAGCCTGCGGCGGACGGTGCTGCGCGATGATGACGGGACGCTGCACATGGTTCCAAACAGCCAGATCACCATTTTGTCGAACATGACGCGAGATTGGGCGCAGTTTACGTTGCGTGTGACCGTGGCTTACAGCGAGCCGAGTGACAAGATTGTGGCGCTGCTGCAGCAGATTGGCGAGGACGTGAGGCACGATCCGGCGTTTTCGGTTGACATGGTTGGTGACATACAGGTGCCGGGGATCGACAAGGTGGGGAATGGCGAGGCGGAGTATTTGATGCTGATCAAGACGCGTCCCAATAAGCAGTGGGCGGTGAGCCGGGAGCTGCGGAGGCGGATCAAGGACCGATTTCTGGCGGAGAAGATTCCGGCGGGGGCTCCGGGGAGGGTGTACGTGGCGGATGCGGGGACGGAGGCGAAGGCGTCGTAGTTTTCACCACAGAGACTAGAGAGTCACAGAGAAGGCTTCAAACCTATTCTGGAATTCGTAACGTGTCCTGCCTCCCACCTTTGCCGCAAAAGACGCGGCAAAGATGGGGCACCCCTCGGTATTTTTAGTTCAATCGAAGACCCGATTTGAATATGTTCAGGACACGATTTGCTGGCGACATTGTGTGTGAGTTCTTGCCTCCGTCACGAAGGGTGACACGACAGAGGGTAATCGTGTTGTGCGATGGGATGCCTTCGATCCCGCGGAAGCAGGGACTGGCGGAGTTCTTGGCTGGGAAGGGCTATTGGGTCTTCTATCCGCGGTATCGCGGGGCTTGGGAGAGTGGCGGGGAGTTTCTGGAGCGGTCTCCGCATGAAGATATTTTGGATGTGATTGGCGGGTTGGGCCGGGAGTTTCGCGAGGTCACGTTTGGCCGGCGATTTCGGGTATCTGCGGATAAAGTGTTTGTGATTGGCGGGAGTTTTGGCGGGGCGGCGGCGTTGCTATGTTCGCTCGATGCAAGGGTGAAGCGAGTGGTGGCGAATTGTCCCGTGGTGGATTGGGGGATTCTTCGTTCGTCGGAGAAGGCCGAGACTTCGAATCCGAGTTACGCGGCTTACATTCGCGAGGCGTGGGGGAACGGGTACCGGTTATCGGCGCGGAATTGGGCGAAGTTGCACAGAGGAAAGTTTTTTAATCCCGCGTTTCATGCGGGGGAGATCACGGCCTCGAAGGTGATGATGTTTCATGCGGAGGATGATCCGTATGTGCCGTGGCGGTCGGTCAAAAAGTTTGCGGATTCGACTGGGGTGAAGTTGAAGTCATTCAAACGCGGGGGACATTTGAGTACGGATTTGATTATGCGGAAGCATTGGGGAGAGATTGGGAGATTTTTTGAGGGGGAATGACGGACGGCGCATTGCCTCCCACCCTAACGTCGCAAAACGCGCGACGTTTGGATGTGGCACCCCTCGGTTGTTTTGGTACGAACCAAAACCGGTGCAAATGAAAAGCCCCACTTCTCGCAAAAACCGCGAGAAATGGGGCACCCTTTTATGCACCCGTTTGTGACTTAGTTTCTTTTTACAGCGTGCTCATCTTGGCCAGGAATTCGCTGTTGGTGGTGGCCTTGGCGAGACGCTCGATCAGCAGTTCCATGGCTTCTACTGGCGACAGCGGGTTCAGGACTTTTCTTAGAACCCAGATGCGCTGCAGGTCTTCTTTCGGAATGAGCAGTTCTTCTTTTCGGGTTCCCGAGCGCTGAATGTCGATGGCTGGGAAGGTGCGCTTGTCGACGAGTTTCCGCTCAAGGATGATTTCGCTGTTGCCCGTGCCTTTGAATTCTTCAAAGATCACGTCGTCCATGCGGGACCCGGTGTCGATCAATGCCGTGGCAATGATGGTCAGAGAGCCGCCTTCTTCGATGTTGCGGGCGGATCCGAAGAAACGCTTTGGGCGCTGCAGGGCGTTGGAGTCGACGCCACCAGAGAGGACTTTGCCGCTGGGGGGAACGATGGTGTTGTAGGCGCGGGCGAGGCGGGTGATGGAGTCAAGAAGAATGACAACATCGCGCTTGTGCTCGACCAATCTTTTCGCTTTTTCAATCACCATTTCCGCGACTTGCACGTGGCGGGCGGCGGGCTCGTCGAAGGTCGAAGAGATGACTTCACCCTTCACGGAGCGCTGCATGTCGGTGACTTCTTCCGGGCGCTCGTCGATCAGCAGGACCATGAGGACGACTTCGGGATGGTTGGTGGTGATGGAGTTGGCCACGTTCTGCAGCAGCATGGTTTTGCCGGCGCGTGGCGGAGAAACAATGAGACCGCGCTGGCCTTTGCCGAGCGGGGTCAGGAGATCCATGACGCGGGCGCTGATATTTTCGCGGGCAGTCTCGAGTTTGAGACGCTCCTGCGGATAAAGCGGCGTCAGGTTATCGAACAGAATCTTGTTGCGCGCTTCGTCGGGAGACTCGAAGTTCACGGCTTCGATCTTCACCAGCGCGAAGTATTTTTCGCCCTCATGCGGAGGACGGACCTGGCCGCTTATGGTGTCTCCGGTCTTGAGATCGAATTTGCGGATCTGGGAGGGCGAGACGTAAATGTCGTCGGGGCCAGGGAGGTAGTTGTAATCGGGAGAGCGAAGGAAGCCGTAGCCGTCGGGAAGGATTTCAAGAACGCCTTCGGCGAAGATGTGGCCTTCTTTTTCGCTTTGCGCCTGGAGGATCTTGAAGATCAGGTCTTGCTTGCGCAGACCGCTGGCGCCGGGCAGATCCAGAGATCGGGCGATCTTGGTCAGCTCCGTAATGTTTTTTTCTTTGAGTTCAGCGATGGTCATTATTCACCTGCGAGGAGATTTTCAAAGGGGGGTTCAGCAAAAGGAAAGACTTGTACTCGCGAGGAGAAAGGCGGGCGGACTAAGCAGCCCGCCTTTGAGCCTCGGCAAAATGTTCGGGTTCACTCAGAACCGAAGTGCGCTCCGAGCTTGCGATCTTGTCCAGGACCTCGTTCATGGTCTCTTGGATTCGAGTGTTGGGCTTATGAAACTTACGAGTAGCCTTGGACGCAAGCTGGCAGAGCATATAACGGTTCCGCAAAGTATGCAAAGCATCGAAAACGCGATCAGAACGCATGAATCCTCTCTTCCTTTAATACACCAGTCAGCCCCCGGTCCCCCATCTTGAAGTCCGGTCGCGGGTTCCCGCGCCAGAAGGTCTAACTGCCTCAATTCAGATGGGATATGCGGGAAAGCTTTCTGACTACAATAATAGATGCTCCGCAGGACTGGAAAGTTTCTCAGTGTTTCAGGATTCAGTCCATTGTCAGCGGAGGTACATCAGGTGCTGACTGGTTCGAACATTTCCCTAGAACGCGCTACTCTACGCGGAAAACGGGGGGACGTCAAGGATTTCTTAGCGATGGGGTGGTATGTGTATGTGGAGGTTGGGGTTATGCGGGATTCGCGCCAAACTGCAGGATGGAACGAGCCGAAGAAGCACGTCTCTCAAGGCGAATCGGGCTGGATGGACAGACCGATCGGGCCACTCTCGTCGCTCAGCTCGGACTGCAGGCGGAAGCCGTGCTCCAACGGAATAAAGGAAAAGAGATCGTCCTGGTAAGGGTCGTTAAATCGAACCAGGGATGCCCGGGCCGTCCATTTGCACCGCAACGGCGGCCAGCAAGAGCATACGGCGGGTGCGGCTGTAGGCCTCTGCCCAGCGAAGGCGCGGGAGAGCGGGCGTGAAGAAGCGAATGATCGGGTTGGCGGCTGCCGATTTTGTCAGCTGCAGATTGTAATCGCTTTCGAATTGCCCCGGAGGCTCGGCAAAACATGCGATCCATGTTTCGTAAAGGGCGCGTTGTTGGTCGAGGCAGGCGGTAAAGCCGTGAATGGAGCCGCCACATCCATCGACTACCTGCTGAGCCCGGCCTTGTTCTCCATTCAACAACGGAACTCCGTTGGACAGATGAGCGATCAAGTCGTCCCGGCCAGCGGCTCCACGGACGACGGTCAAGAGAGGATGTCTGTCGATTTGTTCAGAGCGGAGAGCGTCCGACATCTTCGCGCTCCGCGGCAGTGAAGATAGCTTCGCCGCCAGTTGCCGCAATTGCGGCCGCGACAAACGAGACAGATTGCGGGCGAGGATCTGGGAAATCTGGTCTTCCAACTGGTAAGAGATGAGAACCGAGGCGAGGGTGCCATCGAGCGACAGATGGCGGGCAGCGGTCATTGCAGCCAGAGTATCGGAGATTGCGTCCTCTGAGTGACCGTCGCGAAAGCGGAGACGCGCGCGAATACCGGAGACCAGCACTAACTCACGAATGGCCTGGCGGTAAGAAGTATCCGCGGACGGGCCAGCTTCGGGGGTCAATCCCCAATCGCAATTCTTAAGGGCGGTGGCGCCTCGGAATTCCGCAAGAGCCATGCCTGCGGCTTTCACTAACTTTTGATCGCTGTCATCCAAAGGGGAGGTGAGGGCTTTTGCCAGGACGGTTGGCGCGTCGGGCGGAAGGGCGTAGTCGTTTCTGAGAGTTTTATCCGCGTGGCGATATCGGACCGCAGCGTTTTGATGGGGGGATTGACGAGTGGGTGAGTGGGCCATCGCCGGCACGCACCATGGCGCGGACAGCAGCAAGAGGCAGCAGAAGGGTCCCGTTAGTTTCATGCCTGATATAGAGAACGTTTGCAGAACATCATCTTGCGATCATTCATGGTGTTGCAGTAAGTCGAATAAGTGCGGCCAAGTCTTCCATTGACCGCTGTAGGTTAGTCATAAGTTTTATCATGACGAAGTGTAAAAGCCCATTGTGAGCGAAGAATTCAGAATCTAGTAATACAATCTAGCGCATTTGGGTGCGGGTGATGTGGTTAAAGAGCTACCGCCTGCCTTAAATCTTTGTTTTTATCAGAAAAACGAAAGCAAAACCTGTTTCGCGCTATAGGAAGGTCCATTACCTCCCACCTTTGCCGCAAAAACCGCGGCAAAGATGGGGCACCCCTCGTTTCGCGGTGGTTCAGACAAGAACGGCCTCGCCAGATTACGCCCAGAAGGTGCGGTCTAGCGTTCGATATTGGATAGCTTCGGCGATGTGTTTGGGTTGGATGGCCGGGGCACCTTCCAGGTCGGCGATGGTTCTGGCCACTTTCAGGATGCGGTCGTGGGCACGGGCGGTCAGTCCTTGCTGGGTCATGGCGCGTTCGAGCAGGCGTTCGCAGTCGGCGGAGAGGTCGCAAAAGGCGCGGATGTGGCGCGGGGCCATCTGGGCGTTGCAATAGAGTCTCTCGCGGGTGTTCGTGGCGGCAAAGCGGGCGAGTTGGGAGTCGCGGGCTCGCATGACGCGTTCGCGAATCTTGGCGGAGCTTTCGGGTTCGTTGCCGGCGCGCATTTCTTTATAGTTCACGGCGGGGACGTCGATGTGGATGTCAATGCGGTCGAGCAGCGGTCCCGAGATCTTCGACATGTAGCGCTGGATCAGCGGCGGAGTGCAGTGGCATTCGCGGCTGCGGTCGTTGAAGTATCCGCAGGGACAGGGATTCATGGCGGCGGCCAACATGAAGCGGGCTGGAAAGGTCAGCGACATGGCGGCGCGAGCGATGCAGACCGTGCCGTCTTCCAGCGGTTGGCGCATCACTTCCAATACATTTCTGGGAAATTCTGGGAGTTCGTCGAGAAACAGGACGCCGTTATGGGCGAGTGAAACTTCGCCCGGGCGAGGGATTGCGCCTCCGCCGATGAGGCCGGCGTCCGAGATGGTATGGTGCGGGGCGCGGAAAGGGCGGACGCCGACTAATCCTGCGCCGGGATCGAGGACTCCGGCGACGCTGTGAATCTTGGTGGTCTCCAGGGCTTCTTCAAAGGTGAATGGCGGAAGAATCGTGGGCATGCGTTTGGCTAGCATGGTCTTGCCGGAGCCGGGAGGGCCGATCATGAGGATGTTGTGACCTCCTGCGCAGGCGACTTCGAGGGCGCGTTTGGCGGTTTGCTGTCCGCGAACGTCTTTGAAGTCGACGATGTAGTGCTGGGAGTCGCTGAGCAGTGTTTCAGTGTCGACCTTCAAAGGCACGATGCCGTTGCCGGTATTCACGAAGCGGATGACATCGAGCAACGAGCGCACGGGATAGACGTCGACGCCTCCGACCATGGCGGCTTCGCGGGCGTTGAGTTCGGGGACGACCAAGCGAGTGATTTTCTTGCCCCGGGCTTCGATGGCGATGGGCAAGGCGCCGCGCACGCCGCGCACTCCACCGTCGAGAGAGAGTTCTCCTACGAACAAGCAGTCGGCGATTTCTTTTTTGTTGAGGCCTCCATAGGCGCCGAGGATGCCGAGCGCCATGGGGAGATCGAATCCCGAGCCTTCTTTGCGGATGTCGGCGGGGGCAAGGTTCACCGTGATCTGGGTGGGCGGGATGTCGTATCCGCAATTTTTCAGGGCGGCGCGGACGCGGTCGCGGCTTTCGCGCACGGCGGTGTCGGGGAGGCCCACGGTGTGGAAGTGGTCCTCGGTCATCTTGATGCCCGAGCAGTCGACTTCGACTTCGATGATGTTGGCGTCGATGCCGTAGACGGCTGCGCTGAGAGTTTTGTAGAGCATGGGTCCGCGATGCGGACGCGTGGGGACGGGAGAACGCCAAACGACCGACAGTTGAGGATAGGCTGCGGTTGGACGGAATGACGGTGATGGGGGTCACTGGTTGGGGTGATGCTAGTCGTCAGTCTTCGGTCGTCAGTCTTCAGCGAAGCAAGACGACTTAACCGCAAAGGGCGCTAAGGTCGCGAAGAAAGAACAAGCCTTGACCGCAGAGATCGCGGAGAACTGCCGCAGAGGCCGCTGAGAAATCCCAGGCAGCCTGCCGCGTACCAAGATGTCTAACAGGTTGCGGTTGTGTGGGTCGGAGGGGTGCTCTAGGATTTGTTTAACGCCTCACGTGTTTTTTTATGCCGGACGACCAACAGGATCCCTCCCACTCGCGGGCACCCAGTCAATTTGAAAAAGAAGAAGCGTGGCTGTGGCGAATTGCCTTGCTCTTTCTGGTGCTGCTGGCGGCAGCGCTAGCGGCTGAGTCGTGGGAGCGGTTGCACGATCTTCCCTATCACCTGGGGTTGCTTCCGGTAGCGCTGTTCTGCGTTGCCCTCGCCTTTGCGGCGTTCAGTTATGGGCGGCGGAAGCGCGTGGCGGAAATGAAGACACTGGTGCAAGGCTTGCAAGAGCGCGCAACTCCCACGGAAGCGCAGCTCGACCAATTGGGGCAAGTCATTGCGCGTTCTCAGCGCAGCTTCAAGGAACTAATCGATTCGATTGATGATGGGGCATTTGCCATGTCACTGGACGGGACACTCAGAACTGTCAACAAGAGGGTGACGGAGTTGATGGGGATTGCCTATGGAGACATCGTCGATCACAAGCTCGACGAATTCCTGGAGGAACCGTCGCGGGCGGATGTGGAGCAAGGGCTGGCGCGTTTTCTGGAGCGGAGGCGATGGTCAGGATTGGTGACGGCGAAGATCAAAAACAGTCCTCGAGTCCGGTATTTCGACTGCGTGCTGAACGCGATTGTGAAAAGCGATGAAGTGGTGGGCGTGAGTGTTCTGGCACGGGACGTGACTGAGGAGCGCGAGAAAGAACGGCGCTTTACTGAACTGTTTGAGACTTTGCAGGAGGGGGTGTATTTCAGTACCCCCGAGGGCAGGTTGCTGGACGCAAACGCGGCGCTGGTGCAGATGCTGGGCTACAGCAGCAAGGAAGAGTTGATCGCGCTGGAGGCCACCGGACTGAATTCGGATGTGGGCCAACCCGCGGCGCTTGGAAGGGGTGCGGACGATCGCGGCGGGGTACGAACTCGCGAAATATCCCTGCGGCGCAAAGACGGGAGCACCGGCGTGTTTCTCGACGCTTCACGGGCGGTATGGGATGCGGCGGGAGCGGTTATCCGATTCCAGGGCACCCTGGTGGATGTGACTGGCAGGCGCGAGATGGAACGTACGCTGCGCCGGCAGGAAGAATTTCAGCGCTATTTGCTCGAGAGTTTTCCGGATCTGATCCTGGTGATTGATCTCGAGGAGCGGTACAGCTTTGTGAGCGCGAGGATCCGCGATTTGTTGGGGTTCAGGCCTTCGGATCTTCTTGGCACGAAACTGAATGAGAAGGCGGGACATTCCCCAGAGTTTGTGACGCTGTGCCAGGAGGTGAACGCGGGGAAGAAGAAGTTCGGCTTTTGTGAATACGGGGCGCAGCATCGCGATGGAAGCTGGAGAACAATGCGGGCGTCGGCCAGCCCGTTGTACGACGCGGAGAACCGTCCGAGCGGAGTGATTGCTTCAGTGAGGGACATCACGATTGAGAAGAAGCTGGAGCAGCAGGTCATCCAGAGCGAGCGACTGGCGGCGATGGGGCAAATGATTGGTGGGTTCGCGCACGAATTGAACAATCCGTTGACCAGTATTCTGGGATTGACGGAGTTGCTGCTGGAAGATCAGAAGGATATGCCGTCGCAAAAACAGCTGACGATGCTGCAGCAGCAGGGACGGCGGGCGGCCGAGATTGTGCAGAACCTGACATATTTCTCGCGGCCACCGGCGCCGGGGAAGAGTCCGATTCAATTGAGCGAACTGGTACAGAGGACGCTGCATCTGCATGCGTATTCGCTGCGCAAGAACAACATTACTGTCGATTTCGTGCCTGATGCGACGGTACCGGCGGTGAGCGGGGATCCGCACCAGTTGATGCAAGTCTTCCTGAATCTGATATTGAATGCGGAGCAGGCGATGCGCGAGGTGCATGATCGCGGGATTTTGCGGATCAGGATGGCGCGCACTGGCGATCTGGCGCAGGTAATCTTTGAAGATGACGGTCCCGGGATTGCGGCAGAGATTCTGCCGAATATTTTCGATCCGTTCTATACGACGAAGCGGCCGGGGCGAGGAACGGGATTGGGGTTGAGCATCTCGAAGGCGATTCTGCGGGAGCACGGCGGGAATGTGGAGGCAGCGTCGGGACCGGAGGGCGGGGCGATGTTTACGGTGAGTTTGCCGGTGACGTCGGAAAACCCAAAATCTTAAACCGCAGAGTGCGCTGAGGTTTCGCGGAGAGCGCTGAGAAGACGGGTTCGAAACCGACCTCTATTTCTTGAAATCAAAAAACCTACCTCGTGCCTGGGTTGGGTCCTTGCCTCCACCTTTGCCGCAAAAAACGCGGCAAAGATGGGGCACCCCTCGTTTGTGTGATGTCAGCAAATAAAAAAGATTATCTTTCTACTGCCATGGCTACTGCGTTGCCTCCGCCCAGGCAGAGGGCGGCAATGCCGCGGTGGACGTCGCGTCGAATCATTTCGTAGATGAGGCTGACGAGGACGCGGGCTCCGCTGGCGCCGATGGGGTGTCCGATGGCGACTGCGCCTCCGTTGACGTTGACTTTGTTGGGATCGAGCTTCAGTTCGCGCATCACGCCAAGCGCCTGCACTGAGAAAGCTTCGTTGAGTTCGTAGAGATCGACGTCTTCGTTTTTCCAGCCAGTTTTTTCCCAGATCTGACGTACTGCGCCCACCGGGGCCATCATCACCCATTTCGGTTCGACTCCACTGGTGGCTTGAGCGACGATGCGGACCATGGGTTGTGCGCCGAGCTCTTTGGCGCGGGCAGCGCTGGTGACGACGAGGGCGGCGGCACCGTCATTCACTCCAGGAGCGTTGCCGGCGGTGACAGTGCCATCTTTTTTGAAGGCGGGTTTCAGCGAGCGCAGAACTTCAATGGTGGTGTCTTCGCGCGGCGATTCATCTTTGTCGAAGATCGTCGGGGGCGCGCCTTTCTTCTTCGCGGGAATTTCGACGGGGACAATCTGCGCTTTGAGGCGGCATTCTTTCTGGGCGGAGATCGCCTTGCGATGAGAGTTGACGGCGAACTCATCCTGCTCTTCGCGAGTGATGTTGTATTTCTCAGCGACGTTCTCTCCGGTGATGCCCATGTGATAGTCGTTGTAGATGTCCCAAAGGCCGTCGTGAACCATGGAGTCGATGAGTTGCTGATTGCCGAGGCGGTATCCCTTGCGCGCTTGCATGAGGAGATAGGGCGCGTTGGTCATGGATTCCATGCCTCCGGCAACGACGATGGAACTGTTGCCGGTCTGAATCGCTTGCGCTGCGAGAGCGACGGCTTTGAGTCCGGAGCCGCAAACCTTGTTTATAGTCATGGCACCTACTTCAGGAGGCAAACCTCCGAAGATGGCGGCCTGTCGCGCGGGATTTTGACCGAGTCCAGCGGAGATGACGTTGCCCATGATGCACTCGTCCACCTGCTTAGGATCGATGTGAGCGCGGCTCACGGCTTCGCGCACGACCATGGCGCCGAGTTGCGGCGCGGTGAAATCAGAGAGACTGCCCTGAAACTTTCCGACGGGCGTGCGGCAGCCGGAGATGATGACAACCTCGTCAGATGCGGTCATGAACGACTCCTCGTATGAATTCGCGACTCTCCATTATAGATGTCGCGAGCAAGCGAAACGTTGAAATTCCCCGGTGCGGAGAAGTGCGGGGAGATTTCGCGGCGATGCGATACTCGGACACGATGAATGACATTTTCTTCGATGAGGTGAGTGTGATGAGGATGAAGATCGGAGAATTTTTGTCACGCGGAGTACCCAAGGTGACTTTGGTGTGTCGGTCGCATGCGCGTGCGATGTCATTTTTCTCTTGACATCACATTTTGTTGACTCTATACAATCAAACAGTTGCAACAGAAGACCGTTGCATAGTCCATGAAAAATGGAAAGGGAGAATAGATCAATGGCAACCAAGAAGAAAGCAGCAAAAAAGGGCGGCAAGAAGAAGCACTAATCGCCCAGGCAAAGCAAGGAACCGAGGGGACGCGAAAGCGTCCCCTAAGTTTTTGTCGGGAGGCTTCATCGTGGAGTAGGGGTCCTTCGACTGCGGTGCGCTTCTCGCTTCGCAAGAAGCGCCCCTTCGCTCAGGATGACAATTTGTTACGGCCTTGCTACTTGATCGAGTACAAGCGCTTTTCAGTTTCGGGGCAGAGGTTGCGGTAGGGGCAATAGGAGCAGTGAAAGCCGGGGGTCGGGTGGAATTTTTCGTCGGCGATATCGTGGGCTACTTCTTCCACGCGGGCCTGGGCCTTTTGCAATTCAAGGCTATCGCGCACTGATGCCACTGAGTTATTGTCGGCGAGGTTGTAGAGGACCAGGCGGTCGACGCGGTATCCCCACTTGGCTTTTGCGGCCAGGGCATAGATGGAAAGCTGAAGGCTTTCATCGGCGTCGTCCTGCGTCTGGGGCTTTCCGGTCTTGTAGTCGGTGATGGCCACCGAGCCGTCACCCAGATCATCCACGCGATCCATGCGTCCCACGATCGTGGTGGCGCCCATCTTCATTTCAAACTGTTCCTCAGTGTGAAGAACTTGCGGGAAACCGTTGCGAAGGTTGACGGCGATGAAGTCTTTTAACTGCTCGATTCCCTGCTTCTCGTAGAGCTCGAACTGATAGGGATCCTGAAAGCCCGCGGAAGCAAGATCGGCGCGAAAGAGGTCGATGAGCGTGGTCTCGTCCATGGGACGGTTGGCGCGGACCGAATCGTAATAGGCCTTGAGCACGCGATGCATCGAGGCGCCGTATTGCAGAGGTCCGGGCGGCTCTGTGGGCAGGCGCCATTCGCGTTCGAGCTTGAATTGAAGCGGACACTTCTCGTAGGCAGCGACGGCGCTGGCGCTGAGGCGGGCAGCGAGATTAGAAACGGGCGACAGAGTTAGCCATTCCTCGGTGCGGGTGAGAGGAACAGAGGCCACCGCGAAGATGTCGGTTTGGAAGTCTCGTGGCTGGCGAACGCGCACTGCCGCCGTTAGCTTGCGATCTTTGGAAAGCTCGCGCAAGTAGCCGGGCGGCGAGGGATCGGTCTTCCCGGTTCCTTTTTTTCCGTACATGGTGAGCGAGTCGCGGGCGCGCGTCATCGCGACATAGAAGAGACGGCGTTCTTCCTGTTCGTGGAGGGTCTTATCATCTCCCTGGCCGGCGGAATCCGGATCGCGCAAGCGCTGCGGAAATTCGAACAGAGGCTCTTTGAAGTTTGATGGAAACGAACCAGAGCGTGCGCGGAGAACAAAGACGTAATCAAACTCGAGACCCTTGGCGGCGTGAGCGGTGAGCAATCTGACCGCATCGTCCGAGGTAGAGGGTACAGGGATGCTGCCCATGGCGTCGCGGAAGTCATCGAGGTATTCGAGCAACTCGCTGAGCTTGCGGGTTTCAGTAATGGGCTTGTTTTCCCATCGGGAGGTGAAATCGAGCAGCGCTATCATGGGAGGCGATTCACGGCGGAGATCGAAGCGGCGAACAATGATTTCGAGCGCCGCGCGAGCGTCGGCTGAGCGGGTGTCTATCTCTTCTTTGGCTGCCTTGATGGATTCAAGGACCGCGGGACCGCCAGGAATTTTTTCAAGCACAGTGGCAACACCAGGGCCTGGGTCGTCGCGAGGAAGAGCGCGAATGCCGGCGCGAAGCTCCTCAGGCTTGACCGTGAATTGCGGTAGAGCGGCGACACGAAACAGGCTGGAACTGTCGCGGAGCGAAACTATTGCGCCGGCACAGGCGAGCAAATCGCGAACTTCGGGAGTGTCGGCGGCGTTGAGGTTTTCAATGGAAAACGGAATTTCCTTTTCCGCCAGCAGGCGCGCCACCTCATCGTTGTTCAAATGCGAGCGGTAGAGCACAGCGAAGTCTTTCCACGAGGCACGGAGCTGTTTCTTCTTCTCGAGGATGGTGGCGACCACATCAGCGCCCTCCACTTCTTTGTCGGCGAAAGCCATTTCGACTGGAACGGTGGGAAAGGGCTTCCCGTCCGCCTGGGCTTGTTCTTCACGGGCTGAGACAAGAGGAGACCGACGGTAAGCCAGGACGTTCTTCGTGGTGGAGAAGACTTCGGGATTCTTTGCGATGACGCCGAAGGCGGACTGCAGAATGGGAGTCGTGGAACGGCGATTCTTCTCGAGGACGACGAGGCCAGCGTTGGGGAAATGATGCTGGAAGAGCGCGAAAGCCGCGCTCGATGCTCCGCGAAAGCGGTAGATAGCCTGATCGGGGTCGCCGACGGCGAAGACATTGCGTTCCTCGCCTGCGAGACGCTGCAGGATTTTTACTTGGGCGAAGTTAGCGTCCTGAAATTCGTCAAAGAGGATGAAACGGGCTCCGCGGCGTTCCTGTTCGAGGATCTGCGGGTCACTCTCGAGAAGATCGTAGGTGCGGGTGATCATCTGTCCGAAGGTGCCAAGGTTGAGCTCCCGCAGAATGCGGTCGGCGGTGGAAAAGACGTGCGAGATTTCCTGGCATCGTCCGTGGGCCTCGTCAGGAGTGAGATTGACGGCGTCTTTCGACTTGCTGACTCGCGGGACTGCCACTTCACCGCAGCCGACGCGGCGAACGTACTCCGCATATTTTTCGGGAGTGACAAGCTCATCCTGGCAGCGGCGCATGAATTCCAGCAAATCGCTGAGGAATTGGCTGACGTTGGCGGCGCGTACAAAGTAGTCGAGTTTGAGTTCGCGGATGCGGCGGCGCAAGAGAATCCACAGATCGGCGTCCTCCAGAAGGTCGAAGCCCTTGCCACGGCGAATCAGAAGCTCATTGCAATAGGCGTGGAAAGTCTTGGTCTTCAGTTCGGAAACATCGGTCCCGCGAAGCTCGGCGCGAACGCGCTCGGCCATCTCACGAGCGGAGTTCTCAGTGTAGGTAACGGCGAGGATTTCATCGGGGCGGACGCCTTCTTCCCTGATAAGGCGTGCGATGCGGCGGATGAGGACGGTGGTCTTGCCGGTTCCGGCACCCGCGACGACGAGCATAGGACCGTAGACGTGTTCGATGGCCTGGCGCTGGCGATCGTCAGGGGTAAAAGAGTGCTTTGCGGGCATTGAGGTGAGGATAGCAGAGAGAGGCTGAGGATATCCGTCGGGGGAATTTTCGGGGATCCAAGGTTTGGCGGGTCAGGGACTAAGCGTGAAAATGACTGTGATTTGTGTCCGTACTTGAACCGGTTTCCCGTCGAGAAGATAAGGCTTATAGCGCCACTGTTGTACAGCACCGGCCGCTGCAGGCGTGAGTTCCGGAGGGCCAGAGATTCGTTCCAGTTCAGAAATGCGGCCGTCTCGTCCAATCAGCGCGTTCAGCACCACCGTTCCTTGAATATGGTTATTTCGCGCCGCCAGAGGATAAGTCGGTTGGACTTTGTGAATAAGGAGGCCCTGCGCCATGCCTTGCGAGATTCGCACGGTATCCGGCAAGTCTTTGTTACTCGAACTCTGGGTTTCTGGCACCGGGGGCGGGGACTTGTCAGTAATCCTGTCGCTGAAGGCAAAATCAAAAGGAACCTTAGTGGAGGCTTTGACAGGTTTGTCGCCCTTGATGAACGGCTTGAACTTCCACTTCCTGGCGGCAGCGACGGCGGCTTGAGCGAGGATCGGGTCTCCGCTGACGACCTCGACCGCTTCTACGTCGCCAGTTTCCGAGACCAACAGCTTCACGATTACTTCGCCCTGAAGTTGCTGACGTTCTGCCTCGATGGGATAGTCTGCTTTCTGAATCTTGACGGGCTCGAGACTGGTCGAGTCGCCCGGAGCCGTGGTTGGCGGCTTGGTCGCCTCGGCGGATTGGGAAGGAGTCGCGGTCTGGTCCGAAGGCTTTATGTCGGAGCCTTTGTCGGATTGGGCGCTTGCAGAGAGTGCCGTCGCGAGCAATAACAAGACGATACGTGGACGCATGGCTGAACGATTCTATCGTGGGACTTCGGCGCGGCAAAGAAATTGATTCCGGGAACCCCAACTCAGACTCAGGGTCCCTCGACTGCGCGAGGCGATTCGCTTCGCTCATCGCCATGCTCCGCTCGGGATGACAGCAGCGAAGAATGTACAGGATGACAAGGCGCGGGTTATGGCAGGGCGGAGAGGGCGATGGCTAGCGCAGCGATGGCAGCGGTTTCTGCGCGGAGGATGGTTGGGCCCAGGGAGGCGGAGGTCCACCCAGCCTCTTGGAATTGCTTTAGTTCTGCTTCTGTCCATCCACCTTCAGGGCCGAGGGCGAGGGTAAGGGTCGATGCGGCGGTTGGGATCGCGTCACGAAGCATGACGGAGGTCTCGTTTTCCGAGAGAACAATCGCGGGTGAGGCAGCGCCAAGCACATCTTTGAGTTTGACCGGCACGAGAATTTCCGGGGGACTTGTGCGGCGCGATTGTTCGGAGGCTTGCAGGGCGAGGCGTTGCCAGCGGTCGCGCCGCTTGGGGACGGCAGAGACGAGGTGAGCCTCTGTGCGTTGCGCGATCACGGGGATGATGCGAGCCACGCCGAGTTCCGTACATTTTTCGATGGCCCATTCCATGCGGTCGAATTTGAAGATGGAGAGGACGAGGGTGATGTTGGCCGGTTTAGCGGCGCGGATTTCTTCGCCGAGTTCGAATTCCACGCGGTCGGTGGTGACGGACGTGATGCGCGCCTGACGAACAGCAGTCGGCGTCGTGATGTCGAACTCCTGGCCGACACGGGCGCGGAGGACGCGGGAGAGATGTGAGGCGTGTTCTCCGGTAAGCGTGGCGTGATTTTCTGAAACTTCATCGGCGATGAAGCGGCGGCGGGTCATTGGGAGTAGTTTAGCGGATTCACCTCGTCGGTTGGGCGAAGAAGGCGCAAGGTCCCTCGACTTCGCAGGGCGATTCGCTTCGCTCATCGCTTGCTTCGCTCGGGATGACAATTTAGGAAAAACTTAGCCGAAGATGTCTTTTACTTTGCCTAGCAGGGTGCGGCGTTGGGGCTTGTTCTCCACGTGGGTGATGCCTTCGAGTTCCTGCATGAGTTCGCGCTGGCGCTTGGTGAGTTTTTGCGGCGTCTGGAGACGGATCTCGACGAACAGGTCTCCTTTGCCGTGGCCGTTGAGCACGGGTATGCCTTTGTTGCGGACCCGCAGCGTGGTTCCGGATTGCGTGCCTTCGGGAATCTTCAGCGTGTGATTCCCTTCCAGCGTGGGAACACTGATCTCAGCACCGAGAGCGGCCTGAGTGAATGAGATCGGCATCACGCAGTGCAGGTCATTGCCTTCGCGTTCGAAGAAAGAATGCTCTTTGACGTTGAGGACGACGTAGAGGTCTCCGGGAGGCCCGCCGAAGGGTCCAGCTTCGCCATACCCGGAAAAGCGGATGCGCGTGCCATCTTCAACGCCTGCAGGAATTTTGGTTTCAACGACGCGTTGGCGGAGTACGCGGCCTTCGCCTTTGCACTTGATACAGGGGTCGGTGATGACGCTGCCGCTGCCCTGGCAAGTAGGACAGGTACGGGCGATGCTGAAGAAGCCTTGCTGGTAGCGGACTTGGCCGCGTCCCGCGCAGGACTTGCAGGTGGCGGGAGCCTTTCCGCTGGCCGCGCCGGATCCGTGGCAATCTTCGCAAGTCTCGTGGCGGCGGACGTTGACTTTGGTTTCGGTGCCAAAATAAGCGTCTTCGAAGTCGATGGTCAGATCTTCGCGCAGGTCGGCGCCACGCTGGGCGCGGGTGCGGCGATTACCGGAGGAGCGACCTCCGAACATCTCTCCAAAACCGAAGCCGAGGAAGTCGTTGAGGATTTCGTTGAGATCGACACCGGCGGCGGGATCGAATCCGCCCATGCCGTTGCTGACGCCAGCGTGTCCGAAACGGTCGTAGGCGGAGCGCTTATCGGCGTCGCAGAGGACGGCGTAGGCTTCGCTACATTCCTTGAATTTTTCTTCCGCGTCGGGATTGTTGGGATTGCGATCGGGATGGTACTGGAGCGCCAGCTTGCGGTAGGCGCTCTTAACCTCCTGCTCGGTCGCAGTGCGGGTGATGCCCAGCACTTCGTAATAGTCGCGTTTCACGTTCGCCGGAATAAGTTTGGTCCTCGGTCGTTCGTCGTTTGTTGTTGGTCACTGCGTCGTGGGCGGTTTTGACTACCGACCGACGACTACCGACCACCGACTAATGATCGTTTCTTGCCACTTTCACCATGGCTGGGCGAATCAGGCGGTCTTTTATTTTGTAACCGCGCTGCAACTCTTCCAGCACTTCATGGTCTTTGGCCTTATTCGTGTCAACCATCTCGATGGCTTCATGGACATGCGGATCAAACTGCTGTCCTTTGGCCGGAACCGGCTGAAGCCCGAGCTTGGTCAACGCATCCTGCAATTGTTTATAGATGAGCTCAACGCCTCCGCGGAACTCGGATTTTTCCGGAGCGGATTGCAAAGCACGCTCAAAGCTGTCGAGAACCGGGAGCAGCGGCTTGATGGCGTCGGCGACCGCGTATTCGCGGAACTCTTGTTGTTCACGCGCGGCGCGCTTGCGGGCGTTTTCGAATTCGGCCTGCAGACGAGCGAGGCGATCGACGAGATTGTCGCGCTCGGCCTTCAGCTTCTGCAGCTCAGAGTCGCGGCCTTCCGCCGGTTCGGCGTTGCGGACAGGGATCTCCTCGGTGTCGTCGGATGCGGGGAGTTCGTGCTCGGTGTCGAGTTGTTCAGGATCGAGTTCGGATTTTCCGTTAGTACGTGGCATAGATGCTTTCCGCTAGTGCTGTCCGCGGCACTTACTTGCCGGGCTAGTTTCTTTCGCCCCTTCGGAGCTTATTCGTTCTACGTTTTCTTTCCCACGGCTTGCGCCGTGGTCTGCATTCTTTCGCCGCTTCGCGGTTGGGAATCGTGCTGGGTTCCCTTTACCCTCCCTACTTCTCGTTCATCTTGGCCGGCGGGACGCCGACGCTACTGGTCGGTTTCGTTTAATAGTTTGTCGAAGAGGCGCGCTATATAGGAGACGGCATTCATCGTGTGCTGGTAGTCCATGCGCGTGGGTCCGATGACGGCGAGCGAGCCCATGACTTCTCCGCCGACACGGGCCGGGGCGCCGATGAGCACCAGATTGCGCATGGATGGTAGCGCCTGATCGAGTCCGATCACGACGCGCACCGCTTCCTGTTTGACATCGAGATAGGCGCTGAGCAGTTCGACGACTTTCTGTTTCTCCTCCAGCGTTTTCAACAATTCTTGCAGACGTTGTTTGTCTTGCTCGCCGGTGACGAGGTTTGCGGCGCCTTCGACGTAGACGGACTGTTTGGAATCATCCGCGGCGAGCGCGCCCTGGCGATAGAGCTGGTCAAGCGAACTCATCAGGCGGTCATACTCGCTGCGTTCCTGTTCGAGACGGCGGCCGAGTTCGGTGCGCATGGAGTCCATGGTCCATCCCCGGAAGTTGTCGTTGATGAAGCGGGCGGCGGCATCGAGATCCGCTTGCGGAAGATCGAGACGCAGCACACGATCGCGGACAAGACCCGAGCGCGTAATCACTACGGCCAGAACTTTCTGATCGCCGAGGCGCGAGAAATAAACGTGCTCGAGCGCGTTCTTCGGACCATCGATGGCTACCGCGACTCCGACGTTGCGTGAAATCAGCGACAACACGTGCGACGTGCGCTCCATGAATTCCTGCACGTCGGCAACTCCGTGAAGCGAGTCGGTGATGATGCTCTCGTCGGTGTGAGATAGGTGTGCCGTACCGGTGAGTTGCTCGACGTAATAACGGTAGGCCTCTGGAGTAGGCACACGTCCGGCAGAAGTGTGCGGCTGCTCAAGCAAACCGGCATCGGAGAGGTCGGCCATGACGTTGCGAATGGTGGCCGGGCTGAGTCCCTCACGGTTGACGCGGGCCAGGGTACGCGATCCGACGGGTTCGCCGGTGGCGATGAAAGTCTCAACGATGGCGGTCAGAATCTCGCGTTCCCGATCGCCGATAGATTGCTGTGGAGGCATGTCTTAACTGCTCGATTCCCATTAACTACAGTAGATACAGGAGTTTAGACAGTATCAAGCTAAACTCCCCCAGCATTGATTCTAGGAAGCTCAACCGTCCCTGTCAAGGGTTAGCACTCTCGAGGGGAGAATGCTAATCGTTGACCGGAGTTGAGGGGGTGCTTTAGTTTGGCGGGGATGACGAAACCGCATGTGGTCGTAGTGGGGGCCGGGGCGTTTGGCGGGTGGACGGCGCTCTATCTTTTGCGCCGGGGAGCGCGCGTCACGCTAGTGGATGCGTGGGGGCCGGGAAATTCGCGGGCCTCTTCGGGCGGGGAGACGCGAGTGATTCGGGGGACGTATGGTCCGGGCCAGCCTTATACAAGGATGGCGGCCAGGGCGGCGGTGTTGTGGGGTGAGCACGAGAAGAAATGGAAGCGGCAGTTGATGCATCGGATTGGTGTTCTGTGGATGGCGGCGGAGGGGGACGATCAGTTTGAGCGTGGGTCGATTGTGGAGTTGCGAGATGCGCGGATTCGTTATGAGGAGCTTTCGCGCGCGGAGATGAAGTCGCGATGGCCGCAGATTTATCTGGACGATGTTCCGTGGGGGATCTTCGAACCCGATGGCGGATTCTTGATGGCGCGAGTTTCTTGCCAGGCAGTGGCGGAGGGATTTCTGGCCGAAGGCGGAGAGTTTCGCTTGGCGGCGATTGAAGGTGATCTGGAACGATCGAACTGGGACGCGGTGAAGTTGTCCGATGGATCGAAGCTGGCGGCAGACGCTTATGTATTTGCGTGCGGACCGTGGCTCGGGAAATTGTTCCCGCAAGCGGTTGGGGCTCGGGTGAAGGCAACGAAGCAGGATTTGTTTTTCTTCGGCGCTCCCGCCGGGGACGACCGGTTCTCGGACGCGCGGTTGCCCGTGTGGGGAGATCATCGAGCGCCGTTCATGTATGGAATTCCGGGGAATGATGGGCGGGGATTCAAGATCGCAGACGACACGCGGGGGCCGGAGTTTGATCCGACGACGGGTGAGCGGGTAGCGAGTCTCGAGGGCTTGAAAGTAGTACGCGAATATATGTCCTACCGTTTTCCCGGGATGAAGGATGCGCCGCTAGTGGAGACTCGGGTGTGCCAGTACGAGCAGAGTCCGGATGGAAACTTCATTGTGGAGCAGCATCCGGCGGCGGAGAATGTGTGGATCGTGGGCGGCGGTTCAGGCCACGGGTTCAAGCACGGGCCAGCGTTGGGAGAAATGGTCGCGGCGAGAGTTCTGAGTGCAACGCTCTGACCGAGCGTTTCTCACTCTGAGCAACCTTGCCGGAAGGTTCAGAGTCGAAGCCTCATGTCTTCTGCGGTCACTAGGCCGCCTCGCAACTCACCGGGGGCGGCGAATCCTTCAAGAAACCGGCGCAGACTCGCGCTTGGCCTGATCGTATTCGCAGTCTTTGTTGTTGCGGCGGTGCTCCTTTGGCGCCGCTGGTGGCCTTTTGAGCAGCCAACCGTCATCGAAAATCTCCAGCAAGCGAGCGACAGCCAGGTGCATGCTCGTGCCTTTCATCGCACCTACTTCCCTGCTCCCGGATGTGTTTTGGATGGAGTGGTGTTCGTTCATGGGAAAAGTGCGCTCCCACTGATCACTATTGATCGTTTGACGATTCGCGGAAGCTACACTGGGATTCTTGCTCGCCATATTAGTCAGATTACTGCCGAAGGAATGCACGTAACGATTCCCGCATTCGGAACGGGAGAAGCTCTTCATACCACGCGGTCGTCGCTCACGATTGGGCAGATCGTTGCCAATGGAGCCACACTGGAAGTTGCTGCGAAGGATGCGAGCAAGGCGCCAATGCGTTTTGAAGTCCATGAAGCGGTCTTTAGCGGCGTGGGGTGGAAAGATCCTCTGAATTACCGCGTGAAGCTTCGCAATCCCAATCCGCCGGGGGAAATCAGCGCGGAGGGAAAGTTTGGCGTGTGGGATCAAACCGACCCGGCGCGCACTACAGTGTCAGGTAAATACACGTTCGCGCAGGCGGATCTCAGCATTTATCGTGGCATCGCCGGGACGCTATCGTCGGAGGGCGAGTTTGGCGGCAATCTGGGGCATATCGATATTTCGGGTACCACCGATACGCCAAACTTCGAAGTGACGATGGGAGAACACCCGGTGCACCTTATGACCCAGTTCAGTGCTTACGTGGATGCGACTCACGGCGATATTTTTCTGAAACGCGTCGATGCCCGGTTTCGAAAGACGCGCGTGGTGGCGAAAGGCAGCATTGCAAAATCGGCGAAGGCCCCGGGAAAAACAACACGTATCGAACTGGGCACAAATAACGGCCGTATCGAAGATCTGCTGGGATTGTTCGTGAAGAAAGAGCGGGCGCCGATGTCGGGAGCTGTCAACTTGCGAGCGACCGTAGAAATTCCGCCCGGAGATGAGCCCTTCCTGAAGAAAGTTACGCTGAAAGGGGAATTTGGCATCGGCGGCGGCGAGTTCTCTGCGCCTGCGACGCAGGAAGGAGTAGACAAGCTGAGCGCCGGAGCCCGCGGAGAGAAAGAGTCGGCCGACCCTGAAACCGTGGTCACTGACCTGATCGGGCAAGTGAATCTCGAAAATGGCGTAGCCCAGTTTTCAGATCTCTCGTTCGGAGTGCCGGGCGCGCGCGCGCGAATGCACGGGAGCTACAACGTGATCAACCACAGGATTGATTTGCGCGGGCAAATGCGCGTGGATACGAAGATTTCGAACACCACCACCGGAGCGAAGGCATTCTTGTTGAAGATGATGGATCCGTTCTTCAAGAAGAGGAAGAAAGGCGAGGTTCTGCCGGTAAAGATTTCAGGGACGTACGAGAGGCCAACATTCGGGCTCGACCTTGGCGACAAGAATGCGCAAGTGGCCCCGTATGCGAAGGGCCACTGAAAGCGCGATTCTCCCATCCACGGCTTACGCCGTGGGCTGCACTCTGACGCCGCTCCGCGGCTGAAGTTCACGCTACTGGATTTGGATTACGCTTTCGGGGGCGTTGGATTTCACTTCTGTCACACGCGCGACGACTTTGCGCGCGAATTCATAGAGTGATTTGACCGAAGGGGAATCCATGTTTTTCAGCACAGCGGGCGAGCCACTGTCTCCGGCTTCGCGGATTTTGGGATCGAGTTGAACCTCTCCGAGGTAAGCCACTCCAAACTGTTTCGCAGTTTTCTCGGCGCCGCCGCGGGAAAAGATATCGGTCTGATGATTGCAGTTGGGACAGACGAAATAGCTCATGTTCTCGACCATGCCAACGATGTCTACTTTCATCTGACGGAACATTTCGATGGCTTTGCGCGCGTCTTGCAGCGAGACATCGGAGGGCGTGGAGACGACAATGGCTCCGGTGAGCGGGACCGTCTGAATCAGCGAGAGCGCGACGTCGCCGGTGCCGGGAGGAAGGTCGATCACGAGGTAGTCGAGATGTCCCCATTCCACTGAGCCCAGAAATTGCTTGATGATGGAATGCAGCATAGGGCCACGCCAGATCAGCGGTTTGTCGCCGGGATTTAGAAATCCTACCGAGATGACTTTGAGGCCGTGGGCGTCTAGAGGCTCGATGCGGTTGTCGCCGACGACGCGCGGCTGGTCGCTGGTGCCCAGCATAAGGGGAACGTTGGGGCCGTAGACATCGGCGTCGAGCAGTCCGACTTTGTGACCCATTTGGACGAGGGCAATGGCCAGATTCACCGCGAGGGTGGTCTTCCCTACTCCGCCTTTGCCGGAGCCGACGGCGATGATGGCATCGACGCCAGGCAGGGGTTGCGGGCCTTGGGGTTGCTGTCCGGGACGCGGGGGCATGGGGGAATTCACGAGGGTCACCTTCCGAAGTCGATTATACGGGAAGTCGGGGAGGCGAGCATTCAGCACTCAGCACTCAGCACTCAGCATTCAGCATTCAGCATTCAGCCAACCCGGATTCGGCACGCGTGGGCGGCCCTGTGGGGGTGAATTTTGTTTCTTCGCGTCCCGGCGCTGAACGAAGCCCAGGATTCAGCAGGAAGAATTCAGCCAGACCCAGTCCGGCGATGAGGGCAGATATTTCAGGAGCGTGGCTGATTGCCGAGTGCTGACTGCTGTCTTTCACACTGCCAAATATCCGCCATCCACGGGGAAGGCCGCGCCGGTGACCCAGGAAGACTCGTCGCTGGCAAGATAGACGGCGAGTCCGCCCACGTCTTCGGGTTTGCCGAGGCGTCCGATGGGATGGACGGCGATTCGGTCGCGGCGGACAGCTTCGGGGTCAGAAGCCTTGCGGAAGACTTCGGCGGTCAAATCTGTTTCGACGAAACCGGGGCAGATAGCATTCACTCGAATATTTTCCTGAGCATGGTCGAGCGCCATGGATTTCGTTAGCAGGACGACCGCTCCTTTCGATGGCGCGTAAGCGGCACGATTGCGGGCGCCGTTTACACCGAGGACAGAAGCGATGTTGATGATGGATCCGCCTCCCGCTGCACGCATCGCGGGAAGTGCGACACGGGAGAAGAGCCAGAGGCCACGGACATTGACATTGAAGGTCTGGTCCCACTCGGCTTCGGTGATCTGCTCGGCGGTACCGACATGGAGGACACCTGCGTTGTTGAGCAGGACATTGAGAAAGCCGAAGCGGCTGACCGTTTCGTGGATGACACTGTCGATGTCTAGGGTCTTGGTGACGTCGGCTTCGAGGATGAGGGCGTTGCTTCCGATGGCATTCGCGGTTTCTTCGAGTGGAGTGCGGCGGCGTCCGACGAGGGTGACGTTGGCTCCGGCCTGCGCGAGAGCGATGGCACAGGCGCGTCCGATGCCGGTGCCGGCGCCGGTGACGATGGCGGTTTTGTTGGTTAAGCGGGGCATTGGCTTGAGTATTGTACGATGGCGAGTTTCTGTCGGCGCTCCGCGGCTACGCGGGCGAGGGCGCCCGCGCCACACCGCAAATTCTCAGTAGCCTTGGCTTTCCAAACGGACTTTGCCGCGGAACATGCGGTAGACGAAGACGAAGTAGCCGAGCGCCAGCACCACTGCGAGAATCCACCACGTGAGGCCGACGACGAGGCCGTGGTGTCCCGCCATGGAATTAGCGATGGTGAGGTCGTATCCGGGATCAGTGCTCGCGGGCAGAACAACCGGATAGAGTGCGAAGACGGCACCCACCAGCATTCCTACGATGTAAAGGCTTGATCCAACGAAGGCGAGTTTGTCGGCGCCTTTGGGAGCGGTCCAGATCATGAGCGCGAGGCTTCCGAAGACGACGATGGGAATCAACATGCCGATCGGGTACGCCTCGTAGTTGTTCATGACGTGAGGGCGGGCGAAGTACGTCATCACCAGGCTAAAGCAAGTGAGGAAAAATTGCGCGGGCCAGAGCACAACCGCCATTCCGCGAGCGCGCTTGCTGAGATCGCCGTCGGTCTTCACGGAGACATAAAGAGACCCGTGCACGGTGAGTGTGACTAAAGCGACGACTCCAGCCATGATGGTGTACCAGTCGAGAATTCCGGGATGTGGGCCGAGGCGGAAATTCGTCCAGAGCGGTTCAAAGAAATATCCGTCGGGGCCGAGGGGAACACCGCGAATGACGTTGCCGAGAGCGGCTCCGTAGAAAATGATGAGAAGAATGCTGGCGCCCGAAAACATGGCGTCAAACAGGCCTTGCCAGACAGAATTGTTGATGTGAGTGCGGAACTCGATCCCGATGGCGCGCAGCATGAGCAGCCAGAGGACAATCATCAGGGGAAGATAGAATCCGCTGAAGGCCGAGGCGTAGAGTTGCGGGAAGGCGAAGTAGAGAGTTCCGCCGGCGGCGAGAAGCCAGACTTCGTTGCCGTCCCAGACCGGCCCGATGGAGCGAAGAACCATTCTGCGTTCCTCGCTGGTCCTGGCGATTATGAGGTAGACGACTCCTGCGCCGAGGTCGAATCCGTCGAGAACGACGTACGCGGCCAGCATGACGGCAACGATCATGAACCAGATTGTTCCCATAAGACCTCAAATTGCAGCGGCTAAAGCCGGTCAACGTTGTTGCGTTTGCGGTATGGCTGAAGCCATACCCTGATACGAATCGTTCTGTCTGATGCAACGGCCTGATACGAATCTTCTAATGTGCTGCTGCGGGCTCGGCGATTGGTCCGTTCTCGATTTCGCGGTAGACGAGGAAGACGAACAGCAGGCCGAGCATTAGGTACATTCCCATGAATCCGAGCAAAGTGAACATTCCGTTTCCGGCGGAGACATTTTTCGAATAACCGTCGGCGGTCAGCATCAGACCGTAGACGAGCCAGGGCTGGCGTCCGAGTTCGGCGGTAAGCCATCCGGCGGTGTTCGCGATGTACGGAAGCGGAAAGCTCAGCAGCAGGATCCAGAGCATCCAACGCGCGTCGAAAAGTTTGCCCATCCAGAGTAAAAAAATAGAGATCACCATTACCGCGATGAAGAAGGTCCCGAGTCCCACCATGATGTGATAGCTGTAATAAAGCAGTGGGATATTTTGCGGCCAGGAGTCGGGCGTGAAAGCGTCAAGTCCCTGCACATGGGCGTTCCAGGCGCGGTAGGTAAGGAAGCTGAGCATTTTGGGGACAATGATGGGGTTGTCGATCTTCTTCTCTTCGACGTTGGGCTGGCCGATGATAACGAGCGGCGCGCCCGGTTGGCTGTCGAACAAGGCTTCCATGGCGGCTAACGTGACCGGCTGATTGAGGGCGATCATGCGTCCCTGGCCGTCACCCGTGGGAAAAAGTTGCAGGATGCTGAAGATGCATCCCGCTGCGACTCCAACTTTGACAAAGATTCTGCCGTGCTCGACGAACTTGCGGCCGAGCAGATAGAAAGCACCGACGGCCGCCATCACGAAGGCTCCGGTGATAGCCGCTCCGCTCATGTTGTGCGCGTACTGCCACCAGGCCCATGGGTTGAGGATGAGATCCCAAAAGCTGGCAAGTTGAACCGAACCATCTGCGCCCTTTTCGTAGCCGACGGGATGCTGCATCCAGGCATCGGTGGCAATGATGAAGAAGCCCGAGAGCCATGAGCCGAGAAAGACCGCTACCGCGGACCACCAGTGAGCTTTGGGGCTGAGGCGCTTCTCACCGTAAAGAAACAGGCCCAGGAAGGCGGACTCGAGGAAGAAAGCGAACATGCCTTCCATCGCGAGAGTCTGTCCGATCACGCCTCCGGCGAAGCGGGAGAACAGTGACCAGTTGGTACCGAACTGGAATTCCATGGGGATTCCAGTGACAACTCCGATAACAAAATTGATGGCGAAAATGCGGGCCCAGAAGCGCGCGGCCTGGTTATAGACCTCGTCGTTGCGGCGCAGGGCAAGGGTTTTCAGGATCACGATGAGCGGCGCCAAACCCATGGTGAGCTGAGGAAAGAGATAGTGAAATGTGACCGTGAAGGCGAAGTGCAGACGATGAATCAGGAGTGCGCTGTCCATAATTGCCCAAAGGGTTGAACAGAAATTATCTCTGAGCGCGCTACGTCCCGATGTGATCCAGGTCACACCAAGGCGCTAGCGCAGGGCGTTACGGCGGCGTTCGAGTTCCGCGCGGCGGATCTCGCGGCGGCGTCCGGCGTCGTTGTAGCGGCGCTGTTGCTCGTCGCTTTCGGGTACGACGGCGGGGACCGGCAAATGACGGCCTCCGGCATCGACGGCGACGAAAGTGAGGTAAGCCGAGCTGACATGCAGGCAGTTATCGATCAAATAATTCTCAACCCACACTTTGACGCCAACTTCCATCGAAGAATGAAAGACGCGATTGACGGAAGAACGAAGGATCACCAGGTCCCCGACATGCACTGGCACCCAGAAATCGAGGTGATCGATGGCGGCGGTGACGACGTAGTTGCGGGAGTGACGATGGGCAGCCATGGCTCCGGCAAGGTCGATCCAGTGCATAAGGCGGCCTCCGAGGAGAGCGCCGAGAGGGTTGGTGTCGTTGGGAAGGACAATTTCGGCCATCTCCGATTGCGAATCGCGCACGGGACGAGGCATTTTCAGATCTGCGGTTTCTTTCATGAGTGAGTGCTCGGATCAGGACCTGCAGGAGCAGGCGGGATTCTACGCAGTAAATACGATTCCATGTAACACTCGGCCATCTTTTGAATGCGGGAGTCGATATGGGCGGAAGTCCAGCGACGTTCCGCGATTTCGTACTCCAGGATTCCGTGTTCTATAGGATGATGGGCGGCTTCGCGTACGAACCATAAGGCGATGTAAGAGCCGCGGTCGCGGGCGACGGAAAAGCGTATGGCATCGCAGGGACGGTCTTGGGGCAGGCGCGAGCAGCGCGAAGCGTATCCGAGATTGCAACCCTCGGCGAGTTCGTGATCGCTGAGTTCGGTGTTTTCGTGACCGGGAGCGGAACAATGGCCGCGCCATCCCGCGCCGAGTGGCAGGCGCGAAGGATGGAGCCAGAGACCGTCCTCCATTTTCTCGGTCGGGACGAAAAATGGACAAGCCACAGCGAATCTCCTGAATTGGATGTGGGCCATTGTACTCAGGACCGGCAGGCGTCGCCACTGGAACGTGAGGCGTATGGGATTGTAGATTGGTGTCTGGAGAATGGACAAAATATGGATCGATTAGCGATGTTGAATGAAGTCCTCGAACAGAATCCCAGCGACGCGTTTGCGCGTTACGGGCTGGCGATGGAGTATTCGAAGAGCGGGCGAGGTGGAAGAAGCGCTGACGGAGTTTGGCAAGTTGCTGGCGACGCATCCTGATTACACGCCGGGATACTTCATGGCGGCGCAAACGCTGGCAGCGGCGAACCGGGTGGACGAAGCGAAGAAGATGCTGGGAGACGGGATTGCGTCGGCGAAGCGGACTGGAAATACGCATGCTTTGTCGGAGATGGAAGGGATGCTGGGGGAGCTCGGGTAATTTTTGATTGTTGATTTTTGATTGTTGAATGAACTGCCCGGCGCTACTTTGGCGGATGCACTCTTCTTCCATGCCCCATTCCACCAAGCCTGGAAATAGTTGATAGAGCTTCACAACTGGATGCATGGTCCAGGGGACGATCACTTCCCGCTTGTTTTTTAGATATCCCTGAAACGTGGCGCGGGCGACGCGTTCGGCTGAGATTCCGCGCACGGACTCTGGCCGCACTACCTTCACTTCCCTTCCTCGAACGGCATTGGCTCCGAAATCGGTGCGGACGTAGCCGGGCATACCGTCATGACGTGGATGCCCATAGGCATGAGCTCGATGCGGGCTGCTTTCCCGAAAGCATTCATGGCGAATTTGGTTGCGCTGTAGACGGCATGAAATGGCAGGGGGATGTGTCCGGCAACGCTGGAGATGTTGATGATCGCGCCCGAGCCTTGTTGCTTCATGATAGGGATAACGGCTTGCATGGAAGCAACGGTTCCGAAGAAATTGGTATCGAAAGTGTCTCGGCAGGCGGACATCTCGAGTCTGTTCGACGGAATCGAGCAGGCCGTGTCCGGCGTTGTTGACCCAGACGTCGCAGCGATCGAAGTGATGCAGGGTCAAGCTGAGGACGCGGTCAATCTCTTCGCGATGGCGAACGTCGCAGGCGAGGGCCAGAGTGCGATCGGTATGGCCGATGCGGCCGCGGGCAGCTTCGGCGCGTCCGGAATCGCGAGAGAGCACGACGAGGTTGGCGCCGTGATCGGCGAAGATTTTGGCGATCGCTTCGCCGATGCCCATGGAAGCGCCAGTAACAACGACGACTTTGCCGGAAAGATTTGCTCGGAAGGCTCATGCCGAGCTTTTAGTCTTCCGGCAAAGGCAAGTCAAGGACGGCGTACAATCGAATGACGTGCTCCGTCTGCGGCGCGACTCGAAGACGGAGGCTTTCGGTGAGCACGCTGTTGCCCCTGTTTCCTCTCGACCTGGTCCTACTGCCGGGAGTTCCTTTGCCCTTGCACATCTTTGAACCGCGGTACAAAGAGATGGTGAGCGAATGCCTGTCGCAGAAACGGCCTTTCGGCGTGGTGCGGGCGAAAGAAGAAGAGGGTGTGGCAGAGATCGGGTGCACGGCGGACATCATCACGGTGACCAAGGAATATCCCGACGGGAAGATGGATATTGTGACGCAGGGCCGGGAGCGGTTCGAAGTCATGGAGATCAACCAGGAGCGATCGTTCTTGCAGGCGGAGGTTCTTTACTTTCAGGACGACCCAAGTGTGGCCTCGGGCGAGGAGATCGCCGAGGCATTGCGGCTGCATAACGAAATTCTAGCGCTCGCGGGTGCGGAGCCGGAGCCGGCATCGGCAGGAGAGGATCCACAATTGTCGTTTCACCTGGCGGGGCGCATTGCCCCTGGATCTTGATTTCAAGCAGACGCTGTTGGGAATGAAGTCGGAGGCGGAGCGGCTGCGGGGGATCAGTTCTTACTTTGAAGCTTTGTTGCCGAACCTGCGGCGGACGATGCACGTGCGAAAGAAGGCTGGAGGGAATGGGCACGCTAGTTAATATTCACCACAGGACAAAGAGAAAACAGAAGATAGTAGAAGATCTGCATTGTTAGATTCCCTTCCGTTTCTGCTCAATCTCACTCTAATTTTCTTGTCGGCTAGACGTCACAACGGGTTGTGATGACGCCGGGGGTATAATCAGCGAAGAACGTGGTTTCCCCTGGGGGTTTTTCCGTCATGAGTTTCCCGCGGACGCTGGGCGAATTACGCCACAGTCCCTTCTCTGAAGCACGCCTTCGGTCGCGACATGTAAAAGATGAACTGCGCGACAACCTCGTCACCAAGATTCGCGATGGCGGGCCGATTTTTCCTGGCATTGTTGGTTATGACGATACAGTAGTGCCGCAGATCGTGAACGCGATTCTGTCGCGGCACAATTTCATTCTGCTGGGATTGCGAGGACAAGCCAAAAGCCGCATCCTGAGGGCATTGACGTCGCTGCTCGATGAGGCGATGCCTTATGTTGCCGGTTGTGAGATTCATGACAATCCTTATGCTCCGATTTGCCGGCGCTGCCGCGACCTGATCGACCAATGTGGAGACGCTACATCCATCGCCTATCTGAGTGCTGAAGCGCGCTACGTCGAGAAGCTGGCGACGCCGGATGTCACGATTGCAGACTTGATCGGCGACATCGATCCCATTAAGGCGGCACGTGGTGGGCATGAACTCGCGAGCGAGATGACGGTTCACTACGGATTGCTCCCGCGGGCGAACCGCGGAATTTTTGCCATCAACGAATTGCCGGACTTGGCCGGCAAGATTCAGGTCGGCTTGTTCAACATCATGCAGGAAGGCGACGTGCAGATTAAGGGATATCCGATCCGGCTGCCGCTGGATGTGGCGATGGTGTTCAGCGCGAACCCGGAAGACTACACGGCGCGAGGGAAGATCATCACGCCGCTCAAAGACAGAATTGGGTCGGAGATTCGCACTCACTATCCGGCTTCGGTTGAGGAAGGCATCGAGATTACCGAACAAGAAGCGTGGATCAGGCGCGACGGGTATCAACTTCATCTTCCGAAATATGTGCAGCAGGTGATTGAGCGAATCGCGTTCTCTGCGCGGGAAGACAAAAAGATTGACAAGCGTTCGGGCGTAAGTCAGCGGTTGCCGATTTCCTGCACCGAGAACGTGATTTCCAACGCTGAGCGGCGCGCGATTCAGAATGACGAGAAAACCGTGGTGCCGCGGATCAGCGATATCTTTGCTGCGATGCCGGCTATCACTGGAAAGCTGGAGCTCGAATACGAAGGCGAGATGAAAGGCGCGGATCATGTGGGACGCGAACTGATCAGAACTGCGATCGCCAAAACCTACGACGACTATTTCAACGGCGTGAACATGCAGCAGGTCGTGCAATGGTTCGATCTGGGCGGAGAGATTCAACTCGCGGATTCCGCCGGCGCCGCCGAGGTGCTCGAATCGCTGCGCACGATTCAGGGGCTGATGGATAAGTTGGGCAAAGTTGGCGTAGGTCCGAAGGATGCCACCGAGATGCAGGTCTCGGCGGCCGAATTCGTACTTGAAGGATTGCACGCGCACAAGCGCATCGGGCGCAACGAAGAGCGCGTGTTTCGCGCGGGAGAAAAGGCTCCAAAGCATCCGGAGAAACAAGCGATGGAACGGGAGGAGCCGTTTCGAGGAAGAAGACCGTACAACTAGTCGGTGGTCTTTGGTCGTTGGTCGGTGGTCAAAACCAAGCGACTAACGACGGGTTTCGACCAATCGGCTTCAAGCGCCGGGCTTCAGGGTATTGACTAACGACCATCGACCAACGACTAACGACTGACCATGAAACGCATTCGTTACAGCAAGTACGTGCCGGATCCGGCGGGCGAGATGAGCATGGAGGATCTGCTCGGCGCGCTGTCAGACTTTCTTCTGCAGAGCGGCTTCCAGAATTATATGTACGACGATTTTGGGGACGGGGAGCAGACGCTTGATGACTTGCGGCGGGCGCTCGAACAGGCGCTACTCGACAGCGATTTGCTCGACGAGGAGATGCGGCAGCAACTGCAGCAGATGCAGGCGGACGGCAAACTGGAAGAACTGATCGAGCAACTCATCGAGCGGATGCAGCAAGAAGATTACATCAGCATCGATGATCCGCACGATCCATCAAAGCGGTCGAGCGTTGGCGGGCAGGTGGGTGAAGCGCAGAATCAGGCGAAGTTTGAGATCACCGACAAGAGCCTGGACTTTCTGGGGTTCAAGACGCTGCGCGATTTGTTGGGATCGCTGGGAAAATCGAGCTTTGGGCGCCATGACACGCGCGATCTGGCCACGGGGATCGAGACCAGCGGCGCCTCACGTCTTTACGAGTTCGGCGACACGTTGAATCTGGACATCACCGCGACGCTATCGAGTGCGATCAAGCGCGAAGGTCTGAATCTTCCGTTAAACATGGAATATTCCGATCTTCAGGTGCATCAGTGCGAGTACCAGTCGTCATGCGCGACGGTGTTGATGCTGGATTGTTCGCATTCGATGATCCTGTATGGAGAAGATCGTTTCACTCCGGCGAAGAAAGTGGCGATGGCGCTGTCTCACTTGATTCGTACGCAGTATCCAGGGGATTCGCTGTCGTTGATTTTATTTCATGATTCGGCGGAAGAAGTGCCATTGTCACAACTGGCACGGGTGAAAGTCGGTCCCTATTACACGAATACTCGCGAGGGATTGCGCTTGGCGCAACGAATTCTGCAGCGGCAACGCAAGGACATGAAACAGATTGTCATGATCACTGACGGCAAGCCTTCGGCACTGACGCTCGAGGATGGGCGGATTTATAAGAATGCCTTTGGATTGGATCCGCTGGTGGTGAGTCAGACGTTAGAAGAGGTTTCGAAGTGCAAGCGCGCTGGAGTGTTGATCAACACCTTCATGCTGGCCTCGGATTACGGCCTGGTGCAGTTTGTGCAGAAGGTGACCGAGATGTGCCGCGGCAAGGCGTACTTCACAACTCCGTATACGCTCGGACAGTATCTCTTGATGGATTACATGTCGCGGAAGACGAAAACGATTCATTAGGAAACCGGCACCGGGCTTCGGGCATCAGGCTTCCGGGGCAAATCTCAGGCGCTAAAGCGCGAACACTTTTCGATCCTTATGGCACGACTAAAGTCGTGCCCTTCCCAAGATCTTCCTAAGCCCTTCATAGTCTAGTTCTTCGTGACTTCCTCGATGGCGCGATAGGCCTGGTCGATGGCGCAGTCGGTGTAGGCGTAGGCTCCGGCGTCGGCGTTGGCGATGGCAATGCGACCATAGGGCTTGCGCGCCACCTCGCACGGAGTTTCGCCACCTTCCAGCCAAAACTTATCCCAGAGAGAGCTGTATTCGTAGGCGTACCCGTGGGGCCAGCGATTCACGGTAATGGCGGTTATGTCGCGTGCAGGATCGAAGCCGCCTGGGCCGAGCGTCCGCTCCATCTGATCGCGGATGTTGCGCTCCATGGTTTCGAAGGTCGTCGTGAAAAGTTCCATGCGCCCGAGGCGATGTTGCTCGCGAGCAGGACGTCCCGGCTTGCACGGAGTTTTCATCATGTGAACGACGATGGGATCGCCGGGCTTCTGGGAACATTCGTACTCACCAATGCTGACAGGCAAATCGAGATTGAAGCGTGAATGGTATCCGCCGGGCGCATAGACGGAACTTGCGCCCAGCTTTTGAAACGACTTCCAGTTGTGGATAGCAACGTTGGTGTAGAGCAAAGGCACTTTGGCCGCAGAGGCGAGCGCATCTTTCTGTTTGTCGGGAAGTTCGTCGCAGATGTAGGGGATGACCACGTGCCAGCACGCCAACACGCAGCTGGCGGCGCGAACGGTGTAGACCTTTCCTCCCGTCGCGTAAGTGACTTCGACCTCCTCGGCAGTGGTAGGGTCTCCCATATGTTTCACCCGAACGGCTGTGCTGTTCAGGCGAATGCGAACCGCGGAGGAATTGCGATCGAGCTTGGAGTAATCGGCACGAGCCGTGACAATGTCAGTAGCGGAACTGCCCGGGATAGCAGAGGGTATCAGTTTACGAACCAGCATGCGCGCGATCGAAGCGTTTCCGTCGGGAAAATGGAAGAAGTATTTTTCGGCTTCCTCGTCGGGAATCGCGTCACGGTTCATGCCTTGCCCTGGCTTGGGATCGAGGTTCATTCCTTTGAATCCGGGATAGTCGAGACCCCAGGCGTCCTGGGCCGCGATGGCATCGATGCCGAGACCAAACAGGGGTTGTGGACCGGCTTGCAGAACCTTAATGACGTCATCGTTAGTTCCAACCAGTTCTGTAAGGAATTTCGCGTAGCTCATGCGCGCGAGCTTGGCTTTCTTTTCGTCGGAACTTAAGCCGGGCAAATAGTCTTTGGATTCGTGGTAGAGGCGCTCGTAATCTTTCTTGCCTTGATCGGAAAGTGGCGCGTCGGCGAGGAATTGCTTCCACAGCTTGGAGTCGGGATTTGCGGAGTCCGCAGTTTCACTACCGCCGAGCGGAGCGGGGTTCGCCAGCAGTTTGTCGGCGCCGAATGTTTCTTTGTCAAAGAAGATGTTGGGAAGGAGTCCCATGTTGCGATAGAGATCTTTCGAGACGTATTTAGGATAAGACGCAACATCGATCCCGAGTTCGTTGATCACCGACTGCGCGACCGGACTGTAAGGCGCGGGGCTCTCGATTGAAAAGGTGCCTCCGTAGCCAAGAAGGAAACGACTGTTGCCGCGGAATTCGTTGCGCTTGGCATGTCCTCCGAAGTCGTCATGGTTCTCGATGATCAAGATGCGGGCGTTGGGTCCGGCGACTTTTTGGAAGAAGTGGGCTGCGGAGAGGCCGCTGATACCGCCTCCGACGATAACCAGGTCATAAGTTTCTTTGGTGTCGACGGGCTTCCCGGCGGTATCCCAGAAGTTGCCGTCTCGCACGCTGTGCATTACTTCGAACGAGCCAACGTGGCTGCCGCGCAGGCCGGTGCGAGCGGGAGGATAGTCGTCTTCTTTGTCATGGGCGAAAAGTGGAGACGGAACCATTGCGGCTCCGACCGTGAGGGCAACGCCATTGAGGAAGTCACGGCGAGTGATGTCACGGCGCATGCCGAGTTCTTTGTCGCGCGAATCGCGCACGCAGACCCTCCTTTCGGCTGACGACAGCCGGATGGTTTGTTACGGAGCGGACTTTTACAGCTTAGGAATTTCCCGAACCCTCGGCCTTTTTCACCGCCAGCTCTGCGCCCTGGAACCCAATTTTGCTGTGGGTGCCGTCGCAGAAAGGCTTGTTGACGGAACCGCCACAGCGGCAGAGGGAGAAGGCGGGTTTGCCGGTGAGGTCGTATTGGTTGCCGTTGATATCCACCAGCTCGACGGAACCTTCAGGAGCTTCGACGCGATAAGGGCCGTTGGGCCGAATCGTAATTTTCACGTTTGCCATGAAGTAAAGATATCAGCTTCGGAGGGAACGATTCCAGGCCCCCCATCAGCTATCAGCCGTCAGCTCTCGGTGAAACCCAATTACGCTGCAGCGGATGCGGTGGACAAAAGGCTTCCGTAGAGATCGAGGTAGTCGTCGATCATGCGCTTTGCTGTGAAGCGTTCGCGAGCGCGTTGGTAGGCGCGGTTGGCGTAGGTGCGGCAGAGATCGCGATCGTCGCTCATGCGGCGGATCAGCGAGGCGAGGCTGGTGGCGTCATTGGCCTCGAAGTAGAGGGCGGCGTCTCCCCAGATTTCGCGGAAGGTGGGGATGTCGTTGGCGATGATGGCGCAGCGTGAGAGCGCAGCTTCAAGAGCGGCCATCCCAAATGGTTCGTAACGCGACGTAGCAGCATAGATAGCGGCACGGCTATAGAGCGCGCGAAGTTGAGCCTCGGTCTGCGGGCCCTTGAGGGCAACGCACACTTGCTCGGTAGCCAGTTTCACATCCGCACGGATGGGAATTTTCATGCTGGCAACGGGAGCCTCGGTCCCAACAATGCAGACTGGCAGCGGATGCGTGTGCTGGGTGAGCAGGTTGACCTGCTTGCCCGCATCGTAGAGACGTCCTACAGCCAGAACGGAGTCGTCTTTACTGGTGTAAGGATTGAAGAAGATGGGATTGCGGCCGTTATAGATGACCGCGTCGCGCTTGGGCCAGGCATAGCAAGTTCGAACCGTATCGAGCATCCAGCGGGTGGGAGCAACGACGGCGCTGGCCTTGGCCAATCCGCGGCTCACCACGTCGCGATACCAGCGCAGCCACTGCGAAGGCTTGGGTTCGTGACCGTGGACGGACTTCCACCAGCTGATCATGTCCCCGTGCGCCACCACGATGCGCGGCACTTTCACCGGCAGATTTCCGTAACATAGTTGATTGAGATGCAGGACGTCGGGCTTCACCTCGGCTACCAAGCTCGCGAGGTAAGCGGAGGATTCCTCGAGATCGAACTGGCCTTCCTGCATCCAATCGAGGCGGAAGGCCGTCGGACGGTAGTCGAGTCCGTGCAGGCTTTCCATCCAGGAAGTCTGTTGAGGAAGAGGAATCTCGCCCAGGCTGACCAGAGTGACGCGGATGCCTCGGGTGACAAGTCCTGTGACGAGTTCGCGGGTGTAGGTCCACACACCGCTCATTGTGTCCGCAGTCACAAGGACATGCATGAAAGAATCCCCGGGGTCGAAGAAAGAGCCAGACAGGAGTGGCCGTCCAACGCTTGCTGCCCGGTTATTCTAGTGTGGATTGATGAGTTTTGAAACAACTCTTTGGGGAAGCGCTGGGGTGCAAAAGATTGCATAGGGAGCGGGTGACGTGGCATGAGGGTGATTCGCTTCGAGGGATATCTCGGGAGTGTTCACCCGGCGTTGAAACGCCGGGCTATTGGCGGTCGTCCCTACGGGACGAAAACCTAGGCTGAGTTTGGAAGGGTGTGTACTTCCTCCCACCTCTGCCGCAAAAGGCGCGGCAAAGATGGGGCACCAGCATTTCTCTATTCTTGAATCAGGCCGATTTTGGAGCGCATTTCCCGAGCGAGATCGTAAACCATACGTAGTTTGTTCTCTGCGGTCTGGGGAAGGTTGGGGACCCCCAACGCCATCTCACAGGACAGCAGCATCGCGGTGACGGTGCCTTTGAGTTCGCTGCGCAGGACCTGCTCAGCTTCGCGACGAGCGGCCAGGGCTTCGCGCTTGCGGCGGTTCAAGGCAGCGCGCAATTCGCGAACCACGCGCTCGACGCCGCTGATGGCAAAGTTAATGTGCAGTGCGACCGCGGTGCCCAAGTGCTGCATTACCAGTTCGGTTTCGTCGGGCTCGGCTTCCACTAGAAATTGATCGATCACCACGGCAGCGTATTCGGCGCTGCGGAGTTGTGCTCCCGCCTGTTGCAAGGTGGAAGCCATTTGCACGTTGTCGACCGTCGCCTGTTGAATCGCTTGCGCGCATTCGGGCGCTCGCGCGGAGGATGTGATCAGTAGAATCATGGTCTACCCAGTTGCACATCTCTGACCATAAACTCACGCGTTGAAAATGCACCACTTAATTTCGTACTTTCGCGCCCGAGTTCCACAGTGGGAGCCCAAAACGAGAATGGGAGTTTATTCCTGGGCCGCATACTCCTTCAGCTTGCGATAAAGCGTCGTTTTACCGATCCCGAGCAGACGGGCGGCCATTAACTTGTCGCCGTTGAGCTGAGTGATGGTGTTGAGAATCGTTTGCTTTTCCAGCTCGACCATAGGGATGATCTTTGGTGCGCCGCTGGCCGTTGCCGACGAAGTTCCCGGAGCGCTGTGGATGTCGGTGGGAAGATCTCGGACGTTGATTAGAGGACCTGTCGTGAAAGCGCAGGCGCGCTCCAGACAGTTTTCCAGCTCGCGAACGTTGCCCGGCCAATCATAGGCCAGCAGGACCTTCAGTGCTTCATCAGTCAAAGTGCGCTTTTGTCCTGATGTGCGCTCCTGGCGTTCGAGGAAGTGGGCGGTGAGCAGTGGGATGTCCTGACGGCGCTCGCGCAATGGCGGGATGCGCAGGCTCAACACATTCAACCGGAAGTAGAGATCGCGGCGGAAGGTTCCCTGAGCCACGGCTTGTTCGAGGTCACGGTTGGTCGCGGCCAGAATTCGCACGTTGATGGGAATCTGCTTGGTGCTGCCGACAGGACGTATCTCTTTTTCCTGAATGGCGCGCAGCAACTTGGCTTGCAGGTCGATGGGAAGTTCTCCGACTTCATCGAGGAAAACAGTTCCTCCTTCGGCGATCGCCAGCAGTCCTTCTTTCGATTGCACCGCCCCGGTGAAAGCGCCTTTAACGTATCCGAAGAGTTCGCTCTCGATGAGGGTCGGCACCAGCGATCCACAGTCGACGGGGATGAAAGGCTTGTCGCGGTAGGGCCCCGAGAAATGTATGGAACGGGCAACCAACTCTTTGCCGGTGCCGCTTTCGCCAAGTATGAGCACCGGATGGCTGCTATGTGCGGCCTTGGCGATGATGCGATAGAGCTTCTCCATGTCAGGTGCGCGGCCGATGATGCTGCCGAATCCCTGCTTCGACTTGATCTTCTCCCGCAACATACGATTCTCGGTCTTGAGTTTCAGGTGACTGGAGACGCGGTCGAGCAGCAACTTGAGTTCGTCCATACTGAAAGGCTTGGTAACGAAGTCGTAAGCTCCATTCTTCATGGCCTGCACGGCCGACTGGACTGTGGCGTAACCCGTGACCACGATAACGACGGCGTCGGGCCGCCGGGCCTTGATTTGCCGGAGAGCCTCGAGGCCGCCGGCGCCGGGGAGCTTTAGATCCAGCAGAACCACGTCGATGCCCTGAGCGTCGAGCAGGCGATAGGCGTGCTCGGCGGAATCGGCCACAGAGGTGCTGAAGCCAAGAGACTGCGCCACTTCTCTGCAGGCTTCGCGGATCGCACGTTCGTCATCGATGACAAGAAGGTTCAGAAAATTCGCCCCTTCGATCTGGGGCTGGTAAGACGTGGTGGCTTCGGCGGTGGTCATGGTTTTCCTCTCTTTGCAGTGGAAGCTGGAGGTTGACTAAGGGTTTCGCGAACCTTCTGAAGCAGAGCATCGCTGCTGAAGGGCTTGTGGAACAAAACTAAATTTTCCCGATCCTCTGCAGGGGCTGAGGGCACGTAGCCCGACATGTAAAGCACACGGAGCTTGGGGCAGCACCTGCGAAGTTTCTCAACGACCTGATGGCCGCTCATCCCGGGCATAGTCAGATCGACCAGCAGCAGGTCGATGCTCTGCGAACGTCCCTGGCACAACTGCAGAGCCTGCGCACCGCTGGATGCTTCCAGCACGGTGTAGCCGGAGTCCTCGAGAACTCGCAGCGCGGAGCGGCGGACCACCGAGTTGTCTTCGACCAATAGAAGAGTCGCGCTGGGATGCGCGGCATCTGGGCGCTCGGTGGTGTCTTGGACTCTCTGTTTGGCAGAGACCCGCGGCAGTCGCACGATGACGCTTGTACCGCGACCGGGTTCGCTATCGATCGCGATCGAACCTCCGCAGTGGCCAACTATGCCTTTCACGGTGGCAAGTCCTAAGCCGTTCCCCTGGCCCGGAGCTTTGGTGGTGAAGAATGGCTCGAACAAGCGGGCGCGAACTTCGTGGCTGATGCCGCAACCGTTGTCGCTCACGATGAGTTCGACCATTCCTCCAGAGCCATTCCAAGACGCGCAGCGGGTTTCAACGCGAATCGTTCCGCCGTCGGGTAAAGCGTCACGAGCATTGAGAGCAAGATTCAGAACGATCTGCTGCGCCTGAACGGGATCCATCTTGACGGGCCAGAGATCGGGCGCGAGGACCGTGGTGAGCCGGATATTTTCGCTGATCAGGCGGCGAAGCAGGTTGCGCATTCCGCTGACGACTTCGTTCAGTGAGAGCACTTGCGGTTCCGACGGCTGCTGACGCGCCACAGAGAGGAGTTGTTGCACCAAGGCCGCTCCCTGGCGGGCAGCAAGGTTGATCTCGTGGGCATGTTGGCGCAGACGGCTTCGCGGATCGAGTCCGTCATGAATCAAGTCGCAGTAGAGCATGATGCCGGTGAGCAGGTTGTTGAAGTCGTGAGCGACGCCGCCGACGAGGCGTCCGATGACTTCCATTTTCTGCGCTTCCCGCAGTTGCTGTTCGGTGCGCTTGCGCTCGGTGATGTCCTCGACCATCCCGATGACCGACTCGGGAAGCGCCGTCGGCACTGAGCACCAGAGAAACGGTGAGGCGCACCCATCCGCTGGTGTCATGGTTTCCGCGGTAGCGAAGTTCGATTTGGTAATAGGTTCGCTTGCCCGCAACCATCTCGTCGAAGACCGCGGAATCGGCGGCAAAGTCGTCGGGATGAGTGAACTCACGAAAGTGCATGCCGCGCAACTCTTCGCGGTCGTAACCGAGCATGCGTTGCAAGGCTGGATTGCTATCGAGTACGCGTCCGTCGAGGGAGCATTGCAGAATACCGATGGCCGCGGCGTCGAAGATGGCGCGATAGCGCTTGTCCTCGTGCGCTTCGGCCAGACAGTTTCCGGGAAGTGTGGCAACCGCACTCATGGTTCCTGCTTTACCCACAACTCGCTGCGGGAGCCGTTCACGGGGGAAACAGACGGATCCATGTAGTTCGTAGCGCTCTAAGGAAGGTGACGGCACGCATTCCAGGACGGGAAAGCCAGGAATGCGATCTGAGACGCACGCTCCCTATTTGGGAAGTGTAGGGCTGTCCCATTCTGGAATTAAGTGCAGCCGTCACAGGCAAGTGTGACGGGCGGAATGCTAGGGTTGGCCGGGAATGGTCTCTTTGAGGCGGAAAGTTAAGCGGTGACTGGGGAAGAACTGGATGTCTTGTGCCCCGGGATTGGGAGCACCAGTTTGTTGTGCGGTGGGAAGCACCTCCTGCGTCCCTCCCTTAGCGAAGATGCTTGAGGTCTGGATCGGCTGGGATCTCCCGTTCACCGCGATAGCAGACAAAGTGAGCCGCATGTATCCGGAGGTCTGGTCGCCGTCGGAAGGTTTCGCGGCGACCACGCGTCCCGCGACCATGGCTCCGCGGCGGGCGACGACCTTACCGCGAACGACGATCGGCTCATCGAGAACCGCTTCGAAGGCTTCTCCGTCACGCGCGGTGGCGCTGGAGAGCGGCGTCTGCAAGCGCACCATGATCGGAATACCGGCGGGCATCTCGGCGACGGAGGATGTAGGGGGAAGTCCTTTGCGATTGGGGGCGCGCTCGAAGGGGAGCTGCTGACCGTCGGGATTGGGATCGTCTACGGTCTCAACTGCGGGCTGCCTGGAGCAGGCAGTCATCCCCAGCGTGAAAACTACGGCAAGCGCTACGGTCTTCCATGAGGTCATCTCAGGATTCCTCCGCTGCCTGCGTGGTAGATAGAGGCACGAAGTGTGCCAATAGCCAAAGAATTCAAAGGGAAAGAGTTAGGCGGGGAGGCGGAGAGGCGGGCGTGTAGTTTTTTCTAATGGGCAATCGTCGGGGAGATGGCGGTTTGGCACGAGGTTACATTCGCACCGTTAGGGCTGAATCCCTCGGGGGATTTTTTATGAGAAAGGTTCGCCGGCGAACCAACGAGCCGCCAAATGCGTGAAGTGTTCCACGTGGAACATGTTGTCATGACGGTATGGGCTAGACAGAAGTGTCATGACGGATAGACAAACAAAAATCGTTTCCCGCAGGTGGCCCAGCCTTTCGATCGTGTTTCCACTTCCCGTTTCGAGAATGTGGGTGCCCCGTCCTTGCGCTTTTTGCAAGGGCGGGTACGACGCTGCCGATACCATGACATGTAATGTTGCGGGGCTCCATCGCATCTACGGCCCGCACCACCTGGACTTTATCACCTTCTCCTGTTATCACCGCTTGCCATAGCTACTCCTCCCATCCACGACACCGATTCCTCACCATTCTCGAACAAATCCGAGAACCGGTGCGCATCAAAAAAGGCTGGGGAAGAATTTCCTTTCGCCACATGGTATGAGAGGACAAAAAACCTATGCTGTCGGCGGTAGTGGTACCCGCCCTTCGCAAACTACGCGAAGGACGGGGCACCCACAGTAGTAATTGTGCCGGTCCTCGGCGTTCTCGTTACCGGCGGGACGCCGGCGCTAGCAACAAAAAAGGACGCGCCTTGCGGCGCGTCCTGTGGTTGTGGTTTGGTGAAAGTTAGTTGGAGCTTCCGGTGGCGGCTGCTGCGCTCTCGGGGGAATCGCCCGGTTGGACGATTACGCCGTCGAACGGTGTCGCTGCCATGAAGTGTCCCTGCACCACGCTGACGCTGCGCAGCGGGTATCCGGAGTCAGGACCACGGGTCCAGCTGCGGCCGCCATCCTGGCTTTCGAATACCACACCCGTCGCCGTACTGGTAGCGAGCAGACGTTTGCCCTTGCCGTCATACGAGATGGAGCTGACGTTCTTATCCGGTAACCCGTTCATCATATGTTCCCAGGTCGCGCCGGAGTCGGAACTGCGGTAAGCGCCTTCACGCGACGCCATCAACATCTGGCCATCGGGCGTGACGGTAATGCTGCGAATCGTGGTCAGGAAATTCGGCAGAGCCGCCTGTTGCCAGGCGCCGCCACCGTCGGTGGAGAAGATAACATTCGTGCGGGTCGCGGCCGCAAGCAGTGAGCCGTTCGCTCCCACGGAGACGAAGTCGTTCTTGCCCATCACCGGACCACCGGTCCAGCTCTTGCCTTCGTTGGTGCTGGTGAACAGTCCCGCGGAAGTCGCTGCAACCCAGCGCTTCGAGGAAACGTCCACGTAATTGACTTTGGCTTCTAGCACCGAGCGTTTCGCCGTCTTGCTGGCGACGGAAACCTTCTTGGTTCCCTTCTTCGCGGTGCTGTAAGAAACCGTCTCGTTCACAATGGCGTTGATCGGACGCCACTCGCTGGCATTGTGGTCGAGCATGAACATGCCGCGATTGGTACCCGCGATCAGCGCGCCATTGCTGGCCTGCTGCAGAGTGAAGACGTCGCGGCCGCCAAGGCCGTTCGCCTTCTGCATCCAGTGCTGCCCGCCGTCGTGCGAGAAGAACACGCCGCCTTGCTCCTTGTCGTTCACTACGCCGACGTAGATGGTGCCGGCATCGCGGTTGTCAGCAAGGATGGAGGAAACGTAACGGTGAGTGTAGCCGTGGTTCGAAGCGGTGAATGTCTGCGCTCCGTCGTCGCTGGCCATGACGCCGCTGCGATCGGTAGCGAGCAGAACGCGCGAAGAGTTGCGCGGATCAATCATGACGTCGTTCACGACGACTTCAGGATTGCTGACGCGCTTCCAGGTCGTGCCCTCGTCCATCGTTTTCCAGAGACCTTCCGTGGTTCCTGCGTAAACGATCTTGGGATTGCTGGGATCCATCTTCAACACGCGCGTGCGGCGAGCCGAAAACGGAATGCCCTGAATCTTCTTGAACAGGTCGCCGGCGGTTTCGCTCTTGTAGATACCGGAGCAAGCGCTGGCAAAAACGATCGAAGGATTGGTGGAATCAACGATGACCGAGAAAACGTCGGAGTCATCGATCATGCCTTTGTTGATGTGCTGCCAGGTCGCGCCACCATCGGGAGTCTTCCACGCGAGGTGCCAAGTACCGGCATAGACAGTGTTGGGATTCTTGGGATCGACAGCGATCGATTCGATGTTCTTGATTTCGGTCGAAGTTGAAGAGATGCGGCTCCAGCTGTTGCCACCGTCGTTGCTGCGGTAGACGCCGTCAAGCGCGCCGGCCACCAGGACGCTGGAATCGGAAGCGGCAATCGCCATGGCGCGGATTGATTTGCCATGCATGCCAGAAAGAGCTTCCCAGTTCTTGCCACCATCACGGGAGCGGAACAGATCGCCCGCCTGCTGGTTCTCTACGCTCCAGGCCGAAACATAGATCTTGTTAGGATTCTGAGGATCGAGGGCGATGTGGTCGAGGACGTAGTCATCGCCAGTGCCGAGGTGAGCGAAGTGCGCCCAAGTGCGGCCGCCGTCGCTTGAAACGAACATGGTTCCTGTGTTGGTGCCCAGGAAGATATGGTCAGGATTGTGTGGATCGTAAGCCAGGCTGCGAACATCGCCGCCATCCGGCCCCAACACAGCCCACTGACCAGCCCAAACGGTCGTGACGCAAAACAGCGCGACGGCCGTTAGAATCAAAGATTTACGAGAAATCACTCGCATTGCTCCCGAAATCATAGGTGACATTGCCCCTCTGCGAACGGAGATTCGCTTCTCGGGTCAGGTTGACAGCGTAACACGGGTCCAGCAAGTTACCGAAGGGAAGGCAAAAAAGGGCCGGTCGATTATGTACTCGACCGGCCCTTGGTTCCACTCAGGTTTCCGGATTACATACTCTTCTTGGCAGCCTTCTTCTTGGCCACCGGTTTCGGATGGTCAGGGATCGGCTGCACTGCGTTTTCGTCGACCGGGGTCGTACCTTCTCCAGAGAAGGTTGCGCCCGCGGGTACGATCCAGAAATCAGCGGTCTTGGTGCCGCCGTTTCCGGTACGGGTCTCGATGCGGCTGGCATCAATTCCCTGCTTAGCTTCGCCACCGGAGAGATACGCCTTGGCATCGACGGCGCGTTCGGCCGCGAGGTTCTTGCGTTTCTCAGTTGGATCCGAGTTGCCCACGATGACCAGCTTGGCGTCGGCGTCGTGCTGCAGGCGCTGGGCTACGTCATCGAGCACAGCTTTGCAGGTGTTGTCGACACGCCACGGCTTCTTGGGATTCGGATAATCGCAGGAGCTCAACTTGCTGGCTTGCGGCGGAGGTGGCGGAGGATTCTCCACATTGACCTGCGTCGAAGCATTAGCCGTGAGACCACGCGAATCGGTACAAGTTGCGCTGACGGTGACTGGCCCTGCGGAAGCGCCGGTCGTGGTCAGGCTTGCGCTGTTGCCATTGCCGGTCACGCTGCCGCCGCTGGAGGTCCAGCTGCTAACCGTGACTGGGACGTTGTCGGGACTGGTGCAAGTGCACGTGACCGTGGAAGGCGAACCGGTTTGGACGGTTGCCGGATCAGCCGAGCAAGACATGGTCGGCGGATTCTTTGGCGGCTCTTTCACCGTGAAGTTCGCCGTGCAACTCGCGTCACCGTTCTTCTTCATCTTGGGATCGGTGATGTGAGCAGTGGCCGTATAGCTGCCGCCGGCGACGCCGGTGGTATCGATGGTGGCGGTGTTGTCTTTATTAGTGAGCTTGCCGCCATTCGTCATCCAGCTGTAGGTTTCGGTGTGCTTGGGATTGAAGTTGCTGCCAGTCGCGGTAACCGTGACGGGCTCTCCCTGCATGACTTCAGAAGGCTGTACGGCGCAGGCTGCGGTCGGAGCAGCAAGCTGCGGGTAGCCGAAGTTAAAGATCAGACCGGTGCGCAGACGTACGCCGCTGAACGACGGGTGGCGCAGATCCGGAAACGCTTGCGAGGCATAGTCCGAAAAATCATGCCGAGCGTACACGTAATCAGCTTCGATTAAGCGTAGCGAGAGCAATTTGGTGGCTTTGAGGTCGATGCCGCCGCCGAGGATGGCGCCAATCCCGTTGCTCGGATTGAGGCCATTCGTTGTAAAGCGGTTATAACTCAAGAGCGTGTGCGCGAAGAAATTGACGCCGTCGCCGCGCCAGGTCAGCTTGGGTCCGATGGAACCCGTCGACTCGTTGCCATACTTGTTCCAGTTCCCGCCGTAGTCTCCTTCCAAGCCGAGGAGCTTGGTGAAATTCCAAGTGAGGCTGGCGCCGGCACCCTGCGGGATGTCGTGCAGCTTATTGGGCACGGGATTAAAGAAACTATGGCCCGCAGCGGGAATCGTCCCGCCGGGATTGAGCCACTGATATCCAGCGAACAGCTCAGCCTTGGGGTAGGAGTCGTCCTGCGCCGTTGCGGCGGCGGATAACAATCCCACAGAGAGCGTCAAGAAAAGAAATCTCATCCATACACGCCCAGTGATAGAGCGGCAACAAAGTGACATGTAAATCCTCCGGAAAACGATCGGCTTACCTTGTATCCATGCTGTTATGCGACGGGGCCCCGCATGGAGATAGGAATCTAAATTCTTGCAGATGAAGATTCTACTGGCAATTCTGCCAGACACCAACTGCCGCAGACCAGACATGGTACTCCCGAAGTATGTGTAACGACAAGTGTTAGGGTGGTTTTTTCGAGCAGTTGATGTCTCAGATTGATACCTGTAGTCTGGGCGATCGCCTGGATATAGGGCCGAAGCGGGAATGCACGCGAAACTTGCAGCAGACGCGATCCACCTCAATAATGGGCAGGGGGGTACTTCGTTCTACATGAGCCAGGAAAAAATACTGATCGTTGAAGACGAAGAGAACGAGCGTAGCGGCCTGGCGGAACTGGTTTCTTCCTGGGGCTATCGAGCGGAAACCGCGCGGGACGGGGCGGAAGGCCTGGAGAAGGTCGCGTCCTGGTCGCCATCTATCGTCGTCACGGATATGAAGATGCCGCGGATGGGTGGTCTGGAACTTTTGGAAAAGATTGCCTCCGATGCCCAGACGATTGCCGTGATCGTAGTGACGGCGCAAGGCACGATCGATAGCGCGGTGCAAGCCATGCGCATGGGCGCGTATGACTATGTGACCAAGCCCATCGACACTAGCCGACTGCGCACCATTTTGCAGAACGCTTCCGCGTTACTGGGAACCCGGGTCGAACTGGAGGTCACGCGGAGGAAACTGCGTGATAGCGGATCGCTGGGGAGCCTGGTGGGGGCTTCCAAAAAAATGCAGGAGATCTTCCGCCTGATAGAGATGGTGTCACCGAGCACAGCTTCGGTGCTGATCACCGGCGCAAGTGGCACGGGAAAAGAAATGGTAGCGCGAACGATTCACGAGTTGAGCCCCCGGCGGACGAAACCGTTTGTTCCAATCAACTGCGCAGCGATTCCCGAGACATTGATTGAGAGCGAGATTTTTGGTCACGAGAAAGGAGCGTTCACCGGCGCTCTGGAACGCCGCACGGGCTGCTTCGAGCTCGCAGAAGGTGGGACGCTTTTGCTGGATGAAATCGGCGAGATGCCCGTGGCCACGCAAGCCAAGCTTTTGCGCGTACTGGAAGACCGCAAGCTCCGGCGCCTGGGTAGTAAATCGGAAACCACGGTGGACGTGCGGGTCCTGGCGGCGACCAATAAGATTCCCGAAGAGGCGGTGGCGCGCGGGGAATTGAGAAATGATCTTTACTACCGGTTGAATGTCTTCAACATCCACATGCCGCCGCTGCGAGAACACAAGGAGGACGTCCCTGATCTGGTGCAATCGTTGTTGAGCGACATGAGCATGAAGCACGGCCGGAAAGTGGCGGCAGTTAGTGAAGCGGTATTGAACGCCTTCCATAACTACTCGTGGCCGGGCAACGTGCGGGAGTTGCGCAACACGCTGGAACGCGCCGTGATCGTCTGCGATGGATCGGTGGTCGAGACCAAGCATCTGCCTCCAGGATTCGGTCAAACTACGCTACGTACTTCAGCCGAGGATCCGGATGCGGTCCGCCTTGGTGTTGGAACGACCGTGGAAGAGGCCGAGAAGCTACTGATTCTGAAAACGCTGGAAGCGACCAGCAACAATAAGACGAGAGCTGCAGAGATTCTCGGAATCAGTTTGAAGACGCTGCATAACAAGCTGAAGGAATACGGCAACGCAGGCGCCGACGCCGCTCTGGCCAAAGAGGAACAGTAGAGTCGCTGTAGTCCGGTCTGCAGTTGGGGGGAACCGACTACGTAGGGCATGCGTCTACGAACCAAAATCGTGCTCGCCATCACCTTCATGGTGGCGGTACTGGTGTCTGTATTTTCGTACATCTACATCTCAGAACTGTTGCGTCAGCGCATCAACAGCGCGCTCGAGAGCGCCCAGCATTTGACCTCGAATCTCGCTTTCCTGGCGACAAACGAGGCCCCGGATCTAAGCAGCACGCGCGTCGACACCAATAATCCTCAGGCGGTGCGGAAGGCTATCGCGTATTACATCGGCACCGATCGCGTGCTGAACAATTTTCTGGAATCGATTGTGGGCAGTTGGCCGGAAGTCTATGACGCAGCCATTGTCGATACCGATGGGAAAGCGATTCTGCACACCAACCCTGACCTGATCAACAAGATCATTCCCGACAGGCCGAGCTTTCAGACCGTGCAGTCGGCAAGATTCCGCGAGCAATTGCGGTTGGTGTACAACCCGGCAAGTGTTTATGACGTTCGCATCCCTCTGACGCTAGGCGGTGCACCGTTCGGTTCGATTCGCGTCGGCGTCTCGACGGTCTTTTTGAAGAATGAGCTCACGCCGCCACTGCAACACGCGGTGATCTTCTCGAGCGCAGCGGTCTTTCTTTCTCTCATCCTGGCGGCGGGACTCTCACATCTCGCGCTGGGTCCGTTGGAGCGGATCAGCCGGACTCTCGATAGCGTGACGTCGGGCGAAGGGGACGAGGTCGGCGAATACGAGGCGAGCCGCGACGAATATGGCCTCGTAACTTTGAAAATTGCGCACTTGGGACGGCAGGTGCGTGACGCCAAGGAGATCTTCTCTGCTCTGAAAGACAACGTGGATCAGATCATGGGTAACCTGCAGGATGGCCTGATGCTATTTACGCGGGAGTCGCGGGTAGTGCTGGTCAGCGCTTCCGTGGAGCGATTCCTGGGCCGTCCGCGAAGAGAACTTCTGGGCCGCACGGTGAGCGAGATTTTTTCCCGTGAATCGGCACTTGGCTCGCTTTTGCTCGACGGCTTCCAATTCCGCAGGGCCATCGCGCAGCAGGAAGTGGAATCGGCGAACGGGAAGCGGGTGGAAATTTCTCTCGACTTTATTCAGGAGCGTGGCGGACAGATCGGCGCATTGCTCACCATGCGTGACGCCGAGTCAGTGCGGCGAATTGAAGATGAAATCGAAATGTCGCGACGCATGTCGGCCAGCGGGCGCCTGACGCGTGGCGTAGCCCATGAAGTAAAGAATCCCATCAATGCGATTGTGCTGCATCTGCAATTGCTGCAAAACAAGCTGCACCAGACAGATCCTGACACTCGCCGGCACATGGACATCATCGACAGCGAGATTCACCGGCTTGACCGGGTGGTGCAGATTCTGGTGGATTTCACGCGTCCGCGTGATCTGCATCTGGAAGAGATGGATTTGCGAGGGTTGCTGGAAGATGTGATCACACTGGCAACGCCCGATGCCGAACAACATGGAGTGAGTATCTCGACAGGGATTCCCCCTGGGCCGCTATCCGTCAGAGTGGACAGCGATTTTCTCAAGCAGGCGATCCTCAATGTCGTACTGAACGGAGTACAGGCGATGCCGGAAGGTGGGAATCTCGATATATCCGCGCATCGGGAAGACGACGTGGTGGTCACCGAGATTCGGGACCAGGGCGCGGGTATTCCGCACGAGTTGCACGACAAGATTTTTGAGTTGTACTTCACCACCAAGAAGGGCGGAAGCGGCATCGGTCTGGCACAGACATATCAGATTCTCCAGTGGCACTACGGATCGGTAGATTTCGAGTCTCTAGACGGCAAAGGCACGACTTTCCGGCTGCGGCTGCCCGTCAGCGAGACCCGAGACAGATCCAATGGCGGAAACGGTCAAGCCGTAATGTCGGCGCCCGACGCCTCGGCGCGGACCTAGTGCCGATGCACGGTCCTCCACATGGGTTTAGAATGGGCCTGTTCGTCGCTCCGTCTGCGATCTGACTTGAAGAGACATGACACTGGCCGTCATCGTCGGGCTATGGGGATTGCTGTTCCCCGGATTCGCAACCGGGGAGAGTACCGTCTCGCGGCCCTTGATCGAGTGGCAAGCGGCAGCGCAGACGCAGGAGAGTCCTAGCTCCAGCCAGTCAGAACCTCAGGCGACTCCGCCTCAGCCGGAAGCTCAGAAACCGGAAGCGGCGACGCCAACCACTGCTCCCGGCAAGCCCAAGCGGCACACACACAAGAAGAAGACCGCGGCTCCGCCGAGCGATCCTCCTGAAAAGGTCGTTGTCCGGGATGGAAGCACTGCGGAACCTACCGTGAAGCTCTCTCCGCCGATGAGCCAGAAGCAGAGTTCCACCCAGCTGCGAAATACGGACAACTTGTTAGCGGGTACAGAGTCGAACCTGAAGCAAATCTCTGGACGGACGCTTAACTCCGCTCAGCAGGAGACAGTGAAGCAGATTCACTCGTACATGGATCAGGCGCGGAAGGCGGTCAGCGATGGCGATTTGGATCGCGGCCGTAACCTCGCGTTCAAGGCGCACTTGTTGTCGGATGATTTGGTGAAGCACTAGGTCGGGCTTCGGGCTTCAGGCTTTCGGCTTCAGGAAGACCGACTGCTATTTTCCTTTTGCGCGCACGGCGTTTACTTTCGCCAACAATTCCTGCGTCGGTTGTTGCATGGGGCCAGTGATCTTGACCGCCTCCATTAGAACCTCCCGTGATTCCGTAACTTTGTTCATCTTGCCGTAAGCGAAGCCCAGGAAATACATGGCGCGCGCGTAGGACTGCTCGTCCTGTCCCTTAAGCAGCGCGCAGGCTGCCTTCAACTCCGGGATCGCGGCAGCATTCTTGTCCTGCTTCACGTAGACGTAGCCGAGGGTCGAATGCGCGACTCCCGCGGCGAGCTTACGAGAGCGGTCGGCGTCGGGAGCATCGGCCTTGGCGACGTCGATTGTCTTCTGCGCATAGGTGGCCGACTTGGCGAGGCTGCCGGGCTTGGGATCGTCCGCGTAAGCATTCGCGAGGAGAGTCAGAGTACCGAGACTGTTAGGATTTGTCGCCAGAGTTTTTTCGCCGTAGGCGACGAGGCGGTCCATGTTTTTGAGTTCGGAGAGCGACATCATCGCGTACTGCGTAATCTGCTCGTCGAAGCGGGAATTGGGAAATGCAGGGGTGAAGCGCTCGATCTCGGCCATGCGAGCCCTGGCGTCAGGTTGATTGACGATCGCGTTGTAGCCGGCGGCTTCGAGAAATTCGTACGAGCTTTTTGCTGAGGTCTTCTCTTCATCGAGTCGTGAAGTGAAATCCTGATCGCTGAGTCCTTCGGGCTTGGCTTCCTTGGCGATGGAGTTGTAGGCCTCTCCGCCACGAACGGCGTAGTCGAAGGCTTTGGGGTCGTTCTTCATTTGCTGCGCGATGTTGGTCTGCGAAACCAGGATGTCGAGGTTGTGCGGCGAACTCGCCAAAGCCTTGTCGCCGAATTCGAGCGCCTTCGGCAAATCTCCCGCACCCTGGTAGTACTGCGAAATCTGCCAGTTTCCGTAGGCCACCGCCGCCGGGTTGGAGGAGAACTTCTCGAGAAAATCCTGATACATCGCCAACTTCTTCTGCCCATCCTGTTCGTTCGTGATGGCCTGAAGTGCCTGATCTTCCGCCGTACCCGCGGCAATCACGATTTTGTCGAGTTGGGCGTGAAGAAGGAGCGAGAAAGACATTGCGGTCAGGAAGACGACGACAGGCCGGAGACTCCGCTTCATACGCAACCTCCGTGTTCGATCGCGCGAATCGTAGCTCTGATTTCCCGAGAGCGCAAGTATGAGCGATCACAGCGCCTGTGCTATGCTCGGCTCGATGACGGACGGCGGCGCGCAAGACCACGATCTTCAAGGTTCCTTTGCGTCCCGACGCCGCTCAATCTGGTTCATCGTGTTGGTTGCTTTGCTGCTCAGGCTTGCAGTCATCACCGTGGGCCACACTTACCGCATCACTCCGCGACGCGATCATTTTCAGTTTGGTTGGGAGATGGGTAGGCTGGCGCGTTCGATCGCGACTGGACAGGGCTTCAGTTCTCCGACGGACTTGCCGAGCGGGCCGAGCGCGTGGGCGCCGCCGCTGTATCCCTACATTCTGGCAGGCGTGTTCCGCTTGTTTGGGGTTTATAGCGCGCTCTCGGCGTGGGTAATTCTTGCCTTCAACAGCGCTTTTGGGGCGCTGACCTGTTTCACTCTCTATCGAATTGGACAGAGACTCTATGGTGAAGGGGTCGCGCGAGCAACGGCTTGGACGTGGGCGCTGTTTCCCTATGCGATTTACTGGCCGGTGCGCGTGGTCTGGGAGACAAGCCTAAGCACGTTTCTGTTGAGCGTGGCTCTGCTGTGGACGCTGCAGATGGGCGACGCGACTCCTGCACGAAGGAAGTGGATTCTCTACGGACTACTGTGGGGCGTGATCATCCTCACCAATACTGCTTTGCTTGCGGTACTTCCCTTGAGTTTGATTTGGCTGCTCTACCGGTTGCCGCAGCCGGCGCGGCAGATTCGCGGAATGATTCTCTGCGGGGTGGTGGCGACGCTGGTGGTGAGTCCCTGGCTGGTACGAAATTATGAAGTCTTCGGGAAGTTCGTCTTCGTCCGCGACAATCTTCCGCTCGAGATGCACATGGCGAACAATGACCGCTTTACCGGGCTTTGGACGCGCAATGAGCACCCGGGAAACGATCCTGTGGCTATGCAGCGCTTTCAGGAACTCGGCGAGCTTGGCTTTATGGAGGAGAAGCAGCAGGAGTTTCGCCAGTTCGTGCGCGAGCATCCCGGCGATTTCGCGAAGTTCACGGTCGAGCGCGCTGTCTATTTCTGGATCGGCACTCCGCAGGCGACCATCGTGAATGGCTACGATCTGATCGTGGCGAGGCACATGGGATTTCTAATCATGATGTTGCTCGCGTTCGGTGGATTGTGGTTGAGTTTTCGAAACAGGAAGACTGGCAGCTTTCTGCTCGCCAATTATTTGTTGATCTACCCGCTTCCCTATTATCTTGTGAATCCCTTTCCACGCTACAAGCACCCGATTGAGGCGGAGATGATCTTGCTTACAGTGTACTTATTGTGGGAAGCCCGGCGAATCGAGTTTCGCTGGCCCCGCTGATCGAAGCGCGAGGACGCCAGTCCTCCTTTTGTTCGAGTTTTCCTCAGCGCTCGCGTTACCAACAGCAACGTTTCTTCGTTTACATTGAAGTATGCGATCGATTTTGCAGAAGCGGGCGTTGCGTTACGTCTTCGCGGCGAACGTGATCTCGATGCTGGGCAGCGGCATGAACTCCGCCGCGGTCGCCTGGTACATTCTGCAGGCGACGCATTCGGAAATGGCGCTAGGGACGTTTGCCGTGCTGCAAACCGTGCCCGCCATGCTGATGCTTCCCTTCACCGGCGTCATCATTGACCGCGAGGACCGCCGGCGACTGGTCATGATGTTGGACGCCGCACGCGCGGTGGTCATTCTTACGGTTTCCATCCTCGCCTATCTGCACAGGGCTACCTTGTGGGAGCTCTACCTGATGAACACGCTGGTGGCGGCGGGCTTCTGGATGTTCTGGCCCACGATCACAGCTCTGATTCAGGAACTGACCCCGGGTGAAGAGTTTGTGCACGCAAACACGTTCTTACTCGCGGGGATTCAAGGCGGATGGTTAATCGCGGGCGCGATCGTCGGCTTCGTGTACAACCACATTGGCCTTGGCGGCGTGCTACTGATCGATTTCTCGACCTACCTGGTCTCGTTCTTGTGTTACTTCGCGGTCCGCAAGGGAAAGCACGTGGTACCGCGCCCTGCGGAACTGAAGGCCGATCTTGTAGCTGCGGAGACCGCGCTGGAGCGATTCGGCCGGGAAATGCGCGAAGGCATCCAGTTTCTTCGTGGCAACAGGCAGGTTGTTTTTCTGGGCATCAGTTGGGCGCTTTTCCTGGGCGCAATGATGACAGGCGTGGTAGTGACGGCCCCTTTGAGCGATCTCGTGTTCCACGCCGGGGCGAAGGGTTACGGCTGGCTGAATGCCGGATGGGGATTCGGCGCTTTCTTCAGCGCGATGTACGCGCCGCGGGTAATCGCGTCGCTCGGCAGCCGGCGCTCGATTGCTATTTCGATGGGCTTGCTGGCGATCTGCATGAGTATGTCTCCATTGTCTCCGGTGCTTGCGGTAGCAGTGCTGGCGTACAGCATCATGGGATCGGCTCGCGGCATCAGTAGTGTCGCGATGAATACGACGATCATGGAGCAAGTGCCGCAGCACCTGATGGGACGGGTGCAGAATACGTTCTATTTTGCCGGGACTTGTTTGCAAATTACTCTCGGATTCCTGGTCGGAGCGGTGGCGCAGGCAAATCTGGTTGCCGGATTTTCCATCATCGGTCTGGTGTACGCGGTGGCATTCGTCAGCGCCGTCTGGCCGATGGGAGCAGCGAAGGTGAGCGCGGCGAGGGCGACTGAATGAATTGACGATTTACGATTGTCGATTTACGAAGTCGGAAAGCCGTGAGATTTGAGCTTTTCAAGTCGTAAATCGAAAATCATCAATCGAAAATCGATTGCCCTGTTATCCTTATTGACTCAAATTCACAGGAGCTATGCATGTCATCCAGCCTGGAAGGTCGGATTGGAGTAGTGTTTGGCGTCGCCAACAAGCGCAGTATCGCCTGGTCGATCGCGCAGGGATTGCACAACGCGGGCATGAAACTGGCGGTGACGTATCAGAACGAGAGACTCGAGCAGGAAGCGAAAGATCTGATTATTTCCCTTCCCGGCGCGGAAGCGTTCCAGTGCGATGTCTCGCGGGACGAGGAAATCGAGAAGCTGTTTGCCCAACTCAAGGAGCGCTACGGAAAACTGCACGCGCTGGTGCATAGCGTGGCGTTCGCTCCCGCCGAAGAACTGAAGGGTGAATTCGTAAACACGACACGGGAAGGATTCAGAGTCGCCCACGATGTCAGCGTGTATTCACTGATCGCGGTATCGCGTGCGGCGGTTCCCTTGATGGAAGACGGCGGCAGCATTATTACCATGACCTACTACGGCGCGGAGAAAGTTGTGCCGCACTATAACGTGATGGCGGTGGCGAAGGCCGCGCTCGAATGCACGGTGCGCTATCTCGCCTACGATCTTGGCAAAAAGAAGATTCGGGTGAACGCAATTTCGGCGGGACCGATCAAGACTCTCGCTGCACGGGGCATTTCAGGCTTGGGAGACATGCTCAGGTCGCACGCGGAAAGGGCGCCCCTGCAGCGTAATGTCGACGTAAAGGAAGTGGGTGATACAGGAGTGTTTCTCGCCTCGGATGCGAGCTCGGGTATTACGGGTGAGGTGATTTACGTCGATTGTGGCTACAACATTATGGGGTTTTAGTCGGGTTGTTTCAGGGCGCGACGATCTGGCGGTCCTGGCGCGCTGACCGCCAAGTGCCTGAGCCGCTCGGTATGCTCCCGGAGGGCGGCGCGGAGTTGTTGAAAAATTTCATCCAACTCGGCGGATTCCGGAGTCACGACGGCTTTGGCACAAAGCTCTCGAATTCGGTCTTCCAACCTCCGACGCTTGGCCATGGGGGTGGACCAAAGCACTGAAAACGCAGATATTGTCCCAGATACCAGTGCGATTGTTCGATACGGTACATACCTTAAGGCGTTCGGTAACGAAGAGGCATTACCGTCCTTGCTACGTGGAACACTCTAGTGGCGTGGAAGGCGATGTGTTTCGCTCAGACATTTAGCGGCTGGTGATGCGGATGCGGCGTTCGTCATCGCCTATGGGCTCCAGCACAATTTCCACGTCGCGCTCGGTTCGGAAGCGCGGGAATTTTTCTCCCCACTCGATCAGGAGAATGCTGCTCTCGGAAATCAAGTCGTCGAGACCCAGGGTCTCGAGTTCACGAGGAGTGTCGACCCGGTAGAGGTCGATGTGAAAGAGGGCGGTCTGCGGTCCGCGATATTCGTGGATCAACGTAAAGGTCGGGCTGGTGACATCCTCGGCGGACGCCGCGCCGAAGGCCTCTGCGATGCCCTTCACCAGCGTAGTCTTGCCCGCACCCAGATCCCCACGCAGCAGAACCAGCTTCGGCGGCGATAGAAGAGGCGCCAAGGTGCGTCCAAGAGCGACTGTCTCTTCCGCCGAATGCGTGGTGAACTCTTGCGTAGCCATACGGGACGAGAAACCAGTATAGCGAGTTCACCGCGCGAAGGCCTGTCTACGCGCTCAACTGGATTTGTGTGCGGACCATTGGCTGGAGCGCATCCCAATGAAGCTGCGGTCGGATGCGGAATCCACGACGACGCGAAGGGCGCGATGATCGTCGTCACCCATGGCGATGAAGCGGAAGGGCTGCAGAACACCCTCGGTCGCACGCGTGGCGCTAAGCATTTCGGCCATGCCGTGCACGGGGCCGCCCTGGGTCTGAAAGGCGATCTCGACAAAGTCACCCTGCTTCAGAGCTTTTGCGATCCGCAAGAGACCGCCGGTTATGGAGATGGTTTGAAGTTTGCCTTTGGCACGTTGGCCGTCTTCCATCTGAACTAATGCTGCGACGGAACCGCCAAGATGGACACGCGGGGCGCGCCGCTGTGGGTGCGGTTGGGGAAAGTGTGTCATAGCAAGATCAATATGGCACGAGGGTGCCATAGGGGATAGTTACCGAAGCAGTTGTCCAAATTCGAATTTGCTTTACCCGAAAACCCGCGCCAAACGGGCGATTTGCAAGGAGTTAGCGATGTTACCTGATTCGCCAATGTACGGAGGGACAAGGTGCCAAATTGAGTGGTTTTCAGAATTGTTTGAAGATAATTTCGACAGCGGATTTAGACACGAATCGTGACTGCGGGAATAAGCGCTGCCTTGCGCACCCGGCGCATGGCTTCTGGTAAGGCGCGGATAAGGTCTGTTGCCACTAGCGATTGTTCGCCCATCGTCTCGCGGGCAATGTCTCCTGCGAGGCCGTGAAGATGAACCGCGGCGGTAGTCGCTTCGAAGACGTGCTGCGGATTTTGCGCGATCAATCCGGCGGTCATGCCGGTGAGAATGTCCCCTGTGCCGCCGGTCGCCATGCCAGGATTGCCGGTGGTGTTGACCCAAACCGATCCATCGGGATGAGCAACCAGCGTGCGGTGTCCCTTGAGGACCACGATCAGGTTGTGGTCGTGGGCAAAAGAGCGGGCAACGTTTATGCGGTCGCGCTGGACTGCAGCCACGGTCGATCCGACCAAGCGGGCCATTTCTCCGGGATGGGGCGTGATCACAAAGCTCCGGTCATGGCCGTTCAGTTCTTCTGCGCGGTCTTCGAAAGCGTTCAGTCCATCGGCATCGAGAACAATGGCCGCGGTCGCTTTCTGCACGATGTTGCGGACGAATTCCGAAGTTTCGGGGTGCCGGGAAATCCCAGGTCCTATGGCGAGCACGGTTTTGCCCTGCGAGAGCGCTTCGATACGCCCGTATTCGAGGGCTCGCATCGAAATGGTACCCACATCAGTTTCTTCCAGCGGTTCGGTCATCAATTCCGGATGAAATCCGGCGACGGTAGCGAGCGCCGACTTGGCCGTGGCGACTGTAGACAGACCCGCGCCCGCGCGCAATACCGATATTCCCGCCATGGCTGCAGCGCCGGCTTTGCCTACAGCTCCGCCGATAACGAGTACATGACCGAAGCTTCCTTTGTTGGACTCAGGAGGACGAGGCGCAATCATGAGAGCAACGTCGCGAGGGACAATCAAGTTCAGGTTAAGTTGCGAGGTGATTGCGTCATCGGGAGAACCGATGGGCGCGATCACGGTTGGCCCTGCAGTGAGCAGCCCGAAAATATGCGCTGGACGAGGTGCAGTGAATGTGACGATGCCATCGGCACGGCAGACTGCACCTACCTGCTCTCCCATAACGTCGGCGTTGGCACCGGACGGAATGTCAACGGCAACGACCGGAGCCGTGCTGGCATTGATGGCCGCGATCGCAGTTGCGTAAAGGCCGCTCACCGGAGGGCGAAAACCCGTGCCGAGAATCGTGTCGATAAGAACGTCGGCATCAAGATGGACCTTCAGTTCGTTTTCTGAGTGCACCAGGATCGGGGACAGTGAAAGCTTGCGAAACATCTCGGCTGCGTCCCCGCGCAACTCCGAAGGATCGGCCAAGAGCACAAGCTTCACTTCCCGTGCCTGATCTTGCAGTTTGCGAGCAGCGACGAATCCGTCTCCGCCGTTATTGCCTTTCCCGCAAATGACCGTGATTCGCTTCGCTTCCGGATAGTGCGAAGTCATGTAGTCGGCGACCGCGGTTCCGGCATTTTCCATCAGTGTGAGCGAAGGCACGCCGAGGCGCTCGCTCGTGACGCGATCGATTTTCCGCATTTCCGCTGCGCTGACAATTTTCATGAGCGGGCCATCTGTTCGAGTTGTCGAAGCTGAGAGGGTTCTCCCATGGCGATCAGGAAGTCACCAGGTTCGATGCGGTCCTCCGACGAAGGGTTGAAATGCATTCCCTTTTCGCGCTTGATGGCAAGAATGATGACGCCCTGATCCTGACGGATGCGCGAGGTTTCGAGGGTCTTGCCGGCAAACGATGACCCGGTGCCTACGCAAATCTCGCCGATCTCCAAATCCATTCCGAGATGAGTGGTCGCCTGGTCGAGAAAACTTACGACGTGGGGACGCAGAAATGACTGCGCGATGCGATGTCCGGCGAACAAATAGGGAGATACGACCGAGTCGGCGCCAGCTGTGAGCAAGTGCTTCTCAGCGTCTTCTTCGCTAGCGCGGGCGATGATTTTCAGCTTGGGATTGAGGCTGCGCGCGGTGAGCACGATGTAGAGATTCGTGGCATCGGTTGTGGTGGCTGCGACCAGTCCGCGTGCGCGTTCAATGTGGGCGTCGCGGAGGGTTTGTTCCTGGGTCGCGTCACCGATCATGACCAGCCAATCGCCGCCATAGCGGGTCGCCTTGGCTTCGTTCGATTCGATGACCACGAAGAGTGCGGGCCTGCTGGCCAGTTCGCGCGCCACGCTGCGACCGACGCGGCCTGCGCCGCAAAGAATGTAGTGATCGGAGAGCCGGCTGATATCGCGTTCCATTCTCCGCCTTCCGAAAAAGCTTTGCAGCTCGAATTCTAGCAAAGCCTGAGTGAGCGCCCCGATGGCAAGAAATACCAGAGCGACGCCGAAAAAGATGATGACGAGGTTGACGATGCGGCCCGTGTCGGAGAGAGGATGGACTTCCTGATATCCGATGGTGGTGAGCGTAGTGACCACCATGTAGAAACTGTCGAGCCAATCCCACTTGAGGATGAAGTGGAACGCCGCTGTGCCGGCGAGCACGACGCTGGCAAGCGCGAGGCCGACCAGACGAAGATTTCGGAGAGCTTTCAATTGGTCGTTGGTCCTTGGTCGTTGGTCCTTGGTCGTTGGTCCTTGGTCGTTGGTCGCTGGTCGTTGATCTTTGGCCAAAGACTACCGACTAACGACCAACGACCAAAAGAACTTCCGACTATAAAACAAAAAGGCCCTCCGCGTATGTGCGGAAGGCCCAAGAGACTTGTGATTTAATCCCTAATCTTTCGTCGATTTGCCCGCGATCAGCGCTTGCACTCGGCTGTGCTTCTGTCCGTAGGTGAAATAGACAACCAGCCCGATGGCGAGCCAGATAATCAATCGTGCCCAGTTGATCCATCCCAACTTGTACATCATGTAGCCATTCGAGATGACGCCCAGGATCGGGATTAATGGCACCCACGGCGTTCGGAAAGGCCGTGGCTGACCGGGGTTCGTGCGACGCAATACCAAAACAGAAATCGAAACGATTACGAAAGCGAGAAGGGTGCCGATATTGACCATCTTCCCGATATCATCGATCGGTGTCACGCTGCCAACAATGGCGGCGATCAGGCCAACCAGGATCGTGTTCTTCCACGGAGTACGGAACTTGGGGTGGACGTCAGCGAAGAATTTCTTCGGCAGAAGTCCGTCGTTGGCCATCGAGTAGAGGACTCGCGTTTGGCCGAGCAGCATGACGAGCATTACGCTGGTCAGTCCCGCCAAAGCGCCGAGCGTGATGATGTGGGAGGCGGTGGTAAGCCCGCGGTCCAGGAACGCGCGAGCGACAGGGGCCTCAATGTTGATCTGCTGCCAGTGCATCATTCCGGTGAGGACGCCGGCGACGGCGATATATAGGACTGTACAAATCGCCAGCGACGCAATCATGCCGATGGGTAAATCGCGTTGCGGATTCTTAGCTTCCTGCGCGGTAGTGGAAACCGCATCGAAGCCGATGTATGCGAAGAATATGTAAGCCGCGCCGGCGCCAATTCCCGCGAAGCCGTGCGGCGCATACGAACTCCAATCGGAACCCCAATTCGCGGTGTTGATATAACGTGATCCCAGAGCGATCACGAAGAGCACGACCGCTACTTTAATGGTGACGATGGTGGCATTGAAGCGCGCGCTTTCTTTGATTCCGATGACGAGAATCGCCGTGATGACCAGCGCGATAATGAAGGCCGGTAGATTCAAACCGAGTTCCATGCCAAACAGGTGCGGAGCACCCAGCAGATCGTGGGCCCGCTGCAGCAATTCAGGGGATGGCGAGCTTGTAAGAGCGCTGACCTTGTCTAGAAACGCCTGCGTCCCCGGCACCAGCGACGAATCCGACGCCAGGGCCGTCTGCCGCGCGACGATGTTTTCGGCGGTCTTCAGCGCCGTCCAGTGATCGTAGGCAAGCCAGAGCGGCATTTTGATGTGGAAGATATTCAAGAGTTCGATGAAATGGTTCGACCATCCTGAGGAGACCGTGCTGGCTCCCATTGCGTATTCGAGTGTCAAGTCCCAGCCAATGATCCAGGCGAAAAGTTCGCCCAGCGTGGCGTAAGAATACGTATAGGCACTGCCAGCCAGCGGAATCATGGCGGCGAACTCGGCGTAACAGAGACCCGCGAAGGCGCATCCGAGGCCTGACAAGACGAACGATAATGTGAGTCCGGGACCTGCGTACTGGGCTCCCAGTCCCACCATCACAAAAATGCCGGCGCCGATGATCGCGCCCACGCCTAAAGCGGTGAGTTGAAATACTCCGAGTGTGCGCTTAAGGCTGTGATCGCCCGTCTCGCGGGCTTCTTCCATGAGCAGGTTCAGCGGCTTGGTTGCCAGCAGATTTGCCATCCGTTTTGGTGTCTCCTTGGTAGCTACGCTCAAGTGCGCTCCGTATTCTGACGCGAGTTCCGCGACCAGGCAAAATAAACCGGAACTCCTAAGAGCACTACGATCAGTCCCGGCCAGGTGTACTGCGGTTTGTAGCGCAATAGTACGACATCGATAAAAAGAGCCATCACAATATAAACCGCGGGCAGTATTGGATAGCCAATAGCTTTGTAAGGGCGTGCGGCGTCTGGACGCGTCCGGCGCAACACAAACAACCCAACAATTGTCAGGATGTAAAAGACCAGCACGGCGAAGATGATGTAGTCGAGCAGTTGTCCATAGCTGCCTGAGACGCAGAGAACGCAGGTCCAGACCATCTGCACCATCAATGAGACTGCGGGAGTTTTGTACGTCGGATGCAGTTTGGCGACGCTGCGGAAGAACAGACCGTCTTTGGCCATGGCGTAATAAACGCGCGCGCCAGCGAGGATGAGTCCGTTGTCGCATCCGAAACTTGAAAGCAGGATGGCGGCCGCCATGAGCACGCCTCCGATGGGTCCGAGCATCTGCGTCATGACCGCAGTTCCGACACGCTCTTCGGCGGCATATTTAATACCGCGCTCAAAGATGGTCGCGGCGGTAGGAATTCCATCGAGCGGAAGAACATTCAGATAAATGAAGTTGCAGGCGATGTAGAGGAAGATCACCACGCCGGTGCCGAGGGCGAGCGAAAGCGGCAAATTCCGGCTTGGATTCTTCACTTCTCCTGCGGTAAACGTCACGTTGTTCCAGGCATCGGCCGAGAACAGGGATCCCACCTGTGCAACGGCGAGGATGGTCAGGGTTCCGACTAAAACGGTAGGCCCGCCGATTCCGACCTGAACGGGGTGCAGCGCGCTCAACGCGGCGTTTTTCCAGAAATTCGCGCCGAAGTTGGCGGCGAGCGCTTGCGCATTACGTCCGACGGCGATCCCGAGAACCACCAGCCCAAACAGTGCCGAGGCTTTGGCAATGGTAAAGACGTTCTGGATGAAGGCTCCGGTCTTGATGCCGAAGATGTTGATGATGGATAGAAGCACGACAACGATGATCGCGACCAGGTTCTGGGTGTTCAGCCCGACGTCCATGTTGCCGAGCACCATCGGACCGATGGGGATGGGCGGCACTTTCCAGAAATGCAATATCCAGTGGGACGAAGAGATCGCAGGAAAGAAGATGCCGAGGAACTTACCGAAAGCCACGCCGACTGCGGCGATGGTGCCGGTTTGAATAACTAGAAACAACGTCCAGCCGTAGAGAAATCCCCAGAGCGGACCGAGCGATTCACGGAGGTAAACATACTGCCCCCCGGCACGAGGCATCATGGCGGCGAGTTCTCCGTAGCTGAGCGCGCCCACGATGGTCATGAAACCTGTCACCAGCCATGCGCCGATCAACAGCGCGGGGGAATCCACTTCGCGGGCGATCTCGGCTGAGACAATAAAGATGCCGGAACCAATCATCGACCCCATGACCAGCATAGTGGCGCTAGTAAGGCCGAGGCCTTTGACGAGTTCCTGGTCTTGGTGGGTGTGGATATCCCAGTCGCTGGCGATCACCGGTTTTGGTGGCTTGATGTCAGTGCTCAAGAGGCTCCTGGCTACGTGGCACGGGTACTTTGCCGTTTGGCGGCTACTTTATCCTAAGATGCGGAAAAATTCCTCTGCTGATTTCCTGGACTCCTTTAAGAGGTCTGATATCACGGCTACGGAATCGGCCCCGGCTTCGATGACCGAGCGGCAGTTTGACCGCGTGATTCCGCCTATGGCCACCAGCGGCTTACTGGTCAACGATCTGGCGCGGCGGACGCCTTCGAGCCCGACGACCGGGTCCGGATTCGCTTTGCTGGAAGTGGCAAATACCGGGCCGATCGCGACGTAGTCCGCTGAAGTCAGATCGGCTTCTCGAACCTGCTCGGGATTGTGTGTCGAAACTCCCAGCCACAGGTTCAAACCAATGACTTTCCTCGCGCCTTCGGGGGAGAGATCGTCCTGGCCGAGATGCACGCCGTCACAGCCCGCGGCCAGGCATAGATCAGCACGGTCGTTCATGATGAGTTTGACGGAGGAACCAACGATCTTCTTGAGGGCCAGCGCGTCTTCCAGGATCTTGCGGGGATTGTCGTTCTTATCTCGGTATTGCAGCAGCGTCACGCCGCCCGCAATTAACTCTCGGGCGCAAGCAAGCAAGGATTCCTGATCGGGAAAGCAAGCGCGATCCAGGATGGCGTAGAGGCGTGACAGCGAAATCATTGTGGTTAGTGCGCGCCCTGGCCTTTAGGGTGCAGCAAGCGTTCGATGAACGTCGTGTCGATGTTTCCCGCGCGAAAGTCGGGATCGGCAAGAATGCGGCGGTGCAACGGAATAGTGGTGTAGATTCCTTCCACGATAAACATCTCTAGCGCGCGCAACATACGCGAGATGGCTTCTTCGCGGTCTTTGCCGCGCACCACGAGCTTAGCAATCAGCGAGTCGTAATAAGGAGGGATTGTTCCCTCGGCATAAGCGGCGGTGTCGATGCGTACGCCGGTGCCTCCGGGCGGATGAAAGGCCGTGATCTTTCCGGCGGATGGCGTAAATTTTTCGGGGTGCTCGGCGTTGATGCGACATTCGATGGCGTGTCCGCGATGCAGGATGGGGCCGTGTAACACGGTTTCCATGCGCTCGCCGGCGGCCAGCAGAATCTGGCTCTTCACCAAGTCGACATCCGTGACCATTTCCGTGACCGGATGCTCCACCTGAATTCGCGTGTTCATCTCGATGAAGTAGAGGCGCCGGTCTTCGTCCATCAAGAACTCGATGGTTCCGGCGTTGACATAGCCGATCTCGGAAAGGGTCTTCGAGAGAATCCCACCGATTTGCGCGCGCAGTTCGGGGCTCACCTGAGTGGACGGCGATTCTTCGAGAAGCTTCTGGTGTCGCCGCTGGATGGAGCACTCGCGCTCGCCCAGACTGACGACGTTTCCGTACTGGTCAGCGAGAATCTGGAACTCGATGTGGCGCGGGCGCTCGATGAACTTCTCCATGTAGAGATCGCCGTTGCCGAAAGCCGCTGCGGCTTCCGAAGAGGCAGCCTTGAACAGGGCAGGCAATTCTTCTTCGCTGCGAACAATGCGCATGCCGCGTCCGCCACCGCCGGCCGAGGCCTTGATAATGACCGGGAAACCGACCTGGCGCGCCCACTCGAGCGCTTCTCCGTCACTGGCGAGAATGCCATCTGAGCCTGGGAGGATAGGCACACCCGCTCGTTTCATCGCAGCGCGGGCTTTTTCCTTTTCGCCCATGAGGCGGGTAATCTCAGGCGGAGGACCGATGAACTTGATGTTGCAGGTCTCAGCCACTTCGGCGAAGTTGGCGTTTTCGGCCAGCAGGCCGTAACCAGGGTGAATTGCGTCGACGTTAGCGATCTCAGCCGCGCTGATCACGGCGGGTATATTCAGATAACTTTGGGCGAGTTGCGGGGGCCCAATGCAAATGGCTTCATCAGCGAAACGGACCGGCAAAGAATTACGATCCGCCTCGCTATAAATGGCGACAGTGCGAATGCCGAGTTCCTTGCAGGCACAAATAATTCGCAGGGCGATTTCCCCGCGATTCGCAATCAGGATCTTCTTGAACATAACCTCGCAGACAGAAAAAAGGCGCGCAATCGCACGCCGCTGGCTTGCCCGATCTTGCTAGGACTTAGGCCGGATGGCGAATAACTCCTGCCCGTATTCGATGGGCTGTCCGTTGGCCACCAGCTTCTTGACGACTTCGCCGGCAAAGTCGGACTCAATTTCATTCATCAACTTCATGGCCTCCACGATACACAAGACCTGTCCCACCGTGACCTGGTCGCCGGGCTTCACAAAGGGCGGAGATCCGGGAGAAGGCGATTCGTAGAAAGTGCCCACGATGGGTGAGCGAACTGTGTGCAGCTTTTCCTCTTCGGGCGGAGCCGCTGCTTTTGCTGTAGGTCCCGCGGGAGGCGGTACGATCGGAGATCCAGCCGCGTCCGGAGCAGGCGGAGGTGCAGCTTGTACCGCAATGAACGGGGTTGCTTGCGGCGCAGGCATTTCCGCAGCGCGCTTGATGCGCACCTTGACATCGCCGCGTTCCAATTCAAACTCGGCGATATCCTTCTCAATTAAAAACTCGATGAGTTCCTTGAGCTCTTTTTGATTCATCTTAGAGGTAGGTAGAACCACAACCAAGCCATCAGCTACCGCTTCCCACACAGCACCAGACTCAGATGGTGATGAGTTCCTTGCTCGTAGGTGTCAATACATCGCACCCGGTTTCGGTGACCGCAACTATGTCTTCGATACGTACACCCCAACGACCCGGGATGTAAGCTCCAGGTTCGATGGTAATGACCATGCCGGGTCCCAAGACGTCTTTCTGCCCGGCCGCCACTCGCGGAGACTCGTGGATCTCAAGACCCACGCCATGGCCCGTCGAGTGCGTAAAGTAACGCCCTAACCCTTCTCTTTGCAGCACTTTACGGGCCGCTCCATCCACTTCCCCAACGCTCACGCCGGGCCGTACCGACTCGACCGCAGCCTCTTGCGCTGACTTCACTGCTTCGTACAGCCGACGCGCCTCGTCTGAAGGACGCCCGACGTATACGGTGCGAGTCATGTCGGAACAATAGCCAGTGAGTATAACACCGAAGTCGCAGACCACGAATCCGCTGGCGGGAATCTTCGCCTCTGACGCGCGCCCGTGAGGCAACGCCGAGCGTTCTCCTGAAGCAATGATGGTCTCGAACGACATGGCATCGGCGCCCGCGCGGCGGGCCGCATATTCCATTTCGGCCGCAACCTCGATTTCGCGCACTCCGGGACGAATCGACTTCAGAGCAACATCGAACAGACTACTGCCAAGTAAGACCGCCGAGCGCAACAGTTCGATTTCGTCGCTGTCCTTGACGAGTCGTTCTTGCTCAACCATTGCAGGAGCTGACTTCAAACGAAAACCTTTTGGCAGCAGACTGGCAAGCCGCGCACGATCCGCAACCGTCAGATGATCGCCTTCGATTCCGATCGTGGTTGAACCCGATGTTTTTGCGAGCGACTGGGCCGCGGCAGCCAAGGGAGGCTTTTGCGCAATGACGACGCGGGCTCCTTGTACTTCTTCCTTCGCCTGGGCGATGTAGCGTCCGTCGGTAAAGAAAGTGGATTTCCGCCTGGAGATCAAGAGAGCGCCGGCGCTGCCAGTGAATCCGCAAAGGTAGCGGACATTCGGGGGATGGGTTACCAGAAAGGAATCGAGCTTATGCGCAGCTAGAGTCCGCTGCAGACGTTGTATGCGGCCTTTGTGATTCATTTTCTAAAGTCTAACGCCGAGTTCTCGACGGCGCCGTGCTCGCTTCCTCTTTCCTCGCGAGTGAAACGTCATTGTAGTGAGGAGAGGTCAGCCACTCAACCTTAGGACAAAACAAAACCGCCGGCTCCGTGAAGGCAGCCGGCGGCGGGTTCTAAAACCAGACCGCGAACTATGTCTGAATGATGCGCGGAGTGATGAAGAAAATCAGCTCCTGGTTCGCGGTGTTGACGGTCGTGTGTTTGAACAGGTTGCCAAGGTACGGCACGCTGCCCAAGAGCGGAACCTGCTGGATATTGATCGAGTTCTGCGTCTGAATGACGCCGCCGATCACCACTGTGCCGCCATCGGTGACCAGGACTTGCGTGGTCGCCTGCTGCGTGATCAGTTCCGGGTTGCCTTGAATCGTGTGTCCGAAGTCAGGCGTCGTGTTTTCGACATCGACATTTAGGAAGATCGTGCCTTCCGACGTGATCTGCGGAACCACCGTCAAGCGGAGGAACGCATCCACATACGTGACCGTGGGCGGTCCACCAAGCTGGGCCTGGGTCACGATCGGCACGCGCACGCCCTGGCGAACCAGAGCTTGGATGTTGTTCTGGGTAACGACGCGCGGACGAGAAAGAATCTTCAACAAGCCGCGCGACTCGGCCATGGTCAGCACCGCATCGATTCGGACGTTGTTGCTGGCGTTCACGAACGTCAAGCCGCTGGTCGCCGAAGTGGTCGCCAGGTTCGAGAACAGAGGAATCTGGGTTCCAGCTGCGGATCCGGAGCCACCCACCGTGATGTAACCGGGGGTAAGGCCGTTGACGTTGGTCGGCGAAGAACCGGCAGCCGCGGCGCCACCGACTGCGGTGTGGCCATTGCCCCAACCGAAGCCGAGCTGAGTACCGATGTCACGCGCGAAGCTGCGGGTAGCGGCTACGACGCGCGCTTCGATTTCCACTTCCTGCGTCTTGCGGTCAAGCTGAGTGAGCAAGCGGTCGATACCAGGCATGACCGATGGAATGTCAGAGATGATCAGAGCGTTGGTGCGATCGTCAGAGATCACATCGCCGCGCTGCGTGAGGAACTTCTTCACGGTCGGAACCACATCTTTCGAGTGCGCGTAGCTGAGGAAGCGGGTTACTGAGACCTTGTCGACGGCCAGCGCTTCGGCTTCTTGCTGGGCGCGCCGTCCTTCAGCTTCCTTGCGCAGGGTATCTACCGTTGCGATGCGAAGCACGTTGCCTTCGAGCTGTCGCGCCAGTTCGTTGTTCTTGAGAACGATGTCGAGCGCCTGATCCCACGGCACGTCATCGAGCACGATGGTCAGCGTGCCTTTGACGTTAGGATCGAGCACCACGTTCAGTCCGCTGATCTCGTGGATAAGGCGGAAGAAATCCTTCAGATCGACGTCTTTCAAGTTCACCGAGATCGGCTCGCCGGTGTACTTGGGGCCGCCAGCAGCGGGATGCTGCTCCATCTGCATCTTCTGCTCAGCAGCCATATTAACGGCGGGTTGCGCGGCGGCCTGCGGCACCCTGCATGGCGGCGCTGGGGGCCGGCAACAGGTTGCCTTCAGGACGCTCGACGAACTTAGTCGCGGCGACTGTGGCGCGCTCGGAAGGATCAGCAACCGCTGGCTTCAATTCCGCAGTCGCGTCCTTGGGCTTGTAAGAAGGCTCGACGAAGACATATTCATCGGCCGGCTTGCTGGAAGCGGTCGACGTCGTTGCCGGAGCCGGTTGGCTGGAGGCAACGGTCTTCACCACAGGGGCAACCGGAGTTGCCACAGCGATGGTCTTCGGCGCCGAAACCGCTACCGGCTTGGCGGCGCCTTGGCGGCGTCACGGCGGTGTAGAGTTTCAGCACAATCTTGTTGTCGCTGCCGGGAACCAGCTCGTAGCGGCACAGCTTTGTCGAGATCCACCACCACGCGAGTGGTGGGAGGCGTCATGCCGTTCGTGCCCAGACGCACGCCTTTCACGCCGTCGCTGCCCACATTAATGTGGTTCTGCTCCGACGCCATGGCCGTGTTCGGCAGATCGAGCACCAGGCGCGCCGGAGAATCCAGCGTGCTCACCTTGGGCGTCACCGCCCCTCGAGCGATGATCTCCAATGTGGATACCATCGCCGCCGCGCACCACGTTGACTTTCTGCAGCGCGGCATGCCCGGTCGGCTCTGTGCCCGTGATCTGCGTCTCAGCCGCTGCAGATCAGCACCAGTACCAGCAGCGGTAGGAAAATACCCAGCAGTTGCTTTCGCATTTCGCTTCTCCCCACGAACTCGCCTCGGCGCGGCTCGTGAACTCTTCTCCCCAAAATTCGTTTTCCACCCGCCGAACTAAACAGCCGGCGTAGTGATCTTCTTCGTAACTTCGCGCTCGAACGGCTTGCCCAGCTTGTCCTGGATCGTTTCCTTGAAAATGATCGAGTCGCCGGTGATCTTCACTACATACCCGTTAAACACGGGGTCGTTCTCGCGCAAGAAATAAGCTTTGTTGACGGCGTTGACTACCACCGCGATCATGCCGGTATCGGCGCGCACCACGCCTTTGAGCGCGATCTGATCGATCGCCAGGCAGCGCTTGCCGGTGCTGCAGCCGGAGCCCGTCATGCTGTGCGAAACCACCGGGCTGACGAACGGATCACGACGGCCGGTCAGATTGATCGGCTTTGACGAATCGTTCTTGGCATCTTTGGGATCGCCGCTCTTCGCATCCTGCACGGCGACTTCGCCTTGAGGCGGCGCGGGCTTCGCCTGAGCCACAGCCTTCTTCTTCGGAGCCGGTTTGGCGGCAGCCTTCACCGCGGTCACATGAACCGAGGCGGTATGCTTCGCCTTCACCGCGGGTTTGCTGGCGGTGGCGGTCGGCGTCGATTTTGCTACTGAGGTCGCAGGCGCGGGCTTCGCCGACATCGCGGGGCTTCCGCTGGCAGGCTGCGTCGCGGCCAGGGCAGCGTTCGAGTCAATCGCTTTCTTCTGCTCGAGCGCTTTCATCGTGTTTCTTGTGTTCTCGATGATGTCCGGGTTCTGCGCGAAAGCAGATCCCGGCCGTCATCCCCAAGACAAGAATTGCTGTGGTCAGCTTCATAAGTGTTTCCTACCTTTTCACCGGGGCCTGGCCAGGTTTCCCCGGCGCGGCCGCAGGCGGCTCGGTATCGTGGCTGAAGAATGTGGTCGCGAGGCAGGTCGCTACCACGCTCTCGTTGGCTGCGTACTGGTAGGTGTGTTTCACCTTGGCATCCGTCGCCTTCTTGGTGTTGGCCACCAGCAGGCCCGACACGTTGACGATGCGCTCCAGCTTGCCCACATGATCAAAAAAGTTCAGCATCGAGTAATAAGGTCCGTCGAGTTCCATCTCGAACGGCAACTCGGTGTAGAAGTCCTTGGTGGCGGTGGGGCGCGCCGTGTAGCGGCGCAGTTCCACGCCCGCCTTGAGGGCTTCCGCATCCATCATCTTCATGAAGCCGTCGATTTCTTTCTCGTCCGGCACGATGCGGCGTTCGATCTCAAGCTGCTGTTTCAGACTGGCCAACTGGCGCTCGATCTCGGCCAGTTTCGGCCGGTAGGCTTCCAGTTCCGCGTTCTCGTGCAGCTTGGCGTCCAGGTTCTGCTGCGCGGTCGCATTGGCTTCCCGCTGTGACTTGAACATCGTGAAGTGAAGAGCCACCGTCACGAGTGCCCCGGCCAGCAGCAGCGCCGCCCATTGCTTGAGACCCGACAATTCGCTAAAGTTCGCCATATCCCCCGCCTCTTAGGACTTCGCTTTTTCGCAGGTCAGTGTGAACTGGAACGCCTGCATGTCTTTCACTTGCTCGTCCTGATAGGTCTCTTTGATTTCGATGTTGCGGAAGTAGCCGGTCTTTTGCAGGTTTTGCATCAGATTGGCGACCGCATCCGTGCTGAGCGCCGTGCCTTCGATGTCGACGGTGCCGCCGGAATCCTTGAGATTGTTGAGCCACACCGCCTCGGTGCCGTTGACCGTGTCACCGATCATGTTCAACAAATTGACAGGGCCCGCTTGCCCGGCGCGCAGCTGATCAATCACGTCGACGCGGCGCTTATAGCTGTCAGCCTGGCGTTGCCGCTCGAGGTAGCGGGCCTTCACGTCCGCCAGCTCGCGATTCTTCTGCTCCGCCTGCTGGGTCTTGACCGCGATCTGCTTCTTCTCGCTATCAAGCTGGTGCCAGCGGTAAAAGTTGAATCCGGCGCAGAGCAGCAGCACGACCGCCACCTTCAACATCGGTGTGCCGACATCGCCGACCTCGATGGAGGAAACCGCGGCTACCGCCGCGCTGCCACCACCGCGTTTGCTCTTCGGTTTCGGTGCTCCCAGCAGATTGATTCGGATCATAGGTCTTCAAAACTCCTTAAGGCCAAGCCCACTGCGACCGCCAGTTGGCCAGCATTCTGCTCGATCAGCTCCGCCCCCATCCCTTCGGCCGGAGGCGCGATCTTCTGGAACGGATTGAAGATCTCGACCGGCAACGAGAACTCCTGGCGCAGGGCTTCGACCAGTCCGGGGACCTTCGACGATCCCCCCGCCAGATAAATCTTCTCGATGTGCTCGCCCGCCGCGCTGGCGCGGAAGAAGTCGAAAGTCTTCTGAATTTCGAGCACAATGATCTCGGTCACCTGCTGCAGGATCGGCGTCTTCGCGTCTTCGCTCACCGTGCCGACCTTGTTGCCCAGCTTCAGCGACTCGGCGTCATCGAAGCTCAGATCCAGTTCTTTCTGCAGCGAGTCGGTATACTGATGCCCGCCCACGCTGACGTCGCGCGGAAACAGCGGCGTCGTACCCTTCACGATGTTGATGTTCATGACGCTGGCGCCCAGGTTCAAAAGCGCCACCACCTGGCCAGGAGCCGGCTCGTAGTTGTACTCGTAGCAGTTCTGCAGGGCCAGAGCATCGATGTCCACGATAGCCGGACTCTTGCCCGCCATCGAGAGTACGTTGGTGTAGTTCAGAATCTTGTCCTTCTTGACGGCGACGAGTAGCACGTCCATCTGCGGACTGCCGGCGTCTTCGGAAAGAATCTGGTAATCGAGATTCACGTCAGCCAGATCGAAGGGAATATGCTGTGCGGCTTCTTTCTGGATGGTTTCGGCCAGTTCCTGGTCGCTCATCGAGGGCAGCGAGATCTTTTTCACGATCACCGAGTGACCGCTGACGGCGGTGGCGACGTTTTTGGATCTTAATCTGGTTGTCGGTGAACAATTTCGAAATCGCGCTCGATACGGTGCCCGAGTCTACGATCATCGAATCGACCACGATATCTGGAGCCAGCGGTTCCAGGCCGAGGTGCGCGACTTCAATGCCGGCCCGCGTCCGTTTCAGCTCCACAGCCTTGATGCTGGAAGAGCCCACATCCAGACCAACGATCGTCTTCGCTCCGAATCCAAACATGTGCCCGCCTTTACTCTCCGGCAGCCTTGGCGGCCGCCTTCGGTTTCTTCGTGCTCTTGACTTCCATCTGGTTCGACTTCTCTTCCATCCACTGGTCGAGCTTCGATTTCTTGAAGCGCCAGCGGTTGCCCAGCTTGAAAGCAGGAATGCTCTGCTCGCCGACGTACTTGTAAAGCGTGTCCGCACTCACTCCCAGGTATTGCGACGCCTGGCGGATATTCATCACTTCTCGCGAGTCGGCCATAGTTCGAGTTCCTTTCCACAGAATCCTGCCTTGCGGTGTTTCAGTGAGCCGAGCATATATCAACGGGTAAATTGCCCTCGTCCAAGTAAATCACCTGGTTTTACTGGGTTTTGTGCCTGTTTTCTGGAATCGGGTTCACGAGCGATTGCCCCATAAGTCAATAGGTTGTGGTTTAGGCTCGTTTGACTACTATATGTAGAAGTAATGAGGGATGGGAACGATGGTTTCTGCAGGAACCGTAACCAAAGTACTAGAGACGGTACTAAGGTCTTAGGACGGGCGGCAAACACCCGTGTTTTCAAGACGAATGTGGAAAAGCTTGAGCAGAATGCAGGACGAATTCCCGACAAATAAGGGAAACTAAACTAGGAATTCCTGAGACCGCGGAGCGAGATCCATGCGCGCTTCGGTCACAACGGAGAGAAAATGCAGAAAGTGCTCGTGCTCGTCGTTCTGTTGTTCGCCTCACATCGGGTCTCGGCGCAACAAGCCGAACAAAACGACGCGCCCCCGCCGACTACCCAAGAGGACGACGTCAAGGAAACCACCGTCCTGGGATGTCTGAGCAACCAGTCGGGCGAGTTCACGCTCACCGATGCCTCAGGAACGCTCTACCGGCTGCCTGGGGACAACGGCCTTGATCCTTACGTCGGGCACGAAATCAGCATCGGAGGTACAACCCCGGTTTCAGCACCGGAACCCACGATCACCGTGACCGAGATCAAAGATGTGCTGAACCCTTCTGCGCCCGTTGCGAGCTTTGCTCCGACGGATTGGAAAACTTCCAGCAACAAGACATATGGTTTCAGCGCGCAGTATCCGGAGACTTTCAATCTGCTCGAGGAGTCAGAACTTCGCAAAGAGTTGAACTTCGCCAACTCCAACGGCGCTGTGAGCCTGCTGAGTATTGAGATCCCGGACGAGATCTATCCCGGATCGAACTTTCGCGGAGGCTATTTCACCGTGGGAGTAAATCCGAGCATTGCGAACACTCAAGCCTGCGCCCAGTTTGGGTATGCTGATCCACAGTTTGTTTCGTCGAGAGCAGTGCACAACATCAGGTATTCGCAGGCAACCGAAGGAGAGGGCGCGGCGGGTACAGCTTATCAGTACTACTACCTGCACACTTATCAGAACAATCTGTGTTACGAATTCAAGCTCGAGGTCGCTGCGGTCAACACCGGCGCGTTCGATCTTCCCTGCTCGATTCATCTGATCTCGCAGCACAACAAAGACGATTTACTGGAATCGTTTCTGTCGCGAGTTTCGTTTGTTCATCCTACCTTGGCACTACCGCAGCAAAGAACGCGCATGTTGAAACCCGCAGTTACGGCATTTGCGGCTACGTCGCGGCGTGCAGACCACTCGCTGGAAGTGACGGTCAACTGGAGTACGCAGGGGGTGGACTACGTGCATCTGGAATTCGAGTGCAATAACAACCTGGTGGTGACCGGAGCCAGCGCTTATCTGGAGTGCGGGAGCAGCAGCAATCGCAACTTCTCGCCCAGTGGTACGGCGACATTTCTGGTGAGCAACCCGAAGGGACACGGGGCCGTCCCGTTTGTGGTTAGGATGGAGCCGTTTTCTCGCGGGGCTGCGGTTCCCTCGCTGAGCAAGAGCGCCAGCGTGCCGGTGACTTCCGATCCGTTATAGCTGCTTGGCTATTTGGTTTTCAGTTCAGCAATGATGTGAAGAAAGTCGGGATCCTTGCGAAGAACCTGGAGATTGGGGTCCTGATCGAGGAAATCGGCGTTCTTGAATCCTCGACGGATGGCTTCGCGCAGATCCTTGATTGCCTGCTTCTGATTTCCGTTCGAGGCGTGGGTATCGGCCAAGAGCAGCATTGGCCACGGCTCGTCTGGAGTGATCTCGCTCATCAGTTGAAAATATGACGCGGCGCTGTCGAAATGCTTGCGCTCCAACTGAGCTTGTCCGGCCTCGATGCCTTGCACCCAAAGATCGTTGAAAGCCCTTACTAAAATCAGCCTCTGCTCCGGCTTCGAGTGCTCGGATTGAGATTTGAGTTGACGCATGCCGTCGAGAAGATCGGTCCGCAATGCCAAACGCTGATCGGCAGACGACTCATCGAAGGCAGCCAATTTCGAGGAGAGATCGGCTGTAAGGGATGCCTGGTCGGCAATTTGCCGCTGTTCCTGCTTTAGGGCCTTTTGCAAAGCTGAAGACTGCTTCAGGGCCGTCAGTTTGTGCTCAAATTCCGCGACGTTTTCCAAGCCAGCAAAATCAGAAACCAGCGTGCGGTAGGCCGACAGCTCGGCGATAGCGTCACTTCGCTTTTCGGCTTCCGTGGCTTCCGTTTTGATCTGACTGAAGAAGGCGTCGACGAAGTGGTCGTCCTTCGGTTGCAGTCCGGCCTGCAGCGCCTTCAAATGAATCCAGGAAACCGCCTCGTCGACGACTTCCTTTGGCGCCCATCCATGCGGTCCGTGGAAGATCTGGACGCGATAGGAGGAGCCCAACTCTTCGCGTTGACGGCGAATCTCCATGATCTCGGGCCAGTTGAAATCCTCATCGCCCACGGAGAAGAAATAGTTGAGATTGTCTTTTTTCAGGGGCGCATCCGTAGATGGATAGCCAGCGCCCTGAGCGATCACACCCGTGATTTTGCACTGCACGCAGCGCAGAGCCACAAGCCCGGCAACACGCGCGCCTCCCGAGAGTCCAGTGGTGTAGACCTGGCGATCGTCGAGAGCAAGGCGAGCGTGGGTATCTTGCCATATGGCGTTGACGGACTTTGAGGAAGCCTCTAGCGAGAAATTTCGCGAGTTGTTCGAACCCACCACGATGTAGCCGTATTTCTCAGCGGCTTCCTGGTAGAGCTTCACTGGCGCCCTCCCGCGAGCGAAGGGATCGAAGGCGTAGATGATGGGCCAGCGCTTGGCGGGAGTGTACCCGGAAGGCAGATACAAGGCGTAGCTCTCGGCTGGGTCGGCTTCGCACAAAACCAGATCGATGACTTTTCCCGAAGGAAGAGGCGCAATTGATTGTGCCCCCGCCGGATTTGAGGCCCCGACAAGAAAAACCAGGGCCGCCAGAGCTTTTATCAATTTGGTCATTCCAGAGGGTGTGCTACGCGCTTACAGCTCCGCTTCTTAGACGATAAACGGGAGCCTCGGTTAACCCAAACCTTCCTTTCTGCCGATGGCTATGACGAATGGGCCAGTTCGCTGCCCACGATTTCCTTGGCTTTGGACCATAAAGATGCTGACCTCTGAACTGACCGATCTGGAGCCTTCCCCTGAGGATCGCGCTCGCGACGCTTGCAAGGTTGACTTGGACGTCATTTTTGACCGAGCCGCCGTGGGGATGGCAATTCTGGATCTGACCGGACGTTGGCTGCGAGTCAATCAGTCACTTTGCGATCTTCTGGGATATCGGAGAGAAGAACTCATGACACTGAGTTTCCAGTCCCTTACTCATCCTGAGGACCGCCAGGAAAGCGCGCAGCATTTCCAGCAGGTAGTTTCGCGCGAGATTTCCAGCTATCAATACGAAAAGAGATACCTGCACAAAGGGGGGCGGACGGTCTGGGTTTTGCTGACCGTCTCCCGTATTGAAAGTCCAGATGGCAAGCAGTCTTTCATCGCGGGGCAAATTCAGGACATCAGTAAACGACGAGAGATGGAGGAAGCGCTGCGCAGCAGCGAAGCGCTGTTCCGCACTATCGGCGAGAACGCCGGCGACCTCATTTTGCTGGCGGACTATCCCGGCCTGTCCACCCGGTATGCCAGCCCCGCCTACCAGTCGGTGCTCGGTTATTCGCAGGCGGAACTGCCCAACGCCATGGAGATCGTACATCCCGACGACCGGAAGGTGGTGTCGAGGGAAATCTCGGAAATGATCAGGACGGGGAGGAGAAACAGCATTCTGAACTTGCGGCTGCGCGACAAAGATGGCCTATGGCGCGAGGTTGAGTCACACAGTTGCGCATTGCGGAACAGTGAAGGAGAACTGATCGGGTTCCTGGTGATCTCCCGCTTGGTGGACGAACGGGTGCGCGCGCAACAGAAGCTCAGAGAACGCGAAGAGTTGCTGCAGTTGCTCCTCGATTCGACCGCCGAAGCCATCTACGGTCTTGATATGGAGGGGAATTGCACCTTCTGCAACCGGGCGTGTTTGCGCCTTCTGGGCTACGTCGACGTCAGCGAGCTTCTGGGGAAAAATCTTCATCGCCTTATTCATCACAGCTATCGGGATGGATCTGCCTATCCGGAAGAGGAATGCCGCATATACCGCGCTTTCCGCAATGGCAGCGGCACTCACGTGGACGATGAGGTGGTGTGGCGCGCGGATGGTCTCTACTTTCCCGCGGAATACTGGAGCTATCCGATTCTCCGCGATGGCAAGATCTTCGGATGCGTTGTCACCTTCGTGGATATCAGCGATCGAAAGGCGGCCGAGCGGGCACTACGGGCCGCTCACGAATCTTCGGAGCTGTTCATCAATTCGGTCCCTTCGATACTCATATCCATCGACCTGGACGGGCGCATCACGCGCTGGAACCTGACGGCTGACACGACGTTTGGACTCTCCAAGGAGGAGATGCTGGGGAAGCCGCTGGCGGATTGCGGAGTGCACTGGCTTCACTCGGATATGGCCACGGAAGTCGCCGATTGGTGCAAGCAAAAAGTCAGCCGTCGCTGCGACCATCTCTCGTTCGAGAAGAACGGTGAGAAACATTCTCTCGGGTTGACCGTCGATTGGGTCAACTCACCGGAGAGGAATACAGGAGAAGTGTTGATCATCGGCTCCGACGTTACGGAACGGAAGAGCCTGGAAATTCAGCTGCGCCAGGCGCAGAAATTGGAAGCAATCGGTCAATTGGCCGCCGGAATTGCCCATGAGATCAACACCCCTACCCAGTACGTCGGGGATAACACGAATTTCCTGAAAGAGTCCTGGACTTCGATCGCCCCGGTTCTCTCCGCGATGCGGCAAGTCAGAACGGAAGCGGGCAAGGGCGCTGTGAGCGGAGAAACTCTGGCTCAGTTCGATTCTCTTTGGGAAGCGGCGGACCTTTTCTATCTGGAGACCGAGATTCCACGGGCTCTCGAGCAATCGCTGGACGGTATTCAGCGGGTCGCCAAGATCGTGCGCGCCATGAAGGAGTTCTCGCACCCCGGGTCGGAAGAGAAGCGTCCGCTCGACTTGAACAAAGCCATCGAAACCACGATTACGGTGGCGCGTAACGAGTGGAAATATGTTTCCGAAGTCGTAACCCAATTCCAAAAGGATTTGCCGCTGGTCCCCTGCCACGCCGGTGAATTCAATCAAGTCATCCTGAATCTCCTGGTCAATGCGGCGCACGCAATCAAGCAGGTGGTAGGCGACGGTTCGCAGCAAAAAGGATCCATTTCAGTGACCACCCGGAGGGACGGGGACTGGGTAGAGGTCCTGATCGGAGACACTGGTTCCGGCATTCCGGAAGCCGTTCGTTCGCGAATCTTCGAACCGTTTTTCACCACCAAGCCTGTGGGGGAAGGAACGGGACAAGGTCTAGCGCTGGCCCACAACGTAGTAGCCCGCCGTCACGGAGGAAAGATCTGGTTCGATACCGAAGTTGGGAAAGGCACAACATTCATTATCCGGCTCCCCCTGGCGGCAGCTGGCACGGAAAACTAATGGCAAAAAGAATTTTGTTCGTCGACGACGAGCCTCTAGTGCTGGCGGGGCTGGAACGCAGCTTGCACGGCATGCGTAAGGACTGGGAGATGGTTTTTGTCACCAGCGGCCAGGCAGCCTTGGAGGCGATGAATGGTCAAACCTTCGAGATCGTGGTTACGGATATGCGCATGCCTGGAATGGACGGCGCCCAACTTCTGGAAGAAGTGAAAAAGCGCTCGCCGCAGTCTCTGCGAATGATCCTTTCCGGGCAGTCGGATCGCGAGACCATTCTGCGATCCGTCAATCCCACGCACCAGTACCTTTCGAAGCCTTGCGAAGGAGAGGAACTCAGGGGCCGGCTGATGCGTGCCTTCGCACTCAAAGATCTGCTGGAAAATCCTGAAGTCAAGGGCCTGGTCTCGAAGCTTGATTCTCTGCCCAGTCTTCCGGCTTTGTACTTTCAGTTGACTGAAGAGTTGCAACAGCCAGAGCCTTCACTGGCGAAAGTCGCGAAGTTGATTTCCGCCGACATCGCAATGACTGCCAAGGTCCTGCAGCTGGTGAATTCGGCCTTCTTCGGGCTGCGCTGTGAGGTCTCCAAGGCTTACCACGCGGTGGAGTTGCTGGGCACCGACATTGTGCGTGCCCTCGTCCTCTCCACTCACGTGTTCTCGAAGTTCGAGACCGACCTGCTTAGTGAAAGCGATGTGCAGCACCTTTGGCAACACAGTCTGGCGTCGGGCAGTTTTGCCAAAAGAATCGCGGTGCTGGAGCACTGTAGCCAGCACCTAGTGGACGATTGCTTTACCGCCGCGCTTCTCCACGACGCCGGCAAGTTGATCATGGCGTACGCTCTGCGTGATCAATACAAGAAAGTGATTGAACTCGTCCGCAACGAAGGCAAGGGGATGTCGGATGCGGAGCGGGAGGTCTTTGGCTGCGGTCACGCCGAAATCGGCGCGTATCTATTTGGGCTTTGGAACCTTCCCGCCTCGATCATCGAAGCGGTGGCTTGGCACCATCAGCCCGCCTCTAGTCTGCAACCTGGGTTTTCCGCCGTCGCCGCCGTACACGTTGCCAGCATTTATCACGAACAGAAGGCCCAGCATTGGATGAAAGACACGACCGTGATTGACTACGACTTCTTATCCCGCATCGGCTGCAAGGAACACGAGGCGATGTGGCGAAAAGTTCTCGAGGGCGAGGAGCCGCAAGGAGCAGAAGATGAGCGACAAGATCCTGTTCGTGGATGATGAACCAGCGGTTCTCGACGGCTTCCGCCGCTTGCTGCACAAAGACTTTTCTCTCCTGACCGCAGTCGGAGGGGAAGAAGGGCTCAAGCTGATCTCTGCTGAGAAGACCCAACCCTTCGCCGTGGTGGTTTCCGACATGCGTATGCCCGGTATGGATGGGGTCCAATTCCTATCGCGGGTGCGGCTGGTCTCGCCTGACACCGTGCGCATCGCGCTGACCGGGCAGGCCGACATGCAAACGGCTGCCGACTGCGTGAATGAAGGATCGATCTTCCGCTTCCTCACCAAGCCCTGCCAAAAAGAAGTGCTTGCGAAGGCGCTCACTTCGGGATTGGTGCAATACCGCCTGGTCGTTGCGGAAAAAGAGCTGCTGGAAAAAACTCTAAGCGGCAGCGTGAAAGTGCTGACGGAGGTTCTGAGCCTGGTAAATCCGGCGGCTTTCGGCCGCGCCGTGCGCATGAGCCGTTACGTTCAACATATCGTCCGTAAGCTGCATCTGGAAGCCGGATGGCGTTTCGAAGTCGCCGCAATGATGTCGCAGCTGGGCTGTGTAACTCTTGACACCGATACCATTGAAGCCGTGTACGCGGGGAGAAAACTGTCGCCAGATGAGCAAGCGCGTCTGGACGCGCACCCATCGGTCGCCGCGGACTTGCTATCGAACATCCCGCGCATGGAACCAATCGCTCGCATGATCGCACAGCAAGAGTCGGTGTTACCGTCGCCACACACTGTTGGCGAGCACTTCGACGTCGTCAAACTGGGCGCGCAGATCCTTAAAGTCGCCCTCGCTTACGACCAACAGCTGAGCGCGGGTAAAAATCATTCTGCCGCGATGCAGCAGATGTTGATGAGAACGAATCAGCTGGAACGTTCGCTTGTCGACGCACTCGCCGATATTGAAGTCGAACCTCTGCACCTTGAAGTCAAGAGTTGCCGCGTGTCCGATCTGGACTGCGGCATGATTTTGCAGGAAGATGTGCGCACCAATAATGGCCTGCTCATCGTCGCCAAGGGCCAACAGGTCACTTACGCGTTGCTAGTCCGTCTGAGGAACTTCTGGGAGCGCCGATCGATCGGTTCGACAGTCATGGTGCGCGTGCCGCAAGCAGAACTCAGCGAACTGAAGCCCGAGAAGGCGAACTCGGCTGCCACAGGACAAAGCTAGAGCCGGTCAAGATCGAGTACGCGCTGCAATAACGTCCAATCGACAATCGTTCCCACCTCTTTTACGATTTTCGCGCACTGCGTTACTCTGTCTTTCAACGGAGGAAACTTGCGTACCCTCGATCGTCTTCAACCTCTTGCCTTGCTCGTGCTGCGTTTCGCTCTTGGCGTCATCATGATTGCCCATGGCTATCCCAAGGTCACCGGCTTTTCCCATTTCCAGTCGATGATCAGCGGGATGGGTTTGCCCGGCTGGCTAGCCTATCTTTCGGCGGCAGCGGAATTTCTGGGCGGAATTCTGGTTGTGCTCGGCCTGTTTACCCGCTGCGCAGCATTGGCTATCTTGATCGACTTGAGCGTGGCCATCTGGAAAGTGCATTGGAAAGCTGGGCTGCTCGGGGATAAGGGTTACCAATTTCCCCTTGCTGTGGCTGCGATTGCCTTCGCTCTGATCTTCTTCGGAGGTGGGCCGATGTCGCTCGATAGCCTTCGGCGCGGAGGGGGCATGAAGAAATCTAAGCTGTGACCTGCAACGGAAAAGGCCCGGTCTCCCGAGCCTTTCTTAATTCAACCCGCTTCCTGAGTTATGGCGTGAACTTGAAGATTGCTCCCTCGTTGTCGATACCGCCATGAACCGTCGCCCCGTAAAGAATTCCCGCAGAATCGGCCACCATTCCGTTGTAGACGAAACCTCCGTCCGGCTGACCTTGGAAGCGGTAAGACACCGTCTCGGTCCACTTGCCATTCCTTCCCGCCGTAAGCTTGAAAACCGTTCCGCAACTGCATCCGGCGCCTCCCTCGCTGGTCGTGCCATACAGATTGCCTGATGCATCCACAACCACATTACTGATCGGACTGCTTCCATCCGTTCCACCCTTGAAGCTGTAAAGCACCGACTCGCTCCAAGTGCCGTTGTTGTTGGTCAGCTTGTACACCGACCCGAGGTCATTCGCACCGTCGTAGTAGGTTGTGCCGTAGAGATTGCCTGATGCGTCGAAGGCCAGTGCTCCATACGGAAATCCAGCATCCGGGCTGCCCTTGAAAGCATAGAGGATTTTGAACGTCCACTTTCCGGCCGCCGCGGGCGAGAGTTCGAAGGCTGTACCCGATCCATTCGCTCCGCCGGCAGTGGCCACCCCGTAGAAATTCCCAGCGCTATCAAGAATCAGCCGGCCAGCTGATCCGGTGGCGCCGTCGTTACCGCCAGTGAAAGTATGAATCACTCTCTCCTGCCAGGTACCGGCCTTCAACTCGTAGATAATGCCGAAGCCCTTGGCCCCCCCGGTGGGAGTCATGCCAAAGAGATTGCCATGTTTGTCGAAGGTCACCCCGGCGCCAGGGCCATACCCGTCGTTACCTCCCGTGAAGGTGTGGATCACACTCTGTGTCCAAACACCGCCGGAGTTGGTCAGTTTGTAGACCACGCCGCAACCGGATTCCACGCAAGGTCCTGTAAACGTTCCACCCACAACTGCGGACCCGTAGAGATTTCCCTGCGCGTCAAGCGTGACGCCCTTGTATGGCTGCCCTCCATCCGCTCCGCCTGTGAAGCTGTATAGAACGGTATGGGTACCGGAAGGCGTAACCTGAAAAACTGTGCCGGTGCCGAAGGCTCCGCCTTGTACGGTGGTGCCGTAAATATTGCCCGCGCTATCGAGCACCAGGTCGCTGTCGGTGTACTCGCCGTCGTCGTCCCCAGCGAAGCTATAGAGTACCTGCTCAGTGCTGGCTGCCCTGGCAGGGCCCGACAGCAGCATCATGAATGAAAAAATTGCCAGAACCATGCTGGCGTAGAACCAGAATTGTGTGCGCCTCATCCCCCAACCCTCCATCTGGATTTTTCCCTGTGCGATCAACGAAGAAATGCAAGACATCCCGGCGGGCTTGAACTATAGCACTGAAATCAGCGCAAAACACGCGTCCGGCATGGTTTGGACAGTTATTTTACAAAGGACGCAAGAGAGTCCCGGTCGTTGGAACAGCCTTGCCGGCGCCACTTCCGGGCCTTCAGAATTCTGCCAACTCCTTCATCGCTCGAAACAAATCTTCCGACTGCGGAAGAATGGCGTCTTCCAAGATCGGCTGGTAGGCGACGAATGTATCTTTCGCGGCCACCCGCCGCACGGGAGCATCGAGATGCTCAAAGAGCTTGTCAGCGATGCGAGCCGCGATCTCGGCGCCGTATCCCCAACTTAACGAATCTTCGTAGGCCACAATCGCGCGGTTCGTCTTAGCCACGGATTCGGCAATCGTCTCCCAATCAAAAGGGTTCAGGCTGCGAAGATCGATCAACTCGACCTTCACGCCGTGCTCGCGCTCCAGTTTCTGAGCTGCCTGCAAAGCACGCGGAACCACTGCTCCGTAGGTAATCACCGTCAGGTCAGATCCGGGCTGCACGATTTTCGCTTTGCCGAACGGAACCATGTAGTCCGGCCCGGGATAAGGCGCGCGTCCGAAGGTCTCGCGATACAGGCGCTTGTGTTCGAGGAACAGTACCGGATCATCGCAACGGATCGCAGTGCGAAGCAGGCCGGCTGCATCAAGCGCATTCGAGGGAAAAATCACCCTAAGGCCGGGAATGTGCGTGAAGATGCTTTCGCCGCACTGCGAGTGATAAATCGCGCCGCCGGTAAGGTATCCGCCGATCGCGACTCGCACGACGGCAGGAGAGGAGAATCCGTTATTGGAGCGCCAGCGAATGAGGGGCAGCTCATCGCGGAGCTGCATCATTGCGGGCCAGATGTAGTCGAAGAATTGAATCTCTACCACTGGCTTCAATCCGCGAGTCGCCATGCCTACGGCGCGACCGACGATGTTTGCTTCGGCAAGCGGGGAGTTGAATACCCGGTCGGAGCCGAAGTCGCATTGCAGGCCGGCGGTGAGTTTGAACACGCCGCCTTTGCCCTTGATGATCTTCTGCTGCAGATATTGTTCGCGGCTGCAATCGGCCACATCTTCGCCGAACATCACAATGCGCGGATCGCGCGCCATCTCATCGTGGAGAGTGGCATTGATCAGGTCGGCCATAGTCTTCGGCGCTGGCCTTTTTCGGGTCAGTGGAAACAGCTGCTTCGGTTTCAAACTTGGAGGATGTCGGATCGAGATGGGGAGAATACACGTAGAGCTCGACCGTATCAGGCGTGGGCGGAGCTGCCTCAAGCGCGCGATCGACCGCGACCTGAAGTTCGTCTTCAACCTGCTTCTCCAGCCGGTTGATCCCCTTCTCGTCCAGGATGCCTTCGCGGATCAGGAACATTTGCGTGCGGGTAATTGGATCACGAGCCGCGTCACGCTCCCGCTCCGCATCAGGACGATACAAGCGCTCGTCGTCGGACAGAGAGTGCGAGTAGGGTCGAATCACGTGGGCGTGAATGAACGACGGGCCTTCTCTGGCCCGGCAATAGGCGACCGACCGGTTAAAGGCGGCGTAGGTCGCGACAGGATCGGTGCCGTCAATCTCTTCGAAATGGAAGTTCGGGAATCCTGAGACCAGGCGGGAGATATTGCCGCCCGCAGTTTGAACCTCAACCGGAACCGAAATGGCGTATTCGTTATCCTGCACCACGAATACGACCGGCAACTTGAGGTTCGCGGCTGAGTTCATCGCTTCCCAGAACTCGCCTTCGCTGGTAGTGCCGTCACCCAGAGAAACGTAGGTGACTTCATCGCCTTGGAACTGAACATCTTTGAATTCGCGATAATCTCCCGTGGCTTTTTGTGCAGATTCTGGGTGAGCAGCGAAATATCGGCCAGCCTCGGCGCAACCTACCGCCTGCAGAATCTGAGATCCGGTCGGCGAAGACTGGGTCACTACATTGAGCTTGGGGAAACTCCAGTGGGAGGGCATCTGCCGGCCACCGGACTGCGGATCGTCGGCCGCGCCCACTCCCTGCAGCAGCATTTCGTAGGGGGTAGCGCCCAGAGTCAGACAAAGAGCGCGATCGCGATAATAGGGAAAGAACCAGTCGTAGGTGGGCTTCATGGTCATGCCCGCCGCTACTCCCACGGCTTCATGCCCGGCGCCGGAGATCTGGAAGAAGATCTTCTGTTGCCGTTTCAACAAAATCTCCCGGTCGTCGACTTTCCGGGAGAGGTACATCAAGCGATAGAAATCGATGAGTTGCTGGCGGGTGAGACCTTCGTAGGTCTTGGCCGCCTTCTTAATTTCGCTGTCGGCGACCGCCGAAGGTTTGGAAACTGTTTTCGATGCCATCCGGCTTCCTGATATGAAGGAATAACTCCAGCTCAGGCATTGTAAATCCTGACCGGGAGTTCCGAACATACCCGATTGGCTTTACGCCCACCAGTCGATCTACCTCACTGAAAATAAAAGGAGTGGAGTCTTTCAGGCGTTTGTCATGGAGATCATTTATCCTTGAAGAAGTAATGATTAAAATCCACCGTCCCTTTGACGCCCAAAAGGTCAAACTCTTGATCTTTGACCTTGATGGCACGCTGATCGATTCGCGCCTCGACCTGGTTCATTCCGTGAATGCCATGCTACGGCACTTCAAGCGTCCGGAGTTGCCGGACGACGTTGTGGCCTCGTACGTCGGAGATGGCGCTCCAATGCTCGTGCGACGGGCGCTTGGCGATCCGAAAGACGACAGTTTCGTGAAGGAGGCCCTCGAGTATTTTCTGGGTTACTACCGCGTCCACAAACTCGATTACACGCATGCGTATGACGGAGTCAAGGAAGCCCTCGCTTCCCTTCGCCATTCCAACGGCACACAACGGCAGATGGCGGTACTTTCCAACAAGCCGGTGAACCCATCGCGCGCAATCGTGGAGGCGCTCGGCCTTGGTGAGTTTTTTGTGCATGTGTATGGCGGAAATAGTTTCCCAACCAAGAAACCCGATCCCCAGGGTGCCCGCACGCTGTTGGAGCAGACGAAGACTCGACCCCAGGAAGCAATGATTGTCGGCGATTCTTCGAACGATGTGCTCACCGGCCGCAACGCGGGGATGTGGACTTGCGGCGTGACCTATGGATTCGCTCCGCACACACTCGCCTTGGCTCCTCCCGATGTGTTGGTCGATTCCCCGCTCGAATTGATGCAACTATTCGCCGAAAAATGATCCGGTCCGTTTCCTCGATGGTTAACGCCATCCGCTCCTCCTTCTTGTAGACTTGCCGGTAAGGATGACCATTCCCAAACAGAGCTTCACTCCCGTGGAATTGCGCAAATTGCGCAGCCTGAAAACTCCCCACGCAATTCAACGCTTTGTTGATGACATGCCATACCACCTCGCCGACACCGCCTGGTCGCCGCGAGTCGTACTGCGCGAAAACACTTCTCACTGTCTGGAAGGAGCATTGTTTGCCGCTGCGGCATTGCGGGCGAACGGCTATCCTCCATTGATTTTCGATCTGGAAGCCGAGAAGGATACCGATCACGTAGTCGCCATCTACCGGATGCACGGTCATTGGGGAGCGATCGCCAAATCGAACTACACGGGCTGCCGGTACCGCGAGCCGGTCTATCGCTCACTACGGGAACTGGCCATGAGCTACTTCGAGGTTTATTTCAACCTGCGCCGCGAGCGGTCATTGCGCACGTTCTCAAGACCCGTGAACCTGGCGCGCTTCGACCAGCGCCACTGGATGACTACGGAAAACCCGCTCTGGTTCGTCGCGGAATACTTGTTTGATGTGCATCACTACCGTTTGTTGACTCCGGCGATGGCGAAGCGCCTGCACCGGCTCGACGATCGCTCGTTTCGGGCGGGCTGTTTGGGAAGGGCTGAGAAGACGGTCAGGGCACGAGCATAAAAAATCCGCCGAGAAAATCTCAGCGGAACTTGGACCACACGAACAAAGTCACGCTGCACGTTGCGGCTTCAGCAAGTGACTCGTTTCGCCTCTGGGCCCGAGCAAAAGAGTGAGAATGGCCATAATCACTTCAGGATCTGCAGTGCGAACCACTCCAAAGTCTCCTACGAGTTCGGGCCATGCCGCCGACTTGGCAGGTGCGGAATGCACTAGCGCGGGCACTTTGAGATCCCGCGCGACCAGCCTGTCCCATTCGGATTCGCGACTGCGCGTAGAGGCCTCATCCACCAAGAGGGCGTCGGGCATTAGCCCTTCCATCAGCGGCAAAGCATCGCGCAAATCACGCGCGGCCCAAACTTCGAGGCCTAGCTTTTCCAGCGCCGCGGTTAGTTTTTCCCGTCTAGGATCCGAGGAGTCGACGCAGAGGACACGTGCAGGGTGTGACTTCATAAGGCTTTCTCCGTTTCGGTCAGCCCAATCCCCAGACTCGATGGCCTACATCCCTATGGGAACGATAACACGAGACAATTTGAGCCTTGTCACAGAATGAAAAAAGAACGACGCCGCGGGTGTGAGATGCAAATCAAGGCAGAAGGTTTTCTCGTGGAGAAACTTTTTTTTGGACTCCTAGTCGCCCTGGCCTTCGTATCCCAAGCGTCGGCGCAATCGGAGACTGCGAGGGCCATGGAAGACGAGAGCCACCACCACTTGTTGCTGGAGAACGAGAAGGTGCGCGTGTTCGCGGTTGACCTCGGAGCTCACGAGTCTGCCCCGCTCACCCGCCATGATCACAGCTATCTGGTGATCACGCTAGCCGATTCCGAAATCGCATCCTGGGCCGAGGGCCAAGCCGGAGTCATTACCTATCGCTACGATCAGAATGACATTCGCTTCTTTTTCGGCGGCCCGGCGCGCGCGTTACGAAACGATACGCCGAACGTCTACCACAATCTGACCATAGAATTTCTAAATCCCAAAGTGACAACTTTCGGCTACGAACCGAAAGCGGGCAAGTGGGAATACGGCAGCAGCGCCATGCTGCCTCCACGCGATCTGCAGAAGGCGTTCACTGACAGCATGGACCTGAGCGAAGCGAAAGTCAGAGACGTGCAACTGCTGCCCGACGACGCGTATCCCGAACCGGAAAAAGATGTCGATGAGTTGCTGATCCCCCTCACTGACATCGAACTCAAGAAGGCCGGCGAACGCATTCGAAAAGATCGCACCGAGCCGCTCTGGATCGCGGCAGGGCGCAAGGCGAAACTGGTGAACGACGCGACCGTACCGGCGCGAATGGTGGTACTGGAGTTGAAATGAGCAATATTTTCTCCGCGCTCTTTGCGGATGTATTTTCGCGGTAAAGGCTTTTGAAAGCATCCTGCGGGAACTGCTACGATTCTAATCACGTACCATCCTCATGCGCGCTTTAGCCTTCAGCCTGCTGCTTCTCGCTTGCTTCCCTGTATTCGGGCAGATTCAAGAAGCGACTCCCACGCTGTCTCAAGACCAGATCCGTGAACTCATCCGCCAGGCCTCCGAACATGACATCGAAAATGACAAGCGGCAGCGCGATTACACCTACATCGAGCGCGAAGAACAGCACAAGTTGGATGGCAAGGGCGCGACAAAATCGGTGGAATCGAAGACCCACGAAGTGATGGTGCTGTACCACGAACCCGTCGAGCGCCTGATCGCCAAGGACGATAAACCGCTCTCCGAGAAAGATGCCGCCAAGGAAGACGAGCGCATCCAGAAAATTGTCGATAAACGCAAGAACGAATCGGACGGCGAGCGCAAAAAGCGGTTGGAGAAAGAAGAGAAAGAGCGCGAAGACGACCGCCAGTTCGTGCGCGAAGTCACCGACGCTTACAACTTTCATTTAGCAGGGATCGAGAACCTGGAGGGCCGCGACGCCTGGGTGATTGATGCCGAACCGCGCCCCGGCTTCGAACCGCATCGCAAGGAAGCCAAAATTCTTCCCAAGTTCCGCTTTCGCGTCTGGATTGATAAAGCCGATACCGAGTGGGTCAAACTCGATGCCGATTGCATCGACACAGTATCGTTTGGATGGTTTCTCGCACGCATCCACAAAGGCTCGCACATCGAAATCAATCAGACCCGGGTGAATGAAGAGGTCTGGCTGCCCAAGCATGTCTCGCTTACACTCGATGCTCGCGTTGCCCTGCTGGCCAACATTAATGTGCAAGAAATTGTCACGTACCGTGACTACAAGAAATTCCGGACGGATACGAAGATTGTGCCGGCAGGGGAAGAACAGTAAGGCAGGTGTCGGGCGTCAAGCTCAGGAACCATTGGACGCCACATCCTGGCACCCGACGCCTGACGCCCGCTCTTCTATTTTTTTTCCGCTACATCGATTCGCGTTTCGGCGCGATGGAGTGCGTCCTCGGCACGGTCAAAGTCTACTTCCGGATTGGCGCTCTTCAAGCGTTCTTCCGCTCGTTGCTTGGCTTCTTTTGCCCTCGCGAGATCGATCTCTTCTGGCTTCTCGCATGTCTCGGCAAGGATCGTGACTTTGTCGGGCAACACCTCGGCGAAGCCCCATGCCACCGAAAAGTGGTGCACATCAGAGCCATTCCGATAAGTAATCTCTCCGACCGCGAGTTCGGTAATGAGGGGAGCGTGCCCCGGAAGAATGCCAAGATAACCATTCTTGCCAGGCATTTGCAATTCTTCCGCCACGTCCTTCACCACCATCTTTTCAGGAGTGACGATTTCGAGTTGGAAAGAATCAGCCATCGGTCTTCAGACCTCGGACCTCAGGCTTCGGCCACCCCGAGCGCCATTCGACGCCCGAGGTCCGAGGTCTGAAGTCTGCCTTTATGCTGCTGTCTTCAATTTCTCCGCTGCTTCGAGCACTTCGTCGATCGTGCCTTTCATGTAGAAGGCCTGCTCCGGAATGTCATCGTACTTGCCTTCGACAATTCCGCGGAAGCTTCTGACCGTGTCGGCAACCTTCACGTAGCGTCCCGGAGCGCCGGTAAACTGCTCGGCCACGTGGAACGGTTGCGAGAGGAACTTCTGGATTTTGCGAGCTCGCGCCACCATCAGCTTCTGATCTTCGCTTAACTCGTCGATGCCCAGAATGGCGATGATGTCCTGCAGATCTTTATAGGTCTGCAGCGTTTTCTTCACCATCTGCGCGACGTCGTAGTGGTCCTGCCCAACGATGCGCGGATCGAGAATGCGCGAGGTCGAAGCCAGCGGATCGACTGCGGGATAAATCCCGATTTCCGTCAGCGCGCGTGACAAAACCGTGGTCGCGTCGAGGTGAGCGAACGTAGTCGCCGGAGCCGGATCGGTGAGATCGTCGGCAGGCACGTAAATCGCCTGCACCGAAGTGACCGACCCCTTCTTCGTCGAAGTAATGCGTTCCTGCAACTCGCCCATTTCCGTGGCCAGGTTCGGCTGGTAACCCACGGCGCTGGGCATGCGGCCCAGCAGCGCGGATACTTCCGATCCCGCCTGGGTGAAACGGAAAATATTGTCGATGAACAGCAGCGTGTCGGCGCCTTCGACGTCGCGGAAAAATTCGGCGACGGTCAGCCCCGTCAGCGCAACGCGCAGACGGGCTCCGGGCGGCTCGGTCATCTGACCGTAGATCAGCGCGGCCTTCGACTTCTCAGGATCGCCCGGCTTGATCACGCCCGACTCGGTCATTTCCAGCCAGAGATCGTTGCCTTCGCGCGTACGCTCGCCCACCCCCGCGAACACGGAAAACCCGCCGTGTTGCTTGGCGACGTTATTGATGAGCTCCATGATGACGACGGTCTTGCCCACGCCGGCACCACCGAATAATCCGATCTTGCCGCCCTTCAAGAAGGGCTGAATCAAATCAATCACTTTCACGCCCGTTTCAAACATCTCGGCCGTCGTTGCTTGTTCATCGAACAATGGCGCGGGCCGATGAATCGGCATGGTCTGCGTATGCTGGATCGGTCCCAATTGATCGACGGGTTCGCCGATCACGTTCATCACGCGACCCAGGGTGCCGCGCCCTACGGGCACGGAAATCGGTCCGCCCTGATCGATGACTTTCATGCCGCGCACCATGCCATCGGTGGCTTCCATCGCGATGCAGCGCACCCGGCCTTCGCCGAGGTGCTGCTGCACTTCGAGAATCACGTTGATGGGCGTAGGCACGGTGAAGCCGTCGCTGACGACTTTCAGGGCTTCGTAAATAGGAGGCATGGCGCCTTCTTCAAACTGCACGTCCACCGCCGGTCCCGCTACTTGAATGACATGTCCGATATTTTCTGGCATAGATCCTCAAAACCCAGCATTTAGCACTTAGCCGTTAGCATTTAGCCATTCGAGTTTCTTTAAGACTCGGCACGAATCGTAGTGGCTAAATGCCAAATGCTAATTGCTAAGTGCTCTCTTCTCGGTACTCGGTACTCGCAACTCTATCCTGCTGCCGCTGCCCCGCTGACAATCTCAATAATCTCTTTCGTAATCTTCGCCTGGCGCGCTCGATTCATGACCAGCGTCAGCGAATCGATCATGTCGGTCGCGTTGCTGGTGGCCGACTCCATCGCCGTCATGCGGGCAGCGTGCTCGGCGGCCACCGATTCCAGCAATGCATGGAACACTTGAATGCCCACGTATTTCGGCAGAAGCGAGTTGAACAGTTCCCCCGGTGGCTGCTCGTAGATGTAATCCACTTGAGCGGTGGCAAACTGCGATGCCGCTTCGTCGACCGCATGAGTATCTGGAGGTCGCAATCCCACGCCTTCGCCTTTGGCTGCTTCCAGTACGCGCGCTTTTTCTTTGGTAGTCATCTCTTCCGCTTGCGCGACCGAGGCTTCACCAATCTCGCCGATCGGAAGCACCTGCTCGACCACCAACCGCTGCGCGATCACCGACTTGAACTCGTTGTATACGATGTAGACGGAATCAATTTCCCCCTTGCTGTAGCGCTCGATCACGCGTCCCGCCATCTCCGAAGCCATGGCATATTCGACTTTGTTGAGGACGCCGACGTGTTCCCCAATAATTGTCGTGCGTGGTGCACCCTGCGAGTCGCCCGCGCGAGGCTCGGCCGCGGGATAACGCCGCTTCAGGAAATCACGGCCTTTGCGTCCCACGGCTTCGATTTCGATGTTCTTCCCTGCTTTGCTTTCAAGAAACCGCGAGGCGGCTTTGAGAATGTTGGTGTTGAATGCACCCGCCAGTCCTTTGTCTCCGGTGACGACAATCAAAAGAACGTTTTGCTCAGGACGCTGCGCCAATAACGGATGCCGCGGTTCACCCGTCTCGGGATCATAAATTTCGGCGCGCGACACTAGCGACTTCAAAACATTGGTCAGCATCTGCGCATAGGGACGCGCCGCCAAAGCCCGCTCCTGAGCGCGGCGCAGCTTGGCAGCCGAGACCATCTTCATCGCCTTGGTAATCTGCCGCGTATTCGTCACGCTGCGGATACGGCGCCGGATATCGAGGATGTTAGGCATCGTCTAGTCGTTAGTCGTTGGTCGGTGGTCTTTGGCAAAACCTTAGCGAGCCAAATGCTAAGTGCCAAGTGCTAACTGCTATTTCGCTACCGCTTGTCTTTCCGCTACGAAGTTCTCTTTGCACTGCTTGATCACCTTCGACATCTCGGCTTTCAAGCCGTCGTCGAGAACTTTCTTTTCCATGATGCTGCGCAACAGGCCGGGATTCGTGGCGTCGACATACTTGTAAAGCTCCGCCTCGAATTCGCGTACCTGGTCTACCGGCATATCGTCGAATGCTCCACTGGTTCCGGCGTAGATGATCAAAATCTGCTTCGAGAAGGGCAGTGGCGAAAATTGCTTTTGCTTTAATACTTCCACCAGACGCTGGCCGCGATTCAACTGCGCCTGCGTGGCTTTGTCGAGATCGCTGCCGAACTGCGCGAAGGCCGCCAGTTCGCGGTACTGCGCAAGTTCGAGTTTCAAGCTTCCGGCCACCTGCCGCATGGCCTTGATCTGGGCGCTGCCGCCGACACGGCTTACGGAAAGTCCTACGTTCACGGCGGGACGCACGCCTTGGTTGAATAAATCCGTTTCCAGATAGATCTGGCCGTCGGTAATCGAGATTACGTTCGTCGGGATGTACGCCGAGACGTCTCCGGCTTGCGTTTCAATCACGGGCAGGGCGGTGAGAGATCCGCCGCCGAGCTTGTCGCTCAATTTCGCGGCGCGCTCCAGCAACCGCGAGTGGAGATAAAACACATCTCCGGGATAAGCTTCGCGTCCCGGCGGCCGCCGCAGCAGGAGCGAAATCTCGCGATAAGAAGCCGCGTGCTTCGACAAGTCATCGTAGATAACCAGCGCGTGCCGTTTGGTGTCGCGGAAATATTCTCCGATGGCGCACGCCGCATAGGGAGCGATGTACTGCATCGGAGCAGGCTCGGATGCCGATGCCGCGACCACGATGGTGTAATCCATGGCGCCGTAGTCGGTGAGAATCTGAACCACCTGCGCGATCGAAGAGCGCTTCTGTCCAATCGCGTTGTAAATACAGATGAGGTCGTTGCCCTTGTTGTTGATGATGGTGTCGATCGCAACCGCGGTCTTTCCGGTTTGACGGTCACCAATGATCAACTCGCGCTGGCCGCGGCCAACGGGGATCATGCTATCGATGGCCTTCAGCCCGGTAGCCATGGGCTCGCGGACCGGCTGCCGATCAATGACGCCAGGCGCCAGCCGCTCGAGCGCGATGAACTTTTCGGTGGCAATCGGGCCTTTATCGTCGATCGGCTGGCCGAGCGAATTCACCACGCGCCCGATCATGGCGTCGCCCACCGGCACGCTCATGATGCGTCCCGTGCGCTTGACCTCGTCGCCTTCCTTCAAGTTCGGTGTATTCGCCGAGCAACACCACGCCGACCTGATCTTCTTCCAGGTTCAACGCGATGCCGGCCACGCCGTGAGGAAAAGAAAGCAGTTCGCCCGCCATGACCTTGTCGAGGCCGTGGACGCGGGCAATACCGTCGCCGAGGGTGAGGATCGTGCCCACTTCGTCCACCGCAATCTTGGACTCGTAGTTCTCGATCTGTTGCCGGATCAGTTGTGTGATCTCGTCTGCTTTAATTTGTGCCATATGAAATTCAGCTCTCAGCCTTCAGCTATCAGCTTTTAGCCCGTTAAAGGCTAAGAGCTAATAGCTTCCTTAATTCTCTCCAACTGCCCTTTCACCGATCCATCGTAGATGGTGCTGCCGACCTTCACGATTGCGCCACCTAAGACAGAAGGATCTTGCGCGTAACGTGCTCGCACTTTTTTGCCGGTCAACTTTGCCACTTCGGATTCCAGGCCACGGCGCTCATCATCGCCTAACGCGCGCGCACTGGTGATTTCCGCTTCGGCGAATCCCATGCGCGCGTAAAGTTCCTGCTCGAACTGCTTCACGATGGGACCCAGAAACGCGACTCGACGATGATCGATCAGCACGGCCATGAAGTTCCTCACCGGCCGCGAGATGCCTTCACGCGCCACAATCGCATCGAGCACTGCACGCTTCCGTTCAGCCGCAATGGAAGGAGTCTCCCACACTTCACGCAGCGTCTTGTTGCTCGCCACCAACTCGGCCATCGACTGCGCCTCGCGCAAAGTGCGGTCGGCATCAAGACGGCCGTCAAAGACCACGTCGGCGAAGGCGCGCGCGTAAGTGTTGGTCACCGAGGCCATGTGCTATTGCTTGTCTCCATTCGAAAGCTGATCGGCAAAGCGCCGCACCAATCCCTGGTCGGTGGCGGTGTCCACATGAATCTGCTTGGTCGCCAATGCAACGGCCAGATCGGCGGCGTATGCAGTCAATTCGCGCCGTGCCATTTTCGCTGCAGCGGCGATCTCTTGTCCCGCGGCGTCCGCGATCTTTCGGGCCTCTTCAGCGGTCGCCGCTTTGATGCGCTCTTCTTCAGCAGCCGCTTCTTTTTCTGCGGCGGCGCGCATCGCGCCGATCTCGTCGTCCAATCGCGAAAGCCGTTTTTCGATACTGCTTAACCGCTCGTTCGCCTCGGCGCTGGCTTGCCGCGCTTCTTCCATCGCTTTGCGGATAGAGGCCGTCCGGTCGCGAAACAGGCCGGGCAGGCTCTTGCGAGAAAACCACAGAATCAGGGCAGCGATCACGGCAAAATTGAACAGGAGGCAAACCCAATAAGCCGATTCAACACTTCCAGTAAGCCTCGCCACCCAGCGCACGGCGGCCGAGCGCTTGAATTTCGCCGTGTCGTCTTCTTCGCCCGCGGCTTCACGCGATTCCTTGACAATCTCGCGCCCGGGACTAAACGACGGAGGCTGAGAGGATTGTGCGTCCGAAGAGCTTTGCGCTGGAGGTTGGCTCTGCGCATATCACCGGCGAAACCGAGAGCATGAGCCACAAGCATGCATCCGGCGGCAAGCGTCCGCTGAATCCGCATGCGAGTCATCATCGTCCACCTGCCGATACTCTCGCCGGTTCCAGGACCGTACGAATAATTTGCTGCGCTAATTGGCCTGCTTCGCCCTGCAGACTGGCCTGCGCTTTTTGCTTGTCCTCTTCGATTCCCGCCTTCGCTCGTTCAATCTCGGCCTGAGCCCGCCCGCGTGCCTCGGCCACCGCCGCCGCGCGGGCTTGTAAGGCAGCCTGGCGTCGGGCTTCCTGCGCCTTGAATACCACCAGCCGAGCCTCACGCATGCGCTGCTCGTACTCCGCAGTACGGGCCTCTGCGGCCGCGATATCGGCCCGCGCCTTCTCGATGGCACCCTCGGTTTTGCTGCGCCGCTCGGCCAGGACCTTGGTCAGCGGCTTATGGACGAGCACCGTGTAGACCCCATACAACAGGATCAGAAAGATTGCTGTGGGCACGGACCCGAGCAGTAATTCGCCTAGCTTTACGATGATTGCGTCCATACTGTATTGATAAGAACTCGAACGAAAGAGGGTTTAAAACCCTTAAAACTAACATCCTACGGATAGAGTGTCAACGAAATCAGCCAACCCGGCTGGGGCGCGACTCCCTTGTTGGAACCAGATCTCGGGGCCTTGTCAAGATATTTTAAAATCGCGAACGAAACAAGGGTAATAATATACTTCACTGACTGTTCGTGCTAAGTTGTTGATGCCGTGAAAGGGTTGACAGGAATGCTAGGCTAAAAAAGCGAAAGGCTCCGATGCCTGTCGGAGCCAAACTTTGATGTGCGTGTGCCTATGCCCACATTAGGGCCGGAGCACGCTTCATGTCAAATCGTCATGGTTTGCGTTTCAACTCCAGCAAGAAAACTTTATCCCGAACAACCCGCCTTAGCGGTCCTTTCACATCTGATAACAAAACTCGTAAGGGAAGCGCTATAGAAATTCCAGCCGAATCTCTGGCGTGCTCAGGCACCGTATCTCGCTCGGGTGATGGCATGTCCTTGGGTTCTGAATATTCAAAGAACAAATCATCCACGTCTAAGCGAAGGGCCAAGACAGCCTTTTTGTCCAAGGAAACTACCGAGAGCCGATCCTTGGACAAGGACGTAATTTTGCCCGTCAATGCAAGCTCTCCCAAGCCTTCCCCAAATGTATGTATACAGAGAACATTGGCCCCTTCTTCTTTTAGCTTGCTCAAGATGTCAAAAGCTTCGGTAGGTGTTATCACAGTTCCTCGCTTTATTGTTTCATTGCTAAAACACTTAAACGAAAAGACCGAACAGGCACTTGCGCGACATCATACGCAGCAAGACGAATAATAGAGAGCCGTACTCTTGTGCTATCGGGCTACAATCTGGAATATGCAACCTGACCAAACCCGCGACGAGGTTAACCAGAAAGCGCCAAGTCACTGGTTGAGTCTCAGCATCTCTGGTGGGATCATCCTTGCGTTCTTCGCGTTTCAACTCGCCCCGCCGGACGCGATCTACGGCTGGACGCGGTTGATAAAAGTAGCGGTCGGAATCCTTTCACCGTTCGCATTCATCTATTTGGTCGCTGTGCTGTTCCGAAAAAGCTAGGGCGCTTTCCTAATATTCTTTGGAGGCAACAGTGGGAGCCAAGGGTCAGTGCCTCGCTTTTGACTTACGTCAATCACCCATTGGGCCAGCGCACGACGGTTGGTAATCGTCGCCTCAAGCCATCGCTGTCCATCATAGGCCGCAAACTCATTGAAACTTTCTTCAGCGATTGGGTGCATTGGTTTCCCGAAGAGCTTGGAGAGGGCCTTCTGGTACGTACAAAACGCCAAAACATCTGCTGCTTGCAGAGGAGAAAGCTCGCAACTCTTCTTGAAAATAGGTTCCTCGACTCCGGCCCGGTCGAAAACCACTTCAATCTCTTTTCGTCTCAATTCGTGTCGCTCTATGTGATCGAAAATAAATTCAATTGATCCTGTTATGGAGTTGGCGATGCGCCAGCGTTCTATCAATCCCACTAGCCCACGAAATGCCCAAGTATAGTGATTGTCGCCAGCCTCTTTTCTCAAATCTCCTGTAATTGTGTCATCGTAGTCATCCTTGCCCACTGCAACCGCAAAGCCCTGAAGCGCTCGTTTTCTCACAAGCTTCCGAATGGATCTGATAACCAGTTGTTGCTTCTTGCTATCCCAATCCCGAAATTCCGTATCCTCATTCCTCGCCAAGCAGGGAGACATATGAAAACATCCAAATTCGTAACCTGGGGCGTGTTTCAGCCTTTCCCAACCTTTCGCGAACTTCTTCCACTGTTCAATTGGCGAAATCCAGCCTGCGGCGACGGCGACGGCTTGGTTAGGATCGGTTCCGCTATCGTCGATGTATATCGTTAGCGCGGCCACGTGAACTCCTTTAGAGCATAAAGGATGAAGGCTAAGAACCAAGTGTTCAAGTCTTGAATATTCTTTTCTGCGGGAAGCGCTAGGTTGACTTTTCGCACGTGACACGGCATCCTCTCTTCTAGATGAAGAGAGTGATGCCGAATCGCCCAGAACCTTCCTGCCAGAATGAGCAGGGCGACTTTGGCAAGTTCACGAATTTTATGCAGCGCCTTGTTGCAGTGCCGCATTCGGAAATAAAGGCTAAGCTCGATGCCGAGAAGCAAGCGAAGCAACGGCGGAAGAAACCACCTTCCGCCTCCCGCGTTTCTTCCTCCAAGGATTAGAAGGGCGTTTCCTCCACCTTGCCAGTGACCTCCTTGAAGGTCAGTCGCTTCCCCGCGATCTGTGATAAAGCTAACTCGAATCGCTGCGAGTCGGTGAGCTTGTTGCCGTGCTCATCCTTGCGATTGTTGAATCGGAATACCTGTTCGTCAATGTAACGCTGCAAGTGGAACGGCTCAACTGCTACATAGGTGCCATTCAATCCACGCTTGAGCAGGCTCCAGAAGTTCTCGACTCCGTTGCAATGGACGCGACCATCAACGTACCGCTCCATATGATTCACGAACTCGTGAGCGTATTCCTTCGGAAGCGCACGATAGACCGTTGCCTCATCGGTATAGATTTTGGAGCCATGTTCGACTTGGCTCAGAACCGCAGTTTGCAGAGCTTGACGATTGACCTTCTTTACCACGGTGGCACGAATCTTGCGCTGCTCGCGGTCTAGGATGCCCCACACGGCGGTTTTATTTACAACATGAGCAGTGTCCATCATTTCGGCAGATTCACGGGCAGCTTTGAACATAGCGCGGCGACTGGCGTGCATGTTCTTAGCCTTGCCGCCTACGAAGGTTTCGTCGGTTTCAATCTCGTGGCCCTGTCCGCCCATCTTTTGGAACGAACCGCTCTGCACAGCCAAGCGAATACGGTGCATCATGAACCAAGCTGACTTTTGGGTGACGCCCAGAGCACGGTGAATCTCATAGCTAGAGATTCCATTGCGGCAGTTGACCAGCATCCAAACCGCAGGAATCCACTTCTCCAGCGGGATCGGGGAATCTTCAAAGATGGTTCCGACCTTGAGCGAGAACTTTTGCTTCGGATGGTCAGCATAGCAGCGATACAGCCGCGCCTTTTCCAAGTAGCTAACCTTCTCGGCTCCGCAGTAAGGGCAGCGGACTTTACCGTCAGCCCAGCGGACGGAAACCATGAATTGGCGGCAATTCTCGTAATCCCCGAAGAACTGGATTGCCTCTTGGAGTGTTTTGGGCGATTTCATGCACTGACAATACCAAAATAGTCGTAGTCAGTCAAGTATATTATTACCGAAACAAGACTTGACATCTGGGGAAAGGGGGCTAGCATGGAGATATCACCTCCGATCCAATTCAGGATCGAATGGGCCGATAGCCAAGGAAAGTCACCGCTTCTTGGTTGCCGGCCCATTTAATTTTGGTCTTTGGTCGATCGTCGATAGCCAACCCCGGCGCGTTAGAACCGGGCCTGACCGACAAGCCCTGTTAGGGAACCGAAGCTACTCCACCACCCACTCGCGCACTCTTCGCACCACCGACTCCGGCGCCTCCACTTCCAACTTCACCAACCCATCCTGGTAGGCTCGCGAGTAGATGCGCGCCTTCGCTTCCAGCATCGCCAGCGTCTTCCCTTCTTTCTGAGGAACCTGCAAATGCACACGGCTGGGACGGTCCTCCTCCAGCACTTGATCGATGCGTTCGAGCAGCGTGCTGATGCCAATCCCCTTCGCCGCCGAAACATGGATGGAAGTCCCATCATCGCGCAGAGATTCGCGTTGTACGGCCGACAGCAGATCGACCTTGTTCATTACCCGCAGGCGGGGTTTCTTCTCCGACTCCAGCTCTTTCAGAACTTTTTCCACCTGAGCGTCTTGCTCAGCGGAGAGAGGACTGCTCGCGTCTGAGACCTGCAACACCAATGCCGCTCGTTGCACCTCTTCCAGCGTCGCGCGAAACGCCGTCACCAGCGTGTGGGGCAGGTTGCGGATGAAGCCCACCGTGTCGGATAGCAGGACTTGTCTCTTCGATGGCAACTCGACGGCACGAATTGTAGGATCGAGCGTGGCGAACATTCTTGACGACGCCAGCACGTCCGCCTTCGTCATGGCGTTAAAGAGAGTCGATTTTCCCGCGTTCGTATAACCGACCAGGGCCACAGTCGCCACGGGGACCGACTCACGCCGCTGTCGCTGCTGGGCGCGAATCCGGCGCACGTTTTCGATCTGCTCTTTCACATGCCGGATGCGCCGGTAGATTTTCCGGCGATCGGTCTCGAGTTGCGTTTCACCAGGACCGCGGGTGCCGATGCCGCCTCCGAGCTGTGACATCTCGATGCCGCGTCCGGCAAGCCGCGGCAGCATGTATTCGAGCTGGGCCAACTCCACCTGCAACTGGCCTTCGCGCGTTCGCGCATGCTTGGCGAAAATGTCGAGGATGAGCTGAGTTCGATCGATGACCCGCGTGTTGAGAACGCGCTCGACGTTGCGTTGCTGCGAAGCGGTCAGGTCGTGATCAAAAAGAATCAGGTCGGCAGAAACGGACGCGGCCGCTCCCGCAATTTCCTCCAGCTTCCCTTTGCCGATCAACGTAGCCGGATCAGGACGGTCGCGGTGCTGCAGGAATTCTCCGGCGATCTCTGCGCCCGCGCTGGTCGCCAGCGTGCGCAGTTCGTCGAGCGATTCTTCCGCGCTGAATTCCGGAATGCTTGGAGCTTTGGAGGCTGTCGACGCGGATGCGCTGTCGCGCGCCGCCTGCGCTCCCGCTGTGAGGCTGGTTTTCGCGGGATTGCGCCTTCGCGTGCGGTATTCGATCCCGACCAGAAACGCGCGTTCCTGCGCAGCTCCGGTGCTGGTGGCCTCCGGGCCGTGGGATTTGTTCTTCTTCCGGGAAGCTTTGAACTCTGAACCCGCCAATTCCGAAACGCCTTACCCTTCAGTACCGGACGCCGGACCCGAATCCACGCTCGACGCAGGAACCGGGGTTGGCCTCTCCGAATGGCCGTGCGACGTGCGCCCCATGGCCACCGTCGAGATTGCGTGCTTGAAGATCAGTTGCTCCTGATTGTTGGTCTCGAGCACCACCGAGTATTTGTCGAAGGAACGAATTCGGCCAGTGAGTTTGACCCCGCTTAGTAAGTAAATCGTAATGTTGGTCTTTTCTTTGCGGGCCGTGTTGAGGAAGGAATCCTGGATGTTCTGTGCCGGCTTATTCTCCATCGCCGATCTCCTTACTTTCTCAACTGCAAATGGTCTTGCTCCTGGCGACCGGTCCCCATCGCCGTCAAGAGCAGGGGGATAGCTCCCGGCATTCTCTCGCCGACGCGAAATAGGCTATGGACGCGAGAAGTGCCGCTTGGTACTTCCGTACAATACGGCCTAACCCATGACTTTTCAACCTTTCCTTGCCCCTGTCACTATTTCGTACTGAGCCAGTACGCAACTCGCCTCGGTACGGTTGATGTACAATCCTCGGTTTCCAGCCCCTGGAGGATTCAGAATGGCGCTCCCCCTGTCGATGCTCGCGGATATCAGCATTCATTTGCCGGAAGACGGCGTCACCAACAGGCTGATGATGTTTCGTTGGATTCATTTCCTCGCGGGCTTCACCTGGCTCGGCATGCTCTACTTCTTCAACCTGGTGAACGTGGGATTGATGAAAGAGCTCGATGCGCCTACCAAGGGAAAGGTCTTCCCTGCATTGATGTCGCGTGCGCTTTGGTGGTTCCGCATGGCGGCGGTAGTCACGGTTTTTTTCGGTGGCGCGTACTGGGGAGACATCATCAGCACCGATGCCCGTAATGCCGGCGCTTCCAGCGGCGGCGTTTACGGCAGTTTCTTTCTGATCTGGACCATCGTCTGGGCACTGATGTACGTGCTGCTAATCCCGGGAAAAGGCATCCTCAATAAAGGACCGGTGTTGGCCGTTCTCTACGCGATCATCATTCTTGTCGCCTGCTGGGCGTTCCTCGATTGGAATAGCCGTGGCTGGGAAAGCAATCGCTTGCTCGCCATCGGCATCGGCGGCGGATTCGGCTGGGTAATGATGCTGAACGTCTGGGGAGTGATCTGGCGAATTCAAAAGCGCCTGATTCAGTGGACGAAAGACAGCGCCACCAACGGCACTCCGATGCCTGAGAAAGCGAAAGCCATGGCGCGGATGGCGTTTCTGTGCTCGCGCGCTAACGCGTATCTGTCGATCCCCCTGCTGTTCCTGATGGGCGCGGCCAGCCACTACCCGATGTTCGGGCAGTTAAAGTAGCGCCGGCGTCCCGCCGGCCATGGCGAGCCTTACTTTTCGCCGTGTCGCAGCTTCCAATCGATCTGCCGCAGCATGCCCGACAACACGGCGGCGTCGCGCATATTCAGCTTCAACCGTCGCACCAGGCGGCGTAACTTTTCTTCGGCCGACGCCGCGCGTGGCTTGATGTAGCCGCTTTCCAATAGCACGTCGAACATCAGCCGCGTAATCCGCTCGACTTCCTTCGCCTTGGCCATTTCGTTTTTTCCCGGCTTCACGACCGATCAGTTCCGCGACTGAGCTCGTATAGGCAAACCGCCACGGCGTGACCCAGGTTCATCGAGATGTGTTCATCGCGCGTGGGAATGCGCATGAGCCAGTGGCAGTGGCTCAAATCCAGATTCGAGAGTCCATATTTCTCGGTGCCAAACATCAGCGCGACTTTTCCCGCAGAGAGGTGTTTGCGAATCAACTTCGCGCCAGCTTCTAACCCTCGCAATGGCTGGTGCAGGGCACGGTCGCGGACCGCGGTCGTTCCGATCACCAGTTCGCAATCCTCCACCGCCTCGGCGACGCTGCCGAACTCTTTCGCTTTTTTCAGGACCGCCGTCGCCCCCACTGCAGAACGGGCATCGCGAAAGGCAATGTTGAAGGGATTCACCACGCGGAGATTGAGAAACCCGAAGTTGCTCATCGCGCGCGCTGCCGCGCCCATGTTCAAAGGGTTTCGTGGTTCGACCATCACCACACGCAGATTGTCGTATTGGACCGCGGCAGGCAAACCAAAATTCTAACAGGAGGGGATTTGTATCAGGGTATGGCTTCAGCCATACCACGGGAAGTCCCTGAATGATTCCCCTTTAGGGGGCTGGAGGGACTACTTAATCCAGCGGTTCGGGCTCAATCCCGATATTTTTCTCGCCAGCCGCTTTCTTCTCGTTGTACTTCTTCACCCAGGCTTCGAAGCTCTTCCCTGCAGCCGTATCTTTTCCGGTGAAGGCCAGGGCAGCGATCTCCGAATAAGCGATCTTGCTCTTCTCGCCCTTGACCATCACGCGCACGTAGCAGTCGGCCAGCGTCGCGCCATTCGAGCGCCGATCGAAAACGTAGCCTTCAATCTTCTGGCCGTTCTTTAATGTGATGGTCAGGTCGCCGCGGTAATCGAAGGCCTTCTCCAAAGCCTCACGAATCTCAGCTTCGGAGGCCAGCGCAGGCACCCATCCTTCGAGATTCTCGTGAACGAAACCCAACTGCTCTTCGGATTGAGAAGATGGAACGGACATTATGCTTTGGGAGTGATCTGCACCAGCGGACCACTGCGGCTGGGGCTGGCCGGCGCACTCGCCGCCAACATCGGGATCTTTGTATTTATTGAACAGAGTCGCGCTCGCCGTGGCCAGCAATCCGCGCAGCGAGCCGAACGTGTCGTTCACCGCGCTGGCTTCATAGCCGCTGTGCACCATGCAGTTCGCGCACTTCGGATTGCCGCTCTCGGTGCCGTAGCGATCCCAGTCGGTCTCGTCGATCAGTTCGCTGGAACGTGTCGGCGTATCCGTCCTGCAGCAGGTAACACGGCTTCTGCCAGCCGAAAATGTTGTAGGTCGGCATGCCCCACGGAGTGCATTTGTACTCGCGGCGTCCCATCAGATATTCGAGGAACAGCGGGCTCATGTTGAAGCGCCACTTGTCTCGCGATTGCTCAGGATCTCGCGGAACAGGCGCCGCGTCTTTTTCTTCGAGAGGAAGTGCTCCTGGTCGGGAGCCTTGTCGTAGGTGTAGCCGGGCGAAAGCATCATGCCCTCGACGCCCAGTTCCATCATCTCGTCGAAGAATTCGCGCACGCTCTTGCGGATCGGCGCCGTCAAACAAAGTCGTATTGGTGGTCACGCGGAAGCCGCGCTGCAACGGCTTCGCGAATGCCCTCGACCGCTTTGTCGTAGGTGCCCTCGCGGCAGACCGCGAAATCATGATGCTCGCGCAGCCCGTCCATGTGCACGACGAACGAAAAATACTTGCTGGGCTTGAACTGGTCGATCTTCTCTTTCAGCAGCAGGCCGTTGGTGCAGAGGTAAACATACTTCCTGCGCGCCACGATTCCTTCGACGATCTCGGCGATCTGCGGATGCATCAAGCGGCTCGCCGCCCGGGATCGACACCATCGGCGCGCCGCACTCCTCGACCGCGTTGAAGCACTGCTCGGGGGTCAGGTCGGTCTTCAGCACGTGTCGCGGGATACTGAATCTTCCCGCAACCCGCGCACGCCAGGTTGCAGCGCATCAGCGGCTCAAGCATCAACACCACGGGGTATTGCTTGCGTCCTTTCAGCTTCTGGCTGACGACGTAGCGAAGCCACCGTCCACATCTGTGAAACAGGAACACCCATCGCTAAGCGCTTCTCTCCTGAAAAACCCCAGTGGAATAGTCTTTAGATGATAAAGGAGGAATGGGGGAAGCGCCAGTTTCCATCAGGAGTCGGGCAGGAAAGCCATTGAAAGGCGGGATGTTAGCAGCGAACGGGGAGGAGCACGAACCAAGAACTCTCCTCCGGACACACGGCAGAATCAAATCACTTGGGTGCTCCTGCGGCGCTTGCAGGTGGACCTGGGCTCCCACGTGCGCTATAACTGCAAAGTCCAAGAGCCCATCGGAATTGAAATCTCCAACTACCGGCAAAAACTTTTCCATCGGACCGGGCATGGTGAAGCGGGAAACCCGCTGGAATGTGCCGTCCCATTCCCGGCTAGAAATCCCGCGAGGTTACCAAACTCGCCATAGGTGAAGACGTCAGAGTTCCCATCCGAATTGAAATCTCCGAGGGCAAGGTATGGGGCCTGACCGCTGAACCCGGTCGAATAGTACTGAGGTGGTTGGAAAGTTCCGTCGCCATTGCCCAGCAAGACTCCGAGGGGTATGGGCGTTCCTGGACTTAAAACGGTGAAATCGAGTTTGCCATCTCCGTTGAAATCACTTACCAAAGGTTCCACGAAGCCGCCTGTTGGAGTTTGAATTGGCGGCTGAAACGTGCCATCGCCGTTGCCCAACACGACTGAGATCGTACCCGAAGCATTCGACACGAACGCCAGATCCAAGATGCCGTCCCCGGTGAAATCGGCTGCAATAAGCTCGTTGGCAAAAATCAGATGAGAGGCGCTCTGCTGCGGTTGGAAGGTACCATCGCCATTCCCAAGCAAAATGCTAACCCCGTTGCTATCTGCCACCGCCAGATCGAGCTTTCCATCGCGATTGAAATCGCCTGAGACAGTCTGCACGGGCCGCGTGAAACTTCCGAATCCGGGTAAGAAATGAAACTTTCCGGCGCCATCGCCAAGCGCCACGAAGATAAGTCCCTTGTAGTTCATGGCTAAAGCGAAGTCTATTTTCCCGTCTCCATTGAAGTCGCCGAAGCTGAGGCCGACGGGGTTGTTCGGGGCCGGCAAGGACGCAGACTTGGTGAATGTACCGTTTCCGCTCCCTAATAGAACTGTGACTCCCCAACGCCCCCGCCGAGCTGCACCATATCTTGCTTGTTATCGCCATTTAGGTCGGTCGCATAAAGAGCACCGCCGTAGCCGGCATATCCTTTTGGCTGGGTCAGCATGATGCTAGCGATAGGTTGATGGATCTCTAACATCCGAAGCTTGAGCTCGATAAGCCACCGCCGGGGAGAGGGTTACTCACAGTGATCAGGGAGCTCCCCGCAACTGTTACGTCCGACGCGAGAATCTGCGCTTGCAACTGCCCCGCGGAAACAAAAGTGGTGCCCCGCGCGCTGCCATTCCAGTTCACCACTGCGCCGGGAACAAAATTCGCTCCACGCACGGTTAGCGTGAAACCAGCGCTACCCGGAGCTACGGCTTGCGGCATGACCGGTCCGCCGATTGTGGGTATCGGATTGGACTTTCCCCACAACCTTGCGGCTGAGGTGAACAAAAGGAATACAAGAAGAGAAGGGCGGCAGAACTTCATGGCAAGAACTCCTTGCAGGAAATCGAGGCGACTTCGGTTTCTTGCCCGCCAAGAGGCGAAACTCAATCGCTGGCAGACATCCAGTCGCAACGGCGCCGGCGATTATACCCCCGAATGCGACACAAGCCGACCGGACATGGACGAAGGTCCTACCTTCATCGGTACCTCTAGGGATCCTTCGACTCCGTTGCGACTTCGCTTCGCGAAATCGCAACTCCGCTCAGGACGACAGAACTATGGGTTCTCTGCTAATGCCCAAGCCTTCCCATCAAAGTGCGCCGGCAATCCCAACCCAAACAGCTTCAACACCGTCGGCGCCACATCCACAATCGCGGGCTTCTCGGTCACGATCTTCTGATTCGAGAACAACACTCCCGGCACCAGCCGCGGATCGATGCAATGATCGCCGCTCCACGCCTTCAAATTGTCTTCGAAAATGGCGGTAGTGACTTTGCCCATCACCGAATCCCACGACGCCCGGTACCCGCCCGCGTAGCCAACAATCAGGTCAGGAGAATTTTCGACATACGGCCCGCGCATACACGGCATCGCAATCGAAGACACCGGTGATGCCAACTTTGCCCGACGCGGGATCGACCAATCCATTCAGCCTCTGCCGCAACTCCTCTTTCAATGCCTCAGCCTCGGCGGGATCGACAATGCCTTCGCGCTCGCGGCCCTTGATATTCAGATAGAGGCCGTTCAAGCCCATGGTGTAAGCGCGCGTGCGCGACCAGTCGACGTCCTGGAACCAGTCTCCGCTCTCGGTCTTGCCGTCTTTCAGCGCGAGATATCCGTTTTGATGCAGCCATGCATTCAGATTCATGCAGCGCTGAAATGACTTGAAACCGTGATCGGAGATGATCAGCAGCAGCGTCTCGTCATCTATCTGCTCCATGACGCGGCCGATCAAGCGATCCATCTTGGCGTAAAGCTCCTGAATCACCTGCGGACGCTGGTCGCGCGGCGTCTCGCGCGCCGCCGGATGATCGTCATCTAAATACCGCCAGAACATATGCTGCACGCGATCGGTCGTATCGAAGACGCATGCGCACAGTCCTTGCTTCGTTTTTTCCAGCGCGTCAAACAACATGCGCTCGCGGTCATCATGATTGCCATACGCCTGAGCGAGAAACGCGTCGTCGTCGAGCACGTGCTCGTTCAGCGCCCATGTATCTTCGGCAAGACCTAACGTCGCGTAGGGGCCAAACAGCTTCGACAAATAAATCGAATAGGTCACGGGATGCGAAATCGGCAGATCAGGCTGCGCGGGATCGATGTTCACCGGCGTGACGTAAACTTCGACTTCCGGCGAAACTTCTTTTAAGTAGAAGCGGCAGATGCCGTGCGCGCCCATGCCGAAACCCGCGCTGAACTTCACCGGAATCCACTCGGAATATTCGCCGACTTTCAGCGTGAAATTCTGCCCTTCTACATCAATGCGCGCCGCTTGACCGTTGGGGCGCACTTCAAAAGGAACGCGCAATTCTTTGCCAGTTCCCAGCGGATCCTCCGGCCCCGGCACATACGACCGGCAAACCGCTCCGTCGCGCTCCACCGGAATGCGCACGCCGCCCTCGCGGAATTTGTCACTCGACATGCGCGTGGTGCAAAAGCAGAACGTCCCCTGACTTCCCTTCAGATCGGGCACGCACATCCCCGACAGCAGTACTCCTTGAAATTTTTCCGGCGGAAACGTCACCGGCACGCGAATCACCGAACAGAAGATGCCCGCATCGCCCAACCAATGCCAGAAAGGAGTTCCCTTCCGCATGCCTTTGATCGAAGTTTTGCCGATGGGAATCGTGTACTTTCCGATCTTCCACTGCCGTTTGGGACCTTTGATCTCGGCGGAAGAGAGATACGGCAGATAGTTGTCTTTGTCGCACGCTAGAAAATCGTAGATGTTGTGCTTTCCCGGATTCACTCCGGTCATGAATGTTGACCACGCCACGGGAGAAATTGCCGGATAGGTCGTGCGCAGCTTGCTGAATGTTCCCTGATCCCTCAGCTTCTTCAGATTCGGCAACCGGCCTTCGCCGATGAAACGCTCGGTTAGTTCCGGATCCATGCCATCGAAACCCAGAATCACCGCCCGCTTGAACTTCGCTTTCCCATAAGCATTGCGCCGCCGCGCCAGACGCATCAGGTGGCGAAACGGCCAGGTAAAAAGCGCGTAGAGCGAGTACAGGAAAGCAACGAAGAGCGTCCAAAAAGATGACAGGACCGCGAAGCCCGCGCCCGGACCGGCATAGGCATGGCTCGGTAGCGGATACAGCAGAACCAGCAACGTGACCGCGAGCAGTAATTTTGCTCCACGGCGTTCGCGGGCGGGGGCGCCCGCGCCACATAACCACTTCATATTTCAATCCCCAACAACTCTTTAAAGGCGAACCCGGCGATCATCGACAACACGAAGAACAGGACAATCCAATTCCAGTCGATCCAGGCAAAGCTGATCTCGCGGGGCGCATAGCTCACATCGATCGACTCAATCGGTCCGTTCGACGGCAGCGCATCTTCCCCTGAGGTAAACATCCGGTCGATCCAGTGATCGCGCAGGCGGACTGGTGAAAGCCGCGCGATATCGGGAGAAACCACGACCTGCTTGGAAAACGTCTGTCCGCCAGCCCCAACATTAATATTGTACGTGCCATCTTTCGCCGCCACCACGCGCCACACGACTTCGTCGTCCGAAGGAATGTGCACTGCCGGGGCCGAGGTCGCCAAGTCCGACGGTAAGTCGAGCTTCACATCGTTCAGCACGTCGGGCGCGGCCTTCACCGAGACCAGAAAAGCCTGCGAAGTCTGCGCGGGATTCAATCCCAGATACCGGTCTAACTGAACGATCAGCAGAGTGATGGGAATGATCACGTAGAGCAGCGGCATGAATGCCAGCCGCAAATACCTGCCCGTCCCCAGCACGATCCGCCCGTAGGTCCTCATCACGACGGGCAACTGGTCCTGAAACAGCCGCACCGCCAGCAGGTGCGCCTTCAACTGATCTTTCGCGATATGAATCTTTTTCTGGTCCGAGGTGTAGCCGAACAGCACGACCATGATCAGTCCGACCACGATCGACACAATGATGACCAGTATCAGCGGACTGTTGATTCCCCAAAGCGCGAGTGCAAGAAGATTGGATAGGAGTGGCATGCGTGAGCGACGTTACTCGATGTACCCCAATCCCTGCAGCCGCTTCTTCACGGTCTCGGCCGAAGGCGCCTGCCCTCCGTCAGATCCCAGAATCTTCTTTACTTCTTTTTCCAGCATGTGAGTGACGAACTCATCCACCGACTCGTATCCAGCAGCCTCGGCACACTTCTGCGCCTTTTCCAGCAACTCGCCTTCGATCTTGACCTTGTGTGAACCAAACATGTGTTTCTCCCTCTGTTCTCGAAACCCTGGGTGCCCCATTTCTCGCGCCCTTTGCGAGAAGTGAGGCTTTCTCTACTGCCCGAATACCGAGCGCCCCATCATACCGTTGCCCTTCGCAATCCCAAACTCGCCGAGAATCGTCGGCGCAATATCCGTCAATGCCGGATTGTCCAACGCAATTTTGCGATTGCTCAGCAACACTCCCGGCACCAAGGTGTAATCCATACAATGATCGCCGCTCCACGGATTCATGTTGTCCTCGAGCACATCCGCGGGAAACGAACCCAGTATCGTCTTCCACCCGGCGCGATATCCGCGGTTATAGCCGACCAGCGCATCGGGACCATCGTGCGCACGCGGCCCCTGGTAGGCCTCGCTCGCGAGATCCACGCGCGTGACGATCGGCTGATTATTTTTGGGATCGCGCATCGCCACCAGTTTGTCGCGAATCTCGCGCATCAACGCGTCGGCCTGCGCGGGATCGACAATCCCCTCGCGCTCCCGCCCGCGAACGTTCGCGTACAGTCCGTTCAATCCAATCCCGTAGGCCCGCGTCTTGCTCCAATCCACTCCCACAAATGGAGTGTTATCGTCTGGCGCTGCCGCACTGTCACTTTTCATGACAATGTAGCCATTGTCGCGTAGCCAGGTGTTCAAATTGAACGACCGACGGTATGGCGCGAACCCATGATCCGACAACACAATCAGCGTTGTGTGCTCATCCAGAGTCGGCAGAATCTCTCCCAGTACCTGATCGATCTGCTGGTAAAACTGCTCGATCGCCGTCCCGTATTGTGCCGCCAGCGCCGCGTCGTACGCGGGATTCTCCGGATCGGTCTGCCGCCACTCCATGTGCGCGTTCAGATCGAGGCTGGAGAAATAAAAGAAGAACATCCCGCTCTTGAATTTTGGGAACTGCAAATCAAATACTCGCCGGTGCTCCGCGAGCACCGTGTGCGACTGCTCGAGAAATTCTTTGTCATCAAGCACGCCATCCGACAGCGCCTTCGTATCTTCGGCAATTCCCTGCGTATGAAATTCCCCGACGTGCGAGGCAAGGTCTTTCGAGTAACTCGAAGGCGTCGAAATCGGCAACGCTGGATTCGCGGGATCAATATTGATCGGCGAAACATACAGCTCAAACCGCGGATGCACCTGCTTCAGGTAAAAGCGGCAAATACCCTGCACGTTGCCGAAGAAAGGAATCAGCTGAAACTGCACCGGGACCCATCCGCTCCACTCGCCTTCGCGCAGCACGAACCGCTGGTCCTGAAACGCGATCTTCGCGACGGGTTCCAAGGGATCAACCGACACCGTGAAGTTCTCCGTCGCCGGCGGAGAATTCTTGCGAAACGTGTTGTCCGGCCCAATCAACTGCGAGGTCACCTGCGAATTCGCCACCTGCACCGGAACCACCTGCCCACCCTCTTCCGCTCCCGCCACCGCCATGGGATCGTCGGTGTAATAAGTGAACGTCCCGTAGGTTCCCCGTAGGTCGGGTGTTCCCATGCCCGACAGCGTCTCTCCCTTCGCCGGCACGGGAGGAAAATTCGATGGCATGCGATACACGGAATTCGGAATGTGATGATCGTCGAGAATCTGCCAGAATGCTTTCCCCTGCCGCAGTTGTTCGGCGCTCCCGCTGCCGAGCGGTATCACCCAACTTCCGATGTGAAGCACATGCTTCGGCGGCTCAACTCGCGAAGCGGAAAAATACGGCTCTAACGTCTTAGGATCGCGATGAATGAAATCGAAGATACCGTGTCCGCCGGCGTTCATGCCGGTAATCACGTTCGACCACGCTACGGGACTCTGCGGAGGAATGCTGGTGGTGAGCTTCTTGAACGACCCTTCCTGCGCCAGTCTGGCGAAGTTCGGCATCTTGCCTTCAGCCATGAATTTGGTCAGAAGTTCGGGATCCATGCCGTCCACGCCGAGCACGATGAGCTTCTTGTCGCCTGCGCCTTCTCCGCGCGCGCGTGTGCACGAAAGCAGAGAGGCTGCTCCCGCGTATGCCAGCGCAGCGGCCAGAATCCAGACGAACTTCTTCAAACCTTACTCCCTTCGAATCTCACCCTCGTCGCACACGGCTAGGTTTCCCCAGATCGGCGGCGGGAAAATCGTCTCTAGCTGAAGTGGTATGCCCCAGGACTTAGGCAGGAATTTATTGTTTCCTGCTGAGGGTTGGATGTCAAGAAATCCCAGGAAAGCCGCCATTGAGAAACTGATGCTTGCACGAAGACCCCTCCCGGCGTATCTTTTGCGGCGTCTCCCCAACGGCCACCGGTTCCGTCCGAGTTCACTTCGCGAGGACCGCATGATCCCCGAAACCACCCTTAAGAACTTCAGAGCCTCTCTCCGCGGACAATCCTTCTGCCCAGGCGAGCAAGGCTACGACGCCGCCCGTACCATTCCCAACGCCATGATCAACCGCCGCCCCGCCATCATCGCTCGCTGTACTGGGCCAGCTGACGTCATCGCCTGCGTCCGCTTCGCGCGTGAGCACGACGTTTTGGTTTCGGTTCGCGGCGGCGGCCACAGCGTGGCCGGAAAGTCCGTCTGTGAGGGCGGCCTCATGATCGACCTTTCGGCGATGAAAGGCATTCGAGTCGATCCCGGGAAAAGAACCGTACGCGCGGAGGCGGGCCTCAAGCTGGGCGAGTTCGATCGTGAAACCCAGGCCTTCGGCTTGGCTACGACGCTCGGCGTGGTTCCGGGCACCGGTATCTCTGGCCTGACCCTGGGTGGAGGCTTTGGCAACCTCATGGGAAAGTACGGTCTGGCGCTCGACAATGTGATCGGTGTGGATATCGTCACAGCGGATGGCCAGCTGCTTACGGCGAATGCTGCGGAGAACGAAGACCTCTTCTGGGGCGTGCGCGGCAGCAGTGGTAATCTCGGCGTCGTCACCTCTTTGGAATATCGCCTCCACGAAGTCGGACCGGTGTTGGGCGGCGCTGTGTTCTATCCAGTCGCCAAGACGAAAGAGGTCTTGCACTTCTTCCGCGAGTTTGCCGAAACCATTCCCGACGAACTGGTGATCCAGACAGGAGCGTTTTCTCTACCCGATGGCACGCAGGTAATTGCCGTCGCCGTCTGTTATTGCGGGCAGTCGCTTTCAGAAGGCGAAAAATGTTTGCAGCCTCTCCGCGCGTTTGGGCCGCCGATCGCCGACATGATTCAAACGATGAGTTACGTGCAGTTGCAAAGCATGTTCGAGCCGTTCTTTCCCAACGGCCGTTACACCTATGTGAAATCGAACTTCATGAGTACTCTGAGCGACGCCGCCATCTCCGCCGTCGCTGAGTACGCGGGCAAGAGCCCGTCGCCCACGAGTTTTGCTCCTTTTATCGAGCACTGGCACGGCGCTGTTCGCCGCGTCGGAGTGAGCGATACTGCCTTCGCACATCGCAACCAGGACTACAATTTCATCATTTGGTCGACATGGGAGAATCCTGCCGATACTGACCAGAACGTCGTGTGGACTCGGCAATATTGGGAGGCGATGAGGCCCTATCTAGTCGCAGGATCGTATGTCAACTACGTCTCTGACGAGGGAGATGCCTTTGCGAGGGCGGCGTATGGCCCGAACTACAGCCGCCTCGTGGCTCTAAAGGATAAGTACGACCCGACAAACTTCTTCCGCATGAATCACAACATTCAGCCTAGTGGAGCGGTTCTGGCAGAGACTGGAACCTGAAACGGATCGGCTGCGGATCCTGCGCCAACTCTTCTGGAAGGACTTCAACGTCCCCGGCGCCCGAGGCGCAGGTCTGCCGCCTCGTCCACCACCCAATCCGCCCCCGCCAGTCTTTCCACGATGCGGTAGTGGAAAATTGTCTGCGCTATCATGTGGCCGACATAGTAGGTCCCACGTCACGTCAATTTCACTTTGGTGGGGTGCGTCGATGAGCAAAACTATTGAACCCTTCTCGGGCCTTGTAAAATCTGATCTCTTTTAGCGAAAGCATTCAAACACTCTATGACGCACCTGTTCGATCCCCTCACCATTCGTGACATCACTTTCCCCAACCGCGTTTTCGTCTCACCCATGTGCGAATACTCGAGCACCGACGGATTCGCCACCGACTGGCACTTCGTTCACCTCGGCAGCCGCGCCGTTGGAGGCGCAGGCCTGGTGCTGACCGAGGCCACCGCCGTGGTTCCCGAAGGCCGCATCAGTCCGCAAGATCTCGGCATCTGGAAAGACGAACACATCGAGCCTCTCACTCGCATCGTCAACTTCATTCATGAGCAAGGCAGCGTCGCTGGAATGCAACTCGCCCACTCGGGACGAAAAGCCAGCACTTACCGTCCATGGGACGGGCAAGGCGCGCTCCCGGAAAGCGCCGGTGGATGGAAAAATGTCATGGCGCCGAGCGCCGTGCGCTTCGCCGACAACTATCCCATGCCGCACGCGCTCTCGCTGCAAGGCATTCAAGACGTGGTGAAAGCATTTGCCGCCGCCGCACGCCGCGCCTGTGAAGCAGGCTTCCGCGTGATCGAAATTCACGCCGCCCACGGATACCTGATCCACGAATTTCTCTCTCCCCTCAGCAATCAAAGAACGGACGGGTACGGGGGTTCGTTCGAGAATCGCACCCGCATGCTGCGAGAGATCGTTTCCGCTGTGCGAAGTGTGTGGCCACAAGGCGCGCCCCTGTTCGTGCGCATTTCCGCAACCGACTGGACTGAAGGTGGATGGGATCTCGACCAATCCGTGGAACTCGTCCGCCAACTGAAGCCACTCGGCGTCGACCTGATCGACTGCTCTTCGGGTGGCAATGTAGCGACCGCAAGAATTCCCGTTGGCCCTGGCTATCAAACCCGGTTTGCCGAGCGGATTCGTCGCGAATCCAATATCATGGCCGGAACCGTCGGCATGATCACCGATCCGGTTCAGGCCCAGCACATCCTCACTACCGGCCAAGCCGACGCCGTCATCCTCGCCCGCGAACTTCTGCGCGATCCTTATTGGCCCCTGCGCGCCGCTCGCGAGTTAGGACAGCCCATCACCTGGCCGATCCAGTATCTGCGCGCTGCCCCCGAAGGCTCGAAGGCTCGCATTCCGGTGGATCTGGAGAAGCTGAAGTCCTGCTTCGAAGAGCAACACGCAATACCCGTGCGCTAAACGTAGCGCCGGCGTAAAGTAGCGCCGGCGTCCCGCAGGCCACGGAGAACTCGAAGCCTTTTCAGTTGTTGACCGCACCCGTTACACTGCTACTCATGTTGCGCCGCGTTCTTTTCTTATTCCTGGCCCTCATTCCCGCGTACGCCGCCACCAAGCCCAACATCGTCCTGATCACCCTCGACTCCGCTCGCGCCGACCGCATGGGCTTTCTCGGCGGACACGCCAAAACGCCCGCCCTCGACGCGCTCGCCAAAGACAGCCTGGTTTTCGAACGCGCCTACTCGCAGGCTCCGCTGACCGTCGTCTCCCACGCCACGCTGCTCACCGGAACCTATCCGCAAACTCACCAGGTCACCGAGTTCGGAGCCCCGCTTGCCGCTTCGCTTCCCTACTTGCCCGACCTACTGCGCGCCCAGGGATACCGAGCCGCCGCCTTCGTCGGCTCCATTGATCTCGATCCCAAGAACGGACTCGCCCCCGGCTTCGAGCGCGGATTCGCTCTCTATGACGCGGGATTCCATCATCCCCAGCCCGGCATAACCGCAGCCCCCATAACCACTCGCCGCGCCGATCAAGTCATCGCCCGTGCCACCGCTTGGCTCTCGAAGCCGGGACAGACTCCAGTACTCCTCTGGGTGCATCTCATCGATCCTGCGATCACATCTTCTTCTTACGACAGCGCTATCGCCGCGACCGATGCCGCTGTCGCCAAACTGATTGTCGCGCTCAAAGCTCAAAAGCTCTACGACGACGCTCTCATCGTTGTAGCCGCCGACCACGGCCAAAGCCTCGGCGCTCACGGAGAAGACGCCCACGGCGTCTTCCTTTACGACGAAACCGTCCACGTGCCGCTGGTCATGAAACTTCCCAGGGCGCAAATGGTGAAGCGCGTGAACTCTCGCGTTGGACTGGTTGACGTCGCTCCCACAATGCTTGAAGTCGCCGGAGTTCCCGTTCCGTCGCAGATGCAAGGACAATCCCTGCTCCGCATTGCCAAAGCCGCCTCTGCTCCCGACCAACCGGTTTATAGTCGCAGCGACTTTCCGCAACGCGGCTTCGGATGGAGTTCGCTCGAATCCTGGCGTGCGGGAAAATATCTCTACATCCGCGCCCCCAAGCCTGAACTTTACGATTTATCCGAGTGATCCGGGAGCCACAAAGAATCTCGCAGCCAGTTCCAAAGCCACGCTCGAAACCATTGCCGCCCAACTTGACTCGTTCGACCACCATTTCAGCCAGGGGGGAAAGACCGCAGAGTTAACTTCTAGCGAAATACAGAAACTAGCCTCTTTGGGATACGTGGGCCTACAGAAATCTTCGAGCACTAACACCGCTGCCGCCGGAATCGACCCTAAAGACGACATTGCGTTCGCCAACAAATCGCAGGACGCTCTCGCCGCCCTTAACGCCGACTCCCCGGAAAAGGCCGCTTCTGTGGCGGAGCCGCTTGCGACCTCGCAACCCAATGCCTACTTGCCGCAATATATCCTCGGAGTCGCGCTAGCCCTCCAGCAGAAATATCCGCAAGCGGTTGAGCACCTGCACAAGGCAATCGAACTGCAACCCGACTCCGCCTGGGCTCACTTTTACATGGGAAGTTCGTTGCTAAAGACAGGAGACTTCAAAACCGCGGCCGTCCACCTGGAAATCGCGGCCACCCGCCTGCCGCAATCCGCAGACACCCACAACATATTAGCTGAAAGCTACGACCACCTGAACCGGCCCACGGAGGCCAAGAAAGAGCGCATCCGTGCCGCGGAAATCCGATAAGAGGGGCTCGTCCGAATCGAGCATTTGGCACTTGGCCAGGTCGGGTTCTTGCCGGCGCCGACCACAAATCCAGAATGCCTAAACGCCAAGTGCCAAATGCTAAGTGCTGATAAGAGTAGACTCTGGCTTCGCTGACGACTGACGACCGACGACTACATCACTGCTGCCCCCAAGCCTCTCCGCCTCCGCCGCCTCTTTCTTCGCGATGGCAATCTGCCCCATGCGCCCATACGCATCCGCCAAAAACGCATGTGCATCCGGAGAATTCGGTTCGAGCTTCACCGCCTTCTTCAGATTCGGCAACCCTCTGCCGGCTTCCCCTGCAAGGTCAGCATTCGCCCCAGCACCAGGTTGGCACGAAAGTTGTCCGGCTCCAAGCTTCAGCGTAGTCTCCAATTCCTTGCGAGCATCCACAGGACGATCCAACCGCGCATAGCCGCCGCCAAGCGAAAAATGCAGCGCCGGCCACTTAGGAGACTTCTGCACCGCCAGTTCAAAATGTGGCAACAGCCCCCGTCCAATCCCCGGACTTCCGACAGCGAAAGCCCAACTGGTAATGCGCCATCATGGAATCCGATCGCTTCGCACGCTTTTGCAAAACAGGCACTGCCTGTTCGTATTCTTCAGCCAGGTGTAGGCTGATTCCAAGTTGCATATAGGCGATCGGAATTCCCGGCTCCCTTTCCATGGCCTGCTGCAGCAGCGGCATCGCTTCCTCATAACGCGAATCTTCGGCGCCAGAATCGCATCATGCAGAAGGTTTACGATCTCGACTTTGTCTTTCGGATCAGCTTTTGTATCCTCGATTCCTGGCCCAACTTCCATCTCATTGTCCGAAGCGACATACCCAACGCGCTCAACTTCTCTTGCGCCTCGGGATCGGCAGGCGTCTTTCGCCTCAATCTCCGAGCTGCTGGTCTTCTGACGGAACGCATCGATCTGGCTCGTGAGAGTATCGGTGACGGCCGTGGATGAAGCCGCAAGGTCGTGTTTCGCACCGGGGTCGAGCTGTCTGGTCATACAACTCCCTGCGAGGAGCCTCCACAAAAAGATACTTGCCTGTTCTCAAAGCCCGCAGAGAGCTCCAGCCAAACGCCCTTCGTGGATAGTCCGTCTCCGCAAAAGCAATCTGTTCGGGCGAACTCATAGGTTCTTTACCTCATTTCCGGTACCAGTGATTCGCCCTGCATCGGCTTCGGAATCGCCGACCCCACCGTTTGAAGAATCGTGGGCGTCACGTCCACCAGCACCGCTCGCCGGTCGACTCGTTTCCCGGCCGCAATCTCTTTCGGCAACTTGAAACACAGCGGCACATGGATGGTCTCGTCATACAGGAAGACGCCATGCGCCGTTTCTCCGTGCTCCCCTAGGGCTTCGCCGTGATCCGCCATCACCGCAATCATTGCTGTTCTCATAGCGCCCCTGCGTCCGTAATTGGGTGAGAAACTTTCCCACCGCCGCGTCCACATATGCGATCTCGCCGTCATAGGGAGCGTTCGCGTACTTGGTTTTGTATGGCTCTGGAGGATCGTACGGGTCATGGGCATCATAGAAATGAAGCCACACGAAAAAATGGACCCATGAGGATGCTGGTCGAGCCAATCTCAGCCCTCGCCACTACCTCTTCCGCTCGCCTTTCGATGATTTGTACCGATCCTCTCGCGGGTGTTTGAAGTGAAATCCGGCGTCATATTTGTCGAACCCACGATCAAATCCCGGTGCCGAGCCCTCGAATCGGATCCAGAATCACTGAGGACACAAAGGCCGCCGTCTGGTACCCGTTCTTGTGCAGAATGTCCGGAAATAGGGCAATCTCCGCCGGCTAGTCGCGAGCCAAAATCGTCCACGTGATTAAACTGCGGATAGGTCCCGGTAAGGATCGTCGCGTGCGAAGGCGGCGTCAGTGGCACATGCGAGTACGCCCGCGTAAAGACCACTCCCTGATTCGCCAACTCATCCAGGTTCGGCGTCAACCCACGATCGGAGCCCAGAAATCCCATGCGATCCGCACGAGTTGTGTCAAGCGTAATCAGAACGACGTTCGGCGGAAGAGTAATTGCGGCGCCGCAGGTTTGGAAGCAACCCTCCTGGCGGGCTGAGCGGCGCCAGCGCACACTCACCAGAACAGAACAGAAGAACCGCCGCAGAACCCACATAGGATGAAAAAAGTTTAGCACGAAAGGATTTGCCTACGTCTGAGGTCCGAAGTCCGAGGTCCGCTTCAAAAAAATCAGGCCGACCTTTCGGTCGGCCTGAAGGCTGTTTCAGCTTTCGCCTCGGTTAGAAATCAAACCGCAGCGCCAACTGTCTGACACGGGCTCCGCCCTGTCCGGGAAGGAACGTCGAAGTGGACTTGCCGAAATTGCCAGTGCAAGGAGAACCAGCCGCGAGTGGAGCAAAGTCCTGATGTTCGCATCGGGAATGGCAAAGTTCGGATGGTTAAAGAGATTGAAGTAGCTCGCCTGGAAAGTTAGTCCCGCGCTTTCCGTGATCTTAAATCTCTTCGCCACGCTCATATCGGCATCCACGTACTTCGGACCCGTCAGCGAACCGCGGGACATTTGTCCCACGCTCCGCCCTTCGCACCACAAACCCTGGTTGACCCAAGGCGGACAGGCAACGCGCGGATTGAATCCGTCGAGTGCCTCCCAAAGTAGCAAAGTATCCGGTATTGAAGTAACCGTTTGCTGGTGAACACTTGGATACGCATGCGATATGGAGCCGGGTCCAATGTAGGCTAGATGGTCATTGAAGACTCCATCGTGGTTACGTCGCCGCCGGACGCTCCATAGAACGAGTGAACGGCACACCACTCTGGGCCGTGACGATGCCCGAAACTGACCATCCGCCGAGCCAGCGGTTCGCCTTCAGGAAAGGCAGATCGTAGCTGTAGCTAACCACGAACCTGTGCTTGATGTTGAAATCCGCCGGACCATAGTTGAGGTGCGGTTGCAGGCTGTCTTGCGGTTCACGACGCCCGCAGCACCTCGCGGAGTAAACGTGTCGCTGATTATCCAGGACTTTGGAGTAGGTGTAGTTGGCGTCGAAGGACAAGCCATTAGCAAACCGCTTGCGTAGGCTCGTCTGCAATGCATGGTAGTTCGAGTCGAAACCGTTGGTTCGAAGATTGATACTGTTTACCAGCGGATTCGGAGAATCGCGCGTCGAAGAGTTCAGACTGCCGGAGGGAATTGGATTGATCGGAGAGTTAACATGGATTCAGCGGATTCACTCCACCCAACCGCCCGGGATAAGTATTCAGGTTCTTGATCCCGATGAGCTTGTGGCCAAACGTTCCCACGTAGTTCGTCTCCCAGATCAGGTCTTTTGCCACCTCATATTGGAAGCCGAAGTTGGTTTGCTCGTAGTACGCAGTCACGAGATTCTGGTCGATTCCTCGCGGTGAGGTCTTCGGTACGCCATTCGGGAAAGCGCGTAGTGCTATTGAACAACCCAAAGCTCGTGAAAGGGACCGTGTAGATCCCTGGCGACGATAGTGCGCCGCCCGGCACTCCATTAACAAACGCCCCGAAGTTGCAGAAGCAGAAGAATGGAGGATTGAACCGTATGTTTTCAAAGATGTTGTTGTACATCCGGTCGTAAGCGATACCAAACCCGCCCCGTAGCACCAGTTTCTGTTTTCCGGTCACGTCGTAGGAGAAACCAATTCTGGGAGCAAAGTTATTAGTATCTTTGTTCCAGATTTCATGGTTTCGAACTTGCAGGGTGCCGGTGCCGAAGGCTTGCGATGACCGGGTTGTTGGCTGGCAAGAACTCATTTTTCTGCTGGCAAGGAACCGCGACCGGCCGCAAGTGGGACGTTAGGCTGCAGTAGAACATGGAGCTCCCGAATAGAAGTTCGAATCGATGTTGGCCTGGAAATTATGCGGGGGGCCGAAGTAATCCCAGCGCACACCCAGGTTCAGGGTCAACCGCGGATGAATTCTCCAATCGTCCTGGAAGTAAGCGGCGAATTCGTTGGCCCGGAAGCCGCGATAATAAATGGGGCGGGTCGCGGGAGTCACCGTCGGATTGATAGACGCTTCAGCGTAGAACCAAGACCCATAAGTGGATATCCAAATAGCGCGTTTCGGTCTCCGCTGTCGCTGAACTTCATGTCTGTTAACAGGTCTTCCACACCATAGGGCAAGAACAACCCGTTGAAGTCGGCTTGAAAACTCGAACCGTTGCGGGTGCGAGTGTAACCAGCGCCAGTCTTGAAGTTATGCTTCCCTCTCGTTACGGAAAGATCATCTTTGTAATTAAATCGTTCTCCGTAAAGAATTGAGGCAGGTTATTGGAGTTTCCAAAGCCGACCCAGGAATGCGTCGAACGCGGTAACGATCGCCGGAATTCCAGCTGAGTTCTGGGATGCAGCACCGGGGAAATTGGCGGTGTGGCGAGTGTAGGCCATCCGAGCTTGGTTCAGCACCGTTGGACTAAAGGTGTGCGACCAAGTGATACCAGCGTTCATAGCACGCGCGTGGTTGGGAAGGTCAGGGCCAAAGATGCTTCGAACCACCCGCCCACTGCGAAACGCCGTCGCCATTGTCGTACAAATACGCGCCCGTCAAGCTGTCGTTGTTGCCAATTTTGTGGTCAATCTTGGCCGTGTAACGAGCTTGATTGAACGGTTGGGACTGCGAAACCGTCACCTGGCCGAATCAGCGACCGGATAAACGAACGGGCTTGCTGTGAATCCGGTGTTAAAGCCACTGTACAGACCGCTGCTGAATAGACGTGAGTCCAGTGCAATTCGCGCGCTCCCGGGACGCACAGCGGCAGAGGTTGCGTCGCCAGCAGATTCGCTGCGATTGGGCCGAGCGTTGCTTCCGCGGCAAAGGCCCCCGCCGGACAGATCGCCCCGACCGTAAACGCGATCTGGTTACAAAATCCGGTCGTATTGGGAAGCAATGGATTGTAAGGTCCCGCATAGACGCCGGTGCCTTCGTTGAAAGCCTGAAAGCCGCCAGTGTTGACGAAGTTGATAAAGTCGGGTGTGAGCGAATTACCCGTGAGAGGGTTACTTTGACGATCACGGCGAAATTCGGTGCTGAAGAAGAAGAACGACTTGTCCTTCAAAATCGGGCCGCCGATCGAACCGCCAAATTGGTTACGCACCAGGTGATCCGTATTCCGGACCGATTCGAGAAGAAGCTATTGGCCGCCAGCGCCTGAATTCTGTTGTATTCGAACAACGATCCGTGCCAGCTGTTCGTTCCGCTCTTCAACACGGTGTCGGTCACAAACCCGCCCGCTTTGCCGTATTCTGCAGCGAAGTTGTGCTCGATTACGCGGTATTCCTGAATCGCATCCGGCGAAATCGTCGTATTCGCTCCGCCGGTAGAGGCACCGATCGATCCACCGCCGCCGAGGCCCTGGTCGTTATTGTCAAAACCTTCGACGAGGTAGTTGCCTGTTCCGCTGCGAGTGCCGTTCACAGCAGCTCCGCGGTCCGTGCCGCCGTTGGCGCTATTAAGGGCGATGTTGCCCTGCGCTGCGCCTGCCAGCAGGTTGATAAAGTTGTTCTGATCGCGCGTCTCCAGCGGCATGCTCTGCCACACCCGGCGATCGACCAGATCAGAGATCGAAGACTCTTGCGTCTGTACTTGCTGCACGCCCGCTTCGACCGTTACCTGCTCGGTTCCCGCTCCCAGCTCAAGGTGTACGTCCTGCGTCACGATCGTTCCGACGCTGATGACGATGTTCGCGACTTTCGCGCCCTTGAACCCCTTTGGAGACGTCTCCAAGGTGTAGGTGCCCACCACCGGCAGCGCCGGGAACGTGTACGTTCCGGCTGGCGTCGTGACCGTGGTGCGCTTTTCCCCAGTCGCGGTATTCGTCAGAGTGATCTGAGCGTTTGCGACCACTGCGCCTGACGGATCTGTGACCAGTCCGGTCAGTTCACCGGTTCCGCCTTGTGCCCACAGTGTGCCGGCCAGCAGCCCCAATACTGTGATCACCAGCAAGAACCGAGTCATGGTGTTACGAAATTCGTATTCCATTGACTATCTCCTAAGTAGTTGAATCCCATTTCAGGATGAGTTAAACGGCTTTACAACTCGTGGTTCATCTCGCGACGCTACACGGCGAGCGTTTGACAAATGCAAGCCGCGTTCCAAAACACCTCGGCATAACAGGCATTGTTTTCAACAGGTTGAAAACAGGTTTTGTTTATGTTATTGAAAAATGGAGCTATACGGCCAAGCCCATATGAAATCCTGTAGAAACAACCCCAAAACCCTGTAGTCCGTGTGCCAAAATGGGAGACGTGTCCCACATCCTCTACCTCGAAGGAATCAAGTTATTCAACAGCGCAAACTTCTTTGAGGCCCACGAAGTGCTCGAAGACGTTTGGCGCCCGGCGCGCAACCCGGAAAGAAAGTTTCTGCAGTCGCTGATTCAGGTCGCGGTAGCACTTCACCATCACAGCCGCGGAAATCTGGTTGGAGCCCGTTCCCTGCTCGCCCGAGCCACCCGCAATCTGGAACCCTATCCCGAAAAGTTCGGAGGCATCGATCTCCGCGTGCTGCGACGGTCGCTACATCGGTGGAGCAAGGCACTGGCTGAATCCAGACCAGCCCCTCCACATTTCAAAATCAAAGTGCAGGCGCGCAATGAAAACCGCGGAGGACGCCGAGTTTAGGAGAATAAAAGCGCAGCCGTTCTCTGGCGCGACGCCAATCTTGCAAGTCCCCAGGGTTTTTCATTCCCCATGTTTTGAATCCGCGAACATCCGCGTAAATCCGTGGCCGATTTTGAAGTTCCCGACCAACTGCTAAAATCGTCCCCAGTGTCCCCGATCTCCACGAAGATTGACGCGGTCCCTCTGCTCGACTTGCAGCGGCAATACGCGCAGATTCGCGAAGAAGTTCTCGCCGCGATCGAACGCGTGTGCGCTTCGCAGCACTTCATCCTCGGCGCTGAAGTCGAAGCCCTTGAGGGCGAGGTTGCGGCATTCACCGGATCGACAGCGGCTGTCGGCTGCGCCTCCGGCACCGACGCATTGTGGTTGGCGCTCGCTGCTGCGGGAGTGCAATCGGGCGACGCCGTCATCACGACGGCGTTCAGTTTCTTCGCCTCGGCCAGTGCCATTGTGCGCGCAGGCGCGCGTCCGATATTTGCTGACGTCGATCCGCGCACGCTGAATCTCGATCCTGCCAGCGTCGAAGCTCATTTGCGCTCTTCGTCCCACAAAGTAAAGGCGATTCTGCCGGTTCATCTGTACGGGCAATGCGCCAATATGGACGAACTTGATCGTCTCGCTGTCGAATACAAACTCGTGGTCATCGAAGATGCCGCGCAAGCGATTGGCGCAGCGTGGCATGATCGCAAAGCCGGATCGCTTGGAGTGTCCGCAGCGTTCAGCTTCTACCCAACAAAGAATTTAAGCGCTTATGGCGACGCGGGATTGGTGACTACGCTTGACCCGGAAATGGCCGAGCACATGCGCCGCTTGCGGAATCACGGCAGCCCGCAACGCTATCTGCATGAAGAATTTGGATGGAACGCGCGGATGGACGCGATCCAGGCCGCGGTGTTGCGCGTGAAACTTCCTCACCTCGAAGAATGGAATCGCGCCCGCCGCGAGCATGCGGCGCGATACAACCTGCTGCTGGCCGAGGCACGATTAGTTTCCGTGAAGGGCGGTTCGCCCATTCATTTGTTAGAGATCACTCCTGGAGCACATCACGTGTTTCATCAGTACGTGATCCGCGCCGAGCGGCGTGATGAACTGCGCAAGTTCCTGACCGATTTGAAGATTGGCACCGAAATCTATTATCCGATTCCGCTGCACCTGCAACCTGTCTTCGCATATCTCGGATATCGCGAAGGAGATCTCCCTGAATCGGAGCGCGCCTCGCGCGATGTGCTTGCCCTGCCGATGTTTCCTGAGCTTACCGACGAGGAACAGAGGTGGGTGGTTGCGTCGATCGCTGAGTTTTATTCATAGTCGTTGGTCGTTCGTCATTGGTCGTTGGCCAAAACCCCGAACCGCAAAGGTCGCCAAGATCGCCAAGTTGTTAGGGCGGATGGTCTTGGCGAACGACCAAAGACCAACGACTAACGACGCTTTTTTCTTGCCGTCTTCTGCGGCTCTTCTCCCGGCGCGAGCACTCGCTTCACGATCGGCGTATTGAGTTTGTACTTTCTTTCCAGTGTGTTCCCGTTATCGTCCTTCACGCGAATCACGAAGACTGGCAGTGTGCCTTCTTTGTCGAAATTCTCTTGCGTGAGGGTTACCGGCAGCACGCCATTCAAATCGTGTTCGCGGTAGGCGGTTTCATAGCGGTGCTTGCGGACGTTCCAGGTAAAGACGCGGATCTGGTTGAAGTCATAGGGCATGCCGTCCTTGTTTTCATTCAGCAACACCAGATACTGCGGGACTTTTTTGTCTCCATCGGCGACCTGGTCGAGCACGAAGAAGGCAATGATGCGCTGGCCTTCTGCGTATTGCGCGACTTCGAGAGGCACGTCGACATCAATCAGGCGGCCAAGTACCCATCCCACATGAGCTTGCGGATCGCGAATCAGCCACCAGTCTTCGAGCGGCTTTGCTGTTTCTTTGTTGTCACTCTTCGCCTGGGCCGCCCCGGGAAGGCTCTTTTCCGCGGTAGCGCGTTTGAGCAAAGAAATCTTGCTGCCTGAAGCGAGCAGGTAGAGGTGGTCGGTGTCGCGCCCCGGTTCAACGTGGATATTGGTGTCGTTGCGAGTCGTGCCCGTTCCCTGCACGGGCGTGTTTTGTTCCTGCTGCGAGAGTTTCTGCAATTGATCGAATACTTGCTGCGAAACCAGATTGCGCTGTTCGATCCATCCTTCGATGTTCGAGTCGGTGCGGACGCGTACGAAGCGGCGATCGCGCTCGAGCACTTGCACGCGGTCTCCGTTCTTGACGACTCCGGTCTTGTTGTAAACCGTCGCTACCTGATCGCGCAGAATCGATTGCGGCGCGGAAACGTAGGCGTATTCCTTGGGGCCGCGGCGTCCACGATTGCAGGCGGGAAGGGTCAAGAGCAGAAGCGCGAGCAGGATGAGGGTTCGTTTCACAGCGGTAGGAACAATATAAACCAGACTTCGGACTTCGGACCTCAGACTTCGGACCTCGGACTTTGGACCCCTTACCCTTTTGTCATTCCGAGCAACCCGAGGAATCTGCAGCTTGCTCGCGCCGACAGAGCGCTTCGACAAGCATCGGGTAGCGGTCGGACCATCAGGCCAATTGTATATATCTATAAGATATTTTTACATCAGGATGCGTTTTGAGACCTCGGGATCGATGGACCGAGCCCAATTCTCGAACTCCCCTCCTGAAACGCGCCCTTGGTACCTTAGAATCGATTCTAGAGGCATTCTACGCACCGCTGGGACTGGCAAATTGATCTCTGGAAATGCTCCTACTAATTTTTAACAGCTTAGCTGAGAGAGAAAACGGAGTGCCAAAATGGGAAGGAGAGACCCTCTTCCAAGTAGCGTTTCTTGCGCCGCTTTGCGGCTGGACGGACGATAGCGTCCATCCCTACGTGAGCATTACACAATGAAGAAGTCATCCCGACGCGAAGCGAGGGATCTGGCGTGCAGCATCGGTGCCTCACGCCAGATCCTTCGACTTTCGGCCTCAGGATAGTCAGGTTGAATGTTATTCGTCGCGTCGGTGGGGTTTAATCGCCGAAGGTGATGCCTACGGCGCGGGCGGCGCGGACGAGTTCTCCCTGGGGATCGACGGCTTTCATGTGGCCGATGGCGTCGGCGATGTCGACCGAAGTGATCTTCTCCTGTTGCAGACAAACCATCCTGCCAAACTTTGCCTCGGCGATGAGGTCGACGGCGGCAACTCCGAAGCGGGTGGCGAGCACGCGGTCGAAGGGGGTGGGCGAGCCTCCGCGCTGGATGTGGCCCAGCACGCTGACACGAACTTCTTTGTGAGCGGTGAGGGCGATGGCGTCGCCGATCAGATTGGCCACGCTGCCTCCGCGGGAAAGCTGCTTCAGTTCGGGCGGAAGCTTGATGCCTTCGGCGACTACGACGATGGTGAAGCGCTTGCCGTACCCTTCGCGCTGGTGAACATAGTTGCAGATATTGTCGACGGTGAATTCGATTTCCGGGATGAGGATGACGTGCGCGCCTCCGGCGATGCCGGCGTGGAGAGCGATCCATCCCGCGTCACGTCCCATGACTTCGACCACCATGATGCGGTGATGCGATTCGGCAGTGGTGTGAATTTTGTCGACAGCATCGGTGGCGGTGTGGACGGCGGTATCGAATCCGAAAGTGAGTTCGGTGGCGCAAAGATCGTTGTCGATGGTCTTGGGTACTCCGACGATGTTCATGCCTTTATGAAAGAGTTCGAGAGCGATTTTCTGCGAGCCGTCGCCGCCGATGGAGATCACCGCGTCTATGCCGAGTTTGGCGGCGTTGGCGATCACGTCGGAAGAGATGTCGCGAATGACTGTCTTTGCCGTTTTCGGTGGTCTTGTAACAGAAAGGATTGCCGCGGTTGGTGGTGCCGAGGATGGTGCCTCCGCGGGGCAGGATGCCGCTGACGTCTTTGAAGGTGAGTTCGCGCGAGCGTTCGGGCCAGATGAGCCCGTCGAAGCCGTCGGGGATGCCGATGACCTTCCATTGATATTTCAGGATGGCGGACTTGACCGCGGCGCGGATGACCGCGTTGAGGCCGGGGGCGTCGCCGCCTCCGGTACAGATGCCGATGGTGCGGATGGTCATAGGTTCCAGTCGTCGGTCTTCAGTCGTCAGCCAGAAACTCCGGCATCTCTCGTCGCTTGTCATTCCGAGCAACGCGAGGAAATCTGTTGTTTCGGTGCTGCTCGGGAAGAGCAGATTCCTCCCTTCGGTCGGAATGACAATCGGACGGGGATTCGTTGACATTCCGCTGCCAAGAGCCCCACTTCTCGCGACGTGCGCGAGAAATGGGGCGCCCGGCTTCATCATTCAGGGTAGCGCGTGAGTCGAGAATAGCCTGTGACGGCGGACACACGGCAACGTCACTGTTGGGCGTAGGGAATGACAACGGGGATTTGTTAGGTCCCGAATTCGACAGTTAGTTCACGGTCAACGGTGCGGTCTTCGTGAACGTGGTGGTGCCGGAATAGGTGGCGTTGATGGTGTAAGTGCCAACAGTAGCACCGCTATTGACTGTGACTGTAGCGGGAGTCTGCTGATTCGTAATACTGATATTTTGGGCTGCCGCGCCAGTACTGTCGGTAACGGACCAAGTCGTGGTGGCGGTGACGTCCACCGTTCCTGACATTCCGGAGACCGTCGCCTGTGCCGTTATGGTGTTGCTGGACCCACGGTGATGGTCAACGAAGTCGGCATCAGCATAATGCCGGTCACGTTAGTAAGCGTTACCGTAACGCTCGAGGTTCCGCTGGCCGCCCCCGAGGAAGCCGTGATCAGTGGCGGTCCCGGAAGCTGCCCCCGTAACTCGTCCTCCCTGAGTAATGGACGCCACAGACATGTCGCTGGTGGACCAGAAGACATTGCTGGTCAGGGTCTTGGTACTGCCATCGTCATAGGTGCCGATCGCACTCATCTGCAAGGTAGTTCCCTGCTGGATGTTGGGACTCTGCGGTCCGACGGTAAGGCCGGTCAGGACTGGATTCTGGAAAAAGCCCGTGCAGCCGACGCCCACTGCGAAAAACATGAGGACGGTACATCCCGCGAGGAGCTGAAGTTTGCGCTTGGTGCTTGGCATCAGTATAGGACCCCGGACGAGCCATTTGGCGGCTCGTTACGGCGCGCTTAAATTGTAGCAGAGAAAAATTGCGTAAAAGTAGGGACGTATCCCCGGATGTACTACCGGCTGCTACCTGCGCCAATGGTGGAACGCCTGGGTCGGTGGGGCTTGCGTGTAAAGTTTTTTGAGAAGCTTTTAGCCGTTAGCTCTTGGCTTTTAGCTAAACCTCTAATTCCGCACATTTTCGGGTTGGCCTCGAACTTCCTCGATTTGGCCGGGAGTCGTAAGGTCCCTCGCTTCGCTTCGGGATGACCGGCGTTCCTGGCTAAAGGCTAACGGCTAAGAGCTAAAAGCTGTTCTTGCGGTACTCTATTTCCAGACCGTCCCGTACGCATGCACAAGAAATCTTTCCATCTCTTGCTGGTTTTCTTTTCTCTACCATTCTTCTCTTCTTTTCTTCTGGCGCAAGCACCGGTGGCGAGAACTGGGGTGATGCATCATCCGCGGGCGGCGGGTCCCAACGTTTGTGCCGACTGCATTCGGGCGCATGAGGACTTTTTGGCTTCGGATGCTTTGAATGGGCGCGGCAGTGCTACGCACGACGAATTGCTCGCGGCCACCTATATCGCTTCTGAACTGCAGCAGTATGGTGTCGCGCCTTTGGGCGACGATGGCGGATATCTGCAGCGAGTAACGCTGGAAAAGAAGAAGCCAGCTTCGCCTCCCGAACTGAGCTTTACCTCTGCCGATGGCGCGGCGGTAACGTGGAAGCATGGCGCGGAGTTTGTGGTCCGCGAGAACGAGAAGGCCGAGGCGGGCGGTCCTTTGCAGAAATTGCAGAGTGGAGCGGCGATCCAGAAGGGCGCGTTTGTGCTGCTAGCGAATGGCGGCGGGCGTCCGAGTGAAGAAGATATTAAGAAGGCGACTGACGGCGGAGCGGCCGTGATTCTGGCTCCGGCAACGGCGCGCCAAAAGGCGCACTGGGATGTGATCAGCAAGCGGCTCTTTGAGGGAAGCATTTCACTGCCCGGCGAGCCGAGCGCGATGGAAGGCGGAGCGATGCCGAGGCTAATTTTGAGCGATGATGCGCTGGCGCAGTTGGCGAAGCTGGCGGATGGCACTGTGCTGCACTTGAGCGCTCCCATGGCCGAAGCGGAAAAGATTTCGACCTGGAATGTGGTGGGCGTGATCCGCGGGAGCGACGCTTCGTTGCAGAAGAAAGCTGTCTTGTTTTCGGCGCACTTGGATCATTTGGGAGTAGGCGCTCCCGTAAACGGCGATAGCATTTACAACGGGGCGGACGATGATGCGTCGGGCGTGACGGCCGTGCTGGAGTTGGCGCGGGTGCTGGGATCTGGGGCGCGTCCGCGGCGCACGGTTCTGTTTGCGTTGTTTGGGAGCGAGGAGTTGGGTGGATTGGGATCGCAGTATTTTCGCGAGCATCCGCCGGTGCCGCTAGCCGAGATTGCGGCGAACCTGGAGTTTGAAATGATCGGGCGTCCAGACGCGGCGGTGAAGCCCGACCAGTTATGGCTCACGGGATGGGAGCGGTCGAACCTGGGTCCTACACTGGCGATGCATGGGGCCAAGCTGGTGGGGGATCCGCATCCGAAGGAGGATTTCTTCGCGCGCTCGGATAATTACGAACTGGCGTTGAAGGGTGTGGTGGCGCAGACGATTTCCAGTTACGGGTTGCATGCGGATTATCACCAGCCCGGGGATGACGTGGCGCATCTGGACTTTAAGCACATGGATCAGGCGATTGGATCGTTGCTGGGTCCGGTGGAGTGGTTGGTGAATTCTGCGTTTGTGCCGGAGTGGGTGAAGGGGGGACGGCCCTAGTCGTTGGTCGTTCGTCGTTGGTCGTTGGCAAAACCTTCAAGAGCTTAGGGAATGATACGGGTACAGGCGGTTTAACTGCAATGAGTGTAAAGAACGCGAAAGGAGAGGGCACCCGCGCCATATGTTTTGGCCAATGACTACAACGACCAATGACTAATGGCTTCTTTTGGCTCTCGCGATTCGGTCGTCGATGGGTTTGCGTCCGGCGAAGCCTTCGCTTACGTTGTGCCAGTGGGTGATGCCGTTTTCGCCCAGCTTCCAGCAGAGGAGGACGGTGCGTCCTTCGACTTCGCATGGGAAATCCAGCAGACCAATATCCAAATCTTTCACCTGCACGCCGATGGCGTCGATTTCAGCGACCGCGTCTTTGACTTTTTGTATCGTCTTTTCGCGCTCGGCCTTGCGGCGGGCGAGGGCGACGATGTTGATGAACAGGCCTCCGCTGAGGAAGACGCGGTGGGCGAGGTCTTGCAGTTCGCTGTCGACGGATTCGATGAGCTTCTTGCCGTCAATGGCGGTGCGGAGCAAAGACTCTAGCGTGGGCAGAAGCATTTGCGCTTCTTGCAGGGTAAAAGTGCGGTCGGGCATAGGGGAATTTTGAACTAGTCGTTAAACTTTGGTCGTTGGTCTTCGGTCGTTGGTCGTTTGCCAAGCTCGTAATTTGTTTGGCATTTAGCACTTGGCCATGGATGCGAGCTGACCTGGCACGACAAAAGCCTTTACCGCAAAGATCGCTAAGGACTCGCGAAGGGCGCGAAGAAAGGCCTAGAGAGTTCCTTGACAGGACTCGTCTGTCTGCGTGGTCAGACGCGGGCGAGGGCGCCCGCGCCACACTGGTTTGGCCAACGACCAACGACTACCGACCAACGACTAAGAAATTTCCAGCATGCGATCGAGCGCTACTTTGGCCCAATGCTTAACGTCGTCTTTGACCTTGATCTGGTTCACGATGTTGCCTTCGGCGAGGTTCTCTAAGGCCCAGCACAAGTGTTGGGGAGAGATGCGGAACATGGTTGTGCAGAGACATCCGGAGTCGTTGAGGGTGATGACGCGCTTTCCCTCTTTCGCGAATTCTTTTCCCATGCGATTGACTAAGTGAATCTCGGTGCCAACCGCGAACATGGTTCCTTCCGGCGCCTGGCGGATCATCTTTAGCAGGCCTTCGGTGGAACCGATGCCATCGGCTTTTTGACAAACTTCAATGCGGCATTCGGGATGAACGATGACCTGGATGCCCGGATATTTCGCGCGAACGTCGTCAACGTGCTCGGGCAGAAAGCGTTGATGTACCGAGCAGTGCCCCTTCCAGAGAATGATTTTGGCTTTCTTCAAGCGATCAGGCGTGACGCCGCCGTTGATCAGGTATGGATCCCACACGACCATTTCGTTGAGCGGGATGCCCATGGCGTATCCGGAGTTGCGGCCGAGGTGTTGATCGGGGAGAAAGAGAATCTTTGAATTTTTCGCGAAGCCCCAGTTGAAAGACGCTCCGGCGTTGGATGAGGTGCAGACCACACCTCCGCGCTCGCCGCAGAAGGCTTTGATGGCAGCTGTCGAATTCATGTAGGTGATGGGCGTGATGCCGTTGCCATCTTCTGTTGTGAGGCCGGCGCGGACCAGTTGATCCCAGCAATCTTCGACTTGGGTGATGTCCGCCATATCGGCCATCGAGCATCCGGCGTTGAGGTCGGGAAGAACGGTGACCTGGCCGGGTCGGCTGAGCACGTCGGCGCTTTCGGCCATGAAGTGCACGCCGCAGAAGACGATGTATTTGCCGCCAGCTTTGGCGGCTTCCTGCGCAAGCTTGTAAGAGTCTCCGCGAAAGTCGGCGAAGCGGATGACTTCATCGCGCTGGTAGTGGTGTCCCAGGACGACGCAATCCCGGCCGAGTGCTTCGCGAGCGGCGGCGATGCGCGCGTCCATGGTGTGGTCCGGTAGGACCAGATAATTTTCGAGACTGCAAAGTTCCGTAGCCGTAGCCATCGTGTCCTGCTTTCAGCTCCAAGCACGAGCAAGCACGCTTTGCGCGCACTCCGCTCGACGCTGGAACGGGGATGTTGAAAGCCTTCTTTAGCGGCTGACAGCGGATTCACTGCCCTTTCGGGCCCAACCCGCGGGGATGTTGTTGCCGCTGGTACTTTCTTCACTAATTTGGATGCTCAGAGGCCGGGAAAGGGTCGCTTTTTTTCGACCGTCCGTCACAGCCGGTGGTGACCTGAGTACCCTACGAATATTGTGCACTGGCGATGGGGCGAATGGCAAATCTCGGCGGAGACGAGCAGACCTCAGGGGCTGAAGCCCTCACGAATGCGAGCCTTCACGGCACGTGTGAACTCGCACCCTTCCCGTTCCGGTCACCTGGCTTATTCAGCGCTTTGATCTAGTAGAAGAAGTGAGCGACGAGTTCGCGCGGGGCGAAGTATCCGCGACGGCATTGCACTTTGAATGTCGGTTGGTCTGGAATGATTTCGATAGCGCGGAAACCGCCGTCGGATTTGAAGTCGGCGGGGTGATATCCCACGGCGTACTGGCTGCGCAGGGCTTTTTCGATTTCCGCGAAGCCGTATTGGAGGTCTCCTTTTTCGCGAGCAGGAAGAATGTGACCACCGGTAGGTCTGGCGATCAAATCCATGATTTTGTCGCCCTGGGGATGTTGGGCCTCGCGCAGATCGTTGGTGCTGAGAACGTAGACGATGGCTTCCGCTTTTTCGGCTGCCTCGATGGCGTCGTTCAGAGCGGCCTTGCTGGCCGTATCCGCACCGTCGCTGATAAGGATGATGGCCTTGCGGGTGACGCCACCGCCACTGCTGCGGAGTTTATTGCTGGCGCGAATGACGGCATCGTAGAGCGCGGTGTTTCCGCCCGGGTTCATATGATGAATGGACCCGGAAAGTTTGTGGACGTCGCCGGTTGTGTCCTGGATGACGTGGACGTGCTGATCAAATCCGATGACAAAGGCTTCGTCTTTGCCGGGACGAAGGACTTTTTTCAGGAAGGCGCTGGCGGCGTCCTGCTCGAACTTGAAGCGTCCGCGAATCGAGTCACTCAAATCGATGAGAAGGGCGACATGCAACGGCAGATTGGTCTGCTGCTGAAAATATTCGATAGTTTGTGGAACCTGATGATTGTCGAACAACTGGAAACTCGATTGAGGCAGGTTGTTGACGAAGTGCCCTTTGCGGTCAGTCACTGTGAACACGAGGTTGACCACATCGACTCGCTTGGTGATGGTGAGACCGGTGAATTCCGTTTCGGTTGCCGGGGGAGCGTCGTATTGCTTCAGGGCAGCAGGCTCTTGAGCGACGGCGGAAGGGACAACGAGAAACGAAAACAATACCCAAGCGAAAATAACAAACCCATGGTTGCGGCGGACAACCATAACCCACCCCCTCAAACTTTAGCGAACCCAAAGGAAAGCAGAACTGGGAACAGTCTCGAATCGGTCAGGAGGAAAGAGAACTTAGGGAATGCTGCCGATTTCGACCTCATTCTAGCCCACGTTTCGACGTTTGCAAGTGATTTCAGGCAGTGTTGAAGGGTTTTTTACGTTTACCTGAGTGTTCGCAAAAAGCTAACAGCCACGAAAAAAATAATGGCTTCAGTGAGGCGGCGGCAGGGGGACTTTGGCCTTGAGTCCTTCTCCTTCGACGATGGTGTAGATGAAATCGGACGCCACATCGCGGATCGTCTCTACTTTTCCGCTGGGCCAGCGGACTTCGAGCTGGTCGATTTTGGCTTCAGCCCCCAAGCCGAAATGCAACCTTGGATCGTTTTGCGAGATGTAGCTGCCGCCCGCGCGAACTTCGGCGATTTGGGTCAGCTTTCCGGCTTTGACTGTCACGCGCGCGCCTATCGCCGAGCGATTGCTCTTGCCAGCGCCGACGAGCTTGAACAGCACACAGTGGTTATGGTTTCCGCCCTGGTTGATAAGCAGCGTGGGAGGCTCGCCGACATTCATTAACACTACGTCGATGTTTCCGTCATTGTTGATGTCGCCGAAGGCGGCGCCGCGACGCGACGCCGGGTGGATCTGGGCCAGCACGCTCGAAATGTCATCGAATGTGCCATCGCGACGATTGCGAAACAATTGCAGGGGCTGGCGATAAGGGGGAACGCCCGGGACAGAATCAACCTGGGGATAGACGTGACCGTTAGCGACGAAAATGTCGAGCCATCCGTCATTGTCCATGTCAAAGAATGCCGTGCCCCATCCCACATAGGGGTAGGTCGGCTTCCCTACTTTGCTGGGGCCACTTTCATCAGAGAATCCATTCTTTCCCAGATTGCGGTAGAGGTTGTCGTCCTGCTCGGTGAAGTTGGTGACGAACATTCCGAGGCGCCCGTCGTGCAGATAGTCGCCCCAATCGACTCCCATTGAACCCTGCTGCAGACCTTCGCCGCTCATGCCGATCCCCGACAACATGCCGAGTTCTTCGAAGGTGCCGTCGTGCTTGTTGTGATAGAGGTAATTCGGTCCGGTATCGTTCGCGACGTAGAGATCGGGCCAGCCATCGTTGTCGTAGTCGCCCCAGACAGAGCCAAGACCATAGTAGTGAGCGGGATCATCGACTCCAGCTTTTTTCGACACTTCCTGGAAGGTTCCGTCACCGCGATTGTGGAAGAGGAAGTCTGACTCGCCGATCATGCCCCACGGTCCGCACTGCACCAGGATTCCCTTGAAGCGGCAATTCTTCTCGTCACTGCCGAAGTCGGGAAGGTGGTTCATGTCGAAGTGCACATAGCGCGAGACGAAGAGGTCGACGAACCCGTCGCGATCGTAGTCGGCCCAGGCCGCTCCGGTGCTGAAGCCGCCGCCCGCCACTCCCGCTTTGTCGGTGACGTCTTCGAATTTGCAGTTGCCGAGATTGTGATAGAGCGCGTTGCCGCCATATCCGGTGACGTAGATATCGGGAAGGCCGTCGTTGTCGTAGTCGGCGACGGCGACGCCCATGCCCCAGCCTTTGCGCGTCAGCCCGGCGGACTTAGTGATGTCGGTGAACTTCAAGTCGGCATCTTGATGATAGAGAGTGACCATGGGATCGCCGCCGGCGCGATAGCGTTCGATGGTTGATCCGTTGACGGTGAGGATGTCGAGCTTGCCGTCGTTGTCGCAGTCGATGAGTCCGGCGCCGCCGCTCATAGATTCGACGATGTATTTCTTGTCGGGAGAGGAGATATGCGAGACGGTCAGACCGGCTTGCTGGGTCATGTCAGCAAAGCGAGGCGTGTCGGGCTTTGGCGCGGACTGCGCGAAGGCAATGGCCGTCAGGAGAATGAGGGCTAGGGTTGTGCGCATGGCGCGGGCTGGGGCGATTATAGCGACAAAACCCGCCACGGATTTTCGCGGATTTACACGGATCAAGAAAGAAATGAGAAACCTGGGACGATCCGCGTGGATCGGCGGCGAAGTTAATGTGACTTGGGCACTGGGTCGGCCACCGCGGCGCAATAATCTTTTTCTTCTGGAGTGCCTGGCTTAGCGTTGTCTACGTAGCAGACCTTAAGAATCCAATCTTCCGAATACGCGTTGCGGACGTCACCTGGAATGTCACCTTCCTTGATTTCTTTGAAGACAAAATCGATGGTGCTGTCGGCATGGACGGTGGCGAGCAGATACCCGTATTTCCCGTCGGCGGAGTCTTTGGCGTCGGTGGCGCTGTTCTTGGGCAGGCGGTAATGTTGCGCTCCTGCGGTCCCAATGATCCAGCCGGGCAACACGCCTCCGTTCTTGATCCAGTAGTTTGTATTGAACGTGCCATCGATGAAGACGTGGGCATGACTGGCCAGCACATAGACGTGTTTGTTCGATACCTTCTGGAAGTCGAGCAGTTGGTGGTACACCAGAAGTCCGCTGCGCTCGCCTTCTCCGGTTTCGTTCATGCTGTGGTCGCACGAGATGCTGTAGGGCAGGGCCTTGTGCATGCCGACGACCACGGTGCGAATCGAGGAATCGGCCGCGTCACGGTCGATGACGCCCTTGAACCACTTCAGTTGATCCTGATCGAACTGCTCCGCGGTTGCGTTGTCGAGAGTAATGAAGTCGATCCCTTTCTCGATCCAGTGATAGTAGGCTTTCAGTCGATGGTCGGCGCGGGTTGTCTTTCAGGCGCTGGTCGCGCAATTGCGGCGTATCCAGCCAGTCGGCAAAGTGCCCGATGAACTGGTCGCGGTTTTTGGGATCGATGGTTTCGTGATTTCCGATCCCGATATAAACCGGGATCTTCTGAAACGGGGCGATTTGGTTTTGAATGAAATCGTCCCATGCCGCTTTTTCGTAAGCGTCCATGGTGAGAGAAGTTTTCTTCACCTGCGCCATCTGTTGCATATCTTCGTCGATCTTGAAGATCGCCCGCAGATCGCCCAGGTGCCAGTAAAATGCCGCGCCCTCACGCCTCGCGCGTTCTGCGATTGCGGGCATGATGACATCGCCGCAGTTTCGCGAGTCGCCTGAAACTGCAAAGCGCCAGGTATCTTTATCGCGGGTCTGCGCTATGGCGGTGAGCGAGCAAATAACAATAACGATCGTCATACGTCTGGCGTGGGCGGCCATGTTTGCAACCTCCTGATTCGATGGCGCTGCCACTTTAACAGGCGGTCCGCGAAGAGCGAAACCGAGGAGGCGGGCTGTAACTTTGAAGGGTGCGGCACATCCACTAGAGAGGTAAACTTATCGAAGAAACGTGGGTGCGCCGATGAAAAAATGGGTCTGGGCTGTTCTCGCTTTTATTCACTGTTGATGCCGCTTTTCGCTTACGCGGCAGATGCGCCAAACACCGGCTCTCCCGTGCTGGTTGAGCTCTTCACTTCCGAGGGATGCTCAAGCTGTCCGCCCGCCGATCGTTTGCTGGTGGATCTGGACCGAACGCAGCCCGTAACGGGCGCGGACCTGATCGTCCTCAGTGAGCATGTGGACTACTGGAACTCGGGGGGATGGCAGGACCCGTGGTCGTCGGCTTTCTTCAGCGACCGACAGAGTTCCTACTCCAATCAATTCGGACTGCGCAGTGTCTACACGCCGCAGATGGTGGTGAACGGCGAGGCCGAAGCGAGCGGCAACGATTGGAACCGGGCGAAGGCCGAGTGCCAGAAGGCGCTTGGGGAGCAGAAGATTCCTCTGCGTATTTCGGCGATCGCGCTTGATGGCGGCACGCTGCGCGCTCATGTGGAAGCCGATGCTCTGCCGGACTCGGTAAAGAAGGCGGATCTGTATGTTGTGGTTGCGCTCGATCATGCTGAGTCGCAAGTGAAGGCGGGAGAGAACGGCGGACGCAAACTGGCGCATGTATCGGTGGTGCAGAGCATGACCAAGGTCGGATCGCTATCGAAGGGCAAGACCTTCGCGGAGGATGTACACGTCAAGCTGAATGGAAAGAGCGATCCGAGTAACTTGCGCGTGATCGCGTTTCTGCAGGAGCCCGGTCCGGGGAAAGTGCTGGGGGCTGCCTTAGAGCACGTGCAGAAGTAAAAACCTTCGCCACGGATTTGCGCAGATCTGCACGGATAAAGAAGACCATAAAAAAATCCGCGTGAATCCGCGAAAATCCGTGGCGAAATTCTTTTAGTCTGCCGGGTGCGGGGCGGGAACCGGTTCTCTTCCTTCGGCGCGACGTTCGCGCCAGCCCTCGATAATCAGATAAAGCACGGGGATGAAGATCAGGTTCAGGAAGGTGGACATGATCATGCCGCCGAAGACTGTGGTGCCTACCGAGTGACGTCCTTTTTCTCCGGCGCCGCTGGCCAACACTAGCGGAACCACGCCGAGAATGAATGCCAGTGAGGTCATCAAGATGGGACGCAGGCGAATTCTTGCGGATTCGACTGCGGCATCCATCAGCGGCATGCCGCGCTGGCGCAACTGCTCGGCGAATTCTACGATCAAGATGGCGTTCTTGCTCGACAGGCCGACCAGCATGACCAGTCCGATTTGGCAGTAGACGTCGTTCTGCAGCCCGCGCAGCCATTGCGCGCCGAGCGCTCCTAGCAATGCCATCGGAACCGCCAGCAACACGATGAATGGCAATACGAAGCTCTCGTATTGCGCCGAGAGCGTCAGGTAAACCACTAGCGTTCCCAGTCCAAAAAGGATCAGCGCGGTGCCGCCAGATTGCAGTTCTTCGAGGGAGAGGCCGGTCCATTCGTAGGTGAATCCTTGCGGCATGACTTTCTTGCTGACTTCTTCCATCGCCTCGATGGCCTGGCCAGAGCTGGCGTTTCCTCCTGCCGAGCCGTCGATTTCCGCCGAGCGAAACAGGTTGTAATGGCTGATGACCTGCGGGCTGGTGGTCTGCGCAATGGTTACAAGATTTTCCAGCGGAACCATCGCGCCGCTGTCGGTGCGGACATAGAACTGCTTGATGTCCTTGGCTTGCGCGCGGAACTGTTTGTCGGCCTGCACGTAGACGCGATAGGAGCGATTGTTGAAATCGAAATCGTTTACGTAAGAGGAGCCCATGTAAACGCCCAAGGTGTCGGTGATCTGCTGCAGAGGGATGTGCAGGCTCTTGGCTTTTTCGCGATCGATGGTGACCAGGAACTGCGGATCGCTGGCGCTGTAAGTAGTGAAGAGTCCAGTGAGGTCTTTGCGCTGGTTGCCTTCCTGAATCACCTGCTGCGTGACTTTTTCCAGATCGGCAAGCGTGTGGCCGCCCTGATCCTGCACTTCAAACTGGAAGCCGCCAAAGTTGCCAAGACCGTTCACCGCCGGAGGCGCGAAACGGGATTACGATGGCGCCCGAAATTCCGGAGAGCGGCCCGCGCACACGCTCTAGAACAGAGTCGGCGTTGTGCTCTTCGCCTTTGCGTTGGGCGTATGGCTTTAACGGAACAAAGATGATGGCGCGGTTCGACGCGCTTCCGTTGAAACTGAAACCGTCGACAACGAAGGTGCCGTCGACTTCGGGAATCTTGTCGAGAATGTCTGAAACCTGTTTCCCAATTCCTTTCGTATAGGACTGCGACGCGCCCGCGGGGCACTGCACGGCGACGATGAAATATTCCTGGTCCTCGTTGGGTACGAAGCCTTTGGGAATTTTGACGAAGGCAAAGTAAGTGAGTCCAAGCCCCGCCAAAAAGATCATGACCGCGACCCAGCGATACTTCAACACGCTGCGAAGAATGCGGCGGTATCCTTCGGTGACGGCATTGATCACGCGATCTACGCGGTCGAAGAACCAATTCTTCTCTTTGTGCTCGCGGCCAAGCAGGATGGCGCTCAGCGCGGGAGTCAGCGTCAGGGCATTGAACGCCGAAATCGAAATCGAGAAAGCGATGGTCAGCGCGAACTGGCGGAACAGGATACCGGTGGTGCCTGGAAAGAAGGCGACCGGCACGAAGACCGCGACCAGCACGAGCGAAGTGGCGATGACTGCGCCTGCGACTTCTCCCATCGCTTCTGACGCAGCTTTGTGGGTATTTCTCTCGCCCTCCTGTACGTGGCGTTCAATGTTTTCGATGACGACGATGGCGTCGTCGACCACCAGTCCGGTGGCAAGCGTAATGCCGAAGAGCGTGAGTGTATTGACCGAGAATCCCAGGATCTTAACGAACGCGAAGGTACCAATCAGCGAGACAGGAATCGTGACTGACGGAATGATCGTCGTACGCCAGTCCTGCAGGAAGATGAAGATGACCAGAATGACGAGCACGATGGCCGAGACCAGCGTCGTCAGCACGTCGCGAATCGATTCGCCCACTGCGTCAGTGGTATCGAACGCAAGGTTGTAGGTCATGCCGGGAGGAAAGCGCTTTGACAGGCGCTCCAGTTCCGCGATGGCTTTGCGGTCTACGTCGAGCGCGTTGGCATTCGACAACTGCGTGATGCCGAGGCCGACGGCATCGTGTCCTTTATATTGCAGCTCGGAACTGTAGTCTTCGGCACCCAACTCGGAACGTCCCACGTCTTTCACCCGGACCAGCGTGCCGTCGGCATTGGTCTTAAGGATGATGTTGTCGAACTGCGTGGCTTCGGAGAGGCGTCCTATGGCGCGGACGCTGATCTGAAATTCCTGACTCTGCGGCGAGGGAGGCTGGCCAACCTGTCCGGCGGCGACTTCGACGTTCTGTTCCTGGAGGGCCGAGACCACGTCGCCCGCGGTCAGCGCGCGGCTGGCCATACGCACCGGGTCGAGCCAGAGGCGCATGGAATATTTACGTTCGCCGAAGATCTGAACATCAGCCACGCCGGGGATGCGCTTGAGCGGATCTTTGACGTAGACGTCCAGATAGTTGCTCATGAATAGCGGATCGTAGCGGCCGTCGGGCGAATACACGGCGGCGCCGAAGACGAAGTTGCTCGACGACTTGATGATGGTGATGCCGGTGGCTTTGACCGCGTTGGGCAAGCGCCCCTGAGCCGTGTTTACGCGGTTCTGAATGTCGACTGAGGCGAGGTCGGGATCACGGTTCAGGTCGAACGTGGCGACGATGGAACTGGAGCCATCGTTGCTGCTGTCGGAGGTGATGTATTTCATCCCCTCGGCGCCGTTGATCTGCTGCTCAAGCGGAGTGGTTACGGCGCTCTCGACAGTCTGCGCGCTGGCGCCGACATAGGCAGCTGGAGACGGAGATTTGCGGAGGAGCGAGGTTCGGGAACTGCGAAATGGGCAGAGTGGGGATGACGACTGCGCCCGCGAGGATGATCAGCAGCGCGCAGACTGTTGCGAAAACTGGCCGTTTTATGAAGAAGTCGACGAACATGAGAATCGGGCTTCGGGCTTCGGGCTTCGGCCCTCAGGGAGTGGCGTCCCCCAAGGGACTCATTTACGTTTGCCGCCTTTCCCGGCACTTATCGTGCCGGGCTAGTGTCTGTCGTCGCCCCGCGACTGGTAGCGCGATATTCCAGTAATCGACCGGAGACAAGAATGTTGGGTTTCACAAGAACCCATACCCTATCCCCGAAGCCCGAAGCCTAAAGCCCGGAGCCCGAAGCCTGATTCTGTTGTTCCTGCACCGGCGAACCGTCGATCAGCACTTGAGTTCCAGAAACAATGACTTTGTCGCCGGGCTTGATGCCATCGAGCACGACGTAATTGTTACCTACGGTGTCGCCGATTTTCAGCGGCTTCTGGCGCGCGACCGTTTTGCCGTTCTCGACCTCGGCGACGAAGGCGAAGTATTGTCCGCCAATACGCGAGACAGCGAGAATCGGGACTACGGAACTATTCCGCGTACCCCAAACCACACGCGCCCGCACGAATTGAGCATGGCGCAGCTTGTCCTGATTATTGGCAACCTTCGCTTTCACAAGGATCGTCTGCGTAGTGTTGTCGACTTCGGGCGAGATAAAGCTCACGCGGCTATCGGCGATCACATTACCCGCGCCGTCGAGCAACTGCACGGGCAGACCCATCTTGAGTCCGGAAGCGCGCTCAATGGGAACGTACACATAGACTTCGAGGCTGCCGGGCTGGTCGACCGTGGTCAGCAACGTGGTGTTTGTGACACGGTCGCCGACTCGAACCGGGATGTCTCCCACGATCCCGCTGCTGGGGGAGATGACGCGATAGTAGTGAAGCTCGACGCGCTGCTCTTTTACCTGTGCATCGAGGGAGGCGAGTTGGGCTCTCGCCGCGTCCAGAGCTGACTTCGCCTGGTCGTAGTCCTGCTTGCTGTCGACTCCCGCCTCGTAGAGCTTGCTGACTCGGTCGTATTGCTCTTGCGCATATTTCAGATTCGCTTGTTGAGCGGCATGCGCATTCTCCTGGCTGCGGACCGTGGCTTCCTGCTTGGTGGGATCGATCTGCATGAGCGGCGCACCCGGGGACACGTGGTCTCCGGAATGAACGAAGATTTTTGTGATGTAGCCTTCGACCTGCGGATTGATCACCGCTGAGTCGCGCGATTTCAGCGTCGCCACATAATCGGTGGTATCGCGCACCGGCACCTCGCGGGCGACCTCGATCTTGACGGGCAGAGCTGCCGGCCCTTGTGGCTGGTCACTTTTGGCGGCTCCGCTGCTGCATCCGGTCATGATCAGGGCCCAGCCAAGACCGAAAAGCGAGGACACGACCCCAGCCTTCGAGTGCGAGATGAAGTTGCTTGTAATCATGCAGACAAACCAGACTTTCGTGCCAGCTACCCTACCATGCGAAACGCCCGCCGGCCAATGACGCCGCGCTCGACCGTTAGACACGGGACCGAGCCCGGGGATAGCAAAAAAGAAAGCGCAGCCTCTGCTACATTATTTTCAACATGAAACCTGTCCGCAGCTTTGCCAGTGACAATAATGCCGGGGTGCATCCCGAGGTTTTACAGGCCATTTCTGCAGCGAACGTGGGACACACCGTCGGCTACGGCGATGATGCCTACACCGATGCGGCGGTCCGGAAATTCCAGGAGCATTTTGGTTCCGACATCGAAGTTTTCTTCGTGTTCAACGGAACGGCCGCCAACGTCCTAAGCCTCAAGGCGCTTACCGAGTCTTATCATGCGGTGATTTGCAGCGATTTCGCGCATATTTACTGCGACGAATGTGGAGCCCCGGAACGCTTTACCGGGTGCAAGCTGATTCCTATCCCTAACCAAAACGGCAAGCTCACGGTCGAGTCGGTGAGCCACGCCTACCACGGTATCGGCGACCAGCATCACGTGCAGCCGCGCGTGATTGCGATCACGCAATCGACCGAGATGGGCACTGTTTATCAGCCCGACGAGGTCAAGGCTCTGGCGAAATTTGCACACGACCGCGATATGTTCCTGCACATGGATGGGGCACGCATCGCCAACGCCGCCGTCAGTCAAGCCAAGACCCTACGTCAGGCGACGCGAGATCTGGGAGTCGATGTGCTTTCCTTTGGAGGCACCAAAAACGGGCTCATGGGAGCGGAAGCGGTCGTGTTTTTCGACAACAAACTGGCGCGTAATTTTCAGTTTCTGCGCAAGCAAGGGATGCAACTGGCTTCCAAGATGCGATTTATCTCCGTTCAGTTCGAAGCATTGCTCTCGAACGACTTGTGGCAGAAGAGCGCGCAGCACGCCAATCGCATGGCAAAGCTGCTGGAGAAAGAAATTCGCGCGATCTCGAAGGTGAAGATTGTCTATCCGGTAGAAGCCAACGGAGTGTTCGCGCAAGTGCCCCACGACACGATCGCGAAGCTGCAAGAACGGTACTTCTTTTACGTGTGGAGTGAAGAAGAGTCAGTGGTGCGCTGGATGTGCTCGTTCGACACGACGGAAGAAGATATCCGCCAGTTCGCGAAATTTGTGGCCGAAACCGTGCAGCGGAAGTAGCACTGGGTCCCCCCTGGCAAGTGCCCTACCGGCATTCCTTGCTTTTTGCCCAGGCTTTGACTAGATTGTTGACCTTCCCTGACCTCAGTTGTGAATGGTGGAGTTTCCATGAACTGGAAGTGGTTGAGCGCGGTCGGCTTGTTCGTCACTGCCTGTCTTTTGCTTAGTTTTTCCAGTTGCGCCCACGATCAGCAACTCGTATCCATGACCATTACGCCGTCCTCTTTCACGTTCTTGCAGCCGGATCCGACTGCTCAAGCGCAATTCACCGCCCTTGGTACCTTCATCCATCCTCCTGCGACCAAAGACATTACGAATCTGGTTACGTGGAAATCGGGCGTAGAGCAAGTGGCTGTGATCAGCAGCACCGGGGTGGTGTCTCCCGCCAACAATCTCACCTGCGGAGGCTCGAACATTTCGGCGAGCTACGGTCAGGGGGCGGGACCGGGTGGCAATACGGTGTTCGCCTTTGCCACGGTGACGGTGAACAATCCGGCAGTACCGGGGTGTCCGGGCTTTGGCGTCAATGCGACGTTGACGGTACAGATCACCGGCAACGGAGGCGTGATGAGCAATCCGGCTGGAATTCAATGCACCGCGAACACGGCGTGCAGCGCCACATTCCCGCAGGGCCAAACTGTGATCCTGACGGCAACGCCCAATACCGGCGCCACATTCTCGAATTGGAGTTCAGGGTGCACGCCGTCAGGCAATCAGTGCACGGTAGTGCTGAATACCAACGCTACCATTGACGCGACCTTTAATTAGTTCTTGATCGCAGAGGCGCTGCTTCGCGCCTCTACAGCCGACTTATTCTTCTGCCAACAATTCCTGCAAGGTTTCTTTGTGCTTTCGAGTTTTCTTTTTCTTGCGGTCGGGGACTACCTGGGCTACCGGGACGGTGCCAATCCGCTCGCGAGCCAGTTCCTTCACCGCCTGTACGGCGCGAAAGCGCTTGATCTTCTTTTTTCTCGCCATAAAGAGTCATCTTGCCACAGCCCACGCTTCACAAAGGTGTAATATCTTGTTTGGCCAACGACTGACGACCAAGGACTAACGGCCGGATTCCATGGAAGAACGCGATTTTTTCGACGAGAAGACCGACAAGAAGACCGCCACCCTAAACTGCCCGCATTGCCATCAGTCCGCGGAATACGACGTCATGTGGCTGGTGCGCACCAAGAAACGCCAACTGGGCGGACGCGCCGACGAACGCGACCGCGCCCGCTTCGCCAAAGCCCGCTCCTACATGCTTCGCAAAGACGACGTGATGATGTGCAAGAACATGCGCTGCCGCAAACGCTTCGACATTTCCGGTGTGCAATCGGTGGTCTTCACCGAATAGTTCCACGCCATTTAGGGAATTGAGCGCCATGAGATTCTTCTTGCCATTTCCCGCCCATCCCGCTCCTCATTTATACTGACTGGTTTTCCAGCAGGTGCCGGACCGGCTAGTCGACTTGCCGGTTCAGCGCAATCGAAGGAGTTTCTCTTGAAGATCCTGGTTTGCATGAAACAGGTGCCGCAGAAAGACGCCCCGCTCAAACTCAATGAGTCCGGCACCTGGATTCGCGAAGACGTTTCCTACGAAGTGAACGAACCCGATGCGTACGCGCTCGAAGAGGCGTTGCGCCAGAAGGAAAAGCACGGGGGAGAAGTTGTCGTCATTACTTCCGGTCCCGCGCGCGCGCAACAGGTTTTGCGGGAGGCACTTGCCAAAGGCGCCGACCGCGCCATTCATCTCGAAGACAACGCGTTTGTCGGACTCGACGCCTTCAATACCGCAAGGGCCTTCGCCGCGGCGATTAAAGAAGAGCAGTTCGACTTGATCTTCACCGGGCTGCAATCGGACGACTATGGCTATGCGCAAACTGGCGTGGTGCTCGCGGAGCTACTCGGCTGGCCGCACGCGACGATCATCATGCAGATCGAAAAGAACGAAGCCGGGATTCGGGTGAAGCGGGAGCTCGAGGCTGGATACTTCCAGTACGTCGATATGCCTCTTCCCGCTGTGCTGACAATCCAGTCGGGCATTAACAAGCTGCGGTATGCCACGCTGATCGGTATTAAGCAGGCCAAGAATAAGCCGCTGCGCAAGGTCACGATGGCCGATGTGCAATCGGCGGTCGGAAACAATCTTCAGAAAATCGAGCGCCTCTACATTCCGCAAAAGACGAAGAAGACTGAACACATCGAAGGCCCGCCAGCCGAAATCGCGAAAAAGCTGGTGGATAAGCTGAGAAACGAACTGCGAGTACTGTGACGCTCGCGTAGCGCCGGACGCCTCGTCCGTTCGCCGACGCGAAGCAAGACGTTCCGCTGAGAACCGAGAACTTATGCCTGACACAATTCTGGTCGTAGTCGAACAACGCGAAGGCAAACTCAACCGCGTCTCATGGGAGACGCTCACAGCTGGCCAAGCCCTGGCCGCCGAAACCGGATGGGCCCTCGAAGCCGCCGTCGTCGGCTCCGGTGTAGCGAACTTCGCCAATGAAGTCGCCGGCAAGAAAGTCGCCAAGGTTTATGCGATTGAATCGCCGAAGCTTGAGCCTTACACACCCGATGCTTTCGTCGCCGCGCTGAAGCAATTCCTGAGTTCTCATCCGGCCAAGCTGGTCTTGATGCCCCACACCTACCAGGTGCGCGACTTCGTCCCCAAACTGGCTACGGCCATGGGACGCGCCGCCATCACCGACTGCATCGGCTACAAGAAAGAAGGCGACAAACTCTTCTTCACTCGTCAGATGTTCCAGGGCAAACTCGCCGCCGACGTCAGCTTCACCTCCGACGCGCCGTGGTTCGCGACCTTCCAGAACGGCGCCTATCGCGGAGACAAAGTCGAAGCCGGAGCCAGCGCCGCTCCAGTTGAAACCGTGAACGTCGAGATCGCCGACGGCGTCATTCGCAACAAGCCGCAGGAAGTCTTCAAAGAAGCGAAGCAGGCGGTCGATCTCACGCAGGCCGAGGTGATCGTCGCCGTCGGACGCGGGATCAAAGAGCAAAAGAATATCGAGATCGCCAAGAATCTTGCCGAAGCGCTGGGCGCCGAACTCGCGGCCTCGCGGCCGATTTGCGACTCAGGATGGCTACCCATGGATCGCCAGATCGGCTCGTCGGGCCAGACAGTCGCGCCGAAACTCTATCTCGCGCTAGGCATCAGCGGAGCCATTCAGCACATCGTAGGCATGAAAGGCGCGCGCACCATCATCGCGGTCAACAAAGATTCCGAGGCTCCGATCTTTGAGATTGCCGATTATGCAATCGTGGGAAATCTGTTCGACATCGTGCCGCCGTTGATTGAGGAAGTGAAAAAAGCGAAAGCCGGAGGTTAAAAGCGGCCACGGATTACGCAGATCCTCACAGATCAGCAGTTGTCTTATCCGTGAGGATCCGCGCAATCCGTGGCAAGGTTGTCTTATGCTAGTGTTCCGTAAACCAATTGAAGGTGTCGAAAGACCGGTGATGCCGGCCGATGTGGTGATTGTCGGCGGAGGGCCCGCGGGCATGGCGTGTGCACTCCGTCTCTCTCAACTCATCGATCAGCACAATGCCTCCAATCCAGATGCGCAACTCTCGAAAGAGAACATCTACGTCCTCGAGAAGGCTCGCGAGGTCGGACAGCACTGCCTGTCCGGCGCGCTGCTTGATCCGCGTTCCATGCGGGAATTGCTTCCGGGATTTGAAAAAGAAGCGCCCCTCGATGCAGAGGTCACGAAAGAGTCCGTCTACTTCCTGACCAAGAAGGGCAAGTTCAAATTGCCCATCACTCCGCCTCCGCTGCGCGATCACGGGAATTACGTCATCTCGATCAACAAGTTCGTGAAGTGGCTAGGCAGCAAGGTCGAGGAGACGGGAATCACAATCTTCACTGGATTCGCCGGGTCGGAACTCCTCTACGACGGCAACCGCATCACTGGGGTGCGCACCGACGACAAGGGTGTCGACAAAGAAGGACATCAGAAGTCGAACTTCGAACCTGGCTACGATCTGCAAGCGAAAGTGGTGATTCTCGCCGAAGGATCGCGCGGATCGCTTACCAAACAGCTCGTCAAGAGATTCGACCTCGCCAAAGACCGCAATCCACAAACCTACGGGCAGGGCATAAAAGAGCTTTGGGAGGTGCCCTCTGGCCGCATCGCGAAAGGCGAAGTTATCTACACCATGGGTTGGCCGCTGACCACGAAGGAATACGGCGGCGCCTGGATCTACGGTTCGAAAGACAACGTTGTTTCTCTGGGCTTTGTCACGGGACTTGACTACCCCGATCCGCGCCTCGATCCGCAAAAAGTTCTACAAGATTTCAAGCAGCATCCTTTTGTCACGAAACTGCTCGAAGGCGGCAAGATGATCCGTTATGGCGCGAAGTCGATGCCGTACGGCGGCTGGTGGGCGATTCCTCCCGTCGCCGGAGATGGTTGGATGATCCTCGGCGATTCTGCAGGCTTCCTGAATTCCGCGCGCCTTAAAGGCATCCATCTGGCCATCAAGAGTGGCATGCTGGCGGCGGAGACGGCTTTCGAAGCGCTGAAGAAAGACGATTCGTCCGCCGCGTCGCTCGGCCAATATCAAAAAGAAGTCGAAGCGAGCTGGATCAAAGAAGAGCTCTGGAAAGTGCGCAACATGCACCAGGGTTTCGAGCATGGATTCTACGCGGGTATGTTCCATACCGGCTTGCAGATGATTACCGGTGGACGCGGGCTCTATAACCGCTACCCCGCGACCCCGGGCTACAAGCACATGAAGAAGCTCGCCGAACTGCCCGCCGACGGAGGCGCCGAAGCGCACCTGCTCGGTCCCGCCAAAGGAGACGGCAAGCTCACATTCGATAAGCTTACCGACCTCTACCACTCAGGAACGAAGCACGAAGAAGATCAGCCCGCGCACCTGGTCATCGACGACACCAACATCTGCAACACGCGTTGCGTAAAAGAATTCGGCAGCCCCTGCCAGAACTTCTGTCCCGCGAACGTTTACGAAATGGTCGACGACACCACTCAGCCTAACGGCAAACGCATCAGCCTGAACCCGTCGAATTGCGTGCACTGCAAGACCTGCGACATCGCTGATCCGTACCAGATCATCACCTGGGTCCCGCCAGAAGGCGGCGGCGGACCGAATTACGACGGCATGTGATGTGGCGCGGGCGCCCTGGCCGGCGAACTTCCTGGCCACGGATCAACACGGAATCACACGGATTAACCGCCAGGAACAACCCGGATCAAGCCTGAGGAATCTGCTTTCTTTCGGCGCCAACCGACCCAGCCACCCCGTCTCGCGGAGGGAATCGTGAAACCGTTTCTTATTATCGTGCCGCTGCTACTCACCCTTTCCACCTTCGCCCAACAACCCGCTACCCGCCCCATCCCCTGCGACGACTTCGCAAACCTTGCCCATTACCGCGACGCCAACGCCGCGCTCACGGTTCCCGCTGCCGGCGAAAATCGGGCAGTCTTTTTCGGAGACTCCATCACCGACTTCTGGAAGCTCGACGAATTCTTTCCCGGCAAGCCCTACATCAATCGGGGCATTAGTGGACAAACTACTCCACAAATGTTGTTACGCTTCCGCCAGGATGTGGTAGATCTCCAACCGAAAATCGTCATCATTCTTGCCGGGACGAACGATATCGCCGGCAATACCGGGCCCGAGAGGATTGAGGATATCGAAGCCAACGACGCGTCCATGGTGGAGATCGCGCGCGCCAATCATATCGCTGTGGTGTTCTCTTCGGTACTTCCCGTACACAACTACACGCCGCAGTCGCAGGAAGCGTTCGCCGAGCGCCCGCCGTCCAAGATCCTCGAACTCAACGCCTGGATCAAGGATTACTGTGCGACCAAGGAATGCGTTTATCTCGACTATTTCAGCGCCATGGTTGATGACAAGGGCCTGTTAAAGAGAGACCTGGCCGAAGACGGTCTTCATCCAAATCCCGCGGGATACAAGGTCATGGCCCCGCTGGCCGAGACCGCCATTGAAAAGGCTCTGAAACCTTGAAACCTCGAGGCCCTTCAAGCCGTCTATAATGGTGACAAGTTTCCGACCGCCCAGCCTTCGGGTATACCCGGCTGGGGCGGCGAGGGAGAGTAGCGCAGGTATCTAGCAGCTACGGTCCCGAGGGTTCGGGTGGAAACGCCCGCACCTCCCGCGTTCCGCAAGGAGCGCATTGGAAAGGAAGCGGCCGCCGGGATGGTCACGCCTGCGTCTCTACTTTCCACAAAGCATTCAGCAATCAGCACTCAGCATTCAGCCACTCAAGGCCACTGCTGGGAGTTGGTCAACTGGGTTTGGCTGAGTGCTGAATGCTGAGTGCTAAATGCTTCTTCACGACAAATTCGGCCGTGCGATCACCGATCTCCGGATCTCGATCACCGACCATTGCAACTACAAGTGTGTCTACTGCCGCACCGGGAACGACGGCGCGATGTACGCCGACCTGCCGTTCGCCGACTATTTTCGGATGGCGCGGATCTTGACTGAGCTCGGCATCGAGAAGGTTCGCATCACCGGGGGTGAACCGCTTCTCCGTAAAGGCGTTATCGACTTTGTCCGCGAACTCTCCCAGCTTCGCACCGTCGACAACCAGCCGCTCGACCTCGCTATCACGACTAATGGACACCTGCTCGCCGAAATGGCGCAGCCATTAAAAGACGCCGGCCTCCGCCGCGTCACGGTTTCGATGGATGCCGTCGATGCTGAGCGTTTCGCCCGAATCACGCGCGTCCCCAACGGATACGACAACGTCGTCGCCGGCATTCGCGCTGCTCGCACTGCAGGCCTGTGGCCGGTCAAGGTCAATTGCGTCCTGATGCGCGGATTCAACGAAGACCAGATTATCCCCTTCGGCAAATTCGCTCGCGAAGAGGGAGTCACCGTCCGCTTCATCGAGTTCATGCCGCTCGAGGAAGACCGCAAATGGACGCCCGAAACCGTGGTCACGCTCGATGACATCCTTGACGAGATGGCGAAGTTCCGGCCGCTGGTCGAAATTCCCCACGCGCATTCCGAAACTGCACGGCGTTACCGCTTCGACGACGGCGTCGGCGAGATAGGCATCATCGCTCCCGTCTCCCATCCGTTCTGTGGACACTGCTCGCGCATCCGCATCACCAGCGACGGCAAAATCCGGACTTGTCTATTTTCTGTTTGGGATCACGATCTGCACGAACTGATGCGCCGGGGCGCCAGCGACGAAGAACTGATCGCGTTTATTCGTGGCGTTGTCGAGAAAAAAGAAGCCCGCCACCACATTGGAGAACCGGACTTCGTACCGGCTTCGAGAACCATGGTGCACATCGGGGGGTAAGACCGGACATCGGACATGGGACCTCAGACTTCGGACTTCTGCACCCCTTGCTCGCAACGTGTGCTGGCGGTTTTCCTTCTCCTCTTGTCTACTCAGTGTGACGCTTTCAATTTTGTTTTAATGGCTGCCACCAGCGGTGCGGGTAGCTTGGGATAGCCTTCTTCTTCCGCGAAGGTTTGGCCGTCGGATAAGACCCAGCCGAAGAAGTCGGCGGTAGCGCGAATGCGCGACGAATCGCTTGGCGATGTCCTCAAATATGCCCAGGTAAAGCTTGAGATGGGAAACGAATCTTCCCCAGGTGCGCTGGTGAGCGAGGCCGTCAGCTTTTCCCATCGTGGCTCTTCCACCTGCTGGCAGGCGGCCGTGATGCTGGCCGATGTGGCTTTCACGAATTTTCCCGCCGGGTTCAAGACTTCGCCCTGTGCAAGCCCGCTCTTCACGGCGTAAGCGAGTTCCACATATCCGATCGCTCCCGCTTCGTGTCTAACCTTGTCCGCCATGTCCGCACTGCGCTCGGCCGATGCCCCTACGGGCCATTTGGGAGACGCTGTAGTGCCGATGCGAGCGCGGAAGCTCGCGCTCGACTTGGAGAGAAAGTCGGAGAAGATGTAATTCGATCCCTTACCCGATGGCCGATATACCACTTGAATCGGCGTGTTGGGCAGCCTGGTTTCGGGATTCAGGCGGGCAATGGCGGCTGCGTTCCAGTTCTTGATTTCTCCCAGAAAGATTTGCGCGAGCACCTCTCCTGAGAAGCGCAGCCCCGTCGGCACGCCGGACACGTTGTAAACCGGAACGATTCCGATGAGCGCGACCGGCACCTCGATCAGATTGCCATCGGAGCGCTCGGCAGAGGTGAGCGGCACCTCGCCGGCACCGAAGTCGCCACTTCCGTGCGAGATGTCAGTGATCCCTTCTTTGGTTCCAGTGGGCAGATATTTGAATTGGGTGGTCGAGCTGCGCTTGTTGAATTCCTGCGCTAACCGGTTGTAGAGCGGCGCCGGCACGCTCGAACCGGAGCCTACCAGTATGACGGTCTCTTGCGCATGCAGCGGGACCGCGACTGCCATTACGAGAAGTACACATCGCACAGCGAGGCACGTCAGAAAGCGAACTTTCCCTTCCATCGGGTTCCCCCACGGCGCTCGACGGCAGCTGCCCGGTTTCCGCAAAGGCTACCATTGGTTGAGGAATGCCTTGTTGATCGAAAGGGAACACTTGGTCGTTAGTCTTTAGTCATTGGTCATTGGGTCATTAGTCGTTGGCTGAGCCTTCGCTGAGCGCGGTTTATGAGGGGGCGTCGCCCTGCTGTTAGCATCCTTACGATGACGTCTCGCCGGGTTTCGGCTGTCTCGGGAATTCTGCATCAGCTTTGTCCGCGGTGCCGCGACGGGAGAATCTTTCGCGCGTCGATTTTCACCGGCTTTCCCAAGATGTATGAAGTCTGTCCCGAGTGCGGACTGAAGTTCGAGCGCGAAGAGGGATATTTCCTCGGCGCGATGTACATCAGCTACCTGTTGGCTCTGATGACAATTCTCGCGCTGGCACTTGTGCTTTGGTTTTTCCTGCGCTGGTCGATTCAAAAGACGGCGATCTGGGCGGTAGTGTTGTTCTTGCCGCTGGCACCGACACTGACCCTGCTATCGCGAGTCATGTGGATTTATCTGGATCAGGCGGTGGATCCCGAGCGGCAAGTTTAAAAACATTTGGGCCGCTGATTTCTCCGCGGCCCAACGATCTCCGGCAAAAAGACTAAGCAGCCGGCTCTGTCTGGTCGTCAACGTCATCATCGCAGCCAGGAATCATCGTACTGCCCACATGCAATTGCGGATCACGTCCGAAGCAGCTAGTTCCAGGGTAAGGACCAGACGAGGCATAAACGGTTGCGCCAATGTTGCAGGTGTAATCGTTGATCACGCCGTGGATCATTCCCAAGCAATATGTCCAGGCGCCATCTGTTCCGGTGGGCCCCGGCCAGTTCGCCGAGCTGCTGTTGTCGAGATCGATCACCGGACGCGCCTTGGTACCAATCATGAAAGGCGCCTGCAGATGACTGGAAATCGGAGAGCTGCCGGCGATGCCGTGCCCCATCACCGCCGTCGTTCTCAAGACCATGGTCGGCTGGGGGTTGTCAGTATTGAAAATGCGCAACAGCATGTAATCAGCCCCGGCCACGAAATCCGGAGGAAGGGGCATTGTGTCCCAATCGGAAAGGGTCAGCGCGTTTAGCGGCACGACGTTATCGGTCACGCCAGTCGGCGTTCCGGAGCCGTTGTACTCGAACCAAGTATCGGATTGGCCGAAACCTGTTTGCGTGCCGAGGTGATCGAGGAAGTTACCGTTCGTTGCATTGGCCAGAGTGAAACCCAAGTTGTAGAGGTAAACTGCCATAATTGGCATCTCCTTTTCTTGACGGAAAAGCGGGCCCCGAACGGGGAAGATGGGGGAGACTGAAGGTAATCCTCAACAGCCGGCAAAGTCAAGGGAGAATCTGCGCTCTCAGCTAAGGTTTCGGGTTAGCTGAGGCCCCCAAAACATCGAGCTGGTAGCGTGGATCAGAGCGAAGGTGAACGAGTTCAGGCTCGCTCTTGATGTCGGTCAGGCTTTCTCCGGCCTTGACTGAGGCCGCAAGCGCGTTAATGGCCTTTGTACGATCTCCGGAAAGCTCATAGACCAACGCGGAGAGGTAAAGGATGGTGGGATCTTTGGTATTCGCTTGTTCTACGACCTTGAGCTCTTGTAATGCGGCTTCCTTCTCGCCGCTCTTTGCCAGATACATCGCGAGATCCGCTCGCAGCTCTAACTGGTCAGGGTGCTTCGCTATCTCTTCTCTGACCAGTCGAACGGCGGTCTGGTAGGACTGCTTTGCTTTGGCTTCGTTGCCGGGCGTCCAGCGGTATGCGTCGCCTAGATTGCCCCAATTGTCCGGGTTGTTTGATTCTAACTGGACCGTCTTTTCGAAAGCTGGAATGGCCTCGGCGTAATGACCTTGATAGAAACGGATGGTACCGAGATTGTTGTAAACGTCTGCGATGGGTTTGATTTCTAACGCATGTTGGAGAGCGGCAGCGGCGTCGTCATCGCGTCCAAGGCGATGATAGGCCGCACTCAGGTCTCGCAAAGCCAGTACGTTTTGTGGCTCAAGCTTTAGCGCCTGCTCCCAATTCTTAACTGCCTCCTCATTATTCGCGGAATGATAGGCATTTAGTCCCAACTCCATGTACAAGCGCCAGTCGTTTGGATCATCCTCAAGGGCCCTTCTCAATTCAGGGATCGCCTGGGCTCCTTTACCTGTCTTGTCATAAAGAAAAGCGAGCCAGAAGTGAGGCGTCGCGCTTTTCGGGTCAAGTTCTGCCGCTCTCAGAAATTCCTTTTCGGCTTCTGCCGAATCTCCCGCCTGCATCTTGGCCAAGCCTTGGGAGATGTGAGCGGATGCAAGATAGCTGTCGAGACCAACGGCCTTGTCTGCGTAGTTCGCCGTAAGCTTCTGCCATTGCGGGTCGGCGTTAGAAAGGTTCTTGAAGTGATAAGCTTCCGCCAACCCCGCATAACTTACCGCCGACTGCGGATCGAGTTGGACAGCGCGCTCGAGCAACTTGATGGCATTGTCTACATTGCCTTCGCGGTCATAGTGATCCAGATTCTGACGGGCGCGCTGGTAGAGCGCATACGCGTTATCGTCCACCGGTGCTTCGGCTGCCTGACCCGCAGCCTGACGCGAGTAGTAGGTCTTTTTCCAAAACCAGCCGCCGAGGGCGATCAGCACCACAATCACTGCGGCGCCGATCCACATCCACTTCTTCCATGGGGCTCTTGGCGAATATGCCGAGCGTGCTGAGGTTGGCGGAAGCCAACTGGCGCTACGCTGCCAGGTGTTCGGCTCCACGCTCATGCCCGCGGCTTTGCGGAGTTCGTATCCGACTTCGGACATCGTCTGGATGCGCTTATCGACATTCTTTTCCAACATGCGCTCAAGCAGCGTGACCAACGTGGGCGGAAGATCGGGGCGCAATTGCTTCAGGTCATGCGGAGGGCTGAAATGCAGGTTGTGCAGCACGGCCATCGAGTTCGCCCCGGTAAAAGGGAGCTTGCCGGTGACCATCTCGAATAGAACACTCCCGAAAGAAAAGATGTCGGAGCGGGCGTCCACACGCTCACCGCGAGCCTGCTCGGGCGACATGTAGAAGACGGTGCCCGTGACCATGCCGGGCTGGGTGAGCGTGACTTCTTTGGTGCGTTCCAGATGCGATCCGTCGTCGGTCTCGGTCATGTCGGGATTGAACTTGGCCAGACCAAAATCGAGAATCTTCGCCAGCCCGTCTTCCGTGATCATGATGTTGCCAGGCTTCATGTCACGGTGAATGACCCCGGCAGAGTGGGCCTTGGAGAGCGCGTCGGAAATCTGCACGGCGTATTGCAGGGCTTCTTCGAGGCTGAGGCGGCGGCTCTTGAGAATCGACGTCAAAGTTGAGCCGCGAACGTATTCCATGGCGATGAAGTCAGTTTCGCCATCGGCACTGATCTCATAAATGGTGATGATGTTGGGATGGCTCAGGGCGGACGCAGCCATGGCCTCCCGCCGGAAGCGGCGGCGCGCGTTCTCAGTGCGCGGACGGTCTCCGGGCAACACTTTGATGGCCACGTCGCGATCGAGCGTGATGTCATGAGCGCGATAGACCACGCCCATGCCGCCCGATCCGAGGGCTGCGATTATTTCGTAATGCGAGATCCTTCGGCCGATCATCGCCTGCTTCTTTCGAGAATGACCCAGCGGGAATTTTACACGGTGCGGACGTAGAACGCCGTTGATTCGCAGGTTCGCCCGACTGTCAATGAGTTTTCGAGTGACGTCACCCCGAGGGCGGCTGGTTTTAGTGCCTGAGGGATCTGGAACGGGGAGACAGTCTCCAATCCGCGGGCCCGATCCTTCGCCCTGCCGGGCTCGAGATGACGTCGAGAAGAAAAGTAAATCAGTGCTGCTGCGTAAACAGGTTCAGGTTTTCCGCCTTCCAACGCATGGCTGCGTAGATGCGGTTGCGGCCGCTGGGATGATCATAGAAAATGAATTCCTCCATCGGGCCAGGACTCATCTTCCTGTATTCCCCAAGGTGGATGGCACCCTGCGCGAAGCCGTCGGGTTGGCGGCTGGTGTTAAGGCCGTACATGTCTGCTTCATATTCCTGGGTGCGGGTGAAGGTGTTGTCCAGCGGAGTCACCACGAAAAAGAAAACGGATACCCACAGCACCACGAGGGGCAAGACGGCTGGGTCGCCGATGCCGCGGATTTGCCACTTCTCTCCCCAGCGTGCCAGCGACCATCCCAGCGACCATTGCAGAAACGCGAACCCCACGACGATCTCAATAAACTGATACATGATTCCCTTGTAGACATGGTTGAGCACGTAGTGCCCCATCTCGTGCCCTGTCACTGCCTGAATTTCTTCCGGCGAGCCGCGGCGCAGAAGATTATCGTTCAGCGTGATGCGCATGGTACTGCCGAAGCCGCTGACGTTGGCGCTCATGCGGGTGGACTGTTTCGATGCGTCAATCTGATAGACGTCCTTCGCGGGAATGCCGTTGGCGCGAGCCATGCTGAGAATGGGAGTCGTGATTTTAGGATCGTCCAGCCGCTTAATCGTGTTGAAGATGGGAAACAGGTAGACCGGAGCAATCAGCACGACGAAAATGTTGAACGCGGTGGTGAATACAGCGCCCCAGATCCACCAGGTCCGCGGCAGCCGGCGCACAATGCCAAACAACACCACTACGATAATGCCGCCGAGGACGACGCCGATCCCCAGTCCTTTGAGCTGATCGACCAACCAGGGACCGAAGGTCTGCGTGGCCAGTCCGTACTTATGCTCGCGAATATAGCCTTCGTACACGGTTAGAGGGAACGCGAGCACCGTAGTCAGCAGCAGGTATTCGATCCAGTAGATCGCGGTCTGCACCGGCTTGAAGCGAGTGATGCGCTCGGCGAGATTGCGCATGGCGGCGGACCAGCGCAGGTTCAGCAGCAAAAGCGCGATTACCACTCCGTAAAGAAAATCCCAGAGAAGCAGCCAATATCCGCCTTCGAAATACGCGTCGGAACGGGTCTTGGCGCTGGCGGGGATCTCGGCCAGATAGGCGTCCGTAGCCGCGTCAACATTGAAGTTGGGCGAGGCCTGCGCCGCCGCTGGGACCGTCAGAACCGACGGCATGGTTGAGTCAGCCAGGCTGCCCGTTGTGTTCTGGGATGCGGCCAGAGTAGAGAGGATCATCAAGAAAAGAAAACACAGCCCGATCAATTTCATTCGTATTCCTTCAGGCGAGACTAGCCGGCTGGCAGTATATACGCTGGAAGGCACGGGAGTGTTCCGCAGGAAAGCATCGAACCGCAGAGTGCGGGGAGAAGTGCCACGGAAAATGTGGAGAAATACCTTACCTACGAGTTCCCTTGTGCCTTGGCCTCCGCAGGATATCGGGCCAATGCGAGGTCGACGATCTCTCCAATCAGTTGCGTATAAGACTTCCCCGACGCCTTCGCGGCCATCGCGAACTCCTGTTTACTCGAAAGCCAGGGATTAGGGTTGGCCTCGATCACATAGACTTCGCCCTTGGGAGACAGGCGCATATCGATGCGTCCGTAATCACGAAGCTTGACTGCCTGGTACGCCGCGAGCGCCGTGTCCGAGAGACGCTTGGTAGTTTCTTCGTCCAGGTCCTCGACAACCGCGGATTTGGTGACTTTGAACGCCTCCGTGTCTTTCTCGAATTTCACGTCGCGACTGGCGATCTTGGGAGTGCCCTTGGGCAGCTTCGACAGATCGAGTTCGACCAGCGGCAATACTTGCGTGCTCTCGTAGCTGCCCAGAATGCCGGCATAGATTTCACGGCCCTCGATGTACTCCTCGATCAGCGCCGGCGAATCGAATTCGTCCTGGATATACTGCACGCGCTCCATCAACTCTTTAACGCTGTCGACCACGGCGTCAGCATTGATGCCAATCGATCCGTCTTCCGACAACGGCTTCACGATTAGAGGAAAAGCGATGTCGTGGGCGTGATCGATGCGTCCTCGATAAGAAGTGGCAAAGAACGGAGTTTTGATGTGATGGAACGCGAACATCTTTTTTGCGATCGATTTGTCTTGCGCGAGAAAGCTGGCGTGCGGCCCGGCGCCGGTGTAGCGGAGGCCCAGCAAATCCAAGTAAGCGGCGACATGCATCTCTTTGGTGTCGTCGCCGGCGTATGACTCGGTCAGGTTGAAGATGAGGTCAGAGCCGCACTTGGCGAGTGCGTGCAGCGACTGTGTGCGTCCGTCGAGCACCTGGTAAAACGGCTCGTGGCCAAGCTTTTCGAGCGCTTCGAAGATCTCCTCACGATCCTCCTTCTCGACACGCTTCTTAGTACGCGGTTTGCGCTTGCGCGGAGAAGGCTTCTCCTCCGGCGGCTCGGCAACCGGAACGTCGTCTTCCCAAACGTCATACAGGATCGCGACTTTTAGTTTGTCACTCATGGTCTACTCCTAATTATGGCCCTGCGTGTCCAGAAAATCATCGTCACGGCTGGATGAATTTGCCCCGCGTCATGTAATTCATGACCAGGGCGGAAGCGTAGACGGTGATTTCCGTGAGGTGCTCTGGCTCGCGGCGGGGATCAGCGCGCAAGCCCAACTCTCCAATTCTCTTCTCGATCACTTCCAAAAGTTTGCGGATCAGTGGACGCTGCACGCCGCTCCAGTAGGCGATCTTGTCGACAATCGCTTTGCGATGCTGATGGACGAACTCCTGCGCCGGCCGCACCCCATTGCGCCGTTTGGAGACATTGAAGATATCCAAAAGATCGGTGTCGAGTTTGAGATCTTCGACCGGGATTTCTTCGACACCAGTCTGGCGATAAAATTCACCGACCGTCGCTTCCATCTCCTCGACGCTGATATCAGGGCGGCCGCGGCGGCGCACGGGGTCAGTCTTGCCCAGTGTGCGAGCGATGCGGTCCATGTATTTCAGCTTGGCCATCGCTCCCCAGCCGCGATAGCGCTTGCGCCACGGCGAGCGCGGCGTCAGCCATACCGCAAACGTTTCCGCGAAATCCTCATCCGGATGTTTCTGCGCGTACCATCCTGCGAGATGGCGAACATAGTTGCGCGAAAACGGGACTGGACGATAGTTGTCGCGATAACGCCGGCGGAACGAGCCGAACAACTGTTTCCACTCGGGGGTGCGATAAAGTTTGTAGGCGTAGTTGAAGGCGTGTCCCGCTTCGTGGCGTAGATACATCATGACCTCGCGCGGATCTTCGAGATCATTCCGTTCTTTTTCGAGAGCCGAAAGGTCCGGATGCGCCAGGTAGAACGGAATTCCGATCACGGGTTCACCTGAAGGGCATCCCCACTCGTCGGTGAGGTACACCGCCGGATGAAACTTTGCGAGGCCCTTCTGCTCCATCTCCCGATACAACTGCTGCACCAAACGGTCGAGGGACGAGCCTTCGATCTTCAACCCCAGATCGCGGATCGGCTTGTCGAGGATCTCCTGAAATCCCTGTCGTTCTTTTTCCATTTCGTGCACGAAGTTCACAAGAACTGTTGAAGCGGCATGGCGACAAGGTGGGAGAGAAAAGTCGCAGTCCAGTGCCGCTTAGACGATAGCAGAATTACGAATCTCATCGCATATCACCACAGATCATGAACCAACAGTTAAGATGCTGAAGGCGGATGATCCGGCGGTATTGCGGAGCTTAATCGTCGTTAGGTCAATCGCTTACACGCGATGGTGGAGGGATATAGATGGTCAAGAACGACTTTGGTTCGCGGCGAATGGCATTCCTGGTTGTGCTGCTTCTGTCGGCCATGGCCTCCGCGCAGGATTCCGCCGCCAGTCGCCCGCTGGTTCTGACTGGAGCCATCCCTTTGCCCGGAGTTCAAGGTCGCATCGATCACTTTGGCATGGATGGCAAGGGGCACTTGTTCTTATCCGCTTTGGGGAGCAATTCGGAGGAGGTGATCGACATTGGGGCGCAAACCCGCATAAACAGCATCTCGGGTATCCCGACGCCGCAGGGTGTGGCGTTCTCCCCGCAGGCTAACAAGCTTTTTGTGGGTAGCGAAAGGGAGTCTGTACGTCTACGACGGAACTTCGTACAAATTGATTACGGCCATTGATTTTCACGGCGATGTCGATAATCTCCGCTACGACCCAGCCACGGAGCAGGTCTTTGTCGGTTATGGAGACGAGGAGACTGCTGCCATTGGCATGGTCGATGCCACCACCAACCAGCGCGGGAGAGATTTCAAGCTGGGAACTCATCCGGAGTCGTTTCAGCTTGAGAATAATGGGACGAACATCTACGTCAATCTCCCAGACCTGAGGCAGATCGCCCTCATCAATCGAAAAACCTGGACGGTCACGCGTTGGCCTCTTGGACAAGACGGCAACTTCCCTATGGCGCTCGATGAGGCGGATCATCGCGTCTTTGTAAACACGCGCGGACCGGCCAAACTTCTGGTTGTCGATGCAGATTCTGGAAAAATCGTGGCTAGCCTTCCCAGTGTCGAGGATTGCGACGACCTTTACTACGACTCTGCTCGCAAACGCATCTACGCGTCCGGTGGCGAAGGCTTCATCGCGGTCTTTCAGCAGAAGGACGCCGATCATTACGAACTGTTGACGAAAGTTCCCACCGCGTTGGGCGCGCGCACTTCCGCCTACTTCGGCAAACTCGGGAAGAAGGGCTTTGACCGCTTTTTTCTGGCAGTGCCTGCCCGAGCGGATCACGGCGCCGAGATCTGGATTTACCCGTTCAGGATTAGTCCGCTCCTATCTCCTGATTTCCAACTTGACAGAGGGGCGCTTTCAAATGCATATTCATTCATAGAGATGCATAATTATCCACAGACTAGGACAGCGTGGCGGTAAAACTGAAAACTGCGGTTCTAGGAGCGACCGGCTATGCCGGCCTGGAATTGACGCGGCTGCTCGCGCATCATCACAGACTCGCGGCTCCAGTATTGCTGCGCAGAGGCAAAGACACCGCTGGCTCCGACGATCTCGCGCAGGTCTTTCCTGTCCTCTCTGGAAATGGCGGATACTCATTGCTGCCTTTTTCGTTCGAGCGGATCAGCGAACTTGGGGTGAAGCTGCTTTTTCTGGCTACGCCGCATGATGTTTCGCGAGCCTTGGTTCCGGAAGCGATCTCGCGTGGGTTGAGAGTGATTGACCTGAGCGGCGCTTGGCGGCTGAAGCAGGAACAGAACCGCGCAGTCTATGGGTTCGACGAAGCCGATTCGGCCTGCGCCGCCCTGGCGAACAAAGCGATTTATGGCTTGCCAGAACTGAACCGCGAAAAGCTGCCGGACGCGGCGCTAGTCGCGAACCCGGGGTGCTACGCCACATCGGTGATCTTGGCTCTGGCGCCTCTGGTGCGGGCAGGCGTGATCGATCGTGAGCGCGGAATTATTTCCGATTCGAAGTCCGGCGTCTCTGGTGCAGGGAAAGAACCGACCTCCCGCACGCATTTCATTTCCGTTGCCGACAATCTCTCCGCCTATTCGGTGTTTGGGCACCGGCACACGGGAGAAATTCTCGAGACCCTGGATTTGAAGGCGCACGAGCTGATCTTCACGCCACACTTGCTGCCCATCCCCCGAGGAATTCTTTCTACCATCTACGTGCATCTGTCACGGACGATGACGCCGGTCGAAATCGAGACCTGTTTTCGCGAGCTCTACGTGGGTTCTCCCTGGATAAGGGTCTTCCCTTCTCCGCAGTTGCCGCAGATCCAGTTTTCCCTGCACACGAACTATTGCGACATCGGCTTTCTGCCTGGCAGACGATCGCCGGCGACTCGTGCTGGTGTCGTGCGTCGACAACCTGCTCAAAGGAGCAGCGGGACAAGCCGTGCAGAACATGAATCTCATGTACGGATGGAAAGAACAGGAAGGATTGAATTGAAAGTCGTCATCAAAATCGGCGGAGCGGCGCTCGAAGACAAGATCGTGTTGCAGCAATGCGCCCACGCCGTGGTGGAACTGGCGCGCGACGGGCATCAGGTCGCGGTCGTCCATGGCGGCGGCAGTGCGCTGACTCGCATATTAAAGATGCTGGGGAAAGAGAGTGAGTTCATTGATGGGCTACGCGTCACCGATGCTGAAACGCGCGACGTTGCGCTGATGGTTCTGGCCGGAATGATTAATAAGCGCCTGGTGGCGGCGATTGGCGCGGCCGGTATTCCAGCGGTCGGATTCTGTGGCGGTGACGGCCTAGCCTTCCGCGCCCGGAAGAAGGCTCCCAACGGACACGATCTCGGCTTCGTCGGCGAAATCGTCTCGGTCGAATCGAGATGGCTCGAAGCCATTTGGCAACAACGCGGAATTCCCGTGATCTCAAGTGTCGCTCTCGGCAACGACGGAGAGTATTACAACATCAATGCCGATCAGATGGCGTCCGCGTGTGCGGTCGCATGCCGGGCGAATTCGCTGATCTTTCTAACCGACGTGCCCGGCGTGAAAGATGCAGAGGGCCTGGTGATTCGCTGGCTGAATCTGAAACAGGCCTCCAGTCTTATCGAGAGTTCAGTAATTGCCGGCGGCATGCTTCCTAAGCTCGAAGCCTGCAGCCACGCTTTAAGCCGCGGTGTCGGACGGGTTCGCATTCTCCCCGCTGCTCAGGGGCATATGCTCTCCGATTTTTATTCTGCCAAGCTCGATTGCGGGACGGAGGTGTTGGTCGCATGAGTTTATCGACAGTACAGCGCGCGGAAGCAGAACTGCTTCTGCCTACGTATGATCGTCATCCCGTCATGTTCATTCGCGGGCGCGGAGTTCATCTCTGGGATTCCAAAGGGAAAAAGTATCTCGATCTGCTGAGCGGAATCGGCGTGAACGCGCTGGGGCATGGGCATCCCGCGATCCAAGCCGTGCTCGCGAAGCAAAGCAAGCGTTTGATTCATACCTCGAATTTGTTCTTCCACCAGTTCCAGGCTGAACTGGCGAAGGAACTGACGAGGATTTCCGGCCTCGATCGCGCGTTCTTCTGTAACAGCGGTACCGAAGCTTGGGAGGGCGCTCTGAAGCTCGCCCGTGCCTACGCGCACTCGCAAAACGGAAATGGCAACAATACGAAGTGGCGCATTCTGGCGCTGGAAAACTCGTTTCACGGACGTACCTTCGGATCTTTAGCCACTACTGGACAAGCGAAGTATCGCGAGCCTTTCGCGCCCATGCTGCCTGGAGTGAGCTTCGTAGGGCTGAACGACCTCGACGACCTGAAGTGGAAATTCGATTCCAGCGTCTGCGCAATCTGTCTGGAAACGGTTCAGGGAGAAGGTGGCATCCGTCCCGTCAGTCCAGAGTTTTTGCGAATGGCGCGCGAACTGACGAAGAAGAACGATGCGCTGCTGCTGGTCGATGAAATTCAAAGCGGCCTGGGGCGTACAGGACGCTACTTCGCTTACCAGCATTACGATGTGCTCCCTGACGTCGTCACAGCGGCGAAACCGTTGGCCGCAGGGCTGCCGCTAGGCGCGCTGCTCACGACGAATAGAGTTGCCGCGTGCATCCATCCAGGTCTGCACGGCACGACTTTTGGTGGAGGCCCGCTGACGTGTGCAGTGGCGGTGGAATTTCTGAAGCAGCTGAAGTTGCGGCTGCCTCACGTGCAGAAGGTCGGGACCTACTTTCAGGAGCAATTGGCCGAACTGAAGAAGGCGCATCCGGCGGTTGTCGAGGTGCGCGGTCTCGGGCTCATGCTCGCCGTGGAACTCGACTCTGCCGATCTGGCAAAGGCAATCGTGAAGCGCTTGATGGACGAAGGCATCATCATCAATCGCACGCATGATACCGTCCTGCGCTTCCTGCCGCCTTACATCCTCGAGAAAAAGCACGTGGACCAGGCCATTCGCGCGCTCGACGCGGCGTTCGGGGCGCTAGCTCCAAAGTTCACGCAATCTAGAAAGAAAGAAATCAAGGACGAGAATTTAGATACCAGCGAGGTGGTTTTTGCGAACGCGTAACGCGTTCTTGCCGGACGCGGAACCCATCTACGAACTCATCACTTCGTATTGCGATCAGGGCGTGCTTTTGCCTCGCAGCCTGCCCGAGATCTGCGAGAACGTGCGCGACTTCGTCGTCGTCGAACAGCGCGGCGAAATCATCGGCTGCGGGGCGCTGCACCTTTACGGTCCGCATCTGGCCGAGATTCGCTCGATCGCCGTGCGTCCCTCCTGGCAAGGACGAGGCGCCGGACGACTGCTGATTGAAGCTCTGCTCGAGCAGTCCGAGAAACATCAAGTCACCGGAGTTTGCCTGTTTACGCGCATCCCTGAGTTCTTCTCGCACATGGGATTCTCGGTCAGCGTGCGAGAAGCTCTGCCTGACAAACTCTACAAAGATTGCTGCAGCTGTCCTAAGCTGCTGTGTTGCGATGAAGTCGCCATGGTGCGCGGCAGCCTGCCAGACCTTCCGCCGGAACCGCGGCCCTTCTCAATGCTAGTAAAGTTAGAAGCATGAAATCTTGGTTCGGACCTACCGACAAAATTTTCCTGCCGGGTGGATTCGCCTTTGCCGCCGTGCGCGCAGGCATCAAGGCCAGCGGACGCCTCGATCTGGCAACGGTCCAGGCATGTCCGGGGACCACAGCGGCAGCGGTATTCACCAGAAATCGTGTCATTGCTGCGCCGTTGCAGGTGGCGAAACTTTCGCTGAAAGCGGCCAAAGGCCACGTGCGTGCCGTCGTCGTGAACTCCGGCAACGCTAACTGCGCGACGGGAGAAGCTGGGATCAAGGGCTGTCAACGCGTCTGTAAGGAAGCGGCTCGACTCGCGGGCGCGAAAACAGAAGAAGTGTTTCCCGCGTCCACTGGAATCATCGGCGTTCCGTTTCCTACTGATAAAATTGTGGGCAGGCTGCCAGAGCTGATCGCGCAAGCCAGCACAACCGAACTGGGCGTAAGGCAATTTGCGGAAGCGATTCTGACGACCGACACTCGGGCAAAGTTGGCGTCCGTAGCCGTTCCCGTGCGCAAGGGCAACGTCACCATACTCGGAATTGCCAAGGGTTCCGGGATGATTCATCCGCAACTGGCGACCATGCTGGTCTATGTATTTACCGACCTGGCAGCGACCCCGCGGCAATTGAAGAAGCTCCTGAAAGACGCATCCGCTAACACCTTTAACTGCATGTCGGTCGATGGTGATACTTCGACCAACGACACGGTTCTTTTGCTGGCAAGCGGCCAGAGTGGCATTCGCCTAAAGGACTCGGGAGTGGCTAAGGCTTTCACGAGTGCGCTGAAGGAAATCTGCCAGTCGCTGACCGAGCAGATCGTCAGCGACGGCGAAGGCGTGAAGCATGTGATCCGCCTTTTCGTGGAGCAAGCGAAGAACCGCAAAGAGGCGCTGCAGGTTGCGCGCGCGATCGCTCATTCCGCGCTGGTGAAGACCGCATGGGCTGGGGCCGATCCGAACTGGGGACGCATTCTCGCGGCTGCTGGGTACTCTGGTGCGGCGATCGATCCCAAACGTGTCAACATCTTCATCGGCGATCAGCAGGTGTGTAAGGCGGGACAGGCATTTGCTTTCGATGAAGCAGCTGCCCACAATTATCTCTCGCAACCGCGCTGCGATGTCCGCGTGCAGCTGGGCCGCGGGCGCACTCAGGTGGGTTTTTACACGACGGACCTAACCGCAGAATATGTTCGCATCAACGCCGATTACTCAACGTAAGGAATCGCCAGATTTGCCTGCAGAGTGGGCCGGTCGAGTTCTTTCTCCCAACGAGCCACCACCAGCGTGGCGACTCCGTTGCCGATCATGTTGATCAGTGCGCGGAACATGCTCATGAAGCGATCGATCCCCAGAATTAACGCCATGCCCGCCACCGGGATGGTTGGGATCACCATCAGCGTTCCTACCAGTGCAATGAACGATGCGCCTTGCACACCACTCGCACCTTTCGAGGTCAGCACCGCAACGCTCAAGATTGTCAGTTGCTGAAGAAGCGTCAGGGGCGTGTTGGTCGCTTGCGCCACGAACAGCGCGGCCAGCGTCATGTAGAGACTGCTGCCGTCTGTATTGAAAGTGTATCCCGTTGGGACGACCAGGCCGACGAGAGATTTCGAGCAGCCCAGCTTTTCCAATTTCTCCATCAAAGTAGGAATTGCAGTTTCCGACGAACTGGTAGCCAGCACCAGCAAAATCTCTTCCTTGATGTAGAGCAGGAACTTCAGAATGCTGAAGCCCACGGCCCAGGCAATCGCTCCCAGCACGATCAGGACGAAAAGAATCGATGTGATGTAGAACGTACCAATCAGCTTGGCGAGTGGCCCCAGCGAAGCGATACCATATTTCCCCACCGTGAAGGCCATCGCGCCAAATGCCCCGATAGGTGCAAACTTCATCACGATGTTGACCACGCCGAACACCACTCGGGTAAAGACGTCCAACATATCGAGCAGCGGTTTGCAGCGCGGACCCGCTGCCGATAATGCAAATCCAAAAAGAATCGCGACTAGCACCACCTGCAGAATGTCGCCTTTCGCGAAAGCATCGACGAAGGTGGTAGGAATAATGTGCAACAGAAAATCAGTCACAGTTTGTGCCTTGGCCTGTCCCGCATAGTCAGAGACTGCCTTAGCATCTAAAGTTGCCGGATCCACATTAAAACCGCTCCCCGGCTTCACTACGTTCCCCACCACGAGTCCGATCAGCAACGCCAGCGTGGAAACAATTTCGAAATAGAGGAGGGCCTTGCCCCCGACGCGCCCCACTTTCTTCATGTCCTGCATGCCGGCGATGCCCGAAACAACCGTGCAGAAGATGATCAACGAAATGATCATCGTGATCAGACGGATGAAAGCATCCCCAAGAGGCTTCATCTCGATGCCGGTCGCCGGCCAGAAGTAGCCGAGCAAGACGGCAACACTCATCGCGAACAAGACCTGGATCCACAAGACCTTGAAGAACGGCTGTTGCTTTGAGTCGCGGGGCGCAGCGCTCGGCACGGTTGCGGCGTCAAAGGTAGCCATGAGTTTCCTGGTTGGAAATCGAGTACTAGTGGGTGTCGACTGGCGGCACATCCAGCGTGCGGGTCAGCCACGGAATAATGACTTGTTTGAAAATCACTGGATCGGGATAAACGTGCACTTGCCGCCCAAGATGTCCGCCTTGCGGGTTGATCCATGCACTCTTCGGTGTGTCGCCCTTGCTCAACAACAGGAAAATATCGGAGATGGGAACCTGTGTATCGAGCGCTCCGCCGATCACGAGCATGGGAGCCATCGGTTTGCCGAGGAGTCCTTGGTTGACCAACGACATCTGAGGAAAGAACTTCGCCATCTCATCGATGGTGTTGGCTCCTTCGACAATCGACATCAGCGCGGGAACTTGGTCAAACAGGTATTCCTTGTTTCCCAGCAGCGAGTTGCGCAGAAAATCTTCGGTGAAAAATTTGTCGACCGGCGGCGATTGGGCGCTGGTGCCGCGCAGACGATTGCGCTCGACGATCGCGAGCTTAGTCGCCCAATAAGCGCCCCAACTCACGCCGTGAACCGCGAGGCGGTTTTTGTCGATCTCCGGACGGCTTTGCGCGTAATCAATAACGCGCGACAACATGCGGTCCGCATGGACACTAACTTTGATCGGGGCTTGCCCGGTGCCGGGACCGTCGACGGCGAGAAATGCGACGCCGTAAGGCAGAATCGCCGCAAAACTTTCCGAGAGATCTTCCTTGCGGCTATCGAGACCATTGACTGCAATCACGAGCGGGACAGGGCCCTTTGCATCTTTCGGCAGACGCAAGTAGCCGACAATCTCAGATCCTTCGAACGGAATGTGCACCACTTCGAGCGGAGGGTCGAGGAATTTCGTGTGTGCTTGAAACGCTTCCAGCGCTTTGGCGTAAGCCTGCTTTTTCCCGGGAGAGGATGGAACTGGCCAACGTCCGAACGAATAAACGCGCCAGGCTCGAATGTAGTCCGCGTTCGCTTTGGCGGGATCAGATTTCTCCAGCGACTTCGCCTCGGCCATGTAGCGATCGCCAACCGAGATGAAGGCGGCTGCCCACTCATCTTTGTCGCTGGTTTTGATCTTTTCAAAAGCTTCGCGCACATCTGCAGGATCGAGCCCAATCAGCGGATACATGCCGTTCTCGGCGCGATGAATGGATTCGGTCTTGATCTCGTCGAGGGTGCGTTCGCGCCGCTCTTGGGCCGAACCTGTTTTAGAGAGTGCTAAAGCGAAGATGAGGGCGAGAGGAATCATACAAACGATGGATTGTCGGTTCATTTTTTCGATCCTAATTTTCCCCAGCAACTTGTGAGAGCGGAAAAATAACTGGTCTGACAGCTCTACCATCCCCGCATGTCCCGAGTCAAGTTCTTCCGCCAAAATTCGTGCGATAAATGATCAGTTGGATAAATCTATTGTTTTAAATACTTTGAATCGAGGTCCAGGATTCAGACTTGACCCGCTCGATGTCCACGTGGTATAGCGGTATGACCAATTGACGGAGTCGTTATTGTTTACAGTGGTCAAAGCAGCTCAGGCGTGCGATCAGATTGTTCAACAAATTGAGCAAATGATCGCTGCTGGAAGGCTGAACCTAGGGGAACGATTGCCTTCGGAACGCGCGCTGGCCAAACAGTTCAGGGTCAGCCGCATGACTCTCCGTCGCGCTGTGCAGCTGCTAGAGAGCAGGGGCCTGGTGGAAACCCGGTCAGGGCGCGGGACCTTTGTGAGCCAGTTGGGCGGAAAAACAATTGCGCCGATGGTGGTCGCAGACGTCAGTAAAAGCGGCGAACCTCTTATGGAGAACGGAAGGTAAAGATGGCTAGTCTCGGATTCATTGGTCTGGGTGTGATGGGCGGCAACATGGTGAGCCGCCTGATTGACAAGGGACACACCGTGACCGGTTTCAACCGCACGAAAAAGAAAGCGCAGTGGCTGATCGACAAGGGCATGAAGTGGGGGAATTCTCCGCGCGAGGTCGCTGCGACCGCGGACATTACGTTTGCCATGGTCACCAACGCCGCAGCGCTCGAATCCATCGCCGAGGGATCTGACGGGCTTTTGGCATCGATGGGCGCGGGCAAGTTGTTTGTCGACATGAGCACGGTGAGTCCAGCGGTCAGTCGTGCACTGGCGGCCAAGGTGCGGGCCAAGGGCGCCGACATGGTCGACGCTCCGGTCTCAGGCAGCGTCATCACTTTGCAGCAGGGCAAATTGTCGGTGATGGTCGCCGGGCGGCGTGAAACTTTCGACCGCCTCAAGCCACTGCTGGAAGACATCGGTCCCAAGGTGACTTATGTCGGAGACAACGGACTGGCATTGTCGATGAAAATCGCCACCAATCTGAGCCTCGCTGTACAGATGCTGGCATTCTCGGAGGGCGTGCTGCTTGCCGAGAAAAGTGGGATCGCGCGAGAGACTGCCGTTGACGTCCTGACGCACAGCGCTGTTGCTTCCCCCATGATTCAGTATCGCGGACCGTTCGTCCTGCAACAGCCCGAAGAAGCATGGTTCGACGTAAATATGATGCAGAAAGACATGTTATTGGCGCTCGAGATGGGACGCCAATTGAACGTTCCGCTGCCCAGCACCGCGGTCAGCAACGAGTTTCTGACCGCCGCTCGCGGCATGGGTTGGGAAAAACTCGACTTCGCCGTGATGTTCGACGTGCTGGCCAGCATGTCGGGGGTCAAAAAATGACGACTGCAACCGAAAGTTCCAAGGCGACCGCGGTCAATGTTGAGAACTGGATTCGGATGTACCGGCAGATGATCCGGATCCGATTGTTCGAGGAGCAGGTCAACGAGCTCTACACGCGTGCCCTTATGCCGGGATTGGCTCACCTTTACATCGGAGAAGAAGCGGTTGCTGTGGGCATCTGCGAGGCGCTGCGTCCGACGGACTACATCACCAGCACTCACCGCGGACATGGACACTGCCTGGCGAAAGGCGCCTCCCCGGACCGCATGTTCGCTGAGTTGTTGGGAAAGGAAGCGGGTTACTGCAAAGGTAAAGGCGGATCGATGCACATCGCCGATCCGGCCACAGGAAACCTGGGAGCCAACGCCATCGTTGGCGGAAGCATGGGCATCGCGACGGGCGCGGCATTTTCCGCCAAGACTCTCAAGACCGGAGGCGTGGCCGTCTGCTTCTTCGGCGAAGGCGCCTTGGGACAAGGCGTCCTCTACGAAGAAATGAATCTCGCTCAACTGTGGAAGCTGCCTGTCATCTACGTCTGCGAGAACAATATGTACAACGAGTACACGCATTTCTCGGAGACCACCGCGGGAGACATTCTCACTCGCGGCACCGCGTTTGGAGTTCACTCCGAAAGCGTCGATGGCCAGGATGTGCGCGCCGTAAATGCGGCCACCACCAGACTGGTAGATCGCGCGCGGCGCGGGGAAGGTCCCGCATTCCTGGTGTGCAACACCTATCGTTATCACGGCCATCACGTGGGCGACATTAACCGTGAGTACTACCGTTCGAAGCAAGAAGAGCAGGAGTGGAAGACGGGACGCGATCCCATCAAGCTGCTGACTTCGTGGCTAACTGAGCAAAAGATGGCGGATCCCGAAACCCTCAAGAGTATTTACGACGAGGCCAAGTCCGAGATGGAAAAGGCCGTCAAGTTTGCAGTGGACGCGCCCTATCCAAATCCCGATGAAGTTGACCAGGACGTCTATGCCTGATACCACTCGCGAATTAACATTCGCACAAGCCGTCAACGAAGCTTTATCGGAAGAGATGAAGCGGGATTCGCGCGTCTGCATCTTCGGCGAGGATGTGGCTGAGGCCGGCACTCCCTTCAAAGTTCTATCGGGACTGGTCGAGCAATTCGGCAAGGAACGTGTGCTCGATACTCCGATCTCGGAAGCAGGATTCACTGGACTAGCTGTAGGCGCAGCAATGACAGGCCTGCGGCCCGTGGTCGACATTATGTTCGGCGACTTCATCACGCTGACCATGGACCAAATGGTGAACCAGGCCGCGAAAGTCCACTACATGTCGGGTGGAACCTGGAAGGTTCCCATGGTGATGCGCACGACATTGGGCGCCACACGCCGCTCAGCCGCGCAGCACTCGCAGTCGCTGCACGTCTGGTTCAGTCATGTTCCCGGACTGAAGGTGATTCTGCCTTCGACGCCTTACGACGCCAAGGGCTTGCTGAAGACCGCGATTCGGGATGAGAATCCTTGTGTCTTCTTCGAAGACAAAATGATGTACAAGTTGAAAGGTCCGGTGCCCGAGGGAGACTACACGATTCCCCTTGGTGTGGCGGACGTAAAACGCGTGGGCTCAGATATCACTCTCGTGGGCACAAGCAGTATGGTGCAGGTGGCCTTGGGTGCGGCGGCGTTACTCGAGGAAATTGGGATCAGCGCTGAGGTGATCGATCCGCGTACGACGTGGCCTCTCGATGAGAATACGTTGATCGAATCAGCCAAAAAAACTTCCCGCGCGATCGTGATTGACGAGGGCTACGGACGCTACGGCGTAACCGCGGAAATCGCCTCGGTGATCGCGGAAGGCGCGTTCTACCATCTTGACGCTCCGGTGAAGCGCATGGGCGCGATGCATGTGCCGATCCCATTCTCTCCGCCGCTGGAAGATGTCACGGTTCCCACGGAGCAATCCGTATTCGACGCAGCCCGGGCGCTCTGCAAGCGGGCCTGAGGCAAGATTGGAGACACATCATGGCACTGCCCACTAGCGGAACTATGGCGGTGGATTGGGAAAATCGGATTGACTTCGACCGTTTGCGCCGCGAGCGACTGGCACGCGCGAAGGCTCTCCTTGAAAAGTCGGAGATGGGCTCTCTCCTCTGCTTCGACATGAACAATGTGCGCTATCTGACCGCAACGCACATCGGGTCATGGGCGCAGGATAAAGCCAATCGCTTCACTCTTCTCCCCCAGAACGATGAGCCGATCCTGTGGGACTTCGGTTCTGCGGCGCGGCATCATCAATTGCATTGCCCGTGGCTCGGCGAGCGCTCGCGTCCTGGTATTTCCATGTTGCGCGGCGCGATGTCACCCGAGATGGGCCGCGCCGAAGATGTCGCCAAGAAAATCAAGCTCGAACTGGAAATGCGCGGCCTGCACAAAGAGCCTGTCGGCATCGACATTATTGAACCTCCAGTTCTGTTCGCATTGCAGAAGGAAGGCATCACCGTTGTCGACGGACAGCAGCTTATGTCCGACGCTCGCGTAATCAAGACGCAAGACGAGATCTCTCTGCTCAACATGTCGGCCATGATGGTCGACGCGGCGTATGACGAACTTTATCGCGCAATGAAACCAGGCCTCCGCGAGAACGAGGCCGTGGGACTGGTGAGCAAGGTTCTCTACGATCTCGGCTCGGAGTACGTTGAGGCGGTGAACGCAATTTCCGGCGAGCGCTGCAATCCGCATCCGCATGTTTTTTCGGACCGCGTACTGCGGCCGGGTGATCCCGTTTATTACGACATTCTGCATTCGTACATGGGATATCGCACCTGCTACTACCGCTGCTTCACCATCGGATACGCTTCGCACGCCATGGTTGACGCTTACAAGCGTTGCCGCGATTATCTCGACGCGGCCATCGACTTAGTTCGTCCCGGACGTACGACTGCTGAAATCGCTTCGGTGTGGCCGAAGGCAACCGATTTCGGTTTCCCCAATGAAGAAGCGGCGTTCGCTCTGCAATACGGCCACGGCATCGGACTTGCCATCTGGGAAAAACCGGTCATCAGCCGTCTGGTCTCGTTCGACCATCCGCATGAAATCAAACCGGGCATGGTTTTCGCGCTCGAAACCTTCTGGCCTTCGACGGACGGATGGAGCGCGGCGCGCATCGAAGAAGAAATTGTCGTCACCCAAACTGGACATGAAGTAATTACCCGCTTCCCTGCCGAACAATTGCTGGTTGCGGGCGCGCATTATTACACGGTGAACGGACCGTTGCCCACGACTCGCGAGTCAGAAGCCGAACCCAGCCGCCGAGTGCGCGAGATGGTCGCGGCCAGTTCGAAGACGGAGCGCGTGGGAGTGGGAGACTGAGGCACTTCGACCTGTCATCCTGAGCGAAGAATCACCTTCGCGCGAGCGCGAAGGTGATGCGAAGTCGAAGGACCCCTGATTCCACTATGCCCCGTGCGCGCATTTTCGTAATTTTCCAGTGGAACGAAATATGTGAAGTAGGGGTGCTTCGACTCCGCCGGATCGCTCACTTCGTGATCGATCTGGCTGCGCTCAGCATGACAATGCTGAAGGAATTATTGATGGGGACTGAAAGAACCTAATGGCAATCAGCGTAGTCATGCCCGCTCTCGAGATGGCGCAGGAAACCGGCAAGCTTGTGGCTTGGCGGAAGAAGGAAGGCGAACGTGTCACTAAAGGTGACATCCTTCTCGAAATCGAAACCGACAAAGCCATCATGGAGATTGAAGCCCCGGGCGACGGCATTCTTGCCGGTATTAAAGCGCAAGAAGGGGCGGTAGTCCCCGTCGGTCAGACCATCGCGTGGTTAGTCGCTCCCGGCGAAGTTCCTCCTGCTGAGAGCGCGCCATCTGTTTCTGGCCGGAAAACTACCACTGAAACGGTTCGATCGGCTGCTGTCGCAGATGCGCCTGCGAGGTCCACCTGCGCCCGAATCTCTCCCAAAGCGCGCCGCCTCGCGCAGGAAAAAGGAGTCGATCTCGCTCGCTTACAAGGTTCCGGCCCCGACGGAGAAATCCTGGCGGAAGACGTTATGGCGGCCGCAGCAGGAGCGCAGCCCGCATCTGGCGCGATCGAAACTCCCGGCCCCATCGGTCGCCTGATGGCCGAACGCACTGCGCAAAGTTGGACGACCGTCCCTCACTTCTTCGTTACGAGAGATGCCGACGCTACCGCGCTTGGCGAGGCACGCGAAAAACTCGGCCCCTTGGTCGAGCGCACGAGCAAAGTAAAGCTCACCCACACGGATCTGATTGTCGCGCTCGTCGCTCGAGTTCTGGCGAAGCACCCCCGCGTGAATGGAAGCTGGGCGGGCAACGGCATTCGCCTCAACCCCGATGTCAACGTCGCGATTGCGATGGCGGTCGATGATGGCGTTGTGGCCGCGGTAATCCCCAACACGGCAAAGATTGGTCTCGACGAAATTGCCGTTCAACGCAAAGAACTGACCGAGCGTGCGCGCACTGGCAAGCTGCGTCCCCCGGACATCTCCGGCGGAACCTTCACCATCAGCAATCTCGGCATGTATCAGGTAGACGGATTCACCGCGATCATCACTCCGCCACAAGCTGCGATTCTGGCGGTTGGCCGCATTGCCGATCGCGTCGTCGCGGTTGACGGGAAGCCAGCGGTGCGGCCGATCGTTTCGATGACGCTCTCCTCTGACCATCGAGTGATTGATGGTGCAAGAGCGGCGCTGTTCATGAATGATTTAGTCGAAGCGATGCGCGAGCCGGAGAAGTGGCTGCGCTAAGAATCTACGGATCGTAAACTGCGCTGCCCTAGATCCAGCATGGCGAGCGGCTTCCTGCATCTCCTCCAAGCCACGCTTAAGCGCGTCCAGTTGCTTCTGCATCTGCTCCACGTCCTGCTGTTTCTGCATCTGCCGTTGGTTGTATTGGACGCCGTTGCGGTAGCGGTTGACTTCGATGAAATGGATCGACCCCTTTAACTGATCCACATTCTTCTGCAGCGCGGCAATCGCGTTCTTCTGTTGCAGAATTGCCGCCTTCCATTGCGCGGCGGAATGCACATCGTTCGTTGGCGGCGGAACGTAGTCCTCACCATGAATGGGATCGTCCGACTCGTCGGAGTGCTCAGGAATGTCTTCGTTGGTTATGACCTTCTTGGAAGTGCTGGCGGGGTTGGTGATCTTGGCTTTGTCTCGCTGTTCTCTGGCTACGTCGCCCAGAGACTGGCCAAGACTGTCCGCGACCAAAAGGCCGGCGATCACGATCGCGACTTTGCAGACCGTCATGGAAACACTCCCGCGAACATGCTGGGAGGGCTGCCATTTTCGAGACTATCCTGAATGGGTCAGGAAGAAGAGATTACGGTTGTGCAGGGCCTTTTGCCTGCGCAAGAACGGACTTATGAGGGAATGGTAAAGCCGTCCAGACGCCGTTTTCCCATGCGGCGAACGGGATTGACTGCGCCCACCGTGGTGCCATCCATCACCCGCTTAAAAGCTGCTTGAAAGCGCTCCATCTCGGGATGTGTTCCCACCGTCACTCGCACCCAGGTCGGCATGACGGGCCACACACGTCCTACGAATACACGCTGCTTCTCCATGGCGTCGATTGCCTGCTTGCCGGGACGCTTGGTGTCGAGCATGAAGAAGTTCGTCTCCGACGGAATATAGGAATAGCCCTGACGGTCAAGCCAGTCGAAAGTTGCCTGGCGGATGGTGGTGTTGATGCGCCGCCGCTCCGGGACCAGTTGCGCATCTTTCAAACTCGCAGACGCGGCGACCACTCCGGTCACCGGCATAGAATTCCAGCCGCCGTAGTTCTGAATCTTGTCGAGAAGATCGCGACGTCCAATAGCGAATCCGCAACGCAGTCCTGCCATCCCATAAATCTTCGAGAAAGTGCGAAGCACAATCACGTCTTTGCCCGCCTTAACCAGGTCGATCGCCGAGAGTGCACCGGCAAAATGGATATACGCTTCATCGACCATGACGATCGAACCTGCGGGTTTATTCTGGACAAGATATTCGATATCGGTGTGGCTGGTTAGCGTGCCGGTAGGGTTGTTCGGCGTACAGATGTAGAAAAGCCCAGCCTCGGGAGCGGCGGAAAGCATCGCTTTGACGTCGTGCGCATGACTTGCTGTCAGCGGTACGTTCACCACCTTGGCGCCCGATTGTTTTGCGGCAAACATGCCCGCCTCATATCCGGGATCAGCGGCGACATAACTTCTTGTAGGAGACGTAAAGGCCATCACCGCGTGATGCAGCGGCTCGCTGGAACCGGGATACACCAGGACGTTCTCCGCTTTCAGGCCCTCCATGTCCGCAAACATCGCGCCCAGTTCGTCAGTCAGGCCGAAGGAGTAGCGCCCGGCATTGGGAGTAATCGCGGCGATCGCCTCACGCGCGGCAGCGGACGGGCCCAGGGGATTCTCGTTCGAATCAATCGCTACTGCATCCTTGGGAACGATGGTGCGACCAGCATGGGCCAGCATCGGCTCGGTCACGATGCGAAACGCGGCGGCAGCGGAGGCAGCTGCAGAAAGATGCAGGAACGAACGGCGGGAGAACGGCAGAAGTGGCGTTTCGGAACCCATCGGAACCCTCCCACGCGTAGGGGCAAGGCAGCCTCTCGCGAGTTCGACTATCGTACTGCGCTTTCCGGTGGATGTAAAAACTACTTTTTGGCTAGCAGACTGGTGTGGCTCGCGACGCAGAGCCACTTACCGCTATCGTGAACCCATGTGTCGGTGAAGCGTCCGACATGATCGTAGGGCTTGCCGTTGTACTCGCCTTTGGTGTGGTAGACGCCAGTGACAATGGCAGTATCGCGGTAGAAATTGACTTTCAGATCTTGAATGTTCACGAACGCGGGCTTGAATTGCGGATCTCGGATGTCGGCGAGAAACTGTTCGCGATCGCTGACATCACCGTCATATTCCGTGTTGATGAAGCGGTCGGCGATCAAGGCCTGCAAAGCGCGCGAATCGCGATTGACCTGGGCCTCGTTCCACATATGTTCCAGCGTAACCAGTTTGGTCGACTGCGAATCGTCCCCGGGCGTGGACGTCTGCGCCAGAGCGCCAGCGCTCAGCAGCAGGACACAGATTAAGAGACATTTCCGCATGGAACTTTCCTTGCACGTCCGCTTCGATGCGCACGTTGCGAAAACATAACAAAACGTCGATTCTCCGGACTACAAAGAAGGCGGGTTCGCGATTACGAAGGTCACGTAACCTGACAAAGTTGAAGAGGACGACGGGCACACTTCCCCTTTATCGCCCGCGTCAACCGGAGAACGTCACCATCGAGCCTGCGACGACGCGATTCCGGCCTTCTTTTTTCGCTTGGAACATGCGGTCGTCGGCTACGGCAAACAATTCTGGTGCGTCCTCTCCATCATCGGGGAAGTTCGCCAGCCCCGCGCTGATGGTGACGGAGACCTGTTCCGCACGCGTGGCAAGCGGGATCGGCGTGCCGGCAACCAACTCCCGCAAGGCTTCCAATTTTCGCGCGGCGACTTCAATATCCGTTTCCGGCAGGATCACCACAAATTCTTCACCTCCGTAACGACCGACGGTGTCGCTTTGGCGAAACGATTCGCGAAGGATTGCACCGATCTTTCGCAAGACCACGTCCCCCGCGGGATGGCCATGCGTATCGTTTAGTAATTTGAAACGATCGGCATCAATCACCGCCAGGGTCAGCCGTTTGCCATAGCGGTGCGCCCGGCTGAGTTCGAGGGCGAAACGGTCGTCCACATATCCGCGGTTGAAGAGGCCTGTCAAAGCGTCGCTGGTGGCAAGTTGCAGCAACCTTTGGCTCCGCACCACTAATGCCAGGCTGAGGGCCGACGCAGTCAGCATCAAAATCAATCGAGAGATTTGCGCCGACCAGGCGAACTGGCCGTAGATGTAGGGTGCATAAGACGCGCCGTTGAGATCCCAGTGGTGCGCCGTGAAATAGACGATGGCAAAATACTCGAAGAACGCCAGCAATCCGGCCGTAACGCACACCCGCTTGTCATAACGCAAACTCGTGCTTCCGATAGCCAGGAAGTAGCCTTCAAAGACCACTTTGCTATTCACCGCAGTGTGCGGTTGGTTCATCACCAGAAACAGAACCAGCGCACCGCTGACCAGGCTGACGTCAAAACTGCTGCTGGCAAAACTCAGCCATGTAGGATTGAACTCCCGCGAGATCAGGAAAAACACAAGTAGTGAAAGAAGAAACGTCCCACCTGTAAGGCTGAGACCAACCAGGCTCTCTGTGCGATCCATGGGAAAGAACAAGGTGTCGATGATCGGAATAAGCAGGATGATCGTGGCCAGCGATATCCGGATCTTGGCCACTAATAATTCGCCTGCCGCGCCGGCTTCAGCAAGAATCGGGTCCGGCCGCGACCAGAGCAGGGAGAAGAAAGTTTTTCGCTTAATGTTCATACGGGCGCACGACTACTGCGGCAATACGCAGTGAGGAAGGATAGAGGCAGACTAGCGAAGCGGCAACAGGAATTCCCTGCCGGGTTCCCAGAAAGCAACGGGCTCTTGGCTACGAGAACTTACCTCGCCCCGGCCTGCGCCTGAGCAAACTGTTTCGATTCCACGGTCTGCTGCTTGACTTCGCGACTGGCTTCGACCGTAAGGTCTTTCGCTCCAAACTGCACTCCGATCTTTTTCAGGAAATCGTTGGGAGGGGTGCCCCCGGCGAAGATCCACACGAAGTCATTGGGAAGTTCGCGCCGGCTCCCGCCGACCTCAAGAATGACACTCTCGGGAGTGAACTCAACCGGGTTCGAATTGAATAACACTTTTACCTTGCCAGACTTGATGCAGTCATCCAACCGCTTCACATTGCGTTCTTTGATGCGGCTGAAGCGCTCTTGCCGGTACGATAATGTGACTTCGTTGCCAACCTGGTGCGCCAGCCCCATGGCGGCTTCGACGGCGCTATCTCCGCCGCCGACCACCAGGATCTTTTTGTTGATGTAGTGGTCTGCCTCGATCAGGCGGTACATCACTTTAGGCAAATCTTCTCCCTTGGAGCCGAGTTTGCGGGGTTCGCCCGCCCGGCCAAGAGCCAATACGACGGCACGCGCCCGGTATTGATTGTGCGCGGAGAACACGGTGAAAATGCCGTCATCGCCTTTGCGAATGTCCTCCACTTTTTCACTGGTGACAACGTTGAAATCCGAGCGATTCAGGATCATGTCCCAGAACGCGAGCAAGTTTTCTTTTGACAGTTGCATCTTCTTGAACTTCCCATACATCGGAAATTCCACCGGGCTGGTCATGACCAGTTTTTGCCGCGGATACTTCGCCACCGTTCCGCCGATTTCATCGCGTTCGAGGGTAATGTAGTTGAGTTTGTGTTCAATGGATCGAAGGGATGCGCTGATGCCGGCCGGCCCGGCGCCTACGATGAGAACGTCATAAACATCTTTCGAAGTTGCGCGGTTCGTCGCTATGCGCTTGACGATGGTGTCGACGCAGTCGCGTCCCTGATTCACGGCGTTCTTGATCAGAGCGAGTCCACCGAGTTCCCCGACGATAAACAGATTCGGAATGCTGGTCTCGAATTCTGGGCTTAAATAAGGCATGTCGGCACTCATGCCAGGCGTCGCCGTCACCATCGTGATGGCTCCGACAGGACAGGCCTCGGCACAGAGCCCGTGCCCGATGCACTTGTACCCATTCACGATCACAGCTTTGCCACCCAACATGGCGAGAACATCGCCCTCAGGACATACGCTGGTGCAAGTCTGGCAGCCAATGCAGTACGTGGTGTCGATATGTGGATGCTGCGCCTTCGGTCCCTCGGAAAACAGTTTTCCCTTCTCCGCCGCTTCACGCGCTTTCTCATCGCGCTTCTTGAGGCCCTTGAGATAGCCTCGCAGAAAGAAGCTGCCAATCACCGCCGCAACGACAAGTGCTATGAGCGTATCCATGAGCCTAGAAGTACCCCATCATCATGACCACTGCGATGTGAATGATCGCAAGCAGTGCGAACGTGTAGCTGAACGGCTTGTGCACCACGTGCCATAAGTGGAACACCTGCTGGGAACGTTTCAGAAACAGAACTCGTTTCGCGGTCGCCGCTTCTTCCCGCGCCATGAAAATTGCTCTTTCAAGGTCGCGATTCTTGGTTTTCAGGAATCCGCCGAAGGTAGACAATTGCTCGCCAAAACTCAGAGCGTGACGGCGCAATTTCGCAATCTGGAAGGCCCGCACGAGATCGAGAATCATCATGTAGACCAGGGAAATTGGAGCGAACATGCGGTCTACTTGCTCCTGGCTGGGCAGTTTGAGCAACGAGCGGATATCCGCCTGGGGCAAGAGATTTTGCTGGTCAAGCTGTTGCGCAAGCTTCTCTTGTAGCTCTTGCAGTTCCCGCATGGAAAGTTCAGCGGCATTCAAGCTGCGCGGAATCTGCGAGTAGAGATATCGTCCAATTACTCCGCTCAACGAAACCGCGACCATAATCCAAAACGCAATTCCGGCGAACCCGCGAAACTTGAACGACGAATGGAACGCAATGATGAAGGGAGCCGTAATGCCAAGCATCACGTGAATGTCGAGCCAGTGCCGCGCGCTTCCCTGCTGGCCCAGCCACGGCCAAGCTTTGCGAAGCGGATAAAGAAAGATTCCCAGGAAAATCGCGAATCCCAGAAAGCCCAGTTTCAGCCCGATGCTCCCGCTTGGCCGCAACAGAACATGCTTGGGCGAGAAGGGTCGCTCGGCGGAACTCAACGTGTAATAGTTAAACCCATAGACCGATAGCCCGACGACCAAGGCGATCGCCAGAAGGTATAGGACAAAAACGCGGATACGGTGTCCCCGTTCAGGGTCACGCGACGAGATCACTGCAGTTGCGACGGTTGCGTTTGCGCTCATTTGTTTGCCACTTGCTCCTCAGTGCTGACTGAGAACTGCTTGTAATCGCTAAAACGATGAATATTGCGCCAGTGTTGCCGCGGCGTCTCGACTTCGACGCTGGCCTCGACCGGAAACCAGTAGGTCTCTTTGGCTCCTTTGAACACCACCGGCGCATATTGCACTTCGGAATGAAGGACGTTCAGGCCCACATCCTCCATCGTGTTTTCGATCCCGGCTTCGATATGAGTAATGACGCCCGTCTGCGGATCGATCACCGCCGTCCCAGACAACTCCAGCGGATATTCTTTCCCCCGGAGAGATAATGCCGCAGGTGTACGCGATCCGTGAACATGCCGGAAGGCCACCTTCTTAAGGCGTCGCCCGTCTACCACTTCGTCCTCCAAAGCGGTGAATTGGAATCCCCCGGAGTAGTAGGGATGGAAAATGAGAAAAAGAGTGGCGAAGCCGTTGCTCACGAGCATCGCCCGGTTCTTCTTATCTGCTTTGGGCTGCTTGACTTCGAGTCTCGATTCGTCGAGGGTCAGTTCCCCGCCGGGGTTCGTCAGGATAACCAGATAGTCATAAGTGGATTCTTCCTTGAGTTCTACTTTCCCGTCTTTGTTCAGCTTGTCTTGCTCGACATGCTCGGAGCACTTCACTTCCGAAAACTGCTCGAGGAAACCCTCCACGTGTTTACTGGTGCGCGCCAGAAGGTCATCGAGTTCCTCGGCTGACGCCGGCGCAGCGACCGCCGACAAAACGAGAAACAGACTCGCGAGATGAATTAACTTCTTCATTTGGCACTCGTTTTCGTATCGAACCGGTATCCCAGTGTGAAGTGCCACTGGTCGTAACTCAGATCGCCACGGTTGAAGCCGAGGCCTCCTTGAATGAAGTAATGCCGTCCTAACGCCGTTTCGAGGTTGGCGTTGATGAAACGGCTGCGGCCGACGCTGGTGAGCGTGCTGGTGAAGTTCTGCTGTCCGGCCAGCACTTCCAGTTGCAAAGCTTCAGTCAGGTTTCGTGACACAGAGACGGACTCGTATGACCCACTGCCGAACGAACTGGTAAACCGCGAATAGTGAAAGTCAGTGCGAACTCTAAGTCTGGGTAAGCGGTTCAAGGTAAGACCGTAGGCTTGATTCAAAGAAGCCTTGGCGTCGCCGCTTCGCCCACTGCTTCCCAGGTTCGTATAGACAAAAATTCCCTTCAGCACTTCGACTCGGCCGCCGGCGCTGAATCCCTGAAAGAGGTATTTGTCGAGTAATCCGGTTCCAATCAAAGTCGGATCGAACGTGGGCAGATCACGAAAATAATTTTCGTTGAAATCGAGTTCCACTCGCGGGTGCGGCTGAATGCGCACCGTGAGGAAGTTGCGTCCAATGCCAGGGCCCGGAGATGGGGCCGCGATATTTCCAACCGGGTTATCCGCCTGCAGCGAGTCGTAAATCGAGAAGAATCTCTTGTAGAAGATACCGTTCTCGAAGAAGATGAACGGCTTCTGGACGGCAAAATTGATGGCGCTCATCCCGATGCCGGAAGTGCTGCTGTACTTCCAGGCGTCGTAGCTTCCTCCCTCAAAATTGATGAAGGTTCCCGCGATCTGCTGGTTCGGGTTGTAACTGTAGGACGATGGATCGGGCGTTGAACCAGCGAAAATCCCCATCGTCGCTCCATGAGCGACGCGGTATCCGATATAGCCGCCATCGATGGTGTCGAGGCTGGGCGCGTAAGGCAAGTACAGCCGCCCGAATCCCGGCAACCCACGATGAACCTGGGTTGTCGTAAGTCATGCTGAGGTGGTACGTGCGATTAATCAAGCTCTGCAGCGTCTGCGGCTGAGAAGCGTTGGTCGCCGTAAAGCTGCCGCGCCAGTAGCCGCTGATGTTCCAGTAAGTGCCATTCAAACGGGAGATGTCGGTACGCACCACCATGCCGAGATCAGAACTGGTGATGCTGGAAGACCCGTGGCTAACGGTGCTGAAGTAGTCGAGGCCGATCCGTCCGCGTGCACGGTTCATCGATGGCGGTGGCGGCTTCGGAACTTCCGCTCTCGCTTCTTCCTCCAGCGGATCGCCTTCGGTGAAAGTTACCACCGCCGGATATTTTCTGGTTGCACTCAACGTCTGCTGGTTCACCAGCGCCTGAGCATCAGCCATCGACAGGTACGCAAGATCGCCCGGCTTCACGGTCCGCTTCGGCGTGTGGATGTCGGTCACCGAAGAGGTGTCCGCTAAACCGTTGACGACCAGTTCCGCGACTACGCGTGGGTCGGCTGGATCGACGACCTGGCCGGGACGCGGCGAAAGATCGCCATCTTTGATCAGAAGCTTCATTCCTTCCGCCAGTCCATCGCTGCGCCCGCCATCGAGGTAGGCAACGCCGTCGGCCACATACTTCACTTTGAAAGCCGTGCGGAGGTTAGGATTTGCGGCGCGCAGCGCTTCCATCTCCAGATCTGCCGCGCTCGGCTCCGGCGTTTCCGGGTGCTCTGGAACCGGTTTTAGATCGGCGATGGCCGCGGCGTAGGTGGCCACAGTCGGTCCTGCAGGCTCATTAGTCGTTGGTGTCGCTTCCGTCCTTTCGCCCGCGGTTTCGATCGGCACTGGCTTCAGGTTGGCAACGGCCGCTGCGTACGTGGCCACAGTCTGCCCCGCAGGCTCAGGAGGAGTGGGTGTGGGGACCTGCGGGACAGAGGCTGTGACGTTCCCCGGACGAGCCTCAACCAACGGAGAAGAGGCCGGGGCGACGGGCAGTGGCGAACTTGGCGGAGGTTGAACCGTAGCGTCTAACGCTTTCACGGCCGCTGCCTGTCCCGCCGAGCCGAGGGGATGAGAGATGGGAGGGCTCGGCGGAACGGAGGCTGCGGTACTTCCCGGCTGATTTCCAGCAACGGAGCGGGAAGAATCCTGGGGGAGGGATTGAGTTGGAATCGATGCCGGTTTCGCGTTAGCCGTAGCAGGAAATGCCGGACCTGAGGGTGCTGCCGTTTTCTTCGCCGCGGCTTGAGCGGCAGTCGCACTATCAAAACCTCCTGGCGCACCGCTGGTTGCGGGAGGAACGGTCCCCGCACCCGGAGTACCAGTCCCGGGGAATACTGTTCCCTGTTGCAAACTTCCCAGGCTCGGATGTGACGCCGACGGATGTGAATCGCTGGCAGTACTCGACGTTCCATTCGCGCCTTGATCGGCTGGGAATCGCAGCGGGGGTCCAGACGGCGGAGCCGCCGGGATCTGCGCGTTCTCATTAGCCGGAGCTGGTGGCAGCGAATCTTGCTTGCGCCGGAATACGCCGATGAAGCCACCCGATGCCGCGGCCGCCGGCGCCCCACTGCGATGGGCGTTGGCCCGCGCATCCAGTTCGGGACTGATCGTCAGAACAATGCGTGTGCCGTTGGTCTCGAGCGCGTAAGGCTGCGCCTGGTCCAGTTCCACGACGACGCGGGTCACCGCTGGACTGATCTGATGCAGCGCGTAACGCACTACGCGCACCCCGTCGAAATAAACGGGGATATGCTGTTGCTCGGTAATTGTCGTGTTAGGAAGTTCCAGCACCAGGCGATCGGGATGAATCGCCGTGATCACCGACGCTTTGACTGGAGCGTTTAGCGTGATCTCGATACGCACATCTTTTCCGGCGTGCGTGACTTGCACATCCTGGAGGCTTGCGACTCCCGCGGATTGCGCTCCTGCAAGCGACACCAATAGCAGGAGAGTTGCGAATTGTTTCTGTACCACCATCATCTGAAATCTTCACTCGCTGGCGCTCCGCGTCACGCCGGAAATCGTTCCCTAACCCTGCCCAAGCACTTGCCTGGACCTTCCCGTTTCTCTATCCGCCGCCACCGTTGCGATGGCACTGGTAGCAGTTCACGCTGTTGTATACATATCCGCTGATGCCTTGGTGATTCTGGTCGGTCTGATTCTTGGCGTGGCAGTTCGTGCACTGAAACACGGAGTAATCGTTCGAATTGATGTGGCAGGTGGCGCACACACCATTCGCGTTCCCGTGATTGATGGGGAATTGCGTGTATTGCGTGTGGTTGAAGGTCGCGTTTAGCCAGCTCGACGTCGTGTGGCACGTCTGGCAAGTCGTCGGGAAGAACTGCGGTTGTGCCGCGTGCCCCGGGTTCGACGTGTTGTTGTAATCCGTCTGGTGGCAACCAATGCAAGTGGTCGGCAGCGTCGTGTAATTGTTGTTGACGTGACAGTCGACGCACATACGCGGTGGCGAAGTGTGCATGCCGGTCAGGGGGAACGGAGTGTTGTTGTGGTTAAACATTCCGTCCGTCCACAACACCGTGTCGTGACACAGTTCGCAAGTCGTCGGGAATCCCGCCGAGATGTGGTTCACCGGCGTGACAGCGTTGTTGTAATCAGTCTGATGGCAACTCACGCAGGCCGTTGTGGTGATGTTGTAGTTGCCGTTGATATGGCAACTCGCGCACTGCAAGGGGGGCACCATGTGCGCCCCGGTGAGGGCGAAGCCGGTAGTCGCATGGTTGAAGACCGCATCCGTCCACAACACCGTGTCGTGACACTGCTCGCAAGTTTGGGGGAAGCCAGCTTGCACGTGGTTCGGATTGGTCGCTCCTTGGTAATCCTTCAAATGGCAACTTACACAGGCTGCCGTGGTGATGCTGTAGTTGCCATTGATGTGGCAGCTCGCGCACTGCAACGGAGGCACCATGTGCGCTCCACTCAGAGCGAAACCGGTGGTCGCATGGTTGAACACCGCATCCGTCCACAGGTTCGTGTCGTGACACTGCTCGCAAGTCTGCGGGAAGCCGGCGGTTACATGGTTCGGATTCGTGGTTCCCTGGAAGTCTTTCAAGTGGCAGCTGACGCAAGTGGCCGTCGTCAAGTTGTAGTTGTTGTTGACGTGGCAATCCGTGCACTGTCGCGGCGGTACCGTGTGCATCCCGGTTAAAGTGAAGCCCGTGCTGGCATGGTTAAAGGTCGCGTTCAGCCAAGACGTCGTGTCGTGGCACTGCTCGCAGGTTTGAGGGAAGTTCGAGGTCACATGGTTGGGATTCGTCGTGCCCTGATAGTCCTTCAGGTGGCACGAGACACACGCCGTGTTGGTGATGTTGTAATTGTTATTAACGTGGCAATCCGCGCACTGTCGCGGCGGAACGGTGTGCATTCCCGTCAGCGGAAATGCCGACTTCGAGTGATCGAACGTAGCCGGCTGCCAGGCCGTAGTGGTGTGGCAAATCTCGCAAGTCTGCGCAAATCCCGCCTGCACGTGATTCGGGTTGGTCGTACCCTGGAAGTCTTTCAGGTGACACGTAACGCAGGTAGTGCTAGTCAGGTTGTAATTGTTGTTGATGTGGCAATCGGTGCACTGTCGCGGCGGCACCGTGTGTGCTCCGGTCAGGGGGAAATTCACCAGCGAGTGATCGAACGTAGCCGGCTGCCAGGCCACCGTGGTGTGGCATTGTTGGCAAGTCTGGGGAAAGTTGGCCGAGACGTGGTTCGGGTTCGTAGTTCCCTGGAAATCCTTCAGGTGGCACGTTATGCAGGTGGTGCTGGTCAGGTTGTAGTTATTGTTGATGTGGCAATCCACGCACTGCCTGGGCGGCACGGCATGCCCTCCGGTCAAAGGAAAGCCCACCGAAGAGTGATCGAACTTTGCATTCAGCCAGTTATCGAATCCGTGACAGGTCTCGCAGGTCGTCGAGAACTTGCTGGCAATGTGATTCGGATTCGTAGTCTGCTGGTAATCCTTGGTATGGCACGAATAGCACTGCGTCGACAGTCCCTGAAACTGCCCCGTGGCAGCTCCAGTGTGGCAGGAGTCGCATTCGAGTGAAGCGTGGGCTCCGAGCAATGGGAAGCGATTCTGATGCTCGTTAACCTGACGCACTCCAACCGTCCATCCTTTCACCGTGTGACACTGCTCGCAGTTGGCCCCGAATTGCCGCTTATGAATATCCGCATGGCAATCGGCGCATCTCTGGCCTACGTTCGTAAAGACGGGCTTCACGTGACACTGCGTGCAAGCCACGTTCTGGTGCATGCCGCGTAAGGGGAACTTAGTCTGGTTGTGATCGAACTCGGGAATCGCGCGGATGGGCTTCCATCCCACTGAAGTGTGACAGTTCTGGCACGGCATATTCAGACTGCCATGCGGGCTGTGGGTCACCGATCCACTCTGCGCCTGTCCAGTCGTCGTTGCCCCTGACGGCAGAAACATGAAGGCAAAGACGAGATTCACCACAATCGTCGAAAGCACGTGGCCCCATCCTCAAGAGAGGAGTCGACTCAACAACAAATGATGCCTTATACAACAGTTGCAGAATTAAGAAATACTGAAGAGATGAATAATAACAATTAAGCAATTCGACGCCCAGTCAGAGTAGATGGTTGTTTGACCGAAACAAAGTTACGCAAGTATGTGTTCAAGAGGCCGATGCATATTACCGCTCAAGATTTGAACGCACTCAGATGTACTTCCGTGTTCATGTAACTTCTGCAAGGTGCTGCAGAAATTACAAGGCGAAGGATTTCGGCAATATTCTCTTGACGCCGTACAAAAATTTGACAGGTTACCACTGGTTACTGTTGCCTGATCGAGGTAGGCTGGAAAGCCCACCCAGCAAGGGCTTCGGGGAATCTCAATTTTTCTTATGCGTCGGCTGGGCCGTGATTTCCGGTCCATGACAAGCGGCGCAATCCTTCGGCGTGGGCTTGTAGAACAGCACGCTCTTGCTCTCGACGATTCTTACTTCTTTATGGCAAGCCTCGCAGCGCACGTTCTGGTGTGCTCCCCGCAGCGAGAATGAAGTTCGCCGTTCGTGATCGAAAAGCGATGGCTTCCACTTCGCGGTGTTGTGGCAATCGGCGCAGGCGGTGATCCCACTTTGGGAAAATTGTTTGCCATGCGGATCCTCGTGGCACTCCTCGCACTTGGCCGGAGCCGCTTTAAAATCCACATTCATCAGCCTCGTCTCGAGATTCGGAGGTTTGTGGCAATCCATACAAGCCGTCGCGCGGTGTGCCCCCAGCAACGGGAACGACGTCTTGGCATGGTCAAAGCCGGTGAGTTCGCGCCACGATTTGGTGGTGTGACAGGCCTCGCAACCAATGGGCTTTCCGCCCGGTCCTCTTTGCAACATGCGATCTCTGAATTGATCCTTGTGGGGATCGTTGTGGCAGCTCGAGCACGAGAGATTTTCCCAGTGATAGAGCGCCGGAGTCTTCTCCGTCCCCTCGATCGGCTCTTTATGGCAGTCTCCACAGGGAACGGCAATGTGGCCGCCGGAAAGCGCGAACCGTGACTCTTTGTGCCGTGCCAGAGAAAACGTGGACGGCCGGTAGCCCTGCAGATTGTGGCACTTGTCGCATCCATTAAAGTAAGGCGCCGCCGCGAACTGCCCGTTGTGCTTATCGCTGTGGCAATCCGTACACTGCTGGAACTTGATCTTGAACAGCGTGTCCTTCCCTTTTGGGATGTGACACTGCGCGCATTGCAGATCCGCGTGCTTCCCCTGTAACGGATAGGCTGTCCCAGCGTGCTCTTTCAACCCGAAGGTCGACGGCTTGAACCCATCTACACTGTGGCAAGACGAGCACTCGCCTCCATCAGGACGCTTGGCGAATTGACCTCTGTGAGGATCAGGCTGGTGACAATCCATGCACTTCTGAAAAGAAAGCGGTTTCTTGAAATCCCCACCTTTGTGACAAGCCTCGCACTCCACCGTCTGGTGCTTGCCCAACAGGGGATACTTCGTCTTCGAATGATCGAAACGTTCATTAACGGCTTGGGTCGAAACCTTCTTCCATCCCGCCGTGTTGTGGCAAGTCTGGCAAGTCTGCGCAAAGCTGCCATGGTGAGGATCACTGTGGCAATCGGAACACTTCCCGAACGGGATTCCCGCATACCGCGGCTTATTGTCCGGTCCAGGTGTATGGCACTTTGCGCACGCCACCTGAGCGTGCAATCCGGTGAGTGGATACTTGGTCTTTGCGTGATCGAACTGCCCGGGTCCCACTGCGACGGTTTTCCAGTCGTTGTAGTTATGGCACTGCAAACAATTGGCGCCCAGCCTTCCCTGGTGCTGATCTTGATGGCAGGCAGTACAAGCCGTAGGAATGCCGAGGAACGTCTTACTCAGATCCTTGATCTTGATTTTCGTGCGTTCGGACGGCGCGATATGCTCCGCCGTATGGCAGCGATTGCACGCCAGCCCTGCATGCTTGCCTTCGAGCGCGTATCCGGTCTGTTTGTGGTCAAAGGTCTTGATATCCCACTTGATCAGCGGGAAATCTTCTCCATTGTGTTCCGAGTGGCAGCGCGCGCACTCCTGGCTCGATCCTGGATCGATGTGATAGGTCGAATGCAATCCCTGATGCGAAGCGATGCGCGAGGCGATCTCGCCGTGACAATCCAAACACCTCAGAGTCGCCGCCGCTCCCAGTTTGTGGCAACTTGTGCAGTTGGTCGAGCCGTTCAGTGACTCGTGCGCGCGGGAGAGGGGGCCGGGAGAAATTTGGGCGATGGCCGAACTGAGGCACAGCAAAAGCCCTGCGGCAAGCAGAAGGATCCGCGTCGCCGCAGACCTGGCTGCGCCTCCCGGGGCACCTAGCGCTTTAAACAGATTGCTGCAGATTGCTCGTTCGCCTCGCAAAAAGGCCACGCCTCTCATGTAAGGGACCCTCGATTCTAGGACACAATTCGCCGCACGCGGCGACCGAAGGTACACTCTTCCCATTGTCCCCTTGTCCAATTCGGGAATCGCATGCTTTGCAGTACAGCAAGTCGGCAACCATCCGTCGACAACGTACATCACCAATAACAGTGATATTGCCCTTGTCATTTCGGCTGTTACTCAAGTTGGAATAGACTCTGGGATTCGGCTTATTGCGCGTCGGCGCAAAAAGGGTCAAGGGTGCTGAAGCAGCTCTATCCGGATTCGTCCCTGCTCGGGTCCGATCTGGCCGCGTTCAAGCGGCAGGAATCCATCTTCGTCATTCTGAATTTGGTTTTGCTCGCCGGGCTGGCGTTCCTCCACGGATTCTTCTCGTCGTACTGGGGAGCGCCCACCAAACTCCAGATCACCATCCTCGGCGCCGGGTTTGCCCTCAGAACGATGGAATTGATCTGGGTGCAGGGCCTGAAGAAAACCCCCGCGCCCACTGCTCTGGTGCTGTTGACCTGGGCTTCGATCCTGCTCAATCTGACTCTTGCGGTGCTGCTTGCCCGACTCACTGACCACGAAGACAGTCCTTACTTTGTGCTTACCGTCATTCCCATTCTGGAAGCGGCGTTCCGCTTTCATCTCGTCACCGTGCTGGGTGTTGTCTCCATTGCCAGCTTTTACAACTTCATCTGGGTCTGGAAGTTCTTTCAGCGCCATCCGCCACTGGACATCGGCGAATATTTTGAAACCGGAATTACCGGCCTGATTTTTCTTATCGTAGGCGTTCTGGTCTGGCGCCTGGTAAACGACCTGCGCGATCAGGAGAAGCGGCTGGCGCACAATCTTGCTGAACTAGACCATGCCAGAGAGAAGCTATTGCAGGAGGAAAAGCTGGCCGCTGTAGGACGCCTATCCAGTGCCATCGCTCATGAGATTCGCAACCCCGTCGCCATGATCTCGAGTTCGATTGCCACCGCTAAACGACTCTCTGGACCTGAACGCGAAGAAATGTTCGACATCGCCTCCGATGAGGCCACTCGGTTGGTCACTCTGACTACCGAATTCCTTGCCTATGCTCGACCTCGGCCGCCGAAACTCACAGCGACTTCGGTGGCTGACGCCGTCGCCTACGTCGCCGACGCCGCACGCGCTCATGCCAGCGAAAAAGGAGTGCATTTCGATGTGGAAACTCCCCCGGACCTCATGGCCGAAATGGATTCCGGCCAGGTGCACCAGGCCTTGATCAACTTGATTATCAACGCCGTCGACGCCTCCCCTGCCGGCAGCACTGTGTTCCTGCGCTCTCATAACGACGATCACCGAATTTGCATTGAGGTCGAGAACACGGGCCAACCCATCCCTCAGGAAGAAGCCGTGCGAATCTTCGAACCGTTCTTCACAACCAAACCGCAAGGCAGCGGACTTGGCCTCCCAATTGCACGCAATATCGCACGCGCTCATGGCGGCGACCTGGTCGTCGAGGTAAACGGACCGGAACGAGTCTGCTTCTCCCTGAGTCTCCCGGTTCCAAATGGCCACTCGAACGGAAGGCGTGAGGGATAGGGAAAATCAATGGCAAGAATTCTGATCGTGGATGACGAGCCGCACATGCGGCGCATCCTGGCCTCGAATCTTCGTCAGGAAAAACACGAGATCTGGGAAGCCGGCGGAGTCACCGAAGCCCGTAGCGCACTGGCCGACCACGACTACGATGTGGTGTTCACCGACCAGAAGATGCCCGACGGTGAAGGCCTCGCGGTGCTGGCGGCAGCTCATGAAGCCGACCCTGCCCTTTCCGTCATTTTCCTGACCGCTGTCGCCAGCATCGAACTGGCGGTCGAGAGTATGCGCCACGGCGCTTTCGATTTTCTTACCAAACCGTTTGAACCTGAAGTCGTCAGGGCCACCGTACGCCGCGCCTATGAACGCACCCGGCTGCTTCGCGAAAACGAATTGCTCAAGGACGCGGTTGTCCGGCTGGAAGGCACATTCGACATCTTTGGTGACAGCCCGGCAGTACGCGAAGTGCGGGACAAAATCGCCCGCGTGGCTCCCACCAGCGCCACCGTTCTGATCACCGGCGAGACCGGCACGGGAAAGGAACTTGTCGCCCGCGCCATTCATCGCAATAGCCCCCGCAGCGCCAAACCGTTCGTCGCTGTGAACTGCGCGGCCTTCACCGAAACGCTTCTCGAAAGCGAGCTCTTTGGACACGAGAAAGGCTCATTTACCGGCGCTGATCGGGCGCGGCAGGGCCTTTTTGAAGCTGCCCACGAAGGCACTCTGTTTCTCGACGAAGCCGGAGAGATGTCGCTGGCGGCGCAGGCCAAACTTCTGCGTGTGCTTATGGATGGTCAGGTGCTTCGCGTGGGTTCCACTCGTCCCCGCACCGTCGACGTCAGAGTGCTTGTCGCCACCCATCGCAACCTTACGCAACGCGTGCAACAAGGGCTATTCCGCGAAGACCTCTACTATCGCCTCGCGGTCGTACCTATCGCCCTACCTCCCCTGCGGGAGCGACGCGAGGATATTCCGGGACTTTGCGAAATGTTCTCACGCCAGATTTCGACTGAGCTCAAGCTGCCTCCGCGCAAGATCAGCCCGGCGGCGATCCAGAGCCTTCTGGTCTACAACTTTCCCGGAAATCTGCGCGAACTGAAGAATCTGATCGAGCGGGCTTACATCCTTTGCCGTCAGGAAGAAATCCAGGTGGAAGACTTTCCCATTCCGCAGGAGCTCTCAGCCGCCAACGCCGTCGCCTCGGGAAATGGTCACGGAAGCTTGCCCGACGCAGTGGTCCGTGCCGTGCCCGATTCCTTCGACCTCACTGCCCTTCTCGAACGCACCGAGAAGCAGTTGATTGTGAAAACCTTAACCGCGACGCAAGGGGCGCAAGCCGAAGCCGCCCGTCGCATGGGACTCTCACGCAGCGCACTTGCCTACAAACTCAATAAGTATGGGATTCGGGCTTCAGAGCAGGACCTATCGGTACAAACTTCTGAACAAAAATAATTGAACAGTGTTCAGAAATCTGGACGGGAATTCCCACTATCCCTAGCCGACTGGTCGGGACAATCGGCGAACCAGGTACTGGAAATCCGGCGGCGCCTTGCAGTCGATCGAAACCTTCTCTCCCGATCGAGGGTGCAAAAACTGAAGATAGCGGGCATGCAGGGCAACGCGAGCAATCAGAGGTTCTGACGCTTCTTCGGGATGGTATTTTCTGTCGCCGATGAGAGGGTGCCCAGCCGCCGAGAATTGCGCTCGAATCTGATTCTGCAGTCCAGTTACCAGTTCAACGCGGACTAGTGAAGCATCGGCGAAGCGGCGTTCTACGGTATATCGAAGTTCAGCGCGAGCCGCTTTGGGGTCTCTCGCGGTCCGCATCTTTTGAAACATCCCTTCCCGCCGAAAATAGTGCACGAGCGTGCCCGTATCAGCCTCGATCCGGCCGCGCACGACGGCAAGATAACGCCGCACGGGAGTGTGCGCGAGAAACTGCTTCACCAGCGCGTGCCGGTCGGGAGTAGTTTTCGCAAATACCAGCGCTCCGGAAGTGAACCGATCGATGCGATGCACAATCATCGCTCTTTGTCTTTTTTGTTTGAGTCTTGCCGTCAACAGGGACGAAGCAGACGGAATATCGGAACCTTTGATCGGGACGGCCAGAAGTCCGGCTGGTTTGTCGAGAACGACCAAAGCTTCGTCTTCGTAAAGCACCGAAAGCTGGGGTGAAAAGCGCGGCCGGCGGCGGTCTTCGCCAGTGGAAGTCCGATCTACGGTTCCCTTCCGGCTTTTTCGCGACAATCTCTTCATTGAGTTCTGAGCGCTCCATACGGGCGCAGTCTCAGCATCGCGAAGCCTACGGGGTTCGGGTAAACTGGCTGGCTCCTTCGGCTTCGTGGTATGCGATCACACCCTGAAATTGCGCCTTGGTTCTTTGCAACATGGATCGCTTTGGGAATTGTGTCCATGTGGTTCGTCTACCTGGATAGGAATGTTACTCGCAAGAAACGGCTGCTACCAGTCTTCATCATTGGTTCTGGCGCGCTTTTCGTCGGATTTGTGTTTTTGATGAGCGGCGACTTGAGAATTCTTGCGTTCATGCTTCCGGCCGTCGCATTGATTTCTCTCTTGAATCTCCGCATGATCAAAGTTTGTTCTGCTTGTGGACGCACCATGCACAGCGGCATGTGGTTCACTAAAGCCGAATACTGCTCGAAATGCGGCGCGCGATTCGAGTAGGAGTCGACCGGGTGGCTATCCTGAGCCGCGGTCAAGAGTCTAAACGCCTGAAGTCCGTAAGGAACTCCCGCTATGTTCTCGCTTCGAATCAATCGACTCGCTCTCTCCTTTCTTTCTGCGATGCTGTGCACCGCAGTGTTCGCTCAGAACAAGCCTGTCTTCACTTCGCCACTGCCGACAGGGGTCCGGCTCGACCCCGTCGGCGAAGTGGTTGACCTCGGCAGCTTGCCGATCAATCTTGTGGTCTCCCCTGAAAGGGACCGAGCCGTGGTCGTGCTCAGCGGATGGCGGGAACAGGGCCTTCAGGTCGTCGATCTGAAGACGCGGAAAGTAACGCAGACTCTGCTGCAGGATGGAGCCTTCTACGGCGCCGCCTTCTCGCCCGACGGCCATCATCTCTGCGTCTCAGGCGGTAACACCGACATACTTTTCGTCTATGCATGGAGAGACGGCACCGCCACTCTCGAGAACAAGTTCGAACTGGCGAAAGCAAAAACGGCGGACGGCACGGGCACAAGTTATCCAGCGGGAGTAGCGTTCTCGCCGAACGGAAAATTCGTTTACGTCGTAGAGAACGTCGGCGATCGACTAGCGGTGGTGAACGCCGCGACCGGAGAGATAGCGCAACGATTTTCGACCGATCATTATCCTTATGGCGTCGCCCTCACGGCAAACGGTCAAGTGTTCGTCTCCGCTTGGGGCGGCAGCACGGTTTCGCAGTTCCGCATGTTGTCCGACGGAACGCTTGCCTACATCGGCCGGATCGAGATTGGCCGTCATCCTTCAGCGCTAGCCGCGAAGGGAACAAGCCTGTATGTGACGCTCGCCGGCAGCGACCGCGTGGCCGTCGTCGACACGAAGCTGCGGAAAGTCACGAACGACCTGCACGATGCCGCGCCAGGCGCCCCGCCTGAGGGCAGCACACCTAACGCCATCGCACTTACTGCCGATGGCAAGCGCTTGTTAGTCGCGGAAGCCGACAACAATGCCGTCGCCGTCTTTGACGTAGTCACTGGCAAGTTGCTGGGACGTATTCCCACGGACTGGTATCCCACGGCGATCGCCGAAGTGGATGATCAACTCCTCACGCTCTCCGGAAAAGGACACGGCACCCACGCCAACCCTGATGGCCCCGTGCCGCTCACGAACTGGCCGGACGGGAATCCGACAGCGTACGCACTCGGACAGTTGAATGGCACACTGCGCGTGCTCTCCGCAACCCTGCTGCCAGCGCAACTGGCCAGCTATAGCCAGCGCGTGGCTACCGCGAATAACTGGCAGCACAGGCCAGCGGCACGACGCTATCCGCCCTTCCATCACGTGGTCTACATCATCAAAGAGAATCGCACTTACGATCAGGTGCTCGGAGACATGAAAGACGGCGATGGCGATGCAAGCCTCGTCTACTTTCCCGACATCGCCATCACCCCAAATCACCACCAACTGGCGCGGCGTTTCGGACTGTTCGACCGCTTCTTCGTGAATGCCGAGGTCAGTTCGCAAGGACACATCTGGTCCACCGCTGCCTATGTCACCAATTATGGTGAGAAGGTTGTGCCTTCCGGTTATGCCGGCAAGCGGGGCGACATAGACGGCGAAGAGAGCGACGAACCGGAACGTGGATTCCTGTGGACACTGGCAAACCGGGAGGGCGTCACGTTCCGTGACTACGGCGAAATGGTCAAACCAGGATGGCCGGTTACGCAGCGTGACCTCGGCCCCGACATCAATCCCGACTACGTCCCGATGGATTTCGTAACTCAGGATCAGAAACGGGCAGATGTCTGGATCGCCGAGCTCCAGCGCTTTGTGCGCGACGCCACCATGCCACAGTTCGAAATCGTGTGGCTACCAATGGACCATCTGGCCGCCGGGCGTCCGGGCAAGTGCACGCCGCGCGCATGCATGGCCGACAACGACCTCGCCCTTGGACGGATGGTGCAGGCGCTGTCGCACAGCCCCTATTGGAAAGACACGGTGGTCTTCGTCGTAGAAGACGACGCCCAGGCAGGGCCTGACCACACCGATTCGCACCGCGCGCCGTTCTACGCCATGTCGGCTTATAACCGGCCCGGCACGGTCCATCGGTTCATCAACACGACCGATGTGATCGCGGCGATCGAGGACATCCTCGGCATGGGACGACTCTCCAAGTTCGATTACTTCAGCCGATCGCTGGCGGACATCTTCGCAACGACGCCCGACCTCACGCCTTACGATCCAATCGTCCCCACACAAGACTTGAATGAAAAGAATCCGCAGAATACAGCAGCCGCGCGCATGTCCGAGAGTCTGGATCTCAGCGCACCCGATCGCGCAGACGACCGGCTCTATAACCGCGTTCTGTGGATGATGTTGAAGGGGGATGTTCCCCAACCGGTTGCGCAAAGCCACGCGGCCCTGCATGTGCTGCAATCGAGCAAATGATGCGGCGCGGCGACTACCGGGTCCCACCAGAACGAGCGCTTAATTCATCTCGCGATCTTTTTTCGATACGCGGATCAGGAATTAGCCACATCACCGCGACCAGCGCGTAGCCTGCACAGGCGACCCACGGCTTCTGGAATGACATGGGAATTGCGACAAGGTAGGTTGCAACAGAGATCTTTCCTTTTGTGTCCGTGCCAATCGACGCTGCCAATGTAGAGTCTTTCCCGTGATGGGCTACCAATATTCTGGTCAGAATGACATACGCGATCGCGGAGAGCGTTAACACCACGCCATATAATGCCACCGGCAAGGGAGCAAAATGGTTTTCGCCCATCCACGCCGTGGCGAATGGAGTCAGGGACAGCCAGAACAACAGGTGCAGGTTCGCCCACAGAACTCCACCCGTCACATGCTCCGCCGCATGGAGAAGGTGATGATGGTTGTTCCAGTAAATTCCCACGTATACGAAGCTCATCACATAGCTGAAGAAAACCGGAAGCAGCGGCTGCAAAGTCCTCAAATCGCCTCCCTGCGGCGGCTTCAATTCGAGCACCATGATCGTAATGATGACGGCGATCACGCCGTCACTGAAAGCCTCCATGCGCCCCTTGGTCATTCGTCGCTCCCGGTTGATTTTAGAACTAGAACGGAACTGTAAACGGTTCTGTCTTGCGGATTCAAAGAAAGCGAAGGACGCTGGCAGCCGGGTTACGCACGCGCCACAGAAGTGGGGCGTTCCATATCACAAGAGCGGCGGCCGACATTCGGATTTGTGAGGGCGATCAGCCGAGCTTTTGTCGAACGCTCTTAAGAATTTCGTCGGACAGCCGAGGATCCCGCACGGCGCGAGCCAGTACTACGCCGCCGATCATCGCCGCAGCTTGAAATATGGCTTCTTCCCGGTCTCCGCGTTTAGCGGAGAGAATGTTTTCAAGCCCCTGCTCGAACGCGGCTTTGAGTTCAGGGGTCGAGCGAGCCACCTCCTGGGCGAGGGAGGCCATCGTGCAGCCGTCGCCTGGATTGTCTCGGTGCCACCGACTCAGGTACCGGTCAGCATAGGATTCTTTGCTCCTCTTGCCGTCACTGCGCTGCATGCGCAATAGCGAAACCTTTTGACCGTAGGCAACGGCAGCCGCCTGCAGTTCTTCTTTCGAACCGAAATGGGCATAGAAGGCACCATGCGTCAGGCCGGCAGCCTTCATCACTTCGCCTACGCTTACGTTCTCAAATCCGCGTTCACGGAAAAGGCGAGAAGCCTCCTTGACGATCCTTTCATGTTTTGCAGCGGTCTCTTCGACGGGATAGCGCATAATTTTCTTGCATCCTCCATCTATCATCGTCATCACATGATATGTATGACGGTCATCATATTTGATGCCAGTCAGTACAAGAAGGAGGCGTTATGAAGCTCGCAGGGAAAAAGGCTCTTATTACCGGCGGTAACAGTGGCATCGGTCTTGCCACAGCCAGACTTTTCGTTGCGGAGGGCGCGCAGGTCGCCATTACCGGTCGCGACCAGAAGACGCTCGATGAGGCGGTTCGAGAACTCGGATCGAACGCGCGTGCCTTCCGCGCCGACGTCACCATTGCGGAAGATCGCAAGCAGCTCTTCGCAGCCTTGGCCAAGGATTTCGGGAAGCTCGACATTGTCTTCGCCAATGCCGGCATCTCCGGCCGGACCCCTACCGGCTCGACCGACGAGGCCATTTTTGAGAACGTGATCCACACCAACCTTAATGCCGCTTTCTTTACGGTGAATTCAGCGGCCCCCCTGCTGAACGACAACGGCAGCATCATCTTTAATGGGTCGGTTCATAACTATCTCGGCCAGCCCGGCGTCGCCGCATATGCAGCCACCAAGGGCGGTCTGGTCTCGATGGCGCGTTCGATCGCCGCCGACCTTGCACCGCGCAACATTCGGGTGAACGTCGTCGCACCGGGCGCGACCAAGACTCCCATTTGGAAACGCGGGCCCCGCGCTTCTACCTCCTCGGACGAGTCCGCCAAGCTGGCGGAGTTCTTCTCTTCCGCAGTGCCGCTGGGACGTTGGGGTGAGCCGGAAGATGTTGCCAAAGCTGTGCTCTTCCTCGCCTCGGACGATTCCTCGTACGTCAACGCAGTCGAGCTGATGGTGGATGGCGGAATTACAGGTGCCCCGTTTGGAGCTGCCATTCTTCGCGGCTGACGGTCAGATCGTTGAGCCGGCTCCGACACAGGGCACAAGCCCAGGAGCTAGAATTGGACAAGACAGCCCCTGGCGAGCCGACGCCACATCCGAAGGCACGAGGTAAAAGTAATGAGAGTTGAACTCGTTCGGCCCGAATCCGTCACAGAGCCGCGTCATTGGGTACGGCATGATCAGGCTTTCGCAATGATGTTGCGGCCCGGCTCCATTGAGTGGGGATCGAAGCGTTCCGCGCTGAAAAAGTTCGACTATACCGCGGGCGACTTAGCACTGTGCGATCGCCATGTGGGCGAGTGGGTTGGCCTCATGAATGTATCGCATCTGCAGCTCGGTATTTCCGATGCTGCGCTAATGGCCGGCTCTGACGGGGCTTACGGCGAAGTAGAACTGCGCGCTTCCCGCAAGTTTTCGAACCCGCGCCTGAGTGCGCTGGTTGCGGCCGTTCACGCGGAGATGGTTGCTGGCTTTCCCAATGGTCGGCTGTTTCTGGATTCCGTCGAACAGGCGATGGCCGTAACGCTGGTCAATGGTCATGCGGTAAGGCACCGTCCTGTGCAGTTATACCGAGGCGGGCTGGGCTCAGCGCGTTTGCGAAAGATTAAAGAACTGGTCCATGCGAAGATCGAAGACGACTTGAGTCTCGACGAGATGGCGCAATCGGTAGGATTGAGCACGGCTCATTTCGCGCGGATGTTTCGCAAGTCAACGGGCGAGACCCCGCATCAATTTGTTCTGCGCCAAAGGGTTGAACGTGCTAAAGCGATGTTGCGCGCTCCCGATGCGCGAGTATTGGACGTGGCGGTTGCCTGTGGCTTCAAGACCCAGCAGCACTTTGCACAGGTCTTTCGTGACGTCTGGGGAGTTAGCCCGACAGAGTATCGCCAGGATACTGTCGGCTCCGAAGCGACTTGCGAGCCTGAAACCTGCTCCGAAGATACGCCACTCCTGCTGATTAGTGGTTAGCAGCCAGAAACTTCAGTCTCGTGGGTTGCCGTTTCACTTCCTTGTTAACGTCCAGCCCTGTCAGGAAATTTGTAACTCACCGCTCCTTGCCCGCTTCAGCACTGTGTCCTCCGTCAATAACTCTGACTCGGCCACGCCTTAGCTCATTCGAACTGCGCGTCGCCTCCTCACATACAAACCCCAGACTCGTTGGAGTTCTCTGGGGGAGCATGAATTTAGCAGGATTCCGACCATCCCAGCAGAAATCCGCACAAGTCCGTTTCCGTTCTGCAGTGTACTCACAGTTGTGAGCAGAAGTCGGTCAATCGGCCGGAACCAATTCAACACAGGAGGAAAGCGAATGGAGGCAATTGGATTGTTAGTCACGCTCGAAGCACGCCGCAGGCAAGGAGGCCGATGCCGAGGCATTTCTAAGGTCAGCTCAGCCACTCGCGCTGAATGAAAAAGGCACCTTGAAATGGTATGCGATCAAGCTCGGGCCCGGGAAGTTCGGCATCTTCGACACGTTTGCAAATGAAGCGGGACGCAATGCCCACCTTACTGGAGAGATCGCAAAGACGTTGACGGCGCGAGCCAGCGAATTATTTGCGGTTCCTCCGCAGGTAGAAAAAATGGAGGTCCTCGCAAGCACGCCTTTGAAGGGCTGAGTGCAGAGGTTCCAAGTCAGGAGCAAAAGGAGAATCACATGAGTCAAACAGCTAGCAGCTTTAAACAAGAGAAGGATGACGCGGGTGTAGCGAGAGTCGACATGAAGCTCGAGGTCGCGCTCATCCCCGTCTCGGACGTCGACCGTGCAAGAAAGTTCTACACAAGGCTCGGATGGCGGCTCGACGACGACATCGTCATGGGAGACGACTTTCGCGTCGTCCAGTTGACGCCGCCGGGATCAGGATGCTCGATCTCTTTCGGCAAGGGAGTCACGGCGGCTGCGCCTGGCTCGTTCCGGGGTGGGCTGATCGTCTCCGACATTGAAGCCGCTCACAAGGAACTCGTGGCCAGGGGCATTAACGCGAGTGAAGTGTTCCATGGCTCGCCGTTCTCGCCGGCAGGACGCATCAGCGGCCCGGACCCCGAGCACCAGAGCTACCGTTCATACGTGTCCTTCGAGGATCCCGATGGCAACGCGTGGATCGTCCAGGAGGTCACGCACCGGTTGCCCGGTCGCATCGATCCTGCGAAGACGACCTTTGCGTCAGCAAACGATCTGGCAAGCGCGATGCGGCGCGCGGCAGCCGCTCACAGCGAGCACGAGAAGCGCAATGGGCAAAGCGACGCGAACTGGCCGGACTGGTACGCAGCGTACATGGCGGCGGAGCAGGTAGGGACCGAGCTGCCGATGTGAACGACTATCTGCTTGTAACTACTAAGAAGAAGGAAACAGCAACTAAGGAGAAAAAATGATTATCAAGGAGAAAGAAATGAAAACCTCACAAACATACCGAGCTGATTCCGCGCGACAGGAGCGCAAGCCAGTGCTCCGAGGGCTGATGCAACGTGTTGGCTTAACCGTTCTCATGTGTACGCTCGTCATTGGCGCGACGGGCTCTGCGAGTGCAGGCGAGCCTCGAGACGAAGCAGCCATTCGCGCGCTCGGAGACAACTTTGCTAAGGCTTTTCTTCAGAAGAATGCCGAACTCCGAGCATCGCTATTCGCCGAAAATGGAACTTTCGTGACACCGGTGGGTGATTTTCTGCAAGGGCACGTCGCGATGGTGAAGGACTTCGGTCCCGAGGCGCAGCAAGCCGTCAACGGCAGCACGCAAGCGGCGTTCTCCAACTACCGGATCCGCTTCATCAAACCCGATGTCGCGGTCGCCGACGCGCTGCTGACCGTGCGCAACGTCAATGGTCCAGATGGCAAGATCATCCCCGTGATACCGATCAACTTTTTCTTCGTGGCCGCCCGCCACGGCGATCAGTGGTTGATCGAGGATGGGCGCGCCCATTTCGCGCCCGCGCCGGCGAATAGCATGACCTCTCGAAACTAGCGTTGAGAATCGGACAGCCAAGGAGGGCTGACATGGCAATCAAACAGAAAACGGTCATTGTAACGGGAGCTTCGCAAGGCATCGGAGCCGGCGTAGTCCAGTCGTTCCTTGATCGCGGATACAATGTTGTCGCAAACTCGCGCAACATCAGGAAGTCGGCTACTTTCATCGAATCTGATCATCTGGCTCTCGTCGGTGGCAACATCGGCGAGAGCGCTGTCGCTTCGAAGATCGTCGAGACAGCCATTCAGAAGTTTGGATCCATCGACGCGCTGGTCAACAATGCGGGCATCTTCTTCACAAAGCCCTTTACTGACTACACGGCTAACGACTTCAAGGCGCTATCTTCCACCAACCTCGAAGGCTTCATCTACGTCACACAGGGAGCGGTCAAGCAGATGCTTGCGCAGAAGTCTGGAGGCAGCGTCGTTACCATCACGGCCGCGCTGGTTAACAACCCGATTGCAGGTATTACGGCGTCGGTTCCGATGATCACGAAGGGCGGACTTGAAGCCGTCACGCGGAGCCTGGCCACGGAGTATCCGAAGGAGAAAATCCGCTTCAACGCGGTCGCCCCCGGCGCCGTGGACACGCCACTGCATAAGGACAACCCGAAGGACTTCCTGAAAACGCTTTCGCCGATGGGTACAATCTCAGACGTGAAGGACATCGTGGAAGCCGTGGTTTATCTCACAGAGGCCCGTCAAGTGACGGGGGAGGTGCTGCACGTGGACGGTGGTGCGCACTCAGGCAAATGGTAAACGCGCAAGGGCTCGCAGCCGGACAGCGCGGAGCGCCGGCTGCACGAGCTCGGCATCGAACTCACGCCTCCGCCCACTCCCTTCGGCGCCTATGTCGAGGCCGTACAGACCGGCAATTTGCTCTTCCTCAGCGGTATGCTTCCTGCCATCGGACACGAGCCGAAGTTCGTCGGTCGTCTAGGGAAAGAACTGGATGCAAACGCAGGTAGAGAGGCGGTTCGCATTGCTGCGCTGAATGTGTTGTCAGCCGCAAGGCAGAAGCTAGGCTCGCTCGATAAAGTAACCCGCGTCGTTCGACTATGCGTCTATCTTGCCACTGAAGGAGACTTCTTCGATCAACCAAAAGTTGCCGACGCTGCCTCCGAGCTATTCCGCGATGTTTTTGGTGAAGATAAACTCTCAGTCCGTATGGTGTTAGGCGTGGCAAGTCTTCCCCTGGGCATGCCCGTGGCAGTCGAAGTCATCATGGAAGTTGAGCCCTAAGCAGGCGGGGAGACCCCGCCCCTGCTTTTGAGGCTCAACTGGTCTTGTTGCCCGCAGACTGCCCAAGAAATAGAAACTACCCCTTCACCAGCCGCGGGCAAAACTCGGTCCCCCTCCGTCTTCAATTTCCCTAAAGAGTCTGGAAACGCGCGACAGTCACAAATTAGGCGACGCGTTTCATTAAGAGGAAACTCGGTATTGTCCAAGGGCGAGTGGTGATACCGTTCTGGGACTCTCTATTGACGCAATTTTTTCTTCGGGCTAGTCTTTCCCCGATTTCAGGTTTCCACTGATATTAGAATAAGATAGCTCTTTTGAGACCATCTATGACATCGTACATTTCCGAGATCCCTTCCCCCTCCCAACAAGAAGCTCTGGCCTACGATCCGCTGCTCGACGACATTGGATTCATGACCTGCATGACCCTGGTGCTGCTCGGAAATTACGCGCAGACTGGGCATCTCGGCGGGCCGCTCGCCTACACGCCCTATAACGTCGCGACGCATCTGGTCGGTCCTGAAAACGGAGGACTCCGTTACGATTACCGTCGACCCAAGCATCCCTACTGCGACAAATTTATGCTCGCCGCGGGCCACTCGATCCCCACGTGCTATGCGCTGTGGATGATCATGGGCCAGGCGCTGTATCGCAAGTATCAGCAGACCGGCGATCGGCGTTATTTCGTCGACCCACAGGTCGCGATGTTACCGGTGGACGCGTTGGGATTCCGGCGTGGCGCAGGCGCACTGAAAACGCTATTGCGCGATACCGGTTTGGAAGACAATCCGCTCTTCGCGCAAGCCAAAGGCCGCGGCATTCGTGCGCTCTCAGGACATGCGGAGAGCGTTGACGTCACCAACGACGTGAACGGCGGACCCTCGGGCATCGGCATTGCGACGGCGGCGGGCAAAGCCGCGTTCTGGGATATCGTGGGCGCGCCAGCGTCGCCGAAAGTGATCGCGCTGGAAGGTGAATTCGCGCTCACCGAAGGTCATGCGCAGGAGTTCAAAACCCAGGCGCTCGCGCTGCAAGTGGGAAAGCGCTTGCGGGTGATGATTTCCGACAACAACGCGGGCATCGACGATTGCCTGATTGGCGGCAAGATTGGCGGCGTGATCGCCGAGGGCTACGACGGCTACGATCTCGTGAGTCAATGGACGTCCTATGGGTGGAACGTCTTCACTCTGGCGAACGGTAACGATTATGGCCAAGTGGCCGCGGTGCTGAAAGCGATCGACGCAGTGGACCCGCACGATCGCCGTCCCATCGCCGCGATCGGCAAAACGATCAAAGGCTACTGGCCCACCGCGGCCGACGGAAAAATCGACGGCTACGGCGATCAATTGGTGAGTTACGCAAGCCATCCCTACGCGCTGAAGATGAACTCGGAATATTTTCTCGCCCTGGCGCAGTCGTTCGAGAAGCGTTACGGCGTAGAGTTCGAAGGCATTCGTAAGGGCCCCGTCACCGACAATCGCGAGCGATTGATCCAGTTCAAGACGAACATGGATGTGGTGATGTCACTGCTCGACCGCAACGGATTGGGCGATCGCCTCGCCGAGCGTCTCGTGGAGATCGGCGACACCGTGCGCGACGACGTGAAGCTGCGCATCTCAGCCTCGATCGATCCGTTCCTCGACGATCGCTTGCGCGTCGCGGCCCTGCCGGAAGAACCGCAGAAGGTCTCGATTCGCAATGCGATTTCTGGCGCCGAGAAGCAGGTCAGCATTTCACTCTTCAAGAAACCGGGCGAGGTGGCTGGAGCGCGTCGCGGGATTTCCGAAATTATCAAGTGGATGAACTACGTCACCGAAGGACGTTTCTTCACCGTGGCCGCCGATCTTTCGGAGTCGATCAACGTAGAGCACGGAAGTTTGTGGGGACACTACAATCCCAAGGACAATCCCCTGGGCACCCGCTTGAAAGCGCCCATTCAGGAAGCAGGCAATGTTTCCACCGCCATTGGGCTAGTGAGTCAAAGCGCTTCCGTCGATCCCGAAAAATTCGCCGGCGTTTGGGCCCTGAGCGGCACGTACGGAGCGTTCACGCCGTTGATGTACACTCCCGCGCGTGTCTGGAGCCAACAAAATCAGGACAGCAAATTCCGCATGGGCGTGCTTCACATCCTCGCTGCGCACTCCGGCCCTGAAACCGCGGCCGACGCGCGCACACATTTCGGCATCTTCGCGCCGCAGGTGTGGAAGCTGTTCCCGCGCGGTCAGGCGATCAATCTGAGCTTCTGGGACTACAACGATGTCGCGCCCGGTTATTTCGCGGCGGCGGAAATCGCGGCACGCGATCCGCACGTCGGCCTCATCACGCTGGAAGTGGCACGTCCCGACTTCCCGGTCGCCGACCGCAGTAAATTTGCCGATACCGATCTGCGCGCTGCGGCAAAGGGCCTCTACGTGATCCGCGATTTCGCGCCCAACAAACCGCGCCACGGTTACGTGATCGCGCAAGGATCGAGTTCCACGGTGAATCTCGTGAAAGTGCTGCCGAAACTCGAAGCGGCCGGTGTGAACGTGAAGGTCATCGCGGCGATCAGTGAAGATTTATTCGATCGCCAGCCGCAAGCATATCGCGATGCGGTGCTGCCGTCCGGGGCGCGCTACGATTTGATGGTGGTGTCAACCGGCACGCGACGCGTGTGGCCGCTGCGGAACCTCGGGCCGTTGACGGACGAGTATTCACTCACGTCCGATTTCGACAATTGCTGGAGAAGCGGAGGCCTCGAAGCAGACGTGATCACCGAAGCACATCTCGATCCCGATTCTATTTTCGCGGGAGTGGAGCGATTCGCAAACGACCGCGAGCGCCGCATCGGAGATCAACGCAAGATGATTGGTTAGTCGAATGGCGGTTTGCACTCGCCGTCAGTGCGCAGTTTAAGAAATTGTGTGAAGCTTTCCCGAGAAACAACGACCAGTCAGTGCCTTGCGGCTAGAGATTCGGATTGCAATCTGGCCGATCAGCAGGAACTCATCGCGATTGCGCAGCCGCCAGTAAAATGTTGGTGACTTCGACAGGAATTTCCAGTCGTGGCCAGTCATCAGTTTGGCGACCTCCCACCCGGAAGCACGAGCCTTCTCAACGAAGGGCTTGGAAAACGGCCTCGCAGGATATCAACACAGGCAACAAATGTGGCAGGAATGCTGGCCTTGCGATTAGCCGGAGGCGGAAGCGATTGATACAGCCAGATTGTATTGATATCAACCTATCATCGCAGGCGACCCAAGAAGGAAAGCATACCGGGCCATCCGGTTTGCATCACACGAGACGAGTCCCTATCTCCGGAGAAATCAATGAAGCCGAATCCGCTCAGAACCTTTGCGTTAAGAAACGTCGCACTTCTTGTCGTAGTCGCCGCTGCGTGGCAAGCGCAGGCACAAGACGCCAAAGCGTCCTATCTGACCATGGCCCCGCTTGACCAGTACCTGATGACGGATCGAAATGCCGAGATTGCCCTGGCGCGGAGTGCGGCGCCCGAGGCCATCTCGGGCGATGCCGACGTCCTTGTTCTTGGACGGCACGGCTATGAAACCGCAGTCAAAGGCAAGAACGGTTTCGTGTGCGCTGTGGAGCGAGCGTGGATGGGCCCATTCGAGGGTGATGGCGCTGACGGTTTTTGGAATCCTAAAATTCGAGGCCCGGTCTGCTTCAATCCGCCGGCTGCCCGCTCAATCCTGCCGATGACGTATAAAAGAACGGAAATGGTATTGGCGGGTCAATCCAAAGCTCAGATCATGGACGGCATCAAAACATTTATAAAGCAAGAGCTGCCGCCCCTGGAGCCTGGAGCCATGGCCTACATGATGTCGAAAGAACAGTATCTTACCGATGGCGAACACCACAACTGGATGGCTCACCTGATGTTTTACACGCCACTCATGGACGGTGCCGTTTGGGGAGCAGATGTGTCGCACTCGCCGATCATGCTGAATCCGCAGTTCAACGGCGCCCCGGAACCAATCGACGTATTCATGATTCCGGCGGGATGGTGGTCGGACGGAACGGCGGACCCAGTCAGGGTGAGGTAGGGACGCACGCAATGCGAGAGAATCCCATACGCCGCATCGATTCGCTCAAATTGCGATGCAATACATCGTAAAGCAGATTTAGCAAATTCAAACCATCACGATCGCTTGGGACTCCTCTGTGTATCCCTTGCTAAATTAACTGTGTTTGTTGAACCAATCGAGGGGCGACTTGAGGATTTTCTGGCTTGATCACTCTCCCGCCAAGAATTCGGACATAGAAGTCCGTCGATTTCTCCAGGTCGCCCACGGTCAAAGTGAGTTGCAAAGAAGCCTTCGTGTGCAATCGGCGGGTCAGGCAGATTCATGCGGTGTCTCCTGCTGTCGTTTCATCCGCTGGCCAATCTAATAACGAACAGCTAGTTCAGGAGCGATTCCCAGTCGGCCGGCACCCTTCCTGCTGGTCCAGGAGTGGGTTGATTTTTTGGATGAGAATGCGGCGGAAGCAATTCCACGCCTTTGATCATCCCCTGCTTCTCGTAGTCGAAGAACCAATCCTCACCCGGCTCGAAGCTGGCAATGATCGGATGCCCTGTCGCTGCCGCATGCTTGGATGCGTGCTGACTCGGAGAACTGTCACAGCATCCGATGTGCCCACACTCCGCACACCGACGAAGATGCAACCACCAACCTTTCGGGGACGCCAGGCATTCCACACACCCATCGCCACTCGGCTTCGCAGCTGGGTTGATTCCGCGCAGAGCCTTTTTCATTTCCGATTTTCCTTTCGTGTCGTCTGTCCGCAAGCGAATGTCAAGCCACCAGCAAAACCTTGCCTATACCACCCTTTTCGGCCGCGGCTTGAGCTTCGGCTGCATTGCTGAGTGGCAGTTTCTTGCTGATCGGAATCACCAGTTTGCCATCTCGAACGGCCTCGGCCATGAACTCAAGAGTTTTCGCATCAGGGGTCGAGTACACCGGTACTACCTTTACCGCCAGGTACGTCTCGGCATTCCGCGGCGCCCCGAGAACCGATGCAAACACTCCTCCCGGCTTGACCTTGGCGATCAATTTTTCAGCAGTCTTGCCGTTGACCGTATCCGCAACGACATCGAGCATCGGAAGATTCGCAATCGCAGTGTCGTCATCGGTCGCGACCAACTGATCTGCGCCGATGGACTTCGCTTCATCCATCTGGCTCTTCAGAAGCCCTGCAATCACGACCGTTCCTCGTTGCTTCGCAGTGAATACCGCCGAACGCCCGACATTTCCAGCCGCACCTATGACGAGAACCGTCTGGCCCGCTTCGATGCCGGTCGCGGAAATGAGTTGGTTGCCAGTCGTCGTCACCAGCGGAAGCGCCGCTGCCTGGATCAAATCGAGTCCCTTGGGAACCTTCGCCAGAATTGCAGCTTTCACAACGCAAAGTTCGGCGTATGCGTCGGCCGCCATAGCGAACACCTGGTCGCCGACGGAAAAACCTTTCACTCCGGGCCCAGTCTTGACCACCGTCCCGGCGATATCGACCCCGATGAGTCCCGGGAACTGGATGGGATAAAAGTCTTTCGTCAACCCAGCACGCCGCTTGTAGTCAATCGGATTCACGCTCGTGGCAGCGACCCGCACCAGTACTTCGCCGGGACCCGGCGCCGGGTCGGGATAGTCTTCGAATTTGAGTACTTCAGGGCCGCCGTATTGGTGAACAACGACTGCTTTCATATTTCATCTCCTTGTGCACCGCGCAAACAGTCACTCACAGAGCTTAGATGAGCGAAGCTGGAATTGGTCGAGATTTCACTTCACTTCTGAGATTACTCAGGCGTGGTGAGGTGACTGGCGCTGCCGCGATCATCAGCGGTGGTTGGTACTGTGGGATCGACGTTTGCGCTTGGGGAGGGCATTCATCCGGGGAACTGGCTAAACTAAAGGCGCCCCGTCAGCGATAGCCAGAGCTCGCACCCTGGCTATCGCCTTTTCTGCGGGAGGCCCCCTTCATTAGAAAAGAATCTTTAATCCCAACTGAAGTTGGCGACTGGTAGTTGAGGTCGAGTCAAGCGGACTGAAATTCCCGCTCGGGGTGATATTTGAACTTCCATCTTGATTGAACAACTGGTTGTTGACGAGCGGAGGATTGAAGTTGGGACGATTAAAGACGTTGAACAGCTCCGCTCTTAATTGCAGGTCCACCCTCTCCGTTATGTGAGTGTCCTTCACTAGCGAGAAATCGAAATCCACCAGGCCCGGACCGTAGACGTCGTTTCTGCCGGCATTGCCTAGCAGATTCTGGCAATAGACCTGACCGGTGGGGGCAGAATTCGAAGCGTTTGAGAACGACCCCGGAGTACATAACGCCGACTGAGAAGCCGGTAGGGTCGGCAGAGAGAAACAGTTGGCCTTGAGATATCCACCGTTTGCATTCTGCGGGTTTACGGGAGAAGAGCAGCCAGCTCCGGTTAGCCGGTTGGGATAAGCGAATGGCGACGAGTTACCCAGACCGAGCGGGTCTCCGCCGATCAACGGCGTAAACGGCAGCCCGCTGCTGATTTGTATGATCCCGCCTAATTGCCATCCCTTCGCAACCCACGCGACGGGACCTTGCAGGGAGCTGCGCGAGGGAATGTTCCACAGGTAATTGACGGTTAGGTTGTGAGTGATGTTGAAGTCGGCCGGAGCGCGCCGATACTTTGGCAAAAAGAAAAAGAGCGACGGAATCGAGGTCGTAAAGGAATCGCTCGCGATCGAACCATCTCCTCCGTCGATGGCTCTGCTCCAGGTGTAACTGCCCTGCACCTGGAAACCATGGCTTAACCGCTTCTCGACCTGCGCCTCAAGGCCGTCGAAGTAAGAGTCGTTGTTCCATTGCAACGTATCCATACGTCCGATCGAGGGGCTGATCACGGTCCCTGTTCCTGTAATCGGCCACAGATAAGGCTGCCGAGTTCCGTTGATAGGCAGGGTGGTGTTGATATCGTCAGCCCGGAAGATCATGTGCACGCCGCGAGATCCCACGTAGGCGAGCAATGCGGTCAAATTCGGGGCCAATTCGCGCTGCAGGCTCAGGTTCCATTGCATCAGATAATTACGCTTGGGGTTGGGCTGAATGTAGGGAATGCGCAGGCCCAGATTGTTGGCCGCCTGGGTGGCCAGAATCTGAAATGCCTGCGTCGGAAAGGAGCCCGCGGGAAGGTTGTTGGCCGTGCCATTTTCGGTAAACGGTGCGGTGTTGGTCGCGAACTGTCCTAACAGGTAAGGCAGGGGGAGGACATCGAACAAGCCAAAGCCGCCACGAACTGAGGTCTTTCCGTTTCCGAAGGGATCCCAGGCGAATCCTACGCGTGGCTCGAAATTCTTTCGCGTCGGATTGCTGAAGACGGTAGATCCGACGACCGTGTCCTGGAAAGTCTGGCCATAAGGACTGCGGAGCGCGGATAACTTCCCATTGGTTTCAGAAGGAACCGTCGACATCTCATAGCGCAACCCTAAGTTCACCGTCAGCGTGGGACGAAGGCGCAGGTCGTCTTGTATGTAGCCGCCGATGATAGTGGATCGAAAATGGAACTTCTGAAAGGGCGCGCTCGGCAGCGGGGCGAAGAGAACGATCGGGTTGTTGGTAAGGAATCCGTTGTTATTGGGATCGGCAAGGGTGCCGAACGCAATTTCTCCCGCCGGTGCTGGATCAAAGGCGTTAAGTTGAACGCGCTCGATCGCGAAACCCAACTTCAAGCTGTGTTTCCCCTTGGTAATGAAGAGATCGTCGTAACCTTGGTACGAATTCTCAAAGAAGTCGAGGCGCTCAATCTGATTCAGACCAGGCTGGATGGATACGTAGCCTGGTACATCGATCTGAGGATTATCCGCCCCCGGACTTTCGCCCAACGCAGGGTTGCCGGCCAAAGGATTAATCGCGCGAACGCCCGCCGAGGTATGGATCGATCGGTTGAGTCCGAAGCGAGCGGAATTGACGATCTGTGAGTTGAAGATGTGGGTCTCTTCCAAAGCAACGTAGGCTCTTCCGGTTGTATTTCCGGTGAGCACGTCGTTGGCTTGATCGGGCTGTGTAAGGGTTGCTCCGTCATACTGATAACTTCCGAAAAAGCTGTCGCTAGCGGAAATCTTGTGATCCAGCCGTCCCACCCCGAAGTTCTCCGTTGTAATGTGTGGTGCGGCGAATGCATAGAAGCCGATTGCCCCGCCGCCGATAGATCCCAAGGCAGGGTTCGCCGGGCCCCACAACGGGAGGTAAGGCAAAACTGCTTTGTCAATTCCAGTTGGGGGGACGGGATTGTGGGCACCTATGACCGGTCCTTGGAGTGCTGCCGCCGACGGAACAGGACTCACGGTGGTCAGACCCATGTTGTTCCGCAGGCCTTCGTAATCCATGAAGAAAAAAGTGCGGTCCTTCACAATGGGACCACCGAACGAGCCTCCGAATTGATTCCGGTGCAACAAGGGAATGGGGCCGGGAAGGTCAAAGAAATTCTTGGCATCGAGCGCGCTGTTGCGGAAGAATTCATAGCCGGATCCGTGGAACTGATTCGTTCCAGACTTAGTCAGCGTGTTGATAACGCCCCCGGAAGTGCGCCCGTACTCCGCCGAATAGTTGCTGGTCAATACGGAAAACTCCTGGACCGCATCGACGCCCAGCGTAGCGCCGCTCACACTGCCCGGACCGCCATTGGTGTAATCGTTCACACTGATGCCATCGATTCGATAGTTGTTCTGGGTGGGACGAGTGCCAGAGATGCTCAGTTGCAGCCCGTAGCCGCGGCGGGCGCGGTCGGGAGAGCCGGTGTTGGCTTGAATGGAGCCCATGGAGTCTACCCCGGGTTGCAGGGTAGCGAGCGACGTCCAATCGCGCCCGTTCAACGGCAGTTCCTGGACCGTTCGGTTGTCCACGACACCGCCAATTGTCGAATTTGCCAATTGCACCGCAGGTGCCTCGTCCGTCACCTCCACGGTTTGGGTAACCTGGCCAACTTGCAACTTGACGTTGAACAATTGCTGACCGCCCACCGTTAAGACAATGCCCTTCTGTTCCGAAGTCGCAAATCCCGGAGCAGAAACGGTGACGTCATAAGTCCCGGGCAATAGGTTGGGCGCTGCATAAACGCCCGCCGAACCGACGGTGACGGTACGGACTTCGTTGGTGGCCTCGTTCTTGATCGTAATTTCCACGTTGGGTATGACCGCACCGGAAGAATCGGTGACTGTACCCGTCAGCGTTGCACCGGCAACCTGAGCTTGGCCATTAAGGGACAGCAAAACTACGACTGACAGGAATACCAGCAATACCTTGGAACGACTTTCCCCAGTCCGAGTACGCACGATAGCCCCCTTCGTTTTCCCATCAAGCTAAATGCTTATCTGTATGGCTCTTGGCGAGTCAATTGCTTCCAGAGCAAACCCCGCGAGATGGCGAAAATCTCACGCACGTTTCGCTGGCTCGCAGATCGAGATGTTCAATGTTTTTCGTCGTGAAACTCTATGGGGTTCCCTACTCTAAGTCTTGTGGAATCTGCAAAAGAAATCTTAAGAATTTCTTTTTTCGATAGTAAAGGCAGCCCTTCCAAATACTTGCGATGTTTTTTGCGCCTTCCTCGCGGTGCGCTCAGGCGCCCAAAAAGCTCGCAGCAGGGGCCCGCGCGAACGGGGTTATGGGTTCGTCTACCCAGATCTAGAAAAACTGGCGCCACTTGAACAGATCCGCCCGGTACGAAGCTAAGTCCTCGTACTGTACAAATTCCAGGAAGTTCCCTTCCGGGTCTCTTACGAAGATCGCGTTAATTCCCTGACGAATTTCGACCGGAGCTTCGCGGACCAAGTCGACACCGTGCTTCTTCAGCCGGCTGGTAACCTCGTGGACATCCGCGATCACAAATGTGATGTAGGCGATGCCTTGCCGCTCGAAAACCCAGTCAGGACTCTCCCGCAGGGTTAGGGTGGTCTTCTTGGGTTGGATCAACTTGATCCTTTCGCCGTAGGGGGTTTGCAAACGGATGATGCGAAAGCCGTTGGGACCGGTACCGAACTTTGTACTCATCTCCGGAGCCGCCTCGGCGTCGGTTGCGAATCGGAGCCCGAGAACTCCGGTATAGAAATCAAACATGCGGTCGATGTCGATGCACACGATCCCCGGCTCGAGAGGCGCCACCATCCGCAAAGACCACGAACCCCTGGCTTGAGTGTTCATCTGTGAACTTTCCCTCCATCCATCCGTAAACTCACGCCGCGTTTTCCTGGAAACTTAGGGGCTTTCGCGTCATGGTGAAGCAAACCACGGCGGCCACCAGCAATAGAAACCCAGCCAGGTAGAAGGCGAGGTCGAAGCTGCCGGTCCATTTCACAATGTAGCCGGTGGCAATCGGCACCAGAGATCCAAAGATGTTTCCCCCCAGGATCAGAAAACCCATCGCCGTTCCGAGCATCTCCGGATTCCACACCAGATCGCTGGTAAGCGCAATGTTCAGAGACAGGGCGCTGGAAATGCAAACCAAGCAAAAGGAAAGAAGCGCCAGCAGTAGATATTCGTTTCCGACCATGTTGGTCAACAGAACCGCGCCCGACAGCAAGATGAACACGATCAACAGACTGCGGCGCTTTCCCTGCCTCACCGCCTCATGCGTCAGCAGGCTGTCGCTCAACTTCCCCACAAGCAATCCCAACGCCATGGCGAAGACGTACGGCACCGAGGTGAACCATCCGGCTTTCACCAACGACATGCGGCGCGATTGCACCAGGTAGGAAGGCAGCCAAAATAGAAACAGCAGCATGGTATAGGCGCAGCAACCCTGGGTAAGAAATAAACCCCACATAGTCTTACGCGATACCAGACGAAGCAATGTGCCCTTGGGTGCGACCGACTTCGCTCGGGAGTCGGATTGAGACAGAATGTAATCGCGCTCAGGCTGCGGCAACCAGGAACATTCCGACGGCACCCGGAAAAATTTCACCCAGAGCAGCACCCAGACAAAGCCGAGCGATCCGGTCAACGTAAATGAAAAGCGCCATCCCGTTCTGGACAGCAACCATGCAACCAGCGGCGCGGAAAACGCCGGCCCAGCGAACGTACCGGCGTTAAAAATGGCGGTTGCAAGCCCGCGTTCGCTTGCCGGAAACCACTGGCGTACCACTTTCCCCGCCGTAGGAAACGAAGCCGCCTCTCCTGCCCCAAGAGCCAAACGCGTCGTCAGCATTCCGCCAAATGTGGTGGCGACGCCTGTTAGCATTCCGGCCACCGACCAGATCGTTACCGATAAGCCGTTGACCAAGCGCGTACTCATGCGGTCGGTCATCCATCCCCAGAGAAGCAGAAAAATACAGTAGGTCCACTGATAGGAAGAAAACAGCAGTCCCATCTTGCCCGCATCCCATCGGAATTCTTTGGCAATCGCAGGCGCGGCTACCGACAGGTTAATGCGGTGCATGAAATTGATGAAGAGGTTCAGAAACAACAGGCCGGCGATGTAGAGGCGTTTGCCGGACCAGAGCGAACTAACGTCAGCGCTGGCAAGTGGTTCATTCGGCGAAGTCGCAACGCTGACGTTGGGCCCGGTTGTCATAGCGTCAAATCAATCTCTCGGAACTCCCGTCATTCGTCTTCGCCCCATCCAAAGTTCGGCATGGGATGAGGGATCGGCGGCAAGTCCCAACTACCTGTCGCCAGAGGACGCACCTCACGGTCGATTCTGACATCGAGTACGGTCGGCTTTCCCGACGCAATCGCCGCCTCGAGCTGTGGCGCAAGGTCTGCAGGCTTTTCAACTGTGTGTCCAACCGCTCCCATCGATCGCGCCATCATGGCGTAGTCGGCGGAGAACAAGTTCCCTTTTGCATCGGTAAAGCTCACGGCCAATTCGCGGTCTTTGCCGAAATACCCGCGCTGTTGGTCGCGGATGGAGCAATATCCGAAATTGTTCCAAACCAGCCATACCACGGGAATGTCGTATTCAACCGCAGTGAGCACGGCGCTCGAATTCATCATGAACGAGCCATCGCCGGCTACCGCGATCACAGGGCGATCGGGTGCTGCCAGTTTCGCGCCAATCGATCCAGATACGGCGAAGCCCATCGAGGCGAAGCCCCAGGTCTGCAGGAAAGTGCGCGGCTTCAAAGCTTCGAATTCAGCGACCAGCCAATTGTGATGGATGCCGACATCGGAAAGTACGATGCCGTCCACCGGCACCACTTTGCGCAAATCTGCGATCGCACGTTCCGGCCGGATCGGCATCGCGTCAGAAGTACGCGGAGCCGCCGTCGCCTCTTCCCATCGCTTTCGCCATCCGGCAATGCGGTCTAGCCATGCGCTCCGGCTATTCCCGGAAGACCGCGGAGCAGCAAGCAGTTGCTGAATGAAGAGCTTTGCATCGGCGACGACGCCGATCTCGGGACGAAAATTACGTCCAATCTCAGTCGGGTCGATGTCGACGTGAATTAGCTTTGTTGGAGGGATGTTGTAGGTAAATCCCGGAAGCCAGGCGCTCGTCGCACGATCGTCAAAACGCGTTCCTAGCGCCAGGATCACATCGGCGTTGCGGCAAGCCGCATTTGCAGGATACGAACCATTTCGTCCCGTCGACCCCAGGCTCAAAGAATTCCGCGGATCAATCACGCCTTTCCCGAATGGTGTAGTTGCTACAGGAATTTGCAATGCTTCCGCTAGCATTAACAGTTCCGGTTCCGCCCCGCTCAACTCGACTCCATGACCTGCGACGATCACAGGACGCTGCGCGCTCTGCAGCAACCGCAATGCCTCATCCACGGCAGCAGGATCACCCGCAGGCCGCGTATATTCCGCCACCGGCCACTGGTTGTCGCGCTGCGCCGAAGTCTCGTCGACAAGTTCGACAAACACATTCAGCGGAATATCAATATTCACCGGCCCCGGTCGCCCATTGGTCATCAGGGCAAAAGCTTGCCGGAGGGCGAGCGGCAGCATATCGGCCCGCGTGGGCTGAAAGCTGCGTTTCACGTAGGGCCGCAGAACGTTCACGAAGTCACCTTGGAAATATCGTCCGGTCTCCTGGAATGGCCCACGATTCCATTGCTGCGTCGGCACGTTGCCTGTGATGTTCAACATGGCTGACGAGTCCGCAAATGCCGCGGCGATGGCGAGAATCAGATTCGCCGAACCTGGACCGCAGGAGGTGTAGGTCGCAACAGGCTTTTGCGTAATTCGAAAGTACGCTTCTGCCATGAATCCGGCGGCGGACTCGTGATGTACCGAGATCGCTTTGATCTCGTCCTGCCGGTCGAACAATCCGTCGAGCAGACCGAGTATGCCGTGACCGCATACTCCGAAGATGTAAGGCACCTTTTGCTGAATCAGGAAGTCGGCAATGTACTCGGCCCCCTTCGCTGCTGGCTTCACTTGTGCTGGCTGGACTTCGCTATGCGCCATGACTGTCCCCCTGGGATTATTTCGCGATGCTGAAACCGCCATCGAAGGTATCAGACATACTCCAGAACATCGTCTTCACCTGCTGATAGGCTCGAATGCCTTGCAGTCCTTTTTCGCGGCCAATGCCACTGTCTTTAAATCCGCCAAACGGAGCCGCTGTTGAAAACTGTTTGTAGGTGTTGATCCAGACCATTCCGGCTTCGAGACCCCGCCCCACGCGCCATGCCTTCTTATAATCGGCGGTCCAGATTCCCGCAGCCAGGCCATACGGAATATCATTCGCCTGCCGCATCAGATCGTCTTCGTTGTCGAATGGGATGGCACAGAGGACCGGTCCGAAAATTTCCTCCTGCGCAATTTTCGATTTGTTGCTAATGCCGGCAACAATCGTGGGCAGATAGAACGCGCCTTTGGTTAAACGGGATTCCGGCGGCCGAGCGCCTCCGATTAAAATCTCCCCGCCTTCCTGCCGCGCACCCTCGACCATTTTCTCGACGAACTCGCGCTGCGCAAAACTAGCGCTTGGACCGAGTTGGGCGCCGGGAGCATCCGGAAGGTCCACACGCAGTGCCTGTGCGCGCTCAATGATCGCGGAGATCAATTCGTCATAGACTTTGCGTTCGACGAACAAGCGTGACCCTGCGGTGCACGATTGACCTGTGCCTTCGAAGATGGCGACAGTGACTGCGTCGGCGGCAGCCTTGAGATTGGCGTCGGCGAAAACGATGTGAGGCGACTTTCCCCCAAGTTCCAACACTGCCGGAATCAGCCTCTTGCCGGCCCGTTCGGAAATGGTTCGACCAACTTTTGTGCCTCCGGTAAACGAAACCATGCGTACCAAGGGATGATTTACAAGAGCATCACCGATCTCGCCTCCCGCCGCCGTTACGACATTAAGAATGCCCGGCGGAACTCCGGCGTCAAGCGCAATTCGTCCCAGTTCGATGCCTGACGTCGGAGTGTAAGGGGAGGGCTTCAGCACAACCGCGTTTCCTGCAGCCAGTGCCGCTGCAATCTTGTTTGATGCCAAAGTAATCGGAGAATTCCATGGCGTAATCGCCGCAACAACTCCCCACGGTTCGTAAACCGTCATGCTCAGATAGTTGCCGCGCGGTGGAGTGATCTCAGAGCCCAGCGTTTCAATCGCGGCAGCGCAGTAGCGGAAGGTTGCGGCACCGTTGATGACTTGGTTCTTGCACTCCTTCCATACCTTGCCGTTCTCGAGCATCTGACAGCGCGCCAGTAAATCGGAGCGCTCCATCATCAGATCGGCGACTTTGTTCAGAAGCTGCGCTCTGACGTGAGGCAACATATTGCGCCACGATGGGTCACTGGCCGCTTTATGCGCGGCTTGCACTGCTGCATCAATGTGGTCTTCGGTGCCGGCGCAAACCTCGTAGTTCACTTCGCCAGTCGCGGGGTTCACATGCGCGAAATGAGAGACAGTGTCTTGAATCCATTCCCTTCCGATCAGGAAGGGCAACGGTTTTAAACCCGCGACAGTAGACATTTCTCGGTTCCTCAGTTGACAGCGGAATATTCCGCCTTATATAAGGCGCAAAGTGTAGGCGAAAAAGAAAACTCTATTTTCGGGGATTCTAGCACTCAAATCTGAAGCGAACCTGAAGAAGGAAATATGCGGCTCTGGTGCGTGATTTGTTCGGTACTGACATTTGTACTTCTAACCAGCCAATTAGGGACGAGTGCAGACGACGAGTCTTATTCCGTTCCGTTCAAGACGGTCCCGACGTTTTCTACGGCAAATATGGGACGCCAAGGCCACTTCTACGTTGGCGGTAAATGGGTGGGAGAGCCTGGAAAACAGCGGATGCGCGGCGCCATGTACGTCGAAGTCTGGGTGCCGAAAAAGATCCGCCATCCATATCCGATTCTGTTCGTTCAGGCTGGAGGCGGGCAAACCAGCATCGGACTTTTACAAACACCTGACGGCCGGCCCGGGTGGGCGTACAACTTTCTGAACGCGGGCTACACAATCTACATGATGGATTTCCCCGGCCGCGGCCGATCCGCATTTATTCCCGGTCTGGATGGCGACGTGATTCCACCGCGCACCGGGGAATTGATGGAGCAGGTGTGGAGCGGTGGCGCTCCTCCTCCGAATCCACAACGCAGTTGGCCGCAATCCAGCAGGTACAGCCAGTGGCCCAGCAATGCGCCGAACAAGGGACAGATCGGCGATCCGGTGTTCGATTATTTCGCTAAGACCGAACTCAATTTTCCTTCCGGCGACGACATGGAACCTCTGGCCGCGGAAGATCTCGAGCAACTTGTCGACTTGATTGGGAAGCCCGTCATCCTGCTGCTGCATTCGCGATTAGCCACTTCCGGATGGCTGCTCGCCGACGCTCGTCCGAAACTGATCAAAGCAATCATCGCGACCGACCCTTGGGGTCCGCCTATCCAGAATGCCGAATTAGATGCGCGAGGCCCGGGGCACATCTGGGGCCTCACCAATTTCCCCATGCATTACGATCCCGCGATCAAAGAAGCTTCCGAGTTGCAACCGGTGCAGGAAGAAAAGGCCGATGGCCCGGGGCTTGTTCCCTGCTGGCTGCAAAAAGAACCAGCACACAAGCTCATTAACCTCATCGGAATCCCGGTCCTCAACGCCTCGCCGGAGGCCAGCTATCACCGGCCCTATGCTCGCTGCGTTGCCAAGTGGCTCAATCAGGCGGGCGTCAAGACGGAGTATGTCAGATTGGAAGATGTGGGGCTTCCCGGCAACGGTCACCAGATGATGTCAGAAAAGAACAGCGCCGATATCGCGAGATATTTCATGAAGTGGCTCGACAAGAATGCCCGCTAATCGCTGGCCTCAGAAATTTACTAACTGTGCGAGCCGCGCAAACCGTGGGTCTGAGCGCAGTCCTGCGAGTTCGGGATCGGACCGGAGGAATACCATCGGCGTGGAACGGTCTTCGACTGCTTTCTGCAGCCACTCGAAGGCCTGATCTTTTTCTCCCAATCCTGCATGAATAAGCGCGATTGCGTAAGGCGGCACATATTGATCCGCAGGACGCGACTGCAAGCTCTGAAGCACTCTCCGTGCTTGAGCGAAATTTCCCGAAGCTCCATAAGCATGTCCAAGTGATCCCTCATAGTAGGGATCGCCCGCAGAGAGCTGCACGGCCTGCTCGAACTCAGGAATCGCCAACGCGTATTCTCCCCGCTGTTCGTAGAGTTCTGCCAGACGGAAGTGAGTTCGCGGGAAAGCAGGATCGATTTCGATCGCTTTCTTCAATGTCTCGACGGCCCGGTCGTACTGCCCTGCAAGAGCGAACGTCCATCCCGCGTTACTGCTTACGATCATGGAAAGAGGATCGTCCTGCAACGCTCTTTGCGCCTCGGCTAGCGCTTCCGAGTAATCACCTTTGGCTGCCAGACTCTCGCCATACCACGAGTGCGCCATCGCATAGTGGGGATTTTCTGCCAGAGCACGGCGGAATTCGTTGTTCGCGACCGTGGCATCCCAGTCATAGTAGAAGTTAATGAATCCCAAGGTTGCGTGGGCGGCCGCCAGGCTGTCGTCCATTTGCAGAGCGCGCGTACCAGCCTCTTTGGCTGCCGGAAATGCCTCCTTGGGAGGAAGCACCGCGTACAGTCCTAACGTGGCGTACGAATCAGCGACTCCCACATAGGCTTCTGCAAAAACCGGATCCAACTTAATTGCCTGCTGGAAGTAGTCGAGTCCCTTCTTGAGCCCAGTGTCGGTACGCTTGTTCCAGAAATAGCGTCCCTTCATGTAGGCCTCATATGCGGAAGGATTCTCCGTGGAACGCTTAGTGAATTTAAGGGTTTCTGCCCCCGTCAGGTTGAGTCGGATCGACTGTGCCGCCATATCGGCAAGCGCGTCCTCTAAAGCAAAGACGTCGGTGAACTTGCGGTCGAAAGTGTCGGCCCAGAGCTGCAGGCCGTCTCGCACACGAATCAGTTGCACGGTCAGACGGACCCGGTCTGAGTCGCGTTGGATCCTGCCATCGAGAACTGCATCCACGCCTTGCTCGCGGCCGATTTCTTGTGGGCTAAGATGAGTTCCCGCATATTGCTGGATGGCGCTGGTCGGACGCACCGTGATTCGTCCTGTATTCGCCAGCTTGGTGATGACCGCGTCGGCCATTCCCAATTCCAGAAACTTATCTGGACTGTTTGTGCCCAGCGTCTGGAATGGCAAAACCGCGAGCGAACCGATATTGGGAGATCCCTCGATCTGCCTCGAGCCTTCCCTGCGGAGTATGAGTCCGAAGGCGAGGAGTGCCAGCAGACTTGCGAACAGCAAGAATCCAACCAACTTTGTTCTGGGGCGTTGCCTCCATCGCTGAGGAGCGGACGGGGTATTCACCTCTCGCAAGAGAGTTTGCGGTCCCGATTCTTCGGCGTGCCGGGTACTCGCGATCACCAACGCACTGTCGTCAAGACGCTTCACTTCGGCAACGAAGCGATATCCCCTTTTGGAAACTGTCTCAATGTACCGGTGATGGCCGCGATCGTCGTTGAGCGCCTTGCGGAGAAGAGAAATCGTTACCGCAAGATTGCCTTCCTCAATGAAAGAACCGGGCCAAACCGTCCTCAGCAACTCCTCTTTCTCGACCAGGTGTCCTGACCGGTCTACCAGAACGAGCAAGAGATCAAAAGCCTTTGGAGTGAGCGAAACAGGTTGGCCGTCGCACAGAAGCAACCGCTCTGGTGGGTCTAACTGGAAAGGCCCGAACTCATACAAAACATTGACGGGAGTTGCCATTGTGATTGAAAAAAGAAATTCTTAAGATTTCTTTTGCCATTCCCACAGGACGCTCTGCCTTTCAATCGCTAGCATTCGACATCGTGCAATGAGGCAGCTCCTTCTCAAAAGGCTGCGATTATATCGCAGTTGATCAGAGCCGAGTCAACTTGGAATAAGGTCTGGCCTTTGCCTCAGACACCTGCGCGCAGAAACAAATTGTCACCAATATTACTGATTCGTGGACCCGGGGATGGAATTCGCCGATAAACTCAAGCACACACAGGAGTTCCTTCACGCCTCCGGTGGCCGTCCACGTGACGGGTGGGTGAAGCCCGCGGCAATCCTGCCCTGTTATGCGCCGCAGATCGCGCCGTCGTTCAACGCCTATGATTTGGGAAATACCCCGGAAGGAGTCGCTTGAGCAGCGAAGCTCCGACTTCGGTTATCGCCCCTCCGGATCTGGCCCCAGATCCCCCCAAGAAGAAGTTTCCCTATCCGCCACTGTGGGTACAGGTTCTGATCGCCATGGCCGTGGCTGTGGTTCTCGGCTACTTCAGCCCGACCCGAGCCGTCGCCATGAAGCCGTTCGGCGATGCGTTCATCCGGCTGATCACCATGGTGATCACACTGGTGATCTTCTGCACCGTCGTGACCGGGATCGCCGGCATGGAAAACATGCGTAAGGTCGGCCGCGTCGGCGGGAAGGCAATTCTTTATTTTGAAATCGTATCGACTCTCGCGCTCCTGATCGGTTTGATTGTCGGCAACATCGTCAAAACGGGAGAGGGTTTCAACGCCAATCCGGCCACTCTCGACGCTCACGAGGTTGCCGCCTATGCGGGACAGGCGAAGGCTCAAAGCCTGACTGACTTCTTGATGCATATCATCCCCAACACTGTTGTCGACGCCTTTGCGAAGGGCGACATTCTGGAAGTGCTGCTGATTGCGATTTTGTTTGGCTTCGCAATGTCGGCAGCTCGCCAACGCTGCAAGCCGCTTATCAATCTGATCGAATCCCTGATGCAAGCCGTATTCGGAGTGGTTAACATCATCATGCGCTTCGCCCCCATCGGCGCTTTTGGCGCGATGGCCTTCACAGTGGGGAAGTACGGCATCGCGTCACTCGGTCCGCTGGCGAAATTGATTGCGACGTTTTACCTGACCTGTGCGCTCTTCGTCCTTGTGGCAATGGGGGGAATCGCCAGGCTCGCGGGATTCAACATCGTTCGTTTTCTGCTCTACATCAAGGAAGAGATCCTCCTGGTACTGGCAACCAGTTCGTCCGAGACTGCCCTCCCCACTTTGATGGAGAAGTTAGAGAAGCTGGGATGCTCCCAGTCATTGGTGGGCTTGGTCGTTCCCACCGGCTACACTTTCAACACCGACGGAACCAGCATCTACATGACTTTGGCGGCGCTCTTTGTGGCGCAAGCTACTAACACGCACCTCCAACTCGAACAGCAGTTGGTGATCCTCGGTGTCGCGATCTTGACTTCCAAAGGAGCAAGTGGGGTTCAAGGTGCGGCTTTCATCGCCTTGGTGGGCACGCTGATGGTGATCCCGACCATCCCCGTCGCCGGCATGGCTTTGATTCTTGGCATCGACCGGTTCATGAGCATGTTCCGCGCCCTTGTTAACATGATCGGAAACGGAGTCGCCACTCTCGTGGTGGCGCGATGGGAGCATGAACTCGATGGCGCAACGCTCGAGCAGAACCTTTCCGAAGCGCTGTCCCATTAGGTCGCATTCTGTTCTGGAAGGAATTGAGAGCAATTCATGACAAGAACTTCTGCACTGTCACGCCGCTCGCTCCTCACGCGCACCGCAGCCTGTGTCGTGGGCGGATTTGTCGGCGGCCCGATTGTCATGGCACAAAGCGCGCTCGACACCCAGATCTGGAGCAAGGAATACTGGGCGAAGAAGGATGGCCTGTCGCTCTATCTCTTTCGCAAACGGATGGGAGATCCCGCAACCGACCGTACGCCCCGCCCCGTGCTCTTCCTCGCACATGGTTCTTCGGTTTCCTCAAGACCGACCTTCGACCTCACCGTTCCCGGCCACGGCGAATACTCGTTGATGAACAAGTTCGCCGAATACGGATTCGACGTCTGGACCATGGATTTCGAAGGCTACGGCCGCTCCTCGCTGAGCCCTGGCAACTCTGATATCGCAACCGGGGCGGAGGATCTCAAGGTAGCGTCGGACGTTGTTCTTCACGAAACCGGACAACCCCGCTTCCACTTGTACGGAGAATCCAGTGGAGCCTTGCGCGCCGGGGTTTTCGCCATGAACGAACCGGATCGCGTAGAGCGCCTCGCGTTAGCGGCATTTACCTGGACCGGCCAGGGCTCCCCCACACTGACAAAGCGCGCCGAGGACGACGACTACTACCGCACCCACAACCGCCGCCCTCGCAACCGCGAAATGATCCACAGCATCTTCACTCGCGATAAACCAGGCACGTCCGATCCCGCCGTCGCCGACGCCATGGCGGATGCGGAATTGAAGTTCGGCGACTCAGTTCCTACCGGCAGCTATCTCGACATGACCACCAAGTTACCGCTGGTCGATCCCACCAAATTGAAAATGCCGGTGATGATTGCCCGCGGCGAATTCGACGGCATCGCGACCGAAGACGATCTGTTGAATTTTTTCAAGAAGCTTCCGGTTCCCGATCGTGAGTTTGTCATCCTTCCCGGAGCCTCGCACTCTATCGCTCTGGGGACCAACCGCCAGCAATTCTGGCACGTGCTGCGCTGTTTCCTCGACATGCCACCTCGGCTCGACATCGCAAGTCCCGTCGGCGGAGCTGCGAAATGACACCTTGGAACAAATTCGCTTTCTTTACCTGTCTAGCCCTTGCGACCTGCACTTTCGGACAGGAACCGCCTTCGACCGACCAGCCTCTTATCCTTGATCGGATCATCGCAGTCCCGGGAGCCGACGGCCGCTTCGATCACATGGCGGTGGATGCAAAGACGGGACGCGTGTTCTCTTCCGTCTACGGCAATGACACGGTCGCCGTGTTAGACGTTCACCGCAGCCGGGAAATTCATACCATCAACACAGGATTAGACGAGCCGCAGGGCGTCGCCTTCATTCCCGACTTGAATCGGATCGTGGTCACTAACAGCGGCGATGGTTCCTGCAAGATCTTTGACGGAACCACTTATGAGCCGTTTGCTTCCGTTAAGTTCGCCGACGATGCAGATCAACTTCGTTACGATGCATCGCGGCACTTGATTTACGTGGGATATGGCGAGGGAGCGATTGGGACGATTGATGCTCAGACTAACAAAATTGTTGGCGAGAGCTTCGAGCTTGGGGCGCATCCCGAGTCGTTCCAGTTGGAAGAATCCGGTCCTCGAATCTTCGTGAACCTGGCTTCGCAAAGTCAAATCGCTGTCATCGATCGCATTACAGGAAAAATTACAAAGTGGACGCTCACCAACGCCGGCACCAACTTCCCCATGGCGCTCGATGAGAAGCATCGTCGGCTGTTCGTCGCAGCACGTCGCCCCGCCCTCCTCCTGGTCCTCGACATGGATACGGGTCACGAAGTCGCCCGGCTTCCGGGCGCAGCGGATTCCGACGACATGTGGTACGACGCGACGCGTCGCCGCATTTACGTTCCGGGCGGAGAGGGCTTGATCTACGTCTACCAGCAAGGCGATGCCGACCACTACTCCCTGTTGGCGAAAGTGCCGAGTACCATCGGCGCCCGCACTAGCGCCTATTACGGTCAAGTAGGGAAACATAACAGCCTTTATCTAGCGGTGCCCGGACGTTCTAATCGCGGGGCTGAGCTGTGGGTCTATGAAACTCGCGACTGATGCCCAACGAGATTGGCGAGGACTGCCTTAGGAAAGGTTAAAAGCAGTCAAGCCGCATAGCATGAAGCTTGAAGAATACGTGAAGCTTGTTTCCGAAACGTAACCGTCGTTAGTGCGAAGCCGGCATGCCGATCACTCGAATCGGTTGATGCAAAAGAGAGCTGAGATATTGCTCTAGTTCACCGAGCTCGATGCCAGATTTAGGATTTGGAGCCTTCCCCCTGGCTACCCAATCCGATCCAACTGCACAGGACTGCGAGTTTGTAAATTTCCCTCTTCCGCTTGAAATTTCTCGAGATTTCCTGAACCCTGTCGAATGGACTGCTTCCCGACCGTCATAGATTCAGAGGCGCAAGGCGCCGACAATTGTTCTAAAGGAGAAAGGCGATGCAATTCGCCCTGCTGATTTTCGAAACACCAGAGCATTTTGCAGCACGGAATGGCAGCGAGAACGATTCCTATCTTGGTGCGTGGCGGGCATATCACAAGGCAATCCTGGAGGCTGGTATCTACGTGGGTGGCGATCCGCTGCAACCTCCGGAGACCGCAACCACAGTGCGAATGAAGGATGGTAAACGGCGTGTGCAGGATGGCCCTTTCGCGGACACGAAAGAGCAACTAGGGGGATTCACAATTCTGGAACTCCCTTCCCTTGACGAGGCGCTCGAGTGGGCAGCGCGCTGCCCGGCCGCGTCGGCCGGTGCCGTGGAGGTCCGTCCCGTTTCACCTGAGTACAAGCGCCGGGTTACGGGATGAGTGGCAGCGCTCAGGAGAGCACTCACCGAACCATCGAGCAGGTCGCTCGCGAGTCGTACGGCCGCTTGGTGGCATACCTTTCGTCGCACACGCGCGACGTCGCCAGCGCGGAAGACGCCCTCAGTAATGCGTTGGTCAAAGCACTCACGACCTGGCCGCGAGACGGCGTGCCACAGAATCCCGAGGCGTGGCTACTAACAACGGCCCGCCACTCGATCATTGACTATGTGCGTCATCAGCAGGTAGCTGCGGCAAGCGAACCTACGCTCGTGTTGCTGAGAGAGGAGTCCAAAGAAATGAATTCGTCGACCGAGGTTCCCGATGAACGCCTGAAGCTGTTGTTCGTATGTGCGCATCCCGCTATCAATCCTGCGATGCACACACCGCTCATGCTGCAGAGCGTTCTGGGCCTTGACGCCGCGCGCATCGCCCATGCCTTCCTGGTTTCACCGGCGACGATGGGGCAGCGGCTGGTGCGCGCCAAGACGAAGATCCGCGACGGCGGTATTCGGTTTGAAGTCCCGCAGGAACGTGAACTGCCGGAGCGACTCGATGCCGTTCTCGAAGCGATTTATGCCGCGTTCGGAATCAGTTGGGATGACATGGCGGGGATTGACCAGCGCGGACGCGACCTGGCCGAAGAGGCGATCTGGCTTGCGCGAGTGCTTCTGCACCTGATGCCCGCCGAACCCGAAGTTCACGGTTTGCTGGCGCTCATGCTCCACTGCGAAGCCCGCAGAGCAGCGCGGCGAGGGCCGGATGGCCGGTACGTCCCTCTCTCGGAACAAGATTCGCAGCAATGGTCGCGGCCATTAATAGACGAGGCAGAAAGGCATCTCGCCGAGGCATCGAGTCGCCGTAGTCGCGGCCGGTTTCAACTTGAGGCCGCGATTCAGTCGGTACATGCTGAGCGGGCGCGCAGCGGCCAGACAGAGTGGGCTGCGATCATGTTCTTCTACGAACAGCTGATGCACGTTTCGCCCACCCTCGGTACGCTAACCGGATACGCTGCGGCGACAGGCGAAGCGAACGGACCAGAGGCTGCATTGGCGGTGCTCGATGGGATCAACTCGGACGATGTCTCCACTTATCAGCCCTACTGGGCGGTTCGCGCTCATTTGTTGCAACGACTCGGCAAGACATCTGAGGCTGCGGATGCTTTCGACCGGGCAATCGGTCTCGCGGAAGATCCGGCAGTCAAACAGTTTCTACTGCAAAAGCGCGGCTGATTTGTAATGGTCTGGGTTGCGCGAACGCTAACCTGACAGACCTGCACGGGATTGCGGCGGACCCGCCGACGACTACAGTCGAGCGGCCAGACTCCAGGTCTAGGCATTAAGCTGCGGGTCGCCGTCGATCCACGTCCTCTGGACTTGTGCCGTACTTATTGCGGAAACGCGTCGAGGCATCGCGGGCGATTGGATCGCCATGACCGAACCCGGCAGCATCGAATGAAAGGCTGGCAAGTTTGCGCTGGCTGGCACGACCTTCCTCCAAACTCTCGAAGCCGACAGGATCACCGAGGCCCATGATGTTCATGCATACGTCGCCGGCGAACAGCATGCGTCCCGGACGCCACAGCAGCGCAACCTGCCCCGCGCAATGCCCAGGAGTATGAATGACTTCGATGCCACCGGCGACGCGCAATATTTCCCCATCGTTCAGAGTCCGGTCAATCGCAATCGGCTCCATTTGCTCGTCGGGATGGTAGAGCAACTTGCACATCAACCGCCGCGACAGGCCAGGTGCCGGCCTCAAAGGCCGAAAGGGACCTCCACTTTGAGCCAGAGGGATATCGAGCGGGTGCATGTAGGTCCTCGCACCAGTTTCCCGCACGACCGCAGCGGCGCTGCCGATATGATCGGGGTGGCCGTGAGTGAAAATCACTTGCTTGAGCTGATCCGGCGAACGCCCCAGCCCTCGGATCGCGTCGAAGACCACTGCCTCCTTACCCGGGTACCCGGCGTCAATCAGCGTCAACCCGTCGTCGCTCTCGATCAGGAAGGCATTTGCGAACCCCATAGGGACGACGTGCACACCGTGGATCACACGCTTCACAGCCATAGTCGTGACCCCCAAGCAGTGTTGACACCGGGAATCTGTTCATCGATCGCCATCGGGACTGTTATTTTTGTGCCGTAGGTAAGGGAGATGCCATTTCACTCTCTTTTCCGGCCGTGAATGGATGCTCTGGCGAGCGATCAGGTTGGCAAGGAAGTGAGCCCTCAGAGCAATCTGGCAGTCTGATGCAAAGCGTCGGTCCCGCTATCGCCCTTATTTTTTTCCCCCTTGTAGAAATCCCGCCATCTTACCCGTCAACTCTATGGAAGCGGATTAACGGCCAAGTTGGCTCCGCGGAGGTAAACGATGTGTCCATTTTGTTTGGCAAGCGTGGGATTAGTGGTCGCCGGAGCGGTTTCCACCGGTGGGCTGGCAGCGTTGGCTGTGAAAGTTTCTCGCAAAAAGAATGATGCAGAAGCAATCATCCCCAATCCGAATAAGAAGGAGAAATGAAAATGTCGGCAAGCAACAAGAAAGGACTTCTCGCTATGAAAACACCCCCCATCGTCTCGCAGGAGGAGTGGGAGACTGCGCGCCAAGAACTGCTTCGTGAAGGAAAAGGCTTTTACCCGCTCGCGTGACGCGCTAGCCGCTGAACGCCGGCGGATGCCTTGGATGGCAGTGGACAAGAAGTACGAGTTCGAAGGACCCAATGGCAAAGTAAGCCTTCTCGATTTATTCGAGGGCCGGCCTCAGTTGATCCTCTATCGCGCATTCTTCGAGCCCGGAGTATTTGGCTGGCCCGATCATGCATGCCGAGGCTGCTCACTGGGCGCCGATCAGGTTTCCCACCTGGCGCATCTGAACGTTCGCGACACGACTCTCGTCTATGCGTCGCGCGCACCGCAGACAGAAATTGCGCGTCTGAAGGCGCGGATGGGTTGGGAGAAAATTCCCTGGTATACCATGACCGATAGCTTCGACAAGGACTTCGGCGTCGATGAATGGCACGGCCACAACGTGTTTTTCCGCGACGGCGACAAGGTCTTCCGCACGTATTTCATCAACAGCCGCGGCGACGAGGCGATGGGAACCGTTTGGAGCTACCTCGATGTCACGCCGCTCGGGCGTCAGGAGACTTGGGAGGATTCGCCAGAAGGTTATCCGCAGACTCCGCCGTACAAGTGGTGGAACTGGCATGACAATTACGATGCTGAGGCCCCGCCGGATCCGAAGTGGGTCAAGGTATCCGACGCGGGAGAGGCCACCTTCCGAAGAAATCGCGATGCTGAGGAGAAAGCGAGCTAAAGAACGAGCCACTTCGTCATCTTCGCTAAAACGCCCGTCACCCTTATGAAGACTGCTTAGCAGTCACGCTTCGCTACTCGAGGAGGTGCACCATGTGTCCATTCTGTTTAGCAACCATGGGACTGGTCGTTGCCGGCGCGGTTTCCACCGGCGGACTGGCGGCGTTGGCCGTCAAAGTGTCGCGCAAGGAAAACCGGGCGGAAGAGGTCTTCCTGAACCCAGATGACAGCGAGAATCAAAACCTCGAACATCGCAATTGAGAAACCGAAGGTAGTTTCGCGAGAGACCGTTTGCAGCTCGCAAGAGTTCTGGCCAAAGAAGCACTGATCCTATGCGAGCTTTCCGCGGTTACGGCTAGAGCATCTGCTACTGCTCCGATGGGACGAATTTGACCGCGAGGGTGACTCTGTGCAGACTCTTATTGCCCATGACAACCGCTGCGAAGCTCTCCGATTTACAGGATCGCGGATTTTGCGTCCTACGGAGACATCTTCCGACAAACCTCATTGACGTATGCAGAGACTCGTTTTGGCCTGTTCTGTCTGCATACCTTGGCAAACATCAGCCAAATCGCGGACTGAATCGATACTTTCTCCCGATGCCATTCTCGCCAGGGTGTTTTGACGCCCGGTTCTTCTTTGACGCAGACATTCTAAACATTGTCAGGAGTTGTATGGGCGAGCGGATAGTCGCCGACCAGTGGGGTTGCGATGTGCCATTGCGAGGCTCTGATTATCAAGACGTGCATATCGATTATCGGCGGCCACTCTTTGAGGAGGATCCTGATTTGCGCCTCCCTCCGTACATGCTGCTTGTCAGTTTTGGCCTGTGCCCCATTACAACATCGAACGGGGCAATTGAGATCGCGCCTGGCACCCATCGCATGTCTCGGGATCAGGCAGTACGTGTTGTGGTCAGTGGCGATATCCCCTTGCATCCGATATCGCTGGAAGTTGGCGATGTACTCATCCGGCATCCTTGGGTGTTGCATCGAGGGACACCGAACTCCACGGAGAGTCCCCGAGTTCTGGTTAGCGTTCGTTATGTGCGGAGATGGTATGCGGACACCAGCCGCGAGGTTAACGCGATTCCAGCCGCGTTGTGGAACTCGCTGACCCTAGAGCAACGAGAAGTCATGCGCTTCCCAATAGGGGACGTTGCATCAGGTTCGCCAGGCTGATTCGTGTGGTGCGAATCGGAAGCATTCTTTCAAGGATTCGCCTGTCAGGTCGTTTAAGAGATTGGGCGAGTCGAAGGCGGGCATTTCTCGCTCTCACTCCATCATCGAAATCGCGACTTCGTTTTCATCCGCGACCCGTCCATCAAACAAGTGGATGCCGCGTTGAGCATGACGAGCGAAGCGAGGGTCGTGAGTGACCACGCAGATAGTCGCGCCGTCTGAGTGTAATTCGTGCAACAGATCCATAACGGAGTTGGCATTGCACGAGTCGAGGTTGCCCGTCGGCTCGTCTGCCAGCAGGATTGAAGGACTTCCGGCGAGCGCGCGTGCCACCGCTACGCGTTGCTGTTGGCCGCCCGAGAGTTGCGAAGGATAGTGCTTGCCCCGGTGATTCATTCCTACCCGCTCCAACGCCTGCTGCACCCGCTGCTTGCGCTCGCCGTCGCTCATCGAACGATAGGTGAGCGGCAATTCCACGTTTTCGTACGCCGTCAGATCGCCGATCAGGTTAAAGCTTTGAAAGATAAAACCGATCTCACGGTTCCGGATCACCGCGCGCTCCGAAATATCCAGGTTCTCGACCGACTTCTGCTTGAAAAAATACTGCCCATGGGTCGGCGAATCGAGCAATCCGATGATGGCCATCAGCGTCGACTTGCCGGAACCCGATGGTCCGGCGACCGAAACGTATTCGCCTCTTCGAATCTCAAGGTTGATACCCGACAATGCATGAGTTTCTAGCTCATCCGTATAAAAGACTTTTCCGACATCTTTCAGTGAGATCAGGACGTTCTCTGCTTCGCTCATTTTGCCTTCCTCTAAATCTTGAACTTCTATCACGCCTCGGCCTCGCCAAGGCTAGTTCAGCCGGAGCCGGTCGTATTGATCCCAGCGCGAAACATCGGACAAAATCACCTGATCGCCTTCTTTCAAGCCACCCAGAATCTCGACCGTGTTGACCGAACTCCGGCCCATCGTGACTTGCACCCGCACGGCTGCGATGCCATCGCTCTCTAACTTAAATAGGCCGACTGTGCTCTTCTCCTGACCGTAGGTCGGGCGTCCGATGAAGAGCGCGTTCGCAATACGCTCTAGGTCAATGGTGCCGTCCACACTCAGGTCAGGCACTGCTCCAGGGGGTGGATCGCCGACCAGGGCCACGTCCACCGTGCGCGTGCCATTCTGCACTGACGGATCGATGCGGATCACCTTGCCTTCGATCAAACCATTATGGGTGTCAACCTCCGCCGGTTGGCCGAGTTGCACGTCCTTCGCCTGTGTTTCGGGAATTTTGAGCTCTGCTTTGAGGCGATTCGGATTGGCGACTTTGGCGATGGTGGTCCCGGCCGGCACCTGCTGTCCTTCCTGCAGTGTGTTGCCGTTAAGAGTCAGCTCTTGCAGGATGCCGTTCATTCCTGCGCGCACCTGGAGCATGTTCTCCTGTTTCCGCTCGAGGTTATACATGGCTCGCGCTTGCTCCTCTCTGGCCTTTTCGGCGGCAAGTTGCGCTTCTCGCTCCTTCTGCGCGTTGGCATATCGCTGCTGCTCGATATCGGAGCGCGTCGAGAGCTGCCGCCAACTCCCGGCGGAAAGTTTTTGTGCCTGGACCGAGATCACGCCCACCTTTTCCAGAGCATCGTCTGTCTCTGCTTTCATCCGCGCGTCCTCTGCATCTTGTTCGGCCTTCACGGCATTCGCCTTTTGGTCGAGGACCTGGCTTTGGAGCGTCACTTCCAGATTGTGGTATTGCGCCTCCTCGGCACGCAGCTTCCACTCGGCATCAAAAGCCTGTTGCTCTACCGTAGGGTTGCTCAGGATGACGACTACCGTATCCGCCTTTACGAGCGTGCCCGGGCGTACCAGGATCTTCTCCACCCGCCCGTCGGTGATGCTAGGGATCCAACGAATTTCCTCGGGAGTAAGGATGCCGATACCGTGAACCTGCCTCACCATTGGACCACGCCTGACGGTGTCGATCCAGAGACCCGAGCGGTCCACGGCGGGAGCCGCGGGCTTGAGCTTCGACACACCCATCGTGACGCTGGCGATCAAAGCCACACCCACCGCGACATAAATGATCTGCCGCCGTCTTCGTGCCTTCGCCGCGAATGGTCGTGGAACATCCATAAATCCGGCCCTGATGGGCTAATCCCGTAAAGCCTGAAGCGGATCTGTTCTAGTTGCCCGCCAAGCGGGCAAGAAACAAGCCGCGAGCGACGCCAGGGTGATGACGAGGAATGCCGAGCCAAACGACAACGGGTCGCGTGGGCTCACGTCATACAGCAGATATCCCAGCAGCCGCGTCGAGGCCAGCGCCACCGCCGTGCCTGCGATAATTCCGACTGCCGTCAGTGCGAGGCCACGCGACATTACCAGCCGCAACAAGTGCGATGGAGTCGCGCCCAGAGCCATCCGTAGACCTAATTCACGCGTGCTCTGCGACACTGCATATGACATCACGCCATACAATCCGATGGCAGCGAGCAGCAGTGCCAGCCCGCCCAGTACGCCCACCAAAGTTACAGCCACGAGTTGCGCCGACGTCGACCGATCCACTTGCTCTTGCAGCGTAATGACCTCGAATAGCGCCAAATTCCGGTCAATCGCTTGCACCTCGCGAGTCAGCGCCGCCCTCATCGCCTCCGGACTCAGATGCGTGCGGATGTTCAAACCCACGCCAAGGGCGAAATTCTGGCGCAGCGGCACATAGAAAAATGGCTTCGGCGTTTCCCGAACGCTCTGGTACTTGGAATCTTTTGCCACCCCGACCACCTGCAGCCATCGTCCCTTGACTTGAAGACGCTCGCCCATGGGATTCCTGCGGAGCCAATATTTCGCCGCCATGGTTTCGTTGACGATCGCAACCAGAACTGACTTTTCGTCATCCGCACGAGTGAATTCGCGCCCGGACACCAAGGGAATCCCTATCGTCGTGAAATATCCGGGACCGACTTCGTTGTATTCCACGATCGGTTGCTCATCGGGCGGAGGTTGATAGCCATCGACCACAACCGGCGAGGAGGAGAAGCTTCCGTAGCTCAGCGGTGTCATCCGTGCCAACGCAGCCGACTCGACACCCGGCATCGCCTTCGCGCGCTCCAGCAGTTGGTCTTGAAAATTCTGAGCGCGCGACGCGTCATATCCTGCCTGCACCAGGTTGACAGTCGTCTCCAATACTTCGTGGGTCGAAAAACCCGGGCTGGTATTTCTTATTCTCTGCAGGCTCTGCAGCAACAGGCCTGCTCCGACCAGCAAAACAAAACTTAATGACACCTGCACCACTACCAGGCCCGAGCGAATCCACCCTCTCCTGCTGCTCCCGACGACGCCTGCCGACTCAGCCTTCAAGGCGCCTGACAGATCGAGGTCATGAGTTTGCAGTGCGGGAACCAGGCCGAGCAGAAGCGTCGCAATCAAGCAAACTCCGGCGCTCAGCGCGAGCACGCGCCAGTCGATTTCGCCAGGCAAGTGCATCGCCACGCCTCCGCGTACCGGGAGGAGCAGCACCAGCGCGTGGCGGCACCAGTGGGCGAGCAGCAGTCCACCGGCTGCGCCAAAAGCTGCGAGGATCAGCCCTTCTGTCACCAGTTGCCTTACCAGGCGGCCGCGACCTGCTCCAATCGCCATTCGAACCGTCATTTCATGACGTCTCGCGAACGACCTGACAAGCAGCAGATTGCCGACATTAGCGCACGCAATGAGCAGGACAAAGATCACAACCGCGAGCATGATCTCCAGTGTTGGAAGCAGAGTGTTGGCGTTGTTAAAGGGGGTTTGCCAGAGCGGCCACAACTTGATACTGCGGCCGCGGTTCGTATCGGGATACGCCTGCTCCAACCGTTTCGCCACCGCGGTAATTTCTTGCTGTGCTTGCTCGCCGGTCACGCCGGGCTTGAGCCGCGCGTAGGCTTCAATCCAGCGGGCGCCGCGATCCTCCAATTTGTACCCGCCGTTCTCGAAGATCTCCTCCATCGATGCCGGCACCCAGAACTGCATCGCCCACCCGACAAAAGTGCCGTAAAAACCCTGGGGCGCGACGCCGACAATCGTATGCATCACTCCGTTCAGCCGTTGCGTTTTCCCGATGATTTGCGGATCGCCCTTGAATCGTCCTTGCCACAGCTGGTAACTGATCACCGTCACTGGATGACTGTTGCGCCCCGAGTCTTCGCCGGCCGCGAATCCACGGCCGAGGATCGGATGCACTCCGATCGCGTCAAAGTAGTTCGCCGATACGATGCTTCCAGTGGTGACCTCGGCACGATCACCGATGCTGAGAGTGGTGCCGGTGATCTTGGTCACGAGAAATGACTCAACCAGAGTGCAGTTCCTCTGCAAATCGAGGAAGTCCGGCCAGGAAAGGGCGGTTGCGTCGGCTTCTCCGCGGGCTATTCCGGTGAGCGCAAATAGCCGCTCCTGGTGAGCGACTGCAGGATAGGGACGGAACAAGATTCCCTCGATCCAACTGAACACGGCGGCATTGGCGCCAATCCCGAGGGTCAAGCAAAGAATCGCCAGGATGGAAAATCCGGGACTTCGCCGCAACATGCGCATGCCGAAGCGCGCATCGGATAAAAATCCGCGCAAGTAGTGGAAGATCCGCGTCTCACGGCATTGTTCCTTGTAGTTCTCGATTCCACCGAACTCGAGCTTCGCGCGCCGTTCGGCTTCCTCCGCCGGGACTCCCGAGCGCTGGAGGTCGGCCGCGCGTGCGGTTATATGAAACCGAAGCTCCTCTTCGATCGAACGATCAAGGCGCTCACGGCGAAGCAGGCGGTCAAGAAGGGAGTTTGTGGACATGGATCAAATCTCCTCCGGACGGGCCCTCAAGACGGTGGCAATGGCCGTGGCGACCCGGTTCCAGGTATCGGTTTGCTCGCGCAGCCTCTTCTCACCCTTGCGCGTCAACCGGTAGTACTTCGCGCGCCGGTTGTTTTCGGAAACTCCCCATTCCGATGCGAGCATGCCCTTTGCTTCCAGCCGGAAAAGGGCGGGGTAGAGCGCGCCTTGCTCCACCTCGAACGCGCCTTCAGAGATTTGCTGAATGCGGAGCAACACCCCGTATCCGTGCAGTGAACCTAACGACACCGCCTTCAGGATTAGCAAGTCGAGGGTGCCAGGGAGAATATCCGCAGAGTTGGTCATAGGCTTTCCTTCCTAAGACGCTTAGGAATGAAAAAAGTTAGCACCCGCTCTCCTAAGCTGTCAAGGAGAGGTCAGGGAAGCTTTTTCGGAGATGCGGGAAACAGCGACCAGAGAAGTTATCGGACAGCGGCAAACTACTTCTGACTCAGGAAACCCAATGTCCAGGCGATTTGAGATCATGAAAATCAGCTGGGGTTTTCTAACGTGGTCCGTCCAGTCGGAGCGTGCGTGATCGTGGAGGTGGGAGACTCGATCAGTACTAGTTTGGGAAGTTCATTTTGCGCTGCAAAGCCAAAAACCGAGGCTCCCGTCGCAAGACGTCGAGAGCAGGTTCGACCTTGAGGAAGACCAATCCATTCGAGCGATCGCTATAAGCTTTTTCGAGCCAGTCCAGTGCAGTCTCAGTCTGTCCAAGGCCAGCATAGGCCACCGCGAAATAATAAGGAGAGACATATTGCTTGGTAGAGGCCTTTGCGAGTTCGGCAACAATCTTCTCCGCTTCGGCTTTGTTTCCCGAGCGCGCATAGGCATTGGCAAGTGCTGAAACCATCAGTGGAGTGCCATGCGAGAGTTCGACCGCCTGGCGTATCTCGGGGATGGCGGCCTGGAAGTCTCCCTTCTGCGCGTATGACATCCCTAGAACAAGGTGAGGCAGCTCGTACGATGGATCCATTTCCAGGGTGTTTCGCAATTGTTGAATGGCGCGATCATACTGCCGGGCCATATAAAGACGCCATCCCAGGCTGAAATTAATGCTGATTGAAAGCGGGTCGAGTTCGCGGGCCTTGTTGATCTGCTCAAAGCTGTCTTCCGACCGCCCCATCGCACTCAGGTAGAGAGAATACCGCTGATACGCCGTGGCATAACTGGGGTTGTGCTGTATCGCCTGCTGGAAACCGTCCGCGGCCCCCGACCAATCCCAGTCGTAGTTGAATTTCACCGTGGCCAGCGAGGTTTCCGCCTCGGCCATCGTCGGATCTATCTGCAGCGAGCGTAATGCGGCGGCTTTCGCTTTCGGAGCTGCCTCGGCCGCCGGCATGGTTCCGAAAATTTCCGCGCTGATGATCGCGTAGCAATCGGAAAGTCCGGCATAAGCTAGCGCATACTGGGGGTCCTGGTGCGTTGCCTGCTCGAAATATCCGATGGCCTTCGTGAGATTCTCATCAGACCGCTTGTTCCAGTAATAGCGTCCTTTCAAGTAATTTTCATAAGCTTCGGGCGCGACCGCCGGTGTTTTCGACAGGCGTTCCTGGTCTTCGGGAGTGAGGTTGATTCGAATCTCATTCACGATCGCCGAGGAGACCCGATTCTGTAGCGCAAGCACGTCCTCCATCTGACTTTCGTAGGTATCGGCCCACAGGTGTTGATCGGTTGAGACCTGCACCAGTTCGGCGGTGATCCGGATCCGGTTGCCAACGCGCAGCACAGTGCCTTCAACCACCGCGTCGACGTTCAATTCCTTCGCAATTTCTGACAGCGGTTTCCGGGTCCCTTTGTAGGCCATTGCGGTTGACCGCGAGATCACGCGGAGAGAGCGTATCTTCGCCAGATTCGCGATCAAATCGTCTGTCATGCCGTCAGCAAAGTAGTCCTGGTCTTTGTCTCCAGATAGATTTTCGAGAGGCAGAACAATCAAGGACTTGTTGCGAGGCGCGGCCGAAATAGTTCCCGCGGGATGGCGGAATTGAATCCAGGCGACAATCGCGAACACAGACAGCAAAAGGGCGAGAGCCGGCAATAAGAACCGCCTCGCCGATTTTTGCGGCTGTAGGTGAAGACCAGAGGACTCGCGCGAAGCTGACGGAACGATTTCTGGAACCGGCAGCTCGACATGCGGCGAGGCCGCACTTTCGACTACCGAAGATTGGCTCGTCGGAAAAGCTTCTTCCACTGGAGCAATGAAGCGATAGCCGCGGCGGGGAACGGTTTCTACAAATCGCGGATTCTCAGACGAGTCACCTAACACTTCGCGTAGCCGCATCACGCCGTTGTTCAAGCCGTGATCGAAGTCCACAAACGTGTCACCCTGCCAAAGGCGGGCGCGGAGTTCCTCGCGAGTGACAATCTCGCCAGGTTTCTCAAGCAATAGGACCAAAACTTGGAAAGGCTGCTCAGACAGCTTCAGCCTCAAGCCATTCTTGCGGAGTTCGCAGGCTCTTAGATCAACCTCAAAGACGCCGAAACGGAGAATTCTCGCGGACGAGACGGGAGATGCCATGGGTCGTGGGGGCTCAAGGTGGGAGTATAGCTCCTGTATGCACCGAGGTCAAAATGGGAGCGGTCGAGATATCTCCTTCATTTTCAATGACAATTTCAGAGATGTAGAAATGTTTTCGATTGGATGCATCAGGTATTGCGCTAAAGGCTCGGTGTGTCCAGATTGGCGGGACTACTGGAGCGCTCTCTGCTACCAGAATGGGGATTCAGTTTCACACTGACAAAAGGTACCGGCACTCCGTCCCAACGATTGGGAACGATGAGTTAGGGGGATGACGATGGAGAAGCGTATGAAAGCAACACTGGTGCTTCCGATTGCTGCATTGCTTGTACTTTCTGTGGGCGCTCTGTGGTCTGTCCCGGCCAATGCTCAGGCGGTGGGCGCGACTCTATCCGGCGTGGTCTCGGACTCGTCCGGCGCAGCCATCGGCAACGCCACCGTTTCGATTAAAAATGTGGCAACTAGCGAAATCCGACAAGTGTCGTCCAACGGAGACGGCATCTATTCCGCTCCCAACCTTCTGCCCGGCTCCTACGAAGTCTCCGCCGAAGCCCAGGGGTTCACGAAGCTCGTGCAGAAAGGGATCACGCTCACCGTTGGCGCCCAAGTAGCCCTGAATTTCAACCTCAAGCCGGGCCAAGTGACCCAAGTCGTGGAAGTCGAGGGCGCGCCGCCCGACGTGCAGACAACCACGTCGGCCGTCAGCTCGACGGTCGAGTCAAAGACCGTCCGCGAACTGCCGCTGAACGGCCGCGACTGGACGACGCTCGCAACCCTGGAACCGGGCGTCGCGAGCATTCCGAACCAAGCCACGTCGTCGTTTAATGCCAACAAGGGCAACCGCGGATTTGGCAACCAGCTCACAGATTCCGGCCACCGTCCTAACGAAAATAGCTATCGCCTGAACGGAATTTCGATTAACGACTACACCAACGCCGCCCCGGGCGGAGCCACTGGCTTGAACCTGGGCGTGGATGCGATCCAGGAGTTTTCCGTCATCACCACGGGATATACAGCGGAATATGGACGCACTTCAGGGGCGATCATTAACGCCATCACCAAGTCGGGAACCAATCAGTTGCACGGCACCGGTTTCTTCTTCGACCGCGACAGCATTTTCGACGCGCGCAATTACTTCGACACGCCGGGGCACATTCCGCCATTCCGTCGTATCCAGTTCGGAGGTTCGGCCGGAGCGCCCATCATTAAGGACCGCACCTTCCTCTTCGCGTCCTACGAAGGCTTCCGTCAGAGCGAAGAGGCTTCCGGCCCGATTCACGTGCCTGGCCCGGCCAAGCGCGCCTCAGCAGTACCTGCAATACAGCCTTACCTTGCGCTATGGCCAATTGCGCCCGCAGGGACGCCAGTTGACTGCGAATGGCATCCAGACCTATAACGTCAACGTGGCCACAATCGCAAATGAAGATTATTTCATTACGCGACTGGATCACAAGATTTCGACCAACGATAGCCTCAACGGAAGCTATTTCATCGATTCAGGTCCGCAGTCGCAGGCTGATCCGCTGGGAAACACCGTACACAAAGTGTTTTCGCGCCGGCAGACTGGGACGTTTGAAGAGACGCACATTTTCAGTCCCCAGTTATTGAATACCGCTCGACTGGGAATTGGCCGCGCACTGGGACAAATCAACAACCCGGTCTCGGGCGACGCGGTGGCGAAAGACGCGGCATTAGGTGTGGCTCCCGGGGCGGCCGCACCGCCGCAGATCCCAGTGTCGGGATTGACCACCGCTTTCGGTCTGGGTGGGTTTAACCGCTTCAACCATGCCTGGAATTCCTTCCAAGCCAACGACGATGCGTTTCTCACGCACGGTACACATTCCATCAAGTTTGGTTTTGCCTTCGAGTACATGCAGTACAACGTGCTGGAGAAGTTGAGTCCGAACGGCAGAATGAATACTTATCCCACGCTGGATGCGTTCTTGATGAATGCGCCGGATCAGCTGAACGCATTGGCTCCGGGCGGATCGCACGAAGTGGGCTTACGCGAAAAGCTATTCGCCGGTTACATTCAGGACGATTGGCGTTTCCGCAAGAACCTGACATTGAATATCGGCTTGCGCTACGAAGCCACAACGCGGCCCACGGACGCCAACACGGTTCCGGGATACACGGTGAATGGCTACACGGTCGCGCCGGCGGGCTTTCAGGAAATCATCAGCTTATCGAACTGCCAATCGAGTCCGACGGCGTGCGGGCCGGTCGGACTGAATAGCCCCTTAATTAAGAATCCGACCACTAAGAATTTCGAGCCACGCATAGGTCTGGAGTGGGATCCGTTCAAGGACGGCAAGACCGCCATCCGTGCCGGATTCGGAATGTTCGATGTGCTGCCGCTGCCCTATGAGTTCGGTTTAAACACCGCGGCCACCGCTCCTTTTCAGATCATCGGTACGAATCCTGCGATCACGCTCGGATCGGGCACCAACAGCGTGAACTTCAATCCCCAGCACATCCGCAACCGGTTTATTGACGCGTACCCGAACCGCGCTTACGTAATGAACTGGAACCTGAACATTCAACGCCAGCTGGGCGACAAGTACACGCTCTTGCTTGGCTATGTCGGCTCGCGGTCGTTGCACCTGTCTGCTGCGGCCGATGACATCAACCTGGTGCAACCTGCTCAAATTCCCGGCGTTGGCCTGGTTTTCCCCTGCACCAACGCTACGTGTTATATGCAGCAGAGCGGTACCCGCATTGATCCTAACTGGGGTGGCGGCGCTGGCATTCGCCCGGTGCTCTACGACGGCGCAGCTTCCTATAGCGCGTTTCAGTCTCAGTTGAAGAAGACCTTCAGCCAAGGCGTGCAGGGCCAGGTTTCCTACACCTTTGGCAAGTGCCGTGACTTGAGTTCCGCTCCGGTCACCGGCGACACCTTCCTGAACTCCATCGCCGTTCCTCTATTGTTATTCAAGCAGGCCCGGCTAGGCGCTTGCGATTTCGATGTGCGACAGGTTCTGAGTGGAACTGTGCTGTGGAACATCCCCGGAGTCAAGAACGGGAACCGCTTTGTTTCGGCCCTGACGGGAGGATGGCAACTGGGTACGATCATAACGGCGACCACCGGCGCGCCCTTTACTGTCACGGTTGGTGACGGCAATGATCCGCTGGGCAATGGATTCAACGGCGATTTCTCTCAGGATTTTGCCAGCCTGATCCCTGGGTGCGACCCGATTCACGGCGGTGTGAATTACTTGAATACCAACTGCTTCACACCACCCACGGCTCCGGCCTCGCTGGCGCCGGCCTCTCTTTCGAATCCTTATGGCTGCGCTCCGAATTCATTTCTCCCCCTGTCCCGCCAAGCACGGTGGGTTATCAAGGGCCTCCGCCCCCAAGCGGCACCCAGTTCTGCTCCAATGTGCTGGGCAACACAAGCCGCAACAAATTCTATGGACCCGGCCTGACCACGGTCGACTTCTCGCTGTTCAAGAACATCGCCATTCCCCGGATCTCGGAAGCGTTCAACGTTCAATTCCGTGCTGAGTTCTTCAACCTTCTAAACCACACCAACTTCCTGTCCCCGGGCTTCCTGAACACTTTCGGACAGAATAATTCGGTCTACGACTCGAACGGCGCTTCGCTTACGACCGCTCTGAATCAGACCTCGACCAGTTCGCGCCAGATTCAGTTGGGACTGAAGCTGATCTTCTAACGCCCCCTGCGGAAGGTCTCTCCGAAAGGAGAGGCCTTCCGCAGTCCCCCAGCTTTTGCAGTAGACTCCGCTCGCGCGTCGCGCTGGCCGTAAAGAAATCAGAGTTATCCAGGAAGACTTCGGGAAATCGTGCACACCAAGAACGAATTGAGCGGGCGCGCAGTTTCGGTGGTTCCAACCCAAAGACCCACCCGCGTGCGCTGGGCGGTGATGGGCATCGTCATGGCGATCATGGCGGTGACCGCGCTCAACCGCCTCAATCTGAGCATCGCAGGCAAGTACATCGAAGAGGAATTTTCCTTCAACACCATCCAGATGGGTCTGGTGTTCAGCGCCTTTCTCTGGGGCTACGGACTCTTTCAAATCCCCTGGGGATATATCTGTGACCGTCTCGGCCCGCGGCGCACCTTGACTGCTTCCATTCTCTGTTTCGCGGTGGGCGCCGGCGCGATGGTGCTAGTCCCGAAGCTCGCCGCTGTGACCGGTATCAGCGCGCTTGCAGCCTTCCGCCTGGTTCGTTTCTTGACTGGCGTTGGCGAAGCCGCGGTTTCATCGAACGTGACGCGCGTGATCGCCTCATGGACCGCGCTCAAGGAACGCGGCTTCGCCAGCGGCCTGCAGGTTTGCGGATTGGGTTTGGGTGGAACGCTCACGCCCGTCGCCATCGCCTTGACCATGATTCACTGGGGATGGCGCGCCTCGTTTTTGATCTGCGCGGTGCTGGCATTCGTGATCGTTGCCCTTTGGCACAGCTATGCGCGGGACTGGCCGGAAGAACATCCTGGAGTCAACTCGGCTGAACTGCACCTCATTCATCCCGGACTGCAGGAAGGCGTTCCCCGCCCGCAACAAGTCGCTGTCGCCGTCCCTTGGTTAAAAATGTTGACCAGCGTTTCGGTCTGGGGCTTGATTCTGGGCTACGGATTTCAGGGATACGCTTTCTACGTCTACTACAACTGGTTCTATTTCTACGCCGTGAAGGTGCGCGGACTCGATACCATGCGCGCCGCCGAATGGACCTCGGCCCCATTCTTCGCCATGGCGTTGCTGTCGCCGGTAGGCGGATGGTTCTCCGATCGCATCGCGCGAGTCACCGATCGTCGCAAGGGTCGCATCGCCGCCGTTTGGCTAGGCATGGGACTCGGCGCGCTTCTCCTCTATACCGGCAACCATTTAAGCGTAACGGGAATCGCGCTACCTTTGATTGCGTTGGCCGCGGGTTTCACGATGTTCGGTGCTGCGGTTTTCTGGGCTTCATGCATCGACCTTGCACCCGGATACTCCGCTTCTCTTTCCGCGTTGATGAACACCGTCGGCAGCCTCGGAGGAGTCGTTTCATCGACCGTCACAGCCGCAGTCTCGGTACACCAAGGCTGGGGACACGCGCTCGACATCGCAGTATTCGTAACCCTTGGCTCGGGAGTTCTCTTCTCGGTAGTCGATGCCAACCATCCCATCGACCACAGCGCCAGCTGATCGATGCATACAAGACCGTCGAAATGATATGTTGGGTTCGCGTCTGAAGCGCGCCTTTGGTTATCGCTCGTTCTTAAGAACTGTCAGATCCAGATTCCTTTCCAGGGCATGAATCAGCGTATGCACATCGTCGAGAGTGTTGTAAGCGTGAAACGACACGCGCAATCCGTCCCAGCGGTTCGAAGCGACGATTCCCTCGTCTGACAATCTTTTCACCATCATTTCAGCATTCTTCATGTGCAGAACCACCAATGGTCCATCGCTGTCAGAAGGGGTTTTGGTCCTGATTCGCAAATGACGGACGCCCTCAAGCAGTGACTGGGTCAGAGCCCGAACATGGGAGGCGATTTTCGCGGGTCCGATTTCGTTCAGAAACTCGAGCGAAGCTTGCACTGCGCATGCCAGCGACACCGGGGGCGATCCATTCTCAAACCGCCTCGCATTGGTCGCCGGATCAAAGTGTTTTACATCAAAAGCAAAGGGGTTCCTTTGGGCAAACCAGCCAGTCACGCTGGGAGTGAGCGCTTCGATCAATTCCCGCCTAACATACAGAAATGCAATTCCGGATGGCGCGAGCAAGTATTTGAGGGCGCCACTAACATAAAAATCGACATCGAACTTCTTAACGTCGATAGGGCGCGTCCCACAATCTTGATAGTCATCGAGCATGACGAACGCGCCTTTTTCATGCGCCATCTTCGTGACAGCCATAACATCACTGCGGAATCCATTCATAAAACAGACGCGGGTCAAGGGAACGATCAGCGTCCGCTCGTCAACATGTTGGAGATAAGCTTCCGCCGGAAGACGGTTTTCTGTAGAAGGAACAAATCGAATTTCCGCACCGCGGCGCGCCTGCGCAAGCCAGATTTGTCCCATGGTTGGAAATTCAAACTCTCCCATCACCACCTTGGGGCGCTTTCCGAAGTCCAGGGCGCTCGCTACCGAACTGATACCCACGGATGCACTGCTGACCACAGCAACCTCATCAGGAGACGCGCCAATAAAACGGGCGAATGAGGCCCTGGCGGCTTCATAGATCTCGACCCAGCGATCCCACGGGGATCCATCTTCATGCCAGCTACGAATGTGAGCGGCTAGCGCGGACTCCACGTCATGGCCCAGCGCGCCCTGCGAACAGGAATTGAGATAGATCTTTCTCTGAAAAATGGGAAACCGCGAACGAATCGCATCGCTCTCAGTACTCGTAAACACGAAATCACCTCACAAAAATCGAGATGCAGGAACTGCATCTCATTGCTTGTCGTAAACAGGCCGTGCTATACAACTCGTCGAATCCCATCGCTGCTTTCCCCGAGGCAACATGAAAAGACCGCAACCAGCGACGAAACGCTCCCCAACGAAAACCGCGATCATCAAGGAAGTGATCAAACTCGAGAAGCTGGTCTGGAAGGTCGCCCAAAACCGAGACGCCCTATCGTTCGCGAACCTTGTTCCATCCGACGCAATCATGATCTTTCAGTCAGGAGTAATGACACAGCCGGCCTATGTGAAGACGATGAAAGAGCGGACCATCGCCCGCTACAAACTCAGTAAGATTCAGGGATTCATGCCGACTGATTCAACCGTCATCCTCCTTTATCAAGCCATTCGCATCGGGCGGGAAAGAAAGAAAAACTTCCCCGCGGGACGAGTCGTCGAAAGCACCACCTGGGTCAGGCGCGGCGGCAAATGGGTTGCGGTACTGAATCAGGAAACTCCTCTTTCCCAATGATCCCACAAACAGCGGAGGGCTACTTGTCGCCGGCCGGAACCTTAGCGCGCAGAATCTCCCCCAGATAGTCCGGAACATTGCTAATGCGTTCCAGATGTGGAAAGCGGCTTCCCCCGTGATACGGAATGTGGTGCGATCCAATGCGGCCGGCATTTTCAGTCTCTACGACCATGTCATCTTTTTCTTTTTCGCTGGCTTGGACTGCGCGCTTCAATGCGTCGACTGAGAACTTTTCGCCATTCACCGATATCAGTTTCATGTACGGACTGATTCCGCTTTCAAAGGCTGGCATCCCGGGGATTGCGTCTACAACAAAGCCATCCTGTTTAACCTCCAACCCTAGAGAGGAAGTGAAATCGCCGCCTCCTGATTCGGAACCCTGACTGTCGAGAAATTCGTTCGCCGCATCGTTGTAAACCAGACGCCATCCACCGCCGTTGATACCGCCAAGAGGAGCGTCGGGAGCGGTCGAGTCAAGACGAGAGTGGAAAAACTGCGCCCAGTCGTACGGCGCTATTCCGTTCAAGGTCGATACAACATCGTCGAAGTTGTAGGTCTTGATGACGGGTTTCCCCTCATTCCCCGCATAAAAAACTTTGCAAAAATCATCGAATGATTTGTGGTCGCCCGTCAGTTCACGAATTCTGGTATCAACCTCTAACCAAATCAGTATCGATTCAATATAGAAGTCGGTTCCGCGGCGATAGGATTTCCATTCAGGAACACCGAAATAGAGGATCTGGGCTGCATTGGCAGTATTTTGCAGCGACCGCCACTGCCGTCCGTATCTGTGTTCGAGCGAAGAAGCAACGATCGCGATCTGATCGCGCGATTGCTCGGGCGTGAGTAATCCGCTACGAGCAGAGAGCATCGTTCCCAAATAGTCGGTTAAGCCTTCATAGACCCACAGAAGCTCGCCTTTCATGGGCTGCTGAAAGTCTGGGGTGGCCAAACCCTCGGGACGGCGATACTGTCCATTCCACGAGTGCGAATACTCGTGCGGGAACAACCCCGCCATCTGCATGCGTGCGGCCGGATCCGCAATCGAATGCTGCTTGACCCGATCATCACTGCTTTCGTGATGCTCCTGTCCCAATCCCATGACGTTATCGCTCAGAGTCAGCAGAAAGTGGTAGTCGCGAAAATGATGCGAACCATAAAGAACGGCTGCCTCTTTAACCAACTGCTTGTAGTGACTGATCAAATCAGCTGGGATGTCGAGGGCCCATGGGTCGTCGGACAGCACATCCAATTCCTGCACTGTTTCGCCCGGCGCGCTGAGCGGATAGATCTTCATGAACTCGCCGGACTGCACAGGCGCGTCCAGCAGCAGATCAAGAGGAACATCAGAAAAAGTAATTGTGTTGTCTGCCTGCTGCTTGATCGGCAGCGAAGTGCTGAACTTCCATCCTGCCGGTATGGTCAACTTCGGCTGGAAAACCAGATCAGCGGCGGGCCATCCCTTCGGATAAAGACAAACCTGATTCCACATCAGGATAAAGAGATTCGCAGCTCCCGAAGCGCTGAAGTCAATGGTTGGCCCGGGAGCCGAAATAAGGAAATCCAACGAAGCTTTGATGGATGTAGTGTTCTCAGGAACGACCACGTGGAAAGCGTACATATCCACATCGTCCTGTTGCCAGGGTACCTCTCGCCCGCCGGCGGAGAACTTCAATCCTGCCAAGTTCCAGATCGGACCATCCGGCGAGTGGTCCGCCGGCATCCACTTCGGATAGTAGAGAGTCAACGGTCCGGGATGGGCTGGAAATACAAGGGTCGCATGCAGAATCCGCCGGGAGACTTGAGTGGCATCGACATCGATCTGGATCGGGATGGGGGAAGCCTTTGTCTCGAATGCAACGGCTAGAGATGAGCACAGCAAGACGACGATTAAGAAAGAGCCCGCGCGTTTTCTGCTCATCAGCACCTCCGCAAAAGGTTCTACCTCAATGAGAAGCTAGAAGCAGAGTCAGCGCCGAGACTCTGCGGTGTTTGAGCCAAAGCATCTACCAACTGATCTTCCCCATAAATTGGATATTGCGCGGGCCGCCTACGCCGAAATGTGAATCAAAGCTGCCATCATCGGCGGTTGCGGTGATGAACGTGGCATTCGCCGGTCCGGGCGACGGTTCGGCGAAGTTTGGATGATTAAAGGCGTTGAAGAAACTGGTTCGAAATTCGAAATTAAATCTCTCAGTCACCCTGAAGGTTCTTTGCAGTGAGATATCGAACGCATTCAATCCCGGCGCCGTGAGCGGATTTCTCGGGCAATTTCCGAACGTACCCGGCGCCGGGTCAGAAAAGGAACTGGGGGAGGCGTAAGGCTGGGTGAAATCTGAGAGCTGGTAATGTATGGGTCCGATACAGTTATAACGAGTGTGGAAGTTCCCCACGCCGCTCTCGTCGCCGAAAGTTAGCAAGGGAGTAGCGAAGCCATCGCGTAACGTTGTCGTCCCGGAAACTTGCCAATCTTTTGCCAGGTAAGGTAACGTACCGCTCATCTTCGGCGAAGGGATCGCGTAGACGTAGGTGATGACGAGCGCTCGCCGCTGGTCGAATTCCGAATTGCCGTAACTGCCTCTCAAATTTGTCGAATCCTGCGGCACATAGCCGCTGGTTCCGAAGAAGTCCTCCACTTCCGAGGCGGTGTCCATGTTGTGTGACCAGGTAAAGGCCACCTGGGTCGTGAGCCCGTGAAAGTTGCTCGATTTCAGCGAAGCTTGCAGGGAATTGTAGTGCGCAAAACCCGCCGACGAGATCGTGTTGATCTGGGAGAAATCCGGGAACCGCGCGTTAAACGGCCGCGCCGCTTGCTCGCACGCAAAACTCGGCGGGTTCACGCATCCGGGTCCATACCCGGCGCCGAGAGGCGGTTGGTTGATGTCCAACAGCTGTAGTTGGTGAACGCTATGGTTGCCAACGTATCCAATCTGAAAAACGACATTGTCTGTCAGCTGTTGCTGCATGTTCAGATTCCACTGTTGCGTGTTCGGCGTTTTTATATTGTGCTGGATGCTCGCGATGTTGAAAGGTGGTTGCGGAGCACCCGTTCCAAAGATAGGAATTCCCACTCCAAAGGGGATTGGGGGGCTCGGGACAATCGTGAAGCCCGCCGTCTGACCAATCGGATTCTGCGCTAATCCTTCTTCAAAGTTGTTGAGCGGTACGGTGTCGTAATAGATGCCAAAACCTGCGCGGAACACGGTTTGACGCTGAGTGACTCCGCGGAGATCGGGCGACCACGCCAGCGATACTCTGGGACCAAAGTTACCTCTCGGAGCATCGTAGAGATGACCACCCGGCAACTGCGAGGCGGGAACAAGCCCCAGGGTTGGATCAAATGCAGAAAACCGCCCGCGGGTTTCGTTGACCGTCGTAAAGAAGTCATATCGCAGGCCAGCGATTACGGTGAGTTGCGGAGTCACCTTGATTGTGTCGATCGCATACCCGCTGACAATGTTCTGGTCGATGTTAGCGCGCGGACTGCCTACGCGAGTGATCTGGGTTAGCCCGGAACCCGGTGTTGGCAGACCCGCAATCAAGTCAACAAGAGATGCAATCCCTCCTGTCTGGCCTAACGAATCCCCGAGTTGCATCCCGGTAAACGAAAAGATTCCGCGGCTCCCTGCCAGTGTGTAATCGCCGTAGTTGTGCAGGAAGTTGAAGCCGAACTTCCAGGCATGCTTGCCCCGAGTCCAACTGACGTCGTCGGCAATCTGATAGCTCGTGGCCACGCGTCCGCCCGCTCCGTATTGCAACCCCAGGTTGGCGTATCCATAAATGTCGTTCTCAGGGATGCCATAACTCTGCGGTGTCACGCCGGTGTTAAAACCGATGGTGGCGGGATTCACGTCGGCGTCCCGACCCTTCTGGAACTGGCTAAAGCGATTCCAGCCCAGGCGCAGAGTGTTCAGCAAGGTGGGGCTGAACAGATGCACTTCACTGATGGCAAAGTTATCGGCCACAGTGGGGGTTACGCCAAACCACGGATTCAGCTGTGAACCGCCGCCCGGCCCGGGGCCGCCTCCAGGAAATTCATCCTCGCCACTTCCGTGAAGGTAGCGCCCCGAAAGTGAATCGTTGTCAGAGAACCGGTGGTCTATTTTCAGAACGCCGCTATTCGGGCTTTGCTGACCCCGATTGTCAGCCGCAAAAGGACCAGACAAACCCAGATTTGAATAAAGCTGCAGAATATTGAGCCCGAGCTGGTTCGGAGTGATGCCCTTTGACTGGACCAAAGCAGTCGCCGTCGCAATGTCGGCTGGTGTCGGTGCAATGCCGTTTAGCGTGGTCCCGAGCCGAAGCCGGCTGCCGTCGTATCCAGCGAAAAAGAAAGTGCGGTTCCGCCCATCGTAGAGATGGGGAATCACAATCGGACCTCCGATGGTTCCTCCAAACTCGTTCCACACAAACGGGGCCTTCGGAACACCGTGGAGATTTTCGAAGTAATTCGCCGCATCCAGCGCAGCATCTCGATGGAGTTCGTAGACCGAACCGCGGATCTGGTTGGTTCCGCTGCGCACGATGACGTTCATCACGCTGCCTGAATTTTGTCCGCTGTCGGCTCCGGCATTGGCGCTGACCGAAACTTCCTGAATGGCGTCCAGCGGGAGCCGGGTTGCCGCCGTCGCAGAGTTGCCGCCTTCATTGATCGAAGGGAGATAGGTAGAAGGATCCGTATCAGATACGCCGTCGATGTTGAATCCGTTCGAGCGGGCGCGCGATCCGTTGATGGTGTATTGGGCGAAGGCAAAATTGCTGTTCTGGGTCACCCCAGGCAGCACCAGCGCCAGCCGTGTGTAGTCGCTGTTGCCGATCGGCAACGATTCCACTTGCACCTGGCTCAACTGCCCCCCGGCCTCGTTGGTCTCGGTCTGTAGCAGGGCGGGCGCGGAGGTAACTTCGACCTGCGAAGTCACCGAGCCTACGGAGAGCACCGGGCTGACATTGTTCACCTGTCCCAGCGCGGTCACGATGTCATTGATGACCGTGGTTTGAAATCCCTCTTTACCAACGGTCAACTGGAATTTTCCTAGCGGCAGCTCGGGGATATTAAAATTTCCTTCCGCATCGCTGACCAAAGTTCTCTCTTGCCCGGTTGCCGGGTTCGTGAGTTTGACGGTTGCGCCGGCGACCGCCGCGCCTTGCGAGTCGCGTACTGTGCCGGTAATTCGTCCGGGGAACAATTGCGCCGAAACGAGTTGATGTGCGCATACGAGAAGAAGGACCACTAGAAAGAGACGGGAAACACTGAGATTTCTCACGGCCACCCTCCCGACTATAAGCATTTTGCGCGCATGCTACTCCGGGAGTAGTCGTATGTCAATTGTATTCAATATGTATTCTTAATGATCAGTAGTGATTGAATCAGAAAGAAATTTATAGCGGAGGAATATTCTGGTTTCGACAGAAGAAATTGTTGCGGTCGTACTTGGTCTTGATTTCCCGCAGTCGCTCCCAGCGCTCGCGATACGCCTCCGGAACTCGCTCGGATTCGTCTCCGCTCATGAAATTCACGTAGACTCCAGGCCGCATCCAGGGACGCAGGTCGGCAAACAAACGCCGCGTCCATGTGATGTTTGCCAAATCGTCGGCCGCGTCTGTCCAGTGACTCAGGATATTGAGAATGAAGGGCGCGCTTCGATCTCCAAAAGCAGTTTCCGCAGCGCCAACCCTTCCGGCAGCTCCGCCCAGATAAGACAACTCGATCTCGCTGAGCATCGAAGGTATCTCGGTAAGAGACGCGATCAGGATTTCGATGACACGATCGTCAAGCGTCAGGAAGTAGCCGGATTTGGTGTAGTAACGCCGGCCATGGGGAAACTCCGTGTCAGCCATCGTTTGCAACTGCAAGAATGGAATTTCTTCGATTGTCACCGCGTGATGAGGCTCCGCCGTGAGCACTTGTTTCACTAAAGGTGCACCTTCGTCCTTGTCACCCAGCCACAGCGCTGAGGCGCTTGCAACGGGCTTGTTGCGGAGGCCTGTCGGAACTTGTTCACTCTCACCCGCGACTTTTAAGGAAAAGCCCCATCGCAACTCATCCGGCGCTGACTTCATGTAGTCTCGCCAATATCTGAGCAGGTGGGGTACATGAGCGATCGCACACAGCCCTTTGCCGAATACGGCAGAACGAATCGGATGAAGCCTTACCTCGAACTCAGTCACCACTCCAAAATTGCCGCCACCGCCGCGCAGCGCCCAGAAAAGATCGCTATTGCCTTGGGCGTCGGCTCTAACAACGGAGCCGTCCGCCGTCACCACAGTGAAGCCCTCTACGTTGTCACACGACAACCCGTGGAGCCGGTTTAGCCAACCGGTTCCACCGCCGAGCACCAGTCCGCCAGCACCTGTGTGTGAAACCACTCCGGCTGGGAAAGCCAATCCGAATTTGTGCGTTTCCCGGTCGACATCGCCTAGCAGGCAGCCACCGCCGAAACGCGCCGTGCGCGCACCGGCATTCACTTCAACCTGCCGCATCCCAGAAAGATCAATGACCAGCCCATTTTCGCAGGTGCTGAACCCAGCTAGACTATGTCCGCCACAGCGAACCGCCGTAGTGATACCGGATGCGTTAGCGGCCCGAATCGCAGATTGCACATCCTCGATATCCCGACAGCACACGATGAGGGCAGGACGACTATCGAACATTCCATTCCACACCCGGGTGTAGTCGCTGTATTTTGGATCTGTCGGCTGAAGCATCCGTCCCCGGAAGCGCTCGGAGAGCAGGCGCGAAACATCCTGAACAGTTTCCGAGGGGCTCATTAGGGATTCGAATGTGACGGCAGGATCGATGCAATCCCTAGGATCTTGTCTTTGGACTGCATGATGTGGCTATGCATAAGTTTGCGGGCGCGACTGGCATCCTTGTCTTTAATGGCAGATAGGATTTCCAGGTGTTCCCGCGTCGGGAGCTCGCCAAAATACTGGATGTCGATGGCAGCCAGCATAATGCGTTCCATCTGGCTGCGCGCGTCCTTTACAGCCTGCACCAGTAGCTGATTTCGTGCCAGAAGCGCAATGCCGAGATGGAAAGCTGTATCGGCTTCGACGAACCGGACACAGCTCTTCCGCTGGTGCGGAACGCATGGGCATTTCGCAAGAGTTAGAAGTTGCTTGAGCGCGACGTCTGAGACACCTTTGGTCGCGGCCAGTTCTGCCGCTGCACATTCGACGGCGCTGCGAAACTCGTAAATGTCATTCAGCACTTGCAAGGTGATCTGTGCGACAAAATAACCACGATTGGGAACGATTCTCAGTAAACGGTCGTTCTGAAGACGCACCGCCGCTTCGCGCACCGGAGTTCTGCTCGCCTTGTATCGATGAGCCAATTCCTTTTCACTCAATGGCTCCCCTGGCTGGAAGACTCCGTAGATGATGTCGCGTTTGAAAGCCTGATAAACTTTTTCGCCCAGGGTTAACGCTTTGCCGACAATGAGGCCGAACTGCGGCAGCGACGAAAGCACATCAGGCAGAACAAGGGTTTTCCCGGTAGCAGCGGTCTGATGGACCAACTAATTCCCTCCCCGACGATCGAAACCCACTGATTGTTTCTGACCACTGCAACTAATGTCAACCAGTACCAGACCAAACGCCTCTTGACACATTGGCTGCAAACTCACATAGTTGCATTCTGCTGGTATGGTAAATGTATACATAAATGGCTGCCCCGAATTAAGAGAGCTTCGCGAGGTGAGAGGTTTGGAATGAGTGAGTTGACCCAGCATTCGGAGTTCGATCTGTCAGGCAACGATTTCCCTGTCAAGAGCCTTCGCAAACTGTTCCCCGCGATTCAGCGCGATCCACAGTTTGTTTTCTTCGACAACGCCGCCGGGGCCCAGGTACCGCAGATCGTGCTCCATGCGGTCAATGATCACCTTTTGCGATGCAACGTTCAGCGAGGCGGACGGTACGAGAAAAGCATGCAAGTCGACGAAACCATCCTGCGGGCTCGAGAAAGTGTGGCTCTACTGCTCAATGCTCGGAGCCCTAACGAGATCGCGTTCGGCATGAATGCTACGTCCTTTATTCGGCTGGTAAGTCTGGCAATCGGGCAAACACTCGCCGACCGAAACGAATTTGTCCTTACCGAGATGGATCACGAGGCAAATATCTCTACCTGGCTCGCGCTTGAGAAGAATGGCGCGCGATTCCAATGGTGGAAAATGCGCGACGACGGCAACCTGCACACCGAAGATCTCATACCGTTGCTGTCCTCTCGAACCCGGCTCGTGGCTTGTACCGTCGCTTCGAATGCGCTCGGATCCATCGTTGATGTTGCAACTGCGGCCCGCCTTGCCCATGAAGCGGGTGCCGAGATTTTTCTTGACTGCGTTCATTTCAGCCCGCACGGCGTCATCGATGTGCAAGCGATGGATTGCGACTATCTTGTCTGTTCCGGCTATAAAGCCTTCTCACCTCATATGGGTTTTCTCTGGGGCAAGCTGGAGCTTTTACGCAAGTTGCCGACTTTCCGCGAGGACTTCATTCCAGATGAGCCACCGGGAAAGATCGAGGCTGGCACTTTTATTTACGAAAACGTAGCGGGATTCGACGCGGCAGTTCGTTATCTCGAATCTGTAAGCGAGTTGGTCGATGCCAGCTCAGTTGGTTCCGAGATTTCGCGGCGCGACAAAATCGTGAGAGCGATGACGCTCATAAGGGCTTATGAGTCCGTTCTGAGTCGAAAGATGCTGGAGACACTGACCGAGTGCGGCGCGATTGTGTACGGTATTGCGGATGTAACTCGTCTCGACCAGCGAGTGCCGACGTTTTGTTTCAATCTACCCGGCATGAATCCTTCTGATGTTACAGAAGCACTCAGCCGCGATGGCATCGGGGTAAGGGACGGTCACATGTACGCTCCGCGATTGATGCATAAGCTGGGTGTATCCGCTGAGACCGGGGTTGTTCGTGCATCTCTCGTGCACTACAACACGGTTGCCGAAATTGTCCGCTTCCGGGAGACGATCTCCAGATTGTCCCGCAATGGCTAAAACACCGCCCGACAACGTTCGCGACGAGGGCATCCCCTCGAATGCAACTGGCGCCGGGGAATCTCTTCAACGCCGGCTGAGCCCAAGGCAGCTCACCATGCTTGCTCTCGGCGGAGCAATTGGGGTGGGTCTATTCCTGGGCAGCGCGATTACCGTCCAGCTTGCCGGGCCGGGCGTGATCATTTCTTACCTTCTCAGCGCAGTAGTCGCCATGATTGTTGCCTATGCCTTGGCAGAGATGGCAGTAGTCCACCCGGTTTCAGGCGCCTTCGGGATTTACGCGGAAACCTATTTGAACAAATGGTCGGGCTTCGCGGTACGCGCTATCTACGGTCTGGTGCAAATGATCGCGATTGGCGCCGAGGTAACCGCGGTCGCCATCTATTTCGGATTTTGGTTTCCTCACGTCCCGCAGTGGTTCTGGGTTTCAATCGCATCCTTGGCTCTGGTTGCAATGAACTCATTACAGGTCGGACGATTCGGGGAATTCGAATATTGGTTTGCGATGATCAAGGTGTCCGCGATTATTGCGTTCATCGCCGTGGGCGCCGTACTCATTTTTGGCCTTGGACCCAAGCCGGCATTGGGGCTCAGAAACCTCACCGCGAGCGGCGGCTTTTTCCCATTCGGATTCAAGGGGGTTTGGCTTGCCGTCACTCTCGCATTAACCAGTTATATGGGGATCGAGGTCATCGCGGTCACGGCTGGAGAAGCTGAAAATCCGCAGGTATCCATTCCGAGGGCGATGCGCACCATCGTCTTCCGCCTGATCATCTTTTACGTGGTAGCCATTCTCGCCATGCTTGCCATGACGCCATGGAACCAGCTGGGCAGCGAGAATGGAATCGCAGGCAGCCCGTTCGTAAGGGGTTTCTCAGGCATCGGCATTCCCTATGCTGCCGGCATCATGAACTTGGTAGTTATCACGGCAGCTCTCTCCAGCTGCAACACTGATCTTTATCTCACGACACGGATGCTTTTCTCGCTGTCGAGAGGGGGATACGCCCCGTCGTGGCTTGGACAGCTCGCGAAGAATGGCGTACCGCTTCGGGCCTTGGGCGCCTCCACCATAGGCATGGCCGCGGCTATTCTTTTGGCTATTTATGCTCCAGGTCGGGCCTTCCTCCTGCTTTATGGAGTGGCAGTCGCGGGAATGTTTTTCGTCTGGATCGTGATTCTTCTAACCCATCTCCGCTTTCGCAGATCCATCGCGAGCTCAGGACTTCAACTCCCGATCAAGCTGATCTTTTCTCCGTATTCGAATTGGTTGGGAATTGCAGCTCTAGTCGCAATAACGGCGACCACTTTCTTTGTAGAGGGGCTGCAGTATTCTGTTCCGGCTTTTCTACCAATACTTCTGGTCTTGTCTCTCATATATTGGAAGTCTCCCAGGCCTAACAGTTGAAGAACCCTTGAACGGGTTCAGGGCGAATGTAAGTTGCTGATCTTCCCAAGGTCTCCGCTCGCGGATCTTCGCCGCAGCGTTGCCCGCAGAGACTCCGAAGCTTGCGATGAAATCTTGCGATTCGACCGGTCATTGTTGCCACCCAACCGTCATAATCTCAGTGCGAGGGTCTTAGAGCGCGATTGCAAGCCATTCTGGAGCAAGAACTTCTAGGTGGCCGCGTCAGTCGGGTTACGTGGGATGACCAACGCAGTCCGCTCGTCGTAGCCTATCGCCGTATTCCCGTCGTCCCCGCATGCTTTCTGACTGGCTTCTTCTCTCACCCCCGATTACTGTCCCGTTGCATTGAGTACCATCGTGCCGAAGCCGTCGGCAACGCCCACCAGCCAGAGGTTCCCTTGGGGAATCACGGTGCCGCCTGAGATCACGTCATCAATGAGCGTGTGCCTTGGATTCGGATCGGGAGAGGGCACGATTGCCCACGCCGTACCGTTCCAGTGCAACACAAGGTTAGTAATCCTCGAGGGCCCAAACGCGTCGGTATCACCGAATGCCCAAACATCGTTTGCAGACACGGCGATGACTCCACGAAGCTGGTTGGACATAGTTTGGGTGTTCGGTCCACCCACATTGGGGCTTGGCACTACCTTCCAGCTCGTGCCGTCCCAGTGCTCGATGAGCGTTTTCTGCGGCCGGTCTTGGTTGGCTGCCTCTACGAAAAACCCAACGGCCCAGGCGTCATTCGGAGCTAGGGCGGTCACTCCGAGGAGGGTGTTTTGTCCCTGCCCGGGGCTGGGGCTGGCGACCACGCTCCATGCCGTACCGTCATAGTGTTCGACAAATGTTGCTCCAAGGGCTACGGTTCCGACGGCCCAGACATCGTTGGTCGCCTGCGCGGAGATACCAAACATAAAACTGTTCAAGTTCGACTCATCAATGGTAGCCGTCCAGGAAGTTCCGTCGAAGTGCTCAAATAGGGGAAAGGCTTCGGGAAATCCGCCGATGGTAGTAAGAATCGAGCCCCCTGCCCACATGTCGGTGGCGGAGATTGCGGTGAGTCCCTCCAAGGAAGGTTGATCCGAAGGCTGGAATGGGGGTCCGGGAGAAACGCTCCACTTGGTGCCATCGAAATGCTCGATGATCTGGTTGGGGTTCTGCTGATTGATATTGATATCTCCGACTCCCCAAACGTTGTCAGGGGCAAGGTCCGCCACTCCCGAGAGCTGGCTGGTCAAGTCACCGGCAATATCTGGCAGAGCGAAAGCAGTCCACTTCTGTCCGTCGAAATGGACCCCGGACTGACCGACGGCCCATATATCGCTTGCCGAGGATGCCGAGACCGCGTCCAACTCACTATGAAACGGGAACGGCCGGATGTTGGGCGTTTGCACGACCTTAAAGATCGACGAAGCCGACGCTTCGCCGACCTGCGCATGTGCCAGTTGCGGCAGCAAACTCGCTGCTGACAGTGCTAAGAGAAATAGACCGACCCTAGTGAGTTTTGTCATTACTTTGGATCCTTTCCGAATTTTCAGCCATTCTTGTTCTTGGTCGATACCTGGTCGGAAAGCAGGCCAACGATTCTGCCACTATACCCTCGAACCAACACACCGCGCGTTCTATGCCACGTGCCTTCGATTGCCCGCTACTTTGTTAGTGCTTTGTTAGTGCTTTTATCTGATAACCGCCGAGACAGCGATTTATTCCCACAGAACTATTCTTCGGTAAAACAATGAGCCGCGCAGGTACGCTGGTTTAGCCGCGTACGTGTTTGGGAACCACATGCTGCTCTTAAATTAAGTTGACCCATTCGCTATCCCGTTCATAGCTGAGCAATGAGGAATCCCTCCGGCACCCGAAAGACATTGACTGGCATGCGGTAAAGCCGCGTGAGGTCCGACCTACATGAATAAGGATGCCCAAACGGGCAATCGGGCAGCGAATTCGCTCGTGGTTCGGTTCGTAACGGCCCGATTGAAGGCAGCTACTCACCGTTTGTGGAAGAGGTCAGAGGGATGGGACCCCGCAGGACTGCCAGAAGAGGACCCCGGCCGTCGCTACACCACACCGCTGCGGAGCCGTGCGATCACTGACTTTTCTACGCCTGATTGTGCCCGTTATGATGTCCGTGCTTTGAAGGCAAACCGTATAGCCCATTACCGACGCGACCACCGAAGGTCCTGTAAATTCCGCTAGGTCGCAAGAGGTTCCTCCGTCCAGATAAAAAAGCCCGCCGAGCTGACGGTCGGCGGGTCAAATGACGACAACCACAACAGAGTTGGCCGTCAGCTCATTTTCTCAGCCGGGTGCGTAGCATCACTGCGAGACCGAACATCCCGCTCGCGAAAAGGCTGAGGGTGTTTGGCTCGGGCACAACTTGGATATTCGTATCACCGCTACCAAGTGTGGCTGAGCCGTTGAAAAACCCGGTACCGGTGTTGACCGTTAGCTGGACGGTCACACCGTTTGTGGGCACCCCCAAAAGCGAACCGGCAAGCACTCCGGTTAACGTATAACTGTGCGTCCCATCGGAAAGAGTAACCAAGGTCCACGTGACCGGGCCGTTGAATGTGCCGGCGAAGATTACCCCGTTCGGGACTGCATTGGTACCATTACCGGTGATAGTGAAAGAACCCCCGCCCGCAAATGTTCCGCCCATGGCCAGTGAACCGCTACTCAGCCCACCCGTGCTAAAGGCTATGCTTCCGAGATTGCCAGTGATTAAGCCCCCACCACTCAATCCGTTGACGCTTGTCAGCGTGGAATTTGAGAGGCTGAGACCGCTATTGTTTCCAGAAAGGGTGCCGCCAGAGTTAGTGAAATCGACGCTGCTGTTCGCGAAAACCGCAACCGGGAGCAGCAGCGCAATTACAACCGCCAAGAACAACCTTTTAACGTGCATGTTCGGACTCCGTTCCTGCCTCGTCCAAAGTCCGTTGGAAGTGGCAGCATGAGCGTAGCGGCGGAACGGGTGCGACTCCATCCGGTCTTTGCTGTAAGTCGGCCAGAACGGAGACATTAGCCTCGGTACGGATTCTGGTCATCCCGCGTCGGGGCGAAGAATCAGTAGGTCATCGAGCACAAGGCCACCGCTGTTGATGCCGAACTAGGAAACCCAAGCAAGGAGATAACGTTAATCCGGGGATTCCTTTGGTGAGAACGTAGAAAAGCTACGCTGGAACGAGCAAAGATTTTGCTCTCAAGAAACATCGCCGCCCAAAGGGCGAAGAAAAAGACAAAAAGTACCGGCGACTCGTAAAACACGTTCACGTTAAGCCGCGCAACCCGGTGCGCCGTCCGATAGCATCCAAGCACGATGACCGCGGCTGGTGTAAAGCGCGCGTTGGTTCGTACATGCCAGGATCTTTGGGATCATCGCACGATGCAAGTGGCTGCCGGCCTGTCGTACTACTTCATTCTTGCGGTCTTTCCCGGCCTCATCCTTCTTTCCACAATACTGGGCGCCATCCCCTTGCCTGATCTGTTTGGATACATTCTTGGCGCCATGCGCCGCGTCCTGCCGCCAGAAACTATGAAGATCGTCTACTCCGTTCTGGGTGACGTGCTCCGCGGAAACCATCGCGCCTGGTTGTCGTTAGGTATGGTGGGAACACTTTGGGTAGCGTCGGCGGCCTTTCATGCGACCATCGACGCGCTCGACACCGCCTATGACGTCGTCGATTCCCGTCCTTTCTGGAAAACTCGCCTCCTGGCACTTTTGTTGACAGGGATTTGTGGCGGGTCGCTTTTGTGCTCGTCGGCGTTCATGATTCTGGGACCACGATTCGGCGAGTGGATGGCAGCCACTTTCGGCATTCCCTGGACGTGGGTTTCGCTGTGGCCGTCGGTTCAGTGGATTGTCGCAATCGTATCGTCGGTGCTGGCCGTGGAGTCTCTCTATTTTCTCGGCCCGAACGTGAAGCAGCGATTCATGGCCACCCTGCCAGGAGCGGCTCTCTCAGTGGGATGCTGGTTGGGACTATCGTTTCTCCTGGGTATCTATTTTCGCCACTTCGCCGACTACAACCAGACCTACGGAACACTCGGCGGGTTCATTGCTTTCATGAACTGGTTTTATTTCACGTTGTTCGTGCTGCTGGTGGGAGCGGAAGTAAACGCAGAACTGGCGAAAGAAAGCCGTCGAGGAAGGCTGCGTCCGCGCGAGCAACCGGAGGCGCCGCGCATCGATCGTGCCGCCTGACCCGCGCCTAAAACTTGGTGTGTAATCGTCCATCCACCGCAACGCCTCCTGATTGGTCACGGGCCACGCTTACCGACCAACGCTGGTTGATCTGATAGTCTCCTTCCACAATTTCGCCGCCCGGCTGCGACACATCCGTCGAGAATGAGAACAGCAGATTCCGCGTGACGCGCTGCTGGAGCGCGATTCGAGCCGAGGGATTCGAATTGTTACCGCCCAGAAGCGGATCGATCTGCAGACTTGAGATCCCGGCAAATTTCTGCACCGAACTGCTAACCTGGCTGGCCGCCTGCGAGGCGATCATCGAGTCGGTGCTGGTGCTGGCCGCCGCTGACTCTTCGGTGGTCTTACCGCGGGCGATCAAGTTAATAATGTCCGCCGTCGCCAGCGGAGGATCGGATGTGTAAGACGTGTTCAGCTTGTCGAGCGAACCGCGCAGGTTCAAGGTGAGGTTGTATTGCTCGACGGTCGTCGAAGCCGACACGTTGAGTTTCGGACGAGTCTCGTTCGGATCGTCGAAAGTAATCAGCCCCTGCTGTAGTTGATATCGAACATTGCGGTAAAAAATTTCTCCGGAAGTGAGGTCCGTCCTTCCAATCACTACCGGATTCGCAGCCGTCCCGATCACCTGCAGATTGATGCTGCCCTCAATGCTTACCTGCGAACTGCTGGCGCTTAGGTTTTCTTTCGACTGTACAGCTACGGCCATTTGGACGCGATCGGCAAACCCTGGTTGAGCCACCGATGCGGTTTCGGCATCGAATTGATCGCCAAAAGACGCCAGATCGAAGTCCGGTGTAAATGAGAGCCCGTCGACCAGGACTCGTCCGCTGAGGTGGGAAGCATCACTTGATCCCGCAAAGCTCAAATTGCAATCGAGGGTCGATCGAATGCCCTCGGGATACAAAAGTCGCACCGACGTGCCTTGGAGCGTCACGTCGAATTGGAGACTGGGACGATACACGACCGATCCACGGACCGACACTGGACCGCCGCCGACCTGAGCGGTGACATCGGAAGCGTGCAAACGGTTATCCGCGATGTCAATCGTTCCGTTCAACTTCTCCAAGCCAATCGGAGCGCTGTCTGTCGCGAGCGCGATATTTTGCAGACGCGCCTGCCCTTGAATGGAAGGACCGCTACTCCCACGAGTAGCACGGACATCGAGTACCACGGCGCCCGATGTTCGCAGCGAAGGATCGAAAATACGAAGCACCCGCACGTCCAGCGAACCCTTCGCGGTCAGACTTGGGTTTGCTGATCCCGCGAACGGCAGGCTGCCTTGCAGCTGCAAGTCTGTTCCGGTCCCGCGCAATTCCGCCGGTAGCACCGTGAGCACATCTTGCGAATAGTCGGCTTCGATGGGATGAGCGGCGGCGATAGTGAGCCCCTGATAACTGCCGTTGAAAACGGGGACCGATAGGTGGGCAGTCAGCAGCGCTCGCTTCTTCAACGGGCCCTTTATCGTGGCGTGATATTCCGATTGCCCGTGGAAACCCTCCGGAACGCTTGTCATGAAACTTGCCAGCAGCACTTCAAGAGGCACAGTGCCGGTATCAAACGATGCGTCGACGTTGTAATCACCGCTCAACTGCACCTGACCGCGGGCGCGGACGTTAGCATCGACCACGCGCGAATCCAGACTCACGTGTGCGAAATGATTGTCGATATTCACGTCGGCCTTGACCCCTGAAATCGTCCTCTGGCGCAGTGTGAGTTCCGGTGCTTCGACGCTCGCCCTTAGTTGAGGATTGTCCAGAGTTCCAGTTCCCGACGCAGAAACGGAGATGCGGCCGCTGAGATCTGTTTGCCTCGCTTGCAGTGTGTGCAACTTTTCGAGAAGCAGTGAAGGCGCGTCCATGCGAACTGCGTAGGCTCTTGAGCGAGGCGTGTAATCCAGCGCTGCGTGCGCCGCGCCTGCGGGCGCAGCCACTTCCAGCGTCGACGAAATCACCCCGTTCGCCGCGTGAAACTGCGATTTAAGAGTCTGGAGCGGCTCTCCATACACTTCGGCATTTCTCAGTTCCGCGAAGCCCGACCCAGAAGGATCGAGCTGCGAACCTCGCAATGACACGTTTGCTGACAGGTCTCCTCGCACCGGATATTGCACCTTGGCAATCTGTTCGAGGTCGCTCACCCTAAACTGCTGTATTTTGAAGTGCGCATCGATGACGCCGGCCGACTGATACGACCAGTTCTGCAGTCCTACAGTTCCGCTCAGAGCCGCTGTGCCTTGCGTCGCGCTGGTGAGGTTTGCGCTGTTAATAGTGAGCCGCGAGGAGCTGGCCTGCAGCGAAACGTCCACCGTCTTCCATTTGCCGCCGCGTACCTCGAGGTTCTGCGCGCTGAGCTTTCCTTCGATAACCGGCTTCGCGAGCGATCCTGTCACGGTAAAGTTCGATGTCGCCGAGCCCCCGATATCTGGAATTTGCGAACCATCTGACAAGAAGCTGGAAATCAGCGCCGAGAGTTCGTGGAGATCGCTAGTCGTGGTTTTGACCTGCAGCTGCGAGCGCCCGCCCAGTTCTCCTTGGGCAGCTAGACTTGTTGAGGGTATTTCTAGAGTGGACGGACTCACCGTGAGCACATTCCGCGCTCCGCTGTATTGCGTTCGCAAGACGCCACTCACCGGAACGACCTTCTCTCCAGGAGAAGAGGCGCCGCTTGCCGTCGCCTTCAGCCTTAAATCGGACTGCGCAGTCAGGTTTTCCAATGGACCATTCCATGCAACGTTCACGGTTCCGTCCACCGTGGAACGGAGTGACACGCCCCGGACATTCGCGCTCTTCAGGCTGCGTTCCAGCTGCGACAGCGAAATGCCACGCAAAGACGCTGCAATTTTGGCGGCGGCTCGGGAATCGAGTTGCTCGATCCCGCCTGTAGCCTTCACAGCGCCGCCTAGTGTATCCGCTTCGATTCCGATCAGTTCGAGCGCCGAATCCGACAACCGGTAGCGGCCGCGAAGACGGTGTAACCCAATTCGACCATCGCGAGATGCCAGCACGATGGACGGGCTCTGAAGTTCGCCGTCGAGAACGATGCTCCTGAGGACAGGCCGGCCGCTTCCGTTTTGATAGTGGACTTCACCATCCAGCATGACATCTCCTTCGGCGGCGACGCTCGGCGCAAAAGAGCGCAAATCCTGGGTTCCAACTCGGACGTTATAGGTTCCCGTGACAATGGGGTTGCCGTAGTTTGCGATTTGTCCGTGGAACTCAGCAGAAGAAGCTCCAACCTCGAGAACGGCTGATTCGATCGAGACCGCAGCGGGAGTCGCGCTGAACTGGGTGCGAAAGGCGTGCGCGAAAGGCGCGTACTGTCCATAGCGAATGCTGCCGCTTTTGTAGGAGATCGAGGCGTCGTAGCGGGAACGCAGCCAATCGAACCTGCTTTCGGCGGCCAAATCCTGAATGTCGGCCTGAACTGGCGTGGCCTGGTCATCATAGAAAATCGTGCCGTCGGTGATTTGCAAATGCGAAACTGCTAGATCAAACACGTTCGTGGACCCGCTGGACGTCTTGGCAAGAGGTGTCGGTAGATTGCTGTTTCCATTCTGGTCAATATGCACATTCATGACCGGATGCTCGATCACCAACTCGCTGAGCCGCACTGAATGGTGGAGCGCTGACCGGATATTGAATCCAGCTGTGAGTTTGTCGATGCGCAGGAGAGGCGAACCTGCATTCTTGTAAAGCTCGACGTCATGAAGATGGGCCGTCAACGTCGACAATTGAACATCGAGCCCTGCAATTTTGGCTTCAGCGCCGGTCGCGTCGTGTACGTCTTTCACGATTTTGCCGATTGCCAACTGTTGAAAGCGCGCGCTCTTCAAGAAGAGATACCCCCCTCCAAGAGCGGCCAGAGTAACGACTACGATCACGCCGATCGTCCAAGTCAACAGTCTTCGCCACTTCATAACTTCTCCTCAGAATGACTGGCCTAGAGTGATGTAATACTGCGTGGCGCTGATTCCCGGCAGAGGATTAAGGTTGCGCCCCACATCGATGCGCACCGGCCCAATCGGAGTCGCATAGCGCAGGCCGATCCCGACCGTGTTGGTGTAGTTATTTACGAAATTGTTGAAGTTGATCGCGCCATAGACGTTTCCCCCGTCGTAGAAGACGACTCCGCCCAGAGGTTTTGCAATGCCAAGCGGAAAGCGGATTTCTGAGTTCAGAATGAACAACTGCCGTCCGCCCACCGGCACAGTCACGTTGACGCACCCGCTCTGACCTTGCAGCGCGTTGCAGAAGGGCACGATGCGCTGAGGCCCGGCTTCGTTCAAGAGGGAAATCCGCGCAGGGATGTTCCGCCTCCCGAGAAGAAGAGTTGGCTGGTGGGAACGAAGCTGTCGGAAAACGCCTTGGCCAATCCGAGCCGAATGCTATTGGCGAAAACGATCCGGCCCACCGGCTTGTAGAAAGCGTATTGTCCGAACAGTTTCGCGAAACTTGCGCTCGAACCCAGCGACGACGGGGTAATCCCGAGGTTCACGCGTTGAAAAGACTCCGCGATGCGCATCGAGTGGCTTATCTCTCGTGTCATGAATCAGCGTTCCGGAAAAGGTCGATAGATGAATGTTTCGATCCATCGGCAAGACCAACTCCGGAACCAGCAACTGCGAAAGCGTCGGTTTTGTTGAAATCGTAGCGAAGCTGCAATCGCAGATTGTGCTTGCGGCTGATCAACCGCTCGAGTTGAAACGACAAGTCCCCAAGGCCCGCTGCGAATAACGGATTTTCCGTCGTGCGCTCTACCGAGAAACTCGACAGCGATTGCCATTGCGATCCGAAGAAATGCGGTTGCGTGTAGGTGATCAAAGCCCGCTGATCAAGCTGCGACAGCGGACCACCAAGGCGCCCGCCGTTTCTCCCAGTCCCCGCATGTTTCGCCGTGTGAATTCAATCGATCCCCGCGGACTGGCGAACGTCGACTGGCTGGCCGCGACTTGGTTGTTCCCGACCCCAATCGTCGGCAATCCCGGCACAGCGACTGTTCCCGTCGGAACGTTTCCTCCCGGTGCGATATTTCGAATCCAAATCCATAGGTGATATCGTTCCGCTTTGGCCTCGTGCACTTTCACCAACGCGGTCTTCTTCGGCCTGATCGGTAATGGGTTCTTTCGGGCCCACGCTCGCCCAATCGAAAATGTTCAGGTCATAGAGCCGACTCTCGGCCTCAAGCAACTCGCTCCGCTTCATCGGAGCTTCCGCCGGAACCTTCGCTGTTTTCTTCAGCAGTGACAGTTGCGTGTGCCTCTGACCCAGGTAAAGGACGCGCCCCACCCGTACCATTTGCCCCTCAGCAATTTTGTACGTCACATCTACGCGATGAGGATCGTCACCGTGGTGCATCACAGTCGCAGACACTTCGATATTGGGATAGCCTTTGTTCAGGTAAGTGGCGGCGATGCGATTCCGATCGTCGGCAAGTCTTCGCGGAGAGAACGGCGCGCCGGAGCGGAGGCGAAATCCAACGGGGACGGTGAGCTGCTGCGTCGGAATGGCGTTGTTCCCCTGCACTTCAACCGCGTTGACGGTGGTTTCAGCTCCTTCGTTGATCGTGAACGTGACCAGAATGTTTTGCGCCTTTCGCGCGACCTCTGAAGTCACCTTCACGTCGGCATAGCCTTGGTCAACATAGAGCGCTTCCAGCCTCTTCACACTCTGCGCCAGTAATTTTTCGCTGATGCTGCCATGCGACCAGAAGTGCCCGCGCTTCACCAGCACTTGCGGCAGGAGGTCGCTCTGCGGAATGTTTTTGTTTCCGCGAAATGAGATAGCCGCCACCTTGCTCTTTTTCCCGCGATCAATCTCATACGTCAGCAGGATCTGATCCGGCTTGCGCTGGAAGTCCGTCTTCACGTTGGCGTCGAAATACCCTTTTTTCTGAAAGTATTCGGTGAGATTCTGTTGTCCTTCGGCGACCAGCTCGCGGTCGATCGTTCCCTCGGAGTAGATGGGAATCAGCTTCTTCATCTGCCGCGATGAGACGAAAGGAAACATCGAAAGCCGCGCGCCCGTTACTCGCACCGCCACCACCGGGCCGGCCTGGACTTTGAACGAAACATCCACCCGGTTTTGGCTGGCGTCATAGCGCGGGGGATTTTCCTCCACGTGATTGGCAAGGTGATGCTGCTGGACCAGGGTCCTGCGAATCCAATTCATCGCGTTTTGCGTGCGTTTTTCGTTGTAAGGTTTGCCTGCCTTCAACAGGGCGCCGGAAAATCTTGCCCGCAGCGAGCGCAGCGAGCGCTGCAAATGCTCGCTTTCAGAAGAGTCGACTCCTTCGATAACTACAGTGTTGATTTTTGCCTGTTTTCCCCCATCGACCAAGAATGCAATGCTCACCAACTCGTCCACGTCATCGATCTCGAGACTTGCGTGAACCTCGGCGGTGAAATATCCGTTCCTGCGCAAGAATTGCCGCAACGCCTCTTCGGCGACCGGCAGGCGCCCCTGATCGTAAGGAGACTGGTCGGGCAGATCGACAACCTGCAGAAGCCGCGTGTATGAAAGGGACTTGGGCGCTCCGGGAAAATCGATTGCTCCAATGAAATACGCCGGCTCTAACAAGAAATCGAGTCGTAAACCCGCGGCGTCTGGAACGACGCTGACCTCAACTTTTTGGAAGCCTCCCGCTTTCTGCAGTGCAGCAACACTTGCTTCCACGTTCTGCTCCGAATACGGCTGTCCAGCTTTTTGCGTGACGACCGAGTAGAGCGGTTCGACGTTGCGGTGCGGGTTGGCGATCAAATCGACCGCGGTGACGGTTTGCCCTTCATAGGCCGCTTGCCCACCGAGCACGCCAGTTTGTGACCACGCAACCGCGCTGGCAAATGAGAACAAGAGCAACTGCGCGACCACCCGCAGGGCTACAGCGATGAGATTCGGCCCAGGCACAGAATCTGGATGCGGCGCCTCCATGGGAAGTTGTTCCGCCGTTTGCCGAATGACTCTCCCAATTCAGGCCGCCTCGTGTTCTTGCTTCGCACGATTTTGATCGAGCGCCTCTGCAACCCGCGTCAGTACGCGGTCGTAGGACGAGAGCATTTGATCCTGACGTGAATCATGCGTTGACCAGAGGATGCGAATCTTTACCGCATCGGAGCTAACATCGGTCATCAAGGCCTCAGGCCCCGGTTCCGGCAGCACTCCGCGAACGTTTCGCACTGCGCGGACAATCGCTTCTTTCAACGCCTCGAGTCCAGAACTTCCTTTGACAACCAGATCGTATTGCCAGCGGCGGCTGCCGAGCGCGGTATTCACCACAACCGATCGCGTGAACAAATCGGCATTCGGAATCACGACCAACCGCTGGTCATAGGTCTTTACGATGGTCGCGCGTGTTTGAATCTGCTCGACCCTGCCCTCGTAGGCATCGAGTTTGATTTCGTCACCCACTCGAAAAGGCTCGGCCCAAAGCAGCAGCAAGCCCGCAAGAAAATTCTGCAAGATGTTCTGGAATGCAAATCCAATCGCCACTCCACCGATGCCGAGGATCTTGATGAGATCCGATGCCTGGAACGACGGCGCCACCACCGAGATGGCCACCAGCAAGCCAAATAGAATCGTGGTTCCAGCCGTGAGGCGGGAAAAAACCACCGCAAGATTCTGTCGCCGGCGGACCACCGTTTTCTGAATCGCGCGGGCAACCAACCCGCTCAATCCATAGAAGACCAGGAAGACTGCGATTCCCAGACCGAGCGCTGGCAGCCGGTCGATGAATGTATCGAGCATGTGGCGGGCCGCCCCTAACAGTTTGTCCAAGGTCGAATGCATCCATCATCCCCGCTGCAAAGTGTTTCGACGTGTCATTTGGATGCTTCGAGACTTCCAGCCATTGGCCTTTTGGGATCTGAAAAGGGAGGGTCTGAGATCGACCTGAGGAAGCACGAACGCGATCAGGCGTCGACGCTTTCGGGGCATCTTCACCTGCAAAATCCCCTCGCCCGTTGGCGACCTGAGATTCTTCTACGCTCGCTATCGCAGTCGTTGGACTAGAGCTGCGGATTCGTTTGGGTTAAAGGAGGAATCCCCTCATAGACCGCGACGATTTTGCGGTTACTGTGCTGCAGAAAGCCTATTCGCAATGCTTAGACTCTCGGATCGCTAATTCCGATTGGCGACGATGGGTGGCTTCTGTCGGGTCCATCCCAGGCTTCAAGTCCGACTTTTCGAAGAAGTAGCGCCAGCCATCCTGGCGGTCCCGCCGAAGTCTGCCATTCTTCAAATTTCATCAACAACGCCTCGGCTTCATCGCGGCTCTTGATGACCTCGACCACTCCAGAAGACCGGTAGGTCCGCACATTGTGGCGGATGATGACGTATGAATCGTTGGATTCCTCGAGTGGCATAGAGGCTCCATCGTTATGTTCGCGAGAAGCGATCAGGGCGGTGACGGCAGCATGCCCGCCCTCGGTTTTCGTAGCGGGCATGCTCACGGTTACAGATATGGCCTTAGAGAGGCCGGACATTCTCTGCTTGCCAACCCTTCGGTCCCTTGGTCACGTCGAACTCCACAGTCTGACCCTCCTGTAGGCTCTTGAACCCGCCAGCCTGGATCGCCGAGAAGTGCACAAATACATCTTCGCCACTCTGACGGCTGAGAAAGCCATAGCCCTTGGCATCGTTAAACCACTTTACGGTCCCTTGTTCTGCCATGTCGTTGGTATTCCTTTGCGCTCGATTTACGCTAGACAAACTCAGGAGTGCTGCTGGCAGGCGACTGCTGACAACGCGAGAGCGGCTTGCGACCGAATCGGTCTAACGCACGTCGCTATCGTACGCGGAGAGTCTGCCGTTAGCAAATTACCCCAGTTCACTAATTGACCGTTTTGCCTCTCTCTCAAAAATCGTGTACTTTGCCTTGCTCCTGGGGGCTTATGATTATGTTCTTCAATTCCACCTCTGGGAGCCCTGTTGATGTCTGACTTTAGCGCAGTGATACGGCAGTTGCAGAATCAAAAAGCAGTAATTGAATCTCAATTGCGGAAGGTCAATGCCGCAGTCGCAGCACTGAAAGGGATGGGTAAGAATGCGACCGGGAGAATGTCTTCTAGACGTGTAATGTCCGCATCGGCTCGCAGACGGATTGCGACGGCTCAGAAGCAGCGTTGGACGAGGTGGCGGGGAATGAAGAAGCGAGCGGCCTAGATTTGACGTAGCGCTAGATTTGGAAAAGAGGTTGCTATGGCCGACAAACCACCGCTTGTGACGAAGTGGGGTGGTCCTCCCCCGAGTCATCCACCTTTGATTACCTCTCCAGCAAACGCGGGACGCGACCTAACGCTGAGCTCCGAAGTGCTCGTGCAGTCTTTTCTGAGCCTTCAGAAACATGAATACACCTACCGAGTCGACAATGGAACTCAGGATCATGCTTTAAGGGTTCAATGGAAGGCCCCTCAGATCACGCTTGAACGCGCAGCCAAGGGAGAAACTCCCGTTAGAAATGAGTCGTTCTTCTCGCCTCAATTGGTGAAGACGACTGCATCCGCCGAAGCTCTGGCAGACGAAACGCCATTTGCTGGCAGAGCCTCTCAGGATGCGAGGGCGGATGCATATGTCCCATGGCAAAGCGCTCTCGCCAAGAGTCTCAAAGCGCTTCTTGGGGAAGCGATAGCCAAGAAACTGACCTTTTCGAATGCGGCCTCCGTGGCCGTGGCGGGCGGAGTGGCTGTCGCCGTGACCAGTCAGCTTGGCCTAGTGAAAAACGGATTCGAGTACAGACTGCTGTTCGAAAACAAAGGGCAGATTCCAGCAAAACTGGATGTTGCTAATCTTCGGTTTGGAAACGAACCAGTCGAGTTCGAGTTGGCTCCATCCGAACGAAAGGAGCTCATTCATACAACTTCGGATATTCCGAGCGAACGTCAGGTCTTGGTCAAGATTGCGGGACAATGTGAGTTCCCAATTTACGTCTTGGTGGCGGAAAACATGATGGAAGCCGACATCAAGTCGAGGATTATGCAGGCTCCGAAAGAGGAAGACACAAAGGCTGAGAAGAAAGCAAAGGAAAGGAAACAGAAGGTCGAGGAGTTTGCATAAGTCCCACTATCGAGGTTCGCGACGGATCAATGACCCTACGCATCATAAGGGCAACTGGCCACGACGAAGCAATCGTACGGTTACATCCTCTACAACAGTAGTCACCTGAATTTCCTGTACATCGAAGATGTGCCAGTCTCCCTTAGCATGCTTAGTTCGTGAACAATCTGCTCTAGTCTCTCTCGTCGTCGGACGTGGGCTTGCAGCTCTGCGACGGTTCGATGAAGTTGTGTGAGGTAGTGAGCGTTGGAGACTTGGATTTCGGCCAGCTCAACCTTCAAGGCTTTGACACGATCTATCAACGCTGTGAAATCCACGCGACAAGCATACGCCATAAATCCGGTGGAGAATTGTCGAGAGAGGGTTTTATGCTGCGAATTGTTCTAAGCGCCCCTGCACACTGTTGTTTGAGGATGGCGTGCATGCCCGGATCAACCGCCGCACTCCCATCCTTCTGTGCAGCCACTGCGCAACGACCGTTTCTGCCATGACGTGAGAGCTTAGTTCGTCAGGCGTCAGGCGGTGCCACCGTTCTTCGGTTGTGGTGCAGCCTTCGAACGCCGCTTCCAGAGTACGACTTTCGACAGAGCCGTTCTCGATCCGGTAATCCACCACCGGCGAACCGTCGCCAGGATCGATGCGAAGCCTATTGCATGCCAGCATAAGCACCTTCCGCATCCATGCTTGCAATCCTTCTGCCAGCGGTCACCTGATCTCCTAATACGCTGACTTCCATCAACTTGTACTCAGCCGGACATGCCACTCGTGAATCATGTGGCGGGAAGTTTTTTCGTGCCTTGTGGAAGGTTCTCGCGCTGGGGCGCGAAAACACAGAGCGCGCGTATAAGCTACTGTCTTTACTGTATGTCACGCTGCTGGGACCGATGGGCCCTCGACATTTGGGAAAGATGCACAGTAGGCGAGCGGAACTCAAGCAGCACTCGAGTAAAGAAGACTTCGAGCTTTCTGAATAAGCACAGATGGATTCTCAGATTTTGAAACAATTTCTGAAATTCCAATTAACCGGGCTTGCTGCTCCGCGAACCTGTCACCAAATGCGCTGTACATAATCAGGGGCACTCTAGGCATCAGTCGTTTCAGAGCCCGTGCCGCTTCGATGCCATTCATAACAGGCATAGAAAGGTCCAGCACGATCAAATCGGGACTCAACTCCTTAGCCTTCTCAATCGCCACTTTCCCGTTTTCTGCTTCTCCGCATATTTCAAAGTTCGCCTCGCGTTTGAACAGATCACGGAGCGCCTGACGGATATGTGCATTATCGTCCACGATCAAGACCGACTTCGCGATAGTGCCAGCCACGATGGATCACCTCCGAGACGGAGCGCAGTTTCGGAATGTGACTGTGATGCGGAGAGGGCGCTGCAGTTTGTCGAAAGATTGCCTACAGCGCGGAAAGACGCGGAGTGTCACAACCGTGGACGGGATCCAGCAGACAGTCTAGCTCTCTATCTTGCCTGGCCGGAATACGGGAGAATCGGAGCGGCAACAAACCCCGTACTGCTGCCAGAGCCGAAACCACGGGCTGTGGGCTAACATCTCATCGTGCCGTCGATTCGCAGCCGAGAGATCGCTTGGGCTGAGTGGCCTTATGTCCGGCGCTTCGAACATCTCCTGGAGCTGCTCGATATCGTTGATGATACGTTCTACGTCCATGCGTCACAATCATCTAAGAGAAGGCGCGGAGCGGTCAACCTGAAGCGACAACTAGCGTGAAATCCCTCGTTTTGTGACTAGATAAACGGCGAAGCTACCCAGCCAGTGACCTCCTTCATAGTGTTCGCCCGTTACAGCGGCCAAGCCAGCGCTCTTGTGCGCCTCGGCAGTCGCCATAATCGACGGTAGCCGCTTGTCACTTTTCGGCAAACCAGCGGCGATGCCCTCTAGCATCCATGCGCGACTCAGGTTCAGCCCATCCAAGTGCGCCAGCTTGGGATCGCTTGGATCAGGCGACGCAACCGGCTGTAACCACTTATCGTCGCCCGACGTGGAAATTTGGGGCATGAACGTTCGGAGCCAGCGTGCAAACTCTTGGCTCGGTAGCACACGACGCATCAGGTCCGCTTCGCCGAGGCATGGTGATAGGAAATCCTCGCCGGAGGGCTCATACGCCAGCGGGCAGTTCCTGTCACCGAGGTAGAATTGCTTGGCTTTGGACACGACTAATTCGGCGAATTTCTGGTCGCCATTGCCGTGCGCATAATCGAGCATCAGACCGAGAGCGAAAGCAGTCTGGTCATGTTCGCCAATCCGCACAGGGTTGGAGAGCTTCGGCAACCAGTTGTTCAGCCGTTCCAGTACAACTCCCTCAAGCGGATGCAGATTAGCCGCCATGTCTTTAGCTTGCGAATCGTCCCACTCGCGTAATTCCTCAACCAATTGAAGGAGCCATGCCAGTCCATACGGGCGCTCAAAACTGGCTCGTCCTTCTCCTCGGAGATACGCAGCCTCCTGCACGATGTTTTCTGCGGTCAGACTCTGCCGCAGTGCCTCGCGAGCAGGTTGCACAAAAGCGGCGTCCGGAAGTGTCCTGACCAGACGAACGAGGAGCCAATGTCCATGGACGGAAGAATGCCAATCGTAGCAGCCATAAAACGCTGGCGTCAGTTTCCGGGGTGGGGCCGCATCGGCATCGCTATTCAACGTGTGGCTAATGTGGTTTGGGTATTCTTTGTGCACGCAAGCGAGTGCGAGATTCGCAAACCGCTCCGCTGCCGGGATGTCAAACATTGGTGTGATCCGGTGATCTTGGGCACCAACGTAGGCGCCGTTCCAGAGCAAGATAACGAAGCAGACGGTCCATTTCATTCACGCCTACTCTAAATGAATTCGCAAAGGGTAGCAGGATTGCTGGTAAACAATCCTGTCTCAGGAGTCAAGACAGGCGCAGACTCTTGAGCGAAGCACGAACCGCTTTCCGACTGATGTCAGGCACGATGACCAATTCAAGAACGGTCACATTGGAGAGTTCGACCTGATAATCTTCCGACTCTCGCACCGTCGCAGGAGGACTGAAATTCCACTGCTGGCGAACGATTTCTCGAAATGAGCGGCCGCCATCCGCCGACCATCGCAAGACAAACTCTTGGGTACGGTCAGTCTCGGTTTCTTCAAAGACCAGGGCGAGGCGGGTTAGGCGTTGTGGCTCGTCGAAGATTAGCCGGATAGTTTGAGTGCCAAAATCGGCAGCACGCCATCCCCTCATCTCTCCTGAGACCAGCGCAGACTCTACACGATACTCTTCGTCTTCCGATGTCACCTCGACCAAGGCTGCACTGTCGATGTCCAGCCAGCCTTCATTCGGAGGCGCAGCATCCGGCGGAATGGGCTTAACTAGACGCTTGCGCATATCGCTCTAGTCTACCTCCGGTTCTCGCATTCTCCGAAGCATCCACTCGCGGCAAGAACTAAAGAGAATGGGTATAAAGCCTTGCAAGCACCCTTTTTAGACAATCTTCTCCACAGGAAGCCCTGCTTCCATCCATCCCTGTTTGCCGTCAGGATAATGCGCAACGTGTGTGTAACCCATCGCCGCCAGGTCACGGGCAGCGTATTCACTGGCGTGTCAATGCAGGTTCGTGCAATAGGTGACGATCTCAGCATCTTTGTTGGGCAACAATTGGGGTGCGAGTTCCTTGATCCGTTCAGGAGGAATGTTCAAAGCTCCGGGCAGGTGGGCTTCGCGGTAGCGCTCGGGCGCGAGCGTCTCGACTACCGTGATTGCTTGCTTCTTGTCGAGTTTCGACTTCAGGTCTTCGGTCGAAATTGTGCTATCCATTCTGACCTCCTTGAAGTTTTCCGGTCTACACCGACAGCGGCTCCGTGGATACGCGTTTTGCAGTCGTAGGAATGAAGGCTTCGAGCAACGATTTGAACTCAGGACTTAACCGCAGTCCTTCGCCTTCCTGGTCAAAAAGCTTCTGCGGATCACGCACGGTCTTCAACGCGTAGCGGAAGTACGACAGCCGCATGAGCCAGAGGGCATGGTCGAGGTCTTGTTCACTACGCATCTGAAACGTAATCCAACCTGAGTTCGGAACCCAGCGATGCTCCTCAGCAAGACCATCCGCCAACAGTGCATCGCGTACTGAACGCGGGAAGGGTATATCAACGATCCCATTGATATGAAAGTGCCCGATCTCCGCATCTCCGAACCGGAATTCCATTCCGCCGAAGCGGTGGGGATGAACGGAAACGTGCTGCCACCCCGACACTTCCTGTTCGAGTTTCTTCAAGTGAAGTTGCATGATCAAAGCTCCCTTACCTTTTCTTTTCGATGACTCAAGGTAAATCCTCGATTCACGGATCGCTCTCCGGTCAGAGGAAGGTTTGGGGGCCGCGCGGCTCAGCGCATCACAACCTCAAGGCTATCCCCCGTCTGGTGTTCGTTTACGAGGATGTCGTGACCGACGATGAGCCAAGCGTGTGCGAGAGTGGAAGATCTCGCCCTCAACGCTAGGTGAGCGGCAGGTGAGTCCCGGTAAGTAATTGAAAATTGGCGGAAGCGTGTGCGAGTCGAACGCACCGGCGACGGGAAAACCCGCCGCCCGCCGGTTTTGAAGACCGGGAGGATCACCCGACCCCATGCGCTTCCATATTACTGATTCTGCGCTGCTTATCAGATTACCAAAGGCATCTTTACTGGCACATTTACTGCCACACGGAATGCCTGCATGAAAAGCAACTATCAGCGCGGCACGATCTACGAAGCAAGCAACAGCTTCTTCGTGCGGTACTTCACATTTGGTGATGGGGTGAAGAAGCGGGTTTCCCATAAGCAGTGTGACCGCGATGCTGAGCATGATTCTATAACCTGCCCCGCTGTGCTTGCACTCCGTGATGAGCACATGGATGCCGTTCGCAGACCTAAGCCGCAACCAACCTCTGTGCTGCTCATCACTGACTATTGGGAAAACGAATATCTACCCACCATCAAGGCCGGTCTGAAGCCTTCCACGGTTGATGGGTATCAGGATATTTGGGAACAGCACCTCAAAGAACACTTCACAGGCCGCACCTTCCCCGAATATGAACCTCCCCACGGCAGCAAGTTCCTCACGGAATTGATTAAAGCCGGATACGCGCAACGCACCATTGCCCACGTACGCAGCCTGGCCAGCGGCATCTTCTCACACGCGGTCATTGATGGGGTGATTCAGGGCAACCCTTGGCGCACCGTGAAGACCAAAATCAAAGCACCAAAGCCAAAGGAGACGGCAGACTACAACCCTCACCGAGTTGATGGACATCGTTAACAACAAGCTGACTCGCATTGATGCCCAACTCATCGTGTGCCTTGCCGGTCTGATGGGGTTGCGGCCTTCGGAGATTGTCGCGCTGTGTTGGGAAGATGTGAACCTCAAGGCGGGCAAGGTTACGATTGCACCAAGCATACGTGCGCGGGCATCTCGGAACCACCAAAACGGGTCTTGATGTGAAGCTGCCCATGTTGCAGCTTGTGTTGAGCCTCTTCAAAGCTTGGCATCAGCAGTTGGGCGAACCTGTCGAGGGTTGGGTGTTTCCAAACCAATCAGGCGAAGCCCCCATTTGCATCAGGGATTACGTTGTTGCGGTGCTCAGAGAGGCCATAGGCAAGAAGCATTGGCGCGGCCTGTGCGCATTCAGGCGCGGCGCGGGCACGATCCTCACTGAGTTGACCGGCAATCCCATAGCTGCGCAACAAGCACTCTGCCACATGGATTTGAGCACCACGATGCGGCACTACATCAAAACCAAACGCACAGCGTTAGCTGAAGGCATTCAGATGTTAGATGAGAGGCTTTCTCTCAACAAGTAAGGTTAAGAGACAACACATGTACTTCGCGGCAGAGTGCCGGTTCTGCGGTGTTGAGCCGGTGTGTAAGGATTTCTTGGCGGGTGAGATTCCATCGTGCGTCACCTACCCCATGGAGTGGCAACGGCGCATGAATCAACCTCAGCGTGCGATGAGTGCAACGGGAGGCGCGTAGTGAGGGCCGATGGTGGTTTCTGTGGTAGGAATCACCATCAAGAGGCTTCACAATGAGCGTTGATTACCTTTCGTGTCCTAATTGCGGTTGCCCCTACACCGAAGGCAAGTTTTGCAACCTCACATGTCGCAGAGTAGGCCAAAGCTTCTGCTCGGGTTAAGCTCTCCTTAACATCCGGTATACCAACATGTGCGAGTGAGTGCGAGGTTTCATGCGTGGATCATTGGAAATCGGCTATTAAAGCGTTAGAGCGGGAATCGGCAGACTGGGTCGCGACCGCAAAGCAAGAGATGGCAGACCAAAACAGGCGAGACATAGGCAAGCTTCGTCTCCTACTAGTCACTGAATGCCGGAAGTTTCTGAAAATGATGAAACTGAAGCAACGATCCTGAGATAACGCGGGATGTGCAAGTGATTTGTTTTCACGACCCCGCGCACTTGTGCCTTCTAGTTGCTAGGCTGCAACCCACAGTGTCACCACGTTGGTTGATCACCGATGCAAATTGCAGATTCGGGTTTTCAAGTTCTACAGGTGATTTGCTGATGTCCAACCAGGCCACGAATTTGCAATAATCAGGCCACGGAATCCCTGCCCACTTTTGTACTTTTGCTTTGAAGTTGCTTAACATTCATCTAATCCTTTGGTGGCGTCTTAGAAACCACGCACACGTTTTTCTAACGCTTCCATTTGGCATCGTGTACGCATCGGCCTCCTTGAAAGCCTCTGCCTCGCGCTTTTCACGAAGTTCTGCGGCGCGTCGAAGAGTTGCTTCCTCGTTCTCCTTTGCCACGGCCTTCTGATTCAGTTGCAACACACCGATGACGAACCTGCACGAAGACAGCAACAAGGGTCTTTGGGTGTCCGTGCAGGGTGTGAAGAACCCCGGCTTGGAAGGTCCATTCCAGATTGAGGGCGTGCCTCTGAAGTTGATTAAGAAGCCAGGTGAAAGCCTCTAAGCTGCCTCGCGCGTCCCGCACAAGTTGGCCTGCGATTCGACTTCATCCTTCGTTGAAAAACGAAACCCGCCGCTCCTCGCGGCGGGTTTTGCTGGATGGTTCTTTGGGGGAAGGCGGCCCGCCGAGTTGCGCGACCCGGCGGGCTTGAAGGAGCCTCTCCACGTTAAGCGCTCGGGGCACAAAGCGCGGAGAACCAGAGTCTGCTCCGTAGAACCTTAAGCTAAGCTTAAGGTTGGTCACACCATGATTTCGGGAATTTATGAGGCTCGAGTTGGAGACGATCTGAACTCGAGCCTCGGGTTAGGGTCAATCGAATGAAGTGTTCAAATTTTGCCTTGCCCGAAGGCCGGAAGCAATAGACTTTACATAACTTTACCAGCTCTCTCGCTGAAGTCGGGGTTAGTATGGTGCGCAATGAATCGTAAGCATATCTTCGTGTTGCTTTTCGCCCTCAGCGCGCTTTGCCAAGCCGCTGATTTCAAGCCCGCTAGAGTGCTGGAGGTTCGAGATGCCAGTGAAGTCGGGGCAAACACCGTGTCTGACAGCTCGGAGGGATTAAGCGGCGCGCCTGGCTTCGTTCCCGCGGTCTTGTCGCGTTGCCGCATCGCCGTTGCCATCGACAGGACCAGCTACACCGCCGTCTACCCCGTGAACAAACACCTGAAGATCACCGACTTTAGTCCCGGAGATTTTATTTCCGCCCGCATCGAAGGCAACAAATTGGTCATCAAAACTCTTGACGGCAAAGAGATGAAGTCGAAGATCGTGAGCCACGAACCAATCCAAGCCACTGCAATCCCGGCGAAGTAGCGGCTTGCCATCCGGTCGTCTAAAGGATCTATCAGCGCAATGCAGCGATACGAGCGCGTCATCGAATTTCCCACTGCCAAAGGCAATGTAAAACTCCAGGTCCAGCAAGGCGGCGCTGGACGTTTTTATTTCACCATCACTCTGCCGGAGCGCCCCGCTTCGAACGAATTCTCCATCTCCGTTCCGGTCGAATACACCGATCAACTGGCGCACGCCATCGGGAAAGCGGCGGACGCCTCCGGAGAATAGGCATCCCCGCCCGCTCTCAACTGCAAACCGCTACAATGGAGGCCGCATGCCCACGGAGCCCAGGAAGTTCTCGTTCGTCCAGGTAGACGTATTCACTTCTCAGCCCCTTGAGGGAAACCAGCTCGCCGTTTTCACCGACGCTCGCGGGCTGAGCGACGCCGAGATGCAAGGGTTGGCCAAGGAGATGAATCTCTCCGAAACCACTTTCATATTTCCCGGCGAAGGCGAGCAGGGCGTCCGCGTGCGCATTTTCACCGTCAGCGAAGAACTCCCCTTTGCCGGGCATCCGACATTGGGAACAGGCTTCGTTCTGCGCGGAAATAATGGCGCGGCAGAAGTCCGCTTACATCTCAACGTCGGTACGGTTCCGGTGCGCTTTGAGGAATCTCCGGGACAGCCGGTCTTTGGCGAGATGAGGCAGATGGATCCCACCTTCGGCCCCATCCATGATCGTGAAGCGGTGGTGCGAGCCGCTGGGTTGCGCGACGGCGATATCGATCCTTCCCTACCGGTGCAAACGGTTTCCACTGGAGTTCCCTTCACCGTCGTTCCGCTCCGCGGTCTCGAGATCGCGCGGCAACTGCACGTGGATCTGAAAGCCTCGGCGGAATATCTGGAGCGTGCCGGCGGAAAGTTTTTTTATTTTGTGACTCGGGAAACGGTCGACAAGTCAGCGCGGTTGCACGCGCGCATGCTTTTCTATAACGGCGAAGACCCAGCCACGGGATCAGCCGCGGGCTGCACTGCGGCGTGGATGGTGAAGCACGACGTAGCGAAACCAGACGAACGAGTCCTGATTGAGCAAGGAATGGAAATGCTTCGGCCCAGCCGAATTTTTGTGCGTGCCTCGCGCCAAGATGACCGAGTGGTTAACGTGCGCGTCGGAGGCAACGTAGTTGAAATTTTGCGCGGAGAAGTTCGACTCTAACAATTTGTGCAATTGCGCGGTGAAAACGCGAGATGCACAAGCGCAGAAAAATTTCAATGAGACCAATTTCCCATTAGCATCGGCGGCACTTTACAAGCAGCCGTTCTCCTTTTAGGATTCACGTCGCTCTGAATTCTCTTTAATCATTAAAAGCTATCTAAGGACTCCGGCCCCCGCGCGGTCCTATTGCCATCTTCGGAAAGACGAATGAAGCCTAAGCGAACCATTTTGTGTGTCGACGACAACGAGCAAGCGCTCTCCATCCGCAAAGTCATGTTGGAAACGAGAGGGTACAGGGTGCTGGCCTGCAACAGCGGCGAAGAAGCTCTTGAACATTTCCGCAAAGGCGGCATCGACCTCGTGCTTACCGACCTCATCATGCCGGGTCTCGACGGCACCAAACTCATCGACGAAGTAAAAAAACTGTCACCGCAGACTCCGGCGATTCTTCTCTCGGGCAAGGTTCGCATCTACGATCGCGACACTCGCGCCGACGTTTTCCTTCCCAAAGGCATGTACGCTCCGGCAGAGCTACTCGAGCGCGTGCGTGTCCTGTTGGTTCGCAAGCGCGGACCGAAGCGTGCGCAGTCGCGCATAGAGCGCGCCGTCGGACGAATCTCCGCTGCCTGACGGCGCTCCTGCCCGTTCCTGTCTTCAATTCGTGTAATATCAATTCTTTGCATGGGCGCATTTATTGAAGCCGTGGAACTGCGGAAGACCTACCGTGTGGGCAAAATCGATGTCCCCGCGCTGCGTGGCATTTCGTTCAGCGTGCAGAAGGGCGAATTTGTCAGCATCGTCGGCCCCTCGGGCAGCGGCAAGTCGACTCTTTTCTACCTGTTGGGCGGACTGACGCGGGCCGATTCCGGCCACGTCGTGGTTGACGGAGACGATTTCGCCACCTTGTCGGATGCCGAGCGTACCAGGATGCGTAAGCGCAAGATCGGCTTCGTCTTCCAAAAGTTCAACTTGTTGCCAACGCTCGACGCGCGGTCGAATATCGATATCGCCCGCGACATTGCGGGAGAGAATGGCAACCGCGATGCCGCTTACTTCGACAAGATCGTTCATCTTCTCGGACTTGAAAAGCGCCTGCCGCATCGTCCTTCGGAATTATCCGGCGGAGAGCAGCAACGGGTGGCGCTTGCCCGGGCATTGATCAACAAGCCGGCGATCGTGCTGGCTGACGAGCCGACCGGCAACCTCGACACCAAGAATTCCGACATCGTGCTGGGTATGTTGCGGCATTCGAATCGTGAACTGGGACAGACCGTGTTGATGATCACGCACAATCCCGAGGCCGCCAGCTACGGGGATCGCATCATTCATATGCGGGACGGCGAAATTGTCCCGCCTGACAAAGACCCGCAGTGGGCGCCCCACGAACACGGATGATCTGGCGTCGTTTCAGCCCTTCAATCAATCGCTACACAGGATGAGCAGCATGGATGACTTGCGCAAACCGATTCTTCCGGGCAAAGGCGCCTCGGACTACGAACGTTACCTGCATACCGACGAACTTCTCTCTCTGCAGAAACCTGCAGAAGAGCTTCTGCACCCAGACGAGATGACCTTTCTGGTCGTTCACCAGAGTTCGGAGTTGCTGCTGAAGGGCGCGACATTCGATCTGGAGCGCGCCCGCGTTTACATCACGCAAGGAGATTTCGCAAACGCCGCTCGATTGATTCGCCGCTCGAACCAGGTGCTCGAATTCCCGATCTCACTTCTGCATATCCTCGAGACCATCACGCCCTACGACTACCACATCATCCGCGCTGGACTGGGGCACGGCAGCGGTCTCGACTCTCCCGGATTCCTCGGCCTGCTGCACATCGGGCCTCGCCTTCGCGATGCCTTCTATGAGCAACTGAAAAAGGCCGACGTCACCGTCGATGACATCTACCGCCGCCACGAGGAATTCTTCGGCCTTCACGATGTTGCCGAACGCCTGCTCGACTTCGACGAGCGCGTCCATCTGTTCCGCTTCCATCATTTGAAGCTGGCGCAGAGAATCATCGGCGGAGGGGTGGTAGGGACCATGGGGACCCCGGTGGAAGTGCTGCACCAGCGCATGGAACACCTCTTCTATAAAGAACTCTGGGACGTGCGCAACCAGATCACCGCCAAGGCCAATGAAGCCATGCAGCAGAGGACGGGAAGTGCCTCCAAGTACTGAAGTAGTTTGCCGCGAACATTTGGGTTGTTTATAATCGCTTACGCAGGGCGGGAGTAACTCAGTGGTAGAGTGCGACCTTGCCAAGGTCGAAGTCGCGGGTTCAAATCCCGTCTCCCGCTCCAGAAATTTCAACGGCCCCTCCTGAAGGGGCTTTTATGTTGCACGTGGGGGAGCGCGGGCGACGGGAGAACTCTATGCGCTTTATAGGTTTGATCGCCTCCACCCTGCTGCTCGTCAGTTTTGCGGCGGCAGAAACGCCCACCTATCAACAAGCCACCATCCTCGACATTCACCAGAATGACGCTCAAGGCGTCGTGCACAAGCAGACGGACGCGGCTCCTCCCACGGAACAGGCGCGTTACGACGTGAAGGTTCAGATCGGCGACATGATATACGTCTGCCGCTACAAACACGCTACCGACTACGTGCCCAGCAACTGGGCAGCCGGGAAGACGGTCGAAGGACGCGTTGGGCCGCACAAGCACCGCGTCTACCTGAAAGATGTGTCCGGCAAGGAAGTCGCGCTTCCGATCGTGACTCGCCAGCCCGCCAAGAGCGACGCGACGGGCAAATAATTTGGCTACGGGCCTCACCGGCCCGTAGCTGGACTTTTCTTAATCCTCGTTCTAACTTAGAAGCATCGGGCGCGGTACCCAAGTGGTAAGGGAGAGGTCTGCAAAACCTTTATGCGTCGGTTCGATTCCGACCCGCGCCTCCAGTTTCTTCTCATAACCCATCGCGTAAGACGGAACCTTGAAACGAATACCATCGCTTGACGGCCTTCGGGCCATCTCCATCACGCTGGTCATTCTGAGTCACCTGGTGAAGTGGAAGCACGTCTCGCTGGCTCGAGCCGAGACTTATGGCGAGCTGGGCGTTAATATTTTCTTCGTTCTCTCCGGATACCTGATTACCAACCTTCTGCTGCGCGAATATGAGCGCACCTCCACGATCAGCCTGCGCGAGTTCTACATTCGCCGCGCTTTCCGCATTTTTCCGGCCGCGTTCGTCTTTCTGGCGGTGGTGATTCCCCTTTACTGGCACCAGATGCGCTGGTATCACATTGCTGCCGCGTTGTTCTATGTCGCCAATATGGATCTTTCCCGCCCGTGGATCTTCGGGCATCTCTGGTCGCTCAGCATCGAAGAACAGTTCTATCTTCTGTGGCCTTTCGCGGTAAAGAAATGGCGACGTCACGCGACAGCGATCCTGCTGTGCGTTTTTCTGGCCACGCCGGTATTCCGTGCCGCGCTTTACGCCTTCAAAGTACAAAATGGGCTCGTGGGAAGCTTGCCTGTATTCGCCGACGAGCTGGCAGTCGGATGCCTGCTCGCGATTTTTGCGCCTCGCCTCCCAAAAATTAGCGGCTACTTGGCTTTAGCCATGGTCGCCACCATGATCCTTGTCCCGTGGTTCCCTGCGACTAGCGCGACGCGAAGTCTTTTCATGCTCTTTGTGCTGCGGCCTTTGCAACAGTTGTCCATCGCCGGGGTTGTGCTGCATGTCATTCAAGTCCCTTATCGCGCGCTGAATTGGCAGCCCATCGCTTGGCTGGGAAAGATCAGCTATAGTCTTTATTTGTGGCAAGAGCTTTTCTGCTCAAACGCCTCACTGCATTGGGGTTATGCGCTGGCTGTTCCTGCCTTAGTCTGCGCCTGCTTGTCGTACTACCTGGTGGAGCAACCCCTACTGCGACTGCGGGATAAACTGGCCCGCAAAGCAGACTCGGACCGCCAGTCCATGGGGGCATTGCCCGAGGCCGAAAGCGCTGCTTGAGTCGCGTACTGTGCGGCACACAGCACGAAAGAGGGATGCTGAGCGGTTCCTCTTTTCGAGGACCTCGGTCGATCGCGGAACAAACGCCGACTGAGTCTTATGTCTACTGTGGCGTTCCGGCGTTTAGTGCTAGGATTTCCGTCAGTCTTGTTGATGTCTTGGGGAATCGACTGAAGACAAACATGGGCCATTTCGTACGCACCCTCGCATTGGTGTTTCTTGCTTCTTCTTTGTTTCTTGCTCCAGCAACCGGGCAGAACGTCCCAATTAAGGTCACCACGATCCATGTCTTTAATGGCAACGATGGGGCTGGTCCCAGTCTTGAGACTCTCGCGCAAGGAGAAGACGGGAATCTCTACGGCACGGCTGTGACCGGTTCCCTGGCCAAACAAGGCGGCACCATTTTCCAGATGACTCCCTCCGGCAGCCTCATCACGTTGCACGTGTTTGACGGCTTCGATGGTTGGCATCCTGCAGCGGGACTAGTGCTGGGAAGTGATGGACTCTTCTACGGGGACACGCGATCCCGGGGAACGTATCACCCCGATGATGGAACGATTTTCTCTATCGCCAGTGATGGCACCTTCAACCTGCTTGACAAGTTAGATGACAGATTTGCCAACCCCTCGGCGTCACTGGTCCAGGGAGCCGATGGAAATTATTACGGAACCAGTCCGGGCAAGGGTGGCAGCATTACGCCGGGGGCGGTGTTCGAAGTAACTTCGGCCGGACAGTTGATGTTGCTGCACACCTTCAGCCGGGAAACAGACGGCGCCAACCCCATTTCGGGTCTGATTCAAGGAACCGACGGAGCTTTTTACGGCACCACTTCCGACGGGGCTTTTGGCTGCGGAACCATTTTCCGCATGTCTCCGGCAGGTTTCGTCACCACCATCCACTCCTTCACGTGGAACGATGGCTGCATTCCATTAGGAACGCTGCTGCTAGCGAACGACGGCAATTTCTATGGGACCACGTACTCGGGCGGTTCCGGCGAGTTTGGCACCGTGTTTCAGATGACGCCTTACGGCAACCTGACCACGCTGCACAACTTCGACGTTTTCGACGGCGCGTCTCCTTATGCCGGGCTGGTGCAAGCCACCGACAATAAGCTCTACGGCACTACTGACAGCGGCTCGTTCGGAAACTACGGGCTGATCTTCTCCATTACGATGCACGGAGATTTTTCGGTCGTGCAAAGATTTGACCGCTTTCACGGCGACGGTCCCGAGGGTGGGCTGGTGCAGCATACGAACGGACTCCTATACGGCACCACGACCTTTGGCGGGCTGACGAATCATGGAACGGTTTATACCGTCGATATCGGCGCCGCTCCGTTTATTAAGACTGTGGAGACCTCGGGAACGGTGGGACAACAGATCGGAATTCTGGGCAGCGGTTTCAGCGGCGCGCTAGACGTAGCGTTCCAGGGCACGCTCGCGGTCTTCAATATCCTTTCCGATACCTTCATTACCGCAACGGTTCCCGCGGGCGCAAGCAGCGGCGTCGTGCAAGTGAGAATCCCCGGCGCAACCCTCAACAGCAATATCGATTTCCAGGTTCTTCCCTAACTCCCGTCGATTTCCCCTGCAGAGACACAGCAGCTCTGTCTCTACCTTCATGATTCGATTTTCACTGAAGTTCACAGCAATAAAAAAGGCCCGCTCCTGAGCTGCGGGCCCTTTCTGCGGCGCAAACAAATTACTTCAGCACGACCGCAAGTCCCTGCGGTATCTCCCCGCTGGGTACTGGAATGGAAGTTGGGGCCACGGTCTCGGTGACCGTTCCGTCGACACTACTGATGTTGAGCACATGCAGGAAGTTCCCAACGCCTCCAGGAGGATCGTTCAGTCCCAGCACATAGAGAAACGATCCCGTCGGATCGATCTTGACGTTGGTAGCGAGTCCACCGGCCTGAAGCGGGAGATGTTGCAGCTGTTTCGGCTTGATGAAGTTCGCGCCACTGACGTCATAGACGGTGACACTATTCGAGTTCGTTTCCGTGGTGTAAAGGCGAGTGCCCTTGGCGTTGCTGGTCATCCAGCAAACCTGTAACCCCGGGTTGGTAGTGATATGGCTGAAAGCAATCACACCCGCTGAGCTGTATGTATAGGTTCCGACCATATTGACATCAGGCAATCCGACGTAGATTGCTCTCTGCTTGGTGTTGGCAGTGGCGCCGAGGAAGACCGTTCCCTTGCTCGGCGTCAGCGCATTGTTGAGCACCAGCTTTCCGCCTGCGCCTACGTCATAGGAAGTCAGCGCTCCGCCGCCCATGAACTGCACGACGAAAACGAAGCGTCCGCTGGGGCTGACCAGCGCCTGTGCGGGCAGCGAGCTAGCGGGATAGGTAATGGTGGAATTCGCGACCGGGGTCAGATCTCCCGCTGGAGTGACGAAGAACGTCGTGGAGTTGGGCGTGCCGCCAGTCTGTCCCGGATCGGCATCCTGATTGATGACCGCCATCACCGTGCCCGCTGGAGGAGTCTCGTCCAATCCGAGACTGACCGGATCGGCGCCATTCGAGGCTGAAGTGTTCGCCAGCGTCAGGCTTCCGTCGGAATTGATGTTGAAAGTGGAAATGGTGTCGGAGTGTCCGTTCACGGCAAAAAGCAACGTGCCTGCCGCATTGGCGACGATTTCCTGATCAGCCTGGAATCCAGGAGCGAATACCGGATTCGAGCTAAACACGCCGGTGCCAAGAGTGAGATACGGGGATCCGTTCAGTTGCGTTAGCGCACCCTTGTTGTTGACGAAGGCATACACCGAATTTTCATTCGCGGTTTGGCCGATATTGCTTTCAACATAGACCATGTTGTTCTGCGCGAAAGCGGAGAAGCCTAGAAATAACGTCAACATGATTGAGCGTGAAGCAATCCACCGGCATGCATCGGCAATGGTCATACGACTGATCCCCCTGGGAGTTCGAGATTCCTGTGCGGCGGATTTGGCCGCGGATCCCTTTCGACACGAAAGCGAAGCCGAAAAAGGGTAGCGGCAGAAAAGCCTCTGGACAAGAGACCTAAATACCCAGGAGTCGAACTACTCCTAGCGGAAGGCCTTGGTAAGTGGCGGCGTCAAGATCAGTCTTAGTTGTGATAGACGACGTACATCGTGCCCCCGGTCAGATTGCACTGGCCGTCGACGCTATTGTCCGCGTTAATCTTGGCTTTGCAGGTCGCCCCAGCGGTTGCCGTTGCATTGGCCTCCGGATTGTCGGGCGTCGCCAGGACGGTTTTTAAGTTGTCGCCGCCGGGGACGGAAAGGATCACCACCGTAATTTTGTGATAGGGGCCGCGATGTTGCGGTCCGATGATGCGGACCGTATCGACCTGCACGCCCGACCCACCTTCCGGCATCGGGCTCTGGGCTTTCTCTCCGCCGTTGGCAACCAGACAATTCACGGTTGTGATCAGCTTCCGCATGGTGGCTGCCTCGGTGGTGTAACTGACTTTAGGACATGGTTGCGCCGTGGCGGCGGAAACCATGAAAACGGCGGCGAGACAAGGCAGGGCAATTCTTTTCATCCCTGCATTCTGCCGCAACTACCCCGCGATTCTTTAGTTGTGATTGCGGGGGAGTGCCTAAGAGGTAAAGAACAGCTCCTAGTGCCTGATCGCATTCATCCGCGCAGATGAATGTTCCAACGTCCCGTGACATTCGCCGTCTTGGGCGTTCCTCCGGCGAATCGCGCACTCTGCCCCGAGCTATCTTCTGAACGAAACGCAAGCCGGCAGGCGATCAACAGCAGCGCTAACCAGCCAACGAGAAACAACCAACCGAAGCTCATCAGCAGTGCATATAGCACGTCGGCGTTCATGACGCCTCACCACGGCACAGCACACCGAGGCTGCGGCAACTCAACTCTCGCTTCCCCGTCAATTGTTTGTATCTCGCCAGAATCTCTTGCACCGCGTGCATGCGGCCCAAGGTTGTAAGACGGTCGTCTTGCAGAGCGCCGTCGATCTGGGCCATCCAGCTTTCAACCGCCGTTTCGACTCCGTTGGCAATTTCCCCGGCAACCACCGAAATGAATTCCGGCGGAACCGTGGCTCTTAATGGTGAACTCATCACTGCCTCACGATCTGCCCCTCGCACGGACCCGGTTCACTGATTGGCGGAATTCTCGCTGATCTGCTTGGAGAATCGCTGTTCATGGCGGTCGAGAAACTTGTCGAGCTTGGTCTTTTGATCGGCCGTCAGCACCTGGTAGAGATCCGATTCCATCTTCGCCTTCTGCACGGCAAGTTCGGTCACCGTCTGTGTCTGCTGCGAGGCCAGCGCGCGGGCCTTGGTTTCGTCGAAGGTGCCGTTTTCGATCAGTTGCCTCATTTGCTGGCGGTTCTGGTGCATCTGTTGCATCAGCGGCTGCAGGGCCGGCTTATCCTTCGCCAGGATTTGCTGAACCTGGGTCTGCTGCGCGTCCGAGAGATCAAGATAGTCGATGAAGAAGCGAACCATGTGCCCGCTAAACATTCCACCGCCATGCATCTCTGTCGCGCGGACGGAACGGGCGACTACCAGGGTGGTCAGTAGTACGCCTGCGGCCAAGACTCCTGTGATGACCCGGTTACGAGTCGATTTCATACTGCCTCCTAAACTTCCCTGGGAAATCCCACGGTGCTTACAGCTATATGAACACTGCTCTCATCAAAAAGGGGTAAAGAGTCGGTCAACCCTGGTAAAGTTTTGTAAACAAGCAAGATTGGCCAGATTGACAATTCTTTACTACGATGAAGCTGACGTTTCTGTCAGAGTAAAGAGGGCAGTGGAAAACGTTCTTATTATCGACGACGACATTGAGCTCTGCGGCTTGGTATCGGAATATCTGCAAGCCGAGGGCTTTCAAGTAGAAGCAGCCTACGATGGTGAGCGCGGACTGGACCGCGCCCTGGGTGGAAATTACATTCTAGTCATCCTCGATGTCATGCTTCCCGGATTGAATGGTTTTGAGGTTCTGCGCCGAATCCGCAGCACCTCGCGCATCCCGGTGTTGCTGCTGACGGCGCGTGGTGAAGATGTCGACCGTATTGTTGGGCTTGAAATCGGCGCTGACGACTATCTACCGAAACCCTTTAATCCGCGTGAACTGGTGGCACGCATCCGGGCCATTCTGCGGCGCAGTGAGCGTCCCGACGACGCGGCGCGTGACCGCGGACCTGACATGGTGCGCGTGGGAGACATTGAACTCGATCCCGCGACCCGCAGTGTGCGCCATCACGGCCAGCCGGTGGAACTCACATCGGTAGAATTCAATCTTCTGGAAGTACTGTTGCGAGAGGCGGGACGGGTGGTAACACGGGAACGCCTGGTATACGCTGTGCTCAGCAGAAAGTTTTCTCCTTTTGACCGCAGCATCGATATGCACGTGAGCAAGGTGCGTAAGAAACTCGGCGACTCGGAAAGTGGCACCGAGCACATTAAGACTGTGCGTGGCGTAGGCTACATTTTCGCCCGGCCGCGGGAGAGGGTGAGGACTACCACTCCATGAGGAGCCTCTTCGTCCGCATCTTCGTTTCATACTGGATTGCGCAAGCCCTGTTCATGTTGGTGGCGATCGTGGTCATCATGACCATGCGCCCGCAGCGCGATACCTCCGTTTGGGGCGCGATCTATGCGAAGACTTTGACTGAGGCAGTGCAGGCCTATGATCACGGTGGTCAGCCCGAAGTGCAGCAATATCTCGAGGGACTGGAAGAGTCCCAGCAGATTCAGGCCTTCCTTTACGATTCCAAAGGAGAAGAGGTTTCAAAGCGCGCGCCGCGAGAGTGGGCGCAATACATCTTGCATGACGGCGAGAGCCGGACTGATGGATTCTGGGGGCACATCATGCCCAAGCGATTCGTTCGTCACACGGCCACTGCCGGCAATGGACATCGCTACACCTTATTGGTTGCGCTGCCCCGCGGGCCGCGCGTCTTCTTCGGTCCCCATGGAATTCCAGGTCTCGGCTTTCTGCTTGCCGTTTTGTGTTCGGGACTGGTCAGCTACGTTCTCGCCCGTTCTCTGACCGCGCCGGTCGTGCGACTGCGCGCCGCTACGCGCCAACTGGCAGCTGGGGATCTCAGCGCGCGCGCCGGAGGAGCCGGTTCCCGGCGCAAGGATGAACTCGCCGAACTGGTTCGCGATTTCGACACCATGGCCGAGCGCCTGGAAAACCTGGTGAACGCGCAGGGTCACCTGTTGAACGATATTTCACACGAATTGCGCTCCCCTCTGGCGCGCCTCAACGTGGCGCTGGGATTGGCGCGTCAACGCACTGGCCCTGAAGCGCAAGACGCTCTGGAACGCATTGACCTGGAAGCGGCGCGGCTCAACGAACTCATCGGACGCCTGCTGACCATCGCCCGCCTGGAAGGCGGTGAAGAGGCCATGCAGAAATTTCCCGTGGCTCTCGATGAACTCATCGAGGAAGTTGCGCAGGATGCCGACTTTGAAGCGCAGGCTCGCGGATGTCGCGTAGAAACCATCATCGTGGACGGTTGCATGGTGATGGGTGATCCATCCCTGCTGCATAGCGCGCTGGAAAATGTGATGCGCAATGCCACCCGATACACCCGTCCCGGAACCGCGGTAGAAGTCCGCCTCGAACGTGGCCGCGCCGCCGCCGGTCCCGCGGCCGTTGTACAGGTAGCCGATCTCGGCCCAGGCGTCCCGCCGGATGCGTTGGACAAACTCTTTCGTCCCTTCTATCGCATCGACGGTGCGCGCGGCCGCGAAACCGGCGGAGTTGGCCTCGGCCTCGCCATTACGGAACGCGCCGTGCGCTTGCATGGTGGCTCGGTGCGCGCGGCCAATCGCGCGGGCGGCGGGTTGATCATCGAGATACGACTTCCCTTGTCAGAGACGGGTATCCCCGAACCTATTCTTGAGCCCGCAGGCACCGCCGGCGACTGATCCCAATTTCTGTAACTGCAAATTTGGTGGCCAGAGATAGTGGTGACGCCCGTTGCCGCTCTTCTGGTTGCGCACAATCTGCTATTTGCATCAGTTTCGAAACTGCTTTGATTACGCCGACCTGCCACCAGTTCAATTGTTGGGATTGCTACAGCGGACCTAAGTTTGTTCACAGGGACGGCGAGTCATTGCCGTCCCTCTTTTGTCATGATTCATGAACAGTGCAACAAGACCAAAACAGGCATAAAATAATCGAAAGGGCATCGATCGTGAATGAAGTAGAGGGGAACCGTGAATACTGGCGATGAAAAAGCGAGGCAAGGCGACAAACGGAGAAGCAGAGATACTGGAGCGGCAGGTCCGGATTTGTAAGGCATTTGCCAACTCTACGCGTTTGGTGATGTTGGACCTGCTCGGCAGCCGCGAGTGGCCCGTCAGCAGATTGCAGCAAGAACTCGGGGTTTCGAAACCAAATCTGTCGCAACACCTTGCCGTGCTGAAAGCCGCAGGGGTCGTCGTAACCCGGCGCGAAGGCAAACAGGTCTTTTGCGGCTTGGCCATGCCCGAGGTCAAGAGCGCCTGCCTGCTCATTCGCAACATGCTGCGCGCGCAGATTCGTAACGGACGCAAGTTGGTGGTTTGAACAAAAAAGGCCGGCATGCAGCCGGCCTCAATCCTTAGACGAGAGCGAATTAATCTTCCGCCTCGACCAGCGGCATGTTCACTAAATGCTCGCTGATGAACCACACTTGCAGTTCGTTGGAGCGCAGGACGTCGCTCACCGCCAGGTCGTTGGTCCCATCATCTCCGAGTTGCGATGCTTTCTTCGCCAGGTCACGGCACTGACCAATGATTATCTTGTGGGCATCGAGCAGACGCGAAATCTGCACCGGAACTTCTTCCCGCCCTCGCGGCGGGCGCTCGATCTGCGTGGTCTCGGCAATATCAGCCGCCATGGCAAGGCTCACGCCGCCCAGAAGCTGAATGCGCTCGGCGATTGTATCCACGAGTTCGACCTGCTCATCGTAGTGTTTATCGAACAGCAGATGAAGCTGGTAGAAAGTCGGGCCTGCGACCTGCCAATGCGACTTCTTATAAAGATCGCGAATGGTCATGGTGTCAGCGAGTAACTGGTTCAGTCTCTCGGTCATTTCCAGGCGAACGGGCTCTTCGAGTTCCAAGGGAAGCGCGTGATTTACGGTGCCGTATTGCTGAATTTCGCGCGCCCGCTGTCCGAAGCGAGGCTGCGCGCTCACCGGACGGTGATTGCCGGTAGCTGTCTTCTTTGCCATAAAAAATCTCCTGTATCCACGTAAAGTTTTCGAACCGCTGGGAACCTATGCTTGATCCAACTGAGTTTTCTTGATAAGAGCGCTGCGGTGATCTACTCCGCTCAGGTTGTCTGATGATTTCCCCGGCCGTTTGGATTCCGATTTAGAGCATGCAGATGTCTAACTGGGATAATCGGGTCTTCGGTCAGCAGAAATCCCCACAATTGGCTATGATTGAAGATTAAACCCCAAACAGGCGGAGAGACCATACGTGGCTGAGACGCAGACCAACGGCATAGAGGTCCTGGAAACCCGGGAATGGCTTGATTCACTGGATTATGTGTTGTCGAAAGGCGGTCCGGAACGCGCAGGCCGATTGCTGCAACAGCTTTCGTTGCACGCGAAGCGGGAGGCCGGAGTCAACCTGCCTTTCACCGCGACCACCCCTTACCAGAACACGATTCCCGCCCGTCAGCAGGCTCCGTTCCCCGGCAGTCAGGAGATGGAACGCCGCATCAAGAGCCTGGTCCGCTGGAACGCGCTAGCCATGGTGGTGCGCGCCAACAAGTTGCAGGAAGGCATTGGCGGACACATCTCAACCTTCGCCTCCGCCGCCACGTTGTACGAAGTCGCCTTCAATCACTTTCTCCGCGCACGCACCGAAACCGGCGATCGTGACATTGTCTATTTTCAGGGACACGCCGCGCCGGGAATTTATTCCCGCGCCTTTCTCGAAGGCCGCATCGCGGTGCAGAAGCTGGAAAACTTCCGCCGCGAATTGAAAGCGGGTGGCGGACTTTCTTCGTATCCACATCCCTGGCTGATGCCCGAGTTCTGGGAGTTCCCTACCGTCTCGATGGGACTGGGCCCGATCCAAGCGATCTATCACGCGCGCTTCATCAAGTATCTGGAGAACCGCGGCCTCAAGCAGACCACGGGCGGCAAAGTCTGGGCCTTCCTCGGCGACGGCGAAATGGACGAACCGGAATCGCTGGGCTCGATCACGCTCGCCTCCCGCGAACGGCTCGACAATCTTATCTTTGTCGTGAACTGCAACCTGCAGCGGCTCGACGGACCAGTGCGAGGGAACGGCAAGATCATTCAGGAACTGGAAGCGATCTTCCGCGGCGCCGGATGGAACGTAATCAAAGTCATTTGGGGCAGCGACTGGGACCACCTGATTCAGAACGACCGCGACGGCGTGCTGGTGAAGCGCATGGGCGAAATCACCGACGGTCAGTATCAGAAATACTTCGTCGAGAGCGGCGCTTATTTCCGTCACAACTTCTTCGGCACCGATCCGCGCCTGTTGAAGATGGTGGAACATCTGTCGGACGAGCAACTCGCGCGCATGCGTTTGGGTGGACACGATCCCATCAAGGTTCATGCGGCATTCCGTGCAGCCGTCGACCATCAAGGATCGCCAACCATCGTGCTGGCCAAGACGATCAAAGGCTACGGACTCGGCGAAGCTGGTGAAGGCAAGAACATCACTCACCAGCAGAAAAAGCTGAACGACGAAGAGTTGAGCATGTTCCGCTCGCGCTTCGGTATCCCAATTCCGGATGACGAACTCCACAATGCGCCGTTCTATCGTCCCCCTGACGATAGTGCCGAAATCCGCTATATGCAGGGGCAACGTAAGCAGTTAGGCGGATATCTGCCGGAGCGCAAGGTTCGTGCCACGCCCCTGCCTCCGATCTCCGACGCGCACTTCGAGGAGTTCTACAAGGGAACGGAAGGCCGCGAAGCCTCGACCACCATGGTGTTCGTGCGCCTGCTGTCGAAATTGTTGCGCGATCCTGAAATCGGCAAGCTGATCGTACCCATCATTCCTGACGAAGCTCGCACCTTCGGCATGGAAGCATTGTTCCGCCAGGTGGGAATCTATTCGAGTGTCGGCCAGCTCTACGAGCCTGTCGACATGGACACGCTGCTCTATTACAAGGAAGCCAAGAACGGGCAGATTCTCGAAGAAGGCATCACCGAAGCCGGATCGATTTCATCGTTCATCGCCGCCGGCACTGCGTACGCCAATCACGGAATCAATACCATTCCATTCTTTATTTACTATTCCATGTTCGGATTTCAGAGGATCGGCGATTTGATTTGGGCCGCTGCTGACATGCGTTGCCGCGGATTTCTGCTAGGCGGTACCTCCGGACGAACGACGCTGGCCGGAGAAGGCTTGCAGCATCAGGATGGCCACAGCCATGTACTGGCATTAAGCGTGCCAAACCTGATGGCCTATGATCCCGCATTCGCTTACGAGATCGCAGTCATTATCCGTGACGGCATTAAGCGCATGTACACCGACCAGGAATCGATCTTCTATTACCTGACGGTGACGAACGAGCCTCTTCCCATGCCGGAGATGCCCGAAGGCCAAGGCATCCGCGAGGGTATTCTGAAAGGCATGTACCGTTTCAAAACTTCGGACAAGAAAGATTCCAAGCTGCGCGCCCAACTTTTCGGAAGTGGCACCATCATGTTTGAGGTACTGAAGGCACAGAAGATTCTCGAAGAAAAGTACGGAGTCGCTGCCGATGTGTGGAGCGTCACCAGCTACAAGGAACTGTATCGCGAAGGCAACGACTGCGATCGCTGGAACATGCTGCACCCGGGCGATACTCCGCGAGTGCCCTTTGTTTCAGAGAACCTGAAAGACGCGCCGGGCGTGCTGGTGGCGGCATCCGATTATATGAAAGTGTTGCCGGAATCGATCTCGCAATGGATGCCGCGCCCCCTCGTAGCTCTCGGGACCGACGGCTTCGGACGGAGCGAAGGCCGTGCCGCTCTACGTGATTTCTTCGAAGTCGACGCCAAACACATCGTGCTCGCGACCCTGCATGCGTTGGCTCGTGACAAGCAGATTCCATTTGAGGTCGTACGCCAAGCCGTAAAAGACCTGGGCATCAACCCCAACAAGCCGAATCCAACGATTAGCTAAAGGGAGAACAAGGTACGTGACTGAATTCAAGCTTCCGGAACTTGGCGAAAACATCGATCAGGGAGACTTAGTGCGGTTGATGATTTCGCCGGGCTCCAGCATCAGCGAAGGCCAGCCGGTGATGGAACTGGAGACCGACAAGGCGGTCGTCGAGGTACCCTCGTCGGTGACCGGCACGGTGAAAGATATCCGCGTCAAAGAAGGGGAGAAGATCAAGGTTGGACAAGTGATCTTCACGGTGGAGAATGGCGCGGGCAGCGCTGCAGCGCCAGCCAAAAAAGAACAGAAGCCTGCTCCGGCCGCGAAGCAAAATGCTGCCGCCGCTCCTGCTCCACAGGAAACTCCAGCACCAACCTCTCCTGCGGCCACGCAAGGCGCCGCGGAATTCCGATTGCCTGAACTTGGCGAGAACATCGATCAGGGAGATCTGGTGCGCCTGATGATCGTCCCAGGAGCGAAAGTTTCCGAAGGCCAACCGGTAATGGAACTCGAAACCGATAAGGCTGTGGTCGAAGTTCCATCGTCGGTGAGTGGAGTGGTCAAAGATCTCCGCGTAAAAGAAGGACAGAAAGTCAAAGTTGGAGATGTGATTTTCACCCTTGAGGGCGGCGCGGCCGTGCAACCGCAGCGTCCCAGGTCCGCTCCCGTCGAGCATGTTTCAGGACAGCAAGCCGCGCGCCTCGCATTCCAGGCTGCAATTCACGCTGAAGGAAAAACCGAAGAGCAGGCTCTGCCTCCGGACCAACCGCAGGCATCGACACCCGCGTTCACCATGCCGGTGCAATTGGGAAAAGTTGCGGGCATGCATCACGGGGATCCCGTTCCGGCCGCCCCGAGTGTGCGGCGTTTGGCGCGCGAGCTGGGCGTCGACATTCACCAGGTGAAAGGCTGTGGTCCCGGCGGACGCATCAGCGAAGACGACGTCAAAGCCTTCTCGAAGGCATTGCTTCTCTCGAGCACAGCGACGCAAGGCGCAGGCAAGGCTTTCGCCGAGCCACCGCTTCCGGATTTCTCCAAGTGGGGAAAGATTGAGCGCGTCTCGATGCGCGGCGTACGCCTGAAAACCGCCGAACATCTTTGGCAAGCCTGGACCACCATCCCCCATGTCACACAAAATGACAAGGCCGATATCACGGAGCTTGAGCAGTTGCGCGCTCGTTTCGCCCCTAAGGCTGAAGAAGCTGGCGGTAAGATGACCGTGACCGCCATCGCGCTGAAAGTCGTCGCATCGGCTTTGAAAGTTTTCCCTCAATTCAATGCCAGCATCGACCTGGGCAAAGAAGAAATTATTTACAAGCAATACATCAACATCGGCGTCGCGGTCGACACCGATCGCGGACTCCTGGTGCCAGTGATTCGTGACGTTGACAAGAAAAATATCGTCGAACTGGCCGCGGAACTAACCCAGCTTTCCAAGAAAGCGCGCGACAAGAAATTAACCGCCGAGGAAATGTCGGGCGGCACGTTCACCATCACCAATCTCGGAGGCATTGGCGGCACGGGATTCTCCCCGATCGTCAATCATCCCGAGGTTGCGATTCTAGGCATGTCGCGCTCGAGCATGGAACCGGTATGGCTCAACGGAAAATTCGAGCCGCGCCTGGTGCTGCCGGTGTCGCTCTCCTATGACCATCGCCTGATCGACGGAGCCGACGCTGCGCGATTCCTGCGCTGGATTGCGGAAGCTTTCGAGCAACCGTTCTTATTGTCCGTGCAAGGCTGAATCTCAGAATAATTAAAGATGAACGACGTTTCGAATCTGCACATTGCTGTAGTTGGCGGCGGACCCGGTGGGTACGCCGCTGCGTTCCTGGCCGCCGATCTCGGCATAAAGGTCACACTCATCGATCCGGAAGCGAACCCCGGCGGTGTCTGCCTTTATCGCGGATGCATTCCCTCTAAAGCCTTGCTGCACGTCGCCAACCTGATCGACGAATCGCGGCACGCCAAGAATTGGGGCATCGAATATTCCGATCCGAAGATCGACATAGCCCGGCTGCGTGCATGGAAAGATAGCGTGATTACCAAACTCACCGGCGGACTCGGCCAACTTTCGAAGCAGCGTTCGGTCCGCTATGTCCAGGGAACCGCCGCTTTCGAAAGCTCCAACGCGTTGCGCATTTCAAAGGCCGGCGGCGCGGACGAGACGCTAAGCTTCGATCGGATCATTCTCGCGACGGGATCGCGTCCGGCGATTATCCCCAGCTTGAAACTCGATAGCCCGCGCGTAATGGACTCGACCAGCGCGCTGAATGTGAGCGACGTTCCGGGCAGTTTGCTAGTCATTGGCGGAGGCTACATTGGCCTCGAACTGGGCAGCGTTTATGCGGCCTTGGGGTCGAAAGTTTCTGTCGTCGAGATGACCGCAGGATTGCTTCCTGGCGCCGATCGAGATTTGGTGCTTCCACTTCACAAGCGCCTGGAGAAGAGTTTCGAAGTGATTCTGCTGAATACCACCGTGTCGGGAATGAAAGAAGAAGCAAATGGAATTCGAGTGACTTTGAGCGCCCAACAGGGACCGCCAAGCGAACGCGTCTTCGACAAGGTTTTGGTTTCCGTCGGCCGCAAGCCGAATTCAGAAATCCCGGGGCTGGACAAGACTAAGGTTCAAGTCAACCCGCGCGGATTCATCCAGGTGAACAAGCAACTGCAGACCGACGATCCATCGATCTACGCCATCGGCGATGTAGTCGGCGAGCCCATGCTCGCGCACAAAGCCTCGCACGAAGGCCGCACTGCCGTCGAAGCCATCGCAGGACACAAAGTCGCTTTTGAGCCGAACGCAATTCCTGCCGTGGTCTTCACCGATCCCGAAATCGCGTGGTGTGGGCTCACCGAAACTCAAGCTCAGAAAGACGATCGCAGCATCAAGGTCGCCAAGTTCCCGTGGGCAGCCTCGGGCCGCGCGCTGACGCTCGATCGCACCGAAGGGATGACCAAGCTCATCATCGATCCCGAGAGTGAACGCGTACTTGGAGTTGGCATTGTGGGTGTCGGCGCAGGTGAGTTGATCTCCGAAGGTGTGCTTGCCGTGGAAATGGCCGCGCTCGCAGGTGATCTCGAACTGACGATTCACCCGCACCCCACACTGTCTGAAACCATTATGGAAGCGGCGGAAGTTTTTTACGGACGCGCCACCGACATCTATCGTCCCAAAAAGTAACTGCTCCAGTACAATGTTGCTCGCTCCGCAGGCGACTTTGCTGGTTCTCGCCACGGGAAGTACGAATCATGCGTTCCCTCTTCAAGTCGATCCTCCTCGCTGTTCTTTGTTTTGCGATCTGTCTCCCGCTCGCGGGACAGAGTCTGCTCGGCCAGTTAAAACCCGCGACACCGCCCGCAACCGAGCCAGCGCCTGCCGACCCGCTTGGCCGCGAAACACCGAACGGCTGTATTTTCGGGTTCCTCCAGGCGGCGCAGTCTGGCAATTACAAAACAGCCGCGCAGTATCTTCAGTTGTCAGTAACGCAGAGACGCACTCAGGGGGTTGAACTCGCCGAGCAACTGAAAGTCGTGATGGACCACGGGTTCGTAGGGAACCTGAAACGCATTAGCACCAATGTCGAAGGCACTCTGCAAGACGGACTGCCGCCCGATCGCGAAAAGGTGGGCGCGCTGGCGATCGGCGATGTCGAAGAAGATTTGATCCTGACGCGTGTTGTCGATGCAGGCGAAGTACGGCTATGGCTCATCTCATCCGAGACACTCGCCAAAGTTCCCGATCTCTATGGTGAAGTTCAAGTCAACCAGGTTGAAACCCACCTGCCTCAGGTGCTCGTGGAAAAGCAATTTCTCGGAATGCCGCCCTGGCAGTGGCTCGCGACTTTGCTGGCGATTCCACTTTCCGCGCTGCTGGGATGGCTGCTGATTAAAGTCTTTCTGTTACCCAGATTGCTGTGGGTGCAGTACCGGAAACAATCCGTGGTTGGAAAGGCGAACGGTGTTTCTGCCCCGCTGTGGGTGATCGCCTCGACCATCATAGACGTGGTACTGACGCGATTGATTGGCATCCCGCTGTTGCACCGCCATTATTTCCTGATCATCGTTTCCATAGTGCTGATTGTGGGATTCACCTGGCTGCTTCTGCGTCTTTCCGCGCGCCTGATGCAGCGTTTGCGCGACAGTAATTACAGCTCCAGACGCCGCGGAGCAGTCTCGATCCTCCTGCTGGGCGAGCGCATCCTAAAAGCCCTGATCGTTGTGTTTGCAGTCTTCGCAATTCTCAGCAGCCTCGGTTTCAACATGACGACGGCCCTCGCTGGTGTCGGCATCGGCGGGATCGCCATCGCCTTCGCGGCACAGAAAACGCTGGAGAATCTCTTCGGAGGCATCTCCGTTCTCAGCGACGAAGTGATTCGGGTCGGAGATCAGTGCCAATTTGGAGATCGGGTGGGACGCATCGAGGATATCAGCTTGCGCTCTACTCGCATTCGCACGGTGGAAAGAACGGAACTGTCGATTCCCAACGGCGCACTCGCCACCATGAATGTAGAGAACCTCAGCCGTCGCGACAAAACGCTGTTTAAAACCAAATTCGGACTGCGCTGCGAAACCTCCGCCGATCAGCTTCGTTATGTGCTGGCTGAAATTCGCCGCCTGCTCTACGAGCATCCCAAGGTTGAGTCGCAGGACGCGCGTGTGCGCTTCGTCGAGTTTCAGGATAGCGCGCTGGGGATCGAACTTTTTTCTTACATCCTCACTCCCGATGCCGCCGAATTTAACGCGATCCGCGAAGATGTGCTCTTTCGCATCATGCAAATCGTAGAACAGTCCGGTACGGGATTCGCTTTCCCGTCGCAAACGGTCTACATGACCCGCGACAGCGGCCTCGACCAGCAGAAAACCGAAGCAGCGCTAAAACAAGTGGAAGAATGGCGGAAAGAGAACCAGCTTCCCTTCCCCGATTTTACGGCCGCCGACATCGCGGAATTTCAAGGTACGTTGCCCTATCCCGAACCCGATTCGGCCGTAGCCAAACGCGTTTCCAAAGATTAGACAAATCACGTCGGGCAGCCGCCTCGGCCGTCCGCAAAGAAACAGCTCAGGTCACTTCCACTTACTACCGTAACTTGTGCGGCTGCGAACCGCGCTCCTAGCATATGGCATGCCCACGCGCGCACTTTTTCTATCCAAGGATGAGAAGGCCCTCGACGCCGTAAGCCAGGTCCTGAGCGACCTTGATGTTTCCTTCGAGTTCCTGCAAGAGGCCTCCTTCGCCGTAAAACGGGTCGCCAGCCACCACTTCGACATGATCCTGGTGGACTGCGACAACGAGCAGAACGCGACGCAGGTCCTGGGCAGCGCGAAGAATTCAAGCCTGAATCAGTCGACCATTTCGGTCGCGGTGGTCGACGGGAAAAACGGCGTGGCCAACGCCTTCCGCCTGGGCGCAAGTTTGGTGCTCTCGAAACCTATCTCTATGGAGCAGGCTCGCGGAACCCTGCGCAATGCACTCGCGATGGTCCGCAAATCGTCGCCGGAAGCGGCAAAGCCCGTTCCAGTCGCTCACGTACCGGGCCCAACCATTTCTGCGCCTGCGGTTACAGCCCCGGTGGCAAGCACGCCCTCCGCGCCTGTCGCCAAGGCCGCGTCAATAGCGCCGCTAAAACCAGCGGCAGAACCGGCGCACACAGCCGTGAACCCAGCCCCGGCACCTAAGATCTCTGAATCCCTGCTGAAGACCACGCTGCCCAGACCGATCTCGGCAGAAACTCCGCATGCGACCGACGCTGGATCCTCAGCACCGAAGGCAAAGGGTAAAAATCTTTCTCTGGTGAGCGACGATCTCGGGTCGAGTTCGCCCAGCAGGCATCCCGCGCCTCCTACGTTTGGCATGACCCCCGAGAAGGAAAAGACGCCGCGAAAAGTGAGCCCGGTTTTGCTAGGCGCGGTAGCCGTCGCCCTGGTCGCCGCTGGAGTTTACGGATACTCGATGGTCAACCCCGGGTTCCAGAGCATGTTGACCTCGCAATTCACCAATTTGGAGGTCATGGTCGGACTCGCTCCCAAGCCGCAGGCAGTCGCCCAAGTGCCGCGGCCCATGCCGCCGAAGCCGGCGGTGCCCGCAAGCCAGTCCGCACCGGCCGCAGCAGTCTCGAGCGACACTGCGACGAATCAGCAACCCGATGGCTTCGCGCAACCCTCAGCGACTGCGCCTTCTCAGGGATTCGCCTCGACTGCAGCTCCGCAGAAGTCCGCTGCACCCGTGATCCTTTCCACTTCGGCCACAACTACATCGAAACCTGCCACTGAAAGTGAACCTCTCGTCGTCGCGGAAGACGTCGCCGACAGTCACGTCGCCTATCGCGTGCAGCCTGCCTATCCTGACACCGTTCGCAAAAAGGGTGTAAAAGGCAACGTCGTCCTCAACGCGAGTATCGACAAAGACGGCAACGTCTCGGGAGTGGAGGTCGTCAGCGGCAACCCGCAACTGGCAAGCTCCGCCGTGGCGGCGGTGAAACAGTGGCGCTACGAGGCCTACTACCACAACGGACAGGCCTCTGAATTCCAGACGCAGGTGACGGTGCGCTTCCCGCAACCAGCACAACGCTAGGGCCTAGACACGGCTCTCTGAGCCGCTTTTCTTCATTTTCACAATTACCGTCGTAACTTGATGGGGCTCACCGCTGTACCTACGATTACGGGTATGAGTTACCAAGCGTTACTCTTCTGCCCGGACGACAAAACGGCCCGCGTTGTCACCCAAGTTTTGACTGAGCTCGACTTCACCGTAGAGCCTTGCAACGAGCCCTTTGCGGCCGTGAAGAAGCTGATGGCGCAACATTTTGATGCCATCGTCGTCGATTGCGACAACGAGCAGAACGCCGCCCTCCTGTTCAAGAGCGCGCGCAATTCCGGATCGAATCAGAGTTCGCTCGCCGTCGCCGTGGTAGAAGGCCAGGCTGGTGTCGCCAAAGCATTTCGTATCGGCGCCAATCTTGTGCTGACCAAGCCGATCAACGTCGAGCAATCGAAAGGGACGCTGCGTGTCGCTCGCGGCCTGCTGCGAAAAGCGGACTCGGGGAAGCCTGCAGGAACTCCTGGCGCCGAAGTGAAAGCCCCGGTATCACCAGTGTTTGAACCGTCCCATGCACCCGCTCCTGCGTCTGCTCCGTTGAAACCGTTGGTTGCGGCGTTCACGACTCCTAATCCCCCGGCAGCTCCGCCCGCACCGGTGGCATCGAGCGAAACTGGGTTTGAGCGTGAAGCAGATCCTGGTCCGAGACCCGAGCCGACGGAAGCAGCTCTGCTCGAATCGATGTCTGACGTGCTTCCCGAAGCCAAGGCAGTCTCCACAACTCCCAAGGAATATCCGTGGCAGCCAGTCTCGAAGCTGGCGGAGCCGATGGCATCCGCTCTAAGAGTGGCTGCTGAGGCCGCCGCGAAGCCCTCAACCACCGCGGTGGAAACTGCAGCTCCCGATTGGGGATCTCCAAAGGAAGCCGCCACCGAGACTCGCTCGCTCACTTCTTCTTCTGCGCCTTCCTCTCAAAGCAGTAACCAGGGTGCGGCCACTGCACCTGCGCCCGTGAAACACGACTTAAAAATATCGGCGCAAACCATCAAGTTCGAAGATAGTGTCGCTGCAACACCGGTGGAAGATAAACCCGCGGCAACTGTCGAAATTCCGACGAAGGCGCCTCGCCTCGAGCCTCCCACTTTCGCGGCACTCGCAGTAAAAGATCACGAGGAAGAAAGCGACGAACCGCAAGAGGGCGGGAAAAAGGCTTACGTCATTATCGCTCTGGTTGTACTGGCAGCGATTTTCACCGCCTACACGGTTTACCTGAAGACACACGATTCGACTGCGCCTTCCGTCGCGCCCGCAACTCCACAACAGACGTCCCAGGCGCCTCAGGCACAGACATCAACCAAACCTTCGCCTTCGCCCGCTCCCGTTCCGGCGAATGCAGAACCCGCGCCACAAGAAATCGTACTGGCGACTCCGAAAGCTCCTCAACCTCAGTCCAAGAAACCCGTAGACGACGTCACTGTGATTAAGTTCCCCGATGCGAAAACCGCCACACAGCCTGCGAGCCCGACGATAGCCGATCAAGGGCCGGCGCCCGAACCCGTGGTCGTGAAACACGATGCGCGCGCTCCAACACCCAAAGCGGCCGAACCGGATGTCGCGCCGCCTGCCTTAACCGGGCCCGCTGACGACAAAGCTCTCGCCAACATCGCGGCTGTGTCCGCTGCGGCTGTCGCGAAACCTGTGGCAAGCACCCTGAAGGTTTCTCAAGGGGTTTCGCAGGGGCTTTTGGTCAAGAGAGTTCAACCGATATACCCTTCCCAGGCCTTGCAGATGCGCATTGAAGGCACGGTATTACTTCAGGCCAATATCGCCAAGGACGGAAAGATCTCGAACGTTAAAGTGCTTAAAGGAGACAACGTCCTCGCCAAGGCTGCTGTCGACGCGGTCAAGCAATGGACGTACAATCCATACCTTCTCAACGGCGAACCGGTTGAGATTCAAACCCAGATGACCATCACCTTCAAACTGCCTTAAGAATTACTGCAAAACCTGGAAAGCGCGGAGACCTCCTCCGCGCTTTGGTTTTTCTGCCGCGACCCGCCTCTGTCCAGGCCCGTTATAATAAAGGGATGCCCACAGCCCGAAATTCGCATCTGTAGGGGCACACCTTTTTATGGACTTTAAATTAGTCAGCGGCTACAAGCCTCAAGGCGACCAGGGCCGAGCCATCGAGTCTCTTACCCGCGGCATCTTTGACCGTGAGCAACATCAGGTTTTGCTGGGAGTCACCGGATCGGGCAAGACTTACACCGTGGCCAAAGTGATCGAGGAGGCCAATCGTCCATCGATCGTCATGGCGCATAACAAGACTCTCGCAGCCCAGCTTTATCACGAGTTCAAGAGCTTCTTCCCGCACAACGCGGTGGAATACTTCGTTTCGTATTACGACTATTACCAGCCGGAAGCCTACGTTCCTGCGGCCGATCTTTACATTGAGAAAGAAGCGACGATCAATGACGAACTCGACAAGCTGCGGCTCTCCGCCACCAGGTCGTTGTTCGAGCGGCGCGATGTGCTGATCGTTTCCTCCGTCAGCTGCATCTACGGCCTGGGATCCCCCGAAGCCTACTACGGCATGCTGCTCTTCCTCGAGCGCGGCCAGAAGATTAAGCGCGAAGACATCACCCGCAAGCTGGTCGAGATTCTTTACGAGCGCACGGAGGGAGATTTCCGCCGCGGAACTTTCCGCGTACGTGGAGATGTGATTGAAATTTTCCCCACTTATGACGATATGGCGTATCGCGTCGAACTCTTCGGGGACGAGATCGATTCCCTGTCGCAGATCGATCCGCTGTTCGGCACGGTCAAGCAGAAGTATACGCGTCTGCCGATTTATCCGAAGACGCACTACGTGATGAGGCCGGAAACCAAGGCGAATGCCGTTCAGTCGATCAAAGAAGAGCTCACCTGGTGGGAAGCGGAACTGGAAAAGCAGGGACGTTTGGTCGAAGCGCAGCGCGTCCATCAACGCACCATGTACGACCTGGAAATGATCAAGGCCATGGGCTACTGCCACGGCATCGAGAACTATTCACGGCACTTCACAGGACGTTTGCCTGGAGAGCCGCCGCCGACATTGCTCGATTACTTTCCGCGCGACTTCCTGATGTTCATCGACGAGTCGCACCAGACCGTGCCGCAGTTACACGGCATGTATCACGGCGACCGTTCACGTAAAGAGACTCTGGTCTCCTATGGATTTCGCCTGCCATCGGCGCTCGACAACCGTCCGCTGACGTTTGAGGAATTCGAGCACCGCATGAACCAGATGGTCTATGTGTCCGCAACACCCGGGCCGTACGAACTGACCAAATCTGCTGGCGTCGTGATCGAGCAGATCATTCGTCCGACTGGGCTTGTCGATCCTCCCGTCGAAGTGCGCCCGGTCAAAGGACAGATCGACGACCTGCTGCACGAGATTCGCGATCGTGTTGCTCGCGGCGAACGGGTGCTGGTCACGACTCTTACCAAACGCATGGCGGAAGACCTCGCCGAGTACTACAGCGAAGTGGGCGTGAAGTGCCGCTACCTGCATTCGGAGATCGAGACTCTGGAGCGCGTGAAAATTCTTCGCGACCTGCGCAAGGGCGAGTTCGATGTGCTGATCGGCATCAATTTACTTCGCGAAGGTCTCGATCTTCCCGAAGTTTCACTGGTAGCCATTCTCGATGCGGATAAAGAAGGCTTCCTGCGTTCCAGTGGATCACTGATTCAGACCGTTGGCCGCTGCGCCCGCAATCTGAATGGACGTGCGATTCTCTACGCCGATGTCATGACCGATTCCATGAAGAAGGCAATGAACGAGACTGACCGCCGCCGCGCCATTCAGGTGGCTTACAACGAAGCCAATGGAATCACGCCGGAATCCATCGTGCGGCCGCTAGAAATGTCGCTGGCTCGCATCCTCGAAGCCGATTACGCCGACCTGACTACCGAAGCCGAAGGCATGCCCGATTTCAAGTCGCAAGAAGAGTTGGACGCCTACATCGTGAAACTCGAGAGCGACATGCGCGAGGCGGCGAAACGGTTCGAGTTTGAGAAGGCAGCGAAGCTTCGGGATAGAGTTAAGGAACTGAGAACAAAGGAGTTCCTGTTTGCGTAAGCGGACTCTCTGGTGCACTGACTTCGTGCTACACTGTTTTCGTGTCAGCATCCAACCGCCTCCGCAACGTCACGGTAACCCTTGAGGAAGATGTCGCGCAGTGGGCCCGCATGGAAGCCGCGCGAAGGGATACGAGTGTCTCCCGCTTACTAGGTGAAATTCTGAAAGATCGGATGGCATCGCAGCAGGGCTACGAACAGGCTATGCGTCGTGCCCTGAGTCGTAAGCCTTTCCTCCGTAGTAAGGGCCCCTACCTCACCCGCGAGGAGACCCATGACCGCTCCCATCTTCGTTGATTCGAACGTGCTGCTCTACGCGCTCGATCGATCTGACCTCGTAAAACAGAACGCAGCTAGAATTTGGCGCGCGGAGCTATGGAGGATACGCCGCGGACGTGTGAGTTTTCAGGTTCTCAATGAGTTCTATATCAATGCGATTCGCATAGTGCCTGCCGCGCGCGAAGCGATAAGGGCTGAAGTACGCGACCTGCTGGCGTGGAATCCGGTGGTCACTGACGCTGAGGTCTTAGAACTTGGGTGGAAAATCCAGGATCGCTACCGGCTCTCCTATCGGGATGCGCTGATCGTAGCTGCGGCAAAGGTCGCTTCCTGCCGGTATTTGTTGACAGAAGACTTGCAGGCGGGACAACAATTGGATGGAATCGAGATTGTGAACCCTTTTCTTCGAGGTCCGGAATCGGTGTGGTGACGGACAAGCCAGCACGCAATCAACGCTTTAGAAATTCCGCCGGCGACAGAATCGCAATTCCCTGCCAAGGGTGCAGCGCCAGCAAATCCGCGTCGCCCGTCAGGATAAGATCAGCCCTCCCATTCACTGCTACTTCTAGAAACTTGTCGTCGCGGGGATCGCGGCACTGGCGGACGGAGCGAATGATGGGGACAAACTCACAAAGGCTGCAAAGCCCGCTGAGAAACTGCTTGCCATCTTCGATAGTGATGTACCGCTTGAGCTTTGTACGGGACAAAACATCCGCCAGTTCTTTCATCGTCAAGTCGGAAAACAACAACCTCCCATTGACGATCGCCTTGCGAACGGCCTCGTCGGGCACAGAGCGTGGCAACATCAACTGGCTGACCAGCACATTCGTGTCAACAACAACGCGTTCGCGATTACCGGTCAATCTTTCAGGATGTCCGCAAGAACTTCTTCATTCATCCCGCGGGCTGCGGCTCGCTCCCCTACGCGTCGGCAAAAGCGCAGAAACTCAGCATTGTGGATGTCTCGCAGGCGCTCGTATTCCTCAGCCGACATGATCACAGCGACATCGCGGTTCTGGCGGCGAATCATGACCGGTTCGCGCTGGGCGGCATCTAGGAGAGCCGCAAGGCGTTGTTTGGCGTCCGTTGCGGAAACCGACTTCATATGGACATTTTATCTAAAATGGACAAAGTGGACAAGATCTGCCTCACCCACCAAACCCCGCCGCCGCAGCCATCGGCTTGCGGTATACCGTGTAATCCGGCGTCGACTGAATTTGGAAATTTGCATCGGTAGCCGGCAGCTTCTCGCCTTTTCCCAGAAACAAATACCCACCCGGCTGCAGGTAAAGATGCAAGCGATGCACCAGAGAGGCGCGCTGTGACGCGGAGAACTGCGACATCACCTTCATACAGAAGATGCAGTCGAAACGTCCAATGTAATGCGGCTTCGCCAGATTCGTCGGCGCAAACGTCACCAGATTGCGAATCCGCGGCTTCGCCAGAAAATGCTCGCCCACCTTCGCGAAATATTTCTGCACCAGCGCCCGCGGCAAGTGTTCCAGTTCGCTCTGCGGATAAAGGCCTCGTTCGGCCGTCTCCAGGGCTTCTCGTCTGAGGTCGCTTCCTACCACATGGATGTTCCAGCTTCCGCCATTCAGAGCTTCACAAACGGTAATGGCGATCGAGTAAGCTTCTTCCCCGGTCGAACAACCCGCACTCCAAATCCGCAGGTTCAGAGGATTCTCACCGGGCTTGCGCAGTTGCATCTCGGGGAGCGCAGTCTGCCCCAGAAATTCAAACGCTTCGGGATGGCGAAAAAATCCGGTCTCGCCGTCGAGCAGATGCTCGGCGAGGCAGTCCGAGTCTTCGTCAGAAGAACGCAGAACTTCCAGCAGTTCTTGGGTAGACGACAAGCGCCGCTTCTCTACGTACCCCGAGACCGCTTCGCACAATTTGTCTGAGGAAGTATCGACCAGGACACCGGTTTGGCGTTCCAGCAGCAGGCGGATCTCCGAGAGTTCCGCTTCGAGGACTGTCACTCGCGCCGAAAGTTTTTGCATGACTCACACTCCAACCCACAACAGGACTTGCACCGCTACCTGCCCCACGCAGGCACCGATCAGGGGGAGTGATCTGTTACAAGCCGGCAACCGCCACTTGTGACTTCGTCCGTTTATCCTGCTCGGCCTGTTTCTCGAGCACACTCAACTCTTTCTCAAACGATGAGAAGCGCTGCAGGATTTCGTGCATGCGCAACGACATGTTGCGGATGGTCTCGATCTGCGAAGCCGCGGTGCCCGGAAGGGATCCCGGCTCCAGCAGCAGCAACTCCGAATTCCCCAGAACCGACGTCAGCGCGTTATTCAGCGAATGCCGCATCTCGAGCATGTATCGCCCCAGCGCCGCCTGCCGTTGCAGAGCCGCATTAGAGATCTCTGCCCGGTGGGCTCGCGTCAACGCGTTCTTATGGCCCATCGCAACTTTGGCAACCAGCACGAGTGACTCCAGCCAACCCTCATGCTGACGAATCAACACCACGCCGGGCTGTGGCTCACACGCGGCAAAACTGTCTCTCTCATTGATGAGCAGCACGGGATTTCCCGTCAACTCCAAAGCCTGCAGCACCGGCACCACAAACTTCGGCTGCACCGCGGCTACCACCGCCAGGTCGAACTGGTCGGAGTCGAGGTTGCGGCAGAGATCCCCGCTCATCAAAGTGAACGCGGGAGTCTCCGGCTGTGTCTGCCAAAAGCCGGTCACCGATCGCGAGAGCTCCGCGTCATCGGAAATAATTAGTACGGTCGCCTGATCCACTCTTCTCTTCTCCGCTTGATGTGGCCTGCTTCTAGGCTTTTCCGTCCTCGCCCGTCTCGGGCGCCTGGCTCATCACTTCGAATTCTGGAACTTCACTCGCCGCAACCGCCTTCGCTCCAGCCGCCGCAGCTTGTGCCCGCGGAGCCGCTTTCGCGGCTTTCGCCGAGCGCGCCAGAGCTGCATCCACCACAGCGCGCAGATCCACCAGCATGCGCAATGGTTGTCCCGACGAATACTCAGCATGGAACATGACCTTCCACGACTGGCAGATCATGCGTAACCGAACCGTGGGTTCGTCCGCCGAAAACTGCGCCCGGCGGCAATCGAGGGAACTCACTCCGCGCTGCTCCAGGTCGCGCAAACCGTCGAGAATGGCGTTCAAGTCCTGATGCATCAAGCGGAAGAATACGCGCCGCATCAGGAAATTGAAGCGGGTGAAAGCGATCATCGCCACTGGCTGAAAATAATTCTGCCCCGCCGAAGTCTTGAGCTTCCTTCCCTTTTCCAGAATGCCGCTAGTGAGCAACTCGTTGAGCGTGCGGCTGCGATTGGCTGCCATAACCAACTCTTCAAGCGGCGCCAACCAAGCCGGAATCGTCAGGGCCACGTCGCCGAACACCGGCTGCAGCGTCTGAGCAACGAAATCCATATCGACGTCCGCCTCTTCGGTGTGTGACGGCGCCACGTGCGAGAAGAACTGCACAAGCAGGAAATCGAGTTTGTCGCGATCAGAGTCCGTTCGCTGGGCTTTGCGGAGATGGTGAACCAGCAGCAAGCGCAGCGCATCGTCGCCGACCATGGTTGTGGTCTGCAGAAATTGCCGCAACTGGTGAACCTGGATGCGGTCATCCATCCCGGCAAACCATTGCTTGGCCAGTTCCACCGATTCCGCGGGCGGAGCCTCTACTCCCGCCTCGAGGTCAGCACAGGAAGGCGAGTCGATCACAAACTCACGCGACAGGGCGGCATACAGAGGATAAAGTCGGCGCGCGGTCCGCCATTCCGCGGCCAGTTGCGTCAATTGGGATGTGGCAGTCATGGTTTTACGATCCAGTTCGCGACCGCGTGGGTAAATCGCGCTGCCACCGCAGTCCGGCCTCTCTGATACTGCACCGCGACCACCGAGGCTTTCGCGTCTAGCGATCCATCGGAGTTCTGCAACCGTACTTGATCGGCAAATTCCAGGGGTAAGCTTGAGGAGAACAGCACTTCCGTGGACGTCCCGAATTCAATCACCGTGCTCTCGCTCGCTGCGGAGTCGCTGGCCAGCATTCGCGTCAAGCGAACCGGAATGCGAACCGCCGTGGCATTAGGAAAAAACTTGGCGAGCTTCGCGGTGGGAGTCTCCTTTTGCACGCGCGCTCTGGCTGTGGCCTGAGTGGACACGGAAAATCCTCATTTCCGGGGGTCGACACGGCCTGGGCCCCCGAGCCTGCCGGTTAGCAATGGCTTGGGGTACCCGGACCGCACCGCTAAGAGAGATTGCACGAGGCTGGCCAAAGTCGGATTTGGAACAGCGTGTCTAAGTGATTGAAAAGTCGAGCATCAGAATGGGAAGCATCAGCGAGATATTTCTCCACCGCAGACCTGCTGTCTCAAGATGAAACGGAGTCTCATGGAATTGGACCCCGAACGCTTCCGGTTAGCAGGATCGCAAGCCTTCAGCGTTAAACCTACTGCAAAGCTGCACTATGAGACGGAGCGGGACGGATACCGCCGATGTTGTAGCGCTTCAGCTTGCGATAGAGCGTCGCTCGGCTGATGCCCAACATTTTTCCCGCTAGAACTTTGTCGCCTTTTACCTGTTCAAAGACACGCTGAATCGTGGCACGCTCGATGTCTTCCAGATCTGTCGTTGAAATACCCGACAGCTCCGCCTCGCCGTTCGACTCGGTGGGCGAATTCGAAGAAAGGGCGGGCGGCAGGTCTCCCAAATCGATTGTGCGGCGATCTCCTAACGCGACCGCGCGCTCGATACAGTTCTCCAACTCCCGCACATTGCCCGGCCAGTCGTATTGCAGCAGCGTCTTCATCGCTAGACTTGTGATCTGCACCGAGTCTCCAGGAGCGTAGCGGTCCAGGAACCAGTGCGCCAGCATGGGGATATCGGACCGCCGTTCGCGCAGACAGGGCAGGTGCACCGTCACCACATTCAGGCGGAAGTAAAGATCTTTGCGGAAGGCGCCTTTGCGGTATTCCCCTTCCAGATCGCGATTGGTCGCGGCGATCACGCGCACATCCACCTTCACTTTCTGATTGCTGCCCACCGGACGCACTTCTTTTTCCTGCAACACGCGCAACAATTTCGCTTGCAGCTCGAGCGGCAGTTCTCCAATCTCGTCGAGGAAGATGGTTCCTCCGTTCGCGGATTGGAAAAGTCCGGTCTTCGACCGAATGGCCCCAGTGAACGCACCCTTCTCATAGCCAAACAGTTCGCTCTCAATAAGCGTGGGCACCAGCGATCCACAATCCACCGCGACAAAAGGACGATTCGCAAACGTTCCGCGGAAGTGAATCGCGCGTGCGACCAGCTCTTTTCCCGTCCCGCTCTCGCCCGTAATCAGCACCGGCGTGCGCGTATCTTTCAACCGCGAAATCATCCGCAGCACATCCTGAATCTTGGCCGAAGCTCCGACAATGCCGTGCAGCTCGGTCTCGGTATCCATGCGTTCTTTGAGGAACTGATTTTCCTCGACCAGGCGAATCTTTTCCGCCATGCGGCGCAGGAACAACCGAAGTTCCTCCAGAGGAGAAAACGGCTTGCTGATGTAGTCGTAGGCTCCCAGCTTCATCGCCTGCACAGCGGTCTCGACCGAGCCGTGGCCGGTCATCACCGCGACTTCCGTGCGCGGCAACATCTTCTTTACTTTTTCCAGGAATTCGAGCCCCGACATATTCGGCATGACCAGATCGGTCAGGATGACATGCGCCGGTTGTTCCTCAAGCAATGCCAGCGCCGACTCTCCGCTATCGGCTTCGAGACATGCAAAGCCCAGAGCCTCGCCGACTGTCATGCATAGCTTCCGTATGCTCTGCTCGTCATCGACTATGAGCAAGCGAATCCGCAGATCGTCATTCACAGTGCTTTCCCCATGGTTTTCTCTACGACAGAAATAAATTGCTGCACGCGGAATGGCTTCTCTACGCAGGGAGCGCCGGTTTGCCGCAAGGTGGCCACAGTTTCTTCGTTGGCGATGTCGCCCGTGATGAACACGATACGGGCCGCCAGCTCTGGACGATTCCTCGCGACCCAGGCGTGAACATCGGCTCCATCCACGCCGCCAGGCGTACGCATATCGGAAACCACGCCCAGGAACTCACCGGTCTGCAAAAGTTGAAGGCCGTCCGCTCCCGACTCGGTGCAGACGACAGAGTAGCCGCTGCGTTCGAGAGCGGCGCGCACATAAGACATGACGGCAGGCTCGTCCTCGATGAGCAGTACCGGCAACACGACAGGTTTGGCAGCAGGGAGGGTCATCGTTGTGTGACTCCAGCAGCGACCCCAATCGAGGTCGTCTCTGATATTGCGGGAAGTCGAACGATGAAAGTCGCTCCCTCCCCGTCTGTATTGTTGTGGCAAAGAATCTCGCCCCCATGTTCGCGGACGATGCCATAGCAAATGCTTAATCCCAGGCCCGTTCCCTTGCCCACTTCCTTGGTAGTGAAAAAAGGATCAAAAATACGGTCAGGGAATGAAACTCCTTCGCCGTTATCGCGGAAGGAAACTTCTACAAATCCGCCCAAACGGGCTGTCATAATGGCGATGCGCGCAGGACGACCCGTCTCTCTCACGGCATCGTAGGCGTTATTCAAAATGTTCAGGAACACCTGCTGCAGCTGATGCGAATCGCCTACTACTTGCGGCAATTGCTGATCGAGTTGCTCCACCACTTCCACGCCGTGACTGTGGAAGTCATACGCGCGCAACTGCACCGTCCGGCGCAGAATTACATTCAACTGCACGGGCTTGCGTTGCGGCGGCATTTGCCGCGCAAAACTCAGCAGGTTCTGCACGATCTGCTTGGTGCGCTGCGCTTCCTGCAAGATCACGCGCAAATCCTTGCGTGCGCTCTCGGGGACTTCGCTGTTTTCCATCAGTAGGTCGGCAAATCCGAGGATCGCCGTCAGCGGATTGTTCACCTCGTGCGCCACACCCGACACCAGTTGACCGACTGCCGCCAGCTTTTCCGCATGCACGAGTTTGGCCTGCAAACTCGCTGAATCGGTGATATCGCTCATGACCACCACAATGCTGGTCACGTTGCCCTGCTCGTCGCGCATGGGGCTCAGGTTCACTGAGAACTGTCCCACGCGGCCGTCTCCACGCAGGATTTGCAGTTCCAGGTTGTCGACCTGCTGCCCCGCCAGAGTCTGCTGGTAGGCCTCGCTCAACACATTCCGCCGCGGAGCGGCCACCAGATTCTCCAACTGCTGTCCTAGAATCTGCCGCTGCTCGTAGCCCATTTCCTGCCAGCGGCGGTTGGCGTAGCTGACCAGGCCTGCCGTGTCGGCGACCAGAATCAAGCTCTGCGTGTTGTTCAGGATCTTGCTGCTGAAATCGCGCTCGCGCTGCAGTTCCGCCTGGAAGCTCCGGATCCCGCTGATATCGAGCATGAGCCCGCGGTACTGTAGCGTGCGCCCGCTGGGATCGCGCACCGCAAAGGCGTTGATCAGCACATGAACCGGCGAGCCATCCTTGCGGCGCAACGTCGCTTCGTAGTTGCGGATCAGTCCCTGTTCTTCGATCATTCGCGCCGATCGCGCCCGGTCCTCTGGCGCGAAGTAGAGTTCCGCGGTAATGTCCACTTTGAGCAGTTCTTCGCGGCTGTCGTAACCCAGCATGCGCACCATCGCGTCGTTCACTTCGATGAAGCGCCCATCCTCGGTAGAGAAGAAAATCCCTTCCTGGATGTTGTCGAACAGTTCGCGGTAGCGGCGTTCCGCCTCGCGGCGGTCGGTGATGTCTTTCAGTACGTGGATGGTCTGCAGACCCTCACTGCTCGCCCCATGCACGCGCGAGGTCGATACCAGGTAGGAACGCTGCAATGCGGGGTGGACGAACTCGTCGGCGTCGGCGCCACTCGCGCGGCAGAACGGACACGAGTACAGCGGCCGCCCGTTGCCGATCGCGAGCAAGGCGCACATATTGACGCCAATCAGTTCCTGTGGAGAAATGCCGATGAAGTCCGCCAGCGATCGATTTACCCGCAGAACATTGCCGGCTTCATCGTGAACAATGATGAAGTCACTGATGGCGTCGAAAATCTCCATCCAGTGGCGGTTCGCGCGGTCCATGCGCGTAAAGAAGCGCGCATTCTCGAGAGCGACGGAGGCGTGGCCTGCAATGGCTTGCAGTAACTGCTGATCCTCCCTTGCCAACGGCTTGCCGCGATCCGCCAGGCAAAGCACGCCCAGCAATTCCCCGGTCCCGCCCAGCAAGCGCACCAGCGTGCAGTCTTTCCATCCAAACGCCGAAGCAAGATCTTCACCCAACAACTCGCTGGCGTCCGCGGAAACCGTCGGCTGCGTTTTGCTTTCCAGCGCCTTCCCGAAGGCTCGGGCCAGCTGCGACAGTTGAGAACGCTCACGACTTGTAGGTGAGGCTCCCTCTTGCAGCGTGATGATTTCTAATTCGGCGTCGCGGAACATCGCCAGCGCAGCGGCCCGCGCTCCCATCATGTCGGCCGCCCGGCTCACAAAGCTTTTTGCGAACTCTGGAAGCCGTACCTGCGCGTTCAGGTCGAGCACCAGCGCCATGAGCGATCCCGCCCGGCGGCGATGCTGTTCCGACAGATGCAGGTTCCGTGTCACTTGAAGCGCTACGGAAATCTGCGTGGCTAAAGCCTTTGCCCGGCGGATGTCCTCTCGCGAGACGCCCACTCCGTCCCTGCGATCAAGGACTCCAAACATGCCAAAGACCTGGCGGTCTCCGCCCAGCAGTGGCACCGCCAGAATCTGCCTTACTGAAAACTGCTTAATGATTTCGAGGTTCGCGCCAGGGATTTTCGCCGGATCGTCAGACCAGAAAACTTCTCCATTCAGCAATGCCGTACTGGCAGCTCCCGACGGGAAAACGAGGTCCACCATGATCGTCTGTCCCTCGTCCGCACCCCAGTGCACGTGGAACGCGCCATCCTCTTCGATCAATCCAATAAAAGCACGGCCAAAACCCAGGAAGTCGCAGGCTCGTAGCGAAAATCGTTGCAGAAATTTGTCGAGGTCGGCGATGGAACCCAGTTCGGAGGAAATCTCCAGAAGTTGATGCAGCTCTTGCGCTTGCTCACGCGCGGTCGCATAAAGTTCAGCATTGGCGATGGCCACCGCGCCGAAGCCCGCGACCGACGACACCAGCGACTTCTCTTCGGCACTGAACACGCCCTCATGTCGCGGATACACCAGCACCGCGCCTTGCGTGCGCGAAGTGCGAAACGGAGCCGCAATCAATGCGCCTGCAGGGACCAGGTCACCTAAGGCGTGACTTGCAGGATCAATCGATACCAGAATCGGCTCACCGGCCGCCACCGCGCGCGCCGCTAGGTGACTCGCGAATTGGAGACCTTTTCGATCATGGCGCGCTCGCACCGAGTTGGCCATTTGCGACGTTTCGGCGGAGACGGCGGAAAGATCGTAGACTTCCCCTTCGCGCAACAAAATACAGACCAGCCTCGTACGCAATAGCACCCGCAAACGGTCGGCAACGGCTTCCACTACTGCAGTCGCATCCGGCACGGCATGAAGGGCTTGCGCCACTTCCGCAAGAATTTCAGCCCGGCGATGCTCCTCGCGCGAAACCTGAGTGAGCCGGCTTGTCTCCAACAAGCTTCCCAGTTGGCCTGCCAGAATCGTCGCCTTCGCGGCGTCGTCCTCGTTGAACGTCGCATCGGTGACGTGCAGAAACACCGCGGCGCCGACAACTTCGTTCGACACGATCAAAGGCGCTGACATCAGTGACTTGGCGTGAAATTCCGCAGCGAGTGTGTAGCGGGAAGAATCAACTTCGTTGACGAAAACCGTTTTGCGTCCCCGGGTAGCCTCTGCAGCGACAGCACTTTGGTTCGCTTTAAGAGCCGTTCCCCGGAAACCCTCGGCCATCAGGCCGTCTGCTTCCGCTCCAACCAGTTCATCTTTTGAGATGACCTGCCAGAAATAAACCCCATCGACCCGGAAGAATTCGCGCGTAGCGGTACAGAACAGATGGATCAACGAGGGCGCATCCATCCCCTGCGCTGCAGCAGCCGAAAATTTCAGCAGCAGACGCTGGAATGCCTCCTCTGACCGCGAGCTTGATCCTTCAAGCACGGTCGTATCTCCGGGTTCCATGGTCAGAGCCGCACCGCCTGCCAACCTGTCTCAAAATGCCAAGTACTTGAATATAAGGGAAAAGTAGCTTGCGATCTCATTTTGAGTCAAGGGAATAAGGTCCTCTCTAGTTACTTGAGAATGTCCCACAGCAGCGCTCTGACTGTCTCAAGCTGAGAGTTTCCGGGGTCTTATGAGACGAATTTCTCCCCTCCGGAGGCCCTTTTTGAATCGTTTAGAAGCTATCTAAGTAACTCATTTTGTGTGGCTTAACCAGCCATAAACCTTAGTACCTCCCCTCCCCCCAAAGCTGGCATAGACATTGCTTTGACCATCAGTACCGTTTTCTCCCTGGAGGAATTGTGTCTCGGCAATCGATAGGGCAATGGCTTACCACTGGAGTGTTGGCTGTCGCCACTGTTTTGGCCGGCGCAAGTCTGGTCTCCAACCCGGCGAGCGCGCAGCAACAGGACGAACTGACGCGCAAAGTTAAGTTCAAAGTCGCTCCCATCTATCCCGATGTCGCCAAGCGCATGAACATTACGGGGGTGGTGAAGGTCGCGGTGGTGGTTGCGCCGAACGGCACACTCAGGACCACCAAGGTCGTCGGTGGACACCCGCTTTTGGCCAGCGCCGCCCTCGATGCCCTTAAGAAATGGAAGTTTGAACCGGCTTCGGAAGAAAGCAGCGGGATCGTGGAGTTCAAGTTCGAGCCTCAGAACTAACGGAAAATCTTGGCGGCACGAAGCCGCAGCGCGCGTACGAGTCAGGGAGGAACCGCAAAATGACGATTGGCAAGAAACTCTATGTGAACTTCGGAGCCGTCCTTGCGATGGTCGTGGTGCTGTTCCTCGTGACCTACGTCGCCGTGCAACGGGAACACAGCGCCAAGGCCTCTGCCTCTCAGGCTCTGGAACTGGCCGACGCCACCGACCGCGTCAAGTTTCAAATGATGCAGAACCGACTTTACCTGAGCAACTACCTGCTCAGTGGCGACAGCCGCGAAGTCGATCGGATGAACGAAGGCGTCCGCAACTTGACTGAGAAACTGCAGGCTGCGGAAGGTCTTGCCAACTCCGATCAACAACGCACCGCCCTCGACAAAGTTCTGCAAACCGAAGAAAGCTGGGCTAAAGAGTTCGCCGCTCCCCTGGTTGAGAAGCGAAAAGAAGTCGACGAAGGCAATGCCACCGTCGCCGAACTGCAGATCTTCTACCTCCAGAAAGACGCTTCTTCCTGGGTCAAGACGTCGACGGAATATCTCGACAGCGCCGATCAGGAAAGCAAACGAGTTCTCGAACAGCGCCGCAAGTCGGATGAAACGGCCGCAACGGCCACTATTGTTATCGCTCTGCTGAGTACGATCCTCGCTCTTGCTCTGGGAACCTTCATCGCCTATACGACGGCGAAATCCATCACCGGTGCCCTTAACAGCTTGATCGGTGTGGCCCAGCAGATCGGCGATGCCGGAGACCTCGATCATCAGATCGATATCAACCGCAACGACGAAATTGGACAACTGGCCCGTACCTTCGCCGGTATGGTCACCTATCTGAAAGAGATGGCATCGGTATCGGAAGCCATCGCCGGCGGAAATCTGACCGTCGAAGTTCAGCCGCGCTCGAAGAACGACACCCTCGGCCATGCCTTCACGCGCATGATCGACGGCCTGCGCAACCTGGTACGCAACGTTCGCGACGCTTCTTCGCAGGTAGCGAGCGCCTCTTCGCAGGTCGCGGGAGCCTCTGACGAATCCGCCAAGATCAGCCTGCAGACTTCTTCCGCTATCGATGAAGTCACCAGCACCATGCACGAAATGAGCGTCAACGTGCAGAATATGGTGAAGAGCACACAGACTCAGGCTTCGAGCGTCAGCGAAACGTCGGCCTCGATCGACCAGATGGTCGCCTCGATTCAACGCGTCGCCGACACCGCGAAAGTTCTGCTCGACATTTCGAACCGCTCGCGTGAAGAAGTGCACAGCGGTATCACCACCATGGACAAGGCCACCGACGGCCTGAATAAGATCAACACCACAATTCGGGCCTCAGGCGAAATCATCGACGTCCTCGGACAGCGCGCCGACGACATCGGCAAGATTATCGAAGTCATCGACGATCTCGCCGAGCAGACGAACCTTCTGGCATTGAACGCCGCTATCGAAGCCGCCCGCGCCGGAGAGCATGGACTCGGATTCGCCGTGGTCGCGGACGAAGTCCGCAAGCTAGCGGAGAAATCGGCGCAGTCCACGAAAGAGATTTCCGAACTCATCCAGAGCATCCAGAAAGAAGCCCGCAAAGCGGTCGAGAACATGGAACGCAGCACCGGCATCGTGAACGAAGGCCTGGGACTTGGGGCGGAACTCAACGGCGCGCTGCGCAAGATCTCGAACGTGGTCACCGAAGTTTACAAGTTCGCCCAGGAGATCGGCGCTGCCACGAACGAGCAGTCGCACGGCTCGTCGCAGATCGCCCGCGCCACGACTCGTCTCAACGAAATCACCCACGAAATCAACTCGGCGGTCGAAGAGCAGGCCTCGGGAGCGCAAGCCGTGGTCAAGGCCATGGAGCGCATGCGGGAACTGGTGCAGCAAACGACCTCCGGTTCTACCGAACTCGCGGCATCCGCCGAACAGATGTCGAAGATGTCGCGCGACCTGCTGGAATCGATGGACCGCTTCGTACTCGAGCAACTGGAACGGGCAGTTTCGCGGCAAGAGGAACGCTCCGGCAACAGGGGCAACGCACGCCACGCTACTGCCGGGGCTCGCGGCTAAGCCGGAGACCGCACATGAACCGCGAACTCCATATCGTCGGATTTCAGGTAGGTCGCGAGACCTATGGCGTCCCTATCACTTCCCTGCACGAAATCGTGCGCGTGCCAGAAATCACCGCCGTCCCCGATGCTCCCACGTACATGGAAGGCGTCATCAATCTGCGCGGCAAGATCGTGTCCGTCATCGACCTGCGCAAACGCTTTGCCGAGAAGAAAATCAGCACGTCGCGGCAGAACCGTATTCTGGTGGTCGAACATAACGGACGTCTCGCAGGACTGATCGTCGATTCCGCTTCTGAAGTGCTGAAGATCTCCTCCACCGATGTCGAACCGCCCCCAGCAACATTTCAGGATGGCGGTCTGAATTGCGTCACCGGACTGGGAAAATATCAAGGAAGGCTGATCGTTCTCCTCGACATGGGCAGGCTGCTCGAATTCAGCGGACTTCGCCAGCAGGGTTCGGCAAGCGAGAGCAAAGCACAGAAGCCCGCCGCGCCTGAGACGCGTGGTGCAGCCGCGGGAAGATAGCAGTGAAACGTTAACGGCAACAACATACACACATGAGCACAACTGGCCTCAACGCCCAACTTACCGACGCCGAGCTCAAACTGCTGCAGGCACTCGTCTATCAGGAGTGCGGCATGCACTTCGATGAACGCCGGGCCCCGTTTCTGCAAGACCGCTTGCAGCGGCGGCTGCGCGAGCGCCAGATGGATTCTTTCTACAGCTACTACCGCCTGCTGATCAGCGATCAAGGCAAGCAGGAATTGGCGCAGCTGCTCGAGAATCTCACGGTCAACGAGACCAGTTTCTTCCGCAACAAGGCGCAACTCGAACTTTTTCAGAAATACATTTTCGAAGATCTCCTGCGCCGCAAACAGGAGCGCCGCGATTACTCCATCCGCATCTGGAGCGCGGGATGCTCCACGGGGCAGGAAGCTTACACGCTCGCCATGCTCATGGCCGATGGCCTGGCCTATTACTACATGCGCAACCCGCTTCCATTCGATATGCCGACGCCAAAGCCCCTGATTCCTCCTCCGTGGAAGGTGGAGATTCTAGCTAGCGATATTAGCTACTCGGTCTTGCGCGCGGGGCAAGAAGGCATTTACACAGAAAATCAGATGGCCTCGGTCGATTACGGATACCGCCTGCGCTATTTCGACAAGCTGGGAGAGCGCTACGCGGTGAAGAAAGCTGTTAAGGAACTGGTTCATTTCGACTTTCACAATTTGAAGACCGAATATCTACCCCAGCGCAACGACATCATCTTCTGCCGCAACGTCATGATGTACTTCGACGAAGCCGAACAGAAACGCCTGGTCACCAAGTTTGCCCGCTGCCTGAATTCCGACGGCTATCTCTTCGTCGGACACGCCGAGAGCCTGCTGGGGTTGACCGAAAAGTTTGCCATGGTGCACCGCAATAGCGGCACCGCGTATCAGCGAGTTGAGGTGGCTGAGTGACACAGCATTCAGACGAACGCGGCGCAGAGTTGCGCGAGCTGTTCTTCGAAAGCGCGCAGGAATTGCTGCAGGCGCTTAACGAAGAAGCGCTCAAACTCGAAAAGCGCCCCGGTGACACCGAAACTGTGCGCAGCATCCGCCGCGCCGTGCATACCCTTAAAGGGGATGCGGCCGCCTGCGGATATCGCGAACTTTCGGAACTCGCGCATGAACTCGAAGATGCGCTGGGGATGGAGACCGCCTCCGGCCACGCGTCGCTTGCCGATGTCGCTTTCGCCGCCGCCGATGCCTTCAGCGCGATGCTGACGGCTTACCGCAAGAAACACAAGTTGCCATCGGTCGAAGCCGTGCACAAGATGATCCGCGAGCTGGCGGCTTCGCCCGCTACCGGAAAAGGTCGCAAGAAAAAAGCGCAAACTCCGGTATCCGCCGCCGTCTGGACTGAATACGAAAAGCTGGCGGTGCAGAACGCTTTCAGCCGCGGCAAGCGCGTCTTTCATATTGCCGCGCAGGTCGACTCGCACTGCGCCATGCCGATCGCCGCGCGTCAACTGGTGCTCAACGGCCTCACCTCTGCCGGTGAGATCCTCGCCTCGCGTCCTGAAAACGGTTCGGCCGAGAGCACGCAGCGCCTGGAATTTCTGCTGGCCAGCGACAAATCGGCCGAGACCATCGCAGGCAAGTGCAAGATTCCGACTGTCATCGCTCATGTCAAAGTAGAAGCGCTCAAGGGAAAAGTCGCCCGCAAAAAGGCCGCCTCGCAGGAAGTGCTTTCCGAAGTTGCGGTCGAAGAACTCACGCAGCCCGCCGTGCTTCCTGCTGCTGCAATCCCCGTTGAAGAGCCGGAGCCGGAAGGCCGCCCGCAAGCTTCGCTCACCTCCGCGGAAAACATCTTGCGCGTCGATGCCGAGCGCATTGATAACGTCCTGAACCTGGTGGGCGAGTTGATCATCGGCAAGTCGATGCTGCAGCAAGCTCTGAACGAATTCGCGCGTATTTATCCGAAGGAAGCGATCCGGGGAAAATTCGCCGACGCCATGTCCTTCCAGGCGCGCGTGCTGAACGATCTGCAGCGCTCCGTGATGAAGATCCGCATGGTCCCGGTCGAGCAACTGTTCCGCCGCTTCCCGCGCATGGTGCGCGACGTCGCCAAGCAGTGCAATCGCCAGGTCGACCTCGTCCTCAGCGGAGAAGACACCGATCTTGATAAAAGCATTCTCGACGCCATCGCCGAGCCCTTAACTCACCTCGTGCGTAACGCGGTCGGGCACGGAATCGAAAGCGCCGCAGACCGCCAGAAAGCCGGCAAGCCGGCGCATGGCACCGTACGCCTCGACGCCTATCACCACGGCAATCAGGTGATCGTCGAAGTCACCGATGATGGGCACGGGATTGATATTCAGAAGGTGAAAAAGAAAGCGGTCGAGCAGCAGATTGTCGCAGCCGATGACATCGCGCGCATGACCGAAGCCGAAATCATGAACCTGGTCTTCCGTCCGGGTTTCAGCACTGCCGACGAAATCACCGAGGTCGCCGGACGCGGCGTGGGACTCGACGTCGTACAAAGCGTACTGCATCGCCTGAAGGGTACGGTCAGCATCGAAACTCGCGCCGGGCAAGGCACTACGTTCCGCCTTAAGCTGCCGCTGACGCTGGCCATCATCAAGGCCTTGTTATTCCGCGTGGAGCAACGGCTCTACGCCATCCCCCTGAATACCGTCGCGGAGATCGCCCGCGCGCACGAATCCGACTTACATCAAGTGGATAACTACGAAGTCCTGCAGATGCGCAACCAGGTCTTGCCGCTGCTGCGTCTCGGACGCCCGCAGCAAAATCTCGATGGCCCGCGCACCGGCAAGGTCTTTGTGCTCGTCATCCACGTAAGCGAAAGGAAGCTGGGGTTGATCGTCGACTCGCTCGAAGGTGAGGAGGAACTGGTGATCAAGGCTCTGGACGACCAGACCATCGCGACCGATCTGGTCAGCGGTGCATCGATTCTGGGTGACGGACGAGTTGTGCTGGTCTTGAATCTCGCGGCAGTTGTCGAACGCTATTCCAAAATTCGTCCGGGCGACGGCGAAGTCGCTTCCGGTTTGCTACTTCCGCGAAGCTTCGTTGCGACGGAGGTGCGGCAATGAGCGCCCCTGTTCGCGTGCTGGTGGTCGACGATTCCGCGTTGATGCGCAAGATGATTCCGCAGATCCTGCAGCAGGACGACTCCATCCAGGTCGTCGGCACCGCGATGGATGGCAACTTCGGCTTGAAGAAAATCGAAGAATTGAAGCCGCAGGTCATCACGCTCGATCTCGAGATGCCCGGCATGGGCGGCATCGACATGCTGAAGCAGATCATGAGACGTCATCGCCTGCCCGTCATCGTTGTAAGTTCGCACAGCACGGAAGGCGCCTCGGTCACCATGAAGGCTCTCTCGCTCGGCGCCTTTGACTTCGTCGCCAAGCCCGTCGATGTTTCCTCGCGCATGCCGGAGATCGGACTGGAGTTGATCAACAAGATCAAAGCCGCCGCGCAGATTCGAGGATACCAGGCAAAGCCGGTTGCGGAAGCCGTGCGCCCTTCGCAAAAGGCGACGCCCAGCCGGCTCCGGAAACCCAGCCGCGTGGTCGCGATCGGTATCTCTACCGGCGGTCCCAACTCGCTGCAGTTCGCGCTCTCGCAGTTGCCGGCGGATTTCCCGGGCACACTGGTCATCGTGCAGCACATGCCCGAAGGCTTCACCGAAATGTTCGCCAAGCGTCTGGACGAAATCTGCGCCATCTCTGTCAAAGAAGCGCAATCGGGAGACATGCTCCTCGCAGGACGCGCACTGGTTTGCCCTGGCAGCCGTCACCTGAAGGTCAAGCGTCTGCCTCTTGGAGACGTTGCGGTATTGAGCGACGAGCCGCGAGTCAATGGACATCGTCCCTCGGCCGACGTGCTGTTCAAAAGCGTCGCCGAAGAATTCGGACGTCAGGGCATTGCCGTGCTGATGACAGGCATGGGCGAAGACGGCGCGCAAGGGATGGGTATCGTAAAAGCAGCCGGAGGCATGACCATCGCACAGAGCGAAGAATCATGCGTGGTCTACGGAATGCCAAAAGCCGCAATCGAACGCGGATACGCGGTTCGCGTGGTAGGGCTCGACGCCATGGCCAATACCCTGCAGGCGCAATGCGCGCCTGAAGACGATGGCCAGGATTTTGGAAAGGCAATTGGAGCGGGACGACATTAGTGGAACGTGGCAGGTTCTGCTGCCTGAAAAGATTGGAATCAGCTGGAGGAGGTTGTTATGGAGCAGTTCGCACCTGTAAAACGCAGTAAAGACGGCCAACCGGTTCGCTACCTCGTGGTAGACGACTCGGTCTTCGCACGCAAGAACCTGGCTCGCATGATTGAAACATTCGGCGGGCAACTTGCAGGGGAAGCGGGCGACGGCATGACCGCCATCACTGAATACGAGCGCACCAATCCCGACATCGTGCTCATGGATATCACCATGCCGCAGATGGAAGGCATTGAAGCCGCCGAGAAAATCGTGCGAGCACATCCTGAAGCGCGCATCGTCATGGTGTCTTCCGTGGGTTACCAGGAAAACATTGTGGCTGCGTTGCAGCGGGGCGCCCGCCACTTCGTGCAGAAGCCGGTGAAGCCGGAAGTTCTCTACGAAGTCATCAAGTACGTATTGGGAGAAGACGGATCCGTGGCTCAAGCCGCGGGCGCGGGGGCCTAGTCATGAAGATGGAGTTGATCCAGCCGTTTATCAACGCGGCCGATGCCGTGTTGGCGCAGGGCTTACAATCCCCTACGTCGATCGGCAGCCTCAGTATGGAAGAGGAAGCCTACCGCCGCAAAGGCGTGGCCGCACTGGTGTGGGTGACGGGCGACATCGAAGGCCGCATCATCTTCGATCTCGATCCGCAGACCGCCGTGCGCATCGCCAGCCGTCTCGCCGGCGCGGAGCTTCCGGAATCTGATGCATTGGTCCGCGAAGCCATCTGCGAGATGGCCAACCAGACCATCGGCAACGCCATTACCGCTTTGAACGATCAGGGATTCCATTTCCGCGTGCACCCTCCCGTCATGCACACTGCCGACCACGGCCCGCGCAGCAGTGAAGACACCGAGGCGGTCGTGATCTGCTTCGAAACCAGCGGCGGAAATGTCTTCATGAACATCGCCCTGCGTTACAACCGCCGCCGCCAGGGAGAGCGCGCCGCCGCCGCCGGCGAATAGTCTAATATTCTTAAACGATTGAGGATCTATCCTGAGCCCGAAAGGGCGAAGGATCTGGAGGGCACTCACGGCACTCCAGGACGATTTACGGACTGGCGAAAATGTAGAGCGGATTCTGCGGCGGCGGCTGCACTCCGGGCACCGGCGGGGGAAACGCGCTCGCAGATGAAAAGATGTTCAACACAATCGAGTCGGGCGGATACATTGTTCCCGCGGAATTCTGGATCACCGTCCGAATAATGGTGGTGCTGCCGCCATCGCAACTTCCCGCATAGACGCGCTGGTTGCTCGCTCCGGCCGACATGAACATCCGGAAACGCGCGCCCCCAATCACTCCGCCCGGAGTTCCAAGCCCGTTGACGGTGCAGCCGGTGGGGTCGGTTGTATCCACTTCCACCACACTGGCCGCGGTCCCGCTTTGTCCGGTAGTAGTGACTCCCAGCGTATTCGATACTGTGAAGCCGGTTCCGGCAACCGAGTTGACCAGGAACGTGCCGTTGTTTCCAGCATCCGCCATGCCCGTGATCACTACTGTCATTCCCGCCTGCAACGGAGGCCCCGACGCCGATCCATACGTGTACGTCGTATTCTGCCCAGCCGTGTCTTCCGTCGCCCCAGTAACGTTGACCGAAGCTTGCAACGGAATCACGCTGCGCAGGCTGAGATCGTTCGCGTTCAGCACCGTAACCTGCGACTGAATGCAAGGCCGCGTGTCGCTGGGATTCGAGGTGCAGGGCGCTACCTGCTTGAGGCTGCCCACATAAACTCTGCTGCCATCCGACAACGCGGTCACGGATAGCGGACTGGCCGCTATTGCAGTCGTGAACATCACGGTCGGAGGATCCGTCGCCGCGTTCAGAGTGATCAAATTGTTGGTGACAGGATTCGTGACATAAAGCCTGTTTAGGAACGAATTGTAGATCATGTAATTCGCGCCCGCGCCTACCACCGGACAAGCCGGCAAACCCGCGACGCCGCAGGTTACCGTGTCCGACAGCGTATCGATCGACGTTACGGTTCCACTGCCGGTATTGAGGACATAAACCTTCTGATTATCGGAACGCTGCACAATCCATGAAGGAAAACTGCCCAAGGGAAGTCCTGTCGTCCCCTTCACCGTTTTCGACACAGGATCGATGCTGGTCAGCGAACCCGGGATCGTAGCCGTCCCCTGATTCACAGCGTAGACATGATTCATGTCCGCAGTCTCAAGGAGAGCGACAGGATTCACGCCGACCGGAATGATGGTGGTCACTACGTTGGTGGCCACCGTGATCACGTCGACCGTCCCAGGGATCGGTTGTGGCGCTGGCGGAGGCAATGGCGGCACGAAAGCGTTGTTCACCACGTACACCGAGTTGTTATCCCCGGTCTGCACGAAGACTGGCACCGGGTTATAAAGCTGTGAAATATTATTTGGATTCGGAACCTTAGGTATGACTGTGGTGACTACCGCGGTTGGATTCGACGACGCAAACGAAGACACCGTGTCGTCCATACTGTTGGCAATATACGTCCGGTTCCCGTTGGGTAAGACCGCTAGATGCACCGGGCCGAGTCCTGCCTGAGCCTGGGCGACCGCCGTGTCTCCCGACTCGTCGAGTCGAAGAGCGGCCCCCGGATTCACCGGGCCATTCCCCGTGATCACCAGCATGTAGTGGAGAGCGCCGGGATTCGGGGGGGACGGAGGAAGAGGCACCGCCACCGGACGATAGGTATCGCCGCAACTCAACTCAATGATGATGAGAATAACCAGGGCCGCTAACCAGCCCACACGTGACACCTTCATCGGCACCCCGACGCAAGAACCCATGGATTCATACTGTCCCTGGAAAGAATCCAATCATTCTAATGGCTCAGGAGATTCTGCGCTAGCCGAGAATTCACGTTTGAGATTACTTCGTAATTCGTTCATGTAGGAATCTCCTTTGCGGATCGCTGAGTACTTCTTGACGGTGTAGTTCAGCTAAGGCCAAAGCTCCGTCTGGTAGTTTTCCGTCGCGTTCAAATGCTCCAGAGAGCAGGGTGTATTCCGTCTCCATGTTGGCAGGCCAGAGCACAGGAACAGCCTCGCGGCAACACTTCCGTTTAGCTTTATTTTGTGAATATGTCTGGCATTGTGCAGATTGGCAACCAGCGCGGGACAAAAAAGATGACCATTTGACTGCAGCATGTCGAGCTTTTGGTTCAAGCGTATCCTGTCGTGCTTCGTGAGCCTCCGACACCATTCCGCAATCACATTGTCACCTCTTGGATTGCGGTAATCATACAATGTCCAAGGCATAATTATAACAAAAATATTATCTTTTCTCTTGACCATCTGTCAATAATAATATTATTATCTTTCTTCGAGGGCTGAAATGAACGCCTAAGCATGAAACGCCAGGCATCAGGCTTCAGGCATCAGGCTTCAGGCGGTCGCGAAGCTGCTGTTGAGCCGAGTCCGCTGTCTAGGCCGCCGCAATCGCCGATGTGCAATGCGGACAGCGCGTCGCTTTGGTCGGAATCGCCGACATGCAGAAGGGACACTCCCGGGTGCTAGCGGCCACCGCCGGCTGCTCCCGCTTCAACCGGTTCACTTGCCGGATCAACATGAATACCGCGAAGGCGACGATCAGAAAATCGAACAACGCGTTTGCAAAGACCCCATAGTTAATGGTCGCCGCCCCCGCCGCTTTCGCCTCGGCGAGTGTCGCGTAGGCCTGTCCCGACAGATTGATGAACTTGTTCGAGAAGTCGGAGTGCCCGGTGAATAGGCCGATGGGCGGCATCAGAATGTCAGACACGAACGAACTCACGACTCTGCCGAAAGCCGCGCCAATGATGATGCCCACGGCCATATCGAGCATGTTGCCGCGCAAGGCAAAATCGCGAAACTCGCCCAGCATCCCACCCGACTTCCCCAGAAGCGCTTTCGGACTGCCCAAGTGAGCCATCCCCAGACCATTCAGAATCGGATCGTTTCCCGTCGCCAAAGCACACCTCCGATGAAAGAATTGCGAATCATAAAAGACGCACAAGCAAAAAGGCGGCGCCGGAGCTAACCGAATGCCGCCTGCTGACTGCTGAGTGCTGACTGCTGAGTGCTAGCCCTTCTTCGCCTTCTTCCCCTTCGCTTCCGCTTCCCGCGCAGCCGGCTTCTTCTTTCCTTCCATCTCAGCCAGACTTTGTTTCAACGCGGCCATGAGATCCACCACAGGCGCCAGCTTCTTCGGCTTCTCAATTTCTACAATTTTTCCGCCCTCAAGCTTGGTCTGGATCAGATTTTTCAGATTGTCCTGAAAGGTATCGTGATACTTCTCCGGATCCCACTCGTCCGCCAGCGCCTCAATCAACTGGTTCGCCACTTTCACTTCTGATTCTTTCAACTCGACGTCGGGCGCGCCAAATCCCTCGACCTTCTTCACTTCCTCGGCGTAGTACATCGTGTGCAGCATCATTCCGCCGTCATGCGGACGCAGAAATACCGTGTACTCGCGGTTGTGCATTGTGAGCTTCGCGATCGCGACATAGTCGCTTTCTTGCATCGCCTTGGTTAGCAGCGCATATGGACGCCTTCCTGCCTCTTCCGGCAGCATGTAATACGAAGCGTCGAAGTACACGGGATCGACTTCGCTTCCCTTCACAAACTCCAGGATCTCCATGGTCTTCGCGGTTTTCGGCTCGATCTTCTTGATCTCGTCCGGCTCGATGACAACGTATTCGTCCTTGCGATACTCATATCCTTTGACGATCTCGTCGCGGCTGACCACGCGGTTGTCGGTCGGACAGTAGTATTGCTGCTTCACCCGCGTCAGGTCGTCGCGGTGCAACATGTTGAATGAGATGCCCGAACTGCGCGCGCCGGAAAAAAGGCGTACCGGCATGGAAATCAATCCGAAGGTTAGGTAACCGGACCAGACCGAAGCAGCCATAGTTCTCTCCGTCAGGAATTGGCGCAGAACTCCGCCAAGGTACTGAGTTTAGACTACAAAGAATGATTTGACGTTTGCCAGAGGGAACGGTAATCGAAAGTGAAAGCACGATCGGGTGGGGCGGAGGGCGGTCCGCCACAATCGGTGGTGTACTCATGGTGCTTCCCAATCAAGCGCATACACTTCCTGATTGCTCATATCGCGAACGAGCAGGGGCGAATCGTCAGGCGTAAGGCCCGTCCAGGAGCCCATATCCCCGAGGAAGCGGCGAATGTCATGAAGGCTGAACAACCGCTCGAGCTTGTGATCGGCCAACCGCAGGCGATAGAACGCGGAGTCAACCGTGAAGACAGTGTCAAAATATAAGTACTGACCATCATGAGAGAACGTGGGATAGCCCTTCATGCCGATCTCCTCGCCGACCAACTCACTCCAATGCGACGTAGACCTGTCAAAAAGCATGAGCTTCCGGGAGTCATTCGATATCGCGAGAATGTATTTTCCGTCGGGAGAGTAACGCGGTGAGAAATATCGGACGCTGCCAGGCACCGACGAAATCTTTCGAGACGTAGCGTCGACGATCGAGATCCCAGCATAAGCAGGAGACCCTGGATCGGTCAGCGCCACCACGATGCTTTTCCCGTCCGGCGACCAATTCGGATCGAATCCCGCCTCTGCACCCGGAACTAATGGGTCCGCATCTCCGCCATTCGTCGAGATGAGGTAAGCGCGATAATTGGAAGTGGAAGTGCGCGCCATAAAGACGATTTGCTTCCCATCAGGAGACCAGCGCGGCAGCCCTGTGTTCAAAGAAGTGGGCGTAAGCTGAAGGGGTTGAGACCCATCCACACGGCTGCGCCACAGAGTCTGGTCGGGGATTGAAACGTAAGCAATCCACTGCCCATCGGGGGAAAATGCCAGGTCGGTGGCTGATGTGTTCAGCAGATAAGGCACGAAGCCCACTTGGCCGCCGCCGAATCGCACGAACTCTGAGCGCGGTTCACTCCCGATCGCGTAGATCCTTTTGCCATCAGGGCTGGGCACTGGGGACCTAAACGTCAGCGGCCCATTGGTCAGTTGCACCGGAACTCGCGGGCCGAATTGCCACCACCTGCGTTCAGGCAGTACCCAGAGGTTGTTCTTCCCATCGCGAAAGCGCTGGAAAAGGAAGTAGCGTCCATCTCGAGTCCATTTTCCACAGCAATCGAGCAGGTTTGCGTCCGACAGCGGGAGCAGAGGTTTCGCGTCCGCTCCGTTGCGTCGGACTTCCCAGAGCGACGACAACTCGGCATTGGTGTTGTTGAGATCAAAGCGGATTCGCGCACCGTCGGGCGAAAAGGCCAGATTGGTTACTGTTCCTGTCAGAGTCGTAAGCCTTTGAGAACCGCTGCCATCCGGATTGGCGAGATAGATCGAGTTGCTCGCAGCGTACGCCAGTTGCTTGCCGTCGGGCGAGACGGCGACGGCGGTAGGCAGAATGCTCCCGATACGCTGCAGAGTGGCGGAAGGTAGCGAAAGACGCCAAAGACCGCTCACACCGTTGTTGCTCTTGAAGTCGGCGACAAGAAGGGATGATCCGTCAGGGACGATATCGCCGATAAAGACATTCGGGAACGGCGTCGAAAGAATCGAGCTCTCGCCGCCCTTCGCGGCTACTTGTGCGATCACAAAGTGCTCATTGTCCTCCTCTGACAGGTACATCCGTTCGCCATCGGTGACTATGTTGGCTTTGAGACGGCCATCGTGGGTGATTTGAGTGTAGCCAAGAATACGAATGGGACGCGAGCGCATGAGAAAGAACAACGCTCCGCCCACCGCCAAGCCGATCGTAAGAAAGATGAGTAACAGGTGGCTCGCGGAGAGCCGCGGCCCGGGGGCCTTGGGCAGAGTAGCGCCGTCCGCTTGTATGGGTGCTGCCGGGATCAGTAGGTGAGGACTGGGTTGGGACGGCCCTGGGCTGCCATCGCCGGGTTCAGCTACTGCCGGTTTGAGCGCCCCAATATGATTCGGCGCATGGGTCGGCCCGATGAAGCGATACCCGCGACGATAAAGCGTCTCGATGTAGCGGGGATTTTCGGAGTCGTCAGCCAGCGCCTGGCGGAGCTTCTTGACCGCGCTATTCAGGCTTAGATCGTAATCAACGAAGGTGTCGGCGGGCCACAGCCGCGCTTGCAATTCTTCCCGGCTCACCACTTCCCCGGGACGCTCCAGCAGCATGGCCAAAATCTGAAACGGCTGCTCTTGGAGTTTTATTCGCAACCCCCCCTTGCGCAGTTCGCGAGCCTTAAGGTCCAACTCATACAGACCGAAGCGAACCAGATTCGGATCTCCTGAAGTCACAACCACAAAACCTCGCTTAATGGGGACAGAGTTTAGCACTCTATCTTCTTCCACGCGTGCCTTTGGCCAGGTCACAATGTGAAGCAAAGTTTTTTCTCTGAACAACTTGGCTGGTCACTTTTTGTTCTTGAAGATTTCGCATGCGAACTATGGTTGTGCCTGCCCCTGTTCGGACACTCTGGCCCCCGATGCTTAGGAATTTTGCACGATTCCCAAACACACAACGGAGGGGAGGGAAATATGAGCAGGAAAGTGGTTTTGATGTGTCTAGCGATGCTGGCGGGTTTGTCCGCACCGGTTTTGGCCCAACGAATGGGTGCCAAAGTCATCGTGGATGTGCCGTTTCGATTTCATGTCGGTCAACAAACCCTTAAGGCCGGGCAGTATGCCTTCGCCTCGGAACAGAATATTCTGTCGATAGCAGAAGGCAACGGCCCCGCAAAGGCACGAATATTCACCAACTCGTTTTCGGGAACTTCGCCGGTAAGCACGGGACAGGTAGTTTTCAACTGCTATCGTGAGGAATGCTTCTTGTTCCAAGTGTGGTTTCCGGAGCGCGATAATGGTGCACAGATGCTCACATCGCCAGTGGAAACCGAGTTCCGTAAGAAGCAGGAGACAAGAGTCTATATGGCGCTGCTGGGGAAAAAGAAGTGAAGCGGTAACGGAGGTGGAGGCTAGCGGCCCAAAAGATTGAGGCGTCCGAACAGAACGGACGCCTCCGGCTCATTACGGTTTTCGCGGAGGCTGCCGCATGAACTGCTGCGCGCCGTAAGCGTTTGTGCCAGATGCCTGCGGTGCATAAAGGAAAAATTTGCGTCAGCGACCGGCGAGACTCTCGGGCTGCCGGAGTTCCGATACCTGCATGGAGCACTTCCATGATGAAATAGCCGCTTGACCCGCCTGCTCACCGCCGCCGTGGTTACTCTCGCGTTTACGCTGTTAGCTCGCTTTGTCCGTGGAGTCAACAGCTCCGGCGCGATCGCGGGAGCTGGCGTCTGCTTCTTGCTTTATGCCATCGCCGGACCGGGCGCTTTTGCGGCCCTCGCCACTGTTTTTGTCCTCGCCTGGATCACCACCCGCCTTGGCTACTCCAAGAAACAGAAACTGGGCACCGCCGAGAAGCGTGACGGACGCACCGCGTCCCAAGTTCTCGCCAACCTCGGCACCGCTGCCATTTGCGCGGTGCTGTTCGCCCTCTCGGCCAAAAACTTCTCATACCTCTTAGCCGCATGCGCCGCCCTTGCCGAAGCCGCCGCCGACACCGTCTCCAGCGAATTCGGACAAGCCTTCCACCAGCAAGCCCGCCTCATCACCACCGGAGAACTTGTTCCCGCCGGGACCGACGGAGGCGTAACGCTGGTAGGAACTCTCGCGGGTGCGGCGGCTGGCGCCATCGTCACCGGAGTTTGCGTCGCAACCGCGATCCTCCCTAAGAATTGGGTCGGCCTTTGTGTGCTGGCAGCGGTCGCCGGAATGCTCTTCGACAGCCTGCTCGGAGCCCTACTCGAGCGCCGCGACTTGCTCAACAACGACGCGGTGAACTTCCTCAGCACGGTTTTCGCCGCCGCTCTCGCCGTCACGCTTTCCCTTTATTTTCATTAGCCTACGCGAAGGTTCATGTCCGGACGGTCCTTGCTGGTACATCCCCCGCACGCGAAAATGAAGATGGGCACCCGCCTGAAGCATCTGACTTATAGAGGAAAGCAGCTCAAGGAATGCGGATTCATACATTTGTGATCGGAGTTGTGTTCGCGGTAGCGCTATTCCTGTTCGCGCAACGCCATCCGGACGCCCAGCAGCAATCTGGTTTTCACGGTGTTCTCGACCTCACTCATACCAGCGAATCCCTGAAAAACACCAGCCCCCTCGATACGAAGATTGACGCGCCCGCGCACTTGAACCGCGCCATGTGGACCGCCGGCCAAATTCCACCGGAGCGGCTGATCGCGCCTTTAGTGGTACTCGACGTCCGCAGCGAGGTCGCGGACAACGCCGACTATCAGCTTGGAGTCGAAGACATCGTGAAGTGGGAACAAGCCAATGGACAGATTCCGATAGGCGCCGTCGTCATGGCCCGTACGGGATGGGACGCTCGCTGGCTGTCCCCAAGAACATATCGCAACGCCGACGCCAAAGGCGTGATGCACTTTCCCGGCTACTCTGAAGATGCAGCCAAGTTCCTGGTCGAAGCCCGCAACGTGATGGGACTCGGCATCGACACTCCGAGCGTCGATTACGGTTCATCGCGTAAGCTGCCGGTTGAACAATACACGCTCTCACACAGTGTCTATCACCTGGAAAACGTCTCCAATCTCGATCGCACTCCGGCCAACGGAGCCGTGGTAGTCGTGGCCCCCATGAAACTCGAAGCCCGCGACCAAGCCCCAGTCCGCATCTTCGCACTCGTCCGCTAACGCGAGTACCTAGTACCGAGTACCGAGAAAAAACAAACCTCGCGCTCTTTTACTTTTTCTCCGGGGCTCTCTACGGCAGTTCTCCGCGCCTCTGCGGTTAAGCGCTTTTGCTCTTCACTCAGTACTCGGTACACGGTACTCTAGGCTCATGACCGATCCGCGTTATCCCATCGGAAAATTCTCCTACACCGACGCGCCCACTGAAGCCGAACGCGAGAAACTCATCACCGACATTCAGCGCACGCCGAAATATTTGCGTGCCTCCGTGCAAGGACTCTCGCCTACGCAATGGGAGACCCCCTACCGCGACGGTGGATGGACCATTCGGCAAGTCGTGCACCATGTCCCCGAGAGCCACATGAATGCCTACATCCGCTTCAAGCTCGCGCTCACGGAAGACGCACCGACGATCAAGCCCTACATGGAAGACCGCTGGGCCCAGCTCGCCGACGTGCAAGCAACGCCGCCCGAGGTCTCGCTCGCGTTGCTCGACAACCTGCATGACCGCTGGGTGCGAATGCTGCGCCTGATCAAACCAGAGGAATGGAAGCGCACCTTCCGCCATCCAGAGTTAGGAGTTGTCTCGCTCGAGAAGAACGTCGCCCTCTACGCCTGGCACGGAAAGCACCACGTAGCGCACATTACGGAACTGCGCAAGAGGATGGGATGGTAACGGAAGCTTTTAGCTCTTAGCATTTAGCCTTTAGCCATCCCCTGATCGCTGACGCCTCTCGCGGGACAAGGGGCTAACGGCTAAGAGCTAACGGCTAAAAGCTGCCTTCTACCCCAGCCCCACCCGCCACAGCACATAACTCGCCGCCTCCCGCACCACCGCTATGAGGCGCTGATGCTCCGTCCGCGGCAACGAATCTGGACGCGGCGCCACGTACACCTGAATTCCTTCATGCTCCAGCAATCGCCGGATACGGAACACGTGATATGCATCGCTCACGGCAATGCAACTCTTCATGTGGTTGGTGCGCATGATGACGGCCACGCGTTCCGCCGATTGCGCCGTATCCGACCCAAGCGTCTCGGCAATCAGGCTGGAGTCGGGGATCCCGCGATGCATCAGGTAGTCATGGCCCACCCCGCCTTCGCTGAATTTGGGGTCCTCACCAGATCCGCCTGTCGTGATCACTACCGGCGCCAGATGTTGTTGGAATAAATCGAAGGCGTGATCGAGCCGCAACTTCAATACGGGAGAAGGATGCCCCGAATACTCTGCCGCGCCAAAAACAACGATCGCATCGGAGGGACGCAGCTCTTGCTCTGTCGATGCCCGCACAATCCCCAGGCAGACCACGATGAAATAGGCCAGCAGCGCGGCTGCGGCAACGACCAGCCACCGCAACCAACGCCTGCGGCGGTTGCCTGTTGTTTCTGTCATCCTTGGGCGAAGAACTGGGAGATATCGGTCGCGGGAATTGCTCCCTCTCGTAGGATGCGCCAGCGGGCCTCGCTGTCAGTGAGGTCCACGATGGTCGAAGCGACTTCGCGCGGAGAAGTCCCGCCATCCACAATAATCGCAATCCGATCCTGCAGCTGGTCGCGCACGGCTTCGGCCGTCGTGCATTCGGCAGCGCCACTCAAATTCGCTGAAGTCGCCGTTATGGGGATCCCGCAAGCCTGCACCACCGCCAGCGCAATCTTCGATTGCGGAATGCGCAGGGCCACGTTGCCGGTGTTGGCCGTCACTTTCAAAGGAAGTCGCGATCCGGCACGAATGATCACCGTCAAAGGCCCGGGCCAGAATTTTCGCGCCAGCTGATCGAACTCCTCGGGGAGAGAAAGCGCCAGTTCCTCGGCCTGGTCGACGCTCTCAATCAAGAGCGAAAGCGGCTTGTGGCGCGAGCGCGTCTTGATCTCATACACGCGGTCGACGGCCCGCAGGTTAAAGGGATCGGCCGCCAACCCATAGAACGTATCGGTCGGCATGCCCAGTACTTCCCCGGCCCGAATCTGATCGGCTGCATACCGGATGAGCGAAGTCTCCGGCTTCTCACTGCTGATCTTAACGATTTCCGCGCGCACTAGTGTCCTTCCAAAGGTGTGCTGAAACGGCGAAAACTAACATAACACGGAGCAGGGTCGCAAGCGGTGATAAAGGGGGATGCAACTGGGACGACGGATGGCTACCAGTGCGATGTGATGTTGACCGCCGCGTCGGGTGGACCTTCCATCGCGGGATCCGACACGAATAAAAAGCGAAACCGCTACCCGAAACATGCAAGCATTACTTTTTTATTCGTCGTTCCATCAAAAAGAAGAATCCAATGCCTGAACTTAATTCTGCCTAAGGAGAAATTCCCATGCCCGACAAACCCGCCGCCAACGAGACCGAAGTTTCCCGCGAACGTCTCGCCGAACTTCTCAACGAAGATCTGGCCCGCGAATATCAAGCCATCATCGCCTACGTTGTCTATTCCCAGGTGCTCAGTGGCGCGCAGTACATGGACATCGCCGCGCAACTCGAAATTCACGCCAAGCAGGAGCTCGATCACGCCCTCACCCTCTCGCGTCAGATCGATTACCTCGGCAAAATGCCCGTGGTCACGCCCAAGCCGGTGCGCACCTCGAAAGATGCGAAAGAGATGCTGCGCTTCGATCTCGAGAATGAAAACGAAACCATCCGCAACTACCGCGACCGCGTCCGCCAGTGTGAAGCGCTAGGTGAATACGCGTTGGCTGAACAGATTCGCCAGATCCTCATGCAGGAGCAGGATCATCAAATTGATTTAGCCACCGCACTCGGTGAGAGTGTTCCGGACCTCAGCGCCGGTCCGAAAGCCCGCGGCACCCGCCGCTAGAGGTCTAAACCGGAGGCACACTCATGAAGGAGTCGGCGGTTCGATAACCTTCCGCGGCATCGCGATGATGGCCACTGCGATTGGGGCGGTCGCCAGTGGGCACATTCGCCGTCGGCGGGCTCGCCCTCGGCTGATGAACCACACTGGTGATAGGCTGTCTCCACGTGAAAAAAACTCACGAAGCCGATCTCAGCCGCCTGCGCCTGATTGAAGGACGTCACAACTCTCTCGTCAAAGACCTGCGCCGTGCATTTGCCCACGGCGAGTTGACAGACGACGGCCACTGCGCCATCGAGGGCGTCCGCATCATCGAAGAAGCCATTCGCAGCGGACTGAAATTCCGCGCCGTATTTTTCAATCAGGCCGCAGAAAACAGAGCCGAACGCCTGCTTCCGCAACTCGCCGCCCATGTAGAGACTCTGCTGCTGCCAAATAAACTGTTCGCGAGCTGTGTCCCCAGCGAAACTCCGCAAGGCGTTGCGGCCCTGGTGAAGATCAAAGAATCTTCGCTCGAAGAGCTGCTGGCAAAATCGCACGCCGGACCGCTGCTCTGCGTTGCCGGCGTGCAAGACCCGGGCAACCTCGGCACCATGCTGCGCTCCGCCGAGGCCTTCGGCGCCGCCGGCGTCCTTCTCGGCGAGGGCACCGTCAGCCCGTTCAATCCCAAAGTTGTTCGCGCCTCCGCCGGATCGGTCTTCCGCCTCGCCTTCGCCCGCAAAAATCTCGCGGAGACTCTAGAGCCCATGCGCACCGCGGGCCTGCGCCTGCTGGCGACGTCCTCGCACAAAGGCACTCCGCTCAACGAAGCCAATCTCGGTCCGCCCCTGGCCTTATTCATCGGAAGCGAAGGCGCAGGAGTCCCTAAAGACCTGCTGCAAGAGATGGACGAAACCCTGGCCATCCCCCATTCGCAAAAAGTGGAATCGCTGAATGCGGGAGTAGCCGCAAGTATCGTCCTCTACGAAATCTCAAAAGCTTTTACCACAGAGACACAGAGTCACAGAGAAAACCAAAAATAGGAAAAGCTAATGGCCACGGCAGTTCGCCGATCGCAAGGCCATCTCACTTTTGGCTTTTAGAAGATTGTGGTTTTCCCTATGGTCCAGTGGTGAAGACGTCGTAGCCTTTCGCGCACGATTCTCCGTCCACGTTGGGCTTCTGGAGTTCTGTGACTCCGTGGTGGAGACCGTAGCCCCAGCGCTCGCGATAATCCGCCCACCTTGGCGTCTTACAAGACTGTGGTCTTCTCTGTGACTCTGTGCCTCTGTGGTGAGGTTTTCGAACTATCGGCTGTGACAACTGACCTTGCTTCGAGCCGAACTCCAGCGCGACGATGATCCATGAATACCCTCCTACTCGATGTACGAAAGCGAGCGCCGAGCGATGAGGAGAGAGACCCTCGGACGAGTCCTATCATTGGTGCAGCCATTGAGGTGCACCGCCAACTGGGGCCGGGGTTGCTGGAGTCAGCTTACGAAGAGTGCTTGTGCCACGAACTTCGCCTTCGTGAGTTGCAGTTCAAGCGCCAGATCGATTTACCTGTGCTGTACAAGGGACTCATGCTGAACTGCGGCTACAAGATCGATCTCATCGTCGAGGACGAAGTCATCATCGAACTCAAAGCCATCGAAAAGCTGCTCCCCATCCACGAAGCCCAGCTCCTGACCTATCTCGCCTTTCGAATAAACGTGTCGGCCTGCTTATAAACTTCAACGTTCCGTTGCTCACGCAAGGTATTGTACGAAGAGTCCTATAGCCCACGAAGCCAGAGGCACAGCAGAGACGAAATTGGACTGAAACTCGAGGCGATGGAACCATTTCGCGACTCACGCCACCCAATCTGCCGAAACCACGGGATTTTCCATTCTTAAGGTTTTCTCTGTGACTCTGTGTCTCTGTGGTGAAATAGGGGGTGATGTCTCTCTTCCAGACCATTCCGAACCCCGGCGACACCACTCGACCACTCGCCGACCGCATGCGTCCGCGCACGCTCGACGAATTTGTCGGACAAAAGCACCTCATCGCCCCCGGCAAGCCTCTCCGCGCGCAGATCGAGCGCGATGACATCGGCTCTTTGATTTTCTGGGGACCTCCCGGCACCGGCAAAACTACGCTTGCGAAAATCATCGCAAACATGACCAAAGCCGAGTTCATCGAGTTCTCCGCCGTGCTCACCGGGATCAAAGAGATCAAGCAGGTCATGGCCGATGCCGATCGAGCCCGCCAGTACGGTACGCGCACCATCGTCTTCATCGACGAAATCCATCGCTTCAACAAAGCCCAGCAAGACGCCTTCCTTCCCTACGTGGAGAAAGGCAGCATCCGCCTGATCGGCGCCACGACCGAAAATCCGTCGTTCGAAATTATCTCGGCTTTGCTTTCACGTAGCCGCGTCTACGTTCTAAAGCCGCTGACAGAGGAACAAATTGTCCTTCTCCTCCGCCGCGCACTGGAAGACAAAGAGCGTGGTCTCGGAAATTTCGATCTCCAGGCATCGGACGACGTCCTGAAAAAAATCGCCGCCTACTCGAGCGGTGATGGACGCAGCGCCTACAACGTTCTCGAAGTCGCCTCCACCCTCGCGCGCGACAGCAAAGTCATCACCGATGACATTGTGCAAGACGCCCTGCAGAAGCGCGTTCTGCTTTACGACAAGACGGGAGAAGAGCATTACAACCTGATCTCCGCTCTGCATAAGTCAGTGCGCAACAGCGATCCCGACGCCTCGCTTTACTGGCTCGGCCGCATGCTCGAAGCCGGAGAAGATCCGCTCTACGTCGCCCGCCGCGTCGTCCGCATGGCGGTCGAAGACATCGGACTTGCCGATCCCAACGCTCTCTCGCTCTGCATGGCCGCCCGCGATGCCGTCGATTTCATCGGCATGCCCGAAGGTAATCTCGCGCTCGCGCAGGCCGTCGTCTATCTGGCGGTCGCTCCCAAGTCGAACGCACTCTACACCGCTTACAGCACGGTCCAGTCGGACGTCGAACGCACCGCCGCCGACCCCGTTCCCCTTCACCTCCGCAACGCGCCTACAGGACTCATGAAAGGCCTCGGATATGGACGCGATTATCAATATGCCCATGACCTCGACGAAAAAGTTGCCGACATGCAATGCCTGCCTGACAACCTGCGCGATCGCGTTTACTACGAACCCACCAACGAAGGCGTCGAAAAACGCATTCGCGAGCGCCTGGAAGACCTCAAACGCCGCCGTGCCCAGGTCTCCCAACGCCGCCCTGTCCGTAACAAAAACGAATCGTGAAGTCCCTGCAAATCATCTAATTTTTACTTAGTATTTCTTCGCGCACTTTGCGATTCCTTTGCGTCTAAAGGCTTTTGAACGGAGCGACCCATGTCCACCACTCCGACCTTCAACACCGTCAAACCTGTGCATCGTTTTCCCCATGAGCAAGTTCACGACTTCCTCAAGCTGCAGCGGGCCGCGCAGAAAATCACTTCCATCCTCGACCTCGACGAGTTGATCGATCAGGTCGTTCACGACGTCGCGGGCTCCTTCGGATGCCTTGAAGCCAACATCTATCTTCACGATGAAGCGCGCTCTGAGATGGTTATCGCCGGTGTCTGCGGCTGCACTGTCAACCACAAAGGCCACAGTTTAAAGATCGGCGAAGAAGGCATGGTGGGATACGTCGCCAGCACCCTCCAAATGCGCTATGCGCCCGATGTTTCGAAAGACCCTTATTTCATCGCCTGTGAACCGTCGATCCGCTCCGAAGTAGCGATTCCCTTGCTGGTCGACAACCGCCTTGTCGGCGTGTTTACCGCGTCGCATCACGAACTCGACGCCTTCCCCTCCGAACAACTCCGCCTGCTGCAAGCCCTCTGCGGACACGTCGCTGTCGCCGTGCATAACGCCCGCCAGTTTCAAAAAGAACGCCGTCATCGGGAAAAGACAGATCGCGAAGCCGACGAAGCTCGACAGATTCAGCAATCGCTACTGCCGCGCAGCTCACCCTTCATCCCAGGCATGGTTGTGGCAGGAGTCTCCGTGCCCGCGGGAGCGGTCGGCGGAGACTGGTACGATTTCATTCCTCTCGATGACGGACGTTGGGCGCTGGTTCTCGCCGACGTTTCCGGCAAGGGCACGGCCGCGGCTCTGTTGATGTCCGCGACGCGCGGCATGGTACGCTCCCTCGCCGACTGCTGTGGTCCGGCCCACGTACTAACCAAATTAAATCGCCTCATGGTCGAAGACTTCCCCAGCGGACGCTTCGTGACCATGATCTACGCGGTCCTCGATCCCGGTGCTCGCACCCTGACCTTCGCCAGCGCGGGACATCTGGCGCCGCTACTCATCGACAATCGAGGCGCGCACTATCTTGACAGCGAAAAGGGCCTGCCTCTCGGACTTGCTTACGGCGAGTATTCCGAAAGAGCCATTGCGTTGCCGCCCGACTCGCGCCTGCTGCTCTACAGCGATGGCCTCACGGAGGCTACCAATCCGCGTGACGAAGAATTCGGAGCGGACCGCCTGCGCGAAGCCGCGCAAGCCACCGACGCTTGTCCCGAAAAACTAATCGATGAAGTTCGCCACTTCGCCAACGGCAAAGGCCTCGACGACGACGCCACCGCCATCCTAATCAAAGCCTAAGAACTGACGTTTCCATCTAGGGCGGGCGCCCTCGCCCGCCGTGTGCCCCACCTTTGCGCCTTTTGCAAAGGTGGGAATCCTCCTCAGTTTGTCATTCCGAGCGGAGCGAGGAATCTGCAGTTCCAGGGTCCATGCGAAATTTCCTTGACACCACCACATGCATAATATAACTTTTTGGTTATGCAACCGCTCGGTTATGAACAGTCGAATCTTGACGCCACCTTCGCGGCCCTGGCCGACCCCACCCGCCGCGCCATCCTCGCCCGCCTGGCCGAGGGAGAAGCGTCAGTCAATGAACTGGCCGCGCCCTTCGCCATGAGCCAGCCCGCCATTTCGAAACACCTGAAGGTTCTTGAGCGCGCGGGCCTGATCTCCCGCACCCAGGATGCGCAACGCCGCCCGCGCCGCCTCGAACCCGCGCCCCTAGCCGCCGCCGGCGACTGGCTCGAACGGTACCGGAAGATACTCGAATCGAGCTTTGAGCATCTCGACCTGCTGCTCGCCGATCTCCAAGGCAATCAAAAATATCCAAAGAAAAAAAGAGGACATGCCCGATGAAAAACATTGGAACTCTGAAAGTCACGACTCCCACCGACTGCGAAATCGTGCTGACGCGTGTCTTCGATGCGCCGCGCAACATGGTTTTCGACGCCTTCACCAAGCCTGAATTGCTCAAACGATGGTTCGGTCCCCGCGGGTGGAACCTCGTAACTTGCGAAGTAGATTTCCGTGTTGGCGGCAAATGGCGTTTCATTCTTCAGGGCCCCGATAGCCGGAAGATGGGCATGTACGGCGTCTACCGCGAAATCGATGCTCCCAAGCGCACCGTTCATATGGAGTCATTCGACGACTTTCCCGGAGAATCGCAAGTCACGTCGGTCTGGATCGAGCAAAACGGTAAAACTACGCTCATCGCGACCGTGCTCGCCGCATCGAAAGAAGCTCGCGACGCCGTTATTGAATCGGGTATGGAGCACGGCGCAGCCGAAACCTACGACCGCCTCGCCGAACTGCTGGCCTCGCAACAAGAGTTGCAAAAAGGCTCATGACTCCCATAGAACACAAGGCTCATGGGCGCCCAGAGAGACTAGAGGAGATCACCGATGAAGAATGTAGGAGGATTGCAAATCGCTGCGCGTGGTGAACGCGAACTGGTCATGACGCGTGCCTTCGCTGCGCCGCGTCACCTCGTTTTCGACGCGTTCACGAAACCCGAGTTGGTCAGGCAATGGTTGTTGGGGCCGGAAGGCTGGTCGATGCCGGTTTGCGAAATCGATTTGCGCGTGGGCGGCAGCTACCGCTATGTCTGGCGTCATTCCAGCGGAAATCAAATGGGAATGGGCGGAGTCTACCGTGAAATCGTGAAGCCCGAGCGCATCGTCTCGACCGAGAAGTTCGACGAGGCATGGTATCCCGGAGAAGCTGTGGGCACCATCGTCCTGGTTGAGCACGACGGTAAGACGATGCTCACCCAAACGGTACTCTACGAAACTCCTGAAGCCCTGGAATCCGTTCTCAAGTCTCCGATGGAACAAGGCCTTGCCTTGGGATACAACGGGCTCGACGACCTGTTGGCGACAATGTGGGCGCAATCGATGTAGAGCGGAGCGCCTGGCTTGCCGGAGTCTTGCAACACATGAAGCAAGCTTAACGTCTTAGTGCACTGTCCATTCATAAGTACTGAGGAGAAGTCATGCAGAAAATCACGCCATTCCTTTGGTTCGACAACCAGGCGGAAGAAGCCGCGAACTTCTACGTCTCTATTTTCAAAAATTCCAAAATTCTTACTGTCCGCCGCTACGGCGACTCCGGCCCCGGACCCAAAGGTTCAGTGATGACCCTCACCTTCCAACTCGAGGGCCAGGAGTTTTACGCCCTCAACGGAGGCCCGGTCTTCCACTTCACCGAAGCCATCTCGCTGTTTGTGAACTGCGAGACTCAGCAGGAAGTGGACGAACTGTGGAACAAGTTCCTCGCGAACGGAGGAAAAGAAAGCCGGTGTGGCTGGCTGAAAGACAAGTACGGCTTGTCATGGCAAATCATCCCCACCGCCTTGGGAAAAATGCTGGGAGACGCCGATCCCGCCAAAGCCAGACGCGTGATGGAAGCTATGTTGCAGATGAGCAAAATCGACGTCGCCAAACTAAAACAGGCTTACGACGGAAACTAAGACAAATGGGGGACAGCCGCCTCGGCTGTCCCCACGAATTGAACCGAAGGCGATGATCCACAGACCATTCCGAAGATGACGTCATCCTGAGCCCGAAAAGGGCGAAGGATCTGGCGCGCAGTGAAAATACCGCACGCTGGAATGAGAAACAAGTCTTCCCTCTCTTGGAATTTACTCTGTGACTCTGTGTCTCTGTGGTGAAAAACCTTAGCGGAATCTAGCCCGATGCTCGACGAGAATGCACCGATCCATGACCACGAAAATTCCCGCCGCGCGCGCCTTCGCCGCGGCCTTCTCGTCGATCACGCCTTCCTGCATCCAGATCGCCGGAACCTTCAACTCGATCGCCTGATCGACAACCTCGGCCACCGCATCCGACCGCCGGAAGATATCGACAATGTCGATCTTCTCCGGCACCTTTAGGAGCGATGGATACGCCTGCTCTCCCAAGGCTTCTTCAATGTTCGGATTGACAGGAATAATGTGATATCCCTGCGTCTGCATGTAAGCCGCAACCCCGTGGCTGGGACGCAAAGGGCTACTGGAGAGCCCGACGACGGCAATATTTCTAGCGTGTTTCAGAATCTCAGAAATAGGGTCTCGGTGGGCAAGAGTAGCCATGCGCGCCTATTGTAGCGCGAAGGTCAAAAATGTGGGGCGGGCGCCCCCGTGAGCCGAACCGCGGAGTGGCGTAACTCTTTAGCTTTTGTCATTCTGAGCAAAGCAAAAAATCGGCTGTCGCCGGATTGGCCAAATGCTAAATGCCAAGTGCTAAGTGCTCCTAATCCGTGCTCTTCTTGTTCACATCCAGCTTCTGTTTGAACATCTTGGTCGCCAATTTGCGCACAGTCTCTGAAACTTCCTTATTCCCCGACAGATTGCGCAAATCGTGTACCAGCAAATTCTTCATCAACCCAAGCGAAATATCCAAGGGCGTGCGCGGATTGAACACCAGGTTCCGCACAATCCCGTAATGTTTCATGAACCGCCGCTTGAGCGGAATCTGCCGCAGCACCGCTTCCAGCACGTTCTTCTGGCTCGCGAACTTTTCCACTTCCGCGTCTCCGATCTTCGGAGACTCGAGCACCGCCAGCGCCACCACTTTCGTCCCATCACGGATCAGCAGCGAGCGCTCTTCCTTCGTTCCCTTCATAGCCAACTGAATGCGCCCTTTGATATCGAGCTTATTGATCTTCTGCAGCGCGCTTCCCCGCTCTTCCTCTGCGGGATTCGCTTTTTTCTTGGCTGGTGCTTTGGCCGGAGCTGCCGTGGCCGGAGCTTCAGCGGCTACTGGAACTTCGACCGCCGCCACTTCTTGCGCAGCTGGCGCTTCTTCGTACACGCCGCCAATCGGCTGAAACGGTTTCGCCGCTTCGGTTGAGATTTCCTGCGCGTGCTCGTTGAGATATGCCATCAGCCCCGCCTCAAGCTCAGGATCAGGAGCGTCGGAGTCTTGCGGAGCAAACGTCTCGATCTCCATGGGCGGTGGTGGCCCCAGCACTTCGCCGATTCTCAGAATCGGATTGGAACGCAAGGCATTCACAATGTTCGGCAATGCCTGTACCCGCGCGCTTTTACCCATCGCCTCAACCGCATCACGGGATCCGGAAGCAGCAAGCAAGGTGAGAGACTCTTCGCTGACGGACGAATTTTCCAGCAACGCAGGCAACAACGCCGAACGCAGATTTTCCGCGGCAATCAGATACTCGAGCACTTCCTTCGGAGTATCGGGATCGGCGGCAGCCTGCTTCGAAGCCTTCTCGTCCCACCCCGCCAAAGTCATACGCGCCTGCTGGCTGAAGACTTTGTTGTGAACCGCGAGGTGCACCAGAATTTCGATCATCTCCGCGGGAGGCACGGAGAGCGCGCCCTTCGACGCAGCCTGCACCAGCGTGGCCGGCACGGCGGAAGCGCGTATCAAATCGATCATGCGTGGCATCAGACGAAGCCTCGAACTTACTTACGTGTCACCTAAATGCTATCCCGAGAATAATTTTGTCATCCCGAGCGTAGCGAGGGGATGAATTCACGTTTGAAGTGCAACAGAGTGTTCCAAGAATACCTCGTTGGGAGTTTTGAAGCCGAGGCATTTTCTGGGGGTATCGTTGTAGCGTTCGAGGCAGAGGGCGAGGCGCTGGGCGGGCAGGTCGTCGAGGTCGGTGTTTCTAGGCAACAGGCGGCGCAAACGGCCAATCGCGTTTTCGATGCCGCCCTTCTGCCAGGGCGAGTGGGTGTCGCAGAACCAGGTCTGGATGCCAAACCGTCGGCTCAGGAGATAGTGTTTGCTGAACTCCGCTCCGTTGTCGAAGGTCATGGATTGACATACGCGCGCGGGCAGCGCTTCCAGCAGGGTGCTGAGATTGTCGGCGACCGACTGCGCCGTTCTCGTGTTCTGCCGCATCAGCAGGGCGCGCCGCGATCGGCGTTCCTGCATCACCAGCAGGAACTGTCCCGGTTTGCGGAAGCTCATGAGGTCGGCCTCCCAATCGCCCGTGCGCGTTCTGGTCTCCACCACCGCCGGACGATCATGGATGGAAACCCTCTCCAATATCGACGCCGTCGACCAGCGGCCATTGGGCAGACGGTTTCCGCGACGGTATTTTTGCCGAGGCAGCCAGCGATGCAGAGTTTCGTTGAAGGACCAACTGCGCCAATAAATGTAACGGTAGATGGATTCGTAGCTGATGCGGTCGCTGCCCGGCAACTGGGCCATGCGCCCGGCAATCTGCTCCGGCGACCATCCGGCAGCGAGATGCTGCAACACTTTCTCCCGAAGTTCGGGCTGACGTTCCAGCTTGTGGGCCCGACCGCGGGCATGACGACGCAGCATCAGCCGCTGCGCGCGCTCGGGATCGTAGCCCCCCGGCCACTGCTTAGAGACCTTGCTGTTGCGCTTCAGTTCACGACTAATGGTCGCCGCGCTCCTCCCCAGAGTGGCGGCGATGCAGCGCAGAGATTTACCGTTTGCATGCAGACGGTAAATCTCAATCCGCTCCCTGAGCACCAACTGCTCATATCTTCTCTTTTCCATCGCAACACCTTTGTACGGTGTTGCACTTGATTCGTGAACTCATGGGGATCTGCAGTTCCGCGTGGGACGACAGCACTCTCACTTACTCTCGCTCTTCTGACCCGCGTCCGCTTCTTTCTCCAATTCGCGCACCACCCGTTCCAACTCGCGAACCAGCCGGTTCGGCTTGCCGCGAGCGAATTCGTCGGCCAGCGCGCGGTAATACCAAAGCGTACCATCCCGTTTTCCCCGAAATCGTTCCCAGATAGATTCCCCGACCTCGCGATAATCGCGAAGGATGGTGCCCACGTTATGCAACTTATCGGCGCAAGATACCAACCGCACGTCGTCATCCTCACCGCGCAACCGCTCCAGATACTTGGTCTTCCGGTCGTACCACGGCGGCTTGGGCTCATCGTAGGCGTCAGTGCATCCATCGACGATGTGCGCCACGCGCTTGCCAAAACGTTTGCGGACTTCCTTCAGCATCGGCATGCCGCCGCAATCTTCGACCACATCGTGAAGCAGCGCCGCGATGGCGAGACCTTCGTCGCCTCCGGCTTCGAGCACCAGGCTGGTGACGCCTAGGAGATGTCCAATGTACGGAACCTTAGTGGCTTTGCGAGTTTGTCCAGCGTGCTTCCGCGTTGCAAAAAGCAACGCCTGTTCGAAGCGGCGTCCAAGCTTGGGCGTTCCTTTTCGGGAATCAGATCGTTTAGGCGGCACAGGGCCTCTCGCAAGCGGCTAGAAGGCTTTTTGGATTCATATACATAGCTGTAAGTTATTGATTCTGCGGGACAGCCCACCTCGTGATCACTACCACAAAATCAAGGTCCGGCCATCACCTACGATACCATTTACGGCGACGCCAGAACCCCTAGAATCGATCGAGACACTCCGGGACAGCCCGAAGGTCATCCGGTCGGCGCAGAGGCTCCCAGATCGCCCCGTATCGTGAAGTAATCTTAAAGCTATAAAACTCCGGGCGTCAGGCATCGGGCACCGGGCATCAGCGAATTCCCTTCCCGAAACGGGAAACGTGAAGCCCGATGCCTGAAACCCGAAGCCCGACGCCTACTTCTGATCCCTTCTCATCCGCAAATACGCTCCGATGAACGGCTGAAGATCTCCGTCAATCACGCGGTCGACGTCGCCGACCTCGGTTTTCGTCCGATGATCTTTCACCATGCGATACGGTTGCAGCACGTAGGAGCGAATCTGCGATCCGAAATCGATGTCGAGTTTCGAGTCTTCGATCTTTTTTGTGGCTTCGCGCTTCTTTTCCATCTCGAACTCGTAGAGTTTCGAGCGCAGCATGCTCATGGCGCGTTCGCGATTCTTGTGTTGCGAGCGCTCATTCTGGCAACTGGCGACCAAGCCAGTGGGAATGTGCGTGATGCGCACCGCCGAGTCGGTGGTATTGACGTGCTGTCCGCCTTTGCCGCTGGAGCGATAAGTATCGACGCGCAGGTCTTCGGGCTTGATGACAACTTCGATGCTGTCATCGATTTCCGGAGAAACATAGACGCTGGCAAACGAAGTATGCCGCCGCTTGGCCTGATCGAACGGAGAGATGCGCACCAGTCGGTGAACGCCAATTTCGCCCTGCAACATGCCGAAAGCATATTCGCCGTTCACGGCAAAGGTCGCCGACTTGAGCCCAGCCTCTTCACCCGCTTGATAATCGTAAAGAACGGTTTGGAATCCCTGACGCTCGGCCCAGCGTAAGTACATACGCAGTAGCATGTCCGCCCAATCTTGCGACTCGGTGCCTCCGGCGCCGGGATGAATGGTGACAATGGCATTGAGCGCGTCGTTCTGTCCGGACAGAAGGCTTTCAGTTTCAAGACGATCGACCAGTTCGCGCAGAGCGTCGATGTCGCGGCGCAAATCGGCTTCGACGTTCTCGCCTTCTTTCGCTAACTCGAAGTAGGCGTTGATGTCATCGCCGCGCCGGACCAGGTCGGCCTCGGTGGCCAACACGTGTTCCAGGCGCTTTTTCTCGCGCATGACAACTTGAGATTTCTGTTGATTCGACCAGAGATTGGGGTCAGCCGCCTGCTTATCGATTTCGGCTAACTGTTGACGCAGCGTGCCGGCGTCAAAGGTACTCCCGAAGGTCGCGAACTTTGTCTTTCAGCTTTGTATATTCCTGCTCTAGCTCTTCGACCATGGCTATTTCTGTGTCCTCGGGTGGTATAGAAAGCGCATTGCCAGCGCCACCAAAGAAATTATCGCACACAGGTAGGCGAACCAGTCTCCGTGACGTGTGTAGAAAGTCGTTACGCTGTTGAGCGCGTAGGGCGCAACTAGCGTTTCTCGAATCTTGCGCGGGATGCTGGCGGCGACGCGTCCGTAAGGATCAATAGACGCGGTCACTCCCGTATTTGTGTCTCTTAAGAGCCAGCGATCGTTTTCGACCGCGCGCATGCGGGCTTGCTTGAGATGTTGCGCATAGGCTCCGCTGTCGCCGTACCATCCATCGTTCGAGACGTTTACGAAGACTTGCGCGCCGTTGTTTGCAAGCTGGCGAATTTCGTCGGGAAAGATGGATTCGTAGCAGATGAACGTTCCTAGCTCTGCGCCACCGGCGTCGAGCGGTTCGCGGTGAGCTCCGGGAGTGAACTGTCCGACTTCTTTAGTAAGGCCGCTGGCGAACGAGAAAAGCTTTTCGAAGGGAACGTATTCGCCGAAGGGGACCAGATGCATCTTGTCGTACCGCGAGCCCCAATCGCCGGCGGGACTTACTAACGCCGCCGAGTTGTATATCTGCGTGGGTCGCCCCGGCGTAGCGTTCTTGACGCCGATGCTTCCGGCGACCACCCAGGCTTGCGACTGCCGAGCCAGGTCACTCACGGCCTGACGAAAAACCGGATCACCCGTGTAGAACGGCGCTGGCGATTCAGGCCATGCGATGAGATCAGGATGCTGTCCCGAAGCCTGCTGCGGCTTGAGAGTCGTGATCGTGAGGTCTCGCAGAGTGTTATCGAAATATTCCTTGGTCCAATCAGAGCCTTCCAGGATGGGAACGTTAGCTTGCACAAGAAAGGCGGTGTGATCGGAATTGACCGCCGGGCCGGGAACGAGAATCCCGATTTGCAGAACGACGGCGGCGCCGATAGCGGCGAACAACAACTGCTTGCGATTCTTGCGCCGCAACAGAAATGCCGCGGCGAAGGCAACGTTCACTACCATGATTTCAAAAGACAATCCATAAACGCCGGTAACGGTGGCGATGCGCGAGAGGGGAATGTTGTCGACCTGCGAGATGCCCAGAAGGTCCCAGGGAAATCCAGTGATGCGCGTACGCGCCAACTCAACCGCAACCCATACCACCGGCGACAGTACCAGCGCACGGCGGTTGAAGGGCGTGTCTCCGGCAAGCAGGCTGATGAGCAACCCGAACGCCCCGTGATAGAGCGCAAGATAAAGACAGAACAAAATCAAGATGCCGGTCGCGGACAGGTTGTCGACGCCGCCGTACTGATGCATGACGCTGAAAATCCAGTAGCAACTGCCGGCATACCAAATGATGCCGCAAGCGTATCCGAGCAGGAAACCTTGCCAGGGGGTGGCGGCAAGAAGCTTGGGCGATTCCGGGAGCTGGAGGGTTTCAGGAACTCTCGTGCGCAAGAGAGCGATGAGCAGTGGGGCGATCGCGATCCAGCCGAGAAAGAACAAGTTAGGCAGGGGGAAGATCAGGATTTGCAAAGCGGCCGAAACCAACATCAGCAGCCAGGCGGATTTATGAATGCGGCGCACGAAAGAAAGGATAACAGGACGGACGGCGGACCTTTGACCTCGGACGTCGGACCTCAGGCCTCAAGCGCTCAGCGCAAGGCGACGCTCAACGCCCCTCAAAGTTTCTTTGCCGCGATACAAGTCACTTCAAGAAGAGGAACGACTCCAGGGCATTTTGAAGACGGCTGTGAACTTCGTTCGCGTCTTCCTGTGTGAAGTCATTGATGGTGCCGGGATCGTAGGCTCCTGCGTTGCTCATGGCGGTCCGGATACTCAATTCGTAGCACTTGTTGTGATGAAAAGTGCGGTAAACCAATCCATCAAAGCTGTGGCCCAGGCCCGCGCCATCGGTTTCGAAAACGGCGTACTTTACGCCGTTAATCGTCTTCGTTCCTCCGGTGCCGCGGGGATCGATGACCCAATCAGGAGAGGCATCAAGGCAGGTCTTCTGATCTTTAGCCTTGGGGACTTCTGCGACCACAAAGGCGGAACCCTCAAAGACGGGAGCGTCCAGATATTTGTCCTTCGGGTATGCGAAGCAGGCGAGGGTATGAGTGCCCAGACTCCCCGGATCGTCGCAGATCGGAATGTAAGCTTCGCAGGATTGATCGGGCTCCCAAAGGCCTTGCTGCTTCTCGCTCTCGGTACATTGGATAAGGATCTGCGAATACGCAAATTGAAATGAATTCTGCGGATCGACGAAGATGCGCGATCCATCGGGATTCTGGGTTCGACTCGACTGGCAAGGATGGGTAACTGCTTCAGGGCCAAACGCTCCGGCCTGCTGGACGCCGGAGATCATCTCGCCTCCGCTGTCATAGCGAACACGGTAAAGACCGATCTGCGCGACGACGGCGGGAGAGTGGGCATGGCGGGCGAGACTGACGATTGCACTGGATGAGAAATGGTACGGCCCGACAGTTACACTTTCCCCCGGCTTCACGGTACGGGTCTCGTAGGGCGCGAGGTGAAACTCTCTCCTCGGAACACCGGCTTCTTCGACTCCGCAACCGTCGGGCACGAAGACAGCCCACGCGAGTTGGAAGCCGTCGACAGTGCGCTGGCTCACATTGCGTAGTGTGATCTCCTTTAATTGATCCTCCTGAGTAAATGTCTGACTTGCCCATTGAAGCGGCCAATCTTGCGAACTCACGAAGTAGGCTCGAGGTTGAGCATCGACGGGACGCATGAATGACAGAGGACTCTGTTGGGCGCACGAGAATGAGCAAAATGCGAGAAGGAAGAGCGTCGATGTTTTCATCGCTTGAGAGTGTTGCAAGTCTTCCGCCAGACATCAAGCCGAGGATTACAGACTTGAAATCTGTTTGCTCTGTGTCATCGGAGCGACAGTGTGTGCAAACGGCGACATCACTAAGTGGCGTCTTTGCGCAGGCTCAGGGCTCGTTGAATTGGGTGCTGCAAAAGGAGTGCGGGCTCTATTCATTCTTGTGCCGTTAGAATGCATGGGGACCACACTGATTCTGCACGCATGCGCGGGGTCTCTCGACTGCGCGCGGCTTCGCCTTGCTCCGCTCGAGATGACAGCGCGATGGTTCCCCTTCTATGGTAGCGAGTAGCGGCCCTGGTTCAGCCATAGCCAGACTTGTTCCTCGACGCTAAAACTGCCGCCGGTATCGGCTGCGAATTTTGCTTCGAGGGCGATGGCTTGCGCTTCCAGAGGCACGTTGAAGTGCGCTCTCCGGCGCAGAAAGGCGCGAACGAAGATCTCGGTGTAACGCTCGAGTCCCAGGACCTGAAACTGGACCGCATGCACCAGGGCGTGAAACAGCGTGCGCTCGGTGATCCGCTCGTTGAAGACCACCACATCAACAAACGTCAGCGACGGCAAATGCGTCATGTCTGGGAGGTTCCCGAGGCCCAGCGCTTTAGCTTCGGCGTAAAAGGGCGGATTGGGAATACGCCGTCCTGTCAGTTCGACGGTTCGAATTGCGGCTAGCAGGCGGTGAGAAAAGAAACGCTCCATGATGATCCGGTAAGCGCGGGGGAGCGGCTTAGCCTGCGGATAAATAATGATTGCGCTGGTGTTCGAAATAGCTGGCGACACGGGTGTTGGTTTCGCGAATGAATTCATCGCTCGGCGCTCCGGGCTCGTCGGACGGGATGGTTGCGTTGGCGCGTTGTTTTTCGATCGACGAGTAATACTGGTGCAGCGAAGTGACCGTTCCCAGCACTTTGCGCAAAGTATCGGAGTGGGCATGGCGGGCAATCTGTTCGATGGAGAAGCGGAGACGTACGCGATCGGTGGCACATTGCGCGCTCAGCAACTCTAGCTGAGCGTGGCGCAACTCGGCATTCATTTGGACGATCGCGACCCGGTCCTCCGAGTCATTACCGCAGGACATCTCAAAAGCTCCTGAATTTGGATTCCAAGAAAACCGGGAAGGGGCCTGAATTGTTTTATTATGTATACAGTGTTACGTTAACAGTGTCAATATAATAATCGGAAGTCTGCGGAGGGAGCGATGCCAAGGCACGTTGATCCGGCGGTAGAGGAACGCGTGCTGCTTGCGGCGCGGAAGCTTTGGGCCAAGGGGGGATTTGACTCTCTCTCGATGCGGGCAGTGGCCAGGGCCGCGCGCACCAACACGCCGGCCATTTACCGGCGCTTTCGCAACAAGAAAGAGATCCTGCGGGCGATCGTAGAACGGGTGCAGCGAGATCTGTTTGCCGTGCTCGAGCCCTGTAAGTCGTTCGAAGAAGCGGCTGCGGGCGCGCTGGAATTCGCATTGACGAATGTGCACGACTACGAACTCATTTCGTCGGGCATATTCTCAAAGGTTGGAGGTCCAAGACCTAACGTGGAACTGATGAAACTGCGAGGAGCGCAATGGCTGGGAGGCTCTCCCGAAGACTATACGCGGCTGGTGCTCGCGCTGTGGGCTCTCATCCATGGAACCGCGACCCTTCTGATCTCGCGGGCTGTGTCGGACGACTATGCCGCTGAATTACGAGTGGCGTTCGCCGTTTCGGTTAAGACTCTGGTGGAAACGTCGGCCTCAGAACGCGCTGCCGGCGCATAAGTCTTGAACGCATTAACACTCGTCGTCAAGATACAGACACTGTCTTCCCATCAACCGGGTCTTCAACTTTTCTGATTTCTGGACAGTGGAAAATTAGGGGTTGACATCAAGGATGTCAGAGATATGATGTGCGCCAACCACTTCGTATTTTGTCCGTTTCACTAAGTATTTTCACCGTAGATTGCCAGCGAATCTTCGGCTACCGCTTCGTCTGCAACCTGTCAAATTTGAACCAACAGTGCCGCCCACAAATGATGCGTAACCGCTCGTTCCATGATTGGGGAGGCGCACGTCTCTGGTTCCTGCAGTGAAGGATTAACGAGCACAGCTGAGTCTCAGGAACAACTGGCGCCGCGACGCGCAGGTAGTCGTGTGTTTCCTCACATCAACCTCTGTCACGTTCGAAAAAAGGAGATGTTTCATGGAAGCCGTTCAAGTCCCTCCCCAGAGTTCCAGCACTGCAGATAAACCGCAGGTTTCCTCTCCCAGCCGGAGAAAATTCATCGGCAAGATCGGAGGAGCTGCCGCCGCGGCGGCCACTGTCGGAGCCATCGGGTTCTCCCCGGCCAAGGCAGAAGCAGCAACCGTAAGGCCGCCAAATGGCGCTGCGAATCCGCGAGTGGTCGCATCGTTTGCGTTGCGCGTGGCCGACGCGACCAAAGAAGCCCTGATCACCGTTCCCTCGCACACGACGAACGGCGACGAAACACTTTACGCCGATAAGTCGGGAACTTACACCAAGGGCTTGTTGCAGGACAGTTACGGCAAAGTAAATATTGCCGCCTACAACAGCCTCAAGACAGCGTTCGCCACCAGCAATCCTTCGGATTTCGAGAAGATCATCATCGGCGGCACGCGCACGCAGAATGGACCCCAAGGAGCGCTGGCTTACGGATTGCAGGGCACCGACGCCGTTCAGTTTGGCAATGCGACTTCACCCGCGAATCAGGAAAACACCCTGGTGATTGTGCCGCCGCCGCCGGCGGTGGCTAGCGCGGCGTATGGAACGGAGTTAGTCGAGATATACTGGGCGTCGCTGTTGCGCGACGTCGCCTTCACCGATTATCCGACCAATGCGACGGCGATTCAGGCGGCGGCTGAGTTGTCTACGATGTCGGGGTATGCCGGCCCGAAAGTGGGAGGCGTGGTAACTCCCGCTGTGTTGTTCCGGGGTGCATATCCCGGGTAACACGATCGGTCCATATATTTCACAGTTCTTCATTACGCCAACCGCATTCGGCCAGCAGGGGATCAGCCAGCAACTGACGAGTTACTTGTCTGGCATCGATTACATGACCGATCTCACTACCTGGTTTCAAGTGCAGAACGGCATAAGCACCGGACTTAAGAACCAGCCAGACCCCCAATTGCGCTACGGCTATGACGGACGCGTTCTGGCCGCATACACACACGTAGACGTCTTATATCAGGCGTATTTTACGGCGCTTCTGGTGCTGGGCACACTGGGCGCGCCGTTGAATCCGGGGAATCCCTATGTTACTTCGAAGACGCAAAATGGCTTTGATACCTTCGGTGCTCCGGCCTTTGCGGCGTCACTGGGGGAGATCGCGGCACGAGCGTTGGATGTCGTGTGGTATCAGAAGTGGGTTATTCATCTACGGCACCGCCCCGAGTCAGGCGGTGGGTTGGTGCATCTTACGTTGACGAACCAGAACGACACCAACGCCACGTTGAATAGCAATGTGTTGAACTCGCAAGGGGTTGCGGCAAGCTTCAGTAAGTATGGCACTTATCTGCTATCGCAAACCTTTCCTGAGGGTTCGCCGACCCATCCCGCATATCCAACGGGACACGGAACCGTGGCGGGGGCGTGCATCACTATGTTGAAGTTCTTCTTTGACGGCAACTGGGTGATTCCCAGTCCTCAGGTGCCGACAGATGATGGGCTTGGGCTCGTGCCCTACACGGGTTCGGACGCGGGGCAGATCACTGTGGGTGGTGAACTGAATAAACTTGCGCACAACATAAGTTTCGGCCATGGCATCCATGCCGGAATTCACTGGCGAAGCGATACGGATTCGTCGATTCTGCTGGGCGAGGCGCTAGCCATCAGCTTCCTGCAGGACCAGGCGGCGCGTTATAACGAGAAATTCACCGTAACCTTCACCAAGCTAGATGGGACTACGGCGACCATCTCGCATTAGAGTGGTTGATCATCGGGCGGCCCGATTTGATCGGGCCGCTTTTTTCTGCTACCGCAGCGGCCCATCCGATTCTTCCATGGCCTTCGCGTCCTTTTTATCTTTGAAAGCGAGTGGTGCTCAGACGGGTTTTTACAAACTCCACAAAGTCTGGCGTTACGTAGGGCGGCGGTTCGAATTGAGAACATCGGGCGATCCGCTACCGGCTTCAGCGAGATTTGTTCCCACGCTGGTTTGCCTCCGCTGGCATGAAGGATGACGGCGTCGGCGCGATCGAGGAATTCCTGAGCAGATTTCTTGAAGTCGGGGGTCGCGGGATCGAGCACGGTGACGTAGACATCGGGTCGAATGAACTTCAGGATGCTGTTGGATTCGAGAATGACATTTTCGGATTCAGCCAGGCGCCGGCGAAGGGTTGGCATGGCTTCCGCCAGGCGGCCTTGCTGAGTGCGGACCCACCAGACTTTTTCTGCTCCAGCTACCAGGAATCGCGAGGTATCGGATTCTCCCGAACGGTCTTTTTCTTCGTTGATGGCCCAGGTGTGATCGTCGGTGGCGCAGTCGCAGGCTTCGCCATTGGCGCTGCAGACGCCGTGTCCATATTGCGTGATTTTGAGGGCGGTCCAGCGATACTCGGGGAGAGCTGTGATCAGGCCCGGCGACGACACTGGTTTTGCCTACGCTCGCGAGAATGTCCGCCGATGACGACGATCGCCATTACTTCTTCCTTGCCAGCCGCGCGAGGACTGCGAGTTCTTTCAAATAATCTTTGATGGGGCGAGCGGGGGTTCCCCAGAAAACAATTCCCTTCCCGCGAATCACTTTCTTGCTAGGGATGCCGCTCTGCGCGCCGAGGATCGCGCCCGACTCGATGCGCACATGATCGGCGATGCCGACCTGGCCTCCGATGATGACGGCGTTCTCTACGACTGCGCTCCCCGAGAGGCCGGTTTGCGCGGCGATCACGACGTCTTCGCCGATCTGCACGTTGTGTCCCACGTGGACGAGGTTGTCAATTTTCGTGCCACGGGCGATACGTGTGGCTTCCAGTGCTCCGCGATCGACGGTCGAGTTCGAACCAATCTCGACATCGTCTTCGATTTCGAGGCGTCCGATTTGAGGGAATTTGTGGTATTTGCCAGTGGCTTTGTCGCGAACGTAGCCGAAGCCGTCGCTGCCGAGAACAACCCCGGCATGAAGGATCACACGGTCGCCGAGCCGCGTGGCGGGATAGATGGTGACGTTCGGATAGAGCTGGCAGTCTCGGCCGATGCTGACGTTGGGGCCGATGACACATCCCGCGGCAATGCTGGTTCCCTTCCCGATCTCGACGTTTTCTCCGATGACGACGTGCTCCGCGATAGAAACATCGCTTCCGACTCTCGCGGTGGGATGAACGACGGCGGTATTGTGAACGCCGATATTAGGGACTGATCTCGGGAGTAGCAGCTCGGCGGCGCGAGCAAAGGCGAGGCGAGGCTGGTCGGAGATCAACAGCGGCTTGGTGGATTGATGGCCGCCAGCAAGGCTGCCAACGATGATGGCGGCTGCGTTGGATGCCAGGGCCGCGGGAAAGTGCTTTTCATCTTCGACGAAGACGAGGTCCCCGCAGGACGCGGCGCCAATGCTGGCGATTCCGGTGATTTCGAGTTTCGCGTCTCCGACGACGCGGGCGCGAACGAAGTCGGCTACCTCTTGCAGAGAGCGGGCCATGGTGACTTTAGTATACGGAGAGAAAAGCCAACGGGACTAGAATTGGAGAATGGAGCGCAAGGTCTTCTGGATCAGCTTTACGGTGTTGGGACTGGTGGCGGATTTGATGCTGCCGCTGTGGTGGGCACTGGCGGCAACCATCCCGGTTGCGTATGCCAGTTGGTGGATTGCATATCGGAGTGACTGGTTTTAAGTAGTCGTCGGTCCTCAGTCGTCAGTCTTCAGGTAAAACACCTGAGGGATGGGTTAGTGGAATCCCATCCTTGTCGCAAAGGGCATGACGAGACCGGGCACCGGCGTGGTGATGAACACGAAAGAAAACGTCAAAACGTGTAATCGCCTGATAACGTCAGCGGCCACGTGGTTTACAGGCGCTTATAATTCCGTTGTATGTTGTCGCCAGTTAGGACGGGCACCCTCGCTTTTGATCGGGCGGTTGATTCTACCCTGTTGCCTGCGCATCTCGCTCATTGTCTACGGAGTGTTAACGCGAGCACGGTTGAGATTATAGGTAACCGCATTACTTTCACGGCAGGAATATTTCGGCTCGTCTCGAACTGGAATGTTCTTGTGCCGTTCGGGTCTGGCGATCTTACGGTTGATTCCGACGCCTTCAAAGTTCGCTACACCTTGAATTGTTGGCAACTCGTCGTTGTGGCAACTGTGATGATCGTATTCGGAGCGGCAATTCTGTTGGCTTCAGTTAGCGACAGTGGCGGCAAGACGCTGTGGCTTTTGCCCATCATGCCTTTGATGTGGCTGTGGTTAGTTGGGGGCAACCTCGCCATCGGTATTCCCCGCTTTAAGAACCTTCTCACTCGCGCTGTCGCGACCGCTCCGCGCAAGGCCGCCAGATAGCTGTTGCAAAATCCCGATACCACTCAACACCTCTGTCCGGCGCGCCTTGTTGCAGCGAGCAGACGCGACCTCGCTCTAAAGTGCTAGACTCTCGGCCATGGCGACGCTTGTCCTGGTACACGGCGCGTGGCAGTCAAACGGTACGTGGGACCTGTTGGTCCCTTTTCTGGAAAAGCGCGGCCATCGGGTGATAACGCCCGTGCTAAGTGGCCTTGGCACAGACGGAAGCCGTCTGTCTCCCGACATCACCCTACAGCAGCATGTAGAGGACGTTTTGGCCGAGTTATCAAAGTCCCCGGACCAGGTGGTCGTTGTAGGCCACAGTTACGCAGGCATGATCATCAGCGGTGTGGCTGAAAGAAATCCAGCGCAAGTGTGGCGACTGGTTTTCCTGGATGCGTTCATCCCGGAAGATGGGCAAAGCGTATTGGATCTGCTCCCGCCCGAGATTGGCACACACTTTCGCGGCGTGGCACGAGAGCATGGGGACGGCTGGCGGTTACCGGGAGGAGAGGGACAACTTGACCTCTGGGGACTCAAGCCCGGTAAGGCGCGTGATTTTGTCCGCGAAAGGCTGTGTGATTTTAGTCTGCGTTGCTTTGAGGAGCCCCTGACTCTTCCCCTCAATCGGAAGGCCAGCATTCCAGCTACCTTCGTTGCGAGCGTTGCGGAAGAATACCCGGCTCGGCCATTCTTCGCCCCGTTTGCAGCAAGAGCTCGCGCTTTGGGATGGGAGGTGGCTGAACTGAATACCGGCCACGACTCCCATGTCGAGCGTCCTAGTGAAGTTGCCGACATCTTATTGGCAGCGGCGGAGTCGCAATAAAATGTGACGGCCGGGCTTGATCTCCACAAGCATGGCGCAGGTGCTAGTCCGATGGCTACAGGGGCAGGGCACTGGGGAAGCGCGTCTGAAAGTCGAGAAGGCCGACCCATTCAGGGGTGATGGTAATTCGCACCATATCTTGATCTTGAATCATGGAAGCAAGCTGCGTCACCCAAGCTTTCCCTTGCTCGGCTCCGAAATAGCGCTCCGCCGCCACTGCGTATTCAGGAACAATTCCCTTCACAGATTGCAATCGCGCAGTGCCGCGCACTAACAGCACCTTATGCGGAAAGTTGATGTCATCAATCGTGAGGGCCACCTTGGGATTTTTTGCCAATGCCTTAAGCTTCGGAGCTTTCGAAGGCGTCCCCAGCACGAACTCTCGCCCATTCCAATGGAACCAGATGGGGACAACTCGAGGACTGCCGTCCGTCCAGACGTAGGCTAAACGGGCGGGAATTGTCGATTGGAGCAGCTCTTTGGAAGCGGGATGCTGCAATAGTTCAAGACTTCCCTGCTTGACAGGCATGGGTCACTCCTGTGACTACCGCGATATCCGAGCAGACTGGTCCGGAATTATAGTCCCCTGACTAGCGGCGTGACAGGACCGAGAGGGATTCATCCCCATCAATACAGCGGCGGCTCGCCTTCGGGGCGGGTTTTCCAGCGGCGGTGGACCCAGAGCCACTGGTCAGGATAGTGGCGCACGTAGTCTTCGATCACCTTCGTAAACAGTGCGGTGTTGGCGATGGCGTCGGCATCATCGTCTCCGGTGCGGATCAACTGCACGGCGGGATCGAAACGCAGCCGGTATTTGCGCAGCTTCGAATCCCAGACGGTGAAACCGGGCAGAACAGCGGCATCGGTGCGCAGTGCGATGCGAGCCATGCCGCTTGCGGTGCAGGCGGGAATTCCGAAGAAATCCACGAACACGCCTTGGGGCGGAGTCATGTTAGTGTCCATGAGGATGCCGACTGTTTCGCCTTTCTTCATCGCGGAGAGCAGGCCGCGGACGAAGTCATCTTTATCGACCGTCGAGTTGCCGTGCATGGTGCGATAGTGACGCATGAAGCGGTCGAGATAGACGTTGTCGAGCGCCCGCATCACGATATGGAGCGGGTGTCCGTGAAGCGAGTGCATGAACGAAGAGACTTCCCATCCGCCAAGATGTCCAGTGAGGAAAAGAACGCCTTTGCCGCGGGCGAGCGCGCGTTCGAAGTTTTCGAATCCGTCGTAGACCACGACTTTGTCGACGTTCTCAAGCGTGTACTTCGGGAACAGACATACCTCGGCAAGTTGACGGCCGAGAGAGGTGAATTCTCCGCGAAGAATGCGGGCGCGCTCGCGGCGAGTTTTCTCAGGGAAAGCGAGAGCGAGATTGCGCATGCCGACGTGGCGCAGGCGAACATGGAGGAAGTAGACGGTCCAGGCAATGGAAATGCCAATAGCTCGGGCCAGCCAGCGGGGCAGCGCGCCGATGGTTTTGACGATCAGCCAGACGGGGGCGTATTCAAGCTTTTGGCGCAATTTTCGGAGTTGTGACTTTCCTATCCCTGACGTCCTGAGGATCTGGCGCGAACCACTAGAAGTTGCCACTACGCGCCAGATGCTTCGCCCTCTCGGGCTCAGGATGACCTGGTTCTACGAGCTTCTATTTCGCGGCGGTCTTGGCCCACTTGGAGAGCGTATTCAGGAACGGATAGGCTCCTGCGGGGGCTTCGATTTCGCCGGTAAGCGAGGTCTTGAAGGGAACCATGCGTCCGTAGAATTCGCGAGTGCTGTCTTTGTCCTGACTGACGGCCGCACCGCTCAGTGCGAGTCCCGCGAACAAGCCGCGAGCGCGGGAATAGCTCAACACCTGGGCCCGCAGTTTCCAGTCAGTGTCGGCGGAGGCATGGCGTCCGACGGGACCGGCGGCTACGCTGGCGTCAGCACCCAGTTTGAACTGGCTGGAGAGGAGATTGCGCATCCCCTCCTGGTTCATGATGAGCATGACAAGATCAATGGCCTGGCCGCCGATCTGCAAACCGAAACTGCCGCCTTTTACTGAGAAGAACGCCGGAGCACTCCATCCCTTGGGAGTGCGGCAACTGGCAACCCCTTTTCCATAGCGCGCGCCCACGACGAATCCGCCGTTGAGCATGGTTGGCACCACTGCCACGCATTCAGCAGAACCGAGGACTTCCTCGGGAATCCCGTTGTCAGGGGCGCTTTGAATCTCGTCGAGCACAGTGGCGGCCGCTTTTACGCGATCAGTCGCCTTGCTGTCGCTCTTGCTGCTTTCGTCGGCGGCGAAGCCAGCCGCGCTAAGACAAACCACAACCCACAGAACCAGCAGTCTCTTCATGTCTCCTCGTTTTTCCTTAGAAAAATATGTCTGGGAACCGGTGCCCCTGATTCTAATGGATGCGGGCAAGAACGTGCTTGAGTTGGGAAGTTTGGCGGAAAAAAGCGCGGGCGGAGGCCGCGGAGGCAAAAAAATGCGGGGTTGGCAGCGGCGACCGAAGTCTCCCCTCCCAACCCCGTCTCCCAGGTTCTGTGGTAGGTGAAGCGAGTATGCGGCCGGGGGTGGAAAGCGGCAAGATTACGAGGGTCACTGTCCGGTGGTAACTAACGGAATCGGTCGCAGGCCGCGGGTCGCCGGAATCATTAAAAAAGCCCCACTTCCCGCAAAAAACGCGAGAAATGGGGCAACCCTTGCTTTCCCAAACTGTTATTTCGCAGTAACCAGCGAATGCGTGATGGCGTGGACGGAAAGGGCAATGCGGTTCTGCACTCCGACTTTGCGCATCAACTTGGCGACGTGGGCCTTTACTGTGCGTTCTTCAATGCCCAGGGCAGCGCCGATTTCTTTGTTAGAGCGTCCCGCAACCAGCATCTCTAGTACTTCTTTTTCGCGGTCGGTAAAGCTGACGCGCCCTGCCGGGAAGATGCGCCCCGGCGAGGAACTGACGCGCTCGATAAACATGGAAAGCACGCGGCGCGGAGCCCAAACAGAACCCTGGTTGACGACGCGAATCGCTTGCACGAATTCCGCAGGTGAAGCAGCCTCGTCGACGTATCCCTTGGCTCCCGAGGCGATGGCCTTCAGAATGGTTTCTTCGTCCATGCCTGAGCCGGTCACGATGATGCGCAGGTCGGGTCGCGTGGCCTTGAGGCTGGCCATCAGATCGAACAGGTTTTGGCCGCTGCGGTTGCCCAGCAGGATGAGGTCGATGTTTTGGAGAACCGTGAGATCTGGAAGCGACGCCGAGACCAATTCGAAGTCGGTTTCGGAATCGAAAAGTGCGCGGAATCCCACGAAACGCAGTGGATCGCTCTCCACTACGGCGATGCGGATGACGGGTTTCTTGGCCGGGGCCGTTGCTGATTTCATAGCTTTCCTAGGTCAGTCTGCGGTTAGGATAGACGGATTGCCCTGGGTTGCAAAGAGTTGGTAATGATTCACGATTACGGGGGTAACATAGGTGCATGTCATTCCGGCAGGGCGTAAATCTATGAAATCAGGCGGCAAAAAGTATATCGCGGGCGTCGCGATTTTCCTGATGGCGGCGATACTCACAAGTGCACAAACCCCGTATCAACCGAAGTTCCCCGGGGACCCCGCGCGGTCGGACTCCGAGGCGGCGGCGCTCGGATACATGCGAACCGTGCTGCGGGCGCAGAAGGAATACAAGAAAAAACACGAGGAGTTTGCGAAGACGCTGAACGATCTGGTGCATTCGGGATCGTTCACCAAGCGTATGACCAGCCCCGACCGGGGTGACTATACCGCCACATTCAAGTCGCATAAGGATGGATTCGAGCTGGCCATGACTCCGAAGCAAATGGACGCCGAACACCGGTCGTTCTATGCGACCGATGATGGAATCATTCACGCGGATGAGGAGAAAGCGGCCAGCGAGAGTTCGCCCAAAGTGAAGTAGCGGGGCGAAACCTCGGCTCACTTGATTTCGGCGGCCTGGCCGTTGCGGTAGGTAACGCTGACCGGATGGCCTCCGTTGGGATAGGTCACCGTCTTCACCGACGGATCGCTGGAGCTTTCGGGAATGCCCATGCCCACCGCGAAGGCGACTTGGAATTCGTTCATCCCCGCTTTGACTTCGTGTTTCTCGATTGCATCCCACGTCTCCGGCAGCCAATGTTTGTAAAGTTCGTGCGGGTCCTGGATGAAAAGCATTTCGTCCGAATAAATCTGGTAGTTCCCTGCCTGCACCGAGCCGATGGGAAAAGCGTAACTCTTGCCCGCCTTCTCGAATATGGCGATCACCTGGCGCTGGTCAGACGAACCGGGAGAGACATCGGTGGTGACATCTTTGATATCAAGACGCTCGATGGGAAGCAGGGTTCCGGCTTCGTGCGCGAAGTCGGCATGATGCGTAGCCGGATCGTAGGGATAGTAAGTGTAGCGGTATCCTTCCTTGACCCAGACCGGCTGCTGCGTAAGCTGTTTCGCGGATTTAAGATCGTAGGGGTAAAGCTTCTTGGGGATGACGTAGTAGTCGGCATTCAGAGGCGGCGCGGCCTTCTGTTCGTTTTCCATTTTCCCGGAGCGGCGCGAATAGAAAACGTAGACGACGCGAATTCCGGCGACGAGCATGGCGAAGACCAGCACGAGCTGAATGCGGCGTTTTAGTTCGGGACTCATAGCTCATGGAGAATTTACCAGAACATCCGGTCTCCGGTCGCGGGTCGCTGGTCGCGGAGTCCGCGGACAGCGGATAGGTCACACTAATGGGGTAAACTGGAGCGTGGGGTCAGGCTTTTCGCCTACCCGCTTTTCAGGAGATGGGAATGCCTACAGCGTTAAGCCAGGATGATGTTTTGAGCGCGTTAAAGCAGTGCTATGACCCGGAGATTCCGGTAAATATTGTGGATTTGGGGCTGATTTACAGCGTTCGTTTCGATGCGGTTGCCGAGGATCAGCAAGACGTCACCGTGGATATGACGCTGACGGCGCCCGGGTGTCCTTCGCACGTGGAGATCAGCCAGCAGGTGAAGTCGAGGATTGAGCAAATGCCCGGAGTCCGTAACGCGAACGTCAACGTAGTGTGGGAACCGGCGTGGACGCCGGAGCGTTTGAGCCCGGACGCGCGGAAGCAGTTGGGAATTGAGTAAGACGGGCGAGGGCGCCCGTCCTCCGTCACAAATTCGATCTAGTCGCTTAGAAGCGCGTCGAACCACTTGCGGCGTCCGGCTTTTTGCGTCACGCGCTGCATGACTCCAGCGATCATATCCAGGTACTTGGTTCCGCGTTCAGCGTAGTCAGGGAGATGTTCGCGCACGTCGGCGAATTTCTCCGGATATTCTGACGCCAGAGTCGCGATTCCTACGCCCGCCACGAGCAGGCCCGCGGCGGTCTTCCCTTTCAGTAGCAGGATGACGCTGGTTCCGGCCGATCCTGCCACCAGTACGCGTTTCCAATCCTTCATTGCGCGGCCTCCCGGGTTCTATTGTAAAACCACTTCACAAGATTCCGTATACTTCTCCGTTGTTATCAGGAGGAGTTGGATGCAGAAGCGGTTCTGGGCAGTGATTCTATTTGCAGGCCTGGTTGCGTTCCCGGCGGGGGCGCAGACCAAGCCACGGGCAAGGGATCTGGGGGTTCCGTTCGATGGCACGCCGGGAACGCTGAACGCGATCACTGATGTGAAGGGCGTGGAGGTGGGCGAGACCACGCTGATTTCCGGCGAAGGAAGATTGCAAGTGGGAGTCGGCCCGGTGCGCACCGGAGTAACGGCGATCCTGCCGCGCGGAAAGAATCTGCTCGATCCCGTCTTTGCCGGATGGTTCAATCTCAACGGCAGCGGAGAGATGACGGGCACGGCATTTGTCGAGGACTCTGGGTTTCTCGATGGCCCGGTGATGATTACAAACACGCACAGCATCGGCACCGTACACGACGCCGTGATTGCCTGGCGGATCAAGAACGGGCCTCCCGATCAGGATGGATACTGGTGGTCCACGCCGGTGGTCGCCGAAACCTGGGACGGCTACCTCAACGACGCAAACGGATTTCATGTAAAGGCCGAGCATGTTTTCGAGGCGCTGGACCAGGCGCGTGGAGGGCCCGTACCCGAAGGCAATGTGGGCGGCGGCACCGGCATGATCTGCAATGAATTCAAGGGTGGGACTGGGACTGCGTCGCGAGTGCTGAATGCGAAAGACGGCGGATATACCGTGGGAGTTCTGCTGCAGTGCAATTATGGGGAGCGCGACCAGCTACGCATCGCGGGCGTGCCAGTGGGAAGAGAAATTTCTGAGCACACAGTCCGTAACAAGGATATGGGATCGATCATCGTCGTGGTAGCCACGGATGCGCCATTGATTCCTACGCAATTGAAGCGCGTAGCGAGGAGAGTGTCCTTGGGATTGGGGCGGGACGGAAGCTTTTCAGGCGACGGATCGGGCGACCTCTTCATTGCCTTCTCGACTGCGAATTCAGGAGCGGCTTCGAACAAAGGGGTGCGCCAAGTCACGATGCTGCCCAACGACCAGATCGATCCGATTTTCCTGGCGACCGTGCAGGCTACGGAAGAAGCGGTGATCAACGCCATGGTGGCGGCAGAGACCATGACAGGAGTGAATGGCCGCACGGTGATTGCGTTGCCGCATGACCGCCTGCGAGAAGTGCTGAAGAAGTACAACCGGCTGGCCAAATAAAAATCGGAGACGGGAAACCCGCCTCCGATGAATTCATGAAGAACGCCGCGTTATTTCAATCCACTCTGGGTCAGCTTCACCGCACAGATCTGGTTGGCGCAACTGCCCACGTTGACCGTGCCCAAGGTGCTGAAGTAGACGCTGGAAGCCTGACTGGCCGTGCTGTCATTGTCAATGACCACTCCGCTGATTCCGCCGGGATAATTGACATACGCCAACGACTTGGTGATGACCCCAGTGCTGATGTCATTAGTGATGACATAGCCGTTCGTAGGATCGATAAGGCCGCTGACCAACAAGTCGTGATCCCCGTTTCCCAGGTTCAGATTCGGGTTATAGAACTCGGTGTAAGGAGCGCACGCAACGCCATTCGCGCCGGCGAGGCGAACCAGGCTCCCGGTGGGAGTGCTATTAATGGTGGGATAGTTCGTGAAACCGATCCAATAATGATAGGGAACGTTGTCGGTCGGTCCGGTGCCGCAGACAAACAGCTCGCCGCTGGTGGGCGTCGCGCCCCAGTAGTTGTTATCGAAGGTTCCGGTGTGGACATTCACTCCACCTTGACCGATCGAAACCCGCACAATACCGGTCAGGGTCTGGCTCATCTGTTTCACGACTGCGCCAGCGCCGTCATTGCCGGAGAAAACGAAGAGCTTCTCACTGCTGCCGCTGGCATCGAGGATGGCGGAATCGGGTATGCCGTACGCGGTTCCCGTTGCCGTGCAGGGAGCGGGCGTCCCGGTGCGTCCCGGAGGATTGGTTGTTGTGCAGCCGCCTCCGCCTACCATGACCGGTCCGGCCAGGAGAGTTGGAGTGGATCCAGAAGCGTTGATCGCCCAGATTTCGCCGAGCTGATCACCGACGAAGATGTAGCCATAGGGGCTGTTGTAGATGGGTCCGTTCGGCTGCGGTAAAGCGCCGCCCGTGCCAGCCACCGGCAAGGTGAAAACCCAGTCGACCGTCGGATTAGCGTTAAGGGCACAGGTGAACACACAGCTGATGCGGTAAATCTTCCCGTCGTCAGAAGCGACGAAGCCCTTGTCGGAACCATAGTCGACCCACGGCGAGGCATAGGTAGTGGTCGAGGTTGTGGAGAACGTCACCGACTGCAGGCAATTTGCGCCCGCGGTGCAGGTAGGAGCGCCCGGCTGGACCGACTTGGCGATCGTTCCCTGCCCGGCAACCCAGGTCAAGATGTGAAACACGGAGGAACTGGCTGCGCTCTCGACGTAGGCGATTTTCGTTCCATCGAGGGATAAAACTGGCGACGTTAGAACGCTGCCTCCGGCCGTACTGCCGTCATAAGCGAAGTCAACGGTTGGATTAGCACCGCAAAGGCCGCTGGGATTGCCACTATAGAGATTATCGATGCCAACGATGTTGGGCTGACCTTTGTTGACGCCAGCCACATTCAAAGCGTAGACAACATAGTCGGCCGTGCAACTGGGGGTTCCACCGGTATCAAATCTGTATTTCGCCGGGAACATAGCTTGGGAAACGTGTCCGGTGCCAAGGGAAACCGACCAGTCAATCTTGCCACCGTGACGGACGCTGCTGCCATCGATGACGACCCGCTTGGTCGGAGGATTCCACCAAACTGGCGTCGGAATGCGGGGCGCAGGGCCTGTGGGATCAATAGCGCGTGGTCCCAATTGAAGCAGGACTCGAGGCTCGATTTGCGCGATGCGCAAATTCTCGGCAGTGAACCCGCCGCTCACCATGATATGGCGAGATGTCCAGTCTCTAACTTCGCCAACATGCTTGGTTTGCCAGGCTGCTGGCTGTTGTTGAGCAGTTGCCAAAGCCAAGCTAATAATTAAGAAAAGCGAAAGTTGCACATAATTTTTTGAAAACATCCCTAACTCCCCCGTTAGACACAAGGCACTATTTCCAAGTTTAAGACAAGCGTTTCCAGTTTCTTTAACGGGAAATGTGCCCACCGAATCACTTTAGTAATCAGGGGATATGCACTTTAGTTGAATTTGGGCTGAGAAATGCAACCCCGTTACGCCGGGGCGGGTTGGGTAACCTCCTGCAGGGCTCCGGCGAATGCTTCCAGTGCCTGATCGATCTGGTCACGAGTGATGACAAGCGGAGGCTGGAAGCGGATGACGTTGCCGTACACGCCGCCGACACCCACCAGCACTCCATGGTGAAAGAGAGATTCGCGGATGGCGTCTGCTTCCGCGGTGGCGGGCGTTTTCTTTTCGTCTTTGATGAGTTCGACACCGATCATCAGACCGAGACCGCGAACTTCTCCGATGAGCGGATTGTGCTTTTGCATTTCGCGTAGTTTGGCCATCACGTAGTTGCCGGTATCGGTAGCTTTGGCCGGGAGATTCTCGCGCTGCATGAATTCGATGTTCGCGAGCGCAGCCGCGCAGGAGATGGGATTTCCTCCAAATGTCGATAGATGATCGCCGGGCTTGTAGGCGGCGGCGATTTCAGAACGCGTGGTGTAGGCGCTGAGCGGGAAACCGTCGGCAATGCCTTTCGCGGTGACCAAAATGTCGGGATCGACACCGTAGTGCTCGAAGGCAAACATCTTTCCGGTGCGGGCGAATCCGGACTGGACTTCGTCGGCTATAAAGAGGATGCCGTGCTGGTCGAGCACCTTCTTGACCTCTTTGAAATAGTTTGCGGGTGGAACGATGATGCCCCCTTCGCCCATGACAGGCTCGGCGATGAACGCAGCTACATCGCCCGCGGTGGAAAACCGAATGATGTCGTCAATGGCCTTGGCGCACTGACGTCCGCATTCCTCGGGATCGTTGGGCCAAAGCGAACGATACGTGTAGGGCGCGGGTGCGAACGCGATTCCGGAGGCGTAAGGACCGCCTCGTTTTTTGCGTCCTTGATTGCCGGTGATGCTGAGGGTGCCCCAGCTGCGTCCATGAAAGCTAGCCTGGAGCGAGATAAATTCGTGCTTGCCGGTGTAGAGCCGGGCGAGCTTGAGCGCACCTTCGATGGCTTCCGCGCCGCCGTTGCCGAAGAAGGTTTTGGTGAGGCCGGGGGGTGCGATGTGGGCGATTTTCTCGGCGAGATCGGCGGTCGGCTGGGAGTGGTAGATGTAGGATGCGCAATGGACGAGTTTATCCATTTGCTTCTTCGCGGCGGCGATGACTTCGGGATTGCAGTGTCCGGCATTGACGACCGAAATTCCGGCGAAGCAGTCGATGTAATCGCGACCGTTGACATCGGTGATGACAGCGCCGCTGGCGTGGTCGACGACCAAGGAGACCACCTGCTTCATGAAGCCGGTCATCACGTAGTCTTTGTATTTTTGGATGGTGTCCGACATGAATCTCCTAAGAGCCTTTAACCGCAAAGATCGCAAAGGACGCCAAGAAATCTTCGCGACCTTTGCGTTCTTTGCGGTTAAAACTGTTCAAAATTTTCGCGAGTGCTCTTTCGCCCAGCGTTCGATGACGACTTTCTTTTCCGTGTAGAACTCGATCGCGTCGCGTCCCTGGCCATGCATGATGCCGAAGAAGCTGTCTTTCCAGCCGCTGAAGGGGAAGTAGGCCATGGGCGCGGCGACGCCGATGTTGATACCGATATTCCCCGCCGGAGCTTCGTAGCGGAACCTTCGGGCGGCGGAGCCGCTGGAAGTAAACAAAGACGCTTGATTTCCGTAGGCACTGCGCTCGAGAAACGCGAGGGCGTCATCGAGATCGTTTGCGTGGACCAGGCTAAGAACCGGTCCGAAGATTTCAGTGTCAGTGATCTCGCTGGTGCCGGGGACATTGTCGAGGATCGTCGGCTTCACGAAATTGCCTGCGTCGTACTTCGGGACTTTGGAGTTGCGTCCGTCGAGCAGCACTTTGGCGCCTTGCTTCTCGCCGACACCGATCAATGATTCGACCCGAGCTTTGCTTTGGGGCGTAATGACCGGTCCCATTTGAACGCCTTCCTCGAGCCCATTACCCACACGCAAGCTGGAGGCAGCTTCGGTGATCGAATCGCGGAAGGTCTTTTGCGCGTCACCAACCGTGACAGCGACCGATACTGCCAAGCAGCGCTGTCCCGCGCATCCGAAGGCGCTATCGCTGATGATCTGCGTAGCCATTTGCATGTCGGCGTCGGGCAGAACGACGACATGATTTTTGGCACCGCCCTGGCACTGGGCGCGCTTGCCGTTCGCTCCGGCGCGGGCATAGACATACTTCGCAATCGGAGTGGATCCGACGAAGCTGATCGCCCGAACTTTAGGGTGATCAAGCAGCGCATCCACCGCCGCTTTACCACCGTTGATCAGGTTCGCAACGCCTTTGGGGAGTCCGGTTTGTTCGAGCAGTTCATAGGCTCGTCGCATGGTGAGCGGCACGCGCTCAGAGGGCTTGAGGATGAAAGTGTTTCCGCATGCGATCGCGTAAGGCAGAAACCAGAAAGGGATCATGCCCGGAAAATTGAATGGCGTGATGGCGGCCACGACGCCCAGCGGCTGCCGGATCATGGTCTCGTCAATGCCGCGGGCGACATCTTCGAGGTTGTATCCCTGCATCATCATGGGAATGCCGCAGGCGACTTCAACGTTTTCAATCGCGCGGCGCAGCTCCGCCTTCCCTTCGGCGAAGGTCTTGCCGTTTTCCTGGGTGATGATGCGAGCGAGTTCGTCGATGTGGTCTTCCAGCAACATCTTCAACCTGAATAACGGCTGGATGCGATCTTCCGGCGGAGTGCGCCGCCACGCGGGATACGCGGCGGCAGCGGCTTCCACCGCACGAGCCACTTCCGCGGCATCAGAAGAAGGAGAACTTGCAATGATTTCGCCGGTCGCGGGATTGATGACGTCTGACCAGGCTTTGGCGGTCGACTCGACCCACTCGCCGTTGATGTAATTCGGAACTTTGGTTCCGTTCACTACTGCGGTACTCATGAATTTATCGCCTCAGCAATCGTGAAGAATATTGTCGGCCTGGCTTGGCCTTTCGTATCAGCGCACGCCTTCAGGCTTGCCCCACCGGCTAAAGCCGGTTTGCGCTTTGCCTCGCCAGTATGGCTGAAGCCATACCCTGTTACGAACCCTCGCCCCCGCTGCGCTCTGGCGAGGCGGCTGTCGTTACGTGAGCTGTGTCGCCAGCGCGCCTTTGTTTTCGCTGACGTGAGCCAGCGCCGCTTCGAGCACGTCGAGGCCTTCGTCCATCTGGTCATCGTTGATGACCAGCGGAACCAGAACGCGGATCACGTTTCCGTAAGAACCGGCAGAGATGGTGATCACGCCGTGCTCGTAACAGTATTGCGTAATTTTGTTGGTCTCTTCTTTCGCGGGTTCGCGTGTTTCACTCGATTTGACCAGCTCGATCGCCTGCATGCCGCCCAATCCGCGAACATCTCCGATAAGAGGCCACCGTTTCTGCCATGCGCGGGCGCGTTTCTGAAAGCGATCTCCGAGTTCGTTGGCGCGAGCAAGCAGGTTCTCTTGCTCGAAGAGATCGAGCACGGCCAGCGCCGCAGCGCACGAGAGCGGATTGCCGGCAAAAGTCCCGCCCAGGCCGCCGGGGCCGGGGGCATCCATGATTTCGGCACGTCCGGTGACGGCGGCAAGCGGCAGGCCGCCTCCCAAAGATTTCGCGGTGACGATCATGTCAGGCTCGATCCCGTAGTGCTCGCTGGCGAAAAGCTTTCCGGTGCGTCCGAAACCGCTTTGAACCTCATCGGCGATGAATAAGATTCCATGCTTGTGGCAGAGATCGATCAGCACTTTAAAGTAGTCGGGAGGAGGAACGACGAATCCACCTTCACCGAGCACGGGTTCGGCGATCACAGCAGCGACGTCCTCGAAAGCAACGACGCGCTTGAAAGTGTCTTCGAGATGGCGCGCGCAGAAGAGATCGCACGACGGATACTTCAGCGAGTACGAGCAGCGGTAGCAGTACGCGAAGGGCACGCGGTAGACGTCACTGGGAAAGGGCGCGAATCCGGCTTTATAAGGATGCGTCTTGCTGGTGAGGGCGAGCGTCATCATGGTGCGCCCGTGAAAAGCATCTTCAAAGGCGATGATGCTGGGACGGCCGGTGTGGGCGCGCGCTATCTTGACGGCGTTCTCGACTGCCTCGGCGCCGCTATTGACGAAGAGTGTCTTCTTCGCGAAGTTGCCGGGCGTGACCTTGTTCATGCGCTCGGCGAGACGAACGTAACCTTCGTACGGAGTCACTTGCACGCAGGTGTGCATGTAACGATCAAGCTGTTCGCGCACCGCGGCGACGACCGGCTCACGGCGATGTCCGACGTTGATGCAGCCGATGCCGCCCGCAAAATCGATGTAGCGGTTGCCGTCTACATCTTCGATCCAAGCGTCTTCGGCCTTGTCCACATAAATGGGTGTGCTGTGCGAAAGGCCGCGCGGGACGGCCGCTTCGCGGCGCGCGGAGAGCGCTTTCGATTTCGGTCCGGGGATCACCGTCTTCAATTGAATCGTCGACATGAAATTCTCACTTCTGTGCAGCGGCTAAAGCCGGTCAATTTTTGTATCGTCGCGGCACGCCTGAAGGCGTGCCCTGATACGAATCAAAACCTCTTCCGCCGCGGGATTCCGAACACCTCATCGTTCTCTCGGTACCCGGTACTCCTAACTGAATATCAGTACCATCCGATCGGCGCTTCATTCAGATTGATGTGCACTTGCTTGGTCTCGAGATATTCTTCGATGCCCCACGGTCCCAACTCACGACCAAAACCGGATTGCTTGTAGCCTCCCCAAGGTGCTTCGACATAGGTTGGCTGCATGTGATTGACCCAGACAATTCCAGCGCGAATCGCTTTCACGGCGCGGAAGGCCTTGAATATGTCGCGCGTCCAGACAGCAGCGGCGAGGCCATAGGGAGAATCGTTGGCAATCTTGACTGCATCTTTTTCGTCTTCGAACGGGATGACGGTCGCGACCGGCCCAAAGATTTCTTCGCGAGCGATGCGGGCACTGTTGTCGACGTCGTAGAAGATGGTCGGCTCGACATAGTATCCCTTGGCGAATTTCTCGGCGCGGCCTCCCCCGGAGGCGAGCTTCGCTTCTTTCTTTCCGATTTCCTGGTAAGAACGCACGCGATCATATTGATCTTTGCTGACCAGCGGACCCATCTTGGTGTCGCGATCGAGAGGCGCGCCAAGTTTAATTTTCTTGGCCTTCTCGGTCATGGCGTCGACAAATTTCTTGTAGATCGACTTCTCCACCAAGATGCGGCTGCCCGCAGAGCAGACTTCACCTTGATTGATGAAGACCCCGAAGAGCGCACCGTCGATCGCCGCTTCGAAATCGGTGTCGGCAAAGAAGATGTTGGGGGACTTGCCGCCCAACTCTAGCGTGACACGTTTCACGGTGTCGGCGGCCTGCTTGACTATAATTTTCCCTACCGCAGCGCTGCCGGTGAAGGCAATTTTGTTGACGTCGGGATGCTGGACGAGTGGAGCGCCACAGGTTTCTCCAAAACCAGTAATCACGTTCACGACACCCGGAGGCAGGCCAACATCGGTGAGCCATTTCGCCATCTCCAGCGCGGTGAGCGGCGTTTGCTCGGCGGGCTTCAACACGCAAGTGCAACCCGCGGCCAGCGCCGGCGCCAGTTTCCATGCGGCCATGAGCAGGGGGTAATTCCACGGAATAATCTGTCCAGCAACGCCAATGGGCTCTTTTAGAGTGAGACTCATGGCATTGTCGGGAACGGGATTCACGTATCCAAGAATTTTCGTTGCGAGGCCGCCGTAGTATTCGAAGCATGTAGCTGTGTCGGCGATGTCGTACTCGGCCTCGACGATGGGCTTGCCGCAGTTGCGAGCTTCGAGTTCAGCGAGCATCGCGGAATTCTGGCGAAGTTTGTCGGCAAGCCGGAATAAAACGCGTCCACGCTCTTGCGCAGTGGTGGTGGCCCACGGACCTTCGTCGAACGCTGCGCGGGCGGCGGCGACCGCGCGGTTCACATCGTCGGCATTGGCGTCCGGAACCTGGGCAATCACTTCTTCCGAGGCGGGATCGTAAACAGGGAACGTTTTGTTCGACTTGCTGTCGACCCCTTCGCCGTTGATGTACATCTGATAAGTTTTCACTTCGGTCTTGACTCCGCCTGGCATTTGGTGACCTCCTGCTGAGCTTCAGGGCCTAAAGCCCAATCTCTATTCGCTCTCGGCGGCCCGACTTTACGCGGGTCTTGCCGGTTCCAGCTTTTGCTGCACTGGAGCGGGTTGCGGTTGCTTCAGGCGTCCGTAAACAAAGAAAAAGAACACTGCCAGAGCGATGAAACCCAAAGTGATTCCAAACATGCCGGCTTCGTACTTCCAGATGGAAGTGATTTGCTTCGCCGGAAAAAAGGCCAGTGCAATGCCCAGGATTGTTGTCACCAATCCGCTCGCCCCTGCGAAAATCAGCAAGGCCTTACCGTAGCGGCCCTTCTTCTCGCTTTCCCGAAAAGCAAATTTCAGCAGCGCCGCAAAGACGTAGAGAAACGGAATCAACTGCAAAACAACCGCCGCGGAGAGCATTTTCTGAAACGCTTCCTGCACGCCGCCAGAGGCGACAAAACTGATGACGATCAGCGCGAGCGAAACCACAGCCTGCACGATCAACGCTGCGTGGGGCGTCGCGTATTTTGGATGAACTTTTCCCAGCCACGATGGCATATAAGAATCAAGTCCAGCGACGAAGGGAATTCGCGCGGAGCCGCCCATCCAGGCCGAACCGATGCCTGCGATCGACAGGCTCAACATCACGGCGAAAGGAACGATGATCCAGCCGACGCCAACGCGTCCTGCCATGTGGCTCACGGCCTGCACAATGCCTTGCAGCACGCTGATGTCGTTCTTGCCAATTGAGACCAGCAAGGTGAGCGTCGCCCCGATGTAGAGCAGGCCCGACAGCACACCGCCCCAGGCAACCGCGCCCGGCAGAGTACGCTGCGGATCCTGAATTTCATCTCCCATGACGGAGGCGAGTTCAAGACCGACCAATCCAAAACAAATCACGCCGAACGAATTGAGAACGAAGCGCGGATCAGCCGGAATACGGAAATCCGACGCGGTGATGGTCGTGCCAAAGCGAGAGAAAATCACGATACCGAGACCAATCAACACGGCCGCGGCGATCCCGGTGCCGATGGCGCCGACGTTGTTCAGCCACTTCCCTACCACGAGGCCGACGATATTCAGAATGGTAAGAACGGCCAACAGCGAGACTGAGGTCACCATCGCGAAGGTCTTGTTGTCAGCCAAACCCTGGTGGCTGGGGCCAAGCGCGAATACCGAGACGCCAACGAAGTAGAGCATCACCGTCGGCACGTAGAGCATGTTGTTGGTCCAGTAGCACCAACCGGAAAGAAATCCGTGGAAGTCGCCGAAGACCTCTTTCGCCCACAGATAGACTCCGCCTTCGCCGGGATAGCGGTGGGCAAGTTCGATGACAGCGATGCCTTGCGGCCAGAAGAAAAGGAGCAGCGAGATAAGCCACAGCCAAACTGTCACGCCACCATTGGCAGCGATCGACGGCACTACGTTCAGGTTGAAGACGGCGACCACAAACAGCAACACCAGGTCAAATCGTCCGAGGACGCGCTTGAGGTGCGGCTGATTGGGGTCAGTCTCTGCCAAGAAAACTCCTGAGGTATTTGAAAAAAGGGCAGGTGAGGACACCCGCCCCTACGCAAGCGTTAGTGCACAGCAACAGCCGGGGCTTCGCGCTCCTGCTGGGCTTTGGCCAGTGCGGGCGCTACATCTTCGAACGCGGAGAGATGCTTGTCGATATCGGCCTCGGTGTGTTGCACCGAGATCGTCCACTGCTCATCCCACCAATAAGGTTGCGCCATCACGCCGCGGTTGACCATTCCGAACCAGTAGTGGCGCCAGAGATCGACGTCAATCGCTTCCCAATCGCGATAGGTGCGAACTTCTTTGGTATACAACATGAGCGCGCCATTGGCTCCGGCGCTCGCGATGTAACCTTGCAGCCCGACTTTCGCGATGGTCTTGCGATATCCATCGTTTAGTTTCTTGCTGAGCTTGTCGACGTGCGCGTAATTCTCGCGAGTCAGAACCTCGCGGAAGGTCGCGAGTCCAGCGGCCATCGAAACCGGATTCGTGTTATACGTTCCGCCATGGAAAACCTTGTGTTGCGAGATCAGATCCATGACAGCGGGATGGGCGCCGAACGCTGCGAGCGGCAGGCCTCCACCAATTGACTTGGCGAGGCAAATCATGTCGGGCGTCACGCCAAAGTATTCGGAGGCGCCTCCCCAGCCAAGTTTGGCGCCGGTCTTCACTTCATCGAAAATCAGCAAAGCTCCGTTCTTGTTGCAGAGATCGCGAAGACCTTTCAGGAAGCCCGGTTGCGGCATGCAGAGGCCGACGTTCATCATGATCGGTTCGAGGATGATCGCGGCAATCTCTCCTGGATTCTGTTTGAAGCGAAGCTCAACGCTTGCCAGATCGTTGAAGGTCGCGATCGTCACGTTAGCGAGGCTGGCTTTGGGGACTCCAAGGCCGCCGGTAACCGAAGTGGGAGCATGGATATCGCCGTAGTCCGGCGCGTGCGGCTTCACACTGACGAGTGCCGCATCGTGCAGGCCGTGGTATCCGCCTTCAAACTTGATGATCTTGTCGCGGCCAGTCGCCGCACGGGCGAGACGGACGGCGTGCATGGTGGCTTCCGTTCCGCTGTTTCCGAAGCGCACCATCTCCACGGGAAAGCGCTGACAGATTTCTTCCGCGAGTTGCCATTCCATGTCATGAGGCATGCCAAACATGGTGCCGGTGGTCAGCCGCTCGCCGACAGCTTTCATCACCGCGGGATGGCAGTGTCCAGCCATCAACGCGCCGAAGCAGAGGTTATGGTCGATATAATCGTTGCCGTCGAGGTCGCGGAAGTGAGAGCCCTGTCCCTCTTTTACGAAAATGGGATAGGGATCGTAGGCACGATAGTTGCTGGCCACACCCAACGGGATGCGCTTCAAATTGCGCTTGTGGGCTTCGGCGGACTTGGGCGTGCGCCGCTCGAAGGTCTCGAGCTCGCGTTGCAGATCAGCGTACATCAGGATTCTCCAGAAGACTCAAGCCGCCGCAGGCGGCCATTAGATTAGCCCGGACGGCGCGACCGTCCGGGCTTTCGGGCTAGAAGTAATATTTTAAAGCAAACTGCACCAGGCGCGGATCGCGAGCCTGCAGCACCTGTCCGAACGTAGAGTCGGAGAAGTTGCCGTCCGGATTGAAGAACGAAGTCCGGTTAAACAGGTTGAAGATGTCGGCCCGGAATTGGAAGTACTTGGTCTCAGTCAGCGCAACCCTCTTCGAGAAGGTGATGTCCCAATCGTTGAGGCCGGGGCCACAGCAGAGTGAGCGAGAAGTGGTCGAAAAAGTTCCCAGAGTTGGATCGGAGTACTGATTGGGATTCAAATAGTAGTGACCCGGCAGGCCATTGATGGTTTGCCCGACCTTCGGATTGAGGATCTGCGCACTCCCGGTGAGTTGGGGTGCAGCCGTACCGAAGAAGAAAAGACTGCTGATCAGTTCATTGTCGTTCTGCGTTTGCAGCCGAATGGGGAATCCGCTCTGGAACTGGACGATTCCCGATATCGACCAATCATTCAGCAGCTTATTCTTGAACCCGCTGTACTTCGGTACTGGCAGTTCCCAGTAATAGTTCACGACGAAACGCTGCGCGGAGTTGAACAGCGAGAGCGCCCGGCTGGACTTAAAGTTGAACGGATTCAGCGTTTCTTCAAAGCTGGATGCCCAGTCCAAAGACTTACTGAACGTGTAAGCCGCTTGCAATTGCAAACCGTGGGAGAAGCGCTTCTCCAAACTGGCTTGGAATGAGTTATACGACGACGCGGCGATCGTGTCTTCGGCAAAGATATTGGTGAACACCGGCGTTCCGTCGTTGGGACAACCCGCGCCCGTCAGCGGATTGCAGTTCGGCGATGAATAGGGGCGAAGTCCGACCAGAGTAATTCCGTTGGGTCCAACCGTGGAACCGCTCGGAATGAAGCGCGTCGGTCCGTAGGGGAGCGTCAGTCCGCCTCCGGGCAATCCTTGCGGGATCACCGTGTTGCCGGGAATAAAGAAAGTTGCGTCTTCACCAACCGGACCACAGGTGGTCGGGTTGCCGCTCGAGTCTACGACGCTGGAAGAATTCGCGGATGCAATCGCCGCGATGCCGAGACAGGCTTGCGGATTGGACGGATTAATGTCATGCGAAGCCAGCAGGCGATGGCCTTGGGAGCCAACGTAGTTCAGTTGCAGCACAAGATCTTTGCTCAGTTCGCGTTGAACGCTGAGGTTGTACTGCGCCGTGTATTGCGTGCGCAGGTGAGGCTGAAAGTCGCCGTATAACAAAATAGGACGATAATTGGTCCAGCCGGGATCTTGTCCTCTTGGCGGATTCAAGATTCCATTGAACCCGTTGGGGGTGACACTCCCTGATTGGCTGACGAACGGCGTGTTGAACAAGGTGCCGGAAAGACCAGGGCTGCTGCCAAAAGGCGGCTCGGCGCTGAACTGTTCCAGGACTAACTGCTCAATCGGGTTGTAGAACATACCCCATCCAGTGCGGATGCTAGTCTTGCCGTTGCTTCCGAACATCTTGTTCAGGAAACCGCTGCCAAAGTTGGGACTGTAAGCAAGCCCGACTCTGGGTGCGAAAGCCTTGTAGTAAGTCGAAGTCAAACCGGCAGGTACACCACGGTCTCCGGGAACGACGAGCCCGGTTGGACAATCAGCGGTTGGTGTATTTGTGCACGGATAAACTGTGCTGGTCTGACCCGGCCTGAAAGTCTGCACGCGCTGGCCGATGTCGGTGAGAGGCGTATCAAGCTCCCAGCGCAGACCATAGTTGAAGGTCAGGTTTGGTTTGATCTTCCAGCTATCCTGGGCGAAGAGATAGACACCGGTATCTCGGACATCTTCCCGCTGCGCCGACCCCTGAGAGTAAGTATCCGGCAAACCCAGCAAATACCCTGGATAATTGTCATCGAAGGTGACAGCATTGAGACCGCTGCTATTGAATGTGAAGTTTCCGCTGACGTTGTAATAGAGGGTCTGGTCGAACCGCGCGCGGCGAATGTCGGCGCCAAACTTCAAGGTATGGGTGCCCTTAACCCAACTCAGGTTATCGGCCCATTGAAACGAGTTCCCCACCTGCGGAAGTTCGCCTTCCCAACCATTACCAACAGCGACCCCTCCCGAAATACTGAAGAAAGGCAGGCCCGTACGGTCCGCCGGCAAGCCAGGCGTAATGCCCGCTCTGCCGGGTCCGATTCCGCTGCCGGCAATCAAGGCATTGACCGCGCTCGAGTCCGAAGTGCCATTAAAGCAAAACGCAGAAGCTGCGCCACTGCAGAAGCTACTTATCGCTCCCGTGTTTTGCGGGTGCTGGAATGTCATCTGACCTTCTCGCATATAAGTAAAGCGGAACTCATTGACCAGAGAATTAGTGATGGTCCAAGTGTGACTGGGATTGAATTGCTGGTAGCGCGAGCCAACATTGGCGCCGTAACCCGGAATGTTTGCGCCGGAGTATTGGAAGTTGTAATAAGGCTGAAGCAGCTTATCGTCGGTGTAATAGTAATAGAAGCTGAAGTTTTGTTTGTCGGTAAGGCGGTGATCAATGCGAGCGGTAAATTGATCCTGCGTATCGGATTGCACGGGAACTGCCTGGAAGGTACCGTCGGAACGGTTGGCGCCGGGAACGTAGCGCAGTAAGTTCGCTGCGACAGGGTCCTGGCAAGGCCCAGGAATCTGGTTGGTGGGAAATATGGAACTCCAGGAAGCTCCTTGAATGGGAGCCGTCCCGCCTAGGTTCGCGATTGCAGTTGGACAGCTAACTCCGCCACTAGAACGGCCGTTCAGAACGTCAGCGACGAACTGATTCGAAATTCCGCCTCCAAAAGTACTGCCAGCGCTGAAATTGCCGGTGACTTCCTGTGGACTTGGGACCGGCACAAGCTCGCCGGAAATACCTTGGCGAACGCGGCGCCCTTCGTAGGATGTAAAAAAGAATGTCCTGTCCTTTTTAAGAGGACCGCCGAAGGTCCCACCAAACTGATTCTGATTTTCTTGCGGCTTCACGGTATTGAAATAGCCCTGCGCGTTTAGAACCGTGTTGCGGAAATATTCATACACATTGCCGTGGAACTGGTTGGTACCCGACTTCGTGACCACGTTCACCACGGCACCCGAGTTGCGACCATACTCGGCGTCGAACGTATTGGTGATCACTCGAAACTCTTCAACCGCATCCGGCGTGGGCTGCACCGTCGGAAGATTCACAAACTGGTCGTTGGCGTCGCCACCGTTTACGCTGAAATTGTTGGCGCGTCCACGGCCGCCATTCACCGATACAGAGCCCGCCTGGTCGCTACCGTAAAGAGTGCTGGCACTCGATCCCAACTGCGATTGAACTCCCGGTTGCAACTGCAGAAACTGGTAAGTGTCGCGGGTATTCAGCGGTAGCTCGTTGACCGATCGATTGTTGACCACAGCTCCGAGCTGGGTACTGGTGGTATCGACCAGAGGGCGCGGCAGAGGTCACCTCCACCGTCTCCTCTTGTGTGCCGACTTGCAGTGTGGAATTCAACGTGACCACTTGGTTGATATCGACTGAAATGTCCTTCTGCACGTTCTTCTTGAATCCCGACAGCTCGAAATTCACGTTGTACGTTCCCGGCGCCACTTCCACGAATACGTAGTCGCCGCTGTCGTTGGTCTGAGTATCCCGAACGACGGAAGTGGCCAAGTTTGTCAGAATGAACAGTCACTTTGGAAAGCACCGCCCCTGTAGAGTCGGCGACTCTTCCCAGAACTCTGCCGCCCGTGCTTTGGGCCAATAGCAAGGTTGAACTCAGAAGGCACAGCAAGACGACCAGGCGGCGGGTCGCGCAACGAGCGGTTGACGACGGCATGCAGACCTCCGGGGGTACGGGGTGGAAGTTTTAGTTTTGAAAACTGGAAAGCCTTGCGCCCAACACAAACCTTGCTATAATCGCGCAAGGTTAGAGGGCTAGCCGCGACACTGTCAAGCGAAAAATACTTCTGAAATCCATAGGAAATCCGGATTCGGAACTGGCTCAGGGTCATGAAGCCGACGGACGGCAAACCTTACTTGAAAATCGGAGATGTGGCCCGCCTGGTAGGAGTTTCGCCTCGGTCATCCGCTCGTGGGAAAGCCTCGGCCTTACCCGTCCGCAACGCACTGAGAGCAAGTACCGCCTGTACAGCCAGGAAGATGTGAAGCTGCTGAAACGTGCGCGCTTCCTGCGCAAAGTGCGGGGCCTGAATGCGCCGGCAATCGTGCAGATGCTGAAGCGCGAGGGCAGAGTCCAGAGCAATTCGCCAACGGCAGCTCTCACGCCATCGGAAGCCGCCTGCGCCAATTAAGAGCGCGGCGTGAGCTTTCGCTGGCCCAAGTGGCCAAGTCGGTGGGGGTTTCCGTGGGATTCCTGAGCGCCATCGAGCGTTCGCAGATGAGCGCGTCGGTTGGCACTTTGCGCAAGCTGGCGCGGTTTTACAAGACCAACATCCTTGATTTTTTCGATCCCGCGGAATCCAGTAGCCGGCTGGTCAAACCCGAGCGTCGCAAAGTTCTCGAGGCTGGGCCCGGCGTGCGGATGGAACTGCTGGCTTGGGGCAACACGGTGATGGAGCCGCATCTTTTCCGCATCGCACCGAACTCGGGCAGCGGCGAATCCTACACTCACGAGGGCGAAGAGTTTTTGTATGTGCTGCGCGGCCAGTTGCATATTTCGCTGCAAGGGGAAGAGTACCGTCTGAAGACGGGCGACAGCTTCTATTTCGAAAGCGCTACGCCGCACCACTGGAAAAATCCCGGACGCAGGGAAACATTTGTGTTGTGGGTGAATACTCCGCCGACGTTTTAGCAAAGCATCGAAGGGAGCAACTTTGGAACAACGGACCGCGTCAGTTCGGACGGCCTGGTTGTGGATGTTTGTTCTTCTCACCGCATCCGTGGCAATGACCGAGGCGAAACCCGCCGCCGATTTTCTGATCGTCAACGCCAGGATTTATACCGTGAATGCGAGCCAACCCTGGGCGGAGGCGCTCGCCATTCGCGGCGACCGCATCGTCGCAGTGGGAACCGCGAAAGAGATCGAGGCTTACCGAGGGCCTGCAAGCAGAGTCATCGATGCTCAGAAGCATTTGCTGTTGCCGGGATTCACCGACAGCCATATTCACTTTCTAGAGGGCGCATTCACGCTGGAGCAAGTCCATCTGAACGATGCCACCACGGTCGCAGAAATTCAGCAACTGGTGAAAAGCTATGCCATGGCGCACCCGGACGAGCCCTGGATCCTAGGCCGTGGCTGGACTTATCCGACGTTTGGGGCGAACGCCCTACCGGACAAGAAACTTCTGGACGCGATCGTCCCGGACCGTCCGGTATATCTGACCTGCTTCGACGGGCACACGCGGTGGGCGAACAGCAAGCCGACTTGCTGTTCGCCCACCGCGTGTGCCCGTCGAAGCAGGTCAGATATACCGGACGGTCCGGGACGATCGCGTCCAGAAGTTTCTTGTCCGGTAGGGCGTTCGCCCCAAACGTCGGATAAGTCCAGCCACGGCCTAGGATCCAGGGCTCGTCCGGGTGCGCCATGGCATAGCTTTTCACCAGTTGCTGAATTTCTGCGACCGTGGTGGCATCGTTCAGATGGACTTGCTCCAGCGTGAATGCGCCCTCTAGAAAGTGAATATGGCTGTCGGTGAATCCCGGCAACAGCAAATGCTTCTGAGCATCGATGACTCTGCTTGCAGGCCCTCGGTAAGCCTCGATCTCTTTCGCGGTTCCCACTGCGACGATGCGGTCGCCGCGAATGGCGAGCGCCTCCGCCCAGGGTTGGCTCGCATTCACGGTATAAATCCTGGCGTTGACGATCAGAAAATCGGCGGCGGGTTTCGCCTCGGTCATTGCCACGGATGCGGTGAGAAGAACAAACATCCACAACCAGGCCGTCCGAACTGACGCGGTCCGTTGTTCCAAAGTTGCTCCCTTCGATGCTTTGCTAAAACGTCGGCGGAGTATTCACCCACAACACAAATGTTTCCCTGCGTCCGGGATTCTTCCAGTGGTGCGGCGTAGCGCTTTCGAAATAGAAGCTGTCGCCCGTCTTCAGACGGTACTCTTCCCCTTGCAGCGAGATATGCAACTGGCCGCGCAGCACATACAAAAACTCTTCGCCCTCGTGAGTGTAGGACTCGCCGCTGCCCGAGTTCGGTTCGATGCGGAAAAGGTGCGGCTCCATGACCGTGTTGCCCCAAGCCAGCAGTTCCATCCGCACGCCGGGCCCAGCCTCGAGAACTTTGCGACGCTCGGGTTTGACCAGCCGGCTACTGGATTCCGCGGGATCGAAAAAATCAAGGATGTTGGTCTTATAAAACCGCGCCAGCTTGCGCAAAGTGCCAACCGACGCGCTCATCTGCGAACGCTCGATGGCGCTGAGGAATCCCACGGAAACCCCGACCGACTTGGCTACTTGGGCCAGCGAAAGCTCACGCCGCGCTCTTAATTGGCGCAGGCGGCTTCCGATGGCGTGAGAGCCGGAATGCGAATTGCTCTGGACTTTGCCCTCGCGCTTCAGCATCTGCACGATTGCCGGCGCGTTCAGGCCCCGCACTTTGCGCAGGAAGCGCGCACGTTTCAGCAGCTTCACATCTTCCTGGCTGTACAGGCGGTACTTGCTCTCAGTGCGTTGCGGACGGGTAAGGCCGAGGCTTTCCCACGAGCGGATGACCGAGGCAGAAACTCCTACCAGGCGGGCCACATCTCCGATTTTCAAGTAAGGTTTGCCGTCCGTTGGCTTCATGACCCTGAGCCAGTTCCGAATCCGGATTTCCTATGGATTTCAGAAGTATTTTTCGCTTGACAGTGTGCGGCTTAGCCCTCTAACCTTGCGCGATTATAGCAAGGTTTGTGTTGGGCGCAAGGCTTTCCAGTTTTCAAAACTAAAACTTCCACCCCGTACCCCCGGAGGTCTGCATGCCGTCGTCAACCGCTCGTTGCGCGACCCGCCGCCTGGTCGTCTTGCTGTGCCTTCTGAGTTCAACCTTGCTATTGGCCCAAAGCACGGGCGGCAGAGTTCTGGGAAGAGTCGCCGACTCTACAGGGGCGGTGCTTTCCAAAGTGACTGTTCATTTGACAAACTTGGCCACTTCCGTCGTTCGGGATACTCAGACCAACGACAGCGGTGACTACGTATTCGTGGAAGTGGCGCCGGGAACGTACAACGTGAATTTCGAGCTGTCGGGATTCAAGAAGAACGTGCAGAAGGACATTTCAGTCGATATCAACCAAGTGGTCACGTTGAATTCCACACTGCAAGTCGGCACACAAGAGGAGACGGTGGAGGTGACCTCTGCCGCGCCCTTGGTCGATACCACCAGTACCCAGCTCGGAGCTGTGGTCAACAATCGATCGGTCAACGAGCTACCGCTGAATACCCGCGACACTTACCAGTTTCTGCAGTTGCAACCGGGAGTTCAATCGCAGTTGGGATCGAGTGCCAGCACTCTTTACGGTAGCGACCAGGCGGGCTCTGTATCGGTGAATGGCGGCCGTGGACGCGCCAACAATTTCAGCGTAAACGGTGGCGACGCCAACGACCAGTTTGTGAATCTTCCGACGGTGCAGCCCACGCCGGATGCGGTTGAAGAGTTTCGAGTGATCACCAATACGTTCGACGCCGAGTATGGTCGCAACTCGGGTGCCGTGGTGAACGTGGTCACGAAGTCGGGTACCAACCAGTTCCACGGCAATGTGTATGAATATTTCCGCAACACGGTTCTAAACGCGCAGGGCTATTTCAATACCGTGAAGCCGCAAGAAAATCAGAATCAGTTTGGTGGGACCTTCGGCGGTCCTCTTAAAAAGGACAGGACATTCTTTTTACATCCTACGAAGGGCGCCGCGTTCGCCAAGGTATTTCCGGCGAGTTTGTGCCGGTCCCAAGTCCACAGGAAGTCACCGGCAATTTCAGCGCTGGCAGTACTTTTGGAGGCGGAATTTCGAATCAGTTCGTCGCTGACGTTCTGAACGGCCGTTCTAGTGGCGGAGTTAGCTGTCCAACTGCAATCGCGAACCTAGGCGGCGATCGACTCCCATTCAAGGAGCTTCCTGGAGTCTACCATATTTCCCACCAACCAGATTCCTGGGCCTTGCCAGGACCCTGTCGCAGCGAACTTACTGCGCTACGTTCCCGGCGCCAACCGTTCCGACGGTACCTTCCAGGCAGTTCCGGTCAATCCGATACGCAGGATCAATTTACCGCTCGCATTGATCACCGCCTTACCGACAAACAAAACTTCAGCTTCTATTACTATTACACCGACGATAAGCTGCTTCAGCCTTATTACAACTTCCAATACTCCGGCGCAAACATTCCGGGTTACGGCGCCAATGTTGGCTCGCGCTACCAGCAATTCAATCCCAGTCACACTTGGACCATCACTAATTCTCTGGTCAATGAGTTCCGCTTTACTTATATGCGAGAAGGTCAGATGACATTCCAGCACCCGCAAAACACGGGAGCGATAAGTAGCTTCTGCAGTTCCAGCTCTGCTTTTTGCTTTAATGGCACTTCGGACTCGCCGGCCGTCGATGCGGTGATTGTCGCAGCGGGGTCGGACCCGCCAAGGCCGGCATCACCCCAGGCTTCCCGCGACGCACACGGCCTTCCATTTATCGACATTGCCGGCGGGGCGATGGGAAATGGCTGGGAAGGCGAACTTCCTCAAGTCGGCAACACCTTCCAGTGGGCGGACAACCTGAGCTGGGTCAAAGGCAATCATACCGCGAAGTTCGGCGTCGATATGCGCCGCTCCCGATTCGATCAAACCCTTTATTACAACGTGAACGGAAAGTTCACATTCAATAGCAGCGAACCCAAGCTGTACCTTCAACGATAATATCCGGGGTATTTGCTCGGTCTGGCCGATACCTACTCGCAAGGCTCGGCACAGCACGAGAATGTGCGCAGCACGGCGTGTACCTCTTCGCGCAGGATAGCTGGAAGATCGCCGAACCTGACGCTGAACTATGGTCTGCGCTGGGAGCTGGACACGCCGCTGACGGACATCGGGCATCACGTGCAGACTTTCCGTCCGGGACAGACCAGCACCATTTATCCTGTGCGACCCAACACGAGTACCCACCAACTCGCGGTGTGTCCGACCGGGCTCGTTTTTCCGGGGGACACGGGGGAATCCCGCCGGGATGACGCAGACTTACTACAAGGCGTTTGCGCCGCGGATCGGGCTGGCGTGGAGTCCATCGGCGAGTCCGGATTCTGGCAAAAACTGGTGGGCGCGCCGGCAAGACCAGCCTCCGCGCGGGATGGGGCATCTTCTACAATCCCATCGAGCAACTGGTGCTGGAGCAGTTCAGCGCGGAGCCGCCGTTCGGGGGCAGCACCACGCTGGCGAACCCCTTGTTCAACACGCCCTTCGTAGGGCAGAACGGGACGGTATCGCCGAACGCCGTTCAACGGCATTCTAAACCCGGCGCGGGGGCAAACCGTGGATTGGTCAACTTACCGGCCGATTTTGTTGTACGGGCAATTCCAGCCGAACATGCGCACGCAATACTCCGAGCAGTACAACTTCACTATCCAACGGGAGCTGGCCAAAGATCTCCTTTGGCAGGTGGGCTATGTTGGTTCGCAGGGTCACCGATTGCTGGCCTCGCACGATATCAACCCGGTAGCCCGCAGACTTGTCTTGGCATCGCGGCGATTGGTTCCCGCGAATACTTCAACAGTCGTAACTTAGGGGACCGGAGCTTGCGGCCCGCTTGGGGAAGACAGCCCCTACTCATTCACCGCCCCCAGGTCAGTCCCTCCAGCCTGCCGAAGGCGGCATCACTGGCGCACCCCTACGGACCGACGGCGCTACCACGGTCGACGGTGGACCCACGTAATGCCTGGTCGGCTTGCGGCCCTATTCGTCGCCGAATTGCAATCCGCTGCCGGAACGAATTGCCCAACCGACGGAACGCCGGTGTTCACCAACATTTTCGCAGAAGATACGATCGCCGCTTCCGCTTATAACTCGTTCCAAGACAAGTTGGAAAAGCGATTCTCGCATGGACTTCAGTTACAGGCAGCTTATACGTTTAGTAAGTCGCTTGACTGGGCATCGAGCTTCGAAGAAACTCTGAACCCGTTTAACTTTAAAGCCAGCCGGGCTCCCTCACTCTTCAATTCAGCACAGCGTTTCGTCATCAACTACTACTGGGAGTTGCCGATCGTAAGCATAACGGGGTTGCGGCAAGCTGATCGACGACTGGGCCATCTCCGGCATTACTCAGTTCCAAAGCGGCTTTCCCATTCGTCTGCAAACTCAGGACGACAATGAGCTCATCGGAAGCTTGTTTTTCTTCGGTACCGCGGCGCCGCAGTTGACCGGTAACGCGCAGATCCGAATCCCAAAGCGACTCAGACCATCGCTGGCCTCCCGGGTCATTACTATCTCAATCCCTTCAGTACAGCGACCCCCGCTCGGCACATTCGCAACCACTTCACGTTCATTGTGCTGTGGCCCCGGCCAGAACGAGTGGGATATTACGTTTCGAAACGAATTAGCATTAATGAAAACAAGTACTTCCAGTTCCGCGCCGAGATGTTCAACCTTTTCAACCACACGCAGTTCTTCAATCCGGACGGAAATTAGTCCGACTCAACGTTCGGCCAGGTCACGCAGGCTCACGATCCGCGCCTGGTGCAGTTTGCTCTAAAATTGTTACTTCTAGCCTGAATCCCGGGCGGCTCCCGCCGCCCGGGCTAATCTAACGGCCGCCATGACCGCGGCTTGAGTCTTCGGAGACCACGATGTATCCCGATCTACAGAAAGAGCTTGACACTTTCGTGCGCCGCACGCCCAAGTCGGCCGAAGCCACAAGAACAACCTGAAGCGCCTGCCGCTGGGCGTCGCCAGCAACTATCGCGCTTATGATCCTTATCCGATCTTCGTAAAAGAGGGCCAGGGCAGCAAGTTTCGCGATCTTGACGGCAACGAATACATCGACCACAACCTTTGTTTTGGCGCGATGATGGCCGGACATTGCCATCCGGCAGTGATGAAGGCAGTTGAAAACGCCTGACTACCGGCACGATGTTCGGCATGCCGCATGACATGGAATGGGAGCTCGCGGAAGAAATCTGCAACCGCTTTCCGGTGGAGATGGTTCGTTTCGGCAACAGCGGGACTGAAGTGACTATGCACGCCATCCGCTGGCCCGCGCCGCAACCGGACGCGACAAGATCGTGAAGTTCGAAGGCGCGTATCACGGACTGCACGACTGATGCCTTCGTCAGCGTGAAGCCGCACGAGCCTGAGTACGGCGACATCATGCACCGACCTCGGCTCCTGCCGGGCTTGGCGTCCCGAAGTCAACACTCGAAAACGTGTCTGATCGCTACATTCAATGATCTCGCAACCGTGGAACTTCGCTTCAAGCAGCATCCCGGCGAGATTGCCGCGATCATTCTCGAGCCGATCCTGATGAACGTCGGCCTGTGCATGCCGCAACCCGGCTTCCTCGAAGGCCTGCGCGAGATCGCGACCAAAAACGGCGCGCTGCTGATTTTCGACGAAGTGAAAACCGGCGCGAAACTCGGCTGGGGCGGAGCGTCGGAATACTTCAACGTCCGCCCGACATGATTTGCCTGGCGAAGTCGATCGGCGGCGGCTTGCCGCTGGCGGCGTTCGGAGCACAAAATCGGTCATGGACCTGATCTCGCAGCACAAGGTCTTCCACGGCGGAACTTACAACACGAATCCGGTTTCGATGGCTGCCGGACTCGCGACATTCCGCAGCGTGCTCACGCGCGAGAACTACGCGCACGTGGACAAACTCAGCAAGAAGCTGACCGACGGCTATCGCGAGATCGTGGCCAAAGTCGGGCTGCAGGGGTACATCATCAGCGCCGGCGCTAATGGCGCGTTGATGCTGTATCCGAAGGAAATTCGCAACTACCGCGACTGGCTCAGCGATCGACGTGGATCTGTGGCGGCATTACTGGTTTGGCATGGTGAACCGCGGCGTGATGGCGCAGCCTTATTGGTGGGACGAGCAGTGGACGATCTCGGTTCAGCACACCGAAGCCGACATCGACAAACACATTGCGGCCTTCGCCGATGTTGCTGCCGGCGCTGGCAAAGGCGCAGCAGGAGCGTCCGGCAAGGCCGGCTGTTGCCGCGCACTAAAGATTGCGTGTGGGGCGGAGTCGCGTCGTCTGCCCGCTTTTCAACACGACCTCACGGAGTTGCCTCTTGGCACGAGATCCAAGCACCCACAACCAGCCGCATCTGAAACGTGTTCTCGGCCGCTGGGACCTGGTCCTGCTTTTTGTAGTCGCAGTCTTCAATCTGAACGTGGTGCCGTCGATTGCCGCCAACGGCGGCGTGACGGTCTGGCTTTGGATCATCTCGCTGTTGCTTTTCTTCTGGCCGCAAGGCATCGCCGTGATTGAGTTGGCACATCGCTATCCCGGCGAAGGCGGAGTCTATCTCTGGGCCAAGGAAGTCTTCGGCGATTTCCACGGATTTCTCTCGGGTTGGTGTTACTGGACCAACAACATGCTGTACGTGCCGACGGTGATGCTCTATTTCGTTGGAGTCTCGGTGTTCGCATTGGGGCCGGGCCAGCAGGGATTGGCGGACAACAAGATGTTCGCGATGATGACATCGTCTGCTGCTGCTGGCGCTGCTGACCATGGCTGAACATCGTCGGCCTCGGGGTAGGCAAGTGGATCAACAACTCGGCGCGATCGGCACCGGGGTCGCAGCCGCTGTCCTGATTGGTCTCGGCATCGTGATTTTCTGGTCGCGCTTTGGAACGACGGTCACCGCGTGCGGATTTCCGCATTCCCGCTGATCCGCGCTTCGTTCTGAATTCGTTTGGCGTGATCTGTTTCGGCTTAGTCGGCCTAGAACTCGCCTCCGTCATGGGCGATGAAATCCGCGACCCGCGCGAACGCTGCCCGGTGCCGTTGCCTGGGGCGGCGTTCTTTCGGGCGCGCTCTACATCGGCGCGACGCTGACACTGCTGATCGCAGTCGGCAAGAATGAAATCAGCGTGCTGCAAGGCATTGTGCAGGCGGTAAGCCACATGGCGGCAAAGTCGGCGTCGGCTGGATCATCGCTCCATTCGCCGTGATGCTGAGCCTCTCGATTGCAGGCATCGGATCAGCGTGGATGGGCGGCTCGGCGCGAATTCCCTTCGTCGCCGGTCTGGACTCGTATATGCCCTCATGGCTGGGAAAAATGCATCCGGAGTACGCAACTCCTTATGCAGCGCTGATCGTGCAGGCCTGGTTTCGCTGGTGCTGGTGGTGATTAATTTCTGTGCCTCCGGTGGCGTGCAGGAAGCATTTCAGACCATGCTTTCGATCGCAGTCGTGCTGCAGTTGGTGCCGTTTATATATATGTTTGCGGCGTTGCTGAAGTTTGCGTTCGGGAAAGCCTCGGAAGAGGGCCGCTACAGTCGCGGACTTGCTGTTTTCGCCGGCAGCGAGCGGGTTCATCACCACGATCGCTGGGAATTGCGCTGGCGTTTTTCCCGGCCAAGCAGATCACGTCGGTCTGAAGTATGAAATCAGCATGTTTGGCCTGACGCTGGTTTTCATCGCTCTGGCGGTGTTTTTCTTTTTTGTTTACGGACGCTGAAGCAACCGCGAACCCGGTTCAGTGCGGCAGAGCTGGCGACCGGCAAGATCCCGTCGTAGAGTCGAGGCCGCCGAGAGTCGAATAGCGCTTGGGCTTCAGGCCCTGAAGATTTAGCAGGAGTTCATATGCCAAGCGGAGTCAAGACCGAAGTGAAAACTTATCAGCTGTACATCAACGGCGAATGGGTCGACAGCAAGTCCAAGAAGACCTTCCCGGTTTACGATCCGGCGACCGAAGAAATCATCGCGCAAGTTCCAGACGCAAATGCCGAGGACGTAAATCGCGCCGTCGCGGCGGCCAGAGCCGCATTCGAGGACGGTCCATGGGCGACAACGACTGCGCAGGAGCGCGGACGCGTACTCTTCCGGCTGGCCGACAAGATTCGCCAGAATCTGCCGATGCTCGCCGAACTCGAAGCCGCAACACCGGCAAGCCGATCGTCGAAGCCGAATACGACATCACCGACATCGCGACCTGCTTCGAATATTACGGCGGCCTGGCAACAAAAATTCTCGGCTACGTAAATCCCGTTCCCGACAACGCCGTCAGTCTGACGCTGAAAGAGCCCATCGGCGTTGCCGGGCAAATTATTCCCTGGAACTATCCACTGCTAATGGCGGCATGGAAACTGGCTCCCGCGCTTGCTGCGGGTTGCACCTGCGTGCTGAAGCCCGCCGAGCAAACTCCGCTCACCGCGCTGGAAATGGCGAATTGGTTCTCGGAAGTCGGTCTGCCTCCCGGAGTCGTCAACATCATCACCGGTTTCGGCGAAACCTGCGGCGCGCCGCTGGTGCAGCATCCCGACGTGAACAAGATCGCCTTCACCGGCAGCGCGGCAGTCGGCAAGATCATCGTGAAGCAGGCCGCGGATACTGTGAAGCGCGTCACTCTCGAGCTGGGCGGAAAGTCTCCGAACATCTTTTTCGCCGACGCGGATTTCGAAGCCGCCATCGACGGCGCTCTCTTCGGCGTCTTCATCAATCAGGGTGAAGTCTGCTCTGCCGGCAGCCGCATCCTGGTGCAAAAGCCGATCTACAAAAAGTTCGTCGAAGCGATGGCCGAGAAGGCGAAGAAGATCAAACTCGGCGCACCGCTCGATCGCGACACCAAGATGGGGCCGGTGGTCAGCAAGGATCAATACGATCGCGTGCGTTCCTATCAGGAAATCGGCAAGACAGAAGCGAAGATCGCCGTTCGGCGGCGGCCGCGCCGAGAAATTCGCCAAGGGATATTACGTCGAGCCGACCATCTTTTACGACGTCGACAACAGCGCCCGTATTGCTCGCGAAGAAATTTTTGGCCGGTCGCCGCGGTCATTCCGTTCGAAGACGAAAAAGACGCGGTGAAGATCGCCAACGACTCTCCTTACGGACTCGCTGCTGCTGTTTGGACGCGCGACATCTTCAAAGCCTTTCGCGTCGTGAAAGCGCTGCGAGCCGGCATCGTCTGGGTCAATCACATGCAACCCACTTACGTTGAAGCGCCCTGGGGCGGTTACAAGCAATCTGGCTTCGGGCGCGAACTCGGGCCTTGGGGCATCGAGGAGTATCTCGAAACCAAACAAGTTCACATCAACCTGAACGAAGCGCCAATCGGGTGGTACTGAAGGCGACGAGAAGCGGGTAGGAGAGAGCGAGCGGTGTTCGGAAGCGCGGCGTAAGAGGCTCTGAACGTAGGCGCGCCTAAAGGGGCCGCGGTCTTGCCCAGCCTTAACAGCGCACGAAAGCGAGCAGGATGGCGACGATTCAACTGAAAACCCAGATTCCGGGACCGAAATCGAAAGCGCTCGGCGCACGCCGCGAAGCCGCAGTCCCACGCGGCCTTTCGCATGCGACGCCCGTCTATGTGGCCAAGGCCGAAGGCGCTTTCCTCGAAGACGTGGACGGCAATCGTTACATCGATTTTGCGGGCGGCATCGGTGCCTGAATTCCGGGCATCGCATGCGCCGGTCGTCGCGCGATGAGCGCACAACTCGAAAGTTCCTGCACGTCTGCGTGCAGGTAACGCCCTACGAAAGTTACATTCGGCTGGCCGAGCGCATGAACCAGCTCACGCCCGGCAAGTTCCCGAAGAAGACACTGTTCGTGAACACCGGCGCCGAGGCGGTAGAGAATGCCATGAAGATTGCTCGTGCTCACACTGGCCGTCCTGGCATCATCGCCTTCGAAGATGCCTTTCACGGGCGCACCATGATGACGCTGGCCCTCACCAGCAAGACGCATCCTTATAAAGCCGGTTTTGCGCCATTTCCCGGCGACGTTTACCGAATTCCTTACGCCTACTGCTACCGTTGCTCTTATTCGCTGAAATATCCGTCGTGCGATCTCTATTGCGCGCGCCATCTCGAAGACACATTCAAGCGCGTCGTCGCAGCGGAAGACGTCGCCGCGGTGATCGCCGAACCGGTTCTGGGCGAAGGTGGCTTCGTCGATCCACCGCCGGATTACTTCCGCATGCTGATAGACATCTGCCACAAACATGGCGTGCTGTTTATCGCGGATGAAGTCCAAAGCGGCTTTGGGCGAACCGGAAAGATGTTTCGCCAGCGAGCACTACGGGATCGAGCCTGACATGCTGGTCACTGCGAAATCGCTGGGCGGCGGCTTGCCCTTGGCCGCAGTCACCGGCCGCGCCGAAATCATGGATGCCCCCGGCCCCGGCGGCCTGGGTGGAACGTTTGCCGGCAATCCGCTGTCTTGCGCAGCTGCGCACGCGGTGCTCGAGAATTCGAGCAAGAGGACCTCCTGGCTCGCGCCAACGAATCGGAGATCGTTTTCAGAAACGCGCGCGTGGGTGGAAAAAGCGGTGGCCTCAGTTATAGGTGATGTTCGGGGCTTCGGCGCCATGCGGGCCATCGAACTGGTTAAATCGCGTGAAACACGCGAACCTGCGCCCGAAGAGACGAAGAAAATTACGCAATACTGTTACGAGCATGGCCTGATCACCATCACAGCAGGTAGTTACGGAAACGTGATTCGTATGCTCGTGCCATTGGTCGTCACCGACGAGCAAATGGAAGAAGGTTTGGACGTACTGGAACGGCGCTGCCTCAGGTCGGCGAAAACGACGGCGCGCTGACGAAAGAGCTCACGTCACGACAGCCGCTCGAGAGCGCAGCGAGGCGAGGGTTGTAACAGGGTATGGCTAAACACATACTTGCGATGTATAACGTAACCGGGTTTAGCAAGAAGGGTGAGCCTGACTGTGTTCGATGGTACGAATAAGCGAAGTCACGCCGACAATATTCTTAACGATCTGAAGGCTCGAAACATGAGTACCGCTGTAACACCGGAACCAAAATTCCTAATTACATCAACGGTCAATGGGAAGAATCCACCGCCCGCGAATGGCAGACGTCACCAATCCCGCGACCGGCGAAATTGTCGCGCGAGTTCCCCTCTATCTGGCGCTGCGGAAGTCAGCAAAGCAATCGAAGCTGCTGCCGCTGCTTATCCGGCCTGGCGGCGCACGCCTCCCGAAGATCGCATTCAGCCGCTATTCAAGCTGAAGACAGTTGCTCGAAGAGCATATAGACGAACTGGCGCGCATCATCACCCAGGAAAACGGCAAGACATTCGCGGAAGCGAAGGCCGAGTTGCGCCGCGCAATCGAGAACGTCGAAGTCGCCTGCGGCATTCCCATGATGATGCAGGGCTACAACCTGGAAGACGTCGCTCGCGGCATCGATGAAACCATGATCCGCCAGCCGCTCGGGGTGGTGGCTGCGATCACGCCTTTCAATTTTCCCGGCATGATTCCGTTCTGGTTCTTGCCGTACGCGATTGCGTGCGGAAATACGCTCATCGTTAAGCCCTCTGAGCGGGTGCCGCTGACCATGCGACAGGTTCGAATTGCTCGAAAAGACCGGATTGCCTAAGGGCGTGGTGAATCTGGTGAATGGCGGCAAGGCGGCCGTGGACACCCTGCTCGATCATCCCAAAGTTCGCGCGATCAGCTTTGTCGGTTCCACGCCTGTGGCGAAGTACATTATGCTCGCGCCGGAGCGAATGGCAAGCGCGCGCAGTGCCAGGGCGGCGCGAAGAATCACGTCATCGTCCTGCCCGATGCAGACATGAAGATGGCGACGCAGATCATCACCGACAGCGCTTTCGGATGCGCGGTCAACGCTGTCTGGCGGTTTCGGTCGCTGTGACGGTCGGTGAGGCGCAGAAGACGTTTCGCGATTCAATCACCGAAGCTGGCGTCAATAAGAGTGGGTAATGGCCTCGACGACGGCGTCCAGATGGGTCCGGTGATCACGCGCCAGAGCAAGGCAAGTGTCGAGTCGCTCATTGGCGCTGGCGAAAAGCAGGGCGCCAAGGTTCTGCTCGACGGCCGCAACGCCAAAATCCCGAAACGCGAGCGGCAATTTCGTGAAGCCCACAATCCTTGACGGTCTTCCCGCCACCAGCGAACTCGCGGACACCGAAATTTTCGGGCCGGTCCTGAGCTTGGTCCATGCCAACGACCTGGACGAAGCGCTCGCATGGCTAGAGCGAAGCCCATACGGCAACAGGCCTCATTGTTCACGTCGAGCGGCGCGGCCGCGCGACGCTTCCGCTATGAAGCGCCCGCCGGGAACATCGGAATCAACATCGGTGTTGCCGCGCCCATGGCCTATTTCCCGTTCAGTGGATGGAAAGACAGCTTCTTCGGCATATGCACGGCCAGGGCCGCGATGCGGTCGAGTTCTATACCGAGAAGAAGGTCGTCGTAGAGCGCTGGGCGAAGGAGCACTCGCGAAAATTTTGATTCTTCAAAACCTTCAACCACGAAGGACACGAAGTTACACGAAGGTAAAATCACGAGAAACTTTGGTGTTGTTTCTGTTCGTGCACGGTGTTGAAGGTGAGATCGCAAACATCTAATTTGTTTTCCTTCGTGTCCTTCGTGGTTAGTGCTTTTGAAGTCCATTAGATCGAGGTAGCAATGTCGAACACTATCCAGAAGTACAAAGACTACGTAATGACCGGCTTCCTGAAGTTGGTTGCCGCCGATCGTCATCGATCGTGCCAGCGGCGTTATAAGTCTGGGACGACAATGGCCGCGAATATCTCGATTGTTTTTCAGGCATTTCGGTGGTCAACGCCGGGCACTGCAATCCTGAAGTAATCGCGGCGGCGAGAAGCCCAAATGGATAAACTCGTGCACTGCTCATCTTATCTCTATCACGTCCAGCCGGTCGCCGACCTCGCAGAGAAGATCGCGCAAATGTACCCCCGGCTGTAAGCAAAACCTTTTTCGGTAACGGCGGTGCCGAGGCCATTGAAGGGGCATTGAAACTTGCCCGTCTCTATACCGGAAAGCATGAGTTCATCTCGCTTCATGGCAGCTTCCATGGACGCAGCTGGGGTGCTCTCAGCATCACCGGCAACTACGCGCGCAAGAAAAAGGCGGGCCGTATGCTTCCGGCATTGCCTTTGCACCAGCCCCATATGCCTACCGTTCACTCTGGCCCAACGATCCCGAAGAGTGCGCCCGTCACTGTGCCAAGACAATCGATGAAGTTGTGCGCTTCGCCACTGCCGATGACGTCGCTGCATTTATCGCCGAACCTGTTATGGGCGAGGGCGGTATCATCGTGCCACCATTCAATTACTTCAAAGAGGTGAAAAAGGTCCTGGATCACTACGGCATTCTTTTTATTGCCGATGAAGTCCAGTCGGGATTTGCCCGAACAGGAAAAATGTTTGCCATTGAACATTACGGTGTGGAGCCGGATATCTTTGTCACAGCCAAGGGCATTGCTGACGGCTTCCCGCTCAGTGCCTATACGGTGCGTCCGGAAATCGCCGAAGCCTATAAGCCAGGTGATCACCTGACCACGTTTGGCGGCAATCCCGTTCTTGCGCGGCCGCACTTGCAAACATAGAGTTCATTGAACGCGAAAAACTACCTGCGCGTGCGACGGAAATGGGCAGACATGTCATGGGCAAATTGAAAGACATGCAAAAGAGCAACTCGCTGATCGGCGATGTTCGCGGGTTGGGTCTGATGATCGGTGTCGAGTTAGTGAACGACGCGGAGAAAACGCCAGCACCGCGGAAGCAGAATCGATTCGCGAATCTTCTTGCAGAAGGGCGTGCTGGTGGGTGTCGGTGGTGTTTATGCCAACGTCATTCGTTTCCAGCCTCCGCTGATCATCACTCAAGAGCAAATCGATCATGCGCTGGATGCTTTCGCCGGGGCCCTGAAGGAGGTCACATAACCCGCCCCGGCGTAACGGGGTTGCATAACTCAGCCCAAATTCAACGGAAAGGGGCATATCCCCTGATTACTAAAGTGATTCGGTGGGCACATTTCCCGTTAAAGAAACTGGAAACGCTTGTCTTAAACTTGGAAATAGTGCCTTGTGTCTAACGGGGGAGTTAGGGATGTTTTCAAAAAATTATGTGCAACTTTCGCTTTTCTTAATTATTAGCTTGGCTTTGGCAACTGCTCAACAACAGCCAGCAGCCTGGCAAACCAAGCATGTTGGCGAAGTTAGAGACTGGACATCTCGCCATATCATGGTGAGCGGCGGGTTCACTGCCGAGAATTTGCGCATCGCGCAAATCTGAAAACTTTTCTAGTCCTGCTTCAATTGGGACCACGCGCTATTGATCCCACAGGCCCTGCGCCCCGCATTCCGACGCCAGTTTGGTGGAACCCTCCTACTAAGCGGGTCGTCATCGATGGCAGCAGCGTCCGTCACGGTGGCAAGATTGACTGGTCGGTTTCCCTTGGCACCGGACACGTTTCCCAAGTGATGTCTCCGGTGAAATACAAGTATCCGAATACCCGGCGGAACCCCCAGTTGCACGGCCGACTATGTTCGTACCCGTTTTCAATGTGGCTGGCGTCAACAAAGGTCAGCCCAACATCGTTGGCATCGATAATCTCTATAGTGGCAATCCCAGCGGCCTTTGCGGTGCTAATCCAACCGTTGACTTCGCTTATGACGGCAGTACGGCCGGAGGCAGCGTTCTAACGTCGCCAGTTCGATCCGCGATGGAACGAAAATCGCCTACGTCGAGAGCGCAGCCAGTTCCTCCGTGTTTCACATCTTGACCTGGGTTGCCGGGCAGGGAACGATCGCCAAGTCGGTCCAGCCGGGCGCTCCTACCTGCACCGCGGGCGCAAATTGCCGGCAGTCGGTGACGTTCTCCACAACCTCGACCACTACCTATGCCTCGCCGTGGGTCGACTATGGTTCCGACAAGGGCTTCGTCGCTTCTGACGACGGGAAGATTTACCGCATCAGCTGTGTGTTCACCTGTGCCCTTAACGCTAATCCGACGGTCGACTGGGTTTTCACCTTGCCGGTGGCTGGCACGGGCGGCGCTTTACCGCAGCCGAACGGACCCATCTAACAACAGCCCCTATGGCTACATCTTCGTCGGTGATCAGCTCGGCGAAATCTGGGCGATCAACGCTTCTGGATCCACTCCAACTCTCCTGGCCGGACCGGTCATGGTAGGCGGAGGCGGCTGCACAACAACCAACCTCCGGCACGCACCGGGACGCCCGCTCCCTGCACGGCAACGGGAACCGCGTACGGCATACCCGATTCCGCCATCCTCGATGCCAGCGGCAGCAGTGAGAAGCTCTTCGTTTTCTCCGGCAATGACGGCGCTGGCGCAGTCGTGAAACAGATGAGCCAGACCCTGACCGGTATTGTGCGGGTTTCGATCGGTCAAGGTGAAGTGAATGTCCACACCGGAACCTTCGATAACAACTACTGGGGCGCGACGCCCACCAGCGGCGAGCTGTTTGTCTGCGGCACCGGACCGACCGACAACGTTCCCTATCATTATTGGATCGGTTTCACGAACTATCCCACCATTAATAGCACTCCCACCGGGGCCTGGTTCGCCTCGCCGGCGCGAATGGCGTTGCGTGCGCTCCTTACACCGAGTTCTATAACCCGAATCTGAACCTGGGAAACGGGGATCACGACTTGTTGGTCAGCGGCCTGATCGATCCTACGAACGGCAATGTCATCACTAATGACATCAGCACTGGGGTCATCACCAAGTCGTTGGCGTATGTCAATTATCCCGGCGGAATCAGCGGAATGGTCATTGACAATGACAGCACGGCCAGTCAGGCTTCCAGCGTCTACTTCAGCACCTTGGGCACGGTCAACGTGGGCAGTTGCGCCAACCAGATCTGTGCGGTGAAGCTGACCCAGAGTGGATTGAAATAACGCGGCGTTCTTCATGAATTCATCGGAGGCGGGTTTCCCGTCTCCAATTTTTATTTGGCCAGCCGGTTGTACTTCTTTAGCACTTCTCGCAGGCGGTCATGCGCAATGCAATCACCGTGCGGCCATTCACTCCTGTCATGGTCTCTGCCGCCACCATGGCGTTGATCACCGCTTCTTCCGTGGCCTGCACGGTCGCCAGGAAAATCGGATCGATCTGATCGTTGGGCAGCATCGTGACTTGGCGCAGCCCTTTGTTCGAAGCCGCTCCCGAATTCGCGGTCGAGAAAAAATGAAGAGGTCGCCCGATCCGTCGCCTGAAAAGCTTCCGTCCCGCCCCAATCCCAAGGACACTCTCCTCGCTACCCGCTTCAATTGCGTCGGAATCAACGGCGCATCCGTGGCTACCACGACGATGATCGATCCCACATCTTTGTTACGGACTGTGTGCTCAGAAATTTCTCTTCCCACTGGCACGCCCGCGATGCGTAGCTGGTCGCGCTCCCCATAATTGCACTGCAGCAGAACTCCCACGGTATATCCGCCGTCTTTCGCATTCAGCACTCGCGACGCAGTCCCAGTCCCACCCTTGAATTCATTGCAGATCATGCCGGTGCCGCCGCCCACATTGCCTTCGGGTACGGGCCCTCCACGCGCCTGGTCCAGCGCCTCGAAAAACGCCCGGCCTTTACATGAAATCCGTTTGCGTCGTTGAGGTAGCCGTCCCAGGTTTCGGCGACCACCGGCGTGGACCACCAGTATCCATCCTGATCGGGAGGCCCGTTCTTGATCCGCCAGGCAATCACGGCGTCGTGTACGGTGCCGATGCTGTGCGTGTTTGTAATCATCACCGGGCCATCGAGAAACCCAGAGTCCTCGACAAATGCCGTGCCCGTCATCTCTCCGCTGCCGTTGAGATTGAACCATCCGGCAAAGACGGGATCGAGCAGATTCTTTCCGCGCGGCAGGATCGCCGTTACTCCGGTGCGCACCGGGCCGACTCCCACTTGCAATCTTCCTTCGCCGGAAATCAGCGTGGTCTCGCCCACCTCCACGCCCTTCACATCAGTGATCGCGTTCAGCGTTCCCGGGCGTGCCATCGAACGGAACCCCCAGATCCCTTGCCCGTGGCTTGGTCTGCGCCCCCGCCGGGAACGCAACCAGGCCTGCAAATAGAATCACTGCCCAGAACCGCTTCTGCATCCAACTCCTCCTGATAACAACGGAGAAGTATACGGAATCTTGTGAAGTGGTTTTACAATAGAACCCGGGAGGCCGCGCAATGAAGGATTGGAAACGCGTACTGGTGGCAGGATCGGCCGGAACCAGCGTCATCCTGCTACTGAAAGGGAAGACCGCCGCGGGCCTGCTCGTGGCGGGCGTAGGAATCGCGACTCTGGCGTCAGAATATCCGGAGAAATTCGCCGACGTGCGCGAACATCTCCCTGACTACGCTGAACGCGGAACCAAGTACCTGGATATGATCGCTGGAGTCATGCAGCGCGTGACGCAAAAAGCCGGACGCCGCAAGTGGTTCGACGCGCTTCTAAGCGACTAGATCGAATTTGTGACGGAGGACGGGCGCCCTCGCCCGTCTTACTCAATTCCCAACTGCTTCCGCGCGTCCGGGCTCAAACGCTCCGGCGTCCACGCCGGTTCCCACACTACGTTGACGTTCGCGTTACGGACTCCGGGCATTTGCTCAATCCTCGACTTCACCTGCTGGCTGATCTCCACGTGCGAAGGACACCCGGGCGCCGTCAGCGTCATATCCACGGTGACGTCTTGCTGATCCTCGGCAACCGCATCGAAACGAACGCTGTAAATCAGCCCCAAATCCACAATATTTACCGGAATCTCCGGGTCATAGCACTGCTTTAACGCGCTCAAAACATCATCCTGGCTTAACGCTGTAGGCATTCCCATCTCCTGAAAAGCGGGTAGGCGAAAAGCCTGACCCCACGCTCCAGTTTACCCCATTAGTGTGACCTATCCGCTGTCCGCGGACTCCGCGACCAGCGACCCGCGACCGGAGACCGGATGTTCTGGTAAATTCTCCATGAGCTATGAGTCCCGAACTAAAACGCCGCATTCAGCTCGTGCTGGTCTTCGCCATGCTCGTCGCCGGAATTCGCGTCGTCTACGTTTTCTATTCGCGCCGCTCCGGGAAAATGGAAAACGAACAGAAGGCCGCGCCGCCTCTGAATGCCGACTACTACGTCATCCCCAAGAAGCTTTACCCCTACGATCTTAAATCCGCGAAACAGCTTACGCAGCAGCCGGTCTGGGTCAAGGAAGGATACCGCTACACTTACTATCCCTACGATCCGGCTACGCATCATGCCGACTTCGCGCACGAAGCCGGAACCCTGCTTCCCATCGAGCGTCTTGATATCAAAGATGTCACCACCGATGTCTCTCCCGGTTCGTCTGACCAGCGCCAGGTGATCGCCATATTCGAGAAGGCGGGCAAGAGTTACGCTTTTCCCATCGGCTCGGTGCAGGCAGGGAACTACCAGATTTATTCGGACGAAATGCTTTTCATCCAGGACCCGCACGAACTTTACAAACATTGGCTGCCGGAGACGTGGGA
>CAWIZO010000013.1:0-23988 GCA_963840665.1 Terriglobia bacterium
CCGAGTTTCCCAACGCCAGGATGTTTTCCTTGCGCTCGATGAACTCGCAGCGGGCCAGATCCAGGACCAGCGACTTATTTAAGGATGGGATCGCCAGGAACTCGAAAGTGTCCAGACTCTTGACCACGTCGAACTTCGCCTGGTGGATGCGCCGTTCCGTGGCGCGCCGTTCGCGATCCAACAGTTCCAACTCGCTCAACCGCAGCAGGTAACGTGGAAAGTCCACACCCTCGGCGGCGCACTGCTGCGCGAGCTTGTCGTACTCGCGCAGGAACGTGGGCAGCCGCAGCGTTTTCAGATGATGATCGAGTAGAACCTGGGGCGTGTCCATATCAACACGCACCTAACCTTTTAGCGGGCTAGATAATCGGCGGCCACGGTGGTCGCCACTTGCGCCACCGGCAGATGCGGATAGTTCTCCAGATCCAGCCGTGCCGGCCTCTGCTCGATGCGGCACAGCAGCAGGTGCTTGACGGCGTCGAACGAGATCGTCCCCATCCGAAGGGCATCATCGATAGCCCGCTCTACTTCCGCCAGCCGGAACGTCTCCAACAGCCGAAGGACTTGCACGCACTCGCGCTTGCCCTTCTTGCCCAGGCGCGCTTCCATCAGGCGGCGAAGTTCGTCGAAGCCTTCCGGCATCTTCCAGCCAATCAGCGGCGCGGCCTGGTCCAGTGCGTTGGTCTTCTGCTCCAGCAGCGCCAGGTAATGCAGCGGATTGAAGATCATGTCTTCGCGTTCATAGCTTCGTGGGTGGCGCGCGATCACCTCGCTCCCCGCGCAGATCACTACTTCGTGAACGAACCCTTTCACCAGCACTTCGCGGTGTCCCCACTCCACCGGCACCGAGTAATCGTTGGTGCGATAGCGCACCAGCGACATCGAAGTCACCCGCGTAGATCGCTGGTCGCAGGCTTCGTACGGCGCCGCCGGCAGGGGCAGCAGCCGCTCCCGGTCTTTCTCGAAACGCTCGCCGATGGTCTGCTGGTGTCCCCGTAGTTTGCGCTCCCGCCGCTTCTGAGATTGAACCAGCAAGTGAGCGTTGAACTCGTCCCAGGTGGCGAATCGCGGACGCGGCACCATGAAGTTCCGCCGCGCGTAGCCCACCAGCCCTTCCACCTTCCCCTTGTCGTTGCCCTTGCCAGGGCGGCCGAACTTCTCCGCGAACAGATAATGGCTTTGCAGCTCGGTGAACGCTCGCGTTTTCATCCGCGTCCCATCGCCCAAGATCCGCGCCACGGCAATCTTGGTGTTGTCGTACAGAATCGTGCGCGGCACGCCGCCGAAATACGCGAAGGCGTGGTTGTGACCTTCCAGGAAAGCTTCCGTCGTCTCGGCCGGAAAGGCCATCACGAAACAGTCATCGGACTGCGGCAGGTCCATCGCCAGATAGTGCGCCTTGCACTCCACGCCGGCGATCACCACCATCGCTTCGCCGAAGTCGGCCTGCGCGTCTCCCGGCGGATGAGCGAGCGGCACAAACATCTCGCGCCGACTCAGCTTCCTGAGCCGCACGTAGTCCTTCACGATCGTATAGCCGCCCGTGTAGCCGTGCTCGTCGCGCAGCCGCTCGAAGATCCGCTTGGCGGTGTGGCGCTGCTTCCTGCCTTCCGCCTTGTCGTCTTCCAGGATCTGGTCGATGGCGCCCACCCAGGCGTCCAGCTTCGGCCGGCGCGCCGGTTGCTGCCGCCGGTAGCCCGGCGGCACCGAGTACCGCAGCATCTTCCGCACGGTCTCGCGAGCCAGCCCGAACTGCTTGGCCGCCTCGCGCTCGCTCATCTTGTCGACGACAACCGCTCGCCGCACCCGCGCATACAGCTCCACTGTGTACACCTCTCAGGTGTTCCACAAAACATAAGCCTATGGGAATGTTCGATGGAACCAGTCTCCTGGCGGCCTGGTTTTGCTCCGCCAGCAACGCCGCTCACGCGGCGTTTACTGGTCTATTTTCAGCTGAGCGCTCTGGATTTTCTTGCTCCTTTCTTCCCCTTTCGGGGATGAGGAAAAAATAGCCTGATTGGAAAACGCGCGCAAACGAATCCGACTCTGCGCAGCCCGCTGGAGGGTCAGGGAGGAGATTGCAGTGTGGTCAGAAGAGGACAGCAGTGGCGGATGCCAGGAGCTATCGCGCGCTTGAGCTGGCTCACCGGAATCGGGACGCTCTTAGTTACTTGCGGCTGAAGAAATAGAAGAAGTAGTGGAAGATGGCTATATTCTTCAAGGAAAGGCTGGATGGATTCGTTTCCTGTCGCGCGACGCGACTCTCTGGCCCAACGGAGCGAGCGCCGAGAGCGCGGAATCGGAGACCGCGAAAAGATGATACGAAATGTCGCAATAAGCCAAACGATCGTCGATACGAGGATCAGAAAGCCTTCGGCCGTTGTTTCGGTTCTGAATCCCAATGACAGCATCCATTTCCAGAATGGGTCCCATTTCAATAGATACAGGACCCCGCAGTATGCGAAGAACACAATGGCAATGCGGCAGACTATTTGGACGAAGAGTGGCGTCTTCGCTGCCGGCCCCTTGAGGAGAAGCCAAATCGCGAGTGCCGCAGCGAAGAGGAAAGGCCAAGAAGACATACAGCTCTCCTTGGAATCAATTTACTCCGTTCAGAGAGCTTTGCCAAGCCACTGGGAATGGCGTCATGCTGACTTTCAGCGTCCGTACTATTCCTCACGTCTTTACTGTTGTTCGGTCGCCGTCTGCGCGATCAGTGCTTTCTGTTGCTGCTGGTACATCTGGGTCAGTTCCCGCTTCAACTCCATCAGTTCCCGTAGTTCTTGCACGCTGGGCGTGGCAGCCGTTGCGTAGCCCGAAGCGCCGCTGGGATTCCCGGCTGGCGCCGATCCCGCTGGCCCGGCGCCAGCGCCACTGCCAGTGGGTTTCGCCAACACGATGTAGAACCGCGTGTTGCCCGGCACAGTCACCACGATGTTTTGGTGATACGCCAAGTCGTTCAGCTGCTGCTCGCCTGCGACCGCGACGTTGTTTGCGACTCGCTCTCGCAGCAGAACGTTATTTGAGAGAGCGTCGGTAACCCCCGTGCCGCTCTGAACCCCAACCGTTGCAGCTAGGATGGTCCCGATTCCGGTCAGGCTTCGAACCAGAAACTTCTTGCCGGTGTTCCGGCCGGTAACCTGGCCTCGCAACGGCTGATATTGCAACCCGACCGCATGGCCTTCAATCTTCTGCGTCGTCTCGTCCGGCATTTGGATCGTGTGGAACTGAATACCGACATAGCCTTGATCATTCACCTGACTGAGTTCTCCAAATGCTTTCGAGCCCGCTGGGATGACAATCTCGCCATCCCGCTCATAGTTGTACTCAATGGCAGCTACAACGGGCGTCTTGACAGCCGAACTCACCGGGGTTTGCAGCCGGGCGATCAGCCGAGTCCCGGTCGGCAGCGCCATAAATTCCGGATTCCGTTCGAGCACCACAGGTTGCACGCTGCTCGAAGTCTGCGCGGTCACCCGCAGTCCGGATCCTGAACTCACGAACACCAGCGAGGCTTTGGTCAGTTTCTCGACCTTCGGAGCTGGAATGGGCGTCGTGGTTTGTGGCTGCTCTGGAGGAAACTGAATTCTGTTCAAAGCGTAGTCTTTGGGCTCAGGACGAGGGGCTGGAGGCGGTGGTGCCGGGGCATCCCCGAAAGAGGGGCTTGCTTGCGCTAACATCCGTTGCTTCGCGGTATTGCGAATGTCCTGCGCACTGAGGTTCCCGGCGTTATCATCCGGATTCCGCGTATCGGCATTGAGAAGTGGCGTCACCGAGTGGCTTGTATCCGTATTCTCTCCGCCTGATCCGCGGCCGAGGTTGGGCTGGTTGGTTCTGGCGATGTCCTTTCGGCCCGTGCTGGGCGTAGAGAACATCACAAAGAACGCAAGCGCCAGCACAACCGTGAGCCCCGCAAGCAAGAGAAAGCTTTTGGTGCGATCCTCTCTGAGTTGCTGACGCTTGATGTTGGTTCGGGCTTCACCCTGCGCCGAACCGTGCATGATTTGCCGCAATTGCGCAGCCCATCCCGTAGGCTGTGGCTCCTGTACTTCCGCCGCCTCGGACTCACGCTCGCGTTCGATACTCGGGTTCTCCTCGCGATCCTCTACAGGCTTAATTCGTTCAGTTTTGTCATCGGGCTTCATAGGCCGAACCTCCTCGAAAACTGCTGATTCCGAAACCGATCGGGGCTAGCGCCGGAAGGTCCACCGCTCCCGAGTCGGCGACTTGCAAGAATAACGTTTCGCTGGACTGTTTGAAGTTCGGCCGCTCGAAGATCACCACTCCATCCGTTCGCTGCCCCGCGCCCAACCGCCGTGTGCTCAAGTCGAAAGTCGATCACGCGTAGCTGCTCTGCGGTGGTCCACTTCTTCTTGGCCTTGCCGCCGAGTTGAACCTGCGGTGGCAGAATCTCGATCGCATGGTTTGAGGGATTTACGGCGGAGAACAGAACGACGACCTCGTTTCCCTCGTCCAGCACCTCGCTGACACCAGCTTTGATGCGCGGCCCGGCTTCAATCTCACCCGGGTGCTGGCCATACAGGACTGGAAGGGGCGCGCGTTTCTGACGGTCGAGCAGTCTATCCAGGACTTCGGTGGATTTGCCGTCGATTGCCCTGGGCGGATCGAAACTCGCCGCCTTCATCAGCCCAGCGAGTTGCACCGTCGTCGGACTCCCTGATGCCACGTCCGATCCCTTGGCGTGTACATCAAGCTTTTGCGTTTCGGCGATGAACGAAGCGGAGAACGGGCTCTCCTCTACAAGGAAACTTCCCGCAGTGGGCTTGCCGTATTTCAGCAGCACGTCAACCGTTTGGGTTGCGCCGTTCTGCTCACCGAAGCTGATCAACAAAAGATTTGCCTGGTGACCTAATGTAGTCGTAATCAACAGGTTGGTCTGCGCTGGCTGAGGGGCTACTGGCTTCACGGTCACGAGTTCCGGCTCATGTTCGGAATGCTCAGCCTGAAAGTTTTCCGGGTCTCCCACCACAACCGAATTTACGGGCTCGGGCATTCGGATCGATGTGGCCACCCGCGGAGCAAGCCGCAAAGTGATGACCTTCTCGTCAAGACTGGCCCGAGTCAGGATCACGGGTTCAAGCTGTGCCCGGTTGGTTGCAGGCGTCACCAACACCGCTGGCGTCGGTCTTGTTAGGCCCTGCTGCCCGGTCTGGGCCGAGACAACTCCCACCAACCAAACCAGACAAATATATGCCTTTGGACGATCCATGCTATCTCCCTCCTTTGCGCCTCAACTCGGCGCGATACTGTTGCACAATCCGTTGGACGTATGTGTAAACCTCTTCCGACGAGTAGTCCAGCCCACGCGCGAGAATCGGCTTCTCGCCAGCCGCGTAGGCGGCCACGACAAGGCGAAAGTCTCCATGAAAGAGTGCTTGAAGCTCCGCCAGGTATGCGACTCCGCCACGCACATTTTCGTGGATGTAGAACGGGTGCGTCACGCCAAAGTGCTGCGCAGTCGCGGGCATGAGTTGCATCAAGCCCATGGCGCCCTTTGAGGAAACCACGCCCGGCTGCCATGCGGATTCGATCTGAATGATGGCGCGCACAAGAGCCGGCGAGACGCCATATTCCTGGGCGTAGTAGCTCGCGCAGCGCTCCTCGTACTCGCGCATGCTGAGCGACTCCCCCGCAAACGCGGGAGCCATCACGCACACTACGCTTAGTAACGCCGCCGCTCTGTGCATACAAGTTCCTTTTGCTCAAGAGCTGCCTGGCCTCCGTCCCTGCTGTACTGCTGTGTGTCGTAGACCAGGCTTTCGAAGCCATCCCGAAGCAAGAGCCGTTTGCGGTCGTTCTGCGTCTTGGCAATCAGAGGCAGGAGAACATCCCGCAGGTCGGCGCTGATTTCGCGAACGCCTAGGACTTTAAGCGCCTCGGCGAGGTCGAGCATTTCGGCGATCGATGGCGCCTTTTCCAGGGTGTAGCCGCGAAGTGCGTGCGCGAAGCCGGCAAGCTGGCCATGTAATTCCGCATGTGTGTCAGCCGTTCGCTTTTCCAGGATCTGGGTCTCCCGCTCGATCGTTGGGTGTTCGAACCGAAGATATAGACTTCGACGCCGCAACGGATCGCCGATCCGGCGAACTTCGTTCGAGGTCAGCACCACGAAGGGCTTGCTCTTCGCCTTGATCGTGCCGATCTTAGGGATGGACAGTTGCCAGTCACTCAAGATCTCGAGGAGTTCCGCTTCGAACTCTTCACTGACCTTGTCGATTTCATCGATCAACAAGACGCACGGCTTCTCACACAGGAGCGCCCTCAGGAGTGGTCCTTCCTGAAAGAATTCCAGCGTGTGCAGATCGCGCCGTAAGGACGCCCAACTGGCAGATGCCGTGCTGCCCTGTGTATTCAGGTAGAGACGCTGCAGGGACTCGTCGAACTTGCCGATGGCCTTTTCCTCATTGAGACCCTCGTAGCATTGAAGACGTTCGATGGTGGTGTCTGCCGCGAGAGCAACTACTTTGGCCAGTTCTGTCTTACCAGAGCCCGGTGGCCCTTCGGCCAAGACGGGCTTCTGCATTTGGGCGGCAAGATAGATCACCTTGAGCGTTACCGGATCCGTCACGTACTTGGCGGCCTCCAGCTTCTCGGACAACTCTTGGATCGAGGAGAACACTCGTCGGGGCTCCTTGAAGCCTCATGCTAAGGCAGAATCGTTCCGAGGGCTCCTCAACTTCTCGGTCTTTCGCCAAAACTGCCTTGTTACGGGCTCGTCCGGAAGACCTTCCAATTCAGCGACGAACAATGTGCCCGGTACATTTTCTTTACGGAACCACTTTTCCTCATTCCCTCTGTTCAGACCGAGGTCCAGGAGTCAGGCTCCACCAGAGGTGCGATACTTTTTTCGAAGGAACCACTTTTCCTCATGCCGCCCGGCCGAGCCCGTTCGCCTAGAGGCAGCCAGGGAAGTCGGGTTCGCAAGGGGACCGCGGCACTCTTTTCGAGGGAACCACTTTTCCTCGTTCCTTCCCGCTGAGATCGGTTGCCCAGAAACGCCAGCAGATCGGATCGCCGGGAATCATTGCACGTTTTTTGAGGGAACCACTTTTCCTCCTTCCTTCCGGCCGAGACTGGCGCAGCAGGAAGCAAGGACATTGGGCTGACAGGGGACCGCCGCATTTTTTTCGCGGGAACCACTTTCCCTCATTCCGTTGGGTTCACGGACGCCCCGTTGGCCGCAGATCTCTCTCCAGCAGTTCTTTCTCTAGCTCTTCACTGCAAGGAGGTAGCGGAATTCCGGCAGTACCGAAAACGGGCGCGTCGGTGCTCCGACTTCTTCCGCCAACATCCTGATACGGTCCTCGCGAAGGTTCCCAAGGAAATGGCCCCCCTCGGAGAGATGCCGAACCCGGAGCGGATCAAAGCCCATCAGTCGTGCGCAGGTTGCGTCTGCCGCGACAGGATCATCGGCAAGTACAATCTTGCCCAGTTGGCGGGGGCTTCCCTGAAGCGGTCCGTTGCCTTCCATTGCGGTAATACCGTCAGCGATCACGAAGTGGATCGGAACGGTCGCACAGATGTCGAGGATGCTTTCGTGAATTCCGCTCCAGTGCAGTAGATTCTTCGGCCAGCCGTACTTCATGCCTGGCACAACACCGAACATGTTTTTCAAGCTCAGCGTGACCCCTGCCCAATGATGGGTCTTCACTTTGGGCATTGAAACAACGAAGTCGGATTCGAGAACCGCACGCGGCAGCCAGAGCTCGCCTAGACCGCTGTAATTGGCTTTCAGCTTCACTTTTCTGAGCTCGTCCCGGTTGAGATCCACGAACTCGATCTGCCGTTCCGCGAGATGCGGCTTGAGACCTGCCGCCTGCACTACGAGTTCCGTGTCGCGTTGATGTCCGGGGCCCTCGCCAATCACAACCCGCGCGGCGCCAAGACGGAGGAAACATCGCGCCGCGGCGCCAATCAGAGCCGAGTTCGTGTTCACGGGACCCGGCAAGTCTTCCACCAAGTTTGGTTTTAGAAGAATGGACCGCCCCAGCACCTGTAGCCGGAACAACCGCAATCCATCCAGAAGGAGCGCCTCGATCCTCTCCGAGTACTCGGCCGCATTCAGCACCGCCACAGCCGAACGAGGTCTCCGGTACGAGACAGAGTGCTTCGGCCAAACCCATTCGGCCGTCACCCCTGCTGCCGCGGCCACACCTACTGATGAGCCAAGAAATCGTCGCCGATCGAGCTTCATCGCAGCACCTCGAAGGGATGAATCATCTCGCCGCACTTCAGCGCGAGAATCGCGGTGGCGAGAGTTGCATTATTCCGGATGTCGCGGCCGTCTCCGATGATGGTCGCCAATCTGTTCTTTAGCCCTCCGATAGGCTCTTGGTACACGAACAAGCTGAGAATGCACCAGGCAAGACTGGAAACAGAATCGACGCTGGCTGCGTTCTGTCGCAGCCATGACAAGCTCTTTTGAATCATTTCGGTTCGCTGTTCGTCCTGGAGAGCCAGCAGCGCGATCGCTGTCGCCTCAACATGCGGGCGCAGCGGCACTCCGTAAACAACGCTGTTTCCGGAGTTCCACCCTCCGTCAACACATGCGCGGTCCAGAAGCATCTCGACGCCCAGATGGATTCGTTTCTCCGATGCCTCGGAGCGATTGCAGACCGTGAATTGCTTGATCGCGATGACGCTGAACGCTGTGGGGATGACCCAGCTTGCAGAGCCGGAAATCCAGGGCCAGCCATACTTGTCGGGATCGAAGCGAACGTTGCGATCGGCGGTCTTGAATTTCCATCGCCAGAACCAGTGCGCCTCTCGGCCCCGCTCTGCGATGAGCCAATGAAAGGCCTTCTCACGGGCGCTGGCGAAATCAGTCATTTGATTGAGGGCGCAAAGGGCAAGGGCCGTTGTCCAACTGCCCTCCGAGTCTCCCAGAAAGGCCGGCCAACCTCCATCTCGTCGCTGCAAACGCAACAGCTGCTCAATTCCCGATCCACTCGCGTCCGACGATTCCGAGCTTAATGCCATTGCGGCCAAAGACGTCGCCTCGACGCTGGTTTGGGAAGAATTCAGATAACTCCAGCCTCCCAATGGAAGCCGTTGCTCCTCGAGAGATCGGGCCAGTTGGGACACGTTCGGCATACCCCTTATATGGGGCAGATCCTCATATAGATCAAATCGATCCGGGCGTTAGTAAAGCGAAGGCCCGAGAGCCGTCCAGCGGAATGAGAAATCGATGGAGCCTCGCGGTCCATTTGAACAATTTTCAATTTCGGGTTATTAATCTACATGTGATTCCAAGGCGGCTTTCCGCCCGCGGAGAATTGTATGTCGACCTCCCCCACTCTTTCGATCTCCGAGCCGGGAGACGTTTTTGAACGGCTAGCGGCTTGCCATGGATTCCTGACCGCGCGAGACGTGGCCAAGATGCTGGCAATCAGTGAAAAGACAGTTTACAGCTACGTCTCGCGAAATATGATCCCGCACTACAAGATTGAAGCAAATGTCCGTTTTCGTCCCCTTGAACTGGCCGAGTGGTTGCGAAACCGCGCATGTCTCACAACACCGCCATCCCTCTCGTCAGGAAGATCCGCCGTGCATTGATGCTTGCGGTGCGAAGAGACGAGGAACCGATGCGGCAAGAGGAGAACCGGCCCGCCGCGAGTTCGTGTCTACCGCGCACTCGTGAACGTAATCATTGCCAATCCTACGAGCGCAGCTTCCGCCGCACGGTCGGTCGTATGTGCTCGCGTCTCGGGCGCCTTCTTGGGAATGAGGCGTTCGGCATCGCCCGGGAGATCAATCTCATCTAAACGGTCATGCACATCGGTTGCGGGAACCAGGTACCGCATGGTGGTCTCTAGCGACTTGTGACCCATCCAGTCTTGAACAGTTCTTACATCAAAACCTTTTCGCAGCATGCGCGTTGCGTAAGTGGATCGAAAGGTCTTCAAATCGAACTTCGCCGGATCGAGGCCAGCTCGCTCAGCGACCGCTTTACAGCGAAGAAGCATGTTCTGCTCACGTTTGCCGGTGGGTGAGGGAAACATGAAGGCGCTTCCGTTCATCTGAGGGTGCCCTTTGATGATGTTGGCTAAACGCACCGGCACGGGTACTTTCCGTTCTTCCCAGCGCTTCGGAAAAAAGCCGAGGTCTGGCTTGGAGGTGACCCGGATTGTCCGCAACGCTAGGTTCACATCGCCCCAAAACAGGTACATCACCTCCTGCTCGCGAAATCCGGTCAACAGAAACGTCGAGAAGAGCGCGCGCTCCCACTCATCACAGGCGGTCAAAAACTTGGCCAGCTCCTCCTGCGTGTACTCGCGGGGGAGCGGGGAGATCCTCTCTGGAAGTTGCAGGAGTCTCGTAATGCCCGGCCGACCATTGCGCCTGAAGAACTGGGCGATGATGATGACGTTGTGGAGAACCGTATTGGGCGACATGCCGCTCTTCTTTAATTTCACGACGAAGTCATTGAGGTCTTCCACGGAGATCGCGTCCAGCGTCTGGCCGACAAAGTCTTTCGCGAAACGCTTCAGAACGGCGTCGTACTTGCGAAACGTGTTGGGTTTCTTGAGGGTCTGGATCTGGTCCAGGTATCGGTCGATCAACGCTTGCAACGGCGCCTTTTTCACATCCTCAGTCTGCAACCGTGGAGCAATGATGCCGCTTGCGAGCGCTCCAAGTTCGGCGTGTTTTCTCCGCTGGACCTCCAGCGCCTGGGCGACGGTTGTCCCGGCGGGCAGGCGACGGCGCTTGCTGTTCTCGCGCCACTCGATGAAATAGCTGCCATCGGGTAGTGCGTTCCAATCGCGCTGTCCATTAGGCTTCTTGGGAATTGATCGCAGCACCCAGCGATCATCGATTTTGATCTGTTTGAGGAGATTGACGCGAGCCACTGTGCCCTCCGAATAACACGATTTCGGAGAGCACGCAAACGGACAGCAAAGATGACAGTAAGGCGTCTAAATTATAGAAAGGAAAGGGGGCGGCGGGAAGCTGGCATTCTTCCAACTGAATTACTCCCGCTCAAGTCGACACCTCAAATATAGCAAAATCAATCGATTGCGCGCGAGGCCAAAATCGCCGAGCCTGAGAATCCCAGATTCTACGGTCAGCCGCACGTGGCACTCAATCAAGAATGACTTGAGGCACGCGGATGAGCTAGCACAAAATGAAAACGGACAGTACGCCACGAGCGCGGCCGCGCACGATGGATCCAATCAAAGTGGCGCCCAATCAGTTGCTTTTTGGCAAGAAGGGGATCAAGGGCTGGGCGGGCGGAATCCCCACCGACTCGCAGGACACCTTACTGTTCGCGGAAATGACGGGTGTGCCCGATGATCGAAAAGTATCCCCTCGCAAAGGCCGCCGAAGGATACGCGCGCATGATGAGCGGGAAAGCCAAGTTCTGCGTCGTCCTGACCATGTGAGGTCCCATGGTGTTCGCCAACAGTCGAAAAGCGACTGCCCATGTTCGGGGAAAGATTTCCGACGCGAGCGGCAAGTAAATAGACGATGAACACGCCTCGCCCTGGAAGGAGAAGTTGGCAATATCGAACCAGGCTGGTTCTGAAACAGAGAATAATGAACTGACTGGTTCATAATTATGCATCCGGCCCTGGGCTGCTGCATCTACTGGCTTGTAGGCTACCCCGGAGGAGGATTGACAATGCAAAAGCGTTTCGCGGTACGCGCTCTGACGATGCTTTCGATTACGTGTGGGGCCGCTCTCGCTGCCCAATTGACCCCGGCTCAGAAGATCGACAGGGTTACCACCCTTCTGAAGAGTCTGGAAACGAGAGATCTCCGTCCGCTTGCCTACATCGGTTCCACCTACACGCAGCACAATCTGCAGGTCGCGGATGGGCCAGCCGGCGTCAGGGAATTGGTGCTTCATCCATCAGCAGGTACAACTGTTCATACGGTGAGAAGCTTCGACGATGGCGACTATGTGATCGCACAGACTGATTACAACTTTGGTGGTCCGAAGGTAGGCTTCGACGTCTTTCGGTTCGATGGCGACAAGATTGTCGAACATTGGGACAACCTACAGGATAAGTGCGCTGCCCCAAATATAAGCGGTCGCACTCAGCTCGATGGCCCTACGAAAGTCACAGACCTCGATAAAACCGATGCCAACACATTACTCATGAAAAACTACTTCAACGATGTCGTGCTCGGCGGCCAGCAGGACAAGGCCGCACAGTACAAATCAGCGGGCAACTTCCACCAGCACAACTGTGATGGCGAAGACAACAAGTCCGGCTTTCAGACCAAGACCGGTATCTTTGCCAAACCCGGCTTTGTTTTCAAGTACACCAAGGTCCACAAGATCCTAGGACAAGGAAACTTCGTCCTTGTCATGAGCGATGGCCTTTTCGATGCAAAGCCCACGGCCTTCTACGACCTGTACCGGATTGAGAACAGCAAGCAGGTAGAGCATTGGGATGTCCTCGAAACAATCCCGCCCTCCGATCAATGGAAAAACTCGAACGGCAAATTCTAGGGTGCCGCAATGAACGCAACAGGAAGATCAAAGATGTCAAGACCGAAACTCAAGCTACGGTACGTTTGCGTGCCGCAAGTCGTGGCAACCGCGTTGCTCGTCATCGGCCTCGCAGCGTCGGCTCAGCAATCCTCGGACAGTCCGGTCATATCTCTCTCGACAGTATCGAAGCTTGATCGTAGTCAGGCAGGCATTTACAGAACGAAGGTCGGCAAGATTCATCTAATTGCCGTCTCGGATGGAACCGTCGGCCTCGGACTGACCAAGGAATTGGTTCAAAACGCGAAACCGGGGGAGGTTGAACGTCTCCTGGCGCGGCACTTCGAAAAGTCGCCGCTGGACGCTTCCGTCAACGCCTTTCTGATCCAGTATGAGAACAAACTCGTTCTAATTGACGCCGGCTCATCCGAACTGGTCGGCCCGACAGCTGGCAAACTGCCGCAGTCCCTCCGAGCGGCGGGGGCCCCGCCTGAGAACATTACCGACGTCTTCGTCACCCACATTCATCCTGACCATACGGGAGGCCTGATGAATGGGAACACGAAGGTTTTTCCGAACGCGACGATTCACATCAACAAAAGGGAGGTCGACTACTGGTTCGACAAGTCGATTGCAGCAACCGCGACCGAGCCACAGAAGACTTTTTTTGCCCAGGTCGAGCCGAAGGTCAAGCCGTACATGGACAGCGGACAGCTGAGGACGTTTGAAGGCGCCACGGAGTTCTTCCCCGGATTCCGGTCCGAGCCGGCGTACGGCCACACCGCTGGCCTGACCGTTTACATTCTTGAAAACGGCGGAGAGAAGGTCATGTTCTGGGGCGACGTCGTCAACATCGCACTGCAGGTGGACAATCCGGACATTTCTCTTCGCTTCGATTCCGACGCTGCGGCCGCCGCCGTAACCCGAAGAAGGCTTCTTGAGGATGCCGCCAGAAAGGGCTATATTGTCGCACCCGATCACTTGCCCTTTCCAGGATTTGGGCACATCAGGAAAGACGGGCACACCTACACCTGGGTGCCAGTTGACTATGTGAACGATGCCGTGGAGAAGTAGCAATCCGAACGAAAGCCTCCGCTCCGCAGAAGACAGAAAAGGAAGGAACGAGTATGAAATTACAAGCGAACGTGCCCAAGAGAAACTCGATGCGCTTCGCCGCCGCTCTCGTCGCAGCCCTAACCAGCTTTGTCGCCAGCCCGAACACAGCTCTCGCCGCCGCACCCCAGCATCATGATCAGGCGCCGGGCTTCTACCGGCTGAAAGTCGGCGACCTCGAAGTGACGGCACTATACGATGGTACCGGCGTTTTCGATCCGCACTGGCTGAACGGAACGAAGGCGGCGATGGATGGTGTTGCACAGGCACTGCACGAAGATCCGCACATGCTGGATGTCATTGATACGGGCTTCCTGGTCAACACCGGCAAGCAACTAATCCTCGTCGATGCGGGCGCCGGCGGCTGGTGGGGTGGGGGAGCACTCGGGCGCGTGGCGGGCAGCCTTCACAGCGCAGGCTACACGCCGGAAGAGATCGACATCGTTCTGGTCACGCACCTTCATTCCGATCACGTTGGCGGCCTGACCACTCAGGATGGAAAGCGCGTCTTTCCAAATGCCGATGTTTACGTCGCGAAGGCCGAAAGCGACTTTTGGTTGTCGCCGGAAATCGCTGCCAAGGCGCCAAAGGATGCGCAACCGTTCTTCCAAAGTGCGCAAGCCATCGCAGCGCCGTACATCAAGGCCGGTAAATGGCACACGTTTAGCCGCTCCGATCGAATCGTCGACGGCATGCAACTCGTCCCGCTGCCTGGTCACACCCCGGGGCACACGGGCTATGAATTTTCGTCGAAGGGACAAAGAATCCTGTTTTGGGGCGACATCGTCCATGCACAGCGCGTCCAACTACAGCATCCCGAGATCACCGCGACTTTCGACATCGACCAGACCGCGGCTTCCGCGACGCGGCGTCAATTGTTGCCTAAGCTCGTCCGTGAGGATGTCTTGATCGCGGTGCCGCATTCATCATTTTTCCGCCCCTGGGCCGCTTGCGTAAGGAGGGGAGTGGGTATAGCTGGGTGCCGGTGGTATTTACCGACCAATGGAACGAGAAGTAGCAGAAGAGAGATAAAGATATGCGATCCGAAAGGGCCAGGATGTCTTCAAGACGGGAAATCTTAGCGGATGCACTGGGAACTGCCTTCGTGATGGGGTTGCCTTCGCCAGTCAGCGCCGGCGAGTCCAGCTCAAGGCAAGGACAATCCAACACCGGTACGTCCAAAGCCAGACGAAGAGCTCGAAAGATATCGCTGACGTGGGAGGTGTTCTTGGCGCCCAGCATACCTGCCATCACGAGCGATTTGCCTCCAGGCGAAAAGCAGCGGCCGTGGCCGCCTATTTCGTCAACTCTTATTTCTGGGGAGCGGGACGCTGTCCTGGTCGACGCCCCTATTACCGTCGAGCAGGCGCGCGCCTTGGCGAATTGGGTTGCGGCCCGCGGAAAGAATCTGACGACGATCTACGCCACCCATGGCCACGGCGATCATTTCTTTGGCGCCAGTACAGTCCTGGAGCGATTTCCAAGCGCGCGTTTCGTCGCACGGCCGGAAGTGATTGAGATTATGCGCCAGCAAGCATCGCCAGAGACCCTCGCTACGTTTTGGAATCCGCGCTTCCCCGGCCAGATTTCCAGCCAGCTTGCAATCGCCGAAGAGTTGACTGGAAACGTCATTAACTTAGAAGGCCAAGATTTAGTCAGTGTGCCGCTCGGGTTCACCGATACTGCCGGCACAACGTGCCTTCATGTTCCGTCGATAGGTTTAATCGTGGCGGGTGATGCCGCCTACAACGGCGTTCACTTGCACCTGTCAGAGTCGCCCGATCGACAGAAACGCCAAGAGTGGATCGCTGCTCTCGATAAAATGGAGTCGCTTAAACCGCGTGCCGTGATTGCCGGACATAAGCGCGTCGGGAACGTTGACAGCCCCAAGATCCTCGGTGAAACGCGGAGATATATCCGTGATTTCGAGCGCCTTGCAATGGGGACAACGACCGCGCGGGAACTATATGACCAAATGCTCAAGCTCTACCCTGACTGGGGTAATCCAGGTGCGCTCTGGACTTCCGTGCAGGCCGTCAAACCGTGATTTGAACAGAGTGATCAACCGCGCAGTCGCTCGGTGAAGGATGGGATAACGATCATGCGTGCAATGAGAGCAGAAGGGTTCAGCGGCTACCAGGATTTGAAGCTAGTGGACATTCCAAAACCGGCAGTCTCGGATGGACGAGTCCTGGTAAGAATCACAGCGGCCGGGGTCACGCCACTGGACCACACCATTCTGTCGGGGGGATACCCGCGAGCGAAAGCACCGCTGGTCTTGGGAGGAGAGGGAGCCGGCGTGGTGGAGGAGGGAGGGAGAACAGCCTTTCCTGCCGGTTCGCGTGTGATGTTTACGGGGCCGTATGGCGTTTCAGAGAATGGAACCTACAGTGAGTGGCTTGCTGTCCGCAAAGAGAACCTTTGTCTGATTCCCGGCAACATCGAGGATCTTTCGGCTGCCGGTGTTCCTGTTGCGTATCTGACCGCCCAAATGACACTGAGTTTTGCGGGATTTGCAAAGGGCAAGACGGTGCTGTCGCCTGCCATCGGAGGTTCGGTCGGAAACGCAGTCACACAGATAGCGAAGGCGCAAGGGGCGAAACACGCGATATCAACCACGACTAACCATTTGAAGGCGCAACAAGCACGCTCTCTGGGTTTCGACGAAGTGATCGACCTTTCTGTGGAGAAGCTCAGCGACGGCGTTCGCCGGATCACGGAGGGTTATGGCGCCGATATCGTGATCGATGCAATGGGCGGAGAAATCTTGAGCGAAGCTCTCGGCACACTTTCTATCGGGGGAAGTCTGACTACATTGGGCTACGCTGCAGGCCGCAAGGCAACCATCGACGTCACGGATCTTATCTGGAAGCGCGCTAGTATGAAGAGCTTCTCCCTGTTCGCACAACCTGCGGAGGTATGGACCACCGCATGGAGCGTCATTCTTCAATTACTTCAATCCGGTGCGGTCAAGCCCATCGTGGCAAAGACGTTCCCACTGGCGCAGGCGGCTGATGCTCTGCGCTACCTCGTTGAGGGCCGCCCCTTTGGCAGGGTCGTCCTCACAATCTGACAGCCTTTTGCGAGAGCGGGATGGATACCCGGGATGGACACCAATGAAGAAGTACAAGATCGCTATTCTGGACGATTACCAAAATGTGGCGCTTGAGAGCGCCGACTGGTCGGTGCTCCGTGATCGAGCGGACATCGCCGTATTTCAGAACCACCTCGCCGATCCGGACGCCGTGATTGAGCGGTTGCTGCCTTTCGATATCGTTTGTGTCATGCGCGAGCGGACCGCGCTGCCCCGCAACATCATTGAGCGCCTTCCCAATCTCAAGCTCATTGCCTCGACGGGATCTGGAAACGCGTCGATCGATGTGGCCGCCGCGGGCGAACATGGGATCGCCGTGGTTTACACAGGGTATACGTCGGACCCCACGATCGAATTTACCTGGGCGCTGATCTTGGCCTCCGCGCGACATATTGTGACGGAGAGCAACTCCGTCCGATCCGGCGGCTGGCAGCAAACAGTGGGCACGGATCTCCGCGGAAAGACCCTGGGCGTTCTGGGACTTGGGCGGATTGGATCACAGGTCGCGCGGGTCGGGAGCGCTTTTGGAATGGATCTGATTGCCTGGAGCCAGAACCTGACGCCCGAGACCGCCAAAGCCGCGGGCGCAATCCTGGTTTCCAAGGACGAGCTGTTCGAGCGGGCCGACATCTTGACGATCCATTTGGTGTTGAGCAGCCGTACGCGCGGCCTGGTAGGGGCCGCAGAGCTGGAGAGAATGAAGCCAACGGCCCGGTTGATCAATGCGTCGCGCGGGCCGATCATCGAAGAGCAAGCTTTGATCAGCGTTTTAAAGAACAAGCAAATCGCCGGCGCGGCGATCGACGTATTCGACATTGAGCCGCTGCCTCCGTCTCACCCCTTCCGGACGCTGGACAACGTACTGGCAACGCCGCATCTCGGCTACGTATCGCATGGTCTTTACAAGACGTTCTACGAAGATACCGTCTCGAATATTCGGAAGTGGCTCGACAGCCATTAGGCCACCACCCTATTACGTACCTCAACGATGCTCATTATGAACCGTTTGGTTCATCAACGCATCTATTGTTCTGTATCATTTGATTGTTGCAGGAGCATATGGGACGACCGAAAAAGTTCAATCGCGAGGGTGTGCTGGACAGGGCCATCCCGGTCTTTTGGAAACACGGCTTCGCGAACACGACAGTTCAGCACTTGGAACAGGCGACCGGCGTCAACAAGTCGGGCCTGTATTCGGAGTTCAAAGATAAGGAGGACCTCTTTCTTGCCAGTCTTGAGCGCTACGCCCAAACTCGTGGCGCGGAAATCCTGACAGCACAGCCTCTCGGTTGGGGCAACATTGAGAGGTTTCTGAGACTAGGCTTTGGCTGCGATGACGACCAGCGAGGATGCTTCGCCGTGAATTCGATGCGCGAGCTAGCGGGTCTGCCGGCCGAAGCGCAGGAAATTATTTCGAGCAGTCAGCAGAAACTCACGCGACTGCTGATAAAAAACATCGAGGCGGAAGAGCCGAAATTGGACGCGAGTATGATCGCCGATGTTGTGCTGACGTTCTTCCACGGTTTCTGCATAGCGCAGAACCTCAAAAGCGGCAAAGCGTCGTCGGAGCGTAAGATCAGGAATCTGATGCAAGTGGTCCGCAATTTGTGATGCCGATAGCGTCGCGAAAGCGACTCACGGCGCCTTTGGTTTTGCCAACATCATTTGCCCAAAGTGATACGAGGCGTGGTTGGTTCGGCCCAGGAGCACAGCCAGTCGATTTCGCGTCGGGTTCCGTTCGAATTCTTCAGGCGACACATTGCCGTGCCTTTCTAACCACTCCTTAGAGCTGAGAGTCTTGAATCTCGAAAGGAGCTCGGTGTGAACGTCCTCCCAACACTTGGCAATCTCGGTGGAGGTTGGAAGCGGGACGGATCGGTCGGGTTGCGCGATGAAGACGGCGTCCAATTCCGGATGTAGCCGCTCTCCCAGCCGCAAGACGCTGAACATCGCATCGTTTACGGCGGTGAGGTGTCCCCAAAGGTACGAGATGCGGTTTTTTCCAGGCGCGACCTCGACTAATAGTTGCTCCTCGGAACAACTCAAACATAGTGTGCCGACGCGCTTTATCACCTGTTCCCATGATGAAATCGCGGTCTGGATGAGCACCTCATCTGACGCCATAGAGTCTTGGCTCCTTTCGTTCAATTTGCGGCAATAGCTGGCCGTGGCTAAGACGGACGGCCATATCCAACGGTCGCCAGTGACTGGTTCAGACTAAGGTCGTCGCCAGTTAGGGGCCCACCGCTTTGCTGGTGGTCGTAGTGGCGCTCGTACACAACGCGCGAGCCGGCCCACCTTCGGAGAGTGCACCATTTCAATACGCACGCCCGGCCGGACACCCCGATCAGACTAACTGACCAGGCCGAATGCGTCTCATCGGGCGTGTCCCCATGAATTGGACTCTCTCGAACGTCTATAGCGAGGCCCCCAATCTCAACCATCACATGAAGCGGGGCAAGGAAGTTGAATAGGAGCGCCCGAATGCGCTCTCTGCCACGTATCGGGCCAGTCTCGGTGTCCGTGGTCACCTCGACTTCGTCGGCGTAGAATGCGTCGAAAATCTCTAGATATTCTTCCCAGCCCCGGCCGATATCGGCGGCGATGATGGCGGAATTCAGGACCCGCTCCCTCGCGTATAAATCTCGATCCCGATGATCACCGGGGGCGAAATGAAGTTGAGTACTCATTGAGGTTTCTCCAAATTTATTGTCGATCGAAGGTGCATTCGGATCCGTTTCATCAAGTCAGAAGCGCGACTGTCGATTAGACTTGCGCTCTGCCCCCATCAACGAACAGTTCAATACCCGTGACAAAACTCGAATCATCTGACGCCAAATACAGCGCTGCCTTGGCAACTTCGTCGGGTTCACCCATGCGGCCCATCGGCACGGTGGACACAATCCTCGCAATTACGTCGGCAGATTGTCGGATCGTCAGCGGCGTCTTGATCGGACCCGGGCTAACAACATTTGAGCGGATATGACGATCTTTGAGATCCGTGGTCCAGGTGCGCACGAAAGAGCGAATTGCAGCCTTGCTGGCTGCGTAAACGCCAAAGGCCGGAGTGCCTTTTACGCTCGCGACCGAGCCCGTGAGAATGATGGAGCCGCCATCATTCAGGAGCGGTAAACCCTTTTGCACCGTGAACAGTGCGCCCTTTACATTGATGTTGAACAGCTTGTCAAAATGCTCTTCGGAGACTTTACCGAAGGGAACAAATTCACCAACGCCGGCGTTGGCGAAAATAATATCGATTCGCCCCTTCACCTTGCCGACTGTCTCGTAGAGACGATCCAGGTCGGCCAGTTTTGCGACGTCCCCCTGAACGCCCGTCACGTTGCTGCCGATTGCCGTCACGGCCTCATCGAGTTCCTTCTGGCGGCGGCCCGTGATGAAGACATATGCTCCCTCTTTGACGAAGAGCTGCGCTGTAGCTAACCCTATGCCCTCGGTGCCGCCGGTGATAACTGCAACTTTTCCCAGTAACTTGCCCACAGCATTTCTCCTCTTAATGCCCGCACTCTTACCTCAGCGATCAGCGCCCCTTCCTCCCCGGACGTTCGTCAGCAAGCCAAACTTTCCCCGTACTGAACTAGATGGTTCACAACCGCGAAGGATTCGAAAAATCGCGTATCACTGAAAAAGAGATTGCTGAAGCTTTGCCGCACCATCGGTGCGCATCAGCCCGATGTGCTGAGCAACCAATTGCTCATGTTGATTGAGGGGGCGTACTCGACGGCGGGCATTCTAGGAAAGCGGGATGCAGTGAAGGCTACCGCCAAAGCGGCCGAAGCCCTGATCGATGCCGCAATCGCCTGATCGGTAGTAGGGTGGCCAGAGTTTAGCGAGGCGGATTGAACTGGGAACAGAGCGCGAAAGTCTTCTCCAGATGCTCGATGAAGATGCGTACTTTCGCGGACAGCCGGCGGCTAGCAGGTCGAACCGCAAGGATCGGCACCGTTCGTTCAAAGGGAGTCAGAAGGCGTATCACAGTACCTTCTCTGAGTTCTGCGGCGAAGAGCCATGCTGGCGCCTGGGCAATCCCCAGATGTTCAAGGACACCCATCCGCATCTGTTCAATATCGCTGGTTCGAAAGACTCCTGTGGGGATAACACGCTTTGCGTCTTGCCCGGAGCCAAAGCTCCACGGCTGTACCGAACCCCGCTCGACGAAAACGACAGCTCGAAAGCGGTTGAGATCGTCCGGCGATTCCGGTGCGCCGTGTCGTGCGAGGTACTGAGGAGTCGCGACGAGAATAATCATCGTCTGCGCGAATCTTCGCGCAACGAGAGTGGAGTCTGGGAGATCACCTGAGTGAATCGCTAAATCGAAGCCGTCTTCAATGATCGTCGTCGGGCTCTCCGATGCCGCCATCTCAACTGCCATGTCGGGATAGGCATCAAAAAACGAAGGCAGTTTTGACACCATGTGGAGGCGGGCAAACGTCGGAGGAACGGTCACACGAATGAGGCCTTTCGGTGCAGTTTGGCCGCGGCCAATTCGTGAAGTCGCGTTTTCGAAGTCGTCGAGAAGGCGCAAAGCAGACTCGTAAAAGTCGCGACCTGGATCAGTCAGCGCAATCGAGCGAGACGTGCGGTGAATCAGTTCTGTGCCGAGCTCGTCTTCAAGGGCGGCGATCTGCTTGCTGACGGCAGGTTGACCAATTCCACGTTCCTTTGCGACAGCGGAGAAGCTCCCTTTTTCTACCACTCGGACGAAAATCTGCATTGCATCGAATCTATCCATACCGACCTCCGTATTCCTCTATGGAATTGATGCTATGCAAGGAATAGCGATTCACCCCCCTCACTGTCAAATGTAACGAAAAACAAGCGAAAGAAAGTTCCTCTTCTGCGCTGGCCAGCCTGCTGCTGTCGCCCGCGCTGGGCGCAGGCGTGAGATCCCGGTGTGAACTGCAAATGGGCACCGCACGTTCGGAACTGATTCGTCAACTGCTTATGCATTCCTATTGGGAATAGCCGGTATTCCTCAGAGTGCCAAATCTGCTTGCAATGCTGGCACATCAACATACCAGGCGATTGAATCAGTGAAGTGGTGAATCGTTCACAGAAACCATAGGAGATCACATGTCTAAGTTGACCGAAAAGGTGGCACTCGTTACAGGCGGCTCGCGCGGCATTGGCGCAGCGATCGCGAAACGTCTGGCCGCGGATGGAGCGAGCGTGGCCATCACATACGCGAAGGACGCCAGCGCAGCTTCCGCCGTGGTCAAAGCGATTGAACGCAACGGCGGAAAGGCTGTCGCGATCCAGGCGGACGCCGCCGACGTCGAAGCTGTCAAGACGCGCGGTCGAAAAGACGGTCGCGACCTTCGGCCGACTGGATGTGCTTGTCAACAATGCCGGCACAGCAATTCCAAAACCGTTCGAGGAGACGACGCTGGAGGAGATGGATCGCGTGATTGACATCAACCTCCGAGGCGTACTCGCCACCACGCAGGCGGCGCTGAAGCACATGAATGATGGTGGTCGCATCATCATGATCGGTTCGGCAGTGGGCGAGCGTGCCGTTGCGCCCGGGCTTGTGCCCTACGCGGCCACGAAAGGAGCCGTCAAGATGTTCACTCAGGCGCTTTCCAGAGAGGTAGGGAGCCGGGGCATCACGGTCAACAACGTCCAGCCGGGTCCGATCGACACGGATTTAAATCCCGCCTCGGGTGATTGGGCGGTGCCGCAGAAGGCCGCCACAGCGCTCGATCGTTACGGGCGTGTGGATGAGATCGCCGCGATGGTGGCGTTTGTCGCCGGTCCGGAGTCCTCGTACATCACCGGGGCGAATCTTACCGTGGATGGCGGAATGAATGCCTGAACCGACGTACACGAAGTCACATTGCGAATCTCGGCAAGGTGATTCTGCAGCACAGGGAAGGCCGCCGCGATTGGCGGAGTGCGGGGATGATGAACACGCAATAAATATCAAATGGAGGAAGGTGTCCAATGGCTAACGTGGTGAAGAAATACAGCATCTCTTATGAGCTAGCACAGAAAATGGTGGATGCAGCGGTGGCGAAAGCCAGAGAACTTGGCGTTAGCGAGAACGTAGCGATTCTCGACGACGGCGGAAATCTCAAGGCCTTTGGCCGGATGGATGGCGCCCCGATCCCTACCACTGAGATGGCCCAGAACAAGGCATACACAGCTCTGTTCGGCGTCTCCACGCAGGAGTTTTTCAACTTTATCCAGAGCGACCCGTCGCTTTTGGCCGGCATCCCCACGCTTGCGCGTATGGCGGCGTGGGGTGGAGGGTTTCCCATTAAGGTGAACGGAGAAGTTGTCGGGGCGATCGGGCTGAGCGGTGCGCCCACAGTGCAGAACGACATCGACTGCGCGAAAGCAGCTCTAGCGCTCGTATCCGATGCGGTGCCGACTAAATGATAAAGGGAGCGACCATAATGATTCATACTCACCAGACCGCGCCGACACAGTTCGTAGAGGCTAACGGAATCCGCTTCGCCTATCGCCGATTCGGCAAGGCCGGCGGTGTGCCTATCGTCTTCAACCAGCACTACATCGGCACCATGGATTATTGGGACCCGACGGTGACGGATGGCCTCGCTCGCGACCGTGAGGTGATCCTGTTCAACAACGCGGGCGTCTCCAGCAGCTCCGGCGAGGTCCCGACGACGTTCGAGCAGATGGGCGCTAACGCCATCGCCTTCATCAAGGCGCTGGGCCTGAAGCAAGTTGACGTACTTGGCTTCTCGATCGGCGGCATGGTCGCGCAGGAAATCGTGTTGCAGGCGCCCGATCTCGTTCGCAGGTTGATCGTCGATGGCACAGGTCCGCGCGGCGGTCAGGGAATGGAGTTGCTGACCCAGGCTGCAGGGCGGCTCTTTGGCGCCACCTACGATCCGCCCGAGAATGTCTGGCTCGCGGTCAAATTCAGTCCGTCCGCGGCAGGCCAGGCGGCGGGACGGGAATTCCTGAAGCGCACGCATCTTAGGCAGGAGGGCCGCGATCCCGAGGTGAACGACAAGGTGTCGCCCGCCCAAGTCGAAGCGATGGGCAAGTGGGGCGTCCAGCAAAAGGGGTCCTACGACTATCTGAAAACGATCAAGCAGCCAACACTCGTCATGAACGGCAGTAACGACGTGATCATGCCCACGGTGAACTCTTTCATCATGCAGCAGAACATGCCGTATGCGCAGCTGATCGTCTACCCCGACTCCAATCACGGCGCGCACCACATGTACCCGGAGCTCTTCGTTGAACATGCGACTCTCTTTTTGAACGCGTGACGACGACGGCAAGACCCCTAGGTAACGGCGACCCAAAGGTAATAAACATGGCTGTTCAATCC